>CAVWUH010000004.1:0-3464 GCA_963758195.1 uncultured Acidobacteriota bacterium | reverse complement strand
CGGGCTTCAATGGATGCCTGCTCTCCACCAATCGATCGTGTCGCGCAGACCACTCTCGAGAGTGAATCGGGGAGTCCAGCCGACAAGTTCCCGCAATCTTCGAACGTCGGCGACGATGAGGGACGGTTCCTCCCTCGGCGAAAGAGTACCGATGGCGAGATGCCCGCTTCCGCCGATCTCCTCGGCGATGAAGTCGAGAAGCGTGCGAATCGCGACGGGCTCGCCTGATGCGATGTTCACTGCGCCCTCGACGTCGCTGAGCAGGAGCGCGACGAGCGCATCGGCGACGTCGTCGACGTGCAGAAAGTCGCGGATCTGACGAGCGTGCGTCGTCCGCGCGATTTCGCCTAGCAGAAGCGAGCGGATCACCGAGGCCACGAGACGATCCGGATGCTCGCGCGGGCCGTAGAGAAACGCGACGCGTCCCCAGGCGAACGAAACCTGCGCCGCGCGCAATTGCGCATCCAGGAGGCGACGGGTTGTGTCCTTTGCGATTCCATACGGCGTCGCCGGTTCGCAGGGTGTGACGTCTTCGCTGCAGAAGCCGAAGCGCCAGTCGTATTCGGCGCACGTACCGGCGCCTACGAAACGCGTTCCACTCGCCGCGGAAAATGCTTCGGCGAGACTCGACGTCGCGCGCACCCAGCGAACGTTTTCCGGCGAAGTCCAGAATGTTCCCGGCTCGGCGCACCATGCGAGATGGAGCAGATGTGTCGCTCCGATCTCCGCGATCCGCTTGCGCACACCCTCCTCGCCGCCGAGGAGGTCGATCTGATGTTGGATCACGCCCTCCTCGGGTTCGCGAGGCATGGAATGCGAGATCGCATGCACCTCGCAGCCGCGGCGGATCGCCGCGCGCACGGCAGGTGCACCGATGAATCCCGTCGCGCCGGTGATGACGACGCGCGGGTGCGAGTCAGCAGTCATGAATGATTCGTTCAGCTCAGCCGGCGCAGCCAGGCGTCGGGCCAGTGCGTGATGTTTTTCGCGAGCTCGCTCTCGTTGAAGAACCAGGCTGGTTGTTCGAGCACGAATTCAGGATGCGCCGCCGCGAACTCGCGCGCCGCCGTGGCGGGGTTGTTCCACGACCAGTCATCCTTGCCGCGGGGCATGTCCGCGAGGTCCTGCATGATGCCGTCCGTCGCCACGATGTACGAGCCCGGCGTCACGAGCGGCGCATACGCGTCGAGCTCCAGGCTCACGTGACGCTTGGAGTGATCGGAGTCGAGGATGACCATCACCGTTTCACCCGGGCGGATCTGCGCCCGCACCGCGCGCAGAGTTTCTTCGTCGACCGAGCTCCCCTCGATGAGCGTGATCGCCGATCCGAGAGGATGCTGTTCGATCACGGTGCGATTGGCGGGACGGATCTCGATGTCGACGCCGACAACGCGACCCTTCCCCATGGCCTTGAAGAGACCCGCGTAGAAGATCAGCGATCCGCCATGGGCGACGCCCGTCTCCACGATGACGTCGGGTTGTACGCGATAGATCACTTCCTGCACGCGCACCAGGTCTTCCGGCAACTGGATCACCGGGCGGCCGAGCCAGGAAAACGTGTAGGGATAGCGCGCGCTCCAGCCCGCACGCACCCATTCGCGGCTGATCAGGTCGAAGGCTTCGGGCGATCCGAGGGGAATGGTGCGCGTGGCGCCGCCATCCTCGACTTGCATTTCGCTCCGGTCGGTATCGATCACGAGACGCAAAGGCGCCCCCTTTCAAACGACAAAATTCAGATCCAGCCCCGCCGCGGCGGCGAGAGCGCGATTCTCTTGTTCGTAGTTGGGATTCATCTGCACGACGTTCTTCACGCCGCGCGCGCGGAGATCGTGGTGGCTCACGATGGGATGCCCGGTGCCGGCCACGAAGTGTCCATGTTTCCGCGGATTCAAATCGACGACGCAGTCGATACGATGCCGGCCGGGGTCGACGAGATTGAGGAACGTCACGCCTTTCGCGCCCGCTCCCCACACCGCCACTGCTCCATCCGACGCCATTGCATCGATGCGCGCGGTCCAATCCGCAACGAGCTCTCGTTCATGCGCCGCGAAGTCGCGGCACTCCTCCACAATTCCCTCGGCGACCGAGGTCTCTGGCGATGACGGCGCAGGCCGTCCTTCGAGCCAGAGATATTGTTCGCCGAAGACCTCGCGCACTTCGTCGACCGCGAATCCGCATTGCTCGAACAGCGCACGCAACGATGCGGCGGAAAAAAGCGAGCAGTGCTCGTAGAAGAAATCCCAGATCACGCGGTTGCGCAGAATCCAACGCACCGAGGGTGTCTCGAACACGACCAGCGTCCGCTCGGAATCGCCGAGCGCCGCGCGAATGCAACGGAGCATCTCCCGCGGATCGGGAACGTGCTCGATCACGTGGCGACAGAGCAGCAAGCCCGGAGCGATCGATGTTTCGCCGGCGCCGAAGTAGCGACGATGAAAGACGACGCGGCCGTCGAGCGCATCGGGCGGACCGATGTAGCTCGTGTCGTAACCAACGCCGCGATTGTTCTCGTCCGCCTCCACGAGCTTGATCAGGAAATAGCCCTTGCCACAGCCGACTTCCGCGATCGTGGTACCGCGCACGCCGAGCTCGTCGACGAGGTGCTTCACCAGCCCGTCGACATAATCGTGAAAGGTCGGAGAACAGATCTGATTGTTGTCGTAGTCGTCGCCGTACGTGATGAGCTCGGGCCGGAAGGCGGCGTTGAAAACGAAACCGCAGGCGTGGCAGACGGTCATGTCCAGATCTCCGCGCGCGCTTTCCCGCGCGAGCTCCGCGCTCGCAAACAGGAAATTCTGATGCACGGGCACGCCGGCACGGCGAAGGAACAGCTCGGTCGACCGTGAATCACACGCCGGACAGTTCATCGATTTCGGATTTTTCGACTGCGTGCTGATTGCTCATCCGGCGTGCAATAGGGCGGCCTTCGCGAGGCCGCCCTGCACAGCAAAAAACTGAAACTACGGCGAGACGACCTTCCAGGGCGGAGCCTGCGTCGGCGTGTCGAACTGCGATGCGATCGTGGTGATGTTCATCAACCACACCCGAGTCTGGCCGCTGGATGGGTTATGCCAGAACACATCACCCCTGCCGTTGGCGTTGTAATCGCCGAAGTTCGCGGGCTTCCAGCCCACCGTCATCGTCGGCGTGGTGTACGTCGCTGGGGAGCCCGTGCCGTTCATCAACCAGATCGACGTCTGTCCGGTGGACGGATTGAACCAGAAGAGATCCCAGCGGCCGTCGCCGTCGAAATCGACACTGCCCGCGACTTTCCAGGAAGTCGGAACCGTGATCGATCGGAAAGCAGCCGAGTAGTTTGCGCCATTCATCAGCCACACCGACGTTTCTCCAGTCGTGGAGTTGACCCAGAAGATGTCGCCTCTTCCATCGCGATTGAAATCACCCGCGGCCATCGGGACCCATTCGATCGGAACCGTGGACGAGTTGACTGGCGTCGGCTGCGC
>CAVWUH010000003.1:0-6397 GCA_963758195.1 uncultured Acidobacteriota bacterium | reverse complement strand
AGTGCTGTTCGGGAAGTGAGCGCTTTTCGTTCGGCGGCGCGGTGGTCACTTGACTCCGCTTGCCTCAGGCAGCACGCTTACTGGCAACGAGTGTTTACCTACGACCGGATCAAGGAAGCTAGCCGGCAGGCCAAGGGTGAAGATCACTGCGCGTCGAAGGGAACAGTCTATGACCTTGCCGCTCTACTCGTGAACGGCTTGATCCACGATCCCACGGATCGAGCGAAGGCGTTGACTGCCGGCGTCAGCGTCAGTAAACGTCGGCAGGCGCTCATTTACGCGGTGGCCGAGAACTTCGCGATCCATGTTGGCCTTGACGGAAAGCGTGGTACACCTGACGCCGTGAAACATGAGACGCTGTTTCACAACGCGGATGTGCGTGCGGCGGGTGAATTGGAGATCGAGGAGGGTGTGATCGTCGAAGTCGGCGACATCTCGGGAACTTACGCTACGCCGGGCAGAATTCAGACGGACCCGCTGTTTGCAGATGCTGTTCTCACGGCACTCGATCGAATCGGCGCGCCGATCGAGCCCAACGAGCGTCGGCGACTCGAAAGGAGGGCGGGAAGGCGATGAGCTGGAAAGCAAGTGAACTCGATGCTTTGCTGACTCAGGATGTCGATGACGTCGTCGCGCGTGGACGATCTTTGCTCGGGAAGGACCGAACGGCCGCGATGCGCTACTTGATTGCTCGACTGGAAGACTGTCCTGACCCGCTCGATCATCTCAAGATCCTGCTCTTTGTTCAAACTCTCCTTGCCTTCATTCCGGACGGGATGTTGTCGCCCACGCTGGCCGATCGAGGCGCCAGCGTGCTCGGTCGCATCGTGGCGTCGCCGTCCTATTCCGAAGAACACAAGCGATCGGCTTTAACCGCCCTTTCTCTCTTGCGTCTCAAGGCAAAGAAACTCACCACAGTTGCCGATGCCCATCTCCGTGTAGCGTTCCAAGCTGCGACCGACTCTCCTGACCCGGAGATCAGCGGCTTTGCGCAACGAGCGATCCAGAGGAACGGCACTTTTGGGCAGACTCCGCTTGTTCAGGGCGCTCAGCGGAGACGCCATTTGAAGGCCGCTGAGCACATGCACCCGAAAGTTCTGGTGATTCACGGTCGCAATACCAAAGACCTAGGGAAGCTCGACGAAATCATCAGACGCCTTCAGATCACGCCTGTCATCTTCCGAAACCTTCCCGCTCGCGGACGAACGATCATCGAAAAGTTTGAGCAGGAGGCCGGACACGCAACCTACGCAATTGCCCTTCTGACACCGGACGATTTTGTAGACTCTCCGAACGAGAACTATCGTCAGGCGCGGCCCAACGTAACGTTCGAATTGGGATGGTTGTTTGGAAAGCTGGGGCGAGCGCGTGTTTCTATCATTCTGAAGCGGGGAACTGAGCTACCGAGCGATCTGGCGGGAATCAACCGCCTCGACTTCGAGAAAGATGTTCTCGATGCATTCTCCGAACTCCAGAAGGAATTGGAGTCGGCCGGTGTGCTTCCAAGAAGCGTTTCAAGAGTTAAGACGGCGTAGCGCCGATACACGTGACGCTCAACGTTCTTTCGATGCCGTAAACGAGGCGGAGAAAGGATCGTGCAATCTCTCGCTCGGAATACTCCGGATGGCGACGTCGAATACCTGCGATCGTGGTCACACGAACCGCGTCGCTCAAGTCGACGGCGATCTGTGCGCGGCCCGACGGGCCGGCTTCGCGGTAGAGCTGCCGTTGAATCGCTGCGGCGCGAGGAGTCGTGTCGCGGGCTGGCATCGCGAAGACGATAACACGGTGGTTTGTGCGGTTGCGGGTTGGACCGCCGGCTACGCCGAGCGGTCCAACGTGTTCGTTGCTCTTATCGTTCTCTCAGCGATACCGCCACCGGCATTCTCGCCGCGCGAAGCCGCGGATGAGCAGCGCGGCGTTGAACGTCGAAGGAGAAGGTGACCTGGCTGAAGGTCTGCCAGTTGAGTGTCGCGGCGGGGAAGCCGTCGAAGGCGAGCCAGGCGCCGATGGCGCCGATGGTGCCGCCGATGACGGCGAGGAGCATCGACTCGATGAGAACCGAGACGAGAATCGGCGAGCCGCTGAAGCCGATCGCTTCGAGTGTGGCGATCTCGCGGGCGCGGGCGGAGACGGCGGTGTACATCGTGTTCAGTGCACCGAAGATCGCGCCGAGTCCCATCGGCGTAGTGATGGTGCCGGCAAGGAAGTTGGTGATCTTCACTAGCGTCTGCGATTGCGCGGCGTAGTCCTCCTTCTCGCGCAGGATCTCCACGTTGAGGCGCGGGTGGGACGTCAGCGCGTCCTTGAATGTCTGGAAGTTGCCGGGCGAGGCGAGCTTCACGACGGCAGCGCGCAGATCTTCGCGCCCTCACGACGCGGCGGCGCGTTCGGCGGCGTGCACGTCCAACTCCGCGGTTGCAGCGGACACGAACCGCTGCTTTACTGTTCTCCTAGTTTCGCGGTCTCGGCGCGCGGTTCGCGCCGCTGAACCGCAAACCTTTAGGCGTGCCATCGAACTCCATGACAAAGCCAACCGTCTTCGTCGGATCGTCGCGCGAGGGAATTGAGATCGCTCGGGCGGTTCAGTTCCAGCTCAAGGATGATGCTCTGGTCAGCGTTTGGAATGAGGGTGCCTTCGGGCTCAACCAGGGAACACTCGAATCCCTGGTCGCGATGCTCGACCGGTTCGACTTCGCCGTTCTCGTGTTAACACCCGACGACGTCCTCCGTGTTCAAGACGTGGCCGTACAAGCCCCCCGGGACAACGTCATGTTCGAGCTTGGTCTCTTTATGGGGAGGCTCGGGCGCGCCCGCACCTTTGCGATCTGCAGCGACACGAGGGACTTGAAGCTACCATCTGACCTCGCCGGCGTTACGCTAGCCCGATTCAACAGCGAGGATGTCAACCGTGATGTCGCAGCAGCCGTTGGTCCCGCGTGTTTTCAGATCCGCCAAGCCATTCGCGACCTCGGGCTTTCTGATGCGAAGCGGCTCCTCGGCATTCGCAACGCTGCCTCCACCGTAGAAGGGCTCTCCGATCAGATAGCACATCTCGTCGTCCTCCTGGCCAAGTCGCGCGTGCTGGAACTGGATGTGATCGACAAGCAGTTCGGTTCCAGACTTCCGCCTGATTTCATGGTGCGGCTTCGTGAGGACTTGGCCGCCCTCGAAAACGCGACATCTTCAGGCGCCTACGCAGACGACCGCGCACGATACATCGGCGGCCATCCGAAGCACGATGAACGTGCGGATGGGGCGGTAGTCGTTGATGACGCGGGAATCGCGTTCAACAGTGGCGATGGCGCAGTTCGCCTCCTTCTTCGGCACGAGGACATCAAATTTGTTCAATTCCATTTGGAGCGACTGCACTTCGAGCAGGCCGAGATCGAGGAAAATGTCTTGATCGATCCTGATGCCACACTTCTTCGACCGACCGCGGTTTTGACCATTTCCGATCCGGAAGGAATTTTCCCGGGCGGCCTCGATGTCCGGTTTGCTTTCCGGAATGAGTACCACGCGAGGCTTTTTGAGAAGAAGGTGGCAAGTCGGTTTGACGTGGGTCCCTTCTAATTTGGCGTCCGCCGAACTGTCCCGATCGAGCCGACTCGGTCCGCGTTGGCTGCAGCACATCTTGGTGTAGTCTCGCGTGCGGGCCTCGCGGCTCATCGCGCGGCCGTTCGGCGGCTGTCGCGATCTGTCACCGATCGCCGTTGGCTGGCCCCAGAGGCGTTGCAGGCGGACTTCACGCCGCGGTCGTCGTGCAGCCGAATGAAGACGTGACTGTCATGGCCGATTTCACTCCGCACTCTGAAGTCGGCGACGGGGACTGGCCACTGGCCCGCCGATGAACCACAGAGCGAGGAGGCGGCGCTGAAACGGTGAGGCGTTCGGGCCCGAACCGTGCGCCAGGTGCGGATGGAAGATCACCGCGTCACCTGGATCGAGCGGGATGAGTGTTCGCCGGCTTTCGTCAAAGACGCCGGCATTCGTCTGCGAAGTGTCGTAATCGAAGTTCACTGCGCCGCCGGCATGGGTGCCGGAGAGGACTTCAAACCCGCCGTTCACCTCGTCCGCACGATCGAGGGCGATCACCAGGTTCGCTCCGCCGAACTCAGCGATCGCGTCACGCTGCTGCCATGCGACGAACGCCACGTCCTGGTGCCAGGGAAAGCCAGTACCAACCCTCGGCGCCTTCAGGTTGACTTGATCGACGATCCACCGCGGCGAGCTTACGCCGACGCTCTCGATGAGCTTCAGGACCCGACGGTCGTTGCGGAGGAGGCTCACCGGCAAGCTGGCCGATGACGCAAACGTGATCTTTCGCAACGCTCCGGGACGGACCGCTGCCTCACCTCGGCGGCCGCTCGCGGATTGGACGTAATAGCGCGCGCCGTCGATCTCCGCATCTCCCAACAGGTGTGCACCTTTCGACGCCAGCTCGTCGGTCGCCGCGCGAAGGCATTCGACGTCTCGTGGTCCGAGGAAGCGCTGAACCAGCGCCCAGCCATCGCGCTCGAAGCATTTGCGGATCATCGACGCGCCGGAGGCGGCATGCGCAAGTTCCATCACAACCGATTGTGCCATCACATGCGTTCGCTTCGTTGATCACGGGAGACCTTCAACGGGGTTACGCGAAGACCGAGACTTCGTATTCGGACCACTGGCGTGGGGTGCCGATGTCTCATCGCTTGAATTCTTCGTCACACTGAAAGGGGGTCGAAGTCTCCAGCATGAACTTGACGCGGCCGGCACGCGTTTCGTGCGCCGCGTCTTGTTGGGCGTCGGGCGACGCAACCGACAATGGGATGCGGAAATGAAACGCCCGACTCGCGGGGCCGTAGTGTGGGTGATGAGCAGACGATCAGCAACTCGAATCCGGCGAAGCGCAGTGGTCCTCGTGGCGGCCATCACCGTTCTGAGCCTCGGCGTTGCCGGCTGCCATCGAGAGTCGCATGAGCAGGGACTTCGTCCCGAGCAGTCGCAGGCGATGGACCGGCTGTTGGCGAGCCAGATGACGGCGAATCAGATTCCGGGTCTGGCGGCGGCGGTGATCAAAGATGGCAAGGTGGTCAAGCGGGTTACGCTCGGAGTGGCGAACGTGCAGACTCGTGCGCCCATCACGGGAGAGGTTCCGTTCCAGCTCTCGTCGACGACGAAGTCGTTCACGGCGACGTCCGTGCTGCTGCTGGTCAGCGATGGCCGGCTTCATCTTTCTGACCGCCTCGGTGATCTGCTCGAGGGCCTTCCACCGCCCTGGCAATCGGTCACCGTTCGTCAGCTTCTCTCACACACCTCGGGCCTTCCGGACATCACGCGCCGTTCCGGCGAGTTGGACCTCATCGCGGATTCGTGGGAGGCCGCGCTTCCGATGCTGGTCCATGCGCCGCTGCAGTTTGCGCCTGGCGACCGGTGGTCGTATACGCAGACCAACTACGTTCTCCTCGCGCGGATCGTCGAGCACGTGTCGGGCAAGACGATTGAGGCCTTCATGAATGAACGGTTGTTTCAGCCCCTCGGCATGAAGCACACCTTCTTCGTCTCACCGGGCGACACCCGTTCTCGCGTGGTGAACTACGAACGCTCCGACAGCGGGCAACCCGTGCCGCGGCACCTGGAGTTCCCTCCCTATGTCCACGCAGCGGGCGGGCTCTCCTCGAGTCTCGACGATCTGATCATGTGGAACGCGGCGCTCGATTCGGGCCGGTTACTGAAGCCCGAGTTGACTCGGGAGATGTGGGCTACGACGTCCTTGAACGACGGATCGAAGTTTCGCATCGATGGAAAGACGATCGGCTACGGGCTGGGATGGGTGGTCGACGATTCGCCGGGACACCGCTCCGTTGGTCATTCCGGCGGCAACTCGACCGGGTATCGCAGGTTCATCGATGAGAAATTCACGATCGTCGTGCTGCATAACGGCGTAATGGATCCCGATGGCCTCATCGACTCCATCGCCGCCATCGTGCGGAGCGCACCGGGAGGTGACGGATCCACGGCGCAGACAAGACTCTGGGACGCCGCTATGTCCGGGGACACCGCGGAGATCGTGCGCGCGTTGAAGGACGGCGCGGACATCGAAGCGCTCGATACCCGCAAGAGCAGGAACGGACGTCGCGCGCTCAACTGGGCCGCGTGCTTCAATCGTCCGGAAGCGATCCATGTGCTTCTGGAGCACGGTGCAAAGATCGATGCGGAAAACCTCTCCGGCTTCACCGCCTTGCATCATGCGGCCGAGACTGGATCGTTGAAAGCCGCCGAAGTGCTTCTGTCGGCCGGAGCCAATCCCATTCACGCCAATCGCGCGGGGGAGCGTCCCGCGGACACCGCACGACGGCATGGTCATACCGATGTCGCAGCGCGGATTGATGCGGCGAAAACCAGGTGAACGACTTCT
>CAVWUH010000002.1:2935000-5080856 GCA_963758195.1 uncultured Acidobacteriota bacterium | reverse complement strand
AACGCTTGTTGAGGGGCAGGTTGACAGCAAGGCAACCGAACCAGTAGATGTAGAACAGGACGAAGTTGCCGAGCCAGATCGGGATCTCTTCGTTCGTGAACGGATTGGTCGCGCGCTTGCCGGTGAAGCGCCCTTCCTTCCCCGCTCTCCTGCCGCTCGAGGTTCGATCTGATTGCGCACCGTCGTGATCCACGCTTCGATCTCTTCGCGATCGGGCTTGTCGGCGATGAGCGTCGCGACGTCGGGATGCTCCGGCGCGAGCACCATGAACGTCGCGCCGAAGATCGTGTCGGGACGCGTCGTGAAGATGCGGATCGGATGTCCGAGCGGCGGCACGTCGAACTCGACGTCGGCGCCGACCGAGCGGCCGATCCAGTTCCGCTGCATCAGCTTCACTTTCTCCGGCCAGTGCTCGAGCGTGTCGAGACCGGCGTCGAGGCGGTCGGCGTAGTCGGTGATCTTGAAGAACCACTGCTCGAGCTCGCGCTGCACGACGAGCGCGCCGCAGCGCTCGCAGCGGCCGTCGACGACCTGCTCGTTGGCGAGCACGGTCTGATCCTGCGGGCACCAGTTCACCGGCGCCGTTCCGCGATACGCGAGACCGCGTTTATAGAGCTGCAGGAAGAGCCACTGGTTCCAGCGGTAGTACTCCGGCTCGCAGGAGGCGAGCTCTTTCGACCAGTCGTAGAGGATGCCCCAGCGGCCGAACTGCGCCTTCATCCTGGCGATGTTGCCGACGGTCCACTCGCGCGGATGGATGCCGCGCTTGATGGCGGCGTTCTCGGCAGGAAGGCCGAAGGCGTCCCAGCCCATCGGATTGAGCGCCGCGCGCCCCTGCATGCGGAAGTAGCGGTAGAGCGCGTCGCCGAGGATGTAGTTGCGGCCGTGGCCGACATGGAGGTCGCCCGACGGGTACGGGAACATGTTCAGCATGTAGAGCTTATCGGACTTCTCTCCCTAGCGCCGTGACGTCGATCTCCGCGACCTTGCGCCTCGGCCCATCGCTGCTGCCATTTCGGCTCGATATCGGTGGGTCGGTATTGCATAGGCGCGGCAGTATAGCGAACGAAGTTCGGTGGTCGGTTCTCGGTTGTCCGTTGTCTGCGCCTTGGGGAGAACAATCCGCAAACGGAGAGAATCGCGGGACAACCGACAACTGACAACTGACAACTGCTTCAGGGCCAGACGAACGTAACCGGCCCGTCGTTTTCCAGCGTGACGATCATCATTTCTCGAAACCGCCCCGTCTCGCACTTCGATGCCGGTCGCTGCCAGCTCGCGAACGAATTGATCGAAGAGCTCGCGCGCGCGTCTCCGGCTCCTCGGCGTTGTCGAAGCTGGGGCGGCGGCCTTTGCGCGATCGAGCCGGCGAGCGTGAACTGGGAGACGGCCAGGATCGCGCCGCGCGCTTCGGCGACGTCGCGATTCATCTTGCCGGCGTCGTCGGCGAAGATCCGCAGCTCGCGGATCTTTTTCGCGGTGTCGATCATGGCCTTCTCGCTGTCGCCTTTCTCCACCGCGGCGAGGATGAGAAGTCCGGTGCCGATCTCCGAGACGAGCTCGTCCCCGACCTTAACGGAGGCGCTGCGAACACGCTGAATGACGCATTTCATCGCGTCGCGCATTCTATCCGCCGTAGAAATCGACACCGGCTTGCAGCAGCAGTTAGAATCGGTCCGCGAGTAAGGAGAACTCATCCATGATCAACAAAGTCATTCTGGTCGGACGCCTCGGGAAGGATCCCGAGATTCGGTCGACTGCCGGCGGCACCTCGGTCGTCAAGTTCACGGTGGCCACCGACGAGAAGTTCACGGACAAGAGCGGCGAGAAGCAGGAACGTACCGAGTGGCACAACATCACGGCCTGGGGCAAGCTCGGCGAGATCTGCGGGCAGTATCTGCGCAAGGGAAAGCTCGTCTACATCGAGGGCTCGATTCGCACGGATAGCTGGGACGATAAGGAAAGCGGCCAGAAGAAGTACCGCACGGAGATCGTCGCCAACACGATGAAGATGCTCGATCGCCGCGGCGACGAAGGCGGCGGCTCCGGCAGCGGCGGCAGCTACGGCGGCGGCTACAGTCAGTCCCGCGGCTCGACGGGTGGCGCGAGCAAGTCGTCGTCCCCCGAGATGCACGAGGACGACGAAGAAGTTCCGTTCTAGTCGGCCCAGCCGACGGCGTTGGTTGCCCAAGGCTTACGGACGTGCGGGTGCCCAGTGGGGTTGAGTTGCGCGGGGGTCCAGCAGGAGGGCGGGCTTATAGCCCGCCGATTTTTCGCCGCCCCACCCGGGATCGCTCGGCGCTCGGGATGACGGCGTGTGGCGCGGATTCTGCGGGTTCGTGCAAGGGATGCGATCAAACAGGCCTCTTCACAAGGCTGCCCATCGTCGCCTCGATCGGTGGTGCGCGCTGCACGGAAATCTCTTCGGGGTCGTGCCGGTCATCGTCTATCAGATGGCCAAGGTCGGTTCGAGCTCGATCATCGCGGCTTTGGACGAGCTCGGACTTCCGGTCTTTCACGTGCATCGGATGGATGCCGCGCACCTGAACGCGATGCGCGAGGCGCGGCGCGCGCTCGGCTGGGAGATTCCTCCCGTTCCTCCGCACGATCGCCTCGGGCTTCGCATCCGGCGTCGCCTGCTCGATCGCAGCGGGCGCGCGAAGCTCATCACGCTGGTGCGCGATCCCATCGCGCGCAATCTCTCTTCGTATTTCGAACATCTCGACCAGATTTGGCGGACGCCGAAAGCGCACGAGAGCGTTCCGATGGCGTCGCTGGCCGAGGGCTTTCTCTCGCGGTTCACCCACGAAGAGCCGCTGACCTGGTTCGACGACGAGATGCTTCCCGCGACCGGCATCGATGTCTACCAGCATCCGTTCCCCGCGGCCGGGCATCAGACGATTCGCACCGATCGATTCGATCTGCTCATCCTCAAGAGCGAGCTTTCCGACCCCGACAAGGCCACGGCCCTCGCTGCATTTCTCGACGTCCCGTCGATCGTCCTGCGCACGAAAAATCGGACGTCGGAGAAAACGGTCGGAACGGCGTTCCGCCAGTTCGGCAGCGCGCTTCGCCTCGACCGCGAGTTCGTCGATCGCATACTCGAGAGCCGCTACGCGCGCCATTTCTACAACGATGCCGAACGCGAAGAGCTGCGACGCAAGTACGAGGTCAGAGCCGGTAGCGCTCCTTCAACACGCGCAGATGATGACGCTCGTGCCCCACGATGACGTACGCGAGCGCGCGCACGGTGATGGCGTTGTCGTTCGCGACACCGCGGCGATCCCACGCTTCGGCCGGCAGGTTGCAGAAGAAGACGATGTTCGCGCGGCGCACGAGCGCGTACGATTCGGCGAGATCGCCGAGGGACCAGTCATCGAAGTGCGCATTCTGGACGTAGTCCTTCTCTTCGAAACCGGGAAGCGGCTGTGTGTCGCCGCGCGCGAACGCGAGCGCACGAAAGCTCATGACCCGTTCGGCGTCGATCAGGTGACCGATGACTTCCTTCACGCTCCACTTCGACGCCTCATAGCGAAACGCCGCGCGTGAATCGTCGAGCGTCGCGAGAAACTTCTGCGTTTCCGAGGACTGACGCTCGATCGCGTCGAGCACGTCGTCTTCCGGCACGTTGGCAATGTAATCGGCGAATGGCGCGGCGTAGTCGGTGTCCTTGGGTCTCATCGATTCATCCTCATCAATCAATCTTCATGAACGTGCGGTAGTGGTCGCGCGTGTAGTACAGCTCCCCTGCCTGGCCGCGGATCAGGCGCCGCGCGCCGCGATCCTTCGCGCCGGGTGTAGGAACCGTGTATTCGCGATAGTAGTCGCGAGCCTGCGCCGGCAAACGGCTCTCGCGATTGCCGAAGATGGTGCCGTCCTGCCGGTGCGGAAACGGACCGCCGCGCTCGATCAACGCAATGGTCGCGAGAACCTGCGCGCGTTCCGCCGGATCGGGTACGACCTGCTCGATGCGCGACGGCGCATGTCCCGGCTGCGGCGCCGCGACTTTCTCGCCGCGCTGCAACCATGCGCCGATGAGCACGGCGCAGACGGCGGCGAGGAAAATCAGCGGGTTCGCTTTTCTTCTCATGCCCGCACGATCCGTCATCGAACGAACACGAGATGGAGATCGCCGCCGAGCGAGGTCGAAGCGTCGATCCAGACTTCGACGAGCGTGTTGATCTCCTCGGCCATGCGGCTCCAGAGCGCGGCGGAGTTGTGCACGAGCAGCGCAAGCGGCTGCTCGGTGTCGAGATCGCCGAGGCAGTCGCTGACCGCGTCCCAGTTGTGTCCGAAGTAGTCCGGAAACTCCAGCACGCGCGCCAGCTCGCGGAAAAGATCCTCCTGCGAACGGATAGCCGCGCCGATCTCCACAACGCGCAACGACGAATCGCCGCGCAGGACTTCCGCCTGTTCTTCAGTCGCGAAATGCACGCACAGGGAACCAAGTCTCATGAAGCGCGATCATAGCCGACACGGAGATGGGGAGCGCAGCACGCGAAGGTTCTGTTAGTCCCCTCTCCCCGTTCGCAGCCTCATCGCGAACGGGGAGAGGGCTAGGGTGAGGGGTCGTGCTTTGCGCGAGAATCGCCCCTCACCCTAACTCTCTCCCCATCGCGATGAGGCTGCGGCGGGGAGAGGGGACTGGAAATTTTCGTGATCTGCTACGTTCGAAGATCGACCGCAGCGAGCGTGCCGATCGCCGTTCGCAACCGCGTCGCCAGTTCCGCGTCGGCGACGATCGCGGCTTCGTCGAGATTCTTCCGACCATCGAGCGGCACCGTGATCGAGGCGGCGGCGATCACGCGGGCGGACATGACGGTGAGCGTTTCGAGCAGCGACGCGTATGCGTACGTCGCGCGGAACGAGGCGTTGATCAACGCGATCGGCTTGGCGATGATCGCCGGGCTGCTCACCAGCCAGTCGAGTGCGTTCTTCAGCGCGCCCGGCACTCCGTGCGCGTACTCCGGACTGCAGATCAGCAACGCGTCCGCGGCGCCGACGCGATCGCGAAACTCCGCAACAACGTCGGGCGGCGTCGTTCCGTCGCGATCGAGGTCGGGATTGAAGTGCGGCAGCTCGCCGAGTCCGCCGTACAACTCGATACTCACACCGTCAGGCGCGAGGAGTCGCGCAGCGCGGAGCAGCGTCGTGTTCGACGATCCATCGCGGAGGCTGCCTGAAATCGCGAGGATCTTCACGCCACGCGCACCACGACGAACGTCACGTCATCGTTGGGAGGAGCCTCGCCGTGCCACGCGCGGGCCTGTTCCGAGAGTCGCGCGATGACGTCGTTCGCTGACGCTTCCTGCGCCGCCGTCGCGAATCGTTCCATTGCGCCGACGTAGCCGAGTTGCTGCCCGGCGTCGTTCATGAGCTCGGGGAAGCCGTCGCTCTGGAACAGCACGGTGTCTCCGCTCGCGAGCTCGACCGCGGTCTGTTCGTACTCCGTTCCCAACGTGCCAAGCGGAGTCGACGAGATCACGATCTCCTCGATCTCGCGCGTCGCCGCGCGATGCACGAGCGCGGGCGGCATGCCGGCCGATGCGACCATGAGGTGTCGCCCTTCGAAACGCGCCAGCGACAAGGCCATGGCCATCCGGCCGAGATCCATCCGCTTGATCTTCTCCGCCGCGTCGCCGAGAAAGGCCCCCGGCTCGCTGCGACCGTCGTAACCGGCGAAGAGCGTCTTGACGACGGTGACCATCGTCCCCGCTTTCGCGCCATGTCCGGTGGCGTCGCCGATCGTGATCGAGAGAACGTCGCCGGCGAGACGGAAGTCGTAGTAATCGCCGCCGACTTCCGTCGCCGTGCGCGTGAAGACGGCGACGTCGTACGCGGAATGGAGAGGCACTTCTTTTGGCAGCATCGAGAGCTGAAAGCGCCGCGCTTCTTCGAGCTCGAAGGTCTTGCGGTCGTACTCGACGGCCAGCAGTCGCTGCTGAATCTCCTGCTCTTTGCGCGCGCGCTCCTGCTCGAGAAGTTTCTGCTGCTGCAGGCTGAGGTCTTCGGCCATGCGATTGAACGCGCGCGCGAGTTGCCCCAGTTCGTTCTTGTTCTTCACCGGCACGCGCGTCATGAGGTCGCCGTGCGCGATCCGATCCGCACCCTCGGTGACGACTTTGACGTCGCGCGTGAGGTGATTCGAGAACGGCACAATGCCGATCAGCGCGAAGACGATCAGCCCGAGGCCGAGCGCGAAGTTGCGCGCGGCGGCGCGGCGGAGATCGTCGAAGTTGTCGCCGACCGGACGAGCCACGCCGATCTTCATCCCGCTCGGTGCGTCCGTCGATGTCGACACGATCCAGCCTTCGATGCCTTTCGTCGATTGCCCTTTGCGCACGCGGTCAGGAATGCCGAGGGCCTCGAGGCGCGTGCGCTCCTCGGTGCTGCGCGTGTAGAGCGTCCCTTCGCGATCGATGGTGAACGGGATCTCGCTGCGATCGTCGGCGGCACTGCCGAGGACGCGGCGGATGACTTGATCGGGACTGATGCGCGCGGTGAGCTGACCGACGAGCTCTCCTTCCTGGCGCACCGGCGCGCCGAACTGGCGTCCGAGAATGAGCGTCGCCTTCTTCGCGGTCGCGGCCGACTGCTCGATGTCGTTCGCGGTCGCTTCACGCACCGCCGCACGCTGCGCCTTCACCGGCTGCGCATCAGCGACGGGAGTGGGCGCGGGCGTCGCTTCGCCGCGCTCCTTGGCGCGATCGGCGCGCGCGCGATCGATCGCCTGCTGCCGTTCCTGCCTCGCCTGCTGCGCCTGCCGGATCTGTTCGCGGAATTGCTGGTGGGTCTGCTCCATCGTGCGCTGCAATTCCTGCTGCGCGACCTTGAGCTCCTGCCGGAGATCGGCGCGTTCCTCTTCCGTGAGCTTCTGATTTCCGAGCTGCTCGCCGAGCCTCGACACTTCTTCGACCGCTTCTTTCTGCGCCTCCGACATGACGAAGCGAGGGAAGTTCGGCATCGGCGGGATGTCGATAACGACCGGCTCCGAGGGCGCGGCCGGAGGTGCCGGCGGTGCGGTCTCGGCAACCTGCGTCACTTCACCGGCCGGCGTCGGCGCAGGAGTCGCCGCGGGATTTGGAACGGCGACCTCGTGCTGGCCCACGACGACTCTCATCGGCATAGGCACGCTCGGCACGGGATGAAATTCGAGTGCGTCGACGAGTCCGGCGGAGTCGCCCATCACCGTGACGATGTTGCGCACGTCGTTTCCGCTGCGCTCGCCGGGAATCGGCAACGCCGATGCGAAGGTCAAGCGTTGATCGAGCTCGGCGCGAATCGTGGCCAGGCGCTTGTCCATCTGCCCCGTGAGCCGATCCGCTTCACGTCGATACGCGGACTCGAGCGCCTGCCGCGACGAGAGGTACGAATACGTCACGATCGCCGCCAGCGGCAGGACCGCCAGAAGGAACGCGGCGAGGACCAGTTGGGTGCGAATACGCATACGACTCGATGGTAAGACGAAAGAAGCCGTCGAAAGTTTAGTTTTCGAAGTCGCGCCGTGTGGCGAAGCAATCGACAGGATGTATACTCCGGCCCGCAGATGAACAGCGCGGCGTTTCGATTTTTTGGCTTTCCGCACCACACCGGAGCGGAGCCGCTCGCCGTGTAGCCAAACCCATACACGACAACAACGAGGCCCGCTCCCACAAGGAGCGGGCCTTTTTCTTTTCAGGAGGAAAGCGATGAACGCAGGATTGAAAGTGGCGTATCAGGGAGAGCGTGGTGCATTCAGCGAGAGCGCGGCACGGCGGCTGTTGGGCGCGGAGATCGAACCGGTCCCCTGCCCTTCTTTCGAAGCGATGTTCGCCTCCGTCGGGCGTGGCGACGCCGACTGCTGCGTCGCTCCGATCGAGAACAGCCTCGCCGGCTCGATCCATCGGAATTACGACCTGCTGCTCGATTCGCCGCTGACGATCACCGGCGAGACGCATCTGCGCATCGTGCACAATCTCATCGCGCCGCCGAATGTCGACGTCTCCGCGATCCGCCGCGTCTACTCGCATCCGGTCGCACTTGCGCAATGCCATCACTTCCTCGAAGCGAATCCGCAGATGGAAGCGACGCCGGTCCACGACACGGCCGGAGCGATCCGCATGGTCATGGATCGCGGCGCGACCGACGAAGCAGGCATCGCGTCCGCCGAAGCCGCGGATATCTATGGCGCGCGCATCCTCGTCCGCGGCGTGGAAGACAACGCCCAAAACTACACGCGCTTTCTCCTCCTCTCGCAACCCACTCTCGCGCGCGAGATCAAGCGTCATGAAGAGCACACGCGCTGGAAAACGTCGATCGTCTTCCGCGTCCCGAACAGGCCCGGCGCGCTCTTCCGCGCGCTCGGCGCGTTCGCGATTCTTGAGATCGATCTCACCAAGGTCGAATCGCGTCCGGTCGAAGGACGTCCGTGGGAGTACGCCTTCTATCTCGACTTCGCCGGCCGCGCCGACGACGCCAACGTCGCCCGCGCGCTCGAGAACCTCGGGCACATGTCGGAGATGCTCAAGGTGCTCGGTTCGTATCCTTCGAGATGGTGACGATTAGTTGTCAGTTGTCGGTTGTCGGTTATCTGTCATCCCGAGCGTAGCGAGGGACCTGGGTGGGCGTGTGCCGCGCAACATGAGCATCGTGCCGCGCAACCGCCCAGGTCCCTCGCTCGACGCTCGGGATGACAAACTGGTGCGCCGCAACTCCCCAGACAACCGACAACCGACAACTGACAACCAATTCAGAGCTCGACTTGTGCTCCGACCTCGATCACCTGATTGGGCGGGAGGTTGAAGAACACGGACGCGCTCGACGAGTTGCGCATCATCCAGGCGAAGAGGTGTTCGCGCCAGATGGCCATGCCCGGCTGGCGCGTGGGGATGAGCGTCTCGCGGCCGAGGAAGTAGCTCGTCGACATCGGATTGAACGACACCGGCGCGGACTCGAAGCCTTCGAGCAGCGCGGGGATGTTCGGATCTTCCATGAATCCGAAGTGCAGGCTCAGACGATAAACGCCCCAGCCGAGGTCCTTCCACTCGAAACGCTCTTCTTCCGAGAGGTGCGGCCGATCCTCGGTTTCGATGGTCATGAGCACCACGCGCTCGTGCACGATCTTGTTGTGTTTGATGTTGTGCAGCAGCGTCGTCGGAATCCCCTCGGCGCTGCGCGACATGAAGATCGCCACGCCTGGCACGCGCGGGATGCGCTTGCCTTCGAGTTGCGAATGAACGCGTCGGTCGACAACGCCTGCGACGCCAGCTTCTCGCCCAGAATCCTGCGGCCGAGGCGCCAGGTCGACATCAGGAGGAAGATGAAGATTCCGACGGCGAGAGGAACCCAGCCGCCGTCCCAGATCTTGACGACGTTCGCGCCGAAGAACGCCAGGTCGATCACGAGCAGCGGCGCCGCAAAGAGCGCGACGCGCGGATAGCTCCATCCCTTCCGTTCGTGCGCAAACGAAGCGAAGAGCATCGTCGTGACCGCCATCGTCGCCGTGACCGCCACGCCGTACGCCGCGGCGAGATTCGATCGATTGGCTGGAACGCGAGGACGAGCGCCGATCGCCGCGACCATCAGCGCCCAGTTGATCGAGCTGATGTAGATCTGCCCGATCTCGCGCGCCGAGGTGTGGATGATGCGAATGCGCGGAAGGTAGCCGAGCTGCACCGCCTGCCGCGTCAGCGAGAACGCGCCGGAGATCACGGCCTGCGATGCGATCACCGTCGCCAGCGTCGCCAGCACGACCAGCGGATACAGCGCCCACTGCGGCGCCATCTGGAAGAACGGCTGCTCGACGCCGGTCGGCGTGTGCAGAAGGAACGCGCCCTGGCCGAAGTAGTTCAGCAGCAGCGCCGGGAAGACGATACGAGAACCAGGCGATCCGGATCGGCCGGATGCCGAAGTGGCCCATGTCGGCGTAGAGCGCTTCGCCGCCGGTGACGACGAGGAAGACCGAGCCGAGCACGAGGAAGCCGGTGAGATGGTTTCGTGTGAAGAAGTGGAACGCGTGCGTCGGGAGAATGGCCTGAAGAACATGCGGCTCGCGGACGATCTGCATGACGCCGAGGATGGAGAGAATCGCGAACCAGACCAGCATCACCGGTCCGAAGAACGCGCCGACCTTCGCGGTGCCGTGCTTCTGAACCATGAACAGCGCGATGAGCACGACGATCGTGAGCGGCACGATGTACGGCTCGAAAGACCGGCGTCGCCACGTCGAGTCCTTCGACCGCGCTGAGCACGGAGATCGCCGGCGTGATCATGCCGTCGCCGTAGAGCAGCGCCGCGCCGAAGAGCCCGAGCGCGAGGAGCGCGCCGCGTCGCATCGACGCGCCTCGGCGCGCACGAGCGACATCAGCGCCAGGATGCCGCCCTCGCCGCGGTTGTCGGCGCGCATCACGAAGAGCAGGTACTTGATCGAGATGACGATGACCAGCGACCAGAAGACCAGCGAGAGGATGCCGAGGATGTTCGCCGGGCGTCGGCTCGCAGTCCGTGCTCGGCGGAGAAGCATTCGCGGAACGCGTACAGCGGACTCGTGCCGATGTCGCCGTAGACGACGCCCAGCGCACCCAGCGAAAGGGTCAGAAGATAGCGTTTGGAATGGTGATGCTCGGAAGACGAATCCATGGGCGGCGCGCAAACCTAGCACAACCCACGCCCGGACGCATCGCTTGCCCGTTGCCTCTTCGCGTCTTCGCGTCTTCGCGTGAGACGATGTGCGCGCGAAGACGCGAAGACGCGAAAGAAGGAATCGCCTGTTTCGCCGCATCGTTACCCGCTCCGATGCGCACATTCTTCGCTGTTCTCTGCCTGCTCTCGGCTTCCGCCCTTTCGGCCGAGACATTCACGTTCACCGTGATCGGCATCGACTGCGCCGCCTGCGCGCCGCCGATCGTCAAGGCGCTGAATAGCGTCGACGGCGTCAGGAACCCGCGGGTGGATACGAAGAAGGGCACCGCCACGGTCGAGATCCCCGGCGGTTTCAACAAAGAGCGGATCCGCACCGCCGTCACTGCCTCGGGATTCGGCGCGGTGTTTCCCGGCGAGCAGCCGAAGAACGGCATCGATGCGCTGCCCGACGAGATGGTGCGCACGCTCGACATCAAGACCGATACGAGCGGTCGCCCCGCCGACATCGCCCGCCTTCTCGTCCGCGGCAAGATCACCATCGTCGACTTTTACGCCGATTGGTGCGGCCCCTGCCGCGTCCTCGAGAATCGCATCGAGCATCTGATGGCCGGCGGCCGCAAGAACATCGCCGTCCGCCGCCTCAACATCGGCAAGTGGGACAACGACCTCGCGAAACAGGCCACACACGAGTTCCGCGCCGAAGCGCTCCCCTACCTGCGCATCTACGACGCCGAAGGACAGTTCGTCACGGCCGTCACCGGCGGAATGTGGGATGAAGTGCTCGCCGCGCTCGAGAAAGCGGAGAAGCCATGAAACGAATCGCGTTCGTTCTGTTGCTCTCGCTCGCCGCGCTCGTCCCTTCCGCATACGCCTGACCGGCCTGAGGCAATCCCAACCTCTCCGGCGGAGCAGGTACCAACACGATCGTCGATCCCGGACGCTGGCGCGTGAGCTTCAACGCCGCCTTCGGATCCTTCGAGGCCTCGCACGTCGCGACGTGCCCCGACGTCGCCCCCGAGTGCGCGACGATGCGCGATTCCCGACCACATGCATCACGTCAAGCTCGACCTCGCGCATTACGAGCTCGCGGCGAACTACGGACTACGCGATCGCATGCAGCTCTTCGTTCGCGTGCCGTATGACGTGAAGGCGCAGCACGTGAGCTATACGACGCTCGACGGCGCGCCATACACGCCGCCGTACGGCGACATTCACCACCGCAGCGAGACGCTGACCGGCATCACCGATCCGAGCGCGGGCGTCGAATGGTCGCCATCGCGGCGTTGGGTGTTCGGCGCCGGCACGACGATCCCCGCCGGTCATACGGTCGCCAATCCGATCGTCCTCGGACGCGAAGGGAAAACGCACGAGCACATCCAGTTCGGCAGCGGCACGTTCCGTCCGATCCTCTCCGCACAATGGACGCCGGCACGCTTCACCGCGTTCGCGGAAGCGACGCTCAGCCTGTACGAAAACGATCGCGGCTTCCGCGCGCCGACGACCATCACCTGGTCTACCGGTCCGAACTTTCGCGCCGGCCGCGTCGGGATCGGTCCTCGCCTCACTGGACAGATTCAAACGATCGGCCGCTGGAACGGCGAGGTCGACGAGGGGACGGGCTTCAACAACGGCGGCGTACGCGTGCAGTTCTCCATTCCTGTGCAGCGCTTCGTCCTCGCACCGAGCATCTACCGCGAGCTCTGGTCGCACTCCGCGAGCGGTGAGGAGTCGTTCCGACAGGGAACGACGTGTGCGATTTCGCTCGTGCTTCCGTCATTCTGAGAGAGATACGTTCACGCGGAGGCGCGGAGGGCGCGGAGGCGAGAAGAAAAAAACTCGCTCCGCGTTCTCCGCGTCTCCGCGTGAAACCCCGTCGAATCACAACTGCTCGTTGAACAGAAACGCGCCGAAATCCTTCAGCTTGTGCATGGTCGGGCGCTTTTTCCATTCCTCGAAATCCACCGCCACCGCCTGCTTCAGGTCTTTCGCGAACGTGCGCTCGAGCTCCATGGCGATGCTTTCGTCGTAGATGACGAGTGAGATCTCGTCGTTGACCTCGAACGAACGATCGTCGAAGTTCGTCGAGCCGACCGCGGCCCAGCACTCGTCGACGACGATGACTTTCTGGTGCAGCAGCGTCGGTTGATAGTCGTAGAGCTTCACGCCCCCTTTGAGCAGCGTTCCATAGTGATGATGGCTGGCGTGCTGCACGAGCGGCGAGTCGCTCGCCTCGCTGGCGGGAATCATCACGCGCACCTCGACGCCCCGCTTCACGGCGTCGATCAGCGCTTCGCGCGCGTCGGGATCGGGCAGGAAGTAGGGGTTCTGAATCGTGATGCGCTTCTGCGCCGCGCGGATGGCCAGGTAGTGCAGCAGTTTCACCGATGACGGACTCCCGGCCGGCGAGATCCAGGTGGCATGCGCCTTCATCGTTCCCGCTCGTTTCACCTCGGGAAAGAAGCGCTCGCCGCCCGGCACTTCGCCGGTCTCTTCGATCCAGTTCTCGGCGAAGGCCGATTGCAGTTGCGCGACCACCGGCCCTTCGACGCGCGCGGAGATGTCGCGGAAATGCTGCTTGTCCTGCGCCGTGCCGAGCCAGTTGTCGGTGATGCAATGACCGCCGACCCAGCCCGTGCGTCCGTCGATGACGATGATCTTTCGGTGATCGCGATTGTTGAGAAGACCGATGTTGCTGAAGAGGAATGGATGGTAGGCCCGCACTTGCAACCCGGCGGCGCAGAGCTTCTTCACATCTTCCTTGCCGAACTCGCGACCGCCCGAGCCGTCGAGGAGCATGCGGATCTCGACGCCCTCTTTCGCCTTCGCGCACAGCGTCTTCGTCAAACGTTGCGTGAGCTCGCCATGCTTGGCCAGAAAGGCTTCGATGTTGATCGTCTCCTTCGCCGCTTCGATGTCGCGAAAGACGCGCTCCCACATCTCGCCGTTCTGGACGAGCTCGATCTGATTTCCTTCGACGAGCGTGCCCTGGGTCAGTCCGGCGATTGTCGGGATGAGGTCATCGATTCCGCCTTCGGCATCGAGCTTCAGACGCGGACGCCGGCGGCGCTTGACGGACCAGAGAATGAGAATGAGCCCGAGGATGCCCAGGGCCAGGAGAATCAACACCCACAGGGGTGTCTCGACAGTCATGCGGACTCCGATTCGCGCAGTTTCAATTCGACGACGAGGGGCCAGTGATCCGAGGGGCCGCGACGGATGACTTCCGCATGGACGAGCTCCCAGCGCGGATCGCAGAAGGCGTAGTCGAGCTTTTGCCGCGTCAACGGAAACGTCGCCTCTTTCGGATCGCCGCAGACGCGGAGGTGCCCATGCGAGAGCAGCGTGCGGATTTCTTCGGCGCCCGGCGGCACGTTGAAATCCCCGACCAGCACGTGCGGCAAAGTCCCGCGCGCGGTGATGTCGCCCAGTTCCGCGACCTGATGCATGCGCGCGACGCGCAGCAATCGTCCCCAGGCCGCGAGGTGCGTGACGAAGAACGTAATCCCCGTCCCGTCGACGTCGATGTCCGCCTGCAGCACCGACCGCGGCTCACCCGATCCCGGCAGCGGATGCACGCGCGCGTCGCGAATCGTTCCTCGGGTGAGAACAGCGTTGCCGTATTCACCGCCGTCCATCGCGCAACTTCGTCCGAACCAGTGCTGCATCCCGGTGAGCGACGCCAGCGCTTCGCCCTGATGCGCCGGGCCAACGCGCGTCCCGCAGTGCACTTCCTGAAGCCCCACGATGTCGGGATTCACCGCGGTGATCACCTCGGCCAGCTTCGGCAGATGATCCTCGCGCCGCGCCGCGGCGTGTCCCTGGATGTTGTACGACATGATCTTCATGTGAGTTGGCAGTTGGCGGTTGGCGGTTGGCAGGAGCGAGTTCAAGCGCCCTTGCTCATAAGCAGAACGCGGACCAGAAAATGGAACGCAGGCTTCGAGCCTGCCTTCTTTACCTACCCGCACCGTCCCCTCGCGCTATGCTTGCGTCGGTGCCGTCGTTCCGGTTGGGGGCTTCGCCCGGCGTGTCACCCACGCCACGCCCTCTTCAAATTGGGATGGCGGCACCCTTTTTCATCATGCTTCGCGATCTCGATCTCCTCATGCGCAGCCGGCGCATCGACGCCATCCTCGTGCCGATGCATGAGGCGATGCATCCTTCTTTTCGCTGGATCACGCGCGGTGCGAAGGTCACGCGCGGCTATGCAATCAAGCGACTCGATCACGAGCCGGTGCTCATCACGCTATCCGATGGAGCGTGACGAAGCGGCGGCCAGCGGACTTGAGGTGCGGCTCGTTCATGAGTTCGATCACGAGCGCATCTTCCGCGACGCAGTCAATCCCTCCGAGGCCTACGCGGAGCTCTTCGCGAACGCACTGCGCGCGCTCGGCGCCGGATCATCGATCGCCATCTTCGGCAACCTTCCGTTCCACCTCTACCTCGGCATCGCGGAGTCTCTGGAGCGGCGCGGATGGAACGTCCATCGCTCGAACGGCGAGGATCTCATCCAGCTCGCGCGCAAGTGCAAAGAGTCCTGGGAGATCGACGCCATTCGCTCGGTCGGCGAACGAACGGAACAAGTCGTCGATGGTGTGCGCGCGATGTTGCGCGAATGGCAAGGACGCACGCTCGGCGATCTCAAGCGCTTCGTTTCATCGGAGATCTCGCGCCTCGGCATGATCGAGGATCACGAGACGATCCTCTCGCAAGGGCGCGATGCCGGCGTGCCGCACTCCCGCGGCGACGCATCCGCGCCGATTCGTCCCTCGGTGCCGATCGTACTCGACATCTTCCCCGCCGACCAGTCGAGCGGCTACTTCTTCGATCTCACGCGAACCTTCTGCGTCGGCGAGATCCCCGAGGAGCTTCGGCGCGTTCACGCCGACGTGCTCGAAGCATTCACCAAGGCTCGCGATGCGATGCGTCCCGGCACGCCGGCGTCGGAGTATCAGGCGCTCGTCTGCGATCTCTTCGAACAGAAGGGCTACGCGACGCTACGATCGAATCCCGCGACGCTCGAAGGCTACGTGCACTCCCTCGGCCACGGAGTGGGACTCGAGATCCACGAGAAACCGGCATTCGCGCTGACGCCGTCGAACCGCGATCTCATCGAGGTCGGCGACATCGTGACGATCGAGCCGGGACTGTACTTTCCCGATCGCGAGATCGGAGTGAGGATCGAGGACACGTTCGTCATGCACGAGGACGGAGTGGAAACGCTTTGTCGATCGTCGTACGAACTGGAACCGTAGTTGTCGGTTGTCAGTTGTCGGTTATCCGGGAGGACTTGCGCAACATCGCGGACAACCGATAACCCGACAACAGAAAACGCCGGCCCGAATGGGCCGGCGTTTTCGGACAACCAAACTTGCGAATTACAGGTTGCGATCGATGAAGGTCTGCAGTGCCGTCTTCGGCGCCGCGCCCACCATGCGGTCGACCAGCTTCCCGCCCTTGAACATCATCATCGTCGGAATCGACGTCACGCCGAAGCGCTGTGCGACCATCGGGTTGTCGTCGACGTTCAACTTCGCGATCACGGCCTTGCCGTCATAAGACGGCGCCAGCTCCTCGACAATGGGACCGACGATGCGGCAGGGACCGCACCATGGCGCCCAGAAGTCGATGAACACGGGCTTGCCGGCGTTGACGACGCTTTCGAAATCGGCGTCGGTGATCTGCTGTACTGTCGTTGTCTCTGCCATCTGGAGGATCTCCTAACCTTGTCGCGGCTTTCGCAATGCTGCGGTTTCGATGCTACGGATCACTGAATGTTCAGCCTGCCGGGACTATTCCATCTGTCCGACGGCTTGAGGTGTGTCGTATGCTAGGCGTTGAAGTGCGCCGCCTGAAATTGTTCGCCGTCGTTCTCCTTGCCTTGCTCACGGCGGGCCAGCTTGCGCTCCATCACCACTCTCTGAGCCCGGAGAGTGGCCAGGGACTGACATGCGGCGTTTGTGCCTTCAGCGCCGACCACGTCGACGCTGCTGCGCCTCTGGCGATTCATCTCGTCCTCACCGCCATCCTGCTGCCGTCCGTTGACGGTACGCCGGTCTCGGCCATTCCGCTCCTCCTCGCCACGCGCGGCCCTCCACAACACTAAACCCGCCCCGCTCCTCCGCCGTTCGTTTTCCAGGGAGGAACTATGACCCGTCGTGGTCCGATCACACTTTTGGTGTGCATCGCCGTGCTGGCCGCCCCCGTGGCAATGGCCCAGACTCAGGACGATCGCATCACCGCGCTCGAACAGAAACTCGATCAGCTTCTTCACCAGGCGGAAGAGATCCGCCAGGAGCTGCAGCAACTCAAACCAACTTCGCCCGCCCCTTCGCCTTCGTCATCAGACGATCTGACGCAGGTCGAGCTCGCTCCGATGCCGACTCCGGCCGTGGCCGAACCAGCGGCTCCGAAATCCGCCGAGGCTCCGGGAGTCGGCGACGTCCAGACCATCGAGAACCAGAGCTCGCCCGGCGCGGCGAAGGCGCTCAATCCTGACATCTCGGCGATCGGCACCTTCCTCGGCCATGCCGGTGACGTCAACTCGCTCGAGGAACGCGCCCCGGCCGAGCTCGACGAAGCGGAGCTCGCGCTCGAAGCCTTCATCGATCCCTACGCCAAGGGAAAATTCTTCATCTCGTTTGGTCCCGAGGGCGTCGACGTGGAGGAAGGCTATGCGCAGTTCATCGCCCTGCCGTTCGGACTGACCGCGAAGGCCGGCAAGACCAAAGCGACGTTCGGCAAGGTCAACACCTGGCACACGCACACGCGTCCCTGGGTCGATCAGCCGTTGATGGTCACGCACTTCCTCGGCGCGGAGGGTTTGGCGGATGTCGGCGTTTCCGTCAGCAAGGACATCCCCAATCCCTTTCACACCTTCATCGAAGCGACCGGCGAGGTCTACAGCGGCAACGTCGACGACGCGTTCGGCCGTGTGAATCAAAACGATCTCTTCTACAACGCGCATCTCAAAGTCTTCCGCGACCTCACCGAGAACAGCAACCTCGAAGCGGGAGCCAGCTGGGCGCGCGGAACGCTTCCTCCGTCCGAGGATGGACTCGACCTCGGACACAACCAACTCACCGGCGTCGACCTCACCTATCGCTGGAAACCTCTGTCGCGCTCGATCTACAACTCCTTCATCGCCCGCTTCGAAGGCCTCGCCGATCGACGCGGCGACTTCGATCGCACGCTGTACGGCTCGTACCTCTCCGGCGATTACCAGTTCGCGCAGCGCTGGTTCGCAGGCGTGCGGCTCGATCGCGCTGACCGCGTTCTCGATGTCGATCGTCTCGTCGATCGCGGCGTCTCGGCGACGCTCACCTTCTGGCCCTCCGAGTTCAGCCAGATTCGCGGCCAGTTGCGCCGCACGAAACTCGGCGACGGACCAACCTTCAACGAAGTTCTTCTGCAACTGCAATTCGCCATCGGCGCGCACGGCGCGCACACGTTCTAGGAGATTCCGCTCATGAAACGAATGCTTCACCGCCTGCTGCAACAAATCTTCATTCCCCTCGCACTCACGCTGTTCGCCGGCACTCTCTTCGCGGCTCCCGGCAAACTGAATGTCGTCACGACAACTTCTGACCTCGCATCGCTGACGCACGAAGTCGGCGGCGATCTCGTCGACGTCACGGCGATCGCGCGCGGCTATCAGGATCCGCACTTCGTCGAGCCGAAGCCGAGCTTTCTGCTGCTGCTGAAGAGCGCCGATCTGCTGGAAGTGATCGGCCTCGATCTGGAGATCGGCTGGCTGCCGCCGCTGATCGATCAGAGCCGGAACGCGAAGATTCAGCCGGGAGGCACGGGCTATCTCGATGTGTCGCACGGCGTGGAGATCTTCGATCGTCCCAATGGCGCCGTGAATCGCTCGATGGGCGACGTGCATCCGCTCGGCAATCCGCATTACTGGCTCGATCCGGCGAACGCCGTACGCATGGCCATCCAGATTGAGAAGAAGCTCGAGGAACTGCGGCCCGCCAACGCCGCGGCCTTTCAGACGCAACCTCAACAACTTCAAGCAGCGGATGAACGACGCCGACAAGCGCTGGCGCGCCGCGCTCGCGCCGCACCGCGGCGCGAAGATCGTCACGTATCACAACTCCTGGCCCAACTTCGCGCGGCGCTATGGGCTCGACATCATCGACTACGTCGAGCCGAAGCCGGGCGTCCCGCCTTCGCCCTCCCACACGTTCGATCTCATCGGCAAGATGAAAGAACAGAAAGTGAAAGCGATCATCATGGAGCCCTACTTCGACAAGAAGACGCCGCAGTCCATCGCCGAGCGCACTTCCGCAACTCTCGTCGTCCTCTATCCCTCCGTCGGCGGCGCGAAGACCGGCACCGACGACTACTTCCAGCTCTTCGACACCAACATCGCCAATCTCGTGAACGCTCTTAAATAGTGAACGGCTGAAATCAAGCAATGGAACTACTCGCCTTTCTCGCTCCTCCTTTCGTCGCCGGTCTGATCCTGACCGGCATTCACGCCTACCTCGGACTCCACGTGGTCGAGCGCGGGGTCATCTTCGTCGACCTCTCGCTCGCGCAGATCGCCGCCCTCGGCGCGACCGTCGCGACGCTCAATGGTCACGACGTCCATGACCCTGTGACCTACTTCTGGTCGCTCGGCTTCACCATTGCCGGCGCGGCGATCTTCGCCCTCACGCGGACGCACAACCACAAGTCGCGAATCCCGCAGGAAGCGATCATCGGCATCGTCTACGCCGTCTCCGCGGCGGCGGCGATCCTGGCGATGTGCAAGGCGCCGGAAGGCACCGAGCATCTCAAAGACATGCTCGTCGGAAACATCCTCACCGTGTCGTGGAAGACGGTCATCAGCACCGCCGTCGTCTACGCGCTCGTCGGCGTGTTTCATTGGATTTTCAGGAAGCAGTTCCTGGCCATCTCCATGGGCGAAGAGATTCCGCGCGCACGCTTCTGGGATTTCCTCTTCTACGCGTCGTTCGGATTTGTCGTCACGTCCTCGGTCTCGATCGCCGGCGTGCTGCTGGTCTTCTCGTTCCTCATCGTGCCCTCGGTCGCGGCGATGCTCTACGCGCGCAACGTCGGGACGCGGCTGGCGTTCGGATGGAGCGTCGGCGCGCTCGTGAGCGGACTCGGCGTGTTTCTATCGTTTCACTACGATCTGCCGACGGGAGCGACCATCGTCTGCACGTTCGGCGCATCGCTCGCGCTCCTGGCTCTGTTGCGGCCGTTCCTCCTGCGACGCGCTACCTCGGCATGAGGTGACGCCGTTCCTTGCACGCGCGAGCGGCGAGACGCCGCTCGCCCAGCCGGCGAGACGCCGGCGGTCCAATGCGCGGACCGCTGCCGTCTCGGCGGCTGGGACGGCGGCGTCCCGCCGCCGTCGTACGCGTCTTGGCATGACCCTCGCCTATGAGCAAGGGTAACGATGTCCGAAAGACGGAACCAAGACAGGCCGGGTGGCTCGGAACGGCGGTCATTTCCTCGACCTCCGCTCTGGCTGAATCTTCTTCTTCTCCTTCTCGGAATCGGCGGGGTCGCCTTCGCGCGCTATCACCGCGAGCGCGTTGCGACGCAGTTCTCCGACGTGATCAACGAACAGGCGCGCACGCCCGCCGATGTCCGGCGGATGAAGGACGATCTCGCGGAGATGGATCTCAGCCGCGGCGAGCTGCAACGCGATCTCGAGGGGCGGTTGAAATTCGCGGCCAGCCTCAAGTCCGAAGACTTCTACCTCTCCGTCGACACGAAAGCGCAGAAGCTGCGCTTCTACTACGGCGACACCGTCCTGCGCGAAGCCGACATCACGATCGGAGAATCGCGCACGGTGAAAGCGCCTGGCAAGACCTGGACGTTCGTTCCTGTGAAGGGCGCGTTTCCGGTCGAAGCGAAGCTCGTCCACTACACGTGGCCCGTCCCGGAGTGGGCCTACGCGATGAACGATCAGCCGATTCCTTCTCCCCTTCCGATCATCACCGACGGGCTGGGCGCCTACGTGCTTCTTCTTCCGAACGGATACACGATCCACACGCCGCCCGCGGAGACGAGTCCGTTGAAGGGCGCGAAACCGGGTTCGTACATGGTGGCCGAGGATGTGTTGAAGGCCATCTGGCCGCGCATTCACGCTGGGACGCAGGTTTACATCTTCTAGGAGATCTCGATGCGCAGATGGCTTGGATTGCTGGGATCGTGGGCACTGCTGGTGCTCGGCCTCGGCATTGTCGGATACGCGGTGGCCGCCGAGGCCATCACCCTGAAGGACGCACGCAAGTTGAAAAACGTGCAGATCATCGATCGCGCGATCGACGATCAGGTGAAGCAGCAGATCGGTGCACTCCAGAAATCGATGTCCTCGGCGTCGACGAATGTGACCAACCTTCAGTCCGAGGTCGCCTCGACGGAGAAAACGATCGGCGATCTGCAGGACAGCCACTTCGTCATCACCGTCTCCACCGCCGAAAACAAAGTCTACGCGCGACGCGACGGACAACTCGTCTTCGAAGCCATCTGCTCGACCGGAAAAAACACCAGCCTCGTTTCAGACGGGCAAACGATGGTGTTCCGCACGCCAATCGGGCGCTTTCACATTCAGTCGAAGGAAGAGAATCCGATGTGGGTCCCGCCCGACTGGCACTTCGTCGAAGAGGCCCGCAAGAACGGCATGGAAGTCGTGCGTCTCAATCGCGGCCAGCGCATCGACGATCTCTCCGTGAGCGGAACCGAAGTCGTTTCCTCCACGGGCGCTGTTCTCGAGCCGGGACAATTGATCGTCCGCGGCGGCGCGGTGGTGATCCCTCCGGTCGGTACACGCCAGCGTTCCGTTCCCGACGTCCTCGGCGTCCGCCGCCTCAACCTCGGCGACGGCTACGCGCTCCACGGAACGCAGGCCGTCTCGCAACTCGGCACCAACGCCTCGCACGGCTGCGTGCGTCTCCACAACGATGACATCGCGCGGTTGTACGACATGGCCAATGTCGGCGACGAAGTGATCATCTACTAAGCCGGCCCGGCCGGCAGCGCTTGAGGCCACAAGGCCGGACGCACGCGCGGGTGATCCGAGGCGTCGTTCCGGATTCCTCTCGCTCCCGAACCTCTGCCTGGGAGTCGTTCATCGCAACTTGAGATTCTTCGTCGCGCTCCGCCCCGTCGCGGCACGCCGCTCAGGCGCTCCGCCGACTCAGAATGACGGGAACGTACGCTGTCGTCGAGGTTTGGACTGGCGAGAACCGCCCAAGCATGCGGTTCTACGCACCTCCAATTACAATCGCCACGTGAACGTCTGGCGGAATCGTCTGCATCGGTGGTTCGAGCCGGTGGCGCGCCGGTTTCCTCTTTCACCGAACGCGATCAGCCTCATCGCGCTGACGATCAATGTCGCCGCGGCGCTGCTCCTGTGGAGGCGCCAGTTCATCCTGGCCATCGCGCTACTGATCGTTGGCGGGCTTGCCGATGCATTCGACGGGATCGTCGCCCGAGTGCAGGAGAAGGCGTCGAGCTATGGCGACTTTCTCGATCACTTCGCGGACCGCGTCAGCGACCTGCTGCTCGTGACCGGCTGGCTTCTGGGCAACGCCGTGCGCGTCGAGATCACGATCGCGGTGGTCATCGGCGTCGCGCTCAACGGTTACATCGGAACGCAGATCGAAGCGACATGGGGCGAGCGCCGTTACGACTCGATCGGCCGCGGTGAGTTCGTGCTGGCGCTGGTCGTCTATCCGATCGTCTCCTTCATTCTCTTCGACAACGAGTGGGAGTCGATGGCGTTCTCCGGACTGACGATCGCCGAATGGATGGCATTGGTGCTCGTTGCATTCGCGTGTCTCGGCATTCTGCAGCGCTTCCTGCTGGCGTCGCGACTCGAGCGAGATCGATGACGTTCCGCACGAATCTCATCACCGGCGCGCCGATTCTGTTCGCGCCGGACCGCGCGGCGCGGCCGCGAGCGTTCATCGGCGACGCATCCGCGCAGCAGCGGTGCCCTTTCTGTCCCGGACACGAAGCGGACACGCCGCCGCCGCTCGTGACGATCGGCGATCCATGGCGCGTGCGCGTGGTGCCGAACAAGTACCCGGCGATCGACGGTGCGGAGGTGATCATCGAGTCGCCAAGGCACGACGCGCAGTTCGACGAGCTCACCAACGCGGACGAAGTCGTCACGCTCTGCATCGCTCGCTATCGCGCCCATCACGACGCGGCCTACACGTCGATCTTCAGAAATCACGGTCCTGCCGGCGGTGCTTCGATTCCACATCTTCACTCGCAGGTCGTACCGCTGCCGTTCGTCCCTCCGCGTATCGCGCTCGAAAGCGATGCATTCGCGCGCGCGCAGGAATGCCCGCTCTGCGTCGCCATCGACGCCCATCGACGCGATGGTCTGATGATCCGCGAGACCGAGTCCTTCGCGTGGCTCGCTCCCTCGGCGTCGTGGATGCCCTGGCAGCAGTGGATCGTTCCGAAAGCGCACACCGCGGAGCTCACCTCGCTCAACGCCGACACGATCGCGGAACTGGCGTCGCTGCTGGGTGAGGCATCGAAGGCAACGATCGCGATCGCGCCGTCGTTCAACTGTTCCTTTCTCAACTTTCCGCGAAACGCCGCCGGGCATTGGTACATCGATCTCTTTCCGCGCCTCACGACGATCGCCGGATTGGAATTGTCAACCGGTACGTTCATCGAGATCATGGATCCGGCCGCGGCAGCGCGCATACTGCGAGGGCAATCGGGAGAGCAGCGATGATTCCTCTGCGCGACAACAATCCTCGGCAGACCGTGCCTTTCATCACCTATCTGCTCATCGGTCTCAACGTTCTCGGTTTTCTTTGGGAGCTCGCGCTCGGTGCGAATCTCGACCGCGCAATCTTCGCCGTCGGTTTCATCCCCGCGCGTTACTGGCTCCCTGGATACTGGGTCAGCGACCTGACCGCGATCGTGACGTCGATGTTTCTCCACGGCGGTTTCATGCACATCGCCGGCAACATGCTTTATCTCTGGATCTTTGGCGACAACATCGAAGATCGTCTCGGCCACGGAAAATACGCGGTCTTCTACCTGCTGTGCGGAATCATCGCCACGCTCACGCACGCGATCTTCAGCCCGGCCTCGAGAATCCCGGCGATCGGCGCTTCCGGTGCGATCGCCGGCGTGCTCGGCGCGTATCTCGTGCTCTATCCCCGCGCGCGCGTGACGACGATCATCCCGATCTTTTTCTTCATCACCGTCCGCGAAGTGCCGGCGATTCTCATCCTCGGCTTCTGGTTCGTGCTGCAACTCCTCAGCGGCGTCGGCTCACTCGGCGTTCCCGATGCGCAAGATCTCGGCGGAGTCGCCTTCTTCGCCCACATCGGCGGCTTCGTCGCCGGCATGGTGCTGGTGTTCCTCTTCGGAGGAACGCGACAACCACGCCGACGCCAACCGCCGCCACCTTGGTGGACGAACTAAGCTACGCGCTCGGCAGCGCCTGATCGAGATGCTCGTACGCCTGACGCAAAGCGTCCGTGCGCGTCCCGAGCTCGCCGAGGGCGTCGCGCCAGATCAGGCCGACGCGCTGGAGGTTGCGTTCGCGCAGGGCGAACAGCACTTCGCGCAGCGCCTCGGTCTCCGATGGTGTGAGGTCGGTGCGCGTGACTTCGCGCTCGATCAACGTCTGCGCGGCGCGGAGGTGCTCTTCCTGGCCAGTGTTCGGAAGCGTCGCCGGCGGCACCGTCACCGCGGGAATCTTCATCGTCGTCGGACGCTCGGCAATTTCGCGCGGCTGCGAGCCGATGTCGACGGCGCCGGGAAGCTCTTTGAGCTGCGGACTGAACTTGCCCATCATGAAGAAGAGCTCTTTCTCGTTCGAGAAGTTGCCGACGAGACGCGCCGACTTGGCCAGCTCGAGATGTTCCGACTCCTGCAGCATGATGAATGCGCGGGCGCGGTCTTCGAGCGCGATACGCTTCGCGTGGACCTTCCAGGCCGTGAGCGTGCCCTGGATGAAACAGGCCTGACCGGCGCGGATGCTCACCGCTTCGACGGTGACGTTCTCCTCGATGCGGATCGAGCCGTTCGTCGATTCGATCTCCGAATAGTTCCCGGAGTTCTGGATGACGAGATTACCGGGAGTCTTGATCGAAAGTTGCCCGTGCGCGTTGACGCGGATCTCCGTCCCGCGCGGGATGATCATGGTTGGGAAATTGGCCTGGTCGCTCGCTGCACTCATCACGCCCCCCTCTTACTCCCGCCCTTCGCGTAGCCGACGAACACCGGCGGCAGCGGATCGAAGTTCTTGTAGTCCCTCACCGTGCGCGCTCGCATCAGCAGCACGGCCTCGTTGCTCCACTGATGATTGAGGATGTAGATGCGCGGATCGACGGGCGTGAACGTGCCCGGTTGCTCGAGATCGCTGCGCACCTCGTAGTGCAGATGCGAGTTCGTGCTCCAGCCCGTCGAACCGACCGTAGCCACGACCTCGCCCTGCCTGACCTCTTGTCCGGCGCGAACCTTCACCTCTTCGCAGTGCCCGTAGATGGTCACGAAGCGGTCGGCGTGCTTGATCGTCACGACGTTGCCGAAACGCCACCAGGCCACGCTCTGTGAGATCGGATAGCGGCCGGCGAATGTCACGACTCCGTCGGCGGTCGCGTAGACCGGCGTGCCGGTGGGCGCGGAGAGATCGAGACCCTTGTGGAAGTCCGCGGCGCGCGTGAACGGCGACACGCGATTGCCGAACGGTGACGTGAGCACGAACTGATCGGCGGGAAGCGGAAGGATTGATGGCGTATGGCGCACGATTTCGGCGTTCGCCGCTTCGTATTGCGTGAGCAATTCGAGTTGGGCTTGAAGCCGTTGCATCGAAGCCTGCAGCGAAAACTCGCGGCGGCGCGCGTCATCGAGCGGTTCCTGATCCGGGCGACCGCCGCGCATCGGCGTCGAGAAGCCACCCTGCCCCAGCGTCCGATCGAGTCCGTAGACCGTGATGAGCTTCTCGACACGGATGCGCTGCTCTTCGAGGCTGCGCTCCAGAGATCCCATCTGCACGACGTTCTCGCGCAAACGCTCGCGCTGGATGTCGCGCTCCTCGCGCTGATCGCTGAGGAAGTTCGTCTTGTAAACGCGCCGGATCACCGTCGGCGCGGCGGCCATCGATCCGATCAGACCGGCGAGAACCAGCGAAAGCGAGACGATTCCGATAACGACGCGGCGTCGGTCGAAAAAGAAGTAACGCACGCGCCGGCGGATATCGCTCGGATGGATCTGGATCTCGATCATGACGGTTCCAGCGCTGGACAACGCGCGGGTTGGTCAGTGTAGCACAGAGAGAAAGTGCACAAGAGCCGTTGCAGGGCGCAACGTTATTCGGCCACGGGAACGCGCTTGGAGAAGCGCTTGACGGCCATCGGCAGCAAGGTAATGACCAGCATCAGCCCGCACACCGAGGCGAGGCGCACGAAGGCGTCCCCCTCGCTCATCGAACCGTTGAGGAGCGCGTCGGCGCAGTACGAGAAGACGAACATGCCCGGCACGATGCCGATGAGCGTCGAGAAAAAGTAGTCGGAGAAACGCACTCCGGCGACGCCCGCACCGTAGTTGAGAACCGCGAACGGAATGCCGGGGATGAAGCGAAGCACGAGCATCGAGCGGAAGCCCGCGTGATCGACCTGGCGCGCGACAGCCTTGCCCGCGCGGCCGAAGCGATCGAGCAGTCCCTCACCGACGAAACGACCGACGTAGAACGACGCCACCGCGCCGAGGAGCCCGCCGACGATTGAATAGATGCCGCCCCAGGCCCAGCCCCAGATGAATCCGGCGGCGACGACGAAGACCGAAGCCGGAAGGACGAACACGCAACCGAGGGCAAAAACGCCGATGAACGCCAGCGGTCCGTACCAGAGTCCGCGAAGGTTCTCGACGAAATGCTGAATGTTCTGCTTCGTGAGCTGCGCGCGCAACGGCGAGAACCAGATGGCGGCGAGCGCCGCCACAAGGATGAGCGCGATAGCGATTCGGATGAGCGTCCGGCGTGACATGTGCGGTTGGGAACAGGGAGAGGTGCGCGCGGCTTCCCGAATGGTTGTCGGTTGTCAGTTGTCGGTTGTCCGTGAGGTAGCTCAAGACGCACGGACAACCGACAACGGACAACCGATCACGAATCGCTATGCGATGCTCTCCACGATCATCGCAATCCCCTGCCCTCCGCCGATGCAGGCCGAGGCGAGTCCGTAGCGCTGCTTGCGGCGGCGAAGCTCGTAGAGCACGGTCAGCAGGAGCCGCGTACCGGACGCGCCGAGTGGATGGCCGAGCGCGATGGCGCCGCCGTTCACGTTGAGTTTCTCCATATCGAGCTCGAGCTCTTTCGCAACGGCGAGGATCTGCGCCGCGAAGGCTTCGTTCACTTCGACGAGATCGATGTCGCCGATCCTCATCCCCGCCTTCTTGAGCGCGATCTGCGTCGCGGGCACGGGGCCGATGCCCATGATCTCCGGATCGCATCCGGCGATACCCCAGGAGACGATGCGCCCGAGGGGCGTTTTCCCCTTCTCTTTCGCCTTCTCCGCGGTCGTGACGACGAGCATCGCCGCGCCGTCGACGATGCCGCTGGCGTTGCCCGCGGTGACGAAACCGTCCTTGCCGAACGAAGGCTTCAGCTTGGCGAGACCCTCGATCGTCGTATCGGCGCGCATGTGATCGTCGGCCATCATCAGCTCGCCCTTGCGGCCGATCGCGACCGGTACGATCTCTTCCTGCAGGCGTCCCGCGGCCACGGCTGCCGCCGCGCGCTGCTGGCTGCTGAGCGCGAACTGATCCTGCGCCTCGCGCGAGATGTCGTACTTCCGCGCGAGATTCTCCGACGGTTTGAGCCATGTAGAGATTCGCGTACGTGTCGAAGAGCGCGACCATCAGCGAGTCCTCGAGATTGCCCTGGCCGAGCTTGAATCCTTTGCGCGCACCGCGAATGACGTGCGGCGCCTGCGACATGTTCTCCATGCCGCCGGCGAGAACCGTCGTCGCTTCGTCGAGCTGAATCTGTTCCGCGGCGTTGACCACGGACTGGATGCCCGAGCCGCAGAGACGATTGACGGTGAGCGCCGGCACCGATCGCGGCAATCCCGCTTTCAGTCCGACGTGACGCGCGCCATAAATCGCATCGGCCGAGGTCTGGAGTGCGTTGCCGACGACGACATGATCGATCTCCTCGCCGCTGAAGCCGCTGCGCGAAAGCGCTTCCTTCGCCGCGAGCACGCCGAGGTCGATGGCGCTGATGTCGCTGAAGTGTCCGTTGTATTCGGCCATCGGCGTACGGGCGCCGTCGATGATGACGATTTCTTTCACTGGGTTCGCTCCTTGAGATGAAGACAGAAGTCAGAAGGCGGAAAACGGTCGTGAGAACGCCGAAAGCGGCCTGTTCATTCTGCCTTGCGCTTCGCGTTTCCGCGGCCCATCCACGCAATTGCCAGGAGTGCCACGACCGTCACGCACGCGCTCCCCTCGAGACCGAAGTCCCCGCCCGTGATCCAGGGCAATCCTCCGCCCGTCTCTCTCCAGATCGTCCGCATCGAGTGATAGCCGCTCACTTCATGGCCGAGGATCGGACCGGTCATGAGGTTCCAGCCGAGATGGAGGCCGATGGGAAACCAGAGCCGCTCGTAGCGTGCGTAGGCAAGTCCGAGGAGAACGCCGCCGAGGAAGACGTTGACGAGACCGAGCACGGTGACGGAGTCGTTGGCGGAGTGAAGCGCGGCGAAGATGAATGCGACGAACAGAATCGCGAAGCCGCGCTTCCATCGATACAGTTTCTGAAACGCATAGCCGCGGAACAGCAGCTCTTCATGAACCGCCGCGGGAACAAACATGGTCAGGAGCTCTCGCCATGGAAATCCGTTCCCTTGCGCCTCGCGTACGTCCGAAGAGAGCACGACGAGAATCGCGCTCGTTCCGATGAGAAGCAGGCCCCACAACGACCCGGCGAGAAACTCGGGCAGAGCGCGCCGCGGCGAAACGAAGAGTCCGAGAGGCCAGTGTCCGTGCTCCCAGATCGCGATCGTTCCGTAAGTCGCGACGCTTACTGCAATGAGTCCGATCCATTGCTGCCACGGGAAACGCGTCCACTCGAGAAGGATGAGTGTGGCAACATAGAAGCACACGAAGATGGCGAGCGGTGCGACAAGGCTGTCGATCCGGCGCCAGGAGGTGTCATGCGCAAGTGGACCACGGACGTTGCCGCGCTGATTCTGCGCGTCGGCGCCGGGCTGATCTTCTTCCCTCACGGCTGGTCGAAGGTCGCCGGTGAGGGCGGAGCGGCCGCCTTCGCCGCTGACATCGCCGCGAATTACAACATCCCCGCCTTCCTCGGCTACGTCGCGGCGTACGCCGAGCTCGTCGGCGCCGCGCTGCTGATCGTCGGACTCCTCACCCGTCTCGATGCGCTCCTCCTCGCCGGCACGATGTTCGTGGCCACGTTCATCGTCCAGCTTCCCGATGCCTTGTACGAGGTTCCACCCGGATCGATCAAGCTTTTCGTGGCGCTGCGAGGAATCGAACTGCCTCTGGCGATGCTGGCGATGTGCATCGCGCTGGTGCTGATCGGCGGCGGAAGGTTCTCGCTGGATGCGCTGCTGCGGATCGAGGAACGGATGTCGCGACGTAAGCGAAATGCTGACACCTCTGTGTAGAGCGCAAGCGAAGGATCAAGGCGCGGCGAAAGCCGCAGCCAAGGATTTCACGCGGAGACGCGGAGCACGCGGAGAGAAAATTTCCAGCGGTCTCCCTCTCCGCGTCCTCCGCGTCTCCGCGTGAAACCGAACCCTCTAGCCTCGTGCGATGAGCGAAATGCCAACGGCGCAAAAAAACAAAATGCGGCAGCTCGCGCTGCCGCATTTCGAAACCGATTCGATGTGTTGTGGATCTACTGGCCGATCGCTGCCGCTGCACCGGAAGCCGACGGATCTTCCACGATGATGCCGATGTTCTTCGCGCCGCTTTCGCGGGCGAGGTTGAGGAACTTCAGCGTGGAGTCGTAATCGACGTCGCGGGCGCCGGCGAAGAAGACCATCTTCGAGGTGTTCCCGCGCAGGATCTCGCGGATCCGATTCGGGAACTGGTCCATCGACATCTCTTCTTTGTTGATCAGGACGCGGCCACCCGAATAGAGTCGAAGGACGATCTGGTCCTGCACCGCGGACGGAGGGAGGTTCGCGGGTGCTTTGGGCGGAACCTTGACCAGATAGCCCATCTGAATGACCGGCGTGATGCAACCATGAAGATGATGAGGAGAACGAGCACAACGTCCACCAGAGGCGTGATGTTGATGTCGGACCTCATGGAACCGCTGCCGCCGACTTGCATGTGACTATGCCTCTCCCGGTGATTTCTTGGGTTGGGCGATCAGCCCGACGTCGTTGAAGCCGACCTCGCGGCAGGCCTTGAGCACGTCGAGCACGTCACCGTACTTGACCAACTGATCGCCCTTGACGGCGATCTCGCGGTCGGGCGTGTGCTGGTGAATCTCCTCGAGCGCCGATTGCACCTGGTCTTTGCGGACGACGTTCGATCCGACATAGACCGTGCCGTCCGCTTTCACCGAGATCTGCAGCTGCTTATCGGTATCCGGAGTCTTCTCCGGATCTTCCGTGACCGGCAGATTGACGGCGACGCCCTTCTGCAGCATGGGCGTAACGACCATGAAGATGATCAGGAGCACCAGGCAAACGTCGACCAGCGGCGTGACGTTGATGTCCGACGTCAGCGACGCGTGGCTCGAGCTTGCGCAGCGAGCTAGCTTGCAGCTTTTTCATTGCCGACACCCACTTCCTTCATGAAGTAGATTGCCATCTCCGAGCCGGAGTTGGACATTTCGACGGTGAATCGGTCGATGCGATTCTGGAAGTAGTTGTAAGCCCAAACCGCGGGGATGGCCACGAGCAGGCCGCAGGCGGTGGTGATGAGCGCCTCGGCGATACCGGCGGAGACGGAGGCGATACCGCCGCCCGACTTGGCCATGCCTTCGAACGCGTTGATGATGCCGATGACCGTGCCGAAGAGTCCGACGAACGGCGCCGTGGCACCGATGGTCGCGAGAACGCCGAGGTTCTCCTTCAGCTCCGCGACGGTGATCATCGCCGTGCGGTCCATACCCTGACGCGCGGCTTCGACAGCCATCTCAGGATCGGCGGTGCGCTTGTCGCGGCGCGCGGCCTCGAACTCGAGCAGTCCGGCGGCGATGACCTTCGCCAGGTGGCTGTTCTTGTACTTCTTCGTCATGTCGATGGCCTGCGCGTAATCGCCTTTGGTCAGCAGGTTCGAAAGAGCGCCGAGGAGTTTGAGCGACTGGTTCTTCGCCTTCTGGAAGACGATGAAGCGCTCGACCATCACCCAGATCGAGTAGACCGACATGATGAACATCGTGACGACCACCGCCTTGCCGACGGGGCCCATCGATTCCCACAATTTGCCCAAGGACTCATATCCATTGAAAAATTCCCTCCTAATCGAAGGGCGGCGACACTTCAGTGCCGCCGCCCGGTTGCTTTAGTTCAGTTTGAAATTGACGGTGAGGTTGAAGATGACGTCCACGGGCTGGCCGTTGAGCGTACCGGGCCTGAACTTCCACTTTCTGAACCGCTTCGGCCGCGGCCTGATCGAGTCCGAACGGCAGCGGTTTGAGGACCTTCACGTCCGCGCACGTTGCCGTTCTTGTCGATGATGCACTCGACGATGACGATGCCGGAGATGCGCGCCTTGCGGGCGACTTCCGGATAGTGCGGCTCCGTCCTGCTGATGACGGTCGGCGCTTTGACGTCTCCACCGACCCGCAGCGGAGCCTGTTCCTTCGGCGCCGGCGCTTCGGTGACGATGCCACCAACGACACCGCCGACGACACCACCGACCACGCCGCCTTCGACACCACCCTCGACACCGCCTTCGACACCGGCATCAGCGGATTGCGTTTGCACGGGCTTCACGGTGTCGGGAACGACGCTTGGAGCGAGGTCCTGCAGGTCCTTGGGGATTTCGACGGGCTTGACGTCCACCGGCTTGACCGTTGCCGCTTTGGGCGGTGGCGGTGGAGGCGGTGGTGGGGGCGGAGGCGGGGCTGCGACGGAGTACTGCGCAACCTGCGCCGGAGAGTTGGTCGGAAACTCGACGTTCCAGACGGCGCCGAAGATGATGCCAACGATGACGATGACATGCAGCCCCAGAGACACCGGGAGCGTCAAATACTTCTGAATCCCGGCTTTTTGCTTTCTCGATTCAACGACTGTGGTTTCGAACATAGCGCTCTAGTCCCGTGTTAGCTCTTCTTGCCGGCGGCCGCGGCTGCGGCTTCCGCCTTCTTCTTCTTGACGATGGCGATGGCGTCGTTGCGGATCTTGTCCGCCTGCGCGACGAGCTGCTGCTGCTTGACCGGATCGGTCTCGAGCGGCGCCTGCTGGCGATACAGGAGACTGAGATAGACCATCGCTTCGAAGTAATCCTGGCGCAGGCGCGTGGCCTGATCGAGAGCTTTCTTGCCCTTCTCGATGATCGCCAGCCGCTCGGCCATGTCGGCCGGAGGATTCTTGGCGACCTTCTCGTAGCAGACCACGCCGTAAACGTAGAACGCCTCGGGATCCCTCGGCTGCAGAAGAGTGATCTTCTGATACCAGTTGAGGGACTCGTTGAAGTTGCCCTGCTTCGCGTAGAGCGTGGCGATCGAGCGCACCGCTTCGACGTCGGCGGGGTGCGTGTCGAGCCACTCGCGGAAGTAGTTGATGGCGTCGGTGATGCGCTCGGCGTTGAGGTAGAGATTGATGAGCGCTTCGCGGGCGATGCGATCGTCGGGCTTCTTCTTCAGATACTTCCGAAGCTCCACGATCGCGGCGTCAGCGTTCTTCACATTGCCCGGCGACTTGTCCTCGGGAACGTAGAGACCGATGAGCGAATAGCCGATCATGCGATCGAGGTCGGGGAAGCTCGTTCCGTCGATCTCGCGCGCCTTTTGGTAGTGCTTCAGCGCCGTCGCATACTCTTCCCGCTGATACGCATCGTTGGCATCGCGGATCTGCATCCGCGCTTCCACTTTCGCGCAACCAACGAGCAGCGATGATAGGGAAAGAGAAAGTGCCGCCAGGAGGCACAACTTCTTTTTCATGTGATTCCGAACTCCCTGATGAGTGATCGCAGAATTTTGCAGGGTGGCGCTGTCAGGCGGCTTCCCGGCCCGCGTCAGGCAATGGTCCGCGATATTACAGATCGACCTATTCACCGTCAACTCAATTGGTTGTTGATGATACCGAAAGTTTCTTTCGAAAAAGAACGACCCGAAAATCGCGCTTTCCCACGTTTACTCCCACACGTTCCGAGGGCTCTCCCTGCCGTGGTTCGACACGGCAGGTTCGAGAAAAGAAACCAACCCGCTGCGATCGGGCTGGTTTCGCGGTGCGCACTCTACTCCACTACGCGGAACGATCCCGACAGATCATAGGTCCGGTTGAGGTTCAGATCGGTGGCTTTGATCGCCAGCGTGTAGTTGCCGGGCCGCAGCGTCGCCAGCGGAATCGCCTGTCCCACCGCAAAATGCCCCGGCACACCTTTCAGCTCGGTGAGCTGCGTCATCTCGACCGGTCCGGCCATCTTCACCGTCTTTCCTTCGGTCGTCGTTCCGGTGATGGTCATCTTCGTCGACACCTTCGGCTGGCTCGTGGCGGGATCGATTCCCGGATTCCGCATCTCGAAGAAGAACTGCAGGTCTTCGGTCTTGCGGAACGCGCCATCGGATTTCGGCACGACCTTCAGTCCGCCGAAGGCGAACGGATCCGTCGCGTTCTGCGCTTCCGAGAGCGGATAGATGTTGTTCGTCAGGATCAGCGCCGACGTGCCGGGAGCATCTTTGTCGAGGCCGCTGATGACCAGAGGCACCGACGCGACGCCCAGCGGCTTGCCGTCTTTGGCGAGACCCAGATAGGCGCGATACGTTCCCGGCAGAAGCTGAAGCGTGCGCGCGAAGAAGACGCCGTCGGTAGTCGGAGAAAGCCGCGCCTCCTCTTCGAAGACGGCTGCTTTCTCTCCCCCATCTTTCTCCACGCTGCCGAAGAATGTGACCGGCGCGTCGGCGTTGAGTCCCGCCGACTTCGGCACGTAAAGCTGCACGGGAACGTAGTGCTCGCCCTTCGGCGTGATGAACTCGCCGTAGCTGACGTAGATCTTGTCGGAAGGTTGCTTCGAGGTGCGCGACTGCTCGACCGCGGTGCGGAAGGCTTCGCTCTTGAGCTCCGTCAACGCGGGCGCAGGCGCCGCTGCCGGAGCGGCCGCCGGTGCTTCCGCTGCAGCCTCCGTGAAGACGGGTGCCGATCTAAGGTCAGGCTGAGCGACGTAGCTCACGGCCACCGACTCGAAGATCGCGCCGACGTCGCTCATCGCTCCGCGCTCGAGCTTCCAGTCGCTCGTTCCGTATTGATCGATGAAGGCGAACTGCACGAGCGGCTGGCCGAGTTGAAGCGGAGTCTTCCCCTGCTCGTACTCCCAGATCTCCTTCGGACTGTAGCCCTGCACACTTCCGCCGCTCGAGCCCATGTCCGACGGACGACCTGTCGGCCGGCCGGAGGGAACCTGAATCGTCGACTGCGGCCCGTTCCCGGAGCGGCGGATCTTGGTCGGTGATCCCATGAGGATGAATACTTTGCCGCGATCGGTCAACGAACCCGCGACGCCGGCGTGAAAGCGCTGATCGGCGACTTTCACGCGCTCATCGAAATCGGCGCGGAACTCGTTCTTTGCCGTTCCCGGAGTCGGATCGCGTCGCGCCCAGAAGAGATCGATGAAGGCTTTGGCTTGTTCGTCGGTCGTGATCGTCTTCCACTGCCTGCGCTCCTCTTTCGTCATGAGGTACTCCGCCGGTCCTTTCGGAAAGGCGGCGTGCTCTTTCGAGAGCGCGGCAAAGCATGGCGAGGAGACGACGAGTAGCAACAGCGCTGCGACGCAGAAGCGAATCGTTTGCATGGAGACCTCGAGTCAGTAGGTTGGCTTGTGCTCGGAGGTGAGCTCGCTGATCGCGGCCCACAGTTCGGGAAAGAGAGGTTCGCGCGGACCTGCTTCGAGCTGCGCGGCAGGAACGCCCTTCAGGGACATCACTCGGTCGCCGATGATCCGGAAAGCAAGGCGCATGTGCGTGTACCGCCACTTCATGAACGCCTCGTCGTAGTCGAACATTGCCTGCATGAGACGGAAGAGCTCGTAGCGCTCGCGTGGCTTGCGCTCGACGTCGAGGATGGTCACGCCGTTGCGCACCAGGAGGTCTTCGAAGCGCGGCCAGATGCGTTTCCGCACGTCGAGAAGGATCTTGAAGCCGGGCGACTCCTGCCCACTCCCCCGCCCCAGCGAGGTGATGCGCAGCACGTGATAGTCGGCCGGAGCCATCGTCTCGAGGATGACGATCTGCTCGCGTAGGAGGTCGAGAATCATTCGGCAGCGATGGAGCAGATCGGCCGCCAGCTGCGGCTCCGCGGCATCCAGATGCGCGGCGATGCGATCGATCTCGTAATCGATGTGATGCAGCCAGAGCTCGGCGGTCTGGTGCGTGACCTGGAACAGCCGCTCCTCCGGATTCGCCAGCTTGTCGACCGGCTTCTGCAATTCGAGGAGCTCAGGGACGCGCACGTAGCGCTCGTAATCGGAGTTACCGCGGCCTTCGAGAATAGGACCCGTATGAGACATGCGGGCGGATTCTAGCGCGGATGCGTGACGTTACCGGGTGGAACGAGCCGCCACTCTTAAGGAGCGCAGGCTTCTAGCCTGCCGGTCCGCCGGCATCTTGCCGGCCGGACGCTCCGCTGGTGACGTGCCGGCTGGAAGCCGGCGGACCGGCAGGCTGGAAGCCTGCGCTCCAAGCCGGCGCCTCCACGCGAAAGCGCGGGCCTACACCAGCTCGAGGATGTGGCCGAGCTTCTTCTTCTTCGTCTCGAGATACTTCTTCGTCGTTTGCGACGGAGCGATCTCGAGCGGAACGCGTTCGACGATCTCGAGGCCGAAGCCTTCGATGGCCACGAACTTCGCGGGGTTGTTGGTCAGGAGGCGCATCTTGCGGACGCCGAGGTCGCGGAGGATCTGCGAGCCGGTACCGTAGTCGCGGATGTCGGGTGCGAAGCCGAGCTTGGCGTTCGCTTCGATCGTGTCGTCGCCGCCGTCCTGCAGTTCGTAGGCGCGCAGCTTGTTGATCAAGCCGATGCCGCGCCCTTCCTGCAGGAGATAGAGGACGACGCCCTTCCCTTCCTTCTCGATCAACTCCAGCGCGCGAATGAGCTGATCGCCGCAATCACAGCGGCTGGAGTGAAAGATGTCGCCGGTCAGACAGGACGAATGGACGCGTACGAGAACGTCGTCCGTCTCCTGGATCTCGCCCTTCACCAGCGCAACGTGTTCTTCGCCGGTGATGTCGCTCTGGTAGGCGTGCACACGAAACTCGCCGAACTGCGTGGGAAGCTTCGGCGCGGCGAGGCAGTGCACGTGCTTCTCCGTCTGCATCCGATACTTGATGATGTCGGCGACGGTGATGATCTTCAGGCCGTGGCGGATGGCGAATTCTTTGAGATCCGGCATGCGCGCCATCGTGCCGTCTTCATTCATGATCTCGCAGATGACCGCGCCCGGCGCGATGCCGGCGATCGTCGCCAGATCGACCGAGGCTTCGGTCTGGCCGGCGCGTTTGAGAACGCCGCCTTTGCGTGCGCGGAGCGGAAAGACATGTCCCGGGCGCGCGAGATCGCCGGGTCGCGTTCGCGAATCCATGGCCACGCGGACGGTCTCGGAACGATCGAACGCGGAGATCCCGGTGGTGACGCGGCCGCGCGCTTCGATCGAGACGGTGAAGGCCGTGCCGTAGTTGGTCGTGTTGTTCTCGACCATCAGCGGCAGCTCGAGCTCATTGCAGCGCTCTTCCGTGAGCGCAAGGCAGATCAGCCCGCGGCCGAAGCGGGCCATGAAGTTGATCGCTTCGGGGGTGACGCGCTCGGCGGCGAGACAGAGATCGCCCTCGTTCTCGCGATCCTCGTCATCGACGATGATCACGAGCTCTCCTCGGCGATAGAGCTCAGCAGCTTCCTGGACGGTCACAAAGGGCATGAGAGAAGGATATCAGGTCAGCGGTTGACAGTTGGCAGTTGGCGGTTGGCGGTTGCGGGAGTTGGAGAAGGCGGTTTGGGCGGTTGGCGATCCACCGCCAACCGCCAACTGCCAAACTTTTCTAGTCGACGACCTTGAACTTGTCCGTGATCGTGTACGAGGCTTTCTTGACGGTGTCGATGACTTTCACGGTGAACGTGTAGTCGCCGGATGCGAACGAGCCGAGAGGAATCGCGCTGCCGACTCCGTAGTGGCCCGGCACACCCTTCATCTCGATGGCGTCGACTTCGCGCGGCGGTGCGGCCATCTTGTGTTTCTTACCGTCGGCGTCGGTTCCTTCGACATCCAGTTTCACCTGGATCTTCGGGACCGCGGCGACGGCAGCAGGCGCGGGGGCGGTGCCAGTCACGGCGACGGTGCCTTCGGCCGCGGGAGCGGCTTCGGCGACGCCGGGGTTGCGCAGCTCGAAGAAGTACCAGAGCTCATCGCTCTTGTGGAAGACCTTGTCGGCCTTCGGCACGACCTTCACGCCGCCGAACGCGAACGGATCGGTCGGGCTCTGCGCCTCGGTGAGCGGGAAGATATTGTTGGAGAGAATGAGCGGCGAGACCGCGGCGGCGTCCTTGTCGAGCGAACCGGCGGTGGTCATGTCGGTCGCAACCAGCGCGACCGGCGTGCCGTTCTCGGCGAGTCCGAAGTAGCCACGATTCTTGCCACCGGGCAGCGTCAGAGTTTTGTCGACGTAGAAGTCGTCCTTCGATGCGCTGAGAACTTTCGCCGGCTCTTCGAACGCGGCGATGTTCTTGCCGCTCTCGTCCTGCACGACGCCGAAGAACGTCACGGCCGATGTCGCGCTGATGCCCGCCGCCTTCGGAACGTAAAGCGTCACGGGGACGAAGTCTTCGCCCTTCGGAGTGACGAACTCGCCCCAGGTCGCGAAGACCCGCTTCGGATATGGATTCGATTTCGCGGCCTTGAACGCGGTGACGGCCTCACCCAGCGCGGCGGTCGTCAGCTCGGTCTGGACGACAGGCGCCGCGGGAACTGGTGCAGGCGCAGCGGCGGGTGCCGCGGCGACGGGAGTCATGGCCGGCGCGGCTGCCGGGGACGTTGCTGCGAAGTTTGGCGCCACCGTGAGATTCGGTTGCGTGATCGCCTTGGCAATCGCGCGCTGCTGCGCACCGGCGAGATCGGCACCGCCGCGATCGAACTTGTAATCGTTGGTGCCGGAGCGATCGATGAAGCGGATCGTGACGCGCGGCATACCGAACATCTCGCGAGCGACGTCGCCCTCATAGGTCCACTGGATCCACTGATCGTTGTCTTCGGTGATGGAGTCGTTCATCGGGCCGGACTGCGCCTGCTTCGGCTCCGACCGCTCGACCTTCTTCGGCTGCCCGTAGAGGATCAAGGTGCGGCCGCGATCGGTCATCGCGCCGCGGAAGCGCTTGCCCATGCCGAGGGTCTTGTCGGCGTACGCGACGGCGGCGTCGAACTGCATCTGGAACTCGTTGGCCGCGGTGCCGGGTGTGGGATCGCGGCGCGCCCAGAAGAGGGCGATGAAAGCCTTGGCTTCGTCATCGCCCTTGATGGCCTTCCACTGCGCCGCCTCTTCCTTGGTCATCAGGAACTGCGCAGGGCCCTTTCCGAACTCGGCGTTCTCAGGCGACAGCGCGAACGCGCCGGCGCTGATCGAGAGGAGGAGCGCCGTTGCGAGGAGGATTCGTATCTTCATGGGTTCTCTCTTTCGAAGTGGCAGTTGCGGCAGGCAGTTCGCAGGAGGCCGTCGCCCGCCGTAGGATCTACTCCTGCCTACTGCCTACTGCTTTTGTCGCCCGTTCGAAACATGCTGCGGCAGGGCCTATTCCCCCGCCTACTGCTGCTCGAAGTTCTCCATCTCGTCGTACAGCCGATCCATCTCGGCGTCGATTTCTTCCTGTTTCAAAACTCCCTTTTTCACGAGAAGCGTAGCCAGGCTGTGCAGCAGGATGCCGTTCTCGATGATCATCTGTTCGATCTGCTCGTCGTCATCCTCGAACTCGCCACCGTTGTTGCGCTCGACGTCGTCCATGTTTCCTCCTTCAGGTTGGCAGTTGGCAGTTGGCGGTTGGCAGTGGAGACGAAAACTTCGATCGTTCCAACCGCCAACCGCCAACTGTCAACCGCCAACTCCTCCATGTAATCACTGGCCCCTACGAACGCGCAACTCGTAAAATCCGGCGGCCATGAAAAGAGTGTTACTCGCCCTTGCCTTCTTTGTGTCTCTATCGTGTCAGCCTCGCGAGGCTGCGCCACCGCCCGCGACGGCCACTCCGGCGCCGAAACCGTTCCGCGTCGGACTGCTGACTCCCGGCTCGATCAACGACGGCGGCTGGAACGCTCTCGCCTGGCAGGGGCTGCAACGCATCAAGAACGAGCTCGGCGCGGAGGTCTCGCATCAGGAGACGAAGACTCCCGCGGAGATGGACGAGGGCTTCGACGCGTACGGAGCGAAAGGATTCGATCTGGCGTTCGGTCACGGGTTCGAATACCAGGAGCCGGCGAAGAAGGCTGGTGAAAAACATCCGCAAACGATTTACGTGACGACGTCCGGAACGACGATCGCGAAGAATGTCGCGCCGATGCGTTTTAAGATCGAAGAGGCCACCTACCTCCTCGGCGTGATCGCCGCGCGCGAATCGAAGAGCGGCAAGGCGGGTCTCGTCGGCGGGATCAACGTGCCTTCCATCGCTTCGAGTTTTCTCGCGTTCAAGGCCGGAGCGCAGTCGGTGAATCCGAAGTTCGAGGTCAAGGAGATCTACACCGGCAATTTCGAGGACGTGGGCGCGGCGAAGACGGCGACGCTCTCGCTGATCAACGCCGGCTGCGATTTCATTTTCCATCAGGCGAATGAAGCGGGCCGCGGCGTGTTCCAGGCCTGCAGCGAGCGCAAGACGCGCTGTTTCGGAGCGAATGCGGATCAGAGCGCGCTCGCTCCGGACGTGGTCGTCGCCTCGGCGGTGATCGACGTGCCGAGCGCGTACGTGGCGATGGCGAAGCTGGTGAAGGAAGGGAAGTTCAAGCCGGAGGTGCAGTTCTTCGGGATGAATGAGGGAACGGTGTCGGTGGTCTGGAACGAGAAGCTGAAGTCCTCGATCTCCGCAGCGACGATCGCCGAGGTCGAACGGCTCACGCAGGAGATCAAGAACGGGACGGTGAAACCACCCGCCGGATTCTGAATTGGTGGTCTGTTGTCGGTTGCTGGTTGTCTGCGGCGTATTCGCAACCAGCAACCTTCGACGACCGTCACTGTAGACTCGGAGTGCTTGCGTCTCTCGCACATCACGAAGTCGTTCGGGGAAAACCGCGCGGTCGACGATGTCTCGCTGGAGATTCGTGCGGGCGAGATTCTCGCGATCGTCGGCGAGAACGGTGCCGGCAAGACGACGCTGATGCGCATCGCCTCGGGTGAGCTTGCGGCGGATGCCGGCACGCGCGAGCGCGAGGGTCGCGTGGAGCTGGTGCATCAGCATTTCATGCTCGTTTCTGAATTGACGATCGCCGAGAATCTCGCCCTCGGCGATCGTCGCGCGTTCCGCTTCGCGTCGCGTGCGACGATCGAGCGCGAAGCGATCGAGACGATCGCGGCGAGCGGCATCGATCTGTCGAACGTCTCGCGCCGCGTTGCCGATCTTTCCGTCGGCGAGAAGTCGAAGGTCGAACTGATCAAGGCCATCGCGAAGCGACCGGCGACGCTGGTGCTCGATGAGCCAACGTCCGTGCTCACGCCGTTCGAGTCGGAAGAGCTGTTCCGCGTGATGGGAAAGCTCGCCGCGTCGGGCACGGCGGTCGTGTTCATTTCGCACAAGCTCCCCGAGGTCATGGCGGTCTCGGATCGCGTCGTCGTGATGCGCGGCGGATGCGTGGTGGCGGAGCGAATGACGCGCGAGACCACGGCCGAGGAGCTCGCCGGCGAGATGACCAGGAGCGCAGGCTTCCAGCCTGCCGGTCCTCCGGCTTCCAGCCGGTCGGGCCGGCAAGATGCCGGCGGACCGGCAGGCTGGAAGCCTGCGCTCCGTGAAATCCTCGCCATCGTTGGCGTCGCCGGTAACGGACAAACCGAGCTCGCACAGCGCATGCGCCACGAACATCCGGAAGCGGCACACATCCCCGAGGATCGGACGCGCGACGGAATCATCGCCGAGATGACGATCGCCGAGAATCTCGCGTTACGCGCGCGACGCTGGCGGAGACGCGCGGCGGAGACGCACGCCGAGCGAATGATCGCGATGTATTCGATTCGCGCCAGCGGGCCGCGGCAGCGCGCCGGCGACCTCTCCGGCGGCAACCAGCAGAAGGTCGTCCTCGCGCGCGAACTGCATCGAAAGCCGAAACTGATCGTCGCCGCCGAACCGACGCGCGGACTCGACCTCGAAGCTACGCGTTTCGTCCATGAGCAATTGCGCGCCGCCGCGGATGAAGGCGCTGCCATCGTGCTCATCACGTCCGATCTCGACGAAGCCTTCGCGCTGGCCGATGCGATTCAGGTGATCTATCGCGGAACGTTGAGCGCGCGCATGACGCCGCACGAGGCAACAACGCGCGTCGCAAATCTCATGGCAGGAATCGCATGAGGCGATTGCTCGTCGGCATCGCCGCCGCGGCGAGCGCCATTCTGCTTCTCGCGCTTTGTGGCGCGTTGCTCGGCAATTCGCCGCGCGAGCTGCTGTCGATCCTCGTCAGCGGATCCGTCGGATCGCAGTTCGCGATTGCCGGCACGCTGCTCAAGTCCGTTCCCTTGATGCTCACCGGGCTCGGCGTGGCCATCGCCTTTCGCGCCGGCGTTTGGAACATCGGCGCCGAGGGACAGTTCATCGTCGGTGCACTCGCGGGCCTGCTTGCCGCGCGTTGGGGCATCGTGCCTTCGCTCGTCGCGGCGATGCTCGCCGGTGCGGCGTGGGCATCGCTGGCGACAGCGATGCGCGTCTGGCGCGGCGCTCCGGAAGTGCTGACGACGATTCTGCTCAACTTCATGGCCATTCATCTCCTGGGATGGTGCGTGAGCGGCCCGCTGCAGGAACGCGCGGGGCAGTATCCGCAAACGGATGCGGCGACGGTCGCGTTGCCGCAGTTCGGCGGCGTGCCGATCGCGATCGGTGCCTGCGTGATTTCGTGGTGGATGCTCTATCGCACCGCCGAAGGATTGCGACTGCGCGCCACCGGACTCAATCCCTTCGCCGCGCGTTGGGCGGGCGTCGACGTGAACGCGCAGATCGCGCGTGCGATGGCGATCTCCGGTGCGATGGCCGGACTCGCTGGCGGTGTCGAGCTCCTCGGCGTCACGCATCGCCTGTTCGAGCGTTTCGCCTCGGGATACGGCTACTCCGGCATCGCGGTCGCTCTGCTCGCGCAACTGAATCCGCTGGCGACGATTGCGTCCGCGCTCTTTTTCGGCGCGCTCGTCACGGGCGCCGGTGAGTTGCAGCGAACGGCGAACATTTCTTCCGCGGTGGCAACGCTCGGTCAGGCGATCGTGATTCTCGTGCTCATCGCATTCGGATCCATCGAAGCGAGGCGCCGATGGTCGAAGTGATCCTCGCGGCCGTGCCGCTGGCGATCGTCGCATCGACTCCGCTCCTGCTCGCGGTCGAGGGCGAGCTCGTGACGCAACGCAGCGGCATGATCAACCTCGGCCTCGAAGGAATGATGCTCGTCGCGGCGATGACGTCGATTCTCGGCTCGCAAGCCGCGAACAACGCGTTCATCGGATTTCTCGCCGCGATCGGCGGCGCCGCTGCGATCGCGATTCTGTTCGGCATCTTCGCGATTCATCTGCACGCCGACCAGATCGTGACCGGCACGGCGATCAATCTTCTCGCCCTCGGCGTCACCGGTTTTCTCTATCGCGCGCTGCCGGCGGCAATGTTCTCGCAACTCGACGCCGCGAAGGGCTCGTCCATCATTGTGTTCGTTGCCTGGATCGCGCTGCCACTTCTGCTCGGCGTCGTTCTCTGGCGAACGACGTTCGGACTGCGACTGCGCGCCTGCGGCGAAAATCCCGAAGCCGTCGAGGCGGCGGGACACTCGGTCATCGCGCACCGCTGGCTCGCATTGGCGATCGAGGCCGTCGCGGCGGGACTCGCCGGCGGCTATCTCTCCCTCGCCTACTCCGGCTTCGCCGAGAACATGACCGCGGGCCGCGGCTTCATCGCGCTCTCGATCGTGATCTTCGGACGCTGGAAACTGAAAAGCGCGCTCGTCGGCACCGCGATCTTCGGCTTCGCCGCGGCGTTGCAGTACGCGCTCCAAGCATCATCGCAAAACGCGCCGCCGCATCTGCTGCTCGCCGTCCCGTACGTCGTGACGCTGCTGATTCTCTGCGGCGTCGCCGGAAGAGTGCGGGCGCCGGAGAGTCTGGGAAGGTAGCGAGGGAAACGCAACCAACGACAAACATGTCATCCCGAGCGTCGAGCGAGGGACCTGGGGGACGGGCGGTACGATGCTCATGTTCCGCGCCGCCACCCACCCAGGTCCCTCGCTCGACGCTCGGGATGACATGCTAAAAATCCTTGCGCCTCGCAAAGAAAGACGACGGAGCCCGGTTCAAGTCAGCGTGACTTGTTCCCACACCGACGGCAGTTTCGCCTGCGCGATTCCCTCACGTTTCCGCGGCAGCGCCGCGATTGCCACGGCGATTTCCGGCACGACGTCCGGCACATGCGGCGCGAGCGTTTCCGCGTGTTCCTCGATGAAACGCGTGCTCACGAGTCCTTCGCGAAATGCGGGATGCGTAACGACGCGGCGGAGCCATGAGAGATTCGTCTTCGTGCCGAGAACGACGTAGTCGCGGAGAGCGCGCGCCATGCGGTCGATGCAGCTCGCGCGATCTTCGGCGTGACAGATCAGTTTGGAGAGCATCGGGTCGAAGCTGAAGTCCGATCTCCGATCCGCGCGATCACGCCAGCATCGACGCGCACGCCCGGACCACCCGGCTCGCGATATTGCGCGATCGTTCCACTCTGCGGGAGAAAACGATCATCGGGATCTTCTGCGTAGACGCGAACCTCGATTGCGTGTCCGCGTTGGCGAAGGTCTTCCTGCTTCCACGGCAGCGGCTTGCCGGCGGCGACGTCGATCTGTGCACGCACGAGATCGACACCGGTGACGAGCTCCGTCACCGGATGCTCGACCTGGAGGCGCGTGTTCATTTCGAGGAAGTAGAACTCCCCTTCCGGCGTGACGATGAACTCGACCGTGCCGGCGTTGCGGTAGTCGACGCCGCGCGCCGCGGCGATCGCTGCGGCCGCCATGCGCTGGCGCAGCTCCTCGGAGTAGCGCGGTGCCGGCGTTTCCTCGATGACTTTCTGATGGCGACGCTGGATCGAGCAGTCGCGCTCGAACAGATGCAGCACGTTGCCGTTGCCGTCGCCGAAGATCTGGAACTCGACGTGACGCGGCTCTTCGATGTAGCGCTCGAGCAGCAGACGATCGTCACCGAAGGCCTTCATTGCCTCGCGACGCGCGGATTCGATCGCCGGCAGCAACTCGTCGGCGGAACGAACGATCTTCATCCCTTTCCCGCCGCCGCCTGCTGATGCTTTGACGAGCAGAGGGAAGCCGATGCGCGTCGACTCGCGTGTGAGCGTTGCGTCGTTTTGATCGTCGCCGTCGTAGCCGGGGACGACGGGAACGCCGAGAGAGTGCATCAGATGGCGCGAGTGGGCCTTCGAGCCCATCGCTTCGATCGATGACGCCTTCGGTCCGATGAAGATGATTCCCGCGTCATCGCATGCGGCCGCAAGCGCGGCCCGCTCGGAGAGGAATCCGTAACCAGGATGCAGTGCCTGCGCGCCAGTCGCGCGCGCCGCGTCGATCACGCGATTCACATCGAGATACGACGGACCGAGCGAGATGGTCTCGTCGAAGAAGCGGCGCGTGAATCCGATGTCGTCATCATCGGCATGCGCGAGCACGGAGACGATTCCCATCTCGCGGCAGGCGCGGGCGATGCGCACGGCGATCTCGCCGCGGTTCGGCACGACGATCTTGTCGATGGTTAGTTTTTGAGAATCCACGGAGCGAGCTCCTTGCGCAGGAACGCCTGCATGCCGGTCTGTCCCTCGTCGGAAACGCGCCGCGCGGCGATCGCGTCGATCGTGTAGGGAATCGCATCGGCAAGCTCGTGCGACGCGACGTAGGTGATGAGCTTCTTGCACTCGCGAACGGCCTCCGGCCCCGAGGTCTTGATCTGCGTGACCGTCTCGTAGACGGCGCCGTCCAACTCTTCGACTTCGTGTCGACGACGCGATGCACGAGTCCGATCTGCGCGCGCGCGCTCGGCTGTCGAATCGCTCGCCGGTGAGGAACAACGCGCGAGCGTGAGTCGCGCCGATCTTTGCTGATCACGTACGGCGAGATCACCGCCGGCAGAATCCCGAGCTTCACCTCAGATAATCCGAACTGCGTTTCCCGCTGGGCGATGACGATGTCGCAAACGGCGACGAGTCCGACGCCGCCGCCGATCGCAGCACCATGAATGCGCCCGACGACCGGCACCGGACACTCGTTCGATCAGCGCGAACATCTTCGCGAGCTTCGAGGAGTCGCTGACGTTCTCGCTCGCGCGTGTACGACACCATGCGCGACATCCAGTTGAGATCCGCGCCCGCGCAAAAGTTCTTGCCGGTTCCCTGCAGCACGACGGCGCGCACGGCATCGGCGTCGATGCTGGAAAAGAGGTCGATGGCCTCGGCGATCAGCTCATCGTTGAACGCGTTGTGAACCTCGGGGCGATTGAGCGTGATCGTGAGCACGCCGTCGTTGAGTTCGACGAGAAGGGTGTTGTACGCCATAGGCGGCGCATTGTATTCGGAGGCGGCCCGAGGACGCGCGGAGCGCGGGCGGTTCTGTGTAGCGACGGGCGCCCTCGCCCGTCGGCTTCCGCGCCAGACGAAACCTCGAGACGGAACGCGCCTCGTTCTGCGTGCCGGCCGAGGGCGGCCAGCACCACACAGAACCGCATTCGCTTCGCTCAGTCAGGGTCGATTTAGTTCCGCGCCGATCTCCTCCGCGGCTGATGCGCTTCGCCGAAAGTCGGCGTGAACGTGTAGCGCGGATCGGCGCCGATCGTTCCGACGGCTTCGAATTTCAGCGTGATCGCGTTCGGCACCGTGTTGGCGTCGACGCTCACCGCCGCCGTCGTGTTAGCGGCGAAGTCCTGCGTACGCGAGATGCCGGTGCCGGTGATGGTCACGCGGATCGGCGTGTCGCCGGTGGTCACGGTCACGTTGATCGTGCCCGCCTTCGTTGCCACGAACTTGTAGAAATCGAGATCACCCTGCGTGCAGATTGCCCCGGACAGTGACTGTCCCGGCACGAGGTTTCCGTATGCGGTCTCGGCGCTGTTGTTCGGTTCCTGCAGATCGACGCACGGCGGCGCGATACGCGCGGAGCTGATGAGCACCGCGGCCTGCGGGCCCTGCGGAACGCTCGTGCTCGTGACGCGAAGCCGATAGGTGCCCGGAGTCGCGTTCGCGATCTCCACCATCTCGCTGTTGTCGACCGTGTTGACGCCGGTCGTGGCGACGGCCGTCGGATTGTTCTTGTCGAGCACGTAAGGACGGATCGTGTTGCCAAGAGGATCGACCACAGCGAGATCGAGATCGTTCACGAGCGCCTTCGGCGCGATGTCGTCCTGGCCCTCGATGAACGGAATCGCCGGGTCGGCCCACTGCAGGAGCACGCGCAGCTTCTGCGGCTGTGAAACGACGGCGACGACTTCCTGCGTTAACACCTGTCCCTGCTGGAACGTGAAGTTGCGAATGCGATCGCCTTTCGCTCCATCGGCGATGATCAGGTCGACGGAGTTCTTGGCGTTGACGAGTCCGAAGCCGTACGTGTAATCGGGACCGGGATTGCCGAGGTCGTCGGCGCCGGCGAGGATGAGCGCCTTGAGTTGCGAGGCCTTCGGAAGCGCTCCTGAGAAGGTCTTCTTCCACTGCTCGGCGAGCAACGCGGAGACGCCGGTGACGACGGGCGAGGCCATCGAGGTTCCGTTGTTGCGCGCGTAGGTGTTCGTCGGGATCGACGAGAGAACCTGGAAGCCGCGCGTGACGACGTCGGGCTTCACGCGTCCGTCTTTCGCCGGACCGCGCGAGCTGAAGGGAACGATCTGCGCCGGCGACGACGACGACGAGACCGCGCCAACGGTGACGACGTTCTTCGCCGCCGCGGTCACGCCGATCGTGTCGAACGGCAGCGTGTCGTGGTGGCGCACTTTTTCGCAACCGCCCGTGCAGCTCGCGGGGCAGTCGGTGCCGCTGCCGTTGAGCGAGTAGCAAAAGGTTTTCGTGGTGATCGTGTCGCCGGTCTCTTCATCGACGTGGAAGTGCTCGAAGAAGGTTCCGAAGCTCGGAGGCGAACCGTCGTTGCCGGCGGAGTGAACGAAGAGGACGTTGTCTTCGATCGAGATCGCGTCGAGAGGTGCGGCATCGATGAGGTCATATGCGCCGTAGTACCGATCGAAGCCGCTCCAGACCGGCAGTCCACCTTCCGTCGTCCATCCGAGGACGAAGCCCCAGGAGTTGTTGTCGGCGACGACGCCGAGCGGTGAAAGTTCTTCGTCCTTGAGCTCGAGCCAGCGGAAATCACTCTGCCCGCAGGTCACGCAGAATTGATGGATCGCCACCGCCGGAGCCATGCCTTTCGCGGCGGGATTCACGCCCGAGGCGCCGATCGTTCCGGCGACGTGCGTCGCGTGCTGCTTGTCGCCGGTCGAGCCGCCCGTTGCGTGCACGGTGAGGCGGCCTCCGAATTCCTGATGCGATGCCTGCGCCTCGGCGAGCTCGAAGAGCGAGACCGTGACGCCCTGTCCGGAGAGTCCGTACGGCGCGCTGAACAGCTCCGTGACGTGCGAGAGCAACGCGGAATCGGCGTTGTTCGCTTCGACGCGAAAGCGTCGCGGGCCGGCGATCACGAGGACGCGATCGTCGGCAGCCAGTGCTCCGAGCGACGCCGGCGCGAGTTTCACTTCCAGGCGGCGAATCGGCGAGAAGTCGGTTGCGAGCGGATTCTCCAATGCAGCGCCGGACGCGAGAACCGCGTCGCGCGCGTCGTCAAATGAGATGTCGCTCTGGAAGATGACGTTGAGCTTCGCCCACGCCTTGCCGCGAGTGGCTTCGTGCAGCGCGGAGCTCTGGATCTTCTTCTGCGCCGTCAGCGGCTCGATCGAAACGATGCGCGCATCGACGACGTCCGCGCCGGCGGTGACGCGCGCCAGGTAGCGCCCTTCCCCGAGCGCGTGTTTGACGAACACGCCCTTCGTGGCGAGCTCCGCGCGATCGGCGTCGGTCAACGCCGCGACCGGATGAAGGATCATCGCCGGTCCCTGTTCACGCCACGGTTTCGGTTCGCGCGGTCCCGATTCGTTCCACGACCGGGCGGCGAACGCGACATTCGAGAGAAGCAGAAGGCTGACGGCGACGAGGAGACGTTTCATATGAGTTTTCAGGGTCCCGGTGAAAGAGTCTACGTTTGCGTTGGTGCCCGAGGTCGGACTCGAACCGACACGGGGCTGAGCCCCGGCAGATTTTGAGTCTGCTGCGTCTGCCATTTCGCCACTCGGGCAATCAAATCAGTTGCTGGTTGCTGGTTGTCGGTTGTCTGCGGTGGATCGTAATCCTCGAGCGACCGGTAACCGTTCGACTGCGTTGTTCTCCTGCAAGCTGCCTACTGCAAACTGCCTACTTGTTGCTCCTGCCAGCGTTTCGCCCGATCGTGCAACTCCTCGTCCGTCAGCATCCGATTCGTCGACTTCGCGAGTTGGAAAATCTCCTTGGCCAGCGTCTCTTCCTGCGGGTAACCATGTGCGTCGAGCCAATAGATCACATTGGACAGGCCGCACATCGGACCGACTTCGATGACCTGCGTGAGACCGAACATTCCTGCAGGAACGCCCGAGTAAACACGGTCAGCCAGCCAGTCACTTCCCTTCTTCTTCGCTTTGATGATCGCCGCGGCGTGAACGCCGGTTCCGGTGCGGAAGGCGTCGCGGCCGAAAACGGGATAGCGATCGGCGATGGGCACGTTCGTCACGCGTCGAAACGAAGCGCACGTATTCGGGCAGAACCGTGAGGTCGTTGTCGATCCAGCCCATCAGTTTGAGATTCACCATCAGCAGGTCCATCGGCGTATTGCCGACGCGCTCGCCGATGCCTCCCGCCGAGCCGTGTACGCGATCGGCTCCGGCCTCGATCGCGGCAATGCAGTTGATGATGCCGAGTCCGCGATCTTCGTGGCCGTGCCAGTCGACCTTCACCGCGGGATTCGTGCGATCGACGAGCTTGCGCACGAAGCGCATGACGTTGCGCGTGCCCCACGGAGTGGCGTGGCCCACCGTGTCGGCGATGCAGATGCGCGACGCGCCGGCATCGATCGCGGCGGCGTAGAGCTTCTCGATGTCTTCGGGCTTCGCGCGCGTCGTGTCTTCGGTGACGTACATGACCGGAATGCCGTTGGCTGACGGCGAAGCGCACGGCTTTCGCCGACTGCTCGATGATCCAGTCGAGATCCCACTCCTCCGCGAATTGGCGGATCGGCGACGAGCCGATGAAGAGATCGGCTTCGATGGCGATGCCGACGCGCGCGGAGATGTCGATGATCGGCCGGATGTCGTTCTCGTGCGTCCGCCCGGCGGCACTGGGATAGACGGAGAGTTTCTGTTCGACGATCTCGCGTGCGAGGCGCTCGACGGTCTTCTGCACGTGCGGTCCCGCGCCGGGCAGGCCGATGTCGGCATTGTCGATGCCGATGGCGTGCATGTAATGAAGGATGCGGAGCTTCTCCTCGAGCGGAGGATCGGTCACCGAAGGCGACTGCAGTCCGTCACGCAGTGTCTCGTCATCGAACTCGATCCTGCGCGCCGGCTTCGCCGGCTGCTCGCCGTCGGCGTTCCAGTCGTGGATGAGGTGTTCGAGCGAGTCGGACATGAGGCGCGCAGTTTAGCAACAGTGCGCGAGGTTGCCGTCATCCAACGTGCCGAGCGTCGTGGAATCGTGGAGGGCGGGCTTATAGCCCGCCGATTCTGGGTGGGGGTTGGTGGGACGTTCCACCCGCCCGAAAACCGGCGGGCTATAAGCCCGCCCTCCAGGGTTCGCGTGAGGGCGACCGCGCGACTCGCTACTTCCCTTGAAATTCGCGGCTCTCTTTTCCAGGAAGGCGCCCATTCCCTCTTTCATGTCCTCGGTCGCTGCCAGCAAGCCGAACAGCGTCGCTTCGAGAATCTGGCCTTCGTCGAACGGCATCTCGCTGCCGCTCATCACCGCTTCGATCGCCGCGCGCAGCGCGAGCGGGCCGCGCGAAGCCATCTTTTTCGCCATCTCTTCCGCGGCGCCGATGAGTTGATCGGCGGGAACGACTTTGTTCACGAGGCCGATCCGTTCCGCTTCCGCGGCGCCGACGCGATCCCCGGTGAGAATCAGCTCCAGCGCTTTTCCCTTGCCGAGGAGACGCGCCATGCGCTGCGTGCCGCCGTAGCCGGGGATGATGCCGAGCGAGACTTCTGGAAGTCCCATCTGCGCTTTCTCGGAAGCGATGCGGATGTGACAGGCGAGCGCGAGCTCGCAACCGCCGCCGAGGGCGAAGCCGTTGATCGCGGCGATGACCGGCTTCGGAAAACGTTCGATGGCGCGCAAGACGCGCTGCCCGTTTTCGGCCGTGGCCTTGCCGGTGATCGGCGTCATCTGCGCGAGCTCATTGATGTCCGCGCCGGCGACGAACGCTTTCTCGCCGCAGCCGGTGAGAATCACGCACTTGACCGAGGCGTCATCGCGCGCGGCCTCGAACGCACTCCAGATCTCGCCGACCGTCTGCGCGTTCAGCGCGTTGAGAACTTTCGGACGATCGATGGTGATCGTGAGGATGGAGTCTTTGATTTCAGTCTTCAGGTTTTCGTACATCGTTATTTCCTGTTGTCGGTGATCGGTTGTCAGTTGTCCGGGATGCCGCGGCAATCGGTGTCTCACGGACAACCGAGAACCGAGAACCGACAACTACTTGTCGAATGGAACGGGCGTCGGGCCCGAGTAGTCGTAGAAACCAGCGCCGGTCTTTCGTCCGTACCGTCCGGCGAGGACCATGCTACGAAGCAGCGGCGGCGCGGCAAAGCGCTTCTCCTGATACTCCTCGTACATCACGTGGGTGATGTAGTAGGTCGTATCGAGGCCGACGAAGTCGAGCAGCGTGAAGGGACCCATCGGATAGCCGCAGCCGAGCACCATAGCCTTGTCGATGTCCTCGATCGAGCCGACGCCCTCCTCGTACGCGCGAATCGCGTCGAGGATGTACGGCACGAGCAGGCGGTTCACGATGAAGCCGGAGTTGTCGCGTGCACGACACCGGCTCCTTCCCGAGCGCCTTTGCGAATTCGAACGCGGTGTTGAAGGCCTCGTCGCTGGTGACGATCGTGCGCACGACCTCGACGAGCTTCATGAGCGGAACGGGATTGAAGAAATGCAGGCCGACGAACTGTTTCGGCCGCGCGGTGGCCATCGAGAGCTCGGTGATGGTCAGCGACGACGTGTTCGAGGCGAAGATCGCCTCTGGTTTCACGATCTTGTCGAGCTCCGCGTAGGTGTCGCGCTTCAGCTGCGCGTTCTCGATGATGGCTTCGATGACGATGTCGCAGTCGGCGAGATCGGCGAGATTGGTCGTTCCCTTGAGACGTCCGAGGCAGGCGTCCATGTCGGACTGCTGCATCTTGCCCTTCTCCACGAACTTGCCGAGGCTCTTCTGAATCCCGCCGAGTCCCTTGTCGAGAAACTTCTGCTCGACCTCGCGAACGACGACGTCGAATCCCGCCTGTGCCGCGACCTGAGCGATGCCCGATCCCATGAGACCGCAGCCGAGCACGCCCACTTTCTTGATTGCCATTTGAGCTCCCTTGCTTGAAATCGCGCGCATTCTAACGAAAAAGAAGTTGCTGGTTGCTCGTTGCTGGTTGTCTGTGGTTTCGGGCTTTGAAACGCAAGACACGTGAATCTGCATGATGGTGTGAAGTGTTCGACGCCGATGGCTCGCTTGATCGCGCGAAACCCCAGACAACCAGCCACCAGCAACCAGTAACATCTCTTTGTGCAACGCTCGAAGCTCAAACCGCAGGTCGTCCTGCTCGGTCTTGCCGCACTGCTCAACGATGCGGCGAGCGAGTTGGTCTATCCCCTGCTCCCGGTGTTCCTCACCGCGACGCTCGGCGCATCACCGGCGATCCTCGGAATGATTGAAGGCGCCGCCGACGGGCTGGCATCGATCGTCAAATACTTCGCCGGCTCGTGGTCGGACCGCGCGGGGAAGCGCAAGCCGCTCGTCGTTTCGGGATACGGACTCGCCGCAGTCTCCCGCCTGGTGATCGCCTTCGCGTCCGCGTGGCCCGTCGTGTTTGCCGCGCGCCTGCTCGACCGCACGGGCAAGGGCCTTCGCTCAGCGCCGCGCGACGCGATGATCTCCGATGTCACGCCTCTCGATCAGCGGGGGCGCGCCTTCGGCTTTCATCGCGCGCTCGATCACACCGGCGCCGTCGTCGGACCGCTCGCGGCGATCCTGCTCATGCAGGGATTCGGATTCAGCGTGCAGAAGACGATCGTGTTCGCGGTGATTCCCGGCGCGATCGGCGTCGTGATGCTGGCGATTCTCCTGCGCGAAAACAGATCGGATCGCGTGACGGACGAAGACGCGGCGCCCGACGAAATCGGCGCGACGTCCCTCGTTCGGCGTTCTCCGTTCAGACGCGCGCTCGTTGCCATCTCGCTCTTCTCGCTCTCGAACTCGAGCGATGCCTTTCTGCTACTGCAGGCGCACGCGGCGGGAGTCTCGGCCGGGATGCTGCCGCTGCTCTGGGCGCTGCATCACGTGATCAAGTCTCTCTTCTCGACGATGGCCGGATCGCTTTCCGATCGCATGGATCGCCGGCATCTTCTCGTCGCCGGCTGGGGAAGCTACGCCGTGATCTACGCGGCGTTTCCGTTCGCGCATTCGCTCACCGCCTTCGCCGCGCTGTTCATCCTCTACGCGATTCCGTTCACGCTGTCGGAAGGAGCGGAACGCGCCTGGATCGCGGATCTCGTTCCCGCCGCCGCACGCGGCAAGAGCTTCGGCATGTACTACCTCGCGAACGGTCTCTGCGTGCTCGCGGGCACCACGCTGTTCGGCGAGTTGTACGAGCACGCCTCACCACGCATCGCGTTTCACACGGGAGCAGGACTCGCGGTGCTCGCGGTAATGGCGGTTCTGGCGACACGCACGCAACGCACGGTGTAGGAGTGCGGCGGCGGCAAAGCCACCGCGAACAAAAAGCCACAGGCTTCGGCGGTTCTGTGTGGCGATGAGCGCCCTCGCTCGTCGGTTCGCTCGCCAGACGCAGCCTCCAGCCGGAACGTGCATCGTTCTGCGCGCCGGCCGAGGGCGGCCAGCACCACACAGAAGCGCGCTCGCTTCGCTCGCAACGGAAGGAGCGATGTCGCGGTCTAGTCCAACCGGACTTTTCCGTCTTTGATGTGGATGACCCGCTTCGCTTCGCGCGCGACATCGTCTTCGTGCGTGACCATGATGATCGAGTTGCCGCGCGAGTGGAGCTCCTGGAAGAGGTCGAGGATCTCGCGGCCGGTCTGTGAGTCGAGGTTGCCGGTCGGCTCGTCGGCGAGCAGGAGCGACGGGCGATTGACGAGCGCGCGGGCGATTGCGACGCGCTGGCGTTGACCGCCGGAGAGCTCGTTCGGCTGGTGGTTCATGCGATCGCCGAGGCCGACGGCGGTCAGCGCTTCTTCGGCGAGTTGGCGACGCTCGGCGCGGGAGATCTTCGCGTAGACGAGCGGAAGCTCGACGTTGTGCAGCGCGGTCGTTCGCGCCAGAAGATTGAACGTCTGAAACACGAAGCCGATCTTCTTGTTGCGGATCGCCGCGAGCTCGTCGTCGTTGAGCGTCTCGACCGGAACGCCATCGAGCAGATACGAGCCTGAGGTCGGCGTATCGAGGCAACCGATGATGTTCATCAGCGTCGACTTGCCGGAGCCGGACGGGCCCATGATGGCGACATATTCGCCCGGCTCGATCGTCAGGTTGACGCCGTTGAGCGCAAAAATCTGCTGCGGCCCGAGGTCGTAGACCCGAGTGAGCTCGGTCATCTCGATCAGGTGGGCGGGGCTGGGTTCCGGGAGTGCGCTCATCAGTCCTTGTCCTTCGCTTTGTCGTCTTCTTTCGACGGCTTCTTCTCTTCTTTAGTCACGTCGATCGTGTCGCCGTCGTTCAATTTCTTCAGCGCGCGGAACGGTCCGGTGATCAGCACATCCCCCGGCTTCACGCCGGAAAGGATCGCGACATGCGTGGCGTCGCTGATGCCGGTCGTCACCTCGGTTTGCTTCGCTTTGTCCTTCGCGGCGACGAAGACGTACTTCTTCTTCGGCTTTCCTTCATCGTCCGCGGCGTCGGCCTTCTCGCCCGGCACGCGCTCGACGACCGCCTGAATCGGCACCGCGGCAACATCCGCCGCCCGGTTCGTCACGATCGCGACCTGCGAAGTCATCCCGGGACGCAGACGGTCATCCGGATCGTCGATCGCCACCTTGACCTTGAAGTAACGAATGCCCGATCCCGCGCCCTGGCGGACGGCTGCCGAGCTGCCGATCTCTTCGACATGGCCGGCGTATTCGTGATCGGGTATGGCGTCGACTCTCACTTTTGCTTGTTGATTCAAACGGATTCCGACGACTTCGGTTTCACCAACTTCGGCTTCGACGAGAATTTCCGAGAGATCGGCGATCACGGCGATGACCGAGCCGGGGTTGTTCATCGTCCCGGTGACGACGACTTCTCCCTCGTGCGCGTTCAGCTCGACGACCTTGCCGTCGATCGGCGAAACGATCGTGGTGCGCGAGAGATCTTCGGCGGCCTGCCGCAATCCGGCCTGGGCCTGGTTGACTCCCTGCTCGGCCGCGGCGAGTCCGGCTAGCGCGTTGTCGTAGCTCTGGCGCGTCTGATCGAAAAGTTCCTGCGCCTGAATCCCCTGCTTGGCGAGATTCTGCGCGCGTTTGTACGCCGATTCCGCCGTGTTCAGCGCGGCGCGGGCGCGTTGCACTTCGACGCGCGCGCTGGCGACCATCGACGAAGCGCGATCGCGTTGCGCGACGTAGAGGTGCTTCTCCAATTCGACCAACTTCTGGCCGCGATGCACCGTTTCGCCTTCGACGAAGTAGAGCTTGTCGATCTTGCCGACGATGTGGGCGCTGATGTTGACCTTGACCTTCGGGTCGACCTGCCCGGGCGCGGTGACGGTCGCTTCGATCGTCTTCCGCGCCACGGGCTCGACAAAGACTTTCGTCCCCTTCGGCTCGCCGCTGCGCACACTGAGGATGACGATGGCGATCACGACGATCGCCACGCCGGCGATGAGGAGAGGCTTCTTCTTCATCCCTTGGCCTTGGCCGCACCCAAAGCGGCGAAGCCGCTCTTGACCAGGACCACGGCAAGCCAGATCGAGACGATGATCGCCGCCGATTTCATCTTCGAGAACTTCGACATGACGGCGAAGCCGATGACCAGCAGCGCGATCGTCCAGATGGTGAAGAGATCAAATGCCGAGAGCAGCGAGAAAAGCGCCGCGTGCTCTTTCATGTCCACGAGAAAGGCCGGATTGGACTTGACGAGCACCGGCGCGAGCACCGGGTTGAACGAGCCATGCGCGTAAGCGATGACCGTCATCAGGATCGAACAGATCGTTAACGGGATCCATGAGTAGACCGTGATGGCGAAGGCCTGACCGAACGTCCCCTGCCCTCCGAACATGCGGAACGCGAGGAAGAGCACGCCGGCGACGACGAGCCAGGCCAGGACTCCGAAGAGCGGCCCGACATAGCCGAAGAACTTGCCCATCGTCCGGGTCATGCCTTCGACTCTCTCGAGCGTGGCGGCGTCGATGTTCGGGTTCTTGGCCCGCATCGCTTCCTCTTGCGCGGCAACGACCGTATCCCAGTCGATGATCGGCATCAGCACGAAGGTGCAGATATAGCCGAGAACGATCAGGAGGATCAGCGGTGCCAGAACGTTGGGCTTGCGGACGATGTCCGCAAACGTTTCCGCGGGGGCGAACAGCACCCCCGCGATTCTCTGGAAGACGTTTTTCGGTGCGGCTGGTGGAAGAGTCGGCGTTGGATTCGCAGTTGGCTCCGTGGGGTTCCCGATGTCACTCGTCATTTCGGCAGATCCTCCTCGAGGTTGACCCTGCTTCCGTAGTTCAGCCAATTGTACTTGTCGAGAGTGCTGAAGAAGTGGGGTTCCTCGGGGAGCTCTGGTTCGTCGACGCTGATGTTGCGGACTTCGAGGATGTCGCCGACGGCGCGGTGGAAGGCGGCGACGTTCTGGTTGTAGCTGACGAGGGCGTTCAGCTCACGGACGCGCGCATCGGAAAGCTGCTGCTGAACTTCGAGAACCTGGAAGTTCGTGGTCATGCCGTTTTCGTAGCGACGGCGCTCGGCCTCGACGTTCTTTTCAGCGGCGTCGCGCGCGGCACGCGTGGCGATGATCGAGCGCGCGGCGGTGTCGACGTTGCGCGCGGCCTGACGGACGTCGATGGTGATGTTCTCGCGAGTCTGCTCCTGGGTGACTTTCGACTGGCGATACGACAGTTCGGCGCGCTTCGCTTCGGCGCGGGCGCCGATGTTGGTGATGGGGATGCCGACGTTGAAGCCGATCACCCACGACGGGAAGTCGCCTTCGAAGATGTTGCGGAGGCCGCGCCCGTACGGGATGCGCTCGATGGCGCCGGTCGGCTGATGCGTGATCGGATCGAGCTGCGCCGAGTTACCGGCAACGCCGCCCAGTCCGTAGTTGAGATCGAAGTCGAGCTGCGGGAGCGTCTGGTTGCGCGCGTAGAGGTACTGCACGCGCTGCGAATCGCTGGAGAGCTGATCCTGCTTGATCTCCGGACGGAGATCCATCGCGCGACGCACGGAATCATCCACGTTGATCGGAACCGGCTCGTAGTCCACGGGATCGGTCGGAATGATCGGACGATCCCATTCCGGCGGGATCGAGGTGCAGGAGCGCGCGCAGACGATCCTCCGCCGAACGGACGTTGGCGACGCCGATGATGAGCTGCTCCTCGGACGTGGCGATGGTCACGCGCGGCTGCAGGATGTCGAGCGGCGCCGATGCGCCGACGTCGATGCGGATCTGCGTGATGCGCGCCTGGTCGCGGGCGAGGAAGAGCGACTGCTTCACCACGTCGACGCTGCGTCGCGCGTAGACGAGGTTGAGATACGCCTGCTCGACGGCGAGTGCCGTGTCCATCAGCGCGGTGCGGAACGCCTCGTGATTGATGCCGAGTGTATTGCGGGCGAAGGTGATGTTGCGGCGGTTGACGTCGAGTCCGAAATCGCGCAGCAACGGCTGGTTGAACGCCAGGCCGAGATCGACTCCGTACTTCGGGCTGAACGTCGAGACGCCACCCGCGGTCGCGGCGCGGCTGTTGTTGAAGGAGACCGTGTAGGCGCCGCCGGTCGGAGTGTTCTGCGACACGCTGAGGTCGACTGAATGCTGCACCGAGGAGCTGGCCTCGATGGTCGACGTGACCGGAGCCTGCGAGCTGCGCTCCTGAAGAAGCGCGCGGCCGAGGAAGTCGTAGATGCCGTACGAGGAACGCAGGCTGTATCCCGACTCGCGATACTGAAACTCCTGAAGTTGAATCCCGAGGTTGCGCTCCATCGAGGTGTGAATCGCCTCGTCGAGCGAAAGCTTCATCGCCCGTGGATTGTCCACATCCTGGTCGGTCTCGGCGGTAACCGGCTCGGTCGCCCGTGCGACCGGCGCTTCCTGCGCGAAAAGGGCCGTCGCAGCGAGCGACAACCAGAGAATCGTAAGCAACCGTCGAACTGCCGTCATGCAAGTCCTCCCAAACACGCCTCTTGTACGTAAGGATGAGCCGATGGTTTCGACCGCGGGCGAGTCGCGGGCGATGCGGATTCTAGAACAACCGTTGTTCTTCTTACGATCGTAGAGCGATTCCGTTGCGATCAGATCGCAGAACGCAGATCGCGGATCGCAGGCCCCCACCTTCCGGAGCTCGGCATTCAAAGACGATGACGATCGATGGTTGGTTAGTTCGCCGGCTCGCCGCCGCCGGTCTCCCCTGCGATCTGCGGTCTGCGATCTGCGATCTCGGGAATCGGCGCGCCGGCGAAGTGGCAGGCGGCGAACTGTCCCGGCTTGTGCTCGATGAGCGGCGGCACTTCGCTCTTGCAGATCGGGAACTGCGCGATCGGGACAGCGTGTGTGAAAGACGCAGCCGCTCGGTGGATCGAGCGGCGTGGGGATGTCGCCCTGCAGCAGGATCCGCTTTTTCCTCACCGTCGGATCGGGCACCGGCACCGCCGAGAGCAGTGCCTTTGTATAAGGATGAAGAGGATCGGCGTAGAGATCGGCGCGGCTGGCGAGCTCCATCACCTTGCCGAGGTACATGCACGGCGACTCGCGTGGAGATGTGCTCGACCACGGAGAGGTCGTGCGCGATGAAGAGGTACGTGAGCCCGAGCTCGTCCTGCAGATCCTGCAGCAGATTGACGACCTGCGCCTGCACCGAGACGTCGAGCGCGGACACCGGCTCGTCGAGCACGAGGAAGCTGCGGATTCGTCGCCAGCGCGCGCGCGACGCCGATGCGCTGGCGCTGTCCGCCGGAGAATTCGTGCGGATAGCGCCGGCGGTAATCGGGACTGAGTCCGACTCTTTGTAGAAGCTGCGCCGACGCGCTCGTCGCGCTGGGCAGCGTTCATGCCGCCGTGAATGATCGCAGCGGCTCGGCGACGATCGTGCCGACGGTCATGCGCGGATTGAGCGACGCGTACGGGTCCTGAAAGACGATCTGCATGTTGCCGCCGCATGCGGCGCATGTCGCCGGAGTCGAGGTCGAGAACGTTCGTTCCTTCGAACTCGACGCGCCCGACGGTCGGCTCGATCAGGCGGAGGATGCAGCGTCCGACGGTCGTCTTGCCGGATCCCGACTCGCCGACGAGTCCGAGCGTCTCGCCGTGCGCAGACGCCGAAGCTGACGCCGTCGACCGCCTTCACATTCGCAACGACGCGCGCCAGCACGCCGCGTTTGACCGGAAAGTATTTCTTCAGGTCGCGCACGACGAGGAGGGCGGGCTCATAGCCCGCCGATTCTTGGGCGGGAGTGCACGTTCGCCCCCACCCAAATTCGGCGGGCTATGAAGCGCCGCCCTCCGGGTCGTTCGGAATGCGGATCGGAGACGTCGGTCATGCGGATTTCTCCAGTTGCGAATTCTCGATCCGCTCCGGATCCGCATCGTCGCCGTGCAGGTAGCAGCGCGCGATCTGGCCCGTCGCGACCGGCATCAGCGCCGGTTCGTTGCCGAGGCAGATGTCCATGACGTCGGGGCAGCGCGGGTTGAACTTGCAGCCGTGACGGCAGATTCGTGATCGACGGCACCATCCCGGCGATCGTCGGCAGCCGCTTCGCCGCCGCGGTCGCCGGCGACGCTCGGCAGCGATTGCAGAAGTCCGCGCGTGTAGGGATGCGCGGGCGTGGCGAAGAGTTCGCGCACCGGCGCCTCTTCGACGATGCGGCCGGTGTACATCACGATCACGCGCTCGCAGAATTCGGCGACGACGCCGAGGTCGTGGGTGATGAGAAGCACGGCCAGTCCGAGTTTCTTCTGCAGGCGACGCGAGCAGCTCCATGATCTGCGCCTGGATCGTGACGTCGAGCGCGGTCGTCGGCTCGTCGGCGATCGAGGAGCTCCGGATCGCACGACAGCGCCATCGCGATCATCACGCGCTGACGCATGCCGCCGGAGAGCTGGTGCGGATAGTCGTCGAGCCGCTTGATCGGATCGGGGATCGAGACGAGCTCCAGCATCTCCCCGGCCTGCTTCCACGCTTCTTTCTTCGAGACCTTGCGATGGATGCGAATCGCCTCGGCGACCTGCGCGCCGATCTTGAATGACCGGATTGAGCGACGTCATCGGCTCCTGGAAAACCATGGCGATGTCGTTGCCGCGCACGTGGCGCATCTCCCGTTCGGAGAGGCTGGCGAGGTCGCGTCCTTTGAAGTGAATCGAGCCGCCCGTGATCCGCCCCGGCGGCGCGACGAGGCGCATGATCGACATCGCGGTGACGCTCTTCCCGCAACCCGACTCCCCGACCAACGCCACCGCCTCGCCGCGACGCACGTTGAAGGAGACGTTGTCGACCGCGTTCACCACACCGTCTTCGGTGAAGAACGACGTGCGGAGGTTCTTGACCTCCAGAAGTGCCTCGGCGGAAGAATCCGTCACGCCGCGGGATGGTAGCAAGAACGCCGCCGCATTGGCACCAGTTGCGTTCGGGATCAGGAGGTCCCGCACGACTGACACGCTCGGACACCCTGCGCAGCCAGCAACTCGATCTCCCGCAACGCCGCCGCCGAATCGCGCACTGATAAGCGGCCCACCCAGGCACGAAGAACTCGACCGTTCGGACCTACTGCCGCGATCGTGGGCGTAGCCTTTGCGAACGAAGGTACTTGCTGCAGTACGCTGTCCGGAACCACGCGCATCGCGCCGAGGTATTCACGGCTTTGCGGTAACGACTGTGGCAAGACCGCCACGGTTCTCCCGATGCGATTTTGCCGCAAGCGGTCCGCGATATCGCGGTATAGCGGAGCGTTCTCAGAGCAAAAGTGACATTCCGTAGATAGAGCCAATACAACAGTGAATCCGTTTGCCGGCCAATCTACAGATTTCAGCTCGATGACACTACCAGCAGGTATTGAAACATCCGGCGGGTGTTGAAAAAGGTATCGGCGCCAAGCCACCAAACCAACCAGCAAGGCGAGCACGACAATAGCAACATTTGCTAGCCGGTCAATCCATACCCACCGCGTCACTTAGAGACCCCGAATTGAATATCAAGTAGCTTTCGGTGCCCTAGGTAAGACATCAGGGATTTTGATTTTTGCAACAAGCGCCACCTTCGGGGCCGCCGCCGTTACAAACGCTCTCGCAGTACTGGTATCGATGAACGCAATTGTTGATGCAGAAGAGGATTGTCCACCCACTGCAAAATGCCATGCATTGGTTGTATTCCGTCTCGCACCGTTGCTGGCAAGTTTGAGTATCACCGCTCGCGCCCGTCACACCGAGAAGCCCAACAAGCAACGTCACCGCGATCAGGCGCATCCACGTGCTTTTTCGCATGAGGTCCTTCTTTCCGCACTGGAGGATCCCATACGCAATACTCGTTGTCAACGTCAATACTCGTTTGTCAACGGCGGAAACGACTTACCAATCCACGAGCTTCCGGCACGCGAAAGATGGTGGTGAGAACGAGATAGATCGCCCCGAACGCAGCACTAATTAGAATTGCATTGGAAATGTGCCGAACAGGAATGTGTTCGACAGCACCGCGCATGGCGTGTTCGAAAAGAATTGCGCCAAACCCCGCAGCGATTGAAGACGACCACAAGATCAGCTGTAGCGAAGTCGGAAATGAGATGGCGCCAATGCGGGCGTGCAGCGAATGGCGTAGTAGTAAAAATTCGAGCCAGCCTGCGATCCCGGCGGACGCAGTAAGAGCTACCGTGCCCATCATCGCGGACCCTCCGGGCAGATTCGGCAACCGGAGATGCGTCAGCGACATCAAATCCACGACGATCCATCGCAGCGGAAACGCAAACAGATAACCCAGCAGTCCCGTGAGAAGGACTCTGGCCACGGCGAACTTCAAAGGAGTTCGCGTGTCCCTCAATGCGTAAAAGGCCGACGAATAGAGACGTCCGAAAGTCATCGCAAGGAGTCCCACCGCCGAACCGACGAGAACGTACCAGACGTAGAGGGTTTGCTCGCTGCCAAAACTGCCGCTCTGAAAGAGTGCCGCGACCAGCTGACGACCGATCATGACGAAGGCAATCACGGAAGGAATCACGAAGAAGGCGATCTGCCTCAGGCCTCGTTCGAGTCTCCCGCGCATGGCCGCCTGAACGACTTCGGGTGCACCTTTCTCGCTGGACATCTGTGGCAATTCGGACGCGGCAACGCTCATCCCGAAAAGGCTGACCGGAAGTAGGTAAATGGTTTGAGCGTAGGCAAGCGTCGAGACGGCACCTTGCGGAAGATAGCTTGCAAGTATCTGATCGACATACGCACTGAATTGCACGACCCCACGCCCCACGACTACCGGTCCAAGGTTGCGAAAGATCTCCCGGACCGGCTCTAGAAGTCGATCGAACCCGAACGACAGGTGGCGTGAGTACCGAAATACAAACGGGATCTGGACGCCAAACTGCAGCAACGATCCGACCACCGTACCCCACGCGAGCGCTACCGCGAGATCCCCCTGGCCAAGGCGAGTACCAAAAATGACCAAAGTCGCAATCATCGCGATGTTCCAAAGCACGGGAGCGACGTACGACAAGAAGAATTTGTGATGGCTATTCAGGATGCCGAGACACCACGCCGAAAGCACGAGCAGCCCGACACCCGGGAAGAGAATCCGTACGATTCGGATCGTCAACTCACGCACTTCGCCGTGGAAGCCGGGAGCAATTGCACCGAGGATGTACGGCGTGACACCCACACCGACAAGCACGATCACGCTGACACCGAGGGCCAGAATCGATGCGAAGACTCCTGCGACACGTCCCGCAAGTTCCTCTTCTTTTTGCGCGAGGAGCTTCGCATACACCGGAATGAACGACGCCGAAAGAACACCCTCGCCGAAAAGATTCTGCAAGAAGTTGGGAATCTTGAGAGCGGCTTTGAATGCATCGGCCGCGCTGGAACTGCCAAGATAGTGCGCGAAAACCCGTTCTCGGATCAGACCGGCGATGCGACTCAGAAGAATCCCAGCAGCTACGAAAAGTGCAAATCCGCCCCGCCGCGGTTTCGGTGGAGCGGGAACGTTGGCCTCGGAATTCACTTCGGACACTGGGCGATAAGATACCTTGTCTTCGATGTCCACCATTCAGCCCATTCGCATTGCAGGTGCCGGTCCATCCGGTCTGGCCGCCGCCATCGTGCTCGCCCGCGCGGGGCGCGAGGTGGAAGTGCACGAGGCGAAGGCCGACGTCGGGACGCGCTTCATCGGCGATCTGCAGATCATCGAAGGGTCGTCGGAGCGCGAGCCCGTGCCCGACTTTCTCGATCGCATCGGCATCGGGCGCAACTTCTACTTTCGTCCGGCGCTGTCGGCGACGTTCTACGATCATCGGAACGTCGCGCGCGCGATTCGCAGCGATCAGCCGTACGGATGGTTCATCCGTCGCGGACCCGAAAGCGGATCGCTAGATCGGGGGCTGCTCGCGCAGGCGCTCAAGCTCGGCGTACGCGTCGTGTTCAGCAGCAGGCTCGCGCCGGAAGAGGCGGACATCGTCGCCACCGGCCCGGCGTCGCCCGATGGACTCGCGCGTGAGATGACGTGGCATACGCCTCCCGCCGAGAGCACCCCTGAGCGGATCGAAGTGTTCTTCAATCATCACCTCTCGCCCGGCGGCTACTCGTATCTGTTTATCCTCGACGGCCTGGCGACGTTCGGCTGCGCGATCGTTGCCGACTTCAAGAAGATCGACGAGTACTACGAGCACTCGCTGGCGTCGGCGCAGCGCGCGCATCCATTCGAGATTCCCGCGGAAACGCGCACCGGCTATTCGTACATGAATTTCCACCTGAAGAGCGAAGCGACGAAGGGCAGTTCGCGCTACGTCGGCGAGGCCGCGGGCTTTCAGGACTATCTCTTCGGTCTCGGCATTCGCTACGCGCTGACGAGCGGCTGGCTCGCCGCGCGCAGCATTCTCGAGCAGCGCGATTTCGATGAGCTCTGGCAACGCGAGCTCGGCGACAAGCAGCAGACGAGTCTCGTGAACCGTTTTCTGTACGAGGCCGGCGGCAATCGCGGGCTGTCGATGTTCGTATGGCAGGCGGCGCGCGCGAAGGATTTCGGACGCTATCTCAGCGGATGGCATGCCCGCACGTGGTGGAAGGTGCTCCTCGGGCCGATCATCCGCCGCGTCTGGCGTCACAACGGCCGCTGCCAACACAAGCCGGGCCTTCACTGGTGCCGCGCTCGCGACACGGAGATGAAGGTTCCGCCCCTTGGTGAAGTGCGGCCTGAAGTGCGGCCCGAGGTGCGGCCTTGACGTCGATGACCGTCGACGAGGCCTACGACTTCTGCCGCGCCATCACGCACAAGCATGGCGCGAACTTCTCTGTCGGCTTCCGCTTCCTGCCACGCGTGAAACGGCGGGCGGTGTACGCGGCGTATGCGTACTGCCGCGTCGCGGATGACATCGCCGACGAAGGCGAGCCGCCGAGTCTTCCGGTCGACGAGTCGAGGAGCTCTCCGTCTCCTCGACGTCTCGACGACCCGGAGACTAGGCGACTCGCCCTCGATTCGTGGCAACGCGAGCTCGATGCCTGCTACGAAGGTCGTCCCACGCATCCGGTCACGATCGCGCTCGCGGACACGCTGAAGCATTTCGCGATTCCGAAGAGCGCGTTCATCGCGCTCATCGATGGTTGCCGGCAGGACATGGTGAAGACGCGCTACGAAACGTTCGCGGAGCTGCTGCGCTACTGCGAGCTCGTCGCTTCATCGATCTCCGACATCTCGCTGGCGATCTTCGGCTATCGCTCGGAGAAGGCGATCGAATACGGCCGCAGCCTCGCCACCGCGTTGCAGCTCACGAACGTGACGCGCGACATCGGCGACGACGTGACGCGCGATCGCGTCTACCTCCCCGCGGAAGAGCTACGACGTTTCGGCGTGCAGGAACGCGAGATCGTGGAGCGCGCCGAGAACGATCGCGTTCGCCAGCTCGATCGAGTTTCAGATCGCGCGCGCCGAGGGGTACTTCCGCGAGGCCGAGCCGCTGCTGCGCGAGCTCGCTTTCGATGCGCGTTTTCCGACGTTGCTGATGGGCGGCGTGTACGCCACGGTGCTCGCGAAATTGCGGAAGGATCCGATGCGTGCCGTGCGCGAGCGGATTCGGCTTTCCGCGCTGCAGAAAATGCTCGTGGTCGGCACGCGGCTGCTTCGCCCACACTTTACGTAGGCGCATCGCGAGGAAACTCTCCCATAATCAGTTACGTCTACGTTCGGATGATGCGGTCGCGACTGCTCCTCGTGTTTTTGCTGATGGCCGGCGTTGCGCGCGGCCAGGCAGTGTCGACGGTGATCGTGCCCGTCGTCGGGACCGCGTTCGGTCCGACGATGATCCAGTGGAAGACCGACGTGGAGATCGCCAACAACACTTCGTTCCCCGCCCAGGTTGCGCTCGAGCTTCCGAGCATCCCCGGTGGACGCGAATGGTTTTTCGAGCTCGGACCTGGCGAACGCCAACGCTTCCGCGACATCGGCAGCCAGATCTTCGGCCTGGAAAACGCGCTCTCTCCGCTACGCATCACGAGCGACCGCTCGCTCACGGTCCGCGCCAGCGCCTACGCCATGCGCGGAACCGAGGCCTCGGCGATGCAGCCGATCGACGTCTACTACCGCGACGCCTTCGCGCCGTTCCGCGTCCTCGACAATCTCGCCTTCAGCGATTCCTATCGAACGAACGTCGGCCTCGTGAACTTCGGAAGCCGCGACGCGGAGTTCGTGCTGGCCTTGCAACGCATCCCGGGGCGTGACCTGGCCGTCTCGATCGTGACCGTCCCGGCGGGCTCGCTCGTGCACACCGCCATCCAATCCCTCTTCCCGATGATCACCGCCGGGAACGGTTTCTCGATCATCGTGGAGTCGTCGGAGCGGGACACATACGTGTACGGCTCGGTGATCGAGAGCTTGACAAATGCCGCGCGATTCATCACGCCGCGGGTCGGGACGCGATGATTTGGAGTGCGGCAGTGTGCTGCCGCACTCCAAACGTTTCGCGACGCCGCGGAGTGAATGTATCCTTCGGTTTCATGGATGAACCCGAGTACCTGATCTGTCTGGGTGCGAGACGCCGACGTACCAGTTCGAGTTCGCGGGCGGCAAAGTCGCCAGCGCGTCTGCGGCACCTGCGGCAACGATGACGTTTCCGAGTTCGTGACCGAAGCGGAATACGACGAAGTGACCGGCGCGTGAAGAATCCGATCATCGTTGGCATCGCGGGCGGCACCGGCTCGGGCAAGACCACGGTCGCGCACGCGATCTACGACCGCGTCGGCGAGGACCGGATCGAGTGGATCTCGCACGACTCCTACTACCGCAACTTCGAGGCGCTGAGCTCGGAGGAAAAGCACCACATCAACTTCGACCACCCCGACTCGCTCGAGACCGAGCTGCTCGTGCCGTCACCTCGACGTCCTGACGAAAGGCTCGGCGGTGGAAGTGCCGATCTACGACTTCACCACGCACTCGCGCAAGACCGACACCCTGCGCGTCGAGCCGCGCAAAGTCGTGATCGTCGAAGGCATCCTCGTGCTCGCCGAAGTCGGAGCTGCGGAAGCGGATCGACATCAAGCTCTTCGTCGACACGCCGGCCGACATCCGCTTCGTCCGCCGACTCATGCGAGACATCACCGTCCGCGGCCGCAGCGTCGAGTCCGTCATCGAGCAGTACGTGACGACCGTTCGCCCGATGCACGAGGAGTTCGTCGAGCCATCGAAACGGCACGCCGACCTCATCATCCCCGAAGGAGGCGAGAACCTCGTCGCCATCGACGCGATCATCGCCAGGGTGGAACACCTCCTCTCGTAGACGGACGCGAAAGGCGTAAAACCCCGGCTGTTGCTGGTTGCTGGTTGTCTGGGGTGCACAGGTTCGGCGGCACTCCACAGATAACCAGCAACTAGCAACCAGCAACATTTCGCGAAGTTATCTGTCGCTCTCGCAAGACTAGATCCCCTGTGATAACAGCAATTTACAAACATTCACAACATTTACGGAATCGCCGGGCGCGGCGGCCGGTTCAAGGTCACCGGAAGTGAAAACAGGCTCGTGCCTTCCGTTGACCGGATTCGAATCAGAACCTAAAATGGACAGGCCTCAGGAACAGCCCAGCATCAATTCCACAGCTCAAGCCGAAGGGGGGGAATCGGAGAATGCCTCTCGTACACGTCAAAGAAGACGAAACTTTCGAGAATGCGCTTCGCCGCTTCAAGCGGAAATGTGAGAAGTCGGGAATTCTCTCCGAGCTGAAGAAGCGTCAGCACTACGAGAAGCCGAGCACGAAGCGTAAGCGGAAAGCGATTGCGGCACGGAAGAAAGTGCTGCGGAAGCTCGCCGAAGAGCGCCGTACCGGCTACTAGTCTTCATCATCGACTGATCGAGCGCCCGCGAGAACATCGCGGGCGTTTTCATTTCTATCGGTTAACTAGTTGCTGGTTGCTGGTTTCTTGTGGTTCACCGCTGCCCGCAAGGAATTCGCGATGACAGAATCCCACAAGTAACCAGCAACCAGAAACCAGCAACGGCCCCGATCGATGAATCCACAATCCTCGCTACAGACACTGGAGTTCGATCGCGTGATCACGTTGATCGCGCTCGAAGCGAAGTCCGCGCCCGGCAAAGCGGCGGTCGGACGGCGCAGACCGTTGCGCACGCTCGCCGAGTGCGAGAACGCGCAGGCGGATCTTGCCGAGATGGTGCGTTACTTCCATTCCGAGGGGCTGCTGCCGCTCGCCGGCCTCGACGACGTCGCTCCCCTCTTTTCGCGGGAGACCGTGCTGGATCTCGAGGAGTCGTGGCATGTCGTGCGCGCCGTTCGCGCGACGCAGGCGATGCGCGAGGCGCTGCTGCGCTCGGATGGCTATGCGCGACTCGCCGGCATCGCCGAGGGAATCCCCGAATCTCGACGAGCTGCTGACCAAGACGAACAAGTACTTCACCCGCGAGGGCAAGCTCCGCGAAGAGGCCTCGGCGGAGCTGCGCGCGATCCGCAATCGCGTGCATCAGAAGCGCGGCGGCGATTCAGAAGACGCTCAACGACGTCATGAATCGCAACGCCGACGCCATGCAGGAGCCGCTCATCGTCATGCGCGGCGACCGCTACTGCATCCCCGTCCGCAGCGATCATCGCAACGCCGTCACCGGAATCCTGCACGAGCGCTCCGGCTCCGGCGCGTCGTTCTTCATCGAGCCGATGGTGGCCATCGAGTTGAACAACGACCTCGCCGATCTGCTCATCCAGGAACGCGAAGAGATCGCACGCATCACCCGCTTCATCTCGCAGACGCTCTTCGACGAGCAGGAAGAGATCCTCGCCGCAACGCACGTCGCCGGCGAGCTCGACGCGCTTCAGGCCTGCGCGGTGTTTCACGACACCGTGCGCGCTTCGCGTCCGACCTTCTCGAACGAGCGCGTGCTGCACATCATCGATGGACGTCATCCGCTACTCGACGAGAGACTCGCCGTCGCGCGGCAGGAAGCATTCGGCGAGGAGCCGGGCGATCGGAAGGTCGTGCCGATCTCGATTTCGCTGGGTCGCCCGGTCGTCGAGTCGTCGAGTCGTCGAGAAAAACCTCTCGACTCCTCGGCGACCGGAAGACTCGAAGACTCGCCCACCGCGCTCATCGTCAGCGGTCCCAATGCCGGCGGCAAGACCGTCGCGTTGAAGACCGCCGGGCTGCTCGTAGCGATGGGAATGAGCGGACTTCCCGTCGCCGCTACCGAAGGGACGGTGCTTCCGATCGTCGACGCATTGCACGTCCTGATCGGCGACGATCAGAGCGTGATGGAGCACCTCTCCACGTTCTCCGCGTATCTCACGCGGCTCGCGCGCATTCTCGAGCGCGCGACGGCGAAGTCGCTGGTGCTGCTCGACGAGCTTGGATCGGGAACCGATCCCGAAGAAGGAGCGGCGATCGCGGCGGCGGTGATCGAGCATCTGCTCGACAGCGGCGCGCTGCTCGTGGTCACGACGCACCTTTCCTCGCTCAAGAGCTTCGCGGTGAACGATCCTCGCATCGTGAACGCTTCGATGGAATTCGATTCGGCGACGCTCAAGCCGACGTACCGGATCATCAGCGGCATCCCCGGCCGCACCCGCGCGATCGAAGTGGCGAAGATGATCGGGCTCCCCGACTCCATCATCAACGCGGCACGCGAGCGCCTCGGCGAACGGTACGGCGAGACCGATCACCTGCTCGCGACGCTGCAGAAGAAGATGGCGGAGATCGTCGCGCAGCAGGATGAGCTCATCCGCATGCGCGGCGAAGCCGAGAGCGAGCGGAAGGTGATGCAGGAAAAGGCGGCGGCGCTCGAAAAGGAACGGCTGCGGCTCGGCTCGACGTATCGCGAAGAACTCGAGCGCCTGCGCGACGACGTGACGCGCCAGCTCACGAACGAGATCAAGAACCTGCGCGAGATGGATCGCTCCGCGCGGACGTCGATCAACGCCAGCGAGGTGATGCGCACCATCACGAAGCCGGTCGATCGCGCGATGGAATTCATCCCCGCCGAGCAGCGCGAGATTCGCGTCGGCGAGAAGGCGGAGCATCGCAAATTCAAGATCACCGGCGAGGTCGTCTCGATCGACGGCTCGAAGGCGGTGCTCAACGTGAACGGCCGGAAGATGACCGTCGAGCTCCGCGATCTCGCTCCGAAGGGCGGACCGGCACCCGCGCCCAAATCGCGTTCGCGCACAGAAAAGAGTGCGGGTGATGATGTGGCACCAGTCTCCGCGGAGCTGAACCTCATCGGTCAACGTGTGGACGATGCCCTCGACGAGTCGGACAAGTTCCTCGACCGCGCGCTGCTCGAAGGAAAGCAGGCCGTGCGCATCATCCACGGCTTCGGCACCGGAACGCTGCGCAAGGCGATCCGCGAGCATCTGCGCAAGCATCCGGCCGTGAAGTCGTGGCGAGCCGGGAGCGGAGAATGAAGGGGGCGATGGTGCGACGATTGCGGTGCTCGACGAATGATGAACGCGGAAGGATGAACGATGAACGTCCTTCGTTCATCGTTCATCCTTCATTGTTCAGCGTTCAAATATGGCCTTCGTCGACCTCAACGACGCCGTCATCGCCCAGGTGCGCGACAGCGGCCGACATCGTCGACTTCGTGCAGCAGGTCACGCCGCTCAAGCTGGCCGGCGACGCGCTACAAGGGACTCTGTCCGTTTCATCGCGAGAAGACGCCGTCGTTCACGGTCGACCGCGGCAAGGGGCTCTTCTACTGCTTCGGCTGCGGGACGGGCGGCGACGTCTTCAAGTTCCTCGTGCTCACCGAGCGCTTCACCTTCCCCGAGGCGGTGGAGCATGTCGCGGCGCGCGTGGGGATCGAGTTGCCGCGCAAGCGGCGGACGCAGCGCGAGAGCGACAAAGACGATCTGCTCGAAGTCATCGATGACGCGTCCGAGGCCTTTCATCAGGCGCTGGGATGGGGCGACAACATCGCCCAGCACTACCTGCGCGAGCGACGCGTCGTGAAAGAGATCGTCACGAAGTATGGCTTCGGCTACGCGCCCGATTCCTGGGACTACCTCCTCCGCCGCCTCGGACAGAAGCACGGCGAGAAGCGGCTCGAGCTGGCGGGATTGATCACGCCGCGCAAAGAAGGCAAGGCCGGCTTCTACGATCGATTCCGCAACCGCCTCATGATTCCGATCCACTCCGAGACTGGCGCGCTCGTCGGCTTTGGCGGACGCTCGCTGGACGGCGGCGAGCCGAAGTATCTGAACTCGCCGGAGTCGGAGCTCTTCAACAAATCGCGACTTCTGTACAACCTGCATCGCAGCAAAGACGCGATGCGGCGCTATGACCGCGCGATCCTCGTCGAAGGCTACTTCGACGCCATCGCCATCGACTTACGCCGGCGTGCCCGGCGTCGTCGCGTCGATGGGAACATCGCTGACCGCGGGACAGGCCTCGCTACTGCGGCGCTTCACGCGCAACGTCGTGATCGCGTACGACGGCGACAACGCCGGACGCAACGCCACGTTGAGAGCCGCGCAGGTACTGCTCGCAGCGGGGCACAACGTCTCCGCGCTGGACCTGCAAGGCGAGAAGGATCCCGACTCGCTCGTTCAGAAGCACGGCGTCGATCGATTCCTCGAGGTGCTCGGCAACGCGACCGACATCTTCGAGTTCGGCCTGCAGCGAATGGGCGCGGCGATGTGGCGCAGCTCAGCGGACGTGAGAAGTCGGAGCGCGTCGAGCAGTTCATGCCGCTGCTTTCAGCCGTCACCGATCCCGTCGTGCGCAACGACGCCGCGCAGCGGATCGCCGACGCTTTTCGGCTCGAGTTCGAGACGGTCTGGTCGCGCGTGCGCGGCAAGGCGACGAGCGCGGCGCCGCAGGAGCGCCAGCGTATCCGCTCCGATCGCAAACGGCAGAGAAGTTCGTGCTCACGGCGGCGATTCAGGGACGGCTGACGGCGGAGCAGGCGGGCAGGCTTCAGGAGGAGTTTTTCGAGGACCCGGCGTGCAAAACGCTCTTTTCTATCATGAAAAGTGACCTGTCGTCGCGGTCAACCCTATTGATTTTACGAAGGTCTGCGACCCATCTTAAGGGCGAGGCCGAGCTGACGCTGCTCTCCGAGCTGAGCCTCAGCGAAGACCTTGACGATCGCGCCCTGCAACGTATCGACGAGAACCTCCAGCCCGATGGAGCGAGCGTACCTGATCGCCGCGAATGCAGCAGATCCAGCGAGAAATCCACGAAGCCGCGAAGGGCGATGGCGAGCGTGTCGACCAGCTCGATAAGGAGAAGCTCGCAACTGTCACGTATGTTGAACTCGCTGAAATAATTATCGTCCTCCCACGATTACGCAGGTGTCCTCGACGGACGATACTTTGGCCGGTTTGTCAACCCACTTTTTGACGATCCCGCCAAGGCCTCGTTCGGGGGCCACGAGAGTGCCGACAGCGCTGACAAGCTGCCCATTGCGAGGAGCGAAACGACATGACGACACGCCTGCGCACTTCGAATCTCGAACCGGAATCCAATTTGATGACGAGGGGGTCGGCGAGTTGAGTGTCGAAGAAAAATACGCGGAAGTAAAGCAGCTCATCGTCATCGGCAAGGAAAAGGGATTTCTGCTTTACGACGAGATTTACGAGGTCCTTCCCGAAGAGGTCACCAGCCTCCCGGAAGAGCTCGACGAGATCTACATCCGCTTCAATGATCTCGGCATCGACGTCGTCGAAGACGCCGAGAAGCCGCTGCCAGCCGAACCCGAAGGGCATCGTCACGATCGACGGCACGATCGAAGAAAAGGAGATGGACCAGCGCGAGGAGGTCCAGCAGGACATCATCGCCGCCTCCAGCGGCATCGTCGACAAGACGAACGATCCCGTGCGCATGTACCTGCGCGAGATGGGAACGGTCAAGCTCCTCGACCGCCAGGGCGAAGTCGACATCGCCAAGCGCATCGAGAAGGGCGAGCGGAAGGTCTTCAAGGCCCTCTCCGCGAACCGCATCATTCGCGAAGAGATCCTCAAGATCTACGAGGCGGCCAAAAAAGACGCCCGCGTCATCAAAGAGACGATCGACCTGGCCATGCCGGATGACGACGGCAGCGATCATCGTCGCCGACGAGAACGGCGAGCCGAAGCTGCCCGCCGCGACGGTCAACAAGATCCACGAGATCATGGCGATCTTCGAGGAGCATCGCCAAGCTCGACAAGAAGATCAAGGACGGCCTCGTCAAGCTGGCCGATCCGAAGAAGCTTTCCGATCGCACGATCTCCACGACGCTGAAGACCATCGACCGCCTCGAGCATGGAGCTGGCCGACGAGCTGCAGCGCAGATCGACTTCACGCCGCAGACGCGCAATCGGATGATCAACAAGCTGAAGGACATCGACAACGAGCTGGCCCAGGCGGTGTCGATGATCCGCAAGGACGAGCAGGCCCTCAAGCGCGAGAAGGACAAGACCCGCCGCGACTTCTATCGCCGCCGTCTCCAGAAGTATCAGGAAAAGCTCGGCGAGCTGGAGATGTTCTACGGCACGTCACGCACGACGATCTGCGCAAGACCATCCGCGAGATCCGCTCCGGCGAAGAGGAAGCCGATCAGGCCAAGCAGGAGCTGATCGTCGCCAACCTCCGCCTCGTCGTCTCGATCGCCAAGAAGTACACGAACCGCGGCCTGCAGTTCCTCGACCTGATTCAGGAAGGCAACATCGGCCTGATGAAGGCGGTCGAGAAGTTCGAGTACCGCCGCGGCTACAAGTTCTCGACGTACGCGACGTGGTGGATTCGCCAGGCGATCACCCGCGCGATCGCCGATCAGGCTCGCACGATCCGCATCCCGGTGCACATGATCGAGACGATCAACAAGCTGACGCGCACGTCGCGCGCGCTCGTGCAGGAGCTCGGCCGCGAACCGCAGGCCGAGGAGATCGCCGAGCGGATGGACATGCCGGTGGCCAAGGTTCGCAAGATCATGAAGATCGCGCAGGAGCCGATCTCTCTCGAGACTCCGATCGGAGAAGAGGAAGATTCGCATCTGGGCGATTTCATCGAGGATCGCGGCGTGATCTCCCCGATCGAGCACGTCATCGTCGCCAATCTGAAGGAACAGACCTCGAAGGTCCTCCGCACGCTCACCCCGCGCGAGGAGCAGGTTCTCAAGATGCGCTTCGGCGTCGGCGACGGCGCCGAGCACACGCTCGAGGAAGTGGGCCGTTCGTTCAACGTGACCCGCGAACGGATCCGCCAGATCGAGTCGAAAGCGCTGCGCAAGCTGCGCCATCCATCACGAAGCAAGAAGCTGCGCCCGTTCCTGGACGCAACGTTCTAACGAAAAGGCGGCCCGCAAGGGTCGCCTTTTTGTTTCTACCGAGATTCGATTCACGCGGAGACGCGGGGGACGCGGAGGAAGGGCCGAGCATTTTCTCCGCGTGCTCCGCGTCTCCGCGTGAAATCTTCCGCCCGCTCGTCACTGCCTGTAGCATGCGAACTGATGCGCAAGATTCTCTTCCTCCTCCTTCTCGCCACTCCCCTCTTCGCCCCCCTCTTCGCCGACGTCAAGTTCGTCGAGGACAAGAAAGCCACCACGGCGACGATCGACAAGAATGCCGCGGAGATGACGAAGCTCTCCGACGAGATCTGGCGATACGCCGAGACCGCGCTCAAGGAAACGAAATCGTCGAAAGCGCTCGCCGACTACGCCGAGGCGAAGGGCTTTCGCGTGACGCGCAACGTCGCCGGGATGCCGACGGCCTTCGTCGCCGAGTTCGGATCCGGCAAGCCGGTGATCGGGATCATGGGCGAGTTCGATGCGCTCCCCGGTATCTCGCAGAAGATGCAACCGACGAAGGAGCCGCTCGAAGCCGGCGCACCCGGCCACGGCTGCGGGCACAATCTCTTCGGCGTCGGCTCCCTCGGCGCGGCGATCGCGGTCAAGGATCTCATCGCCTCCGGACGTCTCAAAGGAACCGTGAAGTTCTTCGGCACGCCCGCCGAGGAAGCGGTCGGCGGGAAGTTGTACATGCTGCGCGACGGCATCTTCCGCGACGTCGACGTCATGCTGGCCTGGCATCCGGGCGATGAGACGCAGTCGGACACGAAGAGCACGCAGGCGCTCGTCGACATCATCGTCGAGTTCCATGGCCGCGCCGCGCACGCCGCGTTCGATCCGTGGAACGGCAAGAGCGCCGTCGACGGACTCGAGATCTTCACGCACGCCGTGAACATGATGCGCGAGCACATCCGCCCCACGTCGCGCCTGCACTACGCGATTCTCGACGGCGGCAAGGTGCCGAACGTCGTTCCCGATTACGCGAAGCTCTGGATCTGGGCGCGCGACAATGACCGCAAGGAAGTCGATCGACTCCTCGGCCGGCTCCGCCAGATCGCGCAGGGCGCGGGACTCGCGGCCGACGTCGAAGCGAAGCTGACGGTGCAGAGTGGCGACTGGAACATGCTCGTCAACATGACCGGCCAGCGTGCGGCGTGGGAGAACATGAACTGGCTCGCGCCGATCACCTTCACCGAGGAAGAGCAGGCCTACGCCAAGACGATCCAGAACGAGACCAGCGTCGATCCGAAGGGACTCACGCCGATGCTCAAACCGTTCGACGCGAATCCCGGTCCCGCCGAGGGCGGCTCGACCGACGTCGCGGACGTGAGCTGGAACGTGCCGACGATTCATCTCTCGGTCGCGACCGCGCCGCTCGCCGCGCCCTGGCACTCATGGCCGGTCGTAGCCTGCGGCGGAATGTCGATCGGCCACAAGGGCATGCTCTACGCGTCGAAAGCACTGGCGGCGACGATGGTCGATCTCTTCCGCGATCCGAAGCTCGTGCAGTCGATGCAGCAGGAGTTCGCGAAGAGCACCGCCGGAGTGACGTACGCGCCGTACATTCCGGACGGACCACCACCGGTGCCGTAAAGGCCGGCCGACGGGAAGTGTTGTCGGTTGTCAATTGTCAGCGGTTGTACTCGACAGGCCCAGACAACTGACAACCGATAACCGATAACAACTCCTACGCCGCAGATGCCGAAGGGATCTGCACGCGATCGAGATCGGCGAGTGGCGCGCACCGGCGTCGGCGTAGCGGGCCGATGGTTCCTTCTCGAGGCAACGAGTGTGGCGGGCGACGGCGACCGGCAACAACCGAATGTTTCTCGCGGATCGGGTCATCGGCTAGGCGTCTTCGAGGTCAACCCCTGCAGAGATGAATCTCGCTCACCGGCGGTTTGCTCTCCATCGGTATTCGGGGTAGCGAGCAGAATCCGGCGACCTCGTGGCCGTTTGCCGACGCTCTTCTTCGTCTGATCTTATCGCGCCAAGCAACGTAGCAACATAGAAACGTCAACATACCATGCCGTGAGGCAACCAATGTTAGCGTTAGCAGCACACCTGGTTCCAATATCTGGCAATCCGATTGACGCTAATACGTCCGCCGTTTCGATCGACGCATAGTGAGTATCACGTAAGTCAACACGCTGTGCGGTATTGCTCCCACGATCAAGAGATCGCGTAAATCCATGAATCGCTGTGACGGTCCGAAGGGAAGCTGTATGGTCTCAAACACCCAAAGATAGTTACGCCTCAACCAAGGCGGTAGTAGCAATGGAACCAGCAGCGGATGGAGAATCGCCATGAACAGAAGCGACGCGACCGCTACACTTATGACCATTGGCCACCGCCACCGGGCCGGGACAATGATGCGACACACCAATACGACGGCGACAGCATATATCGCAACGACGCCACACCACGCCGCAATTCCATTCCAGTTAAGGGCCGGCATTCCGTGTTGTCGATACTCTGGCCTGTTTAATGGAGCTGATTTCATTACAACTGGATCGAGAGTGGCGGCACCCATAATCGCTAGCGATACATATAGTGCGGCTGTCAACGCGAGCGTGCTGCCGAACAATGCGAAGTGCCTCATCGCCGCCCCCTACTTGCCGCCGCACGCAATCCCAACATCATTCGCTTTTTTCCTGTTCTCTGGAAAGTTCACGTCTGGACCGATGCCGCACATATGTGCCATTTCGTGCGCAAACGTATTGGCCACTGGCCCGCAGATATCAGATTCCGCCAGCGACTGAAGGTAGACAGAATTCTTGTAAAGACCGAGGGGGCTACACGGCCCACCGCAGCCGCCGCAATCCTTCCCCTCCGGTATGCAGATGACAGGCACACCCTTGCTACACTTCTCGGCGAAACACTTGCTGAGACCGTACTTGTTCAAGATCGCCTGACACGCGCCGCCCCTTGAGCTTCGGCACACTTTCGTGAATGCATCGTTCACGATAGGCTGCTTGTCCTTACAACAAAGTGGTTTCGACGGGGAATCGGGCTCTTGGCCCAAGGGATCGATCAACTTTGCAGGTCGATTGAAAACATAGCGATAGAAATTGGCATCAACCTTAAACTGCGCTGGATCTTCACTCAGGAACCGCCCCAACCCCGGCATCATGTAGCGCGCGCGGTAGTAATAGAGGTTCTCGTAAACCGTCCCATCGAGCAGGAGAGACTCGCGGCCCGTGTACCGGAACGGCTGGGCGAGCGCTTCGCTCGCGGTCTGCTTCTCTCCCCATGCACCATACGCGTACTTATTCTTCACCGCACCCGCGCCGTCCGTCAGCATAATCACCGAGCCGAGACCATCCACCGCGTAGTACGTCACCTCCGCACTGTCGACGCGCGCCAGCGGCTCGTCAATTGCGGGGCCGAAGAGATAGTTCGAGCGATAGTATCCGTCGGCTTTCCGATACGACATGTCCACCGCATTCAGGCCCTGATAGATGAACTTCGTCGATTCATAGTCGATGCCCGTCCGGCGGTCCTGCCCGTCATAGTTGAACGTGTACGTTAGCCCGGCGCCGCTCCGGGTCTTCAGCCGGTCGAGGGCATCCCACGTGTACGAGGTGGTCCCGAACGCAGTCATGTTCCCGTTGAAGTCATAAGAAACCGCATTCGTTCCCGCCGCCGCGAGACGGGCGCTGTTGTTCGGGTTCGTACCGTTCTTCATGTAGGTATACGACGTCGTCGTTCCCCCGGCGATCTGGGTGAGGCGATTGCCGATCGCATCATACGCCCACGACTGTTCCGACGTGCTGCTGCCGACCGTCGTGCGCGCGCGCGTCAACTGATAGTTGGGATCGTAGAAGTACTCCGCTTTGGTTTTCAGCGAGCTGAGCGCGGGAACATCGGCAGTTGCCTTCGTCCGTTGCCCCAGAACGGTGAACAGCCCGGTGTCGTTGTCCTTGTCGTATTCGTAGTCAAACGTCGCCAGATTTGCGCTGCCGAGGAGATTGCTGATCTGCGTGAGGCGCCCCTGGTTGTCGTACGTGAAGTTGCGCCTCTGCCCGTTCGGAAAGGTGATCCGCGTCGGCTGCCCATTGGCGTCATACGCGTAGCGGTACGTCCCAGGACCTCGGGACCACTGGATATCAGCGACGGAGTGGTCCGCGAAGTACCCGTATTCGACCGTCTGTGTGTCGCCGGGAGGTGCGTCGCCATCGGTGATCTTGTAGCTCTTGAGCAGATCGGTGTTCGTCTCCCACGTGTAGTCGACCGTGCCCCGCACGGTGTTCACGCCTACGCCCTGCCTCTCGGTTAGCGGAAGGAAGCTTTTGGGATCGTACGTGTACGTGATGCTATCCGACGTCCCGCCGTAGCTGTCCGAGATCAGTGTGAGCTTCTGGCCCAGATAATTGAATCCTCGGGACTGCGTGCCGGTGGTTTGCTGCACCATCCGCCCAAATGGATCATACGAGTAAGTGGTTCTCACCCCTTTGCGGTCCGTTTTCGCCTGCAGCTTGCCGTCCGCAAAATGCTCATAAAACTCGATCTTTCCATCGGGAAACGTCGTCTTCGACAGGCGGCGGAAGGCGTCGTAGTCATACGTGGTTACGTTGCCGTTGGCATCGGTGATCGACGTCAGGAGTCCGTTCGTGTAGCCGTATGCGGTCGTGTGCCCATCGACATCGGTAGACTCGACTAGCCGGCCGAAGGCGTCGTATCCCTGCTTCGTGATCCGGTTGTTCGGATCGGTCGCGTGAACGTAGGTGAGCGCGGGATTCGAGCCGGCGTTGTCGTACGAGAACAGGGTGACGAAGTTCAGGGTCGAGATCGTCGCCGGCTTCGGCAGCGTCATCTTCGTAATGCGGTCCAGAACGTCGTATTCGTACGATGTAACGTTGCCGAGGGGGTCGGCGACCGAAACGGTTCTTCCGAGCGAGTCGAAGGTGTAGTTCGTTGCTCGTCCGACGCCGCCAACGCTGTTGGCCGGCTGGACGACGGAGCGCGTCCTGGTTGTATCGTAGTAGTAGTAGAGTGTTTCGCCGCCCGTGCGATTCCAGGCCCTCTTCACCTGTCCGTTGGAATGGTACGAGTACTGCGCGTAGACCGCGACAGGATCGCCCTCGGTCAGAATGGTCTGGCTCTGATGTTGAAAGGCCATCCGCTCGACCTGCTTGAGCGCACCGGGCAAAGCGCCGGATGCATTGTCTGCCGAGGTGTAGTACGTGTATTTCCAGCCAAGCCAATGCCCGTGATAGAGCGAAGGAAAGTCCTTGAGCCGCGGTTCGACCTTCGCGATCTTATCAGGGTAAAGAGAGTCGTACGTGTAATGAAACGTGACGTCTGTACCGTATGAGACCGTCGCGATCCGGCCGCCTGTCGTGTAACTGTAGGTGACGTTTCCCGTGGTAAGGACGTCGCCGTCGGCGTTGTATGTGGTGCTCTCGCCCCCGCGCGAAGTCACGAGGCCATTCGCGTCATAAAGGATCGTTTGGCTGCCTTTCGAATGCTGCTTGACCGTGCGGGCCGGATTGAACGAATCCGCCGGCAGATAAGACATGTTATAGGTCTCACCCCCCTCGGAGTAGCTCGCCACTCTGTCGAGGGCGTCCCAGGTGATGTCGGTGAGAACGCGGTTCCAGTGATCCCGCACGCGGGAAAGCTGAGGTGCGAACCGGCGCTGCTCGTACGTGTAGATCGTGGACTGCCCGGCCGGGTTGGTGGCGATCGTCAACGTTCCGTCCGGATCATACGAATACGACACGACCCGGCCTGCGTTGTCCTCGACAGAAGCAATCCGGCCCGAGGGATTCCAGGTGAGGATCACATAGCGGCCGGTCCCGGAATCGTCGTCGAGCCTCGATACCCTTCGCGTCGCATCCAGCGTGAAGCGGAGCGCGTTGCCGTAATCGTCCGTGATCGCGAGAAGCGCTCCGTCGGCAGCAAACGCATATCGTGTGTTGCTCTGCTGGACGGTGAGTGTGAAGGTGCCATCACTCGACTTGACGAGCGTGTCGCGGCGTCCAGCCGGCGGAGTGAACGAGCCGTCTGCGGCCTCCCGGAATCGGTACGACTCCCCGTCGGGCATGACGAGAACGGCTTCCTTCCAGAACGTCGAGGGCGCGGCGAAAAGGTAGGTCGCGTAGTAGAGCCGCGCTCCGAAGTTTGATCTCCAGCCGTAGCCCATTGCGCCGTCCACAACCCTTGAACTCTCGTAGGAGCGAGACACGGTCAGCGGGAATCCGTTCGTCGGTATCTGGAGATCTGTCGTCTGCGTCGTGTAGACGCCGGTCTTCGCGAAACAGGGCGAGGCGTTGCAGGTCTCGCATTCCGGCTTGCCGCAACTCGGCGGATTGTCGGGCGGTGGCGGCGTGTCCTTCGCCGTTGGCGTCGGCGGCGCGCAGAAGTCTGCTCGGAGGTCAACCGTCGTCAGCACCAGTGCGGCCACGAGTGCAATGCGCGGCAGGGTGTCGGTGAAACGTTTCACAATCGTCATCCATTCACCTCAGTAGATCACCGCGAATCGCGAGCTTGCCTGTGCAGAGCCGCCACTCGCCGTAGCGAACACGATCAGCGCGTACTCACCTGGGGCGACCCAGTGCCCGCTGTCGGCTTTGCCGTCCCAGGTGTACGTCAGATGGCCCGGACTCTGCGGCGGGAGCGTCACCGTGCGGAGGGTTGACATGCCCGAGTTGGACGTCGCTTGTCGCACCATCCGCAAGGTCAGCGTCGCTGGCGCATTTCCGCGCGTCGCCAAGTCGAATTCAAGCTTCATCGACCCACCCGCGGGACCGAACACGGTCGGCGTGAGCGTCAGGTTCGTCACCTGCGCCATGGCACCTGTTCCGTAAAGGAGTACGACGTTCTTCGGAAACGTGCTGGTCCTTCGGACTACCGTGAGCTTTGACCGCTGTGACGCGTAGGCACCGTTCGAAAGGACGCCCGTCCAGGAATCGACGTAGGAGCCGGTGGCCCGGTACTCGCCATTGGTAACGCAGAGTTCTGTGCCTCCGCAGTTTCCGGGGGTTTCCACCGCGTCCGTGAAGACTACGTAGACACGCGATGGCTCCGCGACGGAATAGTGGATCTTCAGCGGGTCGTTCGCGAAGAGGTCGTATTGTCCGCCCGATTGGGCAAGGGCCGCACACGTATCGATGCTCATCGTTTTCGACGAGCACGAGGGATACGGGTATTGCGTGTCCGCCGAGGTGCGCATCTGATTCGAGAGGTCCCAAGTGAGGACGTTCGCCCCTTCGGTGATCGTTGCAAAATAGGAGTACGGCCCGTCTGGCAGGAGCGTTCCAGCATCGTCCCGGCCGTCCCATGAATCGTTGTACGTGCCGGCTGCTCGGCTGCCATTGACCAGCGTGCGCAAGGTCGTTCCGACTCCGTTCCGGACGGTGAGCGTCTGCGTGAGGGCGAAAGGAACCACGGACGCATAGATCACCATCTGACCGCTCGCGGTATTGACTTCGTAGGTGTTCTGCGAGGCCGAGAAGTGCGCGAGCGTCACAATCGTCGTCGCGACGCCGCTGTTTCCCGCGCGGTCGCGGACCGCGAGCTGTACGACGTACGCGCCGTTTGGAAGGGCGCCCATCGCCCACGTTCCGAGGGTTGCGTTCGAAATGGCCGCCGCACCGGTACTGAAAACCGTCAGCGAGCCGCCGGACGGACCGGCCGCGACATTCCAGTCGAGAAGGTTGGCGTCCGCCGTCGTTCCTGTCACCGTCGCACTGGTGCTTCCGTTTTGCCGGACATTCGAGAAGATCTGTCCGGACGACGGCGAGGCGATGGTGGCAGTAGGGATCGTCCGGTCGACGATTGCGGAGGTTGTAGCCGTCGCGCTGTAGATGCCATCCGTGGCCTTCAGCGTGAAGGTGTACGTGCCATCGGGTTGGACGGCTCCTTGTGCATCGCGGCCATCCCACGTATAGCCGAGAGCGGCGCCCGAACGATTCTGTGTGAGAATCGTTGCGCCGGATGGGGAGTTGATCGTCACAGTCCACGACGTGTCGGCGGAGGTGGTGTTCGCGGAGACGATGGTGGTGTCTTTGCTCCCATCCCCGTTTGGACTGAAATATGGCTCGCTGACAGTGACATTCGAAATCGTCACCGGATAGCCATTCGTAATCGTCACTCTGAAGGTGCGGAAGGCGTAGTTCGCGTGAAGATCGATGGCCGTGCATTCGACGACGGTCGTACCGGCTGGAAACGTGAAGCCGGATGATGGAATGCAATCGACCGTTGGTGCCGGATCGATCGTGTCGGTGGCCGTCGCGGTGTAGGTGACGACGGCGTTTGACGTCGAGATGTCGGCAGGAACGGTCAGCGCCGGCGGCACGATGTCGTAGACGGCCACGAGAAAGGAGTCGGACGCACCATTCGCCGAGCAGTTGACGGTCGACGTTCCGAGGGGGAAGGTCGAGCCCGAGGAAGGCGAACATGCGACCGCCGCGCCGTTGGACGAGCTTGCGGAGAACGTCACGATCGCTCCCGCCGCACTGGCCGCTTCCGCGAACACGACTTCGGGAAGTGTCAGAGACGGCGGAAGACTCGCCGGATCAGGCAGCGCATTGACGGTGATCTGAGCGGGGCCGTAACGCGTCGTGGTGCCGCCGCGTGTGACATCGACGTAGACGGCGTAGCTGCCGGGATTGTTCATCGCATTTTCCGGTACCCATACGATCAACGATCCGTCGGCGATGAACTGCGTCTCGAGCACCGTGGTGCCGCCCGGTCCGGTGAATGTCACCAGCGCGTAGTCGGACGGCGTCAGCCCTGCCAGTGAGACCTGTAGAAACGCCTCGTCACCCTGGCTGAACGTTGGAGGCAAGACGGACAGAGTCTGAGCATTAGCTGCTGGCGCCAGCGCGCAGAAAGCGAGGAGAACGAGGCGGGTTCGGATATTGGCACGCATAGGCACGTTCTCTTCCGCCTTTCCTATCGTCGTCCGTCACGGGATTCGGTCAGTGGCGCGCCATGGCCCCCGCTGACACGAATCGAGTTGGGCGCCAGAGGACCGTATGCGCTTTGCCAGTTGATCGAGACGATATGCGGTTCCGTGGACGGGTCGCCGAGCTGCAGTTCGATCGTCTCGTTTGGCGTCCGTACGGTTCGCTCGAAGGCCTGAACATAATCAACGAACACAATGATCTTCGCCGGTTGCCGGCTGACATACGGAGCGCTCTGACCTTCGAGTCGCACGCTGAGGCGTACCGAATCTTCCTTGACCATCCACGCCTTGGCCTGCTCGTCCCAGGCTCCATTGAGCGGCGTGATGACGAGCAAGGGCGAGACATCTTCGAGAGAAGCGAGGCCGTGATGATGGGCGTGGGCGTGTCCCTTCACGACGGGTATCAGCGACACGCCGCGGCGGCCCGCCGCTACGTCGAGAAAGGCGCGGGTCTTGTTGCCGAAGGCGATGACCGCATTCTCCGGTAGTTCCGTCGCCAGAATCGCGGTGACGAACTGCGGTAGATCCGGAACGTAAATCGCTCCGCTTTCGTCGAATCCGTTCCAGCTCTCGACGATTGCGCCTGCGGGTCTCGGCTCGCGATTCACGAGCGTCTTCAACACCGGACCGCTGTACGTTTTCGTGGTCGCGTCGATTGTCGCCGATCCTGCCTGAGCGTGAATTCGACACGCGGTCGGCAGTTCGTACATCAACGCCGCATCTCGGCGACTGTAGTGTCTGGCTTGCACGGAGTATGTTTTTGGTGCGCCAGCAGCCGGGAAATACGTCCAATGCCCGTCCCTCGACGTTACATCCACCTTGAAGGAGTATGCTTCGTCGGCCACGATAACGCCCTCGGCGTCTCGCCCATCCCACGTCGCTACATAAGACAACTCGTCGGATAGATCGTCTTTCGCAAGCCAGCGCGCCGCGTAGCCATCACGGTCGAGAATCGCGATGGAAATGCGGGACGCGGGCGACGTGGCGACGGTGATGGAGACGGTCTCGCCCAGGGAGGGATTGAACGAATGTCGGTCGAGCGACACCCGCGCTTCGGCCGCCGCTCCGCGAGTTGACAGCGCAAGAACGATGGCGGAGACAAGCAGTGTCATGCGCCGTGCGAACTGCCTGCGCCGGTTCAACGATCGATGACACAGCATGTCATTAACGTCCTTCCGGATCTCCTCACGCCCATCAGTGCGAGCGACTTGAGGACGATGCCTAATCAAGCTACGGTTAGCGGCGATACTCTGGTGACCGAGGACAGACGCGGAGTCGAGAGAGAGAGAGAGAGAGAGAGAGAGAGAGAGAGAGAGAGTCGAGCGAAGCGACAGAGGAGAGTGTCATGTCGCGCGCAGGCGCTCGATGTCGGGAAGATCCGCTTCCGTGTTGATGTGGGCGAACTCACACATCTGCCCTCGGCCATAATTTCGATAACAGAGTTCCCTTCATCATTCCATTGATCTGTTCGATTCTTATTTGCAAAATTGTCGACGGTCTTCCGCGAAGTCCGTCCGTCCATTACTCCGTCTTGCGGTACGAGCCATTCTAGAATCGATCCTTGGAACGGTTCTGTTCCAAATTACAGCCGTAGGTAGGGAATTGCGCGCGAGTTGCAACTCCTTCTCCGAAAGGGATGAAACGCCGCTCGCCATTGACGCCGTTAGAGTTCTTCATTCGCGCGATGAAGCTCCGACCTGGCTCGGTCCACGCTACGGCTGAACGGATGGCACAACGCCTTGGAATGCGGAACCTCAGTCGACAGCAGTTCACGCGAATCCGGTACGGACGGGCTCAGGCTACGCAGCGAGTGATGAAGCTTCTCGTGGCTACCATGCGCGAAGCAACCGGCCTCGCGGTGGCGGCGACAGACCTGTTTGAACTGGAGCCCCCCAGTTCCGGCAGCCATTTCATGGCAACCTCAGACGATCCGTTTCATGGCGGTCGCCGTGACCTTCCGATATTCTTGGCCGAGCGCACCCGACGTCCATGGAGCCTCGCCGTGTCAAAAGACCAACCCGCAGACCAGACGCACGCACGAAGGTTCGAGGTGCTCTACCGCGAGCACTCTGGATTGCTTCGATCGACGGCCAAATTCAGATACAAAGTTCCTCAAGCGGATGTCGATGGCCTTGTTCATGATGTATTCGCGTCGTACTTTGAGCGGCAGCCACGAGTTGACGATATTCGCGCCTATCTCTTGATGGCCATCAACCACGCCTGCCAACATTATTGGCGAAAACGTAAGCACGAAGCGCCGCTCACCGCCGAACACGAAGACACCGCGGATGCCTCGGTCCAGAGACGCCTGGATCAGTGGACGCTCCATCTCAGTCTTGGCGCCACTCTCGCTCGACTCGGACCCAAGTGTCGCGAGACTCTCCGCCGCTACTACTTGAGAGGCGAACGTCCCGAAAGCATCGCCCGTGAACTGGACACTACGGCGAGATATGTTTTTCAACTCTTGCACACTTGCCGAAAGCGCGCTCGTGAAATCTATCGAAAGCTCACGGAGCCAAAGTAATGAGGCATTACGACGAAGACGAATTGGCAACTTATGCTTTAGATCCGACAGCGGTGTCCGATCGACTTGATCTTGAGCAACACATCCGCGACTGTTCGGAGTGTCGCGATGTGCTGAAAGCGATCGAGACATTCGACTCTGCGTTACGTGAGAAGACGCCTTGGCTCGTTCTTGATGAGTTGGTTGATGGCCATTCGCCGTCCGTCGCGAGCCTGATTCAATTCGCGGAAGAACTCGATCTGGAGCGCGCACACGCGCGCGAATTCCTCCTCCCTTTGACGATCTCCCCTATTGAATTCAAGCGAGCGGTCATAGAAGACGATCGCTCGTTTCACACGACAGGAGTTGTTCGAGTGCTCACCGAGACCGCCGAAGAGCTTCGCCAACGGCAACCTCAGTTCGCGTTGACGGTAGCCGACGCCGCCGTCAGCATTGCCACGAAGCTTTTGCAAGCCGGAATGATGACGTCCTCGGCGCTTCTCGGTGGGGCCTTGAGGGAGCGCGCGATCGCCCTTCATTTGATGGGGCGCTTCCGCGAAGCTACTGATGCGATTCAGCGGTCAGAGCAAGCATTTGATTCCGATCCTCGATCCACAGCCCACGATGCGGCGATTGTCTGGCTTATCCGAGCGAACATTTGTATTGAGACCGAGAGGCTATCTGAAGCGCAATTCTTGGCGGACGCTGCGGGACGTCAATTCCTCCAGTTCGGCGACACATCGAGGTATCTGAACTCTCAACTCGTGGCAGGGTGTGTCCTCCACATGCGCAGACAATACTGTGACGCCGCTGCACTGCTAGAGAAAATCATCAGCGTTGCGCGGCGGGAAAACAACCGGTTGGCGCTGGCGCGCGCCCTTCAAAACGCTGCTGATTCATACGGTCGATTCGCCGAGTACGGGAAAGCCGTCCCTTACTTCGTTGAGGCGCTCGCTCTCTGGGACGAACTCGGGTTCGAGCTAGAGAAGGTTCGTAGCAACTGGGGATTAGCCTCGATTCTCGTGAGCACAGGGGAGATTGAGACAGGAATCAACCAACTGGCGGACGTGAGAGATCGTTTCGAGGCACTTGGCGCCGATAACGACGCGGCGCTGGTTCGCCTCGAACTTTCTGAAGCGCTCATCGTGGCGGATCGCACGGACGAGGTTCTTCCCCTTCTGCGGGATGTTGTCATGACCTTTGCCTCTGAGGGAATGATGCGAAACGCCAATCTGGCACTCGCTTACCTGCGCGAAGCAGTGGCCGCTGGAAGGGGCGATGCGAAGCTACTGCGGCGCGTACGTTCGTATTTGGAAGAACTTCCAGCGAAGCCGCAGCGACCATTTAACCCGCTCCAATAATTTTCTTCTCGCTCCTCTAAACATCTCCCTCCTCGCGTCACCTTGTCCACGCGGGGGAGGGCAAACCCTCCGAGTACCAGCACTGCTGGTATCCCCGAGGAGGGTACTCATGGATCGAAGAGTCTCGTGTCGCCTTGGCGTGTTGTCGCTCGTGTTGACCACCGCGCTTTCGGCGAGTGCCACTGGAACAACCGTCAACTCGACTTTCACCAAACGTCTGAATAAGTTTTGGGTCCGCCTTCAGAGCAGACTCTCCCCTCCGCTTCCGGCTCCGACGCCTTCTTCCGAGCAGGAGCCAGACCCGACACAGCAAGTGGTTGCCTCTGAGCCCAGACGTCCGTAAGGCATTGGGAACGCAGCGCGAACTGGAGCGGCCTCTTCGTCGCTGATCCCCATCTCGGTCGGTTCATCTGAAGGATCACTTATCCCCCAGGGTGAGGTGAGGATCGCCCTCTCTTGCCGTCGCGCGAGTTTTGCAGAACACTCTGCAAATACTGGCGGAACACCCTGCAGTTGAGCATGCAGGCCCAGACAACCGACAACTGACAACCGTTAACCAACTCTACGCCGCGGCCGTCGACGGCATCTGCACGCGATCGAGATCGGCGAGCAGCGCACCGGCGTCGGCGTAGCGCGCCGATGGTTCTTTCTCGAGACAACGCAGCACGATGGTGTTCAGATCGCGGCCGATCTCCGGACGCTGATCGATCGGCGGCTTCGGCTTCTCGGTGATGTGCGCGGTGAGCACGCCGGTGAGCGACGACGACTCGAAGGGGCGCTTGCCGACGAGGAGCTCGTAGATCAGCACGCCCATCGAGTAGACATCGCTGCGCGCGTCGAGCTGTTTGCCCTGCACCTGCTCGGGGCTCATGTAATGCGGCGTGCCGACGATCAAGCCCGCCTGCGTCATCGCCTCCGGCGCCTCGGCCATGCGGGCGATGCCGAAGTCCATGAGCTTCACTTCGCCCTTGGCGTCGATGAGGACGTTCTGCGGCTTGATGTCGCGATGAATGATGCCCTGTTCGTGTGCGGCATGCAGCCCGCGGCAGATCTGGCGGGCGATGCCGACCGTCGCGCGCGACGGCATCTGCCGCGACGGAGCCTCGTCGACGAGCTCGGACAGCGTATAGCCGCGCACGAACTCCATGCTGATGAAGTACACGCCTTCGGCCTCGCCGTAGTCGTACGTGCGCAGGACGTTGCGATGCGTGATCCTGCGCGCAAGCCGGATCTCGCGCTTGAAGCGTTCGAGATCTTCCGGCGAGCGCGTCATCACGTCGCCCGGTAGCGTCTTGATGGCCACGGTCTCGTCGAGTTGCGAATCGGTGGCCCTATAGACCACGCCCATGCCGCCGCGGCCGAGGATCTGCTCGATTTGATAGCGGCCGGCGAAGAGATGGCCGAGGGAAAGATCGGCGTACGGAGATGCGGGAGAGGTGGAGCCCGCCGCGGTGCCCATCTTCATCGTAGCCATCGTCGATGTCGCGCCGATGGAGCGCATCATGCCCGTGGTCACACCGGCGAGAGGCAGCGATGCAACGGGCAGAGGATTGGCCAGCCACTTGAGCCGCACTTCTTCGCGCACGGCGGAGGTGAGCACTTCCCCACCCGCACTCTCCGCGGTCTCGTACGAAACGTAGGCGTATCCGTTCGGCGCGTGCCAGGCGAAGAGCAGCGCCAGCAGCGGCGCATTGCCGACGATGGCGAAACTGCTTTCGGCGCCGAGGTCCACCGTACCCGTGACGAACTCGCCGGTGGCGATGCCGACACCGATCGACATCGGCGTCGTCGACGCCATATGCGTCGCCAGCTCCTCGTTGATCGCACGCGCGGCGCGGATGGCGTGAATGATTCCGCGCTCGCCGCGAAATACGGAGACGAGGCGGTGGCCGTCGATCTCACGGACGACGCCGTCCTGCCGCGCGACCTCCGCTTCCTGAATGCGCATGGCGCGTTGAATCGTCGAGATCACCGACTCCGCATCGGCCTCGCCGACGGCTGGAAGTCCGCGCAGATCACTGACGAGGATCGTTCCCTCATCGAGCTTCGCCGCTTCGCTCGCGCGACCCGCGGGTTGCTCGGCGGCTTTGTCCGCCATCGCGGCATAGAGCTCTTCGAGCTCCTCCTTATCGCGAAGGGAGTTGATCATCTTGCCGAAGGCACGGCCGAGAATCCCGACCTCGTCGTTGCGCGAATCGTCGGGGCTGACGCTGTAGTCGCCGGCGGTGACGGCCTGCGCGATGCCGGCGAGTTGTTCGATCGGAGCGGTCACGCGTTTGGCGATGACCCACGACATGAGAAACGCCAGAAGCAGCGCGAGGCCGCCGCCGATCAGCATCGCGTTCTCGATCTCGCGGAACGGCGCGAGCTCGCGATCGAGCGATCGCAGGAAGATCGCATTGCCGATGACGCCGCTGCCCGACAGGAGCGGTTCGCTGGTCAGGATGTATCGGCTCTGATCGACGGTGACGGTCCCGGTCTTCATCGGCGAGGCCACGATCTGTTGCGGCATCACGCTCGGCGCATTCGACGAGCGCGCTGAGGCGCCGGCGCCCTTCATCGTGAAGACGACGCCCGCTTTGGTCGACTCGGCGATACTGTTCGCGAACTGGTCGTCGATCGCCACGGCGTTGACGAGATAGGCCCTTCGAATGCGCGGCGTCCCGACGCCAACCGCGGCCACTGCCGCGTGATAGAGCTTGCCGTCAAGCGCGAGGACGCCCGAGGAAGAGTCGATGGCCGCATCGTCGACTACGCTCTTCACGAGCACGGTCTGCTCGTAGAGATCCGTCATGGGAGGTGTAGCAGTCGCCGGTTGATCGGTCCGCGCGATCAGACGGCCTTCGTCGTTGAGGAGCATGAGGAGATCGGTGCCGAAAGACTGCCGGCGCTGCTCGAGCTGATCGGCGATGCTGATCATGTCGATTCCAGGCGCAGCCGCCGCGGGCGGAGTCGCACCGGCAGGAGTTGCCGTGGGTGTCGTGGCAACTGGAGCCGCATCAGCCGATTGCTCCGGCTTCACGCCGAGGTCCGCCTGCGTCAGGGCGACGAACGAAGGGTCATTGCCGAGGAGGACGGTTGGAAGAGTGAGCCGCGCGAGACGCTGCTTCTCCAGTTCGCGGAACAACTTCGCGGCGCCAGTGATCGAGGCATTGACCGTCTCGTTGGCCACGCGGTTGGCGCGCTCGATCGTGATTCCGACCGCGACGCCGACAACGATGATGATGAGCAGGGCCGTGAGACCGAACAGCTTCCACACGAGTGGAACGCGGGCGCGCTCGACGGTGTACTCCTTCTTGCGGGGCAGTTCGCGATCGGCGATCGTGGAGCGGTCCAGCGGCTGCGAGGTCACGTCAATAATCCCTCGGTGCTCGGTAGGCTTGTCCGTTCTTGTTCAGATGCTGCACGACGCGGAAATTGCGGCCGTCGATCGTGAGGAGGGTCGGACCGGCAACCGAGCCGTCGCCCTTGACTTCGATGTCGGAGAAAACGCTGCCGCCCTGTTCGTTCCAGGCGGTCACGCGATATTTGCCGGCCGGCACGTCGAAGGAGTAATCGCCGTTGGCGTCGGTGAATCCGTAGTACGGAGTCTGCATCACGTGGACGACGGCGGACATGTTCGGATGGACGTTGCAGTAGATGTTGACGACGCCCGGCTCCTCGAACTTCTGCGCCTTGCCCGGTCCCTTGCGATAGAGGCCGAGGTCGAAGGTGTGGCCGGGAGTGAGCGAGAAGAGGTTGTGCGAGATCGGATCTTCGTTCGGGAAGTTGATCGTCGAGCCGGCGGGAACCGCGAGGATGTGCGGGAGAAAGGCCTTGCTGCGCGTGGTCATGGTGGACGTGGTGCCCGGGCGCTTCGGCGCACGTCCCGCGGGGTCGAGCCAGACCAGCGTTTCGTTCACGATGGGACGCTGACCACGCTTGGTGAGGAACATGACTTTGCCATTCACGACGGCCGCATTCAGGTCGCCGATCAGGAGTCCGCACACACAGGCGGCGAGAAGGAATGGTTTCATAGGGTTAGGCACTCCCGGGGGTCAAAGAGTTTAGCACAGGGGTTTGTGCGTTCTGGCATGGCTCTCGAAGAAGAAATTCATGAAAGTTTTCAATTGCGATTAGCGACAAAAAACGTATCATCTTAACCATGCATCAAACGGAAACGGGTGGGTGCCGGTGCAATAAAGCCCGGATGACACTGTTTCCGTAGCTATACGTTCGAGTGCGGCGGATGGCCGCGTGCTCTTTGATGAAGACGACAAGATCCCGCTCCTCCCCTCCACCACGGGGCGTGTGAGCGGTCGATCCGGTCCGCAACACCGGCGCGGTGGGTCATGGCACGTGACGTGACGCCGTTGCGGGGCCGCCGGAAATTCATGGGGAGGAGGTACAAGCGTTCACATGGATTGTTCTAATACACCTAAGGGGGTTACTTCGTAGCTTCGCTGCGTCGTAATGTCCCACCCCTGGAGGGCGCCCGTAAAACGGCGCCCTTTTTGTTTTCTGGCGAGGGCTGCGATCTCGCGAGTACTTGTTGTCGGTTGTCCGTTGTCGGTTGTCTGGGGTGATGCGTCTACCGGAAGATCCCGGAGAACTGACAACCGGTCACACAACGCTAGTCCATTCTGGGAATGGCTGCCCGGCCGTCGACGAGGGGAATGGACGGCAATTCCGGCGCGACGATCGCGCGCAGCTGCTCTCGCATCGCGTCGACCGAGTGGAACTCGGCGCGGAGAATTTCGTGGATCGCTTCGACCTCGGCGGCGCGGAGACGCGGCTTCTTGTCGAGGCAGGCGTTCGTCTTACATCGATTGGTGCAGTACTTCCGGCTCTTCCGCGTCCGAGGAAACGGAGTGCCGCAATAAGAACAGTTGCCCACGATTCAACCCTCCCCGCCCATGAATCCGTTGATCAACGCCTGAGGACCGCGCGGCGAAAACTGCCGTAGGTCCCACGCACAAACGTCGAATGCACGTTCAATCCGTTACTCGACAGTGTAACGAACATTGTGCATCAAGCGCGGCGTCGCGGACAACTGACAACCGACAACCTCACGACTCGCGCAGCGATGGTGCCCCGGGCCGGAATCGAACCGGCACGTCCATACGGACACGGGATTTTAAGTCCCGAGCGTCTACCCGTTCCGCCACCAGGGCTCGCTGTGCGCCGCGGGATGATAACCGGGTTGGATCGGATATGATTCGCCGTCTTGACTGACCCCTCCGGAGGCCTTTGATGACCACCACCCTCGAGCTCACTCCCGGCGCACCCCTGACCGTGCTGTCGGAAGAAGAGCAGATGTTCCAGCAGAGCGTTCGCGATTTCGCGATCGAGAAGATTCGCCCCCTCGTCCCGCAGATGGATCACGACGCCACGATGTCGAAGGACCTGATCAAGAGCTTCTTCGAGCTCGGCATCATGGGCATCGAAGTCCCGGAACAGTGGGGCGGCGCCGGATCGACGTTCTTCAACGCCGTGCTCGTCGTCGAAGAGCTCTCGCACGTCGATGCTTCGTGCGGCGTGCTCGTCGACGTCCAGAACACGCTCGTCAACAACGCGCTCGTGCGCTGGGGCACCGACGATCAGAAGTCGAAGTATCTGGCGATGCTCGCCTCCGATACCGTCGGCGCGTATGCGCTCTCCGAGGCCGGTTCCGGATCGGATGCGTTCGCCCTCGCCACGCGCGCCGAAGAGCGCGGCGATTCGCTGGGTGCTCAACGGACGGAAGCTCTGGATCACCAACGCCGCCGAGGCCGGGGTCTTCATCGTCTTCGCCAACGCGAACCCGGACGCCGGCTACAAAGGCATCACCGCTTTCATCGTCGAGCGCGACTTCCCCGGCTTCCAGGTCGGCAAGAAGGAAGACAAGCTCGGCATCCGCGCCTCGTCGACGTGCGAGCTGATCCTCGAAGATTGCCGTGTCCCGAAGGAGAACGTCCTCGGCGAGCCGGGCAAGGGCTACAAGATCGCCATCGAGACGCTCAACGAAGGCCGCATCGGGATCGGCGCGCAGATGATCGGCGTGGCCCGCGGCGCGCTCGAGTACGCGATCGCATACACGAAGGAACGCAGGCAGTTCGGCAAGACGATCGCCGACGTTCCAGGGCGTGCAGTTCCAGATCGCCCAGGCCGCGACGGATCTCGAGGCCGCGCGTCTCATCGTCTACAACGCCGCGCGCCTCAAAGACGCCGGACGCCCGTTCCTCCGCGAAGCCGCCATGGCCAAGCTCTTCTCCTCGCAGGTAGCCGAGAAGGTGACCTCGCTCGCCGTGCAGCTCTTCGGCGGCAACGGCTACACCAAGGAGTATCCGGTGGAGAAGTTCTGGCGCGACTCGAAGGTCGGACAGATCTACGAAGGCACGAGCAACATGCAGCTCGCTACGATCGCCAAGACGATCCTGACCGATCGGCTGTAGCTACGCCTGGAGAGCAGGCATCCGTGCCTGCCGGTCCGCCGGCATCCTTATAGGTGCTCCTGCACCGTTCTCCTCCCCCGTTGTCAGCATTTCAGAAAGGCCCCGTCGGGAGACGCAGCTTTACCTGAGAAGCGAGAGCGAGGAGAGTAGAAGCGGGGTACGCACCGCTGGGTTACGTATCTGGCATCCGAGCGCCGACGCTTACCGGCAGCCCTACGACCCAGCGGTGCGCTTTGGTCGAGACGCATACTCAGATGCTGTCCGTTCCGGACTGACTATAAGGCCTGCGCAGAACCAAAGCCAGCGTGCCCCAGGACGGTGAGGAGGGAGCGATGGAATGGGTAGCGTTGGTTGGGGTGGACTGGGGTGATCAGAAGCACGCTTACACGATCGAGAGTCGGGACGGGACGCGGAGGTCGGGAACGCTCGGGAGTTCCGCCGAGGAAGTTCATGACTGGATGCGAGAGATTCGCGAGCGGTATCCGGCAGGGACGATTGTGGTGGCGCTCGAGCAGGGTTGTTCGAGTCTGATCTACGCGCTGGCTCAGTACGAGTACATAGCGATCGTGCCGATCAACCCGCGTGCTTCCAAGTCGTATCGGGACTCGCTTCGCTTGAGCGGCGCGAGTGACGATCCATCGGACGCAGCGTTGATTTGCGAGTTTGCCGTCAAGCACCTTTCGGCCTTGCGCATCTGGCAACCCGAGGAAGCCGCGACCAGGGAACTGCGGATGTTGGCCGAGCATCGACGATCGCTTGTGGATCAACATACCGCCGCGACGCATGCGTTGTCTGCGGCGCTCAAGAACTTCTTTCCTCAGTCGTTGCCGTGGTTTGGCGGAGAAACATCGAAGCTCCTGCTGGCAGCTCTGAAGTTGTGGCCAACGCTGGTGGAGCTGCAAAGGGCAACGCCGGCCGAGCTGGAACAGTTTCTTCGCACGAACCGCTGTCGGAAGGTCGCGGCGCGGGCCAGCGCTCTGCGCAAGCTGCTCGACTCGGCAGTGCCTCTTCTGCGCGATGAGGTCGCCCTCGCCGGATGGTCGCGCTACGCGCAAGCGCAGATCGCGCTCATCGAGGTGCTCGACGCGCAGATCGCAATCTACGACCAAGCGATGTCGGTCGCGTGGAACGCTCATCCCGATCGCGAGATCTTTGCCTCCTTGCCCGGCGCTGGCGCGGTCCTGGCGCCGCGCCTCGCGGTCGCCTTTGGTACGGACCGGACCCGCTACACCGATCCGTCCGAACTCCAGTGCTACTCCGGGATTGCGCCGGTGGTCGAGCAGAGCGGCAAATACCGCCGGGTCCACGCCCGATGGGGCTATCCAAAGTTCCTCCGGCAAACCTTCCACGAGTTTGCAAAAGCTTCGATTCCCAAGTCGTCCTGGGCCAAGGCTGTCTATCAACAGCAGCGACAACGCGGCGCTCTTCATCATGAAGCCATCCGAACACTCGCATTCCGATGGATCCGCATCCTGTTCCGACTTTGGATGAACCACACTCCCTACGACGAACAGCTCCATGTCGAACGACTGACGCGAGAACAGTCCCCCGTGACCAAGTTCATCGCAGCTTGACGCTTGACTTAAAACCTCAGATGGCTGCCGGCCGCCTGGAAGGCGGCGGACCGGCAGGCTAGAAGCCTGCGCTCCAAAAACTACAGCACAAACCCTCGCTGTCTCAGCACCTCGATGATCGCGCGCGCGTTCTCTTCCGCGCTCGCCGTCTCGGTCTCGATCGCCAGGTCCGGCGCGACCGGCGACTCGTAGGGGTCGCTGATTCCCGTGAAATGCGCGATCGTTCCTTTGCGCGCCTGCGCGTACATCCCCTTGGCGTCGCGGGCCTCGCAGACGTTGAGCGGCGTGTCAACGAAGATCTCGATGAAGCGATCCGCGCCCATCATGTCGCGCACGGCCTCGCGCGTCGCGCGATAGGGGCTGACCGCCGCGCATACGGCCGCTCCGCCATGCCGCACGACCTCGGCGGCGACGAATCCGATGCGCAGGATGTTCGTGTCGCGGTCCTCTTTCGAGAAGCCGAGCCCCTTCGAGAGGTTCGTTCGCACGACGTCGCCGTCGAGTAACGTGACCGCGCGACCGCACTCCATCAGCAGGCGCACGACCGCGTCGGCCGTCGTCGACTTGCCGGCGCCGCTCAGCCCTGTGAACCAGACGCAGAAGCCCTGTCGCGAGCGCGGCGGATAACTCTCCGCCAGGATCGCCGCCACCTCGGGGCGTGTGAACCACTCCGGCAGCGGAACTCCACGGCCGAGGAACTGATCGCGCACGTGAGTGCCGGAGATCGACTTCGTCTTCGCGCCGGCAGGCACGCGCGAGACTTCTTCGTAGCGATCCTCGTCGGCGAGATACACCATCTCGCTGAAAGGAAGCGGCTTGACGCCCGTCTCCGCCTCGTGGCGCGCCACGAGCTCCTGCGCGTCGTATGGTCCGTAAAACGGTCCGGGGCTGGCGTGATCGCGGCCCACGATGAGGTGATTCGCGCCGTAGTTGCGGCGGATGATGGCGTGCCACAGCGCTTCGCGCGGTCCAGCCATGCGCATGGCCAGAGGCAGGAGCGAGAGAACGACGCGATCGGGCTCGTAATACTTCTCCACCAGCGCTTTGTACGAACGCACGCGCGTGAAGTGATCGACGTCGCCCGGTTTGGTCATGCCCACGACGGGGTGCAGCAACAGAACGCCGTCGATCGCCTCGGTGGCGCGATGGGTCAGCTCCTCGTGCGCGCGATGGATCGGGTTGCGAGTCTGGAAGGCGACGACGTTCGGGCGTCCGCGCTCTTCGAGCAGCGCGCGAACCGCCGCCGGCGTGCGGCGAAGCTCCGCGAAATCGGGCGCACTCGGAACGCGGAGGACGCGCAGACGGCCGGAGACATTGAGATCTCCCCACCGTTCCATCTCCGCGACGAGCGGATGGGCGCGGTCGGTCGTGCCGAAAACGCTCCGCGCCGCTTCCTCGCGATGCCAGGCGTAGATCTCCTCGACCGTCAGAATCGCCAGGATCTCGTTGCGCGAGCCGCGCAGGACGACGTCGGTGTCGAGATGCACCGGCGCGCCGCTGTCCACGGAGAGAGTGACCGGGATCGGGAAGAGCGTGCCGTCCGCGAGCCGCATCTCGGCGACCACGCGCTCATAGTCGGCGCGTCCCATGAAGCGATCGAGCGGGGAAAAGCCACCTGTGGCCAGGAGTTCGAGATCGCATTGAGCGCGTGGAGAGATCTGAATCGAGGGGAGCGTAGCGGCGAGCTGTACGAGCTCTTCCGAAGGATCGACGAGATTGACGAGATGATCGCGATAGGGAGTGATCGGCATTCGAAGCGGGACTCTAACACGGCACAAATGTCGACCCTTACGGTCAGCATTGAACCCTCATTCAGTGTCACAAAGGTTCAATGCGCGACCCCTCTCGAGCCTAACTCATTGAAAACACGTGCGGCACCTGCATTGAAGTACTTCCGCCCTTCAGGAGGCCCGAAATGAAACCTCGGATCTTGTTGGCGATTGCGGTGGCGGTTCTTCTCTCTTCTTCGGCGCTGTATGCGAAAACCGGCGTCGTCTTCATCCATGGCAAGGGAGGAGCGAATCTTGCGCAGCAGAGCGTCGCTCGCGCGTACTGGGGCGAGGACATGATCCGCGCAACCACCAAAGGGTTCACGATCCCCTATCTCATCTGCGCGTACGACGGGACGCAGTACATGTGGGTCGCGGGCGGGCAGGTCGCGGGCCAGATCTACACATGGATGAACGCCAATGCGATCGACGACATCGTCATCGAGACGCACTCCTTTGGCGGCGTCGTGATCCGCTGGATTCTCTCGAATCCGACTTACGACTCCCGCTATCAGCCGATCATCAGTCGCATCCGCTGGGTGAACTCGATCGCGCCGCCGAACAAAGGTTCCGAGGCCGCGAATCTCGCCGGCACGCTCTCGGGATCGTGGCTCACCGGGTGGCTCATCGATCTCGTCGGCCAGAACAACGACGCCACGAAGAACTGCACCACCTCGTCGATGAGCTACTACAACCAGTACTACCTCAACGGGACCTCGGGACGCCCGGCGCTGCCGCGGACGATCTACAACATCGCCGGCACCGGACTCTGGAACGATTTCATCCATGTCGAGGACACGGGGCTGGCGACGCTCTCCGGAGTCGCCGGAATGCCGGGCGAGGACGACGGCATGGTCTCGCAGTACAGCGCGCAAGCCGTCGGCGTGGTCTGGTTCACGACGCTGGCGAATCACCACCACAATCGTCGCAACGACTACAAGAAGATCGGCGACTCGCTCGCCACCGATTTCTGAGAGGAGACGCCATGAAACGCACACTTGCTCTGCTTCTCCTCCTGCTCATCGTCATCACGCCCGCCGCCCTTGCGGCCGACCTGACCGGCCGTTTCGAGCCGAACACGAAGTACGAGGCGCCCTCCGACCACGCGCCCGCCAACGTCTCGCGCATGTTCGCGCGCGAGATTCCGCGCGTTTCCGCGCACGCCTCGGTCGAGCTTCCCGCGTCCGGCGGGAGTGGCATGATCATCTGGACTCCCGAGCGCGGCGCGCGTCTCACGACGCCGACCGGCGCGATTCTGCAGCCGATGGATCGCGGCTCACTCGAGCGGGGACTCCGCCGTTTTCGACTCGACGGAACGCCGCAGGAAGTCCTGCACATCATGCGCACCGCCGCGGCGAGCTATCGTCTCGACGTCGACATCCCTGACAACGGCGAGGGAGTGACGGTCGTTGCCGCCGAGCCCGACAGCGCGATCACTCTCGCGACCTGGGCCGCGCCGCTCTCGCGCCAGCCGGGTGAGCCCGTGACGCTGCGTGCTGAGCTTCGCGATGGCGACACCGCGATCCGCGGCGCCGTCGTCACTGCTCGCCTCACTTCACCGCGCGGACGGGCATTCGATGTCGTGACGCTCTCGGAGCTGAGCGACGGAGTCTACGGCGCGACGGTGAACGATCTTCCCGAGCACGCGGCCGGCGCCTGGCAGGTACGGTTCGACGCCGAGGGCTCGACGTCTGCCGGCACCCGCTTCGCGCGCACCGGCGCCGGAGAGCTCATGGCCGAGCGAGGCGCCGCGCGCCTCGGCAATCCCGGCATCGAAGTCGTCGGAAACGTTCTGCGCGTCAGCGCACCCGCCAACGTCAACATCCGCGGGACATACCGTTTCGATGTGATCGTCGCAAAAGGCGGCTCGTCCGTCGCCTGGGCTCAGGGCATGCGCGAGCTGGAGACCGGCGCAACGTCGCTGTCGATCGACATCCCCCTCGCCGATATCGGCAGCGCCGAGAACCTGTTCCTCGATGTCCGGCTGCTCGGACTCGACCCGATGGGCGTCGCCGGCAGAACGACGCTCGAAGTGAAGTAACCGCGGTAAACCCGAGGACCGCCGGCGTCTCGCCGGCTGGGGCGGCGCCGGCTCGGCGCCCGCCCACCCTCGAGCGGCGAGACGCCGCTCGACCAGCCGCCGAGACGGCGGCGGTCCAAAAGGCCGGCGGTCCAACGGAAGTCAGCTTTCCTTCGTGTTCCGCTGCCTTCGCGTCAGTCGTCGCAAAAAGTCGCTGGCGATTCCGCCGCTGGTCTTGCGAAGCGTCATCAGGTAGACGGCGATGGCCATGATTCCGCCGAGGGCCGCCAGCGCTCCGTATCCCTGTTCGTGGGGGAAGAACGGCCAGATCATGAACAGCAGCGATCCGATCACGCCGGCGACGAGCATCAGCACGCGCTGCAGTTTCGGTGCGTCGACGTCGCGGTTGCACTTGAGGCGAAGCACGCCCTCCGCGGTCCACGACAGCGTGCACTCCACGCCACCGGCGCTGGCCACTCCGCGGCGCAGCGGAAGCGTGAACTCACGCTCCTTTTCGCGTGAGGCCGTGATCTCGCCCCCATACAGATCGACGAGCTCGTCGATCGCACTCTCGATTCCGTCGATGGGAACCTGATCCTCCTGCAACTCGACGGGACGTTCTTCGCTCATTCCGCTCTCCTCAGCCATTCCCGCCGCAATTCGCTCGGTCCTTCGATCCGCAGCGCGATCTTCGGACGCGGATCGGGACGCGCGACGAGGGAAAGCGTCCGCACGATGCCGGCGCGGCCGATCAGTAGCTCCGCTGATTCGCCCATCCGCAGTCCGCCCAGCGCCGCGTCGAGCGCGGTCTTGCTGATTGTGCGCGTGCCATCGAGCGCGATCAGCTCATCGCCTGGAAGAAGCCCGGCTTCCATCCCTGCCCCGCCGCGCACGGCACTCTCCACGATCAGCAACCCTTCCGCGACCTTGAGCTTCGTCGCCAGCGATGCCTGTTCCGGTTCGCTCGCCGAAGCGGCGAACGCGATTCCGGCGGTGCTGAACAGTTCTTCGTAAGGCAGCGACTCCGTGCCTTCGACATAGCGCTCGAAGAAATCGCCAACGTCCGCGATTCGCGCTACGACTCGCTCGATTGCATCCTCTTCGAGTCCGCGGCCGTTCTTGCCGTACTCCTCCCACAGGATGCGCACCACGTCATCGAGCGAGCGCGCTCCGCCGCTCGCCCGACGAATGGTGAGATCGAGCAGGACCGAGACGATCTCCCCTTTCGTGTAGAACGAGAACCAGGCGTTCCCGTGATCGTGCATCTGCGCGGGATCGCTCAGCCAGCCGTCGAAACTGACCTGAGCGAGCGAAAGATGCTTCCGTGCCGAGAGGTTCTCCAGCGTCTGGATTTCGTTGCGCAGATGCTCGAGATAGCGATCCACGGACCAGAGGCCCGCGCGGACGAGCGTCAGCTCGCCGTAGTACGACGTGATCCCTTCCATCGCCCAGAGCAGACGTGTTGGAGCTTCCTGCCAGTAGTCGTACGGTACGAACGGCCCCGGCACGATGCGCTTGACGTTCCAGGCGTGAAAGAGCTCGTGCGAGCTGATCGAGAGAAGATGATCGAAACCCTCGTCTCCCGGGCCGGCGCCGAGAAGCGCGGCGCGGCGCGCGATGATCGAACAGGAGTCTTCGTGCTCCACGCCATGCCACTTCTCGCGAACGTGAAAAAGAAAGCGGTACTGCTCGAACGGCAGCCCGCCGAACAGTTCCGCCTGCGATCGCGTGATCGCACGGACCGGCTCGATGTATTGCTCCGTATCGATCCCTTCGTCGCCGCGGAAGACGAGATGCATCGTCGCACCGCTCTCGTGGAACGAATGCCGCGTCATCTTCGCCGCGCAGATCGTTGGAGAGTCGATGAGATGGTCGTAGTCGCGAGCGACGAATGTCGTCTCGTCGCGCGGCAATTGCGTCTCGATCGTCCATTCCGCCGGAGCGCCGATGGACAACCGATGCTCCTCGCCGCGCAGCCCTTCGACCATCATGAAGAGGTTCGAGCCGTTGAAGTACGCCTCGTCCTCGTCGAGCCAGCTCGATCCGGCATCGAGTTGCCCCGCGTAGAAGCGATAGCGGACCGTGACCTCTTCCCCCGCGCGCGCGTCCACGCGCCACGAGGAGAGCCCGTCCTTCCAGATCCGCGCCTCCCCCGCCGACCATTCGCGAACGTTCGCCGCGTAGTTCTGCCGGAGATAACGCCCCGGCCTCCAGGCCGGCAGCAGCAGCCGCGGAGTGTCCGCCGGAGCCAGGAACCGAATCGTGATGTCGAAGAGCCGATCCGCGGGGCTCGACCAGCTCAGGAGGTAGTGCGGCATCGTTGGTCGGATGATAGTCGACAGGCCGGGCGGAGCCGGTTAATCAGTTCTCGGTTATCAGTTGTCCGGGAGTTTTTCGTTCGACGCGATCTCGCAGACAACTGACAACCGACAACCCGAGAACGATTTCCTCGCCTTTCTACTCCCTCACCGCAATCCCGTACTTCATGATCTTCGACTTCAACGTGTTCCTCGCCAGTCCGAGCCGGCGCGCGGCTTCGCGGATCCGGCCGCCGGAGCTTTCCAGGGCGCGCACGATGAGTTGCTTGTCGACCGCGGACATCACCTCGTCGTAGACGTCGCTGGTGATCTCCATCTTGCCGACGAGCGGGTTCAGGATCGAGCTCGGCATCGCCCCTCCCGCGGAGGCGGGAACGAGTGCCGGCGTCGTCTGCGAATAGAGGTTGTAGAACTCGTTCTTCGTCACCGTGTCGCCGTTCGACATCACGATCGAGCGGTGCAGCGTCGCTTCCAGCTCGCGCACGTTGCCGGGCCAGTCGTAGCGCATGAACAGGTCGAGCACGCCCGGTTCGAGGCGCTTGTTGTCGATGCCGAGGTCCTTGCAGATCTTGCGGATGAAATGCTCGACGAGCAGCGGGATATCGTCCTTCCGGTCGCGGAGCGGCGGCAGCGTGATCGGAATGATGTTCAGGCGATAGAACAGATCCTCGCGAAAGGTTCCGTCCTCGATCGCCTTCTCGAGGTCGAGATTCGTCGCCGTGATGATCTTCACGTCGGTCTTGATCGTTTGCGTTCCGCCGACGCGCTCGAACTCCTTGTCCTCGACGACGCGCAACAACTTGGCCTGCATCGCCAGCGACATCTTGCCGATCTCGTCGAGAAAAATCGTTCCGTTGTTCGCCAGCTCGAAACGACCGAGCTTGCGACGGTCCGCGCCGGTGAACGCACCGCGCTCGTGGCCGAACAGCTCCGACTCCGCGAGCGTTTCCGTGAGCGCCGCGCTGTTGAACTTGATGAATGGCCCGTTCCGCCGCGGACCGATGTTGTGGATGATCCGCGCCACGAGTCCCTTGCCCGTGCCCGATTCGCCGCGCAGCAGAACCGTCGAGTGCCCCGCCGAGGCCTTGCGGATCGCGAACTGGCTCCGCGAGACCGCTTCCGATTGCCCGACGATCGAATCGAGATGCTTCTCAACGAGCACTTCGCGGCGCAGTCCTTCGTTTTCGAGCGAGAGCCGCGTACGCGCTTCTTCCAGCTCCTCATACAACCGCGCATTCTCGATCGCGATCGCTGCCTGATCGGCAAACGCTTCGAGGAAGCTCAGATCCTTCTGCGAGAACAGGTGCCGCGCCTGGCGATGATCGACGTAAATCGCGCCGGCGATCCGTTCCTTGATGATCACGGGCGCGCAGAGGATCGAGAGGATGTTCTCGGCGATCACCGATTCCGATTCGACGAAGCGCTCGTCGCTTCGCGCGTCGGCCGAGATCACCGACTGCCCGGTCTGCATCACTTCCTTGACGATGGCCTGCGGCGAGCGCTTCCGCTCCCCTTCCGGCCCTTCCTTGATGTTGCGCACGACGCGCGTGCGCAACGCGCCGGTCAGTGGATCGAGGAGCAGGATCATTCCGCGCTCGGCGCGCAACCTGCGGATGCAGACGTCGAGTACGCGGTTCAGGACTTCTTCGAGATCGAGGGTCGAGTTGATGATCTTGACGATCTCGTAGAGACCGACGACGCCCTGTTCCGGCGCCTTGCCCGCGGGCCGGATGCGGAACAGTGCGCCGCGCGCGCGCTCGAGATCGTGCGTGGCGTTGAGCTTCTCGAAGATGCGAATCGCTTCGCGGATCGTGTGCGTCGCCTCTTCCGGTTCCTCGCGCAACAGTCCGATATCGAAGAGGAGGCGCCCCATCTCGTACGGCGTCTCCAACTCTTCGAGCGCGCCGCGCACCGCTTCGAACTTCGCGGCCGCCGCTTCACGCTCGCCGCGCGAGCCATGGATCTTGGCCCAGGCCCAGTCGTTCTTCGCCAGCGACAGACGATCGCCGATCTGCCGCGCATTCTGCTCGCCGAGTTGCGCATGCTTCACCGCACCTTCGATGTCGCCGCGCTGCAGCACGAGCACCGCCGCCGCCGTGTGCGCGCGCGCGAGTCCGTGCAAGGTGCGATTGCTCTCGAAGATCGCTAACGCGCGGTCGAGATAGCGCTCCGCTTCGAGGTTGTTCCCCCGCTCGTCTTCGATCGACGCCACGATGTACGCCGCTTCGGCGATCAGATCTTCGTCGCGCGCACGCTCGCCCGCGGCCAGCGCCTTCTGCGCGTATTCGAGCGCCTTGGCGATGTCGCCGCGCTTCTTCGTCAATCGCGCCAACGGGACGTAGACCGAAAGCCGCGACGCGCGCGTCTCGTCGAAGCCTTCCATGCTCAGGCAGCGCCGATATTGTTCGAGCGCTTCGTCCCAGCGGCCGAGCATTTCCAGCGCGTCGGCGAGGTTCTCGCGCGCCAGCGCTTCATGATCGAGCGCGCCGATCTTCTCGTCGATGCGCACGCTCTTCTCGAAGATCTCCGCGGCCGCCTGGAAGTTGCCGCGTCCGTACTCGACGACCCCAACGTTGTTGTAGGCCATGACCAAGGCCCACAAATCTCCCTCGGATTCCGAACGCTCGAGGTTGCGCCGAAAATACTGCAGCGCGCGCTCCCACTCCCCGAGCTTCCACAGCGTGTTGCCGAGGTTCATCGAGGCCACCCTGCTTAGCTGTTCGCTTCCGAGCTGCTCGGCGATGGCCACCGCCTCTTCAAGAATGTCGCGCGAGCGTTGCCAGTTGCCTCGCGCGAATTCGATCAGGCCGAGGATGTTCTTCACGTAGCCATAGACGACGCTAGGGCCCTGCGACTCGAGCATCGCACCGGCGCGCTCCGCGGTCTCGCGCGCCGTGTCGAAGTCGTCGCGCATGCGATAGAGCCAGGCCAGGCGGTTGAGCATTTCCGCGACGTCGACCGTCTGCCCCAGGCGTTCGTAAATCGCCAGCGCGCTCTGGTAATACGTCATCGCCGCATCCGCATCCCCGCGGCGCAGCAGAACCTTGCCGATCTTCTTCATCACCCGCGCGACGTCGACATTCGCCTCGCCATCCGTGCTGACGTCGTCGGGACGCGTATGGCGCGTCTGAATGCTCTTCAGCAGGAACTGATAGGCGTGCATCGCACTGCGATAATCGTCGCGGCGGTAGTACGCGTCGGCCAGCTTCTCGCGCACTTCCGCCTTGCGCGCCTCTTCGACACCGCCGAGGTCCAGGAGCTCGAGCGCGATGCGATAGAACTCCGTCGCCTCTTCGTGCGCAAGCGTGCGCGTCGCGAGATCGCCCGCTTCGATGGCGTAGCGCGCGCCGCGCTCCGTATCGTTGGCGCGCGAGAAGTGAAAGGCCACTTCACCGATGAGCTGTGTCGAGCCATCGTTGGCGGCGGGTTCCAGCACCTGTCCGACGTGCAGGTGCAGATCGAGTCGCCGCCGCTCGGGAATGGCGTTGTACACGGCGTCGCGCAAATGCATCTGCGGGAACGTGATCGTCCTGCCGTCGCTCGACTCGTCGACGAGGCTCTGCCGCATCAGCTCGCGCAGCGCGGCGTACGTCTCCTCGGGCGCGCGCTCCGAGGCGCGCGTCAGGAGCTCGGCGTCCATCGTTTCGCCGATCACCGAAGCCAATTCGAGGAGCGCGCGGTGCTCCGGCGAGAGCGCCTCGACCTTCTCCATGAGAATCGTGGCGAAGCCGCCGGGGATGCGCATCGCGCGGATGCGCTCCATGTCCGCGCTCCAGCCGGTGGGGCGCCACGTCAGGTAGTCGTGCGCGATGAGATAGTCGATGATGCGGCGGATGTTCAGCGGCGAGCCGGCCGACTCCCACATCATCCAGCGCACCAGTTCGTCGGACACGTTCGTATCGCCGAGGAGCGATTGAACATGCTCGCGAACGAGCGGCTCGGTCAGCGTCTCCACGCGAACGATCGGGAAGGATCCATCTCTCCCGCGCTGCTCCCAGAAGGCAAGACTCGGCGACGACGACTCGATCGCCGCTTCGCCGCCGGAGTCGAGCGTGAGCGTTCCGATCACGAGCAACCGGTTCTGCTTCGCCTCGCCGACGAGGAAGGAGAACAGCTCCGCCGTCGAAGGATCCGCCCACTGCAAGTCCTCGATGATCAGGATCAGCGGAGAGCCGCCGGCTTCGCTGTTCACGCTGAGGAAGCCATACATGTCCTGCATCGACTGCACGATGCGGTTGTAGAGCCGGAACTTCTGGCCGTGTTGCGGCGGACTCGTCTCCGGTCCCGCCGAGGCTACGACCGGGCGCAGGATGCGGCGGATCTCCTCGCCGACATCGGCGTCCGGGTTCACCGCGCGCACCATCTGCTCGAAGATCTCGAAGAACGGCGCGTAGATCGTCTTCCGATTCACGGGACAACGGCCGCTGAACACGCGCGCGCCGTCGAGTTGCGCCCGCAAGGTGACGTCGCGGACGATCCTGCTCTTCCCCATTCCTTCCGCGCCGGCGACGATCACGCCGTTGCCGCGTCCTTCGCGCGCTTCCGCGGCGAGCGAGGCATAGCTGCGTCACTTCGTTCGTGCGTCCGATCAGCGGCGCGGCGTAGAGCTCGCCGCGGCCGACAAGGAGCTCCACCGGCGGCGCCTTCTTCCCCGCCGCTTCCGCGACGGCCTGCAGCAGCGCCGCGGCGGAGGGGAAGCGCTGCCGCGGATCCTTCTCCATCAGCTTGACAATGATCTGTTCGAGCGCCGGAGGAACATGCGGATTGATCGCCGAGGGAGGACGGATCTCCTCGTCGAGATGCATGCGAATCACTTCGATCGGCGCGCGCCCGTAGCCCGGCAACGCACCGGTGACGGTTTCGTAGAGCGTCATGCCGAGCGCGTAGAGATCGGCACGCGAGTCGACGCGATCCTGCCGCAGCACCTCGGGGGCCATGTATTGCAGCGTTCCGCGGATCTTGCGGTCGAGCACCTGACGCCCTTCGGTCGCCAGGCCGAAGTCCATGATCTTGGCGTTGCCCTCGTCGTCGACAAGGATGTTCGACGGCTTGAGATCGAGATGAATGATGCCGAGGTGATGGATGTGGTGAAGCCCCGACGCGATCTGCAGGATCACGCTGTAGAGCGCGTCCCAGTTCTGCCCGTCAAAAAACTCCGTGATGCGCTTCCCGGGAAAGAACTCCATCGTGAAGTACGGAAAGCGCTCCTGCAGCACGCCGAAATCGAAGACCTTGATGACGCTGGCGTGCTCGATCGAGCCGAGCGTGGCAAACTCGGTCTTGAAGCGAAGAAGCTGCTGCGGATCGCTGATCTCGTGACAGAGGATCTTGATCGCCTCGTCACGGCGATCCGGAACCATCGAACACCCGATACACCGTGGTTTCGGCCGTGTTTTTCAGCGTCGCATGGATCTGGTACCGCGGCGGGAGCGAGATCTCTGTCATGGAAGGGGTGTAAATATAACCCACCGTCCGCGACGAAAGGGGTCAGGTTCGTTCCCGATGAGAGGTGAACGGTAGACAGGAGACGAACGGGGTGATCTTGCAAAACGGCACCACTCTCGCGAACGAGCCCCGTCTACCGTTACCCGTCTACCTCTCTTCCTCCGTGTAGAATGCCGCTCAGTCAGGTGCCCGAAAACGCTCCCACTTTCGACGGCTTCGAGATCATCCGCATTCTCGGCAAGGGCGGAATGGGGACGGTTTATCTCGCGCGCGATGAGCGACTTGGGCGCCTCGTCGCGCTGAAGGTCCTGAACGCCGGAGAGTTGGCCAGCGACCGCAAGGCGCGTTTCCTCCGCGAGGCTCGGTCCGCCGCATCGATCCGCCACCAGAACGTCGCCACGATCTACGAAGTCGACGAGACCGATCAGGGCGTGCCGTTCATCGTGATGGAATACTGCGAGGGAGAAACGCTCTCGCAGCGCGTGCGACGGCGTGCGCTCGACGCCGCGGAGTTCCTCAGCATCTCCCGGCAGATCGCCGCCGGACTCGCGGCCGCGCACGAAAAGGGCATCATCCATCGCGACATCAAGAGCGCGAACATCATTCTCGAGCCGACCGGGCTCGTGAAGATCCTCGACTTCGGCCTGGCCAAAGCGATCCCGCGCTCGATGACCGATCCCGGCCTCGAGCACACGCGCGATTCGACGAGCGGACACTTCTTCGGCACGCTGCACTTCATCGCGCCCGAGCAGGCGCGCGGCCAGAACGCCGACGTCCGCAGCGATCTCTTCTCCGCCGGCGTCGTGCTCTACCACATGGCCGCGGGCCATCTCCCCTTCAACGCCGAAGCTCCGCTGCTGGTCCTCGACAAAATTCGAGAAGGCGAGCCAGAACCGTTCGTTCCCGTCGACCCGAGCTTTCCTCCGGCGGCGGCGAAGATCATCTCGCGCCTGCTGCAGAAAGATCCGAACGATCGCTATCAGACCGCACAGCGATCTCCTCTCCGATCTCGAACAGATCGACACGCCGACCGTTCGCGTGACGACGACCTCGCGCACCACGCTCGGCCGCACGATGCGCCGCCCGCGCTGGATCCGCGTGGCGATCACCCTCGGCGCGGCGCTGATCGTCGCCGCATCGATCTTCATCGTGCAACGCAGCGACATGACATCGGCGAGCGCGACCGCCGTGACGCCGCCGCCCATTCGCTCCATGGCCGTGCTGCCGTTGCGCAACATCACCAACAACACCAGCGACGACTTCCTCTCCGTCGGACTCGCCGACGCTCTCGTCACGGAGTTGCAGCAGATCCATTCGCTGCAGGTGCGGCCGACGTCTTCGGTCATTCAGTTTCAGGGCAGCAAGGTCGACGCGAAGAGCGCCAGCGAGAAGCTGAAAGTCGACGCCATCCTCGAGGGAAACTTTCTCGCCGCGGGCGATCTCGTCCGCGTGACGCTGCAGCTCACCGACACGCGCACCGGATTCTCCGTCTGGTCCGACACCGTCGAAGGCAAACGCGACAATCTGCTGAAGCTCATCGACGATGTTTCCGCGCGCACCGTCTCCGGCCTCAACGAGCACATGGGCATTTCGCGCTCGCAGGCGATGCGCTCGGATGCGCGATCGAAGAGCCCGAAGGCGTACGAGGAGTATCTCCGCGCACGTGCGCTCAGCGGCAGCTTTGTGCCGCAGCACTACGCCGAACAGATTTCGGCACTCAAGCGCGCGATCGCCCTCGATCCTTCATTCGCCGCCGCGTACGCCGATCTCGCCGCCACCCTTTCGCTCGGTCAGGCACGAAGTCTCGCCTCCAGTGAGGACGTCGACAAGCAGGAGTGGTACGCGCGCCAGGCCGTCCGTCTCGACCCCAATCTCGCCGAAGCGCATCTCGCGCTCGGGCGCGTGTTCGTGCGCGATCCGGAGCGGTTCCGCGAGTCGGTGCGCGAGATCCTCGCCGCGCTGCGCCTCGAGTCGACCGACACGATCGCGCTCTATTCGATGACGACGTATTTCGTTTCCACCGGTGAGCTCGAGAAGGCGAAGTGCATCGGCGACAAGCTCGTGCAGATCGACCCGATGTCGAACGAAGCGCTGACGCGGGGATACTGGTACGTCAACGCCATCGACCCCGAGGCCGCGCTGCAGAACGCGCAGTACGCGCTGGCGTCGAAAGACACCGCGCTCGCGGGACACGACATCCGCGGCAACGCGCTCATCCTGCGCGGCGATCTCGGCGAAGCGGAGAAAGAAGCGAACGCCGCGCTGGCGCTGGTGCCGAATCACTACCTCGGCAGAAGTATGAAGGCGATGATCGCCGCCGCACGCGGCGACCGCGAAGGCGCGCTGGCGATGGTCCGCGCGTTCGAGCCCGACGCCAAGCGCAATCACTGGGCCGCCCTGCGCGTCGCCCTCGTCTACGCCAAGCTCGGCGACCGCGCCGCGGCTCTGTACTGGCTCGGACGCGCCGCGGCCCTCGGCAATCACAGTTGGTACGCGCTCGTGAAGCATCCCTGGCTCCAGCCCCTGCACGATGCCCCCGAGTACCAGCAGATCGTCGCCAAGATCAAAGAAGATCTCGACGACGTGCGAGATGACGTGATCGGGGTATATCAGCAGATGTGCAAGTGATTCAGATGGCAGAGCGCAGATCGCGGATCGCAGTGGTCACGCTAGTGCGCGCGCTTTCTCAATTGGTCAATCTGCTTTGCTGCGATCTGCGTTCTGCGATCTGCTTTGCGTTAGCATCACGGCACAGTGTCGAAGATCGTCGCGCTCCTCATTCGTCACGGCACGCCGCTGGTGTGGCTGAATGTCTTTCTCGAGCAGATCGGCCTTCCGATTCCCGCCGTGCCGACGCTGGTCGTTGCCGGTGCGCTGTCGCGAGACGGCAAGATGTCGTCGACGCTGATCATCGGCGGATCCGTCGTGGCGTCCCTCGTCGCCGATTGGATCTGGTTCGTGCTCGGCCGTCGCATGGGTTATCGCGTTCTGCGCATCCTCTGCATCATGTCGCTGTCGCCTGACACCTGCGTCCGCGACACCGAGGCACGCTTCGAGCGCTGGGGAATGCGGTCGCTGCTCCTCGCGAAATTCGTCCCAGGTTTCTCGACCGTCGCACCGCCGTTGGCGGGAGCGACGGGACAGAAGACCTCCACGTTTCTTCTCTATGACGGACTCGGAGCATTTCTCTGGGCCGCGATTGCCGTGGCCGCGGGCCACGTATTTCACAACGCCGTCGATCGCGTGCTGGCGACGCTCGAGAACATGGGATGGTGGGCCGTCGTCCTCGTTGGAACAGCCCTGGCCTCGCTGATCGTCTTCAAGTGGTGGCAGCGCGTGCGACTCCTGAAGAAACTGCGCCTGGCGCGCATTCATCCCGATGAGCTGGCCGCGCTGCTCGACGGAGAGCCGTTGCCGGTCATCATCGACGTCCGCACCGAGTCGGCGCAGAAGCGCGACCCGAGACGAGTCCCGCACGCACTGGTGATCCCTCACGATCGCATTCGAGAGCACGTCACCGAACTACCGCGAAATCGCGAGGTCATCCTCTACTGCACGTGACCCAACGAAGCCTCAGCGGCCCGTGTGGCTCGCACCCTGATCGACAACGGATTCGCCCACGTCCGCCCACTCGCCGGCGGACTGGAGGCGTGGGTGGATGCGGGTTATCCGATTGATTGAAATCGCAACGTCCCAACAACGAGCGCCACAAAACACCACCGTTGGTGTCTGTCGATTCGAGCCGTAAGCCGTAGCATCTAAAACTTCGGAGGAAGAACGATGAAACAGTTCGTGCTGATCGCAGTAGTGTTCCTTGGCGGTTGCGCTTCGATCGTCCACCAAACCACTCAGCAGATTCCCGTCAGTTCGAGTCCCGCGGGAGCAGCGGTAACGGTGGCATGCGGTGACGTGAACAATGATCCGAAACTCGTCACACCAACGGTCGTTACCGTTCATCGCAAGCCATCTCACTGCACGATTACGCTCGCAAAAGAGGGCTATCAACCCGTGGAAACGTCGCTCAAACGGTCGACTTCGGGCTGGTACTTCGGCAACATCCTTTTCGGCGGCATCATCGGGCTCATTGTGGATGCGGCCAACGGCGCGATGTACAACCGAGCACCTGCAAACGTGGACGTGACGCTGAAACCAAGCGGAAACTGATCGATCAGCGGCATTCGTGCCGGTGTTGTCGCATGCCGGGTATCGCTCGCAGCCCCAAAGGGAGCGCAGGCTTCCAGCCTGCCGGACCGCTGGCTTCCAGCCGGCGGTCCACCTATCCACCTCTGTCACCTTTTCGGGAGCGGATACTCTAACCAGACATGCCTGCCCTCCCCTCACCGAAATCCCCCGACCCGTTGAGTGACGCTGACATCGTCGCGCGGGTCGTCGCCGGAGAGACCGCGCTCTTCGAGCTCATCCTGCGGCGCTACAACCAGCGCATTTACCGCACCGTACGCGGAATCGTGCGCGACGAATCCGAGGCCGAGGACGTGATGCAGCAGGCCTACGTCAACGCCTTCGCCAACCTCGGGCAGTTCGCCGGACGCTCGTCGCTCGCGACCTGGCTTACGCGCATCGCCATCAACGAGGCGCTGGCCCGCGTCCGACCGCGCGCGTTGCGCATCGCCGCCGACGTCAGCGAGGACGCGATGGATCTGATCGAAGAGACGGCACCCGACCCCGAGCAGCAGGCCGTGACCTCGCAACTGAGCCGCTTCGTCGAAGCGGAGATCGCCGCGCTTCCGGAGCGCTATCGCTGCGTGATCATGCTCCGCGAAGTGGAAGGACTGAGCACGTCCGAGACCGCCGAATGTCTCGGCATCGCCGAGGACGCGGTCAAGACTCGACTGCACCGCGCGCGCGCCGCGCTTCGCGACAACCTCTATCGCCGCGCCGGCCTGACCTTCGATCGGCTCTTCACCTTCGGACAATCGCGTTGTGACGTGTTGGTAGCGACTGTGATGGCCCAGCTCGGCACGCCGATCCGAGAGGAGTAAGCTGCGCGTACTTGCGCGCGGAGGAGTCGTGATGCGTTATGTGACGGGTGTCGCGGTTCTGGCATTGATCGTTCTGTTGCCGGCGAATTTGAGCGCGGCCAAACGCCGCTCCGTTCGGCATCCGGGACCGGACACGACACCGACTGCCGTGAACGACGCCTATCCGGTCACGTTCGCGCAGACCCTGAGCATCGCCGCGCCGGGCGTGCTCGCGAACGACACCGTCAACCTCGCCGCAATCGTCAGCTACGGAGTCAACGGCAACGAGCAAACGGTCCTCGGCAACACGACCGCAACCGCGCAAGGTGGCTCCGTCAGCGTCGCCGCGAATGGATCGTTCACGTACCACTCCGCGTCCGGATTCGCCGGCATCGATACGTTCAAGTACGTCCTCACGAACTCGAGCGGAAGCTCGACTGCGCAAGTGACCGTGACCGTCGTTCCTATTCCGCCGGCCGTGACCGACGACCAATTCGCGACGCCGCGCAACGTCGCGCTCAATCAGCCTGCGCCGGGCGTGCTCGCGAACGACACGCCCAACGCCGCCAACATCGCCGGCTACGGCGCCGCCGCGGGCTCGGAGCAAACGACGATCGGCGCGAGCTCCTCGACCGCGCAGAACGGAACGATTCGCCTCAACGCCGACGGAAGCTTCGTCTACACACCCGCGAACAATTTCACCGGCACCGATTCGTTCAAGTACGTCGTCGCCAACAGCGCCGGCAGCGCAACCGCGACGGTCTCGATCGCCGTGCAAGGTCCCGCGGCCCCCGACTTCATCGTCACGTCGCCCGGTTTCTTCTACAACATCTCGGGATTGAACGGCGAGAACCCGGTCCTGACGCTGACGCGCGGACGCACGTACCGGTTCCAGATCAACACCGACTCGTTTCACCCCTTCCAGATTCTCAACGCGCCGCCGGGCAGCGTGACCAACAACAACATCTCCAGCGGCGAAATCACCTTCGCCGTTCCGGCCACGGCCACGAACTATCGCTATCACTGCTCGATTCACGACTTCGGCAACACGATCAACACGGTGCCGTAGCGCTCGCTGTTGGACCGCTGCCGTCTCGGCGGCTGGGACGGCGGCGTCTCGCCGCCGTCCGCGAGAGGCGGGACGCCGCTCGCCCAGCCGGCGAGGACGCCAGCGGTCCAACGCGCGCCTACGCCAACCCGTGATCCCGCGCGTAACTCATCAGCGCGTAGCGTCCGTCGATCTGCAGCTTCTCGTAGATGCTGTGCAGATGAAACTTCACCGTCCCCTCGGTGATCTCCAGGCGCGAGGCGATCTCCTTGTTGCGCAGCCCCGAGGCGACCATGCGCGTCACCTCGACCTCGCGCGGCGTAAGCGTCGACGAGAGCGACGCCACGGCCTGCTCGCGCTGCAGCATCAGTCGTAGCGCGCCGGCGATCGCCTTGCCGTTCCAACTCTGTTCGCCGTTCGCGACCTGACGGACGCTTTGCACGAGGAGTCGCGGCGCGGACTCTTTCAACACAAGACCACTCGCGCCGAGGCGAAATGCCTCGAGGAGGCGCGCGTCGTCGAGCGAGGCCGTGAGCAGCACGACCTTCGTCTGCACTTCACTGCGCTGCAACTTGCGCAACAGCTCGATGCCGTCCATGCGCGGCATGCGCACGTCGAGCACGAGCACGTCGGGCTTCGTCGTTTCGACGGCGCGCAATGCCTCCTCGCCGTTCGTGCAACGGGCCACGATCTCGCAGTCCGTTTCTCCTCGAAAGAGCTGCTCGAGTCCGTCGAGGATGAACGGATGATCGTCGGCGACGACGATGCGGATCGTCATTCGCGCCCTTCCTGCGCGATCGGGATCCGCACCTCAATCGACGCGCCGCTGCCGGTCGAATCGACCGTGAGCGAGCCGCGGAGATTCGTGACGCGCTCCTGCAGCGTGCGCGGCCCCCGCCCCGCGCGCTCCAACATGCCGAGATCGTGGCGACCCGTGAACGAAAACCCGCGGCCGTTGTCGGAGACGCTCACATCGACGCCATCGACATCGGCAGTCAATCGCACGCGCGCATGCGATGCACCTCCATGACGCGCGGCGTTCGAGAGCGACTCGTTCACGATGCGGCAGACCTCGTGCGCCAGCCGCCCCGGCACCTCGATCGACACCGGCATGTCGACGTCGACCTCCAATCCCCACTCGAGTGGGAAGCGCTCCGCCATGCGCCGCAGCTCGTCGGCAAGCACGGCGTTGCCCTCGCGCGCGTCGTGCGGGCGAAGCTCGCGCACGATCGCGCGCAGCTCGCGTTGATCGTGCTCGACGACGCGCAGCACGTGCCCGAGGCGATCCGCCGCGGGCGAGCCCTCCGGCAATTGCGCGCGAATCGCCTGCAACTGCAAACCGACGCCGCCGAGGGATTGCACGATGCCGTCGTGAAGCTCGCGCGAAATGCGCAGACGCTCCTCCGCGCTCGCCGTCTGCCGCACCTGCTGCACGAAAAGAAATTGCTCGAGCGTCGCCAGTACCAACCGTCCGGCGATGTGCGCGAGCGCGAGATCGTCCGCCGTCGCCGTGCGCACTCCTGGGATCAACAGATGCGCCGACAGCGTCTCGCTTTCGAGCGACACCACGATCGCCGAAGAGAACGCGAAACGCGCCCGCAACGCGGTGCTCACGGGATTCGTAGTTCTCTCACTCACCGTCGATCGCAACGGGTCGTAAACGAGAATCGCTTCCTCCTCGGCGCGCGCAAAGAAGCTGGTGTTGCGCAGATCCTCCGTCGAGATCGGAGGAAACGTCCCGGGTGCAATGCGCTCCGCCCCATACGCGCCATCCGCCCACGTCGCCGAGTAGACCCACGGCTCTTCGTTCTCCTCCCACACCAGCAGGACGCGCCGCGTCGCGAGCACCGACGCCGCGTGCGCGAGCGTCGTGCGCAGCAGGTCATCGAGCCGCGAGGCCAGCTCGCGCGGCCAGGCCGCGAGCGACGCCAGCTCGAAGCGCAAACGCTGCTGGTAGATGCCGAGGTAGACGAGCAGCGCGGCGATCACGCCGATGTACGACTCGCGAATGATGACGCGGCTGCTCTCGAACGTGGGATCGGTCCACGACGCGATCACCGCCATCGCCGCGTAGATCGCCATCGCCGCGACGCCGGTCGCGAGAATCCCGCGCCACGAGAACCGCAGCGTCGCGCAGAACAGCGAGAACACGAAGTAGAGGAAGAACGGGCTGGCCGGACCTTCGGTGAGATAGATGAAGATCGTGAACAGCACGATGTCGAGCGCGTGCGACGCCAGCCGCCAGCGCCGCGACGGCACCGGCGACCGCCAGGCGATTCCCACAATCGCGAGCGCGTAGGCGGTGTAGACGACGAGCAGCGTGTACGTCGAGTGCTCGTACTTCGCCGGCGTGGACGGTTCGAGATAGACCGCGACCAGCGAGAAAAACGCCAGCACGAAGCGTCCCGCGGCGATGAGCCGCTCCGCACGCGCGTGGGGCGTGTAGTCGGGCGGAGCCTCGGGTTGGCGTCGGGCGTTCATGAGAATCGGCAAGGTGTCCTGCACCATACGGAAACCGGTCGTCGAAGCCAGCCTATCCAAAGTTGAGGTTTCCTGACCCGGCGACTGATGTGCCTCGCGTTCCTGCAACCCTACACTCGCGGGCATGCGAAGAAACGCCCTGCTTCTGACGATCCTCTCCCTCTTCCTCCTCGCGATCGCTTCCGGTTGCAAATCGCGCAAGCCCGCACCCGAGCCGAAAACGACTCCGGAACCGGCGGTAACCACGACGACGGAGCCGTCCACGACGGTCGTCGAGAAGCCGGAAACCGATTTCAAGCCCGAGACGCCGGAGCCGGACGTCCTCAGCGGCGACATCGCCGAGGTGAATCGCAAGGCTCGTGAGAACGGCTGGATTCACGACGCCTTCTTCGGCTTCGATGCGGCAACGCTCGATGCCGATGCGCAGGAAGCGCTCAGCAGTTCCGCGACGTGGCTGCGCGCCCATCCCGAATTCGGCCTCCTCGTCGAAGGGCATTGCGACGAGCGCGGAACGGAACAGTACAACCTCGCCCTCGGCGATCGCCGCGCCGAATCCGCCATCGCCCAACTTGCGACGCTCGGCGTCGATCGCAATCGCATCAAGAGCGTCAGCTACGGCGAGGAACATCCCTTCGAGGAAGGCTCGACCGAGGAAGCGTGGGCGCAGAACCGCCGCGCGCACCTCGTCCTCACGCGCCGCTGATCACCACGACGAGCAACGCGTGCCGGCGGAGAAGGCTCCCCGCCGGCACGCGACCTTCATCGGAGAATCCAGCATGCAGGAAGAAACCGCCGGTGCGCTCGTCCGCCACGTGCAGACGATCGAGTCCGACGTCGCCGCGCTGCGTCAGGTCCTCAACGCCGAGGAGCTCGCCCTCGGCGACCGTCAATACCTGACGCGCTGCTTCGACCTCCTCGACATGGAGCTCGTCGCCATCCGTCAATACATCGCCGGCGCCGGCACGGCCGGCGGCGTCTGAGGCCACAAGGCTAAACGCACGTGCGGTGATCCAAGGCGTCGGCACGGATGCCTCTCGCACCACGCGTCTACGATGCGCAAGTTCGCGGAACGCGGGCACACCGGAGCGCAGGCTTCCAGCCTGCCGGTCCGCCGGCATCCCTGCCGGCCCGTCCCTCGCGTATGCTTCGCGCGGCACAACGCGATGGACCTCTTCCTCGGCCTACTCTTCAGCAGCATCGGGACCGGCTACCTCATCTACGGCCGCAAGCAGCACCACGCGATCTTCGCCATCACCGGCATCGTCCTCATCGTCTATCCCTACCTGCTCTCCAACGCGCTGGCGATCTTCGTCCTCGGCGTCCTCATCACCGCCGCGCCGTTCCTCCTTCAACGCTGGAGCGAGTCGGCGTAAACTGCCGTCATTCCGTTTCGTCCATCGAGGAGGATTTCCATGCGCCGCTACGCGCTCGTTCTCTCTCTTGCGCTTGCACTCCCACTCGTCGCCCAGCCCTACCACTAACGCATCCCGCCCGCGATCGTCACCGCCGAGCACAAAGCGCTCCTCGACCTCTACGATCACGCCCTCTACGATTCCTCGGTCTACAAATCGGAAAACCTGCGCGCCTTGTGTCCTCTCGTCGCCGATGAACATGGCGAAGTCCTCGTCGCCACACTCACCTCGCAGGACGGAAAACCGGGCGACCTCATGACGATCGACGGCGCGGGCACCTGGGTCACCGGAGTCCCCGAGGTTCAGGACAAATGCCGCACCTTCACCGGCGACGTCGTCATGCAATCGCGCCAGCTCCTCGGCCTCCCGCCCGACGCCCACGTTCCACGCGTTCTCGTCTTCCGCGCCAGAGTCGCCGACATCTTCCGCCCCTCCACCGACGCCCGCGTCGACACCACCACTCCCTGCCCTCAACTCTTCGACGCCCCGACCTCGACGGAATGCGGCAACACCTTCCCTCCCGGGACGACCACCGAGCACTTCACCTGGATCGCCACCCAATCCTTCCAACTCCACCAACTCCCCAACGGCTACCCCTGGACCCACCTCGGCTACACCTACAACTGGGCCCCCGGGCAGGACCGCTATGGCGCCTCGGAGTACGTGATCAAGCCGGGCGCGGTGGTGCTGATCGTGGAGAACGTGACGCCGCGGGAGTACTGCAAACGGCCGTGATTCACTCCGTCGCCGCGAACATCCTTCGCAACGCGCGTTCCGCGGGCACGCGCACGTCCTCGGGCACGTCGATCTCATAGCGTTTGTACAAAAGCGAGTCGCGCACGTCTTCGAGCGTCGTGACCTTCATGAATGTGCAGAGCTTGCAGCCTTTGACGAAGGTCTTGTCGGGCACTTCCATCGCCAGGCGGTCGGAGAGGCCGCATTCGGTGACGACGAGGAAGCGCTGAGGCGGGACGTTCTTTGGCCCAGCGCACCATGCCCGACGTCGAGAGGACGGCGTCGGCGAGGACGGCGACGTCCGGACGGCATTCGGGGTGGACGAGGATCTCGAGCTCGGAGTCGGTGTCGCGGATGCGTTGGATTTCCTGCGGCGTGATCTGTTGGTGCACGTAACAGAAGCCGTCCCACGGAATGATGTTCTTCTCCGGCACCTGCTCGGCGACGTGATGGGCGAGGTTGCGGTCGGGGACGAAGAGGATGTTGCGATTCGGCAGCGTGCGCACGACTTTCGCCGCATTCGCCGAGGTAACGATGATGTCGGAGAGCGCTTTCACCGCGGCGGTCGTGTTGACGTAGCTGACGACGGCGAGGTCGGGATATTGCGCTTTCAGCTCGGCGATGCGCACGGTCAGGTCCTCGACCGGCGCCGAATCGGCGAGCTGGCAGCCGGCCATCATGTTCGGCAGCAGGACGGTCTTCGAGGGATTGACGATCTTCGCCGTCTCGGCCATGAAGTGCACGCCGCAGAAATCGATGATGTCGGCGTCTTTGACGTTCGCCGCCATGAGCGCCAGCTCGAGCGAATCGCCGACGAAATCGGCGACTTTGAGAATTTCCGGCCGGTAGTAGTTGTGCGCGACGATGACGGCGTTGCGCTCTTTCTTCAGTTTGCGGATCTCGTCATGCAGCACCTCGAACTCGCGCACTTCCTCGGCCGAGTATTCGTAAGTGGTTACGCGACTCAAATCATCAAAAAGCGTGGACATTCGGCTCCTTTGTCGCGGTTGTCAGTTGTCGGTTGTCGGTTGTCTGGGACTTCGCGTGGACTCCCGGACAACTGACAACTGAGAACACGACAACGGCAAAGCGACATCACGTTCATCTCAACAACACAACAGTGGCTCCCCATCCCCCGCCTGATCCGTCGGCGTCGTGAAAGGCTTCGACGAAGTCGAGCTCGCCCAGCAACGATCGGATCCGCTCGCGTTGTACGCCGATTCCGCGCCCGTGAATCAGGCGGACCTGCTTCAAGCCGAGGGCGTGGGCTTCGGTGAGGTAGTCGCGGGCCACATCGCGAATCTCCGCGGGCCGAAACGGATGAAGGTCGAGGGTATCGGTGATGGGGATCTCGACCGGCGACTCATCGTCGATCACGCGCGCATTCTCTCCCGCCGCGCCCCTACTGCCAACTGCCTCTTTCGTTGTGCGATACTTCCCCTCTCGAAAACGAGGCTCGAATGGTTCTCTTCAACCACGCCACCCGCGAGATGACCGCCAAGATCGTGTACTACGGTCCGGGTCTCTGCGGCAAAACGACCAACCTGATGGTCATCTTCGACAAGCTCGACCCGAAGTCGAAGGGCAAGATGCTGTCGCTGGCCACGAAGACCGACCGCACGCTCTTCTTCGACCTTCTCCCGGTCGACATCGGCAAGGTCGGACCGTTCAACCTCAAGATCCAGCTCTACACCGTCCCCGGCCAGGTCTTCTACAACGAGACCCGCAAGCTGGTGCTCAAAGGCGCCGACGCCGTCGTCTTCGTCGCCGATTCGCAGCCGGCGATGGTCGAAGCGACGCGCGAGAGCTTCGCCAATCTTCTCGAGAACCTCGAAGAGAATCAGATCGATCCGAACGACACGCCGATCATCATCCAGTTCAACAAGCGCGACATCCCCGGCGTGCTGCCGGTCGAACAACTTCAGGAAGCTCTCGGCTTCGAGGGTTATCCATACACCGAAGCCTCGGCGTTGAAGGGCGAGGGCGTGATGGAGACGTTCAGCCTCGTCTCGAAAATCACGGCGAAGCATCTCTTCGCGCGGCTGAAAGTCGAAAAGCGAGCCGGTGAAGCGCAGCGTCTCGGGCGCGACGAAGGTCGCCGTGAAGGCACCGGAGCCCGAGCCCGAGCCGGAACCGATGCTCGACAATGAGCCCCCCGTTGAAGTGGCGATGGAGGCTCCGAATCCTTTCGCCGACTCGATCCCCTTCCCCGAGGCCGGCGGCGCGGACGCCGACTACGACAAGGCCGAGGAGGTCTCGCTCGAACAGCTCCTCGCCGAAGGGCGCAGCCGGCCGGAGACATTTCACGGCACCGTCGCCGTTCCGATCATCGAAGAAGTCGAAGAGCTCGGCACCGAACAGCTCGTCGGCGAGAGTCCGGCGGTCGCGCTCATGGAAGAGCCGGCCTTCGCGGAAGAGCAGCAGCCCGCGCCGGCGAGCGATTCGCGTACCGAAGCGCTCGAAGCACAGGTCGCTTCTCTCCGCGCTTCGCTGCAGTCGGTCCTGCACGACCTCGACGATCTCCGCAAGCGCGTTCGCGAAGCGCTCGAAACCTCCCGCAAGTAGCTCGCAGCTGGCAGCTCTCAGCTCGCAGGAGAGAAACCAACCGCGGCAGTCTCCTCGAGCTGTCAGCTGCGAGCTGCCAGCCAAAAACGAACGGCAGGTAGCTGGCAGCTCTCAGCTCGCAGGAGAGGAACCAACCGCGGCGTTCTCCTGCGAGCTGTCAACTGCGAGCTGCGAGCTAAAAAGAGTGGCCCGCATCACGCGATCCTCACGCACCCTCCCCTAGAATTTCCGGCGTCACATCACCTTCGGAGGAAAAACGATGCGTCGCTCTCTCATGGTTCTTTGTTCTCTCGTTCTCGTGCTCTCCGCGTGCAAAGCGAAGGAGCTCGTCGACAAGGCCTCGATCTCGAACGATCTCGACAAACGCGGCACGACCGATCTCATGAAGCAGGTCGCCGACGACAAGTACACGCCGCCCGCCGATGGGCGCCTCACCGATGCGCAGGTTCAGATGTATCTGAAAGTGCGCGAGCACGAGAAACAGATCGCGCAAGTCGCCAAGGCGGAGATGAAGCAGCACGCCGACGCCGCGAACAAGAGCGGCGACAAGTCACTCGGCTCGCTGATGGAAGGATTCAAGGCGATGGGCTCGGCCGCCGATTTCCTCACCGCCGACATCCGCGCGGCGAAAGACCTCGGTTACAACACGCAGGAGTATCTCTGGGTCAAGGGCCAGATCATCACCGCATCGACCGCCGTCATGGCCGAGAAGTTCAGCGACACGATGAGCGCGAATTTCGACAAGGCCTACGGCGAAGCGAAGAAGGCTTACGACGAGGCGAAGGACGAAACGACGAAGAAACTCTACGCCGACGTCCTCGCCGGCTACGACAAGTCGCGCCAGGAGCTCCAGCAGAAGAAGAATGAGGATCCCGCGCTGACCTACAACCGCCAGCTCCTCTCCAAGTACGAGAACGCCCTCAACGCCTTCACCAACGAGATGGAGAAGTACGCCGACAAGCCCGGCGAGGTGAAGAAGTCGATGGAGGAGTTCGAGAAGCAGGCGGCGGAGGCGAGGAAGAAGTAGTCGTTGCTGGTTGCTTGCTGGACAGGGATTTCACGCGGAGACGCGGAGGCGCGAAGAGACGCGGCCTCGCCTTTCTCCGTGCTCTCGCGTCTCCGCGTGAAACCGATCTCCGGCTAACATGCGCAGCCAATGAACGACCTGCGCTGCTCCCGCTGCGACTGGCACTCGCCGATCGACGCGCTCTACAACCTCTGTCCGCAATGCAGTGCACCGATTCTTGTGCACTACGACTTCGCCACGCCTCCGCGTCTGCGCGAGCGCAACGACATGTGGCGCTACGCGGACATGCTTCCGATCGATGACGATCGCGAGATCGTGACCCTCGGCGAGGGGATTGACTCCGCTCCTGCCCTCGCGCGAGCGCGCGAATGTCCTCATCAAGGACGAGTCGAAGAATCCGACGCGCTCGTTCAAGTCGCGCGGCATGGCGGCGGCGGTGACGATGGCGAAGAAGCTGGGCGCCAAGAGCCTCGCCGCGCCGACGGCGGGGAACGCCGGCGCCGCGCTCTCCGCGTATGGCGCACGCGCGGGGCTTGCCGGTATTCGTGGCCATGCCTCGCGACACGCCGCAGTCGATCATCGACGAGTGCAGTGGCTACGGCGCACAGGTTGAGCTCGTGGCCGGCGTCATCACCGACGCCGGCGAAGCGCGTGCAGCAGTTCATCGCGCGAGAACGGCGGCTTCGATCTCTCGACGCTCAAGGAGCCGTATCGCGTCGAAGGGAAGAAGATCATGGGCTACGAGCTGCTCGCCGACCTCGGCGGCCGTCTTCCCGACGTGATCCTCTACCCGACCGGCGGCGGCACGGGTCTCATCGGCATGTGGAAGGCGTTCGACGAGATGGAGCGCCTCGGCTGGATCGATGAGCAAGCGCCCGCGCATGTTCACGCGTTCAGTCGAGCGGCTGCGCGCCGATCGTGCGCGCTTTCGATCAGCAACTCGAGATCGCGCCCGAATGGGAGTCGCCGCAAACGAGCGCCTGGGGCCTCCGCGTGCCGCGCGCGGTGGGCGATCGCCTGATGCTGCGCGCCTTGCGCGATTCGCACGGAGGCGCGATCGCCGTCGACGAAGCGCGCATCGAGCCCGCCGCCGCGGAGTTGCGGAAGCGCGAAGGAATCGACGCCGGTCCTGAGACCGGCGCGGCCTGGCTCGCACTCGACGAGCTGCGCGCGAGCGGCACGATCCGCGACGACGAAATCGTCGTGGTCTTCAACACCGGCGGCAACAAGTACCGCTGAGCTCGAAGTGGTCCGCGGGGCCAAGTGGACCGCCGGCGTCCTCGCCGGCTGGGCGAGCGGCGTCTCGCCGCTCGCAGCGCGCGTCGGGACGACGCCGCCCCAGCCGCCGAGACGGCGGCGGTTCATCCGGTTCTTCAACGCCCGTCGTGACATCAATCACGGGAGCGTGTCAACAAACGACGTACATTGAACGTCCAAAGCGCGGCGTATGCCGTGTCCCCTCAACTGGTAGCGGAGTCTACAAATGAGATTGCTCATTCGCTCGGCGTTGGTTTGCGTCCTGTTCGTCGCGTTCGCCCTTCCGGCGTTCGCCGACTGCAGCAACATGACGGTCCTTTCGCCATCGAACAACACAACGGTCACTCCGAACAACGCGGGCACCGTCATGCTCAGTTGGTCGCAGCAGGCCGCAGCGCAAAACTACGACGTCTACTTCGGTCCGGCTGGTTCGGGGTGCACGAACCTTCACGGCACGACATCGCTGACGAACTGGAGCCCTCCGGCGAACGAGATCGCGCCATCCACGAATTACGAATGGAGAGTCATCGCCACCGGTCCCGGCGTCGTGTCATGCGTCCCTCCTCCGACGACGACTCCCGCATGCGCGACCTTTTCCACCACTCCCTGTCCCGCCGCCCCGCCCACACTCATCTCCCCCGCCGACAACAGCAGCGTCACCGGCGGCAACATCCTCCTGCAATGGAGCAGCGTCCCCAACGCCAGCAGCTATGAAGTCTTCGCTTCCTTCGACGGCGGAGGGTTTTTCTCCGCTGGCACCACGACGTTCACGCAGAAAGCAGTCAACATTGCCGGCGGCCACACCATCTCGTGGAAAGTCGCCGCGATTTCAGGGAGCTGCACGCCGCTCGCACCCGCGGCCTTCACCTTCACGACTCTCTGCCCCACCGCCACGCCGACCCTGAACACTCCCGCCGACGAGGCCTACTTCAACGGCGGCACGTCGGTCTCCTTCAACTGGACGCCGGTCGCCGGCGCGCTCAACTACGACCTCAAGGTCTCGCACGCCGGAATGGGCGACTGGAACGTCGTCGGTTCCTCGGCCGCGCCACCGCTGGCGCACATCTTCAGTGAAGGCGATTGGGACTGGGAGATCCGCGCGAACTTCGATGCCGGTTGCTCGACATACTCCGAAACGCGCACGGTCGTCATCGGTCCCATCTGCAACAACCCCGCGCCCGACCTGCTCGAGCCGGCGAACAACGCCACGGCAACCGGCGCGGTCAGGTTCAAGTGGACCAATGAAGGCGCCGTCATCTATCGCGTCTATGTCCAGAAACAGGGCTCGCAGACTCCGTCGCTCATCGCGGAGACCACGCTCACCGAGCACACCGAGATCATCGATCACGGCACGTACAGCTGGTTCGTCGTCGCCGAGTTCGATTTCAACTGTCCCGAGCTGACCTCGGGCATGCGGACCGTCAACGTCGAAGCCAACACGAGCGGTTGCCCAACGAACCCTGGATCGGCGACGCTGATCGCGCCGGCCGCGAATGCCTCGAATCTCAACTCGCCGGTGACGTTCTCCTGGCAGCCGGTGAATGACGCGAAGAGCTACAAAGTCCTCGCCGCGTTTGCCAATGGCTCGTTCCTCTCCCTCGGCGAGACCACCGGCACGACGCTCACCGCCGACGTTCCGAGCGGCAACGGACTCTGGCTCGTGCAGGCTTCCTTCGGCGAGAACTGCTCGACGACGCTCAGCGAGCGACGCGCAATCAATGTCGCTGCCGGCGCGCACTGCGCCGGAACCGCACCGTCTGCGATCGCGCCTCCGAACGGCGCGACCAACGTCGCCTCGCCGGTGACGTTCAAGTGGAGCAGCGTTCCCGACGCAATCCTCTATCGGCTCTTCGTCGCACCGGGTGACGACGACTTCTCGTTCTACGGCGAGACCACCGCGACGGAGTTGTCGCGCTTCGTTCCCTCCGGAAACATCCGTTGGTTCGTCACCGCGAAATTCGCCGCCTGCCCCGACACGCGCAGCGCAACGGTCGCCTTCCTCGCCGCCAACGGAAGCTGCGGCGATCAGACGATCGCGCTCCGAACGCCGAGCGAAGGTGCGTCGACAACCTCTCCCGTCCACCTTTCGTGGAGCGCGATCTCCGGCGCGAACATCGTCTATCGCGTCTGGGTTGCCGTCGGCGACAGCTCGCCGGTCAACGTCGCACGAACCGCGTCCACCGAGGCGACCGTGAGCCTGCCGGCGGGCGACGTGACCTGGTACGTCGATGCGCCGCGCACCGGTTGCCCGGCGGCGATCTCCGCGCAGGGACATTTCAAGGTCGCGAGAAACACGAACTGCAACAACGCGACGCCGGTCCTCGTCTCGCCGGTCGGCACCGAGCGCGATCCCGCGCACGCAACTTCGCCCGTGACGCTGACCTGGAACGCCGCCGCCAACGCCATCGGCTATCGCGTCTGGCTCTCGAAAAAAGGTGAAGCGTTCGAAGACGTGCAGGTCACGCGCGAGACGCACCTCCAGCTCACGCTCGACGCCGCGACGTATCGCTGGTTCATTCAGGCACTCTACGAAGGTTGCGATCCGCTCAGCTCGACCGTCGCCTTCTTCGACATCGCCACGACCACGCCGCGATGCCCGACCGGCGTGGCGACGATCCTCAGTCCCGCCGACAACACCGTCGCCCAATCGCCGGTCACGATCTCCTGGACCGCCGTCGACAAGGCCGCCAAGTATCGCGTCTTCGCCTCGCGCAACGGTGCGGATCCGATTCTCCTCGGCATCACTCCAGACACCTCCCTCGAGCGCGCGCTGCCGCCGGGCGTCTACGTCATCGCCGTCGAAACGCTCTTCGACGAATGCCCGTCGACGACCTCCGCGCGCCGCACGTTCACCGTCGCCGAAGCGCAGAACTGCAACAGCGCCCCGGCGACGCTCGTCGCTCCCGCCAACGGCGCAACGGACGTCACGCCGCCCGTCGACTTCACTTGGAATCCGGTGAGCGGCGCCGTGAAGTACGTGCTCTTCGCGCAAGCCGGCGACGGTACGCCGACCGCGCTCGCCACCACCGAACGGACGCAAGTCACGCACATCGTTCCCGCGGGACGCATCCGCTGGTGGATCGTCACCTTCTTCTCCGGCTGCGACCCGACCGAGTCCGGTCACTTCGAGTTCACGGTCGGACGCGGACAATCCGACTGCGGCACAGCCAAACCGATCCTGTTGCTTCCATCCGACGAAGCGCCCGCGGTCTTCTCGCCCGTGCAATTCGCCTGGATTCGCGTGCCGAATGCGACGGGCTACAACGTCTGGCTCGCGGAGGGCGCCGACGACGAATTCAGCATCGTGGCATCGACGACTGCCGCCGAGGCGAGCGTGCCGCTCGATCCAGGCTCGTACAAATGGTTCGTGGAAGCGACGTTCGAGAGTTGCCGACAGCGCCAGTCCGCGGTTGGAGAGTTCAGCGTGCGCGCGCCGATCGCCTGCGGGCGTCCGGATAAACCGGAGGCGCAGGTCGTCGGTGCGGCGCAGTCGAACACGAAATATCGCGTGCGCTGGACGCCGCTGGCGAACGTCGGACTCTACGAGCTCCAGGAATCGACCAGCCACGAGTTCACGAATGCCACGACGTTCTCGCTCTCCTCGACGTCGAAAGAGCTCTCGCACGAAGTGACCGGCAGCCCGGTGCAGTACCTCTACCGCGTGCGCGGCGTGAGCAACTGCAACGACGAGCGCGGTCCGTACTCCGACGTCGTCGGCGTCTTCATCATCGCGCCGAAGACCAACAACGCCAGTGCCGAAGCCGGCGCCGTGGATCAGGTCGTGCAGACCATCTTCCTCCCCGGCGCGGGCACGCCTTCGCCGCAGTTCACCGCGACCGCCGACAAGCCGTGGATCACGATCACGCCCCCGACCGGCGTCCTGCCGCCCGAAGGCATCACGCTCAAGATCTCCGCGAATCCAACAGTCCTCGCGCTCGGAACGAACACCGCCACGATCCTCGTCAACTACATAGGCGCCGCCGCGCATGGACCGCAGACCAACGCCACCACCGTCACGACGGTGCCGGTGTCGGTCAGCCTCGTCACGCCGGTCACGCCGACCGGCAGCAGCTCCCCGCCGCCGGACTCGCTGATCTTCCCCGTCGTCGGTCACGCCGCCGGCGCAAATGATTCGCTCTTCGAATCCGACATCCGCGTCACGAACCTGACCGCGCAGACGATGAAGTACCAGGTCAAGTTCACGCCATCGGGCACCGACGGAACGGTCACCGGCAGCTCCAGCAACATCCAGATCGAGCCGAATCAGACCGTCGCGCTCGACGACATCGTGTCGAGTCTCTTCGGCACCGGCACCACGTCGAGCGCCACGGGCATGCTCGAAGTGCGTCCGCTCACCGCGTCGACGTCCTCAACCGGCAGCCTCTTCTCCACGGTCGCCTCGGGACTCAAGCCACTGAGCACCGCCGCGTCGAGCCGCACCTACAACTTCACGCCGACCGGCACGTTCGGACAGTTCATCCCCGCCGTGCGCTTCGACGAGTTCGTCGGCAAAGCCGTCAGCGGAGCATCGACGATCCTCTCGCTTCAGCAGGTCGCGCAATCGTCCGCGTATCGCGCGAACTTCGGATTCGCCGAGGGCGCGGGGCAGCCTGCCGATCTCCTCGTGCGCGTCTACGACACGACGAGCGCGCTCCTGGCCACGATCCCGGTCTCGCTGCAGGCAGGCGAGCACAAACAGATCAACGGCATGCTCTCTGCGAACGGCATCAACGATCTCGCCAACGGCCGCGTCGAAGTCGAAGTCGTGAACGGCAACGGCAAAGTCACGGCGTACGTGTCCGAGGTCGACAATCGCACGAACGATCCCCTGCTGGTCTCCGCGGTCGTGAAAGGCAACACCACGGCGAACCGCTATGTCGTTCCCGGCGTCGCCTACATCAACAGCGGCTTCGCCTTCTGGGTCACCGACCTGCGCATCTTCAACGCCGGCGCGGCGACACCGGCGACGCTCACGTTCTATCCGCAAGGCAACCCCGGCGCCGCGGTCTCACGCCCGATTACGCTCGACGCCGGCGAGATCGAAGTTGTCGACAACGTGATCGGCGGCCTCTTCGCTCAAGCCAACGGCGCCGGCGGCTCCATCGCCATCACCACGCCCGCCAACGCAAAACTCACCGCAACGGCGCGCACGTACAACCAGACCTCGAACGGAACCTACGGCCAGTACATACCTGGCGTGACCACCGCCCAATCCGTCGGCGCGAGCGACCGCGCGCTGCAGATCCTGCAACTCGAGCAATCCTCGCGCTTCCGCACGAACATCGGCCTCGACGAAACGAGCGGACAACCCGCCAAAGTCGAAGTCACGCTCATCGTCCCCGACTCGATCGCCTCGCCCGTGGTGAGCTTCGACCTCGCCGGCAACGAGTTCCGCCAGTTCTCCCTCGCCGACTTCAACCTCGGCAGCGCCGTCTACAACGCCCGCGTGACGGTGAAGGTGATCAGCGGAAGCGGCCGCGTGACCGCCTACGGCTCGGCGATCGACCTGACCACGCAGGATCCCACGTACGTGCCCGCGCAGTAGAAACCCCAACGTGGACCGCCGGCGTCTCGCCGGCTGGGACGCTGGCGTCTCGCCGCCGTCCTTGGCGCGGAGAGGGATGTGCTTGCACGCGAGCGCAGCGAGCGCGCTTCTGTGTAGTGCTGGCCGCCCTCGGCCGGCAAGCAGAGCGACGCACGATCCGTCTCGAACGCAACTGTGGCGCACGAACCGACCGGCGAGGACGCCGGCCGCCACACAGAAGCACACTCGCTTCGCGAGCGACAAAACCCAGCCGACGTGGGTTGGCTCCGCCGCTGCGCGTATCATCGCTTCGCGAGTTGACGATGATCCAAACTCAAATCTCGTCCGACGCCGATCTCTACGCGCGCGCCCGCGCCAGTGCGGAATGTCAAGGAATCTCCCTTGCTGAGTTTTGCCGCCGCGCGGTAGCCGAAGTCATCGCTCGCGAATCATCCGAGCGACCATCGATGTCGTTCGCCGGAGTTTCCAATGGGAGCAAGAGCGACAGCGAATCGGTCGATTCCGTCGTTTACTCCTCATTGGCCTCGACCCGTCCCTGGGAGACGTTGCGAGGATCAGGGGTCTTGCTTTCCACTCCGGAGGAATCCGTCTTGAATGAGAGCGACTTCTCGCTCTGAATAGCGATAGCCGGCCGCGGCGAACCGATCACCCACTCTCCCGCTGGATGAGCCAACGCCCTTCGCGTGTTGATCACGACGGCAGGCCGTGATCCCACAGCGCATCTGCATATAATGCGCGCCTCACGAGCCGGCGAACCGGCAACTCCCTTGGAGGTTCTCTTGGCTGAACAGCAATACGACGTCGTCATCATCGGCAGCGGTCCGGGCGGATACGTCGCCGGCATCCGCGCCGGCCAGCTCGGGCTGAAGGTTGCCGTCGTCGAGAAAGATCCGTTCCTCGGCGGGACGTGCCTTCACCGCGGCTGCATCCCCACGAAGTCGCTCCTCGAGAACGCCGACGTCTGGACCAAGATCCAGAAGGCGAAAGAGTTCGGCATCACCGTCGGCGACGCGACCATCGACTGGTCCGACGTCCAGAAGCGCAAGCAGGGCGTCGTCGACGCCAATGCCAAAGGCATCGAGTTCCTCTTCAAGAAGAACAAGGTCGACCGCATCACCGGCTTCGGCAAGCTGGTCGATCGCAACACGGTCGATGTCATGCCGAAAACGGTATCAAGAAGCTCACAGACCAAGAACATCATCCTGGCCATGGGCTCCGTGCCGAAGGACCTGCCGCACATCAAGGCCGACGGCAAGCGCATCATCAACTCCGATCACATCCTCGTGATCGACCGAGTCCCGCATCGATGCTCGTCATCGGCGCCGGCGCGGTCGGCAGCGAGTTCGCGTCGATCTTCTCCCGCTTCGGCACGAAGACGACCATCGTCGAAGTGATGCCGCAGCTCCTCCCGATCGAAGACGAGGAGATCGCCAAGGAGTTCACGCGCATCTTCAAGAAGAAGGGCATCGACGTCTTCACCGACGCGAAGGTCGATGTCCTGCGAAGTCACGCGAGACCGGCGTGAAGTCGGTCGTCGAAGTGAAGGGGAAGCAGCAGACGATCGAGACCGAGATCGTCCTCTCCGCCACCGGCCGCGGTCCCGTTACCGAGAACTGCGGACTCGAGAACCTCAAAGGCGTCAAGATCGATCAGCGCGGCTTCATCCAGGTCGATCGGCCTCATGCGCACCGGCGAGCCGAACGTCTACGCGATCGGCGACATCGTCCCGACGCCTGCCCTCGCCCACTGCGCATCCGCCGAAGGCATCCTCGCGGTCGAGCACATCGCCGGCAATAGAAGTCCGCCCGATCAACTACGACCACGTTCCCAACGCGACGTACACCGACCCCGAAGTCGCATCCGTCGGACTCACGTGAGAAGAAGGCGAAAGAGCGCGGCTACGACGTGAAGGTCGGCAAGTTCCCCTTCACCGCGAACGCCAAAGGCAAGATCCTCGGCGACGCCGGCGGGCATGGTCAAGCTCGTCACCGACGCCAAATACGACGAGCTCCTCGGCGTCCACATCGTCGGCCCGAAAGCGACGGAACTGATCGCCGAAGCCTGCGCCGCCCTCGAGCTCGAAGCCACCAGCGAATCGATCGCCAAGACCATCCACGCCCACCCCACGCTCTCCGAAGCGATGATGGAAGCGGCCGAAGACGTGGCCGGACACGCGATTCACTACTGAAGCTCGCAGCTGGCAGCTCGCAGCTCTCAGGAGAGGGCGGACGGGCCTGCGAGCTGAGAGCTGAGAGCTGCCAGCTGCTTATGACTGACGTCCTCACATCCAACGACACCCACGGTCTCTCGAAAGAAAACCTTCTCGAGATCGACTACTACCTGCGCCTCACGCGCACGCTCGAAGAGCGTCTCGTGGCGCTCTTCCGGCAGGCCAAAGTCATCGGCGGGCTTTATCGCTCGCTCGGGCAGGAAGGCGAGTCGGTTGCGGCGGCGTATGCGCTCGACTACAAACAGGGCGACGTCGTGCAGCCGCTCATCCGCAACATCGGCTCGATCCTCGTCGCCGGCGCGAAGCCCGCGGACATCATCAAGCAGTACATGGCCAAGGGCGATGGCCCGACGCGCGGCCGCGAGCTGAACATCCATTTCGGCCATCCGGCGCGCGACGGCTTCATCGGACAGATCTCGATGCTCGGCGACATGATCCCGGTCATGGCCGGCATTGCCCTCGCCGGACGGATGCAGAAGCGGAAGCTCGTCACGCTCGCCTTCATCGGCGACGGCGGATCTTCGACCGGCGCGTTCTGGGAAGGGATGAACTTCGCCAGCGTGCAGAAGCTGCCGATGGTCGTCATCGTCGAGAACAACGGCTACGCCTACTCGACGCCGACGTACAAGCAGACCGCGGCCAAGACTCTGGCCGACAAGGCCTACGCGTTCGGCTGCGCTGGCGTTACGATCGACGGCAATGACGTTCTCGGCGTCTACGGCGAAGTGAAGCGCGCCGTCGAGCATGCGCGCAGCGGCGGCGGAGTCACGCTCATCGAGGTGATGACGTTCCGCATGAAAGGCCACGCCGAACACGACAACGCCTCTTATGTCCCCAAGGAATTGATCGCCGAATGGCAGGAGAAAGACGCCGTCGTTCGCTTCGAGAAAATCCTCGTCGAGCGTGGCGTCGCGACGGAAAACGATCTCGCGGCGATTCAACAGCGTGTGAAGCAGGAAATCGACGTGGCGACCGACGAAGCCGATCGCTCTCCCATGCCCGACCCGAAGGATGCCGGTCGCGGTCTCTACATCGAGGATGGATACTGGAATGGCTGAGACCACGTACATCGAAGCCATCACCCAGGCCATGGCCGAGGAGATGGAGCGCGACCCGAGCGTCTTTCTCATCGGCGAAGACGTCGGCGCCTACGGCGGCGCGTTCAAGACCAGCGCCGGCCTCATCGAGCGTTTCGGACCCGAGCGCGTCATCGACACGCCGATCTCCGAGATCGCCATCATCGGCGCGGCCTCCGGCGCGGCGCTCATGGGCATGCGGCCGATCGCGGAGATGCAGTTCATCGACTTCATCACCTGCGCGTTACGACATGCTGGTGAACTTCGCCGGCATGAACACGCTACCGCTTCGGCAGCGCCTGCCCGATCGTCGTGCGCGGTCCCGCGGGCGGCGGCACGCACGGCGGGCCGTTCCACTCGCTGAACCCCGAAGCGATGTTCATGAACCGGCCGGGTCTCAAGATCGTCGCGCCGGCAACGGCGTACGACGCGAAGGGCCTGCTCAAAGCGGCGATCCGCGACGACAACCCGGTGCTCTACATCGAGCACAAGTACCTCTACCGGCGCATCAAAGAGAACCTGCCGGAAGAGGACTACATCGTGCCGATCGGCAAAGCCAACATCCGCCGCCGCGGGAAGGACCTGACGATCCTCACCTGGGGCGCGATGATCTACCTCGCCGACGAAGCCGCAGACGAGCTCGCGAAGGATGGCGTGTCGGTGGAGGTCATCGATCTGCGCTCGATCATCCCCTTCGACGAAGAAGCGATCCTCGAGTCGGTGGCCAAGACCAATCGCGTGATCATCCTGCACGAAGCACCGCTCACCGGCGGCGCCGGCGCCGAATTCGCCGCCCGCATCGCGGAAAAAGCGTTCGACTATCTCGACGCCCCGATCAAGCGCGTCGCCGCTCTCGACGTCCCGACTCCCTACTCGCCCCCGTTGGAAGCGGCGGCGTTACCTGATAAAACACGGGTTCTCGCCGCGGCGCGGGAACTGCTTGACTACTAGAACGATGAATGATGAAGGATGAACGATGAACCGTGCGAGGGAGCGAACGTTCCGCGTTCATCCTCCGCGTTCCGCGTTCGCCACGGAGCGTAAGTCCAATGGCCAAAGACGTCGTCATGCCCCAGATGGGCGAATCGATTGCTGAAGGAACTGTTTCGAAGTGGCTCAAGAACGTCGGCGACAAGGTCGAGCGCGATGAACCGCTTCTCGAGATCTCGACCGACAAAGTCGACGCCGAGATCCCCTCGCCCGCCGCGGGCGTCCTGACCGAGATCCTGGCCAAGGAAGGCGACACCGTTCCCGTCAACGCCGTGATCGCACGCATCGCCGCGGAAGGAGCGGCGAGCGCACCGGCACCGGCGGCTCCCGCGAAGGAAGAGCCGAAGCAGGAAGCGGCGAAACCAGCACCGGAACCCGCGCCAGCTCCCGCAACCCCACAAGCAACCAGCAACCAGCAACCAGCAACAACTCCCGCGGCACCTCCCGCGACAACCGACAACCGACAACCGACAACTGAACAATCGACCACCGAGGACGAGAACGTCGCCAGCCTCGACGAGCGTCGCCGCACGAAATCCTCGCCGCTCGTTCGAAAGATCGCCAAAGAAAACGACGTCGACATCGCCCAGATCCACGGCACCGGCGTCTCCGGCCGCGTGACGAAGAACGACATCCTGGACTTCCTCCAACAGCCGCCGAAGCCCGCGGCTCCCGCGCCCGCCGCCGCACCGGCCTCCGCGCCTCCGCAGGCGCGCGCTCCGCGTCCGCAGCCGCAGTTCGCCGAGGGACAGAACGTCCGGCTCGAACCGATCACGGTGATGCGCAAGAAGATCGCCCAGCACATGACCCAGTCGAAGGCCACCTCGGCACACGTACACACCGTGTTCGAGATCGACTTCACCAACGTCGAGAAACTGCGCCGTCAATACAAAGATGCCTACGCCGAGCGCGGCGTGAAGCTCACCTTCATGCCCTTCATCGTGCAGGCCGTCATCTCCGGCTTGCGCGAGTTCCCGATCCTCAATGCCTCGATGGACGAGAACAACATCGTCTACCACCGCGAGCTCAACATCGGCATCGCCGTCTCCCTCGACTGGGGCCTCATCGTCCCCGTGCTCAAACACGCCGACGAGCACAACGTCCTCGGCGCCTCCCGCGCCATCAACGACATCGGCGACCGCGCCCGCGCCAAGAAGCTCACGCCCGACGACGTCCAGGGCGGCACCTTCACCATCACGAACCCCGGCATCTACGGCGGCCTCTTCGGCCTCCCGATCATCAACCAGCCCCAGGTCGCGATCCTCGGCGTCGGCGGCATCAAGAAGCGCCCCGTCGTCGTGGAAACGAAAGACGGCGACTTCATCGCCATCCGCTCCATGTGCTACTTCTCCCTCGGCTTCGACCACCGCCTCATTGACGGCGCCATCGCCGACCAGTTCATGGCCCACGTCAAGGAAGTGATCGAGAAGGGCCAGTTCACGATGTAGCGGCGTAGAATGGCTATGGAGTCTTTGCGGTTCTCCTTGTGAGAGAAGGATCATGCCCAAAGCCACAATGACAAAGCGCGATCAAAACCTCGCGCAACGCGACAAACCAAGGAAATCGGGCGCGTCGAAGCGTGTCTTCCGCGAGATCCTCTTCCCGACGGAGCCGACCTCCATCGATCCCGAGCGGCTCGATCGCGCAATCGAGCTGGTCATGTCGCGAAGAAAGTAGTCGTCGTCTGGCGGCATCCGGACTACGAGCGAAGCGTCTTCATCAACTGTCCCTTCGACGCGGAATACGCGGCGCTCTTCGAAGGCATCGTTTTCGCCATGAAGGCGCTACACAGAAGCCACGAGAACGCAGCCAAACGATAAACATGTCATCCCGAGCGTAGCGAGGGAGCTGGGTGGGCGGGCGGCGCGCAACATGAGCATCGTGCCGCCCGTCCCCCCAGGTCCCTCGCTCGACGCTCGGGATGACATGTGAACTATCCTCGTGCAGCGGAGCCTCGCAGACGCCGCGCAATCACAACGAGCGCGACACTCGTGAGCAACATTCCGAGCACCCCCTCCCGCAAGCGCGGCGGAAAGTACGTCCGCGTGATGATGTGTCGCCCTCGCGGCGCGGCGACTGCTGTAAACGCGTAATCGACGCGAAGAATCGGCGTTGACGCACCATCAACCGCAGCGCTCCAACCAGCGTACGGATGGTCGGCGAATACGACGATTCCAGCACACGGTGCATCGACTTCGTAACGCGTCGCGTGATTCAAGCGCTCGACTATCCGCACCGGCGCGTTGCCGCATCGCTCCGCGCGCGGTTGCGCTCCTTCGACGATTGCGGTCGAGGCGTCGTTCGACTTCAGCATGTGCAGCGCCGCTTCACCGTCGTTGCGTGCGAAGGCGACGGTGCTCACGAATCGCGCGGGTGGTAGCGCGTCGTTCGCGTAGAGATGCAGACCCGCGGCTTCGATGCGCTGAACCTCGCGTATCCCTGGAAGCGAGACCACGTCGGGCGTGAGGAACGCGCGGACGTCGCTGCGGTCGAGGAGTTGCTTGCGCATCGGCCAGGGCAGCTTCGGCATCAGCGCGGTGAGTCGCGCGATCTGTAACGGCGCGAGGTCGTCGTAGTCCTCGTGATAGATCGTCGCGATTCCGTAGGCCGCGGCGTTGTAGTCGGCCAGGGTTCCGAGTTGCCAGCGCGCGAGCCACATCATGTCGTTTCCGGGCGCGCGGACGACCAGTGGCCGCTCCGCGGAATGGAACCGTCCGTCATGCACCAGCGCGCGCACTTGCGCCGCAAGTGGCGGCTCGCTGAAGAGTGAGCGCGGTGCGAAGTCGTTGACGCCGAATCCGGCGATGACGAGATCGAGCGCGACGACCGCAGCGATCAGGCGCGATCGTGCCGACGCCGCGGCGATCGCGAGGGCGGCAATCGCTGCGTGAAGCAGCGACGCGCCGAGGAGCACGCGATGGTGCGGGGCGAGCGTCGTGAACGAGAGTGTATTTGCGAGCGCGATCGCGAACGCCTCGCTCTTCACGAGCAAGATCGCCGCAACAGCGAACAGCACGGCGAACCCAATCGCGGCGATTCGCATCGCGCGCCGGGCGCGAATCGATTCGATCACGCGCTCCGCTCCGCACGCCGCAAGCAGCGCGATGGGCAACAGCGCGAGCACCTGCGCCTTCACCGGGAAGCGAAACATCCCGACGAACGGGAGATGCGCGTACAGCACGTCGAACCACGGCAGATGGCGGCCCAGCGAAAAAAGAATGCCGGTAAAACCCAGCGCTGCGAGCGCACGGCGCGGCACTTCGCTGCTTCGTCGGGACACCGCTCCGATCCCCGCCAGCAACAGCGCAGGCACGCCGAAGTAGAGGCTGAGAATGTAGGGATACCCGCCGCTCTCGAGCATGCGTCCCCACCGATCGGATTCCACCATCGAATCGAGATCACCGAGGAAGCGGGGAACCGCGAGCTCGGCGAGACGCAAGGGATGCACCGAGTTCTCGGCAAAACTCGCGAACGATCGCTTTTGACTCCGTGCCGACTGTGCGATGACGCTCGTTGCCGGCAACGTTTGGGGCAGCGACAGACCGATCGCGCCCGCGATCACCAGCGCGCCAACGAAGACCTTCCGCAACGCAGAAACGGGAAGCTTCACGGCCGCGAGCCAGACGACGATCGTGACGAACAACATCGCCGTCAATTCCGAGGCCGCGCCATAGAGCGGCATCGCTGCAGCGATTACGGCCGGAAGAATCGATCGACGATCGCGCTGCGCGCGATGCAGGAGGCCGATCGTGAGCGGCACCCACGGCAACCCGAGCAGCAGCGGCGTGAGATTCGCTGCCGACAGCGTGTAGCCGCAGAACGCGAACACCGCGCCGCAGACGAAGGCCGCCGGCGCGCGCAACGCGAGCGTTCGCGCCAGCCAGTACGCCGCCAAGGCGCAAAAGAGAACGTGCAGGACGAGCACGAGATTGAAGGCGACGATCGTGGGCAGCAGGAGATACAACACGTTCGACGGATGCAGCGCGAAATTCGCGGGCTCCGCGAGAAACGGCTGTCCTCCGTTCGTCAACGGATCCCAGAGCGGAAACACGCCCGAACGGAGCGCGCCCGCAAAGAACACGCGCTTCGGATAGAAGAGCCGGTAGAGATCGCGGAAGTAAAACGTCTCCGTCGTCAGCGGCCGGTAGAACATCGCCACGACGAGCGCGGCAAAAATCCACGCCGCCCGGTCGCGCACGAGGTCGCGAAGACGCATTCGCCTTGGATTCTATCGCGCGAGTTCCGCGCCCTACGGAAATCGGCGGCCCTCGCAGAGCCGTTGCGTAGAGCGGTGAGCACCAAAGGCAGGCGGTCTTCGACGATCTGCGATCTGCGATCCGCGATCTGTATCGCGATGTTCATCGCGCTCCCACTCCGAGCGCAATACGTTCCACCCGCGCCAATCGGCATCAAGACCGACGTGAAGGTCCGCGCACCGCGCCCGATCGCGTTCCCCTCGGAGAAGCTGCACTGGATCCGCATCCGCTCCGAACACTTCGACGTCCTCAGCAGCGCGAGTCCCGAGCGCACGCAGCAGATCGTCTCCGAGCTCGAGACCATGGCCGCGGTGCTCAAGCGAACCAGCGCGCGGTTCCAGACCTCGATCGCCGCCACGACGATCTTCGTCTTCTCCGATCGCGCCGAGAGTCTGGCCTGGTTCGACTTGCTTCTCGGCGCCGGTGGCGATCGTCTCGGCGGCGCGTACGTGCGACGCACCGGCGGCGGCACGATGATCATCGACGCCGCGAACACGCGCCGCATCGCGCGCACCGCGATGCACGAGCTCGTGCACGATCTCCTTCGCCAGGGCGAGCTCGTGCCACCGCTCTGGCTCGAGGAAGGCTTGGCCGAGTACTTCAGCGCCGCGCACGTGCGCGAGCACCGCGTCGAAGCGGGAGCGTCCGTGCCGCAGCATGCGTTGCTCCTCCAGCGAGAGCGGCGACTCATGCCGCTGGAGACGATGTTCAGCGTCCAGCCGGAGACCACCGAAGCGACGGCGCCGCTTTTTTACGCGCAGAGCTGGGCCGCGGTCGACTGGCTGATGCAGCTCGACCACAACATCTTCTACGCGTTTCTCGAAGACCTCGAGCGCGGCAAGCCGGTCGACGTCGCGCTCTCCGCGCGCTACGGCAAATCGCTCGCATCGCTCGAAAGCGCGATCCGGCGCCGAGGCGCGGTCAGCGGAACGACCGTGGAGTTTCCGAACGACACGATAGTCGCCGCGGCACCGCCGGCCGATCTCGACCGCGCCACGCTCCTCTACGAGCTGGGACGCTTCCTCTCCATCATCGCCGGCTCCGAGCGCGAGGCCGCGCGGCACTTTCAGGAGGCGCTGCGCATCGAACCGAAACACGCGCGCACGCTGGCCGCCCTCGGGCGCTACGACGAAGCCATCGCCGCCGCACCGGATGATGCCGAGGTGTTGCTGGCGGCCGCGGAATCGCTGATGTCGACGGCGATCGGTCCGTTTGCTGGCGTGTTCGAACCGAAAGAAGAAGATGCCGATCGCTTCCGCCGCGCGCGGCAACTCGCCACGCACGCACACGATCTCCTTCTCAACTCGAACACCGCCGACGAAGCCCGCGCCCTCGGCGATGTCGGAACGTCGTTCCTCGTCGAGAGTGATCTCAGTGAAGGCATCGCTGCCCTCGAGCGCGCATCACCGCGCCTGCCGTGGCGCAACGACTTCGCCCTCAATCTGTACGCGATGCTCCTCCGCAGCGGCGCACGCGCGAAAGCCGACGCGCTCTTCAATGGGACGTTCGCCAGGTCACGCGATCGCCAGACCATCTTCGCCGCGCGCAACGTCTTCCTCTCCGAAGAGATTCGCCGCGCCAACCTCCTCGCACACGACGGAAAGTTCGACGAAGCGGCGACGCTCGTCCGCACGCTCGCCGCCGCGACGGAACCGGGTAAGGCGAAACAAGAGCTCGAGAGCGAAGCCGCGCGACTCGAAAGCACCGCCGTCATCAACCGGCAGATCCGCATGTACAACGACGCCATCACGCTCGTGAACAACAACCACTATCGCGAAGCGCTGAAGATCCTCGACGCGATCCTGAAAGAAGCCACCGACCCGGAAGTCATCGAAGACGCCGAACGATTACGGGATGGTTTGAAGAAGCCGTAGGGAGCGCGGGCTTCCAGCCTGCCGGTCCGCCGGCATCCTGCCGGCCGCCTGGAAGGCGGCGGACCGGCAGGCTGGAAGCCTGCGCTCCCTTGTGACGTTACCTCACGCGCATGCGCACTTGCGACGTCCATCGCCTTCATCTCGTCACGTACGAGAACGGGATGAAATTGCAGGAAAAGCTCGTCGAGTTGCGTCAGCGCGACGAGATCGGCGATCAACTTCTCCTCCTCGAGCATCCGCCCGTCATCACCCTCGGCCGCGGCGGAAAACTCGACAACCTCCTCGCCTCGCCGCAGGTGCTCGACGCGCAGAACATTCGCTTCTTCGAGACCACGCGCGGCGGCGACATCACCTACCACGGCCCCGGCCAGATCGTCGGCTACCCGATCCTTCACCTCGGCGAGAACAACCGCGACGTGCGCAAGTACGTGACGAAGGTCGAAGAAGTGCTGATCCGCACCGTCGCCGAATACGGCATCACCGCGGAGCGCGTCGAAGGACGGCGCGGCATCTGGGTCGGCAACGACAAGATCGCCGCGATCGGCGTCCGTATCGCGCGCTGGGTCACCTCGCATGGCTGGGCGCTCAACGTGAACACGAACCTCGACCACTTCCGCCTGATCACGCCCTGCGGACTGCACGGTACCGGCGTGACGTCGATCGAGCGCCAGCTCGGCCGCCGCATCCCGACAGAAGAGGTGCGCGAAATTCTCGCCGCGAAGTTCGCCGAAATCTTCGAGCGCGAGCTCGTGCCGCGCGAGCCGACAATCGCACTGGTCAAAGTTCTCGTGCACGACGGCGCTCGCGTGCTCCTGCTCCATCGCCGTCGCGAGCGCGGCGACTTCTGGCAGCCGATCACCGGCTCGATCGAGCCTGACGAATCGCCCATCGACGCCGCGCGCCGCGAGCTACGCGAAGAGACCGGCCACGCCGGCGAGCCGATCGACTTCGGCCTCGCGCAGTCGTTCCTCATCGAATCGCAATACCTCGCCTCGCGCTACGCCGCTCCGATCATCGCCAGCGAGATCGTCTTCAGCGCCGAGCTCGATTCCGCGCTCCCGATCCGCATCGACCCCGACGAACACGACACCTGGGGCTGGTTCTCGATGGCCGACGCGCTCGAGAAAATCAAGTGGAGCGACGATCGCGAAGCACTTCTACGCATCGCCGCGAAGCCGGTTGCCAGCGCAGCCCTCCTCGGGACGGCGGACTGACAACCGGCGACAGCGTCTTCACAGATCCCGCTTCACCACCAGCTCGATCTCGTCGACGACCAGCTTCGCCGATTGCGGATCGAAATCGGGTCCTTCGATGATCGACTCGTCGACGGCCTCGAACACCACGTCGATATCGAACGCTCCGGTCCCTTCGAGACCGAGCTCGCGCAACGCATCGGTCGCATCGAACACGCGCGTGTCGTCTACCTGGTGATGCGACTCCCTGCTCGGCTCATCGGAAAAGAAACTCAGCGTGCCGACGAAGGCGCGCGTTTCCGGATGATCGGTGCGCGTCAGGAAGACGCTGAAGCTCGCACGAGGATGCGACTCGAAATGGATGTTGCGCAGAATCAGCTCCGTCGCCACGGGAAGCTCGGTCTGCTCGCGCAACGCAAATTGTCGCGGATGCGCGAGCGACGCCGTGGCGGGAAGCGTCACCCGCTTGCGCGTCACCTGCCCATCGACCGCCACGTCTTCCTTCTCATCGGCGATCACCACCGGATTCTTCAGCGCCGCGCGCGCGGCCTTCACCGTCTTCGACGACGCCGAAGCGGCCAACGGCTGCGCGACCAGCGTCTTCCGCCCGCACTTCGAGCCCTGCTGATACACGTAGTCGATCAGACTCCCGTTGAACAGATCGCGGACATACTTCGTCACGAGATTGCCGCGCGCGTCGACGAACCAGAACTGCTGCCCCATGATCGAGCTCGGATTCGCGTGGCCGGGGATGCTCATCCAGCAGTCCCACAGACGATCGATGTTCGCGTGATGGATCCAGAAGATCGGATCGTTCGACGAATACGGCACCGCCCCCATCACCGTCGCGCGGCACTGCATCACGTGGCAATGGACGTAGCCGTGCGGCGAGAGCTCGATCGTCCGCTGATAGCCGTTGCCGCTGGTTGTGTTGAGAAAATCCGGATTGTCGAGCGCGAGATCGATGTCCGTGTCCTTGCTCCCGAGTTGCCGCGAACCGTTCTCCCAGCCCGGCATGCGGCGCTTCTCGTACAGCGGATTGGGCACGGTCTGGCCCTGCTGATTCACGTACGTCGGCTCGCGAAACTCCGCGGGCATGGCGAGGTTCGCGGGATCGGTGTAATCCCAGTACGGCAGCCGGAGATTCGGATCGCGCGCTGCATCCTGCAGCGTGCGCTCGAAGTAGAAGAGAAAGAGACGATGCCAGGGCATGAAATAGTCGGTGCCGTGCTGGCACTGATCCCACACCTGCTGCGCCGTCGCGTCGGGTGGCGTCGTGTCGGGAACGCCGATGAAGTAGGGATCCCAAACCGAACCGGAAAGGCCGTTCTTCGCCCTCCATTGCGCCACCGTGCCGTTCTTCGCCGTCGGTCCGAAGTAGCCGTGCATGTTCGCCCAGTACTCCCAGCTCGTGCGATACGTCGCCGTACTCCGATCGGCCGCGCTGCGCGCCTTCATCGTCGCCACCGCGTTCCGGAAACTCTGCACGCGGTTCGGATCCTTCGCGAACTCCTGCCAGCTCAGCCGCCGCGGCGTCACCGCCAACGCGCTGAAGGCGGAGAAAATCAGGACCCATCTCACGAGTGTTCTCATCGCTTCCTCCGCTTCTCAAACTGTCGCGGGAATGCCAATCCTACCCGGATGGTATGTTGTCTTTGTCGGGTCCCGAGACAACCGACAACTGACAACCGACAACCAACCATGGCTCCCATCAACAAACGCGCTGGCATCCGCCCCGACTGGCTCAAGATCCGAGTCCCGGGCGATCTCGCCTCGCTTCCCGTCTCGCGACTGATCAACGACCTCGACCTCAACACCGTCTGCCAGGAAGCGCGCTGCCCGAACATCTTCGAATGCTGGAATGCCGGTACGGCCACGTTCATGATCCTCGGCGAGATCTGCACGCGCCGCTGCACCTTCTGCGCGGTCGGCCGAGGAACGCCGATGCTCGCCGATGACGACGAACCGCGGCGCGTCGCCGAGGCCATCGAGAAGATGGGTGTGCGCCACGCCGTCATCACCATGGTCAACCGCGACGACATGCAGGATGGCGGTGCGGACCACGTCGCGCGTACCGTCCATGCCGTCCGCGAGCGCACCGGCGCAGCCGTCGAAGTGCTGATCTCCGACCTCGAAGGCAACCGCGACGCACTTCGTGCCGTCATCGCCTCGCACCCCGAGGTGCTCGCGCACAACATCGAAACCATCCCGCGGCTCTATCCCGCGGTGCGTCCCGTCGCCAAGTACCAACGCTCCCTCGACATCCTGCGTTGGGCGCACGAAGAGAACACGAACGGCATGCTCACGAAATCGAGCCTCATGCTCGGCCTCGGCGAGACCGAAGAAGAAACCCTCGACGTCGCCCGCGACCTCCGCGCCGCCGGCGTCGACATCTTCACCATGGGCCAGTACCTCGCCCCCAGCGAGAAGAACCATCCCGTGCGCCGCTACTACACCCCCGACGAGTTCGCCGAGCTCGGCAACCACGCACGCGCACTCGGGTTCAAGCACGTCGAGAGCGCGCCGCTGGTGAGGAGTTCGTATATGGCGCATAGGGCACTCTAGATCGCAGAACGCAGATCGCGGATCGCAGGCCCACCCGTCCCCGCTCCGTCCGTCGTTGGTTTCTCCCCTGCGATCCGCGATCTGCGATCTCGGTCGGATACAATCCCGCTCCCATGCCTCGTGTGACGTTCGCTGATGGAGCAAAGAGCGGCGAATTTCCCACGGGCAAGACGCTTTTGTCGGTGGCGGGCGAGCTCGGAGTACGCGTCAGCCAGGTATGTGGCGGTGACGGGGCATGCGGGACTTGTAGAATCGAAGTCGTGGAAGGATGGGATCACCTGACCCCGCCGACCCCGGACGAGACTTACAAGGAAATCGAGCCGCCGCATCGCCTCAGTTGCCAGGCGAAACTGTTGGGCGACGTCATCGTGAAAGTGGCGAAGATCGAATAGAACACCAGGAGTCGAGAATGACCGCAGTCGATACCGGATCCACCCTCAGCGCCCAGCAGCTCGCGCTCATGTTTCAGTACACCGTCGAGGCCTATAAGACCTTCCAGAAATTCGCCGAGAATCTCCCCAATCCGATGACGGCGACGATGTTCAAGCAGTTCGCCGTCGACGAGCGCGAGAACCGCGATCTCATCGAGATGAAGATCGCCGACGCCGGCCGCGACCGCGTGCGCATCACCCTCGGCGCGGACATGATCTTCTCCGAGATCCACGAAGGCGAGATGTCGCACCGCGAAGCCGCCGAGTTCCTCATCTCCCGCGAGCGCACGATGCAGCGCAAGCTGCGCGAGTTCATCGCCGGCGCCTCGGCGATCGACAAGACCCTGCTCATCTACTTCGAGACCACCAAGCGCGCCCACATCGTCGAGCTCGAACGCGAGCTCGAAGTCATCCGCGAGGACGGCAACTGGTGGAAGCGCGAAGACGCCGAATGGCGCATCGTCCACGGCGCAGCCTCCGCATGAACCTCACGCTCTCCCCCGAAGCCGCCGCGCACTTGACGGGCGATAGTGCCGGCCGCGTTCTGCGCATCGCCTTCACCACCGGCTGCGGCGGCTCCGGCTACCGCCTCAGCTATGCCGGCGAGCCCAACGCCGATGACGAAGTGACGCAAGTCGACGGCGTCACCATCGCCCTCGACACCATGGCCGCCTCCCGCCTCGACGGCGCCGTCATCCAATACGACCCCGAAGAAGACGGCTTCCTCCTCGACCACCCCGATGCGGTGAGCGCCGTCTGGTGCGGATGACGCTTCGCGGTTGTCGGTTGTCGGTTCTCGGTTGTCCGCGACGACGCGAGTCCTGAGCGTAAGCTATGGAGCGCAGGCATCCGTGCCTGCCGGTCCGCCTGCATCCTTATAGGTGCTCCTGCACCGTTCTCCTCCCCCGTTGTCAGCATTTCAGAAAGGCCCCGTCGGGAGACGCAGCTTTACCTGAGAAGCGAGAGCGAGGAGAGTAGAAGCGGGGTACGCACCGCTGGGTTACGTATCTGGCATCCGAGCGCCGACGCTTACCGGCAGCCCTACGACCCAGCGGTGCGCTTTGGTCGAGACGCATACTCAGATGCTGTCCGTTCCGGACTGACTATAAGGCCTGCGCAGAACCAAAGCCAGCGTGCCCCAGGACGGTGAGGAGGGAGCGATGGAATGGGTAGCGTTGGTTGGGGTGGACTGGGGTGATCAGAAGCACGCTTACACGATCGAGAGTCGGGACGGGACGCGGAGGTCGGGAACGCTCGGGAGTTCCGCCGAGGAAGTTCATGACTGGATGCGAGAGATTCGCGAGCGGTATCCGGCAGGGACGATTGTGGTGGCGCTCGAGCAGGGTTGTTCGAGTCTGATCTACGCGCTGGCTCAGTACGAGTACATAGCGATCGTGCCGATCAACCCGCGTGCTTCCAAGTCGTATCGGGACTCGCTTCGCTTGAGCGGCGCGAGTGACGATCCATCGGACGCAGCGTTGATTTGCGAGTTTGCCGTCAAGCACCTTTCGGCCTTGCGCATCTGGCAACCCGAGGAAGCCGCGACCAGGGAACTGCGGATGTTGGCCGAGCATCGACGATCGCTTGTGGATCAACATACCGCCGCGACGCATGCGTTGTCTGCGGCGCTCAAGAACTTCTTTCCTCAGTCGTTGCCGTGGTTTGGCGGAGAAACATCGAAGCTCCTGCTGGCAGTTCTGAAGTTGTGGCCAACGCTGGTGGATCTGCAAAGGGCAACGCCGGCCGAGCTGGAACAGTTTCTTCGCACGAACCGCTGTCGGAAGGTCGCGGCGCGGGTCAGCGCTCTACGCAAGCTGCTCGACTCGGCAGTGCCTCTTCTGCGCGATGAGGTCGCCCACGCCGGATGGTCGCGCTACGCGCAAGCGCAGATCGCGCTCATCGAGGTGCTCGACGCGCAGATCGCAATCTACGACCAAGCGATGTCGGTCGCGTGGGACGATCATCCCGATCGCGAGATCTTTGCCTCCTTGCCCGGCGCTGGCGCGGTCCTGGCGCCGCGCCTCGCGGTCGCCTTTGGTACGGACCGGACCCGCTACACCGATCCGTCCGAACTCCAGTGCTACTCCGGGATTGCGCCGGTGGTCGAGCAGAGCGGCAAATACCGCCGGGTCCACGCCCGATGGGGCTATCCAAAGTTCCTCCGGCAAACCTTCCACGAGTTTGCAAAAGCTTCGATTCCCAAGTCGTCCTGGGCCAAGGCTGTCTATCAACAGCAGCGACAACGCGGCGCTCTTCATCATGAAGCCATCCGAACACTCGCATTCCGATGGATCCGCATCCTGTTCCGACTTTGGATGAACCACACTCCCTACGACGAACAGCTCCATGTCGAACGACTGACGCGAGAACAGTCCCCCGTGACCAAGTTCATCGCAGCTTGACGCTTGACTTAAAACCTCAGATGGCTGCCGGCCGCAGTCCCACTTGACCATCTCAGCTGATGCAAGGCTGTCGGCATAACCCCAATCCCGCAGACAACCAGCAACCGACAACCGACAACGCGCGCAGCACTGATGCGCGAAGCGCCTCAGCGCTGCGCGCCCGCGAATTCCATCGCGTGATACGTGATGATCAGATCCGCACCCGCGCGCTTGATCGACGTCAGCACCTCATTCATCACTCGCGGCCCGTCGATCCAGCCACGCTCCGCCGCGGCCTTGATCATCGAATACTCGCCGCTCACGTTGTACGCCGCGATCGGCAGCGGGAACTGATCGCGCGCCTGGCGGATGATGTCGAGATACGACAACGCCGGCTTCACCATCACGATGTCCGCCCCCTCCTCGATGTCCAGCGCGATCTCGCGCAGCGCCTCGCGCGCGTTGGCCGGGTCCATCTGATACGTGCGGCGATCGCCGAACTGCGGCGCCGATTCCGCCGCCTCGCGGAACGGACCATAGAACCCCGACGCGAACTTCGCCGAGTACGCCATGATCCCCACTTCGGACATCCCGCGTTCGTCGAGCGCGCGCCGGATCGCGCCAACGCGACCATCCATCATGTCCGAGGGCGCGACGAAGTCCGCACCGGCCGCGGCGAACGACACCGCCTGCTTCATCAGCAGCGGCAACGTCTGATCGTTGTCGACGTCCTTCACCCCTTCGTGCTCCACGATCACCCCGCAGTGCCCATGATCCGTGTACTCGCACAGGCAGACATCCGCGATCACCGTCATGTCCGGCACATGCGCGCTTGATCCCCTCGATCGCCGCCTGCACCGGCCCCGACGGATCCCACGACGACGACCCGATCGCGTCCTTCGTCTCCGGCAGCCCGAAGAGCAGCACCGCGCGAACGCCGGCGCCGTACGCACGCCGCGCCTCGTCGACCGCCTCGCGCACGCGCAACTGAAACACGCCCGGCATCGACCCGATCTCGACGCGCGGCCGGGTCGACGGCACGACGAACAACGGATAAATCAGATCCTCGGCATGCACGACCGTCTCGCGCACCAGCGAGCGAATGCCTTCGCTGCGCCGCAAGCGCCGCGGCCGGCGGATCATGCTCGTCGTCGCCATTCGCTGGGTCGTCTCATTCATCGAGCTCAGAATCTTCGTCGTCATCGGTCTCCCCGGCAAAGTAGTAAGCCCGCGCACACTCCGGCGAGCAGAACCGCCGGCCATGGCCGGCGCGATGGGCGCAGTCCGGGCAGTACCACTTCCTGCAGATGTTGCACGACTCCAGGCGCGCCGTTTCCTCGGTCGCCCCGCACGTCACGCAGCTCTTCTCGGCCATCTCCGTCATCGGAATATCAAATCACGTCCCGGCCTTAAGTGTAGTCCCGACCACACGTTCGGGCATGTCGACGATCCTTGACGGTTCCGCCAGCTGCCCCTACAATCCCGGTCCCTCACCTCGGCGGTGTAGCTCAGATGGTTAGAGCGGGCGTCTCATAAGCGCTAGGTCCCCAGTTCGACTCTGGGCACCGCCACCACAACCCACTTGTTATCAGCTACTTAGCGTTGCGCGTTGGGCCATCGTCTTCTTGTCTGAAACCCGTCGATTGCCCTCGATAGCACACGACGACAGGGTTCGACACCGAATCCCATTGATTGACGGCCAGCGTTTCTTGCTGTCATTCAACGCCCCTCCACGACCTGACTCACTTCCCTAGCATCACCGCCTGGCCACCAAGTCGGTGCTGCCACAAATGCTACAGTTGAGGGAACGGCGTAGATCCGTCAACGCGCCGAGGCAAGTGTCCAAGGGAGCGATGAACACCGACCCTAAAGCCCGCGACCTCTTCATCGTCGACAACAGCATTTCTGGCTGGACCGGCCTGCGCTATCTGGAGGAGTGGGCAAGTATCGCCAGAGCCTTCGATGTCGCGACAGGCTTCTTCGAGATCGGGTCTCTCCTTGCGTTGGATGGTAAGTGGCAAGCGCTGGAAAAGATTCGCATCCTGATGGGCGGTGAGATCACTTATCGCTCTCGAAAATTGATGCTCGACGCCGTGAAAGCACGCGCCCTCGCGCATCTCGACGCGAACATCGAGGCAGACAAGGAAGCGAATCCTTTTCTTCGAGGCGTACCTGCAATTCTCGCGGCGTTGCAGTCCGGACAGATTGCGTGTCGCGTCTATGACCGCGCCAAATTTCACGCGAAGGCTTACATCACACATGCGAAGCTGGAAGTCATTGGCTCTCAGGCGCTCGTCGGTTCGAGCAATTTCACCCGGCCGGGACTGACACAGAACATCGAGCTGAACGTCCAGATTCAAAGTGCACGTGAGGTCGGACAGCTTCAGGAATGGTTTGAGTCGCACTGGAACGAAGCGACCGAGGTAACCGAAGCCGTCATCGATACGGTCTCGCGACACACTAGGCCCTACACACCATTCGACATCTACGCGAAGGCACTTCAGGAATTCTTTCGTGGACATCAACTCACCGAGACCGAGTGGGACGAAACCCGCTCGAAGATGTTTCCCGCTCTCGACCGCTATCAGAAAGAAGCGTATTGGGCGCTCATGAAGATCGCCCGCCAACATGGCGGCGCATTCCTTTGCGACGGCGTGGGGCTCGGAAAGACGTTCGTTGGTCTGATGCTGATCGAGCGCCTCGTTCTGCATGAGGGAAAGCGCGTCGTCCTCTTCGCTCCGAAGGCGGCGAAAGAGAGCGTGTGGGAGCCTCACCTCCGTGCCTGGCTCTCGCACATCGGCGGCGTTGGCGGCTCCGTCGATTTCAGCAACCTCGCCGTATTCAGTCACACCGACCTCGGGCGAACCGGCGAGTTCCCGGAGCGCTTCCGCCGCATCGCCGAGCTTGCGGACGCCGTGATCATTGACGAGGCGCATCACTTCCGAAATCCCGGATCGCGAAGAGAGGGAGACTCGAACGCTGAGCCATCGCGCTACTACAAGCTTTTCGAGCTGCTTGACGCCTCTGTCCGCCCGAAACAGCTGTTCATGCTGACCGCCACTCCGATCAACAACCGCCTCAGCGATTTTCGACACATGACCGAGCTTTTCACGCGACGCAAGGAAGACTATTTCGCGCAAACGCTCGGCGTGAACAACCTTCGCGCGCATTTCAACAACTTGGAAAAAGTACTGAGGGCTAAGGTGGGCGGTGACTCGGCTGATCTCACCGAGCATCTTCCCGAGGCGCAGAAACTCCTCTCGGCGGACGACATCTTTCGCCAACTTGTAGTTCAGCGGAGCCGGGCCTATGCACGCGAAAGCCAGATTCGTGAGACAGGAACGTCCGCCGCTTTCCCTGAGCGCAAGCCGCCGCAGGTGGCCGAGTATTCGATCAAGAAGGCGTACGGGCGTCTGCTCGACATGGTGGAACAGGCATTTCAGAAGGCCAAGCCGCTTTTCACGCTGTCTATCTACTACCCACTCGCCTACTACAAAGGTCCAGACGCAAGCATCAAGCCTCTGGACGAGGGCAGACAGCGACAGGTCGTGGGCCTCATTCGCACGCAGTTTCTCAAACGGTTTGAGAGTTCTGTCGTTGCGTTTGAACTCTCGTGCGACCGACTGATGAAGAAGCTGCTCGCATTCGTGCAGGTTCACAGCGGTAGTGACGCCGAGAAAAAGCGTCTGGAACGTTGGAAGAACCAGAATGCCGAGAGCCTCGGATACGCCAGCCAGCGCGAACTCCAGTTCTGGGGTGCCGGAGACGAGGACGATGGCGACGAAGACATCGTGCCTCAAGAATTTCTTGACGCGGTCGAGGAACTCGACGCGAACGAATACAACGTCTCCGAGATGATCCAGGAGACCTTCCTCGACCTCGACCAGATCGTCAACTTCCTCGAAGAGGCACGCAAGTTCGAGCCGAAAAATGACGACAAACTGCAAAAGCTCATCCGCCTCCTGAAGTCCAAGGAATTGGCGGATCAGAAGGTCCTGATCTTCACCGAGTTCGCGGACACCGCGCGCTATCTCCTACGCCAACTCAGAGAGGCCGGGATCGACGGAGTAGCGCAGATCGACAGCGCCACAAAAGGGCGTCGTGACACCGTGATCCAACGTTTCTCACCGTACTACAACGGCAAGACCTCCGCTACGCTCAAAGCGAGCGGGCAGGAGGAGATCCGGGTGCTGATCTCCACAGACGTCTTGTCTGAAGGTCTCAACCTCCAGGATGCATCAAGGATGATCAACTACGACATCCACTGGAACCCCGTGCGCCTCATGCAGAGGATTGGACGCGTCGATAGGCGCATGAACCCGGCCGTTGAAGAGCAACTGATTCGCGATCATCCCGAGGTCGAAGAGTCGCGCGGCAAAGTGAGCTTCTGGAACTTTCTGCCTCCAGCAGAGTTGAACACGTTGCTGACCCTCTTCACTACGGTGACTCGGAAGACCCTCTTGATTTCAAGGACATTCGGAATCGAAGGGAAGAAACTGCTCACTCCGGCCGACGACTACGAGTCGCTCAAGGAGTTTAACCATGCGTACGAAGGGACGAAGAATGCAATCGAGCGAATGCACCTCGAATATCAAGATCTCACACAAGCCGATCCCGAGTTGGAAGCACGACTGAAGCTTCTACCCGGTGCGATGTTCAGCGGCCGTCAGCGAGTTGCTAAGGGGGTCCGTGGAGTGTTTTTCTGCTATGCGCTCCCCGCGCTGGACAAGGAGCTTGGCGAGTTCACGGAGACTGCCGGAACGACGCGCTGGTATTTGATTGATCTCGACCGAGCCGCCATCCTGGACGAACCCTCGGAAGTCGTCGATCACATTCGCTCGATGCCCACCACGCCGCGCCGATGCACCACGGAGGAAACAACCCTCGTCGATGCGCGCACCAAAGTCGAAAAGCACATCAAGAATGGCTATCTCAAGCGCATCGACGCTCCGATCGGTGTGAAACCATCGCTGAAGTGCTGGATGGAACTGAACGAGGGCTGATCGGATGCAGACCGACCATCGAGCCGCCCTGGCAGCAATAAAGACCTTTCCTCAACTGCTTGGCTATCTCCGCGACGAGATGGGATGGCCAATCGATCGCATTGAGATCGACGAGTTGATGTTCGACTACACCGCTGAGGAACTCGGGATCGACGCGAAAAACGCTCCGAAGATTGAGGAGATCAAACGTCTTCGGCCGCTCTCGGCGAAACAGCCCTGGGGGATCTTCTTCATCAAGTTCGCTCCCAAGCGGCTGCCCGTTCTCGCATTGCGGCGCATCCTGAGCCAAGTCGTCGTAAAGAAGCGCACTAATAAGTCAGAAGATCGCGCGTGGTCGGCCGACGACCTTTTGTTCATCTCAAACTACGGGGAGGGCGATTCTCGCCAGATCTCGTTTGCACATTTTTCGCAGCCCGAGGAAAAGCGCGACCTACCGACTCTGAAAGTGCTCGGCTGGGACAACCTGGACACACCGCTACATCTCGATCACGTAGCGAAAGAGCTGACCGATCACCTCTCATGGCCTGAGAACGACACTGATACAAGCAAGTGGCGCGAACAATGGCGCGCTGCATTCACGCTTCGTCACCGTGAAGTGATCACCACGTCACGCGATCTGTCCATGCGCCTGGCCGTACTGGCCCGGGCCATTCGAGACCGAATCAAGACCGCTCTCGCCATCGAGAACAAGACCGGCCGCCTCACAAAGCTGATGAAGGCTTTTCGAGACAGCCTCGTCCATGACCTCGACGCCGACAGCTTCGCCGATATGTACGCGCAGACTATTACCTACGGCTTGCTGTCCGCGCGTATCGCTGACCCACACAAGAAAACGGCCGACGACTTCGCCGGTCACATGCGTACCAATCCATTCCTGCGCGAGCTGATGGAGACATTCCTCAAGGTCGGTGGGCGACACGGCAGAGCAGGTGGCCCGGGCATCGACTTCGACGAGTTGGGAGTCAGCGAAGTAGTTGAGTTACTCGACGACGCCAATATGGAAGCGGTAGTCCGCGACTTCGGGGACCGAAACCCGCATGAAGACCCGGTCATCCACTTCTACGAACACTTCCTCAGCGCCTATAACAAGAAACTCAAGGTCCAGAGCGGCGTTTTCTACACGCCGCAGCCCGTCGTCTCGTACATCGTGCGCACCGTCCACGAGTTGTTGCAGCGCGAGTTCGATCTTCCTGACGGTCTCGCTGACATCACCACGTGGGGCGAGATGATCGAAAGACACCCGGGCTTAAAGCTACCTCCGAAAACCGACGAACCGGCCGAGACCCACACGCTGTCGCCGGACGAGCCATTCGTTCAGATCCTGGACCCAGCTACGGGCACCGCCACTTTCCTGGTGGAAGTCATCGACATCATCCATCGCACGCTCCTAGCTAAGTGGCAGCAGCAGAACCTGACTGCCACACAGCAGCGCGAAGCGTGGAACGCCTACGTGCCACAGCATCTTCTGCCTCGGCTCCATGCCTTCGAGCTAATGATGGCTCCGTACGCCATAGCTCACATGAAAATCGGACTAAAGCTCGCCGAGACTGGCTACCGATTCGCCACCGAGCAGCGCGCTCGTGTCTATCTCACCAACGCCCTTGAACCCTCGCAAAAGCAACTAAGGCTACCCGAAGTCAAAGCGCTGGCCCACGAGGCCACCGCAGTAAACGAAATCAAGCGACACAAGCGCTTCACTGTGATCATCGGTAATCCGCCTTACTCAGCGTCGATCTCCGAACCGGTATCGCTCATGCGGCGGCTCGACGATTGGAAACAGGGCCTGAACGAAACCAAGAGTGATCTCAATCGCGAGGAATGGAAGTTTCTACGTCTCGCTCAACATCAATGCATGACAACAGGAGCGGGAGTCGTCGGCTTCATCATCAATCGCGACTTCCTTGACGGAATTGTGAAGCGACGAATGCGGGAACACCTCGCCCAGTCGTTTCCGCTCAGAATCGTTGTGGACCTTAATGGCGATGTGAAAGGCAATATTGCCGACGAGAATGTCTTCCAGATTGAGCAAGGTGTCGCCATTGTCGTCCTCAGTACGAATTCCACGAAGCCTGCCTTGCGGTTCTCATCCCGCGTCGGAACGCAGGCACAGAAGTATGCCGACCTTGGTGCGAAGAAACCGATTGATGTGGCACTGGCTGAGATTGATGTCTCTGCCCCGTATTTTAGGTGGGTGCCACTCGCGGCCACGACGGCGGTCGGCACAGGCGACGAGTATGCTCAATGGACTCCAATAGACCAAGTGTTCAATCTCAAGAGTTCGGGTATCCAGACGAAGAACGACAAGGTTTGCATCGGCTGGTCTTCGACTGAAGTTTTTGATCGCGTGGAGCGCCTCGCCGAGTTGGGTGTAGAAGAGGCGATGTCTGAATTCGGAATGGATGGAGGCGCTTGGTCTGTCACCAACGCGCAGGCGGACTTGCATCAGTTTGGCCTCTCTCGCAAGAACGTCCTTCGCATCCTTTATCGGCCGCTCGATGTCCGCTTCATCTACTACACGCACAAATCAAATGGGTTCTTGGGCCGTCCGCGGTACGACCTGATGCGCCACATGCTCGATGGCAGGAACATTGGTTTGATGTTCAATCGGCAGATCGTGGGTGACAGCGTTTCGCACTTCTTCGTATCCCGTGACCTAACCTGCCATGGAACGTTCTATCTTGGAAACAAAGGCCAAGATTACCTGGCGCCTCTCTATCGTCACGATGACGATCTCCTCTCCACACGTGGAGACATTGGTACGCCGAACTTCACGACGGCATTCACAGCAACCCTGCGCGACAAACTTGGCGCAGGTCCTGTGAAATTGAATGCCGATGAAGTCTTACACTACATCTACGCTGTCTTTCACAGCCCCACCTACCGGAGTCGATACGCTGAGTTCTTGAAGATGGATTTCCCTCGCCTGCCGTTGACCGAGAACCAGGAATTGTTTCGCGCGCTGGCCGCGCTCGGCGGCGAACTCACCGCGCTGCATCTTTTTGAATCGACCACGGTGGACCAGTTCATCACCCAGTTCATAGGCGGCCGTGATCCCGAGGTCGAGAAAGTGTCATGGTCGACGAACGCCGTTTGGTTGGACAAGGCGAAGACCACCGGCTTCCGAGGGGTTAGTGAGAAGGTGTGGGCCTTCCATTCCACATTGGTGGATACCCGGTCTGCGAAAAGTGGCTCAAGGACCGCAAGGGTCGTGTCCTAACGGACGACGACATCGCCCACTATCAAAGAGTGGTCGTCGCAATCCACGGGACCATTCGCTTGATGCAGGACGTCGACGAACTGATTGAGCGGCACGGCGGCTGGGCGGTAGCGTTTCAAACGGGGGACGCCAGGCCCTCGACGACGAACCCGACTGCGTTCAGACCGCGCGCGGTCACTCCGACGTCTGCCGAGCGCTTTGTCACTTGCGTACCGCTGTTCACCTTGAAAGCCGCTGCTGGAGCCTTCGGCGACCCGCAGCGTGTTGAGATTGAGGATGACCGGGCATGGGTGGCGGTCGACACCGGGCGTCGTCTGCGACAAGGCATGTTCGTCGCCCAAGTCATCGGCAAGTCGATGGAGCCCTTGATTACTGACGGCGCATGGTGCCTCTTCGGATCTCCTGTCACCGGAACTCGCGAGGGAAAGACGGTACTCGTCCAGCTTCGCGACGCTATCGACGACGAGACGGGCGAACGCTACACCGTTAAGCGCTACGAGAGCGAGAAGATCACGGTAGACGGCACGTGGCAACACGCGAAAATAATCCTCAAACCCGTCAACGCCGCGTTCAATGCGATCGAGCTGACCGATGCAGACGAAGGACAACTTCAGGTCATTGCCGAGTTCCTCGAAGTGTTGAGTGAACCGACGTCGGAAGTCGCCGAAGTGGAACGAGACCCGATCGATCGTCCCGAGCGATCGTCCGCAACACAACCAGCCAAGCAGGCTTCTGTTGCTCAGTCGTCCTTTCTCGTGCGCAACGAAAAGGAGCCTTCCGAGCAACGTGCGTCACCAGAGCAGCTCGACCGCGACGAGTTGGTTTGCATGATTCGCCACCTCTTCAGCGACGCCCAGATTCGCGACCGCGATGCGGCGATTCGCGAGCTGGCAAAAGAGCTGGGCTACGAACGGGCAGGCAGCCGTATCCGCGAGACGTTGGATAACGCCCTGCGCACGTCCGTCAGGCGTGGCGTCTTGGCAAACGATAGTGACGGTATTTCGATCGATGTGCGAAGGATCGAGGATTACGAACGAGACTTCCTGAAGGACCAGTTCCTGGCTTCCCTGGAAGGCCGGACCTGGAAAGAGAGGGATGACGCCATCCGCGACTTCGCGCGCTGGCTCGGATTCCGTCGCACAGGCCCGGTGATCGAAACGCTGTCGAGATCCATCATCAATGGCCTGATCCGCGAGGACCGTCTAGAGAGTAACGGCTCCTCCATCCGAAGATCCGGATAAGGCGCAAACCTGGCAAGCCCGTTTGTGTCGCCGGTTCGCCAAGAGTCGACTGGCGCACACCTCCCGTATCTGTTTTCGAGCTTCGCCCGGTATGCTACGCTCACCGCGTGGCTGCACAATGCATTGTGCAGCCGGGAGGGTTCGACTTCGCCATGCCTCGCAGCGCGCTTTACGGAAATCGCGATCCTCGCGACATCGCCGCATACTCGCAGGTGGAAGCTGCGCGTTACGCGGGCGTGCCGCTGGCCACCTTGCGGCGTTGGATCGGCGAACGTGACGACAGTCCGGCGGTGATTGAGTTGCCTGAGGGCTCGGGCGGTCAGTTGTCGTTCTACAACCTCGTCGAAGCTTTCGTTCTCGGTGCGCTGAGGCGCAAGCACCACATCCCTCTGCAGCAGCTTCGAAAGGATGTCCGCGCGCTGAGGCGGCTCCATCCGAGCGTCAACCATCCTCTCGCGGACCTTGACCTTTCGACGTCTGCACGAGACGTCTTCGTCGACTCTTCGCGATACCTGACGAACGTGTCGCGCGGAGGGCAGTTGGCCATTCTGGATCTCCTGCAACCATTTCTCGCTCGGGTGGAAAAGAGCCCGAAGGGTGCAGTGCGCCTGTTTCCGTTGACTCGATCGGAGCCTGACAAGTCGCCGCGGTTGATTACGATCGATCCCCGCGTCTCCTTCGGTCGCCCGGTCATTGCCGGCACAGGAATCCCCACGGCGGTCATTCACGAGCGGTGGAAGGCCGGCGATTCAGTCGCGGCACTGGCGGAGGACTACGATCGGACGCCGGAAGAAATCGAAGAAGCCCTCCGATACGAAGCGGCCTGACGTCGTCTTCTTCATCGACCGGTCGATGGGCCGCAGGCTCGCCGCGGTCTTGATCGAAGCCGGTGCGGCAGCGATCACGCACGACTCGGTTTTCCCCGAGGACGACACGTCCGACGAAATCTGGCTGACACGCGCCGGAGATGAAGGTTGGATCGTCCTCACGAAGGACAAGCTCATTCGCAAACGCCCGCTCGAGCGTGAGGCGCTCATTGCGTCCGGCGTTCGCGCATTCGTCTTCAGCGGAGGAAACCTCAGTGGGATTGAGATGGCGGAGTCGATCGTCGGCGCCTTGCCCCGCATGTTTCGCCTGATCGCGAAGACGCCGGCCCCGTTCATCGCAAGAATCACCGGTTCCGGGGATGTCGCATTGATCGACGAGTAGGTGCGTGGATCACGGCCGCAGCACGTCCGCAGTGGCAGGCACGTTCGCGGTGTGAAGCCTGCGCGCTTCTCGCGCGGCTTGATCGGCATCGCTGTCGTCTCCTACGTACGACTTGTACATGTACAACGACGCCAGCAGAGAGAGCGCTCGCTGGTCCGGCGTGGGTTGCGCGATCAAGGCGGGGCAGATGCGCAGGTCTCCGGCGGCGTACCAATAGGCCACGACGCGGTCGCTGCAACGGCCGCTGCCGTCGGGGATGCATTTGAAGCTCTGCGAATGCTGGAGCTCCATCTCGATGCCGACGAATGCGCGGGCGAACCGATTTCTCGCTTTGGTGACCGGGTCCATCATGTGCTTCACGGCCTGGTGATTCCACATCCGGGCCTTGGTAATGGCGTCGGAGATGATCGGAATCCAGGGCTTCGGGCATTCGCGCAGTGTGTCGGCGATGAAACCGCGCGCGGGGCTGGATCCGGTGGCCACTTCTCGCGCAAACATGGCGTAGGACTCGGCATTGGTCAGCGCTTCGCCGGTCGTCAGGTAGAAGTAATACTCCCTGTCCTTGTACTCGCGATCGATCATCTCCTGATTGCGGCGGAGACCCAGCTGGGCATGTCCGAACTCGTGAATGATCGTACTGGCGCGGTCCTCCTCGCTCCGCTCGAAAAAACGGCCGCAGAGATTGATCTCGTTCGGATTGCCTGCCGGCACGAAGGCCACGTATCCCTGGCCCGTGCTCTCCTCGTCGCACTCTCGACCGCTGAACGGAGGGCAGTTCACGCGGAAATTCTGCCGCCCGAAGATGTCTCCCTGGATCGTTGCCAACCGCTGTCGGACATACGTGCCCACCGCGCGGTCGGTCGAATGAAAGTGCTTCTCGAGCGCGGCTCCCGCGGCTTGTGCGGCCGGTGTCTTTGCGCCGGCGAGAAAGGCGTCGAGCGCGACGAGCGTCTGTCCAAGCCAGGCATTGGCTTTGTTGGCCGCCGGCTCGATCTTGCGATGCTGCTGCAGTGTGCACGTCGCGCCCGGATCGGCCTTCACTTCGACCGACGACGACGCTGCTGGTTTTCGCATGACCGTCGGCTCCGAGCGGCTTTGCTGCACGACATGCGCGAGCTCGTGCGCCAGCAGCGAGCGTCCCGGCGCGGTCTGCGGCGCAAAGCGGCCAGCCGCGAAGACCACGTCCGTGCCCACCGTGTACGCGAGCGCATTCAGCGCCTGCGCCGAGGCAGCCGCTCGCGCGTCACTGTGCACGCGAACGCGGCTGAAATCATGGCCGAAGCGCGGCTCGAAGAAGGCACGCGTCGAAGGATCGAGCGGGCGCGCTGTCGCGGAGTGAGTATCGCGAAGTGCGGGCGTTGGTCCCGGCATGCGAATGGCACGATCCGCGAGCCGGTCGGCTTCGCGCTCGTGACGGTCATTCGCTGCAGTGATTCGGGCGCGCATCCGCCTTTCCGTATTGGCGGATTGTATGCCTCACCCGCGCGAATGCCCATTCTCGGCAGACCGAGTGTGTGCAAAGCGACACAGATCGATTGATCCGACGTGCCTTATCGTTTCGCCGTTCGGCGTGATCGCTTGTCGCGCAAGGCAGAATCCAATTCATCGGAGATCCGTCCATGATCAGAAATCCTCGACTTGTATTCGCTCTCTTTGCGTTGACGATCGTCGCGCGCCTCGGCGCCCAGACGCCGGAAATTGGCAAGCCTCTGCCGCCCTGGTCGGAAGGGATGCTCGACCTGCATCAGATCAGTACCGGGCGCGGGAACGCGGCGTTCTATCGATTTCCCGACGGGACGACGATGCTCGTCGACGCCGGATCGGCGAACGATCGGATGCCGATGGCCGACACCGAGCAGCGGCCCGACGCATCGCGATCGGTTGGCGAATGGATCGCGCACTACATCGAGCGCGGGATGGTACCCACGGCCGCGAGGCTCGACTACGCGCTGATCACGCACTATCACGCCGATCACATGGGGCAGCTCACCGCGGCGTCGAAGTCGTCGAAGAGCGGTGCCTACAAGCTGACCGGCATCACCGACGTCGGCGCTTCGATTCCGATTGCGCTTCTGATCGATCGCGGGACGTCGTATCTCGTCGCCGACGACGCGATGATGAAGAACTATCGCGCGTTCGTCGCCGAGGAGAGCAAGGAGCGCGGTCTTCGGAACGAGGCGTTCAAGCCTGGGTCGGCGTCGCAGATCACGTTGCGCAAAGACGCCGCGAACTATCCATCCTTCGAAGTGCGCAACGTCGTGGCCAACGGAAGACCGCCGTTGCGAAGGTGATCGGCGCAACGACGGTGCACGTCGCCAATCATCACGGCTCGATCGATCCCGAAAGCGCCACGTTTCTCGCGACGCTGCGATCGCCGGTGATGATCCTTCCCGCCTGGTCGGTGACGCATCCGTCGCAGGATTCGCTCAAGCGGATGCTGACCGCGCGCCTCTATCCGGGGCCGCACGATGTCTACATCACGACGTTGCGCGAGCCCGCGGCGAAGAGCATCGGCTCTCGCGTCGAACAACTCAAAGCGCAGCACGGCCACATCGTCGTTCGCGTCGATCCCGGCGGCGAGCGCTTCCGCGTCTTTGTGCTCGACGACACGCAGGAAGCAGCGCCGGTCGTGACCGTGACCACGTACGCGCTCGCAGCGGACGGCTCCTGGGCCGGCCCGGCCGGCGGCGTTTGAGGCCACAAGGCTGAACGCACGCGCGGGTAGTCCAAGGCGTCGTTCCGGATGCGTCGGAAGCTCTCCCGGAAATCGTGACGCATCCCAAACCGCGCCTTGGATCACCCGCACGTGGTCCAGCCTTGAGCCCGAAACGCTGCCGGCCGTGTCGGCCCGCGCTATACTGGACGTCGGGCCTCCCAGACATTTTTCTGTCGCTACTTCCTCCGGAAATCTCACAACAAGGAGAGTGCGTATGCGTTTCAGAAACCGCGTTCTGTCCGTCTTCCTGATGTCGTGTGGACTTCTCTTCCTCGCATGCCCCAGGAAAGAAACGTCACCGCCACCACCTCCCACCGATACCAGCCAACCGCCCTCCGCCGTCAGCAACAGCATGAAGCTCTTCGAAGAGTTCGACGCGAAGGGCAAGCTGACGAACGATGGCAGCGCCGTGAGGGAGTTGAAAGTCACCCCGGGCACACCGCAGGAAGCCGACACCTACTACACCGACGTCAGAAAAAATCTGACCGACTTCCCGACGGCGACGTTGCAGGAGAGCAGGATCGGGGACATGCTCGTCTATTACGGCTTCCCGTTCCTGCTGGCGAAAGACGTCGAAGCGCTCGACTCCGCGGTGCTCATGGATTACGACAAGCTGCGCAGAGCGGTCACGAATCCCGCGGAGTTCGAAGCCGCGTACAAAGCCAACCCGTTGAGGCCCGGCGAGCTCGTCTCCTCGCGCTTCTTCGCGCCGAAGATCATCAACGTTCGCGATCCGCAAACAGCGGGCGTGCCGAAAGACGGCTTCGGCTGGCGGAAAGTGGTTCGTTTCCGCGCGCGCGACGGCTCCAAGGCGCGTACCGCCGGACTCGACTCGTTCTTTCTGCTCTTCAACTTCACGACGCAGGTGCCGAAGTTTCCGCCCGCGGGGACGCATGCCGCGCAGTTGCAGGGGATTCTGCAACCGGTCTATCCGACCGGCGGAAAGCATCGCGATCTCTACTTCCTCGTCTACGAGGCGCTCGATTCGGCCACGCCCGAAAAGATCGGTCTCTTCCTCAAGGCGACCTTCGATCTCGCCGGTGTCGTCCCGGACGACAAGTACTACGTGCCGCGTTCCTGCGGCCAGTGCCACGGCACCGAGGTGAATGATCAGAAGGCAGCGAAAGTGAATTACCTCGACACCGATCATTGGATCGATCGCACGGGCGACGACTTCACGAAAGTCGCGGCGGCCGACGTGCTCGTCGATGGCGTTCCGCAGGCCTACACGACATTCCGCCTGCTCAACACGGAGATTGAGAAACAGAACACCGCGGTCGTGGGTGGAGGCGCGCAGTTCGCGCTGCTGGCCACGCGAAAGTGGCTCGATCTGCACAAGGTCGGAAGCGCCGACGAGACCAAACACGTCCCACCGCTGCGCCGCGGATTCTTCGAGACGGCCGGCGATCCGGTCTGGACCGACGGCGCGATCCCGGACAAGGATCTCCTGCCGCTGCTCAACCGGTACTGCTTCCGCTGCCACAGCTCCGTCCGATTCCATGTCTTCCAGAAGAAGGTCGTGTTGCAGAAGAAGGGCTCGATCATCGGAAGGCTGCAGTCAACTTCCAGCGCGCGCATGCCTCAGGATCGCGTGCTCGATGCGACGACGATCAAGACGATCGTCGATCTGATGAATCAGTTGCGGTAGAAGAAGAATCAACGCGGGCCGGTCTTTCGGAACGAAAGGCCGGTCCGCCGGATCGCCGCGCGCGAGAAGCGATCCCTAAACTGGTCTTGTTCTTTCCGCACTCTTTGGTCATTGTGAATGACCACTCCATTGGCCATTCTTCGTCGATGAATCGACTCGTTCGCGCAGCCGCACCGCTCTTTTTCTGCAGCCTCGTTGTCCTCTCGACTCCCCTGCCGGCGCAGGAGAACCCGGGCGGATCGAAGTCCGGAGCTCCTGCCAGAGACCGCGACGGACAGCATGATTTCGATTTCGAGATCGGTACGTGGAAGACACATCTCTCGCGCCGCCTGCGTCCTCTGACCGGCTCGACGACCTGGGTCGAGATGGAAGGAACCTCGGTCGTTCGCAAGGTCTGGGACGGCCTCGCGAATCTCCTGGAGCTCGAAGTCAGCGGACCTTCGGGACACATCGAAGGCCTCAGCCTCCGTCTCTACAATCCGCAATCCCACCAGTGGACGCTCAATTTCGCCAGCAGCGCCGACGGAACGCTGACCACTCCCTCGGTCGGCCAATTCGACGGCGAGCGCGGCGAGTTTCTTTCGCAGGAAACGTACAACGGCCGTTTCATCCTCGTCCGCTTCGTCATTTCCAAGCTCACCAAGGACTCGTACCGTTTCGAACAGTCGTTCTCGGATGACGGCGGCAAAACGTGGGAAACGAACTGGATCGCTGTCGATACGCGCGTGACTCCTTGAGTCAACGTGGTGGACCGCTGGCCTCCTCGCCGGCTGGGCAAGCGGCGTCTCGCCGCTTGCCCAGAGTTCATTCCGATCCAAGAAGGATTTCACGCGGAGACGCGGAGAACGCGGAGACGATGGAGGCAGCCATTTTTTCTCTGCGTCTCCGCGTCTCCGCGTGAAACCGATCTGCGCCTCCGCCTCTCCGCGTGAAACCGAACTCTGTAGTGCTAAGCTCCTTCGAAAGTGACCACCGCGCGCAGGCCGATCATCGCGTTGCTCGTCGTTCTGAGCTTCTCGGGCCTTTACACGCTCTGGTCGCAGGGACGCTCCGGTGCCGGCATCGACTTCTATCAGATGTGGGTCGGGACGCGTCTCGCGCGGGAGACGCGTGACTTCTACGCACCGGCGACCGGCGCACGAGGCGGGGAGGAATACCTTCGCCGCGCCGCTTTCGAAGAGCACTCCCCGCGGCGCCTGGCGGTCGCGCAACATCGCCGGCAGCTCGAGCTCGTCTCGACGCCGTTTCTCTACATGCTCTATGCGCCGCTGCGAGGAACGTACGAGCGCGATCTCTTTCTCTTCCAGTCGTTGACGATCCTCGCATTCGTCGCCGCGGTTGCGCTGCTTGCGCGCACGTTCGGATATGGCGTACCGCTCGGTCTCGCATTTCTCGCCGTACTCGTGAACGCATTCGTGCCGGTCGCGACCGACATCCGCGTCGCGAACTCCAACAGCATCGTGCTGCTGATCGTCGCCGCGGCGGCAGCGATGACGGCGAAGCGATCCTTCCTCGCATCCGGCGCGCTCCTGGCTCTGGCAACGCTCGTCAAGCCGTACGTCGTTGTGATCCTGCTGCTCACATACGCGATCTGGGTTCTGAAACGCCGCTGGCGCGATCTCGCCGCGCACCTATCCGGCGCGGCGATCATTGCCGTCGCCGGAATCGTCGCCAGCTCGTTCTATTTCCGATCGGCGCGGATCTGGATCGAGTGGGTGCAGGCGTTGCGCGCCTTGCCGCGCGCGATGGTTCCGCTCGAGATCGGCAACTTCGCGCTCGCGCGTATCGTCGAGGATCTCTGGGGCGTTCACCTCTCCACGTTTTTGCTCGTCATCGCATTCGCGGTCGCGGTGTTCGTCGCCTGGCGCGCGCAATCCGCTCCCACGCACACCGACCTCCTCACCATTGGACTCGGCTGCGTGATCGCGCTCCTCGGAAGTCCGCTGGTTTGGGTCCACTACCTCGTGCTCTGTATCCCTCTCCTCGCCTATCTGCTGCGCCCCGCGGCGGACGACGAACCGCCAGCACAAGCGCGACGACGGCAGATCGCGGCGGCGATCGCGCTCTCGATGCTGGCCATCGAGCCTTGGGCGCAACTGATCCCGACCACGATTCAGCTCGCGGCGTTCGTCAACCTCGGATTCCTCATCACGTTCGTCGCCGGGCTCGATGACCTGCGTGCGCCGAGGATCGCGTGAAGTTCGAGCGGCGTCACGTTGCGATCCTGGTCGTGCTCGTCGTGGGGATCGCGATTCGCGTCTGGTTCGTCTTCACCACCTACGGCACGAACGACGCCACGTTCATGACGCTGTGGGCGGGACTCGCGGAACGCTTCGGAATCGCCGGCGCCTACGCGCATCATCCCCTGCTCAATCATCCGCCGCTCGCGCTTTGGATTCTGCGCGGCCTCGCGCGAAGCGGAGAAGTCCCCGACCGGTTGCGCCTGATCCAAATCGTCGCCGACACGATCTCCTTCGGCTGTCTGCTGCGGCTGACGAAGGATCTCTGGCCAGCCTTCGTCTTCTTCCTGTCGCCGGTGGCGATCTTTCTCTCCGGATTTCACTGCAACACCGACTCGACGATGATCTGTCTCATCCTCGTCGCGGTATTGCTTTTCGACCGCGCGCCGCTCGCCGCCGGGATCGTGCTCGCGCTCGCGACCGGAATCAAGATCGTGCCGCTGCTGCTCGTCCCGCTCTTTCTCATCGCTTCGCGCCGGCGCTGGTGGCAATTTCTCGCGGGGTTCGGCGTCACCTTCGTCGCGATCTTCGCGCCGGTCCTGCAGAATCCGGCGGCGCTGCGCAACATCTTCGGGTACGCGGGACAAGCGTGGTGGTGGGGCTTTCCCGCGCTTGCCGCACGCATCGAGCATGCGATCCCATTCGCCGGGAAGCTCGGCCTTTTGCACTTGCGCTACGGACGCTACGTCGTCGTGCTGGCGGTGCTGGCCGTCGCCACGGTTTTCCTTCAGAAGAAACTCTCGCTGCTCGCCGCGATCGCTCTGACCTTCGTCGCGATCCTGTTCGTCTCGACGGGACTCGCCGTGCAGTATCTCCTCTGGCCGCTCCCGTTCCTGCCGTTCCTCTATCGACGCTGGGAGACATTGACGCTGCACGCCGCCGTATCGCTCTTCATGGCGGCGATGTACACGTCGTGGTCGCGCGGCTGGCCGTGGCTTTACGCCGACTCGCTGAACCTCCCCTGGCCGCGGTTCGAGCAGCTCGTCACGGGTGGCTTCGTCGTTTGGACCCTCCTCGGCTGCGCGACGGTCATCGGTGCGCTTCGCGCTTCGCGTCTTCGCGTCTTCGCGTGAGCTCGTTCTCACGCGAAGACGCGAAGAGCGCGAACAAAGTTATGATCGCGAGACACCGTGAGTCTTGCGAAGGGAACGATGCTCGGGCCGTACGAGGTGGAGTCGCTTCTCGGCGCCGGCGGCATGGGCGAGGTCTATCGCGCGCGCGACACGCGGCTCGATCGCATCGTGGCGATCAAGGTCCTTCCCTCCGGAATCACCGCCAGCAGCGAGCTCCGCGCGCGATTTGAACGCGAAGCGCGCGCGATCTCCGCCCTCTCCAGTCCGCACATCTGCGCGATCTACGACGTCGGCCGCGCGAACGAGACCGAGTACCTCGTCATGGAGTATCTCGAAGGGGAGACACTCTCCGAGCGCATCGCCCGCGGCGGCCTTCCACTCAGTCAGGTCCTTCGATACGGAGCGGAGATCGCCGAGGCGCTGCAACATGCGCATCGAGCCGGAATCACCCATCGCGATCTGAAGCCGGGCAACATCATGCTCACCAGCTCCGGGGTCAAGCTGCTCGACTTCGGTCTGGCGAAACTCGCCAATCCGAATCCCCTGTTCTCACCGGACGCGCCGACGCTGGTCAATCCGATCACCGCGGAAGGAGCGATCGTCGGCACGGTCGTCTACATGTCGCCGGAACAGCTCGAAGGAAAGAATGTCGATCATCGCACCGACATCTTTTCCCTCGGCTGCATCCTCTACGAGATGACGACCGGACGCCGCCCGTTCACCGGCAGCTCGCAGGTCAGCATCATCGCCGCCATCCTCTCCTCCGATCCCGTTCCGTTGCGATCCCTGCAGCCCAACTCACCGCCGGCACTCGAGCGCATCATCCTCACCGCGCTCGACAAGAATCCCGACGACCGCTGGCAGACCGCGCACGACGTCGCGCGTCAGCTGCGGTGGCTCGCCGAATCATCGAGCTCGCTCGATGCCGTAGCGGCGACTCCGGCGCAAAAACATAATCGGCGTCCTCTTCTCGTTCTATTGCCGATCGCCGCGCTCCTCGGCGGCCTCCTGGCCTGGGGCAGCATGCGTTTCTTCGCCCGCCCTGCCGTCAAGCCTCTCAGCGCGCGCCTGATTCTCTCGATTCCCGACGACGTCAAAGCGCTTCCTTCGCCGGAATCGCCGAACTTCGCCTTGTCTCCCGATGGCCGGACGCTTTGCTTCGTCGGCGCGCGCGGCGCGTCGCGATCCCTCTTTCTCCGACGCCTCGATTCGAATGACGTCACGCGCATCGACGGCACCGAGGATGCCTGGGGACCGTTCTGGTCGTCCGACGGCGAATGGATCGGCTTCAGCGCCCGCAGAAAGCTCTGGAGAACACGTGTCGGAAGCAGCGCGGTTCCGGAACAGATCTGCGACATCGGCAGCTCCGGCGCAGTCGCGACCTGGGTGGGAGACGTCATCATTTTCTCTGAACGTCCTCCCGGCAAGCGGGAGCTCCAACAGGTCGCGGCGCGCGGTGGAACGCCGATCGCCAGGACGAAAATCGCGGCGGGCGAATGGCGCCATTTCTTTCCTCGCCTGCTCCCGGACGGACATCACTTTCTCTATCTCGTATCGGCAAACGATTCCGTCGAGCACAAGGTCGTCCTGGCTTCGCTCGATTCCGCGCAGTCCTCGACGATCCTCAAGAACGTCTCGCAGGTCACGCTCGTTGCGAACGACGAGCTGACGTACGTCCGCGATGCAAAGCTCCTCGCGCAACGCTTCGATCTCGCGAAAGGCATGATCGGCGAGCCCGCGCTGATCGCCGACAACGTCTCCTATTTCTATCCGTCCGGTCGAGGAGACTTCGACGCCGCGAACGGCGTCATCGTCTACCGAACGGACACCAGGACGGGGAAGCTCATCCAAACCGATCGCAATGGCGTGGCGCACATCATCGACGATCGTGGTCCGTTCGACGATCTGAGCCTCAGCTACTCGCCTGATGGAAAGAGAGCCGCGGTGACCGTGCTCGATCGCGCGACGGGACTCGGCGACATCTGGGTCTACGATCTGGCGCGAGCGCTCCGCGATCGTTTGACCAACGAGCCCGGCCTGGCGATCACTCCGGTCTGGTCGCCCGACGGACGATCGATCGTCTACTCGACCGCGGCGGCGGGAACGCTGCCTCGCCTGGTCCGCCGCTCGATTTCCGGCTCGACATCGGAGGATCTGAAAGTCGAAGGGAAGTTCCAGTTCGCCGGCAGCTTCAATCCCGACGGCTCGATCCTGTATTACACCCGTGAGGGATCGCCCACCAAGGCCGATATCTATCAGCTGGACATGCAGGCGCGAACCTCGCAACCGCTGGTGAACACCACCTTCAACGAGCTCGACCCGCAGGCATCACCGGATGGGAAATGGCTCGCGTTCACCTCGGACGCCACGGGCGCCGCCGAAGTGTATCTACGCAACCTGGCTACCGGCGACATCGCCGACATCAGAATCTCCACGAACGGAGGCGAGAGTCCGCGCTGGAGCGGAAGCAGCCGCGAGCTGTTCTACGTCTCTGCGCAGAATCAGATCATCAGCGTCGTTCCGCGCGCACCCGGCGACTGGAACGACGCCATCACGACCAAGCTTTTCGCGACTCCGCCCGACACCCTTCGCTATGCGGTCAGTCCCGACGGTCGCACGTTTCTCTTCGTGCAGGGCATTCGCGGCCCGGCCGACGATCTCTTTCACGTGATCCTCGGCTGGCAGTGATGAGCGCTTACTTCCCCTGCGTGATCATCGGATACTGGACGAAGTTTCCTCCGCCAAACACGATGTCGCAATCGGGATTCGGCGTTTCGATCAGAGCGTAGTCGTCGCCCTCGTAGACACCATCGCGGCCCGGAGAGCGGATGCCGTAGTGCTTGATGTCCGGTCCGGCACCGAACTCGAAAGGCTGCCCCCATCCGTCATAGCGCGGAAGCTGGCGCACATAGGTCGGCGACAACGCGAGCTTGAGATCGACGAACGTCACCGGTGCGGCGGGGAACGTGAACCCCGAAACGAGATACGACTGCGTGTCGGCCGCGCGCGATTCCCAGGCTGTCGCGATCAGGCGAATGTCAGCCATGGAGCGCTTCTGTCTCGCGCGATCCATTGCGGTCATGAAAGCTACCGCGGCAATCGCGGCGATGATTCCGATGATGGCCACCACGATCAGCAGCTCGATGAGCGTGAAGCCCGCACTTCGTAATCGACGCATGACATGCCCTCCTCTGGATGGATTTCCATGGAAAAGCTACCCTGTTTCCCAACGTGGTTCCGTTCATCCTACGACAATTTTTCGTCAAAAAATCGATAAACCCCTCTTTCCTGGTGGCCGCGGTCTCAGGGGGAGTCGATTCGACGGCGCTTCTGATCGGACTCGCCGATCTGCGCGAGGATGGATTCACCGTCCGCGCGGCGCACGTGAATCACCACCTGCGGGGCGCGGAATCCGATGCCGATGAAGAAGCGGTGCGGGATCTCTGCACACGACTCAACGTGCCGCTGGACGTCGCCGACGGATCGCTCGACGAGCAGCTCGTCCGCGCGCGCGGCATCGAAGCCGCGGCGCGAGCGATCCGCTATGAGCGTCTCCACGAGATTCGCGCACGCACCAACGCGCGCTTCATCGCGACGGCGCATCAGAAGAACGATCAAGCCGAGACGGTGTTGATGCGGCTCCTGACCGGCAGCGGCATCGCCGGCCTTCGCGGGGTGCATGAGATTCGTGAAGACGGCGTGATCCGCCCGCTGCTCGAAGCCACGCGCGGCGAGATCGAGGCCTTTCTCCGCGAGCGCGCCGTCACCCCGCGCATCGATCGCTCGAACGAGGATCCACGCTTCCTCCGCAATCGCGTTCGGATCTTCCTTCGCGAGCTCGACGCGACAGAAAACCTCGCCGCCATCGCCGCACAGGCGCGCGATCTCTGGCCGGTTCTCGAGCGCGCCATCGACGACGCTGAGCGCGCATGCGTCGAAGTCCACGACGACGAAACGCGCTTCACCTCATGGCCCGCCGATCCCCGGCTCCGCGCGGCCCTCCTTCAGCGTCACATCCGCAGACTCGACCCCGAGGCCCGCGACTTCGACGCGCAACGCATCGCCAGCGAGCTCGACTCGATCCGCCGCATCAGCGTCACGAAAACGCTGGAGCTGAGGCGGGACGGCGATGCGTACATCCTGAGAAAACCGCCAGCGCCAACGCCCGAATTCGAGATCGAACTCGACGAAAACGCTCCCGCCTACATTCCGATTCTCGAAACAAACGTGTATCTAGCCAGGCACCGCGGACAACCGACAACCGACAACCGACAACTCTTCGAACTTCCCGACGACGCCGCGCCAACCTTCACCATCCGCAATCGAAGACCAGCGGACCGTTTCCAGCCCCTCGGCCTCCCGTTCTCGAAAAAACTCAAGGATTTCCTGATTGATCGTAAAATCCCCGCTGAGATTCGCGACCGGCTTCCGCTCCTCGTCTGGAATGGCGAGATCGTCTGGGTAGCCGGTGTCGAGATCTCCGAGCGTTTCAAGGTGACCTCCTCCGGAGGCGTGACTTACGAAGTTTGGATGGAACCGGATTGAGGATTCAGAATTGAGGATTGAGGATGCAAAAACCAGAAGAGTCAAATCCTCAATCCTCAATTCTCAATTCTCAATCCATCCGGATCGCCCCGGTCTTCAGCGCTGACGAAATCGCACGTCGCGTTGGAGAGATCGCGGTGGAGATCCGCAAAGACGCCGGCGACTCCGAGATCTTTCTGCTCTGCATCCTGAAGGGAGCGTCGCTTCTCCTCGCCGATCTCCTTCGTGCCCTGCCGGGGGACGTCAGTTACGGATTCATCGACGTCGTGCGCGACGCCGGGGACAACCAGATCGCCGACGCGCTCGAGATCGACTTCCTCAGCTTCACCGACATCCGCGACCGCAACGTCTACGTGCTCAAGGACGTCGTCAACACCGGCGTCATCGAGAATTACCTCCTCACCCAGCTCCGCACCCACGCCCCGGCCGCCCTGCGCCTCGTCGCACTCCTCGACCGGCCCGACGTCCGCACCGTCGACGTGACCGCCGATTTCAGCGTCTTCACCATCCACGAAGGCACCTACGCCGGTTACGGATTGGAACATGGGCGAAGGTTTGCAAATCTGCCCTTCATTGGCAGAGTCGGGGACCGGGCCGGGTTGCAATAACCCCCCCTCCCCACTCGTTACCCAACCGCGATAGTGTACGTGACGCGTGCGAAGCATCGCCGTCGCCACGTAGGAGGCAATTCGTTGAATTCGACAGTCAAAACGGCGCTCCTGTGGGTCGTCATCATCGTGCTGGTGTTCCTCCTCTGGAGCCTGTTCAACACGGCCAAGGGGGCCAGCGAACAGATTGTGTTCAGCGCGTTCATGGACCGAGTCGAGCAGGGGCAGGTTGAAAAAGTAACCATTCGCGGTCCCGAGATTCGCGGCGAAATGAAAGCCACCGCGCCGGGCGGCAAGCACGAGTTTCACACCACCGGCCCGACCACCATGCCCGAAGCGGCCTACAAGACGCTCAACGAGAAAGGCATCGTCCTCGAGTTCGAGCCGGAGCGCGACGCTCCGTTCGTGACCGCCCTCATCACCTGGGCACCCTTCCTCTTCCTCATCGGCCTCTGGATCTTCTTCATGCGCCAGATGCAGGCCGGCGGAAACAAGGCGCTCTCGTTCGGCAAATCGAAGGCCAAGCTCCTCTCCGGCAGCGCGAAGAAGGTGACGTTCAAAGACGTCGCCGGCGTCGACGAAGCCAAGGTCGAGCTGCACGAGATCATCGAGTTCCTCAAGGAGCCGCAGAAGTTCACGAAACTCGGCGGCAAGATCCCGAAAGGCGTTCTCCTCATCGGACCTCCGGGCACCGGCAAGACGCTCCTCGCCCGCGCCATCGCCGGCGAAGCGAACGTCCCCTTCTTCTCGATCTCCGGCTCCGACTTCGTCGAGATGTTCGTCGGCGTCGGCGCCTCGCGCGTGCGCGACCTCTTCGAGCAGGGAAAGAAGAACGCGCCCTGCATCATCTTCATCGACGAGATCGACGCCGTCGGCCGCCATCGCGGCGCCGGCCTGGGCGGCGGTCACGATGAGCGCGAGCAGACGCTCAATCAGCTCCTCGTCGAAATGGACGGCTTCGAATCGAACGAAGGCGTGATCCTCATCGCCGGCACGAACCGTCCCGACGTTCTCGATCCCGCGCTGCTTCGTCCCGGCCGCTTCGACCGCCGCGTCGTCGTCGATCTTCCCGACCTCAAGGGCCGCGAAGGAATCCTGCGCGTGCATACGCGCAACATCCCGCTGGCGGAAGACGTCGACCTCTCGGTCATCGCCCGCGGCACACCCGGCTTCAGCGGCGCCGACATCGCCAACCTCGTCAACGAGAGCGCGCTGAACGCCGCACGCTACGACAAGAAGAAAGTCCAGATGGTCGACTTCGAATATCGCGAAGGACAAGGTCATCATGGGCGTCGAGCGGAAGTCGATGATGATGTCCGATCGCGAGAAGCGGAACACCGCCTATCACGAGTCGGGTCACACCGTCGTCGCGGCCATGCTTCCCGCGGCCGATCCGCTGCACAAGGTCACGATCATCCCCCGCGGCCGAGCCCTCGGCCTCACGCAACAGCTCCCGACCGAGGACAAGTACTCGTACTCGAAGCGCTACCTCGAAGCCATGCTCGCCGTTCTCATGGGCGGCCGCATCGCCGAAGAGGTCTTCCTCAACGAGATCACCACCGGCGCCGGCAACGACATCGAACGCGCCACGGGCATGGCTCGCAAGATGGTCTGCGAGTGGGGCATGTCCGAGCTCGGCCCCGTGACCTACGGCAAGAAAGAAGAAGCGATCTTCCTCGGCCGCGAGTTCGCGCAGCATCAGGACTACTCCGAGGCCACGGCCGTCGAGATCGACCGCGAAGTGCGCCGCATCCTCGACAAGGCCTACAAGAGCGCGCTCGATCTCATCACCAGCAACAAGTCGTCGCTCGACCGCATCGCCCGCAAGCTGATCGAGAAAGAAACCCTCGACGGCGTGGAAGTGAACGCCATCATCACCGAGGAAACGGGAACGGACTACCTGAAACTCAAGGAGTACTACCCCGATCAAAGCCCCGGCGAACAGATGACCATCGCCCCGGGCAGCGGCCCCTCGACCGAAGTCCCGATGCCGGTCGCCCCGCAGTCCTCGGATCGCAACGTTTGAACGAAGAACACCCGCAAGAATCGGGCGGACGCGAAGAGCGCCCGCCCGATCCCGCCCCACCACCCCCACGCTGGCGCCCCGCCAGCGAGCCGACGTGCTGCGGCTCGGGGTGTAGTGACTGTCCGTTCTAGATTGACGGCATTGTTGTCTGCGCGGTCAGGCGCCGTACGTACGAGCGCGCTATACTGTCCGCACGATGAAAAAGAAGCTCACCCGCACTGGAAACAGCGTCGCGCTCGTGCTCGATAAGCCGATGCTCGAGCAACTCGGCCTCGACGAGCACAGTGAAGTCGAGCTCTCGACGAACGGAGATGTGCTCGTGGTGACGCCATTGCGAAGCGCCGCGCGCCGCCGCAAGCTCAACAAGATCATCGACCAGATCGACGAGCAATACGCAGGCGTCTTCCGCCGGCTTGCAGAATAGTACAGCGATGCAGGTGGTCTTTCTGACGCTCGAAGAAGTGTTCGCCATTCATGACGATCGCATTCGCAAATACGGCGGCTCTTCCGGCACACGTGATCTCGGGCTCCTCCAATCAGCGCTCGGAAACGTCGAGGCTACCTTTGGCGGACACTTTCTCAACGAGACTGTCTTCGAAATGGCCGCGGCGTATCTCTACTCGCTTTGCCGCAACCACCCTTTCCTCGACGGAAACAAGCGCACCGCGCTCGCCTGCGCACTGGTGTTTCTGGGTTTCAACGAGCAGAGAATCTCCGCGACGCAGAACGACCTTTACGATCTCGTGATCGGCGTGGCCGAGGGTCGCGTGAGCAAAGCCGCGGCGGCGGTGTTCTTCGAACAGCACGCGTGAATTCGTTGCTGGCTAAAGGAAAGGCTGCGGAAGCACCGCGGAGTGATGGATTCCGGCATTTCCCTACCCGAAATTAGGAGTGCTTCAATGGAGAACCGCGTGCCATAGGGTGCTTGCTTCCTGTTTCTGCAGCGACCCGACCCCGTGCACACCCTCACTCAGAACGACGTACCATGGACTCGCGTGAGACCGGAAGATATCCAACGCTGGGACCGAAACCAACGAGCAGCCGCTGCACGCGAGCGCACGGAAACCCGCGAAAATCCGCTCACGGCAGCTGAGGCGTGGGCCGCGGCACTGGCACTGGTCGCATTCGACGAGCGACTGAACGGCTCGCCGTTCGAGCGCTACGATCCTGTTTCATTGCGTGAGGATGAGGAGATGCGCGAGACCTGGGTGAAGCTTCGCGCGCGATGGCGCCATGGCCGCTGATCTGCGCCTGTCGTCCGCGATTCGTTCGTTGGCCGCGGCGCTCGACGACCTTCCAGCACCGTCGATGATCATCGGCGGCATTGCTGTGATCGCAGCTGGAGTACCGCGACAAACGGTCGACGTCGATGCAACGGTGCTCGGCCGCGGTGTCGATCTCGACGTCGCGATCGCCACCTTCGAGCGCCATGGCATCGTGCCTCGAATCGAAGACGCTCGCGAGTTCGCCCGCGAGCGACAGGTCCTCCTTCTCCAGCATCTCCAAAGCGGTGTCACGATCGAAGTGTCGTTCGCCTGGCTACCCTTCGAAGAGGAGGCGCTGTCGCACGCGCAAGAGGTCGATTTCGACGGACTCACACTTCGCGTGGCGCGCCCCGAGGACCTGGTCATCTACAAGTCAGCCGCCTGGAGAGATCGCGACCGTTCGGACATCGAACGTCTTCTCGTGCTGCACATCGACAACATCGACCTGACTCGGGTTCGCGGCCTCGTCGCTGAAATTGCGTCGGTGCTGGGCGATCCCAGCCGCATCGAAACATTCGACGGGATGGTCAAGCGAGCACAAAAAGCGCGATGAACATTTCAAGCTCTATCGCGCCATCGCGATGAAACTCGGCGGGAACAGGCGCGGATTCGGTTGGGCGTTTCCGCGGTGCGCGCGATAGGTCTGGATGTCGAGCTCCGCGGCGCGTTTGAGCGTTTCATCCTTTTCTCCGCCGATGCGATAGAGCGCGTGGCGGGCGGCGGCGCGGAACAGCGCGGCTTCGGCAGTTGCGGTGCGGTCGCGGAATTGCGCGGGGTCGAGTTGGCGGAGCGATTCCTCGTAACGGCCGGCGAGATATTCCGTGATCGCGGCGGAAAGACGTGCGATTTCCGCGACGGTGCGTGCGTCGTTGGCCGGATGCGCAACCGTCGGAGTGATCGGTACGTCCTTCGGTTTCACGACCTCGGGTGTCGCCTTCGGCTTGACGGTCTCCGTCTTGGGCTTCGCCACTTCTCCTTCCTCGCCGAACGGCACCGTCACCTCGGCTGAAGTGCGTGGTGGTTTCGACAGTTTCGCCTGCGATCCACAGCCGTCGCGCGAGTTCACGTGGCGCGCGAAGTCGGGGATCGTTGGCGTCACGCCTTGGCGTTCGGACTCCGCGAATTCTCTGAGCGCTTCCGCGCATTTCCCTTGCTTCGCTAGTGCTCGCGCGAGGAAGTAGTGCGGAACGTAGGTTTCGAACCACGATCCAGCGATGCTCACCGTGCCCTCGGTCTCGTTCGGGTTCATGGCGACGGCGGCGCGCATCGCGGTCTCTGCTTTCGACCACTCCCCTTTCTCGAATGCGATCACGCCTTCGCGAAAGCTCGGCGGTGCTTGCGCGTTCAACCCGAAAGCGAACATGCAGGACGCGAGGAGGATCGAGCGTCGCATCGTCATCGTCCGATCCCAAGGCTGTCAACGTAAGCGGCGACGTCGATGCGATCGAGCTCCGCCTGTACCTGCGACATGCGATTCGCGGCGACGGTCGCGTCGAGCACAACGCTGCGATTCGAGCTGGGATTCGTGAGGTGAACTTTGTAGTTGCCCGGTGGCAACAGCATGAACAATGGCGTTTCCGCGGGAGCGCCGGCGAGCCGTTCGACTCCCGCGGCATCGACGACCGAGGTCACGTTCCCCCACGGAAGCGCGTTGATCACGAGCTGCCCGGTTGCGGCAACCGGAGCCTCGACCGTCATCGTCGCACCCGATGCCATGCTGCTCGTCGCGACGACCTGCGACCGCGCGACTTCCGCTTTCGGCCACAACCACAGAACGGCCGCACCCGCGAGGAGGAGCACGGCGACGATCGCGGCGACGACGGGCCATCGTCGCGACGGCGGACGCGCATCGGCAACCGTGCGCGCCACCTCCGTCACCGCCTCCTCGTGCGGCGCGACCCGGGCGGACTGCGTCACGATCGCCTGCTCGACGAGCGTGCGCTCTTCGCGCGGACCGAGCGTCGCGCGCAACGCGTCCGCGAACTCCGTCGCGTTCTGAAAGCGATCCTCCGGCCGTTTCTGCAGCGCTTTCATCACCACGCGGCGCAGCGCGTCGGGGACGAGATGCCGCGGATCGCTGACCTCGAACGGCAGCGGCGGACGGTTGATGTGGCCCTTGATGATCGAGAAGTGATCGTCGCCGGAGATCGGTCGCGTGTTCGTGAGCAGTTCGTACAGCACGAGGCCGAGCGAATAGAGATCGCTGCGCGCGTCGACCTCGCCGCCGAAATGCTCGGGCGAGGCGTACTGCACTTTGCCGACGAATCTGCCGACCATCGTGAGCTGGCGCGTCGATTCGAGTGACTTGGCGATGCCGAGGTCGATGAGCTTCACGCGCTCCACGTCCGCGTCGCGCGTCAGCATGAGGTTGTCTGGCGAGATGTCGCGGTGCACGAACTTTTTGGCGTGCAGAAACGCGAGCGCGTCGAGCGCCTGCAGCGCGATCGGAACGACGGTCCGGTAATCGATCGGTCCGCCGGTGCGCTGCAAGAGCTCTCGAAGGTTGATCCCTTCGATGTACTCCATGACGATGTAGGCGGTGCCGTCGGAGGCGATGCTGAAATCGAGAACCTCGGCGAGATTCGGATGGCGGAGCTGCTTGCCGCGCTTCGCTTCGCCGAGGAAGCGTTCCTTCAGCTCGTCGACCGGCTGAAGCTGCGCCTGCATGATCTTGATGACGCGGATCTCGTCGAAGAATCGGTGGCGGACTTTGTAGACCGATCCCATCCCGCCCTCGCCGAGCGTGGAGAGCACCTCGTAGGTGGCCTCGATCTCCTTGGCCAGAACGGTCATACGCCATTTTACGGCCGGCACGGCCGGCGCGTCGGAGCGCAGGCTTCCTAGCCTGCGCTCCATCGTCACGCCGATCGCGTCTTCCTCATTTCGGTGCATCATTACGTATGCTTCTTGGCGCCGACACGCTCGTTCCCGTCACCGACGCACTGGTCGCGAAAGTGCGCGCGCAGTTTGGACAGCCGCCGATTTTCTGGGGGCGCTATTTCAAGAAGCCCGACTTCCCGGAGGACTACCAGCCGGCGATCGAGAACGTGGTCTTCGCCAACAACAACCTGCGGCTCCTACCGATCGCGCGGCAGACCGGACGCGTTGGCGGCAGCGTCACCGATGGCGCGGACGACGCGCTGCTCAATGCCGCGGCGTTCACGCAATCCCTCGGCGTCGAGCACCTGGCGAAGATCGGCGGCGAGTTTCTGATGTTCCTCGACGTCGAAGGAACGAGCGCGAAGAATCCGAACGTTTCCGTTGAATACTGGATCGGCTGGTCGGCCGCACTCGTCGCGCAGAGCCGACGCATCAGCGGTGGGCGTTTCACGATGGTGCCTGGCATCTACTGCCGCCAGAATCAGAGTCCGACCTGGGACGCGATCGCACGCGCGCACAACCTCGGCTTTCCCTGCACCGGCGCGTGGGTGTTCCGCGCGCACAACGACGCTTGCACGAAGGCGGTTCCGGGCTGGGAGTCGGCATTCAACACGCCGGCGGCGGCGCCCCCCTGTCCGATCATGCTCTGGCAGTTCGCCATCGATTGCATCTTCGACGGCGGCGTCGACTTCGACATGCTGAATCCCGATCCGGCGACCGCCGCGGCGCTGCTGAACCGGCTCGCGTTTCCGCCGGCATCCTGACGGCGAGCCGCTCCGCTACAATCTCCGTCATGCCTGTCATCACCTGCCCCGACTGCGGACGCGACGTTTCGACTCTGGCCACTTCCTGTCCGCACTGTGGCAGACCGTCGCCGGCGGGACTGACTCCGATCGCCGCGCCGGCGCAGGCAGCGGCGCGCGAGGAAACGCTCTGGAAGGGAACGCCGTCGCACATGATCCTGGCCGGCTACTTCGTCGGGATCATCCTCGCGCTCGTCGTGATTCCGCTGCTCGCATATTTCTTCGCGTCGACGATGACCGACGCGTACAGCGCTTCTCGGCTGAAAACGTTCGGATGGATCGCGGCGGGCATCCTCGCGATCCTGCAAGCACTGGCGTTTCTCGTCGCCTGGATCCGCCTGCGCAGCACGATGTACACCGTCACCACCCAGCGCGTTCTCACCGAACAGGGCATCTTTTCGAAGACGGTCAACGAGATCGATCTTCGCTATGTGGAAGACTCGTCCTTCTCGCAGAGCTTCATCCAGCGGCTCCTCGGAATCGGCAACGTGCTGCTGATGTCGTCCGACAAGACGACGCCGCATTACGTGCTGCGCGCGATCAAGGATCCGCGCGGCGTGCGCGAAACGATTCGCACGCAGGCCTATCAATCGAGCCAGCGCCAGATCTTCACGCGCGCAACGTGAGCCGGCACGGCCGGCAGCGCAGGAGGCCACAAGGCTGAACGCACGCGCGGGTGATCCAAGGCGTCGTTCCGGATTCCTCTCGCCTTACTTCAGGAACGGTTCGACCACTGCCGCGAACGCATCCGGCTCCTCGAAGTACGGGATGTGCCCGCTCTTCTCGAAGACGACGAACTTCGATCCCGGAATCGCGTTGTGAATCTTCCAGGCGACGCTCGGCGCGACGTTGATGTCGTAGCGGCCGCTGATGACGAGTGTCGGAAACGTGAACTTCGGCAGCTCGGGATTGAGATCGAAGCGCGCGACGTCGCCCGAGACCGCCTCGTTCACGGCCTTGTGAAACACGGATGCCGCGAGGCGCGGCATCGCCGCGTCGCGCTTCTCGAGTGAATAGAAGAGCATCGTGAGATAGAGGCGGATGCCCTCGTCGGACGCGTTTTTGTCGCCGAGGGTGTCGGCGAAATTGAGCGCGTCCATCTTCGTCGTCGTCTCGGGGAAGATGTCGTTGAAGAGGAACTTCGTGTCGCTCCATTTCGGCGCCGCGGAGTCGACGATGATCAGCCGCTCGAGACGCTCGGGATGGCGCGCCGCGTAGGCCATCACGAGATAGCCGCCCCAGGAGTGCCCGAGGAGATCGATCTTGTCGAGATGGAGCTGCGCGCGCAACGCATCGAGATCGGAGATTTGATCGGCCAGCGTGCACGACTGCCCCGGCTTCAACTCCGAGGAACGGCCGTTGCCGCGCTGGTCGTACCAGATCACGCGCCGCGTGCGCTCGATGCGATCCCACACCGGATCGCCGAGGTGCGTGTAGGCGTGATCGAAACCCGGACCGCCATTCACGATCACGAGCGGCGTCGCCGCACCGCTGCCGCGCACCTCGTACCAGATCGTGACGCCGTTGGTCTCGAAGGTCTGCCCGACCTCGGCATCGGCGGCGAAAAGGGAGAGTGCGGCGAACGTGAATGCGAGTACGAACGCGAAGTACTTCATGAACGAATCTTACCTTCAGGAGAAGCCGCAGGCTTCGGCGGTTCTGTGTAGCGGCGGCCGCCCTCGGCCTGCCGGTTTGAGCGCCAGACGTAGCCCGAGAATGAACGTGCCTCGTTCTGCTTGCCGGCCGAGGGCGGCCAGCACTACACAGAACCGCACTCGCTTCGCTCGCTGCTCTGGACGTGTTACCTTCCTCTCCGTCGATCCCATCCACAGTTCCGGCGAGGAGGTTTGTGTGTTCACACGCCACCGGCTTACCGTTTGTCTCACCGCGCTGCTCTCTCTTGCGGTCGTGCAGAGCGCGTTCACGCAAGCGAGCGACAACCGCGAGCTGCCCTTCCCTCTGCCGAGCACCGTCAGGCCGGAAGATTCCGCGATCTATCAGAAGAAGCTGCTCGACTGGCTGAACGCGCGCTCGTACGTCGCGCTCAAGTGGAGCGTCGACAAGGGCGTTCGCGACACTGGTCCGTGGATCAACGACGCCTACTACGGCACGCACAAGGCGGCGCGGATCTACTACTCGCCGGACGTCATGACCTGGCTCACCGGCGGGCGCAACGGCGTGATCCCTGACGGCGCGATGATCATCAAAGAACAGTTCGACGCTCCTGCCGCGCGCTGGCAACTGACTCCGCCGCCCGGCGTCAGCGACTGGACGATCATGATCAAGGATGCGAAGGGATCGGCCGACGGCTGGTTCTGGGCCGAGCTCTGGATCGGCATGTCGCTCGACGATCATCAGTGGCCGTTCAACTATCCCAACACCGGCTTCGGCATCTACTGCACGCGCTGCCACGCCTCGGCGGAGAAGGAGCACACGTTCTCGGCGCTCAACAACATCGAAGGCTTCGACGGCGAGCCGCTCACGTTCCGCGTCGATGATTCCTGGCGCGACGAGAAGTCGCGCTCGACGCATCATGCTGTCGCGCCGAATCCCGCGCCGCCGACGCCGATCGTCGAGCCGAATCCGGCGTTCCTCGAAACGTTCCGCGCGCTGCAGCCCGTGCCCGCCGATTCAGTCTCGAAACTGCCGAACGAGACCTGGGATCACATCGTCGCCAATGGCCAGATGTTCATGACCTCCGATCAATGCCAGTCGTGTCACAGCGCCGCGAACGGTCCGTTCGGTCCGACAATGTGGCTGACGAACAAGGACAACAAGGGGCTCAACGTCTCGCCGTACACGGAGTGGCGCTGGTCGCCGATGGGACTCGCCGGCCGCGATCCGATCTTTTACGCGCAGCTCGACAGCGAGCTCTCGTATCTCGACACGGTTCCCGATGAGGCGACGCGCGCGAGTCTCAAGCACTCGGTGATCAACACCTGTTTCCGCTGCCATGGCGTGATGGGCAAGCGCCAGCACGATCTCGATCATCCGGGCGAGAACTACGACGCCGATTTCGTGTTCCGCACCGGCAGCGAGCCGGGCGCGAAGTACGGCGCCCTCGGACGCGACGGCATCAGTTGCGCGTCGTGTCACCACATCCAGCGCGACCAGATTCCGCCGACGTGGAAGAAATCGCCGCTCGAATACTTCCTCGAGTTCACGACCACCGGTCTCTTTCAGACGGGACCGGCGAACGAAATCTTCGGCCCGTTCAAAGACGACGAGATCGTCACCGTGCCGATGGACAACGCGATCGCGGTGAAGCCGAAGCACGATGAGTACGTGAAGTCGGCGCGGATGTGCGGGCACTGCCACACGATCGATCTGCCGGTCATCGACAATCCGCCGATTCGTCCCGTCGGACCGACGACGCCGCACTCGATCGAGCAGGCCACCTACCTCGAGTGGCTCAACAGCGATTATCAGAACGAGTTCGGCACGCCGAAGAAGACCGCGCAGACCTGTCAGGACTGCCACATGCCGCGCAAGCTCGTGAACGAGCGCCTGAAGGTCAACGTCGATCCGATCCAGACACGCATCGCCATCGTCGAGGACGATACGTATCCCGCCGCCGAGCATCGCGCGCCGCTCAAGGACATCTTCGTGCGCTTCCGCGAAAAGGATTTCGGGCGCCACGAGCTCCTCGGCATGAATGCGTTTCTCCTCGAGATGTTCTCGCAGTTCAACGACATTCTCGGCGTGCGCAAGAGCGATTACATGACCGGGACGTCCGACAACCTGCAGAACACGCAGGCCAATCTCTTCGAACAGGCGCGCAAGCGCACGGCGACGATCGAGGCCGCGACGAAGATCGACGACCGCACGCTCACCGCCGACGTCACCGTCACGAACCTCGCCGGTCACCGCCTGCCGAGCGGCGTCGGTTTCCGCCGCGCGTTCATCGAGCTGCTCGTGCTCGAAGACCGCGACGGCCGCGATCGCGTGGTCTGGAGCTCAGGCCGCACGAACAGCGTCGGCGTGATCGTCGACGGCGAAGGCCGCCCGCTGCCCACCGAGATGTTCGAAGGCGGCGCGTATCAGAAGCACTACGAAGTCATCACCAACGACGACCAGGTGCAGATCTACGAGGAGCTGGCGAAAAACGCCGACGGCCAGTTCACGACGAGCTTCATGCGCCGCGACGAGGACGTGAAAGACAATCGCCTCCTCCCCCTCGGCTGGACGGCGAAAGGTCCCGACCCATCCCTCAACGGTCGCTATCTCCACGCGACGTACCCACACGGCAATGCGAAAGATGATCCCGATTACCGCGACGGCAAGGGCCGCGATCGCGTGCAATACCGCATCGAGCTGCCACCGGACGTCGATCCGTCAAAGGTCACCGTTCGCGCGTCGCTCTACTACCAGAACATCCCACCCTACTTCCTCCGCGACCGCTTCACGATCGGCAAGGGCGACGCGACGAAGCGGCTGTTCTACATCACATCGAATCTCAATCTCGAAGGAACGCCAATGCAGGATTGGAAAATTCTGATCGCGAAGACGGAGTGAGGATTGGGTTCTGTGTAGCGACGGCCGCCTCGGCCGTCGGGCAGAACGAGGCTCGATCCGTCTAGCGCCTCGGTTGGCGCACAAACCGACGGCCGAGGGCGGCCGTCGCTACACAGAAGCGCGTTGCTGCGCTCACTAAATCAACGCGCTCAGTTTCTTCGGCGCGATCGCGCGATAGCTCTCCACGATCCATGCCTTCAGCAAATCGACCGGCACGTCCCCGATCTTCTTGAAACGCGCCGTGACCCAGCCGCTCTTGCCGAGACCGTAGCCGGTGGGCTCGGCGAAGGGGAGATCGATCGCCATGTCGCGCGAGCTCGGGAGCTTCACGGTCAGACTGAGCTCGTCCACGCTCTGCTCACCGCCGAGGAAGAGGAACGCCTTCTTCTTCACCTTGATGGCGGAGTGGCCCCACGGAAAATCCTCCGTCGCCTCGGGAAAAGTCATCGCGTAGTCGCGGAGCTGCCGCTCGATCGTCTTCAGCGTCTTCTTCGCCATGACGGTATTATCGCGCGCGCCCATGCGGAAGCGCGTTTACATCATCTACACCGGCGGCACGATCGGCATGCAGCGGACGAAGTCCGGGTATCGGCCGCACTCCGGATCGCTGCAACGACAGATGGCCGAGATGCCGGAGCTGCGGCATGCGTCGATGCCGTCGTACACCGTGCACGAGTACGAGCCGCTGCTCGACTCCTCGAACATGACGCCGGCGGAGTGGGTGAAGATTGCGCGCGACGTCGCCTCGAACTACGAGCGCTACGACGGCTTCGTCGTCCTGCACGGCACGGACACGATGGCTTACACCGCGTCGGCTCTCCCCTTTCTCCTCGCCGGTCTGCGCAAGCCGGTCATCATCACCGGCTCGCAGATTCCGCTCTGCGAGATTCGCAATGACGCACGCGAGAACCTCATCACCTCGCTCATGCTGGCGTCGAGTTATGCCATTCCCGAGGTTTGCCTCTACTTCGGAGGAAAACTGCTGCGCGGTTGCCGAGCGACGAAAGTGAGCGCCGACGGCTTCGCCGCGTTCGACTCGCCGAACTTTCCGCCCCTCGGCAATGTCGGTATCGACATCGACGTGAACTGGGACCTCGTGCGCGGCGCGCGCGGCGCGAAGCGCATCTCCGTCCCCGAGCTCACGCGCCCGGTCGTCAGCGCGCTGCGCCTCTTTCCCGGCATCTCGCCCGAGCTCGTGCGCAACGTTCTGCGGCCGCCGTTGCAGGGACTCGTGCTCGAAGCGTACGGCGTCGGCAACGGTCCCGATCAGGATGAAGCGTTCATCGACGCGCTGACCGACGCGACGCAGCGCGGCGTCGTCATCGTCGACTGCACGCAGTGTCTCGAAGGAACCGTCGACCTCCACGAATACGCGACCGGCTCCGCACTCGCCCGCGCGGGCGTCATCAGCGGCTTCGACATGACCGCCGAGGCCGCGCTGGCAAAGCTGTACTTCCTCTTTGGCAGAGGCTATTCGCCGGAGCGCGTGAAGGCGGACATGGGAAGAGACTTACGCGGCGAGCTGACTCTGCGTTAACGTAGCGCCATGCCACGACTTCTCTTCGGTCCCGGTGCGCATGGTGAGAGTGTGCGCGTCCTCCAGCAGAAGCTCACGGCCGCCGGCTTCGACACGCGAGGCGTCGACGGCGGATTCGGCAACGGCACCGTCAACGCCGTGAAGCAATACCAGCAGCAGCGGAGCCTGCCCGTCTCCGGCAATGTCGATGACGTCACCTGGACCTCCGCCACGGGCACGCCGATCCCGGCGCTGCGCGACCGCTGCCTAGGACTCACGTCGACGTTCGAAGGTCACGGCTTCACGCTCGCGCAGGGCAACTTCGATGGCGCCGGCGTGACGTGGGGCATCATCGGCTTCACGTTGAAAGGCGGCGAACTGGCAGCCATCCTGCGCGCTGCGAATTCGAACGACGCCGCGCTCTTCCAGAGTTGCTTCGGCGATTGCAGCGCCGCGCTGCTCGCGATCTGCGATCAGCCGTGGCCCGCACAGCTTGAATGGTCGAACTCCGTCAGCTCCGGTTCATCGAAGACGACTCTCGCCGAACCGTTCAAGAGCGGATTCGCGAAGCTCGGCGACTCGGCCCTCGGGCAGCGGCTGCAACAGGAGCACGTCGACGACGACTACTTCAAGCCCGCGCTGGCGACGGCGAAACAATACGGACTGCGCACGGAGCTCGGCATCGCGCTCTGCTTCGACCTCCACGTGCAGAACGGCGGCATCAGCTCCGCCGCCGGCGCGGTGGTTCGCGCGAAAACAACACCGGGCAGCTCTGAGCAAAGCATTCGCGTCGCGATCGCCAACGCCGTCGCCGATCGCGCCCTCCCCGCGTGGCGCGAAGACGTCCGCAAACGCAAGCTCACCGTCGCCACAGGCGAAGGGGACGTCCACGGCGAACACTACGTCCTGAAGAATTGGGGATTGGACGAAGTGCCGGCGTAGCGTGGAGTGCGGTGGCACGGTTACCCGCTTTCCATCACATGCCTCGAGCGATGCCCTGACTTCGTTCTGCCTCGCGGCAGGTGCCGTGTGCATCGTGCAATGCACATGAAACGATCCTGCCATGCGATGGAAAGCGGCAGCGCAGCGCTGCCGTACTCCACACTTCGTAGAGCGCTTCAGTCGCGTTGCTACAATCGAGCTCCGTGGCCAAGAAAGCGATCGTCTACTCCTGCACCGAATGCGGCGCGCAAGCGTCGAAGTGGTTGGGGCGCTGTCCCGACTGCAACGCCTGGAACTCGTACGCGCAGGAAGACGCGCCGTCCGCGGTCGCGCATCCGACGGCGCTCAGCGCCAACGCCGCGCCGATGCCGATCAACGCCATCGACTTCGATGCCGCTCCGCGCGTTTCCACGCGCATGGCCAGTCTCGATCGCGTCCTCGGCGGCGGGCTCGTGCTCGGCGCAGTGACGCTCGTCGGCGGAGAGCCGGGCATCGGAAAATCGACTCTGCTGCTGCAGGTCGCGGAACAGCTCTCGCGTCAGGCTCCCGTGCTCTACGTCTCCGGCGAAGAATCACCGCGACAGATCGCCATGCGCGCGCGGCGCCTCGGCACGATGAGCGAAGGAATCCGCCTCTTCACCGAGACTTCCGTCGAGCGCATCGTCGCCGAGATCGAGAAGATGCAGCCCGCGGCGGCGATCATCGACTCCATCCAGACCGTCCACACGTCGGCGAACAACTCGATGCCGGGATCGGTCGGCCAGGTACGCGATTCAGCCGGCGTGCTGATGTCCGTCGCCAAGAAGCTCTCGATTCCGGTCTTCCTCATCGGTCACATCACGAAAGAAGGCACGATCGCCGGACCGAAGACGCTCGAGCACATCGTCGATACCGTTCTCTACTTCGAAGGCGAGAAGTTTCAGAACTACCGCGTGGTGCGCGCCTACAAAAACCGGTTCGGCCCGGCGAATGAAGTCGCGCTCTTCGAGATGCACGACGACGGCCTCGCCGAAGTCGCCAATCCCTCCGCGGCGTTGATCTCGCAGCGGAGCCAATCGGCAGGCTCGGCGATCCTCGCCGCAGTCGAAGGGACGCGGCCATTGCTGCTCGAAGTGCAGGCGCTCGTCTCGCCAACGCATTTCCCTTCGCCGCGCCGCATGGCCATGGGCATCGACGCCAATCGCGTCTCGCTACTCGTCGCGGTGTTGGAGCGCAAAGGAACGGGCACGTTCGTGCAGAGCGACATCTACGTCAACGTCGCCGGCGGTCTGCAGATCGACGAGCCCGCGCTCGATCTCGGCGTCATTGCCGCCGTGCTCTCCTCGCAACGCAACCGAGCGATCGCCCACGACGTCGCCCTCTTCGGCGAAGTCGGCCTCCTCGGCGAGATCCGCAGCGTCTCCCAACCCGATCTCCGCGCCCGCGAAGCCGCGGCCCTCGGCTTCCGTCGCGTGATCGCGCCGCAATCGAACGCCGCGGAGATTCGCGCCGACATCGAGGTCGTCCCGGTGCGACGCATCGAAGACGTGGCCGCGGTGCTTTTCTAAATCCCTCAATCGCAGTTTTCGCCTTCGCGTATTCGCGGCTTCGCGTGAGTTCGATGTCACGCGAAGCCGCGAAGGACGCGAAGGGTTTGGGACCGCCGCACTACCCCAAACCGCAGGGCCGGCCTTTACATCCTGAGCCTTGATCTCTACACTCGCCTCGTTCGTTCCTGGTCACCATGAGATCGCTTCTCGAGCGCAGTGGGAGGGTGAGCGCGTTCTGCGCGCTGATACTCGCTTTGCTCCTCGCCGGAGCCTGCTCGACGACCGCGACGGTCACCGCTACTCCCCCGCCACCCGCTTCCGAGGATGACGACTTCGCGGAACTGATCGCGCAGCTTCGCACCGACCTCTCCCGCCAGACCGCGCGACAAGTCACGCGGACGCCGGTGATGACGGCAACCGCGGAGACGAAGAAAGAACGCGACAAAGAATTCGCCGCGCGCGCCAAAGCGCTCTTCAATCCGCTCAATGGCGATGTCCTGGCGATGCCGGTCGTCGGCGTTCAGCCGTACGATCTTTCCAATAGCTGGGGTGATCCGCGCGACGGCGGCAAGCGCAAGCACAAAGGCATCGACATCTTCGCGCCGAAAGGAACGGGCATCGTCGCCGTCGCCGACGGCATCGTGAGCTACATCGGTGAGCAACCGAAGGGTGGCCTCTGCCTCTGGCTCACCACGGAAAACGGCGCGTCGTTCTACTACGCACATCTCGACCGCTGGGCTGCCGGCCTTTTCGAAGGCATGGAAGTCCACACCGGCGATCTCCTCGGCTACGTCGGCAACACCGGCAACGCCAAGTACACCCCTTCCCATCTCCATTTCGGCGTCAACGAAAACGACGAGATGGTGAACCCCTACCCGATCCTGACCAAGGCCGTCGTCGTCAAACGCGCCCGCGTCAACGTTGAGGTGGGCGGCGCGATGGGAACGCGGTAAGAGAGTGCGGAACGCGCGCGAGCGCATGGATCGCCGCCATCGATCCGACGGTCCGCAACGCCGCTAACGCCGGAACGACCAGCGGCTTCGTTTTCCCGCGACGCAACTCCCTGAACGCCGGAGGCGTTGCGGAGATTAGTTAGCCGGTGGCAAACGCCGAAGGCGTGCCGCCACCGGAACGATTCCGCACGGGTTTCCGACCCCAGCGGGGTCGCAGAAGCAACGGCACTCCTGCCGGAGTGCACTCTTCCTGGACGACGAGTTCCGGTGGCGGCGCGCCTTGCGGCGCTGGCCACCGGCTAACGTCCGTCACGCCTCTGGCGTGAACAAAACTCACGGCCACGTCGGCAACGGATGCACGAACACCGGATACGCCGGCCGTTTGTACTGCTTCGGCGGATTGGCCTTCAACTGTTCGAGAACAACCGCGACGGCGCGCTCGAGTTGCGGATCGTGCCCTTCGCGGACGAGCTTCGGATCCTGCTCGACTTCGACGTCGGGTGCGATGCCGATGTTCTCGACTTCGAACTCGCCCTCGAGTCCGTAGATTGCCCAGCGCGGAGCAGTGATGAGGCCTCCGTCCATGAGCACCGGATAGTTCCCGATTCCGACGAGCCCGCCCCACGTCCGCGTGCCGACGAGCGTTCCGACGCGCTCGCGCTTGAAGTACCAGGGAAGCGCGTCGCCGCCGGAGCCGGCGAACTGGTTGATGATCATCGCCTTCGGACCGAAGATCGCCGCGATCGGCTCCGTGTAATCCTCACCCTCCCGTCCCATGACGCGCCCCATCGGCTCACGGCGCAGCACTTCGATGATGTAGTCCGACAACAGGCCGCCGTGGTTGAAGCGCTCGTCGATGACCGCTCCTTCCTTGCCGGCCTGCGACAGGAACCAGCGGTTGAAATTTGTGTAGCCGCCGTTCCCTGTATCGGGAAGCCAGACGTACGCGACACGCCCTCCGCTGAGCTGATCGACTTTGCGGCGGTTGTCTTCGATCCAGGCGAGATTGCGCAGACCCTGTTCATCCGCAACCGGGACGACGGTCACATCGCGCGCGCCGCTTCCATCCGCCTTCGGGCCGACGCGAATCGTCGTCTGCACGCCGGCCGTGCCGAGGAAGTAACTGTAGACGTCGCGAACCGGGCGCACGTCGCGGCCGTTGACCGCAAGCAGGTACTCGCCTTCCTTCACTTCCACGCCAGGCGCCGTCAGAGGCGCGAGCAGATTCGGATTCCAGTTCTCGCCATTGAAGATGTGCGCGAAGCGATAGCGATCGCCGTTGATCGCGTAGTCCGCGCCGAGCAGACCGACGCTCACTGCCGCCACCGGCGGACGAAGTCCCTTGCCGACGAACGTGTGGCCGAGAGAGATGTTGCCGGTCATCTCGCGGAACAGATCATTCAGATCATCGCGTCCGCCGACACCGGCGAGGAACGGCGCGTAGGCCTTCTCCGCGGCGGCGATGTCGAGGCCGTGCGCGTGCGGGTCGTAGAGAAAATCGCGCTCGATCCGCCACACCTCGCGGTACATCTGCTGCCACTCCGCGACGGGATCGATGAAGACGCTGAGATTCGAGACAGCGAGTGCGCCCTCGCCTCCGGCCGGCGCCTTGTCCGTTCCGCTGACCGCCCACGTCGCGCCGGAGCGATAGAGCATCTTCTCGCCGTTCGCGGAGACGACGAACTGCGACGCGCCCTTCAAAAGCGGCTCGGTCTTTCTCTTTTCGAGATCGAAGCGCGAGACGTCGAACGGCACCGGCTCATCGGAGATGGTGACGATAGGCACCTCGAGCAGAAAGAGTTGCCCGGTCTTGCCGGCGAGCAGTCCCGCGTAATTGCGGGCGGCGATGGGAAGCGACACGATTCGCTGGCCGATGCCGTCGAAGTCGATTCGCACGTCGACTGCTTCCGGTTTCTTCTCGTCTTTCTTGCTGTCGTCCTTCTTCGGTTCCTTCGCCTCGGGAGCCGCGCTCGGCTTCGCCGCTTCGGCTGCCTTCTCTTCATCGCTTTGAAGAGGCACGGGCGACGGCTCCCCTTTCCGCAGCACCGCCGCGTAGACGCTGCGCGTTTGCGGACGGCCGATGCTCGACATGTCGAGCCAGCCGGCGCCGAGACCGACGTCGGTGCTGGCGGTGAAGTAGAGGAACTTGCCGTTCGCGTCGAACTGCGGATAGCGCGCGTCACTCAACGTATCAGTGACCTGCGTCGTTTTTGCCGTGGAGAGCGAGTAGACAAAGACGACGTGCTGCTGGTTCGGCATCAGCCTCGTGTACGCGAGCCAGCGGCTGTCGGGCGACCACGCCGGATCGAAGGCGCGCGTCGGCGAGTCGTTCAGGTCGGTGTCGACGAGATGCGTCTTGCTCGACGCGACGTCGACGTACCAGAGGTTGAGCTTCTTGTCGCTGAACGCGATCCGCTTGTTGTCGGGCGACCAGAGCGGGCGGTAATAGAACGACGGCGGCAGCGCGATGCGACGCACGTCGCCGAGCCCGTTCTGGTTGCGGATCGTCAACGCGTATTCGCCCGACTCATCGGAGAACGCGGCGATCGACGTTCCGTCGGGCGACCAGGCCGGATCGCGCTCCATCGCTGCCGTCGTCGCGCTGATGTTGCGGATGTCGCCCTTCTCCACCGGGACGGTGAGGAGATCGCCGTGCGCTTCGAAGACCGCGCGCTGTCCTGTCGGAGAGATCGCCGCCGAGGCGATTCCGGTTGCCGGATCGATCTTCTCGAAGCGCGGCGTCAATTGAGGAAGATCGGCATTGATCTCGACCGGCACGTTGCGCGCGAGTCCCGTCGCCAGATCGACGAGATGCAGCGAGCCCGGTTGCGCGTAGACGATGGCGCCGGGACCGGCCGAAGCGAACGCGATGTCGAGTCCATCGTTCGGCACGATGGCGGCGATGCTCTTCGATTTCACGTCATACGCGTAAAGCGCGATCGAGCCGCGGCGATCCGAGAGAAAGTACACGCGGTCGCCGATCCACATCGGATTCGAATCGTTCGAATTCTTCTCCTGAGGGATGCGGACGATGCTCGAGTCCGCGAGATCGGCGAGCCACACGACGCGCGTCTGCCCGCCGCGGTAGCCTTTCCAGGCCGGCTGCCACTGCAGATTGGGCTCGTAGGCGACGTGCCTGCCGTCGGGTGAGTACGTCGCTTCTTCGACACGACCGAGCGGCACTTCCGTTGCCGGACCGCCGTCCGTCGAGACCGTGTACATCAGTTCCGGATCGTTCGCGCTGCGCCGCGGCGAGCGAAATGCCACGCGCTTTCCGTCCGGCGTCCACGCCAGAACGGTATCGGGACCGGGATGCCAGGTGAGGCGCTTCGGCTGTCCGCCGGTCGCGGACACGATGTACACGTCGACGTTCCCGTCGTAGTCGCCGTTGAAGGCGACCATCGAGCCGTCGGGTGAGAACAGTGGTGCCGAGAGCCGCGCGCTGCCGGCGACGAGCCGCTGCGCCGCGCCTCCCTCTCGCGGAACGGTCCAGATCTGTCCCGCCCAGGCGAACGCGATGCGCGAGGCGCTGACGCTGGGATGTTGAAACAGGTAAGGGCGTGTGTCGGCGAGAACGCGCGGCGCGGAGAACGCGATTGCGAAAATCACGAGCGCGGCGGCGGCGAAGAAACGGCGCATGGAAACTCCTTTACCAGAAGGATGCGGTCGAGCCGCAGCGTTGCGCAGAATATACGCAAGGCTCCCACGGCAGTTGCCCGGTCCGCAACACGATGCGTCGCACTCGTGACGAGAAATCGCCTCGATGAGAACGCGCCGGGCGGCGCATTCTCATCGGAAGTTCACAACGTCCGCATGAATGTGACGAGGTCCTTCTTCTCCTGGTCGGTCAGCTTGGTTCCCAGAATGAGATTGAAGAACTCGACCGTGTCATCGAGCGTCAGCAGCCGGCCATCGTGCAGATACGGCGGCGACTCCTTGATTCCACGCAGCGGGAAGGTCTTGATCTTCCCGTCCGTCACCATCGTGTGCTCGCGGATCGTGCGCGGCGTGAAGAAGCGCCCGGTCTGCAGGTCGTGCATCAGGTTGTCCGTGTAGTACGGTGCCGGGTGACAGCTGGCGCACTTCCCTTTGCCGAAGAAAACGTCCTGTCCCCTCATCTCGGCGGCGGTCGCCTTGGCCGGATCGAGTCTGCCGTCGACGCCAAGCTTGGGCGCGGGCGGGAAGTCGAAGAGCTCTTCCATTTCGGCCATGAAGTGCACCTGGCTTCCGCGCTCGAGGATGTTGACGCCCTTCTTCGTCGCCAGCACCGGGTCGCCGTCGAAATAAGCGGCGCGCTGTTCGAACTCCGTGAAGTCCTCCACGGATTTCAGCGCACGCTGCGAGCCGAACAGGCGCTGGATGTTCACGCCTCGCAACGACGGAGTTTCGATCCGATGCCGGAACTCCTGCGGGCGAATGTCACCGACGAGGTGCGTGGAGGCATTCGTATGGCCGTTGGCGTGGCAGTCGAAGCAGGTCACGCCGAGGCTGGGACGGAGTGAACGGCGATCTTCCGTGGCGTTGAACTGCTGTTGCGGAAACGGCGTCACCAGAAGTCTCAGACCTTCGATCTGTTTCGGATTCAGGACGCCGCTCAGGATGTCGTAGAAGTTTTCGCTGGTGAGCAGCTTTCCCTGCGACACGTCGCCGAGGTCGGGGCGCGTCGTGAGAAAGATCGCCGGTGGAAACTCGGGAAGGAAGCGATCGGGGATATCGAAATCGAGGTCGAAGCGGTTCAGATCGCGATCGGTCTGTTTCTTCACTTCGTCGATGTGGAACTGCGGGAAGAGCATGCCGCCCTCGGGATGATGAGGATGCGGCAGAGGCATGAACCCGAGCGGCCAGACATCTTTTTGCCGGATCTGATCGGGAGCTAGCGCCGCGAGCTGTTGCCAGGTCAATCCGCCCGGCAGTTTCACGCGAACGCCTTCCTGAATGGCCTTGCCACGCGTCATGGCCAGGCCGGCGGCGGGATGATCGGCGAGATCGTATCGTTCGGCAAGGTGCGCGCGCGCCGCGGCCATGCGGCCCGCCTTCTGCGCCGACATCTCGCGGACGGTCTGCTCGAATTTCGTTCGCGCGTCATCGGGTTGGTTGCGCTTCTTTTCCGGCTCCTGGGCGAACACGGCCCAGACTCCGACCATCAGTGCGGTGGATATGAGGAACGCGGTGATGCTGAGTCTTCGCTTCGTCATCGTCTCTCCTTTCGCGGGATGGGTTTGGAGATGTAGTGTGGAGTATGGCTCTCGATGGAGAATCATTCTCCATCAACGGTAAAAAAAAATCTTACCGATCCTCCTTTCTTTTTCTGCGGCAGTCGGCACAGATCCCCGTGATGTTGACGCTCAGGGCTTGCGGCGTGAAACCGTTCACCTGACGGCGTGGCACCAGGGCATCGAAATCGTGGGTGTAGTAATCGCGCACCTTTCCGCATCCCGAGCAAACCAGGTGATGGTGGGCGTCGTCGTTGGCGTCGAAGCGCCGCTTGTCGGCGACGACCGGAACCGAACGAATGAGACCAACCGAGACCAGGGCGTCGAGCGTCTTGTAAATCGTTGCCAGCGAAAGCGACGGCATCTTCCGTGCCACCCTGCGATAGAGCATCTCCGGCGTGGGATGCTCCTCCGATTCCAGCAGAGCCCGATACACCGCGATCCTCTGCGGAGTCACGTTCATTCCTGCGTCGCGACAGCGCTGAATCATCTCGTCGACGCGGGCTTTGAGGCGGGCCGGGCTTCGATCCACGCGGATAATCATTCTCCTCGGAGAACGGGACGTCAAGTATCAGAGGAGCAAAGCCTGCGATGGCGGTGGCGAGGCCCTGCAAAAACGGCCGCCGGAATCACTCCCGGCGACCGTTCTTTCTCTGAGCTGCTGTGATTCGATTACTTCACGGGCGCTGCTGCTGCCGTCGCTTTCGCGAAGTCGCCCGCCTTCACGATCGTGATCTTCGACGGATCGATCCACTTCCGCAGCGCGGCGTTCACTTCGTCGAGCGTGAGCGATGCGACTTTCTGTTCGAACTGCTCGTCCCACTTCATCGTGCGCTTCGCGAACAATTCGGTCGCCAGGGTGCGCGCGAGAGTGGCGTCCTGGGCGCGCTGCACCTTGCGTGATTCGAGGAAGCCCTTCTTGGCCTCGTCGACTTCCTGCTGCGTGAATCCATCCTTGAGCGCGCGCGCGATCTCTTCGCGGAACGCTGTTTCGAGCTTCACCGCGTTTTGCGGAGCGTAGATCGCGAACGTCGTGAAGGTGCCGACCTTGTCGAACGAGCTGACGTTCACGCCCGATCCGACACCGTAGCTGAGGCCTTCCTTCTGGCGGATGCGGCTGCCGAGCCGCGAATAGAGACCGCCACCGCCGAGGACGGAATTGGCGATGACCAGCGCTGGATAGTCGGGAGCATCATCACGAGTTTCGAGATTGAGGCCGGCGATGAAGAGCGCGTTCGCCTTGTCCGGAGTCTCGAAGGACTGATTGACCGGTGCGATGTCCTGATAGAGCCGCGGGATCCGCGTGAACGTGGACGGGCTCTTCCAGTTGCCGAGAAGCTCCGTGGCTTGGGCGGTGACTTCCTTCGGATCGAAATCGCCGACGACGGCAAGCTCGCCCGTGGATGCGCCGAGGAACGATTTGTAGAACGACTTGACGTCGTCGAGCGTCAGCGCATTGAGCGCGGCGATGTCTTCTTCGGGCGTGCTGACGTAACGGACGTCGCCCTTCGGATAGTCGTTCATATGGCGGCTGAACGCGGTCTGGGCCACGGCCTGCGGATCGGTGCGCTGCTCCTCCACCGACGTGAGGTTCTCCTGCTTCCAGGTATCGAGCTCGCTCTGCGGGAACGAGGGGGACTCGAGGATTTCGGCGACCAGCGCCAGAACGGCGGGCAAATTCTCGCGGATCGTTTCCACGTTCACGAGGACCGACGTCGGGGATGCGCTGACGTTGACGCGCGCCTTAAGGCGGTCGAATTCGTCCTTGAGCTGCTGGCGCGTGTGCTTCGTCGTCCCGCGCTGCAGCAGGGCGCCGGTCGCCTGCGCGACGGTCGCACGGTTCATGAGCGACTTCTCATCGCCGAAGCGGATCGTGAGATTGGCGACCACGGTGTTGCCGCGCGTCTTCTTCGGAAGCAGCGCGACCTGGAGACCCGAGGGCAGCGTGACGCGCGTCGTCCGCGATTCGATGTTGGACGGCGAAGGATCGAACGCCTCACCCGCGGCGATCGGCGCATCACCCTTGTAGCTGTCGACCAGCGAAGCCATCTGCGGCGTCGCCGGGATCACGGATCGATCCGGTTTGGCGTCGGGGATGAACTGGCCCACCGTGCGATTCGACGGCTTGAGGTATGCCGCGGCGACGCGCTGCACATCCTCGGGAGTCACCTTGCGAAGATTGTCACGATTGATGAAGAACAGACGCCAGTCGCCGGCACCGATCAATTCGCTCATGGCCAGTCCGACGCGATCGGGCGCATTCAGAGTCAGCTCGATGTTCTTGAGCAGAGCGGTCCGGGCGCGATCGACTTCTTCCTTGGAGACCGGCGAAGTCCGGAACGCGTCGATCGTCGCGGTCATCGTGTCACGCGCATCGTCGATCGATTGCTCCTGGCGCACGGATGCTTCGATGGCCAGGAAGGCCGCGTCGTGCACTTCGGGCAGGTAGCTGCCGATCGCCGTCACCTTCTTCGTCTCCACGAGCGCCTTGTAGAGACGACCGGAGGGAGTGTCCGAGAGGATGCGCGCCATGACCTGCACGGCGGCGTAGTCAGGGTGTGCCGTCGCGGGAACGTGGTAGACCATGCAGAGCGCCTGGACGTCGCCGACGCGACGCAGGGTCACGAAACGCTCGCCGTCCTGCACCGGCTCCATCGTGTAGGTCTGCTGCAGCTTGCGGGTCGGCTTCGGAATCGAGCCGAACGCGCTGGTGACCTGCGTCAGCGCCTTTGCCTCGTCGAACTTTCCGGCGATCAGGAGCACGGCGTTGTCCGGCTGGTAGTAGTACTTATAGAAGGCCTGCAACCGATCGATGGGAACGCGCTCGATGTCCTCGCGCGAGCCGATCGTCGAATGGCCGTAGTTGTGCCAGAGGTAGGCGGTCGAAAGCACGCGCTCCTCGAGAATGTTCGCGGGATCGTTCTCGTTCGCCTCGAACTCATTGCGCACGACCGTCATCTCGGAGTCGAGGTCTTTCTGCGCGATGAACGAGTGAACCATCCGGTCCGCTTCCACGCCCAGCGCGAACTTCAGGTTCTCTTCGGTCGCCGGCAGGACTTCGAAGTAGTTGGTCCGGTCGAACCATGTCGACGCGTTGTAGGTCGCGCCGTGCGCCTTCATCTCCTGCGGGATGACCTTGTGCGTCGGCGTTCCTTTGAACATGAGGTGCTCGAGCAGATGGGCCATGCCCGTCTCGCCATAACCCTCGTGACGCGAGCCGACGGTGTACGTGAGGTTGACGGTGACGGTCGGCTTGGTCTGATCGGGGAACAGCAGAACGCGCAGGCCGTTCGAAAGTTTGTACTCGGTGATCCCCTCGACCGAGGTGACCTTCACCGGTGCGGGGCTGCTGGCCGCGGCTTTCGCCGGAGCGCTCTTTTTCGTGTCAGCGGCATGCGTCGTCGTGATGCTCACGAAGAACAGCGCCACAATCAACACGGCTCGGTAGTGTCTCGCCATGAATTCTCCTTGTCGATGATTGGCGTCGAAAAGACACCAGCCGGTGATGATAGGTGCCCGGCGTTCCTCGTACGAAGGCCGCGGCACTTACGTCACCAAACCGCAACAACTAACGGCTTGCGAACCCTGCAAAAGACGCGCTCCAAACCTCAGCGAGCGGAACCATGACGAAGGGTCGCTGACTCGCGCGCGGATGCGGCAGCGTCAGTGCGCGCGTTCGCATCCGATGCGCGCCATGCAGGATCAGATCGAGATCGATCACGCGCGGTTCGTTGCGCACACAGCGCGGCGCGCGCCCGAGCCGCGTCTCGATCGCCAGCATCTCCGCGAGCAAAGCTTCCGGAGCGAGGGTCGTGTAGCCAGCGATAACCATGTTGAGAAACGGCGGAGCGCCGGGCGGCGAATCGACGGCTGCAGTCTCGTGGATCGAGCTGACACGCACGACGCGCATCACCTCGCTCAACTCACGAATGGCGCGACGCAGGTTATAGGCGCGATCGCCGAGGTTGGAACCGAGGGCGATGAGGACGGTGGTCATGCGGACCCTGTTGCTGGTTGCTGGTTACTGGTTGCCTGTGGTTTAACGTCATGGCCCCAGACAACCAGCAACCAGGAACCAGCAACGGTTTGTTCACCCTTCGACGTTGATGTCGTTCGCCAGCTCATCGACGTCGTTCTCCGCGCGCGGGAAGTAGCTCTGCAATTGCGCGCCGGCGCTCTCGATCGCTTCGACGATGCCGTCGGTGAACTGCGAGGCTTTGAATCGTTCGGTGAGCTTTGCGGCAATCGCGTCCCAGAAACCGGGGGGAACTTTCTCGTCGATGCCGCGGTCGCCGAGGATGACGAACTGCTGTTCCTCGGAGGCGATGAAGAGCAGCACGCCGTTGCGCAGCTCCGTCTTCGTCATGCCGAGGCGCTCGAACGTGCGCTCGGCGACGTTGCGCAGCTCGCCGCGCGTTTTCGGCTGGATGTGAACGCGGATCTCGCCGGAGGTCATCTTCTCCGCGACACCGATGGCGTCGACGATGCGTTGCTGTTCGAGTTGGGCGAGGAACTCTTTCTGATTCATCACCATCCTCCCGTCGCGCCGCCGCCTCCGAAACCGCCGCCGCCACCCGAGAAGCCGCCGCCGCCGAATCCACCACCTCCGCCGAACCCTCCGCTCGAGAATCCACCGCCGCCGAAGGTTCGTCCTCCGCCGGACATGAGGAGCGGCAGCACGCAGCCACCACAACCGCCGCCTCGGCGTCGTGTGAGCATCGGCACGATCACGAAAAAGACGACGAAGAGAATGATCACGACTGCGAACGGATTGAGATCGCCGCCACCCTGCGCCTGCTGGCCGGAACCGCGACGCTCCAGCGGCGGGACCGGTTCTTCACCCGTGCGGATTTTCTTGATGATCGCGTCCGCCGCGGCGTTCAAGCCCTCGGCGTACTTGTTCTGCTGAAACGACGGCGCGATGAAATCGCGGATGACGCGCGAGGAGAACGCGTCGGTGATCGTGCCTTCGAGACCGTAGCCGACTTCGACGCGAACTTTCCGTTCCTTGGCGAAGACGAAGAGCACGAGACCGTTGTCGTACTTTTTCTGCCCGACCTTCCACTTCTCCACGCAGCGGATCGTGAAGTCCTCGATGGCTTCGTTTTCCAGCGACGGGAACGTGTAGATGATGAACTGCGCGCCGCTCTGCTGTTCGAAATCCGAGAGCTTGCGATTGAGGATGTCCGCCTCGGTCGGAGAGACAAGGCTCGCCTGATCGGTGAACCAGCGATCGGGCGCGGGCGGAACGTCGAGCGCGAAGAGCGAGGAAGAAACGAGAAGAGCGCAGACGAACAGCGCGATCTTGCGCGCACTGTTCGCTGCGCCGCGGGGTTCTCATTTTCCGAAGTTGAAGTCGACCTGCGGGGCCTGACTGCTACCAGCGGCGCCCTTGAAGTACGCCTTCGCCTTGAATCCGCTCATGCCCGCGACGATGCTCGCCGGAAAGCGGCGAATCGCGGTGTTGAACTGCTGCGCGGTCTCGTTATAGCGGCCGCGCTCGACCGCGATGCGGTTCTCCGTCCCTTCGAGCTGCGACTGCAGCTCGAGGAAGTTCTGCATTCGACTTCAGGTCGGGATAGCGCTCGACGACGACGAGCAGGCGCGAGAGCGCGGAGCTCAGGCCCGCCTGCGCCGCCGCGAACTGCTCCATCGACGCCGGATCGGCCACCGCACCGGCGGCGGCTCCGGGAGCTCCGGCCGGAGCGGTGACCTGTCCGACGCGCGCCCGTGCGTTGACGACGGCTTCGAGCGTCGACTTCTCGAAGTTCGCCGCGCCTTGAACGGTGCGGACGAGATTCGGGATCAGGTCATAGCGCCGCTGATACTGGCTCTCGACCTGCGCCCATTGACGATTAACCTGCTCGTCGAGGCCGACGAGGTTGTTGCGCACGCCGATGAAGTACGCGCCACCGACGATCAGCGCGAGCACCAGAGCGCCCACGCATCCGAGTAACCAGAGTTTCCCCACGCGGCCTCCTAGTAGTCTTCTTCTTCTTCTTCGACTTCTTCCTCGCGGTCGTCCGCGGGGGTCACGAAGCCTTCTTCGTCATCACCCTCGGCGGCGTCGGCCGCGGGAGCCGGCGTCAACTCCTCTTCCTCGACCGGCTCCTCGACCACGCGACGTCCGCGCGGAGCGGTGTACGAGCGGCGCCTCGTCGGCGTCGCGCTGATCCGCATCGCACTTCGGGCAAAGAGGAACAGGCTTCCCGAGGTCATAGAACTTCGTGTGGCAGCTATAGCAGGTGTACTTTCTTCCCAGCTCAGGCATGGTTCCAGAATCCCTTCCCAAAAAGCGGCGGAACCTTAACACAACGACCATTCGTTTGCAGATCGCGCATCTGAGATCGCAGATCGCAGATCGCGGATCGCAGGGGATGCACCGCCCCTCACCCGACTGAAAACTCCAAGCAAAAGAAACGCCCGCCGCGTTATCGCGGCGGGCGAGTCTCCTGCGATCTGCGATCTGCGTTCTGCGATCTGTTTACTCGGTCTTCGGATTCGCCTGCGCCGCGCGATTCCCAGCGTCGCTGTTGCGCGCGTCACCGTTGCTACGCGTGTTCGCGGCCAGCGCCGACAGCTTCTGCGCCTCGGGGAACAGCTTCGAGCGCTTTCTCCACCTGAGCATCGCCCTGCAGGCGGAACGGGATACGAAGCGTCGAAGCCGTACTTCGCGGCCACGATCTCCGCTTTGAGTGCGCGCTCGATGTACTTGCGGTCCTCGGCCTTCAGCAGCGCGTCGCGGATGTCGCTCTCGCGGCGCGATGTCGTTCGACGCCGCGTAGCGGACGAACTCCTCGACGATCGCCGGCGTGATCGTCGAGCTCCTTCGTCAGATCGGGATGCTTCGCCGCGTACTCGACGCCGTAGTTGAAGAGCGCGCTGCGCACTTCGAGGAGCTGCGTCGTGCGCGAGAGTTGCGGCGGCTTGACGATGACGTCGGGCGTGATGCCGCCGCCGCCGTAGACGATGCGGCCGGTGTCGGTCTTGAACTGCTTGCGCTGCTTCGAGCGGCACTTCGGTGCCGTTCTCGCATCTCGTCGGCCATGTAGTAGTCGTAGAACGAAGATGTAGTCGCGCTGGATGTTGCGGCCCGCCGGCGTGTAGTACTTCGAGGTGGTGAGCGCGAGACCGGCGCCGTACTGCAGCGTGTAGACGCTCTGCACGAGCCCCTTGCCCCAGCTCGTCTCGCCGATGACGAGGCCGCGATCGTGATCCTGAATCGCGCCGGCGACGATCTCCGACGCCGAGGCGCTGCCGCGATTCACGAGGACGCACCAGCGGAAGATCGAAGCGTGGAGTGCTTGCCGGGCGCGATGTACTCCTGCGCCGAGTCCGGCGTGCGGCCCTTCGTGTAGACGATCATCTGCCCCTTCTCGAGGAAGTGATCGGACACGCCGACCGCCGCGTCGAGCAGGCCGCCCGGATTCATGCGCAGGTCGAGGACGAGCTTCTGCATCCCCTGCTGCTGCAGCTTCTCGATCGCTTCGTCGAGCTCGCGCACGGTCGTGGACGGTGAAGTCCTTGATGCGGATGTAGCCGACGCCAGGACGGAGCATCAGAACGTTGGAGATCGAGTTCGTCGGGATCGCGGCGCGCACGATCGTAAGAGGAATCGGCTTCCTTCATCCCGATGCGCATGATCTTGATGTGAACCGTGGTGCCCTTCGGTCCCTTGAGGCGCTTGACGACTTCGTCGAGCGAGAGGTCGTCGGTGGCCGTGCCTTCGACCTCGGAGATGACGTCGCCGGCGCGGATGCCGAGGCGCGAGGCCGGGGTGCCTTCGAGCGGTGTGATGACCGTGACCTGATCGTTGCGCTTCGTCACGAGGATGCCGAGGCCGTAGAACGTCCCCTTCTGGCGATCCTGCATGTCCGAGTACTCCTTCGGCTCGAGGAAGGACGTGTGCGGATCGAGGTTGCGCAGCATGCCGTCGATCGAGGAGTAGACGAACTTGTCCGACCCGATGTCCTCGGCCGAATTGGCGGTGACCGCGCTGAGGAGATCGGTGTACTCCTTGAGCCGCTTGGTCAGCCCGTCGTTCTGCATCGGCGAGCCGAACAGACGGTTCCCGAAGAATCCGCCGAGGAGCGTCGCTCCGGCGATGGCCACCAGCAGCGTCAGGGAGAACGTCCACTTCTTCGTTTTCATCAGTTTCGCCATTGGTCTCGAGCCCTTTTTGCGCGCGGTCGCGTTACACTGTCGCAATCGTAACGCCATTATCCGGTCGCGGAGTATTCGCTTCGCAGGTGGTGTTCACGGCCACTCTAAGAGCATGTTTGGTTCACTTGGCGTTCCGGAGCTTCTGCTCATCTTCTTCGTCATCCTGATCGTCTTCGGCCCGCGCCGGATCCCGGAGATCGGCCGGACTCTCGGCAAAGCGCTGGGCGAGTTCAAGAAAGCAACCGACGACCTCAAGAATACGATCGAGCGCGAAGTTCGTCTCGAAGAGCTGAAACAAGTCGCTCCATCGATCATGACGCCGTTCGAGTCGATCTCAAGAAACGAGCCAGTGACCGCGCCGACGACGATCGCCTCTGGGCCGGAGACTTCGAACGTTCCTGTCGCGGAGTCGCCGAGTCTCCAAGTCGCCGAGTCGACGAGCGATCCGAGTGACGCGAGCTCCTCGACGACTGCACGACTCGACGACTCGACGACTCCCAACGCGCAGGCCGTCCCTGCCGCCGACGAGCCAACCGTCTGAGCGAACGCATGGCTGTCGATCCAACCCAACGCGATCCCGAAGCCGAGCTGCCGAAGATGTCGTTCCTCGATCACCTCGAGGAACTGCGTCGCCGGCTGATGATCTCTTCGATCGCCATCGCCGTCGGCTTCTTCCTTTGCTGGGCATTTGCCGAACGCATCTTCGGAATCCTTCAGGCGCCGCTGACGCGGTTCCTCCCGCCGGGAGACAAGCTCGCCTACACGCGACTCACCGCCCCCTTCTTCCTCTACATGAAGGTGGCGTTCTTCGCCGGACTCTTCATCGCCTCACCGGTTATCCTGCTCCAGCTGTGGCTCTTCATCGCGCCGGGCCTCTACAAACGCGAGCGCCGCCTGGCCGCGCCGTTCATCATCTTCGGGACCGTCTTCTTCGTCCTCGGCGGCTACTTCGGCTACCGCTTTCTGCTCCCCGCGACGTGCAGCTTCTTCGTCGAGACCGGAAAGCAGTTCAAGCAGATGATCACCGTGGACGAATACTTCTCGTTCGCCAGCACGATCATCCTCGCGACCGGCGCGGTCTTCGAGACCCCGATCATCATCTTCTTCCTGGCCCGCCTCGGCATCGTCACGCCGGCATTCCTGATGCAGAAGTTCAAGTACGCGGTCGTGCTCTCGTTCATCATCGCCGCGATCGTGACGCCGACGCCGGACATGGTCACCCAGTCCGCGCTGGCCATCCCGATGATCCTGCTCTATCTGATCGGCGTGGCCGTGGCGTACCTGTTCGGCAAGAAGCACGAGTAGCGCGCGTCGCGAGAGCTCTCGTTCCCTCGGGTAGGGAAATCCGGTGTGTCGTCTCTCCTACTACGGAGAGTTCTGATGAAATCGACGGTCAGCGAGTTGGCGGAGCGGGTCAGGCTCAGCCGGACGGGGCAGCGCCCCCCTTACATTCTCTTCCTCGGCGCGAAGTGCGCGGAGGCGGCATCGGCGCCGACGCTCGTGGCCATCGCCCGGATGGCGCTCTCCACGTTCGGTCTCGAAAGTGACACGACCTCCCTGACCGACGACGGGCTCGTGCGCAAGTACTACGAACACCTCCGCCGCCTGCCGCGCACGCAGATCGCGCGCATGCTGCAAAGTCTCTACGCGAAAGTCGCCGTGCCGTCGTTCTACGTCGACGTGGCGTTCCTGATCCGCGAGAAGTACTTCCCGATCGTCGTCACGACGAACTACGACACGCTGCTCGACCAGGCGCTGGCCTCGGTCGGAGTCAGCAAGGCTCAGTGCCGCATCACCACCATCGGCCTGCACCCGACCGAGGAGAGTTCGCCCGACGCTCCCGATGACAACGTGCTCGTCGACATCGTGAAGCTTCACGGCGATATCGCCAATGACCAGGTCCCGATCACGCCCGCGGAGCTCGATCGCGCGCTCGACCTGCATCGATCCGCGGTGAAGTCCGACCTGCGCGGCGACATGATCATGGTCGGCCACAGCACCGAAGGCGATCCCATCGATCAGTGGCTCGCCCATTCGCCAAGCCGCGAGCTCTGGTGGATCGGTCCGGATGAAAGCGCGCCGCTCAACAAGATCGCTTCGTGGTCCAACGACATCCGAGAGATCACCGGAGAGGCGGGACGAATCGCGCCGTTCTTCGCCGAGTTGCGGACGAGAGTCCTGCAGCAGGACATCGTCGACGATGTCCTCGGCGCGATCGTGATGCCGGCACCGGAGGCGAAATCCGCGGAACCCGTCGTTCTCGAATCGCTCGATTTCGGAGGTCCGGTTTCCGAGAACGCGGCGCCGCCGGAGAATGCCCTGCTCGAGTCGCTGCAGAGCGAGATTCGAAGAAACCAGGCCGCGCTCTACATGCTCGAGCAGGAAGTCGCACCGGCCGACCGCAACGCCAAGGCCCAGGCGCAGATCGACTATCAAAAGCGGCAGATCACGCGCCTCGAAGACAAGATTCGTTCCCTCCCCGAGACGCGGCGCCAGGTGACCGAAATCATGACGAGGATCCGCGACTCGATCCAGAAAGCGGGAGCGGATCCCAGCGTCACGTTCAAGGTCGATCCCGGCCTTCACCTGTTTCTCGATACGAATGTGAATGTCATTCAGCTGGAGCTGGCCAAGAGTGAACCGAATCAGCTCCTGCTCTCGGCGTCCCTCGGCGCCACGCTGACTCTCGCCGATCGCCTCGTCACGGAGTGGGGATCGAAGGTCGTGAACCCGGATGATGTACGGATCCTGGCCTCATTCGCGCCGACCGCGGCCTCCAAGGTGTTCCTCTGATGGACGCTACGGTCCAGATCATGGCCCTTCCCCCGGCCGTCGCCGACACGCGTCCGCTGATCATGCTCGACGATGCCGGCATCTGGCGCGAGGCCATCACGATTCCCGGCGACGTGGTGAGCACGAAGAAGAAACAGATCGAGCGGCACCTGAAAAACGCCATGAACGCCGTCGATAGCGGCAACCCGATCTCGTTCCAAAGCGTGGCGTTCCAATCTCCGTTTCAAGTCCTCTACGAGTACATCGTCCCGAGCGAAGTGCGTGAAGCGTTGCAACGAGCCAAGCAGGAAGCGGCCGGCGAACGGCCACTGCTCAAGATCTACGTCAATCCGATCGCGGAGTGGATTCCGTGGGAGCTGCTGCACGACGGCACGGACTATCTGGGCCTGCAGTTCCTGATCGCGCGGCTGCCGATCGTGAAACAGCCAACCGAGGTGCGGGGCTCGCTCGTGCGAAAGGTCAATAGCGTCTGCAGTCTCCTCGGCAAGGATGTCTTCGACGATGCGGTGCGCGCGGATTGGGGCACCACCTTCGATGCCATCAAGCCGGCCGCCAATCCGGTATGGGAACTGCGGTATCCGCCCGCCAACTCACAGAACGGCGACGGATATCCGACGCTCGACCAGATCGAGCGCAATGCCGACATCATTCACGTGACCTGTCACGGCGGCATGCACGACGACGACGACGGGCAATACTGGACGCTGAATCACACCGAACCGTTCTACACGAACTATCGGATCACGGAGAGCTTCGCGAAAACGCTCGGCCTGCGCAGCCGTCCTCTCATCTTCGGAAACGCCTGCGCATCCGCGGCCAGCGACAAGACCACGCTCTCGCTCCATGGCTTCGGCGCGGAGTTCATGCTCGGCGGTGCGCTCAACTTCATCGGCACGCTCGCGCCCATCACCAAGAAAACCGCGGTGACGCTCTCGCAGAATTTCTATCGCACGCTGCTCGATCCCGCGAATCGACCGACGATCGCCGAAGCGCTCTGGAAAGCCAAGACTGACAGCAAGTCGGTCGAAGACCCCTCGTTCCTCTTCTATTGTCTGTATGGCCCGCCGTCGACGACCTATGAGGTGGTCTGATGTCTGAAGAACAAGAGCGGAGCGAACGCTACGACCTCGCCCAGCGCGTGCGCGAGCTCCGGCGCGCCGTGTTCGAATACGGCGACGAGACGAAGGTCGAAGCACTGATCGCCGAGGAACGGAAGATCGCCGAGCAAAGCGACGCCATCGTCACTCCGGCCGGCATTCGCTCCAGCGCCGGTGGAAATCTCCTCGGCGCGGACACGACCAACCTCGAGGTGACGATGCGGCTGCGCATGCCGCTCGTGCCGACGTCGATCGTCCACGTGATCGACTCGAACGACATGCCGCTCATGGAAGTGAAGTTGAAGAACTTCTCGCCCGACAAGACCAAGCGCCTCCGCGTGAGCTGCACGGTTCAGGGCTACTCGGCCGAGGCGATCGAAACTATCGAGGTGGGACCAGGGCGCACCGACACCGTGCTGCTCTCACCGACCTACTTCCCGTCGAAGTTGAAAGAAGTGACGGAGCTGACCCGCGCCTCGGTCACGGTGCTTGTGGAAGATCTCGACGCCAAGGCCGAGATGCACCGCACGCTCCGCGTCTCGCTCCTCGCACTCAGCAGCATGCCGCTGGCAATCCCCGATCCCGCCACCGGACAGCGGCGCGACATGAAGCCGTATCTCGCCGCATTCGTCACACCGAACGCGCCGGAGGTGATGTCGTTCGTCCGCAAGGCCGCGGACAAACATCCCAACAAGATGCTCGTCGGCTATCAAGGCGACGCCGGCGTCGTCATCGCCCAGGCCAAGGCGATCTTCGACGCGCTCAAGGACAGCGGGATCGTCTACGTCAACTCGGTCATCGATTTCACGCCCGAGGTCACCTGGCTTCATCAGCGCGTCCGGCGGCCGAGCGAGTCGCTGAACGATCGCCAAGCCAACTGCATCGACGGCACCGTGCTCATGGCCAGCCTCCTGGAAGCGGTATCGATCACTCCGGCCATCGTCATCGTTCCCGGTCACGCCTTCCTCGCCTTCGGCACGGATTCGGAGTTAACGAACCGGCAATACATCGAGACGACGATGATCGGCACGTCGACCTACGAGCAGGCCAACGCCACCGGCAACACACGCGGCCAGACCTATCTCAACTCCGGGACGATGTCCGTGCTCTGGCTGCGCGATCTGCGCGCCAAGGGAATCACGCCGCTGGAGTAGCTTCGCTCGTTCGTGTCACTGGTTCGCGATCGGCTCGTTCCGAACTTCCCACGAATTGAAGCCGTCGGTTGCCAGAACGCGCAGGCGAAGCGCCGGACTCGCGGCGAAATCGCGGCGGTTCAGCGTGTAGGCATCGGGATCCTCGAGTCCGACGGCGATCGTGCGCCACGTCGCACCGTCGTCGATGCTCACCTGCACGGTGAAGCGGAGATCCGGCGGCGCCGCTTCCTGTAGCAACCCAGCCTCGACCGGCGGCGGCGCCTTCCACTCGGCGACTTCGTTTCCGTCGATCGTGATGGCGATGCGCCGAGCGTCTGGAAGACGCGGGATGTAGGCGTCGAGAATGGCGATCTCTTCATCGTCATCGTCGATGCAGGTGTTGAACTTCAGGCGTGCCGGTTGCGCGATCAGCAGAGTCCCATCCGCGGCGTAGCCGCGAACTTCCACGCCGCGCGAATCGCTCTCGGCCGGCGGCGCGCTCTCCAGCGAGACCGGGTGCATGTAGTCGATCTCCGCGGTTCGTTGTGTAAGGTTGACCGTGCCGATGACATTCAGAAATTCACTCATGACGACGATTCCCGCCAGCACGCCTTCGACCGCCGCGGCCGCGAGCTCCGCGGCTTCCTTGGAAATGCGATCGTGAATCTCCGCGTACGACCGCGACGACATCCAGATGTTGTTGCAATACGACATCACATCATGCGAGGTCGTCCCGGGACAGATCCGCATGGGCAATCCCAGCGCGGCGTCGCCGCGGTCGAGACCGACGAAGTCATTGCTGGCATCCGAAATCTGGCCGGCCGGAAACGGATACGCCGGATCCATCGGCACGTCGCCGCAACCCGAGCCGAGGTGCGGTCGGCCGAACGTGTGACCGATCTCGTGCGCGGCATACCAGTCGGCATACGAGCCGTCGGTGTCCCACGAAAAAAGACTCGAGCCCGCCGGACCCGACGCCACCGCGGTCGGATCGGGACTGGCCGGAATCACCGACGCGCTGCCGCGCATGAACGTCGTGCCTCCGCCGTCCGAGACAATGCCGTAGTAATGCGCGAGGCGGTCGCCGCCGCTTCCCATGTCGATATTGCGAATCGCCGTCAGCTGCGCGTTGATGTCCGTCGATTTGAACGGCCAGGTCTTCTTTGCGTCGACCGTGACCCGCGAGATGCTCACCGATGACACCGGATATGCGCGTAGGAGCCACGACTCGATCATGGCGTGATCGACGCTCTTCGGCTCGTGCGTCACCGCCGGATTGCCGGCCTTGTGGCGCAGGCTGACGAGGTGTACGCGCAGCGGCGGCGTGTCGACGAAGTCGACGCTGCGCGTCGCTGCCGGTCCGATCCGCGGCACCGGAGTGCCGTCGGCGCTCAGCACGATCTCCGCGACGCTCACCCGCAGCGTGCCCGCGCTCGTCGCGTTCGCCGGCAGCAGGAAGTTGAGACTGGCATCGAGCGACAGGCGCCGCTGGTTCAACGGATCGCCACCCGGTGCGAGGTCGATCGCATTCATCGAGGGCACATTGGCGATGAAACCGCCGGCCCCCTTCACCTCGATCTCGCCGCGCACGTTCACCGTGTGAGCGTCGGGACGGTCGAGAAAGATGCGCACGAACGTCGGCTTGCCGGCGACGAACGGCACTTGGTGCGCGACGTTCTGCACGACCTGGATGACTTCGATGTGCGAGATTGAAAACGATGCCGGGATCGGCGGACCGAGCTCCTGCAGCGCGACGTCGGGGCGAGGACCGAAGGCATCAGCTCTCATAGACGGAGCTCCACGGTACGCGCGCGTATCCCGCCGGTGCCGGCGCACCCGGCGCCGCGATCATCGGCGTGGGTCCCGCCGCATCGGCTTCGAACGAACGGTTCCAGTCGTATTCGAAGAGCGTGTTGTAGAAGTTGACGATGCGCGCGTCCCAGAACACGACGCTGGCATCGCGATTGAGGCGCGCCCCTTCGCTCGTCCAGTTCTGGCTACCGAGGAGCACCATCTCGTCGTCGACGAGGATTCCTTTCGTGTGATTGCCGTTGAGGAAGCGCACGACGTCGATGTTGAAGTCGTACGTCTTCAGTTTCGTCAGGATGTCCACCGGACCGAAGTCGCCGCGGATGATCACCTTCATGTCGATGTTCGGATCGCGCGACTTGTCGCGCAGAACGAGGAACAGACGCTCCATGTATTCGGCGGCGTCGCCGCGCGGCGAGAGACTCTGATTCGTGAAGTAGATCTTGCGCGTCGCACCGGCGACCATGTTCGCCACGAAGTCGAAGTAGCTGTCGTCGTCCGGCGTGAGCAGTGGCATGACCCGCAGCGTGTCCTCGATGACGAGCTCCTGCTGGAAGACCGGCGGACCTGCCGCGGCCGCGGCGTCGATGGGAACGAAGAGATCGGGCATGACCCTCGCGGAATCGGCGGGCAGCGGAGGTCCCTGGGCGTCGTCGATCTGCAGCGGAAGAGCCTGAGCGATGTCGTGGAGGATGTAGCGCTCGAATTGCTCGGCGATGTCGGTACTGTCGATGAGGACGTGCCAGTCGCGATTGTGCCGGCGTTCGAACGTTACGGGATTGAATGGATTCGGAGGATGAAACGGATCCTCCTTCGGCTGATTCGAAGGCTTCCAGTTTCCGCTCGAGAGCCAGGTCTCGCGGCCGTCGCGCACCGAGACTTTGATGTGATACGCCGAGGGAAAGAAGCCGGCCGTCACGCGCTGGGGCGCCGCGCTCGTCGCTGCCCAGGCGAACTTGAAACGCTGATGCAGCGCGTTCTCGAGCGTCGCCTTCACATCGTCCGGCAGGAGATCGCCCGGTGAGACCTGTTTCGTCTTGCCGTCGAAGATGAAGGAGAACGTCTTCTGGCCCGGCTGAAGGTTCGCGAGAATCCGGTCGAGAATGTAGTCGGCGGTCAGCTCGTACATGGTGCTGACGAGCTTCTGCCCGGTGCGGTCGAAGAACGGTCCGAGATTGCGGAACCCGGTGTCGCAACTGCTGTGACACGTGACCTTCATCGGCGCCGTCACTTCCTGCAGCTTCACCGCTGGAGGCACGTACGGAAGCGAAGCGCCCGCCGCGGCGGCCACTTCCGCGGGGAGCTCGGCGGCATCGGGCTCGTCGCCCGGAAAGGCCATCGAAGCGCGCGATGCCGCGGGATGATCGCCCGGACCGGCCAACGCGGCCTCCTCACCGACACGAATCTGCGACAGCGGATCGGCGAGGATCACATCGACGAGCACGCGTCCGAGCCGTCGCGGAATCACCTCGGACGCCGGAACCTCGGCGATGTCGCGCTTTCCAGCGACCTTGACGATGACCGCGGGGTCATCGGTGATCCGGCCGTCGCGAAAACGATAGCCGGGACTGACCGCGATCACGTTGGGGATGCGCAGCAGATCGTCGCCATGGATTCGGATCGCGGCGAGAACATCGGCAAATTCGGCAGCAATCCGCTGCCGTTCCTCTTCGAGCCGAGAAGTAGCCATAATGTCTCTCCCTCATGAATGCAGGATTCATCAGTAAGAGAGACGCCGGACGAGCATTTCCCACACCCCGCACCGAACCATCGAAAAAGCTCGGTAGAAATGTGCGGCGCACGAGGAATCCGGAACGACGCCTCGGATCACCCGCGCGTGCGGCCAGCCTTGTGGCCTCCAACGCTGCCGGCCGGGCCGGCTAACTAACGCTCGACTTCGAAGTCGGCCGACGTTGGCGGGAGCGCTTCGTTGAAGATCAGCACCGTCTCGGCGATGGGAAAGAGCGCGGTGTGATTGCGCGTCTGCACTTCCATCACGATCTCGTAGTAGCCCTCATCGCTGATGGCGACGAGGGTTCCGGCCTTGCCCTTGATCTCGAGCGTGCGGTTGAAGATCGAGACCTTCGACGGAATCTCCATGCGCGCGGAAGATAGCATGAGGGGCGTCCGAAGACGCCCCTCATCGATTTCCAGAAGCAGCTCGCGGCTGTCAGCTCGCAGCTCGCAGGAGCCAAAAACAATCAGGGCGGTGCTGGCCTCCTGAGAGCTGAGAACTACCCGCTGAGCTAGATTTCGGGTTACTGCTTTTTCTCTTCGGGCTTGGGCGTTTCCGCCGGCGGGGCCGGAGGAGCCGGTTCCGCGAAGTAGGCGTCGTTGTAGGTCACCTTCGCGTCGGCCTTCATCTTGTCGAGCGTGGACTGGAGACGCGTCTGGCGCTCCTGCTTCTCGAGCGTCGCCTTCACCTGCGCGAAGGGCGTGTTGCTGTGCTCTTCGACCTTGATGATGTGGTAGCCGAACTGCGTGCGCACGACCGGCGTCACGTCACCGGGCTTCGCTTCGAACGCCGCCTTCTCGAACTCCGGAACCATCTGGCCGCGGCCGAACTCGCCGAGCTCGCCACCGTTGCTGCCGGAGCCGGTGTCATCGGATTCCTTCTTGGCCAGATCCTCGAACGACGCGCCACCGACGATCTGCTTGCGTAGGTCTTCGGCTTTCGCCTTGGCCTGTTCCTCGGTCAGCTCAGGCTTGCCCTGCTGGGCGGCCGGGCTACCCTTGAAGGCGACGAGGATGTGCTTGGCTTTGACCTGCTCGTACTGATTCTTGTTGGCGTCGTACGCCTTCTGCAGATCGGCGTCGCTGACGGCGACACCGGCCTCGATCTTCTTGAGCTGCGCCTGGGCCACGAGGTTCTCGCGCATCAGGTTGAGCTGCTTGAGGAGCTCGGGGTCCTTGTCGAGGCCGGCCTTCATGCCTTCCGCCGCGAGCATCTTCATCTTCAGGTAATCCTCGGCGAACTGCTTCTTGCCGGGACCCATCGCGTACTGCTGATACTCCGCCGGGAGGGTCTTGATCGCCCCCTCGAACTCCGACTGCTTGATCGCCAGGTCGCCCGCGGCGACGACGATCGGATCGGCCTGCGCCGCAGGTTTGTCCTGCGCGACTGCGATCGCCGTCACCAACATGAGCGCGGCGAGTGTCGAAATGGTCTTTTTCACGAGATCTCCTTACGTTGCTGTCTGCTAGATCGCGATTCGGAACGGACCGGCTCTCGGAGAGATTCCAGTTCAGCTCTCAGCTCTTAGCTCGCAGCTCGCAGGAGCAGAACCAACCCGTGGCCGGGCGGCGGCCTCCAGTTTAGCTCGCAGCTCTCAGCTGTCAGCTCTCAGGAGCGAAATCAACCGGTGGCCGGGCGGCGGCCTCCTGACAGCTGCCAGCTGAGAGCTGCGAGCTAAAGCCTGCGAACAGCCCCGTCAATCCGCGCCACGCCCTCGCGGATGCGCTCCATCGACGTGGCGTAGCTGATCCGTACGAACGAATCAGCGCCGAAGGCTCCGCCGGGGACGACCGCAACGCGCGCTTCGTCGAGGAGAAAGTTGGCGAAGGATTGGGAATCGGTGATGCCCGATTTTCCGAAGTAGGCGCTGATGTCCGGAAAGACGTAGAACGCTCCGTCCGGATCACCGCAGTTGATGCCCGGAACGGCATTGAGTGCCGGCACGAGCCACGCGCGGCGCTCGCAATAGGCCTCGTACATCCGCTGCACGTCGTCATCGACGCCGCGCAGCGCTTCGAGCGCCGCGTGCTGTGCGATCGTGCTCGGATTGGACGTCGAATGGCTCTGGATCTTGCCGGCGGCGGAGATGATCTCCGGATGCGCGACGGCATAGCCGAGGCGCCAGCCGGTCATGGCGAACGTCTTCGACATCGAGTTCACGATGATGACCGTCTCGGGATAGCGCTCGAACCAGCGCACCGCGGAGACATGCTGGTTCTCGCCGTAGACGAACAGCTCGTAAGTCTCGTCGAAGACGATGAAGACGTCGCGCGCCACGCACCACTCGACGATCTGCTCGAGCTCGGACTCGCGAATCACCGCGCCGGTCGGATTGCAGGGAGAGTTGATGATGACTCCGCGCGTGCGCTCGCTGGCCACCGCGGCGATTCCGGCCATCGTTGGGCGGAATCCGTTGGCGGGATCGGTTTGCGCGAAGATGGCCCGCCCTCCCGCGAACTCGACCTGATCGGGAAAGCTCACCCAATAGGGCGAAGGGATGATCACTTCATCGCCCGCGCCGACGAGCGCCAACGCGACATTGAAGAGCTCCTGCTTCCCTCCGTTGCCCGCGATCACGTGTTCCTGCGTCAGCGTCATCCCGTAGCGGCGGTTGTAGCGCGCGGCGATCGCTTCGCGCAGCGCCTTCGTGCCGCTGGCGTTGGTGTACTTGGTGAAGCCGCGATCGATGGCACGCTTGCCCGCCTCGGCCACGGCATGCGGCGTGGCGAAGTCGGGCTCGCCAGGACCGAAGTCGACGACGTCGACGCCCTGCGCGATCAGCGCGGTGGCGCGGTTCAACACCGCCAGCGTGGGCGATTCCTGCATCGCCGTCACGCGATCGGAAAAACGGATGACCGGTCGAGTCGAGGTTCGGGCCGTGAGGGTCATGACGAGACCCCGTGTTGTATCACCCTTCCACCGCGTCGGGGAACCGTCGTGCCCACGTCCGCCAGAAGCCGACCCAGGCAGCCGGCGCTTCGCGGGCGATCAACAGTTTGATGAGCTCGATCGCGCACCAGCCGAGATAGACGAAGATCATCTCCACGCGGATCGAAGGAACGAAGAACTGCACCGCCCAGAAGACGAACAGGATGCCCGCCTCCTACATCACCAGCCGCAGATTCAAGAGCAGCAGAAAACCGAGGAACGACTGCAGGATCGTGAGGATGATCTCGTGCTTCTGGAAATCATCGAATACCAGCGGCCGGATCTCTCCCGCGCTGATGACGAAGAGCACCGGGATCATCGCCGTGAGGATGCTCCACTGATTGATGTTCGACGACACCATGTTCATCAGCGCGACGTTGGCCGAGCTTCACTTTGCGCGCCCAGTAGAACGCGCTCAGCTTCTCCGGAAACTCGGAGAGGAACGGCGCCACCCACTGGACAAATACGAACGTAGATACGCCCATCGTGTTGGCGATGGCCAGCATCGAATTGAGGAACGGGTGCGCGGAGAAGAAGAGGATCAGACCTCCGGCGACGAAGAGCGCCCAGATCGCGGCGTTACGCATCCGCGGCTCGAGCGACAGGATCTTTCTCGGGACCACGCCCAGGTCGTCCAGCGACTCCTCGCTCTCCTCTTTCGGCGGAATCTTCCAGAGGATGAACAGATAGAGGAAGTAGAACAGGGTCAGCGGAAACGCATCCCAGAGCGAGAGCGAGCCCTTCCACCAGATGAAGACGAAGTAGAGGATCGGCAGCAGCAGTCCGAAGACTTCGACGGAGTGCTCGTCTTCGAGCTGAACTTCGACGAACTTGTGCGTCTTCTTCCAGCCGAAGGCCGCGGCGACGAAGTAGATCATCGGCCAGCCGAGGCCGACGAGCAGACGGAGACTGCCGGTGAAGTTAGCGATGGCCAGATGCGTCTGCGACGGATCCTTGCCGGCGTTCCAGGCGATGACCGCCTCGACGGCGAACTCGGGCAACGTCTGCAGCCAGGCGAGAATCGCCAGCGCCAAGCCCTGTGAGATCAGAAACTGCGCAGCCTCCGCGCCCCAGGCAATGACGAAGGCGGAGAGAAGAATGCTGGGGAACGTCCAAATCGCGGACCACACGCCAGCCTTCGCAGCCGCCGCGGTTCCCGCTTTGATGAGTTTCAGTATCATCGGCGGCGCATTCTAATGGGAATCATCAGCAGCCGGCACAATCCGCTGGTCAAGCGAATCCGCGAAGCGATTCGCGAGCACGCTGAGGAGATCGTGATCGAGGGCCCGAAAGCCGTCCGCGACGCCATCGCCGGAGGCTGGCGCCCGATCGCCGTCGTCGAGCGCGACGTCGACATGAGCAACGACGTCTTCGACACGCTGGCCGAGACGAAGAGTCCGCAGAACGTGATTGGTCTCTTCGAACGCCCACGCGGCGATGCACGCGCGATCCTGGCGCGCCACGACACCATCGCCATCGCCCTCGACGGCGTTCAGGACCCCGGCAACGTCGGCACGATCGTGCGCCTCGCCGCCGCGTTCGATGCCGCGGGCGTCCTGCTTCTCCCCGGCTGCGCCGATCCGTTCGGCCCGAAAGCGATCCGCGCCTCGGCCGGCGCGATTCTGAACGTGGCGGTCGCGGACATCGCGATGAGTGACTTGCTCTCATCACAAAAGCTTTTCGCGACGGCAATGTCGGGCAGCGTCGTCGATCCACCTGCGCGAGATGCCATTCTCGTATTCGGCAACGAGGGCGTCGGTGTATCGGCGGAGATTCTCCAGCAGGCAACGAAACTCGCGATTCCGATGTCGAATCGCGTCGAATCGCTGAATGTCGCATCGAGTGCGGCGATCCTGTTGGCGAGAAGCTTTTCGCAGCGAAGCGCGCGCTGAGTCCCCCACCCGCCCAAGTGGCGGCGCGGGACGCCGCCACACCAGCCGGCGAGACGCCGGCGGTCCAACTGAAGTCGCAGCATCAGCGGTGTTGGACCGCCGGCGTCCCGCCGGCTGGCCGAGTGGCGTCTCGCCGCTCGCGAGCGTGCGCGATACGATGCCCGCGCGATCACACACAGACAACCGACAACTGACCACCGACAACCCATGTCCAAACTACTCCTCGTCGGCACTCCCCTCGGCAATCTCGCCGACATGTCTCCGCGCGCGATTGCCGCACTCAAATCGGCGGACCTGATCCTCTGCGAGGACACGCGGCACACGCGCAAGCTGCTCACGCACTTCGGCATCGACCGGCCGACCGACAGCTATCACGAGCACAACGAAGACGAGAAAGCAGGACCGCTCGTCGATCGCATGGCGCGCGGCGAGACGATGGCACTCGTGAGCGATGCCGGCATGCCGGTGATCTCCGATCCCGGTTACCGCATCGTGCAACTCGCGCGCGAGCGCGGCATCGTCGTCGAACCGGTGCCCGGTCCCTTTGCCGGCGTGCTCGCGCTGGCCGCCAGCGGCATCGCTCCCCTTCCCTTCACATTTCTCGGGTTCACCCCGCACCGCCAGGGCGAGCGTCTCGATTTCTATCGAGGTGCCGCGGAGCTCGGACACACCGTGATCGTCTACGAGTCGCCCGAACGCGTCATCGCCTCGCTCCACGATGCACTCGACGTCCTCGGCGATGCCGACATGACGCTCGCACGCGAGCTGACGAAGATGCACGAGGAGCTCCTCCACGGAACGATCTCCGAAGTGCTGGCCGTCCTCGAAGCCCGCGATCGCATCTACGGCGAGATCACCCTCGTCCTCGGCGCCGCGGCACGCAAGGCCGCGGAAGTCTCACCCGAGGAACTGCTCGCGGAATTCAACCGCCTGCGCGAAAGCGGCATGCGCCGCAACGACGCCGTAAAAGCGATCGCCGAGAAATTCGGGATGCGGAAGAACGACGTTTATCGCTTGCTGATCTAAATGCGAATCGTTGCTGGTTGCTTGTTGCTGGTTGCTTGCGGCGCACCGCAGATAACGAGCAACCAGGAACCAGCAACCGGTTTTCGCTACTTCTTCTCGAAGATCACCGCGCGCGCGAACTTCATGAAGTAGTCAACGCCCGAGGCCAGCGCGAAGAGCATCACTGCCCAGAGCGCGACCGTGCCGGTGCGGCGAAGCTCGCCGAGCTCGTAGCCGAGGATGAGAAGCGAGATGGCGACGACCTGGGAGATCATCTTTCCCTTGCCGAGGGGAGATGCCGCGATGGTCACGCCCTGCTGCGCGGCGATCGATCGCAGACCGGACACCGCGAACTCGCGTCCGATGATGATCACCACCATCCAGGCCGGCACGTGCGTCGGGTCCATTTCCACGAGCGAGATGAACGCCGCGGACATCAGAAGCTTGTCGGCGATCGGATCGAGCAGCGCGCCCATGCGCGTCGTCTGATGGCGCCGGCGCGCCACCCAGCCATCGAAGAAATCCGTCACCGCGGCAACGAGAAAAATCGCCAGCCCGACGTATTCGCGGCCGCTGAATTTCGTCAGCAGCACCACGACCAGAAACGGAACGAGGAAGATCCGCAACAGCGTCAGCGCGTTGGGAAGGTTCCAGATCTCGTTCGACAGTTTCTCAGGCGGCACAGAGCGGATCGTTTCAGAAGGGGCAGAAGTCATCGAAGAGTCTCGACATCGGGAGGATAGACGTTTCACATCGGAATATCACGCACGCAATTGACATTCCTCCGCCAGCCACTACAATCGCGATCCCTCAGCCCGGGTGGCGGAATTGGTAGACGCGCAGGTCTCAGAAGCCTGTCCTCGCAAGGGGGTGCTGGTTCGATTCCAGTCCCGGGCACCATCCAACCTCAAGATATGCTGGAAAACGATGCGCTGGCGCGCCGTTCGCAGCATGGACGTTTCGTCGCATGAACGTACAGATGAGGCGCTTCCTCTTACTACTCACCGTCCCCGCGCTCGCCGCCTGTGACTCCGCGCCTCCCGCGCAATCCGCGACCCAGGCCAGCGCCTCGCGCGTCGAGACCATCACCACCGTCCGCCCACAACCCGCGCCGCTCGATCCGCCCACGATGCTGCTGGACGAAGCACCGCCGCCGAAACCGAAGCTGCTCCCCTGGCAAACTGCGGTGCCCATCGTCTTCTCGCCCGAGGATGAACGACTGCGATCGTCCCTCCCCTTCACGCCCGCCATCGCCATGGATCCGATCGATGGCAGCAAGATCTCAATCCGCGCCGCCACGCCGACGTTCGAGTACAAAGGGAAGATCTATTACTTCTCCAGCGACGAGAACAAGCACATCTTCTCGAGCGATCCGGAGCGCGCGCTCAAGGGTGGGTACATGCGGCTGTAGTTCGCGTAGACGGTGGACAGGTGACGGGGGACGCTTGCTTACACTCGCTCGAACGACCAGAAGCATTCCCCCGTCACCCGTTCCCGGTGAGCGCGGCCGAATCGGCCTGTGCCGCCCCAAGTTCGGCGCGATCTGCTTGTTTCTATTGGGTTTGTCGATTTCGTTTCAGTCCGCACCCGCGTGTGAGCGGCGACATGGCAACGAGTCGAGCACGAACGCCATCTACATGTTTCAAATCCGCGCCCCGCATGCGAGCGGGCGACTGAGACCCGTGGCGAGATCCTTTGATCGTCTCGCGTTCCGCGCGCGCCTGTGAACGGGGATTCGACCTTTCGAACCTTGACACCGGACCGGGTGAGTTTCAATCCGCGCCCGCGTGTGAGCGGGCGACGGGCTTCGGGCAGCAGTCATGGCAGAGCTACCAGTTTCAATCCGCGCCCCGCGTGTGAGCGGGCGACTCCGGAGAGGGTGCAGAACGCGCTCAAAAATCTGTTTCAATCCGCGCCCGCGTGTGAGCGGGCGACGAACTGCTCGGGGTACCGGCGCACGTCGTCTAGTTTCAATCCGCGCCCGCGTGTGAGCGGGCGACTGACGATCGAGGACAAGACGGCGGATCGCATGCTGTTTCAATCCGCGCCCGCGTGTGAGCGGGCGACCCGAGGCGAGTAGCACGACGGCCAACACCGCAAGGTTTCAATCCGCGCCCGCGTGTGAGCGGGCGACTCGCGGATAGCCGGAACAAGCTGGTGAAGGCTTGGAAGTTTCAATCCGCGCCCGCGTGTGAGCGGGCGACTGCCTCGCTCCGCCTTCGATGCGCAGCGCGTCTCTGTTTCAATCCGCGCCCGCGTGTGAGCGGGCGACAACCCCTCGGCCGTCGTGCGCAACTTGATGGTGAGTTTCAATCCGCGCCCGCGTGTGAGCGGGCGACGAAGGCGACCAGCCATCAAATGCAGCCTTGTAAGTTTCAATCCGCGCCCGCGTGTGAGCGGGCGACTGGGAGTGAATGTCACCCCATCGTCGGAATACGAGTTTCAATCCGCGCCCGCGTGTGAGCGGGCGACACAGCGCCTCGCACCGCGCTCAATGACCACGCAGTTTCAATCCGCGCCCGCGTGTGAGCGGGCGACTGATTCGATCGCCATCGCGCGGGAGCCGAACGCGTTTCAATCCGCGCCCGCGTGTGAGCGGGCGACTGATTCGATCGCCATCGCGCGGGAGCCGAACGCGTTTCAATCCGCGCCCGCGTGTGAGCGGGCGACCCGACGCCGAGGTCGCGTTCCTCGCGCTCGATCGGTTTCAATCCGCGCCCGCGTGTGAGCGGGCGACGACCGACTTGCCGTTCGCATCCTGCATGTTGCGGTTTCAATCCGCGCCCGCGTGTGAGCGGGCGACATGCAACCTCCAGCTTTTTGGTTGGCACGCCCTGTTTCAATCCGCGCCCGCGTGTGAGCGGGCGACTGACGTGCGATTCCGACCGTGCATGATCCATCGAGTTTCAATCCGCGCCCGCGTGTGAGCGGGCGACTGACTGGACGTGCGCCACGCCGCCGGTCTATGCCGTTTCAATCCGCGCCCGCGTGTGAGCGGGCGACCGTGCTCGGCGGCGGCTCTGTCGGCACGACGAGTTTCAATCCGCGCCCGCGTGTGAGCGGGCGACTTCGGTAGGCGGCGTTCCCGTGGCCTCCAGCGTGTTTCAATCCGCGCCCGCGTGTGAGCGGGCGACCAACGAGGAGTCCGACTCTCCGATGCCTCCGGAGTTTCAATCCGCGCCCGCGTGTGAGCGGGCGACACAGCGATCGACCATTTCGGTTCGCCGGCGGGGAGAAGTTTCAATCCGCGCCCGCGTGTGAGCGGGCGACGTGATGCGGTGCGGGTCGCCGAGGCGAGCGAGCAGTTTCAATCCGCGCCCGCGTGTGAGCGGGCGACCGCGGGTGAGGGAGCGCCTGGACAAGCCGTGCGTGTTTCAATCCGCGCCCGCGTGTGAGCGGGCGACGTACTTCTCGTATGCATCTGATTTCTGCTGACTGTTTCAATCCGCGCCCGCGTGTGAGCGGGCGACGCCGACACAGCGCGCGAGGTCGATAGCGCCGGACGGTTTCAATCCGCGCCCGCGTGTGAGCGGGCGACGCAGGTTGTGCTCAGGGAGTCCCTTTGTCCGAAGGTTTCAATCCGCGCCCGCGTGTGAGCGGGCGACTTCTGGTTCGCGCGACGGGAAGACGACAAAAGGAGTTTCAATCCGCGCCCGCGTGTGAGCGGGCGACGTCATCACCAATGCGCGTTTCGAGCTGAAAGCGTTTCAATCCGCGCCCGTGTTCGGGCTGAATCCCGCGTACCACTGGTTTCAATCCGCGCCCGCGTGTGAGCGGGCGACAAGTCTCTTTGAGTGAATGAGTCCAACAACTATGTTTCAATCCGCGCCCGCGTGTGAGCGGGCGACGAACGCCCATGATCGCACCACGTCCCGCAGCTCGGTTTCAATCCGCGCCCGCGTGTGAGCGGGCGACGCCGATGAGGGCTCGATCATCAACCTCACGCTGGTGGTTTCAATCCGCGCCCGCGTGTGAGCGGGCGACCACGAAACGATCGGCTGGCCATCTGACCACCGCGTGTTTCAATCCGCGCCCGCGTGTGAGCGGGCGACTACGTGCCCGATGTGGAATGTCGGCCGCGGACAGTTTCAATCCGCGCCCGCGTGTGAGCGGGCGACCTTCTACGCCGGCGAGATGAACGAGGAAGACGAGGTTTCAATCCGCGCCCGCGTGTGAGCGGGCGACCGACGAGGTCTGCATCACCGTCGCCGGCGGAATCCCGTTTCAATCCGCGCCCGCGTGTGAGCGGGCGACCTGCGGGTAGGTCACGATCGCGGGCAAGAACCCGTTTCAATCCGCGCCCGCGTGTGAGCGGGCGACCTGCGGGTAGGTCACGATCGCGGGCAAGAACCCGTTTCAATCCGCGCCCGCGTGTGAGCGGGCGACCGTACACGATCGACATGGCGTCACGGGAAGATATGTTTCAATCCGCGCCCGCGTGTGAGCGGGCGACTGTTGTAGCCCTCGATCGCCCGGCCGCTTCCGAGTTTCAATCCGCGCCCGCGTGTGAGCGGGCGACTCAGCCTGTTCTTTGGTAATGTTGCTGACAATCGGTTTCAATCCGCGCCCGCGTGTGAGCGGGCGACACCAACCAGTGAGGAATATGTAGAACTGATAAGGGTTTCAATCCGCGCCCGCGTGTGAGCGGGCGACTTCCGGTCGCGATCGTACGCGGCCGTCTTCGTCATGTTTCAATCCGCGCCCGCGTGTGAGCGGGCGACAGAGCTGTTCCGAGAGTTTGAGCTGCGCATGGTGTTTCAATCCGCGCCCGCGTGTGAGCGGGCGACTTGCATGTCTCCGTCCAGCGCCTCGAATACAACGTTTCAATCCGCGCCCGCGTGTGAGCGGGCGACGTGGCACCTACGACTACCTCAGACGATCAGACGGTTTCAATCCGCGCCCGCGTGTGAGCGGGCGACTCGAATTTTGGGTTGTCTGGTGCGAACAAGACGGTTTCAATCCGCGCCCGCGTGTGAGCGGGCGACTCCGTTGCACCGCGATCCTCCGATGACGTGTGATGTTTCAATCCGCGCCCGCGTGTGAGCGGGCGACGAGGAGGTTGTCATCTTGCGCCGCAAGGATTTCGTTTCAATCCGCGCCCGCGTGTGAGCGGGCGACGGACCGCGACGGCAGCATCGATCGGCTTATCGATGTTTCAATCCGCGCCCGCGTGTGAGCGGGCGACGCGCGGCGGTTGTTCGCTTGTCTGCGCCATGATTGTGTTTCAATCCGCGCCCGCGTGTGAGCGGGCGACTACCGACGCGTCCAATCTTCCCGGCAGGCCGTACGGTTTCAATCCGCGCCCGCGTGTGAGCGGGCGACGCGCGCGGATCGCTCCCTCTTGCAAGTACAACTGTTTCAATCCGCGCCCGCGTGTGAGCGGGCGACCCGCTTTCAAATTCTCGACCGCACATCGCACCATGTTTCAATCCGCGCCCGCGTGTGAGCGGGCGACACGCCCATCTTCTGGGCGAAGACAGCAGAGAAGGGTTTCAATCCGCGCCCGCGTGTGAGCGGGCGACTCGGGACCAAGTCGCAGCAGGTGGCGCGGATCGGGTTTCAATCCGCGCCCGCGTGTGAGCGGGCGACTCCTTCACATCATCCCCTGTGGATGCCGTGAGTTGCCGGTAGGTTATCGCGAACCGATGGCAGAGAGGCAACCCGGTCGCAGACGAGAACGCGGGACTCTGGGATAACGCCTTGAAGCAACAGCGGTTTGGACTTCGCGCGAAGCTCCGGCACAAGGAATGCGCGCTTCCCGTTCGCATCGCCATTGGCGACGCTCAGAGGATCAGTGGATCGCCGGGCGGCGGTACATGTTTTGCGCCGTGGTGTTCGATATCTCCCTGCCAACGGCTGCCGAGGTGATAGAAGCGCAAACTGTCGCTGGCCGCGTCGAAAGTATCGAGCAGGCGCAGGCGGAGCGAGGCCCATTCCGAGGGATCGAGCAAACATTCGAACACGGAGTTCTGCACGCGTTGACCGTAGTTCGTGCAGATCTTCGCGATGCGGCGGAGACGCCTTCGGCCTTTTGGAGTCGTCGTGGATACATCGTAACTCACCAGAATGAGCATCGCCCCTCACTTCCAGACGAATGGCGGATAGGCGTCGAGATCGCCACGAAGAAATCGGGCGAGTAGCAACGCCTGAATGGAAGGGAGCAAGCCAACGGTCGTCTTCTCGTCCAGAAACGGGTGAGTCAGCTCGTCCTGCTTTCGCGTCTGATATGCCACGAGCACTGTCTTTCGGGCCGCATCGTTCATGGTCACTCCACCCGTTTCACCGACGGTGAAATCCTCCGCGGAAACCTGGCGCAGATTGATCAGGGTCAGCACGAGACGGTCGGCGAGCCACGATCGAAATTCTTCCATCAGGTCGAGCGCCAGCCCCACCCGGCCCGGACGGTCGCGATGAAGGAAACCGACCGCGGGATCGAGACCGTGGCATTCCAACGCCGCCGTGATGTCGTGAAGAAGAAGCGTGTAGACGAACGACAGGAGTGCGTTGATCGGATCCCGAGGTGGACGGCGGCTGCGCGTCGTGAAGGCAAACGCCTCTTTTTGTTGTGCGACGAGAGCTCCGAATGCGGCGAAGTACTCGCGTGCCGCCGCTCCTTCCAGGCCGCGAGCTTCATCCAGCGTGGAGGCTGAGGCCAGTGCCGTGAGAAAGGCCGTCATCCGCGCCGCCGCGGCGGTGAGGACTGCCGCCTCGTCCGAGCCGGAGCGGTCGCGCGCGCCGCGCAGCAAGACGGTCCGCGAGTTGGCGATCTTGCCGGCGATGATCGAGCGGGCGATGTCGAGCGTGGCCGTCGCCGTATCCGCGCGCCGGTATTGTTCGCGCCGGAGCAGCACGTTGCCGGAGGTCTCGCCGACGACCCGAGCGAGGAAGCGGCCGTGTTCCGACAGGAAGGCAATGGCCACATCCTTCTCCGCGCAGGCGGCCATCAGAGCGGGGCTGCACGACACATGGCCGAAGCACACCACGCTGCCGATCGCGAGAAGAGGCACGCGCATGAGCAGTTCCTTGTTCGCGCGCACGACGACGGTCTCGCCATCCTTTGCGAGGTATGCGCCCTGCGTCGTGACGTACAGCGTGTTGAGGTGACGTTTCATGCGATTTCACCGGCCTCGCGAAAGAGTGCCTGGAGGTAACGCCGCGCCGACCGCTCCGCGGCATAGGGGCGGCAGATCTCCTGAAGCGAACAGTCGCGGCATTTCGGTCCCGGCTCTGCTTTCGGCGTCGATCTCGACGCGAACATGGCGTGCATTCCCGCGCTGGCCACGGCAGTGAGGTCTCGCAGCGCGGGATCGAAGCGCACGACTTTGCGGCGACGCGTTTTGCCGTAGAACAGATCGCCCTCGGCGATCGTCACCCCGAGCATCTGCTCGAGACAGAGGGCTTGCGCGCAGAGCTGAACTTCGTCGGCGCGATGCTTCTTGGCGCGCCCCCGCTTGTATTCGACGGGACGGATACGCCATCGGGCGCCGTCGATCATCGCCGCGGCGGCATCGCCGTCCGCGCGGTGCAGTTCGACGACGTCCGCCTTGCCGGTCAGGCCAAGCGTTGCCGAGACGAGCGGGATCGATCGAAGGATCCTGATCGGGCCGCGCGACTCGTGCTGGCCGGAATCGACGGCCTGATGAAGGTGCGATCCTTCGACGGTGTGCACGTTGTCGCGCCAGGCGCGCTCGAGGTGAATGAGCGCGGCCTGGCGCGGGCAGTAGACGAAGTGCTGCAGTGCCGAGATGGGCAACAGCTCGTCCTCGTCGAACATCTACGTGATCCGGGCGATGAGCTCGACGCCGGCCGGAAGTCCTTCGCGGTCGACGCTGACGCTGTAGTCGCCGAAGGCGCGCGGCGGTTTGTCCACTTCGTTCTTCCGGATGGCGATCCGTTCGAAAAGCTTGTGCGCCGGCGCGTTGCCGAGGTGCGAATCATGTTTGAAGACATAGAGTCCGCGCGTCGCCATCTCTCCCCGCGCCGCGGAGCGGTCGTGCTCGAACATCTCTTCCAGAGCCTTCCACAACAGCTCCAGATCGTCCTCGGAGAATCCAGTCTGCGCCGCAAGCGACGCGGAGATGAAGCCGTGGGCGCGATAGAGGCCGTAAGGGATGGTGTTCTTCCGTCCCATCGTGCGGTTGTCGCCGCTCTGGTCTTCCGCTTCTTTCTCCGTCGTCACGGCCATGCGCGTGATGGAGTGCTCGAGAGTCAGCACTGGATCGCAGGACGAGGCGAATGCAATCTGCACTGGCCCTCGCACCTGCCCACAGTTCACACCCGTCGACATCACTGCTCCGAACGTGCGGATGTCGAAGAAGTTCCGGCACATCCACTGCCGGGCGTTGTCGATGTTCTCCGCGCTGTCGCGCTTCGGTTTGGCGGTCTTCTTCTTCTTGTCTTTCGCATCGCCCGCTTCGGCCTCGGCGTTCTCGCTCTTCGCGGTTTTCAGATCGAGCGCGAGATAGGCCCGCTCGTGCTGCTGGTTCAGGATGGCCTTTTCCTTGACGTAGATCTCGTAGCCAGGCTCGGGCTTCGCGAGTGCGACGTAGTTTCGGATCTTCCGTTTGAGCGATACGTCCGTGACGATGCCCCGCGCGGTCTCCGGGTCGATGCGCGGCTGATTCCCGGCATCGGGATCGCCATTCGGATTGCCCTGAATGACGTCGAACAGGAGAACGAAGTCGTAACGATTGCGGATCGGCTGAGTGCTGGTCTCGGTCATGGGATTCATCCTTTCGATTCAGGACTGTCGTCGGTCGGTTCGGTGAGGCGGTTCGGCTCATCCTCGGCAGGGCTGGCCGCTTTCTTCGAGGTCCAGAGATCGGCGCGTTGGTGGTAGTAGCCCACGGCGAACAGACCTTGCTGCTGGAGGGAGAGCGTCGAGGGGAAGGCGTTCGCCGCATCGAGGCCGCTGACGACATCCTGGATCTGCCGCTGATACCACCCGCCGCGACTGCTCTTCGACGCGTGATGCTGAGCGAGCTTCATGAGGCGGGGAAAGACGACGGCCGGTGTCGCACAGGCCGCGCCGAAATAGCGGTCGACGATGGTCGCATTGGGCGAGTTGATGGCGTCGCCCTGCAACCGTTCGAGCACGGCGAAAAGCCGGCCGAGGCGGTAACCGGATTCGGTGTTGTCGGGATCGAGGGACATCGTGATCTCCTTCCTTTTCTTCTGTTCGTCGGCGCGGAACTGTCCGTTGAGAACAGCCTTGATGATGGCGATGCGGGGACCGGTGAATTCGCCTGCGCGAAGCCGGCGAAGCGCGGCATCGAGTAGCGAGGTTGGATAGCGCGTGCCGCGCACCGCGCACTCGTACAGTTGCTGGGCGAGCATCGAAGGGACGGTGGAACGCGCCCCTGGAGCCTGCAGCGCCCGGACGATGATGAACAGTGGAAGCACCGGCGATTCGCTGGCGTAAATGGGCACCAGGTCGATGTCTTCGAAGTACTGCCGAAGATTGGCGAGGACGTCGCGCAGGGTGAGCTCGAAGGCCGACCGAAGCACCGCGCGACCCTGCGCGCCGGAGAGCAGGATCGAGTAGAACCGCGCGACCTCGGGTGCAATTTTTCCCGCGTAAGGAGAGGCGTAGGCCTTTCTCACCGATTCCGGATCGCGGATCTCGGCGACGGCGCTCGGGTCGCCGCTGAACGCCGGGCCGAGGATGGAATTGAACGCCGGATCGGACGACCAGAAAAGCGCGACCGTGTCATTGGACAGTCGATAGTTGCCGAGCGGTAACGACTGCCCCGGATTCACCGGGTCGGGAAACGCCGGGGAGAGCAGGCGGTTGAGCGCACGCGTGTACGCATCGGCGCAGTCGCGACAGAACGGTGCGTTGTTGTGACTCTGATCGTCACTGAACCCAAAGGACGTGAAGGCCGGTGCATTGAAGGACACCAGAGCCACACCCGCCGGATTCCCGCCGGGCACGTTCTTCAGCTCGGGATGTGTGCGTACGAGCGGTGCGGTCCGTCCGCAGAGGATGCAAGTCCCTTCGTGGGCGCCGCTCACCGCGCGGCGCGAGCGCCACCACCGGGCAACGTCCGGCCGGTCGGACACTCGGGACGTCGGGTCGTCGACGTCCTGGAACGCATAGACGGCACCCGGTTCCTCATCGGCCGGGAACGGAATGGAAAATTCGCCGCGGTCGAAACGTTCGAGGAAGGTTGAAACGGCCAACAGTCCTTCGTCACGCGTCGCGAGCAAAGCCTCCCCAATCAGTTCGCGAAAGAGACGCTTTCGATTCGCCAGCCTCTCGGGATCGGCAGTCCCGAGTCCAAAGACGTAGTCCGATTTGTCATAGAGAAAGTTGGTCATGTCGCCCGACGTCCGGCGCCCCTCGGGGCTGGGCATCGAGAGCAGCGTCGGCTCCGGGCGCGGTTTGCCTTTGCCACGGGCAACCATCGTCATTTGCGATTGGAGTCCGCGAAATGTGCCGTCACGATCGATGACGACGATCGAGTGGATCTTCTGCGGTCCGTAACCTTCGTCGGAGAGAAGTTGCTCGCGTTCGGCAAGTTTTTTCAGTTCTTCGAGGATCATGGCCGCGCCTCCTCGCTCCATGGCGGCACGTTCACGACTCCGTTTTCGAGCCGGGCCTGAAAAAAGACCGGCCGCATCGGAGGGCCGAAGTCGATGTCCTGCAACATCCAGCCGAGGTCGCGCGTCTCTGCGATCGGTTGCGGATGATCTTCGGCCGAGCGAAACTCAGCGGCCAGCTCCCTGCAGCCAAAGTACGGCGTCTGAAAGCACTGCCCCTTCTCCACGCGTCGCTGGAACATCTCCTCGAACTTTCGAACGTTGTCGCCTTCCTTCGCTTTCTTCGTCATCTCGAAGTGGGCATCGATGACGTAGTCGACGTCGCGAAGCGCCACCATGTTGCGTTGCGCGCGATCCTCATCCGCGAAGTAGTGACCGGGCGAGGAATCCCCCTGCATCCAGGAGATCGCTCCGTCAGTGCTGATGCGTGAGTTGACTTCATTGCGGCGCACGGCGATGCGCTCGATCGGTTTCAGCACCTTGATGCGGTCGATCTGCCAGCGAATCGCCGGCTTCCAGCAGACCGCTTCGAGAACGCCACGCGCCGCGGACGGCGTCATGACGTCGTAACTGAAACGTTCGACCTTCAGCGCCGGGTTCGTGAAACAGGCGAGAGGACCGGTGACGCGAAGGGAGAGGTTAGCGCTGCGCAGCATCGTCTGACTCCAGTCTCCAATCGTTCATGGGCACGGATGAATTGAATGGGGTCGACCTCACGCGATGAGGCTCTCCGGATCGAGTGCAAATCCCTTCAGCGGCAGGAGCCCGAAGCGCTCGTCGTACAACGAGCGATGCAGTTCGCCGAGCACGAAGATCCCGCTCCCCTCTTCGGTCTCGACCGCGGCGTCGATGTCGCGCATCGCCTTCATCTGCTGACGGGGAACGGCAACGCTGTAGCGTTGCAAGCGACGGCGAAGGAGACGCGGAGAGCCGTCGGCGCTTCGCAAGCGCGCGAGAATGTTGCGGGCATCCGCGTCGAAGGGGATGACCAGGCCTTCCTGACCGTTCTCGATCATCTGGAACTGTTCGGCGACCTGCTCGAAACGGTAGTACGTCCGATGCTCCTGGATCCGCTTCGGATCCGACGGGGTCTGGTAGAACTGCAGGAAGTACTCGTTGTAGATCGCGGGATCGCCAAACAGGTCGGGCCTTCCGTTGTATCGGCTGGCGACGATCCGTCCCGCGTCCAGCGCCCGGCGCAACTCACCCGGCGGCGGCTGTGTCTCGGCGACGAAGATCTCCAGGACGCCGCGGTCGAGCTTTCCTTCGCGATTGCAGCGCCCTGCAGCCTGCGCCAGTGAGTCGAGTCCGGCCATCGCTCGAAAGACGACCGGGAAGTCGAGGTCGACGCCCGCCTCCACAAGTTGAGTAGCCACTACCCGACAGGGTTGCCCCTCCGCCAGCCGCCGGCGAATCTCGTTCAGAACGTTCGTGCGATGCCGAGGGCACATCGCGGCCGAGAGGTGGACGATGTCGGCCGGGAGCAGCATGCAGAGTGTTCGCGCGTCGTCGCGACGGTGAACGATCGTCAGCGACGTCGGGTGCGAGGCGATGCGCGCTGCCAGCTCGGGCCATGGCTCTGGTGTCTGGAGATCCGAGGGCCAGCGTGCGTCTACGCGTTGTAACGCTCCGAAATGGCGCTGAGGATCGCGCACGATTTCGGACGCCTTCGAGAGTCCCTCGGGAAAGTTTCGCCGCTTTTCCAGCGCGGGTTGCGTTGCCGTGCAGAGAACGAGAGACGCGCGGTATCGCGCGACCAATTCTCCCATGACATCGACGATCGGTTTCAAAAGGGACGGCGGCAGCGTCTGTACTTCGTCAAAGACGACGACGCTCTTCGCGATCGCATGGATCTTCCGTGCAACACTCGTCTTGTTTGCGAACAGGCTCTCGAAGAACTGGACCGAGGTCGTGACGATGATCGGCGCATCCCAGTTCTCGGTGTCCAGCCAGTATTTCCTCTGATCGCCGGGATCGAAGTTCGTGTGATGCTCGAGGACGTTCTCCTCGCCGAGGATCGCTTTCAGCACGCCAGCGTTTTGCTCGATGATCGATGTGTATGGGATGACGACGATCACTCGGTGCAGGTCATGCTGCGCGGCGTGGCGCAATGCAAACGACAGCGAGGCGAGCGTCTTGCCGCCACCCGTCGGAACCGTCAGCGTGAAGACTCCCTGTCCCTCGACCGCACGGTTCCTGCAGTCGGCCAGAACCGCGGCGCGAACTCCGTGGACCGCCGTCGAACCCGGCCCATTCCGTGCGCCGTTCGACAACTGGTCGATATGTGCATCGAGTCTCTGACTGAGAGTGGCCATCGACACAGCGGCGCCACGCGACGCCGTCTTGCCCGGATCGTGAAATCGCTCCGTGTCGAGACGGTCGGCGTCGATCAGCGCAGAAAACAGGAAACGCACCCAGAGCTCGATGCTGCGAGGTCGCTGCGCGATGTCCGCCGGCAAAACGAGAGGGTTCGTCATGCGAAGCCAATCGGCATCCGCACCGCCGGCTCTCGCAACGGCGTAGTGCTCCTGCTCCTTCATGCGCTCGCGCAGGCGATCCAGATCGGACAGACCAGCGTGATGTCCGGCGATCACGAAGGCGAGGAGATATCCCAGCAGGTCCCCGATCTCCTCGATCGCGCGGAGCGCTCCCGCGCTGGAGTGATTGACCCTACCGCGCTCCGCCTCGGTTTCGGCGGTGATCATCTGCTGGAAGGCGGCAGAGAACTTCCCGAGGTCGTGCCAGAGGCCGGCGTAGTGACCCCAATCGCCTGCTCCCCATTTCGAGGCAAAGCCCGAGGCAAGCCGGCCGACGGCCTGAAGATGATCTTCCAACGTGTGCCACTCGCTGCGCGCGACGCCCGGTTTCGAGTGGGCGTAGACGACGAGGCGAGTGGCCGTCGTTTCGTCCGCGGACGTTCCGCCGGTAGGTCGCGCTACTCGATCCATTCAAGAGATTCCAGTCTCATAGACACGAACCGGTTCGTTTGGTGGCGCGTCGTGGACTTGCGCTACGCGCCCCTAAAGTTCAGCGGGAGGACCGGATAGACGTCACTGCGATCCGCGATCTGCAATCTGCGATCTGAATTCGGCAAACGCCGCCATCACATCCACAGGCGCGCGAACGGGACGACGCGACGTCTTGTCCAGCCACAAATGCGACGAGGATCCGTTGGCGTGGAGCTCGCGCCCCTCGCCGTCGTACAGCGCATAGCCGAACTTCAGCGAGCGGCTGGCCGTGTCTTCGAGCGAGGTTCGGATCAACACTTCGTCGTCGTAGCGGAAGGGTGTTCGGTAGCGGCAAGCGATGTCGGTGACGACGAGCAGGTAGCCGCGCTCTTCGATTCCGGTGTACGCGAAGCCGGCGACGCGGCAGAGGTCCGTCCGTCCGATCTTGAACCAGGCGAGGTAGTTCGCGTGATGCGCGATTCCCATCTGGTCGGTCTCTTTGTAGCGCACACGGACGCGTGACTCGACGTACTTCAAACGGTGGCGAACTGTAGCACGGCAAAACTCTTGCTCAGGCGTATCCTTGATTATGCGCAAGCGCAGACATAACCCCACCCTTCCAGAAGGTATGGCGCTGCCCATCCTCGTGGGCGCGGCGCTGGCAGCGGACATCGGGCGGCGCCTCTATCGCCGCACTCAGCTCTTCTGTCCCTCGCGCGAACCGGTGATCAGCTGGAATCCCGCTGATTACGGCATACCCGACGGGGCGGTCGAAGAGTATTGGATCGAGACACCCGATGGCGAAACGCTCCACGCCTGGTATTGCCGCGCTCCGAAACCGGTCGCCAGCGGCGTGTTCTGCCACGGCAACACCGGCAATCTGACGACGAGCGCGGACGTCATCCCGCACTTTCTGAATGCCGGCTACAGCATCCTGTTCTTCGACTACCGCGGGTTCGGGCGCAGCAGCGGACATGCGTCCCTCGGCGGCGTGGTCTCCGACGGCATCACCGCCTCCCGTTTTCACGACAAGATTCGCCCGAAGGAGCTCCCCTCCGTTCTCTTCGGCTATTCGCTCGGCGGCGCGGTCGCGGCGCAGGTCATCCGCCGCCATCCCTTCGACGGCTTGATTCTCGAATCGACCTTCACGTCGCTGCCGAAAATCACGCGCGTTCTTCATCCACGCATGCCGCTGCATCTCTTCGCCGGCAACATCTTCGACACGCTGAGCGTAATCCGCCGCCTGCAGGTCCCGCTCCTCGTGCTGCACGGCAAGAGCGACGAGGTCTGTCCGGTCTCGATGGCTCAGGAGCTCCTCGACGTCTGTCCCGCGCCCACGCGCTCGCTCCTGATCGAAGGAGGTCTGCACAAAGACCTCTTCCACCGCGACCCCGACGCGCTGGTCTGGGCCATCTCGCAATTCATCGCCGAGCTTCCCCACAGCCATCGGACGTTCTCCGTTGACGAGCCTCCCTTCTTCGAAGACTGGCTCGACTCGGCACTTCGCACGGTGCGCCGTTTGCTACGCCGCAAGACGCCTCAACAGGCGTGATAGCCTCTTGAACGAGCTGGCAGCTCGCAGCTCGCAGCTCTCAGGGAGTGGCCGCGGGTCTCCTGAGAGCTGCGAGCTGCCAGCTGCGAGCTAAAAAACAATGATTGCCGTCGTCAAATCCGCTCCGCTCGATGGTCCTGAAGGGACTGCAGTTCGCGAATGTCCCGATCCGAAGCCCGGTCCCGGCGAAGTGCTGATCCGCGTCGCCGCCACTGCGATCTGCGGCACGGACAAGCACATCTATCACTGGGATCCGTCGATCCAGCAGTCCGTCACGCCGCCGCGCATCTACGGACATGAGTTCTGCGGCTTCGTCGAGCAGATCGGCGAAGGCGCCGAGCGCGCGCACGAAGGGACGCTGCACGTCGGCGACTATGTCTCGGCGGAGATGCACGTCATCTGCGGCGAGTGTCCGCAGTGCCGCTCCGGCAACGGGCACATCTGCATCCGCACGAAGATCTACGGCCTGCACGAGGACGGCGCCTTCGCCGAATTCGTGAAGGTTCCGGCGTCGAACGTGATCAAGCTTCCGGCGTACGTTCCTCTCCGCGTCGGCGCGTTCCTCGATGCCCTCGGCAATGCCGTGCATACGACGCAGATCGTCGACCTCGCCGGGAAGTCCGTGGCCATCACTGGCTTCGGTCCGATCGGCGCGATGTCCGCGGCGATCGCCGAGCACAGCGGCGCGTCGATCGTCATCGTGACCGACGTCAGCGATCACGCGCTCGAGACCGCGCGACGCTGGGCAGCCGCACGCGGGTTCGGAAACCTCCACGCGTTCAACGTCCGCACGACCGATCCGAAAGAAGTGAAGCGCGCGATCGACGCTCATCACCGAAAACGTCGGCGTCGATGTCGTCTGCGAGATGTCTGGATCGAGCGCGGCGATCAACTTCGGCCTCGACATCGTGCGCATGGGCGGAACGATGTCGCTCCTCGGGCTCCCCGCCGGTCACTCCGTCACGATCGACGACTACACGCGCAACGTGATCTTCAAGGGCGTGACCATGCACGGCATCATCGGACGCCGCATGTACTCGACCTGGCAGCGCATGCTCGCGCTGCTGCGCTCCGGCCTCGACGTCGAATGGGTCGTGCAGGCGACGTTCGACTCTCTCAACGATTTTCACGAAGGCATCGCCAGGTTCGATCGCCACGAAGCGCTGAAGGTCGTCCTCTTCCCCGAGGGAGAAGCAAAGGCGCAAGCGCGATTGCGCACATGAAACGAATCGGAATCCTCACCGGCGGCGGCGATGTGCCCGGCCTCAACGCGGCCATCAAGGCCTTCGTCTGGCGCATGACCGACGAGCCGTGCGAGATCATCGGACTGCGCCGCGGCTGGGCCTCGCTCGTCAACATCGTCCCCGACGCATCGGCCGACAACTCCGCGTGGATCCTGCCGCTCAATCGGCTGCTCACGCGCGCCGATCGATCGCACCGGCGGCACGATTCTCCACACCTCGCGCATGAATCCGTCGATCAGCCGCCTGGAAGACATCCCGCCGCATCTTCAGCACGAGATGGGGCAACCGGATGAGCGCGGCCGCTACGACCTGACGCGCGCGGCGTTGCGCGTCATCCAATTCCTCGAGCTCGACGCGCTGGTCGCCCTCGGCGGCGACGGCACGCTCACCTTCGCGCGACGCCTGCACCAGGAAGGCGTGCCGATGATCGCCATCCCGAAGACGATGGACAACGACGTCTTCGGCACCGACTACTGCCTCGGATTCTCCACCGCCGTCACGCGCTCGGTGATGTTCATCAACGACCTGCGCACCAGCGCCGGCTCGCACGAGCGCTTTCTCGTCGTCGAGCTTTTCGGCCGCTACTCGGGCGAGACCTGTCTCCTCGCTTCGTACCTCGCCGGCGTCGATCGCGCGGTCATCGCCGAGGTGCCGTTCGATCCCGACGTGCTCTACGACATGCTCTCGCGCGACCGCGCGGAAAACCCGAGCAACTACGCGGTCGATGGCGATCTCCGAGGGCGCGCGCACGACGACGGGATCAACGGTAGAGACAGGAATCGCCGACGCGGCGGGACAGCGCAGGCTCGGAGGCATCGGCCAGGCCGTCGCCGATCACTTCGAGCGCCGCAGCAACGACAAAGTCATCTACCAGCGCCTCGCCTATCTCATGCGCTCGGGCGCGCCCGACTCGCTCGACCTCATCGTCGCGAAAAACTTCGGCTCCCTCGCCGCCGATCTCCTGCGCAGAAAAGAAAGCGGGCGCATGGTGAGCGTCGTCGACGGCCGCTACACCGCCGTCCCTCTCCTCCTCACCGGCGAAGCCCGCAAACGCGTCGATATCGCCCGCTTCTACGACGCCGAGCAGTACCGGCCGAAGGTCGCGGAAGTGATGGGAACGCCGATGTTCTTGCATTAGGCAGTTGCTGGTTTCTAGTTGCTGGTTTCTAGTTGCTGGTTGTCTGTGGTGGGCCCCCTGAATGATCAGCCACAGATAACCAGCAACCAGGAACCAGCAACCTTTCTCGCGATGCGCGTGCGACCAAGCTAGACCGGCTCGACAATCTCGATCCCCGCGATCGCCAGCCGTTCCAACTCCACGCGGCGAAACGTGAGCAGCATCTTCGCTCCCGCTTCCTTCGCGATCTCCACGACGCTCGCGTCGAAGGCGTCGCTTCCGCCGATGCCGGCGACCGACCAGCGGCGCAGCACGGACCAGGCGTCGCGTGTGCGCGCGGCAGCAACGCGCGCCGAGGAAAAGCTGCTGCGCAGAAGATGAAAGGCGTCGGCGTGCGTGAGCCGGTGTTGCGCGGGAAGACGCGTGAGGATCGCGTAGCTCTCGAGAAGAGCCGGCGCCGGGATCACCAGCGACTTGCGCGCGAGCGCGGCTTCGATCGCGGAGGTCGCGGCGCGATGGCGCTCGTGCCATCCGACGATCGCGGCGACGAGCACCGTGGCATCGGCGGCGATCACTTGCGCGCGCGCCTTTGCGCTTCCCGCACGACGGCGCGGGATAGCGTCTCGCCATCCTCGACGGAGACGGCGACCTGTAAACGTCCGCGCTTCTCGATTCGGATCGGCCGCCGCCGCGGCTCGATCTCGATCCGCCCTTCGCGGCAACTGATCTGCAGCGGCATCCCCGCCTCGATCCCCGCCTCCTGGCGAATCTCTTTCGGAATGACGACGCGCCCGGCGGCATCGATGGCAATCGTGATGGGATCGTTCATGGCAATGTGGATGGTAGTCGGCGAGTCGCCAAGTCGTCTAGTCGTCTCGTCAGCGAGTCGGCGAGTCGGCGAGTGATGATCTAAACTGAGACGCTCGACGACGGGGCGACTCGTCGACTGGACGACTCGTTGGCCCATTCTCTGAATCATGCGCACCCTTCTCACTTCCCTGCTCCTTCTGGCGGCCTGCTCGTCCGCTCCGCTTCCGCCGCGGGCGCCGTGGCGTGAGCCGCATCTGACCCGTGCCACCGTTCCCACGGTGTACGACCAGCAGTGGCAGAAGGCGGAGAACCGCGACACCTGCGCGCTCATCGCGCCGCGTTCCATCGGTGCCGCGGGAGAAGGCGCGACGCCACGCGCCGCCAACTTCGCCGGAGGATGGGCCGTCGCCTACGATCTGCCCAACCTTCGCAGCGCGTTCGGAGTCGCCGGAGCCGGCGTTCGCTCCGGCGATCCCTCGTACAACAAATGGCCCTACGCCTACGAATGGGGCGACGGCAGCAAAGTCGAATACGGTCCCGAAGGGGGCGAAGGCCCGAACCAGCTCGCCTACCTTCGCATCCAGGGCCAGGACTGCCTCTACAACGTCTGGTCCCGCCTCGGGCGCGAGCATCTCGAGTTGTTGCTGCGCGAGATGCGGCTCGTGGATTGAGCCGACCTTCGGTTACAACTCGATGCCAGAGCAACCGTCCTCGGCCGCGTTGCGGTATCTTCTACGGCTGAGAGTAACGATCTTGCATTCTCATTCGTCGGAGGAATGATGAGAGCGAGCACAACGATTCTTACGCTTCTTCTTCTCGTCACCGCCGGTTCGGCGATGGCCGACAACGCTCCGGATTACTCGTCGCAAGGTCTCCTGCGCCTGTTCAACGGAGAAACTCCGCGACCGACCGAGGAACGCGCGCTGATGTTCAGCTACGGCGTCGTCACGTATCACAGCCCCGGCGCGAATCTGACGTTCTCCCCTGCCCTGCTGCCGCTGTCGGGATCGGAGCTCCGCACGACCAACGTCTGGCCCGATCCATTCTCGCTGACTCACACGCAGATCGCGACCTCGAAACGCGCGTGGAGAACGCAGCGTCAGTACGCCGCCGAGCTGCGCAGGATCAAGAAGTCGGAGCGAGCCAAGATTCGCGTCACCACTGAATAGAGCTTCTACCGGTGAACGGAAGACAGGAAACGGGGGACGCTTGCTCAATCCACGAGCATGCCCTGTTGCCCGTCTACCGTTTACCTTTCGCGGTTCGAGAACTCGGGAGCGAGAAGAAGCAGGAACGACGCCTCGGATCATCCGCGCGTGCGGCCAGCCTTGTGGCCGCCAACGATGCCGGCCGGGCCGGTCAGTCCCCATGATGTCGCCGTGAGCCATTGCAGTAACTCATCGGCAGGCATCGGGCGGGCGATCCAGAAGCCTTGCGCGAGATCGCAACCGAGGTCGCCGAGCATGCGCCAGGTCGCCTCGTCTTCCACGCCTTCGGCGCAGACCTGCTTGCCGAGGTTGTGAGCGAGATCGATCACGGTGCGGACGATCGCCGCGTCGGCCTCGTTGTGCGTCATCGTCGTGACGAACGACTTGTCGATCTTGATCTCGTCGATCGGGAGCTGGCGCAGGTGCGTGAGCGACGAATAGCCGGTCCCGAAGTCGTCGACGGAGAGCCGCACGCCCATCGACTGCAGGATCGAAAGGATCGCCAGCGCGTGCGCGGGATCGGCCATGATGCTGCTCTCCGTGATCTCGATCTTGAGGAAGCGCGGATCGATGTTCCAGCGGCCGAGCGCGGTCTGCACTTTCTGCGGCAGCGAGTGGTCGAGAAGACTCTTCGCCGAAATGTTGACCGCGACGTGGATCGGCGCGCCGGCATCCTGCCACGTGCGGCACTGCGATAACGCGCGATCGAGCAGCCAGTCCGTGACGGAGCGGATCAGCCCCGTGCGTTCGGCGAGCGGGATGAAGAGTCCCGGCGCGAGATGGCCTCGCTTCGGATGATTCCAGCGCACCAGCACCTCGGCGCGGGTCATGAGGCCCGTGCGCAGGTGGAGCTTCGGCTGGTAGTGCAGGATCAGCTCTTCCCTCTCCACCGCGCCGCGCAGCTCGACGACAAGCGACAGTTGATCCGGCGAGCGCGATTCGCTCGTCCTGGCGATGGAAACTGTAACCGCTCTGTTGCTGCTTCGCCGCGTACATGGCGACGTCGGCGCGGCGCAGCAGCGTGCGCGCGTCGGTGCCGTGCTCGGGATAGAGCGCGATGCCGATGCTGGCGCCGACTTCGAGCACCTGCGACTCGACGACGAAGGGCTGCTCGAGGGCGTTGAGAATGCGGCGCGCGGTGAACGCGGCCGATTGAGCGTCCGCGGTGCGCGAGAGAACGACGGCGAATTCGTCGCCGCCGAGGCGGGCCACGAGGTCTTCGCCGCGGAGCTGGTTGTGGAGACGGAACGCGACCTGGCGCAGGAGAGCGTCGCCGAAGTGATGGCCGAACGTGTCGTTCACTTCCTTGAAGCGATCGAGATCCATCAACATCAGGGCAAGCGATGAGCGTTCGGCGCGCGCGAGCTCGATCGAACGCTCGAGGGCATCGAAGAGCAGCGTGCGATTCGGCAGGCCGGTGAGCGAATCGTGCATCGCCTGATGGCGAAGCGACGACACCTGGTTCTTTTCCGCGGTGATGTCGCGCGCGAAGGCCACCCAGTGCGTGAGCTCGCCGGAGTCTTCGATCGGAACGAGCTGCAAATCGAGCTCGAACTCCGTGCCTCCCGCGCGCCGCGCGGTGACCTCGGCTTCGAACGGACGCTGTTCGAAGACATGCTGCAGCAGAGCGTCGGAGATCGATTGCTGGCGCTCGACGATTCCAAACGCGAGCGGCGTCTGGCCAATGATGTCTTCGCGCCGTCGGCCAAAGATCGCGCAGAAGCCGTCGTTCACGAAGGCGATCCGCGGGCCGACCGCCTCGACGGCGGGCGTCATGATGGCGATTCCGTCGGCCGCCACGTGAATCGCGGAGCCGAGCAGACGGAGCTGCTCGGAGTGCATCCGCTGCTCCGTGAGCTGACGCTGGAGACCGTCAGGAACGTCGATGGATGTGGTCCACGGCGTGTGCAATGACTCCGCCGCATCAGGGACCTTTTCGGACATTGCTGCGCGATGATACCGCGTGCGTCAGGGAGTCCGCCCGCCTTCCATAACTCCAGCCGGAAACGGAATGTTGCGCGTGCGTGTGGAACGCGTTCCGAGAGTCAGCTAAGAGTGCAGGTGCGGTGTTGCCGTCTGATCAGCCGCCAGAAACGTCGGCGAGCCGCTGACGCTCAGCGGTTCGTGACCGTAGACGTTCCAAGACGGATTCGCAGAATGCGCTGTCGAGTCATGGAGGAACATTTTAGCGACTGTGAACGAACGGTCAACGATCAATTACGGCATGAAAACGGTTACTTCGCCAGTAGGCAGTCGGCTGTAGGCAGTTTGCAGGGGCAAAAACCCCGAAACTCGCGTTTCCTGCCTACTGCCTACTGCCAACTGCCTACTCGGACGCGCTACTTCTTCTTCACCACCACGCCGTTCCCGGCGGCGGCTTCCAGCGCTTCCCGCCCCTTCGCGTCGGCCTTGGCGTAGGCATCCAGGAAGGCGAGCGACATCGACTTGATGGTCGAGAAGAGATTCCGCTGGTTGAGTGCGGCGTTGCCCGCGTAGCCGCCCTGCTGGCGCATCGGCTGGGGATCCGTCCGCCCGGTCGGATCGCGCGGCGGAAGAGGGTTCGGGCCGTCGTACGGCCTCGGTTCGCGCGCCTGTGCTTCGATGAGCGAGTCGTAGCGGCCGATGAAGGTCGCGCTGCGCGCGCCTTCGACCACGACGAGCCACTTGTCCCCCGGCGCGGCGAGGTCGAACGCTTCGCTGCGCCATTCCGGTGTCTCCGTCTCCGCCATTCCGTTGTCGCGCGAGCCGGTCATGAAGAGCGTCGGCACGTGAATGGCGGCGAACGATTCGGCGGTGAGGCCCCGCGAAGTGCTCGGTCCTTGCGGCGACATCGCGATGACGGCCTTCACGCGAGGATCGGCGTACGACGTTCCGCCGGGGAAGATCTTCATGCCGCCGAGGAGGAGCGCCGTGTAGGCGCCGTAGGAATGTCCGGCGACGGTGATCTTCGTCTTGTCGATCTTCCCTTGCAGCTCGGGATAGCTCTGCTCGAGCTGATCGAGCGAGTCAAGGACGAACGTAATGTCGCGCACTCGATTGCGGCGGTCAGTCTCCGTCTGGCTCTGCCAGAAATCCTGATTGTCGCCGAGCTGGCGTCCTGCATCGGCGTGCGCCACGCGGATGACGACGAAACCCTGGCTCGCCCAATAGGAGCTCAAGCCGACGTACGCCTCGTTCGAGCCGCCGTAGCCGGGCGAGAAGACGATGAGAGGATTCGCGGCGCTACGCGTCGGGTACTCGATCGTCGTGGTGACGTCCTTGTCGCGCTGGGCGTCATGAACAACGGCGTCCGGAATCACGCCGACCGGAGACTCGCCGACCTCGCCCTTGTAGCTGGCGCTCGGCATCTTCTCCGGCTCTCCCGGCTTACGCGGCGAGGCACAGGCGAAGGTCAGGACCGCGAGCATGACGAAAAACGAACGACGCATCATGTTTCCTCCGATGTTAGGACGATCTTGGGTGCAGGCGCGTATTGCGCGATCAGGACACTGACCAGCACGATGGCCCCTCCTGCGACAACGATGCCGCTCACGCGCTCCCCGAGGAGCATCGCTGCGGCGGCGAAGGTGATCAGCGGTTCCGCGTACAGCAGCGTCGCCACGCGTGAGACTTCGACGCGCTCCAGCGCACCGTACCAGAAGAGATAGCCGAGCGCCGAGCAGCCGATGGCGAGAAAAAGCAGCGCGCCCCAGCCCGTCGCCGAGAGCCGCGGCCATTCGCGCCATCCGCGCTGGACCGCGAATACCGGCGCCAGCATCAACGCGCCGAAGAGCATCGCTCCCGAGGTTGCGCGACGCGGCCCGAGACGCCGGATCGTCGCGTGACCGAGCACGGAGTAGACCGCCCAGTTCACCGTGCTGACGAGAATCAGCAGATCGCCGAATGTCGACGGGCTGCCGAGCACGCGCGTGCCGAGCTCACCGCGGGTCACGACCAGCAGCGCGCCGGCGAAACCGCCGGCCAGTCCGGCGACCTTCCAGCGGCCGAAACGCTCGCCGAGAAAGATCGCGGAGAGCACAGCCGACCAGATCGGGATGAGACCGATCAGCCAGCCGGTATTCGTGGCGCTGGTCATCGTCAGAGCGAACGCCTGCAGCATCTGATGGACGAACACCCCGACGAAACCCATCAGCGCCAGCGATCCCCAGGCCTCGCGCGGCGGCCACGAGCGAACTACACACAGTAGAACCACCACCGCGATCGCGAACCGCGTGAAGATCGCCGTCACCGGCGAAACCTCGCGCAACACCGCCTTCGTGGCCACGAAGGAAATCCCCCAGAAGACCACGGCGATGAAGGCGAGGAAGCGAGGCATGGATATGACAGTAGCACGCCGCACGAGCAGCGCCAGACGTTGTCGGTTGTCGGTTCTCCGTTGTCTGAGACTCCGCGCGAGACTGCCCAGACAACTGACAACCGACAACTGACGACATAAACTCAGCCCGTGCCCACAAAGGTCCGCAAATACACACTCAAGCCCGCGCCCAAGCCGCAGAAGCAGTATCGCGTCGCCTACGAGGACCAGCTCAATTCCGAGCAGCTCGAGGTCGTGATGGCGGGCGATGGGCCGATGCTGGTCATCGCCGGTGCTGGGAGTGGAAAGACTCGCACGCTCACCTATCGCGTGTCGCGGCTGATCGAGGACGGCGTCGATCCCGCGGACATTCTCATCGTCACGTTCACGAACAAAGCGTCGCGCGAGATGCTGAGCCGCGTCGAGGAGCTGGTCACGATCGACACCCGACGGATCTGGGGCGGGACGTTCCATTCGATCGGGAATCGACTGCTCCGCAAGTACGCCGAGGCGATCGACTATCGCTCGAACTTCTCGATCCTCGACGATGAGGATTCGAAGGAGATGATGGAGTCCGCGATCTCCTCCCTCGGCATCAAGACGCTGGAGAAGCGTTTTCCCAAGGGCGACATCCTCCTCGACATCTATTCGTTTCTCATCAACACGCGCACGCCGCTCGAGCTGCACCTCGAGCAGAACTACCCGCATTTCATGATGTACGGCGAGGAGATCGTGAACGTGTTCCGCCGCTACAAGGAGCGGAAGCGGACGGCGAACGCGATGGACTTCGACGATCTGCTGGTCTTCTGGAAGGTGCTGCTCGACGACCACGCCGACATCTCCGAGGCGCTCAAACGGCGCTTCCGGCACATCCTGGTCGACGAGTATCAGGACACGAACATGCTCCAGGCCGGGATTATCGACTCCATGGCCTCGGTGCGCCGCAACGTGATGGTCGTCGGCGACGATGCGCAGTCGATCTACTCGTTCCGCGGCGCGTCGTTCGAGAACATCCTCACCTTTCCGCTGCGCTTCCCCGACGCGACGATTCACAAGCTGGAGACGAACTATCGTTCGACGCGCCAGATCCTCCGCCTCGCCAACGCCTCGATCGCCGCGAATCGCTTTCAGTTCCGCAAGGAGCTGCAGGCCGTGCGCGGCGATGGTCCCGATCCCGCGGTCGTCGGCGTCGACGACGTGCTCGAGCAGGCCGCGTTCGTCGCGCAGCGCATCCTCGAGCTTCGCGACGAAGGCGAGAGCCTCGGCGAGATCGCCGTGCTCTATCGCTCGCACTACCAATCGCTCGAGCTGCAGATGGAGCTCACGCGGAGAAACATCCCCTACGAGATCCGATCCGGCGTCCGCTTCTTCGAACAGGCGCACATCAAGGACGTCCTCGCATATCTCAAGATCGTGACCAACCCGCGCGACGAGCTGTCGTGGAAGCGAATGCTCAAGCTCTATCCGAAGGTCGGCGAGAAGACGGCGGCCGAGGTGTGGGAAAAGATCGGCGAGGCTTCGCATCCGCTCGATCGCTTTCTCCAGGGACTGGAGGTATCGGGACGCGGCACCGCCGGCTCGCTGAAGAGCGCGGCCACGGTTCTTCGCCTCATCGCCGGCGATTCGATGAAGCGCAACCCATCGGAATCGATTCGCATCATCGTCGAGCGCGGCTACGGCGACTACGCGCGCTCGAAGTTCCCGAACGCGCAGGCGCGGCTCGACGATCTCGAACAACTCTCGCAATACGCGCTGCGCTACGAAGATGTGGAGCAGTTCCTCGACGAAGTGGCGCTGGCGAACCCGATCGCCGGAGAAGACGTCGCTGTCGTCGGCCCCGAGGACGAAAAGATCGTGCTGTCGTCCGTGCATCAGGCCAAGGGACTGGAGTGGCGCGCCGTCTTCGTGATCTGGCTCGCCGACGGACGCTTCCCCTCGCAGCGCGCATTGCGCGTCCCGGGTGGAATCATTCGCATGAAGCCCGGCCTCGTGCACGAAGCGCTGCCGCTGCTCGAAGGCGCCACCCAGGACGCGCCGGTGATCGACGCCGAGGGCACGCGCGAGATCGTGATCCCCGGCGAGGAAGAGGAGCGCAGGCTCTTCTACGTCGCGGTGACGCGGGCGATGCAGGAGCTCTATCTCGTGTTCCCGGTGATGTCCCGCGACCGCGGCGGGATGGATGTGCTGATGGAACCCTCGCGATTCGTGCGGGAGTTGCCGGACGATTCATTCGAGAAATGGGTAATTGGATAGCCGGTTGTCAGTGGTCGGTTGTCAGTTGTCGGCGGTTGTTGTTTTCCCCCTCTCCCCGCTGCGCGGGGAGAGCGGAAAAACAAACTCGCCGCACTCCGAGACAGTTCACCGATCTGACAAGACTCGGGGCTGGCTCGGATCTACCGTACGGAGATGCTGCTCATCGAGCTCGTGGTCTGGTTTGCGTTGCGGATGACCCCTCCGCCCGCGCAAGCCAACCCTGAGCAGCGGAGCCGAACGGTCGATTTCCAGCGCGACGTTCGGCCGATCCTCGAACAGCACTGCCAGCCCTGTCACTTCACCGGCGGGAAGATGTACGCGCATCTGCCGTTCGACAAGGCGGAGACGATCGACAGGCTGGGGACGAAGCTTTTCACGCGGATCAAGAAGGAGAGCGAGCAGAAAGTGATTCGGGCGTATCTCGCGCGTTGACGCGCGGTTGTCGGTTCTCGGTTGTCAGTTCTCCGTGAGGAATCGCGACGCGGCTCGGACAACCGACAACTGACAACCGATAACACCGGTAGAATCGGGTTTCCATGCGTCGCGCAGCACTCGCAGCTCTTCTCGGCTTCGCGCTCGTCGCGTGTCAACGCGAGACACCGCAACCGCCGCCGGTCACAGCGACGCAGGCTCCGAGTGGGCCGCGGGATGGCGGGCGTGTCGTGCGCCGCATTCTGTCCGACGTCGAGACGCTGAACTACGTCCTGCAATCCCTCGAAGAGGAGCGACAAGTCCTCGCCTATCTCTACGATCCGCTGATCGATTTCGATCAGAACCTCAATCCCATCCCCGCGACGGCGGTACGCTGGGAGGTTCTCGACAGCGGCAAGACCTACGTAGTGCACCTCGACCCGCGGGCGACGTTCAGCGACGGCACTCCGGTGCTGGCCAGCGACGTCGTGTTCACGCTACACAAGATCCTCGACGAGGAGTCGATCCAGTTCTCGTCGTGGTTCGAGAATCTCGATCGCGAAAAAACCATCGCCACCGACGAACACTCGCTGCGCGTCGTCTTCACGAAACCGCGCGTCGGGCAGCTGCTCTCGTTCAACATCGGCGTCCTTCCGGAGCACGTCTACGGCAAGGGCAATTTCAAAACAAACACGAAGGTGATCGGCAACGGTCCTTACGTGTTGAAAAGCCGCGATCGCAACCGCGCCATTCTGCTGGAGCGCCGCGAAGACTACTGGCGCGAGAAACCGCACATCAAGTCCGTGCTCTTCCGTCCGATCGCCGATGACGCGGTGGCGTTCAAGGCACTGCAACGCGGCGACGTCGATGTCGCCTACCTGAGCAACGATGAATGGTTCCGCATCAAGGACGATCCGGCGATCAAGCGGAAAATCGATTTCCGCACGGTCTGGATGCAGTCGTACAACTGCATCCTCTGGAATCTCTCCGATCCGCTGTTCTCCGACGTGCGCGTGCGCCGCGCGCTGGCGATGGCGTTCGATCGGCAGTCGGTGATCGACAAGCTGTACTACGGGCAGGCGCGGCCCGTGACCGGTCCCTTCACCCCCGATTCCTGGGCCGCCGATCCGACCGTGCTGCCGATCGATTACAACCCGCAAGGAGCGGCAGCGCTGCTCTCGTCCGCGGGCTGGAAGGACACGAATGGCGACGGCATCCTCGACCGCGCGTCGGCGAAGGGAATCGAAAACTTCTCGTTCACGCTGCTCATCCCCAGCGGCAGTAAGACGACCTCCGATCAGGCCCAGGTCTATCAGGACTCTCTCCGCGCCATCGGCGTGCAGATGGAAGTCCGCGCGGCGGACGGCTCCGCGTACTTCGAGCAGATGACGAAGCGCAATTACCAGGCGGCGTTCACGGCCTGGGTGAATGAGCCGGATCCCGATCCGTACGGGCTCTTCCACTCCAGCCAAATGCCGCCGAACGGATTCAACGTCGTCGGATACGTGAACGCCGAAGCGGATTCGCTGATGGAGCGGGGCCGCGCGGAATTCGATCCCGCTCGCCGCGCCGATCTCTATCACGAGCTCCATCAGGTGTTCGCCCGCGACCAGCCCTATCTCTTCATGGTGCAAGTCGCGTCGAAGTGGGCCGTGAACCGGCGCGTGCACGATGTGAAGGCCGCCAACGGACTCGGGTTGTTTCTCTGGCATCCCGGACCGAATGGGTGGTGGCTGGATGACGCGAAGCGGTAGCTTCGCTTTGTTGTCGGTTGTCGGTTATCGGTTGTCCGGGAGTTTGCGCTTGAATGCCGGATAGCGATAACTAAAACCGGCAGTTTGCGAACAGCTCATATACTTCGTCGCCGCATGCGCCTCCTGCTTCTCTCCAGTTCCGCGGTTCACGGCTATGGCTTTCTCGATCACTCGGAGGAGGACATCCGCCATCTGCTCGAAGGGCGCGGCAGCGTGGCGTTCGTGCCATTCGCGCAGCACGATCACGATGCGTACGGCGCGCGCGTACGCGAACGCCTGGCGCTGATGGATTTCGACGTCACGATCGTCCGGGGACCCAGCGAGATTGAATCGGCGCAAGCGATCTTCATCGGCGGCGGCAACACGTTCCGCCTGCTCGAGACGTTGTACGAGCGCGAGATGCTCGATGTGATCCGCGCCCGCGTTCGCGACGGCATCCCCTACCTCGGCTCGAGCGCAGGGACGAACGTCGCGACGCCGACGATCAAGACGACGAACGACATGCCGATCGTCTATCCGCGATCCTTCGACGCCCTCGGTCTGTTTCCCTGGCAGATCAATCCGCACTATCTCGACGCCGATCCGAATTCGACGCACAAAGGCGAAACGCGCGAGGAACGCCTCCGCGAATACCTCGATGCGAACGACACGCCGGTGATCGGACTCCGCGAAGGTTCCGCGCTCCGAGTCGACGGCGATGCGCTGACGCTCCTCGGCACCCAGACCGCGCGCGTGTTCCGCAGGAATGCGGAGCCCGAAGAGATGACCTGGAACGGGACGCCGCTCTCCTCTTTGTAGCAACAGTTCGCGCAGCACGTCGTGGAGGGCGGGCTTATAGCCCGCCGATTCTTTTGGGCGGGCGGGAAAACCCACCCGCCCAGAGTCGGCGGGCTATAAGCCCGCCCTCCGGGGTTAGCGCGAAGACGCGAACGCCGTTACTGCACGACCACGTTCGAGTCTCCGCTCGCGATGTCCGTCGCGATGACGAAGGGCACCACCGACCCATCCCCCTCGATCACTTCGAACTCCAAAGTCAGGTTGTGCAGGTCGCCGAAGAGCGTGTCGCGTTGGTTGCCGGCGAAGGAGCGGACGAGCTCGGGGAGGAAGGCCTGCTCGCCCGCCGCAAGAGTGAAGGTCTTCGATGTGATCGTCGCGGTGAGCGGATTGCTCTCGTCGATGATGATTCGTACGCGCACTTTCACGTTCGCGCCACTCGATTCGGTGAGGCCGTAGCTCGTGCGGACGGCGGACGAGTCGTCGAGGCCGGCGAAGACTTGCGACTGTCCGAGGCGCAGTCCCGCGGTCGCGGGGAGAACGGGAATCGCCGAACCGCCGGACGCGTGATGCGTCCGCGCGGTGATCACCAGATCGCCGTGCGTCGGCACGATCACGAGACTCGCGACTGCTGACGAAGAGAGCGATCCGGCGTTGGCCATCGTGAGCGTCGCGCCCGCGGCAACGGTGATGCTGCGTTCCGAGGCGTGCCCCGAGGCGTCGACGACCTTCATCGTCGCTTTGCCTTCGGACGCACCGGGGTTGTAGAGCACGACGTCCGTCGTCGGCGAAGCCGCGACCGCAAGCGGACGCACGGAGCGCCGCTTCGTTCCCGACGCATGCGCGCCGTCCGCGAACGGGATGCGCACCGCATCCTGCAATGTGTAGCGATAGAAGCGGCTCCAGTCGACGACGCTCCAGGTGTCGCCGTTGGCGTCGCGCAGTCGCGCGTAGGCGGTGACGAGTCCGGGCCCGAGATTGCGAATGACGGCCGTCGTCACGTTCGCGGGAATCGTGTTCGTCAATTCGAGTAACGCGTAGCCGGTGAGCGCGCGATCGCTCGTGCCGATGAGCGCCCCCGCGGCATCGCGCAATTCGACGTGAACATTCGTGCTGCCGCCCGACGTTTCCTGCACGAGCAGATCGCCCGGCGACGAGAGTCCGGTGAGATAGAGACTCGCGCCCGTCCCGATCGAGCGATCGCCGCGGAAGACCGGAATCGAGCCGCTGTACGTTCCGCCCGGCACGACCGCCGTCACCTTCGCCTCGGTGGCGAGACTCCCTGCCTGCCCGCTGCGAATCTGCAGCGTGCCGATTGCGCTCGGATTGCCGTAAATGCTGTTGACGACATTCGGCAGACTCACGGCCTGCGCGAATCCGAGCGAGGCCAGCGAGGCAATGCTCGTCTGCGGGCCGCTCGTGAAATACAACTTCAGATCGTTGATCGCACTCGCGCCGGCGGCGTTGATGATCGAGACGTCAGCATGACTGCCCGACGCCGTCGCGACGCCGGGGATGAAGTACGCAAGCTGCCCCGGACCGAGGGCTGGAATCGGCCCGGTGGAGACCGGAGGCTTGGTGACGTCGACGATCGTGACCTTCGAGACCGAGACGCCGCTCGTATCGAGCGTCTCGATGTCCTTGAACTTCAGCGACTCACTTCCCGTCACATAGACGAGCGTGAGGTTCGCGACGAGTCCGCCTTCGGTCGCCGCCGGTCGTCGTGAGCGGGCAACGCGGAAGTTCACGGAGCCGACGCCGCCCGGATCGATCGCGAACGGTTCGGTGGGCACGATCACCCATGGTTGATCGGAGAGGATGATGCCCGTCAAACGCGCGGTGCCGCTGTTGCGGAACTGCACGGTTCCGACCTGATCGGAGCCGGGCTCGCCAGCGAGCTCGATGCGCGTTGCGAGCGGTGTGGCCACGACGCGTCCCGACGGACGCGCGCTCGCCAGCAGCACAACCTCGGCCAGCAGATCGTTCGGCGCTCCGACGCCGTTCACGGAGACGGAGCCGTAGTAACTGCCGGGATTCTGCGTCGTCGAGTGCAGCGTGATGATCTGGCTCGCGCCGGCAGCCAACGAGAACTGCGTCGGCGCGACGGTGAAGAAGCTGTCGTTCTTCTCCAGCGTGATCGCCGTGGCGACGTCGCCGAAGTTCGTGACGGTAAAGCTGTCCGCCTCGACTTCGACGCCGTCGATCTGCACCATTCCGCTCGGCGCATCAGTGATCACGACGTCCGGCGGTGCGATGACGCGCGCTTTCGTCGTTCCCTGGATCGGCGCGGAGCGGTCGCTGACGATGAGGTTCTCCTGTCCCGAGATCGGATGCGAGACGGTCGAGACGGTGAAGAAGTACGACGTCGCCGGATTCAGATTGCGGACGGTGATCGAGTCGAGCGACTTCGAGCTCGTCGTGGCGATGACGGCCGGTGGTCCGTTCAGCGTCGTCGATGCCGTGACCTGGTAGCCGCCGCCGTAGTAGTTGTAGCGAATCGGCTCCCAGGCCAGCGTCGCGCTGCGATCGGTCGTGTCGACGAGATGGATCTGTGCCGGCATCACCGTCTGCGTCGCTTCGAAGTCGCCATCGCCACCCTGCTTGAGGTTCACGAATGCGCGCACGCGTTGGTCAGTCGTGTACAGGCCGTTGAAACTGAAGTCGGAACTGTGGTCAATGAGTCCGGTCATACGCAGGATCTCGACCGGAATCGCGCCGCGCAGTGCGTTGAAGGAGACACCGAGGTACTGCAGCTCGGTGAGATCGCCGAGCTCCTTCGGCAGCGGCCCGCTGAAGTGATTTCCGTTGAGCGAGATGTTGTAGGCCTTCTTCAGGTTGCCGATTTGCGACGGGATCGGGCCATCGAGGTCGTTCTCGGAGAAGTCGAAGTAGGTGACGTTGACGAGATTTCCGATCTCCGGCGGCAGCGGACCGCTGAAGGCGTTGTTGCCGAACGCGGCAAAGTCGAGCTTCGTCAGCGCGCCGATGCTCGACGGCAGTTTTCCGGAGAACTGGTTGTCGTGGATCCTCACGTAGATGAGGTTCCCGAGGCGCGTGCAGTCGACGAACGGACCGGTGAGCTCGTTGCGGGCGACGTCGAGGAACGCGAGCTTGTCGAGCGTGGCCAATCCGACGGGAAGCGAGCCGGTGAAGTGATTCTCGCCCGCGAAGAACTCCGTGAGCTGCGGCCACTCCCCGATCCAGCTCGGCAGCGGACCGGAGAGGTCGTTGCTGTAGACGGAAAATTTCTCGAGGTTGGTGAGCTTGCGCAGCGCGTCGGGAATCGCGCCGTGCAGATGATTTTCGGCGAGAAACAAACCGCGCAACGTGGCGAGGTTGCCGATCTCGGGAGGGATCGTTCCTTCGAGCTCGTTCTTGTACAGCGACAGGTTCTCGAGCTTCGGCAGCGAACCGAGGCGTGTCGGAATCGTTCCCGTCAATTGGTTATCGGAGAGATCGAGTTCGTCGAGGTTCGGCAGATTTCCGAGCTCCGGCGGAATCGTTCCGCTGAAGGCGTTCGACTGCAGGCCGAGAACGGTCAGCTCCGCGAGCGAAGCGAGTCGCACGGGGATCGTTCCCGTGAACTGGTTGTAGTAGAGGCCGAGGAACTGCAAGTGCACGAGGTTGCCGACCTCGGGCGAGAGCGTTCCGGTGAACGCGTTGTCGCCGAGGTTGAGATGCTCAAGCGTCGTAAGACGGAAGAGCGAATCGGGGAGCGTTCCGCTGAGTTTGTTCTCGGCCAGCTCGATCGACTGAATCGCAGCCAGATCGCCGATGGTCGCCGGCAGCGGGTCGGTGAATTTGTTGTGACCCGCGCCGAGGGTCTCCAGCGCATGCAACTTGCCGAAGGTCGACGGGATCCCGCCGGTGAGATTGTTGTAGCCGAGCTGCAGGTCGATCAGCGTCGAGAGATTCCCGAGCTCGGAGGGAATCGCACCGGTGAGTTGATTGTCGCCCGCGCGGAATCGCTGCAACTTCGGCAACGTGCCGAGAGCCGCGGGGATCGCGCCGGTGAGCTGATTCACGCTGAGATCGAGAACTTCGAGGTTCGTGAGGCGCGCGAAATCGGCGGGGAGGGAGCCGCTGAAATGATTGTTGGAAAGCCCGATCTCCTTCAGCGCGGAAATGTCGCCCACCTGCGATGAGATCGGCCCGGTGAATTCGTTCTCATCGAGCGCGAGAAATTCGAGCTTCTTCAGATTCGCGAACTGCACCGGGAACGCGCCGCTGAAGTGATTGCGGATAAAGTACGCGTTCACCAGATTCGAAAGCTCGCCGAGCTCCGCCGGCAATGTTCCGTGCAGGTTGTTGCTGTCGATGAAGATCGCCTGGATTTTCGTCAGATTGCGGATCGACGAAGGAAGCGTCCCGTCGAGATTGTTGCTCGACAGTTCCAGCGCCGTGACGTTCAACTTCTCGAAGTCGCAGTTGACGCCATACCAGTCGCACTCCGTTCCCGGCTGGCCCTTCCAGCCGGTCTTGTTCGTCCATCCATCGCCGTTGGTCGATTGATAGAGCGCGAGGAGCGCGTCGCGCTCGGACGCGGGGATGGCAGCGTTGACACGCGCCGCGAGCAGCAGCGCCGCGGCCGCGAAGAGGGCTTTCCGCATCCCACAAGTATAGAAGCGCGGCCGGGATTGAGGATTGAGGATCGGAGCGTGGACTTCGCCTCCGATTCTCAATCCTCAATCCTCAATTCTCAATCCCGTCACGTCCACTCCTCGCGGCCCGTGCGTCCGCGGCGCAGGTTCTTGCGGCGCTCGACTTCGGGGATCACGATCTCGGTCTCCGGCCGCGCGCTCTGGAACGCGGCGTCGAAGGCGTCGGACTCGTCGAGGACTTCGTTCCACGACGCGGGGACAGGAGCCGCGGCACGGATGCGCTCGCAATGCGCGCGATAGACATCGCAGCGGCGTGACGCCTCTTCGAAGCGCGCGCGAACGGCGGCGTCTTCGTCAACGCGACGGCGGAGGTGGCTCTGCAGGTCGGGCACTTTCTCGATGTGGCTGCAGATCAAAATCACGTCATTGCCGGCCATGAGCGCGCGCTCGGTGATTCCTTCGTACGGCCCGAGGTCGGAGACCGCATGCATCTCCATGTCGTCGCTGACGGCGAGACCGTCGAAGCCGATCGTGTCGCGCAGAAGATCCGTGGTCAGACGGCGGCTCAACGTCGCCGGCAGATCAGGACTCTCCAACTGGGGATAGATCCCATGTCCGACCATCACCGCACCCGCTTCGGTCGCGAGACGCGCGAACGGCACGAGCTCGCGCCGCAGGAGCTCGTCGAGCGATTTGTCGATGACGGTTTGTCCGTAGTGCGGATCGCCGGAACCCTCGCCGATCCCTGGCCAGTGCTTGAGACAGGAGGCCACGCCGCCGGCAGCCAGTCCTCGCATGAACGCCCCCGCCAGATCGACGACGATTTCAGGATCGAGCCCAAACGTGCGCCGCTCGAGTCCTTTCGGCGCGATCTCGCCGCGGATGTCGACGACCGGAGCGAGATCGATCTCCACGTCGAACCAGCGCAGCGCCATGCCGGTCAGCCTGCCGTGCCACTCCGAGAGCTCGGCGGCACGCTCCCCTTCGGCGAATGCCTGCGCGCTCGGAAGTCCCGGAAGGATGTTGCGCAAGCGGTCGACGCGCCCACCTTCCTGATCGATCATGAACAGCGGCGGCGTCCGGCTCAGGCTCTTCACCTCCGCCACGAGCTCGCGCAACTGCGTCACGCTGGCGATGTTCCGTCCGAAGAGCACGACCGCGTACGGCGAGGTCTCGCTGAGAATGCGACGCTCGAGATCGGTGAGCGCGGTGGAAGTGAGGCCGATTCCAAGCAGGTCTTTCGTCATTTTGTGCGCGACTCGTAGAACAGTTACTGGTTGCTTGTTGCTGGTTGTCTGCGGTTGCTCGCTTGACTGCAAGATCCACAGACAACCAGCAACCAGTAACCTCACTCGCGAAGCTTTTGCTTCAACTCATACAGCCGATTCATCGCCTCGATCGGCGTGAGGGCATCGAGGTCCAGTTCGCGGAGTGCATCGATGCATGCCCTGTTCGCTCGAGGAGAAGAGGCCGAGCTGGCGCGAGGCCGGCGCGGGCCGCGGCGGCGCGTCTCTTCGACGACGTCGCGCTCCTTGCGCTCCAGCGTGTCGAGGATCTCCCGCGCGCGCTCGATCACCGATTGCGGAATGCCGGCCAGCCTCGCCACCTGGATGCCGTAGCTCTTGTCCGCCGCCCCTTCCACGACCTTGCGCAGGAAGATGATCTGGTCGTTCCACTCCTTCACGGCGACGTTGTAGTTCGCAACGCGCGGCTTCGTCTTCGCCAGGTCGGTGACCTCGTGATAGTGCGTGGCGAAGAGCGTGATGCCGCTGCGCGCGGGATTGTCGTGGAGGTACTCGATGATCGCCCAGGCCAGCGAGAGGCCGTCGAACGTCGCCGTGCCGCGGCCGACTTCGTCGAGGATGATCAGCGAGCGGTCGGTGGCGTTGTTGAGGATGTTCGCGGTCTCGTGCATCTCGACCATGAACGTCGACTCGCCGCGCGCGAGCTGGTCGGACGCGCCGACGCGCGTGAAGATGCGGTCGAAGATGCCGAGGCGCGCCTTCGCCGCCGGCACGAAGCTGACCGACCTGATTGAGCAGCACGATCAGCGCGACCTGGCGCAGATACGTCGACTTGCCGCCCATGTTCGGGCCGGTGATGATCTGGATGCCGTTGCGTGTCGCGAACGATGGTCGGTGCCGTTGGGGATGAAGCGCTCCGCGGCGAGCTGCTCGATCACCGGATGCCGTCCGTCCTCGATGCAGATCTCAGCATCCTCGCTGAGCGTCGCGCGCACGTAGCGATTGCGGACGGCGATCGTCGCCAGCGAGCCGAGGGCATCGATCTCACCGATCGCGCGGGCCGTACGGCGAGAATCGCCGGAGTCCTCGCGGCGATGGCGGTCGAGCAGCTCGTCGTAAAGGCGCAGCTCGATGGCGATCGCTTTCTCTTCCGCGCCGACGATCTTCTCTTCGAGCTCCTTCAGATCGGGCGTGATGTAGCGCTCGGCGTTGGCGAGCGTCTGCTTGCGGATGTAGTCGGCCGGCACCTTCGCCAGGTTCGACTTCGAGACCTCGATGTAATAGCCGAAGACGGAGTTGTAGCGGATCTTCAGCGAGTTGATGCCGGTGCGCTCGCGCTCCCGCGTCTCGATCTCGAGCAGGATCGATTTCGAATCGCGCGCGATGGCGCGAAGCTCGTCCAGCTCGCGATCGACGCCGTCGGCGATGACGTTGCCGTCGCGCAGGAGCACCGGCGCGTTGGGGTGGATTGTCTTCGCGATGAGTGCGACGACGTCGACGACCGTTGTCGGTTGGATGACGGTTGTCGGTTGTCGGTTGTCGGTTGTCTGGACTGCGTCGCCTTGAAAACCGACAACCGATAACTGAGAACGCCTGTCCTTCAGCAACGGCCCCTGGAGTGGCGCCATGGCTTCACGCAGCTCGTCGACCATCATGAGCGAGTCGGCGAGCGCGAGGCATTCGCGCGGCGTCGCCGTTCTGAGCGTGACGCGCGAGGCGAGGCGTTCGAGGTCGGCGATCTTCTGCAAGCGCGCCGCTCATCTGTTCGAGGATCGCGCGCGATCGCGTGAGCTCATCCACGGCGTCATGCCGCTCGAAGATCCCCTCGGCCGATTTCAGCGGCCGTGTCAGCCAGCGCCGCAGCGTCCTCGTTCCCATCGCCGAGCGCGTGGCGTTGACTACGCTCCAGAGCGTGGCGCGCGGCCTCGCGGCATCGCGCGACTCGATGACTTCGAGATTCGCAAGCGTCGCGGCATCGAGCTGCAGATAGTCGGCGTCGTTGTCGACGCGCAACGCGCGCACGTGATCGAGCGTTCTCTTGTGACTCGCCGCCGCGTAGCGCAGCGCCGCGCCGGCAGCACCGATGCGCGCGTCCTCCCCTTCCAATCCGAAACCGCGCAGCGACTGCGTGCCGAAGTGCTTCGAGAGGTAGTCGTACGAGCCGCCGGTCTCGAAGAGCGACGGCTCGACGGAGGTGATCGGAATCGTGAGTGCGCCGTTCGTCGGTGTCTCGCGTGGCACGATCGCCTCGCGCGGCGAGAAGCGCGCGACGTCGTCATAGAGTCGTCCGTCGGTGAGGGTTCGATAGGTCGTGACGAAGAAGTCGCCGGTGGAGACGTCGAGATATGCCGCGCCGACTTCTTTCTCGCGCGGGACCAGCGCGAGGAGATAGCAACTCTCCCGTTCGACGATCCAGCTCTCCGTCGCCGTCCCCGGCGTGACGACGCGTACGATTTCGCGTCGCACGAGTCCTTTCGTCTGCTGCCGGATCCTCGGTCTGTTCGCAGATCGCCACGCGCAATCCGTGGCGGATCAGTTTGGCGATGTACGACTCGGCGGCATGGAACGGCACGCCGCACATCGGCGTCTCGCACTTCCTGTCCCTTGTTGCGCGCGGTGAGCACGAGATCGAGCAGCGGCGCGGCCTTCTCCGCGTCCTCGAAGAACATCTCGTAGAAATCGCCGAGGCGATAAAAGAGGATCGCGTCCGGCACCTGCCGCTTGATCTCGAAATACTGCTCCAGCATGGGAGTAAGGCGGGTGACGGGCCGGGACATGGTTGGTGCGCCATTCTAAGCCGGCACGGCCGGCAGCGCCGGAGGCCACAAGGCTGGCCAGGAGAAGGCTCAGCCCCAAACGACGATGCGCATTGCCGACCGCGGCGGACGCGGCTGACGAGAGAGGATCTGTACACGCGTGGTCGCCCTCGTTGACACGAACATTCGCGGCAGAATCGTTATCGGGTTGTCGGTTGTCAGTTGTCTGCGAGATAGCGTCGAACGAGAACCCCGACAACTGACAACCGAGAACTGATCAACGGCTAGGAGCCTGCGCCCTCGTAGCGATGCGGAATCCGGAACGACGCCTCGGATCACCCGCGCGTGCGTCCAGCCTTATGGCCTCCAACGCAGCCGGCCGGGCCGGCCTATGCCGTTGCTTGCATCTCCGCCAGAGCCATCTCCAGCGCCGCGGACTTCAGCTGCTCGAGCTCCTTCAGATGCTCGATCTCGGCTTGCCGCACCGCACCGTTGTGAACCTCACGAAGGCCGAAGACGCACGACCAGATCAGAAACACATCTTCGAACGCTACCCAGCCGGCGTGTTCGAGGAAGCGCCACCATTCGGGGTTCGTCACGCCGTAGACCGACTCGGGCCAGAAGATGCCGCGCAGGAAATGATCCGCGGCCACGACGATCGTCGCCGTCAGGATGACGCCCCAGTCGAGATAGAACGCCAGGAACGCCAACGACCCGAACACATGGAAATGCGTCTCGATGCGGCCACCGGTCAGATGGATCAGCAACGCCGACAACAGCATTTGCGAGGCGGCGATCACGTGGCGTGTCAGCTTCGTTCCCGGACGGAAGAACGCAAGCAGCAGCGGCAGCAGCACGATTCCCGCTCCGCCGAGGACGGCGATCCAGACGTGCATGTGCAGCACGCGCTCCTTCCCCGCCCAGGCGTACGGGGATACGACGAGCGCGCCGGCGATCGCCGCGACGTACTCGATCACGAGCAGCACCGCGAACATGCGGTCCACTCGGGCGCGGCGTGCGTGAAGTTGGATTTCCTCCAGTTCCTCGACGCGTGTCGCGATGGTCGAGTCAGTGATCGCAGAGATGCTCATCGGGATCCTCCCTCTGTCTTGCTGTTGATGGCACAACCGAAAACCGGATGCGTGCCGCTTCCGGTGCGAGAGCTCGCGAGTTGGATGAGGTCCGCGCGGCCGCGATTCGCGCCCGCATGTCCGCGAAGCGACGTGATGCCGCCGGCGAAGCGAAGAGTGCCGTCCGTGTCGTACAGGAACGTCTGTCCCGACGTGAACCCTCCGAATCGTTTCGCCTCCCGGCCATCGACGTCGACGAGAACCTGGGTTCGATGAAGAGCGAGTGCCGCACGGTAGATGTCGGTTTGCTCCCAACCCGGCGCGAAATCGCGCGGCCTGTAGACGAGGACGTACGTCTTCAGCGACCGCGGCGCCCGTTCAATGACCGCGGCGAGCTCCTGAAGGCTGGCGCGACTGCAGGAGCAGTGTGGGTGCACGAGCATGACCAGCGTCGAGCCCGTTCCTCCTCGCGGGAGACCGCTGCCTGCCGGCCACCGCACCTTTGCTTCGGCGGCAATTCCCGGAGTGCTCTCGAAGCGACGAATCGCTCGCACAGCCATCACCACCGTGCTGCACCAGACCAGCGCGGCGACGGCGAGCGCGCCGGTGACGGCAGAATGTCGAACCTTCATTTCTTCCTCAGCGCGTCCAGCGGCGAGATCTGCTGGTTGTCTTTGATGAACTTGATCCGGCGACTGGTGAGCAATTCGATCCGCTCGCCAAGTGGAATCGCGTAAAACTCCTGCGGAGGGAGCTCCGCCACTCTCCCGTCGGGATACTGAATCGTGGCCCGGTCGAAGTTCATCGGCCTCTGCCCTCCCTCGAAATGTTGTCCGGAAAGGGGGAGAGTAGCAGCGCTTGGCGATCATTGCGGACGGACAAGCGGCCGGAAGCAAACGTCGACTAGACGGCTACCCGGAAGCGAGAGGAATCCGGAACGACGCCTCGAATCACCCGCGCGTGCGTTCAGCCTTGTGGCCCCCAGCGCAGCCGGCCGTGCCGGCTAGACGAAAATCCGGACTTCCTTCAATTCGCGCAACTTGTCGCGGATCTCCGCGGCGCGCTCGAAGTCGAGGTTCTTGGCGGCGTCTTTCATCTCTTTGCTCAGCCGGCTGATCGCTTTGTCGAGATCCTCGCCGTCCGTGAGATCGAGCTTCGACTTCTGGCCGGGCATCGGAACGTCGAGGTAATCGAGATTCGCCATGCTGCACGAGATCGGAGTCGATGGACTTGATGATCGAGGCCGGTTCGATGCCGTGCTCCTCGTTGTATTGCTGCTGGATGGCGCGGCGGCGTTTCGTTTCGTCGATGGCCCAACGCAGCGAGTCGGTGATCTTGTCGGCGTAGAGGATGGCCATGCCGTTGAGGTTGCGCGCCGCGCGGCCGATGGTCTGAATCAGCGACGTCTGCGAGCGGAGAAACCCTTCCTTGTCGGCGTCGAGGATCGCCACCGCGGAGCACTCCGGAATGTCGAGTCCTTCGCGAAGGAGGTTGATGCCGATCAGCACGTCGAACACGCCCATGCGGAAGTCGCGCAGGATCGCGATCCGCTCCAGCGTCTCGACGTCGGAGTGGAGGTAATTCACCTTGATGCCGAGCTCCATCAGATACCGCGTCAGGTCCTCGGCCATCCGCTTGGTCAGCGTCGTGACCATGCACGCGCTCGTTCTTCGCCGTCCGCTCGCTTGATGACGCCGATCAGATCGTCGACCTGCCCTTTGACCGGGCGGATCACGATCTGCGGATCGAGCAGCCCCGTCGGACGAATCACCTGCTCCGCGAACAGTCCGCCCGTCTTCTCCAGCTCGTACGTGCCCGGGCGTAGCCGAGACGTAGAGCCGTCTGATCGAGCTTCTGTTCGAACTCGTCGAACGACAGCGGACGGTTGTCGATCGCGCTCGGCAGCCGGAAGCCGTAATCGACGAGCGTCTTCTTGCGCGCGCGGTCGCCGCCCCACATCGCTCGCACCTGCGGCACGGTCTGATGCGACTCGTCGACGACGAGGAGGAAGTCCTTCGGGAAATAGTCGATGAGCGTCGGCGGCGGCTCGCCCGGCTGGCGGCCGACTGAGATGGCGCGAATAGTTCTCGATGCCGTTGCAGTAGCCGAGCTCCGCGATCATCTCCAGATCGAAGAGCGTGCGCTGCGAGAGGCGCTGCGCCTCGAGGAGCCGATCCTTCGCGCGCAGTTCCGCGACGCGCTCGATCGAGCTCGACGCGGATGTTCTCCATCGCCTCCATCAGTCGCTCGCGCGGCGTGACGTAGTGCGTTCGCGGATAGACCGCGAGACGATCGTATTCGCTGCCCCGAGGTACGACCGGTGATCGGATCGATGCGCGTCATCTTGTCGATCTCGTCGCCGAAGAACTCGATGCGCACGGCGTCGTCCTCGTAGGCCGGCCAGAGCTCGAGGACGTCGCCACGTACGCGGAAGTTGCCGCGCGCGAGATCGTACGGCGTCCGCTCGTACTGCATCTCCGTGAGCTTGCGCAGGTACTGCGTCATCGGCTTTTCGATGCCGCGCTCGAAGAAGAGCAGCATGCCGTAATAGAGACTCGGCTCGCCGATGCCGTAGATGCAGGAGACCGAGGAGACGATGATCACGTCGCGTCGCTCGAAGAGAGCCTTCGTCGCCGAGAGCCGCAGCTTGTCGATCTCGTCGTTCTTGGTCATCTCCTTTTCGATGTAGAGATCGGTCTGCGGGATGTAGGCCTCGGGCTGGTAATAGTCGTAATAGGAGACGAAGTACTCGACGCGGTTCTCGGGGAAGAAGTTCTTGAACTCCTGATAGAGCTGCGCGGCGAGGGTCTTGTTATGGCTGAGGACCAGCGTCGGCCGATTGACGGCCTCGATCACTTTCGCGACCGTGAAGGTCTTGCCCGAGCCCGTGACGCCGAGGAGCACCTGATGCTCGTCGCCGCGCTCGAGCCCTTCGATGAGCTGGCGGATGGCCTCGGGCTGGTCGCCCTGAGGCTGGAATGGGGAGATGAGTTTGAATGCGGACATTGGTTGGCGGTGGTCGGTTGTCGGTTGCCGGCGCGTCTTCGTCGTGAATTGGGTGACGGTAGGCGGTGGACGCTTGCTGGTTGAGGAAGTTTCGCCTGTTGGCTGTTTGGCGTCTAGCGTCTACGACATGTGGAGCAAACGCTTTCATGTCTCGCCGACACCTTCATGGAAATTGTCGTTTCGTTTCTTCGAGAATCGGTTTGAAGAGCTTCTCCACGCTTTCGGCGGAGTTGAAGTAGAAGCCGCCGATCGTGAGCATGTGGACGACGCGTCCCTGCCGGATGATGAACAGATTGCCGGCCGGTTTGTCATCCCGCTCGATCAGCGCGGCGTATTGCTGGTCGCCAAAGGTGACGAGCTCAGGGTGTGGAACCAGCTTCGTCTGCCCCTGCAATCCGACGCCGGCGCGAATGGCGAGCTGTTCCATCTTGAAGACCTGCATGGCGGTCAGCGATTGCGGGAGAACCTGGACTTTCGACAGGACGTAGAGCGTCTCCGCTGCCTCGGGGTCGTTCTTCGAGGAGTAGACGTACTGGATGTCGCGCGAGCCATCGAACTGGCTGGTTGATTGGATGTTCTCGGCGCGCCCTCGCGTGTTTTTCACGCCGAACCGCTCCAGTTGCGCGGTGGTGATGAGAAGGCGACGCTCCTCGCCGCTTGCGGTGGCCGGATGCGTCACCGCGTGAATCGTCTTCGCAACCATGAAGGCGCCGAACGCAACCGCGGCGAGTGCTGAAATGCCGGCGGCGGCGAAGATCAGAGCGCGCTGCTTCGACGGCGTCATCTCACCTTCGCGGTGCTGTTGGCTTTTCTCGCCGTCTCCTCGAGGGTCGCCGCCTCGGCGCCGGTGACTTTGTTGTCCGAGGTCACTTTGCGCATCGTGTCGAGAAACGGCTGCAGCTTTTGCACGGAGATCGTTCCCTCGCGCAAATGCTTGCGCATCGTGGCGATCTCGGCATCGAGCGACTGTTTCCGTCCGGCAGAAACGTCACTCGCGTACATCCCCTTTGCCTCGGAGACGGACATCCCGATGGCCAGATCCATGAAGTCGCTGAATCCGCCGCCCGAAAGATAGGCGCCACCGGCGAAGATCAGCACGATCATCAGGGCGGCGAGACCTCCGCAGCCATAGGTTGCCCAACTCGGGAGTACAGGATTGGGAGTGGCCGATGAGTAATAGTCGCTGGGCCAGACGAACCGGCGCGGCAGTGTGGTTTCGGGCGCGGTCATCGGATCGAAAGAGTATCATGTGGGCGTAATTCGTCCCTTCAGCGAAAAGGAATCGAAAGAGTCCATGCCCGTACTTTCGAACGTGACCGTTCTGATCCTCGATGACAACCCGTTGGTGCTGAAACTCGGCCGCGCGCTGCTCGAGCGCGAAGGCTGCGCTGTTCTGACAGCGTCAAGCTGGATCGAGTTCAATCATGTCCTGGCCAGCAACACGCCGGACATCATCTTCCTCGACGTGAATCTGCCCAGCATCAAAGGCAATCGCCTCAGCGAAGTGCTGAAATCGCAATCGAACAAGAAGGACATTCCCATCGTCCTCATCTCCGATCTCCCCGAACGCTCGCTGGAAGAGATGTTCCCCAGCTCCGGCGCCAACGCCTGGATGCGCAAGCCGCTGACGCGCGACAAGATCGTGGACATGATCACGCGCTACGTGCCCACGGCGCAGTAGCCGTTCGAAGTTGCTTCTGTGTAGCGACGGCCGCCCTCGGCCGTCGGTTCGCGCGCCAAGTGTGACGCCAACATTACATGTGCCTCGTTCTGCCCGACGGCCGAGGGCGGCCGTCGCTACACAGAAGCTCTACTGCCCGCTCGTGTCTGTCGTCGATGCCGGCGTTGGCGACTCCGCTCCCTCGCCCGACTGCGCGGACGCATCCGGAACGGTCTGCGTCGGCTCGATTCCTTCGGCTGGTAGAACGGGCGCTGGAGGTAGTACGGCAGCTTGCTCACCTCGACCGCGGCACCGCTGCAATCCTTGATCCGGCTCCTGGCCGGCGACGAAGGCCTCCATGACGACGCGCGTCGCAGGGGCCGACGCCGCGGCGGCCGGTCTTCAGATCCATCGGGACGATCACGATGCCCGGCGGCATGCTCGAAGTCCGGCTTCGCGGCGCGCGCAGCTTCAGCTCCTCGAACTGCTTGAAGATGTCGATCCAGATCGGCAGCGCCACCTCGGCGCCGGTCGCGCCTCCGCCGAGCGACTTGCTCGGATCGTCGTAGCCGACCCAGACGCCGACCGTGTACTCCGGCGAGAACCCGATGAACCAGGCGTCGGTGTAGCCGTTGGTCGTCCCGGTCTTTCCGGCGATGCGGCGCGGCAGCGTGTGCGCCTCGTAGGCCGTGCCGCGATCGATCGTCACCTTTGCATCATGTAGCGCCAGCTCGAACGCGACCTGCGGCTGCGTCGCCTCCGACAACTCAGTGCGGCTTCTCTTCGAGCACGCGCTCGGTCTGATCGGCGATCCGGCGAATGTAGCGCGGTTTGACGTAGCACGCCCTGATTGGCGAAGACGTTGTAGGCCGCGGTCATCTCCAGCGGCGACACGCCGGCCGCGCCGAGGGCGAGCGACGGATACTGCGGGAGATCGGAGGTGATGCCGCAGCGGCGCGCGAAATCGACGACGCGATCTCCGCCGACCATCATGTACGTCTTCACCGCCGGCACGTTGATCGACAGCTCCAGCGCGCGCTGAATCGTCACGATGCCGGCGTACTTGCCGTAGTAGTTCTTCGGCGCGTAGATCTGGTTGCCGACCGGGATCGCGATCGGCGCGTCGAAGAGCGTGTCCGCCGGCGTCAGCCCTTTCTCGAACGCCGCGCCGTAGACGAACGGCTTGAATCGACGAACCGGTCTGCCGCCGCGACTGCACGGCGCGATTGAACTTCGACATCGCGAAGTCGTAGCCGCCGACGAGCGCGCGGATCTCGCCCGTCTTGACGTCGAGCACCACCGACGGCGCCCTGCACGTTCGGCATCTGATCGAGCACCCACTTGCTGCGCCTTCGTCTTCGCATCTTCCTGTCGAGGCGATGTGGACGACGTCGCCGCGCTTGAGCGTCCCCTCCATCGTCTTCTGCTGCGTCCAGGCACACGCTGACGGTCGCGAGCTCGATCGCGATCGCGATGCAGACGCACGGTGAGCTTGTCTTTGGTCGACGTCCATGCACGACCGCGGGATAGAGCTTGATCGGTCGCGTATGGCTCGTTGCTCCAGCTCGGGTCGCGCACGTCTCCGGATCCAGACCCTCGGACGACGAGGTTGCGCGCCGGCTTGCGGAATCCGCGGCGCTTGTCGAACCGGCGCAGCCCGCGCTGCAGTGCGCTTTCGACGATCTGCTGCATGCGCAGATCCAGGGTCGAGTAGACCTTGAGGCCGCTGCGGTAGAGGTTTTCGACGCCGTAGTCTTTGCTGTTCTCGATGTACTGGCGAATCTCCTCGGAGAAGTAGGCTCCGATGCGCGGCGCTTCCTCTTTGTACGTGCCGAGGACGATCGGCGCGTTCACGGCCTGCTGATATTGCTCGGCCTTGATGAACTTCTCTTTGAGCATGCGGCTCAGCACGTAGTCGCGCCGGCCCTTGGCGCGATCGGGATGCGTGATCGGGCTGTAGAACATCGGCGAGCGGATCAGCGCCGCGATCACGGCGGCCTCGGGAAGCGTCAGCTCCTTCGCATGTTTGCCGAAGTAGAGCCGCGACGCCGCTTCGACGCCGTAGGCGCCATGGCCGAGGTAGACCTGATTCGCGTAGAGCTCGAAGATCTGATCCTTGGTGAAGTCCTTCTCGATCTGCGACGGCGAGGAAGATCTCGTTGATCTTGCGGCGGAAACTCTTTTCCGGAGTGAGGAAGACCTGCTTGGCGAGCTGCTGCGTCAGCGTCGACGCACCTTGCGCGCGGCGACGCTCGATGACGTCCTTGATGATGGCGCGGAGGATCGCTTTCGGATTGACGCCGCCGTGGCGATAAAACTCGGCATCCTCCGTGGCCACGACGGCCTGCACGAACAGCGGCGACATGTCGCGCTTCGGGATGACGATGCGCTTCTGGATCGAGTACTCGGCGAAGGGAATGCCGTTGCGGTCGAAGATGCGGGTGATGATCGCCGGCTGATAATCGGCGAGTTTCTTCACCGCCGGCACACGCACGGCGTGCGCGAAGAGAAACCCGGCAGGAACGCCGAGCACCGCGCCGACGAGCAGAATGAGGATCCGCAGCCGGTTGCGCGAAGGCTTGACCCGCGGGACGAGTTGGTTGTCCACGGGTGCAGTTTATCCTGCGCGCCACTCGGGTACACTACCGCCCTCGATGTCGGATACCCCGAGTAGACCCTCGAAACCCAACTGGGCGCGACTGGTCGGCGAATCGATCAAACAGAACGGCCTCTGGCATACGTACAACAAGCTGCAGGAGGCGCGGCTGATGTATCCCGCCGACCTCTCGCTGCGCGGTTACGTGGAGATCGTACGCAACTCAATCGTGCGCGACTTCCTCGCGCTGCCGCGCGGCATGCAGGCGGTTCCGAAGCTCAGTGCGGAGTTCCTCACGAACTTCGACCGCTTCAACCTCAATGCCCAGGAGGGCTACCTCGTGTCGCTCATTGATGGACGAATGGATGTGCAGAAGCTGATGATCCTCAGCCCCTTCGATCCCTTCAATACGATCTTCATCCTGGCGAAGCTCCAGCACGAGCGCGCCATCACGGTGCCGTAATGAGCTTCGCGCGTTCGCTGCTGGACCAACTCCCCTCCTGCATCGCCGTCGTGACCGAGAACGGCGCGATCCGTTATCGCAACGCCGCGTTCGACGAGATCTTCGGCTCCGACGCCGAGCACTGGCTCAAGGAAGCGTCACGCGCGGTCGCCGGCGAGCGCGGCTGGCTGCAGGGCTTTTTCCTCGAGGCTGACGAGCATCGGACGATCGACGTCGAGATCGAGGGACGCATCTATCGCATCGATCGCATCATGCAGCTCGACCCCGAGGATGGGCACGAGGAGGACGGCACTCGGCTCGCGCTGTCGTTCGAGGACGTCACGACCCAGCGCGAGGCGGAGCAGGCCAAGTCCGACTTCACCGCGCAGATCGTGCACGACCTCCGCGGGCCGCTCTCCGGAATCCAGGGAACGCTGGAGTTCGTGCTCTCGCAGGAAGGAACGAAGCTCGACTCGATCTACTCCGATCTGCTGCAGGAAGCGCAGCGCGAGTCGGAGCGGATGATGGGGCTCATCAACGAGATCCTCGATTTCTCGAAGATCCAGTCGGGAAACTTCTCGGTCGAGAACGAGCCGATTCGCGTCGCCGGCGTACTCAAGCGCGCCGTGCGCAGTCTGCAGACGGTCGCCGCGCGCGACGAGGTCTTCCTCCTCAGCGCACATGGGCGCGATGTGCCGCAGATCATCGGCAGCGTGGAGAAACTGACGCAGGCGGTGATCAATCTGATCTCGAACTCGCTGAAGTTCACGCCGAAGAAGGGGCTCATCTCCGTCGGCGCGCAGATCGTTCGCAACGGAGATGCTTCCGGACGCGATCGTCGTGACGGTGACCGACAGCGGCATGGGCATCCGCGCCGAGGAGCTGGAGAAGATCTTCGAGAAGTACAAGCAGAGCGGAACGAAGTCGCTCCGCGGCGGCGGCGGGACAGGCCTCGGGCTCTACATCGTGAAGCAGATCGTGGAGGCCCACGGCGGCGAAGTCAGCGTGGCCTCGATCGAAGGCGTGGGAACCAGCATGGTGCTGCGCCTGCCGGTGAAACGAGCCGCCTGAACGAGATCGCAGATCGCAGATCGCGGTTCGCAGGAATCCCGTTCGGGCTCTTCCTCCGATCTGCGATCTGCGATCTGCAAACTACTCACTCGATGAATTCGTCTGCTTCAATCGGAGGACCGGACTCGCCTTCTGGCTTGTCGGTGGTCTTTCGTTCGGCGCGCTTGGCCGCTTTGACCTGCTGACGCTCGCGCTTGGCTTGTTCTCGCTGACGCTTGATGACTGAGATCTGGGGTCTGCCCAAAGACACCTCCAAGAATTGCGTGCTGCTTTGTTGATCATACGGGAAGGACAAAAGAAAAGGGCAGGATTGCTCCTGCCCTCTTCACTCGGCTGAAAATGCCGATTAGACGGTCACGACGTTGGACGCCTGCAGACCCTTGGGGCCCTTGACGACATCGAACTCGACCGCAGCGCCTTCGGGAAGGGAGCGGAAACCGCCACCCTGGATCGCCGAGAAGTGAACGAAGACATCATCTCCGTTCTCGCTCGTGATGAAGCCGAAGCCCTTCGCGTCGTTGAACCACTTCACATTACCGGATGTTCTCATCTTTGAATCTCCTTTCTGTGCTGCACTCGGAGATTCAAAAACGGATTCTTGCTCTCGAGTTGGCAAATCACTGATGTCGCACTCAACCCGAGGAGCCGTCAGCGAATTCCGCATGCACGCGGAAACCACTCATCCGCGGTACTGCACATTCCGCGGAATCGACCCATTTGTTGCTGGTTACTCGTTGCTGGTTGCTTGCGGTTGGCTGGCTGACGGCAAGTTCCCGAAGCACGAAAAAGCCGCAGACAACCAGCAACAAGCAACCAGCAACAGATCCTCGCTCCGCACGAACTCGAAGCGAGCGAAGAGCGAGATGGGCGTAACTACTTCGCCTTCTTGGGCTTCTTGGTTTCTTTCTTCCGCGCGTTGTTTCCCTTAGCCATAAAAGCCTCCTCCGATCATAGTAGCGCAGTCAGGCGCCAGCGCGGCAGCAGCCGCAGCACGAGAGGCGTCCGGAACGACGCCTCGGATCATCCGCGCGTGCGTGCAGCCTTGTGGCCTCCAGCGCTGCCGGCCGGGCCGGCGGATCAGAGATCCTTCAGGATCTCCGCCCGCTTCTTGTCGTACTCCTCTTTCGTGATGAGCCCTTTCTTCAGGAGCTCGTCGAGCTTGCGCAGACGCTCCTCGGCGGTCTCCTTCGACTGTGCCTGACTCGTGCTTGCGGCCGCGGTCGTCTTGCCCGAGACCCAGGCGCTCTGCAGACGCGCGTCGCTCATGACTCCGGCGAATGCCTCTTTGAGCGCATCGCTGAGCACTTCGTTGCAATTGTCCGCGCTGCGCGCCCGCCCATAGCGATGCGCTTCTCCCGATGCCGCGCCTTCCGCGAGCGTCTTTCCCGACTTGTCCGACAGGATGAACGCGAGCTTGGCCTCGGATGCGTACATCGAGCCGACCGCTTTGTTGCTCTCCTCGACGAAGAAGCGCGCCAGGCGCAGCGTGAGAACGCGGTCGCTGCCCGCGCCGAGCTTCATGCCCCAGTTGCTCGCGATCTGCTGCGTCGACTCTTTGACGTAGGCGATGACGTCGCTGCCTGCACGAATCGGAAAGCTCTGATCGTCGTCATTCGTCCCCTGCCCAACCGCCAGCACATCGCTGCCGCCGCGTGCGTCTTCCACACGCAGTTCGAACGGACGCTCAAGCATCGCCGGCGGGATGTCGGCGGTATTCGAGTCCACACCTTCCTGCGGCGCGAACTTGAGAGTGACCGTCAGCTCTTTGCGCGCGTCTTTGGCGAAGACAGAGACCGCGAAGAGAACCGTGAGAATGAAAAGAATCGAAGTGATTTTGCGCATGGATTCCTCCCGAATGTTGGAGTCATCCTACTCGGAAGGGAGGAAATCCGGCTGTCGCGCTCCGGCGACGAGGCGCTCAGCGAATCACTTGCGCGATCCCGAACGCGATCTCGTCCTCGGTGACGTCACTCACGACGACGCACTCCCCCACTCTCCGTGGGAAGACCATGACACGCGCGGAGCCGGTGTTCTTCTTGTCGTGCTCCGTCGCCTCGAGAACTTCGCGCGCGTTCACCGGCGGGATCGCCGACGGTTCGTGACGCAGAATCGCCCGGCGGATTCGCTCTGCTTCAGCCGTGTCGAGCAATCCCCGCCGCACCGCGATCGCGTTCGCGCCGATCATCCCCCACGCCACCGCCTCGCCGTGCGTCAGTCCTTCGTAGTGCAGCGCGGCTTCGATGCCGTGCGCGATCGTGTGACCGTAGTTCAGCAGCCGGCGCAGATCCGCTTCCTTCTCATCGGCCGACACGATCTCGGCTTTGACGCGAATCGCCTTGCGCACGAGCTCATCAAGATCGAGGGAATCCGCTTCGAACATCGCGAAGAGGGAGGGATCCGCGATCACGCCTCCCTTCAGCGCTTCGTACATTCCGCTCAGTCGTTCGCGATGCGGCAGCGTGTCGAGCACGGCGACGTCGGCGATAACGGCATGCGGCGGGAAGAAGCTGCCGATGAGGTTCTTCCCCTTCGCATGATTCACGGCCAGCTTGCCGCCGAGGGAGCTGTCGACCTGCGCGAGAAGCGTGGTCGGAACATGCACGAGATCGATGCCGCGCAAAAAGATCGACGCGGCGAATCCGGCTGTATCGCCGATCATCCCGCCACCGACAACGACCGCCATCGAATCGCGCTTCGCGCCACGCTCGAGAAGCTGCGTCACGACGGCGTTCGCCGTCTCCAGCGTCTTGTTCGCCTCCCCTTCCTCGATCGTGAGGATCGCCGCGCGCGGCACGAACGACGCCGCCACCCGCTCTCCGAACCGCTCCCGCAACGCGCTCGACGTGATCACGAAGACGCGCCCCCGCGGCCGCACGAGCGAGCCGACGCGATCGATCGCCCCGCGTTCGACGAACACGGGGTAGCTGGAGGATTGGTGGATCGTAAGAAACGGAGACATAGGTTGCTAGTTACTGGTTGCTGGTTATCTGTGGTGTTTCGAGGCTACGCAGATCTTTCCCCGTCATTCTGAGCGAGGTGGCCGGGCGGTTGTACGCGTTGCGAATTGGCGAACAGGCTTCGTAAGTCGGAAACCCCAGACAACCAGCAACCGACAACCGACAACTATTTTTTCGTTGCGATTCCGAGATCGTCCAACTGCTTCGTATCCACTTCCGACGGCGCGTCGCACATGAGGTCCTGCGCGCGGGCGGTCTTCGGAAATGCGATGACGTCGCGCAATGACTCCGAACGCGACATGAGCATGGCGATGCGGTCGACGCCGAGGGCGATGCCGCCGTGAGGGGGCGCGCCGTAGCGGAAGGCGTCGATCAGGAAGCCGAAGCGCGACCGCGCTTCCTCATCGCTGATCCCCAGCGCGCGGAACATCCTCTGCTGCACCTCGGGCTGGTTGATGCGGATCGAACCGCCGCCGAGCTCGAGGCCGTTGAGCACGACGTCGTATGCGCGCGCCAATGCAGCGCCGGGGTTGCTCTCCAGGAGGTCGAGATGCTCCGGCCGCGGCGACGTAAACGGATGATGCCGCGCGAAGAAGCGTCCCGACTCTTCGTCCCACTCGTAGACCGGAAAGTCGGTGACCCAGAGAAAGTTCCAAGTCTCCTCGGGGATGAGGTTCCTCTCCTTTGCGATGCGGAGGCGCATCGTGCCGAGGACATCCCAGACGACCGTATTCCTGCTGCTCGCCACGACCAGGATCGCGTCGTTGTCCGACGCGTTCAGCGCGCGCACGAGCGCCTCGTACTGTTCCGCCGCGAGTCGCTTGAAAGCCGAGAGCTTTGCGATCATTTTGAAATCGCGCTCTTCACTGCACAGCTTCGCCGTTTCGTCCTTGATCGTGTCGAGTTGCTTGCGCGACAGCGCATCACCGCCTTGAATCACGATGGCCCGTACGGATCCGCTCGTACCGGCAATGGTCACGGCATTGATGAATGGCGGTGAATCGAGAGTCTTCGCCACCTCGGTGATGTCGATCAGTTCCATCCCGAAGCGCGTGTCCGGACGGTCGATGCCGAAGCGGTCCATCGCCTCCTGCCAGGTCATGCGCGGAAACGGCGTCGTCACCGGGATGTTCGCGACCGGGAAGATCTCCGCGAACAATCCTTCGATCAGGCCATAGATGAACTCTTCATCGATGAACGAGGCTTCGACGTCGATCTGTGTGAACTCCGGCTGGCGATCGCGGCGCAGGTCTTCGTCGCGGAAGCAGCGTGCGATCTGGAAGTAGCGCTCCAGGCCCGCGACCATGCAGAGCTGCTTGAAGATCTGCGGCGACTGCGGCAACGCGTAGAACTGTCCCTTGTGGACGCGGCTCGGCACGAGGTAATCGCGCGCCCCTTCCGGCGTCGACTTCGTGAGGATCGGCGTTTCCACTTCGAGAAAGCCGAGGCGGTCGAAGTAATTGCGCGTCCCGAAGACGAGCTTGTGGCGCAGCATGAGATTGCGCGTGAGCTGCGGCCGGCGGATGTCGAGATAGCGATACTGCAGGCGCAACTCTTCCGAGGCGTCGATCTCGTCGTCGATCGGGAACGGCGTCGTGTCGGCGCGATTGAGAATCGTGATCGCCGAAGCGACGACCTCGATCTCGCCGGTGGCCAGCTTCGCGTTTTTCTGCGCGTCCGCGCGCTCGACGACCCGCCCTTCGATCTGCACGACGAACTCGGAGCGCAGCTCCTTCGCCGCCGCGACCAGCTCCGCCGAGGCACCGCGGCCGCGGTCGACGACGACCTGGCAGACCCCGCTGCGATCGCGCAGATCGATGAAGATCAGCTCACCGAAGTCGCGCTGCTTCTGCACCCATCCGCTGAGCGAGACGGATGCGCCGTTGTGTTCTTTCCTGATGCTGCCTGCGTAGGTTCGTTCCATGTGCTTGCCCGAAACGAGGAATGAGGAAGGATGAACGATGAACGCGCCTGCTCCACGTTCATCGTTCATCCTTCATCGTTCCTCGTTCAAATATCTCTCTTTGTATTCGACGTAGTGCTGCCACGAGTGCTCGAGCCTGGCCAGCTCGTCTTCCGTCAGGGGACGTTTGACGCGCGCGGGGACGCCGAGGACCATCGTGCGCGGCGGCACCTGCATCCCTTCCGGAACGAGTGCTCCCGCGCCGACGAGCGCGCGTTCCCCGATGACCGCACCGTTGAGAACACGCGCCCCCATGCCGATGAGCGCGCCGCGGTGAATCGTGCAGCCATGCACGATCGCTCCATGCCCGATCGTCACTTCCTCGGCGATGACCGTCGACCAACCGTCGGAGTCAACGTGAATCGTGCAGTTGTCCTGCACGTTCGAGCGCGCGCCGATGCGGATGAAATTCACGTCGCCGCGCAGGGTCGTCCCGTACCAGATCGAGGAGTCGTCCCCGAGCTCGACGTCGCCAATCAGCGCGGCATTTTCCGCGACGAACACGCGCTCGCCAAAACGAGGCGATTTCCCCTGATAGGCCCGGACGATCATCAGGCGCGGGAGATTAGCACAGCGACTCTGGAGCGCCAGCGGCGTGGACCGCCGGCGTCCTCGCCGGCTGGGCGAGCGGCGTCTCGCCGCCCGCGGACGGCGGCGAGACGCCGCCGTCCCAGCCGCCGAGACGGCGGCGGTCCAAAACCAGAAGCTGACAAACGTCAGATGACTTCGCCCCCTCCGCTCCGTACAGTTTCCTCCATGCCGGACAAGATCCCGTTCCGCCTTCGGGCGAAAGAGGTTTCCCGTGTCGAAGCATTCAGCGACATCGTCTTCGGCTTCGCGCTGACGCTGATCGTCGTCTCGCTCGAGGTGCCCAAGACTTTCCCGGAGTTGATGGAGGAGATGGACGGCTTCCTCGGCTTTGCCATCTGCTTCACGATCCTCATGTGGATCTGGCACTGCCACCACACCTTCTTTCGCCGCTACGGTCTGACCGACGAGCTGACGATCACGCTCAATACTGCGCTGCTGTTTCTCGTCCTCTTCTACGTCTATCCGATGAAGTTCATCTTCGAGCTGGCCACCGGGCACATTCACGATCCCGGCAAGGGCGATCCGTCGAAGCTCTACCTCATTTATGCGCTTGGTTTCGCCGGCATCTTCGCCGTTTTTCTCCTGCTCTACATCCATGCCTGGAGAAAACGCGATCAGCTGCAGCTCAACGCACTCGAATTGCACGACACGAAAACCTACATGTGGATGTACGGCGCCTACATCGCCATCGGCGTCGTCTCCGCGCTGATCGCGCTCTTCGCCCCGCCTTCCATGCTCGGATTCGCGGGCTGGATCTACTTCCTCCTCGGCCCCGCTTCGGGATGGATCGGGGCGCAACGCGGCGCGAAGCGACGCAAGCTCGAAACTATTCTTCTCGAGTCCACAGCTTTCGCGTCGACCATGCCCACACCGCACCAAACAGAAGGCAGAGAGACGCGGTTGCCAACGTAGCGCGCGTGGGTCCGATGCGATCGGATGCGAAGCCAGTTGCCAGTCCGGAGAACGCCATCGTCAGCGTGACGAATCCGTAGTCGGCGGCGAACACGCGTCCGCGAATGGCGTCGGGCACTTCGCGCTGCAGTCCGTACGTCGAGATCTGCCAGGCTGCTCCGCCGCCGAGGTGGGCGAAGAGAATGGCCGCGCACCCGGCAGCGAGCGAGTGCGAGATCGCCAGCGCGGCGTAGCCCGCGCCGAACGCGAGCACGCAGACGGCGATGGCGCGATAGCGCGCGTCGTCGGTGCGCATCACGCCGCGGATGAGAAACGGACCGAGGAGCGCGCCGATGCCGCGCGCCGCGAAAAGAAGTCCGATGCCGAACGCGCCGGCGCGGAAGACTTCGCGTCCGAACACGCTCAGCATCGCCACGACGCCCGCGCCAATGCCGTAGCCTCCTTTGACCGTCAGCAAACCGAGCACGCGCGGTTGGGAGCGCGCGAAACGAAACGTCTCGCGGATCGATTGCAGAAACGGCGGACGCGCATGGCTCGCATCACGCTTCTCGGAAAAGTGCCCGCGGATGCGTATCAGTAAAATCGCCGAGAGAAGAAAACTGCCGGCGTCGACGAGAAACGAAGCGTCGCGTCCGAACGCGGCCGTCACCGCGCCGCCGATCGCCGCGCCGGCGGCGAGCATCGTGCCCCACGTCGATCCCATCAGCACGTTGGCGAGACTGAGATCCTCCGCGGCGACGAGGTTCGGCAGCGCGGCCTGCGAAGCCGGCTCGAAGTACGCGGAGCCGATGGAGATGAGAATCACACCGGCGAACGCGAACGGCAGCATCGCCGGCGTCCGTGCGAGAAGCGGCAACAGACACGCGCCGATGCGCACGACGTCGACGCCGATCATCAGCTTGCGCCGATCGATGCGATCGACGAGATGTCCCGCGTGAGGCGTGAAGAAAAAGATCGGCAGCGTCTGGCAGAGAAGGATCGCCGAGACGAGCGTCGCCGATCCGGTGAGCTGCAGCACGAGATCGAACAGCGCAACCGTCAGGAACCAGTCACCGCCGAGGGAGATGAGCGTGCCGAAGTAGAGAAGGCGGAAGTCGCGGTTGGTGCGGAGCAGGCGCCACATTCGAAATCAGCGCGCGACTGCTTGCGCAACGGCGGAAACCAGCGGCGCGAACGGACCCTCGCCATAACCGAGCGCCTGGTAGACAACGGTCCCGGATCGGTCGATGACGTACGTTCGCGGAATGGCGTCGTCGCCGCCAAAGCGGCGCGCGATCTCGTTTTTCGGATCGGCAACGAGCGAAAACGTGAGTTTCGCCGTTCGATTGAACTCATCGACCTTGGCCAAACCCTCGCCCGTCGCGATCGCCACCACAGCCACGTCGGGTCGGAATCGCTGCCAGATCTCGCGTTCGACGCGCGGCAGTTCTTCACGACAGGGCTGGCACCACGACGCCCACACATTCACCACGACGACCTTTCCGCGATGCGCTCCCGATCCTACGGTCTGGCCGCGCTGATCCATCGCCGTGAAGAAAGGCGCCGGCTTGCCGACCAGATTGACGTGATGCGGCACCCGCATCTGCGGCGGAGCGCCGATCATCGCGCGTTCGACGACCAGCGAGCGATGCGACATCCAGTACATCAGAGCTCCGACGAAAACGATCGCCAGCACTGCAAAGATCACGATTCGTCGCATGAGCCTCCCCTGTCAGCATCAAGCACCGCGATCCTCACCCTTCCTCCGGAATCGCGTGGCCGATGCCACCCGCGCGGTCGTAGGTGAGGAACGAGTAGGGATACTCATTCTTCTCGTCCGCTTCGAAATGTTCGGCGTCGGTCAGATGCCACTCGGAGACGTCATCGAAATCGGGGAAGACGGTGTCGCCTTCGACGTCGGCGTGAACGCGCGTCAGGTACATGCGATCGGCGCGATGGATTGCCAGTTCGAAGATTTCCGCGCCGCCAGCGATGAACGGCTCGTCATCTCCCGCCGCGGCGGCGATGCGAATCGCTTCTTCGAGCGTCTTCACGACGATCACTCCCTCGGGCGCGTAGTCGTCGCGCCGCGTGATGACGACCGTGATTCGTCCCGGCAGCGGACGTCCCACCGATTCATAGGTCTTGCGCCCCATGATGAAGTGATGCCCCATCGTCAGCGACTTGAGTCGTTTGAGGTCCGTCGACTGACGAAACGGAATTCCGTTGTCGCGTCCGATGACGCCGTTGGTCGTGAGTGCCGCGATGATCGAAAGTCTCATGACAAGTTCGCAGATCGCAGATCGCGGATCGCAGGAGAACACAGTCGGTGGCTTTCGCCACTGCGATCCGCGATCTGCGTTCTGCGATCCGCCTCTCTCATACCGCGATCGGCGCCTTGATGGAGGGGTGCGGGTCGTAGTGCTCCAGCGTGAAGTCGCTGAACTTGAAATCGAAGATCGACTTCACCTCGGGATTGAGGCGCATCGTCGGGAGCGGACGCGGCTCGCGCGTGAGCTGTTCGCGCGCCTGGTCGAGATGGTTCGTGTAGAGATGCGCGTCGGCGAGCGTGAGGACGAAGTCGCCGGGACGAAGATCGCAGACCTGCGCCATCATCATCGTCAGCAGCGCGTACGAGGCGATGTTGAACGGAACGCCGAGGAAAACGTCGGCGCTGCGCTGGTACATCTGGCAGGAGAGCCGGCCGTTGGCGACGTAGAACTGGAAGAGCACGTGGCAGGGCTGCAGCGCCATCTTCGTGAGCTCGCCCACATTCCAGGCGCTGACGACGAGGCGACGCGAGTCGGGATTGCGGCGGATCTCGGCGATCACATTGGAGATCTGGTCGATGTGACTACCGTCGGCGGCGTCCCAGGCGCGCCACTGATGGCCGTAGACCGGACCAAGCTCGCCATCCGCGTCCGCCCATTCATTCCAGATCGTGACCTTGTTCTCGTTGAGAAAGCGGATGTTCGTATCGCCGGCGAGGAACCAGAGCAGCTCGTAAATGATCGAGCGCAGATGCAGCTTCTTCGTCGTCAGCAGCGGAAACCCCGCCTCGAGATCGAAGCGCATCTGATGACCGAAGATGCTGAGCGTCCCCGTCCCCGTGCGATCCGACTTCGACACGCCGTGATCGAGGATCGTCTGCACCAGGTCGAGGTAGGGCTGCATCGGGCGAGATTGTAAATCGGTTGTCGGTTATCGGTTGTCAGTTGTCTGCGGCTCTCGGACTCCCGGCACACGTTCCTTGGGCAAACATCGCGGACAACCGACAACTGACAACCGACAACCAATTGGTACACTTCGCGCGCTCATGGAGTTCGTCGACGGCATCCTTCACATCAACGGCGTTTCATCGGCTGCGCTCGCTGCGCGGTTTGGAACGCCACTCTACGTTTACGACGCGGCGTCGATCCGGCAGCAGATCGCCAACGTTCGCAACGCATTCGGGGGTCTTCCCTTCCGGCCGATGTACGCGATGAAGGCGAACAGCAATCTCGCCATTCTGCGTCTCGTACGCGAAGAAGGCTTCGGTTGCGATGCCGTGTCGCCGGGCGAGATTCACCTGGCGATGCGCGCCGGCTTCGCCGCGGACGCGATCTGGTTCACCTGCTCGAATGTTTCCGACGAAGACCTGCGCGGCATTCCCGATCCGCGCATCGTCATCAACGTCAACTCCGTTTCGGAGATCGATCGCTGTCCTCGCGCTCGACCTCCGGAATCCGATCGCGTTGCGCGTGAACCCTGAGGTCGGCGCCGGGCATCACGCCGACGTCGTCACCGCCGGCGAGAGCGTGAAGTTCGGGATCGACGTCGCCGAGGTCGAGACCGCGCGGATGCTCGTCGAAGACTCGGGACGGAAAGTCGTCGGCCTGCACGCGCACATCGGCTCGGGCGTCGACACCATCGGCTCCGCTGCTCGATTCCGCGCGTTGCCTGCTGGATCTGGCGACCGAATTTCCGAACCTGCGCTGGATCAACTTCGGCGGCGGCATGGCCACGCGCTACAAACCGGGCGATCGCGAGTTTCCGATCGCCGATTACGGACGCGAGCTCGCGGAGCTCGCCGGTCCGTTCCTGCGCGAGCGAAACCTGACGGCGATTCTCGAGCCGGGACGCTACGTCGTCGCCGAGTCAGGCACGCTGCTCGCGCGCGTGACGACGAAGCGGATCAGCGCGGGCATCGACTGGATCGGCGTCGACACCGGCTTCAATCACCTCGTCCGTCCGTCGAAGTACAGCGCCTATCACCACATCCTCAACGCTTCGCGCAGCTCGAACGGCTCGCTGCGCGAGAGTTGGGATGCTTCGCTTCCCCGCGAAAACGTCGTCGTCGCCGGCAACCTCTGCGAGTCGGGCGACGTCTTCACGCGCGTCGACGGACGCGTGACGACGCGCGCCATCGATCGAGTGAAAGTCGGAGACCTTCTCGCCTTCTGCGACGCGGGCGCCTACGGTTTCTCCATGGCCTCGCATTACAACGCGCGGTTGCTTCCCCCCGAGGTGCTGATCGAAAACGGAGAAGCGCGGCTCGTACGCGAGCGGCAGACGTTCGAGGATCTGGTGAGGGGGATGGAGTGAGGGCGCTCAGGCTGACAGGCGCACAGGCTCATACGCGCACAGGTTCACAGAAGGACCGCCATGCGCCTGTGCGCCTCTGCGCCTATAAGCCCATGCGCCTTCTCCCCCTCCTCACACTCGCAATCATCATGACACTCGCCAGCTGCACCACCACCCGCCCCACGCCTCCCTCGCTCGATCTCAAGATCACGAATGGCCGCATCCTCGACGGCACCGGCGCGCCCTGGTTTCGCGGCGATGTCGGCGTGCGTGGCGATACGATCGTGGCGATCGGCGATCTGCACGCGACGGACGCAAAGTCGACGATCGACGCCGGCGAGCACATCGTCTCTCCCGGCTTCATCGATCTCCTCGGCTGGTCGCAAACGACCGCGCTCTCGCGACCCGCAACTCGAAGCGAAGGTGCGCCAGGGCGTGACGACGGAAGTCGCGGGCGAAGGCGATTCGCCCGGTCCGCAGCGGCCCGACAAAGTGACCAAAGGTTCGCCCTGGATCACGCTCGGCGATTACCTCGATCAACTCGATCGCCAGGGTGCGGCCATCAACTTCGCGATGCTCCTCGGCGCGTCGAACCCGCGCTAGATCGTCATCGGCGACGTCAATCGCGCACCGACGGCCGACGAGATGCGCGAGATGGAAGCGATCGTCGATCAGGCCATGCGCGAAGGAGCGATCGGCATCGGCTCGTCGCTGATCTACGTGCCGGCGATGTATTCGACGACCGAGGAGCTGATCAACATGTGCGCGCGTCGCCGCGAAGTACGGCGGCGTTTACTTCTCGCACATCCGCGACGAAGGCGATCGCATCGACACCGCGCTCGACGAAGCGTTTCGCATCGGACGCGAAGCGAAGCATCCCGGTCAACGTCTGGCACCTCAAGATCGGCGGTCGTCCGAATTGGGGGCGCATGCCGCAGATCATCGAGCGCATCGAAGCCGCACGCGCCGCGGGGATCGATGTCGCGGCGAACGTCTATCCCTATGCCGCTTCGTCGACCTCGCTCAGCACGCTCGCTCCCGATTGGGCGATGGAAGGTGGCTACGGCGAGTTCCGCAAGCGCCTCGCCGATCCCGATGATCGAGCGAAGATCGCCGAGACGCTGCGCGCACAGGTCGCGCGTCGCGGCGAGCGCGGGATTTACGTCGCGCAGATCTTCAACGACGAGCAGCAGCAATACGAGAAAAAGTTCATCGGCGAGATCGCCACCATGATGAACGTCACGCCCGAAGAGGCGCTGATGACGCTCTTCGCCGCGAGCGAGACCTCGCCGCGGGTGATCTTCTTCTCGATGAACGAAGACGACGTTCGCTACGCGCTGAAGCAACCGTTCGTCTCCATCGGCTCCGATCCGGCGCATCGCCAACGGCGGCGATCCGGGCGCGCAACGAGGCCGTGCATCCGCGCGCCTACGGAACGTTCCCGCGCGTCCTCGGGCACTACGTCGCGCGACGAGAAGCTCTTCACGATCGAAGAGGCCGTGCGCAAGATGACGTCGCAGGCGGCGCTGCGCGCGAACCTGCGCGACCGCGGCGTTCTGCGCGAAGGGATGAAGGCCGACCTCATCGTCTTCGATCCCGACACCGTGCGCGACGTCTCGACGTTCGAAGATCCGCATCACTTTTCCGAGGGAATCAGCGATGTCGTCGTCAACGGCGTGCCGGTATTGCGGGACGGCGCGATGACGGGAGCACTGCCGGGCAAATCGATTCGTGGGAAGGGATATCGTCGATGACCGAATCCAGCGCAAAACTCGTCCGAACCGTCGGCTTCTGGGGCCTCGTGGCCATGTGCATCAACGCCGTCGTCGGATCGGCAGTCTTCCTGCTCCCGCACGAGTCGTACAACCTGCTCGGTCCCTTTTCGCTCTGGGCGCCGCTGCTGTTCGCGATTCCCGTCTTCATCCTCGTGCTCAGCTTCGCCGAGGCCGCGAGCCATTTCAACGAACCGGGCGGCGCGTATTTGTACGCGCGCACCGCGTTCGGCGACTTCGTCGGATTCGAGACCGGCTGGATGAACTGGATCGCGCGCGTGACGTCGCTGGCCTCGCTGTCGAATGGATTCGTGCTCGCGCTCGCGCTGCTCTATCCCTCACTTGGTGTCGGCGTGCAGCGAGCGGTCGTGATCATCGGCCGCGACGTTGATCCTCGCCGCCATCCACTTCGTCGGCGTGCGTTACGGTGCCGCGTCGATCTACGTCTTCACGCTCGGCAAGCTCGTGCCGCTGGTCGGCTTCATCATCGTCGCGCTGATCGCTGTGGAAGCACGAACCCGATCCCCGGCTCGTTCGCGCTCCCCGGCGCGGGAACGAAGTGGATCGACGCCGCGCTCTTCATGCTCTTCGCCTACGCCGGCTTCGAGAACCTCGGCGTGCCCGCGGGCGAGTTCAAAAATCCGCGCCGCGATCTGCCGCTCGCGCTGCTCGCGGGGATCGCTGGCCATCGCCGCGATCTACGCGCTCGTGCAACTCGGCGCGATGTCCGCGCTTCCCGATCTCTCGCAGAGCACGACGCCGATCGCCTCGGCGGCGCAGGCGCTCATCGGCCCGATCGGCGCGATCATCGTCACGATCGGCGCGCTGCTGTCGATGGCGGGCACGAACTCCGGCACCATGCTCGAGGGCTCGCGCATGCTCTACGCGCTCTCGCTCGACCGCCGCATGGGACCCGTCGCGTACGTCCACCCGCGCTTCCACACGCCCACCGTCGCCATCGCCATCCACACGGTCGTCGCCCTGGCATTGGCGCTCGGCGGCTCGTTCCGGCAGCTCGCACTCATTTCGGCGATGGCGCGCCTGACGACCTATCTCGTCACCTGCCTCGCCATTCCCCGCCTGCGCAAACTCAACCCGGCGACGTCGAGAGCAGGATTCCGCACGCCGGGCTACGTGATTCCCGCGCTCGGTGTGCTCGTCTCGATGGTGTTCGTCGTGAACCTCGACAAGATGAAACTGCTCGTCGCCGCGATCGCGCTCACGGCAGGCGCGCTGCTGTACGCCGTCTCGAGACCACGCCCGGTCGCACGGTGAAAATGAGGACGCGCTCGATGGTTCATCGAGCTCTCCCTCTCCTTCCGGCATTCTGAGCGATGCGGCCGGTGGGTGTCAGCAAAGGATGATCGCAAGAAAGAGCACGAGTTGAACGCTGGAGATCTACTGCTTCTGTCGTTCGGCTGCTATCCGTCTTTGCCGTGCCGCGTCGAGTGCCTTCTGCCATCCGACACGTGCACTGTCTGGCATTACACCCACTGTCAGGAGTACTTGTATGGGTCGTCCCGAGCGCACAACACGAAGCCCAAGCCGCTCACCGGGCTTTCGTTCGCCGAGGAACAACAAAAAGTCGAGATCATCGCCGATTTCGAGAGACACACCGCTCGCGCCTGTAATCATGTCACCGGGCCTCAAGCCGGCGCGGTCGGCCGGTCCACCCTTTGTCACTCGCTCCACTTGTAGAAACCGGACCTTTGCGGAATCAACTTGTGGCGAGATTCCCATGCCCAGCCAGGGCAAACGCTCGTTTCGTTGTGCGGCATCCACCGGAGGCGAAGAAAGTCCAGCCGCAATGATTACCAAGCTCATCAACACGCGCCAGGTGGACTCCTTATTGGTGAATTTCATCATTCGGCCACCGAAAGGTTCACGTCCTGCGCTGTTCCTGGGTTTAACACAATGTCGCGACACGAGGAATCCTGGCTTCTTGAAGGGCAGATTCGATACGCTCCCGCCTCGATGAACAATCCCCCGAACCGCGCCTCCGGAAACGCGAGCGCAGTGATGGGCACTGTCACGCCTCCTGAAGTTATGTACGCAATCCGCGCCCCCGGGATGCGTAGCATTGCTCCATCGGATCGGAGCTGTATGCGAAGCGGTCCGCTGCTCACGGGGCTACTGAAAAACGCGGCGGGATTGGTGTACGTCAACACCGCGACCTGCATGACGGTTGCACCCCGGCGAATCTCACTTCGAAACTCGCCGTGTATATCCGTCATTCGTTTCGACCAACTCGCACCGCCATCGAGTGAGATCCGGACGACCGCCCCGCTTGCCGGTCGGCCGTCTGGCATCAGCACCATTCCCGTGATCGGAACGTTGGGTTCTGTCACCAACGTCACTTCTTTTGTCTCACCTTCGTCCAAAAGCACTTCGACCGGCGTCGGTGTAGTACCCGTACGGCCTTGCGCTTCCAGGTAATACGTCGCGGTTCCCAGACCGACGAGATCGAATTTACCGTCGGTATCAGTCATTTGCTGTGCCACCTGCTTTCGATCACGGAGGGCCTGAACCACCGCCGGGCCTCCCTTGCCGTCTTGATCGACAACCACCCCGGATATGCGGCCTCCTGGTAGCTTAACGACGACCTCGTAAACCGCATCTGGCGGGACATCGGGTGGGATAGAGATCGTTTGGGCCGTGACTCGTGCAGCCTTCTGACCGATCGGGTACAAGACAGTGATTAGCCATTCGCCAGTCCCGGGTAATGCCGTCTCGAAGATTCCATTGTCATCGGATCTTGTATTAATGCCCGCTCCGCGCGTGTTCTGGATCTCTAGCTCTGCTTCGAGGGGCCTATCTCCGAGTTGGACGATTCCACGGAGTCGGGTCGGATGAATCGCCAAGTGAGCCGTGCTCCGATCGCCGCCGAATAGATCCAAACTCGTCTTGTACATGAAAGATCCAGCACTGTCGCGAACGACGACCTCGTGAAGATCCGCACGAAGTTTGTCCGCCTTCCATAGCCCGTCAATGGTCGCGGCATGACTGACCGATTTCGGCGGTTGTCGAGGCAGGAGCTGCGTGCCTTCGCTCAGTTCGATCTGCCAAGGCTTCCCCAGTGGGTCCAAGGGAGGTTCGAGAACCAACTCGACCTCTCCATAGGGTGAGTGACGAACCGGTCGCGGCAATCCATTCGTTTCACCGGCGCGAACCGGTATTCCGGAGACGATCGCCGGCGACAAGCCTTTTGTTTCAACGACCAGACGAAATCTGCCCGGTTCGAGTCCTGAAAACTCGAACGAGCCTCGTGCATTGGTCTTCGTTTCGCGCATGAGCGTCGTGGCGCGCATCCCGCGAGTTTTGAGGAGTTCCTCGGGGAATAGACTCACTCGAGCACTTGCAACGGGGCGATCCGCCGGATCGACGACCCTACCAGAAACACCACCACCGGACCGGAGAAGCTGGGGCTCCACGACTTGTACTTCACCTTCTCTTAAGACGAGGTCCGAAAGGTGAACTGGCGCAAAACCGACCGGCTCCAACCGCAAGTCAAAGGGAGCGCCCGACGGAACGGAACAACTCCAGCGCAGCCCATCGAGATTACAAGCCGCTTCGGATCCAGGTGCCGGCCGATCGAGCAGGATCGTCGGGGACTGCAAGTAGACGACGCCCCGAAGGCTCCTGGGTTTCAATCCGCGGGTCGGAGAATCAAACACTCCGGAGATCGTTGCTGCTTTGAAGAGCCTCAACGCAATTTCACTCCGATCGCCTGGGGACCAGTCGATGGTTTCGCTCCAATAGCCTTTTGCCATCACGGACAGTTTCCAATTGCCCGAAGTCGACAGAAGAGCCGTTATGGTATTTCGACCCGATGCGGCTGGGTATTCCGCTTTTTGACTTGCGCCGTCTCGAGTTGCCAGCAGTACGGCATCTCGCAAGCTGCCAGCGTCGGAAACGACCAGAGTTGTTTTTACGGCTACATCCGCCCTCAGCGGAGCCGAACACAGCAAGACCATCACAATCCAAATGTTGGATCGCATGCTGGGTCCCTAAATCACCTCAAACGTCATAGCAGATGTGTCCGGCCTGGCACCAACAGCCTCCGCCCTGTCCCGGCAAACCATCACACACTTTATTACAGTTCCAAGCGAAGAACTCGGCGTCGCATGGCGGCGTGTTGCAATAGATCTGGGAACAGGCAACATCCCCATCTTCGTAGATTGGACAAGCCCAATATTTGCATTCGCCCTGTGCGCTTGCATCCAAGGTCACCGAACAAAGGAAAGCCGCGACGATCGCACCTAGAAACAATTGTTTGCGCGTCATGCCTCAGTCACTCCCTCGGCCCTAGACGTTCATCTTATACGGCAGGCAACCGGAGAACCCGCCTTACTGACATTAGGGCATCACAACATAATTCTTGCGCTCGGTCAAGCGGCTTCGCGCGTGCAACGATCGCGCTGCTTACCCATTAGAACATCCACAGACACACCGCGCGCGCTCTTCATGCTCTTCGCCTACGCCGGCTTCGAGAACCTCGGCGTGCCCGCGGGCGAGTTCAAAAATCCGCGCCGCGATCTGCCGCTCGCGCTGCTCGCGGGGATCCTGGCCATCGCCGCGATCTACGCGCTCGTGCAACTCGGCGCAATGTCCGCGCTTCCCGATCTCTCGCAGAGCACGACGCCAATCGCCTCGGCGGCGCAGGCACTCATCGGCCCGATCGGCGCATACATCGTCACGATCGGCGCGCTGCTGTCGATGGCGGGCACGAACTCCGGCACCATGCTCGAGGGCTCGCGCATGCTCTACGCGCTCTCGCTCGACCGCCGCATGGGACCCGTCGCGTACGTCCACCCGCGCTTCCACACGCCCACCGTCGCCATCGCCATCCATACGGTCGTCGCGCTGGCGCTGGCTGGGCGGTTCGTTCCGACAGCTCGCGCTCATCTCGGCGATGGCGCGCCTGACGACCTATCTCGTCACCTGCCTCGCCATTCCCCGCCTGCGCAAACTCAACCCGGCGACGTCGAAAGCAGGATTCCGCACGCCGGGCTACGTGATTCCCGCGCTCGGTGTGCTCGTCTCGATGGTGTTCGTCGTGAACCTCGACAAGATGAAACTGCTCGTCGCCGCGATCGCGCTCACGGCAGGCGCGCTGCTGTACGCCGTCTCGAGACCACGCCCGGTCGCACGGTGAAAATGAGGACGCGCTCGATGGTTCATCGAGCTCTCTTGCAGCGGAGCGCAGACGTCCTCGACGCGCGATGCTAAAATCTCCAGCGAGGGAGGTTCTTCCGCACATGCGCGTTCGTGTGATTGCCATAGCTGCCGCTCTGGCCTGTTTCGCGTGCAAGAGTCTCGACCATCGCAAGCAGGACCAGCTTTCGCGCGTCGCGAAGGACTGGTGTCTGACGATTCGCGCGAGCCAGGTACTGCCGGTCTATCCGCTGACCGAGGACCTGCAGGTCGGCGACATGTTCCTCGTCTCCTCGCCGATCGAGGATGAGGTGAAGAACCTCGAGAAAGACGGCTTCCTCCCGCTCTCCAACGTCGTCGCGCGATTGCAGCCGACGGGATGGGAGGGGTTCTACAACGGCACCTACGGCGTGTCGATCGATGCGACGCTGCCGAAGCAGTGGCAGTTCCCGCAGCCCGCGCCGACAGCGCCGCCGCTCACCGCCTGGAGCACCGCGCCCGGCGCGGCGTTTCCTTCGTACACGTTTCAGGTGAAGAAGGGTGCGGGCGCGTCGTTGGCGATTCCGATTCAATCCGTGCCGGTCGGCCTCAGCCTCATTTCGAGCGGCGACGCCTACGGCACGGTCAACATCTCGCAGGCCTCGACCTACGGATTGCCGGTAACCGTGCTCTCGCCGCAGGTCGAAGAGTGGGCCGTCGCGAATCGCGATTTCCTCCGGCAGTACGCGCCGCGCGATGCGACCGACAAGAAGGGCCGCAAGAAACACGAGCAGAACTATCTGCGCGTCGTCTATCGCGTCTACGTCGCCGGCGGCGTCAACGTGTCGCTGATTGCCAATCAGGCGCGCGGCGCGAACCTCGATGCCGGCGCGGCGAAACCGATCTCGCTCTTCGATGCCGGCGGCACGAGCGAAGCGGTGAACTCCGCGCAGAATTATCAGTCGCTCATCTCAAGCCTCTCGCAGACCGTCGCCTCGGCGACGCCGGGCGGCAACGTCAAGATCGCCTCGGCCTCGAGCCACGGCGTGGCGATGAACGAGACGTTCCCGCGTCCGCTGGTCATCGGCTTTCTCGCCTTCGACCGTCCGATCGCGGACGGTGGCGTCCTCGGACCGCCGATTCCCACCGAGGCGCGCGTCACCAACAGCAACGTCTCGACGGGAGCCGCCATCTTCGGCGCCGACAACAACACCACGCGCATCCGCACGTGGCTTGAAGCCGATCCCGCCAATCGTCAGAAGCTGCGGACCTGGCTCGCTTCCCGCTCGGCGGATACCGGCGTGGCCATCTTTCTCAACGGCGATCAGTTCCGCCAGCTACGCGCGAGCGCGGTCTCCGCGCTCGCCATTCCATGAGGTGACTTCATGCCAGGCGTAACGATCGAACGCATTCCTGCCGACCAGGTCGGCTACACCGTTCAGGACCTCATCAACGACGGCATCCGCTACATCGTCGTGCAGATGGACTCGAATGGAACGTACTTCGTTTCCGGCGAAAATCCGCCAATCACGTCGCCCGTCACCGGAGATTGAAGGCGGGCAACAACCCACGTGATCTCACTCTGCGGCAACCCGCAGACAACCGACAACCGACCACTGACAACCAATCAAAACATCCACATGCACACCGCCACCGTCGCGATCGCGGCAACGATGTCGCCGATGAGCGCGGCGGGAACCGCGTGGCGCGTGCGCTTCACGCTCACGGCGCCGAAGTAGACGGCGATGACGTAGAACGTCGTCTCGGAGCTGCCGTACATCACCGCGGCCATACGGCCGATGAGCGAGTCAGGACCGTGCGTCTTGATGAGATCCGTCGTGAACGCGAGCGAGCCGCTGCCGGTCAATGTGCGCAGGATCGCCAGTGGCACGAGCTCGGCGGGGAATCCGGTCGCGGCCATCACCGGCTTGAGCGCGTTGGTCAGGAGATCCATCGCGCCGGACGCGCGGAACATGCCGATGGCCACGAGCAGTCCGACGAGGAACGGGATGATCTTGATCGCGACGTCGAAGCCTTCCTTCGCGCCGTCGACGAAGACGTCGAAGACCTTCACGCCGCGAATCATGGCGATCAGCGGGATCACTACGAGCAGGAATGGGATGGCCCAGACCGAGACCGTGTCGAGGATGCCGCGGATCATTCGCTCACCTCGGCGCTCACGTCGGTAGCCATGGCCGCCGGACGAACCGGATAGAACCGCTGCAGCGCACGCGCCGCGAGCACTGCGGCGATGGTGCCGACCGCCGTGGCCACGAGCGACGCGGAGATGATGGCCGTCGGATTCCGCGAGCCGGACGCGGCGAGGACGGCGATCATCGTCGTCGGGATGAGCTGCACGCCCGAGGTGTTCATGGCCATGAACGTGACCATCGAGTTCGTGGCTGTCTCCTTCTGTTCGTTGAGCGTCTGCAGCTCTTCCATCGCCTTGATGCCGAGGGGCGTGGCGGCGTTGTTGAGTCCGAGCATGTTCGCGGCGAGCGAGATCACGATCGCGCCAGCCGCCGGATGCTCCGCGGGCACCTCGGGGAAGAGCCATCGCAGCACCGGACGCAGCGCGCGGCCGAGGAGCGAAACGAGGCCGCCGGCCTCGGCGATGCGCATGATGCCGAGCCAGAGCGTCATGATGCCGACGAGACCGATCGCGATCTCCACCGCCGTCTTCGCCGAGTCGACGGCGCCCTGCGTCACCGCGGCGGCGGTCCCATTGAACGCGGCGACCACGAGGGCGATCGCCATGAGTCCGAACCAGATGTAGTTGAGCATGCGGGATGGTAGCGTATGCCTCGCGTGAAGCGCCTTGCGATCGTCGCGTTCTTCCTCCTCGCCGCGTGCGCCGTCGATCGCGGCGCGCCGCGATCGCCGGAAACGGAGTGGCAATACGCGCTCACCGATCCGCGCACCACACCGCCGGATGACCATGCGTCGTGGCGCGAGAACGTCGACGGCGACGGCGGTCACGACGTCTGGGTGCGCAGTCGATTTCCAGTCGCGCTGCCGGATCGCACGCATTTCCTCGTGCGCGCCTACGTCGAGGAGCTGACGCTCTTCCTCGATCGAACACCGGTCTATTCGTTTCGCCAGCCGTCGCGAATCGGGAAGCTCACGCTGCTCAGCGTCGCGCTTCCTCCTGGCTCCGCGGGGAAGCGCATCTACGTGCGCATTCCGCGCGCGCCGCGCGAGGCGTTCTTCGGAGCCTCACCGCTGCTCGCGACGGACGACACGCTGCCCATGGCGCTCGATCAGACGATCCTGGCGCCGATCCGGAGCAACGCGCGTCAGATGTTCATCGCACTGCTCCTGATGATTGTCGGCGTCGCCGCAACGGCGGCATCGATCCTGAGGCGACGAGGCGACGCGGCGACGCTGTTCTGGTTCGGACTCTTCACGTTTCTCTACGGACTGCGCGTCGCTGCCGAAACGTACCTGCCGATTCTCTTCGGCGTTTCGTTGCGCACGAGCGCCTTCGCCGCCTCCTTCATCACTTACGTGATCACGGTGCCAGCGTGGACCGTGGCGGTGCGGCTCGTCGGCCCAGGGTGGAAATCGACGCTGCGCTGGCAGGTGCTGGCGTTCGCGTTGTTTGCTTCGATCGGCATCGTGTCCGATCTCCTTACCGGCCGCCCCGGCTCGCTGGAGCTCGCGAACAATGTGCTCGTCATCATCGGCGGAATCAGCGTGCTGGCGAATTCGCTGCACCTGCGCAAGAAGGCGACGCTCGAGCTTCGCGTCGTCCTTGGCGGCGCGACCCTGTTCCTGCTCTTCGCGCTGAACAACAACCTCGCCGCGCTCAGCGTGCTGCCGTGGGAGAGCGCGGACGAGACGATCGGCTTCGTCATCTTCGTGGCCGCTCTCGGATTCGCGGCTGTGCGCTCGTTCCTGCGCGGCGAGCGCGAGCAGATCGCGATCGAAAACGAGTTGCGCACGGCGCGAGAGATCCAGTTGTCGATCCTGCCAACGTCGATGCCCGATGTCACGGGCCTCGCCTTTCACGCGCGCTACGATCCGGCTTCGTCGGTCGCGGGCGATCTCTACGATTTTCTGAGCGCCGATGAGTTTCACACGGGCGTGCTGGTGGCCGACGTCGCCGGACACGGCGTGCCGGCCGCGTTGATCGCGTCGATGGTGAAGATCGCCGCGACGTCGCAAGCCGCGCTGGCCGCCGATCCCGCCGCGCTGCTCGCGTCTGTCGACGCCACGCTGCGCCGCGACGTGCGGCGTGCGTTCGTGACGGCGACATATCTCTGGTTCGACATGGAGCAGCGCACGGTCACTGTGACCAACGCCGGCCATCCTCCACCGCTCCTCTTCCGCAACGGCACGTTCCTCGAGCTCGGCGCGCCGGGCGTGCTCCTAGGACGTTTCAACAACGCGCGCTACCTCACCAAGACGACCGCACTCGCAAAGGGCGATCGCATCGTTGCGTACACCGACGGAATCATCGAGGCGCGCAACACGCGCCGCGAACTGTTCGGCGAGGAGCGTCTGCAGGATCTCGTGCGCGCATCGACTGCACTCGACACCGCCGCCGTCGGCGACGAGATCGTGAACGCGGTGCGACGGTGGCGTGTGGAGGATGAAGACGCAGACGATTTGACGATCGTGGTCGTGGACGTGACGTAGCACCTGGGTGGCTCTGGAGGGCGGGCTTATAGCCCGCCAATGGGTGGGCGGAAGGACGTTCCAACCAACAGCCCCCACCCAGAATCGGCGGGCTATAAGCCCGCCCTCCGTGCGACCATCGCTATGATGGGAAACGATGCTGCGACGTCTTGTCCTCGCCACCGTCTGCCTCTTCATCGCCTGCACGAAACCGGAGCAGCCTGCGCTTCCGAAGCCGTCGATCCTGCTCGTCACGCTCGATACGACGCGCGCCGACGCCATCGGTCCGGCGACGCCGTCGCTCAATGCGCTGCTGTCGCGCGCGCGGATGTTTCGGCAAGCCTATGCCGCCGTTCCGCAGACGCTTCCGTCGCACAGCTCGATGATGACCGGGCTTTATCCTGCAGGCCATTCCGTTCACGAGAACGCGCGCTTTCTTTCCGCCGAACGCCCCGTGCTCGCGGAAAAGCTGCACGACGCGGGCTATCGCACGGCAGCGTTCGTGTCCTCGTTTGCGTTGGCGCGACGCTTCGGTCTCGCGCGCGGGTTCGACGTCTACGATGAAGAGCAGCGCGAAGGTCACGCCGAGCGCAACGCGGCCGAGACAACCGAGCGCGTGCTGGCCTGGCTGCAGTCGTCCGATGCGCAGCCCTTCTTTCTCTGGGTGCATTACTACGATCCGCACTATCCCTACACACCGCCGGAGCCATTTCGCACGCGCTACGCGAACAATCCCTATCTCGGCGAAGTCGCGTCGATGGACGAGCAACTCGGACGGCTGGTGCACGCATTCGAGCAGCGCAAGGCGAGTCGCCCGTGGGCGATCGTGATCGTCGCCGATCATGGGGAGGGTCTCGGCGAGCATGGCGAGGCGCAGCATGGCAATCTTCTCTACCAATCGACGATGCACGTGCCGCTGCTGATTCTCGGACCGGGCGTGACGCCGGGAACGACCGACGCGCCGGTGAGCACGCGCCGCGTCTTTCACACGATCCTCGATTGGGCCGGCCTCGGGTCGACGAACAGTCTGCGCGATCCGAAACCGGAGGCTGCGCCGGAGATCGTGATGGGCGAAGCCATGAAGCCCTTCCTCGATTTCGGCTGGCAGCCGCAGGTCATGGCGGTCGAAGGGCGCAGGAAGACGATCCGAGCCGGCGCGATCGAGACCTACGACGTCATCGCCGATCCCGCGGAGCAACACGACCTCAAGGCCGAGCTTTCGCGCCCCGTGCGCAAGGCGCTCGCCGACTATCCGCTCCCCTCGCTCGCCGCGCCATCGCCGGCGAATCTTTCCAACGAGGAACAGCGCAAGCTCGCGGCTCTCGGCTACGTCGCGTCCGAGGCCGTGCCGATCGTGCGAAAAGACGCGCCGCGGCCGGCCGATATGACGGCGCTCTTCCCACTGCTCGACAAGGCCTCGGGACTCTTCGTGCGCGAGCAGTACGCCGAGGCCATTCCGCTGCTCGAAAAAATCCGCGCGGCCGATCCGTACAATCTCGACACCGCGCTTCGTCTGGCGAGCGCGCACTCGGCGCTGGGACACGAAGCCCAGGCGATTGATGCGTTCAAACGAGCGGAGGCGATTGCGCCGCAATCGGCCGACGTGCGGACGTATCTCGCGCTCCACTACGCGCGCGGCAAGGATTGGCAGCGCGCGGTGCCGATGCTCGAGCAGATCGTCGCCGAATCGCCGGATCGCCTGCCGCCGCTCGAAGCGCTGGCCGTGATCCGCGAGCGTCAGGGTCGCATCGAGGATGCGATTCGCATGCGCCAGAAGATCTACACGATGCGCGCGCCGCGCCCCGCGGAGCTCGTGCGCCTCGGCGAGATGGCGATGGCCACCGGCCAGACCGACGCCGCGCTCGAAGCATTCGAGAAGGCGCGTTCCCTTCAGGGAAGCGCCTTCGCCAAGGACCTCGAGCTCGGCGTCCTCTACCTCAGCGCCCATCGCTTCGAAGAAGCGCGCACCGCACTCGATCGCGTACCGCCGACGCATCCCGCGTATCCGATGGTGCTCTTCAAACGCGCCCAGGTCAGCGTGCTCCTGCACGAACCCGACAGCGCCGCCCGCATCGACCGCGCCCGCCGCGAAGCCGACGCGACGACGCGCGAGCTCATCGCAAGGGAGCGGCTGTTCCAATAATCGTTTAGGAGCGAGCGGGGAGGGCGGGCTTATAGCCCGCCGACTCTGGGCAGGGGGCGTGAAGACCGTCCCCACACAAAGAACCGGCGGGCTATAAGCCCGCCCTCCTCACAATGGCCAAACTCCAGTGCGGTGGCAGAGCCACCGCGTGTTTGTCACACGCGCCTCGGTGAATTCACGTGAGCGCCTTCGGCACGCGGTAGCTGCGCTACCGCACTCCTAAACAAAAAGCCCCTCTCCCCGCGAACGCGGAGAGAGGGGCGAGTGATGTCGTGACGTGTGATCTTTAGAACTGTAAACGCAGCGCCACCTGGAAGCGGCGCGGGTCGTAGTGCGACTTCGCGAAGGGTGCGTTGACGGACGGCTGCGCGGCGATCTCGGTCGCGATGCAGTTGTTCGTGTTGCATTTGCCGAGCGTGCCGACGCGGGTTTCGAAGTTGTAGCCGGTCTGGTTGTCGTACACGTTGAAGATGTCGACGATCGCCTGCAGGTTCAGGCTGTACGGCATCGGGATGTTCTGCGTGTACTTCAGATCGACCTGATGGTGCGCCGGAGAAACGCGGCGACCCGCGGGCTCGGCGTAGCGGTTCGTGTCACTCGTGCTGGTCGTGAGGGCCGCGTACGGAAGGAAGCTCTCGAGCTGATACGGCTGGCCGGACTGATAGACGCCGAAGATGCCCGCCGTCGCCTTCCAGGGCAGCGTGTACGTTCCATTCAGCTTGAGGACGTGACGGCGATCGCCGCGGAGGTTGCCGTACTTGTTGTCCCAGAGCTGACGGCCCGCGCCGTCACCGATGTTCGACGAGCCGATGAAGATCGCCGCGTCGTTGGCGGTGTTGAACGAGCTGTTGTCCTGATCGAAGTTGCCGTAGTAGTGGCTCCAGGTGTACGACGCGTTCACGGTCGCGTTATGACCGCGCCAGTCGGACTCCATCGAGGCCTCGTAGTACTTCGTGAACGCACCATCGAGCTCGGCGATGACGTAGCTCGAGCCGCTGCCGATCGCGCCGCGAAGACCCGTGCCGGCCGGATTCGCCGCCGTCGGGTTCGTGCCGAGATTCGGAATGTACAGCTCGTGCGGAATGCCATCGACATTGCCGCCGTAAATGAGACGCGCGTCGTTGTTCGTGTCTTCCCAAAAATGATTGCTGTAGCGATGGCGGCCGTAGAGGCGGACCGACCAGTTGCTCATGATCTGCTGGCCCGTGCCGAGGAGGATCTCCGAGGTGCGGCGCGGCCGAATGCCGTCGACGAACAGCTTGCCCGACGAAGAGGCCACCGGGCTGACGCCCATGAGCACGCCCTTGTCGTCGAAGTAAGCGTTGATGTTGGCGATGAGGTTGCGGTCCCACGACGCTGCGCGCGCGTCGGAGTTCGCGGCCGGGTTGTAGAGGGCCCAGCTTCCGAACACGGTGTCCGTTCCGTTGTAGGCCCAGGTCGTGCCGAAGCGCGGCTGGATCTGATCCTGGAACGGCGTGTCGTGCATCTTGTACTTCGTGCCGGGCGATCTCACGAAGCCGGCGATGTTGTCCGCCTGCGCGAGACCCTGACCGTAGAGCGTGTCATTGCTGGCCATCACGCCGGCGTTGAACGTCCAGTTGCCCGTCTGAATCGAGTCGTTGATCTCGAAGTTCTGCGTCTTGATCTCGGAGTGGATCGTCGGAACGAGACCGGTCGTCTGCTGGCTCAGGATGGCCTGGAAGAACGCCGGCTTGATCGTGCCGCAGGCATTCGCCGGGCAGTTGACCGTGCCGCCGGGGATGGTAATGCTGCCCCAACCGTTCGAGGTCTGGAAGCGATCTTCGGAGTCGATGTAGCGCTGGTAGCCGACGTGGAAGTTGTGCGTGACGTTGCTGCCGAGCGTGTAGTCGAACGCGATCTGTCCGTTCTTGCGGAAGAAGTCGTCGTTGTCGGCCGAAAGGCTGGCGAAGCCAACGAGGCCGCCGCCCGTGCGCACGCCGTTCTGCACGTAACCGTACTTGTCGATGTAGGCCTGAACGAACGCGGCCTGCGTCGGGTTGGTGGAAAGCGCGGTCGGCACCGTGAGGAGACCGAGCGACGCGAGATTGTTGATGTCGAGCTGCGCTCCCGGCGTCAGCGACGGAACGACCGTCGCGAAGTTGTCGGGATGGCCGGTGCCGGGGTTGCGGAAGTCGGTGAACTTGAACGTCGCGAACGCCCGAGGATTGATGACCCACGAGCCGTCGAGCGTGCCGAGCTTGAACTCGGTCTCGTATCCGAATCCGATCGTGCCGGCCGACGTCGACGCGTAGGTGTCACCCTTGTCGGTGCGATGCGACTGGCGATAGCTGCCGTTCAGCAGGATGGTCTGCGTCGGCGTAAAGGTCAGCTTGCCGAACTCCTCGTTGCGCGTGCTCTTGAAGCTCGGCAGCGGGCCGTACAGGTTGGCCTGGTTGTCTCGGGTTTCGATCGGACGGTAGTAGGAACCGTAGAAGAAGAGCCGATCGGCGAGGATCGGGCCACCGATGTTGGCGATGCTCCAGTCGCGATCTCTCTGGAACTTCGAGTTGATCGTGCCTTCCTGATCCGCCACGAAGTCATGCTTCAGAACCTGATAGCTCACCTGGCCGGAGAACTTGTTCGTTCCCGACTTGCTGACGGTGTCGATCGAGAAACCGCCGGCGCGCGCGAAGTCGACGGCCTGGGCTCCGCCCTTGACCACGTTGACCTGCGCGATGTCGTAGGTCGCCGGCTCGGCCACGAGGACGCCGAAGAGCGGCATCGTGACGTTGGCACCATCGAACTTGTAGACGTTGTCCTGACCGCTGCCACCGGCGCTCGGTCCACGGACCAGTTCCTGCGTCACCGAGACGCCCGGGATCAGCTTCTGCAGATCGCGGTATTCCTGCGCGACCGGCAGCGCCTGGATCTGCTCGTTCGAGAGGCCGCTCTCAATCGCGGTCGACTCTTTGCTCACGAGCGAGGCCTCGGCGGTGACGGTGATGTTCTCCGAGACTCCGGCGACGCCGAGCTTTGCGTCCACGCTGACGTCCTGCGCGAGCAGAACCTCCGCGCGCCGAGTCGCGGTCTCGAGACCGGCCAGCGTGAACGTGAGTGTGTACGTTCCCGGGACCAGTGCCGGCAGCCGATACGAGCCATCGTCGCCGCTGACCGTCGTTCGCGGCTGCGGCATGACGTTGGATCGCGCTTCGACGGTAACGCCGGGCAGCATCGAACCATCGGTCGCGGACACTTTGCCGCTGATGGATCCAGTCTGCTGCGCGAACGCGACGGGAACTAGGATGAGAAGACACAACAGAAAGATGGGGCGAAATGCGCGAAGTGCGGCCATGAAACCTCCTCGAACTCTTCGTGAAAACCTGGGTGACGACCTGTGATCGTCATGTTAATGAAGGTTCGCCCCTTTGCGAATCTCTTTTTTGAAAGCGGTTACCTACCCAACCCACCCGACCGCCCTTGTTGCTGGTTTCTGGTTGCTGGTTGTCTGGCGTTTGCGTCGCTCGGCAATGCCGGAGAACCTGCAACCAGAAGCGAACCCGCGATCGTGGTGAGGCCGTGTTCGTTTCCTGAGGCTGGCTACGAAGAGCAACCCCAGACAACCAGCAACCAGGAACCAGCAACTACCCGAGTGGCCACTCGAGCTCGCTCAAAAACCGCGCGTCTTCCCGCCAGCCCTCGTGGACGGCGACGTGGAGGTCGAGGAAGACCTTGGCGCCGAGAACGGATTCGAGATCCTGGCGCGCCTCGGTGCCGATGCGCTTGATCATCGAGCCCTGCTTGCCGATGACGATCGGCTTCTGCGAATCGCGCTCGACATAGATCGTCGCGTAGATGGTGATGAGGTTCTTCTCCTCATCCTCCTCGAAGCGCTCGACGTTGACGGCGGTCGTGTAGGGCATCTCGTCCGAGGTGTGCTGGAGGACCTTCTCGCGCACGATCTCCGCGGCGAAAAAGCGCTCGGGCTGCGTGGTGTAGTCCTCTTTCGGATAGAGCGCCTCGCCTGGCTTGACCGTCTCGAACAGCAGATTCACGAGATGGTCGACACCTTCCCCCGTCGACGCCGAGATCGGGATGATCTCGTCGAACAGTCCGAAGCCGTGGTACTGCTCCATCAGCGGCAGGAGCTTCTCTTTCCGAAGCAGATCGATCTTGTTGAGGATCACGAAGCGCCGCGCGTCGGGGTTCGCTTCTTTCTCGTTGCGCAGCAGATCGATGACGAACTGATCGCCTTTTCCGAACTCCTCCGTGGAGTCGATGATGAGCGTGATGACGTCGGCCTCGGTCAGCGACGCGCGCACGTGATCCATCATCCGCACGTTCAGCTTGTGCAGCGGGCGGTGAATCCCGGGCGTGTCGAGAAAGGCGATCTGTCCCCGTTCGTCGTTCAGTATCCCGACGATGCGATTACGCGTCGTCTGCGGCTTCGCCGAGACGATCGACACCTTGTGGCCGAGAACTTTGTTGAGGAGCGTCGACTTTCCGGCGTTCGGCCGGCCGACGAGAGCGGTGACTCCGAAGTGCGGACGGCTCACGATTCCTCCTCCTCTTCCTCGCCGGTCCACTCCGGATCCTTTGTCACTTTCACGCGATAGATTCTGCGCCGGTCCGCGCGCTCGACTTCGAACGTCAAGCCGTTCTTCCTCACGACCGCTCCGACGCCGGGCACGCGTCCCAGTGTCGTGAAGATGAGTCCGGCCACGGTCTCGTAATCGCCGGCGAGCTTCGCATCGAGTTTCTCTTCGAGGTCTTCCACGCGAAGCTGCCCGCTCACCAGCCACGTCCCTTCGCCGACCTCGACGACGGTGGCTTCTTCATCCTCGTGCTCATCCGCGATCTCGCCGACGATCTCCTCGACGACGTCCTCGGTCGTGATGATGCCGGCCGTTCCGCCGTACTCGTCGACGACGACCGCGATCTGCAGATGCTCGCTCTGCAGCTCGCGCAGGAGCTCGGAGACTTTCTTCGTCTCCGAGACGAAGTACGGCGGACGCGCCAGCTCGGCGACCGAACGCTGCTCCTGTTTCAGGATCGCGTCGAAGATGTCTTTGATGTGAACGATGCCGGTGATCTGATCGATACTCTGTTCGTAGATCGGAATGCGCGCGTACTTCGATTCGCTGAACAATTTCGCCAGCTCGTCGATGGGACGGCGCGCATCAAACGAGAGCACGTCGATACGCGGAGTCATGATCTCGTGCGCCAGGCGGTTGCCGAAGTCGACGATCGACTGCAGCATCTTCCCTTCCGAGGCCTCGATGATTCCTTCGGCCTCGCCGACGTCGATGTAGGCCTGCACTTCCTCGTCGGTAATCTCCTCTTCCTCATCGGCACGCGCCTGCGCGCGGTCGACGCGCTCGAGAAGTTTCCGCAGCGGGTAGAGAAACGGAGAGAGGAAGTAGTAGCTGAGACGCGTGAACGGAATCAGCGCGCGAAGAATGACCTCGCCCGTGTCTTCGGGAACGATGGCCAGTGCGAACTTCCAGATGAGAACCACGGCCACCCAGAGGATGACGCTCTCGAAGACGGCCGTGCCCATCGTTGCTTCGTCGAAGATCATCACCGTCGCGCCGATGCCGACGACGAGCGCGAACTGCAACAGCGCGCCGCTGACGAGCTGAAAGTCCTCGATCTCGAAGTAGGTGCGCAGACGCACGGGGCTGAGCTGCAGCGCAAACGAGCGCAGCGCATCGAAGATGAGGTAACAGACGCCGCAGACGATGGCGATCAGCACCCAGACGACTTGGGGATGAGAGAGGCTACTTCCCATGCGGTCGCGCGATTCTAGCAGCCGGTTGTCGCGGTGCCTCTGTGTAGCGACGGCCGCGACGGCCGCCTCGGCCGTCGGGCAGAACGACGGCCGGCCCCTGATGACGCCACGTTTGGCGCGTGAACCGACGGCCGAGGGCGGCCGTCGCCACACAGAACCGCGGTTGAACCACCGACAACTCGCTCATGACAGCAACATGGCCAAGATCGCCGCCATCATTCCAACCTTCATCAACGCCTCGGCGCGCTTGTGCAGCGCCTGGAAGGCCTGGCGTTGCGGATCCGAGTCGGGCATGTCCGGTGTGAGATGCACGCGCCGAGCCTCCAGGGCGCCTTCGAGGAATCCGATCTCGTAGACCAGCAGCGCGGCCATCAGTGCCAGCGCGGCCCAGCGGAGCGCGATCCAGGTCGTGGGGCCGCTCTCCCAGAGGAAGTACTTCACCGCCGCCGAGGCGACCACGATGACCAGCGCCGCCGCGCGGAGGCGCGCGAACTTCCGCAGCATCGGGCCGAAAAGACTTCCGGCCTGAGGGCGCGGGAGCGCCTGGAAGAGCTGCGCGGCGACGATTGCGCCAAGGGCGAGAGCGCCGCCGACCCAGATGGCGAGGCCGAGGTGATAGAAAAGATTCGTGAACAGATAGAGCCAGTTCGGCATATTCGGAGGCGCAAGAGTAATCTATTCGGCATGAACGCCATCCTTCTCGTCCTGACCGTGGCGTCGACGCTGATCCTGCGCTCCGGCGACCGCATCGCAATCGAGGGTCCGGTGCGCGAGGAGAAAGGCGTCGTCATCTTCCGTTCCGGAGGTGTGCTCTACACGATGCCGGCGACCGAGGTGCTTCGCGTCGACACCGCGAATCCCGCGCCGGAAGCCAAGCCCGCTCCCGTTGCGAAGCAGACGGCCGTCCAAAAGCGTCTGCGCTTGTCGCCCGAAGAGCGGAAGAAACGCATCGAGGAGCTGGAAAAGAATCACTCCGGCACGCCTGCCGCGCCCCAGGCGATTCTCGAGAGTCCGCCTCCCCCTCCGTCGCAGGCCGAAGTCGAGCAGCAGCAGCGAGAGGAATGGCAATGGCGCCGCGACGCGCGCGACCACGAGGAAACCGTCCGCCGCGCGAAGGAAGAGCTGCATCTCATCGAGGATCGCGTCGAGCAGCTTCGCGCGAAGATCCAGTCCCTCGTCTCCCTCGGCTACAAATCCAGCCAGTTCACCTACGAGTCATCGGAACTGGTCCGCGCGCAGGAGCGGATTCCCTACGTCCAACTCGAGATCGAACGCGCGCAGCGCGCCAACGAACAGTTCCGCGAAGATGCGCGCCGCCAGGGAATCCTCCCCGGCTGGTTGCGCTGACCGGCCCGGCCGGCAGCGTTGGAGGTCACAAGGCTGCACGCACGTGCGGATGCCCCGAGGCGTCGTTCCGAATGCCTCTCGCTCGAGGTTTTGCGGCGCAGGCCCCTGGCTCCGATCGCGAGACAACGGACCGACGGATATCACGGGCCGCTTCGCGTCGAGCGCTCTTATCGACTATCCTTCGCGACGTGACCGCGCCTCGGACCCTCAACGGGCAGATTGCATATGCGGAGCGTCTGCTCGACCTCGTCGCCCCCAAGCTGGAGCTCGTCGAAGAGGAGCTCCGCCGGAACTTCCAGTCGAAGATCGGCACGATCCACGACGTCGGCCAGCACATCCTCGGCGGCGGAGGCAAACGACTCCGTCCCGCGCTGCTGCTCCTCGTCTCCAGCATGCTCCGCTACGACGGCTATCGCGACGTCGTCTACGGCGCCGTCGTCGAGTTCATTCACACGGCGACACTCGTCCACGACGACATCATCGACGAAGCCGACGTCCGCCGCGGCCGCACGTCGATCAACTATGGCTGGGGCAACGACCTCACCGTCCTCGTCGGCGATTACATCTTCATGCATTCGATGGCCATGGCCCTGGCCGAGGGAAATCTCGAGATCCTGAGACTCCTCTCCGACGCCACGATCAAGATGATCGAAGGCGAAATCCTCGGCACCGAGCGCAGCGGCCGTCTCGACCTCTCCGTCGACGACTACTTCGACATCGTCGGCCGCAAGACGGCGGCACTCTTCGGCGCCACCTGCCGCATCCCCGGCTACCTCGTCGAGCTCCCCGAGTCGTCTTCGGCCGCGCTCTTCAACTACGGCTACAACCTCGGCGTCTGCTTCCAACTCATCGACGACCTCCTCGACTTCACCTCGAGCACCGAAGTCCTCGGCAAACCCGCACTCTCCGATCTCAAAGAAGGCAAGATCACGCTCCCGCTGATCCTCGCCGGCCCGCGCGCCACACCCCGCGAGCGTGAGCTCATCGCCAACATCGCCTCCAGCAAATCCTTCGACGGCATCGACCCCGCCGAAATCCTCGCCATCGTCAACCGCTACGACACCCTCGATCACACGAGAGAAATCGCCCGCGACTACGCCAGCCGCGCCCGCATGGCGTTAGAACCCTTCGCGCCGTCACCGGCGAAAGAGGCGCTGGATATGGCGTTGGATTTCGTGCTCGAGCGCGAGAAGTAGCCGCACTCCAAACTACGACAGCATCTCCATGATCTCCGACATCGCCGCGCGGGCGCGCGTCGTCATGGTGTCGTTCTTGGCGGTGATGGAGAGGCGGATCACTTTGTTGTACTGCTCGATGGCGCGGTCGTATTCGCCGAGGCAGCGGTGGTAGATCTCGCCTTTGCAGAGCTTGGCTTCGAGGTTCATGGGATCGAGCTCGAGGATCTTGTTGAGGAAGATCATCGCCGTGTCGTACTTCGCTTCCTCCATCGCCATCCGATAGCGGAGGCGGTACAGGGTGATGAGCTCGTTGTTGCGGGGATCGATCCACGCTCCGGGCACCATCGTGCGAAGCGTGGAGAGAAGCCGGCCCGCCATGGTCGGATTCGAGCGTTTCACCTCGATTCGCTGCCGCATTCACGCCCTCCCATTCCAAACCGGTGTAACTCGAATGACGAGAGTTTAGGACGGTTCGACTTGATCGTCAAGCACTTGACCAATAGAGCTGGCAGCTCGCAGCTCGCAGCTCGCAGGAGATCCGAAGCGACTGCGAGCTGAGAGCTGCCAGCTGCGAGCTGCTCTGCTACCATCCGCACGCCATGCGCATTGCTGTCTATCCGGGCTCGTTCGATCCGATGACGAACGGTCATCTCGACATCATCCGCCGCGCCGCGCGCTTGTTCGATCGACTCCTCGTCTCGGTGCTCGAGAACGAAGGGAAGTCGCCGGTGTTCACGGTTCCGGAGCGGATGGAGCTGATCGCGCGCTGCACGAAGGGAATCGAAGGCGTGGAGGTGCATTCGTTCTCCGGCCTGCTCGTCGATTTCATGCGCCGCATGGACGCGACCGTCACCGTGCGCGGGATCCGCGCGGTCTCGGATTATGAATACGAGTTGCAGATGGCGCTGATGAATCGCGAGCTCTCGGAAGGCGCGGAGACGATCTTCATGCTCCCCGCGGTGGAGTACACGTTCGTCTCTTCGCGACTGGTGAAGGAAGTGTTCCGCCTCGGCGGAGACATCGCGCATCTCGTGCCCGAGCCGGTGCTCGATGCGCTGCGGGTGCGCGTGCCCGTGACGCGATAGATCGCAGATCGGATCGCAGGAGAACCAGGGATCAAATTGGTCTTCCCTGCGATCTGCGGTCTGCGATCCGCGATCTGATTCACCCGTCGCTTCGTGGATCCAGCGCTTCGCGGAGGCGTTCACCGATGAGGTTGAAGGCGGCGACGGTGCTGAAGATGGCCAGGCCGGGATAGAGAACCAGCCACCAGGCGTGATCGATGTGTTCTTTCGCGCCGGAGAGGATGCTGCCCCATGACGCGGTCGGGAGTGGGACGCCGAGGCCGAGGATACGAGAGCGCGGATTCGGTGAGGATCGCGGCGGCAACGCCGAAGCTGGCGGAGACGATGGCTGGGGCGAGGGCGTTCGGCAGGAGGTGACGGAAGATGATGCGCGCGTCGCGGGCGCCGCTGGCGCGTGCGGCCTGCGCGAATTCGACATCGCGGATGCGCAGGAGCTCGCCGCGGACGTAGCGCGCCTCGCTCGTCCATGACGTCAGGCCGAGGGCGATCATGATGGTGTAGATCGACGGTTTGAAGAGCGCGACGATGCCGAGGACCAGGAAGAGGAACGGGAAGCAGACGACGACCTCGATGACGCGCGAGACGAGCCAGTCAGCGGCGCCGCCGTAGTAGCCGGCGAGCGCGCCGAGGAGCGAGCCGACGAGGAAGGCGATGGCCGTCGCGAAGAGACCGACGCTGAGCGAGACGCGCGCGCCGTGGATCATGCGCGACAGCACGTCGCGTCCGAGATCGTCGGTGCCGAGGAAGTGCGTGCGCGACGGAGCCTCGATGCGCTCGCTGAGATTAATTGTGTTCGGTGAGAAGCGGATCGGTGAATGAACCGCGAACGTCGATGGCAGGCGAGGCCGGTCGAGATCGGGATCGGCAGCCCAGTAGTCCTCGAGCGCCGGCGAGTCCCATCCGTCGGCGGTCCGTTCAAGAATCGGCTTTCGATTGGCGATGAGTGGCGCGAGGAGTGCCAGCAAGGAAAGCAACGTTACCCAGCGCACGGCGTACGTCGCCAGCCTGCTTCGCTTGAAGCGCTGCCACGTGAGGCGCCAGACGGACGCGGTTGGCGGTTGGCGGTTGGCGGTTGGCGGGAGATGAGGTCCGCGATTTCTCCCCTGCCAACCGCCAACCGCCAACCGCCAACTTGGCTTCATTGCGCTCCCTCCCCCAACCTCACGCGCGGATCGGCGAGGACGTAGAGAAGATCGGCGAAGAGTCCGGCGAACAACGTCACGACCGCGGTAGCGACGGTCAGGCCCATCACCGTCGGATAGTCGCGTGCGAGGATGGCGTCGTAGTACAGCAACCCAATCCCGTCCCACTGGAAAATCTGTTCGACGATCACGCTGCCGGAGATGAGGTATGGAATCGTGACGCCGAAGAGCGTGATGATCGGAATCAGCGCGTTGCGGAACGCGTGTCGCCAGAGAACAGCGATTGCGCTCGCGCCCTTCGCGCGTGCGGTGGTGATGAAGTCCTGGCGGATCACCTCGGTCACGGCGGATTTCGAGAAGCGTGCAAAGACGGCGAGTTGCGCGTAGGTCATCGCAATCACGGGAAGGACGAGGTGGCGTGCGCGGTCGGCGAGTTGCTGTGCGCTGGAGAGCTCGTCGTAGGCGTCCGAGGTCATGCCCATGAGCGGAAGGAACTGGTGACGGACGGAGAAGAACTGCATGAGCAGCAGTGCGACCCAGAAGCTCGGCAGCGAATAGAGGAGAAAGAATCCGATCGCCGACGCACGTTCGGAGAGGCGTCCGGAGCGCGTCGCGCTCCAGAGTCCGATCGGAATTCCGAGCGCGGCGCTGAGGACGAGTGCGACGAAGTTGAGCAGGAACGTCGCCGGCAGTTTTTCGAGAATGCGCTCGCGGACGGGACGCCGGTCGATGACCGATCGGCCGAAATCGAACTTCGCGGCGCCGGCGAGCCAGTAGCCGTACTGTTGCGGCAGCGGACGGTCGAGATGAAACTCGTGCCGGATCGCGGCCGCCGTCGCCGGCGAGAGCATGTGCAGGTTGGAGCGCCCGATGTAGAAGGTGATGGGATCGCCGGGGACGCTGTGGATGAGGGCGAAGGTCGCGATGGTGATGCCGAAGAACGTCAGGACCGCGTACAGCAGCCGGCGGACGATGTAGGACGTCATTGCTTCGTCGCTTGCGCGCGTGCGCGGGTCTGTTGCTCCCGCGGAATCCACCATCCGAACTCGCCCGGGTACCAGAGGAACAATCCGTATCCTCGGCTGATCGTTACTCCGCGAAGGCGCTTGCTGATCCCCCACTTGAACGACGGCTGAATCGTCCACGTGTACGGCTGATCGTCCGCCAGGATCTCGTGCAGGCGCCAGTACAGGGTCTTCCGCTTCGAGATGTCGAGCTCTTTCCGCGCCGCATCGATGATCCGATCCGCCTCGGGGTTCGCATAGAAGACGAAGTTCTGTCCCGCTGGCGGGAACTGGGTCGAGTGGAAAAGCGAGAACGGGTCGGGATCGGGATCGAGATCCCAGGAGAGATACGCGGCCTGATAGTTGCCGGAGCGGATGCGCTCGATTCCCATCGCTGCATCGACGACACGGATTTCGACCTGTACGCCGACCTTCTTCAACTCCGCCTGCACCATCTGCGCGAACTGCTGGCCGGTGGCGCTGCCGGAAAAGATCTGGAGGTCGAAGGCGAAGTTCTTCCCGTCTTTCTCCAGCACGCCGTCGCCGTTCTTGTCGAGCCATCCAGCGGCGGTGAAGATCTGCTTCGCCCCTTCGGGATCGTAGCGGATCACCGGAACGGTGGGGTTGTACGCGTACTCGTCGGGCGTGAACGGGCCGTTCATTGCGCGCGCGGTGCCGCGATAGAGATCCTGAATCACCGACTCGATCGGCACGCACATCGTGAGCGCGCGGCGGATGCGTTTGTCGCTGAACATCGGCAGCCGTTCGTTCCAGCCGATGAAGTTGTAGCTGAGCGTGTAGAAGCGCTGGAAGTCGATCGTTCGCGTCAGCGCGGGATTCGTGTGCTCGCGATACCAGGTGTCGGATGCGATGTAGGTCTCGTCGACCTGGCCGAGCTTGAGCGCGTTGAAGGCCGTGCCGTAATCGTCGATGACCTTGAACACGACGGTCTGGATGTGCGGCTTCTCGCCCCAGAAATCTTCACGGCGCTCGACGATGACCTGTTTGCCGGGCTCGCGCTTGAGCAGGCGGTACGGACCGCTCCCGACGGCGATGGCGTTGTAGTCGTTGCTGAAGTTGCCTTTGCCGTAGACGTGCTCGGGGACGACGCTGACATCGATGAAGCGCGTGAGCTGCGTCGCCAGCGATTGCTTGAACACCACTTCGACGGTGTGATCGTCGACGGCGCGCGTGTGCGCGAGATCCAAATGTTCGAACGAGCCCGAGACCTGTCCGGCGGGCACCGTCGGATCGACGATCTTGCGGAGAGTGAAGACGACGTCGCTCGCAAGCACGGGCGTGCCGTCGGAGAACGTCGCTTTCGGATTCAGATTAAAGCGGTAGACCAGCCCGTCATCGGAGATCTTCCACGACTTCGCGAGACCGGCGACCGGTTGCAGGTTCTGATCGATGTAGATGAGCGGCGTGAAGAGGTAGTTCTGCACGTAGCGGTCGGTGCGGCTCGAGGGAATGACCGGATTGAAGGTGACCATGTCCGTTTCCAGCCGGCGCAGGAGCGTACCGCCGTCCTGCGGTGTGTCGTCGGCGATGGCAACGGCGTCGCTGCTGGTGACCGGCCGCTCTTCGCGCGAGCAAGCGAGGCACAACGCGAAGAACAACAGAAGCAATCTGCGACGGCCCACGAATGGAATTATGCCACGCGGGAACCAGCACTAACCAACTGCGAATGTCGTTTGTCAGTCCCCTCTCCCCGTCCGCAGCCTCATCGCGAACGGGGAGAGGGCTAGGAGTCTGCGCGGCAAAAGCGGTAGTGCGTCGTAAAATGATGCATGCCGAGCAACTACCGCGAGTACCAACCGGAGCAGAGTTACCTGCTGCCGCCGTCGCCGAGCGATTGGCTGCCGGAAAAGCACCTGGCGTTCTTCATCTCGGAAGTGGTGGACGAGATGGATCTGAGCGCGTTTTATGGGCCGCATGAGGAGAGCGATCCCCGCGGGAACCAGCCGTTTCATCCGGCGATGATGTTGAAGATCCTGATCTACGCGTATGCGACAGGAACCTTCTCCTCGCGGAAGATCGCGCAGAAGATCGAGGAGGATGTGGCGTATCGGGTGCTGGCGGCGGGGAACTTTCCGCAGCATCGGACGATCTGTGATTTTCGGCAGGAGCATTTGCAGAAGTTCGTGGAGCTATTCAAGCAGGTGGTGCTGATCGCGAAGAACAGCGGGTTGATCACGCTGGGTCGGGTGGCCATCGATGGAACGAAGGTCAAGGCGAATGCGAGCCGGCACAAAGCGATGAGCTATGACCGCATGAAACAGGAAGAGAAACGGTTGGAAAGCGAGATCGCAGAGCTGCTCAAACAGGCCGAGCGAACGGATCGCAAAGAAGATCAGGAGTACGGCAGCGAGAACCGCGAAGATGAGCTTCCCGAAGAGTTGCAGCGCCGGGAGAGCCGCCTCAAGAAGATCCGTGAAGCGAAGAAGCGGCTCGAGGAACGACAGGCCGAAGAGGATCGCCAGAAGGGCCGGCATGAAGGCGACGGTGGGCGACCGAATGGAAAGAAGGGCCAACCGTTCAAGAAAGAGTTCGGCCAGCCGCGAGAGAAAGCACAGGACAACTTCACCGATCCGGAGAGTCGGATCATGAAGATGGGCAATGGCTTCGAGCAGAGCTACAACGCGCAAGCGAGCGTCGATGAAGCGCACCAGATCATCGTGGCGGTGGGAGTGACCAACTGCGCTGCCGACAGCACGCAACTCATTCCGATGATTGACGCGACCGAAGCGGTGATCGGTCAGATCCCCGAGCAGGTGATCGCCGATGCGGGGTATCGATCGGATGAGAACTTCGAGAGACTCGAGGCCAGGAAGGTCGATGGAGTGATCGCGCTGGGTCGGGAAGGGAAACCGGACGCGCCACCGATCTCGCTGTCGAAAAAGGCCACCCAACGGATGAAAGAAAAGCTCGCCAGCCCTGAAGGCGAGGCTGCCTACCGCCGCCGAAAAGTCATTGTTGAACCGGTGTTCGGCTGGATCAAAGGAGTGCTGGGCTTTCGACAGTTCAGCTTTCGAGGTCTGAACAAGACGAATGCCGAATGGCATCTGGTCTGTTTGGCGATGAACCTTCGCCGCATGAGTGGTGGAACCTGCCACGCAGTTGCATGAAAATCACGTAGAACGACAATAACTTCGATCTCGTCCGTCGGAAATCGGCCCACTGCCGACCTCCCCTTGAACACTTCAGCAGCGAACGAAGTTCCGTTGCCTGGCCTTCCATCGTGGCGTCGCATCTCCAGCACGCAGTCCGTCGCCGACTCTCGTTTCTGTCGCCGTTCTGCCGCGCAAGCTCCTAGGGTGAGGGGTTGTTTCTTGCACGAGAATCGCCCCTCACCCTGACCCTCTCCCCACCGCGATGAGGCCGCGGCGGGGAGAGGGGACTCAAAATCTTCGCGATCTGTGCGGCGTTACCGAATCGTCTCCGTCGCCACGTTGTAGAACTGATCGACGGCGCGCACGACGACGAACTTGCCGTCGACGTCGCTGCGCTTGAGGTGGAAGGTCTCGGAACGGGAGTCGGCGATGCCATCGGTCGGAGTCACGCGCGTCCACTTTTCGGCGTCGGTCGAATACTCGACGCGGCCCACCGGCGAGAGGTCGTCGGTGATGCGCACGGTGAGGTCTTCGCCGGAGCGGGTGAAGGCGATCTTCGGCGCGGTGTTGTCGATCTGGAACTCGACGCCTTCCTTCGTATCGGTCAGCGGCTGATCGGGATTGTCGTTGGCGTCGGTGGCGACGAGGCGAAGCTCGTAGCGGCCGTCGGGAAGCTGCGACGTGTCGAAGTTGATCTGCGTCTCGTCGATGTTCTCGCGCAGGCGCAGCCACTTGCTCGAGCCCTTCATGCGGAACCAGAGTGAGTAGCGCAGCGAGTCGCCGTTGTCATCGGATGCGCGCCAGACCACGGTGCGGAATCCCTTGCGGAACATCTTCTTCCCCTGCTCGGCCGGCGTGCGATCGCGCGGCGCATCGAGACTGGTGAAGATCCCGTACTCGTCGGGATTCGTCGCCTCCACGACTTGCGGCGCCGAGGGATACGCCGAAGTGACGAACACGACGGCCGGATCCTGCACCGCCAGCGCGTCGATCTCCGGCGCGACATTGCGATTCATGAACGCGACGGACACGACGTCGATCGCCGCATCGGGAGCCGGCTTCGGAATCGTGATCTTCCACTGAATGTAGCGGGCGGCGGGCGACGGGATGTTCCCTTCGAGCGAATCCTGGGGAGTCGACCAACTGCTCCACGTCGCATCGGGCGTCTTGGTATTGCCGGTGCGGAAGGAGATGGCCGTCGAGCCGTCGGTGAGATTGCGTCCTTCGATGCGATAGTTGCCGAAGCGGGAGAAGCGCTCGACGTCTTTGGCCACGGAGCGGAACTCGGGATGCTGCGAGGGACGCGACTCCATGCGATAGACGGCGCCGGAGTTGGTCGTGGTGATGAGCGTGGAGCCGCCGGCGCTGGAGATCGACACGATCTGCTTCTCCGGGACCGCGCCGAGGAGCGAGAGCTCGCGGTCGCGCAGTTCGTACAGACGACCGTGCGGACCGCTGGCGATGAGGATCGCGCCGTCGCCGCCGCTGATCGCGTAGATCATCTCGCGCTCGAACTTGCGTACCGTTTCGACGAAGCCATCGGGATCGATGCGCTCGATCTCGGCGCTGCCCGCTTCGCCACCACCGCCACCCGCTGATCCGCTGTCGTCGAACGAGAATGAGACCTCGACGCTCGGCGTCGCCTCCCCTTCCTTCTTCGCGTCGGCGGACTGTTGCTGTTGTCCCTGCTGCTGTTGCTGCGCCGGCTTGGCCTGCGACTTCGGCGCGGCGGCCGGAAGAACGTTGCTCACGGCCGCGGCCCAGCCGGTGCCGTTGGCGTCGACGTAGATCGCGGAGATCTCGTTGAGCGCGGATTCGAAGAGCGCGCGCGACGAGCCGTCAGGGCGGATCTCGTAGATGCGTCCCTTGCCGGAAGCGCCGGCGAGCAGCGTTCCGTCTTTCTTCGATGCGAGCGATCGGATGTGCGTGTCGGGCGCGTCGTAGAGCACCTTCCCCTCACCCTTCGCATTCACGCGGAAAAGCTTTCCCTCGACGCCGGTGGCGACGGCGAGATCGCCGGACGGAAGCGGCTCGATGGCCCAGATGTAGGCTTGCTGTGGATCGAAGAAGACGGTCTGTTTGCCGCTCTCCGGATCGATGCGATAGACCTTGCCGTTCGGCGACGTACCGGCGTAGAGCGCGCCGTTGTGAAAGGCGACGGCGTAGATCTCAGGCTCGGTTGCGGTTGCGAGCAGCTTCAGCTCCTCGCCGCGCAAGCGATAAACCTTGCCGTCGTTGCCGGTGCCGAAGAAGCGGTCGCCGTTCGGTGCCGTGGTCTGCGAGAGCACGAAGGGATCGGTGAAGGTCGCGACCTTGCGCATCGCCGGTGCGACACGGAGCTCGCCGCGCGAGTTGACGGCGAAGCCTTCGAGCTCGCCGGCGATGAAATCCTCCGGCGCATTCACGCGCCAGAACTGAGGAGCCACGGCGAACAGCTGCGCGGCGAAGAGAAAGGTCAGGGGAAGCATCGACAGACGGCGCATGAACTTCCTTTCAAAAGCAGTGGTCGGTTGTCCGTTGTCGGTTGTCTGTGCAGCATCGCGCTGAGTCCCAGACAATGGACAACCGTTCATACACGCGTTGTCGGTTGCCGGTTGTCAGTTGTCTGTGACTCTTGGTGAGGCTTCACAGACAACCGATCACCGACAACCGACAACGAATTTCACAATTTCGGTTGGACGTCGAGATCGATCTTCAGCGCGCCATCGACGATGTAGCCGAGGGGGCGCGCGTTCTGACCGGCGGGATGGTACTTCACCGCGGCCTGAGCACCGTTCGACGTGTCGGCATGAACGACCGCGGCCATCGAGGCGGGAAGATTCGGGAGGTAGACGCCTGACGTGACCGCGCCCTCGCCGGTCGTATAGAGAGCGACCGTGAGATCGGTCGACGGGCGAAGACGATCGATGACGCCGAGCACCTGCTCGAGCGTGCGCGGGTCGGGCGGGACGAGCGTGAAATCGATCGCGTTCATCACCGAGCCGCTGCCGATGAGGAGATACGCGGCGCCGGCCGGTTGATCGTCGGGAATGCGGATGTCGAAGGATTCGGTGAACGCTTCGCCGCGGAACGGCTTCAGGACGGTACGCACCTTGACCGTGTCGCCCGGCGCGATGCGTCCCTTGTCCGGCGTGACCAGCGACGCTTCCATCAGCTTGGCGATCTTCAGCTCGTCGTCGTGGCGGATGTGGATCTTCACGCTCTCGATCTCGGTCGCGCGGAACTCGTTCGAGAGCAGATAGCCGGCGACGACGGCCAGGTACTGCGGGATCGACTGGCGCGCCTGCTGTCCGGCCCATCCTTCACGAAGACGAATCGGCGCATAGCCTTTGACGTTGATCTCGGCGTCGAGCATCACCGTCCGCTCGCCGGCAGCGCGCTGCGCATTGGCGACGACGGAGTCGGCCACCATGGCCAGGATGAGCGGCGAAAGATGCGCGTCGCGCACGAGATTGACGTGATAGGTCTTTGCCGGACCCGAGCCGTTGAGCGTGACGTCGACGGGGATCATGTCCGCCTTGTCGCCCATGACGCCCATGATGCCGGCGGCCCGATCCTGGCGCAGCGCGCCGATGACCGTTCCGGTATTGGAGAACTTGAACGAGCTGGCCACGCTCGGAAGGACGGTCACGATCTCCGACGTCGCCATCGGGAAGTTGATCTCACCCATGTCGAGGAAGGGATGGCCGAAGGCGTAGATCTTGTCGCCGTCGACATACGTGACCGTTCCCGTGGCGGCAACGTTGAAGTCACCATTGAGCAGCACGCCGGCGATCGGATCGCCCGGCGCAAAGCTCTTTTTCGTGCTCTGTGTGCTCGAGGTCGAGGCCGTGCCGCTGGGCACCGCGACGAATCCGAGGCGATCGAGGTACGGCGAGAATCGCTCGACGGTCTCCGCTCCAAAGCTCGACACGGACATCGGCAGCGCGATTCTCTTGGCTCCATTCACCGCGCTGGCAGCCTCGGGTGTCAGGTTCGACATCAGCTTGTCAAACGCTTCCTCGGGTTTGCTGTTCGAGAGCGACTGCAGGAGCTGCGTCGCGCTCATGCGCGGTGCCGCGCCCGCGGGCGAAGCGCCAACCGGAGTCGTCGTGCGCGCGACCTTCAGCATTTCTTCGATCGGCGTGATGCCGGCGACCGGCTCTTTCGAGAACTGCCACGCGTACGCCAGCGCGCCGATGACCTTGCCATCGATGAAGATCGGCGAGCCGCTCATGCCCGCGATCACGCCCGTGCGGCGGATCACCGGAGAGTCGACGTTCGCGAGGATCAGGTTCTGATCGGGACCGATGTTGTTGAGGACGCCGAGGATCTCTACGTCGAACTTCTCGATCTTCGTCCCGTCGAAGACGGTCAGGCCGTAGCCCTTCATCCCCTTGCGAATTTCGGAGAGCGGCATCCGTTCGGCCGCTTGCAATGAGCCCGCAAGCAACACGATTGCGACGACAAAGCTGAGTTTTCGGGTGAGCACGACGCCTGTAACCGTCATCATTGTGAGTCCATTTCGGAACGAGTGCCAGATTGGAAAAGCTCGCGGGTAGCTGGCAGCTCTCAGCTCGCAGCTCTCAGGAGCTACCGATGAGACGCGAGCGCGCCCGCGTGGTTCTTCTCCTGCGAGCTGACAGCTGCCAGCTGCGAGCTATTCGTACCTGAGCTCGCAGCTCTCAGCTCGCAGCTGTCAGGAGCTACCAATGAGACGCGAGCGCTTTCCCGTGGTTCTTCTCCTGCGAGCTGACAGCTGCCAGCTGCGAGCTATTCGTACCTGAGCTCGCAGCTCTCAGCTCGCAGCTGTCAGGAGCTACCAATGAGACGCGAGCGCGCCCGCGTGGTTCTTCTCCTGCGAGCTGACAGCTGCCAGCTGCGAGCTACTCGTAGCGCAGCGCTTCGATCGGATCGAGCTTCGAGGCCTTGGCAGCCGGGTAGATTCCGAAGAGGATTCCGATGAGGGCGCAGAAGGCGAAGGCGCCGACGATGGCGACGATCGGAGTGTGCACGGGCGGGAGGTCGGTCCAGCGGCCGATGATGGCGCGGATGAGGTTTGCGAGGAGGAAGCCTCCTAAGACGCCGATGAGGCCGCCGAGTCCGGAGAGGACGATCGCCTCGATGAGGAACTGGATGAGGATGTCGCGGCGGCGCGCGCCGATCGATTTGCGGATGCCGATCTCGCGCGTTCGTTCGGTCACGGAGACGAGCATGATATTCATGATCCCGATGCCGCCGACGAGCAGCGCCACGGCCACGACGCCGCCCATCACCATCGTCACGCCGCCGAGGATGCTGGAGACGGTCTTGAGGATCTCTTCCTGCGCCAGGATACGGAAGTCGTCCTTCGCGTCCTTTTTCAGATGATGCTGCAGCCGGAGCACGTCCCTCACCTGCTCCTTGGCCAGCTCGAGATCGGCGCCTGGCTCCATCTGAAACGCGAGCACGAGCTTGCGCATGTTCTCGCTGCCATAGAGAACGGTGGCGGTGGAGAACGGGATGAGCACGATGTCGTCCTGGTTGTTGCCGAACGTGCCCCCCTTCTTCTCCATCACGCCGACGACGGTGACCGACGTGTTGTCGAGCTGGATGAGCTTCCCCAGTGGGTTGTCGCCGAGGTGAAGGTCCTTCACCACTTCGAGGCCAACGACGGCGACGCGCTTCTTCTGCTCCTGATCGACCGGAGTGAAAAAGCGTCCGCGCTCGACCCAGTGATTGACGATCTCCTGGTACGACGGATTGACGGCGTAGACCTGCACCTGATGCCGCGCGTCGCCGAACTTCGTCTGCGCGCTGGTGATGAAGATCGGCGTGAAGTCCTTGACCGACGTCGTGTGGCGGCGCACGGCGGTGGCGTCGTCGATCGTGAGATCGGGCATCTTCTGCAGGAACGGATTCCGCTCCTCGCCCGGATCGGGATAAACCTCGATGAAGTTCGAGCCGATGTCCTCGAGATCGTTGGAGATCTTGTGCTGCAGCCCCTGCACGATCGAAACGACCGCGATCACCGCCGCGACGCCGATCATCACTCCGAGTACGGTGAGGATCGAGCGCATCTTGCTCGCCAGGATGGCCCGCAGCGCGATCTTGAAGTTCTCGAGAAACATAAAAGAAGTTGCTGGTTACTGGTTACTGGTTTCTGGTTCCTTGTGGTGTCATGCAGAAAGTCTTCGTCTCGGCGACCAACCACAACAACCAGCAACCCGTAACAGTCGAAGTTTCTGGTTGCTGGTTGCTGGTTCCTTGTGGTGCCTTGCAGAAAGTCTTCATCTCCGCGACCAACCACTGACAACCAGCAACGAGCAACCAGCAACCGGTTTTCAGGCGGTTTCCATCATCTCCGCGGGGATGTCGAAGTTCGAGTAGACGTTCTGCGTGTCGTCGTGATCGTCGAGCGCTTCGAGGAGGCGCATGATCGCCTTCGCTTTCTGCTCGTCGACGGAGACGTAGGTCGAGGGGATCATGTCCAGCTTGGCCTCGACGGTGGGGATTTTGTTCGACTCGAGTGCCTGTCGCACGGCTTCGAAGTTGTCGGGCGTCGTGTAGATCTCGTAGACCTCGGGATCATCGGTCTGGAGATCATCGGCCCCGGCATCGAGTGCGATCTCCATCAGCTTCTCTTCGCCGGCCGCGCTCTTCTCGATGGCGAAATAGCCCTTCTTCTCGAACTGGAAGCGGACGGAGCCAGGAGTGCCGAGGTTACCGCCGTGCTTCTCGAACATGTGGCGGATCTCAGGCGTCGTGCGGTTCGTGTTGTCGGTCAGCGCATCGACGATGATGGCCACGCCACCCGGTGCGTAACCTTCGTACGACACCTCCTCGTACATCACGCCTTCGAGATCACCCGTTCCACGCTTGATGGCCCGGTCGATGTTGTCCTTGGGCATGTTGTTGGCCTTCGCTTCCGCGACGGCCGCGCGAAGGCGAGGGTTGCCTTCGATGTCTCCGCCGCCGAGTCGGGCGGCGACGGTCATTTCCTTGATGATGCTGGTGAAGATCTTGCCGCGCTTGGCATCGGCGGCACCCTTCTTGTGCTTGATCGTGCTCCATTTGCTATGGCCGGACATGAAAGAAACTCCTCGATTGGGTTGAGCTGCAAGGCGCAGTGGCCAAGGGGACGTATAGTTTAGACGATGTCCCCAGAGTTTCCCATTCGCATCATCACCGATGACGGCGAGGTCGAGGAGATCGAGTCGCCCGATGAGCTGATGACCCGGGTCGACTCGATCGATTCGACCGACGGCCACGTCTGGGTGCGCGACGCGCTCGATCGCACGGTGAGGCTGCGCATGCGCAGCGGAGTGCTCGAAGAATTGGATATCGAGGCGTAGAAAGTTGCTGGTTGCTGGTTATCTGGGGAGTTACGCCCAGGCGATCCACCACAGACAACCAGCAACCAGCAACCAGTTAACCTCAACTCAGTTCTTCGCTCCCAGCTCTCTCAGTAACGCGTCCGCTCCGTCCACCGCGTCCATGATCCAGAGCATGTATTGCGCGTCGACGTGGATCGAGCGGGTCATCGCCGGATTGAAGAGAAAGTCGGCGTCGATCGATTCGTAGTTGCCGTCGAAGAGGAGGCCGACGAGCTCACCTTTCGCGTTCAGCGTTGGGGATCCGGAGTTGCCTCCGGTCGTGTCGACGGTCGAGAGGAAGTCGACGGGCACGTCCTTGAGCTCGGGGTCGACGTAGGGCGCGGTCTTCTTCGCGTCCGCGGCGGCATCGAGGAGGCGCTTCGGACTGGCGAACGGTTCCTTCCCGGTCTCTTTCTGCACGACGCCGTGGAGCGACGTCTGCGGCATCATCCACGTCGCGTCTTTCGGCGAGTAGCCTTCGACGCGGCCGACGGTGATGCGCAGCGTGCCGTTGGCGTCGGGGTAGAGCGTTCCGCCGCTCACTTTGCGCAGCGCGTCGAAGTAGCCGGGACGGAGACGCGCCATCGCGCCGCTGTAGGCGAGGTCGCTCGTCTCGCGCTCTTCGTAAAGCGGGACGAGCTTCGCCGCGAAGTCGAGCATGGCGTCACCGCGCGCCGTGAGTTGCGCGGTCGTTTCGCCGAGCATCTTCGCGCGCTCCTCCTGACTGCCGATCTTCGTCGCGCCGTAGAGATGATCGAGGAACGGCTCGATGCCGCCCGCGGCGGCGACGGCGTGATCGACCGGCTTGATGTGCTGCGCCGCGGGAAGTTTCGCCGCTTCGTCGAGGAAGAAGCGCGTCACGGCGCGATCGCTGGCGACGTCGATGTTGCGTTGCGCGCGCGTCGACGAGGTCAGGAGCGACGGCCAGTCGCGTTCCTGAAAGCGCGGCATGCGGTCGATGTCTGTCTTCGGTTTCTCGTGCGCGAGACGCACGGCGGTCATGGCCTGCGCGAGCATCGGCGAGCCGCGGCCGGCGAGCCATTCGAGCACCAGATCGCGCTCGCGCGTCTTCCACCGATCGGCGTTCAACCGGGCGATCTCCTGCAGCACGGCCGGCGGCATTTTCGCTTCGCGTGCTTCGCGCGCTTCGACGATGTGATCCTTGGTGAAGCCTTCGTTGACGCTCGTGTAGTTTTTCAGCGAGTTGGCGAGTCCCTGCATGCGCGAGGCGTTCTTGATCTGCACCGCGCGATTGCCCTTGCCCGCTTCTTCGAGGAGACGCATGGTCTCGGTGAAGTAGCGGATGTTCACCGGATAGATGAAGTCGCGGTAGTTCCGCACTTCGTCCGCGGTCTTGTAGCGGAACGTCCGTCCCGGATAGCCGGCGACGAGGACGGCGTCGCCTTCGCTCACGCCTTTCGATGCGATCTTCAGCCAGTGCGCCGAGTGATACGGCTTGCCGTCGACGTAGGCGCGATAGAACGAGAAGTCGCCCGTGTGCCGCGGCCATTCGAAGTTGTCGATTTCGCCTCCGAAGTCGCCAATCCCCTCGGACGGCGCATAGACGAGACGAACGTCGCTGATCTCGGCCTGCGTGAGACGCAGATACTGCGAGCCCTCGAAAAACGAAGAGACGCGGCAACGGAGGCCGCCCGGCTTCTCGCACTCGGCGACGAGCTCTTTCTCGCGACGGTCGAGCAGTTTCGCGCGATCGACGTCGGCGACTCCTGCCTTCATGTTCCCCGTCATGCGCTGCGTCACGTCTTCGATCTTCGTCGTGACCCAGACTTTCGTTCCCGGCGCGGCAGGCAACTCCTCTTCGCGTGTTTTCGCGAGGAAGCCATTGGTGATCAGATCGCGTTCGGGCGTGGAGTTGTGCTGGATCGATCCGAACACGCAGTGATGGTTCGTGACCACGAGTCCATCGGGCGAGACGAATGACGCCGTGCATCCGCCGAGGGAGACGACGGCGCCCATCGGATCCCCGGTGAGGTCGGAAAGACTCGCCGGATCGAGCTGGAAACCGAGCTGCTTGAGCTCCGCCGCGATCGCGGGGATCTGCTGCGGCATCCACATGCCTTCGCTTGCTGAGGCACCCGTGGCGATGAGAAGGACGATCAAGAGTTTCTTCAAATGCGCTCCTTGAGAATCGTTGCTGGTTGCTTGTTGCTGGTTGTCTGTGGGCTCTCGCCCGAGGCAGCAAACCGCAGACAACCAGCAACCAGTAACTAGCAACCAAATTCCGCGTATATTCTCCAAATCACCGGAGGATTCAAATGGGTCTTTGGGACACACTCAAAAGCGAATTCATTCAGATCATCGAGTGGCTCGATGACAGCACGGACACGCTCGTCTATCGGTTCCCCGTCCACGATCAGGAGATCAAGATGGGAGCGCAGCTGACGGTTCGCGAGAATCAGGCGGCGATTTTTATCAACGAGGGCAAGGCGGCGGACATCTTCAAGCCCGGCCGCTACGAGCTTTCAACGCAGAACATGCCGATTCTGGCGACGTTGAAGGGCTGGAAATACGGGTTCGATTCGCCGTTCAAAGCCGAGGTCTACTTCTTCAACACGCGGCTCTTCACCGATCTGAAGTGGGGCACGCAGAATCCTGTGATGATGCGCGACGCCGAGTTCGGGATGATCCGCATCCGCGCGCATGGCACGTACGCGATGAAGATCGCCGATCCCGCGGAGTTCTTCAAGACGGTCGTCGGCACGCAGGGGCTGACGACAACGAACGACATCCTCGGGCAGCTTCGCTCGACGATCATCAGCAGTCTCTCCGACATCATCGCCGAGTCGAAGATCGCCGCGCTCGATCTGGCATCGAGCTACCGCGAGCTTTCGCAGCTCGCGCAGAAGGAGCTCGGACCGGCGTTCCAGAGTTATGGTCTCGAGCTCTCCCGCTTCTTCATCGATAACGTCTCGCTTCCCGAGGAAGTCGAGGCCGCGATCGATCAGCGCACGAAGCTCGGCGTCCTCGGCGATCGCATGGGGCAGTTCACGCAGATGCAGGCCGCGGAGTCGATCAAGATCGCTGCCGCGAATCCCGGCGGACTCGCCGGCGCAGGCGTCGGACTCGGCGCCGGCGTAGCGATGGGCCAGGCCATGAGCGGCGCGTTCAATTCGGCCGCGTCGTCGAACGCCGCGCCTCCCCCGCCTCCCGGCTCTTCGGCTCCTCCGCCACCTCCCGGACCCGCGGCAAACGTTCCACGCTGGTCGCTCGCGATCGATGGCAAGACGTACGGCCCGTACACGGATGACGCGCTGAAGGCGATGCTGCAGAGCGGACAGGTCGCCGCATCGACGCAGGCCTGGCGTCCCGGCGCCGCGAACTGGGCGCCGGTGGATACGTACTCGGAGCTCGCCTCGGGTGGAACCGGCGGAGCTGCGCCACCACCTCCGCCACCACCGAAGTAGCTCTCTGTTTGTCATCCCGAGCGTAGCGAGGGACCTGGGCGGTGTGCGGCGCGGAACACGAGCCTTCTGCCTCCCACCCACCCAGGTCCCTCGCTACGCTCGGGATGACATGAATACACAAACACAATGACTGCCGAAACCGTCGAACCAATCACCGCAAAAGTCCGCAAGTTCCCTTGCGAAGGGTGTGGTGCCGATCTCCGTTGGGAGCCGGGCGTTACGGCGATGGAGTGTCCGTACTGCGGCTTGCGGAAAGACATCGCGCCGAGTCTCGAGCTCGTTCGCGAGAAACCGGTCGATGCCGCGCTGCGTCAACCGCGCGATCTGGGCTGGGGCGCGGAACGCAAGGTCATGGTCTGCAAGCGTTGCGGCGCGCATACGACGCTCGATCCGCACGTTTCATCCAGCGCCTGCGCGTTCTGCGGCACGACGGCCGTTGTCGAAGCACCGCCCAACGCGAACGTCGTGCGTCCCGAGGGACTGCTGCCGTTCAAGGTCAGCCGCGAGCATGCGTTGCAATCGTTTCGCGATTGGCTGTCGAAGCTCTGGTTCCGGCCGGGCGATCTGAAACGTTCGGCGCGCACGACCGGAACGCAAGGCGCGTACATCCCCTTCTGGACATTCGACGCCGCGACGTTCTCGCACTGGACCGCGGACGCCGGCTACTACTACTACGTCGACGTGCGCGTGCAGGAAAACGGGAAGACGGTCACGCGGCGCGAACGGCGCACGCGTTGGGAACCGGCGTCCGGAACGCTGCAGCTCTTTTTCGACGACGTTCCTGTTCCCGCTTCGCGCGGCGTCGATGCCGATCTCTGTCGCAAGATCGAGCCGTATCCGACCGCGGATCTGACGCCGTACGATCCGTCGTACCTCTCGGGCTTTCTCGCCGAAGAGAACGCGGTCGATCTCCCCGAGGCGCTGGAGACGGCGAAAGCGCGCATGCGTGATGACATCCACGCCGCCTGCTCACGTGAAGTGCCGGGCGACACGCAGCGCAATCTCGAAGTCGAGAGCACATTCAGCGCGCTGGCCTACAAGAACGCGCTGCTGCCGGTCTGGATCGCCGCGTACGACTATCACGGCAAGCCCTATCGCTATCTCGTCAACGGCGTGACCGGCAAGATCACCGGAACGGCTCCCTGGTCGTGGGCGAAAATCACGTTGACGGTGATCACCGTGCTCGTGATCGTGATGATCATCCTTTCCGTCGCCGGAAAGTCGTGATGGGCGTACCGTTGTAAACGCCAAAGCGAGTCCGCGCATCAAAGAGCGTATGAAGCAAGGAGCATTGACCGTGAAGAAAGCAATCACCATCGCCCTCTTGTCCGCCGCCGTTCTCCTTCCGTTTGCCAGCGACAGTCAGGCCGCCCGAGTGCGCGTCGTTCGCGCACGGCCCCACGCGCGCGTCCGCGTGACCGTGCACAACGGCTTCCCCATCCGCCGCACGCTTCCCACCGTCGTCGTGCGTGGTCCCGTCGTCCGCGTCGCGCCTCGTGTCTATCTCGGCCCCGTAGCCTTCACCGCCGTCGCACTCGCGTCGCTACCTCCCGCCAGCGCGCGCGTCTGGACGTACGCCGAGACGCTCGATCGCGAAGATGGCTGGACCGACTTCAACATGGACGTCGACAAGCGCGGAACGCGCCTGCTGCTCGACATCGAGCAGGGCTCGGCGCAGATCAGCTTCGCCGAGGTCGTGTTCGAAAACGGCGACGCCCAGGTCGTCGACTTCAACGACAGCACCCATCGCCGCGGCGTCTATTCGCTGCTCGATTTCAAGGACGGCCGCAAAGTGGATCACGTGCGTTTCGTCGCCAAGGCCGACAGCGCCGACGCCGTCATTCGCCTGCATCTCGTGCAGTAGCCGCGTGGCCATAGCGCGTGGCATAGACTGGAGGCGTGACCCAACACGCCTCCTCGTCCTCGCAACCTGCTGTCCCTGAACCAACGCACGCCGAAGGCGTGCGTTCTCTTTTGCAGAGTGAGCGAATCGGAACGCTCGCCACGCAGTCGCAGCGCCATCCCGGCTGGCCGTTCGCCTCGGTGATGCCTTATGCGCTCACCGAGGATGCGTCGCCGATCTTCCTGATCAGCGGGATGGCCATCCATACGCAGAATGTCCTCGCCGATCCGCACGTCAGCCTGCTCGTGATGCAAAGCGGCGGCGACGCCGATCCGCTCGGTTCCCCACGCGCGACGCTCCTCGGCACGGCCAGCCGTATCGAGAATCCGCCCGATGCCATCCGCGCCGCGTATCTCGATCGCCATCCGCCGGCGCGCTACTGGATCGACTTCTCCGATTTCTCGTTCTTCCGCCTCGACGTCACCGACGTCTATTACGTCGGCGGCTTCGGCGTCATGGGCTGGGTCACGACGAACGACTATCGCGCCGCCGAGCCCGATCCGCTCCTCGATTCCGCCGCGCACATCCTCGAGCACATGAACAGCGATCACGCAGCCGCGCTCCGCGAGATCACACGTCACTTCGGGGCACTCGACGCCGAAGCGGCAACGATGGTCTCCGTCGATCGCCTCGGCTTCGTCGTTCGCGCCCGAACCGCGCAAGGGATGAAAGGCGTGCGCATCGCCTTCCCGGAATCGGTCCGCTCGAGCGAAGACGCGCGGCGCGTCCTCGTCGCCATGACCCGCGAAGCGCGCGAGTAGACCGGCCGCCTGGAAGGCGGCGGACCGGCAGGCTGGAAGCCTGCGCTCCTAGCTAGAGCACGGCCGCGCCGTACTGCACCTTCTCCCCCACCTTCAACCGCACGCGATCGAGCGCGATGTGGCCCGGCTCGACGAGCATCACCACGCTCGATCCCATGTGGAACGTGCCGAGGCGATCGCCGGCGGCGATGTCGATGGGGGGATCGTAGTTTCGCGTGACGTTCTTGTCGGTACCGGAGGTGTTGGAGATGAAGGTGTCGTAGACGACGGAGATCTTGCCGACGTTGGTCGCGCCGATCATCACCACGGCCATGAATCCATACGCGCTGTCGATGTACGTCACAACGCGCTCGTTGATCGAGAAGAGCTCGTTGACGTTCGCCATCGACCAGTCGTTGACGGGCCAGAGCTTGCCGGGGATGTGAATGCTGCGCACGATCTTTCCGCTGACCGGCGAATGAACGTGGTGATAGTCCTGTGGTGACAGATAGAGATTGAAGAAGGCGCCGTTCTCGTAGCGCGCGGCCGCGGCTTCGTCGCCGAGGAAACGCGCCACCGTGTAGGTCTTGCCTTTGATCTGTTCGAGCCGGCCTTGCTCCACGGCGCCGTAGCTGCGCAACGTGCCATCGACAGGGCTCACGAGATCGCTTTCGATCGGACGAAGTCCTTCACGCAATCCGCGCGTGAAGAAATGGCCGATCGACGGGTAGTGATGCAGCTCGTTCTCCGCCGCATCGACGTCGATCTGATACGTCTTCGCGAACCAGCCGACGAGGCGCCGGGCGATGGGGCGCGGCAGACGCGTGTGGACGAGACGGCCGACGAATCGGCTCAGGTGATTTTTCGGAACGTAGCGCAGATATCGATACACGCACGCCAGAGTACAAACTCCGCGCCCGCCGTTCTATCCTTCCGCGCATGTTCCGCCTCGAAACCGACCGCCTCGTCATCCGCCCCTGGCAGCCGGAGGACCGTCCCGCCTACAAAGCGCTCGTGACCGACACCGCCGTGACGCAGTACATCCACAACGGTCTCCCCTTCACCGAAGACGAAATCGACGACTGGCTCGGGCGTCAGGCCCGCCAACTCGCGGAATTCGATATGTGCATGGGCGCGGCCGTGGAGAAAGCGACGGGCGCCGTCGTCGGCATCGCCGGCACGCAGCCTCTCGGCACGACCACCGACCTCGAGCTTGGATGGATCTTCGCCCGCTCGGCCTGGGGCAAAGGCTACGCAACCGAAGCGGGCGCCGCGGCGATGGCGCACGTGCTCGAAACGCTCGGGCGCCCGCGCGCCGTGGCGATCATCGATCCCGACAACGAGCCCTCGAAGCGCGTCGCCGCGCGCCTCGGCATGAAATACGAAGCGCGCTATACCGGCGTTCAGCTCGGGTATCGCAAACCGGAGATCATCGTCGACCTCTTTTTTCGTGATCGAATCTGAATCCCAACTATGACCATGACCTATGACTTCGATTTCGCAGTCGCCGGCGGCGGACCCGCAGGAACCTCGGCTGCCATCGCGCTCGCGCAACGCGGACGTTCCGTGGTGCTGTTCGAGCGCGAGACTTTTCCCCGATTTCACATCGGCGAGTCGCTGCTCTCGACCGCCAACGATGCCTTCGCCGCCCTCGGCATCACGGAGCGCATGGCCGCGGCAAACTTTCCCATCAAATGGGGCGCGCGCCTCATCACGCACGACGGCCTGAGCGGCCGCGGCGTCGACTTCGCGAGCGTGACCGAAGTGGCGCGGCCGCAGACCTATCAAGTGCCGCGCGCCGAGTTCGACAACATCCTGATGGAACGCGCGCGCGAAGCAGGTGTCGATGTCCGCGAGGCGCATCGCGTGACGTCCTGCGATTTCACGGCCGATGGAGCGCAGCTCGAATTCACCGCCGCGGATGGCGCGACGGGAAAAGTGCGCGTCCACGCGGTCGTCGATGCCACGGGGCGCACGGGACTGCTGGCGAAGAAATTCGATCTGCGCACCGACGAGCCGCGTCTCGCGAACATCGCCATCTTTTCGCACTACTCGAACGTGCCTCGCCTCGAAGGTGACCGGCCGAACGACATCCGCATCATCGCCCGCAGCGACTCCGGATGGTTCTGGCTGATCCCCGTCTCCGACGAGCTGATGAGCGTCGGCGTCGTGCTGCCGAAGAATCTGTTCATGCAGATGCCCGAGGGGACGAACGAGGAACGACTCGAACGCGCAATCGCCGACACGCCGGCGGTCGCGGAGCTGATGCGCAACGCGCGGCGCGAGTGGCCGATCCGCGTGGAAAAAGATTTCTCGTACAGCGCCTCCGCGTACGCCGGCGATCGCTGGATCCTCGCGGGAGACGCGGGATCGTTCCTCGATCCCGTCTTCTCGACCGGCGTCTCGATCGCGATGGAATCGGGCATCGAAGCAGCCGAGGAGCTCGATCGCGCGTTGACGAAGAAGCGATTCGCCAAGAGCGAGTTCGCCGCATTCTCGAAACGCCAGAAGAAACGCTACGAGACGTTCCGGCGATTCGTCATCGGTTTCTACACGCCGCAATTCCGCGATCTCTTCTACGACTCCGATCCTCCACGCCACATGTTCCAGGCCATCGTGACGGTCCTCGCCGGACGCTGGGACGCGAGCCTCCGCGCGCGTCTATGGAATCGCCTCTTCTTCGTGTTCGTCGCCGTGCAGAAGCGCGTGTCCATCGTGACGGCGCGGTTTCGGCGGGATGCGGGCGCGGGGTATCCGTAGAGTCGTTCGCCAATCCTGAGCGAGGTGGATGGGCGGGTGTGAGCGGAGGATCAATGGAGCAGCCTGCGCATGTCTCGCCTCGGGCTGGCTTGTCGCGGCCGCTCCGTTGATTCTTCGCTCACACCCAACCAACCGCCTCGCTCAGAATTGATGAGGCGGGTCTACTCCACGTAGCGACTTTCGCGACCGAGGTACGATCGGAACATGACCGCGACCGCCATGCATCCGACCTCAGCTGATCCCGTGCTCGATATCGTCGAGCGGACGTGGGGCTTCTCGACGCTGCGTCCGTTGCAGCGGCAGGCGATCGATGCGGTGCTGGCGCGGCGGGACTCGCTGCTGGTCGTGCCGACCGGCGCGGGAAAGTCGCTCTGCTTTCAGGCGCCGGCGCTGCTGCTCGATGGCCTCACCGTCGTCGTCTCGCCGCTGCTTTCGCTGATGAAGGATCAGGTCGACGCGTTGGTGTCGAACGGCGTCGCCGCCGCGGCGCTGAACAGCACGACGGCGACGGACGAGCAGCGCGCCATCGAACGCGCCGCGATCGACGGAACGCTCAAGCTGCTCTTCGTTTCGCCGGAGCGGATGGCGACGTCGTCGTTTCGCGCGCTCCTCGGTCGCGCGCCGCTGCGCGCGTTCGCGATCGACGAGGCGCATTGCATCAGCCACTGGGGTCATGATTTTCGTCCCGAATACCGGCAGCTCCGCGAACTGCACGAGCTCTTCCCCGATGTCTCGATTCATGCGTTCACTGCGACGGCGACAGAGCAGGTGCGCGCGGACATCTGCGCCGAGCTGCGATTGCGCGATCCGCTCGTGCTCGTCGGCGATCTCGACCGGCCGAATCTCCGCTATCGCGTCGTGCCGCGCGCGGATGAGATCGCGCAGATCGAGGACGTGATCCGCCGCTATCCGCGCGAAGCGGGCATCGTCTACTGCATCCGCCGCAAGGACGTCGACGCCGTGTCGGCGGTGCTGGCCTCGCGCGGTTATCGAGTCGCCGCGTATCACGCCGGCATGACTCCCGAGGATCGGCGCGATGCGCAGGAATCGTTCGCCAGCGAGCGCGTCGACATCGTCGTCGCCACGGTCGCCTTCGGAATGGGCATCGATCGCTCGAACGTGCGCTTCGTCGTGCACGCCGGGATGCCGAAGTCGATCGAGCATTACCAGCAGGAATCAGGTCGCGCCGGCCGCGATGGACTCGTCTCGGAGTGCGTGCTGCTCCACGACGCCGGCGATGGGATGACCTGGCGCCGCATCCTCGAACTGGGGACGACCGACGAGCAACAACTCGCCATCGCCTACGCGCAGATCGATGCGATCTCGCGCTTCTGCATGTCCGGCGTTTGCCGCCATCGCGCGCTGGTCGAGCATTTCGGCGGCCGCTGGAGTAGCGCAAACGGCAGCGCGGAAGCCGGCGATGATTGCGCGGCCTGCGATGTCTGCCTCGGCGAGCTCGAAAGCGTGGCCGACGCGACGACGATCGCGCAGAAGATCCTCTCCTGCGTCGTGCGCGTACGTGAATCGTTCGGCGCCGGTCACGTCGTCAGCGTGTTGCGCGGCGAGCGCTCGGCGAAGGTGCTCGACCGCCAGCACGACGCGCTCTCCACGTTCGGGCTGCTCGCCGAGCACGACAAGGACTCGGTGCGCGGATGGATCGCGCAGCTCATGGGGATGAATGCGCTCGTGCAGGATGGCCATCCGCGGCCGGTGCTCAAACTCGGCGCCGCGGCGCGCGCGATCCTGCGCGGCGAGACGACGGTGCGCCTCGTGCGCGCGAGTGCGAGCGCCGCGAATCAAGGCGAAGGAAGCGGCGAGGACTGGATCGGCGTCGACCGCGATCTCTTCGAAGCGCTGCGCACCTGGCGTCGCGACGCCGCGGCCGCACGCGGTATTCCTCCCTTCGTCGTCTTCGGCGATCGCACGCTGCGCGAGATCGCGGCGGTGCGTCCGTCGTCGATCGAACGTCTGCGCTCGATCACGGGAGTCGGCGAGACGAAGCTGCGCGAGCACGGCAGCGACGTGATGCGCGTCGTCGGTGAAGTGTCGGCCTCGCGCGATCTCGATCGCGACGTCGCCTTCGTCCCGCCTCCCCCACGCCGCGAGCGCTCGCGCGTCTCGCGCCTGACCGCGTCGAAGGCGGAGTCGATCGCGCTGTTGCAGCAGGGGCTCCCCGTCGACGTCGTGATGGAACGCACCGGCCGCGCACGATCCACTGTCATCGGCGATCTCTGCGAGATCATCGAAGGCGCTGCCGCGAAACTGTCCATCCGCGCCTGGGTCTCCGAGGAAACTGAGGCCATCGTGCGCAACGCGATCGCGCAGGCAGGCATGGAGCGCCTCAAGCCGATCCGCGAAATCACCGGCGAATCGATCTCGTACGACGAGATCCGGATCGTGGTGGCGAGTTTGAACGCGGCCACGCAAACCCTGTCATCCCGAGCGTGAGCGAGGGACCTGGGCGGGCGTGTGGCAGAAGGCTCGTGTTGCGCGCCGCACGCCCACCCAGGTCCCTCGCTCGACGCTCGGGATGACAAGCTGGGAAGCCTCGCGCGACAACCGACAACCGACAACGCGACAACCGCTACCCGAGTCCCTTGCGCTGCCGAATCACCCGATACACCTCGCCGTAGATCTCCGCGGAGTGCTTCCACGAGTAGTCCTGAGCCATGCCATTGCGCGCGAGTTGCGTCCAGAGGACGGGGTCGTGATAGTTGCGTTGCGCCCAGAGCACGGTGTCGCGGAGCGCGGAGGGCGTTGGTGCGTCGAAGGTGAATCCGGTCGCGGTGTCGCGGTTCGATCCGTCGAAGCCGATTACGGTATCGGCGAGACCGCCGACGCGATGCACGATCGGCGGGGTGCCGTAAGCGAGCGAATAGAGTTGATTGAGACCGCAGGGCTCGAAGCGCGACGGCATCAGCAGCGCGTCGACACCTGCTTCGATGCGATGCGCGAGATCTTCCTGGAAACCGACGTAGCCCCAGAAGCGCCCGCCGGAGTTGTTCGAATAGCGATGCATCTGACGCTCGAGCTCGCGCTCGCCGGAACCGAGCATGATGAAACGAATGCCGCGTCCGATGAGATCGCCGAGAACCGGAAAAAGCAGATCGAAACCCTTCTGGTGCGTGAGCCGGCCGATCACGCCGACCACGAAACCGCGATCCGCGGCATCCATCCCCGAGGCCTCCAGCAGCGCCTTGCGATTCCCGAGCTTCAATCCCAGCGTCGATGCGTCGTAATGAAACGGGATGCGCGGATCGGTCGCCGGATTCCACACCAGCGGATCGATGCCGTTGACGATGCCGATCAACTCTCCGCTGCGCATGCGCACGATCGGATCGAGTCCGAACGCCCCTTCGCGCGTCATGATCTCGCGCGCGAACGTCGGCGAGACCGCGGTGATCGCGTCCGCGGCGACGATGCCGCCCTTCATCAGATTCACCGCGCCGTCCCAATCGACTTGCGGCAATACGTCCGCGGGCAGGCCGAGGACGGGAAACGCGCGGCGCGAGTACATCCCCTGATACGCGAGATTGTGGATCGTCAGAATCGTCGCCGTGTTGTTGAAGATCCAGTCGCGCGGACGATCCCAGGCCAACGCCATCGGCGCGAGCGCGGCGTGCCAATCGTGTGCGTGCAGGATCTCGGGCGCGTTCCAGAGCAGATGCATCGCCCCGAGAACGGCGCGCACGAAGATGGAGTAGCGGATGATTCCATCGTCCTCGCCTGCGCCATTCGGGCTGTAGATCTGCGGGCGATCGAAATACTCATCGGCACCGATCAGATAGAGCGGAACCGTTGAACCGGGCAGCCGCGTCTCGAGGATTCCTACTTCCTGACTGTGCCCGCCGATCGCGACGCGGAACGGCTCGCAGGCAACGCTCGGCTGCACTCCGAGCTTGCGCAACGCTTCCCACACTTCGCGATACAGCGGCATCCAGACCGTGACGTCATGTCCGAGATCCGCCTGAGCTTTCGGAAGCGCACCGACGACGTCGCCGAGTCCGCCGCTTTTTGCGAAGGGAGTGACTTCGGCGGAGAGATGTGCGATGCGCATGAGTGGGAAGCTCGCCGCGAATAGTAGTTGGTTTGGCCAGTGAGCACGTTGTCGGTGATCGGTTGTCGGTTGTCTGCCACTCTCGACCAACCGCACCGACAACCGACAACTGACAACCGACAACCTTCAAGCAGCACGATCGTTCGTGCTGCATTCTCCCGTTGACGCCGCTACATCCTCCCCGCTACCTTCTTGCCGTTCCATCACTTCCATTCGGTTCAACGCATTCTGAGGAGGATTTGCGCCATGGGCGATGCCCGCTCGATTCGTGCCCTCTGTCTGGGAATTCTGTTACTCACCGCGACCTCTCTGTTCGCTGCAAACGGCACGATCGCCGGCCGCGTCACCCGCACGAACGGCAACGGAATCGGCGGCGTCATCGTGCAGGTCCTCGAGCTTTCGCAAGTCGATCTCACCGATAGCGACGGCAACTTCCACATCTCTGTGCCGCCCGGCAAGTACTCGCTCAGCTTCGTCGCCGGCGATCAGGCCGCGTCGCAGAACGACGTCGAAGTCGCCAGCGGTGCGACGACGCGCGTCGACAAACAGGTCGACTGGAACCTGAGCGTTGCCGAGACCATTACCGTCTACTCCGCATCGCGCCGCACCGAGCGCGTCGTCGAAGCGCCCGCGGCCGTGACCGTCGCTACGCCGGAAGCCATTCAGGCCGCGGCACCGACCGGCCAGGCTCCGCTGATCGTCCAGGATGCGCCCGGCGTCGACTTCACGCAGAGCGGTCTGTACGACTTCAACTTCAATGCACGCGGCTTCAACAGCTCGCTCAATCGCCGCATCCTTACGCTCATCGATGGCCGCGATCCCTCCGTCCCCTTCCTCGGCGCACAGGAATGGGCGGCGCTGTCGTATCCGATCGACGAGTTCTCCAGCGTCGAGCTGGTGCGCGGTCCCGGCTCCGCGCTCTACGGACCGAACGCCTTCAGCGGCGTTCTGAACATGACCACCAAGTCGCCGAAGATGAATCCCGGCGGCCGCGTGCTCGTCAGCTTCGGTGAGCTCAACACCCGCCGCGCCGACATCCGCCATGCCGGTACGCTCGGCAATGAGTTGTATTACCGCGTCGTCGGCGGCTATCAGGCTAGTGATGACTTCACGCGCTCGCGCAACCTGAGCGTGGAGTACACCGTGCCCTGCACCGTCACCGGACAGACCAACTGCCTGCGCCGCGAGCCGGTGGCGCTCGCGCTCGACGAGGTCAACATCAAGTTCGGCGGCGCGCGTCTCGACAAGCATTTCGCGAGCTCGAACGTGCTCACGGTCGAAGGTGGTTACGCCACGCTCGAAGGTCCGACCTTCCAGACGGGCATCGGACGCGTGCAGGTCACCGACGTCGCGCATCCCTGGGGCCGTCTGAACTACAACATGCCGCATTGGAACTTCGCGGTTTACTACGACGGCCGCAAGGCCGAGCGGCAGGTTGCGATGTCCTCGGGGTCGGGTGTCGTTCCCGGCACGCCGGGACTTTGGGAAGACTCGAACAACATCAATGCCGAGGTGCAGACGAACTGGGGCTTCATGCAGGACAAGACCCACGTTACCGTCGGCGCCGCCTACAACAAGCAGAAGGTCGACACCGCCGACCCGACCGGCTTCCAGACGCTGATGTTCGAGAAGCGCTCAGAGCATCAGCAGTCAGCGTTCGGACAGATCGAACAGGATTTCGGCACGCGCCTGAAGGCGGTTCTCGCCGCGCGCTATGACGACTCGACGCTGCACGAAGCACAGTTCTCGCCGAAGGGCGCGCTCGTCTTCAATCTCGCGCCGAATCACACGCTGCGCGCCGGCTACAACGAAGCGTTCCAGCGGCCGAACTACTCCGAGCTCTTCCTGCGCGCTCCCGCGGGCGCTCCGGTGAACCTCGCCGCCGCGGCCGCCGCAAATCCCGCCGCCGCCGCGCTGGCACCGGCACTCACCGCGCTCGGCTTCAACAATCTCGTGCTTCTCGCGCGCGGAAACGACGCGCTCGACGTCGAGAAGATCCGCAGCTACGAAGCCGGATACGCCGGCATCTTCGCCGGTAAGGCGTATCTCACGGTCGACGTTTATTCGAGCACGCTCTCGAACTTCGTGACCGACCTGCTGCCGGGTGCCAACGAGGCCTACTCGCCGTACGTCATTCCGTCGACGCTTCCCGCGCCGGTGCAAGCCGGTCTGGCCGGATTCCTGCGCGCCGCGCTCGGTCCGAACTTCGCCGGACTGACCACCGTCAGCGGCGCTCCGGCCCTCGTCTTCTCGTACGCAAACGCCGGCCGCGTCGAGACGCAGGGCGGAGAAATCGCGCTCAACTATTACCTCACCAACAGCTGGGTCGTCGACGCCAACTACTCGTACTTCGATTTCGACGTCAAGGAATCGCGCGCCGGCGATCAGCTGCTTCCCAACGCGCCGAAGAAGAAGTTCAACATCGGCCTCTCCTACCGCACCGCGAAGTTCGACGCCAAGGTCGCCTATCGCAAGGTCGACGGCTTCGACTGGGCCGCCGGCGTCTTCGTCGGACGCGTGCCCGAGTATCAGATCGTGAACCTCTCGGCCAACTACCGCTTCAACGAACAGATCGGCTTCGGCTGCGACATCAGCAACGCGCTCGACAACAAGCACTACGAGGCCTTCGGCGGCGATCTCCTCCACCGCCGCGCCCTCGGCTTCGTCAGCTACAACTGGTAACTGGAATCACTCCCCGCCGCGCTCACGCGGCGGGGAGTGATTCGTTGTCGGTTGTCGGTTGTCAGTTGTCGGTTCTCTGCGACGAGCGAAGCGAGTGCGCTTCTGTGTAGCGACGGCCGCCCTCGGCCGTCGGTTCGCGCACCGAGCGTGCAGCGACCGAACTCCCAACGACAAGCATGTCATCCCGAGCGTCGAGCGAGGGACCTGGGGGACGGGCGGCACGATGCTCATGTTGCGCGCCACCACCCACCCAGGTCCCTCGCTACGCTCGGGATGACATGTTGATCAATCGCCGCGTCTTGCGAAGAATCAACAAAAGCGCGCAGCAGCTGACAACCGACAACCAACTCCCTACACCTTCAATCGCGCCACCACCGCATCCCCCGCGGCCTTCGTTCCGAGCGCGCCGCCGATGTCCTTCGTCGTTGCACCATCGCGAATGGCGTCGGAGACGGCGCTTTCGATGATCTTCCCTTCGTCGTCGTGACCGAGGTACTCCAGCATCATCGCGGCGGTGAGAATCGCGCCGATGGGATTCGCAGCGTCTTTGCCGGCGTACTTTGGGGCGCTGCCGTGGATCGGCTCGAAGAGCGAGACGCGGCCGGGATGAATGTTGCCCGATGCCGCCACGCCGAGGCCGCCCTGCAGCGCGGCGCCGAGGTCGGTGACGATGTCGCCGAACATGTTGTTGGTCACGATCACGTCGAACATCTCCGGCGCGCGCACCATCTGCATCGTCAGCGCGTCGACGAACATGTGGAAGTGCTCGATCTCCGGAAATTCGCGTCGCCACTTCTTCGAACGTGCGCAGCCAGAGATCGCCGCCGAAGCGCATGACGTTGTTCTTGTCCGACATGCAGACCGACTTGCGTCCCGTCTTCCTGGCGAACTCGAAGGCGTAGCGGATGATGCGCTCCACGCCCTTGCGCGTGGAGACGTCTTCCTGCACGGCGATTTCCTCGCCGGTCCCCTTCTTGAACGTCCCACCCATGCCGACGTACGCCCCTTCCGTGTTCTCGCGGAAGATGACGAAGTCGACGTCGGCGAGTCCCTTCTCCTTGAGCGGACAGAGACGCTCGTCGAGAAGCTTCACCGGGCGATAGTTGACGTAGAGGTCGAGCTGAAAGCGCATGCCGAGGAGAATGTCCGCGGCGTGCTTCATGTCGGGAACGCGCGGATCTCCGAACGCGCCGAGGTAAACCGCGGCGTAGTTGTTGCGGATGTCTTCCATCGCGCCGGGCGGCATCGAGATCCCGGTGCGGAGATATTCGTCGGCATTCCAGCCGAAGTGCACGAGCTCGAGGCCGAGCCCGCGCGCGTCGTTCACGCGCTCCAGCACCCGCAGCCCCTGCTCGATCACCTCGGGGCCGATACCGTCGCCCGGAACGACGGCGATTTTCCTGGTCGAAGTCATAGGCGGCGGATTATATGTGCCGCGGTGACGTGAGCTCGATCCCGCGCGTTTCGATCTCGCTACGAAGTCGAGGATCGCAGAGCGCCTTCGTTTCGGCGTCCCAGTCGTAGCCCCAGTCGTAACCATCGACCTTCACGCCGGGATGCGTGACGAGCTCCGTCAATCCGTCGACGTCGTCGAGCAAGGGAACGACGTCGCGCAGATGTCCGGCGATCGCCACGCCGATCGTGCGGTCGTTGGTCAGCGGCGACCGCGCTCGGCGGCCGAGGAAACTCAAAGCGGCGATGGAAAGCCGACGAACCCCATGGACTGCCGTTCCTTCGCGTCTTCGCGGCTTCGCGTGAACAATCGTTCTCACGCGAAGCCGCGAAGGGCGCGAAGGAGAAGGCGGCCCATGGGGTTCGTCGCTCTCATTCACGATGCGCACGTACTCGATCGCAAACTCGTTCGCCAGCTTCTCCACGATCGCGAATACACGCGGCAGAAGGTGCAGATGCTGATGGCCATTCAGATGCGACACGCGGAGTCCCGTCGCAACCACGCGCTCGATCTGCGCGCGCAACTCGCGCTCGACGTCGCGCATCGAGATCAGGTGCGCCAAAGCCATCGGCACGAACGACGTGTACTTTTTCGGGAAGCGCATCGCCGTCAGCGGCTGCTCTTCGACCAGCGTCAGATGAACGCCAACATCGAGCGACGGAACATCGCGCAGCCGCGCCACGGCGTCGTCGAAGGCACGACCATTCGCGACGATGCTGCAGGCGGTCACGATCCCCTCGCGATGCGCGCGGATCGCGCCCTCGGTCATGCCGGCGTGCAGGCCAACGTCGTCAGCCGTTACGATCAGCCGGCGCTGCATGAGCCTCCGCGTCGCGCGTCCCGAGTTGACGGCGGCGCATCTCCGGATAGAGCACCACGAGCTCGCGCAGAATCTTCAGCACCACGTTGAACGACCCGAGGTGCGAGGTGCCGCGCGTGCGCGGGAAATAGTCGATGCCGATCTGCTGAATCACGAAGCCGCGGTTCTTCGCCTTCACGACGAGCTCGGCGTCGATCAGCGATCCTTCCGATCGCAGCTCGAGCGCCTCGAGCACCTGGCGTCGCATCAGCTTGAACGAGAAGTTGATGTCGCGATGCGGCCAGCCGAAGAGCGCGCCGATGAGCCAGTTGTAGACGAGCGTGTAGAGTCCGCGCTTGAAGCCTTCCATCGTGCGGTCGTGACGATAGGCGGCGATCATGTCCGCGCCGGTGAGATCCATGCAGCGGATCGCGCGGCCGAGAACGTCGGGATCGAAAGGAATGTCGGCGTCCATGTAGAACACCAGCTCCTGCGTCGCCGCGGCGAAACCGGTGCGCAGCGTAGCGCCGAGCTTCTGGTTTCGTTCATGGCGCAGCACGCGCACGCGCGGATTCTCCACGGACATGCGCGCGGCGAGAGTCGCCGAGGCATCCGTCGACGCATCGTCGACGATGATGATTTCGTAGTCCCGCGCGTACTTTGCGAGCGACTCGATGCTCGCCTCGACGGCGTGCTCGATGTTCAGCTCCTCGTTGTACATCGGGATGACGAGCGAGACCGATGGCTTCGTCATGCTGGCTTCACGGAAGTGTAGAGCAAGTGCGGGTGAAGATACCCGGCGTCAATCGCGCGCGCGTGAAAGTCCGTGAAGCCGATCGCACGCAGCGTCGTCTCCATTTCCTCGCGCGTCTGATAGACGACGCCGCTCCCCGCGGTGATGCCGAGGAACGTGTCGTTGAGCCATTCCTGAATGTGCGTCCAACGCGTTTTCCACGACTGCGCCGGATCCATCTCTTTCAGCAGAAACGTTCCGCCAGGACGAAGCAGCGCAAAGATGCGCGTGAAGAGCGCGCGTTGTGCTTCGAGCGAAAGGCGATAGGCAACGTCGACCATCACCACCGTGTCGAACGTCCCGCGGATGCACGCGTCGTAGCCGGCGATCTTGCGAATCTTCGGCGACGGCGACGGCAGAAGGCTCTTGCGCAGATCGGGATCGACGGCGATGACTTCGCGCGCGCGTTCTTCGACGGCGAGCCGCGCGAAGAGCGCGTGGCCGGAACCGATCTCGAGAACGCGCGCATTCGCAGGAACATCGTCGAGCAGTCGCGTGAAGGGACAGGTCAGAAAACGGATGAGGATGTGCAGGCGATGGCTGGCCGGGTACCGGGCGTACGCGCGATGCACGATGCGCAGCGCGCGAACGGATTCTATTGACATTGGGGCGATTATAGAGCGGCTTGAACCGCTGGAATCTGCTGGCTGCCCTCGCTCTCCTCGCCGTCGCCGCGCTGCACGCGACCACGATTCCGCGCACGATCTGGGAGTACGACGAAAACCTCTACGCGATGGGCGTCGAGCGCTACGAACCGCTCCTCCATCATCCGCCACCGCCGGGAACGCCGTTGTACATCGGCTTCGCGAAACAGATCGCCGAGCTCGTGCCGACCGATCCGTTTCACGCGCTCGTGATCACGAGCATCCTGATGCTGCTCGCGGGACTCGTGGCATTCACGTTCGCGTTTCGCGAGCTTTCCGGAAGCCTCGCGATCGGCGTCGTCGGAACGGTGCTGCTGTACACGTCACCATCGATGCTGATCTCGGGCACGGTGCCGCAGTCGGACGTCGGCGCGCTGGCTCTCCTCGGTTTTGCGATCTGGGCCTGCGCGCGCGGAAATCCGATCGCGATCGGTCTCCTCTGCGCGGCGGCGATCGGCTGGCGGCTGCAGTTCTCGGTTGCGGTCGTGCCGCTGTTCGTCATCGCGGTGGTGCTGCTGCGAACCTGGCGCGCTCGCGCGATTGCGGTCACTGCGTTCGGGCTCGGCTGCCTGGCGTGGTTTGTCCCACTCGTGATCGCGACCGGCGGACCGGCATCGTGGTGGCACTGGCTCGCGGGTCAGGCGGCGTACTACGCCGAACATGACTCGCACCTCTCGCGCAGCGGCGTGTCGACCGCGCAAATCGCAGTGCGCTTTCTCGCGCACCCCTGGGGCCCGAAGTGGCTCTCGCTCCCGCTGCTCGTTCTCGCGATTGCCGGCTCGGCCCTGTGGCGCCGGCCGCTGGCCAGCGGTACGGCTGGCCAGCGGCCGACACCAGTTTGGTTGCCTCTCGCCGTTTCTGCGTTGGTCTACTACGCCTTCGCGTTGGCGACGATGGACCCGGCCGATGCCGTGCGCTACGCGATTCCCGCGCTTCCGTTCATCGCCCTGCTCGCGGCGACGGCGTTGCGACGCCTGCCGTGGATTGCCATCGTCTACGTTGCCGGCGCGTACGTTTACGCGTACCCGATTCTGCACGCGCGCGCGACGAGCGACGCGCCGCCGGCGGCGGCAGCGGCGTGGATCCGGAAGAATGTTTCGCGCGATTCAGTGATCCTCTATGACCTCGCCCTCGGGCCGCACGTCGACAATCTCCTGCGCGGCTGGAAGAAGACGCGCGGCGACGTCGACCCTGCGGTGCCGGTCGTCGTCTTCGCCGACGGCGAGCGCGGCGACGCGCAGGGCGTCACGTTCCGCTGGCCCGACACCGATGCCTATCGCAAGCTCACGCGCCAGCACTACGGCGCGGTGAGCGTGATTCCGTTGCCAGTCGCGCAACGCTATCGCGTCATCGAAGGCATCTACGCGCCCGAGCGCCTCCGCGACGGCACGTCGTGGCGCTGGCTCGGCGCGCGCGCGGTCCTCGAGCTCCCCAACCTCGGCGCGACTCACGTGCGTCTCGTCTTCCGCACGCCTCCCGAATATCCGTTCGAGAGCAACCGCATTCGCATCGGCAACGCGATCGTGAACCTGCGCCGCGATACGACCGCGGAAATCGTCGTCCCCTACGCCTCGCGAATCACGATCGAGCCGGAACGCTCATTCGTCCCGGCGCGCATCGCCGGCGCCAACAACCGCGACACGCGCACGCTCTCCGTGATGCTGGCGAAGGTCGAGCAACGCTGACGCGGCGAAAACGATCAGCAGCGGATCGGTGAGCGGGATCCGCAAGCGCATCGACGGGATGTACGGCGCGTGCGCGATCCACATCGCGACGAAGAAGACGACGACAGAAATCGCGAAACAACGATCGCGTTCACGCCACAGACCGATCGCGCCGAAGACGTAGAGCCCAAGCGTGATGACGAGGCTCATCGCGATCGCCTTCCCTCCGTGCTCCGCGGGATGCAGCCAGGGACGCCAGTACATCGCCAGCTTCTTCAGAGTAGACCGCGCGGCAAACGCGGGATCGCGTCGCACGTTCTCCATCGCCAGTCGACGCCACTCGCGATCGCGTGCGCCGGGTGTCGTCGCGCGTGCATCGACGATGCGCGCCGCCGCGGTAACGGTCTCCGTCTCGAAGCGTAACGAGCGCCGCGCGAACTCGGCAGGATCGTTGACCGCAACGATCTGCAAAAGCTCGGGATGCGTTCCGCGCCAAAGATTGAAGCCCGCGGCGTCGTTGACGGGGATCAGCTCGTGGAAGCGCACGTAGTTGCGAATGGTCCAGGGAGCGAGGGTCAGAGCAGCCGCGAGGAGAAAGCACGCAGACTTCCAGCCTCTCTCTTCGCGTCTTCGCGGCTTCGCGTGAGATTCCTTTTCACGCGAAGACGCGAAGACGCGAAAGTAGAGGCTGGAAACGTGTGCTCCTCGTGCGGCATAAATCGCGAACAACGGGATGCACAGCAGCCCCGTCGGTCTCGTGAGTGTCGCCAGTCCGAGGGCGATTCCGGAGAGCGCGGAGTTTCCGCGCAGCAGCAGCCAGATCGCGGCGACGAGCAGCATCATGAACAGCGGCTCGCCGCGGATGTCCGTCACCGCGCCGATGAAAAACGGATGGAGCGCGGCCATCGCCGCGGCAATCCAGTTCCCGCGAGCGATCAGAAAGATCAGCAGCACCGTCAGCGCGTCGCACACCGCCAGCGCGTACTTGGTCGCGCGTGTCCGCGAAGGCTCACAGCCCGTGACTCCGGCGATGAAGAACGGGAGGCCTGGGGCGCGGAAGAATGGGAGGTTCCCGCGCTCGGGATAGACGTGCTGAACGCAGAGCGAACGCGTCGCGCTGACGTAGTCGGGGCCGTCTCCGAAGGCGATCGTTTCCGCTCCCGTCCCCTCGATCGCAGCGATGCGCACCGCCAGGGCGAGGATGAAAACGGCGAAACGCATCGGATATGATGACGAGCCCAAGACCTCTCTATTAGCAAAAAGGAGTATCCCGTGGCCAGTTTTCCCGGCGTTGACTACATGGACATCGACTCGCTCTTCACTGAAGAAGAGTTGATGGTGCGGCAGACCGTCCGCGATTTCGTGGACGAAGAAGTGATCCCCATCATCGAAGAAGCGAATCGCGAAGAGAAGATGCCGATGCATCTCATCCCGAAGATGGCGGAGATGGGTCTGTTCGGCGCGACGATCAAGGAGTACGACCTCCCTGGCCTCGGCCACGTCGCCTACGGCCTGATCATGCAGGAGCTCGAGCGCGGCGATTCCGGCCTGCGCTCCTTCGCTTCGGTGCAGTCGGGTCTGGTCATGTATCCGATCTACACCTACGGCTCGAAGGAACAGCGCGATCACTGGATCCCGCTGCTCGCCGCCGGCAAGGCCATCGGTTGCTTCGGCCTGACCGAGCCCGACTTCGGCTCGAATCCCGGCGGCATGCGCACGCATGCGAAACGCGATGGCGACGCCTGGGTCCTCAACGGCGCGAAGGCGTGGATCACGAACGGCTCGATCGCCGACGTCGCCGTGGTCTGGGCGAAGTGCGAGGGAACAATCCGCGGCTTCCTCGTCGAAAAAGGGACGCCCGGCTTCACGACCGCGTATCACATGGGCAAGTTCTCGCTGCGCGCGTCGGTCACCTCGCAGCTCTTCTTCGAAGACTGCCGCATTCCTCTCGAGAACGTGCTGCCGGAGACGAACGGCCTCAAGTACCCGCTCGGCTGTCTCACGCAGGCACGCTACGGCATCGCCTGGGGCGTTCTCGGTGCGGCGATGGGCGTCTATCAGACGGCGCTCGATTACACGAAGTCGCGCATCCAGTTCGGCGGACAGCCGATCGCCTCGCATCAGCTCGTGCAGAACAAGCTCGCCTGGATGATCACCGAGATCACCAAGGGCCAGATGCTCGCGCTGCAGGCGGGACGCCTCAAGGAGCAGGGCAAGCTGCGACCGCATCACGTCTCGATGGCGAAGATGAACAACTGCAACATCGCCCTCGAATGCGCGCGCATCGCCCGCGACATGCTCGGCGCGAACGGCGTCTCCGATGAATATCCGGTCATCCGCCACATGCTGAACCTCGAATCGGTGAAGACGTACGAGGGAACGCACGACATCCACAACCTCATCATCGGCCACACCGTCACCGGCATCCCGGCCTACAACCCGCCGATGTCGGCCAAGCAGGAGCAGGAGCTCGCCGCCGCCGCCGAAGCCGCGCGCGAAGCGAGCATGGCCAAGAAGTAACGAACGCTTGAGAACGAAGTGGACCGCCGTAGTCATCGGCGGTCCATACGGACTCGGCTGCATCGCTCGCGAAGCGAGTGCGGTTCTGTGTAGCGGCGGCCGCCCTCGGCCTGCCGGTTCGCGCGCTACAGGTCAGCCAAGAAAGATCGTGCCTCGTTCTGCTTGCCGGCCGAGGGCGGCCAGCACTACACAGAACCGCACTCGCTTCGCTCGGCTCGTTACTGCACCTGGATCGCGTTGCTCAGCTCCGACGTATCGGCTGACTGATAGCGAAACTCTTGAGCCGCCGACTCTTCCGTCTCGGTCCCGAGCGCTTCGCTTTCCCCCTGCCTTCGGCTGAAGATGTAGCCCGTCACCTTCGTGCCCGTTGCGGTGATCCATTTGCCGCGAAGATCGCCTGGAACGGCGATCTCGAAACCGCTGCCGCTCCCGCCATAGAACTCTCCCACCTGCTTCTCGGCTTCGGGGTATCCCCACGCGCTGAGCGCTGAACTGGCGTAGAGATCGACCGAAGGTGTGCCGTAGATCGACGAGAACTCGACGCTGCCGCGAACCACGGTCTTGTCGATGTCCGCGTGATAGACCGCGGAGATGAGCACCGGCTTGAGCGTTGGATCCGGCGTGCCGAGATCGAGACCGGTGTCGATGCCGTAGAGATTGTTCCCGAAAATCGAGTTCTCGTAGATGTGGATCGAGCCTCCGGCCGCGCGGGCGATGCCCCACTCGCGATTGCCGCTGATGGTGTTCCCGTAGATCTCCGCACCAGGCGGCAAGTACGAGTTTCCCGTCGACGCGTTGACGAAGATGCCGCTGGCGCCGTTGTTGGTGATCTGATTGCGCGCGATCTCGTCGAAGTAGCCGCCGTCGGCGAAGATGCCGGCCCGGACGTGATCGCGGATGATGCAATCGGTAATCGTCGCGCTGACGCCCTTCGTCACAACGCCGCGGAGGTTCGCCGCCAGTTCGCTGTGCGTGACGTTCACCGGCGTGAGGAACGAATTGTCGCCGCAACGGAGCGCGGGATCCTGGTGCGCTTCGATCGCGTGACCTCTGAAGTTGCGGATGACGAGACGATCCACGCGAAGCTCGCAGCCGTTGTCCCATCGCAGGGCATCGCCGTCCATTAGTTGCGATCCATCGAGTGTCATCCGCGCGGCGCCGCCGTCGATCTTCACTCTTCCGCGGATCGTGGGCAGTGGAGTGTTTGGCTGAATGACGAGAGACTGAACGAGAGGATCATTCGCGCGAATGAGGCACGGGATGTTCTCGCAGAACACCGCTGTGTCCACGATCGCCTGCCGCAGCGAGCCCGGTCCGTCGTCCGCGGGGCTGGTCACGTTGAACAGACGCCGCAGCTGATAGTCCGAACGACTCGTGTCGTCAACAGGATCGAAATCATCCTGATCGGCGTCGACAGACACAACGAAGGGAATCTTGCGACCATCGGACTCGTCGGGAGCAACGAAGTTCACGCCGATCTGAAAGCTCCAGAATCGGCCCGGTGCCCCGAGGTGACAAACCATCTCGTCCGGAGCAACGATGCTGCAGTCTTCACCATAACTGTTGATGCTCGTGAACGTGCCACCCTCCGGAAACCGCGCGCGGAACACGACGTTCGTCGCCGCCGCGCCGTCGTTCTGCAATCCGACGCGGAGCTTTCCCGCCCCTCCCGGATCGACGGCGTTGCCCTCGGTGTAGTCAACCCCGCCGTACGGACGCAGCGACGGCAGGTTGGCCACGAAGATCGAGCGCGTGGCGCTGTTGTTCGCCGGATTGGGATCGGGCGTCGCGCTCGTGACGCGCGCGGTCACGGCATAGGTGCCTGCCGCGGGAAAGACAACGCGGATGGAGAATCCGCCGTCGTGCGCCGCCACCGACGGCATCGTGCAGCGGACGGGATGTCCGGTGATGCACACCGTGTCCGCATCCCAATGGTAAATCTCGCTGATGTCGCCGGGGACATCGAGCTCCAGCACGACGTCCTTCGCGGGCTGAGTACCGGTCCAGAACGCGTGTACGACGAACGTCGTATCGAGCGTCGCCTGCCGATCGTAGCCGTCCAGAGTGACGGCGAAATCGGTGCCCTGGCCAAAGAGAGGAACCGCGAAGAAACCGACGAAAGCGAGGAGCAGGAGGAAGGGGAACCGGGGTCTCATGTGTCTATTCTACGGATTTGCACCTCCCCGTCGTTTACCCTTGGCCGCAGAAAGTCAAATCGCTGCCTCCCCGTCCTTGCGATTCCATGGCCGCACGACTCCCCAGTCCGCTGCCTCAGCGCTTCTGCTAGAGTGGGCGCCAAAATTCCGGAGAGAACGGAGCATCATGGAATCGAGTCTGGAAGTCGGGTTCCTCCGCGCGGCAGAGAAGGCGGCGATCGCCGCGGCGCGCACGATGGGTTATGGCAAACGCAAGTACTCCGACCAGGTTGCGGTCGAAGCGATGCGCGAGGAGCTGAACAAGCTGAAGATGCGCGGCTCGGTCGTCATCGGCGAGGGCGAGCGCGACAAGGCTCCGATGCTCTACGTCGGCGAGCCCCTCGGACGCGGCTGGACCGAGGGCGAGATCTATCCGGAAGTCGACATCGCCGTCGATCCGCTCGAGGGCACGAACCTCTGCGCGACCGGCTCGGCGAACTCCATCGCCGTCATCGCCGCCTCGGAAAAAGGTGGGCTGCTCAACGCCCCCGACATCTACATGGACAAGATCGTCGTCGGCCCCACGGCCGCCGACAAGGTCAGCCTCACCGCTTCGGTCGAAGAGAACCTCAACGCCATGGCCGAGGCGTTTCAGCGCGACATCAACGAGCTGACGATCGTCGTGCTCGATCGCGAGCGCCATCACGATCTGATCGCGCAGATTCGCGAAGCGGGCGCGCGCATCAAGCTCATCACCGACGGCGATCTCTCCGCCGGCATCGCCGCCGCCGTTCGCGGCACGGGCGTGCACTCGGCGATGGGCATCGGCGGCGCGCCGGAAGGCGTGCTCACCGCGGCGGCCATGCGCTGCCTCGGCGGCCGTATGCAGGGCCGCCTCAAGCCGCTTGAGAAGTGGCAGGAAGACCGCCTTCGCTCGATGGGCTTCAAGGACGACGAGAAGGTCTACGAGACCGCCGAGCTCGCGGCCGGCAACGACATCATCTTCTGCGCCAGCGGCGTCACCGACGGCGACCTTCTGCGCGGCGTCCGCTTCTTCGGCGGCGGCATCCGCGTCTCGTCGCTGTTCATGTCGCTCAAGTCGAACGTGATCCGCTTCATCGACACGATCTACCACGAAGAAGGCAGCAAGCTCGCGGTCAGCTTTACGTAAAGAGATCTGGATCACAGCTCCGTCCTTCCGGCGCGACCTACATTGGTCGCTTCGGAGGGTTTAAGGAAAATGATTCGTCTCTCTTTGCGTCTCGTCTCACTTTCGGTTCTCGTACTCGCCATCGCCACGCCGGCGATGGCGTACAACGTCGTCAACGCGGCATCGCCCGGCGTGGCCTGCATCTGGAGCCCGACCTGCAGCGCCGTGGTCACCGATTACTCGTCGCCGCTGATGGGCAGCGGCTTCCTGCAGTCGCGTATCAATCAGGGGCAGGCCGGCTCGCCCGCCGCGGGCAAATGGGTCTATCGCTATCGCGTCGATCTCCGTCAGGTCGCCGGCATCACGTACATCCCGTATGTCGATCAGGTCGCGATCCTGAATCTCGGAACGATTCGCCAGTACGACTACAACTACGACTCCGTGTCGACGGATCAAGTGTTCAACATCACAACCGGCGGCATCGGCACGAAGGCCGTGACTTCCTCCTACTTCTTTTTCAACTGGTCGTATTTCGTCTTCGGCTCGCCGGTGTATGCGGGCAGTTACCCGGGCGGCGGAGAGAGCAGCTACTTCTTCGGCTTCATCTCCGACTACCCGCCGGTGCTGCGCAACATCAGCGTGCACACGGACACGGGATGGGTCACGGTGACGGGCTACGCGCCATCGGCACCGTGACCTCACCCATCACTACAAGGACTGCAGGAACGCGATGACTTTCGCTTTCGCCGCGGCCGTGAGCGCGGCGAAGCGATCGCGTGATCCCCTCGCCTGACCGTCATGCGCGGCGATGGCTTGTTCCAGCGTCGCCGCGCGTCCGTCGTGGAGATAGGTCGTCAGGAATCGCAATCCCCACAGCGGCGCCGTGCGCATCTCGCGGCCACGCGCGTCGCCCATCTCCAGGTCGTCGCCGAGCGCACCCATGTCGTGAATCAGGAAGTCGGAGTACGGGTGATAGGTCCTGCGATCGAGCGCACCGATCGGATTCGATCCGCTGCGGAACGTGGAGACGTGGCAGGCGTTGCATCCGATGCGCTCGAACGTCGCTTCGCCATCCGCCGTGTCGCGAGTCTCACGTCCGCGCGGCGGCGGCGCCAACATCGTCATGTAGTCGCGCAGCGCGGCCGGACCGGAGCCGTCGTCATTGATTCCGGGCAGCGGATTGAACGCCAGCTCCGCGCAATTGCCCTGCGGACAATTCTCGTTCGGGAAGTCAGCGGACGTAACGCCCATCTCGTTCAAGTACGCGTCGCCCGCGAATTGAAAGAGCGACGGCACCTGCGCCTTCCATCCGAACTTGCCGACGGTCTTCATCCCCGCGCGAATGTTGTCGACGAAGTTCGTGCGACCGGCGGTGCCATCGCGCCGCGCGACCTGCGCCGCCGCGAGCGCGACGAAGTCGGCATCGGGAGTGGCGTCGACGAGTCCGAGGCCGAAGAGAGGAGTCGTCCGGCGATGCACGACGATCCTCGCCTGCGCCGGCACGACCTCCGCGTTGAAGGTGTGTGACGAGCCGTCGTTCGGACCGATCGCGTGATCCTGCATGAGCGATCCGCCGAGGTTGGCCAGCGGATCGAACGTGCCGTTGACGCGACGTGCGAAGCGCGTCACGACGCGCGTGCTGCCGCCGCCAGTCGCCGGCACACTGTGGCACGCCACGCAGGAGCGCTCATTAAAGACGGGACCGAGTCCGCCGAGGACGTCTTCTTCTTCATCGAAATCTTCCAGACCGTCCGCAAATGCATCGCGCTGCGCCGCGCTCAACCCGGCCAACGGCTCCCCTGCCGCCGGTGCGGGCGGCGGTGCCGGCGGCGGTGGCCCAACCGCACGACGTCGCGCTTGCGCTTGAACGGTTCCGGCCAACAGCACACACAGGATTCCCAAGGTCATCCATCGCTTCATACATCCTCCTCTTCGTTCAGCCCGTCGTGCTCACACCGACCAGACACACCTTCGGCCGAGTACGCCATCTCGGTGCACGTCGCAGCCGTCGGTTTTGAGTGTTTGCAGAGCCTACGCGCGTGGCGGGCTCGACGCTTCACGAGAATGCAATCTGTTTGTAAGAGATGTAAATGGGAGGCAGATCGCGGTTTGCAGATCGCGGATCGCAGGCCCACCCAGCACACCCCATTTCTGAGCGTAGCGAAGTGCGTCTCTGTGTGGCGCTGGCCGCCCTCGGCCGGCGGCGCGCGCCGGAAACGAGATCCTCGAATCAATCAGGACTGCTGCAGGCAACGTCGGCGGCAGAGGAACGTGGACGTGCATTTGCGCGAGAGGACGGCCGAGGGCGGCCATCACTACACAGAACCACGCTGCGAATTCTCCTGCGATCCGCGATCTGCGATCCGCGATCTACTTCGCGAACAACTCGCGGAAAACCTTCGGCACCGCTGCGGTGAAGACGAGGTGCTTGCCGTCGCGAGGGTGATCGAAGCCGAGGAGCTTCGCGTGGAGGCCGAGGCGGCCGAGGGGATTCACGTTGCTGCCGTACATCCGGTCGCCGACGACGGGATGTCCTGCCTCGGAGAGATGCGTACGGATCTGATTTTTGCGCCCGGTCTCCAGCGTGATCTCCAGCATCGAAAAGCCGCTGCTCTCCTGGATCGTCCGGTAATGCGTCACCGCCGGCTTCGCGTCGGGATGGGCGTCGACGCTTTCCATGCGCAGGTCGCGGCGCTCGCGAAGATTCGAGCGGATGGTGCCGCTCGGCGGATCGATCGAGCCTTCGATGATCGCGATGTAGACGCGATCGACGTCGTGCGCGGCGAACTTTTCCTTCAGCGCCTCGCGCGCGTCGAAGTGCTTCGCGAACACGAGCACGCCCGAGGTCTCGCGATCGAGGCGATGCACGACGTGAACGCGCTCTTCGCCCTTCAGCTTCAGGTACTGATTGAGATACGCCTGCGCCGTCGTCTCGCGCTCGCGTTCCGTCGCCACGGTGAGAAGGCCATGCGACTTGAGCACGACGAGGATGTCTTCGTCTTCGTGCAAGAGCGCGAGCGTCGGTGGCAGCGGAATCTGCACCGACTTCTGTCCGACGTCGATCGAGTCATCCGCTTCGAGTGCGCGGCGCGCGTTCTTCTCGATCTCGCCGTTGACGCGCACGCGGCCGGACTGCAGCATCTGGCGAAGCGTGGTCCTGCTGGCGTCGGGATAGAACGACGCCAGCGCGTCGAGGAGCGACGCGGACTCGCGCACGGAATGCCTCATGCGCGCACGATACAATCGCCGGGCGGTGAATGGGAACCGCGGAGGATTGACGTCATGGATTACGAGATCACCGGCGATGTGATGCAGGCGCTGCAGATCAAACTGCGGCAGGGTGAAGAGGTCTACGCCGAAGCTGGATCGATGCTGTACATGGGCCAGGGCATCGAGCTGCAGTCGAAGATGCAGGGCGGCGTGATGAAGGGACTGATGCGCAAGTTCCTCGCCGGCGAGTCGATGTTCATGAGCGTCTTCCGCTGCAACACCGCCGAGGGAAAGATGGCGCTGGCGAATCCGATCGCCGGAAAGATCTTTCCCGTGCAGATCAACGGCAACACGATTCTCGCCGAGCGCAACGCCTTCCTCTGCGGCATCGGCAACATCGATCTCTCCATCGCCTTCACGAAACGCTTCGGCGCCGGACTGTTCGGCGGCGAAGGATTCATCCTGCAGAAGCTCACCGGTCAGGGCCTGGTCTTCCTGCAGGCGGGCGGCAACATCATCGAGTTCAACCTCGCGCCGGGCGAGCAACTGCGCGTCGACACGGGCTGCATCGTGTCGATGGAATCGACGGTCACGTACGACATTCAGTTCGTCGGCGGTTTCAAGAACGCGCTCTTCGGCGGCGAAGGTCTCTTCTATGCCGTGCTGACGGGCCCGGGACGCATCGTGCTGCAGACGCTGCCCTTCAGCCGCTTCGCGAATCGCGTCGCCGCGGCGATCGGCGGGTCGCGCGATGAGTCACGCGGGGTCGCCGGCATCGGCGGCAAGATCCTCGGGAACTTCATCTCGGATTGAACGAAACACCGGAGTCGCTGTACCTCTCCCGGCGCACGTTGCTCGCGGCGGCGGCGCTCGCCGCCGCCTGTGCGCCGCGCCGGAACGAGATCGCGGCGACGATTCCGAAGATCGCTCCCCCTTATCCGCTGCCGCGGAATCCGCGCTACGTTCTCGATCGTCCGATCACCGACGAGCTCACCGCCGCGTCGCACAACAACTACTACGAGCTCACGTCACACAAGGACGTCTGGCGCAGGAGTCATCTGTTCGACGTCGATCCCTGGAGCGTCGAGGTCACGGGACTCGTCGCGAAACCGAAGACCTGGGCACTCGAGGATCTGCTCCGCGCGATGCCGCTCGAAGAGCGCCTCTATCGCCATCGCTGCGTCGAGGCTTGGTCGATGGCGATTCCATGGACCGGGTTTCCGCTCTGGCGTTTGCTCAACGCGGCCGAACCGCAGCACGCGGCGCGCTTCGTTCGCTTCGTCAGCTTCGCCGATCCCGAGAAAGAACCGGGCATCGCCGCGAAGCGATTCGAGCCTTGGCCTTACGTCGAGGCGTTGCGCATCGACGAGGCGATGCACGACCTGACGTTCGTGGCGACGGGGATTTACGGCCACGCGTTGCCGAAGCAACACGGCGCGCCGTTGCGCATCGTCGTGCCCTGGAAGTACGGCTACAAGTCGCCAAAGTCCGTGCTGCGCATCGAGCTCGTGGCCGAGCGGCCGCGCACGTTCTGGGAGTCGATCGCGCCGACCGAGTATCCGTTCGAGTCGAACGTGAATCCGTCGATGCCGCATCCGCGCTGGTCGCAGCTCACAGAACGGCTGATCGGGACGTTCGATGTGCGGCGGACGCTCCCCTGCAACGGTTACGGCGCGCTGGTCGCTCATTTATACAGATAAAGAGTTAAACTCCTACGTACCACACATGAGGAGGAAGGGAATGCTCCGGATCCCGGTGCAGTCGCGGTATGGAAACGTGGCGCTCGCTGTGATCGGCGCAATCTACGCGCTCGGTGCTCTGGTCGTCCTGGCCTGGTTCGTCGTCGATGTGCGCAATGCCGCGGCTTTACTCGACCGGCTGATGCAGTTCGGGCTCTTCGTCTCGGCCGTCTGCGGCGTCTGGTTCATCGCCAACGCCCTGCAGAACCTCGGAGTGCGCTCGTCGCGGAGGGATCTGCCCCACTTCCGCGACCCGTCGTCTGGCGCGCACTGACCGCTGCCGCTACGATGGCGGCATGTCGTTTCGTGAGGTTCTCGAAGCCGAGTTTCGCCGCCGTTGCGCGCGAAATCCGCGCTACTCGATGCGCGCGTTTGCGCGCGCGTTGGCGATCGATCACTCGTCGCTCTCGCAACTCCTGCGCGGCAAGCGGCGCCTGACGACGCGCACGATCCGGCGACTCGGCGCGCTCCTCCATCTATCGAGCCACGCGATCGAGTGCCACTGCGCGGACGAGAACGACCGCGCACTGCTCGGGCTCGTCGGCACGGACCTGTTCCGCGCCGATTCGCGCTGGATCGCCACTGTGCTGGCGATTCCCATCGATGAAGTCAATGTCTCACTGCAACGCCTGATTCGTACGCGCGCGCTCGTCATGAAGTCGAGCCGCAACTGGGAGGTCACCCTTGGGTAATCCTGTCGTGCAATGGCAAATCGTCGCCCGCGACCCGGAGAAGGTCGCGTCGTTCTACGCAAAGGTTTTCGGCTGGATCGTGCGCACGGACAACGCGCTCGGCTATCGCATCATCGACACCGGCGACGAACGCGGAATCGACGGTGGCGTCTGGCCCTCACCTCCGGAAGGGCAGAATCTCGTGCAGCTCTTCATCCAGGTGGATGACATCGACGCCAGCATCGCCAGCGCCACCGCGCTCGGCGCGCAAATCCTCTTCCCGCGCCAGCAACTCCCCGACGGCGACGCGATGGCGATCCTCATCGATCCGGCGGGATTGACGTTCGGCCTCGTAACTCCGCGACCGGCGTAGCCGGCGGCGTTGGAGCCCACAAGGCTGACCTCACGCGCGGGTGATCCGAGGCGTCGTTCCCGATTCCTCGCGCGTCAAATGTCATCCCGAGCGTTAGCGAGGGACCTGGGTGTGCGGACGGCGGAGTGATTTGCGTCGCCGCGAGTACGTTTGCCAATTCGCGGCGTTCCGCGGGCGCGCAACGCCTGGAATTGCGTACATTCCACCGCACGCCCGCCCAGGTCCCTCGCTACGCTCGGGATGACAGGGGGTGATTACGATGCGGCTTCAGCTTCGTCGAACACTCGCTGCAATTGCGTCGTGACGTCGCCCCGTCTCGCGTTGCGGATGACGCGGCCGTCGATCTCCGTGACGGGCATGACGCCTTGCGTCGTGCTGGTGATGAAGGCTTCGTCGAGATCGAACAGCTCCGCCTCGCGCAACGGCCGTTCATCGACGCGGAGCTTGGCCGCGAGCGCGAGGCCGATCACGCGGTCGCGCACGACGCCGGGGAGAATGTGCTCGTCGAGCGGATGGGTGACGAGATGGCCGTTCTTCACGGCAAAGAAGTTCGACGTCGCTCCTTCGCGCACGAAGCCGCCGGCCATGAGGATCGCTTCGTCGACGCCACCGCGCTGCGCCCGCTTGCGCGCGATGGCATTGCCGAGGAGATTGACCGACTTGACGTTGCAGAAGCTCCAGCGGTGATCGGGCGTGGTGATGACGCGGATGCCGCGATCCTTCTTCGTCGCATCGGGGAACGTGAAGCGACGCGAGTACGCGACGACCGTCGGCGGAATGTTCTCCGGCCAGAAGTGCGAGCGCTCCGCTTCGCCGCGCGAGACCTGCACGTAGACGATGCCGTCGGCGAACGCCGTCCGCTCGAGCAGTTGCGTGACGACGTCTGCGAATGTTGACGCCGTCCAGGGTGTCGCGATTTCGATCTGCCGGAGGCCCTGCTCCATCCGCTTGTAGTGATCGAGCAGAAACCGCGGGCGTTTGCTCGTGAACTTGAAGACTTCATACACCGCGTCGCCGAACTGGAATCCGCGATCTTCGACGCGAAGCACGGGCTCATCGGTCGTCGTGAAGCGGCCGTTGAAGTAGAGAACGTCGTTCATTGAAACGCAAGGATATCGCGCGACTGTGAATCGGTTGCTGGTTGCTGGTTACTGGTTGTCTGTGGTTCACGACGATGCACCACAAGCAACGAGTCACCAGCAACCAGCAACCGTTTTCGGCGTGATCGAAAATCAAAACGGCACACGCGCGCTCAGACCTGCACGGCCTTGACGATCACGATCGTGCGATCGTCTTCGTCATCGCGTCCCCACTTCGCAACGCGCGCGAGGACTTCCTTGCCGATCTCCTGCGCGGGACGCGTGCGGTTGGCGCGGACGATGCGGATCAGCCGGTCCGTGCCGAACTCGCGCTCCTGGCGATCGTGCGCTTCGATGATGCCGTCGGTGTAGAGACAGAGCAGATCGCCCGGCTCGAGCCGCGCGTAGCCGCGCGTGTACGTCGCATCGGGCGTGGGACCGAGGACCGGACCGCCGTTGCTGAGCAGCTCGTGCTTGCCGTTTTTGCGCAGGAGGAACGGCGGATTGTGCCCGGCGTTGGAGTAGATCAGGATGCCGCCCGTCTCGAGCTCGCCGTAGAAGAGCGAAACGAACTTCGTCGTGAGACGGCCGCGATGGAGGATGTGATTGAGCTTCTCCAGCGTCCGCACGATCTTGAAATCGCGGTCCGTGGCCATGCGCAGTCCCATGTAGACGTCGCGCACGACGAGTGCCGCGGGCAGACCGTGGCCGGAGCCGTCAGCGATCGCCAGGCCGAGGATGTTGTCCGAGACCGGGATGAAATCGTAGAAGTCGCCGCTGACGATCTCCGCCGGCACGGTCCGGCCCCAGATGTCGTAGCCTGCGTATTGCGGGATGCGCTGCGGCAGGATCGATTGCTGGATCCGCTGCGCCTCGACGATGAGCGACTTGTACCACTGCGCTCGAATCTTCTGGTTGATGACGTAGCGGATGAGGTTGAGCGAGAAGAGGATGTCCTCGCGCCGCAATTCGGGCGAGACATTGAAGCTGATGATGTAGTCCTCGTCGCCGACGGAGATCGCGCAGAACCGCTGTGCGCCGAGGCGGCTTTCGAGAACGGGATCGACGCCGGGATCATTCGGATCCATGACCACGATTCCGTTCTCGATCACGAGCTGCACGGGCTTGTAATCGAGCGGCACGTCGATGCCCAGCGGTCCATCCTGAACCTCGCCGAAACGCGCCACGAGCTCGTACGAATCGTCGCGCACCTCGTACACGCGCCCGCCGGTGATCCCCAGCTCCACGCGGAAATTGATCGCGATCGTCTCCGCGATCTGGGAAACGGTGTCCGAACGCGAGTCGGACGTATCGATCGCCTCGAGAGTGCGCTCGACCTGGGTGAGAAGTTGTTTGTAGTCCATCGTTTAGCTCGCAGCTGGCAGCTCGCAGCTGGCAGGGGATCGCGGCACCTTACTTGCCGGCGTTATGAGATCGAATGCGGACGATGCGCGCGTTGCGGATGCGATCGATGCGCTCCTGTTCGTAGCGATCACGATCCGCGTGCATCTCCTCGAATGAGCGATATCTTCGAACGCCGCGCGGCATGCCCAGCGCCCCGGCGTAGTTGCCGATCCTCATCATCGACCGGATACGCCGGCCGAGCGGAACGTCGGCATTCATCTCCCAGGCCTCGGGCATGTCTTCGATCCGCCTGTATTTCCAGACCGGCACTACTCCTCCCCAAGCGAATACTTCCGCCGCAACGAAGCCGCGTCGATTCGATCCTTGTCTCTAACGGTGTGACGTTTCATCTCGTACAGTTGCATCGGCGTGACGACGCGAATGGGAACACCTTCGATCTCCTGCATCTCCCATTGCAGCGTGTCGTAAGAATACGCCTCGCCCAACCGCGTGAGAAAGTCGATGTAAAACTCGGTGTCCGGCGGACCATAGCGAACGGATGGATATTCGTCCATCAGCTCATCCGCGTTGATCTCATCAATGCTCGGATCGTCCCAAACCGAGCGTAGCGCGCGCTTCAGGCCCTCGATATTCTCGACGGTCGGGGCCACAAAGAAATCGGCATCCTCCGTATTCCGCACGATGCCATGCGTCATCAGGGCGATCGCGCCGAACGTGATGTACTCCACGCCTTCAGCATTCATCGCCTTCACGATCGCGAGCACCTCGTCAAGGTCCACCATGCTGTCGTAACTGTATCGCACGCAGCTGGCAGCTCGCAGCTCTCAGCTCTCAGCGATCAGGAGAGACGGCGCGGAGATTTCGGATCAAGCCGTTGATGACTCGGCCGGTCTCTCGCGCTTTCTCCTCGAGCTCAGCAAAAGCACGTGACGTCGAGGTATCCGAGGTTCTTCGCGATCTCCAGTTGCGTTTGTACTTCGCAAAGCGATCCTCTCGCATTTGCGAGGAACTGTACGAATTCCTTTTTCGACAGACGACCTTTCCCTTCTGCAATGTTGCTCGCGACGCTCACCGCGGCTCGCCGAACCTGGTTGGTAAGACCATAGATCTCCCGCGAAGGAAAGGCTTCTGTCTCCCGATAAACGTCCGTCACGAGGGCCATCGCCTTCTGCCACGCGATCAATTCTCGAAACGACTCCGCCATCCGTTCTCCTGTCAGCTGCGAGCTGCGAGCCGCCAGCTACTCCCGATAGATGTCGGTGACGAGCGCCATCGCCTTCTGCCAGGCGACCAAATCTCGAAACGACTCCGCCATCCGTTCTCCTGCCAGCTGACAGCTGCGAGCTGCGAGCTACTTCAGAGATCCGCCATCCGTTCTCCTGCCAACTGAGAGCTGCAAGCTACTCAGAGCTAACCCCATCGTTCTCCTGCCAACTGAGAGCTGCAAGCTACTCAGAGCTAACCCCATCGTTCTCCTGCCAGCTGAGAGCTGCCAGCTGAGAGCTGCGAGCTGCCAGCTGCCAGCTGCGAGCTACTTCAGAGCTACTCCATCCACCTCATACGGCACCTTCACCCCCATCGCTCCCAGCACCGTCGGATACACGTCCCCGATGTAGGGCGCGCGGGTGGTGGCGAGCTTGCGGTTCGTGAAGAAGATTCCTTTCACGATCTCCGGGTCGACGGAGCAGTGGTCGCCGCTCCAGACTTTCTTGTTGTCGTCGAAAAGGACCTTGGGGACGCCGCCGAGGGAGGTTTGCCAGGAGACGCGGTAGCCTTCGTTGTTGAGAAGGAAGAGGTCGGGGATCATGTTCGGGTCGAACTTTTTGTACGCCTCCTCGCGCGTCAGCGCGCGGCGAATCGGATGCTGGTTCGTCTCCGGATCGACCATCGCCACGAGGCGCTCCTTCAGCTCCTTCTTGAGCGCGTCGTACTCCGCGCCCGGTTCGACGATGCCCTGCGACTCGCGGCCCTTGAGATTGATGTACAACTCGCCGAGGCCCATCGCGTAGGCGCGTGTCTTCGACCAGTCGACGTTCTCCCAGAACTGCGGCTGATCGAACAGCATCTCGACGTTGCGGTCCTTCACCTGCACGCCGCTCTTCAGCGTCATGTAGCCGTTGAGCACGAGCCATGTGTTGTAGTGAACGTTGCGGCGATAGGACGCGAACCCGTGATCCGAGGCGACGATCAGCAGCGCGTGCTTCTTCTCGGCGGCCTTCATTGCATCGCCGACGATCTCGTCCATGAGCTGATACGACTTGAGGAGCGCGTCTCCCCACTGCGCGGCGAGCTTGGCGTCGTAGGCCGGATGCGTCGGATCGACGAGCCGCCAGAAGACGTGACCGACGCGATCGGGGAACTCGAAGCACTGCACGGTGAGATCGTCGTCGCGCTCGAGGAAGGACTTGAACATCTTCCGCGACTGCGTGACTGTCCACTCCATGTCGTCCCAGAAGATCTGCTCCGTCGCGAAGCCTTCCGAGATCGCCCAGGTGTCGATCTGCCAGCCGATCGTTTTGTAGAGCCCCTGCTCTTTCGCGACGTCGCCGGCCCAACTCGACGGCGTCGAGACCTTGAATCCCGGCGGCAGGCTGCGGGGATCGAAGTTGATCGGTGAGAGATAGAGCTTCACTTCGGGCTGCACGGAGAGCAGATGAAAGCGGCTGATGCCGTGGACTTTGATGAGCGGATTGAACGGGAAGACGAAGTTCACCCAGCCCGTCCACTCGCCCGCCTTCAACGTCATTTTCTGATCGCTGACTTCGATCTGGATCGAGTTCCGATCCTCGGCGACGGTGATGGTCATCGGGATCGAGATGTGCGGCGGATCGCCAAAGAGCTTGTTCGGCGGCCCCTGGATCTGAGTCTTGATGACGCCCTTGTTGTCCTCGAGCTGGACCACCTCGATGGAAAATTCGCCGCCCCCCTGTTTCAGATCGAGCTCCGACGTGAAGTAGAACGGTTTGCCGACGCGGCCCGAAACATCCGGCACGCCGAGGCCGGAGAGCATGTGGCCATCGTGAAAGTCCTCGGCCGGAAACGTCACCGGGACGTGGACGATCGTCGCTTTCTTGCCCGCCTGCGCGGCGACGTCCCAGAACGGCGTGCCCTGCCGGCGATTCAGAACGCCGGGAACTTTCTCCGGGATGTACTTCTTCACGCCGGCGAACAGGCCCGCGCCGAGGAGAACGCCGAGGACGAGCAGCACCAAGCCGCCGATCCGGCGATGACGCGCGAACAGAATCGCTGCGACGATCGCGAACAGTAACAGCGCCGCGCCGCCGAAGACGATCGGATTGCGTGGACCGAAGAGGAACGGCTTCTCGATCTCGTCGAACGCGGCGAACACGGGGCGATAGGTCTTCGGATCGCGGCGGAGAAAGTCGAAGATGCCGGTGCGGCCGGGATCGATGCCGGTGCTGAAGGTCGACCAGGAGACCGGCGTCTGCGCGGGGATCGTCGGCAGCAGTGGACGGAACGTGCCCTGCTCGCGCAGCCTGGCGAGATTCGGCAGTTTCCCTTCGTTCATCCAGCGCTCGGTATAGCGCGCATCGACCCCATCGAAGCCGAGGACGATCACTTTCTGTTGCGCGTTCTGTTGCGCGGTAAGGTGAGACGCAAGGGCCAGCAGCGTGACGGCGAGCACGAGTCTTCGGAATGACATACGACTCGCATCATACAAAGGCTCCGCTCCTGTGGACCGCCGGCGTCCTCGCCGGCTGGGCGAGCGGCGTCCCGCCGCTCGCGGGCGGGCGTCGAGACGACGCCGCCCCAACCGCCGAGACGGCGGCGGTCCGCATGGTAGATTTCTCCTCTGCATGAGCGCACGAAGTCGGCGGCGATGGTTGCGTCCTCTCTTCGCGCTCGCGCTGACGACCTGCGCGTCTCTCCCCCATGCCACGATCCCGCGCGTCGAGGATCTCACGCTCGACGAAAAGATCGGCCAGCTCTTCGTCGTCGCCGCGCATGGCGTGTTCATGAGCGAGGCGTCGCCGGAATACCAGAAGCTTCTGCATCACGTGCGCGACAACCACGTTGGCGGCGTGATCTGGTTCGTGTCCAACGTCTACGAGACCGCCTGGCTCAACGCGCGATTGCAACGCGAGGCGCGCGTGCCGCTGCTCATCAGCGCCGACCTCGAAGCGGGCATCGGCATGCGCTTCGAGGACACGACGTATTGGCCTCCGGCCATGGCCGTCGCCGCGACCGGCGATCCTTCGCTCGCGGAACGGGAAGGGCGGATCGTCGCCCGCGAAGCGCGGACGATCGGCATCAACCACATCCTCGCGCCGGTCGCAGACGTCAATGTCGATCCCGACAATCCGGTGATCAACACGCGCAGTTTCGGCGAGGATCCGCGCGAGGTCGCGCGCTTCGCGGCGGCGTTCATCCGCGGCGTGCAGAGTGAGGGCGTGCTGGCGACGGCGAAACACTTCCCTGGACATGGCGACACGCACGTCGATTCGCATCGCTCGCTGCCGACGCTCGAGGTCACGCGCGAGCGTCTCGACCAGATCGAGCTCGTTCCTTTCCGCGCGGCCATCGAGGCCGGCGTGGCCTCGGTGATGACGGGGCATCTCGCCGTGCCGGCCATCGACGCGACGCCCGCACCGATGCGCGCTTCTGCGCCGTTGGCGGAGGAGAACCCCTACGGCACGACGGATGCCGAGGTGGAAGGCGCGTCGGCGATGCCGGCGAGCCTTTCGTCGAAGGCAATCGAAGGCGTCCTGCGACAAGATCTTCATTTCGACGGACTCGTCGTCACCGATGCCTTCGACATGGGCGCGCTCGTCGCGCACTTCGATGCCGGCGAAGCGGCCGTGCGCGCGATCGAGGCCGGCAACGATCAAATCCTCAAGTCCGCCGACACCGACGCCGCAATCGCCGCGGTCAAAGAAGCGGTGCGCAGCGGACGGATCTCGGAGGCGCGCATCGACCAATCGGTGCGCCGCATCCACGCCGCCAAACGCCGCGCGCATCATCACGTCGGTACGCAGGAAGAGATCTTCACGACCATCGACGCCAAGGAGCATCTCGCCGTCGCCGCCGAGATCGCGCGGCGTGCCATCACGCCCGTGCGCGAGGAGCGCGGCGTTCTTCCGCTGCGAAAAGAATCGCGCGTGCTGGTCGTCCACGTCAGCGACTTCCCCGAGCCTTCGACGCCGCTCGCCCTACTCGTTCCGGAAATCGCCGCGCGCTCCACGTCGCGGCCGGTGTCGATGATGCTCGATGCGCGCTCGACGATCGAAGACGCGCAACGCGTCGCCGAAGCCGCGCGCAACGCGGACGTCGTGCTCTTCGCGCTGGCGATCCGCACCCGCTCCGGCGCCGGGCACATCGCCGTCCCCGAATCCGCGCGCCGCGCGCTGGCGCTCCTGCCGGCAAACGTCAAGGTGATCGGCGTGGCGTTCGGAAGTCCGTACGTGCTCCGCGATCTGCCGTCGTTGCAAACCTATGTCTGTGCCTACGGCACGCAGCCGCTGCTGCAGGTGGCGGCGGTGCGCGCGCTGTATGGAGAAGCGGAGATGACGGGACGGTTGCCGGTGACCGTGAAATGAGATCGCGGATCGCAGATCGCAGATCGCAGTCCCGCCCGCCCGTCGCGCGGCGGCTCCCCTGCGATCCGCGATCTGCGATCTGCGATCCCGCCCCACGTAACGCGTCAAACCACGAGGAAACACAATGCTTGTCATCCCGAGCGTCGAGCGAGGGACCTGGGGGACGGGCGGCACGAGGCCCACGTTACGCGCCGCACGCCCGCCCAGGTCCCTCGCTCGACGCTCGGGATGACAGAGAGAGATTGATCGCGGCCGGCCGCGTGGCACTGACTGTGCTGATGCGAAAAGAGGCGGACGAGACGAACGAGTTGGCGATTCGCGGGACGCTGCCCTTCGCGAGTTCTCCCGCCAACTGCCAACTGCCAACCGCCAACCAGAACGATATGCTTCGTCCAGAGGAGTGCAGGCAATGAAGAACCGGCAGTGGATCGCCTTCGCGATCGCCATTCCCCTCGCGCTGATCGCGTGCAACAGCGAGAAGAAGACGCCCGACGTGGCCGGCGATGGACGGCTCGTCATCGGCCTCAAGAGCAGTCCAACGAATCTCGATCCGCGCGTCGGCAACGACAACGCCTCGGGACGTATCAACGATCTCTGTTGCAGTGGACTCATCAAGGTCACGCCCGAACTGGACTACGCGCCCGACATCGCCGAGCGCTGGGAAACGCCCGACGACAAGACGATCATCTTCCACCTCAATCCCAACGCGAAGTTCCAGGACGGACGTCCGCTCACCGCGCAGGATGTGAAATGGACCTATGACTCGCTGATGGCCGACGGATTCATCTCGTCGAAGAAGTCCGGGTACTCGGTCGTGCAAGGCATCGAAGCACCCGATCCGAAGACCGTGATCTTCCACCTCAAGGAGCCCAACGGCGGGATCTTCGACAACCTCACCCTCGGCATCCTCCCGCAAGGCGCCGACGCCAACGCGATGAAGACCAAGCCGATCGGCGCGGGACCGTACAAGGTCGTACAGTTCAAGACCGACGAGAGCATCGATCTCGAGGCCTTCGACCAATGGCACGGCGGACCGCCGAAAATCCACAAGGTCACCGTGCGCATCATCCCTGACCTGACGACGATGGTGCTCGAGCTGCAGAAGGGCACCGTGAACTTCGAAGTGAACCAGATCCCCTTCGAGAATGTCGCCAAGTTCGAGAAGGGCGACGACAAGCACCAGGTCGTGAAGAAACCGGGCTCGGTCTGGCAGTACCTCGCGTTCAATCTGCACGATCCGATTCTCAAGAAGGTCGAAGTGCGCCGCGCCATCGCGCACGCGATCGACCGCGAGCGCATCGTGAGAGATCTTCTACGCGGGCATGGCGTCCTGGACGACACGATGTTCCCCGAGGGGCACTGGGCGCGCGCGACCAACCTGCCGACCTATCCATTCGATCCGGCGAAAGCGAAAGAGCTCCTCGACGCCGCGGGCTACAAAGATCCGGACGGAGACGGCCCGCAGCCGCGCTTCACGCTGAGCTTCAAGACTTCCGTCGACTCGGAGGCGAACCTCCGCGCGCAGATGATCCAGCAGATGCTGGGACAGGTCGGCGTAAAGGTCGAGATTCAATCGAGCGAGTTCGGCACCTTCCTCGAAGACGTACAGAAGGGCAACTTCCAGATGTACTCACTCAGCCGCAACGGAATCCAGGACCCCGACTTCTACTACATCATCTTCCACTCCGCGAACTTCCCCCCCGAGGGACAGAACCGCGGCTACTACAGCAACCCCCGCGTCGACAGCCTCATCCTGCAAGGACGCGCAACGTTCGATCGCGCCAAGCGGAAACAGATCTACGGCGAAATCCAGCGCATCGTGCAGGAAGACCTCCCCTACATCTCGCTCTATCACCAGATCAACGTCGCGGTGATGGACAAGAACCTACAGGGGTACGAGATGTATCCGGCGGGGTTCTGGTTGTCGGTGCCAAGGATGTCGTTTCAGTAGCGGGTAGCAGGGAACCACGAACGGGCTGGTTCGACGGTACTCGCCTCTCTACAGCTGAGCCGCTTCGGCCCACGCGAGAGACGTGCAAGTAAGCGTATCAGACACTGGGCCGACGTCCGGTCCAGCGTAGAGTTAGCCGCGGTTTGAGGCGATTGCGGTCTCGACACGAGCGAGAATGTCCGTCCAGTGGCGTTTCGCTCGTGCGTTTGGAGCGATCTCCCGTCGCGCAGCCGAGTAGGAGCGCGCCCAAGAAAGCTGGCGCTCATCATGGTCTTTGATCGCCCGTTCGATTCGAGCGAGCTCTTTCGAGCGCGTCATCTCTACTCTTCACCGCGATGGGTGTTCGCAGGATTCGCCGCTTGCGCTGATTCATCATTCTCAACATCGTTGAGCAGCTTCGAAATCTCACCCTCAACATGTTGCGTGTGGTCTCGCGCCACCTTCTTGAAACGCACGAAATCGATTGGGAGCTCGATCTCACGACGTAGCGCCACCATGGCGGGCGCGAGAGCAAGCTGATATTCGCGGTAGTGCTCAGCAGTTGTCTTGAGAAGATCACGCTGGAGCGACCACCTGCGGTCGGTTTGCGCTTCAAGCTGCGCAACCTGTTCTCCAAGCTGCTCCTGCGCGTTGAGGAAGTTGCCAGCGGCCCAATCGGCACGCGAAACATCCGCTTCCGTTGGCGTCTCGCTGCGCAGGCTCTCGATCAGTTCCCTCATTTGCTCCTGATATGTCTTCAGGTGTTCGATCTGTTGATTCGTGACCTGGATCTGATCTTCGGACTGCTGCAGCAAGTTTCGGCGACGGAGCAAATCAAAATACGCTGTGCCCAGCAGGGCGTTGGCGCGCGCGAGTGCCTCGATCGTCTCGATCGAGGCCACGAGATTCAGTTTGATTCCCCATGCTGGCTGCGAGGAGTTAAAGTCACCCAGCTGGTTGAATGGCACATTTGTATTCGCAAAGCGAAATAGCGCCCGCGGCACGTCGGCGAGACCCTCTGCGACTGCCAAATATACGTCACGCTTCAGCTGCATCAGTCGCTCTGACCTTTGCTGCCGAGCCGTATGCCAGAGCTGAATGGCTACGCCGAAGAATCCCAGCAGACCGCCAACCAGCACGCCCCAAAGTGTTTCCGACATAGTGATACCTCAAGCGTCTAACGTCCCTGTAGTTCACCGGCGCGAACCGCGACGCGATGAAGCACGGCGCTTGGAGCACAGTAAAGCAGCGGTTCGCGTCCGGTGCAACTGCGAGGCGTGCGCTCGGAGCCACTTGCGTTGAACGAGCACCCAGGGCGAAGGCGAAGCACGGCGATGCGCTACGTGCCTGCCGAGATGAACGTGCGGCGACGATTGCGATGCGGAAAGTTGCGAGCGCTCATGCCGGGCGCGATTTCAGGAAACCGCCAACCGAGGATTATGCCCAGGACGCGGACTGATCGAGTAGCCGACCAGCGAGTACACGGAGCGTGTGCTGCGCGCACCGCGCACTGAGCGTCTAACGTTCTACGCTGAGCCGTGCGCGGCCTGTCCGCTCCGGCGGCGCGACGCAACGCGTCGCGCTGTCGGAGCCGCGGAAGCGGCGGGCCAACCGACGGCCGCGCACCGGCTCCTGCGTGGAGTTAGGCGGCCTTGCAATACCACGGATTGCGTGTTGGGCCTGCGCTTGTCAAGCGCGGCCCATGGTTCCACGTTGCGGCGTACTGATCAACGACTACGATTGCGCCGCTAGAACGCGCGGTCAGTTGCCCCTACGCGGGTTACCCCTGCCATGTTCCTATTCCAGACCACCTATGTTCGAGGCTCCGTGGCGCACTGATATAGCCGGCCTTGTCACGAACGTTACGGAAGGTACATAGACGAGTGAACTCCACATGGGCGGCCCGCATGAGTTGGATTCCACCTCTGTCGTTGAGCATTTCGCCAATTCGCTGAAGTTCCCTTTCCGATTCCGGTCCCTGGTCTCCATGATTCGGATGATCGATATAGATAGACACCATAGTTTCAATCGCCTGCGCAAACCATTGATCACTCTCCGACTGGTTAAGATGAGGCGTAACAGCATTTCGTCCCGTTAGGGCTTCCTTCCTGGCGATGACTTCGATTGCTTTACGATAACCCGACAGCCAGTTCGCCGCAGAAATTCTCTCGTCTTTGACTTCTGACTTGGGAGACCACGGGCATTGGTCTGACCGCCCTCCTTCCTTCCCAACCTTCCAACCAGCTCGAAACTCAGATGACTCAGGGTTGGCGAAAGTCCTCTCATACGCCGATCGATATCCAAATATCCACCAGTAATGTTGACTTCTGCCCTGCGGATCGCCGAACACAGCGTTAAGACCGGGAGGAGTGCGCTTACGAGGCTCGTCAGTGCCATCAGAGTAGGGGCAGTCACGCTCCGTTGTTCCCTCCTCCTCCCCTGCTTTTGTGCCTTCTGCGATTGCGATTTGTTTCAACTGGTCCTGGAGGGCCGCTGCCTTATTTGATGCCCAGAACCCGAAAACTGCTAGAGCGATAGCAATTGCCAGGAAAATGACGCAACCGGTCATCGAGATCACCTCACTGTGTTTCACCGTGATCGACGCTTAGGGAAACGGTAAATGACCTGGTGCCACTATGCATCTGCTCTAACCGGGAAACGCGTAGGTCACAGCGAAAGCCTCGTAACGGACGCCGTATTCGGTGCGAGCACTAGAACACACCTTCGATAAGCGCGATCTCGGCACCCATGCCTAGGAGTGTCGGTCCGGTGGAAATCCCTACCTCTGCATCTGTCTTGTCGTCGTTAGTTCGGGTGCGCCTAACGGATTGAAACTAAGCGGCTTCGGCCCGATAGCTTGCAAGCTAGCCTACCAGAGCCCGGCCGAAGTCCGCTTGAGCGCCGAGTTGGGCGGCGTGCCGCTATGCGCGACGCGGCGGATTGGCCGCCTTGAATGTAGCTTCGATCTGGGCACGCGCGCCGGGGTTCAGCTCACCCGCATCATCCAATCGCTGAATGAACGCGAGGTAGAGCGACCGCTCCGTGGTTCCGGAACCATCCGGGACCGTGAACTGTTGCAGAAAGAACCCGAGATTCGAATAGAAAGGACGTCCAGGCGCGCCCGGCGGAGGCGCGGACGCCACCAAGCGCTTTGCCTCTTCGAATGTTTTCAGGCCCGCAAGCTTAGCGACAAAGTCATTCCAAACCCGCGTTTCTTCGGATGCGTACGATGCGTCGCGCTCGGTCTTTGTGCGTCGTGTCGCCATAAAAGCCCTCATGCCGCCCAACGGGCTAGCGCTCAGCCGCGCCGACCGCACGCGAAAGAGTAACACCTACGAGAATGTCGCAGCGGTTGGCGTCGGCTGCAGCGTCGAGTTAGCCGGCGAGACTCCGGTCAAGCCCATTGGTGCGATCACCGAAAACGCGGAGAGCTCGAACTGCGGCGCGCTACGGAGGATGGTAATGAGACGCCGCGGCGTATCGCCGACCCTTGGTTTCTTGGTTGTTCCGGTCTCCTTGAGAATCATGTGCCCCTCAGCGAAATCAAGCACACGCAGGTACTTCTTGAGCCGTTCCCCCGAGAACTGGCTAAGGTCCAGCATGTATGCTTCAGACCGTTCACCTGACCGGTGGGTATCGGACACACTAGGGTTGACGATGTGAATGAGGCGGACATCCATCAGACTTTGAAGAAGAGAGTACTCTTCGACCCGAGATTCGCGGTCCTTGAAATCGATTTGGAAAAACGTGTAGCGTCGCTGCTCGAGACAGAAGGACCGCAATTCTTGCAGGCCCTTAATCATTAGCTGGGCAACGCCAGCGTCGGAAGTCGCGTCCTCTTCAAGTTCGGCCATTTTTGCCCGAGCGATATCGCCCGCAGCTCGTGTTACATCCTGTGTCCCAACTACTCGGCCTCTCCCGCGGTTCTTCGTGTGACTTACAGCCCCGGCCGCGAGTACGAGGTAGTCTCGTGGCACGGCGCCCGACGCAAGCACCAAGCGATCAAGAGCGTCACTTGAGAATATCGCGGTTATGGTCGGAATCCCGACGTAGCTCGCAAAGCCCGTCAGGACCTCTTCAAGGAATTGCTTCGCCCGACTCGGCTCCTGCAGGGTGATATCCAGGTCAATCAAATCAGCGTCTTGACCGGCCTGCAGGCCAGTCGGCGGATCGAGTCGGTACCACTTGGAGAAGTTCTTGATCGCTGCGATCTTCAACCACGCGTCCGAATCTCGAACGCAAGAATGAAGCGAATCAAGAAGATCGGGCTGATTTTTGCGCGCGATGTAGTGTACGTCGTCCAGGAAGACGTAAAGCCTCCTGCCGCTAGATTCGCAGTAGCGCTGAATGGCCGCCTGAATATGCGGAACGAGTCGATTGACTTCCGCATCCGTCGCTTCGTCCTTGCTAAGGAGCACTTCCAGCTGAGCGCGCAGCGCAGACGTCGTCTGCTGCAGATGTTGCTGGCGCGCGTCAAGACGAAGGGCAGCCAGCAACACATCCAGAACCTTCGACGCGACCCACAAAACCACGCGCTGAATCGACTCGCGCCGATATGTCTGCAGGTTTAGCCAGACAACCAAGTGGCCTTCCTGAGCAATCAGGCGCTTCGCTTCGAGCATGAGTGCCGTTTTGCCGGCTCCTCGCCTTCCAAAGATTAGACTGTGGCGGCGTGCCTGAACACGCGCAAGATTAGCAGCGGCATCGCGAACGTAACGAAGGCTAGGTTGTGTCTCAGAGGTTCGTGCCCGCGAGGAGATCAACGCGATCAAATCAGCGACGCGCTCATCCGCTACGCCGGCCCTGGCCCGAAATGGTTGCGCGCCGGACGCGGGCTGCGCTCCCGATTTTCGAATTGTAACGAACCCTTTGAAACCTTGCGATTGAAGTTCCTGATCTAGCAAGTTGCCGATCTCTGCGGCGCGCTGCAGGAAGTCGTCTGGTACGTGCGCTACAAACACCGTTTCTTCCGGATACTCGCGTGCGAGCAGATTGTCGACAGGAACGCCCTCACTTGCGAACCGGTCAACAACGACTTGGCGAAAATCTCCGATTGTTGGTCCCGTCAAATTGCACATCCTTTGCTGCGGAGGTACGCACGCACTTCGGCGACAAACTTACGCACTTCCAACGCTAGCGTCCGCGCATCGTGACTCCACGCCCCATCCGCCTTGGGATACGGATCGTAGTCAGCTGCGTTTCGGCGCTCACGTGCGTCCTTCAGCGCGTTCGACCAGAGAGCTTGATTCGGAAGGTCATCTGGTGCTTTCCCCGGGAGAGTCCGGTGCTCTTCGAAGTCATCGCCACCGTGAAACACGAAGGCCGCGGCCCGCATCGCATGATACATCGCGTAGTAGTAGCGACTCACGGCAGACCGACACTGCCGAGGCGTACTCGCAAGCAGCGCATCGGCGGACCTAAGAAACTGCACGGCGAGGAGGAACCGATCGGCCGCTGCACGCTGGAAGAGCTCCTCGATCGTGTGCGCCGTGGCAGCCTCTAAATGCCGCGCTTCCCTCCACCTCTCGATGTCACTCTTCTTTGCCTTTGAGACGCGAAGAAGATTTTTCGGTGGGGCGAACTGGACCATACAGCGAGCAAGTGTAGCGAGCGCTCGGGCAGGACGCCACTGCATTCACGGCGAACGGCGGGGGTTCGTTCGTTCAAGGCATGAAGCCATGACCAAACTGACGAGCCTCGTACGGCTAACGGTTTGCCGCTCACCGGTGCCAACCGCAGGCGGAAGAGTAGCAAGCTCAGAGCACTCGCGGCGCGGTTGGCGTCCGGTGCAGCGGCCGAGTTGGGCGGCGTTTCAGCGAGGACTATGATGCGGTGATGAAGTTTGTCGCAGCCGTTGGTACGCCTTGCGACGTTCCTGACGACTTTGACCAGGACTCGTACTACCACGTGGGCAAGTCACTCGCCCAATACTCGGAGGTTCCTGCTTTTAGCAGCTACGCGAGCGGTTTCAACGCCGTGGCCTTCCGGTTCGCCGCCATGCAGCGATCCGTCGATCGATTCACCGTGGCAATGTCGGCCCAGGACGCGCTCACGCCAGGAGGCCCAAGACTTGAGCAAGAGGACTCTTTGTTCGCCTTCTTCGTCAACGCAGTGTCGGTGCTCGAGTGTTTCTACTTCGCCTTGTACAACCTCGGTGCTTGTATCGGCCCCGCGCTGTTCGCCGTTTCAACTTCGGCAGAGCTTCGGCGAATCAGTGTTCCATACGTCGTGGACGGATTTGAAAAAGCGTTTCCGGGCGATGAGTTCTCCCGAAAGCTGAGAGAGGTCGCGACATCGCAAGAGTTGCGTGAACTGAAGGAATATCGCGACTTTCTAACGCATCGAGGAACCTCGCCGAGGAAGCACAAGGTAACCCTCCCGAGGGGAAGTCACGTGGACCTTACGCGGATAGAGTCGGCAACGATCGTTAGCAATCCGAAGGACGCGCCCGCGGGTTGGCTGTCCGACCTTCAACTGTCAGCCGAGCTCACCACGACGCCCCGCGAGTGGGTTGGGGTGTCAGTCAGAGAGCTGTTGCGGGGCGCTGCAGACTTCGTCGATCGTCACGCGCCCGCGGTCTGAATAGGGTGAGCCGCCCAACTTCTTATTACTACCCTTTCAGACGCTGTCTACTTGTCGCGTATTCTACTCTTCCGCAGCGTATTGCCACACGCTGTCGGATGCCTCTCCTTGGCATCCCCTGCATCCGGAGCGCTTGTCGAATCTGGCGAGGTAGGCGTCTTTTACGAGGGTTCGTTAATGCGCGCGTAACACGATCGAGTCCACTGGGATCCGCAACCCGCCACCCTTCTAAACCGCCACGTTCATGGCGAACGTGTCGTCCTCACGTCGTGCCGAGCATTTCCTGCACCATCCGGATCTCGTCGCACGAGGCTGGACAATTCGGGTTCACGCGGAGACGCGGAGAGAACGCCGTTGGTAATGTCTCTTCGCGCCCTCCGCGCCTCCGCGTGAAACCCTTGGTGCCGGCTGGGAGCCCGCGCGGCGGAAGACAACGGGCGTAGGCATTCCTGCCTGCGGACCGCTGACGTCCTTGCCGGCACTGCGCCGCACTCCATTGACGCAAACCTTCGCCCGCGAACGCGGGCCGGCAGATCTGTAGGCCCGGCCTTTTAGGCCGGCAAGACATTCGACGTCTCACCTGGTCCGCGAACGCGGGCGGCAGTGGACGAAGGATCTGCCGCACGCTACGCGCGCTGTTCGATTCGCGCCTCTCTGAACCCTGCCTGAAGGCAGGGTCTACAGATCGTTCGCCCGCGTTTCGCGGGCGGAGTCATCGTTGGGCCGAAGCTTCATATCGCAGCACGTGCCGCGGCAGGCGGCGGATCGGCAGCGTCCCCTCACGTCTCACGAAGCGTTCCAAGGGCCTTGTCGAGCGAGCAGTCGCCCACCTCGAGCGAGAGGTGGCCCACGTCGATCGATGCGTCACTCGATCTCGCGTGTGTCCAGAGCTCACGCGGAGAAATGGTCACTCGATGTCGACCGAGAGGTCGCGGACCGCTCGGGTACGTTGGGGTGACCCATCGGTCGAGGTCATGCGATCTCGACCGAGAGGTCGCGGACCACTCGGGTACGTTGGGGGGACCCATCGGTCGAGGTCATGCGATGTCGACCGAGAGGTCGGTCGACCACTCGGGTACGTTGGAGTGACCGATCGGTCGAGGTCATGCGATGTCGACCGAGAGGTCGTGGACCCCTCGGGTACGTTGGGGTGACTTATCGGTCGAGGTCACGCGATCTCGACCGAAGGTCGATTGACCCATCGCTCGAGGTCACCCGATGGCTCGCCTTGGGTCGCCGACCATTTCGATCGAGTGCGCGCGTTCGAAAACGAGTCGTTTCGTCCGAAACCGGGACGCCGTTGTTCCTCTGCGTGGGGCCGTTTGTCCTCCGTTGACCCAGGGATGGGAGATCCTGAGGACGAAGTCATGAATCGCGGACAGAGTCGCACGCGAGCGGCGCGAGACGCAGGGACAAGGGCCCAGCCCCTGGCGTTGATCCCGTTTTCGCACGTCGAGATGCCGCACGGAAAAGTAAGCTGCCGATCGGAGCGATCGTGCTCCCCTACGACAGCCGTCGGTACAGCTCCGCGTTTTTGTCGAGAACACGAGATACCGCAAACTCGCACTCGGCGTCGCGGTCGATCTTCTCTTCGACGCTGATCTGCACCAGTTGTTCGACGGAGACACCCCGCACCATCGCCGCGTGTTCGATTCGAGACGCGAGCTCATCAGGGAGATGTACCTGGACGGTTTTGGGCACGACGTCATTCTACGCAGTGCTTGCGGCCAAGCGGATCCGACGGCGGTCTCACGCGGAGACCGCGGAGAGAATTGTTTTCTCCGCGTCCTCCGCGTCTCCGCGTGAACCCTCTCCTCGCAGCTATCTCTGATCTCGTTTCCGCACGTCGAGATGCCGCACGAGGAACATCGCGCCGTCGATCACCTTTCCCGTGGCAGCGTCGCGGACGGTGAGGCTGTGCAGACCTTCCTCGCGCGGAGCGCGTACAGTCACTTTCCACTCGCGGTTCGCGCTCGAGTATGCCTTCTCGACCACGTGGCGATCGATCGTGATCTCGAGTTGCATGTCGCGCGGGAAGTCGCGGCCGGAGACGGTGATCGGACTGCCGGGCAGGACCGAGTTCGAGCCGCCGGCGGTCTCCAGCAACTGGATGTACGGCTTGCCGGCAGTCGGTGATTTTTCGTTTCCGCCCGCCTCTTCGCGGTCGTCCGGCTTCTTGCGTTCGTACACGAGCGGTTTCTCCGCGGAGACTTCGCTGATCAGCCGGCCCTTCGCGCCGAGCGTGAGGCCGACGAGCGTGAGGTTCGGATTCTTCGCACCCATGATTCGTTTCACGCCGAGGAGTCCGACGCGTTTTTTCGAGGTCGTGATCTTGATCCCCGGCTCTCGCTGCGCGTCGGAGAAGAACATGGGCGAACTGCCGGGCGAGACGAAGATCTCCGTCACCACGCCGTCAACGATGCGCGCCCCTTCGATCCGGCCGTTGTAGACGAGGATGGCCTGCTCGTAGATGTCGGGAGGATCGATGAGAATTCGTGGATCGGGATCGAGCGTACACGGTACCCTGCACCGCGCCTCGAAGTCTTTGCGCGGAAGGATGAAGACGAACTTCAGTTTCCAGAGGCCGCGGCCATAGGTCGACAGAATCGCCTCGGTGGTCGTCTTCCACTCGATCGACGTGATGTCGGTCGCCTTCTCTGACCCCGGCACTTTCATCCACGTGGCGCCGCGGTCGCCCGAGACCATGAGACCGTTCTGCCACGTGCCGACGGCCACGAAATTCGGATCGTCTTCATTGAAGCTCACCGCCGAGGCATGCGGAAACATCCAGCGGCGGAAGAGGTAGGTCCCGCCGTCGGTAACGAGGTTCGTGAGCGCGGGGATCTCCGTCCAGTTGTCGCCGCGGTCCCACGTCTCCATCATTTTTTCGTTCACGATGTCGGGTGCGATGAGATGCCGCGTGTCGCCGGGATCGACGCCGAAGACCTGATACCAGGCGAACATCGTGGGGTTGATGCCGAGGCCTCCGAAGTTGTTCATGGCCGGATAGACCACGGTCGCTCCGGCGCCGAAGAGGTGCTTCACGACGCGCGCGAGCGTGTTGATCTCGAAATCTCCCGGCGCGAAGTAGCCGGTGCGGATCGGTTGATAGAGCACCGGCACGAGTCCCGGGAAGGTCAGCTTCGGTTGATCGCGGCGATCCTCGGGCAGCGTGGCGTATTGCGTCCAGGCACCGCCGAGGTTCGTGGATTGCGCGAAGCCCTTCGTGAACGTGGCGTCGTCGCTGACACCCTGGACGTGAAAGTCCTTGCGGATGATCTTCGGATTCGCGTTCGGTGGACTCTGCGCGTCGGCCCAGTTGCTGATTCCGCCGAGAAGCGCGCCGGAGAGAAAGTCTCCACAGGGTCCGCAGGAGACGTGCGTGATCTGGCTGTCGGATTCCGTGGCGATGCGGTACTGGCGCTCGAAGAAGAATCCTTCGCAGCAGAAGGGATTGATCCACGTCGCGCCGTCATCGCCGGACGCCCAGTTGTTGTTGTCCTGCGTGCCGAAGTAGAGATCGTGACGGCCGATGTCTTCGATCCACTGCCCCTTCACCTCGGTGATCTGCAGCGCGTTATAACCGGCCGCTCCGCCGCCGACGAACGTCCAGTTCGCGCCGCCGTCAGTGGTCTTGTGCAGCCCGCCGTCGGTGCCGAGCAATAAAGGCTGTCGCAGCGAATCGAACGCGAGGTCGCGCGTGTCGCCGTGATCCATGTTCAGAGTCGTCCACGTGCCGCCGTAACTGAAGTGGCCGGAGGAAATGCGCGGCGCGGTCAACTTCTGCAGTCCGCAGCGGTTTCCGGCGTAGAGATCGACGACGGTTTGCGGCGGCAGCGGCGGCGGGCGCTTGCGCACGCGATTGATCGCCTTGACGAACGTGATGCCGCCGCATCCGCCCCCGCCTGCGGGGGCGGACACGATCTGCGTCCAGTGATCGCCGGAGTCTTCGGTGAAGAAGAGATTCGTATTGTCGTTGACGACGTAGGCCACGGCACCGGCGATCGGATTCCGGCCGAACGCATGGATGTCCGCGATGTTGCCGGCGCTCGTGGTCGGTGCGCTCCACATCCCGCCGGCGTTGGTCGAGCGGCGGATACCGGCCGGTCCGCCGGCGATGACGAGGTCGCCCGTCTGCGCTACGACGGAGAACACGCGGCGGTCGCCGCTGCCGAAGATGTCGACGTGCGTCCAGTGGGCGCCGTTGTCGGTGCTCTTGGCGACGCCGTACGACGTGCCGACGTAGATCGCTCCGCTGTCGGGAGCGATGGAGATTTCCCAGGCCGTGAAGCGATCGGTCACGCCGGACGGCGCGGGCGGATTGACGATGTGCGTCCAGCTCGCGCCGCCGTTCTTGCTCCGCCAGATCCCGCCGCCGTTGCTGGCGCGGAAATCCTCGCTGGCGGTGACGATGACGATCTTCGGATTGGACGGGACGTAGGCGACCGCGTTGGTGTTGAAGACCTCCAGCGAATCGATGTGCTCCCAGGTCGCGCCATGATCCGAGCTGCGAAAGAGCCCGCCCGACTCCGAGGCCACGAGGATGCGATCGTTATCCGTGGGATGAACGGCGATCGTGTTCGCCCTTCCCCCGTTAGGGATGTCCGGCTGAAACGCGGTGAGCCGCCAGCCGAAGAAGAACTGCGCATCCGTGCGCGGAACCAGGACGACCAGGACAAGAAGAAGAACAACCGAAACAGTGCCTGCCAGCCGTTTCATGAGCGCCTCCGGTCAGATGGTTTCGTTCGACAACCGACGGATCAGCGACCACTTCTCTCAGGCACAAGTTTATTTCAGTTCGGGACGGACAGACACATCTCTTTCATGCGGCAAAAGAGGAAGCAAGTCGGAAGATTTCACGCGGAGACGCGGAGAACGCGGAGAGAGAAAGTTACCTGGCGTCTCTTCTCCGCGATCTCCGCGTCTCCGCGTGAAACCGAACTCTCGAGGCTCGCGCGACAACGCGGAGACTGGGGACCGAGCCAGCCCCCAGTCCCCAGCCCCCAGCCCCTAGTATTCGCCGCAGACCGTCTCGATCAGCGCGGCGCAGACCTGATACGGATCCATGTTCGCCGCGGGACGGCGATCTTCGAAGTAGCCGTAGCCCTGATTCGACGTCGCCATCGGGATGCGCACCGATGCGCCGCGGTCGCTGATGCCCCAGCGGAACTGGTGAATCGGCGCGGTCTCGTGCATGCCGGTGAGGCGCTCTTCGTTGTGCGCGCCGTAGACTTTGATGTGCTCCTCGTGGCGCTTCTCGAGCTTGCGCATCGCTTCTTCGATGAACTTCATGCCGCCCTTCTCGCGCGTCTCTTTCGTCGAGAAGTTCGTGTGCGCGCCGGCGCCGTTCCAGTCGCCTTTCACTGGCTTCGGATAGAGCGTGGCGCTGATGCCGAACTCTTCGCCGATGCGATACAGCAGCCAGCGCGCGAGCCAGAGCTCGTCGGCGATGTCCAGCGGTCCGACCGCTCCGATCTGGAACTCCCACTGTGCCGGCATGACCTCGGCGTTCGTGCCGACGATGTGGATTCCCGGCGCGGATGCAGGCATCGGCGTGGGCCTCGACGATGTCGCGGCCGAACACTTCGTCGCTGCCGACGCCGCAGTAGTAGCCGCCCTGTGGCGCCGGAAATCCGTGATCGGGCCAGCCCAGCGGGCGGTTCCCTTCGAAGAGCGTGTACTCCTGCTCGATGCCGAACCAGGCATCGCTGCTCCTTGTACTTCTCGGCGACCTCGCGGAGATGCGCGCGGGTGTTGCTCCAATGCACCGTGCCATCGGGATTCAGCACTTCGCAGAGGACGAGCACGTCGTTTTCGCGATGGAGCGGATCGGCGACGACCTCGGACCGGGCGAAGCAGCAGATCACTGAAGTGACCGCTCGCCTGGCTCGTGCTCGAACCGTCGTATCCCCACTCGGGGATCTCTTCGAGCTTCTTGACCGGCGCGTCGAGGATCTTCGTCTTCGAACGAAGTTTCGCGGTCGGTTTCTGTCCGTCGATCCAGATGTATTCAGCGGTGATTTTTCCCAAGGCGAACCTCCAAAGGTGTGATGAGCGAACATAGCACGACCGCGTCGCGGTTCTCAGTTGTCAGTTGTCGGTTCTCCGGGATCTCCCGTTCAGACGGCGCCTCGCGGACAACTGAGAACCGACAACCGAGAACCGGCCGACGTCAACCTGCGGCGTTCGCCAGCGAGGGATTCCAAACCACGACCTGATTCTTGCCCGTTGTCAGTTGTCGGTTCTCCGGGATCTCCCGTTCAGACGGCTCCTCACGGACAACTGAGAACCGACAACCGAGAACCGGCCGACGTCAACCCGCGGCGTTCGCGAGCGAGGGATTCCACACCACGACCTGATTCTTCCCCAGCGACTTGGCGTGATACATGGCCATGTCGGCGCGGCGGAGGATCTCGTTTTTGTCGAGCTCGAGCGAGGCCGCGGAATCGGCGTGGGGGACGTAGCTGGTGATGCCGATCGAGGCCGTGAGGACGTTGCCGAGGTGGATGGGAGGCATGCTGAAACCCCACTCGCGATCGAGAAACGTCGTCGTCTCAATCGCTTTGCGGATTTCTTCGCAAATCACCAGGCCTGCGTCGAGCGACGTGTCGGGAAGGATCATCACGAACTCGTCGCCGCCGTAGCGCGCCACCGTCGCGTCGCCGTGCTGGACGATCCGCTTCAGGATGAACCCGACCTCGCGCAGCACCTGGCTGCCGGCGAGGTGGCCGTGGCAATCGTTGACGTGCTTGAAGCGGTCGAGGTCCATGAAGAGCAGCACCGCTTCCTTCCCGCTCTTCTGCGCGTCGGTCAGCGTCTCCGTCAGCCGCACGTTGAACCAGCGATCGTTGTAAAGCCCGGTGAGGTCGTCTTTTTTCGCCAGCTCGTGCGCGCGCTTGGCGTCGAGCGCGTTCTGCAGCGTGAACGAGGTGTATCCGGCGAAGATCTCCAGCAGCGTCATGTCGCGCCGCGTGAAGCTCTTCCCTTCCAGGCGATTGATCAGCTCGAGGACGCCGCAGACGGTCTTGCCGATGTAGATCGGCACGGCCACGACGGAATGGGTCTTGTGGCCGATCTGCTCGTCGATCTCGGAGTAGAAGTAGCGGTCCTTCTCGACGTCGGCGGAGAGATACGGCGTGCCGGTCTGGTAGACGCGTCCGACGATGCCGTGATGCGCCGCCAGCCGATGCCCGACGAGGTTGCGGCTGGAGTCGCCGAACGTGGCGATGAAGACCAGCTCGTTGTCTTTCCGCGCCGGCACTTTGCGGAAAGGATCGTCGAGCAGGATCGATCCCGACTCGGAGGGGACGAACTCGAAGGCCTTCTGCAGGATCTGCCGCAGCAGCAGATCGAGATCGACGTCGTTCTTGAGCGACAACCCCGATTTTTGCCGCTCGAGAAAACGCTCGAGCTGGGGAGCCTCAAGGGCATGAAAGTGAATCATGAGAAGGAGTTGCCGCTGCCGATTATAGAGCGGTTCGCTCCTCATCCTTCTCCGCCGCCAGCGCCTCGATCTCGAACGAAATCATCGCATAGGCGCGATTCACCGAGCGCACGCGCAGAAAATGCCGCAGAAATTCGCCCAGGTAACGCGCGATGAAGCCGAAGAAGCCGTGACGGTTCACCTGCCGCACATGCGCGAGTTCATGACGCAGCAACGGCTCCAGCCGCTCCAACGGCCGCTCTGCGGCGCGTGCGCTCAGATAGATCGTCCGGCCGAGGGTGATGGCGATGACATCCCGCGCCAGCCACGGGCGCAGCCACCACGGATAGCCGACCCGCGGCTTCGCCCGTGATTCGGCGATCGTGTCCAGAAGGCGCGGAGAGAGGTTCAACATCGAAATTCAGATCGCGGATCGCAGATCGCAGATCGCAGGAAAAGCACGCGGGGTCTCACCGCTGCGATCTGCGCACTGCGATCTGCGATCTATTTTCTCTTCAACGACAACGTGAGCTCGAAACGCGCCACGGGCTCGTCTCCGAGCTTCGACGGAACCGTGGCCACGACGTGAACGGTCGCTTCCTGGCGCTCCCCTGTTTCCAGCGCGCGGCGCATGAGCTCCTGAGTCACCGCGCCGTCGTTGTTCGTGAAGACGACGTCCCCCTCGGCGCGCTTCAGGAACTCGCCCTTGAGATCCTTGAATACGAAGCTGACCTTCTCCTTGCGATCCATCACCAGCTTGAAGGAGATCAGACCCGCCGCAACGTCCGCGCCCATGCAGAGCGTGCCGAGGTACATCGCGTGAATGTCGCGGCGGCGGGTGATCCAGTTCAGCGGGATGCGCACCACGCAGCGGTCATTCGTCAGCTCGAGAATCCGCAGACGCGTGATCCAGAGCAGGAAGACGTTCTGCAACGACCACAAGCGGACCATCGTCGTCGGCTTCATCGATTCACCTCGTTACTAGTTGCTGGTTGCTAGTTGCTGGTTGTCTGTGGCTCACGTGGACCCCAGGCAATCGGCAACGAACAACGTGCGGGTTGCCGGCTGCTTGGGCTGCATCGTAAAACCGCAGACAAACCAGCAACCAGCAACCAGTTAACTATCTTTTCCGCTTCGAAAACGGCACCATCGCCGTTTCATAAATCGCATCAGGAACCAATCGCAGGGATCGCAAGAGCAGCGACATCGGCTTCGGGAACTCGATCACGCGCTGCCCACGATCCAGTCCTTCCGCGATCACCTGCGCCGCTTCCTCGGCGCTCATGAGGAACGGCATGTGGAAGCGATTCTTCTTCGTCATCGGCGTGTCGATGAAGCCAGGATTCACCGTCGTCACACCGACGCCGTGCGGCACGAGCTCGATCCGCGCCGCCTCGAGAAAGGTTTGCATCGCCGCCTTGCTCGCCGAATACGGGCCGGACGTCGGCAGCGCGCGAATCCCGGCGACCGAGGCGACTCCGACGAAGCGCCCCGCCTTGCGCTCCACCATCGAGCCGATCACGGCGTCGAAGAGGTAGAGCATGCCGAAGTAATTGACGCGCATGATCTGTTCCGCGTCCGCCACGTTGAACTTCGTCGCATGACCCGGAATGCTCACGCCGGCATTCGCCACGGCGAGATCAAACGCGCCGCCGAGCTTCTCCGCACCCTGCCGCACCGCCTCGCGCAGCTGCGCGAGATCCGTGACGTCGCACGGCAACGCGACCGCCTTTCCGCCGCGCGCGTTCAACTCGAGCGCCAGCTCGTCGAGCAGCTCTGTTCGACGCGCGAGCAGGGCGAGGGAGTAGCCGCGTTTCGCGAGCTCACGCGCCAGGGCGAGGCCGATGCCGCTGGAGGCACCGGTAATGATCGCTCGTTGCATGAAACGCGGATGGTAGCAGCACGCGGAGCGCAAGCGATGGAGCGCACGAAAGGAGCGCAGGCATCCTTGCCTGCCGGTCCGCCGGCATCCTTATAGGTGCTCCTGCACCGTTCTCCTCCCCCGTTGTCAGCATTTCAGAAAGGCCCCGTCGGGAGACGCAGCTTTACCTGAGAAGCGAGAGCGAGGAGAGTAGAAGCGGGGTACGCACCGCTGGGTTACGTATCTGGCATCCGAGCGCCGACGCTTACCGGCAGCCCTACGACCCAGCGGTGCGCTTTGGTCGAGACGCATACTCAGATGCTGTCCGTTCCGGACTGACTATAAGGCCTGCGCAGAACCAAAGCCAGCGTGCCCCAGGACGGTGAGGAGGGAGCGATGGAATGGGTAGCGTTGGTTGGGGTGGACTGGGGTGATCAGAAGCACGCTTACACGATCGAGAGTCGGGACGGGACGCGGAGGTCGGGAACGCTCGGGAGTTCCGCCGAGGAAGTTCATGACTGGATGCGAGAGATTCGCGAGCGGTATCCGGCAGGGACGATTGTGGTGGCGCTCGAGCAGGGTTGTTCGAGTCTGATCTACGCGCTGGCTCAGTACGAGTACATAGCGATCGTGCCGATCAACCCGCGTGCTTCCAAGTCGTATCGGGACTCGCTTCGCTTGAGCGGCGCGAGTGACGATCCATCGGACGCAGCGTTGATTTGCGAGTTTGCCGTCAAGCACCTTTCGGCCTTGCGCATCTGGCAACCCGAGGAAGCCGCGACCAGGGAACTGCGGATGTTGGCCGAGCATCGACGATCGCTTGTGGATCAACATACCGCCGCGACGCATGCGTTGTCTGCGGCGCTCAAGAACTTCTTTCCTCAGTCGTTGCCGTGGTTTGGCGGAGAAACATCGAAGCTCCTGCTGGCAGCTCTGAAGTTGTGGCCAACGCTGGTGGATCTGCAAAGGGCAACGCCGGCCGAGCTGGAACAGTTTCTTCGCACGAACCGCTGTCGGAAGGTCGCGGCGCGGGTCAGCGCTCTACGCAAGCTGCTCGACTCGGCAGTGCCTCTTCTGCGCGATGAGGTCGCCCTCGCCGGATGGTCGCGCTACGCGCAAGCGCAGATCGCGCTCATCGAGGTGCTCGACGCGCAGATCGCAATCTACGACCAAGCGATGTCGGTCGCGTGGAACGCTCATCCCGATCGCGAGATCTTTGCCTCCTTGCCCGGCGCTGGCGCGGTCCTGGCGCCGCGCCTCGCGGTCGCCTTTGGTACGGACCGGACCCGCTACACCGATCCGTCCGAACTCCAGTGCTACTCCGGGATTGCGCCGGTGGTCGAGCAGAGCGGCAAATACCGCCGGGTCCACGCCCGATGGGGCTATCCAAAGTTCCTCCGGCAAACCTTCCACGAGTTTGCAAAAGCTTCGATTCCCAAGTCGTCCTGGGCCAAGGCTGTCTATCAACAGCAGCGACAACGCGGCGCTCTTCATCATGAAGCCATCCGAACACTCGCATTCCGATGGATCCGCATCCTGTTCCGACTTTGGATGAACCACACTCCCTACGACGAACAGCTCCATGTCGAACGACTGACGCGAGAACAGTCCCCCGTGACCAAGTTCATCGCAGCTTGACGCTTGACTTAAAACCTCAGATGGCTGCCGGCCCGTGCCGGTAAACGGTAGACAGGCCACAGGGGACACTTGCTCAACGGGCACGCGTCCCCCGTTTCCCGTTTACTGTTCACCGAACGCGTTCCGGCCGGCAGGATGCCGGCGGACCGGCAGGCTGGAAGCCTGCGCTCCGAACACCGCGCTCTGTTGGATCGCGCGCGTCAATGGCCGGAGCTGAATCCTACAGTCACCTCTGGCGACGCTACGTTGGAAAGAGCCACCGCATAGCTGAGGCTCGGCTGATCGACCGTCACCACGGCGTGAGCAATCCATCCCGACACGGTCCGCTCCGGCTCGCTGCATTGAGCCGGCGGTTCAAATATGGACGTTTGAATGAGCGTCTTTGGAGGTATGACAAGGACCTGAGAGACCGGTCGTTCGCCGGGGCAACTGGTTCTGGAGACATCAATCGTCGCCGTTGCCGTCACGGTCCCATCGTTATAAATCCCAACATTGACTCGCGCGTTCTGTGCTCCGAGGTCAACGCCTTGATGTACGGTGCGCTGCCCGGCCGGCACGAGCTGTCGAAAAACCGGAGTCGCCCATTTCCCGAGCGCGTCCACGGGCTGAGGCCTCAATGTGCAGTCGTTATACAAATACTCCAAACGCCCGTCCACGAGAAGATCGTTCGGAATCTCGAGGTGCGTGATCCAAAGCGGCGCTGTGAGCACGAAATCGCCAATGGTTCGTTGGACACCGCGAGCCTGCCGCGCCGGAACCGTCGTATCACGTCCAGCGCCGATGCCGTTGTTGCTTACGTCAAGCACGCGAACCCTGGCATCTTGATCGCCAGCGTTGTAGAGCACTGCGTCAGCATTCCACACAAGAAGGCGATTCGCTGGACACCCCGGCAATCGAGCCGAGCCGCGTAGAATCCACACCTCATCCGAAGCAGCCGGCTGCATCCACAGCACGCAAAGAATCAGAGTCACCACTCCACGCCCCAGCATGATTCATCCTCCAGATCACGGAACCTGTGTACCGGTTACGAAGATGTCTGGCCAACCGGAAGAGCTCCCAAAAACCGTCGCCCACGAGACATGCCAGGTGGTACCCCAGTAGAAAAGTTCATCGTCACTCCCCGATGATCTTCACCAGCACCCGCTTGTCGCGCTTTCCGTCGAACTCGCCGTAGAAGATTTGCTCCCACGGTCCGAAATCGAGTTTGCCGTTGGTGATGGCTACGACGACTTCGCGGCCCATGACCTGGCGCTTGTGGTGGGCGTCGGCGTTGTCTTCGCCGGTGCGATTGTGGTGATAGCGCTCCGGGCTCGGGTCGTAGGGCGCGAGCCATTCCAGCCAGCGTTTGTAGTCTTCGTGCAGGCCGCGCTCGTCGTCGTTGATGAAGACGCTCGAGGTGATGTGCATCGAGTTGACGAGGCAGAGGCCTTCGCGGATGCCGCTATTCTTCAATTCTGATTCGACTTCGGCGGTGATGTTGATGAACTCCATCCGCTCGTTCGTGTGGAGCGTGAGATGTTTGGTGTGGCTCTTCATTGTTCCTCATCCGAGCTGCGGCAATTTCGCCCTGTTCTTGAACACATCCGCGAAGAGATCGCCGACCTTGGCCAGGCGATCGGGCATCGTGCGCAGGTTGTACTTGAGTGGATCGAGCTTCTTCGTAATCTCGCTCCACTTGAGTGGCGCGGAGACCGGAGCGCCGTCGATGGCGCGCGGTGAATACGGGGCGACGACGGTCTTGCCGTAGCCGTTCTGCATGCAATCGAGGTAGAGGCGTCCGCGCCGTTGCGAGAGGCTGCGCTCGACGGTCATGCCCGGCACTTTCGCGCAGACGGCCGCAGCAATCGAACAGGCGAAGTCGGCGGCCTGTTCGTGACTGTAGCCCGCCGCCAGCGGGACGAAGACGTGAATGCCCCGCTTGCCGGACGTCTTCGGGACGCCGGGCAGTTCCAGCGTGTCGAGCAGGCGGCGCATCACTTCCGCCGCTTCGACGGCCTGTTCGATCCCCTTCCCTTTCGCCGGATCGAGATCGAAGAGGATCCAGTCCGGCTCTTCGAGACTCTCCGCGCGCGAGGACCACATGTGCGTCGTCAGCACCGACATCTGTCCGAGCCAGCGCAGTGCGTCGACGCTGTCGACAACGAGGTGCGTCACGCTGCCGCTTTTGGTCGTGCGCGTCGGCGTCTCGACGACGGTCAGCCAGTCGGGCGCTTTCTCGATGTTCTGGTGGAACCACGAAGGCTTGTCGATGCCCTGGTTCCAATGCTCGAGCGCCAGCGGGCGGTCCTTCAACGTCCGCAGCATCGGCTTCGCGACTGCTTCGTAGTAGGCGATGACGTCCGCTTTCGTGATGCCGTCGCGCGGATAGAGCAGACGATCCGGATTCGTGACCGTGACCTGGCCCTTGCTCGCGCTTTTCTTCGTCGCGCTCTTCTTCGTCGCGCTCTTCTTCCTCGCGCTCTTCTTCGCTACGCTCTTCTTCGGCGCAGCGGCCGTCTTCGGCCGCGACGCTCCGGCGGCAGCCGGAGCATTGACGTTCACCGCGCGTTCTCTTACCACTTCGCCCACTCCTTTGTCCTCGCGCAATCCGAGAAACGATGGATGGCGCAGACGGTTGTCCGAAGTCCATTCCGTGAAGGCCACCTGCGCGACGAGGCGCGGCTTGACCCATTGCGCATCGCGCTCGCGCGGCGCGCCGACGACCAGCGGCTTGTCGACGCGATCCTTCGCCAGGATCTCGCGCAGCAGGCTTCGCGTCTTGGCGTTGAATCCCGTCCCCACTTTGCCGGCGTAGCGGAGTTCGCCGTTCTCGTTTACGGCCAGATGCAGCGAGCCGATGTCGTTCGCGTTCGCCGAGCTCGGTTGCCAGCCGACGATCGCCAGCTCCTGCTCCTGCAGCGCCTTGAGCTTGAGCCACGACTTCGAGCGCCGCGGCTCGTAGATGGAAGCGTTGTTCTTGGCGATGATTCCTTCCCATCCCCCATCCCGCGCCTCTTTCATCGCCGCTTCGCCGCTCATCTTCAGGATGCGCGACGCTTCGATTCCCGCGGGCGCCTTCGCGCACAGCTTCTCGAGGATCTTGCGGCGTTCGAGATACGGCTTGCGCCGGAGATCCTCTCCTTCGAGCCAGAGGACGTCGAAGAGAAACAGCTTCTCGTTGCCGCCCTGCTGCAGAAGTTGAAAGCGCGGCGCGCCTTGCGCGTCGAGCACGACGACCTCGCCGTCGAGCACGGCCTCGCCGACCTTCATCTTCTTCAGCGCTTGGTACACGCCGGGAAACCGCGGTGCGAGGTCGAGCTCATTGCGGCTCAGCATCGCCACTTCGCCATCGACGATCGCCGCGACCACGCGAAAGCCGTCGTACTTCATCTCGTACGTCCAGTCCTTCTCGTCGCGCGGCGCGGACTCCGCGAGCGTCGCCAGCATCGGCGGAAAGACCTTCTTGAGCAGTTGTTTCGGATTCATCCCACCTCCGGCCGCAACGGCGGCAACGCCTGCACGATGCGCACTTCATCGAATCCCTCGCCCATCGTCGGGAGAATCAGCTTACGCGCGGCGACGTAGATGACGACGTCGGGCACGCGCGCTTTTCCTTCGCGGAGGCGATTGCGCTCCACGGCATCGTTGACCGCGGTCTCGAAAAAGTAGGCGACAACGCGGGCGCCATGACTCCGGCCGAGCTCGATCAGCGGCGCGCGCACCTCAGGCGTCGGATTCGTGTTGTCCACGACCACCGGCCGCCCTTCCGCCAACGCCTGCACGATCATCGTCCTCTGCCGCGTCTCCCTGTCCCGCACATTCTTCATCAGGTCCTTGCTCACGTGCACGTGCGTACCGGCAAAGTTCGCGCCGTAATACGTCGACTTGCCGGCGGCCTGCACACCGACGAAGATGATGAGCTCCGGGGACGCGGTCATGGCTCGCTACATCAAGAAATACACCCGCATCGGATCGATGGGACCAACCGAGGAACGCGGATTCGCGGTCTGGGTCGGCTACGATATCGCGGGTGTCGACGATGATCTCACGCCCCTCGGATTGACGAAGATCGACGACTGGCTTCCCGAACAGATCGCCGCACACGGAATCAAGACCTTCGCGCACATCGCACCCGACGACCACGCTGCACTGACCGCCCTCGGCATCCGGAGGAGAGACGATGAAGACCGCTGACCGACTTCCGATCGAGATCCCGCTCGACGAGCTGAAGCAACTCGCCTCGCTCATCGCCGCGGAACTGAAGAACGCCGCCGGCGGCGCGAATCAACCCATCGTCGGAACCGGCGGCGGCTCGACGCATCGCGGATTGCCGGCCGAGCTGCGCTCGAGCTTCATCGATATCCGCGCGGCGCTCTTTCAACGCGGCATCTTCGATCCCGTCCTCGTCCGCTTCGACACCGCAACGGTCCCGCAAGCCTCGACGCTCGAGATCGCGGAGCGTCTCGAGGCTGTGGCGAGCTCGTTGTAACCGAAACGAACGAAGCAGTGCGCTTCTGTGTAGCGGCGGCCGCCCTCGGCCTGCCGGTTCGCGCGCCACAGGTGCACCAAGACGGACCCCGCCTCGTTCTGCTTGCCGGCGGAGGGCGGCCAGCACCACATAGAAGCGACGAAAGCCGCAACCAAACTACAAACGACAAGCATGTCATCCCGAGCGTCGAGCGAGGGACCTGGGGGACGGGCGGCACGATGCTCATGTTGCGCGCCACCACCCACCCAGGTCCCTCGCTACGCTCGGGATGACATGTTGATCAATCGCCCCGTCTTGCGAAGAAGTTGACGATCAGTAGTGCAGAAACGCACTCGCTTCGCGAAGCTTTCGCGGACCGCCGGCGTCTCGCCGGCTGGGCGAGCGGCGTCTCGCCGCTCGCGGGCGGGCGTCGAGACGCCGCGCCAGCCGCCGGGACGGCGGCGGTCCGACCCTGACGCTACTTCACGCCATTGCGCAACTCTTCGACATGCACGGCTCGGACTTTCGTCGATCCTGCGGTGACGATCGAATCCGTGAACGTCAGCGCGCTGAGGCCGAGGGACGTGCGTGCCTGGTTGAGCGCGACGCGGAGGTCCTGATCGTGGGCGGCCTTGATCGTCATCCCGTTTGAAAGCGTCGTATCGGTGAAGACGGCCGGCGAGAGCCCGGCCGTTGCGCGAAGGGCGTTCACTGCCTGGCGAAGCTCGGTGAAATGAATCGACTTGATCGGCGTCACTTGCGCGATCAACGGGTCGTCGGTGAAGAAGATCGTCGTCGCAGGATCCGGTACGGAGTAGGGCGACGTCCCGGATGGGTCGACGGCGCGCACTTTGTAGACGTAGGCATTGCCGGCGACGACCGTGTCGGAGACATTCGTGGACGCCGTCGTGCGCACCGTGACGAACGGACTTCCGACCGACGCGCGGGCGACTTCGTATTGCGTGCTGCCGGTCGCGCCGACGGATGCGGTCCAGGAGAGATTAACCGTCGTCGCGTTGGTCGCGGTCGCGGTGAAGTTGGCTGGGGCGGACGGGACCGCCGCCTGCTGCGTCTTCCAGAACTGCAACAGCGCGGTCAGCGCCGATGGCGTGTTCGTCGGAGGAGCGGTATTGAGCTGATTCTTCGAGTTGATGCCGTGGCACGAAGCGCAGACGCGCACCTCGCCCGGCTGGAACGTGAGCCAGTAGCGTTCGCGCACGACGCCGGTGTGATTCGCATCGGCCAACTGCCAGCTCATCGCCCGACGCGCCGGAACGAACGCGGCGATGGAGCCATCGAGCGCCACCTGCACTCCGCCCTGCGGCGTGACCGTCGACGCCGGGTTCGCCGCCGCGGCGGCGGCATCGTGCATCGTGCGCGCGAGGACGCGACGTCCCACCTTTCCTCCGACCACGAGCGCCGGATTGTTCGGATCGGGCGTGCTCCCGAGGCCGCGGAGCTGATCGGCCTGATACAACTGCAGATGGGTGATGTCGTAGATCTTCTGCGCCTGATTGACGATGTGACTGACGCCGCCCGGGACGCGCAGATTGAACGGCTGCTGCTTGTCCGCCTTGTCCCGCGTCGTCACGTCGCGCGACACGATCAGCGCCAGATTGTGCTCGGTGAGGTACTGCTTGAACTGTTGAACGTCGACGTTCGCTTGCGTGAACGCATTGAGCTCCGGCTGTTCGAGCGGCGTCGTCAGCGTGGCGGGAATCGCGCGCGGACGAACTTCGACAGGGCTCAGCTCCCACAATGTCCCCGACCACTGAATCAGAACGTCGGGACTCCAGTACGACACGCTGGCCTGAATGCCGCCGCTCAGTGACGTGCCCGGAAGATAGAAACCATTCGGCTGTTGCGCGAGCGGCTTGATCCGAAAATCGTAACGGGACAGCGGATGTCCGGGCGTGCCGATGTCCGAATCTTCGCGCGTCTCGGTCGTATGCGCCGCGAGCAGCGTGCCGTCGGAGAGCGGAAGCGGATCGCGATAGTGGCCGGAATCATCCGCGGGCGCGGGAGGATCGGCGAAATCACGCGTCGAGCGCGGCGTGATCCAGTTGACCTGAATCTCGTCGGCCGGCTTGTTCGGAGGCGCGAGAAAACTGACGATCTGTCCCGAAGCGTGGGAACTGAATTCCGGGGCATCGATCGCGTAGAAGAGGCCCGGGTGCAGCGGGTCTTCCTTCAATTGAAACGTGTTCTCCGCCTCTTTGGTGTTGAAGCGGACGCCTTCGAAGTAGATGAACTCCGTCACCGCGGGATCGTCGGTGAAGGAGCGGGCGAAGAAGTTGTGGAGCTCGTGTCGTCCGATGTGATCGACCGTCTCCTCGGACGTGCCGTCCTCGTTGATGGCCCACGGAAAGAAATGATTGATGTTGTTTCCGACCAGGTTGCTGCCGGGCGGCGTGTTGCCGGAGCGCGGCTCGGGAAAGACCTCGACTCTCTGATTGAGCTTCTGCGCGGCAGCGGTTTCATCGGAAAAGTCGAACGTCCCGTAAGAGCCGGGATCCTCGGCGTCCGAGTCGGCCTGCTGATCGCGCTGCAGGTGATCCCAACGCGTGAAGACGACGCGGCCGAAGCTGTCGATGATCGGCGTAAACGCGCCCGAGGGAGCGTGATTGAGAAGCCGGAGATCGCCGCTGATCGGATTGAGGCTCCAGAGTCCGGTGACCGTCGGCGCTTCCTCGTACTCGTCGAGCTGCGGGTAGAGGTGCGTCTCCCCGCTGCGCGGCCGGTCGGAGGTGAAGAGAATCCGCTCATCGGTCCCGTAGACCGGCGAGATGTTGTTGAAGTTCGCCGGCTGATTCGGAACCTTGGTCACGACCGGCGTCTGATTCTCGCCGAGGTTCGTGACCTCGTAGATCTGCCAGTGATAGGTGACGTTGTTCTGAAACTGCTGCGTCGGCGCGCCGACGACCATGCTGAAGAGAGCCTTCGTGCCCGACCAGTGCACGTTCGGCTCGCGCACGGCGATCGAGTTCGTCCCCTGAAAGCCCGTGTTGCCGAATCCCGCGCTGCGCGTAATGTTCTTCAGCGTCCCGCTCGGATAGAGGATGAACAGATCGCCGCCGCGCGGTGCCGACGATTGATGCCCGTCGTGATTGCCGAACGTCGATGCGACGGACGTGAAGTCGCCGGGAATCGGAACCTGTCCGACGAACAGAATCGGATTGGGCAACGCGACGGTGTCCGAGCGCTTCTCCGGCCTTCCCTGTCCCGAGACATGCCCCGAGGCCACGCAAACCGTCATCAGGCTGATCGCCAGAGCCAGCTTCTTCAAAATCGAGTCACTCCTCACTGAATTTGGTTCACGCGCGGGCGAAGCATAGACGTGCAAGGTCGCGAGCGATCATGGAGAAATGATGGGGAATCTGTGGGGAGCGAGCCCCTCCCTCGTCTAAACTGCGGCCTCTCCGATGATCCAGCGCGCCATCTTCATCGTCCTCGCGTTGGGACTGCTCGTCATTCCGACGATCTTCGTCAACAGTGGAGCGGATGTCTTTCGCCTGCCGAAGGAGCTCGTCTTCCGCGCCGAGGCGATCGCGCTCCTGGCGCTGCTCATCGTGGTCTGGAGGCCGAAGCCCCGGCCGAAGTCCCGGCCGAAGCAACGCCCTGAGCTGCTTCTCGCGGCTGCGATCGTTCTCTGGACGCTCGTGACGACCGCGACGTCGACGAATCGCGCGTTGAGCATCGACAGCCTGATCACCGTCCTTGCCGCGGCGGTGATCTTCATGGCCACGTCTCATGTCGCGGAATCGCGATCGATCGAAATCGTCGACGTCTTGATGATCGGCTGTTGCGTGAATGCGATCGTCGTCATCCTGCAGGAGCTGAAGATCTGGAATCCGGTGCCGGCGCCCGAGGGACATTACGGGTCGGTCGGATTGCTCGGCAATGCCAATGATGTCGGGATGTTTCTCGTCGCACCCGCGGTAGCGGCGATCGTCATGGTCATCACCGCGGCGGGACGGCGGAGGTGGATCTACTCCGCGATCGCGCTGCTGCTCGCCTGCGGCATCGCCGCGAGCGCCACGCGCACGGCGCTGCTCGCGTTTCTCACGGCGCTGTTCGTGCTGGCGATTGCACAGGCACGGCTGCAGGCGCGGCGCGCGGCACTTGCGATCGCCGCGGTGCTGGTCGTGGTCGGACTGGTCGCGCTCACGCCGGCCATGACGATTGGAGGCAGCGTGCGCGAGCTCGCCGATGCGGCGAGGACGCGCGACTATCCGCGCCTCTTCTCGGAACGCCTCCTCCCCTTCCTGTCGGCCGTCGAGATGGTGCGCGATCATCCCTGGGTTGGTGTCGGGCCGGGCTGCTTCAAGTATCACTACATGCCCTACCGGCTGGCGTTGGCGACGAAGTATCCGCCGGAGTGGACGCGCGGCTATCCGATGAACTGGGGGGAGGTGCACAACGATCATTTGCAGGTCGCGGCCGAGGCGGGCATCTTCGGGTATCTGCTTTTCCTCGGCGCGATTGCGTTGCTGGTGTACCGGCCACGCGGCTGGCAGCCGTCACCACAACGCGAATTTGCGCGAGTGTTGCGATGGCCTTTGGCGACGGCGGTCTTCGTGGTTTGTCTCGCGCAGTTTCCGCTGGAGCTGGCCGCGCCGCGGCTGATGCTCCTCACGCTCTGCGCGCTTTGCCTCACCTGGGATCGGAACGATGCGACGCGTTAGCGCTAGCATCGCCATCGTCGTTGCGCTCTTCGGCATTCATCGCCTCAGCGTGATTCCCTTTCGCGACAACATCGCCATCCGCGACGTCGAGGAGCAGACGAACGTCGCGCAGGATGCCGATCCGCCGCGCGCGGCGCTGCTCGCGCGCGCGAATCTCGCCGCGCTCGATCGCATCGAACGCAGCCACGCGCTCAATCCGGCCTGGTATCTCGATTACGGCGCGAACTGCGAGCTCCTCGGCCGCTGGCAGGATGCAGTCAACTCCTACACGCGCGCACTAGCGGTCGACCAGCGTCCCGAGATCTACTTCAGCCGGGGTCTCGCGTTGCTCCATCTCGGACAAGTCGAGGCCGCAACGTCCGACCTCACGACCGCCGTGCGATTCAATCCAACCTTTCTCGATCAGATCGACGGCGAGCTGCGCGCGCGCGTCGCCGGTGCCGCCGGACTGCAATGACGCGAATCCTGCGCCTCATTGCGCGACTCAACGTCGGCGGCCCGGCACGACATGTGGTCTGGCTGAATCAGGCGCTCGCCGGCGAGGAGCTCGGCCGCGAATTCGAGCCGCTGCTCGTCACCGGCACGGTGCCGCCGGGCGAAGAGGACATGACCGCGTTCGCCGCTGCGCACGGCGTGACGCCGCTGATCGTGCCGTCGATGAGCCGCGAGATGTCGGCGCACGATCTCGTCGCGGTTTGGGACGTGTGGCGACTGATGGTGCGCTTCCATCCCGACATCGTGCATACGCACACGGCGAAAGCGGGCGCGGTCGGACGACTCGCGGGGTTGCTCTATCGCTTCTGCGCGCCGTCGATGCTCTGGCTGCGCCCGCGGCGTTGCCGGTTCGTGCACACGTACCACGGCCACATCTTTCATCACTACTACGGCGCGATGAAGACCCGCATCGTGCTCTTCATCGAGCGCATGCTCGCGCGCCTCAACACCGATCGCCTCATCGTCCTCAGCGAGCAGCAGTTCCACGAGATTCACGACACCTTCGCGGTCGGCCGCGCCGGGCAATACGCGATCGTGCCCCTCGGCATCGAGCTTTCCACGCTCGACGCACCGGCCGACGCGGGAACGAAGCTGCGCAAGGAGCTCGGCATCGGCGCGTCCGAGGTCGTCGTCGGAATCGTGGGACGCCTCGCGGCGATCAAGAATCACGACCTCTTCCTGCGCGTCGCCTCCCGCGCGCGCAACGCAGCGCGCTTCGTAATCTACGGCGACGGCGGAGAACGCGATCGTCTCCAGCGCCGCGCCGAAGAACGGGGCATCGCGAACCGCGTCGTCTTCGCCGGGACGCGCGACGCGCGCGAGATCTACGCATCGCTGGACATCGTCGCGCTCACATCGCAAAACGAAGGAACCCCGCTGGCGATCATCGAGGCGATGGCGACGGGCAAGCCGGTCGTCAGCACCGCCGTCGGCGGCGTCGTCGACCTCCTCGGCCCCGTCGAGGAGCGCGTCGAAAAGAACGGCGCCACGTTCGAGATCCGCGAGCGCGGCATCACCGCCGCCTCCGAAGACGAAGCCGGCCTTGCCGCCGGCCTCCTCCACCTCCTCGCCGACGCATCGCTTCGCGAAAGCCTCACGGCGCGTGCAAAGACGTACGTCGAGACGAGGCACACGAAAGAGCGTCTCGTCCGCGACATCGTCGCGATTTACCGCGCTCTCGTTTAGGAAAACACCACCCCGGCGGGCTATAAGCCCGCCCTCCTTTGCGGTCCGCGCATCGGTCTCGGGTGCACGCGCGTACCGAGGAGGGCGGGCTTATAGCCCGCCAGTCGCTTCGCTCGCTACCGCGCTCCTGGACCGCACTCCAAAACGCCGTCGCGGCAGAGCATCGTGAGCAGCACCTCGCTGCCGCCGAGGTTCATGTGCACGGTGTCGGAGAAGTACTGCGCGTCCGGAATCGCCTCGGCGTAGTTCCAGATACGCGTGTCCGGGACGCTTTGCGTCACGTCGCGAACGAGGTCGCTGGCGTCGACGCCGGAGGAGCGGTGATAGGGCGCAATGACGAGCTTCACTTCGATGCCGCGCGCGCGGAGCATGCGCACGATCCGCGCGAGCGCGGCGTAGTTCTCGCGAGGTCCGTTGGGACGCCAGCGATCGCGCGGCGCGGCGCGGAGCTCCGGTGCGATGACGCCGCGGTTGATCCAGTCCTGATCGGAGCGGCGCAGGTAGAGCAGCGCGCGCAGGAAGAACTCGCTGTCGTACGCCAGCAGATGAAACGCGTTCGACCACACGGCCGCGTGCGGGTGATCGCGCGCATACAACGCCGCGAGTCGCTTCGAGAGCTTGCCGTACGTACCCAGCTCGGTGACGAGACCACGGTCGACGACGACACACGACGGCTCGATGAGCACGACGCGCGGCGGCGGGTTGTGATCGAGGAAGTCGGAGAGCAGCGCCTCGGCGATCGGCATCGACATCGCGTTGTACGAGAGATTCAGCGCCGGCCGTCCGGTGACCTTCTCGATCGACGGTGCGTAAAACGAATGCACGCCGCGCGAATCGCCGATGACGATCACGTCGGCCTTCGTTCCTCCGCGATACACGCGCGAGAAGCGGAACTGGCTGGCAACCAGAATGCGACCGCAGACGAATGCGCCGAGGCGATCGCCGGCGATCGTGACGATCGCGAACAACGCCAGCCAGATCGCGGTTTTCCTCGCTTGTCGCATTTCAGAATTGGAAGTAGATGAAACGGTTGCCGCTGAACGATCCGAACAGCAGCAGGATCCAGACGCACGACGCGGCGAACGCCAGCCGCCGCACCGGAGAGACGTCGCGCGTTTTCAGAGTGAGAACCTCGACGAGCAGCAGGCCCGCGATCAGAAACGCTCCCTTCAGGACGAGCAGCTTGTTGTCGACCGAGGCGAAGCTCAGGTCGCGCATTGCGGCGATGCTCGACAGCATCTGCCACGCCTGGTGAAACGACTGCGCGCGGAAGAAGACCCAGGCGAAGCAGGTCAGGTGAAAGACGAGCAGGATGAGAAACGCGTTCGAAACGAATCGCGGAACGCGCAGCGCGCTCACGACGCGTTGCCACGTTGGCCCGATCAGCCGCTGCGCGACGAGATAGAGCGCGTGCAGCGCGCCCCAGGCGACGAACGTCCATTGCGCGCCGTGCCATAAGCCGCCGAGGAGCATCGTGATCGCCAGATTGCGAAACGTGCGCAGCGCTCCGCCGCGATTGCCGCCCAGCGGAATGTAGAGGTAATCGCGCAGCCAACTGGAGAGCGAGATGTGCCAGCGCGTCCAGAACTCGCTGAAGCTGCGCGAGAAGTACGGGCGATCGAAGTTGATCCCGAAGTCGAAGCCGAGGATGCGCGCCAGGCCGATGGCGATGTTCGAATATCCGGAGAAGTCGCAGTAGATCTGGAACGCGTAGAAGTAGACGCCGATCAGCAGCGACAACGCCGAATGCGCCTCGGGATGCGCGAAGCGGACATCGACGAGCGGCGCGAGTGAATCGGCGACGACGACTTTGCGCACGTAGCCGGAGAGAACGAGCGCGAGGCCGGACACGAAGCGTTCGTGATCGAACGGATGGTCGCCGCGCAACTGCGGCAGGAGCCGCGACGCGCGCACGATCGGTCCGGCGACGAGCTCCGGAAAGAAAACGACGAAGGTCGTGAAGCGCAGCAGATCGCGCTCGGCGTTCTGTGTCCGCCGATAGACGTCGATCGTGTAGCTCATCGTTTTGAAGACGTAGAACGAGATGCCGACAGGCAGCACGATCTGCAGCGCGTTCCAGGTCAGATGCAGGCCGAGCGCATCGCCGAGACGCACGGCGGAATCGGCGAAGAAGTTGAAGTACTTGAAGAACCCGAGCAGGCCGAGGTTGACGACGACACTGAGCACGATCAGGCGATGGCGCGCCGCGTCGTCCTGCTCGTTCTCGAGAAGGATGCCGATCGAGTAGTCGACGATGGCCGAGAAGAGCAGCAGAAAGAGAAATCGCCAGTCCCACCAGCCGTAAAACAGGAGACTGCCGAGGAGCATCACCCAGAGTCGCGCGCGCCCGCGCGTCGCCCAGTACGCGAGCATGAAGAGCGGCAGGAAGACGAGAAACGCGACGCTGTTGAAAAGCATCTACTCGTTCTTCCGCAGCGTGACCGCCTGGCGCAGCGTGATCGGAAGAATCGCGGCCATGACGTACATCATCTGCCGCAGCCGGAAGATCGTGCCGAAATTGTTGACGGTGTAGATCATCGGACCCGCCGTCCCGGCGAACACGATCAGGAGAAACACGAACAGCGGCGTCACGCGCGCGGTCTTGCGCCGCAGCGCGCGTGCGCACGAGACCATCGCGTAGATCAGCACGAGATCGAAGACGATCGTGTCGAGCTCCGCGAAGAGCCAGAGCCCGCGGCCACCGCCGACGCGAATGAGTCCGAGCGATTGCGCGACGAGGCGCGGAAGAAAAGTCGCCGCGAACCCGGCGATCAGTCGCGCGGTCGCGGTGGTCGAGGCAGGTGTGATCGAGGGCTTCACGAGCGCCGGCGTGGGCACGGACGCCGCTGGCGCTGGCGCGCTTTGCGGCGTGACGACATGCGCGTCTGCGGTTGTCGTGACGGCCGGAGCTTCCGGAGCCGCAGATGCGATGAGCGGACCGGCGGAGATCGTCGTTGCGGCCGGCGTGGTGTCGAAGCCGTATCGCTTTTCAGCGACGAGCTCCTTCGCGCTTTCCGGTTTCCACTTCAGAAACGTGGTGGGATTCAGGAGGCGCACCACTTGCGGCGGCGTATCGACGGCTCCGAGGCGCACGGACTGCGCGAGCAGGATGAACAGCATGGCGCCGGCAGCAAGCGCCCACGTTCTGCGCCGCGCGGGCCAGGCCGCGAGCAGGAAAAAGAGCGCCGATGCTCCCCACACGATCGTCGCGAAGTACCAACGGATGCCGGCGAGCGCGAAGACGATCCCGAACATCGCCGCGGCGCAAATCAGAACGTCGCGCGGCGACGCTTCATCGCGACGCCACAACTCCTGCCATCGTCGATACGCGGCGACCATCAGCACGATGAGCAGAAAGAAGAGCGTGTCTTTCAGGAGTTGAAGCGAGAAGAGCATCGCCGCGGGACTGAAGGCGATCGCCGCTATCACGACGTCGTTCGCTTTCATGCGCACGAGCATCCAGCAAGTGAGCGCATACGCGGCGCAGTTGATGAGAATCGCCAGCGACGCCACCGCGCCCAGCGCGAGGATCAGCAGTGCGATCACCTGCAGAAAGAAACGCGACGGCTCGAACGGCCCGATGGACGCGATGCCCGCCAGCCCATGCGACGCCGCTTTTCTCGCGCACGAGAGGTAATACGGTCCATCCTCGGCGAAGAACCAGAAGCCCTTGCCCAGTTGCAGCGAGCGCGCAATCGGCAGGTGCAGATACGAAATCCAGAACAACGCCTGCGCCACGAAGGCGCGAACGAGAAAGCCGGCAGCGATGATCTTCGACGTCCTCGTCACGCGCGCATTCTAGTGGTGACTCAAAGGAGGGCGGGCTTATAGCCCGCCATGGGTGGGCGGGATGGACCCTCCGATGGACCTCCCGCCCAAAGAATTGGCGGGCTATAAGCCCGCCCTCCAGTTGCGACCGTCGTGCGTCGCGTGAATGATCTCCGCGAGTGCGTCCGCGGCCGTATCGATGGTGTCGTGCGTTTCCGCGTACCTCCGACCCGCCCTCCCCATCGCTGCGCGCAACTCGGCGTCGATAAGGAGGCGGCGAAGCGCGTCGAGCCATTCTTCGTCGGTCGTGGCGAGGAAGTGCGTTTCGCCGGGGACGCCCATCGTTGCGCAGATGCCGACGGGGCTCATCACGAATGGGATGCCCGAGGCGAGGTACTGCGCGGCCTTGAGCCCGGACTTGCGCGCGTTCCATGCGTCGTCGATCAAGGGGTAGACGCCGATGTCGAACGACCGGAAGTCGTCGGCTTCGCGCTCCATGCTCCAGGGACGCGCATCGACGCCGGCGCGTCCGGAGCCGATGATCGTCAATGCGAAGCGATGCTCGCGCGCGAGCGCGTCGAAGACGGGTTGCAGGCGCTCGAGGAACGGATACGTCGTATGCGTTCCGATCCAGCCGATCACCGGCACTTCGTTCGCGCCGTCCCGCGGATGAAAGACGCGCGTGTCGACGACCGTCGGCACGACGATCGTCTTCGCGTTGAGCGTATGAACATCAGCGGCGATGTTCGGATTGCCGCAGACGACGGCGGTCGACCATCGCACGAGACGCTCGACTTTGCCGGGCCACTTCAATCGCGTCGCGAGGCGCCCGTACACAGGACTGTCGAAGTGCAGGTAGGTCGCGTCGTCGAGATCGAGGACCAACGGCCGGCGCAACAGACGCGCCGCGATCCATTCGATCACCGGCGGTCCGAACAACATCGCCTCGCGCTGCACGAAGACCACGTCCGCGCGCAGAGCGCGGAACACCGCGCCGAGGCGGCGAAGCGTCGCCAGCGCGAGTCGCGGGAGTCGCCGCAGAAACTTGCGCGGCTCGTAGAGGTCCGCGAACAACGCCGCGTCGAGGAACGGCGAGAACGTCACATCGATCCCCCGCGCTGCCAGCGGTTCGATGAATTGCGTGATGCGATAGCGCGACGACGCGGATTCGATCGGATAGGACGCGAGCGCAAGAACGCGCAGGCGCGGTTGGATGGGCAGTTGTCGGTTGTCGGTTGTCGGTTGTCCGTGATTCATGGTTTCACCTCACGGACAACCGAGAACGGAGAACCGACAATCGCGTCATAAGCGCGCAAATACCGCGGGCCGCCGACGGTTTCGAGCTCGTAGCCGGAGCGTGCGAGGCGCTTGCAACGCGCCGCGAGATCGAGATCGGCGCGCAACGCGTCGATCGCGCGTAGCGCTTCCGCATACGCCTCGCGATCGAGGCTTCGCAGGAGCACGCCGACCTTCCCCTCTTCAATGTGCGCATCGAGATCGCCGATGCCGGCGGTGCAGAGGACCGGCAAGCCCGCGGCGAGGTATTCGGCGAACTTCGTTGGTGAGGATGCGATTCGCGCGTACGAAGGACGGATGATCGACAGTGCCACGTCCGCGGCCGAGAGATAGCGCGGCACGTCCGCGTGATGCGCGCGCATGACGCGATAGTCGCTCGCGTTGAAGCCGGCGCGCTCGAGCTCCGCGATCATCGGCGCGGTCGCCCCGTGCGTGAGGATGAGCGCAAAGGCGCGCGGATCGCGCTGACGCGCGACGGCGAGCAGCTCCGCGGTCTCGCGCATCAGGTAATACCCGCCGAGGGCGCCGACGTAGACGAAGATCACGCGGTTGGTCGCGTTGAGCTCCGCGCGCACGGCGTCGCGATCGTCACGCGGCGCGAGGCGCTTCGCGCTCACGCAACAGGGAATCACCTCGACCGGCCGCCCGCCCGCGCCGTTCGGAAAGAGCGTTTCACGCGCGCGCTCGGTGAGCACGACGAATCCGTCCGCGGAGGCGAACAGCCATCGCTCGACGCGTTTCGTCAATCGATACAGGAATCCATCGCGCGGCCAGTTCCCGGAGTCGACGTACTCCTCGGGCAGAAAACCGCGGACGTCGAAGAGCAGTCGCGCGTTGCTCATCTTTTTCGCGAGCGCGCCGATCGCCGCGCCGACGTGACTCCGCGCGTGAAAGAGATCGACGCCCGTGCGCCGGGCGATGCGCGCCGCACGCCAGGCGCCGGCAGCGATGTCGAAGAGCGTCGCCGGCAGCGTCGGACGCTTGTGGTAACGCAGCATCTGCCATTCGATCCCCTCGGATCGCAGGCGCTCGCGCCACTCCGCCATCCACGCTTCATCCAGCTCGCGCTCGAACGTGAGCAGCGACATCGCCACGCCGCCGCGTACGAGCTCGCGAAGATACGGGAGCACCTGCGTCTGCACGAGCGGCTCGCGCAAGCCGAAGTAGCAAAGGTAGAGAGCCCGCGTCATGCCGGCCCGGCCGGCAGCGCTGGTTGGCCAAGCCTTGGGCACACCTTTCGCCCCAATGCCGGCATCGCTGAGTGGGATGACATACGCGTCATGAGAAGCGCACGTAGTATAGGAGCCCGAGTCCGTGCGAACGATCTCCGTCATCATCCCGACGTTCAACCGCGCGCACGTCCTGCGCGAGGCGATCGACAGCGCGCTCGCGCAGACGCACCCGCCCTTCGAGATCATCGTCATCGACGATGGTTCGACCGATGCCACGCCTGCGCTTCTCGCGGAATACGGCGATCGCATCCGCATCGTGAGCCAGACGAACCAAGGCGTGGCCGCGGCAAGAAACAGAGGGATCGCCATCGCACGCGGAGACTTGCTCGCCTTCCTCGATTCCGACGATGCCTGGATGCAGCGCAAACTCGAAATGCAAGTCGCGCGCTTCGAGGCCGACCCCGAGCTCGGCCTCGTCCACTGCGGCGCCGACTTTCTCGACACCGGCCCGAGTCTCGAGGGGATGGAAGGCTGGGTGGCCACGGAGATGCTGCGCCTCGATCGCGAAGTCATCATCGCCCACGGCAGCGGCGTCATCGTGCCGCGCCGCATCGCCGAGGAGCTCGGCGGCTTCGACGCGCGCATGCGCGTGTCGGAAGACTGGGACTTCTGCTACCGCGTCGCCGCGCGCTACCGGATCGCGTTCGTGAAGGAAGTGCTCGTGCGCTATGCGCGCAACGAAAGCGGACTGCATCGCGACATCCGGAAGATGGAGCACGGCATGCTCCTCGCGCTCGAAAAAGCGTTCACCGATCCCGCCGTGCAATCACTGCGACACCACGCCTACGGCCGCCTCCACCGCATCCTCGCCGGCTGCTATTTCCAGCAACGCCAGTGGCGCGCGTTCGCGAAACACGCGCTGAAAAGCCTGCGCTGGGATTGGCGGAACGCGGGGTACTTCGCGAGGTATCCGCTGCGGGTGCTCTCGCGGCGGCAGGAATGAGGGATGCGTTTCACGCCGAGGCGCGGAGGCGCAGAGAGAGCTTTCTGGAAAAAATGAACTCCGCGATCTCCGCGTCTCCGCGTGAAACACAGACCCTCAGTTCTCCGCCAGCCAAGCCTGCAGCATCAGCACCGCCCACAGGTGATGCTTCCACTCCCCTTTTCCCGCCACGTGCTCCTCCCACTTCTCGCGGATCGGCGCCGGATCGAGCAGTCCCTGCGCGCGCATCGCCGCGGGATCGAGCAGCGATTCCGCCCAATCGCGCAGGCGCCCGCGCAGCCACGCCTCGAGCGGAATACCGAAACCCATCTTCGGGCGCTCGATGAGCGGACGCGGCACGTAGCGATCGAGGACGCGCCGCAGCACGTGCTTGCCTCGCCCGTGGCGTACCTTCATCGAGAGCGGCAGCGTCCAGGCAAACTCGACGAGGCGATGATCGAGCAGCGGCTCACGCACCTCGAGCGACACGGCCATGCTGGCCCGATCAACTTTGGTGAGGATGTCATCGGGCAGGTACGAGAGCTGATCGAAATACATCATCCGCTCGATCGGATCCTCGAGCGGCGGCCAGGCGCCTCGATCGGTCAGCGGACTCTCCGGCTCCGTCGCGCCGATCACGACATTCGACCAGTGCGACACGAGCTCGAAATACATCGCGTCCGGATCGTCCGCGGCCAGAACGCGCGCGATCTTGTGGACGCGCTCTCCCGGCCGCGGCTGACGAAGGATCGGAGCGAGGAGCCGATCCCAGAGGCGCGGCGGCACCGACGTGAGCAGGCGCCCGAGGAACGGCCGCATCGAGCGCGGAAGTGCCGCGAGTCGATGGAAGAGCCGCTGGCCGATGAAATAGCGCGTGTAGCCGCCGAACAATTCGTCGCCACCATCGCCGGACAAGGCCACGGTCACATGTCTCCGCGCCAGCAGCGCCACGAGGTGCGTCGGAATCTGCGACGAATCGGCGAAGGGCTCGTCGTACATAGACGGCAGCTTGGGAATCACGTTCACGACGTCCTCGGACGAGACGTACATTTCCGTGTGATTCGTGCGCAGATGACGCGCGACCGCCGACGCGAATCCCGCCTCGTCATAGCCTGCCTCGGCGAAGCCCATCGCGAACGTGCGCACCGGCGTATCGCTCTGCGCCTGCATGAGCGCGGCGACGATCGAGGAATCGACGCCGCCGGAGAGAAACACGCCGAGGGGCACGTCGGAGATCATGCGCAACCGCACGGCGTCGCGGAGCAGGCGTTCCAGCTCGTGCGACGCCTCCTCTTCCGATCCGCGAAAACGATGCGCGACCCCGCGCATCGCCGCCTCGCGCGCCGACCAGTACGTCGTCGTCTCGATCGCGCGCGTCGCCGGATCGAGCGTCAGCATCGTCCCCGGCATCAGCTTGCCGATTCCTTCGTAGATACTCCGCGGCGCCGGGATGTACATGTACCGCAAGTAGAGCTCCACCGCGCCGCGGTCGATCGTGCCGGCAAACTCAGGATGCCGGCGCAGCGCCTTCAGCTCCGAGGCGTACAGAAACGTCTTGCCGGCAAATCCGTAATAAAGCGGCTTCACGCCCATGCGATCGCGAATCAGATGCAGGCGTCGCAGCTCGCGATCCCACACCGCAATCGCAAACATCCCGATGAATCGCTGCAGCGCCGCCTCGACGCCCCAGGCATCGAACGCCGCCAGCATCACCTCGGTGTCGGAGTGCCCGCGCCACGGCCCATCGAGCTCACGATGCAACTCCTCGAAGTTGTAAATCTCGCCATTGAGCGTAGCGATGTATCGCCCCGACCGCGATTCCATCGGCTGATGCCCCGCCGGCGAAAGATCGAGAATCGCCAGCCGCCGGAAGCCGATCGCCACCCCCGACTCGGTATCGATCCACTCCCCCGCATCATCCGGCCCGCGATGCGCCAGCGCATCGCACATCCGCCGCACATTCCCGACCAGCCCCTCCGACGTCGCCCCCGCCGCGACGATCCCCGCCAGTCCACACATGAGCGCGCAGTCTAACCGGTGAGTTGGTCGTTCGACGTGAGCTGTGGGCAGAGGGAATGGCCTCCCTGCATGAACTCACCACCGCCGAGGACGACTCACGTCGAGATCGCGTTCTCGGAGTTCATTGCGATCTGCTGCGGGAACTGGTACTCGGACAACAACTTCCCGCAAAGGGAGGAGCATTCACGATGTCCTGGGCGACTGATCGTGTTCGCCAGAGAGTGTGGCATGGTTGCTCAGCCCTCCGGCCTGTCACGCCGGAGGTCGCGGGTTCGGGCCCCGTCGGCCCCGCCGAACTAAAGCACTCACCAGCCGCCATTTGGCGACTTCTTTGTTGCACGCCGAACAGCGCCACCCTCATTAGCACTCTCAATAGCGGTTTTGCGAGCTGGCGGTTTAAGCGGCTGCATAGTTATTCAGTGCGGTTTGCTCGGCGTTTTTTACAACCGGCGCGGCGACGGCGTTGACTAGTTCGTCAGATCGGAACCGGGTTGCATGAGCGGGGCGGCGCCGGGCGGAAGCTTCTTCGGGAGTCCCCAGCGGTCGATGAACTGGTCATCCTCGTCATACTTGAAGTTGAATAGTGACGACGGACGGTTTCCACCTTCGTATCCCTCATCATGTTCACCACCCGCATCAGTTCTTCGCGATTGCTGGCCATTTGCGCGATGTTGGTGGCGCCGGTGTGGCGAAGGTGAAGGAAGTCGGCTTTCTCGTTCACGAGCGGATACCCAAGCATGTCGCTGGCGCATTCCGCGGGGGAAGCCGAGGGCGTCGGGGATGGGCAGCTTCAGCCGGTTCGAGTCGTCGCCGGGCGTGACGATCCCGGCGCGATCTCGATCTCGTACCACCAGCGTCCGTGCTCTTCGATGAGGCGGTGAATCTCGCTCTGTCGGTGATGCGCACGCGATTGCGCCGTGCGATCTTCGTTCCCACTCGACCCTCAGGACGGGCGGCGGTACACTTCCACTATTCAGTCAATAAGGATGGTTTTCCATGCACGGCTGGCTCGGCGAACAGTGGACGGCTCTCTCCCAATGGCTCGAAGGGCTGCCCAACAGAACGGCGGCGGTTCTCGGCGCCGTCGGATCCGCGATCGGCCTGGTGCTCTGGCAGTACGTTCTTCTTCCGCTTCTCCGCAAGGGATGGAGCGCGGCGTCGAAACGCCTCTATCCGCTGTTGTCCGGGGCCATCGTGCTCGACCGCGTATGGTCACTTCCCAAATATCTCGAGACGCTTCGGGATCGGGTTTCGCACGTATCCAATCCCTGGCTCGACGACCGGCAGAAACTCACCGACATCGTCGTTCCCGTATCCGTAACGACCGGCGCGTCTCAGCGGGAGCGCACGGAGCTTAGCGCCTTATTCGGGGCTCATCGCACGCTCGTCGTCATCGGCGATCCAGGCTCGGGCAAGACGACCGGCTTGAAGTCGATCGCCCTCGGCTGTCTCACGCGGAAGCTTCGCGACGACCGCGGCAAACCGCTTATCCCGGTTTTCGTGTCTCTTCGGGATTTGGCGAAATCGAAAAAGACACTCGACGACTTCCTCGTGAAGGAGCTCGAGACGTTGGGGTTTCCCCGTGCGCGACGGCTCGTCAAACGGCTCGAACGCGCGAAACGCGTGGTGTTTCTGCTGGACGGTCTGGATGAGGTGGAGGAGAGCGACCGGCCCCCGGCAATTGAGGAGATCTCCGCGTTGCTCGAACGGCACCGGCGGGATGACTCGCGTTGTCATGTCATCGTCACCTCCAGGCCCGTCGGGTACGACGAGCAACTTCGCGGCAACGTCGATGCTACGGTGCGGATGGCTGACTTCAACCTCGCCGAGATCCGCAAATTCGTCAGCAACTGGGAGTTCCGGCCACCGAAGAGCCGCGAGCGCCTCCTCGCCGCCATCGCGGACCGGCGTCCGATCTTCGAGATCTGCAAGAACCCCCTGATGCTGACTATCGTGACGTCACTCTACCGCGACTACGAGTACACCCTGCCGGAGTCGCGCGAGGAGTTCTACAGCGTCTGCATCGAGGCCCTGCTGCACCGGTGGGACGCGGCTCGGGACCTCGTAGATCGCAACAAGATCCAGGCGAGCTACAAAGCCGCTTTCCTCGAGGAATTCGCATTTGATGCCCTCGCCAGGACCTCGCTCGATTTCCGCGAAACGTTCCTCCTGGAGCAAATCGAGTCGTTCATCCGGCGGCGCAATTACACGACTCTCGAATCGGCGCGATTTCTCGCCGAGATCCTCCGCAGCGGTCTCCTGGCACGGCTGCAGACGGGAGAGATTCTCTTCGCGCATAAGACACTGGCTGAGAGCCTGGCCGCAATGCACCTGCGCGATCAGCCGGCGGAGCTGGTCGAGTTGTGGTCGCAGAAGGCGGACGCGTGGCTTGAAGTCTGCTCCCTTTTCGTCGCCCACCCCAAGACGCGAGATACGGACATTACCCGGCTGCTCGACGCGGCGGAAGCGAAGGGTAGCTGGAACCACCTGCTGATCCTCGCTGGCGAGGCACATCACTGCCCGCCGGAGAACCGCAAACGCATCCGGGAGTTGATGGCGCAGCGGAAGGACCTCTGGCCCTCGCTCGACCAGCGGGCGCTCAGCGGGCTGGCACGGCTGGGAGACGAACGGCTGTTCACGGAACTGGTGCACTCCGAGGTCCCGGAGGTTCGCTCACGCGCCATTCTCGCGCTGAGCACTGTGCCGGATTCGTGGGCGATGCACCTTCTCGGCGAGCTGCTCGTCCGCGGCATCGATGCCTCGATCACGACGACGGCTCTCGCGGCCATGGGGACGGACGGCTTGGCCCTGGTCACACGGGTGATGGAGAGCCATGGCGACGACGAGCTCATGATCCTGGCGTGCCTGCGAATTCTTGAAAAGATAGGGACGGTGGAGGCATTCGAGACGGTGCTGCCGTTCCTGTGGGTCGATCGTTTCAGCGAAGACGCCGCATTGACCTGCGCTCGATTCCTCTCCGGCCTGGGGATGCGCTTCGCGTTCGCGGACACCACCTCGATCAGCGGATGGGTCGACCGCCGCTGGGAGTCCGAGAATCAATCGCTCCTGCAGTGGGCGGTGCCCTGGGTCGCCGACAGCAACAAGCGCGCATTGTGCGCGCGCATTATCGAATTGCTTGCACAGCGGGCGCGGACCGCAACGCGCAAAGCTCTCGACGAACTGCTCACCAACGGCACGCCACTGCTGACGATCCCCGCTGCCATCCTGGCCGCGCAGACACCGGGTTTCGGGAGATACAGATCGTTTGTGCCATGGACCTCCCACCGAATCGATCAGCCGCGAGCAATCCTGTACGAGGCGACCCGTCGATCCACGTCGAGCTCACAGAAGTTATGGCAGAAAAGCGACGATTCCCGCAGCGATGTCGAGTACACGCACGAGGCCTCGACCCGTTTGTTCATTTTTCTGCTCGCTGCAGTCTTCCTGTTGCCATTGGGCGTCGCCGTACGCACCGGCAGCATGTCGCGGTGGGGGCTCGCCGCGCCCATTGCACTTTTCGTGGCCGGCTTCGTCGTTTCGGTGCCGACCCATCGGATCTCGACGTTGTTCCTGACCATGTCCCTGGTCCCACTGGGCCTCGCCGCCGCAGCGCACATCGCGTTCTACGAGCGGGAGGTCCTCGCCGACGTTCTGGCCCAAAACAGAGTGCTTTGGTGGCTGGCCGGCATCGGTTGCGCCGCCGGCACTGCGTCTGCGGTTTACGCGACGTGGGTGCTGGGCGGCTACTGGTGGCTGTGCCTTGCTGCGAACATCCCTGTTGCGCTCTGGTACGACGCTTTCGGCGACCGGCTCGTGTTCGTCCGGCGCGCAAACCCGTTCGCCACACTGCTTTTCCGCATCGATTGGGCCGCCCGGGCTCGTTAATCGCTGTATGCGGCCACGCGTGCCGCAGCCCACGGCGATCAGTACGGCCGCATCGGACTTCGGGCCTCCGAGCGGGAATCCGCGGTACGTCATGCAGGGCGAAGCGTTCGAATAGGCCTCGGCGTAGTCACACGATGGCAGCGGTAGCGCGGCACCATCAGGTCCTTAAAGTTGCCAGGGGTCGAGCATCCGGCTCGCGGCTGCACTCCGCTGCAAAGTGGCGGATCTGGTGCGGCCGTTTGATGACCAAGACCTGCAAGAACTGGCGGCGAAGCTGCGGTAAAGCGACGCGCCGAAAGCGGCGCGCACCACCGGCACGGGGCAGTGCAAGACGCCCGAAGACGAATGTTCCACGGAGTGCGCGCGAAGCTTGTGCGGCTGAAAATCCGCACAAGCTTCCGCACAAGGTAGCCCAAAATCTCCATAAATAACTGCATAGAAAATGACTTGTTCTACCGCCTGTAGAATTTTTTCTCTCTGGACACCCGCGACCTTCGCCCTGTCATGCCGGAGGTCGAGGGTTCGAGCCCCGTCGGCCATGCCAATCGAAAGCACTCATGCGCCGCGACTTCGCGGCGTTTGTGTTTCTGCGGCGTGCATTGGAAAGTTGCAGACTCGCAAGGTCGCGAATTTGGCGTTCGAAAATCGCCGCAGACCGGCGACCAAACGATGCAATGTTCCGCGCTTTCGCGCCGATGTTCCACGGAAAAACGGCGTGATGAGCACACTTAAAAGCGAGCGCGGAGCAGCGGCGCGGGTGTGGCGGAGAGAAATTCTGTAGCGCGGTCCCTCTAGTCGGTGTCCGAGGAGGGATCATGTCGATTCGCGCTGCAGGCGTCGTTGTCCTCTCGCTCATCGCCGCGCCGCTCGTTGCTCAGCCGGCGGCGGCCGGCAAGGCCACCATCCCCATGCCGTTGCCGCTGAAAGCTGCGTCCGAGGCCGCCATGCCCTCGGAGCGGCAGCTCGTGCCGCTGGCGCAGTCGCCCGTGACGCTTGCCTTCAATGGCATATCGGTCACCGGCGCCAGCTACTCCCGGTCGGGTTCGACGGCCCGCCTGCAGGCCGACCGCGTCGACAACAGCAACTTCTTCCGGACTACGGGGACGCTGCGCCTCGCGCTCTGGCTGTCGGCCAGCGGCTACCGGCAGAACGGCTACCGCACCGCGATGTACAGCGTCGGTCAGCTCCCGCCGAATACCTACTTTACGAATGTTGATTCCGGCAACGTCACCTTCACGTCGCCGCCGTCCGGCTGCTACTACGCCTCGGTTCTGCTCGAGGAGTATCAGTCGGACGGCACGTGGGTATACATGGACTACTTCGACTCCGGCACCCGCATCTCGATCGGCGGTATTCCTTGCACCGACACGCTGTGCACGCTCTCCCTCTCGTCCACGAGCGGACCGCTGATCGCCACGGGCGGGGCCGGAAGCGTCAACGTCATCAGCGGGCCGGTCGGATGCACCGGCACGTGGAGTGCGACGACCGACGTGTCGTGGCTGACCGTCATCGCCGGCGGCAGCGGCGCCGGTCCCGCGACGACGGTGCTGACGTTCGCCGCCACCGCGAATACGTCGACTGCGCCGCGCAGCGGCAAAATCACGGTTGCGCCGCCGCGCTCGCGAGGACTCGAGCAGACCTACACCGTGAACCAGGTGGGGGGGACGGCGACGGCCTGCAACGTGTTCACCCTGTCGCCGGCAAGCAGCAACGCCGGCGCCGGCGCGAGCACGGGCAGTTTCACCATCACGGCCGGGCCGAGCGGCTGCAGCAGCTCGTGGACCGCGACGAGCAACGCGGCGTGGCTGACCATCACCTCCGGCGGGAGCGGCTCGGGCGGAACCACGACGCTCGCGTATTCCCTCACGGCCAATACCGCGGCGTCGCAGCGAGTCGGAACGATCACCGTCGCCGATCCGCGGACGCGCGGCTCGGAGCAGACCTTCACCCTCACACAAAGTTCAGGGGGCACGTGTACGGCCAATGCGACGACCCTCTGCCTCAGCAACAGCCGCTTCATGGTCAAGGCACAGTGGAAGTCTTCCGGCGGCCAAACGGGCGCGGGGCAGGCCGTTCCGATCACGGCCGACACCGGCTACTACTGGTTCTTCGGATCGACCAACATCGAGATGTTGGTGAAAGTCATCGACGGCTGCAGCCTGAGCAATCGGTACTGGGTCTTCGCTGGCGGCCTGACCGACGTTAACGTGACCTTGAGCGTCACCGACACGAAGTCCGGCACCGTGCGCACGTACACGAACCCGATGGGCGTAGCCTTCCAGCCGATCCAGGACACAAACGCGTTCGCGACCTGTCCGTGAGCGGGACACCAGGCGGCGCATCGGGCTGAGCTAAAATAACTCGGTCCGATGCGCCGACTCCTCCTCGTTATGCCGGCGATGTTGAGCCAGTACCGTCACAACACGGACCGACCCGAGAAACGCCTCTCGACGCATCCTGGTCGGCATAGCCAGAAGGCGGCCGCACTCCTGTTGACCGCGGGCAACTGATTCAGCACCAAGTTGGTTAGACCTCCGGCCTGTCACGCCGGAGGTCGCGGGTTCGAGCCCCGTCGGCCCCGCCAGATTAAAGCTCTCATGCGCCGCGACTTCGCGGCCTTTCGTGTTTTCAGAGGGTCGCTTAGAAAATTGGAGACTCGCAAAGTCACGCGCAAGGTCGCCAAATTTCGCGAGCAGAATTTTGCGCGGACCCGCGCCGGGGTCAGACGGAGGATCGTCTCGACCGAAAAGCGCAGGCCAGGACATCCGCGAGCGATTGCATGGCTTAGACTCGCCGCATGGGACTCTTGACCTTCAGCATCAACGTCACCCTGGACGGCTGCGTCGACCACCAGGAGGGAATCGCCGACGACGAGACACACGCCTTCTTCACCCGCCTCATGGACGAGGGCGGGGCGATGCTGTGGGGCCGCGTCACCTACGAGATGATGGAGAGCTACTGGCCGGCGGTCGCCCGCGGCGACGAGGAGGCGCCGCCGGCGATGCGCGAGTGGGCGGTCAAGCTGGAGGCCAAGCCGAAGTACGTGGTGTCGTCGACGCGAAAGGACTTCCCGTGGACCAACAGCCACCACATCGCCGGCGACCTGCGCACGGGCGTGCAGAAGCTCAAGGACGCGACCCCGGCCGGCGTGCTCCTCGGTAGCGGCAAGCTCGCGACCGAGCTGGACCGGCTGGATCTGATCGACGAGTACAAGTTCCTCGTCCACCCCAGGATCGCCGGCCACGGCCCGACCCTGTACGAGAGCGGGCTGCCCAGCACGCGACGGCTCGAGCTGGTCTCGGCGAAGCCGCTCCGCAGCGGCGCGGTCGCCATGCACTACCGGCGCGCGCGCTGACTCAGAGCAGCCCCATCGCGCGCAGCTCGCGGGCCGGCTCGTCGATTGAAGCTGCGGAACGTCATCGGTCGAAGGGCATCGCGGACGTTTCCTCTCACGATCGATGCGCCCGTCTCAACACGTAAACGTGAGGCTGGTGCCGCGCGTCCAAGTGTCGCGCTCGACGCGAGGTGACAACCAAGGTCGCATGCGCGACGACACATGATGGAAAGCCCCGCGCCCATCACCGGCCGGGCTCGCCGAGGAGCCTGGATTGCCGCCTTGTTCCTCGGACTGTCTTGCGTGCTGTCCTGCAGCTCGTACTCCGTTCCCGCACACAAACACTCCAACGCAACCGCCTTAAACCTGCGCGAATTCGGCGCCGCGGGCGATGGGATCTCCGACGACGGCCCCGCGCTGCAACGTGCGCTCGATGCGCTGGCAATCTCCCGCGGCGGCACGTTGGTCGTACCGCCAGGAAGTTACGCAATCGCGACGCCTGTGTCGAAAGACTTCTCCGCGCTGGCCTCCTCGATCACGATCGTCGGTCAGATGCCGGGCGTTGCCATCGACGTCGCGGGCAACGGCTCGGGGTTGAATCTGACGTCGGAGTTCATCGTCAAAGTGGGAAAAGAGCACGTCGCGCTGGACTTGAAATGCCTCGACGACTTTCGTCTTAAAGACATCGCCTTCGTGGGAGTCACGGGGGTTCGGGATGACGCGCATATCATGCTTTCCTTCGATGACATCGACGAGATCCGCATTGAGCACTGTGAGTTCTATGGCTTGTCCACCCTGACCCCGGACGGCGCGATCATCGCTGCCAGTCGAAGCGGCTTGCACGTCGATCAAACGGCATTCCTCGGCTGTACCGCCAATAGCGCTGTCTCCAACCCGATCATTCAGAACCTGACGTGGCAAGACATTGCGATCACGAACACGAAGTTCATCGACTACGGCAATCGTCCCGGTCAATTTTCGAAGACAGGGCTCGCGGCGCCTCATTCCTGGATCAGCATCGGAAACGCGGCGACGGCCAAGGCCGATTCAGGTCGCCGGCAAGCGGTCATTCGCAATGTGTTTCTGGACGAAGCCGCCCTGATCGCCATCCTTGCTCAACCCGACCGCTATTCTTCGGCGAACAACCCGTTTGACGTTTTCATCTCCGCGGTGCGCATCAATGTCAGCAACCTGGCCACATGGGGAATCTACCTGACGAAGGTCGACAAGGTTCTCATCGAAGATACGCATCTCGGCTGGAGCCACAACGCGGACGCGGCGATCGTGCTCAAAGACGTCAAGGACGCGATTCTGGATCGTGTCGAATGTGTCGCGGACGCCAATACGATCCGCGCGGATCGCGGCACGCACAGGCTGGTCGTCATCGATTCGATCTACGAAACACTCGACTCGGCCGCGCCCGACACGAAGGTGATCAAGACGCGGAATCCGATCGAGGATCCCGTCCAATCCGTGCGGCGCGAGTACCTCGGCGTGCTGGGCATCGAGCCTGAACCGCGGGAGCTTCACTTCTGGGCCGACCTGATCCTGAAGTGCGAGGGCGACGCGTCGTGTTTGGCGCGACGGCGAACCGAGTTCGCCGAGTCGCTTGTGACAACGCCTACCCGACCGTAGCGAGGCGGCGCAGGTATGCTGCCACTCGCAAACGAGATGACCGTCACCGAAACAACCTTTCTTCAGCGCGCGCTCACCGGACTCGGCATCGATCGCGCGATCGGATGGACGGCGGCGGCGCGCATCTGGTCGGTGCTCGCGGGGCCGATCTCCGTGATCCTGATCGCGTCGCGACTCAGCCCCGAGGAACAGGGCTACTACTACACGTTCGCGAGCATCGTCTCCTTCCAGGTCATGTTCGAGCTCGGCCTCGGGTTGGTCGTGCTGCAGTTCGCGAGTCACGAGAAAGCCTTTCTCGAATGGCAGTCCGACGGCACGCTGCGCGGGAGCGAGATCGAGAAGGGCCGGCTGGCCGCGCTCCTGCGCAAGTCGCTGGAGTGGTATGCCGTCGCGACGGGACTTACCGCTGTTTCGCTGCTCATCGGCGGGACGCTCTTCTTCGCATTCAAGCCGACCACCGTCACCGGCTGGCAGCCTCCCTGGATCGCCGTCGCGCTCCTCGCCGGCGGCACGCTCTTCCTCACGCCGTTTCTCTCGATGCTCGAAGGCTGCGGCCTCGTCGCCGACGTCGCGCGCGTGCGCACGTGGCAGGTGATCGCCAGCAATCTCGCGGGCTGGACCGTGCTTCTCCTCCACGGACGGCTCTGGGCGTCGCCGGCGATCTCCGGCATGTCGCTGATCATCGGTAGTGCCTGGATACTGCTCACGCATCGCCGCTTCTTCTCCGATTTGCTTCACACGCAGGGCACCGGCATGTCGTGGCGCGAAGAGGTCTGGCCGTTTCAGTGGCGGATCGCCGTGAGCTGGATCAGCAGCTACTTCATCTTTCATCTTTTCATCCCGGTCCTCTTCGCCTCGCGCGGTCCCGCCGCCGCGGGTCGAATGGGCATGAGCCTGGCGCTGGGCTCGGCGGTGTATGTCGTGTCGAACTCGTTGCTGACGACGAAGGTCCCGCTGTTCGGTGAGCTGATCGCGCGGCGCGACTTCGCGGAGCTCGACCGGCGCTTCCTTCCGGCGATGTGGCGCTCGTTCGGCGTCATGGCCTTCGGCGCCGTGGCGATCTTCGGCGGCACGCTGGTGCTGCGCGCGATCGGTCATCGATGGAGCGAACGCCTGCTCGACCCGCTGCCGTTCGGACTGCTGCTGATGACGATGATGGCCAACACGATCTTCTTCGCCGAGGCCGTGTATTTGAGAGCGCACAAACAGGAACCGCTGCTTGGAGTCTTCATCGCCAGCGCCATCGCCGTCAGCGCCTGCTCGTTCTTCCTCGGCCACCGTTACGGCGCGACCGGAATGATGCTCGGCTACTTCGTCTCCACCCTCATCGTCTCCCTCGGCGGCGGCACGTGGGTGTTCCGCCGCAAACGACAAGAGTGGCACGCGTGAAGACCTCGATCATCGTCCCGTCGTTCAACCAGGGACGATTCCTCGAGGAAATGATTCGATCCGCCGGCGCGCCGGGCGTCGAGCTGATCGTCATCGACGGCGGCTCGACCGACGAGACGATGAACGTGATCGCGAAGTACGAATCGCGGATCGCCTACTGGCTGCACGAGCCAGATCGCGGACAGGCCGACGCCATCAACAAAGGCCTGCGCAAAGCGACCGGCGACGTCGTCACCTGGTTCAGCGCCGACGACGTTTACGTCGACGGCATCTTCGCCGCGCTCGAAGAGGCGTGGCGCGGAAACCCGCGCGCGATCTACGCCGCTCCCGTCGCCAACTTCTACGCGCGCGGACGCCAGACGCTGACGCGACCGCGCGGACTCTCGTTGGAGAACGTCGTCCAATACTGGCAGCGGCAATCGCAATGGCACGACCCCGGCCTCTTCTGGTCGCGCGCCGTGATCGATGCCGTCGGCGAGATCGACATCTCTCTGCACTACGCCTTCGACTACGACTATCTCGCCCGCGCGCTGCAGCACTTCGACGTCGAGTATGTCGGCCAAGTCGCCGCCGGCTTTCGTCTCCATCGCGATTCGAAAACGATCTCGCAAACCGAGGCGATGATGGCCGAGACCGCGGCCGTCAGTCGGCGCTACTGGCCGCTGCTCCCAAACGTCGACCGCGAAGGCTTCGCCCGCGCGGAACACAAAGCGCGCGTTCGACGCGCGGCGTCGAAGCTCATTCGCGGGAATCGCGAAGGGTGGCCGTTGTTGTGGCGCGCGTTGCGCGAGCGTCCGATCGCGGCGCTCGTGCAGTTGGCGTTGCTGGGACCGACAGTGCTCGCGGAGCGCATGATGCGCGCATTGCCAAGACGCTATTTCTAAGCGCTTTCAGCAGAGCGATGACCGCCGGGCCCGGAGGGCGGGCTTATAGCCCGCCGGTTTTGGGTGGGGGTTGGACCACCACCCGCCCCAAAGAATCGGCGGGCTATAAGCCCGCCCTCCACGACTGGCGCATGAACGGACGGCGGTTCGTCGGGTCGCAGTCAGCGCGTTAGACTGCCCCCGCACGATGACCAGCCCCGAAACCCCCGACACCATCGACGAATCCCTCCAACAGCGCATCCGTGCCGCCACGGAACTCCTCGAATCGATCGACGCCAATCGCGGGCTGCTCGCGCAGGTTCCGCAAGAGGAAGCGCAGCGGCTGCTCCATGCGACGCGGCGCGTGTCCGATCCCGATCATCGCGCGCGGCGCAAGCTCGTGAAGGCCAGTAAGCGCGAGCGGAAGGCGGCGATCGCGCGGCAGAGTGAGAACGTTCTCTCTTCGACCGGCATCCGCGAGCTGCGCCGCAAGCCGGTGTTCACGACGCCGAATTACTACCTGTCCGACAGCGCGGCGGAAGCGAATGCAGAAGCAGAAGCGCAAGCTGGAACAACCGACGAATCGCGCCACTGCTACGTCTGCAAACAGCACTACCAGACGGTCCATCACTTCTACGACCAGCTCTGTCCCACGTGCGCGGAGCTCAACTTCGCGAAGCGCACGGAGCTCGGCCGACCTCACCGGCCGCGTCGCGCTGCTCACCGGCGGCCGCGTGAAGATCGGCTATCAGGCGGGCCTCAAGCTCTTGCGCGCCGGCGCGCACCTCATCGTCACCACGCGCTTCCCGCGCGATTCCGCCGCGCGTTACGCGGCCGAGCCCGACTTCGCAGAATGGGCGGATCGCGTCGAGATCTTCGGCCTCGATCTCCGCCACACGCCGAGCGTCGAAGCGTTCTGCCGCGAGCTTCTCGCGACGCGCGATCGCCTCGACTTCATCATCAACAACGCCTGCCAGACCGTGCGCCGCCCGCCGGCGTTTTACGAGCACATGATGGACGGCGAGACCGCCGCGCTGCACACGATGTCCGAAACCGAGCGCAAGCTCCTCGGCAATTTCGCAGGAGTGCGCGGCTATCACATGCTCGACGGCGCCGACGCGCAAGGCTCGCTCGCGCCACGCATCGCCGAGGTCACCGGCCTCACCCACTCCGCGGAACTGTCGCAGGTTCCGCTGCTCGATGAAGATCACGCCGCCGGCAGCGATCTCTTTCCGGAAGGGCGACTCGATCAGGATCTTCAGCAGATCGATCTGCGCGGACGCAACTCCTGGCGACTGCTCATGGCCGAAGTCTCGTCCGTCGAGTTGCTGGAAGTGCAGCTCGTCAACGCCGTCGCGCCGTTCATCCTCAACGCGCGCCTCAAGCCGCTCATGCTGCGCACCGCGAATCGCGACAAGCACATCGTCAACGTCTCCGCGGTCGAGGGGCAGTTCTACCGCAATCAGAAAACGACGCGCCATCCGCACACGAACATGGCCAAGGCCGCGCTCAACATGATGACCCGCACCTCGGCCGCCGATTACGAGCACGACGGCATCCACATGAACAGCGTCGACACCGGCTGGGTCACCGACGAAGATCCCGCCGCCATCGCCGCCCGCAAGGTCGTCGAGCAGCGCTTCCACCCGCCGCTCGACATCGTCGACGGCGCCGCCCGCATCGTCGACCCCATCATCACCGGCATCAACACCGGCGAGCACGTGTGGGGGCAGTTTTTGAAGGATTACAAACCGACGGATTGGTGATTGGTTGTCAGTGATCGGTTGTCGGTTGTCTGGGAGTTTGGCCCTGGACGACAGATCACAGACAACCGACAACCGACAACTGATAACCAGCAACCACTCCCTCCGTATACTTCCTCCGACACATCAACACGTTGGAGGATGGATGCTCGAGCTTTCGATTCGCGGGCTCTCGAAGACTTACCCGAATGGCGTTCGCGCGCTACAGGACGTTTCTCTCGACATTCCGACCGGGATGTTCGGACTGCTCGGGCCGAATGGCGCGGGGAAGTCGACGCTGATGCGGACGCTGGCGACGTTGCAGGAAGCGGATTCCGGGTCGGCGAGGATCGGCGAGCTCGATGTGTTGCGTCAGAAGGACGATCTGCGGCGCATCCTCGGATATCTGCCGCAGGAGTTTGGGGTCTACCCGCGCATCTCGGCCGAGGCGATGCTGAATCACTTTGCGGTGCTGAAGGGCATCACGAACGCGAAGAACCGCAAGGACGTCGTCGACGCGCTGCTGCACCGCGTCAATCTGCATGACGTCCGCAAGCAGAACCTCGGCACGTTCTCCGGCGGCATGCGCCAGCGCTTCGGCATCGCTCAGGCGCTCCTCGGCAATCCGAAGCTGATCATCGTCGACGAGCCGACGGCGGGGCTCGATCCCGGCGAGCGCGTGCGCTTTCACAATCTCCTCGCCGAGATCGGCGAGAACGTCATCGTCATCCTCTCGACGCACATCGTCGAAGACGTCTCCGACCTCTGCTCGCGCATGGCCATCATTTCCCACGGCCGCGTGCTGATGACCGGGGATCCGGCCGATGCGATCCAGGCCATCGAAGGAAAGATCTGGCGGAAGGTGATCCCGCGGCAGGAGCTCGAGCAGTACCAGGAAGACCTGCCGGTGATCACGTCGAAGCTCGTCGCCGGACGCACGGTCATCCACGTGCTGAGCGACGCGGCGATCGAAGGATTCGAGCCGGTGACGGGATCACTCGAAGATGTGTACTTCGCGACGCTGCATAGTAGTTCTCCGTTATCGGTTGATCGTAGTTCTCCGTTGTCAGTTGTCGGTTCTCCGTGAAGATTCGTTGCTGGTTGCTGGTTGCTGGTGACTGAGGTCGCTCACTGCTCAGCGCATCACCTCAGCAACAAGCAACAAGCAAGTAACCAGCCGGTCAGCGACAACTCCCAGACAACCGACAACTGACAACCGACAACATCACCCGAGGCGGAGCCAAATTGCTCAAAGAGATCTTCAATTTCGAGATTCGCTACCACCTCAAGCAGCTCGTCTTCTACGTCTGCCTGGTGCTCTTCTTCCTGCTGACGTTCGGCGCGGTGACGAGCGACTCGGTGACGATCGGCGGCTCGATCGGCAACGTCCATCGCAACGCGCCGTTCGTGATCATGCAGTTCCTGCTGGTGATGTCGGTCTTCGCCGTCTTCACCACCACCGCCTTCGTCTGCAACTCCGCGCTGCGCGACTTCGACCTCGGCACGGACGCGCTCTTCTTCTCCTCGCCGATCCGCAAGAGCGATTACCTCATCGGCCGTTTCTCCGGCGCGATGGTCGTCTCGCTGCTCATCTACCTGGGCGTCGTCGGCGGGATCATGATCGGCAGCTTCATGCCCTGGCTGGAGAAAGAGCGGATCGGCGCGTTCACGCTGACGCCGTACGTCTACTCGCTCTTCGTGCTCATCGCTCCGACCGTGCTGCTCGTCGCGGCGATCTTCTTCTCCGTGGCCGTGCTCACGCGCAGCACGATGGCGACCTACGCCAGCGCCGTGACGTTCCTCGTCGGCTACATCGTCGCCAGCGCCATCGCCGGCAACAATCGCGAGTGGGAAAAAACCGCCAGCTTATTCGACCCGTTCGGTCTCACGCCGTTCGACCTCGCCACGCGCTACTGGACCGTCGCCGAGCGCAACACGCGGGTGCTGCCGCTGGAAGGCGTGTTCCTCTGGAATCGCCTGCTCTGGGTCGGCATCGCCATCGCGATCTTCGCCTTCACTCTCTGGCGCTTCCGCTTTCAGACCGGATCAAAAAAAGCGCGCAAGAAAAAGGTCACCCCAGACAACCAGCAACCAGCAACCGGCAACATCCCCAGCAAAACACCCTCAATCGTCACACAAGACCACGCCTGGTTCCCGCAGTTCCGCTCGACGTGGAAGATGGAGCTCGTCAGCGTGCTGAAGAGCATCCCCTTCATCATCATCCTCATCCTCGCGCTGGTGAACACGATCGGCGGCGCGGCGTTCGCAGACTCCATCGCCGACACGACGATCTATCCGGTCACCGGCGTCATGTTGCGGACGATCGACGGCTCGTTCCTCTTCTTCGCCATCATCATCATCACCTTCTACGCCGGCGAGATCGTCTTCCGCGAGCGGCAGCAGAAACTGAACGAGGTCGCCGACGCGATGCCCGTTCCGACGTCGGCGATCTGGGGCGGCAAGCTCGCCGCGCTCTATTCGCTCGTCGTCCTGCTCCTCTTCGCGGCGATGCTGGCCACCGTCGCCGTGCAGACCGCGAAGGGCTATCACCATTACGAGTTCGCGCTGTATGGCAAGGGCCTCTTCCTGCAGACGCTGCTGCCGATGCTGATGATGGCCACGCTGGCGTTCGTGCTGCAGGTCGTGACCAACAACAAGTACATCGGCTTCCTGATGATGGTGCTCTACATCGTCAGCCTGGCCGTGCTGCCGGCGATGCACTTCGAGCACAACCTCTATCGCTTCGCCAACACGCCCGACACGCCCTACTCGGACATGAACGGCTTCGGCCACTTCGTGCAGCCGCTGATCTGGTTCAATCTCTACTGGTCGATCTTCTCGGCGATTCTCGTGCTGCTTGCACACCTCCTCTGGGTGCGCGGCACGGAGTCGGCCATGCGGATGCGGTTGCGCATCGGCGCCGCGCGTCTTGCCGCGCCGGCCAGAGCGGCGCTGATCCTGCTCCTCGTCGCCTTCGTTTCCACCGGCTGCTACATCTACTACAACACCAACGTCCTCAATCGCTACCGGACGCAGGACCAGATCGAGAAGCAGCAGGCCGAGTACGAAAAGAAGTTCAGCAAGTACGCAAAGGTCCCGCTGCCGAAGATCACCGACGTGCAGGCCGACGTCGATCTCTATCCCGAGCGCCGCGCGCTGTCGATTCGCGGAACGTACACGCTGCAGAATCGCACCGGCGCACCGCTCCGCAATCTCTACGTCGCCATGAACCCCGAGGTGACGCGGTATTCGGTGGCGATCCCGACGGCGAAGGTGCAGTCGGCGGACGAGAAACATCGCTTCACGATTTACACGCTCGATCCGCCGCTGGCGCCGAATGCCACGCTGCCGATGCGTTTCACGGTCGAGCAGGAGAGCCGCGGCTTCACCAACGGCGCCTCCAACACCGACGTCGTCGCCAACGGCACGTTCATCAACAATTTCTCCTACTTCCCCCACCTCGGCTATCAGGACGGCGCCGAGCTTCAGGACGCGAACAAGCGCCGCAAGTACGGTTTGCCGCCGGTACAGCGCCTCCCGAAGATCGACGATCCCGTCGCGCGCAACATCAATCAGCTCACCGCCGAATCGGACTGGCTCAATCTCGATACGACCGTCAGCACCTCACCCGATCAGATCGCGATCGCGCCGGGCTACTTGCAGAAAGAGTGGACCGCCAACGGCCGCCGCTATTTCCGCTACAAGACCACTTCGCCCATCCTCGGCTTCTGGTCGTACCTCTCCGCGCGTTACGCCGTGAAACGCGACAAGTGGCACGACGTGGCCATCGAGGTCTACTACGACCCGCAGCATCCCTACAACGTCGATCGCATGATCGACGGCGTAAAGAAATCGCTCGACTACTACACCGCGAACTTCTCGCCCTATCAGCACAAACAGGTGCGCATCCTCGAGTTCCCACGTTACGCCCGCTTCGCGCAGTCGTTCCCGAACACGATCCCCTTCTCCGAATCGATCGGCTTCATTGCCGACCTCCGCGATCCGAGCGACATCGACTACGTCTACTACGTCACCGCTCACGAAGTCGGGCATCAATGGTGGGCGCACCAGGTCATTGGCGCGCGCGTGCAGGGCACGACCATGATCACCGAGACGATGGCCCAGTACTCGGCGCTCATGGTCATGGAAAAGCAATACGGCCGGAACAAGATGCAGAAGTTCCTGCGCCACGAATTGAATCGCTATCTCCGCGGACGCGGCGGCGAGCTCGTGGCCGAAATGCCGCAGATGCTCGTCGAGGACCAGACCTACATCCACTACGGCAAAGGCTCGCTGGTCATGTACGCGCTCCGCGACTTCATCGGCGAAGACAACGTCAACGCCGCACTGCGCGACGTCATCGGCCAATGGGCCTTCCACGGCCCGCCCTACGTCCGCTCCAGCGACATGATCGCGCGCTTCCGCGCCCACGCCCCCGCGGACCGGCAGTCGATGATCACCGATCTCTTCGAACGGATCGTGCTCTACGACAACAAGGCCACGGAAGCGACGGTCACGAAGATGCCTGACGGCAAGTACAAAGTCCGCGTCACCGTCGAGTCAAAGAAATTCATCTCCGACGGCGGCGGCAACGAGACCGCGGTCCCCGTCGACGAATGGATCGATATCGGCGTCCTCGCCAAAGGCTACAAGGACGACGACCGCGTTCTGCTACTGGAGAAAAAACACCTCACCCAACCGCGCGCCACGTTCGAATTGATCGTGAACGAGAAACCGTCGAAGGCCGGAATCGATCCGCTCAACAAACTGATCGACCGCAATCCGGAGGACAACACGACGGGAGTGTGATTGGGGTTATCAGTTGTCGGTTGTCGGTTGTCTGCGGATTCTTGCCTCACGTCCGCATGTCATCCCGAGCGTCGAGCGAGGGACCTGGAGGATGGGCGCCACGAGGCTGATGTTGCGCGCCACCACCTCGCTACGCTCGGGATGACATGTCAATGGCCTTAACTTAAGGGCGGGAGGGTGTGATGGGACGATCACGAAAAGACGGGGAGATCGTTGGGCTTGGGGTGCTGGATACCGAGTTTCCGCTGCGAGATGTGCAACAGATCTTGCGGGAGACGAACCGGGAAAGTCGGCGCAAGCGAAAACTGCCAGCCTCGATGATGGTGTACTACGCGATCGCTTTAGGTTTGATGGCCAGCGTTGGAGCACGGCAAGTGCTGCGGCATTTGCTGGACCAAGTGCGGGAAGACGAAGTGGTTGGTGGTCCTTTGGCGACGGAAGCAGCCATCACCAGAGCTCGGCAGCGGTTGGGAGTCGAGCCACTCAAAGAGCTGTACGAACGATTCGTGAAGCCGCTCGCCCAGAAGTGGTTGAAGAGCGCATGGTATCGGACGTGGCGCGTGGTGAGTCTGGACGGGAGTACGCTCCGTGTGCTGGATACCGACGCCAATGAACGTCGATTCGGGCGGCCGTCTGCCAAGCGAGGCACGGCTGCCTATCCTCAACTGCGGTTGGTCGGGTTGCTCGAGAACGGAACACGGATCATGTTCGCTGTTGCCATGGGTGCTTACCGCGTAGCCGAGAACACTCTGGCACGGCTGATCGTGACCAAACTCAGCAAGGGAATGCTCTGTCTTGCGGATCGTGGATTTTTCGGCTATGAGCTATGGAATCAATCAGTTGCAACGGGCGCCGATCTGCTATGGCGTATCAAGTCAACGATCAAACTCGGGCAGATACAGCGCTTGCCTGATGGGTCCTATCGCGCCTCGCTTCGTCGAGGTCAGGTGGTTCGCCTCATTCAGTTCACACTCACCTTCAAACAGACCGGCAAGCGCGAACACTATCGACTCATCACCACCATTCTGGATCACCGAAAGGCTCCCGCCTCCGAGTTGGCCATGCTGTATTCAAAACGATGGACCATCGAGACGATGCTCGACGAGTTGAAGGTTCGCATCGGCGGGCCAAAATTGCTGCTCCGCAGTGCCACGCCCGATTTGGTCGAACAGGATGTTTACGGCTTGCTACTCGCCCACTTCGGCGTTCGTCACGAGATGCTCGGCGCGGCACGCGAACACAACGACGATCCAGCCGAGTATTCCTTCGTCAACGCACTCCACGTCATCATTCGACGCCTTCCTGAGATGGTTTCTTTTTCCCCCTCAGCAGAGGCAGCGCTGCCGTGAGCACATTCATCGCGAAATTCGAGAGGTTCGTGTCCGCTACCGTCCCCATCGTCATTACCCGCGCGGAGTCAAACACAAAGCCAGCAGCTTTCCCATCTTCAACCGCACCCAACGCCGAGCTCTCACTTTCCTCGAACAGCCCGTACTTGCCTTAAGTTAAGGCCATTGGGATGACATGTTGAGGAACCACAAAGTCACAGACAACCGATAACCGACAACCGACAACCAAATCACACTCCTTCAACGACGACCATGTTCGAGCGCGCACAACTCTCGCGCACCTTCTTCGCCTCCGCGTACTCCGGCGAAGCGCGCCAGGCCTTCGCCTTCTCGACGGAGTCGAACTCGAGAACGACCAGTCGGCGCGGCGTCCAGTCGCCGTCGAGCACTTCGCTCGCGCCACCGCGGACGAGATAGCGTCCGCCATGCGCGGCGATCGAGCTCGACGCAAGCCGTTTGTAGTCCTCGTAACGAACGGGATCGGTCACTTCGATATCGACGATGATCAGTGCAGACATGCGCGCATCTTATGATGACGCCGCGCATGACCGAGTTCGTCCCCGTCACCTGCCCCTACTGCGGCGAGCCCGCCGATCTCGATGTCGATGACATGGGCTCGAGCCGCCAGTCGTACGTTCAGGATTGTCCCGTCTGTTGCCAGCCGTGGCAGGTCGAGGTCACGCGCGATCGCGACGGCGATTGGAACGCAACTCTCCGCACCGGCGACGAGTGAACGTCGCGCATCGCGCGCATCGCTCCACTGCCAACCGCCAACTGCCAACCCACCCGGCACATGACAATCGTGCGCCAGACCTCTATCCTTCACGCATTCCTGAAAATTGAGCGGAGGATTCCATGAGCGACTCTGGACGATCCCAGCCCCCGAAATGGACGAGGCGCAGCTTCCTCGAGGCCGTGGGACGCGCGGGCGGCGCGGCCGCGGTGTACGAGACGATGACCGCGATGGGCCTGTTGCGCCTGCCGCAGGCCTTCGCCGGACCGCCGCAACTGCCACCCAATCACGGCGCCGGCAAGCGCGTCGTCATCCTCGGCGCGGGCATCGCCGGACTCACCGCCGCGTATGAGCTGCAGAAGGCGCACTACGAAGTCATCCTCCTCGAAGCGAAGGAGCGCGCCGGCGGTCGGAGCTTCACCGTACGCCGCGATGACGTCATCGAAGAGAACACCGGCACCAAGCAGGTCTGCAAATTCGATCCCGGACCGCAGATGTACCTCAACGCCGGACCGGGCCGCCTCCCCTACCACCACACCGCGATCCTGCACTACTGCACGCTCCTCGACGTGCAGCTCGAGGTCTACACCATGATGTCGCGCGCGAACTTCTTCGAGCGCGAAGGCTCGTGGTCCGGCGATTCGATTCCCAACCGCCGCATCGCCAACGACACGCGCGGCTGGATCTCCGAGCTCCTCGCGAAAGCGGTGCAGCGCGGGGCGATCGACGATCAGCTCAAAGGCGTCGACAAAGACGGCCTGCTCAGTCTCCTCGCGACGTTCGGCGACGTCGACCCTTGCGACGACTATCAGTACCTCGGCTCCTCGCGCTCCGGATACGCCGTCGATCCGAACGTCGAGACCTGCGGCACGCTCCTTCGTCCGCTGCAGCTCGCCGATCTCGTGAATTCGAAATTCTGGCAGGATCGCTTTTATCAGGCCGAGGAGTACGAGTGGCAGCCGACGCTCTTCCAGCCGGTTGGTGGGATGGACAAGATCTGGCACGCCTTCATCGACAAGACACCGGTCGGCAAGCTCATTCGCTACAAGCAGGAGGTCTACGCCGTCAGCAACATCACCGATGGCGGCGCGCCGAAAGTGAAGGTCTCGTTCCGCCCGTCGGGCAGCAGCGCGACCGGTGAGTCGATCGTGGCCGACTACTGCATCTCCACGATTCCCCTCCCGATACTCGCCTCGGTTGAGAACAATTTCTCGCGCGACTTCGTCGACGCCATCCGCGCCGTCACCTTCGCCGATACCTGCAAAGTCGGCTGGCAGACGAGCGACCGCTTCTGGGAGACGCAGGATCAGATGTACGGCGGCATCTCGTACATCCGGGACAACATCACGCAGATGTGGTACCCGTCGTACGACTACTTCGGCTCGAAAGGCATCCTCACCGGCGCCTACAACTACGACAACGACGCGCGCACGATGGCCGCTCTCGGCCTGCGCCAGCGCCTCGAGCTGGCGATGTCGGGCGGCAAGCGGCTGCATCCCGATTTCGACAAGCACGTCCCGATCGAGCTCGGCCTCTCGATCGCCTGGAAGAACGTGCCGTATCAACTCGGCGGCTGGGCCGAGGATTGGAAGTGCGACGATGCGCACTACGAGCGACTGCTCAAACCGGAAGGACGCTTCTGGGTCGCCGGCGATCAGGTGTCGTATCTCTCGGGCTGGCAGGAGGGCGCCGTGCTCTCCGCGCACCACGTGATCGACGGAATCGCCGGCCTCATGAAGGCCGCACCGATGCTGGCGAAAGGCGTCGCCACGTCGTCGCGTCCGGCACCGGGAATCCGCCGCAGAACGCGAGGACTGCCATAAAGCTGTTACTGGTTGCTGGCGGGTTGTCTGGGGTGCGTCGATCTACGGATCAGTCCCAGACAATCAGCCGGTGGTGATCGGTTGTCAGTGGTCAGTTGTCCGGGCTTCAGCGCGACACCTCACAGACAACCGATCGCTGACAACCGATAACAGTTTCTGCCGCGCAGACAACCAGCCCACCACAGACAACCAGTAACCAGCAACCAGCAACTGCGTCGCCACCTCCCGTCGCGAATCGTTGTCCGTTTTGACATGACTCGCGCGGTGATGAGGCTTACTGTGCGAATCGAAAAGGAGATCATCATGAAACGAATCGCCTTGACCCTCATCCTCGTCTTCACCGCCGCCTCACTCTTCGCCGGAGGCAAAGAGTGCGAGATGAAACAGCACGCCGCGAAAAGCGTCGAGCTCACCGGCACGCTGGTGAAAGTCGCCGACGGTGACGCCACCAAGACCGTCTTTCGCGTTGCGAACAGCGATCGCACCTACACCGTCTGTGACAAGACCAAGCGCGCCGTTCTCGACCTCGGCAACGGCGGCAAGGACACGCTGCGCATCAAAGGCAAAGTCGTGAGCTGTTCCGACTCCAACAGCGAAGAGCTCGTGATCGAGACCGCGAAGAAGATCTGACGATCCGCGCGACGCGTTCGAGGGGCGCAGGCAGCTGCGCTCCTCCCCTTGCGCTCATCGATGTGGTTCTTTAGGCCGGAGCGACCGCGTCAACGAGTCCCGAATCGCGAAGCACATCGCGAATGGCTTCCACCACGGCCCGCGGATCATCGCTGCGCACGATCGATCCAAGAGACGGGAAGTTCGCCTCATCGCATGCGCGCAATTCCGCAGCCGCCAGCGCGCCGAGCTCCCGGCGCAGGAGCGTGGCTCGATTCTCCGCCGACAGAGGCTGCGGATTCCGGACGAGAAAAGGCTCAGGAAGAAAGCCGACGTATAGCGGACTGCCATTCGGTGAACCGATGGTGTCGATGGTCATGGGAAGACGGCAGGGCGCCAGGGCGAGCGATTCGGTCGCCTCGAACAATTTGCGTCCCGCGTCGAGCAGGCGCCGCAGCAGCGAGCCCGCCGAAGGTCCATTCTGAATCCCGCGCACGAGCAGATCGCGCAGCGACTCCTCGACGCGCACCACCTGCCAGAGCCGCCATTCGCCTTCGCTGCTCGCGGCCAACACCACCGCACGCGGGCCGGAGAACCAGCGCTGCCCGCTGGCGTGCAGCCGCGCCCATTCGATGAGACCGCGACGCCCGAGCTCCGCGTCGGCGTACGTCGCCTGGCGCGGCGAGTGAAATCTCCAACGTCCAGCCTCGCCGACCCAATCGCCATCCGCCGCTCTCCGCGGAACGAACGGCGTCTCGCAGGCCTCGTGCAGAATCACGCGACCGTCGACCGGAGGCCAGATCATTCCGCTGGGAACTCTTTCGTCGGGAGGAATGGGACTTGCCGTCTTGCGCGCTTCGACAGAACGCGCCCTGGAGATCGGAGTGCTTTCGGCGTCGATCGCTTCCTGCAGCGCCAGCCAGGCCATCTCCGATGAAGGGCCGACGCGCGAAGCGACAGTCGCGCGCTCCAGCTCCATTCGCTCGAGCTGCTCGAGGAGCTCCGCGCTCGACTCCACGTCGGGCCTGGCGACGCTCAGCGCGCGCAACCGCAGCATCTCACGCACGCGATCGAGCGCGAGGCGGACGGCAAACACGAACGTCTCCCGCACTCCGCTTCCCTGCGTCGCCACCGATTCCAGAACCGCGATGCCAGGGTCCGGCATCTCTTCACGGAGAACCGCCAGGTCGACAGCGCCGGGAAGATCACGTTTGTTGGCCTGAAGAATCACACCGACGCGGGGACCGGGCTGCCGATCGAGTGTGGCCCGCATCTCACCGAGATAGGCGCGGGTAACCTCGACCGCTCCCGGCGAGCTACCGCTGACGAAGATGACGACGTCCGCGGTCTCGAGGAGACCGTGACGGCGGTGCGCAAGCACCGCCTGGCCCGGTACCGTGACGATCTGGCAGCGGATCTGATGCCCTTCGAACAGACCACCCGTGTACTCCATCCAATCGAAGAACAGCGTCCGCTCGCCGCTCACACGCGGCGTGGTCATCGGGCGCGCCAGACTCGCTGACAGCGCCCTCAGACTGGTCGTCTTTCCGGCCTCGGGCGGGCCGTCGTAGACGATGCGTATGACGACCGTATTTCGTTCGACATCCAGAATCGCCACGCGCGCCGTTCTCCGTTCAGCTCAATGACGCGACGTTCTTGTGTACGGCGTTCCGCACGATGGCCAGATTGGTGCTGGCGCGATCCGCGGCGAGATAGAGGAAGGTCTGCCCGCCCGGAAAGAGCTTGATCAAGTGGATCTGATCGCCGAGGGTCAACAGCATGTCCTCGAGATTCGTCTTCAATCCGAGGGCCTTCATGATCTTGAGCTTCTGCTTCACCAGCTCACTGTTGTAGGCACTGGCGACCGCGAGATCGAAATCCGGTCGGGCCGAGCGCGCGGCCAGAGTCATTCCCGACTCCAGATCCACAATGGACGCGGCGATGAAGCCGTTCATTTCCGCTTCGATTTTCGAAATGACATCCGCCAATTCTTTTTCTGTCGACATCGTATTCTCCTATTGATCCTTTGAGTACGTGACTCAGGCGATCTGCATTTCTCTTTCGATATCGGCGAGCTGAAGACGGGCCATGGCCAGATTCGACTTCACTTTGTCCAGCACGAGATAGACAAACAGCGCATCATTCTTATGCGACAGGCGGATGATGTGATACTGCTTTCCGAGCGTAATGAGCATGTCCTCGATTGCGTCATTGAGACCCAGCGATTTCATGGTCTTGCGCTTGGCGCGCACCACTTCCGTATTACCGGCGGCGGCCACCTCGACATTGAGCGCCGGCCCTCCGCCGATCGAGCCCAGCATCATTCCGCTGCTGCTGTCGACGACACAGGCGCCGATCGCTCCCTCGCACAACATGATCTTATCCAGCGATTCTTTTACATTAGCCATAGTTCTCTATCCTTCCTTTGATCCGGCCGCACGAACGACGTGCGGACACACGGGTATCCGTCATTGAGTTGGCTCGGTTACGAGAGCCGTCTACACACACCCTCGACCACACGGCGCAAGAGGGCGAGTTTTGCATCGTCGCGTCTTACGACCAGGTAGAGCAGACGCGAGCGCGACAGAGGCGCCAGCACGTGTACCTGGTCGCCGAAGATCGAGAAACACTCCTGCAGCGTCGTCGGCCTTGCCAGCGCCTCCATGATCTGTTTCTGCAGTCGCATCATTTCCACGATGGCCGCTCCCGCCGCGGTGAGGTCCGTTCCGGGTGAGCGCTGCGCGATCAGCGCACCCGTGGAAGATTCGAAAACACCCGCCACGAGAAGACCCTCGGCCGCCTGCTCGATCTCCCCCAGCACCGCGTCCAACTCGTCTGTCCCTTCCTCGCGCAGATCGGTCGTCGCCATGCCCGAGGCCTGCTCGTCCAGCCTCCGGCACCCTTCCATCAGCACTTCCTGCCACGACGCTGTAATCGAGCGCACCGGCACCTGGGCCGACGTATCGAGCGAGAACTGACCGTCATGCCACTGCAGCAGGCGATAGACGGCGTCAACTCCGACTTCCATTCCGCACACGGCATGCACCATTGCGCCGCGGTCGAACCAGATCGTGCCGAACTCGCTCGCGCGCCGGATCGTGAGCGCACCGTTGGCCATCGACGTCGTGTAGATCTGGATCAAATCCGGAAGGAGCGGAAGCGAAATAGCGCCGGAAAATCCCTCTTTGTCAGGATTTGATTCGCCGGGCAGGCTCTCTAATGGATCGGTCTCCGCGTCCTCAAAAGGAGCACGGACGAAGCGCTCGTCGTCGTTCAGGTTGAAAACTCGAGCGGTCATTGAGCCGCCCTGAATCGTTTTGTCGATAGATCAGTCATTGAATAATGATTTCGTGGCTCAACAGCGAGTCGATGACCGGACGACCGGTGGTCATCGTTCCTGGTCTTAATTGTGTGGTGCGGTTTCTGCGAATCCGACACTGCCGAGGAGCTTCACTAAATCTGACGCTCACCATACCCAGCGATTCTTAACAGAAGGTTACTTCCCGCGAGACCTCGCGCGTTTCGTCACAAATGCAGAAAAGACTGACAGAGCGCCAGGCTTTATTGACCCTATCGCGATGCAAACGGCACTCGCGAGCGGCGCGCTACTTCAACGCTTCCGCGATCGCGGCGCTGCCGTCTTGCGGTGGGACTGTTCCAGGAGGTCGGCGATCGCCGACCATTCCAGCCCGCTGTCGAGGCGTATCCCCAGCCAGCCCTTCGTGCCGACATACGGCGGCACGAAGAAATGCTTCGGCTTCGCCGCCACGAGCGCGTCCTGCGCGCCATCCGGCGCGTTGCACCATGCGGCGACGTGTCCACTGCCGTGGTGGTTGTTGTCGATCGTGCAGAACAGACGGCCGCGCACGAAGAACGCCGGCTCGCCGTGCGAGAGCTTCTCCGACGCGCCGGGAAGCGCCAGCGCGATCGCCCGCACGCGGGCGATGAGCGCTTCGGGATCGGGAACGGAATGGCTCTTCGCCGGCATCGCCGCGTCATCGTAATACCATCCGCACGTGACCTCCCCCTCCGAGTTCCACGAGCGCGTGGAAAGTGTGTTCCTGCACGTCGCCGATCTGCCCGCGGACGAACGCGCCGCGGCACTCGCGCTCGCCTGCGGTGACGATGAACAGCTCAGGCAGGAAGTCCTGAGCCTCCTCGCCAGCGATGCCGCGCAGGGCGACACGTTCATCATGGATCCCGTCGCGCAGGAGGTCGCGGTGCTCGCCGCGAATCTCGAGAGCCGCTGGATCGGGCGGCGCATCGGCGCGTGGAAGATCACCGGCATCCTCGGCCGCGGCGGAATGGGCGCGGTCTACGAGGTCGCGCGCGACGACGGAGCCTTCCGGCAACGCGCTGCGCTGAAGATCATCCGCGCAGACGTCGACTCCGAGGTCGGGAGACGGAGATTTCTCGACGAGCGGCAGATCCTCGCCCACCTCAATCATCCCAACATCGCCCGCCTGCTCGACGGTGGAGAAAGCGACGAAGGCGTGCCGTTCCTCGTGATGGAAGCGGTCGACGGTCTGCCGATCACCCAGCACTGTTCGAAGGAAGCGCTGTCGATCGAAGAGCGCCTGCGGCTCGTCGCGACGGTCTGCCGCGCCGTGCACTTCGCGCACACGCAATTGATCGTCCATCGCGACCTCAAGCCGTCGAACATCCTCGTGACCCGCGAGGGCGACGTGAAGCTCCTCGACTTCGGCATCGCCAAACTCATCGCGCCCGGCGCGCCGTATCTCCCGACGCTCGTCGGCGACATGGCCATGACGCCCGACTACGCCAGCCCCGAGCAAGTGCGCGCCGAACCGGTGACGACCGCCACCGACATCTACTCTCTCGGCGCGGTGCTCTACGAGATTCTCACCGGGCGGATGGCGCACGCCTTCACGTCGTACACGATGCCGGAGTTCACGCGCGTCATCTGCGAACAGCCACCGCCCGCGCCGAGCGAAGGCGCTCCGGCCCGCATCGCGCGTCGCCTGCGCGGCGATCTCGACAACATCGTGCTCACCGCGCTGCGCAAGGAGCCGAATCGACGCTACGCATCCGCCGAACAACTCGCGGAAGACATCGAGCGGCATCTCGACGGACTCCCGATCCGCGCGCGCGCGGATTCCTGGCGCTACCGTGCGGGAAAATTCATCCGCCGCAATCGTGTGGCCGTCGCGGCGGCAACACTCGTCGCCATCTCGCTCGTCGGCGGCATCATCGGCACGGTCTGGCAAGCGCGTCGCGCCGAGCGGCGATTCCAGCAAGTGCGCAGCCTGGCCAACACATTTCTCTTCAAGTTTCATGACGAGATCCGCGACCTCCCTGGTTCGACTCCCGCGCGCGAGCTGATCGTCAAAACCGCACTCGAATATCTCGACACGCTCTCCAAAGAATCGCAGCATGACACCGGACTGCAGATGGAGCTCGGCGCGGCCTACGAGAAAGTCGGCGACGTTCTCGGCAATCCGCGCAATCCGAACCTCGGTCGGACCGAAGAGGCGCTCGCGAGCTACGAGAAATCGCTGCAATTGCGACTCGCGGCGAGCGGCGCCGCGGTCGATGAGCCGGCCGAGGGCCGCGCGGTGCTCCAGTCCCATCTGAAGATGGCCGACATCCTGATCAGCGCGGGCAAAACCGAGGAATCGAGGGCGCATGTCGATCGTGGCCTCGCCCTCGCACGCGCATTCGGAACGCCCAGCGATCGCGTCGATGCCTTCATGCGACAAGGCGAGCTGTCGCTCCGCCAGGGCGATCTGGCCTCGACCGAAACGGCTTATCGCCAGGCGATGTCGATGGCGCTCGCCAACGCGCGCGAGCATCCGGGACTCGACGCCGAGACGACCGTCGCCTGGGCCGCTTATCGCCTCGGCTACGTCTACAAAGTCGCCAGCCGGCAGAAGGAATGTCTGCAGACGCTCGACGTCGCACTCGCCGCGTCGGAGAAACTGCGCAACGCGGAACCGGCGCGCACGACGCATGTCCGCCAGATCATCAGCATCCATAACGATCGCGGCGACGCGCTGCGCAGCCAGTTCGCGTCGGAAGGCATGCGTCCGGACCTGTCGCTGAAGGAGTACGAAGAGTCGCTGCGACTGGCGACGAGTCTCGCGAAGTCCGATCCCTCGGAGTTCTCCGCGCGCATGAGCGTGATCCTCGGCAAAGCGCAGGTCGCCGACACCTGGCGCGAGATCAATCCGGCACGCTCGCTGCCGATGTTCGAGGCGCTGTTCTCCGAGATCGACGGCCTGCAACGCGACGATCCGTCGAATTTCACGGCGTCGTGGATGTCGGCACTCCTGCGCTACGCCTATGCCAGCGCAACGCGCGACGCGGGTCGGTTGCGCGACGCTCTGCCGCGCTACGATCTCGCGGTGGAACGAATTGCGAAGATGCGCGAGACCGATCGCGGACGCTCCATCAGCCGCCGCGACATCACCAAGGCGCTCGCCGAGCGCGGCGCCGTGCGCCTCGCCCTCGGCGACGTCGCCGGCGCGGCCGCGGATGCTTCCGCCTGCCGACCGCACGCGGACACGTTCGTCATCGCCGACGCGCGCCCGCTCGATCTCCGCGACGCCGCGCTCTGCTACGAGCTCGCCGGCGACGTCGCACTGCGCACGAATCAGCCCGCCGCCGCGCACTTCGACGAGGCTCTCCTCCGCTGGCGCGAGTTCGGAAGGCGCAAGCTCGACAGCCCCTTTCTTCGCGCGCACACCACCTCCGCGGAAGAGCGACGGAGCCGCGCCCGATGAGCACCGAAGATGTGAACCGGCTCCTCAGCCAGTCGCGCGACGGCAACCGCAGCGCGATCGACGAGCTCGTGCCGCTCGTCTATCAGGAGCTGCGCAGAATCGCCGGCGCTTATCTGCGCTCGCAACGGCCGGGACACACGCTGCAACCAACGGCGCTCCTCAATGAAGCGTGGATCCATCTCGCCGGCGCGGGCCCGCAGAACTGGAAGGACCGCACCCATTTCCTGGCCACCGCCGCCGCGATCATGCGCAACATCCTCGTCGACCACGCCCGCGCGCGCCAGGCGGAAAAGCGAGGCGGCGGCATCTCGGCCATCCCTCTCCAATTCGCCGGCGATCGCGCCGCGGAAAAACCCGCCGACCTCATCGCCCTCGACGACGCCCTGAAGGATCTCGCCGCGCGCGACCCCCGAAAAGCGCGCGTCCTCGAGCTGCGCTATTTCGGTGGACTCAGCGTCGAGGAGATCGCCGAAACCCTGAGCATCTCAGTCGCCACCGTCGGCCGCGAAGTGCGCTTCGCGACCGCATGGCTGCGGCGCGAAATGCAGGGGTAAATCAGGAGACCGTTCTGATCTCGGGCTCTGTGTGGCGACGGCCACCTCGGTCGTCCTCTCGCGCAAACTCCACGTCGCCGCGAGGGGGGCGGAGCGCGACGAAGAATCTCAAGTTGCGATGAACCGCGCCCAGGCCATGCTTTTCGTAGTTTGAACTACTACTTCTGAAAATCCTCATGTGGCGCGACGATCCGGAGCGCAGGCATCCTGCCTGCTGGACCGCCGGCGTCTCGCCGGCTGGTGCGGCGGCGTCCCGCGCCGCCGCCCTCGCGCCAAAGACGAACCACGTGCTGATTTTCACTGAACGCGATTGCAAGAGGGTGAGGGCGCGGGACGCCCTCACTCCAGCCGGCGAGACGCCAGCGGTCCGGCAGGCTGAAAGCCTGCGCTCCCTTTCGACTGCCACTTCGCTGCGCTCGGCGACAACAATCTTTCCTACCCCGTGATCGATCTCGCTCCTCCATTTCGTGTCTAGCGATGAACACGAAATTGGAGGAATGTCATGAATCTCAAACGAGCGCTCTTGCTCACGACTGCCTTGTGCCTCTTCGTCGTCGTCGCCGCATCGGCGTCGACTTCGCGCAGCCTCGTCGCCGGAAATCGGATCGGAACGGACGTCGCGATGCGGGCGCATCGCATCGACGTCGAGTTCGAGCTCACCAACAACTACGACTTTCCGGTGATCCTCGAATTCCCCGAGCCCGAACGACGCCTCCGCGGTGCCGCGCCGACGGGCGATCCGGAGCTCGTCATCACGCCGCGCAAGTTCCGGATGCCGCCATTCGGAAAGAAGATCGTTGAAGTCGCCGGCTCGGCGGAACGGCGCGGCAAGTTTCCGGTCTTCCTGCGCGCGGCCGTCCATGACGACAGCGGCCTCCCGATGCCGGAAGTCGTGTTGCAGATGCACATGCGCGTCGTGGATCGCTCGGGCATCCTGTTCGCCGAGCTCGGGACCTTCGAATCGCTTTTCGTCGAAGACGGGCGAGAGGACATTCCGGGAATCGGCACCGCGTACGAAGCGTCCTTCGGCACCGTCACGCGTCCGCGAGGATCGGAGGAAGGTGAAGAATCCACCGAGCCCGACGTCGATCCGACGCAACTGATCGCCGGAGAGCCGATCGCGGAAACGCGCGCACCACGTACCGACAACGCCGTCACGACCGTGAAAGGGAAGTTCCGCTGGATCGACACGAAAGGCGTCGTCCAACCTGCGACGGGATGGAGGGTCGCGCTCTATCGCGTCGGAGGGATCTTCGGCTGGACAGACACCGGCGACCGCGCCACGGTCAAGAGCGACGCGTCCTTCACGCTGAACGTCTCCGAGCCCGGGTTCCCCGCCTACCGCGTCGCCATCATTCCTTCGAACGCCTACTTCAACATCGTCGATGGAAACGACAACCAGTATCGGTTCTATCTCCCCGCCTTCATCCCGCTTCAGCCGACTTACGACTACGGCCCGTACTTCATCGATCTGAACAAAGGCACCGCCCCCGGCCTCGGCGAGCTCCATCGCAACGCCTGGCAGCTCTGGGTGAAGCTCTACAACGTCAACTTCTCGCCCGTGCGCGACAGTCCGATCAAGATCGTCTTCCCCGGCACCGAGGACTGCGGAAGCTGCTCGAAGAACGGCACCGTACACGTCGCCGCCGACAGCGGCGCGAGCTCACACACGATCCGTCACGAGCTGGGGCATGAGCTGATGTTCAAGTATTGGGGCGCCATGCCCGCCAACAGCGGCGGATACCACGAGTGGCCGAAGTGCTACAACGAAGGACTGGCACTGTCCGAGGGATTCGCGACGTTCATCTCCTGGTGGTCGACCGTGGATCGCGGCACGCTCAAGGGCGGATGGAACACCGGCTGGAACGGCGAGAATCTGTCCGACAAAGTCTGCAAGGACCTCGGCAAGAACGAACTGCGCGTCGCCGCGGCGTTCTGGGATCTTCACGACACGAAAGTCGACGGCGTCGACCTCTACACGAACCTCGATGAAGGGCGCATCCTGCAGATGATTCTCGGCGGCGGTCAGAAGAAAGACAGCTTCACCAAACTTCTCGACCGTCTCGAAGACACGGGCGGACTCGAATGGTGGCGCATCGAGCCGATCGCCCAAATGAACTTCGTCATCAACTGATGCAATTCACAGCGCCGGCGGAAACGCCGGCGCTTCCTTTGCCGCCGCAGCGGCAATCGAGACATCCGTGATCGGCGCACGTGCCACAGCTCTGGATGAGCCGTCGCTTCAACGCTTCCCGCGCGCGGAACAGCCGCACGCCGGCGGCGTTCGCGGTCATCTTCTCTTCCGCCGCGTACTCGCGCACCGGAATCTCATCGAGCTCCACGCGTTGAATCGCGCTCGCGTACTCCGGCTTGAGCGTGGGAAGGAGCGACGCGACGCACGAGCAGACCGTGTCCATCAGCTCGACGTCCGGCGCCACTTCCTCCCCGCTCTCGGCCGCCACCTGCTCCAGCGCCCGCGTCTCGGCATCACGACGGCGGTAATGATCGACGGTCGCATTGCGCAGCGCGCGATAGAACCACGCCGTCGCCGACTCCGCGGAGCCGAGCGACTTGGAGTCCAGCCCGCGGACGAACGCTTCCTGGAGAATGTCCTCCGCGACCTCGCGCGATCCGACGCGCTTCTCCAGAAACGCCAGGAACTGCCGATGATTCGAGACGAGCGCCTCCACGACGTCATACGACGTCGTGGAGGATACGGCGGACGAAGCTTGCGTCATTCGTTCAGCAACCACAACCGGGGCCACAGCCACAGTCGTTCCCGCAGTCGCAGCCGTTCACTTCGATGATCTCGTTCATGGTCTTCTCCTCGTTCGAAGCGCGATCCATTTCGCGCCTTCACCCTCGAAGACGCACGAGCATCGAAAACATTACACCCTGACGAGATCGCAGTTTGCAGATCGCAGATCGCAGCGGGGACGACCGCCAACCACCGGGTCCGCCGCGAGGCCGCAGTTTGCAGCTCGCAGCGAGATCGATCCAACCTTCGAGCATCCCTGCGATCCGCGATCTGCGAACCGCGATCTGCTTCTTCAGTGCCCTTCGTCCGGATCGTGCGCCATCTCATCGAGCGCGACGGCGATCGCCAGCACCAGCGCATCGTCCTCGCCGCCGGCGACGTCGATGCCGTAGGTATCGGCGATCGTGAACCAACGCTTCGAGATCTGCGCCACGACCGCGTCGTCGCGGCGGATCGTGTACTCATGATCAAGGATCGAGCCATCGATGCGCATCTCGTCCCCGCCCGCGACCTCGACCTTGAACCTGTCGCGCAGCGGCGCAAACAGCGCCTTCGTGACCGTCGCCACGACGTCGCCCCCGCGCAGAATGTCCATCTTCGCGCGAATCGAAAGCAACTTCCCCCGAATCGTCGCCACGACCTCGCCATTCCGATCTTTGAGCTCGAAGGTCTCGCGAATGGTCAACACCTTGCCGTCGACCTCAAACGCCCGATTCCCCGACTCATCCTCGATCGTGAAATCCTCGCCGAGGGAGATCAGCTTCTGCCGCATCTTGTAACGTGCCATGGCCAGGAGCGTACCGCGTCGGCGGACCCGCTGCCAGCCGGCCGTACGCCGGCGGCTCGCGGCCCTTACGTTTCCTCAGTCACCGGTGGCTCAGACACGCCGCCTTCGACCGGCTCGCTCTCGTCCTTCTCTCTTCGCGCCCGCAACATCTTGCCAGCCGTCTTCGCCACTTTCTTCCTTGCAACGTCCGCCTTCTCCCCTTCGATCACCTCGCGCTTGATGACCTCCTGTTTCAGCGCCTCGCGCAGCTCGGCGATCTCCACCTTCGCATCGGAGAGGCGACGCAGCTCGCGACGCACGGTATCGAGAACCGCGTCACTGAGCACCACGGCCGCGAGATAGAACTTGTTCGTCGCCTGCAAGTGATCGTGATACGCGTAGAGACCCGACTTCAGCATGCTCTCGCGCGTCAGCAGGTAGACGCTTTCGAGATCGTGGGACGACTTCGGATTGAGCAGCAGCAAATCCATATCGAGGACGAGCTCCGCGTCGATCGGCTTGGCGAAGATGACGCGAAACACTTTCCAGAGGTTCCCATTCGTCAAAGCCACCCACTCGATCCCTTGATTGGCCGCGTAGTCCACGGCCTGCTTCACGTGTGATTCCTTCAGCTCCAGCCCGATCGCCTTGACTTCGATGAGCATCTGAAACTTGCCATCGATCCGCGTCGCCAGATCACAGAACGTCCCGCGAATGCACAGCTCGCGCGTGACCTCGCTGTACTTGTCGTAGCCGAAGATCTCCGCGAGAACATCGGTCACGATCATCGACGTATCCGACTCGTTGACGTCCCGCGCTTTCGCCGACGCCAGGATCGGGGCAAACCGCTTCACACCGGCGGCAAGCCGCTCGGACACGCGCGCAGAAATGCTCATGGATGGTCTCCTCCATGAGGAAGACACCAAATGGCGGGAATGTGGGGCGCTCTTGTCTAACGGCCAGGAAGGATCTACGACCGCCAGAACGGATCTGCACTAAAAAGAGGAGGCGCAAGTTCGGGAACCCCAATTACCGGTTGCGCAGTCTATCTAGGTAAGACCCTTTCTTGAATGAGAGCGTCCGGTCGTTGAGATAAAGGCCAAATTCGTCTTCGTACAATTCCACGGTACAGCCCGACGGCAGCCCGAGAAACGGGACGACTTTCTCATGCCTGATCGCGACCGCGTACAAGGAATCCATGGATAGGTTCGCGACATCGTCGTGATCGTGGTCCACGTCCGTGCATCCGATGAACCAACCTGAATCGGGCGCGTTCGGCGTGCGCCGGTGCATGACGTACTCCCGACCCAATTGGTCACAGATCGTCGCACCGTCCCGAATCGACGGAAACACCGCCTCCATGCCGACACTCTCGGCGACATCGCGCTGCCTGCGGAGATGGACAAGTGTGCGCGTCACAGAATCGACGAACGCGATCGGAATCTGGACGAAGTCGGGTTCACTGACGTGAATCCCATCGGGGTATTCCTTCAGTAAATTCGTCATCCATCCGATGCGTACGAACTCTCCCGAACGCAAGGTGGCCAACTCCGATGCCAGCCATCCGGATAGCCACCTCGCGTCGGGTTCGGGTACACGAGACTCGTCGTATTCGAACGTTACTCGGTCATTCACGCGGACACGCTTCAATGAAATCATCCTCCCCGGTTGTAGCGGTCGATTTTCGCGCGAATGTATCTCAAGAGCAAATCCTGCAGCATCATGTTGCGCTTGACGTACTCCGGATCGAGAGGTTTGCCCTTGAAAGTCAACCACTCCTGCGGCAGAAGATCCTTCTTCGATGAATTGTAGTCTGTGGGCAACCCCTGCATGTTCAGCGGGTCGTTCAGAACGTCGTTCTGCTGCTCCGGGGTAAGTGAGCTGAATCCCGGCATCGTCTTGATGAAGCTTTGCGGAATGACATGGTCGGCGGCCAAAGTGTCCTTGGTATACGTCACCTGATTCGTCATCGGATCGACGAAGCTACCCTGCACGCCTTTACGAGCAGCGCTATTCGGACTCTCGGGATATTTAATCTCCATTTCGTCCACTACGCGTACAGGAAGGGTGCCCCCGCGAAGCGGAACGACCGGCTCCGCGCTGGTCAGCCCGGCGTTGACGCCCATACGGCCCTTAACCACAAGGAAGGTCGTGGCGGCTGCCTCGGCGATCTGGAGCGTGCCGCCGCAAACCTTCTGTTCGCGCGTGGAGGCGGGCATGCCTGCCAACTGAATGAAGATTCCTTCAGCACAGCCTCCAAAAATGTTCTTCGAGTGAGGATCGTGCGTGTAATGGTATGCATTGGGGTTGACCAGGCAGTACTCGCCCGGCGGGCACTCGAATGCGTCATACACGATGGGAAGACCCATCTGATTCATGATCTCTTCGACGCGCGAATAACTCGTGTCTTCGTAGTCGCTGTCTAACGCCATCTGAACCCCTGTGGGGTTTTCTTTGGCCTCTTTCGCCGTGAACGTTTCCACCCGTCCGTCGGGGTGCTTGACGGTCAGTGTGCCGTTCTTATCCAGCGTGGCAAGGGTACCGGTCGGGTCGCGGCGATTGATCGGGTCACCCTGCGCGAATGCATACAAGTTCGAGCTGTCGTTATATCCGAGGGGATCCGGCGTCAGCCACGTACCGGTTTCCGGGTCATACCACCGCGCACGGACGAAGTTCTTGCCGGAGAACGGGTCGGAGAATGGCTGTGCGTGGAAGTTCGCGGCCATGAGCAAATCGAACTCGCCGTTGCCGCCAGCCGTTCCGAGCGCGCCTAAGCCAGTGACCGCATAAGGCGTGGAAGACACGTTACCATTCGCGGGAACACTGGCGATGAACGATGTCAATGCCGTAAGCGGCTCACGCACTTCGACTGGCAGGGTCGGGGACGAAAAGACCGTCATGGCGGTCGTTGCCCATGCCGGCGCTGGGAGAACCGGCACGTCGAGAGCCCACGCTCCTGCGCGGAGTTGATCTGTGGTCGCGACGGAAAGCGAGGTCGCGCCGGCCGCGACGCCGTTATTCACGAGCGTCGTCCACTGCGCGGCAGTCAGTTTCCACTCCAGACGGAACGGATCGCCCGAGACCGGAACCGCCGACACCGGCGATAGCGCCACGGCCGTGCCGTTCTGCGTCACGGCGGCAAGTCTCGCTCCAGTGGCAATGGTCGCCTCCAACAGTGCTTCCGTTGCGCGAACCTGAACGTTTACGGACGCGAGATTGCCTGCGCCGTCCTTTTTCGCTTTGATTTCGACCAGATCGACCGCCGCGCCCGCGAGCTGAAATTCCTCGCCCCCATAGGGATCCGTGCTGACGTTGCGCGACACGACTTCGCCGTTGCGGTTCACGACGACTTGGAGCGTGCCGTTTCCGGCCTCGTCGTAAACCGGATAGATGTGCGTTACGGGAGCGGAGCCACCCGGCGGAATGACGGCGACGAGATCCCGCGTCGTGATCTCGATCGGATCGTCGAGTCCGAGGTCTCCATGAATGAACTGGCGCAACAGGTTTCCATCCGGGTCCGCGCTGCCACCGGCCTTGAAGATCGACAACAAACGGTCGCTGACCGGATCCCACACGAAGGTCAATTCCGGCGGCACTCCGTCGGCGGCGATGATGGAAGGCCTGTCCTCGGTCTTCCATGGAAGCGACTCGATCGGCGCCGTCAACGAAGTCGTCGTCGCGTATTGAGCCGTGCGTCCGACCAGGCGTTCGTTCCCGTCGTACGAGTACAGAACGCGGCGCATTGGAGTCGCAGTGCTTAGAATTTTCTCCGCCACCCACTGCAGACGGCGCTTTTCGTCGTAACCATACCGAAAACGTCCGTCCTCGGTGCGCACGTCACCGTTGTCCGTTCCGTCCGCCTTTGTCCACTTGAAGTCGTCGGCCGTCGGCCCTTTCTTGAATTTGTCGATCTTGTGGCCTGCACGCGGCTCCGCGGAGGAACCGGGGGGATCGATCGCGTCAGGATCGATACCCTTTTTCTTCAATTCGGCTCGAGCCGTCGGATCGAGTCGTGGCATACGGTCCTGGCCCTTCCGGAAATCGGCGGGCGACAGCAGATCCTGCGCAACGCCGGGCGCCGCAGAAACAGCCGTACCCGGGACGGCCGGCTGGGGCGGCGTCGTGCTGTCCGTAACGGCGGCAACGGACCCAAAGAGACGGCCGCGTGAGTCATAGCTATACCGCGTGTACCGCGTCCCACCGGAAACACCTGCAAGTTCCTCCTCGGTAACCTGCAACGTGTCGTCGCGCTTTACCTTCGAACCGGCGATTTCGATCGTACCGATGGTCGCGATCATGCCGTCGAGCTGCGACGTCTCCGGCTTGTATGAGTATGTCCGGACAAGCTGCTTGAGACACGACGCCGTAGCGCAACCTTGAGGCGTGATGTGGATGGTGCGCGAGTCGGGACGACGTGCATTCCGGTAATCGCCCGTCAAAAGAACCTCGCCGTCGCGTTTCAACTCGATCAGGTTCGACATCGCGTCGTACTTCAAATCGAGTTGTTTCGCCCACCCGCCGCCCGGCTGTCCCGGCATCGTGAGCTGCGTCAGATCACCGTAGCCATCGAACTGATGACCGACCGTATACGTGTCGAGAATATCCGATGTCGTAAAACCGCTGCCATCTTTGAAGCGCGTCTGCTTCGTCGTTCTTGGCCGATCATCCAGCGCGTAATTGCTGTATTCGATCAGCGCATCTTTCGTGCGCCACGATTCCATCCGTCCCGCGGTGTCGTAGCGGATCTCGTCGAGGCGCGGCGCACCAGGATTCGGAAACGACGCAGCGTAAACGGTGGTGATCTGTCCTTTGCCGTTGTACGCGAATGACTGCCAAAGCTCCTGCCGGTTCTTCATCGCAAGGATGCGCGAACCGTCATAGACATACTCTTCTGTTGACAAGTCCGGGTACCTGACCCTAGTCGTGCGTCCCAGGAAGTCCGTGAAGGACCTCGTCTCTTCCGACTCCTCGTCGAGGTTAACGACCTTCGCCCCGGTCTCGTCGTGTTGATGTTGCTTCACGCTGCCATCCGGCAGCGTTTCGCTGATCAGCCGGCCGCGGGAGTCGTACTTGTACTCCGTGCTTGGGCGGCCGGGCAGGGAGCTAGTGAGGACGGCGCCATTTTGATCGAATTGCCCCTTCCACTCCAACGCCTGAATCTTGACCAGCGTGGCATGCCCCATCGTGTCGAAATCGCGGTCGATCTGGTACGTCGACGGCGTCGTCGTCTTGAGCTCCAACTGCTGGACCCGCCTCGCCAGCGTCGTTGCACCGTAGTTCGAATGATCGGCGCGCGCGAACACCTGGTCCATCGCGGACAGAGTGCCCTGACCCGTGTCCGCGCGGCTCAGGCGGCTCGCATCATCGAATTTCAGGAACGTCGCGCGACCACCATCAGTTGCGCCACTCGCTGTATTCGCGATGTGCACAGGGCGACCGGCAGCGTCCCATTGCTGCGAAACGTCGCGAGAAAGACCGCCGCCCGACTCGGTCACCTTGGAGATTTGGCCTGACGCGGTAAAGTCGGTCGTTCGCCTTTGATACTCCGTCCCGCTGGAGTCGAGAAGCTTCAGTTCGGTGACGCGATTCCAGCCGTCGTACTCCATGTTCTGTTTGGACCCGTCGAGATTGAGCACATCGGTCATGCGGCTGGCGGCGTCGAACGCATAGGCAGTCGCATCCTTGAGATCAGAGGTATACACGGCATTGCCGGCCAAATCGTACGCCGTGACGTCCGTGATGAACTTACCCGGCTCGTACAACTGCTTCGTTTCCTTTGCGCGGCCGAGCTTGTCGAGTGTAATCGTGATTTCAGAACCGCCAGGAGGATCGTGGATGATTTTGCCACTCGCGAATTGCGAGTGGTCTGTCGTCTCGGTGATGGTCGACGACGCACCATTGATCTCCACGTTGTTCTTTGTTACAGATTTCACGCGACCCATTGCGTCATAGTCGTACGTCGTCGTGACGACCTCGTCGCCCGACGCCGTCGTTTGTGTGCGCTTCTGCTCATGAACGCGGCCGTTCGGATCGTATGTGAACGACTCCTCGACAGTCAGCGGGTCACCACCATTGTTCGTCACTCTGATTCGCAAAGGACGATGCCATTCGTCGTACAACGCATCGGTCGTGTTGCGGCCGTCATCGGCACGATCGTTGTCCTGGCTGACATACGTATACGAAGTCGTCAACGCGCCCGTCCCGACGTGCGTCGCTGCCGGCAGCCCGCGTTTATAGAGCTCCGGCGGCAGAGTGGTCGGATAGTCGATGACCACGTGCATGTTCGTCGGATCTCCCGCCGTTCCGCCGCTCGTCGTAATGTCCGTCGGAAGTCCGGTCTTGAGATCGTATTTCGTTGTCGCGGTGACGTTGCTGTTCGTCGCGACCGTCTGAGGCGTTCCTCGGTGCGCTTCAGGAGCCTCGATGGCTTCCCCGTTCGCCGTCTTCGACTTCAGATAGGTTCCGTCGTACTCGTATGTCGTCTTGACGGTCGCGCCGCTCGTACACGGCGACGAACCAGTACCGACGGCGACACAGCTCAACAGCTTACCGAGGTTCGGCCCGGCGACGGTGTACGTGTATTCGGTCGTGGACACCCCGTCGAGAGTGGCGGTCTGAGTCAGGCCATCGTCGTCGTACCTGAAGCGGAATGTGCGAGTTTTCGATTCGATTGCCGCGGGTCCCGCGACGATCGTGCCCGGCAGCACACCGAAATTTGCGTCTTTGTAGACCTCGACTCCAGGCTCCTCGATCGTCTCGATATGAACGCGGTCCTGTGAATACCAGTCGTGCTTCTTGTCGGCCGCCGGAACAGATGGCATTTTGAAGGTGTAGTTGCGTTCCTGCCCGAGCACATCTTTCGTCTTAGCCGTCGGCACCGTGCCTGGCGTGAAATCGAACGTCGCCTCTTCGCCCGTCGCCCAGGTCTCCGTGTGTACGTAATCGCGCGGCCCGCTGTACTTGAATGCGACGCGCGGCGGCCCGTTGAATGGAGCACGGTCAGGCTCGATGATCGAGGCTAGATTCGTCCCCAATTCGATCTTGTCGGAATAATTGCCGCCAGCCGAATCGTAGGCGTACCGCCGCTCGGGCTGCGTCAGGGTACCCAGGAGCGCGCGGAATTCAGGTAGGTTGACTTTGACGAGGCGCAATTGCGCGTCGAAGTCATACGCGAGCTTGCGCGAGGGCGAGCGCCAGTCTTCGATCTCTTTCAGGAACCCTTCCTTGGAAACGTTCCCTTCGTAATACCGGACGCGGTTGACGCGGTCATTGGGGTCAATGATCGCGTCGAGCCGACCCAGCCCGTCGTAGATATATTGAATTTGATTGCCTTTGCCGTCCGGGGTGTAGAACTGATCGCCCTCGCGGATCACGCGCCCGTAATCGTCAAAGTAGGTGAGCCGAAGCTTCTGATCACTCATCACCCAACCGGTGTTTGCCTTCGCCAGACGGGCGAAGTACCCCTTGGGGGTAGTGTACTGGCCCCCGGAGGCGTGATACAGAAAGACCTCGCCGGAACCGTCGCGGTATTCGACGTCGCCATTGGGCAGTGCGCGCAGGCGCTTGAAGATTCCGGAATCCCAGCTCAGGCCCAGCGGCGTAAATCCGAGGGAGCGCGAGCGGTACGTGCGATCGATCATGACGTTCCAGCCGGCGCGGCCCCCCGCGTCGAGATCGATCGCGTGATGCTCGACTTCGCCGCTGTGCAGGTAAACCGTTTCCTGCAGAGCGCCGCTTGCGACCGGCGCGTTGGTTGCAGCGATCAGAGTGTTCGACGGACGGACAATGTCGGCCATCGTCGTGCCCGCTCGAATGCGGAGGCGCTCGTTCTCGCTGAGGAACGCATACGGATTGGAAGCGGCAATGCTCTCCGGTCGGACCGCGATGAAGCGGCCGGCGGTGTATAGCTCCTTCGCGTTCGTGTCGTCTTTGATGTATTTCGGCCGCAGACACGAGAAGCAACCAAGGTTTTCCTTCTCCGCGTCGCTCGTGCTGGCCCAGTTGTAATCCTTTGCGGCACGCGGGTCGGCAATGGCGACGATCCAGTCCGACGCAAAACGGTTGTAGCCCTTCTGGTAACGGAGCTCGGGAATCGACGGGAGATCCAGAACGCGTTTGAGCTTAAAGTTCGAGGTCGAGCGCAAGTCGACGTTGCCGTCGCGTTTCTTGAAGCGCAGATGCGCGACGGGATAAGGATCCGGCGTTTGCGGTGTGTCGACACCCGGCAAGCGCTCACTTTCAACGGCGATTTCCACGCCGGACGTCAGAGTCTCCGTCATGGAACCGGGCAGCCGCGTCTCAATGCGGAAGACGCCGAGGGAGCCGCGGCAATCGGGATCGGTCGCGAGGTCGCACTTCACGATTCCGGGCGGCGGCTCAATCCCCAACGGAACAATGCTGCCTACATCTTTCATCGAGTTGCCGCCGCTGGCGTCTCCGATGTTGGCGACGAAGCGAACCTTCGGATCGAACACCGAGGCGAGTCGCACGCGCTTCCCGAGGAGATCCGCACCGATGAGGATTCCCGTATCCGGATCGACGACCGGCGCGATGTTGCCGATGGCGATGGGGTTTTCGGACTTCCAGAGGATGCGCGGGTCCTGGGTGTTCGTGGAGAGGGCGTTGGCGAAGGTTGGGAAGACGTCGCCCGGCGCGGTGATGTCACGCTCGTCGATGCGCGAGAGGTCGACGAGGGAGACGCGGCCGGTGCCGTCGACGACGGCGGCCATGTTGGTCTTGTCGATGACGCGCACGGCCCAGGCGGCGTCTTTGATGAAGATGGCATCGGCGAAGCTGTCGTCGGAGAGCGGGACCATGCCGACTTCGACGGCGATCAGTCCGTAATCGAGTGCGGCAATGAGCAGGTAGTCCTTGTTGGTATTCGGGTTGTGATAGAGCGCTCCGGTGTTGAAGCGCCAGACTGGCGTGGCGATGCCCGAGGCTTTGAGCAGCGGTGTCATTGCTTCGAAACGCGGGTTCACACCACCGGTCAGGATGAGCTTTCCGGTCAGGTCGATGTTCGCAGGAGGCGTGACGTTGAACTCGACCACCCCTTTGCGCGTGTCGAGCGTATAGACCTTCACCGCGCCGCCGCCGCCAGCGAGGATGTGGGATTCAGGACTATAGGCAAGGTTGCCGACGTACTGCGGGCCCGGAGGCATCGGCGTTCCCTCGGCGTTCGCGCGCAGAACGACCTGCTCTCGCGCCGTCTCGATGCCCGTCGGCGAGGTGCCCGGCACTTCGTTGCTCTCGATGCCGTTGACGTCGAAGACGCCGATGCCGTAGCCCATGAGGCTGATCACGGCGTAGGTGGTGAGGTTGTAGGTGACGCGCATCTGATCGCCCGGCGCGGCGATGACGTTGTTCATCACCGCCTTCTGGTCGTCGATCGCGTCTTCGGACCAGTGCAAGCCGAGGGTGAGGTTCTCGATCGTGATGCGCTGGATGCGATAGTTCGATCCGGCGCCGGGGATCTGGGCGTTGCACTTCTGGTGATAGCCGTCCCCGGCATCGCTCGCGCCGCCGGCGCAGAAGCCGGCCACGAAGTCGCTCCAGGTGAGGTCGATCGGTGGCGCATCGCCGATGAGGTACTTGGCCTTGCGGGGAATCGCTTCGACGCGATCGTCGGAAACGACGGCGCTCGGGAGGCCGACACCGTACGCGGTACCGGGGTTCTGCGAGACCATCGCGCCGCCGGTCTGCTGGCAGACGGCGTTGGGGATCGAAGCGTTGCAGGTGGAGCTGGTGTTGTTCCTGGCCTTGATGAAGTCCTCGACGCGCCACGTGCGGATCGCGCCGAACATGGTGGCCATGCCAGTCGAGAAGACGCGTCCGTGATGATCGACGAAGACGGTCCAAACGTCGGTCACGCCGCGCGGAGCGACGGCGATCGGCTTCGGCGAGTTGGACTCGTCGAGCGCCGCGGGATCGGAGACGTCGTACGCCAGGACGCCTCCGTCGACGGCGGCGACGAAGAGCAGGTTGTCGTACTGCGAGATCTCGCGAATCGAGCCGGCCTGCATCGTCGCGGATTGGCGGATGTCGAACTCGGCGAACGTGCCTTTCGGACCGCGGGTCTTGAACCAGAGCTCGATCGAGTCGGGCGTCGGACCGATCGGCGTGACGCCGGCGCCACTCGCGTTCTTCTTCCCTGCCTGGCCGAGCTTCAGGCCATTGCCGGAACGATCCTGGATGTTCTTGTCGAGGGTGAGACGGAACTTGACGCCGGCCTCGAGTGCCGACGGAAGGAGGATGGTCACGCGGCGCCCGCTCGAATCGAGACGCAGCAGCGCAGTCTTGATCAAGTCGGTGCCGGCCGAGCCGGTGGAATCGACGCGCTCGAACTTGAGCACGGTACGGAGGAAGGCATCGATGTCGTCATCGCTCGACGCACCGCCGACATCGATCGCTTCGTTGAAGACGACGGAGACGGATGCCGAGGGATCGATGTCTTTCTCGTCGATGGCGAGGACGAGCCGATCGCCAGCCTTCGTGTCGTTGATCGTGATCGGCAGCGACTGCGGTCCGCGGCGCTCTCCACTTTCGACGTCGAGCACGGAAACCCTGGTGTCGGTGGTGAAGGAGCCGGTGCCGGTGACCGTGAGCATGCCGCTGTCGCTCAGCTCGAGCTCGATGTCGCGGACGGCCTTCAAGGTCACGCCGACAGGCGGCGCGGCAGCGGTCTCGACGCGGAACGGCGTCGCGAACACGGGATGCGGGCCGTTGAAGTCGATGTCCGGGCTCGCGATGAACGTACCGCCGCCGGGAGGTCCGACCGGAATCCCGTCGTAGGTTTGTTCGAAGAGTTTCAAGGACGTCGCGGGATCGGTTGCGGTCAGGACGAACCGCGTATTCGCGGGAACGGGGAAGGCGATGAGGCCTGGCGACTCGGCGATGTAGCGGATGCCGACATACATCGAGAAGAGTGTGTCCCACGTCAGCTCGGCGACAGTCGCGGTCGTGTTGAAGAACGACCAGGCCAGCGTGCCTCGATCGGGATGCATCATCGCGGCGCAGTACATGCCGGCTTCGATCGTCAATTGCAGAATGTCTTTCGGCAAGTTGCCGCGAACGATGTCGTTCGTGCGCACGTTGCGCCCACCGGACGCGGGAAGCTTCGTCGTCAGCTTGCCGTCGACGATGGTGAGCGTGTCGACGGCCATGAGGCGCGGACCGCGCAGCGACTGGCCGAGGAGGGCGAGGAACGCTTCGCGACTGAGATCGGTGCCGGGAGCGACGGGGATCGTGAGCTGCAGCGCTTTGTGCGCGCGGCCTTCGAACTTCAACTCGACCGAGCCGGCGATGATCAGTTCCTGCGCAAGGCGCGGAACTCCGGCGAATGCCGTGGGCGATGCCGGCAACAGGGTGATCTGCGTGGCGACGTCGAACGCGCCGGCCGGGACGTCGACGCTGTATCCGTCGACGCTCGTGAACGACACGGCCGTGTTCGCGGGAGCGACAAAGCTCTTGCCGTCCGTGGAGACGAACGGCGTGAGCGGGAAGATGGCGATGAGCGCGCCGTTGTTGTTCAGAACGCGCAGGTCGATGGCGTCGCTGATGGAGATGCGATCGCGCGCGTTGGTGCCGATCGACATCGAGAAGCTGCCGTCGGCGCTCGCTTCGGCGGAGTAGCGCGTGAGGAAGTCGTGGTTGCGACGAACGGGCAGCGCGAGCCAGCCCGCCTTGAGCGCGCCGGCGAGGCCGATGATCTGCGACACGCCATTCGCGTCGGGCATCGTGATGCGGATGCGGTCGGGATGCACTTCGGCGTTCGTCACGACCGTCGCCGTGGTGAACCGGAACGTGTACGCCTGTTCGAGCGGAGTGCCGTTCGTGCCGCGAACCGTGGTCGCCACGGAGGCGGTGTAGTGGCGGCCGGCTTTCAACGTTTCGCCGGCGGGCAACGTCCAGCGAACGCCGAGGGAGCCGTTCGCGGCGACGGTGCCGGCGACGACGGTGTTGCTGACGGTGTCGATGACGGTGATCGAGCCGACGCCGATCGACGACGGATCGATGCCCGGCGCGATCGCCGCTTCGACGGTGGTCGTCAGCGAGACGTTAGTGGCGTTGTTCGCGGGGATCGTCGACGTGACGTGCGGCGGTTGGGCGACGATGGTGAGGTCGCCGATGTTGACGTAGGCGCCTGCGGCCGGAGCGGAGCCGTGCGTGTAGGTCGCGCCGTCTCCGATCGCGGCGACGCGCGGGACGAGCGTGAACGGAGCCGCGGGAGTCGCGGCGACCGGGATGTTGAAGATGCCGGAAACGCGCGAGAGATCGGCGACGCCGAGTCCCGCGGTCGACACACGCGCGTCGCGCGCGGCCAGGCCGGTGCCGAAGCGCACGATGCCGCGCGCGAATGCGATCGGCGCGTTCGCGGCGAGCAGGACGTAACGACCTTCGCGGATCACGCCGTCGATCGGCAGCACGTCGCGGTCGATGCCCTTCGTCGTCCAGCGTCCGCCGTCGAGCGAGGTCAGCTCCGCGGCGAGACGGAAGATGCGGTTGTTGAACGGAGTCGTTTCGAGGAGCTCGGCGAGGATGAGCTGCGGCGGAGTTCCTGCCGGAAGTTTCGACGGGTCGACGGTGAACGTCGCACGCGCCGGTTTCGCCAGCTCGACGCCGGGAATCGGATCGATGACGCCATCGCCGTCGACGTCGGTCGGCGCGGGATCGCTGGCGCGTTCGAGCGTGAGCTGGAATCCGCCGACGATCGTGTAGCCGGCGATCGGTCCGAGCGCGGTCGGATCGGCGATCGACGTCGCGGTCGCGCGCAAAGCGTCCTGCGTTGCACCGGTCGGAATCTCGACCGACACCTTGTCGTCCGCCGGCACTCTTCCCCCCTCGGGGCCGATCAGCGTTCCGCGATCGAGACGTCCGGGATACGGAAGGATGCGGATGTGATCGAAGCCGACTTCGAGGAAGACTTCCGCGGCGCGCGGGCTCGGGGCGAGGTTGAACGTGGCCACGCCGTCGTTGCCGGCGAGGTCGCGATAGAGCAGTAGATCCGTGGCGAACGGCGCCGGGAGCTCGCGACCGCCGTCGGCGAGACGCAGCTCTTCATCGATGTACGCCTGCACCGCCGTGCCGCTCGGGAACAGATGCGCCGAGGAGCCGTCGATGTTCAACGTCGCCACCGTGCTGCCGGTGGGCAGTACGACGTCGGGACTGAGCGGGAAACTCTTCGCGCTCATCGCCGGACACGTGCCGTCGGCGCAGGGATCGGCGATACCGACCAGCGGCGCTCCGGCGCTCGACTGCGCGGGCCTGCCGAGTCCGGGACGGCGATCGGCGTAGACGAGCGCGTAGGCGCCCGGCGCCGCGGCGTCGAAGGTAGCTTTGTTGTTGGTGATGTTCACGACCGGCACGAGCACGCGCCATTCGTCGCGCGACTCGTCGTAGCGCACGGCGGTGATCGTCTGCGTCGCCGCGGTGATCTCAGCCTGCGGAACGTCGAACGCGAGCGTTGACGCGCCGAGGGTCGTTGAAGCACCTAGCGGTGCGGCGCTGGAGACGATCTCCGCGGACGCGAGCGGAGACCAGCCGAGCGGCAGAAGGCCGGCGAGCGATTGCGCACCGGTGGACGTGAGCGAGACGGAAGCGCCGCTCGTGATGGCGCCCGCGGGAATCGTGAGCTCGGCGCGTCGCGTGCCGGCGCTCGTGCCGCCGTGGACGAGCGAGAGCGCGCCGCTACCGGCGCTCTTCGTGTCGCCGCGCCGCGTGAGGCGGATGTCGATCGGAATGACGCCCGCACCGGCGGGGACGATGATCTGGCGCCAGACGGTCGTATATCCGTTTGCCGATGCGCGAATCGTGTGCGCGCCCTCGGGCAACGCCGTCGCGTAGCGGCCGCGCTCATCGGTCGTCTTGGCCACGGCCTGGGTTGTCGCAGTGAGTGCGGTCGTACCCAGCCGTCGCGAGAACGCGGCGGTCGGAACTTCGATGGTGATGTTCGCGCCGGCGAGCGGGCGGCCAGTCGTGGCGTCGTAGACCTCGCCGCTGATGAAGCCCTCTCCCGGCTTGAGATCCTCGTCCTCGCCGAGGGCGAAAAGCTGTGTGTGCTCCTGCTCGAGCTTGCGCCCCTGCGTGTCCTCGACGTCGCGCGTGACCTTCAACGTGAACGTGCTCGCGCCGAGGTTCTCGGCGGGAACGACCGTGGCGTTGGCGTTGCTGACGGCGATGGTGCCGCCGACGATGCGGTTGTCGGGCAGGATGAGCTGCACCGACCCGGCAGCGCCGCTGGTCAGCGACGCGGCCTTGATGTCGGTGGAGAAGACGATGGTCAACTGATTGACGTTGCGGTTGAAGGACGCGCGCAGCACGCGCGGGCCGGTGCAATCGAGATTGAGCTTCAGCTCCGCGGCGGCGGAGAGCGTTCCGTCCGCGCCGATGGTGCGCACGCGGATCACGTGATAGCCGGCCTGGCCGGAGAGCGGAACCTTGTACGAGAACGCACCCGTCGCCGAGGCGGTCGTCGTGAAGTAGATCTGTCCGTAGTCGAGGCGCACGCGCGCGCCGGGAATCGTCGTGCCGGTGACGTCGACGAGCTGCGCGCAGATGCGGCCCGAGGCCGTGGTGATCGTCGGCGCGGACGCCGGCGCGCTGGTCGCGACGACGAAACTGCTGTCGACACCAGCCGCGAGCGCCTGGCCGGCGAGGTCTTTCGCGGTGGTCGCGATCTTGATCGTGTAGCGCTCGCCGGGCGTCAGGGTCGTCGCCGGAGCGAACGTCAACACGTCTTTGTCGAGCAGCGCCTTGCCGTTGACGGTCGCGCCGCTGGCGTTCTCGAGGTGGAACGCGGCGAGCGTCGCTTGCCGCTCCATCGGTGCGGAGAAGAGTGCGAGCACGACGACGCCGGGATCGACTTCGAAGGCGTTCGCGGCCGGGAAGGTCTCGAGCACCTTCGGTGCCTCGGTGAGCTTGAAGACGCGCAGCGAATCGAACGCGCCGTCGCCACCCGCGGGTTGCGAGAGACGCGCGACGACCGGCGTCATGCCGCCTGGTGCCGTCGAGAACGGGACGTCGGCGGTGAAGGTCTTCGCGGCCACGTCGACCGTGGCGCTGACGCCGTTGACGTCGATCGTCGATCCGTCGTCGGCGCGGAACGTGCCGCTCACGCCGAACGTGTCGCCCTGCGCGGCGCCGAAGTAATCGCCGTCGGCGGGCTCGGTGATCGTGACGACCGGTGAGGTCGAGAGATAGCGCACGGCCACTTCGGCGCGCGCGAGTCGTCCGGTGCGATCGCGTCCGGTGACGACGATCGTGTTGTCGCCGGCCTGCAGTGGAACGTTGTGCGCGACGAACTTGCCGGTGGTGTCGCTCCACGAAGTCGGAACGACCGCGCCGGCAAATCCGGTGACGGCGAGCGATGAAGGATCGACGTTCGAGAACGTGCCGCTGACATCCGTCGTCGACACGCCGCTCACGAAGCCGGGGATCGGCGAGCTGATCGAGATCGCCGGGGGATCGCCGATGAATGTGACGCGGCGCGATGCGATGGCCGAACGGCCGGCGGTGTTCCGCGCACGGGCGACGAGCACGTTGACGCCGTCGGTGAGGCGGACGTCGGTGGCCGTCCAGTTCGTGCCGTTGATCGTCGCGGCCTTGCCGTTGAGCTCAACGCTCACCGCGCCGTTGCCGAGCGTGCCGGTGACGACGAGCGTGGCGTCGTGCGTGACGTAATCTTCGACCGGCGTCGTGATGGTGACGCTCGGCTCGTTCGTGACGCGCACGAGCGTGATCGTCGTGGGATCGCCGAGGATCGTGCCGTCGGCGTTCGTGCAGGCGATGGTGACGGTGTTCGGACCTTCCTGCGGCAGCTCGACGCTGGCGCAGAACGAACCGTTCGACATCTTCGCCGCGAGGCCATTGACCTTCACGCCCGCGGCGCCGCCGGAGCGGCCGATGAGCTCGACCTTCTGCGCGGCGATGATCGAGTGATCGGGCGGATCGAATGCTTCGAGGTGGCAGCCGCCGACCGAGGTCGTGCCGATGGAGAACGTGCGCTCGAGGCGCGACTCGTTCCCCGCGGCGTCGCGCGCGGTGATGACGGCCGTGTGACCACCCTCGGCGGTGATGGTGATGGGCGACGCGACGGTGTTGCCGTCGATCGTCAGGACGAAGGCGATGGCGGCGTTCTTGTCGGTGGCGCTGCCGCTGATGACGGCCTGCGTGCCGAAGCCGGATCCATCTTCGAAGACGGCGCCCGACTCGAGGATGCGCACGACCGGCGGCGTAAAGTCGGCGACGACGCGCACCTGCACGCTCGTCGACTTCCCGCTCTCCGTTGCGGTCGCGGTGATCGTCCACTCCCCTTCCGTGAGCGACGCGCCGCTGAGGCGGAACGTGCCCGCGGCATCCGGCGTCACGTTCGTGGCGGACGCGGGAGGCACGGTGACGGCGACGGACGAGCCCGCGCGAAGCACGCGTCCGCTGACGTCGAGCTTCGGCCGATTCGTGACGTAGTTGTCGGGCGGGAACGTGAGCACGAGCGCCGGACCGGCGTTAGCGCGATTGACGGTGACGCTGGCGCTGCCGCTGTTGCCTGCGGCGTCGCGTCCGATGGCGACGAGCGTCGTCTCGGCGAAGTCGAGCGGAACGTTCGCGGCGATCCACGAGGCGTCGGACTGCTTGACCGCGGCAACGCCATTGACAGAGACGCTCACGGCATCGCCGGCGGTGGCGCGCACGTCGGTGCGATCGAGCTCGATCGTCGCGCCGTTCGCGGGCGAGACGATGGCGACCTGCGGGCCGGTGCGATCGATCGTGAAGTGGCGCGTGATCGTGTTCGTCTGTCCGAACGCCGCATCGGTCGCCGTGGCGATGATCGTGTGCACGCCGCTGGCGGTGACTTCAGTGCCGGATGTGAATGGCGCGCCGTCGAGCGTCGCCGTTGCGGTGACGTTGCTCTCGAAGACGCGGATCTCCGGCTTCACGGTGCGCGTGTACACGGTCTCGTCGACCATCGCCGCGCCGCCCTCGATGATCTCGACGAGCGGCTTCGTGGTCTTGATGCCGAGGATGTAGGAAGCGCGGCCGGTGTTCCCGGCGCGGTCGACGACTTCGAGCGTGAGCTCGTTGACGCCGTCGGCGAACCGGGGATCGGCGAGCGTGAACGCGCCGTTTGTGGCGGGCGTGGTGTAGCCCTTGTCGAGCGCGCGCACTTCGACCGCATCGGCGTCGACGGTGCCGCTGAGCGCCGCCGGAACCTGCGTGACTTTCGATCCGCTGGCCGGTGAGAACGTGAGGAAGCGCGGCGGCGTGAGATCGATGGTGAAGGTGATCGCGCGCGTGAATTCGTTCCCCGCGCAATCCTTGGCCTTGACCTGCAGCGTGTGCGAGCCCTCGGCCGCGATCTCGGTGCCGCTGGTGCTACTCGTCAAGGCCGCGCCGTCGAGCGTCGACGTGACAACGGTGTTGGTATCGGCGTCAGTCGCGCGGACGAAGAGCGTCACCTTGCGATTGACGATCGTCGCCGTGAACGGCGCGCCGCTCTCGTTGATCTCGATCGCCGGCGCGGTCCTGTCGAAGGTGAACGTGGTCTGCTCGGTGGCGACGTGACCGAGGGTGTCGCGCGCTTCGACGAGGATCGACTTGCGACCCTCGACGCCGAGGACGAGCGTCGCCGTCCAATTGCCGGCGGTGACCGTCGCGTTCGTCGGAACGTCGCCGAACTTCACGACGACCTTGTCGAGATGCGGATCGCTCACGGTGCCGTGCAGCTCGATCGAGTCGGTCTTCGTACACGAGGCAGGCGACTGGATCGTCAGCTCGGGCGCGCGTGTATCGAGAACGACCTTGCGCGTGAACGTGCCGGGATTGCCGGCGAGATCGACGCCGGAAACGGAGATCGTGTTCTCCCCTTCCAGCAGAGTCAGGGGGATGGTGAACGTGTGCGCGGCCGTGTCGACGACCGCGTTCGCGCCGTTCACTTTCACCGTGACGGCGTCGTCGCTCTCGCCTTTGATGACGACGTCTTTGGCGGTGACGATCTGTCCTTCGGTGTGCGAAGTGATGGTGAGCGCGGGGCCGCTGATGTCGATCCTGAACGAGATCGGACCGACCGACGTCTCGAAGCCCATCGCGTCGGTCACTTTGATCGAGAAGGTGTGCGTGCCTTCGTCGTTGAACGGCTGCTTCAGCGTGTACGGCTGGCCGTCAATCGTGGCCTGAACTGTCGTCGGCGTGAGATCGGTGATCGTGGCGTCGATTTCGACGGGACGATTGAACAGACCTCCGGTGAACGGAACACCGCGCTCGATCACATGGACGACCGGAGGAGTTTTGTCGATGGTGAAGGTCACGGTCTGCGTCGCGCTGCGATTGTTGGACGCGTCGTCGGCGTAGGCGACGAGCGTGTAGACGCCGTCGGCCGTGAGGGTCGTGCCGGAGGTGAACGAAAGTCCGTTCAACGTCGCGGTGATGCGCGGCGCCGGGTCGGTGTCATCGAGAGCGGTGATCACCGGCGTGAGGGGAACTTTGAAGAACGTGCCGTTCGCGAGAGGCACGCCGCCGTTGGTGATCGTCACCGCCGGCGCGGCGTTGTCAGTCTGGAACGTCGTCGGCGCCGTGGTGCCGCCGCACGAGCTGATGGTCACGGTGACGCTGCCGCCGGTGAACGTTGAAGGAAGTTTGAACGCGATCTCCGTCGCGCTGATCCAGGTGACCTCGGGGACGACGGTCGAGCCGACCTTCACGGTCGTGCCGCCGGGGACGAAGCCGGTACCGAAGAGACGTACCTCGGTTCCCGCGCTCACGACACCGGTAGCGCTGAAGAGTCCTGTCGCCTTCACTTCGGGACAGAGGCGGCGGATGGAGTCGTTGTCTTCGTCGGCAACGTAGATCGCACCGGCGACGCTGAGGCCGATCGGGTCCTTGAACTGCGCGATGGATCCGTCGCCGTCGACTTCGCCGTTCTTTCCCGTTCCGGCGATGGTGATCATCGTCGGCGGCGTGGTGGTGAGCTTGATCTTGCGAATGAAGTCGTTCTCGGAATCGGAGACGATGAGATTACCCGCTTCGTCGACGCCGATGCCGCTGGGGCGCTTCAGGACGCGCGAATCGCCATCGAGTCCGTCATCCGGATCGTCGTCATCGCCGGTGCGCGCGAAGGTGATGACGGTCGTGACTTGGCCGCCGGCGATCTTGCGGATGGTGTTGTTCTTCGTGTCAGCGAGGTAGAGCGTCGCGCCATCGGCGACGATGCCCTTCGGCTCGTTGAAAGTCGCGGAGAGCAGCGCGCCGTCGTTGACGCGATCGCCCTTCGCACCGGTGCCGGCGAACGTCGTGACCGTGCCGCCGGGGAGCACGCGACGGATGCGATTGTTCTTCGTGTCGGCGACGTAGATCGCGCCGTCCGCGCCGACGGTCAGGCCGTGCGGATCGCGGAATTGCGCGACGGAGCCGATGCCGTCGCGATAGCCCTGCTTGCCGGTGCCGGCGATGGTGGTGACGACGCCATCGAGCGTGACCTGGCGGATGTTGCTGTTGCCGGTGTCGGAGACGTAGAGCACGCGACGCTGCGCGTCGAAGGTGAGGTTCGCTGGATCCTTGAACTCCGCGGCAGCACCGGCGCCGTCCTTCGAGCCGTTCTTTCCCGATCCCGCGAGCACGGAGACGACGCCGGCGGGCGTGACGAGCTTGATCACGTCGTGCTGTTCATCGGCGACGGCGATGCGGCCGTCGGGCAGGATCACCGCCGCGCCGTTCGGATGTTTGAAGACGTCGTTGTGCGTGGCCTTGCCGCCGGCGAGTGTGGAGACGATGTAGCGCGGATCGCTGGAGACGGTGAACGGGAGCTCGCGAATGAGCGTGGCTCCGACGGAGATGCGCACGTTGCCGCTCGTGGCGGCGGGAGGCACGACGGTTTCGATGAAGCGATCGCTGCGCTGCAGAATGCTCGCGGAGAGAGAACCGAACGCGACGGTGATCGACGGATCAGCGAGGCCGCGTCCGGAGATCGTCACGCGCGCGCCCGCGGGTGCACTCGAGGGAATGAGCTCGCGCACGGAGGGTGCCGATTGCGCCCGCAGTTGCGACGGGATCAGCAGCGTCAGCGCGATCAGCGCAATCAGAGCAGTCTTGGTTTTCTTCATCATGGACATTCGAAGTGCCTTCATGGATTTCGTGAAGTGACAGGAGCCTGGCGTTCCGCGAGTCATGGGGCTGACCCCGGTGACGACGACGTGGTACTCGGTGCCGGCGCCGGCTTGCTCAGAGGAGCAAGCGAGGGCTGCTGCGCCCACACCTGAACCTCTCCTACTGAGATGTAGGTGAGCCCGCTCCTCTGCATGCGCACATACCGGCCGGATCGATTGATCGGGAAGGAGTTGGCGGCCTTCCACGTGTTGCCGTAGTAGACGGAGACTCCCGACTGCGTGAGGGTCGTGGCAAAGACGTTCGAGGTGAAGGGCGCGTCCGAAACGAGCAGATAGAAGGCGCCGAACTGTTCACTGCAGCAGTCGGTACGGCTGAAGAGGTCGATCGTCGAGATCGGTGCGACCGCACCCAGGTCGACTTCCCACCAGGGATCGGATTCGGCGGTGCCCCGTGTGTGGAAGATCGAACCGGCGCGCGCATAGGCGTTCGTCGTCTCACCGTTGGTGGCGTTGCGCGGTGACGTCCAGCCGTCGTACTGGCTCGAGGCCGTGGCGTTCTGGCCGCCGGAGCGATTGACCTTCACATCTGAGATCGGCGTCCAGACCTCCACTTCAGGGATCGTCAGGCTGTCGGTGCGCACCATGTGGATGCGCACGTATCTGCCGGTCCTGTGGATGTTGGCCATCCAGAGCGAACCAACGACGCCGGGGAAGGGATACGCGCTGACGCCGGGCTGCGTGAGCTCCTGGCTGAGAACGTTCGATGTAAAGGGGACATCGGAAACGAGGAGATAGATCTCCTGCGTCTGACTGGTGCAGCAGTCGGTGCGGCCCGAGACGTCGACGGTGTCGATCGGATAGACGGCGCCGAGGTCCACCTGCCACCACGGCTGGGCGGAGTTGACGGTGACGCTCATGTTGGCCGGGGCGATCGTCCCGTCGACGGCGGCGCTGGCCGGATAGATGGGGCTGTAATCTGACGACTGTGTGGCTGGCTTCCCGAGAGCAACGTTGATCCGCGAGACCTTGCCCGCACGGTCGAACCACGCCCGGCCGTCGTAGACGCCGAAGGACATGCCGGTGATGGGACGATTGGCGAGGCCAACGATGTTCGCCGGAACTTCCAGCCTGACCCATCCACCCGTACGCGGCAGCGGACCCATGTTCATCCGGCTCGCAAAACCGTCGCTTCCGAAGGACGCGAGGTTCTCACCCCAATACGCGCGATGCTCCCAGCTCCCGCTTTCGTTCCAGTGCAGCATGATCTCGCGCGGCGGGTTGCAGGGATCGAGATAGACATAGGTGAAGAGAACGTCGGATCTGCCGGCCCCAAAGGGCTCGGTGGCGTTGATGAAGTTGTGATCGTGATAGCCGGCGCGCAGCGGTTCGACGTGCGCTCGCGTTCCGCTGGCGATTTGCGCGGTGTCCCACGCCCAGGTGCTCACGGCACCGTTGGCGACGGATGGGATCGCGCCGGGCGGAAGGTCGTCGTCGAACCAGACCTGTTCGGCGATGCCGTACGCGGGCGGCGGAACCTGCGTGGTCGGGCAGGCAGACTTGCCGACCGCATCGATCCACGCCTCTCCATCGACCGTACGAACGGAGAGCGCGGTGATGGAGACGTTTCCAGTGATGCCGATCGTCGCTGCCGGCACGACGAGTCTCACCCACTCCCCTTTTCCAGGCATGCTGTCGACCAGCGTGTGCGCGATCGTTGGCTCGATGCGGCTCTCACCCCACGAGGCTCGGTATTCGGTTGAACCGGCTGTCCAACCGACCAGCAACTGGCGCGGCGGATTGCATGGGTTGATGAGCGCGTAGAGAACGAGCGTGTCGCCGGAAGTCACGGCCAGCGGTGCGGCACCCGTCATGGTGAAGGTGCGCGTCCCGGCCGAGGCGCCGGAAAGATGAATCGACGTTGTACCCGACGCCGATTGCGTCGAGTCGAGGACGGCATCGCCCGTCTGCGTCGCACCCGCGAGCAAGGCGTCGTCGATCCACATCGTGCCGACGGAGATCGTGGCCGGCTTCGTCACGGACGAGAGGGATGAGCATGCGGTGACACTGGCGGTCGTCGAGACGACGGCTCCGTAAGTGCCGCTGATCGTGACGTTCGTGTCCGCATTCACGGCGAAGGTCATGACCGTGAACGTCGTCGATGTCGCGCCTTCCGGAACAACCACCACACCGGGGACGGTGGCGAATCGGGTGTCCGAGCTCGTGACCGTGACTGCTGCTCCGCCCACGGGCGCGGATGCTCCGAGGACGAGCGTGGCATTCATGCTCTGACCTCCCTGCACTGCTCCGGGGGCGAGGTTGAGTTGTGCGAGCGAGCTCGCTCCGGCAAGTAGCGTGAGCGAAGACTGCGCGGTGCCGTTGTTCGACGCCGTGATCGTCACCAATGTGTCGGTGGCAACGGCGGTCGTGTCGATCTGGAACGCGGCGGAAGTCACTCCGATCGGAATCGTGATTGTCGCCGGAACGGTCACGGATGCATGAGAGCTCGTCAGAGTGACGGCCGCGGCCGACGCCCGGATCACCGGGTAGCGCATGCGTACCGCGCCGCTGAACTTCGTGCCGCCGGCTGCCGTCGAAGGCTGCAGCGTGACCTGCGCGACACTGTTGATGTTCACGATCGCGCCGGGGACATCGATGGCTGCCGATGTTGCCTGGAGAGAAAGCGAGTCCGACGCACGGAGACTGAACGTGTCGCCGACCTCGCCCCCGACGCCGACGCTGAAGGAACCGTCCGCGGCAGCGTTCGCGGTGTAGGTAGTGCCGGTGCGTTTGTTCGTTGCGGTGAGGATGATCGGCGGATGAAGATCGGTCGTCGCGCCGGTCGTGCCGACGACGAAGTCGCCGGTGGCGTTGCTCTGCAGCACGATCAGGCCGGCGTTGAGCGACGGCGGATCGTTGATGGTGAGTGAGGACGACGTGTCGAGATCGCGTGCCGAGCGAATGTCATCGAGGAGCTGAACGGTCGCGTGGCGAAGCGTCATCTTGTCGAAGAGGTAAACGCCGCGCCACGTGTCGCCGGCAACGACATCCACCGTCTCGGTTCCGTTCGGAGCGAGCGTGAAGTTCTTGCCGTTGAGCGAGGCGATCCGCCACGTTCCCTTGCGCGCGCCGCCCGGGGCGAAGATGTCGACCCAGTGGCCGGCGAAATACGGCTGGATGTTTCCACTGCGATCCGTGATCACGGTCGCGCCGCTCGTTCCGGTGATGGCGTTGCCGCGGCCGAGAGAGGGAAGCTGCGACGTGTTGCCGTTGATGCCGGCGTTGTCCAGCGTGACGTCGCCGTAGGTGGAGCTGGCGCCCTTGACGTAGACCGATCCTGGACCCCCCTGCCGGTTCGAGGATGTTGTGGTTGCCCGGAGCGTCGGCAGGACGCTGGTGGCATCGGTGTACTCGATGGCGATCGCGCCGCCGCCGCCGCCGCCGAAGTTGCAGCAATTCTGGCTTCGTCCGCCATTCGCTTCGATGGTTCCGGCGCCGCCGATCTTGCCCGTCGCGATCCAGATCGATCCACCTGCACCCGCGCCACCACCAGAGTCGTTGCCGTTGGCGCGAATCGCTCCTTGGACAACCACGTTCGAAGCCGTGATCTTTGCAGCGCCTCCGCCGCGTACACCATTGCCGCCGCCGCCGTTCTCCTGCGGCCGGTAGACGCTGCCGAACGTCGAGGGCTGAATTCCGCTCCAGGCGCCGCCCCTGCCGATGTGGCTTCCACCGTTATTGATGTCGTTCGTCCAGACTTCGTTCGGATAGCTCTCGCCGGATCCGTAGCCGTTTCCGCTCACATCGACGGCACCGAGCACGGTCATCGTTTGCAGCTTCAACGTCAGCGCGCCCGGATTGGCGAACTGCCGTAGCGTGCCCGTCGTGTCGACCGTCAGGTCCGTACCGATGATCGAAGTCGCGTATGCCTCACCGCGAATCGTCGAGGAAGCCGCGACGAGAGGCGACTGGAAGAGCACGCTGGTTCCGAAGACGTCGAGGCTCGCAGCGCGGATCGGATCCGAGCTGACGAGATTGGCGGCATTCCACCCGCGCAAAGCATCGAGCATGTAAACGCCTTGCCACTTGTCGCCGGCTTCGAGCGAGATCGTTTCGCCGCCGTTCGGTGCCAACGTCACGGTCTTGCTGTTCGGCGTGACCGTTGCGACGCGCCAGATTCCCTTGACCGTTCCGTTTGCGCTGGTGATCTCGACCCAATGTCCGCCGAAGTACGGCTGGATGTTCGCGCTGCGGTCAGTCACCAGCGTGGTGCCGATCGTTCCCGCCAACGCGGTTCCGTTTCCGAGGGCGGGCAATTGCGTGATGTTGCCGACGATGCCGGCGTTGTCGACACGGAGGTCGCCATACATTTGACCCGCACCCTTGACGTAGATCGATCCCGCGCCGGCCTGCCGGTTCGAAGATGTGGTCGACGCCTTGAGCGTCGGTAGCGTGCTGGTCGCATCGGTGTACTCGATGGAGATCGCGCCGCCCCCGCCGCCGCCGAAGTTGCAGCAATTCTGGCTTCGGGCGCCATTCGCTTCGATCGTTCCGGCGCCACTGATCCGGCCCGTCGCAATCCAGATCGATCCGCCGGCGCCCGCTCCCCCGCCCGACTCGGCGCCATTGGAACGGATCGCTCCTTCGACGACGACCGCGTTCGATGCCGTGATCTTCACCACGCCGCCGCCGCGTACACCGTTGCCACCGCCGCCGTTCTCTTGCGGCCGATAGATGCTTCCGTAGGTCGAAGGCTGCGTTCCACTCCACGCGCCGCCCTTGCCGAGGTGGCTCGCGCCATTGTTGATGTCGCTGGTCCAGACCTCATTCGGATAGCTCTCGCCGGATCCGTAGCCCTGAGCGCTGACATCGATCGCGCCACGCACCGTGAGGTTCTGTACGTTCAGAGTCAGGGAGCCCGGAGACGCGAACTGTTTGAGAACGCCCGCGGTATCGACCGTCAGGTCCGTCCCGGTGATCGCGCTGGCGAAGACGGTCCCGCGGATGGTCGTCGACGTCGTCGTGATCGGCGTCTGCAGCTGAACCGAGTTGCCGAAGATGTCGAGGCTCGTTCCGCGGATCGGATCGGCGCTGGTGAGGTTGGCGCCGTTCCAGGCGCTCACGGCGTCGAACAGATAGACGCCCTGCCACTTGTCACCGACCTCGAGCGAGATCGTTTCATTGCCGTTTGGTGTGAGCGTCACCGTCTTGCTGTTCGGCGTGACCGTGGCCACGCGCCAGAGTCCCTTGACCGTTCCGCCTGCGCTCGTGATCTCGACCCAGTGGCCGGCGAAGTACGGTTGGATGTTCGCGCTGCGATCGGTCACCAGCGTCACGCCGGTCGTTCCGGCCAGCGCGGTTCCGTTTCCGAACGCCGGCAATTGCGTCACGTTGCCGACGACACCGCCGTTGTCGACGGTGAGATCGCCCCAGGCCTGGCCCGCACGTTTGACGTAGATCGATCCGGCTCCGGCCTGGCGGTTCGACGACGTCGTCGCGGCCTTCAGTGTCGGAACGACGCTCGTCGCATCGGTGTACTCGATGGCAATCGCGCCACCGCCGCCGCCGCCGAAGTTGCAGCAGTTCTGGCTTCGCGCGCCGTTCGCTTCGATCGTTCCGGTGCCGCTGATCCGGCCCGTCGCGATCCAGATCGATCCGCCGGCGGCCGCGCCGCCGCCCGACTCGGCGCCATTGGAGCGAATCGCTCCTTCGACGACGACCGCGTTCGTTGCGGTGATCTTCACCACGCCGCCGCCGCGCACTCCGTTTCCACCACCGCCGTTCTCCTGCGGCCGGTAAACGCTTCCGTAGGTCGAAGGCTGCACCCCACTCCAGGCGCCGCCTTTGCCGAGATGGCTTGCGCCATTGTTGATGTCGTTGGTCCAGACCTCATTCGGATAGCTCTCGCCGGATCCGTAACCCTGGGCGCTGACATCGATCGCGCCACGCAGCGTGAGGTTCTGAACGTTCAGCGTGACTGAGCCGGGCGAGGCAACCTGCTTGACCACGCCGGCGGTGTCGATCGTGAAGTCCGTACCGCTGATCGTGTCGGCGTAGACCGTCCCGCGCACCGTCGTCGTCGTCGCGTTCAGTGGCGTCTGCAACTGCACGCTGTTTCCGAGGATGTCGAGGCTTGCGCCGCGAATTGGATCCGCGCTCGATAGATTGGCGCCGTTCCATGCGCGCATCGCATCGAACAGATAGACGCCCTGCCACTTGTCGCCGGCCTCGAGCGAGATCGTTTCGCTCCCGTTCGGTGCCAGCGTCACGGTCTTGCTGTTCGCGATGACCGTGGCCACGCGCCAGAGTCCCTTGACCGTTCCGTTCGCGCCCGTGATCTCGACCCAGTGGCCGAAGAAATACGGCTGGATGTTCGTGCTGCGATCGGTCACCAGCGTCACGCCGGTCGTTCCGGCCAGCGCCGTTCCGTTTCCGAGCGCGGGCAACTGCGTCACATTGGCGAAGTTGCCGTCGGCGTTATCGACGGTCAGATCACCGTAGGTTGAATTCGCTCCCTTCACATAGATCGAGCCCGCACCGGCCTGGCGGTTCGAGGAGCTCGTCGATGCGCGAAGCACCGGCAGGACGCTCGCCGCATCCGTGTACTCGATGGCAATGGCGCCGCCGCCTCCTCCACCGAAGTTGCAGCAGTTCTGGCTGCGTGCGCCGTTCGCTTCGATCGAGCCGGCGCCGCCGATCCGGCCGGTCGTGATCCAGACCGATCCGCCCGCCGCCCCGCCACCGCCGGACTCCACGCCGTTGGCGCGCACCGCACCGTCGACGACGATGCTCGCGGATGTGATCCGCGCGACGCCGCCACCGCGGACACCGTTGCCTCCGCCACCGCTCTCGCGAGGACGATAGACGCTCCCGTAGGTCGACGGCTGCGTTCCGCTCCAGGCGCCGCCCTTACCGATGTGGCTTGCACCGTTGTTGATGTCGTTCGTCCAGACTTCGTTCGGATAGCTCTCGCCGGATCCGTAGCCGGATCCGCTCACATCGATGGACGCGCCACAGGCGACATACATCCCGCGCGTGGTCGTGATCTCGACCTTCTCCACGACCGCCTGCGCGATCGAGCCGCCGAGAACGATCAAACGGTCGAAGGTGTGCGGCCCGCGGATCGTCACCGTCCCGCCGGTGATCACAACGGTCTTGCCGTCGTAGGTCGTGGTGGTCGTATCGATGGTCAGGTTCGCGGCGATCGGCGTCGTGTTGGCGACGACCACGCTGAACGTCGTGAGGAGATCCGACGATGCGCCGCCCGCCGAGGTGGCGATGGCGCGAACGTTGTACACGCGGCCATCCGCGTCACCGGCCGGAATGGCCAGCGTCATCTCGTACTGATTGCTGCCGATGGAGGTCGCCGCAACCGGCGTGCCGCCGTCGACGATCATCTGGACGCTCTGCACGGGGTTCTGCGCATTCGCGGCGAGCGCCGTGACGCGCAGCTTCGCATTCGTCCCGGCGGGGAACATCGCGCCGGTCGTGGCGCAGGTCCAGGAGAGGATCGGCGCATTGGCATCGATGACCGGCGTGATCGTCAGCGCGATCGAAGAGCTCGGCGTCGCGTTGCCCGCGTAATCCTTCACCGTCACCGTCAACGTGTGTTGAACCGGCTGGTCACCGTCGACCGGCGGCGCCAGGACATCGGCACGCCAATCACCGGCGATCAGTTGAAGCGGAATGGCCGTGCCGCCGTCGATCTGAACGAAGGCTTCCTTGACGGCGACTTGCGCGTCCGTGGCATTCGCGCGAACCGGGATCGTCGAGGACTCGTTGTAGGAGGCTCCCGCGACAGGCGAGGTCACCGTGACCTGCGGTCCCACGGTATCGGCGAGGATCGCCACCGTCTGCGACGCTGCTGTCGGCACGCGGCCGGCGAAGCCGTCGCTCACGGTCACATCGAGTACGAGAGACGCGGGACCCGAAACCGTCGGCGCGATGGTGACGGTGAAGACGGACGTCGCACTCGTCGTGTTGGGCGAGAACGTCTGCGACTTGATTGACACGCCGTTCAGCTTCGCGTCGACGGTCACTGTCTTCACGGCGATGTCGTCGGTGGTCGTGATCGTGGCGGTGACGTCGCGGCCGGCGTAAATCGAATTGCCCGGCGCGACGGTGAAGCCGGAGATGACCGGCGGAGCGTTGTCGACGATCGTGTACGTGCGCGCGGGCATGGTGTAGCTGCGGCCGGCGCGGTCCTTGATCTGCGTCGTGAGTGTCGCCGTTCCGAGAGGTGTCGCCGCCGGCACGGTAAACGTGAGGTTGTGGCTCGGGGTGGTGACCGGATAGTCGGTGAAGGTTTCGACGCGCGGCGTCGATTCCGGCGACCAGTTGAAGGTCACGCTGGCGACGCCGGATGCCGTTGTGGCGGTGTAAGTCAACGCGAGCGGCGTATCGCGAATGATGTTCGCGCCCGCCGCGGGCGTGGTCGTCGTCGAGACCGAAGCCTGTTCGTTCAGAAGCACGACGGCCGCGGTCGGATCGATCACCATCGCCGACTTGTCATTGAGAACACCGGCCGCCGAGGCGTGCTCGTCGAAGACCAGCAACGCGCGCGGACCGGCCGTGATCTTGTCGAAGCGGAGCATGCCCGAATAGGCACTCGCCTGTCCGGTCGCGACGTCGAGCATGCTGCCGTCGGCGGGATCGGTCTGCAGCGTCTTGCCGTCGGTGGAAACAGCGACGACGGTGAACGAGCGCGACGTCGTCGTGCCGATCACCAGTTCCTCGCCGATCATCCACTTGTCGAATGTGCGCGACGCGTCGGTGAGCGCGTTTGCGCTGATCGCGGTCGACGTGCCGCTCTTGATGCGGCCGAGCGGAGTCGGAGCGGTGAAGTGCAGCGAGCCCGCAAAGCGCGAATCGTATGAAGAAACGATCAGCTCTCCCGCTTCCTGACCCGGCTTGCGGATGACGACCGTGCCGGCGCCGGAGTCGCCGACGCTGCGGTCCGAATCGGACGCGCCGCGGTGATAGCCACCGCGCGCCTGAACGGTTGCCGTGCTGAGATCGAGCTTCGTCCGCGCGCCGATGGCCACGCGTCCGCCGCCGGAGCCGCCGCTGCCGGTGGCGTTGTACTCGTCGTCGCCTCCGGCCGCCGAGACCCTGGCGTTCGGAGCGAGGAGAACCTGCTTGGCGTCGATCCAGATGCTGCCGCCGGTTCCCGGCGCCCAGACGTTGCCGCTGCCGTCGCCGCCGTCGGCGAGAACCTGGCCGGCGATGACGACGCGCGAGGCGTCGTTGTCGGCGTTGCCGCCGTGCAGCGCGATCGCGCCGCCGCCGGCGCGGCCGGTGGTGCAGCACGTCGGTGAGCCGGAGCCGCCGGTGCCGAGGTCGGCCGGCTGGGTCATCGAGCCATAGATTGCGTTCGAGCTCGTGATCGGATCGGAACCGATGCCGCCGACGCCGCCGTGCGACGAACCGTAGTTCGACGACGCGGCACCGTTGTTGGTGTTGCCGACGGTGCGACCTCGGGGGTCGTTGTTCTGTCCATCCGAGGTGTTCTGCCAGCCTCCGACGTAGCCCTTCTCCGTGACGTCGATGCGCGAGTCGCAGTCGACGTACGTGGTGTCGGTGGTGGTGATGTCGACCCTGAACTCACGTGTGGTCGTCGTGCCGAGAGTCTCGACACGCGCGCCACCGAGCACGAGCAGGTTCTTGAGCGTGATCGGCACCTGCGGAGCGAGCACGGCGCCGCTACCAATGAGAACGATGGTCTTGTTCGCAAATCCAGCGGCCTCGGACGACGTAATGGCCTTCGGATCGGTGTACGTGAAATCGGCGTTGACGAGATCGAGCGTGATCGGCAGCTCGACCGTGTGCGCGGCAACCGTGTCTTCGACCACCGCGGTGATCGTCAGCGGTCCGGCAGGAGGCGTCTGCGTGAAGGTGTACGTCGCGCCGTATTCGGTTCCGGAGACGAGCGCGCCGGCGATGGTCGTGCCGGTGTCGCCGATGCGGAAGGTCACCGTGCGCACGTCCTGATCGACGACGTTGAGGCGGAGCTTGAGCGCGAAGTTGTTGGCCAGCGCGGGGAGCGCGCCGCGGTCGACCGGGCAGAGCCAGGTCACCTTCGGCGCTTCGGGATCGTTGACGCCCTTGTAGACGACGTCGTAGGTCGTCGCACGCGTGTTGCCGTTGTAATCCTTGGCCGTGACGACGATCGGAATCTGCGCGTCGTCGGCTTTCGCTTTGGCCTCGATCTGCATCGACGTGAATTTCTGCGTGCCGGCGATCGGGCCGGCAACCTGAGAGGCCGTAGCGTACGCATCGCCGTCGACGAGGAACGTGACCGACTGCACTCCGGTCTCGGCATCGCTGACGATGGCCTGGATGACGAACTTGTCGCGATTGAAGAACGTCGTGTTGACCGGCGGCGTGACGGAAAGGATGTTCGGCTGAATCGTGTCGGCGGCGACGTCGACATTCGCCGTGACCGGCGTGGAGGTCAGGCCGCGCACGTCGGAGACGGTGACGCTCAGCGTCGCGTGCTCGCCTGGCTTGGCGTCATTCGGCAGCGTGTGTGTGAACTTCACTTCCGGCCAGTTGCCGTTGGAGAGGCGCGTGTAGGACTGCGTGACGTTCGTCGTCAGCGTCGTCCCGTTGTTGCGCGGCACGGACATGGTCATGTTCACGCTGGCGAACGAGCCTTCGTCCTGGAACGTGACGAGCGACGTGAACGTGGTCGACGGATAAGCCGCGGGCGTCGAAGGCGTGACGGTGACGTTGACCGGCGCCGCGTTCGGCTTGACGGTCCAGGTGGCGAGCGTCTTCGGCCCCTGATTGCCCGAGGCGTCGTAGGCCTGCGCGCCGACAGTGAACGAAGCGCCGCCGGCCGGCGCTTCGGGTCCGAGGACCTTCGTCGAGAACGGAGCCGCGGTGACCGTGGCAAATGGATGCTCGACGTTGCTGACGACGGTGAAGTACTCGACCTTCTTGACGTCGGTCGCCAGCGATCCGCCGGCGCTGCCGTTGTGCAGCTCGATCTTCAGCTCGTACTCCGAGCCGGAGACGAGTTGTTCGCTTGCCGCCGGAGAAACGAAGACGACGCTCGGCGCCACTTCATCGAAGGAGAAGAAGTGGTAGGTCTGTTCGGCGAGCACGTTCCCTTGCGGGTCGCGAACGCCGGAGAAGACGACGCGGTAGAACGACTCGGCGACGATGGGGTTCTCGTCTTCCGGGGCGATGAACAGCGTCATGTTCGTCGCGGGATCGACGAACGCGCGCGCGTGCAGCTCGCTGGTGATCGCGGCCGTTGCGCCGCCGGGTGCGGCGAGCTTGTAGATGTGGAAGATGCCGTTGCCGCCGCTCTGCCACGGCGCGGGATCGATCGGTTCGTTGAAGCGGAACTCGAACGTTGTCGCCGCGGAGATCGGGCTCAGAGGCAGCGCTTTCTGCACGCGCGGCTCGGCGTAGTCGGAGGTCGTGAAGGTGAAGCCGCGCGTGCTGGGGAGGTGATGTCCGGTGAGATCGGTGAGATTGCCGGAGACGATCACGCGATAGAGCGTGTTGCTGCGCAGCGGGAAGCCGGTCGCCGGGTGCGGCGGCGTCATGGTCACGGCGAACTTGCCGTTCTCGAGAACGCGCGAGGTGATCGCGCAGGTGACGCCGCCGGTGTCGGCGTCGACGAGCTGGAAGTTGTTCGTGTTGATGCCGGCGCTGGCGAGCGGCTCGCTGAAGGTGATGGTGATGCTCGTATCGGGCGAGACGTTCAGCGATCCATCGGCGGGAAGAATGCTCTCGAACTGCGGCGAGGTGGCGTCGAGCTTCACGCTCGGCGCTTCGACCACGCCGTCGCCAGCCTGTACGCCCTTCGACGTGGAGGCGCCGACGGTCGTGTCATCGGGACCGATGAAGACGAGGTTGACGTTCGTCGAGCCGCTGGCCGGCGTCGGAACGCCGAGAAACGTGTAGCGCCCGTTCGAATCGGTGCGAATCTCGCCGGTGCTCGATGCGTACGTCGCGACGACGCGCGTACCGACGGACGGTCCGCCCGCTTCTGCTTCGACGTAGCCGGTTACGCCGGCGTACGTGCCGAGAGCGATCGTCGCCGTGGCCGGAACCGACTGGCGCTGGATCGTCGTCGACGTCGCGCCGGTGAACTTGCCGTCGATCGACGACGCCTGCACGTAGACCGCGCCGAGGCGGACGTTGTGTACGACGGCCTGGCCGGACGAGTCGGTGTAGACGGTGATGCCCGGGCCACTGCCGGAGACGGTGACCTGCGCGCCGTTCGCGGGCGCGCCTCCCTGCGTGACGGTGATGCGCACTTCGCCATACGCCGGATAGACGTAGGTGAACGGATCGGCCGACTTCCCTTTCGGGAAGCTGCCGCCGAGACTGATCGACGGACCCTGATCGCCCGGTTGCCAGATGCCGATGCCGTAGCCGCTGTTCTCCATGAGGCCGGGGAACTGCAGCGGATTGCCCTGGAGCTGGCGCTCATAGTCGCAATGGCGCCCTCCGCTTGGATCGTAGTAGCAGCGCTGAACCACTTCCATGCGCAGCGGCGGAGCGAGGATGTCGGACTTGTTGCCGAAGTCGTCGGGCAGGTACGCCGCGAAGTAGAGCGTCTCCGTCGGCTCGAGCTCGAGGTTCACGGTGCGATGCGGATCGAGCACGCTGAGCGTGCGATCCGCGTGCGCGCGGCGATTGGTCAGCGTGTCTTTGGCGTCGAGTGCGAAGGAACCTTCGCGGACGCCCTTGAAGACGAAGAAGCCGGCGACGTCGGTCGACGCCTGGGTCTGATAGTTCGATGCCGTGAGCCGGATGACCGAGCCCGGAACCGGTGCATGCGCGTTCTCGGGATCGGTAAGCGTTCCGTCGACCTCGCCGCTGAACTCGAGCTCGAGACGCGCCGTGCCGACGCCGTCCTTCGGAACGAAAACCGCTTCGGTCTTGCTGGTCTTGCCGAGCGCCTTGGAGTATGCGGAGACGTAGTAGTTGCCGACCGGCAGCTCGCTGAAGACGATGGAGCCGGTGGCGTCGGTGCTGGCGAAATCGAATGCGCGGCCGCCAGCGGTCTGGAGGCTCACTTCCGCGTTCGAAACTTCCGCGTAGGACTGGTTCGGATCGACGACGGTGATCTTCGCCTCGCCGACTCCTCCCCCGCCGCCGCTCACCGGGATGTATGCCTTCGGCGTCGCTTCGGCTCCTTCTTCGTCGATGCGACCGGTCCAGTCGCCGCGCAACTCTTCGTTGCCCGGATCCCAGCCCGTGGCGCGCAATGCGCCGACGAAGACGTTGTTGATCACGAAGCGTCCGCTCACGTCGGCCACGAGCGGCTCGATCGAGCGTCCGAACGAGCGGTTCGGGAAGTCGAGCTCGCGCAGATAGAACTTCGCCAGCGGCACCGGCGCGTTGTCGCTGTAATCGTTCGGCGTGTCGTCGGGGATGTTGTTGGCGGCGTTGTTCGCGTCGAAGCGCTTGTAGTCCTTGTAGACCACCTGCCCGTCGACGAGGCCGCGCTTGCGCAGCACGACGGACATGTTTTCGACGACGCCGCCGTTCGCGGGCGTTCCCGCCGAGGCGAAGCCGATGCGATAGATGCCGCTCTGCGTCACCTGCGCGGTGACGGTGACGTTCGTGGAGCTCGGCTGATCGAAGAAGGCGAAGCGGCCATCGGGTCCGGTGATCTGCGAGCCGGGATCGCTGCGGCCGTTGTAGATCGTCACCGACGCACCGGCGACCGGCGTGAGGCCGTCGATCGCGTAGACGGTTCCGCGCACCGTGGCCAGCGTGTTGAGCTGGAGGATGTGGTCGTTGAAGTCGCCGTCGAAGGCGAGCTGCGACCCGGCGCCGGCATAGCCGTACTGCGGATGCGCGCTGGAAACGCTGTAGTTCGTGAGCGCCGGAATCTTCGTGAAGACCGCCCAGTCGGCCTCGCCGTTCTTGTTCGTCGATTCTTCGAGAGTTTGCGGAACGGTCGTTTGCTCACCCTCGTACCAGACCGGATACGTCAGGTTGACCGGCGTGATGAGATCGAACTGCGAGCGCACTTTCACGCGAACGGTTCCTTCGCCCGGCAGTCGCAGCGTGAGCGCAGCGATGTGTCCGTCGAATTGCACGGACGTGCCGCCGTGCACCATCTGATCGCCGTACGGACGCGTGTCGGGAACGCCATCGTCGGGACGAACGCCCGAGGGAACGGCCCAGATGTCGTAGCTCGATCCGACGCCGACGTTCTTCAGCTCATAGATGCCCGGCTGTGATCCGGGCGACAGAACATCCGGCGGAAATCCCGGCACGATGACGCGATAGCCCGGCACCGGCTTGCCCGCGGCATTGAGCAGGCGAACGCGAATCGTTCCCGTTCCGCGGCTGAAGGCGTTGATGAAGATCGAAACGGTGTTCGGCCCAGCCTCGGTGAGCGTCGGACCATTGACGGTCGCGACGCGCTGCGTGGCCGGATCGTAGGCAGTGATCGATTTTTCGCTCAGCGCCATCGGGAGGTTTTCGTAGATGAACTTCCCTTGCGCATCGGCGGTGACGACGCGATAGCCGGCGATCTTCACGAGCGCGCCGGGAACGCGCTCGCTCACGCCCGGCTGCAGCGGATTCTCGCGCCACACTTCGCCGGTGAGTGTCGTGTACTTCATGTCCGGCGCGAGGATGAAGAGCAGGTTCGCTTCTTTGATCTCGTTCGCCTTGAGGTCGATGTCCGCCGCCACGGATTGCCGCGCGACCGCCCAATCCTCGGCGAGCACGGTGACGAATCCCGCGGGAACCTTGTCGAACTCGAACCGTCCGTTCGAGTCGGTGTAGCCGTCCGTCAGACCGTAGCCCTGCGTGTAGACGCCGACGTGAATGCCGGCCATGGCCTGATTCGTATCCGAGCGGCGCACGACGCCGAAAACCTTGCCGACGCCGGGGAACGGCTGGCGGAAGATCGAGAGGTCCTGCGTGACGAGCTGTCCCGGCGTGGCGATCTCATTCGCCGCGAAGGTGACGTTGCCCGGTTCATCCTTCGCGCTGAAGGTCAGCGGTCCGACCGGCAGATCCTCGATGCGGTAGTAGCCCTGCGCGTTCGCCGTCGCCGTGCGGAACTGCGAGAACATCGTGCTGCCGATCGTCACCACCGCGCCGGCGGCGATCGTGCCGTCGTTGTACTTCACGGTTCCCTGCGCCGCGCCGCGGCCGAGGTACTGGAGGTTGACGAAATGGACCTTGCCCGGCAGACGAACGCTTCCCTCGACCGTGGTCTTGCCGTTGGCGGTCGAGAAGCCTTCGAGGCGATACGTGCCCATCCAATAGGCATCGATCTGCCGGCGCACGAATTCGAAGAGGAACGAGCCGTCGGTCTGCGACACGTCGTACTGCGGCGTGCCGCGCGGATCGGCGCTGCCATCGTTGGGCAGGTACTGCGCGATTCTGACGTCCGCGCCGGCGACGGGCGTGTTATCGCCCTTGATGACCTTGCCGTAGACGATGCCGCCCGGCAGATCGTTGTCGATCTTCGGGATGACTTTGTCGGGGAACGAGACGGGTTGATTGTTTAATGCATCGAGCAGCGATCCGACCTCGATCGTGTAGCTCGCGTTTTGCGAGAGCGCGTGCGCAAAGGTCGTGTTGACCGTGCGTCCATCGTCCTGCAGCGCGGCCGCGGAGATTGGGCGCGGCGCTTTGTAGATGACGCTGTCGCGATTGAAATCGATCGCGCCGGTGAACTTCGTGCGCAGATCGACTCCGTCCTGCACTTTGACCGGACGGTTGAAGAGGACCGAGACCTTGTGGCCGTCGGCGTCGAGGTGCAGATCCTGCCGCGCGCCGAGGATGCGCAGCGGCGCCGGCGCGACGGTGCTGATCGTGGCCACGCCGACGATGCCGCCGTTGTCGAAGCGCGCGTTCAGCGACGTCGCGCCGCGCGTGAGATTGATCGTGATCGGCTGATCCTTCGTCCCGGTGAGGTCGAAGTGCGCGCGCTTGAGCGAGCCGTCGGTGGTGTCGGGATAGAGGATCTCGAGCTGGAACGCACCGTCGGCGGCCGGCGTGACGATCACGTCGGTGTCTTCGGTCCAGCGTCCGGCGAGTCCGAGCTCACCGCTCTCCCCCGCTCCGTTGAAGCGCGAGATGTCGGAGAACGGCAGATTGCGAACCCAGTCCGATGCCGCTTCGTTGGGGATGTCGCTGCGCCGCGCGCTGGCGTGGCCGACAAGCGAGACCGCGTACGGGCGCGTCCCCGTGGCCGCACCGTGCGCGAGCGCGGCGATGAAGCCTTGGCGATGCGCGGTGGCTTCGGCGAACGCGTCGAAGAAGGTCGACATCGTCGCGCCGTTTGCGAATCCCGTCGCTTCGAGCTCGCGCATCACCGATGCGCCGGCCGACCGGCCACTCTTCTCCTGCCTGCGGAGCTGATCCCATTCGCGCAGCTCGTAACCGCCATTGCCGAGGAGATCGAGCGCGAGATGCGCGATCGCGTCGCGCTTCGCCGCCGGCGCGTCGTTGGTAATGAAGATGCGCTGGCCGGCGCGCGAGATGTCGACGGCGCGCTGGAAGACGTCGGTCTTGATGACGCGCGGGAACTTCGCCGTCATCTGATTGAGCGGTGCGGTCGCAAGGCTGTAACCGAGGCCGAAGAGAAGCAGGTTCGCGTTGACGATCTCCTGATTCACGAACTGCGCGTAGTACGGCATGATCAGCGTCGCCGGCGAGAGCGGAATGCCGGTCTCGCTCACGCCCATATGCAGGCGCACGCTGGCGCTGAGGTTGTCGGTCGAGCTGAGCGTCCCCGCGGTCGCGAAGACGTGTCCCGTGACTCCGGAGCGGAGGCGGTACTCGATGAGGCGCATGTCGCCCGCGGGGATCGTGAGCGAATCGGTTTGTTCGCCGTTCAAGCGGCAGACGTTGGCGTTCGGATTCTCATTGCACGACTCGACGCCCGACGTGACGATGATTGTCTGGTCGGTCGCGCTCATGTTGGTGATGAAGGAGTACGTCGAGTACTCGACGCCTTTGCGCACGGTGTCAGGGTGCGAGAAGTTGATGTTGAAGCGCGGATCGTGAACGACGATCGCCGCGCTGGGCGTGGCGCGCATCGGAACGTCGATCTGCCCTTCCTGCCGCAGCACGGCGCGCAGATCGAAGTCGATGCGATGCGTTCCCGGCTCGAGCCCTTCGAGCGTCCACTCCGCCTCGCCGCGCGCCTGGGCGATGAGGAACGTGACGCCGGTCGTCGGCTCGACGATCGGGACCGGCTGTCCGAACGAAACCTGCGGCGTGGTCTTCACCGTTCGCAGCGCGGTGGGGATCTTGATCGTGGCTTTAATGTCTTCGAGTCGCGCGGCGCTTCCCTCGGGCGCGCCATTCGTCACCATCACGGCGACGGCGAAGAACTGGTGCAGGACCGCCAGGCTGTTGGGGATGACGATGGCGGCGGGGATGCTCATCCGCCCGCCCTTCTGCGCGCGCTCCTGCGGGTCCTTGCCCGGCTCCGGCAGCTCGTCCACGTCTTCGCCGAAGTCCATCGGGATGATCTGCGGCGGCGACCAGCGCGGCGGCTGCACGAGGCCGACCGGCGGCAAGGTGTACGGAGTTTCCTTGACGATCGGCTGCACTTCGTGCGTGCGCGGATCGATGATCACCGGGAACGGGATCTTGATTTCCTGCCCGTCGATGATGAACGTGAACGAGTACTCGAAGACGTCGTAGTTGCGGGCATCGACAACGATTCCGCGCGCGCGCAACTCGTCCGGTGAGAGCTGACGCACGGTGACTTTGGTCTGCAGAAGATCGGCGACGGTGATGACCGCGGTCGCGGGGCTGGCGTATTGCAGGAACTCAGTGCCGTTCACCAACCGCACGTTCTGGAGGTAGTAGATACCCTGTTGGGAAAGGCCGGGGATCTGGAAGCGATGTCCCGGCGCGGTGGTGAGCTGGATGGGAGTTTCGATTCCCGGTCCGGTCAACTCGCCAATGGCCATCACTCCTTCGAGCGAGACCGCTTCGTCATTCTGTTTGCCGCCGAACTCCGTCTGAACCGTCGTGGGAAGGTCGATGCTGGTCGTCACCGATTCGGTGATGACTTTCAATCCCGCGCCCTGAATCCGCAGACTCGCGCTCGTGATACTCGCCTCGGCCGCCGTGGAAAAGACGGCGCAGATACCGAGGACGATGAGGGACCGGAGCTTCATGGACGAGCCTCCTGAGGGCTTACGGGTTGGGTTGTCTTTACGAGTTGATGGACGATCAATGACTGGAGGAGCTCGTGGGCGGACGATCCAGCTCTTCGAGATGGCGTCGCATGGCGACGACTTTCGACTCGACGAGCTTCGCTCCCGATGGAATGGCCAGCGCCTCGGACGGAGGCAGCTCATTCCCGATGCGCGTGACGACATTGCGCGTCTCGACGCTCTCGCCACCCACTTCGAAGCGATAGACCTGCTCGAGCGGCAGGTGATACTCCTCGGCCGCATCCGCCGTGGTCAATCCGTTCGTCGCGACCTTGCGGTCATGCGAACGAAGAGCGCCCAGTAGAACGTCGCTGTCGTCATTGCGTCGATAGGGATAGCCGATGCCGAGCAGCGCTTCGATCGCGCCGCGGCTCAATGCAAGCTGGCGATCAGCGGAGACGCGGATCGTCCGCCGCGTCGATGCATCGTCGAGCTGGGCCTCGGTCGTGTCGGCGGGACGCGAAGCGACGACGCTTCCGCCACGCGGCTCGACATGCCATTGGCTCTTGGCCGCGCTGTTCGCGGTCGCTGTCGCAACGTGAGGCGCGGTTTTCTCGACGAAGCCCGCGATCTCGGCGAACTTGGTCACGCTGTAGGTGCCGGTCGCGAAATCGATTTCCGTCAGCTCGCCGCCCGCGTAATCGGCGATGGCCGTGCGCGTCGCGGTGACGGAGATCATCCGGTTGCCCTGGCAGTACTCATCGATCACGGTCGTCTTCTGCGAGACCGGATCGTGGAGCTCACGCGTGATATGCAACGGAGCGGGAAAGAGAACTCGTTCGGCCGCGCTCAATGCGGGCGCCGAAACCATGAAGACACCTATGGCACACAGGACGAATCCCGCTGCCACCTTCGCCCTCCGCGCCCGCCCGGAGATCGCTCGAGTGGCAGACACAAAAGCTCCTTGATTGGGTGGAAAAACCCGACGATTGATTTGACCGTCGCGCACGCGTTGGACTCTCAGCCGCGCGAAAAGTGCGTCGACAGTCCTTCCCTCTGGTTGTGCTGAATATTTTTGGCCCACATGTCCTAAGACGGCGACTCTGGCGACATATTGGCAACGCGGAAAAAAATAGCGCGCTTCTCGACGACTCAACGTTCGTTTCTTCGCGGATCGCGAAGATTCAGTCCCCTCTCCCGCCGCAGCCTCATCGCGGTGGGGAGAGGGGACTGACAAACGGCCGCCTCGGCCCCGCGGGATCGCACTCGTCTTTGTCACCCAAGATCGGGGTTGCCGGTAATATGAGGTGCCTGTCGTCGTCTCTATGGGTGACGATGGCGAGAGGAGCGACTGCTGGACTCGACGTCCGAACGACCGCTACCGGATCCGTTACTGAACAAATTCCTGACGGCAAGCTCAGAAACGGATCGTGAGGCAGCGGTCGCCGAGCTTCTCGTCGGACATGCATACGATCCGATCGCAAAGATTCTGTCGGCGCGCTTCAAGAGAGCGCGCCTGGAGTCCGATCAGGTTGAAGATCTTCGTCATGAGGTGATCGTTCGGTTGGTCAGACGTTTCCGGCAGCTTCACAACTTCGAGGTAAATCCGATCGAGAGTTTCTCCGACTACGTTGCGATGGTTACGTTCAACGTCTTCGAGGACTTCGTCCGAAAGAAATACCCTCTTCGCTCCAAGCTCAGGAATCGAACGTTGTACGCCTTGACGCACGATCCCGGCCTTGCGGTCTGGACGTACGCTGGAACCTCCGTGTGCGGTCTCGTCGCGTGGAAGGGCAATCCACCTTCGAATGACTCCCCGATGGCACTCCCGACGCTCGAGAGTCGCAACGACCTCAGGCTCGCGCTCCGCTCGATGTTCGCAAAGGGCGGCGCGGCGCGGACCGTGGAAGACGTGATTTCCGATCTCTCCGCCGCAACAGGAATCCCGCGGAACGAAACGCCGCAACCGCTGGACGCGGCAAGCGCGATCAGTTCGACGAGTGACCCCGCGGTGGAACTTCACAATCTCCAGCATCTGCAGAAACTCTGGGAAGAGATCAAGCAACTGCCCCTGCGCCAGCGAGTCGCACTTCTCCTTCAGGCGCGCGATGCCAGTGGCGAGTCGGTGACTCATCTGCTTCCGGTCGCCGGTATCGCGACCATCAACGAAATTGCGCAGTCGCTTCAGATGAATGACGACGACTTTGCCTCTCTTCTCCCTCGCCTGCCTGTCGATGACCTCACGCTTGCCGAGCGGCTGGGCGTGACGAGGCAACAGGTCATCAACCTCCGCAGAACCGCACGATCGCGCTTGCAGCGAAGGATGCGCGAGCCGGGCATCAGGACGCAGCAATGACCGACGAACGTGATGCCGCTGACACGAGCGCCGCGCTTCGAAAGTGGCTCGAGGCTCTCGACGATGATCACCTCTCCTTCGAGGAACTGTCGCGATACACCGATGGTCTCTCGTCAGACGAAGAACGATCCGCGATCGCGTTGCACCTCGAAGATTGCCGGATGTGTAGCGAGGAAGCCGCCGACCTGTCGATGGAAGCGGCGCGCATGTCCGTGGGTCCGCAGACGAACGGCGCGGAAGACGCGAACGTCATCGAAGCCGCGCAAAGGCGGCGTGCCGAGAATACGCGTCCGGCGTTCTGGCGTCGAAGGGCGTTTCTTTCCGTGGCCGCGAGTCTTGTGATTGCGGTCGCGTTGGCGGTTGCCATCAGGACGATCCGTCACACGCCACCGAATCCGGTCCGGCTTCCCGTGCAGGTCGCATCGGGCGGGACGCGATCCATGGCGATCCTGCCTCTTCGCAATGTCAGTGGAAAAACCGCCGAGGACTTCATGTCGGTCGGGATTGCCGATGCTCTCACCACGCGCATGAAGGAACACCGCTCCCTCTCGATGCGATCCATGCCGTCGATCCTGCGGGTCCAGCGGGAATCGCCCGATCTGCGCACGACAGCGAAGAAGCTGCAGGTCGACGTCGTGCTGGAAGGACAGTACCTCGCGGTCAAGGATCAGATGCATGTGACGCTGCAACTGACCGAGGCCCGCAGTGGCCACGTGATGTGGGCGGAGTCGGTGGAGGGACGCCGTGACGATCTGCTCGATCTCGTCGATCGACTGACCGTGCGTACCGAGTTGCGTCTCGATGGCCGGCCAACGTTCGAGCGTGCCGGCGCCGGTTCGGAACCACGTTCCGCGAACGCGCAGGCATACGAGTCGTACATGCGGGCGCGGTCGCTCAGCGGAAGTCTGGTCAAGGCCAACTACGCCGAGCAGATCCGCGAGCTCCGAAGAGCCACCGAGCTCGATCCGCGCTTCGCCGCGGCGCACGCCGATCTGGCCATCGCTCTTGAACTGGATGGCATGGTGCGAGGCTTGGCTCCGGACGACGACGTGCTCAACGAATCGGAACGGCACGCCCGGTTGGCGATCGAGCTCGATCCGCACTTGGCGGACGCGCATCTGGCGCTGGGGCGCGCGTTGTCGACGCGGCGCGATCACTTCCCCGAGGCGATGAGGGAGTTCGTCACAGCCATCGAACTGCAACCGACCAACACACACGCCCTTCAGATCCTTACCAGCTACTTCGTGGCAAACGGCGATCTCGTCCGGGCGCGCTGCCTGAGCGATCGCATCATGCGTCTCGACCCCGTTTCCAACGAGGTCAGAATGCGCGGCTACTGGTCGATCGAGGCGACCGATTCCAGCGAGGCATTGCGTCAGGCCGAGCTTGCGTTCGCCGCTCCCGACACCGAGCTCGCGGCGCACGACATCCGCGGCCTTGCGTTCATTCTTCAAGGAAATCTCCACGAGGCCGATCGGGAAGCGGACGCCGCTCTGCACGTTCTTCCGGACCACTACGCCGGCGAGAGTCTGAAGGCCATGGTCGCCGCGGCGCGAGGGGATCGGGCCGGGACGGAGTCGTGGCTCGCGAAATTCGAAGGGGATTCGAAACGCAATCACTACAGCGCGTTCCGCGTCGCACTCTGCTACGCCAAGCTGGGCGATCGCGAGGCAGCCCTCGATTGGATCGAGAACGCCACGAACCTGGGACATCAAGGCTGGTATTCGCTTACCATGCATCCTTGGCTCGCGCCGCTGCGATCCGATCCGCGTTTTCAGGAATGCGTCCGCAGAATCAAGCGCAGTCTCGATGACGCGCGCCCCGATGTCCTGCGAGCCTATGCATTGGTTTGCCCGCAGGCCGATCCGCGACCAGGCAATGCCGTCGCAGCCAATCGGCCGGTTCAGCCGGCACCGTTGGATGCCATCAGACAGAACGCACGCGCCGGTGATCCAAAGCGTCATTCCTGATCCCTCTCGCTAGCGAGCATGGATCGGATGGACCGCTGCCGTCTCGGCGGCTGGGGCGGCGCCACGCCGGCGGTCCAGAAAAGCGGTAGTTGCATAGCGCCCTCATCGCGCAACCGCTACCATTTCGCCGGCATGAGTCTCCGTCGCTCGTCGATCTTCCTGCGCCGCCTCGTGCGCGTCGAAGGAAGAAAAGTCATTGCCCGATTTCTCACGCGCCCGGAACGGGCTGCGGTGATGACGTTCGCGACGCACGGCGACGCACGACGCGCGGCCTCGAAGCTCGTCGTCCAACTGCGGCTCGCGCGCTCCGATGAGGAATACGACGAGCAGCTTCGCTTTCGCGTGGAGCTGGTTCGCGCATACAGCGTGTTGGAAGAGGAAAGCGGGAGCGGGGATTAGTTGCCGAATGGGCTAACTTGGCCCCTTGGATCTCCCCGCCATGCTGAGTGAGGGTGTGGGCTGGATGTGCGGTGATTTCATGAACGCCGGAGGCGTTGCCGCACATTAGCCGGTGGCAAGCGCCGAAGGCGTGCCGGCACCGGAATTGAGGTCATTCATTTTTCGACCCCGGCGGGGTCGCGGACGCTCGGCACTCCTGCCGGAGTGCATTTCAAATCACGACGGAACCGGTGGCGTCCGCGATCTAATCTCGGTCGCCGGCTAACAGAATATTGCGCAGTACATCGTTCGCCGGTGACGTTTTTCAGGATCGATCGCGGCGCACAGAGCACTCGTCGCTCCCTGGGCGTCTCGACAAAGTTCTGAATTGAATGTTCAACCCGGACGGACCGAGGAAATGACGAACTTGAATCCGTCCGGATCTCTCACTCGAAACGCGCGCACACCCCACGGCATGTCCGCGGGCTCCGACTCCAGCGTGCCGCCATGTTCTTTGATCCGCTGCGCAATCGCGTCGATGCTCTGATGGGTCGTCAGCTGGAGCGACATTCCATCGCCCTTGCTCCGATCCCACCCGCGCGCTCCGTCATCCTGCGTGATGAGGAGCCGCACATCGCCCGCTCTCAACGAGATCGCCATCAGCTTTCCTTCGCGCTCGTGCTTCTGATCGATCGCGAATCCCAACGCGTCCTGATACCAGGCCAGGCTCTTCGCAAGATCCTTCACGGTCAGAGAAGCGGTGAGCGCGACGGAGTGGAAGGAATCGTTATCAGCTGACGGATTGCTCATCGGTGTCTCCTGGTGATTGATTTCAATTTTGCACGAAGAGTACCCCATTGATGATCGGATTCATTGACCAGGAACACGTCTCGAAGGAAACGACAGATGCGAAAGATTGCACTAATTCTCGCAGCACCGACATGGATTGCGTTTTCGGCGATCGCCGATGAAGGTTACAAATTTCATATCACGGTCACCGACGGTCGGACGGGATTGAAGGCGAATCCGCAATTCGCCGACTTGAAGATTCCCGTGCCGTTCGATTCGGACGTCGGAGTCACGTTTGAGCCGTAGGTCCGCGAGGTGCGGCCGCGCTGCACGCGGCCGCACTCACCCGTCTCACTTCCGAGCGCGCACGAATGCGCTCATGAACTTCTCATCCACGTTCGGGCCAACGGTCACAGGATCGAGACCGGCCTGCTCGATGAACTCCTTCGCTTCCTCGGCGCGGAAGATTCTCGTCGGCACGATCTCGATGTCGCGAAAGCCGGCCGCTTTGAGCTTGAAGCGGTACTCCGATTCCTCCATCGCGCCGGCGACGCAGCCGATCCAGAGCTCGACGCTGCGGCGGATCTCCGCCGGCACTTCGCCGCGAACGACGATGTCCGACACCGCGAAGCGTCCGCCCGGCCTGAGCACGCGGTAAGCCTCGCGCAATACGACACTCTTGTCGGCGGCGAGATTGATCACGCAGTTCGAGATGATCACGTCGACCGAGTTCTCCGGCAGCGGAATCGCCTCGAGCCGTCCCTTGAGGAACTCGACGTTCGTCGCTCCCGCCTCGGCCGCATTCCGGCGCGCCAGCTCCAACATCTCGTCGGTCATGTCGAGTCCGTAGGCCTTCCCCTCGGGACCGACGCGCCGGGCCGACAAGAGCACATCGATGCCGCCTCCCGAGCCGAGGTCGAGAACGACCTCGCCGGGATTGAGCGTGGCCAGCGCCGTCGGATTTCCGCAGCCGAGCGAAGCGCGAACGGCCTTCTCCGGCAACTGCGCGCGCTGCGCGTCATCGTACAAGTCGGACGTGATCGGATCGCGCGCCGACACGATGGCCGACGCCGAGGTCCCGCAGCAGCTCCCCTTCTTTCCGGCGCTCACCTGCCTCGCGGCTTCGGCGTAGCGTTCTCTGACGACTTTCGTGATTTCCGTACCGGTTTCTGTCATTGCGTCCTCAAAATATCAAAAAATGTTGATGAATGAGCCACAAAAAAAATCAGCCGCAGCACGCCGAGGAGACCCTCCCGGCCTGATCGGCGGCGTTGGTCATCACCTTCCGCACTTCGTGCAGAGTCTCCGGAACGATCTTGTAATGAATCCAACGTCCATGACGCCGGTCGGAGACCAGGCCAGCGTCCTTGAGAATCTTCATATGAAAGGAGAGCTTCGACTGGGCGACGTCGAGCGTCTCCACGAGATCGCAGACGCATTGCTCCCCCGTCAGAAGCCTGGCCACGATGCGCAGGCGCGTCTCATCCGAGAGCGCGTGGAAGACGCGCGCCAGGCGCTGCATCGCCGGAACGGATTTCAGTTGCTTCGCGGGAGCGGCCATGATGCGGAGATCATATCAAGAAATTTTGATTTGTCGAGAGGCGGCCGGCTGGAAGCCGGTGGGCCGGCAGGCTGGGAAGCCTGCGCTCCGACGTATTACGCGGGATCTTGCCGTTTGCGTCGTCGTTCCCACGCGAATCCGATGGCGACGATCGCTGCCCACCAGAGCGCGACTGTGCTCAGCACGCCGACTGCATTCGGGACGTGGAGTACGCCCATGCGGTTCAGGAGAGACTTGACGGCGAAGCCAAAGGCGAACACGCGATGCGGTTCGACGCCGAAGAGCAGCAGGACAGCGACGATGACCGCCGCGCCGATTGGCGCGAGAACGAGGATGAAGATGGCGCGATAGATAGGGCGATCGCGAGGCGACACGATGGCGTGAAGTGTAATCCCGCGCGGGCGGACGCGCGGCTCCGCAGCGTCGCTACTTCTTGACGAACTGCGAGGAACGCAGCCAGCTCGGCTCGGGGTAGTAAGCGAAGACGGCGGTGCCGCCGCGGACGGTGTCGATGATCTTCTTCGCGACTTCTTTGCGGACCGCAGGGCAACCCCAACTGCGGCCGAGGCGGCCGAGGGCGTTGATGGCGGTGCGGCTGACGTAGGCGGCGCCGTGCATGACGATGGCGCGATCCCAGGCCATGTCGTTGACGCCTTCTTCGAGTCCGCGCAGGCGCAGCGAGTAGCCGTTGCTGCCGACGTAGGTGTCGGCGGTGACGAAGAGGCCGAGGCTCGTCGCCAGACTGCCGGGGCTGTTCGAGAAGAACGACGCTTCGTTGCCACCGCTGTTCTTGCCGTGGGCGACGAGCTCGCGGAAGAGGACTTTGCGCGTGGCGAGATCGAAAACGAAGAGACGCGGCTGGGTCGACGGGAGCGAATAGTCGATGACGGTGAGGAGGTCGCGGCGTTTCACGAGTCCGCGCTCGGCGGCGCAATCGGAGGCGTCGAGCGCGAGGCGAAGGACTTTGGTCCGCAGGCCGGGAGCCTGTTTGGCGAGCGAGGAAACCAGCTTGTCCGAGTGTGCGTCCGTGCACGGCGTGGCGTGCGCGGAGAGCGCGGTGAGAACGAAGAGTGTGAGAACGATTCGCTTCATGAATACCCGGGACCGTTGGATTTCGCGCCGCGGAAGGAGGACGAGTCCCGCCGTGGCGTTCGGAGCATTCTAGCAGACGCGCATCACCGCCATTTCATTCCCCGCTCCTCTCGGAGTTTGCGGTACTACCTGTGATCGGTTGTCAGTTCTCGGTTGTCTGTGAGGTGTCGCGGTGAAGCCCAGACAACTGACCACCGACAACCGAACCACCGTCTCGGCGTGGGGGAGCATCACTGCCACAGTTTCTTTGCGTCGGTCGTCGGCAGGCGGCACATGTAGTTCGTGCAGACGTAGGCGGTGGTCTTGCGGCCGATCGCGCGCTGTTCTTTCGTGAACGGCGCGATTGTCGTGATCGGCGGAGCTTCGCCGCGGGGGCGATGCAGGACGACCTTGTTCGGGACGAAGCGCGTGAAGACTTCGCGACGCATGGCATTCGGCTCATCGCCGGCGAGGACGATCTCGAGCGACGGACCGAGGAGGAAATCGAGACCGCTGAGGAGATGTGGCGAGGCGGAAGGCGCGAGACTCACCTCGTCGGCAACGGAGCGAAGAAGATCCTGCGCGCGCTTCTCGTACGACGCGTCCGCGGTGATGCGCGCGAGACGGACGAGGTTCATGAGCTCGACGGAGTTGCCCGCGGGAATCGCGCCGTCGCCGCTCTCGCGCGGACGCACGAGCAGCGTCTCCGATCGCGAAGAGGTGATGTAGAAGCGGCCGCTCGCGTCGCTGAACAGATCGACGGCCTCGCCGTTGATCTCGATTGCATGGCGGAGATGGCGTACATCGAATGTCGCCTCGTAGAGATTGAGCAGACCCCAGACGAGGAAGGCGTAGTCATCGAGGTAAGACCGGCGTCGCGCGATCACCGCGTCCGCTGCCTTCTCCGCGACCCGCGCGTATGACGGCTCGCCGAGCACGGACGCGCCGTTCGCGAGCGCGGCGATCATGAGGCCGTTCCAGTCGGCGATGATCTTCTTGTCGACGCCGGGCTTCGCGAGTTTGCTCCGGTCTTTCGCGGTGTAGTACGCCGCGTCGGCATCCTGCGCGGCGTAGAACGCACCGTCCGGCGCGCGCAGGTCGCGCAACACGTACGTGAAAATGTCGCGCGCGGTCTGTGCGTACTCGGGCTTGTGCGTGGCCTGGAACGCTTCGAGATTCACGAGCGCGAGCATGGCCTGGTCGTAGAGCATTTTTTCGTAATGCGGCTCGGCCCATTTCGCATCGCTGGCATAGCGATGAAAGCCGAGGCCGCGCGCGTCCCACAAGGCGCTCGCGCGCATCGCGTGCAGCGTGGTCTCGACCATCGCCAGCGCCTTCGCGTCCTTCGTTCGATTCCAGTAGCGCAGGAGGAACATCATGTGGTGCGCGCTCGGGAACTTCGGCGGCGGGAGAAAGCCGCCGTTCTCGGCATCGAAGCGCGCGACGAGCTGGCGGTAGCCGCTCTTCAAGTCTTCAACATTCAAGTCGATGACCGTCAACGCGTCGCCGGCGACGGGCGGCGGTGCAAGAGCACGCACGACCATGTCCGCCGAGGCGACGACGCTGTCGTGCTGCTCGTTCCACATCTTCGAGAGACGCGGGATCAGCGCGCGGAACTTCTCCTTCGGGATGTACGCCGCGGCATAGAACGGCTTGCCGTCCGGCGTGAGGATGACGTTGTTCGGCCAGCCGGCATCACCGGTGAGCGTGCGCGTGACCGCGAGGTAGACGCTGTCGATGTCCGGCCGCTCTTCGCGATCGACTTTGATCGACACGAAGGCGTCGTTCATCAGCTTCGCGATCTCCCGATCCGAGAATGACTCCTCGGCCATGACGTGGCACCAGTAGCAGGTCGAGTAGCCGATCGAGAGGAAGATCGGTTTGTTCAGTTTCTTCGCCTGCGCGAAAGGCTCCGGGCTCCACGCGTACCAGTCGACGGGGTTGGTGGCGTGCTGGAGGAGATAGCGCGATTTCTCGGTGGCGAGGTGGTTCTGCGCGAAGACAGATGGCGCAATCACGAGGGCCGCTACGACAATCAGCACACTCCCTGTCATCCCGAGCGTCGAGCGAGGGACCTGGGCGGGCGGGGGCGCGCAACATGAGCATCGTGCCGCCAGCCCATCCAGGTCCCTCGCTCGACGCTCGGGATGACAGGCTTTGTTCACTCGCTCCCCTGCGTCACGCGAATCGTTTGATCCGCTTTCACTCCGCGCAGCACCTGCTTCTCGCCGTTCGGCCAGAGGATGGTGATGTCGGCGACGCGGTCTTTGCCCAAGCCGAACTGTCGTTCTTTCGGATGTCCCGACAGATATCCCTCGGTCGAGAAGACTTCGCGCCACATCCCCTTCTCCGCGGCGGTGTCGACGAGAATGCGCGCGCCGATGGCGTCGCGAGTGACGCCTTTCGACGGATCTCCGACGAGATGGATCTTGAGCCAGTGGTTCCCTGATTTCTCGCTGTTGTTGCGATAGATGGCGGCGGGGCCGTTGAAGTGATTGACGACCATGTCGAGATCGCCGTCGCCGTCGGCGTCGAGATAGGCGACGCTGCGCGCGTTGCCGGCGGGATCGGCGCCGCTTTGCGTGGTCTCTTCCTGCAGCATCCCATTCGTGTTGACGAAAAAGACCGGCACTTCTTTTTCTGCGACGGGGAGAATCGCGCCGGACGACTGTCCGCCCGGCGTGTCCATGAGATAGGGATTCACGCTCGAGTACACCGCGTACTCGTTCATGCCGTTGACGACGTAGAGATCGTCGTCGCCGTCGTTGTCGAAGTCGAAGAAGCTGGCGCCCCAGGACCAGCCGGTCGAGGTCATGCCGCGGCCGACGGCTTTCGACTGTTCGTAGGACGCAAGCTTGCCTCCGGCGGCGACCGACGTCCACATGTCGTTCGCTTCGACGACGCGCATGTTGGCCATCTTCGCCGGATTGAATTTCATGCGCGTTCTCGTGTCGGGAAGGATGTACTTCTCGTCCTTGTCCATCGTCACGATGTTGGAGATGTAGACGTCGGGGAAGCCGTCGCGATTGAGGTCGGTGATGCCGACGTTCATGGTGTAGCTCGGCTTGTCGGTGCCGATCTTCGACGACACATCTTCAAATTTGCCGTTACCCAGATTGCGATACCAGGCGTTCGTGCCGAAGTCGTTGCCGCAGATGAGGTCTTCCCACCCGTCGCCGTCGAAGTCGAGATGGCCGATCGATTGCGCCCAGCCGCTGTTCTCGACGCCGCTGCCGGCGCTGACGTCCTCGAAAACGAAGTTGCCCTTGTTGTGAAAGAGCTTGTCGGGAAGCGCATTGTTGTTGCGGCGCGCGAGCGTCGGAAGCTCGCCTTTGAGGTAATCGCCGAAGTAGCCGATGTAGACGTCGAGCAGTCCGTCCTTGTCGAAGTCGAGCGCGGTGGCCGGTCCGCCGACGAGTCCCTTGCCGCCGAGGTTGCAGCGGGCGGTGACGTCTTCGAATTTAATGCCGTTCTGTGACCCTGCGGGTCGGCCGAGGTTCTTGTAGAGACGATGCGCGTCGTCGACGTACGTGATCAGGATGTCCTCGAGACCATCGTTGTCGAAGTCGGCGATGATCGGCTGGCGCGGCTCGCCGGGACGTCCGTCGGCGCGCTTCCACCCGAGGCCCGCGGCCTCCGTGACGTCGGTGAACCGCCCCTTGCCGTCGTTGAGATAGAGCGCGTTGCCGGCGCCGCTCAATGCGAGGACATCGATGTCACCGTCGTTGTCGATGTCTTCCGCGGCGATGCCGGAGCCGCCGAAGGTCGGAGGCACGGCGAGGCGGACCTGATTGCCGTCGATGATGGTGTAGCCGCGAATGAAGCGCGCCAGCCAGTCGGAGAGGCGATGCTCGAAGACGATGCCGCTCGACGCGGTGACGTCGGTGAAGAACTTGCCGTTGCTGGCTTTGGGCGACGCCGGCGCGGACGCGATCGCGCTCTTGGTTTTCTTTACCGGCGGCATGGCCGCGTTCTTGTCGAGCAGCGTCTGAATCTGCTGCAGCGCTTTCGTCAGGTGCGCACCTTCGAGACGATCCTTCCCTTCCGCCGTGGCGATGTTGCCGGCAACGCGCAGCACGAGCACGCCCATCTGCGCGGCGCCTTCCGTGAGCAACTCCGCGGCGAAGGGATCGGGCTCGAGCGTGCCGGCGTACTTCGGATTGTTGAGGACTTCGCTCAGATAGAGCCAGTGGATGCCGGGATCGCGAAACGAGTCGAGATCGTAGGCCTCGATGACGATACGCTCGTCTTTCGGCAGGCGTGGAAAGTAGATGATGTCTTCGTATTGATTCGCTTCGTGCGGCTGGAAGATGTCGAGCGCGGCGTGAACGTCTTCGACGCGGATCAGCGGATGGTTCGCTTTCTTCGCCTGTTTCTCCGACTCCAGCACGACGTCGTTCATCCAGGCCACCATGACCTCGGTGAACTGGTCTTTGAACACTCTCCCCTCTTCCGGGTCGGAGGGCCAGAGGTGGCGGGCCATGTAGACCTGCAGGTTGCGCAGGAAAACGGGCATGGCCAGGCTGTTGTACTTTTCGAACGCGACGAGTTTCTCGGCGACGACCGCCTTGATCGTCGCGAACTTCTCGGCGCCGGGCTTCTGCGCCGCAACGACGGCGGTTGCCGGCTTGCTCGGAGCCGCGCCGGCGATGTCCTTCCAGCCCGCACGCAGCAGCGCGGCGTCGATGCGATCGCGATTGGTTTTGCGCGCGCTGCGATCGGCGTGCTGCAACGCGGCGAGCGTGACGAGGTCGACGGACTCCTTGAGCAACTCGACGGCGTCGGCGCTGAGCGGCGCGAGCTTGACGGCGGAATCGGACAGCGCGTCATCCTGCTGCACGGCGAGGATCGCGCGCAACGCGTAGGCGACGCTGCCGTACTGGCGCTTGTCGCGCGCGGTCACCGGCGTGTCGCGCACGAGCCACGAGCCATCCGCGTTCTGCGAGTACGGAACCGCGGCTTGCAGGATCGGACGCAACGCCGCGGCGTCGATCGAGGTCGCGCCAGTGGAGGCCTTCTCCCACGCGCCGCGGATGAACGCCTTCTGCAACGCGATCTTCTCGAATCGCGCCTCGGCCTCGAGCGGCGTACCGTAGATGAAGTCTTCGAGCCGGCTGGCGGTGGCGTAGCACTTCGGATCGCGCACCGATTCGAGCTCCCCGATCTCATCGATGATCGTGGGAACCTGGCCGAAGGCCGGAAGAGACAAACAACAGAGAAGCGCTACGATCGTGTGGCGCATTGGACGGATCTCCTGCGATGCGGCGAGTGTAACAAAGGTGAGTGTGGCAAGACGCAGGGGACGGGTTTCACGCGGAGACGCGGAGACGCGGAGACACGGAGAGGAGGTTGATCGCAATCCTTTCTCCGCTTCTCCACGTCTCCGCGTGAAATCCTTCGTTGCGGCTTCGCCCGGCAGCCAGCGCTACATAGAACCGTGCTCGCCTTCCTGCTCCTCCCACGGCTTGTACTCGAGCGCGAACGGAATCCGCTTCGCGATCGGGGGGTGGGAGTAGAGCCAGTACTCCATGAGCGGGTTGGGGCTGGGGTCGACCTTCGAGTCTTCGGCGAACTTCACGAACGCCGAGGCCATCGGCTCGTTGAGATGGGTGAGCTCGAGCGAGAACTTGTCGGCGTCGTGCTCCATGGAACGCGAATAGGCGGCGAGGATCGGCGTCGAGAGGAAGCCGATGACGCTGGCGATGAGGACGAGCAGCGGCAGTGTGGCGGGATCGCCGCGGTCGCCGAGGTTGGGACGGCGTGCGAGCGCGCGATCGTGGATCCGCTGCACGAGGAACAGCGCCAGGAACGAGACCGCGAGATCGAAGGCCAGTCCCTTCCACATGTGCTTCATCACGTAGTGACCCATCTCGTGGCCCATCACCGCCAGCACTTCGTCCTGCGTCATCTTGGCGAGCAGCGTGTCCCACATGACGATGCGGTTCGTCGGACCGATGCCGTTCACGTAGGCGTTCATGGTCTTCGTCTGCTTCGACTTGTTGACCTCGTAAACGCGGCTCCCTGCGATCCCGGCGCGGCCGGCGAGATCGAGCAGCTTCTGGCGCAGTTGCACGTTCTGCAGCGGCTCGAACTTGTTGAAGAGGGGATCGAGGATCACCGGCTGCACGACGATCACGGCGACGATGAACGGAATGCTCGCTGCCCAGAGCACGAGCCACCAGCGCCGAACCCTGCGAATGATCAGCAGCGCGCCCGCGCCGACAGGCGCTCCGATGACGAGAGCCACGGCGAGACCCTTGAGTCCATCGACGAGCCAGGAGCCGAACGATTGATCCGAGAGGTCGAACTGATGCGGAACGACGAAGTCGGCGTAGTACGTCAGCGGCAGCTCGAGCAGCGTCATCGCCAGAATGAAGAGCACGATGGTGATCATGGCCAGGACGAACGGTTGCTTCGTCACGCGCGCCGCGGCATCGCGCATCTTCCTCCCCGCTCCACTGACAAGCAGCAACGCGACCGCGGCAAGAGACCAGGCCGTGCCGGCGAAGTAGAGCGTGTCGAGGATCCGGCTGTGTCGGATCATCTCGTCCGTGATCTTCACTTCGAAACGGGTATCGGGCGCCTTGTCCGGTGCTTTGTCCGCTGATGCGGGCTGGGAGGATTGTGCCTGGATCACGACCACGACGGCAGCCACGGCCACCGCCGCGAGGGCAAGCTTCAAAAGAACCCGCATACGCTGATTCTAGCGGACAGATCGTCGTGGACCGCCGGCGTCTCGCCGCTCACGGCGGGCGTCGAGACGACGCCGCCCCAGCCGCCGAGACGGCGGCGGTCCATCAGGACATTCGCATGGTCAGCAGGCATGCGTTCTGCTCAAGAGCAGCGCATGATCAATCGGAAATCGACAACCTTTCACGCGGTTGCCGGCGACGAACGCCAGAGCGATCGCCCACCCATCACTGAGCGACCCGGCTCCCGCAACGACGGCGATCCCGAGGGCGACGATCGCGACTTCGGTTGGGAGGACGGCGATCCGGCCGATCGCCGGAAAGACCCGCTTCGGAAGTAGATCACCACTTCCCCGCCGCGCGCTCTTTCGGCGGCAGGATTTCGAGGCAGGTCGTCCACCAGCCGGTGAGCACCGTCTCCACGAACTCGTCGGGCAGGCGTTCGTCGCGCATCTCCGCGGCGAGACGTTGATGGTCGTACGCGACCGGGACGAATTCGACGGAGAGAGCGTGCGCCCCAGCGTCAAAGGCAACATCGACGATCGTGTACCAGACGTTCGTCCGCCCATCGTTCGCCGGCCGTCCGATCACGCCGGCGTTGATCACGTGCCGCCCCTCGCTCAGCGCTTTGTGCCAGTGCAGACCGGTGTGCGTGCAGACGATGACGTCGGCGTCGTGATCGCGGCAGAGTTTTTCCAGAAACGGATCGGGTGACGTCGAGCGCCAGAGGAACTCGTTGATCTTTCGCGGCGAACCGTGGACGAGCAGGAACTTCAAGTCGCCGGCGACGAACCGGATCTCGCGCGGCAACGTCCCCATCCACTCCTTGTTGGCGTCGCGCGTTTTCGCGAAGGTGTAGTCGTAGGAGATCTGCGCGTAGTGGTTGTCGCGCGGGTCGGTGTAGCCACAGTGGCAATCCTCGGCGCGCGAGGAAAGCGACTCCTCGTAGTTCCCCTGAATCCCGCGAATCCCACGCGCGATGAGAAGCTCGGGTATGCGATCGGGATGCGGACCGAACGCGCCGAGATCGCCGAGGAAGTAGGTCGCGTCGACGTGGCGGCGCTCGATGTCGTCGAGCGTCGCCACGAGCGCGTGATAGTTCGAATAAATCCCGCCGATGAACGCCAGTCTCATGCAGTCGCGGGCGGAGGAACGATCCTGGCGATGGCCAATCCCGCGAGCAGGTACGCGATGACCTCCCCCGCGGCTTCGGCGAGAACGAACGCCGATGGGAAGGCGTACCAGTTCCAGTGGCTGGCGCTGATGGAGAGAAACGCGAACAGCGCGAAGAGGGCGACGATGATCGCGCGCGAAGCGTACGAGCCGACGACGCGCGAGAGCACCCATGCGGCGACGAAGCACGAGAGCAGCACGGTCAGAAACTCGATGGCCAGCTGCTTCGGAAACGACGGCTCCACGCCGTTGGCCGTGTAGATGATCATCCCCGAGGGACCGCGGCGCACTTTCTCTTCCCAGGCCTTCTGCTCCGCCGGCGTCGGCTCCGTCTGCATGTTCATGCCGGGGAAGAAGTAGACCTTCGACTCGGTGAGGTTCGTGCGCAGCACTTCGATGACCGGGTCTTCATTTGGCATCAACTTCATGCCCGCGGTACCCAGCGGCGTGAACATGTGAACGACCGCGCTCACGATGAACACGATCAGACCTCCGACGATGGCGGCGATGACGATTCGCTTCATGGACGACTCCTTCGATTCTGGTGTGCCGTCATTATGCGACCGATTCCAAACAGATCGCGGATTGCAGATCGCAGGAAAGCATCGCGTCCGTGATTTCGCTCCTGCGATCTGCAATCTGCGATCCGCGATCTAAAGGGTCACGGTTCATCCTGGGCGAGTCTTCCTTCGTGAGCGCGGAGCAGATCGCTGCGCGTGATGACGCCCAGGACCTTGCTCGTGTCGTTCCGAGCGACAACCGGCAGGCGTCCGACGTTCTCGCGGACCATCTGATCGGCGGCGTCGCGGAGAGAACTGTCCATGAAGATCACCGCGGGACCACGCGTGATGAGATCTCTCGCACGGGTGCCGGCGGGTTTCGACGCATCGAGAAAATCGCGGCGCGTGATGACGCCGACCAGATGTCCCGCGGCGTCGACGACGGGGAATCCCTGATGAGACGCGCTTCGCTCACGGATCTTGTCGATCGGCTCGTCGTCGCGCACCGTCACGACGTCGCGCGTGCAGGCATCGGCGACGTTGATGAGATCGAGATGATCGGCCGCGTACTCCGAGGGAACGCGAACGCCGCGACGCGCGAGTTTCTCGGTCATGATCGTGTTGCGCATCAGCAGCGACGAGACCAGATAGCCCGCGGTGCATCCGCCGAGCAGCGGAAGCAGACCGAGAGGCTGTAGCGTGGTCTCGAAGGCGAAGACGACCGAGGCGAGCAGCGCGCGCGACGCGCCGGCGAACATCGCCGCCATGCCGACGAGCGCGCAGATGCGCACGTCGAGGCCGAGCTCGGGGAACGTGGAGATCGCCAGACCGCCGAGAACGACGCCGACCCCGCCGCCGATCGTGAACAACGGCGCGAGCGTTCCGCCCGACGTTCCGCTGCCGAGCGAGATCGACCAGGAGATGAACTTCATCGTGCAGAGCACGAGCGCGGCCGTACCGAGAAGGCGGCCCGAAACGAGATCATCGATGTTCGTGTAGCCAACGCCCAGCGTGCGCGGCGCGAAGATGCCGACGGCACCGACGACCAGTCCGCCGAGGGCGGGCCACCACATCCAATGCACCGGCAAGTGCTCGAAGAGATCTTCGACCCAGTAGACGAATCGCGTGACGTAGACCGACAGCCACCCGATGAGTGCTCCAAGTACGACGTAGCCAGCGAGCGCTGACTCGGTCGGACGCGCGAGCAGCGGCATCGCGAACGCCGGCGAGTAGCCGACGAATCCGATGCGCACGGCGGTTGCCGTCACCGCGGCGAGAGAAACCGCGACGATCGAGCGCGGACGGAACTCGAAGAGCAGGAGCTCCACCGCGAGCAGGACGGCCGACACGGGACTGCCGAACGTCGCGGCCATGCCCGCGGCGGCACCGGCGGCGAGGAGCGTCTTCCGCTCGACGGCCGTGGTCCGAATGATTTGCCCGAGGACGGAGCCCATCGCCCCGCCGGTAGCGATGATCGGACCTTCCGCGCCGAACGGACCGCCGGTGCCGATCGAGATCGCGGCGGACAGCGGTTTGAGAAAGGTGATGCGCGCCGGGATGCGGCTGTCGTTCAGGAGCACCTGCTCCATGGCCTCGGGGATGCCATGTCCGCGGATCGCTTTCGAACCGTAGCGCGCCATGAGGCCGACGATGATGCCGCCGATGACCGGCACGAAGAGCACCAGCCAGCCGAGGTGATGGTCCGCCGGCGAGACGGGATGCATCGAGAAACGCCCGAAGAACGCCGCGTTGGTGACGAAGTGGATGATGGAGATCAGAAGCTGGGCGACGACACCGGTGATGAGCGCGATGACGACGCTCAACGCGCAGACGATCAGCGCACGCCGGTCGATCAGCGTGCGCTCGACCGGCAGGCGAATGCGATCGAAGAGCGCGCCCATCGACGTTGCGACCGGCACGCCTTCACTCGTTGCAGCAGACTCGAGATTTTCGTAGGGATCGGAAGGATTCATCTCGATCGACTATATCGTCGAGAGAACGCTCTTCATTTCTTCCGTCGATCCTCATCCGCGAATTTTTTCGCGTGGCGAGCTTGACCGAGTGAAACGTTGATCGGATTCGTGCGATCGAGGAACGGAACCGCCGGGCGCGAACGTACGCCGAGCCAGGCGCGCACGTTGGCGAGGTATTCGTCGCCAGGCATGAGCTCGAGTCCTTTGTCGGCGGTCTCGATGGCTTTCTTTCGATTCCCGGCCGCGACGTAGACGCGCGCGAGGTTGGCGTAATGATCGGCGTTGTAGAACTCGAGGTCGATGGCCCGCCGGCAGAGATCGATGGCCGGTTTGTATTGTTTGCGCACGAGTGCGAGGCAGAGCCCGAAGAACGAAAGTCCGGTGGCCGCTTTGGCTTTCGAGACGTGTGGTATGTCCTCGGTGCCGTAGATGTCGAGGAACATGGTAAGCGCGCGAAGGAGATCGTCCTCGCGCGCGGCGCGGATGGCGGCGTCGACGGTTGCGGTCATCAGATGGTTTCTCGCGAACGGAGTCGGTGGACGTATCGCGCGATGCGCTCACGATCGTCCTCGGAAGGTTCAACAAATCGCATGCCGTACTTCGACATCGAACCGGAGAACTCCGCGCGCAGCACCTCGGCCGCGATTTGCAACGGCCGCGGATCGGCCGGCAGATAGAAATGCAGCCGCACCGGACCTTCCTGCGGCAGCATCCGGTCGACCTCAATGAGCATTCCGGTCGAGGAGATGTTCATGCTCCGACCGAGGACGAAACGCCCGTTGTTCTCCATCGAGACTTCGATCTTCGTGATCGTCCGCAACTGGCGGCGCACGGGGATGCTCGTCAGGCGCTCGACTTTTTGATCGAGCTCCGGCTTGTGCAGCGGCCGGAAGATGACATCGTTGCATCCCGCGGAGAGACAGAGCTCACCCTGATCCATGCTGTTGCGGTCGCAGACGAGGAGCAACGAGATCGGACGCGTCAACTCGTCGCCGCGGATCTCGCGGCAGAACTCGGGGGCGCTCATGTCGAAGAGGTCGTACCCGAACATGATGAGGTGCGGCTGCTCCAGGCGCGCCTTGGCCAGGCCTTCCGTACCGGCCAGCGCGGTCATGATGACCATGTCGCGCCGGCGCAGGATCGTCTCCTGAAAGAGCAGAGCGCCGCGCGAGTGATCGACGAGCAGGATGCGGCCGGGCGCGGAGCTCATGCGGCGGAAATCTCCCGCAGCCTCCGCACGGCGCGTTTCAGATCGTCGATGAGGAGGTCGACATGCTCGGAGGTATTCGACTTGCCGAGGCCGAAGCGGATCGCGCCCATCGCCGCGGCATCGCTGACCCCGATCGCTTTGAGCACGTGCGACGGTCCGCGCTCGCCCGCGCTACAGGCCGATCCGGAAGATAGGGAGAAACGTTTCATGGCGAGGATCAGGGATTCCGCGTCGATCCGGTCAAAGCTTACGTTCAGGTTGCCAGGCAATCTTAACTCTCGGGGTCCATGGACTGAAACTCCGTCGATGTCCGCGAGGAGGCGCTCGCGCAGAAAATCGCGCAGTTGCGGTGAGCCGCACGGCCTCGTCGTGCATCTCCGCGGAACGGAATCGCAACGCGGCGGCAAAGCCGACGACGGCGGGAACGTTGACCGTTCCGGCGCGCACACCCCGCTCCTGCCCTCCCCCGACGACGAGCGGCTCGACCCGCGTCGCGCGCCGCACGAAGAGGCCGCCGATCCCTTTCGGGCCGTAGACTTTGTGCGCGGAGAACGAGGCGAAGTCCGCGCCTGCGAAGTCTGGGTCCCCGAGGTCGAGCGGAATCTTTCCCACGGCCTGGGTCAGGTCGGTGTGAAACAAGACGCGCTGGCTCTTGCACACCGCCGCGAGCTCGGCGAGAGGCTGAATCGTCCCGATCTCGCCGTTCGCCGCTTCGATCGAAACGAGCCTCGTCTCGGGACGCAGCGCCTCACGCAGCGCATTGGGATGGATGAAGCCCTCGCCGTCCGGCGTGAGGATCGTGACCTCGATCCCGTTCTTCGCCATCCGCGCGGCAGGAACGAGAATCGACTTGTGCTCGGTCGCGCCCGTGATGAAGTGCTCGCCCGGCTTCACGAGATTCAGCGCAATGTTGTTCGATTCCGTCGCGCCGGCCGTAAAGTAGATCTCCGGCGGCAGCACGCCGAGGAACCGCGCGATCGACACCCGCGCATCCTCGACCGCCATCGACGCCTTCCGCCCATGGTGATGCGTGATCGACGCCGGATTGCCGAAGTGCTCCGTAAAGTACGGCAGCATCTGCTCGACAACCCGAGGGTCGCAGGGGGTGGTGGCGTGGTGGTCGAGGTAGATGGGGAGGTTCACGGGCTCACCGGCTCATCGGCTCATAGTGTAGGCGCGAATCGCGGATCCGTTTCCTGCATATACCTTGACGCGGTATACTTTGGCCTCGGTGGCGATTCGGGACTTTGCCAACGAAGGCGTTCGGCTGTTCTTCGAGCAGGGACGCAAGGGCGCTGGTTTTGGCTGGAGCAATGTCGCGCGCATCGTGGCTCGTAAGTTGGACATGCTGGACTACGCTGCGGAACTTCGAGATCTCGCTTCACCGCCTGGAAACAGGCTCGAAGCGCTCAAGGGAAAGCGCGCAGGATTTCACAGCATTCGCGTCAACGATCAATGGCGCATCGTATTTCGCTGGACGGAGTCCGGCCCGCAAGAGGTTGACGTCGTCGACTATCACTAGAGGCCAGGAACAGAAGAATGCCGAACCGAAGAATGCCAACGACTCCCGGTGAGATCCTGCGCGAGGAGTTTCTCGAACCCCTGGCCATGACGCAGAGGCAGCTTGCCAGCCACGTCGGATGCGACGTCAAGGTGATCAATCGAATCGTCAACGGAAGATCCTCGGTAACTGCCGAGATGGCGCTCAAGCTCGGCGCGACGTTCAGTACGAGTCCTGAATTCTGGTTGAACGCCCAAAGAGCCGTCGATCTCTATCGCGCCGCTGCTCGCATCCAGAACCTTCCGAGGTCTCTGCCCAAGGCGAGCTGAAGACCCCGGCTACCGCCTCCTTCGTCGTCTTCTCTTCGGCGCCGCCTCCCCTTCCGCTTCTTCCTGCGCGCGTTTCACGCGGACGGCGAAGGCTTGCCATTGGCGGAAGACGTCGATGTGGCGGCCGGAGGAGAGCGCGTAGAGCTCGAGGAGTGCGAGGGCGTCGTTGAAGGGCTCGCGATAGACGGCGCGGAACTGCGAGCGGCGATCCGAGGGTGGCTCGAGGAGACGCCAGAGCGTTTCGAGGGCTTGCTCGATCTGATGACGCGTGCCGGCGGCGAGGGCCATGCGCGCGCAGAGCGGCTGGATCTGATCGCGGATGTAGATGATCGACTTCGCCGATGCGCATCCGCGCTTCGCGACGTCCTTCCTCTTCTTCGATCTCTTCCATCACCCACGGCAGCATGAGCACCGAGAGCAGCACGGCGTCGGAGATCTTGCGTCCAGCCTGGACCGTGCGGTCGAGTACTTCCAGCATCTTCCAGAAGTACGGCGCGCGATCGCCGCGGATGGAGTTGTAGATCTCGGGCAGGAGCGGCTCGAGGAGGCCGGTGTCGACCATGAGCCGGATCGCGCCGCGCGACCATCCGCGCCGCAGCAGCTCGAGAATCTCTTCCGAGACGCGCGGCGGCGAGGCCTTGAGGATGTCGTTGCGGTGCCTCAGGATTCCTTCGTAAGTCCGCGACTCGATCTCGAAGCCGAGGCGCGAGGCGAACTCGATGGCGCGCATCATCCGCACCGGGTCTTCGCGGAAGCGCAGGTCGGGATCGCCGATGACGCGCACGCGTCCCTCGCCGAGGTCTTCGATGCCGCCGACGTAATCGATGACGGAGAAGTCGGCGATGTTGTAGAAGAGCGCGTTGATCGTGAAATCGCGACGACGGGCATCCTGCAGCGGCGAGCCGAAGGTGTTGTCGTCGGTGATGAGCAGGTTCTCCTCGGCTTCGTCCTCGGGATCGGGAATCGCGCGATCCGGCTCGCGCCGGAACGTGGCCACTTCGACGACCTGGTCCTGAAAGATGATGTGCACGAGCCGGAAGCGGCGGCCGATGATGCGGCTGTTGCGGAAGAGTCTGCGCACCTCGGCGGGATGCGCGTCGGTGGCGACGTCGAAATCCTTCGGCGTGCCGCTCCATCAGCAGATCGCGCACGCTGCCGCCGCACAGATAGGCGCGATAGCCGCTGCGGTGCAGACGGTAGAGCACCTTGAGGACGTTCTCGGGGATGCTGCGCCGCGAGATCGGATGCTCGCTGCGATCGATGACCACGCCGGCGTACGCCGCGTCGGCGATGTCTTTCACGTCCCTCGCCTCGGCGGCCGGAACGTCCGGTGACGCATTCTCTTCTGCGTCGACGGGATTACTCATGTCCATAGGAGCTCACGGCCCGGAGTGTAGTGGTACCTGCTGTCGACGATGAAGAACGAGCGGTCCCATCGCGTGTCGAACGGAGAAGTGCAGCACGACGATCCCCAGCTGCTTCATCTGCTCGAAGAACGGGGCGTCCTGCGGAGTCGGCTTGTGATCGAACGACCAGTAGACCATGAAGGCGCGACCCTTGATCATGGCCGCGAGGAACGGTTCCCCAGTAAGCGCGAGTCGCTGGAATCGTCGCGGTTGTCGCCCATGGCGAAGTACTGGCCCGGCGGAACCTGTAACGGGCCCGAATTGTCGCGCCGGCGATACGGCTCGGGCAGGATGTCGCCGCCGGGATAGATCGATTCGGTCGCATGAATCAAGTGTACGGCTCGGAGAGCGGCTTGCCGTTCGATCGAGACGCTCTTGTCATGGATTCGATCGTCTCGCCGGGCAGACCGACGACGCGCTTCACGAAGTCGGTCTCCGGCTGCTAGCGGATAACGGAAGACGATGATGTCGCCGCGCTGCACGTCGCGCAGCGGGAAAAGTTTTGCGAGAGGGCTGTCCCCTGTCGGGCCGTAGATGAACTTGTTGACGATGATGTGATCGCCGACCTTGAGGTTGTCTTCCATCGAGCCCGTCGGGATCTTGAATGCCTGGAAGACGAAGATGCGCGCGAAGTTGACGAAGATGACCGCGATCAGCAGCGCTTCGTAGTATTCACGGATCGTCGATTTCTCGCGTTCAGCGGCTGCGGCCATGGGCGGGAGTGGTCCTCTTCAACTGATCTGCGATGTAGCCGGCAGAAAACGATTGTATGACACTCGGCGGAACGGCCACGACGTTCGCCGTTCGGCGATATCGATTCGCGGCGAGTGCGGCGTCGGTCGTGATGACCTGATGCTGGTTGCTGGTTGCCGGTTGCGGTTGTGGTGTGACGACGAACGATCGCGATGCGTCGATCCACTTCGTTTCCGCGGCGGTGCGCCAGAGCTCGTCGGTGGGAGGCGCGGTCGTGACGACCATGGCGACACGAGCATTCTTCATCAGCGCGGCGCGCGCGTCGCTCCACGCGAAGTCATTCGCGACCCAGACGACGAGCGGCAGCTTCTCCTCGTAGGTGACGTCGCGCGGACGAAGAATGATCGCGTTCTTCGCGAACGGCTCGACATCGACATCGAGCGTGACGCCAGGCGGAACGGCGATCTTCCGCGTCGCGCCGTCGTACTTCACGACTTCGACGCGATCGGATGCATCCGGCGTCGAGTAGGCCACGGCGTAGTGCTCGGCTTGCGGATCCCAGGCGAGCGCGTGAATCGTCGCGTTCGGAAATTCGGTCGAGACCTGAAACGCGGTCGGAACGTGGACCGTGCGCACGAGGTCGCCCCCCTTCGCGCGCACGATGTAGCTGATCTTGTTGCCGCGAGGCGCCCACTGCACGGAGATTTCGTCGGACGGATCGGCGCTCGGAATCCAGACGATGGGACTTCCGTCCGACGAGACGAGGCCGACGTCGAAGTTGTCTTTGCGTTTCGCGGAGAACACCACTTCGCCGCGCGCCTGGGAGAAGTCGAACGAGTCGATGGCGAGGAAGGCATCGGTCAACGCCTTCGCCCCGTTCATCACTTTGCCGTTCACGACGCCGATCGCAGCCTCGTTTTTGACGGCAGCCTGTTGCCTGACTTTGCCGCTCTCGTCGAGCGCAACGGCAGCAATGCGCGGTGCTTCAGGCACGCTCAGCCACGCGGTCGGAATCGGACTCGTCGCCGAAGTGCAGGCCGTGAGAAGCAGAAGAGCGGGCAGGGCTTTTTGTAGGATGCGAGGCATGGGCCGGCGCATTGTAAACCATTGATACAAAAGAGCGAAGAAGTGTCACGAACATTGCAAATAACCGCTGCATCATGGACTTGAAACGTGAACTGATCGAATCAGGCAAACTCAAAGGCGGCAGGAAGAAACGCCTGCGCGCTTCGGCAACTTCAATCGCCATTCACGCCATGCTCGTAGCCGGTATCGTCTACGCCGGCTCGAACAAACTGACGCATAAGGTCGACTCGGAAACACCGATCGCGGCCTTCATCAGCAAGGGCGCGGCTCCTCCGCCGCCGCCTCCTCCCCCACCTCCGCCAGCCAGCGGCGGCGCTCCGCAAACCGCGCGCGTGCAGCCGAAGCCGGTGGAAGTCCCTCACGTCACGCCGTTGACGCCACCCGTCGAGATCCCGAAGGAGATCCCGATCGTCCAGACCACTCTGCCGCAAACGAATCTCCCGGTCGTGGAAACGACGGAAGCACCGGCGAGCGGAACGGAAACGGGCCCCGGTGACGCGGTCAATGGCGTCGCGGGCGGTGTCGAAGGTGGCGTTGCCGGCGGCATCGTCGGTGGCGAGGCCGGAGGCGTTCTCGGCGGAGAGATCGGCGGAGTGAAAGGTGGCGAAGTCGGAGGAGTCGTCGGAGGCACGGTCGGCGGCACCGGCACCGGCAGCGCGGGCGACGGAACCGGCGGCGACGATGCACCCAGCGGTCCGCTTCGCGTCGGCGGCAACGTCAAGCCCCCGATCACGATCGACCGCGTGAAGCCCGACTACACCGAGCCCGCGCGCAAAGCGAAGGTCGCAGGCACGGTCGTCGTCGAAGCGATCATCGACACGCACGGCAATGTCCAGGACGTGAAGGTGATCAAAGGACTCCCGATGGGCCTCGGCATTGAAGCGGAGAAAGCCGTAAAACGCTGGAAGTTCAAGCCGGGAACGCTGAACGGTGAGCCGGTCGCCGTCATCTTCAACTTGACGGTGACGTTCCAGTTGGATTCGTAAACAACTCGCCGCGCGGTAGCCTTGTCATCCGAGCGTCGAGCGAGGGACCCGGGCGGGCGGTGGCGCGTAACACGAGCATCGTGCCGCCCGCACGCCCAGGTCCCTCGCTCGACGCTCGGGATGACAGGGGTTGAGTTGCGTCGTAGCGTGAGGAATCCGTAACGACGCCTCGGATCACCCGCGTGCCTCAGCCTTGTGGCCTCAAGCGCTGCCGGCCGTGCCGGCTAAAACGCTTCTGCCTCCGCCACCGTCCTCGGCTGCTTGCCCACTTTCCGCGAGATCGCTTTCGCCTGCAGGAAGAGACCGAGGTAGTCGCGGCCGCCGGCTTTGGAATCGGTGCCAGACATGTTGAAGCCGCCGAACGGATGCACGCCGACGAGCGCGCCGGTGCATTTGCGATTGAGATAGAGATTGCCGACGAAGAACTCTTCACGCGCGCGATCGAGTTTCTGCTCGTCGTCGGTGAACACCGCGCCGGTCAGGCCGAACTCCGTGTTGTTGGCGATGCGCATGCGCGTCGTCGAAATCCTTCGCCTTGATGATCGCCAGCACCGGGCCGAAGATCTCTTCCTGCGCAATCGTCGCCCTCGGGAGCGACGTCGCCGATCACCGTCGGCTGAACGTAAAAGCCGTCTTTCGGATCGACATCGCCGCCGGCGAGCAGCGTGCCGCCTTCGCTCGTCCCCTTCTCGATGTACTCGCGAATCGTCTTCATCGCCTTTTCGTTCACGACCGGTCCGAACTGCGAATCGCCGGACGTCGGATCGGCGACGCGCAACGCTTTCGTCTTCTCCACGATCATCGGCACGATGCGGTCGTAGATCGCTTCGTCGATGATCGCGCGCGAGCACGCGGAGCATTTCTGTCCCTGGAAGCCGAACGCCGATGCAACGACCGCGGTCGCGGCCTCGTCGAGATTCGCGAAGTCGCGATCGACGATGATCGCGTCCTTGCCGCCCATCTCGGCGACGACGCGTTTGATCCAGAGCTGGCCGTCGCGAGGCTTGGCCGCCTGTTCGTTGATGTGCAGACCGACCTGCTTCGATCCGGTGAAGGAGATGAAGCGAATGCGCGGATGCTGAATCAGCGGATCGCCGACTTCGCCGCCGCCGCCGCTGACGAAGTTCACGACGCCCGCGGGCATGCCTGCTTCCTCGAGGAGCTCGAAGAAGCGATAGGCGATCCACGGCGAGTCCGATGACGGCTTGAGCACGACGCAGTTGCCGCTGACGAGTGCCGCGGTGGTCATGCCGGCCATGATCGCCAGCGGGAAGTTCCAGGGCGGAATCACGGCGCCGACGCCGAGGGGGATGTAGACGAGGTGATTGTCCTCGGAGGCGATCTTCGTGATCGGCTGATCGGCGGCGTAGCGATAGGCCTCACGCGCGTAGAACTCGAGGAAGTCGATCGCCTCGGCGGTATCGGCGTCGGCCTCGGCCCAGGTCTTCCCGACCTCGAGAATCATCACCGCGGAGAACTCGTGCTTCCGCTCGCGCATCAGCTTCGCGGCGCGGAGCAATACTCCGGCGCGAACGTCGACCGACTCGCGCTTCCAGGTCTCGAATGCATTCCAGGCAACGGTGATGGCGCGCTCGACATGTTCGCGCGAGCCCTTCTGAAACTTGCCGACGACCTGATCCTTGTGCGCCGGATTGAGCGAGCTGAATGTCCCAAGGCCGCCGATCCGCTCGCCTCCGATCACGAGCGGATGCTCGCGCCCGGTTTCGCCGAAAATCTTGGCGATGGCACGCTCCATGGCGGCTTTGTTCTCCGGCGTGGAGAAGTCGGTCAGGTCTTCATTACGAAATTCGGGAAGAGTCGGCATCGATGATTCCTTTCAGTTGGAGCGCGGCAGGCGAAGTTGCCACGAAGAGGGAGGCGTATGTTATCCAAATCGCGAACGAGAGCAACCGCTGTGGCCGTCGCGGTATTCGCTCTTTCGTGCGCGCGACTCAAGCCGTGGCAGAACGAGCCGATCGGTGACGAGGTCAACCTCGCCTTCACGCTGAAGCGGAACCTCATCGAACTGCAGAGCGTGCGTCTCGACAATCGCTCCGGCATCTTCCTCCTCGCGACCGCGACCCCGCGGACAGCAATCGACCACTCGTTCGGCAACGGGCATGCGCGCACGCTGCAGATGGGCGACAAGAACAGCGTGCGCATCGATCCCCTGCCCGTCGACCTCGGCGGCGTTGCAGATGCCATCATCGGCGCCGAGGCCTGGGCGAAACACTCCATCACGATCGACTACCGCGCCGGCGTCGTAACGTATCAGAAGTATCCGATCGAGTCCGCGGACATGACGCTGTACCGCTATCGCGGCGAGCCCGCGGTGAACATCACCGTCGACGGAAAGACCTTCGCCGCGATCGTGGACACATCCAGCCCCGATACGCTCACCCTGCCGCGTCAAACCAACGGCCGCGGCACCGCCGACGTCCAAATCGCCGGCCTCGATTTCGGCACGATCGACGTGCGCTACGCCAACGTCGCCCGCCCCCGCATCGGCAATCGCCTGCTCTCGCGCTTTCTCGTGACGATCGACTACGGGCGTGGGGTTGTGGGGTTGTGGGCGGACCCGCGAGTCGACCAGTCGCCGAGTCGACCAGTCGTCTAGACGGTGGTGATCGGTTGTCACGTGATCAGTTGTCCGGGCTCAGCGCGACAGCTCACAGACAACCGAAAACTGACAACCGATCACCGTCTCTACCGCGCAGACTCCTGGCTCGAGGAAGGCGTCCTCGGCAACTTGAAGACTCGGCGACTCGAAGACCTCATAATCTCCTCATGCGGTATCTCCTCACGGCCCTCCTGATCGCCGTCCCCCTCTCCGCGCAGTCGACGTTCGACGTCACCGGCTACGTTGCCGCGCGAGGCATCAATGCAACGGGACCTCGCTCGTGGCTCGAAGGGGGATGGGGACGACTCGAGGCGAGCGGCGGTCGCGATGACGTGATGGGCGTGGCGCAGATCGGCGCGGACTGGACGCCTTCGAAATTCTTCGACGTGCACGTGAGCGGTGCGGCGCGGCGCGATCCGGAGGAGATGGGCGGGAGCTCCGCGGGCGTGGTCGAAGCGTATGTCGATGCGCACGCGAGCTTCGGACTCGATGACGTGCAGCTCCGCGCGGGGCAGTTCTTCCTGCCGACTTCGCGCGAGAACAAGGATGCGCTCTGGGCGTCGCCGTACACGATCAACTTCTCGGCACTCAACACGTGGATCGGCGAGGAAGTGCGGCCGGTCGGCGTCGATTTGCAATGGCGCCACACGACGGGACTCGGTCACACGATCACCGCCGGCGCAACGGCCTTTCAGCGCAACGACACGATGGGCGCGCTCCTCGGCTGGCGCGGCTGGTCGGTCGGCAGTCGACTGACGACGTACGGCGAAGTGCTGCCGTTGCCGCCGCTCGCGTCGCTACAAACCTTTTTCTTCCGCCAACGCGACGACGGCACCAAGCCGTTCGGCACGGACCTCGACGGCATCACCGGCTATTCGGCGCGCCTTCGCTACGCGCTGCCGCCGCGCGCGACGATTCAGTACGCTTACGTCGACAACCGCGGCGATCGCGAGCTCTATCGCGGCGAATACTCCTGGGCGACGCACTTCCATCTCGTCAGCGCGGAGATCGGCGATCCCGATTCCTTCGTCGTCGCCGCGGAGTACATGCGCGGCTCGACGGGCATGGGGATCTTCGAAGCCTTCGTGCAGGCGGATTTCTATGCGACGTACCTCCTCGTGTCCGAGAAGCACGGCAAGAACCGCTGGAGCGCGCGCCTCGATCTCTTCGACACGGAGGAGAAAGACTTCTCCCCCGCCGAATCGAACGACGAACATGGGCGATCGTGGACGCTGACCTGGATGTACGACCTTCCGAAAAATGTCCGCCTCGCCACCGAGTTCACGCAAATGAGCGGCAACCGCGTCGGCACGCCGGATCCCGACGGGCACACGTTCACAATCGAGGCACGCTATAAGTTCTAAATTGGTTGCTGGTTGTCTGTGGCTTCTCGCCGGGAGTGAGAGATCAGCGACGCACCCCAGACAACCAGCAACCGACACCAGCAACACCTTCTTCACACTTTCAACACGATTCCGCGACGATACATCGCCCACAAAATCGCCAGCCAGACGAGCACGAACGACATCCCCCACAGAAACGAGCCGACGTGCGGCTCGAAGTACGGTTGGAAGAACGTCTGGTAGCTCAACGCCTGCAGCGACGTGCCATCGATCTTGATGAGTCCGAGCAGACGCGCCATGAGGCCGGAGCCGACGAAAGCGACGAGCGGGTTCACGCCGAAGATCACGAACGGTGTGGCCCACTTCTTCGCGCCGCGGATGTCGATGATCCAGATGAAGAGCGCCAGCAACACGCAGGCGAATCCCGCGGTGAAGACGACGTAGGAGCTGGTCCAGAGATTCTTGTTGATCGGAAAGACAAGTCCCCAGCACCAGCCGAGAGCCAGACCGATCGCGCCGCCGATGGTCAACATCCTGACGTTCCGCGCGCGCACCCACGGCGCGGCCGCAATTCCCAGCAGCGCCGTGGCCACGGCCGGAATCGTCGACAGCGGCCCCTCCGGGTCCCACGTCTCGCTGATCGACCAGACATGTTTCAGGCCGAGGACCGCACGATCGACGCGCGCGGCAATCGTGTCCGAGGGCGGCGCGAGCGGGCCGCGCGTCAGGACGAACCAGTACGTGAGGAGGATGACGACTGCGATCGCGAGAATCGCGAGGCGGGAGTCGCCGAGTCGCCGAGTCGTCGTGTCGTCGAGGTTCTCCTGGTCGACTCGACGACTCGAAGACTTGTCGACTCCCCACGCGATCAATGCCGCAACGATGTAGACGATGCCGATGCGCTGCAGCACGCCGAGGAAACGAAGGTGATCGATGCGCCAGGCGACGCGCTCGAGCAGCGTCGGATCGGGCATCTTCCCCCACCAGTAGAACGGAAAGGCATTGAGCAGAAGCCCGAAGAGGATGATGAACGCGCCGCGCCGCAAGATCGCCTTCGGCTCCTTGCGGGAGAGCTCGGTGGTAATGCCGACGACGAAGAGAAAGAACGGGAAGATCAGATCGGTCGGCGTCCACCCGTGCCACTCCGCATGATCCAGTGGCCACCAGACCGCGCTCCAGGTGCCGGGATTGTTGACGAGGAGCATGGAGGCGACGGTCGCACCGCGGAAGGCGTCGAGGGCGACGAGACGCGTTCTCGGTTGTCGGTTATCGGTTGTCGGGGAGATCACTTGCACACGATTCTGCGCGGACAACCGGCAACTGACAACAGACAACTTGCTCAGGCGATGAGCGTTCGATACGCCGAAAGATGTCGAAGCGCCGCCTGCTTCTCCCCTCTCCGCTCGTAGATTCCGGCGAGGTTGTAGTGCGCGTCGGCGTTCTCGGGATCGAGCGTGAGCGCGAGCGTGTAGGCGCGCACCGCTTCATCGGTACGGCCGAGATCTTCGAGCGCGACGCCGAGGTTGAAGGCCGCGGTCTCATGACCAGGATCGGCGGCCATCGCGGCGCGATAGTGTTGCTCGGCCTCGCGTGGCCCGCCGCGCTCGTGGAGGAGACGCCCGAGATTCACGTGCGCGTTGGCGTGATCGGGCTCGACGCGGAGCGCGCGCTCGTACGCGTCCTGCGCATCCTGCAGTGACGACATCTCCAGCTCGCAGGCCAGGTTGTACCAGTCGTCGGCCGAGATCTCGTCGGCGCGCTCGCGCGCATCCGCGGCATTGCGGTGAATGAGCGGCGCCGCCTGCGCCGCGAGATCGGCGACGGAGAAATCGAACAGCGACTGCCCCGATTCCGGATTCCACACCGCCCCGCCGTCGCGCACGATCACCTGATCGCCATCCGCGGCGACGCGCACGCCGGTCAGCGAACGCCCTTTCGGAAGTTGCTCGCGCAGCCGCTGCAACACGCGGCGCACCTTACGCCGAGGAATCTGCGCGGCGGTCAACTCACCGGCGGTGCGCAGAATGATCAGATCGTGAAATCCGAATCGCAGCTCCCCACGCGGCCCGCGCTCGGCCGTCAGGAAGCCGTTCGTCGCATAGGCGCGAATCTCAGTCGGCGACAAACCGAGCATCGCCGCGACCTCGCGGAGAGAGTACGACACGAGGTCATTGTAATTTGAGTAAACGCGAAACGTTTGGCGCTGGCTGCGACCCCTGTCATCCCGAGCGTCGCGCGAGGGACCTGGGGGACGGGCGGCACGAGGCTCGAGTTACGCGCCGCCACCCGCCCAGGTCCCTCGCTCGACGCTCGGGATGACAGCGGCTGTTTCGTCTCGCTCGCTCAGCGCGCTCGCGACCGGGACCCCGCCACTTTCGCGACCGGTTGCGGTGCGTGCTTCGGTGCCTTGCGATCGTCCTTCGCTTTTGCCGTGGCTTTTGCCATGGGCGCAGCCTTCCCGCCCTTCGCGGGAGCCGATGCGGCGGTGGACTTGGGCGCGGATGAGCCGCCGCCAAGGCTTTTGCGGAGTGCTTCCATCAGATCGATGACCTGCGCGCGCGGTTCTTCGACGAGAGCGCTGGTGATCTCTTCGCCTTCGATCTTTGCGTTGGATCAGGCCGCGGATGCGCTCGGCGACTTCGTCGCGATAGTTCTCGGGGTGGAACTCATCGCTGGCGCTCATCTCGGCGAGCTGCACGGCCATCTTCAGCTCGTTGTCCTTGACCGCGCCGTCGCCGAGGTCGAGCTCGTTCATCGAGCGGATCTCGTTCGGATAGTAGAGCTGCTGCATGACCAGCCCCGGGCCGAGCGGGCGGATCACGACGAGATAGCCTTTGCCGCGCGCCGCGTACTTCGCGACCGCCCAGCGGCCGGTCTGCTCGAGCGCCTTCGAGAGCAGCGTATAGGCGCGTCCGGCTCCTTTGTCGGGCGCCGAGGTAGAACGACTTTCGAGAAGTAGATCGGATCGATCTGATCGGACTTCACGAACTCCGTGATCTCGATCTGCTGCGTGGCCTTCTCTTCCATCGCCTTCAGCTCTTCATCGGAGAAGAGGACGTACTGCCCCTTCGAGAACTCGTAGCCCTTCACGATCTCGCTGCGCTCGATGGTGCGCTCGTCCTTGGGACAGAAGAGCTGCTGCTGGATGCGGCTCCCGCACTCGCCGTGCAGTTGTTGAAGGTGATCTTCTCCGACGATTCCGCGGCGGAGAACAGCTTCACCGGGATGGAGACGAGGCCGAAAGCGATCTGTCCGGAAGCAATGGCACGTGGTGGCATCGAGACACCTCAAATGACGTTCAATCGAGAGCGGAGACTGCCCACAGAACTGTGCATCTTACAATGCGCGAAGGTGAAACGCTACGCGCGCATCTGGTCCATCGTACGCCGCATCCCCCGCGGGCGCGTTGCAACTTACGGTCAAATCGCCGAGCTCGCGGATCTCGAAGGTCATGCCCGCCAGGTCGGCTATGCACTGCACAACCTCCCCGCCAACAGCAACGTTCCCTGGCATCGCGTGATCAACGCCAAAGGCGAGATCAGCCCGCGCAGCGCGGGGGATTCGCACGAGCTGCAGCGGATGCTGCTCGAAGCCGAGGGAGTCGTCATCGATCTGCGCGGGCGCATTGATTTGAAAGCGTACCGATGGAAGCCGGCGCGTCGCCGAGTCGGCAAGTCGCCGAGGATCTCTCGACGACTCGAAGACTAGGCGACTCGTCTACTCGAAATCATCGATTCACACTCACCGGCGGGACCACCGGCTTCTTCACCGGAGTCTTCGCCAGCTCGTCGAGCAGTATCTTCACCGCGGTTTCGAGCGACGGATCGTGACCGGCGGCGACGAGATCGGGGCGATCGACGACTTCGACGTCCGGCGCGACGCCGACTCCCTCGACGGCCCACAGCCCTTCGGTGTCGAAGAAGCGGAACTGCGGAGCGGAGACATTGCCGCCGTCCATGAGCGACGGATTGCCGGAGAGACCGATGAGACCTCCCCACGTGCGCGTTCCGATCAGCGGACCGAGGCCGCGCTTGCGGAAGTAGTACGGCAGAGCGTCGCCGCCCGAGGCCGCGTAGCCGTTGATGAGCATCGCCTTCGGCCCCACGTGCGCGTAGGCCGGCGTCGCCGTCGGCTTCGAGTTGCGACGCGCCCAATAATTGAGCACGGGGCGATCGAGCAGCTCGATCATGCGGTCGGGGATGAAGCCGCCGCCGTTGTAGCGGTCATCGATGATCAGCGCTTCCTTCTCCACCTGCGGATAGAAATTCTTGAACAGCTCCCGGTTCCCTTCCTGCGCGGTGTTCGGGAGATGGATGTAGCCAATGCGGCCATTCGAGGCCTTCTCGACGTAGGCGCGACGCGACTCGACCCAGTCGAGGTAGCGCAGATCCGTTTCCTTCTTCGTCGGGCGAACCTTCTCCTCGCGGGCGCCGGCGGTGTCGGGCTTGCTGTTGACGAGGAGCGTTACGACGCGGCGGGCCTTGTTCTCGAGCAGGCGGTAGAAGTTGTCGACGCCCTTCGTCGACGTTCCATCGACGGCGAGGATGTAGTCGCCTTCATGGATCTTCACGCCCGGCTCCGTGAGCGGCGAGCGGAACGACTCCTGCCAGTTCTCGCCGGGGAAGATGTGGGCGATGCGGAAGTAGCCGGAGTCGGGAACGATCTCCGCGCCGAGCAGACCGTTGTCGACGCGCTTGACGGAGCTGACGTCCGCGGGCGAGCCGACGTAGACGTGTCCCGAGTTCATCTCGCCGGCGACTTCGCCGAGGATGTAGTCGAGGTCCGCGCGATGCGCGACGAACGGAACGAGCTGCCCGTATTGCTCGCGGATCGCGTTCCAGTCGTTCCCGTGCATGTTCGGGTCGTAGAACCAGTCGCGGAGAATGCGCCAGGCGTCGGTGAACTCCTGCGCCCACTCCACCTTCGGATCGATCTTCATCTCCATCGAGTCGAGCGCGAGGAACGAATCGGCCGGCTTCTGTCCCGGCTTCACGCCGAGGAGCGAGTAGTTGCGTCCGATGTTGGCGAGGATCTTCTGCCCGTCGGACGAGAGATCGTAGCCCTGCACCGAGTCGACGATCGTGTCTTCTTTGCGGTCGTCGATGTTGTAGAGCTTGAGCGACTGCTCGTCGCCGGTTCCCTTGATGTACAGCACACCGTTCGCGACCGCGCTCAGGCCGCCGTACGTGCCGGGCGAGCCGGGAATGGCGCGCACGCGATTCTCGAAACCGGCGGGATCGATCTTCACGACGACCGCGGCTTTCTTGGCGTCATCCTTCTTCGTATCGTCTTTCTTGGCGTCGTCCTTCTTGGCGTCCTTTTCTTCGGGCGCCGGAGCGGTCACTTTCTCTTCATCGCTCTGCGGCAGGAAGAGCGCTGGGCCGTCCGCGGACAGCACGCCGACATAGACGCGCGTCGGATCGGTGTAGACGTAGTTGAACTCCCAGGCGCTGAACGTGAGATTGAAGTCGCGGTTGGACGTGAAGTAGAGGTAGCGCCCTTTCGGATCGAAGACCGGATTGGCATCGTTCGTCCGGCCGCTGGTGAGACGCGAGACCTTGCCGTCGGCGAGGCTGAAGACGTAGACCGAAGTGAACTGCGCCTCGTTGTTCTTGGTGTACGTCAGCCACTTTGAATCGGGAGACCAGCGGTAGTCGGTGATGTCGCCGTATTCATCGCGATCGACGTCGGTGACTTTTCCGCTGGCGACGTCGATGACGTGGACGGCGTGGTCTTTGTCGGAGTAGGCGAGCTTCGTCGAATCGGGCGACCACTGCGGCGTGAATCGCCACGCGCTCGCGCCCTTCGTCACCTGACGCTCGACGCCGGTTCCGTCGGCGGCGCGGACATAAATCTCGTATTCACCGGAGCGATCGCTGAGATACGAGATCCACTTCCCGTCCGGCGACCAGTTCGCATCGCGCTCGCGAGTGCCCGGGGTCTGCGTGAGATTGCGGATCTCGCCTTCTTTCGCGGGAACGGAGAAGACGTCGCCGCGCGCGACGAAGAGTGCGCGCGCGCCGCTCGGCGAAAGCGTGAAGGCCTCGATGTTGTCGCGGACGTTCTTGAAGTACGGCAGCGTGTTCTTGAAGTCACCGTAGACGCGAATCGGAATGCGCGCGCTCTTCGCGCTGGCGGGATCGAAGCGGTAGAGATATCCGCCGCACTCGTAGACGACCTGCGATCCGTCCGCGCTCGGCCAGAGCACGTCGTAGTCCTTGTGGGTCGTCACTCGCTTCGACTGCTTCGTCGCCAGATCGTACGACCAGAGATTGAGCCGTCCCGCTTCGGTCTGCCCCGCTTCGGCAGGACGATCGGACGTGAAGTAGATCGTGTTGCCGATCCACACCGGCTGGTTGTCGGTGTAGGGCTCGTTGGTGAGCTGCTCGGCCTTGTTGGTCGTGAGGTCGTACGTCCAGACGTCCTGCGCGCGTCCGCCGCGATAACGCTTCCAGGTGCGGAACTCGCGCTCGATCGGCGTGTAGACGAGCTTCTTGCCATCGGGCGAATACGTTCCGCCGCCCGACTCCGGAATCGCCAGCGGCGTCTCCATCCCGCCGGCGACGGGGACGATGTAGGGACGTCCCATGCGATCGCTCCAGGGCAAGCGGTGCGGAAGAAAGAGGATGTACTTGCCGTCCGGCGTCCAGTCCATGACGCGGTTGTCGATGCCGCCGCGCGGAGGCATGGCGCCGACGTCGTTATAGAACGTGAGCTGTCGCGGCTGTCCGCCATCGACGCTGATGACGAAAACCTGGCGGCTCCCGCTGTAATCGCCGGTGAAGGCGATCCATCGCCCGTCGGGCGAGAACTTCGGGAAGTACTCCATCCCTTCGTCCGAGGTGAGTTGGCGCGCGTCGCCGCCCTTCGTCGACGCCAGCCAGATGTCGCCGGCATAGACGAAAGCGACCATGTCGCCGTGGATGTCGGGCTGGCGCAGAAGCCGGGTGAGCTTCTCCTGCGCAAAGACGCTCGTCGCGAGTGCGAAGAGTGCGAGGACGAAGAGAGCAACCTGTTTTCTCATGAGCCGCGTGAATAACACGGGAGGCGCGCCGCGCGACGGACATTCACGGTTTCGTAACGGGCGCCGGATGAGTTGGCGGTTGGCAGTTGGCGGGGCCACCTTTGACTTTGATGGAGGAAGTTGCCGCGGAAGTTGCCATAGGAATGAAGTTCGCCCTCTTACTTCGGCCAGAGCCAGCCGAACGTGCCGGCGATGAGGAGAGCGTAGATCAGACCGTCGATCGTCGCCTTGATCGTTGCGCTCCAGGCGCGTTTGTACCAGATCGACATCTGCCAGAGACCGACCGCGTAGCTGAGGAACGCGGCCACGCCGGCGAAACGGAAGACGGTCAGGTAATTCGCACCGGGAGGAAGCGCGCGGCCGGCAACGTACGCGGCGAAGATGCTCACGACGACGGTGTAGATGAACCAGAGCACGAGACTCTGTCCCATTCCCATGCGGCCGTTCGGAAGAACGGTCATCATCACCACGGGGCCCTGCTCCATCTTCGCAATGAACTCGGGCGAGCGCATGTCAGCCGAGGTCGACGCGCGCGGAACCAGGTAGTCGCCGGGAGGAACGTTCAGCGGACCTACGGCGGCGCGGAACGCGTCCTCGTTCGCCATCCGCGGATAGTCGCCCCTGTGCCACAGCGGAGCCATGTGAATGATCGAACTGGCGACGAAGACGATGACAGCCGCCAGGAGAATCGGGATCCAAAGCGCGAGCAGACCCGTCATGCGAGACCTCCACAAGGTTGATTGTTGGATGTTGGACCGGTTGCGACCGAAGAGATCGTACCTCAGCTCACTTCGGTCGAGGTCGCCAATCGCCGTAGGAAATGGCGCGACCCCACGTCGCCGGCCGTGCCTCGAAAACGAGAGGCATCGCGACCGGCGCCTCGGATCACCCGCACGTGAGTCCAGCCTTGTGGCCCCAACGCTGCCGGCCGGGCCGGCCTACTTCTTGATGCGCGCGTAGAGCGTGCTCGGGCTGATCTTGAGCTGCCGCGCGGCCTTGCGCATGTTGCCGCCGGCGGCTTCGACCGCAGCCGTGACGTAACGCGCGATCACGTCGTCGAGCGCTTCGATCTCCCATTCCTCCTGCGGCAGACCACCACCGGCGCGCACCAGCGGCGCGGCAGGCGATTCGAGAGTCAGATCCTCGTTGCGAATCTCTTCGCCGGCCAGCGTGAGCATCGCGCGCTCGAGCACATTGCGCAACTCTCGCACGTTGCCGGGCCAGCCGTAGCTCTCGAGCTTCTTCATCGCATGCGGCGTGACCTTCGGGACGTTGCGTCCCATCTCTTTCGCCAGCGGACGCAGGATCTCCTGCACGAGAATGGGAAGATCTTCGAGGCGTTCGCGGAGCGGCGGCATGCGCAGCTTGACGACGTTGAGGCGGTAATAAAGATCGGCGCGGAAGCGTCCCGCCGTGACCTCAGCGGCGAGATCGCGATTCGTCGCCGCGACGAGGCGAAAGTCGGCGCGCAGATCGCGTAACCCGCCCACGCGGCGAAAGCGCTTCTCTTCCAGCGCCTTCAGGAGTCGCGCCTGCACCGTCAGCTCCATCTCCCCGATCTCGTCCAGGAAGAGCGTGCCTTCCGCGGCGATCTCGAAAAGCCCGGGCTTGGTGTTCGTCGCATTCGTGAACGCGCCGCGCTCGTGCCCGAACATCTCCGATTCGAGGAGCTCTTTCGACAATCCGGCGCAGTTGAGATCGACGAAAGGACCGCGCGCGCGGGCAGACCGATTGTGGATGAGGCGCGCCATCAATCCTTTGCCCGTTCCCGACTCCCCTTCCAGAAGCACGGGAGATGGCGCGCGCGCAATTTGTCCCAGCACGTCATTGAGGTGCGTGATTCCGGGTGAGGCGCCCGGGAGCCGTTCGGCCTGCTTCCCTTCGCCGCGGCGCAACGCGAAGAGCTCGCGGCGCGCGCCGATCATCCGCTCGACCTGCTCGAGCACGGCGACAAGCGTGTCGTAATCGAACGGCTTCTGCAGGAACGTCTCCGCGCCGAGCTTCATCGACTCCACGACGCGGTCGAGCGTGCTGCTCCCCGACATCATGATCACCGCCGCCGTCTCCGAATACATCTTGAACTGATCGAGGAGATCGATCCCGGTCGTGTCCGGCAAGGCGATGTCGAGCAGAACCACGTCCGGCGAGAACTCGCCGAACGCCACCAGTGCCGCGCGACCTGTATCCGCGGTCCTGACTTCCCATCGATCGCTCAGCAGTTCGGAGAGTCCCTCGGTGATCTGTGGATCGTCATCGACGATGAGGACGCGGTTCAGCAGGTCTGTCATGTTCGGTAATTGTACACAAGTCCAATACCCGACACATACCTGTCCGACTTAAAAACAGTTAAGTCATTGCGTACAAACAAATTGCACGAATTGGACGGCGTGGTACTGCTCTTGGACATAGGGAGGCCAACGGAAACGTAGGAGAAACTCAAAATGCTCGCACTCGCCCTCGTCCTGACCGCCTCCATCAATATCGACATCGATCTGAGCACGCTGATTCACCGCACGGCAACCAAAGCGCCTCAGGTCACTTGTGGGATCTCTACGGTTGGCTATCACTTCAGCGGCAAGCCCGGCCAGGAGTTCCGCTACGCCGGCGATACCTACCAGGTGCCCGCGGAAGGATGGGTGGAGCTGATCGCCGACAAGCGACGCACCACGTATTCCTTCAATGGCCGTTCCCTTCCTCTCGATGTCTGGCCGAAGAATCAGTTCGGCTTTCGCGAAGTCCCCCTCCCCTCGCCCGATTCATCCGACGCAGCGCAAAAAGGAGAAGCCCGATGAGCCAGTTTCTGAACGCAACGATCACCGATATCCGCGAAGGCCGCGAAACATGGCGCGTGTTCGTCGCCTGCTGCGGTCCCGCCCTCGCTGCCGCAATCGCACTCGCCCTTCACTGAATCCGGTCCATCTCAAGGAGCCACCCATGTCCGATCAACGCATCACGCTCATCGCACGCAAGGCGACCAAACCCAACGTCGACTGGAACCATGCGCGCTCCTCGGCGATGCGCATGGCCTTCCTCGAGTCGGTCACCGCTCTCAAGTTCGCGCTGGGTGTGGCGATCCATGACGCGTCGCTCGACATCGAGCGCGTCATCATCGATCGCGCCGCCTCGGCTGAGGACTATCTCGACCTGCTGGCAAACCTCCAGGGCGAGTTCACCGGCGACATCCTCATGATCCGCGACGATGGCTCGGGCTTTCTGAGCGCGACCGGTCGCGGAGGAGATCGCATCTTCTACGCGCTCGCCGCTCGCGACGTTCGCTTCTACCTCGAGACCCACGAGCTCGTCACCGGCCGCGCCGTCCTGGACATGGCCCCGGTCGTCGAGATGCTGAGGGCCACCGCATGATCGAGCGCCAATGCATTCTGCTGGTCGACGACGACCCGGTCATCACCGAAGGGCTTGCGCTCACGCTGGAACGCCCGGGTCGAACGACGATCGTTTGCTCCGATCTCCAGGCCGCCGAGATCTCGCTGACGCGCTATCCGGTGACGCACCTCGTGACCGACGTGCAGTTCTCCGGTGATTTCGGCTTCGAGGGTCTGCACTTCATCTCCCGCGTGCGCGCCCTGGCGCCGAAGTGTCGCGTGGTGCTCATCACCGGCTATGCAACCGAGGCACTGCGGCGAACGGCAAAGGCGTTCGGCGCCGCGGAAGTCCTCGCCAAACCGTTCGATACCGCGGAGCTCGAGCTCGCCCTCAACACCTCGCTGGTGCAGGACGAACAGGAAAGCTACGACGTCATCCGTTTTCCCTCGCTCGATGAAATCCTGCAAGGGGAAGAGCTGATGACGGCGTTTCAGCCGATCCTGCATTCGACCCAGGATGGCGTCGAACCGTTCGGTTACGAAGCGCTGGCGCGCGTGCGCGGCCATTGGCTCATCGGCGGACCGTCGATGCTGTTCGACTACGCCGAGCGCCGGCAGCAACTCGCGGAGCTGAACGTCTTTGCCATCGGCCGTTCGATCGAAGCCGCGGCCTCGCTTCCTGGCACGCCGGTTCTCTTCGTCAATGTCGATCCGCTCGCCTTCACTCACTCGAATCTCATTCCCACGTTGAAAACGGCCTCGGAGCGCTCGGGCATCGATTTGTCCCGCATCGTGCTCGAAGTCACCGAGCGTTCCGCCTTCGCCAATGACGACGAAGCCTGCGCGGTCTTCGACTCCCTGCGGCAGCTCGGACTTCGCTTCGCCCTCGACGACCACGCCTCGGCCTATTCACACCTCGGCGTGATCAATCGCATTCGCCCATCCTTCATCAAGATCAGCAACACCTTCGGCACCGACTTCGAAAAAGACGACACGCGTGCGTGCATCGTTCGCCACGTCGTGAATCTTGCCCACGACCTCGGTTGTGAAGCGATTCTCGAAGGAATCGAAGGCGCCGACACCGCGAAAGCCGCCGCCACCACCGGCGTCGATCTCGTCCAGGGGTATTTCTTCGGCCGTCCGGAGAATGTCCTTCACTGGATCGAGTTGACGTCTAGCCGCCACGCAGCATGAGGAACCACGAGAGAAAATCATGATGAGCGCAATCGAGCAGACTCCCCTGTCCCTTCCCAAACCCATGACCGAGCGGCGCGACGCGACGCGGCTCCGGATCGCGAACCACATCCTCGTCCTCATCGGCCGCGGCGAAGGAGCTCTCCTCGATCTCAGCACCCGCGGCGCCCGCGTGCGTCACGCGGTCCAGGCGCGCCGGTCGACAAACGTGCGCCTCAGCTTCGATTGGGAGAACGATCGTTTCGTGGCCATGGCAGAAGTGCTTTCTTCCCACGTCGTCGCCCTCGGTCATGGCGATGTGCCGACGCTGTATGAATCGCGCCTCCGCTTTCGTCTCATCTCCGAGAATGACGAGCAGATCCTCGATCGCGTGATTGCGGCCATTCAATTCGGCAGCGAGCGACGGTGGATCGACAACCTGGAAGGAAACAGCCAACCCGATCGGCGTGCGACGACGACGGTAACGACAGGCTCGTACCTGCGCTGCCGACTGATCGGAAGGCGCTGGGAAAGAAAGTGGACGCACGACCGCACACAACCGCACGACGGATTCCTTTTGCCGGAGTCGATCGACGCAAAGGAAGTCGACAAGCTCTGTCGTTCCTACGAAGAACAGGATGACAACGGCCGGGCACTCATTCGGATGATCGCCGCCGCCTCGATTCCGTAGCGAAACATCCCCACCGACAGCCACCTCAAGTTCGAGAGCGGGATTCCCGTCGCAACGTGCGCCGGAGATCTCGCTCTTTCGGTCATGGAGGGCTCGACGCGCCCTAAAAAAAGAAAGTCCTCGATCTGTATTTTCCCGCCCACCTGACGGACTCCTACAACGAGTTCAACAAAAAAAAGGAGAAACAAATGAAGAGAATCGCAATCGCAGTCGCAATGACGATGATGGCAGCCACAGTGGCGATGGCCGACACGAGCTCGGGCACTCTCACGGTCACGGGCACGGTCGCCAGCTCCATCAACCTGACCATCGAATCCGCCGGCGGAACCACGAGCGGCACGGGCACCGCGGCCGCGACTTCGGACCTCGGCACCATCAGCAAGTACAGCTCCGCGCCAACGGGCTTCACCCTCGCCCGTGGCGCCTCGAACTGGACCCTCTCTTCGACCGTCGGCGTGCAGGTCGAGAAGGCCAATCTGACGAGCACTGACTACACGCTCACCGCGCAGCTCGGATCCGCTCCCGCCTCGGGCATCGTCTGGAAACTCAACGGCTCGACCCTGAGCGACTCCGCCGCCACGACTCTCACCTCCACCGGCACCTACGCCTCGACCGGCTCCTACTCGTGGGACATCGCCGTCGCGGACAGCGCCGCCGCCGCGGCGATCGACAACGCCATCAACTTCACTGCAACTTCCAACTAGTTCCCACCAAGGAGCGAACCGATGTGTACGCGCAAGACAGCACCGATCGGAATCGCCCTGCTTCTCATCCCACTTCTTCTACCCTCGCTCGCCCAAGCGGGAGCCCGTCAACGCGTGCTGACGGTCTCTCGGCCCTCCTCTCCCCTCGCTTTCACATTCATCGGCGCCGAAGCCGGTTTGGTCGACACTGGAATCATCGTGTGGCGCGGCGGATCGAAACGATCCGTCGTGACCACGCGGCGAGTGACGATGCGGATCGGCGAGGCATCGCACGACTCTCGCGGAACCGCCAGACTGCGCGCCTATCTCGAAAACCCCGATGCGCGCTTCACGATCCGAATCAACGGCATCGTCCTCGGTGCGACACCGCGAACGATCCAAAGCAATGCACCGATCGGCATCCCCTTCACTCACCGAATCGAAATCGAAGTTCCGATCGCCGCCGCCGAGGGACCCTTGATGGCTTCGATCGGATGGGAAGCGAGCACGGACTGATCATGCGCAAATCACTACTTGTCTTCCTCATCACGCTTCTGCCGCTCACCGCACACGCGGCCGAAGACGGAGCGCTCTCGCTGAGCCCCGCCGTGGTCATGCTCCGCGGAGAGCATGGGCAGAGCACGACTCAGGTCCTCACGCTCACGAACGGTACCTCGCGCCCGTTCGCATTCGACCTCGTTGCCCAGGACGTCGTCGTCCGCGACGGCAAACGCGCGTTCGTCGCCGCTGGCACGATCGCCGGAAGCATCGCGGCGACGGCCGTCTTCTCGCAGAATCACGTCGACGTTCCTCCAGGCCAGACGGTGAGTGTCCGGATGACCGTGACGCTACCGCCCGCAACTTCCCAGCGCGCCATCGTGGCGACGTTTCGCGGCACGAACAAGATCATGAGCGGAAACGTCCCGATGTTCGCTTCGCTGGCGACGCTGCTCACATTTGCGGTCTCGAACGACCTGCAGCTCATCGCATCGCCACTCTCCGTGCGTCCGCAGAGCGCGAGCACCAACCTCGGCTTCACGCAGTCCTGCACGAACTCCGGGCAGGAGCCGTACGTGACCAAGGGAGTCATGGCGGTGCTCGACGAAAAGGGCGCGCTGGTCGGCAGATCGGAGTTGCAGCCACATCGTCTGCTTCCCGGAGAATCCGTGAATCTCGGCGGCGATTTCGCCGGCGACCTCGCGCCGGGCCGCTATCGCGTGTTCGTCACCTACGACTATGACGGCCGGACGCTGAGCCGCTCGGCCGACGTGGTGATCCGGTGAAACGCATTCTCGTCGCGCTGCTTTTCTGCGCGACAGCGACAACCCTGCATGCCGCCGATCCCGTCTTCACGATCGAGGTCAACAGCTCGCTGACGATCCCGATGTTCGGCGTGACCGCGGCGTGGGCGATCGACACTTCGATCGTCGATGTCGCACTGCAGCAGGGAAACGTGATCCTCTTCGGTCGCGCGTCGGGCAGAACGCAGCTCGTCGTGTTCGGCGTGACCGGCCAGCATTCGTATGACCTGATCATCACAGCGCGCCCAGGCCTGGCGACACTCACTCCGCAAAGCACGAGCGCCGGCAACGGCTCCGCGGAAGTGCGCTATTCGACCGCCGCGCGCGAGCTTCAGGGCACCGTCACCGTCGCCCGTGAGGAAAAGAACAAACGCACCGAGGCGGGAATTCGCACGATCTATCACCCGGCGGAACCGATCGGCGATCGCGCCAAAACCAGCATCGCAACCGCGTACTACCGTCTTTTCACCCGCGGACATGAGCTCACGTTGTTCGACCGCGACGTCGACCACTCACCGCTCACGCTCGAGGCCACGCCGCTCCGCGGAATTCACTACCTCGACAGTCACTGGCGTCTGCACGCCGGCTACACGGCCTATGCGTCGTACCGCTCGTTCCTGATTCCCGTCGACCGCCAGCTCGTCGTCGGTGGCGGTTACGCGCTTCGCGCCACGCAGCGCTCGACCTTCACGCCAACCTTCTTCGCCTATCCGGGCAAAGGATCCGTCGCTTCCCTGCTCTACGACTACCAGGATGGCGATCGCCTCGCGATGCGTGGCGAAGTTGGATACAGCAACGGCCTCGGCGCCGCCGGCGAGATCGCGTACCACGACGACAACGATCGCGTTCAGGCGTCGATCCGCTATCGACCCGACTCCTTTGCCGTCGCCAGCACAGCGACGCCGCGCGGCTTCTTCGGCGATGCGTCGTGGGCACACACGTACGGCCGCGGCTCGACCGCATCGATGTCCTGGGCCGCGACGGACATCGGCGATTCGCGCGTGATCAGCGGCTCGGGCAACGTCGATCATCGTCTCAACGATCGGCTCACCCTTCTCGGCGGCGCGTCCTGGGCGACCTTCGACGGCACACGCACGTTCACGATCCCCGCCGGAGTGCAGGTCGACTTCGCGCACGGCGGCGCCACGGCGATCTATCGCTATTCGCAATCCCAGGACAACGATGGCGGCCATGGCCTGCGACTCTCGGCCCGCGCTTCCATCGGACGGTTCTACGCCAGCGCGTATGCTGACCGGCAGCAGAACGCTCCCACGCTCGAATTCATCTTTTCCGAAAGGCCTGATCTCGCACTGGCGTTGACGGAGCTCGGCATCGTGGCCACATCACCCTCCGACATCGCCCGCGCGTTGCGCGAGCACTCGATCCTCGCGGAGCTCGGATTCATCGACGGAGTCACCCTCGAGCTCGCGCCGACACGGACGCAATTCGGCCTCGAAGCGGCGTGGCTGAGCACCGGTCCCCGACGCCAGCAACTCCGCGCGCGCCTGCTCCGCAGCGACGTGGAAACCGTTTCGTCCAACCGAACGACGACGATCGCCACGCTGACTTACGCGCAGCGCCTCACCGGCGCGACCGATATCTTCGCGTCGTATTCGTACTGGCACACCGACCACGGCTCGGAGCCTTTCGCGGAGATCGGGATCCGACAGCGATTCGACGGCCTGCCGTCGATGCTCGCCGGCAAAGGAACCATCTCCGGCGTCGTCTTCGTCGATGAAGACATGGACGGCCGCAGCGACGGCACCGGCGTCGCTGCGGAAGTCGAGCTCGATGCGCTGACGAAACAGCGCACGAACGCCGACGGCAGCTTCGCCTTCAACGGCATTCCGCGCGGAACGCACCGCGTGGTCGCGCGCATCCCGAACAAACCCGAGGCGTACTTCACGACTCCCTCGCGCGTCGAGACCGAGACCGGCGAGAAGATCGCCTTCGGCGTCGCCACGAGTCCCGCGCGTCTCATCGGCGTGTTGAAGGACGACGCTGGCGCTGGAATCGCCGGCGTGCGCGTGCTCCTCGGACGCGGCCCGAACCAGCTCTTCGCCACCACGACCAGCGACGGCGGATTCACGATCGCCGCGCCTCCCGGCGAATGGCAGCTCTCGATCCTCACCGACTCCATCCCCGCCGGCTACGCGCTCAGCGGAATCGAGACGCGCAGCGTGACGCTCGATCGCGCGCAACCACTGCACACCGAACAGATCCTCCGCGCGCACCGCACCATCAGCGGCCACACCACGCCGCATGCGGATGTGATCGCGCGGGTCGCGGCTCCGTTCGAAGCGAAACAGGTTCGCGCAGATGAGCAAGGCCAGTTCTCGATCCGCTCGCTCCCCTCCGGCACCGTGACGCTCGTGAGCCGGGGCGTCGCGCGAACCGTCGAACTGCCGCCCGGCCCCGCAGCGCTGACCGTCGACTTCACCTCGCAGCCCGAGATCGCCGCCGCGGTGAAAACCGAGGTCCACGGCGAACGCCACGAACAGATGACCGGCCTCGTCGTCCAACTCGGCGCCTATCGCATCCGCGCCAACGCCGACATCACCATGAAGAGCGCACGCAACGCCGGAGTCGCCACGACGCTCGAAATGAGCGGCTCCCTCATGTTCGTCCTCGCCGGCCCCTACAACTCCCGCGAGCTCGCCACCCAAACCGCCACGCGGCTCACGAATGCCGGGATCGATGCCGTGGTGCTGACGAGGAAGTAACAATAGGCAGAGGAGCGCAGGCCTGCGCTCCTTTGCTTACCGATTCGCCACACGGTCCATCGCCGCGAGGAGCGTCTCCGTCGCGTACGGTTTGCGGAGGAGCTCCACGTGCGCGTGGCGGAGCGGCTCCGCGGCTTCGAGATCGAACTCGTCGGCGTGGCCGGTCGAGAAGATCACCGGCAGATTCGGCCATGTCGCAGCGATCTCGCGATAGACGTCGAATCCGTTGGCGTCGGGAAGAATCACGTCGAGCACGACCACGTCCGGCGAGAACGTGCGCACCGCGCGCATCACCTGCGCGCCGGTGTGGACGACGTCGACGTGCATCTCGTGCGTGACCAGCGCCTGCGTCAGTCCGATGGCGACGGACGTATCGTCCTCGACCAGCAGAACGCGTCTCGGCGTCACATCGTGTGGCGAGGATTCTTCCGGCGCGTCGGACGAGGCCTCGACCTCCGGCGTGCGTCGTGGCAGGACGATGCGGAATGCGGTTCCGTGGCCGGGCATGCTCGAGACGTCGATCGAGCCGCCGTGGCTGCGGATGATCTGCTGAACCGACGCGAGCTCGAGTCCCGATCCGCCGCGGTATTTGGCAAACAGCGGCTCGAAGATGCGGCGCTGCGCCTCTTCGTTGATGCCTTCACCGCTGTCGCGGACGACGATCTCCGCCCATTCCGAGCCGGCGTTCGCCGACGCGTGCGGCGGCGGAACATCTCCGCCATGAACGCTGATGAGAAGGCGCCCGCCGCGCGGCATCGCATCGCGCGCGTTCGCCGCGAGGTTCATGAAGACCTGCCGCAGCTTCGTCGGATCCGCGGCCACCGCGATGTCGTCGTCCTCGGCCGCAATCTCGACCACGATTCCCGGGCCCAGCGTCAGCTCGAGCTCGCCGCGGAGAGCGGCGAGCCACTTCGCCATCTGCAGGCTTCGCAGTTTCGGCGCTTCCGAGGCGCGGGTGAAGCTCTGAATCTCCGTCGTGACGCGGCGCCCGCGGTCGACGCTCTTGGCGATCTGTTCCACCGCCCGCTTTGCTTGAGGACCGAGCTCGGCACGTTTCAGGACATCGACGAACGGCATGATGCCCATCAGCACATTGTTGAACTGATGACCGACCGACGAGGCAAGACGGCCCAGCGTCGCCAGAAGCTCGGCGTCCTTGACGCGGTCGCGCCCGACCAGCCGGTCCGACGCGTCGCGAACGACGACCGCGGCACCCGTCACGGTCTCGCCGTCGCGGAACGGACTCACGTTCACGAAAGCGCTGAACGTCTCCGTCTCATTGCGAACACAGTCGAGTGCAGTCGCCTCCAAAGCGATCCCGAGACTGATGCTGTCGAGAAGCCAGTGCAATGTCTCCGTTGCGTAATCCGGAAACAAGCGGGCGATCGACGAGCCGCGCGCCGATTCCGCGTCGTAGCCGAAGATCCGCTCGGCGGCGGGATTCCAGCTCGTGATCTTTCCTTCGACCGTGACGGCGAAGATCGCGTCGGCGGAGGCATTCACGATCGCCGCAACGCGCTCCGACTCCTGCGCCGCGGCCACGCGATCGCTCAGATCGCGAACGAACACCGCCCGGAGCACACGCGTGCCCCATTCAATGGCGATGATGTTCAAATCGATCGGAAACTCGCCGCCATCGCGTCGCTGGCCGTTCAGGTCGGCGCGCATCGGCGGCGCATTCACGGCCACTCCCCGCAGCAACTCCTGAAAACGCCCGCGCGCGCGCGGCGCGGCGATGAGGTCGGCCACGTTCTCGCCGATCGCTTCCTCTTCGCTCATGCCGAACAACCGCTGCGCCTCGCGGTTCCAGGTCAGGACCATTCCTTCTTCGTCGCAGGTGACGATTCCTTCCGCTGCCGCGTCGACCATCAGCCGCAGCCGCACTTCGGATTCCGCGAGTGCGGTGTGCGCCTTCAGGAGATCGAGCCCGTTCGGGCCTGCGGACGCGGAGTCGAACGTCTCGGCGATGCGATCGGCGTCCGCGGCACGGCGGTCGAGCGCATCGAGCTCCTCTTTGCTGATCACGCGGCGGCGGCGCAGCGCGACATACAGCAGAACAGCCGTCAGGGCGGCGAAGAAAACGTTGAACGTCTCCGACTTCAAAACCACGGAGTGGTCGGAGACGAGAACTTCCAGTAACCAATCCGACAACAATATCCATGCGGCGGCGCCGAGGGCATAGGCTATGGTAATTCTCGAAGCGGCATAAGAACTCGAGAACTGTTTTTGCCGTTCTGCCATACTTACCGCCAGATGCTTTCCATCAGCGATGAAGGATCCGACAACCCGACCGCCGTGCTCGTCGTCGACGACGATCGGGCGACGCGTCTGCTGCTGAAAAAGTTCCTCGAACAATCAGGGTTCCGAGTCGACCTCGCCGATGGCGGAAACGAGGGATTGCGGCTCGCACTGTCAAAGGAATACGGCGCGATTCTGCTCGATCTGGTGATGCCGCAACCCGACGGCCACACCGTGTTACGCCAGATCTCCGAAGCCGCGCCCACGCTCGTGCGAAAGATCATCATCCTCACCGGTTATCCCCAGCAGGCCGTTGCGATCAACACTCGTGCGATTTTGATCAAGCCGATCGACATCTCGCAAGTCATACACCTGGTGAAACGGTGCGTCGAGGTCGGATAGCGGCGGATCCCCCACGCCATTCTGGCACCTATCCACCTCTGCAACAAGACATTTATCCGCGCGGGTGGCTGAAAGGAATTTCGTATTGGGGGGAGGCGCCTTACAGCCATCGAACCGTGAAATCGATCAACTTCTGCTTCAGCTTGCCTACATAAGGAGGGTAAAGCATCTCAATGGCACTGTAAGACAGACGCTGATCGAGCACTCCTCGGGCATTGGAGAACGCCTCGAAACCATAAAATCCATGCGCTTTTCCGACGCCGCTCTCACCCACTCCGCCAAAGGGCAGCTCGAGCTGATAAAAGTGGATCAGCGTATGGTTCACCACCGTGCCCCCCGCCCTCGTGCGCCGCAGCACGTCGCGCACGACACCGCGATCGCGACTGAAGACATATAAGACGAGCGGCTTCTCCCTCGCCGCGATCATCGCATAGGCCTCGTCGAGTGAGCTGTAGGTCATGACTGGCAGCAGCGGACCGAAGATCTCTTCCTGCATTACCGGCGCGTCCGATGGAACATCGGTCAGTACGGTCGGCGCGATCGCCCGCCCCTCCCGCGTCCCACCCATGAACACCTTCGCCCCCTGCGCGATCGCGCTGTCGAGCAGGCGCTGCACGCGCGTCGCATGCCGTTCATTGACCAGCACTCCGCGTGAATCGTCTCCGAGCGCATCGACCGCTTTGCGAAGGCGTTCGAGGAACTCGGTCTTCACCTGCTCATCGACGAGCAGGTAGTCGGGAGCGATGCAGATCTGGCCGCAGTTGAAAAACTTTCCCCAGGCGATTTTCTTCGCCGCCTCATCGAGATTCGCGGTCCGGTCGACGATGACGGGCGACTTCCCGCCGAGCTCGAGGGTCACCGAGCTGAGATGCTCGGCGGCCGCTTTCATCACGATGCGCCCCACGGCCGGACTGCCGGTAAAGAAGATGTGATCGAACTTCTTTCGCAAAAGTGCCTCGGCCACCGAGGCATCGCCCTCGAAAACGGCGACCTCGCTCGCGTCGAAGAGATCGCCGAGGATGCGCTTCATGCAGGCCGTCGAAGCAGGCGTCATCTCCGACGGCTTGACCATCACGCAGTTGCCGGCAGCGATCGCCGAGACGAGCGGCCCAAGCGTCAGATTGAACGGGAAGTTCCACGGCGCCATGATCAGCACGACGCCTTTCGGTTCGTAATGAATCGATGAGCGCGCGCCGATCAACGCCAGCCGCCCGCTGACATGCTTCGGCTTCATCCACGACCGCAGATGCCGGATCGCATGCCGCGCCTCGCTGACGACCGGATAGATCTCGGAGAGATCCACCTCCGCCGCCGGCTTGCGGTAGTCCTCCCACATCGCCGCCCGAATCTCATCGGCCCGATCGAGCATCGCCCGCTCGAACCGCCGCAACTTCCCGATCCGCTCCGCCGCCGTCGACGCTCCTACCGTCTCGCGCTTGCTCTGCTGCAGCGCATAGATGCGCTCGATCTCAGAGGACATGGAGTCGAGCAGGTGCACGGCAGCGGTCATGGCCGTTCATTCTACGTCTGTCGTGACGAGTCGGTCGCAACCCGCAGCGAGCGCAAATCCAAGCGTCATGAAAAAAGGCGTCGCTCTCGCGACGCCTCGCTGCGATCCGCGATCTACGATCCGCGAACTGCCTTACGGAAACACGACCTCGCTGATCTCCGAGAAGGGCAGGTACTGGAACTGTCCTTTGAGATGATCGCGGGCGATCAGGTCGATCCTCGTCACGCCGGCTTCGCAGGAATCGAGGAAGAAGACGTCGGTCGTTTCGCCGGTCTTCAGCGTGATGTTGATCTTCAGCACGTCCTTGTCCGGGCAGCAGGGCGAGCCGTGAACGACCGTGGCCGGACCGGTGATCTTGCGAATCTCCGAGCGGTCGATCTGAACCGACGCGCCACCCTTGCAGAAATCCTCGTACGAGTACTGGCGATAACCGCTGAACGGAACCGCGTAACCGAACTCCACCGATTCGGCATCCACGTCGAGAGTGCTGTTGTCGGTCTTCTTCACGCGGACGGTCGGAGTGGGCGTGAGACGAACGACGATCGTCTGCTCGCCGCTCGCGGTGAGCTTGTCGATTTTCGTGACGTAACCGCTGCGCGTTGCTTCGACCGGGATGAAGCCGTAGCCCGACACGTTCTTCGCATCGAATCGACCATCGGCGCCGGTGACGTCATTCCGCGTGCCGACGGCGACGCGCACGGAGGCGATGGGGAGGCCGGTCGAGTCGTCGAGAACCGTACCGTGAATCGTGCCGGTGAGCAGCGTTCCGGCCGGGCCTGGATGCGCGACGGCGCGGCGCTTCTCGGCCATCAGACCGCTGGCACAGACGAGAACGAGAACGAGAGAGAGAAAGCGGGTGGCGGGATTCATGGATCTCCTTGAAGTCATCGCGTATGCGACGCGTGGGCATGGCCCGGAGTTTCGGTGATGGTAACACCGGGATTGAGGATGAAAGCAGGCCGAGCCGCGCAATTCTCAATCCTCGATCCTCCATCCTCAATCCTCCATCCTCAATCCCCTCATACGGCGCCGCCCGCGCGATCGTTGGCCTATACTCGGCTGGCGATCCGCTTGCAGACGCTCAACCCGTTTTTCCCCGGGCGTCACACAGCTCAGCAAACACAGCCGGAGGTGCTATGCGTTCGTTCAGGATGACCCTTGCGGGAATGGTCGTAATGATGTTCGCCGCCTGTGCAACCACAACCGCACCGAGCGCGACGCTCACACCCGCGGCGCCAACGGAGCCGAGTCAACCGATGCAGACCGAAGAGATCACAAGCAATCCCACGGCCGCGCAGGAAGCGGCGCCCACCGATGCCGAAGCGGCGCCCACCGCCGCGGAGGCGGCTCAGTTCGTCGCGGAATCGGAAGCGAAGCTCGCGGCGATGAACGTCGACGCGCAACGCGCTTCGTGGGTGCAGTCGACGTTCATCACCTACGACACGCAAATCCTCTCTGCGAAAGAAAACGAGAAGCTGATCAACGCCGGCGTCGAAATGGCCAAGCAGGCCGCGCGCTTCGACAAGCTCGACCTCCCCTACGACGTTCGCCGCAAGCTGGAGATCATCAAGCTCTCGCTCACCTCTCCCGGCCCCGCCGACCCGACCCTCACGGCGGACATGGCCCGTATCGCCTCGGAGCTCGAAGCGACGTATGGCTCCGGCAAGTATTGCCCTCCCGGCAAGACCGGCGACGCTTGTCTCGACATCAACGAGATTACGAACGTCATGCGCACCAGCCACAAGCCCGACGAGCTGCTCGACGCCTGGCGCGGATGGCACACCGTCGCTCCGCCGATGCGCGATCGACTACACGCGCTTCGTCGAGCTGATGAACCAGGGCGCGCGCGAGCTCGGCTATCCCGACGTCGGCGCGATGTGGCGCTCGAAGTACGACATGCCGCCCGACGCCTTCGCCGCCGAGGTCGATCGGCTCTGGGGACAGGTCAAGCCGCTCTATGACTCGCTGCACTGCTACGTCCGCTGGAACCTCACGAAAAAGTACGGCGAGAAAGTCGTTCCTCCCGGCAAGCCGATCCCCGCGCACCTGCTCGGCAACATCTGGGCGCAGGAATGGGGCAACATCTACGACCTCGTCGCACCGCCGAAGGCCGAGCGCGGCTTCGATCTGACCGAAGATCCTCGAGAAGCGCAAAGAGATCGACGAGCTGGAGATGGTGCGCACCGGCGAGCGCTTCTTCACCTCGCTCGGCTTCGATCCGCTGCCGAAGACGTTCTGGGAACGCTCGCTGTTCACGCAGCCGCGCGATCGCGACGTCGTCTGCCACGCCAGCGCCTGGGACGTCGACGACGTGGAAGACCTGCGCATCAAGATGTGCATCGAGAAGAACGCCGACGACTTCACCACGATCCACCACGAGCTCGGCCACAACTTCTACCAGCGCGCCTACAACCGCCAGCCGCTATCTCTACAAGAACAGCGCGAACGACGGCTTCCACGAAGCGATCGGCGACACGATCGCGCTTTCGGTCACGCCGGCGTATCTCGTGAAGATCGGCCTGCTCGACAAGGAGCCGCCGGCGTCGTCGCGACATCCGCGCTGCTGCTGCGCGACGCGCTCGACAAGATCGCCTTCCTGCCCGTTCGGCATCCTCATCGACAAGTGGCGCTGGGAGCGTGTTCTCCGGCGAGATCACGCCGGCGAATTACAACAAGGCCTGGTGGGAGCTGCGCACGAAGTATCAGGGCATCGCGCCGCCGATTCGACGCGCGGCGAAGAGTTCTTCGATCCCGGGCGCGAAGTACCACGTCGCCGCGAACGTGCCGTACGCGCGCTACTTCCTGGCGCGCATCCTCCAGTTCCAGTTCCATCGCGCGCTCTGCAAGGCCGCCGGGTACAGGCCGGACCGCTCAACCGCTGCTCGATCTACGGCAACAAGGAAGCGGGCGAGCGCCTCGACAAGATGCTGGCGATGGGCATGAGTCGCGCCCTGGCCCGACGCGCTCGAAGCACTCACCGGCCAGCGGGAGATGGACGCGACCGCGATGGTCGATTACTTCCGCCCGCTGCTCGACTGGCTCGATCAACAGAACAAAGGCAAGGAGTGCGGCTGGTAAGCAGTTGTCGGTTGTCAGTTGTCGGTTGGTGGCGATTCCCTCCTGCCAACTACCAACTGCATACTGCCTACTGATCTCATGGCTCGCTCGATCGCTGTCGTTTTCGAACCCGATTTCTCCGACCGGCTCGGACAGCTCGCCTTCCGCTCGCCGGTCTGGATCATCGACACGCCCGACAATCGCGCGGCGGCGGAGGAGGCGTGGCAGTCGACTGTGGAGTGGCCGCACATCACGGTCACGCTCTTTCGTGGGCCGGAGACCGAGGCAACCGAGGAGGACTGGCGCGCGTTGCTCGGCCAGGTCGAGATGCATGAGCGATCGCTCGAAGCCATTGAAGTGATCGGCGCACCGCTCACGCTCGTCGCACGCGCCGCGCTCGCGGAGTCAGGACTGGCGCGCTTCGAGGAGACGACGAACGGCTTTCGCGCAAAACGCGCCGGCGCCGGCCCGGCCGGCAGCGTTTGAGGCCACAAGGCTGGACGCACGTGCGGGTGGTCCAAGGCGTCGTCCTCGAATCCGCCTCGCAATTCCTTATTCTCGCCACATTCCTGCGCTTCAATGAGCGTCATGGAAGTGAAGGACTACCGCATCGAGCGCTGGATGGCCATTCTCCTGGCGCTCCTATTCGTACTGCCGTTCGTCGTGCGCTGACACGTTAGCTCGCGGATCGTGGATCAGATCGCGGTTCGCAGATCGCGGATCGCAGCGATTCGCGAAGGTTGGCGGCCGCGTTCCGAAAAATCCACTTGCTGATCGCGAAGCGATCACGGAAGGTTCTGCTGCGATCCGCGATCTGCAAACTGCGATCTGAGAATGCCGTAGAACGCGAGATCCACGTACTCGTCCCACTTCTTCAGATGCTGGCGAAGCGTTCCCTCGTAAGTCATCCCCGCCTTCTGCAACACCCGTCCTGACGCCGGATTGCGCGTGAAGTGGCAGGCGAAGACGCGATACAGAGCGCACTGCTCGAACCCATAGCGCACGATCTCCGCGGCAGCTTCGCTCGCGTAGCCACGGCCCCAGAACGGCACTCCGATCCAGTAACCGATCTCGGCGATCGCATCGCCTTTCATCACCAGCCCAATCGCACCGACGAGCTGTCCATCGTCGATCGCGAAGTGATGGATCCGGTTCTGCGCAAAGTCCTCTTCGTGCCTTCCGATCCACTCCTCCGCCGCACCCGCGGGATAGGGATGCGGAATGAGCAACGTGCTCTGCGCCACCTCGTACGCGCCAGCCAGTTCCTCCACGCCCGGCGCGTCCGCAAGCGTGAACGGGCGAAGTGTGAGTCGGGCGGTGCGGAGAGTGGGAACCGGCACTCGCGAAGTTTAAAGGTAGAAGCGAATTGAGAATTGAGAATCAGAGACCGCTCCCGACCCGGTTCCCAATTCTCAATTCGCTTTCGTCCCCCGACCCGGTTCTCTGATCCTCAATCCTCAATTCTCAATTCGCTTTCAACACCTCGCCCACCCGCCTCGCGATCTCCCCCTCCGCCCCCACCGCAATGTCGCGCTCGCGCTCGACGGCATCGAGCAGGGAGAGCAGCGCGCGCCAGGCGTCGCCGCGATCGCTCGCTTCGCGAAGATCGATCGACACGCGCTCCTGCATGCGCGCGCGAATCTCGGCGGGCGTCGCGTCGTGCAGCACTTCCCGAACCGCGTGGCGAAGCGCGAGCTCGCGTCGAACACGCGGCGCGAAGATCGCGATGGCGAGGACGAAGGCGCCGGCGATCCATGGCCATCGCCGCGGTGCGGATGGAGGAACCTCCGTCGCCACCGGCGCGACCGCCGAACGCGCCGCGACGGCTTTCACGAACGACGTGCCGCATCGCAGCTCGCGACGCTCGGAAGTCGACGGCACGAAGACGCGCATCGTCAGCGGAGGGATCTCCAGCATTCCCGCGGTCTTCGGAAAGATCAGAAAGCGCCAGCGTCGCGCCATGCCGAACGATTCGTCGTCGCGAGGGAGCGTTACCTCGCCTCCTTCCACCTGCACGCTTCCGGCAACGGGTCCCGCGAAATGCGGTGGCGTCGCCGCGCGCAAATTGCCGACGCCCGCCAGCGTCACGGCCACGACGACCGGGCCTCCGTTGCGCTGCACCGGCGGCGCGCAGGTCAACGCCAGATCGCCAACGGCGTCGACCGGCGCTCCTGGCGGAATCGCATTTGCCACGATCTCCAACGGCGCGGACGTGAACGTCGTCTCGGCGATCTCTCCTTCGAACATCGCAAACGGTCCGCTTCGCCCGCGACGCAGCACCGCCGCCTGCAGTGTCATTCCGTCGACGCGCAGTCGTCCCGCGCGCAACGGAAAGAGCGCCACGCGCCGAATCGGCACGCGCTGCATCATCACGTCGCCGACGTACACCCTCTCGCCCGTATCCGACTTCGGCAATTCCTCGGACCAGAAGTCGGGCAGCTTCGGCACGCCGACGACCTGCCATTGCTGCAGCGACGCGGCGTTGTACAGAAACCAGGTGATCGTCACCGGCTCGCCGACGTACACGCTCTTCCGATCGGCCTCGGCGATCACGAAGAGCAGATCGCGTCCCGTGCTCGAGAGCTCGCGCAACACGCTCTCCGCATCGTTCGACCCCGTCGCGCGATCCGGCAAAACCTGCAGATCGATCGCCGCTAACTGCGCCGTCTCGCCTTCCGCACGCAACACCAACGGTCCGACGCGCGCCGGTCCATCGGCAAGCGGCCGCGCGCGATACTGAAACGTCTTCCGGCGCACGACCTTGCCGTTGATCCACGCAAACTCCGTCGATACCCACGGCTCGCCGACGAACACCAGATTCTTCAGCGGCAGGTTGACCTCATCGAGCGTGGCGAAAGCGTCGTCGAGCGACAACGTGATCGTGACGAGATCGTTCTGCTGCACGCGATGGGAATCGACGGTGAGCTCGCTCGCGAAGGCGGGCATGGCAAGAAACAGCATCAGCGCGAGTAATAGCTCGCAGCTCGCAGCTCGCAGCTCGCAGGAGGCCCCCGCCCTACCCACATAGCTGGGTGGTTGGGCCTGCGATCTGCGAGCCGCGATCTGCGATCTCGACCTCACCACCCCACCCGCCCCTCCGCCGCCTTCCCCTTCATCCGGCGCAGCTCTTCCTGCTCCTGCTGCTGCACCGAGCGCAGGAGCGCTTCGAGATCGGGCTCCCCTTCCTTCGGCTTCTGTCCATCCTTCGGCGCGGGCTGTTGCGGCTTCGATTGGCCTTGCTGATCCTTCTTGCCGCTCGACGATTTGCGCGCCGAGTCCTGCTGGTTCAGCGCGATCTCGAGGTTGCGCTTCGCCGCGGCGTGATTCGGATTTGCGCGCAGCGCGTCGATGTAGTCGCGCACCGCGTGCTCGTAAGCCTTCGCCGCGAGGGCGCTGTTGCCGCGGTTGTAGAGCGCATCGGCGCGCAGCGCCGGATCGCGGATCGCCTCGGCCAGCGTCGCCGATCCCTGCTCGCGGTGGCCGGCGGCGATCTGCGACGTGCCGAGGTTGAAGGCGTTGCGCGAGGACGGCGCGAGCTGTTGCGCGCGTTGGTACGACTGCTCGGCGGCGGCGTACTGCTTCGCCTCGTAGGCCGCCGCTGCGCGCCGGCTCGCCGCGTGCGAGTTTGTCTCGCGCCACCAGGCCGGAGCCGACAACATCGCCAGGACGACGAGCGCGATTCTCATTCCGCACCTCGATGCAGCAGCGACCCGAGGAAGAACGCGGCGAAGGCGAAGGCAAGAGGCCACTGGTAGCGATCGATCGGCACACGCGCCTCGGTCTTCCGCGCCGTGGCCGCTTTCGCGCCGCTCGTGAGCGCGTCGAGTCCGTTCGCGGCGAATGGATTCACGAGCGCCGTGCCCCCGGTATCGCGCGCGATTGCGCCCAGCGTCTCGGTCCGCGCAACTGTGTTCACCAGTTCTCCGTTCGTGTCGCGCAGCGGCCCGTTGCCGGTCGGAATCGTGCTTCCCTGCTCGCTGCCGACAACGATCGTCGACACCGCCACGCCGCGTGATTTCGCGCGCTGCACCGCCTCGGTGACGCGCGTGCCTTGATCCTCGCCGTCACTGATCACGACGAGATCCGCTTTCTGCGCCGGCTCCGATTCAATGAGCCGCATCGCCGCGATGATCGCGCTGCCGACGTCCGAGCCCGGCTGCCCGACTCTCTCCCGGCACCACGGAGTCGATGAGCGCACTCACCGCCGCAGTGTCTGACGTCAGCGGCGAGACGACTTCCGGCTCGGCCTCGAACACGATCAGCGCCACTCGCCCCTCCTGCTCCTCGGCCAATCGCATCGCCAACGCCTTCGCCGCGCCGAGCCGCGACGTGCCGACGTCCTCCGCGGCCATGCTGTTCGAAACGTCGAGCACGATCACGCGATTCGCTTCGCGTGCAACGATCGGCACGAGCGTGTATCCGGCGTACGGTCCCGCGAGCGCCACGATCGCCAATGCCAGTGCGAACGCGAAGAACCACGGACGAAATCGCCGCGCGGAATTCGTCACGCCACGCAGCCGCTCCGCGGCGAAACGGCGCGCGATGGCGACGCGCGTTCGCTCGCGCGCGACGAGAAAGATCGCCAGGATCGGCACGATCGCCAGCAGCCAGAGCAGCGTGATCATGCGAAACGTCATGCCGGCACCTTCATCCAGAACGTCTCACCGCCGAGGAGCGAGAGCAGCAGCAACGCGAGTCCGGCGACGAGCGGATAGCCGTACAGCTCGTCGATCTGCTCGCTCTTCGGCGCCGCGAGGCGCGTTTTCTCGAGCGCGTCGATGCGCTCGAGCACGCGCTGCAACGCGAGTGCGTCGGTCGCGCGGAAATACTCGCCGCCGGTCGTCTGCGCGATCGCCGTCGAGCGTCGGCTCATCGAGCTCGCCGCGGATGTGCGTGTAGATGGTCTCGATCTGTCCCGTGAACGGATTCTGCCGCTGAATCGGCAGCGGCACCGGCCCTTCGCTGCCGACGCCGATCGTGTAGACCTTGATCCCCTCGCGCGCCGCGAGCTGCGCCGCCACGCGCGGCTCGATCGAGCCGGAGTTGTTCACGCCGTCGGTGACGAGAATGATCACGCGCGTTCGCGTCTTCGACGTGCGCAGCCGATTCACCGCCGTCGCCAGCGCGTGACCGATCGCCGTCCCCTGGCCGTTGTCGCCGATCTCGCTCTTGTCGAGAATGCTCTCGGTGATGCGCCGGTCGTACGTGATCGGCACGCGCGTCGCCGCGCGGCTGCCGAACGTCACGAGCCCGATGCGATCGTCGGTGCGCCCGCGGATGAAGTCGCCGATCAGCTCCTTCGCCACCGTGAATCGATTGCGCGGACGAAAATCCTCCGCGGCCATGCTCCCCGAGGCATCGAGCGCGATGACGATGTCGATGCCGTAACGATCATTCGCCGCCAGCCGCACCACCCGCTGCGGCCGCGCCAACGCGCCGACGAGCAGCAGCAACGCGATCATTTCCAGCACGAACGGCACGCCCGCGGTCCGCGCGCGAATGCCCCGCGCCTGCGAAACGAGCGAAAGCGACGAGAACCCGAACGCACCGACGCGCGTACGACGGTCGCGCCAAAGCAACACGATGCGCGCAACGACCAGCGCCGCCAGTGCAAACCAGAGAGGTTGGGCGAAGCGCGTCACGCGCTACTCCCATATCGGACCGCCGGCGTCCTCGCTGGCTGGGCGAGCGGCGTCCCGCCGCTCGCGGGCGTCGAGACGACGCCGCCCCAGCCGCCGAGACGGCGGCGGTCCACCACGCGAAGCGAGTGCGCTTCTGTGTAGCGACGGCCGCCCTCGGCCGTCGATTCGCGCGCCATACGCAGCCTCACGACGAAACGCCCCTCGCTCACGCCGCCCCCTCCCGCCCGACTCCCTCGCTCGTGCTTGGGATGACGAGCGCGAGCGCGCCGGTAACGACGTGCTCGAAATCGCCGTCGGCCGTTCCGCGTGGCGAAAATTTCTCGAGATCCCCCTGGCGCAGGATCTCCTCGACGACGCGCTCTTCGTCGGCGAGACGCGGCAGCATTTCCGTCGTGGTGAGCTCCTTGCCGAGGCGCGGGCGCGTGGCGGCGAGGTAAGCGCGCGTTTCGTCGGCGAGCGTGGCCCAGCGGCGTGGATTGGATGACGTGCGCAAGGCGAGGACGGCGCGGCGGAAACGTTCGTCCGCGCTCATCGCCGGCACGATCGCTTCGACCCGTTTTCTCGATCGCAACCAAACCGCCGCCCACGCCACGATCGCGCAGAGCGCGGCGATCGCGATGGCGATGAACGGCGCGCGTGGATATGGCACCGGCCGCGGAGGCGCGAGCGGCGCGGGCTGCAGATCATCTTTCGGCTTGAGCACCGATTGCACGGGAACCGTGATTGTGAATCGCTCGCTGCCGGCCGTGCCGTGCAGCGCGAACGGTTTCGGCGTGAACGTTCGAACGACCGCACGGTTCGCCGACTGCGTCACGATCTCGTAGTCGCGCGGACTTCTCGAGCGTCACCGGCGTCGGGAACTCGACGGTGATCAGATCGCCGACCGTCGGCGCGGCCGGCTGAATCGTGCGCTGGCGAACGCAAGAATCGCGAGGATCATCGGCGGCGCAGCGTGCGCTCGCGGAAGAAACGCAGAAGCTCGCGGTCGTACGGCAACAGCCGTCGATACCGGCAAGATGATCGATGGCCGCGGAACGGAAACGCCGCGCGAGGATTTCAGCGTCGCTGCGCGGCGCGCCGGGCGACGTCCGCGCGGCGCAGATCGACGAGCCGCGCCTCGCCCGATCTCGAGATCGACGAGCCGCGCCAGACCGCGATCGGGAAAGCGCTCCTCGCGCGGATCGACGATCGGCATCGCGATCGACGTCGTGCTTGCCGATTGAGGCGCTGCAGCGGCCGCTCGAAATCGTGCGTCGAGAAAATCGGAGAGCACGATGCACGACCGCGCGTTTCACGGCCGACACGCTCGAGAAAACGGCAGGCGGTTTCGAAATCCGCCTCGCCGCTCGCGCTGCGCATCGCCGCATCGACCGCCGCGCGCACGATGACCTGCGCATGCGCACGCCCGCGGCGCGGCGGAAGAAACGCGCGTACGGATTCGGAGAAGAGCAGCAGTCCGACGCGATCGGAGTTCTGCACCGCCGAGAACGCGAACACCGCCGCCAGCTCCGCCGCGATGTCGCACTTCCGCCAGTCGACCGATCCGAACGCCATCGAGCCCGAGACGTCGACCGCGACGATGATCGTCAGGTCGCGCTCCTCGATGAACTCCTTCACATGTGGCACGCCGGTTCGCGCCGTCACGTTCCAGTCGATCGTGCGCACGTCGTCGCCCGGGCATGATACTCCCGCACCTGCGAGAACTCGATCCCGCGCCCATGAAACGCCGAGTGATAGTCCCCCGCGAATCCCGCGCGGATCAGCCGCGAGGAGAGCATCTCGAGATCGCGCACGCGGCGAACGATGGGTTCGCGGAGGTTGGGGGGCTGGCGGGTGAAGAACATGTTGTCGGTTCTCGGTTGTCAGTTGTCTGTGATGCGCTGTTTCACCTCAAGTCCCGGACAACGGACAACTGAGAACAGACAACCTCTCATGGCACCGCGACGGCATTCAGCACCTGATCGATGATCCGATCCGCGGTCACGTTCTCCGCGGCCGCTTCGTAACTGAGCACCAGGCGATGGCGCAGCACGTCGTGCGCGATCGCTTTCACGTCCTCGGGGACCACGTACGTCGCGCCCTTCGAGGAACGCGTGCGCCTTCGCGACGTGCGCGAGGGCGAGCGTCGCGCGCGGCGAAGCGCCGAAGGCGATGTGCGCGGCGAGCGCGGGAGCTTGCGCTTCCGCCGGCTTGCGCGTGGCAGTGACGAGCTGCACGACGTAGCGTCCGATGCGCTCGTCCATGTGCACGCGCGCCGCGAGCTGCGCCACTTCGCGGATCTCGATCGAGCGTCATCACGCGCTGGACTGACACGGACTCGCGCATCGGATCGAGGTACAGCGCGAGCATGCGCAGCTCCTCGATCGCCGCGGGATAGTCGACTCGCAGCTTCATCACGAAACGATCGACCTGCGCTTCCGGCAGCGCATACGTTCCCTCGTGCTCGATCGGATTCTGCGTGGCGATGACGACGAACGGCTCCGGCAGCGGATACGGTCGTGTCGCCGATCGTCACCTGCCGCTCCTGCATCGCCTCGAGCAGCGCGCTCTGCACCTTCGCCGGCGCGCGGTTGATCTCGTCGGCGAGCACGAGGTTCGCGAAGATCGGTCCGCGACGCGACGTTGAACGTGCGGCCGGCGGGATCGAAGATCTGCGTGCCGGTGATGTCGGCCGGCAGCAGGTCGGGCGTGAACTGAATGCGCTTGAACGTTCGCGTCGATCGCCGCCGCCAGCGTCTTCACGAGCAGCGTCTTGGCGAGGCCCGGCAATCCTTCGACAGCACGTGGCCGCGGATCAGAATCGCGATCAGAAGCCGATCGACGATCGCCTCCTGGCCGATGACGACGCGCCCGACTTCCTTCGCGAAGACGGGCCAGAGTTTCGTGAGCTTGTTCGGTGCCGATCATTGCACTTCAGTCTATCCTGAGCGTATCGAAGAGCCTGTTGCTGGTTGCTGGTTACTTCGTTACTGGTTACTGGTTACTGGTTGTCTGCGGCTGATCGCGGGACCCCACAGACAACCAGTAACCAGCAACTAGTAACAGTTCTCGCTCAGATTGAGTTGACGATGCGTCCCAAGAAAAAGTTCGGTCAAAACTTCCTCCGCAATCGCGGGGCCGTCGAGAAGATCGTCGCCGCGATCGAGGCCAGGCCGGAGGAGATCGTCCTCGAGATCGGGCCGGGCGAAGGCGTGCTGACCGAGAAACTGGTCGAGCTCGACAACCGCATCATCGCCATCGAGATCGATCCCGATCTCATTCCGCGGCTGCAATCGCGGTTCGGAGACAAGCTCGAATTACGCCACGAAGACGCGGTCGAGGCCGAGCTGCCGTCCGCGCCTTACCGCGCCGTTGGCAACCTCCCCTACAACGTCGGCACGCCGATCCTCCGCCGCGTCATCGCCGATCCGCATTGCCGCCGCGCCGTCTTCATGCTGCAGAAAGAAGTCGCCGACCGCGTCGTTGCCAAGCCGGGAACCGATCCGTACGGCTACCTCACGCTCTACGTGCAGGCCTTCGCCACCGCGCGCATCCTCATGATCCTCGAGCCGCGCTCGTTCCATCCGCCGCCCAAGGTCCGCAGCGCCGTCGTCGTCCTCGACCCGCGCGATCCGGGCCTCACCTCACCGCGCGAAGACGTGCTCGATCTCGTCAGCACCTCGTTCCGCATGCGCAGAAAGAAACTGGTCAACAACTTGATCGGCTGGCGCAACCTCACCCGCGAGCAGGTGATCGCAGCGATGCAACGCGCGGAGATCGACGCCGAGGCACGAGCGGAGACATTGGGACTCGCGGCGTTCGATCGTTTTGTCGCTGCGCTCTAGAACGGTTATCGGTTGTCGGTTGTCTGGGCTCCAAAGCCTCACGGCACAGACAACCGACAACCGACAACTGACAACATCCCTAAAACAACCATGCGTAACTCAACTTCACGAACAGCGTCCGATTCGTGCGCGTCAAGTCGATCTCGTCCGTCCCGACGTAGTTGTCCGAATAGCCCGCCAGAAACACCGTCTGCGCGTCGAGGCGATACGAGAACAGAAGCTGCGACAGGAATCCGCGGTCCTCGCGATTCACCGGAATGTCGCCGTACTGCGCCGGATCGCGCTCGACGTCGCGGTATTGCAGGATCGCGCGCAGAAACGAGCGCCGGCTGAAGTGATAGAGGAGGCGCGCCTGCGGCACGTCGACCGTGAAAATCCGATCGCCGGCCTCGGTGCGGAACGTCTGCCGCTGCCACGAAAACTCGCCGCGCATTCTCCGGCCGATGTCGAAATTCGCAGAGGGCCCGATCGTCACAAAGTCCGCGGCACGCTCGTTGGTGAAGTCGATCGACTCGCCCCAGTTCACGAACAAACCGAGGTTCACGTCGGCCGTCGCCTGGATCGAAGCGTTCACGCTGTGGCGGAGGTTGTGGTAGACGCGACCGGCGAAAAACTCCTGATTCGGCGCCAGCGCATTCACGCTGATCTCGCTTTGGCGCGGGCCTTGATACGTCGCGCCGAGGTCCGCGCCCCATTCGTTCCAGGCGCCGTTGAACTCGCGCGTCCCGTCGACGCCGCCGTTGAACAGCAGGTTCGTGAACCACTTGCGTCCCGGCTTGTCGCCGCCGCGAATGCGGCGCTCCGCGAACGCCGACGTCGCGCGCACACCCACCTGATCGAAGAGACCGACGTCGGCGCGGAAGCCCGGCGAGTACTCCTCGTAATTGTTTCCCCACGTCCAGTTCCGATCGGCGTGGAAGTATCGGGCGAAGAGCGCGTGGCCATCGAGCGACCGTCCTCCGATGCCTTGCGGATACTCGCTCTGCGAGCCGGCCACCTGAACGCGCAGCGAGTCGCGCTCCGTCAGGCGGAGATACGTATCGGCGGATGCGACGCGGTTGTCGTAATCGGGACCGGAGCGCAACGTGACGAGCGCACCGGCGGTCGCCGATTTACCAAGCTCGCGACGACCGCGCATCACCAGCGTCGTCGAATCATCCGCCAAGGTCGTGCGGAATGACGATTGATCCGATGGGACGAGCAGGTTCGTAATGCGATCGCGCGCGATGAACACGCCGAACGCGTTCGGCCCGCTCTTGCCCGTCAGCTTCAAGCCGGCGACCGGATCGGCGATCGAGCGCGTAAACACCAGCGGCAGTTGCGTTTCGAAGAAGTCGGCCCCTTCGAGAAAGAAGGGACGCTTCTCCGGAAATGAAAGCGCGAAGCGTTGATTCACATCGAGCTGCGCCGCGTCAGCCTCGACCTGCGAGAAGTCGGGATTCAGCGTCGCCTGCAGCGACGTCCCGCTCGTGATCGCCCAACGCCCGGAGACGCCCGGCTCGATGTCGCTGTCGCCATCGCCGGTCGTGCCGGTCAGTGTCGGCGTCACTTCGAGATTGCGTCCGCTGCGCGTCGCACCGAAGCCGGTCAAGTCGGCGAACTGGCAGATGAGGCAGTTGCGGTTCTGATCGGTGACGACAGATCGGAATCGATGACGCACGTCGCGCGGCCAGTCGCGCATGGCCAGGAAGCCCCAGGTCTGCGGGCTTCCGCCGGACGGCACGCGCAGCTGCTGCAATGGCACCGCGACTTCGACGATGTAGCCGTCGGCCGTGATGCGTCCCGCCGAGTCCCAGATCGAGTCCCAAGAAAAATCCTCGGTGCCTTCGACGTCGCTGTTGATCGCGTCGGCCTGCACGCCGAGGGGATTGATGCGGAATTGATAGGCCCGGCGATCGTCGTTGAATGGATCGAGGAGGAATCCGACGTTATCGTCCGCGGTCGCACCATCGCGTTCGTTGAAGCGCGCGCGAATCCGTTCGGGATGCGGATCGTGCGCGCGAAAGGCGACGTAGAGTTTCTCGTCGTCCCAGGTGACCAGCACTTCCGTCGGCACCGCCGCGTCGATGTTGTCGCCGGGAAACCACTCGTGCCCGATCGGAATCGGCGTCGCCTCCTGCCACGCCGCTTCATCGAGCACCGCATCGACACGGATCGGCGACGTCGCCTTCCGCACCTCGGCTGCCCGCACCGAGCATACGATTCCCAGGATCACCAGAACGCGTGTCAACATGAATTCGTTGTTCTTTCTATCCGATTCAAAGCCGCAGCTTCTGTTCGTGCGGCGTGGGGCGCAACCAAAGATTTCACGCGGAGACGCGGAGAGGCGGAGAAAAGGATTGCTACCAACCTCCTCTCCGTGTCTCCGCGCCTCCGCGTGAAACCGAACTCCGGCTACGGACCGCACTCCAAATCATCGCGCTCCCGCTTCGAGCAAAAGCTTCACGACATTCTCGTGCCCATTGCGCCGGGCCATGATCAGCGGCGTGCGCCAGTCGGGGTTGCGGCCGTCGGTGCCGTCGGCCCAGAACGCCGAGGTTCACGTTCGCGCCGCGCGCGATCAGAAGACGAACGATCTCCGCGGAACCGCAGCTCGACGCGGTGATGAGCGCGTTCTCGTCGCCCGGCACGACTTCGTCGATGCGCGCGCCGCGATCGAGCAGCAACGCCGCGATGTCCGCCTGACCATGACCAGCCGCCGCGATCAGCGGGTTGCCGTCGCCGGGCGAAGGCACGTTCGGATCGGCGCCATGATCGAGGAGAAACTCCACGGCCTCGCGATGACCGTTCCGCGCCGCGATGAGCAGCAGCGTTCCATCGCCGTCGAAGGTGTGATTGACGTCGAGTCCATGCGCGAGCAGTTCCTGAATCCGGCCGATGCTGCCGCGCTCGCCCGCCTTCACGGCCATCTCCGCATACGACTCGTCGTCAGCCCCGCTCACATCCTCGGAGTGCAGCGGTTTCTCGTCGGCAATCACCGCCGCGACCAGACGCACCGATCCGAAGAGCACGAGTGCGAGTGCCATCACGGCCACCGTCGTCACGCTGGCGATGCGACCAGGCGGTCCGCGTCGTTGCGAAGGATCGAGGATCGCGTGAACGCGCTCCGAGAGTCGCGTCGGCGAGGCCATCGCCAGGGCCGGCATGCGCGAGCGACGCTTGATCGTGCGCGCGAGGCCGACGAGCTGTTCGGCATACGTCGCCGCCTCGAACGTTCGCACCACCGCGTCATCACACGCTCGTTCCGCCTCGGCGCAGAATCGCCGCCAGGCCATCCAGACCAGTGGATGCGGCCAGTACACGGCCACCGCGACGCGCGCGACCAGCTGCAGCGCCCAGTCGTCACGTCGCACGTGCTCGAGCTCATGACGAAGCGCGCGACGCAACGCGCCGTCGTCCCACAAACGCGCGGTCGCGGGAACGACGATCGTCTGTCGCCGAAAGCCAAACGTCATCGGCACCGACACTTCGTCGGAAATGACCACGAGCACCGCGCGACGAATCCCGTTCGCGCAGGCCACTTCCGCCGCAAGGCGCGTCCCGTCGAGCCAGACTTCACCCGACGACGCAACGCGGCGCAGACGCACGATGCCGGCAATCAGCGATGCCAGCAGGAAGAAGACGCCACCGAGATAGAGGCCCGCGAGAACATCGCGAAGAGAAATTCGCGGACCGTTCTGCGCCCGCACGACGGCCGCTGTCGGATGCTGCAATATCGCGCCAGCGACAGGGATCGATGGCTTCACCACCGTCTGCGTTTGCGCCGGTACCGTCACATTCATCGCCGGCATCACACGCGGCGACAAGGGCAGGAGTAACAACAGAACGAAGAGCGCCGCATACACCGCGTGCCGCAGCGAAGCACGCGCGCGCCGGAAGAGCGCACCGGCGGCGAGCGCGATGAGAATCGCCAGCGTCGCCTTCGCCGTCACGAACACCCACGGCGCCAGATCGAGATCGAGAATCGAACGAAGCAGGCTCACGATTTTCTCCTCCGCTCGATCTCGCCAGCCAGCCGATCGAGCTCTTCCTCGGTCCAATGTTCATCGTCCAGCAGCGCAGTCACGGCCTGCCCCTTCGATCCCTCGAAGAAAACGTCCACCATCCGCCGCAACGCCGAACGGCTCGCCGTCCGCCGCGTCGCCGTCGGCAGATAGACGTACCGCAGGCCCTTCTCCTTGTGCCGGATCGCACCCTTCGCCTCGAGCTTCGCAAGCATCGCCCGCACCGCCGAATAGCTGGGCGGATCCGTCAACCGCGTCCGGATATCCTCCGCGGAAGCCTCCTCGCCAATGGCGAAGAGCACATCCAGGATCTCGCGTTCTCTGCGTGAAAGTGTCGGTCGCATGCTACGGACACAACATAGTGCTACAAACGTAGCATGTCAAGACCGAGATCGCAGATCGCAGTTTGCAGATCGCAGGGAACCACCTGTCATCCCGAGCGATAGCGAGGGACCTGGGCGGGCGGAGGCGCGATGCTCATGCATCGTGCACAACTCGCGCATCGTGCCGCCCGGCCCCCAGGTCCCTCGCTCGACGCTCGGGATGACAGGGACGCTATTGCGCCGAGGCGTCTCCCGGCTCGTAGCGCCACTCCGTCTGCCCTTTCGCTCCTTCGGCGAATCGCGTGTCGACGTATTCCTCGAAGGCGATGTCGTGATCGAGGACGCCGGTCTCACGCATCAGGCGCACGATCAGCTCGAAGTCCTTGCGGCGCGGCGAGAGCGGCTGGTACTGCACACGATCGAGTGGCTTGGTCAGCGCCCAGCGGAGAAGTCGCGGATCCTGGCGGTAGTAGAAACGTCCCACGAAATCGGCGGCGTGCTCGCGGCGCGCGCGGCGGCGCGGAGGATTTTCGAGCCAGAGGCCCGAGCGCGCGATGCCGTCGACGAGCACCTGCACCGCTTCCGGCTTGTTCCGGATCACGTCCTCGCGCACGACGAGGACGCAGGAGATGTAGTCGGGCCAGTACTCGCGCGCATGAAACAGCACGCGCCCGAAGCCGCCCATCTCCGCCTGTGACGGATACGGCTCGCCCATGGAGAACGCGTCGATCGCGCCCGCGGCGAGTGCGCCGGCGACGTCGGGCGGAGCCATCTCCACCATGCGCAGGTCCTTCGCGCTCATCCCGTGCTCGGCCAGCGCCTTGAACACGATCAGACGCTCATCGGAAAAGCGGCTGGGAATGGCGATGACCTTCCCCTTCAGGTCGGCAAACTCCTTCACCGGCCCGTTCTTCTGCACGACCACGGCGCTCCCGTAGCGATGCCCGAGGTAAACGATCTTGATGGGAACGCCCTGAGCACGCAGGGCGATGGCCATCGGTGCGACCATGAACGCCGCCTGCATCTGATTCGAGATCAATGCTTCCTTGATCTCCGGAAACCCCTGAAACATGCGGGGAATGAACAGATGCCCTGACTTCGAATAGGCGGAGATGTAGTCCGTCACCGGGCACGCGAGATGTCACGTGACCGGGATGTATGCGACGTTCAGCTTGCGCTCGCGTTCCGGAAGACGATCATTCAGCATCACCTTCCAGTCGACGTTCGTCGCCAGATGCGCGGCCGTGATCACGGCCACCCACGCGGCGACGGCAAGACCGATCTTGCGCGTCGGGGACATTGGCTCCTCCTTTCTGAAATGCAGATCGCGGATCGCAGATCGCAGATCGCAGCGGTCGAAACCGGCCTGCGGGCTTTCCTGCGATCTGCGAACTGCGATCCGCGATCTATTCCTCAAACGCCCACCCCACGAACCGCAATCGCTCCGTCCTGCGAATGAGCGCGTCGAGCATGAGTCCGATCACACCGATGAGCAACATCCCGCCGACGACGAGGTCGTAGCGCTTGCCGGCGTTGCGGGCATCGATGATGAGATAGCCGAGGCCGGAGTCGACGGCGATCATCTCCGCGGCGACGAGGACGAGCCAGGCCACGCCGAAAGCGATGCGCAATCCGACGAGGATGCGCGGCAGCACGGCGGGAAAAATCACGCGCATCATCAGCGCTCGCGTCGACAGTCCGAAATTGCGTCCCGCCTGCACGTAGACCGGCGGGATGTTGCGCACGCCGTTCATCGTCGAGACGACGACGGGAAAGAACGACGCCAGGAAGATCAGAAAAATCGGCGCGACGTTGCTGACGCCGAACCAGATCACCGCGAGTGGCATCCACGCCAGAGGCGAAATCGGCCGCAGCATTTGAATGAGCGGATTCGCCGCGCTTGCCGCGCCGCGGAACCACCCGAGGAGCAGACCGATCGGGACGCCGAGAAGCACGGCGATCGCGTACCCGCAACCGACGCGGAACAGCGAGTCGCGCGTGTACGCCACGAGGTGCGGCAGCTCGCGAAGCCCGCGCGCGACGGCGAGCGGCGACGGAAAGATCTTCGTCCCGGAGAGGATCACCGCAAAGTGCCAGAGCACGATCACGATCGCCGCCACGAAGAGCGGCAATACGAAGCGTTCCGTGTTCCGTGTTCCGCGTTCCGTGTTCATACCTGGTGTGCCAGCCCGATCTCGCCGAAGATCTCATCGCGCAACTCGATGTAGCGCGGATCGGAGAGATCGCGCGGATGCGGGATGTCGATCGGCACGATACGCCGCACTCGTCCCGGCCGCGCCGAGAGCACGACCACGCGATCGGCCAGCTGCACCGACTCCTCGATGTCGTGCGTCACGAACAGAATCGTCTTCTTCTCCGCCTGCCAGATGCGCAGCAGCTCGCGCCGCATCTGCAGTCGCGTGATCGAATCGAGCGCGCCGAACGGCTCATCGAGATAGAGCACGTCAGGATTCACCGCCAGCGCCCGCGCGACCTCGAGCCGCTGCTTCATCCCGCCCGAAAGCTCGCGCGGATACGACGCCTCGAAGCCTTGCAGTCCGACGAGCTGCACGTAATGCGCAATGCGCTCGCGCTTCTCGCTTGCAGTCGCGCGGAAGAGACCGAATCCGATGTTCTGCTCGACCGTGAGCCAGGGAAACACGCCGCGCTCCTGAAACACGAAAATGCGCCGCGGATCGGGACCGGTGACCGGCTCCTCATCGATCGTCACGCGCCCATCGGTCTGCGTCAAAAACCCGCCGACGATATTCAGCAGCGTCGACTTTCCGCAACCGGACGGCCCGAGGATGCAGACGAACTCACCTTCGTGAACGCCGAGATCGATGTCCTCGAGGACATGCGTCCCGCCGAAGCGCATACTGATGTGTTCGAACCGAACCTTCAGATCATCACTCAATCGGGCACATACCCCCAACGCACCGCCGGCAGCCGCTCCAGCCGCCGCATGATCAGATCGAGCACCACCCCGATCGCCCCGATGAGAATCATCCCCGCCACGACCAGATCATACCGATTGCCCGCATTCCGCGCGTCGACGATCAAAAACCCCAGCCCCGAATTTACCGCGATCATCTCCGCCGCCACCACGACCAGCCACGCGATCCCCAGCGTGATCCGCATTCCGACAATGAGCTGCGGCAAAATCCCCGGCAACACCACGCTCCGCACCAACTCCCGCGGCGTCAACCCAAAGTTCCGCCCCGCCGCCAGATGAATGCCCTCGATGTTGTGCACCGCGTGCATCGTGGTGAGCGTGAGCGGCAGAAGCGAGGCCAGAAAAATCAGAAAGATCGCCGCACCATCGCCAACGCCAAACCAGAGGATGGCGATGGGAATCCAGGCCAGCGGCGAAATCGGTCTCAGAATTTGAAGGATGGGGTTGACGGCGAGCTCGCCTCTGCGCCACAAGCCGAGGACGACGCCCACCGGCACCGCAATCGCGAGCGCGAGCAGGTAACCCCAGGTTACGCGGAAGAGTGAGGCGACGATGTACTTGGCGAGCAGCCCTTTCTGCGCGAGCTCGCCAATGGCTTTAATCGCGGCCCAGGGGGTGGGGACGAGCGTGTTGTTCGACGTCGCGATGGCGAGTTGCCATGCAATGACGAAGAGGGCGATGCCGGTGAGAGGGAGGAGCCGACGCACGGGTGTGCGGGAGGGTAGCATAAGCACTCCGATCGTTCGCAAAAGCTCAATGCACCATTTGCGGCTGGCAATCGGTCACGTTAAAGATCTTCCGATCCTGCAGAATCCGCGTAATAACGCCTCGCCTAGCGCCCCGCCACAACGCCTCATCCGCTGCGATAAGGGCCATGCCGCCCATACAGAAGTCAGGGCGTTCCGGGACGAAGAAATGGCTCTCCAGAACGAGCCGGTCCGCCTTTCTCGCTCCTATCTGTGCCGCGATCTCCCACAGCGTAGCCGTCCAGACCGAACCGTTGGCATGATGATCGGGGATCTGCTGAAGATCGCAACGCGTGGCGTTCAACTTTACAACGCGTGTGCAGCCACAGGGTTGTTGTGTCCCCCATTCGGCAAAACATTCTCCTGCCATTGCTCTTCCGGCGTATCTCCGATTCTGCCCACGGAAGTACGTCATCGCCCAGTAATCGGCAAATCCTTCCAACATTGCCCCGGTCTCGAAGTCTGTATCTTGTGGGTTGAAGCGCTTCCCTGCTGCGGCCGCCTGCAGCGCGTGGCCATATTCATGTGCGATCAAGTCGCCATCTTCGGCGAGAAACACGAGCCCCTTCCCGAACAACACCGCAGGCGAGCGCGGCTTCGAGGTGTCCGCGAAGGAGTTTGGGCTGCGAATCTCCGGGTCTGCGGCGATCGCATAGTTCAATAGATTCTTAAAGCCAAGGCTTTGGACATACCGCTGCATACCGTCAATATGAACGTAAAGCATCAGCGATGCGAACGCCAGGTCGCCTCGCCTCGACGCGAATGAACCGTTGATAGGAACGACGGGCGGCGATTTCGGCGCCGCAAGCATATCGTTCAGGCGCACGTACCGACCCGTCAACGTAGAGGCCACCCCGTTCGCGGACTGAACCATATCTCGCAGGCGAACATGCGAATAGAAGTCGCGCCGCGCTCCCAAGTTATTGTAGTTCAGCGACAAATCCGCAGCGGATGCTCGCGGATTGGGATTGAAAACATCACCCTTCGGCCGGCGCGGGTGCAGAACCTCTCGACGCGCCAGAACATGAAACTCGTCTGTCGACGCATCGACGAAATATTCGGCGACTCCGATTCCGCTGTCCGTCCTCAGAACGAAACTATAGGCGCGTACCATTCCCGTGCCCGCTGCAAAAAGAAACGGTCCCTCCACGTCTTCCGGCGCAGGAATCGCAATCGGGTCATTCAGCGGGTTGCAGGTCTTACCGCGATTCTCGTCTCCGGCCGCGTTCGCGAATTCGCAGGCCTCCTTCGGCAATAACAACAGCAGCTCGGGCTTCGTCAGACGTACGGGTGCGGGAGCGTTCACCAACGCCTGAAAACGACCGGTCACAGCGAGTATAAATCCAGACCGATCCACTGAAATCGTAATGGCTAGGTTCTCGACCGGTTCGCCATTGATCGTCTGAACGTACGTAAAGTGCTTCGTACCGATCGATTCGGATGTAGAACGATAATGCAGCTCGTTAGCGCCGAACGTATCTTTCAGCACCAAGGCCGCGTCGGCTCCCTTCGCCAAGTCCAGCACCGGCTTTGCAGAGCGCCCAACGATCGAAAACTGACCGCCGGACACCACGATGTTAAAGTCGCCTCCGAACTTCTGCTTGAAACTCGTGAAACTAAGAGCGTACGCCGTCGCCGACAAAGCGCAGCTCAACACGAACATCGAGATTATCATGACACAGCGCATATCACGGCCGATCGGGACCACAATTCACTAATGGCTGGGACGGCGGCAAGCAGTACGCACCCGTCTTAAATGGCTTCGTTATTGGCAATGCTCCTGATCCGAGCGTCCCCGGATCGAGGAAGGCGTAGATCAACGGGAAGTGCAGATCGACGAGCGTCGGCGTACCCATTCCCGGTAATCGCGTATCCTTTGGCGTCACACCCACAGTGAACTCGATGGCCCCGTTTTGAGGCATCAGCGTTACCAGATCTACCGCACTTCCCGACCCAAAGGCGCGGCTTTTCACCGTCAAGGGCTCATTTACCGGCAGATCGACCGTGAAGTCGTAGTTCACGATTCCGGTCAGCATCTGCCTGTGACCTGTTATGGCCGACGACGTGTCTTTGAATTGCCAGATGTAGGGGTCTGCCGGTTCCGACGAGAGCGCTCCTTTTGTTATTTCCATTGTCGCCGCCACAGCGCCCGGCGCGGTGGGCTTGAGATACTTTGCGTCGATGCTCACCGGTTTGTTCAGCACGTCGGACAGACTCGGTGCCCAGCGAAGGGACGCGAGGTCATCAAAGGTCGCTGGGCACTCCGCTCCTCCGAGCGTGTAGGTCAGCGACGATTCGTTAGGAGGCGTGCCGAGGACGAGCTCCTCGCCCGCGAGCAGAAGAACCTTGTATGGTTCGCTAAAATGGTCTTTTTCCGAATAGAGGATTCGGGTCGATCCCGACGAAAGGGCCATGCGGTAATTGTCGTGGGCGTATAGAAACGGCTCATGGCGGGTGACGTTGGGGATTACGAGCGTCACTGGATCATTGTCCCTTTTCGTATTCAGGAGAGACATCCCAATGATCTGCATTTTGACGTTAACGCGCGTGAACCCTGAGGCCACTGCTTTTCTGAGCATAGTGCGAGCAGGCGCAGAGGGCTCTGGACACGGCGGGCATGGCGCTTTTTGACACCCGACGAACGTAGCGAGAACGACTGGAATGGTCATCCATTTGGGTTGCATGAGCTCTCTCCTTCTCTCTGAATCAACCAGCGTGGGCTGGCATGCCGATGACCGTGTAAGGCGCCCAGTAACGGGGCGCAAGGAAGCGAGGGTCGCGCATTAGAATCAGTTGAGCGTCCCGCAGGGAGTCGGCAGCCGAATCGCCTTCCCCATACCTCACGTAGAACCGGGCGAACAACAACGACGAAGCCCGATCGTCTACATCCATTGTCGCCGCGACAACGGTCGGTACGCCGGCGGCCATGAACGCCGTGGAGAGCGTCAAAGGAGTCTCCGCCGGCGATCGCCCTTCAGCGGTCTTGCACGCTGCGAGAACGACGAGGCGTACGTGATCGAGTTTCATTGCCGCAATCTCGCTCGCCGTGAGCACACGTTCTTCTCCGTCCTTCGAGGTAAACCGCAATCCGGAGAGCGCCGGCGACTCAGAATCGACGAATCCATGGCCCGCGAAATGAATGAGCTGGCTCGAAATGGCGAGGCGCTGAAAAGCGTCAACCGTCGCCTCGCTGTCGATGAGAAGAATGGGATTGGTAATGTGCGCTGCGACGGATTGCGCCTCCGCCCGCACCGCCGGAAGCAGCCCAGCTCCCGTCGACTGCGAGACGGCGACGATCAGCGATGAGGCCAAAGGTCGTGACACGCGATCCTCGCGCAGAACGGCAAGCGTTGCACTCGGGGCAATGGCGAGTGAATAGTCCTCGATGACATACCGTCCCGATCGTTCATCCTGCAATGCCGCGAAAGGCACGTCGAACATGTCGCTGTCGGGCACGAAAACGACCGTTCTGGCGCGAACACCCGTCAGTGCGTCACGGCACAGTAGATCATACAGCTTCCGCGACGGTGCGCCGTAGAGCGGCGCCGGGCGGCGAAGGGCTTGGAAAAGTCGTTCGAGATCCGCACGGAAGTCGAAAGAATCAATTTTCGTTTCGGTGACGACAAGACCCTCCTGCGTTCCTCGCCAGATCACTAGACGATCGCGCATCAGGCTGTAGGCAATGAGAATTGTGTCTTTCGCCAGCCGTTGACGGATGACGCGCCATGGTGACGCGCCGCGAAGATCGCTGCGCGAGCCGGCGATGCGCTCCAGAAGAAGTCTGGCTCGGAAGCTCTCCGCGACATCAAACGCGGTTTCGGCATCACCCGACTGAATTTCGAGAAGAACCCATCCATCGACGAGTTCTTTGGCGAGCGTGGCCTGCGTTCGCTTGTCATCCTCGGTCAACGTGTCTCGTTGCGCATCGAGCTCTTCGAGACCAGCGTGGAAATCCGACCGTGCCTCGTTCGTGGCACCGGCGCGCTGAAATGATTTTGCGCGCAAGAGATGAAGTTCGGCCAGTCTCGTGTGGTTGTCGAGTCCGGAGACCAGCGCGAGTGATTGGGACAAGGCTTGCGCATCTGGTTCGCGTCCCGCTGCAGCCATCAATCGGAACCGGGCCGTCTCAAGGTCGGCTAGGAGGCGCTTCCTCATCCCGGATTCGGGAAGGCGATCCCACGCCATCTGCGCTTCCTTCAAAGACCGTTCTGCAGCCGGGATGTCGAGCATTTCGACGGCGAGCTGCGCGCCGATCAATTGCGAGCTACACAGAAAAAGCGGATCGCCAACACGGCGCGCGAGGCTCACTACATCCTCGTGGACCAGCGAGGGAAGAAATCGATATCCCTCGCGAGCGGCTGCGCGAACGAATCCGTTCAAGACATTCTGCTTCCTCTCGAGCGACACCGTTTGATCCAACGCGGCAACCGCGTTCATGTGATGCCGCCACGCTTCATCCGACTCGCCGACGTCGCGAAGAGCATCTGCGAGGACGAGCTCGATCCCCGCCCGGCTCCCCTTTTCGGCGGTCTGGCCGATCAATCGCGAGGCTTCTCCGTACGACCGAATGGCACCTCCGGGATCGCCCGCACCGTGCAAGGCTAGCCCGCGAACCCAGTACAACTGAGCCGCTGCCAGAGGCCACCGTACGAGCTGCGGTGTTTGCAGGGCTCTCTCCGTCAACGCGATCGCCTCGCGACCGTGACCGTCATAGAGACGAACAGTGGCGCGAAACACGGCCGCACGGACTGCAAACGGGTTCCTGACTTCGAGAAGATGTTCGGTCGCACCGTTCAAGAGCTCGTACGCCGTAGCGTGCTCGCCGCGTTGCATCCGTTCTTGGCCCTGCCGATATTCCTCGAGCGCCCGAGCCCCGGTCCTAATCGATTCCGCGCCCGCGCGTTCGAGGCACTTTAGAGTGTCCGCGGGCAGTGATTCCCCGCGTTGGTCGAGAACCGCGGCCGTGTCGCGTGCGATGTCCAATGCATCGCCGCGCAGAGGCAGCAATGCCGCTGCTTCCGGAATCAAGACCTCTTCGCTGATTAGACGAAACTGTTCGGGGTAGAGATCGGCGAGCGATTGGAGCTGATTGCGATCTCGCTTCCTGACGGCACCTCGTATCGCAATCAGAAGCTCGTCTCTCGAATATCGGCGGGAGCTCGACTCCGTCAGGTTCTGAATATGCGTCTTCGCATCGACGGACCATTGCGATGCCGGATCCAGTCGGAGATACTCATTCCAGGCCGCGAGCGCACGGTCGTGAAAGCCGGCCCGCTCCAATGCCAGTGCGCGGTTCCACGCAATTTCATTTCCCTTGTGGAGCCGCCAGGCGCGTTCGAGAATTTCAATGGCAGCCAATCGGTCGCGTGCGACGCCACGGAAGGCGCCTCGCTCCATATACGCCACACCGAGGTCGTTGAGGAGTTGCCAATTGTCCGTTTGCCGGATTGCGACGAGCGTAATCCGCTCGTGGGTTGCCTCGTGTAATGCTTCCTCCAATTTCTGCACAGCATCGTCGTGCTCTTTGAGCAGAAGGTGGGCCACGCCGACAGCGCGGATGGTTTCCACATTCTTATGATGTTCTTCGCGAAGCCGAACCCTGCCGGCAACCGCCTCGAGACTCCATTGGTCCTGATGCTTCTCGTTCCCTCTTGTAGGTGCCTTGTAAGGTTTATATGCAACCTCCCCTGACATCCTGCCTTCCAGCGGACGGAAGTCGAGCTCATGCGCTGCCGCAACCAATTCGTCGACGCCGTTCGTCGGGAAGAATCTTTCGCGAAGGAGCGGACCGAAAAGAACAACGAGAACCGCAGCGGCGGCTAGCGCAGCAACCGCGCCGACCTTCCCTGTACGTCTCCATGCAAAAATGACGTCGCTAGGTGCTTCGAACACCCGCAACTCCCCAGCGGCGAGAATCACGTCCCTACACTCCCCGCACTCCGCCACGTGCTCCACCACGCGCCGTCGCGCTTTGCCGTCCAGTCGTCCGTCGATGAACGCAGCCAACGTTTCCTCTGTAGGGCAGTTCGTCATCATTGCGGGATCGTTCATCGCAGCATCCCCTTGCCGCCTCGGTCCCTCGTCCCGCCTGTGGGGTGAGAGGGACCCGGAGGGGGGATTTCCCCTTTCGGGAAGACATCGAGATGAATGTCCTGGTCGCCGCGGCTGAGGAGGGTGCCGACTTCACGTTTGCTGAGGCCGGCACCTTCGAGGCCGCGGCGGAGGGTGAGGAAGAGTTTGTCGAGGCGTTTGTAGAGCTTCTTCTGGTCGATGCGCAGCGTGCGCGCGATTTCCGGGACTTTCTGTGCATCCCAGAAGCGCAATTGCAGGATCAGTCGGTCCTCGGCGTCCATGTGCTCGAGAATGCCATCCATCGTCGAGGCAGCGTGGCGGGCGGTGCGTTCCTGATCGCGGGTCTCGATGCGGTCGTCCGCCTCGGCGGCCACGGAGGCGGCGTCCGGGAGAAGCTCGTCGGAGACGAGGATCGGTCGCGGATTGCGCAGAGGGAGGCGGATGTAGATCGCCTCGAGCTCGGGCACCGTGTATTGCGAACTGCCGGGGGTCGTCAGGAAGTTCACCGCCTCGGCAAGAGTAAACCCATCGCGGGTCAGCAAGCGTTCCAGCGTGATCGCTTTTTCGCCGAGCCTTCGAGCCTCGGCCGAGGGACGCCATTTGCCCCACTGCTGGACGCGCCATTGGTGAAAAAGACGCATGATGACCGTCTGCAGGTAGGTAGAAAACTTACTGCGTCCCTCAAACTTACGGATCACCGCGTAGTCGTCTTCGAGAAGGTGGACCCGAACTTCCTGGGTGAATTCCGCGCATTCGTCGCCATTGAGATGGCTCCGTCGTCCGACGAACGATGCAATGCGCTCAATCGTGCCGAGGTGCTGGAGATAGGTCTCTTCCGGAGTCATCGGATCTCATGACGCATAAGCGTCTAATCGTGGCCCTACGTGCACCGCGAAGCTCATCAATATTGGGACGTGCGCAGTCTAGCAGGTCATCGAAGATGGAAGTACTGCGATGTACAAATTTCCCTGAATTGTTGCGCGGACGTCGTCGGATCCAACAAGCCGCTGTCAACCTTCGCTGTCATCGTAATGGCCTTCATGTAAGGCGAGTGGCGCGAACCCCTCACCCAGCCGGGCACCTGATCTTCGGCGGTAGCCCGCGTCGGTCGGAACGTCTTCGAAACTGCCGTGTGCAGGCGCCCGGCATCCCTCTCCCCTGTGAGGGGCGAGGGGCAACAAACCAGCGCGCCACCGTGGAACAACGGGTGCTGTCATCGTGGCCGGTGATTCAGGACACCAGTCGACATCTCATCTTCCGCCAAGATCACTGCGAGGTCTTGCTGTCCACACCGCCAGCACTTGACATCAGTCACATTTAGACTTAGTCTAACTCTCGTGAACGTCAACGAAGCGTCCGCCAGGCTCCGCGAGCACGACATTCAGCCCTCGGCACAGCGTGTTGCCGTGGCCGGGTACGTCCTCGATACCACCGAGCATCCGTCGGCGGATCTCGTCTGGAAACGGGTGCGCAAGCGGTTCCCTTGGATCTCGCGCGCGACCGTCTACAACACGCTCAACCTGCTCGTGGAGCGCGGGATGCTGCAGCGGCTGACGTTCGCGGAAGACAGTGTCGTTTTCGATCCCATCACCGAGACCCATCATCACTTCATCGACGAGAGTACGGGAGCGATCCACGACGTGCCGTGGGATCGCGTTCAGGTCTGCAACATCGATTCGCTGCGTGGCTACGAGGTGCACGAATACCAAGTCGTCATGCGCGGAAAGCTCATCACCAAAGGAGAGAAGTAACCATGTTGACTGTAGGCGACAAGTTCCCCGATTTTTCCGTGACCGCGAACGTTGGCCGTGAGAAGGGCAAGGAATTCAAGACCCTCTCGAACAAGGATTTCGCCGGCAAATGGCTTGTGTTTTATGCGTACCCGAAGGATTTCACCTTCATCTGCCCGACCGAGATCGTCGAGTTCGGCAAGCACACGGCCGATTTCGCCGACCGCGACGCGGTAGTCATCGGCGGTTCGACGGACAATGAGTATTCGCATCTGGCCTGGCGCAACAATCACAAGGACCTGGCCGACATGCCGACGCCGCTCGTGCACATCAACCCGTCGCTGGCGAATGAGCTGGGCATCATCCACAAGGACGGCGGCGTGGCGTTGCGCGTGACGTTCGTCGTCGATCCGAACGGCACGATCCGCTCGGTCAGCGCGTACGACCTCTCGGTCGGCCGCAACATCGGCGAAGTGCTGCGGACGCTCGACGCGCTGCAGTCCGACGAGCTTTGCCCCTGCAACTGGCAGAAGGGTGAAGAAACCATCAAGGTGGCCTGATCATGAGCGCTGTGGAAGAGCTCCGCGTCGCGATTCCCGAAGCGGCGAAGGACATCAAGTTGAACCTGCAGAGTGTTCTGCAACCGGGAGCTCTGACACCGGCGCAACGTTGGGGAGTGGCGATCGCTTCGGCGGTCGCCACCCGCAACCCGCGCCTCCGCGACGCGATCCTGCACGACGCGCGCGCGGAAGTCGGTGCCGACGTCATCGAGGACGCGCTGGCAGCGGCCACGCTGATGGCGATGAACAACGTTTACTACCGCTTCCGCCATCTCGTCGGAAAGCCGTCGTATTCGCAAATGCCGGCGCGCCTGCGCATGCAGCGCATCGCCAGGCCGGCCACGAATAAGCCGGACTTCGAGCTGTTCTGCCTCGCCGTGAGCGCGATCAACAACTGCGAGATGTGCATCCGCTCGCATGAGGATGTCGTGGTGAAGGGACTCCTGTCGGAGGACCAGATTCACGACGCGATCCGCATCGCCGCAACGATCAACGCGGCCGCGCTGGCGATCGAGTTGCCGGCCGGCCCGGCCGGCAGCGTTTAAGGCCACAAGGCTGGACGCACGCGCGGGTGGTCCAAGGGCGTCGGTCCGGATTCCTCTCGTTTCCGAGTTCTGCCGCAGTCTCCGGGAGGTATGCTTCGCTGCGGTACGCGCGAGCGAGCAGACATCGAGGGCTTCGCTCCTGCCAACTGCCAACTGCCAGCTGCCACCTGCCTACTCATTCGCAGGCACGAGTTCGGCACTAGCCGAAGTCATGCATCGTCGTAGATCGCTCGGCGCGGAGCTCGTGGAGGGTGGCGTTCATTTCCGCGTGTGGGCTCCTGCTCATCGCGAAGTGGCGGTCGTCATCGACGATCGCGATCATCTGCTCCAACCTGAATCCGGCGGATTCTTCTCCGGCTTGGTGCGCGGCGCGCGGGTCGGCGCGCTCTATCGCTTTCGCCTTGACGGCGATGGCTCCACGTATCCCGATCCCGCTTCGCGCTTTCAGCCGCAGGGACCGCACGGGCCGTCGCAGGTCGTCGATCCCGCGGTCTATCGCTGGCGCGACGATGCGTGGCGCGGGCCTTCGACCAACGCCATCTACGAACTGCACGTCGGCACGTTCACGCCCGAAGGCACGTACGCTGCCGCGGCGCGGCGCCTCCCCTACCTCGCGGAGCTCGGCATCGACATCCTCGAGGTGATGCCGATCCACGAGTTTCCGGGCAACTTCGGCTGGGGATACGACGGCGTCGATCTCTGGGCGCCGTCACATCTTTACGGTGCACCCGACGATCTCCGCCGCTTCGTCGACGAGGCCCACGCGTACGGGATCGGCGTGATCCTCGACGTCGTCTACAACCACTTCGGTCCCGATGGCTGCTATCTCGCGCAGTTCTCGCCGACGTACTTCACGCGCGACTACGTGAATGAGTGGGGCGACGCGGTCAACTTCGACGGCGACGGAGCAGACGGTGTGCGCGAGCTCGCCGCGGAGAACGCCGCGTACTGGATCGACGAATTTCATTTCGACGGTCTTCGCCTCGATGCCACACAATCGGTCCACGATCGTTCGTCCCGACACATCCTCGCCGAGATCACCGAGCGCGCACGCAAGGCCGGCGGAGCACGCAAGATTTTCATCTGCGCGGAGAACGAGCCGCAGGACCGGCGGCTGCTCACCGAGTACGGCCTCGACGCGATGTGGAACGACGACTGGCATCACGCCGCGCGCGTCGCCCTGACCGGATTCCGCGAGGCCTACTACACCGATTACCTCGGCACGGCGCAGGAGTTCGTGTCGATGGCAAAGCACGGCTTTCTCTATCAAGGACAACACTACTCCTGGCAGAAGCAGCGCCGCGGCACACCGTCGATCGGAATCGCGCCGGAGCGGATGATCTGCTGCCTCGAGAATCACGATCAGGTCGCGAACTCCGCACGAGGCGCGCGGCTTCGCGATCTCTCGTCTCCCGGAACGCTCCGTGCGATGACGGCGCTGCTTCTCCTGCAACCGGCGACGCCGATGCTGTTCCAGGGTCAGGAGTGCGGCGCGCGCGCGCCGTTTCTCTACTTCGCGGACCACGAGCCCGCACTCGCGAAGCTCGTCGACGAGGGACGCCGCGGCTTTCTCACGCAGTTCCCTTCGCTCGACGGACTCCCTGTCGCCCCGCCACACGATCGCGCCACATTCGAAGCTTGCAAGCTTGACGAAACTGACCGCGATGAGCACGTGCTCGCACTCCATCGCGATCTCCTCCGCCTGCGCCGCGAGCATCCCTTCGCGAAGGATCTCGACGGCGCGACGCTGACACCCGAGTGCTTCCTTCTCCGTTCGGGGGATCGCCTTCTCCTCGTCAACCTCGGCGCGGACATTCATCTCCGCATCGCGAATGAACCGCTGCTCGCGCCACCGTTAGGATCGCATCGCTGGACGATTCTCTGGTCGAGCGAAGATCCGAAGTACGGCGGCTCGGGCATGCCGGAACCGGACGGGGATGATGGATGGCGGACTCGCGGACAGGCGGCGGTGTTCCTCGGACCGGAGCGATAGTCGCCAGGTCGCCAAGTCGCAAGGTCGTCGAGTGGACCGCTGCCGTCTCGGCGGCTGGGGCGGCGTCGTCTCGACGCCCGCCCGTGAGCGGCGAGACGCCGCTCACCCAGCCGGCGAGACGCCGGCGGTCCATGACACTTCGGCTCGAAGACTCGGCGACTAGACGACTCGACGACTCTCTCCGAGGCAATGACGATATTGAATTTCCGACGCGCGCTCTAGTCGCGTTACAAAACGGTGCCTCGACGCCGCGCGGAGTCTTGAAGTGGTTACGATCCGCGCATGCGTCCGATCATTTGCGTGCGTCCAGTCGTTCGAGCAAACGAGCTCACTCCGGAAATGGTGCTGCTCGATGCGCGAAACCGCGCAGCGTATGCGGCAGGTCATCTCGAAGGAGCGCGCAACGCCGACGTCGATCTCGACCTCGCGGAACGCGGTGATCCCTCGCGCGGCGGGAGACATCCTCTGCCGCCACTCGATCGCTGGCTTCGCCAACTCGGCGCGTGGGGCATCGGTCCATCGACGCACGTCGTCGTTTACGACGATCAGATGGGCGCGAATGCCGCGGCGCGTGCGTGGTGGATGTTACGCGCCATCGGACATGACAATGTCTCCGTACTCGAAGGCGGATTGCAGGCCGCGACCGCGCACGGATTGCGCGTGACGAGCGGACGCGCCGCACGTCGAACCGTTGCCGCCGTATCCGCATCCTTCGAGCAACACGTGGCTGCGGCCGACGGTCGACATCGATACCGTCGACGCGTTGCGCACGAATCCCGAGTGGAAAGTGCTCGACGTCCGCAGCGCTCCGCGATTCCGTGGCGAGACCGAGCCGATCGACCCGGTCGCCGGTCACATCCCGGGCGCGGTGAATCTCCCCTTCTCCGAGAACCTCTCCGGCGATCGCTTCAAATCAGCCGAGGAGTTGCGCGCGCAGTACGCGGCACTTCTGGGCGGCACGAACCCCGAGCATCTCGTCGTCCACTGCGGCTCGGGGGTCACCGCCTGTCACACGCTGCTCGCGCTCGAGCTCGCGGGACTCGACGGCGCATCGCTGTTCGTGGGCAGCTGGGGCGAGTGGTGCCGCAATGACCGGCCCCAGGCAAAAGGAGAACAGGGATGAAGCAGGGCCTCCGCACCATCGCCATTGGCACGCTCATCGTCGGCGTCCTCGACATCAGCGAAGTCATGATCTTCTCCGCGTTGCGCGGCAACAAACCGCTGCGAATTCTGCAGGGCATCGCCTCGGCACTCCTCGGCAAGGAGTCCTTCGACGGCGGCGTGCGCACGATGCTCATCGGTCTGGCGATGCACTTCGGCGTCGCCCTCGGCGTCGTGACGGTCTACTTCCTGGCGAGCCGGAAAATCTCGGCGCTCGTGCGACATCCGTTGATCTTCGGCCCGATCTACGGCATCGCCGTGCACTTCGTCATGAGCCAGCTCATCGTGCCGCTCACGCTGATCGGTCCGCGCCCGATGCCGCCCTGGCCGGTCTTCGCGAATCTGATGTTCGCTCACATCTTCTGCATCGGAATTCCGACGGCCCTTGTTTCGTCTCGAGCGACTCCTGCGTCTAAGTGAGACGAAAGGAGCGCCCCGATGCGCAAAGCAGCTTTGGTCCTGTTCTCCCTGTGGGTGTTCGCCTGCGCCAAGAACGAACTCTCGAACCTCAAAACCGAGGTCCCGGCTCAAGTCCCTGAAACCGCGGGACGAGTCGAGGATCAGGCGTTTGGTTACGCCCAGCCTTTGAAGAAGGATCTCGACGATCGCGAATTCAACACCGAGGAATATGGCCGCTTCGAAGAGAACACGTTCCTTCGCGCGACCGACAACCCGCTCTCGACCTTCTCCATCGACGTCGACCGCGCCTCGTACGCCAACGTGCGGCGCTTCCTCACCGCCGGCCAGCGTCCGCCGCGCGACGCCGTGCGCATCGAGGAGATGATCAACTACTTTCCCTACGACTATCCCGAGCCGACGGCGGCGCCGTTCTCGGTGACGACCGAGCTCGCGCGATGCCCGTGGAACGCCGAGCATCGCCTCCTGCGCGTCGGTCTGCAGGGAAAGCGCGTCCACACCGAGGATCTGCCGCCGACGAACCTCGTGTTCCTGATCGACGTTTCCGGTTCGATGATGTCGGCCGACAAGCTGCCGCTGGTGAAGCAGTCGTTGCGGTTGCTCGTCGAGCAGCTCCGCCCGACGACCGCGTGGCCATCGTCGTGTACGCCGGCAGCGCCGGACTCGTGCTGCCGTCGACGTCCGGCTCCGACAAAGCGTCGATCGTCGCGGCCATCGAGGAGCTCGAAGCGGGCGGCTCGACCGCCGGCGGCGAGGGAATCGTCCTCGCCTACAACGTCGCTCGCGAAAACTTCATCGAGCGTGGCAACAACCGCGTGATCCTCGCGACCGACGGCGACTTCAACGTCGGCATCACCAGCGACGGCGAACTGGAACAGCTCATCGAAGAGAAACGGGAGCACGGCGTCTTCCTCACCGTCCTCGGCTTCGGCACCGGCAATCTCAAAGACTCGAAGATGGAGCTGCTGGCCGACAAGGGCAACGGCAACTACGCCTACATCGACACCCTCGACGAAGCGCGCAAGATGCTCGTTCACGAAATGGGCGCGACGCTGGTGACGATCGCCAAGGACGTGAAGATCCAGGTCGAGTTCAACCCGGCGCAGGTCGGCGCATATCGCCTGATCGGCTACGAGAACCGCCTGCTGCGCAAGGAAGACTTCAACAACGACAAGAAAGACGCCGGCGAGATCGGCGCCGGTCACTCCGTCACGGCGCTGTACGAGATCATCCCTCCAGGCGCCGAGGTTCCGAACGCGACCGTCGATCCGCTCAAGTATCAGAAGACCGCCGGCAATGACGGCGGCAGCGAACTGGCGACGGTGAAGTTGCGCTACAAAGATCCTGACGGTGACACGAGCAAGCTGCTCACGCAAGTCGTCGCGAACACGACGGCGGCAGCGATGTCCGACAACGTCCGCCTCGCCGCGTCAGTCGCGCAACTCGGCATGCTTCTCCGCGATTCACCGAACAAAGGCAACGCCTCGATGGACTCCGTCCTCGAGCTCGCGTTGTCCGTACGCACGAAAGACATCGGCGGCTATCGCCGCGACTACGTCGCACTCGTGCAGAAGGCGGAGTCCTTGTAGCAAGTTGTCGAGTCGTCCAGTCGCCGGGTCGCCGAGTTCATCGCAGAACTCGGCGACTCGCATCCTTGGAGACTCGGCGACTCAGCGACACCCCACAGACAACCAGCAACCAGCCACCAGCAACTTCATTTGAACGTTTCGCAATCCTGGATGCGACCCGACTGGAAGCCGCGGTTGAACCATTCCATGCGCTGCTCCGACGAGCCGTGCGTGAACGAATCGGGATTCACGCTGCGGCCCGACATCCGCTGCAGACGATCGTCGCCGACGGCCGCCGCGGCCTTGAGCCCTTCCTCCACTTCACCGGGCTCGAGAATGTTGCGCTGCGCCGTCGAGTGTCCCCAGATCCCGGCGTAGCAATCGGCCTGCAGTTCGAGGCGGACCGAGTATTCGTTCGCGCTGCGCTTGTCGTTCTCCATCGCCTGCTGCACGCGCTCGGACGTGCCGAGGAGATTCTGGATGTGATGTCCCATCTCGTGCGCGATCACATACGCCTCGGCGAAATCGCCTGGCGCCTCAAAGCGCGAGTGCAGCTCGTCGAAGAACGCGAGATCGAGATAGAGCTTACTGTCGCTCGGGCAGTAGAACGGTCCCGAGGCCGCCTGGCCGAGGCCGCAGGCGGATTGCGTCATGTCGCGGAAAAGCACGAGCTTCGCGTGCTGGTACTGAATCCCTTGCTTGTCCAGGATGCGCGCCCACGTCTCCTGCGTGTCGTTGAGCACGAACGACACGAACTCCACGGACTTCGCTTCCTCCGGCGTCTGTTGCACCGGCGCGGTCGACGTCGGCGCATCGGGCTGCGTCCCGCCTCCCGAGCTGTCGAAGAAACTGAAAAAGTTCTTGCCGGTGAGCAGGCTGAGAACGAGAAGGATGATCGCGCCGCCGCAACCGATCGTCGGTCCGCGCCCGAATCCAAATCCTCCGCCGCTGCTTCCCCGCCGATCTTCGATGTCCGAGCTGACTCCACCTGGTGTCCAACGCATGACGCCGGTGATAGCACAGGTGTTGCCAATTTTCGAAAATGCTGGATGCGTATGTGGACCGCTGGCGTCCTCGCCGGCTGGGCGAGCGGCGTCTCGCCGCTCGCAGGCGGGCGTCGAGACGACGCCGCCCCAGCCGCCGAGACGGCGGCGGTCCGCGTGAAGACGGCTAAATCTGCCCGCTGGCCGGCGGATAGTCGTCCGAGCGGATCAGAATCTCGCGAGGCTTCGACCCTTGCGACGGACCGACGACGCCGTTCGCTTCCATGATCTCGATCAGGCGTGCGGCGCGGGAGTAGCCGAGCTTGAGGCGGCGCTGGAGGTACGACGCGCTGGCCTGGCCGGTCGTGAGGACGACGCGGACGGCGTCGTCGTATTTCGGATCGTCGAGGTATTCGATTCCGTCGACGCCGCTCTTCTCCTCGGCCATCTTCGTGATCTCTTCGAGGAACTTCGGCTCGCCCTGATTCTTCTTCACGAAATCGACGATCTCGGTGATCTCTTTCTCCGAGACGTACGCGCCGTGGATGCGGCGGATGCGCGCCGTGCCGGGCGGGAGGAAGAGCATGTCGCCGTTGCCGAGGAGCTTCTCCGCGCCCTGCGCGTCGAGGATCGTGCGCGAGTCGATGCTTCGAGGCCACCTGATAGGAGATGCGCGACGGGAAGTTGGCCTTGATCACGCCGGTGATGACGTCGACCGACGGGCGCTGCGTGGCGATGATGAGATGGATGCCGACCGCGCGCGCTTTCTGCGCGAGTCGCGTGACGGAGTCTTCGACGTCCTTCGACGCGACCATCATCAGATCCGCGAACTCGTCGATGATGATGACGATGTACTGCAGCTGATCGGGCGTCGGCGTGTCGTCGTCGGGTGCGAGCTTCTTCGCGCGGCGATGCGCTTCCGGATCCTTGAGCAGCGCGTTGTACTGATCGATGTTGCGCACGCCGCACTCGGCGAGACAGCGGTAGCGATTCTCCATCTCGTTCACGGCCCAGATCAGCGCATTCGACGCCAGCTTCGGGTCGGTGACGATCGGGTGGAGAAGATGCGGAATGTCCTCGTACATCTTCAGCTCGACCATCTTCGGGTCGATCATCAGCATCTTGCAGCTGCGTCGGCAGCGCCTTGTAAAGCAGCGAGACGATCATGGAGTTGAGGCCGACCGACTTGCCCGCGCCAGTGGCGCCGGCGACGAGCAAGTGCGGCATCTTCGCCAGGTCGGTGACGAAGGCGTCGCCGTGGATATCTTTGCCGAGGGCAAGCGTGAGCATCGACGTCGACGCCGTGAAGGTCTCGGTCTCGATGATGTCGCGTAGCGTGATGAGCTCGCGCTTGCGATTCGGCACTTCGATGCCGACGGTCGACGAGCCGGAGATGCGCTCGATGCGGATCGACTCCGCCTTCAGCGCCAATGCGAGATCGTCGCCGAGGTTGACAACTTTCGCGTATTTGACGCCAGCAGAAGGTTTGAACTCGAACGTGGTGACGACCGGTCCGGGGTGATACGCGGTGACTTCGCCTTCGACGGCGAACTCCGCGCAACGCTCTTCGATGAGATGCCCGACCTCGAGGAACTTCTTATGAACCTCGTCGTTGATCTGACCCTGTTTCGGTCCCTCGGTGAGCAGATTCACCGGCGGCAGGAGATCGTGCGTCAGCTTGATCTCACGTTTCACCGGCTCCTTCGGCTTGCGCATCGCCGGCCGAGGAATCGCTTTCGGCGGACGCGGTGCCTCGACCGGCGCGCGGCGGCTCGGAGACGCGGGCGCCGTGACGTGTGGCGCGTCGAGAAACAGCGGATCCTCGAATGGCTCGAGGTCCTCGAAGTCGACCGGAACGGGACGCGCGGCCGGCTCCGGCTTGCGATAGAGCTCGAACGGATTCGGCGTCTCCTGCTGCGAAAGCGCTTCAGCGGCTTTGCGAAGATCGGCCTTCGTGACTTTGCGAATCTGAAAACGCCCTGCGCCCTGAACCTCGCGCACGACCGGACCCGTGCCCGGACCCACGCCCGGACCCGCGCCTGGCTGCGCCGGAGCGGCAGTGCCGGCAACGAGACGGAGCTTCGGCGGATCGAGATGCTTCCGCACGAGCGCGTCCTTCATCTTCTCCTTGCGGCGGCGCTCGGAGAAGCGCGCCCAATACATCGAGAGCCCGCGGCCGAGGCCCGCGAACCAGCGATGAATCGCGACGAAGACCGCGGCGAGACTGATTCGCGTCGCGAGCAACAGACCGACGAGCAGCGAGGTCACGAGCGCGATCACGGCACCGCTGGTGTTGAGGTTTCCGCTGACGGTTCGATTGATCTCCTGGCCGAGGTACCCGCCGGAGGCGATCAATGAACCGCGCAGCCACAACTTGCCCAGCGAGAGATCGAAAAGCGGAGGAAGCGCGAGCGCGACGATCAGGAATCCGATCAGCTTCGTGTGGAAATACTCGATCTCGCGGCCCCAGAAACGGTTCCAGCCGATGACCAGCAGCGCCGCGGGAAAGAGCAGACCGGCGAAGCCGAAGAAGCTGACGAAGATCCAGGCGAGCGTCGCACCGTAATAGCCGATGGCGTTGTGGATCTCAGTGTTGGTGGAGGTGTAGAACGCGGAGGAATCGGTGGGGTGATACGTCACGAGCGCGGCAGCGACGCTGATGCCGATCGCCGAGACGACGATCCCGACCAGCTCCCCTCCCCGCCGGCTACGAAAGAAATCGACTAGCTGCACCCTTCCCACACTCCCAGCTTTCCGAGGATGAGTGTAGCAGATGTTTAGATTGCAGAACGCAGATCGCGGATCGCAGCAACGAGGGATTTCACGCGGAGGCGCGGAGACACGGAGAGAGAACCGATTGCTGCGAAGCTTCTCTCCGTACCTCCGCGTCTCCGCGTGAAACAACTCTCTCGCGTCTCACCGAACGGTGAACTCGGAGTTCATGTTCGTGTGACCCGTGCCGCATTCGGTGAACGTGCAGAAGAAAAAGTACGTGCCCGACTGTGGAAGCGTGATGGTTCTCTCGGTTGGACTGCTGGAGAGATGCGCGATGTCGATCAGCTTGACGCCGGCGGGCGAGACGAGCTGCAGACCATGCTCCCCTTCCGACGCGGTGAGCACGAACTTCACCTGATCGCCGGCAGCGAGTCCGTTGGCGCCGCCGGTCGTGAATTTGAAATCGCTGGCGACGATCGTCACCGTCTGGACGAGCGGCGGAGGCGGAGCCGTGCCGCTGTCGGGCGATGCGGTGATGAAGGTCGGATCGGTCGAACCGTTGTCGACGATCGAGCCGTAGAGAAAGACCGGCTGATCGGAGTCATAGCTGATCCAGGCATCGCTGAGATCGTGCGCGCCGCCGAAGAAGAGATCCACGCGCTGCGGCGTCAGCACGCCGAATGGCTGAAAGGCGAACGTCTTCGTCTCGACGACAGCGTTGTTCTTGTCGTACAGCTTCAACGTGACGTTGGCGACGACGGCGTTTGGATTCACGCCGCCGATGTTGGTGCGAAACGTCCCCGGGTCGGTGGTGGTGTTCTGCTTGAGTTGAATGAGCGCGCCCTTCTTGAGCGCGGTCGTGAGGTCGAGGCCGGGCACGAACTGGCCGAGGGTCTTGTTGGTCTCGACGCGCGCATAGATGCGCTGCGTGGCCACGAAGTCATCATCGGACGTGAGACGGATCGCGCCGATCCCGCCGGAGTGAAAAACAAAAGAGACGACGTTGTCGAGCACGAGCATCGTGCGCTTCGGAACGTTGACCGTCACCGCTGCGACGCCGCTGTTGTCCTGATTGTTCTGCAGATAGCGCGCGCTGATGACGATGTCCTTGTCGAATGATGGGTTGAAGATCCGCGCGTCGGTGAAGAAGTTGCCGACCTCGCCGCCGATCGAGAGATAGACATCTTTTCCAAACGCCGCAGTCGCAGCGAGGGACAGCAACAGCGCCAACCCGAGTCGCAAACGCATTCAAGATCCTCCGAGAGATAGACAAACCAGGACGGCTTTCGTTGACATGAATCGAGCTGTTGCTGGTTCCTGGTTGCTGGTTGTCTGGGGTTCTCGAGGTGAATCTCGTTTCCCGCCAGTCACCGCAAGCAACCAGCAACCAGGAACCAGCAACTGATGATCACGCCGCTCGCGCCTTCATCCCAAGCGCCGCCAGCGCCTGCTTCGCCGCACGCTCGCCGGTCTCGACGGCGGCGTTCATGAAGCCGAACTCGTCGGCGGTGTGCTCGCCGGCGAAGATCAGCCGTCCCTGCGGCTCGACCAGCGCACGATAGAAACGCTGGTATTCGCCGGGACGCATGCAGGTGTAGCTCCCCTGCGTCCACTCGTACGTCGGCCAGTTCTGGCGGACCGCTTTCCCGGTGTATGCGGCGGCCACGCCGGGGAAAACCTTGTCCGCCTGCGCGGCGAACTCGTGCGCGCGATCCTGCAGATTTCCCTTCCCGATCGCCAGCCCCTGTCCGCCGCCGGTGAAGTTCGTGAGGATCGCGTGCGTGCCGCTCTGTCCGCGACTCGTCTCCCAGCAGGCCTGGAACGGCAGATCGGTGAACGTGTACGCGGTCACGTTCATGCGCACCCAGGGACGCGCGCTGAGTCCGATCATCATTTTCGAATTCGTCCCGTAGCCCTGCCCCTGGATCGTGTCGCGCTGCCCCTTCGTGAGATCGAGGTTGCGAAGATCGAGCTTGCGCATGACCGTGAGCGGAATGGTCGTCACCAGCACGTCGGCGGAAATCGTCGCCACCGATCCGCCGCGCTTCACCGCGATCTCGAAGCCGCCGTTCCTGCTGCGAATCGCTTCGACCACCGTGCCGACGTCGACCGGTCGCTCGATCTCCTGCGCCAGTCGAATGGGAATCGATCCGTTGCCCCCTTTCGTGCGGAAGCGCTCGTTGCTCTCGCCGAAGATGCCAAACGTTCCGGGATCCGTGCCGACCGCGCAAAGGAGATTCAACGCGCTCTGCTGATCGAGCGCCAGACCGAACTCGCCGACGTACGCCGCTTCGAGCATCTGCCGGATCGCGCCACGAACATGATTGCGATCGAGCCACTCGGCGACGCTCATCCGATCGAGCTCCTTTCCGCGCGACGTTCCGCTGTTCCAGCTCACGTCGCAGTTCTCCCCCTCTGCCCCAATATCCCGCCGCACCGCCTCGGCGATCGGACGAAATGCTTCGATCCAGTCCGCATCGGCCTTGTAGACCTTCCCGTCGATGAAGTAATCGTGACCATTCGATCCGTCGAGGTACGTGAGATCGAGCAACTCCAGCCCGAGCTCACGCGCGAGATTCCGGATGGCGTGATGATCCGTGTCGATCAACTCCCCACCCAGCTCCGCGACCTGATCGTCAGGAAAGAAATTCTGCAGCGAGTACATCCGCCCCCCGACCCGCGGCGAAGCCTCGAGAATCGTCGCCTGAATCCCGCTCTGCTGTAGCCGGTACGCACAGGTCAGTCCCGCGGTGCCCGCGCCGAGGATGACGACGCGCATCGCGTCATCCGCACGCGCCACGCGCGGAAACAAGATCGGCGAAGCCGCCACACCCGCAGCGGCGACGGCGGAGGTGCGCAGGAATCGGCGGCGGCTCCATGCCTCCGCCGCGCGTTCCATCGCTTCGTCGGTAGGTATGTTGGATCGCTCGAGACGATCGGCGACGCGCAGGGCATGGCGGAGACGCGTAAACAGTTCGGTGCGCGGCATGGCGGGAAATGATACGCGAGCCGACGGCAGGCGAGCGAAGCGAGCGCGGTTCTGTGTAGTGCTGGCCGCCCTCGGCCGGCAAGCCAGAACGAGGCATGATCTTTCTTGAGCTCACCTGTGGCGCGCGAACCGACAGGCCGAGGGCGCCGCCGCCACACAGAAGCGCACTCGCAAAACCTTCCTACCTCAGAGAGACCGCGCTTATCCTGAGTTGCACGTTCCAAATCCCGTTATCTGAAACCGAGGGGTTATGACGTTACGCAGCGGAATACGCGTCAGCGCTGTTGTCGATATCGAAGCTGAGCGGAGAGTACGATGTTCGCATGACGGAACACTCTGAGATCGCCGAGATTGTCGACTCCTTGAATCAAAAGAGTCATGAAGTCGGCTCACAATTTCGCGTGGGTACGTTTGACATCTGGTCCGATCTTGAAGCGTTCGAACAACGTGCACGGCGGGAAACGATGCTGTTGCAGCCTTGGCTGGACGCTACAGCAATGTCGCTTCAAATCCTGTACTCGCTTCACCGGTATGCACTGTCGCTCACCGGAGTCGACAGCATGCCGCCATCCCTCGCCATGCTTCTGGGTCGAGCCTGTAACATGCAGGTGGCAGTTCGCACGCTGGTTACTCGCGGCCTAGACGAGGCCGCAAGGGTGGTTGCCCGCTCTCTACGCGAAAACATTGATATTGCTTTGGTGACCTTCGCGGATACGTCGTTTGCGATGCGCTATTTTGAAGCGACGGATCAGAAGCGTTTTTGGCGCGATGAGATCGCACGAGGAGCAATCCATGTCAAAGCAGAACAAGTGTACGCGCAGACCGGTGTAGTAGACATGTCGTTCAGGGAAGCACGCAAAGAGCAGTGGAGGCACCTATCCGAAGCGACACATGCCACTGCGTTTTCTGCATTTGCGGGCGCTGCCACTGTTTCACTGGCCGATGGCGGGCTTGTTCCTTCACCACTTGGCTGCATTGGTATTCGTGGACCTGCCATACTAGCGGGAGTCGCGTCGGAAACGAATGATTTCATGGGCACAGTCATGCGGTTATCGTCTCTTCCGAACGCTCCCTCTAAATTTGAGCGAGCACGTTTTGACAGCGACTCTCGGCTCACCTCAGCGGTGAGCGCGTACTTCGTGTTGCAAGAGCTTATCAATCGACATCGCCACTCCGTAGTACGAGCGACCACCGATGCGGGCGAGACCTCGGAGGGCATATCCTCAGAGTGACGGCCGCACAACTCCTCAAGCTGTTACGGCCCAGCTTCGGCCGCCCACAACACCCTTGCCGACATGCGACGTCACGCGGCTTCGCGAGTGGAATGGACAGAGAACTAGTCTCTCGCGCGCCAGTACACACCACTAAAGAGCATGGAGCCGCTGGAATAAACCTATGTTGATCGACGTCATCGAAGCAAAGTATGTCCGCGACTTTATCGTGTGGGTGAAGTTTGAAGACGGTAGTGAAGGTGAGATCGACTTGTCCAGCGAGTTATATGGACCGGTATTCGAGCCGCTCAAGGACGTGAACTATTTCAAACGGGTCGCGGTAGACCCGGAACTCGGCACCATTGCGTGGCCGAACGGCGCCGATTTGGCGCCCGAGTTTCTGTACGACAAAGTTCACGTTCACGCATAGGTTAGATGAGAAGGACGTGTTCCGCGGCGCACTGACCGCGCGAGCTTCTCAACTCTCGCCTACCGTGGCGGGTCACGGTCTTCCGTCAACCGGTAAGCCTCGATCTCCGCCCACCGATCCTCGTACGAGAACTGCGAGCCGGCAATGTTGTCTACGAGATTCAAGGCGCCGAGGCGGAGATAGCGGACGCGAATCGGGCGGCGGGTGCGATCGAGCGTGAGCGCGGGAGGGTCGACAGAATCGAGTTGCAGCGATTGCACGGCGTGGATGGCTTCGTGATGCCAGGTGTGGCTCTGCGCGCCGCTCCAGACGCCGGGGAAGATGCCCCAGGTGTAGCCGTCGTAGACGATGCCGCCTTGGCCGGTGTGGGTTGAGCGTGTCTCGTACCAGATCATGCCGTCGCGGATGTCGACGTCGTCGGCGTCGAGGAGCGCGCGCGTGAGGAACATGGTCTCGGCGGCGGAGACGTCGACGTCGACGATCGATTCGTGCGCGCGATCGAATGGCGTGGCGACGCGCAATCGGAAGGGGCCGAAGGTGTAGCCGAGGCGCGAGAGGGGGTGCTCACCGGCGGCGGTGTTCTCGACGACCGATGAGGCGAGGTTTGCCACCATCCAACCTTCGGTGATGTCGCCGCGCGCCGCCAGTCGCTTCGATTGATAGAACGCCGCACCGGCGACCGAGCCGGCGACGAGACAGCGCGCGGCATCGCGGGCGGAGTGCACATGCTTCTGCACGACGCAACTCGCCAGCGTGACCAGAGACGTCGCGCCGATGTTGATCGTGGCGATGCGGCGGCGATCGGCCGCGAATCCTTGTGCTGTACAGCACAGCGCCAGCAACAACGCGACACCACGCACCCGACGATCGACCATCGCGACCTACATCGCAGACAACCGACAACCGAGAACCGGCAACATTAGAACAGCGCCGGTTCCTGGTACGTCCCGAACACGTCGCGCAGCGCGTCGGAGATCTCCCCGACCGTCGCGTAGACGCGGACGGCGTCGATGATGAAGGGCATCGTGTTCGTCTCCGGCTCGGCGGCGGCGGTGCGAAGGGCTTGCAGCGCGTCCAGCACCTTCTGCGAGTCGCGCTCGGCGCGGACTTTGTTGAGGAGCGCGATCTGCTCGGCCGTCACCGACTCGTCGATGTAGAGCACATCGAATGGATCTTCTTTCTCCATCCGATACGCGTTCACGCCGACGACGACCTTCTCGCCGGAATCGACGGCGCGCTGGAACTGGTACGACGCGTCCCAGATCTCGCGTTGCGGGAAGCCGGCCTCGATCGCTTCGACCATGCCGCCGAACTGATCGATCTTCTCGATGTATTCGAAGCAGCCCTTTTCCATTTTATCGGTCAGCTCTTCGATGAAGTACGAGCCGCCGAGGGGATCGACGGTGTTGATGACGCCCGACTCGTGGGCGATGATCTGCTGCGTGCGCAGCGCGATGCGCGCGGACTGCTCGGTCGGCAGCGCCAGCGTCTCGTCGAGCGAGTTCGTGTGCAGCGAGTTCGTGCCGCCGAGGACCGCGGCGAGCGCCTGCATCGTCACGCGGACGATGTTGTTGTACGGCTGCTGCGCGGTGAGCGAACAGCCGGCGGTCTGCGTGTGGAAACGCAGCATCCAGGAGCGTCGGGTCTTTGGCGCCGTAGCGGTCGCGCATGACCTTCGCCCAGACCCGGCGCGCGGCGCGGAACTTCGCGACCTCTTCGAAGAGATCGTTGTGCGAGTTGAAGAAGAACGAGAGGCGCGGCGCGAAGTCGTCGACGTCGAGCCCCGCGCGGATGCCGTACTCGACGTACTCCATTCCGTCGCGCAGCGTGAACGCCAGCTCCTGCAGCGCGGTCGATCCCGCCTCGCGGATGTGATAGCCGCTGATCGAGATCGTGTTGTATTTCGGAACGTCGCTCCGCGCAGAACTTGAAGATGTCGGTGATCAGCCGCATCGAGGGACGCGGCGGATAGATGTACTCCTTCTGCGCGATGTACTCCTTGAGGATGTCGTTCTGCAGCGTGCCGGAGATCTTCTTCCAGTCCGCGCCCTGCTTCTCGGCGACGACGAGGTACATCGCCAGCGCGATCGGCGCGGTGGAGTTGATCGTCATCGAGACGGTGATGTCCTCGAGGTTGATGCCGTCGAAGAGCGTCTCCATGTCCGCCAGCGAGTCGACGGCGACGCCGCACTTGCCGACTTCGCCGGCGCTCTAGCGCGTGATCGGAGTCGTAGCCGTAGAGCGTCGGCAGGTGGAAGGCGATCGACAGTCCGGTCTGTCCCTGCGACAGCAGGTATTTGTAGCGCTCGTTCGTTGCCGCGCGGTGCCGAAGCCGGCGAACTGGCGCATCGTCCAGAGCCTGCCGCGATAGCCGGTCGGATGGATGCCGCGCGTGTACGGAAACTCGCCCGGATAACGCGACCTCGTGGAAGTCCTGATCGGCGATCGACAGCGGCGTGGCCATGCGGATTGACTTCCATGCCGCCGACGGTCGTGTAGTCCTTCTTCCAGTACGGCTTCTTGGCCAGTACGGGGTCGAGCACGTCGCGGCGCCAGCGCGTTTCTTCCTGCTGGAGAGTGCCGAGGGCTTCGCGAGAGAAGAGGGAAAGCTGCTGCGCGCCGGGCGCGGTGTCGGGCGGCGGAAGGACGGCGGCGTCTTCGGTATGGACGTTACTCTGATCGCGGCTCATGGAATGTCTCCAACAGGTGTGATCTGTACAAAATCCCTCAATGCCCGGCGCTCCGGTGGCGGCGGTTTTCTCCCGGATCATAGATGGTGGCCACGCCGATGTCCCGTCCGACGTTGGCATTGATCGCATTGCGCAGCACGAGGAAGAACCATTCCGGCTCTTCGTCGAGACCGTCGGCGACGATGTCCACGGCAACGGTCTTCCGCGTTTCACCGGGCGCAAACATGAGGCGCTGGGATGCGCCGGTGAAGTCGGCGCCGGTTGCGGTTCCCGCCGTCGTCTGCACCTCGACGGAAACCCAGCCTTCGTGCGAAGGGGCGAGCTCGACCACGAAGTTCGCGTGGGCGATGCCGTTCACCGGCTCCTCGACGTGAAGATCCCGCGCGAAGAGCAACGGTTGGCCTGGGCTCCGATCCTGATCGAGAAACGTGATCCGCGACTCGGCGCGGGCGATTTTCGCGAACGAAGCATGGGTGAGCGTGATGCGAAAGTACGTATCGGGACGAAGCGGAGACGCCAGGTAATAGCGCAGGACCGGGTCGAGTTGCACGCGCGTCTGGCCCGCCGCGATCATTCCTTGCGTCACGTTATTGAGGTGGATCGCCAGGTTGTCCGAGCGCAGCGTGCCCGGATGAATCTCATATTCAAAAAAGACGTTCTTGACCGCCGGCGCATCGAGAGTCACGAAAACGGGGACATCCAGCGCGGGATCGATGAGTGCGATCCGCCCATCGGAGATGCTCAGGGATGGTCCGTCGTCGTCGTCGATGAAGAAGCGCGCGTCCGAAGAGCCGGCGCCGTCGAACCGCACGTAAGCAGGCTCGTTGTCTTCCAAGACAGCGTCGCCGAGAATCCTGAAGGGGATCGTTTTCACCGTTTCTCCCGCGGCAAACGTCAGGGAGCCCGCGGGCAAGTCGAGATCGACTCCGTTCGTCGCGCCGTCGCCGGTGGCCTTGTATGAAAAGGTTGCCGGGGTATCGAGGGGCCGCGAGAGCTTCACCACGAGCTCCGCGGCATGCGGTTCGTTTCCTTCGACGAAGCGGGTCTCTTCGATTTCCGGCACGACCGCGGTGTCGCCGTCGTCTCGAATCGTCACGGCGATCCGTTCTCTCGGAAACACGGCATTGTCGGGCTCGAAGAGCTCGACGTAAAACGTCTCATTCCGTTCGGACGCTGAATCGGATTGCGTGGAAATGCGGATCACGTTCTCCGTCGCGTCGATCCCCAAGGTGACAGAGCCTTCCGTCGCGACGAAATCGGCGCTCGTGGCGGTTCCGGCGACCGTTCGATAGTTGAGCTGCGTCGGCCTCCGATTCAACTTCGTCCGCTTGAGGCGAATCTCCGCATCCTGCAACTCTTGGATCTCGACGTCGGCCGCGGTCACTTCCGGAACTCCGTCGTCGTTGCGAAGGATTGCCGTTCCCCGGTCGCGGGCGATCGTGGCATTGCCGGCGTTGGAGAGCGCGAGGCCGAACGTTTCATCCCCTTCCTGATCGAGATCGCCGCGAAGACGAATACTGATCAACACCTGACTCTGGCCGGCGGCGATCGTGGCGTGTCCGGAAATCGCTTGGAAATCCTCGCCCTCTTTCGCCGACTGCGCGACGGTGTGATAGTCGAAGGTCACGGACTCCCCGCTCATGGTGTCGATGCTGACGGCAAATGTGACGGCGGAAACACCGTCCCCTTCATCGACCGCGACATCGCCCACGCTGAGTGCGGGCCGCCGGTCTACGATCGTGACCGTTGCCCTGGACCACAGGAAATCCGCCTCGGCAGGCAGGATGAGCAGCCCGTCGGTGGGGTTTTGAATCTCCACGATGAACGTTTCGTCTGCTTCGGCCAGCGCGTCCTTCAGAATCGGTACGGAGAACGTCTTTACCGATTCCCCTGGTTGAAAGACGAGCGTGCCGGTGACCTGCTGATAGTCCGCTCCCGCAATCGCCGTCGCGTTGATCGTGCGGTAGCCGATGGAGGCGGGCCAGTCAGGCGGGCCCAAACGCTGGACTTCGATGACGGCGGCGCCCGCTCCTTCGTTCACGCTCGACTTCCCCGCGCTGAGAACAAAGTGTCCCGGCTCGCGGACGGGGATCGCCCGACCCATCTCCGAGGTGTTGCCCGAAGAATCGGTGGCGGTCATGGCCACCCATGTCCCCGTCACGTATGGCGTTTGAAACGACGCCGTTCCGCGTGCATCCGTGGTCACCGTGACGGTCCCTCTCCACATGAACAGGTCCGAGGGATGAAACCCTTCGCCCCTCCGCAAATCATGGAAAGCCGAATAGACGCCGATGCTGTATGTCGAAGAGGGACGCGCGTTCAGCACCCCGTCGACCACGCCGGGATTGGCGTGGTAGGCCATGGCAACCGTGGGATAGTTCTGCAGTCCGTTGGCCCCGGAATCGGCGTCGGCGAGGTCATTGAATGTTTCCCCGTCGCCTTCGAGGTCGATCGGCAAGCCGCCATTCGCCTCGAACGTACTTCCATTGACGGAGTTTCCGCTGCCGGACTCGATCCGGATTCCTACTCCGCCGTTCTGGACGATGGAATTGCCCTCTGCGTCCGTTCCAAGGACATTGCCGCTGGCGCCGTCGGCGATCCGGATCCCGTCACCTTTGTTCCCATTGGACCCGGAGTAATCATCGTCGAAGCCGATCGCCGAGCTTCGAATGGCATTGCCGACCGAAGGGCTACCCGTAATGACGATTCCAACGCCATTCAAATAGACTGAGCTTCCGGCAAGCGTGTTCTGAGCGGAGTTTTCGATCCGCACACCAGCTTCGTGATTCGAGAAGCTGCTGATGCGCGACATCTGATTCCTGATACAGCCGTCGGCCAGAAGCAATCCGTTCGCGCCGTTGTACGCCAGGGTCATGCGAAAGGATTGGACAGCCTCAAGGACGCCGTCGCTCGCTCCGAACAAAGCGAGGCCATTCCCTCCGTTCTCACGAGAGTCGAAGTTCGAAACTTTGACTCGCGGAGAATGCAAGACGCGCATCCCATCGCCGCCACAGTGGGTCACCTGGCCATTCGTCACCGAGATATCCGACCCGCCCTCGATGAAGATTCCATGGCCGTCATTGCCGAGCGGGTGGTTCAACTCGTCCAGACCGATCGTGAAGTTCACAATCGAGCCTTTCGTCACATTGACGACCTCAATCGCATTGCCGGCACTTCCGGCAACCCTGGCATCGATCTGAAGTTCCGAGACATTGGCGGCCCTGATTCCGCCTTTGGCATCCGCGGTCGAGCGCATGGTCACCGAGATGTTCGAGCCACCGTCGATCCATATGCCATAGCCTTGATTCCCATTTCCCGCAAGACCAATGGCCCGGCCGGTCCGGAGGTTGCTCAACGAGCTTTGCGTGACGTTCAGGAGCTCGATCCCATTGCCGCCGTTCGTCGCAGAACTCAAACTGTCGAGTTTCAGCTCAGAAGCGTCGACCGCGCGGAGCCCGGCCTTGCCATTGCCGATCGGGCGCCCGAGACTCGCCGTGTAAAGATCGATTCGCGCCGATCCGCCGGTAATGAGAATCCCATAGCCCCCGTTGCCGAAGAACTGGCCGGTGCTACGACTATTGTTGTGCGGATCCCAGAGCACGCCGCCTTTGTTGTCGGTACTGTTCTCGAAGACGAGTCCATTGCCACCGTTCATCGAGATCGAAAACTCGCCCATGAGGTTCTTGCCGCCGCCGCGGAAGACGACGCCGTTTCCGGCGAAGTTCCGGACTTCGAGTCCATGCACGTCGTTTTCACTGCTGGTGAACACCAACCCATCCGCCGCGCCCGCCGACGATCCGTCGAGCGTCACGGACCGCATGAGGACGGAGTCGGTAATCACCGGAAGAGACGAAAGCGGCCGGATCTCAATCCTCCAGTCACTAATGATCTCGTCCCGCCCGGGCGACCCATTGGCGTCGAGGATGGCCTGCCGGAGCGATCCCGCGCCGGAATCGGCGTCATTGACAACATTGAAGGTCGTCGCGGACGCGGAAGCGGCGGCAAGAAGACACAACGCCAGTAGGACAGATCGCATTGTAAGGGGCTCTCAGAATTGGGGTCGTTGTTTGCGGAGAAACGCGTCGAGCCCTTTTTGCGGCTCGCCGATTGCGAAAAGCCGCGCGAATTCCGCGCGCTCCAAACCATCGCCACCGCGTACACGAATCAGGGCCGCGGCGGAATCGAGTGCCATAACGCTGCGATTACGCATCCATTCCTCGATCCAGACGTGCGGCTCCGCGTCGGTGATCTCATCGACGATCTCCTCCGCCGGCGCGCCGCGGAGGTGCCAGCGCAGCGCGCCGCGTCCGAGGCGCCAGGCGGCCGCGGCCCAGGCCTGGGGGATGTCAACCGTCAGCGTCGCGCCGGCACGCAAGACCGCGAAATCGGCGAAGAGCAGCGCCGCCGCGGCGAAGCCGCACACGTCGCCGTCACCGAAGGCGATGACGGCATCGCGCCGCTCGAGGAGCTCCTCGAGGGCGCGATCATCGTTCGAGACGTTGATCTTCCGCAGATCGTCCGGAGCGAGGAAGAGCATCCAGGAAACGCATCAGCGGAACAGCGAGAACACGCGGTTCATGACGCCTTCGTCATGATGCTCGAGCCGTTCGAGCTCGCCGGCGTCGAGAAAGACACCGCCGCAATGCGCGCACTGATCGACCTTCACACCGTGCAGCTCGATCTCGGCGAGGTCATTGCCGCACTTCGGACACTTCATCCAATGCGACTGCTTGAGCTGCTCTTTCTCTTCGACCGACTTCTTGGCTGACAGCTCCTGCGCCCACTTCTTCCGGCGCTCGAGCTCCTGTTTGGCAAAGTATTCGTCTTCGGCCCGGCTGGGCTTTTCGTATTCGGACATGGTCCCTCCCGACGAGATTCTACGTCGAGCCGGCCCGGCACGACCGGCTGCGCGGTTGTCGGTTGTCGGTTGTCAGTTGTCCGGGACTTCTTGCTTGCCTCCCTGACAACCGACAACCGACAACCGACAACTGTGATGCTGCCGGCTTGCTCCTGGGACCGCCAGCGACCTATCATTCATTATCTAATCATTTGTACAGACGTCTGGGGAGGTGGGTATGCGGCTCGTCAGGACTTCGTGCGTTGCGATTCTTGCGCTTCTTTTCGCGACTTCGGCGCTTGCGACTCATATCCCCAACGCCAGCGAGCCGATCGTGTACGACGGGCCGCTGCGGCCCGGGGTCGCCGCGACAGGATCGATCGGCTTCGCCGCTCCCGCGGACGGATATGACTGGTACTGCTTCCAGGTCACGAACGGAACCGCGGTCTCGATTGCCGTCCTTCGCACGTCCGGCGACATCGTTCCCAACCTCGGCCTCATGCAAGGTCTCGCCGCGCCGGGCGGACTCGCCACGCTTCCCCAGGTCGCCGCGACGAGCAATGCCGATCAGCCGACCACCACGCTCGACTTCACTCCCACGTTCGACGGCACGGTGACGATGTGGGTCTCCACGTTCCTCGGCGAGGACCTCGGCAATTACACGGTCACGATGACCGGCGGCACTTCCGACGGAGCGTGCGGAGCGGTCGAAGAAGTTCCGGGACCCGCCTTCCAGGTCGCGATCTCCCCGGACTTCGACGTCGCGCCGCTGGTCATGAACAATTCCTCCAGCCGCGTCGTGAAGTTCAGCACGCTCATCGACTCGACCTTCGATTCCGCCGTGACGCTGTCCGTCGTCACCGACGCGAAGGCGCATGAAGATTTCCACGCCACGATCACGCCCGGATCGTTCATCCGGCCCGGCGCGGGTAACGGTGAAGTGACCATCACGACCGGCCCCCTCACCTTCCCGCGCATCTACAACGTCGTCATCGTCGGCATCGCGGAGGATGGAACCGTCGCACAGCGCACGCTTCTCGTCCAGGTGCTCTGTGATCCGCCGTTCATCCTCGGCACGAATCAACCGAAGAGCATCATCGCCGTCAACGGAACGCAGGTGACGCTTGAAGTCAAACCGAACGGCAGCGGCCCGTTCTTCTACCAGTGGTACAGAGGCGTCCCAGGCATGACGCGGAATCCCGTGCTCGCCGCGAACGAATCGAAGCTCATCTTCACGACGCGCGAGACCGCGACGTACTGGGTCCGCGTCTCGAACGCCTGCGGCACCGTCAACAGCGGAGCGGCGACGGTAGCCACGACCGGCACGCTCAGCGGTCCCGCCCGACGAAGAAGCTGAGAACGAAGGACGTCGTACGAGCCCTGGAGGGCGGGCTTATAGCCCGCCGATTTTGGGTGGTGGCGTTGTTGGGCGAACATCCCCCAAAGAACCGGCGGGCTATAAGCCCGCCCTCCAGGGGGACGAAGACATCAATCCCGAGGGCGGTCGTCGCCACACAGAACCGCGATCGCTACGTTCGCTTCTTCGCCACCACCAGCAACCCCGGCCCGAACGGAATCCACGCGAACAGCGAGTCGATCGCGAACACCGCGCGCACGACGCGCACGAGGCTGCGCGCGCGACCGGCCTTGGCGACGGATTGCAGCGCCGCGTCTTCGTTGACGTTGCGGCGTGCGCGGCGTTTGTTCATCGGCAGGAGGAAGAGCGTGTCGTAGGCGAGCACGATCGGGAAGCCCCAGTACGTCGCCTTGGCGATGGCGAGCTTTGCGCCCGCGAACATGGCGACGAGCTGCGAACGTGAATAGCGGCGGCGGTGCTCGTAGTAATCATCGGACGCGCTCCAGAGACTCTGGAGCGCCGGGACGGTCGCGATGCACGTGCCGCCGTCGCGCAGGACACGGCCGATCTCGCGCGCCGCCGCGGCGTCATCGTCGAGGTGCTCGAGCGTCTCGCCGGTGGTGACGCCGTCGAAGGCGCCGCTGCGAAACGGCATGCGCGTCATGTCGCCGACGACCACCGGCACGGTCGAGTTGCGGCGGACGTGCAGAGCGGCGTCGAAGGAGTAGTCGATGCCGAAGACGCGGTAACCGCGCTGCTGCATCCGGCCCGCGAGCTGGCCGAGGCCGACCGCTCCGTCGAGAATCCGCGAGCCCTGCGGAAGACGTTCGACCTCGCGAACGATCATGCCGAGGCGATGCTCGTGGCGAGGTCCGAACATCTCGGGCTGGCTGCCCCAGGCATGGGTGCTGGTCGTGGTGCCGGTAATGGCGGAATCACTCATCGGGTACAATCATAGAGATCCCGGTAGGCAGTTTGCAGCAGCTCGTGGACAGGGAACGACGCTACACACCTTCTTTCCTACCCGAGCAATGCCGCGAAGCTCCCTACTGAATACGCTCAGGAGGCGGGAGATGCGGGTGCGTATTTTTGTAGTTCTGGCAGTGACGATGCTCGTTGCCGGCAGCCTGTCGGCGAACATTGTGAGCTTCAAAGCCACGGGCACGTACAACGGCAAGGCCCTCACCATCGACCGAACCGGCGACGGCTTCTTCACGGAAGCATTCGTCCAGAAGGACTCCGTCGGAAAGGTCTTCAACCTCGCGTTCAACTTCGGGAACAATCTCGGCGACGACAAGTTCCGTTGGGATACGCAGTTCATGGCTCCCGAGGGAACCGAGCTCGTACCCGCCACCTACGCGAATCCGTCCCGCAGCGCCGCCGATCGGAAGGGACTCCCCTTCATGATCCTCACCGGCGGCGGGACTGACGCCTTCGGTTGCAGCGACAATGACCCGACCATCGGTCGAACGTTCACCCTCAGCCAGCTCACGTCGGTCGCCGATAACTCCGTCACCCAGTTTCTTCTCACCTTCACGGAGAAGTGCGGCACGAACTCGTTGACCGGCTCGATCGCATTCGGCACGACAGCATTGCCCGGCGGCGGCGACGACGGTGGCGGCGGCACGACGACCACTCCGCCGGCCCCGTTCCAGATTCAGTTCCCCTCGGACTTCGATGTCGAGCCCGTCGTTCTGACGAACTCCGGATCGCGCACGATCCCATTCAAGATCGCCGTCGATACGACCACCTTCAATTCGGACATTCACCTCGCGGTGGAGACCGACGCTCTCGATCACGAGGACTTCCACGCCTCCGTGACTCCCAGCACCATCGCCGCACCCGGTGCCGGCAATGCGAATCTGACGATCACCACCGGACCGCTCACGTTCCCGCGCATCTATCAGGTCGCACTCATCGCCACATCCGGGGATCAGACGTTCTCACGCACGTTCCTCGTGCACGTCAGTTGCGATCCTCCATTCATCCTCGGCACCAGTCAGCCGAAGAGCATCGTCGCCGCCAACGGAACGCAAGTCACGCTCGAGGTGAAGCCGAGCGGCAGCGGACCATTCTTCTACCAGTGGTACAAAGGCATCCCCGGAATGACCCGCAATCCGGTCCTCGCCGCAAACGAGTCGAAGCTCATCTTCACGACGCGTGAGACGGCGATCTACTGGGTGCGCGTTTCCAACGCCTGTGGCACCGTGAACAGCAACGCCGCAACCGTCACCACGACCGGAAGCCTCAGCGGGCCGGCACGGCGGCGAAGTGGCGGATAGTTTCAAGATCCGGTAGACCGTTGTCGATTTGACAGGTGCCCGTGGTTTCGGTCGTCCGTGAGAGAGCGGACGACCGATCTTCTCTTCAACTTGGGTCCGAAGGGGGTCATCGTGAGGAAGCCTCTGTCGTATCTCTCCGCTGTCGGTGTGCTCGCCCTCGCGTCTTTCGTCGTTACCACCGGTTTTCGTTCGCTCGATCAGGACTCTCCCGCGGGAACGCCGCCGCAGGTGCTCTACAGTTGCCAGGTTCCGTACGACGTCACGTTCACGAATCCCGACGGGTTCGGGGTGCAGCGCGACTTCGACGTCTATTCATGGAACAGCTTCCTCGCGCTGAACTGGCCGGCGACGACCGCCACCAAGGGCACGGCGCCGTGCAATCTGCAGAACGGCGTGGCGCGCGATTGCGACAAGGAACTTCCGAAAGGCGACTACGGCCCCACGGTCTGGGAGACGTACAAACCCGATTGGGCGGTCTTCCGCGGGAGCGCGGCCGGCGCCATCGCACCCGACGGCTGGAACTGCCCGCTGGATACGCTGCCCGGCTGCGATTCCGTCGAGGCCATGGACGCGGCGCAGGCAAGGCTTCCGGTGCTGCGCATGATCATCAAGGATGCGAACACGGCGCAGGAGTTTCTGCAGGCCGGCACGTTCGCGCCGCTCATCGATCAGAACGGATCGTTCATCCGCTACGAGATGCGGATGAACGAGGACGAGTTCAAGACCATCGATGCCGCAAAGTTGTGGGACAGTAACAATCAGACGCACGACCTCGATTTGCAGCCCGTCGGCTCGAACGCAAACAAGACGATCGGTCCGATGGAAATCAAAGCGGCCTGGAAAATCCTCACGGCCGCGGATGACGCGGAGCGCTTCCACACGCGCGCCGTGGAGATCGCCTGGCCCAATCCCGCGAAGAAGAACAAGTACCTCTGCAAGCAGTACACGATGGGCCTCATCGGCCTGCACATCGCTCACAAGACGCAGCGCGCGCCGCAATGGATCTGGTCGACGTTCGAGCAGGTCGACAATTACAGAGGTTCGCATCCGTCACTCGCCGATCCCACTTGTCCGGCGTCGAAGTGTCCGCCGAACGTGACGCCCAAGAAGACCGACGGTACGCCGTGGAACGGCGATCCCCGTCTCCGCGAGACGCCCACGGTGCAGGTGGTCGTCAGTGAATCAAGTGCAGCGGCCGTCCGCAGGGATGCGAAGATCGTCAACGATGAGGTTCACCAGAAGCTAGCCGCCCTCGGCTCGGTCTGGCAATACTACGAGCTCGTGAGCACGCAATGGCCATCCGCTCCCTACAAGAAGGATGGCAAGCCGGGCAAGGTCAACAAGAAGAACACGCTCATCGATCAGGGCGTCAATCAGTTCCCGATGATCCTTGCCAATTCGTCGATGGAGACTTACCTGATGGGTCCGGAGGAGAAGAGGAACACGTCGAGTTGCATGTACTGCCACAGCCTGGCGCAGATCGCGGACCCGGACCTCGATCCCGACCCGGATGCCGACCACAGCTCGGACTTCAGCTATCTCCTGTCTGAGGCCTATCCGGCTTCCGCCAAACCGGAGGAGACCGCGCATCGCCGCGCGCTCCTCAGCAAGATGTTCAATCGCAACACCGCCGTCGGCGGCCGTCCCACGAAATCGATTCGCAAACAGTGAAAGGAACGATCATGGCAGGCTCTTTCAAGAAAGACGTGCTCCCGCTGTTCCGCCGCATCGACATCGATCACATGAAGCCGATGCGCGTGAAGCTCGACAACTTCACCTGGATGTCCGACCCGAAAAACGCGCAGAAGGTGTACGAAACGCTGGAGACGAAGTGGATGCCCCTCGATGGCCCGTACTGGACCGACGAGCAGCTCAAGATCCTCAGCGACTGGATGAACGTCGACCCGAAATTTCAGCCGTAGTCTTGGAGTGCGGCAGCGTCGAGCTGCCGCACTTCGAATCAAGACGCCGCGACTCCTGCGAGCACATCCCGGAGCGCACCCGGCGCCATCGCAATCGCTTCGTTGAGGCGATCCGCGTCCTTGCCGCCGGCCTGCGCGAGATCGGGTTTTCCCCCGCCCTTCCCGCCGACGATCGGCGCGAGGCGGGCGATGAGGGTGTTGGCCTGTACGCGGTCGAGGAGATCCTTCGTCACGGCGGTCAGCAGCGTGACCTTGCCGTCGGCGGTCGCGCTGCCGAGGACGACGACGCCGCTCTTGATCTTGGTGCGGAACGTATCCGCGAGATTGCGCAGATCGCCGCCGCTCACGTCATCGACGCGACGCGCCACGAGCTTCACGCCGTCGACATCGACGGAGTCGTCGGACGATTGCGCTCCGGATGACCCTCCGGTCGCGAGCTTGACCTTGACCTGCTTGAGCTCTTTCTCGAGCTGTTTCGATTTCTCCTGCAGCGAGCGAACATACGCCGGCAATTCATCAATCGAAATGTTCGCCTGCGCCGCGATCTGATGCGTCGTGTCGTCGAGCTTCTGGAAATAGGCGACCGCGCCGGGACCGGTGAGCGCTTCCATGCGCCGCACTCCGGCCGCGAGCGAACGGTCCGCGGTGATCTTGAACACGCCGATGTCGCCCGTGCGATTCACGTGGCAGCCGCCGCAGAACTCGCGTGAGTAATCGCCGGCCGCGACGATGCGCACCATGTCGCCGTACTTTTCGCCGAACATCGCCACCGCGCCGCTCTGCTTCGCCTGCTCGAGCGGCATGACCGTCTTGGTGACGTCGAGGTTCGCGCGCACCTGCTCGTTCACCGCCTCTTCGATCGCCTTGATCTGCACGTCGGTCAGCGGTTGATGCCACGTGTAGTCGAAGCGCAGACGATCGGGCGCGACCAGCGAGCCCGCCTGCTGCACCGAAGGTCCGAGGATGTCCTTGAGCGCCTTGTGCAGAAGATGCGTCGCCGTGTGATTGGCGGTCGTTGCCAGACGAACCGGCACAGGCACGGACGCGCGAACGCGTGCGTCGCGCGCGAGGACTCCTTCATCCACGCGAACGCGAGAAACCGGCAGATCGCCAACCGGCTTCTGCGTGTCGAGCACAGTCGCGCGGCCGCCGTCCCACACCAGCGTTCCGCTGTCGCCGATCTGTCCGCCCGACTCCGCGTAGAACGGCGTCGGCGAAAGCACGACATCGCCTTGCGTGCCGTGATGGAGCACGTCGCGCTCTTCGCCGCCGACGACGATCGCTTTCACCGACGATTCGATGTTCGTGATGTCGTCGTAGCCGACGAACTCCACGGCGCCGACTTTTTCGGCGATCGCCGCGAACGTTTCCGCGCCCGCCGACAACTGGAACTTCGAGCTGCGCCTTCGCCCGCGCGCGCGCGTCGGTCATGTTCTGCTCGAAGCCGGCGCGATCGATCTGCACCCCTTCTTCTTCCGCCATCTCGGCGATGAGGTCGATCGGAATGCCGAAGGTGTCGTAGAGCCGGAACACTTCCGCGCCGCCGATGGTCGTTTCACCGCGGCGTCGCGTGTCGTCGAGCACTTGACCAACGCGCTCCATGCCGGTCGTGAGCGTCCGGGAGAAGCGCTCCTCCTCGGCCTGCAGCGTCTTCAGCACCGCCTCGCGGCGATCGAGAAGTTCGGGATAAGCCTCACCCATCGTCTGAATGACTTCTTCGACAAGCTGCGAAGGAACAACAGGTTTCATGAACTTGCGCCCGAAACGGATCGCGCGGCGGATGATGCGCCGCAGCACGTAGCCGCGACCCTCATTCGAGGGAATCACGCCGTCACTGATGAGGAACGTCACGGCGCGCGAGTGATCGCACAGGACCCGCGTGGCGACATCAAGCTCATCGTCCATTTCGCCGCCGTACTCATGTAGGCTGGCAGCCTCGATGCGACGAATGATCGGCGCGAACAGGTCAATGTCGTAATTCGTGTGCGCCTTCTGCATCACCGAGGCGATGCGCTCGAGGCCCATCCCCGTATCAACCGACGGCGCCGGCAGCGGATGGAGCACACCGTTCTCGTCGCGGTCATACTGCATGAAGACCAGATTCCAGATCTCCATCGTGTCGTCGCCGGGTCCGTTCACGAGCTCCGGAACGTTCTTCGAAAGATCGTCGCCGCGGAAGTAGTGAATCTCCGAGCACGGCCCGCACGGACCGGTGTCGCCCATCTGCCAGAAGTTGTCCTTCTTACCGAAGCGCAGCACGCGCGACGGATCGGCGCCAACCTTCACCCACAGCGCCTCGGCTTCCTCGTCCGCGGGCACCTTGTCGTCGCCTTCGAACACGCTGAACCAGAGGCGCTCCGGATCGAGCCCGTAGATGTTGACGATGAGGTCCCAGGCGAAACGGATCGCGTCTTCCTTGAAGTAATCGCCGAACGAGAAATTACCGAGCATCTCGAAGAACGTGTGGTGGCGCGCGGTGCGGCCGACGTTCTCGAGGTCGTTGTGCTTGCCGCCGGCGCGAACGCATTTCTGCGAGGTCGTGGCGCGTGTGTAGTCGCGAGGCTCGCGGCCGAGGAAGACGTCTTTGAACTGATTCATCCCGGCGTTCGTGAAGAGCAGCGTCGGATCGCCGGCGGGCACGAGCGACGAGCTCGCGACACGGCGATGGCCGTTCTTCTCGAAATAGTCGAGGAAAGCCTCACGAATCTGACTGGTGGTCAACAACCTTGATCTCCTTCACTGCCTGGTAAACGAGCCCGGCATCGTAACCCTGATTCAACAGATAAATCGTCAGTTTGTTTCTGCCTTCCGGTGTGCGGAGGTAGCCCTCGCCGTGACGCCGCACGAGCTGCCGCGCGCGCTTCTCGCACAGTCCGCGAAGCGCTTCCTGCTCCCGCGCCTCGTCGACATTCTCCGCCACCGCCTGCGCCGCCGTTTCCGCCTCGACGCCCGCGGACTGGAGCTCGCGAAGGATGCGCTTCCTCCCGACCTTCTTCAGCGCCCGCGTCCGCGTAAACGCGCCGGCGAAACGCTCATCGTCGAGCCAGCGCTCGCTCCGCAGACGCTCGATCGTGGCATCGATGTCATCCTTCGCAAACTGCTTCGACCGAAGCTTGCGACGCAGCTCGACCTCGCTGTTGAAGCGGTACTTCAGGATACGCATCGCAGCGATGTAGCAGCGGTCAAGCTCTTCGGACACGAGGAGAGTCTACCGGTTGCAAGCCGAAGGCTTTGCGATTCTGTGTAGCGACGGGCGCCCTCGCCCGTCGGCTCTTGCGTCACGATTCGGAGCGCAGGCATCCTGCCTGCTGGACCGCCGGCGTCTCGCCGGCTGGTGCGGCGGCGTCCCGCGCCGCCGCCCTGGTGCCAAGGAACGAACCACGTGCTGATTTTCACTTAGCGCGATTGCAAGGGGGTGAGGGCGCGGGACGCCCTCACGCCAGCCGGCGAGACGCCGGCGGTCCGGCAGGCGGAAAGCCTGCGCTCCCTTTCGGCTGCGCCTTCGCCGCGTTAGGATCTTCGCTCACACCCACCCATCCACCTCGCTCAGGATGACGGAGTCATCACACTTCCACGGGCGCAACCTCCGGCGCGATCGCCACGGCCGGTCGCGTGAGGAATGCGCGCAGTGCCGCGAAGAGCACGATCGCGAACAACGTCGTGAACGTGATCGCGCGGCCGAGGACGAACGATCGCGGCATGTAGCGCAAACGCACGTCGTGATGTCCCGCGGGAACGAACACGGAGAGAAAGGCGGCGTTGGCGCGGTTCAAGGCGACGCGTTGGCCGTCGATCGTCGCCTGCCATCCTTTCCACGCCGTCGCGGAGACGACCACCCACCCGTCTCGCTCCATGTCGGCATCGAACCCGTACACTCCGCCCCGGCTGCGCGCCCGGAGCGTAATCCAGCCCGGTCCGTTGGTCTGCTCGCTCGTCGGCCCGCTCGCGGTGATCCAGGCCATCTCGCGAAAATCGCGCGCGCTCGCCATGCGATCCACGACCTCTTCCGCCGAGGCGTTGCTCACGACGACATTCCTGGGCACGAAGATTCGATCGAGCACCGCATCGTTCTCGAGCAGGAGCGCACCGGGCTGCGTCCCGATCGTGCGCCAGCCGACGGGAACCGGCAGCGCGTCGGTTTGGATCGCGTAGCGCACGTTGAGAAACGAGAGGAATGGCGACGTCAGATCATCGACGCGATTGAACCAGATGCCTTCGCGGCGGCACCAGAGCTTCCACGTCCGCACGAACGGATCGAGCGTCAGCGCCTCGTAGCCGCGCGGATCGTCGAGCCGGTAGTACGTGTTCATCGCCGGAGGAAACGCTCCGCCGCGTCCGACGATGCGGAAGAGCTCGTGAACGTCTTTCAACGGTTCGAGGATCGGGATCGGCGGAAAGGCGGCCTCGGCGGGGTATGTCGCGAATGTTTCTCGCTCGGAGAAGATCCGCTGCGTGACGAGGAGCAGGAGCAGTGTCGGCATGATGATGCGCGTGCGCTGCGCCGTGGCGAGGAGCAATGCGGCTGCGCCGAGGAAGAAGAGCTCCGCGAAAAGACGATGGCGCCCGTAATCGGCGGAAGTCTTCGCCAGCGCGGTGTGGGCGTCGAGCCACCAGAGACCGATTGAGAGCGCGATGAACAGCCCCGCAAGCGTCGCGGCTACGACGCGGAAATCGTGGCGGCGCAACATCTCTTCGAAGCCGATCGCAGCCAGCGCAACGAGAAACAGCGCGGCGGCGAATGCGAGGCGCTCGTGATGCGTGATCGAAAGCAGAGGCACACGCTGCAGCGCATCGGCGATCGGCTCCCAACGCGCGCCGACGATCGCGCAGAAGAGGGTCATCGCGGCGAAGAACCACGTTTCGGTCGAGCGTTTGCGCCACGTCGCATAGAGCGCGAATCCGAGGACGAGACTCCCCACCGCGGCGGTCTCGACTCCGATGAGACCGAGCTTCGGTTGCGCCCAATGACGCACATGAAGATGCGGGAACAGATCCGTGGCGAGGTTCGCCAGGAACTCTTGGCCGGGAACGCCGTGCCGAAGCGTGACGGCGCTCCCCTGCCGCGCGCGATACTCGATCGACTGCGGGATCGCTTCGAGCAGCGGGAGCAGGAAGATCGCGGTGAGCAGTGCCGCGACGATGCCGGCGCCGATCGCCGTGACGATCGCGCGCCACGGCGACGTGCGGCGCCGCAGGAGCTCGAACAGCGCGTACACGCATCCGACGAGCACGTTGAGGAACAGCGATTCCGGATGTCCCTGCAGCGCGGTGAGCACGATCGTCGTCATCAACAGCGCGCCCGCGGCGATGCCGGGCTGCCAGACGACGCGACGCACCGCGGTGAGAAGCAGCGGCATGAAGACGGTGGTGAGTCCCATCGCCGTGAGGCTGTAGACGACGATGCTCGCCGCGAAGGCCCAACCCGCCGCGGCAAAGAGCGCCGCGGCCTCGCCGCACTCGCGCTCGCGCGCGAAGAGATACGCCGAGATGGCGGCGAGAAGAAGTGCGATCGCCGCGGAGTAGGAAAGACTCACCGCGGCCGGGAGCAGAAGAGCGAGCAGCGTGAACGGCGAGTACGGCGCGGACTGCGCCTCCGCCGCGAGTGGATGTCCGCAGAGGTTGTAGCCATTCCAGAGCGGCCACTCCCCGCGACGCCACGAAGCGCGAACGGCCTGACGCCACGGAAAGAACTCCGAGACGATATCGATCGCCGACGCGTTGCGCGCGCCGACGCTCATGCCGTGCTCCGGGCCCGCGGCCTTGAGCGGCACTTCCTGATACAGATGATCGATCGGCCCGTAAACGCCGTCAGTGACGAGCGCGTAGCCGGTCAACCCGAGGGGCAGAAGGAAGAGCAAAAATGCCGCAACCGCCGACAGCTTGCGGACGAAGCGGTCGACGAGCGCGAGCAACAGCACAGCTGTCGCGAGGTAGAGAAGGAATGCCATGGACGGACTGGACCCGAGCTACTGTAACTCAAGGCGCGGCGTTGGCGAATGGCTCACGAGGGAGTTCACGCGGAGGCGGAGAGAAAGATGCTGGCCAGCGCATGTCATCCCGAGCGTCGAGCGAGGGACCTGGGGGGCGGGTGGCACGCAACACAAGCCTTGTGCCGCCCCTCCGCCCAGGTCCCTCGCTCGACGCTCGGGATGACAGGGATGTGAAGCTCGAGAGCGACTACGCCACCGCATCAATCCCCAGACAACCAGCAACCAGGAACCAGCAACTTTTGTCTACCGCTTGCCGTACTTTCCCGGTCCCGACTTGCCCGCGCCGAATTTTCCGGGAGGGCCCGACTTGCCGCGAGGTGCGAACGGTTTCTTGCCTCGGGGCGCGAAGCCTTCGCGGGCGGGAGTCCGCGGCGCGTAGTTTTCGCGCGACGGTGCGCGGCGCGGCGGCGCGGAGTCTTCTTTGCCGGCGACTCGCAGATTCACTGCTTTCCCGCGGAACTTCGCGCGGCTCACTTTCGTCAGGATCGCGTCGACATAGCGCTGCGGGACGGTCACGTAGGTCACTTCGTCGCGAATCTCGATCGGACCGATCTCGCGTCCAGGGACGTCGGCTTCGTTCGCAATCGAGCCGACGACGTCCGCGGGGCGGATGCCGTCGCGCTTACCAACGCTCATCGAGAGACGCACGCTGCGATCGCTGTCCGCATCGCGCGAAGAATCGTGCGACGATCCGTGTGATGACGACGGCGACGCGTACGTGCGCGCAGCCGGCGCGGGCGGCACCGGCGTCACGACCAGCGATCGCGACGCGCTCGCCATTCGCGCCGCGGCGGCCGCGACGTCGGCGAGGTCATACGGACCCTCCTCGGCGATCTGCTCCACGAGCTCGACGTAGAGATCGAGCTCCCCTTCCTGCAGGTTCTTGCGGAGGTTTTCCTTGAACAGCGACATGCGGCGCGCGGCGACGTCGGAAAGCGTCGGCATCTTCGTCGGCTTGATCGGCGAGCCGGTGAAGCGCTCGATGTCGCGCATCATGCGACGCTCGCGCGGTGTCACGAAGAGCGTGGCGATGCCCGTACGGCCGGCGCGCCCGGTGCGGCCGATGCGATGCACGTAGACCTCGACGTCGTGCGGCATGTCGTAGTTGATGACGTGCGAGATCTGCTCGACGTCGAGTCCGCGCGCGGCGACGTCGGTCGCGACTACGATCTCGATCTGTCCCTTCTTCAAGCGGCGGATGACGCTCTCGCGATTCGCCTGATTCATGTCGCCGTGCATAGCCACGGCGGCGAAGCCGCGCGCTTCGAGCTTCTCGGCAAGTTCCGCGGCGCCGTTCTTCGTGCGCCGGAAGATGAGCACCGCTTCGTTCTCTTCGATCTCCAGCATCTGCGTCAGGACGTCGAGCTTCTGTCCTTCCGAAAGATTGAGGAACCGCTGCTCGATGTTCGGAGCCGACACGGTGCGCCGCTCCGTCTCGATGCGCGCGGGATCGACGAGATGGCGCTTGGCCACGCGCGCGATCTCGTCGGGCATCGTCGCCGAGAAGAGCGCGATCTGGCGCGGCTTGCCGACCGCGGAGAGGATCTTCTCGACGTCGTCGATGAAGCCCATGCGCAGCATCTCGTCCGCTTCGTCGAGGACGACCATGCGCACACTGCCGAGGCGGAGCGTCTCGCGATCGAGATGATCGATGAGGCGGCCCGGCGTGCCGACGACGATCTGCGCGCCGCGCGCGAGGTGCTTCATCTGCATCGCGATCGGCGCGCCGCCGTAAACCGGGAGCACGCTGACGCGCTCCAGTTTCTTGCCGTACGAATGAAAGGCCTCGGCGACCTGCATCGCCAGCTCGCGGGTCGGCGCGAGGACCAGCGCCTGCGTCTCGCGTTTGGTTACGTCGATGTTCTGCAGGATCGGCAGCGCGAAGGCCGCGGTCTTGCCCGTCCCGGTTTGGGCCTGCCCGATCAGATCGCGTCCCTGGAGGAGAATCGGGACCGTTTTCTCCTGAATCGGCGTCGGCGCTTCGTAGCCGAGCTCGGCGAGCACGTCGAGGAGCTCCTTGCGCAATCCGAGGTCTGCAAATGTCTTGACTGTGTCACTCATGGTTTCACTCACCCGGCCATCATGTCGCAGCGGTAGCATTGCCGCAACCATGCGGCACGAAAGCGCTCGCGTCAGAGAGATCGCAGACCGCAGATCGCAGATCGCAGGGCCGGCCACCCAAACGGATGTTGGGTTTCCTGCGATCCGAGATCTGCGATCTCCCTTTGCCTGTCGGCCCCGGATGACATCGAAACGGATTCGCTGGTTCAGGCGGCATCGGATCGTTGAAGCGACTGTTGTGTACTGAAGACAGGCCACTATGACGCTCATAAGAGCAAATTCAACAACACACTGGGAACCTATTTGCTACTTATTGACAGAACTATACTTAGTCGCGTTATTCTCCCCGCTCAACAACAAGTAAGAAATGGAGAAAACGAATGACGAGACTGCATTGGAATTTCCTCGCCCTGGTCTTCTTCCTGACGATGGGATCGAACGTCATCGCCAAGCCCTTTCAACAAGACACCGGCGGCGCCACCGAGAATTGCGGTGAGATCGATCCAGGTCAGCCGTGCTATGTGATGGCCGGTAACGGATCCATGCTTTGTACGAAACCGGAGGGTTGTCCTCAATGTGCCGCGGACTATGCGACGGGAAGAACGGTCTGCTATGTCATTCGAGGCGCGACCGGATTCTGCACCTGCCTCGCTAAGGGTCGGGCCACCGACAAGTACGGCCTGAGCCATCCATTCTGTGAGATGAGCGGATCGTGCCTGACCCATCGCTGAGACTCGAACGAATCTCCATGCTGCGATTTTTCCTGATCCTCCTGACCGCCGCCGCGACGTCGCAAACCGTTCGCGGCGGCGACGTCGTAGTCTCGCCGAACGTCATGGTTTCGACGAGCGTGGCCGAGCCCTCCCTGCGCGGCACCAGCCTCACCTTTATCGCGCAGCGCATGGGTGACGCGCAAGCGCCTCAAACTCTCTCGATTCCAGCAGGTGAATCAGCCACTTTCCCCTGGTCCGCGGGGAGCTGGTCGCTTACAGCCACGACGAAAGGGATCTGGGCTCCGATCACGGTGATCGAAGCTCGTGAAGGTACAACGACACGGGTCACGATCCCGATTCTGCGCGCGGTCTCCGTCAAAGGAAAAATCGTACTGCCGGAATCGTCGAAAACCGCGTCGTCGATCAAATTGTATTTTCAGCGATCGCTCGAGGATCGATCGGTCCATGAAATCGACTCGCCTCTCAATGACGAACAGGTCGTAAACGGGCGCATCGAAGAGGATCGCGTCCTCTTCGAGCTTCCCGCCGGCCGCCTTGATCTCGCGTTGCGCATCGGTGGCTATACCTCCGTCTATCGATGGGACAAGACAATCGCCCTCGACGCGGTCAATGACTTAGGGAACCTTCTCTTCCGTCGCGGAACCACAATCAGCGGACGCATCGACGTCGGCACAGTGCCGAAGAGCGCACTGGAGAACGTTCGCGTTACGCTGCGACCGGATGAAACAGCTCCGGTCAATGAAGTTCATGAACAACAGGCCGCGTTGCGCCGGCTGATGGCCACGCCGACCGCACGCGGATTTTTTCATTTCGACGTTCAGCCCGGAACGTATGTGTTGCAGGCCACCGCCGGCAAATACCGGTCGGAAGAACTGACCGTCACCGCGACCGAGACTTCGGAGGCGGTGATGAAAGAGCAACTCCTCCTCGAGGAGCCGCGCTCGTTGTCCGTACGGATCGACCCACCGCTCGATCCGACCGGCCGCGCCTGGCACGTCACACTTCTCGCCCCGCCGGCCCCGATCACGCGCGTGGCGTCCGCCAATGGCGCCGCCTCGTTCGACGATCTCTTCGCCATTCCCTATCGCCTCGACGTAGGCCGTGGCGAAGGAGACACCTGGTTCACCGAGACCGTCAACCCGGGGCAGGTTTCTTCGAAGGAAGTCTCGATTCCGCTCGTTCGCGTCAAGGGTACGGTACAGATGGGCACCGAGCCGCTGCGTGCAAGCCTCTCCTTCATGGACGACTCGCGCCTCATCCGCGTCTGGTCGCGCGCGGACGGCTCCTTCGCGGTCGACCTGCCGATGAAAGACGACACCGCCGTCTGGGAACGCGTCGAAGTCGAATCAGACGATCCGTACATCCGATCCGCGGTCGAACATCTGAAGATCGAGGATGGAGAGCTGACGATCACGATCGGCAACCGAACGATCACCGGAGAAGTCGTCGATGAATCCGGTCATCCCTCGCGCGCGATCGTCGAGGTGAGCTCACCCGCCGGCGCGTTTCAGATCACGAGCGAGGATGGTGTGTTCTCGACGCGCGGCCTTCCGCCCGGCCGCACCTCGCTGACCGCATTCTCGTCCGAACGCCAGACCGGCCGCGCCACGACGGTCGAGGTTCCCGACGCCGACGATTTTTCGACCCACGTCGTCCTCACGCTCGAAGACTCCGATTATCTGCACGGCATCGTCACCACCGCGCAAGGTCCGCTCACCGGCGCCGCCGTCTGGTGCGTGCCGTCGATGCTTGCCAGTCCGCTCGTCGGGCGGATTCCCACCGACGTCCATGGCGCATTCCGCTTCGCGCGCCCGAGCAGCGCGGAGCGGATGACCTGCTCCATCGCCGCACGCGGATTCGCCTCGCGCCTGTTGCGCACACCGAGCTCGCTCAAGGACGATCTGCAGGTCTTCGTTCGACAGAACGGTGCATCGCTCATCGTCGACGTGCCGCCGGACCACGACGGACAACGGCCCTATCTGCTGCATGACGGCGCGATCGTGCCGCTGCGCGCTTTCGCATACCTCGCCGACGGCCGCATGAGCGGCGATCAGATTTCCTTCTACGTCGACGAAGGCGACTGGTCGCTCTGCATGTGGAGCGAGGCCAGCGCCTGGGCCAGCGAGAACGGCGCCCCGCCGCCGCAAAACTGCCGCACCGCGTACGCGGCGGCAGGGACGACCGCGCAGTTGAAAGCGAACTGACGCGCGCGGAGACACGGAGACGGTGCCAGCGCGCCTCTCTCCGCGTCCTCCGCGTCTCCGCGTGAACTCTTGGATGGCACCGCGGCCCCAACTTGCCGGGTAGGGATCGGGTGGCCTCGTGTCACTCCTCACTAGAGATGACTTCGCTACCGCTGCCGCTCGCACACATCCTCGAGGAAGAAGACGTTCGCCTCTACGGCAACGAACCGGGAAACGACGCGCCGCGGGAGCGGCGCTGGTTCGTCCGGGAGAGCGAGGTTCCGAACGCCCGCTCGCTCGCGCAGAAACTATCCGAGCGCCTGACCAACGCGCCCGAGTTCATCTCCCGCTGGCGCGAAGCGAACGGCTATGACCCCGAGTACCGGAAGCAGGTCGTCCGCGAGATCAACGTCATGCTCGAGAGCATCGCCCCCAGGCAATGGCTCTTCGAAGACGACGCCTTCGCCGACGCGGATCAGATGCCTTTCTCGGATCTTCAGGATGCCTACCTCTTCGATCCCGACGAGGTCTTCAACCTCAATCGCCAGATGTTCGACGGCCTCTTCGACGCCGACGTCCGTTCCGCCGCCGACCTCCGTTTCAAAGAGGTCGTGGCGCGCATCCACGCACGCGCGAAGAACGGCACGCCGCGCACCGCGCTCTCGATCTCCGGCGGAGGCATTCGCAGCGCGACCTACGCCCTCGGCGTCCTGCAGGGTCTCGCGCGCCGTCACGTGCTCGAGAAGTTCGACTTTCTCTCCACAATCTCCGGCGGCGGATACATCGGCGGCTGGCTCTCGTCCTGGGTCCGGCGCGATCCGTACGGCATCCGCGGCGTCTGCTCCCAACTCTCGACCGAGCCGAACGATCCGCTCGTTCCGGAACCGGAGCCGATCCGCCATCTGCGCGCCTACAGCAGCTACCTGATTCCGCGACTCAGCGGCTTTTCCGCCGACACCTGGGCTCTCGCCGCGACCTGGTTCCGCAACGTGCTCCTCAACTGGATGGTCCTCATTCCGCTGCTCGCGGGACTGCTGGCCGTGCCGCGACTCCTCTTCACCGCCGTCGTCCACAACCACCGCGGCGAGGTCTCGATGGACCTCACGTCGAAGGGAGCGTCGATCGCCTTCTTCATCGGCATCGCGCTCCTCAGCTTCGGATTCGGAGTCCTCATCCGCTATCGACCGGTCACCAACTCGAAGGAGACAAAGAGCCTCACCGACGGCAAGTTCGTCCTCTGGTGCCTCATCCCGCTCGTCCTCTCCGCCGTGTCGTTGCTCCTCGGGTGGGCGTGGCATGTCGACAGCGGCAAGAACGAGATCAGCCTCCTCTCCTTCCTCGGCGCCGGGCTGCTGGCCACCACCGCCGGCTTCATCGTCTTCCTCTGGCGTTTCCTGCGATCGCCGTTCGCCGAGAAGCCGATGGATGGCAAAGAGCGCGAGAAGCGACAGTCCCTGCGCATCCTCTCGGAGCTCGGTGCGGCCGTCGCCGCGGGACTCACCGGCGGGATTCTGTCCTGGGTCGCGGCAACACAAATCTTTCCCGTTCCCGTCGAAGCCGTGACACGCGTCGGCGTCGTGCGCTGGCCGATCCTCGATCCGGGCGGTCTCACCGACATCACCGCGTCGTACGTCTGCTTCGGCGTGCCTCTGCTCCTGGCGATTCTCTTCCTGCAGGCAGCGATCTTCGTCGGCGCATCGAGCCATGCGAATCACGACTTCGATCGCGAGTGGTGGTCGCGCGCCTCGGGCTGGGTGCTCCTCGCCGCTCTCGGCTGGATCGCGCTCTCGACGATCGCCATCTACGGCCCCGTCGCGATCTACCACGTCCCACGAATCCTCTCCGCCGTCAGCGGCGCGGCAGGAATCTTCTCCGTTCTCGTCGGGAAGAGCGGCAACACGAAAGGCACGCCCGACGCGAGCGAGAGCACGACGAGCACGACGCTCAAGAACATCGCGCTCGGCCTCGCCGTCCCGATCTTCGTCCTCTACATCCTCGCGGCCATCTCGCTCGGCACGACCAAGCTCGTTGGTTGGGCGATGAATTTCGAGCCCGTGACCTCCGCACAAATCGGGCTGGAAACGCGTCAGGCCACCAGCTCGAGTCGCGTCTACGACGCGCTCATCGCCAGCAAGCCGGCGAAGATCACCGAAGTGCCGCTGGCCAACTCCGAGCGGCTGCGCTCTTACGAGCATCTGGAGATCGTGCAGACCGCGAATCCCTATCTGATGCTGGCGCTCGCCCTGGGATGTCCGCTGATTGCGCTGATCATCTCGCGCTGCATCGGCGTGAACGTCTTCTCGATGCACGCGATGTATCGCAATCGCCTCGTGCGCGCCTACCTCGGCGCGTCCCGCTGGAGCCGCGATCCGAATGAGTTCACCGGATTCGATCCGTTCGACAACCTGCCGATGCACGATCTGCGGCCGGAGTACGTCTGGCACCACAGCTTCCGCGACCTCGACAACGCCATCGGTCTTCTGGCCAATGCGCGCGATCCGCGGCTGCAATTGATCTCGACGGAACTGCGCCACGAGCTCGGCGAGGAGCTCGATCGTCTCTTCGATCCGGAAACGGCCAGGAGCACGTCGCGCCCGGCGTTCTATCAGTCACTGAACGTCCTGATCGCCACGCGCGATCTCGCGTTCCTCCACGATCCGAAAAACGTCCCGCCGATCCTCGACGAAGCGAGTCGCTCGCTGCGCAACCGCCGCTTCGTCGAGCTGGCGTTCGGAGAACGACAGGTCTTCCCGTCGCCGATGCCGCTCATTTGCGCGCAGGACAAGCTCGCGCCGGCCGACTTCGAAAAGACGTTCGCCGCGGGTGCCTCGGCCGAGGCGGACGCACTGCGCAAACTGTTCAAGTTCGCGGGCGCTCCGCTGCTCGATGAGATCAACGAGATCATCAGCCGCGGATCTCTAAAGGATCACCCGGCATTCGCGAAGACGAACGATCCGACGCCCTTCCGCTTCAGCGATGTCGATCCGATCCACGTCATGATCGACAACCGCCTGCGACTCGAGGCCGCGTTCCCGCGCACCTTCGAGCGGCTGCGCCTCCCCCGCCCGCTGCACGTCATCGGCATGTGCCTCAATCTCACCGGCGGCGAGGAGCTGGCCTGGCAGGAACGCAAAGGCGAATCACTTTCCGTGACGCCGGTTGCCTCCGGGAACTATCACCTCGGTTATCGCGACACGCGAACCTACGGCGACATCTCCCTCGGCACCGCGGTCACGATCTCCGGCGCTGCCGCGAGTCCGAACCAGGGCTACAACACGTCCGCGCCTCTCGCGTTCCTGATGACGCTCTTCAACGTGCGCCTCGGCTGGTGGCTCGGCAACCCCGGCATCGCCGGCAATCGCACCTACGAGCGCCGCAATCCCAAGGTCTCCATCGCCCCGCTCGTTCGTGAGCTCACCGGCAACGCCAACGACGAGTACGGCTACGTCTACCTCTCCGACGGCGGCCACTTCGAAAACCTCGGCCTGTACGAGATGGTCCTGCGCCGCGTGCACCACATCGTCGTCAGCGACGGCGGCGCCGATCCGAAATACACCTACGAGGATCTCGGCAACGCCATCCGCAAGATCCGCATCGACCTCGGCATCGAGATCGAGATCAAAGAGATCGAGATCGTTCCTCCCACCGAAAAAAGACCGGGCAAGTACTGCGCGTGGGGCACGATCCACTACGGCCGCGTCGACGGGCCGGGAGCCGTCGAAGGAGAACTGCTCTACATCAAGCCAGTCGTCTACAAGAACGAAGGGCCGCGCGACGTTCTCAATTACCAATCGGTCTCGGACACCTTCCCCCACGAATCAACCGCCGATCAGTTCTTCAGCGAATCGCAATTCGAAAGCTACCGCCGCCTCGGCCTCTTCGCCGTCGACCAGATCTCCGACCCGAACAGTCACGAACCCCTCAGCGTCGAAGCCTTCATCGAGGCCGCGAAAACGTACCTGAAACCCGAGAAGCCAACGGTGTGACGCCTTGATGGACCGCCGCCGTCTCGGCGGCTGGGGCGGCGCCGTCCCGGCGCCCGCCCGCGAGCGGCGAGACGCCGCTCGCCCAGCCGGCGAGGACGCCAGCGGTCCGCTTGTCGAGCGCAGCGGCTGGCGTCACCGCACTCCAAAAAGTGACTTGGGAGGGTAGGGAAAGACCCATTTCGGCCACTCCCTAAGCAAAGGCCAATTTCGATCCGTTCGCGGAGCTCAAAATTGAACGCGCCACGTCTGACGTTCGCGACTGCGCCATCGCGCCGCCGAGGCTCGATCCGGCGCGCGAGTGTGTGCCTGCTCGTCGTCGCGGGATGCCGCGGACAAGTGCGCGAACATCCGGCGGCATCGTTCGATCCGAACCTCCGCTTCGCCGGGTATCAGAAAACCTGCGGCGACATTCCGCGCGCGCAGGGAGGAATCCCTGGCGAGATCCCGCGCGATTACCTGGCGAAATACACCGGCGCGAACGGGGGGACGACCTCGCGCAAGCACGGCTACCCGACCGGCGCGGGCTACGACGCCAACAAGATCATCGACGGCCTTTGCACCTGGTACCTCTGGCAGGGCGGCGATCCATCGACGTTTGACGGACATCCGAATACCGGAGGCAACCCGCAGTTCTGGCACGCGCTGGAAAAAAAGACCGCCGACATCCGCGAAACCACGGGGCAACCCGTCGTCGTCACGCTCCTCAAGTACATCGACTCCCGCATGCGCGATGAACGCTTCCGCACCGCGGGGCTCATCAACGACCCCGGCTGCGAGAAATCGACGCAGGCCGATGCGTTTGGTCTCTATCTCGATCAGTGCAGCGATCCCTACTCCTCCGGAGTCATCGGCATCCGCCTCTCGCCGAATCCGAAATTCGATCCTCGCCGCTGGAATGCCGCCGCCTACTTCGCCGACCCGCGCAAGTACGAGCCTCCTTATCTCGCCGGCGTCAGCTGCGGCGCCTGTCACATCGCCTTCAATCCGCTCATTCCGCCGACGGATCCCGAACACCCGCGCTGGGAGAACCTCGCCGGCGCGATCGGCAATCAGTATCTGCTCGAAGGAAAACTCTACGAAGGAAGTTTGACCAAAGACGACTTCCTCTGGCACGTCTACACGAGACAGCCGCAGGGAACCTCCGACACCTCGCGTCTCAGCGTCGACTGGATCGACAACCCGAACGCGATCAACTCCATTTACGGCATCAACTCCTTCCGCCCGCGTCACCCCGAGATGCTGAACGACGGGACCGTCGCCGAGGTGCCGCACATTCTCAAGGACGGCGCGGATTCCATCGGAGCAGCCGGTGCGGCGCTCCGCGTCTACGTCAACACGGGCGCCTGCGGCGCGATGCGCATGAGTCTCGAGGACGTGCTCCTCGGCGTCGGCCGCGATCAGGCTCCGTTCGTCATCGCCGAGGCGCGGGCGCATTGCCAGGACTTTCAACAGACCGAGGCCCGCGTCGCCAACGCCGCGGAGTTCCTCGATTCGCAACAGGGCTTCCCGCTCGCGCACGCGGAGAACGGACGCTACGTCACGAAAGACATGAATCAGCTCGCGCTCGGCCGCCGCGCGTTCGCCGAAAACTGCGCACGCTGCCACTCCAGCAAAGTCCCCGACGGTCTCGACGACCTCACGAAACACGATCCCGCGAACAAGCCGAAATGGGTCGCGCTCGTCGAGCGTCCCGATTTTCTCGACAAGAATTTCCTCTCCGACGATCGCCGCTATCCGATCGTGAATGCCGACTGGCGTTTCGCCATCGGCACGAATCTCAAACGCGCCATGGCGACCAATGCCGCCGCGGGCCACATCTGGTCGGACTTTTCATCGAAGACGTACAAAGAGCTCGCCTCACCCGGCAGCGTTGCCCTCTACAATCCGTTCGATCCAGCGCATCCGACGATGTTCACGATCCCCGCGGGACACGGCTATTACCGAGTGCCGTCGCTGATCGCGGTCTGGGCGACAGCGCCTCTCCTGCACAACAACTCTCTCGGCGTTCCGACGCGTGATCCGTCCGTCCCCGGCCGCCTAGCGGCGTTCGACGACGCGATGAACAAGATGTTCCACCCCGCGCTGCGAGACGGCGTGAAATCGATTCGCAGGACGAGCGATCGGAGCATCTTGAAGATGGGAGCGCTGAAGCTGCGCGTGCCGGCCGGCACGCCGGTCGATCTCATCGCCAACATCGACCTGCGCAAGCTCACGCGCGAGCACAAGCATCCCCTGCTCGAAGGAATCTTCGACGTCCTCGAGCATCCCGTGAAGTCCGTGCAGATCGAACAGGCGCTGCGAACCGGTCAGTCGAATCCCGAATTGATCGCCTTCGCCTCTCAGCTCCTGGCGCTCAACAGCGCGCCCGATTTCATCGAAGACCACGGACACGAATTCGGATCCCGGCTGGCGCCCGCCGAACAGCAGGCGCTCATCGAGTACATGAAGACGTTCTAGCGAGGAGTTGCATCAAACGAGGACCGCGTATGGAAAACGATCCCATTTTTCAGCCGCTGAAGTTCAGAAACCTCACGGTCAAGAACCGCCTCTTCCGTTCCAGCATCTCCGGCCGCTGGGACAACTATGACGGCAGTGGCACGCAGGCCCGCGTCAATTGGGAGGAGAAATTCGCCAAGGGGGGCGTTGGCGCGATCATCACGTCGTTCGTGCCGGTCCACATCACCGGCCGAATCCTCCCCGGCTATCCGATGATCGATGCCGACGACAAGATCCCGTTCTGGTCGAAGGTCATCGACACCGTCCACAAGTACGACTGCAAGTTCATCATCCAGCTCAGTCACGGTGGACGGCAGCGCGACGTGCCCGGTGTCGAGAATTTCATGCGCACCGGTATCTCGTCGACGGATCATCAGGACACGTTCCACGGCCTGCTCTCGCACGCCGCCTCGCAGCAGGAGATCGACGACCTCGTCTCCTGGTTCGCGCAGGGCGCGCGGCGGGCGAAGGACGCGGGCGCGGACGGCGTCGAATTGCATTCGTCGCACGGCTATCTCTTCACGCAGTTCCTCAGCTCGGCCATCAACAACCGCACCGATAAGTACGGCGGCTCGGTCGAGAATCGCGCGCGTTTCCTCCTCGAAGTCATCCGCGCGATTCGCAAGGAAGTCGGCCCCGACTTCCACCTGCAGGCCAAGCTCAACGCCGCCGACGCCGGCAATGCGCTGTATCCCTGGGAGAAGAAAGGGAACACGCTCGAGGAATCGCTGCAGATCGCGAAACTGGCCGAGGCCGAGGGGATCGACGCCGTTCACGTCTCGATCGGCAGCATCTTCCCTCACCCGCAGCTACCGTCGGGCGCGTTCCCGCCCGATGAACTGAACTGGTGGTACGGCGGCATGGGCTCGAGCGGCGTGCGCGCGTACGTCAACTACGCGATGTTCCACTTCAAAATCCTGCGGCCGATCTTCCTCTATCTCTGGAACCGCACGAAGAAAGACCGGCCGATCGAAGGCGTCTGTGCCGAGGAAGCGCGCGAATTCCGGAACGCGCTGAAGGTGCCGATCATCAACACCGGCGGCTACCAGGACGGCGATCTGATTCGCAAAGTGATCCGCGAGGGTTACGTCGATGCGGTCTCCATCGCCCGGCCGCTGATCGCCAACAACAACCTGCCGCTGATCCTCAAATCAGGGAGCAAGCCGCTCCAGCCCTGCACCTTCTGCAACCGCTGTCTCGTCAATGCCATCGCCAATCCGCTCGGCTGTTATGACCCGCGCCGATTCGGCAGCCACGAAGAAATGATCAAGGAAGTGATGACCGTCTACAGACCGCAACCGTTCCCGGTTCCGGGCGAACCGTCGAGCGTCGAACTGAGCCCGAGTTGGGAGGCACGTATCCATGGATCAGAACCTACCACCCATTGAAGGGCGCTCCCGTACGCGGGCGAAAGACCAGATCATCTATGACAACGTCTATGGATCTCCGGTCGATCTCTGGCAGCACCGATTCCGGCGCATCGGCTGCCTGATCATCCTCGGCATCATCCTGCTCATCGTGATCTGGGCGGTGTGGCGATTCGGCCGCGACACGACCGAGCACTACGCGAACATCGAAGAGCATTACAAGTACGGATCCATCGGCTCCGAGGTCGGCGGGAGCTTGTCGGAATCGGTCGGCGGCTTGCTGCCGCCGGCCCGCATCTTCGAAGTATTGCCGGCGATGTTTCCCGACAAACTCCCGGGAGGGTACGCCTCGCTCGGTTTCGTCTTCGAGGACGGCCATTCCCTCCCCGTCGGCGTGACCCAGCGCTTCCGCCTCGGCTTCGATCAGGTCGGCCTCAATTGCGCGGTCTGCCATACCGGCACCTATCGCATCAGCCCGACGACCCGGCCGCAGGTCGTCCTCGGCATGCCGGCGAACAAGCTGCGCATCAAGCAGTTCTTCGAATTCGTCATCAACTCCACGCTCGATCCGCGCTTCACGCCGGACAACGTCATCGGCCACATCGACGACACGAGCGACCCGCTCAATCCCATCGATCGTTTTCTCTATCGCTACATCCTCATTCCGCGCACCGTCGCGGCAACGCTGGAGATCAAGAACTACATGGGTCCCCTGCTCGGCAGCCCGAACGTTGCCGATTGGGGCGCCGGCCGCGTCGACACCTTCAATCCCTACAAGGCCCTGCAATTCCATTGGGATCTCGACAATCTGCCCATCGAGCAATTGACCGGGTCGTCCGACTATCCGTCGCTGTGGAATCAGAAACCGCGCGGCGATAACAACATGGAGCTGCACTGGGACGGCAACAATCCCTCGCTCGACGAGCGCAATCGCAGCGCGTCCCTCGGCGCCGGCGTCACGCCGGTGACGCTCGATCGCGATTCATTGCAGCGCGTCGCCGATTGGGTCAAGCTCCTGCCGCCTCCGAAATATCCGCTGCCGATCGATGAGGCCAAAGTGACGCGCGGCGCCGCGGTGTACGCGCAATACTGCACGTCCTGTCACGCCGACCATCGTTTCCGCGACGGCTACGTCGACAAGGGCATCATGCCGCGCCTCGGCCACGTCGAGAAAATCGCCGACGTCGGCACCGACCGCCAGCGCCTCGACTCCTACACGTATCTCTTCTCCGAAAATCAATACACGCTCTATCCCGACAGCAAAGAGCGCTTCCGTCATTTCCGCAAGACCGACGGATACGCCAATCAGCCGCTCGACGGCATCTGGCTCAAGGCACCTTACCTGCACAACGGCTCGGTTCCGACGATCCGCGATCTTCTGGAGCCGCCCGAGCAGCGTCCGGTCCGTTTCTATCGCGGCTACGACGTCCTCGACACCGCGAAGCTAGGCTTCATCTCAACGGTGCCCGCGGAAGGCAAGACGAGATTCTTCGCCTACGACACACGGATCCTCGGCAACAGCAATTCCGGCCACCTCTGGGGCACCAATCTCCCGCCGGACGACAAAGACGCCATCGTCGAATACATGAAGAAATTCTGAAGCGGATCAAAAAGGAGATTCGAGGTGAACAAATACGCCAAATGGTTCTCCATCGTGACGTGGATCGCCATCGTCATCAATCTGCTCCTGGGATTGCCGACGATCATCTTTCCCAACACGATTCTCCGGCTGCTGCATCAACGCCCTTCCACGGACATCGTCTGGACCGCGTTCGCCGGCTTGCTCATCGCCATGCTCGCGCTGCTCTACATGCCCGCGGCCAGGGATCCGATCCGCAACCGATCGACGGCGAAGCTTGCCGTCTTCGTGCGCTTCGCCGAAGCGTTCTTCTTCCTGATGCTCTGGCCCAGCCGCTACACGCTTTTCGGTCTGATGGACGGACTCTTCTTCCTCATCCAGGCGCCGCTTCTGTTCCTGGCCTTGAGGGAGTACGACCGCCACCATTCGACGAGCTGACGAGCGCCGTCCGATCGATAACGAGATTCGAGCGAGGTTGACATGGCAATGGATCCTCATCGTCGCAAGACCCTCATCCGAATCGCCATCGTTCTGGCGATTCTGATTGCCCTCGGCGCCTGGTTCACCTGGTACAGCTTCTTCCGTACGCTGCCGCAGGAAGCGTGGGTCGAATCGAGCCCGCGCAATCACTTCCTTTATGGCTCGATCGGCCAGGAAGGGATCGAGGGCATTCCCTACTGGATCTACATCGTGCTGCCGAAGATCTTTCCCGAAAAACTTCCCGCGCCCGGCGGTTACGCGAGCCTCGGGATGTCCTGGGAACCGGGCCAGGGAGCAACGGCCGGACAAGACGGGTATCCGCCGCACGAACTGCCGATGGGCGTGACCAAGAAGTTCATCGGCTTCGAGCGCGTCGGCCTCAATTGCGCGTTCTGCCACGTCAGCCGCGTCCGCATCTCGCCCGACCAGGTGATCCCGACCTACTACGTCGGCGGCCCCGCCCACCAGTTCCGCGTGCAGGACTACCAGTGGTTCCTGTTCAATTCCGCGAGCGATCCGCGCTTCAATGCCGACGTGATCATGGCGCAGATCGGCGCAATCACGACGCTCTCGAAGCGCGAAGCCTTCATCTATCGCTACATCCTCATCCCCGCGACGCGCAAAGCGATTCTCGGACAGAAGAAAGCCTTCGCCTGGCAATTCAAATTCAACCGCCCATTGCAAGGCGCCGGTCACGTCGATCCGTTCAATCCGGTGCGCTTCCGTTTTTTCCATGAGCCCGATGACGGCTCGATCGGAAACTCAGACATCCCATCGATCTGGAATCAGAAGGATCGCGTCAATGGCTGGCTGCACTGGGACGGCCTGAGCCGCAAATTCGCCGAGGTCGCGATCAGCTCCGCCATCGGCGACGGCGCGCGCAACAGGGGACTCGACGTGCCGAGCCTCAAGAAGATCGAAGCCTTCGTGATGGACCTCAAGCCGCCGGCGTTCCCGCTTCCCATCGACGCAGCGCTCAAAGCGCAAGGCGCACCGCTCTTCGAAGCGCATTGTGCGCAGTGCCACGCGCTCCACGGACCGCGCAATCTCCATCCGATCCCGGTCGACGAAGTCGGAACTGATCCGCATCGTGCAGACCAGTGGACCCAGAGCCAGGTCGATTCGTGGAAGAAGATGGCCGCCGACTACAAGCGGAAATACAACGCCGATTGGAACTTCGACACCTTCGCCAAAAACGACGGCTACGTCGCCGTCCTCCTCGACGGCGTCTGGCTCCGCGGCCCGTATCTTCACAATGGCTCAGTCCCGACGCTGCGCGACCTTCTCAACCCTCCCAAGGAACGCCCGAAACAGTTCTACCGCGGCTACGACCTGCTCGACGGCAAGAACGTCGGCTTCGTCTCCAACGTCCCGGAAACCGGAGGCCAGAAGTACTTCCTCTACGACACCACCCTCCCCGGCAACGGCAACTACGGACACCTCTACGGAACGAATCTGACGCCCGCGGAGAAGGACGCGCTGGTGGAGTATATGAAGTCGTTGTAGAAGGCGGTTGGCAGTTGGCGGTTGGCAGGAGTGAGTTTGGAAATGTCCTGAGATTGGGGCGGCCCCGCGACGGCCGCCCCTTTTTCGTCTCGTGGACCGCCGCCGTCTCGGCGGCTGGGGCGGCGTCGTCTCGACGCCCGCCCGCAAGCGGCGAGACGCCGCTTGCCCAGCCGGCGAGACGCCGGCGGTCCATAATCTTGTCGCTCAGGTCTTGCGAGCGAAGCGAGCGCGGTTCTGTGTAGTGCTGGCTGCTCGGCCGGCTCGCAGACCCAAACACATGCAACTCAACAATGCGCGCGCGAACACGCCCGCCCGCTCCTGCCTATTGCCATCTACTTTGCCCGCTTCGCCGCCGCCGTAATCACGTCCGCGGCCTTCTCCCCGATGATATACACCGACGCCGCAATGAAAAAACCGGGAATCCGCGGAAACACCGACGCGTCGACGATCCGTAATCCGCGTGTGCCGTGGACCTCGAAGTTGCCATTGACCACACCCTCTTGCGTGCGGTCGCCGATCGCGCAGGTGCCGCAGGCGTGGTGGCCCCAGGCGTTGTCGCGGACGAAGTCGGAGATCTGGGCGTCGGATTGGATGGATTCGCCCGGAAGCTCCTCCTCGACGATCATCTTCTCGTCTTTCAATTTGCGCGTTAGCTTGCGCACGAACTTCACGCCTTCAACGACCGCCTTCAGGTCTTCGCCTTCCGTGTCGTTCCCTTCGCCGAAATAGCGGAAGTTGACGACCGGCATGTCGCGCGGATCGGCCGAGCGCAAACGGACATCTCCCGCTGTATTGACCGTGTGCGCCTTGAGAATCGACCACGTCAGGTAATTGCGCTTCTGTGCGAACTCCGTCGAATAGCCGGGCCGATAGCCCGCGAAGGGGCCGATCAGCGCGAAACAGAAAAGATCCGGCAACGCCTGATCGGGAGACGACTTGAGGAACACGGACGACACGACGCCGTTCGTCCCATAGACCCCCGTCCGCGTCTTGCTCCAGGCCTGGTATTGTGGATCGCCGGCGATGAACTTCGCGCCTTTGAGGACCGTCCACTCCGCGAATTTCATCCGATTGATGACGGAGATCTCGTAGCGATCCTGCAGACGCATCCCAACGCCGGGAAGGTCGACGCGCACGGGGATTCCATGCTTCGCGAGCTCCTGGCGCGGACCGATTCCGGACAGCATGAGCAGTTGCGGAGTGTTGTACGTTCCTCCGCAGAGGATCACCTCGCGCGACGCGAATGCCTGCCGCGTCTGTCCTTCCGCCGGATTCGGATCGACACTCGCTCGATAGAGCTTTGCCCCTTTGACATACTCGACGCCAATGGCGCGATGGTCGTCATCGAACAACACGCGTGTGGCCAGCGCATCGAGCTCGACGATGAGGCGCGTCGGATACTTCGCCATCGCATCGAGCACGCGCTCGCGCGCGCCCATGCGCGCCAGACCCTTCGTCGCCAGCGGCAGATAGCGCACGCCGACGGCATTCTCGTTCACGAGACGCCAGTCATTCGGATCGCCCTTGCCGAGGAGGAACCAGCGCAGGCGCTCTTTGAGAGGACTCGTCGCGCTGATGAACTGGGCCGCGGTCGAATCGATGATCACCGACGTCAGCGCCTTGTCGTCCAGCACCGCCTCGGGGACCGACATGTCCGTATGCAACCAACCCTTGAACCCGTGCCGCGTCGGATTGATCCCGAATTTCGACCAGAATCGCCACAGAGGACGATGCTGGCAATTCTCCAGACGTTCAAAGTACTTCCGCATCTCCTTTGGAGACCACGACCGGTCCTGGGTGATGTTCTCGACGAACTGCCAGTCCTCATTGTGCGGATAGACGAGGATCATCGCATTGTGCGCCGAGCAGCCGCCGAGCCCACTGGCGCGCGGATAGAGAACACCGTCCTTGGCGGACACGTATTTCGGATCGCGCTTCTGCGCGGCATCGTCCGCGTAATGGCGCACGAAGAAATCCCACTTCATTCCGCTGTTCTCGGACGCCTGCGCGTGGAACGCCGGCACGTCATAATCATCCGGCAGCGTGTTCAGACCCGGATTGCCCGGATTGGTCCCGACCGACCGCCGCGGATCGCCTCCTGCCTCGAGCAGCAGCACGCGAAACCCGTTCTCCACGAGGCGTGCGGCGAGCGTACCGCCGCCCGGCCCCGCGCCGACGATCACGTAGTCGAATTTCGGTTCGTTCGTCGTTTCCATGTCGGCTCAGAACGTCTTCAGGTACTCGATCAGATCGAGCTTCTGCTGATCGGTGAGACCCGGCTCGCCCTCGCTCGCCGGCAAATACGCGGTTCCGAAGTAATGGCCCTTATTGACGATGTAATCGGGGCACTTGCTGACCGCCAGCAGTTTGTTGGCGACGGTCTCGAACTGCCGGGACGTCTGCGCATCGCTGGCATCGGGCGACACCGCTTCGAGGTAACGCTGGAACGAAATGGCGAAGCTGATCACGCCCGCGGTCTTCTTCATGTCGACGTTCGCAAGGAGGCTGACCGGCATCCCCTTCGGCAGCGGTCCGAACTGGATCTTGCCGCCATAGAAGATGTTGGGCAGCGCCGTCCCGAGAGCGTTGGGCAGTCCCTGCAACGGACCCGGCAGGAAGCCCGGCCCGCTCATCAGATACGCCTTCTCCGGGATCCGGTCGATCTCACCCGGATGCACGAGTCCGGACTTCGTCACCACCTGCTCATTCCCTTCGCGCCGTTCCGGCCAGAGCAGTTTGTCGATGCTGTCATTGAACGACGCAACGCGGTCCGCGACGGAACCGCTCTCGTAGAAATCACCCAGCGAATTGTTCACGAGGAACGGCGCGGTCGACCACACGCTCACCAGAGACGGCGGCCGCGTATAGCCTCGCCCACCGCCCGGCATGTCGTAGTTCCACACCTGTCCCGTCATCGGATTCTGCACCGGCACGCTGCCGACCGACGGCAGATCCTTGTACGACTTCGACGCGAAGTTGTCCCAGATGTCGCCGCGGATCGAGTTGGTCGCCAGCGGGCTGCAGATGTTCGTCTCCAGCAGCGTCACCGGCACGCGCGCATCCATCGTCAGCGCATTGCGATTCCCCTTGGCGTCGACGAGGAAATCGGGCGAATGGACGATCGCCTTCATCTGATCCTTGAACTCAGTCGTTTTCGTCCACTGCCAGTATTTGTCCCAGCATTGCAGGTAATTCGGCCCCATGCACGAGCCCTGGAAAAACTGCGTGTAGGCTTTCGGCGGCAATTTGCTGGAATGGCAACGCGCACAGCGCTCGGCGAAAACGTCCTTGCCGCGATCGAGCTGCGCCGTGTCCGAGGTCAGGAACGCCGCGCCGCCGGGCGCGTCGCTCAACAGATCCGGCGTCGCACTGGCCAGGAAGAAGAGCGCCACATCCGGCGTCTGTGCCTCAGTCGCTTTCCAATACGACGAATTCTTCTCCGCGTCGGCGATTACAATCGGCGTAATCGCCGGACCGCCGAGGAGCGGGATGAAGTGCAGCATCCACTCCTCGCTGAAGAGACCGATATTGATGTAGACGCGATTGAGGGCGCCGAGCGCGCCAACGGAATCGGAACCGTCCTTGAGCACGCGCGGCGTCTTCACCTTGTGCGTGTTCTTGTCATAGAACGCCAGCAACGCGCTGCCCGCCGGCACATAGTCATTGAACTGCTTGTTGTCGGTCTCTGGACCCTCGATCTGTTCCTCTCCCCAATGCCTTGCCATCTCCATGCGCGCCGGGAAGTTGTAAACGGCATTCATTGTGCGCGGATTGTTGATCTGATCCGACGAAACCAGCGACGTATCGAGCGCGCCGGGACGCGACGTGTGGAAAAGCTGATAGGCGAAATTCTTCTCGACAGGATTCCAGACGAAGATCCGATCGACCCAGAAGTACTGCGCCCCCGGATTGCTGTTCAGGTTTTCCCATTTCGGATTTTCCGGATCCTCGGGCGGCCGGCTCGGATTCAGACTGATGTGGCAGAAGCCGCACGACATGCCGACGCGATACGGCTTCACCAGCGTCCGGTCGTTGTAATAGCTCGGATCGGTGTAATAGCGCTCCGCATTCCAGTGCTTCTGCGCCTTCCCGTCGAATGCCGGATTCGGGAAGAGCCGCAGCCCCATGATGCCGCTGCCGTAGCCATAGAACGACCCGGCCGGAATGTTCTTGCCGCGTGCACCGATCCTGACGCCCGGATACTTCGCTTCATTCTCGAACGGATCGTTCTGGCACTCCGGCGTCTCTTTCCGCTCATCGAGCCACAGCCCGAAGCGATCCCCGCGCGGCCCGCGCGGCGCCTGATAGCAGGGATCATTGACCAGCCCGAGGTACGACCAGCGGTTCTTCTTCAGCCGGCCGTAGCGCATCTTGGGATGACTCGACACCGTCTTCAGCAGATCGAGCGTCCCGAAGCTCACGACGTAGAGCTGATCCCAAAGCCGGTCGTTCCCGCCGCTCCAGACGATCCAGTTGTTCCGCCCCTTCACGAAATGGCTCACCGCATCCGCCGCATAAATCCCCGGCATGTACGGCGCCAGCCGCGCCTGGACCTCCTCGGGATGCTGGGAGATCCCGTAGTCCATGTCCTTGAAGTAATCCTCATCCGCCGCCGGAAACGACGCCGCCTCCCGGCCGACGAGCAACGCCTCGTCCTTGACCGTCCCCGGCTTCGGCTTGCTGGGCAGCACGAGGCTGAGCACGACGAGCCCGATGACGATCACGACCACGATGACGGTGAGCACCAGAACACTCTTCCGCATGCCGATCCCCTTCTCGTAAATGGACGATTCACCCAAGGAGTGTCTCGGGAGGAGGGTTTCCCTACCTCGGCGTAGCCGGTCTCCGAAAGGCGAGCTACTCAAGCACTATCATTCCTCCTCGTGACCCCCGACGAAGACTTCCTCCGCGCCTTTGGCGAGCGCGTTCGTGGTGAACGCGCTCGGCGCGGGATGAGTCGCAAGCTCCTCGCGAGTCATGCGGGGATTTCGGAGCGGTACATCACGCAGCTCGAGTCGGGGAAGGGGAACGCTTCGATCCTCATTCTGCGGCAAATTGCGTCGGCGTTGGGGTTGCCGTTGACGCGGCTCGTGGAGGATGAGAGTCCGTCGGCGGAGATGACGTTGTTGCGGCAGTTTCTGGCGCGGTTGTCGCCGGAGCAGTTGAAGGAGGCGCATGCGTCGCTGGCGTCGCGGTTTGCGGCGGATGCGAATGTGTCGCGCGCGCATCGCATCGCGCTGGTTGGGCTGCGCGGCGCGGGAAAGACGACGATCGGGGCGGCGCTGGCGCGGGAGTTGGACGTGCCGTTCTTCGAGCTCGATCGCGAGATCGAGCGGCTCTCCGGCACGTCGCTCGGCTCGATTCTCGAGCTGTATGGGCAGCAGGCGTATCGACGCTACGAAGCGCAGGCGCTGCAGCAACTGCTCGAAGCGCATCCGCGCTTCATCGTGGCGACGGGCGGGAGCATCGTGTCGGAGACGGCGACGTACGAGACGCTGCTGCGGCACTGCTTCACGGTGTGGATCCGCGCGACGCCCGAGGAGCACATGGCGCGCGTGATTGCGCAGGGGGATCACCGTCCGATGGCGGGATCGGCGCAGGCGATGGACGATCTGCGGCGGATTCTCGAGGAGCGGACGCCGTTGTATTCGCGGGCGGATTTCGTCGTGGAAACGACAGGGCATTCGGTGAAGGAGACTTTGCAGACACTACTCAGGGGAGCGCCATCCGGTGGACCGCCGGCGTCCTCGCCGGCTGGGACGGCGGCGTCCCGCCGCCGTCGCGCGAGCGGCGAGACGCCGCTCGCCCAGCCGCCGAGACGGCGGCGGTCCAGATGACTTCGCTCCGAGAAATAATTCAGAGTGTTGCACGCATTCGGAACTATATTGCCGACCCTCAGGAGAGCCTCACATGATCACGTTCGACCGTGAGCCCGAGACGTACCAGCACTGGCGTCTCACCTTCGACGGACCCGTCGCCACGTTGAGTCTCGACGTCGCCGAGGATGCCGGGATCGATCCCGGCTACAAGTTGAAGCTCAATTCCTACGACCTCGGCGTCGACATCGAGTTGCGCGATGCGCTCGATCGGATTCGCTTCGAGCATCCGGAAGTCGGCGCGGTGGTTCTCGCCAGCGCGAAGGAGCGGATGTTCTGCGCCGGCGCGAACATTTACATGCTCGGCAAGGCCAGTCACGCGACGAAGGTGAACTTCTGCAAGTTCACGAACGAGACGCGGAACGGCATCGAGGATTCGAGCGCGCACTCGGGACTCAAGTTCCTCGCGGCGGTGAACGGCACGGCGGCGGGGGGCGGGTACGAGATGGCGCTCGCTTGCGACGAGATCGTGCTCGTCGACGATCGCTCGAGCACGGTCAGCTTCCCCGAGGTGCCGCTGCTGGCGGTGCTGCCCGGAACGGGCGGACTCACGCGGCTCGTCGACAAGCGCCACGTGCGGCGCGATCTCGCGGACGTCTTCTGCACGACCGCCGAGGGATTCGGTGGCGCGAAAGCGAAAGCGATGGGACTCGTCGATGACGTCGTGCCGCCGCGGCTCTTCGCGGAAAAGGTGAACGAGCGCGCGCAGGCACTCGCGGCCCAGACCGATCGTCCCGCGAATGCGAAGGGCATCGCGCTGACGCCGGTTCATCGCACGGTCGATGAGAAGGGACTGCACTACGACCACGTCGACGTCGCCATCGACAGCGAGACGCGCATCGTGACGATCACGGTGAACGCGCCGTCCGCCGACGAGGCAACCACGATCGACGCGATCGTGGCCGCGGGTGCGAGCTGGTGGCCGCTGGCGATGGCGCGCGAGCTCGACGACGCGATCCTGCATCTGCGCACGAACGTGCGCGAGGGCGGGATCTGGATCGTGAAGACACGCGGCGTAATCGACAACGTCCTGCGCATCGATCGCGCGCTCGACGAGCACGCGAAGCACTGGTTCGTGCGCGAGACGATCAATTTCATCCGCCGCACGTTCTCGCGCCTCGAAGTTTCGTCGCGCAGCATCTACGCGATGATCGACGAAGGCTCGGCCTTCGCCGGCACGCTCCTCGAGCTCGCGCTGGCCGCCGATCGCGCGTACATGCTGGCGGCGGACAACGGGCCGCGTCTCGCGCTGAGCGCGATGAACACTTCGGCTACGCTCAGTGCAGGTTACGGACCGTACGCGATGGCGAACAACGCGACGCGGCTGCAGACGCGCTTCGGCGCGGCGCCGGAGATCGCGCGCGAGCAACTCGAGCAACTCCTTAACGCGAACGAAGCGCTCGAAGCGGGGCTCATCACGTTCGCGCCCGATGAACTGGATTGGGAGGACGAGCTGCGCCTGGCGATCGAAGAGCGCGCCAGCCTCTCCCCCGACGCGCTCACCGGAATGGAAGCGAGCCTCCGCTTCGGCGGCGCCGAGACGCTGGCGACGAAAATCTTCGGCCGCCTCTCGGCCTGGCAGAACTGGATCTTCATCCGGCCGAACGCGGTCGGCGAGAACGGCGCGCTGAAGCTGTTCGGCAGCGGGACGAAACCGAAGTTCAATTGGGAAAGGATCTAGAGAGGCGTTGTCGGTTGTCAGTTGTCTGTGAGGTTATGCGCTGTCTCGCAGACAACCGACAACCGACAACTGACAACCAAGCGGGAGCTCACCATGACCATCGACTACCAGAATCGCATTCCCAACAACGTCGACCTGTCGACGAACAAGACCCTGCAGCGCGCGCTCGAGCATTGGCAGCCGCAGTTTCTCGATTGGTGGCGCGACCTCGGGCCGGCGATTTTCAAGAACAATGACGTCTATCTGCGCACCGCGACGTCCGTCGATGCGCAGGGATGGGCGACGTTCGGCATGGTGAAGATGCCGGAGTATCGCTGGGGCATCTTCCTCGCCGATCCGAAGAACGATCGCACGATCGGCTTCGGCGATCACATCGGCGCGCCGGCGTGGCACGTCGTGCCGGGCGAGCATCGCTCGACGCTGCGCCGCCTCATCGTCACGCAGGGCGACACCGAGCCGGCGTCCGTCGAGCAGCAGCGCGCCCTCGGCATCGACCGCGCCGTCGCTGTACGACCTGCGCAATCTCTTTCAGGTGAACGTCGAAGAAGGGCGCCATCTCTGGGCGATGGTCTACCTGCTGCACGCCTACTTCGGACGCGACGGCCGCGAGGAAGCGGAAGGATTGCTGGAGCGCCACTCCGGCGATGCCGACAAGCCGCGCATCCTCTCGACGTTCAACGAGCCGATCAGCGACTGGCTGTCGTTCTACATGTTCGCCTACTTCACCGATCGCGACGGCAAGTTCCAGCTCAAGGCGCTCGCCGAGAGCGGGTTCGATCCGCTGGCGCGCACCTGCCAGTTCATGCTCACCGAAGAAGCGCATCACATGTTCGTCGGCGACAACGGCATCGGACGCGTCGTCCGCCGCACGGTCGAAGTGATGAACGAGCTGCGCACGGATGATCCGGTGAAGATTCGCGCGGCAGGCGCGATCGATCTGAACACGATCCAGAAGTACATGAACTTCTGGTTCAGCTCGGCGCTGGATTTGTTTGGATCCGAGATCTCCTCCAACGCAGCCAGTTACTTCGCGAACGGTCTCAAAGGACGTCCCGACGAATCGCTCTACGATGAACATCGCGCCGATGGCGACTACGCGCTCGACGTGCCGGACGGCAAGGGCGGCGTGAAGAGCGAGACGGTCTCGATGCGCAACGCCATGAACGAAGTGATGCGCAGCGCCTACATCCGCGATTGCGAGAACGGCGTGAAGCGCTGGAACAAGATCATCGAAAAGGGCGGGATCTCCTTCGAGCTTCGTCTGCCGAGCGCGCGCTTCCGCCGCACGGTCGGCGCCTGGGCCAACGTCCCGACGACGCCCGCGGGTCAGCCGATCAGCCCCGAAGCCTTCGCCGCCGGAATCTCGTCGTGGATCCCGATGCCCGAAGACCGAGCCTTCGTCGCCTCGGTCATGCATCCGGTCCTCGAGCCCGGCAAAGTCGCCGGCTGGATCGCCGCGCCCGAGCGCGGCATCAACAGCCTGCCCGTCGACTACGAATACGTTCGCGTTGCGTAGGTCCTTCGCGTTCTTCGCGGCTTCGCGTGAGAAACGGTCTCACGCGAAGACGCGAAGACGCGAAGAAGATGCCCGTCCTCCGATTCTCAATTCTCAATCCTCAATCCTCAATTCGGGTTCCGTGATCCCAGTCACCGCGTTTCGCCACGCGCGACCCGAGTATGCTCAGCATCATGCGGGCATTTGTTGGTTGCGCCTTTCTCGCACTCAGTGTGTCTCTCGCCGCCCATGCCCAGTCGGCCGTCGGCGTGGAGCTCGATGAAGTCACGGACGATCGTTACTCGGAGGGGATGCTCACCGGCGGTTGCAGGTTGCGCGTCAACCTGACCGGGAACGGACTCGACAAGGCCTCGGCGGCGCGCATCGTCGTGAAGGAAGCGAAAGATGATCGCGGCAATTCGCTCTACGACGAGCCGATGAGCAACGACTTCACGCCGCGCGATCAGAACAGCGGAAGCCTGCAGTTCTCGCTCAAACAACCGGCGCGCGCGGCCACGACGGTGCGCATCAAAGGAACCGTCGAGCTCTACGTGCCGGCGCGCGATCCGAACGCGATCGTCAAGATCGACAAGGCGCTGGCGAAACCCGACGCACCGCTGGCCTCGAAAGGATTGAAGGCGGCGAAGGTCGATCTGACGCTCCTCTCCCCTGCCGGCTATTCGACGCTCATGAAGACGCGCAAGATCACCGACGCCGACATCGAGAAGATCCGCGCCGAGGGAAAGAAGCGCGGCGTGTCGGAGAAAGAAGTCGAAGCGATGATCGGCTTCGCCAAGGCGATGGAAGGGATGGACGAGAGCGCGCCCGACGGCTCGGTGATCCTCTCCGGCAAGAAGAGCGCCTTCGAACGCATCTTCCGCGTCGAAGTCCTCGGCGCGGACGGCAAGCCCGTCGACGTCGGCAGCCGCAGCACGTCAACCCGAGGAGACGACTCGGTCATGATGATGCAGCCCAACGCACCCCCTCCCGCCAGCGCCGCGCTGCAGATCTTCCTCCTCACCGACAAATCGCGTCTCTCGTTTCCGTTCGAGATGAACGTGCCGCTGCCCTGAGGCAACCGCCATGAACAAGACCATCGTCGCACTCGCACTCGCCGCACTCGCCTCACCGCTTTTCGCGCAGAAGCCGGCGGAAGTCACGATCAAACAGGTGAACGACCGCCGCACCAACGGCAAGTTCTTCGCGGAGCTTTCCATCGCGCTGGAACTGCCGAAGGTTCGCGCGGCGGATGTCGTCGCGGCGCGTGTGCTCGTCACGTCCGCCGTCGACAACGCCGGACAAAGTCTCATCGCCGCCGACGCCGAGGTCCCGGACCTTATGCAGACGCCGAAGATGGGCCAGGACGCCACGGAACCGGCCTCGGTCTCGCTCAAGCTCAAGAATCCCGATCGCAAGTCGACGTCGGTCAAGGAAGTGCGCGGCGAGATCGAGCTCTACATGCCGTCGAAGGATCCGAACAGCATCGCCGAGATTCCGAAGTTCCTTTCGTTCTCCGGGAAACCGCTTGCACACAAGGCGCTGAAGGCGAACGGCGTCGAGATCTCGCTCGTCAGTCCCGCGCAGATCGAAGCGGAGAAGAAGCGCCTCGGCGAAGCGAAGCGGAAGGAAGCGAAGGAGAGCGGCTACGAAGGCGAGGATCTCGACAACGTCGTGAAGTACTACCTCGAGAGCCTGCTCAACGTCGAAGACGGCGAAGTGCTCGTGCGCCTCAAGGATCCCAACAAGCGCATCCAGGACATCAACTACCTCGCCGGCGGCGAAGAGCGCCGCGTCTCCATGCGCGACGACGAAGGCTTCGTCCTCCTCTCCTCCTGGGGCGACAAACCGCAACCCGACTGGGGCCTGCGCATCAGCATGAAGACGCCGAAGAATCTCGTGCGGCAACCGTTCACGCTGAGCAACGTTCCGTTGCCTTGACGTCACGCGATTGCCCACCTCATTCTGAGCGAAGCGAAGTGCGCTTCTGTGTAGCGCTGGCCGCCCTCGGCCGGCCGCGCGCGCCAGGAACGAGGACGGCAGTCACCGCGTAGCGCGGCGAGGCCCCAACCAAAAATGCGCATTGTCGTTTTCAGTCCCCTCTCCCCGTTCGCAGCCTCATCGCGAACGGGGAGAGGGCTAGGGTGAGGGGTCGTCCCTTGCGCGAGAAATCGCCCCTCACCCTAACCCTCTCCCCACCGCGATGAGGCTGCGGCGGGGAGAGGGGACTGGAGTCTTCGCGATCCACAAAGAAACGAATGGTGAGTAATACAGAACCCAATCACCCCGGCGCCGCCACTCCGTCCTGATCGCTGCGCTTCTTCTCCGGGAACTTGAAGCCGAGGTAGGTGCCGGAGCTGATTCCCATGAGGCCGAGGAGCGTGGCGTTGAACTCGGGCATCGCCAGGTCCTTGTAGACCGAGGCGACGAAGATCACGCCGAGAATCAGCGTCCAGGCGAACATCTGGAAGCGGTGGATGCTGATGCCGTCGCTGCTGTCGGAGAGCACGTCGAGCAGGAAGCCCTCGGATGCGTGCGGCCGCGGCGCCGGAAGTGGAACGGCGACGGACGTCGTGGTCTCGCTGGCACCGTTGGTCGTCGTCGTCGTCGACGTCGCGGTGGCGGCCGGTGCGGAGTCGATGAGCGCGGCTCCGAGTGCGGTGCCGGCTCCGATGCCGATCAGCGCGAGGATCGAGTCGGTGATCGTGTCGAGCTCGCCCGTCACCATCCAGGCGAACACGTAGCCGGCGATCACGAGGAAAAACCAGAAGCCCATCTGAAACCGCGACAGGCTGTAAGGACGCGGACCCGCCTCGTTCGGCTGGACCGGCGAGCGAATGATCGACGTCGTGCGACACAAGTGAATGAAGAGCGCCAGCGAAAGAACGAGCAGGACGATGAAGAGATAGAACATCATCCGCGGCACGACTTCGAGCGGGAAGGCGGTGACGTCGGTGGGCACGGGGAACTGATCGTTCGCGCCGACGCTCACGCGCACGGGCCGTTGAAACCCGTTCGGACTGCCGAGAAGACGATGCCACTGCTCGTCGTTCTCGTCGGGAACGCGATCGAGCAGGTAGCGCACCGTGCCGTCGTACGGATTGCACGACTCGGGCGGCATCCCGCGCAATGGCAGACCGTCCAGGTAGAGCACGATCGCGTGGCAATTGCCCGAGACCTCAGCGAGCAACTGCGAGAAATTGCGCACCGACACGCTGATGCGATCGCCGAGCCCCGCGCTTACATTCCGAACGCTACCGACAGCCTTCAGCACGTGCGGCGCGGTCGCGGGATCGTAGGGATTCGCCGCCTGCTGCTGCCCGAATGCGGCGACGCCAGCGAGCAACACGAGGAGCACAAACGTGGAGCGGATCCTGGTCACAGATTCACCTCGGATGAGTGGATGGAGCGGATCGAGGGATTGTAACCGGTGTGCTGAATCAGTTGGCAGTTGGCGGTTGGCGGTTGGCAGGAGCGAAACCAACCGGCGCTCCCGCTCCTGCCTACTGCAAGCGAAGCGTACTGCCGACTGCCTACTGACGTCAGTGCCTCACGACGCGGCGGCGCTCGTCGTGCGAGGTGTCGATTCGGCGGATCACATTGTTCGAAGTGTCGGCGACGAAGATCGTTCCATTGGCGTCGAGACGAATCCCGACCGGACCATTGAACAGCGACGTCTCCGCGGCACCGTTGCGGAATCCGGCGATCCCGGGAGTGCCGGCGATCGTGACGAGCATCCCCTCCTTCGTCAACATGCGGATCGTGTGGTTGCCGCTGTCGGCGATATAGAGATTCCCTGCCGCGTCGATGTCGATGCCGGCAGGCGTGTCGAGATGGGCCTGCCGCGCCGGACCGTCGTCGCTGCCGCGCACGCCCGGCTCACCGGCCACCGTCGTCACGATGCCGTTCGGAATCACGCGGCGGATCACATGATTGCCGCTGTCCGCGACGTAGACGCTGCCATCGGGCGCGCCGACGAGCCCGCGCGGCGACGAAAAGAGCGCGCTTTCCCCGTCGCGCCAGCCCATCACCCCGGGCGTTCCGGCCAAGGTGTCGATCACGCGATGCTGCGGGCACGCTTCGAACGAGAGGAAGTAGCTCACGCGGCGGATCGTATGATTGCCGGTGTCGGCGATGTACACATGCCGCTGGCGCACGCTGTCGAAGTTGGGATAGACCCACGAGCGGGCGATGCCGGTCGGCGTATGAAACTGCGCTTGCGTCGAAGTCCCGTCCGCCGATCCCGTGACGCCGCTGCCGATGACCGGCGAAATGTCGTCGCGGTTGGCGTAAGCATCGCCACGCATGGCAATGAGTGAAATCTGCTCCGCGCCGCTCCCGACGACGAAAATGCCGCGGTCATAAATTCCGTAGCCGCAGCCCGCCGCCGGCGGCTCGATGAGAATGCCGCCGCCGAACGGGCCACCGAAGTCGAACGGCACCGGCTCGCGCGAGAAATCGAGGATCCTGGCGGTCGTGACGTTCCCCATCGAGACCTTTCGAATCTTCTGGTTCGCGCGATCGATCACGTAGAGATCGTCCACGGCGCTGCCGTCGTAGACGTCGCTCTCCTTGACGACGTCGATCCACGTCGGCCGCTGAAACGTCGCCACGCTCGCCGGTCCATCCTGCGCGCCGGCAACGCCCGGCGTTCCTGCAACAGTCGTCACGAACCGAGGCTGCGCGCTCATCGCAACAGCAACGAGCATCACGGCGGCGAAGGCAGCGTTTCTGAGCATGAGCGAAGTCTCCTGTGATCGATGGTACGGCTGTCGGAGCGGCAACGTCGAGGTGCGCTTGGAGTTTCACGCGGAGACGCGGAGGGCGCGGGAGGAATCGCCGGACATTTCTCTCCGCGCCCTCCGCGCCTCCGCGTGAAATCCTTCAACCCGTAAACGGCCTCGACCGCGTCATCCCAAAACACCCTTGCGAATCCTTGCATCAGCAGGTAGAAAGACTCATGGAGAGGTCATCATCGACATGTCGTTCGTTCGAATCCCGCAATGCGTGCCATCGTTCCGTCGCTCTTTCTTTCTCGTTCTCATTCTGGCCGCCACGGTCGTGGCCCCCTGCGCGTTCGCGCAGAGCGCGGACCTGATCGTCGTCAAGACCGGTCCTGACCAGGCCGCGGCGGACAGCGATGTTTCGTACAGCATCGTCGTCTCGAACGGCGGTCCCGATGACGCGAACGCGGTCACGCTGAACGATCCCATCCCTCCGGGGATGACGTTCGTCTCCGAATCGCACGACGCGGCGTTCAGTTGTTCCGCGCCGGCAGTCGGCGGAACGGGGACGGTCACCTGCACCTCGGCGCTGTTCGCCGCCTCGGCGACCGCGAATTTCACGTTCGTCTTCCACATCCCCCCCGCAACCGCCCCGGGCACTTCGTTCACGAACGTGGCCACGGTCTCCGATCCCACCGATCCGAACGAGGAGAACAACAGCAGCACCGCCGTGACGTCCACACCGCCTCCGCCGCAGAGCGATCTCGGGATCGAGAAGACCGGCCCTTCGGTTGCCGGCACCGATACCGACGTCACCTACACGATCGTCTTCACGAATGCCGGTCCCGACGATGCCGCGAGCGGCACGTGGACGGACCTCCTCCCCGGCACGATGACGTTCATCTCGCTGACGCAGAACAGCGGCACGCCGATGAACTGCACAACGCCTTCGGGCGGCAGCGGCGGAACGGTGAGCTGCACCAACTCACCCGTCGCCGCGGGCGAATCGGCTTCATTCACGCTGGTCACCCACATCCCCGCCGGCACGCCGGCGGGCACGACGTATTCGAACGTCGCCACGATCTCGGGCGGAAACGGAAACGACGATCCCAATCCCGAGAACGATTCGTCGCAGTCGGGTCTCGTCGTTTCGAATGTCGACATCGCCATGACCAAGACCGGCCCACCTTCGGTGACTGCCGGCAGCAATGTTTCGTACACGATCACCATCACCAACAACGGACCCGACACGGCGAGCGCTCCAACGTTCTCCGATGACCTGCCCGCCGGCACGACGTTCGTCTCGATCACGCACGACAGCGGCGTCACGCCGACCGGCTGCGGCGCACCGCCGGTCGGAAGCAACGGCACCGTGAGCTGCAACTTCACGTCGCTCAGCAGCGGCGCAACTTCGCAGTTCACGCTCGTCATCAACAGCGCCAGCGCCGCCTCGATCTCCAATACCGTCACCGGATCCTCGGACAGCTTCGACACGAACCCGGCCAACAACAGCGCCACCGCCAACACGACGGTCACGCAGAGCGCCGATCTCGCCATCACGAAGAGCGGCCCAGGAACCGTCACCGCGGGAACCGACGTTACCTACACGATCACGATCACCAATAACGGTCCGTCCACCGCCACCTCTGTGTCATGGACCGATACGCTTCCAGCGAGCCTGACGTTCGTCTCCGTCAACCAGACCAGCGGCCCGACATTCGGCTGCACCGGTGGTGCGACGACGACTTGCACGATCGCGTCGCTCGCTTCCGGCGCGTCGGCGACATTCGACCTCGTCGCGCACGTCACCTCTGCGACGGCAAATGGCAGCAGCGTCGCCAACACTGCGACGGCGACCAGTTCCACCACCGACCCGACGCCGGGCAACAACTCATCCACCTCCACCGCCACGGCGGCAACGAGCGCCGACGTCAGCGTTACGAAGAACGGACCCGCCGCCGTCGCTCCGGGCACCGACATCACCTACACCGTTACCGTCGCGAACTCCGGTCCTTCCGACGCCGCATCGGTGCTGCTCACCGACAACGTTCCCGCGGGCACGACGTTCGTCTCCGCGAACCAGACCAGCGGTCCGACGTTCGGTTGCACGACGCCAGCGGTCGGCGGAACCGGCCCGATCACCTGTAGCATCGCCTCGCTCGTCGCCGGCGCTTCGGCAACGTTCAACTTCGTGATGCACGTCGATCCGGCCACGACCGGCTCGATCAGCAACACCGCCACGGTCACCTCGACGACCAGCGATCCGGCGCCGGGCAACGGCACGTCGACCTCGCCCGCCATCGTCTCGCCGGCGACGACCGACGTCAGCATCACCAAGACCGCGAACGGCAGCCGCTTCCCGCCGAGCTCGAACGCGACGTACACGATCACCGCAACGAACAACGGTCCGGCCGTGGCGACCAATGTCGTCGTCACCGACATCCTCCCGGCCGGCACGACCTTCGTCTCCGCCACGCCGAGTCAGGGCTCGTGCAGCGGAACGACGACCGTCACCTGCAATCTCGGCGTATTGCTGTCGGGTAACTCCGCCACGATCGCACTCGTCGTCACGATGCCGCCGACGTTCGGCACGGTCACGAACACAGCCACAGTGACGAGCGACAACGCCGATTCGAATCCGTCGAACAACGCCGCGACGTCGGTGATCTCCACGTCCGCCGAGGTGCCGGCGCTTTCGCCGCTGGCCCTCTTGCTTCTGGCGATCGTGCTCGCCGGTGTTGGACTTTTCGTAACACGAATGCAATAGCAGTTCGATTGCGTTTTACCCGGGGGCAGCGCAAGCTGCCCCCGTTCGTTTTCATCCGATGTCCATTTCGACAGGAGCCGTCATGCGCAAGCACCTCTTACGGAGTCTCGCTGTCCTCGCAGTGTTCACCATCGCTCTCACTCCCGCCTACGCCACGTGCGGGGGAGGAGGCGGTGGCGGAACCGGCGGGATGATGCCGCAGGGAGGCATGCAGCCGCAGGCGTACGTCGTGCCCTGGAAGGTCTTCAACGTCGGCCAGGCCGCGGCGACCACTCCCCTGGTCCTCTATTGGTTTCCGTCGACGAACGACGAAGTGAAGGGCAACGATCTCCTCTCTTCGCGCGCGCTGACACTCGCCTCCGCGCAGTGCGTGGCGATGCAGATCGTGGTGCCCGCCGACACGGCCACGCTCGCGAAGTGGGAAGTCGCGGACAAGCTGCCGGCGGCGATCCTCGCCGGCGCTGACGGCAAGGTCGTTTCGCGCGTCGACAACGAGAGCGGCAAGCTGCGCATGAACAAGGTCGAGGACATCGTCCGAGCCGAGCTTCGCGCGCGCGAGAACGCGCTCGACAAGATGCTCGACGACGCCAAGCAGAAAGAGAAAGCGGACAAGGACGGCGCGATCGCGCTCTACCAGCAGGTCTGGGATCAACGCTGCCTCGCGCCGAAGAAGGGACGCGGCGCGCAGAAAGCGCTGGCTCGTCTCGGCGTCACCGTCAATGACGCGCAGCTCCGCACCGTAGATCCGATCGACACGCCGGCGATGAACCGCCGCATGACCGCGGCGATGGACACGGCCTTCCGCGCCGAGCTGGCCGAGGATTATGCGAAGGCCCGCAGGCTCTACGCGGCGGCCGCGAAGATCGATCCTGCCGATCCGGTCCCGCAGCGTTTCCTCGGCGAGCTTTATCGCCATCACACCGGTGAATGGGCTCTCGCCCGCCAGACCTTCGAGCACCTGCTCACGATCCAGCCCGATCCGCTCTCGCGCGCCGTCGCGCTTCACGGCCTCGGCAAGATGACGATCCACATGGGCGACTCGGCGAAGGGTCTCGCACTCTTCGAAGAATCGATCGCCACGTATCCGCTCGCGCTCACGTATCGCAATCTCGCCGTCTACTGGAACTCCGAGCGCGTGCGCGAAAAAGCGCAGGCCTACGTGAACAAGGCCCTCGAGCTCGATCCCAACGACGCGTACAACCTCATCTTCGCCGCGACGTACATGGCCGACAGCGGCCGCCCCGAAGAAGCGCTGAAGATCGCCAAAGACCACGAGAACCTGCTCAGCGCCTCCTACAACCTCGCCGCGATCTACGCCCTCCTCGGACAGAAGGGCAAAGCGATGGAGCTGCTCCACCGCCACTTCTATCAGTACGAGCGCTACGACGACGTGCGGGCCATGGAGATGTGGGAAGCCCGCGTCGACTACGTCTTCTCGTCGCTCAAGGATGACCAGGAGTTCGTGAAGCTCACGGCCATGGCGCGATAACCTGGCGGACCGCCGGCGTCTCGCCGGCTGGACGAGCGGCGTCTCGCCGCTCGTCGGGCGGGCGGCGGGACGCCGCCGCCCCAGCCGCCGGGACGGCGGCGGTCCAACCAACCTGCATTCAGAACCGCGTCTGCAAGCCCACGACGTAATTCGCGTTCGAGGTGAGCTGAATCCCGTTCACGTGCTGATACAGCGGAAGCTGCACCAGCGCGTACGCTGCCGCGCGATTGCCGAACGAGAAGCGCAGCCCGGGTGAGGCATAGACGTACGTGCCGCCGGTGAACGCCTCCTCCTCCGGCTCCTCTTCGATGCGGTCCTTCGCGCGGAAGCGGGAGTTCACCTGCAGAAGCAGATCGAGCCCGTGCAACACCGGATATCCGCCACCGGCGTTCACCTGCAATTCGTTTCCGAGACGATAGCCATCGGTCTCGCCGGTTCGGATCTGATAGATCGCGGAGACGAAGTAGGGCACGACGGCGAAGTCGCCCATCGGCCCCGACGCTCCCGACGAGCGAACGAATCCGCCCTGGTAGGACAGCCCGACGATTCCGTCGGTCGTGCCGCTTCCCGGTTGCACGGGCAGCTCGCCCGCTTCTCCATCGTCATTGCGCACGTCGTGCGCGCCCGTCGGCAACTTGACGCCTCCGATCACCCAGAGTCCCGACTTCGTCACGGGATCGACCGGCAGGACCTCGGCGCGCGCCTGCACGATCACGTCGCCGATCCCGTTGAGATCCCACGACTCGGGAACGGTGTTGTGATCCGGCCGCACCGAGAGCGCACCGTGATCGTGACTGCTGGCGAGATGGAAGTGATCGCGCGAAACGTACGGCACCGCGATGCTGAGATGCAGACGATCCGTCGGCGCATAGCTCAGGAGCGCCGTCGCGATGCGGTTCAATGTCCGAACCTCGTCGTGATGCTCCCCCTCGATCTCGCCAACGTGCGCGCTTCGTGAACCGATACGCGGCTGGTCCTGATCGACGTATTGGAAGGAGAGGTCGAGCGCAAAGCCGCCCTTCGCCGGAAGGTTCAACATGTGCGTGTCCAGCGGACACGAAGACGAGCCACAGCTCGCATACAACGGAGTCGCGCTCGCGAACGCGAGCAGCATGATGGTGACGGCGCGAAGCCTCATCAGGAAACATCCTTTCTCGTTTGACGTCGTGAATGGATCAGACACGGACGAGAAAGAAACGAGGAGGCTCCTCGAACAGGCGCGGATAACCAGCCGACGTCGACGATGGGCGACCTTCCCGCAGCTCACGCACGACACCCAACGCGGGAAGCGCACGGTGACTGAGCGGAAGATCGAGCATTCGCACAACTTCGCGCTGCACCGAAGGTTTCTGCGAGCTCATCCCGCAGTTGCTCGCTCTCGACGTCCCCATCGTGCACACCTTGCCGGAACAGCACCGAATCCGAACCGGGCACTTCCCACACTGCGGCGGCACCGCCCCGAACAACTGTCCGAGGAGCACGACGGCCACGACGATGAGGGATCGAACGCGCATGAGACGTCCGAATGATATCGCCTCGTCAACGGAAAACGCTGAGGACCGCCGGCGTCTCGCCGGCTGGGCGAGCGGCGTCCCGCCGCTTGCGGGCGTCGAGACGACGCCGCCCCAGCCGCCGAGACGGCAGCGGTCCACTTGTTTACCCGTCTACGACGCCCGCGCGCCCGGGATCAAACCCAACGGTCGCCGCACCAGGCGATCCGCGTACTCGCCGTGCTCCGCGTCGAGCAGGAGCGTCAGTTGATACAGCCGTGCGAGGCGATCGAGCCAGCCGCGGGCGTCACGCTCGTCGAGGGAGGCGAAGGTTTGCGCCAGCGCGGCGGATTCGCTTGGGAAGCGTTGGCTCGTTCGGGCGAGCAGCAATTCGTGCGAGCCTTCCTTGCGGGCCACGCGCAACGCGTCGAGGACGAGGATGTTCGTCGTACCTTCCCAGATCGGTAGGACCTGGCCATCGCGCAGGAGTCGTGGCATCGGCGATTCTTCGATGTAGCCGTTGCCGCCGATGAGCTCCATCGCCTCGGAGACGCACGGAACGACGAGCTTGCCGGTGACCGCTTTCGCGATCGGCGTGAGAATGCGCAGCAGCTTCGCCGCGTCCGCATCTCCCGCGTCCGCGCGTGCGAGCGCGCCGACGGCATCGAACGTCAGCACCATCGCGCCGACCTGCTCGGCCTCGAGATCGGCGAACGTTTCCTGCGCCAGCGGCCATTCGATGATCGGGCGGCCGAACGCCTGGCGTCGCTCGATGTAGTGCCGCGCCTCGTACACGGCGCGGCCGATCGCCGCCGCCGAGGCCACGGCGTTGTAGAGACGGGAAAGGTTGAGCATGTCCGTCATCGCCGCGAAGCCGCCCACCTCCTCGGCATGCGCGTCGTCGAGTGTCACCTCGCCCGTGGCCATCGAACGGACGCCGAGCTTGTCCTTCAACCGATCGATGCGCATCGCACCGCGATCGATGTTCTCGCGCGTCAGCAGAAGAAACGTGCGCAGCCCGCGCGTCCCCTCGCCTCCTCCTTCGACCTTCGCCGTCACTAACACGGCCTGGGCATCGACATTCGAGCAAAACCACTTCTGACCGAAGAGCCGCCACATGCCGTCGCCCGACTTGCGCGCGATCGTTTCATTCGCGCCGACGTCCGAGCCCCCGGCGCGCTCGGTGAGGAACATGCCACCGGTCCAGAGCGTCGCCGGATCTCTGGACGTGAGATGCGGCACGACGCGCGCGACTTGCTCGCGCGTTCCGTGACGCGTGAGCACCCGCGCCACGCCATCGGTCATGCAGAGCGGGCAGTAGAGTCCCTCTTCGGCCATGGCGAAGAGATAGCCGAGTGCGAAGCCGGCGATCGGAGCCTCCGCGGCATGCTCGTGCTCCTCGTACTTCATGGCGATCATCCCGGAGCTGTACGCGATGCGCTCCATCTCGCGATAGGCCGGGTGATGTTCAACGCGATCGATGCGATGCCCCTGAGCGTCGTGCGTCACGAGCCGCGGCGGACAACGATCGGCGATGGCCGCGCGCGGCGCGACCTCGCGCACCGCGAGCTCGCCCATTCTCGCCAGTTGCGGCTCGGCCCACGCAAACGCCGCGGGCGAAAGCCCGCGGCGGATCAACGCTCGAAAATCGGGAGATGCGTCCCAGTACGATTGCGAAGGCGGTTCAGGAATCGGCTCCGACATGACGACGAAAAGCATACGACTTGTCGCTGCCGGAAATGCCGGTGGCAAGCGCCGAAGGCGTGCCGCCACCGGAACTGAGGCCATCCATTTCGACCCCGGCGGGGTCGCAGAAGTCCGGCACTCCTGCCGGAGTGCATTTTCAAACACGACGAAACCAGTGGCGGCGCGCCTCCGGCGTGTTTGGCCGCGGCTTCGCCGCGTTAGGATTCACTCTTCGTCGTTACTTTTCGACGATGTCCTTCTTCAGCGACGACACGGCTCCGAGCACTTCATTCTTCTCCGCGTCCGGCACCTTGAACTTGTCGAGCGAGGCCACGAGATGCTGGACGGCCACATCCCAGTCGGACTGCGTGATGCCGAGGCCCTTGTGCGAGGTGCGCATGTCGCGGCCGGTGTAGTTGCACGGGCCGCCCGTGGCGTTGCAGAGCTGATCGACGACGTGCTGGCGGAGCTTCTTCATCGAGTCCTCGCTGGCTCCGCCGAAGAAACGCGCGAACTGTTTCTCGGACGCGAGACGGCCGAGGAAATCGTCCGTCACCGCGGCGATGGCGTCGTAGCCGCCGAGCCGCTGATACAGCGACTTCTTTTCCGCCTGATCCTTGGCGAGGAGTGAGAACGCGAAGAGTGAGCAAAGCGCGAACGCGAGAATCCGTTTCATGAATCGCCTCCTTGTTTTCTCAGAAGTACGCGGCGAGACCGTGGCCGGATTGGTTCCGCACGAAAACCGCAAAGGTTGAGCGGATCATGGATCGCGATGTATACGTATCCGAAATCGAAGACGAATCCTTGCAGACGCGATCCGTTTGCAGAATTCGGGAGGTCCAATGGTTGTGCCGAGTCGTTTCCCGCTCGCGGTGTCTTCTGCGATCCGCGATCTGCGGTCTGCGGTCTGTCTCCTGGTTCTTCTCGCCGCACTTCCGGTCCTCGCCCAGACCGACGCCCAGACGAACGGGCAGCCGGACGACGCGCCCATTCAGGACAACAGTTTCCTCATCGAAGAGGCATACAACCAGGGCCCGCACGTCGTGCAGCACATTTCGACCTTCTCGCACGGAACGCGCGGCAGCGACTGGGCCTACTCCTTCACACAGGAGTGGCCCGCTCCGAATCTTCATCACCAGCTGAGCTACACGATTCCCATCGCCAGCGTGAATGGGGAACGCGGCATCGGTGACATCGCGCTGAACTATCGCTATCAGTGGATCGGCGATGCCGACGCACGCGTCGCGGTCTCGCCTCGTATCACATTGCTCGTGCCGACCGGCAGCGAGCGCCGCGGACTCGGCAGCGGCGACGCCGGCATCCAGGTCATGCTTCCGGTCAGCACCGTGCTCACGCCGTCGATCGTCGCGCACTGGAACCTCGGCGCGACCTTCACGCCGGCCGCGGACTCTCACTCCATCACCGCGGGCACGAGCTTCGTCTGGCTCACGACTCATCGATTCAACGCGCTCGTCGAGACCGTCTGGACGCGCACCACGGAATCAGCGGGAGACGATTCGGAATTCATCGTCAGTCCCGGCATTCGCTGGTCCTACAACCTTCCGCGCGACCTGCAGATCGTCCCCGGCATCGCCTTTCCCATGACCAGCGACGACAAGGCGGTTTTCCTCTATCTGAGCTTCGAGCATCCGTTCTGAGTCCTGCGTCTGTTAATCAGACGGATTCCGGGACTTGAACAGGCAGGACATCCGGCACGCGGATGTAAGTAGCTGTCTTCTCATATGATTAACGAAAGTCACGAACGGCACCTGCTTTGGACCGCACCCTCGACGTGTTCAAGCCGGTCAGACACTCCGTAGCGGTCTTCGTCGCTTCCGCATTGTTGATCATCGCGGCGCTCGATCGTCAGCTCTCATCCCCAGACTGGCTGCGCGGCATCCTTCTCTGTTCCGGCGTCGCCCTCGCCGCCTATTCGGTCGGCTGGTTGGGTGCGGCTCTCGGACTGGCATTCCTGACGGCATCGCTGGTACCGCACTCCTCCTTCCCCACGGGGACGACGACGGGCGAAGCGATCTTCTGTCTGAGCATCGGCATCATCGTGATGGCGGCGCGTCCGCGAATCGTGAAGTTTCAACAATCGGAATCGAAGCTGCGCGCGCTTCTGGCGTCGATGAACGATCTGATTCTCGTGCTGGATCGGGATGGCCGCTACGTCGAGATCGGTCCGACCGCGTATCAACTTCTCATCCTGCCGCGTGACACGCTGATCGGCACGTACGTTCATGATCAATTGCCGCCCGACACAGCGGACCTGGTGCTCGACACCATCTGTCGCGCGCTCGACGAGCGCAAGACGATCGAAGTCGACTATTCACTTCCGGTCAACGGACAAGATCTCTGGTTCACCGCATCGGTCTCCCCGATGAGAAACTCTCTCGTTCTCTGGGTAGCCCGCGACATCACGCGCCGCAAACGCGCCGAGGATGCGCTGCATCAGTCTCACGCGGAGCTGGAGAAACACGTCGTCGAACGAACTTCGGAGTTGATGCAAACGATCGACGTACTGAGCAAAGAGGTGATGCTTCGCCGCGTCGCCGAGGAAGCGTTGCGCCATTCGGAAAAGCGCTACCGCGGAATCGTGGAACAGGCGCGCGACATCATCTTCACGCTCGATCAGGACGGAGTCATCACCTCGTTGAATCCAGTCTTCGAGCAGATCATCGGCGCGTCCGCGGATCGATGGATCGGAAAACCGGCACTCGACCTGATCGTCGACGATCACCGAGCGAAGGCCGAGCTCGACATCGCCAATGCCCTCGCGAACGGCGGCGTCGCACCGACGCTGGCCACCGTCAACGGTCCGAACGGACGGCGCGTCGTTCTCGAAGTCTCTCTCGACACAGGTCGACGGCGCCGGCTACCTCGGCCTGGCTCGTGACATCACCGAGCGCGAGCTCGCCGAGCGCGAGTTGCGTCGGAGCGAGCGCATGCTCGCCGACGCTCAGCGCGCCGCCAAGATCGAAAGCTGGGAGCACGATCTCATCAGCAACACGGTTTGGCGCACCGAGGCGCTCTACCACGTCGAAACCGGCGACCCCATCAACTATCCGATCCCTTTCTCGAAGTTCCTCGAGTTCATCCCGGAGGATGCGCTCCCCGCTTTTCTCGAGAATCACCAGCAACTCATCAGCGCCGGCAGCGGGCAGTGGACGCTCAAATTGCACGCCGTCGATGGCAGCGAACGGACCCTGCGCTGCCACGGAGGAGTCGACTACGACTCGCATGGCAAGCCGATCCGGATCTATGGCAGCGCTCAGGACGTCACTGAGATCGTCCACGTCGAAGAGCTTCTTCGCGCCAGTGAAGAACGCTTTCAGTTGATCGCACGGGCCACCAACGATGCCGTCTGGGACTCGAATCTCGTCACGAAGAATCTCTGGTGCGGCGAGGGATTTCATACGCTGTTCGGCTTCGACGTCTCTGAGATCGACGCCGCCTTCTGGCGAGGGCAGCTCCATCCCGAGGATCGGGTACGCGTGCTCCAGTCGATCGATGAAGCGCTCGCTGCTGGACAGGATGCCTGGTCCTCCGAGTATCGCCTGCGACGGAGCGATCTGACCTACGCCAACGTTCTCGATCGCGCCTACATCGTGAGAGACGCCAACATGAAGCCGCTGCGGATGGTCGGCGCGATCATGGACACCACGCCGCTCAAACAGATGGAAGACCAGTTGGCGCAGGCGAGACGCGTGAGCGGCCTGGGACGAATCGCCGCATCGATGGCCCACGAGTTCAACAATGTGCTCATGGGCATCCAGCCGAATCTCGAAATCATTCGCGCGCGAGCGTCGGCGGATCTCGATGCCCCTCTCGATTACGTCCAGCAATCGGTCCGCCGTGGAAAACGGATCACCGAAGAGATCCTTCGATTCACGCGTCCGGCCGATCCGTCCCTGCAATGCGTAGCGGTCGATCAGCTCATGGCCGGCTGGCGCCAGGAGATCATTCCGATCCTCGGATCCGGAATCGAATTGAAGATCAGCGACCGCGCTTCCTATTACATCGAAGCCGATCCGCTCCAGATCGCACAAGTCTTCACCAACCTGGCCGTCAACGCTCGAGACGCCATGAACGAGCACGGCGGCATCCTCGAGATCGACGTCGAGCAGGGCAAGAGCTTCGGCTCATTCGGATTCGGCGTTGTGGCAAGTCCCGACCGCTACATCCATTTCAGCGTTCGCGATCATGGGGTCGGGATGTCTCCCGAACAGCTGGCGCAGGTCTTCGAGCCACTCTTCACCACCAAGAAAGGGGGCACCGGCCTCGGGCTCGCGGTGAGTTACCAGATCGTGTCGCGGCATGGAGGATTGATGTTCGCGGAGAGCCAGCTCGGAGAAGGATCGACCTTCCATATCCTTCTTCCCGCCACATCTCCGGTCGTCGAGAATGTGACCGATGCGAGGGATCGCATCATCACCGAGCCGCGACGCGTGCTGATCGTCGAGGACGAAGCCGCGGTTGCCTTCGGCATTCAGTCCCTTCTGGAGCTCGACGGGATTCCGACCGAGGTCGTCTCCACCGGCGCCGCCGCCGTGCCCGCCATCGAGCGATGGCTGCCCGATCTGGTCATCCTCGACATCGGGCTCCCCGACCTCGACGGTGTCGAGGTCTACGCAGGGATTGCCGCGCGCTGGCCGACGCTGTCGATCCTCTTTTCGTCGGGTCACGCCGATGCCGGCAAACTCGGTGAATTCACGCGAAAACCGAACGTCAGCCTCCTGCTCAAGCCCTACGACTTCGACACCCTCCGTGGAGAAGTGGCGAAGCTCATGGAGAGAAGCGCGATCCCCGCCGCCTGAGCAGCAATTCGGTTTCACGCGGAGACGCGGAAGCACGGAGAGTGGGGGTTACCTGCGACTCTCCGCGTCCCCCGCGTCTCCGCGTGAAACTCTTTCGCTGCGGCTTACGCTCGATCGATTCGAAACGCAAAACAGCCGTAGGCCGGAAACCGTACGTGCAGAAACGCCGTCGCCGGAGATCCGAGGAAGCGCTCGACCGTCTCCTCGAACTCGGTCGCGCGGATCAACGCCGCATCGACAATCTCTTCGTCGATCGAGTAGGCGCGAACGGCACACTGCTCCCGCACGTAGCTCGCCGGCAAACCGACCTGCGGCAGCGCATCGCGAGTCACCGATTCATCACTGGCCTCTGCAAGAACGAAGATCGGACCGTGCTCCCGGTACGGACCCACTTTCGCAAACGGACTGAAACTCGCCAGGATCAACTCCTCCCCCGCCCGCGCGCGCCGCAACACATCCCGGCACGGCTCGCCCCCCTCCGCCACCACCCGCTTCACCGGCTGACCGAGATCGTCGATCCCGTCACGGCGCACGCGATCGAGAAAGTCTTGTGGGATTGCCGCGATGGTGATGTTCGTCCGTTCCGTCAACAGCTCGGTCATGAATCTCCTCCGTTTTCATGGGAGAGAACACGGCCTGAGAGCATCGCGTTCGTCGGGATTGTCTGAGTAGCTCGTCAACGCGCGCGAGTGGTTCGGCGGACCGCTGGCGTCTTGCCGGCTGGAGTGGCGGCGTCCCGCGCCGCCACCCTTTCGGGGCGCCGAGACGGCACCCCGCCAGCCGGCGAGGACGCCGGCGGTCCGCATCGATCAGCGAGAGAATGGTGAGTGAGCTCGACACCCCACTCGCCGCCAAGAAACTTTTCCGCGATCCGCTGACGCTCTTCCAGCATCGAAGAATCCGCCTGCACCCTCGTCGACGGACGCACGGAGGACACTGCGAGTCCTGCGCGAAGCAGCTCAGCGATCGTCTCGTCGAGCTCGCGTTCTTCTCGTGAGGCTCGGAGCCGAATCTCCTCCATGAGATCGTCGGGCAGATCCAGTTTCGTCGTCACGTCACGAAGTTTGCGGGTTCCCGTCATCCGCGTCAAATATGATCCTCGCGCGATGCTTCGCACCATCACCGCCACCGAGTACGTCATGCCCCTCCGTGAAGGTGGGTCGCTTCCGGCGATCGTGGAAGGGGATGACGACGGCACGTACGTCGTGAAATTTCGCGGAGCGGGACAGGGGGCCAGGGCGCTGGTCGCGGAGCTGGTGTCGGGTGAGATCGCGCGGGCGCTCGGTTTGCTGGTGCCGGAGATCGTGTTCGCCGAGCTCGATCCGCGCATGGCCAAGACCGAGCGCGATCCGGAAATTCAGGAGTTGCTGCAGAAGAGCGAAGGGCTCAACATCGCCCTCGACTATCTCCCCGGCTCGATCACGTTCGATCCGATCGTCGCCGTGCCGATCGAGAACCGATCGCGGCTGGCCTCGGCGATCGTCTGGTTCGATGCGCTGGTGACGAATGTCGATCGCACTGTGAAGAACACGAACCTGCTCGTGTGGCATCGCAAGCTCTGGATGATCGATCACGGCGCGACGCTCGTCTTTCATCACAACTGGGACGGCTATCTCGAGAAGAGCCGCGCGCCATTTCCGCGCATCGCCGAGCACGTGCTCCTCGGATGGGCGGACGAGATTCGCGAGATCGACGCCGAGCTGAGCGCGACGCTGACGCCCGAGGTCATCGCCGCCGTGATCGCGCTCATCCCCGAATCGTGGCTGGACGACGAGCCTCGCTTCGCGAGTGTCGAAGAGCACCGCGCCGCGTATCGTGATTACCTGACGCGGCGACTCACCGCGCCGCGGGAATGGATGGAGGATGCCGTTCGTGCACGAACGCTTCGTGTTTGATTACGCCGTCGTGCGCGTCGTGCCGCGAGTGGATCGCGGCGAGTTCCTGAACGCGGGCGTGATCCTGTTCTGCTCGACGGCCGGGTTTCTCGAGTCGCGCATCGAGCTCGATCACGCGCGTCTGCAAGCGCTCGCGCCGACGATCGATACGGCGGTGGTCCAGAGCTATCTCGATTCGATTCCCACGATCTGTGCGGGCGGCGGCGAAGCCGGCTCGATCGGAAGTCTCCCGCAACGCGCCCGCTTCCATTGGCTCGTCGCGCCACGCAGCACGGTCATCCAAACCTCGGACGTCCATTCCGGAGTGCATGCGGATCCGAAGGTCGCGCTGGAGGGGTTGTTTGAAAGGCTCGTGCGAATGCCGGGCAAGTGAGTCTGCCAGAGATTGGTTTCACGCGGAGACGCGGAGACACGGAGAGAAATCTGTGATGATCTTTTTCTCCGCGTCCTCCGCGCCTCCGCGTGAAATCCCTCGCTTGCGGCCCATTCACGCGCCGCGCGAGACGTTCGCGGGATGCAGGCGTTTCACGATCACGTGCATGCCGCGCGCGGCGCCGTCGGACACCACGTGCGCGACGCGGCGCAGCGGGCGGAACGACGGAGGTGGAATCGGCGCGTCGTCCTCCCAGCGCGCGAACACTTCCGGGCGCTGCGCGAGATACCTCATGCGGAGGCTGCTGGCGGTGAGCTGGCTCTCGTGACACTCCAGCGCGGTCTCTTTGCGGAACTGCCGCGAAGGACTCGCCGGCGCGACCCAGATCGGCAGATTCTCGGGAAAGGATCCGTGAACGCGATAAACGAGATGCGCCGCGATCACTTCGGACATCAAGAGTGCGTCGCGGACGATGCCGGCCGCGGCCCAGTGATCGGGATGGAGATCGTGCACCGACGGAGTCACGATGGCCGTCGGCTGGAACTCCGCGATGCAGTGCGACAGACGCTCGACGAGCGCCGTGCTCTCGACGAACCGGCGCACGCGCTGATCGGGGAGCGACCAGAACTCGGCGCATTCCGGCGCAACACCGAGGGTGTGCAAGGCGGCGCGCGCTTCATCGCGACGACGCCGGCCCCAGCGGCGGCGATCGTCCGTTCTCCAGGGCCAATGCCGTTCGAGGAGAAACTGCGGGATCGGATTGCGCTCGCCGTCCGTCAGATACACGACGCGAACGGCGGCGCCACGAGCGAGCGCCTCCTGCAACAGGAGACCGGCGCCGAGCGTCTCATCGTCCGGATGCGGACAAATCAGAAGGAGGCGTCCCAGCGGAAGGGTGGCGTTCACGATCGGACTCGTGCATGAGAACGGCGAAAACCGCCAAACGATTGCATGCGGCATATCATCGCTGCAATGTCCGGGCGCGTTCGCATCGCCGCGGGGTGGTTCATGATGGGCTCCGTCGCAGGCCCGGAGAACGAACGGCCCGCCCATCGCATCCGCGTCGATGCCTTCGAGATCGGTCGTTGTCAGGTAACGAACGCCGAATACGAAGCCTTCGTCGCAGCCACAGGACATCCCGAGCCGCCACACTGGCACGACCCCGGCTTCGACGATCCCGCGCAACCCGTCGTCGCCGTCTCGTGGTTCGATGCCGTCGCCTACTGCGACTGGCAGAGCCTCGCACGAGGCGAGCGCATCCGCTTGCCGTCCGAAGCAGAGTGGGAGTACGCCGCGCGCGGAGGAATCGAGCAAGCGCTCTATCCCTGGGGCGACGAACCTCCACAATCGCGACCCGATTACGCCACGCGCTGGCTACACGGACCGGAACGCGTCGCGCAACAGCCAGCGAACGCGTTCGGCCTCTTCGACATCTCCGAGAACGTTCACGAATGGTGCGGCGACTGGTACAACGCCGACTCCTACGCGCGATCGCCCGAACGGAACCCACGCGGACCGGAGACCGGCACGCGCCGCGCCTCACGTGGCGGCTCCTGGCGCCACCAGGTCAAGATCAGCCGCTGCGCCGCACGCTCCAGCCTCCCGCCGGAGATGAGGTACGCCGATTACGGATTTCGCGTCGCGTGCGACCGTGACGCAGAGTAGACAGGGAACGGTGGACAGGGGACGCTTGCACAAGCGGACCGCCGGCGTCCCGCCGGCTGGGCGAGCGGCGTCTCGCCGCTCGCGCGCGGGCGCCGGGACGGCGCCGCCCCAGCCGCCGAGACGGCGGCGGTCCACTTGTGCAAGCGTCCCCTGTCTACCGTTCCGCGTACGCGAGACCCGCGTCCGTGAATTCTGCAACCACCACGTATACTGCGCTCGTAACGTCCGTCCCCGGGTCCAGCCCACAACGAGGTGAGTCAATGAGCGTGTTTGCGCTCCTGTTCGCAGTCCTGATTTCCACGAGCCCCGCAGACGAGCAGCCCCCGTCGGGACCCAACGAAAAACACGAAAAGCCGCAACCGGTCGTCGAAGAAACGATCCTCGTCACGGCAACGCGCAGCGAGCGCGCCGTCAGCGATCTTCCCGTCAGCGCCACCGTCGTCCGTGAAGAAGAGATCCGCGAGACTCCGGCGCGCAGCGTCGACGACCTCGTGCGCACGATTCCCGGCGTTCACATGTCGGTCGTCAGCGGCAGCGGCTCGACTCCCAACAACCAGCGCCTCTCGATGCGCGGCCTCGGCGGCACACGTGCGCTCGTGCTGCTCGACGGCGTACCCATCCACGATCCCTACAGCGGCATCGTGCAATGGCAGAAAGTACCGCTCGACAGCCTGCGCCAGGTGGAAGTCGTGCGCGGCGGCAACGCCAGTCTCTTCGGCAACTTCGCTCTCGGCGGCACGATCAATCTCATCACACGGCCGGTCGACGCCAGCGCGGTGATGCTCGATGCCTCGTACGGCACCGGCCAGACCGGACACCAGGCGCTGACGATCGATCACGCGATCACCTCGAAGCTCTCGCTCCGCATCAGCCACGATCGCAACGACTCCAACGGCTTCGTCCGCGTCCCCGACCCGGGACCGATCGACATCGCGGCCTGGATCGAGAGCGCGATCACGAACGCGCGCGCCGACTACAACTTTTCCGATCGCGCCAGCGCGTTCGTCAATGCCAGCACCTCGCGGATCGACATCTCGCAGGGAACGCCGGTCACCTACTCGAAGCGCGACATCACCGCCACCTCGGCCGGCATGCACCGTGGCATCGGCGCAAGTGGCCTTCTCTCGGCGAATGCGTTCTATCAACGCCAGAGCGAGCGGCTCGTGAACTCGACACTCATCGGCACGCGCCAGTCCGAGTTCCTCTCACAGGACGGCACGATCCCTTCGACCGCGGAAGGGGCATCGATCGAGTGGGCCGTGCAGCGGCGCGGCGTCATCCCCTTCGTCTCCGTCGGCGTCGATCTCCAGCAGCTCGAAGCGGCGGAAGATCGCGTCACCTACAACCGCAACGGCGCGGTCACGCAGCGCAATCGCGTCGGCGGACGCCAGCGCTTCGCCGGCATCTACGCGCAGGCGAGCTGGCATCCCAGCGATCGCCTCGAAATCCTCGGCAGCGCGAGACTCGACACGTTCCGCAACGAGAATGGCTCCGACGTCGTGGCCGGCGGCACGTCGACGTTCTATCCGAATTCTTCGTCGACGCAGATCGATCCGCGCGTCTCCGCGCGCTTCGCTCTCAGCGAGCACTCCGCGCTGCGCGCCTCCGCCTATCGCGCCTTCAACGCCCCGACGCTTCGCGATCTCTACCGCAAGAATCAGACAGGCAACAGCATCATCCTCGGCAATCCCTACCTCGAGCCGGAAACGCTCGTCGGCGGCGAAGTGGGCTGGGAGTGGGCGAACGGGCCGACGCACGTCGAAGTGAATCTCTTCCGCAATGTCATCGACGGCCTGCAGTCGCGTGCGAATGTCGCCGGGCAGCCCGCGAACGTCTTCCAGTTTTTCAACCTTGGCAAGGGACGCAGCCAGGGTCTCGAGCTCCTCGCCGACGTGAGACTCTCCCGCCGCTGGTCCGTGAACGCCGGCTACACGTATGCCGACGCGACGATCATCGAAGATCCGAGTCCCGACCTCCAGGGAAAATGGCTCCCCGAGGTCGCGCCGCACATGGGATCATTCTCGGTGCGATTCCATGGAGATCGCGGTACGCACGCCGATCTGCGCGGACGGATCCTCAGCCGCTCCTACGGCGAAGCGCAGAACGTCTCCCTCTCCCCTGCGCATCGCGTCGTCGATCTCTCACTCTCGCAGCAATTGCGCTCGTGGATCGACGCCTACGTGATGGTCGAGAACCTCTTCGACGAGAGCTACTACCTCGCCCTCGCCCCTACGTCCTTCCGCAGCGGCCTCCCGCGCACCGTGACCGCGGGAGTGCGCGTGAATCTCCGAGGAACGCGTTGATGACGATCAAGCACGTTCTCAGTCCCCTCTCCCCGCCGCAGCCTCATCGCGGTGGGGAGAGGGTTAGGGTGAGGGGCTCTGCCTCGCGCAAAGAACGACTCCTCACCCTAACCCTCTCCCCGCTCACGCGGGGAGAGGGGACTGTTCTTGGCTTGGTCGCTCTCTTCTTGTTTCTCTCCTGCTCCCGCCACGAACAACCCGTGAGCGCCGCGAAAGTGCGTCTCAACGTCAACCCCACCCTCACCTACGCGCCGATCATGATCGCGAAGGACGAAGGGTTCTTCGCGCAGGAAGGGATCGACGCCGAATTCGTCTCGCTCGATTCCAACTCCGCCGTCGCTGCCGCTGCCGCCGGAAAGATCGACGTGCTCTCGGCCGGACTTCGCTCCGGCATCTTCAATCTGATCATCAAGGGCGTTCCGCTGCAGATCGTCGCCGACAAAGGTCACGCCGATCCTCGCGGCTGTACATCCGATGCCTTCATCGCGCCGATCGAAACGGCGAAGCGGATCGAAGCCGCGGGGGGCAGTCTTCGCGGCGAGCGCATCGCGCTGATTCGCGGCGGTCTCATGGAGTACCTCACCATGCGCCTCCTCGCGCGGCGCGGACTCAGGCCCGCGGACGTCGTCGTCCTGCAGTTGCCGAACGGCACCGCCGCTTCTTCGCGCGACAAGCTCGACGCAGTGCGCCTCACGACGGAGCCGAATCTCAGCAGCGCAATCGGAGAAGGCTGGGCGAAGATCGTCGCCACCGCCGGCGAAGTGCAGCCCGGCCATCAGAACTCCGTGCTCATCTTCGGACAGCGTTTACTGCACGACGATCCCGAGCTCGGCAAGCGCTTCATGCGCGCTTATCTCCACGGCGCCCGCCGCTACGGCGAAGGAAAAACCGATCGCAACGTCGCGATTCTCAGCCGCTACACGAAACTTCCACCCGAGGTCATCCGGCGAGCGTGCTGGATCCCCATCTCGGGCGACGGCCGCATCGACGCGACCGCGGTGCAGCCCTTTCTCGACTGGGCACTCGAGCAACGCTATCTCGACGGCCCGATCGCAACGTCGAAATGGTGGAATCCGACATTCGTCAACGCCGCGAAAGCCCCCGCAGAAAAACGATGAGCTTTGTCCTCGACGGAATCACGAAGGAGTACGGCACAGGGCCGCACAAGACCACCGCCCTCGCCGGCATCAGTCTCGCCGCGCGCGGCGCGGAGTTCCTCTCCATCGTCGGCCCGAGCGGCTGCGGAAAGACGACGCTCCTCAAGATCATCGCCGGCCTCGTCGCACCAACCTCGGGGCGGCTCACGTTCGATGAACCGGGCACCGCGGCGAAGCTCCGCACCGCGCTCGTCTTCCAGGATCACGGCCTTCTCCCCTGGTACGACGTCCTCGAGAACGTCGCCCTCGGCCTTCGCTTTCAGGAATCCGATCGCGCGCACGCGCTCGAGCGCGCGCGGCATTTCATCGTGCAGGTCGGTCTGGAGCGCTTCCTCCATCACAAGCCGCACGAGCTTTCGATCGGCATGCGCCAGCGCGTCGGCATCGCCCGCGCCTTCGTCGCCGATCCGGAGATCCTGCTCCTCGACGAGCCGTTCGGATCGCTCGACGCGCAGACGCGACTCGTGCTGCAGCAGGAGCTGCTGCGGATCTGGCAGGAGCATCGGAAGCTCGTCGTGCACGTCACGCACGACATCGAGGAAGCGATCCTGCTCAGCGACCGCATCATCGTCCTGAGCGGACGCCCCGCCCGCATCCGCGAAGAGATCGCCGTCCCCTTCCCGCGGCCGCGCGCGCTCGACGTGCTGGAGAGCGAGACGGCGAAGACGATCCGCCATCAGGTCTGGAGCATTCTCGAAGAGGAGGTCCGGGAAAGCCTGTGGGTGCCGCGCTGAAACTGAAGATTGCGAACGCGAAGGACCGCGCGATCGCCGCGGCCATCGCCTTGCTGCTCTTCGCGCTCTGGGAGATCGCCGCGCGCAACGGCTGGATCAACGCGCTGATCTTCCCGCCGCCGTCGCGCATCGCCGCGACGCTGGCCGATCTCTGGCGCCACGATCTCCTCGAGAATGTCCGCATCACGCTGATCCGCTTCCTCGGCGGGCTCGTGCTCGGCGCGATCCCCGGCATCTTCGCCGGTCTCTGCATCGGCTGGTCGCCGCGCCTGCTGCGCATCGTCGACCCTTTCATCGCCGCGATTCATCCGCTGCCGAAGATCGTCCTCTTCCCGCTCTTCATCGTGATCTTCGGCGTCAGCGAGTGGGCGAAGATCGTCTCCATCGCCATGACCGTGTTCTTTCCCGCACTGATCAACGCCGCCGCCGGCGCACGCCAGATCTCGCCGCTTTATCTCGAAGTCATCCGCGGCTACGGCGGCGGCAGAGTGGCCACGTTCCGACACGTGGTCCTCCCCGGCAGCCTGCCGATGATCCTCAACGGCATCCGCATCGCCGCGAACCTCGGGCTTCTCGTGACCATCGCCATCGAGTTCACGGTCATGAGTCCCGGAATCGGGTCCATCATCTGGCTGTCGCTCCAGACGATGCGCACCGAGAATCTCTACGCCGGGATCGTGTTGATCTCTCTGATGGGGATCACGATCAACGTTCCGATCCAATGGCTGCTTCGGAGAATGGCGCCATGGCAGTAACCGGATCGCAGATCGCGAAAACCAGATCGCAGATCGCAGATCGCGGATCGCAGGAGCGCGCGGCGACGGTCACTGCCGAGACGTCGATCGCCGAGCGCTTTCGCGACATCGTTGCTTCTGCGCCCGATGCCATCGCGCTGACGTCGCCGCGTGCTCGCTACAGCTACGCCGATCTCGATCGCTGGTCTGATGCGATCGCCGTCGATCTTCTCGCAGCGAAGGCGCCGGTAGCACATCCGATCGCCATCGCCACCCGCGACAACGTCGCCCTCGTCGCCGCTGTCCTCGGCGCGATCAAAGCCGGTCACTTCTTCGTCGTTATCGACGCCTCCGATCCCGACGAGCGCATCGCCATGATCCTCGCCGCGTCGGGCGCGACACTCGCGCTCGTCGACATCGACCGTCCCCCGACAGCAACTGCTGCACTGCAACGAATCCCGATCCCCGATTCAGCTCTCAGCTCGCAGCTCGCAGCTCTCAGCAGGGTCCCTGCGAACCGCGATCTGCGATCTGCGATCTCGGCTTCAGCTCGCAGCGGATCTCCTGCGAGCTGCCAGCTGCCAGCTGCGATCTCGGCTTCAGCTCTCAGCGAATCTCCTGCGAGCTGCCAGCTGCCAGCTGCGAGCTGCCCAAACGAGTTGGTACAAATCACCTACACCTCCGGCAGCACCGGCTCGCCGAAAGCGGTCGCCAGCCGGCAGCGCTCGTTCGTCGAACGCGTCGTCTCGCAGGCCGCCGTCAACGGCCGTTCCGCCGGCGAGCGCGTGAGCTACACCGCGCTCCCCGGATTCGCCCGCGCGACCTACGAGATCCTCGGCTCGCTCCTCAACGGCGCGACGCTCTGCGCCTTCGACGCCCGCAACGAAACGCTCGATGCACTGGCGGCGTTCATCCGCCGCGAGCGCGTCTCCATCCTCACCCTCACGCCCGCGCTCTTCCGCCGCTTCATGCAGAGCGCGCCCGACGATCTCGACCTCTCCAGCGTCCGCAAGCTCCGCATCGGCGCCGACGTCGTCACCGTCGCCGACATCGACGCGTTCAAGGCGCGCTTTCCGCGAACCTGCACCTTCGAGCGCGGATTCGCCTCCACCGAAGCGGGACAGGTGATGCACATGAGCATCACGCACGACACACCGATCCCCGGACCGCTCGTTCCGATCGGACGCCCGCGCCCCGGCGTGCACGTCCGCCTCATCGACGACGAAGGCAACGACGTTCCGGACGGCGAGCCCGGCGAGCTGGTCGTGCGCAGCGCGCACGTCGCCGACGGCTACTGGAACGCTCCGGAGCTCACCGCGCAGAAGTTCGCGCTCGACAGCAACGGCGCCGGTGAACAGCGCACGACCTTCACCGGCGATCTCGTCAAGCGCGACGCCGATGGCCTCTACTACTTCATCGGCCGCACCGACTCGCGCCTCAAGATCCACGGCCGCCGCATCGATCCGCTGGAGATCGAAACCGCGCTCGTCACCTTCGCCGGCGTTCGCGAAGCGGTCGTCGTCGGCAAGCCCGACGCGCAGGGCGAGCTTCGGCTCGTCGCCTACGTCGTGATGCCCGCGGGCAAGCCCTTCCTCCCGCGCGAGCTTCGCGCCGCACTCCGCGACAAGATTCCTTCGTCGATGATCCCCTCGCAGCTCCACGCCCTCGAGGCGATGCCGATGACCGGCGCGGGCAAGGTCGATCGCAACGCGCTGACGCTCCGCGTCGATGTCATCGAAGCGCGCACCGATGACGGCGCGGACGATCTCGAACGAGCGCTCCTCGAGATCTGGTCGCGCATCACCGGCACCAACGTCTGCATCGACGACGACTTCTTCGACGATCTCGGAGGCGAATCCGTCGTCGCCGCGCATCTGGTCACCGAAGTCCATCGCATCCTCGGCCGCGCGATGCCGCTCTCGCTGCTCCTCGAGCTGAACACCGTCGCCAAGATGGCCGACTACCTTCGCGCGCGCGGAGAAGCGGACATCGAGCGCACCGCGATCCTCGTCCAACGCGGCGACGGCACGCTCCCGCCCCTCTTCTGCGTTTCCGGCAAAGGCGGCAGCGTGATGATCTTCCGCGAGCTCGCCGCGCTCCTCGGGTCCGCGCAGACGTTCTACGGACTCACGCACCATGGCTTCTCCGCCGAAGCCTTCCCGAAAACCTTCGCCGCGCTCGCCGCCTGTTACGTCGACGCCATTCGCGAAGTGCAGCCCGAGGGGCCGTACTACGTCGCCGGGTACTCGGCGGGAGGAGTGATCGCCTTCGACGTCGCGCGGCTCCTCTCGCGTGCCGGACACGAAGTCGCGTTCGTCGGACTCATCGACGCCGCCGCGACATCGCAACGCACGCCGTCGTGGAAGAGCTATCTCAAGCACCTCTCCCTCCTGCGCGAGAAGCCGATGAGCCAGGCCCCGCGCTACGCCCGCGCCATCGCGCGCCGCGCCCTCGGACTCGTGCGCCGCACCGCGCCGATCGACATGCAGGAAATGAATCGCAATTTCGCTTCGATTCAACGCCGCGACGCGCTCCTCCCCTACGCCGGCCGCGTCACCCTCTTCCTCGCTCGCCACGGCTGGGGCTTCGACGGCACCACCCCCGACGTCGGCTGGCGCGCCCTCTGCGACGACCTCGACATCCTCCCCGTGAAAGGCGAACACCACACCGTGATCCGCGGCGACGTCGATTCGCTGGCGAAGGCGATGCGCGGGGCGCTGGAAAAGGCGCGAGGAGAGAATCGTCACGCGGAGACGCGGAGCACGCGAAGTTAAAAACCCTTCGCGCTCTCCGCGCCTCGGCGTGAACCATTTCTCTCCTATCATCTCCGCAACGGAGGAGATGGCGATGAGCAGGTTTCTCGCGTTTGCGGTGATCTTGTTGGTGGTCGTTCCTCTGAGCGCACAAACCTGGCCGTGTGAATCGACCGGCGGCGCGTATCGCGAGTGCCGCATCGGCTCGGGCGGCGTGATCAAGCTCGTCATGGAGATGAGCGACCGCCAGTGCTTCGAAGGAGCCACCTGGGGAACCCGCGAGGGTGGCGTGGTCTGGGTGGATCGCGGCTGTCGCGCGACGTTCACGATCGACAAGGTCAATCCCGGCGCACGCGTCATCTGCGAATCGCTGAATGGAAGCCGGGCAGTCTGTGCCGCCGACACGAGTCACGGCGCGTGGGTTTCGCGGCAGCTCAGCAAGGCGGAGTGTTTCGAGGGCTTGAGCTGGGGATTTGATCCCGACCGCGATCTGATCTGGGTCGATCAGGGATGCCGCGCCGAGCTCACGCTGGGACGAAAACCGGCGAAACAACCGAAGGCGGCAACACTCGACTCGCCGGTCATCGTCTGCGAATCCGAGGGCAAGCGCCGCAAGGACTGCGCGGCCGACACGACGGGCGGCGTGCAGATCGTGCGTGCGCTGAGCGAGAACCTGTGCCGCTTCGGCGAGGAGTGGGGTTACGACGCGAAAGGGATCTGGGTCTCGAAAGGTTGCCGCGCGGAGTTCGTCGTGCGCAGCAAGCCGAAAGCAACCGTTCGGGCCATCGTCTGCGAGTCGGAAGGCAACGCGCGCAATCACTGCGCCGCCGAAACGCAGTTCGGCGTCGCGCTCGTCCGCCAGCTCGGCGATCGAGATTGCATCCTCGACAAGTCCTGGGGCTTCGATAAAGACGGCGTGTGGGTCAGCGACGATTGCCGCGCCCAATTCGCCCTCGGCGGCTTCCGCCTTCCGGCGAATGCCGTGCCCGAGAACGCGGCACGTGTGATTTGCGAATCGACCGATGGCAAACAAACACAATGCGCCGTCGACACCAAACGCGGCGTCGGCCTCGTGCGCCAGATCAGCAGCAACGACTGCGTCCTCAACCGCACCTGGGGCTACGGCCCCGAAGGCATCTGGGTCAGCGACGGCTGCCGCGCCGAATTCGCGGTGGCGAAGTAGTCGTCTCGTCGCACACGAGCGCAGCGGGTCTCTCCGGCACACCGCCTTTAAAAATGGGATGACGTCGTCGTGATTCACGCCCCTGCGGCGAGGCGACAGGATGGTTCACGCGGAGACGCGGAGATGCGGAGGTCGTCAGAATACTTTCTCTCCGCGCCTCCGAATGAACTCATCGTTGCTGCGATTGCTCCGGCCACGTTCGTGCGCGAAGCTTCGCAAAGGCGCGAGGTGGACCGCCGCGTTTGTCGCCGCGACAATCCACCCACAAAGGCTCAGTGCTGTTGCACCGTGCGGCTCTCGGGCAGTCCTCCCTGGAAGCCCCAGGACACCGAGTCTTCAAGCTCGGAAGGAGTGTCGACGACGAGGATGGGATCGTTGGTCACGTTGTCCGTCTCGGTATAGAAACCGATGGCGAAGCCATCCATGAAGCTGACATAGATGTAGGCATTGTCGGGCACGTGCTGCCCGACAAAAGCATCGAGAGAGCTGAATTGCGTGAACGCCGCCGGCGCATTCCCGGTGACTTGATACGAGGGCTGACCCGGAGTAAAGACGGTGATGCGGTACATCACCGACGTCAGCGTGCGAAAGCCGATGTTCCGCCGCGAATTTCCATGTGCGGCGGGGACGAAAATGCCGACCGAGGCATGCTGCGTGGCGGGAGAGAGGAACCACTCCGCCGGGCGAACCGCGTCCGCATGCGCGCCAAACGTCCCCTTCTCGGCCACGTTGTACACGCGCGCGCTGATGGGAGGCGTTCTCAAGGAAGTCTCGCCGCCGGTCTTCTCGGGAATGATCTCCAGCGAACCTGTCCCGGTTGCGCCAATCGCCGACACGATGTCGTCCCAATGGAACTCCTCGGGGCTTCCATCATTGTTGTCACCGAATGCATAGCGAATGAAAGGATCGGCGCTGCTGGCCACTGTACCGGTCGGACGGAAGACGATTCTCCCCTTGCGCAGCGCCGTCTTGGTCAGTGTCAGCGAGGTACGAAAATCCGAACCATTCGCGCCGCGCACGGAACCGACAAGAGGAATGATTTTCTTCTCTGTAAGCGTACCGAGCTCCCGATCACCGATGATGAGCCGGTTTCCGCCGACACAAAGAAAATTCGGATCGTTGGAGCGCGCGAAGACCGTATAGCTGTGCTGCTGCTGATCCGTGGTCGCCGGCGGGATCTCGATCACGCCCCGGCGAGCGGTCCCGGCGTACATCAACGAGCTGTACCCCGTCTGCTCATAGATATCGTAATAGAGGGCGCCCGCTACGGGCTCCCATTCGAGCTTCGCATTCCCCTTCGCGCTTTCGTTGACTTGCACGTCGAAGGTACAGGCAAACGCCGGTGTGCCGACGAGTCCCAGACCGAGCACGGCCATCATGACCACGATCCGGACGGCGAATGAGATTTTCCTTGGGCGGAATCGTTCCTGATTTCGTTTCATCGAATGAACCTCCCTCTTGCAATCTCGCAGAAAAACAAAAAGGCCGGAGGGATCTCCGGCCTTTTTTGACTTCATTGAGTGTCCGCGCATTATCTACAAAGCCGCAACGAAATCAACCACTAACTTTGACGTCTCGCGCATCGATCCATGCGTCCAGGCGTCCGATCGCGGTTTGCGGGAGACCGCTGCGCTCCCCGATGGGTGCTTGCCGTGTCCGATCTTTCTGGCATCGTTGACGACGCCTGCGCGCACTCTCTACGATGCGCGCCTCCGAAGGAAGAATCGTCACGGCCAAACTGATTTCCATCATCACGCCCACGCGCAACGCGGGCGGGAAGATCGCCGCGTCGATCGACTCCGTGCTATCGCAGGAGCGATCGCTCTTCGACTACCACATCGTCGATGGAGCCTCCGTCGACCAGACGATGGAGATCGTCCGCGGCACGGCGCCAGGCATTCACGCCACTTCCGAGCACGACGGCGGCATCTACGACGCAATCAACCATGGGATCGCCCGCAGCGACGGGCGTTTCGTCTACGTCATCGGCGCCGGCGACCGGCTGCGACCGGAGATCCTCACGCGCATCGCGGATCGCCTCGATCGCTGCTCGCCGAACAGCATCGTCTACGGCAATGTCTCTTGGCCGAGCCGGCGTCGGCTGTACGACGGCGTCTTCACGAGAAGCGACCTCACCACGCACTGCATCTGCCATCAGGCGATGTTCATCGATCGCTCGCTCTTCGCGCTCATCGGCCCGTACGATCAGCGCTATCCGATTTCCGCGGACTGGCATTTCAACATCCGCTGCTTCGCCGATTCTCGGGTGAAGGTCGAGTACATCGACGAGATCATCGCCGACTACGAAGGCGGCGGCATCAGCGATACCGGCCACGACGCGCAGTTTCAGGCGGACTTGCCCGGACTGATCCGACGCTCGTTCGGCGTCCGCTATCTGCCGCTCCTCTGGCTGCATCGTGCCCGCCGGAGAATCTACGGAATCCAGTTGCGAATCCGCCAGATCGCCGCGGAGCTCCTGTCACCGTGAGCGAGATCGATGGCGTCGACGGTCCTTATCGCCTCGGGCTGAGCGCCAGCGAGATCGGCGCGGCGACGCGGCACATCGTCGAGGACGTCCTTCCTCATTCCCCGAGACGCGGCTACTCCTGGCTCCTCGGTCTTCTCTGGCGCAGAGAATGGGGCTCGATCGAGCTGCTGCGATTTCAGCGGAAGCGGCGTCACTTTTTCATGGAGCGACACCACGACTCCGCGATCGTGCGCCAGCTCTGCAACGACCCGCGGCTGCGGCAACAACTCGTCGCCCACCTCGGCGACGATCTGATCCTCTGGCGTTCGGAGATCTGGCTCAGCCGTCCCGACGAATGCCTCATCCCCGCCTGGCACCACGACGCCTATCCGCTGCTCCTCCGAGGAAAAGGCAGCACGATCAACGCCTACATCGCCCTGACCGACGTCGACACCGACAACGGTTTCGAATACCTTCCGGCGTCACTTCAAGCGGGGCGCTCGCTCGCGAAGGTCAACATCGATCGCCACAGCGGCAACGCCTTCCTCGACGTCCCGCCGGACCTCGAACGAAGCGCGGTCCCCCTCCGACTCGGCGCCGGCGAATTCGTGCTTTTCTCCGACAACCTCGTGCACCGCTCCATCCGCAATACGAGCGGCAAGACGCGCATCGCCCTGGCGATCCGCGTCGCCACACCGTCGCTGCGGATTCTTCCCGGCTACACGGCGACGTTCGGGCCGGTCGCGATGTGAGTGCGGCGCAAGCTTCCGGACCGCCGGCGTCTCGCCGGCTGGTGCGGCGGCGTCCCGCGCCGCCGCCCTGGGTGCCAAGGACGAGTTGCGTGCTGATGTTCAGTAATCGCGATGGCGAGAGGGTGAGGGCGCGGGACGCCCTCACTCCAGCCGGCGAGACGCCGGCGGTCCGGCAGGCAGGATGCGTGCGCTCCGAACGTCGGCACGCAAGATCCTCATGGCCGCACCATCATCGTCAAATGCGCGTCGAGACGCTCGTTGAGCGCATCGTTCGCGGTTGCGAGCGCGTCGACGTTCTTCGCGGACAGCGCTGCGTTGAGATCCTTGAGTGCAGCGCCGATATCGAAGGTGTCCTTGCCGCCCGCCTGACGCAGATGCGATGCGACGATCCGCTCGAGAGCAGCGCGCAGCGATCGCAGGAGCGCCAGGTACGTCGCGGCAGTGACCCGTTCCTTCTCGACCGAGCGCAGGATCTGCGACGCCACGCGTTGCGCCTCGGCGTTCTTCTGCAGAATCGACAAACGCGTCAGCACGCCGGCGAGCGCCACGAGATCCCGACGGACTACGATCTCGATCGGCGCACGCGCGAACTGAATCGTGAAGCCGTTGCTCGGTCCGCCGCCTGAAGTCTTCGCCGGAGCCGTGTCGAAGAAGTCGACCATCACCGGTTTTTCGGATTGCGGCTTCACGCTGAATTTCAGCCAGCGCCGCTCCCGCGGCTTCAGCTCCCCGACCTTGATCCGCGCTTCGTACTGATCGCTCAGCTCGATCGTCTCACCTCCGACGATCGACACGCGGCCGGTAACTTTCACGTCGCGCGGCCAGCGGATGCCGACTTCCATCGGACGCGCGAACTTCTCGGCGTTCTCGATGATCGCGAACATCTCCGAGCCGCCTTCGCTGCCGATCGTGTCCTGAAGGTTTCGCTGCGCCTTGTTGTTGTCGATGAGGATCAACGGATCCGAGGGACCGACCGCCAGCGTGTCGAGCGAAGGCGCGGCAAAGACATCGCCATTCGGTCCCGTGATCTGGACACCGAGGCAGAGATGCGTCGAAGCCATCGCGTCGACCGTCCAGGCGTGTCCTGGCGTGACCTTGGTCATGTCCGCGGCGGCGAACGTCACGACCTCGTCGCCGACGACGGAGTAAGGAACGCCGAGGCCGTAGTCCGCCTTGAGAAATGTGACCGTCACGTCCGCGTTTGCCGCCGTCGACGCGGCGGCCGCGCGGCGTGACACGCGTGCGAACGCGAAGTTCGATCCGACGCGCGAGGGAGGATCGCCGAGGATCCAGTCCGCGGCGGGGAACGCCCCGGCGACGTTCGTGTTCTGGTTCCAGACATCGCTCGATGACCAGAAGTTCGCATGCGTCGAAGGCTGCGCGCCGCCGTCGTGCGACGATGCGTTGCTGGTCCAGTCGCGCACGAAGAAATCGGACGGAATGAGATCCGTCGACGTGAACACGCGGATGTTCGCGCCCGCCGCGGCGCCGACGGGCGTCACGAATGACGCCCACGCCGAATACTGCCGGCCCGCGGCGGCAGCGTTGCCGTTGTAATCGCCATACTTCGGGCAGCCGCGCCCGTTCAGACAGGCCTCCGGCGCCACGCAGGTCGCCGCCGAAAAGTCGCAGGGCGTATTCGATCCCGAAGGAGGATTCGTCATCGGATTCAGACAGCGCCCGGCGAGTTGCGGCTGCGTCGAGCACGATTCGGAATCCGTCGACGTGTTGGTCGCGCACGGCCACCCCGCCGCGCAATGCGTGTCGTTGACGCCGGAGAGATCGGTCTCCGCGACTCCGGCCACGAGATTCGGGCCCTTCACCCAGGCGGTACCGATGAAGAAACGAGTCAGGTCATTGTTGGCCAACGTCGCGTTGCGCCGGTCGTACCACGACACGGCCGCCACGCCGCCGTACGTCGAGACCCAGGACATGAATCGTCGTCCGGCGACATTGTTGTTGACCCGCACATTGCGCGGAAACGTCGCGCCACCGTCGGTGGAGTCGAACACCATCACGTTCTCGTTGCCGGCGCCCGTCGACGTCGCGAATGCGTAATAGACGTGATTCGCATCGAGATCATCCGTGCCGATGACAGGACTCGAGAGAATGTTGCGGCCATTGCAGCGATCGAGTCCGGGAACCGGACAGACGACGTTTGTGAACGCCGAAACGACGACGGGCCAACCGACTTGCGGATTGAGTCCGGCGTCACAGTCGCTGTACTTGTGCAGCATCATGTTTCCGCCCGACGCCCAGGCCACGTAGACGAACCCGTCGCGGCCCACGGCCACGCGCGGAAAATCGCCCGCTCCGATCACCTGCTGCGCGCTCCACGTGGCAGCGCTGTCGTTCGAGCAGACGATGCGCAGCGAAAACGGCCCGCCGCCCATCACCGTGAAATTGCGCCAGACGTTGTAGACCCGGTCGCCGCTCCCTCCGGCGTTGACGCGATCGGCGGCGATGTGCTCCTGGTCGGCGCTGGAGCAATTGGACGCGCCGGGACAATTGACGCCCATGCTCGCAAACGGAAACGTGTGACCGTTGTCGGTCGAGCGCGAGAATCCGTCACCGAGCTGACCGCTGTTGGGACCGCCGATCCAGGAATAGTAGATCGCGCCGCTTTGACCGACGGCCAGCGACGGATCGCCATCGCACGCGGCCTGGTTGCAGGGCGTTCCTCCGCCGAATGCCCACGTCCCGCCGAAGTTATCGGAGAAGGAAAAGCCGCTGTTCGCGGCGACGACGACATGCGAGCCGTCGTTGGAAGCCGCGACTTCCAGCTCACCGCGTCCGGTCTGAACGAACACCGCCACGCCCGGCTCTTTCCCGCCGCTCTTCGTGCCGCCCGGTTTGGAATTCGGATCGGAGACCGGCGGTGTGCGCTTCATCGCGCGCTCGACGATCGCCAGCTCGCGCGCGGCGACGTCGGGATTTCCGTTCGGCGCCAGGAACGAACGTCCGACCGCAATCGCCTCCTCGAGCATCTTCGGATCGAGTTGCGGCGCGAGCATGGAATCGAAACGGATCACGAGCGTATCGACGGCAACGGCCGTGGTGGTGAACCAGGTCGTGATGTTGCCGCCCATCCCTTCGGTCTCGCCGGGCTGCGGCATCAGATCGCGATAGCGCCGCTCGATCGCCGGCCAGCCGGAGATCACCAGCGTGGTCGCACGCTCGGGCTGCTCCGAGGCGATCTCGGCGAGGCGGCGTAACGCCTCCTGATGATCGCGGCGGCGCTCCATCGTGATCAACATCCCGATATCGACACTGATGACAAAGTCCGGCTTGGGATTCCCGTCCGACATCTTCGGCCGAGGAACTTCCTTAGAGAGCGGCGCGAAGATCTCGACCGACGTGGCCGTCCGCGTGCCGGCCTTCCATCGCGTCGGAACGGCGACGGAGAAACGGTCGAAGATGTTCATCCGGTTTCCGTCGGTGGATTTCGGCTGTGCGCCGGCAAGGGAGGGGAACAAGAAGAGGCAAAGAGCGAGAGAGAATTTCGATCGCATCACGCACCTCACTTACGGAGAAATAGTACTCCTCCTTTCCGCCTTTCGGGCGCGAACCATCGGGACAAGGGCGCCGTCATTGCCGATTCCGCGTCCTTCCGCCAAGATGTCCGCATGGCACTCGCCGACATGCGGCGCAACATCCAACACGTCGTCCACCTGATGCTGGAGAACCGCGGCTTCGACACGCTCCTCGGCTGGCTCTATGCCGACGGCGCCGCGCCGGCCGTGAACATCCCTTCGCTGCGCCCCGGCGAACTGCCGTTCTACGGCGTCGATTCGGGCGGCGAGACCTGGCAACCCGACCATCCCAGCTTCTTCGGCACCGGCCCCTACGCCGGTAGAAAGAAGATGATCCATCGCGGCAACTGGGGCTATTGCCACATGCCGGTGTCCGATCCCGGCGAGCCATGGGACGAAGTCTTCCAGCAGATCTACGGTCCGAACAAAGACATGAACTTGCCCGCGAACAAACTCATGCGCGGCTTCTGGCTGAACTATCAGAACCAGCCCGGCGTCGGCTCGACCGACGACATCCTCGCCACGTCGACGCCCCAGGACCTGCCGGTCATCAACACGCTCGCGCAAGGGTTCGCCGTCTCCGACATGTGGTTCGCCTCCGCGCCCACCGAGACCAATCCCAACCGCGCCTTCAGCCTCGGCGGCAGTTCGCTCGGCCGCAAGATCAACAAATCCTTCAACGGCGTCCCCTTCACCGACCTGCGCACGATCTTCACCGTCTTCAACGAGAACGGCGTGAGCGCGAAGATGTACGCGGACCACTACTGGAAATGGGCGTCCGGAAAATACTTCACCGAGTACATGTTCCCCGTCGGCCTCAACACCGGAAACCTCGGCGGCTCCATCAAGCATTTTCAATACGCCGTCTTCACCGACAAACTCCCCACCTTCTCTTATCTCGAGCCGACCTTCTTCGGCGAAGCTGAGCCGACCTTCGGCACCGACTACCACCCGCCCGGCAGTCTCTATGAAGGCGAGAAATTTCTCCGCCGCATGTACGACACCCTACGCAGCCGTCCCAATGTCTTCGCGAAAACGCTGTTCATCGTCACCTTCGACGAACACGGCGGCACCTACGACCACATCGCACCACCGATGAACGCACCCGTCCCCGACACCCTGTCGACCGACTTCAACCGCTACGGCGTCCGCGTACCCACGCTCCTGATCAGCCCCTGGGTCACCCCCGGCACGGTCTTCCGCGGACCGTGGTATCCCGGCGCCTCGAGCAACGCTCCGAGCAACAACCTGCCCTTCGACCACACATCCGTGCTGGCCACGCTGATGAAATGGCAGAACATCCCCTACACCAACCCCACCGACCGTGGCTGGCTTCGCGCCCGCACGGCCGTCGCCCCCACGTTCGAAGCCGTGATCACGAACCAGCAAAACACGACCTGGCCCGACACCCAACTCTTCGACTGCTCCGACCTCTCCGACCCCCTCGGCGCCACCAAAATCCCCCGCTCGTCCATCCCCACCGCCGTCACCCGCATCACCAACCTCCCGCCGGGCGATCCCGAACACAAGCGCATCGTTGCGCACATCGAATCCGTCGTCGTCACCGAGGAACAACTCCTGGCGGAGTTTCATGTGTTGATTGCGAAGTATGGGGATGTTTCGAGGGATGGTGTTGATGGTGAGTGAACGCAGGTGATTTCACTGTTGATATATTCGGCGTTGGCGTTGTTCACGCGGCGCCAAACGCGATTGGGCCATTAAGAACATGGTGGAGGCGTCCAGCCGCAGGACGGCGACAGCGTCCAGGTACCGTCCGCGTCGCGCCAGTACAGAAGCTCTGCCTCCGGCTTCGTCGCATAGGGTTTTACGCGGACGACTGAATAACAGGCGGGAGGAGCGAGAGCGACGTGCGGAGCACTTCTGCCGGCGACCGTCCGCATTCCAGCCCCTTGAATTGTGCGGCTGATGCGATTCGTTGCCAGGCACCGTGTTCACTGAAGAGAATGTCCACGTGGCATCGACAACGATCGGCCGTGGCGCATAAGCGGAATGCGTGTGACCGTAGACGTAGAGGTTGTAAGGCTGGGTGATGGTGTTGTCGCCTCGAAGGCGCGTCAGGAGCTCGAGGCCGCGCGCACGGACGAGCTTGTCGCGTCCCGGACCGCCCGATACAGATAGCGGTCACTGTCGAGCTCGACGGAGAGATCCTGATCGAAGAGTCGCGTTTCCCACCTTTGGCACGGCTTGCAGTCGTCCTTCTGCTTCTCGCTGAGCGCATAGCAGCGTTTCTCTTTCGGCGCGATGTACGCGAAGTAATTGAACTGCGTTCGTCCACGCAGCGACTGATCCTCGGCCAGACACACCATTGCCCACAGCAACGACGCCACTGCGATCGTCCTTCTCACCCAATCCCCCTTCGACCTGCGACTGTTTACTCAGGAGGGACGCGAGCGTGATTTTCTCCTACCCTCGGGTGCGCCACGACGTACGGGTGTGGATTTTCCCCGTGGCGTCACTCCTATGCGAGGGATGCCCCAAAAAATGACGAAGTTCACGAACTGGTGCCAGGTCGTCGGCTCTTCGGACGAAGGCAAGGTCACCCTTTCCAACATTTATCACGATTGCCTTCGCGACCGTGTGGACAGGCCGACCCGAAGTCGGTTTTATGACGCGCTCCTGGCCGCGGTCGACGAAACGGACTCCAACCCGGCCAACCAGCTCATGACAGTCAAGCGCCTCATCGAGCGGTTTGCTCCCGCTTTCTCGTGCGGCGCCACCAAATCAATCGATTCTCCGCCTCCGTGCTCCCACTTCATTCCAGATCAATGGCTCTTCGCCGACAACACGAACAGTCGGGCCGGATGGGCGATTCAGGATGTCGTCGCGGACGATCACCTTCGTGAGATCGAGGTTGCCCGCGCTCGCTGGGGCACAATCCCTCCGAGCCCCTGGACGCGAGCCTGGGTCACGCCCACCGCTTCGGTCGATGGCGTCCGGAACATGACCACGCGAGCGACCGTGCTACGCCAGAAGCTCGGCCTTCTGCGATTTCTCGAACTGGAAGATCTGTACCTGATGGAAGTCCAGTATCCGGAGAACGCTTTTCAAAATGTTCCGCTCGTCCCCCCCACCTTTCTCGACGGCTCGACCTTCGTCGTGTACCGTTCGAAGGAGGGAACCGGAAATTGGGGAGTTGCCGTCGACTTGAGCTCTCCCAGTTACCCGGACGGATTCCCAGAGGGAGTGCATCGACAGGTGCCTTTCACGGAGGACTTCACGGTACAACGCGTGGGCGTCATGCAAGCGGTATGGCATCAACCGAACCCCGTGACCCTCCATAGCAAGACGCCGGACCCCTGGAGGCCTGAGTTTGCGGATCAGCTCGAGGAGCTGTTGAAATGAATCGGGACGAGAACCTTCGGTTCATCGCCAACTCTTCCACCGAAACACTGGCTTCCGCTCTGCTCCAGGAGATCGATCCGGATGCAACATCACCGTTCAAGTTCGACGGTTTGTTGCCGCTATCGCTGGATCTGCGCACTCTGTTTCGAGCGGACCCCGCCCATCGCGAATTGATCAAGAGCGGCATCACATCCGCAATCCACGATTGGACGCTGGCCCATGGCTTGGATGGTCTGCGGCAACTCGCTCTGGCCGCGGCGTACGTCCGTGCTTCCGAAGTGGTGCCCGTGCTGGTGCGCCTGATCGACTCCGGACGTCTTCGCGGTTTTCAATCGTGGGCAAAGACCAGCGAAGACTTGAAGAATGTCATCGAGACCATGGTGCGCGTCATCGCCGGCTTCGCGCCCATGCCCTCGGTTCGTCTGGCCTTCGACCGCTGGCTCTTCGACCCCCGGTTTCAGCCACGCTATGCCGCGGTCCTCACGACTGGTCTTTGCAACTGCAAACCCGACGACTATCGCCGGTATCTGATGTTTTTCTGGGAAATCAACGAACCTCTCGCGATGCCTACGACATCGACGGTGTGATTCGCGAGATCATCCGCGGCGTGGGCGTGACGCGGATCGTCGAAGATCTCGATCCCTTCGATCTTCCTGTATTCGAGCGAGTCATGGGAGCCCTGGCCGGATATCCGGAAAGTCCCGGAAGAATTGAACCAACGGACGATGGCGAAATCGTGCTGGCAATTCTTGGGAGTGCCCTGCACTTCCCGCTCGAATTTCCACTCGGAGAGCGCCTCGCTTGTGTCTTCCGGGTCACCAACCGCCGCCTCGCTCATGACCGCGACTCCTGGATGAGCAAACTGAGGAAGAAAGGCAAGGTCGTCGCGTGAGCATCACGAACCGAAAGGAATGGATTCGTCTCTTACACGACATCCGCCCGCTCGTCGATGACCTGAAGGCGCGCACCCGCGGCGAGTCGAGGACGTGGCCCCCCATCGATTCCGCCGAAATCCACTCGTTCCTCGAGCCGGCCATGGGCAAGGCTTTTCGCACGGCGGACGAAGATGACCGTGTGGCGTTCGCGAACGAGCAACAGACCATGCGCTAGCTGCTGTTCGGAAACCTCGCGGCTTTCACGGACATGCGTCTCTTGCTGCTGCCGCCATCAGCTCGAATTCGGCAAGCTCATTGGCGCGGTTCAGGCCAGCACGCTGGAGGATGCGCAGCGGATCGAGCGAGAACGCGAGATGATCTCCGCCGAGGCGGAAGAGATTGCCAGCTCGCCGCGATTCCTGGCCCTCGCCGATCTCGTCGCCTCGGGATCGGATCTCTCGCCTGAAGTCATCAGTGAGATCGTGACCTATCTGGAAACGAAGGCCAGCACGCTCAACTGGTTCTTACGCGCGACTTCGGAGCCCCCGGTGACACGATTGACCGAGCTGCTGGAGCTTGGTCACACCGTCGACTTCGAATATGCGACCGACCTTCCCATCACGGTCGATCAACGTACCTACGACTATTGGCTTCAGAAATTACCGGAGAAGCGACGGCGCGAACGCCGGCGCGGCGCGATCCTCGATGCATCCGCGATCGCGCTGCTCAACGCAACCAACAAGCGACTCAAAGCGACCAATCAGCGAGTCTGTCTGATCACTCGGGCCCAAAGCATGTTCGAGGTTCACGCGGAAGAGGCGGAGAAGGAACGCTGGCAGGAGCTGTGGCCCATTCTTCGCCATCCGCGCGCGTTCGCGGCCATTCGCCATCTACCGGCGACGTCGACCGAAGAGCTCGCACGGCAAGCCGAGAAGATCGCCAAATCGATCGAGCTCGTGCTCGACGATGGATCGGGAGAGAACAACGACGAGAGCCGCCAGGAGATGGAGTCGGAGATCGAACAACTGAGTGAAACCTGGCGATCCCTGTCCCGTCTCGCCGTTTCTTCTCAATGGAACCCGCTCATCAGTCATGAAGTGTCGGAGGACATGGTTCGATTCCAGCGCTTTTTCGACGCGACCCAGAACAGCGAAGCAATCCGCGATCGCGTGGAAGCCAGACGGCGGAAGCTCCTCGACAAGACCGAGAAGAGCCTCTGGTTACACGCATTCCTGATCAAAGAGCAGTCGGTACGGAAGGGCCTGCGCGAAAACAGCGTCCGCGCCACGAGGAGTGACGGCCGGACGACGATCTCCTGCCGCTATGCGTCCGTGCCGTTTCAGATCGAGTTCTTCTCCCCCGACCTCACGTCCCTCGAGTTGCTGTTTCCGGAAGACAAGCCGATGCCGGCGTGGGACCAGTTCACCACGTTCGTCAAGACCGAGCTGTTCAAAAACGCCACCTACGAAATCCATCTCTTGCTCGCCTACCTGATGGGCGTCGTCGGACAGTGGTATTCAGCGGAACGTTTCTGCCGGCTGGCGTTAACGGCGAACACGGATCGCAAGTACGAGGCAAAGTACTTCCTCGCCGTCACAAACCGAAAACTCGCGCACTCTCAGCCCCGCTTCCAGGAGAGCATGCGCCTCCTCGATGAAGCGACCGCCGAGCGCGCTGCCGACATCGGCCCGGCTGACGACCCTCGCTATCGTGTGGAACGAGCCGTGCAGATTTTTTACTGGCGCGAACACGCCCATTCCGAAACCGCTCCTCCCCTGGCCTTGGCGATCGATCTGACTACCGCCGTCATCAACGATCCGTCGACGCGCGCGGACCTGCGCCTCCAGGCATCCGCGAACCTTCTCGACTTTCTCATCGGAAAGAACGAGAGCCTGGACGCGGCGACGACGTCCACCGTGCGAGGCCATCTGCACCGCCTGAGGCCGGAGATCGAGTCGAATGAACGAGTGGCAGTCTCGCCCTACATCATCGAAGCCTTTGCCTGGGCGGACTTCGTCGTGAATCGCGCCCGAATGTCCACCGACCAGATCGCTCGCCTCGTCGCCGTGTTCGATGAGCTAGAACATCGAGACGAGTTCACGTCCGACGAGCTCGCCTGGATCAAACAGCACGGAAGCTCGATTCGCAGATTTCGCGAGTCTGAAGGAGCGACGCATTGAGGCATTCGGTTGTCAGTTGTCTGGGCTTCGGCGCGACACCTCACAGAGAACCGATCACTGCCAACCGATGACCAGTTGATCAGGTGCCCAGCAGGGTGAGGGGTCGCGCAATCCGGCGTCACACGTACGCGTCCCGCAGCAACTCCGCGGCGGAAACGTCGAGGCGCTCGTCGCGGCGGATCTCGTCGAAGCGGCGGATGAGGTCTTCGGCGCGGATGTGGCGGCGGTGGGCGCCGGCGTAGTCGGCGTGGATGCTGCCGTGATTCATCATCACGATGCGGTCGCCGAGCGTGGCGGCTTGTTGCATCGAGTGCGTGACCATCAGCGTGGTCAGGCGGTGCTCCGACACGATGCGCTCGGTGAGGCGCACGATTTGATCGGCGCTCTTCGGATCGAGTGCGGCGGTGTGCTCGTCGAGCAGGAGAAGGTCGGGACGTCGCCATGTCGCCATCAGCAGCGTGAGGGCCTGGCGCTGGCCGCCGGAGAGGGTCCCGATCGGATTGTGCATGCGCGTCTCGAGCTGCATGTTCAGCGTGGCGACGCGGTCGCGCAGCTCGTTGTGAATCCGCGCCGGAAGGAGGCGGCCGAGTCCGCGCGAGAGGCCGCGTCGTGCGGCGAGTGCGAGATTTTCGGCGACGGTCATCGTCGGCGCGGTGCCGCTGAACGGATTCTGAAACACGCGGCCGATCATCGATGCGCGCCGATGCTCGGGCCAGCGCGTGACGTTTTGGCCGGCGATCTCGATCGCGCCGCGATCGACCAGGAAAGTGCCGGCGACCGCATTCAGCAGCGTCGATTTCCCCGAGCCGTTCGTGCCGATGACCGTGACGAACGAACCTTCCTCGATCTGCAGCGACACGCTTCGCAAGGCACGCACTTCGTTGGGCGTGCCCTCGAAGAATGTTTTCTGCAAATCACGAAGCTGCAGCATGTCGTTTCACTTTCTGCATGAGCGTCGGCAGCACGAGCGCGCCGAAAACGAAGATCGCCGTCACGAGCTTGAGGTCATTCGGATTCAGCCCCCATCGCAGCGCGAGGGCGATGATCAATCGAAAAAGGACCGAGCCCATGATCGTTCCGATCAGCGCGGCACCGACGCTGTCCGTCCCGTGACTGCCCGTTCCGACGAGGGCGCGGCCGATGATGACGCTGGCCAGTCCCCAGACGATCATGCCGATTCCCATCTGCACGTCGGCGAATCCCTGATACTGCGCGAGGAGAGCGCCGGCGAAGGCCACGAGTCCGTTGGAGATGCAGAGGCCGAGGACGATCATGTTCTCGACGCTGACGCCGAGGGCGCGGATCATCTGCTCGTTGTCGCCTGAAGCGCGCATGGCGCTGCCGAGGTTTGTCCGGAAGAAGAGCCAGGCCAGGAGCGTGATGACGAGAACGATCGCGAACAGCAGAAGCAGCGATCCGAAATCGCGCGCGCTCACCGGCCAGCCGAGGAGCGTCGCCGAGTCGTGGCCGGTCAGCCAGCGGCCGAGGTTCTGCGCGTAGGTGGTGAGCGTCGTGACCGCGAGCAGCGGAACGTTGCTCGATCCCATGACGTGAAGATTGATCGAATAGAGCGCGGTCATCACCAGGATGCCGGACAGCAATTGATTGATCTTGAAGCGCGTATGCAGAACGCCGGTGCAGAGCCCGGCGACACAACCGGCGAGAAACGCGGCGACGCTGGCGGTCACGGGATGCACGCCGCGCGTGAGCATCGAGGCCGCCACCGCCGCGCCGAAGGTGATCGAGCCGTCGGCCGTGATGTCGGCGAACTTGAACACGCGGTAGCTGATGTAGACGCCGAGGGCGAGCAGCGACAAAATCAAACCGATCGTCCAGGCGGAGATGAGCAGGGTCACGCGGGACCTCCGTCATCTTCAGGCGACTCGCGCCGCTCATCCAAAGGCGACTCGCGTCGCTCGGCGATCGGAAAGACCCAGCACGCGCCGCGTTGGAACTCGCTCTCCCCCGCCCCTTCGCTGACGAGGCGACTCGCGTCGCGCGGTCTCGCGTCGCGCAGGAGATGCACGACGGAGATCACGCTGCGCGGCTGAAGCCACGCCGACACGATGTCCCCCACCGCCAGTTTTCCTCGGGGGAGCGAGCGGAACGCGGTCACCACGGCGTGGAAGTGTCCCAGGTATTCGTCATCGATCGGCCGGAGGAATGGCGCCAGCGACGCGGAGGGTGCTGCGGATGCGAGACCGACGACGAGAGCACTGAAACGCGCGAACTCCCGCTCCGGCGTGAACGACAACCATTCGCGCACGGCCGGAAAATCGAATTGCACCGGATCGCCCGGCGCGGGCGCGCGACGCAGTCGGGCGCAGACGAGACCTGTGATGTCCGCGGCCATCACGATTCCGACCGTCGGGGTCCCGGCCAGCGAAGCCGCCGCGCGCACGATCTCGCTCAGCGGAACGCCCGCGTCGGGCGTATTTGCCTCGAAGCGCAACTGGTAACCGGGCGAGCCGCGAAAGGTGATCGCGTACAGCGCCTGAACCGTCGGAACGAGTCCCACGGCGCTGAGCATGTAGTCGGCGGTGGGCGTGCCGTCTGTCGGCATGAACGCGGCGCCGCCGGCCGCGCCGACGAATTCGCCGGAGAGGCCGCGAGCCTCCTCAGGATTCGCGCCGAGCGCTCCGACCCCGAGCGCAAACACGTCCCGGTAGATGGAGACGGGAGTGGGCTGTGCCCGCAGATTCGGATCGCCGACCAGGGAGTACTCGGACTTTCTTCCGTCGAGCTCGCGGCTCTCGAACGTCGCGCGCTCCGATTCGAGCGGCAGCGGAATCGACATCGTCTTTCGCCGCGTCGGGTCGCTGCTGGCGCCGGCGATGAGCAACTCGACGAACCCCATCGCGCGGAGCGTGCTGCGTGCACGCTCCGAGGCCGCGGAAATCTGGAGCGAGCCCTGAAGGGCCGTCGCATCGCGATAGTGCTTGAGCAGAACGGCGGCACCGGCGGAGCTGAGATAGGTCACACCGGTGAAATCGAGCCGCACGTGACGCGCACCTTCGCGCGCGACGTCGTGCAGCGCTTCATCGAGCGACTGCGACCAGTGGTTGTCCAACCGGCCGAAGAGCCGGAGGTGAACGATGCCGCCCGCGCGCTCCTTAACGATTTCCATTGGAGTCCCCGATGACTTCCTTCGCGGACCGCACGAGCGGCGGAGCGAGGGTGATGTCGAGAGCGCGCGCGGCATCGAGATTCACGATCAGGCTCGTCTTGGCGAAATCCTCGAGCGGAATCTTCTTCGGATTCTCGCCGCGGATGATCCGCGCGGCGAGATGCGCGGCATGACGGCCGCTGTCGTGGTAGTCGCGGGCGACGACGACCATCGCACCGCCGATGGCCTGCGATTTCTGAAACGCGAACACCGGCACGTGAGCGCGACGCGCGGACTCGCTGATACTGCCGAATGCGGACGCGGTGAGATTTCCGGGGATCTGCAGCACGGCATCGATGTCGCGCGACATCAGCGCCGCCGCGGCGTCGGGCACGTCCGTCGCCGTCTCCGCGGGGACGTAGACGATCTCGAAGCCGGCGCGCTTCGCCGCTGCGTCGAGCGAGATCTTGTAGTTGACCATGTTCGTCTCGGCGGGACAGTAGAGCGAGCCGAGCTTGTGGATGGAGGGGAAGTAGGTCCGCACGAGCGCCAGCGCTTCGTCGTTCGCGGGCGTGAGACTGACGCCGGTGACGTTCGGCGCATGGTCGGTATTGCTCTTCCCCGCGCCGGCTTTCAGCCCCGACGCGACGTAGTTGAAGACGACGGGAACGTTCTGCGCGCGCCGCAGCGCCGCCTGCAGCGTCGGCGTCGAGAAGGTGATCAGCAGGTCCGCGCCGCCGGTGACGGCCGCGTCGATCAGCGCCGACACCGTGGCCATGTCCCCTTGCGCGTTGAGGATCTTGATCTCGAAGTCACGCCCATTCTCGAGACCCGATTCGCGAAGCCCCTCGAGCACCCCGCTCTCCGCATCCTTCACGTCGATCACGTCGTTGTACTGGACGAAGTAGATCTTCCAGGTCTGCTTCTTCGCCAGCGCACGGCGCGCAGCACGCTCGCGATGCTGGAGGTCGGAAAGGAGAAGAATGGCCGACGCAACGGCGACGACGGCGATGCCGAGAGCAATCCTGCGAAAGGTGTTGAGCACGGACGGCGCGTATGGTCGTCGCGCGAGGAGTAGGTGTCAAGACTTGGCGTTTTTGATGGCGAGATGGAGGGGTGTTTCGAGGATTTGCGCTCGTCGCCGCGCTCGCGAATCGTTTTCCGCTGCGCCGGCCGCGGTTGGTGCGCAACGTCGCGATCAGTTTCCTCGTCGCAACCGTCCCACGGGTCATCGTACGACGAGCTGCCGCAGGCCGAACACCAGTCCGGTCTCCACTTCGACCGCCTTCCCGTCGACCTTCCCGCCGACCACATACGGCTTGAAGCGCCATTCGCGCAGCGCGGTCAGGATCGGCTGCGACTGTTCGGGAAACGCGCTGAGCACGTGGATGTGCCGGACCTTCCCGGCGGCGTCGATGATCAGCCGCACCGGGATCGTGTTGTAGCGCTGCGAGAAATCCGGCGTTGTCTTCGCCAGGACGTTCTCGCGCCCGTAATCGTTGACACACGCCGGCCAGTCGCCGCTCAAGCGTACTTCGCGCAGCGCTTTCTCCGCCGCGTCGAGCAGTTTGGTGTCTGTCCCCGTGAACGTGAACGTCAACGCGTGGCATCTCGCCTCGGTGGTGAACATCCGCCAGTGCAGGCCTGAAGCCGGCGAGGCTTTGTACGCGAGACGGTAGAACGTACGGCCGGCGATCGTCACCTCGTCGGGCCCGTTCTCGAGCTCATACCGCTGCAGAACCATGCTCCGCGTCTTCGCCGCGACGTCTTTCGCGGTCGCCGCGGCGAATGGGATGAAGAAGAGATCCTGCGCCGTGACGAGCACGTGCGCCTTCACGCGCTCGCCCTCCAGCGACGCGAACTGCGTCAGGACATAGCCGCCGGCATCGGATGGAGGAGGTCCCGCCGGCTGTTCAGTCCAGCCGGCGGGAATCGGATACGTGAGACCGAAATAGGGATTGCGATACTGACCGCCGGCGATGCGTCCCGTCTCCGGGACGGGCGTCGATGCGTCGCTCGCACTCGGCGCCGCTCCTCTCGTAAGGATCTGGTTCTTCGGCACGGCGTTTACTGCCGACAGCAACAGCATCACGATGAGCAGCGGCATTGGCGTGGTCTCCTACAGGGATCGGAGGTAGTAGATGAGGTCCTGCTTCGAGGTGTCTGATAACGCGTTGTAGTTGAGGATGACCGGGTTCGCATCGGAGCCGGTCGACTGATGGGCGGTGATGGCATCCATCAGCGTCGTGGCGCGGCCGTCATGGAGGAAGAACAACCGCTGGCCGAGACCCCAGAGCGGCGCGGTGCGGAACTGGTCATCGCCCGCGTTTCCCTGCACGATCATGTCTTTCAGGCCGCCGCCCATGTGGTGGATCTCCAGATCGCTGAACAGCCTCGCGCCCGTGCTGCCCAGGTCGGCCGTGATGTCCGACGGCTCGGTGGTGAAGCTGGTGTGATGGCAGGAGTTGCAGCCGATGTCGATGAAGACCGTCTCGCCGCTGAGAACGCGGCTGTAGTTCGGATTCGTGACGGGAGTCCCCGGATCCTCCACGGGCGCCGCGAGCAGGCGCATGAAGAGCGCGAACGACACCGCGTCGCTCGGCGTCTCCTCCCGAGCGACAAAGAAGTTCGTGTGGTCTTCGGGAGTCGCATTGAGCCGGCACTGCGTCGCGAGGCCCGGTCCCCGATCGCGATTCTCTTCCGGCGATGGGCGTTCCTGCGTGAACAGCTCGTTCGTCACGCCCTGCTCCACGTTGTAGGCCTCGCCGGAGAAGAGCTCCAGCGACTTGTTCTGCGCCTTCCATCCGAAGCGGCTGATCGTGCCATCGTTCGGGCTGCGGTTGAACGTGCCGCCGACGTAGTACGGTCCGGTGTAGTGCTGCTCCAACACGACCTGCAGTAAAGAGTCGTCAATGTTCTCGACCAGTCCCAGGCCGAAGAGCGGCGTGGGGATGCGGAAACTGATGTTGTCGTTCGTCACGGCCGACGCGAAATCCGGCTGCTGGATGTACGTCGTCGTGCAGGTACTCGCATCGCTGCGGCCGGCGATCGTGTAGAGAGGCATGACTCCTCCGTTCGGCTCGGTGGTGATCGGATTGCCGCTTCCATCCGTGAAGTAGATGAAGCGCGCTTCGCGCACCGGGCCGCTGCTGGTGATGAACGAGGGAACCGTGTTGGTCGCGCCGTTCGCGGTCGCAGCGGCGACCTGCGGATTCACACTCGGACTACTGCCGCCGACTTCGGGATGCGCGTGACAGCTCGCGCAACTCAGCGCGTTGTAGCGCGGACCGAGACCGTCGGCCACGGCGTCGACCTCCTGGAAACGCTCGCGGCCCGTGGTCCAGAAATCGAGGATCGTGGCCGGTTCGTCCGCGTTGACGGATTCCACCGCCCCTCCCGCAGCGGGAGCTCCGCCACGTGGGCCGGGATCCACCACCGTTGCATCCGCGGGAAAGACGAGCAACAAAACTGCGAGCAGCCTGCAGAGTTTCACGTCACACCTCCTGAGGCCGAGAATCTAGGCCTGAATGGATGAGCGGGTGACGCGTTTGGGATGAATGTCCGGAATTCCGGGGTGAAGGCGGGCGGAGGGGTGATGAAACCCGAGATGTCAAAGGAGCAGGCGTTCGCGAGAGCTAGTTTTAGATTTAGAATTCCATCGATAAGTATGCCGTAGTAGCTCTTACGGCACTGTGCTCGAGAGGAGTCGACCGATGAAACGAGCGATGTTTGTGATCGCAGCAGCGCTGCTTTTCTGCGCCATCCCTGCCGCTCCTGCCTCCGCGCAGTGCCAGGCATGCGTCGAGCACTGGTATTGGCCATGGCTCGATGACTGCTGGTGGTGTGAAGGCACGAACTGCGGAGCTGTTCTCTGTCATATCGAAGAGTATTCGCCGGGTGCGGAAGCATGCGTGACCGAGGGAGACTTTTGTGGTGAAGGCAACCCGTTGTGCGATCACGAAGAGCATGCGCTACTCGAGCCAGCGGCACCCACGAGTTGCGAACCTCAGAAGATCCTTTCCGAAACATGGCGGCTCGCTCGCGTAAGCATTCAGACACCGTCGCGCGGCAGGCGCCACCGACAGAGCGGGGCATGAGGTCTTTCGAGATGCGCCTTTGGACATTGGCGACGGCGCTTTGCATCGCGCTTCCCGCCGCGCTTCCCGCTGCAGCGGAATCGAAAATCGTCATCGGACGCCTCTGCATCACCGGCAGCGAGTGCGTCGAATACAAGTGCGGACAGAAAGTTGCTCCGGGTACCGATTCGCGCGCATATCACTTCGCCGCGGACGAGGACGCGACTTACATCCTTGGAACGCTGAACGCCGGTGAAACGGCAATCACGTGCGATGCACCAGGAAAGATTGAACTACGCGTCAGCGCGTCCCGCCTTGCGAGGGACAGTCGCGTGCGTCTGACGATTGGTGATGAATCACACCGCTCATGGCAGCTTTCGCTGAGCGGGAAACAGCTCCGCTCTTCCGTGATCAGGACTCCCGCGCTTGGAGCATGGACCCTGACGATCGAGAAAGAGCACTTTCAGAAAATTCGCAAAACCGTGCGCATCGGAGAAACGCCTGAAGTGCTCACAGCGGTACTCGAGCCTTTGCCGGTGATCTCCGGCCGCGTCTTTGAGCGCGGGACGACCCGCGGTGTCGGCGGCGCGATCGTCAAGACGAATGCCGACACAGTGGCAATCGCGGAAGCGGATGGCTCCTTCGCCTTCGAAGCTGATCCGGAGAAATGGCCGGCGAGCATCCTGGTCAGTGCGGCCGGTTTCGCCGAGACGACGCAGCCGATCGCGAAAGCACAGCGGACAGCGAGACTCGATGACATCTTTCTTCACCGCGGCGGGTCCATCATCGTCGAGACGTTCCATCCGAACGTCGGTGACATCGTGCAGATCGAGCTCCGCAAACTCAGGTCCGGGGACATGGTCGGCACACCCTGGAGGAGCGTGACTCCGGCTGCCGCAGGCAAAGGAGTGTTGGCGAGGTTCGACGGCGTCGAGCCGGGACAATATCTCGTCCTGGCAAAGGGAAAGGAACCGTGCGAGCAGTACGGAAAGACAGTACTCCTCGATGAAGGCTCGGAAAGCAAAGTCGAGCTGAACATCGCCCCCGTTCGTCTGCGGTTCCTGGCAACCATGGCAGGCGAGCCTCTCACCGGCGCGCGCATCAACTATAAGAACATCGACGGTCGCTGGGAGGCGAGCTTCAAGACGGGAGCCGAGGGTGACGTGATGCTCGCTCTCTGGCAGACCGGCCCTTCGAGGGCCGGGATCTTCTCCGGCGGTCTCATGAACATCCCCTACTTCGAACGGAAAGAGCTCGCGAACGACGAAGACCTCGAGTGGAATTTCGAAATCATCCCGCGACGAATCACCGGAACCGTCGTGGACGCCCGCACTGGCGCGCCGATCCCCAATGCGGTGCTGTCACTGAGAGTTCGGGGCGAAACCTCTTTCGCCGTCAAAGCGCGCAGCGATCCCGCCGGACGCTTTGAATTCATCCCTGTTCCTTATGGGAGCCACACCATCACCGCGGCATCGGCCACGCACCTGCAAGGACGGATCACCTACACATTTTCCGAGCCCAGCGACAGCCGTGACGTCACCGTTCGCCTCGAAGGCGGAGTCTCAGTCAAGCTTCGTGTCCTAGATGGCGCGGGCGCCCCGGTCGTCCGTGCTGTGGCAATGCAATACAAAGGACTCCAGCAAACGCGCATGAGCCTCACGGACGAAAACGGGATTGCCGAAGTGCTCGTGCCGGAAGGCGAAGCGCGCGACGTGTTCGTTGTTCCGAGGGATGGCTCGTTCGCCATCGCGCGGGTTTCATCCTCTCCGCCGGAGGCGACGATCAGGATTCCCTGGGGTACGAGTCGCATCGAGATCCGTACCGAGTCGGAATCCCGACAACCGATCGGCAATGTCTCCGTGGCCATACGCTACAACAAGACCGTGCTCCCAAGAGAGGTCGTGCAGGCGTTCGGCAACATCCAGGGCTCGAGGACGAGCTCGAACACAGACGGCAACATCATTCTCGATCACATGCCTCCTGGACTGTACGAGTTCTGGCCTGCCGGGTCGGTCGCTGAACTGGAGATGCTGCTCGCGGGCATAGGACAGCAGGCGCCCGTTACGATGACTGTGACACCGGGCAGGAACACCGCCGTGTTGACGTTCGCGGCGGTCGAGTTGCCGAAGCCATAGTCATTGTTGGACGGGGAAATCGCATTGCTGACACACATCCCCTACCACGACGCGTGACTGGACGTTCTGATCCAGCCAACGCCCGACAATGCGGAGAAACCGCGCCGTGCGGTCCGAATGTGGGGCTCATTCGCGCGGTACGTTGCGGATGAAATTCGTCCAGCACCTACAATGACCCTCAGACGAGACGTGTTCTAGCCCGCATTTCTCACGGAGGTAATGAAAAAGCCGCCGCACCATGCTATTAAGTTGATTGTCTAGAACAACTTGAAAAGCAGAGGGGGCGGCGGCGTGCGACAGACAGAGTGTAACGAGATTGAGGTGAGTTTCCAAGGGGTGGGCCGACGCGAAGTAGTGGCCAGGTTTGATGGCGGACAACTGAGCTCGGACGGGGGCGGACTCCTACTGCGAGAGGTCGACCGGCGCACGGGGTTGCTCGGCGAATTCGCGGCTTGTTTTCGGGACTATCGGAGTGCGGTGATGGTGGAGCACTCGGTGAGCTCGCTGATCCGCCAACGGGTCATGGGACTGGCGCTCGGCTACGAGGATCTGAACGATCACGATCAGCTGCGTCACGATCCCTTGATCGCAACGCTGGTGGAGAAGAGTGATCCGACGCAAGCTCTGGCGGGCAAGAGCACGCTGAACCGGTTGGAGCTGAGCGAAGATGACCAAGGCAAGGACCGGTACAAGAAGATCGTCTACGACGAAGCGGCGATCGATCGTTTCTTCGTCAACGCCTTTCTGAAGGCCCACGCGGAGCCGCCGAAACGGATCGTTCTCGATCTGGATACGACCGACGACGAAATTCACGGTGGTCAGGAAGGCCGGTTCTTCCACGGCTACTACGGTTCGTACTGTTATCTCCCGCTTTATGTCTTCTGCGGCGAGTTTCTTCTGTGCGCTCGGTTGCGACAGGCAAGCATCGGCCCGGCGGAGGGAACGGTCGAAGAACTGGAACGAATCGTGTCGCAGATTCGTCAGAGCTGGCCGGACGTAGAGATCACGATTCGCGCGGACTCGGCATTCTCTCGTGACGACATCATGACCTGGTGCGAAAAGCACGAGGTGGACTACGTGCTCGGACTGGCGCGCAACAAGCGCCTGGAGCGGATGATCGAGGATGAGATGAAGCAGACTCGCCACGAGTCCGAGCGCACCGGTGCGCCTTGGCGTGACTACAAGGACATGCTGTACGAAACCCTCGATAGCTGGAGCCGTGTTCGACGTGTAGTGGCAAAAGCTGAGTATCTGATCGACAAGCCGAACGCGCGCTTCGTCGTCACATCACTGTCGATCGACGCGTATTCCGCTCAGACCTTGTATGAGGATGAGTACTGCGGCCGAGGCGACATGGAGAATCGGATCAAAGAGCAGAAGAGCTTCCTTTTCTCCGATCGCACGTCGGCTGCAACGATGCGCGCGAACCAGTTGCGCCTTTCTTCTCGTCGGTGGCCTATCTGCTGATGAGCGCGTTGCGGAGACTGGGGCTCAAGGACACGGATCTGGCCAACGCCCAGTGCGACACGATCCGTCTGAAGTTGTTCAAGATCGGAGCGCGCATCCGAGTGACGACCCGGAAAATCCGAGTGTCGCTCTCGAGCAGTTATCCGCTGGCGTCCCTGTTCGCTCGCGTCTGCTGCAATCTCGCTCACGCATCGCCGTAGAGCACTACTCCACACCCACCGATGACCGTCCCTCCGGTGTTCGTCAGAATCGGTGCGTTCGCGACCGGCTCAGACATCGCCTGGTGAACCCCATACGTGCAATAACTTGCGGGCCTTGTCCTTGCCGACCTCGTTGCCAGGCGACATCAATCGCGTCCGCAACGATTTTCGCAGGTTCTTTCACTTCAATCACGATTTCGTGGCCCTACGACTCCCCGGGACGACATCGGTGAGAAATGCGGGCTAGATCTTTCATGTCGACCGAGGTCGTCCCGATTCCGGAGCACATTCGCTCGCAGCTCGCGGCAAACAGTGACTTCGTCTTGCTTGCATTGAATTCCTGGCGCGAGACCGCGGCGGCGACAAATGACCTCGTGCAACATAACCTCGAGCGGATGGAACGGGCATCGGCAGAAGAGGAACGCGCGTTCCTCGGGTGGGAATCGTGATGGCTGCGGTGGAGCTCAGCGAGATCGTCGGCACGGTACTTCTCCACATGCGTGATCGGTCGGCGTCACCGTTTCACGCTGCAGACAACAAGACTCTGAACGCGCTCTTCGATACGCTCCGATCCGGCGCCGCGTCGGATGCGGAAGTCCGCACGCTCCTCCGCCTGCGCGTGGGAGCGTCGCGGAAGTCCGCACGCTCCTCCGCCTGCGCGTGCTGCCCGGGTTCGGCACGAATGCCGTCCGTGTGGCGAGGGTCCAGACGAAGCTGGTGCGGAGGTTCCAACTCGTCATTGAGCAAGTCGCTCGCTTTTGGTGGATGCACGCGGAGAACGCCCGGTGGTGGCGGCACTTGCCGATGTCGCTGACGTGGGATGAATCTCTGATCGTCGCACCGGTCGCAGGCGAGGACCGCGTCGCGGTGCTCGCAGAGATCGAGGCAACGCCGGAGCGCATCGAGACGCTCACACGGATGGACGAGCAGCGGCGGGCACTCGAGCACACAGCGCTTCGACACGGAGACGTGCGCGGCGCGCGGGGACTCACGTCCGTCGCCAGTCAGCTCGTCATCAACATCATTGCGAACGCGAGCCCGACTGGCGCGCCTGCATCCAATGAGCGATGGCTGTTCCCGTTCCTCACGCGCGACCTCACGCCGGCAGAAAAGAAGGTGCTCTCCGACGATGGCCACTACACCCTCACGTAAGCCGCCTGCACCGCTGACGCTCGACGCTATGCGCGGGAACTACCTCCCGCGGCTTTATCTCCACCGAAGCTTCGTCCGCCGGATGGCGCAGCGGCTTGAGTACATTTCGGTCCTCGCCGATCGGGTGCGGGAGGCCGGGGTGTGGAAGAGCTCTACCGGTCGCTCGACGTCCTGTACCACACGTGGCTCCTCGTAGAGCAGATCCGAAAGGTGTACGAGATCACGGCGAGTCACGTCGATGCGCGGTATCCCGGAAAGCGGCGGAGCCTCGACAGCCGCATCAACAATCCGCGGTCATCCGAGCAGGAAGCGACGTACCACCATCGGGTGTGGCTGTATCCGCTTATGGATGATGTTCCCGACAGCGCGTTCACGCGGATCGGACTCGACGCAGACCATTCGCGCCGGCTGTTCCGCGCGATTGCAGATCGCAGCGCGGCCCGGCTCACAGCTGAGGAAAAGGAGCTCCGTGCTTTCTATGATCTGTACGCGGAGGTGTCCGGGGCCTACAAGCACGGTCGAGCGATCTTCGCGATGGAGCCGACAATCTCGATGACCTCGGAGGAAACCGGGACGCTCCACATCAGCGCTTCCACCACGGTTGCAACGGTGCTCCTCGCGCGCGAATTGAATGTCGCGCCGCATGCGTTCCTCACGTTCAAGCCGGACGTGGAGTTTTGGGCGGAGGTCGACCGCGTTCTCGTGATCCTCGAAGAGCAGGTACCGCGATTCCTTTCGTTCAGCGAGGCACTTGCTCGGTCGAGTGAACTGGCCATTGCGCACATCGAGGCTGGAACGAACGCCGCGCTACCCTCGATCCCGTTCTTCGCGTTCGGCGAACCGTACTCCGACGAAGAGCAGGCATTACTCGACGCTGTGCAAAAAGGAAAACTGCGACTCTACGAAGATCAATTAGAGGAACGCGAAGGCGACCGGAGCCAACGTCCGTGATCGGACGCCGAGCCGACGACAACGAGATCATCGTTTGACATCCTCGGGCGTGGGCGGAAGCAAACATTGGCGTCCCCAACGGGATTCGAACCCGTGTTGGCGCCGTGAAAGGGCGCTGTCCTAGGCCTCTAGACGATGGGGACTGACTTGAATTGAGAATTGAGAATTGAGAATGCCGGGGGCGGCGAATCCTCAATCCTGCATCCTCAATCCCGCAGGCGATGGTGAGCCCGGTAGGGATCGAACCTACGACCCTCTGGTTAAAAGCCAGGTGCTCTACCACTGAGCTACGGGCCCGCGTTGCTTCAACGATCGATGCCGGCGGTGGGTGCCCGGCGAGGGCGTCAACATACGGACGCCATCGCATCCTGTCAACCTTTGAGTCCTGCCCAACGCCGGACCCTGCAGGTTTATTGCCGAGCCGCCCGACCCATCCGATCGCCGGAACCTGCCGTAGAATCATCCAAACGGAATGGAGGAAGTACCCATGCGCAGATTCACTCTCGCCCTGATCCTCGTGTTCGTCGCCACGTCCCTCTTCGCCCAGGCCCCGGAGATGAAGCCCGATCCGAAGCTGCGGCAACTCGATTACCTCACCGGTTCGTGGGGCTGCAAGGGGACGGCGTTCGCCAACCCGATGAGCCCCGAGCATCCGACGATGGGGACGGTTTCATCCGGCTGGCAGATGGGCGATTACTGGCTCGCCTTCACCTACGCCGAGATGTCGAGCGACAAGAATCCGATGCCGTTCAGCGTCGGCGGCTTCATGGGCTACGACGCCGAGCAGAAGAAATACGTCATGAGCTCGGTCGACAACATGGGCGGCCATAGCTCGGCGACATCCGACGGCTGGAAGGACAACACGCTCACCTGGGATGGTTCGTGGCACATGGGCCCGATGACGATGAAGGCGCGCGATACGTTCACGAAAAAGAACGCCGACGAGTTCGTGCACGCCGGCTGGGTGGAGCAGGCCGGGAAGTGGATGAAGATGGACGAGGAGACCTGCACCAAGAGCATGTAGGCGGCAGAGATTCGGGTTCACGCGGAGACGCGGAGGGCGCGGAGTCGAGACGAACTCTCTCCGCGTTCTCCGCGTCTCCGCGTGAAACTCCCTCGCCGGATGAGATCGCAGAATGCAGATCGCGGATCGCTGCGACGTGCGGCGAGAGCCGCCTTTCCTGCGATCTGCGATCTGCAAACCGCGATCTGTTGCTAGCCCCGCACCAGCCGCTTGACGAGTTGGATCTGGCCGGCGTGGTAGACGTCGTGGGCGATGACGCCGCGGAGAAGGCGGAGCTTCTCGGATCGCGAAGAGTGGCGTCGCTCACCGAGGCGATCGCTTCGCGCAGTGCGCGATGTTCGATGTCGAGAAGGCGGATGACCTCGCGCCAATCCCCTTCACTGACGCGCGACGGTGCGATCGTCCAGTTCGAGCCTTTGAGCGCGAACTTGCTTTGACGATCGCCGGTGAGACGGCGGCGGCCGATGTACTTCCAGTACGCGGCGTGGACGGCGAGCTCCCAGATGTTGTGCCTCCCCTTCCCCGGCCGCTTCAGCGCCTCGGCGGCCGTGACGCCTCGCAGCGAGGCGCGCAGGTTTGGACCGTGCCATGCTTTTCTCTCGTATGCTTCGTCGAAGCTGGAGAGGAGGAGTTGCACCACTTCATTCATTGTTTCGCTCTCCTGAAGCCATGGATTTTAAGGCTCGCATCGCCGCGCTGTTCGTCTTCCTAACCCTGGCCGCCGTCCCGGCGTTCGCCGAGGGTAACTACGTCCTGCACTACAAAGCGAGTCTGGATGGCGGACACTTCGCCTTCGACATCGCGGTGGTGCACGCGCGCAGCGGGCAGTCGATCATGAAGTCGACGCTGCGCACGCGGCCGCGCGAATGGGGTGAGCTCGAGACTGGACACGACGGACGCAGAATTCGAGTGCGCGTGATGGGCGAGACCAACGGCTACGCCGAGCTGGTGATGGAAGTGCGCGAGCGCGGGAAAATCGTGCAGCGCGAGGTCCACAAATACACCGCGCGCGCCGCCGCGCCGCCGACGCGCTATCGCGGGGAGAAGATCTCGCTGCATCTGCGCGATGCCGATCTGAAGGATGTGCTCCTCGCCTTCGCCGAGATCGCGCATATGAGCATCGCCGTGGACCCGAACGTGACCGGCAGCGTGACGCTCGATCTCGTCGACGTGCCCTGGGATCAGGCGCTGGATCTGATTCTCGCGCAGCATGGGCTGGCGAAGCGGGTGGAAGGACGCGTCACGTTCGTTCGACCATTGCGCTGACTTGTTGCTGGTTGCTGGTTGCTTGCGGCGCACCGTAACCGCGAACCACGATCTCGCGAAGCGAGTGCGGTTCTGTGTAGCGGCGGCCGCCCTCGGCCTGCCGGTTCGTGCGCCACACGTGCCGTCGAGACGGATCGGGCCTCGTTCTGCTTGCCGGCCGAGGGCGGCCAGCACCACACAGAACCGCACTCGCTTCGCTCGTCTGCAACAAAAATCCGCTTGACACGACCTACTACATTCGTAGTAGCATCAACTACAACATGAGTACGAATCTCACCAAGTTCGAGCTCGAGATCATGGACGTTCTCTGGAAGCTTCGCGAGGCTTCGGTTCGCGAGGTCTGCGATGCGCTCTCGGAGAAGAAGCGCCCCGCGTACACCACTGTGCAGACGATCGTGCAGCGGCTGGAGCAGAAGGGAGCGGTGCGGCGCTCACGCAAGATCGGGAACGCGCTGATGTTCGAGCCGTCGATCACGCGCAAGTCGGTTTATCGCCGGCTCGTCGACGAGATGCTGCAGCTTTTCGGCGGCTCGGCGCAGCCCGTCGTTGCGCATCTGTTGGAGAGTGGAAAACTCACCCTCGAAGATCTGAAGGCGCTCGAAGAAGTGGAGTCGTCGAAGAAAAAGAAGGGAGGCCGGACGTGATTCTGCATCTAGTCGTCTCTTCGGCAATCCTCCTCTTCGCGCTCGCCGCGGCGACGTGGATCCGTCCTCTCACGGCACGCACGCGTTACGCGATCCTCGTCGCCGGCATGGCCTCGCTGCTCGTGCCGTCGACGCTCGTGACGGCGGCGATCGAGCGCTGGGGCACGAAGGCGATGATGCCGCTCCGCGTGACGCTGCCGCCGATGATGACCGGACCCGCTGCTCCTGCCGCACCGGCGTCGCTGCCCTGGCGCACGATTGTCATCGCGCTCTGGCTGACGATCGCGGCGCTGCTGTTCCTCCGCTCGCTGCTCATCACGCACCGTCTCGTCGCCAATGCGATGCGCGTCGGCACGACGCCTCCCGCGCGCACGATCGCCGCGCTCGACGCCGCGCGGCGTCGGCTGTCGTTGCACACCAGCGTCGATCTCATCGCCTCCCCTCTCTGCGAAGCGCCGGCCGTTCTCCGCGTGCTTCGCCCCATCATCGTTCTCCCCTCGGATGGCTGTGAGTCTCTCGCCGATGACGAGTTGGAGTCGCTGCTCTGCCACGAGTGCGCACACGTGGCCCGCCGCGACAATCTCGTCGGTCTCGTCGAGTCGCTGGCCGGCTCTCTGTTCTGGTTCCACCCCCTGGTCTGGTTCGCGCGGCGGCGCATCGCCTCCGCGCGGGAAGAAGCCTGCGATGAGCGGGTGACGGATGCCGCGATGCCCGCCGAAACGTATGTCGGCGCGCTGGCGAAACTCTGTCGCTCTCTCGTCGCTCCACGCGTCGCCGCCGTTTCGTGCATGGCGAACGCTCATCTCAAGGAAAGGATCGAACATCTCATGCGATACGACACTCTGCGCGGTTCCGCGCTCTCTCATCGGGTCATCACTGTTGCTACGACCATCGCCGTGGCGGCGCTCATTTTCACCGGAGGCGTCGTCGCGGCCTCGCCCGGCAAGACCGGCGACAAGGATCGCTTCACCTTCAACTTCTCGATCGTCCGCCCTGAGGAGGCGAAGCTCGTGTTTCACACCAGCATCGTCGACGCGCAGACGAACGAGGGCGTCGGCGAGACGACGCTCGTCGCGAAACCGGGCGTTCCGTCCGCGTCGGAGATCACGCGCGAGAACGACCGCTGGCGGATCGAGGCGCTGACGAACGCCGACGGCAGCGGCGCGGTGACGCTGATCGCCTGGATCGACGGCGCCGAGGTGCAGCGAACGACGAAAACGTTCCAAGCCGCGGATGTGATGAAGGAACGCACGCGCACCTACACCGGCGAACCGATCTCGCTCAACCTCGGTGGCGCCGACATCCGCGACGTGATGCGCGCGTTCGGCCAGTTGACGGGACTCGAGGTCGAAGTCGCGCCCGAGGTTCAGGGAAAGATCGACGTGAACTTCACCGGCGTGCCGTGGGACGAAGCGCTGGAGCGCATCCTGCGCGAGAACGGCTATGCGTTCCGCCTCGAGGGGAAGAAGTTGAAGGTTTTCAAGCCGGCGGCGTAGAGCTCGTAATCCGCTGTCATCCCGAGCGTCGAGCCCACGCGATCGCAAGAGGGTGCGGGCGCGGGACGCCCGCACTCCAGCCGGCTGGAAGCCAGCGGTCCGGCAGGCTCGAAGCCTGCGCTCCCTTCGATGGTATTTTGCGCGGCGATGAATGACGCCGCGGAGCGCTACGTGAAACTCGTGCTGGCCATGGGCCAGCACGACCCGGATTACGTCGATGCGTACTACGGGCCTCCCGAATGGCGCGAGGGCGCGAAGCGTCCGCTTGCGGCGATTCATGCGGATGCCGTGGCGCTGCGCAAGGAGCTCCATGGGACAGGCGATTCGCTTCGCGCGGACTACCTGCGCGGACAGACCAACGCGCTGATCGCGCGGGCGGAGATGCTGGAGGGGCGGCGGTTCACGTTCGATGAGGAATCGCAGGCGCTTTACGACACGGTGGCGCCGACGTACAGCGAAGAGCACTTTCAGAAGTTGAACGCGGCGATCGACTCCGAAGTGCCGGGAGCGGGAGCGCTCGCGGCGCGCGTGGAGGCGTTTCGGAGGCATTTCGCGATTCCGCGCGAGCGGCTCGATGCGGTGTTCGCGCGGGCGATCGAGATCTGTCGTGCGAAGACGATGGTGCGGATGCCGTTGCCGCCGGGCGAATCGTTCACGGTCGAGTACGTGACCGGAAAATCGTGGAGCGGCTACAACTGGTACCAGGGCGGGTTCACGAGCCTCATCCAGGTCAACACCGATCTGCCGATCTTCATCGATCGCGCGATCGACCTCGCCTGTCACGAAGGCTATCCCGGGCACCACGTCTACAACTCGCTGCTGGAGAAGAGTCTGGTGCGCGATCGCGGATGGGTGGAGTTCTCGGTGTATGCGCTCTTCTCCGCGCAGTCGCTGATCGCCGAGGGGAGCGCGAACTACGGGATCGACGTGGCCTTCCCGGCCGAGGAGCGAGTGGAGATGGAGAAGGTCGAGCTCTTCCCGCTGGCCGGTCTCGATGACGCGCGCGCGGAGCAGTATTACCGGCTGCACGATCTCATCGCGCGCACGAGCTACGCCGGCAACGAGGCGGCGCGGCGCTACCTCGACGGCGCGTTCACGGCCGATCAGGCGGCCGAATGGCTCACGACGTACGGGCTGATGGAGCCGGCGCGCGCGAAGCAGCGGGTGAAGTTCTTCGATCAGTATCGGAGCTACGTCATCAACTACAACTACGGCAAAGATCTCGTGCGCGCGTACGTCGAGCGTCAGGGCGGCGATCGCTGGGATGTGTTCGCGGATCTGCTGGCGTCGCCGCGATTGCCTTCGGCATTGCGGTAAAGATCGTTTCACGCGGAGGCGCGGAGGGCGCGGAGAGAGGACGCAACGAACCCTGGAGGGCGGGCTTATAGCCCGCCGGTTCTTTGGCCGGGAGGGTCGCCCAACCAACGCCCCCACCCAGAAATCGGCGGGCTATAAGCCCGCCCTCCACGACGCTCGGCGCGAGAACCGACGGCCGAGGGTGCCGGCGCTATGTAGAAACGAGTTCGCGAGCTTCTTCCCCGATGTCCTCGATGGCCATCTCCACGCGATCGCGATGCGTTCTATGCGAGACGATGGCGATGCGGATGACGAAGCGGCCGTCGACGATGGCGGGGGTGAGCATGACGCGCTTACGCGCAGTGATGCGGTCGAGGAGCGTGCGGTTGAGCGCGTCGAGCGCCTCTTCGTCGAGGCCGGGACGGACCAGGCGAAACGCGAGGATCGTGAGCTGCGGCTCGGCGACGATCTCGATGCCGTCGATTGCGCGCAGGGCATCCGCCGCGAATTGCGATGAGATCGAGCTTTTCGTCGAGCTGTTCGCGGAAGGGCTCGATGCCGAAGAGCTTGAGCGGGAGCCAGACGCGGAGGCCGCGGAAGTCGCGCGAGAGCTCGGGCGAGATCTCGCAGAAGTCGACGAGCTCCGTCTTCCTCCTGCATCGCCGGCAGGTAGTCGGCGTGCAGCGAATGCGCGCGGCGGAGCGCCTGCGCGTCGCGGACGAGCACCGCGCCGGTGCCGAACGGAAGGAAGAGCGTCTTGTGCGGATCGAGGATGAGCGAGTCCGCTTCTTCGATGCCGCGCAGCGCGGCGCGGCCGCGCTCGGTGAGCATGAAGAGCGCGCCGTACGCGCCGTCGACGTGGAACCACAGCTTCTGTTCACGCGCCACGCGTGCGAGCTCGGACAGATCATCGACCGCACCGGTGGCGGTCGTGCCGGCGCTGCCGGCGATGAGGAACGGCGTCCAGCCGTCGCGTCGATCGCGCGCGATCGCTTCTTCGAGCGCGTCGACGCGGATGCGGAACTGCGCGTCGACGGGGAGCTCGCGGATGTTGGCGTACGGAAAGCCGGCGAGGTTCGCGGCTTTCTGAAAGGAGTGATGGATCTGGTTCGAGCAGTAGAGCGTGCCGCGCAGAAAATCATCGGGCAGCATCGCTTTGCGCGCGGTGACGATGCGCCGTGAAGTTCGCCAGCGAACCGCCGCTGGTGAGCACGCCGCCCGATCCGCGCGGCAGTCCGATGATCTCGCAGAACCAGCGCACGACGTTCGATTCGAGCTGCACCAGCGCGGGCGCGGCGGCGCAGACGCCGACGTAGCGATTCACGGCGTCGGCGATGAGGTCCGCGACCGCGGAGTGAAAGAGTCCGCCGCCCGGAACGTACGCGAGGTATCCCGGTCCCGCGGACGTTGAACGAGCGCGGGATGCTTTCGTCGAAGAGGAAGTCGAGCAGTTCCTCGTACGGCGTCCCGCTTCTCGGCAACGGCTCGATCAACGTTCGCGCGAACTCGGTCGCGCCGTCGACGTTCATCGCCGGCTGCGCCGGCAACGATTCGATGTGCGCGACGATGCGATGCATCGCCTCGTCGACGAGACGGCGCATTTCGAGTGCGTTGGGTTCGAGGGGGAAGTGCATTGCTTAATGTTGTCGGTTGTCAGTTGTCGGTTGTCTGCGACTTGTTCGCGTCTTCGCGTCTTCGCGTGCCCCGGATCTCACGCGAAGACGCGAAGGCGCGAAGAAAACCAGAGACTCCCAGACAACTGACAACCGACAACTGCTTCACCAGATCGTGCAACGCTCCGCAACCGGCCTGCACCATCTTCGAGCTCGCGGGACAATTCCACGCATCCGCGAATTCGGGCATGTTGCTGACCGTGTTGTTGACACGCGCGGGTCCTGGCGCGTGAGGATCCGTCAGCGCCCGGCGGCGGCCTTCTTCGGGGGACATGTTCTGGCCCCAGACCTGGGCGAAGCCGAGGAAGAAGCGCTGCTCGGGAGAGAAGCCGTCGACGACTTTGCGGTCCTTGCCGAGGAGCGAGCGTTGGTAAGCGCGAAGCGCGAGCGTGGCGCCGCCGAGGTCGGCGATCGCTTCGCCGGTCACGAGCTCGCCCTGCAGGTTCAGGTTGTCCTCGACTTTCCAGTTGCCGTACTGATCGATGATGCACTTCGCGCGCGACTGAAAGTTCTCGAGGTCCTTCGCCGTCCACCAGTTGCGCAGATTTCCCTCGGCGTCGAACTTCGAGCCCTGATCGTCGAAGCCGTGCGTCATTTCGTGGCCGATGACCGTGCCGATGCCGCCGTAGTTGTAGGCGTCGTCGGCGTTGGGATCGTAGAAGGGCGGCTGCAGGATGCCGGCCGGGAACGTGATGTCGTTGCGCGTCGGACTGTAGCTGGCGTTCACAGTCGGCGGCGTGAAGTTGCCCCACTCGTTCGGATCATCGGGCTTGCCGATGCGTCCCGCGCCGCGGCGGACGTTGAAGGCGCGCGTGGCGAAGACGTTGGCGACGAAGGAGTCGCGCGTGATCTTGAGGTTCGAGTAGTCGATCCACTTGTCGGGATAGCCGATGCGCCGGCGGAACGCTTCGAGCTTCGCCAGTGCGGCCTGCTTCGTCTCGGCGCTCATCCAGGTGAGCGTCGGGATGTCTTCGCGCAGCGCGGAGACGAGGTTGTCGATGAGCTCATTCATCTTCGCCTTGGCCTCGGGCGTGAATCGCGTCTTCACGTACTCCTGGCCGACGATCTCGCCGATGTTCTGATCGGCGGCGCGGACGCAGCGCTGCCAACGCGGCTGATTCTCTTTCGTGCCGCTGAGGGCCGTGCCGTGGAACTTGAAGTCCTGATCGACGAACGCTGACGAGAGCAGCGGCGCCGCGGTGTCGAGGATGTTCCAGCGGAGATAGGCTTTCCAGGTCTCGATCGGAACTTCATCGAGGAGACGGTTCGCTTCCTTCAAATACTCGGGCTGCGAAAGGTTGACGGACTTGAGATCGGCGAGGTTGAGGTCCTTGAGAAGACCTGTCCAATCGAAGAGCGGCGCGATCGTCTGCAGCTCGGTGATCGGAGTGATGTGGTAGACGTTCTCAGGCTTGCGCATGTCGGTGCGCGCCATCGACGCGCGCGCGAGCTGGGTCTCGAGTCCGATCACGCGCTCGGCATCGGTGGAAGCCTTGGCCGCGGGCTCGCCGGCGAGCTGGAACATCTTCGTCAGGTGATCGACGTAGTCCTTGCGCGTGTTCTTGAACTTGTCGTCGTCGCGCAGGTAGTACTCACGATCGGGAAGGCCGAGGCCGGACTGGCCGATGGCGGCGATGACGAACTTGCTATTCTTGTAGTCGTTCTGCGCGGAGAAGCGATAGACGGGACTGATGCCGGCGAGATGCTGGCGATTGATCTCGGCGACGATTTTCTCGCGCGAGTCGATGGCGTCGATGCGATCGAGATCGGGACGGATCGGATTCACGCCCTGGGCTTCGATGGCCGCATCGTTCATGCAGGCGCCCCAGAAGTCGCCGATCTTCTGCGTGCTGCTCCCCGGTTCGGCATTCGTCGCTTTCGCGGAGGTCTCGAGGATGTTGCGCTGCGTCTCGCGATTGCGATCGGCGACTTCCTCGAAGCGCCCATAACGCGAATAGATCGCCGGCAGCGGATTCGCCTTGCGCCACCCACCGACGGCGTAGTCGTAGAAGTCGTCGCAGGGCGTGACGGAGCGATCGATCTGCGACAGCTCGAATCCGTGATCGCCGAGGAATGGCTTCGGCTGCGGCATCACGACGGGAGCGGGAGGGCGGGAGGGCGCGCAGGCGGCGAGGAGGAGTGCGGCGAGGAGGAGCGTCTTTTTCATCGCGGCGGAATGATACTGGACGAGATCGCAGATCGCGGATCGCAGGACGAGAATTTCGCGTCTTCGCGGCTTCGCGTGAGACCGCTTCACGCGAAGACGCGAAGACGCGAAGAAAAGACAATGTGCGACGACGCCTTTCTCTCGCGATCCGCGATCTCTTTCGAGAGCGATTCGCGATCTCATCTAAGATCGCGCGTCGAATGGATTCCCTCCCTTGCCTCATCCATGTTCTGCAAAGCGCCTGCTCCGGAGAATTGGCGGCGGGGTTCGCGTATCGCGGGCATTGGAAGAGCGTGCGCTCGACGGAGGATCGGGAACGGATCCGCGTGATCGAGGCGGAAGAGTGGCATCACCGCGACATTGTGATCGGACTGTTGGCGGAGCTCGGTGCGAGGCCGAAGCGCGCACGCGAAGCGATGTTCTGGCTCATCGGGAAAACGATCGGCGGGCTTTGTCGCGTCGGCGGTTGGTTCATTCCGATGTACGGCGCCGGGAGGCTGGAGCGCTGGAACATCGTCGAATATGAAAACGCGGCGCGCTTCGCGGCGGCGTCGGGACATCCGGAGATGATCGACTGCCTGCTGGCGATGGCGGAGGTCGAGTGGGAGCACGAACGCTATTTTCGCGAGCGCATCGAAGGGCATCGGATGCTGCGCCTCTTTCCGCTCTGGAGTTTGCCGCCGGCGAAGGAGACGATTCGTTCTCTCCCCCACTCATCCTGAGCGAGGCGGTATGGGCGGTGGAAGCGAAGGATCAATGGAGCAGCCTTCGCGAACCATGCCTCAATCGCATCTCTCGCAATTTGCTCCGTTGATCCTTCGCTCCCACCCGCCCGCGCCGCCTTCGCTCAGGATGTGGCTATGCGCAGCACCACCTCGAACAAGTGCAACAGCGCCTCGAAGTGATCGTGCGGTTTGCGGAGCACCGGATCGGCGAGAGGAAACGGTTCGTGCTCGGTGAGAAAGATGATCGGGATCGCCGGTTGCGACGTGCGGACTTCGCGCGCGATGTCCAACGCGCGTAGATCGGGCAGATCGAGATCGACGATCAGAATATCGGGATGCAGTCTACGGACCGTGGGTATGGCGTCGAAGTCGGGCCGGACCAGAGAGCATTCGATCTCCATGAGGCGGAAGAACGTGTGCAGCATTTCCGCAGCCTCCCGGTCCCCCTCCACCAGAACCACGCGCCGAGTTGAGAACATCTCGATCTCGGGGCTATGCTTCAAGAGCTGCAATGGCTGCTACTGATCCTCCCCTTCGAGGTCGAACAGATCGGAGGCCCGGACGGCCTCGCCCGAGAGTCGACGGCATGCCGCGGCAATCGCCGCGATACATCGTCGTGTCGGATCCATCCGCCCCATCCGGATTCTCAACAGATGCTGGCGGCTGTAGCCGGACTCCCGCGCGAGGTGCGCCGGTTTGATCCCTCTGCTTTTCAGAAACTTTTCGAGACGTGTCGGCATGTGCAGTATCTTGCATATTAATGAGGTGCAGGATAGATGTCAATCCGGAGCTGCGCAAATCGCGACGTCCGGAGCACGATAGTGCGCAACCTCCACTCCTACCTCGACTTGCCGCCCTTCCCGCCCCAAATTCACCCTTCAGATTTTTTTTGACGCTTTCCGTTTCCACAGGGGGTGGAAAAGTGTCTTCGCGTCACTCCGTGTGCGAGAGTGTCGTGCATGACGGGAACTGGCTCCGAGGTCGGTGCTGAGCCTTCGTCTCTCGCATCCCTTTGATTCATAGACCCTTGCAGTTTGCGATGTGTAGACAATTACCCAGGTCGTTAGTAACCTATAAGTGTCTCAGTGAAGCGTTTTCCATGATCTCCAACGTTGGCTCTATGCTCGGTGAAACCGTTCGCGAAGCACGCATCCGCAAAGGCCTCACGCAGGCCCGCCTGGCGAAACTCGCCGGCGTGAGCCGCCGCCATCTCGCCGCACTGGAGAAAGGCGCGAACATCTCCGTCAACATTCTCCAACGCGTCGCGGCCGTGCTCGAGCTAACGGAAATCCAGCTCGGCGATCTCTCGCTGCGCAACGGCGAGCGCGATCATCTCCCGGTCAACATGCCGCTCCTCACCGACACGATCCGCGAAGCGATCGTCGAAGCGGAGCGCGCGCAATCGATCCTCGCCCGCGCCGAGCACATCCTCGGCACGCACGCCGACGGCAACGGCTCTCCGTCGATCGACATGAAGTTCCCGCGCCTCCCCGTCCGCCGCCTCGAGCCGCCGCCCACATCGACCGCCGACGTGCTGCGCGAACGTCCCGACTGGACGGAGATCGAGACCGCCGGCGAGATCCGCCACGGCGAGCCGATCGACGAAGCGAAGAAAGAGAAGATCGCGCTGCCGAAGTCGCTCGTCGAATCGGGCGAGATCGTCTTTCGCGCCCGCGGCGACAATCTGCGCGATCAGGGGATCGAAGAGGGCGACCTGCTCATCGTCGAATTGCGGCCGCGCGGCCGCGCATCAACGGGTGAGCTCGTGATCGGCAAGATCGGACGCCAGGTCTTCATCGGCCGCTGGTGGCAGAAGCACGGCAAGAAAGCGCTCATGTCGAACGGGCTCTCGGAAGTGACGGTGGGACGCTCGACGCGATCGCTGAAGCTCGTCGCGGCGATCAATCAGATCGTTAGAATCTAGATCGCGGATCGCAGATCGCGGATCGCAGGTTTTCTCCGCGCCCTCCGCGTCTCCGCGTGAAACCGTTTCTGGCCTCTCCTGCGATCTGCGATCCGCGATCCGCGATCTGATTGCTAGACTGCACGCGCATGGCAGAGCTCAAACGCGAAATCGGTCTATGGCGCGGGGTCGCGCTGAACATGATCGACATGGTCGGGATCGGACCGTTCATCACGATCCCGTTCATCCTGGCGAAGATGGGTGGCGCGCGCTGCATGCTGGCGTGGATCCTCGCCGGACTGCTCGCCATCTGCGACGGCATCGTCACCGCGGAACTGGCGTCGGAAATGCCGCGCGCGGGCGGGTCGTACGTGTTTCTGCGCGAGTCGTTCGGACGCGCCGGGCGCTTCATCTCGTTTCTCTTTCTCTTTCAGATTCTCGTCAGCGCGCCGCTCTCGATGGCGTCGGGATGCATCGGTTTCGCCCATTATGTCGTGCCGTTGCTTCCTTTCGCCGCGAAGAGCATCCCCATCACGGCAACGATCGTCTGCGCGGTGATCGTCGTGCTGCTGCTGCGGCGCATCGATTCGATCGGGCGATTCTCGATCGTGCTCTGGATCGGCGTCCTCGGCACGATGGCCGTCGTCATCGCCGCGGGTCTGCCGCATCTCACGCTGGAATCCTTCGCGTTCTGGCGCGCGCCGCGCCATGACGGCGGCGTCGGCTTCGCCGGTCTCGGCGGCGCGCTGATCTTCGCGGTCTACGACTATCTCGGCTACTACAACATCGCCTACCTCGGCGATGAGGTGAAGGAGCCGGAGAAGACGATCCCGCGCGTGATCGTGATCTCGATCCTCGCCATCGCTGTGCTCTACATCGTCATGCAGGCCTGCATCGTCTCGGTGCTGCCGTACGAGATCGCCTCGAAGTCGGAATCGGTCGTGGCCGACTACATTCGCCTCCTGTTTGGCGGCCCGGCGGCGAAGTGGGTCTCGGTGATGATTCTCTGGACGGCGTTCGCATCGATCTTCTCGGTGATGCTCGGCTATTCACGCATCCTCTACGCCGCGGCGCGCGACAAGAATTTCTTCTCGATCTTCGCGAAGCTCCACGCCACCGAGTCCTACCCGATCGTCTCGCTGATCTGCCTCGGCATCGTGACGGCGATCTTCTGCTGGCTGCCGCTCAAGCACGTCATCGGCGCGATCCTTTCCATCCGCGCGATCATCCCGTTCATGATGCAGATCATCGGCGCCGTCGTGCTGCGCGTGCGCGAGCCGAATCGCCCACGCCCATTCCGCATGTGGCTCTATCCCCTGCCGGCGATCGTCGCCCTCGGGCTCTGGACGTTCGTCGTGATCTCGCCGGAGAAGCAGATCCGCGCCGGCGCGCTGTACGTGATCGGCGCGGGCGCGCTGTTCTTCTTCCTGCGCGAGTTCTTCGTGCGGCGCGCGCAAACAGGCATGTCATCCCGAGCGTAGCGAGGGAACTGGGTGGGTGTGCGGCGGAGGGAACGAGCATCGAGCCGCCCGACCGCCCAGGTCCCTCGCTCGACGCTCGGGATGACAGGATGAGCGCTCCGATCCGCGACGGCGCTCCGAACAACACCTGCGCGTGACAAACGCGGTGGCTTTGCCACCGCACTCCTAAATACAATCCTCTCATGCGCTTCGTTTCGTTTGTCCTTTCTCTAGCTCTTGCTCTGCCCGGGCTCGCGCAAGCGCCGCTCGATGCGAAGGGCATCGACCGGCTGATGAACACGATGCTCAAAGAGTGGCAGATCCCAGGAGCGGCGATCGCGATCGTCAGGAACGACCGCGTCATCTACGTGAATGGCTACGGGACGAAAGAGCTCGGCGGGACGAATCCGATCACCGCCGATACGCTGTTCCAGATCGCGTCGACGTCGAAGGCTTTCACCACGACCGCGCTGGCGATGCTGGCGTCGGACAAGAAGCTGACCTGGGACGATCCGGTGCGCAAGCATCTCGAGTACTTCCGGCTCAGCGATCCCTGCGCCGATGCGAACGTCACGCTGCGCGACATCGTGTCGCATCGCACCGGCCTCTCGCGCCATGACGAGCTGTGGGACAACTCGCCGCTCACGCGCGAGGAGGTCGTCCGGCGCATCGGCGCGATCGCGCCGACGAAGCCGTTCCGCACCGCCTATCAGTACCAGAACATCATGTTCATCGCCGCCGGCGAGGTCGTGACGCATGCGTCGGGAATGCCGTGGGACGACTTCGTGCGCACGCGCATCTTCAAGCCTCTCAACATGACCAACACCGTGATCACCGACGCGGAGTGGAACGCATCGCAGGATCGCGCGACCGGCTACGACTACGACTGGACGACCGGCCGCGTCTCGCCGCATCACCTCGGCGACACGACGACGATTGGCGCGGGCGGCGCGATCAAATCGTCGGCGCGCGACATGGCCAATTGGCTTCGCTTCCAGCTCTCCGGCGGCGCGTTCAATCTGACGCAGCTCGTCGATCCCGACCAGCTCGCGGAGACGAAGATGCCGCACACCGTGATCCGCATGGAAGGGTTCCGTCGCGACGAGAATCCGGAGACGCGCCTCATGTCCTATGGCCTCGGCTGGGTGCTGCAGGACTACCGCGGCGAACTGCTGGTCTCGCACTCCGGATCGCTCAACGGCTTCCGCACGCACGTCGATCTCCTTCCGCAACGCAACGCCGGCTTCGTCGTGCTCATCAACGAAGGGCGCGGCATGGCCCTCGTCGCGCTGCGGAACTCGCTCGCCGATCTCCTCTCGGGAAAACCACTGCGCGACTGGAACTCTTACTACTTGATGATCGACCGCCGCGCCGACGAGAAAGATGCGAAGGATCGCGAAGCGCGGATGGCCAGGCGCGTGCCGAACACCACGCCGACGCGGCCCCTCGCCGACTACGCCGGCACGTACGAGAACGCGGCCTACGGTCCGGCGACGATCACCATCGTCGACGGCGCGCTGGTCCTGCAATGGGCGCGCATGACCATTCCCCTCACCCACTTTCACTACGACGTCTTCACCGCACGCTCGGAACGCGATGACGTCGATGAAGAGATCGCGTTCGATCTCGATTCGACTCACGCAGTGCGAAGTTTTTCGTTGTTCGGCGAGACGTTCGTAAAGAAATAGTTGCTGGTTGCTGGTTGTCTGCGGTTTGTCGCCTGGATGTCTTGCTCGCGATGAACAACACGGTTGATTCAAGTTCCTTGGCCCGACAGCCCATACACCCCAGACAACCGACAACCAGTAACCAGCAACTACTTGGCGATCGTCGTCACGATCTCGTCGATGATCTTCACCGCTTCGTCGCCATCGCCGTTGTGGTGATTCACGACGACGACGAAGTAGCGGAAGTGGCCGTTGGGCATCGCCAGGATGCCGCTGAGCGCATTCACACCATTGATCGTGCCGGTCTTGCCGCGCATGCGCGATTCGAGCGCGACGATGCGGTGGTGGAGCGTCCCATCCTGATTCGGCGTCGCGAGGACGGACCACCAGAATGCGCGGCGTGACGGCTCGTTCATCCAGCGCAGGAGGCGGATCGTCGCCTGCGGCGTGACGAGATCGTCCGGCGCGAGGCCCGAGCCGTCGACGAAACGAAACCAGTCGCCGTCGATTTTCGGATCGCTCGTAAGAAACGCACGCTCGGTGTCGAAGGCACCCTCGTACGTGCCGCCGCCGCTGCGCTTGAGGAGCATTTCGGCGTAGAGGTTGTGGCTGTTCTTGAGCATCGTCGTCAGGAGCTGACCGACGAATGGCGAGGGGATCGACATCAGCTTCTCGCTCCACGCGCGCGGCTCGGTGTTGACGCGCGCGATTCCGGTCACCGCGACACCGCGCAGCACGAGCGCTTCGCGCAAGGTCGTAGCAGCGTGAAGGCCGGGATCGTCGACGGCGCGATCGACGGGGATCTCGTTCTCGCCCCAGGCGAGCGCGTCGACGGGCGCGGCGTAATCGGCGCCCATGTTGCCGTACTTCCAGCCGCCGGGGAACGTGATGCGATCGAAGAGCGAGACATCGGCGATCACGTCGCGCAGGCGCGTGATCCCGCGTGCGCGCAAAGAATCCGCCAAAGCATCGAAGTCGCCGGTGCGCTCGTAGCGCCAGGAGCCGAGGGAAGGGTCGCCGTCGCCGCGGAGCACGAGATCGTCGTGATCGCGCCAGACCTCGGTTGTGAGCTGCGCGCTCGCGCCGAGACAGGTCGCGATCGTCGCGGCGGCAAAGAGCTTGCGGTTCGATGCAGGGATCGTCAGCTTGTCGGCGTTGTTCGCGTAGACGACCTTGCCGTCGTCGTCTTCGACGAGGATCGACCAGAACGCGTGCTGGAACGGCGGGCGATGCGTCGCTTCGTCGATGTGCGTCGCCAACGGCGGCGCGGTGGTTGCGCAGGAGGCGAGGAAAAGAGCGAGCAGCGCTATCCGAGATCGCGGTTCGCAGATCGCAGATCGCAGGGAAAAACGAAGCGAACGTGTCGATGGGGTGTTCCTGCGATCCGCGAACTGCGATCTGCGATCTGTTTTAGGCAAGCGTCCAATCCTCATATCCCTCGCCGCGATCGAGATTCTCGTGAACGGCGGCGAGGAATCCTTCGATGTTCGCATTCTGGGGGAGACGCACGGCGTGCGCGAGGAGAGTTTGGGCGTAGTCGCGGGCGAGGTGATAGGGCTTGGGGGCCCGGCTGGAAGCCGGCGGACCGGCAGGCTGGAAGCCTGCGCTCCCCTGGCTTGCGCTCCACAGAAGGACATTGCGAACGCTTTCGAGCGAACCTTTTTCAGCGATCGACTTCGCGATCAACTCATCGAGCGATTCGCGTGGCAGCTCTTCGCTGTTGTCGGCGAGCATGTCCCAGATCGCGATGCGAAGAAGCGCGTAGCGGCCCTTTTCGCCGAGGAGTGGGGAGAGGGCGAGAACGGCATCGGTGAGGAGGAGAGCGTCGCCGCGGGCAACCGCGCGGAGATCGTCGCCGGCGTCAGGCACTCGCGCTGCGAGCCAATGCTCCGCGCGCGCGCGATCCTTCGCATCGATCGCGGCGCGAAGTTCTTCGACGTCGCGCGGCCGGGAGGCATCGACATCCGGCGGATCGAGCATCGGCGGCTCGCTCCAGGGCTGCCGGCTCTGGGCGGCGTAGCGGGCGCATTCGACGATCCAATCGAGCCATCGTTCTTCACCCACGGCCCCGCGCAACTCGTGCACGGCGCGCACGGCCATCACCGCGCGCTTCGCGTGCTGCGACGGCGCGTACGCGAGCACGGCGAAACGCGCGACGGCGATCCAGAGATCTTCCGCGGACGAGGTTTCGAGAAACGCGCGCGCGGCGGCGGGAATCGCATCGAGGTCGCGCTCGATGAGACAGTCGTACAGCGCGCTCACGGCTTCTTTTTCGGAGTGGGGGGCGCGGTGGTCGTCTTCGTCGTGGTGGCCGTCGTGGACGTGGTGGCCGTCGATGCTGCCGTCAGCGATGCACCATCGGCCTCGGAGCGGCTATCTTCGATGTCGACGGTCTGCGTCATCGCCTCGCCTCCGCTGGGGCTGGGCTGCGGCTGCGCCGGGGCGATGGTCTCGGTGACGCCGCCGTCCGCGGATTTCTCGCGCCCGCGGCAATTCGCGAGCGCAAAGACGATGACGATGACGGCGAATGGCGTGATGAATCTCTTCACGAACACCTCTCTCATTTCAGACGATGCTTCAACGGCTGAGCGCTCATGCAAGTTCGATACAATGCCCGCCATGTCAGACCGCAGAAGAGTCGGCATCTTCGGCTGGGGATTGGTTGCGCCGAAATCGCCGAATATCGATGTCTTCGAACAAAACTTACAGCACGCTGAAACCTGGCTTTCGCCGTTCACCGGCTATGGTCAGTCGAATTTTCTCGTCGGCTACCCGGAGTTCGATTTTGAAACATACCACGCGTGGTTCGACGAGCGTTTCCCGCCGGCCCGCTTCGCGCAGTTGAAGGAAAAGATGGGTCCGATGGCCCAGTTCGCCATCGGCGCGTTCATTCAATCTCTCGGCCAGAACCCGGGCATCGAGCAATATCTGCAATCGCTCGGCACCCGTTGTCACGTCTATGTCGGAACCGGCATCGGCGATATCACGGTCACCCAACGGGAAGCGCTCGCCTACGATCGCGCGCTGCGACGCTGGAACGAGTTCTGGGCCGCGCCGGAGCGCTGTGAACCGCTGCGCCGTCATCTCGGCGGCGACGTCGATCCCGATGCGCCGCCGAGTCCCGCGGAGCACGCGCCCGGCTCGGAAGAGTGGGTCGACGCCAAGCACGATTGGGAAGCGTACTGGGCGGCGAAGAGCGACGCGCTGACCGTGTACCTCGCGGAAGCGCGCGCGATTCATGGAGAGCCGGTGCCGCCCTCCTCGGATGGCTCGAAGCTGTCGATGATCCGTCAGAAGCTCAACCGGATTCGCCAGCTCAACAAGAAATGGGGCGGACCGGAAGAGCCGTGGGCCTCGGTGTCGCCGAACCTGCTCTGGAACATCGCCAACATCCCCGCGGCACAGATCTCGATGATCGGCAAGATCGTCGGACCGGCCATCGCGCCGATCGCGGCCTGCGCATCGTTCGGCATCGCCACGAAGATGGCCGTCGACGCCATCGAACGCGGCGACGCGACGGCCGTGGTCATCGGCATGACCGATCCCCCGCCGCACGAGATGGTCATCTCCGCGTTCTACAACGCGAACGTACTCTCCGCCGACGCGGATGTGTCGCATCCGCTGACCGGCCTGAAGGGCACGCATGTCGCGGGCGGCGCCTGCATCTGGATCGTCGGCGATGCCGACGCGTTGCGAGCGCAGGGCTTCAAGACGCTGGGGATGGAGATCGTCGGCGTCGGCGCTTCGTCGGACGCGCATCACATCATCACGCCGTCGAAGACCGGTCCGCAGCTGGCAATCAAGGCCGCGCTCGAGGATCTGCAGGCGCACGAGGTCACGACCTGGGACATGCACGCGACGGCGACGCCAGGCGACGCCATGGAGATCGAGAACTCGCTGGAGATGCTCCATCCCGACGTCATCTTCACGGCGCGCAAGGGAACGTTCGGCCACGGGATGTCGGTCGGCGGCGGATGGGAGCTGACGGCTCAACACCTCGGCATGGCCAAGGGGAAGCTCTTCCCGATGGCGCTCACCGAAGGGGATCTGCACGCGGATGTGAAAGTGCACATGGCCAAGATGGTCGGCCCGGACGGATGCGAGATCGCGCACGGCTACAGCGGAAAGCTGAGCATGGGCGTCGGCGGCATCAACTCGTGCGTGATCTCGAGACCGTGGGGAGACGACGAAGGACGGTAGACAGGAAACAGGGCTCGCCCGTGAGTTGAGCAAGCGTCCCCTGTTCACCGTCTCCCGTTTACTCTACTGCACGTGGAGTTCACGTCCCCATCGTCCCTCCGGTAGTACGATTCCGCTTACGAAAACAGGAGGAATCATGAAATTCAAAGTTCTCGTGGGAGCTCTGCTCGTCGTCCTTTCATGGAGCGCGTTCGCGCAGCACGATCATGCGCAGACGCAGGCCAAGCCTCAGATGGATCCGGCCATGATGGAGGCGATGATGAAGGCCGGAATGCCCGGCGATGCGCACAAGCTGCTCAACAACATGGCCGGCTCGTGGACCACGAAGGCGACGTTCTGGATGATGCCGGGCGCCGATCCGACGACGATGGAAGGAGCGTCGGAGAACAAGTGGGTCATGGAGGGGCGCTACCTGGAACAGCGATTCAACGGCAACTTCATGGGCATGCCGTTCGAGGGTCTCGGTTTCACTGGCTACGACAACGTGAAGAAGCAGTACTGGGGCACGTGGATCGACAACATGTCGACGGGCATGATGATGTCGACCGGCGCGACGAGCGACGGCGGCAAGACCTGGACCTTCACCGGCTCGATGGCCGATCCGATGACCGGCAAGGATTCGAAGATCGACGAGAAGATCACCGTCGTCGACGCCGATCATCACACGATGGAGATGTGGGGCGCCGGTCCTGATGGAAAGATGTTCAAGACGATGGAGATCGCCTACACGCGGAAGAAGTGAGACGCGGAACACCGAGACGGAAATGAAAAAGGCGGGCTCGACGCCCGCCTTTTTCGACATCGCTGAAGCGTGGCTTACGACACGGTGACGTTCTGCGCCTGCAGGCCCTTCGGGCCCTGGGCGACTTCGAACTCCACGTGCGCGCCTTCCTGCAGCGAACGGAAGCCTTGGCTCTGAATGGCGCTGAAGTGGACGAACACGTCCTCGCCACCATCGGTCGTGATGAAGCCGAAGCCCTTCGCATCATTGAACCACTTGACCGTTCCGGTCTGACGCATGGGTTGGGATCTCCTTTCGTGAATCTGGTGCTGCCTTGGAGATCCACATGTGGTGCGAAATCTCGTCAGAAGCGGCAATGGCAACGCAGAGGCCGGAAGTTGAATTCCGCGTCAAAGATCACCGGCGCGAGGCGTCGACGAAGTTCGAACACGACGACGGCGCGCAGGCATGCTCACAAAAAGAGAATGCATTCTTGGAAACTGGCGATGAAACCTATTTTCTCGTGAAGGATCAGGTTGTATACTTTCCGTTCCGTCAGAGGGTATCGAGACAATCGCTTGGCAGCGATTGCGAGGGGTTCGTGATGTGGGTCACGGCATTCCTGAGGAAAGTCACTAAATTGTCCGTCGTCCACGGATCTGCTTCTAGTCCGCCCGTCATCCCGACGCGCGGTCTGTTTCATTAAGGAGGAACTCAAAGTGCGGACTCTCAAACTCATCGGTCTATCGTTTTGTATTCTTGGAATGGCCACTGTGGCCAGCGCTCAGGCGACGCGTACCTGGGTGTCGGGTGTCGGCGATGACGCCAATCCCTGCAGCCGGACCGCTCCCTGCAAGACGTTTGCGGGCGCGATCTCGAAGACTGCCGCGAAGGGCGAGATCTCGGTTCTCGATCCGGGCGGCTTCGGCGCGGTGACGATCACCAAGTCGATCACGATCAACGGCGAAGGGACGCTCGCGGGCATCCTGAACTCGCTCACCAACGGTGTCATCGTCAATGACGGCTCCACGGGCACGCCGAACACGATCGAAGTCACGTTGCGCAACCTCTCGATCCAGGGCGCGGGCAATGGCACCGACGGCATTCGCTTCCTCGCGGGCAAGCGCCTGACGGTCGAGAATTGCACGATCGCGAACATGGGTGCGGCCGGTACGAATGACGGCATCGACATGGTCACCCCCGGGTCGAACGTCATCCTCGAGGTCTTCAACAGCAACATCACGCTCACGGGCGGTCTCGGCATCAACGTCTCCCCGACTGCCGGCAGCGTCATCGTGACCATGAACAACGTTCACCAGACGCGCAGCACGACGACCAGCGGTCTGTTCCTCAACGGAAACGTCAAGGCGATCATCAGCGACTCCGACTTCTCCGACAATGGCGGCGCCGGCGTCGCCATCGCTGGAACGGCTGATGTCACGCTTGATCACTTGCGCGCGACCGGCAACAACTTCGGCGTGCTCAACGTCGGCGGTACGCCGACCACGCGCCTCAAGGACTGCGTCCTCACCGGGAACACGAGCAATGGCGCGAACCAGAACGGATTCGGAACGATGACGCCGTTCTCGAGCAACATCATCACGAACCCGAGCGGTCTGGCCGCCAGCCAGGCGCTCCAGTAAACTCCTCGACATCCATTTAGAAGCGAAGGCCCGCCGGCGAGACGGCGGGCCTTTTTTGTTTCTGCCGTTACTGAACCTTCACGATACCCACACCATCACGCCACCGTCCTGCGTCAACGAACGCGTACCCTCTTGCCTGGGTTCCCTATGGAGTTGCGGTTGTTGGTTCTCAGTTGTCTTCCTTTCGCCATGCGGCACGGACAACAGGCAACCGACGCCGATGACACGCGCGTCGCAAGGAGGTCCCGATGGTTTCTCTGGAAAGGCAGCAAAGTCCGGTTCCGTCGCCGGACTCCGTGCGCAGCGATCCCTTTCCGCCGGGAACAGCCATCGCCCGCTATCGCGTCGTGGCGTTCATCGGTTCGGGTGCGATGGGTGATGTCTACCGCGCTCACGATCGCACGCTCGATCGCGAAGTCGCGCTGAAGGTTCTGCCCCCCGAGCTCACCGGCGACCGCGAGCGCGTGCGCCGGTTCGCGCAGGAAGCGCGCGCGGCCTCGGCGCTGAGTCACCCGCACATCGTGACGATCTACGAGGTCGGCCATGCCCGTCCGACACTGAGCGTCCGCCCAATCGACGATCGGCGTCCGCTTCGCCGCACCGACGTTCACTACATCGCGATGGAGCTGGTCGAGGGCCAGACTCTGCGCGAAGCGTTGGCCGGGCCACTGCAACAGCGCCGCGCACTCGAGCTTCTCGCGCAGGTGGCCGATGGTCTCGGCAAGGCGCACCACGCGGGGATCATCCATCGCGATCTCAAGCCCGACAACATCCTCGTGGCCAATGACGGTTACGCAAAGATCGTCGATTTCGGCCTGGCCAAGTTGATCGATACGTCGTGGAATCCGATCGGCGCCGACTCACCCACGCTGCGCGCGCTCACCGCGCACGGCGAGCTTCTCGGCACACCGGGCTACATGGCGCCGGAACAGATCAGCGGCAAGGCTTCCGATCCACGGGCGGACATTTTTTCGTTCGGATGCATTCTCTACGAGGCCATCACACGCGCGCGCCCATTCGAGGCGGAGACGTTCGTCGATACGCTCTACAAGATCCTGCACGAGGACCCGGCGCCGCTGTCGTCACACGTCCCCGATGTTTCTCCCGAGCTCGAACGGATCGTGGCCCGCTGCCTGGCGAAGGATCGCGAGACGCGCTATCAATCGATCCGCGACGTCGCTGCCGACCTGCGGAGCGGAACGGCTTCGACGCCGCCAGTTCGAGTTGCATTGCGCAAGGAAGTCCGCCGCTTCGGCGGGTGGAAAGCGGCGCTGCTCCTGATCGCGATGCTACCGGTTCTGGCGTGGCTGTCCCTCCGTCCGAAGAGCAACTCACCCGCCGCGACGCAGACGGTGCAGCGCATGACCAGCGACGGGCGCGCGGCGCTCGTGGCCATCGCACCGGACGGACGCTATGTCGCCTACGTGACGGCAACGCCGAACGATTCGACGCTGATGTTGAAGCAGGTGTCGACGGGAGCGACGCTCACGGTGGTGCCGGCGTTGCCCCTGGCGCACTACGCGGGCATTGCTTTCGCCCATGACGGCGAGCAGCTCTACTTCACGCGCTACGACAACGACACGATCGCCACGCTCCAGCGCGTGTCCATCCTCGGCGGCGCGCCGCAGTCGATCGTCCGCGACGTCGACACGCGCGCGGCGATGTCGCCCGACGGAAAGCACGTGGCGTTCGTTCGCGACGACATCAATCGCGCCACGAGTCTGCTGATGGTCAGCGATCCCGACGGCGGCAATCTCCGGACGCTGGCGCGGTTCAGTTTCTCCGATCGCATGATGTCGCCGGCGTGGTCTCCGGATGGTGCCCATCTGATCGCCACGCAGCAGTCGAACCTGGTCGAGATTTCGTATCCCGAGGGAAAGACGCGCGTCATCGAAAGCAGCGTGGCCTTTAATGGATTTCGCGGAATCGCCTGGCCGAAGAAGGATCGCGTCGTGGCCGCAGCGGCGACGGATGACGGCGGCGATCGTTTTCGTCTCTGGGAAATCGATCCACGCAGCGGCACGACCAACGCGCTGACCAGCGAGTTGACCGATGTCTTCGCGCCCGCCGTGAGCAACGACGGTGCGATCGCGGCGCTGCAGGCAATTCGCGAAGCGAATCTGTTCGACGTGCGCGTCGATGGATCGGTGAAGGCGCTCACGAGCGGGGTCGGCGCCTCGAACGGCCTCGGCGGCGTGGCCATGCTCGACGGACGCGTGATCTACGGATCCTCCGCTGACGGACGATCGGATCTCTGGAGTCAGGGCGCGTCCGATTCACGCCGGTTGACCGAAGATGCCGCGTACGAAAGCGCGCCGGCAGCGGCCGCGGATGGCAGTGCCCTTTTCTACCTCGTCTCCAGCGGCGGCAAGACGACGATCTCGCGGATGCGACCCGATGGAACCGATCGGCAGGCGATCACCAGCGGACCGCGCGACGGCGATTTCGCGGTTTCTCCCGACGCGAAGTCGATCGCCTTCGCTTCATTCGATCCGAAGTCGAAGACGTGGGATCTCTCGACGATCCCCGCGACCGGCGGCGCGAAACGGCACATCGCCACACGCTCGAACATTCTCGACGACATTCACTACACGCCCGACGGACAGACGATCGTCTTCACCGGCTACGACGACAGCGCGTTGCGCGTGTATCGCGTGCCGACAATGGGCGGCACGTTGCAACCCGTGATCGAAGGACGCGCGCAGAACGCGGCGATCTCGCCCGAAGGCAGGACGATCGCCGTTGTCGGCGGCATGGACGGAAACAGCGGACCGATCCGTCTCGTCCCCACCGCTGGCGGCACGGCAAAGACGGTTTCGTCCGAAGGATCGCTCGTTCGCTGGAAACCGGACGGCTCCGCGTTATCTTTCGTTCGCGATGGCAATCTCTGGCTGCAACCGCGCGACGGAAGCGAGGCGCGCAAGCTCACGTCGTTCAGCGACGGCTCGATCACGGACTACACGTGGTCCGCGGACGGAACGCACGCGATCGTGGTGCACGTATCGGATGCGGTGGATGTAGTGGTGATTCGGTAGCTGAAATCCGGTTTCACGCGGAGACGCGGAGATCGCGGGAAAAGGTCCGAACCATCTCCGCTCCTCCGCGTCTCCGCGTGAAACCGAATTTTCAGCGCGTTTTCGTGAGGTCGCGCGGCGTGGCTTTGACGAGCGCGTTCTCGCGCTCGATTCCGTGACGCTTGTCGAGCATGGTCTGGCGGATGTAGTCGAGCAGGCGATCGAACTCCATATCGGCCTCGCTCATCATCCGCGCGAACTGCAGGACCACTTCGACGCCGGCGAGGTTCACGCCGAGGTCGCGGGTCAGCGTCAGAATCATCTCCAGCTTGCGGATCTCGTCTTCGCCGTACAGACGCGTGTTGCCCTGCGTCCGCGCGGGCTTGATCAGCCCTTCGCGCTCGTAGAGCCGGAGCGTCTGCGGATGGATGTTGTACCGCTCCGAAATGATGGAGATCATGACGTAGCCGTCTGCTCTGCGCCGTGGCATTTTTGAAAGCTCCCGTTGGCGGTTGGCAGTTGGCGATTGACGGGAGAACGGCTGCTACTGCCAACCGTCAACCGCCAACCGCCAACGCGTACCGTTACTTGTTCTCGTCGACGACTTCGGCTTCGATGACGTCGTCCTTCGACGCACCGGCGTCGGCGGTGCCGCGCGCTCGCTCCGGCGTCGCCGCCCGACTGCGCACCGGCCTGGCTGTACATCACCTCGGCCAGTTTGTGCGAAGCCTTCTGCAACGCATCGGTAGCCTTGCGGATGATTGTCGGTGCCGCCCTGCTCCATCGCCTTGCGAGCATCGGAGATCACGCTCTCGAGCGACTGCACATCGGCGCCGGCGATCTTCTCGCGGTTCTCGCTGAGCATCTTCTCGACCTGATAGACGAGCGTGTCGAGCTGGTTCTTCGCCTCGATCTCTTCACGCCGCTTCTTGTCTTCATCCGCATGCGATTCGGCGTCCTTCACCAAGCGCTCGACTTCATCCTTCGACAGACCGGACGAGCTGCTGATCGTGATCTTCTGCTCCTTGCCGGTGCCGAGATCCTTGGCCGAGACGTTCATGATGCCGTTGGCGTCGATGTCGAATGTGACCTCGACCTGCGGCATGCCGCGCGGCGCGGGTGGAATCCCGGCGAGGTGGAATGCTCCGAGGAGCTTGTTGGCCGAAGCCATTTCACGCTCGCCCTGATAGACCTTGATCTCGACCGACGTCTGATTGTCGGCAGCGGTCGAGAACGTCTCCGACTTGCGCGTCGGGATCGTGGTGTTGCGCTCGATGAGTTTCGTCATCACGCCGCCGAGCGTCTCGATGCCGAGCGAGAGCGGAGTAACGTCGAGCAGCAGCACGTCCTTGACGTCGCCGCCGAGAACGCCGCCCTGCACCGCCGCGCCGACCGCGACGACTTCGTCCGGATTCACACCCTTGTGCGGCTCCTTGCCGAAGTAATCCTGCACGGCCTTCTGCACCATCGGGATACGCGTGGAACCGCCGACGAGCACGACTTCATCGATCTTCTTCGGGTCGACGCCGGCGTCGGCGAGCGCCTGCTTCACCGGGCCCATCGTCTTGTGAGACGATGTCGCCGATGAGCTGCTCGAACTTCGCGCGGCGTCAGCGCCATGTTGAGGTGCTTCGGACCGGATGCATCGGCGGTGATGAACGGCAGATTGATGTCGGTCGACATCGTCGAGGAGAGCTCGATCTTCGCCTTCTCCGCGGCTTCGCGCAGACGCTGCAGAGCCATCTTGTCCTTCGACAGATCGATGCCCTGATCCTTGCGGAACTCGTCGATGATCCAGTCGATGAGACGATGATCGATGTTGTCGCCGCCGAGGTGCGTGTCGCCGTTGGTCGACTTCACTTCGACGACGCCGTCGCCGACTTCGAGGATCGAGATGTCGAACGTACCGCCGCCGAAGTCATAGACGGCGATGGTTTCGTTGGCCTTCTTGTCGAGGCCGTAGGCGAGCGCGGCCGCGGTCGGCTCGTTGACGAGACGCTCGACCTTGAGACCGGCGATCTCGCCCGCGTCCTTCGTCGCCTGGCGCTGCGAGTCGTTGAAGTAGGCCGGCACGGTGATGACCGCGCGGTCGACCTTCTCGCCGAGATAGTCTTCCGCGGCCTGCTTGAGCTTCTGCAGGATCATCGCGGAGATTTCGGGAGGCGAGTACATCTTGCCGTCGACACGTCGACGCGGACATCGCCGTTCGAGGCGCTGAGTGACTTTGTAGGGGACCATCTTCATCTCTTCGTTGACTTCATCGAACTTGCGTCCCATGAAGCGCTTGATCGAGAAGATGGTGTTTTCGGGGTTCGTGACTGCCTGACGCTTGGCGACCTGGCCGACGAGACGCTCGCCGTTTTTGGCGAAACCGACGACCGAGGGCGTGATGCGGCTGCCTTCGGCATTGACGATGACCTTCGGCTCGTTTCCTTCCATCACGGCGACGACGGAGTTGGTCGTTCCGAGGTCAATGCCGATGATCTTGGACATAAGTTCTTCTCCTTCTATGACTTCGGTAACCTTGAGCGTACCGTCATCAAATTTAACTGTTCATCGAAACCTGAGTCTAGCATTGTAAATTCCGAACTTGCAAGGACTAGACCGACCCGGGTTTTCGGTTGTCCGTTGTTGGTTGTCCGTGGGGTCGGACCGAGTGGTCGCAGACACGGGACAACAGGCAACGACAACTTTTCTCGGAACGATCGTTGTTATGATCGACACGCAAAATGGAGGCACTTTTCAAATGAGCCAATTTCCTCATCAAGCGTCGCAACCCGCATGGATCGACGGACGCACGGCTGAGACCGCGGAGCGGGAGCGCACGTTCATCCGATCCGTCTATGCCTGGATGTTCGGCGGCCTGATGCTGACCGCCGCGGCATCGCTGTGGGTGGTGAAGTCCGTGGCGATGCAGAACCTGATCTTCGGCACGCCGCTGCGCTGGGTCCTGCTCATCGGCGAGTTCGGACTCGTTCTCTTTCTGTCGTTCCGCATCATGAAGATGTCGCCCGCCGCGGCGGCAACGTCGTTCCTTATCTTCTCGCTGCTCAACGGGCTGACGCTCAGCGCGATCTTCTTCGTCTATTCACAGGCGTCGATCACGCAGGCGTTCCTCACCGCGGGGGGCATGTTCGGAGCGATGAGCGTCTATGGCATGGTCACGCGGCGCGATCTGACGTCGTGGGGCTCGTTCTTCTTCATGGGCCTCATTGGAATCATCCTCTGCAGTGTCATCAACTTCTTTCTGCACTCGTCCGCGCTTGCCTTCGCCGTCTCCATCATCGGCGTCTTCGTGTTCCTCGGACTCACGGCCTACGACACGCAGAAGCTGAAGGCCTACGCCACCGCGCCGCAACTTCGCGAGAATCTCGCGGTCTACGGCGCGCTCGCGCTTTATCTCGATTTCATCAACTTGTTCCTGATGTTGCTGCGGTTGTTCGGCGGCAATCGGCGGTAAGCTATGGAGTGCGGTGGCGTCGAGCCACCGCTTTCCTTCACGTGCCTCGAAGCTCTTCACGTGAATGATTCCGGCCGCGTCGTTCGAGCGGCGGGCATCGAGCAACGCACGTGATGACTGCGATCGCGTGATGGAAAGCGGTGGCTAACGCCGCCGCACTCCAAATCAAACCGCGCCGCGCGCTCTCAGCGGCTCCTCGTTCGGCACGACGTCCGCGCCCACCATACGCGGCAAGAGCACCGTGAACGTCGAGCCCTTCCCCACCTCGGATTGCACGCCGATCGTTCCGCCATGCATCTCGACGAAGTTCTTCGTCAGCGAGAGTCCGAGGCCGGTGCCTCCTTTGTGACTGTTGCCGGCCACCTGGTAGAACTCGTCGAAGATCCGCTCGAGCTCCAGCGGCGCGATGCCGATGCCGGAGTCGGCGACTTCGATGCGGATCGATTCTTTGCCGAGGGGTGATGCACTGCCGTCGACGGCGGTCACGGTGAGGTGTACGAACCCGCCCTTCTTCGAGAACTTCACCGCGTTGGAGAGGAGGTTGAGGAAGATCTGCTTCACGCGCACTTCGTCGAGATTCGCGGTCGTGATGCCGGGATCGATCTGCGTCACCACGGTCACGTCGCGCTCGGCGGCCATCCCCTTGATCACGCGGTCGACCGTGGCGATCGTTTCGCGGAAATCGAACGGCTGCAGCTCCAGCTGCAACTTGCCGGTCTCGATCTTCGCCAGATCGAGGATGTCGTTGATTAGATCGAGCAGGTGGCTGCCCGCGGTCCGGATGTTCTCGATCATCTTGTAAAGCCGCGACGGAAGCAGCGTCTGCGTGATCTCCAGCAGGATCGACGAGAATCCGATGATTGCGTTGAGCGGCGTCCGCAGCTCGTGCGACATGCTGGCGAGGAATTGGTTCTTCGAGCGGTCCGCGGCGATGAGTTGCAGGTTCGCGGCGCGCAGCTCGTTTGTCCGCTCGTTCACCCGATGCTCGAGCGCGATGTTGAGACCCTCGAGATCCTTGTAGAGATAAGCGTTCTCGATCGCGGCGGCGGCCTGATTCGCGATCGCCGTCAGCAGCACCAGATCGTCGTGCGTGAAGGCATGGCGACGAAAGCTTTGCACCGAGATCACGCCGATGACGTGATCGCGCGCGATCATCGGCACGCCCAGCCATGAGTCTGTTGGAACGCCGTCGTCGACGGAGGAGATGCCAAGCTTCCGCTCGTCCTGCGAGCTTCCGATCAGCAGCGGTTTCGCCTTCCGAAAGACCCAGGCGTTCAAGCCGTCGCCGACCGGAATCCGCACTCTCGCGCGCCGTTCACCGCCCACGATGTGGAGCTCGAACGACAGCTCGTCGGTCGACGCATCGTGCAACGCGATGCTGAACATCGAGACATCGATGACGCTGGCGCACTCGATGTGGACCCGGTCGAGCAGCTCTTCGGTCGTGAAGTTGAGCGAGATCGTCTTGCCGATGTTCGTCAGCGACGTGAGGCGCTGAATGAGCTGCTCACGATCGACGCGCACCTGCGCGAGATTGCGGGCCACGAAGTTGGCGATGACCCAGGTGAACGCCGCCGCGAGCACGCCGCCCCATCCGATCGAGCCATAGGCGAAGGCCATGAGGATCGCGTAAGGAATCGTGACGAGATAGATCGACGTATCGATGACCGCGGTCTTCGCTGTCGTCGCCCATGAATAGCCGAGGGCACGCTCGACACGGGCGACGATCAGATTGTTCGTGAGAACGAGCGCGATGCCCATGATCGTGACGCGCAGGGCCGCCGTCGGACTCGGCTGGAGCTGCGGCACGCTCCCGCCGAGCGCTTCGAAAACCAGCACCGCGATCACGACCGGAATCCCGTACGTCGCGAAGAGCGCCGACGTGCGCGCCCACTCGAACGCCGGATCGCGCATGTCGACCTTCAGCGGTCCGACTTGCAGCATCCCCATGATGCGCGGCGATGCCGCGGCGATGACGGCGATCCAAGCCGAGATCACCATGCCCAGTAGCGGACACATCGCGATGTACGTCGTAACCGCGAGCGACACGAAGATCTCTTCGGTGAGCTTGAACTTCAGCGACGCGAGAATGATCGCGACGGCGAAGAAAAGAGCGATCAGAAGAGGAGCGGAAGGACCGAGCGCGTGAACGACGGTCAGCGGCTCGGCGCGGCGCAAAAAGGTCGCCGCGGCCAGCACGAGAATGCCGGCCACGCCATGTTGCAGGTACACGGCAAACACACGCCTTCGCGACGAAGGGTCGTGCTCGGCCGCCACGAGCGCCATACCGGAGCCTCCGATCTAAGGGAGAGAGAAAAAGATCGTAGCACCGAATGGCGAGTCTCCTCTCCCTTTCGGCGGGGAGAGGAGACCATCCCTATTGCTGTTGGTTGGTCACGGTCACGCTCTGGCCAGTGCTGCTCACGACGCGAACCGGCGTCGCTGCCGCCTGCGCGCGCGTTGCGGGCATCGAAGCATTCGTCGGAGTCCGCGTGGTCGGAACGAGCGTCGTGGCGGGCAGCGTTGCCGCCGCCGCACCAGTCGGAGACGACTGCGGGAACACCGCCGCGCTCGACCCGGCGCTTGCCGGCAGATTCGTCAAGTTCGCGTTGGCGTTGAGAGCCGCGAGCGTCGCATTCGCCGCGGCCGTCGCATCCGTCCCGTTAGCGACACCTTCGTTGGGGCCCGACGTCAGCGAGGAGTTGATCGTCTGCTGCGGATTCGTACGGAGCGCCGGGTTCTGCCACTGTCCGCTCACGACATTCGCCGAGTAATAGACGTTGCCGGAGAGCGCGGGACTGACGGGACCGAGGACGCGGACGGTGGGCCGCTGCTGCGCCATGATGAGCGCCGCCTCGTCGGGAGTGAGGCGCTTGATCGTTCCTTTCGCGCGCGTCGTCGTCTCGGGCCGCGAGTACGAGGAGGTCATCGGTGGAGGCATCGGCGGAGCGGTTTCGGAGCCGCTGGTCACGCCGCCGGTGGGAGTCATGCGGACGCCGGAACGATCGTTGAGGTCGCCATTTCCCAGCGTGCGATCCGTGGTGCAGCCGAACGCCGCGACGGCGGCCGCGAGTGACATTGCGAGCAGAGACTGCTGCCCCAAGAAGTGAGTGATGTGCTTGGTGCTCATGGGTTTCTCCTTTGTGAGCTGGAGCGGTAACATGCGAGTTATTAAGAGCAATGCGCACGCCATTTCCGGGCGGGTACAACCATTGCTATCCCGCTCTCGGAGGTAATTTTTAGAATGAATCGCAAAAGCATTGGACTGATCACTCTGACTCTCATCGTCGCGGCGATGATGATGACCACCGCCTGCTCGATGAATCGTCAGACACCGGCAGGACTCGACAAGGTAGCGATGGAAGGCGACATCCGCGCCGCGATCGCGGAAGCGGTCCCGGGCAAGACGTTCGCGATCGAAGTCAACGTCATGGATGGCGGACGCGTGAGCCTGCAGGGTCACGTCGACTCGGGCTCCGACAAGGACGCGATCGTCGCGAAGGTGCGCCAGGTCAACGGCGTAAAGAGCGTCAACGCCAGCGGCATCCACGTTCAGTAAACGTGCGTTGCATGATCGGGACGGCCATTCGGGCCGTCCCTGATCAGCCTTCACTGATCAGCCTTCACTCGCTCGTCCTCGCGCGCGCGGTACGTGAATGGTGCAGCGGTCCGATCCGGCGCTGTCGAACAAAGTTGGAACCGGATGCGAACCGCCGCGGCGATCCATGGTTTGCGCGATCCATGGTTTGATAGAGACGCCGGAACAACCTACTCACTACTGCCCGCGAGTGAAGGAGCCAGCGTCATGAACCTCAAGACTTTTGTTGCGTTGATCGTTCTCGGGCAGGGCTGCGCGACGGTACACAACGGGCGTTATCAGGAAATCCCGGTCATCACCGATCCCGCCGGTGCCAACGTGGAAGTCCGCTGCGGGAAGTTGCAGGCGCCGGCGGTGACGCCAGCGACGATCCGCCTGCCGCGCCGCGTCGAGCAATGTTCGCTCGTCCTTACGCGTGCCGGTTTTCATTCCGAGACGGTGGTCTTCGACTCGAGCCCGAGCCGGTGGTTCTGGGCCAACCTCGCCGGACCGATCGCCGGCGGAGTGAGTGGCGCGACCCGGCACTCGGATCAGGCGTTCCTCGACTTTCTTCTTGGAGCGGTTTTGGGCGGAGCCGGGTTCGGCATCGATGCCCTGACGGGCGCGATGTGGGAGTTGCAGCCGGCCAGAGTGGAACGCACGCTGGTGCCGGACTGAGCGCGTCGGCGACGTGAAGGTGACGCTGGTCGGAACGGACCTCTGCACCAGCACACGTTGTGACCGTCGGCGTCAGCATCCCATTCGTTGCCGCGTGTTCTCGCCGCGCGTGCCGGGCGCTACACTACGGCGCTCATGTTCAATATCGCAGAACGCGGCAGCTCTGTGCGCGCGGAAGTCATCGGCGGAGTGACGACGTTCGTTTCGATGGCGTACATCATCGTCGTCAATCCAGCCATCCTCTCCTTCGCCGGGATTCCTCAGGGGCCGAGCACCGTCGCCACGATTCTCACCGCGGCCTTCGGCACGTTGCTCATGGGTCTCTACGCGAATCGCCCGTTCGCCGTCGCCCCGTACATGGGCGAGAACGCGTTCATCGCCTTCGGCCTCGCGGCGTTCGGCATCACCTGGCAGCAGCGCCTCGGCGCGGTCTTCATCAGCGGCGCAATTTTCCTGATCATTACGCTCGCAGGAGTCCGCACCTGGCTCGCCAACGCCGTCTCCCGATCGATGAAGCATGGTTTCGCCGCAGGCATCGGATTGTTCCTCACCTTCATCGGTCTTTACGAAGCCGGCATCGTGAAGTCGGCGCAAGCCGTGCCGGTGCAACTCGGCGACATTCGCAGCACACCCGTGCTCCTGGCGATCCTCGGCTTCGTCGTGATCGCCGCGCTCATGATCCGTCGCGTGCCGGGCGCGATTCTCATCGGCATCGCCGTGACCGCCCTCCTCGGCGCCTTCGTCCATGCCGGCAAGCTCCCGACGCATGTCGTGGCGCTTCCCTTCACCGGCGCGTACGACATCGGCGCGATCGCGTTTCATCTCGACGTCGTCTCGATTTTTCGGCTCAGCTTTCTTCCGATTCTCCTCACGCTCTTTCTGATGTCGCTGCTCGACACCCTCGGCACGCTGGTCGGACTCGGAGCCACGGCAAACATGCTCGACGAAAAGGGCGAGCTGCCGGAGATCGAGAAGCCGATGCTCGTCGACGCGATGGCCTGCATGTTCAGCGGACTCGCGGGAACGTCGACGAGCGGCGCCTACATCGAATCGGCCACCGGCATCCGCGAAGGCGCGCGCACCGGTCTCGCCTCCGTCATGACGGCCGGACTCTTCGCGGCATCGCTCTTCTTCATTCCGCTTTTCGAACCGCTGCAGTCACTGCAATACGCCTATGCCCCGGCGCTGCTCATCGTCGGAATGCTGATGCTGGGCGCGGTCACGAAGATCGACTTCGAGGACCTGACCGAGCTCGTCCCCGCGTTCACGACCGTCGTGGTCATGGTCTTCACCTTCAACATTGCCAACGGCCTGACGGCGGGACTCGTGCTCTGGCCGATCGTCAAAGTCCTCGCCGGACGCTGGCGCGAAGTGCGCGGCGGCGCGGTCGTGCTGGCGCTGTTGTGCGCGGTGTATTACGTGTTCGGATTGCCGCATTGACAAGCTCTCAGCTCGCAGGAGTTGGAAGTCGTATTCACGTCATCCTGACGTGAAGGGGCGGCCAACGCGGTAATCGCGCTCTCCTGCCAGCTGAGAGCTGCGAGCTGAAAGCTCCGCGTCAGCGTTTCGCGAGCTTCTTCAACACGCTCTGCGCGGCCCAATATCCGCTCATCCCGTGAACTCCGCCGCCGGGCGGGGTGGAGCTGGAGCAGAGGAAGATGCGCTCGTTTGGTGTGGCGTAGGGATCGACCTTCGGGAACGGGCGGGTGATGAACTGGCGCATGGTGTTGGCGCCGCCGGCGATGTCGCCGCCGATGAGGTTCGGGTTGTAGTCCTCGTACTGCGCGCTGTTGAACGTCCGCTTCGCGAGGATGCGATCGCGAAAGCCGGGCGCGAAGCGCTCGAGCTGGTTCTCGATTCGCTCGGTCATGTCCTCGGTCGAGCCATGCGGCACATGACAGTACGCCCAGCCAGTGTGCTTGCCCGCGGGAGCGCGTGTCGAGTCGAACACGCTCTGCTGCGCGACGAGTACGAAGGGCTTCTCCGTCGTCTGTCCGTGAAACACGGCGTGCTCGTTCGCGGCGATCTCCTCCATCGTGCCGCCGACGTGGACCGTCGCACTCTTCGCACACTCCTCCGCCTTCCATGGAATCGGACCGTCGAGCGCGTAATCGATCTTGAACACGCCCGGCCCATAACGAAAGTTTCCGAGCTTGCGCATGTAGCGCGACGGCAGATCGTCGGCGGCAATGTACGCAAGCTGCAACGGCGTCACGTCGAACATCACGATCGTCGCCGGCGGAACATCGCGGAGCGACCGCACGCGATGCGACGTACGAACCTCGCCGCCGAGGGAAGTCAGGTAGTGGACCATCGCCCGGGTGATCGCCGCGGAGCCTCCCTTCGCGACAGGCCAGCCGGTCGCGTGTCCGGCAAGCATGAGCGCGAGCCCGAACGAAGCGGATCCGATGCGGTCGAGCGGAAGAAACGAATGCGCGGCAGCGCCGGCGAACAACGCGCGCGTGTGCGCATTGCGAAAACGGGCGCCGAGGCGCGTCGCCGGCTGCATTCCGAGCAGGCCGAAGCGCGCAAGGAGCATCGGATGGCGCGGCGGCGGAAAAACGTGGAGCGGTTGCAGGATCTCATCGAACACGTCGCTCGCATGAGGCACGAACGGATTCATGAGCGCGCGATACGCCTTCTCATCTTCGCCGAGACGCGATGCCGTAGCATCGAGCGAGAGCTCGAGAGTCGCTGCCGTACCGTCATCGAGCGGATGCGCAATCGCCGCCGGAGACCACGCCCACTCCAGGCCATGTTCATTCAGAGGAAGCGACCGGATGAACGGCGACACCATGGCCATCGGATGAACGGCCGAGCAGATGTCGTGGTGGAACCCGGGAAGCGTGACCTCCTCGGTGCGCGTGCCGCCGCCGATCGTCTCCTTCGCCTCGAGGACCAGAACCGATAAGCCTTCGCGCGCCAGAGCGATCGCCGCCGCCAGACCATTCGGTCCCGAGCCGACGACCACGACATCGTGAAAGTCACTCAAAGGAGTGCCGGAATGTCGGGTTCAGGCGGGGTGCCCCGCTCGTCGCCGCCGCGGAATCTCGAAAGTTGAGCCGACAAGCCATTGATTCGAAACTATTTACCGCGCCGATGAAAAATCTTTGAGGAACAGGGTAGGGATTCGGTCTCGCCAGTCACCCCTAGTGTGGAGCTGTCTGAATGTACCTGATCCCAACCATGAATGAGGCGCCGACCGGACGGACGAATGAGCTGGAGACTCTCCTCCTGTCCGACCGGCACCTCGACTACCTCGGGCAGCTTGCCCGCGACATGAATCCTGACATGCCGGCATCGCTCGGCCTGCCCCATCTGATCCGCACGATCCTCGATCGCGTTGAGCAAAGTGGGGTCGACCTCACCGACGCTTGCAGTGAAGAAGATATCGCTCGTCTCGCCGCAGGACGACTGCGGCCGACGAAGAACTCAAACAACCAGCGTTCTAACGAGCGGCTTTTTTCTTCGTGCTCGTCAGCAGCTCGACGATCGTATCGATCGAGTCTGCCTGAGAGAGATCGGTTCCACTCTGGAAAGCCGCCTCGATCAGGCCGCGGATGATTTCAGCACGACTGATTGCCTTGCCATGTTTCAGACGGATGTCGATGGCAAGGCGATCGAGATAAGCGACATGACGATCGAGAAGAACGACCGTAATCTTCGCCCACGGCTCAGTATGGACGATGGGACGACCGCGATTGCTGCTCTTTGCAGGGCTCACAGAGACTCCTAATTGTTGATTTTTCGACCCGGGTCGAGTTTACCGTCTTCCCCGGGCGAAGTCTATCTTTCCGTACCTGCCTAAAGCCGTCCTCCAAGAGAGGGCGGACCTCAATCAGGCGCCACTTCACGCTACCGCTATTTCGGACCGGACCTTTGGGTGCATTGGAGACGGCAATCCGTCTCTCCGCGTTATCCATCTTACGCCCTCATTCGCCAACCGCAACAGTTAATCTTGCGGAAAGGCGTGCGCAATTGCCTATAAGCAGAACCCTTCGCAACCATCCTACGGCACGCGCGACGCCACGCTTTCGACGCAACACAAGACTCTGAAAAGTACCGCGTTGCTGCGCGCTCGAACATGCGTGCGTCGAGATCACCGTCGCGGCAACTTCACCGTGAAGATCGCGCCCCTCTCCCCGTTTGCTGCCGAGACGCTGCCGCCATAGGCCTCGACGATCGCGCGCACGATGGCCAGGCCGAGGCCCGTGTGTCCGCCCGTGTGACGCGAAGCGTCGGGGCGATGCGTGAAGAAGCGATCGAAGATGCGCGCGAGATTCGGCTCCGGAATCCCTGCCCCTTGATCGGCAACCCGTGTGACGACGTGCCCATCCTCCACCGCGGCCGTCACGATCACCGCCGCGCCGGGCGGCGAGAAACTGAGCGCGTTGTCGAGGATGTTCTCGAAGACCTGAATCATCCGATCCTCCGACGCTTCGACCATCAAAGGTCCAGGTCCCAGCTCGAGGTCAAAGCGAACGCGCTGTCCCTCGCGCAGTCGAAAGCCATCGACGATCTTCGTCAGCAGCGCGCCGAGGTCGAGCAGTTCCGGGCGTTCGCGAACCATGCCGGCGTCGATCATCGAGATCTCGCGCACGCCGGAGAGCAGGCGCTCCATGCGCGCCACTTCCTGTTCGATCACGCCGACGAAGCGGCGGCGATCGCCGGGATCGCTGACGTCGGCGATCATTTCGTTGGCATTGCGGATCGACGCCAGCGGATTCTTCAACTCGTGAACGACGTCGCTGGCAAAGGTCTCGATGAAAGCGACGTGCATGTCCAGACGGCGCATGATCCGCTCGAGTGCGCGCGAGAGCTCACCGATCTCGTCGTGCCGCTTCGAGCCCTTGAAGGCGCGGCCGCGCAGACGCCCGCGGCGGTCGAGGACGGCGCGCGCATCCATGCGCAGCTCGCGCAATGGGCGCACGACCGAGGTCGAGAAGAAGATGCTCACGAGAATGGCCACGACGAGCGAGGCGATGAATACGCGCATGACTCGCAGCCGCACGACGTAGAGCTCCTGCAGGATGCTGTACGTGCTCTTGGAGGTCACGACCGCCCCGACAGTCCATCCGCCGACGACGACAGGCGCCATGCGGTAAAGCGTGACGGAGCGCTGCTTGCGCGCGGTGATCTTTTTCTCGAAGCCTTCGCGCCCGCGCAGGACCGATGCGATCTCGGGACCGGCGAGCCGCCGCGCGTTTTCGAAGTAGTCGACTTCGAGGGGACGTTCCGGCGGCGAGAAGATGCGCAGGACGGGCCTCAGCAGAAACGCGCCGACCCGATAGAGGACGTTCTGCCGGTCGGTGCGAGGCGGGTGCTGCGCGGCGGGTGTGACGATCTCGCGCGAATCCGCGACGACGCGTCCGGTCGAGTCGATGAGGCGCACGCGAAGATCGTCGATCTTCGCGCGACGGATGACGTCCTCAAATGCGTCTTCATCGAGCGTTCCCTCGCGCGCGATCGCCGCCGCGATCAATCGTGACCGATGCGACAGGTCGCGCACCTCCGCGGTCTCCAATCGCTCTTCGTACTGTCCGAGAAACAGCACGCCGGCAATCGGCAGAAAGACCAGGACGATATTGAACGCCAGAAGACGAACCGACAGGCGCGAGAAGGAGCGGAGTTTCATTCACTCCTGCCAGCGATAGCCGAGGCCGTAGACGGTCTCCACGCGGTCGAAGGTCGCGTCCGCTTCCTCGAATTTTCTCCTCACCCGCTTGATGTGCGAGTCGATCGTGCGATCGCTCACGTAGGCATCGTGCGGGTATCCATCCTGATGCAACTGCTTGCGCGTCTTCACGTGACCCGGATATCGCACGAGCGCGTGCAGCATCATGAACTCGGTGACAGTTAGATTCACCGGCAGTCCTTTCCAGCGCACGGTGTAGCGCTGGAGGTCGAGCTCGAGATTGCCGAGGACGACCGGCGCGTCGGCGGCGGGACGCACTGCGCCGTGATCGATGGCGGAGCGGCGGAAGAGGACTTTGACGCGTGCGAGCAGCTCGCGCATCGAGAATGGCTTGCAGAGATAATCGTCGGCACCGATCTCGAGGCCGAGCACGCGGTCGAGCTCTTCGTCGCGCGAGGTGAGGAAGATGATCGGAATCGTCTCGGAGACCGCGCGAATGCGCCGGCAGAGCTCGAGTCCGTCCATCTCCGGCATGGTGATGTCGAGAATGACCAGGCCCGGAAGTTTCTGCTGAAACGCGCGCCAGGCCTCGAGACCGGTGGCATAGAGCTCGACGGGATATCCTTCGCGCCTCACGGCAAAGGCGACAGTCTCGCGAATGTTGTCTTCATCGTCGACGACGGCAACGACGCTGTTGGCGGGCTTCATGTGGGTCGCATTGTAGCGAGCGGAGAAGCCGAAGGCTTCGGCGGTTCTGTGTGGCGGCCCTCGGCGGTCGGTTCAAGCGCCAGACGTGGCCTCGAGATCGAGAGCATCTCGTTCTGCTTGCCGGCCGAGGGCGGCCAGCACTACACAGAACCGCGCTCGCATCGCGAGCCTATTGCTTCCTGCACTCCCCGTTCGCGCACACATATGCGATGGTGCGCTCCGGATCGGGCGTCAGTGCACCCGTGAACGGGAGCGACTTCACGACGCGATCGCGTGCTGGTCCCTTCGCGGGAAGGAAGACGACGGCGCGCATCGGCTCGCGGCGGTCGTGGATCGAGTGCAGGAGCTCGACGGTTTCTTTCTTTCGCGGATCGCCCGTCACGACGACGATCGTCGGCGCGATCAGCGAGGCCTCGTACGCCGCGGCGAGTTGCGGCAGTTGCGCGCCGGTCGCGCGGAGGCGGCCGCCGAAAGACTGGAAGATCATGTCCACGCGCGCGCGCCAGGCTTGGTTGCCGGTCAGTGCCGCGAGGCGAAGAAGATTCGACGCTGCCACGGAGTTGACGTCGGGCGTGTCCGCATCCGTTTCGTTGAGCAGACCGCGCAGCGCGTCCGGCAACGTCGCGCCGGTGGCGTAGCGGCCCGAGCTCGCATCCCAGAAGAGCGTGTCCTGACGCTGCTGCAGCGCGACGGCGAGATCGAGCCACTTCGGGTCGTAGCCGCTGTCGAAGAGATCGAGCAGACCCTGCTCGAGCAACGCGTAATCCTCGGCCAGTGCCGGCGCGCCGCCGTCGGTGCGCATCAGCGTTTTCGACGGCGCCTTCCACAACTTCGCCGCAACATATGTCGCCGCGAGATTCGCGGCTTCGAGATACCGAGGCTCGTCGAGGATCGCGCTTCCGCGAGCGAGCGCGGAGATCATCAATCCGTTCCAGCCGGCAACGATGGTCGACTCGCGAAACGGCGCGGGACGCTTCAAACGGACGTCGAGCATTTTCGCGAGCGGCTCCGCGAGTGGCCCGTAGGTCTCGCGCAAAAAGCGGATCTCTTTCAGCTCGGGGCGATTGAGCACCCCGCCCTCTTTCATCCCGTAGAGCGTGACGATCTTGCTGCCGGTGTCGCGGCCGAGGAGATGGAGGATCTCGTCGGTGGTCCAGAGGTAGAACGCGCCATTGACGAACTCCGGCCCCTGCCCCGGCACGAGGTTGTGCGCATCCTGCGCGGAATCGAACGCGCCGCCACGCGGCGGACGAAGATCGCGGACGACGTAGTCAAGAGTCGTGCGCGCGACGAAGGACATGTCCGGATCGCGATCGATCTGCCACGCGTCGAGATAGGCCATCGCCAGCAACGCCTGATCGGGAAGCGTCTTTTCGAATGCCGCGCCCGTGCGATGAAATCCGCCGCCGAGCTGGTCGCGAATCGGAAGGATGGCCATGTCGCGCAACGTCTGTTCGGCAACTCCGCGGATGTTCTCGTTTTTCACACGCGCGGCGTAGTCGAAGAGGAACGAGATCGTCATCGCGTCCAGCGTCTTCGTGGCTCCGTACTTTTTCGCGATATCTTCGACGACGGCGTCGATCGTCTTGGCATCGACGGGAGCGGGCATCCTCTTCTCGCCGAGCTCGCGTGCTTTCTCGATGTTCACGTGCGCTTCGGCGACGACGGCAGCGCGCTCTTTCGCCCAGCGGTTCGCCTGAATGACCAGCATGCGATTGAGCTCATCAGGTTTGAGAAAGCCGGCCGCCGCGAACGGCTCGAGCGAGGATGTCAGGATCAGATTCGACGGAGGCCCTTCCTCGATCTTCATCGCCCGCAGCACAGTCGCGTAAGCCTCGGCGATCTCGGGATGCTCGATCGGATCGAGCAGGACCGGCACGAAGTAGGCGTTCATCGCCTCGGCGATTTCGCCGTTCAGAAACGCCTCGCGATGCATGCGATAGGCGCGGTTCGAAGCGGCCGATCCGATGCAGAGGAAGATCGGACGCCCTTCTTTCCGCGAGCGCTCGATCGCCGCGGTCCCCCAGTCCTGCCACTGGATCGGCGCTCCGCCACGATCGGTCAGCCAGCGCGTTGCCGCGTGCGCCGGCACGTAGAGCGGAACGGAGAGAGCGAGAAGAAACAGCAGTGCGAGAACGCGCCGGGACATGCCGGAGCGGAAACAAGGAGCACCGGCGATCGCTTCCGGCGGTTGGGAATTCGTCTTGCAGAGTTCGAGCGCATGAAAACGCACAGAACTTCCGCGGCGATCGCCGTCGTGCTCGCAACCTGCCTCGCCGCGGGTTGTGGTTCGGGCAGCGGCGGCGATTTCAATCTCATTTCCATCGACGAGGAGTGGCAGCTCGGGCAGCAACTCTCTCAGGACATCGCCAAGCAGGTCCGGTTCAACAACGATCCCGAGGTCAACGCGTACGTGCGCAACATCGGCCAGAAGATCGTGGCCGGAGCGCCCGCTCCATTCAATCAGCTCCCCTGGGACTTTCACGTCGTCGAGGATCCGGCGATCAACGCTTTCTCGATTCCCGGTGGCCACGTTTACGTGAATACCGGGTTGATCGCGACGGCGGAGAACGCCTCGGAGCTGGCCGGCGTCATGGCTCACGAGATCAGTCACGTCGTCGCCCGTCACTCCACCGAACAGATCACGCGTCAATACGGGATCAGCGTGCTTGCCGGTCTCCTCCTCGGGCAGAATCCGGGAGCAGTCCAGGAGATCGCCGCGCAGGTCATCGCCGGTGCCGGACTCGCGCGTTTCAGCCGCGACAATGAACGAGAAGCCGACGAGCTCGGCATCGCGCTGATGCACCGCGCCGGCTACGATCCTCGCGGGATGGCGGCGATGTTCCGCGTCCTTCTGCGGAGTCAGCAGAGCCAGCCGAGCCGCGTCGAGCAGTTCTTCGCGACGCATCCGACGACCGAGGATCGCATCCGCGACGCCGAAAGCCGCGCGGCGCAACTCTCGAGCACGGGCACGATCACCGACGAACCGCAGTTCCAGGCGGTGCGGCGGCGCGTCGGCGGATGACCTGGTGAACACTATTCGCCGAGGCGCACGCGGACGACGCGACCCTTCTCGTCGATGACGTCCACCGACTCGATGCCCACGTTCTGAAGCGTAAAGCGATCGCCGATGCGGTCGCCGCGGCGGACGGTGATGACCTCACCGTTCGCCGTGAACGCGGCGAGCGGATCGCGCTCATGGCCAAAGCGGCCGATGAAGCGATACGTGAACTGCGGCAGAGGCTCAGGAACCGGCGTCGCATCGACAATCGGTGCCGGCGCGGGCGGCGCGGCCTCGGGTGCTTTTGCGACGATGACCATCGGCGGATCGTGGACGACGTAGCCGAAGAGATTGCGTCCGCCGACACTCTGCTCGCGAGCCTCGTAGTGCGTCACGCCCGAAATCTGCATCTCGACATCGGTGGAGAGCGGCGCAATGTGCGGCATCGGCGCGGCATCGAGCGTGTCGAGCTGCCGGGTGGCGGCGAACCAGAGCGCCGCAATCGCAACGAATGTAATCGTGCCGGCTTTGAACGTGCTCATGCCCAATACGACGGACTATGAAGGAGTGAGGTTCTCCTCGGCTTCGCGCACATCGTCGTCCGTGTCGTCATCCATCGGCGCGTCCATCACGTACTCCGCGGATCCTCCAAACCTCCCGGGCGTGCCCTGCACGAGCAGTCGACGCAGCAGCGGCGGCGTGATGAAGGTCGTCAGCATCACCATCAACGCCACCGCGCTGTAGAGGCCTCCGCTGATCAGTTTCGAGGCGAGCCCGATCTGCGCGAAGATCAGTCCGACTTCGCCGCGCGGGATCATGCCGACGCCGATCACGATCCGCTTCAGTCCCTTCTTCCAAACGACGAAGCCCGCTGCGACTTTGCCAACGACGCCGACGAACGTGAGCCCAAGGCCGATCCAGAGAAAGCCGCGCGCTTCGGGATTGAACGGGTTGATGCTGCGCAGGTCGACCGCGGCACCGACGACGACGAAAAAGATCGGGATGAAGAACTGCGCGACGTCGTGGACCTCGCGCTGGATTTCTTCACCGCGGTGCGTGCGTGCAAGCACGAGTCCCGCCGCGAAGGATCCGATGATGATCGCCGAGCCGACGCGGTCGGCGATCCACGCCAACAGCAGCGCGAAAACGAGCGCGGAGAAGAAGAGCCCGCGCTGCATTTCGATGCGATCGATGGCGCGGATGAGCATCGGCGCGAGCTTGGAACCGATGACGATCGCAAGCAGGACGAAGCCGAAAGCGATGACGATGATCTTGCCGACGCCGAAGAACGTCAGCGCGCCACCACCGGCGAGCGTTCCGACGATCGTCAGCAACACGAGGCCGATGATGTCGTCGACGACGGCCGCGCCGAGGATGACTTGCGACTCGTCGTCTTTGAGATGACCGAGGTCCGAGAGCACACGCGCGGTGATGCCGACCGAGGTCGCCGTCAATGAAGCGCCGAGGAAGACGGAGACCATCATCGGCATCCCGAGGAAATGTCCGAGCGCAGCGCCGCCGAGAAACGGCAGCGTCACGCCGACGACCGCAACCGCGCTCGCGGAGCCGCCGACGGACATCAGCTTCTTGAGGTCCGTCTCGAGGCCGATGAGAAAGAGCAGCAGGATGACGCCGAGCTCGGAGAGCAAATGGATCGTGACGTTGTGCGGATCGACGAGCCGAAGCCCGGAGACCCCGACGATCACACCACCCGCCAGCTCGCCGAGAACTGCAGGCTGCCCGAGCCGCTCGGCAATCGTGCCGAAAATCTTCGCGGCAGCGAAGATCGCAATGAGCGCGAGCAGGAAAGATGCGATCGACACAAAGTGAGGATAGTGTTGCTGGTTGCCGGTTGCTAGTTGCTTGTGGGGAACGAGAGCGAGACGCGGTGGACCGCCGCTTCGCGGCGCGCGACTCAGAGCGTCGCTTTCACCGCCGCGAGTTTCTGTGCGAATCTGGCCGGGTCGTAGTCGTCGCGGTTTTGCACTTCGTCGAAGAGCTCGTCGATCGACTTCGTCATCGCGCGGCGGAGCAGTTTCGGGTTGTGGCGGGTGAGGACGCTGGCGAGGCTCTGCAAAGCGAGTGCGGCTTGCTCGGCGGCGAAGACGTCGGCGTTGGCGATGAAGGTGCGGTCGTCGGTGATGGCGGTCATCATCGCGCGCACGTCGCTGTCATTCCAGCGCAGCGCTTCGACGCGCGGGACGAGATCGGCGGCGATTTTCTTCGCACGATCGGCGCTGGCCGCGACACCGGAAGCGTCGTTCATGCGCGAGACGCCGCGCGCGATCTGGGCGACGATCGGCTCGAGCTGGTCGCGCGATTGCGGCGAGACGCGTCCGGCGATGAGGCGCAGCATGGCCCAGCGCTGCGGACTCCAGGCAGGAAGGCCGGCGCGATCGGGCCAGCCGCGGACCTGCCGCCACTGGCTGGTCTTGAGGTCGTGATGGCAGTTCGTGCAGCTCATGTCAGAGAACTCGGGCCACTTCTCGCCGCGCGCGTGACGCCCGAGGTTGTCGAGCGATTCGCGAAAGGCGATCACTTGACCGACCGCCCACGCCTTCACGCCGTGCGACTCCCGCCCCGGCGTCCAGTGCGCCGGCATGTCCTCGGTGTAGTTGTCGAGCTCGAACGGAAGGATCGGGTGTCCCGAGGCGATCAGCTCGTGATCGACTTCCTTCTTCGCGTTACCGATGTGGCACCCAGCGCAGAGCGTGCCGCGGGTGTTGATGTTGCGCAGATCGATCATGCCGCGGGCGACGCTCTGCTCGTGGGTCCAACCTTCTTCGACGTGCTCGGCGCGCCAGCCGCCCGCCGGCCCGTGACAGACCTCGCATTGAATGCCGTCTTCGACGTCGATTGCGCCGGAGACCATCGTCGCCGGGACGTTGGTGGTGTGGCAATCGAGGCAGAGCTTCTCTTCGTAGGCGCGCTTTCTGAGGCGCATGTTTTTCACGACGCGCGCGGAGCGGTCGTTGAAGAGGACGTTGTAGGCGCCCGCGTGGCGATCGCTGTTCAGCCAGGTGTAGAACTCGTTCTGAAGAACGTGCGTCGTGTCGAGCGGTTGGGTGCTGCCGTGACAGCCGCTGTTGGCGCAACTGGCCACGCCGATGTAGCGACCGGGGACCGGGTTGTCGGTTGTCGGTTGTCCGTTGTCTGGGGGCTGTTGCGGATTCTGCGCATGCGCTGCAAGAGCGGCGCAGAGAACCGTTGCAATTGCGAGGCGTTTCATTTCTTCACCTCACTGACCGTGTAGAGCGTTCCGTTGCGGAGGTAGAGGCGTTGCATTTCGGAGAGGGTCATCGGACGCGCGCCGATGCGGTTGAAGATCGAGACCTGGTTGCCGCTCTCATCGACGGCTCGATCGCGATCGAGGCCCTTCGATAGCGCCAGGGCGGGGCCGTGCGTGTGGCGCTTGGCGATGAGCCGCGGCGCGGGTCGCGGGCTGAATCCGGCATAGCCAGGCGTCCATTCGGGCGACGTGAGCTGCAGGATCTTCAGTCCGCCTTCGCCGTCGGCGACGTACGCGAACGTGCTGGCGTTCGTCGAGGCGACTTTGACGTCGTTCACATCGTGCAGATCTTCGCTGAAGAGCTGGTCGATGAATGGTTTCTCCGGCTTCTCGACGTCGACGATCACGACACCGTCCTTGCCTCCGGCGACGTAGGCGTAGGTGCGCGCGACGTAGACGTTGCGCGCATCGGCGATCGGCACGCTTGCGGCGAGGCGCGGCTTCGAGACGTCGGTGATGTCGATGGTGTGCAGCCCCTTCGCGTCGGTGACGAAGGCGTAGCGGAACTGCACGGCGATGCCGGTCGGTTTCTCGATGCCCTGCAACGTCGCGACGACGACGGGATGCAGCGGCGTGTCGACGTCGACGATCACGAGACCGGCATCGGCGCCGATGAGCACCCAACGGCCGGCGACGGCGATCGCGCTCGCGCCGTTGAGCATGCCGGCGGGATTGAACGTCGCCGATGCGCTTCAGGAAGTTGTTGCTCGGATTGCCGTCGGTCAGCGTCGTGACGTCGACGAGGACCAGGCCTTCTTCGCGGTCGGCGATGTAGGCGTAGCGGTAAAGCGGGTGAATCAGCTGTTCCTGGTTCTCGGCGATCGATTGCGTCTTGCGCGTCGGATCCATCGGCATCGTCGTCGGCAAGGCGACGGCGGCGGCGAACTTCGTCTTTACGGCTGTGCGCTGGCCGAACGGCGAGACCGGCGCGCTGACGATGCGCTCGGAGAAGTCTTTGTTGTCGACGTTGGCGACGTCGTAGGCCTCGAACCCGCCCTCCCCGTTCGCGACGAACGCGTACTCGCCGCGCAGTTGAATGCTCCGCGCATCTTCGGCGTGATGATGGTGCGCGACGGGCAACTCGCGCTCACGCTTCTCGTGCGCGGCGTAGTTGTCGGGGTAGACGATGCGCTGCAACGACGAGCCGATGACGGTCTGCGGCTCGTCCCACTCCGTCACTTCGACGGCCTCGAAACCATCGCGCCCCGTGGCGACGTAGGCGTAGCGTCCGACGAAGTTGACGAAATTCGTTCCCTGCAACAGGAGCTGCGCCAGCCAGGCGTTGTTGTCGTTCGCTTCGGTGACGTGACAGCTCCCGCAGCCCTGCGTTTCTCGACTGCGCACGGTATGCGGTACGTGCGGGTTGAAGGCCTGACTGCTGTAGCCCGGCGCGGAGATCGGCGGCTGCTGAATGTAGATGCGCTGGCGCTGCGCGTTGGTCGAGCTGATCACGAGCGCGCTCGACGAACGGACCGGCGCGATGCGATGCCCTTTGTTCGTGCCGTTGATGCCGATCATGAAGGCGTCGGTGCGGATGACCTGCGGGTTGTACGAGGCGTAGTTGCGTGTGACTGTTCCTTCGTAGTGCTGCATCGGCGATTGCGCGTTCTGTTCCTGCGGAAGGTGGCAGCCGGAGCACGACGTCATCCACGAGGTGTGACAGGCGTAGCAGGTCATTTTCGCGTCGCTGTGCGCGACGCCGCCCACGGCGTTGGTGATGGTCTTCGCGTACGCCGAGCGTTCGTTGTAGTGCGGATTGCCGGGCGTGATCGTGTCTTTGACCTGCACGACTTCCCACTCCATGCCCCGGTTGACCATCGAGCGTTGCATCAGCGTTCCACGAATCCAGGCGAAGCGCCGCTGCCCGAACGGCGTCGTGCCCATGTGCAGGTCCGTTCCGCCGGCGGGCGCAGATGGGCCCGAAGTCCGCAGGTTCGTGTAGGTGCTCGTCGTTCCGTGGCAGTCCTGACACTCGATCTCGATGTTGCTGCCGTACTCGCCGTAAAGCTGGCCGTTGCCATGCTCGTCCTGCGAGAAGTGGCAATCGGCGCAGTGCATCCCCTTCTCCAGATGGATGTCCTGCAGGTGCACGGCCTTCGCGAACTTCTCCGGGTCGTCGAACGAAACGATCTTGTCGTTCGCGTCGAGCAGGTTGCCCTTGCGATCGCGCTTGTAGACGGCCATGAAGTTCCAGCCGTGGCCGTGATAGTCGGCGAACTGCGTGTTCTTCGCCTGCTTGTTGAGCTCCGACACGCGCTCGAGGAAGTCGATGTTCGTCCACAGTCCGCGCGGCGCCGCCCCCTCGGGGTTGCGATCGAGGCTCGCGCGTTTCTCCGCTTCGCTCGGATGGCGCTGCTCCTTCGGCCAGAGCAACTCCGCATCGGTTTCGTAGTCCCACATCGTGTAGCCGAGGTAGGTGTTCACGAAGGAGTTCGGCTGGTGCATGTGGCAGCTCATGCACTGGCTCGTCGGAACGGCGCGCGTGAATTGATGACGAATCGGATGGCCCTTTTCGTTGCGCGGGATCGACTTGTCGCCGGTCTGCGACATGCCGGTGTTGCCGTACAGCGCGAATGGTCCGGAATGGAGCGGCTCGCGATCGTTGGCGTAGACGACGTGACAGGCCGTGCAACCGCTCGACCGGTAATCGCCGGGATGATCGTTCGTGCCGAGGAAGGAGAGGTGCGGATCGTTGAGCCGCGTCTTGTGCAGGTTGATGAGTCCCGGCGAGATGCGCGATCCCGTACCGCGACCGCGATTGCCGAGGCGGATGTCGGGACGCCCGGAATCCTCGGCGAGATTCGGATTGCCGGTGTCGGGCGGCATCGTGCCGTTGGAGATGCCGCCGCGCTCGAAGGCGCGGAAGTATTCGCCGGGCTGAAAGATCTCCCAGCGTGGAAGCGGCAGCAGCTGCGGCAGCGCGCCTTTCGCGATCTGCTCTGGCGTCGGCGGCCACGCGGGAAGCAGAACCTGCGGATTGCCATCGCGGTTGTAACTCTCGCCAAGGAATGCGGGCTTTTGCGAAATGAGGCCGTTGGCGTAGCCGACGGCGGCCCAGAAGACGGCGCTCGTCGTCATCGTGCTTCGCGGAACCGCGGCGGTCTGCGTCGAATGGCACGTGCCGCACGTTTCGCGTGCGACGCGTAGATCGCCGGGGTTGATGAACTTCACGAACTCAGGCGATTCGCGCAACAGCGCGGTGTATGTCCGCGGCGGATTGGCGGAGGTCTTCCAGATCTCGGGGAAACGCGGCTTCACATGGGCGAGCTCTTTCGTGCGCGCGTTGGCGTCGCCGCCATGGCAATCGGTGCAACCGAGCTTCACCGCGTCGGATGCATGCATCGGCTCGATGCCCTGATGGCACGTGAGGCAACCGGACGATTTGGCATCGACGGCAAACTGCGTTTGCTGGAGGAGCGCAGGCTTCCAGCCTGCCGGTCCGCCGGCATCCTGCCGGCCCGCGCCCGCGGCGATGAATGTGCCGGCGATTACGATCGCGCCGAAGAAGGCCCTCACCTGTTCCGTTTCCTCCGTGCCGGCTGGAAGCCGGCGGTCCGGCAGGCTGGAAGCCTGCGCTCCATCAAAAGCTGAGAGTTACGTTCATGAATGCGTGGTAGAGCGGTTGCTTCGTTTCGTAGATGTCTTTGAATCCCTTGCCGGGGATCAGAGTGGCGACGCCGCCGGCGATGATCACGTTGTTGCTGAGGAAGGGGCGATAGCGCAGACCGGCACTTACATCGGTGCCGAGGTCTTTGTGGATGTTGCGCTGGAAGAGGACTTCTTCGATCGGCTCGACGGCGTCGAAACGGATGTAGTTCGCGGTGAAGATCGCCTTGAGGCGCGGCGTGAGCTCGGCGTCGAGACCCATCGTCGCCAGGAGCAGTCCTGGATTCACGTAGTTCGGTTGACCCTCGTCCTTGCTGCTGCGCAACGATGCCAGGAGACTCCCCCGCTCCACGAGCGCGACTCCCGTCGCCGGAAGGCGGATGCCCATGCGGTTGAAGAACGAGAATCCTCCGCCGGCGAACGCGGGGGCGTCGAAGATCGAATCGAAGCCGCGCGCGGTGCGATCGCGTGGATGGCGATCGCCGCTGGCGTAGAAGAACCCGAGACGCGGACGAAGCCAGTCGCGATCGTACGAAACCTCGAGCGCGGCCATGCCCGCGCTGACGCGCACGGAGTCTCCGCGGCGCAATTCGGGATCGGGTCCGGCGATCGGATTCAGCGAGTCGTGTCCGAAGACGTAGTAGAGCGCGTGATCGACATTGATCCGTCCGATGTGTCCGAGTCCCGCAGCGCCGAGATACGTTGCGTAAAGCGAGTGCGGCCGCGCGACGCCGACCGGCGCCGGGCGCACGAGGATGCCGTTGCGGTCGTAGTGGAGCGACGCGTCGTCGCGCACGTGATGGATCGAGAACTCCTGCGTGTAACCCTTGCGCAGGAAATCCTGCCAGTAGAAGTTGGCGATGGCGACGCGCTGCTCGCGCAGCTCGGGCGTGTTGAGACCGCTGTTGGTGTCCTTCTCGAGGCGGTCGAAGAGCGCGACGTTGTACTGATAGCGATTCGACGCATAGTTGCCGAAGAGGCGCACGCCGAGGTTCGTGTCGGAAAAGATGAACCCGCGGAAGTCGCTGGCGAACGGTTGCACGCCGGCGCGGATCGAGACGAAGTCGTAGTTCTTCGAAAGGTCGCGCAGCTTGCGCTCATAGAAGAGCTCCTGCAGCGAGACGTGTCCGTCGGTACGTTCGGTGCCGCGGCGAACGTCGGGCTTGAGGATCGCGTTCTCTTCGACGCGGACGTGATTGAGGTTGATGACGACTGTCGCCTTCACGCGTTGGCGCACGGGCTGAAACGTCGTGTTGCCCTCGAAGACATCGCCGGAGACGATGAGGTTCTGCACGAAGAGGCCCTGGGCATCGCTGCCGAAGAAGCGGAAGCTTCCCGGCTCGGCGGCGCTGACGCCGGAAGGCGTCGGCAACGTGCGCGATTCGACGAGCGAGTCGCTGATGCCGGTGAGAACGAAGAACGAATCGTTCGTGCCGAGGATCGGATCATCGCCCTTGAGGATGTTGCGGTGATAAGGATCGAATCGTCCCTTCGATGCCTCGTCGAGTTCGTACGGCGGGGGCACGATGCGCCAGCGATCGGTGATCTCCTGCAGCGACGGCTCGGGCGGAAGCGGTGTCGCGTAGCGCGGCTGGCGCTCGAATCCCGGCTGACGTGCGAGCGCGCCGCGGAGTTGCACGCGAAGGATGTCGCTTTCGATGTGCTCTCCGATTTCGATGCGAATGTTGTACGTGCCGGTCTTCAGGGGCGTGGTCCACAACACGCTCCACGTGTGATCGGCGGCGACGGTCGTTTCTTCTTTCGCTCGCTCGACGAAGACGTGCACGGGCGTGCCGGGTGCGGCGTCGGTGGTGCCGGTGAGCGTGAAAGGAATGGTGTCGGTGAAGTAGGGAGATTGGGCGACGGCGGTGAACGCGACGAAGAGCGTGGCAAGAACCCAGGCGGACCGCCGCCGTCTCGGCGGCGTCTCGCCGCCGTCCGCGAGCGGCGAGACGCCGCTCGCCCAGCCGGCGAGGACGCCAGCGGTCCACTCGCGTCTCGCACTCACTCGTCGACTCCCTCGGGCTGCCGCGGGAACTTGAACATCGGCAGGCGCGCGCCGTTGACGATCAGGCGATCGGCCCAGATGTCCTGCGACGGGAGAAACTCGCCCGCGCCGAAGTAGGTCACGTAGTCGTCCTGCTCGATGCCGTCGCCGCTCACGCCGAGTCCGCCGACGAGCTCGTGGCCGCGATAGAGCGGCGTGGAGCCGGCGAAGAAGACGACCCCGTTCTGATTCGGATTCGTGAGCTGATTCCCCTGCGTGCACGCGTGCTGCAGGTCGTTCGTGAAGAGCGAGGTGTACCAGGGACCTTGACCGGGACTGAGAACGCTCGAGTCGATGCCGGGGGGAAAGTACGGCTGGCCGCCGAAGCCGATCGTGCGATTCGTGATCGCGGTGCCCGGCGGAACGTTCGGCAGGCCGGCGGTGCTGAACCAGATGACGTTGCGCGATTTCGCCACGGCAACGTCGACGGAAAAGACCGTCGCGTCGGGCATGCGATGCAGCGCGAGGATCGAGCCGTCGAGATCGGCGACGGCGATGACCATGCGCGCGTAGCTGTTCAAGGGCAAACGAATGTTCGCGCGCGTGCGGCGTGCCGTGGCGATCGCCCGCTGCACGATGGCATCGACTTCGGCCATGCTCAGCTTCGATCCAGCGCGCGGCTGCACGAGGTCGCCGTTCGCAGCGCAGCCGCCATTTTGCGGCGAGAGAACGAACGTGCCGTTGTCGGCGCCCGCGGTCACACCGTCGAGGCGAACGCCGCTCGGCAGGCCGCTGCTGTTGAACTGCAGACGAAGGGCGGGACCGAGGAACGGAAGGCGAATCCCATCGACGAAGACGTTGCCGGGCGCCGGCAGCGGATAGAAAGGCACAGGCGCGATTCCGGTGGCGAGCGAACCGAAGGCGCCGGTCGCCGCAGCGTACTCCGCGCGCTGCGGATCACCGTCGACGCCGATGACACCGATCGCGCCGAGGAGTTTGCCGTCGGAGACTTTGCTCCCGTTGGCCGTCACGCGATAGAGCGGAATGCCACCGGCGTTGACGCTCGCCGGATTCGTGTCCCCCGGAAACTGCTTGCCGGTAACGATGCCCGGACCGCAGCCCGAGGTGTCTGCCGGCTGGCAGGGCAAGCCGGCGAGCGAGCGCGCGCGCGGAATGCACTGACCGGTCGCGAAGGTGACGTTGAAGTCGCAGCCACGATTCGTGTTCTCGATTCCGTAGAGCGCGGCGCTGGCGGTATTGGTGATGCCGGGCGGAAAGTGGATGCCGCTGAGATAACGCACCGTGCGCGAGGAGAGCGGCGCCATGTTGTGGCTGAAGAAGGCCGCGGTGCGCGCGGTGGCGACGGCGAGGTCGTCGCTGGCGGTCGTCGACGGCGCGCCGGGCTTGCGATAGAGCGCGAGCGGACGTCCGGCACGGTCGACGACGGCGATGGTCATCGCGTTGCCGTTGATGGCTCTCGCCGCGGCGCGCACGATGGCGTCGACTTCCGCCGCGCTGATCGACGTGAAGGCCGCGCTCCCCTCGGAACAACTCACCGGTGCCGGCGGTGTCGTCGCGCAATCGGGCGGCTCGGCGTTGATCGCGATCGGTGCCGGCGATGGGCGGACGGCGCGGATGCGGGGGGCGGCGTGGAGGGTGGTTGACGCGAGGAACAGCGCCAACGTTGTCATCCCGAGCGTAGCGAGGGACCTGCGTGGGAGGGAGGCGCGAAGATCGTGTTGCGCGCCGCCCACCCGCCCAGGTCCCTCGCTACGCTCGGGATGACATGGAGGAGAGAGATGCGTCGGATTGGTCTCGCTCATATCTGATACACGAAGGTCGCCGCGTTGTCTCCGAGGGTCAGGGTATCGCCGCGCTTGAGCTGCACTTCCGTGATGCGCTGATCGCGGAGGAACGTGCCGTTGGTCGAGCTCTGGTCGATGGCCCACACCTTTCCGTCACGCGGGACGATCCGCACGTGGCGCTTGGAGACGCGCGTGTCGGGGACGACGACTTTCGCCAGCGAGGGATCGCGGCCGATGTAGAAGCCCTCGTCTTCGATGACGAAGCGCTGGCCTTCGAGCGGCCCGCTGGTGCAATGGAGCATGCCGTACCAGAGCATCATCTCCGTGCCGGCCGGAGCATCGGTCTTCGGCGCTTCGGGCTGCACGACGCGCGTTTCCTTCACGTGCGCCGGGGTGAGATCGGGAGGTGGCGGAGCCTGGCGCGCCACGCGGTCGGTCGGACCGTCGGGACGAAGCGCCGGGATCTTGGTCGTCGCCGGCGGGATGACCGGCGCGGTGCCGCGCTCTTTCGGCTGCGGCGCGCGCTCGGGCAGGAGCCGCCGGAACAGAGCGATTCCTACCGGCACGAGCACGACCAGCAGCAGAACCACGATCACCGCGAGCAGGATCCCCTGAAACATTCGCCCTTCGCCTCCCAGCTCGCCCATTCCTGCCTGAACGAGCGACGCCTTCACACCTTGTCCCTGTGGTCGAAGATGATACTCGTGACAGGTCACACACGTGCTGGCGGCCTGCGCCCTCCCCGCGTTCTGCGCGTGGCAGGTCGCGCAGTCGTCGCGCCGCGGCATGAGCACGTCCAGCGTCGCAGAGCTCTGGCGTGCGTCCTTGTGACACGACTCACACCCGATGTTCTGATGACGGCCGTGCGTGAACTTCGCGTTGGTCAGCCAGGACGACAGGATCACCGGCGGAACGACGGCGAGTCGCGCTCCGCTGCGCACGATCTCGTGGCACTTGCGGCAGCGGGTCTTGATCACCTGCTCGGCGTTGAGCACACCCTGCGCGTCAGGCGCGATGCGTTTCCGCGCGCTCAGCAGGCGCCGTACTTCCGCGGGCGGCTTGCCGGCGATGTCGCGATCGCCGGAGTACATGGCCAGAACGAACCCGTACGCGATCTGGGCGTCGCCGCCGTGCGGTACTTCCGCGTTCGGAAAGCGCGCGTCGAAGGTGAGGCGATGGCACGACTGGCAATGCGACTCGAAATCGATCGCCACGGGCTCGGTCTTTCCTTTGATCGTCACGAGCTCATGACAGGCCTTGCACTCGAGCACGATGCGCCGGCCCGAAGCGTTGAAGACACCACGCGGTGCGAGATGAAGCTTGTGATTGAAGCGGAGCGTGTCCGTGTCGGCGGGATAGCTCAGCTCCGGATGCGAGGCACCGAATGCCGCGACGCGAGAGATCGCCTCGAATCCGTAGCGGCCGTTCGCGAAATGAAGTGACGCGAGTTGCGCGCCGGGAACGCGCATGTGCGCGGCAAGGTTCGCGTGACAACCGGTACACGTCGCGTCGCCGATGGCGGCGAGCTTGGTCGCGCCGCGATGTTCGGCGTGACAGCTGAAGCAATCGGGCTCGTTCCGCCCGAACTGCGAATGTGGCTGATGCTGATGGCAGTCGCGGCAACTGGAGCTGGAGACGCTGCGCCACGGCGTGTGGCAGGCATGGCAATCGTCGGCGACGGAGCGTCCGTTCGGCTGCTGCGCGCGCGCGTGCGCCGAGGAAAGGCCGCCGGGCATGAAGACCGCCTGATTCTCCGGACGGACCAACTCGCCGACGATCCCGAGCGCGATGATCAGCAGGATCGCGGTCAGGCTCACCTTCGTCAGCCATGGACGCGCGAGGCGATACGCGAAGACGTAGTCGATCTTCTTCGCCTTGACGACGTTCGCTCCGGGCGCCGCTGACGAGGCCGGACTCTGCGCCTGCGCTTCTTCTTCCTCTTCGACGAACGACGCGGCGGAGCTCGCGGCCGTGACGCGGAGGAAGAGAGGCTTCGCCGGATCGGCCATCTGCACTTCGAGACGGACGTCGCCGATTTCCACGACGTCGCCCTTCGCCAGTCGCGCCGATTCGACCGGCCTGCCGTTGACGTACGTGCCGGTGATGCTCCCCTTGTCCGTGACAAAGTAGCCGGCGACATCGCTTTCGATCGTGGCGTGCTCCAACGCGACGGCAGGATTCTCGGAGCGCAGCTCCTGATTCGTCCCGCGGCCGATGCGCAGCACGGGACCCTGGATCTGCGTGAGCGTGAGTCCGCGTCCGGCGGCGCGCTGGATGAGGAAACTCATGCGGCGGGCTCCCGGGAGAAACAGATCGCAGATCGCAGATCGCGGATCGCAGGCCCGCCCACTCCGTTTTTCGGGTAGGTGGTTGCTGCGATCTGCGATCTGCGATCCGCGATCTGCCTGTCGGTCACCACGGGATCCTCCCGTAATAGAAAACGGCCGCGATGTGCACGACGCTGAAGACGAGGAGCGCGATCGTGAATGGGATGTGGATGTAGAGCCAGAACTCGAGGACGTTCTTGTAGCGTTGCTGGAAAATGAGACGGAGCAGGAGCTCGCGGCGCTGGCGGGAGATGACGAGCGTTTGCCGCAGCTCTTCCTGTTCTTCTTTCGGCACGATCGACAGGAGGCGCATCCAGTCGGAGGCTTCCTGCGTTTTTCTCCGCGCCAGCCGGGAGAGAAGCAGGCGCCAGCCGGCAAGGCCGCCGGGATTGGTCTGGCGTACGAGCTCGTCGTAGATGCGCTGAAAGGCGGCGGAGCGTCCCGACGCGATACGAGCCATCGAGCGCGCGAGCTGGTTGAGTTGCTCCGAGATTTCTTCTACCGTCAGATCGCTCTCGACCTCGGTGAGCAGCCGCGGAACCGTGACGTAAAGGATCGCGCCGACGACGCCGCTGGCGACGACGATGGCGGCGAGGATCAACGTCGTCACGGCGATGCGGTCGTTGAATCGCCCGCCGGTGTGAAAGAACAGGATCACCAGCACGAGCACGCCGAGGTAGATGTGCGATTGCATCCACTGCTCGAGCGTCCCGAACGTCGAGCGATACCAGCGCTTGCGAATGCCGAAGAATGCGAGAAGGAGAATCAACGCGAAGCCGGCGACGCCGTATGCGAGACCCATCTGCGATCCGCCGTGCGGAAACTCGTGCCGCGCGTACCAGACATAGCTCGCGCTGATCGCGATCAACAGGACCACGAAGATGCGGCGCCAGAGGATTCCGCTACGTGCTATGGCCATGACACGAGGGATTTCACGCGGAGACGCGGAGACGCGAAGGAGAAAGTCTTCTCACTCTGCGTCTCCGCGCCTCCGCGTGAAACCGTTCTCCGTTTCTCATCCGCTCACCTCTCGCCTCTCGAGATGACCAGTTCTTCCAACGTTTCGCGATATTGCTCGGGAGTCAGCCGGATCGCGGCTCCGGTCGGGCAGCCACGCACGCAGGCCGGTCCGCCGCCGATGCCGCGGCAGAGATCGCACTTCACGGCCACGGTCTGTTCGACGTCCGACTGCGTCTTCGTGAAGAGCGCCTTGATCCAGCCGAAGATCGAGCGCTGCGGTTCCTTGTGCACCATGAAGATGTTGCCGTAGGGGCAATTGCGCTCGCAGTTGCCGCAGCCGATGCAGTTGCTCTTGATGTAGACCTCACCGCGCGGATCGCGGGCGATGGCGTCGGGCGGGCAGTCGAGCATGCAGAGCGGGTTCTCGCACTGCCAGCAGGAGTTCGGCGCGAGGAGGTTGTAGAGCTTGATCCCGGTGAGTGAGAGGCGCGCCTGTCCGTCGTCGTGAACGCCTTCGCAGGCCGAGATGCAGTTGCCGCAGCGGATACAGCGATGCTCGTCGATGAGCAGCGTCTGCGTGCCCATCACGACTTCTTCGCGAATCAGGTCACCGAGGATGTTTCCCGATCCCGGCGTGGCCTCGGCGATGAGGCCGGCGATGCGCCGCTCCTCGAGCTTGCGCAGCGGCGCCTCGCGCAGATCGGGATGCGCGGCGAGAAAGTTGTCGAAGTCGTGCTTGGAGAGCTTGATGAGGTCCGACGGGAAGATCGTCGTCACCGTCGCCGTGCGATCGGCATCGGAGAAGAGCGCCGCCTCGCCGAAGAAGTTGCCGGCGACGAGGTACGACAGCACGACTTCCTTGTCGCCCGACTTTTTGGCGATCTTCACCATGCCGTTGCGGATCAGATAGAACGCGTTCGGCGGGATCGCCTTGCTTGAAAACCACCGCGTCCTTGCCGAGCTCTCGACGATCGCGCGGTCGACGAGCTCGCCCGAGCAGCGCTTCGGGAACGCCGGGGAAAAGATAGCCGCCGAACGCGCGGAGCATGAAGGCCTGATCGACGAGATCCTTCGCGCGCGGCGCGGCGGCCGAGCAGCTTGAGAATCGCTTTGCGCGGAATCTCGATGATCCGCGTCGGGCCGACGGCGCGCGCCGTCGCCGTACGGCGGCGGCCGGAGATGAGACTCATCTCGCCGAAGAAGTTGCCTGCGGTCAGCTCGGCGATCTTCGTTTCGGCGGCGTTGTTCTCGGGCTTGCGCAGGAGCTCAACGCGGCCTCCGGCGATGATGAGGAAGTCGTTCGTGTAGTCGTTCTGGCGGATGATCGTCTCGCCGTTTGCGTATTCGCGAACGCGCGCAGCGAGGAACGTCTCGCGCAGTTGCTGCTCGTCGGCGGCGGCGAGCAGCGGAATCGCGTGCTGCGGAGCGACGGCGATGCGCTCGCGCACCGTGCCTTCCCAGAACGGCAGCCGTTCCTTGAGCACCGCTTCGTCGGCCGGCTCGACCTCGCGTCCCATCAGATGCTCGATGACTTCGTAGCCCTGATTCATCCCGAGCTTGATCAGATCGCGGCCGCTGGCGGCGCCGATGAGGAAGAGTCCCGGCACGCTCGACTCGTGGACCGGCGCTGAGGATCGGACGCGCGTCCTTCCCCTCCCCGCTGTAGCGGATGCCGATCGACTCGAAGAACTTGCGCGGCGCGTCGGCGCCGAGCTTGAGGAAGATCAGCTCCGCGGGAACGCGCGTGACTTCGCCACGCACGGTGAGGTCGGCGTAGCCTTCGTAGACGCCTTTGACGGTCGTGTTGAAGTAGATCGTCATGCTGGCCCGTCGCCTGCCGCGAGAGAACTTCTCGCGTCAGGATTTCGTTCGCGCGCGTGATCTCAGGGCCGCGCACGACGAGACCGACGCGGTTCTCTTCGCTCAGCGCGATGGCGATCTCCAGCGCGGAGTCGCCGGCGCCGACGACGAGGAGATCCTGATCCTGGTGCTCGGCGGGATCGACGAGGCGGTAGAGAACCTGCGGCAGATCTTCGCCGGCGACATCCGAGCTTGCGCGGATTACCCTGCGTCCCCATCGCCAGGCACGACCTTGCCCGCGTCGTACTCGTCGCCATCGGCGGTCGTGATGACGAAATCGTCCGCCTTCGCGCTTCATCGATTTCACTTCGGCGTTGAGCACGACGTTCAGCTTTTTCTCGCCGGCGTGTTGCTGCCAGGCGTTGAGGATCGATTCGCGCGAGCCGGCCTGGAACGGCAGATCGCCGCGGCCGGAATCATGACCGGCTCGGACATGACGAACTTGCGCGCCTGGTAGGCGTAGATCGTGTCGGAGAGATGATCGGCGCGCTCGAGGAGAAGGTACGACAGTCCATTCGCCTGCGCGTGGGAGGCGGCAGCGAGACCGGCAGGGCCGGAGCCCACTATTGCCAGGTCGTATTTCACTTGACCGCCCCGGGCTCCGTCACCTCGCCTGCCTTCGGCTCACGGGCGATGTTGAAGGTCATGATCACTTTGCCGAGGCGGATCAGATCGCCGTCGGCGAGGATGCGCTTGTCGGTGATGCGCTCACCGTTCACGTACGTTCCGTTGCGGCTCTGCAGATCTTCGAGGAGAAAGCCTTCGATCGTGCGCGTAACGCGCGCGTGCCGCGCCGACACGCTGCCGTCGGCAACGACGATGGTGTTGTCCGCGGTGCGGCCGATCGTGTATTCGCTGTCGAGCAGCGGATAGACGGAGTCGGGGGCACCGTCCGGCGTGAGCGAGCCGACGAGCGTTCGTTTGCGCGAGATCGTGCGGCGCTGCGGTGCGGTGAGCTCCGGCGGCGGCAGTTCTTCCTTGATGATGGTGAGGAGTCCCATCTGCTGCAGGTTGCGCAGACTCGCCGCGAGCTCCACGGCGGGAAGGCCGAGATCGCCGAGGAGATCGCGAAAGGAACGTCCCGTCGAAACGCGGAAGAGCAATCGGAACTGATCGGCAGTGAGGCTGACTTGCTGCTGCAAGGCCGGATCGTCGACGACGCGAAAGAACGTGCCGTCGGAAAAACTCGACGCCGCTTCGGCGCGGCGGCGCGCTTCCTCGAGGATTACCGCGAGATCGAGAACCGCGGGAGCGACGTTCTCGGGTACGAAGGCGGCATCAGCGAGCGCGAAAGAGCCGTCCATCCATTGGAAGACATCGAGGACGGACTCGAAGGTATCGGCACCCTTCGACGACTCCGCGTACAGGATCTTGTCATCCTGATAGAGGATGCGCGCACGACTCTCGCCCTGCTGCACCTCGAGCGTGCCACTCTGCCCGCGACTGCAAAGGAACGTGAGCAGTTCCGCGGCCGGAAAGTGTCGCAGACTCCCCTGGAGAACCACCTGCATGGTTCCGCTAAGTGTAAAGGTTTCACGCGAAGACGCGGAGACGCGAAGAGAAAAAGTTCCTTCCTCCTCTCGTGTCTCCGCGACTCCGCGTGAAACCGACCCTTACGTCCAGAGCTCTTCGATGGGTTGGTAGCCGCCGTCTTTCGCCGTGGGAACGTATTCGAAGCCGCGGCCGAGCGGGTCGTCGGTGCGCACTTTGGTGTAGTCGATGCCCAGCGCCGAGTACAACGTGCACGTGACGTCTTCGGGGCGGATGTCGCGTTTGGCGCTCCAGCCGTACTCGGAGACGGCATTGCCCTGCGCGTTCGTGGCGCCGATCGCGCGTCCGCCGCGCGTGCCGCCACCGGCGAAGACGACGGAGTTGCGCAGGTAGTGATCGCGTCCGCCCTGATTGTTCAGCACGCCGACCGTGCGACCGAACTCGCTGACGATGACCACGAGCGTCTGGTCGAGAATCTTCATCTCGGCGAGATCGGTGAGCAACGAGCCGACCGCTGCGTCGAGCTCCGCGGACTGCACGAACAGCGACTGCGCCGCGGCCTTGTCGTAGATGTCGGAGTGATGATCCCAGCCGCCTTGCGTGGCCTGCACGAACCGCGTGCCCTTGCCCGATGCGACGAGATTGCGGGCGACGATAAGCGAATCGCCGAGATTCGAAGCGCCGTAGCGCGTGTGATCGGCGTCGTTGAAGGAGAAGAGCGCGTTGATGTTCGGCGAGTCCATGAGCGTCTTCGATTGATCGTAGAAGTCGTTCATGTCCGTCGCTGCTTTGCCGAGGCCACCGGTCGTGCGATTGGCGTCGAGCTTATGCAGGAGATCCCAGCGTCGCGTGAAGCGCGCGGCGCCGTCGGGATGTCCGAGGGTGGCCAGACCGGTCGAGGCGGTCGTCACGCCGAACGGCGCGTACTTCGCGGGCAGATAGCCGCAGGTCGGAATCGTTCCGGAGTTGAGGGCGATGAAGCCGGGCAGGACGTCGGCGGGCGTACGATTCGCCTGCGACTCGAGCGCGACGACGGCGCCGATGTGCGGCGCGATCGCGCCGGTGGCGCCGCCGGGATTGCGCGCGATCTGCGCCCAGGCCTGTCCGAGCTCATGAACGGCGGCCCAGGCGAGGCAGGAACGCGCGATCGTCATCTTGTCGAGATGCGCGCCCATCTTCGGCAGGAGTCCCTGCGGCCAGCGCAGGTCGCCGTAAGGCGTCGGCGCGAGATCGGAAGGCGTCCAGCTTCCTTCCTTGAGATCCCACATGTCGGTCTGGCTCGGCGCGCCGGCGAGGAAGATGAAGATGCAGTTTTTCGCGGTGTTGCGCAGCGCCACATTCGCGGTCGTTGTCGAGGCCAGGAGCAAGCGCGGGTTAAGAACGTCGGCGAAGTAGTAGCCGAGGACGCCGGTACCGGCGATGCGGAAGAAGTTGCGGCGGGAGAATGCGTCGTTCATGGTTTTCTCGCGAGGCCGAATCAGAGGCCGATCAATTGAAGAGAAACTCGAGCGAATTGAGCAGGACGTACTGCAGGTCTTCCGCGCGATCGCCGAGCGGCGTTCCCGCCTTGAGGTAGTCGACCGCGATCTGGCGCTCCTGCGCCGTCGGGCGGCGGGAGAGCGTCGCCAGGTAGAGCTGATCGGTGATCGAACCGGGATCGGAAGTGGAGCCGAGGATCTTCTGGACGGTGGAGTTGTTGTTGCGCTTCACACGCGTGGTCACCGTCGTATCGTTCATCAGCGCCAGCGACTGCGAGATCGCGGTGTCGTTGGTGCGCAGCACGTCGTCGCGGTTTCCGCGGCCGAAGTTGTTGATGAAGCCCGTGGCGCCGACGCGGCGTGCGTCGAGCGGATCGGGCAGCTGCATCGCGCGAGTCACCGGCGTGGTCATCCCCTGCACGGTGAACGGCGCCGAAACCGACGTCGCCGATGCGACCGCGTCGAAGAGCACTTCGGCCGAGAGCCGCCGCGGTGAGCGCCGCGCGAAGTACGAATCATCGGGATCGGTGCCCGGATATTGCGAGGAGAGCTGGTACGTGTTCGACGTCGCGATCGTCCGCAGGAACTCGCGAAGGCTGTAGTTCTTCGCGACCAACTCATCGGCGAGCGCTTCGAGAAGCGCGGGATGCGACGGCTGCGTCGTGAGCTTGCTGAGATCGAACGCGTTCACCGGCTCGACGAGTCCGCGGCCGACCATCTCTTTCCAGAGATAGTTCGCGGTCGCGCGGGCGAACTGGCGGTCGGCGGTGAGTATGCGGCCGTAGGCGACGCGATAGGGCTCACCCGGCTTCGGCGTCTCGCCGGTGGTGATGAACGCGGGCGTGACGAAGTTGGGCTGGCCTTCCGCCGGAGCGCGCGGGGTCTTGTTGCCGTCGGTCGTGTTCAGGAGGTACGCGCCATTGGGAATCAAGCCGACGTTGAACTTCAGGAAGTTCTGATTCGGATTCGCCGGATCGACGTAGCGCTCGCCGCGCGCGCTGGTGCGCGAGAAGAATGCCGCCATCTTCCAGAAGTCCTCGCGTTTCTTTTCGCGAAGCCAGGAGTTCACGAGCTCGAGATGACCGCCGCCGCTGTGGCAGGAGATGCAGAGCATGGGGATGCCGAGAAACTTCTCGGCGGAGTGCGCGGCGAGGTTGTCGAGCGTGTCCTGCGGCGGGCCGTTGCGCTGGATCTGGCGCACGATGTAATTCGCCACACCGGTCTGGAAGCTGTCGCCCTCCCCCGCCACGAGCTCGCGCACCATGAGGTCGTACGGCTTGCCGGTGCGGATCGATTCGTGGATCCAGGTGTAGTAGGCGTTCTTGCCGATGTAGTACTCACGGCTGTTGTTGGCGTTCTGCACGTTCTGCACGAGATCGCCGAACCACATCGTCCAGCGATCGGTGAAGGCGTCGGAGTTGAGCAAGGCGTCGATCTTGCGCGCGCGCTTATCGGTGCGCGCGTCGGCGACGAAGGCCTGGACGTCGGCGCTCGTCGGAATCATCCCGGTGAGATCGAGCGTGACGCGCCGCAGGAACTCCTCATCGCCCGAGATGGCGGCCGGCGAGATTCCATTCGCCGCGAGCTTGGCGCCGACCTGGGTGTCGATGAAGTTCGCAACAGGGAGAGTGGCGAGTGAGGGGATGCGTACGGCGCGGCGCCGGGAATCGCCGGCAACCTGCACCACTCCCGTGACGATCAACAGCACGGCAAGGATGCGTTTCATGGCCATGTGACGCAGGATACGTCCCGATGTTTACAGAGGAGTGTGAGGAAGGTTACGAGTTTCCGAATGGGGTGGCTCAGACGACGAGCTTGACGCGGCGTGACATGCCGGGAGCGGCGGCGAGTTTCGCGTCCGTGGTCAGGACAGTTGTGTCGAGCGCCTCTGCAAGCGCGACGTATGCAGCGTCGTACGCCGTCAGGTTTTCGCGATGTCGCCAGATCCCCGCGAGCAGAATCTCATGGCTGTAGCGTTCGATCGGCATAACCTGAAAATGGGAGATTGCAAGCTGTGCCCATTCGAGGGACATCTCCGCGGTCAGGAACCGGCGGCGGAGGACGTGCATGACTTCGATGTCGAGAAGGTGCGGCGCATGAACGCTTTCCCCTCGCTCAAAGAGCCGGCTCCGCAAGATGGGCGCTGTCGGGGCGTTGATCAGAATGTCGATGACGGCCGATGCGTCGACGACGATCATCGCCGATCGCGTTCCTCGCGGATCATCTGGGCGGACGACTTCTTCGTTTTCACAGGAGGCAGCTTCGCCAGACGCGCGACCAACTCTTCGTTCGTCGGCCGCTCGAGAGTTTTCTTGAGCTCGGCGAGCAGGTAATCCGAGAGTGACATCCCGGCCATGGCCGCGCGGGTCTTCATAACACGGTGCATGTCCTCGGGCACGTTTCGAAGCTGAACCATTTTTCCCATGTCTCGAACATAGGTTCAGCCTAAGCACATGTCAACATGTGCTGCACATGCAATCATCAGATTTGCATGGGATCACACCGCGACCGATTCGATGTCATGCAAGCGGTGGATGTCCACGCGGACGATGCCGTCGTCGCGCATCGGCTCGAACATGCTGGCGAAGCGGGCGCCCCAGACGACTTCCGAGGCTTTGTAGGACGAGCGGGTGTGCACGGTCTGCGAGAAGGTTTCGTCGAAGCCGTTGAGGAGGATGAGGAACTCGGCATCGCACTCCATCAGCTCCTCGGCGGTCCAGTCGCGGAGCGGGCTTTTCGCATCGATGGGATGGACGATCGTCCAGGACAGCGGGAAAAACACGACGCTGCTGCGCTCGAGCTCGAGGTTCACGAACTCGCGGTCCACCGAGGTCGCGCCGTCGCGCTTACGGCGGCTGAGGAGGACCTTGGCCGCGACTTCCACGAGCTGATTGCTGCGCTGATTGACGATGCGGAACATGAAGGCGCGTCCGCCGCGATACGGGGCGATGATGGCGTTGCGGCTGAAGAGCGATCTTGGCCACCGGCCGCGAGAAGCGGGCGAAGGAGATGCCGGTGACGACGGCGACGCCGACAAGGCCGATCAGCGTTTCGAAGGTGACGATGAGATTCGCGGCGAGCGTGGCCGGCGTCATGCTGCCGTAGCCGATCGTGGCCAGCGTGTGCACGCTGAAGAAGAACGATTCGCCGAAGCGCGCCATCGGCGTCGTTGCGTGCGCGCCCGCCAGAGCGTGTGTCCCGGCCAGGAGGTAGACGACCGCGAAGAGCGCGTTCGTCAGGAGGTAAGCGCCGACCACGAAGCTGAAGAACTGCGACCAGGAGATGGTCAGCAGGTAGTGATACGCGGAGAGCGACTCCCAGAATCGCAAGCCCCCGCGTTTGACATTGAACGTGCCGTCTCGATTGAGGAGCCGCTGGCGGCTCTCGCGAGCGACGACGGCGCCGAATCCGAGATCGGCGTTGACGTCTTCTGCTGGATGCGCGGGCAGGCGTTGATCGACCACCGACATGCGCCAATTGTGCTACACAACCCCTGCTCCGCGACCTCTGTCAGCGGCGTACGGTGCTCGATCAGCTCACGATCGAACCCGCCTCGGCATTTATTGTAGCGTCGTTGATCTGCCGCACGAAATGCTCACACGACGCGGCCTGCGCGCTCGTCGATCTTTCCAGGCGACCACGGATAGGCGCCAATTGTGCTAAAAAGATCCGATGCTCGATCAGGTCACCATTGAAACGTTCGAACCGCTCGTCGGCAGCAGTTTCTGGGTCCACACCCCGGGCCACAAGGTAGAGATGCGTCTCGAGAAAGCGGCACGGGTGATGGAAAGCGAGGCCGCGCGCGTGAAGCGAACTCCGTTTTCCCTCTTCTTCGTCGGGCCGCCCTCGATCTATCTCGAGCAGAAAACTTATCGCGTCCAACACGAAACGTTCGCGGAGCCGATGGAGATCTTCCTGGTCCCGGTGGGAAAAGAGCCGGACGTCTATCTCTACGAAGCGGTCTTCACGTAGCGCGATCGCGCGCTGATGCCCTTCGCTAGACCGGCGACCAGCGCATCAGGTAGTACACGCCATTCGTGTCGACGTGCTCGAATCCGAGTCTCTGGTAGAGGTGGAGCGCGGGGTTGAATCCTTCGACGTGGATGGTCACGGGCTTGCCAGACGCGGCGCCGCGTGCGAGCACCCCGCGCAGCAGGTCCGTGCCGATACCCGACGCTCGCCACTCGGACATCAGGGCGATGTCGACGAGACGGATCTGATCGCGCCATTCGTCGATCCAGAGACGGCCGATCGGACGACCGTCTTTTTCGATGATGTTGCGCTCGCACGTCGGGTAGTGAACGCCGTAGTGCTCGAACTGAGCGGCGAACTGCTGATCGAGAAAAGCCTTCTTCCTCTCGTCGTCGAAGGGGAAGTGCAGCATCTCCTCGGCGCGCGTGTCGCCGTAGAGCTCGCGCATGAAGGCGTAATCGGCGTCGGTGGCGGGACGAAGGGTGACCGCGCCGGCAGCGGCGCGATCACCCGAGGGAACCGAATTCACGATGCGTAATCGACGCGCAGCACGAAATGTTCGAACGGCGCGACGTCACCGTTCCCGTTGACGAGGGACATGCGTCCTTCGACGCGAGCGAGATGCCAGTCCGACCAGCGCGGCTGGCCGTCGTTCTCGAACAACGGCACGATGACATAGAAACCGCGAACGAGCTTGAGCGAATCAGGGTCGCTGAGCAACGACAGAACCACCGGAAGCGATTCCGATTCCGTGGCCGCGTCGACGGTGATGCGACGCGTCGTCGGTCCGCCCGACTTCACCGCACCGGCTTCCACGCCGACGGTGAAACGAATGCGCTGCTCCACGTCCACGGGCACGTTGAAACTGACGGCGTTGCCCTGGCAGCCCGTCTTGCGGCTGCAGCCCCAGGCGCGGAAAGGCGCATCGCGACGCTCCGCACCTTCGAAATACGAATAGTGCGTGAGCAACTCCACGCCCCGCCGCTCGCGCGGCTCGGCGGACGCTCCGCTCGCGCCCGAAACCGTAATGCGCGCGCCGTGTCCGATGAATGCGCCGTCGCCGGCAGGAATGCCGGACGCGGCCATCAAAGGGGCACTGTCATCGAGCGACGCGAACCCGACCGCGAGCCGCTTCGGAGATGAAACCGCCTCTCCGCCGAACAGCTTTGGCCCCACAGCCGCAGCCGCCAGCGCACAGGTCGATGACACGAGCAGAAACTCGCGACGCCCGATCTTGTGCTCGTTGGTGTTCATACGCTCTCCTTGATCTCTCTCTCACTCGGCCTGCATGCTAATCCCAAATCCTCAAGTCCGAGGCGGGAAGACCCCTTGTAAGGCAATGCAGAAGTAAAACGTGAGGTAAGGCTGCAGGTTGTTGTGGGGTTGGTCGCCGCCCGCGGGAGCGAGCGCATTTCCGTTCAGCATCACGAGGTTGGCGGCGGTGCCATAGAAGTTGCCGTTGTTCGAGCGGCCGAACAGGGCGCCGGTCGGCGTGAAGCGGTCCGAGGGATCGCTCTTGTAGGCTTTCAGGCCATGCGAGTGCGACGGGATCTCGCTCTCGAGCAGCGTCACCGTCTCGGAACCACCCGTTTCGCCGAGATCATGCAGCGAAAGCCCTGGGCCCTGGCCCGGATGCATCGGCGCGCGGCCCTGCAGGTCGGGAAGAGCGAAGTTGGATTTGCCGTCGCCGCCGTAGGTGGTGCCGAGCAGCGAAAAGAGGGCGGTGTTTTGCGAGAGGGGCAGCAACTGACCGTCGCACCAAGCCCATCCCTTGGGAGCAAAGTTGAATGGGAAGATTCGAATTTCTGCAACGAACGGATCGGCCATAGTCTTCTCCTGTTACTCGTCTGATTTCAAAAGCGCTGGGGACCGACCGTCTCCTATGTCGGAGAGGGGAAGATACCGAACAGCGAGATGATGAAATCCACGCAGAGATAGGGCTGGAAGTTCGTATGGGGCTGGCTTCCGCCGACACTACCGATGCTCTGCGGCGCCATCGTCGTATCGGGGACGTCCGCGAAGTAGATTTCCATCTGGGTCGTGGTCGCGGAGACGTTGTTGGCCGGGTTCGGATCGATGGCCGGTGCGAGGCTTGCCAGCAGAGGATGCGAGTGAGCGGGGATCTGGTTGACCGTGAGCGTGATCTCCTCGGCGCCGCCGGTCTCGGCGAGAATGAACCCGTTCCCCTGATGAAGGGGAATGCGTCCGCGGAGGTCAGGGAGGGCGAAGGTGGATTGGCCGTCGCCGCCGTAGGTGGTGCCGATCAACTGAAAGAGCGTCTCGTTCTCAGAGATCGGCAGAAGCTGTCCTTCGCAAAACATCCAGCCCGCGGGCGCGAAGTTCCCCGCGAACATCCGGATCTCACCAACGTAAGGTTGTGCCATTGCGTCAATCTCCTAGGTCGCGCTGGGGAAGATCCCCTGCAGTGCGATACAGAACGAAAGGATCAGAAAGGGCTGCATGTTGAGGTGAGCCTGGCTGCCACCGGTGTTGGTCACGGACGCGGCGGACATGGCCGACAACTGCGATGCGGCGCCATACGCGTTGATCGGGTTGCCGTTCGTGGCGGCGCCTTTCGCGACGACGTTGCTGGTCGGATCGACGGCCGACGCGTTTGCCGAGTTGCCACTGAGCACATGGGTGTGCGTCGGGATCTCGGCGATGGAGAGCGTGTGGGCCTGCTCGCCGCCGCGCTCGCCGAGCGTGTGTCCCGAGCCGACGTGAATCGGCGCGCGCCCGCGGATATCGGGCAACGCGAAGTTCACGCGCCCGTCGCCGCCGAAGGTGGTGCCGAGCAGGGAGAACAGCGCCTGGTTCTGGTTGATCGGCAATAGCTGGCCGTTGGCCAACGCCCAGCCTTTGGGCGCGAATACGAAACTCATGATGCGGATCTCTGAAAGGAAAGGTTCAGCCATTTCTCTTCGCCTCCTTGCGCATCCTGTCCGGACCCACTCCGGTCCGGACGAGATGTCGCGTTTTTCAAACTACAGGTCCGTCGACTTCTCTCGCGTCGCTACGGCGCCTGGCATGCACCAGCCGCCGCACTGAACGACGAGGCAATGATTACGTTAGTCGTGCCGATGTTCCCCTTGGTAACCGTGATCCAGTTCGAGACGTCGGTCGCTGAGGTACCGCTTCCCGCGAAGTTCTGCAGGTTGAACGTGGTGCCGGCGCGCTGGCGCAGGCGATAGCCTTCACCCGCGGAAAGCGCACTGGTGTTCCCCGCGAGATTGAGGCAGACGGTATTGGCGTGGCCGGAGCCGCTGGCGCCCGACTCGATGCTGATGCCGGTGATCGCCGATGGGTTCGTGCCGGTGACGGTGTTGCCGGTGATGTTCGCCGAGAGCAGGCCGGTGCCGAGACGCGACTGGCCGCGGATGCCGAACGTGTTGAACACCCCGGTCACGGAGTTGTTCGTCACGGCGACGACGATGGAGCCGTTTCCTTCGAGGATGGTCTGGATGCCCGTGGACCCCGCGTTGGCGACGCTGTTGTTCGAGATCGTCCCGCTCATCACGCCGCCGGTGAGGCTGACGACGTTGATCCCGATCGTGGCGCTGTTGTTGATGCCCGTGCCGTTAGCGGTGGCGTTGTCGAACAGGGCGAACGTCAGGTTGCCGGCCGTGGTGGCGGCCATGTTGATGCCGGTCGTGTTCGCGGCCGCGAGAACGCCGGTGAGCGAGAGATCGAGAGTGGCGCCCGAATCCGACGTGCCCTGGATGCCGTTGCCACCGCCGGTGAAGGTGTTGATGCCGGCGCCGCCGTTCGTGGCCAGGCGGAGGTTTCCGCCGCCGGTCGAGCCCACGGAGAGGTGATCGCCCGCGAAGGGACTGGTGTGCGTGTCGAACGTCGAGCCGCTGATGGTCAGCACGTCCGGCGCACCCGGCGCCGCCGCGGTGGCCGTCGTGTTGAGGACGCGGAACTGAATGGTGTTCGAGCGGCGGAACGTTGCGCCGCTGACACTGGAGTTGCCGAGGAGATTGGTGATGAACACGCCGTGCACGCCCGACCCCGCCGAGCCGGCGCCGCCGCGATCGTACAGGCCGCCGGTGATGACGAGGTTGCGGACCGTCGAGCCGAGGATGCCGTGATCCGTGGAGAGATCCGTGTGGACGCGCGTCAACGTGAGACCGTCGACGTTCGTGGCGTCGATATGGCTCTGCGCACTGTTGGTCACGTCGAAGTCCGTCAGCGTCACGCTCTTCGTCGAAGAGAGCAGGATCGCGTCGCCCGTGGCGTTCGTCACCGACCCGCCCGAGCTCGCGGCGCCCGTACCGCTGACGGTGAGGCCGCCCGACGTGCCGGTGTTGTTCAACACGATTCCGTTGAGCGCGCCAGCCGAGACGATGCGTGTGAAAGTGATGCCGGTGCTTGCGATCGTCGCGTTCGAAACGTTGAGACCGCGCGCCGACGGAGCGCTGATCGAGCCGCCCCCGACCGCGATACGCATACCGGCGGACCCGGTGAAGAGACCGGAACCGTCGACGGACACACCCTGGCCGCTGCCGGCGAATGCGTTGAGCGACGTGATTGCAAGATCTCCGCTGACGGAGGAGAGCACGAATGCGGCGCCGCCCACGGGGTTGCCACTCGTACCGACGTTGATCGCGCCACCGTTGACCGTATTGAACGCTCCGCCCGCGACCGCGTCGAATGTCGCGCTCGCAATATTGACGCCGTCCGAGGCGGTACTGCCGTCAACTGTCACGTTACTTAGACCAGACACCGTCAGGTTACCACTTCCCGACATCCGAATGCCGCTTCCGCCACCGGAGAGAATCGTGCCGTTCGTGTAGGAAATGACTGCCGGACCGATGGAACTGACGTCGAAACCATTGCCGGCTGAGGTGATCGAGGTGTTGTTGACCAGAACCGTCGTGCCCGAGGTGCTGCCGGCATTGACGTCGATTCCTTCGAGCGCCGCGCCGGTCACCACGTTTTCGTGAATCGAAACTCCCGTTGCCGGTCCGAAGGGATTGCTGGTGACATCGACGCCGTTCGATCCCGTGCTGTTCAGATCGAGACCGGCGACATCGACACCGGTCACACCGACGACGGAGACCGCGTCACCTGCACCGCCGAAGATGCGAGCACGGACACCCGGCGCGACGAGAACCTGGGGCGAGCCGTTGCCGTTGAGATTGGCCGTGGTGCTCAGGCCGACGCCCTCGCCCCACAGCTTCTGATTCGTTTCGAGACCGATTCCGCCAATGACGTTCGAGTCATGGACGAAGATCGTGCTTCCTGCTGCATCGACGTCGCCCGATCCTCCCGGACCGTTGAGCGATGCGAATGAATTGAACGGCGCGATCGACGTGCCGTTGCCGCCCGCGGCGGCCGAGCCGTTCACGTACCAGATCATGTCGACAATGGTGATGTTCACGGTGCCGGTGGCGCTCGCGGGTGCACCAAACGCCGGAATGTCGGTGACCGTGTACTGGAACGATCCGCTGGTGTTGCCCGGACCCGGGGTGTAGGTGAAGGAGCCGTTGGCTTGCATCGACAGCTTCGAACCGTCGCCGAGGGTGCAGTCGAATGGTGCGGTCGAATCGGAGCAGCCGACGATGCCGGTCACGACGCTCGGATCGCCTTCGGGATCGCTGTCGTTGTCGCGCACGCCGTTGCCCGAAGGCGTGGTGTCGGCGATCTTCGGCGTGAGACCGCCGGCGAGATCGACGCGCAGCTCGGTGTTGCCGAGCGTGGCCCACGTATCCGTGACCGCGGTCGGCGCATCGTTCACGGCGTTGACCGTGATCGTGAACTGGACCGACGCCGAAGTATTGACGCCGCCATTGGCCACGCCACCGTTGTCTTGCAGCGAGACGGTGACGATCGCGGAGCCGAATGCGTTCGGCGCGGAGGTGAAGGTCAGGATGCCCGCCGGCGAGATCGAAGGCTGCACGCTGAAGAGTGCGTTGTTGTTGTTCGACGACGAGGAACGTCACCGACTGGCCAGACTCGTTCGCCGGCCCGGCGGAGATGCCCGTGGCCCATGACGCGGAGTACGGACCGCCGTCTTCGTTGACGGTCACGTCGCCGCCCGGCGTGAACGACGGAGCGTCGTTGACCGGCGTGACGTTGATGGTGAAGACATAGCTCGCGGACGTGTCGGCGCCGCCGCCGGCGGTGCCGCCATTGTCCTGAAGATTGATCGTGATCGTAGCGCTGCCGAACGCATTCGCGACCGGTGCGAAGCTCAACACTCCGCCCGCCGAGATCGACGGACCGCTGGCGAAGAGCGATGGATTGCTGTTCGAGACGACGTTGAACGTCAGCGTCTGGCCCGACTCGTCGGCCGGACCGGCGCTGATGCCCGTGGCCCAGTTCGCGGAGTACGAACCCGAGTCTTCGAGCACCGTGACGTCGCCACCGCCCGTGAAGGACGGCGCGTCGTTGACGGCGACAATCGTGATCGTGAACGTATACGTAGTGGACGTGTCACTGCCACCGTTCGCCGTCCCACCGTCGTCCTGCAGGTAGACCGTGACCGTCGCCGAGCCATTGGCGTTCGGAGCAGCGGTGTAGGTCAGCGTGCCCGTCGGCGAGATCGACGGCTGCGCGGAGAAGAGCGTGTTGTTGTCATTCGAGACGACGAACGTCAGCGTCTGCGACGACTCGTTGGCCGGGCCGGCGCTGATGCTGGTAGCCCAGTTCGGAACCGTCTGCGGTCCGGCATCTTCGAGCGACGACTGATTGGCGCCCGGCGTAAAGCACGGAGCGTCGTTGACTTCGCTGACGGTGATCGTGAAGGTCTGCGAGGCGGAGACGTCGACGCCGCCGTTGGCGATGCCGCCGTTGTCCTGCGCATAGACGGTCACCGTCGCGCTGCCGGCGGTGTTGCCGTTCGGTGTGAAGCTCAGCACGCCGGTGGAAGAGACCGACGGCTGCACGCTGAAGAGCGCGTTGTTGCTGTTCGAGACCACGAAGGAAACGGTCTGCGAGGACTCGTTCGCCGGACCGGCGCTGATGCCGGTGGCCCAGGCGGCGGAGTAGGCGCCGCTGTCTTCATTGACCGTGACGTTGCCGCCGCTGGTGAAGGACGGGGCATCGTTCACGGAGTTGACCGCGAGGATGAACGTCTGCGACGGCGAAGTGTCGTCACCACCGTTGGCGACGCCGCCGTTGTCGGTGCAGATAGACCGTGACGGTCGCGGTGCCGAAGGCGTCGGCTGCCGGCGTGAACGTCAGTACGCCGCTCGGCGAGACGCTCGGCTGAACGGCGAAGAGCGCGTTGTTGTCGTTGCTCGTGACAAAGGCCACGGTCTGCGAACCTTCGTTCGGCCCGGCGGAAATGCCCGTGGCCCAGGCCGCGGAGTAGGCGCCGGAATCTTCGTTGACGGTCACGTTGCCGCCGCTCGTGAATGACGGCTCGTCATTGACCGGCGTGACGTTGATGCTGCTGGTCTGCGGCGCGGAGGTGTCGTTGCCGCCGTTCGCCGTGCCACCGTTGTCGTGGGCGACGACGGTGATCGTCGCGCTGCCGTAGGCGTTCGCGGCGGGCGTGTACGTGAGCGTTCCGTTCGAAGCGACGGAGGGCTGTACGCTGAAGAGTGCGTTGTTGTTGTTGGTGACGGTAAACGTCACGGTCTGCGCCGACTCGTCGCTCGGTCCCGGCGAGATCGAGGTGACCCAGTTCGCATAGGTGCGCGGGCCCGAGTCCTCGAGCACGATGTCGGTCGGACCGATCAGGAACGTCGGCGGGTCGTTGACCGGAGCGACGGCGATCGTGACCGTCGCGTCGTCAGTGCCGCCGTTGCCGTCGTTCGCGCGATAGACGAACGAGTCGGGACCGTTGTAGTTGAACGCCGGCGTGTAGTTGACGGTGGCACTCGTCGAACCGGTCGGTACGATGGGGCCGAGAGATCCGTGCGACGGGCCGGAGACGATCGTGAAGGTGAGCGAGTCGCCGTCGGCGTCGGTGCCACTCAGCGTGATGGTGACCGTAGTGTCTTCGTTCGTCGTCGCGGCCGCGTCATTCGCGACCGGCGGAGTGTTGCACGTGACGAGCGGCGGCGCGCCGACCGGAAGCGTCGGAGCGGAAGGCGCGCAGACGCCGGTGTGTGTCTCGGGGAACATGCTCGTGGCCACGCCGGTGGTCGGGTAGCTCGAGCCGGCGATGTCGACGGTGCCGCACGCGGTGAGGACGATCGTGCCCTGGTCGGCAGGATCGACGCCGGAGGACGAGCCGACCGGACGCACGTCGCCGACGCCGTTGCGCCAGTAAACGCTGCCGTTGTATGAGCGCGCGATGATGTGCCCGCCGGCGCTATCCTTCTTCGGTTTGGTGTAGTCGCCGAGGGCCGCCAGCGTGGCATTGTCGAGGTTGACGTCGGCCGCCGCGGCGATCGAAATCGTGCCGCCGCGTGTCCCCTTTCCGTCGGCGCCGGCGACGAATGCGCGGCCGCTGGCGCTCGCGCCGCCTTCCAGAGCGACGACGCGGAGCGTTCCGCCGGCGTCTTTCTTGTTCTTCGGACCGGGGAGCGAGCTGACGGAGAAGAGCGTCCCGCCCGCAGAGGATGGGCCGAGGACGGTCGCGGAGCCGCGGGCGAAGAGATCGACGCGGTCATCGGTGGCGCCGTCCGCCATCGCGTCGGCGCGCACGCGACCCATGCGCGTGCCGGCACCGCCGAGGTCGCGGCCGTCGACGAGCAGGTTCTTGCCGGAACGAATGACGACGATCGCCGGCGAGTCTTTGCGGGAGACCGCGCCGACGAGGCCGCGCACTTCGATGCCGCAGCCGTTGATCGTGACCGGTCCCGCGCCGTCCTTCTCGCCCTGCGAGGCGATGGTGGCATTGGGGCCGATGAGGATCGCGGGCTCGACGAAGGTGCTCGAGCCGATCGTGATCTGGCCGCCGATCTGATTGCCGGTGCCGCCGCTGAGGATGTCGCCGGTCAAGCGGGTGGCCAGGATAGTGCGGCTCGGTCCGGAAAGGATGTTGCCGTCGAGGCTGATGACGTTCCCGCCGCTGATGGTGATCGCTCCGCCGCGCGCGTTGGCGGCGCCGGAATCGATCGTCGCGCCCGAGGCCATCGTCACGGCGCCGCTGACGTTGGCCGTGATCGCGCCGCCGGTCGAGCTGCTCGAGCTCTTCGCGGACGACGATACGATGGCGGTCCCGTTCAGCGCGAGGTTGCCGCCGACCGTCAGCGTGATGTTTCCGCCGACGCCGTTGCCGGTGCGGTTCTCCGCGTAGAGCGCGGCGCCGGTATTGAGCGTCATGTTGCCGCTCACGGCGAACGACATCGCGCATGCGCTGTTGCTCGAGGCGCCGTCGTCGTTGCAGTTGACGGTGCCGCTCACGACGAGATTGCCGTCGCTCACGGTGAAGACGCCGTTGACGACGCCGTCGTGATCGCTCGACGAGCCATCGAGCGACGCGAACGATTGCGTCCCGCTCAGGGTGATGTCATGCGCCAGAACCGCAGGCGTGACGCACAAGGTCAAAATCGAAAGCAGCAGCCTGACCGACAGGGATCGCATACAGAAGCCCTCCGCGGAACTGACGAATCGCAATTTTTGCTTGGACCGACGATGACTGCGAATAAAACCAGCTGTCCGTCCCACAAGGCGGACCGCTGTTCAGGACGTAAGACTCACTCTCTCTGAGATGCAGACAATTTAGCGTCACTTACGGCGGAGCGCAACAGATATCAAGCCGCTACACGTAAAAAAGGACGGCCCGAGGGCCGTCCTTTCGTGAATGGCATCTGTAGGAAATTACGGAGGGGTGGGACATCCACCGGAAGTAGAGAAGGCATTGTCAATCGAGACGGTGATCGGCGTGCCGGTGTTCGCCTTCGTGGTGGTGATCCAGGTTGCGACGTCGCCGCTGAGGGCACCGTTGCCGGCGAAGTTCTGCAACTGGAACTGGCAGGCCGTGCAACCCGAGGCCGCGCCCCTGTTCCTCAAACGATACGCGTCGTTGCTGCCGGCCGGTGTGGCGTTGTTGAGTCCCATGTTGAGGCAGATGTGGTTGGCGTGGTCGGTCGGCGTCAGGAAGCTGCCGCCCGCCTCGACGTTCACGACCTGCAGCCCACCAGCATTGGTCTGGGTCAGAGAGTTACTGAGGACGGTGAGGTTGAGGGTGCCTGTACCGAGGCGGGCCTGACCGGAGATACCGCGTTGGAAGTTGCCGCTGGCGACGTTGCTGCTCACCTCCACCGTCGCCGTGCCGGTTCCTTCCTGCACGACGCTGATGGCGTTCACGCCGACGCCGGCGGTGTGGTTGATCGAGTTGTCGCGGAACTTCCCGGTGCAGGTGCCGTTGATGCAGGCGAGGTTCAGAGCTGACGAACCGGTCGCGGCGAAGCCGGTACCGTTTGCGGTCTTGTTGCTGAAGACGTCGAACACGTTGATGCCGCCGGTGGTGGACGAGATGTTGACGCCGGCGGTGACGTTCGTGGCATCGAGGGCGGTGATCGACGAGTCGACCTTGCCGGCGGCGGTGGCCTGGACGTTCAGCGCGTTGCCGCCCTCGTTGCTTCCCAGGGGCAACAGGCCGCCGACCTTGTTCTCCCCGTTGGTGCCGTTGACGATCAGCTTCATGTTCGAACCGGCATCGGCGAGCAGGCTGAAATGATCGCCGCCGAAGGCGCCGGTGTGATTGTTCCAGGTGTTGCCGGAGAGGGTCAGGACGTCCGACGAAACACCCGGTTGCGCGACGGTGGCGGTGGTGTTGGTGACGTAGAACTGAATCGTGCCGGACTGCGTGAACGTGCTGCCGGTCACGGAAGAACTGCCCTTCAGATTGGTCATGAAGATGCCGTGCTTGCCGGACTGGTTGAAGCCGCCCTTGTTGAAGGTGCAGTTGCTGACGACGAAGGTCGTGATGTTGCTGCCGAGGATGCCGTGGTCGACGGACGTGTCGAAGTCGACGCCGGTGAGCGTCAGCCCGTTCACGGCCGTGGCGTCGATGTGACTCTGCGTGCTCGAAGACACCGACATGTCCGTCAGCGAGATTTGGCGCGTGCTGTTGAGCAGGATGCCGTCCGCGGTCGAGCCGGTGATGGTGCCGCCGGAGTTGTTGGTGCCCGTGCCGGTGATGGTCAGGAAGCCGTTGGCCCCGGTGGTGCTCAGGTTGATGCCGTTCGCGGCGCCGTTGCTGTTGAGGCTCTTGAGCGTGATGCCGCCGCTGCTGATGTTCGTGCTGGTGACGGTCAGCGCGGTGCCGGTGGTCGTGGCGATGGTGTTGTTGGTGCCGGTGATCGAGACCGTGCCTCCACCGGTGGCGTTGAAGCCTTTGCCGCTCGTCGTGGCCAGCACCAGCGTGCCGCCGGTGAAGTTGAACGTGGCGCCGGTGTTGGTGGTCAGGTCGATGGCATTGCCGGTGGTGGTGCTGAGGCTCTTGGTCTCGGTGGCGGGGTTGCCGTCGAAGGTGATGGTGCCGCCCTTGTTGCCGTTGGCGAAGATGCCCGCGCCGGCGGTCGAGCGGGTGAACGAGCCGCTGTAGGTGAAGGTGGGCGTGCTGCCCTCGATGTCGAAGAGGCGGCCGGTCGGGTTGGTCACGGCGGTATTCGCGTTGAAGCTGAACGTGCCCTGTGACCCGTTGCTCGCGTCGGCGCCGGCGAGGATGTCGACGCCGGCGTCGCCGCCGTTCAGCGTCGTGGTGCCGTTGAAGTTGTACGTGCCGTCGGCGTTGTCGAACAGGAGGCCGGTTCCGTTGGTCGCGCTGAGCGTGCCGGTGTTGAACGTCAGCGTGCCCGAGTGGCCGCCGGTGACGCTGAGGAGCGGCTGAGAGGCCGTGGCCTGGTTGATGTTGCCTGAATCAGTGACGCTCACCGAGCCGCCCACGACCGCGAACGCCGCGGCGGTGTTGCCGGTGATCGTTCCACCGCCGATGGTCAGCGTGCCGCCGGTGACGTTCGTCAAGAGAACACCATTCACGGTGGCCACACCCAAGGAGTTGAGAGTACCGATCGCCGAGGCTCCGAGGATCTGGCCGTTGAGATCGAGCGCGGAACTGCCGACGTCGATACTGCTCGCGCCGCCCGTCGCAGTGATGGTGAGCGTTCCGCCGCCGACGGCGGTCAGACCCTTGCCGGTGTGATTGCTGCCGGTGGCCGAGAGCGTGAGGTGATTGAAGGTCATCGAGCCGCCGGTGTTGACCCCGGTGATCGCCACGAGCGTGCTGTTGAAGGTGTTGTCGCTCGAGGTGAGACTGAGGTTGTTGATCACCACCGTCCCGGTAATGTTGCTCAGCGTGGAGATGACTCCGGCGGCCCCGACGGCGACCGAACCGCTGAGCGACGTACCGTTCATCGTCAGTGTGCCGGTGCCGTAGGTGGCGATGTTCAGGAGCTTGCCGCCGTTGGCGTTCTGCGTAACCGTGCCGCTGTAAGTGATGCTCGCCGTCGAGTTCGTGACGTTAAACGACGCCGTGGCGGTGTTGGTGGTGTTGATGTTCGTCCCGGAGCTGAACGTCACCGATCCCGACTCGTTGGCGATGGAGACGCCGCCGCCGCTGCCGGTGATGCTGTTCCCCGAACCGTTGAAGTTGTAGGTGCCCGAGCTGCCGGAGATCGAGATGCCGGTGCTCGTGCCGCTCGAAGTGACGCTGGCGTTGAAGTTGATCGTATTGGAGTTGCTCGATGCAATGGTCACGACATTCGCAGCATTGGCCTGAGCGATTGCAGCGCCCCAGGTGATCGTGCCGCCGCTGCCGCCGGTGACGTTGAATGTCGAGCCGCTGGCGCCGTTGAGGGAGCCGCCCGCCGTGCCCCACGAACCTGTGACGGCGTTGAGGTTCACGCCATTCGTTCCGCCCGTGGATGTGACGCCCGCGAACGTACCGCTGATTGCTCCTGTCGTCAGGTTGAGTGCCGTGGCGGCGCTGACGTTCACGGTCGCACCGATCGTCAACGTGCCGAAGTTCGTCGTGTTGGTGATACCGGTGACCGGACCGGTGATGGTCACACCGGCCAGCGAGAGACTCGTCGTGGCACCCTGCAGCGAAACGCCGGTCGTGCCGTTGGTGATCGTGCCGCCGTTGACCGATACCGTGCCGGTCATGTTCGTCAGGCTGATGCCGGTCGTGGCGCCGGTGGTGCTGACGCTCGTGAAGGCGACGCCAGTGCCGCCGACGGTGATGCCGTTGAGGCTCAGGCCGGCCGCGGCCGCTCCGGATGTGATGTTCGCGGTGCCGGAGACGTTCAGCGTTCCGCCACCGCTGGCGATGAACCCTGTTCCTGTCGAGGTCGTGATACCGAGCGTGCCGCTGAAATTGATCGTCGCACCGGCGTTCGTGGTCATCGTGACCGCGGTGTTGGTTGTGGTGGAGAGCGTCTGAGTGCCGGTGAACGAGATCGTCCCGGAGAGGTTCGAGAGAAGCTGAATGCGTCCGTTGGTGAGGTTGGCACCGATGGCGATGGCGCCCGCAGCGACCGGCCGGTTGATGACGCTCACGGCCGTGCCTGTTCCGCCGTCGATGGTATTGGTGTTGTCGACGGTAACCGCCGCCGTACCGTTGTTGATCGTCAAAGCCTGATTGCCGACGCTCGTGATCGTGGAGTTGGTGATCGTCACCGTGCCAGTCATGCTGATCAGGTTGACGCCGACGTTGGTGTTGTTCTGAACCGTCAGCGAGTCACCCGTGAAGCCGGCGTGCGCGACGACGGAAGAGATACCGTCGCGCGTGGCGCCGGTGATGGTCAAGCCCTTGACCGTATTGCCATCGGCCAATGTGACCGCATCGCTCGCGGCCGTGAGGTTGGTGATCTGCGGCTTGGTGCCGGCGACCTTGAGTGTGACGGTGTTGACGACGAGCGCGACGCCTTCACCGATGAGCTGCTGCGTGTTCTTCAGCGTAATGCCGGCGATATGGCCGGTGGTGGTGCCGTCTCCGTTGTAGACATAGATGATGTCGCCGGCGAGCGAGGCTGCCTGCGCGGCGGCGAGCGTGGTGAACGGAGACTGCGACTGGCCGTTGGTGCCGGCGCCGTTGTTTTTCACATACCAGACGCGATTGGCGAGCGTGAGGTTGACCGTGGCCGGAGCCGAGGTGACGGCATTGCTCACGACGGTGTAGGTGAACGAGTCGCTGGTGGTGACCGCCGCGCCGGGATTGGCCTTCGGCGTGTAGATGAAGGTGCCGTCCGCGGCGAGGGTAACGCTGCCGCCCGCGGTCGTCGCGAAGGTGCCGGCCGTTGCCGTGACGCCGCCGCTCGGAAGGTCGTTCGTGAGGATGTTGGCGATCGAGCCGACGAACGGCGTCGTTGGGCTGGTGGTCGTGCCGCCAGTGATCACGAACTGCGTGTTGTCGACGATGTGGCTGGTCGAGTCATACAGAGTCAGATCGTCGGTCGCCTTCGGGGCGATGGAGATAGAGAACGCCTGCGAGCCGGTGCAGAGGCTTACCGTATCGGTTGCGGTGACGGTGAAGTTGAAGACGCCGGTCAGCGTCGGAGTGCCGCTGATCGCGCCGCCCGGAGCGAGCGACAACCCGGTCGGCAACGCGCCGGAGGTCACCGCGAAGGTGTAGCTCCCGCCGCCGCCCGTGGCGGTAACGCTCTGGCCGGTGTACGCCGTATTGAACGTACCGGTCGGGAACGAGCCCCCGCCGGTGCGGCTGACCGTGATGACCGGACAGGTGACTGTGAGCGTGTACGAAGAGGTCGTGAAGCAACCGTTGGTGTCGGTGACCTTCACCGTGATCGGGAACGAGCCGAGCTGCGTCGTCGTGCCCGAGAGAAGGCCTGACGACGAATTGAGCGTGATGCCGGTCGGCAGCGTGCCGGTCTCGGTCCAGGTCGCGGTGCCGAGGATGCCGGTCGCCGTGAAGGTGGCGGTGAGCGGCGAACCCGCCTGCACGCTGGTCGTTCCGGGGTTCGTGATCGAAATCGTCTGGCAACCGATCGTCAGGTTGTAGGTCGTGCCCGTGCCGGCGCAGCCGTTTTGATCCGTCGCGGTGACGGTGATCGGGAACGTGCCGACCTGCGAGGTCACGCCGGAGAGCACTCCGCTCGACGTGTTGAGCGTGATGCCGCTGGGCAGTGTGCCGGTCACCGACCAGGTGATCGTGCCCGTGCCGCCCGTCTGCGTGAAGGTCTCGCTGAACGCGCTGCCGGCGGTGCCGAGGTTGTTGACCGGGTTCGTCACCGTGACGACGTTGCAGCCGATGATCAGCGTGTACGTCGAGCCCGTGCCCGTGCAGCCGTTGCCGTCAGTGATGGTGACGACGATCGGGAACGAACCGGACTGCGTGGGAGTGCCGGCGAGTAGACCGGAGGCCGAGAGCGTGATGCCATTCGGCAACGTGCTGGCGGTAGTGAACGTCGCGCCGCCGATCGCGCCGGTCTGCGTGAACTGCTCGCTGAATGCGGCGTTCACGGTGCCGCTGGCGTTGACCGGGTTCGTCACGCTGATCGTCTGGCAATTGATCGTGAGGTTGTACGTCGTGCTCGTGCCCGTACAGCCGTTGCTGTCCGTGACGGTGACGGTGATCGGGAAGGTCGCGTGCTGATTCGTGGTGCCGGACAGAACACCGGCCGCGCTCAGCGTGAAGCCCGTGGGCAACGTGCTCGCCGTCGTGAACGTCGCCGTGCCGAATGCGCCGCTCTGCGTGAACGTCTGGCTGAACGCGACACCGGTCGTGCCCGTGGTGACGACCGGTTTCGTGACGGTGATGGTCTGACAGCCGATCGTCAGCGTGTAAGTCGAGCCCGTGCCCGTGCAGCCGTTGCTGTCGGTGACGGTGACGACGATCGGGAACGAGCCGGTTTGCGTCGGCGTGCCCGAGAGCGTTCCGTTCGTCGCCAGCGTGATGCCCGAGGGCAGCGTGGATGCAGTCGTAAACGTCGCCGTGCCGTGCGCCGCGGTCTGCGTGAAGGTCTGGCTGAACGGCGCGTTGACCGTGCCGGTGTTCGTCACCGGGCTGGTGACCGTGATGGTCTGGCAGTTGATGGTCAGCGTGTAGCTCGACGTGCCGAAGCAGCCGTTCGTGTCGGTCGCCTTGACGGTGATCGGGAACGCGCCGGTGACCGTCGGCGTGCCGGAGAGGACGCCCGTCGAGGGGTTGAGCGTGATGCCGGCCGGCAGCGCGCCGGTCTCGCTCCATGTCACCGTGCCGAGGATGCCGGTGACGGTGAAGGTCTGGCTGAAGGCAGCGTCGACGGTCCCGGTGTTGACGCCCGGATTCGTGACGGTGATGGTCTGGCAGTTGATCGTCAGGTTGTACGTGGCGCCGGTGCCGGTGCAGCCATTCTGGTCCGTTGCCGTGATCGTGATCGGGAAGGTGCCGGCCTGCGTCGTCGTGCCGGAGAGGACGCCCGACGACGGGTTGAGCGTGATGCCGGTCGGCAGTGTGCCGCTGACGGACCAGGTGATCGTCCCCTGCCCGCCCGTCTGCGTGAACGTCTGGCTGAACGCGACGCCGGACGTGCCGCTGTTGACGACGGGGTTCGTGACCGTGATGACCGGGCAGGTAATTGTCAACGTGTAGCTCGGGTTCGTGCCCGTGCAGCCGTTGCTGTCGGTGACGGTGACGACGATCGGGAACGAACCGCCCTGCGTCGGCGTGCCGCTGAGCGTGCCGTTGGCCGCCAGGGAGAGACCCGTCGGCAGCGTGCTGGCCGTCGTGAAGGTCGCGCTGCCGATCGCGCCGCTCTGCGTGAAGTTGATGGAGAGAGGCGTTCCGGCCGGAGAGCTCGTGGTGGCCGGATTGCCGACGGTGATCACCTGACAGCCGATGACGAGGTTGTAAGTCGCGCTCGTGCCGGTGCAGCCGTTGCTGTCCGTCACCAGCACGGTGATCGGGAACGAACCGGCTTGCGTCGGTACGCCGGCGAGCGTTCCGTTGGTTCCAAGGGTCAGTCCGGTCGGCAACACACCGCTGGCGATCGTGAAGGTCGCGGTGCCGAAGGCTCCGGTCTGCGTGAACGTTTCGCTGAACCCGGCCGAGACCGTGCCGCTCGTGTTCACCGGTTTGGTGACGGTGATGGTCTGACAACCGATGATGAGTGTGTACGTCGAGCCCGTGCCGGTGCAGCCGTTGCTATCCGTGACCGTGACGACGATCGGGAACGAGCCGGTCTGCGTCGGCGTGCCGGAAAGCGTGCCATTCGTCGCCAGCGTCAGACCCGCGGGCAGCGTGCTGGCGGTCGTGAACGTCGCCGTTCCGATGGCGCCTGTCTGCGTGAAGGTCTGGCTGAAGGGGGCATTCACGGTACCCGTCGTGACGCCGGGGTTTGAGACGTTGATCGTCTGGCAACCGATGATGATCGTGTAGGTCGCGCCGGTGCCGGTGCAACCGTTCGAATCCGTCGCCGTGACCGTGATCGGGAACGAACCGGTTTGCGTCGGCGTACCCGAGAGCGTGCCGTTGGTGGCCAGCGTCAAGCCGGCCGGCAGCGTTCCCGACGCGAGGGTGAAGGTGGTCGTTCCGATGCCGCCGGTGTGCGTGAAGGTCTCGCTGAACGGACTCGAGGCCGTACCGTTCGCGTTGGCCGGATTGTTGACGGTGATGACCTGGCAAGCGATGACGATGGTGTACGTCGGTCCCGTGCCGGTGCAGCCGTTGCCATCGGTCACCTTCACGGTGATCGGGAACGAACCGGTCTGGGTCGGCGTGCCGGAGAGCACACCCGCGGCCGACAGGCTGAGGCCCGTCGGCAACGTGCCGCTGGCAATCGAGAAGGTCGCTCCGCCGACGGCACCGGTCTGTGTGAACGTCTCACTGAACGGGCTCGACGCCGTGCCATTCGCGTTGACCGGATTGGTCACGGTGATGACCGGGCAGGTGATGACGAGGTTGTAGGTCGCGCTCGTGCCCGTGCAACCGTTCGCGTCGGTGACCGTGACGACGATCGGGAATGTGCCGCCCTGGCTCGGCGTGCCGGAGAGAACGCCGGCCGTGGAGAGGGAGAGACCGGTCGGCAGCGTGCTGGCCGTGGTGAACGTTGCCGAGCCGAACGCGCCCGTCTGCGTGAACGTCTGGCTGAACGGCGTGCCGGCCGGTCCCGTGGCGATCGCCGGGTTCGTGACGGTGATGACCTGGCAGCCGATGACGAGCGTGTACGTCGCGCTCGTGCCGGTGCAGCCGTTGCCGTCGGTGACCGTGACGACGATCGGGAACGATCCGGTCTGCGTCGGCGTGCCGGACAGCGTGCCGTTGGTTGCCAGCGTCAAACCGCCGGGCAACGTGCTGGCGGTGGTAAAGGTCGCTCCGCCCACCGCTCCCGTCTGCGTGAACTGTTGATTGAACGGCGTGGAGACGGTGCCGGTCGTCGTGCCTGGAATCGTGACGGTAATCGTCTGGCAGCCGATGACGAGCGTGTATGTCGCGCCCGTGCCCGTGCAGCCGTTCGAGTCGGTGACAGTGACCACGATCGGGAACGAGCCCGTCTGCGTCGGCGTGCCCGACAGCGTGCCGTTCGTCGCCAGCGTGAGACCCGCCGGCAGCGTGCTCGCGGTCGTGAACGTCGCCGTTCCGATCGCGCCGGTCTGGGTGAAGGTCTGGCTGAACGGAGCGCTCACCGTTCCCGTCGTGGCGCCGGGGTTGGTGACGTTGATGGTCTGGCAGGCAATGATCAGCGTGTAGGTCGCGCTCGTGCCCGTGCAGCCGTTCGAGTCGGTGACCGTGACGACGATCGGGAACGATCCGGTCTGCGTCGGCGTGCCGGACAGCGTGCCGTTCGTCGCCAGCGTGAGACCCGCCGGCAGCGTGCTCGCGGTCGTGAACGTCGCCGTTCCGATCGCGGCGGCTTGCGTGAACACTTCGCTGAACGCGGCGTTCGCGGTGCCGCTGGCGTTCGCCGGATTGGTGACGGTGATGCCCTGGCAAGTGATGGTGAGCGTGTATGAGCTCGTGCCCGTGCAGCCGTTGCTGTCCGTCACGGTCACGGTAATCGGGAACGTGCCGGTCTGCGTCGGCGTGCCGGACAGCGTGCCGTTCGTTGCCAGCGTCAGACCGGCCGGCAACGCCGACGATGTCGTGAATGTCGCCGAGCCGATCGCACCCACCTGCGTGAAGGTCTGCGAGAACGCGGCGTTGGCGACGCCAGTGTTGGTCGCGGGGTTGGTGACGGTGATGGTCTGGCAGCTGACGACCAGGTTGTACGGCGCGCTATGGCCCGTACAGTCGTTGCCGTCGGTCACGGTCACGACGATCGGGAAAGTGCCGAACTGCGTCGGCGTTCCGGAGAGCACACCGGTCGTCGAGAGAGTGAGACCGGCCGGAAGCGTTGAAGAGGTCGTGAACGTCGCGCCGCCGGCCGCACCGGTCTGCGTGAAGGTCTGCGAGAAGGGAGTGCCGACGGTCGCCGTCGTGACCACGGGGCGGGTCACGATGATGTTCGGGCAGACTCGGGCGACTTTGATTCTCACCGTGGCTACGTTCGATTGCTCCGAGCCGGCGACCGCTTTGTACTGGAACGAGTCGCTCGTGAGCGAGTTCGGGTGGTAAGGCGTGAAGACGAAGCTGCCGTCCGGGTTCAGAGTCACCGAGCCGTCATTCGGCTGGCTGACCTGCGCCGCGGTCAATGGCAACGTGTTCGGCTGGTCGTTGGCGAGCACGCCCGGCGCCGCCAGGGTGAAGCCTTGTCCCTGGTCGCGCGTGTAGCTGTCATCGACGGCGAGGATGCTCGAACCGGAGAGGTTGAGATCGAAACGGAAGTAGACGAAGGAATCGAGAGGGTTGGGGAATCCGAAGGCTTTGATCAGCTTGATCGCCGAAGCACCGCCGCCGGCGGTTCCTTCGGTCAGCGGGTTGATCATGCCCCAGTCGGGGTCGAGGCCATCCAGAATGATCATCCGCGGCTCGGCGGGAAATCCGACCGCGCGGCGACGATTCACGGTGACGGGAAGAAGAATCGGTGAGCCATTCGCTTTTGTCAGCGCGGAGAACGCGGCCGAGCCGCGCGTTCCGTCGAAGCCGATGCGCATTTCGCTGGGCATGGTGCTCGTGCCGAGCGCCGAGAACGGGATGCGGGTCTCGACCAGCATCATTCCGCTGGTCGGCTGCCAACCAACCGGCCAGCCGGAGGTCACGATGTCGGTCGGGCCACTGAGAACGCCACTCGAGCAGACCAGGCGATGCGTTTGGGTGACGCTTGCGCCGGTCGGGCTATCCGCGACCTGCGTGACGAGTACCTGATCGACACCCGTCATTCCACCGACGACGCATCCGGTGGCCACGTTGTTGTCGACGTCGATGAGGACCCGAACCTCTGAGGTTGCTGCGGAAGCGAACAGGGGGCAGATAAGAGCGGCAGCAACAATCAACAGCGAGAAGCGGCGTGACGCGTTCATGGACGGCATCCTTCTTTCACCCGGTAAAAAGCTCAGCGCGAGGATTCTCCTCACGCATTTCGAAAATGGCGGAACCGCAAGACGAACGGAGATGATAACAGCCGGGACATCTCCTAACTTACTCTCTGATCCAGGAGAGTTTAGCCGCGCCGCTTGAAAATAACAATGTAAGAGAAGAGCAGGTGGAAGGGAGGATCGCCCTCCCGCGGCCGGCGAACACAAAAAAAGAGACCGGCGATTGCTCGCCGGTCTCGTCCACGCCCTGCACGTTTCGGGGGAACCGTGCCACTTCCCACGGGCGGTTGCCTGCCCGTTTCTGTTTGTCCGATGGACTACCTCGCCCGCTGAATCGTCACGAGAACGGCGCCGACCACGAGGTCGGCCGCCGTGACGACCTGATCGCCTTTGCGGATGATCGTCTCCGCCGTGAGGCCGATCGTCGGTTCCACTCCCTTCGATGTGAAGACGACGAGTGAGTCCGCGGTGACGCTGCGGATCGGTCCTTCGAATTCATCGATCGTGTCGCCGCCGCGCCCGACGCCGCGACGTTTCGAGGAGGTCGAGCGAGACGCGGAGCTCTGCGCGAGCGCGACGACGACATGACTTTCACCGTTTTCCATCCGCAGCGAAGCACCAATGCCATCCGGCGCACGACGGAAGACCAGTTCCGCTCCATCCGGCACCTCGGCGAAGACGAACTTGCCATCCGCGCCGAGAACCGTCGTCATGCCCGTGCCGCGCACCGAGACGACCATGCCAGCCGGGCTGCTGTCGGCCGTTCCCTGCATGACCACTTCACCGCTGATTACGGCGTTGCCGTAGCCACCGGTGATCGTCGCATGCTCGCGGCTCGTACACGCCGGCAGCGCGATCAAAGCGAACATCGCTGTCAGGGCCAGACTCTTCAGCTTCATGGTGCCTCCTCGCCAAAACAAAAAGGGGGGCGTGCGGTACGCCCCCCTTGGTGATGACTGCTGTCGTTGTGCGCATTGTACGCGCCGATCGAGATGCGAACGTGACGTGGATCACGGCCGGGCCAGCACGGCCCGCAGCGTTCGAGGCCACAAGGCTGGCCGCACGCGCGGGTGACACGAGGCGTCGTTCCGGGTACCGCTCGCGATCACCGCAAGACCAGGGACTCGATCTGTTCTGGGAAGAAGCATCGCAACTTGCGGATCTCCCGGCCGCAATTCGGCAACGACTCACCGGCGCCGGGCTTGCCGTGTCGGTCGTGCAGCAGAGCCCCGGATTCGTTCGATTTCGAGTCGCAGATCGCGACGGAGTCGCTTCGTGATCTGCTCGTCAACAAACTCTGTACGCTGCTGAGCCGATCCGAGATCCGCGACCTCGTCGATGCTGCGGCTGGTCGCGTACGGCGTGGATCTCGACGACGCCATTGAGTCCGCGCCCAAAAAGGACGGTGGGTTTTCGCCTCTCACTCTTGCGTGGGTGCTTCAGAACTTCGATGTGGTGTCCCTCTCTTCAGCGGCAGGTCTGTCGAACACTGAAGCGGAACCACTCGATCGATTTCGCGGTGAGCTCATTGACCGACTGTTATCCCGTTCATAGGTGCGCAGGCAAAGGCCTCGTCTTTTCACTGGCAAGCAACGTAAACTCTGGAATCGATTCCAGAGTCAAGATCGCCCCGTGACGTTTTTGCGACATACGCAGAGTGTCCGAGCAACCGACGACGCCGTTTCTTCTCGTCCGCGAACGCGACGCACGCCCTGATGAGCGCGCGCTGGAGATTGATCGCCTTCGCGCCGAGCTCGAGGCGCGCAATCGCCAGGAAATCGCGATCGCCGAGCTCGGCCAAGCCGCTCTCACCGGCGTCGATCCGCTCATCCTCCTCGGCCAGGCTTGCGCACTCGTCGAGCTGACGCTGCAGGTCTCGCACTGCCGTGCACTCGAGGTCGCGCCGGCGGGACGCATGCTCGTCCGTGCGGCTCTCGGCGCCAATCAGACATTTCTCCGTTGCACGCGCGACAGCGACGAGGACGAAGCGCTCGGGATGATCGTTCTTCTCGCCGATGCGCCGTTCACGTTCGGACACCTCGAAGAGGAAACGAGATTCAAGGCGACGCATCTCCTCAACTATCACGGCGTACGCAGCGGCGCGGGCGTGGTGATCCGCACGCAGTACGCGCCGTTCGGAGTGCTCCTCGCCTACTCCGGCGAGGAGCGCGTCTTCACCGAATACGAACTGGCGTTTCTCCGTTCGACGGCGAACATCGTCGGCGAAGCGATCACACGCGCGCGTACTGAACAGGCGTTGCGAAAATCGGAGGCTCGCCTGCGGCAGCTCATCGCCACGACGCTCGATGCCGTGATCACCATCGATCGCGCCTCCATCGTCATCGAGTGGAATCGCGAGGCCGAGTCGACGTTCGGCGTCCCCGCCCGCGACGCTCTCGGCGCGCCGCTGCGCATGTCGCTGTTCCCCAAGAACGGCGCGCGCACGTTCGAGGCGTTGCTCGATCGCTATCGCAGCGGCAGAGCGACGCGCCTCCTGCGACGGCGCATCGAGACCGTCGCACGTCGCGCATCGGGTGAAGAGTTCCCGGCCGAGATCACCATCGCTCCGGCAGGAAGCGGCGCCGACGTCACCTTCACCGCATTCATTCGCGACATCTCCGAGCGCAAGCGGGCGGAGCACGAGCTGGGGCAGCGGGAGAAACGTTTCCGCACGATCGTCGAGAAGAGCTGGAGCGGCGTCGTTCTGCTCGACGGCGATCTGCGCTTCTCCTTCACCGGCTCGTCGTCACAGCACCTCATCGGCTACGAAGAACACGAACTGATCGGGCGCTCCATCTTCGACTTCATCCACACGCGCGAGGCCGATGCCGCGCGCAAGAGTTTCGGCGGCGTGCTGGCGACGCCGAACCAGGAATCGCGCGGCGAGCTTCGTTTTCGACACAAGGACGGCCGCTGGATCTGGCTGGAGGGATTCGCCAGAACCTGCTGCACGAGCCGAGCGTCGGTGCGATCGTTCTCAACTATCGCGATGTCTCGCAACGCAAGGAGACGGAGAAGCAGCTCGAGTACCGCGCGCACTACGACTCGCTCACCGGCCTGCCGAATCGCCTGCTCTTCCGCGACCGCGCTCGTCCACAGCCTCGCGCAGGCACAGCGCAATCGCGTCGGCGTGGCGGTGATGTATCTCGACATCGATCACTTCAAGCTCGTGAACGACGGCCTGGGACATTCGTTTGGCGACCTGCTGCTCGCCGACGTCGCGCGGCGGCTCCAGAACTCGCTCCGCGCCTCCGACACGATCTCGCGCATCGGCGGCGATGAGTTCAGCATCCTCCTCGCCGAAGTTACGAACGCGGAGGCCGTGGCCGGAGTCGCGCGAAAGATCCTCGATTCGCTGGCGAAGCCGTTCCGCGTCGACGGCCACGAGCTCTTCATCACCGCCAGTGTCGGCATCAGTTGCCATCCTTCGGACGGCGACGACGCCGAGACGCTGCTCAAGTGCGCGGATGCGGCGATGTATCGCGCGAAAGAGTTGGGACGCAATCAGGCGCAGCTCTTCACCGCGAGCATGAACGAGCGTTACGTGCGGCGTCTCGCGCTCGAGCAGCATTTGCACCACGCCATCGAGCGGCAGCAACTGGAGCTGTATTACCAGCCGGTCTACGACCGCGCCCGGCGACGGATCGTTTCGCTGGAAGCGCTGCTGCGCTGGCGCGATCCGAACCGCGGCCTCGTCCAACCCTCCGAGTTCATCGAGCTCGCTGAGGAAACGGGAATGATCATCCCGATCGGCGAATGGGCGTTGCGCACCGCCTGCCGTCAACTTCGCCTCTGGCACGACGCCGGCCTGACCTGGCTGCGCGTCGCCGTCAACATCTCGGCGGTGCAACTGCAGCAGCGCGACCTGGTCGACATCGTCCGCAGCGCAGTCGCAGAGTCGTCAATCAGTCCCGACATGTTGCAGCTCGAGATCACGGAGAGCGCGGCGATGCAAAACTTCGAGCTGACGACCAAGGCACTGCACGCCCTGCGACAGATGGGCGTCGGCGTCGCCGTCGACGACTTCGGCACCGGCCAATCCTCGCTGATCTATCTGAAGCACTTCCCTATCGACACGGTGAAGATCGACAAGGAGTTCCTGCGCGAAGTGACGTCGGACGAGACAGCCGCGGCGATCGTCTCCTACGTCATCAACCTTGCGCATACGCTGCAACTCAAGGTCGTAGCCGAGGGTGTGGAGACCGAGGAGCAGTACACGTTTCTGCGCCACTACGCGTGCGATCTCATGCAGGGCTATCTGTTCAGCAAGCCACTACCGACCGATGCTGTGTTCCCGTTCCTCCAGCAATCGCTCGTGCGTCCGAAAACGCAGGAGACCGCGTGGCCATTGTGAGGGAGGACTACAATCCTTCCGTGCGCAGTTCCCTCCTTCGCGCTCCGTCGCTTCGTTTCGTTCTCGCCGGTCTCATCGTGCTCATCGTCGCCGAGTCGATCGGCATGCACTTCTTCCTGCGGATGTGGAAGCCGCTCGCGGCCTGGGCCTGGACCGCGCTCGATCTCTGGGCCATCGTCTGGCTTCTCGGCGATTACCAGGCGATGCGCCTGCGCCCGACAACGATCGACGCCACCGCGCTGCACCTCCGCGTCGGCCTGCGCTGGAACGCGATCGTGCCGCTGACGAACATCGCGTCGATCACCGAAGTCCGCGAAACGAGCGAGTGGAAACGCCGCGACGTGCTGCGCGTGGCGATTCTCGACGAGCCGCGTTGGTTGATCGCGCTGCGCGAACCGATCGAAGTCCACGGCCTCATCGGCATGCGCAAGACGGTGCGCGCGATCGCGATGCTGCCGGATGACGACGAGCTCGTGACGTCGCTGCGCGCGTGAGCGCGCGAATTCGTAGAATGCGTCGAGAACGTGAGGTCGTTGAAATGAAATCGCTCTTCGTTCCGGCTGATTGTGACTCGATTCGAGCACGCCTGATGGCGCTCCAACCCGACAATGCGCGCCAATGGGGAAAGATGAATGTCGCGCAGATGCTTTGTCACTGCGCGCAGGCGCTGGAAACCGGAACGGGCGAGCGGCCGATGAAACAGAAATTCATCGGCAAAGTGCTGGCCCCGTTCGTACGCGCCTCAATCCTCGGCGAAAAGCCGTTCGGTCGAAATGCGCCGACCGATCCGACGTTCGTCGTGACTGGAGAACGGGAGTTCGACAAAGAACGAACGCGGCTCAATGGCCTGATCGACCGCTTCGTTCAGAACGGTTCGGAGAATGCTGGAAAGCAGATGCACGCGTTCTTCGGCAAGCTGACCGGCGAGCAGTGGGGAACGCTGATGTACAAGCACATCGATCACCACCTGCAGCAATTCAGCGCTTAGTCACGAAGCGTTCACGCGGAGAACACGGAGTGAATGCTGATGGCGGTCTCTCTTCGCGTACCCCGCGTCTCCGCGTGAACCCGACGCTCTTCGCGAAATGCCATTACTCCCTCGCCCGCCGCAGACGCGGGTGATGCGCGCGATCGATGCGCAGGAACGACGCCGGCGACGTCGCATCGTTCGAGATCGTCGCGGTACATTCGGCGGCGAAGACGAAGAGATCGCCGCGTTGCAGCGCGTGCTCTTCGTTCTCGAAGCGGATGCGGATGTTTCCCTTCATCACGTAGATGACGATCGTCGATCCGGGAGGCAGGGGTTGTAACGACAAGCAACCGCGGCGACTTTCGAGCCGGCACTCGGCGATCTCCAGCGCGTCATTCGGTGCCGGCTGCGTGAAGAGCGTGCGTGTAAGCGTCGATGCGTCACTCAAGGAGGCTTCGGCGCGCACGATGCTCAACACCGGAGACGTCGCCGGTTCAACGAAGTCGGAGAACGATTGGCCGAACGCCAACGCCACGCGTTCGATGACGGTCGTCGTGGGAACGTTGGCGTTCGTCTCGAGGTAGTGAATCGTGCCCGTGCTGATTCCAGCTTCTTCCGCGAAGCGCTTGCGATCCCAGTTGCGCCGGATGCGGTGGCTGCGCACGCGCGCGCCGAGGGCGGCGGCGAGCGCTTCCGGATCGTAATAGCGCGGGAACGCCTCGGCTTCCTCGGCAACCGCGGCAATTCTCGGCGACGGCTCGACGAGTTGCGCGACGCGAACACCAAACGCGTTCGCGATTCGAAACAGCACGGAAACCGACGGATCGGAACGCCGTTTCTCGATGTGCTTCAGAAGACTCACGGATGTGCTCGCGTTCCGACCGAGCGTCACGAAAGACCAGCCGCGCGCTGCGCGATGTCGATGGACGTTTTCCGCCAGCGCAATGAGCACCGGACTTCGCGGAGCCGGAACTGCCGGTTGCGCAGAGCTGGCTAGTCCAAAGGTTCTCGCACTTCCGGATTCGTCCTGCGGAACGGCAGTGATGCTCTCCATAAAAACACCTCGGCTGGGAGGACTGGGTGAACGGAGCGAACGTTCTTCAGCCGAGGAGCGGGATGTGGGAGATATCGGCAGGGAGTGCCGAGGAAGGCGGTTCGTCACGTTGCGACATCGGGTGCGGCATCGCCACCGGAGGCGTGACGATGCGAACGTCACCGAGAATCGCCGTCAGTGAGTGTACGCAGGCGCCCGGTTCTTCATCATCGCAGAGCTCGTGACAAACCGGCGTCATCGCCAGAGCGAGAATCAGGAACAACGCCGTTGCGATGACGCGCCGAGCCATGCTGGCAATGTTGTACCACAGGGAGCGCGGTTACTTGCGCACCGCACGCCCGCGCGCCTCACGGTGCACGCGGAACGCACCGGTGATCGCCGCGGTCTCCCGGCCGCTTTGCACGAGCACGACAGCAGATACCGGTTCCGCGTCAGGCTGCACGCTGAACGTCGCACGTACATAGTTCGAAGACCACGAGAAATCGGAGACGCGCCGGAAGGCAGGATTGAGCACTTCGAACTGCGTCATGCCGCTCGTGAAGCCGTCGCCGCCGACGGCAAGCGTCACCGTCTCCCCCGGGCTCACGGTGACGGGTGCGGTCGACAAACTCATCTCCTGCGAGCCGTTGTGCATGGCACCGACCCATTTTGGATTGAGCTGGCCCGCGCCGGCAGTCGTCGCCACGAGGTTGCCGTAGAACCCTTCCGTTCTCGACCTGGATTGCAGGTCCGAAGAACGCGGTCGGAAACGACACCAGCTTCGCTTGACGCCAGCTTCCCTGCAGCGAGGCGATCTCGACCGGGCCGTCGAGCGGCTCGGTATAGAGACGATAGCGCCCCGCCGGGATTCCGTTGAGTGTGAACTCGCCCGCGGAATTGGTGAGCACCGTGCCGACGGGCTGTCCGTGATCATTCACGGCCACGACCTGCGCGGCGAAGATGCCGCCCTGATCACCCATGACGCGACCCTCGAGTGTCGCGCCCATCAACGACGGATCGCCCTTCGGATAGATCTGAGAAATGGCGATGCGGTCGTCGCTGTCGAACTCCGGCGCGGCATTGCCCGGGCCGACGTACGGAAACATGATCGAAGAGAGAACGGCGGAATGATCGAGCCCGAGGACGTGACCGATCTCGTGCTGCAACGCCATCTGGGCGTTGAGCTCGCCGCTGAAGAGCGAGGAATCGATGCGAATGTCGGCGTCGAGCATCCGGCCCGTGGTCGTATCGTAGGAGTAGGTGGTGATCGCCGCCGCGCCCTGGTCTTTGAACAGGTCGTCGGCGACGGAAATGACGATCCGATCCGCCGCGTCGGTGCTCGCCCCTTGCACCACGCCACGCGACTGGAAACTGATGTCGGTCTCAGGCACAGCCGCCCAGGCCGCAAACGCGCGATCGATCATCGCCACGGCGCCGGAATTCATCTGCGCAACCCGTTGATCGATCTCGTATCGCAGAGGAAACGCCGCGGGCGCCCAGGAGATCGCCGTGGGCGAGCCCTGGATGTCGTACGTCATCCGAGTCGCAGCGCCAACCGGAACCGAGAGGAGTGCCACAACGAGAAGGGCGGGGATCCGGGAGCGCATAGGAGGTTCCGAGAGCAATCGAAGTGCCATGTGTCAGCTCGCGGCTGTCAGCTCGCAGCTCACAGGAGAACGGCTCCGCTCCTGCCAGCTGAGCGCTGAGAGCTGTGAGCTACGTCAAGCCAACGCAACCAGATCAATCTCGAGTGCGGCGCCCTTCGGTAGCCCCTTCACTTCGACCGTCGTACGGGCCGGTTTGTGCTCGCCGAAGTACTCGGCGTAGATCGAGTTGAGCGTTTGGAAGTTGGCGAGGTCGGTGACGTAGACCGTCGCTTTGAGCACGTTGCTGAAGCTGCTTCCCGCTTCCCCCAGAACTGCATCGAGGTTTCGGAATACGCGATGGGCCTGCGCGGCGAAATCACCTTCGACCAGGTTCCCGGTGGCGGGATCGAGGGAAATTTGTCCGGAGGTGTAGACGAGGCCGTTCGCTTTCACGGCTTGGGAGTACGGGCCGATCGCTTTCGGGGCTCCGTCGGTGGCGATGTAATCCATCTGGATGCGATCCTTTCTGCGCGCGGAGTATAGCTATAATCGCGCGACCATCGGAGTCCATCGCACATGACTTACCCAGGAAATCCTTCCCTTGCCGGGGCCGTGAAAGATCGCGTCGTTTCGACGTTTCAACAGACTCTGGCTCTGTACCATCAGGGACGGCGTGATGAGGTCGCGGCCGGTTGCACGCTCATCCTGCAGATGGATCCTACTTTCGAGCCGGCGCGGAAGCTGCTGGACAAGATCCACAATCCGTCGCTGCCGATCGACGTCGATACTCTGCTCCAGAGCGATGATCGCGGGGCGATGGAGCTGGCGCGCCAGGCGATGGCGGAACGCGATTTCCAGCGCGCGATCCAGATCACGACGGACGTGCTGACCGACGATCTTCTCAACGACGACGCGCGCATTCTCGGCGATGAAGCGCGCGAGAAGATGGAAGCGGCGCCGTTCGTCGAGCAGTTCGTTCGCAAGTGCGAGCAGTTGATCGCGTCCGGAAATACGACCGCGGCGAAGACCGAGCTCGAAAAAGCGCGGGCACTCGATCCGACGCATCCCGACGTCGCCCGTCTGGTCCGAGCCGTGTCGTCCCGCGATGGGGCGCCTCCTCCCCGCGCGCCGTCGTTCGTCGTCGACGATCGCCCCGCGCCTCCTTCGGGCGCCGGACGCTCGACAGCCCAGGCCATGGACTTCGGCTTCGCGTTCGAGGAGGAGAAACCGGCGCAGCCTTCGTTTGCGAATTTCTCGTTCGATTCGCCGGCGCAGAGTTTTTCGTTCGACAGTCCCGCCGCCGCCACGCCCGCGGATTCTTCGCCGTTCGGTGGCTTCTCCTTCGAGACCCCGTCCGTCAGCAAGGAGCCGGTCAGTGGCGACTTCGATTTCGCAACCGCGTCGGTCGTGACGAACGCCGAAGACCAGAAGAAGATCGAGCAGTACCTCGCCGATGGCGATCGCGCCGCGGCAGCGGGCGATCATCAGCAGGCGATCGATCTCTGGTCGCGCATTTTTCTCATCGATGTGACGAACGATCAGGCATCGGAGCGCATCGAGCGGGCCAAGGCGAAGCGCCGCGAAGCGGAGGAGAAGGTGGAGTCGCTCCTCGCGCGCGGAATCGCGGCATTCGAGCGCGGCGATACGGCCAAGGCGCATAGCGATCTGTCGGAAGTGCTCCGTCTCGATCCGTCCAACTTCGCGGCGAAGGAACATCTGGACCGCCTCGGCGAGACGGTGGTCGAAGGCGGTGCCGCGGCGCGGTCGAATCCGTACAACCCGCCCTCGGTCAGCGACGACAAGCTCGAAATCGATTTCTTCGAGGAGTCGGAGTCCGGTGCCTATGAAACCACACTGGTTCCTCCGGATCCCGGCTCCGTAACTCTTGGCGCGTCCTCCGGAAAGAAAGCAGCGGCCACACCTCCCAAGGCGAAGAGCGAGCGCAAACTGCCGATGGGTCTCATCCTCACGATCGTGGTGCTTCTGGTTCTCGGAGGAGGCGGCTGGTTCGTGTGGAATCGTTTCATGAACAAGCCCGAGGCCGATCCCGCGGCGGCGCAGCAGGCCTTCGCCCGCGCATCGACGCTGGCCAGCCGCGGAAAGTACGACGAGGCCATCGCGCTGTTGCAGGACATCAAGGCCACCGACCCGGAACACGATCGCGCGCTGGTGATGATCTCCGAGCTGCAAATCAAGAAGTCGACGTCGGCGCAGATGATCGACGGCGTCCCTGCCGCGCTGTACTACGATCAACGCCTCGCCGCCGCCCGCACGGCGCTCGACGCCCATGATTTCGCGACCGCGAAAGCGGCTCTCGAACAGGCGATGCGCGTAAAGCCGCTGCCGCCCGATATGAAGGCGCAGTACGACGCCGCGCAGCAGCAGGTAGCGAAGCTCGACGCGGCCAAGGCGCTCTTCGCCGAGCGCAAGTACACGGAGGCCATTTCCAATCTGCAGTCACTGCTCGATCAGGATCCGTCGAACCTCAACGTGAGCCGCCTCATCGTCGATGCGCACTTCAACATGGGCGCGCAGGCGCTTCAGGAAGAGCGCGTACAGGACGCGGTTCACGAGTTCGACGAAGTGCTCAAAGTCACACCCGACGACGAGCTCGCCAAACGCAGCCGCGATCTGGCCTTGCGCTACGACGGCGAACCGAAAGACCTTCTCTACAAGATTTACGTAAAATATCTGCCGACACGACAAGCGAGTTAGCTGACAGCTCTCAGCTCGCAGCTCTCAGGAGACGCCTGCTAGCTGAGAGCTGAAAGCTGAGAGCTGAACGGGAGGGTGTGATGCGCTTTGACGAAGTCGAGCTCGAAACGGTGCCGCTCGGAATCGGAGACGTTGCGCTCCCAGGCGCGACGACAGCTTCGGCAACCGAGGAGGCGTCTCGCTTCCGAAGACTGATGGCGCTGCTGACGGACCTCTCCCTCTTCGCGGCGGTCGCTCTCGCACTCTCTCCGCTGCTGCCACAGCCCTCTTCATGGATGACGACCGGCGCGCTGGCGGGGTTCCTCGTCGTCCTCTCGTATTACTACTTCGTCGGCACGTGGATGCTCTGGGGCAAGACCATCGGCGGCGCGATCTTCGACGTGCGCGTGGTGCGCGACGCGGAACCGCACGCGATCTCGCTGCGCGACGCCTCGCTCCGCTGGTCCGCCGTCTACCTCTCGCTCCTCACCTGCGGCCTCGGCTTCGCCCTCGCGGCTCTCCCTTCGCGTCGCTCGCTACCCGATCGCATGTCCGGCACGTACTGCGTGTAGGAGCTCTCAGCTGGCAGCTCGCAGGAGCACGTCTACACTTGGGTTGTCGTGGGTGGACCGCTGGCGTCTCGCCGGCTGGGTGAGCGGCGTCTCGCCGCTCACGGGCGGGCGTCGAGACGACGCCGCCCCAGCCGCCGAGACGGCAGCGGTCCACTCGGTTTTCCTGCGAGCTGCGAGCGGCGAGCTGCAAGCTGACTACAGCGCGACCGTCACGTCCTTCGCGCTGATCTTTCCTGCTTCGACCCACGCGAAGCGTGTGAGGAGGGAGCCGAGGAGTGTCGAGACGGCGGCGCCTTTGCGGGCGCCGAGGAGGCGGAGCGCGAGAGGGATCGGTCCCGAGAGCGCGCCGCCGAGGCGCGTGATGGTTGTGCGCAGCGGCGCGGAGACGCGGTCGTCGCCGCTTTCGATGGCATGGTTCGCGAAGGTCTCGAAGATCGCGGCGCCGAGACCGAGGGATTGGAGCGCGGCGTGGCGGTGGCCGCGGAGCTCGAGCAGCGAGACCGCGGAGCCGAGTGCCGAGGCGCCGAAGTGGACGGGCAACAGACGCACGTGTTTCTTCCAGACCGGAATCGCGGTCGCACCGAGGAGCACGCCGGTGTACGTTGCCATCACGAGACCCGTCGCTGCCGCGACCGTCGCCGAAGCGTTCTCGATGATCTTCACCGGCAGATTGGTATTGCGACGCACGAGAGTCGCGAACGCCGATGCGCTCGACGCCGTGCCGAACGCGGCGACGGTCCAGGCGCCGACGGACATCGGCGACTGCAGTTTGAACACGCGCAGCATGTTGAGAAAACGCTCCGGACGCCCGAGGTCGGCGATGAGCAGCGGCGCGGAAAGCGCGGAGCCCGCGGCGGCGATCCAGCGTGCATCGCGCACGAGAGCCTCATCCGCGCCTGCCAGTTGCGCCACTGCGCCGAGCACCGCGGCCGCACCAGCCGCGCCTCCGACGAAAAAATACGTCGGCACTTCCCACGTCCAGACGGGAGGCTTGTGCAGCGGGAGGTCGTAGTAAGAGCTCATTTGCGATGGAATGCGAAGGCCAGCAGCGCGCCGCCGAAGATTACCGCCGCCGCCGCGGCGGCCTCGGTCCACGCCGGCTTCAGCAGCGTCACCGGGAACACGGGATCGAGCGGCAGGTTGTAGTTTCGCGGATCGCCGCGCAGCAGAAAGAACGCGTGCGTCCCGCCGACGCTAGTCTCCTTCGGATTGTAGAGATTCGCGTCCGTCATCCCCGCCGAATGCAGCGTAGCGATGCGCGCGTCGGCGGCGCGTTCGAGCTCTTCCAGATCGCCGAAGAGAATCGATTGCGTGGGACACGCCTTCGCGCACGCGGGAACCTCGCCCGCTTTCTGACGGTCGTAGCAGAACGTGCATTTGAACGCTCGACCGTCGTCCGGACGACGATCGATGACGCCGAATGGGCAGGTGACGACGCAATAGCCGCAGCCGTTGCAGATGTCGGGCTGCACGTAGACGCCGCCGAATTCCGTGCGGATGATCGAGCCGGTCGGACACGCTTCGAGGCAGCCGGCGTTCTCGCAGTGTTTGCAGACGTCGGACGAGAACTGCCAGGTCATCAGATCCGGCGCGTTGCCGCCCGATCCGATCTGCGTCTCCCCTTCGACGAACTTCACGTGCCGCCACGTCGAGTGCCCGAGCCCCAGCGTGTTGTCGTACGACTTGCCGGAGAAATCGAAACCGTCGCTCGGCACGTCGTTCCATTCCTTGCACGCGACCTCGCACGCCTTGCATCCGATGCAGAGCGTGGAGTCGGTGAAGAAGCCGGTGGTCGTCGAGGTTTTGCTCATGGTTTCACGGGCGCACAGGCGCACAGGCTCACAGATCCAATTCCGCTGTGCGCCTGTGCGCCGATCAGCCTATACGCCTTAGATTGCACGTCAGCCCCTTCGATTCGAAGATCCTCACGTTCGGTTCCTCGGAGATCGCGAGGAGATCGTTGACGACGTCGCCGGTGACGAGGCCGCGGCCGCCCCAATGGAATGGCAGGCCGACCTGATGCACGCGCTTGCCGTCGATCGTGAGCGACGGCATGCGCGAGGTGACGAGTGCGCGCGCGTCGAATCGTGGCGCGGGCGGTGGAGATCGTGACGCATCTCGCCGTTGGCGACGCCCGCTTCCGCGGCGAGCTCCGGCGAGATCTCGGCGAAGAGCTCCGGCTGCAGCTCCGCGAGATGCGAGAGCGTCCGCGACATGCCGCCCGCGGTGTGATGTTCGGTGAGCCGATAGGTCGTCAGGACGTAGGGGAACCGCGGATCGGGCGATGACGCGTAGACATTGTCGTCGCGCTCGAGCTTCAGCGCATACGGATTTTCCTGTTGCGCGTACAGCGGGTTGCGAATGTTCGACTCGAGCGGCTCGTAGTGCGTTGGCAGCGGTCCGTCTTTCAAGCCCGACGGAACCCAGAGCCAGCCCACCCATCGGGATGCATGATGAACGGCGCATCGCCGCGAATCGCATCGTCGCCTTGTTTCGCTTCATCGGGACGATAGTCGGGCGCTTTCGTGCGCGTGAAGTCGGCGACATCGTGCCCGGTCCATTCACGCTTCTCGTCATCCCACCAGACCAGCTCCTTGCGCTCGCTCCACGGCGATCCATCGGGACGCGCGGAAGCGCGGTTGTAGAGGATGCGCCGATCCATCGGCCACGCATAACCCCAACCATGTCCGTAGCGACCCTTCGCCGCGCGACCGTTAGCTTTGTTCACGCCATCGAAGACGCCGGAGTAGATCCAGCAACCGCATGAAGTCGAGCCATCGCTCTTGAGATCCGTGAAGTTCCGCAGCGCTGGCGACTCAGTGGCCGTGCCGCCATGAATCTCCCGCAGCACTTCCTCCGCATCTTCCTCCGTGTAATCCCACGTCAACGCGCGAAGCGCGGCATCGCGCGGCGCGTCCGTCGCCATCGCCTTGAGCTTGCGTCCCAGCGCGACCATGAACTGCAGCTCGCTGCGCGCATCGCCAGGAGGCTCGACCGCTTTGTCTCGCCATTGCAGGAGTCGCTGCGTGTTCGTGAACGTGCCGTCCTTCTCCACGTGCGACGCCGCGGGAAAGAAGAACACTTCGGTATCGATCTCGTCCGGAGCCTCGATCTCCAAAACGCGGCGGTCTCGGTCTCCACGAGATCGCGCACGACCAGCCATTTCAACTTGCGCAGTGCCGCGCGCTCGAGCTTTCCGTTCGGCGAGCCGACGGCCGGGTTCTGTCCCATCACGAACAGCCCTTCGAGCTTGCCGTCGGCCATGTCCAGCCAGTAGCCGAAGTACGAATGATCGCCGATGAGGCGCGGCAGCCACGCGTAGCCGAATTCATTCTCGCGCGTCGCCGCATCGCCGTAGTACGCCTTCAGCAGTGACACGATGTACTTGTCGATGTTGTTCCACCAGCCCTTGTCCGCCGAGTTCTTCTTCAGATACGAATCGAGCGTGAGCTCGAGTGACGTCGGCATCGGCAGGTAGCCGGGAAGGATGTCGTAGAGCGTCGGTATGTCGGTCGATCCCTGAATCGAAGCGTGTCCGCGCAACGCCAGGATTCCGCCGCCGGGACGTCCGATGTTGCCGAGGAGGAGTTGAAGGATCGAAGCGGCGCGAATGATCTGCACGCCGCTGGAGTGCTGCGTCCAGCCGACCGCGTAGCAGATCGCCGCGGTCTTCTCCGGTCCGGAAGCGCTCGTGAAGACGTCGCGCAATTTCGAGGAACCGCTCCTTCGGAACGCCGCAGGTTTGCTCGACGAGCTCCGGCGTGTAGCGCGCGAAGTGGCGACGCATCACCTGAAAGACGCAGCGCGGATGCTGGAGGCTTTCGTCGCGTTCCGGATCGTGATGCGTGTTCGCCGCGCTCCCTGCCCTTCGCCACGATGTCCGGTGTCGGTTCGCGCCCTTCGGCGAGTCGGGATCGAGCCACGTCTCCGGTCCCGAGAACACGCCGCCGAGCTCCTCGGTGTCACGGAAGTCTTCGCGCACGAGCACCGCGGCGTTCGTGTAGCGCACCACGTACTCGCGGAAGAAGCGCTCCTCCTCGAGGACGTAGCGAATCATCGCGCCGAGAAATACGAGATCGCTCCCGGCGCGGAGCGGCAGCCAGTAATCAGCCATCGCCGATGTGCGGGTGAAGCGCGGATCGACGTGAATGACCTTCGCGCCGTTCTTCTCGCGCGCCTCGATGACCCACTGGAATCCGACGGGATGGTTCTCGGCCATCGACGAGCCCATGATCAGAATCGCATCCGAGTTGGCGAGATCCTGCTGAGCGGTCGTGGCGCCGCCGCGCCCGAAGGAGGTGCCCAGACCGGGCACCGTGGAGCTGTGTCATATCCGCGCCTGATTGCTCAGGCAGACCATCCCCAATCCGGCGGTGAAGAGTTTCTTGATGAGGTAGTTCTCTTCGACGTCGAGCGTAGCGCCGCCGAGGTGCGCGACGCCCGTCGTGTGCATGTGCTGCTCGTCGAACGTCCGCTCGCGCGTCGCCCACACGCGCTCGGCGACCATGTCCATCGCGCGATCGAGATCGAGATCGACCCATTGCCGCGAGCGCGGCGCGCGGTACTTCATCTTCGTCGCCCGCGCCGGATGCGTGACGAGCTCATAGCTGGCCGCGCCCTTCGGACAAAGATGCCCGCGCGAGATCGGCGACTCCGGATCGCCCTCGATGCTCACGACCCTTCCGTCGCGATGGTAAACGAGTTGACCACAGCCGACGGCGCAGTACGGGCAGATCGACCGCGTCACTTCCGCGTCTTCGTTTCGCGGACGCAACGCGCGCGTGCGATCGCTCGTCGCGGCATCGTCGTCACCACGGAGCTGGCGGAAGAGCGGCCACTTCAGCAGAAGCTCGGCGAGCATATGGGAAGTCTAATGCAGCAAATGGAGAGCCAGGGAAAGCACAACCAGGATTTCACGCGGAGACGCGGAGAGCGCGGAGAGAAAGTTGGAGATCTCCTCTCCGCGTCCTCCGCGTCTCCGCGTGAACCCGGATTCTCTTGCCTCGCCGACTACAATCGCGCGCGTGCAGACCTCGGTTTCCCTCACGCGTTTCGCGGGCGCTCAGCGAAGAGACGACGACGACTTTGTCGTCATCGAAGAGCCGCTCGAGATTCGCGTCGGCGACAGACCCGTCTCCGTCACGCTACGCACGCCCGGCGACGACTTCGATCTCGCGGCCGGTTTTCTCTTCACGGAATCGATCGTCCGCAACGGTGACGACATCGCCGCGATCCGGCACTGGGGCTCGCCGAATGTCGTGCGCGTCGATCTGCGCGAAGGCGTGCACGTCGATCTACAGAAATTGCAGCGGCACTTCTATTCGACGTCGTCGTGCGGCGTGTGCGGCAAGGTGACGATCGACGCCTTGCGCACGCAGGCGGCTCCAATCACATCGACGATGCGCGTCGCGTCCGATGTCATCGTTGCACTTCCCGACGTGCTGCGGCGCGAGCAGAAGACATTCGACGCCACCGGCGGTCTACACGCCGCGGGCATCTTCGACGCGAAGGGCACGCTGCTTCGCATCCGCGAAGACGTCGGCCGCCACAACGCCGTCGACAAGGCGATCGGCTCGTTCTTCCGCGAAGAAACGCCGCTCGACGACTCGATCCTCGTCGTCAGCGGCCGCACGAGTTTCGAGATCGTGCAGAAAGCGATCGTCGCGCGAATGGCGATGCTCGCCGCGGTGGGCGCACCTTCGTCCCTCGCCATCGAGCTCGCGCGCGAGCTCGGTCTCACGCTCCTCGGCTTCGTCCGCGATGGCCGCTTCAATGTCTACGCACATTCTGACCGCGTGACTTGAACGACAATGCCGTCCGGATCGTGATCATGCAACACGGCAAACCGGCGACGCGTCGACGCAGCGTGCGTTGAGATCCAGGTTTCGCGTGTGGGAGTGGGTGACACAGTCACCGCTTTACTTTGCGTGGCCGCAATGCGGGTCGCTCGAGGCATGCCGTTCCTGCCACACCGCCGAAAGCAAGATCGAGCCTCGCTCGAGGCGCGCGATGAAAAAGCGCTCGCTGCAGCAGTCCCAAAGCCTAGAACAGTTCCGGGTACGTTCGCGGATTCGCCTCGCGCAACAACCCATACACGCCGGCGAAGATCGTCTCGCGATTCGGCTTCGACCAGTAGTCGCCATCCGAGCCATACGAGGGACGATGCTCCTTCGCGGCGATCGTGAGCGGCTCGGAGTCGAGCCAGTCGTAGCCGTGATCGCGATCGAGAACGTTCTGCATCATGAACGCCGTCGCGCCGCCGGGGACGTCTTCGTCGATGAAGGCGATGCGGTTCGTTTTCTTCAGCGACTCGACGATCACGCCGCGCACGTCGAACGGGAGAAGCGTCTGGACGTCGATCACTTCGACGTCGATCCCAACCTGTGCGAGCAGTTCCGTTGCTTCGAGCACGATCTTCAACGTCGCGCCGTAGGAGACGAGCGTGACGTCTTTGCCGGCGCGCACGATCTCGGGCACGCCGAGCGGCAGCGTGAAGTCGCCGATGTTCGTGGGCAGTTTTTCCTTCGAGCGATAGCCGTTCAACACTTCGATGACGATCGCCGGATCGTCGGAGCGCAGCAGCGTGTTGTAGAAACCCGCGGCCTGCGTCATGTTGCGCGGCACGCAAACGTGCATTCCGCGCACGAGGTTCAGGATACCGGCCATCGGCGAACCCGAATGCCAGATGCCTTCGAGCCGATGTCCGCGCGTGCGGATGATCACCGGCGCTTTCTGTCCGCCTGCCGAGCGCCAGCGCGTCGTCGCCAGGTCATCAGAAAGAATCTGCAACGCGTAAAGGATGTAGTCGAGATATTGAATCTCAGCGATCGGACGGAAACCGCGCAGCGCGGACCCGATGGCCTGACCGGCGATCGTGCATTCGCGGATGCCGGTGTCCAGCACGCGCCAGGCACCATGCTTCTCCTGCAGTCCCAGGCAACCTTGGTTCACGTCGCCGAGCTTGCCGACGTCTTCGCCGAAGATGATGATGCGCGGATCGCGAGTCAGCGCCTGATCGAGGCACTGATTGATGATCTCGAAGCCGTTGAGCACCTGCGCGTCATCCGCGTACTCGGCAGGCACCTCGGCGATCTTCAACGCCGACTCGTCGCTTTCGCTGAAGAGATGCGCGTCATAGCGACGATCGCCCTCCCCCATCCTGCGTCGCAACCACTGCGCCGCTTCGTCATCGCGCCGCGCGACGAGCGCACCGGCGACGGCGCGCACGGCGTCGCGGCGAAACGGCGCCTGATTGCGCTGCAGCTCATTCTTCGACTCCGTCGCGCCGAGGCGATCGAGAATCGCGATGGCCTCGCGCACTTCGGCGTCGATTGGCGCGCGATACGCGTCCCACGCGCGACGCTGCGCCTCGCGCACCACGGTCACATCTTCGCGCTCCATCGCATCAAGTTCTGCCGCGGTGGCGATCCCCTGCGCGATCATCCAGTCGCGCATTTTTTTGATGCAATCGAATTCGACTTCGAACTCCAGGCGCTCTTTCGATTTGTAGCGCTCGTGGCTTCCCGACGTCGAGTGGCCCTGCGGCTGCGTCATCTCCGTCACGTGGACGATCGCCGGGACGTGCTCTTTGCGCGTGATCGTCGCCGCGGAGATGTAGGTCTCGCACAAGGCGGCGTAGTCCCAGCCTTTCACGCGGTAGATGTCGAAGCCGTGCTTCGAACGCGGTTCGCGCTGGAATCCCTTCAAAACCTCGGAGATGTTGTCTTTCGTGACCTGATGCTCGTTGGCGACGGAGATGCCGTAGCCGTCGTCCCACACCGAGACGATCATCGGCACGCCCATGACTCCCGCCGCGTTGATCGACTCCCAGAACATTCCCTCGGCACAACTGGCGTTGCCGATCGTGCCCCAGGCAATCTCGTCTCCGTTGCGCGTGAACTTCTCGGTGCCAGCGCTGAGCGAAGCCGAAGGGCCGAGCTCGCGATAGAGGCGCGAGGCCCAGGCCAGTCCGACGAGCCGCGGCATCTGCGAGCCGGTCGGCGAAACGTCGGCGGAGATGTTGTAGGCGTCGACCTGGCTCGTGTAGTTCCCGTTCGCATCGAGAAAGCGCGACGCGAAGTGCGCGTTCATCGAACGGCCTCCGGACCAGGGATCGTGCTCGACGTCGGCATCGGCATAGAGCTGCGCGAAGAACTCGTCGAGCGTCGCCGCGCCGAGGGCGAGCATGAAGGTTTGATCGCGGTAGTAACCGGAGCGCCAGTCTCCGCGGCGGAACGCGCGCGCCCAGGCGAGCTGCGCCACTTCCTTGCCGTCGCCGAAAATGCCGAACTTCGCCTTGCCGGTCAGCACTTCCCTGCGGCCGATGAGGCTCGCCTGGCGGCTGCGCACGGCGACGCGATAGTCGTCGATGATGCTCTCGCGCGTGAACTGCGTGCGCGGCTGGGTCTCAGGTGTCGACACGTCTTCTCTCCGGATCAGGATGGGAAGTCGTCGCCCGGAGCTGGGTCGCCGCTTCAGCGATTTGAATCGTAGCATGCACCACCGGCACGGCGCGCCGCGAGGACTCTCAGCCGCTACAATCCTTCGCATGCGTACGCATCAGGAAATCGACCGCCGCAGTCTCGAGATGGTGCGTCGCATCGTGGCCAAGATCGATTCCGATCCGGACCGGCTTGGTCTTGCGCACGCGAAGCGTGTCTGCGAGCGCTGGGTCGCGCAAGGAATCGGCTCCGCGCGGGAATGGCGAGGGCTCCTCGACAAACCGTGGGAGGACGTGCGGAAGATCCTGCTCGACGAAACGGATGAGGGACAACGCTTGCGGCAGACTGACCCGTTCTGCGGCATCCTCACGCAGGAAGAACGATGGGAGATCTATCGCGAGGCTCGCGGCAAATGAATCGGGAGCAACTCGAGCACATTCTCCGTGCCGCCGGTGCGGTGCAATCACCGGTCGCGACGAATGGGTGCTCGTAGGCAGCCAGGCAATTCTTGGCGCGGTTCCGAACGCACCGGCGGAAATTACCGTCTCCGAAGAACTCGACCTCTACGCGCCAGGCGACGAGGCCGCGAGTGACCTGATCGATGGTTCCATCGGGGAGCGGTCTCCGTTTCACGAGACTTTCGGCTACTACGCGCGTGGAGTCGGTGCCGAGACCGCAACGCTTCCGACACGCTGGAGAGCCCGTGCGATCCCTGTTCGGTCGGATGCAACTGCTGGAGTCACCGGGATCTGCCCGCATCCTTCCGACCTCGCCATCAGCAAGCTCGCGGCCTGGCGAGAGAAAGATCGCGAGTTCGTTGCCGCTGTGCTTCGGCATCGCATCGTCACCGCCGAAGAGATCGAATCGCGACTCGTGGAGCTGGATGATGCAACGGCCGCACAGATTCGGCTGCGCCTGCGAGCCATATTGCGTTGAAGCGCGGTCGCGCCGCGGCTACTTCGCCGCACGTCGCACGCGCCCTTCGGCCGCGGTCGTGAACGTACGCCAGCTCATCGTCGCCGGCATGTCGCGATTGTTGACGGAGCGCATGAAGTCGAGGAGCGCCGTGTCCGCATCGAGGCGTAGCAGGTGAATGTCCCATGCTTCGATCCAGACGCCGTCGAAGTCGGATCCGGAGTCGATCGCGGAGATGACCAGCGTCTGCTCGAGCTGCTTCACCTGGAACTTGCCCGGCTTGACCTCGTTCCAGGCTCCGTCGTGCTTCATGAAGACGCTCGCCTTTCCATCGGCCAAGACCACTTTCAACTCCGGACCGCTCCCGGCACCCGGCGAGACCTTCGTCCATTGCAGGCTGCCGGTCCACGCGCCCGTGAAGTCGGTGTCCGCCCGCGCCGTGCAGTGGAGCTCTTCCTTCGTGAGTCCGGCGCGTTTCAACTCTTCGAGCGCGGCGGGATAGTCGCGGCACGCGGCCATGTTGAACAGCTCCGACACGCGTTGCTGTTGTTCTGGTTCGTTTCTGGTCTTCAGCGCACCGGCGAGCAGATAAGCGGCGCCCGTGTGGCCTTGCGCAACTGCCTTTTCCAGCCACTGCAACGCCTCGTCGTACGCCGCTCCATGAGCGGTCTTCATCAGCAGGCCGCCCAACGCGAACTGCGCGCCCGGGACGCCCTGCGATGCGGATTCCTTGCACGCGTCAATCGCTTCCTCGAGATTCTTCGCCGTCATCAACGTTTCCGCGCAGCGACTGTATGCGTCGACGCTCACGGAATCGGCGGCGCAACATGGAAGGACGAGAGCGATGACGAAAACAAGAGCGGAGAGGCGCGCAATCATGGCGCGCATGATAGCGGTGCGATGCGTCGATCGCGATGCGCGACTTAGACCTTGCGAACGGGACCCGGATAGCTTGCCAGTTGTGCGTCTGCTGTAAGGAGGGTGATCCCCTCAGTGAACGCCTGTGCCAGCAGGATGCGATCGAACGGGTCTTTGTGAATCTCGGGGAGTGAATCGATGCTCACAGCATGCTCGCTCGTCACTGGCAACTCGATGTAGCCGTTGTCGAGGAGGCCGCGACGGAGAAGCCGCGGCTCAACGCGGAAGTCATCTCGTCCAAGAGACTTCTTGATCGCAATCTCCCAGAGACTCGCGGCACTGAACAGGAGCTCGGTTTTCGAGCTATTGAGAAGCCGCCGCGCGCCAACAGAGAGCCGATCGGGTTGACCCGCCGCCCAGAGCAGAATCTGGGTATCCAGCAGGAACTTCACGTTCCCGTTCCGAACATTGCTTCGACCTCGCCTTCTGCCATGCGATCGAAGTCGTCCGGGACGACGATCTCGCCCAGCAGGAATCCAAGGCGTTGAGCAGTGGCCGGGCTGGCGATCGCGGACACCTTCACCAACGGCTTTCCGGCCTTGGCGATGACAAACGGTTCGCCCTTAGTGGCGCGATCGACGAGCCGGGAGAGCTGCGTCTTCGCTTCATGCATGTTCACCGTGACCATCAGCGACCTCTGGATAAACTAAGTCGACCGGACTAAGTTGTATTCCGTCTTTCGCGATAGGTCAAGCCGAACGCATCGGAGCAAGACAATGGCACGCCTGAAGGATCAGTCCTTGCCGAAAAGGCCGCCAAGCACGGACTTGCCGAGACGCGCGACGTCGTCGGTGATGTCGCCATCGCGATTCGAATCGAGGATGTCGTTCAGGTTCAGCCCGCCGGATGGAGCTGCGCTCTGCGCGTGCTGCGTGCTCTGCCGGAGAACATCCGGAAGTTGCTGCGCGTCGAGGCCTCCCTGACGTTTCATCCGCCCGAGAACACCCATCACGATCGGCGCAAGCATCGCCAGCAATTGAGTGACCTGCTGCGCGTTCAGACCGGATGCGGCTCCGACGCGATCTTCCACGTGGCCACGCTTCGACCCGAAGATATGGCCGAGGATCGCTCCGCCGATTCCTCCGCCGGCGCCTCCACCAAGAAGGCCGCCGAGGTTGTCGAGGATGCCGCCATCATGATCGCCGAGCGCGCGATCGAGCGCGGCGGCGCCCGGTGGCTGGGCCGCGTTCTGCGACAGGCCTCCGAGCAGCACGGGAAGCGCGGTCGAGATCGCACTGGACGTGGAGGAAGGATCGGCGCCGAGAGTCTGGCTGATCTGCTCAATGGCGTCGGGACCAAGTTGTTGGCGGAGTGCATCGAGAACGGAGGTCGATGTCATGACCGCACGCTCGTTGCCAGATGAACGGTTGAAATCTCGAACATTGTCATGGTGACCTCCCAGCGCAATTCGGCTGATAACCAAGCAGTAGCAAGGTGCGATCCATCCTCCAACGGCGTGAATGCGTTCGCCGCTATCCTTGCGCGCATGAATCTGCGCGTCGTCTGCATTTTGCTCCTCTTGCTCGCATGTGCGTGCGCTTCCCGCACGCCGAGCGCCACGCCAGAGACCTTCGTACTCGACTACGACACGCCGGTCGACCGTCGCTTGCAAAAGCGGATCGAAGCAATCGATGCACGGTTGCGCGCGAAGTACGGGATTTCGGCCGAGCAGACCGACGTCGGCGTGCTCGATCTCGATCATCCGCGGCGCCTGGCCATGATCCATCCCGATCACATCGAGTACGCCGCGAGCGTTGCTAAGATCGGGATCCTGCTCGCGTACTTTCAGCTCCATCCCGACGCCGCGACGCAGATGGACGCAGCGACGGAACACGAGCTGGGGCTGATGATCAAGGTGTCGAGCAACGAAATGGCCGCGAAGTATTCGCGAGCGATGGGACTGCGGGAGATCCAGCAGGTCCTCAATACGCAGGGCTTTTACGACGCGGCACATGGCGGCGGAATCTGGGTCGGCAAGCACTATGGTCCTAACAGCGAGCGGATCGGCGACCCGGTGGCGGATCACTCGCACGCCGTCACCGTGCGGCAGGTTCTTCGTTTCTATTGGCTCATGGAACGCGACCAGCTCGTATCGCCCGCGGCGGCTCAGAAGATGCGCGCGATCTTTCTCTCACCGGACATCCCTCACGATGAGGTGAAGTTCGTTAAGGGACTCGCCGGTCGCGGCCTCACGATCCGTCGGAAGCTGGGCACGTACGAAGACTGGCTGCACGACACGGCGATCATCGAAGGGCGCGGCCGACGCTACATCATCGTCGGACTCACGCATCATCCGAAGGGCGACGCTTATCTCGAGGAGTTGGCGAGTGCGGTGGACGACGTGATGTAACGCGCAATCCGTTCATCGCGGACAACCGACAACTGACAACCGACAACACGAATCTAGCGATCCAGTTCTTCGATCGCGCGATCCAGCATCGACTGCACACTCGCCGCATCCGGGCTCTCGCAGTAGATGCGGATGATCGGCTCCGTCCCGGATTTGCGGAAGAGGATCCAGGAGCCGTCGGTGAAGTTCATCTTCACGCCGTCTGTTTCCTCGCGATTCGCGAAGGTCCTGCCGAATGCGGCATCGAGCGCGCCGGCGCGCACGCGCTCGATGAGGCGTGCACACTGCTCCATGGGGCGATGCACGTCGCGGCGGTCGTAGTGCAGCGCGCCGAATTCTTTCTCCATGCGTTCGATGATGTCGGAGAGAGGACGCGCGTAATGCGCGACCGCTTCGGCGACCAGCAGTCCGGAGAGAAGGCCGTCGCGCTCGGGCATGAAGTGGCCGAAGCCGATGCCGCCACTCTCCTCGCCGCCGATGAGAACGTCGCGGCTGAGCATGACGTCGGCGACGTACTTGAAGCCGATCGGGGTCTCGATCAGCCGCGCGCCGAGCGACGCCGCGACTTTCTCGATGAGCCGCGTCGTGGAGAACGTCTTCACGATGTCGCCGCTGCGTTTCTCTTCGCGCACGAGGTAGAGCGCAAGGAGCGAGATGATCTTGTGCGGGGAGACGAAGTTGCCGCGCTCGTCGAGGATGCCGAGGCGGTCGGCGTCGCCGTCGTTGCAGATGGCGAGATCGTATTCGCCGGCGAGCATCACGTCCTGCGCGGCTCGAAGATTCTCCGGGATCGGCTCGGGATTCACGCCACCGAAACCGGGATTGACGTCGCCGCGAATGCCGTCGATGACGGTCGAGCTCAATGGCTGCTGCTTGCGATCGAGGATCCGTTGCGCGCCGACGTAATCGATGCCGAGGACCTTCGAAGGAATCGACGCGCCGGCGCCGTGGATGGGATCGTGGAGAATCGCCAGTTTCGCGCACTTCAGCAGATCGAGATCGAGTTGCGCCCGCAGCGCGTCGATGTAGTCGTCGAGGATGTTTTCCTCGGATTGCGATCCTCCATCGCGTACGTCGCGCTTTCCGACGTTCGCGGCGATCGCGGCATAGGTCTCGGGGAGCGCGGAGCCGCCGTACCAGGCCTTGAACTTGAGGCCGTTGTAGCGCGCCGGATTGTGGCTGGCGGTGACCATCACACCGCCGAGGACCTTTCGATGGCGCGCCGTGAAGGAGATCGTTTGCGACGGCGTGGGGCGGTCGGACACGATGACGCGATAGCCGCCGTTGCTCAAACACTCCGCCACGACCGCGGCAAACTCGCGCGAGAGAAAGCGGCGGTCGTAGCCGACGAGGAGCGCGTTTGCGTCGATGTCCGCGGGCGGTTTCAGCGTGCGCGCGGCGACGGCGATCGCATCGGCGACACGGCGAACGTTGTCGAAAGTGAACTGCTCGGCAATCACGGCACGCCAGCCGTCAGTGCCGAAGATGATCTCGCTCATTGCGGTGCATTGTAGGGGACGATCTCACGCGACGCGGCGGAGGGAGAGACGACTATTGCGTGTCGGTTCGTCCGAACCCGCCGGCGAGAACGGGACGCCGTTTCTTCTGCTGCACGAGGGTCACTCCCCCGGGGCCACCCACGATGGCGACTTTGTCTCCGTGCACTGTCGCCGCTGGGGTCACGGGCGTGGGCTGAATCACCGCCGCATTGGTCGTCCTGTTGTCGCCCAGCCACTGCTGCTCGCGCGCCATCGGCTCGACCAGCGTCGGATCGGCGGAGGACTGATCGTCGATCGCCGGCGAGTCTTCGCTCACGACGTCCATCGGTTTCTGCTCGACCTTCACCGGAGTTTCCTGTTTCGCGAGGCGTCCGTACTCGTTCGGAGCGGGGCGACGCGTTTCCGAAAGGACGGAGACGATGAGGAACAGCACGAAGATCACAGCACCGGCAATCGCGGCGTTCTTGAGCGTCAGGTACCGCTTGTGCTGTCGCCGGTCTTTCACCGGAACGATAAGATCGGGGCGCTGGCGCATACCTCGACCATTTCAAGGCAGCTGCCAGAAACTCAAGGCAGCTGCCAGAAAGTGAAAGGAAGGCATATATGGCGCGAATCGGAATTGTCGGGACCGGTTGGGGAGCCCGCGTGCAGGTGCCCACGTTCCGGGAGGCAGGGCTGGAGGTGACGGCGATCGCCGGCTCCAACCCCAATCGATCGAAGAGCATCGCAGACGAGCTCGGCGTGCGCGCGCACGACAACTGGCGCTCGATCATCGCCGATCAGAACATCGATCTCGTTTCCGTCGTGACGCCTCCCTCCGAGCATCTCGAGATCGCGACGGCGGCGCTCGAGGCCGGCAAACATGTCCTCTGCGAGAAACCAACTGCCCTCAATCGGGAAGAAGCGGAACAACTCGTCGCGACGGCGAAGAAGCATCCCGATCGAATCGCGCTCATCGATCACGAGCTGCGCTTCCTCCCCTCCTGGCGCGAAGCGCGGACTCGGATGAACGAGATCGGCGACGTTCGCTATGCCGAGGTTCGCTATTCGAGTCCAGCGCGCGGCGATCGCTCGCGAGAGTGGAACTGGTGGAGCGATGCGAACCGCGGCGGCGGGATCTGGGGCGCGGTCGGCTCGCATTTCGTCGATGCGCTGCGCTACTTCGGTATGGAGCCGCAATCGGTGCAGGCGCTGCTGAAGACGATCATCGATCAGCGGCCGTTCGGCGATTCGACTCGCGCCGTCACGTCCGACGACTTGGGCTCGATTCAACTTCGCATGCGCGATCACACCGTCGCCGCGATGTCTTTCAGCGCCGTTGCCTCGGCGCCCGACGAGCCCGCGGTGATGACGATTCACGGCGAGCAGGGCGCGATGCGTTTCCTCGGCGAAGAGGTGCTGCTGTCGATGGGCGGCTCGCCGTTCCAGGCAATCGCGGGAGGTCCGCTCGAGAAGCGTCCCGGCAATTCTCCCGGCGGGGCGTTCGGCGCGGGCACGCTCCACCTCGGGCGCGCGCTACGCGCGGCACTCGACGAGGGCGATCGCGCAGCGCTCGCACCCGCGGCGACGTTCGACGACGGTCTCCAGCAGCAGCGCGTGCTGGACGCCGCGCGCAAGTCGGCGTCAGACGGCGGCTGGGTCGCGGTGTGAGAGCTTCCACACCGCGCCGGCGAACAGTGCGACGAGCGCCGGCATGATCAACATCGCCTCGATCGGCGCCGCCGGCTGGCCAATCAACTTCTCGTACGGCACCTCGGCGATCATCGCCAACGCGAGCAGCGCGATGATCGCGGTCGCGCGCCAACGCATTAGTGCGATGGCGATCGGCACGACCAACACCATGTAGTGCAGCCAGACGACCGTTGCCGACATCAGGTAGATGAGAATTCCGACGCCGGCGATGAGGACGTCGGAGTCGTCAGTCCCCTCTCCCCGCCGCAGGTTCATCGCGGTGGGGAGAGGGTCAGGGTGAGGGGGCGTTCCTCGATCCTGCCACGTCCCCTCACCCGTCGCTACGCTCCCCCCTCTCCCCGCTACGCGGAGAGAGGGGACCAGAATCGCCCACGCCGCACTCACGAACAACAACGCGGCAATCGCATAACTCGGCCATGCGCCGTGCTCCTGAAACAGCGCGAGGGCCGGCGTCACGTTGCGCTCCATGCGGGTCGGGATGCGATGCCAGAACTGATTTGCGGCGGTGATCCACTGGACCCAGACGTTCAGCGATCCGTAGCTCATCGCGCCGGCGACGATGGCAACGAGAGCGCCGCCGATCCCGCCGAGGAGCTCGAGACGGAGGCGACGTCGATCGTGCGCGAGCGCGAGGAGGAGCGCGACGAAGATCAGGTTCGGTTTGAAGCAGAGGAGCAGGGCGAGAATTGCTCCGGCGAACGCGGGAGGCGACCAGAGGGCGATCGCGAGCAGGAACAACTGCAGCGAATTGACGTTGCCGACGCGCAGGTCAGCCTCGAAGCCGCGATAGTAGAGAAGCAATCCGGCGAGCAAAAAGAACGCCGAAGCCCACGAGAGTCGCACTCTCCGCGCGATCAGCAGAACGGCGGCGATGAACGCGGCGAGGATAAGCAGGTGGTCCTGCTTCAGTGCGCGATCGTAGTCGCGGCTCACCCACCGCAGCGTCGTGTAGAGAAACGGACTCGATACGTTGTCGAGTCTGCGCCGCCGCTGCGCGTCGTACTTGCGCAGCTCTGATCCACTGCGTTGCGCGCGCTCGAAGTACTCCTCGCCAACGCGCTCCTGCACTTCCGGCGAGTAGATGTTGTCGACGTCCGCGCGTCCGGCAAGCTGCCCGGCGACAAAGTAGCTGTAGAAGTCGAGCCCCGCGGCGCGCTCGTTCTTCTTCCACGTCTGCGCGATCGCGTAAAGCACCGCGAGGATCGCCAGCGAAGTCAGGACGATGCGCTTCATGAAGCGCGCATTGTATGGGGCGAGTCTTCGAGTCGCCGAGTCTTCGCGAATGAAACCACTCGACGACTTGTCGACTCGGCGACCGTATCGTCATGTCCTTCGTTCAGCGCGCAGGCTGCGGGAGCGTGCGATCGTTCTTCGGGTGGTAAAGCACTCCGCCCAGCCAGCAACAGGGCACCGAGGTGATCACGAGCGCGACCGGATACCAGATCGGACCGAGGTCGGCCACGCTGACGGCGACGATCGCGCCGGCCGTGCCGACGACGAAGCCGATCGTTGTCAGGATCCAGACGTGGCGCATCGGATTGCGCGGCGCGAGCCTCGCGGTGAGATAGCCGCCCAGGACGGTGTAGACGCAGCGATACGCAAGCGCGAGGAGATTCAGTCCTGGATCCCACATCGGCTGTTTCCAGGGCGGATAGACGTGCAGCACGTGGAGCACCTGATCGGTTCCGAGCGAGAGCGCGGCCACGGCGATGAAGCCGAGGAAAATTGCGGCGGTGCTGCGCCAAAGATTGCGGGGTGGTTCATTCGCGGTCATGATTTCTTTCCTTTCCGATTTGCGATTTGGCGGATGACTTTGGGATTCGTGAGCTCGCGGTACGCGTCCTTCCCGATCCAGCGCGCCGACGGCGCCGCGGCTCCGGAGAGCCGTCGCGCCACTTCAACCGCCGCAGTGTGAAGCGCTGCGTTACGCCGGCCGAGCGCGCGCAGCGCCCAGCTCACCCCCTTCTTCACGAAGTTGCGATTGTCGCCGGCGGCGCGCTCGATGAAAACCAGGCTCTCGAGGAAGCGTTCGTCGGGCGCGCTCTTGTCGTGCGCGGCGAGACTGGCGATCAGCGCGTAAGCAGCGCGTTTCACGAACTCGCCGCGCTTGTCGTTCCACTGCGCGACTTTGGCCCACGCGTGCGGCGTGTGATCGAAGAGCTTGAAACAAAGCGTGTCGCAGATGCCCCAGTTGTCGAAGTCGCGGCACCAGCGATCCATCTGCGCCGGCGTCACGCGCTCCGGCTCATCGACGAACGCCGTCAGCATCCGCGCTTCGTACCAGCCGGTTTCCCAGAGCGCCGCCGCGAGCTCGTGGCTGCGCCCCAGACGTTTGGCGAGTTTCTGAATGTCCGCGACGGAGGTGCCGAATGCCTTATCCGTCGTGATCCCGAAGCGCTTCATGTTGTCGTAGTACTTCTGCGTGCTCATCTTCTCGAGCGAAGCGAGTGCGAACTGCACTTGCTCGTCGATCGACGGAGTCGCGCCCGGCTCGACCGTCTTCGATTTCTTCTTCACCGATGCAGGCATGAAAGTCCTCGCGGTCGTTCAGGCCAACGTCGCCAGCAACTTTTCGAGAACATCGAAGCCGGCGCCCACACCCTGTTCCATCGGCGACTGCAGCACGGCATCGCGGATTTCTTTCGATGCGTAGCGCATCAACATCGTGAGCGTCGTCTTCCCACCTTCTTCGACGAACGTCACCGTTCCCACGGCCTCCCCTTCGTACCAGGACTGGTCAAAGACCTCGGTGGCCACGACGCGCTCCCCGGGAACGATCTCGCGGAAGACGCCGCCCAACCCCATCTCCATCCCGTCAGGACCGCGCCACACGTAGCGATACTTGCCGCCGACCTGCAGATCGATCTCGCAGACCACGAGCGACCAGCCGCTGTGGACGCCAAACCAGCGCTTGAGCAACTCCGGCTTCGTGTAGGCGTCATAAACCAGATTGCGAGGCGCGTCGAAGACACGCGTCATCGCAATCTCCCGATCCGAGGGTGTCGTCACCGTCAACGTCTGCTTCATCAGTGCTCTCCTTAACTTTCAACGCTTCGCGGCGCGCTTCGCGCGTCCGCGCTTTTTCGCGCTCGTCTTCATTTCGCCCAGCAACGCATCGAGGCGCTCGAACGACGCTTCCCAGAATCGGCGATAGGTCTCCAGCCATTGGGTCGCTTCCGCGAGCGGCTGGGCCTCGAGGCGACAAGGGCGTCGCTGCGCATCGCGGCCGCGTGAAACGAGACCGGCGCGCTCGAGCACTTTGAGGTGCTTGGAAATCGCCGGCTGGCTCATCGCAAACGGCTCGGCCAGCTCCAGCACCGAAGCGTCGCCCGACGCGAGCCGCGCCAGAATCGCCCGCCGCGTGGGATCGGCAAGCGCCGCAAAGGTGGCGTTCAGTTGATCAGGACTCGGTCGTCCATAACCTTGCAGTTGCATAACTAATAGGTTATGCGATAGCTCTGATCGTGTCAAGAGCTCGAACGAAAACTAACGTTTCACGCGGAGAGGCGGAGAAAGCAGAGAGGAGAGAATTGCCTCCTCTCCGCGTCTCCGCGTCTCCGCGTCTCCGCGTCTCCGCGTCTCCGCGTGAACCCGAACTCTGTAGCCAAAAAAAGGCGGGCCTTTCGGCCCGCCTTTGAGATTCGCTGTTTGTTCGCGTTAGCTTTGGCCTTCGCCGCCGCCGGTGTTGCCGCCGCCTTCACCACCGCCGCCTTCGCGGCGCGGGGGACGAGGGCCGCGATCGTCGCGACGCGGGCCGCGGTCTCCGCCGCCGCTGCCGCCGCGATATCCGCCACCGCCACCATCACGACGCGGACCGCGATCGCGATCGCCGCCGCGGAATCCACCACCGCCGCTGCCACCGCGATCGCTCGCGACCGCCGCCGCCTTCACGCGGCGCGGCGCGACGCACGGGCCGCGGCCAGTTCCTCTTCCGTCGGAGGCGGAAGAAGCGGCTTGCGCGACAGACGGATCTTGCCGCTGTCCGGCTCGATGCCGACGACCTGCACTTCGACTTCGTCGCCGATCTGGAAGAGGTCCGTCACCTGGCCGACGCGCGTGTGCGCCATCTCGGAGATGTGCAGCAGTCCGTCCTGACCCGGCATGATCTCGACGAACGCGCCGAATCGGCTGATGCGCTTGACCGTGCCCTTGTAGTTCTTGCCGATCTCCGGCGAGGCGGTGAGCCCCTTGATGATCTCGATCGCGCGCTCGGCCGACTTCGCGTCGGTCGAGGCGATCGTGACCTTGCCGTCGTCCTCGACGTCGATCTTCGCGCCGGTCTCTTCGATGATGCTGCGGATCGTCTTGCCGCCGGGGCCGATGACGTCGCGGATCTTGTCCTTCGGAATCTGGATCGTGACGATGCGCGGCGCGAACTCGGAGAGCTCGGCGCGCGGCGTGGCGAGCGCCTGCGTCCATCTTGTCGAGGATGTGGAGGCGGCCCGCCTTGGCCTGCGCGAGCGCCTCGGGCCATGATCTCGCGCGGAGATGCCGGCGACCTTGATGTCCATCTGCAGCGCGGTGATGCCGTTGCGCGTGCCGGCGACCTTGAAGTCCATGTCGCCGTAGTGGTCTTCCGCGCCGGCGATGTCGGAGAGGACCGCGTACTTGCCGGTTGCTCGCCGATGACGAGGCCCATCGCGACGCCGGCGACCGGCGCTGATCGGCACGCCGGCGTCCATCATCGCCAGCGAGCCGCCGCAGACCGACGCCATCGACGACGAGCCGTTCGACTCGAGGATGTCGGAGACGATGCGGATCGTGTAGGGGAACTCGTCCTCGGCGGGCAGCAGCGGCGCCAGCGCGCGGCGGCGAGCGCGCCGTGGCCGATCTCGCGGCGGCCGGGCCGCGCAGGAACTTCACTTCGCCGACCGAGAACGGCGGGAAGTTGTAGTGGAGCATGAAGCGCTTGCAGGTCTCGCCTTCGAAGTCTTCGATCTTCTGCGCGTCGTCGGCGTGCCGAGCGTCACGGTGACGAGCGCCTGCGTCTCGCCGCGGGTGAAGATCGCCGAGCCGTGCGTACGCGGGAGCACGCCGACCTCGATCGTGATCGGGCGGATCTCGTCGAACTTGCGGCCGTCGACGCGCTTGTTCTCGTTCAGCATCAGGTTGCGGAAGATCTCGACTTCCATCTCGCCGATCGCGGCTGTCGTCGCAAGCGAGACGCTCGGTCTCTTCCGCGGGGACGGTGGCGAGGATCGCCTGACGCGCCGCCTTCATCGCGGCGTAGCGCGCGTGCTTGCCCGTCGTGAGCATGGCCTGCTTGAGCGCTTCGCCGTGCTGCGACATCAGCTCGTGCAGCAGCTCGTCGGTGAACTTCGGCGTGTAGGTGACGGCGAGCTTCGGCTTGCCGGCTTCCTGGCGCGAGCTGCTGCTGCAGCTCGCAGATGCGGCGGATCTCGGCGTGCGCGGCGTCGAAGGCGTCGAGCACGACGCTCTCGCTCGACTTCCCGCGCGCCCGCTTCGACCATCACGATGGCGTCGTTCGTGCCGGCGACGATGAGGTCGAGGTCGGAGGTCGCGCTGCGCGTTGGTCGGGTTGATGACGATCTGGCCGTCGACGAGCCGACGCGCACGGCGGCGATCGGGTTGTGGAACGGGATCTCGGAGATGACCAGCGCCGCGGAGGCGCGCGTTGATCGCGAGGACGTCGGGATCGTTCTCGCCGTCGGCCGACAGCACGAGCGCGATGATCTGCGTCTCCTGGCGGTAGCCCTTCGGGAAGGAAGGACGGAGCGGACGGTCGATGAGGCGGCAGGTGAGAATTTCCTTCTCGGTCGGCGTCCTTCACGCTTGAAGAAGCCGCCCGGGATGCGGCCGCCGGCGTAGGTGTACTCCTTGTAGTCGACGGTGAGCGGCATGAAGTCGCCCATCACGGTGCCTTCTTTGTAGCAGGCCGTGGCGAGGACGACCGTGTCGCCGTAACGGACGACGCACGGCGCCGTGGGCCTGTTTGGCGATCGCACCCGTCTCCATCGACAGGGATTTCCCGCCGATCTGCAACTCTCTCTTGAAACTCATGGATTCCCTTCGATTGTCCGCGAGGCCACTCATCACCTCGGGCTGTTGAATTGTCCGCTTGGGGCCGAACGATGGGATCCAGCCGTGGGGGTGAAGCTTGCAGGCTCTGAGCCTGAAAACACGTGGGGCGGGCGCGAGGCCCGCCCCGGGATCAGGTCGCTTATTTACGAATGCCGAGCTTATCGATGATCGAGCGGTACCGCTCCACGTCCGTCTGCTTGAGATAATCAAGAAGACGACGGCGGCGACCGACGAGCTTCAGCAGTCCGCGGCGCGAGTGATGGTCTTTCGCGTGCGTCTTGAAGTGCTCGGTCAGATAAGTGATTCGGTTCGAGAGGAGTGCGATCTGCACTTCTGGCGACCCGGTATCGCTGTCATGGACGCGATACGAGTTGATGAGTTCCGACTTCTGCTCCTTGGTGGTCGACAAAATCCTGTCTCCTTAGTCAGTTACCAGTAAATCGATACACGTCTGGCATTCCAGAGCGCGTCAGGGTAACAGCGGGAAGTCCGAAAAACAATCCCGACGGTATGATTCGCGCCGATGCCTGAGCCGAGGGCCAACCGATTTGCGCTGCTCGCCTCGGTTGCCATCGCCATCGTCTTCACAGCCCTTCGCTGGCCGCTCCTGCGAGGCAATGGCCAGATCGACGGCACGAACGTCGATACATCGATCATCGCACTGATGGGCAAGAAGATGTTCGACGGTCGAGGATTCGACGTCTTCTGCTGGGGCGTCGGACATCTGGGACCGTTGACCTCGATGATCACCGCGGCCTGGGCTGTTCCGCTCACGAGACTGGCGGTGGCTTGGCCCTGGCCTCTTGCCGTACGACTCGCCTCGATGACCGAGGTTGCCGGCGGCATCGCGCTTCTCGCGTGGTCCGTAGCGCGAATCGATCGGCGTGCTGCATTTCTCCTCGCGTTTGCGTTGGCTGTCGGGCCACCCGAGCTCTTCAGCATGTCGGTCTTTCCTCTCGGGCACGAGATGGCCTTCTTCCTTGGGGCAGCGATTCTCGCCATCGCCACCCAACATTGGTCCGCCGAAGAGGGACGCGGATGGCTCGCATCAATGCGAGGGCGTCTCCTGTTCGGCGCGGTCGTGGGAGTCAGCTGGTGGATGAATCGAACGATGGCGTTCGCGCTCGCGGCCGTGCTCATCGTCGCAACGCTGCGCTCCGTTCTGTTCGCGCGAATTCGGACGTTCCTTCTCACGCGGAATCAAAGAAAACTGCCCGGGCTCATCGAGGCTCTGGTGTTCATCCTGCAGTGGGCCGGTCTCGCGCTGATCGCCATCTACACGGCCGGCGATCTGCTTGGCTTTCCGAAGCTCCCGTTCGTGCTCGGTCCGATGGCGGATGGAGTCACGCTTCTCGCCATCGCATGGACGATCGTTCTGCTGTCGAAAGTCCGACCCGTTCATCTCGCGCCGGACGAGTGGCGCGAGATTCGAAAACTCGGCGAGACCGCCGCGGGATTCGCAATCGGATCCGCTCCGGCCTGGATCGCCAACCTGCTCGACTTGTATCCGCTCGCCTACTCCGCGGGTCTGGCGCTGCAACCGACTCCGCGAACCTCTCTCGAGGAACTGAATGCCCACGGGCCATCCGTTCTCGTTCGACTCCTCGGCATTGACGCGCAGCCGGCCGGAGTCGTCTTCGCGATCGCTCTCGTGTTGCTCCTTGCTTCGACACTGTGGCGACACCGCAACGACGTCGTCGCGTACCTCGAGCTCACACCCTCCAACGCGTGGGGTGTTCGCACGCTCTTCGCCAGCGTCGTGGTCTCCGCGCTGGCAGCGGTGTTGTTCGTCGACGGCATCTTTCGATCGCGATATCTCCTCGCCGCGATTGGACCGTTGCTGGCCCTCGCCGCGTTGGAGGGTTTGCGCTGGTGGGACTCGGGCCGGAATGCGCAGCGCGCCTTCGCGGCGCTGGCACTCGGCTCATGCCTCGTGACCTTTACGAGCAGCGCGCTCGTACTGCGCTCGGTGTTTCACGTAATGGCCAACCCGACCGCGCCGACGGTGTTCAAGGCCGATCCTCTCGTCGTGCTCTCGCGCGTCGATGCCCTTGGATGTCGCGTCAGCTACGTCTACTCCGGCATCGCGTACGACTACCGGCTCCTGACGGAGGATCGCGGCACGTTCATCACGTGGCTCGGCGGTCACGATCAGACGCCCTTCTATTCGCAAACCGCGCAGTCGCTCCCGGGGCAGCGTTGCTTCATCGCGAAAAACGGAGCGGTCTTCCCGATTCCCGGAGACTTGCCTCTGCAGGGGAAAGGCCGGGTAATTCCGAGGCGACCCGGCTTGGACCCGAAGTGAGTGTCGAGCCCTACCCCGCCAGCACGACCTTCGGCTTCACTTCCACCGGCCCGCCATCGCGCAGCACATTGACGACTTCGCCGATGATCACGAGCTGATCGTGCGGATTGCCGAGCGCGAGCAGATCGCCTTTCTGCACGCGGACGCTGGGCACCATGATCACTCCCTGACCGTTCATCATCTTTCCCTGCTGCGCCCAGTCGATACGTAACTTCTCGAGCGGAAGATCGATGTCCGAGAGGCTTTGATAATACGGCGGCTTGAGGATCGTCTCCGGCGTTCCCTCGGCCATGACATCGAAGGCAATCGCCTCTTCCACTTTGAAGTTGCCGATGGCCGTTCGACGCAGCTCCTTGAGATGCGCGGGGATACCGATGGCCTGGCCGAGGTCGTGAGCGAGCGAGCGCATGTACGTGCCGGCGGAAGAGCGGACGCGAAACTTCGCGGTCGAGCCTTGCACTTCGAGGATCGTGAACTCGTAAACCGTCACCCGCTTCGGCGTCAGCTTGACCTCTTCGCCCTTGCGCGCGAGCTCGTACGCCCGCACGCCGTCGATTTTCTTCGCCGAGAACGACGGCGGCATCTGCTCGATGGCGCCGGTGAATTGCGCGAGATAGGGCGCGAAGTGAATGTGCGAGACCTTTCGCTCGATCGGCTCGCCCGCCGGAACCCCGGTGGCATCGTAGGAGTCGGTGGCCCAGCCGAACTGGATCGTTCCCTCGTACGTCTTCTCCATTCCCATGAGGTAGGCCTGCAGACGCGTCGCCTTTCCGACGCAAAGCACGAGCAGCCCGGTGGCCATGGGATCGAGGGTGCCGGTGTGACCGGCCTTCTTCACTTTGCCGCGACGGCGGAACACCTCGACCACGTCATGAGAGGTGATGCCGGATTTCTTGTCGACGAGCAACACGCCGTCGATGCTTTTCGTTGGAGCGATCATTGGGCGAAGCATATCCGACGAGCCGAGTTCGCAGATCGCAGTTTGCAGATCGCAGGATCTCTTCGCGGCGCTGCCCTGCGATCCGCGATCTGCGATCTGCGATCTATTCTTCTTCCACGGCCCGTAGCACCTTCAACACTCGCTTGCGGAGCGGTCCCATGAGAGGCAGCGAGGACACGCGGAGCAGTTGGATCATGAGATCGAGCGTGGCGTCAACGAGGCGTTGCGTGCGGCGTTGGCGCGGCGACTCGTCGGTGATCCAGAAATAGATCAGACCCATGTGGTAGAGCCAGAGCAAACGCGGCAAATGCGGGGCGAGGTCTTTGGGGATGGTGATGTCCGCGCCTTCGAGCGCGCGCGCATACCAGGAGATGTGGTCCTCGCGCACTTCGCTCGTTTCCGGACCGAACGGCGAGAGTGAATCGCGCGGATCGACTCCCGCCTTGAGCAGCGCCGTGAGAAGGCTGCGGTGTCCGGCGAACTGCGCAAACTTCGCGTCGATGATCCCGCGGATGCGTTTCTTCAGATCCTTCGTCGAGGCGATGACCTTCGCGAATTCTTCGCGCGCTTCCTCCTCGGAGCGGAGGTAGAAAGCCATCACCAGCTCTTCCTTCGAGCGGTAGTAGTAATAAGCCGCGCCGGTCGCGACGCCCGCTTCCGAGGCGACGTCGCGCATCGTCGCCTCCGCGAAACCCTTGCGCTGGAACAGAGCCAGGGCCGCGTCGAGAATGCGCGCGCGCGTCTCTTCCGCTTTCGCGGTCTCTCGCCGGCCGGTGACGGTCAATTCCTTCTCCTCGCTGCCGAGCTCACAACTGCCGAATTCACAAATACGCCAGTCGTCGAAAGAATACACGGCATACCGTCCATTCAATACTGACCCGCGAGCCGGCTCTCGCGCCGCGGTGCAATGTCCGCGACGCCCGCTCCGGCACAGAGATCGCGCGCCGCTGCCGGCCATCGCGGAAATTCGAACGGAAACCCGAGCTCGCGCAGGCGGCGCGGAACGACGCGCCGGCTCTTCAGCGCGAGTTCTGACTCGGTGCGCAAGAGCCACATACCGACCTCGATCATCCACTTCGGCAACGGGACATGAACCGCGATCTTCTCCGCGTGCCGGATCGCCTCCATGAACTCGTCATTCGGCAACGGATGGGGCGCGGCGATGTTCACGATGCCGTCGACGCGATCGTGCGCAATCAGCCACTCGATCACGCGCACGAAATCGCGCTCGTGAATCCAGGACATGAACTGCTTTCCGTCGCCGAATCGCCCGAACCCGAGGCGCGTCTGGCGGCGCAGCACCTGGAACGGACCTCCAGGCGCGGCGCTCATCACCATCGCCGTGCGCAGCTTCACCTTGCGCGTTGCCGGCGTCGGAACGTCGTCCATCGCCGCCTCCCACGCCTTCGCCACGTCGATGCTGAATCGCCACGACTTCGGGACACCTGGCTCGTCTCCGCCGATGATCCCGGTGTACTCGTCGTTGTTTCCGTCGAACCGATGCGCATAGATCGTGGCCGTGCTCATCTGCAGCCAGACCTCGGGCGGATGCGTACACGCCGCAATCGCTTCGCCGACCATCCGCGTCGACTCCACCCGCGACCGAAGAATCTCCTCGCGATTCCGTGCGCTGTAACGGCAATCGACGCTCCGCCCCGCCAGATTGATCACCGCGTCGGCCCCATCGAACAGCGTCGCCCACGGACCAAGCGTTCGCCCGTCCCAGAGCACGCCAGCCTGATGACGATCGCGCGTGAGCACGATGACGTCGTGCCCCTTCTGCCGAAAGGCGCGCGTGAGCAAAGTTCCGAGGTGTCCTGAACCGCCGGGGATGATGATCTTCATGGCTCGATCTCCTTTTGAACGTGTTCAACCCCAAGGTAGATCGAGAATCGGGCTAGGTCAAGTAAACTTTTGAATGCGTTCGAAACTACTCGGCCGCCTGAAGCAGGACCGCACCCGGCCACGGGTACGAGACATTCGTAGCCAGAGCATCGAACGCGGCCTGGTCGAGCAGTTCGCCTCTTGCGCAGGCGAGCACGCGCACCGGTCGCGACGGAAGGTTTCGCGCGATCCAGAAACCTCTCGCATCCGCGGCAACAGCTCCCCATGTGGCAAAGGCGAGAGGAACGCCAGTGAGCTTTACGCCGTCGAGCCACAACGCCATGCGCATGCTGCCTGCTTTCCCTTCCGAAACCTTCTTCGCCTCGATCACCAACGGAGCAGCGGGAGAATCAAGCGTCCATTCCGCGTCTGCCGGCGGACTCTCGCGGATCGTACTTGCTGCTTCTCGATGCCGAATGAGCAGCCGGCCTCGCCTGGTACGCTCCGGAAGCTCCACGCCGCCCTGTTCGTTGGTCGACCCCTGCCAGACGAGACGCAGTCCAGGTTCAATGGCGAACGCCCATACATCGGCACCTGCCGCCGGTCGACCATCAGCGAGAACGACACGCAACCGCGCCGAAGCGTGGATGGATCGAAGCGCGACGTCGAAGCGACGCGATTCCTTCTTCTCGCTTCGAAAATCGAGAGGCTCGGAGTTCTCGTATCCCTTCGCGCGCAACTCTACGTGAACGTCACCGGGACGCAAGGGAGGAAAAACGATCTCACCATCGGGACCGCTCGTCGCACGTTGCGCAATCGTTTCTTCGCGACCATTCTCGTTGATCCAGACGTTGGAGATCATCGCGATCGCGCCCTCGATCGGTAATCCGGTACCTTCATCGATGGCATGCATACGCACGTCGGTGCGCGGCAGCCTAAAATCGACGGTTCCGCTGGTCTCGATGGTCTTGAAGGCTTCGAGAAATGGCGGCGCCTTCGTGCCCTTCGTTTGTACGGTGACTGTGTATTGCCCCCCGTACCAAAGCAGGGTTTCGTAATAGCCCTCGGTGTCTGCGTCGCTTTTCACCCAATCATCGCCGTTGCGGAACGCGATTTCAGCGGGAATGGGGTCGTCTCCCCAGAAGACGCGGCCGTGAATGCTCAAGGGATTGAGCTCGAATGCGGCGTTCGCGTCAGCCCCGGAACTCAGATCGACAATCCGATCGAAATGCCACCGCCCAACGTCGAGTCGAAGGCGAAGGCGTTCGGCGGGAAGGTTCGGCAAGTCGACGACACCAACCGCGACGGACATCTGGCGCTCGACCACGCGATCCGACTCCCGCATCACCGTGAGCGTTGATTCTTTCGGCAAGGAACCCTCGGGGGTGAGAATGGACACGTGCGCGCCGGGAAGCGCCTGGCCGGACAGGCGCAACGTCGATACCGTGCCGGCCCGTAACTTGAGCTCTTGCGGCGCGAGAAAGAACGACGTGGCTCGAAGCGAAAGCGTCGCGGCGCGTGCGTCGATGGAGTACCAGATCGCGATCAAGCGCTCGAATCCGTCAATGAGCACATCGGGGGCGCGATGATTGGCGCCGTCGTCGATCTCGAGCTGTACCGGCTTCGCTTCGATCGCGCCGCTTCGTGCCGAAGAAGGCTTTTCGACGACGACAAGGAGATCGGAGCCGGTGGCCGGAGGCTTCGGCCACGCCGTGGCCACTGCTCCGGCCGAAACGCTAAACGGTCGTGAAAGCGCAAGCGCCTGACCCGTCGCGCGATCAAAACGCCCGACGATCACCTTCCCAGCAGGCATCCGAACCGGCGCGTGGAGATCTGCGGCGCTCAGGCGACGATCGAAAATGCGTCCCCTCCCTCCGAGGCGAAGATGGCTGTCGATGCTAACCAGGCGGACGGCCTCGGTTGAGGCAATCGTGCTTCCGGCGGGAAACGCTACTCGACCAGCGTCGAGTAGGATGTCCACCGCCGTCATCCCACGCCCCTTGAAGGCAACGTCCGTAAACCACATCACTTTCGGGCTCACGCTGATGCGATCGGCCTGCTCCAGCCAAACGTTGTATCCGCCCGCGGCCGGTTGAAACCAGCGGCCGCACGGATAGCGCAATTCGCGATCGAGGTCGGCGTGAGGCACGAGATGAACCTCACATCCGTCCGGCGGCAGAAGAGCTCCCTCGCCTGACTTCGTGGTCGGCATCAGGGAAGGCCAGAATAAGACCGCTCTGCGTCCGTTGATCTCACCCTTGGCAGGATCGGGCAAAACGATCTCCGCGCCGCGAGCCATCCAGGCGCAGAGCAGCCCGAACGCGGCAATGCCTAGAACAGACCTTCGCTCATGCAACATGGGACATTGTCCATGCTCGCGCAGCCTTCGAACAGTTGAACACAGCCGCGCTCCGGCTCAGTAGGAACGTTGACATTGCAGTACCCGGCCAGTTGACCATTGGTGATGCAATGCGTGTCGCAGACGACACCGTCCTGAGATTCGGGGTGGCAGCCGGCATGAGCGGGTTGCGCAGCAAGCAAGGCGACAACGGCGAGCACCAGTGCAAATCGTCGCATCGGCATACCTCCGCACAAAAGGCTACGCCCCTCCCGCGGTGACGTCAATTACGCATTACATCCGTATTTTGCGCTCTGCGAACAGTCGATGTCTTCGATATGTGGCCCGAGACGCGTGAGTTTTGAATGCGTTCGAAAGAAGGCTCGGCCTGGCGTATCGGCGAGGGATCGATCCGATACAATGCGACTCCATGTCTCGAGCGAAGAAGCAGTTGCGGAGCGACAAGCATCTCGTCTGGATCGATTGCGAAATGACCGGCCTCGATCCGGCGCGGGACAGGTTGTTCGAAATCGCGACGATCATCACGAACTACGACCTCGAAATCATCGCCCAGGGTCCGGTTCTTGCCATCCGGCAGAGCGCGTCGCGCATCAAGCGGCTGGACGCCTGGAATCGCGATACGCACACCAAGAACGGACTGATCGAGCGCGCGCAGAAAGAGGGCGTGGCGATGGCCGAGGCGGAACGGCAGACGCTGTCGTTTTTGAAGAAGTACTGCTTCGCGCGCATGGCGCCGCTGTGCGGGAACTCCGTCGGCCACGACAAGCGATTCCTCGCCCGGTACATGCCGCGCGTTCACGACTTCCTGAACTATCGCATCATCGACGTCAGCTCGATCAAGCTCCTGGTCTCGCAGTGGTACGGCGGAACGATCAAACCGCCGCGCAAGCCCGAGGTGCACCGGGCGCTGGCCGACATCGAGTGCTCGATTGCTGAACTGAGCTTCTACCGCGAGCACGTCTTTCGAGCGGCCAGCACGGCCGGCAGCGTTGACGGCCACAAGGCCGAACGCACGCGCGGGTGATCCGAGGCGTCGTTCCGGATTCCTCTCGCTCCAAGGTTCTGCCGGCTATTTGGCCGGTAACGGCTCCTCGCCCGCGCCGTCGTCCTGCTCGTCGCTCTCGATCTTCTCTTCCTGCGGAGGAAGGACTTCGCGAAGAATCGTCTCCACGCGCAGGGCGCGCATGGCGGTCTCGTCGTAACGGAAGTCGAGCTCGGGGGTGTAGCGGAGGTGAATGCGCTTGCCAAGGGCGTGACGGGCCGCGCCGGCGAGGCGCCGCAGCTCTTCGACCGTGGCCTTGGTCTCTTCTTCCTTCAGGCCCGTGATGTACACGCGCGCGTAATGAAGGTCAGGGCTCACCTCGACCTCGCTGATCGATGACCAGCCGAGATCGAAGCCTTTGACGTCGCTGCGCAGCACCTGAACCAGCGCGTCGCGTACGTTTTCACCAACTCGAGTCGTTCTGCGTGTCTTTTTCATATAGCTCTCAGCTCGCAGCTCACAGCTGTCAGGAGAACGACCTCCTGCTAGCTGTGAGCTGCCAGCTGCGAGCTAAAGAGAAGCGTCTTCGTCGAACTCCAGCTTCTCGCTCGTCCAGCCGGCGAGCACGGCGTTGCTGTTCGACTCCACGTACTGCTGGATTTTATCCAGCAACGAGTCTGCCGAATCGTTGCGGTCGGCGACGAGCGATACCGCCAGCCGCGCGCGTTGATGGACATCGTGCAGCGCAACTTCGTTCGCGGAAACGTGAAAGTGATGCCGCAGGCGATCGCGCAGCGACTTCACGACCATCCGCTTGTCCTTCAAGCTCTGTGCGTACTCGATGTGAAGCTCGAAGAGAGCGACCGCGACGATCATACGAAGTAGGCAGTTGGCAGTAAGCAATTGGCAGGAGCGAGAACATCGGGTGTTTGCTCCTGCCTACTGCCTACTGCCAACTGCAAACTCATTGCGTGAGGGCCGCCTTGATCGTCTCGGTCTTGAAGGCCTCGATGATGTCGCCGACTTTGATGTCCTGGAACCTCTCGATGCCGATGCCGCACTCGAAGCCCTGGCGCACTTCGGCCACGTCGTTCTTGAAGTGGCGCAGCGAGGCGATCTTGCCCTCGAGGATCACGCGGTTGTCGCGCAGCAGGCGGACGCTGGCCGTGCGCGGAATCACGCCGTCGGTGACCATGCAGCCGGCGATTGTGCCGATCTTGGGGACCTTGAACGTGTCGCGCACTTCGGCACGGCCCTGGAAGACTTCCTGGAACTTCGGGTCGAGCAGACCCGTCATCGCCAGCGCGCATCTCGTCGACGAGGTTGTAGATGACCGTGTACAGCCGGATGTCGACGCCTTCCTTCTCGGCGAGCTCGGCGGCGTTGCGCTCCGGGCGGACGTTGAAGCCGACGACGATGGCGTCGGATGCCGTGGCCAGCAGGACGTCGTTCGTCGAGATCGCGCCGACCGAGGAGTGGATCACGTTGACCTTGACCTCGGGAGTCGACAGCTTGCGAACCGTTTCGTTCGAGCACTTCGACCGAGCCCTGCACGTCGGCCTTGAGGATGACGTTGAGCTCCTTGACCGTCGCCCTGCTGCATGCGCTGGAAGAGCTGATCGAGCGACATGCGCCCGCCCTTCGACTGCAGCGGCCTCGCGCGCCTTCTCCTGGCGAAGCTGACCGATCATGCGCGCCTGCGTGTCGTCGTCGACGACCGCCAGACGCATCGCCGGCGTTCGGCACGTCTTCGAATCCGGTGACCTGCACCGGCGTCGCCGGACCCGCCTCCTTGAATGCGCTTGCCGCGCTCGTCGGTCATCGCGCGAACGCGGCCCCAGGTATGTGCCCGAGAAGAACGGATCGCCGACCTTCAGCGTACCGTCCTGAATGAGCACCGTGGCCACGATGCCGCGGCCGACTTCCTTCTTCGCCTCGAGCACGACGCCCTTGGCCGGGCTCTCCGGATTGGCCTTGAGATCGAGGATGTCGGCGGTGAGCAGGATCATGTCGAGCAGCTCGTCGATCCCCTGCTTCTTGCTTGGCCGATACTTCGACCGAGACGACTTCGCCGCCCCACTGCTCGACGAGCACGTTGGCGTCGGCGAGCTCGCGGCGCACGCGCTCGACGTTCGCGTTCGGCTTGTCGATCTTGTTGATGGCCACGATCATCGGGACCTTGGCGGCCTTGGCGTGATCGATGGCTTCCTTCGTCTGCGGCATGACGCCGTCGTCGGCGGCGACGACGAGGATGACGATGTCCGTCACCTTCGCGCCGCGGGCGCGCATCATCGTGAAGGCTTCGTGGCCCGGCGTGTCGAGGAAGACGATCTTCCGTCCGCGCTTCTCGACGTGATAGGCGCCGATGTGCTGCGTGATGCCGCCCGCTTCGCCGCCGGCGACGTTGGTCTCGCGGATGGCGTCGAGGAGCGACGTCTTGCCGTGGTCGACGTGACCCATGACGGTGATGACCGGGCCGCGCGGCGTCGTGCCGACGCCTTCGTTGCGGACCATCGCTTCCATCTCGACGGCCTCTTCGAACGAGACCATCTCCGCGTCGAGTCCGAGCTCACGCGCGACTTCGAGCGCGAGATCCGCACCGAGCGGCTGATTGATGGAAGCCATGAGCCCCTTCTTCATGAAGAGGTGCTTCATCAGATCGCTGGCCTTGACGTCGAGCTTCTCGGCCAGTTCCTTCACGGTCACGCCCTCGGTGAGCGCGACCTTGCCGGTCGGACGCTTGAACTCGAGGACTTTCGCGTTGGAGGTCTGCTTGCGCGCGTCGCGGCGCGTCGAGGCTTTCTTCGGACCATCTTCGAGGTCCGGCATCACGATGTCGGGACCGATATCGTCGTTGATGACCTGCGTGCCCGAGAACGGACCCTTGGTCAGCAGCTCCTGATCGAACTCGGCGCCGCGAACGGTCTTGACGCGCTTCCCCGTTTTCTTCTTCTCGTGCTCGTCGGGACGATCATCTTCCTTCTTGCGGCGGATGATGTTCGCGCCGGGACCGGTAGGCGGCGGAGGCGGCGCCAGCGCGGGACGACCCGGACCGCCGGGACCACGCATGCCGGGACCACCGGGACCACGCATCCCGCCGGGACCGGACGGACGCGAGCCCATCGGACCACTGGGACGGCGATCGCCCATCGGCGAGCCGCCCGGACGTGGACCGCCGGGACCGGAGGGACGCGCACCCATCGGAGCGCCAGGACGGCGATCGCCCATCGGTGCACCGGGACGACGATCGCCCATCGGCGGACCGCTGGGACGCTGTTGCGTCGTCGTTTGCTGTTGCATGGGAGCCTGACCCGCGTAATTCGGACGCGGACCCTGCGGCGCACGCGCACGAGGACCGGTCGGACCGGTCGGCCGGCGATCGTGCGACAGCGGTGCGCTCGGACTCGCCGGATGTGCGGGATGGGCAGGAACGGGACGCGTGGGAGGCGGCGGTACGACGGGGGCGGCGGGCTTTTCAGCCGGCTGCGATTCGGCAGGTGCCTGCTCGCTCTCGGCGGCGACCGGAATCGGCGCTTCGACTTCGACGGGCGCCTTCTTCTTCGCAGGTTTGGCCGGCGCTTCCTTGGCGGCGCGCTCTTCCGCTTCGACAGCCTCCACGAACTCCGGAATGATCACGGTTGGCGCGGGAGCGACGACAGGCTCTTCCTTCGGGACTTCGACCTTCTTCCGCACGGGCGGCTGAACGATCGGCCGAGGAGGACGAACGGCTTCCTTCTTCTTTTCCACCACCGGCTTGTCCTCGCGCATGATGACGCTGCGCGAACGGGTCGTGAGTTTCTTGCCGGTGAGAAGCGCCTGGATCACTTCAGGTTCGAGAACCTGACTCGAATCCGTAATCTCGGCGCCGAGCGACTGGAGCTGGAAGATCATGTCCTTCTCGGACTTACCCATCTTCTTCGCGATGTCGCTCACTTTGATCTTTGCTGCCGCCATTCAATCTCCCTTGGGTCCAACTCTCAGCGATCAGCTCTCAGCTCAGGCCACATGGCCAGTGTTCCTGAGAGCTGCAAGGCTCACATCACGATCAGGCGCTCGCAGGCCAGCGCTCTCTCCTGAGAGCTGCCAGCTGAGAGCTGCCAGCTATTCAACGGAGGCTTCGGCTTTTTGCTCGTCCGAAGCTTCCTCTTCTGATTCGTCTTCTGCTGCGTCTTCGGACTCGTCGTCGGACTCGTCATTGGATTCCTCATCGGAATCCTCGTCTTCGTCCCCGGCTTCGGCGACTTCATCGATCTGCTCGTGCTTGCGCGCGAGCTCGATCATCTGCGAGGCCGTCTCTTCGTCGACACCTTCGATGGCGATGAGATCCTCGACCGAGGCATTGATCACGGAGTCGAGATCGTCGTAGCCGGCGTCCTCGAGCAACTGCGCCCACTCCTCGGACATGTTCTCGATCTCGCGGACGCTGGTCTGCGAGCGGGACTCGGCCATCGCTTCCTGCAGCATCGCGGAAAGAGCATCGGCGACTTCGCCCTTGACCTCTTCTTCCGACTTGATGTCGATCTTCGCGCCGATCAGCTCCGCCGCGAGACGGACGTTGAGACCGCGCTTGCCGATGGCCAGCGAAAGCTGATCGTTGTCGACGATGACGTCGAGATGCGGACGATGTGCGTTCTCGTCGCTGGTCACGCTGACGCGCGTGATCTTCGCCGGAGCGAGCGCGTTCTGCGCGTAGTTCACGATGTCCTCGTGCCAGGGAATGATGTCGATCTTCTCGCCGCGCAGCTCGCGGATGATGGACTGCACGCGCGAGCCCTTCATGCCGACGCAGGCACCGACCGGATCGACGTCGCGCTCGCGCGACATCACCGCGATCTTCGCGCGCTCGCCCGGCTCGCGGACGGCACCCTTGATCATCACCGTGCCGTCGTAGATCTCCGGCACTTCCATCTCGAAGAGCTTGATGAGCAGACGCGGATCGGTGCGTGAGAGCACGACCTGCGGTCCCTTCGGCTGCGTGTGCACGTCGACGATGACGGCCTTGATGCGATCGCCCTGCGAGTAGCGCTCGGCGCGCGACTGATGATGCCGCGGGATGATGCCCTCGGTTTTGCCATTGAGGTCGATGATCATGTCGCCGCGCTCGAAACGCTTGACGTAGCCGTTCTCGAGCTCGCCCATCTTGTCTTTGAACTCGTTGAAGACCTTCTCCCGCTCGGCCTCGCGGACCTTCTGATACAGGACCTGCTTGGCCGATTGCGCGGCGATGCGACCCAGATCCGCGGGAGGCGTGGTGAGCGGAATCTTCACCTCGTCGCCCTGCTCCACTTCGGGGTCGATCTTCTGCGCTTCGTACGTACGGATCTGCGTGTTCTGGTCGCGGACGACGTCGACGACTTCCTTGGAGATGTAGTCAAGGCGAACCGTGCCGCCGGTCTCGGCCGCCGGATCGATCTTCCGCGCCTGGTCGAGCGTCCACTGTGCCTGCGGATCCTCGATCTGGTTCTCGTCTTCGACGATCTCCTTGACCGCGGTGATCTTCACGCCGCCGTTGGAACGATCGAGAGCCGCCTCGAGCGGTTCGCGAGTCTTGTAGTACTTCCGCGCGGCCGTGGCCAGCGCATCCTCGAGAGCGCTGTACACGCGATCGACGTCGATCGCCTTTTCGTACGCCAGCGCCTTAATGTCTTTGTCGTTGAACATCGTATCCTTCCGCTACCAGTTGCCTCTGCTGTCCGTTGCCAGCCGGCAAAGGTCAACCGATTTCAGATTTCCACTTCCAATCGCGTTTCCTTGATATCCGAGAGAGGGATCAGGTACTCCGGATCCCGTTTTACTTTCGGATCAGCCACCACCACGGTCTCCCCATCGAACTGCTTGAGACGTCCGACGATCACATGGAGACCGCGCACGGGTCTGCTCGTCCTCACCCGCACGAGGCGGCCCACGAACTTTTCGTAGTCCGACTGCTTGTAAAACTTACGATCGAGACCGGGAGATGAAACCTGCAGCTCGAACTCCGCCGGAATCGGGTCTTCCACATCGAGCCACGTCGAGATCTGCTGCGAGATAAGCGAGCAGTCGTCGATCGTCACGCCGCCATCCTTGTCGATGTCGACGCGCAACAGAAACCCGCGTCCCTGTGTGCCGTAGTCGATATGGACGAGCTCCAATCCCTCGGATTCGACGATCCGCTGGATCTGCTGCTCGACCTGTTCGGGCAATGATTTCATCGCTTTATGGTTTTTTTCGCCCCATCAACAAAAAAAGCGGCCGATCGGCCGCTTTCGAAAAGTACTGCTCGAAAGCCGTCGAATACTAACACACCATAACGGAGCGTACAACGCGCCGCGGCGTGGACTGGATTCCAGTAACGCGATGGAGCGCAGGCTTCTAGCCTGCCGGTCCGCCGCCTTGCAGGCGGCCGGCAAGATGCCGGCGGACCGGCAGGCTGGAAGCCTGCGCTCCAGGTCACCGGACGGGTACGGAGAGCACGACGGCTTCCTTCAGTTTCACGGGATCCGTGATCGTGCCGTCCTCGGCGAACAGATCCCATTGCGCGTTGGCGTTGAAGTAGAAACGGTCCCCGGCGACCACGCCGAGCGTCGGATCGCCGAGACCGCTGACATTGGCCAGAAGCGTTTCGACGCTCGAGATGCCGAGGCCGCCAGACGCGAGGCGGATGCGCACGATGCGATTCGGGTTCGTCCCGTTCTGCGTCCCCACCAGGGTCTGACCTCCGACGACGTAAAGTCCATCGACGCCGAGAAGCGACACGTTCTGCGGAACCGGCAGCGGACGAATGTCGAGCGTGCGGCGATCGACGACGAAGATTCCCTTCGCGTAGTCCGCTGCGTACAGCATCGGTCCGCGCACCGCGAGTCCCTGCAGCGAAGAGAACGGTCCATGCGCGAACGAAACAAGCGACTTCCCGTGAACACGGAAAATGCTCGCCGCGAAGCCGTCGCTGAGATAGACCGTGCCGTCGTCCGCTAATGCGATGTCGTTGAAATGATGTCTGGCGGTGTCTTTCGCGGTCAGAGTCTCGATCACGCGGCCACTGCGCGGATCGATCTTGAGAAGCGCGGACTTGCCCGCATCCTCGGCGCGAAACCCTTCGACCTGCGGCAGCGCGCTCGTCGTGGCCCAGAGCACTCCGCGCGGCCCGTCGTAGACCATGCCGAACACGCCCCATGGGAGATCCTTCGCCAGCTCGCTCACTTCGCCTTTGGCATTGATGGCGAAGATCGTGCGCGTGTGGACGCTGCTCACGAACCAGCGCTTTCCGCTCGAGTCGTAGGCCATCCCTTCGGGCACGAGCCCGAGGCGGTCGATGAGAAACTCTTCCTTCGCCTGCCCCACCGGCTTCGCGTTCGCGTCGAATCGCTTCTTCACCGCGACGAAGCGAGGCATGTCGCGCAGAGACGCGAAATCATCGGGCCCCATTTCCGGAACCGTGAAGCCCATCGATGCGACGCGCTCCAGCAACGCCAGCGCGGCCTCGCGCTGCCCGTTGAGCGCGAGCGCCTCGGAGTGCCGGATGAGAAGTCCCGGATGGCTCGGCCGAAGTGCAGCCGCGGCGCGCGCTTTCTCGAGATAGGTCGCGTAGTCCTTCTTCTCGTACGCGGCGAGAGCGTCGCGGAACAGGCGGCGCGATTCGTCGACTTCGTCGGCGACCAGGGTGGTGCCGATGAGCACGAGCAGAACGAGTGCGATGCGTTTCATGGATCGAACCTCCCCGAAAGTACGCCCTCTCCGCCGTTGATGCTGAGCTGCGCGCAAAGTTGGATCATCCTGCGCCCATCCGCATCCGTCAGCTGATACGCTTCGCATAACAATTCGGCCTGTCCGGGATTCTCCGTCGCCAAGATCGTGAACCCTTCCATCGGCTGACCGGGATCGTGCGTGCGCTTGTTCCGCCAACGACCGTTTTCGAAGCGGTAACAGATGTAGCCCGTCTCGGTGGCGACGCGCGATGTCGGCATGAGCGCTGAGCCTTCGACGCTCTTTTGATTCGCGTTGGCCGTGAGCTGGCCCCCGAAACCGAAGATCGGCATCCGCGTCGCGTCGTGCTGAGGGATCACACCGCGCGCGTTGAGCTTCTGCTCCTCGAGCGCACGGGTGATGAATCGTCCGATCATCCCCTTGAGTTGCCCGCGCACGGCGTTGGGCATGTTCTCGAACTCGAGTCCCGAGTGATAGACGGTCAGTCCATCCGCGCCGACCGAGAAGCGCTCGAGGCGCGAGCGGACGATCCGGCAGTCCGTCTCGATCGTTTCATCCTGCCAATCGAACGAGATTCGTGCGTGCGCACCGGCAATGAGAGGAACGTGATGCTCGACGCGGGCGCCGAGCAGGCTGATGTCGACGAGCACGACTCGCGTCGCACCGAGTAGCGCCAGGAGCGGCTGCGCCAGATGCACGCGCTGCACGCGACGAGTGCGAGGGAAATCCATGCCCGGAGAGATCTTACGCTGGCCCAAACAAAAAGGCCGCGCCTCGCGGCGCGGCCTTTTTTACAGATTTCATGAAACCATTAATGACGGACGCTACGGACGATGCTGGTCTTGCCCGCGCCCGGGTAGATGATGACCAGGGCGTCAGGATTCATCTCGACGAGATACTGCGGCTCGAGCGTCGTTGCGTCGCCGGAGATGTTGTCGAGGACCGAACCGTAGGCCAGGAACGCCGGGCAGCCCGAGGTGCAGGTCGACGGCGCATCGGCAGTCGGCTCGGAGTTGCGCTGTTCGACGGTCACAAAGTAGTTGCCACCGAACGCGGCCTGCGGGAAGAGCTGCGCGAAGCCAGGCTGCACGTTGCCCAGAGGACCGAGGTTGACGGACGCTTCGCCCTTCTTGTCGGTGTCGTTGAGACGACCCTGGTAGAGCTTCACGACGAGCGTCGTCTTCGAGTACTGGGAAGCGTTCACGAGACCGATGTTCGTACGGAACGTTCCGGTCTGACCCGCGGTACCGGTGTGCGTGATGCCGGTGATGAAGATCTTGTCGAGGCCCGGGGCGCTCTGGAGCTGGCTGACGAAGTTGTACCAGGGAATGCCCGAGAAGAGCTGACCGGTCGTCGGCGCGTTCGCGGGAGCGCCGTTGGCGACCTGGTAAATGCGGGACTCGGCGCTGATCGAGCGGAAGTTCGGGCTCACGCCGTTCTCGTTCTGCGTCTCAGGTCCGCAGCTCGTGCCGCTCTTGCAGCCGTTGAAGATGAGCTGGCCGAAGCCCGTGGCCTGACCCAGACCGCTGTTGAAGAAATCCTTGAGCTCTTTGCGCTCGAACGCGGCGAGGGTGATCTTGTCCTTGAACTCGGTTCCGACCGGGCCGGCCGGCGGGTTCTGGTTGTCGCCGAAAGGCTGATAGATGACGGAGACCTTGACCTCGTCCGCCGTGAGGTTCGCGAGGTAGATGTCGGAAATGAAGGTACCGCTCGATCCCTGGAGGTGTCCGGCGACCGGGACGTAGACCTGATCGGCACCGCGGAAGTTGCTCGCGGATGCGCTCAAGGCGCAAATCATCAGGGCCGCGACAACACCAAGTTTCTTCATGAACATATTTCTCCCCTTCAACAGGATGTGATTTGGTCTAACAACGGTACGTCGGATCTATGCTGCCAGCGCATTCTAAACGAAGTATTGCCCACGAAACACCCACGTCATTGACTTTATACGTGCGTAGTTCCGAATTCGTCACTTCGTTCCCTTCGTATACTTCGCCACGTGAGCGAGACGAGCGAGGCGGTAGTCGGTGCAGCCCAGGATGGGATGCGCCTCGATCGCGCGCTCGGCGAGCTCTTCCCTTCTCATTCGCGTAATTTCCTCGCCAACCTTGTCACGGACGGTCGTGTTCGCGTCGATGAAGCCGTCGTTCCGAAGCCTTCCCGCCGTGTCTCGACCGGCCAGCGCGTCGCAATCGACGTGCCCGAAGCGATGCCTTCGGAGCTCGCTTCGCAGGATCTTCCGCTGACCATCCTCTACGAAGACGAGGACGTGGTCGTCATCGATAAGCCTACTGGTCTCGTGGTACATCCCGCCGCCGGTCATCCCGATCAGACGCTCGTGAACGCTCTTCTGTTTCACGTGCGCGATCTGAGCGGCGTCGGCGGCGAGATCCGCCCCGGCATCGTGCATCGCCTCGACAAGGACACGAGCGGCGTGATGGTGATCGCCAAGCACGACGCCTCGCACCGGAAGCTCTCCGCGGAATGGGGAACGGAGCGCGTGAGGAAGGAGTACCTCGCGCTCGTCTACGGAACGCCCGGGATTCAGCACGGAACGATCGACGCGCCGATCGGCCGCGATTCACGCGATCGCAAGCGAATGGCCGTCGTTCCGAACGGACGCCGCGCGGTGACCGACTACGAGGTGGTCGAGCGTCTCCGCGCCGCGTCGATCGTTCGATGCACGCTCCACACGGGCCGCACGCATCAGATCCGCGTCCACATGAAGCACCTCGGACACCCGATCGTCGGCGACCCTCTCTACTCCGGCCCGCAATGGCGCGGCATCCCCGACAAGCGCATCCAACGCGCGCTCGCGTCGTTCGGCAGGCAAGCCCTTCACGCGGCGCGCATCACGTTTCCGCAACCGACCACGAACGCACTGCTGACGTTCGAAGCACCGATGCCCGCGGACATGCGCGCGCTGATCGAGCTTTTGCGGAACTGAATCAAACGAAACGAAAGGAGCGCAGGCATCCTTGCCTGCCGGTCCTCCGCCTTCCAGGCGGTACGTGCCGGCAAGATGCCGGCGGACCGGCAGGCTGGAAGCCTGCGCTCCGTGACCTTTCTCTACAGCAGCACGCCGGCGATCGTGGCGGTGAGGAAGTTGGCCAGCGTTCCGGCGAGCATCGCGCGCAAGCCGAGGCGCGCGAGATCGCCGCGACGCGAAGGAGCGAGAGAACCGATGCCGCCGATCTGAATCGCGATCGAGGAGAAGTTCGCGAAGCCGCACAGCGCATACGTCGCGATGATCTTGCTGCGCGGGTCGAGCACACCTTCCGCGATCTTGCCGAGGTTCAGGAACGCGACGAACTCGTTCAGCACCATTCGCGTGCCGAGGAGGTTGCCGACGAGGAGCGTGTCCTTCCATGACACGCCCATCGCCCAAGCGATCGGACGGAAGACCCAGCCGAGGAGGATGTCGAGGCTGGCCGGGAAATAGGGGCCAACGAACGTCCCGGCGAGCGCGCCGTGCGCGTAGCCGAAGATTCCGTTGACCAGCGCGACGAGCGCGATGAACGCGATCAGCATTCCCGCGACGTTGAGCGAGAGATGCAATCCTTCGATCGCGCCGCGTCCCGCCGCGTCGATCACGTTCACGTCCTGCTTCGGCACCTCGATGATGACGTCGCCGCCGGTCTCGGGCTGCTCGGTCTCCGGCACGATCATCTTCGCCATCATGATCGCGCCGGGCGCGGTCATGATCACGGCCGTGAGCAGGTGGATGACGTCGACCTTCGCGATGAGCACGTACGCCGCCATGATTCCGCCGGAGACGTGGGCCATGCCGGCGGTCATGACCGTCATCAGCTCCGACATGGTCATGGTCGGAAGAAACGGACGGATCGTCAGCGGCGCTTCGGTCTGCCCCATGAAGATCGAGCGGCCACCGAAGTCGACTCCGCGCCGGACGTGCCCATGAAGCGCGCCATGACCTTGGCGAAGAAGCGCACGACGATCTGCATCACGCCGATGTAATAGAGGATGGCGAAGATCGAGGCGATGAAGATGATCGTCGGCAGCACCTGCGTGGCGAAGACGAAACCGACCTTACTGTTCGCCGCGCCGAGGTCGCCGAAGACGAACGTCGCGCCTTCCTGCGTGTAGCCGATCAGTTTGTTCACGATGCCCTTCATCGTTTCGAACAGATAAGCCAGCAGGTTGAAGGCGAGGAAGAGATAGAGCGAGAAAACGCCGAACGCGGCCCAGAGTCCGGTCCGCGCGCCGCCGGCGGGCATTCGCTTGCCGATCTGCGTGACGATGATGGCCACGAGGACGAACAGGAGCGCCGCGCCGTAACGCTCCAGAGGAAGCGCGATGCCGGCAAACATCGCCGCGATCTCGGTTCCCTTCAGGACGAAGATGGCGATGACGATCTGGAGGAGAAGCCCCCAAACCACGGGACGCCATTTGATCGCTCTCCGATTGGTGGACAGGCCATAGGCGATCAGGAGGATGGCAAAGAAGCCGATCAGCGCGGTAAATCGCTCCATTCAGTGCTCCCCGACGTGAAGTATTGGAACCGGGAGCCTTTATGAACGACGTTGGACGCGCTGTCAACGGAAAGCAGTTCGCGGATCGCAGATCGCGGATCGCAGCGATGCCGCGGGAGCGGCCCGTTCCCGGCGGGTGGGCCTGCGAACTGCGTTCTGCGATCTGCGATCTGCCGTCCGGCGTTTATACTCCCGCGCCATGATCAACGAGCTCAACCAAGCCGCCGACTATGTCCGAAGCAAGAGCAGCATCGCGCCGCAGGTCGGTGTGATTCTCGGATCGGGACTCGGCGACGTCGTCGACGCGATCGACGTCGACGTGGCCATCCCCTACGGCGAGATCCCCGGCGCGCGCGCGTCGACGGTGATGGGCCATCAGGGACGTCTGATCCTCGGTCACGCGAAAGGTGTCCCGGTCGCGGCGATGCAGGGGCGCGTGCATTTCTACGAAGGCTACGACATGAACGAGGTGATGTTTCTCTCGCGCATGCTCGGTCGCCTCGGCGTGAAGAAGCTCGTGGTGACGAATGCTGCCGGCGGCGTGAACACGTCGTATCAGGCCGGCGATCTGATGCTGATCTCCGATCACATCAACTTCATGGGGCAGAATCCTCTTCGCGGACCGAACATCGATGACCTCGGGCTGCGCTTCCCGGACATGAGCGAGGCGTATCCGGAATCGCTGCGCGACATCGCCAAAGAAGTCGCGGCCGGCATCGGTCTCAAGTTGCAGGAAGGCGTCTACCTCGCGCTCTCCGGGCCGACGTACGAGACGCCCGCGGAGATCCGCGCCTTCCGCGTGCTCGGTGCCGATGCCGTGGGCATGTCGACCGTCCCCGAGGTCATCGCCGCGTCGCACATGCAGATTCCCGTCCTCGGCATCTCCTGCATCACGAACATGGCCGCGGGAATCCTCAAGCAGAAGCTCACGCATCAGGAAGTGATGGACACGACCGCGCGCGTGCAGAAGCAATTCACCGCTCTCGTCCTCGGCGTGCTGGAACGCCTGGCGTCGTAATGCCTCCTTCGCCGTCGAAAAGTCTTTCGCGGATCCGCGAGCAGTCCACGCGCATCCGCGCGATTCTCGCGTCACGCGATCTCACGACTTCCGTCCCAAAGTCCGCGTGGTGTCTCTCCGAGCACCTCGACCACACCATCAAAGTCGCGTCCTCGACGATCCAGGTGCTGCTCAAGCCGGTGCTTCCAACCCTGCCGTACGGGATCAACGTGATGGGCCGCCTCGTCCTCTTCTTCCGCTGGATCCCGCGCGGCCGCGGAAGAGCGCCCGAGAAACTGACCGGCATTCCGGCAACACGCGAAGATCTCGATACGCGCCTCGCGGAGCTCGACACACTCATCGACCGCGCTCAGGAATCCGCAAACGCCGGCCGCGACAACGCGCCCGTGCTCCGCCACCCGCTCTTCGGCGGCCTCCCCTTCGCGCAAGCCCTCGACTTCATCGTGATCCACACGAATCACCACCTGAAGATCATCAGGTAGCGCCGAAAATCGTGCTGCCATTCACGTCATTCTGAGTCGGCGGAGCCCCCGAGCGGCGTGCCGCGACGGGGCGGAGCGCGACGAAGAATCTCAAATTGCGAGGAACCGTGTCTCGGTCATGCTTTTCGTAGTTTGAGATCCTTCGCTCACGCCCAGCCATCCACCTCGCTCAGGATGACGGAGTCAAACCCTCGCGCGGCGGCCACACAGAACCGCGTTCGCTTCGCTCACTCGTTCGTCACGGTACGAACTTGTACCCAACGCGATGCACGGTGATGAAGTGCCGCGGCTCGCTGGGGATCGCTTCGATCTTTTGGCGCAGGCGCGCCATGTGGGTGTCGACCGTGCGTGTAAACGCGGAGCTGTCGTAGCCCCAGACATGATTGAGCAGCGCTTCGCGGCTCACGACTTCATCGACGTGGTCAATGAAGTAGCGAAGGATGCGGAACTCGCGCGGCGTGAGCTCGAGGGCTGCGCCGGTCTTCGTCGCTTGATACGTGCGGAAGTCGAGGCGTACGTCGCCGAATTCGTATTCGTCGCCGGCGGAAACGCGATTCACGCGGCGCAGCACGGCTTCGACGCGCGCCAGGAGCTCCATGAAACTGAACGGCTTCGTCACGTAGTCGTCGGCGCCGAGCTTGAGGCCGACGATCTTGTCGATCTCCTGGCCGCGCGCGGTGAGCATGATGATCGGCGTGTGGCTGCCGTTGCGACGCAGCTCCTTGCAGACATCGAGACCGCTCTTCTTCGGCAGCATGACGTCGAGAATCATCAGGTCGTGATCGCCGCGGTTGGCGATGCGCAGACCCTCCTCGCCGTCAGCGGCCATCTCGACGGCGTACTTCTCGAACTCGAATCCGTCGCGCAGTGCGACGGACATAGCGGGATCGTCTTCGACGATGAGGATGCGGTTCATGCGAACTCCGTTTGCTGTGGCATGGCCACCGTGGTGCCGGGAATCGGCAACACGATCGTGAACGTGCTTCCCTGCCCCGGCGTGCTCTCGATCTCGACACGACCGCAGTGCGCCTTGACGACGTGCTGCACGATCGACAATCCGAGGCCGCTGCCTTTGACGTCGTGAACGAGACCGCTGCCAACGCGATAGAACTTCTCGAAGATCTTCTTCTGCTCGCTCGCGGCGATGCCGATGCCGAAGTCGCGCACAGCGATCCGCACTTCCTCGCCACGCGTCTCCACCGCCACCTCGATCTCTTTGCGCCCGTTCGAGTACTTCACGGCGTTGTCGAGAAGATTCATCAGCACTTGCGCGATCGCATCCTTGTCGACGTTGAGGTGCGGATGCTCGCTCGCGTGAAAGCCGATCTTCACGCCCAGATCGCGCAGCGGGACTTCGAATCCGGCGACGGTGTGTCCGACGAGATCGGCGATGTCGGTGTCGCCGAAGCGGTATTTCTTCTCCGCCGATTCGATCTTGGAGAAGTCGAGGATGTTGTTGATGAGCTGCGTGAGCCGCCGCCCCTCGGCTTCGATGTATTCGCCGTACTCGCGGATCTTCTCTTCCTTCGTCACGCGTCCGAGGCGCATGTACTCGCCGAAGACGCGGATCGAGGAGAGCGGCGTGCGCAACTCGTGCGAGACGTTGGAAACGAAATCGCTCTTCATCTGCGAAAGCCGCATCTGCCGCGCCACCGCTCCGAGCGCGAGCAGCACGGCGCCGAGGAGAATCACGAACGAGCCGCCCGTCCACATCATGTTGCTGCGGAAATTCATCGCCGCCATCTCTTCCGGACTCTCGCAGGTGCCGCGGATGCCGGCGCGCCAGTTCGTGAAGATGAAACCGAGTGGCACGGTGATGTAGTCGCGGCCATCGCCGCGCCGGCGCGGAAAGTGATCGCCGAAGTAGAGCGCGATCGGGGAGTTCTGCGCGCGCTTCTTCATCAGGCTCGCGCCGATCGTGGTCATCGTCTTCTTGGCCAGATCCTCGTCGAGAATCACGCCGACGACTCCGACCACGTGCCATGACGCGTCGACGACCGGCTTGAGAATGATCCGGTTGCGCATGTCGCGCTCATCGACGTACACCGCCGGCTGGGCGATGCGGTTCCACTTGTGCGCGAGTAGCCACGATACCGTGGCCATCTTCACCGCCTCGGCTTCGGCGTCAGTGGGCAGCTTCTCTTTGCCGTTCGGTCCGAAGAAGCCTGACTCGTACAACGACGGCCCGTAGCGCATCGCGAAGTACGTGCGCGCTCCGAGTACGCAATGCTTGCGGAAGTGTTCGCCGAGGGTGGAGACGTCGTGTAACGAAGACTGCGAGATGTTCAACGCCGAAGCGCTCGACTTCCGGAAACGCTCCTCGAGCTCGGTCGTGACCTGCTCGAGCGCGCCGCGCATCCAGTTCCGCTCCGCCGAGGCGGTCTTCTGCTCCAGCACGCGCAGAAAGCGATACTGCATGACCAGCAACGCCCCGAGCGGAATGATCACCGCCGGCAGCAGCCAGAACATCGATCGACGGAAAAAGCGACTCATACGTACGAGCGATCATGGTCGCACGAGGGCGCCGAGGGACTTGCGACAAGATGTGACAGTTCGGTGGGATTCAGAACGCAGATCGCAGATCGCGGATCGCAGGGGCGGTAGCCCCCGACTCTACGGTGGGTGGGGGCCTGCGATCCGCGATCTGCAATCCGCGATCTATTGCTCGCCCATTCGACGGTAAACGTCCACCATTCACCGGTATATGACATTCATCAACTGACAAGCCCGGTGCGGATCGCCATAATGCGCGGCGAATCATGGTCGAACGCGCAACTTTGAACGGTCTTCGTATCGAACGTCCCGACGTCGAGCGGCGGCGCACGCCCTGGCTCGTCATCGTGCCGATCGTCCTCGTCCTCCTCGCCATTGCCGCCTGGGCGCTCACGCGCGAGCGAGGCAAGGAAGTGCGCGTTGCTCCCGCTCACGCCATCGCCGGCCAGAGTCGCGGTGCGGTGCTCAACGCCAGCGGCTACGTCACCGCCCGCCGCCAGGCCACGGTCTCGTCGAAAGTGACCGGCAAGATCGTCGAGGTCTACATCGAGGAAGGGATGCCGGTGAAGGCCGGACAGGTCCTGGCCCGCCTCGACAACGCCGTCGCCACGCGCGGCCTCGCCGTCGCCACCGCCGAAGCGACTGCCGCCGGCAGCGCGCTCGAAGAGACGCGCGTGCGCATCCACCAGGCCCAACTCGATCTCGACCGCGCGGAACAGCTCACGCGCTCCGAAATCTCCAGCCGCTCCGATCTCGATCGCGCCCGCGCCGAGCGTGACGCCGCCCGCGCGCGTCTCGCCGCGCAGCGAGATCAGCTCGCATCGGCGCAACGTCAGGCCGATCTGCAGCGCCAGAGCGTCGAAGACACGATCATCCGCGCCCCCTTCGACGGCATCGTCGTCTCGAAAGACGCGCAACCGGGCGAGATGATCTCCCCCGTCTCCGCCGGCGGCGGGTTCACGCGCACCGGCGTCGGCACGATCGTCGACATGGCCTCGCTGGAGATCGAGGTCGACGTCAACGAGGCCTACATCCATCGCGTGCATCCCGATCAGAAGGTCGAAGCCGTGCTCGATGCGTATCCCGACTGGAAGATCCCCGCACACGTCATCACCGCCGTGCCGACCGCCGACCGCCAGAAGGCAACGGTGAAGGTCCGCATCGCCTTCGATCAGAAAGACGCGCGCGTGCTTCCCGACATGGGAGTGAAGGTCGCCTTCATCACCGACGACGCCGGCGCCGCAGCAGCCGCGCCGATGATCGAAGTGCCGCGCACCGCGGTGCGTCGCGAAGGCGAGCAGGACATCGTCTTCGTCGTCAAGGACGGCAAAGCCGAGCGCCGCGCGGTGAAGGTGATGAACGCCGAAGGCGACAACGCGCGCCTCCAGTCCGGCGTGACCGACGCCGAACAGGTCGTGATCGAAGGACCCGCGGAGCTGAAGGATGGCGATGCGGTGAAAGTGACCAACCCAAGCAAACAGTAGGCGGGTGACGGGGGACGCTTGCAGCGCGGGGCGTGTGTCGTCATCCGGTTCAGACATCGCAACGGAACCGTCGTGGAGGACGGGCGCGGCTCGCGAGCGAGCCCTGTCCACCGTCACCTGTCCACCGATTTTGAAGGAGAACACAATGCCCAACGCTCTCGTCCAGCTCCGTAACGTCGAAAAGGTCTTCCGCCGCGGGGGCGAGGACATCCATGTCCTGAGCAATCTCGATCTCGAGATCCAGCAGGGCGAGTTCCTCGCGCTCATGGGGCCGTCGGGCTCGGGCAAGTCGACGCTGCTCAATCTCCTCGCCGGGCTCGATCGGCCGACCGCGGGCACGATCGAGGTCGCCGGCGAGCACATCGAAAGCCTTTCGCGCAAGAACCTCGCGCACTGGCGCGCGCGTCACGTCGGCTTCGTCTTTCAGTTCTACAACCTTCTCCCCGTCCTCTCCGCCGAGCGCAACGTCGAGCTGCCGCTGCTCCTCACCAACCTCTCCGCATCGGAGCGGAAGCAGCACGTCACCACGGCGCTGGACATCGTCGGGCTGACGCACCGCGCGAAGCACACGCCGCGCACGTTGTCGGGCGGCGAACAGCAGCGCGTCGGCATCGCACGGGCCATCGTCACCGATCCCACGCTCATCCTCGCCGACGAGCCGACCGGCGATCTCGATCGCAAGACCGGCGACGGGATTCTCGATCTCCTGCACTGGCTGAATACCGATCAGGGCAAGACCATCATCATGGTGACCCACGACCCGCACGCCGCCAACCGCGCGTCGCGCCGCTTGTACATGGTCGACGGCCAGGTCTCCAACGAGTTGGCTGCATGAGATACGCACAGCTCGTCCTCTCGAACTTCAAGCGCCACAAGACGCGCACGCTGCTCACGATCCTCTCGATCATGGTGGCGTTCGTGCTCTTCGTGTACCTGGCCGCGATCCGCCAGGCGTTTTCGATGGGCGTGAGCGTCGCCGGTGCGAATCGTTTGATCGTGCGGCACAAGGTCTCGCTCATCCAGATGCTCCCCGAGAGCTACGAGGCGCAGATCGAGCGCGTCCCCGGCGTCACCGACGCCACGCACGCGACCTGGTTCGGCGGCATCTACAAGGAGCCGAAGAATTTCTTCGGCAACATGCCGGTCAAACCTGAAGAGTTCCTGCGCATGTACCCGGAGTTCGAGCTCAAGCCGGCCGAGAAAGAAGCGTGGCTCAAGACGCGCACGGGCGCGATCGTCGGCCGCACCACGGCCAAGCGATTCGGCTGGAAGGTCGGCGACAAGATTCCGCTGCAGGCGACGATCTGGCAGCAGAAGAATGGCAATCCGACCTGGACGTTCGACCTCGTCGGCATCTATGACGGGAAGCCGGAAGTCGACACGTCGAATCTCTGGTTCCGCTACGACTATTTCAACGAGACGCGCAAGAACGGCGAAGGAATGGTCGGCTGGTACTACATCCACATCGCCGATCCGAAGCACGCCGAGGATGTCGCGCGGCAGGTCGACGCCCTGTTCGCAAACTCGCCGGCGGAGACGAAGACTGAAACCGAGAAGGCATTCATCAAAGGATTCGCGGAGCAGGCCGGCAACATCGGCGCGATCGTGATGTTCATCCTCACCGCGGTCTTCTTCACGATTCTTCTCGTCGCCGGCAACACGATGGCGCAGTCGGTCCGCGAGCGCATGAGCGAGCTCGGCGTGCTCAAGGCGATCGGATTCACCGACACGCAGGTGCTCTCGCTCGTCCTTGCCGAGGCGTTGATGATCTCCGCGATCGGCGGCGGACTCGGACTCCTCCTCGGCTGGTTCGCGGTGAAGGCCGGCGATCCGACCGGCGGCGCGCTCCCCGTCTTCCACATGCCACCGGAGAAGCTGGTCCTGGGAATCGTCTTCGTCGTTCTGCTCGGCGTCGTGAGCGGACTGCTGCCGGCGATCCAGGCGATGCGCCTCAACACCGTCGAAGCGCTACGCCGCGAATAGGGAGAATCCGATGACACGCTGGTTTACACAGACCGCAGCACTGATCGCATTCAACATCCGCACGCTCCCGTCGCGGAAAGGCTCCGCCGCCGCGGCCGTCGTCGGCATCGCCGGCGTCGTGGCCGTGCTCGTCGGAGTCCTCTCGATCGGCCAGGGCTTTCAACGAACGATGACCATCGGCGGCTCCGATGACACGGCCTTCGTCATGCGCACCGGCGCCGACTCGGAGATGACCAGCATCCTCGGCCGCGAGGAAGCGAAGATCATCGCCGAAGCACCGGGCGTGGCGCGAGCACACGGACGTGCACTCGTCTCCCCCGAGCTCTTTGTCATGGTCAACCTGCCGAAGCGCTCTACCGGGACCGACGCCAACGTGCCGATGCGCGGCGTGGAGCAGCAGGCGTTCGACGTGCGTCCGGAACTGCACGTCACCGAAGGGCGGATGTTCGGCTGGGGCAAGAACGAAGTGATCGTCGGCCGCGCCGCTCTTGGCCAGTTCGGCGGCACGAACGTCGGCTCCGAGCTTCTGTTCGGACAGAACCGCTGGAAAGTCGTCGGCATCTTCGACGCCGATGGCTCGATCAACGAGTCCGAGATCTGGGCCGATGCCTCCGTGCTTGCGCCGGCCTATCGCCGCGAGTCGAGCTACCAGACCGCCGTCGTGAAGCTCGCCTCGCCCGGCAATTTCCAGACCTTCAAAGACGCGCTGACGTCCGATCCGCGCGTCAACGTGAAGATCCTGCGCGAGAAGGAGTACTACGCCGCGCAATCGCAGACGCTCGTGAAGATCGTCAACTTCCTCGCCGGCATCATCACCACGCTCATGGGACTCGGCGCCATCTTCGGCGCGCTGAACACGATGTACACCGCCGTCTCCGCGCGCGCCCGCGAGATCGCCACGCTCGAAGCGATCGGCTTCAGCGGCTCGCCGATCCTCGTCTCCGTGCTCATCGAGTCGATGCTGCTCGCCGTCATCGGCGGCACCATCGGCGCCCTCGGCGCCTGGCTCGCCTTCGACGGCTTCCGCGCCGCAACGCTCAACTGGCAAACCTTCAGCCAGGTCGCTTTCTCCTTCGACGTCAACGCCGCGCTGCTGATCCGCGGCATCGTCATCGCAGCCTTCATCGGCCTCATCGGCGGCCTCTTGCCCGCCATTCGTGCGGCGAGAATGCCGGTGGCAGTGTCGCTGAGAGAAAGGTAAGGAGCAGCACAAGTAAGCAGAGTTTTCACGTCGGGACACGGAGGAAGAAAGTCACGGACGACTTCTTTCTCCGCGGCATAACGTCCGAGTTGACGGAGCCGCGGACGTGATCCATGCTGCCGTCTCGGGACGTTGCGCGGCTCCGTCAGCTGCAACGATTCGCTAGACTTCGCGTAACCCCGTTGAAGGTCTCCCGTGATCAACGAAGCGACGCATGTGATGGCACAATCGGGTGTGATGGAACTCGCGCATGCCGCCTCCGGCGCATCGATGACCCGCAAATGCTTCGAGCGCGATGGCTGGGCGCTGGTTCAGCGCTTCCTCGGACCAGGAGACGTCGAATGCCTTCGCGCGGCGACCGACGAGCTGGCGTCGAAAAGTGCACACCTGTTGGGAGATGCGGAGATCGACGGCGCGCGCTATTACGTCCAATCCGCGAGCGGCCGCCGAGGTGAGGCAGCGGTCCGTCCCGGAGCGTTGCGAAAGATCACGTTTGCGTCATCGGCTAGCTTGGCGGTGAGCCTTCTCCGCAACGACCGTCGGGTCCTGAAGCTCATCGAGAACGTCGGCGTAAGCTCGCCGCGGTGGATCGTCGATCAAATCAACCTGAAGCCGCCGAGAGTTGGTACTGGCTTTCCCTGGCACCAGGACGTGGCGTTCGTCGCATGGCAGCAGCGTGACGCCATCGCTGAGTTCGGCGGAGCGAACCTGGTGATCGCCCTCGATCGTGCGGACGAGGTGAACGGCGGGTTTGAAGTCCTCTCCGGCACCCATGCCGGCGGCGCAGTGAACTTCGATTACGACACTTCGCAGACGAATGCCGGCGTCTTTGACGAGAGCCGGCGAACACTCATCCCGCTCGATCCTGGTGACGCGGTGATCTTCCATCCGCACCTGGCGCACGGTTCGGGCCCGAACGCCTCACCGCTTCAGCGCCGCCTCCTCGCTCTGTGGTTCATCGGCGGGCCAGTGGGCAGTCCCCGTCGCCGGCTTCAGAGTGCGGAGTGAAATCGGCCATGCCAGTCACGTCTTCATTCGGCTGCACGGCGACCGCGGCGTGAAGTCGCCCTGCAATCGCGCGCGGCGTGAATGCCGGTGGCGGTGTCGCTGAGAGAACGGTAAGAAGAAGACGGCGTTGGACCGCCAGTGTCATCGCCCGCGGTCCCCCAGCGACCGCACAAACACACCGTGTTATCGTCTTCCAATGCCAGCCCGCGACACGACTCCTCGCGCCGCAGCGATTCAGCGGCAGCTCTACCGGGAAGCCGGCCCGTCGGGTCGCGCACAGATCGCCGTCGACTTGAGCGACGCGGTTCGCGCCACCGCGATGGCAGGCATCCGACGTCGCCATCCGGAGTATTCGGAGCCAGAGATTGCGCGCTCCTTTCTTCGTATCGTCTATGGCTTCGAGAGAGAACGTTGAGTGTTGGTCCTGTTTTCGAAAAATTGCGCGCCGCGCTGGAGACGGCGGGCATTCTATACTTTGTGACGGGCTCGTTTGCCAGCTCGGCACACGGCATCCCGCGGTCGACAAACGACATCGACATCGTCATTGCGCCCTCACGCCGACAACTCGAGCAACTCCTTCTCCAGTTTCCTGAGTCGGAATACGCAACGGACAAAGACGACGCGTACGAAGCTCTATCGCGAAAGTCACTCTTCAATGTTGTCGAATATGCAAGCCTGTGGAAAGTCGATTTCATTATCAAGCAGGACACTCCATTCGACGCGTCGAGATTCTTGCGGCGGGCGGTTGTTCAAATAGCGGGTGTTGATCTGTACACGGCAAGTCCGGAAGACATTCTTCTCACGAAGCTATGGTGGGCAAAGCTGGGTGAGTCAGAGCGACAGATCGACGACGCTGCCGGAATTGTCCAGGTGCAGGGCGAACAGCTCGACATCGCGTACGTGGACCGATGGGTTGCCGTGTTGGAACTTGATGAACAATGGAGCGCCGCCCGACGAAAAACGCAGTAAGCAGCTGCGCTCCACTGATCGCCCGTAAGTACCCACACGCTCACTTCCCGAACAGCACTCGCGCCAACGCGAACCCCGCGAGTCCCGCCGCGAAGCATCCGAGCAGCGTCGCGGCCACGTTCAGAAATCCCACTCCCCACGCCGCCTGGCGCAGATAGCGGGTCGTCTCGTAATTGAACGCCGAGTACGTCGTGAAGCCGCCCATGACGCCGGTGGTGAGCATCAATCGCACGGCCGGCGACATCCACTCCGTCGACGCGCTCACATGCATGAGGAACGCGAGCAGAAACGATCCCACGACGTTCACGATCAGCGTGCCGAACGGAAACGACGCACCGAGCGTCGCCGCGGCCCAGAGTGCGACGAGATAGCGCGCCCCCGATCCGAGGGCACCGCCGAGGCAGACCGCGAGGAAGCGTGTCATGAAGCCTCGGCTACACTGTCCACGAGAACATGATTCATTTCTATCACGTCACGAAGCGCTTCGACCGTTACTCGACGGCGCTGCATGACGTCACCTTCCACATCGAAAAGGGCGAGTTCGTTTTCCTCACCGGCCCGAGCGGCGCCGGAAAATCGACGCTGTTGAAACTGATCCTCCGCCAGATCACGCCGAGCGAAGGACAGATCGTCGTCAACGGTCGGAATCTCAACGCGATGAAACCGTCGCAGCTCCCCTGGTTTCGCCGCGAGATCGGCATGGTCTTTCAGGACTTCAAGCTCATCGAGCGGATGACCGTCTTCGAGAACCTCTCCTTCATCCTCACCGTGCTCAACGTCCCGCCGCGCGAGCACAAGAAGCGCGCCTATCAGGCGCTGCGCATGGTGAGCCTGCATCACAAGCTGACTTCCTATCCGCCGCAACTCTCCGGTGGCGAACAGCAACGCGTCGCCGTTGCGCGCGCGCTGATCAATGATCCGCTCGTCCTCATCGCCGACGAGCCGACCGGCAACCTCGATCCCGACCTCTCCGCCGAGATCCTCCAGATCTTCGCCGAAGCCAACTTGCGCGGCTCGACGGTGCTCGTCGCAACGCACGACCGCGAACTGATCCGCAGCAGCGGCCGCCGCATCATCACTCTCGAGCAAGGCCGCATCGGCGACGAGAAAGCCCGCGTGCTGGAAGCGCCCGCGGTCCGCGAAGGCGTCTTCGGAATCGGCGGAAGTTCATAGGCCATTTGGAGTGCGGTGACCCCAGATCAAGGAGCGTCTCCAACCGAGGCCTGCGTAGAACGCGCTGTCGATGTCCGCTCCATCGATCGTGACTCCCTCCGACCCATCGTCGATGGACCCGTACATCGATTGTGACCCCATCGCACCCATCGTCGGGGTCGACCGATGTCGATCGCGGCCACGACGAACGTGTGCTCGATGTGGGCTGACATCGATCGAGGCCACTCCGGACCTCACTGTCGATGTGGGCTACATCGATCATGCCATCGGGGGACGTGTCATCGATGTCGCCTAATCTCGAACGTGGACACGACAGGGTCGATCGCGACGTCGCCCGAGGCCTCACCCGAGCTGCGTGCGCCTCATCATCGATGTAGCCTGCATCGATCGGCGATCGGACGACTGCACGATCGATGTCGGCTGATCTCGAACGTGGACACGACAGACCTCGATCGCGATGTCGCCCGATGTCTCACCGAGCCGCCTCAGCCGCGCGACTTGTTCAGCGCCACGGCCTCGCGAATCAGAGCCTTCAGCGCCTTTTCGTCGATCTTCTCGCCCTCGTGAAAGTCGATGGCGCGTCTCGTGTTGCCTTCGAGACTGGAGTTGAAGAGACCCGACGGATCCTCGAGCGCGGCGCCTTTGGCGAAGGTCATCTTCACGACTTTCTTGTACGCCTCGCCGGTGGAGATCAATCCGTCATGCGACCACACCGGCACGCCCCATTTCCACTCCTCGACGATTTCGGGATCGGCTTGTTTGATCAAAGTACGGAGCCGGCCGAGCATCTTGCCCCGCCAGTCGCCCAGCTCTTCGATCCTCGCATCGATCAGCTCCGAAGGAGACTGGCCTGACTGCGCCGCGCTTTTCTTCGTACCCATTGCTCTTCCTCGCTCCCGACGGTTTGACGCATGGGGTCACTGCCATCCAGCCGATTCTACCCGGAGCTGCGAACGCGATCTGCGATCCCGCGGGTAAACTGCGCGGCACATGGCCCGTCCTTTCGTCGCGGCTCGCGCCGAGCCCGAGATTCCTTCCGGCACCTTCTCGTATTTCTTCCGCGAGGCAGTGCGGCGGATCTGGGTATCGCGGCGGACGAGTTTCGTGGCCATCGCGATGATCGCGATCTCGCTGCTGATCGTCGGCGCGTTCCTGCTCATCGCCGAGGCGCTGGGGCGCGCGGCGGAACAGTGGCAGGGAACGTCGCGAGTAATCATCTATCTCGATCCGCACGTCACGCCGCAGCAGGCGAAGGACATCGATCACTTCCTCGCTTCGAAGCCGGAGCTGGCGAAGCGGAGGCTGGTGCCACGCGAAGAAGCGCTGGCGCGGTTCAAGACCTGGTTCGCGAACATCGCCGACGTCGTCGGGGAGCTCGACGAGAATCCGTTCCCGCCTTCGTACGAAGTGGAGGTCGAGCCGAAGCTGACGCAATCCGGCGCGTTCCATCAAAACATCGGTGCGCTGCGCGCGATGCCGGGCGTCGATCAGGTGCAGTACGACTGGGAGTGGATCGAGCGCCTGCGCCGCCTCGTCGGGATCATCAATGTCGTCGGTCTCGCGGCGGGAGGCATCCTCGCCGTCGCCGCGGCGTTCACGATCGCGAACGTTATCCGCCTGACGATGGTGCTCTATCGCGAGGAGATCGAGATCATGCGCCTCGTCGGCGCGACCGAACGCATCATCCGCGGTCCGTTCATCATCGAAGGCATCGTGCAAGGCACCCTCGGCGGCATTCTCTCGGTCTTGCTGCTCTTCGCGGTCTACGAGATCGCCCGCCGCTCCCTCGCGCCATCGGGCTCGATCCTCTGGGGATTTCTCTTCACTGGCTTTCTCTCCTGGCAGAAGACCGCGGCGCTCGTGGCGGGCGGAATGTTCGCGGGGTGGATTGGGAGTTGGTTGAGCGTGCGGGAAAAACCCGCGCTTTAGTTGTCGGTTGTCAGTGATCGGTTGTCTGTGATCGGTTGTCTGTGATGTCTGGCGCTGCCGCACGGACAACTGACCACCGACTACTGACAACGGCGCGGTGCGATAGGATCGCCGCGCATGAAAATCGTCGAGTGCGTTCCCAACATCTCCGAAGGCCGCCGTCCTGAGATCTACGACGCGGTCGCGGCCGCAGCGGCTTCTGTGGCCGGCGTGACGGTGCTGAATGTCGATCCGGGTGCGGAGACGAATCGCACAGTGATCACGTTTGTCGGCGATCCCGAGGCGGTGCTGGAAGCAGCGTTCCGCCTCGTGAAGCGCGGGGTCGAGCTGATCGACATGACCACGCACCGCGGCGCGCACGCGCGCATCGGCGCGGTTGACGTTGTTCCGTTCGTGCCGGTCTCCGACGTCACTCTCGATGACTGCGCCGACCTCGCCCGCCGCCTCGGCGAGCGCATCGGCCGCGAGCTCACGGTTCCGGTCTATCTCTACGAGCATGCCTGCAGCGCGCCGCATCGCCGCAATCTCGCCGATGTACGCGAGGGCGAGTACGAAGGGTGCGCGCGCAAGCTCACCGATCCGCGCTGGCAGCCCGATTACGGTCCGGCGCAGTTCGTGCCGAAGAGCGGAGCGATCGTCGTCGGCGCGCGGAAGTTCCTCGTCGCCTACAACGTGAACCTCAACACCATGGACAAGCGCCTGGCCACGCGGGTCGCGTTCGACGTCCGCGAGCGCGGCCGGATGAAGCGCGACGCCGAAGGGAATCCGATTCTCGACGCCAAGGGCGAGCCGACGTGGGAGCCGGGCCTGCTTAAGTCGGTCAAGGCCGTTGGCTGGGTGATCCCGGAGTTCGGCACCGCGCAGGTGTCGATCAATCTGACGGATCTCGACGTCACGCCGTTGCACGTCGCCTTCGATGCCTGCGACGACAGCGCGCGGCATCGCGGTCTGCGCGTGACCGGCTCTGAGATCGTCGGCCTCGTGCCGCGCCAGGTGTTGCTCGACGCCGGACGCCACTATCTCGCGCGCATGGGACGCCCCGACGGCGTGCCGGAATCGGCGCTGATGCAGATGGCGATTCGGACGCTCGGATTATCAGAGGTGAAACCGTTCGATCCGCAAGAGCGTGTGATCGAGTACCGCATGTCCACGCCGGCGCGGCTGGCGTCAATGACGCTGCGCGATTTCGTCGACGAGCTCTCCAGCGAATCGCCCGCACCCGGCGGCGGCTCGGTCTCCGCTCTCGCCGCCTCCATGGCCGCCGGACTCGCGGCGATGGTCGCCGTGCTGTCGCACACGAAGAAAGGCTTCGAAGCGAAGCAGCCCGACCTCGATCGGATCGCGCGGCGCGGTCAGGAGCTCAAGGATCAGATGCTGGCCGCCGTCGACGCCGACACCGCCGCATTCGATCGCTTCCTCGAAGCGATGCGCATGCCGAAGAGCACGCCCGAGGAACAGACCGCGCGCGACGCCGCCATGGCCGACGCAACCGTCGGCGCGGCGGAAGTCCCGCTGACCGTTCTCGAAACCTGTCCGGAGATCATCGAGCTCTGTCGCGAGATCGCCCGTATCGGACTGCAAGCATCGCTTTCCGATGCCGGAGTCGGCGCGCAGATGGGACGCGCGGCGGCGGCGGGTGCGTATCAGAACGTGTGCATCAATCTCGCGGGACTTGTGTCTTCGGATTCGCGAAAGGCGGCGCTGGTAACTCGCGCGGATGGGGCGTGGTCAAGGTCACGCGATCTGCACGCTCGCGCCGAGGAAGAGATCCTCGCGGCACTGCGTGAAGCGACCAACTGACCAGACGCCCTAATGCGCGTCCGATTCGAGTCGTTCGAGACGCGCCTCGTGATTCGCGACCGTGTCTTCGAGAGTGGCGATCCGGCGATCGAGCTCCTTGTGCGAGAACTTGATCATCGCCTGCGTCTCGGCGGCAGTCTTTTCAACCTTCTCGTCGAGTTCTGCGATCGAGCGTTGCAGTTTCTCGTCAACCAACTGGACGGTTTCCACAAGGAGATCGAAGCGTTTCTCGAGACGCTCCGCGACTACGTCGAAATGCCGACGCGTTTCGGCGGTGACTTGGTCCAGGTGCTGCCGAGTTTTCGCAGTGACCTGCTCGAAGTGCTGTCGCGTTTCACTCGTGGATTGGTCAGCCTTCTCGGTAATCCGCGCGGCCGCCTCATCGAAGTGCCGGCGCATCTCGACCGAGTTCGACTCGAGCAGCCGCTTCAACTCCTCGTCCGTCATCGCCTCATTCTACCTCGGCCCACCAGCGCCAGAGGCCCGGACAACCGACCACCGACAACTAAACTCCAAACTCCCACGCCAGCTTCTTCAACGACCGATCGACCCTCTCGATCAGCTGCAGGATGTCCTTCTTCGCGTGCGCGGCGGAGAAGAACGCCGCCTCGAGCTGCGATGGCGGGAGGTAGACGCCCTCGCCGAGCATGAGGTGGAAGAAGCGCGGAGAACTTCTCGCGATTGGAGCGATTCGCGGTTTCGAAATCCGTCACCGGGCTCGTCGGTGAAGAAGAGCGTCCACATCGAGCCGACGCGATTGCAGCACGATCGGCACGTTGTGCTTCTCGGCCGACTTGCGCACGCCGGTGTCGAACTCGCTCGCTGCGCTCCTCGAGATCGTCGTAGATCGACGAATTTCTGCAGCACGCTGAGCGTCGCGCGGCCCGCGGCGACGGCGACGGGGTTGCCGGAGAGCGTTCCGGCCTGATACATCGGCCCCAGCGGCGACACCAGTTCCATCAACTTGCGCGACGCGCCGTAGGCGCCGATCGGCATGCCGCCGCCGATGATCTTGCCGAGCGTGGTGATGTCGGGCTGCACGCCGAACAGCGACTGCGCGCCGCCGTAAGCGACGCGGAAGCCGGTCATCACTTCGTCGAAGATCAGCAGCGCGCCGTGCTCGTCGCACAGCTCGCGCAGCCCCTGCAGAAATCCCGGCGCAGGCGGAATGCATCCCATGTTGCCCGCGACCGGCTCGACGATGATCGCCGCGACTTCGGCGCTCATCTGCGCGCGCACCGCCTCGAGATCGTTGTATCGGCGACGCTGAGCGTCAGCTCCGTCACCTCTTCCGGCACGCCGGCAGAATCGGGGATGTTGAACGTCGCGCCGCCCGATCCCGCCTTCACGAGCAGCGAGTCGACGTGGCCGTGATAGCCGCCTTCGAACTTGATGATCTTCGTCCGCCCGGTAGCGGCCCGCGCCAGCCGCAGCGCGCTCATCGTCGCCTCGGTGCCGGAGTTGACGAGCCGCACCATCTCGATCGACGGCACCGCCTCGACGATCATCTCCGCCAGCTCGATCTCGCCGGCGGTCGGAGCACCGAAGGAGAAGCCCGCGCGTCGCGGCCTTCTTCACCGCCTCGACGACGTAACGATGCCCGTGCCCGAGGATCATCGGCCCCCAGGAGCCGACACAGTCGATGTACTGAAGATTGTCGGCGTCGAAGATGCGCGAGCCCTGCGCCGATCTCGATGAACAGCGGCGAGCCGCCGACGCCGCGGAACGCCCGCACCGGCGAATTGACGCCGCCGGGGATCACTTCCTGTGCGCGCTGAAAGAGAACTTCCGATTGTTTACCCATGCGGCGCGGATTATAGGCGGGGCAAGCCTCAGAGGCTCAGAGTGTGAACGATGGACGAGTGGACGGTGGACCTAGTGGACTCAGCGGACCAAGTGGACATGGACAGTGCCACGCCCGCCGTCCATGTCCAATAGGTCCACTAAGCCCACTAGGTCCACCGTCCACTCGTCCATCTTTGCAAAATTCAGTACGCGTTTTCGTGCCGCAGACCGTGCAGCACGGTCATGAAGAGAATCTTGAGATCGAGCAGCAGCGACCAGTTCTCGATGTAGTAAAGGTCGTGCTCGATACGCATCCGGATCGACGTATTGCCGCGCCAGCCGTGGACCTGCGCCCAGCCGGTCATGCCGGCGCGGACCTTGTGGCGGAGCATGTAGTGCGGAAACTCGGCGCGGAACTGTTCGACGAACTCCGGGCGCTCCGGACGTGGACCAATGACGCTCATCTCACCGATGAGCACGTTCCAGATCTGCGGCAGCTCGTCGAGCGACCACTCGCGGATGAACCGCCCGATCTTCGTGCGGCGCGGATCGTCTTTCTCCGCCCACACCGCACCGCTTTCGATTTCCGCGCCGACGCGCATCGAGCGGAACTTCACGATCTCGAACGGCTTGCCGTCGAGCCCCATGCGAATCTGTCGATAGAAGATCGGACCGCGATCCTCGAGCCAGACCGCAAGCGCAACGAAGAGCATCACCGGCGAAAACACGAGCAGCGCGGCCGTGCCGACGAGCAGGTCGAACGCTCGCTTGATGAATCGCCCAGAGCCCTCGAGCTTTGTCTCGGAGAGATTGATCGTGGGCAATCCGTCGAGGTCTTCGACCCGCGAGCGCAGCACCATGAACTGCAGGAGATCCGGCACGACGTGGATCGACACGCAGTTGCGCACGAGACGGTCGAGCAACTCCATCATCGCCTTCGACGACGCGTACGGCAGCGCCACGAAGACGTGATCGATGGCGTGCTCTTTCACGACGGACTCCGCGTCGTGAATGTTGCCGAGGCAGGGAAGGCCGGGAAGCTCACTGGGATCGCCATTCCGCAGATAGCCGGCGATGCGGAAGCCGAGCTGATCGTGATGCGCGTTCATGCGATCGAGCACCGCGCGCGCAAGCTCGCCATTCCCGGCGATCAGCACGCGATCGAGATCCTTCCCTGCCCGATGCCGGCGCCCGACAACCGCGCGCACGATGGAACGTCCGGCGATCGAGAAGAGGAACGCGCAGACGACGAAGAGCGCGAGCGTCGCCCGCGAATACGGCACGATCTGGCTGTCGGCGGGACGGAACCAGAGCAGGATGCCGGAGAGGATGATCGTCGCGAACACCGAGCCCGCGGCGACGGACAACCACTCCTCGGTGCGGCTGCGCGTCGGGCGGATGCGATAGAGGCCCTGCACCGCGAACGCGAGCGGAAAGACCAGCGTCACGATCGGCAGGATCTTCGCGTAGGTGGCGAGGTCCTGCGGTCCTTTCGTGACCGGGATGACCTCGAACTGAAAGCGCAGAAACCAGGCGCAGAGCATCGCCAGGTTCGACGCCACGGCGTCGTTGACCAGGTACACCGAGGCGAGCGTTCTGTGCTTCTTCTCGATCATTTTTCTGAGCTCGCAGCTGGCGCTCTCAGCTCTCAGGAGTTACCGGATCTCCTGCGAGCTGCGAGCTGACCGCTGCGAGCTGTTCTAAGAACCGCGACTTCGAAAAGGTTCGCGCATGTGCGCGCAGCGCCGCGCGATCCCAAGTTCGTGACTCGACCTCATCGAGCGCGCCACGCAGCGACTCTACCTCCGGGCGGGTGAACAAAATTCCTGTCTTGCCGTCGATCACCGAGTCTCGCACGCCTCCTTCGCCCAACGCCACGACCGGCGTGCCGAGGGCCATGGCCTCGAGAGGCGTGATGCCGAAGTCTTCCACGCCGGGGAGGATGAGACTTCGCGCGCGCCCGAGGCGCTCGATGATTCTATCCCGCGATACGGAGCCGGCGATCTCGACGTTGGGACCGGCATGCGCACGCAGCTCATCGAGCATCGGTCCGCCGCCGAGAATCACGAGCCGTCTGCCGCTGGTCGTCGCCGCGGCGATGGCGAGATCGATGCGCTTGTACGGCACGAGCGCCGAGACGATGACGTGCTCGTCGCTCGCGATCGCCGGCGAGCGGCGCGTCGAGAAATGCGTCGTCGACGAACGGATGAATCACGTCGGCGTCCCGATCGTAGTAGCGGCGGATGCGGTCGCGGACGAAGTTCGAATTGGCGACGAAACGCGTGACGCCACTCGCCGTCTTCACGTCCCACCGCCGCAGCCACGGCGCGATGGCCATCATCGCCGCGCGGCGCAACGGTTTCGAGCGCGGAAAGTAGTCGTCGAAGCGGTCCCAGATGTAGCGCATCGGCGTATGGCAGTAACAGAGGTGCGGCATCCCTTCGCGTCGACGCCTTTGGCCACGCAGTGACTCGACGAGATGACCAGATCGAAGCCGCTGAGGTCCCATTCGCGGATGGCGCGAGGAAAGAGCGGCAGGTACCGGCGATAGTCGCTCGCACCCGCCGCGAGCCGCTGCAAAGACGACGTGTGAATGCGGCGCGATTCGATCTTCTCCGAGACCGATCCCGCGAAATGAAAGAGCGTGAAGATCTCGGCTTCGGGAAAGAGATCGAGGATGCCTTCCAGCACCGCCTCCCCGCCCCGCATTCCGGTGAGCCAGTCGTGGATGACGGCAACGCGACGGCTCATGGCTCGGGCTTCGACGTGGCGTTCTTCTTCGGCTCCGGCGTCGACGCCAGCGGATATTCGTCACTCGCCGCACACTCGTCGCAAATATGATCGTTGCGCAGATACTCCTCCACCGGCACCACCGCGAGACATTTCACGCAGTAGTGCTTTCCAGTACGCTCCGGCAACGCGCGCGGCGGGGGATCGTCGAGCATGACGCGAGATCATAACTGTTCGCTGTTGACCAGTAATCCGTTCTTGCGAGAAGGGCGTTGCTGGTTGCTGGTTGTCTGGGGCTTCTCGCCAAAGCGAAGCTCCACAGACAACGAGCAACCAGGAACCAGCAACGGAATAAGCAACTGTTTCGGCTCTTGGAGGCACGCACACCATGATCACCATCCGTCGCGCCGAAGATCGCGGGCACGCCGATCACGGCTGGCTGAACACGTACCACACCTTTTCCTTCGCCGATTACCACGACCCCGAGTTCATGGGCTTCCGCTCGCTGCGCGTGATCAATGAAGATCGCGTGAAGCCGGGAGTCGGCTTCGGGACGCACGCCCATCGCGACATGGAGATCATCTCCTTCGTGCTCGAAGGAACGCTCGCGCACCGCGATTCGATGGGGACGGGCTCGCTCATCAAGCCGGGCGAAGTGCAACGGATGAGCGCTGGCACGGGCGTCACGCACAGCGAGATGAATCCGTCGAACGATGAAGGCGTGCACTTCCTGCAGATCTGGATTCTGCCGGAGAAGCGCGGCATCGCTCCCGGCTACGAACAGAAAAAGTTCGAGGACGCAGAACGCCGCGGCACGCTCCGCCTCGTCGCCTCGCGCGATGGACGCGAAGGCTCCGTGACAATCCATCAGGACGCGGCGATCTACAACGCCATCCTCGACGGCAAAGCCGTCACGCACGACTTCATGCCCGGCCGCGCCGGCTGGCTGCAGGTCGTGCGTGGCGAAGTGAGCGTAGGCGGCGAAACGCTGAAAGCCGGCGATGGCGCGGCAATCGAAGGGGAGGCGGCGGTGACGATCGACGGGAGTGGTGAAGTGTTGTTGTTCGATCTCAATTAGCGACTCGTTACTGGTTGCTCGTTGCTGGTTATCTGTGGGTACCTGCCTGGCCACGCTCCGCGGACAACCAGCAACCAGTAACCAGCAACTGTATTCTTCGTTTCGTGCTCCTCTTCTTCCGCTTTCTCTTCGCAATGATCCTCGGCCGTCTTCGGCCGAGGATCGACGTGATGGGAACGTCGGTATCGCGGTTCACCGTGATGCCGACCGACTGCGATCTCAACTTCCATCTCAACGCCGGGCGCTACGTTTCCTTCATGGATGTCGCGCGCATGGATCTGCTCTCGCGGACGCGCGTCGTCGGCCCGCTTCTGAAACATGGGTGGCGTCCGATGATGGGCGGCATCGTCGTGCGCTATCGACGCTCCGTGTTGCCATTCCGGCGCTTCGAGATCCGCTCGCGCGTCGCCGGATGGGACGAGAAGTGGATCTACGTCGAGCACATCGTCGAGCGGAACGGGACGCTCCACGCGCACGCCTACGTGCGGACCGTCATTCGGAAGAGAGACGGCAATGCGACGCCGGGCGAAGTGCTCGCGCTCGTCGGGCGCGAAGAGCTCTCATCCCCGCCGCTCCCGGAGTTCGTCCTGACGTGGCGTGACAGCGAGGATCGGCGATGAAGCGAGCCGAAAAAGCGAAGAAGGCCGGTGAGATCCTCGATCGCCTTTATCCCGCCCCGCCGATTCCCCTCGAACATCGCGATCCGTTCACCTTGCTCGTCGCGGTGCTGCTCTCCGCGCAAACGACCGACGCGCAGGTGAACAAAGTCACCCCCGCTCTTTTCGCGCGCGCGTCGACCGCGGAACAGATGGCGAAACTCTCCGTCGACGAAATTCTCTCCTGCATCCGAAGCTGCGGACTGGCGCCTTCGAAGGCGAAAAACATCAAGAAGCTCGCGGAAACGCTGGTCGCCGAACATGGAGGCCGCGTGCCGAAAGACATCGAAGCGCTCGAGCGGCTGCCCGGCGTCGGCCACAAGACAGCCAGCGTCGTGATGTCGCAGGCATTCGGCGAACCGGCGTTCGCCGTCGACACGCACATCCATCGGCTCGCCGAGCGCTGGCGCCTCTCGAATGGCAGGAACGTCGAACAGACCGAGCGCGATCTCAAGAAAGTCTTCCCGCGCGAGGAATGGAGCCGCAGGCACCTGCAGATGATCTATTTCGGACGCGAGCACTGTCCGGCGCGTGGACATGAGGCGGCGGAGTGTTTGATCTGTTCGTGGGCGGCGCGGCGCTGACGCGGTTGCTGGTTCCTGGTTGCCTGTTGCTTGTGGAGGATCGCGAGGCTGTCGCTGTTCGCGAGAACCACAAGGAACCAGCAACCAGTAACTAGCAACAAATAACCGTTTATAATCCGCGCCGTGCGGTCCGCACTTCTCATCTTCTTCGCGATCACTCTCCCCCTGTACGGAAGGGAATTCGACGTCCGTCCGGCGCCGGCGTGGGTCGAGCGTCTCGATGCCGAGATCGGCATCGACGTGCCGCGGCAGAACGTGCGCTGGGGAATCTACGACATCCTCAGCGATCACCAGGTGCGCGCCACGGAGGGCGACGAGTGGCAGTACTCACGCACGGTGCGCAAGGTGCTCTCGCCGAGCGGCGTGCAGAACGCCTCCGAGCTCTCGCTCGACTTCGATCCGACGTTTCAGCGGCTCGTGCTTCACGACATCGCCATCGTGCGCGGTGGCAAGCGCAGCGACGCGCTGCGGCCCGATGAGATCCGCGTCATCGAAAAGGAAGACGATTCCGACGATCGCATTTACGACGGCGAGCGCACGGCGCTGATCTTTCTCAAGGACGTGCGCCCCGGCGACATCATCGATTACTCCTGGTCCCTTTCCGGCACGAACCCGCTCCTCGGCGGCAAGTACGACGACGAGTACGACCTCAGCACCGGCGTCCCGACACGGCGCATCCGTCATCGCCTGCTTTGGCCGGCGGGACGTCCGCTGCAATGGCGCGGCGCCGATCCCGTCATCTCGATGAACAGGCCCGATCAGATCCTGACCTGGGAGCTGCACGACCTTCCTCCGCTCGACGTCGAGGACGAAATCCCGTCGTGGTACGAGCCGTGGCGCAGCGTGCAGGTAACGGAGTTCGCCTCGTGGCGCGAAGTCGCGAGCTGGGCCGAGTCGATGTTCCACATCGACGCGCGCTCGTCCGCCGCAGTGAAGGAGCTCGCCGACAAGCTCCGCGCCGAGAACGCAACCGCCGACGCACGCATCAGCGCCGCCATCCGCTTCGTGCAGGACGACATCCGCTACCTCGGCATCGAGATGGGTCGCAACTCGCACGAGCCGCATCAACCATCCGAGACCCTCGAAGCGCGCTGGGGCGACTGCAAGGACAAGACGCTGCTGCTCGTCGCGCTTCTGCGCGAGCTCGGACTCGAAGCCTATCCGGCGCTCGTCAACACGCGCCTTCGCCATCGTCTTCAGGAGAAGCTTCCCTCACCATTCCTCTTCGACCACGTGATCACGCAAGTCATCGATCACGGGAAGACCTACTGGGTCGACGGCACGATCTCCGATCAGGGCGGCACGCTGGCGACGATCGAAACGCCGAGCGACGGCAGTGCACTCGTCGTGCGCGCCGATACGCACGCACTCACGCCGATCGTGACGAATACCGGCGGAGCGACGGTCGTCGAGCAGATCTATACGACGCTCGACTACGCGAAGCCGGTCGACCTGCTCGTCCGCACCACGTTCACCGGCGGCGACGCCGATTCGATGCGCACCGATCTGGCCAGCGAATCGATCGAGGACTTCGCACGCGAGCGCATTAACGAGCTTGCCGCCGATCAGCCGAAGATCGAGGCGCAAGGGCTGCCGCGCATCGACGATGATCGCGCCGGCAATCGCATCGTCATCACCGAGAAGTATCGCGTCCGCGAGCTCTGGAGGGATGGTCACTGGACGTGGTACCCGCGCGTCCTCGACTCGCATCTCAATCGCCCTGAGACGATGATCCGCACGATGCCGCTTGCGTTCGACTATCCGCTCGACGTGCGGCAAACGGTGACCTTCAATCTCCCCGAGGCCGTGGATGTGGAGAAGAGCACCTCGGTGACGGAGTCGCCGACGTTCCGCTACGCCTACAACGTCGATCGGAACGGCACGACGGTGACGATCCGCCAATCGCTGCACGCCCGCCGCGATTTCGTCGCCGCGAAGGACGTCTCCGATCACCTCACGAAACTGAACGCCATCTGGAGCGAGATCTCGTATCGCATCTCTCCTGATGGCGCGGAGCCGAAGCCCGTGGAACAGCCCGCCTCTTCGAGCGGTCTCACGTGGGGCCTTGGAGCTTTCATCGCCGGCGCCTTCATCATCACTTGCTGGCTTCTCGCCATGCGCCGGTCTGCGCCGATGCTCATCCCAACACCCGCGATGTTCCGCCCCGGCGAAGCGCCGGCCTCGGCGGTCGCCATCGGAGGCTCGCACGAGATCGACGCCCACCTCGCCAACCTCGCATGCACCTGCGGCGCCGCCGCCTACTCCCCCGCCGACATCCAGCGCGCGCGTTACGCCGAGCGCGAGATGACCATCGTGACTCGCCACTGCGGCTCCTGCGGGCGCGAGCAGTCGGTCTACTTCACGGCCGCCTGAGACGGCCTTCCACCCCTGCTGGAAATTTATTCATTGGAACGAGAAGTTCTTTTTTGACGCGTAATCTCCGTGCAACTTTGGAAGGTGAGGTAATGGCTTACCGAGGAGCTCGGGGGCAAGAATCAGAAGGAGAACCTCGAGGATGCGCAGCACTGGAAAAGTGAAGTGGTTCAATGACGCGAAGGGTTTCGGCTTCATCACGACGGAGAAGGGCGAAGACGTGTTCGTTCACTTCTCCGCCATTCAATCCAAAGGGTTTCGCTCCCTTCCGGAAGGCGCCCAGGTCGAGTTCGACCTGATCGAAGGCCCCAAAGGCCTCCAGGCCGCCAACGTCACGGCGGTCTAACCCAACCCGCCGAAACACAGTGAAGAAAGGACGGCGAAGGCCGTCCTTTCTTGCTTTGGAACGCTGGAGCGCCTGCAGCGCGAGCGGTAGACAGTAAACGGCAGACAGGGGACGCTCGCAAAATGAGCAAGCGTTCCCCGTGGCCTGTCTACCGTCTACCTGTAGGTTGTCGACAAGAAAGCCGGCGGACCGGCAGGAAGCCTCGCCCGCCTAACCCTTGCTCCTCTTCACGACCTCTTCCTCCGTCAAGCCGAAGATCGGGGGTGTCGGGAGGTCGAGCATCGAGCAATACAGGTAGAGCTGGCCGCGGTGATGGGATTCGTGCTCGATCATCGAGCGCATCCATTTGCCGACGCGGAGTTGCGCACCGCCGGGGGTCGTGCAGAGGGCGTCGAGGTCAGCGGTGGCGAAGATTTCCATCGACTCGGCGTGCATGCGTTTCATGTAGGCGACGATCGCGTCGTATCCGTCGGCGAGGTCGCGTCCGTGGCCGGGATAGCGGCTGGGGCGCAGCGCGGCGTTTTCGGCGAACATCCAGCGCTCGATCGAAGCGAGGTGGCGCATCACGTCGCCGAAGGTGAACTTCCCTTCTTTGTACGTCCATTCGATGCGGTCGGGTGGGACGCAGGCGACGACGCGCATCGTCCGCTCGCGGATGCGATCGAAGTAGCTGGCGATCTCGTTCATGCCTTCAGGGCGAGGATACCGAAGATCGAGCCCGCGAATCGAGCGAGACGCACTCGCCGGAGATCTCGACGCTGGAGACTGTTTCGTTGTCGACGCGTTTCGCAAGTCCGCGAATCGTGGCCAGAGTCGCGGTCATCCTGTCGCCGGGGACGCGTAGCGTGAGCTTCGCGCGCAGCAGTTCGCCGTCGCGCCAGATCTGCGAGGCGGGCACGGATCCTCCCATCGCTTCCGCCCACTTCGTCACCGCGTCAACGCTCTTCGACGTGTCGGCAACGACGATGCGCACGTCGGCGGTACGCACGATCCTCCGCGGAGGCGCCAGCGTCACAACCTCTTCCTTCTTGCAGGAAGAGAGCAGCGCCAGCGTCAAGATCATGATGAGCGTCCTCACGCCACGTTGGACGCTCGACGAGGCGAAGAGAAAACTAGGCGCTCGCGAGCTCGCGCGTATACGCCGCGCAGACCTCGGCGCCGAAGCAGACGAAGATCACCTGCTCGATCGACGGATGCTCGGCGACGAATCGTGAAGTCTCCGCGACCGCGATCCGCGTCGCTTCGTTCACGGGATAGCCGTAGATTCCGCAACTGATGGCCGGAAACGCGATCGTGCGAATTCCGTTGGCCACGGCGAGCTTCAGGCTCTCGCGATAACACGACGCCAACAGCTCCGGCTCGCGATTCGTCCCACCACGCCACACAGGCCCAACAGTGTGGATGACGTGTCGCGCGGGCAATCGATAGCCGCGCGTAATGCGCGCTTCGCCCGTCGGACATCCTCCGATGAGCCGGCACTCCGCGACGAGCTCCGGACCCGCCGCGCGATGAATCGCGCCATCGACGCCGCCCCCGCCGAGGAGCGACGAGTTCGCGGCATTGACGATGGCGTCGACGTCGAGCTTCGTGATGTCGCCGTTGTGGAGAGTGAGCATTTGCGAGTCGTCCAGTCGCCGAGTCGTCCAGCGGTCGAGAAAGGACCGCACGTCTCTCGTCGACTCGGAGACTCGACGACTCGCCTACTTCTTCTTCCGTCCCATCTTCACCACGATGTCGAACTCCTTCTTCGCCACCGGTTGCACGGAAAGGCGTGAGCCCTTCTTCGTCACGACCATCTCCTCGAGGCCGGGCGTGTTCTTCAGTGTCTCGAGCGAAATCACGTGCGAGAACTTCTCGACGAAACGGATGTCGACCATCGACCAGGTCGGATCGTCCGGTTCCGGATACCCCTCGCGCACGACTTCCGCGACTCCTGTCACGCCGGACGGATCGGCATTCGACGCGTAGAAGAGCACGCGATCGCCGACGCGCATATCGTCGCGCATCGAATTGCGCGCCTGGTAATTCCGGATGCCATTCCAGTTCGTCGTCCCATCGCGCGCGAGGTCGTCGATGCTGTAGGCGGAAGGCTCGGATTTCATCAGCCAATACTTCATGAACTGAATTGTAACCATCTCTCGCGCTTTGTCCCCTCGCGCGACCCATGCCTCGTACCACCCGCACGACCAACAAGGCTTGGCCAACCCACGCTGCCGGCCGTGCCGGCTGGCAGTGGTCTTGAAGCGGGGTCAGCGGAATGGTGCATTTCGAACACGCTCCGCCGGAAGCGCGGCAGTTGCTGACCGTACCGATCCGCGAGCTCGGCTTATCGCTGGAAAACTCGCCGGTCGCCGAGCTCGTGCGCCGTCTCTACGCGGAGCTCGAGGCCAAAGGACTGAAGCATTTCCGTCCGCTTTGCTACCTCACGGACGAATGGGGCTCGCCGGCCGGCGAACCCGTCATCGGCATCCCCTTCTACCTCGGCGATCCGCGCGTCGCCAACCTCGAGGACGCGCTCAATGACGTCGAGAGCGAGCGCGAAATCATGATGTACCTGCGCCACGAAGCGGGACACGCCTTCAGCCACGCCTGGATTCTCCATCGCACCCCCGATTATCGCGAAGTCTTCGGCGGCGCGCGGCGGCCTTATCGCGACGACTACACCTTCGTCCCCTTCTCCCGCGACTTCGTGCGCTACATCCCCGGCTGGTACGCGCAGAAACATCCCGACGAAGACTTCGCCGAGACCTTCGCCGTCTGGCTCGATCCTCACTCCCACTGGCAGGCGCGTTACGCCGGATGGCCGGCCATGCGCAAACTTCAGTACGTCGATCGCATCACGCGCGAACTGAGCGAACGCGAGCCGTTGAAGCCGACGGGCCGGACCGACATCACCGCCGCCGAGATGGACCAGACCGTCGAAGAGTTCTACCGCGAGTTCCACGTCGACGAATCGGCGATGATCGCCGGACTCGCGCTCGACGCCGATCTCGCCGAAATCTTCAGCGCCGCGACGGACGAGGATCCCGCGGCCACATCGGCCGCAGCGCTGCTCGCGACTCAACGGCGCACGCTCGTCGATAAAGTCAACCAGTGGACCGGCGTGCGCCGCACGCTCGTCCGCGAGATCGTTCTGGCCGTCGAGCGCCGCCTCGGCGAGCTCGGTCTGATGGTCACGCCGGAGCGCAGCAGCCGGCAGATGATCGAGCTCACCGTCTACATCACCGCGCTGGCGATGACGTTCCTCACCGGACGCAAACCGCTGCGCCATCGGAGACCCGAATGAAGATTGCGATTCTCTACAACACCTTCGAAGGATACGAAGAGTATCCGGGCGCGAACATCGAAGCCGCCGCGCCGCGTACGAAGAAGAAAAAGAAAAAGAAGAAGACCGACATCGAGGCCATCTCCGACGCGCTGCGCGACCTCGGCCATGAACCTTCCACGCTCGCCATCGACGGGAAACCGCGAACGCTCACGCGACTCGTGCGCCATCCCGCCGATCTCTTCTTCAACCTCGTCGAGTCCTACGCCGGCGACGACACGATGGAGATGCACTTCGCCGCGTACCTCGATCTCATCGGACGCAAGTACACCGGCGCCGGTCCGCAGGGCTCGTTCCTGGCGATGGACAAGTCGGTCGCGAAGATGATCGTGCGCTATCACGAGCTCTACACGCCTTACTCCGCGGTCATGAACAAAGGCGTCGTCGAGCACGCGCAGGACATCCACTTCCCGGTGATCGTGAAGCCGGCGTCCGAAGACGCATCGAAAGGCATCAACGCCGCGTCCGTCGTGCACACGCTGAAGGATCTCTTCGAGCGCATCGCCTACGTCGAAGAAGAGTTCGAGTCGCCCGCGCTCATCGAGGAGTACATCGAGGGCCGCGAGATCTACGCCGCAATCCTCGGCAATGACAAGCCCGAGGCATTGCCACTGGTCGAGCTCGATCTCTCGAAACTTCCCGAGGGAATGCCGCACATCGCCGGATACGAAGTGAAGTTCGACACGACGACCGAGGCCTACAAGAAAACGAAATCGGCACCGGCGCGCGACCTCGACGAAGAGACGACGACGCGGATCCAGCAGGCCGCGCTCACCGCGTACCGCGCGCTCAAGCTCCGCGACTATGGGCGCATCGACCTCCGCCTCGCGGAGAACGGCCGCGTCTACGTCCTCGAAGCGAATCCGAATCCCTGGCTGGACCCGGCCGCCGAGTTCGCGATGGCGGCGAAGGAGAGTGGGAAGAGCTACACGGAGATGATCGGCAGGATCGTGGATTCGGCGTTGTATCGAAGTGCGGCGCCATAGCCACGCCTGGAGCTTGGCCATTGTGAGGAGGGCGGGCTTATAGCCCGCCGGTTCTTTTGGTTGGGAATGGTCCCCCGCCCAGAGTCGGCGGGCTATAAGCCCGCCCTCCTTATCGCGGTGGCATACTCCACCAGCGCGGCGCGCAGCACTTCGACCGCTCGACGCAAATCCGCTTCGTTCAGCACGTACGCAATGCGCACTTCGTTCTTGCCGTTCGGCGTCACGTAGAAGCCGCTCGCCGGAGAGAGCATGACCGTCGCGCCTTCGTGTTCGAACGACGACAGAAGCCACGACGCGAATGCGCTGGCGTCGTCGACCGGAAGGCGGGCGATGCAGTAGAACGCTCCCTCCGGTTTCGCGAGCGCGACGCCGGGAATCGACGTGAGCCCTTCGTACAGGACGTCGCGGCGATGCTGGTACTCGCTGACCACCGCGTGCGTGTAATCGTCGTTGAGATCGTCGAGGCCGACGGCGATGAACTGCGCGAGGCCGGGGGGCGAGAGGCGTCCCTGGGCCATGCGCAGGCATGCGTCGTAGACCTCCGGGTTTCGCGTCACGAGCGCGCCGAGGCGGATGCCGCAGGCGCTGTAGCGCTTGGAGAGACTATCGATGACGATCACCAGATCGTCGATGCCGTCGAGTGCGAGCGCGCTCACCGCTTTGCGATCGTCGTAGACGAACTCGCGATAGACCTCGTCGGAGATCATGAAGAGACCGTGCTCGCGGCAGAACTCCGCGAGCGCGTCGAGTTCCTCGCGCGTGTAGACCGCGCCGGTGGGATTGCTCGGATTGCTGAAGATCACCATCCGCGTGCGCGGAGTGAGCGCCTGCTCCCAGATCGCGCGCGGAGGCAAATGAAAACCGTCACTCCCGCGGCTCGTCACGGGCACGAGGTTGATCCCAGCCATCGTGGCGAAGGCGAGGTAGTTCGCGTAGTAGGGCTCGACGACGAGCACGTCGTCGCCTTCGTTGGCGCAAGCGAGAAAGGCGAAGAGGATCGCTTCGCTGCCGCCGGTCGTGGCCAGAATCTGCGACGTCTCGATCGACAACCCGAGGCGGCGCTGGTAGTAGAGACGCATTGAACGGAGAAACTGCGGCGTGCCGGTCGACGGCGAATATTCGAGCACGCGCTCGTTCATCGTGCGCAGCCGTCTGCATCATCGCCGGCGGCGTCTCGATGTCGGGCTGGCCGATGTTGAGGTGCAGCACGCGCGTCCCTCGTGCCTTCGCCGCATCCGCCAGCGGCGCGAGACGCCGGATCGGAGACGCCGGCATCGACATCGCGCGGCGCGAGATCGCCATCACGCGACGGGTTTCGGGTTCCTGGAGTTGAGTCGTCATTCGTTGCTGGTTACTGGTTGCTGGTTATCTGCGGTTCACGCCATCGTGGCGTTGCCGGTTGATCTGCGCAGTTCGCCTGAAGGCCGTTGTGCGAACCGCCTGCCAGGTGCCCGATATTTCGCAGCTCCCCAGACAACCAGCAACCAGTCAACCGCTTCACCTCACCAGATTCCTTCTCACGAAATCGAAAATCAACTTATTGAGGTGATACACCGACTTCTTGTCCCGCACTCCGTGGCGCGCTTTCGGATAGAACATCATCTCGAACTGCTTTCCGGCCTGCTGCAGCTCCCAGGCGAACTGAATCGCGTTCTGCAGATGGACGTTGTCGTCGATCGTGCCGTGCAGGAGAAGGAGGTTGCCGTGGAGATTTTTCGCCGCGAAGCGTGGGGAGCTCTTCTTGTAGCCGTCTGGATTGTTCTGGGGCATCAGCATGTAGCGCTCGGTGTAGATCGAGTCGTAGTCGCGCCAGTCCGCCACCGTTCCACCGGCGATGCCGGCCGAGAACATCTTGCTGTGCGTCAGCGCGTAACTGACCATGAAGCCGCCGTAGCTCCAGCCGTTCAGCAGCACGCGCCCGTCGTCGACGAAGGGCTGCTTGCCGAGCCAGGTGATGCCATCCTCGATGTCGCGCAACTCCGTCTCGCCGAAGTTCTTGTAGACCGGCCACGTCGACACCGCGCCCTTGCCGCTGGCGGTCCTGTTGTCGCATTGCCAGACGATGATCCCCTGTTGGGCGATGAGCTGCATGAACAGCATCGACTGCCCTTTCCAGCGATTCGTCACCTGCTGCGCGTGCGGTCCGCCGTAGAGAAACTGATAGACCGGATAGCGCTGCGACGCATCGAAGAACGTCGGCTTGATGATCATCGCCTCCATCACGAAGCCGTCGCGGTTCTTGACCTGCACGAACTCCGGTTTCGGCAGTTGATAGGTGTCGAGGATCGCGACGCGATTCTCATCGACGACGCGCGCAAGTTTGCCGTCCGACCCGTAGACGCGCACCTGATCGGGCGTCCAGAGATCGTTCCAGCGATCGACGTACCGCGTCATGGCGCGATTGAACGTCACCGCATGCGTTCCGGCATCTCCGGAAAGACGCTGCATGCCCGAGCCGTCGAGCTTCACGCGATAGACGTCGAGATCGCGCACGCTCCGCTCGGTGCCGCTGAAGTAGATGTAGTTCTTGTCGGCGCCATGCAGGTCGCGCACTTCCCAGTCGCCCGTGGTGATCTGGCGGTCGAGCGTGCCATCGCTCTTGTAGTGATAGATGTGGCGGAAGCCCGATCGCTCCGACTGCCAGAGAAACGATCCGTCCTCCAGCCAGACCGGATTCGCGATCGGATCGACCCAGGCCGGTGTCGTCTCGTGGATGAGCATCTTCCCTTTGCCATCAGAAGGCGAAGCGCTGACGAGATCGAGCCAGGTCTGCTCGCGGTTCTGCACCTGGTACGTGAGCGTGCTGCCGTCGCCGTTCCAGCCGACGTTGACGATGAGGAACTCGCCGCTCGTGTAGCGATCGACGTCGATGGCCCTCGGCGTGCCGCCGCTCGCGCCGACGGTGAACAGTTTCACGCGCGGATTCGGATCGCCCGCCTTCGGATACGCAAACGTTTCGAGCTTGGCGTGATACGGAATGTGATCGGTGATCGTGACCTCGGGGACGGGCGTTTCGTCGAGCTGCAGAAACGCGAGGCGGCTCGAATCAGGACTCCACCAGAACGAAGCCCACTGTCCGCGCCCGTAGACTTCTTCCTGATAGACGTAATCGAGCTTCCCGTTGAGGATCGTCGCGCTGCCATCGGTCGTGAGGCGCCGCTCGCGGCCGGCGAGATCGACGACATAGAGATCGGCGGCGCGCACGAAGGCGATCTTCTGCCCGTCGGGACTAAACGCCGGGTTCTCTTCTTCTCCCGGCGCGGACGTGAGCCGCGTGGCCGTGTTGCGGGAAAGTGAGTAGAGATAGAGGTCGTCGGCCACGGCCAGCACAATCGCCGACTTTTTCGCGTCGAAGGTCAGCGACTCCGAAGACGCCGCGTCCTTCGCCACATCCGAGGAAAGTCCGGTCGCGACGAGCGCCGCCTGCAACTTCGCGCGATCGAGGAGCGCACTGTCCTTGCCCGTCGTCACATCAAACAAGCGCCACTCGCCGAACGTCCCCTTCTCATCGCGCTTCGGCCAATAGAACGTCGAATCGTCGAGCCACTCGATGCCGGTCATCACCGTGCCGCTGAAGTTGACCTTCTCGACCGGGTCGTAAATCGCCTCGTAGGTGATCGCCTTTTTCTGGGCGAAGAGCGGAAGAGCGAGGAGGAAGAGGGCCAGTGCGGATGCGCGCTTCATGGCGGCGCACTCTAGCAGAGGAATCCGCGGGTCGCCGAGTCGCCGAGCAATCGCTTGAGCTCACCGAGCGCGATCGGCTTGTGAAGCACGCCGCGAATCGGCTTCGCATCGAGAAACGCGAGAAACCGGTCAGGGATCCCCGTCGATACGATCACGCGGTGCAGCAACGCGGGACGGGTCTCCTCGATGTACTTCAACAGCGCGAAACCGTCCACGTCGGGCATCATCAGATCGACGATGAGCGTCGTATAGTCCGCGCCGGCCAGCCGATGCATGGCCTCGCGGCCATTCTCCACGACAGTCGTTGCGTGTCCCAGCTCCTCCATCAAGCCCGCGAGCACCGTCGCCGTCGGCACGTCGTCGTCCGCAATGAGCGCGTGCGGACGACTGATGGCCGGACGTGGGCGTCGATCCGCGGATCCTCTGCTTTCGATCGCGTTCACGAGAGCGACGAAGTCGACCGGCTTGCGAAAGAGTCGCGGCAAGAGATCCGGCGCCGTGTGCAACACCGTCTGCTCGCCGAGCGCCGTCAGAAGAAACGTTCGATCGACGAGCTCGGGGCGATCAAGCTCGAGAAAACTGAGCACGCTGAAGCCGTTCATGCGGCCGCCAATCATCGGATCGAGCAGGATCGCGTCGTAGGATTCGCTTTCGATTGACCTGATCGCCGTCGATGCATCCGGCGCGATGTCGGATTTGAAGCCGCCGGCCTCGAGCGCCGCGGCCAACGCCCGCGTCGCCGGACCGTCATCGACGATCAGCAGTTTCGCCTTCACAAGACCACCTCGAGAATCGTCTTCATGAGCTCGTCGAAGGCGTACGGTTTGAGAAGCAGGCGGACCTTGCGCCGGCGCAGGTATTTCTCCAGCTCCTCTTCGCTGGCGTGCCCGGTCGAAAAGATGACCGGCAGATCGGGCCACCGCTCCGCGATCTGCTCGAAGACAACGCGTCCATCGGCATCGGGAAGTCGGATATCGAGCAGGACGACATCCGGCGCGAATTCCTCGATCGCCGCCAGCGCCTTGGTGCCGTTGTAGACCCCGCGAGCCACGAGCCTTTCACTACCCAGTGCGGCAATGAGTCCTTCGACGATCGTGGCGTCGTCCTCGACGATCAGCACGCGAAGCGGAGGGGCTTCGTACGCCATGAGATCCGCGCGCTCGCCACCCGGCTCCGCCGCCGCCCGCGGCAGAAAGACGTGCATCGACGTGCCCTCTCCGCGCGTGCTTTCGACGAAGACATGACCGTTGTGCAGCGTCACGACCTGATGCACGACCGAGAGCCCGAGGCCCGTGCCGGTGTGCTTCGTCGTGAACATCGGCTCGAAGACCAGATCGAGGTCCTCCGGCGCGATTCCGTCACCGGTGTCCGTGACGGAGATGTGGACGAACGACTGCGCATCGAGCAGCGTGCGAAAGGGCATGCCGGTGTCGCATCCGGTCGCCGTGATCGTCAACGTGCCACCGTGCATGCGCATCGCGTCGTGCGAATTCGTGGCGAGATTGATCAGAATCTGCATGATCTGTCCGCGATCGGCGACGATGGCCAACGGCTCCGATGGAAGGACGAGCTGCAGGTCGATGCCGGCCAGCCGGTGTCGGATCTCTTCGGCCGCCGACTGCAGCAGATCGCCGACGTCGACGATCGCGAACGACGGCACCGCGGGCCGGGAGAAGCGAAGGATGTCGTGCGTAATGCGCCGCCCGCGCTCGACGCATGCGGACATGAGGTCGGTCATTCGCTTCAGATCCGCGTCGCCGGCGATGCGCTTCCGGATCACGCCGATGAACGGCTGGATGCCCATGAGCACATTGTTGAACTCGTGCGCCACTTGCGCGGCGAGGCGGCCCAATCCAGCCAGGCGGTTGAGTTGTGCGACCTCGCGCTCGAGGCGAAGCCGCTCCGTGACGTCGCGCGTGTTGACGACGATCCCGCCGACGAGCGGGTGACGCCGAAGGTCGCGTGCAACGGACTCGACGAATCGCCATGAACCATCTTTGTGAAGAAGGCGATAGGTATAAGGGATGGTCGGACCGACGGCGAACGAAGCCAGTCGGGCCTCCACCCGTTCCCGATCGAAGGGATGGATCATGTCCAATGAATTTCGTCCGACGAGATCCTCCGGCGCGTAGCCGAGGCAGCCTTCGACGGCGGGACTGACGTAGGTCAACGTGCCGTCGTCGGTGATGATGGCGACGACGTCGGTGACGCTTTCCGCCAGCAGGCGGTAGTACTCATGGCACTCTCGATGGTCGGTGGTATGGCGCGTTGTCATGCATAGCGAAACCGCGCTGCCGAAACGACAGAGTTCCGATTTCGCGTGCACTCGTCTGACCGGCGTGTCAGACGAACACTGATTCCCGTCAAAGAAGGTGATGTTCGAGCGCGTAGCGGATGATGTCGGCGTTACGCTGGAACCCGGTCTTCTCCAGGATGCGCGCGCGATGAGTGCTGACCGTCTTCACACTGAGATTGAGATCCGCTGCGATCTCCGATACCGCCTTGCCCGCGGCGAGCAGCAGGAAGACCTCGAGCTCACGATCGGAGAGCAGTTCGTGTACCGGCTTCGCACCGGCCCGGGCGAGCTGCATGGCCAGGCGTTCCGCGAGCCCGGCGCTGACATACGTTCCGCCCGACACGACGCGCCGCACGGCGGTGACCAGCTCCTCCGGCGCGCTCTCCTTCTGCACGTAACCGGCCGCGCCGGCGCGCAACGCGCGCAGCGCGTATTCCTCGCTCGCGTGCATGCTGAGAATCAGGACCGGCATGCGCGGAAACTCGCAGCGGACCTGCTTCAACAACTCCAGCCCGCTGCGCGCACCGAGCGTGAGATCGAGCACGAGGATGTCGAAGGCTTGCGCGCGGAGAAGCGTGAGCAGCTCGTCTCCGGTCGCGACGTCTCCCGTGACGGCGAGATCTCCGGTCTTGGCGAGGATCCGCTTCAGACCCTCGCGTACGATCGCATGGTCATCCGCCATCGCGATACGGATCATCGCCTCACCTTGCCGTTCGTTCCGGGGGGAACGAGACTGTTCCCATGAGATCGACCCCTCTTCGCATGGTACTCCGATATGCGGTCGCGCTCACCGTTCCGGCCGCCCTGGCGCTCTTCTGGGTTCTCGTTCCCCAGCCCTGGGACCGCGTTCCCGTCTCGCTGCTTCTCCTCGCCATCGCCGTGATCGTCCGCTACTTCGGAGATGGACCAGCCATCGCCGCCATCATCGCGTCGGCCGTCACACTCTGGTTTCGCGTCTATCCCTTCTGGACTCCGCCTCCGCCGCCAGCGGAAGTCCTCGGCCGCGTTGCGTTGTTCGTGCTGGCCGCCGTGCTGATGGCAGCGATCAGCCGGCGCGCCTCGGAGGAGACCGGCGAGCTCCGCGCAACCGCCACCAGTCTCGTCGAGCTCTCTCCGGCAGGCATTCTCTACGCGACTGCAACCGGCTCGATTCTCTACGCCAATCCCGCGCTGCGTCGCCTGCTCGGCGTGACGAAGGATGAGGAGATCATCGGAAAGCACGCACTGGACATCGTGCATGCCGATTCTCATGACGTGGTCACGCGAAGGATGTCGGAAACGCCGGTCGGCCATGTTGCTCCGTGGATGGAGGAGAAGTGGCAGCGCCGCGACGGCACCGCGATCGACGTCGAAGTCGCCGGCGTTTCCGTCAGCAAGGATCACCGCGTCGGCTGGCTCGTGTACGTGCGCGATCTGACGGAGCGGAGGAAGGCGGAAGAGCGGCTCCGCGAGAGCCACGAGAGGTTTCGCAAGCTGTTCGAAAGTGCGATCGAAGCGATCGTCACGTTCGATGACCGCGGCCGCTGCATCGAGGCAAACGCGTCAGCCATCGCCCTTCTCGGCTATGGCCGCGACGAGATCGTCACGAAGTCGATCGGCGACTTCATCGCCGAGCGCGACCCGGACGCACGTCCGCAACTGTTCGACTTCGATCAGGGCGGCGGCGAGGGGGTGATCCGGCGGAAGAACGGTGAGGTGCGCGACGTCGAGTATCGGTTTTACGCCAGCGTCGGCCGGCGGACGCACTGCGTCTTTCTCCTCGACGTCACCGACCGCCAAACGCTGCTGAGAAACGCGCAGCAGTTTTCGACGAGACTGCTCGAATCGCAAGATCAGGAGCGGCGGCGCATCGCCCGCCAACTTCACGAAACTACCGCGCAGACGCTGGCCGCGCTGCGCATGAATCTTCTGCGCGCGGAAGACGCGACACCGGAGCTCACCGCGGCGTTATGGAAGGAGAGCGTCGCTTTGACGGAACAGGGGATTCGCGAGGTCCGCACTCTCTCGCATCTCCTCTATCCACCGCTCATCGAAGACCTCGGCGTGGTCGCGGCGCTGCGCTGGTACATCGATGGCTTCAGCCAGCGAAGCGGCATCGCCGTCGCGCTCGACGCCCCCGAGACTCTGGGTCGATTCTCCGGCGCGGTCGAGAACGGTGTTTTTCGCATCGTGCAGGAAGCGTTGACGAACATTCACCGGCACTCGGGCAGCGCGGTGGCTCGCGTGGCGTTATCGCGGAGAGAGACGGACGAGCTCTTCGTCGTCATCGAAGACGAAGGCCGAGGCATGCCCGTACCCGAGCCCGGAACATCGGCCGTGAGTGGCGTCGGTCTTGCGGCAATGAAGGAGCGCGCCAAGGAGCTCGGCGGGCACTTCCACATCGTCTCCGGCGAAGCAGGTACGAGAATCGAGGTTACGTTGCCGATCGGAGATCTCCACCATGGCTAAATTCCGCATCCTCATCGCGGACGACCATCCCGCGATTCGGAAGAACCTGCGGTCCCTTCTCGAATCGCATCAGGACTGGGAGCTGGCCGGTGAGGCGTCGAATGGACGCGAGGCGGTCGAGGCGTCCGCGCGGCTCAGGCCCGATCTCGTGATCACCGACATCGACATGCCGGAGCTGAGCGGACTGGAAACGGTCCGTCAGATCCGCGAACGCGATCCCGACAGCAGCATCGTCGTCTTGACGATGCACGATTCGCCGGCGCTCGCCAAAGAGCTGAGGAAGGCGGAGGCGAGCGTGGTCGTGAAGAGTGAAGCGTCCGAGCGCCTGGTCGCGGCGATTCACGAAGTCCAGCGGCGCCGCGGATGGCTCTCCGGCGCGATCGTTGCGCGTCCGCGCCACGCGATCACGTTCTTCCGGACGAATGCCGAGGCGGAGGGGGTGCTGCTTCCGTTCATTCGCGAAGGACTCGAGCGCGGCGAGCGCATCGTCCATCTGGTCGACGCCCGCGATTCGAACGCTCGCATCGGCGGAGTCGAGGTTGCCGCGTTCGATGGCGCGATTCACGGCCCCGGCGGGTTCGACCACGACGCGGTGATGGGCGGCATCGCGGACATCCTGCGCGATTCCGAGTCGCGCGGGATTCCGCTCACGCGAATCATCGGTGACACGGCCTGGATGATGGAGCACAATCCCCGGTTCGCGGGGCTGGAACGGCGCTACAACGACCTGCTCGCGGATTTCGACGACGTCATCGTCTGCGCCTACGACCTCACGAAGTTCTCCGACGCGCTGGTGATGGAAGGACTGCGTGCACATCCGCTCGTGTTCGCCGGTGCCGCGTTTCAGCACAATCCGTTCTTCGCAGGGTGACGACCCGACGACTATCATCGTCGCGTGCGAACACTCGCGATCGTGCTCTTCCTGGCCTTCTCCGCCGCCGCGCAGATCTCGCAGAAGCCCGCGGACGCGATCGTCCCCGTCGTCGGCTCGACGCGCGGGCAATCGAACGCGAACTTCAAGACCGAGCTGCAGATGGCCAACGGAACGGATCTGCCGATGGCCGGCTGGCTCGTTCTGCGGCCACAGGGCGCGTTTCGCCGCTACGAGCTCGCGCCGCACACGACGCTCTCCTTCGCCGACATCGTCGCCGAACTCGGCGCGACCGGACTCGGCTCGATCGACGTGTTCGTCGACCGCGGTCTGGTGCCGACGGTCGTCGCCCGCGCCTTCGACGATCAGCCGAACGGCACGACGGGAGTTACGGTGCCCGTGATCCCGATCGGCTCCGTCCTCTCCGGCGTCGACGTCGCCACGCTCATCGTCCCGCGCGATCTCACGCGTTATCGTTTCAACATCGGCGTCCGCGCCCTCAATGACGGCGCGACGCTCGCGCTCATCGTCCGCAGCCCCAACGGCGCGGAGCTCCATCGCCGCACGGTGACGTTCGACGACGACCACTTCGAGCAGCAACCGGGCAACGTCTTCACCGGCGCCACGCTCCAACCCGACGACTCGATCGAGATCCGCGTCATCGCCGGCAGCGCCGTCGTGTACGCGACGACGGTCGACAATCAGACGAACGATTCGAGCATCCAGATCGCGCGTTAGCTGGCACGGCCGGCCACGCTGAAGGCCACGAGGCTAAACGCACGCGCGGGTGGTCCGAGGCGTCGTTCCGGATTCGTCGCGCTCCGCGGCTTTCCGCCGCGCGGGCTCCGCGACAGATTGCGGATCGCAAGATCCGCGTCTGCGTCTCCTTGTCATCCCGAGCGTAGCGAGGGACCCGGGCGGGCGGGTGGCGCGCAACGTGAGCCTCGTGCCGCCCACCCGCCCAGGTCCCTCGCTCGACGCTCGGGATGACAGCTCTTGTCTCGCTCTGTGATCCGCGATCTGCGATCTGCGATCTGCGTCCTAAGAAGCCATCAACTGCCGCAGCACGAACGGCAGAATCCCGCCGTGCACGTAGTAATCGACCTCGATCGGCGTGTCGATGCGCACGATCACCTTCACCGAATCCGTCGTGCCCGCGCTGCGATGGATGACCAGCGTGGCGCGTTGCATCGGCTTGAGCGTTCCTTCGATGCCGGTGATGTCGAACGTCTCCGTGCCGTCGAGGGCGAGCGTCTGGGCGTTCGTTCCTTCCTTGAACTGCAGCGGGAGGACGCCCATGCCGACGAGGTTGGAGCGGTGGATGCGCTCGAAGCTTTGCGCGACGACGGCGCGGACGCCGAGGAGCTTGGTGCCTTTGGCGGCCCAATCGCGGGAACTGCCGGTGCCGTACTCCTGTCCGGCCATCACGACCAGCGGCATGCGCTCTTCGGCGTAACGCATCGCCGCGTCGAAGATCGCCATCTGCTCGCCGGACGGCTGGTGCTTGGTCACGCCGCCTTCGACGCCCGGAACCATCAGGTTCTTGATGCGCACGTTGGCGAACGTGCCGCGCGTCATCACGCGGTCGTTGCCGCGGCGCGAGCCGTAGCTGTTGAAGTCCTCGCACGTCGACGCCGTTCTCGATGCAGGTACTTGCCGGCCGGGGAGCTCGCCTTGATCGAGCCGGCCGGGCTGATGTGATCCGTCGTCACGGAGTCGCCGAAGATCGCCAGCGGACGCGCGCCGGTGATGTCCTCCGCCTTGCCGGCGCTCATGCCGAAGTCGGTGAAGAACGGCGGCTCCTGGATGTAGGTCGACTCTTCGTCCCACTGATACAGTATGCCGGGCGTCGACGGGATCTCGTTCCAGAGCGGATTCTGCTCGGCGAAGTTCGCGTACAGTGCGACGGAAATCGTCCGGCGATCAGCGCGCGCTGCATCGGCGTCGCGCACCTCGTCGAGCGACGGCCAGATGTCGCGCAGGTAGACGTCTTGCCGTCGTTGCCGTTGCCGATCGGCTCGTTGAGCATGTCGATGTCGACGCGGCCGGCGAGCGCGAACGCGACGACCAGCGGCGGCGACATGAGGAAGTTCGCCTTGATCGTTCTGATGCACGCGCGCTTCGAAGTTGCGGTTGCCGCAGAGCACCGACACGCGCGATGAGATCGTGCTTCGTCACGACGTCTTCGATGCGCGGGTCGAGCGGTCCGGAGTTGCCGATGCAGGTCGTGCAGCCGTAGCCGACGGTGTTGAAGCCGAGCTGATCGAGGTACGGCTGCAGGCCGGCCTTGCGGTAGTACTCGGTCACGACGCGCGAGCCGGGCGCGAGCGAGGTCTTCACCACGCGCGGGACGTTCAGTCCCTTCTCCACCGCCTTCTTCGCCAGCAAACCCGCGGCGAGCATCACGGACGGATTCGAGGTGTTCGTGCAGGAGGTGATCGCCGCGATCAGCACGTCGCCGTGCTGCAACTCGGCGACGGCCATCGGAAACTCGTCGGCCTCGGCGAGCGCGCCTGCGCTGACGCGGTCCGGCGTGGGACGGTTGTTCACCATCTCCGACTCGGTCACCTCGCTCGTGTTGCGCGCCTTCCGTCGCCGCGAGGACACCGGTCGTCCTGCTCGCCGCCGCCTGTGATCTGCCGGCCGTTGCCCGACGCACCGATCGTGGCCTTCACCTTGCGCTCGATCTCCGTCGCCGTCTTTCCGTAGCCATTCGGCGGCTCGGCCTGCAGCATGTTGGTGAACGTCGGCTTGAGCATCGTCGAGCTCGATGCGGTCCTGCGGCCGCTTCGGTCCGGCCACGCTCGGCCTCGACCGTCGAGAGATCGAGCTCGAGCACCTTCGTGTACTCGACCTCGCCCTTCTGCGCGGAATGCCGAACATTCCCTGCGCCTGATAGTAGTTGCGGAACGTCGTCGATGTGCTCGTCCGTGCGGCCGGTGAGCGCGCAGGTAGCGGCACGTCTCTTCGTCGACCGGGAAGAAGCCCATCGTCGCGCCGTACTCCGGCGCCATGTTGGCGATCGTCGCGCGATCGGCCACCGCGCAGCGACGCCGCGCCGTCGCCGAAGATACTCCACGAACTTGCCGACGACCTTCGCCTTGCGCAGCATCTGCGTGATCGTGAGCACGAGGTCCGTCGCCGTGACGCCTTCGCGCAACGCGCCGGTGAGATGCACGCCGACACGTCCGGCGTCAGAAAGTAGACCGGCTGACCGAGCATGCCCGCCTCGGCTTCGATGCCGCCGACGCCCCAGCCGACGATGCCGAGGCCGTTGATCATCGTCGTGTGCGAGTCGGTGCCGACGAGCGTGTCGGGATACCAGATACCGTCCTTCTCCAGAACGCCGCGGGCGAGGTACTCGAGGTTCACCTGATGCACGATGCCGATGCCGGGAGGCACGACGCGGAAGCCGTTGAAGGCCTGCATGCCCCACTTGAGGAACTGGTAGCGCTGCTGATTGCGCTTGAACTCGATGTCCATGTTGAGCTGCAAGGCGTCGGCGCGATTCGAGAAGTCGACCTGCACCGAGTGATCGATGACCAGATCGACCGGCACGAGCGGCTCGATGATGCTGCGGATTCTTGCCGGCGCGCTCGGCGGCCGAGCGCATCGCCGCGAGGTCGACGAGCAGCGGCACGCCGGTGAAATCCTGCAGCAGCACGCGCGCGACCATGAACGGAATCTCGTCCGTACGCTCGCTGGTGGGCTCCCAGTTCGCGAGCGTGCGCACGTCGTCTTCGGCGATCTTCTTCCCGTCGACGTTGCGCAGCACCGATTCGAGAACGACGCGGATGCTCACCGGGAGCTTGGAGATACGGCCGACACCAGCCTGTTCGAGTTTCGGCAACGAGTAGAACTGACCGGACTTGCCATTGCCGAGGTCGAAGGTGTCGAGGGTGTTGAAGGTGTTATGAGGCATTCGTTTTCCTTATCGAATGGAGATCGCACGAGGAGGCGTGCGACCGCACCGCGTTGCGCGGGCAGGACGAGTCTATTGGGCGGCGCGAGGGATGGTCAAGGCCGGAACGGCCGGCGGCGTTTGAGGCCACAAGGCAGAACTCACGCGCGGGTGATCCGAGGCGTCGTTCCGGATTCCTCGCGCTTCTGATTTCTGCTGCGCAGCTCCCGTGCTATCGCGCGGAATGCTTGAACCGGGCGATGGGAACGCTCAGCACTCCCGCCGATTCGAGCTCTTTCTGGAGATCAGGGATGACTTCGAGAACGCTCTTCTTGAAGTTGAGACTGTTGATCCCCAACAGATCACTCGGTAGCTCCGTTCCACGCTTCAGGAGAATGGAGACGCGTGCCCGGCCCAGCCTCCCGAAAATCCATCCGAGCTCGAATGTCACATTGGGGCGCGCCTGACGATATTCCTCATCCTCGGATTGAACGAAATCGTCAGGGGTCAGAAGCGCGATGGCGTAGGTCGCATGCTTCGCTTCCTGCTCGAATTTCTCAATGATCGTGCGGCCGATCGCGGGAAGGTGCTGGAGGATGACCGGTGTGATCCCAAACCGCCGGATGATTGTGTGATCGAGCTTTCTGACGTTCTTGCTGTCGTGGCCGTGGATGATGAGGATCGTCGGACCGTTGAGGTCCGGAAGAGACGGGGGGAGGGAGGTACGCCGGCTGTTTGCCATCGAACACCTTCATGACACTCGGGTCTGATCGAAAACGATAATTTTTCCATTCGCACCCTCACCCGTTTCTCGGATCTTCCCCTGCGCTTCGAAAAAGCGCGCGCGAATGCCAGGGTTCTCGTCAAGAACTTTTTTGATGAAACTGTGCAACGCCTCCTCGATCACAAACTGTGGATTGGCTCCGAACGATGCTCGGAGGAAGGACGCGAAATCGACGCGCATACCGTCCGAGAGATTCACCGTGAGCTCATGTCCGTCCTGAGCCGCGAGAAAGGCATCAATCGCCGAGCGGACGAGCGCAACGCGCGAGGTACCGGTCTCACTGGCGGCAGCATCGAGCTGCGCCGCGGTGTTTGCCGGAAGAGCCATCAAAAACTGGAACGATGGATCTTTTACCGCGCGTTGTGCCATATGGGAGGCATATTCTACAACGCGTGGATTCAAAATTGCTATACATTCGCCATATTTCGGTCAACTTCCTGTGCTCATCGGCCGCTCGTCGAATCCATCTCGAGAAACTTGTTCTCGAACGACGTGATCTTCCAGCCGGCAGCACTCTTCTTCAACTGCACGACCTGCGCGAGCTTCGCGTACATCGCCGGGCGGACCGCGGATTCGACGCCGGCAGGATTGAAGAGAACCGTCTGCGTCGCGTGCATCGTCACGGTGCCATCCGCCGCGGTCTCGGTCGAGTGGATGGTGTACTTCGACGGGAAGAGCGTCTGGAACATTTCCGGACCGGGGCCGATCCGTTCCTGGCTGCCGAGCTTCGCCAGCTGCTTCTCGGTGAGACCGTTGGTCATCGCCGCCGCGGCGTCATAGCGTCGATGAAGAATCTCTTCGGCGAACGCTTTGTACTGCGCCTCGGGGCCGTGCGATTGAATGGAGCGATATCCGAAAAATGCAGCGGCGGCCAAGGCGGCGACGACGAGCAAGCGCTTCACGACAGTGTCAGTGGATGGCGAAAGCGTAACACGTTCGGGCTCACGCGGAAACGCGCAGCGGCGAGAGAAAGTGACTTCTTCTCCGCGCCCTCCGCGCCTCCGCGTGAAACCGAACTCTCTTGCCGCGTGCGGGCTGTAAAATCAAACGCACCGATGGTGTACGAACAGAAACAGCAAAAACTCCTTTCGCGTCCACTCTTCGTCCGGCGCGTGTGCGGACATTTCGCACTCGCCACGCTCCCCATCGGATTGACGCTCGGATTCGGCATCCTCGGATACCACGGCTTCGCCGGCCTTTCGTGGATCGATTCGCTGCTCAACGCCTCGATGATCCTCGGCGGCATGGGTCCCGTCGATACACTCAAGGATGCCAGCAACGGAGCGAAGATCTTCGCGTCGATCTACGCACTGTTCTCCGGCCTCGTCTTCATCGCTGTGCTCGGCCTCATCCTCGCGCCGTTCGTGCACCGGCTGATGCATCGCTTTCACTTCGAGGACGAGTAGCGCCGTGTCGCTCTCTCCTTCCCTTCCGGCGCGCAGCGCGCTCGTGGCGCTGCCGCACGCGCCGGACGACGGAATCGTGTTGCACTCCACACGCGCCGGAGCGGCGACGCTCGAGGGATGGAGCGACGACGGCGGATGGCGCATTCTTCTGCCGTGGCCGGAAGAAACGCGCGCGTTGCCGTGGGATCGGGCGGCGGAGTGGCGCGGGTTCGTACACGAGCTCGAGCGCGACAACGACGGCGATCGCAATTTCGAATCCGATGCGCCGTTCCTCGGCGGATGGGTGGGGTTCGTCGCGTACGAGGCGTCGGCGTGCGAGGAGGCGGCAATTCCGCGCGTTCGCACAACGCCGGAGCCGGCGGCGTTTTTCGCGCGGCATCGCGCCGGGATCGTGATCGATCCAAGTGGGCGCGCGTCGATGTTCGGGACACCCCCGCCCGAGTGGCGGCGCGGGACGCCGCCACACCAGCCGGCGAGGCCTGTCCTGAGCGAAGTCGAAGGGACGCCAGCGGTCCGCATTCTGGATTCCCTCGGCGGCGGTGCGTACGGCACAGCCGTCGAGCGCATTCGCGAAGCGATTCGCGATGGCGATGTCTATCAGGTCAATCTCACGCGCTCGTTTTCCGTCGACGCCGCGTGCGATCCCGCGGCGCTCTATCGCGCGCTGACGGCTCCGCGCGCGCCGCGCTCGTCAGCGTTTCTGCGCGGCGACGGATGGACGGTCGTCAGCGCTTCCCCCGAGGTGCTGTTGCGCTTCGATCCTCGGACGGGAGTCGCGGAGTCGCGGCCGATCAAGGGGACCGTGCGACGCAACGGCGACGATGCAGCGGAGATCGCCGCGCTGCTGGCGTCGAAGAAGGATGCCTCGGAGCACCTGATGATCGTCGACGTCGTGCGCAACGACTTCGGCAAGATCGCGCCGGCCGGCGCCGTCTCCGTTCCCGCATTCCGCACCGTGCGCACGCTCGAGCACCTGCACCATCTCGAGTCGACCGTGCGCGCGACCGGCCTGCACGACACAGCGCTCAGCGACATCCTCGCCGCGCTTTCTCCCGCGGCATCGATCACCGGCGCGCCGAAACGCGCGGCCGTGCGCATGATCGGCGAGATCGAGCCCGAGCCGCGTGGCGTCTACTGCGGCTCCGTCGGGTTCCTCGACATTCGCGGACACGCGGAGCTCAGCGTCGCGATCCGCACGGCGGTCGTGACCGATCACTCCGTCCGTTATCACGCAGGTGGAGGCATCGTCTGGGATTCCGACGCAGCCGCGGAAGACGACGAGAGCCGCGCCAAATCGGCGGCGTTCTTTCAGTTCATCGAAGGAGCGTCGTGACGAAAGAGCTGCGCCTCTCCGCCGACGCACCAGCGCTCGCGCACGGACTGGGCTTGTTCGAGACCATGCTCGTCGTGCGCGGCCGCGCAGTACAGGTCGAGGAACATCTCCAGCGCATGCTCGCCTCGGCGCGCGCGCTGTCCTTTCCGCCTCCCGATGAAAACGCCTTCCGCCGAGCGGTGATGAACGCGGCAAGGGAAGTCGCGTCGCTCGAAGAGGCCGCGCTGCGCTGCATGTTCCTCGCGATGAGCGACACGACTTGGCGCCTCATCGCCACAGCGTCACCGGTCCCCGAGGCCACCATGCGACGCAGACGACGGGGCCGTGCGATCACGTTGACGCACTCGCGTGCATTGCCTGAGCACAAGCTCACGTCCTACGCCACGTCGACGATCGGACTGCGCGAAGCGATCGCGAAAGACGCGGACGAAGGACTGTTCCTCGACAACTGCGGACGAGTCCTCGAAGGAACGGCGACGAACATCTTCGCCATCGACGGCACGACCCTCCTCACCGCGCCGCTGCGCGCCGGCATTCTGCCCGGCGTCGTGCGCGCGTGGGTGATCGCGAACGCGTCACGCGTAGGATTGACGCTCATCGAGCGCACGCCATCGATCGAAGAGCTGCGTCGCAGCTCGTTCTTCACCAGCAGTCTCACGCTGCTCGCGCCGATCCGCAGGATCGATGGAATCGCCTGCACGACGCCGGGACCCGCATTCGCGAAACTGCGGCGGATGTACCTGGACATCCTCGGTAGACGGTAGACAGGGGACAGGGAACGCATGCTGATTGAGCAAGCGTCCCCTGTTTCCTGTCTACCGTTTACTGATCGAGAGATAGGCGCGCTTACGTCGCTCTCGCCGCCGCGATCGCCGCTTCCGTCCGCGGATCGTGCTTCCGCTCCGGCCAGCCGCGGCGTTTGACCTCTTCGAACGACAGGAGCGAGTTCGCGTAGTAATCGCGGAGCATCAGCTCGTCGGGATTCCATTGCCAGGCGTCTTCGAGCACCGGCGCGTCGCCGTCCTCGAAGAGGTCGTCGCGCCATTGCTCGTCGGGCACGATGAGGTGACGCAACTCGAGCACCTGACGCGCGGCCTTCCAAATCTCCGCCGGCGTTTTTTCGCGCAGCAGCCAGAGACGTTGCGACCACGCTTCGCGCAAGCGCGCGATCTCGCTCGCAGATCTGCGCGTCGGTGAGCAGCCTTGCGGCGCGCGAAGATCGTCGCCACGAGCGGGACCGGCGTCACCGGGATCGCGTTGGAGATCTCGGTCATGACCTTCTCGGCCAGTGCCTGCATGCGCCGCCTTCCGCTCCTCGTACGTTTCCGCCAACAGCTCGGGATGCTCGCGCGCGAAGTCGTCGACCGAGACCGGCTGGCCGAACGTGACGACGGCGTAGCCGTAACGCTTGAAGCGCTTGAACAGCCCGCGGAAGAAACTGCGGAAGAGATAGTCGAACGTCGTCCGGAGCTTCTCCCCTTTCGTCGCGCGTTCTTCCCGTCCCGATGAGCTCCTCGGTGAGATTGCGGTCCTCGAGGACGCGGTCGTAATTCACGGCGGTAGGAATGATGAACAGCGGCGCGGTGAACTCGGGATCGCGCTTGGCCGTGACGAGATAGTCGAGCATCCCGAGCTTCGGCTTCTGGAACGCGCCGTCGCGCGTGAGGCCTCCCTCGATGAACATCGCCCTGCGTCACGCCGTGCTTCGTGATCGTCTGGACGAACTTCGACAAGCACGGCGTGGTAGAGCGGCTCGCGATAACGGCGGCGCACGAAGTAGCCGCCGAACCATTTGAAGACGTGATTGAGCGGCCAGACCCGCGCCCATTCGCCGATCGCGTACGACAGCGAGATGAACTTGAAGAGCATGTGCGCGACGAGGACGTAGTCGGCGTTCGAGCGGTGGTTGATCATGTAGACCACCGCCGCGCCCTTCGGCGCACCTTCTCGTTGAACTCGCGCATCGGCTTGCGCTCGACGACCGACGCGATAGAGGAAGTGCATGATCGCCCTGCGCCAGCGGCGCGCCGATGCGGTAGTAGGCGAGCAGGTTGAACTTCGGAACGATCTCCTGCAGGTAAACGTCCGGCCTGCCGCCTGGCCTGCTCGATCGCTGACGTGATGCGCCTTCGCGTAGTCGCTGGATCGCACGCACGATCTCGCGCGAGCCGAAGACCTCCAGCTCGATCTCGGCGTGGCGCCGCTTCAACTTGAAGCGGTCGACCCGGATCCGCCGCTCGCGCTGGAAGCGCCGCGCGTGCCGCTTGCCGAAGAACGCCGCGACGACCACGAGCGCGATGAGAACGATCGCGAGAACGACGAAGGTGTTCATGAAGTACACAGAGTGTACTTGGTTGTCAGTTATCGGTTGTCGGTTGTCTGGGGCTTCGCGTGGCTCCGCAGACAACCAGTAACCAGCAACCAGCAACAGCTCTCTGACAACCGACAACCGACAACCAATAACCAATTAGGATCGCCTTAGGAAACTTCCGCGATCGCGATTTTCCGTACCGATCTTTTCCGAATCTCGTAGGAAAGTCTTAGCAATCCCGCCTCGATCGCCTCCGTACATTGCACCCAGAAACAACGCAGCGGAGGAAAACATGAACACACGTCAACGAATCACACTCATCACCGCCATGTCGGTTTGCCTGATCCTGGTGGCTTCGATCACCGGAGCGCATCGCTCGCAGACGCGGGCGCACGAGGCAGCCGAGGCCGCGCAGAAGGCGCGCGTCGAGCGCGGCGCGTACCTCGTCACCATCGGCGGCTGCAACGATTGCCACACCCCTCTCAAGATGGGACCGAAGGGACCCGAGCCCGACCTGGATCGCATGCTCTCCGGCCACCCCGCGCACGTCGTGATGCCGAACGCGCCGGAACAGAAGGGACCGTGGCTCTGGAGCGGCGCCGTCACGAACACCGCGTTTGCCGGTCCGTGGGGCGTCAGCTTCGCCCGCAATCTCACGCCGGATCGGGTGACCGGAATCGGGATCTGGGACGAAGCGATGTTCATGAAGACCATTCGCACCGGCCGCCACTGGGGCGTCTCGCGCCCGATCCTGCCGCCGATGCCCTGGTTCAATTACGCCAAGATGACCGACGAAGATCTGAAATCGGTCTACGCGTATCTGCGCACGATCAAGCCGGTGAAGAACGACGTGCCGGAGGCGATCATCGCCGCGCACTGACGAGTTGGTTATCGGTTGTCGGTTGTCCGTGAGTTTGCGAAGCTTCGCAGATAACCGACAACTGACAACTGACAACCTCGTTTTTACTGAAGCTTCGCCAGCTCCTCGTCGAGGAACTTCAGCGCGTTTGCCAGTGCCGCCCGATGCACATCGGTCCGCGCGTTTTCGAGATCGTGAAGCACGCGGCCGCGTGAAAGTTGCAGGCTCTCGCGCTTCTGTTCGCGCTCGCGCTCCGCGGCGGTCAGGTTGCGCTTGCCCTTCCCCGCGCTCGCCTCGCTCTGCTGCGATTCGACCGACTTGCTCTCCCAGCCGCGCGCCATGAGACCATTTTGCCACGTCGCGGCCACCGGCGAGCAACGACATCGCGTCCATTATGGACGGCCGGTCTACGGATGAGCTCCGCGTATACTGGCGGACCTATGGAGCGATTTCCCGAGGAATTCGAGGATCTCCTGAACCGCCGCGGCCGGCGCCTGCTGAAGAATTCTCCCTCTCTCGAAGATCTCGTCGCACGCCGCGGCACACCCATTGTGCTGTTCGAGGGAGTGATCGATCCCGGTCTCGCCCGCGAATGCATCCGTTTGCTCGACGAAGGGTTCTATTCAAGTCTGCAGCGGATGCACACGCCGATTCCCCGCGAAGCGCTTACAGAGATGAAGGAAAACTACACGGACAAGCTGGCGAAAACCGTACGCGTCCGCACGGCCACGTTCAATTCCAGGCGGTCCAAGGTTCTCGACGCGGCAAAAGAGATCGGCCTCGCGCAGATGATGACTTCGCCCAGCTTTCGCCGGATTGCGCAAGCCGTGACGCGTCACAATCTTCGCGAGGATTATTGGTCGCGCCAGGTCATCTGTTATGAGCACGGCGATTACAGCGGCCCGCACAATGATCACCATCCCGAGCATGAAGCGACCCGTAATGGGTTCGTCGATTTTCACGTGATGTTCTCCAATGATGCCGTCGCGCAGCAATTGCTCGTCTATGAAGAGCGTCGCTTTCTCTCGGCGACGCACGACGTCTCACGCCAGCCTTCGATCGCCGTCTATCGCCTGCCCTTCTGGCACTACACGACCCCACTCGTCGGCCGCCCCGGCCACGAGGCCCGCGCCCGCCGCTGGCTCCTCCTCGGCTCGTTCGATTACGACCCGCCGCTCCCGAAACTCGAATACTGAGCGCTATCATCGCGTCTCGCATGAACACGAAAACAGCACTCGACCGGGCTCTCCCGATTCTGGTGGAACACGCCGGCATCGACCTCGACATCCTCCGCCTCTACCTGATCCGCGCCGGCCTGTCGCGGATGCAGACCACCGACGTCGTCGAGTTCGTCCCGCTCGCCTTCGGACGCGCGTTGATGGACGGTATGGGCATCCTGTTCGAAGACGAATACGTGCGCGTTGACGGCACGGGCACCGAGCGCTTGCGAAAGAAGCTCGCCGACGAGCCGATGTTCGTCGCCGCCCTCGCCGCCGCGCCCGAAGTCATGCGCAACTCGGGAAAGGACGCCTTCGCCGCGATCGCCACGCGCAGTTCGGAACTGCAGGCCGTCAACCAGGCACTGAACGCCGGAGTCAGCCCCGACGGCCTGATCGCGTCTGTGCCGGTGATGTTCTGGAGCGACGAGCCACCCGCGCCAGCGAAGCCATGGTGGAAGTTCTGGTGACTTAGATTCAGATCGCAGCAAAGAAACCCCCTCGCTCAAAATCGAGTTCGCCGCGGCCTCTCCTGCGATCCGCGATCTGCGATCCGCGAACTCGTCAGAGCATGTCATCCCGAGCGTCGAGCGAGGGACCTGGGCGGGTGGGTGCGCAAGGGAAGAGCATGATGAGCATCGTGCCGCACGCCCACCCAGGTCCCTCGCTACGCTCGGGATGACAGAGCTTGCGCGCGTCTCCCCCTGCGATCCGCGATCTGCGATCTGCGATCTCGTTAGTATGCCCGCATGCAAGCACCCCTCGCCGATCTCGCGCTCGTGCAACGCCTCGAGCGCTGCGAAGGAAAGACCAACGCCGCGTTCGTTGCAACGCGAGCGCGCCTCGCTCCCGACTCGCGCGCCGGCTCGATCGAATGCGCGGGCGCCTATGTCCTTTTCGACGGCGTCGGCTCGCCGCTCACACAAACCTTCTGCCTCGGCATCTTCGCGACTCCGATCGCCGCCGACCTCGATACGATCGAAGCCTTCTTCGCCGACCGCGGCGCGGAGCCCTTCCATGAGGTCTCACCGCTTGCGAGCATGGCCACCGTCGACCTCCTCGCCGGCCGCGGCTACCGCCCGATCGAATTCACGAGCCTCATGTACCGCACGATCTCGCCGGCGTTCGAAGAATCGCGTAGCTCGATCACCACGCGCATCGCCACGACCGCCGAGGCCGATCTCTGGTCGCGCACCGCCGCCGAGGGCTGGAGCGAACAGGAGGAATCCGCGGCCTTCATGCTCGACGTCGGTCGCGTCTCCATCGCCAGCGAAGGCATGACCGCCTTCTTCGCCGAGCTCGATGGCCGCCCCGTCGGAACCGGAGCCCTCGCCATGCACGACGGCGTAGCGCTCCTCGCCGGCGCCAGCACGATCCCCACGGCGCGCAACCAGGGAGCCCAACACGCGCTCCTCGAGGCGCGTCTTCGTCACGCTTCGCAGCACGACTGCAACCTCGCCATGATGGGCGCCTCCCCCGGCAGTGCCTCGCAGCGCAACGCCGAACGCCAGGGATTTCGCATCGCCTACACACGCGTGAAGTGGGGACGACCAGCGCGTTGAAGGACGTAGAATGAAGAGATGAGCTCCGGACTCTCCGCAGGCTTTCTGCTCGACCGGCAGTGGCACTGGCTCAGAGGCGAGATGGACACGACGAAGAAGCCGACGCTCCTCACCCTCGCCCGCATTCTCAGCGAATCGCGCATCCCCTACGCGATCATCGGCGGAATCGCGGTGCAGATTCATCACCCCGAACCGCGCACGACACTCGACATCGATCTCGCCGTTCTCAGCCGCGCCGCGATTCCAGCCGAAGCTCTTCTCGCCGCCGGATTCCGTGTACTCGGATCGCACAAGCATTCCGAAAACTGGATCGCCGCCGACGGCACGCCCGTGCAGTTCACCGACGACCCGGAACTGGCGGGCGCGATCGCCTCGGCCAGCGCGATCAACCTCGACGACGTGACCCTGCGCGTGATTCAGCCGGTCGACCTCCTGCACGAAAAGATCCGCGCCGGCAGCGATCCCGCCCGTCCCCGCTCGAAGCGTCTGCAGGATCTCGCCGACGCCGAGGCATTGCTCGAAGCGGATTCAGAACTGGGACGACACCTGCGACCCGACGAACGCGCGGTGCTCGATCAGTTGCCGAAGTAGCGAACTTACGTCACTCCGCCAGCACTTCGTCGATCCGAATCTCCGACCCCAGCGTCTTCGCGACCGGGCAACGTCCAGCGATGACGAGGAGACGTTGACGCTGGGTTTCGTCGAGCGGGCCGAGGAGCTTGAGCTCGACCTTGAAGCGATGGATGTATCCCGCTTTCGTCACGCATTCGGCGCAGTCCTGCGCGTGCTGGCGATCGTGAGTGACGGTCACATCGACGCCTTCGAGCGGCAGCTTCTCGCGCTTCGCGTAGAAGTTGAGCGTCATCGCCGTGCAGGCGCCGAGGGCGGAGGCAAGCATGTCGTAGGGCGTGGGGCCCTCGGCGCCACCGCCGGCGTCGATCGGCTCATCGAGCACGAAACGGTGCGGTCCCGCTTCGACTTCCGTGCGGAACGTACCGCGGTTATGAAGAACGACCGGCAGAGTCATCGTGTGCCTCCGCGTGCATCGTAAGGCAGTTACTGGTTGCTGGTTGCTGGTTGTCTGTGGAGCATCGGCTTGCGGGACAATCGCGCAGCGATTCCGCTTCTGTGTAGCGCTGGCCGCCCTCGGCCGGCTACACGTGCAACAAGCCATGACGTCGCGGCTATCCGGGAATGCTCCGCGTCGCAGCGGAAACCACAGACAACCAGCAACCAGCAACCAGCAACAAACTCACGACACAACTCCGTGACTGTCGCTCCTCCCGAGGCGCGGCTATGATCCGTCGGTTTCAACGAAAAGACAGGAGACTGCATGCGCCGCGTTTCATTCGTGCTCGTGATCCTCGCCTCCGCCCTCACTGCGCAGACCCTTTGCGCTCAAACAGCAGACCAGATCATCGACAAATACATCCAGCGCATCGGCGGATTGCAGCGCATCCACTCGATCCAGACGCTGCGCAGGACCGGCAAGTACATCGGCGGCGGCGGCTTCGAGGCCGATGTCGTCGAAGAGAACGCGCGGCCGAATCTCGTGCGCCAGGAGTTCATCCTGCAAGGCATGACCGGCGTCACCGCTTACGACGGCAAGACCGGCTGGAAGATCGAGCCGTGGCAGGGGAAGAAAGATCCCGAGCCTCTCGGCGAAGAAGAGATGAAAGGAATCCTCGAGGATTCCGACTTCGACAGCCAGCTCGTCGACTACAAAACGAAAGGCAACAAGGCCGAGTACATCGGCACCGAGCCGGTCGAAGGAACCGATGCCTACAAGGTGAAGCTCACCCTCGCCAGCGGCGACGTGCGCACCTACTTCTTCGACACCGACGACTACGTGCCGATCAAGATCGAGCTCAAGCGGATGGTTCGCGGCGCGGAGCGCGAGTACGAGACCATCCTCGGCGACTACAAGGAAGTCTCCGGCTGGTATCTCCCGCACGCCGTCGAGTCAGGCGTCAAGGGAAGCTCGTTCCGCGGCGTCATCAACTACTCGAAGATCGAGGCCAATGTCCCCATCGCCCTCGCACGTTTCGCAAAACCGGGCGAGGCCGTGCCGGCGGGTGTGGTACCGGCGGGTCCGATTACCACCGCGGCGACGGAAAGCGTTCCGACTCCGGTCCAGGAAACACCCGCGAGCAACGCGCCGGTGAAGGTCGATTCCGAAACGATCTCCGGCCTCGGCGCGCGCAACATCGGCTCGGCGGCGATGAGCGGCCGCATCGCGGCGGTCGCCGCGGTGCACGAGGACGGCAAGCGCCTCACCGTCTACGTCGGCGCGGCCAGCGGCGGCGTCTGGAAGTCGGTCGAACGGCGGCACGACCTTCAAGCCGGTCTTCGACAAGCAGCCGGTGCAGTCGATCGGCGCCATCGCGATCGATCCGACGAATCCGAAGACCGTCTGGGTCGGCACCGGCGAGGCGTGGACGCGCAACTGCGTCTCGATCGGCGACGGCATCTACAAGTCGACCGACGGCGGCGAGACCTGGACGAACATGGGCCTGCAAGGACTCCGAGCGCATCGCGAAGATCGCTCGTCGACCCGACGCGACGGCAACACCGTCTACGCCTGCGTGCCCGGCAAGCTCTGGAGCGACAGCGACGACCGCGGCGTCTACAAGACGACCGACGGCGGCAAGACCTGGACGCAAGGTCCTCGAAGGGCGCGAATCGCTCGACCGGCTGCTCGATGATCGCCGATGGACCCGAAGAACCCGAAGACGCTCTACGCCGGCCTGTGGGACTTCCGCCGCAAGGGCTGGACGTTCCGCTCCGGCGGCGACGGCCGGACGCGCCGAGCGGCAGCGGCTCTGTTCGAAGTCGACCGACGGCGGCACGACGTGGACCGAGCTCGACGCGAAGAGCGCGACAGGGCTTCCGGCGAAGCCGTGGGGCCGCGTCGCGGTCGCCGTCGCGCCGTCGAAGCCGAACGTCGTCTACGCGTTCATCGAAGTCGAGCCGCCGAGAACGGCGCTCTACCGCTCCGACGACGGCGGCAAGACCTGGGAGCGCGCGCGACCACAGCCAGATCATGGTCTGGCGGCCGTTCTACTTCGCGCAACCTCATCGTCGATCCGAAGAACGAGAACAAGCTCTTCAAGCCGGACGGCGGCCTCATCGTCAGCGAGCGACGGCGGCAAGAGCTTCAGCGACATCGGCGGCGGCGCGCACGGCGACTTCCACGACGTCTGGATCGATCCCGCAGAACACCGATCACGTCATCGCCGGCGACGACGGCGGCCTCTGGTACTCGTACGACGGCGGCAACCGCTGGTGGAAGGCGAACAACCTGCCGATCTCGCAGTTCTACCACGTGAGCGTCGACATGGACCGACCCGTACCACGTCTACGGCGGCCTGCAGGACAACAGCTCCTGGGTCGGCGACTCGGCGTATCCCGGGCGGCATCACCAACGCGCAGTGGGAGAACATGTACGGCGGCGACGGCTTCTGGATGTTCGCCGATCCGTCCGATCCCGACTACATCTACGCCGAATGCGCAGGGCGGCGACATCGGCCGCGTCAATCGCAAGACGCACGAGACGCGCGACATCCAGCCGCTACCCGAGCTACAAGGAAGGAAAGCTGCGCTTCAACTGGAACACGCCGATCCACATGAGCCCGACGAGAAGGGCACGATCTACATCGGCGCGCAGTTCCTGTTCCGCTCGCGCGATCACGGCCAGACCTGGGAGCGCATCTCGCCCGACCTGACCACCAACGACCCGAAGAAGCAGAAGCAGGAGCAGTCGGGCGGCGTCACCGTCGACAACTCCGCCGCCGAGATGCACACGACGATCTACTCGATCAGCGAGTCGCCGAAGCAACGGCGACGTGATCTGGGTCGGCACCGACGACGGCAACCTGCAGGTCACGCGCGACGGCGGCAAGACCTGGACGAACGTCGTCGCCGAACATCACCGGCTTGCCGAAGAACGCCTGGGTCTCGTACGTCGAGGCCGGCCACTTCGACGAGGGCACGGCGTTACGCGACGTTCGATCGCCACACGTTCGGCGACATGGCGCCGTACGCGTACAAGACGACCGACTTCGGCAAGACCTGGACGCCGCTCGTCGCGTCCGATTCGCGGCGTGCGCGGCTACGCGCACGTGATCAAGGAGGACCTCGTGCAACCCGACCTCCTCTTCCTCGGCACCGAGTTCGGCCTCTGGATCTCGCTCGACGGCGGCAAGCAGTGGGCGCAGTTCAAGGGCGGCGATTTCCCGACGTCGCGGTGCGCGATCTGGCCATCCATCCGCGCGACAACGATCTCGTCATCGCCACGCACGGCCGCGGCATCTGGATCGTCGACGACATCACGCCGCTGCGCGCGCTGTCCGCCGACGCGCTCACGAAGGACGTACGTCTTCGTCACGGGCGGACCCATCGAGCAGCGCCTCAACGCCGGCGGCGGCTGGGTGCTCGGCGACGCGGCCTTCGTCGGCGACAATCCGCCGGGCGACGCCGTCATCACTTACTACCAGAAGAAGCGCCACATCTTCGGCGACCTTTCGATCGAGGTCCTCGGACCCGACGGCAAATCCCTCGGCACGATCCCGAGCAGCAAGCGACGCGGCCTCAATCGCGTGCAATGGCCGATGCGACTCAAAGCGCCGCGGGTTCCGGTCGCGGCTTCGGCGGCGTTCGGCGCGAACGTCGGCCCTCGCGTCCTTCCCGGCACCTACACCGTGCGCATGACCAAGGACAAGAAGGTCTACGAAACGAAGGTGCAGCTCGTGCCCGACGCGCGCACCACGCACACCGACGCCGATCGTCAAGCGCAATGGGATCTTTCCATGCGTCTCTACGACGAGCTCGGACGGATGTCCGAGGCCACGGAGAAAATCAACGGCGTGCGCCTTGGACTCGAAGATCGCGCCGCGAAACTCCCGGCCACCGATCCCCTCGCCAGCCGCCTGCGCGCCGCATCCGCGCAAATCGACACCATCCGCAAACGCATCGTAGCCACGAAAGAAGGTGGCGCCATCACCGGCGAAGAACGCCTCCGCGAGTTCCTCTCCGACCTCTACGGCAACGTGATCGGCTACGACGGCCGCCCCTCGCAAATGCAAATCGACCGCGCCGCCGCACTGTCGAAAGAGCTCGACGACGTCATCCACGACTTCGACGCCTGGTCGAAGAAAGAACTTCCCGCGATCAACACCGCACTGGCGAAAAAGAAGTTGGAAAAAGTCTAAGAGTGCGGTGGCAAAGCCACCGCACTTTGACTTTGGTGTTTCTCGCTACATTTGTGTCATCCCGAGCGTTAGCGAGGGACCTGGGCGGGTGGGCGGCACGAGGCGCGAGTTACGCGCCACCCGCCCACCCAGGTCCCTCGCTCGACGCTCGGGAGACAGGGTGGTTCTCTCCGAGATCACTTCACTCCAAACCGAGCGCGCGCCTTGCAGAGAGTGATTACGTGAAAACTTTCCTTACCTTAGCCGTGCTCATCCTTTGTGCTTGCGGACGCGACCGTGCCGAGAACACGGATGCGCCGCCGATCGCGACGCCCGATGCGTTGCCGTCGACCATCACGACCGCGTCATCGACAGAGACGACGGTGACGACAGAAACCACTGCGACGACAAGCACCACCGCGCCCGCCGCACCGCAAGTGAACGGGCCGAAGCTCACGCCGGTCGACGACGCGAAGAAAGATCCCTCGCTTGCCGCATTTCGCGATGACCTTCTTGCTGCCGTGCGTCGCCACGACGTCGATGCGGTCGTGGCCGCGGCCGATCCGAAGATTCGTACTTCGTTCGGCGCGGGTGGCGGAGTGGAAGTGCTGCGGCAGATGTTGCAGCGCCCAGAGACCTGGGCCGACCTCGAGCAGATTCTCTCCCTCGGCGGCACGTTCGTGGCCGGCAGTCGCGAAGCGTTCTTCGCGCCGTACGTCTACAGCGCCTGGCCTGAATCCCACGACGCCTTCACCGCGCTCGCGGTCATCGCCGAGAACGTTCCGCTGAAGGAATCTCCGACCGGCCCCGCGATCGCAACGCTCGCGTACGACGTCGTCGATCGCGTTGGCGATCCGCACGACGGTTGGCAGAAGATCAAGCTCAGCGACGGCCGGACCGGGTTCGTCGAAACGAAATTCATCCGCAGTCCGATCGGCTATCGCGCGGGCTTCAACAAAACGGGCAAGAACTGGCGCATGACCGCGCTGGTGGCGGGCGATTGATGTCGCGCATGCTCGAGGTGAAGGCCCCGAAAGCGATCGAGCAGGGCTCGATCTCGTTTCTTCATCGGCCGCGGGTCGAGGAACGCGCGGACGATACGGACATGCAACGCCTGCTCATCCTCCTCTCGCCCGAGGACTCGGCATTCGTGCGGCTCATCGCCATCGGACGCAAACGCCTTCCGCGATCGTCGCGGCGCAGCGATCGCTTCTGGGGGTTCGTCGATCTCGTTCTCACCGCGGAAGACATGAACGCCGCCCTCGGCGCGCAGATGATGACCGGTCAGCGCCATGTTCCCGCCGCGCAGAAATTCGCCAGCGGCAGCTACGAGATCGAAATGCACGGCGGCGACGCGCATCTGCGATGGCACGTCGCGCACATCGAGCCTTCATCCGCCGCGTTCGAGATGCAAGTCGAGAAAGACGCGGACTATCTGCTCACCATCGCCAATCCCGATCCGCGCGCGTGGGGCCTGCACGAAGTTCCCGATCTGCAACGGCAGCTCTTCGACGATCTCGAGTTGCACGTGCTTCTTCCCACGCGCTTCCCGGCGACCTTGCAGGAGCGCTTCGGCGATCGCCATCTCCTGGGTCTCGACAGCACGGAGTGGCTCGATCATCCGGGAGCGGAGATCGTGTTCATCGGTGCGGGAGAGCCAGGCCAGCGGGCTCAGGTCGGGAAGTGATATGGTCCGGAACCGGTTACGCTGAACACTCGCCATCAACATCGCTCGGCTTGAGGTCGAGTCACTGAAAGAGGTAGACCCTGACTTCGCTGACGTTTCCGGAACTCACACACGATCGAACTGCGCCTCCTGATTCATCGATTCTTTCCAGCCTCGGCCCCGAGCCGTGGAAAGCACCCTGGTGGAAGCCCGCCAAGGGCGAAGCGCCGACCTTTTTCTACATCATCGGCATTCACATCCTCGCCGCGATCGGAGTGATCTTCTTTCCGACTCCGTCATGGAGAATTCTCGTCGCCACGGTAGCCCTCGGATGGATCGGCGGCCTCGGCGTCACGATCGCTTATCACCGCGCGCTCGCGCACACCGCGCTTCGCCTCAACCCCGTCGTTCGCCACATCCTCATCTTCTTCGCGATGTTCAACGGCTCGGGCTCGCCCGATTCCTGGACCGCGAATCACAGGCAGCATCACTCGCGCGTCGAGACCTCGGAAGACATCTCCAGTCCCTGGATCGGCGGCTTCTGGTGGGCGCATCTGCGCTGGCTGTGGCAGTCGGGACAGGTTCCTCTGTCGCGCTGGTGCCCGGATCTCGACAAACCGCAATACCGCTTCTGGAGCCGCGTGCAGATCCTGATGCTGGCGCTGTCGCTCTTCGGCGGCGCAGCCTTCGGATGGGCCGCCTTCTTCTGGCTCGGACCGATGCGCCTCGTCATGTCGCTGCACGCGCAGTGCTTCATCAACAGCATCGCCCACATGCGTGCCGAGCGGAAGCCGGGCGAAGACTCGTCGCAGAACATCCTCTGGCTCGCCCCTCTGCATTTCTTCCAGGGCGAGAACTGGCACGGCAATCACCACGCGAAGCCCTCTTCCGCGCGCTTCGGCATGAGGTTCTGGGAGCTCGACTTCGGCTGGTACGTGATCGTGCTGCTCGAGCGTCTCGGACTCGCGTCCGGCGTCAAACGTCCGTCGGTCCGATAGCCGCTTCCACCGCTGCCTTGATCGTCGCGGCGCGCAGCCGCAGAAACCGTTCGAGATAACCGCGCAGGACAAGCTTCTCGGCGATCCGTCCGAGAAGCCCCAGCGGCGCGGCGAATGTCACGATGTCGATCATCCGCGTGCCTCCACGATCCTCATTGAATTGATGATCGTGGACGAAGGAGCGGAACGCGCCGCGCTGCATCGCGTCCTGAAAATAGCGAGGGCGATCGAACGCCGTGATGCGCGACGTGAAGCTCTGCACCACGCCGAAGTGTCGCGCGCGCCACGTCACCTCCTCGCCGTCGCCGATCAATCCCGAAGTCCGTCCCGCGATCGCGCGCTCGCCCGTATCCGCGGCGAACTTCATGTGCAGATCGAGATCACGCGCCGCGTCGAAACAAAGTTCGATCGGTGCCGCGAGGAACGTTTCGATGCGGATCGTTTGCATGGAGATGGTCCGTGCTACTGCTCGTCAACTTCTTCGCAAGACGCGAAGATTTCAGCATGTCATCCCGAGCGTCGAGCGAGGGACCTGGGTGGGCGGGGTGGCGCGTAACACGAGCATCGTGCCACCCCTCCCCCAGGTCCCTCGCTACGCTCGGGATGACATGCTTGTCGTTTGGTCGCGGCTCGGGTGCGTGTCGACGACACGAATCACTTTCGCTTCTCCGTCCACACCGCGCCGGCCGCGGCAAGCATCGCCAGCGCCGCGGCGGTCAACGTCACCCCGCGAAACGCATACACGAACGATTCGCGTACCGCCTTCTCGATCTGCGCACGCGTCGCCGGCGGGAGGTTCTTCGGCGGTTGCGCGGAGGCGAGGTGCGTCCGCTGCGCGAGCATCGCCTGACGCACATTCGGCGGCAGGACGGTGAGACGCTTATCGAGCGCGTTTCCGAAGAGAGAGATCGCCAGAGCGCCGAGAATCGCCACGGCCAGCAAACCTGCGACACGCGCCACCGCGTTGTTGATGCCTGACGCCGCGCCGACGTTGGCCTCGTCCTCTACCGACGTCATCACCGCCGTCGTCAGCGGCGCGACGGTGATCGCCATCCCGATGCCGAGGACGAGAACCGCGGGGAAAAACGTCGTCCAGTACGGACCGCCGATTCCTGGACGCGCCAGCAGCGCGATCCCCACGCCGGCGACGAGCGGCCCCACCGTGAGCAGGAGCCGCGGACCGATGCGATCCGCGAGCGCGCCGGTGAATCGCGAGAGCAGCGACATCGTTCCGACGAACGGAAGAAACGCCGCACCCGCCTGCGACGGCGAGTAGCCCTGCACCTGAATGAGATTGAACGGAATGAAGAACGTCGCGCCGGAAAGTGCGGCGTAGAGCAGCAGCGTGAGTACATTCGCACCGCTGAACGTGCGCGAGCGGAACAGCGACAGCGGCACGATCGGATTCTTGATACGCCGCTCAACGAACACGAATGCGATGAGCGCGACCGTGCCGCCGATCGCCGCGGACAGCACCGCGATCGAGCTCCAGCCGCGCGCCGGCGCCTCGATGAAGGCGAACGTCAGCGCGCCGAGTCCGGCGGTCACGAGCAGAGTGCCGGCCCAGTCGATGTGTCCCGCGCCGGCCGGCTTCGACTTCGGAACGCGCAGCCAGACCATCAGCAGCACGATCGCCGCGATCGGGAGATTGATGTAGAAGACCGCGCGCCACGAGATTGTCTGCACGAGAAAACCGCCGAGAAGTGGCCCGGCGATGATCGCCAGCGCGGTCAGCGACGACCATGTTCCGATCGCGCGCCCGCGCTCCTCGCGCGGAAACGCTTCGCTGATGATCGAGAGACTGCCCGGAACGAGCAGCGCCGCGCCCGCGCCCTGCAGCGCACGCGCGAGGATCAACTGCACGACGGTCGGCGCGGCACCGCACCAGAACGAAGCCGCCGCGAACACCGCGACGCCGATGGCGAATACGCGCACGCGCCCGAGGCGATCGCCGAGCGATCCGCCGGCGAGGATCAGCGAGGAAAGCACGAGCAGATAGGCGTCGATCACCCACTGAGCGTCGTCCACGCCGGCATGCAGCGACTGCTGCATGACCGGAAGCGCGACGTTGACGACGGTCGTGTCGATGAAGGCCATCGTTGATCCGAGGATCGTAGCGGCGAGGATCCAGCGTCGGTTCATGGTGGGAGGATACTGCGGTACAGTTTCCGCTTCATCGTCATGAAGTCTCTCGCGCGCACCTGCATCCTTTGGTTCGTGCTCTACCTCGCCCTGGCAACGCTGGTCGGCGCGGTTGTGTACGAACGCTTCCCTCGCCCGCAGGTCGCCGCAATCGCCGGCCTCGCCGCGGGATTTTTCATCTGGGTCTCCCTCGGCTACATCACCGGCGTGAAGACCAAAGGCGCCGAGGCGCGCAAGCTGCGCAAAGCCATCGACGGCGGACGTCCGGAGGACGGCGAGCGCGTCGCCGTCGCCGGCGTCGCATCGGGCTCGCTCGATTTCCTCGAGTCCCCGATCTCACGCAAGCGCTGCCTCGTGTACGAATACAAAGCCATCCCGCCGGAGAATCAGTCGCTCGCCGCGTGGGAAGGCTTCGCGCTCGTGCCGATGTCGATCGACGGACGGAGCGGCATGGTGCGCGTGCTCGCCGCGCCGGAGCTCGAGTTCCCGAGCGAAGCGGTCGGCTCGCACGAGCACTGGAAGAACTTCCGCGAGTACGTCGCGCGCACGACGTACATCCAGCACGGCAGCGTCGATTTCAAACGCGACTTCGCGCATCTCAAGGAGATCGACACCGACTCCGACGGCCGCATCCGCGACGATGTCCGGAGCATGGACCGCGACGATCTCGAGAACATGACCCTGAGCGAGAAGATCATCGCGCCCGGCGACAAGGTCGTCGCCTATGGCCTCTTCTCCTCCGCGCGCGGCGGGCTCGTCCCCGACGAAAAGGCCGTGCTGCGCTCGGTGAAAATCTTCAAAGGCGAACCGGAAGAACTGCTGCGCAAAGTAGCCCGCCGCCGTCCCGTTGATCTGCTCATGGGCTGCGGATGCCTACTGCCGGTGATCCTCGCCGCGATCATCGGAATCATGACCGTTCCTCTTCCGGCCATCGAACAGATCTTTCCCGAGAAAGATCCCTCCTGGCTCGAAGTACGCGCGGAGAAGAAAGTCCGCGAAGAAGTCACACGCGCCGGATTCATGCCGAACACAGGCGCGCCGTCGATCCAGCTCGATGACGGCGCCGCGCGCGGAAAAGTGACGAGGCAGGGCGTGACGTCGCACTGGGATCACGCACGCGCGACGCGACACGGCTTGAACGTCGAAGTCGTCATCACCGGCGACGCTTCGACGCTCACCGCGCGTTTCGACAAGGATGGGACGTTGCAATGGATCGAGCTCGGGAACGCCGTCCTGCCGGTGAGTGAAGTCGGTCTCGAGCAGGTCGAGATCGAAGAGAACGAGATCCGCGGACGACTCACGTACCTCACGCCAAAGGACGATCCGAGTTTGCGCGTGACGTTCCGCGCGTTAATCGAAGAGTGAGTTGCGAGTTCGGGTTCACGCGGAGACGCGGGGGACGCGGAGAAGAGACGGCTGGAAACCTCTCTCTCCGCGTGCTCCGCGTCTCCGCGTGAAATCCTTGGCCCGAACGACTTCTCGGCGGTTACTGATCCGCGTCGAGCAGGAACTCCGCGCGGCAGCCGCCGGAAACCCAGATGCCGTCCTGGTCGTAGCCCCAGGTCTGGCCGCGAACGCACGATGAGTCGCTGTTCTGCCGAAGCATCGTCACGCCGAACGAGGTATCGGCGCGGCAGTAGTTGCGCCGGCCATCCTGCGATTCGCATTTGACGGAGGGCCGCGCGATGGATGCCGAGGTCATCGGACCCGTCGAACCGTTGAGATAGCCACCGATCGTGAAGTCGGCGCGGCAACCGTTGTCCACCCAGATTCCCTTATGGTCATAGCCCCAGTCGCGTCCCATGTTGCAGGAATTCTTGCTGATCTGCCGGGCGAGATGCACGCCGTACGACGTATCGGCATCGCAGTTCGTTCGGCCGTTGTTCGACGACTCGCAGCGCACGACGCGCGCGTTCGCGCTCTGGCGAATGCTGCCGCGATCGTTGATCGAGAACTCGGCGCGGCATCCCTTGTCGACCCAGATGCCTTCGCGATTCGTGCCCCACGACCGTCCGCGAACGCAGGCGTTGTCGCTGATCTGCCGCGTGAGCACGACGTTCGAGCGGACGTCCGCGCGACAGGTGTGTTTGATGTTGTTGAGCGATTCGCACACGAGCGTCGTGCCCACCGCGTTGCGCGACAGATTCGAGGTGAGGGCGAAATCACCGCGGCAGCCGTTGCTCACCCAGACCATTCCGTTGCGCGTACCCCACGTCTTTCCTTCGACGCAGGCGGTGTCGCTCAGCTGCTGCGTCAGCACGACGCGGCCCGGACCGCTCACGCGGCACTCGTGATACTTCCCATTCGGCGATTCACACCGCAGCGACGACTGTCCTTCGGCCACGGCGGCGAAAAGGATCAGCGCTACCGACGTCATCAGAATTCTTTTCATAGGTCAGGTCCTCCGCACCTGTGCAATGCGCGTGTGCTGCCAATTTCCATGTGCGATCACGAATGCGGCTGTGGCTCGGGCGGCGGTGGCGGGCTCTCCGGTTCGGGCTTGCCGCGGTGACACGTCCAGCACGAGACGCGCGCCTCGAACGCTGCACCGGGAGCAGCCGGCGGATCGCCGGCGGCGGTCTTGACGCGGGGGATCCAGGTGCCGTTGACCTGCGACACCATCTGGATCATCACGCGCGCGGCGCGCTTCGTTTCCTTCGCGTCGCTCGGGAAGTCGAACTGCTGCTTCGGCTCCGTCGCGGAGACGACATGGCAGTGCTCGCAGCGCACGCCGAGTCCGCGCGTGAAGCCTTTCATGGCATTGATCAGTTGTTCGCGCGGGATATCCTGGGCGAACACCTGCAGGTTCTTGAATTCCGATTTCGGCGCCGCGGCCGGTGCCGTCGCCGGGGACGTGCTGCAGGCCAGTGCGCAGACCAGCGCGAGGGGGAGCGGGAGCATCGAGAGTTTCTTCATCACACCTCCAATTTTCGAGAGGTGCCCTTGCGAAACTCGTGCTCTAAAAAAAGAAGCCCCGGGGTCTCTTGTCCCCCGGGACCGTTCTCGGCGCGTTAGCAGCTACAAGAGAGCGTTCGCGCCAATGTGTGCATCGGTGATCCGTCGCATCACCTCCGCCCAGTTTCAGCACGTTGACATCTGCGACAGAGCATTCGTGCCGGAACCGTTGCCTCGTGGACCTATCGCGTCACTCGCGGCGTCCTCAGCATGTTGACATCTGCGATAGAGCGTTCGTGCTGAGTGACCGTTAACGTAGGTCCGCGATCGTGGGAAAGCAATAGGAAAGCAATGGGAAAGCAATCGATTTCGCTGTTACATTTTCTGCGGATTTCCACAGCCATCCGCAGCCCCCATGCAACGGTTTCTGGGCATGATCGGCGAAGCTCAAACGCAGCAGGCAGATCCACGAGCGCGAGCGGTCGAATTCTTTTTCGCGTCAGCGCGCCTCGTTCAGAAGCAGGACCAATTCGAGCGTGCGCATGTCCGCGGGATTGCCGCCGACGAGGCGATACTCCCCTTCTTCGCCGGCACGCTCGATGATCCGCAGGCGCGTGACGTCGCCCCGGCTCACGCCGATGTCACGCGCGAACGCGCGCCACTCGCCCGGCACTTCCACCTCGACCTCGGCTTCGCTCAGGAGCGGCTCGCCGGCGCAGTTGAAGTGCTCGCACCCGAACTGCTCCGCGCACTGCGGGCAGGGCGGCGGATCGCCAAAGTCCGCCAGCTCGCTCTCGGTGAGCACGCGCATCACGCCACCCCTGCGCTCGCGCACGTAGCTCAGACCGCTGTCGCTGCGCGAGAGGATGTCGAAACGTGAAGGTTTCTCGGACATTTGCGAATGATACTTGGAGAAGTGTTGCTGGTTCCTGGTTGCTGGTTATCTGGGGCTTTCCGTCCTGGCGAGACTCCACAGACAACCAGCAACCAGCAACCAGTAACGATTCGACTCACCGCACGATCACACTGCGCAGATGCGCGGTTCCGCGATCCATGTCATCGAGGACGTCGTTGATCGCGCTGGCGTCGAGCGTCACCGTTCGCGTGATGGCCGAGGAGAGATCGATCTCCTTCCGCGCTGCCATTCGGAGGAGCTCGACGAGCTCTTCGCGGAGGTGATCGGAGCAGCCGATGATGTGGCGCTCGCGCGCGAGGAGGTCGCGATAGGGATCGAAGTCCAGCTCGCGAAGGTTGATGGCGACGATCATCAGTCGTCCGCCCGGCGCGAGCGCGCGCAACGCGGCGGACGTGGTCGCGGGATGGCCGGCGAAGTCGAGGACGACGTCGGCGCGCGGCACGGTCGTCCATCCCGTCGCGTCCATGGCAAGCGCACCCATCCGCTTCGCCGCTTCGAGTTTTTCGGGAACGACGTCGACGGCGTAGATCGTCTCGACACCCAGCGTGCGCGCGAGCTGCAGCGCGGAGACGCCGAGACCTCCGAAGCCGAGGATCGCCAGCGATTCGCCGCGCGTGAGATTCGCGAGACGCAGCGCGTGCCAGGCCGTGGCGGTCGAGCACATCATCACCGCCGCCTGTTCGAACGGCACGCCATCCGGAATCGACACGGCATTGCGAACCGGAACGACGATGCGCTCGGCGTATCCGCCATCGCGATCCTTGCCGATCATCGCGCCGGTTTCGCAGAACTGCTCGCCGTAAACGCGACAGGCGTCGCACGCGCCGCAGGCGATGAGGTAATGCACCGCGACGCGATCGCCGACGGCGATGTCGCGAACCTCGCTCCCCGTTTCAATCACGACGCCGGCGATCTCATGCCCGAGCGTCAACGGCAACGCGACGCTCCCACGCCCCGCGCGGTAGTGCGCATCGCTGTGACAGATCCCGGCCGCGCGAATGTCGATGACGACCTCGCCGGCGGCAGGATGAGGTTCGCCGATCGTCTCGTCGATCAGTCGTGAAGAAGGACTCGTGAAACGAACGGCATGCATCGCGGCATTATCGCGAAACCACTGCCCTCCGCCTGGAGGGCGGGCTTATAGCCCGCCATGGGTGGGCGGTTGGAACGTCCCCCTCCCGCCCTCAAAACCGGCGGGCTATAAGCCCGCCCTCCATGGGGGTTTTCAAATGGTCCATTCCGTCCTTGCGGTACTCTTTCTACCGGACCCATGCGCCTCTTCCGGCTGATGCTTCTCCTCCTCCTCGGCGCGTCCGCGCTGGCGCGCGAGACCGGGTATCCCGTCGTCACGATCATCCGGCAGGAAACGCACGGTGGCGGCTCGCAGACCTTCGACGTCGCCTCCGATGCGCGCGGGCGGATGCTCTTCGCCAATCTCGAAGGCGTGCTCATTCACGACGGCGCGTGGTGGAGCCGCGTCAAGGTCCCGGGCGCATCGACGTTTCATGTGCTTCCGCTTGCGCACGATCAGATCGCGGTTTCGCTGCTCGACGACTTCGGCGTGATCGCGCCCGACGCGCGCGGCGCGCTCGCCTATCGCTCGCTCGCGAAGTCGCTCCCGAAAGAGTTTGGCAAGAACGTCGAGCAGGCCGGTGTCTGCGCGGTTCCGGGCGGCGCGGTCTTCGTCAGCGATGACGCGGCGTTTCGTTGGGACGGTCACTCGCTGCGCGTGCTCACGAAGTTCGCGAAGCCCGAACCGTGGCGTCGCTGCTTCGCGTCAGGAGACCGTATCTGGACTTCGCGCCCCGAGGGATTGCAAGAGATCGGCGGACCGCTTCGCTTCGCCGGCCGGCGCGTCGACGCGCTCCTCGGCGATCTCGTGATCGTTCGCAACGAAGGGCTGTTCCATCTCGACGAAACTCCCTACACGACCGACGGCGCGCAGTGGCTGCGCGACAAACCGGTGATGGGCGCGCAGCGTCTCCGCGATGGACGCATTGCCGTCGCCACGCTGCGTTTCGGATTGCTCATCCTGAAGAGCGACGGCACGATCGATCAGGTCATCGACGCCGCGGCCGGACTTCCCGACGAACATCTGTACGGGGTCGCGGAAGATCCCGAGGGAGCCGTGTGGCTGGCGATGGACGCATCGATCGCGCGCATCGACGTCAGCATGCGCATCTCCGTCATCGACAGCCGCCTCGGACTGCGCGGCGGACTGCATACCATCACGCGGCACAACGGCGTGCTCATCGCCGCGACACCCGACGGCATCTACAGCCTCGACGCGACGCCGAACGGAATCCGCGCACGGCAGATCGAGGGCGTCGTGTTCCCCTGGTCGCTGCTCTCGACGCACGGCGATCTGCTCATCGGCACGTTCGGCGGTCTCTTCGTGATGCGAGGAACAGAGAAGCCGGTGCTCATCGCGAACACGAAAGACATCCTCGTCTTTCGCATGATCGAAGCGCGCGGCGATCCTTCGCTCATCTGGCTCGGCGGCGACGAAGGGCTCATGAGGCTGCGGCGTGTCGGTGCGGATTGGAAGTACGAAGGGATCGTGCCGGGCTCCGTCCGCTACATCCGCACGATGGTTGAGGATCGCGACGGCATCCTCTGGGCGGGAGGAGAGACGGAGGGCGGGATGCGCTTCGATCCGCGCAGCGGAGCGATCACGCGAATCGCCAGCGGCGACATTCAGGTGCTCGAGGTCGCGGGACGGATTCTCTTCGCGCCGGCGGGACAACCGTTCTCGCAATACCGCGACGGCAAGCTCGTCGTCGATCCGATTCTCGGGCACGTGCGCGGCGCCGATCCGTTCTCGTACTCCGGCGTCGATGCCGCGGGCAATGTCTGGGTCGGCGATCGTCCGCCGCGACTGCTGCGTCGTCTGCCCAACGGCCGCTACGAAGCAGAAGCGCACGCGGTCGGAACGCTCGAAGGCGATATGGAGGTGTTCTATCCCGACAACGACGGCGTGATGTGGCTCGGCTCGGAGCGCGGGCTCTATCGCATCGAGCCAACGTCGCTCGTCGCCACCTCGAAGCCGCTCGCACCGCGCATCCATCGCGTCGTAGCCGGCAACGATCAGATCGTCGTCGACGGTAACGGTTCCATGCGAAGCGGCGTCACGCTGCCGCACAACTTCGGCCGTTTGCGCATCGAAGTAGCGCCGCTGTCGTATCGCGCGACGACGACGTATCAATATCGACTCGATCCGCTCGAAGAGGAATGGACGACCTGGTCGAAGCAAGCCTTCCTCGATTTCACGAACCTCGCGCCGAATGACTACGTGTTCCGCGTGCGCACACGCGGCGATGCCGGCACGGTGAGCAGCGAGGCGATTTGGACGTTCACAATTCTGCCGCCCTGGTACGCGACGTGGTGGGCGATGCTGCTCTGGATGGCCGTCGCCGCGGCGCTGGTCGCCGCAATCGTTCGCCTTCGCACGCGCGCGCTGCGGCGACGCGCCAGGGAATTGCAGACGCTCGTCGCACAACAGACAGAGCGTCTCGAAAAACTCTCATTCGCCGATCCGCTGACCGGCGTCGCCAACCGCCGCTACTTCGATCGCGTCCTCGCCGACGCCTGGCAAAGCGGCCAGCACGTCTCGCTCATCCTGCTCGATCTCGATCACTTCAAGGACATCAACGATTCGCAGGGCCACATCGCCGGCGACGAATGCCTGCGCCGCGTCGCCGAACAACTCGAAGGCGACGTCGTCTGCCGCTGGGGCGGCGAAGAATTCGCGATCCTGATTCGCGACACCGACGAAACGAACGCCGTCCTCGAAGCCGAGCGCACCCGCGCCCGCATCGCCACCCTCGGTCTCACGGCCAGCTTCGGCGTCGCCACGCGCGAGGGCGACGAGGGACCTCACACGCTCATCGAACGCGCCGACCGCGCGCTGTACGCAGCAAAGCGCAACGGACGAAACCGCGTCGAGACGACGTGGGCAAACGGCGCGATGGCGGGATAGCAGGTGTGGAAGGAGCGCGGGCATCCTGCCTGCCGGTCCTCAGCAACCACCAACCCATTTGCTACCATCGCCGCCGTGCCCTTGATCCGCGGTTCGCGTCTCGGTCCTTACCAACTCATCGCCGAGATCGGCGCGGGCGGCATGGGGCATGTGTTTCGCGCGCTCGACACGCGGCTCGATCGCAATGTCGCCATCAAGGTCCTGCCGCAGCAGCGCTGGAGCGATCCCGAGTTTCGTCAGCGGTTCGAGCATGAAGCGCGCGCGATCTCGTCGTTGCAACATCCGAATCTCTGTGCGCTCTTCGACGTCGGCGATGAGCCGGTGCCGTATCTGGTCATGGAGCTCCTCGAAGGGGAGACGCTTCGCGGCAAGCTCGATGCCGGCGCGATTCCGACGCGCAAGGCGTTGACGTGGGCCGCGCAGGTCGCGCATGGACTCGCCGCCGCGCACGAGAAGGGATTGATCCATCGCGATCTCAAGCCCGAGAACATCTTCGTCACGCGCAACGAGCTGGTGAAGATCCTCGACTTCGGTCTCGCGAAGACGGCGACGCCGTCGATGCTCAAGACCGAGCCGGGCATCGTGATGGGCACCGCGCACTACATGTCGCCTGAGCAGGTGCGCGGCACTCCACTCGATGCGCGCTCCGATCTTTTCTCCCTCGGCGCGGTGCTCTACGAGATGCTCGCCGGCCGCGTGCCATTCCGCGCGAGCTCGGCGGTCGAGACGATGAACGCGATTCTCGTCGACGATCCGGACGATCTCGTCGCCGTCCCCGAGCACGTCGACGCGCTCGTGCGCCGCTGTCTCGAAAAGGATCCGGCGCGGCGATTCGCGTCGGCACACGATCTCGCCTTCGCGCTCGAAAACGCCGCGAAGTCGCTCGGCTCGTCGCCGGAAGGTTCGCGGACGCCGGCGCGCTCTTCGAAGCCGGCCCCTCGCACGAACCCTCGCACGCGGATTGCGATCATGGTGCTCACGCTGGCCAGCATCGCCGTGATCGCCGCACTCACCCGCGGCGTGTTCGACGCGCCCGCGCACGAGCCGCCGCGCATGCGCACGCTCACCTACTCCGGCAGCGACGGCGCGCCGGCCGCGTCGCCGGACGGGAAGCTCGTCGCCTTCATCTCCGCGCGCGATGGCCGGAGCCGCGTCTGGCTCAAACAACTCGCCGACGGAACGGAGGCCGCCATCACCGCCGGTCCCGACGACGCTGCGCCCCGTTTCTCGCCCGACGGCTCATCGCTTCTCTTCACGCGCAATGAAGGGGGCTCGCGCGCGATGTATCGCGTTGCCACCCTCGGCGGCGATCCGCGCAAGCTGATCGACGACGCCGCGGACGGCGATTGGTCGCCCGACGGAAAGAAGATCGCCTTCGTCCGCAATCGGGGAGAGAGCGTCCGTCTCTCGACAGTCTGCATCGCCGGCATCGACGGCAGCGGCGTGAAAGAGATCGCGTCGACCGCCGAGGACGATCTGATCTCGCCGCGGTGGTCGCCGGATGGCCAGTCCATCGCCATCACGCAACAGCCGCGCGGCACCGTCGGCGGCGCGGTTCTGCTCTTTCACATTCCCTCGGGAAATCGAAAGATGCTCGTGCGCAAAGAGCCGCACGGCATTCTCTCCGCCACGGCCTGGACGCGCGACGGCAAGGCCGTGATCTACGCCGCGCTGGATGAAGTGCACGCCAGCGTTCGGCGCAGACGCGGCAGCGGCGCGGCCATCATCCGCCACGATGTTCGCGACGGCACCTCGCGCGTTCTCTTTCAGTACCCGCACGCCGCCGCGGACACGGTCGACATCCTCGCCGACGGACGCATCGTGTTCGTCGAAGACGTCACGCGTCAGAACCTGCAGGAAGTTCCGCTGCACGGCGGCTCGACGCGCTGGCTCTCGCGCGGCATGAGCATGGACCGCCAGCCGTCGTACGCGCGCAACGGAACGAGCGTCGTCTTCACCTCCGATCGCGGCGGCAACGTCGACCTCTGGGAGCTCACGCTCGCCACCGGCGCGCTGCAGCGGCTCACCGATCATCAGGACGTCGACTGGGATCCGCATCCCGCGGCCGACGGCAAGACGCTGTTCTGGAGCTCGAACCGCGGCGGTCACTTCGAGGTCTGGTCGGCAACGATCGACGGCGCCAGCGCGCAGCAGCTCACACACGACGGAGTCGACGCCGAGAATCCATCGACGTCGAAGATCGGCGACTGGGTGTTCTACGACTCCAGCAATCCGAAGAGCGAAGGACTGTGGCGCATCCCACGCACCGGCGGCGCGCCAACACTCGTCGTGGCCGCGGAGACGATTCATCCCGAGGTCTCCGCGGACGGAGAGTACGTCGCCTATCAACGCCCGCAACAGGAAGGAACGGTCGCCGTCGACGTGGTTCGCGTCGCGGACGGCAAGGTCTTCACGCTCGCGTCCGGGCTCACCGGCATCGTCACATTGCGCGTCCGCTGGATCGGCGCCTCGCACGAAATCGCCTTCCGCGCACTCGACGAGCAAGGCCGCGTGGCCATCTTCGCGCAGGACTTCATCCCCGGCACCGACACGACGACGACGCGCCGCCAGCTCGTGAGCGGCGACATCACGCCGGAAACGTTCGCCATCTCCCCCGACGGCGCGCACGCGATTCTCTCCGTGATCGACGAAGCCTCGGGGCTGATGATCGCGGAAGGGCTGTAGTCTCTCTAGACCACCGTGACGCGAAGGAGGGCGGGCTTATAGCCCGCCGATTTTGGGCGAGGGGATGCCGGCCGAGGACAACGATCCCACCCAACCATGGCGGGCTATAAGCCCGCCCTCCTTGCGAAGCGTTGGACTGAAAGATCACTGCAGTTCCGTGAACACGTTCTTCGCGATCGCCGGGATCAGCGTCACGTCATCCGCGGGCCCGCGCGTGAAGATGACGAGAATCATCTTCTTGCCGTTCGCCAGCTCGATGTACGCCGCGTCGTGGCGGACTTCGCTCGTCCATCCCGCTTTCGACCAGAGATGAGCGTCGGTCGGGAGTGACTCGCCGATGAACTCCTTCACCTGATTCTCGTCTTCGCGCAACGGTGCGAGCGGACGCGCGAGGAGCGTCATCATCTGCGCCGATCCGGGTGCGTGCTGGCGCACGATCCAGAGCAACAGCGACGCGGTGGCATTCGCGGTGAGTTTGTTGCGATTGACCTTGTTCTCGCCGAGAACCTGGAGATCGCGGCCGTAGGGACCGAAGCTCCAGGGCTTCATCATCGCGCTGAGATTGTCCTTGTAGCCGAGGCGCTCGAAGCGGCGATTGATGTCGCGACGGCGCTCGATGTACTTGTGCAGCGCGCGCCCCTCGAGCGACGGACCGGGCGTCGTGTCGGCGAGGATGTCGACGAGATAGGCCGTCGCGTCGTTGTCGGAGATGCCGATCATCTCCTTGAGCGCGCGGTCGACGTCGGGAACCGTCTCCTTGTGCGTTGCGAAGACATCGGCCATGAAGACAAGCTTGATCACCGAGGCCGGATAGAACGGCACGTCGCCGTGATAGTCAGCGCGCGACGGATTGCCGGTTGGCGACGACAGATCGATGAGCGTGATCGCGAGATCATCCGCTTTCAGTTTCGGATACGCCTTCAGCGAAGCCTCGGCGGCCATGCGCAGTTTCGTCTCGATCGACGGATCTTTCGCGACGAGTGAGAACTCGCGATAGTCGGCGAAGGCGGGCAAGGCGAGAAGGAGGAGTAGCGTGAGTCGGAGGCGCATCGCGAGATTGTATTTTGGTTGTCGGTTCTCAGTTGTCGGTTGTCTCTGAGGCCCGGCGTTACAGCTCAGACAACTGACAACCGACAACCGACAACCCGCCACCGCCCTGCGCGTACAATCAGCTCAGGCTCCCCATGTCCGAGGTCACACAACTGCTCCGCGATTGGAGCGATGGCAATGCTGCAGCGCGGGAAGAGTTGCTCCAACTCGTCTACACGCCGTTGCGTGAGCTGGCCGGACATCACCTCCGTCGCGAGCGCGAGGGGCACACGCTGCAGCCGACGGCGCTCGTGCACGAGCTGTATCTCAAGCTCGTCAAACAGCGGCGCGTCGACTGGTCCGATCGCCGGCACTTCTTCGCCGTCGCCGCGCAGATGATGCGGCGCATCCTCGTCGATCACGCGCGTCGCAGAAAGAGCGACAAACGCGGTGGCGAAAAGATCTCGCTCGCGCTCGACGAGGCGCTCGAAGTCGCTGCCGCGGAGAGCATCGACGTCGTGGCACTCGACGACGCGCTCGAACATCTCGGGGCGATCTTTCCGCAACAGGCCAAGATCGTCGAGCTCCGTTTCTACGGCGGTCTGACCATCGACGAAACCGCCGACGTCCTCGGCGTTTCTCCAGCGACCATCAGCCGCGAGTGGACGATGGCTCGCGCCTGGCTGCGCCGCTCGCTCAGTTCGCAATGACCGCCCCGCAGGAAGATCCGTTCTGGTCGCGCGTGCGCGATCTCTTTCAGGAGGCGGTAGCGCTCGAAGGCGACGCGCGCGCGCAGCTTCTCGCCTCCTGCGACGACGACCGCGTGCGCGATGAAGTTCTCGCGCTCCTCGGCGCACACGACGACAGCGCGGGCTTTCTCGAGGTCTCGCTCTTCAAACGGAAAGGGATCGCCAGCGGGACGTCGATCGGTCCCTATCGCATCGTGCAAGAGATTGGCGAAGGGGGCATGGGCGCGGTGTTCCTCGGCATCCGCGACGATGACGAGTTCGAGCAGCGCGTGGCCATCAAGCTCATTCGCGGCGGTGCGGCGGGAGCATCGATCATGCGCCGCTTCCGGCAGGAGCGGCAGATCCTCGCGGCGCTCGAGCATCCGAACATCGCCCGACTCCTCGACGGCGGCACGACGGCCGATGGAGTCCCGTACCTCGTCATGGAGTACGTCGAAGGGACGGCCATCGACGAGTACTGCGCGGCGCGCGCCTGTACGATCACCGAGAAGCTGCGTCTCTTCCTCCTGCTCTGCGACGCGGTGCAGTACGCGCATCGCAATCTGATCATTCATCGCGACATCAAGCCGGCCAACGTCCTCATCACCAACGAGGGCATCCCCAAGCTCCTCGACTTCGGCATCGCCAAGCTCATCTCGCACGACACCTCGGATGCCACGGTGACGCGCATGATGACGCCGGATTACGCGAGCCCGGAGCAGCTTCGCGGCGAGCCGGTGAGCACGGCCACGGACGTCTATTCGCTCGGCGTTCTTCTCTATCGTCTTCTCGCGGGAGCGAAGCCGTTCACCGGCGAGCGGCGGCCGGACTCGGAACCGACGCGGCCAAGCACGCACGTTCGCGCGTTGCGCGGCGATCTCGAGAACATCCTGCTGATGGCGCTGCAGAGCGACATGTCGCGGCGCTACGGATCGGTCGAACAGTTCGCGGCAGACATCCGCCGTCACCTCGAAGGACATCCGGTCGCCGCGCGTCCGGCCACGCTCGTCTACCGCGCATCGAAGTTCGTGCGCCGCAACCGCGTGGCCGTGTTCGCCGGAATCGCGATGATCGCGGTGCTGGCGATCGCGTTCGTGATCACGCTCCAGCAGAAACGGATCGCCGAGCATCGCTTCGCGCAGGTGCGCGCGCTCGCCGGCTCGTTCGTGTTCGAGATCCACGATGCCATCGCGCCGCTGCCGGGATCGACGCACGCGCGCGAGCTGCTCGTCCGCCGCGCACTCGTCTATCTCGACGGTCTCGCCGCCGAGGCCTCGGACGAGGCGGATCTGCAGATGGAACTGGCGCGCGCATATCTGAAGATCGGCGACGTGCAAGGGCTTCCGTATCAGGCCAACCTCGGCGACACGAAGGGAGCGCTGGCGAGTTATCGGAAGGCACTCAGGATCGTGAGCCAGCTCGATGCGTCGCAAGCCGATGCCCCGCTGCTCGCCGCGGACGCGCACGATCGCATCGGTCTCGTCGAGCAACGGCTGTTCGAATGGCGCGATGCGATGGAACACCATCAAGCCGCGCTGGCCCTTCGCCGCGCGCACCTCGGCGGCGTTCGCGAACGGCTCGCGCTCGCGCGGACGTGGGTGGCCGTCGGCGACTGCCGCTACATCGGCCACGATCGGATTCATCCGCGCTGGCGCGGGATTCCGCCGCACGACGACTACGAAAACGCGCTGCGCGTTCTCAGTTCCGTTCCGCTGACCGGCCCTCATCGAGGAGAGATGCTCGAGCAACTCGCACGCGCACATCAGAGGCTCGGCGGCTACTTCACGAGGATGGACGTTTCCCGCGCCCTCGCCCACCACGACGCCGCGCTGCAAGCGCTGGAGCAACGCAGCGCGATGGAGCCGCTGAGCGCCGTCGCGAAGCGCAACGCCACCGACCAGCTCGTGATGAAAGCGACCGCGCAGATCGCTCTCAACGACAGCGCTGGCGCAATCGCGAGCACGCAATGCGCGGCCAAGGTCTTCCGCGAGCTCGCCGAAGCCGACCCGACGAACAGCGAAGCGCAACACGACCTCGCCTTCGCCTACGAAACCGAAGCAAGCGCACAATCCCGCGCGGGCCACTGGGCCGAATCCGAATACGCCTACCGCAGCGCCCTCGCCATCCGCCAACGCCTCGCCCAACTCGACCCCGCCAACCGCGAAGACCAACGCGGCCTCTACGTCATCTACAGCGGCCTCGCCTCCATCCTCCGCAAAGGCGGCAACGTCGAAGGCGCGGCACGATACGAAGCGCAGGCGAAGGGGTTACGGGCGAAATTGGGGTTGTAGACCAACGTCGTTGCGCGCGTTTCCCGCGAGTGCCCGACGGCCGAGGCGGCCGTCGCTACACAGAATCACTACATTGGGTAGAGATATGCGTGTTCTTCGAACTTCCGAGGGATGCTCGGAGAATGATTGGGAATGATACGTTTGCTTATCGTCGACGACTTCCGCATCTCAGCAAGAATCAGAAGACCTACTTCGTCACGTTTGTGACGAGGAAACGGCACGTTCTCGAGCCACGCGCGCGTGACATCGTTCTGCGATCGTGCGTGCACGACCACGACGTGAAGTACTGGCTTCACTGCGCTGTCGTGATGCCGGACCATGCACACCTTCTTCTGACAACGTTTGAAGATGTCCTGTTGACGCGCGCAATTGCGGACATCAAGAGCGCGTCCGCACATCTCATCAATCGAGCGATGCTCCGCTCGGGCCCCGTTTGGCAGATCGAGACGTTCGATCACATCCTGAGGAGTGACGAGAAGACCGTCGAGAAAGCAGACTACATTCTTCAAAACCCGGTGCGGAAAGGGTTGGTCGCGAACGCGCGCGAATGGCCCTGGTTCTGGAGTGCCCCTGTGTAACGACGTCCGCCTCTGTGTAGCGATGTCCGCCTCTGTGTAGCGACGGCCGCCTCGGCCGTCGGGCACTCGCGACAACCTCGATTCGTGGCGCTACTGTTCGACGGCCCTCGCGATTTCCTTGGCGATTCGATAGGGCTCGCCCTCGTTGCGATTCGTGAGAATCACAACCGTGAGCTTTCGCACGGGAAAGCGCAGGATCACGTTGCGGAAGCCGCGGGTTTCGCCGGTGTGCCAGAGGGAGTCTTCGGTGATGCGCCAGCCGAAGCCGTAGCGGATGTTGGGATCGTTCGTGGCGGTCGCGGGCTCGAAGGCGATGCGCAGGCGTTCGTCGGTGTAGAGGGCGGCGTCCCATTTCGCGAGATCGTCGATCGACGAGTAGATGCCGCCGTCGCCGAGGACGGCGCTGGTCGTGCTTTGGTCGGTGCGCGTCCAGCCACCGGTGGTGCGGGAGTAGCCGTACGCGCGATGCGGGACGGTCGAGATGCCTTCCTCGAATGCGACCGTGTCGTTCATGCCGAGCGGCTGGAAGACGCGGTCGCGAAGGAACGACGCGAATGTTTGCCCCGAGGCGCGCTCGACGATGAGAGCGAGCAGCGCGTAGCCGCTGTTGCTGTACTTGTAGCTCGCGCCGGGAGCAAAGTACGTCTGCTGGTTCTGTTCGAGCAAGTGCAGTACGTCGATGTCGTGTACTTGCGTCGTCGTCCCTTCCGGCATCACGTCTTCGTAGTCGACAAGCCCCGACGTGTGCGTCAGGAGATTACGGATCGTGATTCCCTCCTGCAGCGCGGGGAACCACTTGCGAATCGGATCGTCGATCGACAGTTTTCCGTCGTGAGCGAGAATGAGAATCGACGCGGCGGTGAACTGCTTCGTCACGGATGCCAGTCGATAGTTCGTCGCCGGCGCTGCCGCGGTCTGCTCTTCGAGATTCGCGAGGCCATACCCTTTGCGAACGATCGCGTGGCCGTCGCGGATCACCAGGAGCGAGGCTCCCGGCGATCCCGGAGCGGCGTATTCATTCATCAGATCATCGACGCTCACACGACTCCTCGTCGCACACGCGGAGAACAACGGAACGGCAATCAACAGGGCCGCGACGCTTCGTTTCATCGCCGCCAGGCGCGAATCTTCGCCGCCACTTTCTCCGGCGTGAATCCAAGCTCCTCGGCGATGCGCTCGTACGGCGCGGACGCGCCGAAGCGATCGATGCCGATGATGAGCGCGTCGCGATTGACGTACTTGCCCAGCCGTCGCTCCGGCCGGCTTCGATGCAGACGACGCGGCTGCGGTCGCCGAGGATAGAGTCCTGATAGTCCGCGGGTTGACCGTCGAAGAGGTCGAGCGAGGGCGCCGACACGACGCGCGCAATCGTTCCCTCGCCGCGCAGCAGGTCCGCGGTCTTCACCGCCAACGGAACTTCCGAGCCGGTGGCGATGATCGTGATGTCCCCTTCCGCGTAGCCGTCGAGGACATACGCGCCGCGCAGGACGCGCTTCGGATCGGAACCGTCGGCGTGCCGCAACGGCTCGAGCTTCTGCCGCGTCAGCACGATCACCGTCGGCTCTTTCGTCGCCCGCAGTGCGAAGGCCCAGGCCATCGCGACCTCGGTGCCGTCGGCGGGGCGGAAGAGCATGAGGTTCGGGATGAGCCGCAGCGAGGCGAGATGCTCGATCGGCTGGTGTGTCGGACCATCCTCGCCGAGGAAGACCGAATCGTGGGTGTAGACGAAGATCGACGGGATCGTCCATCAGCGCGGAGAGACGCACGGACGGGCGCATGTAATCGGAGAAGATGAGGAACGTCGCGCCGTAGCAGCGAAACGAGCCGTACAACGTCACGCCGTTCACGATCGCGCCCATGGCGTGCTCGCGAATGCCGAAGTGGAAGTTGCGGCCGCTGGAAGATATCGAGCTCGGGCGGATGCTTCTCTTCCCCTTTCGGGCGTTCGATGCTTCCGGCATCCTTAATCAAGGTATTGGTCGACGGCGCGAGATCGGCCGAACCGCCGACGACGAACGGCGCGAGCGCGGCGATCTTCTGGATCACCTGACCCGACAATGCGCGCGTGGCGATGGCTTTGTCGGTCTTGCCCGCTTCGACGAGCGCTTCTTCGAAACCGTCCGGCAGCGCGTGGGACCAATAGCGATCCCATTCCGCGGCGAGCTCGGGATGGCGCACGCGCCAGGCCGCCATTTCCTTGTCCCAGCGGCGGCGCTCGCGCACGAGTTTCTTCGTCTTGCGCGTAAACTCTTCCTGCACTTCATCGGGAACGAGGAACGTCGGTTCGAGTGGCCAACCAAGCGCTTCCTTCGTCGCTTTCACTTCGTCGGCGCCGAGCGGCTCGCCGTGCGCGCGGGCGGTACCGTGATACTTCGGGCTGCCCCAGCCGATGATCGTCTTTGCGCAGATGAGCGTCGGGCGCTGCGTCTCTTTCTGCCCGCGCTTGATGGCTTTGCGAATCGCGGCGCGATCGTGGCCATCGATCGAGAGCACGTGCCATCCCGAGGCTTCGAAACGCTTCTTCACATCCTCGGAAAACGCGAGACGCGTTTCCCCTTCGATGGAGATGTTGTTGTCATCGTAGAAGTAGATGAGATTGCCGAGGCCGAGATGCCCGGCGATCGAGGCGGCTTCGGCGCTGATGCCTTCCATCAGATCGCCATCGGAGCAGATCGCGTAGATGAAGTGATTGACCGGCTTGAACGGATCCTCGCCGTTGAAGCGCGCGGCGAGCATCTTCGCGGCCAGCGCCATGCCGACGCCGTTCGCGAAACCCTGGCCGAGCGGGCCGGTGGTCACTTCGATGCCGGTGGCGTGTCCGTACTCGGGATGGCCGGCGGTGCGCGAGCCCCACTGCCGGAAGTTCTTCAGCTCTTCCATCGTCATGTCGGGATGGCCCGTCAGATGGAGCAGTGAATAGAGGAGCATCGACGCGTGACCGGCGGAGAGGATGAACCGGTCGCGGCTCTTCCAATCGGGATGCAGAGGATCGTGACGCAGGAACTCGGTCCAGAGAACGAAGCCGATGTCGGCCATCCCCATCGGAGTCCCGGGATGTCCGGACTTCGCCTTCTCGACGGCGTCGACGGCGAGGAAGCGAATCGTGTTGACGCACTGCTCTTCGAGCCGGTCCTTCCCGCCGATGGCGGGCTCGTTACTCGCTTCGGCGGCGGAAATCGCCGCGGCACCTTCGTCCGTGTTGGTGCCTGGGGTGGGATCCTGCATGCATCCTCCTGTGGTGGAGCGGCGGCATCCGTGGCTCGCCGCAACGGAGGCTCACCGGAGCGGAACGGCTCCACGAAGAAAGCGGATTATACTCGTCGCACGGTCAGCAACTTCCCGGCGAAAAACCACGACGCACGAGGTGACGATGGTGGACGAGACCGTCACGGTCAAAGGTTCTCCGGTGCGCAGTCTGCAGAAATTCGTCGAAGCCGAGCTCACGGCTGAGCAGCGCGACCGCCTCTTCGCAACGCTTCCTCCCGACTACGCGGCGCGTTTCCGCGCGCCGATCCTGGCGACCGAAACGCTTCCGGTCCACATGCTGAATCGCCTCACCGAGGAAGCGGCGAAAGCGAAGGGTGAGCCGCTCGACACTTTCGCACGCCGCGCGGGACGCGAAGGAGCGAGCGATGCCGTGAAGGGGATCTACCGCTTCTTTGCGCTGGTCATGACGCCGGCGGCGGTGCTCGGAAAAGTCAGCGCGATGTGGAACGCGATGTACAACCGCGGCGAGCTGCGCGTCGACGAACAAACCGACAAGAGCGCGCGCATCCGCATCGTCGGGTTCCCCTCCGAGTCGGCGATGTGCGCGCGCTTCACGGGATGGATCGAGCGTATGGCCGAGCTGACCGGCGTCAAGAACATCGAGCTGCGAAAAACGCGATGCGCGGCGAAGGGCGAGGACTGTTGCGAGTGGAACTTGCAGTGGCAGTAAGGAGCCGACATTGAACAAGATTTTTCCGCCTCGCTCAGGATGACGGAATCAAAACCTTCGCCGAGGTTTCCTAGCGCCGTGGGGACGGTGCCAGTATGTTCATGTGACGCGCCTCCCGCCCGCCCAGGTCCCTCGCTCGACGCTCGGGATGACAGGCATGGGATACTTCCCGCTTCATGATGACCAAAGTCGCCGTTGCCCTCGCGACGCTTGCCATGCTCTCGATCGCGATCTCCGGCCCAGGCACGCGTGGACGCTGGTTTCACTTCCGTGTCGGTCTCGCGCTCTTCGCGCTCAGTGGACTCCTCGGCGCCGCCGCGGCCGTGACCGGCGTACTCGCGTGGCGTGATGGCACGATGCTCGGTGCGCTCGCGGCGCTCGTCGGCGTCGTCGTCATGATCGGACCATTCGCGGGCATCCTGGCCGCGCGCGGAAAGCCGATGATCCACGACATCACGACCGATCTCGAGGATCCGCCGCGCTTCGCCGTCCTTCTCGTCGCACCGTTCGAAGCGCGCGTCGGTGAGATTCAACGCAAGGCGTACCCGGACGTGAAGCCGCTCCTGCTCGACGCTGCCCCGTCCGACGCATTCGCGCGAGCACGCGCCGCCGCCGAGGCCCGCGGCTGGGAGATCGCATCGGTGCGACCCGAAGAGGGCGTTCTCGAAGCGACCGACACGACTGGATGGTTCGGCTTCAAGGACGACATCGCCATACGCGTCCGTCGCGCGAGCACAGGCAGCCGCATCGACGTGCGGTCGACGTCGCGCGTCGGAAAGAGCGACGTGGGGATGAACGCGAAGAGGATTCAGGAGTATCTGGGGAAGGTGTAAGTTTCAGGTTCGACGCTCGAGCCACGTAAATGCCGTTCACGCGGAGACGCGGAGACACGGAGACAATGGCACCCATGTTTCTCTCTTCGCGCCTCCGCGTCTCCGCGTGAAATCTCCGGTTTCGGCTTCGGATCGCCATCTACAATTCGATCGTGACCGCACTTTCCAACCGTATTCTCAACCGCACCACGCTCGCCCGTCAGTTGCTCCTCGCACGCGCGAAGACCACACCCGTGAAAGCGATGGCTCAGCTTGCGGGGATGCAGGCGCAGGTGCCGAAGCCGCCGTTCATTGGGCTCTGGTCGCGGATCGACGGATTCCAGAGCGACGATCTGCGCAAGGCACTCGCGCTCGGAGAGATCGTGCGCGGGACGTTGATGCGCGGGACGCTGCACCTGGCGACGAAGAAGGACTTCGCGGTCTGGCGTCCGGCGCTGCAGCCGATGTTGACGGCCGGGCAGCGTGCGATCGTCAAGGAAAGCCCGCTGGACGTCGAGCGCGTCGTGGCCGAGGCACGCGCGTTCTTCGCGAAGAAGCCGCGCACGTTCGACGAGGTGCGCGAACATCTGATGACTCGCTTCCCCGGCGCGAACGATCGTCTCCTCGGCTACACGGCGCGCATGCACGTGCCGCTGGTGATGGTGCCCGACGAATCGACGTGGAGCTTTCCGCCCAACTCCGCGTTCGCACTCGCCGAAACAGCGGAGGCCGCGTTGCAGGACCTCGCGCTTCGCTACCTTGGTGCCTTCGGACCGGCCACGGCGGCGGACTTCCAGGCATGGTCCGGCCTTCGCGGCGCGGCTTCTCTTTTCGATGAGCTACGCCCCAAACTCCAGACGTTCCGCGACGAGCGAAAGCGAGAGCTCTTCGATCTTGCCCGCGCTGTGCATCCGGACGAAGACACGGCCGCGCCGGTGCGTTTTCTTCCCGAGTTCGACAACCTCCTGCTGGCGCACGCCGATCGCGCACGCATCATCGCCGACGAGTTTCGTCCGCGCGTCGTGACCAAGAACCTGCGCGTGCTGGCGACGTTCCTCGTCGACGGCTTCGTCGCCGGAACGTGGAGCATCGCTCGCAAGACGAAATCGGCCACGTTGACGATCACGCCGTTCGTGAAACTGAGCCGCGCCGATCGCGCTGCGTTGATCGACGAAGGCGAGCAGATGGTGCGATTCGCGGAGGCCGACGCGAAGACGTTCGCCACCGAGGTGGCATGAGCTGCTCTGTGGACCGCTGGCGTCCTCGCCGGCTGGGTGAGCGGCGTCTCGCCGCTCACAGGCGGGCGTCGAGACGACGCCGCCCCAGCCGCCGAGACGGCGGCGGTCCACACTGATTACCCGAGCCCCTTCACGCGCGCCACGGCTTCGATGAGAACAACCGGCTCGATCGGTTTCGAGAGGTAATCATCGAAGCCGCTTTCCTCGGCCGCGACTTTTCCGGCCGGGAACGCCGATAAGGCGATCATCTTCATCGATCCGCGGTCGGGACGTTTCAGCACTTCCCGTGCGAACGCGTAGCCGTCCATCTTCGGCATTGCGATGTCGGTGATCACCACGTCCGGTCGTTGATGGTTCAACTCCGCGAGCGCGTGCTCGGCGGAATCGGTGGCGGTGACGAAGGCCCCGGCCTGACGTAGCACTTCGTGCACGAGCCGCCGTCCTTCCGCATCGTCGTCAATGAGAAGGATCGTCACTCCCTTGAGGCGACCACCGGCGACCGTGTGAATCGGAGAAATCGACGGCTCGAAGTGCGCATCGGCGGGTTTGACTCGCAACGCAGCGATCGGGAGCGTCACGGTGAAAGTGGCGCCCTTTCCGAGTCCCTCGCTTTCGGCCAACACGTCGCCACCGTGTGCTTCGGCGATGTAGCGCACGATCGAGAGGCCCAGCCCGAGGCCGCCATGACTGCGCGTGCTGTTGCTCTCGGCCTGACGGAACGGCTCGAAAATGTACGGGAGAAACCGCGCGTCGATTCCCTCGCCCGTGTCGCAGACGGAGATCTTCAGATGCGACGACGTTCGTCGCGCATGTACCGCAACCGTTCCACTCCTGGCCGTGAACTTCATCGCATTCGTGAGCAGGTTCCAGAGAATCTGCTGCAATCGCGTGGGATCTCCGGTAATCGTCCCGAGGTCCGATCCCAACTGGACATCGATCGCGATCGACTTCGCCTCAGCGGCTGGCCGCACTCCGTCGATCGCCGCGTTGAGCAAGCGGACGACGTCGATGTTCTCCACGGTCAACCGCAGCTTGCCGGAGACGATGCGCGATACATCGAGCACGTCGTCGATCAGGCGCGTCTGCAGTTTTGCGCTGCGTGCGATGGCCATCACGGCCTCGTGGAACGCCGAGCTGTCCGGGGACAGCGAGGGCAGCAGGTGCGCCCAGCCGAGGATGGAGGTCATCGGTGTGCGGAGCTCGTGCGAGAGCGTCATCAGGAACTCGTCCTTGGCGCGATTCGCTTCCTGCGACGAGCGATAGGCCGCTTCCGTACGGCGTCGTTCTTCCTCGGCCTGATAGCGCGCCTCGCGCTGCTCGACGAGCGCACGCTGCACTTCTTCGGCGTGCTTTCGCTGCGTGATGTCGCGCGTCACTTTCGTGAATCCGCGATGCTGACCGCGCTCGTCGAAAACGGCGGTGATGACGACGTTGGCCCAGAACGTCGTGCCGTCCTTGCGCACGCGCCAACCCTCGTCCTCGACGCTCCCCCACGCCAGGGCGAGCTCGAGCTCGCGCGCCGGCTTGCCCGACATCACATCTACCGACGGATAGAACACGGAAAAGTGCTTGCCGATGATCTCCGACGGCTCGTACTGCTTCAGGCGGCGGGCGCCTTCGTTCCAGGTTGCGATGAACCCGTCCGGATCGAGAAGAAAGATCGCGTAGTCTTTGACGGCTTCGACGAGTAAGCGGAACTGCTCCTCGCTCCGCCGCAAAGCCTCGTCCGCTTCGCGCCGGAATGTCAGATCGCGTGTCACCTTGGCGAAGCCGCGAACTCTGCCGTCCGGACTGAGAAGGGGAGTAATGCTGGTATTCGCCCAGAACCGCGTCCCATCCTTCCGGATGCGCCACCCTTCATCTTCGACGCGGCCTTCTTTCTCCGCGACGGCCAGCTCGGTCGCCGGCTTCTGATTCTCGAGATCCTCGGGTCCGTAAAACATCGTGAAGTAGCGCCCGACAGCCTCTTCGGCGCGGTACCCCATGATGCGCTCGGCCCCCTGATTCCAGGAAAGGATCTGACCGGTTGGCCCGAGGAGGAAGATCGCGTAGTCCTGAACCGCATCCACGAGCAGCCCAAGCTCTTGGCTCGTCAGTGCTGGTTCTCGCTCGACTCCATTCGGTCCATCGTGCACGCCGAAGCATCGGCAATGCACAAATCATGTCAAAGCATTGGAAACTCTATCCGCGAAGTGCTTCCACCGGCTCGAGCCGCGCCGCGGTGAGCGATGGATACAAGCCCGCGAACAGCCCGACGCCGACGGCGAATCCGGTCGATATGGCGATGCCGAACGGCGAGACCGGGAGTCCTCCGGGAAAAAGCCGGCGATGACTTTCACGAGAATGACGCCGAGACCGAGGCCCACGGCGGCACCGAAGACGGAGAGCGAGATCGATTCGATCAGGAATTGCATGAAGATCTCCGTGTCGCGTCGCTCCCAGCGATTTGCGCAGGCCGATCTCGAAGAGCCGCTCGGAGATCGAGATCTTCAGCACGGAGAAGATCCCCACGCCGCCGATCAGCAGCGAGACGCCGGCGATGGCGAAGAAGACGATGCGCCAGTTGCGCAGAATCACGTCGATGTCGGCGCGCTCTTTGAGAATCTCTTTGCCGATGTTGTTGATGCGTATGTCGCCGATGTTGTTATGGGCCTGTTTGAATCGCGCCGTCGCTTCATCTTCGGCTTCGATACTCATTGCGGCGTCGTGGCCTTGGCCATCATGTAAGAGATCGAGATCGGCCCGGCCGAACATGTCGCGATAGACGGTCCAGGGCATGTACACGCCGCCCATCTCTTTGCGCATGTCGTCGTCATCGACGAATTCGTTGCCGAACTTCGTACCGACGCCGATGATCGTCAGACGGCGGCCGCCGAGGTTGATCTTCTGCCCGAGCGCGTCCTCGCCGCCGAAGAGTTGCGTTCTTGCAGCTTCCAGCCGATGACCGCAACGGGCGCAACCGCCTCGACGTCGCGATCGCTGATCCAGCGCCCGGCAGAGATGTGGCGATTCCGAATCTCCGCGAACGCGGGCATGATGCCGTAGACGTCGATGCGGCGCGTCACGCTGCCGCCGGTGACGACCGCGCGCGTCTCGCCCACCGGCGACATGGCGCGAATGTTCTCGGAGTCGTCGAAGATCTTGAGGTCTTCGATGCGCATCCCGCGCGAGAGATGCGCCTTGGCCCTCTCCACCCGATCGACCGGCTCGCGTGGCGACGCGGAGATCACGCCGTCGAGTCCGAGATCGTCGATCCCCTTCAGCACCGAGCCCTGCACGCCATCGAGCACCGACATGACCACGACCAGCGCGAGCGTGCCGAGGATGACGCCGACCAGCGTCAGGAAGGAGCGCATCGGATGCCCCTTCACTTCTTCGTAGGAGGTGCGGATGGACTCTGAGATTTGCATAAGTCACTCGATCTAACGTTGTCGGTTCTCGGTGATCGGTTGTCAGTGAGTCTGGCTTCGCAGACAACTGACAACCGACAACGGACAACAGCAGTTCATTCGGTTCTCAACGCCTCAATCGGATTCAACCGCGACGCCCTGATCGCCGGGTACATGCCGAACACGAGTCCGGTGCCGGCGGCGAAGATGAGGGCGTTGATGATCACGCCGGGGGTGATGATCGCCGGATTGCGCGTGAGCATGGAGATGCCCTGGGTGAAGAACTTGCCGGCGAAGATGCCGAGGAAGCCGCCGAGAATCGAGACGAGGACGGATTCGGTCAGCATCTGAAAGAAGATCTGCGCCGGCGTCGCGCCGACAGCCTTGCGCGTTCCGACCTCGCGCACGCGCTCGTTGAACGATGCCAGCTGAATGTTCATGACCACGATGCCGCCCACGAGCAGCGAGATCAGGCCGCAGATCATGAATGTCATGTCGTACATCTTGTTCTTCTGCTCGTTGCGCGCGAGATTCGCGACGCGCGAGAAGACCTCGAAATCCTTCACGCCGTGCTGGCGGAAGAGGATGCTCTCGATCTCGGCCACTGCTTCCTTGTGACGCGCCACGTCGCGCATGCGCACGTGCATGAACGAGATCCTTCCCTGCTCCAGCGGCTCGCCGCGGCGCGTCATCATCGTGGTGAGCGGGATGTACATCTGGCGGTTCATCCAGCGCAGCGCGTTCCGCTTCTGATCGAAGCTGAAGTACTTCTCCTCCATCACGCCGACGACGAGATAGCCGGCGCCGTCGATGGTCATGGTCTTGCCGATTGGGTTGTCGCTGCCGAAGAACTCCGCGGCGCGCGTCGTGCCGAGGACCGACAACGCGCGCCGCGGTCTGCAGATCGGTGTCGGTGATGAAGCGGCCGCGCTCGGCGTGGAAGTCACTCATCGGCGAATACGCCGGCGTCACGCCCATGACGTCGCGCACCTTCTCGCACGAGCGGTAGCGCACCGACATCCCCGACTGCGACACGGGCGAGACGAGATCGATCTCCTTCGCCTGCGCGCGCAACGCCACGGCGTCGCGCGTACGTGAGTCCCTTCGACGCCAGCGCCTTTGCGTCGAGCGTGATCTTGCCGGTCGGCTTGTCGCCGATCCAGATCTTCTCGATTCCGCCGCTGATGCGGTAGTACTTCATCGACGCTTCCTTGCCGGCAACGGAGAGCGAGAACGTCGCCACGATCGAGCCCGCCCCGAGGATGATTCCGAGGAGCTGCAGCAGCGTGCGACCGAAGTGGTCCTTGATGTCGCGGATGCCGTCGATGATCGATTCGAGGATGATCATGTTCTTAGAAGCTCGCAGCTGGCAGCTGGCAGCTCTCAGGAAAGTAACGTCTCCTGCGAGCTGCGAGCTGAGGGCTGAGAGCTAGTCCTCCAGTTCTCCATCCACGATCACCCCGTCGACGATCTTGATGCGTCGCTGCGTGCGTGCGGCGATGACGGGGTCGTGGGTGACGAGGATGATGGTCTGGCCGGTGGCGGCGAGCTCTTCGAAGATGCGGATGATGTCCGCGCCGGTCTTCTGATCGAGATTGCCGGTCGGCTCGTCGGCGAGAATCAGCGACGGGTTGTTGACGAGCGCGCGGGCGATGGCCACGCGCTGGCGCTGCCCGCCGGAGAGCTCGTTCGGCCGATGCTTGGCGCGATTGGCGAGGCCGACGCGATCGAGCGCTTCGAGCGCGCGCTTGCGACGCTCATCGGTATCGATGCCGGCGTAGAGCAGCGGCAGCTCGACGTTCTTCCAGATCGTGGCGCGCGGCAGGAGATTGAAGGTCTGAAAGACGAAGCCGATCTTCTGATTGCGGATGCGCGCCAGCGCGCCGCCGGACAGCGCGGCCACGTCTTCGCCGTCGAGCCAGTAACTGCCCCTCGCTCGGCGAATCGAGGCAGCCGAGGATGTGCATGAGCGTCGACTTGCCCGAGCCCGAAGGCCCGATGATCGACACGAACTCCCCGCGCTCGATCTGCACGTCGACACCGCGCCAGCGCCTGCACGGCGTTCTCACCGGAGTCGTAGGTCTTCGTGATCCCTTCGAGCTGGATGAGCGACTGCGCCGCCTTCGGCGACGGGGTCGCTGTTGTCTGCGGCTCGGATTGGCGCCACTGCTCGAATTTGAATACCGCGCTCATAGATTGGCTCGCTTTTCGTTCGTCGGTGTTGTCGGTTGTCAGTTGTCTGCGATTCTCGCGTGGTCTCGCGGACAACTGACAACCGACAACTGAGAACCGAAGACTAGTCTTCGTTGTCTTCCTTATCGGTCTTCGGCAGCGTCGGATCTTCCAGCGCGACTTCCTCGCCCGCTTTCAGTCCGCTGACGATCTCGACGTGGGCGGTGTCGGCGAGGCCGGTGACGACGATGCGCTTGTCGAAGAACTTCTTCCAGGCGTCTTTGTCGGCTTTGGCCTGCTGTCCGTCCTTCTTCTCGTCTTTCTTCGCTTCTTCCGCCTTCTTCGCTTCTTCCGCGAAGACCTTCGGATCGATGACCTTCTTCACGTAGACCACTTCCTGATCGTCGCGTTTGAAGACCGACTCGACGGGGACGGTGAGAACCTTGTCCTTGCGCTCGCCGACGACTTCGATGTTCGCGGTCATGCCCGAGCGCAGCTCGCGGCCCTGCGCGTCGAGACGGATCTCGACGTCGAACACGCGCACCTTGTCGTCGATGCGGACGGCCGGCGCGATGCGGTCGATCCTGCCGTTGAAGACGACCTTCGGATACGCATCGAGCGTGACCTTGACCGGCATCGACGACGCGGATCTTGCCGATATCGACTTCGTTGATGCCGGCCTTCACGATCATGCGCGAGGTATCGGCGACGGTGAACAGCACCGTGCCGGCGTTGAATGACGAAACGCCCGAGGTGATCGACTCGCCGATCTCCACACCCTTGGTCAGCACCACGCCGTCCATCGGCGCGACGATGTTCGAGCCGCGGAAATTCTCGGCGGATTCGCTGATGGGAATGCCGCTCTTCTCGACGAGCGCGTACTTCTGCTGCGACTTCTCATACTCCTGCCGCGCCTCGAGGTAGGCGGTCTCGGTGTCGCGATGCTGCTTGGGCGCGAGGAGTCCCTGGAGGAAGAGTTTGTTGTCGGCCTCGAAGTTTTTCTTCGCTTCGCTGTAGCGGATCTCCGCCGACGACAGCGAGTTCTTCGTGTCGGCGAGCGACTGCGCCTGCATCAGGTCGGGCTCGACCCGCGCCAGCACCTGTCCGCGTTTCACGACGTCGCCGTCGCGATGGAAGATCTCCACGACCTTACCGGAGATGGCCGATTTCACTTCGACCTTCACTTCCGGTTCGACGGTGCCGACCTCGGTGACTTTGACCTGCACATCGGCGATCTCCGCCTTGCCGGTCTTCACCGGAGATTCCGGCAGCTTCTTGTCCTTGCCATTGGCCTTGATTGCAACCGTGCCGCCGATGACGACGAGCAACAAAATGACCGAGACAATCGTGATCCTGCGTTTCCGCTTCGCGCTCATTTCACTTCCTCCGAGAGCTGTCTGGAGGCTGTATTCGTTCCGCGAGCGAAATAGTTGCACTGACCGCTGTGACAAGTTGGGCGATCCGGGCGAGAGACCGTTCACTGATTGCTGGTTAGTTGTGCTCCCTCAGGGATAGGTCCAGACTGCCGTGCGGAGCTACGATTCCGGTCCGGCAGCGGCCATTCGCGCAGACGGTGTATTCGCCTGCTTCCACATCGCGAAGGCTCGCGATCTCAAAGTCGTCTTGCATCTCGACAGAGCCTCCCGACAGTGCCGTGAGCCAACGCGCCGGAAACTCGGCTCCATCATGCCGGATCACGGCGTCACCCGAAGGGATCTCGAGAACGAGGCCGCCGCCGCTCTGGCCGACGGTGATCGTCAGCATTTTCTCGTCGCGCACGAGAACTCGGCCGGCGCTCAAGGCGAAGCCGGGAGCCACGACGACGAGGTCGAAGGTTCGCGTCTGGGGAGGAAGCTTCAACTCGAAGTTCCCATTTGCGTCGGTCGACGCCGAGGGAACGAATGCAGCCGTCGTATCTCTCGGCAACGCGGTGAGACGCGCCCCGACAACACCGAACGAAGCCGAACGGACCCTGCCTCGAATGCGAACTTCGTCCTCCAGTACGAGAACAACCTCGATTACGGGAGTCTCGACCCCTCTGGCCTCGATGCCCGTGATCTTACTCGACCGCTGAAATGCGTCTGCGTGAATGCGATAGCTGCCCGGCTCGAATCCAAAGAGCTCAAAGACGCCGTCCGGGCCGGCCGTCGCCTGTTCGAAAACGCTGTTGTCCTCCGAACGGAGGGTGACGATGGACTGGGGCTCCGCAGTCCCGTCATCGTTGACCACGCGTCCCTTGACGATCGTCCAGGGAAGTTCGATCAGAAAGCGGAGGTCGCCATCGTCCTCTTCCACGGCTTCGTACTTCGCAGTTCGATGGACTCGGGGCTCGTCGGCGTCGACGGTGATTTCCCACGTCTTGCCCGATGTCTTTCTTACGGGGATCTCACCCAGGAAGCGTCCCTCCTCATCGGTGACCAGCGTCTGGCGCTCAGGACCATTCTCTCCACCAAAGATCAAGCGAGCGCTGGATAGAGTGCGATCGCCGAGGGTGACCTTTCCCTTCACTTTGAGGGCGGCAACGGTCAGATTCAGCAGAACGTCGGCTGACGCCACCGTCACCTCATTCGAGCTCCAGATCGACTCATCCGCACGACCGATCTCCAGAAGGTAGCGTCCGGAAGTGACCTCGGCGCTCCACCGTCCATGAGAGTCGGCATTCGAATCGACGACCTCCTCCATGCGCGAGGAGTCGGTGGGATGGGCGTACAGGCGAATGTGCCACGTAGCCCCCTCGAAAGGGGAGGCAGGATCAATCGTGAGAATGATCTTCCGTGGACTCTCGAGGAGGAGCGGCGATCGAAGTTCTGCGTTCTTATCCTCAACGATAGAGGCCGGCCTCTTCTCGGAACGAAGGCCGTTTCCCGCAGCCTGGATCACATAGTCACCCGGCGGGAGGCCGATGATCTGAAAGAAGCCGCGCCGGTTCGGAATGCTCGCATAAGAGTGGCGCGCCGTCTCCGGCGAAAGCGAGCGCGGCCTCGCGGTAACCGCGATCTTGCCGAGATCGAAATCCACTCCCCGTACGCCAGCCACGAAACCGAAGAGCGACGCCCCACGCCTCAGCGTGAGCTGGCCCCAATCGACCTCTTCACCCTCCCGGATCTGCTGGCTCCACCGAAACTCTGCGGCGAACCCCGGAGAGAGCAGTCGCACGTCAAATACTCCGGCCGGCATCCGGCAACGCCACTGCGTCCTTTCGACGGCGCACGGAGCCACGCCCGTCGGTGCAAAGTTCTTCGTATCCTCCGCGGCGGCAGCGAAGGCGACCCGAAGCTCCTTGATCTGCATTCCGTGAGGTTCGGTCTTCACGGTTCCGCGGAAAACCCCAACCGGCCATAAATCCAGGGAGCTCGCCTGCTTCGTCGAAGCATAGACGGGCGCTGCCCAGAAATCCGGCGACTCGACGACGAGCTCCCAAATCCCTTCCGGCAAATCCAAGGTCGCGGTGCCGGGGACTGAAATCATCCTTTCGATCGGACTGCCCGAACCATCCGTGCGGATTGCCCGGAGCCTGATCTTTGCCGGCTCGGGAAGAGCTGAGCCATGAACGACGGACGTCAGAACCAATCCGTCGTCCGCGCACACCGCACTCGTCGCCGTCAACGTGGCGGCCAGCAGGAACACCCTTCTGATCGCACTCAAGTCGAGCTCACGGGAGATAGACGCAGGAACCGTATGGGTCACACGTGGGATTCAGCTTGCAGCCACAAGACGCGACCTCGGCCACAAACGCACAAACCTTCACGCCGGTCGGCTGACCATTACTGGAGTACTTCTCCTTGCAGTCGCGGCAACGCTGGTTTTTCCTCGCGTCAGCGATGCACGTGGTCGCCTGCGGACCGTTGTACGAGGTCCCGGTCGGCATGCTCCAATCATCTTCGGCACCTCCCCAGTCTTGATTGAGCGCGTAAGCATTGAGCGGGAAAACCGCAAGTACAACAAACAAAATGACCGATCCAATCACCTTCATTGAAGACCTCACTCTGACAATCGGATAGAAATCAGTATATAGGGATGGAACCAGAATGTAGAGTGCGAGGCAGGAATCTCGAGGACGTCCTATGACGGCCGGGTTCCCTTGCTTTCATAGCGTTTCGAGTTGCTTCTCCGGATACGTTGACGGCTCCACTTTCGGATGCGCCTCGGCGATCTTTCCTTCTTCGTCGATCACGTAGGCGATGCGTTTCGCGTAGACGTCAGACGGCGATTGCGCGGCGCCGTAGGCGAGTCCGATCGAGCGATCGGTGTCACAGAGGAGGGGGAAGGGGAACTTGAACTTTTCGGCGAACCGCTTGTTCTCTTCCGGCGTATCGAAACTGATGCCGAGGATCTGTGCGTTCTTCGCCTCGTACTGCGGCGTGAGGTCCCGGAACCCGGAACCTTCGAGCGTTCAACCGGGTGTGTCGGCCTTCGGATAAAACCAGAGCACGACTTTCTTGCCGCGCAAATCGCTGAGCTTCACGTGGTTCCGGTGGTGGTCGAGGACATCGAATTCCGGTGCCTTGTCGCCAGGGTTGAGCATGATCGGCCTCCTTACAGCCATAGTCTCACAACGCGAGATCCGTGCCCGCGGCGGGAGATTTCACGCTGAGGCGCGGAGCACGCGGAGAAGTCGCCTGCAAGCTTTTCCTCCGTGTCTCCGCGTCTCAGCGTGAAGCCCGTTTGTCGTCTAGAATCTCCGCGACATGCCGATCGGAATTCGAACCGAGAGCCTGCGCAAGGTCTACAGCTCCCCTCCTCCGGTTGCGGGCGGAAGCGGTGGTCCGCGTCGCAAAGATCGTTCGAAACCGAAGGTGGAAGTCGTTGCGCTCGATGGTCTCAGCCTCGAGGTTCGTCCCGGCGAGATCTTCGGACTGCTCGGACCGAACGGCGCGGGCAAGTCGACGACGGTCGGCATCCTCACGACACGCGTGCGGCCGACCGCGGGACGCGCATGGATCGGTGACTTCGACGTTTGGGAGCACGGCGTCGTGGTCAAGCGTCTGATCGGCGTCGTGCCGCAGCGGCCGAATCTCGACTTCTCACTCACCGCGCGCGAGATCCTCACGTTTCACGGCGCGTACTTCGGAATGTCGTCCGCGGAACGGCAGCGGCGCGCCGACGCGTTGCTCGATGAGTTCAAGCTCACCGATCGCGGCAATCAGAAGCCGCTCGGATTTTCCGGCGGGATGATGCAACGCCTCTCGATCGCGCGGGCGATGATGCACGACCCCGAGGTTCTGTTCCTCGATGAGCCGAGCGCGGGACTCGATCCGCAGACGCGGCTGCTGCTCAGCGAAATGGTGCGCAGCTACAACGCCCGCGGCAAGACGATCCTGCTCACGACGCACAACATGGAAGAAGCGGATGGCCTCTGCCATCGCGTCGCCATCGTCGATCACGGAAAGCTGATCGCCCTCGGCACGCCGCAGGAGCTGAAGCAGTCGATTCCCGGCGGCTTCGTCGTGCGCCTGCATCTGCAATCGACGCCCGCGGGTCTCGTCGACTCGCTGCGTCAACTCGATGGCGTGTCGGAAGTGCGCGAAGCGAGCAGCAGCGAGACATTCGGACAGATCGACGTCTACGCCGATCGCGGCGGCCCGCTGGTTCCCGCCGTCGTGTCCGCGGCGTCGTCGGCCGGCGCGACGATTCGCGATCTGCACATTTCCGAGCCGAGCCTCGAGAACCTGTTTCTCCATCACACCGGACGGAGTCTGAGGGAATGAACTTCGCGACGTTCCTGGCCATGCTCGGCCGCGATGCTCACGTCGCGCGCCGCAATTTCGTCACGCTGGCGTTTCAGACGTTCCTGCAGCCGATGATGTTCGTCTTCGTCTTCGGCCGCGTGATGACGACCAGCGGTCTCATGAACGCGCAATACAAGGCGTTGCTGCTACCCGGCATCATCGCGCTGAGCATGGTCATGACCGGCGTCTGGGCCGTGGCGATGCCGCTGATTTCGGAGTTTCAGTTCACGAAAGAAATCGAAGACCGTCTGCTCGCGCCGATGGACATGGAATGGCTGGCGGTGGAGAAAGTCGTGGCCGGCATGATCCAGGCGCTGGTGTCGGGTCTCGTCGTGATCCCCGCAGCGTGGCTCGTGATCGGCGGCGTGCCGCTGAGCGGCGCGCATCTCGGTCTCTTCGTCGCGCTCGCTCTGCTCGTCTCCGCGCTCTCGTCGACGATCGGTCTCTGCCTCGGCTGTTCGATCGGCCAGCAGCAGGTCGGTTTGATGTTCAGCCTCGTGATGGCGCCGATGATTTTCTTCGGCTGCACGTACTACCCCTGGGCGGCGCTGGCGAAGTTTCCGCTGCTCAAGCGGATCGTGCTGATCAATCCACTCGTCTATGCGAGCGAAGGTTTCCGCGCCGCGCTCGTGCCGAATTCACCGCACCTCTCGCAGATGATCATCATCGGCGCGCTGATCGCGTTCGACGCCGCGTTCTTCGCGTTCGGATTGCGCCAGTTCAAGAAGCGCGCGATCAGCTGACGAAAATGGACCGCCGGCGTCTCGCCGGCTGGACGAGCGGCGTCTCGCCGCTCGAGACGGCGGCGGGACGCCGCCGTCCCAGCCACCGAGACGGTGGCGGTCCACGCGTATCATTCACTTCGACAATGACCGCTCGCTCGATCCTTGCCGCTCTCCTTCTCACGCTCGCATCCTCCCTTCTCGCCGACAACCCGCCCATCACCGTGAACGTCGATGCCGCGGCGAGTCGTCACACGATCGATTCGCGCATCTACGGCGCGGCCTGGGCGACGTCGGCGGAGATCACGAGCCTCGGCCTTACGCTCAATCGCTGGGGCGGGAACGCGATGAGTCGCTACAACTGGGTGTTCGACACGGCGAACCGCTGCAAGGATTACTACTTCTTCAACATCCCGAACGGTGGGAGCAACGGCGCGTCGGCGGACACGTTCATCAGCATGACGCACAGCGCCGGAGCCGAACCGGTGATGACGATTCCGATGCTTTCGCTCCTGCCAAAGGACGCGGTGAAGCGCTGTTCGTTCCCGCAGTCGCTCTATGCGAGTCAGGAGGAGTTCTCGTGCTGTGAGCCGATCACGTGCGGCAACGGCCGCGTCCAGGAAGGCAATGGCATCGTCGGCGACGGACCGCGCATCCTCGGCGCCGCCGATCCCAACAGCATCAGCACGTCGTATCCGCTATCGCATCAAGGCGATTGGGTCCAGCACATGATCACGACCCACGCCGCTACGGGCGGCGTGCATTACTACTCGCTCGACAACGAACCCGGACTCTGGAGCTTCGATCACTGGGACGTTCATCCCTCGGGCACGACTTACGACGAGGTGTGGGCAAAGATGTCGGAGCTCGGCGCGATCATTCGCGCAAAGGATGCGAGCGCGGTGATCACCGGCGGCGAGGAGTGGGGCTGGTCCGGCTACTTCCAGAGCGGTCTGGACATGGAAAACGGTGATGGTGGCGACGCTGCCGCACACGGTGGCGAGGCGTATTACGACTGGTTGCTGGATCAGTTCCATCAATACGAGATCGCGCACGGCACGCGCATCCTCGACGTGTTCACCGCGCACTTTTATCCGCAGAGCGGCGAGTTCTGGTCCGGCGATACTTCGCCAACGATGCAGAACCTGCGCAATCGGTCCACGCGCTCGCTCTGGGATCCGAATTACGTCGATGAGTCGTGGATCGGCGACACAGAAGTGGGCGGCGCAAAAGTCCGTCTCATCCCGCGCCTCAAGGAATGGGTCGCCAATCACTATCCCGGAACGCTGGTCGGCATCACCGAATACAACTGGGGCGACATCGATCACATCAACGGCGCGACCACGCAGGCCGACATCCTCGGGATCTTCGGTCGTGAAGCGCTCGATGTCGGCGTTCGTTGGGAAGCGCCCGGCACGAACACGTTCGAAGGAAGCGCCTTCAGGATCTATCGCAACTACGACGGCAGCGGCGCGAAGTTCGGCGATACGAGTGTGAGCGCGAGCGGCCCGAATCCCGATAACGTGGCCGTCTTCGCCAGCCAGCGCTCCTCGGACAACGCGCTGACGATCATGCTCATCGCCAAGACGCTCACCGGTAACACGCCGGCGACAGTGAATCTGGCCGGCTTCAACTACGCGGGCACCGTGCAGCGCTGGCAGCTCACCTCCGCCAGCCGCAACATCGCGCATCTCACCGATCTCGCCATCGCGACGCCGTCCGTTCCGCTCACGCTTCCCGCGCAGTCCATCACCCTGCTGGTGATCCCGCAGGCCGTCATTCCCAACCCTCCGACGCTCACCGCCACCGCGAGCAGCACGTCGCAGGTCGCGCTCAGTTGGACCGCGGTCGCCGGCGCGATCAACTACGAGGTCCAGCGCAGCTTCAACAACGGCGGCTTCTCCACGCTGACGACTACCGCCGCAACGTCCGCCAACGACAGCGCACTTACCGCAAACACGAGCTATCTCTACAAAGTCCGCGCAAACCTCAGCGGCGGCGGTGGATCAACGGCCTTCAGCGCCATCGATCCCGCGACGACGATCAACTTCACCGACACGCCACTCAACGCCGGCACGCCGACAAAGACCACGCACTTCTCGCAACTCCGCATCGCCGTCAACGCCATGCGCGCGTCCGCCGGCCTCGCGCCGCAGAGTTTCACCGACCCGACGCTCACGACCTCGACGCTGATCAAGGCCGTCCACCTCTCCGAGCTCCGCACCGCGCTCGATCAGGCGCGTATCGCGATCGGACTCTCCGCGCTCAGCTACACGAACCCGACGATCACCATCGGCGCGACCACGATCAAAGCAGCGCACATCAACGAGCTCCGCAACGGCGTGAAGTAGCGCTCAAAACACGCTCCATGGACCGCCGCCGTCTCGGCGGCTGGGGTGGCGGCGTCTCGCCGCCACCGCCGCGGGCGAGACGCCCGCGGCCCAGCCGGCGGGACGCCGGCGGTCCAAAAATCTACTACGGCAACTTCTCCAAATCCCCCGCGACGATCAGATGGAGCTTGTCGGGGAAGAAGTGTTTGTGCATCGCGGCGTTGACCTGTTCCTTCGTCACGGCCTTGATGCGCGCTGGGAACTCGTCGAGGTACTTCGGGCCGAAGCCGAATTTCTCCGCGGTCACGAGCGCGGCGGCGATGCCGGCGTTCGAGCCGAGGCCGACCTGATAGTTGCCGGCGAAGAAACTCTTCTGCGCGGCCACTTCGTCGTCGGTCACTCCTTCGCGTCCGAACTTGTCGATCTCCTCGCGCGTCGAGAACATCGCCTTCGCCAGATTCTGCGGCGCGACGTTCACGTTCACGTACCACATCCCATCCACTTCATCCGTGTTTCCGTAGCGCGAGAAGAGGTTGTACGACAGCCCCTCCGTGTCGCGCACGCGTTTGCCGATGCGCGAGGAGAGCGAGTTCTGCCCGAGCGCGGCGTTCGCAACGAGCGCGGCCTCGTAGTCCGCATCGCCGCGACGAAGGCCGCTGGCGGTGCCCATGACGAGATTCATGTTCGCCTTGCCCGGCATGCGCACGACTTCGCGCGCGCCGGTGGGTTTCGGTGCCGTTCGCTCCAGTGACGCGAGCGAAAGCCGCTCGCCCTTCGGCAGATCGCTGAGCTGTTTCTCGATGAGCGCGATCGTCTTCGCCGTGTCGACGTCGCCAACGACCGCAACGATCAGTCCCGCGCCGGTGTAGCGCGCTTTGTGAAACGCGCGCAGGTCCTCGGCGGTGGCGGCATTGAGACTGGCGAGGAGTTCTTCGCGGCCAGGGTTGTAGTACGGATGCTTCTCGGAGAACACGAGCTGCGAGAGCTTTTCCATCGCGCGCCCCGACGTGCTGTCGTCGTTGCGCAGGTAATTCGTCTCCAGCTCTTTCTTCGCCTTGGCCAGCTCCTCCGCACCGAACGCGGGATTTTTGAGCTCGTCGGCGATGACGTCGACCAGCAGCGCCAGGTCGCGCGACATGCCCGTCGCGTTGAATCCCGCCTCGGCGGTGCTGGTGTTGAACGACATCGCGGCGCCGACGGCATCGAGTTGCGCGCCGATCTGCTCTTTCGTCCGCGATTTCGTTCCGCGATCGAGCATGTTCGCCGTGAGCGCGGGCAGCGCCGGCTTGCCGGCCGGCGCGGACGTGTCGCCGGCGAACAGCAGACCGCGAATGGCAACGGTGGGCACGGAGTGATTCTCGATGACGTCGAGCACGATGCCGTTCTTCAGCACCTTGCGCGTCGTCCGTTTCGCGAAGCTGCCCGCGGCGCGCACGGCCGGCGGCGCCGCCGCTTCGCCGGTCGCGTTGTGCGCGGCGCCAATTGGCGCGGCATTCGACGCGATCGTGGCCTGCACCGAGGCGCCGGGCACGAACCAGCCGACCGTCGCATGCTCGGGAACGAGATACGTCGCCGCGACGCGCTTCACATCGGCCACGGTCACAGCCTTGATGTTCTCGACATAGGTGAGGAACCACTTCCAGTCCGCGGACGCGACGGCCTCGCCGAGGTTCGAGGCGAAGTTGTAGGTGCCATCGCGGCTGCGGATCACGCCGACTTCGATCTGCTGCTGCGCGTTCTTCACTTCCTCGTCGGTCACGCCTTCTTTCGCGATCTTCTCGATTGCCGCCTTCATCGCCTGCTCGACTTCCGCATGCGTCTTCCCCTGCGCGAGTGTCGCGTCGACGAGCAGCGGATAGGGATCGCGCAGCGTGAAGTTGTTCGACTGCACGTTCGTCGCGAGACCGGTCTCGACGAGCGACTGATAGAGGCGCGCATTCACGCCGCCGGTGAGAATCACCGAAAGCACTTCGAAGGGCATGAAGTCGGGATGCATCGCGCCGGGGCGCATCCATCCGATCATCACCATTCCGACCGTGCCGGGGCGCTGCACGATCGTGCGCCGCTCCCCTTCCTGCGGCGGCTCGACGGTGATCACCTGCGGGATCGGCTTCTCACTCCTCGGGAATGCGCCGAACTCGCGATCGAACAGCGCCAGCGCCTTCTCCGTATCGAAGTCGCCGACGAGCAGCGCGTCGGAGTTGTTCGGATGGAAGAAGCTCTTGTAGTGATCGCGCAGCTTGTCGGTGGTGACGCCTTCGATGTCCGAGCGATAGCCGATCGTCGACCAGTGATACGGATGCGCCTGAATCGCCGCGGCGATCGTCGCCTTCCAGAGCGCCTGCCACGGATTGTTCTCGCCGATCTCGTACTCGTTGCGGACGACCGACATCTCCGACTGCCGCTCGCTGTCGAGAATGAGCGCGCGCCCGAGGCGATCGGCCTCGATCTTCATCGCCAGCTCGAGCTTGTCCGACGGCAGCGTGGAGTAACCATTCATCCGGTCGTACCACGTCGTCATGTTCGTCGACCCGAAGTCGGCGCCCGCTTCGTAGAGCACTTCCTGAAACGTCTTATGCCCCTTGGCCTTACCGAAGTTCTCCGTCGACTTGTTGAAGATCATGTGCTCGAGCAGATGCGCCGACCCCGTGTTCCCCGGCGCCTCGTTCCGCGAGCCGACGTGGTAGACGACCATGAACGTGAAGACCGGACTCGTCGCATCCGGCACGAGCAGGAGCATCATGCCATTCGACTTCAGACGGTACTGATCGATCCCGCGAAACGAGTCGACCTTCTCGACGTTGGGCGGCAACGCGAACAACGGCGCAGCGGTGAGCAGAGCGAGGGCCAGCAAAAGACGGCGCATTGCTGGAGTATAGGAAGAAGAGGCGGGCGCGGAGTTGCAAAGGGGTGAATTCGCGAGGCAACCGGATGCGGTTTCACGCGGAGGCGCGGAGGGCTAGGAGTCTGCGCGGTAGAAACCGTTATCGGTTGTCAGTGATCGGTTGTCTGTGAGGTGTCGCGCTGAAGCCCAGACAACTGACCACTGACAACCGATAACCACCGTCTCGCAATCCTTTCTCCGCCTCTCCGCGTCTCCGCGTGAAATCCTTCTGATTCACTTCATCCACTCGAACACTTTGTAATGCTCGCCATTCATCCCCAGCCGCGTGTAGACCTCCTGCGCGCTGCGATTGCGATCGTCGACGTAGAGGCGGATGCCGCGAATCGACGGGGCGGCATCGACCATCGCACGCACATGCGCGTAGAGGCCTGCGTAGATTCCGCGGCGGCGATGCTCGGGCGTCACGTAGACGCTCTGGATCCACCAGACCATTCCGTTGCGCCAGTCGCTCCATTCGTAGGTGATCATCAGCGAGCCGGCAACGGTGCCGTCGCTCTCGGCGATGAAGTAGCGGCCGAGGGACGGAGTGGCGAAGACGGCGTGAACGCCGCGCGTCAGGATCTCGCGATCGAGCTCGAGCTCTTCGGTTTCGCGGGCCATCGCCAGTTGAAATTCGATGATCTCCTGCTGCATCGGACGGCTTTGCATCCCTGTACCGGACTTCACTCATTCATAATCCCCCGCGCGTTGACGATACCAAACGAACCTCGCGACGTGCGCGCCACTCGCCGCGCACTGCTCCTCATGGTGGGATCGGCGATGCTTTTCGGCGCGATGGCCTTCACCGCGAAGCTCGCCTCGGCGCGGCTTTCCGGTCCGCAGGTCGCGATGATCCGCTTCGCCGTCGGACTCACGCCGGCGCTGCTGATTCCGACCTTCCGCCGCCGCGCGTTCACGTTTCAGCGGCTCGATCTGCTCTTCTACCGCGGCTTCTTCGGCGGACTGGCCGTGCTCTTCTACTTCATCGCCATCGAGAAAATCACGGTCGGCGTGGCGACGCTCCTCAACTACACCTCTCCTGTTTTCAGCGGCCTCTTTTCGATGCTGTTCCTCAAGGAGCACATCAGCCCGAAGGTGCTCATCCCGATGCCGATCGCGCTGACCGGCGTGTTTCTCGTCGTGCACGCGCACGCGCATCCGGGCGATATCCTCGGCTTCGGCGTGTGGGAGCTAGTCGGCCTCGCGTCGGCGCTCTCGTCCGGCGTCGCGGTCACGGCGATGCGCGCCGCGCGGCGCGGCGAGAACTCCTGGGCGGTCTACACGAGTTTCTGTCTCCTCGGCACGCTCGTCACCATGCCGCTCGGAATCCTGAGCTGGAAGACGCCGCACGGCGACGAATGGGTCGCGCTCGCGTTGACCTCGATCTTCGCCATGGGCGCGCAGTTGCTCCTGACGTTCAGCCTGCGCTGGGTCGACGCGATGACCGTCGGCGTGATCTCGCAGCTCGCGGTGCTCGTCTCGATGGCCCTCGGCGCGACCTTCCTCGCCGAGCACATCACGCCGATGGCCGCGATCGGATCGATGTTCGCGATCGGCGGCGTCGTCGGCGTGGTCTACGTGACGTCGCTGGCGAAGAAGACGGTGGCCGCGGATGAGATTGCACCCGAAGCGTGAGGATGGATCTCCTTCGCGTCTTCGCGGCTTCGCGTGAGACCGGTTTCACGCGAAGACGCGAAGACGCAAAGATTTCTCAAGCTTCGAGCTGAGCTCTTGCCACGTCCAGCGCTTCGTCAAACGTGTGGGTCGTTGCGGCAAAGAGCTCCATCTTCTGCGCCTTGCGCAGCGCGCCCAGTGGCTGTTCGCGGACTTCGGAGAGGATCAGCGTCGTGCCTTCGGCGCGACACTTCTTCGCCAGTTGCTCGAGGGCGTGGATGCCCGTCGCGTCGATCGCAGGGACGTGCGGCATACGCAGGATGAAGACTCTTGGCGGATTGGCGATCTCCGAAATCACGTCTTTGAGTTTGTCGGCGGCGCCGAAGAAGAACGGGCCGTTCACGGCGAAGACTTCGACGCGCGGCGGGATCTCGCGGCCGCCAACGGTGCGCTTGTGCTTACGCACCTGCGTGATCTCGTCGGGATCATCCGTGGCGTCGGAATCGCGGATCTCCGTCGTCACGCCTTCGACGCTCGTTACCTCGGACATTCTCTTCATGAAGAGCAGCGCTGCCGTGACGACTCCCACCTGCACCGCGACGCTGAGATCGACGAACACCGTCAACGCGAACGTGAGGATGAGCACGAAGATGTCGCTCTTCGGCGCGCGCAGCAGTCCGGCGAACGAACGCCATTCGCTCATGTGATACGAGACGACGACGAGGATCGCCGCCAGGGCGGCCAGCGGAACTTTCGCCGCCCACTGTCCGGCGAAGACGAGGATCAGCAGGAGCGTGACCGCGTGCGTCATTCCGGCGAGCGGCGTGCGTCCGCCGGTACGAATGTTCGTCGCCGTGCGCGCGATCGCGCCGGTCGCGGGAATGCCGCCGAAGAGCGGCGAGACGATGTTGGCCACGCCCTGCGCGACGAGCTCCATGTTCGATTTGTGGCGTGTGCCGATCATGCCGTCGGCGACGACCGCGGAGAGCAGCGACTCGATCGCGGCCAGCAGCGCGACGGTGATCGACGGCGACACGAGCTCGCGAAGGTGCGTCCAGGGGATCGAAGGCCAATGCGGCGCGGGCAATGAAGACGGGACGGTGCCGAAGCGCGAACCGATCGTGTCGACAGGCAGATCGAGGAGCTGCACGGCGATCGTCGCGACGACCATCGCTACGAATGGCGCGGGGACCATTCGCGAGATGCGCGGCCAGACGATGAGGATCAGCAGCGTACCGAGAGCGATGGAGACCGTAGCCCAGTTGATCGATTGAAAGTGACCGGCGTAAGCGATCCACTTCTCGATGAAGTCGGCCGGAACCGCGCCCATCTTCAGGCCGAGAAGATCTTTGATCTGGCTGGAGAAGATGATGATGGCGATGCCCGAGGTGAATCCGGTGACGACGGGATAGGGAATGAACTTGATCAAGCCGCCGAGTCGCGCCAGACCGAGTGCGATGAGGATCAGGCCCGCGAAGATGGTGCAGACCACGAGTCCGTCGTAGCCGTACTTCGCCACGATCCCGTAGACGATTACGACGAATGCGCCGGTGGGGCCGCCGATCTGCACGCGGCTGCCGCCGAGAGCGGAGATCAGAAATCCGGCGATGATCGCCGTGTAGAGACCCCGCTCCGGCGGCACGCCGGACGCGATGGCGAATGCGAGTGCGAGCGGCAGCGCGACGATCCCGACGACGACGCCGGCAATCAGATCGCGGGTAAGCGACTCGCGTGTATAGCCTTCACGAAATGCAACGATCGACTTCGGGACGAACACGCGCGGCGATTCTATCGCCGGCCGGCACGGCCGGCTGCGTCAATTGCCAAGGCTGACCTCACGTGAGGTCGCTGCGAGGCTACTGACGCGCCGGCCTTTCTTACCGGCGCACGGAGAAATGCACGGTGACATCGAGATACGAATCGACCGCTTCGCCGCGCAGCGAGGCCGGGTTGTAGCGCCACTGCTGCACCGCGGCGATGACCGCGTCGTCGAACGGCTTCTTGCCCGAGGCCACGACTTGGGCGTCGCGCACGTGGCCGTTCTTGTCGATGACGCAACGCAGGACGACGGTCGCCGGAATGCCGGCGCGGACGAACATCTGCGGATAGATCGGGTCGACCTTGCGCAGCAGCACCGGCGCCTTCACTTCGTATGGCTGATAGATCTTGTCCTCGACCGGCGGCGCGGCATTGACGACAGGCGGTGCATCGATATCGCCGATCGAATCCTTCACGCCCCACAGCTGGCCGACGGGTCCCGGCACGGTGCCGGTCGATGGTCCGGTTGCATCGCTGTTGCTGGTCGAAGGAGCGGCGACGGGACTGATGGTCTCCGGAACGGTCGTCGGCGCGGTGATCTGCGACGTCACCGGCGGAGGCGTGGCCTGTTTCTGCGGCTCCGGCTGCGCGGGATGTCCGCCGTTGGGATTGCCGAGGGGCGGCGGAACGCTCACGGGCGTGAAGACGGGAGCATCTTCGTAGGCGTCAGGCGCGGAAGTCGGGAAGTTGACGGACGCGATGCTGAAGGCGATCGCTCCGACGATGACTGCGCTGTGCGCGATCACGGACATCGTGAGAAGACTCAGCCGGCCACCGGCTGCCTGGGCATGGGCTTGAATGACGGAAGTCTCGAACATGGTGCCTCCTTACGCAACGTTCGACTCCGCTTCACCGGCAGACGAAACCCGCGCTTGCAACGAAAACGTGAACTGGGGTGGAACGGTTCACGAGTTGCTGGTTGCTGGTTGTCTGCGAGGAGGGCGGGCTTATAGCCCGCCGGTTCTCTTGGGTGGAGGAACACTGCCACGGTTCCGACACCACCCAGAGCCGGGAACCCAGAATCGGCGGGCTATAAGCCCGCCCTCCTTCGCGCGCCGTTGATCAGGGCTTCCTTGTTCAACTTCTCGAGCAACTGTTTTGCCGGCGCGAAATCCGGTTGCAAGCGCAGCGCGTGATCCAAATCACGACGCGCTTCAATCACGTTCCCGCTCTCGGCCTGCGCGACGGCGAGAAAGAACCATGTCGGCACATCGTTCGGCATGAGCGACTGCGCGCGATGGAGCGCCGCCAGCGCACCTTCGTTCTGATGCAACGCAAGACGCGCGACGCCGAGGTGATGCCAGGCGGTGCCGTTGGAAGGATCGCGTGCGACGGCGACTTCGAGAAAGCGCGCCGCGTCGTCTCCGTCCTCGATCTCGAGCGCGAAGCGCCCGAGAGTGAGCGCACGCTCGGCGCTCATCGCGTTGCGATCCTGCATCGCAAAGATGCGGCGTGCTTCGTCCGGGCGCGCGCTGCGAACGTAGATGCGCGCCAGTTCGTCCATCGCGTTGGAACGGAGTACCGGCTGCGCGACCGGATCGCGTAGCACTTGTTCGTACAACGCTGTCGCGCGAGCCTGCTCCCCTGCCGCCGCGAATTCCAGCGCCGCGCGATGATGCAGGCGCGCCGGCTCGTGATGATGCGGTTCCAGCTCCGCGATCATCTGCTGCGCCTCGGCGTAGCGCCGCTCATCGATGAGGTGGACGACCATGTTCGTCTGTTCATCCGAGCGCCCGCTGTCGAGTTCGAAGGGCCACAGCGCGACGCATCCCAGGAGAAGACCCAGCACGATCGGTCCCGCGCGCCGAATGTGAACGATGCCCGCTGCCGGCACCGCCAGCACCAGCAGAAGCGGAAGCCGATAGCGCGACGAGACGAAGAAGACGGCGACCGACAACGCGTACAGCGGAACGAACACGAACCAGGTCAGGAACGTCCGATCGCGCCAGCGCGTCGCTGCGCCGGCGATGCCAAGCGGCACGAGCAGCCAGGGGCCGACGATCAGGATCTTCAGTGGCGAGGCAACGTCGTGGCTGAAGTAGTCATAGCTGCTGTTGAGCGCGAGGTCGGTCTGATGAATCGTGAACGCGAGCTTGCGAATGAAGAGCCGCAACGCGCCGCCGGGATGCGCGCGGATCCAATCGAACGCGCGGCCGTAGAACCACCGCGATACCTCGCGCGCGGTGAGCGAGTGTCCCATCGCCCGTTCGGCGACGCGTTTCGAGTCTACCGCCTGGCCGTCGATCGTCGGACGGATGTCGCGCACCGCGCGATACTTGCCGTCGGCCGTCTCGTTGTTGCCGATGTAGAAGTTGAGACCTCCGTGCGACGAGACCAGCACGACCTCGTGAGCCACGACGTAGTTGCGCGCGAGAACCGGCGACAGCACGAGAGCGCACCCGACGACGAACGCCGCGACGTTGCGAATGCGTCGCTGGAGCACGAGCAGAACGCAAAGTCCGGCGATCCAGATCAGGACGTTGGGACGATTGAGTGCGAAGAGCGCCGCGCCTGCGCCGGCGAGCCCGAACGCGCGGGCGGGATGTTCCTCATTCTGCAGCGCAAGCGTCAGCAGCCAGAGCGTGAGCGACGTGAGGAATGGATCGAGTGCCGATTGCAGAATCGTGACTTCATTGAAGGTGACGACGCCGGTGAGAATGACGAGTGCCGCGGTCACGATCGCGCCGCGCGATCCGAACCAGCGCCGCGCGCTCTCGTACAACAGAACCACGCCAACGCTCCCCAACAGGAGTTGCAACACGAGTGCGATGGAGATGGAGGCGCCAGTCCAACGAAGGAAGTAGAGGTAGAGCGGCGAGATGAAGTAGGCCACAGGCGGCGGCCCGGTGCGCGCGTACGCGAGATAGACCGCTCCGTCCATTGGACCCGTCGGCTGCAGCAGCGGATGGTCGTGAAGCGCGTAAAGCACCGCAGCCTTCACGGCCAACGCCGCGAAAAACACAACAAGGAACGAGCGCCAGGGCCGCGAATTCGGCATACGTCGCATCGTACGTTAGCGCATGCCTGGTTACTGGTTGCTGGTTATCTGCGGGGTTGCGCAACCATTTGTCATCCCGAGCGTCGAGCGAGGGACCTGGGCGGGCAGGGCGGCACGAGGCTCGAGTTGCGCACCCCCGCGCCCCCAGGTCCCTCGCTCGACGCTCGGGATGACAGGCTGGGTTCACGACGCACCGCACACAACCAGCAACAAGCAACTAGCAACCGCTTTCAATGGAGCTCGCGACGCAACTGCTCTGCTTCACCGCGACTCTGTGGAATCGCGGCGGTCATCCGCGTCAGCGCAGCATCGGCCGCCGCGCGATCGCCGCTTGCGGCTTCGAGAAAGGCCAGCGAAATGTAGGCGTCGCGATCGGCGGGATCCGCGGCGATCGCGTGCGCGAACGCGGCGCGTGCGTCGCCTGTTCTTCCCATGCTCGCCAGAACGTCGCCGGTGATGAACCAGTAGCGCCGCGGCAATTGCACGTCGGTGGCGTTCGCGTGATCGAGCGCGCGCTGCAGGATGGCCAGCGCTTCTTCGCGATTCCCCTTCGCGACGAGGATCTGTGCCGTCAGCACATCAGCGGACAACTGATGCGCCGGCGACGTGCGCATCGCCTCGGCTTCCCGCAATGCGCCGGCGAAATCTTTTCGCACGAGGGCGATGCGTGCCAGCACTTCATGCGCGCCAGGCTCGTTCGACGCCAGCGCCAGCTTCGCGTGCGCGACCGCGTCGTCGAGCTTTCCTTCGCGCGCGAGAATCGACGCCAGCGACAGCGCGAAATCGCCCGAGAGCTGCGGCGTGACGCGAATCCCGTCGCGATAGGTCTTCTCGGCATCCGGGAGATCGCCGAGCTCTTCATAGGCGAATCCCAGGTCGTTGCGGAGATCACTCCAGCCGGCGTTGCGATGAAGAAGATCTTCGATGCGCGTCACGGCGATCGCGTATTCGTGGCGTGTCATGAGATCGTTGACGTCCTTCAACTTCGCAAGGTCGCCGAGATGGTCGCGCGGATTCTCATTCGAAGCACCTGTCGGTGCGCCCGCATCGACGTAGCCGAGCGCCGCCAGCTTACGGCGCTCTTCCGGGTCGATCCGCGAGGCTTGCACGGGCGCGTGCGGAAACGCATCGAGATCGTGGGTCAGCTCCGCCGATTCGCGGCGACGCGAGACGCGCACATCGTCCGCTTCGCGAGAATCCGACGTGAGGTCGTACAGCTCTGTCTTCGGACCGCCGATCAGGTGCATCGGGTACCGGATGACCGAACGCAGATCGCTCCAACCGAGGTGGATGCGCGGATAGAGCGTTTCGCTGTAGACCTCGCGTGGAGCTGCATCCGCGAACAGCGATGCTCCTCGAACGCCGGACGCAACCGGCGCTCCGACGACACCGGCGATGGTCGGCAGAACGTCCACGAGCTGCGCCGTTCGAGCGACGCGTTCGCCCGCGCGTTCACCACGCGGCAACTTGATGATCAGCGGAACCTGCAACGACTCACGATAGAGAAGCACGCCATGCTCCTGCTCTCCATGGTCGCCGAGTCCTTCGCCGTGATCGGAGAGCAGGATGATGAGCGCATCGTCATAGAGATTCTGCGCGCGCAAGGAATCGAGGAGATCGCCGACGATGCCGTCCGCTCTCACGATCTCATCGTCGTACGAAGGGGCGTACGGCGCATGCGGCTCGAAGAGATGAACGAAGGCGAAGAATGGTTGCGATCGATGGGAACTGATCCAGCCCTTCATGATCGACTCGGTCTTCTCGCCGTCGCGTTGCAGGTTTCCTGTCGGCGCTCCTTCGATGAACTCGATGTTGTCGTCGTAGAAATCGAACCCCGAGGAGATGTTCGAATCGCGGCGCAGAACGTACGCGCTCACCGCTCCGCCGGTCGCGTATCCCAGCGAACGAAGCATCGATGCGATCGTCCGCTTCGAACCGTGGAGGTGAGCTCCGGCGTTGTCGCGCACTCCATGCTCGGCCGGCAGGAGGCCGGTCATGATCGTCGTATGCGACGGCAGCGTCAGAGGCACGTTCGAGAATGCATGCTCGAACAGGACGCCGTCATGAGCCAGGCGATCGATGTTCGGCGTCGCGATCGCGCGATATCCGTACGCCGGCAAATGATCCGAGCGCAGCGTATCGATCGAAATGAGGACGACCGGAACGCGCCTCGCCTGCTCGCCGCGATGACAGGCGAAGAGCAGCACGATCAGAAGCGCGAGCTTGCGCGGCATGCGCGTGAGCATAGTTGGAAAAGAGTAGACGAGGGACGGTGGACAGGGATCGCTTGCGAAGCGGGGCCACTCTCGCTCACGACCCGTCACCTGTCTACCGTTCACTCTTTGCGGCAAGGGACGTGGACGCGGCATCTGCGCGAGAGGACGGCCGAGGGCGGCCGTCGCTACACAGAATCAACAAAAAAGGGGCGGCCGAAGCCGCCCCTTGGAATCGATGAACGAGAAAACTACGGATGCGACGTGCAGAGCGTGAGCGTGCCGCCGCCGGTGTACGCATACACGCGGTAGCGATACGTGCCCGCCGTTCCGGCATACGAGATGTTCTCGGTCGCCGTCGAGCCTTCGCTCGCTGCAACCTGCGTCCAGGTCGTGCCGCTCAGCTTCTGCAGGTACAGATCGAAGTCCGTGCCCGTGCCGGTCAGCTTGCCAACGTGCGTGCCGCTGGCGCTGGAGGTGTACTGCGTCGAGTACCAGGTCGCGCCCGTGCCGGAGAGCGAGCCGGTTTCGTTCGTGCAGGTCGCGCCGCCGCTATACGTCGCCTTCAGCGTGACGCTGGCGAACGTCGAGTAGGCATAGAGGCTGATGTACCAGTCGCCCGCAACCGGATTCGACACGGTGACCGTCTCGTTGTTGCCGGTGAGGTACGGACGATAGTCATAGACCGACGAGGTCGGCTGCGCGCCGCGCTTGACGTACATGTCCGCGTCGCCCGTGCCGCCCGACATCACGATGGAGAGCGAAGTCTGACCGCTCGGAACCGTGATCTTGTAGTGCTTCCAGGAACCGGTCGAAGCGCCGATGCCGGTGACGGCAACGCCGTTCGAAAGCGTGGTCGTCGTTCCGCCGCCACCCGAGCCGCCCGGAGCGCCGACTGCATCCCACGCGGCCGTGACCGTCGCCGCGGCCGTGGCGCCGTAGAGATCCGTGGCCGCGTTGACCGTCGCGGTACGCGCGCCGGAGAAGTTGGTCGAGGAGGTCATGTAAACCGTGAGCGCGCGATACCAGATCTTCGCCGCCATGGTGAGCGACGTCGCGGAGGTCGTGGAGAGCGCGGTGACGACGGTGGTCGTCTTGCCGCGCGGGTGCGAGCCGCCCATGACCATCAGGTAATAGGCGAGGTTGGCGATACCGGAGTTGCCGTGAACGCCGCCGTTGTCCGCAGTGCCCGTGATCTTCTCGGGATAGTAGTCCTTCGAGTAACCGTCGGCGGTCGGGTTGTTCATGTAACGAAGAGCGTCACCCGCGGTGTTGGGCGTGTAGATGTCTTCGCCGACTTTCCAGGTGTTGGAGTTCGGCGTGCCGGCGTTTTCCGTGTAGGCCTCGCAGGAATTGCCGAGGATGTCCGAAGTCGCTTCGTTGAGCGCGCCCGACTCGTTCGAGTAGGTCAGGTTCGCGGTGCGCTCGGTGACGGCGTGGGTCAGCTCGTGCGCGTCGACGTCCAGATCGCGCGAGAGCGCGATGAACTGGCTTCCGTCGCCGTCGCCGTAAACCATCTGCGAGCCGTTCCAGAAAGCGTTGTTGTAGCTGGTGCTGTAGTGAACCGACGCCTTGAGCGTCGCACCGGCGTTGTCGTACGAATCGCGCGCGTGCACGTTCTTGTAGTAGTCGTACACGCTGCCGGCGTAGTTGTGCGCGGCGTCCAGCGCGACGTCACCGATGTTCGCGCTGCCTTCAGAACGCTTCAGCGTTCCCGGAAGAGCCGTGCCGTTGTTGGCGGTGTAGGTCGAGCGGTTCTTGGCGTACTTGAACTCCGGAGCAACCATGACCAGATCGCCCGTCGACGCATCGGCGAAGATGCGGTCGAGCTGCGGTCCCTGCTCGTTCTTGTACTCGACGCGCACGGCCCAGGCCAGGAACGTGTTGCCCTTGTCATTGACGACATAGGTCAGTTCCGGACGGCCGAAGTACGTGCCGTTCTTGACGCCGCGCTGTTCGACGGCGCGCTCGGCGGCCATCCAGGCGTCCATCTTCGGGAGGCGCGGGAGGTCGCGCGTTTCCGACGAAGCGTCCGTTCATCGCCAGAACGTTGCCTTCGCGGTCCGCGTGCACGATGTACTCGGCGCCGACGATCGGCAGACCGTTGTAGCGCTCCTGCATCTTGATGTGCGTCTGGCCGAGCGAATCCTGATGCTTGGCCATCGGCTGGAAGTCTTCGCTGCCGTCCATCGGCAGGATGTCCGTCTTCGTGCGCAGGAACGCACGCGCGGCGCTCTCGATGCTACCCGGTCCGAGGAGCCGGCCAAGATTGCCGCTCACGAACGTCGGATTGCCATTGCCATCGATGTCCTGGACGCGATTTGCGCGGTCCATCATCTTGTTCTGTGCGAGCGCGACCGTGGCGCTCAGGAGAAATAGGACTGTGAGTAGTTTCTTCATGAACCTTCCTTTTCCCTTGTTGTTTTTCTGTTCTCAGCAATGGCAATGGAAGGGCCAGTTCGTAAGTTGTTGATTCTATTGAGTCGCTCCATTTGGCGGTACAGAAATGGACCCTCTTGATCGAGTTTACTGGATCAAATTCTGGCCTGATGGGTCAAACCCGGATTGAGAATTGAGGATTGAGAATTGAGGATCGGAGCTGGCAACCAAACTTTTCGGCTTTGATCCTCAATTCTCATCCTCAATCCTCAATCCTCAATCCGGTCGGTAACGCTGGCACACTTCATTCGTCTACGAAACGTATGACCAGGCTGATCCGCGATCCGGAGCTGGAAGCGCTCGTCCGCGAGCTCAATGACACCGGCGAAGTCGCCAAATCCCCCGACGCCACCGCGCTTCCGCTCCACGTTCCCGAGGGCAATCCGCTCGAAAAAATGCTGATCGAGGTCGCGCAGCGCGGGGCGAGCGATCTGTTGATCGTCTCCGGAGTGCCTCCGATCTTTCGCGTCGGCGGACGACTCGAACGAAGCGGCGACGCGCTTTCGAGCGAAGACGTCCAATCCCTTTTCGCGGCGCTGCTGACGGGACGCGTGCGCGAGAAGCTCGAGTGCGAGGGTGCCGCCGATTTTTCTCTCCGCCTCGGACGTGCCGCATCGGACGAAGACCGGCGCGCCTGGCGCTTCCGCGTCAACGTCCATCGCCAGCGCGGCACGCTCGCCGCGGCGATCCGCGCGCTGCCCACCGAGGTGCCAACGCTGGCGCAGCTTCGCCTGCCGCCGTCGCTCGCCGAGCTCGTGAAGCCGACGCGCGGACTCGTGCTCGTCTGCGGACCGACGGGATCCGGCAAGTCCACGACGCTCGCCGCGCTGATCGGCGAGCTGAATCGATCGGAGTCACGGCACATCATCACGATCGAAGATCCGATCGAGTACGAGCACCGCAACGCGAAGTCGATCATCGAGCAGATCGAGACTGGGACGCGACACGCCGTCATTCGCCGCGGCCTTGCGCGCCGCGCTCCGCCAGGATCCGGACGTGATTCTCGTCGGCGAGATGCGCGATCTGGAGACGGTGTCGATCGCGCTCACCGCGGCGGAGACAGGCCATCTCATTCTCTCGACCCTGCACACGAGCGATGCCGCGCAGGCGATTCATCGCATCGTCGATGTGTTTCCTCCCGCGCAGCAGACGCAGATCAAGCAGCAGCTCGCACTCAGTCTCAACGCGATCGTCGTGCAGCACCTGATCCCGCGCTCCGACGGCAAGGGCCGGACGGTCGCCGCGGAAGTGCTGCTCGCGAATTACGCGGTGCGCAATCACATCCGCAACGAGAAGCTCCAGAATCTCGCCACGGAGATCACCCTCGGCAAACGACAGGGGATGATCTCGCTCGAAGACTCTCTCGCGCGGCTCGTGCAGGAGGGACTGATCACGGTCGAGGATGCGCGCGTCCGCTCGGCGAAGCCGGATGAATTGGATTCGCTGCTGCGAAGTCGGTAGCGACTTCGTTGTCGGTTATCGGTTGTCAGTTATCCGGGCTTCGGAGCAAGGCTTCGCCTGGAGAACCGACAACCGACAACGGAGAACCATTTCTCATTTCCGGTGCTTCGATAATGCGCACTCCATTCGGTGGCGCGTCGACGGCATCGGCGATCGCGCGCACGACATTCGCGAGCTTCACCGGGTACAACCGCCGTGCGGTATCGCGATGCGAGGGGAAGGCGCTCCAGATCCAGTACGCGGGAAGGAGCGCGTACGGCCACCAATGGCCGGGCCCAAGGACGTACCAGGGACGGACAAACGTCGAGGCGATGCCGCTTTCGCACAGCAGACGCTCTCCTTCCTCGCGCACGGCGATGTAGTCCTTCATCACCGGCGCCGGATGCGCGACCGACAGATAGATGACGTGGCGGATCGAGCTGCGGGCGATCGCGCGAACCGTCTCGCGAATGGAGACGAGATCGATCTTCCGGAACTCCTCCGCCTTCGAAGGAGAAGGATGCGGAACGCCGACGAGATGGATCAGCGTGTCACTCGGCGTGAGCTGCGTCGCGAACGTGTCGGCATCAAGCGCGTCACCCACGACCGGCTTCGCATCCGACGCCAATTTCGCGATCGACATCGGCCGCACCAGCGCGCGCACGACATGCCCACGCTTCGTAAGAGCAGGAACGAGATGGCTGCCAATGTAGCCGGTGGAGCCGGTGACGAAGACGTTCATAACCGACTTTACGGCGGCGGCCACCACGCGGATTCAAAGTGTTGCTGGTTGCTGGTTACTGGTTCCTTGTGGCTCTCGCCAGAGTCTCAGCTCAGGCGATCAAACCGCAAGGAACCAGCAACAACCAGCAACAGGTTCACCAGGCGATGCCATAGTCCTCGCCGTGATTCGAGCTGCCGCCCCACATCGTTCCGTGCGCGCGATCGAGCAGGATCGCGTTGATCGGTCCGGACGTTCGGTCTTCGAACGTCATCTCATAACCCATCTTGCGCAGATCGTTGCGCACCCAGGGCGGGGTCTCGTCATTCAGCAGGATGCGTCCGGGAAGCGACTGCCGATCGCCGAGCCATTTGCGCACCTGGAACGTGTTGAAGTTCGCCGCTTCGACCGCTTCCTGCGGCGTCATGCCGAACTCCACGACATCAAGGAAGAACTGCAGCAGATTCTGATCCTGCGTATCGCCCCCCTGCACGGCGAAGGCGAGATACGGCGCGCCGTCCTTCATCGCCAGCGTCGGTGTCAGCGTCACGTGCGGGCGCTTGCCGGGCTCGATCACGTTGAACGGATTCTGCGCCGGATCGGTGTCGAAGCTCTGCGCGCGTTGCGAAAGACCGACCCCGGTCTTTCCCGCGATCACCGCCGGAACCCATCCGCCGCTCGGCGTCACCGACACCACCCACCCTTCCTCGTCCGAGGCTTCGATCGATGTCGTGCCGGCGAGAAAAGACTCGTGAAAATGATCGAGTGCCGCCGTCGTGCGCGCGGGCTTCGTCGCCGTCGACGGCCAGTTATGCAGCGTTTCGAGGAACGGATTCTTTTCGTTCTGGAACGGATAGGGATCGCCCGGCGCGATGTTCGGATCGTTGCGCTGCGGATCGACGAGCTTCGCGCGCTCGCGCGCGTAGTCCTTCGAAAGCAGTCCCGCGACAGGCTCCGCCGGAGGAAAGTACGGATCGCCGTAATAAAAATCGCGGTCCGCGTAGGCGAGATTCAGCGCCTGATAGAGCGTGTGAATGTAGCGCGCGGAGTTGTAGCCCATCGACTTGAGATCGAAATTCTCGAGGATGTTCAGCGCCTGCAGCATCGACGGACCCTGCGTCCAGACCGTCAGCTTGTAGACGTCGATGCCTTTGTAGTTCGTCTTCACCGGCTCTTCGATCCGCACCTGCCACTTCGCCAGATCTTCGGTCGTGATGAGACCGCCCTGCTCCTGCGTTCCGCGCGCGAGCTCCTGGGCGATGTCGCCTTTGTAGAAGCGGTCGTACGCGGCCATAGATCGCCTCCTTGCGCGATTTCCCGCGCTTGAGCGCCTGCTGCTCCGCCTCCACGAGCTTGCGCAGCGTCGCCGCGAGCTCGGGCTGGCGGAACATCTCGCCGGGTGCCGCGGACTCGCGCGTCGGCGCCAGCGGAGCCGAAGGCGCTGCGACATCATGCGAGGGAGTGACACCGCTCGATGCCGCGGACGACGGCGCTGCACTCGACCCATCGCGCAGATGCGGAAGCATCACCGACTTCGCGTAAGGCCACTGCTTGATCCACGACTTCTGCCGCTCGATCGTATTCGCGAGCTGAGCCTCGATCGGAAATCCGTCCGCCATCTGAATCGCCGGCGCGAGCACTTCTTTCAGCGACATCGTGCCGTAGTTGGCGAGCATCACCATGAGACCGCCCGGAGTTCCCGGCGTCACCGCCGCCAGCGGTCCGTACTCGGGCGGATAGGGCAGCGACTTCGACTTGTAGTACTCGGCGGTCGCGCCGGTCGGAGCCACGCCGAGGGCGTTGATGCCGATGACCTTCTTCGTGTGCGGATCGTAGATCAGCGCCTGCGTCTCGCCTCCCCACGAAAGTGTGTCCCACATCGTGCAGGTCGCGGCCAGCATCGCCGCCGCGGCATCGACGGCGTTGCCGCCTTTCTGAAACATCATCGAGCCGGCCGTGGCCGCGAGCGGCTTACCGGTGATCGCCATCCAGTGCGCGCCATGCAACGGAGGTTTCTGCGTCCGTTGCGCGAACATGGAGGACGATGCGGCGACCAGGAGAAGGAGCGCGGCGATCCGGGATTTCATGGGCTGATAGTCTATGCGGATGCACCACGCGATTCTCGTCGACCTCCGCCAATCATGAAGATCCGACGCGCCACACCCAACGACGCCGCCACGCTCGCGATCCTCGGCCGTCGGACCTTCGAAGACACCTTCGGTCCCGACAACGATCCCGAGAACATGACCCTGTTCCTCGCGCGAACTTACGGCGAGGCTCAACAACGACGCGAGCTCGAGCAGCCGGACTTCATCACGCTCCTTGGCGAGGAGGACGGCGTGGCCATCGCCTTCGCGCAGTTGCTTCGAGCGCCCACACCTTCGGAGGAGAACGCCGTCGAGATCCTTCGCTTCTACGTCGACCGCCCCTGGCACGGCCGCGGGATCGCGCAAGCGCTGATGCACGAAGCGAAACGTGTCGCCCGCGACCTCGGCGCCGCCGCGATCTGGCTCGTCGTCTGGGAACACAACCCTCGCGCGATTGCCTTCTACGAAAAGTGCGGCTTCCGCGACGAAGGCTCGGTGCCTTTCGTCCTCGGAAACGACGTGCAAACAGATCGCGTGATGGTTACGCGTTTGGAGAAGGAAGAACCGCGCAGCGATCAGTAGCGATAGCGCGCCTGCAGAAAATCGATCCGGTCGTTCGAAACGAGATAGACGATTCGATGTTCCTGAGTGAGGCGGCGCGACCACGTTCCGGCGGCGAGGTACTTCAACGGTTCCGGCTTGCCGATTCCGTCGAAGGGATCGCGAAGGATCGCCTCCACGATCTCGAGCGCGCGCAGTGCCACGCGACGATCCGTTTGCACCCAGTGACGAAGATCCTCGCGGAACTCGAGGTGGAAGACGGCCACGCGATCGCGCTTGCTGGCCACGGCTACTCTTCGTCGTCGAGGCCCAGTTCCGCGCGCAGCTTTTCGAGCGGCTCCGGTCGCCCCTTGCCTGCTTGTGCTCGCCGGAGTGCCTGCATCAGTCGCTGAGCATTCCGCGGTGACCGCAGAAGATGAGCCGTTTCGATCAATCCTCGGAGCTCATCGGCGGCAATCAGAGCGACATCGTCGCCCTCGCGCCGATGAATGATGACCTGTTCCCGGTTCTCTGAAACTTCATCGAGCAACGCCTTCAGATTTGCCCGCGCCTGCGTATACGTCGTTTCGATGGCCATCTCGAGTACCTGTACAGCAAAACTGTACATGCGACGCGTGTCGTGCGCAAGGACCCGAAAACAAAAGTGGACGGCTCGCGCCGTCCACCTTCGAGCACTGCGTGATCGAAAAACTACTTGCCGGCGCCCGCGGCGTCGACAACCTGGAAGTGCTGGGTGTTGACCTTCTCGTCGCCGATCCAGACATCCGCGCTGTAGTCGCCCTTCGGCCAGCCCTTCGTGTCCTTCGAGAACGAGATGAACGTCGCACCGGCCGGAACGTCTTTGGTCTCTTCGCCGACGGACGTGTTGTTCGCGCCGTTGAAGACGACCTTGACGGCCGAGCCCGCCGGAGCGTCCTTCACCTTCATGGTGATGTAGACCGCTTCGCCCGGGGCGAAGTCGTCGCCGGTCTTGCCCGCCGGAACCGTTCCGTCGGCTGCGACTTCATGACCGATGGTCACGTCATCGATGAACGCCTGGGCCTGCACCGGGTTCAGATCGTTCGGCGAAGTCGTGCCGGCGATCTCCGAGGTCGTGGCCTGCGTCGCCGTCGGTTCGGAACCGGTGACCGCCTCTTCCGTCTTCTTGCAGCTCACCATCAGCAGCCCGAACGCTGCCACCATTACGAGGATCATTGCTTTTGTCTTCATCTAGTCTCCTTCGATGACCTTGGCGTCATCCATGGGACCGACAAGGCAAATGCTGAGCCAGTTGTGCTCCGGCCCGCCGCGCGAGGTCCAGCACCGTCCTTGCAGTACTCCTTTCCATGCAATCACGCACAGGAAAGAAGCTCATGGCACGCACATCGAGTGGCATCGGCGGTTTTCTCAAACGGATCTTTCGCCGCGGAGAGGAAACGGCAGAAGTTCCGGCATACGAAGCACGCCCGATGGAGTCGCGCGCAAGTACGCCCGCGACGACGACGCCCGTCCAACGGCAATCGGACATCCCGATGGACCTCATCGATCACATGTACACACCTCTCGCCACCAGTTCGAAAGCATCGTTCCGCAGCGACGGAGCGGACCACGAGCGCGATCAGGAGCTCGCGCTGGGCGTCGTCAACGATCAGTGGAATGACGAGGACCGCCTCACCAACAAATCGGGCGACCCGCGCATCGGCACGCACAACCGCAATCACGATTCGGCGCAGTCGCGTCCGGAGAGCAACAGGTAGCCGGCACGCCGGCAGCGTTGAAGGCCACAAGCCAGACGCGCAAACATTGAGGAGGATCACATGGATCAAAGCAACGAGAGCAGCGGAGTCAACAACCAGACCACGGGCTCGATGGCAGGCGGAAGCACGACCGGCATCGGCGTCACCAGCGCTACCGACAGCGGCGCATGTCCGCACTGCGGTCAGACGCCGAGCAAGAACGCCGGCCTCGAGCAGTTCCTCGGGCGACTCGGCATCAATGACGACATGATCAACAACCTCAAGACGCAGTTCCAGAACGTCGATGTCGACGAGTACCTCAACACCGCCCGCGAATATCTGAAGGGCGGCAGCACCAAGGCAACGGCCTACGCGAAAGACAACCCCGGCAAAGTCGCCGCCGGTGTCGCCGCGCTCGCGGTTGGCGCGGGACTGCTGCTGGCGACGGTGAATCGCGATAAATAGTTGTCAGTTGCTGGTTGCTGGTTGTCTGCGGGACATCGCATAGAAACGAAGGCTTCGGCGGTTTGTGTAGCGACGGGCGCCCTCGCCCGTCGGCTCTCACCCGCGAGGCAGAGTCGCAACCAACGACAAACGTGTCATCCCGAGCGTCGAGCGAGGGACCTGGGGGACGGGCGGCACGATGCTCATGTTGCGCGCCACCGCCCGCCCAGGTCCCTCGCTCGACGCTCGGGATGACAGCTGAAATGGTCGCGTCTTGTGAAGGAACTGACGAGTAAGCGCTCGCTTCGCTCGCACCAAAAAAAAGGCCGCTCCGAGGAGCGGCCTTTTCGCACCACGCAACCGCGTGTCTTACTTCTTTTTGCTTTCCATCGCGCGGCGGAAGGCCAGCGCCATGGCGGACTCGCCGGCGTTTTCGTCGTTCCGCTCGTCCATGAACTTCGAGTACTCCTCGCGCTCCGCGGCGGCCTTCGCCGCTTCGTGGCTGAGCGAGATGCGCTTGCGCTGCGCGTCGATGCTCATGATGCGGACCATCAGCTTCTCGCCCGGCTGATGCGCGCTCGAAGGATCGCTGCCGTGCGGCACGGCGATCTCCGAGTTCGGGATGAGGCCGGTGAGGCCCGGCTCGAGCTCGACGAAGATTCCCGGCGCGGCGCCGTGATCGACTGTGCCTTCGACCACGCGGCCGATGCCGTAGCGCTGATTCGCCGTCTCCCACGGATCGGAGACCGCAACGGCGCGCAACGAGAGCGAGAGGCGCTTCTTCGACGGATCGACTTCGCGGACCCAGCCCTGCACGTGCGTACCGATCGCTACTTCCGGATCGCCCGGCTTCACGCCGTGCGGAAGCTGCGAGACGTGCACGAGACCATCGACACCCGGCTCCACTTCGACGAAGTAGCCGAAGTCGGTCGAGCGGACGATGCGGCCGGTGAACGGCGTGCCGGGCACGAAACGATCGGCGACGTCGAACCAGGGATCGGGCTCCTGATCCTTCATCGAGAGCGAGATGCGCTTGCCATCGTTCTCGATCTTGATGACCTTGACGCGGACTTCCTGACCGATGGTCACGACGTCCTTCGGATCGGTCACGCGGCGGCGGCTCATCTCCGAGACGTGGAGAAGACCGTCGATGCCGCCGAGGTCGACGAACGCGCCGAACGGCGTCAGGGTCTTGACGCGGCCGGTGAGCTCGGCGCCCATGGCGATGCGGTTCGCGCGTTTCGGCGGCGCGGTCGGCGGCGGCTTCCTTCAGAAGCGCGGCGCGCGAGACGACGATGCGGCGGCCGTCATCGGAGAGCTCCGTGACGCGGAACTCGATCGTCTGGTTGATGAACGCGTCGGGATTCTCGATCTTGCCGAGAGCGATCTGCGAAAGAGGGCAGAACGCGCGGAGCCCGGCAATGTTCACCTCGAAGCCGCCTTTGTTGCGGCCGGTGACCTTGCCTTCCACGGGCAGACGGTTCTCGTATGCGACGCGGAGTTGATCGAGCGATGCACGTCCCTTGATCAGCTTGCGGGAGACTCGCATCTCGGCGCCGGTCTTGACGACCGTGGCTTCGACGGCATCGCCGATATCGAGTCCTTCCAGCTCAGCCGCGTCCATCACGGCTTCGGACGGACCGCCGTAGGAAATGTAGGCGTCATCGCCGGCGATCGAAACGATCGTGCCTCTAAGCAGCTCGCCCTGCTGCGGGGTTTTGAGATCCAGAGTCTCCATCGCCTCGGCGAACGACGTAGCCTCGGCTGTCTCTCTCGACTGAATCATGGGAGTGTTTGCTACCTTTCAGGTGATTGGTTCTCGGTCGCGAGAACGGTTGGGACGCGTATCTTACTCGAAGAGTGGAGCGCCGTCACGACCGGCTGCGTGAAGAACCGGGCGCTCCCGGGAAAAATTTTCAAAACAGTGAAAATGGGTTCTCGGTGGTCAGTGTCAGTTGTCGGTTGTCAGTTGTCGGTTGTCGGTTGTCAGTTGTCAGTTGTCGGTTGTCAGTTGTCAGTTGTCTGGGAGTGATCGCAAAAGTCCCAGACAACCGACAACCGATAACCGACAACCTCTCTTCACTCCACTCGGAACGTTGCGCGCGCGATGATCGGATCGTTCGCCGGATACTGCTTGAGGTTGTGTCCCTTGTCGAGCGCCTGCAGCCAGGCGATCGTCCACGTCCCCTTCGCCGCGTGCTTCTGCACCGACAGCGTTCCGATGAACGTCCGCCCGTCGCCGGAGGGAGCGAGCGAGAAGTAGGCGTGCTGTCCGCCGACGTTGTCCGCCGGTACGGCCTGACCGCTGAGGCTGGCCACACCGCAGCCGTCGTCCTCGATCGTCGCACGCACTTGAATGTTGCCGCCCTCGACATTCGAGACGACGACCGGATCGAGCGTGAGCATCGAAAGCGCAGGCGGCACCGAGTCACAGGCGTCCCCGGAGATATCGACGACGACCGTCTGCAGCAGCGGATTGTCCGCGCGAATCGTGGCCATGTTGTTGGCCTTGTCCTGCAACTGCACCTGCTCGAGACGCCAGACGCCGCAGTCGAGACAGCTCGGCGGAGTCAGCGGACATTCCCACGAACCTGTCGTCCCGAGGCGGCAACCGAACGCGAGCCGCGCCTGCTTGCCCGGACTGACGAACACTCCATTCACCGACGTCACGCCGGTCTTGTCGTCATCGGCCACGACGAACACCGTGTTCTTGTCGCCCGCGCGCATCGCCGCGCGCTCGAGCCTCACCGCCGACAACGTCGGCGCGGTCGTGTCGGCATCAGATGAAGTCACGCGGAAGTTCGCGGTCGGCGGAAGTGCTCCCTGCGACACCGTGAGATTCACGCTGTTGCTGGCGTTGTCGGTGAGCGTCAGATACTTCACGAGCCAAACGCCCGGAGCCGCGTCCTTCGGCACCGTCACGCGCGTCACGTAGCGATTCGTCTCTCCTTCGCGCTGACAGGCGAAACCCTGCACCGTGCCGCTCGGTCCGCCGATGACGCCGGAGATGCTGCGCACGCCGGAGAGATTGTCCTGCGCGGTGACGGCGAGGAGCGTCGACTCTCCATCCTGAATCGCCGCCGGGATGAACTCTACGCCGATGAGCTGCGGAGGGTTGAGATCGGAATCGGGATCGTCATCCGCTTCCGTGTGCTTCGGATCGCGCGGGGCGGGGGACGAGCTCGAGGTCGACGGTTGCGAATTCGGCGACATCATCGGCGGCGTTGGTGGCGGTTGCACCGGCGGCGGCTGCGGTTTCGCGTGCGTGATTCCCACCGCCTCGGCCACGCGCGACAATAGCGAGCGCTCCGGCTCGGTCGTTTGCGTAGTGGCAGACACGCCAGCACCCGCGCCCGTCGCCGTCGGAGGTGCGGCACGGAGCAATTCGTTGTAGCGACGCTCGCGCTCGCTCTGCGTCATTGTCGTGGTGCCGCGCGCGTCCTCTCCCGCCGGCACGATGACGCCGGGATCGCTCGGGACATCATTCGGATGTCCGCCGCTCGTTCGCGTCGCGGCCATCGATCCGCCGCGCGCGGTCGACGCGGTCGACATCGTCGCCGCCGGCTCGTCGCCGTAGGAACGCAGGCGCATCCACACCGCGGCGGCGAATCCAACGCCGAGGATGAGGAAGAAGAGCGTCAGGAAGGAAAACTTTTTCAGTTGACCACTCCCGGGACCGCAAGCGTGAACGGCTCGATCTGCGCATCGAATCGCTCGCCCGAGGGCGTGCGCATCGTGTAAGCCCCGTGCATCGTCCCCATCGACGTCGGCAGCGGGCAGAAGCTTGTGTACTCGAAGGACTCGCCCGGTTGGAGGGTCGGAAACTCACCGACCACGCCCGGACCCTGAACCTGCTCGACCTTTCCGTCGCCGTCGGTGATGATCCACTCGCGGCTCAGGAGCTGCGCGGTCTCCGGACCGCTGTTCGAGATGCGCACGTGATACGCGAAGTACCAGGTGCCGTGATTGCCACGGTCGGCAAGGTATTCGCTCTCGACCTGAATCCGGATTCCTCGGGTGGTTGTGTCGGACATGATGACCTTATCCAGATCTCTGACGTACAGATCCCAGATGCGTTCCCCTGCGATGGATCTAACCTATAGAGCGAAACGCGCGCGCGCGTTCTTCCCTTTCCTCCTCATTGTTGCATGCACCACGGCAATGGCAAGTGCGCCACCGCCGCCCGAACTGTCCATCATCGCCGTCCCCATCCGCGCCAGCCTCGCGCCGCTCGTCCCGGAGATCGAGAAACGCGTGCAGAAGAAATTTTCGGGCGACGCCACGGAGAAACGCATCGACGTTCACTACGACGTCGCGCGCGATCCCGTCACGCTGAACATGATCGGCGGCGGACTGCACGTCGACACCACCGTTCACTACGGCATGCAGGCCTGCCGCGGCCGCTTCCCCTGCATCTCCTGCGGCATCGGCGAACCGCGGCGCGAAGCGGAGATCCGCCTGCAGACGAAGCTCGAGTGGGATCCGTCGTGGAGGCTGCGCTCGAAAACGCGCCTCCTTCCGATTCACTACGCCAAGCCCTGCCTCGTCACCTGGCTCGGCATCGACATCACGCCTCGCTTCGTCGCACCCGTCGTCGAACAGCAACTCGGCGCCGCCGTGCAGATCATCGATCGCGGCACGCCGTCGCTCACGAATCTCCGCCCACGCGCGGAACAAATCTGGACCGCGCTGCAAACACCATCCGAGCTCGCGCCGCGCACCTGGCTCGTGCTCGAACCGACGACCGTCGCGCTGACGCCGATCACCGGCGCCGGCTCGATGATCACCAGCACGCTGCTCCTCAACGCGCAGACGCGCGTCATCGTTGGTGATCGGCCTGTGACGCTGCGCAAACCGCTGCCGCCGCTGCAGCGCGGCGCCGCGAACACCACGCCGGGAGTGCGCGTCCCGTTCGACCTCGATCTCTCCTACGACGAAGCGAGCCGCCTCGCCGCGCGCGACTACGCCGGCAAGACGTTCCTCGTGAACGGCCGTCCGCTCACGATCACGTCACTACGCCTCGCGCCCGCGGAGAACGGCCGTCTCCTCGTCGAAGCCGCGATCGACTATCGCGGCGGCAAGCTGCGCAACTATCGCGGCGCGGTCTTTCTCGAAGGCACTCCCGTCTTCGACAGCGCGACGTCGATGATCGTCGTCCCCGACCTCGATTACTCGCTCGACCCGAAGCGCCGCGGCTTCTTCGCCCGCATCGCCGAGCGCACGGCTCACGACTCCATCCGCCAGCGCCTCCGCGAAAGCGCGCGCTTCCCCCTCGCCACCCGCCTCGCCGAAATCCGGGCCGACGTCACCCGCGCGCTCACGCGCACTCTCGCCCCCGGCGTCTACCTTCGCGGCAAAGCAGAAAACATCGTGCCCGTGTCGGTCACGCCGATCGCCAACGTCATCTCCCTCCGCATCATCGCGACGGGATCCGTCGAAGTGGAAGTGAAGTGAAGCTCCGCGTGCTCCGCGTCTCCGCGTGAAACACGTCTCACGTGTTGCAGCTATGAACCCGGCGGCGGTTCCCACAGCTCGATCCGATTCCCCTCCGGATCCATCACCCAACCGAACTTGCCGAACTCCGAGGCATCCATGCGATCGTCGACTTTGCAGCCTTCCGCACGCAACGCCTCGAGCAACGGCTCCAGCTCGGCGACTCGATAATTGACCATGAACGGCGCGGTACTCGGCGCGAAGTAGTCCGTGGTTTCCGGGAAGATCGTCCAGGCCGTCGTGCCCTCGAGCTCCGGCTTCTCCGGCTTATGCCATCGAAACGACATCCCGCCCCAGCTCTCAATCTCGAGACCGAGGTGCGTGCGATACCAGGCGCGCAGAGCTTCCGGATCACGCGCTTTGAAAAAGATGCCACCGATGCCTGTCACTCGTTTCATGCTCACCTCGCGGCAAACAGAATACTTGACCAACCTGCCGGCACGCCGGAGATCGGTTGTCGGTTGTCGGTTCTGGGCGATGCATCGCAGACAACGGACAACCGACAACTGACAACCTCTTTCTACTCGCCGCGAATGTGGCCGAAGAACGCGTCGCTGGCGACAGGGCGTCCGAGGAAACGCTCGACGAGGGCACCGGCCGGTTCTTCGCTGCCGCGGCTGAGGATCATTTCGCGGAAGCGGCGGCCGGTTTCGTTGCTCATGACGTCGGCGCCGAAGGCGGAGACGAGATCGAGAGCGATGACTTTCGCCCACATGTAGCCGTAGTAGCCGGCGGCGTAACCCGAGGCGATGTGCTCGAAGGTGCCGGGGAACTGCGTTCCTTCGACGTGACCCATCGGCGTCTCCCCTTCCATCCGCGACCACACCTCGATCGCCGGCTCGGGATGCTCGCTGCAGAGCGCCATATCAAAGGATGCGTAGAGGAGCTGGCGGCCGTAGTCGATGCCGGCGCCGAAGCGCTTGGCGCGGTTGAGGCGTTGCACGAGCGACTCGTCGATCGACGGGCAATCGCTGCAATGCACGCGCAGGAGCGAGAGGCTCTCCATGCGGCTGGCCCACTCCTCGTACATCTGCGACGGCGCTTCGACGAAATCGCGCTGCACGCTCGTGCCGGCGTGCGCGGCGTACCAGGTGTCGGAGAGCACGCCGTGCAGGACGTGTCCGAACTCGTGCAGCAGAGTCTCGAGCTCGTCGTGCGTCAGACCCTGGCGATTGAAATTCGTGACCAGCGTGCTGATCGGCTTGCGGCCGAGGCGGCGGCTCACGCCGCGCACCGGCCAGGCGGCGGCGTGCTTGTACTTGCCGTCGCGCGGATAGAGATCGAGATAGATGCCGCCGATGTGAGCGTTGCTCTCGGCGTCCATGACGTCGAGATGGAGCACATCGTCGTGCCACACGCGTACGTCGGCGCGCTCGAAGCGGACGCCGTAGAGCTGCTGGCTGATGTCGAGCATCCAGCGCACGGTCGGCTCGGTCGGAAAGTAAGCGCGTAACTCTTCCTGATCGATCGCGTAGCGGCGTTCGCGTAGACGTTCGCGATAGTAAAGAACGTCCCAGCGCTGGATGTTGGCGTGCTCCGCGGAGAGGCCGGTGAGCTCCGCTTTCAATTCCGCGAGGCTGGCCAGGTCGCGCAGCTCGGCCTCGGTGACGACGTTGCGCACTTCGTCGAGAAAGCGCGAGACCGTCTCCGGATTCTCGGCCATCCGCCGCTTCGTCACGTAGTGCGCGAAGCTCGGCACGCCGTAGAGATCGGCGATTTCTTTGCGCAGCGCGGTGATCTCGTCAAGCACGCCGAGGTTGGCGGAGGTGCCGCGTAGCGTATTGGCGATCCAGTAGCGGCGCCGCGCGTCTTCATCGTGCGCGTTCATGAGGAACGGTACGTAGTCGGGATAATCGAATCCGACGACGTAGTTTCCTTCCTCGTCGCGCTGCACCCGCTCCAGCCACGATTGCGGCAGGCCGCGGCACTCCTCGGGTTTGAAGCGAAGACGCGTGCCGTTCTCGCGAATGTTCTTCGCGAACTCCTGCCCGAGCTCGGTCAGCCGCTCGGAGATCTCCTTGAAACGCTGGCGTGCGCCCGCCGGAAGCGAGACGCCGCTGTCTTCGAACGCTTCGAGCAGTTGCTTCTGCATCTCGCGCGATGCGATCGAGTGTGGCACCACCGCGCGCACGCGCTCGTAGAACGGCTCGCTCTGGAACGCGTCAGTGAGGAAGCTCGACTCGTGCACCAGCGCGACGTCGCAGGCGTCGCGGACTTCTTTGTCGGGATGCACGCTGTTGAGGAGCGAGATCGGACCGAAGGCGTCTTCGAGCACGACGGCAATGTCGTCCCAGGCGTCGAGCACCCGCTCCACGGAAACGTCCGCGACGGGCACTTCTTCAATCGACGACAGGAGGAGTCGGGCACGGGCCAGAACGTCCTCGGAGACACGCGCGACTTCGCCGGCGTCGAGGATGGGAATCCTCGCTCGCTCGTCTGCTTTTCCGTTTTCCATCTGCCGGGTCACCGGCTGTGTCGTCATACCAGGGCGCGCCATTCTAGTGACGAAACCTTCCGTCAGCAAAAAACGTACACTAAGGCATGCGCTACGGATTTATTGCCCTGCTCCTGCTGACCTCGGTCTGCCTCCAGGCGGCCACTCCGGCCGAGACCGCCGCCGCGGCCCGAGCCGCTCTCGACAACTACGATTTCGACAAGGCCGAAGCGCTCTACGAGAAAGCGATCGCCGCCGAACCGAACAATGCGCAGTACCACTTCCTCCTCGGCATGGCGTATCAGAAGCAGGCCGCGAACGGCAGCATGTTCTCCGCCGCTCCCCTCGCCAAGAAGTCTTCAGAAGAGCTGCAGAAAGCGGTCGCGCTCGATCCCAATCACCTCGACGCCCGCCTCGCGCTCGTCGACTTCTATCTCATGGCGCCGGGATTCATGGGCGGCAGCGAAGACAAGGCGGCAGAACAGGCCGTGGACCTGCAGAAGCGCGATCCACTCGCTGGCCATCGCGCGCAGGCGCGCATTTACGCGCGCCAGAAAAAGATGGACCTCGCGCGCAAAGAGTACGTCGACGCCGTCCGCGAGCAACCGAAATCGGCGAAAGCGCACTACTACCTCGCCAACTTCCTGATGACCACCGACAAGAACTGGGCCGGCGCGCAGCACGAGCTGGAGATGGCCATCCAGCTCGACTCGAACTACATGCCGCCGCTCTACCGCATGGGCCAGCTCGCCGTCCGCTCGGAATCGAACTACGCCCGCGGCGAGGAAGCGCTGCGCAAGTACCTCATCCATCGCCCCGGCGACAACGAGCCCGATCACGCCAACACCTGGTATTGGATCGGCCAGATTCAGGAGAAGCTCGGCAAGAAAGCCGAAGCGAAGAAGAGCTACGAGAACGGCCTGAAGCTCGCGCCGGCATCGAAGGAGATCAAGGCAGCACTCGATAAGCTGTCGTGAGCAAGGTCCGGTCGTCGCGGAGTGGTTGTCAGTTGTCAGTTCTCAGTTATCGGCACTGCATCGCTGACAACCGACAACCGACAACTCTTTTTCACTGCGTGAGAATGGGATAGGGATCGATCGCGATCCCCTTCCACCACTCCTTCGTCGGAGGAAGAACTTCGATCGCGAAGTGAAGATGAGGCGTTCCGTTCGCGTTGCCGGACGTGCCGACGTAGCCGATGACCGTCCCCTGCGGCACGAACAATCCCTCGGCCAATCCATCCGCGTAGCGATCGAGATGCGCGTAGTAGTACACGCGCTCCTGGTCACGATCGAACTGATAGATCGTGATCCCACCCGCGCCGCTGTTGAAGAGCTTGCGGATCGTCCCGTCCACCGCCGCGAATACGGGCGTTCCATACGGCGCCAGGATGTCCAGCGCGTGGTGCGTCCGCCCATCCGACCGCGGCTGCGAAAAGTCATCGCGGAGATTCGCCGCAACGACGCCTTGCACGGGGATGAGCACGCCGGCACTCGAAAGAACTCCAGCGTCCGCACGGTACGCCGAAGTCATCGGCGCAGTCGTCACCCGAGCCCCGGCTGGAAGCCGTGGGACCGTCCGGCTGGAAGCCGGCGCGCCGAGGACGACCAGGAGCAAACCTCCGAGGACCCAGCCTCCGACAAGAAACCCAAACGTCTTCACGGCAGTCGATAATGAAGAGACCGTGCCCGAACTTCCCGACATCGCCATCTACCTCGAGGCGCTCTCTGCACGCGTGCTCAGCCATACGCTCGAAAAGTTGAGGCTGGCCAGTCCTTTCGTCCTCCGCACCGTCGAGCCCGGTCCGAGCGATCTCGCCGGAAAAAAAGTCGTCGCACTGCGACGGCTCGGCAAGCGCGTCGTCTTCGAGCTCGAAGGAGAGCTCTTCGTCGTCGTCCATCTCATGATCGCCGGACGCTTCAAGTGGCTCGCGAAAGGTGCGAAAGTTCCCGGCAAGCTCGGACTCGCAGCGTTCGACTTCGACAACGGCACGCTCGTGCTCACGGAAGCAGGATCGAAACGCCGTGCATCGATTCACATCCTGCGCGGCGAGGACGCGATTCGCGCGCTCGATCCCGGCGGACTCGAGCCTCTCGACATGTCGCTCGAGCAATTTCGCGCCGCGCTCACGCACGAACGCCACACGCTGAAGCGCACGCTCACCGACCCGCACACCTTCAGCGGCATCGGCAACGCCTACTCCGACGAGATCCTGCATCGCGCGCGACTCTCGCCCGTGCAGCTCTCCACGAACCTCTCCGCCGACGAGATCGAGCGCCTCTACCACGCGATTCGCGAAGTCCTCATCGAATGGATCGAGCGCCTGCGCGCCGAAACCGGCGACAAGTTCCCGGAGAAGGTCACCGCCTTCCGTCCGGAGATGGCCGTCCACGGCCGCTACCGCCAGCCCTGCCCCGTCTGCGGCACACCCGTGCAGCGCATCGTCTACGCCGAAAACGAAACGAACTACTGCGCCCGCTGCCAGACCGGCGGCCGCCTCCTCGCCGACCGCGCACTCTCGCGACTGCTGAAGGGCGACTGGCCGAAGTCGATCGATGAACTGTGATGACGAGATCGCAGATTGCAGATCGCGGATCGCAGGAGAACCGCGTCCCTGGCTTTCGCGATGCTCTCCTGCGATCTGCGATCTGCGATCCGCGATCCGCCTCTCTAACGTTCGCCGCTCGGGGGCGTCTATCCCCCCAGAGCCATGCTTCAGGCAGCCATGATTAGCAGCTTTCCCGCGCCCGCCGCGACTTCGCCGGGATCCGAGGACCTTCGCCTCGCCGAGGCATGCGCGTCGGGGGACACGAAAGCATTTGAGGAGATCTACCGCCGCTTCGGCGAGCGGATGAAGAGCGTCGCCTGGAACCACCTCGGCAATCCGTCCGATGCCGAAGATGCGGTGCAGGAGACCTTCCTCAAGATCCACCGTTCCGCGTCGACCTACACCGGCGAAGCCTCGCTGAGCACGTGGGCGTTCCGTATTCTCGTCAATACCTGCTACGACCTCCTGCGCCGGCGCAAACGGCGCATCGACGAATCACCAATCGACGACCTCGCCGAAAGCAGCAGCACCCGCACCGCTCCATCCGTCGACGACGCCAAGCGCATCACGCTTCGCAAGCTCCTCGACGAACTTCCCGAACAACGCCGCAGCGTCTTCTCGCTGTTCGAGATCGAAGGACTCAGTCACGCCGAGATCGGCTCGATCCTCGGCATCACCGAAGGGAACTCGAAATGGATTCTCTTCGCCACCAAGAAGGAACTTCAGGAGAAGTGGAGAAAACAGACTGTTGCTGGTTGCTAGTTGCTGGTTGCTTGTGGCTTCACGCGAAACCGCAGACAACCAGGAACCAGCAACCAGTAACCCAACAAAACGAGACCAGCCAATGACGACGATCACCTGCACCCAGTTCGACGACCTCCTCTACGACGCCACGCCACTCGCCATGGAGACGGCCGCGCGTCACGCCGAGGAGTGCGCGTCGTGCGCGGAAACGCTCGCGGCGTGGAACGACATCGAAGCCACCGCGAAATTGATGCACGAGACGTGGCAGAGCGACATGCTCTGGCCGCGCATCGAGCGCGCGATTCGCAAGGAGAAACGGACGCCGTCGCGACGGCTCTGGCAGACCGCCGCTTCCTTCCTCATCGTCGTCAGCCTCGGCGGCACGATGTACTACGCGCTGCGCGTGCAGACCCGCAACGCCGCATTCGATCAACGCATCATGGTCATCGGCGCCGTCGACGACGCCGACAAAGCGGAGCGCGACTACAAGCGCGCCATCGGCAACCTCGAGACTCTCGCCGAGCCGACGCTCGACGAGGCCAGCACGCCGCTGATGGTCTCCTACAAAGAAAAACTGATGCTCCTCGACGACGCCATCGCCGAGTGCCAGTCCAACATCGATCACAACCGACAGAACGCACACCTCCGCCGGCAACTGCTCTCCATGTACTCGGAGAAGCAGCAGACCCTGCGCGACGTGCTGCGGGAGGACAACCATGTTTCGAATCCCTAGCCGCGCCCTCATCGCGCTTCTCTTCCTGATCATCGCGCTGCCACTCGTCGCCGATGACGATGACAACGACAATCGCTTCGAGCTCAAATACGCCAAGGATTTCACCTTCCACGGCGGACGCGTCTCGATCGATCACTCCTTCGGATCGCTCACCGTGCGAGCCGGAACGGGATCGGCCATTCAGGTGCGCGCCACAATCCGCTCCTCCAACGAAGAGATCGGCAAACAGATCCGCATCGTCGCCGCGGAGAGCGCCAGCGGAGTCTCGATCCGCACCGACTACCCCGAGATCCGCAACTGGCACGGCAGCCTCTCCTACTCCGTCGACATGACCGTCACGCTGCCCGCGAACGCGCCGGTCACGGCCAAGAACCGCTTCGGCAACATCGACGCCCGAGGGTTGCAGGTCGCGAGCGTCATCGAGAACCGGCAGGGCTCGATCGCCGTGCAGGACCTGCGCGGCGCGCAGTCGATCTCCAACGCCTTCGGATCGATCGAAGCCACCGACGTCCACGGCGACCTCACGATCAACAACAACAACGGCTCGATCTCCGTACGCAAAGCCGACGGCCCGCTAACGGTCTCGAATCGCTTCGGGTCCGTCACCGTCGCTGACGTCGATCGCGAGACCACGATCACGAACACCAATGGCTCCATCGAAGCGATGGACATCTCCGGATCGCTGAAGGCCACGAGCTCCTTCGGCAGCGTCAAAGCCTCGACCATCCGCGGCAGCGCCGATGTCACGAACAGCAACGGCCGCATCGACCTCTCGAACATCGGCCAGAGCGCGACCGTGCGCAGCTCCTTCGGCGCCGTCACCGCGACCACCATCGGCGGCGACTTCACCGCCGACAGCACGAACTCGAAAGTTGAAGTCGACGGCGTCAAGGGCAACGCCAGGATCGAGACCTCCTTCGGCGGCATCGTTGCCAAGAACATCACCGGCGCGGCCACGCTCACGAGCAACAACGGCAATATCAAAGTGAGCGACATCGGCGGCGCGCTGAATGCCGACACGCGCTTCGGCACCGTGAAAGCCGATCGCATCCGCGGCGGCGCCGACGTCGACTCCTCCAACGGCAGCATCACCCTCGGCGACATCGGCGGCAACGTGAAAGTACACGCCACCTTCGGCTCCGTCTTCCTCGACGGCATCTCCGGCGCGGTCGACGTCGCCAACGCCAACGGCGCCATCTCCGTCGCTCATTTGCGGGGCAGCGGCTGTCACCCGGTCATCCTGCGGACGACCTTCAGCTCGATCAAAATCGCGCTCTCCGAAAGCGCAAGCTACGCGGTCAGCGCGCGCACATCCTTCGGCCGCATCCACACCGACTTCCCCATCACAACGACGAACGTCAGCGACGAATCCGTCGCCGGCACGATCGGCAGGGGCGGCTGCAAACTCGATCTCTCGAACGCGAATGGGAGCATCACGATCGAGAAAGAGTGACAAGCGGTTACTGGTTGCTGGTTGCTAGTTGCTGTTTGCTGGTTGCTGGTTGCTGGTTGCTGGTTGCTGGTTGTCTGGGGAGTCTCGCCACAACTCAGTCCCCGATCCCCAAGATGGAACAGACACGAATTACTGATTGCTGTTCCACTTCGTCGCGCACGTGACAACAACGGTCACCGCAAGCCACCAGTAACCAGCAACCAGTTAACGCCGCGTAGACGGCTCAAAACGTTCGGCGATACGTGAAGATGAAACTGCGGGGCACACAGTTGCGGATCGGTGGCGCGAACCGCGCCGACTTGATCTCCCGCTCCGCGAGAAACGCCAGCGCCTCGTCCCCGGTCGAATTCGAAAGCACCTTCGTCGACGTCACCACGCCCTTCGCGTTCACCGTCGCATCGACCACGACCAGCCCGTGTGCCCCGCTGTCCGAAAACGCCAGCGTAGGCGTCTCATCGAACGCGAAATCCGAATCGCCCGGACACTTCGAATTCGACTTCGCCGATGCCCTCTTCTTCTCGCCCGGCCGCTGAACAAACCGCTCCGCCACCCACCCCATGGCTCCGTCGTCCAGCTTCACGCGAACCCATCCATCCTCCACCCGCACGACGCCCAGACTCGTCCCCTTCTTCACCTGCCGCACAACTTCCGCATCCGTCGCCGCCTCCCGCCTTACGTTCAGCGCAGAAGCCGTCACGGTGACACTCCCACCCACCTGCTCCTCCTGCACGGACGGAGGAGGAGGCGGCGTGGCCGGAGCAGCCACCGGCGCGGGCGGAGGGGCGGCGCAACTCGACAGCAGGAGCAGAGCGAGAACAGCAAGGGTGAGCGGACGCACGGCGCGGGATTCTACAAGCTCGCGCCGATCCAAGCTCAAATCACCCGCCACCACGGCGCAGCAAGGATGCCGGGCGCGAGCCACTCGACGCGGTCGCCCGTGTGCAGCAAGAGTCCGGCGCGCGACTTCCGGCCGTACTCGTCGCGAAACGTCCGCAAGTGCTTCGCGTCACTCTGTCGCGGTCGCGCGGTGGCCTTGACCTCGATCGGAATCAGGTCTTCTCCCAGCTCCACGACGAAATCGACCTCCTCGCCCGACGCCGTTCTCCAGTACAAGACTTCGGCGGGCGCCGTTCGTCCTTCGCGCCAGGAGAGAAGATCCATGAGGATGAGATTCTCGAGATGGGCGCCCGTTGGCTTTTCCAGGCCGGAGAGATGCAGCGCCAGTCCGGCGTCGCACCAATAGATCTTCGGCGTCTTGATCAATCGTCGCGTTCGATTCACCGAATACGCGGGCACGCGCACGAGCTGATACGACATCTCCAACAAGTTCAGATAGCGGTGCACCGTCGCCTGCGGAAGGGAGCGCGCTGGATCTCGAGCGTCATGCGCCGTGCGCGCGCGACGAGATCGTCAGGAGCACGTCTCGCTGTTCGAGAACATCGAGATCGTCCAACGTCAGATAAAGGCGATCCCCCACCGATGACAGATCGCGGACCAGCGTGCTCTTCCCGGTCTGACGAGCGCCGGTGACCACGACGACCGGCATCGCCTCCGCCGCACTCCGGAGCGGAGCTTGAAGAGCACGAGGAAGCAGAGAATCGCCATTCACGCGGTGAATGATAATCATTCATAGCATGAATAGGCAACGCAGAACGCCGCGCGGAGCGTTTGTACCTTCTAACGCGCTGATCCCTACAAACTCCTCCCTACCGCCGGGACAATGATCCGCAATTCATCCATGAGTTGCGTGAACTGCTCGGGATAGAGCGACTGCGGTCCATCGCAAACCGCTTTTTCCGGATCGTGGTGCACTTCAATGAGCACTCCGTCGCCGCCGGCGGCCACGATGGCGCGGGCGAGGGGCATGACTTTGTCGCGGCGGCCTACGGCGTGGGAGGGGTCGGCGATGATGGGGAGATGGGAGAGCTTGTCGATGACCGGAATCGCGGAGATGTCGAGCGTATTGCGCGTGTATGTTTCAAACGTACGGATGCCGCGCTCGCAGAGGATGATCTCGTAATTGCCGCCGGACATGATGTATTCGGCGGCCAATAGCCATTCCTGAATCGTGGCCGACATGCCGCGCTTGAGAAGAATCGGCTTGCGGATCTGGCCTAACGCTGCAAGGAGATTGAAGTTCTGCATGTTGCGCGCGCCGACCTGGAGAATGTCGACGTATTCGAGCATTTTGTCGATCTGGCTGATTTCCATGACCTCGGAGACTGTGGCCATGTTGGTCTCGTCGCCCGCGGCGCGCAGGAGCTTCAATCCTTCGACGCCCATTCCTTGAAAGGCATAAGGCGAGGTGCGTGGCTTGTAGGCGCCTCCGCGCAGGACGCGAGCGCCTGCCCGCGCGACGCGGCGCGCGGTCTCGAAGAGTTGATGTTCACTCTCAATGGTGCATGGACCGGCCATGACGACGACTTTGTCGCCGCCGATCTCGACGCCGCGCGCTTTGACGATCGTTTTCTCGCGCCTCCAGGTGCGGCTGGTCAATTTGTAGGGCTCACTGACGCGCACGACTTCCTGGACGCCTTCGAATAATTCGAATTCGCGCGGGTCGATGGTTTCAACGTGACCGACGACGCCGAGGACGGTCTGATCGGAGCCGGTGGAACGGTGGACGTCGAAGCCGCGCGAGCTGAGCTCGGCGACGACGTGCTCGATGCTCGAGTCGGTGGCGTGTTTCTGCATGACGATGACCATGAATTACTCCTCGGATTCTGTCGACTGCTGGCGGATGGAAGTGGGCGGTAGCGGGAGTTGCGCGCTTTCGCGCTCGACGCGGCGGGACTCGTCGATGATGCGCTCGAAGAGACGACGGACCGCGGACGACTCCAGCGGCCCGGCCGACGTTTGCTCGACGTGGTGGAGGACTTCCTTCTCGCGCTCCGGTGAATAGACGGGGAGCGCGAGCGTCCCTTTGATCTCGCCGATCTCGACGGCGTAGCGCGCGCGCTGATTGAGCAGTTTGACCAGCACGTCGTCGACGCGGTCAATGGCTTCGCGGAGGCGTTTCAGTTCGGCTTCGGCGTCACGTTCGTTCATCAACAAAAAACCTCTTCCCGTCAGCAGGAAGAGGTCGATGTTGGCCGTTTGCCGTTCGCGCCCCTTCTTGCGTCGGGGCACGGTGAAATCCCCACGCTAGCTGTCGTAGCCGTAAAAATACGAATAGCGCGACGGGGCGGTGTTCATGAGGAACTGAGAGTAATTGCGCGACGCATGTCTGTCAATGGTTCTGTGTAGCGACGGCCGCCTCGGCCGTCGGGATCTCGCGCAAAGCGACGTTGGAATCGAGGTTTCCGCGAGTGCCCGACGGCCGAGGCGGCCGTCGCTACACAGAAACCTTTCAGCTAAACTCCACGCGTCCAATGTCCCCCTCCATCCAGCGTTGCGCGTTTCACGAATCGCGGCCCGCGTTTGCGCGCTGCATGTCGTGCGCGAAGATGCTCTGTCAGGAGTGCGCGACACAGTGGGACGGCATCTGGCATTGTGCCGCCTGTCTCACAGCGAAGCGCGGGACGAAGCGCGAGCGCTCGCGGATCGCATCCTGGATCTCGGTCGTCGCGGCCTCGCTTCTTCTTCTCTATCTCGGAGCGCGCGTCATGGTCTGGACGGGTGCCATCATCGCGGGACTGTTTTGATCCGCGCGCCGCTCTCCACGACGTCCGTCGTCGACGAAGCAGCCGAGGTGGTGTCGCAGACGACGCCGTGGATCGCGGTGCTCATCGCGACCTCGCTCCCCTATCGATTCCTGCAAGCGCTCTTTCTCGATCAGCTCATCGAGGTCGGCGCTGATGCTTCGCATTACGGCCACCTCCTCGGCGGCACTGCGAACATGATCGTGGTCACGGTCGTCCTCGCCTTGTGGGGACGCGCCGTTTATGCGCGCGCGTGCCGCCTGGCGATGGCGCGCGGCGAAGCGCCCGGCCGCGAGGCCTGGCGCGTTCCGCCGGCGGCGCTGGCGAGCTACATCCTCACGGCCTCGACGGCGATGCTCCTCGGATTCGTGAGCCTCTTCACGATCGTCGGATTCATCGTCGCCGTGATTCTCGCTGGGGTCGCCGTCGGTACGATCGAGCTGAATGAAAAGGTGAGCCTGACCGCACCGTTCGCGCACATCTTCCGCTACACGAAGACTGTGCGGATCCCGGTCGCGCTGGCGCTGTTGTTCTTCTGCGCGATCTTCGTCGCATTGGCCAACCTGGCCGCGGCGTTCGAGCTCGGAGCGTGGGTCGTGAGCACGGTCGGCGACTTTGACGTTCCGCGCTGGCGCGTGCTTTTCAGCGGCGCGAATCGTCGCTTCATCCTCTTACTCTTCGCCGGCGCGATTCTCATCATCGAGCCGTTCTGGATCGCCGCGCACGTCGTCTTCGTGCGCAAAGCCGGCGCGGAGGAAAGCGGCGACGACCTGCGCGCGTGGTTCGACGAGTTGCAGAGGGAGGCGGGGTGAGGCGCGGGATTGTGGTGTTCGTGTTCAGCGCGATGGCGTTGCGGACGGCGGCTCAGTCGTCGAGTCTTCCAGTCGCCGAGTCGCCGAGTGAAACCTCGACGGCTGGCCGACTCGACGACTCGACGACTCCTCCCGCCAGCGCGCCGACGCTCACTCTCGATCAGTACGCCGCGGCGCTCGATCAGATCCGCACGCTTCTCGCCACGAATCAGCTCGAACAAGCAAAGAACGTCGCGAACCAGACGAAGGGCGCGAAGGTGGTCTGGAGCGGTGGATCGGTCCACGCCGACGACTCGCTGCTCGACGACGTTGGCAACGCCAAGCGCGCCGATCGGCAACTCCTGCTTCGCATCGAGACCACGCTGGCGGAGATCCGTGACTCCGGCGCAGTGAAGAGCGGTGCAATCGATCCGAAGCTCCTGCAGAAAGTCGCCGCCGAGCAGGAGCTGCCGGAGCTCGCGCCGGGCGGCGAGGTGCCGACGAAGCTCAAGGCCGATGTTCCGCTGCTGGAGCGGATCGCCAACTCGATCGCTGACATCTTCAAATGGCTGGGCGAGAAGCTCGGCAAGTTTCTCGACTGGCTCATCGATCTCTTCCCGCGCTCCGACCCGAGCCTGCCGCCGGCAGCGAGAAGCATCCGCGGGATCGTCAACGCCGTCGTGGCCATCATCATTCTGGTGATCATCCTTCTCGCCTTCTCGGTGCTGCGGCGCACGAAGAGCGGAGCCGTGGCCGTGGAGACGAGCGAGCCGTTCGGATCGAAGCGCGACGAAGATCCGCTCTCGCGCGGCGCGACGGAATGGGAACGCTACGCGATGCAGCTCGCCGCGGCCGGACGATTTCGAGAAGCAATTCGCGCCTGGTATCACGCGGTGCTCGTCACCTGCTACTCCGCCGGCGTGCTGCACTTCCGCAAGGGACGCACGAACTGGGAGTACGTCTCGACGCTGGCGCCGTCGCTGGCCTGGCGCCCGGAGATGATCCAGCTGACGAGAAGCTTCGAGCGCGAGTGGTACGGCGGCGATGAAAGCTCGCGCGATGCGCTCGACGACTGCAGCGCGCGCGCACGCGCAATCCTCGAATCGGTGCGCGAGCGAGGCGCGGCATGAGGCGCGCGCTTCCTCTCCTGCTGGCCACGCTCGCGTTTCTCGCGTTCGGCATCCTCTGGATCGTCACCGATCGCCGCGCATCGCAGCGTGTGTACGACGGGTACTCGTCCGCCAACACTTCGCCGGAAGGGCTCTCGCTCGCCGCGGGATATCTCGGGAAGCAGCGCAAAGTGGGCACGCTGACGCGATCGCTCGCGCGAACCCCGATCGAGCGCAACGCGGTCGTCTTTCGCATGGCCGACCGCCTTCCCATCTTCTTCGACCCCGAGGATCTCGACGAGAAGGAGGTCGGCCCGCCGAAGCCGAAGGAGCAGCCTTTGCTCAACGATGCCGAAGAGGCGTTCGTGCGCAAAGGCGGACGGATGATCATCGGCGCGCGCGTGGGTTTGCTGGGAACCGCCGAGATCGAAGAATCGACGATCCAAAAAGTCTTCCCCATCTGGCCGCGCGTGCACGATCCTCAACCGATCATTCACGAGGGGGAAAAGCTCGACGCATTCACGACGCTTCGTCCGCGGATGCTGGTGATCTTCACCTCAGGTCCGCACGTCATTCTCGCGCGCGAGCGGATCGGGAAGGGCGAGCTGTTCGTCTTCTCGGCGCCGCAGGTTCTGCAAAACGAAGTCCTGGCGAAGGGTACCCACCTCGCGCTGCTCGCCGCACTCGCCGGCGATAGGCGCCCGGTCTACTTCGACGAGGTGCTGCACGGCATCGTCAGCGATGAAGGCTCACTCGCGCTGATGAAGGACTGGAACCTCGGCCCGTTCCTGCTCCTCCTCGGCGCCATCGCGCTGCTGCTGTTCTGGCGCGAAGGTCGTCGCATCGGACGCCCCGACGCCGAGGAACGCGACACGCGCTCCGATGCGATCGATCTCGTCCGCTCCCTCGGCGCGCTCTATCGCGGCGTGACAAGCGACGCCGAGGCCATCGCGCTCTATCACGATGCGCTCACGAGAACTGTCGCTCACCAAAGCGGCCTGCGCGGCGAAGCGCTGCGCAAGCGCGTCGACGAGATGACCGGCGGCCTCGTGCCGACGGCGGGGAGCGGGAAGATGCCTGCGGGCGTGTTCAAGCGGCAACTCGATGCGATCAACAACGGATTTGCGAAAACTATGGAGGCTCACAGGCACATAGGCGCACCGGCTCACGGGAGATCACTGTGAGCCTGTGCGCCTCTGAGCCTATGAACCTGTAAGTCGGAGGCATTGAATGCAAACCATCGCCACGATCTCCACCCGCTTCGCTGCTCTGCGCGAGCAACTCGATCGCGTGATCATGGGGCAGGAGCGTGTGAAGTCGCTCATCGTCACGTCGCTGCTCGCCGGCGGGCACATGCTGCTCGAAGGCGTGCCCGGGACCGGCAAGACGCTGCTCGCGCTGACGATGGCGCGGCTGCTCGGCTGCCGCTTCCGGCGCATTCAGTTCACGCCGGATCTGATGCCTTCGGACCTCGTCGGCGCAAACGTCTTCAATCAGAAGACGCAGGAGTTCTTCTTCCGGCCCGGACCGATCTTCAGCGACATCCTGCTCGCCGACGAGATCAATCGCACGCCGCCGCGCACGCAATCGGCGCTGCTGGAGTCGATGCAGGAGAACGCGGCGACGATCGACGGCATCCGCTACGAGATCTCGCCGGTGTTCACGGTCTTCGCGACGCAGAATCCCGTCGAGTTCGAAGGAACGTATCCCCTGCCGGAGGCGCAACGCGATCGCTTCCTGTTCAAGATCAACATCGACCTGCCGCTGGCGGACGACGAAACGCGCATGCTGGAAGCGTACGCGGCGGGGCGGCGATTGCACGACGACGTCGTTGCGTCGCTGCAACCGGTGCTCACGGCCGCGGAACTGTTGGAGGCACGACGCACCGTCGCGCATTCGGTGCGCGTCGAGCCGCACATCATCAAGTACATCCAGGAGATCGTGGCCCGCACGCGCCGCGACGACTCGGTGCAGATCGGCGCCGGCCCGCGCGCCTCGCTCGCACTCCTCGAAGCAAGCCGCGCCGCCGCGGCACTGCAGGACCGCGACTTCATCACGCCCGACGACGTGAAATCGCTCGTCGCCCCGGTCGTCGCGCATCGCATTACGCTGAGCCCCGAAGCGGAGATGGAAGGACTGGCGTTGGAAGATTTGCTGAAGCGAGTGTTCGATGCGGTCGAAGTACCCAGATGATGATCGGTTCTCAGTTGTCGGTTGTCAGTTGTCCGGGGACGCTCTGGCTAACGACAACTCGCAGACAACCGACAACTGACAACTGACAACCAACCCCCAGACAACCGACAACCGACAACTGACAACCAAATGCGTCCTGGCCCTCTCCTGATCCGCCTCGTCATCCTCCTGGCCGCGTCCGCGCTGCTGGTGGCGGTCGCGGCGTGGTTCGTGTGGGTCGTGATTGCGGCGAGTGCGGTGCTGTTCATTGCCGCGGGTGTCGAAGCGATTGCGTTGCGGCGGATTCGATTCGATGTCGACCGGCAGGAGAAGCTGGCGCTGGCGCTCGATGAGCGGGAGGCGGTGACGGTGCGCATCATGACGAATACGCGCCAGCCGTTGCGATTGACGGTGCGGCAGCGGTGGCCGGAGATCGTGGAGCCGCGCTCGACGGTGCTCGAGGCGATCGTTCGTCCCGACGAGATTCTGTCGCTCGATTTCACGGCCCGCGGCATTGCGCGCGGAACGGCGACAGTCGAGCCGTTGTATGTCGGCGCGACGATGCGCGGGCTCATGGAGCGGATCGTGCCGGCGGGCGATCCGGCGATCGTGCACGTGCTGCCGAACCTTCGCGCGGTCGGGCGGATGCACAAGAAGCTCAACGAATTCGCGCTGCGCTCCCTCGGCGCGCGCACGGCGCCGCGCATCGGCAAGGGACGCGATTTCGATCGCCTGCGCGATTGGGTGCGCGACGACGACTATCGCGATATCGCCTGGCGCGCGTCGGCGCGGCATGGGAGGCTCATCGTCCGCGAGTTCCGCATGGAGCGCAGCCAGGATGTGCTGCTCTGTCTCGATCGAGGCCATCGCATGGCCGCGCGCGTAGAGCAGATCACGCGGCTCGATCACGCCGTCAACGCGTCCGTCCTCATCAGCTACATCTGCAATCGCATGGAGGACAAGACCGGGATCCTGGCCTTCGACACCGCGGTCGACAAGGGACTTCCGACCGGCCGCGGCGCCGCGCATCTGCGCGCGATCACGGCGTACGTGACGCAGCTCGAAGCGGAGTACCGGCACACCGATTATCTCGCGCTCGCCGCAAGCCTCCGCCGGCGACTGCAGCATCGGACGCTGATCATGATCCTCACGGTGCTGCCCGAGCGCGAGGAGCGCCACGATCTGCTCCGTGCCGTCGACATGCTCGCGCCGCAACACCTCCCGCTCTTCGTCGCGCTCACCGACCGCGATCTGCGCGCGCAGGCCGAGCTCCTCCCCGCCGACCGCGACGAGCTCTCGCGTACCCTCGTGGCCCGCGATCTCCACCTCGGCCGCGCCGAGCTCTCCCGCGAGCTCCGCTCCCGCGGCGCGATGGTGGTGGAATCGACGGCGATCGATTGGGGCGTGGATGCGGTGAATGCGTACATCGAAATCAAGAGGAGGCAGATGCTATGAACCGGTTGCTGGTTACTGGTTGCTGGTTGTCTGCGGCGCCTTCTGAGCCGGGGACTTCGCCGCGAGCCGGGACCCCACTCGACAACCAGCAACCAGCAACTAGCAACAACGCGAAGCTCTCATGAACATCGAACGTTTTCTAAGCGACCGTCGTCCCGTCTGGGACTCTCTCGACGCGCTGCTGACGCGCGCGGACGAGATGGACTTGTCGCGGACGGAGACGCAGGAGTTGGTGGAGTTGTATCGGCGCACGTGCTCCGATCTGAATCGGGCGCGGTCGTACACGGCGAATCCGGAGATTCTCGGGCATCTCAATCAACTCACCGGCCGCGCGTATCGCTACATCTATCGCGCGGCGCACGAGACGCCGGTGTGGGCGACGATCGTGAAGTTGATCGTGCACGAGATCCCGGCGGCGTTCCGGCGCGAGCGGCTCTACGTGCTCATCGCCGCGTCGGCGTTCCTGGCGGGAACGCTCTTCGGATCGGTGGCGGTGTTTCTCGATCCCGCGAACGGCGAGCGGCTCGTGCCGGCGGAGTTTTTCACCGAGAGTCCCAGCCAGCGCGTGGAGAAGATCGAGCGCAATGAAGAGCGCATCAGCAATGTCGAAGAGGCCGCGCTGTTCGGCGCTTCGCTCTACACGCACAACATCCAGGTCTCGTTCCTCGCCTTCAGCCTCGGCGCGCTGACGATCGTGCTCGGGATCCTCATCCTCTTCTACAACGGTGTGATCCTCGGCGCGATTGGAACGCTCTACGCGCTCGATCACGTTTCCATCTTCTTCTTCGCCTGGGTCGGACCGCACGGCGCGCTGGAGATCCCGGCCATCATTTTCGGCGGCGCGGCTGGCCTGCTCACCGGACGCGCGCTGCTCATGCCCGGCAACCTTTCGCGCGGCGCGTCGCTGCGGCGCGTGCTTCCCTCGGTCTGGCGGATGATCATCGGCGCGGCACTGACCCTGGTCATGGCCGGCATCATCGAAGGTTCGTTCTCGCAGTTCTCCTCGAAGTCGGTTCCGTATTCGCTGAAGATCGCCGTTGCGGTCCTGTTGTTCGTTGGATTGACGACGTATCTCTTCCTTCGCCGGACGGGTGAAGAATGAACGAGCTCACGATCACGACGCCCGAGCACGTCCACATCCGCCTCGAGCCCGCGGGTGCCGGAAGCCGTTTTCTGGCGATTCTCATCGATTCCACGATCGTCACGGCGATCTCGACGTTCCTCTTCATCGCGCTCTCGACCTTCCTGCCGAAGGGAATCGCTCTGGCGCTCTTCGTGACCGCGAACTTTCTGCTGACCTGGGGCTGGCACCTCTTCTTCGAAACGCGCAAGCAGGGCCGTACACCCGGAAAACGCGCGCTGCGCATTCGAGTGATCGACGCGCGCGGACTCCCGGTATCGCTCTATCAATCGCTCGTGCGCAACATCACCCGCGTGCTCGACTTCGCGCCGGCGTTCTACGGCATCGGTGCGATCGCCATGATGTCGTCCCCCACGCGCCGCCGCCTCGGCGACATCATCGCCGACACGCTCGTCGTCCGCGACCTCCAACCGCTCGCCTATCGCGGACAACTCGCCGCGGAGCGGCGCCACAACAGCCTGCGCACGCCGCGCGTCCTGCGCTTCGCCCGCCATCGCATCAGCCTCGACGAGCGCGAGCTCCTTCTCGCCCTCTGCATGCGCGCCGATCGCATGAAACCCGAGGCGCGCTACGACCTGATGGAAGCCGTCGCCAATGTCTATCGCAAGAAACTCGACATCGACGAAACCATGAGCGGCGAGAACCTCGTGCGCGACCTCACCGCCGTGCTGTTCAACCCCCGCGATGATGAAGCAAGGCGCGCGGCGGTACGGTAGGATGACCGAAAAACAGATCGCAGATCGCAGACCGCGGTTCGCAGGACACACCGCCCGGCCAACGGTTCGCTTCGCTCTTGGTGTGGTTGGTTGTCGCTCCTGCGATCTGCGATCCGCGATCTCATGAAGGAGCAACAACCATGATCTGCCGCAACCACGTCGACGTCATGGACGGGATTCGCCGCTGTGCGCGGTGCCAGACGCCGTTCTGTCGCAACTGCCTGGTTGAAATTCAGGGCCGTCCGTATTGTGCGACGTGCAAGGATGAGCAGTTGCTCGATGTGCGCTCCGGCGTCAGCACGGGTGGAGCACTCGCTTACGCGGGAGTCTGGAAACGTTTCGGAGCGATCTTTCTCGATGGCCTGGTCGTCAACGTGCCGCTGTACATCATCTTCATGCTCATCGCCTTCGCCGCGTCCGAGACCAAGGGCCAGCCGCATCCGTTCGTCGCCTTCGCGGGGATTCCGCTCATGTTCGCGCAGATGATCTATGAAGGATTGATGCTCTCGTCGAAGGACGGGCAGACGCTCGGAAAGATCGCGATGCGCCTGCGCGTCGTGAGGCCGGACGGTTCCTCGATTTCCAGCGGACAGGCCTGGGGACGCTCGGCAATGCGACTCGTCCTCGGCTGTCTCTGGATCGTCGATTACATTCCGGTGTTCTTCACGGCCGAGAGAACGACGCTGCACGACATGGTCGCGGGGACGCGCGTGGTGGAGATCCTGTAAAGACGATGCCCGCCACCGCTCCGGCCCTCGGGCCGCATTGTCCGCATTGCAACGTTGCGCTCACGAACGATTGGGTGCATTCCGGGACCATCATCTGCCCGTACTGCTCGCGCATGTTTCTCGCCGAGGCGTTTCAGCCGCCGCAGCGAAAGCCCCGTGCCGTCGCCGTCGTCGAATCGTTTCCCGAGGGAGCGAACGCGTGCGCGAATCACCCGGGCAATGCCGCCGTCACGTCGTGTCAGCGCTGCGGACTTTTCATCTGCTCACTCTGCGACATGAACCTCGGCGATGGTTCGTACTGCCCGTCGTGCTTCGATCGCATCCGCGCCGAGGGTGAGCTGCAGGGTGCGGCAACGCGCTATCTCGACTACGCCTCGATGGCGCGCGTCGCCGCTCTCGCCGGCATCATCTTCTCCGTCGCCTTCCTCGGCATTCCCCTCGGCGGACTGGCGGTCTATTACGCACGCAAGGGCGCGAAGCAGCGCCGAGCCGACGGCGATCCGACGTGGGGCATGGTCGTGCTCACCATCATCGGCATTCTGGAAATCCTCAGCACCTTCGCGCTGATCGCGTTCTTCGTCTGGTCGGCGTTCAAGGGGACGAAGTGAGCACGCCGCAACGAACACTCATCGGCCGTTCGACCACGCTCGTCGGACGCGAGGCCATCTGGCAGATTCCGGACGGACTCGAGATCCAGTCGAAAGAGAGTTACGAGATCGTGCGCCGCCGCGTGCTCTTCGAGGACATCGTCTTCGTCACCTACCACCGCCAATACGGCGTCGGCTACCTCGTTCTCACCGGCCTGCTCGCTCTCTTCTTCTTCACGATCGCCGTCGCCATGATCGCCGGCGGTGGCGCCAACATGTGGCCGGCGGCGATCCCGTTCCTGATTCTCGGAACGCCAGCGCTCATCGCCTTCGCCCTGCGCCTCATGTTCCGCCTCGACATCATTACCGTCTTCGGCAAACGGACAAAGGCCTCGATCCGCTTTCGCCTGCGCAAGAAACGCGCACGCGCCGTCTACGACCAGATCATCGCCGCGGTCCGCGCCGCGCAATCGCGCATGGCGCGAGAGATCGCGGCGGAGGAAGCGCCGGTGGTGGTCGTTGCGGATGAGCAACCGCCGATGCCGCCAGACGGGATTGAGGATTGAGGATCAGTAGGAGGGCGGGCTTATAGCCCGCCATGGGCGGGTGGGGACTCGTGCGATTCTCTCTTCCTCTACCCAAAAATCGGCGGGCTATAAGCCCGCCCTCCTGTGCTCAATTCCCCAAAATCCCCCGCACCACCGCCCCCGGTGATTCGCCGTTGGCGATGGCGCGCACGATCCCGCTGCCGACGACGATGGCGTCGCAGTGGTCGCGCAGGAGCTCGTAGTGCTCGTGTCGCGAGATGCCGAAGCCGACGGCGATCGGGTTGCGGAGGCTGCGCGCGCACTTCGTCGAGGCGCGTGAGCAGTGAAGGATCGAGCTCGCTGCGCATGCCGGTGACGCCGGTCGTCGAGACGTAGTAGACGAATCCGTCGCTGGCGCGATCGATCGTGCGGATGCGCGTGTCGGCTGACGTTGGGGCGAGGAGAAAAATCGTTCCGAGGCCGTGCTCGTGCATCGCCTCGCGCAGATCCGTTCCCGACTCGGGCGGGAGATCCGTGAGCAGCAGCGAATCGATTCCCGCCGCCGCGGCGTCGCGCGCGAACGCTTCCGGGCCGTAACGGAGAATGGGATTGAGGTACGAGAACGCGATGAGCGGAATCTCGCTCCGCTCGCGGATCGCGCGCGCGATCGCGAAGACGTCGCGCGTGGTCGTGCCGTTGGCCAGTGCGCGTTGCGACGCTGCCTGGATCACCGGACCGTCGGCGATCGGATCGGAGAACGGGATGCCGAGCTCGATGGCGTCCGCGCCGGCGCTCTCGAGCTCCTGCGACGATTCGCACGGTCGTCGCGCGTCGGGTCGCCGCAGGTCACGTACGCGATGAGGCCGCAGCGCTTGTCGCGCTTCAGTTGTTTGAAAAGCTTCGTCACCCGTTTCATCGCGCGGCTACCTGCGGGACGTCCTTGTCGCCGCGCCCGGAGAGATTCACGACGACGATCGCGTCGCGCGCGATCGTCGATCCGTTCCGCAGCAGCCAGCCGAGGGCGTGCGACGACTCGAGCGCGGGGATGATGCCCTCGCTCTCGCTCAGTCTGTGGAACGCCTCGAGCGCGAGGTCGTCGCTGCAGTCGTGATACTCGACGCGGCCGATCTCCTGCAGATGCGCGTGCTCCGGACCGATCGACGGATAGTCGAGGCCCGCGGAGATCGAGTGCGTCTCGGCGATCTGGCCGAACTCGTCCTGCAGCACCATCGAGCGCGTGCCGTGCAGCACGCCGAGTGCGCCGCCGGAGAAACGCGCCGCGTGATCGCCGAGCGTCGGACCGCGGCCGCCCGCTTCGACGCCGATCAGGCGGATCGAGCGTGTGTTCGAGCATCGCGTAGAAGAGGCCGATCGCGTTCGATCCGCCGCCGACGCAGGCGACGGCGACGTCCGGCAGCGCGCCGGTTCGCTTCTTGCAGTTGCGCGAGCGCTTCGCGGCCGATGACCGACTGGAAGTCGCGCACGATCATCGGATAGGGATGCGGCCCGAGGACCGAGCCGATGATGTAGTGCGTCGTGCGGACGTTCGTCACCCAGTCGCGCATCGCCTCGTTGATCGCGTCCTTCAGCGTCCGGCTGCCGCTGGCGACCGGCACGACTTCCGCGCCGAGGAGCCGCATGCGGAAGACGTTGAGCTCCTGCCGCGCCATGTCGACCTCGCCCATGTAGACGACGCATTCGCAGGCCGAGGAGCGCGCAAGCGGTGGCGGTGGCGACGCCGTGCTGGCCCGCGCCGGTCTCGGCGATGATGCGCTGCTTGCCCATCCGCTTGGCGAGCAGCGCCTGGCCGATGGCGTTGTTGATCTTGTGCGCGCCGGTGTGGTTGAGATCCTCGCGCTTCAGGAACAGGCGGAACCCGCCGCACGAGCTCCGCGAACGTCCTCGCCTCGGTGAGCGGCGTGGGACGTCCGACGAAGTCGCGCGAGGATGTCGTCGAGCTCGCGCGCGGAACGCGCGATCGCGCGTGAGGTTCTTGTACGCGGACTCGAACTCGTCGAGCGCGGCCATCAGCGTTTCGGGAACGTACTTGCCGCCGAACTCGCCGAAGATAGCCGTGGCGGTCGGGAAGGTTGTGCGCAGTCATGCGCCTCGCACCCTTTCGAAAGAGCTGCTCGAGCTTCTGGCGTGATCTTTGATGCCCGGCGCCGACTCGACGCCGCTGGAGACGTCGATGGCATCGGGCCGCGACGTGCTGATCGCGGCGTCAACGTTGTCCGGCGTGATGTCCGCCGGCGAGGAAGAACGGTTTCGTGCGCGGGTAGCGCGCGAGCAGCGACCAGTCGAAGCGCCGGCCCGTGCCGCCGCGAGGCGCTCGTCGTACGTGTCGAACAGCAGCCACGGCGCGCTCGCGTGCGCATCGTTCGGGAATCGCGTCGTCGACGTGCAACGTCTTGATCACCGGGAGGCCGAGGTGCGCGAACGTCTCATCGTCTTCTGTGCCGTGAAGCTGGATGAGATCGAGGTCGCGCGATGTGCGCAACGTCGCGCATCTCGTCGGTCGACGCATCGCGAAACACGCCGACGATGCTTCGGCGGCGTCCCGCCGGCTGGGATGCGCGTCGCGCATCCGCCGGCAGCGCGATCTGCCGCCACCGGCGAGGACGCGGCGTCCCTCAGGCTCGACGAACCGCGGCGATTCGCGCACGAAGATGAACCCGAGGAAATCCGCGCCGCAGCTCCGCGGCCATCTGCGCATCTTCCGCGCGCGTGATGCCACAGATCTTCACTTTCGTCATCGCTGCACCAGTGCGCGCACGGCGGCGGCGCGATCATTCTGCCGCAACAGTGATTCGCCGACGAGAAATGCGTTGAAGCCCGCGGCACGCAAGCGATCGACATCCTCGCGGTCGCGATGCCGCTCTCGGCAACGCGAATCGCGTCTTGCGGCATCAGCGCCGACGAGACGCTCCGACGTGCCGAGGTCGACGTGAAATCGCGGAGATCGCGGTTGTTGACGCCGATGAGCCGCGCACCTCCATCGATGGCGCGCGTGAGCTCGTCCTCGTCGTGCACTTCGACGAGCGCATCGCAGCCGTACGCTTCGAGCAGACGCGACGAAATCGCGGATGCGCGTCGCGTCGAGCAGCGACGCCAGAAGCAGCACCGCGTCGGCGCCGGCGGCGACGCCGCGCACGATCTGCGACGGCTCGACGATGAAGTCCTTCATGATCGACCGGCAGTGACGCCGCGCGCCTTCGCGCGCAGAATCCAGTCGCGCGAGCCGCGGAAGAACTCCGGCTCGGTGACGATCGAGAGCGCCGCCGCGCCGCCCGCGCGTACTCGCGCGGCGATCGACTCGACGTCGGGATCGTCGACGATCGTTCCTGCCGACGGCGATGCGGATTTGATTTCCGCGATGACGTTGATTCCCTCGCGCAGCAACGCCGCGCGGAACGCGAACGGAGTGCGCGACTCGCGCCATCGCCTCGGCCGCGCGCCGGTCGGGCTTCGCCTCGACGAGCAGGCGCGCGCGTGTCCGCTCGACGATCTGATCGAGCACCGTCATGCCACACCTCCCAGCTCGTTCGTGACCGCCACGAGCTCCTGCAGTTTCGCGAGCGCCTGTCCGCCGCGGATCGCTTCGCTGGCCATCCCCACGCCGTCGCGAATCGTCGGCGCGAGTCCCGCAACATAGAGCGCCGCGCCGGCGTTCGCGGCGACGATGTCATGGCGCGGACCCTCTTCGCCGCCGAGCACGGCACGTGCGATCGCGGCGTTCTGCCGCGCATCGCCGCCGGCGAAGCTCTTCGATCGCATGCCGCGGCACGCCGAGGTCCTCGGGGACTAGATCGTAGGAGCGCAGCTCGCCGTCGCGCACTTCGCAGACGTGCGTCGGCGCGGAGAGCGAGATCTCGTCGAGTCCATCGCGACTGTGGACGACGATCGCGTGCTCCGCGCCGAGGGCGGCGAGCACGCGCGCCACCGTCTCGACGAGACGGTCGGAGTAGACGCCGAGGACCTGGCGCCGCGCGAACGCGGGATTCGTCAGCGGCCCGAGGACATTGAAGATCGTGCGTACGCCGAGCTCGCGCCGAACATCGGCGACGGCGCTCCATTGCCGGATGCAGTTTCGGCGCGAAGAGAAACGCGATGCCGACACGACGGAGCACCTCGCGACATGCGCGGCGCATCGAGATCGATGTGGACGCCGAGCGCCGAGAGGAGATCGGCGCTGCCGCACGACGACGAAACGGCGCGATTGCCGTGCTTGGCGACATTCGCGCCTGCGCCGGCCGCGACGAGCGCGGCGATCGTGGAGATGTTGAACGTGCCGCGGCCGTCGCCGCCGGTGCCGCAGGTGTCGACGAGGCGTTCGCGCATGCCATCGGCGGGAAGTCCAGCGGCGTCACGCGCTCGCGCATCGCCATCGCCGCGCCGGTGATCTCGTCGGGCGTCTCGCCCTTCATCCGCAGCGCGATGAGGAACGCGCTCTTCTGCACGTCGGTCGCTTGCCCGTCCATGACGTCGCCGAAGACATCGTGCATCTCGTCGCGCTCGAGGTGATGGCCGTCGACGACGCGCTTGATGGCCGCGGCGATCATCGCCCACCTCCGACGGCCACCGGCTGACGCGAGGAAGTTCTCGATCAACTGATCGCCGCCGACGGTGCCGTACGACTCGGGATGGAACTGGATGCCGAAGATCGGCCGCTGGCGATGCGAGATCGCCATCACCACGCCATCGCTCGTCTCGGCGTCGACGCGCAAAAATTCGGGCAGCGTCTCCGGTTCAATGATGAGCGAGTGATAGCGCGCCGTTCGCATCGGATGCGGACATTCCGCGAAGAGCCCTTCATCGCGATGCTCGACGTCGCTCACCTTGCCATGGACCGGCACCTCGCCACGCACGACGCGCGCGCCGAACGCCTCGGCGATCGCCTGATGCCCGAGGCAGACGCCGAGGAGCGGGATCGACGTATCGCGCTCGACATTGAGACGAATGAGATCGATGCAGCGCCCGGCGCGTGCCGGCGTCCCCGGCCCGGGCGAAATGACGAGCGCACGCGGCTGCTCCGCGATCAGCTCCGCGGGATCGAACTCGTCATTGCGAAGGACGCGCAACCGCTCGCCGGCGAGACGCTCGATCTGCTGGACCAGGTTGTAGGTGAAGGAGTCGTAATTATCGATGACCGTGATCAATGTCGTGTTCCTCGTTGCGAGTGGTGAGTGGTGAGTCGCGTGCAGAAAGGGGAACTCAGCGACACCATCGCCAACGAAACACGGTCAACGGGGAACAGGAAAGGAGGGAGGGCTCAGCGCAGCCAAAGACACGAGCCGGCGATGAAGCTCTGCGGCGGCTCGTTCGTCCTAAGGTTCGTCATGACGAGCGAAGAGTAGCACAGCTCTCCATAAGGCCAGGACCTTCTATGCGGACTGAGCGCCGACGTCCTCGGACCGCTGGCGTCCTCGCCGGCTGGGCAAGCGGCGTCTCGCCGCTTGCGGGCGGGCGGCGGGACGCCGCCGCCCCAGCCGCCGAGACGGCGGCGGTCCGACGTACGCGTGCCGGCTACTCCCGGATCTGCACCACCACGCCTGGCTCCTCGTTCTGCATTGTGAGGCGCAGCTTCGACGATTCGAGGGGAACGGCTTCGAGTTGGGTGAGGGCGCCGAGCTCCTTGCCGCTGGCGGCCAGGCGCTGCAGCTCTTCGCCTTTCGGCCAGAGCATGCGATCGATCGATCCGATGGCGGCGTTGTAGCGTTCGACGGTCTTGCGTAGCGCGTCACCGACGTCGCGGAGGTGATCCATCACCTTCACGAAGCGATTGAACAGCTCCACGCCGACGTCGTGCATCTTCCGCGCGTTCTCTTCCGTGCGCTCCGCCTTCCAGCCCGCGGCGACGGCGCGCAACAGCGGGAGAAGCACCGTCGGCGAGGCGAGGTAGATCTTGCGCTCGACGGCGTAATCGAAGATCGACGGATCGGTGACGAGCGCCGCGGAGAGGAAGTGCTCGCCGGGCAGGTACATGACCGTGAAGTCGAGAGTCTCGCCGACGCTCGATTGATAATCGCGGCGGCTCAGCGAGTCGATGTGGCGGCGCAGCGTCTTGGCGTGCGACTGAAGGAGCTGCAGCTTGCGCGTCTCGTCCGTTTCGTTCGCGGCCGATGCGTATTCGGCAAGCGGCACCTTCGAGTCGACGGCGATGACGCGATTATTCGGCAAGCGCACGATGAGGTCCGGCCGCGCACGTCTCCCCTCCTCGGTGAAGAAGGTCGTCTGCACCTCGAAGTCGCAGAACTCGCTCATGCCCGCCAGCTCCACGCAGCGTTTCAGCGAATTCTCGCCCCACGATCCGCGTACCGTCGGCGATTGCAGTGCATTGGCGAGACGCGAGGCTTCGCGCTGCGAAAGCTCCTGCGCCGCGAGGAGCGAGCGGATCTGCTCCTGCAGTCCACCGTAACTCTCGATGCGCGCGCTCTCGCTCTTCAGCACTTCGCCGCGATAGCTCTCCAGCATCAGGCGAACGGGATCGAGCAGCGCGTCGATCTCGGCCTTCTTCGTGTCGAGCGCACCGCCGACCTGGGCCTTGTTCGTCTGCACGAGCGAATCGCTGACGTCTTTGAATGCCTTCTGCGCCAGCGTCGCGAAGCTGCCTTCGATCTCTTTGCGGAGCTGTTCGTGATTCGCGAGCAGCCGCTGCACCTCGAAGGCGCGCGTGTCCGCGACCGCCCTCGCCTGCTGCGCCTCTTCGACGCGCCGCTGCATCTCCGCGCGCGCGGCATCGCTCCGCTCGCGCTCCTGCCGCGCCATGTCGCGCTCCACTGCAAACTGATCGCGCTCCGCGCGCGCACGCTGGGCTTCCGCACTCTTGCGCGCACTTCCGCCCAGCCACCCCACCACCGCGCCGACTGCCAGCGCGATGACGCCTGCGAACAACACCATCGTGGTCATTGGGCAATGGTCTCATACAGGCTCATAGGCGCATAGGCTCACAGGCTCACAGAAACCGGGTCCTTCTATGCGCCTGTGAGCCTATGAGCCCATGAGCCTGTCGTCCTACCCCCGCAGCGCATCCACCACCCGCACCGCCTCTTCGCGCGTGTTGTAGAAGTGCGGCGAGAAGCGCAGGAGGCCTTCGCGCGGGGCGCAGACGATGCCGCGTTCTTCGAGCTTGCGATGCCAGCTCAGCAGTGAAGTTTCTACATTGGGTGGAGTCGCTCCGACAATGGGAGAGCGCAGTGGACGCGGGGACGCGATGCGCCAGCCGATCGATTCCAATCCGTCGGCAAGTGCGCTCGCGACGTCGAGTGCGGCGTCTCGCACCTGTTCGATGCCGATCTCCAGCAGCAGGTCGATCGCCGCGCGCTGTCCGTGCAGGCCGGTCGTGTTGGCGGAGCCGGCCTCATAGCGGCGCGCGTCCGTCAGCCATTTCATCCCGGCGTCGATGAACTTTCCGCCGCGCTCGATGTTCGTCCAGCCATCTTCGAGGGGCTCGATCCGATCGCGCCACTCCTCGGCGACGTAGAAGATCGCGCCGCCTTCCGGGCCGCACATCCATTTGTGCCCATCCGCGGCAAGCGCGCCGACGTTGAGACGTTGTACGTCGATCGGAATCACTCCCACACTCTGAATCGCATCCACGCAGAGGAGAATGCCGTGGCGCGCACAGAGCTCGCCGAGGGCTTCGAGCTCGGCGGTAAAACCGTTGTGGAATGCGACGGACGATACCGTCACGACCCGAGTGCGTGCATCGACGAGCGGCTCGATCTGCTCGAGCGTTGGCAACGCCGCGACGCGCGTTTCGACACCGCGACGCTCCAGGCGCTTCCACGGCACCCAGTTCGATGGAAACTCGATCGCCGTCGTCACGACGTTGTCGCCGGCTCGCCACGCGAAACCTCCAGCGACGAACGACAGCCCTTCCGACGTGTTCTTCAGAATCGCGATCTCTCCTGGCGTCGCGCCGATGAGCCGCCCCGCGCTGTCGCGCAGCCGCGCGTGCTCCGCGTACCACTCCCGCCAATGCAGCGCGCCGAAATCGCGCTGATCGCGCACCTGCCGCTCCATGGCTTCGCAGGCGCGCGTCGACAATGGGCCGAGAGCGGCGTTGTTGAAATAGAGGAGATTGCGCGTGACCGGAAAAAGACTTCTGAACGATGAACGATGAAGGATGAACGATGAACCGGGGTCCAAACGTCGTTCATCGTTCATCCTTCCGCGTTCTTCGTTCATCGTTCATCCTTCCGCGTTCATCGTTCAGAACCGCGCGAGACGCGCCGCGTACGCCGCATGCGCCGCCCTCATGTCCCCCATCGTGTCGCCGCCGAATTTCTCGCGCATCGCATTCGCGAGCACGATCGCCAGCATGGCCTCGCAGACGACGCCGCACGCCGGAACGGCCGTGACGTCGCTGCGCTCCCATTGCGAACGATGCGCTTCGCGCGTCTCAATGTCGACGGAGGGGAGCCCGCGGCGCAGCGTGGAGATCGGCTTCATGAAGGCGCGCACGACGACGTCCTCGCCGTTCGTGACGCCTCCTTCGAGTCCGCCGGCGCGGTTCGTCGTGCGGTGATAGCGGCGCTCTTCGTCGAAGTACAGCGCGTCGTGCACCTCGGAACCGAAGCGCGTTGCCGCGCCGACGCCGTCGCCAATGGCCACAGCCTTTACCGCGTGAATCGAGAGAATCGCCTGGGCGATACGGCCATCGAGCTTCTCGTTCCACTGCACGTACGAGCCGAGGCCGACCGGCACGCCGCGCGCGGCGACGACGATCGTACCGCCGAGGGTCTCGCCAAGCTCGCGCGCCTTATCCACGGCGGCGATCATCGCCGGCTCCTGTTCGCGATTGACGGCTCGCAATGGCGATTCGTCATCGACCGCGCCGAGCTCGTCCCACGTCGGCGCATACGACGGATCGCCGGCAGGGCCGACCGAGGAGACGCCGGAGCGGATCTCGATGCCGAACGCGCGCAGCAGTTCCTTCGCGATCGCACCGGCAGCGACGCGCGACGCCGTCTCGCGCGCCGAAGCGCGCTCGAGGATGTCGCGCAGATCGCGGCGCTCGTACTTCATCCCACCGGCGAGATCGACATGTCCCGGCCGCGGCGCATGCACGCGACGCTTGTGCGCTTCGGCCTCGTCGAGCGCCCACGGATCCATCGCGCCGCGCCAGTTCTCGAAGTCGCGATTGCGGATCGTCATCGCGATCGGAGAGCCGAGCGTTTCTCCGCCGCGCACGCCGGCCGTGATCTCGGCCTCGTCCGATTCGATCTTCATGCGACCGCCGCGGCCGTAGCCGTGCTGACGGCGGCGAAGATCGGCGTTGATCTTCTCCCTGTTCAGTTGCAGACCGGCGGGAACGCCCTGCACGAGGATCGTGAGCTGCGGCCCGTGCGACTCGCCGGCGGTGACGAAGTGGAAAGACGCCATGAGCGCGAGTTTACTAGGTTGAGTCGTCGAGTCGCCCAGTCGCCGAGAGATGGTTGCCGCGCTCCTCGGCGACCAGGCGACTCGGCGACTCGATGACTGGTGCGCTATCCTCGCCCCCGCATGTATCCGACCCTTCTGAAGTTCGGCAGCTTCGAGATCACCACGTTCGGCCTGATGATGTTCCTGGCCTTCATCATCGGCGGCTGGGTGCTGGCCCGGCAGTTCCGGCGTTCCGGTCTCGATGAAGAGCTGGCGTCGTCGATCGTCGTCGCCGCCGCTCTCGGCGGCATCGTCGGCGCGAAGATCTATTACGCGATTCTGTTTCGCGACTGGCACCTCCTCTTCGACCGCGCCGGTCTCGTCTGGTACGGCGGTTTGATCGGCGGATTCCTCGCATGCTTCTGGCTGATCTGGCGCCGCCGCGTCAACTTCCTCACCGTCGCCGACGCCGCCGCGCCGGCTCTCGCCATCGGCTACTCCCTCGGACGCATCGGCTGCTTCCTCGTCGGCGACGACTATGGTCGTCCGACCGATGCCTGGTTCGGCGTCGCCTTTCCGAAAGGAGCGCCACCCACAACCGCAAGCGCGCTGCGCGATTTCGGCGTCGCCGTCGATCCCTCGATTCCCGGCTATCAGGTGCTGAAGGTTCATCCGACGCAACTCTACGAATCGAGCGCCGCGCTGGTGATGTTCCTGATCCTGATGTGGCTCAGTCGCCGCCCACACCCGCGCGGACGCGCGTTCGGCCTCTTTCTGGTGATGCTGGGAATCGAGCGATTCCTCGTGGAGATCGTCCGCGCCAAAGACGACCGATTCTTCGGCGGCTTCACGGTCGCGCAGCTGATCTCGGTACTGATCGCGATCGCAGGGACGGTATTGATCGCGAGGCGAGAAGCAAAAACCGCGTAGCTTGGAGTGCGGCGGCGAGCCGCCGCTTTCCATCACGTTCCGCTCATGGCTCGCACCGAGACCGATGCTCGCGGGCCGCAAAGGAGGGCGGGCTTATAGCCCGCCAACTCTGGGGCGTGAGGCCCGTCCCTCCACCCAAAAGAATCGGCGGGCTATAAGCCCGCCCTCCTCGGTACGATCGACCAAACTTCAGAAGCGGCAGCAAACAAAGCTGGCCACATCACCTTCGGTACTCCATAGAGCCGGAGGTCCGCGTTACGCCGTCGCCTTTTCCAGCGAGGCCTTCTGGTCCGAGATGAAGCGGAACACGTCCACCTTGCCGGCCTGATCGAGGTGCTGGGAGACTTCGAAGAGTTGGACGGAGAGGAGCGTGTTGAGCCCCTCGTCGAGCACCATCTTGCGCTTCTCGAACGGCAGCTCGGAGATGTTGGCGATGAGCATGTTCTCGTCGAAGCGGCCGTACTGATCGAAGAACACGCCGGCCCAGAGCTCGTCGGTCTCCGCGTTCTGGAGAATCGTCATGAAGATGTCGCGCGCCAGATCTTCGCCGACCTTCTTCTCGCAGCGCCTCGAAGAGGCGTCCGAACATGTCGTTGTAAGTGGAGATCACCTTCAGCAGCTCCGGCGAGTCTTCGACGTCGAGGAAGACCGGGCGGAAGCCCTTCTCCTCGTGCACGGGCTCGATGAGGCGCGCGGAGAGGAGCTGAAAGAGGATGCGCGTGACTTCGAACTCGGTGAGATCGGAGCGTCCGGTGAGCTCGCGGACGTTGGAGCGGCCGTCGAGGTCGTTGTAGATCGCGATCTCGGAGTCGCTCATGTCGAGCTCACTGAAGTCGGGGACGACGCCCTGCACGCGTGCGAACACGAGCTCGAGGCTCGGCACTTTTTCGCGGATCCTCGCCGACTCGTCGAGGCGGCGAATACCTTCCATGATCACACTCGATGTGTTGATCTGCAGAACGATCCGCTCCTGCGCCAGCTCCTCGGCGGAATTGAAGAACGCGAACTCGCCATCCTTCCAGCCGACGAGCGAGTAGATGATCTCCAGGACCTGATTCTTCACGCCCCACCAGAGATCCTTCGGCGAGAGCGCGCCCATCTGCACGAGGATCTTGCCGTGGCGCAGCAGCGGCGTCACGCGCCGCTTCGACTCCTCGTATTGCTCCTGATTGATCTTGCCGTTGCGCAGGAGAAACTGCCCGAGGGAGTGCTCGTGCGAGCTCGAGCTGGCGAACACGATCTCGCCCTCTTTCCAATGGATCGTCCGCTCCAGATCCGCGCGGCGCACGACGAGCTTCCCGCTCTCGCGAATCATCGCCACGAAACTGAGGACATCCGGAAGCTGGATCTTGGAAAGGTCGCCCTGAAGGATTGGTTTCTCGGTCATGGACCTGATCGGACGCAACAATGACACGGGAAACCGAAGGGATTCAAGGGATATTCAACAGGTCTTCGAGTCGTCGAGTCGCCGTGGCTACTTCACGCATCGCGGCACCAACGACGCGAGCCATTCCACGACGCGATCCACCTCATCCTCGGTCGTGAACCGGCTCAAGGAAAACCGAACTGTTGCGCGCGCGTCGTCAGGCGACAGTCCCATCGCCAGGAGCACGGGACTCGGTTCGACGCGCCCCGACGAACAAGCGGACCCGGTCGAGACGGCGACACCGGAGAGATCGAGCGCGATGACGATCCCTTCCCCGTCCGCGCCGTGGAACGTGACGTTGCTCGTATTCGGGACGCGAGGAACGTTCGCGCCATTGATCGTGATCGCGAGCGACGTAGCCCGCAGCGCCGTTTCGAAACGATCGCGAAGCGCGCCAATGTGCTCCGACGCGCTCGGAAGCGCGGCAGCGGCGCCGAAGGCCGCGGCGAGCGGCACGTTCTCGGTGCCGGCACGACGCCGCCGCTCCTGCGCGCCCCCGACGATGTGTGAGCTCATCGTCGTTCCGCGTCGCACGTAGAGCGCTCCGATTCCTTTCGGCGCGTGCAGCTTGTGCGCGGAGAGGGCCAGCGTGTCGCACTGAATCGCATCGACGTCGATGGCGATCTTTCCCGCGGCCTGCACGGCGTCGCAATGAAAGTGAATCTTTCGCTCGCGCGTCGCGGCACCGATCTCGTGCACCGGCTGCACGACTCCGGTCTCATTGTTCACCATCATCACCGTGACGAGGCGCGTGTCGTCGCGCATCGCGGCGATCACTTCGTCCGAGCGAACGACGCCATCGCGCGTCGGTGCAACGCGCGTGACCTCCACGCCGCGACGCTCGAGCTCGGCGACCGCCTCGGCGACCGAGGGGTGCTCGATCGCCGTCGTGACAATGTGGGAACGTTCACTCCTGGAAACCGCGCCAAAAATCGCGGCGTTGTTAGACTCGGTCCCGCCGCTGGTGAAAACGACTTCCCGCGCGGTCGCGCCGATGAGATGCGCGACCGACTCGCGGGCGTCCTCGATCATCCGCCGCGCTGTCTGGCCTTCTCGATGAATGGACGAAGGATTACCGAACACGTCGCGCAGAGCGTTCTCGAGCACCGAGAGCACGTCCGGGTGAATGGCAGTCGTCGCGTTGTTGTCGAGGTAGATCCTCATGACTAAAGTTCGCAGCTCTCAGCTCGCAGCTCTCAGCGAAACCAGATCGCGGATCGCAGATCGCGGATCGCAGCGATTCGCTCCCGACTATCGCGATCGACGTCAAGACTCAGGTCTCTCTCCTGCGATCTGCGATCTGCGATCTGCGATCTCGTTTCGTGCGATCTGCTTCCTCGTCGTAACGCTGGCATTGACGACGAGCATTCTGGGCCAGACGGCCGATTCCCGGAAAAAAGACGACAAGAACAAAGACGCCGCGAAGACGGAAGTCCAGCGCAAGCTGACGCGGCGCGAGCGGAATCAGCGCATCGAAAAGCTCGACGTCCGCCATCAGGATTGGGTTGCCGACGTCGAGCCGATCATCGTCTCCGCCGAGCTCGACGCGTTCCTGATGCTGGAGAGCGACGCCCAGCGCGACTCGTTCATCGGCGACTTCTGGCGGCGCCGCGATCGCATGCAGGGCACGACGAACCTCGCCTTCAAGGACATGTACTACCGCCGCCTCGAGGCCGCGAGAGAGCGCTTTCACAAGCTCGCCAACGACCGCGCGAAGCTCTTCCTCCTGCACGGACCGCCGTCCGAGGTCGTGAAATCGGAGTGCCAGCGCCTCCTGCAGCCGATCGAGATCTGGAAATACCCGTTCATCCCCGGCGTCGGTTACGGCGTGCGACTGCTCTTTTACAAGCCGCGCTATTCAAACGAATACAAGCTCTGGAATCCGAGCGGCGGTTCCGCTGCCCTGGCGGATCTCGTCGCCGGCGAAGGCTCGATCGAAGACAACGAAGCATCGGTGCGCCAGAAGTTCAACGAATCGGCCAGCCCTTACGCCTACATCAGCCGCATCCAACTCGAATGCCGCGACGGCGACGAAGTCATGCGCGCCATCACGCAGATGGTGCAGAGCCGCGTCGATCTGCTCAAGCTCTTCGAGCCACCGGAGATGAACGCCGAGGAAGTGCAGAACCTCCTCAGCTCGGTCGTCATCGCCAACCCCACCGCTGCCAAGCTGGCCGCGGAATTCAGCGTGCTCTATCCCGGCAAGGACGGCAGCCGCACCGACGTACAGATGATGTTGGCCGTTCCGCGCGCGTTGATCACGCCGGCCGAGAGCGGCGGCACCGAGGTCTACACGATCGACGTCACCGGCGAAGTGCTGAAGGAAGGGCAGCTCTGGGAAAAGTATCGCTATCGATTCGACTTCCCCGGAGACTTCCGCGGCGAGAAACTGCCGATCGTCATCGATCGCTTCCTCCGGCCTGCCGACTACGTCTCGCGGATCAAAGTCATCGACGCCAACAGCGGCGCGGAAGTCATCGTCGAGAACCCGATCACCGTGCCGGAGATCTTCGTACCCGAGCCGGTCGCGGTCGCGGCTCAAAATGAAGGAACGAGCGTTGCCGCGAACTCGGCCCCTCACCCTAACCCTCTCCCCGAGCCCGGGGAGAGGGGACTGAAGCAGCCCGACCCGATTCCGGATCGGGGGCCGTCGCTGCGCATCATCCCTCCGGCGAACGAACCGGTCAGCGGCATCCAGACGATCGAAACGATGATCTCCGGCGACGTCATCAAGGGCGTCGAGTTTTCCCTCGACGGCAAGAAAGTCGCCGTGCGGCGCGCGCCGCCGTTCTCGCTCGACCTCGATTTCGGGATCGTGCCGGCGATGCGCAGAATCCGCGCCGTCGGCACTCGACGCCAAAGGGAACCCCGTCATCGGCGACGACATCACCATCAACAACGGCACCGATCCCTTCCGCGTCCGCATCATCTCGCCGCGCATCGCGCCGCACCTCTCCGGCCCCTCGCGCATCGAGATGGCCGTGAGCGTTCCCGACGGCGAGGAGCTCGCCGACCTCGAGGTCTACTGGAACGAGACGCGCGTGGCCACGCTCTACGACCCGCCGTTCGTGCAGATGGTCGACATCCCGGCGACCGATGGCGTCGGCTACATCCGCGCGGTGGCGACGCTCAAGGACGAATCGGTTCCGCCGCTCGAAGACGTGGTGATGATCAACACGCCAGCGTACATGGAGGAGCTCAACGTCCATCTCATCGAGCTGCCGACGACGGTGATCGTCAACAACAAGCCCGCCGATAACCTCACCGAGAAATCGTTCCGCATCCTCGACGACGGGAAGCCGGTGCCGATCTCGAAGTTCGAGTACGTGAAAAACCTGCCGCTCTCGATAGGCATGGCCTTCGACACCTCCGGCTCGATGAGCAATCGCATGGACGAGGCCCAAAAAGCCGGCGCGCAGTTCTTCGAGAACGTGATGAAGAAAGGCGACAAGGCCTTCCTCGTCGCCTTCAACAAAGACACCGAGCTCGTTCAGAAATGGACGCTGAAACTGGCCGACATTCACGCCGGCCTGGCCCGCCTGCGCCCGGAGTCGACGACCGCGCTCTACGACGCCATCGTCTTCTCGCTCTACAACTTCCACGGGATCCGGGGACAGAAGGCGCTGGTGATCGTCAGCGACGGCAAGGATACCGATTCGACGTTCACGTTCGAGCAGGCGATGGAGTACGCACGCCGCACCGCCGTCCCGATCTACACCATCGGCATCGGCATCAAAGGAAACGAGATCGACGTCCGCTACAAGCTCGGCAAGCTCTCGTCCGAGACCGGCGGCACGACCTACTACATCGAGCAGGCGCGAGAGCTGCAGCGGGTCTACGACGAAATTCAGAGCGAGCTCCGTTCGCAATACATCCTCGGCTTCTATCCGGCTCCCGACGTGAAGACCGGCAAATGGCGCGAGATCGTCGTGCAGGCGAACGAAGGGAAAGTGAAGACGATGAAGGGATATTTTCCGTGAGACGAAAACCGGTTGTCGGTTGTCCGTTGTCGGTTGTCTGCGGGCGCACGGCCCTCTTGAAATTGTCTCGCGAAAACGCCGCCTTGTTGCCCTTCTCCCCGCGTCGAGCGGGGAGAAGGTGGCCGGAGGCCGGATGAGGGGGCGCGCCATCACCGCGCTCTAGTTCAATCAACCATGCGCACGGCAATCATCGTTTTTCTCACTCTGCTCACGGCCGCATCCGCGTTCGCGGCCGATCCCCCGCAGCTCACGAAGCGCGAGCGTAAAGACCGCATCGCCACGCTCTCCGAAAAGCATCGCCAGTTTCTGCTCGACGTCGAGCCGATTCTCACCGACACCGAGCGCGACACGTTTCTGCGCCTCGAATCCGATCCGCAGCGCGATGCCTTCATCGACGACTTCTGGCGCCGTCGCGATTCCGTGCGCGGCACGACGAACCACGCCGCGCACGACGAGTACTACGCGCAGCTCGATTTCGTGAGAGATACGTTCGGCCAGACTTCATCCGATCGCGGCCGCATCTATCTCATCCACGGCCCACCCGCGGCGATGCTCGACATCAAGTGCGATCGCTACTTCCAGCCGATCCAGGTCTGGCACTACGAATACCTTCCCGACTACGGCCACGACTACGACCTGCTCTTCTTCATCCCCCACTACGCGCGCGACTACAAGCTCTGGAACCCGCACAACTACGCCGACGCCTACAAAGAGCTCATCAGCGTCGGCATCGAATCGAACGGCGTCTTTCCGAACAATCTCGTGCTCGCCTGTCCCAACGGAGAGATCCTCGGCAAGGCGATGTACCACATGACCACGGACGCCACGCGTCTGCTGAAAATCTTCGAGCCGCCCGTCATGCGCGGCGAAGACGTCACGCGCATCCTCCGCTCCGTCGTCCTTCCGAATCCGAACGCGCCGAAGCTCAGCGCCGAGATGTCCGTCCTCTATCCCGCCGGCGACGGGCAGAAGACCGACGCGCAATTGACAATCCTCATTCCGCGCGCGCAACTGAAAACGACGACCGCCGGCAATTCCACGCTCTACACGATCGAAGTCGTCGGCGAAGTGCTGCGCGACGAGAAGATGTGGGAGCGCTATCGCTATCGCTTCGACTTCCCAGGCGACATCAAGGACGAGAAGCTGCCGATCGTCGTCGACCGCCTGCTCCGTCCCGCAACCTACATGGCGCGCGTCAAGATCACCGACGCATCCTCGGGCGCGGAGACGATCCTCGAACGCGAGATTGAGGTGCCGGAAGTCGCCGTCGGACAGAAGGCGACCGCCGAGTCGACGACCCTCAACGTTATCCAGGAAGAGATGCAGTCGACGCGAGCGCGCGTCCGCATCATTCCGCTGCCCATGGGCGAAGTGACGAGCGGCGTGCAGACGATTCACACGATCGTCAGCGGCACCGGCATCAAAGGCATCGAGTTCTGGCTCGACGGAAAAAAGATCGCCACGCGGCGCGTGCCTCCCTACACACTCGATCTCGACTTCGGCACCGTGCCGCGCGCGCGGCGCATCCGCGTCGTCGCCATCGACTCGCACGATCAGGCCATCACCGGCGACGAGATCGTCGTCAACACCGGCACCGATCCGTTCCGCGTGCGCATCGCCTCGCCCCGCATCGCCCCGAATCTCAGCGGACCGACGCGCGTGGAAGTCGAAGTCCAAGTCCCCGAGGGAAAACAGCTCGGCGGCGTCGACCTCTATTGGAACGAGACCAAGCTGGCGACGATGTTCGACCCGCCCTTCGTGCAGACCGTGAACATCCCCGGCGAAAACGCGATCGGCTACATCCGCGCCGTGGCCACGCTCAAGGACTCCGACGTCGAGCCCGCCGAGGATGTGGTCATGGTGAACACACCCGACTACATGGAGACCATCGACGTCCATCTCGTCGAGCTGCCGACGACGGTCATCCGCGACGGCAAGCCGGTGAACAACCTCGGCGAGAGCGCATTCAAAGTGCTCGATGAAGGGCAGCCGGTCAAGATCTCCAAGTTCGAGTACGTGAAAGACCTGCCGCTCTCGATCGGCATGGCCGTCGACACCTCGGGTTCCATGGACGAGCGCATGGCCACGGCCCGCGACGCCGGCGCCGCGTTTTTCCAGAACGTGATGCGCAAAGGCGACAAGGCGTTCCTCGTCGCCTTCGACACGCAGCCGCACATGATGCAGAAATGGTCGACCGATCTCGCCGACCTCCACTCCGGCCTCGCCAAACTCCGCCCCGAGGATTCGACCGCGCTCTACGACGCCGTCGTCTATTCGCTCTACAACTTCCTCAGCGTCAAAGGACAGAAAGCGCTGATCCTTGTCACCGACGGCAAAGACACCGCGTCGAAGTTCACGTTCGAACAGGCAGTCGAGTACGCGCAACGCGCCGCGGTTCCGATCTACACCATCGGCATCGGCATCCGCACCATCGACCTCGACGTCAAACTCAAGATCAACCGCTTCGCCACCGAGACCGGCGGCACGCCGTACTACATCGAAGACGTCAAAGAGCTCTCGCGCATCTACACCGACATCCAGAACGAGCTCCGCGCCCAATACGTCCTCGGCTTCTACCCCGCCGCAGACGTCAAAGCCGGCGGCAAATGGCGCGAAGTCACCGTGCAGACGGCGGAGGGTAAGGTCAAGACGATTCGCGGGTATTACCCGTGAACGTGGATCGCGGTTCGCGGACTGCAGATGCAGGATCGCGGATGGGGATCCCGTCATCCCCATGACGAGTCCGCGAAGGGGGTGGCCTGCAACGTCGTTTGCGAGAAGGCTATAATAGCCTGATGAAGTCAGCAACGATATCCGAGACGAAGAATCAGCTCAGCGCGCTGTTGGATCTCGTGAGACACGGCGAGACGATTTTGATCACGGATCGCAGCCAGCCGGTAGCGCGTCTCGAGCCAGTGGTGAGCGCCAGCGACGCCGGCCCGGACGAGGGGCGTCTGGCACGGTTGGAACGAGCAGGTGTGATCCGTCGCGCTCGCCATGGCCGGCTCGAGGAGATCGTGCGCGTCCTTCCCCCCGCGCCCGAACCGGGAGCCGATATCGTCTCCGCCGTTCTCGAGGAGCGCAGGAGCGGTCGTTGAGGTTTTGGGACAGCTCCGCGCTCGTGCCGCTCATCGTCCGCCAGCCCGCGTCGAACCGGATGCGCTCGTTGTATCGCGCGGACGCGGGCGTACTGGCGTGGTGGGGGACACGCGTTGAATGCGAATCCGCGATCGCGCGCCTCGAGCGGGAGAGCATGCTTCGGCCACGCTCGGCCGCCTCAGCCCGTGGACGGCTCGACCGCTTCGCGGCAACGTGGCAGGAAGTACAGCCGTCGGAGGTACTGCGAGAACACGCGCTCCGTTTTCTGCGGACCCACGAGTTACGAGCTGCCGATGCGCTTCAACTCGCGGCGGGCGTCGCAGCAGCCGAGGGCCGGCCTACGACTCTCGCGTTCGTATGTCTCGACGGTCGTCTGGCCGCGGCCGCCGAGCGCGAAGGCTTTCCGGTTACAGGCTGAGAACATGACCGCCAGATTCGCAAAAAACGGCGGCCTTTCGGCCGCCGTTTCAGGATGATCGGTTGGCAAATTTGGTGGAGCATTCTTCCCGATTATCGAACCGCCATCCTCTCACTTCTTGCCGCTGATCCCACCCTCGGTTGCATCGGGGAGGTCGCATGATTTGCCGCCGCATGCGCGCCCGCAGCTTGAACCCGTACCGTCGGCAAAGGATCGAGGCCCCAGTCAACGACCGGGGAGGGATCTCGACAGGCGCTCGCACGTTCGATCCAATGTGAACCGGCGACCGATCGTGCGGCGGGATCTTGTGCTCCGCAGACGTCACCTCGTCTCAGACCGACTGAGGAACGATGACCCGCGAAGCGTCGGTGGCCCACAGCAGATCTGGCCGACACTGCCGAGGCGATGAGCGGTAAGGCATTCACCACCAAGACATCGACCTGTCGGCGGACCAGTTCGTCCACAGTCCCGTCGGGTCGCGCGTTTTGTGCGATCGTACGCGGTCTTGGCGCACCACTGCTTACGAACTTCATCGCGGACGATGTCCACGGCGACGACGCCTTCGGCGGTCACCGTACCATCGCGGTCGCTCGCTCTCTCGGTCCGCGCCCGAGATGCCTCGTGTGGTGTCGTGATCGCGGCGGAAGAGCGCCAGTTCGATACCGTTGTGCACGACACGAAGTTTGCTGAGCATCGCTCTAGTCGGCGATTCGGCATGAAAGTGCTGCTCGAAATGCTTACGGAGAAAAAATGGATCTAGCCTGCAGGCCGCGATCCTGTTCGTCGTTTTCACAGTGCTAACGGCCGTCGTTTTGTGGCGGCGAACGTCGCACACGAAAGTGCACCACCCTCAAGGCGGCAAGCACCTGTTTGTGGAGGGGATGTCCCGGCTATCGCGGGTGTAGGTTCGCCGCGCGGTGTCACTCCTCTCAGAGAGGTGGTGTTATGTACAACCTGCAGCAACAGACTTTCGTCATGTCGATGATCTCGAACTCGGTCGCGGGGATTCCCGGAACCGCGTGGGAGCTACAGCAGGAATTGCACGATCGGGTGGCTGCAGATCTCGTCGATCCGGCGTTCACGCGATACATCGGGACCGGATGGGAGATCGTCTGGGGACCGACCATCTATCAGGCGATATTCTCCGACTATGCGGACGACGCGATGATGGTCGTGCGCGGAACGGACAGCGATGGCGCGCCGGTCTATGTCGTGGCCATCGCCGGGACGAATCCCGTGTCGGCGTTCGCGTGGCTGCAGGATTTCGCGGTCGTCATCACCGTGCCGTTCGACGCCGAAACGCTCATCGCGCAGGGCACGTACGTCGGCCTTTCGATTCTCGAGATGCTTCCCGACAGTCGGACCGGCGACACGCTGGCCGAGTACCTGGCCGCCGTCGCCGACACGAACGCGACACTCATCTTCACCGGCCACAGCCTCGGCGGCACGCTCGCGCCGACGTTCGCGCTCGATCTAGTGGTGATCGAGTCGTTCGATCGAAACGCCTGGAAGGCGATGTACGTCTATCCGACCGCCGCCGCGACGCCGGGAGATCGACCGTTCGCCGATCTCTTCGCCTCGAACTTCCCCAGGACGAAAACCGGAAGCGAGACGTGGGAAGTGTGGAACGCGAACGTGTGCAATTCGCTCGACTACGTTCCACTCTCATGGGCCAATCTGCTGAAGATTCCCGATCTCTACATGCCTGACATCGATTCGACGGCGGTCCGCCTGCTGGTCGCGGACATGATCGCGGACCTCGTGCTGACCGGCTCGGACATCTACGCGCGACTGCCCTACGCGCAATTCAAAGGGAGGTACAAGCAACGGCGGCCCTCGTTCTGCCCGTTCCTCATGGAAGAGATCTACCAGCACATTCAGGCCTACACGGACCTGATCATTCCGGAGCTGACGAAGAAGATCGTTCCGCTATTCGGTCTGGATGATCGGACGAAAAAGCTGGCCACCGGGCTGCTCGAAGCGGAGGGACGGCCACGGCGCCTGGTTTCACGATCGTGATGCGCCGGTCGCCGAACTGCGGCGCCGACTAGGCCGCCTCGCGGAACCCGGTTATGCGCGGCATTCAACACTCAGGACTCGGCTTGGGTCGGGATGGCGAAAGTGTAGCGCTTCGGCGGACTTTCTTGGTTTTCGGCTATACCGAGGTAGGGAAAAGCCGTTCCCGCGGTACTCCTATGGGAAGGCCGTCCAGAATGTCTGCCCTTCCAACAGCCGCACCGGCCGTAGCGACGAGGTTTCGCAGCCTCGATAAATGGGAGACCGCGCTGCTTCGCCGTTTCATCGTCCTGCCCCGCCGCACGCCTTTGCGCACACTGGCGTTACTGATCAACTTCCTCGGCAACGGATGGCTGTTCGCGGCGGTGGCCATCGCCATGCCGCTGGCCGCGGGCGCACGCGGCTGGAGTTTCGTGCGCACGGTGGCGGTCTCGCTGGCGGTGGCCTTCGCGATCTATCCGTTCATGAAATACGCGCTGGCGCGCGTGCGGCCGTGCCACACCGACTCCGAGCTCGATGGCGGCGTGAAGCCGCTCGATCGCTATTCCTGTCCGAGCGGACACAGCATGACCGCGGCGATCTTCATGATGCCTCTCGTGCTGCTGTTTCCGAGCAGCGCGCCGCTGCTGTTCGCGGCATGGCTGGCCATCGGCTGGTCGCGGCTGGCGCTCGGACATCACTACCCCACCGACGTCGTGTTCGGCGGCGCGCTCGGCGCCGTCATCGCCGGCATCGTCTGCCTCTGGCCCTGGTGAACGATGAAGCAGTATCCATATGCATTCCACATCGCACTCGACGGCAACGGCATCAACGGTCTCGAAGGCATGGCCGGCGTCTGCGTCTTTCTCTTCGATCCGGAAGACGACTCGTACGCGTACAAGGTCAGGTACTTCGACGGTGCCGCTGCCGGACATTCGGTGAGCGTGAATCCCGCCGGGACGTACGGTTTTCTCGGGAACGCCGGACAGCACCTCCTCTTCTACGACACACGCAATCTCGAGGAGATCGGCCGCATCTCGACGCTGCGGTTCGAAGCGAACGACACCACGGTACGCGGCAGCACGCACTTGGTCTGGTTGTCGGACGAAGAGTTCATCACCTCGATCGGCGATTTCTTCTATCGCTTCCATGTGAAGGATCTCTCGCGCGGCGAGCGCCTCGGTCCGCATCACGTGAAGTTGCCACACGCGATGAAGCTCAGCGCGTCAGGCCGCTACATCTGCTACGGCTCGATGGACAATCCGCGCTACGGCCGCGACGGCGAAGCGCGCGAAGTGGGCGTCTGGGATCTGAAGACGGGACAGGCGCGGCGCATCGAAGTGCCGGGCACGTGCTGGCACGTGGTCTGTCACCCGAAGCAGGATCTCTTCTACGCGGTCACGTTCCGCGTGCTGCCGCAGGACTACGTCGACTATCACGAATGGGCGATGGCCTTTCTCAAGGAGTACGCGTTCGAGATCGACGCCGCCAGCGGCCATGTGGTGCGCCACTGGGCCGCAAGCCGCGAGACGCCGGCGCACATCAATTCCGACCTGACCATCTCCGATCGCGAGCTGATCTTCTGCAACGGCGCCAGCCAGACCATCGTCATGATCGACCTCGACGATTTCTCAACGTTCCGCATCGTCGATGAGCGTCCAGATCTGCGCACGGCCTTGCGCAACTCACGGCAGATGGCCACGCAGGTGGTGGACACGCTGGCGCGCGCGAACGTGTTCACGAACAGCCGCCACTTCGTCGGCGCGTTGCGCGTCAGCCGTTTCACGCTCATGGATTCCGTCCATGCCTGTCAGCTCTCGGCCGATCAGTCGCTGCTCTTCACCGCCAACCGCGGGCTGAATCACATCACCGTCTACGACTATCCGTCGGCGGAGGTGCGGCTGCGCGTGAAGCTCCCCGACCTCCAGCACTTCATGAAGCAGATGCGCTGGATCGCCGATCCGCGCCTCGGCTTCCACCACAGCTACCTGGTCAGCGGACGCGCGCCGCGGCCAGCGAGCGTTGATGCGGCGGCGTTGGCCAGCGCCTGAAAATTCTTCGGGATCACCGCGGTCACGAACGACTCCACCGCGGATGCGACGGCGCTTCCCATCAGCGAGCCGGAGTTGACGTGCAGCTCGCCGCGAAACGTGATCCGCGTGCCACGGCCGCCCATCGCCGACTCATACAGCGTCCGTCCGCCGCAGCGGATGCGATCGGCGAAGAAGCCGGGTTCGATCCGCCAGTGGCATTCGTGTGTCAGATCGTTCCAGTCCGCGCGATCGATCCAGTGAATGTCGTCGATCTTCAACGCCGACGCGAGCGCCGCGGGGACCTTCGGATCGGCTTCCCATCGATTGACGATGTGCGTGATCGCCCCCTCGCCGCTGCGCTCGAGGGGAACGACCGCGCGGATGTCCGCGAGTTGCGGCACGAGCTCCGGCAGATGATCGCGAATCTCGAGCCACACGGCATCGAGTGGATGACTGAGGACCGACGTCGTCGAGAACGGCTTCACGCCGGCACCCGCGCCGGAAAGCGCGCCTGATAGAGCTCTTGCGAGAGCCGCAATCGCGCGCGCGTTTCGCGCGACACGTGATGGCTGCCCACCAGCCACGACAACGCTTCCGCGAGCGCCTGCCGCGCCGGACGCGGCGCGAATCCCAATGCGGCGGCGCGATCGTGACGGCACCAGTAGTAACGCCCCACCATCCGCGCCTGCGTGCGCGTCGCGATCTGGCGACGTCCACGGATCATGCGGCTCAGCAATTCGTCAGCGGACGCCGCCAGATACGAGCCCGTATGTCCGGTCTCGTAATAAGGACCGCCGGTGCCGCAAAGTTCTGCGATGGTGCGATGAATCTCACGCCAGGTGAGGTCTTCCGATGCGAGGAGGTACCGCGTTCCGGGTGTGCCGCGCTCGAGGAGCAGCAGATGCCCGCGCGCCACGTCGCGAACGGAGACGACGTTGAATCCTCCGGCGAACGTCAGCCGCAGCGGATCCTCGAGAAACGACACCAACACGCCATTGCTCGGGCTGAGGCGATAGCTGCTGCCGCCGATCGTCATGGACGGACAGGCCGCTACCACCGCCACGCCGCGCTCGGTCCCGCGCTCGAACGCAGCCGCTTCCTGCAGCACTTTTGCGCGCACGTACGAAACGTCTGGGCCGTCATCAGGCGATGAGTCTTCCCTGCGCGGAACCGGTTCGACGGACGAACCGCATACCACCGACGAGGAAGTCAGCACCATGCGTTTGATGCCCGCGTCTGCTGCCGCATCGACGATGTTCAACGTTCCTTCCACCGCCACGCGAATGAGCTCGATGGCCGGCGCACGTTCCCACGCGAAGATCGCCGCCGCGTGAATCACTGCATCGCACCCGCTCATGGCGCCCGCAAGCGAAGCGCGGTCGAGCACATCGCCGTGCACAGTCTCCACCGCCACATTCTGGAGCGCCAGCAGATTGCTGCTCGCGCGCACCATGGCGCGGACGTCGTAACCGGCATTCACGGCCTCAACCACGATGTTCGATCCGATCAGTCCACTGGCGCCGGTGACCAGGACTCTCATCGCGCGAAGTCCTTTCGCCACGCTTCGGCGATGTCTTTGAGAAACGACATGACGTCTTCGCGGCGCGACGGCTCGGCTGCTGTCTCCTGCGTTGCGGCCTTGCCGGAAAAATGCAGGAAGCCGTTCGCATCCAGTTCGCCGTCCACCGCGCCCGCATCGCCGGCCACCACTCGCTTCGCCGCGGCCAGCGCATCCGCCGGAATGGTGGTCAGGATTCTCTCGATCGTCGATCCGATCGATTCGAGAGAAGGAGCGGAGGTGCCGCCGGGCTGACCGCGCGTGACATCCCACGATTTGCCGAGACGCACGTCGCGGCCTTCGGCGACCGCTTCGAAGTTCGCAAACGAGCGCCCGAAAAAGCGGTGATAGGCGTCCGTCACGAGATAACGCTTCAGCGCTGCGTTCGACGGCAGATCGATTAACGCCCACAGCGGCGGGATCGAGAACTCCTGCCGCCCGAAGATCGTCGCGCGCGTCATGCCGTCCGCCGTTTTCTCGAACGACACCAGCGCGTCGTCCCACGCCGCGGAGTCGTTCTCGCTGCGAATCAGACGCCAGTAGAGCGTCTGGCGCGAAGGTGTGTACTCCGCGCATTCGATCTTCATCACGTCGATCGGTTTTCCGTTCGAGAGCGCCATGAAATTCGGTTGCGGCAGGTAGATGTCGCGCTCCGCCTGACGGATGGCGCGGCCCTTTGCGTCGCGTGCGGCCACGACAATGCGCCCGCCAAGGTAATCGTTCATGAACTGATTGACGAGCGTCACGTCGACGCGGGAGACGAACGCCTCGAACGGCGCGGGGATGACGCGCGAGTACTCGAAGAGCTGCGAGTGCTCGAGATACGTCCAGCGCAATCCCTCGGCGTCGGGCTCCACGCCTTCCAGAAACGGCCGCATCGCCAGCACGTGCTCGCGCACGGCGTCGTATTCCGCGTCGGAATGGTCATTCGGATCGAATCCGAGAGCGACCTCGGCGCGGTGCAGCGAGTCCTTCGCCGCGATGATCCGCCAGGCCTCGAGCGATCCTCCCGCCGCGGTCATCATGTAGCCGACGCTGGCGGTCAGCCAGAACGCCAGCGGATCGCCATCCGGATTGCCAGCGTAGCGAACGATCATCTCGTTGAGGCGATCAGTGGTCAGATCTTTGAACGGAAAGAGCTCGCGATTGACCGACTGCGTCAGGATGCCGAGGAGCCATGAAGCCGAAGGACTGCGCGTGCGGCCGCGGGCGGCTCCGGCCAGCAACGGATGCACGTTGCGCCATCCTGCGTACACCTCGCGATCGCCGGAGACTTCTATCGCCGACGGAAGTCCGATCGCTTTGAGCGCATGCGCCGTAATCTCCGACGCTTCCGGATCGAGGCCCATTTTTCGCGCCGCGATGGAGTCGGCTACGAGCGGATCGGCGGCAGCGATGATTGTCCGCGTTTCGATCGGCGCGGCCGCGCGCGCTCCGGCCGAGCCGTGACTGCTCGTGAACGCGTCGATCACCGCCATCTGCACGGGATACGCGCGCAACAACTCCGTGGCCACTTCGGTCGCGCGAAGGCGCTGATGATAGTGATAGCGCTTGTCCGTCAGCGGCAGCGTTCCGATGATGTTCTGCAGCGTGAGCGCGAACCAGTCCGCTTCGTCCGTGCGGTTCTTGCAAAACGAAATGCGAAATTGCGCCTCGCTCCAGATGCGCGAGACGTCCGAACCGTAAAGTGCGGCTCCTTCCGGAAATGCGCCGGGCACCTGGTCGTCCGCCAGATCCACGATTTCGTAGTCGTGGCCTTTCGGAGTGCGAAAGCGATATCCGGCCAAGTCCGCGAGCGCGAGCACGGAACGATTTTCGAGCAGCAGATCGAACGTGTCGCGCGTCGAACCGACGACCACCTGTCTGTATCCGCGATTGAACAGCGCATCGATCAGCGCCTCGACCAACTCCGGGTCGGTACCCGTCGGCGAGGGAATGTCGAAGATCGTCATGTCGGGCTTGATGACGATGCGCAACACCGCGGGCTCGACGCCCGTCGCCGCCAGCTCTTCCCACAATCCCGCATCCGTGAGCGCACGCGACAGCAACGTGAATTTGTCCGCCGCCGGATCGGTGGCGATGCCAACGCGGACCGGACGCGCGGTGGAACGGACGCGCGGCGATGCCGGCGCCGTACTCCTCATCGCGGCAACCGCGGCTACACGCTTGCGATGCTTGCGAACGCGTGCAATTCGCCCGGGGCGGGGACCATTCATTTCGTAGCGGTGCGAGCCCGTCGTGCCCGTGCCTGTCTCTTCGTCGTCGACCTGGCGGCGGCTGCCTCCTGAATCGGAGCCGCCGCCGGCTTAGCCGGACTCTTCACGCCCGTGCCCGACGAGACGAGCTTGAGATACCTGTCGGTCAGGGCGCGGTTGAGATCGAAGAGCTCGTTGTACGCGCGGAGACTGAGCTCGGCCACCTTCTGCGTGTAGTTGGTCGCTTCGTCCATCCAGAACTGCGTGGCCGTGGCGGGATCGACTGCCGTGGTCTCGCCGCTGAGGAACTTCTGGAACAGGGAGGCGTATTGCTGGACCATCTTCACCTGCTGTGCGCTCGCGTCAGAGGCCAGTTGCTGCATTCGGGAAACGACGTCGTTTTGCTTTTCAGCCATGGGGAACCTCGCTTTGTACTAGGAGAGCCTCGGCGGAGCAAAATCCCTACCTTGGTCGGGGAGGAGACTCGCTGCAACAATCCGAGGGCGACGATCCTAAAGGAGGCTGGCCAACCAGCGCAGCCGGCCGTAGCGGGGCTATCCCCCGATGTGGCTCATCTTCACCTTGCGTAGTCCGGGCGTCTCGGCGGACCGTTCCTCAGAGTAGCGATCAGTGCGTGCGCGCCAGATATATTCGCGAGCGTCGCGCGATGCCAGCGACGTCGCGATCGTTCATGCCGCGCTTCACTACGACGTCGACCTTCACCGGCGCGAGTTCGGCATCTGCCGCGATCTCGATGGCGTCGAGCACGCGACTCACCGGGAACAAGACATCGTTCATGGCGCGGAACGTGGCGTCGGGGAGTGAGTCGAGACTGACTGTGATCCGCTCGAGGCCCGCAGCTTTCAGAGCCATTGAGAAGATGACGGAGACGCTCAATACGGGTCAGCGATCAACCCGGCCCATCCGTCTGCGATCGCGATTCTTCAGGTTTTTCGTCTTATCGAGGAGATCACCAAGAACGCCGCGGTGAGCGAGCGTCTCGACTGGTACATATCGCGGTTCGTGAACGTCCTGATCGCGGCAGGCATCGTCAAATTATTAGGTCGCCTCCGCTACTGCGATTGCGATTGCTGTGACACGCGGCCCCGACATCGAAGAAAGGCGGAAGGCGGCATGTATCCAGTGAATACGAAGAACGTCGACGCGCCCTAGATTTCGTGCGTGAATCACCCGATGGCGAGCCCGAGCTCGTCCGCGTCGGCGCAGAGTTGCTCCGCACGCTCGGTATCCATCGCCCGTTGCTACCCTTGGAGTCGTGGCGCAAACTCGCAGCCGCCGTGGAAGCGGAGTCAAAACACGACGAGCCGCCAGTCGGCGGCTCGTGGTGATTGACGCGGAGTTGGTGGAGCAGATCGGGATCGAGCCGACGACCGCCTGAATGCCATTCAGGCCGTTCCATCGTTCCCTCGCGATACTCCAGAAGGCCTGTCACGTGTGGACGGGCGACCCACCCCGTGTATGCGCGTCCTTGTTTGGCGAGAAGGCTATAATAGCCTGATGAAGACGGCGACGATATCCGAGACGAAGAATCAGCTCAGTGCGCTGTTGGATCGCGTGCGACACGGCGAGACGATTCTCATCACGGATCGCAGCCAGCCGGTCGCGCGGCTCGAGCCAGTGGTGAGTGCGAGCGGCGCCGGTCCGGACGAGGGGCGCCTGGCACGGCTGGAACGAGCAGGTGTCATCCGTCGCGCGCGCCATGGCCGGCTCGAGGAGATCGTGCGCGTCCTTCCTCCCGCCCCCGAACCAGGAGCCGATATCGTCGCTGCCGTTCTCGACGAGCGCAGGAGCGGTCGTTGAGGTTTTGGGACAGCTCCGCGCTCGTGCCGCTCATCGTCCGTCAGCGTGCGTCGAACCGGATGCGTTCGTTGTATCGCGCGGACGCGGGCGTGCTTGCGTGGTGGGGAACGCGCGTTGAATGCGAATCAGCGATCGCCCGCCTGGAGCGGGAGAGCATGCTTCGGCCGCGCTCAGCCGCGGCCGCCCGTGGTCGGCTCGACCGCTTTGCGGCAACGTGGCAGGAAGTACAGCCGTCCGAGGTACTGCGAGAACACGCACTCCGGTTTCTGCGGACCCACGAGTTACGAGCTGCCGATGCGCTGCAACTTGCGGCGGGCGTCGCAGCATCCGAGGGCCGGCCCACAACTCTCGCGTTCGTGTGTCTCGACGGTCGTCTGGCCGCGGCCGCCGAGCGCGAAGGCTTTCCGGTTACAGGCTGAGAACATGACCGCCAGATTCGCAAAAAACGGCGGCCTTTCGGCCGCCGTTTCAGGATGATCGCTTGAGAAATTTGGTGGAGCTGGACGGGATCGAACCGACGACCTCCTCATTGCGAACGAGGCGCTCTCCCAACTGAGCTACAGCCCCACATTTCGTGGAAGTAACGCTGCTAACGGCAGCGCTGCGGCGGCGATTCCCACCTCCGCCTGGGAGCGCGGATTATGGTGGGGTGGCGGTCACTCGTCAAGGGCGCGGGCGGCGAAAACGGGGGCCAGCATCTGGTCGACGGGGGCGAAGTCGTCCGTGAGGACGATGGCCTCGCGGCGAGCGAGATCATGCGCTGCAGAAACGAAGGGAGGAAGAAGAGGAGCACGGAGAGGACGACCACGCGCCCGAGGACGCGGCGGGACGGCGATCGGCGAGGCGTCCGCCCGCCCACGCTCCGCCGCTGATCCCGGCGAGCACGACGCCGATGATGCTCGTCCATGTGTAGAGCGAGACGCCGACGTACGGCGCGAGCACGCGGCCGGCGACGAGCTCGAGGACGAGGGTGCAGAACGAGGCGCCCGCGCGCACGACCGGCTTCATGGCGCGACGTCGAACACCGCGAGATCCGCGGCCGCTTCGGTGTTCGGAAAGATGGCCCGCGCTTCGTCGAGCAGCGGCGTGACGTCGCGATAGCGCACGGAGAAATGCGTGAGGATCAGCAGCCCGACGCCCGCTGCTTTCGCGATCTGCGCCGCACCCGCGGCAGTCGCATGCATCCGCTCGTCCGCTTCCGCGCGCATCTCCTCGCCGTACGTCGCTTCGTGAATGAGCACATCCGCGCCGCGCGCCAGCTCGATCGCGCTCGCGCAGGGGCGCGTGTCGGTGCAGATGGCGATGCGCCTCCCGCGCTTCGACGGACCGACGACGCGCGGGTCGTGCGTCCGTTGCAGTTCGCCGTAGATCGGACCGGGCGGGATGCCGAGCGCGCGTGCCTTTTCTGGGTCGAACGTTCCGGGCCGATCGTCTTCGATCAGGCAATAGCCGAGGGCCGGCACGCGATGCTCCAGTGGCGCGGCGACGACGGTGAAGCCATCCCCGCGAAACGGCGGCTCGCGCACTTCGATGGGAAACGTCGAGTGATGGTGCGTCGCGGTCAGCACGCCGTCGAGATACGCGCCGATGCCGTCGGCACCAACGACGACCAGCGGCCGCACGCGCCCGTTCATCGAGAACGTGCCGAGGAGTCCGGGGATGCCGTAAACGTGATCGCCGTGCATGTGGCTGACGAAGATCGCATCGATCGCGCCGCTGCGCACCGGCGCGCGCAGGAGTTGATGCTGCGTCCCCTCGCCGCAATCGAAGAGGAGCACGGTCCCATCGAGCACGATCGCTACCGACGTCACGTTCCGCTCGCGCGACGGCGTGCCGGAGGACGTCCCGAGAAAAACGATGCGCATGTCCTGCATCACGAGCGAGGAAAGGATACGCCGGGCGAAGGCGGATGCGCGCGAGCCCTGGAGGGTGGGCTTATAGCCCGCCGCTTCTTTTGGGCGGCGGGTTCTTTGAGGTGAACGGTCCTTGGGGCGGGCGGCTCGCCCACACAACGCCCCCACCCAGAATCGGCGGGCTATAAGCCCGCCCTCCGCCGTTACCCCGAGACCGTCGTAATCGTCTTCGTCGCGACTTCGGCGTCGGCGAGCTCGAGGTCTTCCTGCGGGTGGGCGATGTAGTAGCCCTGGATCAGGTCGATCCCCAGGTCGCGACAGGTCTCGTATTCTTCGACGGTCTCGATCCCCTCGGCGATCGTCTTCGCGCCGATCTTCGAGGCGAGGTCGACGAGCATGCGCACGAGGTCCTGCTTGATCGGCTCGTCCATCAGCGTCGACACGAGGCCTTTCGTCACCTTGAGATAGTCCGGTGCCAGCGCGGCGATCGCTTCGAGCGAGGCGTAGCCCGAGCCGGCGTCGTCGATGGCGACTTCGATCCCCTTCTCGCGGAACTCGTTCAGCAGCACACGGAACTGCGCGTAGTCCTCGATCGCCGCGCGCTCGGTGAGCTCGAAGACGAAGTTGCCCTTGTGCTCCGAGAAGAACGAGACCATCTCGTGAATGCGGAACTCCGACTCGCCGAACATCTCCGCCTCGAGGTTGAGGAGGAACTTGCGATCGAGCAGGTCGACCTGCCGCAATCTGCGCAGCGCACCTTCCAGCGCGATCGCTTCGAGAGCCCAGGCCAGCTTCGACTCGCGAGCGAATGAGAAGAGCATGTCGGAGTTGCGGAACGAGGAGCTGGCCGGGCCGCGCGTGAGGATCTCGTAGCCGAAGAGCGACATGTCTTTGGCGTGCACGATCGGTTGGAAAAGCGTGGTCACGCGCTTGCGGCGAATGATGTCGCGCAGCTCGCGGGTGAGCTGTTTCTTGCGCTGCTGCTCGGCGTCGCGCACGGCGTCGGCGGCGGTCCTGATGCCGGCGTAGATCTGGCGCTCGAGACGGATCTGCGGACGGTAGTCGATCCGGGCCATGCCGACGAAGAAGCCGATCTGGTCGGGATGGACGTTGGTGAAGCGCTTGCGCGTCGCTTCGATCAGTTTCAATCGCAGGTCGGCGGCGACACGCTCGGATGCTTTTTCCTGCGAGAGGTCCTGTCCGCGCGTTTCGTGGAAGATGTAGAAGCTCGATCCTCCGGAGCGCGGGCAGGTGATGATGGCGTTCGCAAAGCGCGTACGCACTTCGGCCGACAGGATCTGGCCGGCGTGGCAGAGCAGCTCGTCGAAGAACGCCCAGCCGTACTCGACTTCGATGGCTTCGAATTGTTCGACGTCGACGTAGACGATGCCGATCTCGCTCTGCTCGATGAATTTTTCCTTGATGCGGTCGAGCACGAGCGGCAGCGTCGGCAATCCCGTGGCACGATCGAGGAGCATCGTCTCCATCGCGCCTTTCCCCGCCATCACCGCCTCGGAACGCGCGACCTGGGAACGGGCGATGACGTTGCGCACTCGCTTGACGACTTCTTCGCGATCGAAGGGCTTGACGAGGTAGTCGTCGGCGCCGACCTGCAAGCCGGTCAGGCGATCCTTGACGTCGCCGCGGCCGGTCACGAGGATGACGCCAATGCGCGAGGTGCGCTGCACGGCCTTGAGCGCCTGACAGACTTCCCAGCCGCTGCGCTTGGGCATAACGACGTCGAGGAGGACGACGTCGGGGAGGCGCGATTGTGCGATGGCGAGAGCTTCTTCGCCATCGAGCGCGACGAGGACTTCGCACTCCACCGGCTTGAGAAACGTCTTCAGCAGGAGCGCGACTTCTTCGTCGTCATCGGCGATGAGTACGACCGGCCGGGACATCTGCCGCTGATCATTGCGGAAAACAAGCCAGCCCACAAGGTCGGCACGGCCGACAGCGTGGGTTGCCCAAGGCCGCGGCACGTGCGGCAGCTCCGAGGCGACGGCGGCGCGGGGTAACACGACATGTCATCCCGAGCGTCGAGCGAGGGACCTGGGTGGGCGGAGGCGCGCGATGCGTGCTTCGGAGCGAGCAGCGCGCCACACGCCCGCTCAGGTCCCTCGCTACGCTTCTAATGACATCGAAGATGTCATCCCTCTCAGCGAGGCCGGCGATTCAGATCGAAAGGCGTGACGCAGGCTTGGCCAACCGACGCTGCCGGCCGGGCCGGCTCGGGATGACATGCGTGTTGCTTGATTGCCGCCGTACCGCGCGACGATGTCCCTGCCGTGCCGGCGCCGACCCAATCCATGCTACCGTTGCTTTCCCCAGCGGGCTTCACGGAAAGAGTGTTCATGATCAAGTTTGGTACCTCGGGGTGGCGCGGCATCATTGGTGAGGACTTCACATTCGAGAACGTCCGCATCGCCAGTCAGGGCGTCGCCAACTACATCAAAAAAAGCGGGCAGCAGGGATCGGGGATGATCGTCGGGTACGACACCCGATTCCTCTCGGAGAAGTTTGCGTCCGAAGCGGCGAAGATCTTCGCCTTCAACGACATCAAAGCATTTCTCTGTACGCGTGACGTGCCGACGCCGTGCGTCTCCTTCGAGACCATTCGACGCAAGGCCAAGGGCGCGATCAACTTCACCGCCTCGCACAACCCGCCCGAGTACAACGGCCTCAAGTTCTCGACCTCGGATGGCGCACCGGCCATGCCGGAAATCACCGAGCAGATCGAGCGAGAGATCCACGCCGTGCAGCAGAAGAACGAGCGGCTCGACGTCTACGAGAAGACGGAGCTCATCGAAGAGATCGATCCGAAAGATCGCTACCTGACCGAGCTGCGGCAGAAAGTCGATGTTGACGCGATCCGCAACAGCAGCCTGCGCATCGCCATCGACTCGCTCTACGGCACCTCGCGCGATTACCTCGACTACTTCCTCCTCGAAGCGGGGATTCAGGTCAAGATCATTCACAACTATCGCGACCCTTACTTCGGTGGCTTCTCGCCGGAGTGCAACGAAAAGAACCTCGTCGATCTGCGCAAGGTCGTCGGCGAAGAGAAATTCGACCTCGGCCTCGCGACCGACGGCGACGCCGATCGCTTCGGCATCGTCGATGAGCGCAACCGCTTCGTGCCGGCGAACATCGTCATCGCGCTCGTCGCCGTCTATCTCAAGCGATTCCGTAACATCCCCGGCGGTCTGGCGCGCTCGGTGGCCACGACGCATCTCATCGACGCCATCGCCCGCAAGCTCGACGTGCCGCTGTACGAGACCAAAGTCGGCTTCAAGTACATCGGTGAGCTGATCCTCGACGACAAGATCGCCGTCGGCGGAGAAGAGTCGGCCGGGCTTTCGATGTACCGCCATCTTCCGGAGAAAGACGGCATCCTGGCCTGCCTCCTCGTCGCGGAGATGGTCGCGCGCATGGGCAAGCCGATCTCGAAGCTCGTCGAGGATCTCTACGAGGAGTTCGGTTACTACTACACGAAACGGCTCGATCTGAAAATGACGCCGCAGATCCGCGACTCCCTGGCGGCGAAGCTCGCCAATCCACCGAAGCAGATCGATTCGCTCGAAGTGCGCGAGGTCAATACCACCGACGGAGTGAAGCTCATCTTCAACGACCAGACCTGGCTTCTCTTCCGCATGTCGGGAACCGAGCCGGTGGCGCGACTGTACGCCGAGGCCTGCAGCCCGAAGGATCTGAAACACATCGTCGACGTCGGGCGCAAATTCGTCGCCTCCCTATGAAATACCCGCTCGAGAAGCTTTTCCTCGTTTGCATCGGCAAGCACTGCAGCGCCGCCGAGCGCGGCGACGATCGCGGCGAGATGATCCAGCAGGAGCTGAAGCATCACAACAAGGCGATGGGCCGCAAGCACGTCGCGCGCATCTGTCAGGTTTCCTGCCTCGATCTCTGCGACCACGGGCCGAACATGGTCGTTCATCCGGAAGGCACGGTGTACGGTCATTGCACGCGTGAGACGGCGCGCGCGATCTATGACGGAGAGATGGGCGACGGGCCGCCGCGCCCCGACCTCGAGCTGGAGATCTGAATTCCGCGGAGCGACGTACACTGTAGAAGTCAGGGAAAGCTCCGGTATGCGTCATCACATCACCATCGTTGCGTTGGTTCTGCTGCCGCTGTTTGCACACGCGCAGTCGCATCACGCCGTAAGCGTCTACGGCGTCGGCGGAAAGAGCGAGACCAGTTGGCATGGCCAGGCTGGCGTGGCCGCGCTGAACGTCGAGATCGCCCGCTTCCTCTCGCCGCGCACCAGCGTCGCGTTCGTGCTGGCTCCGATGAATGTGCATCAGCCGCGGAGCTGGTTCGGCAATCAGTACGGCGACGGCGACGAGGACGTGCGCGCGCTTTCAGGCTCGCTGCTCGTGCGCCGCTATTTCGGCGTGGACCATGAGCACGTCCACTTCTACGCCGAAGGCTCGACCGGGCCGATGTGGGCCGAGCGCCGCGTGCCCGCGTCGACGTCGCGATTCAATTTCGTGACGCAGCTCGGATCAGGATTGATCTTCCTGCCCCGCACCGCGATCCCCGTGATCCTCGGCTACCGCTTCATGCACATTTCCAACGGCGGCTACGCGCCGCGGAACCCGGGCCTCAATGTATCGTCGATCGTGATCGGAACGCAGATCCGAATGCGACGATGATGGAGCGCAGGCTCCAAGGAGCACAGGCTCGAGGAGCGCAGGCTTCCCAGCCTGCCGGTCCGCCGGCTTCTAGCCGGCCGGAACTTGCTCTCGCGAAAGACGGCCGGCAGGATGCCGGCGGACCGGCAGGCTGGAAGCCTGCGCTCCTCGGAGCCTGCGGCTCCGTCGAAACCTGCGTTTCAAAACCGCCAGGCGGCGCCGAGGCTGACGACGACCGGGTCGAGTCCGAGCTTGGCCGGGAGTACGACGTTCGGGTCGGTGGCGCGGATCACGTGCGGCTCGGCTTCGAGCGGGACGTACATGACGCCCAGTTCGAGCACGACGCGGGGCAGCGCGCGATAGCGCAGACCGCCTTCGACGACGAACGTCATCTCGTCGTCGAAGTTGGCTTCGTAGACGTCGCCGAACTGGTCGTCGAGGTTGCCGATCGTCACGAGCGCGGCGCCGGCGCCGGCGAAGGGGGCGAGGCGGGCGTCGCGGGTGAAGTGCCAGCGCGCGGTGAGCGTGTAGAGATCGAGTCCGAGCGTGCCGAGGTCGACGTCGTTCGGCGGGGGCGTCGAAGGAAAAAGAATCGCCTCCGGATTCACGAGACTCGCGGCCGCGTTCGTCGAGAAGTGCGGCGTCCAGAACACCTCCGCGGACGCGCCGAAGCCGCGACTGAGCGGGAGGTCGAGGTCGCCGCTGTCGCCCGTCGTCTGGGAGACGACGTGGCGGATGCCGAGCTCAAAATCCGCGGCAGCGAGCGGCAGTGCGAACAGAACGAGGACTGCCAGTGCGATGCGTTTCATTCGAAGAGCGTATCGACGTAAGCCTGCGGATCGAACGGAATCAGATCGTCCGCGCCCTCGCCGACGCCGATGAATTTCACCGGGATGTCGAACTGGCGCATGATCGAAAGGATCACGCCGCCCTTGGCCGTGCCGTCGAGTTTCGTGATCACCATGCCCGTCACCTTCGCCGCCTCGAGGAACGCCGCGGCCTGATTGACGCCGTTCTGTCCCGTCGTGCCGTCGAGGACGAGCAGCGTTTCGTGCGGCGCGCCGGGAAGCTCTTTGTCGATCACGCGATGGATCTTCGAGAGCTCCTGCATGAGGTGCGACTTGTTGTGCAGACGCCCGGCGGTATCGATGATCACGACGTCCGCGCCGCGCGCCTTCGCAGCAGCAACCGCGTCGTGCGCAACCGCCGCCGGATCGGAGCCGGCCTTGTGTTTCACGAGCGGCACGCCGATGCGATCGGCCCACATCTGCAATTGCTCGATCGCCGCGGCACGGAACGTATCGGCCGCGCCGAGCACGACGCTCTTCCCCTCCCCTTTCCAGCGCGCGGAGAGTTTGGCGATCGTGGTCGTCTTGCCCGTGCCGTTGACGCCGACGACGAGGATCACGAACGGCTTCGCGCGGGCGATGTCGATCGTCCCCGCCTGCCGTCGAGGAATCAGAGCGCGCGTTTCCTCGCGGATTACCTCCGTGAGGCGATCCATCTTCGTGATCTTCTCCTCGCGCACGCGCTGCTCGAGCCGTGCGACGAGCGCCGTCGTGAGCTCCGCGCCGACATCGGCGCCGAGAAGCCCTTCCTCGAAGCCATCGATCGCGGACTGATCGATCGGCAGGTCCGGCGTCATCGCCTCCTTGACCTTGTCGAGGATCTCGGTGTGGGTCATGAAGAGCCCACGCTTCAGTTTGTCGAAGATTGATTTCTTTTGTTCGGCCATAACGATGAACGATGAAGGATGAACGATGAACCGTCGCCGGCGCATCGTTCATCCTTCATCCTTCATCCTTCATCGTTCCGGTTCATCGTGTTCCCTGCTCCCTCGCGGCGATCGCGCGCTTCACCATCTCTTCGTCGATGGTGAGAACGCCGCCGTCGGCGGGCTCGAATTCGAGGTGGCGGATGACGCGGCGGTAGGTCTCGCGCAGCGCGCGGGCGCCGAGGCGTTTCTGGCGCGCGGCGTCCCAGGCGATGGCGATCAGGGCGCCGCGGGTGATCTGGAGGTCGATGCCGAAACGCGCGAAGTAGTCGCGCGACGTGCGGAAAATCGAGCGCTCCGGCTCGACGAAGATGCGCGAGAGATCGCCCTCGCCGAGGTCGTTGAGGACGATGATCGACTCGAAGCGCGAGATGAACTGCGGCGTCATGCCGTACTTGAAAAGATCGTCGTACGAAAGATAGTCGCCGAGGTGGAACGGCAGCTCCTCGCGCACCTCGCCGGACGCGGAGACGACGACGACCGGCTTCATCGGCCGCACGTCCTGGCCGATCGTGGCGCGGCGGAGCACGGCTTCGTACAACTCCTCGAACGCGCCACCGGCGACGAAGAGCACGTGCGAGGAGTTGAAGACGAACGTCCAGCCGTCGGCCGTGAACTCGACGTTCTCGTTCTCCATCAGCGTGAGGAGCGCTTCCTGCGCGATGATGCCGCGGATGTTCGGCTCGCCGCGCACGTTCGCGCGGATCTTGTCCACTTCATCGATGAAGACGATGCCCCGCTCCACCGCACGCACGATCTCGTCCGGTGTCGCCGAAGGTCCCAGCATCTTCCGTGCGTTCGTGTAGAGCCGGCCCAGGACGGCGTTGCCGTACCCCTGCCGCTCCTCGGCCAGCACGTTGGCGTTCAGGCGGATCACATTCGCGTACTGCCGCAGCGTTTCGTTCTCCGCGAGAAACTGCTCCACCGCACGCATCAGAGTGGTCTTGCCCGACCCCGAGTTGCCGATCAGCAACATGTTCGGCGCCGGCTGCCCGGCGAGATGCTTCACGAGCGCAACGGAAATCTCCCGAATCGCCTCGTCCTGCCCGACGACCGACTTGCGAAGGTCGTCGAAGATGTCTTTGGGGCGCAACATTTGCGGGGCGGATTCTATCGAATTGAGAATTGAGAATCGGAGACCGTGAGAGCGATCGCGCTCCGATCCTCAATCCTCAATCCCGTCAGGTCACGATCGAGAAGATCACCGCGACGAGCAGGAGCAGGACGACGGCGGCGGAGACCCACATCGCCTGGATCGTCGGACGGTGCATGTCGACGCGCTCGCGGCGTTCGCCGAGGAGGTATTGCAGGTACTCGACGCGCGGGCGGAGAACACCGATCTTTTCCTCGAGGTTCGGGTAGAGCACTTCGTTGATGCCCGGCACGATGACGACCGGGATGAACGTCGCGCCGCCGATGCGGGCGATGTATTGATTGAGCGGCTCGTTGTGCGGGTTGTCGGCGGTGCAGACGAGGCAGTGATAGACCGTCGTCGACTGCAGCACCGTGAGAATCTTCTGCGCCGGACTCTTGGCGCGGTACGTGTGAACCACCGACTCCGAGGTCTGGCGGAGAATGCGCTCGCTGAGATCGGGGACGCGCGTGAAGATGAAGATCGTTTCTCCGACGACGAGCGGCAGTTTCTCGTCACGGCGATAGATCACCTCTCCGTACTCCTCCCACCACTCCGGGCCTTGCTCCGTAGTGAAGCCTTCCTCGGCGAGGCGGGCCATCAGTCGCAGGACCGGATCGGATCCCGCGGGCGATTCAGCAGGTTTTTCAGCTTTGAGCTCTTGCATATTTGTTGACGAGGCGAATCAGGTCGTCGAATTCAAAAGGTTTGCCCATGTAGTCGTCGGCGCCGCAAAGCCGTGCTTTTTCAGCGACGTCGCGGTCGCCGGAGACGACGACGTAGGGGATTCCCTTCGTCTCCGGATGGGCCTTCAGCGCTCCGCAAAGTTCTTCCCCGCCCATCCCCTTGATGGTCAGGTCGGCGAAGATCATGGCCGGACTGATGTCGCGGGCGCGGTCGAGCGCACTCTGTCCGTCGGCGACGACCTGTGCGTCGTGTCCGTTGCGCTGCAGTACGAGCACCATGAGGCGCGCGACCTGCGGATCGTCTTCGACTACCAGAATCAAGTCGTACTCCTCTGCTGATGCTGCAAACTCACGCTTCGAAACGAACGCGCACGCCCTTGCGCGCGTGCCCGAGGGCTGCGCCGGCCAGCGCGCCCACGGCGTTGGCCAGCATGTCGAACGGCGCCGTGACGCGCGTCGGCAGGAACTGCTGCCAGACGAACATCGCCGCTGCAAACAGCACAGCAGCCAGCACCGTCAACGCGTAGCTGACTTTCCTCGGGCGCGCGGGTGCGTCGAGCGCGAGGAATGCAAGGAATCCCCAGGGCACGAACAACAGGATGTTGGCGATGACCGGCATCAGAAACGCCAGGAGATCGTTCCGCGACACCGGCCCGCGTCCCGAGGAGCCGAGCAGACGCGCGAAGATCTCGCGAAACGGATGCGTCTCCGCCGCGTAGGCCCGCCCCGAAAGCAGGTAGAGCAACGACAACATCACGCCGCTCGTCAGAACGAGCAGCACGACCGTCGCCCACTTGCGGACACGAATGATCCGCACCTGACGTTTGCCCATGCGCGCGCATTATGCGACGGACGATTGCCAGATCCGTGCACACCGCGGTTAACTGGTTGCTGGTTGCTGGTTATCTGTGGTGCCTGGTCGAAAACCGACCACTCGCAAACAACGCGTGAAAGACACGGTTAACTCTCACTGGCTGCTGATGATCTGCGGTGACTCCATCGAAGCCAACTACCCACAGACAACCAGCAACCAGCAACCAGTTAACCGCCTTCGCGCACTGTTACAATTATTCACAGCCTCCCATGTCCCTCCGTTTTGCTCCCTATCGGGAAATTGCCAAGGAAGTCGCTGCTCGTCTGTGCGAAGGACGCGGGGGCGATCCGCTGGCGCCGTGGAACGAAGAAGTCATCGTTCCTTCGCGTGGCGTGGCCGAAGCGATCGCGGACGAGATGCTGGTGCGCATGCCGCGCGGTTTTGCGGGGCTGGCGATGCGCACGGTTGACGAGCTGGCGAGGCATCTTCTGCAGAGTGCCGGCCGCACGCCGCGCGTTGCGTCGGAGGCGGAGCGGCGCCTGGCCATGCGCACGGCGGTGCGCTCCATCGAGCATCCGATGATGGACAGCCGCGGCATCGCGGCGATGCTGGAGCGTTCGTATCGCGACGTGCGCGACGGCGCCGTGACGCTGGCCGAGCTCACGAAGCGCGTCTCTCGCGCGCGCGGTCTGCGCAACGCGCTGCGCACGGAGGCGATTCTGCGCGCCTGGAGCGAGTACGAACGGCTCATCGCGCGCCTCGGGTGCATCGATCCCGCCGATCTTCTGCAGCAAGCGAGCGAGCTCGCGTCCAGCGCATTCCGGCCGCAACTCCTGGCCGGCTTTTACGACATGACCGGCGCGCAGCTCCGACTCATCGAGACTCTACTAACGGTAGATCGTATTGCCGCGATCTGGATTCCGACCGAGGCGCCGTACGCGCGGACGTTCGTCGAGCAAATGTCGCGATTCGGAGCGCGCGAGAGCTCGATCGCAGCACCAGCGCACGTGACGAGCGGCGTCACCGAATACGACACGCGCGTCGACGAGCTGCACGGCATCTGCGCGCAGGTCGCGGAGCTCCTCGCGAACGGCACGCCCGCGCACGAGATCGGAATCGTGGCGCGCTCGCTGGAGCCGTACGACAAGAATCTGCTGCAGCGCTTTGCTGCGGAGCACGGCTTCCGAACGACGCTCGCCAACGAGATCCCGCTCCCCGCACATCGCATCGGGCGCGGCGCGATCATGCTGCTCCGTCTGCGCGAGCGCGGGTTCCCGCGCGCGGAAGTGCTCGAGCTCGTACGCGCCGGTCTTCACACCACGACGCGAATCGACGTCGACGCAATGGACGTGGCCACGCGCCGCGCACGCATCGCCGGCGGCACCAGCGCGGATCTGGCGACGATGCGCGCGCGTCCGCCCATCATCGACGGCTACCTCGCGCTCGTCGCCGAGCTCGAAGCGCTCACGGCTTCGATCGACGTCGACTTTCTCGCGCGCCTCGGCAGTGCGTTCCGTCTCGAAACGGATCTCGATCTCGTCGCCGCCGATCGCCTCGACGAAATCGCCGCGCTCTTCCGTCGCTCCGCCAGTTGGGGACGCGGACTCGATCTCTCTTCGGTGATCGATGCCATCGAGCAGGAAACTCTCCGACCACCGACAACCGACAACCGACAACCGACAGTCTGGTCGGGCGAAGTTCTCCGCTTTCGCGGCCGTTCGTTCTGGCATCTCTTCGTCGCCCGCATGCAGGACGATGTCTTCCCACAACGACGCACGGAAGATCCGCTCCTCCCCGACGCCGATCGCGCGCTCCTCGGCCTGCGCCAGATCGGCGACGGCCGTGAAGAGGAGGAGCTGCTGTTCTCGCTCCTCGCCGACGCAACCGCGTCCGAGGTGCATCACTCGCTCGCCCTCGGCGATGGGATGGGGAAAGTCCTACGGAAGTCGCGATTCGTCCGCGAGCTTTCTTCGCGTCCTTCCCGTCTTCGCGTGAAACAAGCTCACGCGAAGACGCGAAGACGCGAAGAGACCCTTCGCTCGTTGCAAATGCTTTCTCGCGCGGGCACGAACAGCGTCTTCGACGGCTACGTCGGCGCCTTCGCCGCGGAGCGATTGCAATCGCTCTCCCCCACCCAGCTCGAGGATTTCGGCGAGTGTCCGCAGAAGTTTCTCTTCAAGCACATCCTCGGCGCGACCGACTACGACGATCCCGAGCGCGAGCTGCAGATTCATCATCGCGAGAAGGGAATCATCGATCACCGCATCCTCGAGCGTTTCTATCGCGGCTGCGGCGAAGGCGAGATCGCGCAGGCCGCGGCCGCGCTGCCCGCGCTTCCGCGCGAGCTCGTGGCACGCCTGGACCAGGTGATCGACGAGCAGTTCGATGAGCTCGAGCGCCACGCGCCCCCCTTCAATCGCACCGTACGCGAGATCGAGCGCCGCGCCACGAAGCGCGTGCTCGCTGAGTTCCTCACCAGCGACATCGCCGACCTCGACGCGCAGCAGCTCATGCCCCGCCACTTCGAGTACCGCTTCGGCGCCAAGCATCGCGAGAACGCCGACCATCCCGAACCGTTCCTCGTGAACGCCGGCGGAATGTCCGTGCGCGTGGAAGGAACGATCGACCGCATCGATACCGGCCCCACTACAGAGAACACCCGCTACCGCATCGTCGACTACAAGTCCGGCAAGGCGCTGCGCCACGCGAAGCTCGGCGACAAGGTCGATCGCGGCGTGCGCCTTCAGCTCGCGCTCTACGCGATGGCCACGGCGGAGTTCTTCAACGCCGATTCGGCCAACGTCAGCGCGACGATCAAGCCGCTCGTCCTCGGCGACAAGACCAAGTTCGCTTTCGAGCTGCACGAGAAGCGCGATACGCTGATCGAGACGCTGGGCATCTTCATCCGCGCCATCGCCCGCGGCGACTTTCCCGCGTTCCCGATCGAGACCGATGAGCTCAACACCTGCAAGTACTGTCCGGTGAATCAATCCTGCCGGACGCGCCACGATCTGCAGGAACGCTACGCACTGCAACAACTCGGCGACACGCGCACGCTGCTCGGAGGCGTGGATTGACGTCGCAGCAGCACACGTTCGACTTCGCCAGCACCACGCCGCCGCTACCCGCACGGCGCAATCTCGTCCTCGAAGCAGGCGCCGGCACCGGCAAGACGACCGCGATCGTGGCCGAGGTGCTGAAGCTGATGCTCGATCAGGAAGAGCTCGCACCGGAGCGCATCGTGCTGATGACGTTCACGGAGAAAGCGGCGGGCGAGATTGCCGATCGTATTCGCGATGCGCTGGTTGAACTGGAGAAGCAGTTGTCAGTTGTCGGTTCTCAGTTGTCAGCGAGTTCCGGACAACCGACAACCGATCACCGACAACAAATCTCCTGGCCTGTCGGCTCTCCCAATCCGCTCGTCACGATCTCCGATCCGGAGCGCGCGAAGCGATCGATCGCGCACCATCTTGCGAACATCGACGCGTTGCGATCGCAGACGATCCATTCGTTCTGCCAGTCGCTGCTGCGCATGTTCCCGATCGAAGCGGGACTCGATCCGCAATTCAAGATCATCGAAGGCTTCGAGCGTTCGCTGCTCTACGGACAGATCTACGACGCCTGGCTCGATGAAGAAACGCGCATTCGCCCGACGCCGGAGAGCACGTCCGAGTGGGAGATGCTCTTCACGCACGTCGATTACTTTTTCTTCATCCGGATCTACGTGCTGGCGATGATCGACCGGCGCGATCTGCTCGCGGAGAGCGGCTACGACTTTGGCGATCTCTCCGAGATCGAGCCCGCGCTGGTCGACGCGATTCTCTGGATCCGGCGTGAGATGCCCACGCTGAAAGACCCGGCGGCGCGAACGATCGCCGAGTACGTGCGAACAACGCCGTTCGAATCGCAAGGCATCGAAGGCTGGATCGACTACTTGCGGCCGATCGCCCGAAGCATGCGCGAGATCGATCTGCGCTATTGCGGATCGCTCAAGACGCCCATGCTCGTGCTGCGCTCCGGCGACAAGGGCGACTCCATCTACGACCGTCTCGTCAGCCATCGCGCGGCGATGTCGCTGCTCGCGCTCACGCGTCGATTCATCACCTACCTCGACGCGGAGAAGCGCAAGCTCGGCGTCGTCGATTTCGATGACCTGCTCCTACGCACGCTGGCGCTTCTCGACGATCCCGTGATCCTCGAACGCGCGCGGGCGCAGTTCGACACGATCTTCGTCGACGAGTTCCAGGACACGGATCGCACGCAGGCACGCATCATCGATCGCCTCGCCCGCGATTCCTCGGGGAACTACGTTCCTGGTCGCACGGTCGTCGTCGGCGATCCGAAGCAGTCGATCTACGGCTTCCGCCGCGCCGACCCCGAGACCTATCACCAGATGACCGAAGCGCTCGTGCGCGGCGGCGCGGAACGGCTGCCGCTGCTCGAGCAATACCGGAGCGACGCGCCGCTCCTCGACGTCGTCAACAGGATGTTCGAGCGCCTCTTCCCCGCCGAGATCGAGCACGATCCGAACGTCTTCCGCCCGTCGTATCGCGTACTGCACGCCGCGCGCACGACGCCGCGACGCGAGCTCGATGCACGCGTGACGTTGCTGCACACGGAAACCGAAGACAAAGCCGACCGCCATCGCGTCGAAGCCGAGGCGACGGCGGAGTGGATCCGCAAGAATCGCGAAGGAGGTCCACTCGACCTGCAGCGCTTCGCGATCCTCTTCCGCCGCCTCACGAAACTCGACGACTACCTCGACGCGCTCGAGCGCTACGACATCGATTACGTCCTTCCGCCGACGCGCGTCTTCCTCGACCGTCGCGCGCCGGTCGACCTCCTCGCCGTCCTGCGCGCAATCGCCTGGCCGTTCGACATCGGCGCGCAGATCTCCGCCGCGCGATCACCGTACTTTGCGCTGACGGACGTGGAGATCGTGGAGGGGCGGTTGGCCGAGTCGTCCAGTCGTCCAGTCGCCGAGTCTTCGAGTCGTCTAGTCGACCAGTCGGCGAGTCGACCAGTCGGCGAGAGTGCAGTGACCGATCCCCCGGGTCGCGAGACGGACACTAACTCTCTCGGCGACTCGAAGACTCGGCGACTCGAAGACTCGCCCCTCGACGACTCGTCGACTCGTCGACTCGAAGACTCGCCCTGGTCCGCATTCACCGCGTCGATCGCCGCATTCCGCGAAGCCGCGCAACACAGCACCGTCTCCCAGCTCATCGACCTCATCGTCGAGAGCACGGGAATCGAGCGAGTCTACGAAGCCGCGGCGGAAGGCGCGCGTCATCTGCGCTATCTCGAACACGTCCGGTCCATCGCTTTCAATTTCGACCAGCGCGTCGGCGGCTCGGTGCGGCAGTTCGTCGACGAGATCGCACGGCGTCGCAGCGACCCCGAGGAGGCCGAGCCGAGCCTCGTCGACGAATCGAGAAACGCCGTGCGCATCATGTCCGTACACGCGGCGAAAGGACTCGAGTTCGAAACCGTCATCCTCCCCGACCTCGCCTTCCCTTCCACGGGAAGCGAAACGCTCCAGCTCTTCACTGTCGAAGAGCCGCGCAGCATCGTCCTCTCGGGCCGCGCCGACACGATCTCCGGAAACTTCCGCTTCACCGCCGATGGCGACAAAGTGAAGAAAGTCAGCGCTCGCCGCGAGGAAGCGGAAGTGCGCCGCCTCTTCTACGTCGCCGTCACGCGCGCGAAGACCGACGTCGTCTTCGTCTGCAACTTCACCGACCCGCGCAACACCGGATTCATGAAGTGCCTCTACGAAGTCCTCGGCACCGACCGCAACGGCCTCGCCGCGATGTGGCCGCCGGAAGGGCGCGAGTTGCGCGAGACTCCGATCGGCCGCCTGGCCTTCGAACGAGTCAACGTCTCCGAAGCCGCGGGCGCGAAACGGCCGAGGCTCCACGATGCTGCACTCGAAGCCGAGCTCGGCGTGGCGGAGATCGTCGCGTGCGAAGTCGCGACACCAACGCAGCCATTCGAAACCCTCACCTCCGCCGAGATCGCCGCCCGCCGCGCCGGCTCCCGCAATCGCGCCGCCGGCATCCTCCTCCATCGCGTGCTCGAGCTATGGGACGGCCGCTCCGACGTCGAACCACTCCTTCGCCAACTCGCGGTGGAAATCGGCGCCGACATCGACACAACCACACGCGTCCGCCAGCGCCTCGCCACGATCGCACGCTCCCCTATGCTCAAACGCATCGCCGCCGCGGAAACGATCGGCCGCGAGATGCCGGTGCGCTTCCTGGAAGACGACGTCCTCGTCGAACGCCGCATCGACCGCCTCCTCCGCGAATCCGAACGCGAGCTCGTGATCGACTACAAGAGCGGCCAGCCGGAACCATCACGCGTCGCGCGCGATCGCATGCAGATCGATAAATACTGCGCCGCGGTGTCCGCGATCACGGGGCGGGAGTGCGGAGGGGCGCTCTGGTACGTCGATCTGGAGAGTGACGAGGTCGTGGAAGTTTAGCCGGCCGGCCCGGCCGGCAGCGCTGAAGGCCACAAGGCTGGACGCACGCGCGGGTGATCCGAGGCGTCGTTTGCGCCGCCTCTCGCTCCGAGGGTTTCCGCCGAGCAGATTCCTGTTCGTCTTATCCCGATCTTGCAATCATCGGCGAGTGCGCAGCACGAGCCTGTCATCCCGAGCGTCGAGCGAGGGACCTGGGCGGGCGGTGGCGCGAGGCACGCGCATCGTGCCGCCCATCCCCCAGGTCCCTCGCTCGACACTCGGGATGACAGGCAAGAGCACGTTGAACGTTGCAAGCAAATCAAGCCGCAGATTCAAGATTCTCGCGAATGATCCGCGGGTGACGGGCAGCAATGCGCAGCAAAGCGATCGCCGGCCCATCAGGGCGCCGTCGTCCCTGCTCCCAATTGCGAAGTGTATGAACGCTGATCCCCATCGCCAGAGCAAACTGCGCCTGCGTCAGCCCGTGTCGGCATGAGACTGCTCTTTCTCCTGCGCAAATCCAGTGAAGGCTGTCAGGAAAAGCACAAGACCGAGAAGCGGCTTTCTCATTCGTTTCCTCCGATGGGCGGATCTTATGTTTGCTCCGCGATCCTCTCCAACTCTTGAATGCAATCCTCGAGATGCACCAGCACGGGGTCGGAGGCGAACTCCGCGGGCTGCGCATCGCGGATCTCGCGAAGGCGCTCGATCGCTGATTGCGTCGTCAGCTCCTCGGCATGCGACGCCAAGGCCATGAGTGCGGACGAGAGCTGATGGAGGAACATCCTGCGCTCCCGATCTTCCTGTTCGGCAATCCGCTCGTCCGCCACGTACCACGCGAGAAGACCGAGCATCTCCTCGGAATCCGACCAATCGATGAAAGACATGCACTCCCACGCGACGCAGCACACGGAGCGCAGGCGTCTCTGCCTGCCGGTCCGCCGGCATCTTGCCGGCCGGACCGCGAGACACGGGCCGGCTGGAAGCCGGCGGACCGGCAGGCAAGGATGCCTGCGCTTCGCAACCTCACTCTTTCCGCGCGTCAACCTTGCGGATCATTTCCTTGCCGGGAAGCTGCTTGCCGGTGCCGGTCAAGTGAGTGCCATCGACCACGAGGCACCAAACGAAGCTGCCGCGTGGCGAGGTGAACGTGACGGACCAGCATCGATCGCCCGCGTCGTAAACGAGATCCATCTCGCCCATCGTCTGGCGTTCCCCTTTCACGATCTTGTCCGCCTTCCAATGCACCACTCCTCGCTTCTCGCCGGCCGTGAAGTCATAGATCACGACCTCGTCATGACAAGCGGGAGCAGCAACGAGATCCATGCACGTGGAGGTGCCTTTCCAGGTCCCGATCAGCTCCGCTGGTTTGTGCTCCGGCGGCGCTGCCGACGCGATCAGCGCGCAACTCACAACAGCCAGAACGCTCAGCGTCCAAACGGCGCGGGTTTTCCATTCACTCGGCATCGTGATCCTCACTTCCTTTCGACCTGTGCTTCAACGCTGCGCAACGGCAAGCCCAAAATTGTAGCTCTGGCCATGCCGCACCGGCGAAGCCGTTGCGATTCTGTGTGCCGCGACCCGGCAGCCGACACGTCATCGTTCGTCGCGGCAACCGAAACCCAGGGGACCGCTGGCGTCCCGGCGGCTGGGCGAGCGGCGTCTCGCCGCTCGCGGGCGGGCGCCGGAACGGCGCCGCCCCAGCCGCCGAGACGGCGGCGGTCCACTCGGCCGCCTCGCCATACAATCCTCCCGCGATGCCGTTCCCGAAAGTCGTCCTCCTCTCGTTCATCACGCTGATCACGATGGTCAACCCACTGGCGGTGATTCCGTCGTTCGTGGCGTTGACGGATGGCGTGTCGCGGAGCGGGCGAGCGCGCGTGGCTTTGGTGGCCGGGCTGGCGTGCATCGTGGTTCTCTCCATCTTCCTCATCGCCGGAAACTGGGTGTTCCAATTCTTCGGGATCACCGTGCCGGCGTTTCAGATCATGGGCGGGATCATCTTCTTCACGAACGCTCTGCGCACACTCGTCGACGACGATGAGCGGCGCCATCCGATCGGCGGCGAGAAGCGGATGGAGGAGCAGGACGTGAAGAAGTCGGAGATCGACCCCGCTTCGATCGCGGTCGTGCCTCTGGCCGTGCCGATGCTCTCCGGGCCGGGCGCGATCACGTCGACGATGCTGCTCGTGAATCTCTATCCGACGATCGAGCAGAAGATCGCCGTGGCCGTGGCCATCTTCGGCGTCGGCATCGCGTCGTACGCCGTGCTCCTCGCGGCGGTGCCGCTCTCTCACATGATCGGCAACCGCGGCCGCGCCGTGTTCTCGAAGATCATGGCCCTCCTCCTCGGCGCGATCGGCATCCAGTTCATGATCAACGGCCTCAAGCCGGTGCTCATGGAGATCATTCGCGGCGCCAATTAGGCCGGCCGCGGATTCCCCGTGCTTTCGGATTCTTCGTTCCCGGTCAGGGAAAGCCCGCGTTCGAACAACCGAGGGTCAGTTGCATCGCGATAGGACGCTTGGTAAAACCGAGTTGCTTCAGTTCCTCGGAACTCCCGTCGGGAATGCCGCAGACCGTGAACTTCGGAAAGACACTCGGAGTGATCGTCGTGACTCCATAGTGAAGCGCGAAGTCGATGGTCGCGTCGGTGTTCGTCCCGATGTTGAAGAGCCGAATCCAGGGCGGAGTCCCCTCGCTGTCCGCCCGGAGGACGATCGCCGCGCCGGCATTGTCCCAGATCCGCGTGATCAGGAGAATTGGGGGCGTCGCGTCCATCAGCGGCACCGTGAGGTGCACGTGGACCGCGTCGTCGAGCTCCTGCACCTTGAAGGCATCGTAGTGCCCGCCGGTCGCATCAAAACGACAGGCGGCCGTGCCATCCTGAACGACGCGCGGATCGAGCTCGAGCTTCACCCCTCCAATCGCCGTGGAGAGACTCGGGATCCGGCTGAAGTACGGTCCGAACGTAACTCCCTTCTGGCAATTCAGGATCTGCAGCGCCACACCGTTCATGAGCCATGCACCTGGCTCCTCCCCGGAGATGGCGGTGAGTCCCGGGATCTCCTTCGGCGCCTGCAGAATGAAACAGGGATCGATTCGAAGGAGCGCGCTGTGCGGCGGAATGTTGTTGCCGAGGAGCGTCATGCCATTGCTGGCGTTGACGAGCACCGTGTGCGCGGTGTCGCCCTCCGCGAGAGGAGAAATGTGCGTACAGATGCCGCCGAACAGGACGTTGACTTCATTGGGTTCGCTCATGACTGGGCTCCTCTTTCTCTGCGGTTTGGGATTTCACGGGTGACGAGAGCAATCGCGCTCCAGGCCGACGAGCGGCGATCGGCGGCGATGGCGTCGAGCTGCGTGTCGCGGACCGCGTCGATGGCATCGATGCCGGCGCCGAGTCGGCGATGGATCTCGCGGAAAAATTGATGCGCCTCGCGATCGGCGATGGGACGGAGCGTACCGATGACGTCGCCGGCGCCGGCGGCGAGGAACGCGACGCCGAGACTTGGCGCACGCACAGCTGCGGAGCGGGGAACGCGCAGCGAATCGCAGGCGGCGAGAACGACGACCGGCATCTGCGGCAGGACCACGTTCGCGATCGCCCTCCACGTCACGCGCTCGACAGACGACCCGTCGCGGCCGGAAAAAACGAGCGCGGACGTACCGCCGTTGCCGTCGTCGCCGGTGTGTCCCGAGACATGTACGACGTCAGCGTCGCGCGCGGCCGATGCGAAGGCGGCGAAGGTCGATCGCGATTCGGGCAGCACGACGTGTCGCGCGTACGCATCCGCAACGTCGTCGATCTCCGCGGCGGTGTCGGGAAGCGTGATCGATCCCGCGCTTGCGCCGCTCGGAAGCGCAGCGGCGAAGACGCTCCTCTGCTGTTCCTTCGGCGGAACGACGCGGAGTGAAGCAGCGCTCTCCGCCATCACGACGCGAACCTGCTCGACGAGATACTGCCGCGCGTGCGCGTCGTAGAGCGCGGCAAATGGCAATGAGTCGACGAGAGGATCGGAGACGACAATGAGCGTTCGCGCTTCGTGAAGCGACGTCAGCGGGCGAATCAGCAATTCGAATGCGCGGCTCGCGGCTTCGCGATCTCCACCGGCAACACGCGTCGCGAGGTCGCTCCACTCCTCGCGCATCACGGGCTGGCGCGTGACGGAGAGACCTTTCGCGTCGAGTCCGAACAGCACGGTCTCCGCGGGAAGGACGACGATTTCGAGAATGAGCGCGTCGCTGTTCGCGATGCGCGACTGCACCGACGACGCGAGCGTCGCGGTCTCCGCGATCGGTGTGTCGATGAAACGCAATCGCGCGCGCTCCGCGTAGCCGAATGCCAGCGCGTCGTTTCCGCGATCGAGGCTGAGACGGATCGCCTCGACGAACAACTGGCTGCCCGAGTCGAGCACGCCCGTGTCCATCGCCCGCCCGGCGAGCGAAACGTCGAAACGCTCGAGCTGCGCCAGTCCCGCGTCGATCTGCCTCGCCGCCTCTTCCGGCGCACCGAGGGTCATCGCCGCGCGCGCGCGGAGCAGGCGTGCGTCGATCGCCAGCGAACGCTGTCCCATCGCCTCGTAAACGCCGATCGCGGCGTCGAGCTCCGAGGATGCCGTGCGCGGATCGTCGTGCAGTACGGCCGCGCCACGCGCCAGATGCACATTCGCATCGACAATCGCGCGGAAGGCCGGATCCTTGATCCGCGCGACGACGACGAAGCTTTCGTCGACGACTCGCCGCGCGATCGCTGTCTCGCCGAGCTCCGCGGAGAGCACTGCGCTGCGCGTCAGCGTGTTGGAAAGAAGAACATCGTCGTGGATCTCGCGGCCGACTTCGCGCTCGATGGCCAGCAGCGCGAGTGCAGTTTCGCGATTTCCGGCGCGACGCTCGGCGGCGACGGTGCTGGCGAGATTCACGAGCAGGCGTTCGTCGCGTCCGTCCCGGCTCAGCACATCGAACGACCGGATGCGTGCCGCCCAGGCATCATCGGGACGACCGGAGCCGGCGAGCATGTCGGCGATCATCGCTTCGACCACCCCGAGGTTGCTGCGCTCGTCCGCGAGTCGCAACGCGCTGGCGGAATCGTTCAGCAACGCCAGCGCGCCGTCAGCGTCGCCATCGACGACGTGGCAGAGCGCGAGCTCCCAGCGAATGAGCGCGCCGGACACGGCGTGCGTCACATGACCACTGTTCTCGGCAACCAGTGCTTCGAGATCCGCGCGTGCGCCGGCGATGTCGTTGCGGTCGTAGCGCGTGTTCGCGGCGTAGTAGCGCGCCATGCGCGCCATCGGGCTGCCCGCGCTCGCGAATAACGCCGCCGAGCGGAACAACTCCGGTGCGGCCGCGGACGGCTGTCGCTGGCTGTAGACGATTCGCCCATGCCGATACAGGCGATGCGCCTCGGCGAGTGTCGCGCGAGTCGCAGCGTCGCTGTTGTCGATCGCGGCGACGGCATCGGCAAGCAGCGATTCGCCGCTCTGCGTTCGAATCTCACGGCCAAGCGAGCGCGCGATGGCGAGACAGCGCGTGGCCTCAGCGGCGTCGCCGCGTTGCAACGCCTCGGCCCAGAGCCCGAGGTATTGAGCCTCGCCCCAGGCACGGCTTTGCTCGCGCCAGCGATGAACGATCGGCGCCAGCGCCGCTTCGTCATTCGTCACCGCCGCGCTTTCGATCCGCGGAAGCGCGCGGCGGAACAAGGCATCGCTGCTAGTCATGGGAAGTGCGGAGAAATGCGCACGCGCCTCGACCGCCCACTGCGACGACGAATCGACCGCGAGATAACGCAGCCACGCCTGGCGCGCCTGCTTCGTCAGGCCGAGGCGTTCGAGAATGAGCGCGCGATTGAAGAGCGCCTCGCGATGATCGGCGTTGATGCGCAACGCATGATCGGCCGACGCCAGCGCCTCGGGCAGCAAGGACGGCGCCGGCCCATTCACTGCCGCGGCGTACTGCGCCGCGGCGAGATCACTCCACGTCGACGCGTCGTTCGAACTCGCCGCGGCCGCGGCGCGCAGTCGATCCACCGCATCGCGCGGTTTGGCGATGAGCACATACGCCACGCCCGCGGCGTGTTGCGCATCGGCGGACGAATCGCGCGACGCGCGCTCGATCACTTCTCCCGCCTTGCCTCCGAGCTTGAGCTGTTCCGTCTCGACCGCGGGATCGGACGCGCGCGCCGGACCGCGATACGGCGCGTACGCGAAATCGCCGGCGAGACGCGCTTCGACGATGCGCGCGCTGCGCGGTGCGAGCCGCGCGAGATCATCGATGGACGAGCGCGTGCGCGTGACGAAAAAGACCAACACCACCGCCGCTGCCACGCCGAGCCCGATCCACCATCCCGGTACGCGTGTCTTCGACGGCAGCGTTTCCTCGAGAACAGTCTGGTTCGCGAGTGCGAGCTCCGCCTTGCAGTGCGGGCAATCTTCGATGTGCGGCAAGAGCGCCGCGATCTCGTGTCTGCTCAATTTTCCCTCGGCGAGGGCGGCGATCGTTTCGCTCGGCGGACAATGCGGGTCGAGCTTCGCGGTCATGGTTCCGCCCCCGTGTTCGAGTCTCCGGTTGATATGGACTGCGGGATCGCCTCGGATTTCCCCGGATCGGGATCGAAGCCGAAATCGAGCGCCTGCACCGCCGAGCCGATCAGGCTCTCGCCGGAATCGATTCCCGACGCGACGAGCGCGCGGCGCAGTTGCGCGAGGATCGCTTCGAGACGCCGGTAGAGTGGACGCTGCGGCAGCCGCAGCATGCGCGCGACGTCGGCGAGGCTCATCGAGCCGGCGAAGCGAAGCCGCACGATCGCACGGTCTTCTACCGAGAACGAAGCGAGCGTGCGGCGCACGACGTGACTGGCATCGATCGAGAGAGCGCGCAACTCTCCCTGTTCGACAGCGGCGTCAGCACTCTCGGAGGTGCGAAGCGCATCGGGCTGGACTTCGTCCAATGCGAGCGCGCGCGGCCGCGACGTGCGTTGCGGCATACGGGCAAGCAATGCTTCCGCGCCGTCGCGGGTGAGCGACGGATCGTGTGCACGCGCGAACGGAAGGGCCTCATCGAGGGTCCGGCCGTCGCGGCGAACGATCGTCTCGAGCAAAATCGCCGCTTCGCCGCCGCGACGCGCTTCCGCGGAAGGCTCCCATCGGCCACGCGAGCGGTTGCGCTCATCGAAGAGCAGCCGGCGCACGGCGACGGTGAGATACGTGGCCAGCGAGGCGCGTTGCTGCCAGGCGCGAAGAATGGCGTAGTCCTCCTCGATCAGTGCGAGCTTCACCACCGACGCGAAATCCTCGGCGTCGGCATCGTGAAGACCGGCATGGCGACAGACGCGATCGATGACGCGCTCGATCAGCGGGAGGTTTTCCCGGAGCAAAGCCTCGGCGTCCAATGCTGAAGCACTCCGACGTTCGCCCTCGGCCGTCATGAACAATGGTGGAGGCGCTGGCGCGCCGATCCTTCTCTCTATAAGGAAGCTTGGCCATTGTAATGTTTTTCTGGATTTCCCACGGAAAAGCCGAAGCGCGCCGCAGTCGATGTCATTCGATATGCAGCCACCGATAGCAGGAACCGGCAACCAAACGCGCGACGGTCCTCTTCTCCCCCACCCTCGCCGCTCCATCCGAACAACATCCTCAGAAAGGAACCCTCATGCCGAAAAATCCGACCGTTTCCGACTGCTCCGTATTCATCAATATCTGGGTCGACACCAACGCCGTCGTCTCCGGATCGTCGCAAGGTGTGTACGCCGTCGACAACCGCGGCGCTCAGAACCCGTCCTCACAGAACGAAGGGACAGCAAGTCTCGTCACGCAATGCACGACCGGCGCGAAGATCTGCTGGCAGGCCTTCTCCATGAATCCGAACTCCGGCGATACCGTCCAGCTCACCGCCATCGGGAACTCCCCGGCCTGGGGAAACTCCGGACAGCCGCTGCCGGCACCGGGAACGTCGTCGTCGAGCACTCCGGCGTTCACAGGCATCGCCCAAGTCGCGGGGAACAACGGTTACACGGCGAGCTTCAACGTGATGCTCTCCGGAGGCTCGCTCGTTCCCGTCAGCGCCAACCTCGGCGTCAGCGCGTCATAGCGCAAAGGAAGGATCATGATGGCTCACATTCAAGCAGTCTCGCCCGTCATCCAAACCGTCATCTGCATCTCCATCGATACGGCCGCCGTCATCGCCTGGTCGCAGAGCAATCCCGGTCAGCCTCTCAACACCGGCGTGTACATGGTCGACAATCAGCTCGCCAACGGAAGCACGGGCGAGGGAGCCCTCGAGCTCAGCACGCGCTGCAATCCGGGCGACCGCATCGGCTTCCACGTCGTTCCGATCGATCCGACACAGGGCGACGCCGTCGGCTTCTCCGGCTTCGACGTACTCGGCGGCAGCGTCTTCGGTTCGTCGGGATTCCCGACCGCGCAGGGCACAACGACGCCGGACGCTCCGTTCTCCAATTTCTGGGTCGGGCGTGCCGTCGCCGCCGGTGCGACCACCTATCGTCCGCAGCTCGTCATCACCAGCGACGGAACCAATCACGTCGTGACCTGGGATCCGTTCCTCTCCGATCTGAGCTGAGCGAGGTAACTTCAGCAGATGGTCCGTGGCAGGCGATCGGGGTCCGGTCGCCTGCCTGTTTTCAACCACGCCGATGGCAATCCAAGCCGCTGATTGCGACACGTTCGTCCTGCTCCTCGGCGACGTTGACGCGGCCGCATCGGGCTCGGGCAACGGAATGTATCTGGTCGACAACCGGTCAGGCGAGGGATCGCTCTCCGAAGGAACGCCGCGGCTCACGACTTCCTGCAGCAAGGGCTCGAAGATCTGCTGGTCGGCCGCGGTGATCGTCCCGTGCAGCGGCGCCACGGCGTCGATTCAATCGATTGGCAATAGTCCGGCCTGGGGTTTCAGCGGGCAGCCACAACCAGCACCCGATCTCGCCGGAGCGTTCACCGGACAAGCGCAGAGCGCATCGGCCGCCAGGGCGTACGAGCTCGTCGCCGAGATGCAACTGGAGACGGGATCACTGATTCAGCCGAAGCTGACGCCGCAGATTCTCGTGCGAGGGCCGACGGCTGGGAAGCGCGGTGCGGCGCTGCAACCGCAGGTCGCGTCGATCGGCGAGGAACCGCAGGCGCCAACGCGCTGTCCGGACACGATGATCGTCGTCGCACTCGACGCCGACCGATTCCGCGCGAGCAGCGGCGCCAGCGGCGCGTTTCTCGTCGACAACCGCGTCGCTCTCGGCAGCACGAACGAAGGCGCCGCGAATCTCGTCACCCACTGCAATGCCGGAGATGTCGTTGCCTTCGCGGTGTTGTTGATCAACCCATTCGACGGATACACGGCCACGATCGCGGCGGTCAACGTATCCGGCGGGCCGATCTTCATCGCGGGCTATGCCCCGACAGCGAGCGCGCCCTCGTGGTGGAACGGCGCGCCGGGATCCTGCTGGATCGGAAAGGCCATCCTGCCCGGCACGCAGACCTATGCGTTCACCCTTCGCCTCGACGACGGCGTCTCCCCTTTTTCGGCGACACTGGCGTCTCCGTCTCTGATCTGCCACTGAGCACCGAGGAAACGCGCGTATCGCTTCGTGCTTGCTTCGAGCTCGCGCTGCTCCCGGTTCGTGAGCGCGTGAAGCAGCGAGGTCGTGATCTCCACCGAGTGCCCGCGAAGCACGCGCTTCCAAGTGCCGGCGACGCGGCCGCTCGCGATCAACACGGCCGGGATCATGCCGCCGCCGGCATTCACGCGCTTCGCCTCCGAGGGATCGAGGACCGCGCCGCGGTCTTTGTACCCCACGATGAATTCGTCGAACGGCGGGAGCAGATGGACCGACGATGCGACGCGTGTACGTCGCGAGGTGGGAGTAAACCAATACATCGCGCCGACGACGACCTCGTGAACGAGCGAGCCATCGGCGATCTCCAACGCGCGCTTCGCGTCGGAGGGCGAGAGGCCGGACCACCAGACGAAATCCGCCAGCGTCGCCGGACCGTGTCCGGTGAAGTAGCGCTTCGCGAGCTCGCCGAGCGCGTCGTCGCGCGAACGCGGCTTCGACGGCGGCAGCCATTCGTCGAGCAGGACGAAGGTCTGCTGCTTTCCCTGGCGCGGTCCGAAGCAGATCAACCCTTCATGCGCGAGGCGCCAGAGAATCTGCAGGCCGCGCTGGTCGCTGGTGGAGACTTTGTTCTTGTCGAGCACCGCGTAGATTCCCGCGCGCGTGAGCTGCTTTCCGCCTTGCATCGCACGCTGCACCGCCGTGCGGGCGCGTTGAATCAACTTCGCGTTCAAGCCGTGCTCGCGCTCCAACCGCGCCGCGTGACGCGCGACGATGCGCGGCGCGAGCAGATCGAGCATCCAGCGCGCATCTTCCGCGGCGACGAAGTGCAACGTGCCGCGCAACGGCCAGGTGCGGACGATGCTTCGCTCCGCAAGCGCACGCTCGACGTCGGCCTCGATCGCGTGTCGCATCCGCAAGCCGACCGCCCAGAGCGCGCCGAGGTAATCCTGCGCCTGGACTGCGCCGAGGGAGGAAACCACGGCGTGCGGCGTCTCGAGATCGCTGGCGACGATGCTCTGATTCCTGAGTCGCAGAGTGGCGATGTCGGAGCCGCGCACGACGTCACGGTATCATCGGCGGGAATGTCCGCCGAGGCCGCGCCCATCAATGAACAGCAACCGCTGTGCAGGAACTGCGAGAGCCCTCTCTCCGGTCCCTTCTGTTCCGCGTGCGGTCAGAAGGAGCTCGAACCTCACGAGTACGCGTTGGGCCACTTCCTCCATCACGCGCTGCACGACGTCACGCACTTCGACACGAAGCTGGGACGCAGCATCCTTCCGCTGCTCACGCGGCCCGGGCAAATCACGGTCGACTACCTCGCCGGACGCCGCGGCCGCTACATCCGTCCGCTGCAGACGTTCCTGCTGCTCAACCTGATCTTCTTTCTCTTCGCGCCGCGGGTGGGGCTCTTCAACTTCAGCATGGCCATGTACGAGAACAGCCGTGCGGTCGTCGGCGTGTTCCATCCCCGACCGATCCTGAGTGCGGCGAAAGCGCGCTCGCATCTGGGTGACGAAGCATTCCGCGAGCGCTTCGATTCGATCCTGCACACGCAGCGCAAAGCGCTCGTCATCGTGATGGTGATTCTGTTCGCGTTGGTGACGCAGGTGATGTTCCTCGACAGGAAGCACTACTTCGTCGAGCACCTGATCTTCGCGCTGCACTTCTACTCGTTCTGGCTGATCGTCGTCCTCGTCGTGCCGCTGGCTCTGCTGGCCGTGATCCTCCTGGCAAAGCTCGGCGCGGCGACCGCGGCGGGCAAGAGCGTCGGCCGCACGGTGATCGGCGAAGACGTGCTGCTGACGGGGATGTTCGCCGGATGCGCGGTGTATCTGCGCGAAGCGGTGCGTCGGGTTTATGGTTCGTCACGCTGGCGTTCCTGGATCCAGGGCGTGACGCTGGCCTTAGTCGTTCTGCTGCTGATTCTCGTGTATCGCGATCTGCTGTTCTTCACGACGGTCGCCCTGGTGTGACCGCGATCCTGATCATGTTCAAGCACCGGCAGCCGCGCACGTGAAGGCTCTCTTCGTCGTCAACGAGCGCTCGGGAAAGAAGCGCGGCTACGACATCGCGTCCGTGATTCGCGGTGCCTGTCCGTTCGAGCACGAGATCGCGTCGTGCGGACGGAAGGACGAGCTCGACGCGATGATCGACGCCGCCGAGGACGCGGGCATCGACGTCGTCTTCGCTGTCGGAGGTGACGGCACGATGCACGAGACCGCGAAGCGGCTCATCGGACGCGGACCGGCGCTCGGCATTCTGCCAACTGGTTCCGGCAACGGCTTCGCGCGTCACATCGGACTCCCTCTCGATCCGGCGACATCCCTCCACGCGTACGGCGCCGGACGAATTGTCGCGATCGACACCGCGCTCGCAAACGACGATCCGTTCCTCGGCATCATGGGCATCGGATTCGACGCCGTCATCGCCGAACGCTTCGCCTCGAGCACGGTGCGCGGTCTGGAGACGTACGTCCGCGAAGGACTGAGCGCCTTCGCGTCGTTTCACGCCGAGGAGTACGAGCTCGAGATCAACGGCGAGACGATGCGACGGCGCGCCTTCGTAATCGCGATCGCCAACTCCGGCCAGTACGGCAACAACGCGCGCATCGCACCGCTGGCCTCGCTGCAGGATGGGTTGCTCGACGTCGTGATCATCGACGAAACGAATCTCTTCGCCGCGCCGATGCTCCTCGCCCGCCTCTTTTCCGGCTCGTTCCATCGCGGCGCCGGAGTGACGTCGGTGCAAACGAAGGAACTGACGATTCGCCGCGCATCCGCCGGAATCGCGCATCTCGATGGCGAGCCGGTGACGTTGCCGGCGAAGTTGAGGGTGAGCGTGCGGCCTGGGTCGCTGAGGTTGCTCGTGCCGGATGGGGCGATGAAGTTCTAAAAACTCGATGCGCTTCTGTGTGGTGACGGCCGCCTCGGCCGTCACTCTGGTGCGAACTACGTCGCCCCGTTTCCTCTGCCGCTGTATGCGCTCCAGTACCACGGCCAATCCAGACCTGATCCAACGAGCCCCTTACGCACCGGGTTCTGCAGAATGTCTCGCCTTCGCAACGACTTGCTCATCAGATCGCAGGATGTGATCGAACGACTCTTGTTGCCACACAGATCCCTTGCGATGAAGCATAGGATTGATGAGATGCGCCGACGCGCTCTTGATGTCCGCGATCAGCGAGGTCATGGCGATCCCTTCGAACGGAGACACGAGGATATGCACGTGATCCGGCATCACCACCGCGCAATGAACCCAGCACTTCACCTCGTGATCGTGCAGGCATGAACGCAAGACGATATCCCGCGCTGCTGGCTCGAGAACTCGCCTGTTCTTACTGACAAACGTGACGAAGTACGTCTTCTCATTTCGACTGAGATGAGGCAAACAACGGCGATAGGCAAACGTGTCGTTTCCGATCATGCGATCGAGAATCCCTCGGTTGCTGCCAAATCGGACGATTTTCCACTCCCGGTAGAACGGGACTTCATCGCTCGTTGCACGCGCTGCCGGCCGAGGGCGGCCAGCACCACACAGAATCGCTTCGCGATTGAGCCTGTGACTCTTTATTGAATCGTCGGCACCAGCTCTTCGATCCGCCTTGCGAGCTCGTCGCGAGTCGCGGCGAAGCGATCGGGGCGGGTGGCGGGGTCGTCGGGGCCGTAGGAGGGATCGACGATGGGCCAGTGCTCGATGCGTTTCGCGCCGGGCCAGATGGGGCAATCCGCGGCCGCCGAATCGCAGACGGTGACGACAACGTCGAAGGGTTCGTTGAGATAGAGGTCGGCGGACTTTGAATACTGGTCGCTGATGTCGATGCCGATCTCCGCCAGCGCACGAACCGCGAGCGGGTGGACCCAGCCCGCCGGACGCGAGCCGGCCGAGAAGACTTCGAACGCGTCGCCGTGATACGCACGCATCAGCCCCTCGGCCATCTGCGAGCGCGCGGCGTTGCCGGTGCAGAGAAAGAGAATTCTTTTTTTCATGACGCTGCTCACGGTTATGGCGAAAGCCGTTCGATGATCCAATCCTTCGGCTCGCGCAGACGATAGACGAAGCGATCGTGCAGGCGGTCGACGCGGTTCTGCCAGAACTCGATCTCGATCGGGATGACGCGGAAGCCGCCCCAGTGCGGCGGGCGCGGGATGGGACGATCTCCGTAGTTGACCTCGAGGTCGCGGAAGCGCTGATCGAGATCGCCGCGGCCGGGAATGACCGCGCTCTGGCAGGATGCCCAGGCGCCGAGCTGGCTGCCGCGCGGCCGCGTCGCGAAATAGGCGTCGGCTTCTTCGGCTGTGGTCTTCACCGCCGCGCCTTCGATGCGCACCTGGCGATCGAGCTCGGGCCAGTAGAAGCAGAGGGAGACGCGCGGGTTTTCGCTGATCTGCACGCCTTTGCGGCTGTTGTAATTCGTGTAGAAGACGAAGCCGTGCTCGTCGAAGTCTTTCAGTAGGCAGATCCTCGACGACACGACGCCGTCGCTTCCGCTCGTCGACACCGTCATGGCCTCGGGGAGCTTGGGATGCTTCTCCTTCGCTTCCTCGAACCATCGTGCGAACTGGCGGAACGGATTCTTGTCCAGATCGCTCTCTGTCATCGGTGCAGTGCTCAAGTCAGACTCCTCTCGCGCAACAGGTTCTCGATTTTTTGCAGCACGCGCAACGACTTCTCGCCGGCCATCAGCTCCGCGGCACGATCCAGGGAGACCCAGGCCAGTTCCGTCGATTCGCCGCGATCGAGCGTCGCAGCATCGGGCGATGCGGTCCGTGCGGCGTAGCGCACATCGTAGTGATGATGATCGGGCTCGCCTCTTCCCGCGGGAATGGCGTGTACATCGAGATCGAAGATTCCGCCGCCCGCCAGCGCGAGATCGCGCAGGCCCGACTCCTCGGCTCCCTCGCGCAACGCCGCGTCATCGAGCATTTCGTCTCCTTCGACGTGACCGCCCATCTGCAACCAACGCTGCAGACGACGGTGATGATGGAGCAGAAGCCGGCCACTGTCGTCAATGATGAAGCAGCTCGCGGTGAAGTGTCCCGGCCCGAAGTGATCGCGCGAAAAAGGTTCGCTCGCGGTGGCGAGGAGGTCGACCATCGCGTTGCGATGCTCCGCCTCGGCGGCGTCGGCCGGTTCGTAGTTGCTGAGCTGCGCCAGGAGCTGTTGTTCTCGCGTCATGCCGACGGAAACCAATGATAGAGGAAGAAGTAGACCAGGACGCCGGTGACGGAGACGTACATCCAGAGCGGAAAGGTCCAGCGCGCGATACGCCGGTGTTTGGCAACGCGCATCTTCAATCCGTTGAGCACGGTGATGATGGCGAGCGGGACGATGGTGATGGCGAGGATCGTGTGCGAGGTCAGCAGCACGAAGTAGAACGTGCGCCAGAAGCCGGTCCCGGCGAACCGCGTCACGACGCCGCCACGCAGGTAGTGATGGGTGACGTAACTGATGAGGAAGACGATCGACGTGATGCACGCGGCGAGCATGAACCGCCGATGCATGGGGATCTGCTTGCGCCGCATGAAGACGTATCCCGTCAAGAGCAGGATCCCGCTCAGCGCGTTCAACGCGGCGTTGAAGGGAGGGAAGAACTGAAGGACCGTCATGCGCGGCGGAGGGTATCAGAGTGGGTTGTCGGTTGTCGGTTGTCAGTTGTCAGTTGGATATCGGCGGCGCCGGCTCGAGAGAAGCCGCAGGCTTCGGCGCTTCTGTGTAGCGGCGGCCGCCCTCGGCCTGCCGGTTTGAACGCCACATCAGCATCAAGAGCGAGCGTGCCTCGTTCTGCTTGCCGGCCGAGGGTGGCCAGCACTACACAGAATCGCAATCGCTTCGCGATTCTACTCGTCGGCTAACTGCTCGACGACCTTTGCGACCTGCTCGGGTACCGTGCCGTCGGCGCCGTCGTAGTAGCCGCGGATGATGCCGTTCTTGTCGGCGACGGCGAACTTGCTGCTGTGGAGGAGCGCTTCGCCTCCGGGCGTGGGATCGCCGGCGGCGAGTTTGAAGCCCTGGACGCTGATCTTCACGATCTCTTCGCGGCTCCCGGTCAGGAACGTCCAGCGCGGATCATTGCGCATCCGCTTCGCGTAGGCGGCGAGCACCGCCGGCGTGTCGCGCGTGGGGTCGACGCTGATCGAGACGAACTGCACCGGCGCGTCGCTCTTCACCTTCGGCGTGAGCGCGCGCATGTTGTTGGTCATGATCGGACAGGTGCCGGTGCAGTTGGTGAAGATGAAGTCGTAGACCGTGACCTTCCCCTTCATCGACGCAAGGTTGACCGCGCGTCCCGTCTCATCGACGAGCTTCGCATCGGGGACGGGGAAGAGCTTCGGAAGGTCGGACTTCGGCTGACAGGCGAGGATCGTCAGCAGGAGGAGGAGAAGGCTACGCGCGCGCATTGACGACCAGGAGCAACATCACGGTGAGGAGATAGAGATTCGAGAGCATGAAGACCTTGCGTGCGTTGCGCACATCGCGATCGAAGAAGAAGCGGATCGTGGAGGCCAGCAGCGCAGCGCCGGCGACGACGGCGCCGACGAGGTAGACCATGCCGGTCAGTCCGAGGATCGCCGGGGCGACGGTCACGGGAAGAAGCGCGAGCGTGTAGTAGATCGCCTGTCGCGCGACGGCGGCGCCATCGTTGTCGCGGACGGAGAGCATGGCGAAGCCGCCGCGCGCGTAGTCCTCGCGATACATCCAACTGATGGCCATGAAGTGCGGAAGCTGCCAGAGGAAGAGGATGCCGAAGAGGATCCAGCCTCCGGCGGATTGCATGCCGCCGAGCTGATTCGTGACCGCGGTCCAGCCCATCAGCGGCGGGATCGCGCCGGGGATCGCACCGATGAGCGTGCAGATCGTCGAGACGCGCTTGAGCGGCGTGTAGACGAAGATGTAGCTGGTGAGCGTGAACGCTCCGAGCGCCGCGGTGAGCCAGTTGACGGCGAGACCGAGATAGAGCGTGCCGAGAATCGCAACACTGGACGAGAACACGAGCGCGGCGCGCGGCGTGAGACGGCCCGCGGGCAGCGGCCGTGTGCGCGTGCGCAGCATCTTCGCGTCGTGATTGCGCTCGACGTACTGATTGAGCGCGTTCGTTCCCGCGGCGACGAGCGCGGTGCCGAGGAGCGTGTGCAGCATCAGGATCGGATTGACCTTGCCCGAGGCAAAGAGAAAGCCCGCCGACGTCGTGATGAGCACCATGAGGACGATGCGCGACTTCGAGAGCTCGAGATAGTCCTTCGTCACCGACGCGAAGGTCGGCCGCGCGTCGACGACGTACGCGGTCACGCCGTCACCTCGACGAGAACGGGCGACGCCGAAGTCCTGCGCCACGACAGCGTCCTGCTGGCGAGCGTGAGGATGAGCGACAGCGCCAGCGTGAACGCGCCGGTCACGACGTGCAGACTGGTGATGATCGGATGCTTGCCGCTCCAGATCACGAAACCGCCCAGGAGAACCTGCGCGGCGACGACGATCAGCAGCAGATGGGCGAGCGCGCGCAGCGGGTGATGGCGCTCATAGCGCAGCAGCCGAACGGCCATGGCAACCACGGCGGCGGCGACGACGAATCCGCCAGCGCGATGGAGAAACGCCGCCGCAATCGACGGCGAGGTGAACGCGGGAACGATGCGTCCGAACGAGAGCGGGAAATCGGGAATCGCCAGACCGGCGCCGAGGTGCCGCATCAGCGCACCGGCGAGGATCTGCAGATAGACGAGAGCGGTCAGCCCCCAGGCCATGCGCACGGGAGCATCGCCCTTCTCGACTCGGCGCAGATCCTGATACCAGCGCGAGGTGAAGAACGCGATCGAGACGTTGAGACAAAAGAAGATCTCGGCGAGTCCGGCGTGCGCGATGGAGATCGGCTTCGGCAGGAGGAACAGCACTGTCAATCCGCCGAGGACTCCTTGAAGCACAACCGCGAGGAGAGAAAGCCAGCCGAGGATGCGTACGAAGCGCTTGGACTCGCGGCGCTGCAACCAGATCGCCTGGATGATCGTGAGGAATCCAACCGCACTGGCGACCATGCGATGACCATGTTCGTAGAAGATCCCGCCCACCATCGGAGGCATGAGCCTGCCGTACGAGAGCGGCCAATCGGGAACGGCGAGGCCGGAACCGGTGGAGGTGACCATCGCCCCGGCGAAGATGAGAAACAGCGTCGACGCCGCGACGAGCTTGGTGAAACGCCGCAACCAGACCGGAGTTGCGGGGCTGAATTGTTGAATGGGCTGGAGTTCTTTCATGATGGTTGTCAGTTGTCGGTTGTCGGTTGTCTGGGATTCCCAAAGAACCGACAACTGACAACCGAGAACAAAGCGTAGCAAGTCGTTGCCGGTTTTCGGTTCGTCTATCGACTCCCGGACAACTGACAACCGAGAACCGCCAACAAACAATTCACCCCGAGATGGTAGCGACCAGCGGCGTCTGTTCCTTCATCCACTTGTCGAAATCGGCCTTGCTCTGGACCTCGTACTGTCCCTTCATCCGATAGTGGCCGAGGCCGCAGAGCTGGGCGCAGGCGATGTCCCAGATCTCCTTGCCGCTGGTCTTGATCGGCGTGAAGTGTACCGGAATCAGCATCCCCGGCACCGCGTCCTGCTTCACGCGCATGTACGGGAGCGAGAAGGAGTGGATGACGTCCTTCGACGAGATGCGGATGATCACCGGGCGATTGACCTGCAGGTGTAACTGATTGAGCGTGGTGATGTCGTCTTTCGCGTTCGGATCGGAGGGGTCGATGCCGAGCGGGTTCGAAGAGGTCACCAGCTTCACGTCGCTTCTGCCGAACACGCCGTCCGGGCCGGGATAGTGAACGTTCCAGGCGAACTGCTCGCCGACGACGCGCACCACCAGCGGGTTTTCATTCGGGCCGGGAGCCTTCGTCCAGCGCGCCCAGAGCGGAATCGAGAAGACGACCAGCAGCACGATCTCGACGAGCAGGATCGCGCCTTCGGCGTAGGTCGAGAGATGCGACTTCGTGCCGTGATAGCTCGCCCGCGGATGCTTGCTGGCGCGGAAGCGCATGAGCATGTAGAAGAAGAGAAGGCCCCATCCGATGAAGAGGATGAGCATCAGCCAGTGAACGTTGGCGTTCAGCTTGTCGAGCTCCGGGCCGTGCGCCGAGTAATCCGGCGGCATGTACTGCGCGAGGAAATCCCTCATGAATGCGTTCCCCCTTCAATCACGCGGAGCGAATCGCGGAAGCGGCGCAAGGCGCGCGCACGCCGCCAGAAGCTCCAGAACAGAGCGGCGAAACCAATCTGGACGAACCCGATGACACCGAGCAGCACCCACACGCCGTTGCTCGCCCCTTTCACCAGGGGATCGTCCGGTGAGCCGAAACAGACCGGGCAGGCGGAGGCGATCGCCGGCACAGCGAGAGCGACCATGATCGCGAAGACAACGGTTGCTGGTTGCTGGTTGCTAGTTGCTTGCGGGCCTTTGCGAAAAGCCCCAGACAACCAGTCACCAGCAACGAGCAACGGTCTCATGGCAGCTCCTTCAATTTCGTGTAGACCTTCTTCCCGTAGACCGTCATGGCCACGGCGGTGACGAAGAACACGATGGCCAGCGCCAGGGCGCCGTTGGAGTGCTGCTGCTGGAACTCGCGATATCCCCACATCGTCACGAAGAGCGACAGGGCAACCGTCACGATGACGAAGATGATGTGGAAGGCGCGCAGGGACATGGCGTCAGTGATGCTCCGCGGCCGGCTCGGCGGGTGGCGGCGCGGTTTGCGTCGCGTGCGGGTCGTAGCCGGGCCACTGATGTTCGGCGTTGCTGTGGTGATGCGACGGGCCCCAGATCAACATGCCGAAGAAAAAGACGGTGATGACGAGCACGGAGAAGATCAGCTTGCGCTCGGAGATGAGATGCATGAAGAACATGGCCACGAGCGATCCCTTGATCGTGGCCACGATGAGGGCGAGCGTCACGGCCTTCCAGGTCGGCAGGTGGAAGTACGAGATCCAGACGGTGATGAGCGTCAGGGCGGCCAGACAGCCGAGGACGAGGAGATATTTTCGAATCTCCTTCCTGATCGCCTCGGGGCTGTCGTCGTGCCCGATCGCGTGATGTTCGTCGTGTGCCGCGTGATCCGTCATCGTGCCTCCAACCATTGCTCTACAAAATCGCTACCGCTCATAGCAAATACAAGATCGGGAAAAGGAAAATCCAGACGAGGTCGACGAAGTGCCAGTAGAGACCGGTCACCTCGACGCGGTTCGTAAACTGGTCGCGCTTCGTCGCGTACATCTTGTCCGCCGTCAGCAGCAGATAGGCGAAGACGATCATGCCGCCGAGGACGTGCAGGCCGTGCAGGCCGGTCATGACGAAGTAGGTCGCGTAGAAGTTGTTCGTGCTCGGGAAGTGATGCTCGTGGAACTTGTGCGCGTACTCGATAGCTCTTGATGCCCATGAAGCCGAAGCCGCACAGGAGCGTCAGCGCGAGAAAGATCTTGGCCTTCTTCAACTCGCCGAGCCGCAGGTACGCCCAGGCCAGGACGACCGTCACCGAGGAGCCGATGAGGACGAACGTGTTGACCGTGGCCAGCGGGAACGTTCAGCAGCTTCCAGCCGTGCGGCCAGTTCGGCGCGCTGGTGCGCAGCAGGATGAGTGTCGAGAAGAGCGCGCCGAACAGCATGACCTCCGAGGCGAGGAAGAGCCAGATCCCGAGCTTGCCGTTGTAGAGGCCCGTATCGGGCCGCGGCGTGAACGGTGTACGGAATCTCGATCTCGTGCGCGTGTGCGTCCACGGCGTGTGCGTGTCCGTCGTCCATCTTCAGGCCTCCCTTTGCGCGGCCGCGCCCGCGGCGAGCATGCCGCCGCCGGGCCGTCCCTGCCGCCGTCAACGATCGGCGCGGGAACGGTGCGTCCGGAATGTGCTGCGGCAGGAAATCAGCGTCGGTGTAACCCGGAAGGCTGTACTCGTACGGTCCGCGATAGACCGCCGGAATCGACACGAAGTTGCCGTGGCCGAGCGGAGGCGAAGTCGTCGCCGCCCACTCCAGCGTCGTGGCGTCCCAGACATTCGAACCGACGCGCTTGCCGTGCTTGATGCTCCAGAAGAAGTTGAAGATGAACGGCATCTGCGCCAGCAGGAGCAGGAACGCCGAGGTGGAGATGAAGACGTTCGTGTGCAGCACCGGCTTGGCGTGCATGTACTGCGCGCCGCCGTCGTACAGGCGCCGCGAGACGCCGGCGAGTCCCTGGATGAACATCGGCACGAAGACGCCGTTGATGAAGAGCAGCGAGACCCAGAAGTGGATCTTGCCGAGTTTCTCGTTCAGCTTGCGCCCGGTCGCTTTCGGGAACCAGTAGTAGATGCCGGCGAACATCGCGAAGATCGTTCCCGGCGCGACGACGTAGTGGAAGTGGCCGATGACGTAGTAGGTGTCGTGCAGATGGATGTCCGCCGCCGCGAGTCCGAGCGGGAGGCCGGTCAGTCCGCCGATGCCGAACATCGGCAGGAACGCCAGCGCGAAGAGCATCGGCACCGTGAATCGGATCGAGCCGCCCCACAGCGAGATGATGAGCGCGGTGAGGATGACGACCGAGGGGATCGAGATGATCATCGTGGTCGTCTGGAAGAAGGCGCTGATGGTCATGCCCATGCCCGTCATGAACATGTGGTGCGCCCAGACGACGAAGGACATGAAGCCGAGGAAGATGCCGGAGCCGACGAGCGATTTGTAGCCCCACAGCGGCTTGCGCGTGTTGTTGGCGATGACCTCGGAGATGATGCCCATGCCCGGCAGGATCAGCACGTAGACCTCGGGGTGCGCGAGGAACCAGAACAGGTGCTGCCAGAGCAGCGGATTGCCGCCGCCGGCGTTCGCCATCGGCGTGCCGCTGACGACGAGACCGCTCGGCAGGAAGAAGCTCGTGTCCGCCGACGCGATCCATGAGCTGCAGGATGGCCGCGGCTTCGAGCGGCGGGAAGGCCAGGAGAAGAAGGAAGGACGGTGACGAGCTGCGCCCAGACGAAGAACGGCAGACGCATGAACGTCAGCCCCTTCGCGCGCAACTGGAAGATCGTGACGATGAAGTTCACCGACCCGAGGAGCGACGAGGTGATCAGGAAGATCATCCCGACGATCCAGACCGTCTGCCCCTGCGTTGCGATGACGGAGAGCGGCGGATACGAGGTCCAGCCGGAGTTGGGTGCGCCGCCGGGCACCGCGAAGCTCGCCAGCATGAGGATGCCGCCGGGCAGGTAGAGCCAGTAGCTCATCATGTTGAGCTTCGGGAAGGCCATGTCGGGCGCGCCGATCTGCAGCGGCACGACGTAGTTGCCGAAGGCGCCGACGGCGAGCGGCACGATGGCGAGAAAGACCATGATCGTGCCGTGCATCGCGCCGAGCTGGTTATAGAACTCGGGGAGCATCACGCCGCCGGGCGCATTCGACTCGCCGAGGAACTGGGCGATGAAATGCGGGAACGGCCGGCCGGGCAACGCCAGCTGCCAGCGCATCAGCAGCATGAACGTGAAGCCCGTCAGGAGGAAGCAGAGCGCCGTGACGGCGTACTGAATGCCGATCCACTTGTGATCGGTGGAGAACACATACTTGCTGATGAACGAGACGTGATGCCCCTGCTCACTCTGCTCGCTCTCGGCGACACGAATCGCCTCCTCGAGCGTGCGCTGGGCATCGCGTGCGTACATCCATTGTGTTCCTACGCGGACCTGTCGTTTGGGCGCCATCCCGAAGCCTCCACTGTGTAGCTCTCAGCTCGCAGCTCTCAGCTGGCAGGCCCGCCGCCCTCGTACTCCTGAGAGCTTAGAGCTGCGAGCTGCGAGCTATCGCGAGCTATCCCTTGAACGTGAACGTCACCTGCTTCTGCTCTTTCGCTCCGACGGTGACCTGCTGCTCCTGCGAGCCGTACTTCTCGTGCCACGCCACGAGCGTGTAGCTGCCCGGGGGGAGGTTGGCGATGGAGAACGTGCCGTTCATCGCCGAGACGCTGTGGAACGGATGCGGCAGGACGACCATGTACGACTTCATCCAGCCGTGGACGTCGCACTTGATCTTGAACGGCTGGCATCTCGGCCTTGTCGAACTTCTTCGTCGAGACCATGCCCTGCACGGGCTGGCCGTCGTTGAACTGTCGCGTTGACGTTCGGCATCGCGTGAACGTTGTGCAGCGTCGAGTCGCTGTTCTTGATCTCGACCGGCTGGTTGACCTGTACGGCGCTCACGTGCGGCGTGTACTGGCAACCCTGCTGATCGAGCACGGCCGGCGTCGACGGCGCGGGATAGCTGCCCGGCGCGTCTTTGACGAAGACGATCACGTTGGCGAGCTCGCCGGCCGGGCCGACGACGACTTCCTCGTCGGCCTGCGGGGTCGGATGCTGCGACGCGCAGTACGGATCGGCGCCCATCTGGATGTTAGCCATCTTCGGCGCGGCGCCTTCGAACTTCACGACGCCGGAGAGGGTCGCGGCATCGGCGGACACCGGAGCGGCCGTCGCGGCGGGCGCCGGCGTGCCTTCGGCGGCCGTCGTCGCTTGCGGCCGTGTTTGGCCTGATCGTCTTCGCCGAGATCCTTCTCGTCGACGACTTCCTTACCGCCGCCGCAGGCAACGGCGAGAACGAGCATGAGAGAGAACAGCAGGGTGAGGTACTTCCTGATGAGACATCGTTTCTCCTTAGGTCATCGTCGCGTGGCGGCCGCCGGCGCGCCACGGCCGAGGGCGGCGGAAGCCACGGTCGGCGTCGGTGTAGGTGTCGGTGATGTTGCGGAGTTACGGGCGTCTGCGGCGTCGCGCCGGCAGGGCGCATGCGTTCGATGCCGATGCTCCAGATGTAATCGCGAAGATAATTCGGTGAGCGCGACGGCGTCGCCCATGGTCTTGCTCAGCGCTTCCTCGTTCTTGAAGTGCGGCAGCAGCGCGGCCTTGTGCGCGGCGAAGGCCGGCGTGTCGATGGCCATGCGCCAGCGGCGACTGGAAGCCGCCGGTCTCGGCATCGCGCGGGAAGTTCGTCGGCATGCGCGTGCCGGGGATCATCTCGTCCGGACGGCGGATCCAATCGGCGATCCAGTCGTGGCGCAGGCGCACGCGCGCCAGCGTGAGGTTCGGCGCAAGCGACGTGCGAGTCGGCGACATTCGGCATCGGCGGATTGGCCGGATTCGACCGGCGTAACCGTCGAATGGCACTGCTGCGCAGCGCAGCATCGCGAAGACCTCGCGGCCGATGGCGACGTTCTGCGGCGACGGCGCGGCGAAGACGGTCGTGTCGAACTGCGCGGCATCGCCCTTCCGCTGCGAACCCGGCGACGAGCGTGCCGCCTCATGGTCGGTGAACTGGAAGGTCGGCATCCGCACGTGCACCCACGGCCGGATCTTCATGACCGTCGGGTCTTTGAGGAAGTTGAAGAGGAACGGCGACTGCGCGCGGCTCCCCTCGGGCGTGAGATCGGGCGGCAGGAAATTCGGCGTCGGCGATCATCGAGCGCGATGGCGCGGCCGTGGCCGATTCGACGACGTGACACGCGCGGCAGTTGTGCTGCGAGATGAGCTTCCGCCCCTCCTCTTCCATCCGCGTGCCGCGGCGTGCGCGCGGCCATGCGGTTGGCGGCGACTTTCTCTTTCGTCAGGCCGAGGACGACGGACGTGATCAGCTCCGCCTCATCGCGCGACAAATGGAAGTTCGGCATCTTCAGCTTGTCGTTGTAGGGCTTGGTGCGGCGATCGTCGTAGACGCGCGGGCTGCGCACCTTGTTGTAGATCCACGACGGGACGGTGTGCATGACGTGCTCGTTCGAACCGTCGTCGTGCTCGTACTCGTGCGTGTGCGTGGAATCGCCGAAGAAGCCGAAGTCGAAGAGGTGCAGCGTCTTCGATCCTTCGATGGTGAGCTCGGTGCCGATCGGCTTGAGTCCTTCGAAGCCGTTGATGTTGTGGCAGGAGTAGCAGCCGTATTTCTCGATGCTGCGCTGCCCGAGGTAGAGAAGCTGTTCGCTGCATCGCCATGCGCTTGCAGCTTCGCCTCGGCGTCGTCGATCGTCATCGTGTTGATGAGATAGCCCTTGGCGAGATCGTGAACGGCCTGCGGATCGGGCGGGCGGATCGGCTCTTTGATGAAATGCCGGCTTCTGCAGCGTCATGAGGTAGGCGGTGATGTCGGCCGCTTCCTGATCGCTGAGGCGGAGGCTCGGCATCGGCGCCTTGGCGTCGTAGTTCTTCGGGTTCTTGACCCAGTTGTAGATCCAGTTCGGATTCGTCTTCGTGCCGACGCCGGTGAGGTTGAAGCCGAAGTTGCGCTCGAGCGGGAAATCATCGCGGCTGCGCCACGCGCACCACGCCCGATGTTCGCATCCTTCACCGTGCTCCTGCGCGATGTGACAGCCGAGGCAGCCGACCGTCGCCGACGAGCTCCTGTCCGCGTGCGGCATCGCCGGTCGTCGCGGGCGGCTGCCACTGGCGATGCGTGGAGTTGATCGAAGAGAAGCGTGACGATCGCGTGGATCTCGGCGTCCTGATACTTGATGTTCTGCTCGCGCTCATTCGCCGGCACGGCCGGTCCGATCATGTTGCGCTGGTAGAAGAACGTCGGCATGCGCGTCGTCGGACGGAAACGGCTGCGGGCTCGGAGATCCAGCGGAACGCCCACTCCGGCGTCGTCTTTTCGGCGATGCCGTCGAGGGACGGTCCCGGTTTGCTGCAGGTCGGTGAAGCGCCAGTTGTCGATCTTGTGGCAGGCGTGGCAGCCATACAGCTCGACGAGGTGCGTCAGCCTTGCTGATGCGCTCGCCCTCGCCCACTTCCATCTGCCCGGCGTGGCACTTGAGGCATCCCGCCTCGGTGTACTGCCGCGGATACATCGGCGTCTCGAGGAACGGATTGACCTCGTATCCCCAGTTGCGCTCTTTGTAATCCCAGTTGCCGGGGAAGAACGGGAACTTCGCCTTCTGCCAGCGATTCTCCATCCGCTTGCTCATCGGCGTATGGCCGGCGCGGCCGAACTCGGTCGCGCGATCCTGGCCGCGATGGCAGACCGTGCAGCCGTACTCGAGCAGCGGATGCGGCGAAGCCGATCCGACGAAGGTCTCGAGCTTCGGATGCGTGCGGAAGGGATTGAGGATCTCGGTCTTGGCGTCGAGCGTGCGCTGCAACTGAGCGACGCGCTCTTCGGTTTCTTTGCGCTTCGACGGCTGGATGAGGTTCTTGTCGAGCTTCGCGCGCAGATCGGTGATGAGCCGTTCCGCTTCGCGCTTTCATTCGAAGCCTGGACGGTCGATGGCGCGGTGACAGGTCTGGCAGCGGTCGACGCGCGGCACCGACATGTAGTTCATGTCGATGAAGAGATCGTTGAGCACGACCTGATCGATCTTCAGCGTCGGGTTGATGAAATCGATCATCGGCAGGTTGAGCACCGTGCGCGACGAACCGATGGCGACGTTCGCGAGCTGCTTCTGCAACAGCTCGGCGTCGAAGGTGAGGCCTTTCTTCTTGTCCTCGATCTCTTTGATGCGGGCGAGGTACTTGTCGACCTGCGCGCGCGCGGCGTCGCGCTCGCGCGTGACCTGCTGCAGGCGCGCTTGCAGTTTGTCGACGAGCGCGAACTGCTCATCGAAGGAGCGCTGCTTCTGCGCGCGGTCGGGACGACGCTGCACGATCGCGGCCTCGGTCTCGTATCGCTTGGCGTCGAGGACGGCCTTGGCGAAGCGATAGTCCTGATCCGCGGCGTAGTGCTTTCCTTCCCATTCATCGAGCCGCTTCTGCGCCTCGACGTAGTGGGTGCGATGTCCCGCCAGCTCCACCTGACCGGCGCGGATCTCTTTATCGAGATCGGCGAGCTTCTTCCGCGTCTCCGCGGAGTCCGTCGCCTTCAGCTCCTGATTGATGCGATCTTCCTGCAGGCGATTGAACTCGAGCTGAAACCACTTCCAGCCGCGAACATAGTCGTAGCCCACCATCGCGCCCGTGGTCAGCAACAACCCCAGGCTGGTGAGGGCGAAGATGAGGTTGAGCTTCCTCATCGGGTAGTTGTGCGGAATGGGTTCTTGCGGCTTCATGGAAGTCAGATCGCAGATCGCAGATCGCAGATCGCAGGAGAGAGACCGGCAATCACAGGAGACGCGAGCGTCTCATCCTGCGATCCGCGATCTGCGATCTGCGATCTCGGTCTCATATATTGAAAAAGATCTCCTGGATGTGAACGATGTACTTGAGATTGAACAGCCAGCGCAGGACCATCTTGATCGGCAGCGCCCCCATGATCAGGAAGAGGAAGACGCCGACGTAGTAACGCGGCGGCGCCCATCTTCAGATAGAAGCGGCGGAGCGGACCGAAGGCCAGCGCTGGAGCGAGGCCGAGGTAGAGGACGACGAGTGCAAGCCCGGGAGCTTCGCGGATCACCCAGAGCTTCGGCAATGGCATCGCCAGGAGCTTGACCCAGATCAGCTCCGATAAGTCGACGTTCACCAGAGGTTCGAGCTTGTTTGGATCCCAGTACTCGTAGGGCCCGATAGAAACTCCAGTTCGGGCCGCGCAGGAACGTTCCGGTGATGATGAGGAACGACCAGAGCACGAGGAAGCCGTAGAGGAAGACGCCGATCTCCCACTTCCGCTCGCGGAACGAGTAATAGCCGTTCCCCTTCGGATTGGTGTCGATGTACGGAATCGCCATCAGTCCGACGATGATCAGCGTCGGCAGGACCACGCCGGCCAGCCAGGGATCGAAGTAGACCAGCATCTCCTGCAGGCCGAGGAAGTACCAGGGCGCCTTCGCCGGATTCGGAGAGGACGTCGGATTCGCCGCTTCTTCGAGCGGCGCGCGCAGGCCGACCGACCAGACGATCATCACGATCGACAGGACGATCATGCACAGCATCTCGGTGTAGACGAGATCGGGCCAGGTGAAGAGCTTCTCGTCCGACTCCGTCTTCTCGTACGGGATGCCGCCGGAGAGGATCTGCTGATCGTTGTGATACGCCTTGCGCAGCGCGATCCAGGTGAAGATCCCGAGGAGGAAGATCATGCCGACGATCGGCACGTTGTCGGGCTTGCCGGCGATCAGCATGAAGTTGCTGTCGAGGATCGACAGCGCGAAGGCCACCGTTCCGCCGATCAGAAGGCGCACGCCGACCTTGGTGTCCCAGAGCTTTCCGCCAAGCATCGCGCAGCCCCACATCACGAGGAAGTAGGCGACCGCGAGATAGAGCAGCGGCGTGATCCAGAGTCCGGCGATCGCCAGGATCACTCCAAAGACGACGAAACCGATGCCGGCCTTCGACTTGATCTTCCCGTTCAGAAGATTGAAGTAAACGATGAAGGCGAAGATCGCCGTCAGGAGAATGAACGAGATCGATGCGACGGAGAGTACGTTGACGAAATTCTTGATGAACGTCATCGCGGTCAGCTCGCAGCTCTCAGCTCGCAGCTCTCAGCCTTCCGGTTAGAGCGGCCCACTGATGCCTCCATCCTTTCTCACACGCCAGAAGTGAATGGCCATCAGGAACCCCGCGGCCAGAGGGATCACCATGCAGTGCAGAACATAGAAGCGCAGGAGCGTCGCCGCGCCGATCGAGCGTCCGGCGATCAGTCCGAAGCGGGCATCATCGCCCGCATGAATTAAGGGGACGTCCCCTAGTTTTATGAGCGACGACATGGGCCCCTCGTTCCCCATCCCGGGTGTCGCGCGGGCCATGTTCGAGCCGACCGTGATCGCCCAGATCGCGAGCTGATCCCACGGCAGCAGATATCCGGTGAACGAGAGGAGCAGCGTCAGCACGAGCAGGATGACGCCGACGTTCCAGTTGAACTCGCGGGGCGGCTTGTACGAGCCGGTCATGAAGACGCGGAACATGTGCAGCCAGACGGCGATGACCATCGCGTGCGCACCCCAGCGGTGCATCTCGCGCATGATCCCGAAGCGGAGCCTGCTCGCGCAGGTCCATGATGTCGGTGAAGGCGTATTCGATCGTGGGGCGGTAATAGAACATCAGCAGGAGGCCGGTCACCGTCTCGACGAGGAAGAGGAAGAACGACGTCCCGCCCATGCACCAGGTGTAGCTCATGCGCACGCCGGAGCGGCGCACTTTTACGGGGTGAAGATGCAGAATCAGGGAACCGAGGACGGCGAGAACCCGCTTGCGATTGGTGTTGGGGATGCCAACCCGGAAGACGGACTTCCAGACCTGCGAGTTGACGATGCCTTCCTGGACTTGTTTCAGGGTCATCCATTTCCCCCAGCTCGCAGCTCGCAGCTTTCAGCTCTCAGCATCTCCTGCGAGCTGAGAGCTGATCGCTCACACTTTCAAAAACGAATCAGGATTGGTCCAGTCGCCCCGCTCCTGGTGAAACTGCACCGACTTGTCGACGACGATCTGGCCGTCGGCAGCGTCGATGGCGATCTTCGCGCGCTCGAGCGGACGCGGCGCGGGACCTTCGAAGTTGACACCCGTGCGGTAGTAGCCGCTGCCGTGGCAGGGGCACTTGAATTTGTTCTGGGAGGGAAGCCAGTTCGGCGTGCATCCGAGGTGCGTACACGTGGTGATGAGCGCGTACATGATCTCCTCGTTGCGGACGATCCAGATGCCGTACTTGTCTTTCCAGCGCTCGTCGACTTCGCCGACCGAGTAATCGTTCGGCAGGCCGGCCTTGAACTTCTGCACCGGCTCGAACAGGACGTTGGGAAAGAGGAAGCGGCCGAGAATGCTGGCCAGGCCGCCAAGCGCCGCCGTGAGCGTCACCCAGGCGGTCGTGAGGACGAACGGAAACTTGCGGCGGGTGATCTCCCCCTGCTCACGGATTTCCGCCGCTGCGCTCCCCGCGAGGGGTGTCTTCGGGGCCACCTGATATGGCGTGATTTGCTCGGACATTCAAGGGGTCTTAGGCGAAGCGGAACTATCGGTGAAAACGGAAAGCGAGTCAAGCACGAACGATGAGTGATGAAGAACACCACAGTCGGTGTCGCGTGCGTTGAGGAGAATTCACGCGGAGACGCGGAGATCGCGGAGGAGCGCAAGCATTCTTGCCTGCCCGTCCGCCGGCATCTTGCCGGCACCGCGGCGCACCACAGTGACGTCCTTCGCCCGCCGGTGCACAAAGGATCTGCCGCACGCTACGCGCGCTGTTCGATTCGAGCCTCCCTGAACCCCGCCTGAAGGAAGGGTTTACAGATCTTTCGCCCCGCGTTCGCGGGCGGAGTCATCGTTGGGCGAAAGGTTCGTATCGCAGCACGTGCCGCTGGCAGGCGGCGGATCAGCAGCGTCCCCACACGTGTCGCGAAGCGTTCAAAGGGCCATGTCGAGCGGTGGTCGCCCACCTCGAGCGAGGGGTGGCCCACGTCGGCGGATGCGTCGTCCGACGTCGCGTGTGTCCAGATTTCACGATGGCCAGAGGTCAGTCGATGTCGACCGAGAGGTCGCGGACCGCTCGGGTACGTTGGGGTGACCAATCGCTCGAGGTCGTACGATCTCAGGCGAGAGGTCAGTCGACCAATCGCTCGAGGTCGTGCGATGTCGGCGAGAGGTCGGTCGACCGCACGCTCGAGGTCATGTGACCTCGAAACGACATCGTTCGACCTCGAGGATGACATCGACCGACCCCTCGGTCGAGATGGCGGGATGTCGCACTCGAGGTTCGATGACCCATCGAGTGTCCAGAATTGCGCAAGCCTGACCTCGATTGACCCATCGCTCGAGGTCGCCCAATGCCTCGCCATGGGTCGTCGACCATTTCGCTCGAGCGCGGACGTTCGAAAACGAGTCGTTTCGTTCAAAACGGGGACACAGCCGTTACTCTGCGGGGGGCCGGAACGTCATCCGTTGACCCGGGACTGGAGATCGTCAGCACACAAAGTGATCGCGACAACCGGCAGCGTGGAGGCCACAAGGCTGGATGCTCATTGCACAGAGGTCCGCACCATGCTATATCTCATTGAGATATCTCGGAGGCCGGAGTGGATACTGCCAAAGTGTTCTGGTCGGGTCGCTCCCAGGCGATCAGACTGCCGAAACAATTTCGCGTCGAGGGTCGAGAAGTGCGCATTCGGAAGCGCGGAAAAGAAATCGTCCTCGAGCCGGTGCCTGACACCTGGGCGTGGCTGGATGCGATCGCAGGGAAACTGGATGACGATTTCGTCGAAGCCGTAAAGGAACAACCGCCAGCCGCGGAACAGCCCGGTCTCGACCACTTCTTCGAGTCATGAAATATCTGCTCGACGCAAATGCGGTCATTGCACTTCTGAATGACACGCATTCCAGGACTGCCCAACAAGCTCGCAGGCATCACCCTGGCGATGTGGCGATTTCCGCGATCGTCGCGCACGAACTGTATTACGGCGCCTACAAGAGCCAGCGAACGGTACGCAATGTCGCCCTCATCGACTCGCTTCAGTTCGAGGTCGCCGAGTTCGACCATCAGGACGCAAAACAAGCGGGAGAAGTCCGAGCCCTGCTTGCTGCGCTCGGAACTCCAATCGGGCCCTACGACGTGTTGATCGCTGGTCAGGCGCGTGCGCGAGGCCTGATCCTCGTCACGCGGAATACACGCGAGTTCGCTCGTGTGCCCGACTTGCGGACCGAAGACTGGGAGCAACGACGCGGAAAGAAGCGCTGACGCAGGCAGTGGTCGAGCAGAGCTCACGCGGAGACGAGATCGCGGAGTCTCTGAAGAAAATCTCCGCGTCTCCGCGTGAACCGCATCTCCGGTTGCTGAATCAGCGCAATGCTTCTTTCGCCGCCGAGCGCACTTGCAGCGAGGGATCGCGTTGCGAGAGCGGTGTGAGGATCGCCTTCGACTCCTCGGGCGCGATCTTCACGATCGCCGGAATCGCGGCGAGCATCGTTGCTTCCTTCTGATCGGGACGCATCCCTTCGACGCGATCGAGGCGTGAGCGGTCGAGCATTTCACGGAGGACGCCGATCGCGCGGGCGTCGCCGAGGCGTGCGAGAGCGATGGCGGCGTTGTAGCGGACGTCGGCGATCGGATCGGTGAGCGCCGCTTCGAGCGCGAGGGCCGCGCGAGGATCGCCGATCTCGCCGAGGGCGTAGCTCGCTGCCTTGCGGACGTCGTGCTCGTCGGACGAGAACACTTCGAGCAACGGAGGAACGGACGAAGGATCGCGCAGGCGGCCCAGCGCCAGCGACGCGTAGATGCGCGTTTCGACGGCCGTGTCATGGAGCGCGTCGACGAGCACCGGCGTCGCGCGCCGGTCGCCGAGATTGCCGAGGACCATGGCCAGGTACTGGCGGATGCGAGGATCGTCGTGCTTCGCCTCGACGTAGACACGCATCACATCGTCGACGAGATGCGGATAGTTCTTCGCTTTCCCGGCATTGATGAGCTGCGAGAGCTGATACGCCGCCTGCCAGCGCTCGCGGCGGCCGCCGCTGCGCACTTCGTTCAGGTAGTCGGGAACGGTCTGTTCATCCGAGGCCATCTTGCCGAAGAGAAAGAAAATGCCGACGGCGATGGCGACGATGCCGAGCGGAAAGACGACGAACTGAAAGAGGATCGTGCGCGGCGACTCCTTCGGAACGTCGACCGAGCGGGATTGAGGATTGAGGGTTGAGGATTGAGGATCAGAGCTTCCGGGGCTGTCGTTGGTGTTCAATCCTCAATCCTCAATTCTCAATCCTCAATTCCGAAGGCTCAGCGGCCCGTTCCCATCACCACGAAGTCGGGCAGGTAGCCCTTGAGCTGCGTCGGCGCCTCGGGGACCACGATCGCGTCTTTATCGCAGACGCTCTCGCACAATCGGCAGGCCACGCATTTGTTCTTTTCGACGAAGGCGATCTTGTAGTGATTCGCCAGCGTCTCGTCGTCGGCATCGATCATCTTGATGCACTCGAACGGACAGATGTCGACGCAGAACTCGCAGCCCGTGCAGAGATCTTTGACGACCTCGGCTTTCGGGATGTCCTTCGGCTTGATGCGCGGGATCAGCTCGCCGTGCTGGTTCTGGATCGCATCCACGGGGCAGTAAATGCCGCAAACGGAGCAGTCGATGCAGCGCTCCGGGTGGATGTAGTACTGCCCTTTGGCTTCACCCCAAATGGTGTTCGTTGGGCACTTGATCTCGCAGACCGAGCAACCGATGCACTTGTCAGTGATGAAGTGAGGCATGTGTGCGCGTCAGTGTAACGCACCGGTCAAGCGTGGAATGCCGGCCCTGAAAAGGTAGGTGCTTCCGCCCAAAACGACGCCGCGCTGGAGGGCCACGACGCTGAGTCGGGTCCCCGTGCGGTCCCGGCGAGACTGGCGATGGGCCTCGTGGTCCAAAGCGCGATGACACGCGCGATGCCCGCGACGCGGATGCGAATCGAGCAGCGTAGCCGGAAGGGGAAGCCGAGGACCGGACAGGTCTCGAGCTCGAGATGGTTCGCAATAGGGGAAACTGCCCTCGTTCCTAGGCGACCTAGGGGCCGAAGCGCCGCCGGCTTGTTCCCAGCGCCGTTGGAACTCGATCCCGTGTTCCTCCAGGAGACCTGCCGCGAGCTCGACCTGCGAAAGATCACCGCGAAAGACCTCCCGGACTCCGGCATCGTCACTCATCGGTCTCCCCTCAGCGCCTGACGGCCTGCGCGTCAGCCGCGCGAGTCAGCTGGCGTTTACCTCGGACGGATCGAACCGCAGCGGAAAGCGCTCCGGGTGTTCGATGGACTCGAGGGAGAGATCAACATCGAGGTCGGGCCAATAGAGATGATCCGGTGACGGCAAGCGAACATTCAGAATCTGCCGCACAGCGGCATCGGCGAACCAGGGGAAGTCGGGGAACGCAAGGAAGAGTTCTCGGCCCTTGATGTTGAACCAGAACCCGTGCTTTCCGATGCTCACTACTTCAACGCCTGTGGTGGTCGCGCCACCTTTGCTCGATTTCGCCATGACGCTTTTCGACAATGCGAAGTATTTTGTGACTTCGCGCGCGGCAACTCCATGATTCTGCGCCACTTCGATGCGAGGCTCAAGCCAGACCTTGAGCTCGCCGTCCGGCGCCTCTACATGCACGCGATCCTCGTCGCTCCACCAGATAATCACTTCGTATCCGGGATCAGATTGCATCGGATTCGGCACCGGGTTTCTACCGCACGATGATGTTCCGCGTCTGCTTGATTTGTTAGGGTTCGATGTTTCGGCGCCGCCGCCCAACGACCTCCACTGAACCGGCGCCGGGGCTCACGTGCCGGCCAACAACGGAGTGCGTTCGCGCAAGCGGAGGCGGCTCGGCCGCCGGGCCAGCGAGCGCCCGGCCTCGGTTCCAGCGGCGAGTTGGGCGGCTTTTACGGCGCAATATCGCGCCGTGAAACGATCAGCGGGTGTCGATCACTACCTCTCATTGATTGCGAACGGAGGACGTATGCACTTCTTCAAGACAGAGATCAGGGGCAACTTGTTGCCAGCGATGACACTTTGCCTAACATTCGACGACGGACCTGGACTCACTCAAACGCCGATGCCGGCGCCAGGACCCAGAACTGACGACCTGGCGTTTTATCTGTTTCTTTTAGGTATACCTGCGACATTCTTCGTCATTGGCGATTACGCGGCAAGCGAGCCTGAACTTTGTCGCCAATTGTCGAACATGGGACATCTCTTGGTAAACCATACAAAGACACATAACGGCCTACTTGGCGATCTGACAATAAGCGATGCGACTGTAATAGACGACGTTGTGAATGCAACTGGGTCAATCGGCACGGCTGCGAATCCCAACAGCCTTCTCCTCAGGCCGCCGTATGGGGGATGGTCGGAGGATGTCGCGAGAGTTCTTAACGGGGATTCGGATGCACGTAAGTTCACCGGACCGGTTTTGTATGATATTGGTGCCAATGACTGGCAATTCTGGGATTCCTCCGATCTTGCCGATCCCGCCAACTTAGCGCAACAAGTGGAAAACGCCTTCCAGAACTATTACGCTGCGATCACGACGGCGAGAAGCGGCATCGTCGATTTGCATGATAGTTCTGAGCCGTTTAGACCGATTCTGGTGGCAAAGAATCAGACGTACGCATTGGTACAGCGCTTGATCCCGCAACTTATCGTGGACGGGTACCGCTTCGTACGGTTGGACGCAGTTCCTCAGGTTCGTTCTGCAATGCAGGTTAGTTCGATTCTTGGCTTGAAAACGACATCCGGTAACTATGTGTCTCCGCAACAAGGTGGCGGCGGCAGCATCTTCGCAGACGGCGGTGGGCTGTATGCCTGGGAAGAGCTAGGGTTAGTGCAACTCGCAACCGGTAAACAGGCGTTTCGTACACCAAGTGGCCATTTCATGTCGACGCAGCCGTCTGGTGACGTGCTTGCAAACGCCGAAGGGATGTATGACTGGGAAATGTTCGAATTGTTGGATCAGGGCAATGGCACCGTTGCTATCCAGACGTGGAACAACAATTACGTCTCAGCGCCGAGCACGGGCCAGATAACTGTTGCCACAACAATAGGGCCAGACGAGCGATTTATCATCGACTACCTCGCGTAGAGGTAATCCGCCCAACGTTCCAAGGTGAGCGGCTTCGGCCCACGCCGAGAATATGAGAGTAAGCGTATCGGACGGCGGCCCAAGTCCGCTCCACCGCAAAGTTGGGCGGCAACTCAGGCGACGCCGGCCTGATCCAGCCGTCGAAGCAACAGCGACACGAACGAAAGGTGATCAAGGCAGATATCGGGGTCGTCGGTCACGCTGTGCTCGTGGTCCCGAGGGTTACGAATTGCTTGGACACCGCCTGCAAAGATGAAACGAAACCCGTCCTGCTCGTCCTGCTCGCTCAGATTGCTCAGCGCCGTTAACTTGATGAGCGCCCTGTTCCTGTCGAACGCCGCCATCATCAGCTTGAAACCAGATTCTGGCAGAACCGCTTGCCTTTTGTACTCGCTTATCCAGATACTTGAAGGCCTCGAACGTTGCACGTCCACATCCCTCTGTCGCCGATACCATTTCGGACGATTCAACGATCTCGTTCCCGACGCGCGCCGCCGGCCGAGGGGCGGCCAGCGCTACTCAGAAGCGGGCTTCGCTGCGCTCAGGATTACGGAGAATTCATTACCCTCGTCATGACACGACTGCCAGCTTTGCGTGACGATTGATCTCTGGTCGTGGGGAGTCCGCAACAGCTTGAGCGAAAGGTCAGGCGATCATTTCGAACGGGTCATGGCTGAAATCCGGCGCTTTCGTTGAGCAGACGCCTTCGGCTTCGTAGAGGAGTTAGGGCCTCGTGGTGTGAACTGGACCACTTCAGCGTCGAGACGATTGCCCAGTCTGTCCCTTTCCACGTCGAGATCGTACTGGCTCTGCAAATTGAGCCAAAACTGCTCCGAGGTGCCGAAGTACCGGCCGAAGCGCAGCGCCGTATCCGCGGAAACACCCCGTTTGCGGAGAACGATCTCGTTCACGCGACGTGGCGGCACGCTGATGTCTTTTGCGAGACGATACTGAGAGATCTCGAGCGGACGCAGAAACTCTTCGAGGAGAACCTCCCCGGGGTGCACAGGCGATAACTTGCTCTGCTTCATGGCATTCCTTTCAGTGGTAGTCGACGATCTCGACGTCGTACGCGCGGTCCGCCCAACTCCGTATCACTGACGAAGCATAACGCTTGCCGTTATGCTTCGTCAACGTCTGTCGCACCATGTGCGCCGGTGGTTCAAATGAAGATACGCCGGCGTTCTGCACGTGAGCGCACGGGTGTCCACTGATCGAATGCAAGAGGCTCCCTCGGTCGCCGACACCATGTCGGACGATTCGACGATCTCTTTCCCGGCGCGCCCCGCCGGCCGAGGGCGGCCAGCGCTACACAGAAGCGCGTGAGCCGCAGCTAAATGACAAGCATGTCATCCCGAGCCGGCCCGGCCGGCAGCGTCGGTTGGCCAAGCCTGCGTCACGCCTTTCGATCTGAATCGCCGACCTCGCTGAGAGGGATGACATCTTCGATGTCATTAGAAGCGTCGAGCGAGGGACCTGGGGGACGGGTGGCACGAGGCTCGTGTTGCGCGCCACCGCCCACCCAGGTCCCTCGCTACGCTCGGGATGACATGTTGATCAATCGTCGCGGCTTGCGAAGAAATTGACCGTTCGTCACGACACTACCGCCAGCTTGGCGTGGCGATTGAGCTCCTCGTCGCGCGCGGAGAGCGTGAGACTTCGCGGGAGCGGCACGAGGTCGTAGCCGAACAGGTCGCGGCGCAGGTGCGCGTAGTCGGCGGCGCGGTCGAGTTGGACGCGGCCGCTGCCGCCGCTGCCGGGGTGTTCGCCGCGGGAGGCGGAGAGTCGTTGAAGCGTGGCGTAGCCGGCGAGGGCGGTCAGGGCCGCGGAGGTGCGGAAGTCCCAGCGGGCGAGGGCTTGGCGCAGGATCTTCTTTGTGACGTCGCGCAGTGAATAGAACTCGCGATAGCAGTGCAGGAGCAATTCGTTCCAGCGTTCGGGCTGGAGCGTCGGGTGACGCCAGGTCACGCAGGTGCCGTCGTAGCGATCGAGGTTGGGCTCGGTGAGGAGTCCCTGGGCCATGAATTCGTCGTACTGTTCGGTGCCCGGGATCGGCGTGAGGATGTAGAACGAGGCGACGTCGGGGCCGAGCTCGCGCAGTGTCTGCAGGTGCTCGAAGATGCCGTTCTCGGTGTCGTTGGGAAAGCCGAGGATGTTCGAGAAGTGCGTGGTCACGCGGCGCGCGCGACACATTTCGATGATGCGGCTGTAGGTCTCGGGGTGGTTCTGATACTTGTGCGCGGCGAGGAGCGTCGCGCGTTGGAAGGACTCGGTACCGACGAACATCTGGAAGCAGCCGGCGCGGGCCATGAGGTCGACGAGCTCTTCCTGCCGCGCGATCTGGGTGTCGCACTGCGCGAAGAACGGGAGCTCGATGCGTTCGTCGATCATCGCTTCGAGCAGTTGCCGCACCTCGGAGTATTTGTTGAAGTTGTCCGAGGTGAACATGATCATGCGCACGCCCGCGGCTTTGGCGGCCTTGAGGCTGGCGATGGTCGTCGACACCGGCTGGCTTCGCACCTGGCGGCCGGCGATCTTGATCACCGAGCAGAAGGTGCAGGTGTACGGACAACCGCGCGCGGGATAGACGCCGAGCATGCGCACGGAGTAGCGGCGCAGATCGCGACGGCTCGGCGGAATGAGCGCCGGCGGATCGAGCTGCGCGCCCCATCGCGCATCCGCGCCGTACACCGGCTGCAGCTCGCCGGCCAGCGCGTCGCGCAGGATCGCCGGCCAGACGCTCTCCGCCTCGGAAAGGCAGAAGCTCACGCCGCGGCCGTGGTGTTCCGAGGTATCGCAGGTCATCGGATGCGGCCCGCCGATCACGACGCTCTCGACGCCGCGCGAGCGCGCCAGCGCGGCGAGATCGAGCGCGCGCTGGAACTGATGGCTCTGCACTCCGGCGAAGGCAAGCAGCGTCCGCCGCTGGGGATCGCGTCGCAGCAGCGACAAGTACTCGAGATCGGCGTGAACGTATTCGTCGATGGTGATGACGTCGCAGCGGGCGCCGTCGATCTCAGGAGGCGTGAGGCTGGCGAGATAGGACAGCGTGGTGTTGGGCATGAAGCCGCGGCGGAAGCGCTGGACATATCCGCCGGCGTCGTACTTCCCAGGTTTCAGGACGATGACCCGAAGCGAGGTTTCGCTCACACAGCCCTCCCTCTGCATTAGAGAGCCGGCGAACCTGATCTTCACAACCTACACGGACAGAAGCTCGGAAATCGTCTTGATCAGGTGCGACGACTGAATGGGCTTGCTGATGTACGCGTTCGCGCCGAGGGCCAGACCGCGCTCGCGATCTTCTTCCGCACCTTCGGTGGTGATGATGATGATCGGGATGTTGCGGAGCTGGGCGTTCTGACGCACGAGGGAGACGAGCTTGAGCCCGTCCATCACCGGCATGTTGATGTCGGTCAGGATCAGATCGATCTTGTCCGGGCCGGACAGCTTCTTGAGCGCGTCGACGCCGTCGACGGCCTCGATGATCTTGGCGTTCTTGAATCGCTTCAGCGAGAACGAGATCAACTGGCGCATGGTCGGCGAGTCCTCGACGACCAGAAAGTTCGCATTCTCCATCCCCACTGGTGTCAGACCTCTCTCTAGCCGGATGTGGTGAGCAGATCGAGGAAGCTCTGGATCGTGTTGAGCTTCCGTTCGGACTGCGAGTAAAGCTTGGACGAGAAGATCGCCGTGGCCGCGTGCGCGGCAAGAAGCGAGAACAACTCGTAGTCGACTGCCGAGAACGCGTCCTTCTGCTGGAGCAGACGGTAGATGACGATGAGCCCGATGACGTGCTCTTTGATCTTGAGCGGCACGGCCGCGAGCGGCCTCTCCAGCGTGATCGCGCCCCCTTCGACGTCCTGATTGATGTAGTAGCTCTCGCCGGTCTTGGCGACCGTGCCGAGCACGCCTTCGCCGAGCCGCGTGGAAATGGTGTCGACGCCCTGCATGACGTCTTCGCCCTCGTAGGCGATGGTCTTCAGCTCGTTCGTCTTCTCGTCGAGCAGGAGAATCGCGAACGACTCCGCGCCGATGAGGTTGATGACGATTTCCTGGACGATCTGGATGACCTCGCGGAAGTCGAGCGTGGAGTGCAGCTGGTAGCTGGCCACGTAGAGGTTGGCGAGGTTGTTGTTCTGCTCTTCGATCTCGATGTAGCGGTTGGCGAAGTCCTTGTTCTCTTCCTCGACTTCGCGGAAGCGTTGCTGGATGCGCCGATTCTCTTCGGTGAGTTGAGCGAGTTGTTCGCGGAGACGCTGCGCCTCTTCGACGCTGATGCTTTCCGTCTCGAGACCGGCGACGCGATAACGCAGACGCTGGTTCTCGCGCAGAAGCTCTTCGGTGAACTCCTTGCCTTTGTTGAACAACTCGAGAAATTTCTCGGCTTTTTGTTCTTCGCTCATCTCTCTCTGAATGGACCCGGGAACAAGGGTCGGGTGAATTTAGCACAACGCGCGGCATTCGCCGCGAAAGAAAGTTGCTGGTTGCTGGTTGTCGGTTGTCGAGCGACTTCGCGGCTGACGGGAACCTTTCCGGCTCACGAGGTTCTGTGTAGTGATGGCCGCCCTCGGCCGTCCTCTCGCGCAGATGCCACGTCCACATCCCTCTGCCCACAGCGCTGCCCGCACCACTTCGGATTCGACGATGTCGTTTCCGGCGCGCGCCGCCGGCCGAGGGCGGCCAGCGCTACACAGAAGCGCACTTCGCTGCGCGTCAGCATGACGGGGAGCTCACGATGCATCGCGGACAACCGACAACCGACAACTGACAACTGACAACCCAGTAACGATTCCTGATCTATCCCGAACACAGCTTCCGAATCGACTCCGGAATCTGATTCAGCGCCACCACGTCGTCCACCGCGCCGGTCTTGATGGCCTCGGCGGGCATGCCGAAGATGATCGCACTCTGCGACGATTCGGCGATGGTCTTCCCTCCCCGCTCGTGGACGACGCGGATTCCTTCCGAGCCGTCGTCGCCCATTCCGGTGAGGATCACGGCGATCAGCCGTTCCTTGCACGACTCGCTGGCTGCGCGGAAGAGTCGATCGACGGAGGGAGCATAAAGGTCGTCGGCCGCCGCGGGGAAGACGCGCATCTGCAGGCCTTCGGCGATGCGCCGCACTTCGCTCTGCATCCCGCCCGGCGCAATGTAGACGAAGCCCGGCAGCAGCATCTCGCCGTCGCGCGCTTCGCGCACTTCGTACGAGGTGAGTTTGTTGACGCGCTCGGCGAAGAGGCGGGTGAACGTCGGCGGCATGTGCTGCGCGATGACAAACGGTACGGGCAGGAGCGGTAACGCCTGGAAAAGGTGCTGGATCGCCGGGCGGGCCGCCGGTCGAGCATCCGATGACGACGAGCTCGATTCCTTTCGCGCACGACTCGGCGGGAAACTCCGGCAGCGCGGCCTGCGTCTGTTCTTCCTGCACGCGGCGGCGCAGGTTATCCATCCGCACTTCGGCGAACTGCAGCGCCTTGGTGACGAGGTCTTTCTGAATCTCTTCGAGCCGCGGTGAGACGCGTCCGCCGGGCTTGGCGATGAAGTCGAGCGCGCCGAGCTCGAGGGCCTTGAACACGCTGCGATCGCTGGCCCGCGACGAGACGGCGATGACCGGCGTCGGCAGATTCATCATCAGCCAGCGCAGGAAGGCGAAGCCGTCCATGATCGGCATCTCGAGATCGAGTGTGATGACATCCGGCCGATGCTTCATCACCTGCTTGATGCCGTCTTCGCCGTTGACGGCCGTGCCGACGACCTTGATGCGCGGATCGGTCTCCAGCATCCGGCTGATCGTGACGCGGTTGTACGCGGAGTCGTCGATGACGAGCGCGCGGATCGTGGGGACGGACGACACGCGCGCATTCTACGAGATCGCAGAACGGGGATCGCAGTGCGAAGCGGACCGCTGGCGTCCTCGCCGGCTGGCGAGCGGCGTCTCGCCGCTAGCGGACGGCGGCGAGACGCCGCCGTCCCAGCCGCCGAGACGGCGGCGGTCCATTGCGATCTAGCGCTGGTAAACCATGTCGCTCTTCAGATGGCGCAGCTTGAACTGCGTCGAGAGCGAGATCAGCGATTCGGAGTGGCCGAGGAGAAGGTAGCCGCCTTCGCTGAGGCGGTTGTAGAAGTTGCTGACGACGACTTTCTTCGAGGCGTCGTCGAAGTAGATGATGACGTTGCGGCAGAAGACGATGTCGAGGTGGCCGAGGAGCGAGACACGCGCTTCGTCGTAGAGGTTGAGGCGGCCGAAGGAGACGCGGTTGCGGATTTCGTCGGCGATGCGCCAGACCGCTCCCTCGGGCTCGCGGCGGAAGTAGCGCTCGCGGACCTCCGGCGCCGTCGCGCGGAACGCGTTCTCGCGATAGAGCCCTTTGCGCGCCTTTGCCGAGGACCTGCTGATTGATGTCGCTGGCGAAGATCTCGAAGGCGGCGTGGTCGTACCAGCCTCCTTCCTGCAGCAGGATGGCCAGCGAGTACGGCTCTTCGCCGGACGAACATCCGGCGGACCAGATGCGGATCTTCTTCACCGGCTTGCGCGAAAGCAGATCGGGAACGATCTCCTCGGTGAACGCCTGAAGCTGCGCCGGCTCGCGGAAGAAGTAGGTCTCGTTCGTCGTGACGAGGTCGAAGATCTGATCGAACTCGGCGTCGGCGCGCGGGTCGTACTGGAGGAAGTAGAAGTACTTCTGGAACGAGTCGAAGTTCATCTCGCGCGCGCGAGGCGAGAGGCGCTTCTGCAGGAGGTACTTCGAGGAATCGCTGAACCACATCCCGGACCTTCGGTAGATCTGGTCCCGCAGCAACCGGAAAACATCGTCCGGCAGCTCCATGTGGTGGTTCAGCGAAAAGTTGAAATTCGACATGAGAACGAAGGACTCGCCTTCATCCTTCTTCCTTCTTCTTCATCGCCGCGAGAATGGCGGCGATCACGACTTCCCTCCGGCTGTCCGCGGTGCGCCAGGCCTCCTCGAGCAGATCGCGATACAGCTCCTTGTGCCGCACGAAGACGTCCGAGACGTCGTCGAGAATCGCCGTGTTCTCCAGCGCTTTGAACAGATACGGGAACGAAGAACGGTCCGCGACCTTGTCGAGCGCGAGGATCGCCGACTGCTGCACGTAGGTGTCGTGATCCTCGAGCGCACGGTGCAGCGCCGGCAATGCCTTGCGGTCGCCACGCGTGCCGAGCGAAGCCGCGGCCGCGGCGCGCAAGCGCCAGTCGTCACTCGCGAGCGCGGCCACGAGCTGCGCGATAGACGTCGTCGCCGGGGATGCGCGCCAGCGCGAGCATGGCCGTGCGCTGAATCTCCGGATCGGATTCGCCGAGGCAACCGAAGAGAACGTCCTTGACGATCGGCGTCTCCGATTTGCCGAGCGCGTCGATCACGGCGATGCGCACGGGCGGCAGGATCGTTCATCAGATGCCGCATGAGCGGCTCGACCGTCGCCGGATGCCGGTACTCGCCGAGCGCCTGCGCGGCTGCGGTTCGGATCCAGATGTCGTTGTCGTCGAGTGAGCTGATGAGCGGCTCGAGCCCGGTCTCGGGACGATGTCGCACGATGGCGTTGATCGCCGCAAGCCGCACCGACGTCGATTCGTCGGCCAGCGACAGCACGAGCTGATCGGCGAAGCGTTCCTCGCTGAACTTGCCCATCAGCGAGACGGCTTTCTGGCGGATCACCGGATCGCTGTCTTTCGACGCCAGCAGCAAGCCGTCGTGATAGCCCTCGCCCTGGATGTTCACGTAGACCGAAAGCGAGTTGAGCTTGATCGGCGTCGACGGCGACTGCTGTAGCAATCTCCGGATCTTCGCCAGCACTTCTCCCGAGACCTCGGGGAACGCCGTGACGAGCGCGGAGATCGAATTGACCGCCGCCTGCTGCGAGGCGATGTCGGTGTCGTCGAGCTTGGCGAGGAGGTAGTCCATCGACGACGGATCGGGGATCTCGCCGAGAGTCTCGAACGCCAGGCGCCGGATCATCGGATTGTCGTGATCGAGGAACGGCAGGATGCTCGGAATCGCCTCGCGTCCGCCGATGGCGTTCACGACGCGCAGCAGCAGACGCGACGATCTCGTCTTCCTCTTCGTTCTGCAGCGTCGAGAGAATCGACGGAATCGCGCCGGGGCCGAAGTCGATGAGCGCCTGCGCCGCGACTTCCGAGGTATCGGGATGATCGAGATGGCGCAGCAAAACCGGCAGCGCGCTTTCGTCGCCGGTCCATCCGAGAAACTTGAGGATGAACGCTTTCACTTCGCGCTTCGGAGTCGTGTGCAGGTGTTCGATGAGCGGTGCGACTTTCTGTCGCGGGAAGGATTCGCGGAAGCTGCGACTGGATCAGCTGCCGCTCGGCCTGTTCGACGATCCGCGGTTTGCTGGCCTCGGCGATGCGCACGAGGGCGCGCAAGGCCGTGAGGTTCAGCTTCTCTTCGTCGGCGATGATGCGCAGCAGGAAATTCACGGTGCCGACGTCGGCGATCTTGCCCACCGCTTCGAGCACCGGCTTGCGCAGCGACTTCTCCGCGTACAGCGGCAGGATCGCCGGCAGCGCGGAGCGATCGCCGATCTCGCCAAGCGCTTCGACGACGTGGAACTTGAGCCAGAGATCTTCGCGCGTGCGCAACGCGCGCATGAGGTGCGGGAGCGCGGAGGCGTCGCGATATTTGCCGAGCGACGAAACGATCGACGACGCGACATTGATGTCGGATTCTTGCTCGAGGAGCTCGATGAGGATGTCGAACCCCTCGCGGCTGCGCAGATCGCCGATCAGGTTGACGAGCGAGAGCCGGACGTCGATGTCTTTCTCGGCGCGCAGGCGGCTGACGATCGGCTCGATTGCGGTCTCGCCGATGCGGATCAGCGCCTCGGTTGCCGAATTGCGTTTCCCGGCATTCTCGGCGTCAGCCAGCGCATCGAGAAGACCCTGGATGATCTCGGGCCGGGCATCGCGCACGAGCCCGTCGACGATCGTCTTCCGGACGCGCCAGTCCTTGTCGCCGAGGAGCTCGAACATGAGCGGCAGGTTCCGCTCGTCCGCCGAATGGGCAACGAGAAACGCCGCCTTCTGCCGCGCGTCGGGATCGGCGGAGCGGGCCTGTTCGATGATCAATGGATCCGCAGTCATTATCTTTAGCTCACAGCTCACAGCTCTCAGCTCTCAGGGGCTCGCTGCTTCTCCTGCGAGCCGAGAGCTGCGAGCTGCGAGCTTACTGGGTTCCCGTCCTCAACTTCTCCAACTCTTCCCGCTTCATCTGCAGGAACTGCTGCAGGGTCTCGGTGTAGATCTCGGTGTCGCGGCGCACGCGGAGAGGGACGCGGGACTCGTAGTACTGGCGGCCTTCGTCGATCTCTTCGCGCAGGACGTCGAAGAAGTTGTTTTCGCGGATGCCTTCTTCGACCTTCCGCTGGTGATAAATGATGATGTCCGAGAGGATCAGGCGCGCCAGGCGACGGGCTTCGTCGTATTCGCGCGGCTCGATCGGGACTTCGCTCGTGTCCCCCACCTCGGGGAACAGTTTGCGGATGATCTGGCGGAACTCTTTCTCCGGAATCTGCTCTTCGATGTACTCGTCCGCGCCGTAGAGGTTCGTGGGGTTCGCGCGGAAGCGGTTGGCGCGGAAGAGTGCGCCGATGAGGATGACGCGCGTGGCGTCGAGCGCCGGATCGGCTTTGATCTCTTCCGACACTTCGACGCCGAGCTTGCCCTTCAGATAGACGTTGACGATCACCAGCTCGGCGCGCGAACGGCGCACGAACTCGAGAGTCGGATCGCCGGTCTCGAAATAGGCGACTTCGAATCCGAGACGGCGCAAGTGCTCGCCGAGGAAGTGGCGGAAGGGGCGAGGCTCATCGGCGATCGCCGCGGTGCGGCGTCGCGGAATGCGCGCCGGAGGCTCCGGCACCTCGACCTCCTGTACGACCGGATGCATGCCGCTGGAGCTCTTCGGCTTCAGCACCATCTGATACTGACAGCGCGGACAGGCCACGCGGACGGCCGAGGTCAGCGGCAGCGTGAGAGCTGCACGAAACGTCGAACCGCATTTTTTGCAGGTGAGGTCCATGATCGATTCTTGGTCAGGCCGTTTTTGCTGAAAGCTGTCTGTGGTCGAGCAGTTTGTCGAGATCGAGGAGGATCGTCAACGCACCGGCGACGCGAAACACTCCCCGCACGGAATCATCGAGCTCCGTGGAGTGCACCACCGGGTGCGGCTCGATCTCCCCTGCCGCCGCTTTCACGACGCGCAGAACGCGATCGACGAGGAAGCCGACGATCTCGTTGTGGAAATCGATGACCACGATCCGCGTGTCGGCCGTTTCCTCTTCGACTCCACGATGCCGCAGCTTCATCCGAACGTCGACCAGCGTGACGATCGTGCCGCGCAGGGAGATGATCCCCACGACCGATTCCTCGGCGTTCGGGATGCGCGTCAGCCGCCGCGGCGTGACGATCTCCACGATGCGCTCGATGTCGACGGCGTAATGCTCGCCGGCGATCACGAACGTGAGCAGCTCGAGCTGCACCTCCGCCGCGACTTCGATCTTCGCGGCCTCGGTCTGACGGCGTTTGCCGGCTTCGGCTTTGAATTTTTCGAGCTTGGAAGTGGTAGACGGCGAGTCGGCGGGTCGTCGAGTCGTCGAGTCGTCGAGGAGCGACTCGGCAACTGGGACACTCGGCGACTCGACGACTGGACGACTCGGCGACTTGGCGCTTTTCGGACCGCCGGCGTCCCCGCCGGCTGGAACGGCGGCGTCCTCGCCGCCGTTGGGCGGGCGGGCGGGCTGCGGCTCCGGCGACGGCGGCGAGGACGCCGCCGAGCCAGCCGGCGGGACGCCGGCGGTCCGCTCGGGAGACGCCGCCGCATCAGCCGACGGGACGTCGGCGCTCCGCTTCGCCTTCTTCCGGATCTTCGCCAGATCAACCATGGGCGTGCTCGCTGTTCTGGTGGTCCACACTTTCGCGTTTCGCGATGCGGTGCTCGCGCGCGGCGGCGGTGACGCGGGTTGGGTCGATCGTCTCGGCGTCTTCGCCGAAGGCGTCGAGGAGCGCCGTCGTCGCCAGGGTGTTGATGAGGCGCGGGATTCCTCCGCTGAGGGTGTGGATCTCTTCCATGGCCATCGCGACTGAACGGATTCCGTGAGCCGCCGGCGATGCGAATGCGATGCTCGACGTAGGCGAGCGTCTCCTCGAGCGACAGCGGACCGAGAGAGTAGCGCATCCCGATCCTCTGCCGTAGCGGTGCGTAGGCGGGACGGTCGAGCCGCGCTTCGAGCTCGGGCTGGCCGATCAGCACGACGCTGACAGCAGATTCTGGTCGTCGAGCTGGAAGTTCGTCAGCAGCCGGATCTCGTCGAACGTCGCCTTGCTCGGAATGAGCTGCGCCTCGTCGATCATCAGCACCGGCTCGCGCTTCTCTTCGTACAGCTCGAAAAGCTTCGTATGGATCTGATCGAGCAGATCGTTGCGAAAGCGCGCCGGCTCGATGCCGAGGCCGCGCGCGACCGCGCGCAGAAGCTGCGCCGGCGTGAGCCGGGGATTGATGAGCAGCACGATCGGCCGCGCGTCGCCGATTCGATCGAGCAGCGCGCGCTGAGAGCGTCGTCTTGCCCGATCCGATGTCGCCCGACCAGAAGCGCCAGCTCTTTCTCGTCGACGGCGTATTCGAGACGCGCCAGCGCCTCGCGATGCTGATTCGATTCGTAGAGGAAGGACGGATCGGGCGTCTTTCCGAACGGTTTTGTCGCGAGGCCGAAGAACTCCTCAAACATATTCTTTCGACCTCGAAGCCACCGCCCCCGCCCGCACCTCGCGCGCGCGGCCGCCGAAATGATCGATCAGCGTCCCGACGTCGACCACGAGCACGATCTCGCTCTCGCCGATCTCCGTCGCGCCGGCGATGCCGGGGATCGTCTTGAGCCGCTCGCCGATCGACTTGATCACGACTTCCTGCTGCCGCACCAGCGCGTCGACGAGAATGCCGACCGTCTTCTCCCCCGCGCGCGTGACGACGACGAACCACTTCGTGTCGGGGCCATGCTCGCGCTGGTCGTCGAGACTGAAGGCGTCGGCGAGACGGAGCAGCGGGAGCGTGAAATCGCGCAGCGTGAACACCTCGCGCCGCTCGACGGTGCGGATGTCGCGCGAATAGATGCGCAGCGATTCCTCGACCGAGGTGAGGGGAATCGCGAACTTCTCGCCGCCGGCGTCGACGATCAGCGCCTGGATGATCGCCAGCGTGATCGGCAGCGATGATGCGGAACGTCGCGCCCTCGCCCTGATGCGAAATGACGTCGATCGTTCCCTTCAGCTCCTGGATGTTCTTCTTCACGACGTCGAGCCCGACGCCGCGGCCGGAGATCTCGCTCACCTCCGTCGCCGTGGAGAATCCCGGCGTGAACATCAGCTCGAGCGCGCGCTGCTGAATCGATGACGTCTTTCTCGCCGACCAGTCCGCGCTTGCAGCGCCACACGGCCGATCTTCTCCGGGTCGATGCCGCGGCCGTCGTCGGTGACGTCGAGCACGACGGAGTTGCCCTGCTGATAGGCGTTCAGCGTCACGCGGCCCACCGGGCTCTTCCCCGCCTTCGCGCCGCTCCTCGGCCGATTCGATGCCGTGATCGAGCGCGTTGCGGATGATGTGCATCAGAGGATCGGTGAGCTCCTCGACCATCATCTTGTCCAGCTCCGTGTCCTCACCGCGCAGCACGAGCTCGATCTCCTTGTTCAGCTCGCGCGCGATCTTGCGCACGATGCGCGAGAGCTTCGAGTAGATCTGCCCGACCGGCACCATGCGCGATCTCGATGACCGATTTCTGCAGCTCGTTGAGCTTGCGGTCGAGATTGCGGGCGATCTTTCGTCAGCTCGTGCGACGTGCATGCCGCGCCTGCTGCATCGACGCGCCCTGGGGGATGGCCCGCGTCAGCGATTCGAGCTGCGTCTTCTCGATGATCAACTCGCCGACGATGTTCATGACGTGATCGAGCTTGCCGATGTCGACGCGCACCGTCTGCGACAGCGAGCGCAGCGACAGCTCTTCCTCACGATCGGCGGGGACCGGTGTTTCCGCGACCGCGGCGCTCTTCGCCGGTTCGGTTCGCGGCGCGACGTCCGCACTCGTCTTCCGCAGCGACGTGACTTCCGCCTCGGGCGCGAGCAGCTGCGACCGCTGCTTCATCGAGCGTCGAGCCGTACAGCAGACGGAAGGCGATGCCGTTGACGCTGCCGGTCGGTCAACGCGGGCAGCGTCGAGATCACTTCTCCCGCGTCGCTCAGGCTCGCGGTCAGTGAGCGCAGCCGCTCGTCGAAGTCGCTGAAGTCGAACGTCACCGCCAGCGACAGGATCGTTCTTGCTGCCGCGCACGTTCTCGAGCAGGCGATGCTCTTCGTATTCGGTGAGCGACTTCTTGGTCTGTTCGTCGAGCGTGAGCTCCGCGAAGGGATCGTCGTGCTTCCGTTGCGGCTGATGGGTGATGACCTGGTGAATGCGGCGCGTCAGCGACGTGATGTCGACGAGGCCGGTGAGCGATGGATCGTTGATGGCGATGACGAGGCGGTTCAGGCTGTCGACCGCGTCGTAGAGAAGGTCGATGAGATCCTTCGTGATCTCGACCTTGCCCATGCGCAGACGATCGAGCATGTCCTCGAGGCTGTGCGAGAGCTCGGAGATGTCGCCGAAGCCGAGCATTCCGGCCAGACCCTTGAGCGAGTGCACCTCGCGAAAGATCTTGTTGACCAGCTCCGGACGGACGTTCTTCCCCTGCGCCTCGAAGTCGACCAGGTCGCGCGACAGCGTGTCGAGCAGCTCCTCGGCTTCGCTGGTGAATTCCTCTCGCGCTCGATCGTCTTCTTTAGCCATTCAGACCTGGTGCGCATGATCGCACTTAGCTGTTGCTAGTTGCTAGTTGCTGGTTGTCTGGGGATCGCGTGAGAAAACACGGACCCGGGGAATTAGCATCATGCCGTGACGTACTGGCTTATCTTGTGCCGTCTGGCGAGAGCCCGCAGACAACCAGCAACCAGGAACCAGCAACCGCTTGTTGAAAGTCGCTTCAAGCGACTTTCAACAAGCGCCGCAGCTTCTCGATCGAGATCGCCGGCCTGGAACGGCTTGACGAGGTACTCCTCGGCGCCGAGGGCGGCGGCGCGGCGGCGGTCTTCCTCGCTCGACTCCGTGGAGATCACCATGATCGGGATCGAGCGGTAGACGGGGTGATTCTTGAGAAAGCTCACCAGCTCCAGCCCGTTGATGTCGGGCATGTTGATGTCGGTGAGGATGGCGTCGAACTTGTGATGCGGGAGCGTCTTCAGCGCTTCGAATCCGCTCGCCGCCTCGACGATCTCGAGGTCGTAGGACTCCGTCCCGCCTTCGATGAGCGTCGTCAGGTACGCCCGCATCGAGGTCGAATCTTCGACGACCAGGATCTTCATAGCGTCAGTGCCGCCCCGCCCTCTCCGATGCGAATACGGCGTTGCCGAACGCATATCCGGCCTGCGACAGGAAAATCTCCAGCCCTGTCATGCTATCGATCGGCGTCCGATGCTCGGCGTTATCGCCGTACAGGATACCAATGGCGCGGTTGGCGTGCATGATCGGAAGCGCAACAACCTCCGTCGGCAGCAGATCGCCGAGGCGCTCGATGAGCTCCACGTTCGCCGGCGTGCGGCGCATCTTGCCCCGATGAGCCTCGCGCGCCATGACCACATCCGTGAGCACGGAAGGCTCGCCGCGGCGGATGCGCACGCTCTGCACGCGCGTATTCATCTCCTCGCCGCCTCCGGTCACGCCGAAGCCGCCGAGGCCGACGAACTCGTCGCTGGCGGCCATGAACAGCGCGCCGCGGTCGAGATACTCGGCCGACAGGCGGAGAATCGTCGCCGACACCTGTCCGATGTCGTTTGGATTCGAAAGCTCGTTGATGAGCTGGCGCAGGAGCGTGAACGAGCGGTCGACCGTCTCCTTGCTCGCCATCTCGTAAAACCTCTTCCCCGCCTCGACGCCGCCGCCGGTGAGCTGTTCCCATTGCTCGAACGAACGCTCGGCGAAGAGCACCAGCTCGTCCGCGAACAGCGAGAGCTCCTCCTCGGCGAGTCCCGGCTGCAGGCGCTCCGGCGCCGGCTTCGTCAGGTAAAGATCGGCGCCCGCGCGCAACAAGTCGTGGCGGCGGCGCAGATCCGTCTTCGCGTCCACGAGCACGACCGGCAGCCGCGGATTCTTCCGCTTCACCTGCTGCATCAGCTTCACCGAAGCGTCGTCTTCGGTGAGCTCGAGGAACGTGACGAAGTAACTGTTCGCGCGAAAGAGATCGGTCATCGCGCCGCGCACGTCGTCGAGCGCGCCGTACTGGAAGATCTTCACGCCATGTTTCGTGAACGCGCGGCGGGCCGCGACGCGCACGAGCGGATTGCGCTCGAAGAGCACGACGTTGCGAAACGCGGCCTCGGGCGATTCGACTTCGAACAGCCCGCCGGCGACCTTGAACTGCCCCGGCTGAGTCGACGTGCGAGGCGCATCGTCCGGCGCATCCGTCGGCGGCGAGGGAACGATCGACTCCGCGCCGATCGTGCCCGAGGCGGGAATCCCTTCCTCGATCGGCGTGAACTCCTCGCGGCTCGGAAACGGGACGACATTGTCCGTCGCCGTCGGCGCGGTGCCGGGCAACTTCGGCGCCGCGAATGGTTCGATCGGATTGCCGAGACCGAGGTTCAGCGACGCCGGCGTCGCGTCCGCGGGAGCGGAACCGCGCAGCAGCGCCTTCCCGACCTTCAGCGATTCCTCGAGTCCCTTCAGCGGCTTGATCTTCTCGCCTTCGCCGGTGCCGAGAAGGCGATTCGGCGCGAAGCCGCCTTCCTTGAATACCTCGTCGGGCTCGTACTCGAGATCGATCGCGCTCATCGAGTCGCTGAGGATGAAGTTGAACTCCCCTTCCTTGCTCTGCAGCAGCGGCGTCACGACGCGGAGAATCCGCTGACGCACCGCCTCGGCGAGATCGTCGCGAGAGAGAAGGTTCATCTCCACGATCGACGTCCCCGGAGGAATGCCCTTCTCCTCCATCTGCCGGATCATCTTCGCGTTCTCCGGCGAAGCGAGATCCGAGGCCTGAAGAAACGCGACGAGATCGGGATGCTCCGGAGAGCCGGCATTCACGACGAGCCCGCCGCGGAACATCACCGTGTGGCGTCCGAGATCGTTGATGATCTCCAGCACGCCGGTGCGGCGGCTGAGGTAGACGATCTGGACGATATCGGTGAGGGAAAGATCCTCGAGGCGGCCGAGCAGGCTCATGGCGCGTCTCCGGCGCTGCTAACTTCCGCCCTCGGCCCTCTGTCCTCTACCTTCATCCGCGCCGAGATTGTACCGTTTGAGTATCCCGTCGAGTATGCCGTTGATGAACTGCCCCGACTTCTGCGTGCCGAACTTCTTGGCGATCTCGATCGCCTCGTCGATGATCACGAGCTTCGGCGTGTCGGTTTCGTGGAGGAACTCGTAGACCGACATGCGGATGATGTTGCGATCGACGGTGGACATCCGGGAGAGACGCCAGTTCTCAGCCTGGTTCTGAATCATCTCGTCGAGCACCACGACATGCTCGACGGTGCCGCGAAAAATCTTCGTCGCGAACTCGCGCGTGTTCGGCTTCGACTTCTGCAGCTCTTCGAACGTGTCGATGATCTGGTCCGGCTGATTCCCGGACATATCAAATTGAAAGAGCATCTGCAGCGCGAGCTCGCGCGCTTTCCGTCGGGCACCCATTCAGTCTCCTAGATCTTGCGAGGCACGAGCCATCGCGCGTAGCGGTCGTTCGGTCGGCAGTCGGCGGGAGCTGCTGGGCGGCATCGTTCCACCGCAAACGGTCAGCCGTCAACCGCCAGCTTCTTCCAGAGGTTCGCCATCTCGATGCCCGCGAGAGCCGCCTCCCACCCCTTGTTCCCCGTGCCGGGCGACGAGCGCCCTACCGCCTGCTCGTACGTATTGCACGTGATCACGCCAAACGCGACCGGAACCTTCGCCTCCGTCGAGACGCGCGAAAGCTCGTTCGTTACCTGCGCGGAGATGAACTCGAAGTGCGGCGTATCTCCGCGAATGAGACACCCCAGCGTGACGATGGCGTCGTATCCACCGCGTTCGACAATCTTCGCGACCAGCGTCGGGATCTCGAACGCTCCCGGCACGCGATGCACGGCGATCGCATCATCGTCCGCGCCGTGACGCGTCAGGCATTCGAGCGCACCATCGAGCAGCCCCGACACGATCTCGTCGTTGAAACGACTCGCGACGATGGCGATGCGGAGGCCTGCGGCGGAAAGGTCGCCTTCGAAAGAGCGGGGCATTGCGGGCGCGGATTATACGCGGACCGCCGGCGAGGCCGGCGCAGGACTCGTTTCACGCGATCTTCGCGGCCAGCGCCCGGCTGGCTTCTTCAAGGAACGCGACCGCCTGTTCGCGGCTCACGCCGGGATAGTTCTCGAGGAAGTCCTCGATCCTATCGCCGCCTTCGAGAAAATCGATCAGTGCATCGACCGGCACTCGGGTACCCACAAACACGGGCGTGCCGCCAAGGATCTCGGGGTCTGTATGGACGATTTGTTTCGGATCCATCATTGATGAGCATACCGTGATTGCGTCGCGACCCCAAGGTATCGCCCGTTCCATTGGCGCCGTTCAATCGACATCGGCGCCCCGTGAGCGGCCCGTTCGGACGCAATGAAGGCGAGTCAGGCCGCCGGTTGTCGATGCGCGATCTCGGCGATTGCTTCTGCCACGTCATGCGGCAGCTGAATCGGAAGAAACCAGTCTCGTGGGTAGAGATAGTCTTCGCCGGATTCGTCGATGACGCGAATTAGGTCGTGCGGCGCCGCATCAGCGTCCTCCAGAACTTCGTAAATCTTGCGAAGCTCGAGCGCGCCGTCGTACTCGTCATTGATCACGCAAACCACAAAATGCTTTTCGTCGCTCATTGTCTTCGGATGACGCGCTTCACCTTGATCCACCGCTTGCCAACCCCATGCGCTTCGTACCAGTGTAACTCCGCTTTAGCGACCGTACCATTCGCGAACTGCACAACGGCAAACCCTTTCAGCTTACGCCAGTTCCCGTGGCCGAAACGCTTCACCAGAATGCGAAGATCACGAATGCCATGCCCGGAGGCGATGGTCTCGATCCCGCGTATCTCACCAAGAACCTTGAACTTCAAAACTTCAAGAATCTACTTCCCTGCCGCGCGCGTCGCAACCACCGCGGGCGCGAGCTCCTGCGTCGCATAGAAGCTCACGATCCCTTCGTAGATCGCCTGCGCGAGGTCCTGGCGGTACTTCTTCGTCTTGATCAGCTCGCGGTCTTTGGCGTTGCCGAGGTTGCAGACCTCGAGGAGGAGGCGGGTGGGGATCTGGTTGTGGCGGATGACGGCGGGGACCCATTCCTTGCCGCTGCGGATCACGTTGTCGCGCACGGGACCGAAGGGATGGACCTTCAGCGCATTGTTCTGAAACGACGCCGACGATCGACTGCGCGAGATCGCGCGACAGACCCCTCGGCCAAAAGCGCTTCGTCGCGCGAGAGCGTCACCTTCGGCTGCTCGCGCACTTCGGCGCGCGTCAGATAGATGTCGCCGCTCTTTCCGAACGAGCCGGTCGTGAAGCTGGCGCCGGGGATGTACGCCATCGCGCCGCGCAGCGACGGATGGAGCGAGTCGGCGTGAATGGAGAGGAAGATCACCTTCTCCTTCGGCACGCCGGTGCTGATCGCGCGGCGGAAGATCGAGTTGGCCAGATACCAGCGCAGGTTCACGCCGACGATCGCGTCGTCGAGGAGATAGCGCGGCGTGGTCTGCACGTAGTGATCGTTGGCCCCGATGAGGACGTTGCTATCGCCGACGGTGAAGCCGTTCTTCTGCGACTTCGTGGTCATGGCCACCGCGGCGGCGCTCTGGTTCTCCAGAATGCGCTTGAGGCGGCAGGCCACGTCGTAGACGTACGTCGACTCCCAGACGTCCGCTTGCTCCGTGCCGACGTCGCGACCGCCGTGGCCGGCGTCGAGGATCACCTGCACGCCGGCCAGACCGGCGGCGCGGGTCCGCCTGGCGATCTTCGCGCTCTCGCGCTTCGTCTCCTCGCGGGCTACGCGCGTCGGATCGTCCTGCGGCCGGTATTCCGGAAGCAGCAGATCCATCGGGATCTTCACCGGATAGCCGACCGGCAGGCGCGCGACGTCTTCGATGTCGTTGTACTTCACGATGCGATCGATGACGTCATAGACGTCCTTCGCGAACACGCGGCCGGTGAAGCGAATGGCCACCGAGGAGTAGAGCGCTTCGCCCTTCTGCAGCCGATAGACGGCATGAGGGTCGGTCCCGTCGCGATCATAAATCAGCGACGGGATTCCCACGGATGCCGGAGCCGCCTCCGATACATCTTCATCCGCTGCTGCACGCTGAGTCGCATCGTCCGCTGATTTCCGAGCCTCCGCTGCCGTCGTCGGTGCATTCTCTTCCTCCGAGCTTCCGCCGAATGCGGCGGTGAGCAACCGTTTGGGAATGAGGATCACGTCGCCTTTGCGTGTGGAGAGTCCCTGACTGGGATTGGCCTTGCGAATGAGCGTGTAGTTGGCGCCGTCGCCGGTGAACCACTCCGCGATCTTCCAGAGCGATTCGCCTTCGATGCCGCGCGCGCCGACGACGGTATGACGTCCAGCCGGCGCTCGTGTTTCGATCGAGAGGAAAGAGCGTCGTCACGATCTCGCGCTGCAGATTCGCCTTGAGCAGCGCGAACGGAACGCGGATCGGACGATGGGTCTTGAGGTTTTCGTCGGCCTGATTGAAGGCGGCGATGTCTTCCCAGTTCGCCGCATCGCCGGTGACCCGCTTCGCCAGCCGCGTCCAGGCATCGCCCTCATGCGGCTTCACGGCGACTTCGATGTCGTAGTCACGCGTGAGGGACGCGCGGACGTCGATCGACATCTGCGCGACCGCGATGGAGCTCGGGGGAGGGGAAGGCGCGGCGGAGAGATACGCCGCGATCTGAAGATTCAGGAAGAGCCACACCCACCCACGCACCCGAACAGTCTAGCCTCAGCGAAGCGCGGGATCAAATGGGTGAAACGGTTCTCACGCGGAGGCGCGGAGATGCGGAGTGAAAAACTTTGCTCAAATGACCGGACGTCGTTTCCAGTACCCGGTTTCGCCTTCGAAGAACGATGCTGCGCGGAACAACGATGCTTCGCCGAAGTGCGGTCCCATGATCTGCAGCGACAGCGGCAGACCCGCGGCACTGAATCCCGAGGGGACCGCGATCGCAGGGATGCCCACGAGATTCGCCGGCGCCGTGAAGATGTCGGAGAGATACATCGACAGCGGATCGTCCGTCTTCGCACCGATCGGGAAGGCCGGCTCCGGAGTCGTCGGCGTGATCAGATAGTCGAAGGCGCGGAACGACTCCGCGAATTCGTGACGCAGTTTGGCGCGCACGCGCTGCGCGCGGCCGTAGTAGGCGTCGTAGTAGCCCGACGACAGAGCGAACGTGCCGAGCATGATGCGGCGCTTCACTTCCGCGCCGAACCCTTCGCCACGCGAGTCGAAGTAGACGTCTTCAAGCGTCTGCGCGCGCTCGCTGCGATGTCCGTAGCGGATGCCGTCGAATCGCGAGAGGTTCGCGCTCGCCTCGGCGTTGGCGACGATGTAGTAGATGGCGATGGCGTAGCCAATCGTCGGCACGCTCGCCTCTTCGACGATCGCTCCGCCGCGGCGCAGCACGTCGACGGCAGCGTCGAAGTTCGCGCGCACTTCTCCTTCGAGCTGCGCGAGCGCTTCGCGCACGATGCCGAAGCGCAATCCCTTCACACCCGCGCCGAGGTCGCGCGTGTAGTCGCCGGCAGGCTCGCGGCTCGAGGTGGAATCGAGCGGATCGTAGCCGGCGATGATGCCGAGGACTTCGGCGCAGTCGCGCGCGGTCTTCGTCACGATGCCGATCTGATCGAGACTCGAGGCAAAGGCGACGAGGCCCGAACGGCTGATGCGACCGTATGTCGGTTTGAATCCGACGACGCCACAGAGCGCGGCGGGCTGGCGCACGGAGCCGCCGGTCTCGGAGCCGAGAGCGACGGGAACGAGCCGTGCGGCGACGGCGGCCGCGGAGCCGCCGGACGAGCCGCCGGGCACGCGCGTCGTGTCCCACGGATTCCGCGCCGGACCGAATGCGGAGTGCTCGTTGGACGAGCCCATCGCGAACTCGTCGAGATTCGTTTTACCGATGAGCGAGCCACTGGCGGCTCGCAGTCGCGCGATTGCCGTTGCATCGAACGGGGACTGAAAATCCTTGAGAATGCGCGATCCGCACGTCGCCGGCAGATCGGTGGTGACGATGTTGTCCTTGGCCGCGAACGGGAGAACGCCCGCGGGCGCATCACGATTGACGCGCAGGAACGCGTTGAGCGAGCCGTTGTGCCGTTCGACCGCGGCGAGGCAGGCGTCGACATACTCGCGCGGCGAGACTTCCGCACGAGCTTCGCTCCAGGGGAGATCGAGAACCTCACTCACCAGCAATCACCTTTGGTACGACGAAGAGACCATCGCGCCATGCCGGCGCATTGCGCGCCACGAGCTCGCGCTCGATTCCCGCCGACGGTTCATCCTCGCGAAACGGGGTCACCGTCGCATCGCGCTCCTCGAATCCTTCGACGTCGACCTCGCGCAACTGGTCGATGTAGGTCAGGATCTTCGTCATCTCCGAGGCCATGCGATCGAGGCCTGCGTCGTCGAATTCGAGGTGAGCCAGCTCCGCAACGCGACGCGCTTCGTCACGATCGATCTTCATGCGCGGAAAACTATCACGAGGCCGGAGAGCTTGGGTTCACGCGGAGACGCGGAGACACGGAGAGAGGCACTTCTTTCTCAGCGTCTCCGCGTCTCCGCGTGAAACCGAACTCTCCAGCCTCGGCGCGACGTCAGTGCCAGCAGACCTTCGTGTCCTTCGGGTCGGCCGAATTGCCCGGCATGTGCTCGAACGGAGCGAACAAATCAGGATGGGCCGATTGCTTGCGGACCGTCTCCGAATATTCGCTCAACGCCGCGTTCATCGCGTGCAGGCGATTCAGCGAGTCCTTCTCCTGTAGCGGCTTCGTGACGACACCCGATTGATAGACCTCGGCGCGGCTGTAGGCGGTTCCCTTGATGATGGTCCCGACGAGGGTCGACTTGAGATCGTCCGCGCTGTTGCCTTGGGCACTCTTCCCGCCGACGACGTCGAGCGGCAGGAGCTCGGGATTGATGATCCAGCCCTCGTGATGGCGCGCGACTTCGTTGGCGAACACGATCAACTCATCAACGGTATTGTTCAGCGCCACGTAGTCGCGGAGGGGCAGCGGCGCATCGCCGGTGCCCGTCTCCTGCACGTGTCCGGCGAGATGCGGGCTGTTCGCGCAGGAGCTGCCGAAGGAGAGCTGCACGGTCCTGGGGTTGGAGATGTACATGTACGTGCCGACGTCGCAGCCTCCCGGAGGCGTCGGCGCGTCGTCGCCGCAGTACGTCGCGTGCGAGGACGAATCCTGGAGCGCGTGGAGATAGAGGCCGAAGCGCGCGATCTGCACCGGCACGGGTGCCGGAACCGGATCCTTCCAGAGCGTCCCGGTCGTCCTGACTTTGTCGCTCAGCCAGTTTCCGAGTTGCTCGTAGTAGACGATGTTGTTTCCCTTCTGCGGGAGGTTGAGCACCTTCCTCCCCGTGGCGACGCTGATCGGCACGCCGGCGTTCGCCTTCGGGAAAAACGGCACCGTTCCCGTGATCGTCATGGTCGTCACGCACTTCGTCGGATCCGCGTCATCCGTCAGACCGACCGTGCAGAGCACACCCGGCTCGTCGCCGCGCAGCATGCCCCACTGCCTCAGATTCGCCAGCGTCTTCTGATACGTGTCGTCGATCTGCAGCGGATAGCCCGGCTTCGGATAGTGGAACGGATACAGCGCCTGCACGCCGCCCGCACCATGAACGTCCGTGCCCTGCTTGTTCGGCGAGAAGTTCACGATGTAGTGATCGAGCGGGCCGTCCGTGCTGGTGTTCGTCCGCTGAAAGCCGTTGAAATACGCGGTAATGTAGTCGCGTCCCGAGTTCGGCGCGGTCTGCAGCGTGTTCTGATGCGCGATGGCGTTCTGATTCGCGGCCTGCACGCCGCACTGATCGATCGGAACGTACTGCGCGTAGTCGGTGACCTCGTTGTATGCGGCGATCCAGTAGGCAACGTCGGCGCGATAGCCGAGGGCCATGGCGATGAAGTACGTGGAGTCCGCGTGAATCATGCTGCGGCCCGGCTTGATCGAAGCGAAATCGAGCGTCTGCTCGGGACAGGCCCGGTTCTCGGAAACGGGGAGCGCGCAAGTCGGGCGGATGCACCAGCTCAACTTCCCGTCGGCGGCTTTTCGCGGAAGGCAAAGGTCCTCGAGAAACGCGTGAGTCGGTGGCCCGCTCACCAGCACCATCACCACCAGGCACACGACACTTGCGACCCGACGATTCATACCGTTCTCCTTCGCCAAGGAGTGACCGGCGTGCCTGAATCCCTACCCGGCCGCGAGGGAGGTTTCACGCGGAGACGCGGAGACACGGAGGAAAGTCAGCAACTTCTTTCTCCGCGTCCTCCGCGTCTCCGCGTGAAATCTTTGTGTTCAACGCGTTTTCATCATCTCGACGAAGCGCGCGCAGAGCTCGGGATCGAATTGCGTTCCGCCGGCGATCGTCATCATCGCCAGCGCATCCTCGGGCTTGTCCGCTTTCTGGTAGCCGTCGGGATCGGTGATCGCGATCCAGGCATCGCAGATCTGCACGACGCGCGCGAGCAGCGGAATGTCTTCGCCGCGCAGCGCGCTCGGATAGCCGAAACCGTCCGCGCGCTCGTGATGACAGAGCACGGCGCGGGCGATCTCCGGGCCGAGGAGCGGCTCGACGATCGCCGCGCCGACGATGGGGTGTTGCCGCAGAAATCCGAGCTCGTCCTCGGTGAGCGCGGCCTTGCGATACAGGTGCTCGTAATCGAGCAGGCGCATGCCCGCGTCGTGAACCAACGCCACGATGCGCGCGTTCTCAACCTCCTGCGGCGTCAGCGCCAGGAACCGCGCGAAACGCTCGGTGAGCGTCGCCACCGCCTCGGAGTGCCGGCGTAACTCCGGGAACTTCTGGAGATCCGGCTCGATCAATTTCTCGGCGATCCGTTCATGCAGCGCGCCAACGACCTCGCGCTGCATCGACTGCTCGAGCACGAGCTGCAGATGCGCGTGCATCAACGCGAGGAGCTCGTGCCCGACGCGATCGGGATTGCCGGCGAATGCGACGGTGAGATACAGCCCGCGCAATGTGCCGACGGCGAGCGGCGCGGTGAAGATCTTTTGCACGTCAGCCGATGAGATCGGCGGCGTCGACGTCCCGTACGGCGTGTGCACGGAGGTACGCACCGCGCCTCCCGCCTCTCCCCGTTTCGCCAGCCAGGCGTTGACCTTCGACTCGAGTAGCTTCTTCGCATCATCGGTGAGCGACGAGCGCGCGGCGATTTCCTGCAGTCCGCCGAGGTGTCCGAATGCATTGAGCGAAACGAGGACGGCGCCCGGAATCAGGAGCACCGAGCGCAACACGTCCTTTGCGGCATTCATCGCCCCCTCGGTGAGGGAAGGCGGCGGAGGCGTTGCCGGAATGCGATAGGCGGCATCGCGTGCTTCGCGCAGAGGCAAACCGCGCATCGACGCCGATACCGCAACGCGAGGAGGCGGCGGTTCGGGTGCCGTCGTCGGAGTGCTCACGGGAAGAGGAGCGGGCGGAATGACCGGCATCGCAACCGGATTCGGTTCGATCGGATGCTCGCGGACCGGCGGCACCGGACTGACATTCCCACTTTCCGATCCGGCGACCGGCTGCGGTCCGCTCAGCTTCGACAGCGCGATGAAGTGATGCCCGAAGAGCTGTTTCTCCGCGAAGACCTCGACCATGCGGTCGGCGATGTGTTGCGCCCTGGCGATGTCGCCGCTCTCGAAGGGTGCCTGGCCGGACTTGTCGCGCATGTCGACGAAGCCGATCAGCTTCCCTCGCGAATACAAAGGCGCGACGAGAAGACGGTCTGTCGACGCTTCATAAAGCAGCGGAGAAAAGCGCGGATCGGCGGCGATGCCGTTCACGACAAAGGTCGTTCGTCCGCGGCCGCAGCGATCGACGATCGGATCGTTGAAATCGGCCCACTGCCGCACGCCGGTGCCGCGGAATCCGTACTCGGTCACGAGCTCGAACTTCGCCGAACCGTCGAAGATGTACACGGCGGCTTTCGTGGCGCGGATCTCCACCGCGCAGTCGTACAGAATCGCTTTCAGTTGGGGACGAAGCTCCTCGACCTCCGGGCGCACGGGGCGAATTGTAGGCGGTTATCGCCGCAAGAGTTTCGTCAGAAGCAGCGCGGCGATGAGGCCAGCTGCGCCCGCCGCGGCGAGGGTCATCATGCCCATCGGATCATGTATCGGACGGAACTCCGCAACGCCATCACGGAAGTGAATGAAGCCGACCGGATAGGCCTGCGCGCCGCCCCCGCCCCCGCCTCGCTCGGCCACCCCGCGTCCGATCCCGCCGCCGCCGAATCCCCACTGCACGCGCGCGACGGGAATGACGGTCGTGCCATCGCGCTCGACCGGCTCGCCATACACCTGCTTCGCACTTGCGTGAAGTTGGACAGTCTCCCCGAGACGCTCGATGAAGGTTGGCTCCGACATGCAGACATTATGGATGAAGTCGCAGAGTTCGGGTTCACGCGGAGACGCGGAGACACGGAGAGAAATCGGCGACGCATTTCTCCGCATCTCCGCGTCTCCGCGTCTCCGCGTGAAATCTTGGTTGTCGTGAACTACGCGATCACGCGGAGCTTTTCGACGATCTCTCGTTCCGTCGGGAAGCGGCCTTCGTCCTTCTTGGAGAAGAGCACTTCATTGTTCGCGGAGACGACGAAGATGCCGCCGCTGCCGCGAACGAGCTCGCTCTCGACATCGAAATTCTTTCGGATCTCGGCCGCCAGACTGGAGGCCCTGGGAAGGTAGTTTCAAACGCCGCAGTAATCGATTCGAACGTGCACGATGATCCTCAGTTGGCGGTTGGCAGTTGGCGGGAGCAAGCAGCCGGGTTGGCGTCTACTGCCAACCGCCAACTGCCAACCGCCAACTCGTTTCTAAACAGTCTTGACGAGGACGGCGGTGACGTTATCGAGGCCGCCCCGCTCGTTCGCCGCGTCGATCAGATCGCTGGCAGGCTCTTCCAGGTCGCCGTTGCTCGAAGTGACGAGTCGAAGAATCTCATCTTCAGGGACCATGCCCGTGAGGCCGTCCGAACAGAGCAGGAAGACGTCGCCCGGTTTCGCTGCGATCTCCGACGCGTCGGGCGTGACCTGCAGACGCGCCGCCGAGGGCGCGGGTGATGACGTTGCGCAGAGGATGCTTCTCCGCCTCGGCCTCGGTGAGCATCCCCGCCTGAACCTGCTCGAAGACCCAGGAGTGATCGTTCGTGATCCGCGAGAGAGCTCCGTCGCGGATGAGATAGGCGCGCGAATCGCCGACGTGCGCGACGGACACCGTCTCGTCCTCGGCCAGACAGGCGACGACGGTCGTGCCCATGCCGCGCAGCCGCGCATCCTTGCGCATCGCTTCGAGCACGCGTGTGTTGGCCATGCGCACGCGCGGCCATCAGCCGGTTGGTCGTGCGCGAGTAATGCTCGTCGTAGGCGTGCGGCCAGGTGCCGTCGTCTTCCTTCGTGTGCAGGATGAACTCGGAGATGGAGTCGACAGCGATGCGCGACGCGATCTCGCCGGCGGCGTGGCCGCCCATGCCATCGGCGACGAGAAAGAGGCCGGCCTCCTTCTCCACGAGGAACGCATCCTCGTTGTGCTGCCGTTGCCGGCCGACGTGCGTCAGTCCCTATGCCTTGACGTCCATGAGCATCAGCGTTTCCCGAAGAGCGAGAATCCGCCTTTCCGGCTGCCTCCTTGGCTGCGAAGCTCAGCCAGTGCCAGCCTGAGCCTCGACGTTCGAGGCGTCCCACTTGAGGGCCATCTCGAAATAGCGCTCCGCTTTCGCGAGCAGGCCGGCGCGCTTGGCAGATCTGGCCGGCATCTTTGAGGAACAACGCATTCATCGGCTCGCGCTGCAACGGCGGTTTCGATGGCCTGCATGGCCTGGCGCGTGTGCGACGGAATGCGTGCCGCGGCCAGCGCGAGATAGTGAAACGCTTTCGCATCCTGCGGGTTGTGCTTCACGGCCATGTCGAAGTTCTCGTACGCCGTGCTCCAGTCGCCTTCCTTGAAAGCCTTCACACCCTTGCTCAGGTAGGCCTTGGCCACCTGAGTGAAATCGGCCGGACCGCGCCCGCCGCCGCCGGCGATCTCGCTGTCGTGCTGTTTACGCTTGGCCGGATTCGTCAGGACGTTGAGGCCTCGGTCAGGGTCTGGAACATCCTCTCCGCTCCGGCCTTGTCGTTGCCCGGTAGCGGTCAGGGTGATTCTCACGGGCGAGCTTCCGGAATCTCTCGCGGATCTCCTGCTCGCTAGCCGATCGATCGACGCCCAGAATCTCGTAGTAGTTGACCTTCATTCTTTCTGGGTTCGAGACGTATACGACTTTCTCGCCATGTCGCGGACGACTGCCTGTACTCCCTTGTCGTCCTTCAACCCTTTCAAATCACGTAAGGTTAAACGATTGATCGAACGGCAGGACAACCCCGATGGGCGCTTTCGGATTGCGGAGGAGCGCCAGCATGATGCTGTACTTGCTGATCCAGTCGCGCCGCAAGGCGATGAGGCGAAGGACCTCTTCCTCCACGTTGCGCATGCCGGCGATGCTCTCCACTTCCGTCTCCGTCATCCGAGGATTGCGCATGACCGCCGCGCAAATCAGCTTGTTCCGCTCCCGCACCAGGATCATGCGGATCGTGCGATCGCCCTTGAACGCGAGCTGCACTTTCTCGCTGATCGTCATGAACTGAATGCGCGCCCACACCGCCGCTTTCTGCGGATCCATGCGATCGGAGTCGGTGATCGTCACCACCGTCGGCGTGACCTCGTCGCCGAGCTCCGCGGCCTTCTCGAGCAAGTCGGCGATCTCCTCGAGCGGCGCATCGACGATCAGCGGCTCTCTCTCGGCCTCCGCCGCCCGCTCCTGTTCGATCAGCAGCAGCCGCGCTTTCTTCTCGAAGAACTCTTCCTTCGTCTCCATCGCCCGCCGGCGGGCGTCGGGCGTCAGATTCGGATTCTCGAGAAGAGCGTCGAGGATCTCCGGCGCGCGAAGAATGCGCGCCTGGTTGATGACGATGACTTCCTGCAGCCGCGCCTCGGCGCGCAGCGCAAGCTCGGCGATCGAGGAGTCCGGCACCGCGCGATTGCGGATGAGCGCCTCGAGCACGAGGGTGTCGGTTGCCACGTCGACGAGGCGGATGAGCTGATCGCCGGCGATCGCTTCATTCGACGCGTACTCGAACATCGCCCGTATCGGAACGTCGTGCAGCGAGGTCCGCGCAAGCGCGGAGATCTCCCCGTCACCAGCGCTGACGAGATAGGCCAGCACGCCGATGAGATCTTCCTGCGCCAGCGGCATGAAGCCGCGGGCGATCGTGGTGACGACGTCGCGTGGATAAGCACCCGCGGCGATCATCTGGATGACGGCGGTTGCGCTGAGATCGCTCGGTGCGGTGGTGCTCATGGCGCGGTTTGGATCTCGGGTTTCGCGCCGCGAAGACGATTGAGCGCCTCGCGGTCGAAGACACGGTTCTTGATTACTTCCCCCTCCTTGCCGAGGGGCGGGATCTTCGTTCCGTTCAAAATCAGGGAAAGACCGGCGGCGTTGCCGATCGTGCGGAACTTGAAGGCCTCGCTGGCGTCGAAGGTCTTCCGCTCCCCTTTCAGCATGTCGTCACTGAAGACATTTTTTCCGTCGGCGTCGAGAACCACCCACGATTTTTCCGTGACTTCGACCGCCAGATGCAGCATCGAATCATCGGCGGGCGCCGGCGGCGGCGCAATCGCCGGAGCCCGAACGGGCGTACGCGTGGTGAGCGGAAGCGTGGCCGTTGCCTCGGTTCCCGATTCGAGATCGAAGCGTTTGTTGTGGACGGCCCACCAGGCGACGCCGGCGAGCGCGGCGGCGATGACGGCCACGGCGAGGAGGTTGAGATTGACGCGCGCGTAGACGGGCGGGATCCCGCGCTTCGGCTGAATCTTCGGACTGATGTCCTTCACCGGAGTCTGCGGATAGCGCTGCACTTCCGGCGGCTTTTCGATCCGATCGTCGCGCGAGGCCGCGAAGTTGTAGCGGTTGACCATGTCCTCGATGTTCAGGCCGACGTAGCGCGCGTATTCGCGGACGAAGCCCCGCGTGAACACGGGCGCGGGAAGCGTTTTGTGGTCGTTGCGCTCGATGGCTTCGAGGAAGCGTCGGCTGATCTTCGTGGCGTCCGCGATCTCTTTGAGCGAAATTCCGCGAATCTCGCGCTCGCGTCGCAACTCTTCCCCGAACGAGGCGAGCTCCGAGCCGCCTCCCTGCCCCTCGGGCTCCTGATCAGGCATCCGGCCGGTATTGTAGTCAATCACTCTGAACGACCGCCGAAAAATCGTCCGGGCGCATGCGCTCAATACAACGTCGCAGGTAAACCGACGTTGCCGGGTTGACGTAGATCTGCCGGAGATCGACGCGCCGCAGGTAGCGCAACTGCGAAGCGGCCGCCGCGCGTGGCGTGATCGGATTGAGGACCAGCGCCTTGCGCACGGCGTACCGGTACGACCACTTCGCGTTGCCGGCGACCATGGCCAGTTTTTCCGCGGTGGCCCGGCTCGACGTCACGAGCGCCAGGAGATCGTCCTCGCGCAGAAGCTGGTTGTTGAGCAGCGCCTCGAAGATCGTCGGATGCGGATCGAAGAGCAGCACCTTGATGAGTGCAAACCCGCAACGGCGCGCCGACGCCACGCGCTCGCCGAGGGAGAGTCGCTCGACGCGAAGAAGAAGCTGCGTGTCGATCGCGCGGCGGATCGGCGCCCTCACTTGAACGTCGACGGAGAGGCGGACGAGATCGAACCAGTAAAGATAGTGAACGAGCTTCACCGCGTGCGCCTGCGGCGTCTGCCGATGCCCGACCATGCGCAGACGAACCGAGTAAAACCCAGTGATGCGTGGATTCTGCGCGAGCCTGCCGATGAGCTGCGGAGTGATGAACGGGTTCTCGAGAACGGTCAGCGCTTCGTCCTCGGTCAGGGAGGAGAGGTTCTCGGCAAGGAAGGCCTCGAGATCGGCGCGGGAGAGGCCGTCGATGGGCGGCAGCACCGGGACATTATGAATCGTTCGCGTTGGCGGTTGGCGGAGACACGAACTGACCGGTAGACGGTAGACAGGCCACAGGGGACGCTTGCTCAACGCACGAGCGTCCCCTGTTCCCTGTCCCCTGTCCACTCCGCTTCGGGTCTCGCTCCTGCCAACCGCCAACTCGCCCCGTTGTGCCGTAGGCATCTCCGCACTACAATAAAAATTATTCATCGCGAGTCGGAGGCAGGGTTTGCGTCTGTTGATCACGGGGGGAGCTGGGTTTATCGGATCGCACCTGGCCGAGGCTTATCTGGAACGCGGCGACGAGGTCGGAATCATCGACGATCTCTCGACCGGCAGCATCGACAACATCCAGCATCTCAAGGCAAATCGACGGTTCTAGTACACCATCGATTCCGTCCGCAACGCGCCGGTCCTGGCGGAGCTGGTCGACCGCGCCGACGTCGTTGTCCATCTGGCGGCGGCGGTCGGGGTCAAGCTGATCGTCGAGAGTCCCGTCCGCACGATCGAGACGAACGTGCGCGGAACGGAGATGGTCCTCGAGATCGCCAACAAGAAGAAGAAGACCGTCCTCATCGCCTCGACCTCCGAGGTCTACGGGCTGAGCGACCGCGTTCCGTTCCGCGAGGACGGCAACCTCGTCCTCGGCGCGACGAACAAGGGACGCTGGAGCTACGCCTGCTCCAAGGCCATCGACGAGTTCCTCGCTCTCGCCTACTGGCGCGAGAAGAAGCTGCCGACGATCATCGTCCGCCTCTTCAACACGGTCGGACCGCGGCAGACCGGCCAGTACGGCATGGTCGTTCCTCGCTTTGTCCGGCAGGCGCTGTCGGGCGCGCCGCTCACCGTGTTCGGCGACGGCAAGCAGACGCGCTGCTTCTGCCACGTCAACGACGTCGTGAGCGCGCTCATGAACTCGTCGATCATCCCGCCGCGATCGGGCAGGTCTTCAACATCGGCTCGACGGAGGAAGTCTCCATCGGCCAGCTCGCGGAGACCGTACGCCGTCTCGCCAGCTCGTCCTCGGAGATCGTTCACGTCCCCTACGACGAGGCCTACGAAGAAGGATTCGAAGACATGCCCCGCCGCGTTCCGGACACGTCGAAGATCCACGATCTCGTCGGATTCCAGTCGACGCATTCGCTCGAGGACATCGTGCGCAGCGTGATCGCGTTCCATCGCGGAGCGGAAGTCGTCGAGGGAGTGCCCGCCTGAGGATTGCATGAGCGCGTTCACCCGTCCCGAGGTGTGGCATCCGGCGCTGCTGTCGCTGATCGTCACCGCTTTGCTCACGCCACTCGTGGCCCGCATCGCGCGTGCGACGGGGATGGTGGCCGCGCCGAAGAAGGACCGCTGGCACAGCAAGCCGACCGCGCTGCTGGGCGGAACGGCGATCTTCATCTCCGTCGCCGCCGTTTCGCTGTTCACGCTCGACACGCCGAGCGATCTCACGCACGCCATCATCCCGGCCAGCGCGCTGCTGTTCCTGCTCGGCCTCATCGACGACATCTACAACCTCAAGCCGTATCAGAAGCTCGTCGTGCAAATCATCGCCGCGTCGATCGTCGTCTACGCCGGGCTCGTGCTGCCCTGGACGTCGTCCGGGCTGTTCAACTCGGCGATCACCGTGTTCTGGCTCGTCGGCATCACGAACGCGCTGAACATGCTCGACAACATGGACGGTCTCGCGGCCGGCGTCGCCGCGATCGCATCCGTGTTCCTGGCCATCAACTTCTTCTCGCTCGGCCAGATGGTCGAGGGAACGGTCATCGCCGTTCTCGCGGCGTCGCTGTGCGGATTCCTGATCTACAACTCGCAGCCGGCGTCGATCTTCATGGGCGACTGCGGCTCGATGTTCATCGGCTTCTTCCTCGCCAGCACCGCGCTGCTCACCACGACGAGCGGTCGCACGCGCAGCTTCCTGCCGGTCATCGCCGTGCCGGTGCTGACGCTGGTGATCCCGATCTTCGACACGACGTTCGTGACGCTCCTGCGCAAGCTCTCCGGCCGCTCGGCCTCGCAGGGCGGCCGCGATCACACGTCGCATCGTCTCGTGGCGCTAGGTCTGAGCGAGCGCCGCGCGGTGTGGCTGCTCTACTCGCTGGCGGCGATCTCGGGGTTTCTCTCGACGCAGGTGCGGTCGCTGGCGTTGTACGAGAGCGTCGTGGCCATCCTCGGCTTCACGATCCTGCTGACGCTCACCGGCGCGTATCTCGCGGGCGTCAAGGTCTATCCACCGAACACCGATCTCGGCAAGCGCCCTCTGGTGACGTTCCTCGTCGATCTGTCGTACAAGCGGCGCATCTTCGAGACGCTGCTCGACGCGGGGCTGATCGTCATCGCGTATTACGCGGCCTGGTCGTTGCGCTTCGGACGGATGGATCCGACCGATCCGAACTGCATGATGATGATCCGCACGCTGCCGATCATCGTGGCGATCAAGGCCGGTGTGTTCCTCGCGACCGGCGTCTACCGCGGGTTGTGGCGCTATACGAGCGTTCACGATCTCGTCGGCGTGACGAAGTCGACGATCATCGCTTCCGCCGCGAGCACGGTCACGATCCTGCTCACGTTCCGCAAGTTCGAGTTCGCGCGCGAAGTGTTCCTGCTCGACGTTCTGCTGCTGCTCATGCTGATCACCTCGAGCCGCATGGCCTTCCGCGTGGCGCGCCGGCTCCTCGCCGTTCCGCGCGCGCTGGCGGGCCGCCCGATCGTGATCTATGGCGCGGGCGACGCCGGTGAGCTGCTGCTCCGCGAGATCTTCAACAATCCCGACCTCGGCTATCAACCGGTGGCGCTCGTGGACGACGATCCGAAGAAAGTCGGCCGCGTCGTTCACGGCCTGCGCGTCTACGCCGGCGACCGGCTGCGCGAAGTCTGTGAGAACCACGCGGTGCAGGAAGTCCTCGTCTCGACCTCCAAACTCCACGACGGACGCCGCAGCACGATCATCGAAGAGTGCGACACGATGGGCATCCCGCTCCGCCAGATGCGCATCGAGCTCACGCCGATCAACTCCTGGGATCGCGACGTTCTCGCCGAAGAGTCGTCCGTCTCCATCCCCGAGCCCCGCCTCCAGGTCCGCGCCTACGGCAGCACCTACGTCGTCGACGCCGCGGCGATCCTGAAGACGACGAAAGGGATGGATTCCTAGGAGGGCGGGCTTATGGCCCGCCGACTTTGAGCGGGCGGGACCGGTCCCCCTCCACCCAAAAGAATCGGCGGGCTATAAGCCCGCCCTCCTTTGTGTGCAATGGGAACGCTTGCGCAACCCACGAACGTCCCCCGTCACCCGTCTACCGTCTACTGATCCCAGTCAACTGCTCGACATACTCCCTCGCCAACTTTCGGCGATCGAAGTGCTCGGCGATGGAGATGCGGCCGCGGCGCTTCATCTCTTCGATCCGCGAGGGATTCTCGGCGAGCGCGCGGATCTCGCGCGCGATTGCGGCGCCGTCGCCGGCGGGAACGACGGCGTGACCCGCTTCGCGCACGATGTCGGCCGCCTCGCCGCCGAGGGCGGCGATGATCGGCGTGCCGCTGGCGATGATCTCGAAAATCTTCGAGGGGATGAACTTGTCGAGGAACGGCACGGGCTTCAGGCAGACGATCGAAAGATCGGACGACGCGTAGACGTCGCGCACGTCTTCCTTCGCCACGGCGTGATGAAACAGGATATTCGTCAGGCCGCGTGAGCGCGCGGACTCGATCAACCGATCGCGCTCCGCTCCTTCGCCGACGAAGGCGAACGTGAAGCGCGCGTCGTCGTTCAGGATCTGAGCTGCGTCGAGGATCTGATCGAGGCCCGTCGCCACTCCGTGCGTTCCGACGAAGGTGACGAGAAACTTGCCGTTGCCGCCGAGCGCTTCGCGAAAGCGCGGGCGAGCGTCATCGCCGCCGTAGATGTCGATGTCGGCGCCGTTCGGGATGACGCCGATCTTGTTCGCGTCGACGCCGCGGCTGATCAGATCCTGGCGAAACGCGCGCGTCACGACGATCACGCGCGCCGCGGCGCGATAGAAGAACTCCTCCATCGATTCGAGGATGCGATACGCGAGGCCGCGCTTCATCACGCCCATCTCGACGAAGACCGCGGGCCAGAGATCGCGCACTTCGAAGACGAGCGGCCGGCGTTTGATGCGCGCCAGGAGCCAGACCGCGGGAACGGTGAAGAACGGGGGCGAGCTCACGACGACGACGTCGGGCTTTCCCGCGCGCCAGATGCCGAGGAGGAGCGCCGTGATGCCGAACGACACCTGGCAGAGCGTCCGTTGCCACATCCGCCGATTGGGAAGCGCGAGCAGCCAGCAGCGAACGACGTCGATCTCGCCGTACTTCTCGCGGACGACCCAACGGCCGCGATAGCGCGGCGGAACTTCACCCAGCGGATGGTGTGGAAATGCGGTGAGGACCGTGACCTGATGCCCCTCGGCCACCCACACGCTCGCCATTTCCGTGATGCGTGCCGGTAATGCGCCGAGGTCGGGAGGGAACCACTGGGCGATCCAGAGGATCCGCATGCGGCTCCGACTCTAACAAACTTCGCGCCAACCCGGCGCGCTATAATCGCGCCCTTCCTCGTGCATCAATCGACCCCTTCCGACGAAGAAGCCACGAACCTGGAGACGATCGTCTGGACGCTCGTCGCAGTGATGATGCTGGCCATTCCGTTCGTCATCATGCGCCCCGCGGTGGACGTCTATCGCACGCCGAAGGACGTTGTATTCGAAACACTGGCGCTGATCCTCTTCGCGACGGGCGTCGCCGGTATGCTGATCAACAGCCGCGCAGTCGTCTCGTTTCGCGCGCATCGACCGGTATTGCTGATCGCCGCGGCGGCCGTGCTCTGGACGGCGATCGTGGTCACGACCTCGCTGCAGCGCGAGGTGAGCTTCTTCAAACCTCTCTTCGTCTTCTGCCTCGCGGTGTTCTTCACCGCGGCGCTTTGGACGACGAGGCGGCGCGGCCTGACCGCGCTCGGGCTGGCGATCGCACCGGCGGCATTGAACGCCGTCGTGGCGTTTCTCCAGTCCACGCCTTCGGCGATTCTCGTCGTCACGCGAGACGTGGTGAGCCGGAGGATGTGGGTCTCCGGCCTGATCGGAAATCCGAATGAGCTCGGCGGCTACTTCGTGCTGCCGCTCATGGCGGCGATCGCCGCGGCGATCGCCTGGCCGCGGCTCCGCTGGGGATTCGGCGCGACGGCGCTGATCCTCGCCGGCGGCGTCGTCGCGGCGCAATCGGTGACGTCCGTCATCGCCACCGCCGCCGGCGTCGCGGCGATGACGCTGCTGCCGGGCGCGCGCGCGATTCGCTACGCGGGCATCATCACGCTGGTGCTTCTCGTGACGGCGGTCTCGCTCCACCCCGGCGCGCGCGCGCGCATGACGACGCTCGTGCAGAACGCGCAATCAGGCGAGCTGCTGGAGATGACGTCGTATCGACTTCCGGCGTTCGCCGTCGCCGCACGCATGTTTCGCGAGCGTCCGCTCCTCGGCGTCGGCCCGGGCGTCTTCGCGGCGCGCTACATGGCTTACAAGCTGAGGATCGACGAGGATCATCCGGAGTGGATCCGCATCGGCAATCAGAATTTCGGCGAAGTCCACAACGATCACTTGCAACTGCTGGCCGAGACCGGACTGCCGGGCTATCTGCTCTTTCTCGCGTCGCTGGTCTTGCTGGGGAGGCTCTCGTTCCTGCGGCGAGGCGAGATGAGCGAGCGAGCCCGCTTCGTGCGGTCGTTCGCGTTCCCGGCGGCGGCGGCGTTTGCCGTGCTCGCTCTCGCCCATTTCCCGATGCAACTGACGTCGACGATGATGCCGGCGGTGTTCCTCGCCGCGCTCTGCTTCGCATGGACGGATGTCGATGAAGTGGCTTAGAACATTCCTCGCGCTGCTGGTCGTCGTGGCCTCTCTCACCGCCGCCTGGCGGCTCGTGATCCCACGCTACGGCTGCAATCGTGACAAGGCGATCGTCAACGCCTGGACCATTCGCCTCTCCCGCGGCCCCGCCGACTACGAACGAACCACGAAAGCGCGCGAGCTCGTGGAGATGTGCCGCCGCTGTCTGGAGCGCTTTCCGAACGACAACGAGTTCCACCTCCTCCTGGCCTCGAATCTCCTGTTCGTCGGCGACATGGAAGGGGCGGAGCAAAGCTTTCTCCGGTCGATCGCTCTCAACGAACGACCGGAAGCGTTTGCGTATCTGGGAGTGATGCAGCTCGAGCAGGGACGGACGGAGGAGGCGCGCAAGAATCTCTACCACGGCGCGCTCTTCAACATGACCGTCGTCGAGGCGGTCTCCGAGCCTCTGCGAACGGAAGTCGCCGTGGCGGTGATCACACGCCACAAGCGACTCGGCTCAGAGCATTCGCTCGAGCGATGGCGGCGCGCCCGGAGACCCGATCCGAATCGCGCCCCGCCACCGCAATGAAGCGATGTCGATGACGCAACCCGAGGCGTCTTCGCGCAACGTGGCGCTCGACAATTCGTCCACGCTCACGACGTAGCCGAACGATCCCGGCGTCGTCCGCTCGAGAACGAGCACGCGATTCCGCCGCTTCTCGCCGAAGCGTTCTGAATACCACCCCTCGCCTTCCGCGATCGCGGCTCCCAACGGCGCGATGTGCGGAGCGATGGCGTCGGGATGCAAATGGATGAAGCTGCGCGCGACGCGCTCCGCCGGACCAAAGATGCGATCGACGACGATCCAGATGCGCGCGTCGCGCAACGCGACGATCGTGCGATGGTGGATCACCGGCGCGTAGCCATCATGTTCACCGGAGATGGCGGTGAAGGCCGCGTCGTCGGTCCAAAGGACCTGCGTCGGCCGCGCACGCCGGCCGACGCGGAAACTCCCCCACATCTCCGACTGATCGCGGCCATCGATCTCGACGGTGTTGTGCGCGGCGGTCGAGCGGAACCACGTGCGCCACTCCCCTTCCGCGTATTCGAAGACACCTGAATCGACGATGACCGGCGCCCCGCCGATGGTCAGCTCGAACGAGAACATGTCCGCATGCGCGTGCGCCGGCAGGTAGTCAGGACAGACGCGCCCGAAGTCAGCGATGAGAAAGTCGTCGCCGCTGCGCATGATCGCGAAACCAGAATCGGCGAGCCACGAACGAGTCCCCTCTCCCCGCCGCAGCCTCATCGCGGTGGGGAGAAGGTTAGAGTGAGGGGTCGTCCCTTGCTCGAGGCGCGTCCCCTCACCCGTCGCTTCGCTCCCCCCTCTCCCCGCTGACGCGGGGAGAGGGGCAATGATGACCGTGTCTTTGATTAACGGCAGGCGCCCGCCCGGCCCCGTGATCGCGTTGAGAAACACCCGCATGCGCGCGATCGCGTCGCGCAGCCACGGTTCGTCGACGAATCGCGACGCGTCTTCGAGAACTTCCAGCACGCGCACGTGATAGCCGGGCGTGCGCTCGAAGTGGCCGCCGTCGGCGAGGATCTGTTCCGGGACTTCGTCGCGCAGCACGGCAACGCCGCGATTCGTCAGCGACGCATCGCCGAGAAACGCGCCGGCGCGCACGAGGGCTCGCGCGTTTTCGAGGAGATGATTGCCGCGGACGTCGTGCTCGAGATGCCGCGCGAGAAATCGCGCTTGCGCGGCGAGGCTCGCGCGGATCCCGGCGTCGTCGCCGTAGGCGATCAACGCATCACACCAGCTCGCGATGCGGAGCGAAGTTGGATACGGATGCCAGGCGTCGCCGCGGCGATGGCGATGCGCTTCGATCCAGGAATGGGCGGCCTGGCGGAACGTGTCCGCGTCAAGATCGCACGCCCATTCGAACGACTGTTCCTGAAAGCCGCGCAGACGCGAGCCCTCTGGCGCGGTGAGATAGCGGTTGTCCGCGGGAACGGGAGGCCGCCACGGCAGCGGAGGCGGCGCGGTCAGCCGCCACCAGGCGCGCTCGGTCATGCGCATGGCGCGCGTGACGATCTGGCGGAGCGAGAGGTGGCGGACGGTCTCGAAGAAGAGACTCATCGGACGGAACCGAGCAATTCGTCGGCGATCCGCTCGGCGGCGCGGCCATCCCAGAGCGGCGGGATCGATCCGCGCTTCGGCGTCTCGCGCAGTTTTGCGCGCAGCATTTCCAGATCCTCGCCGACGAGCGTGTTCGTGCCCATCGTCACCGTCACCGGCCGCTCCGTATTCGCGCGCAGCGTGAGACAGGGAACGCCGAGGAACGTCGTCTCCTCCTGCACGCCCCCGGAGTCGGTGATGACGAACGCGGCGCGCTCCTCGAGGGCGATGAAATCGAGATAGCCGAGGGGCTCGACGACGCGCATCGTCTCCGGAAACGTGAACCCGGCGCGGCGGATCGACTCCTGCGTGCGCGGGTGAATCGGAAAGACGACGGTGAGCTCGCGGCTGATTCCGGCGAGCACGTCGAGCAGCTTCACGAGCTTGTCGACGTCATCGACATTCGACGGCCGGTGCAGCGTGACCAGCACGAAGCGATCGAGATTCCATTGCGCCCAACGCTCGCGCGCCAACGGCAGAAGCCGCACGAGCGTGTCGATCATGACGTTCCCAACGAGGTGCACACGCTCGCGCGGAACACCCTCGGCCGCGAGGTTCTCGTCGCCATCACTCGATGGCGTGAAGAGCAGATCCGCGAGCTGGTCCGTCACGATGCGGTTGATCTCTTCCGGCATCGCACGATCGCGCGAACGCAATCCCGCTTCGACATGCGCGAAAGGAACGCGCAGCTTCGCGCAGACGAGAGCGGCGGCAACGGTGGAGTTCACGTCGCCATAGACGAGCAGCCAGTCGGGCCGAAGCGATTCGAGCACGGGCTCGATGCGGATCATGACCTCGCCGGTTTGCACGGCGTGCGTGCCGGAGCCGACGTTGAGGTTCACATCGGGGCGCGGCAGTTGCAGCTCGTCGAAGAAGATGTCGGACATCTTCTCGCTGTAATGCTGGCCGGTGTGGATGAGCGTCTGCCGGACGCCGCGCGCGGCCAGTGCCGCGTACACGGGGGCCGCTTTCATGAAGTTCGGCCGCGCTCCGACGACGTGCGCGACGTGCTTCACGCGCTCAGACTCCGCCGCGCGTCGAAAGCGGCGCGCATAGTCGTGACGATCTCTTCGAACGGAATCGGCGATGCGCCGCCTTTGCGAATCGCGTCGGCGAAGGCCGCGAATCCGGCGCGGTGTCCCTTGTCGGAGCGAAGGATGGATCGCGTCACCGACTTGCGGCCATTCGCGAAGAGCTCGAGCTTGCGAAAGTCTTCGAGTACCGCGCTGCGTCCGCCGCCGTGGACTTCGACGCGCTCTTTTCCGAGCGCGCGATCGCCGGACGCCACGTAGAGGAGTTGGAACACGCTCCCGCCGCGAAAGCGAATCACGACCGAGAAATTGTCGTTCGAGTAGCGGCCGGCGTTGTCGGCAGCGACGCATTGCACGCGCTCGGGCACGTCGCCGGTGAGCCAGACCGCCCAGTCGATGAAGTGCACGCCCTCCCCCACCAGCCGCCCGCCTCCCTGCTCGCGCTGCACCCATTCCGTGGCCGGAACGAAGCCGCCGTTGACGCGATAGTGAATCATCAGCGGCTCGCCCGCGCCGCGCATGAAGTCGCGGAGCGCGATCGACATCGGTGCGAAACGACGATTGAAGTCGACCATCACGATCGACGGATGTTCCGCGTATACGGCGCGAATTTCAACGAGCTCCTCCTCGGTGAGGCAGAGCGGTTTCTCGACGAAGACGTGTTTCCCCGCGCACAGCGCGCGCATCGTCTGCGTCGCGTGCAGATCGTGTCGCGTGGCGATGACGACGGCGTTGACGTTGGGATCGGCGAGGATCTGTTCGTCGTCGGTGGTGCAGTAGTGGAAGCCGTAGCGATTCAGCGCGTGTCGCGCCGAGGTGCCGCTCGCCGCGGCGACACCGACGAGCTCCGCGTCCGCGGCCTTCATCGCCGGAAGCAGCACCGCGCTCGCGAACTTGCCGGCGCCGATCAAGCCGATGCGCAGGGAGTTGGCGGTTGGCGGTGGGCGGTGGGCGGTGGACGCGATCGTGCGCGATGACGGTTGTTCGTCGCGCGGATACTGCAGGAGCACGCCCATGAAGGGCTCACCGCTCTTGCCGGTGATGAGGTCGTACGCGCGCGTTCCTTCGGCGATGTCGATGCGATGCGTGATGAGCGCGCCGAGGTCGAGTTTCTTTTCGCCGGCGAGCCAGAGAAACGCCTGCATGTTGCGGTTCTCCGTCCAGCGCACGAAGCCGTACGGATAGTCGTTTCCTTGCTGCTCGTATACGTCGTCGTAGCGGCCGGGCCCGTACGAGCGCGAGATGCGGAAGTCGAGCTCTTTCTCAAAGTACGTTTTGCGCGGGATGTTCATGCCGACCGCGCCGACGCTGACGACGACGCCTTTGTCGCGCGCGACGTCGCCGGCGAGAATCACCGGCCCGTCGGAGCTCGTGTCGGCGGTGATGAGCACGGCGTCGACGCCACGTCCATTCGTCGCGCGCGCACACGCCCCGCGGAAATCGGCTTCGCTGGTCACGCTCTCTTCGGCGCCGAAGCGCTTGGCCATCTCCGCGCGTGCGGCCTGAGGATCGAGTCCGACGACGCGGCAGCCGTTCGCGCGCAGGAGCTGCACGGTGATCTGTCCCAGGAGTCCGAGCCCGATGACACCGGCGACTTCGCCTAGGCGGGGCTCGGCGAGACGCACGCCCTGCAGAGCGATGGCGCCAACGGTGGTGAACGCCGCGGCGTCGAAGTCGACGCCTTCCGGAATCTTCGCCACGAGGTTCTTCGGCACCGATACGACTTCGGCGTGTACGGCCTGATTCGCACCCGCCGCGGCGACGCGATCGCCGATCGCGATTCCCTCGACGCCCGCGCCGACGCCGATGACTTCTCCGGCGACGGAGTAGCCGAGCGTCATCGGCTGATCGAGCCGGTTCTGCACGGTCTCCAGCGTCGCCAGCACGCCATCACGCGCAACTTTATCGAGCGTCTGCCGCACGAGATCGGGACGCGAGCGCGCCTTCTCGAGGAGGTTCTTCTCCGCGAACTCGACGATCATCCGCTCTGTCCCCGCGGAAACGAGCGAGCTGGCGACGCGAATGAGCACGCGCCCGCTCGTGATGCCCGGAGCAGGAACGTCTTCGACGACGCTCTGGCCGGTGCGGATGTTCTGGATGAGCTGTTTCATGAATGGTTGTCGGTTGTCAGTTGTCGCGCGATGTCTCGAGAAATCAACATGTCATCCCGAGCGTCGAGCGAGGGACCTGGGTGGTTGGGCGGCGCGCAACTCGAGCCTCGTGCCACACACCCGCCCAGGTCCCTCGCACGACGCTCGGGATGACAAGGGGTGCGTTTCGATTATAGGGGCGCCGCTCCGCTCTCGATGATCAGCACCTTGTTCTGCTCCAGCGCATCTTTCGTGCGCAGGAACAGATCGCCGGTCTGCCAGACGTAGTCGCGTGTGACACCGGGGTTGTCTCGCGTCAGCGCGTAGCTCGTGCGGATCGCGTTTTCGTGACCGTGATCGCGAAGGCGCTGCGAGGTCTTGTGCTTCCGGTCGACGACTTCGATGGTGAGGTCTTTGAAGTCGTCCATGGCGATGAGGACGTTGCCGCGATGGGCGGCGAAGCGTTCGCGCACGCCTTCGAAGGTGTGGCCTTTGGCGGAGAAGGTGATCGCCGCGATCGAGCCGTCGCCGAAGATGTAGGTGACGGCGATGTCGCAATCAGATTTTTCGGCGCGCGTCGGCGTGATCGTGATCGGGTAGCGCACGTCCGCCGGCACGAGTTGCATGACGAAGTCGGTCCAATGACAGAGGTTTCCGAGAATCCTTCCCCCCTCCTCGGCGCGGTAGTACCAGTGATCCGGCGGAATCTCGTGGCCGGCGATGAACCAGTTGAACATCGACGGGCCACTCTGCGACCAGAGTTGCTCGCGGATCTCCTGTCCGATGCGGCTGTTGGGACGATTGAAGCCGAGGGCGACGCGTGCGCTGGATCTCGCCATCGCGTCGCAGAGCCTGCGGAGCTGATCGTAGGTGACGACGTGCGGCTTCTCGATGTGCACACTTTTCCCGCGCGCCAGCGCTTCGATTGCGTACTCCGCGTGCGAGGCGTGGTTCGAGGCAATGAAGACGAGATCGATCTTCGGATCGTCGAGGATCCGTTGCGCGTCGGTCGTGTAGTAGTCGGCGTCGTACTCGTCGAAAAGCGACGCCGCCTTCTGAATCGACGGGTCCATGACTCCGCGAATCACCGAGCCGTAGTTCTTGCGAAGGTAGTAGGCGATGTGCGAGTAGGCGAAGTTGCCGCAACCGAGAATGCCGACATGACGGCCTGTGCGATCGGAACGCTCCGCCGGTAGCGGATCGAACGTACGGTTCGCGTGATACTGCCCCTTGATCTTGATGAGCGTGCGGCGCAATCCGTAGAGACGCACGTAACGCGCGGCCTTGCGGATCTTGAAGAGCAGCGGCTGGCGTGTGTAGTCCATCAGGCGTTCACGTCCATCGATTTCACACCACGCGCGACGAGATGCCCCGTCTTCACGACTTCTCCGTTGCGAAGCCCGGCCTCGGCGATCCAGCGCTGCAGCGTCTCGCGCGACTGCGGGTGGTCGTGCGCCGGCGAGAACATGTCGAAGGTGTCGAGCACGGCCCACTCGCGGATCTGTTGATCATTCAGCGGATGAATCCCTTCGTAATTCGCGACCGGCACGAACCATCGCAGCTTCCGGCCGAGCACGGGCGTTCGCCCGACGAGGCGGCTGATCGGAAGGAGCACCGGCACGAGGCGCTCGACGATCGCGAAGAGCCGCTCGCCGCGGATGTGCTTCGTGAGCGGGCGCAGCCAGTATTTCGGCCAGAGCACGTTCATCCAGCTCCTCGGATAAACATCGACGGCGATCTTCCCCGCGGGCTTCAGCATCGGCAGGATCGCGCGAAATGCGCGCTCGGGATCGGGCGTGTGCTGCAGGACGCCGAAGGAGTAGACGTAGTCGAACGACTCCGCGCGGAACGGAAGACGGAACATGTCGGCCTGCACCACGTCGAGATTCGGATTCGCGCCGAGGTTCGCCTGCACCGCCTCGACGGCCGCCGAGTAATCGATGGCCACGACGCGCGCGCCGGCGGACAACGCGATCTCCGCGAAACGTCCCGAGCCGCAGCCGGCATCGAGCACGCGCTTTCCGCGCAGCTCTTCCGGCGTCCACCCGCTCTGCGCGAAGAAACGATCGCGACTGATCGACACGCCGCTATGGCTGTCGAGCTGTGTGCGCGGAAAGCGATTCCACTGAAAGCCAAAACTCGACGCGTAGTTCTCCGCCGGCACGAAGCGCGGAATGCCATTCACGATCGGAAAAGCGGACGAGCAGGCGCTGCAGCGTAGCGAGTCGTCGTCGCGCGTGAGCGTCGCGTGGCAGGTGGGACAGGAGAGTAAGTCGAGAAGATCGGGATTCATGATTGGTTGTCGGTGATCGGTTGTCGGTTGTCTGGGACTCGCGTCGGATCGCAACGTCCCGGAGAACTGACAACCGACAACCGATCACATCACTACAGCGTCACCTGATACTCGCGCCGCCACAGCTCGAACACCGTCAGCGCGTAAATGCGGTGCAGTTGGTTTCCGTGCTGCGGATCGCCATCGAACAGCGCCGCAATGCCCTTCGGATTGAAGATCGCCGGATCGGCTTCCGCGAGAACCGAGCGCATCATCGGACCCCAGTCGCCGGCGAACCATTTGGCGAGGGGGATCGAGAACCCCTGCTTGCGTTTCAGATCGAGCTGCGGCGGAAGGAGTCGTGCCGCGAGGCGGCGCAGCAGGATCTTTCGGTCGCGGAACCCGACTTTCAAACGATCGGGAACCTTGCCGTATGCGAACTCCACGACGGCCGGATCGAGGAACGGAGCGCGCGTTTCGAGTGAGGCGAGCATGCTGGCGCGATCGACCTTCACGAGGATGTCGTCGACCATGTAGCTGCGGAAGTCGACGCGCTGCATCGCCTGCAACAACGAATGCGCGCCCTGCGTCAGCTCCATGCGAAGCGCTTCGGGGCCGTTCGCCGACGCACCATTGTTCGCGAGCAGCGACGCGCGCCATTCGCGATCGAAGAAGAGACTCGCCCGCGTGACGGGATCGTGTCCATTCGCGCCGGCGGCCACGCCGTAGTTGCGCCCGCGCGTTCCGACCGGCAGCGCGTGCGCGGCAGCGCTCAGGAGCCGGCGCAGCGGGCCGGGCATCGTGCGTTGCAGCGTGGCGATGCGCTGGATCCAGAGATACTGCGGATAGCCGCCGAACAGCTCGTCGCCACCGTCGCCGCCGAGGGCGACCGTCGCGTGCTGGCGGATCAGGCGCGAGACGAGATACGTCGGAATCGCCGACGAATCGCCGAGCGGTTCGTCGTACTGCCGCACGAGCGCGGGAAGCAGCGACAGCGTCGCTTCTTCGCCGGGGAGCTCGACGTGCTCCGTGCCGAAGTGCTGCGCAACCATGCGCGCGTACGGCGCCTCGTCGTAACTGCCGTGGCCGGGAAATGTGATCGTAAACGTGCGCACCGGCTTCGACGACACGCTCGCGGCCATCGCCGTGACGAGGCTGGAGTCGACTCCGCCGCTGAGCAGAATGCCCACCGGCACGTCGGCAACGAGCTGTCGCGATACCGCGGCGCGCAGCAACTCGTGCAGCTCGTCGGCGAGATCGTCCGGCGAGCGCTGCGCTGCCTTCTCGTCGAGCTCGGGAAGGTCCCAGTAGCGCCACGTGCGAATGTCTCCGCTGTCGACGTCGTAGCGCAGCATCGTCCCCGGCAGAAGCTTGGACACGCCGTCGATCATGCAAAGCTCGCGCGGAACGTAGGCAAAGGCGAGATAGTGCTCGAGCGCTTCGCGGCTGAGCCGGCGCGGCATCTCCGGCATCGCGAACAGCGCTTTGAGCTCCGAGGCGAACACGACCCGCGACGGTGTTCTCCAGAGAAAGAGCGGCTTCTCGCCGGCGCGATCGCGCGCGAGGTAGAGCGCGCGCTTGTTCTCGTCGTACAGCGACAGCGCGAACATCCCGACGAGATGCTGGACGCAATCCTCGCCCCATTCGCGATACGCCGCGAGGATCACCTCGGTATCGCTCGACGTGTGAAACGCGTGACCGCGCTCTTCGAGCTCGCGGCGCACGTCCATGAAGTTGTAGATCTCGCCGTTGAACGAGAGGTGAACGCGACACGACGGATCGGCCATCGGCTGATGTCCGCCAGGCGAGAGATCGATGATCGCCAGCCGTCGTTGCGCGAGACCGGCGGCGCCGTCCACGGAGATCCAGATCCCGAGGTCGTCGGGACCGCGATGCGTCATCGTGTCGCGCATGCGCGCGAGCTGCTCGCCGTCGATCCGTTCCCGGCCGGCGTGTCCCCCTGCGTATCCGACGATTCCGCACATCAGGCAGTCACCATCTTGTACGTTTGCAGATACGACGACGCCGCACGCTCGATCGACCATTGCCTTGCGATCGAGCGCGCGCGCTCCGCGCGCTGGCGCGCGGCATTGCGATCGTCCAACGTTTGCCGAATTGCGCCGGCGATCGCAGCGGGATCGGACGGATCGGCATACAGCGCGGCGTCGTTGCCGAAGCATTCGCGATGCGCGGGAATGTCGGAGAGCACGAGCGGACCACCGCACGCCGCCGCTTCGAGGACGGCATTGGGCTGACCTTCGAACCAGCTCGAGGAGACGAAGACGTCGGCGCGCTTCATGAGGCCGAACACCTGATCGGTGAAACCAAGGAGTCGGATGCGATCCGACATCTCTGCACTTCCGATCCTGGCCCGCACTTCACCTTCAAGCGGACCTTCCCCGCAGAGCAGCGCCACGGCGTCGCGTTCGCGGATGACGTTCGACAGTGCATCGATGAGATTCGGCAGGTTCTTCGCCGGATCGAAGCGGCCGGCGAAGAGGATGACTTCCGATGCTCCGAGGTCGCGCTCGTCGCGCACGGCGAGCTCGATGTCCGCGAGCGGAAGGGCATTCGGCACGACGACGACTTTCTTCGAAGGCATCGCGCTCCAGTACTCCGCCCCGCCGCGCGAATTCGCCACGATGGCGCTGGCGAACCGCCCGATGAAATGTCGAAAGCCATGTTTGAGGTCGCGCGGATAGTAGACCTTGTTGGTGCGCTCGCTGATGATCCACGGCGTCCGCGTCATCAGCGCCGCGAGTCCGCCAACGACGTCCATCTGCGTCAGCCAGGTCTGCACGACGTCCGGATGCACGCGTCGAATGAGCCTGGCGATGCGCAGCGGAAGCATTGGATCGTAGTTGCCGCGCGCGGCGATGCGATGCACGATCGCGCCGGCCGCTTCGAGCCGTGTCAGGTTCGCACCTTCGCTCACGATCCCGACGTGCACGTCGACGCCGAGCGTGCGAAGCCCCTGCGCGAGAGCCACGATCTGGCGCTCGGCGCCGCCGCCGCCGAGGGTCGGGATCAGATGGAGAACGCGCATCAGCGGATTGCGCGCGTCACAACACGCCCAGAATGCGGAGCATCGCTTCGTAGCGATGCAACCAGCGGTGCTCTCGAAGAGATCGCGCACGTGCGCGTCGCGCGATCGCGTCCGCTTCCTCGGGACGGGCCAGGTAGTAGCGAATGAGATCGATCATCTCGTCGCGCGTGTGATAACAGAGGATCTCGTCGCCGACGACGAAGTGCTGCGCGAGATCGGCGTTGAAGGAAGTGAGATAGACGCCGCCTCCGGTGCCGGGAATCTCGAAGTCGCGCGTCTTCACATTCGTGAACGTCTCCGAGTACTCGATGCCGCCCATGCCGAGGTTGATCGCGCTGCGGTTGATGATCTCGACCTGCTCGTCGCGCCAGACCGAACGCGTGCCCCAGCCGCCGCCGAACGGATGCACGTCGATTCCGGCGCGGCGAATCGCATCGATCACCGCGACGCGAAATCCGTACGCGCCGCCGACGAAGCTCACCGGAATGTCGCGCGGCACGTTCATCGGGCGATAGGCCGCGGTGCTGAACCCTTCCGGGAGATACAGCGGACGCCCGCCTTCGACCATGTGCCATTCGCAGGCGACGCGCGCGGAGGTCATGTAGAGATCGGTGTCGCGGGTGATGTCGATCGCACCGGTGCGCGCGTCGCCGGCGCTGGCGCCGACGAAGCCCTGCTTGTCGTCGAGCGACATGTTCGCGACCGGGATCCCGAGCTCTTCGGTGATCCGGCGAAGCATCGCCGGCGAATAGTCCTGGCCGCCGCCGTACAAGAACACCCAGTCGACAGGGCCTCGAACATGCGCTTCGCGGATGGCATTGACGAGCAGATCGTTCATCCGCGCGCGCTCGCGCTGCGTCGCCTCTCCTTCAGTCGCGGCAAGGCGCTCGAAATCGAATCCGAGCTTGGTGTAGTCGAAGTGCGTGACCGGCCCGAGCTCGCCGAGGTCGGGAACGAGGTGCTCGTGCCAGCCGAACATCGGAATCGATGCGAAGGTGTGGATCTCTCCTGTGACGCGCCGCACTGGCGTGTAGCCGCGCGCAGCAAGACGGGCGCGCACTTCGCCGGTGATGCGCGCTTCGCTGTAGACGAGCCCTCGCTCGGCGGCAGTGCGCGCGTAGAAATCGCGGCGCTTGCGGTACTCCTCCTCGACCTGGCGCGCACGCACGGCGGTCCACGCTTCGCGCGCTGGACCCCACGCGCGCAGCCGCTCCTTCAACTTCGAAGGAATCGGCACGAGCCGGCGAATGGAAGGAGGATTGTCGTTGCCCATCAGTTGCTCACGAGTCAGACCGCGGATCCCGCCGCCAACTCGGCGGCGAGCATTTCATCGACGATCGACTCAAGAGATCGTGTGATCCGCCAGTTCGGATAGTGCTGCATCAGCTTGGAGAGATCGCTGATGTAGCAGATGTGATCCCCCTGGCGATTCTCTTCGATGTATTTCCAGCGCACCGGCCGCTGCAGCCGCTGCTCGAGCATGGCGAAGCACTCGAGAATGGACGCGCTGTTGTCGCGACCTCCACCGAGGTTGTAGACCTCGCCGGGACGCGGATTCTCGGCGAAGGCTTCGAATGCGCCGATGACGTCGATGCTGTGGATCTGATCGCGCACCTGCTTGGCCTTGTAGCCGAACACCGAGTACTCGCCATCCGCGGCGGCGACTTTCACGAGATAGCTGAGAAAGCCGTGCAGCTCGACGCCGGAATGATTGGGGCCGGTGAGACAGCCACCGCGAAATGTTCCGGTCCTGAGTCCGTAATAGCGCCCGTACTCCTGGGTCATCACGTCGGCGGCGACTTTCGACGCTCCGAAGATCGAGTGCATGTTGCGATCGATCCGGCACTCCTCGGAGATCCCTTTCCAATCCTCCGGCCTCGCGTACTCCCATCGCGTCGCGAGCTCGCTGAGCGGTAGCTCGTTCGGCGCGTCGCCGTAGACCTTGTTCGTGCTCATGAAGATGAACACGGCCTCGGGACGGTAGCGGCGCGTGGCCTCGAGGAGATTCACCGTGCCGACGGCGTTGACGTCGAAGTCATCGAGCGGGATGTCGCGGGCGCGGTCGTGCGACGGCTGCGCCGCGCAATGGATGATGAGATCGAAGGCGTGCTCCTGAAAGAGCCGGAAGACCGATTCGCGATCGCGGATGTCGAGGTCGTGGTGAATGAAGTTGCGCGTGCTGGCCTGCAGGCGGTGCAGGTTCCAGAGCGTGTCGCCTTTGGGCCCGAAGAATTCGCGCCGCATGTTGTTGTCGGCGCCGTGAACTTCGCACCCGATGCGGTCGTAATAGGCCACGGCCTCGGAGCCGATGAGGCCACTGCTTCCGGTGATGATGACTCTGCGCACTGGGGTTCCGTCCTTTGTCGAAATCGTTTTTCGCGTCATGACTGCGCCGGCGCACTCATCGCCATGCGCAACTGCGCGATTGTGGCGCGAGCGGTCGCTGCCCAGGGAAAGAGTCCGGCCCGGGCACGTGCGGCGTTCTGCCTTCGCTCTCGTTCCGCCAGCGGCGCGGCGAGCACTTCATGGATGCGCGCGACTAAATCTGCGGCATCACGTTCTTTGTAGTACCACGCGACATCGCCGAAAAACTCCGGCATCGGCGGATGCGTGGTGGAGATCGAGACCGATCCCTGCGCCAATGCTTCGAGCACGACGTTGGGACAGGCCTCGGCGCGGCTGGTCATGACGAACGCTTCTGCCGTGCGAAAGCACCAAGCCATGGCCCGCGCGTCGAGTTGGCCCGCCCACACCACACGTTGCGTGACGCCGCGCACTTCCGCGAGCCGCCGCATCTTCGCGGCGTAGTGTTCGGCGCCGCGATCGACGGAGCCGGCGACGACGAGATGGATATCGTTCGGCACGCTGCTCAGAGCCTCGATCGCGTCCTCCACACCGCGCGCCGGCCGGATCGATCCGGCGGTAAAAAGGAAGCGACGTCCGATCATGGACTGCAACGCGTCAGGCGGCTCGAGAACATCTTCCGCCGGATCGATGCCGTGATAAACCGTGCCGATCCGCGCCTCCGGAATCCGCCAGTGCTCGACGAGAAAGCGCCGAACGTGATCGGAAACGGCGATGACGCGATCCGAGCTCCGGCATGCCGATCGCGCCGCGGACGCGCGCGCCACGTTCTTCAAACCCTCGAGCATGGTGTTGCCGCCGAACGGCACTTCGAGCGGCTCCATGTTGCGCACCATCGTGACCAGCGGAATTCGCCCGACCCGCAGCGCGCGAGCCGTGGGAACGAAGACCACGTCCGGCTTCAACTCCGACACCATGGATCGCAACGCGCGGAATCCGCGAACGTCGTCGCCGTCCGGCCACGACCGCTCCCCGCTTCGCGCGATCTGCATCGGGACGAATACATCCAATCGCTCGACCTCGGCGTCGCGTTGCAGCAACGGCACGAGCCGGTCGAGGTACTTTCGAAACCCGCCGCTGACATTGCCGCGAGTCAGAGTGAGGAGCGCGATCCTCATGTGGCGACGGCCGCCGCGCGACGCCGCGGTTCCTTCACCTTGGTGATGATGACCGTCAATGTCTTGACCAAAAGCCACGTCGGCGCGAAGTAGTAGACGAGGCGGTAGAGGATGTCGAACGACGTCGACCGGAACGCGTAGTAGGCCCAGGTCACGACGAAGAGATAGGCGATCGTCGCCCAGAACGAGCGGCTGTAACGCCGATAGAAGCGATGGGCAAAGGCATACAGGAGCGCCAGGATGATGGCGCGAACGATCAACTCGGGGTAACCGAATCCGATCGCCGACTGCGCCACGACCCCGAACATGAATCCCTGCCCCGTGCCGCCGAGCCCCAGCACATCCACGTACCAGTCGGCCGGATCCCACTTGTAGAACGGAAGCAGCTGGCTGGGAATGACGCGATAGAAGTCGCTGAAGTAGAGCTGCCAGGGAATCGGCGGCAGCGTCCCCGACACACGCCGCATGTGCAGATCGTAGGCAGTGCCGAACAGAATCTGGAACTCGGTCGCCGCGCCCCATACGGCGTGCGGATCCTGCTTCACCGTCTCGCTGCCGATGTCGCGAAAGATGCCGAACACCAGGAAGCCGATGAGCGCGATCACACCGACCGCAAACGCAAACTTCACGCGGAGAGGCCGGACCAGACCGTGATAGCCGACGACCACGGTGAGCAGCAGCAGCATCGTCGACGCGCGGCTTTCGAAGGTGACCAAGGTCTTCGCAACCTCGAACGCCATCCAGACGACGAGCGCATAACGATACGTGCGGCGGCGCCATCCGAGGAGGAGGAGGACGATGAGGCACTGCTTCAGAGTCAGGCCGACGATCTGCGCGACGTTCGCGATCTGCAGCACGATCAACGGGACCGGCCGCAACGTCGCGTTGGTTCCACCGTGATACGCGCTCACCGTCGGTCCCGCGTAGAGGCCGAGAACCAGGAACCAGATGCTGACGGCGACGACCGACCCGATGATCACCGCGGTCGTGGTGCGCATCGGACGGGCCGGAGTTCGGAGAGGCCAGAGGCGCCGGCCGCGCACCGGGAGATAGACCACCACGAATGTGATCAGCAGAACGGCGTGACGCCAAGCGAATCCACCGAACTCCTGCGGCGTCGGATCCCACTGATAGAGACGGTTGTCGCCCCACGGTCCACACCGCATTCCGCCCAACGCGAATTGCAGCAGCGGAACGATCGTGTACACGGCAGTAGCCACGACGAACAGCGACGCTGCCTCGAAGATCGGCAGATGGCCTTCGCGCCGGATCTGAACGCTGAGATAGAACAGCGCCGTTGCGGCCACGACGACAGCCGGTGCGAGCACTGCGCGCACGTCAGCATTGCCGAAGTACAGGCCGATGCTCGCGGAGGCGACGAACAGGAGCGAAAACGTCCGGAACCCACGCGCTCCCCCGTGAGATCTGCGCGGCCAGTACGGAGATGCGGATCGTTGGTCGAACGGAACGGCAGTCATGACGCGGTCCGCCTCGTGGTCACGGCGCGGGCGCGCAGCGCCTGCATTTCCGCGAGCGGCCGCCGCCCGAGCATTCCCAACGCCACGACGGCGTAGAGTCTTGGCGACAGCGGCATCCATCGCCAGGCACGCGCGGCGAAACGAAGCCCATCCCACCTCCGCCCGGCCACGAAATTCGCCGTCGCCGCCGCCGCCAAGGTCTGGCGATACGTCTTCGGGGCAAACCGGCGCAGAGAGTCTTCGTGCACGGCGAGAACGTTGCGCGCGTCGTCCGCTTCATCGGCCGCGTAGCGCAGCGTGCGCTCGGCCACGGGAACGGTGATGCGATCGGCGACGTCATGATAGTAGCGGCGTACGACCTCACTGCACGCCTGAACGCGCGACGTACGCGCCAGCTCGAGGTGATACCAGCGTTCCGACGCATGTGAGTCGGCATACCGGACGGCGGGAAACGTCGAAGCCCGCGCACAGGGAAGCGTCTCCTGTTTCACGGCGACGTCGAGCCAGCGAAGGTAACCCTCGTAATCGAGCACTTCATCGCGGTGCGGCGGATCGGGAGAGATCCCTTCTTCATCGACGCACATGAAGCGCAATCCTCCGATGGAAGGATCGGCGGCGATGGCGCGGCGATGGATGATCTGCAGAGCATCGGGGAGCAACTCGTCATCGCTGTCGAGGAAGACCAGCCATTCTCCGCGCGCCGCGGCCATCGCGGTGTTGCGCGCCGGTCCGCGGCCGCGGTTGCGCTCATGGCGCAGGAGGCGTACACGCGGGTCGTCGAAGGCAAGGACCGCTTCCACTGACGTATCGCTGGAACCGTCGTCCACGACGACGACTTCGAACGAGTCGAATGATTGCGAAAGACAACTGCGCAGCGCGCGCCCCACGACAGCCGCACGGTTGTAAACCGGCATGATGATGCTGAAGAACGGCAACGACGAAGTCATTTCGTGAACCAGAAGAAACCGCAGGCGTAGTCGTCGGCGGTGAAGGCATCGAGAGGCACGTTCTCCGCGTAGTGGCCTTCGTCGTTCACGCCGCTGAACTCGCGAAGCGTGAGCGACGCGAACAGCTCACGGATCGTCGATGCCGCATGAATGCGATGCGCGTTGAATGCAACGCGCTCCCGACCCACCGGCACCGCGAACAAAAGATTGCCGCCCGGCGCGAGCACGCGCGTCAGCTCGGCAATGGCCTTGCGCGTTCCATTCGCGTCAATCGGATCGCCATAGCGGCCGAGACCGATGTGCTCCGCCACGTGGAGGCAGGAGAGCGAACGGACGCTCTCGCTCCGGAGCGGCAGGTGAACCAGATCGCCCGACACGCTCGTGAGTCCGCGCAAGCCCGCGACGAGCGGCCGGTAATCGATGAACATCACCGGCATCGTCGCCGAAAGAACGGCCGACAGAATGGACTGCGATCCGACATCGACATGAAGCGACGGCGCGGTCGCGGCCACTCTGCGCGAAGCCCAGGCATTCGAATAGTAGTAATGCGCATCGAGATCGTGCGATCCAGTCCGTTCGTGCAACGCGGGCTGCATCTCGCGCCAGGCAAGTTGCTCGGCGTCGGGCTGGCGCCGATAGCGGACGTAGTCGCGAACGAACAGCGGAAGGTTCCGAAGCGCACGCAACGTCCGCAAGGGATCGCCGAAGGCTGACGCCCACGAATAGGCGCTGCGCACGACGGGAGAACGTTTCCAGCTCACACGATCACCATCAGCGACTCGGTCCAATCGGGGACGCCGCTCCGCGGCGCACGAAGGCCAGCGCCATGCGCCGGAAATCCGGCAGCGCGGCGCAGGTTGCGAGTTGAATGAAGGCACCGGCCGCAACGAGCTGCACGACCAACATGGTCATCGACGCACCTGTTACGAGCAGGCGCGCCATGGCTGTCGCGGCCAGTGCGACGACGACCGGCAGGCCGACGTCCTGAAAGTACCAGCGCCACTCTTCGCCTCTGAGAATGCGGCGGTGCATGATCCGCACGACGATCACCGCATAGCCGGCGTTGTAGATGCACCAGACCGCCGCCGCGCCGATCGCGCCATAACGGGCGGTCGCGAAGAACAGCGCCGGCCCGAGGATGGCAACGGCCACGAGGTTGGCGATGAAGCTCAGGCGCGTCCATCCATAGGCGAGCTGCAGCGCGTACGGCAGGTTCAGGAGTCCATTCACGGCCGTGCCGAGGACGAGCAGCGTGAGAATCGGAGCGGCGATGCGCGAGGTGGACGCGTCGCGCGTCCAGAGACGCAGCAGCTCGAACGAAAAGAAAGCGATGAACATCGTGATCGGAACGATGAGTGCGGTCATCCCCTGACAGGCGCGGTGATAGAGCGGCACCAGGGATGTCTCGTCGGTCGCGGCAAGCTGCGAAAAACGCGGGAAGAGCGCCGTAAAGATCGGCGAGACGAGCCGGTAAAGACTCCCGGCCACGGCCGCGGCGAGGCTGTAGTAGCCGAAGGCCTCCAGCGTCAGCAGCCTGCTGAGAATCAACTTGTCCATTTGGGTCAGCAGCACACCGAGCGCGCTGATGCCGAGCATCCCCGCGGCGAATCGATGAATTGATCGGATCAACCCCCCGTCGAATCGCGCGCGTTCTCCGGTCATCGCGAGCTGGCGCCAGAGAATCGAGGCAACGACCAACGTGTGCACGCAACTCACGACCACCTGCCACAGGAAGTACGCGACGATCGTCGGCGAGACCAGCCACAGAACGAGAATCGCACCCGCTCCGCGCGCCGTCGCGGCCGCGGCATTGACTCCATTCAGCACGACCTGGCGCTGCAGACCGAGCAAGCCGCCGCTGTACAGGGCGAGGGGCCACTGCACCGCGACGACGAGTCCCATCACGATCACCGCGCGCTGCACCGTCGACTCGGCGAGGTGCTCCGCGTGCACCCATCGATAGGCGATCACGTGCGACAAGGCGATGATCGCCACCGCGCTCAGAAGGCCGGTGATCCAATAGATGATCTCCATCGAGCGAAGGAGGTTGCGCATGTCGCGCTGCGTCCCTTCCCGCGCCGCCAACCGCGCCAGTTCGCGATTCAACGTCGTGCTCAATCCGAGATCGAGCAGCGAGAAAACAGCCTGCAATGTGATGAAAAATCCGACCAGACCGTAGGCCTCAATCCCCATGAAGCGGATGTAGATGGGGATGAACGCCAGAGCCATGAGGCCGCTCCAGACGCTGCCGGTGACGTTGGCGAGGATGTTCCGAGTGACGACTCCTGCCGTCATCGAATTCGTCGCAGGAAAGCACCGGGCCAGTAGGTGACGCGGTCGCGGACCACGCCTTCATTGAAGGGAAATGCGGGCTCCTCGACGACGAACTCAGGATGCCGTGTCACGAAATCGCGCGCCGCTTCGTACGGGTTGTTCCACGACCAGTCGGGCTGCGAACGCGGAGCGTTGCCCAGCCAGCTCATGATGCCGTCCGTGGCCACGATGAAGGAACCTGGCGTCACCATCGGCCCGTAGGCTTCCAGCTCCGCAAGAACGTGCGCCTTCGTGTGATTGGAATCGAGGAGCACGAGCACTGATTCACCCGGTTTCACAGCCCCTCGAACCTGTCCGACGATCGCGGGGTCGACGGAGCTCCCTTCGATGAGGGTCAGCCACGACCTGAGTGGATGCTCATCGATTGCCGTCCGATTGTGCGGCCGGATCTCGATGTCGATGCCGATGACTCGGCCCTTCTCCATCGCCTTGCAAAGCGAGGCATAGAAATCAACGAACCGCCGTGAGCAATACCGGTCTCGATGATGACGTCGGGCTGGAGTTTGTAGATGACCTCCTGAAGGCGGATGAGATCCTCAGGAAGCTGAATGACGGGCCGGCCCATCCACGCAAATGAGTAGACGTATTTCGCATCCCATCCGCTCCGCAGCCATGCCTTCGAGATCACGCCAAATCCCTCGGGTGTGCCGATGTCGAACGACGAGTCTCCGTCCGCTCCGTCCGTCGTCACCCGGCCAGTTTCAAGATCAATGTGGATCATCGGCTTTTCCATCTCCTGTAGTCGTCGACAAGCGACGGAAGGGCATCGAGCAGTGGCACCGGCGCGATCTCGAGAATGCGGTTCAGCCGATCTCGCTCGATGATGGGAAAGACAACCGACGGCGCATTCGGGACGACGTCAACACGACATCCGCAGATCTCCGTCAGTCGCATCGCGATCTCGGCGTTGGTGACGTTCTTTCCGCTGGCAACGTTGTAGATGCGCTCGCTGCCGCGCGCGACGATGGCCAACAGTGCCGCGACAACGTCATCGACGGCGATGTAGTCCTTTGCGGAATCGGCAGCCGTATGGAGCAGCAGCGCACCGGTGTCGATCACTTCGGAGATCACGGAAGCGAGAAAGTTCCGCGAGCTCCAATCAGGACCAAATACGTTTGAGAGACGAGCCACGCGAACGCGTTCGTTGGGCATGGCGAGACAAAGCGATTCCCCCAGGAGCTTGGAGAGGTTGTACACGTCGTCGAGTCGGGCCGGGTCGACAGTGAAGGTTGCCTCTTCGCTGGCGCGCGATGCGCCTCCATAGAGGCGTGTCGAAGAAAGATAGAGCAATGATTCGAAGTCTCCGCGCCGCAGCACCTCGGTCAGGCGACCCACATGCGCCTCCGCCGTGTCGACGGTGCGCACGCGGAAGTCAGCGGTGATACCAACAGAGTAGATGACGTGTCCGAGGCCATTGGTCAGCTTCGACCAGTCGTCGCGTGGCGGGCACGTCACGTCATCGCCGCGCGCGCGGAGGTGCGCCACGAGGTGAGAGCCGATGAACCCCGATGCTCCGAGGACGGTGAACTTCATGTTGTGGGAGCGCCCTGAGACTCAGGGCAGCGGATGGTGCAGACGCGGATCCTTGTCGAGCAGCAGTTTGGGGCTGACGTTCTCAACGACGCGAAGTCCAAGGCGAGCGACGAGCTCACGGTCCTTCGTCGCCAGCATGTTGAAACCGTGGGGAGGGCCGTCGAGGTAAACGCTGCCGGCGGGAACGATCTCGATCGGCCGTCCGGTCATGCTGTAGTTGTCGTGGAAATCGCGGATTGCGAAGACCTCGTAGCCGAGATCGGTGAGCATGCGGACGACGGAAGTCTTCGGCAACCCCTCACTCCAGTCGACGAAAGAGCGATGAATCTCGAACACGATGTTTGGAGCGTCCGGACGGCTTAGAAGTTTGCGCGCGCCGCGGAGCGCTTCTTCTTCACCCCCTTCGGTATCGAGCATGATCAATCCGACGGAGGCGATCCCCTCGGCCGTGACATAGTCATCGATCGAGATCGCCCGAACTCCGTCTTGTGCGTCTTCAGCGATGACATGCGACGACCCGAGTGCGGCCGGCCCATCGATCTTGAGAAGCCGGCCGCTATCGGCCCAGAGCCCGAGCCGCCGGGGACGAACATTGCCCAACCCATTGAGCTCGATGTTGCGTTCGAGTTGTTTGTACGCGATCTCCATCGGCTCGAACGCATGGACTACGCCGCCTCCGCCCTGCTGGACGAGCATCGCGGCGATCGTCAGCGCATGATCGCCGATATACGCGCCACCAATGATCACCGCGTTTGAACCCTCGCTGAGCATGCAGAGAAGCCGCGTCGTCTGCGGCTCCCAGACGTGATCAGGCTGAGCCTGTGTACTCAAGAGGAGCGCGCGCTCGATGCGACTCTGCGGCATCACCTCGAAAACTACGCCATTGCTGAGTCGCACCTGATGAACGCGAGCCTCTTGAAGCAGAGCCGCAATGAGCGGCCAACGCACGGCGTCGCGAAACCCGTTCGGATCTACGGCGCGAAGTTGTGCGCTGCGCAGCGACTCCAACATCGCCGTTCGGAACGAAGGGTCCGCTCCCGCTTTCGCAAGGGCAGACCGAACCTCGTCCGAATTCAACTCTTCAATATCAGGCATGGGCTCGCATTCTATCCGTGCCCCGGTTTGGCGCCACCGTTCACGGCGACACCACTTTCCATGGCAGCGGCACCGTGAGGGAATCGAACTGCGACGCAATGCTCCCGGAATTCATCAGCCATACCCTGGTCTGACCGCTCGAGGGATTGCGCCAGAACACGTCGCCCCGGCCATTCCCGTTGTAGTCGCCGAGGTTCGCCGGACTTCCACCCCGCGGCAATGCTCGGGTGGTGTACGTCGCATTGGGTGAGCCGGTTCCGTTCATCAACCAGATCGACGTCTGTCCGGTCGATGGATTGAACCAGAAGAGATCGCCGCGACCGTCGCCGTCGAAATCGGCGCTTCCCGCGACTTTCCAGGAAGTCGGAACGGTGATCGATCGGAACGCAACCGAGTAGTTTGCACCATTCATCAGCCACACCGACGTCTCACCAGTGATGGAGTTGAACCAGAAGATGTCGCCTCTTCCGTCGCGATTGAAGTCACCCGGCGGCCATCGGGACCCATTCGATCGGAACCGTGGACGAGTTGACTGGCGTCGGCTGCGCGGTTCCGTTCATGAACCACACCGCCGCCGCGCCGGTCGAGCGGTTACTCCAGAAGATATCCGTGCGGCCGTCGCCATTGAAATCGGCGCTGACAGCCGGCGCCCACGGGGCCGGCATCGTCGGCGCTCGATAGGCCACGGAGTAAGTCGCGCCGTTCATGAGCCACACTGAAGTCTCTCCAGTGGAAATGTTGCGCCAGAAGAGATCGCCCCTGCCATCGGCGTTGAAATCGCCGGTCGCCTGCGGCACCCAACCAACCGGCACCGTCGGAGAGCTGACGACGGTCGGAGTGGCTGTTCCGTTCATCAACCACGTCACCGACTGGCCGGTCGAAGGATTGTTCCAGAAGATGTCCGACCTGCCGTCGCCGTTGAAATCGGCGCGCGTCGCGGTGAGCCCCAGCGTGGAAGGGGGAGGCGGCGGTGGCGTGGAGGTCACCGTGATCGTCGCCGTCGCGCTGTTTGCACTTCCGCAGGAGTTGCTCACGCGCACCCAATACGACGTCGTGGACGTCGGCGTCACGGTCACGGAGCTCGACGTCGCGCCGGAGATCGGGCTCGAGGTATTACCCGACGTTCCGATGTACCACTGATACGACAGTGGCGTCGTACCGGTGGCGGTCACGCTGAGCGTGCGGCTGCCGCCGGAGATCGTCGCCGACTGCGGATTCGATGTAATCGATGGAGGTGTACAGGTGGGACCGCCGCATGTGCCGCCCGGATACACGGTCTGCGCGGCATTGATGTCCCACGGTTGCAGTGTGAAACCGTACGCCGCGCTCACGGTCGAGTTCATGATCGCGGCCGAGGTGCACTCCTGCGTCGCGGAGTTGCAGGCGCCGCCGGTGTTGTAGTCCTGATTCGAATGGCGCCAGCCGATCGTGTGACCCAGTTCGTGGGTCATCGCCGTCGAGAACGCACTGTGCGTTCCGGGAAAGCCATCCTGAAACACGACGTCACCGTCGCTGATGCTCCACCAGGTCTGGCCGGCGAAGGAATGTGTGCTGGAGAAGGACATGAATGAAATGGCGATCGTGCCGGAGCCGGTCCACGATCCGCTCACGCGTCCTTGCGGATCATTGAACTCGACGACGTGCGTCGTATCAAAGTCTTTCGACACCGTGGTGGTCGTGCCGCCGTAGATGAGATTGATGTTCGAGCCGCACTCGTTCGTCCAGGCCGCGAGGCCACTCTTGATGACCGCCACTCCGCCATCGGCCACGCCGGAGATGTTCTGATCGACGCGCTTGAAGTAGGTCACGCCCGCGGAGATGTTCGGCCAGCGGATCGGTTGATTGTTCACCCAGTCGGTGTAAGTCGCGCCGGCGAACGACGTGGCATTCGCCTGAATGCGCCGCGGATCGTTCTTGTCCGGTGGAAGCGTGACCGTCGAGGCATCGACGGAGTAATTGGCCTGCGCCGCACGTCCGCGCATGCGATCTTCAATGAACTGCAGGAAGCCGGATTCTTTACGCACGTTTTCGTGATGGACTTCGCCATTGTGGTCCCAGCCGACGACGTCTTCCATGTCGCGGACGAGGAGGCGCTCTCCGATCGTAGAGCTGACGAACTTGAACTTGCCGAGAGTGAGATCAGTCGTCTCCCAGCGATCTCGATTACGCGTCAGAAAGACAAGTACGCGATCACCTTGCGAGAAATGTGCGGCAGCCGGAACGAAGACACCGCGATTCCCGATCACGCCGCCGGGACTGACGACGCGCAGGAGATCGGAAGTCTTCGCCGCACCTTTGATGGCGCGCTCGACGCGGATCTCGTACACCGTTTCGATCGTTCCACTCATTTCCTGAACGTACGATCCTTCTACCGTTCCGATAGCGATGGCCATCGACTTCGCGATCATTTCATCATCGTTTGGAACCACGAACGAGGTTGCCTGTGCAGCACTGGCGAACAGAAGCATCAGCACGCAGGCGAGAATGGATTTCCGGGGCGTCATGAGTTCCTCCGACGCCGTTCCTATGAAAACTTCGCGCCGCTTTTGACAACACGGTCGAGGACGTCAATGCTGGCACGGTGCTTTCACTCGCGGACATTGAGGGAATATTCGGAGAACTCTTCTATGAACCGCGCTAGACTGATCCATCGTGTTGCAATCGTCGCCGCCCTTACTCTTCTCCTCACGACATTTACTTACGCACAGGAAGTAACCAAGCCGATCCGTTACACCTGGATCGTGACGTCGTGCATGACTTGGAATTGTGCCGCGGCTGCGCTCGTCATGGCCAACGGCAAACCGGATCTGATCGCTTTACCGACGGGACGTGAGGAACGGCCCTGGCTGGTTCTCAAGAGGGTCGAGGAAGGTTCGCTGTACATTCCAGAGGACGAACCGTTCCATTGTGTAGTCTATCCAACGGTCGCGGACGCCAGCCTGAATTTCGCGACGATGGAGTCGTGTCACGCCCCCATGATCCTCAATGTACCGGACGGACGCGCTGTGATCGTGTCGCTGTCGAATTGCGATTCCGGAGCGAAACGCCGGGCCGTCAACTGACCCGGCGTCAACTGACCGGCCATGGCGGATAGCTCCGATCGCGCCCGGAGATGACAGCCGGCGCGATCGGCCATTGAATCGCGAATGCGGGATCGTCCCACGCAATGCCGCGTGCCGCTCCCTCCACGTAGGTCTCGCCCATCATGTAAAGGACCTCGGCGTCATCGGTCCTGGTAATGAATCCATGCGCAAGGCCCCGCGGGATGTAAAGAGCGCGACGGTTTTCGCTCGTGAGCTCGACTCCTGTCCACTGGCCATACGTTGACGAGTCGGGACGCAGATCGACGACGACGTCCCAGATGCCGCCGCTCGTGCAGCGGACGATCTTCGTCTCCTCGTGCGGCGCCGCCTGATAGTGAAGCCCGCGCAGCGTTCCGGCCGCGCGATTCCAGGAGATGTTGCACTGTGCGATCCGCGGCTCGAGTCCATTCGCGCGAAACTCGTTTTCGCAGAAGGTGCGCGCGAAGAAGCCGCGCTCATCCTCGCGCCGCTCGAGGTCGATCAGAAACGCGCCGACAATCAGCGTCTCCGTGAAAATCACGCCAGGATCACTCCACGATCTCCACGCGCGGGATCGGCACGACGAAACGCCCCCCCACGCGCGCACATCGGCCATCTGGCCGATGACCTCGTCCTTCAGATTCCACGGCAGGATGAGAATGAAGTCCGGCTTCGTCTCGCGAATGCGATCGGGTGCGTGAATCGGGATGCGCGTGCCGGGAAGAAAGAGCCCCTGTTTGTGCGGGCTACGATCGACCGTGTAGTCGATGAAATCCGCGCGGATGCCGCAGTAATTGAGGAGCGTGTTGCCTTTCGCCGGCGCGCCGTAGCCAACGACCTGCTTTCCCTCTTCTCTTGCGCGGATGAGAAACGAAAGGAGATCGCGCTTTGTCTTCCGCACCTGCTCGGCGAAGCGTGCGTAGGTCTCGATGCGATCGAGACCGAACTCGCGCTCCGCTGCGAGCAATGCCGCCACGCGATTGTCCGTCGTCCCGCCATGCTCTTCGGTGTGACGTGCGTGAATGCGCAGCGAGCCACCGTGCGTCGGCAATTCGTCGACGTCGACGATGGTCAATCCGTGCGCGGCGAAAATCTTCTGCACTGCGAGCAACGAAAAGTACGAGAAATGCTCGTGGTAGATGGTGTCGAACTGATTGCCATCGATGAGGCGCATCAGATGAGGGAACTCCATCGTGATGACGCCGCCGGCATCGAGAAGAATCTTCACCCCCGCCACGAAGTCGTTGAGGTCGGGAACGTGCGCGAGAACGTTGTTGCCGAGGAGGAGCTTCGCCTTGCGGCCGTCCGCGGCGAGAGCGCGCGCGGTCTCGACGCCGAAGAATCGGACGACGGTCTCGATCCCTTTTTCCTGCGCGACCGCGGCGACATTCGCCGCCGGCTCGACGCCGAGGACCGGGACGCCGGCTTCGAGGAAGTACTGCAGGAGATAGCCGTCGTTGCTGGCGATCTCGACGACCTGCGTCGCGGCATCGAGACCGAGTCGCGCAATCATCGATCGGCAGTAATCGCGCGCGTGCGCGAGCCAGGAATCGGAGTACGAGGAGAAGTAGGCGTAGTCGCCGAAGATGTTCTCCGGCGTCTCGCTCGCCGGCAACTGCACGAGGAGACACTGCGCGCAGACGTAGACCGTCAGCGGATAGAACGTCTCCCGATGCTCGAGCTGCTGCGCGCGCAGGAAGGCATTCGACAGTGGAGACACGCCGAGGTCCGCGAAAACGTGATGGAGCTCGGCGTCGCAGAAGCGGCAACGGATGGCGGTCATGACGATTGCACCGTGGCGAGTTTCTCGAAGCGTTCGATCTGCTGCATGGTGATCGCACGCGGGTCGTGGTGGTGATGCCATTCGACGATCCAGTCGAGCGCGGTGTCGAGCGAGAGACGCGGCGTCCAGCCGAGGCGCGTCCGCGCGCGTGTGCTGTCGAGCTTCAAGGTCTGTGCTTCGTGCGGATGCGTGCTCTCGTCCTGCTTCCAATGCGCGCCCGCTCCCCAACGCGCGGCCAGCGCGTCGGCGATCTCGCCGACGGAGCGAACATCATGCTCGTGCGGACCGAAGTTCCAGGCGTCGGCAAATGCCGGATCGTCGACGAGCCACTCCGCGAGCAGGAGATAGCCGGCCAGCGGTTCGAGCACGTGCTGCCACGGACGGATCGCGCGCGGATTGCGAATCGTCGCCGCCTCGCGGCGCGCGAACGCGCGAATCAGATCGGGAACGAGCCGGTCCTTCGCTTCGTCTCCTCCACCGATGACGTTCCCGGCACGCGCGGTGGCGATGGGAGATCCGGCGAAGGAGTGGCGATAGGCCGCGGCGACGAGCTCCTGACAAGCCTTGCTGCTCGAGTACGGATCATGTCCGCCGAGCGGTTCGTTCTCGCGATAGGGCCAGATCCACTCGCGGTTCTCATAGCACTTGTCGCTCGTGACGACGACCGTCGCGCGAACGTTTTTCGCTGCGCGCACGGCTTCGAGCAGATGGACAGTCCCCATGACGTTCGTCGAGTACGTCTCCACGGGATCGGCATACGACTCGCGCACCAGCGATTGCGCCGCGAGGTGAAACACGACCTCGGCGTCGCTCTCGACGAGAGCACGGCGAAGAGCGTCGAGATCACGAACGTCGTGATCCGGCAACGCGTACCCGGTCGCATTCGCGCCGAGACGGCTCAGCCACGGCATCAACCAGCTTCCCTTGAAGCCGGTATGACCCGTGACGAACACGCGCCGATTGCGCCAAAAAGAAGGATTCATGATTAGTGGCTGGTTACTGGTTGCTGGTTATCTGCGGGGCATCGCGAACAATCCAATTCCACCGAGATCCGCAGACAACCAGCAACTAGCAACCAGCAACAGATTCAACGTTTCCACGGCGCGTTGCCGCTGGCCCATAGCTGTTCGAGATAGAGCTTGTCGCGCAGCGTGTCCATCGGTTGCCAGAAGCCGCGATGTTTGAACGCGGAGAGCTGGCCGTCGCGGGCCAGTCCTTCGAGTGGCTCGCGCTCCCAGGCCGTGTCGTCGCCTTCGATCCGATCCAGCACTTCCGGCTCGAGAACGAAGAAGCCGCCGTTGATCCAGCCGCCGTCGCCCGGTGGCTTTTCCTGGAACGCGGAGATCCTGTCTTCCTGGAAGTCGATCACGCCGAAGCGTCCCGGCGGCTGTACCGCGGTGAGCGTGGCCTGATTTCCCTGCTCGCGATGAAAGGCGATGAGCGCGCTGATGTCGACGTCGCTCAAGCCGTCGCCATACGTGAAGCAGAACGTACCGTCGATGTGCGGTGCGACGCGTTTCAGGCGCCCGCCGGTCTGCGTATCCGCTCCCGTGTCGACGAGAGTCACCGACCACGGCTCCGAAAGATTCTGATGAACCTTCACCTCGTTATTGCGAAGGTTGATCGTGACGTCGGACATGTGCAGGAAGTAGTTGGCGAAGTACTCCTTGATCATGTAGCCCTTGTACCCGAGGCAGATCACGAAGTCGTTGAGCCCGAAGTGAGAGTATGACTTCATGATGTGCCAGAGCACGGGCTTCCCCCCGAGCTCGACCATCGGCTTGGGACGAAGTACGGTCTCTTCACTGAGCCGGCTGCCCAGGCCTCCCGCCAGAATGACGACTTTCATGATGGACTCGTTCGCAGTCTTTGCTTCATGACCGAAGCCAGCAGCGCCACCGCGTGCGGAGTGTGGGCGCGGACGACTTCGGCATAGCTGGTGAGCCGCTCCAGCGCGCTGAACCGCGCGCTGTGGCGATACATGGAGAGCAATCTCATCGAGTAGCGGAGGTAGTCGCGCAACAGCGGGCTCGGATCGATCCGCCGCGAGTAGTTCGCCGTGCTCTGCCCGACATTCAGATTCGCCTCGGGCACGAAAGCCCACGGTTCATTGATCAGCAGCGCCTGCACGAATCGCCCTTCGAAGTAGCAGGTCATGTCGCTGTCCTCGAGCAGCAGCCGGAAGTACTCGCGAACGGTTTCCGTACGGAACATGCCGTAGATCTGCACCGAGGGAACGCGGATGGCCTCCCTCACGAGCTGCCGCCGCGTTCGGATCCCTCCAAAGTGCGCCAGCGCATCGCGCTCCTCACGCATGGTCGTGCCGTCTTCATACAGATGCACCATGTGCACGCCGGGGAAGACGAATGTCTTTCCGTCGCGGATCTTTTCGACAAGCCGACGCACGTGGTCCGGCCGGTGATAGAAGTCATCATGGGCTAGCCACGAGAACATCTCACCGCGCGCCAGCGAGAGCGCATTCTGAAAATTGCCCATTGGATCGCACTTTTCAACGCGCCTCACGTGGCGCACGCGCGAATCCGCCGCAATGTACTCCGCGGCGATGGCCGCCGTTTCGTCGGTCGAGGCGTTGTCGGAAATGATCAGTTCGAGATCGCGGAAGTCCTGCATCAGAACGGAGTCGATCGCACGGCGCATCAAGGACGCTCCGTTGTAAATCGGCATCCCGATCGTCAACACCGGGGATTCATTCACTGCCGTGGCTCCAAGGTTTCGGCGCGATGCGCTCGATACCACTCGATCGTCCTGGCCAGGCCGACATCCATGGACGTTCCCGCGCGAAAGCCGAAGAGTTGCGCGGCGCGCGTCGTGTCGAGCATGCGCCGCGGCTGTCCGTTCGGTCGCGTGGTGTCCCACACGATCTCGCCGCGGAACCCGGTCTTCTCGGCGATGAGTGTGGCCAGATCGCGAACGGAGATCTCCTCCCCGCGGCCGAGGTTCACGGGATCCGCTCCGTCATAGAGCTCGGCAGCGCGCACCACGCCATCCGCCGCATCCTCGACGTAAAGAAACTCGCGCGTCGGCGAGCCGTCGCCCCAGAGCGTCACGGTGTGCGCGCCCGATTCTTCCGCTTCGATGAACTTGCGGATCATCGCCGGAATCACGTGGCTGGTCTCGAGGTCGAAGTTGTCGCGCGGACCATAGAGATTCACGGGCAGAAGGAAGATGCCGTTGAAGCCGTATTCATCGCGATAGGCCTGCAACTGCACGAGCAGCGCTTTCTTGGCGATTCCGTACGGCGCGTTCGTCTCTTCGGGATAGCCGTCCCACAAGGAATCCTCGCGGAACGGAACAGGAGTGAACTTCGGATACGCGCAGATGGTGCCGAGGCAGACGAGCTTCGCGACTTCCGCGCGGCGCGATTCCTCGATGAGATGAATGCCCATCACCGCGTTCTCGTAAAAGAAGCGGCCGGGATGCACTCGATTCGCACCGATGCCGCCGACGACGGCCGCGGCATGGATCACGAGATCGGGCTTGTGCGCTTGGAGGTAGTCGCGAATTGCCCGCGGCTCACGAAGGTCGAGCTCCGTGGCGCGCGGCGTGAGGATCTCCGCCGGATTCTCGCGTTCGATCCGAGCGCGTAGAAATCCGCCGAGGAAACCGCCTCCCCCGGTGATGAAGACGCGGCGATCCTTCCAGAAGGCGTTGCTCATGAGTCAGCGGTTCTTCAAGTGTGCTTCGTCGCGCGCGAGCTCGAGGTCGTGATCGACCATGATGTCGACGAGCTCGTCGAAGCTCGTGGACGAAGTCCATCCGAGCCGAGCCTTCGCTTTGCTCGCATCACCCAGCAACAGATCCACCTCGGTGGGGCGCAAGTAACGCGGATCGATCTCCACGAGCGAGCGTCCCGAACCGCGCTCAACGCCGATCTCGGCATGGCCACTCCCCTGCCACTCGATGTCGATGCCGGCGCGCTTGAATGCACGCTGGCAGAAGTCGCGAACGGTGTGCGTCTCGCCGGTGGCGATCACGTAGTCGTCGGGCTCGTCCTGCTGAAGCATTCGCCACATGGCGTCGACGTAATCCTTCGCGTAGCCCCAGTCACGCCGCGCGTCGAGGTTGCCGAGATAAAGACGATCCTGCAGCCCCTCGGCGATGCGTCCCACGGCGCGCGTGATCTTGCGCGAGACGAACGTCTCACCGCGACGCGGCGATTCGTGATTGAAGAGGATGCCGTTCACGGCGTAAAGACCGTAGGCCTCGCGATAGTTGACGGTCAGCCAATACGCGTAAACCTTGGCCACGCCGTACGGGCTGCGTGGATAGAACGGGGTGCGCTCGCTCTGCGGCACTTCCTCGACTTTGCCGAACATCTCGGAAGACGACGCCTGGTAGATACGCGGCCGGATCTGCAGCTCACGAATCGCTTCCAACAGCCGCGCGGCACCGAGCCCCGTCACATCGCCCGTGTACTCTGGCGTGTCGAAGGAGACCTTCACGTGACTCTGCGCGCCGAGGTTGTAGATCTCGGAGGGATCGACGATGCGCAGAATGCGATTCAGAGACGAGGCATCGTTGAGATCGCCGAAGTGCAGAAAGAGGCGACGATCCTCGTCGTGCGGATCCTGATAGATCGCGTCGATCCTCTGCGTGTTGAAGGACGACGAGCGGCGCACGACGCCGTGCACCTCGTAGCCCTTGGCGAGCAGAAGCTCGGCCAGATACGAGCCGTCCTGGCCTGTGATTCCGGTGATGAGCGCTTTCTTGCGTTGCATAGGTTTCGGTTGCTGGTTGCTGAGTGGTTTCGGTCGATCTCAGGTTCTGTGTAGTGATGGCCGCCTCGGCCGTCCTCTCGCGCAAACGCCACGCCCACATCCCTCTGCCGCCGACGTTGCCTGCACCATTTCGAAGGATGGGACGATCTCGTTCTCGGCGCGCGCCGCCGGCCGAGGGCGGCCAGCGCTACACAGAGACGCACTTCGCTTCGCTCAGAATGGAAAAACTACGCTCGTACGATGCGCGGTCCGTGGAGATCATGCACGACATTCCGTGTGTCGATCACGAGCCGCGCGTTTGCGTACAGCGACTGATCCTTGAACACCGAATGCGCGGTCGACACGAGGACCGCGTCGTACTTTCCGAACTCCTCGGCGGTACATGCTACGGATGCTAGTCCGAGGTCGTGCTTGCGGCCCTTGCGCGCGACGGGGACGAAGGGATCGCAATACGACACGATCGCGCCGCGCTCCTGCAGCAACTCGATGAGCTCGAAGGAAGGGGACTCGCGATCGTCGTCGATGTCCGCCTTGTACGAGAGCCCGAGCACGAGGACCTTCGCTCCGACGATGCTCTTGCCGTCGGCGTTGACGGCGTCGGCGACTTTCGCGACGACGTAGCGTGGCATCGAGGTGTTCACTTCGCCGGCAAGCTCGATGAACTTCGCCCAGACGCCGTACTCGGCGGCCTTCCAGGTCAGATAGAACGGATCGAGCGGAATGCAATGACCGCCGAGGCCGGGGCCGGGATAGAAGGGCATGAAGCCGAAGGGCTTCGTCTTCGCTGCCTCGATCACTTCCCAGACGTTGATGTCCATGCGGTCGAAGATGATCTTCATCTCGTTGACGAGGGCGATGTTCACGGCGCGGAAGATGTTCTCGAGCAGCTTCGAGGACTCGGCGACTTCCGCGGAGGAGACGGGATAGACCTGATCGATCGCCGCGCCGTAAAGCGCGGCGGCCGCGCGCAGCGAGGGAGGATCGACGCCGCCCACGACCTTAGGGATGTTGCGCGTGTTGAACTTCTCGTTGCCCGGGTCTTCGCGCTCGGGAGAGAACGCGAGAAAGAAATCGGTCCCGCAGCGAAGACCGGCCGCTTCGAAGCGAGTCAGCAGTTCTTCACGAGTGGTTCCGGGATAGGTCGTCGATTCGAGAACGACGAGCTGACCGCGGTGAAGATGTTTGGCGATCGTCTCGGCGGTGATGCGGATGTACTTGAGGTCGGGCTCGCGATGCGCGCCGAGCGGGGTCGGGACGCAGATGATGATCGCGTCGCACTCTGCCATCCCGCTGAAGTCGGAGACCGCGCGCGCTTTCCCGCCGACGAATGCCTTGCGCACGCGCTCCGGGCCGATATGGCGGATGTACGAGTCGCCGGCGGTGAGGCGCTCCGCTTTCTCGGCGTCGACGTCGAAGCCGACGACAGAGAATCCGGCTTCCTCGTAAAGAAGGACGAGCGGGAGGCCGACATAGCCGAGTCCCACCACGCCGACGACGGCTTCGCGCGTTTCGACGCGCTTCAGAAACGAGTCGAGGAGCTCGCTGTTGGCCGGCTCTCCGGCTTTGATCGCTGCATCCATCATTGGACTCCGTAGTACTCGCGATACCAGCTCACGAATCGAGCAATGCCCGTGCGCAGCGGCGTGCTGGGCCGGAAACCAACCGCACGCTCGAGCTCCGAGACGTCGGCCATCGTGGAGACGACGTCGCCGGGCTGAATCGGAAGAAACTCCATCTTTGCTTTGCGTCCGAGCTCTTCTTCCAGCATGGCGATGCAGTCGAGCAGCAGGACCGGTTGGTTGTTACCGATGTTGTACACGCGGTACGGCGCATCGCTCGTTGCGGGATCGGGATCATCGCCGTTCCACTCGGGATCAGGCTGCGCCGGATGATCGAGCGTGCGCACGACGCCTTCGACGATGTCGTCGACGTAGGTGAAGTCGCGAATCATCTGACCGTTGTTGAACACCGGAATCGCTTCGCCGGCGAGGATGCCGCGCGTGAACTTGAAGAGCGCCATGTCCGGGCGGCCCCACGGTCCATAGACGGTGAAGAAGCGCAGGCCGGTCGTGCGGACGCCGAAGAGATGCGCATAGGTATGAGCCATCAGCTCGTTGGCCTTCTTCGTCGCCGCGTAGAGCGAGACCGGATGGTCGACGTTTTGGTGCTCGGAGAAGGGCTGCATCGTATTCGCGCCGTAGACCGAGCTGGTGGAAGCGAAGACGAGATGCTCGACGCCGTTGTGGCGTGATCCCTCGAGGATGTTGAGAAAGCCGGTGACGTTGCTGTCGGTGTAGGCGTGAGGATTGTCGATGGAGTAACGCACGCCGGCCTGGGCGGCGAGATGGACGACGCGCGCCGGTTGCTCGCGCGCGAAGAGCGCGGCCATGCCGTCGCGATCGGCGATGTCGAGGCGCTCGAGACGGAACGCCGGATGCGCCCGCAGCCGCGCGACCCGCGCTTCCTTGAGCGTGACGTCGTAGTAGTTGTTGAGGTTGTCGACGCCGAGGACTTCGTCTCCCCGCTCGAGAAGACGTTGCGCGGTGTGGGAGCCGATGAATCCGGCGGCGCCGGTGACGAGCACTTTCATGATTTCTGTTTCTTCTCTTCGAGAACCGTTGTCGGTTGTCCGTTGTCGGTTGTCTGCGATCTCCGGCGATACGATGAATCGCGGACAACCGACAACCGATCACCGACAACCGCGCGCGCGCGGGCTTCGCCCCCGTCGGTTGACGAACCGATCGAAAAGCGTCTCGAGCTGGTCGCCGTCATCGTGTCTTCGGTCCGGGGCGATTCCGAACCTTCCTTCCAGCCTGCAAGTCCCGCAGCCGCAACGCACCACTGCGATCCGCGATCTGCAAACTGCGATCTGCAAACAACTACTGTTTCTCGGTCATCGTCCTCACCTCGGCGGTGAGGCGCTCGATCTCCGCCGCGACGTTGTCGTATTCGGCGATCTTGCGGCGCAGGAACGCGTACGTCACGTCGAGCTTCTCTTCCAGTCCCTTGCGCGTGAGGATGTACGCGTAAGCAGACTTGTTCCTGCTGTTCTTGAAGTTGCGCGCTTTTACAAGCCCTTTTTCCATCAGCGCGTGCAGGCAGTAGTTCACCTTGCCGAGACTGATCCCGAGATCGGAGGCGAGCTCGCGCTGGCTGGCGGAGGGATGTTCGGCCAGATGCGTCAGGAGTCGATAGCGCACTTCATCGGTGAGGACGTGGCTCATGTGTGTTCAACTGTTGAACACATTAGATCATAAGAGGGCAATGACATCACCGGCCGGCTCTCCGCGATTCGGCCTCCTTGACGCGCGTTCGTCGCGCTGGGATGCTGTGACGATCAATTTTGATGAGGTAAGCCACCGTAATGCCTGATCCGCTGCACCACGAGAGTCCACCCGCCGAGCATCTCGAGCCGCCGGTCTCCGTCAGCCATTTTTTCAAGGTTCTCGGCGCTTACGGTCCGATCATCGGTCTCGCGCTGGCAGCAGTGGCCATCGGCTATGTCATCGTTGCACTGGCCGTGTACATCTATGCGCCTTCGCAGCGCGTGACGACCATGACCTTCCGGCTGGAGTTCGAAGGCGCGGAACGCGGCGAGTATCCCAACGGAACGAAGTTCTCGAGCGCGGAGATCATTTCCATGCCGGTACTTCTGAAGGCGTACAACCAGAACAACCTCTCCCGCTTCACGCCCTTCAGCAAATTTGCGCGCTCGGTCTTCGTGCTGGAGTCGAATACCGCGCAGGAAGCGCTCTCCCGCTACTTTCAATCGCGACTCTCCGATCCGCGGCTCACGCCCGCCGATCGCGAACGAATTCAGCACGAGTACGAGCTGAAGCTGGCCACGCTTAGCAAGTCCGAGTACGGACTCAACTATCTGCACACCGGCAACAATGATCCGATTCCGGATGTCGTCGTTCGCAAGACCATGCACGACATCCTGCGCGAATGGGCCGAATTCGTCTCACACGAACAGCACGTTCTCGAATACCGCGTTCCCGTTCTTTCGCCGGACATGGTCACGGCGACGGGGATCGAAGAGAGCAACCCGATCATCGCCACCGAGATGCTGCGCGCCAAGATCCTGCGCGTGATGGCCAACATCGATGTCCTGCGCGCCTTGCCCGCGGCGGAACTGGTGCGTTCGAAGCAGGATGGTCTGTCGCTCAATGACATCCGCATCCGCCTCGATGACCTCGTCCGCTTTCGTCTCGAGCCACTGGTTCACGGAATCGCGGCGAGTCAGCTCGACGACCGCGCCACCACCATTCACTTCCTCGAAACGCAGGTCTCGTACGACGAGCGTCAGCTCGACGCGCAGATTCAGGCAACCGAAGCCGCGCGAAAAGCGATGGCCATGTACACGGGCCAACGCGAGCAGACCGACATGCCGGACAGCACCGCCGCCGTCCAACGTCAGGCACCCGCGAAGCCCGGGACGGAGACGCTGACGCCGGTCGTCGGCGATACGTTTCTCGACCGCCTGATGCAGCTCACCTCGAGCAACGTCGATTTCGAGTACCGGCAGAGGCTCGCCGACCGCTATCGCGAGACCGCGGTGGCCATCGCTCCGGTCCAGCAGGCCGTGGAGTACGATCGCTCCGTTCTTGCGCTCGTGCGCAATCCCGGCGGCGCTGGTGGAGGCATGAGCCGGCAGGTCGTGAATCAGGAGATCGGTGCGACGCGCCAGGAAGTGCGTCAGCTCCTCCTCGAGATCCGCAAGATCTATCTGGCCCTCTCCGCGAATCTCAATCCCTCGACGGAGCTGATCACGACGACCGGCAGTCCCTCGACGCGCGTCGAGCGGATCGTCGGCATCACGCGCCTGGCGCTCTACGGTCTACTGACCTTGTTCATCGCGTTTCCGCTGATCATCTTCGGCTGCCTCATTCACAACCGCATCCGCGAAGAAGACGCCGCCGAGGGCACGAAGAGCTCACGACTGCCGGCCGCGGGATAAACGCACCGTCACGGCGATGATCGCGCCGAACAGAAAGCCGCCGACGTGCGCCCACCAGGCCACGCCGGCGACTTCGTAGGTGCCCGAGGCAGCGCGCAGCGAGAGGAAACCGTTGAAGAACTGCATCCCCAGCCAGACCGGCAGGAACAGCACGGCCGGAATCTCCGCCATCGCCCAATAGACGACGAGCGGAAAGAGCGTGACGATCTTCGCGTGCGGGCGCAGAACGAGAAACGCGCCGAGCACTCCGGCGATGCTTCCCGACGCGCCGATCGAAGGCGTGAGCGACGTTGGGAAGAGGATCGTGTGCGTCAGGCTCCCCATCGCTCCGCAGGCGATGTAGAAGATGAGGTAGCGCACGTGCCCCATCCCATCCTCGACCGCCCCGCCGAAGACCCATAAGTAAATGAGATTGCCGATGAGATGGACGAAACCGCCGTGCAGGAAAAGCGACGTGATGAGCGTGATCGCCACTTCCCACGCCTGAAAGTGAAACGCCGCGGGATTCATCAGCCGCGCCGGGATGAATCCGAAGGTCTGGATGATCCGCTCCGTCATCGATCCCAGAAAGAGCTGAGCGATGAACACGGCGACGTTCGTCGCCACCAGCGCGCGATTCACAATCGGTGCGGAATGGCGATCGAGCGTGTGGCGAAGAGGAATCATGAATGGAGAGGCGTTGCTGGTTACTGGTTACTGGTTGCTGGTTGTCTGTGGGATCTCGCGAGTAGCCTCAGACCTCGGTAATAGGTAGCTCGTTGTCCGTGCCTACTCGCGAAACACCACAGACAACCAGCAACGAGCAACCAGCAACATTCATCCCAGCGCCTTGGCGATCTCGCTCACGACCTCGTGGATCTGTTCCTCTTTCAGTTCCGGGAAGACCGGGATGGCCAGCGTTTGCTCCGCGGCGAGCTCGGAGTTGGGGTAGCGATCGGAGGCTCCCGGAACGTCGCGGAAGCACTCCTGCTGCGGCAACGTGAGCGGGTAATAGATCTCGCAGCCGATGGAGACACTTCTGAGGTGCTCGATGACGCGATCGCGCGTCGCACGTCCCTCGGGGAAGCGGACGATGTACTGGTTATAGATGTGCCGCCGTCCCGGCATCTCCTCGGGGAGAACGGCACGCTCGCCCAGCCCGGCGTCGTTGAAAGCGCGACGATAGATGTCCGCGTTGCGGCGTCTTCCTTCGTGCCACGATTCGAGGAGTGGCAGCTTGATGTGCAGCATCGCCGCCTGCAGCGCGTCGATGCGAAAGTTCCCGCCGACGTAGTGGTGAAAATACTTCGGCCTCATGCCGTGCACGCGAAAGTCGACGAGCTTCTGCGCCAGCTCGGCGTCGTTCGTCGTGATCGCGCCGGCGTCGCCGAAGGCGCCGAGGTTCTTCGACGGGAAGAAGGAGAAGCAGCCGATCGTGCCGATCGAACCAATCCGCCGGCCTTTGTAGTCGCAGCCGACCGCCTGCGCCGCATCTTCGACCACGGCGAGACCGCGCGCTTCGGCGATGGCCATGATCTCGTCCATCGGCGCCGACTGTCCGTAGAGGTGCACCGGCATGATCGCTTTCGTGCGCGGCGTGATCTTCGCGTCGATGGCCTTCGGATCGATGTTGTAGTCGGCGAGGTCGATGTCGACGAACACCGGCGTCGCCCCGAGCCGCGACACGACTCCGGCCGTGGCGAAGAAGGAGTACGCGGGCACGATCACTTCATCGCCCACGCCGATGCCCAGGACCATCAGCGCCTCGAGCAACGCGTCTGTTCCCGACGAGACGCCGATGGCATGTGGGGTCTTGCAATAAGCCGCGAAGTCGCGCTCGAAATCGTCGACGCGCTTTCCCAGGATGAAGTACTGCGATTCGTAGATCTCCGCGGTGACGCGAAGAGCCTCGTCACGAATGGCGGCGTACTGGAGTTTGAGATCGAGAAGAGGGATCGGCATGGCGGGGCGAATATATGACATTGGACGGTTTGGATAGGTGATGCGTATCAGTGCCGGTTATCGGGTGTCAGTTGTCCGTTGTCCGTGACGTCTCGCGACGCTTCCCGGACAACTGATAACCGACAACCGATAACCGTTTTCTTTTTCACGATGAATTAACAATATGCGTTATAGACATTTCTTTTCATGCCTCCGTATCACCGGGCAACAACGTCGTGAATCCCTAAGGAGGCATCAAATGAAGTTTCGTAATCTCATCACCGCGGCGGCCGTAGCGCTGCTGCCGTTCGCCGCGCAGGCGGCCACTCTCATCGTTCCCGCGGCTGGCACGGGTCCGGGCGCCAACAACAGTCAGTGGCAGAGCGAGCTGACACTGCACACGGCCGCGCCGCGCGCCGTCACGCTCTCCATCGAATTCCACCAGGGCAAGACCGTTCTCGGACCCGCCGAAGTGACGCTCCAGGCGCGCCAGACAATCTCGATCGCCGACATCGTCAAGACGAAGTTCGGCGTCGCCGCCGGTACGGGCGCGCTGGTCATCAACGTCGCCGACCGCGACGCCAAGACCATCGCCGTCACCTCGCGCACCTTCAACACCTCGGCGAAGGGCGAGTTCGGTCAGGACATCCCGTCCTTCAACGTCACCAGCGCGAACATCGCCGGCGACGTCGCCGCCATCCCCGGACCCTCCGTCGCCGAGAATCGCTTCAACGCTGGCGTCTATGCCGTCGAAGCGGCGAAGGTGAAGTGGGAAGTCCTTCGCGCCGACGGCACGATCGCCGCGACAAAGGAAGTGACGCTCGCCGCCGGTGAGCACGCGCAGTACAACGGCGCGATCGAGTTCGTCGGCGCCGAGAAGAAAGCCAACGACACCGTGCACGCCACGCTGCTCGAGGGCAAGGCGATCTTCTACGGCAGCATCGTGAACACGACCGACGACCCGACCTTCGTTCCGGCCATGCGCACGCGCGACGACATCCTCATCAACTTCGCCGGCGTCGATCTCGACGAGAACGGCACGATCGACATCGCTGACGCCGACGGCGACGGTGTGCTCGACGCCCCGATCCTCATCGCCACCTCCAGCTTCCCCGAGACCCTGCGCGTCGTCGCGGCGGGCGAGTTCGGCGAGACGGTAACCATCGAAGTCGTCTCCTCCCCCGCCCACATCGACCTGCTCGACACGCGTGGAACGATGCGCGTGATCGCCTTCGGCGACGTGAAGAACACGACCGGCGCGATCCGCGTCCGCGCCACGAGCGGCAACTCCTCGTCCATCCTCACGATCCCGGTGAATTTCAAGTAGTCCCGATCACGTGGAGGGCGGGCTTATAGCCCGCCGGTTCTGGGTGGTGGTGGTGTTGGATGTTCCAACGCCGCCCCACCCAAAATCGCCTCCACCCCGAATCGGCGGGCTATAAGCCCGCCCTCCACGGTTTGCGCTTTAGCCGAACGTCACTCGCGCGAACCGGCGCTTTCCCACCTTGATCACGTAGCTCTTCCCCGCAGCGGCATCGAGCGCGTGCTTGATCGACTCGATCTTCACTTCGTCGACGAGCACTCCGCCTTGCGCGATCAGACGCTGCGCGTCCTTGTTGCTCTCGGCCAGGCCCGCCGCGGTGATGACGCGGGCAAGGAGCTGGGGCTCGGCGGTCGACGGCAGCGACTTCTCCTCGATCTCGGTCGGTCTCTGTCCGTCGCTGAAGATCCGCTTGAACTCGGCTTCCGCCGCTTCCGCCGCATCGGCATCGTGGAAGTCGCGGATGATCGACTTCGCCAGTTCCTTCTTCGCATCCATGGGATGGAGCGAACGCCGCTCGGCGATCTGCGCGGGCGTGAGATCGGTGCAGAGCACGTAGTACTTCCACATCAGCTCATCGGAGATCGACATCACCTTGCCGAACATCTGCGCCGGCGCCTCGTCGATGCCGATGTAATTGCCGAGAGACTTCGACATCTTCTCGACACCATCGAGACCTTCGAGCAGCGGCATCGTGATCACGACCTGCGGCTCGAGCTTGTACTCGCGCATGAGATCGCGGCCGACGAGCAGATTGAAAAGCTGATCGGTCCCGCCCATCTCCACATCGCACTTCAGCGCGACGGAGTCGTAGCCTTGCGCGAGCGGATAAAGCAGTTCGTGGATGGCGATCGGCTGATGCGCTTCGAAGCGTTTTCGAAAATCGTCGCGTTCGAGGATGCGCGCCAGCGTGTACTTCGCGGCAAGACGGACCATCCCTTCCGCGCCGAGGGCGCCGAGCCATTCGGAGTTGAAGCGGATCTCCGTCTTCTCGGGATCGAGAATCTTGTAGACCTGCCGGCGGTACGTCTCCGCGTTCTGGGCGATCTCTTCCCGCGACAGCGCGGGACGCGTGGCCTTCTTGCCCGTTGGGTCGCCGATCATGCCGGTGAAGTCGCCGATGAGAAAAATCACGCGATGCCCGAGCTGCTGGAAGTGGCGCATCTTGCGGATCACGACCGTGTGGCCGAGGTGAATGTCCGGCGCCGTCGGATCGAACCCGACCTTGATCGTCAGCGGCTTGCCCCGCTCCATCTTCGACTTGAGGTCAGCGCGCTCGATCAGATCGACCGTCCCCTTGGCGAGGTAGTCGAGTTGTTCATCAATTGTCATGGTGGACGTCATGGTCGCGCGATTGTAATGGGAACGCATTCTGCTACACTGCCCGGCGACGTGAACGCCACTCGCACGCATCGGCACCACCACCACCATCACAGGCGGTAGGGGTGCGTTCGTTGTGCCCCGCCGAAAGGAGGGGGCGCACGCGATGAGCATCTGCGACGAGTCGAAAACCTCTTCCTGAACACGGGGAAGAGGTTTTTTGACTGATGGGCAAATTCAGATATCCGACGGGCGCACGACCGCTGCTGATCGAAGAGACGGCGCGGCGAAGACGCATCGAATCGCGTTTCGTTGCGCTCCTCGAAAGCGAAGGCTTCGCCGAGGTCGTCCTGCCGATCATCGACTTCGCGGAACCCTACGCGACGGTGATGGGACGCGACGCCGCGCGACAGAGCTATCGATTCACCGATCGCGACGGTGAGCTCGTCGCGATTCGATCCGACTTCACACCGATGGTTGCCCGCGCGCTCGCGCCGGCGCTCGACGAAGACGATCTGCCGCTGCGCGTCTTCTATCGCGGCGACGTCATTCGTTGTCAGGCCACGCGACTCGGCGCCAACCGCGAGCTCTTCCAGATCGGCGCAGAACTGATTGGCGATCCTTCTCCATCAGCGGACGCCGCGATCCTGCGGCTCGTCGCGACGATCGCGCGATCGTTCGACATCGATCCCCTCGTCACGTACACCGGCGTCGCGGCGCTCGGCTCCGAGCTCACCGCCGATCTCGGCGACGATCCGCGATTCGTCGCCTATGTCGATGACCGCGAAACCGACACCGGCTACTACACCGGTCTCCGCTTCGGCGTCTTCGGCAACGATCGCCGCACGTTGATCGCGCAGGGCGGACGCTACGACACGCTCTACGGCCGTTTCGGCCACGACGCGCCGGCGATCGGCTTCACCTTCACCATCGATGAATTGGAGGAGCGCAGGCTTCCAGCCGGCCGGTCCGCCGGCTTCCAGCCGGCACCACAGGAGCAATCATGAGAATCGCAATTCCCAAAGGGCGACTGCAATCGCCCGTTCTGGCGACGTTCGAAGCCGCGGGCTACGACGTTCCCACCGAGCTCGATCTCCGCACGCGAAGGCTCGTCTTCACGCGCGGCGGCATCGAGTGGATCTTCGTCAAGGACTCCGATGTCCCCGCCTATGTCGAGCATGGCGCGGCGGACGCCGGCGTCGCGGGCTTCGATCAGATTCTCGAGCACGAGAGCACGGCCTACCAATCGCTCGAACTGCCGTACGGGCGCTGCCGGATGATGGTGATTGGCGCCGCCGGCTCGCCACGATTGTCGCGCGACATCACCGCGCGCATTGCCACGAAATATCCGCGCGTCACGCGCCAATACCTCGACGCGAACGCCCTGCGCGCCGAGGTCGTGCCGCTCGCCGGTTCGGTCGAGCTGGCGGCGGTGCTCGGCCTCACCTCGCACGTCGTCGACCTCGTGGAGACCGGCGAGACCGTGCGCGTCCACAACCTCGAATTGCAGGACCTCGTCGCGGAAATCACGCCGCGGCTCATCGTGTCGAAGAACGTTTACCGCATGAACAACCAACGGATCCGCGAGCTGATCGCGCGGATCGAGGAAGCGAAACATGAACAAGCTCGAAGCTGCGTCGCCTGAAGCAGAAGCCGCGTTGCGGGAGATCGAAGCGCGTCGCGGACGCGCGAACGAAGACGCGCTGCGCGTTGCCGACGACATGATCGCCGGCGTGCGCGCGGAGGGAGATCGCTACGTCGCGCGACAGATCGAACGCTTCGACGGCGTCTCGATCGAGCCCGAAGAGATCCTCATGACGGTGCGCGAAGCGCACATCGATGCCGGACTCGCGCAGGCGCTCGATCTCGCCATCGCGCGGGTCGAGGCGTTCCATCGTGCGCAATTGCCTGCCTCGTACACGTGGGAAGGCGTGACGCATCGCGTGAAGCCGCTGCGGCGCGTCGGCGTTTATGTTCCCGGCGGACGTGCGGTGTACGTCTCGACGCTGATCATGTGCGCCGTTCCCGCGCGGATCGCCGGCGTCGAAGAGATCGTGGTCGCCACGACGCCTGCGGTCGCCGCGCGCAATGAGCTGCACTACGTCTGCTCGCGCCTCGGCATTCGTGAGATCTATCGCTCCGGCGGCGCGTCGGGCATCGCCGCGCTCGCCCTCGGAACGCAAACGCTCACGCGCGTCGACAAGATCGCCGGCCCCGGGAACGCCTACGTCACCGCGGCAAAGGCGCGGCTCATCGGCGAAGTCGGCATTGACATGACCGCCGGGCCGACGGAGCTCGTCGTGATCGCCGATGACTCCGCGAACGTCGAATACGTGCAGGCCGATCTCGACGCGCAACAGGAGCACGGCCCCGACTCCGCCGTGATCTGCATCTGCATAGGAAAGGCGCTTGACGTTCGCGCGACGCTCACGCTCACCGCAAGCTCGGTCGACGAAGCGATCGCCATCGCCGACCGCATCGCGCCCGAGCATCTTTCGATTCACGCGCGCGACGCGCGATCGATTGCCGACCGCGCCCGCAATGCCGGCGCGATCTACTGCGGCCCGTTTGCGCCGCCGGCCGCGGGCGATTACGTGATCGGCTCGAATCACGTTCTCCCCACCGCCGGCAGCGCGCGCTTCTTCTCGCCCCTCGGCGTTTACGACTTCGTGAAACGCACGAACATCATCACGCTGAGCGAAGAGGAACTGCAGGATCTCGCCCCGTCCGCCGCCGCCATCGCCCGATTCGAAGGCCTGCCGCAACACGCCCAGTCGATGGAGCGCAGGATCACGGAGCGCAGGCTTCCAGCCTGCCGGTCCACCGGCTTCCAGCCGATCGCAGGAGCCACGAAATGAACGCCCGCGCCGCCGTCGCCGCCATGACCGCTTACACCCTCGAGCTCCGCGAAGCCGAGGTCAAGGTGAATCAGAACGAAAGCCCGTTCGACGTTCCGCGCGAGATCAAACAACAGCTCCTCGCGCAGATCGAAGCCATGCCCTGGAATCGCTATCCCGACTTCGAATCGACCACGCTCCGCAACGCGCTCGCGAATGCGTACGACCTGCGCGCGGAAGAGATCCTCACCGGCAACGGCTCGAATGAGCTTCTCGCCGCCGCGATCGGCGCGTTCGTCGGGCCAGGCACTGCCCGTGGTCTTTCCGCGCCCGACCTTCACGCTTTACGAGAAACTGATCACGATCGCCGGCGGCAACGCAGTTCCCATCGAGTTCGATCCCGATTCCGGTTTTCTGCCGCTCGACGAGATGCTTCGCGCGCTCGAAGAGCTTCCCGGCTCCATCGCGATTCTCTGCTCGCCGAACAACCCCACGGGCGGCGTGCTGCCACGCGGCGGACTCGACGCGCTGCTGGCCACTGGCGCAACCGTGCTCTTCGATCGCGCGTACGGCGACTTCGCGAACGACACGCTGCCTCCGCTGCACGATCGCCTCGTCACGTTCTCGACCTTCTCGAAGGCCTGGGGCCTCGCCGGTCTGCGCGTCGGCTGGCTCGCGTCGACCGCCGCGACCTGCCGCCAGATCCGTAAGGTGAAGCTCCCCTACAGCCTCAACATCGTCAGCGAAACCATCGCCGCGGCCGCGCTCGCGCGCCGCGACATCCGCGACGGCAACGTCGCGCGTATGCTCGCCGAGCGCGAGCGCATCCTCGCCGTGATGCGCGCGATTCCGGCGCTAACCGTCTTTCCGACGTCGGCGAACTTCGTCGCCTTCCGCTCCGCGTTGTTGCTTGACGACTTCCATCGCCGCGGCATTCTCCTGCGCGACGTTTCGTCGTATCCGCGCATGCAGCGCTGCCTGCGCGTGTCGATCGGCACGCGTGACGAGAACGACTGCTTCCTCGCCGCACTGAAGGAGCTCGCATGAGAACGGCCACGGTCACACGCGCCACGAAGGAAACCTCGGTCGCGGTCACGCTCGACCTCGACGGCATCGGCCGTTCGAAGATCGACACGCCGATCGGATTTCTCTCGCACATGCTCGAGGTGATCTCCCGTCACGGCCAGGTCGATCTCGACATCGTCGCTACCGGCGACACGTTCATCGACTATCACCACACCGTCGAAGACACGGGCCTCGTCCTCGGCGAAGCGTTCGCCGCCGCGCTCAACGACAAGCGCGGCATCCGTCGCTTCGGCCACGCCTACGTGCCGCTCGACGAATCGCTCGCGCGCGTGGTCGTCGATTTCTCCGGCCGTCCGTTTCTCGTGTTCGACGTTCCGATCGATCGCGAGATGCTGCTCATCCACCGCGACTTTCCGTTCGCGCTCGTCGAGGAGTTCTTCAAGTCGTTCGCGAACAAGTGCGCCTGCAACATCCACGTCGACCTGATCCGCGGCCGCAACGGCCACCACGCGGCGGAGGCGATCTTCAAGGCGTTCGCGATCGCGGTTCGTATGGCGAAGGAAGTTGTCGGAGCGGACGTGCCGAGCACGAAGGGAGTGATTTGATGTTTTCGCGGAGCGAACGCGGTTCTGTGTGGTGCTGGCCGCCCTCGGCCGGCAAGCAGAACGATGTGCATTCCGTCTCGGATTTTCGTGTGGCGCTCGAGCCGACGGCCGAGGGCGGCCGTCGCTACACAGAACCGCCGAAGCCTGCGGCTTCTGCCGTCACCCTTATCGATTCTCCCGTCGCCAACGTCGCGAACATCGCGCGCGCGTTGCGCGCGTGCGGCGCAGATCTCGAGCTCACGCGTGAACCGCGTGCGATCGCGCGGGCGCGCAAACTGGTGCTGCCGGGGGTCGGTTCGTTCGCGGCGGCGATGCAGTTTCTCGAGTCGACGCACCTCGACGCCGCGATTCGCGAGGCGGTGACGAATGAGGCGCTCCTCCTCGGCATCTGCGTCGGCCATCAAGTTCTCTTCGACGTCTCCAGCGAGATGGGCTCCACGCGCGGCCTCGGTCTCCTTCGCGGTGAGGTCGAGCACTTCGACGGACCGCTGCCCGTGCCACAGATCGGATGGAATCGCGTGACCGGGCACGGTCCGCTCTTCGATGGCATCGACGACGGAACGCCGTTCTACTTCGTCAACTCGTTTGCGGCGCGCGGCGTCGCCAGACGAGATCGCGTCTGCGGACTACGACGGCACCTTCACCGCCGCGGCCCAGGAGCGACGCGTGTTCGGCGTGCAGTTCCATCCCGAGAAATCGTCCGACGCGGGCCTGCGTGTGCTGAGGAACTTCGTGCAATGGAACTGATCCCTTCGCTCGATCTGCTCAATGGCCGCGTCGTTCGTCTGACGCGCGGTGAGTTCGCGTCGGCGCGCGACTACGGCGAGCCGGAAGCGGTGCTCGATTCGCTCGACGTTCCGCGCGGAACGCGGCTGCATCTCGTCGACCTCGAAGCCTCGCGAACGGGACGACCCATCGAGACCGAGATCGTTCGCCGTCTCGCGCGTCGTGATCTCATCCTGCAAGTCGGCGGCGGCATCCGCTCGACCGACGACGCGCGCCGCTGGCTCGATTGCGGCGTGCAGCGCGTCGTCGTCGGAACGGTCGCCGCGACCTCGCCGCATCTCCTGGCCGCGCTCGTCGACGCATTCGGCGCCGATCGGATCCTTCCCGCGGTCGACGTGCGCGACGGCGTCATTCGCACCGACGGCTGGGAGAGCGCATCGACAACGACCCTCGCGGACATCTTCGCGCGCATCGAAGCGCTCGCGATTCCCGAGGCACTCGTCACCGACATCTCTCGCGACGGCGTCCTGCGCGGTCCTTCCTTCGCGCTGTATCGCGAGCTTCGCCGGATGACGAGCGTGGGTATCATCGCGTCCGGCGGCGTTTCCACCGTCAGCGACACGATCTCGCTCGCGCGCCTCGGCAACATCAGCGGCTCCGTCATCGGCCGGGCGCTGCTCGAGCGGCGAATCGATTTTCGCGAGGTACGTGCGCGGCTCGCGACACCGAACGCGATCCCCGAGCGCGTCATCCCCTGCCTCGACGTACGCGACGGACGCGTCGTGAAGGGCGTGTCGTTCGCGAATCTCCGCGATGCCGGCGATCCGGTCGCATGTGCGATGCGCTACGAGCAGGAGGGAGCGGACGAACTGGTGATGCTCGACGTCTCCGCCACGGACCGCGACACGACGACGGCGACGGAAACCGTTCGCCGGGTCGCCGAGTCGATCTTCATCCCGCTCACCGTCGGCGGCGGCGTGCGCACGATCGACGACTTTCGTTCGACGTTGCGCGCCGGCGCCGATCGCGTCGCCATCAACACCGCCGCCATGCGCAGACCCGAACTGATCCGCGAATGCGCGCAGGAGTTCGGCGTGCAGGCAGTCGTGCTTTCCTGCGACGCGAAGGAAGGTTTGGCCACAATGCGCAGCGGACGCGAACTCACGAGCGTCGATGCCGTCGAATGGTGCGCGCGCGCCGAAGAGCTGGGAGCCGGCGAGATTCTGCTCACGTCCGTCGATCGCGACGGAACGAACCGCGGCTTCGACATCGAGTTGCTGCGCGCCGTCACCTCGCGCCTCCGCATCGGGGTGATCGCCTCGGGCGGCGCGGGTTGTCTCGACGACTTTCGCGACGCCATCGAGTCCGGCGGCGCGCGCGCCATCCTCGCCGCCTCTCTCTTTCACGACGGCGTGCTCACGGTCAGCGACGTGAAGCACCACCTCGACGCAGAAGGGATTCCAGTCCGATGAACCTCATCCCCGCAATCATTCGCGACGCGAGAACCGGCGCGATCCTCACGCTCGCCTACATGAACGAAGAATCGCTCGCCAAAACGCGCGAGACCGGCGAGACCTGGTTCTGGAGCCGCAGCCGCAACGAGCTCTGGCACAAAGGCGCAACGAGCGGCAACACGCAACGCGTCCTCCACATCGCCGAAGACTGCGATCGCGACGCGCTGGTCATCACGGTCGAACCGCGCGGTCCGGCGTGTCACACCGGCGCAACGTCGTGCTTCGCGGACGTACCGCCGCGTCCATTGGAACGGCTGATGTCCGTCCTGCGTGATCGCAATGAGAAACGTCCCGAGGGCTCGTACTCCGCAAAGTTGTTCAACGGAGGCCGCGATCGGATCCTGAAGAAGATCGGCGAAGAAGCGACGGAAGTCGTCATCGCCGCGAAAGGCGAAGGCCGCGACCGCATGATCAGCGAGATCGCTGATTTGGTGTTTCACGTCTCCGTGTTGATGGTGGACGAAGGGATCGAATGGGACGACGTGGAAGGAGAGTTGGCCCGGAGGGCAGGCTTATAGCCTGCCGGTTTTTTGCTCCGGTCTTGCCACGAATGAAGCCTTCCCCGAGAGAGGACGAACACCGGCAGGCTATAAGCCTGCCCTCCGTGGTGTGCTAAGTTTCCTCCATGCTGCGACGCCTGCTTCTGCTCCTTGCGCTCCTCCTCCCTCTCGCCGCCCACGCCGCGCAACCTGCCGACATCCTCATCACCGGCGGCACGGTCGTCACGATGGCGGGGCCGAATCTCGAGCGGGGGTCGGTGGCGATTCGCGACGGCGAGATCATCGCCGTCGGTCCTTCGTCGGAGATCGATCGCAACTTCACGGCGAAGACCGTGATCCGCGCCGGCGGGATGGCGGTCGTGCCGGGCTTCGTGAACGCGCACACGCACGTGCCGATGACGCTCTTCCGCGGGATCGCCGATGATCGCGATCTCATGGACTGGCTGACGAACTTCATCTTCCCGGCCGAGGCGAAGAACGTCGATCGCGAGTTCGTGAAGTGGGGAACGCGTCTCGCGGCGGCGGAGATGATTCGCTCGGGCACGACGACGTTCGCCGACATGTACTACTACGAGTCGGACATCGCGCGCGAGACGAAGGCCGCGGGATTGCGCGGCGTCCTCGGCGAGACGCTCATCGACTTCCCCGCGCCCGACAACAAGACCTGGGACGCGGCGATTCAGTACATCCGTGACTACGCGAAGCAGTGGAAGGGCGACAAGCTCATCACACCCGCGCTCGCGCCTCATGCACCGTTCACCGTGTCCGAGGAACATCTGCGGCAGGTGCGGGCCGTGGCGACGGAGCTCGGCATTCCGATTCTCATTCACGTGTCCGAGACGAAGAACGAGCTGCAGCAGGTCGCCGAAAAACACAACGGAATGACGCCCGGCGTGTATCTCGACTCCATCGGCTTCCTCGGCGATGACGTCGTCGCCGCACATGGCGTGTGGCTGACGCCGGACGAGATCAAGACGTTTGCGGCGAAGAAGACCGGCGTCGTGCATTGCCCCGAGTCGAACGAGATGCTGGCCTCCGGCGCTGCACCGATCGTCGAGATGATTCACGCGGGGATGGAAGTGGGACTCGGCACCGACGGTCCCGCGGGCTCAAACAACAATCTCGATATGGTCGAAGAAATGGCCAGCGCCGCGCGCCTGCAGAAAGTGACGCGCGGCGATCCGAAGGCGATCAGCGCGCGTGAGGTTCTGCGCCTGGCCACGATCGGCAGCGCGCAGGTTCTCGGCCTAGGCGACAAGATCGGCACGCTCGAACGCGGCAAGCGCGCCGACATCGCGATCGTCGATTTGCAATCGGCGCGCGTGCAGCCCGTCTACTCTGTCGAATCAGCCATCGTCTATGCGGCCTCGGGGAGCGCGGTCGTGACAACGATCGTCGACGGAAAGATCCTCATGCGCAAAGGCGAGGTGCTGACGGTCAACGAGCGCGAGACGCTTGCGAAAGCGAAGGAGTATCGCGACAAGGTTCTGGCGAGTCTGAGGAAATAGTTCTCGGTTGTCGGTTGTCGGTTGTCGCAGGACAGGGCGGCAAGGACGACGAATCCACGTACTCATGCGCAGATCGATCCTCGTTGCTCTTCTTCTCACTCTCGCTTCGTGCGCGCCCGTTCCTAAGCCGTCGCCGGTTGCGACGCCTGCGCCTCCGCGCCTGACGGCGACCGGCACGGCGCAACGGGTCGTTCTGATTTCGTTCGACGGCCTCGGCGCCGATGCGCTCGCGCGGCAGAGTGGTCTCGCGGCCTTCGATCATCTCGCTGCGCATGGCGCGACGGCGCGCGTGATCCCGGTGAGTCCGACGGTCACGTCGACCACGCACGTCTCGATGATCACCGGCGCCGAACCGCAGCGGACCGGAGTCGTCTCGAATCGCTATCACGCGCCCGGAACGCCGATCGATCAGACCGCGCGCGGCATGGAGACGGACATCGACGTCGAGACGCTCGTCGAAGCGGCACGCCGGCAAGGGAAACGCGTCGGCGCGGTTTCGTTTCCGACGGTCGATGCACGTAACGCGCGCCGCAGCGCCGACTTCGGACTCGTCTGGAGCGACGCGATGACGACGGGTCGCATGATCAAACTGACGAGCGCGGACTTCCGCCGCGAATGGGTACCGCCAACCTGGAGCGATCGCCCGCATCCGCGGCGTTCCTTCAGCCCGATCATGCGTGCACGCGTCGAATGGAGCGCGCCGCAGAAAGTTCGCGCAGACGTCGATATCGTCGCCTATGACACTACGGACGATCGCCTCGAGAATTACGATCTCTACTTCGTCGAGGATGGCGAACGCGAGATCACACCCGACGCACATGGCTGGTTCGCGATCTCATCGCGAACCGCGGAGGGCTTGTACGGCTCGTGGTCGAAGTTGCTGCAACCGACGTCGTCGCTCAACCTCACGCTCTATTGGGGTCCGGTCTCACGCACGAACGCCTATCCCGATTCCTTCCGCGCGATCCTCGACGAGGAAGCGGGATTCTGGCCAGGCAGTCCCGACGAGCGCGCCGGCGTCGACGCGCAGACGTTCACCGAGCAGCTCGCTCGTCTCGGCGATTTCTTCACGCGCGCGCAGACCGCGGCGATCCGGCACATGTCGTTCGATCTCCTGCTGGCGTATCAACCGGTCGTCGACGGCGCGATGCACAGCTATCTCGGCGCGCCGGAAGGAGAGTCCGTGATTCGCGCGGCGTTCGTCGCCGCCGATCACACGGTCGCCGAGATCGGCGGCCTGCTCGATTCCTCACGCGACGCGCTCATCGTGACCGGCGATCACGGACTGGTTCCGACATTGCGCGACGTGCGGCCCAATCGCATGCTCGCCGACGCGGGTTTCGCGCCGCGCTGGCAGGCGTACGTCTCGGGCAGCGTCGCCCATTTCTATCGCTTCTCCGGTGACGACGATTCCGACGCCGTCGTCGCGATGCTCAACGCCAGCGGCCTCTTCGAGCTCGTGGAGAAGAAGACCGCGGCGTCCCACCGCAACAGCGGCGACATCGTCGCCATCGCGCAGCCGGACATCGATCTCTCGGCCTCGAGCGATGCTCCCGCCGTCGCCAAAGCCGATTCTGGCGGACATCACGGCGGCCTGAACACGCATCGCGAGCTCCACCCCGCCTTCCTCGCCTCGGGTGCCGGCATCCCGAAGGGCGATCTCGGCGAGATCGCGCAAACGAGCATCGCGCGATTCGTCTCGCAATTGCTGGGGATCCAGCCGCCGACTTCGGCGAAGTAGTGTGGAGTGCGGCAGCGCCGCGCTGCCGCTTCCACAGGCGGACCGCCGGCGTCTCGCCGGCTGGGCGAGAGGCGTCTCGCCGCTCGCGGGGCGGGCGCCGGGACGGCGCCGCCCCAGCCGCCGAGACGGCGGCGGTCCACTCGCAAGCGCTTGCGCGGAGTTTGAGAACTACTCGAGTACTTGCGGGAACTGCCATCTCGCTTCGCGGATGTCTTCCTCGATCACGTCCCGCACGTCGGCGAGTTGCGGGACGTCCCAGTTCGCGAGCCACATTGGATTGACATACGGCAGCACCGCGACATGCTCGATGCGATAGGGCAGACCGCGCGCCGCGAAGCGGGCGTTGAGAAAGGCGACGACGTCCTGGGAAGTGGGAATGCTCATTCGAGATCGTGTTCGCGCATCTTGGACGCGAGCGCGCGTGGAGTGATGCCGAGGAGCTCGGCGGCGGCGGTGCGATCGGACGAGCGTGCGAGTGCGTCGGTGATCTTCATCCTCTCGATGATCCGCAGCGCGCGCTGCGAGGCCTCGTCGAGCGTGCCGGAGAGATCGACCGCCTCGCGCAGCGCGTCGACGGCCGAGGTCGGCGCGGGCAGACTCACGTCGCGTGTTTCGATCGTGTTGCGGTCGCAGAGGATCGCCGCGCGCTCGATGCAGTTCTGCAGCTCGCGAATGTTTCCAGGCCAGTCGTAGCCGCGCAACAGCGCACGCGCCTCCACCGTGATGCGCAATCCCGGACGTCCGAGCTCGCGCGCGAACCGCTGCAGGAAAAAATCGACCAGCGCATCGATGTCCTCGCGGCGCGCGCGCAGCGGCGGGATCGTCACGGGAAAGACGTTGATGCGAAAGAAGAGATCCTCGCGAAACCCGCCCGCCTTCACCGTTTCCTCGAGATTGCGGTTCGTCGCGCAGATGATGCGCACGTCGGCCTCGATCGTCGTCGTCCCGCCGATGCGCTCGAAGTTGCGCTCCTGGAGCACGCGCAGAATTTTCGATTGCACACCGATCGCCAGCTCGCCGATCTCGTCGAGGAAGATCGTTCCGGTGTCGGCGAGCTCGAACTTGCCGAGCTGCCGCGCGCTCGCGCCGGTGAACGAACCCTTCTCGTGGCCGAACAGCTCGTTCTCGATGAGCGTCGCCGGAATGGCGGCGCAGTTGATGGCCACGAACGGTCGATCGCGGCGCGGTGAGAGTTGATGGATCGCGCGCGCGAAGAGCTCCTTCCCCGTTCCCGACTCGCCTTGCAGCAGCACCGTGGAATCGGTCGGCGCCACGCGCTGAATCGCGTGCGACACCTCGACGATGCGCGGCGAATCGCCGACGATCGCCGGCAAGCCGTAGCGCTTCTGGAACTCCTCGCGCAGCAGGAGATTCTCGTAGCGCAGCTCGCGATGCTCGCGGCAACGGCGCAGGAGAATCGACAAGTGATCGACGTCGATCGGCTTCTGAATGAAGTCGTACGCGCCGAGCTTCATCGCCTCGACCGCGTTCTCGATCGTGCCGAAGGCCGTCATCACGATGACCGGACAATCGGGATCGCTCTCCTTCGCCTGGCGCAACACCGAGATGCCGTCGGCGCCGGGGAGTCGCAGATCCGTCAGCACGGCCAAGTAGCGACGCCCTTCGGCGAGCCAGCGCATGGCCAACGATCCGGACGAAGCGATCTCCGGCTCGAAGCCATCGGCGGCCACGGCCTCGCTCAGCATATGCGCGAGCGATTCCTTGTCTTCGACGATGAGGAGGCGTTTCATAGTCCAAAGTAAGCGCGGATCCTCGAGAGGACGCTTCCCTGTTCTTCGTCTCTCCCCTCGTCGCGCAACGCGTCCAGGGTTCCGCGCCGCTCCATCACCTTCGCCGAGATCGACGCGGCGAGCTCGGGATGATCGAGCAGTACAGGAGCGAGTGCATCCTTGGCGATCTCCATGGCCACGACGTCGGTCAGCGCGATCACGTCCGCGGTACGGCGTTCGCCGGTGAGCAGCGCCATCTCGCCGAAGAAATCGCCCGGGCTCAGGCGCGCCACTTCGTCGTCATCGACGCGCACCGAGACCGTCCCCTCGTGCACGACGAACATCGAGTCGCCTTCCGTTCCGTGACTCAGGATCGTCTCCCCTTTGGCGAAGACATGCACTCGCGCGGCCTCGGCGATCTTTCGCAACGCCTCCGGCGAGAGCGGCGAGAGGATGTCGATGGCAGCCATGCGGCCGAGGAAATCGGCATGATCGGGATGATGCACGGCCGGTGCTTCGTACCGCTGCACCGAGCGAACCGGGAATGGGATCGGGATCCCGTTGCGGCGCAGCGCGTACCAAACCGCGCGGCGGATGTCCGAGTCGATACGATCGCGCAATGAATAATCGGCAGTGAAGTACTTGATCTCGTAGACGAGTGCCGACTCGCCGAACGAACCGATGCGCGCGAAACAAGGCATCTCGCGCTCAACCCCATCGACGTTGGAGGCTGCCTGCGTGAGAACCGCGATGACCGTCGCCGGAGGGACGTGAGAGTCGATGGAGATCTGCAACACGCGCGCGTTCATGGCATTGCGCGGAAAGACCTCCAGCCGGTCGCGCGCAAGCATCGAGTTGGGAACGATCACGACATTGTTGTTGAACGTTCGGATCCGTGTGCCGCGCCAGCGCACAGCCTCGACGATTCCCATGTAGTCGCCGCTGCGAATCACGTCACCGAGCTCGAAGCTCTCCTCGAGATGCAGGGCAATGCCGGCAAAGAGATTGCCGAGCGTTTCCTGCAGCGCAAGGCCGAGAACCGCGGCGAGCACGGTGCCGGTGGCGAGGAACGCGGTGACTCTATAGTTGAAGACCGATGAGATCGCCCAGGCCATGAGGATGAGGAAGAGGGCGATGGAAACGATCTCGCGCAGCAACATCGGCGCGCGGACGTTGCGGCGGCGACGAACCAGCACGTCGAATGCGACGAGATCGACCGCGCGCACGAGAAAGAAGATCAGCGCCAGGCAGGTCACGAACAGCAGGGCACGCGTGATCGTCGCGCGTTGCGCGCCGAGGCTGCTGGCGAGCGACGGGTAGTCCTGCACGAACCGGTAGAGGCCGAACAACGTTACCGCGATCAGCAGCGGTACGAGAATGCGCGTCGCTCGCTTCATGGCGCGCTGCTCCCGCGCCGCGCTCGCGCGAGACGCACCATGTCCCGCAAACCGACCATCAGATGAACGACGCCAATTCCTGAAACGAACCCGCGCAGGTACGGGTTATCGGCCCACATCCCGATGGCCAGCGTTCCGTGCAACAGAGGGTTCATCGTCCAGATCCGCGTCCAGGGCACGAACGTGAAGAACAACCCCGCCTCCAGACAATAGAGGGCGACAAACAAGGAAAGGGACATTCGGAAGGGATTGTAGATGAAACAAAACGCCTCCCGAGCGGGAGGCGTTGGAGTGATGTTGTCGGTTGGCAGTTGTCGGATGTCAGTGGGTTGTCGTCGGTCGTCCGTCGCCGACGATCTGCGCGGCATCACGATGCCGCGCAGACAACCGACAACTGACAACCAGCAACCTGATGCTAGTTGTCCTTCTTGATCTTCCCGCCGCTGTCGCGATTGCCGCTATTGTTGTTGTTGCTGCTCGAGCCCGAGCTTTGCGACCGGCCGGAGTCGTTCGAGCGTCCCGAATCGTTCGAGCGCGTGCTGGAACCGGAGTTGGAACTGGAGCCGGAATCGCTTTGCGGACGGCTCGGGCGTGAGCTCTCGCCGCTGTCGCGTGTGCTGCTTCGGCCGCTGTCGCGATCGCGCGTGCTGCTTCCGCTGCTGCTGCTTCCGCTGCTCGTGTCGCGCGGGTAAATGCGCGCGCCGCCGATGCGATCGATGACGCGGCGCGGAACGTCGCTGGAACCGGTGTCGCGCGGTGTGCTGCCGCTGCCGGGCGAATCGTCCGTGCGTGCGCGGCCACGCCACGTGTCGTTGCGGGGTCGCTGCGGCTCCGGAGGCGTGGTAGTCGACGGCGTCGATTCACGCGGAGTCACCGAACCGCGGTCGCCGCCGCGATCGCGCCACGAGCCGCTGCCGCGCGTCGAATCGCGCGGCGTCGTCTCGCTGTTTCCGTCCCGCGTCGAAGGCTCGCTCGGCGTACCACCGCCGCGATTGATGCCGCCGCCGCTGCGACGATTGTCGATGTTGCCGGTCCCGGTGTTGCCACCATTCGAGGGACTCGTCGGCGTCACTGGCGTGGTCGGACTGACACTGCCGCGATCGATCGGTGCAACACCTCCACGTCCGATCGGAGCTACGCTGCCGCGTCCGATCGGCGCGACGCTGCCGCTGCTGTCAATCGGAGCAAGTCCGCCACCGCCACCGCGAGTCACGGTTCCGCCCACCACCGTCACCGATCCACCCGAAGAGCCGCCGCGCGAACGGACGATGCGGTCGCGAATGGAGCCCGACACATCGGCGTCACGGCGGAAGAACGGCGTGAGGTCCGTTGGAGGAGCACCAGTCTCGCGACCCGTACCCTGTCCGTCGAGTCCGCGACGACGAATCGCGCCTGCCGGATCCGGAAGTTCCTCGTTCGTGAACCGCGTGGAACCGCCGCCGATCGTGGCGTAGCCTCCGCTCCCTCGGCCGAGGCGCTGCTTGATCGCATCCGTCGTCAGCGCGGCGCGATCGACGCGATTCGAAACGATCGTGCGCGAGTCGATGAACGTCCAGGGACGCAGATCCATGTCGTCGACGCGCACGCGGCCATAGAAGCCGAATCCGAAATCGTGATTGCGATAGGGGCGATAGGCCCAGTCGTAGTAGCCGCGGTGGCAATCCCAATATCCCGCCGGCGCCCAGCCGACGTAACCCGAGCCGTACCACCAGTACACCCAGGCCGGCGAGTAACCGTAGCCCGGCACCCACACCCATCCGTACACAGGATCGTAGGCCCAGCGTCCGTAGTGATACGTGCCCCAGCCCCACGGATCGTACGAGACCCAGGTGAGGCAGCCGTTGCGGCCGTGGTACCAGTAGCCGTGATAGTACGGGCGCCAGCCGATCTCGACGTTCGGACGCCAGGACCAGCCGATGCCGGAGACGTTCACCCACAGTCCGTGCTCGTCGAGGTCGTCGGTCCAATACGAAAGGCGACGATCGACGTAGCGCGTCGAGCGGCCGTCGAGACGCTCGGCGCGACGCAGGAACCAGCGCTCGAAGTCGTCCGCGGAATCGCGCTGATCGCCAACGAGGTCGAACGGACCCTTATCGTCGACGGTGGCAGACTCGCCGGCGCGGAGACGCGTCGCGCGTTTCGGCGTGCGCACTTCGACGGAGCCGTCGAATACGGTCACGCGGTCATTGCCACGCGCATCCGTCTCGACGGAGTAGATGGCCTGCTGCTGCGCCACGTAGCTCGCGTTCTCGGTATCGAGCCGGACATGATCCTGCCCGAGGTCGGTGCGGTAGACCGCAACCTTGCCGTATTTCAGCTCGGCGATCGTCTCGGTGTCATCACTTTCATAGCTGTCGAGAATCGAGCGGAACGTGATGGCCGTGGTCCGATCGATTCCCATCACGTTTCCGTCCGACAGCCTCACCTCGGTGCGTCCACGACGCGCGGTGATGATTTGATCGCCGGGATAGATCGGAAGATTGCGACTCGCTTCGATCTCCTTCCCTTCGTCGCCCGTGCGAACGATCGTGCCTCCGTCGTCATACGAGATGAACGACTGATGGCGATCGTCCGCGAACGAAGGAAGGGCCAGCGCGACGGTGAGAAGTGTGAGCAGTGCGGCTTTTCTCATGGAGGACTCTCCTGCAATAGCTGGGAGTGCAGCGGTTGCGGTCGACATGCCATGCTACGGATGAGTATTCCGCGTGTGTTCTCAGCGAGTTAGCGTTTCGATGGCCCGGAGCGTGTCCTCTGCGCGAGAACGCGCGTCCTGAAAAGAGATCGTCGACGGTCTCCGATCCTTGGATCCTACTGTAGCTGCTGAAGCCGCAGAGAAAACTCCGGTGAGTTGGAGCGCCCGCCAACCCAATAGAATTCACCTGTGATGAGTGACGATCCGAATGACCTCCTCTTCGAATGGGATCCGGAGAAGGCCAGAAAGAACGTCGAGAAGCATGGTGTGACGTTTGAGGAAGCGGCCACGGTCTTCTTCGATGATCTCGCGAAAATCGATGACGATCCGGATCATTCAATCGGCGAGCGTTGCGAGCTGATCTACGGTTGTTCTGTCGATGGACGGTGGCTGCTGGTAGTCTTTACGGAGCGCAGGGACGTCATCCGCATCATTCATGCGAGGCTGGCGACCAAAAGCGAGCGCAGAAAATATGAAGAAGACGTCCTCTAAAACGCGCGACGAAATGCGACCCGAGTACGAACTCGATTTCAAGCGCATGCGACCGAATCGGTTCGCCCAACGGCTCAAAGGGAAGTCCGTTGTGGCGGTCGTCCTGGACCAGGACGTGGCGAACGTCTTTCAGTCCTCGGAAGCCGTCAACGACCTGCTTCGATCCGTCATTAAGGCGATGCCAGTGGCGTCACCGCCACCCAAGCAACGCGCCAGTTAGGCGCCAATCACGTCCCGTACGTGAGCCGGCTCGCCAGAATCTCCGGCAGACCCGCCTTGAGGATCGACGCCTGGGTCTTCGCCACGTCGTACTCCACGCGGAAGAACTGCACGCTCCGTTTTTCCGTGTCGAGGATGATGAACGACGAGTGCGGATTGCGGTCGCGGGGCTGGCCGACGGAGCCGGGATTGATGAGGTAGCGCTTGTTCGGATCGAGGCGCACCGTCGCGTCTTCGCGAACGGCAAAGCCGCTGACATTGAAATCCTTGTCAATCGAGAACACCGCCGGGAGGTGGGTGTGACCGAAGAGGATGAACGGCGCCGGGAACAACGACAGCACCTGCGCAGCGTGGTGGACGTTGAAGACGTATTCGTCCTCGTCGTACGGCGAACCGTGACAGAGCAGCACGTCGCGATGCATGACTGGCCCGACCGTGAGATCGCGAAGGAAGCGACGGTTGGGGGCGCTGAGATGATCGCGCGTCCAGAGTGCCGCGGCCTTCGCCGCCTGATTGAATCCGTTCGCGTCATCGAGTCCCGCGGCCACGCGATCGTGATTCCCGCGAATGTAGACCTTGCGACCACGGAGCGTGCGCATGGCATCGAGGACCTGGTTGGGCTGCGCGCCGTAGCCGACGAAATCGCCGAGGCAGAAGACCGAGTCGAAACTCTTGCGGCGCACCTTCGCGAAAACGACGCGCAGCGCTTCCGCGTTCGCGTGCAGATCGCTGACGACGAGCGCTCTCACGAGCGCCTCCAGACGGTTCGGCGCGCCGACTCCAGAACGCTCTTCGGCAACTCGAGGACGAGTCGCTCCACGATCTCCACCGGAGTCTCCTCCTCGCGCACTTCGATCGTCAGGTCGGCCATGCGGTAGTAGCGGATGCGACTCGCGTAGAGCTCGTGCGTCGAGAGATCATCGGTGAAAAGCGGGCGCTCCGACGCCTTGTGTCCGACGCGCGAGCGCAGAAGCGCATACGGCGCCGACAGGTACACCGACATCCCTTCGGACTGGATGAACTGGATGTTCTCATCGAATGTGAACGTCCCGCCGCCCGTGGCGACAACGGCGGAATCGAGATTCCTGGTCGAGCGCAGGATATCCCTCTCGCGCTTGCGGAAGTATGGCTCTCCCTGCGCGGCGAAGATCTCCTTGATGGACGTCTTCTCCGCCGATTCGACGAGCTCGTCGAGATCGAAGAACGGCGCATCGATACGCGCCGCAAGCTCGCGGCCGATCGTGGTCTTGCCCGAGCCCATGAAGCCGACGAGATAGATTTTCATTGCTGAAGAGGGATTAAGAGGTTAGCACGGTCGCCTGGCGACCGGTTGTCGTGTTGTCAGTTCTCGGTTGTCCGGGAGTCGTCCCGTCTTCGGATCTGCTTCCCGTCGACAACGGACAACCGACAACACGACAACTACATCGTGAACGTGTCCATGAACCGCGTCGAAATGTCGCCCTTGATGAACTGCTCGTTGTTGAGGATGGCGCGGTGCAGAGGGATGGTCGTCTTCACTCCCTCCAGCACGAACGCTCGAGGGCACGGCGGCCGCGGGCGAGGGCTTCCGTACGGTCTTTCCCGCGCACGATGAGCTTGGCCATGCAGCGAGTCGTAGTGCGGAGGAACGACGTAGTCCCGATAGACGTGCGGTGTCGACGCGAACTCCCGGTCCGCCCGGGATGTGCAACTCGCGAATCTTTCCCGGGTTCGGCGCGAACGTCACGGGATCCTCGGCGTTCACGCGAAACTCGATCGCGTGGCCGCGCAGGCGGAACTCGCCGGAAGGCACGGAGAGATGCTCTCCTGCCGCGACGCGGATCTGCTCCTTGACCAGGTCGATCGCCCGTGACCTCCTCGGTCACCGCATGCTCGACCTGAATGCGCGTGTTCATCTCCATGAAATAGAACTCGCCGTCCTGGAAGAGGAACTCGATCGTGCCGGCGTTGACGTAGTTCACGGCCTCGCAGAGCTTCACCGCCGCTTCGCCCATACGCCGGCGGATCTCGTCGGTGAGCACGGGCGAAGGCGACTCTTCGATCAGCTTCTGATGGCGGCGCTGGATCGAGCACTCGCGCTCGCCGAGGGCCACGACGCGGCCGAAGGTATCGCCGAAGACCTGGATCTCGATGTGCCGCGGCCGCTCGAGGTACTTCTCGATGTAGACGTCGGCCGACGCCGAACGCGCGCTCCGCTTCGTTGCGGGCGGTCTCGTACGCGATTCTGCAGCTCGCTGTCTTCCCAGCAGATGCGCATGCCGCGTCCGCCGCCGCCGGCAGCCGCTTTGAGGATCACCGGAAAGCCGATCGATCTGGCGATCTCCGAAGCTTCCTCGACCGTCTTCACCGCGCCTTCGCTGCCGGGAATGATCGGTACGCCGGCGTTCTTGGCCGTCTCGCGCGCCTTGGCCTTGTCGCCCATCAGACGGATGGCATTGGCGGGCGGACCGATGAAGGTCAGGCCGCATTCGCAGACGATCTCGGCGAAGTGCGGGTTCTCGGAGAGAAAGCCGTAGCCGGGATGAATCGCATCGGCGCCGGTGATCTCGGCGGCGGCGATGATGCTGGAGATGCTCAGGTAGCTCTGCTTCGATGCCGCGGGACCGATGCAGACGTCGTCATCGGCGTAGCGGACATGCAGCGAATCACGGTCGGCCTCGGAATGCACGGCCACCGTCTTCAGCCCCATCTCCTTGCACGCGGCGATGATGCGAAGCGCAATCTCGCCGCGGTTGGCGATCAGAACTTTCGAGAACATGGGCGCGGACTATACCTTGATGGAGAACAGCGGCTCACCGTACTCGATCGGCTGCGCGTTCTGCGGATAGATCTCGACCACGACGCCATCGACGTCCGACTCGATCTCGTTCATCAGCTTCATCGCTTCGATGATGCAGAGAACCTGACCCTTCTTCACCCGCGATGCCGACGTCGACGAACGGCGGAGCCTCGGGGCTGGCCTGACGGTAGAACGTGCCGACGATCGGCGAAGTCAGGACGTGTTGATTTGGATCCGCTTCCGCGGCCGCCTTCCGCTCCTCGGCTCGCGACGCGGGGGTGGACGGAGGAAGTGCGGCGACCGGGATCGCCGGGAGCGCGTGTTGATCGCTTTTCCCTTCTCCACCGGTGACGTACGAGGTAAAGACGTGCTGCTGCGCGGCCTTCCCTTCGATGCGCACCTTCGTCCCGGCCTGTTCGATCTCGATGCCGGAGATGCCGCGGTCGGCAACTTTGTCGATGAGCTCCAGGATCTCTTTGAAGTTCAAATTCGTTCCTCTCAGACCAACTCGTCGCGAAGCAATTCTTTCGCTTTCGCCAGCTCGAACCGCGCCCGGCCGTAATTGCCGTCCGGCCGCAGGACGAGGAGGATGTAAGTACTCCGAAGTGACCTCGGAAAGAAAGGTAATGTACTTTTCGGTGACCAGCGAGAACTGCAAGCACGTCGCCGGTATCGAGCTCGGTGTTGGCGTGGCGGATCGATTTCACGAACCCGCCGAACTCGGCGCCAATGACGTCGAGCGGAACCGAACCCTTCCCCACCGTCTCGATGGCGATGCCGTCGAGGCCGATCAAGCTCACCGCCAGCGCTCCTTCCACGCGCTCGCGCAACCCCGCCAGCACGTCTCTAAACACTGCCTGCTCCTCTCGGAGATACCTTGGCGAGCCATTGCTCGAGCTTCGCGACCTTCGGATTTCCGGGCGGCGTGAGGGCACCCAGCTTCGCGCGTACTTCGCCATTGGCCGGATCGCGCGCAAGAATGTTCTCGTAGATGTGGCGCGCGTCGTCGACCAGTCCCTGGCGCGCGTAGAGATCGGCCATCGTGATCGTGTCGGCGGCGTCGCCGTGTGGCGCCGCGAGCTCGGTCTCCGTCTCGAACGGATCGGCGACAGCTTCCAGAGGCTGTGCCTCGTCCGTCGAAAACGCCGCGAAAGCGTCGACCCGAGGCAATTCGACTACTTCCGTGACTGCCAACGGTACGTCGTCAAACGATGGAACTTCGTCGATTGCTGGCACTTCGCTGATCGACGGCATTTCGTCGATCACCGGCATTGCATCCATCGCCGGGGCCGGAACTTCGGCTGCGAGCGGCGCGGAGGCGATGTGAATTCCAACCGGCGCTTCCATCTCGACCGCGGCTTCACCGAAGCTTTCGACCGGATCTTCGAATGGACTCTCTTCGTGCGCGAACGACATCGGCTCGACGTCGCCGGTCATCTCTTCCTCGCGAGTTTTCTCTCCGAGGATCTCCGCGGCATCGCCGAAGGGAGGAACCGTCCTGTCGAATGGTGACTCTTCGATTGCAGGCGCGAAGAACTCGGGCTCGGAATCGACCGCAGCGAGTGCGGGCGCTTCGACCGGATCCGGCACGGGCGTTGGCGCAACGTGCAGCGCGGTTGGGGGTGCCGCTTCAGCGTCGAGATCGCGTTCGAGGGCGGCGATCTGCGTCTCGAGCGTTTCGTCGGACGGGAGAAGCGCATGAACGAGCTTGTACTTCTTGATCGCTTCGACCTTGTCGCCGGTGGCGAGATACGCGTCGGCGAGAAGCCGCGCGGCAACGACGTTGCCGGGATCGAGCTGCAGCGCTTTGCTCAACGGATCGATGGCGCCGGCATCATCCTTCAGTTCGCGAAGAACGCGACCGAGACTCACCCACGCCGCGAGATACGCCGGATAGGAGCTCAGCCCGGTGCGGAGAACCTTCTCCGACTCGATGAACTGACCGGCGCGGCGCAGTTCTTCCGCCAGTTGATAGAAGAGACGGCTCTTCGGGTCCGTCTTCAACTTGAACCGGAGCTCTTCGATTTTCGGGTTTGTCGCCGGCTGAGCCATTCGGGGACCTGAATTCTTGCTTGAAACCGCACGCGGGTGCAACCGCATCAGACGCGAACCGCCCCGCGTGAGCGGGGCGGTTCGATTCCGTGGAATCAAAAACCAACAGCTAGATGCCGGTACCTGTGAAGCAGAAGTCCAAGGTCGGTGTATCCGGATCGTTCGAGTTGACACGGATCGTTCCACTGAATGCGCCCGCCGCTGCCGGGTCAACAGTCACCGTAAAGGTCTGGCTCGCTTGCGGAGCGATGGTGGCCGACGTTGGTGCAACGGTGAGCGTCGTCGTATTCGACGAAGCCACAACCGCTACATTGTTGACGATCAGCGGAGCGCCGCCGGTATTGGTGATCGTGAAGATCGTCGACGCTGTCACCGTGCCTGCTGCTGTGACATTCCCCAAGTCGATGCATGGTGGGGTGATCGGCGTAATGACCGCGTTTTGCGGCGGCGGTAGCACACAGGCGGTGCTAACTGGGTTGATCGTGAGAGCTTGAGTCGCGGTGTCGTCACACGTCGTGACAAGGTTTTTGTAGAAAACGTCCACATCGATCGCTGTCGCCTGCGTCCCGCCGACGCCGCAGGCAACCGTTGGGAACGTGAAATTCGTAGGAACCGGAACTTGGTAGCTCGCCGACCCATCGGCATTGATTACAACGCCCGTGGGGAAAACGGATTTCGTTCCAAGCTTGATCTGGACGGCGCCCGGCGGCGCGTTGGCGACCGTGACCGTGATATTTCCCCCGGCCGTCACAATGGACGGGGACACGCTGACGATGATTGGCTTCGGCAGGCGGTAGAGGAAGGGCGGACCCGTTGCGGTATCGCCGTTGACAATGTTGGTCACCGAGGTCACGTTGGAGGGAGTAGTTACTGGATCCGAACAACTCGTAACAGCCACCCCTGACGTGAGCGCGACGATCCGCGTGCCGCTGACCGAGACCGGCTGCGCTGCGATGCCGCCGATCACGACCGCAACGGGCGCCACAAATCCCGTACCGTCAATCGTGACGCGCGTGCCACCGGTAAAGATTCCTTCCGTTGGCCCGACCGCGGTGATTTGAACCGCGTTCTTGTAGTTGAACCCGCTGGACAAGGTGACCGTGGTGGCAGAGTTGATGTTGCGCACGACGATGTCGACCGGTCCGGTCACCGCGCCCGAGCCGTTCGGAGCCGTATCGCGTGCCGCGGGGGACTCGACGATGATCTCGGAGAAATTGACCGTGATGATCCGAGCCTCGGCGGTTCCGAACAGCACCTGCACCGGTGCCTGGAATCCGTCGCCGACGATCGTGACGCGCGTTCCGCCTACGACCGGGCCGGAGTTGGGCGTGGCCGTGGAAACGCGCGGGGTGAGCACTTCGTTGCGGAACGTGAATCCGCCCGTCTTGGTCACGCGCTGCTCGCGAGTCGAGCCTGCTTCTGTGATCACGATGACGTCCGCGACCAGTTCCTGGCCGGCGCCGACGTTGACCGGAGGACTGGTCACGTCGATGCCGGTATCGGTGACAGCCTGCACCGATCCTTCGACCGGCGAAGCCTGGCCGACGCCGAACAGCACACGGACCGGAGTCTTGAAGTTCGTTCCCGTGATGTGGAGCAGCTGGCCGCCGGCGGGACGGCCGATGGCGGGAGTGACAGCGGTAATGGTCGGAGCCGTTCCAGGCGGCGGCGTGACGATGGGCCGTTCGCGGAACGTGATATCGACCGTGCGACCCACGTTGTTCACAGTGGCTCGCACGCGAATCGGACCGGCGACGCTCGACGAAAGCCTGACCGTAGCGACGCCGTTCACCGTGGTCTTGATCGTCTTCAGCAGCAGAGGCGTGTCGTCGAAGATGCCTGCCGTCGTCTCGAATTCGATCGCCGTCCCATTCGGGACCGGCTGGTTGTTGTCCGTCGCGGTCGCGGTGATGATCACCGCCGAATCGATCAGAGGATCGGTGTTCGTCGTCGTCAGGGTCAGTGCGACACCCGTCGGCGGCGTCGTTCCGCCGGGAGGCACGCCGCCGCCGGTCGGCGGAGCGGTCGGCGACTCGCCTTTGCACGCACCGAACAGAACGACGATCGCCAACGCTGCGACCCAGGACTTCCGTTCTCTTTTTGTTCTCATGTCAGAACCCCCGCAACCGTTGGCCCGCGCGCGAAGCGCCGCCTAGTTGCACCCTCCGCAGTTGAAGCAGAAGTCAATCTGAAACGCCGTTGTATCCGATACGTTGTCGCCGCCGAGTGTTTCTCCGAACACTTCGATGATGACTTCCAACTTCACGAATCCCCGCCCGGTCTCCGGATCGCGCCCGCCGTTCTGCGGCAGGAGCGCGGCAAACGGCGCCTGACTCAAGGCGTCGGGCTCGATGACGACGAGATTCGAAAGCCCGGTGGTCTCGCCGGCAGCGATGAGTGCGTCCATCGCGCGCACGAACGAAGCGGGCACCATCGTCCCGCCGTCCACCCTGCGATAGCTGACGCGATAGCGGTTCACCCGCACCGACGTCAGCGTGCTCGTCCCGTTTGCGCTCTTCGGGATCACCTGCATGGTGATCGTTCCGACGTTCGTGGCGCAGCCGGCAGCACCGGTTTGCAGGTCGACCTGGTGCAGATTCTGAGTCGTCGAGAGAACGAGTGTCACCGGCGCGGCATTGTCCGTCAGCTCGCTGCTGCAGCTCAGACTCGCCAGCGCCACTACCGCCAGCACGGCGAGCATCGATCTTCTTTTCATGGTCTTGTACATACACCCTCCCCCTCGGATCATCCCCTGACGATGCGCGGCGTAATGAAGATCAACAGCTCATCGTGCGACGTGCTGATCGAATGAGACCGGAACAGCGCGCCGACCACCGGAATGTTGTGAACGAACGGCACTCGCGACTTCGCGTTGTTGTCGCGCGTGGTGAAGATGCCGGCGATGACAGCGGTTCCGCCGTCACGAACCATCAACCTGGTCTTCGCCTGCCGCGTCGTGAGCGGCGTTCCCGCCGAACCGATGATGACCAGACCTTCCGCCGGCTCGTTCTTCTGGAGAGCGATGTCCATGATGATCGTGCCGGCCTGAGTGATCTGCGGCGTCACGGTGAGCCGGAGCGTTGCATCGAGGTACTGAATCGTCGTCGTGAAGTTGACGCGGGTCTGATACGGAATCTGGAAGCCGCTCTGGATTTCAGCGGGCTGATTGTCCTGGGTCGTCACCCGCGGTGCGGAGATGACTTTGATGTAACCCTCGGTCTCCGCCGCGAGAAGCGCCAGATCGAGGTTGAAGGTCCCCAGAATGTCGAACAGATGAACGGAAAGGATCGGATTGCCGACGCCGAAGTTGAACGGTCCGCCCGTGTAGCCGACGCGATTCGGGAAGACCAGCCCGGTGCCCGAGCCGAGGGCCGGATCGAGATCGCCGCCGAATCCCCAGTTGACGCCCCACTGCTGCGAGAACTGGCGCTGCGTTTCCACGATGCGCGCCTCGATCATCACCTGACGCGTCGGGATGTCTACCGTGGCGATGAGGTTCTGCATCGTACGGAGGAAATCGGGGATCTCCGAGATGATGAGCTGATTCGTGCGCGCGTCGATGAGGATGCGCGCGCGCGGAGAGGCGATGTCCTTGAGCAGTGCCGCGACTTCGTTGGCGCGGGCGTAGGAGAGCTGCACGCCAAGCGTCGTGAGCGGCACGTTGAGCCGCTCTTCCTCGGACAGACGCCGCGTCGCCGCGGTCTCCGCGGCGATGCGCTCGACCGTTCCGATGCGCATCACGTTGCCTTCGAGTGTGAACGTCAAACCATTCTGCCGGAGAATCAGATCGAGCGCCTGATCCCAGGGCACGTCCGTGAAGTCCACCGTCACCTGGCCGGTGACTCCGGGATCGATGGCCATGTTGAGGCCGGTGAGATCGGCAAACGTCCGAAGAACGTCTTTGAGATCCGCTTCCTTCAGATTGAGCGATACCGGCTCGCCGTTGAAGACCCGGCCGTTGGCGCTCAGCGTCCTCGTTCCCGTGCCGGTGAGCGAAACCCCGGGCTGCGACAGTTGCGCCTGTTTCGAGGCCGCGTCGCTGAACACATCTTCCTGGGTCGCAGGACGCTGCGCCGGCGCCTGATCGGCGGGTCCGCTGATGACCGAGCGCGCGCCTTTCGAAACCGGCTCGCGATGCGCGGGCTTCGGCATCTTCCACGTCGGAGCATCTTCGGCGATGGTCGGAACCTGCGACGGAATGTCGGCCGGCGCCGAAGTCTGCTGTATCGGAACGGGATGTTCCGTGGGCCGCGGAGCATCGACGAACGCGGTCTGCACCGGCGCGGCTTTTACTTCATGCGGCTGCGGTGCGGCCGGCGTCGTCGAGGCCATGGCCGCGGAGCCGAAGGCGATGCGGAGCTCCTGGCCGACCACGGCGATGTCGTATTCGGATTTCTGGGAAAGGTCGACGACAACGCGCGCCACGGTTGGCTGGAACTGCGCCACCCGCACGCGTTTGACGACGTCATCGAACACGTCCACGCTGTTTTTTGGCGCGGCGTTCTTCACCCCGTCGAGATCGATGACGAGACGCGAAGGCGCCTCGAGGCGGAAGGCTTTGTACGTGAGCTTACCGTCGGCGGTGATGCGCACTTCGACGTTTCCGTTGACGGTCGTCGCTGCGATCTTCCTGACCGACTTCGCGCGCGGAAGCGCGGAACCGGCGATCGCCGGTTGTTCGCTCGGAGCCGGTGTCTCGGTCAGAGTCTCGACGATCGGTTCGCTCTGCTGCTCTGCGACCTGCGCGGCTGTCGGATCAGCAATCGGATCGGCGATGGGTTCGACATGCGGAACGATCGCCTCGGGAGCAGGGTCGAGGTTCGCGGTCTGCATGGACGCGGCAGGGATGACGGCCGGGAGGACTTCCTCCGGCGCGTGCGTGGATTCGATGGCAATCGCGGTCGCGGGGACGGTGACGACGACCGCTTTTTCGATGGCGGCGACATCGGGAGTCAGCGAATCGGTGAACCGGAAGGTCACGCGAGTCAGGCTGCTGCCCATCTCGGTGATTTCCTCGGCGGAGATGGACTTGACTGCGGGAGGAAGAGGCGCTGGGACGATTGCGCTCGCGTCGCGGGTTGTGCCGGTCAGATCGATGACGAACACTCCCGGCGCCGGGCTGTACGAGGTGTAGGCTGGCGCGCCGCTCGTGCGAAGAAGCACACGCGACCCGTCAATCTCTACCGCGTTCAACGCGATCGTCGGCGCAGTCACGACCTCGGCCGGCTTGTTCGCTTTGCGCGATCCCCACAATCCGGCATCCGCGCTGCGCACGCTCAGCAAGAGCATGCTGGCAATCAGCAGGATTCGCTTGGCTCTTTTCATACTTCCCACTTTCACCATCTCGCCCTCCACTCGCAGCCCCTTAACCGGCGTCACGCCCTGCACCCCATCACTTCTTGGCACTCGCCGGCGCAAGATCCTTCACGACTTCCCGATATCGTTCGATGCGAGTCGGATCGTTGACTTCCTGTCGGAAAACCAGCGACGACGCGGTAATGCGGATCACCTCTCCGTCGAGAACCTTTTCCCCGAGGTGGAGGAGATAACCCTTGTTGTCCGGACCGCTGATCATCGCGGTCAAGCCCGCTTTCGTTCGAAAAATCCCCTGCAGCTTCATTTCATCGATGAGGAACCCCGCCAAGCCGGCGGAACGCTGACCCAGCTCGAGCTTCGGAGCAGGCCCGATCAACGAGCGGAACGGATCGCGGCGTCCTTGCGGATCGTAGCGATAGGTATCGGTCGTCGTCGGTTCTTCGAGAATCTCTTCGAGAGTCTTCTGCACATCCGACGTGGCTGTCGCCGACGAGCTCGTGTCGCTCGCCGGGGGCGTCTGCGCGACCACGCTGACGACGACGGCTGCGAGCATCAGCAGCGACAACGCAAAGCTCGGTTTCAAAGATCGATTCCTCATTTGCCACCGCCCGGTTTGGCCTTCGCCGGGGCAGCATCTCCGGCCGTCGGTTCGATATAGACAAAGGTCTTGGCGACGAAGTCGGCGCCAATCGTCTTGGTGTCCTGCGCCGGAAGTGCGGTGATCCGGATGTTCTCGACATTGATGATGCGCGAGAAGTTGCTCAGCCGGCTGAAGAGGATGGCCAGGTCGTGGTACCGGCCTTCCACCGACACCGAGATCGGCCACTCCACATACGGATCCTCGCTGGAAGCCGCGAGAGCCGGAAACGCCAGGTTCCGCCAGGTGAACTCACCCTGGTCGACCAGAGACTTGAGCTTCTTGATGATCTCTTCCGTGTTGCGGGTCGAAGGAAGAATGCGGCGCAGCTTCTCCAGCTCGAGCTCCAGCCGCTTCACTTCTTCGCGGAACTGCGGGAGCTTCCGTTCGGCGGCGCGGCCTTGGGAAATCTTCTGATCGAGCTCTTCGATCTTCGTCTCGGAGTCGGCGATGTCGGTCTTGACCTTCGACACGAAGAGCGATTCCGCGCCGTACAAGACGGCGCCAGCGAGCCCGAGGCCGACCAGCAGCCCCACCCACCAAGGTTTGTCGTCCAGAGTCAGCGCCATCGACTTCTCCTGTTACTGCGTCGCCGTGGCCGGGGCTGTCGTCGTCGACACACCCGCGGCACCGGCGGCATTCTTCGGCACGTAGCTGAAAGCGAAGTTCATGTCGAACTGATACACCGGCTGTGAGCCGGCGAGCTGCGTCAGTTTTCCGACCTGCGGCTCCTCGAAATACGGATCGTTCTTCACGTTTTCGATGAAGAGCGCGATCGCGTTCGGATTCAGTCCGCGTCCGGCGAGATTGATCCGTCCCGAGGTGATGTCCATCGAGTCGAGCCAGACCAGATCGGGGAGGTCGCGGCTGATCTGATCCATGATCCGCACGGGACCCTTCTGGTTCTGCTTGAGCTGATTGATCAGATCGATGCGCTGCTGAAGGTTGTCCTTCCGCCTCTGGTAGTCGTCGACTTCCTTGATGATCGACTCCAGCTTCTGCGCCTCGGCGGATTTCTCCGCTACGACGTCCTGTCGCTTCTTGAGCTCGCGTTTCTCCCAGAACCAGTAGCCACCCGCGGCGACGAGACCGATCAGCAGACACGCGACGATCAGGACGTTGTTGATGTTGCTGGCAATGGGTCCACCCGCGGCCGTGGAAACCGCCGCCTGAGGAACTGCTCCAGCTCCTCGGACCGCCCGCCCTTCCCGCACCAGATTAATCTTGATCAAGCGTCCCCCAACTTCCTTATCGCGAGGCCGACCGCGATGGCCATGCTCGGCGCGATCTCAGCCAGATCTTCGGGGTTGAATTGGCTCTCGTCGACATTGACTTTCCGGAAGGGGTCCATGATCGACACCGGGATGCCGAACTTGTCGCGAAGGATCGCGTCGAGGTTCAGCACGCCCGAACCGCCGCCGGCGAGAACGATCTCATCGACGCGGTCGGCGCCCGATGTCGCCGTGAAGAAGTCGAGGGTCTTACGAAGCTCGCCCGCGAAGTCCTCGGATACGGAGTTGAGGATCGGGATGACCTGCTGGATGGCGTAGTCCGCCACCGGCTTGCCACGCTTGAGCTCTTCGGCCTGCTCGAACGAGAGGCTGAGCTCGCGCTGGATGGCGTCCGTGTACTGGTTGCCGCCGAAGGTGATGTCGCGCCAGAACATCGACGTCCCGCCGGAGAGGACGTTCACGTTCGTGACCGACGCGCCGACGTTCACGAGCGCGAGGACCTTGCCGTCCTCGACGTCGTAGTTGATCTCGTAGCAGTTCTGCAGCGCGAAGGCGTCGACGTCGACGAGCACTGGCGACCTTGCCCGTCTGGCTGATCACCGACGTGTAGTCGTTGATCTTCTCCTTCTTCACCGCGACGAGGATGACGTCGATGTTGTCGCCGGTACCGGGCGCCGTCAGCGGGACGTAGTCGAGGTTGACGTCGTTGATGTCGAAGGGGATGTACTGCTCCGCTTCCCACTGGATCGACTCCGCCAGTTCCTCGGGCGACATCGCCGGCAGAGTGATCTTTTTGATGATCACCGAATGCCCGGAGAGGGAGGTCGCGTAATTGGAATTCTTGACGGTTTGCTCGGTGTTCAGCCGCTGGATCGTCTCCACCACCATGGAGGAATCCATGATGGAGCCATCGACGATGGCCTCGGGCGACAGGCGCTCCGTACCGAGCTTGACGAGCGAAAAGCTCCCGCCCTTTTTCTCCTTCAGCTCGACAAGTTTGATTGCTGAGGAGCCAATATCAAGGCCGACGACATTTTTGCTCTTTGAGAAGAACACCGCTCACCCCATCCATCTCACTCACTTCTCACAGGCTCCGACGCTCAGGAATGCTAGAAAGGTTGAGCGAAATTACAACGTTTAATTTCACGTGTCAACTCTACGAGATTTAGATAAGTGGTTCGAATACGCAAGTTTGCGCGCCGTGGAGGCGCTGCAGAGCTTGCGAAGTTTCGCACCGATGATTAGAATCCACGCCTTTCGCGTTATTTGAGGGAGTCAACCATGGCGAAGATGTGCGAAGTTTGCGGCAAGGCCCCTGTGTTCGGAAACCGGGTCAGCCACGCCCACAACGTCTCCAGCCGTCGCTGGATGCCGAATCTGCAGAACGTTCGCGTCTTGATCGGTTCGGCGGTGAAGCGGATGCAGGTCTGCACCCGTTGCATCCGTTCCGGCGCGGTCAAGAAAGCAGCGCGGTAGTTTCATGAAGGACGGGCAGCCCCGCCCGTCCTTCACCACTCTCGCCCGCACGCTCTCCGTCGCGGGCCATCCCTTCCTTCTCATTCCTCTCACGGTCGCCGCCAGCACACGAGGCTGGCGCGGAACCGCCGTGGTCGCCGGAATCACAATTCTCCCGCTCCTCGCGATCGTCATCCGTAACGTCCGCCGCGGACGCTGGAGCGATCACGACGTCTCCCGCCACGATCAACGCGCCGGCCTCTACTTCGTCGCCGCGCCGCTGGTCGTTCTCTCCGCGATCGTTCTTTACTTCCTCGGGACGAGCACGGCGATGCTGCGCGCGGTCGCCGCGGCCGCCGCCATGCTGACCTTCGGCCTGATCGCGAACCGCTGGCTCAAAGTTTCGATGCACATGATGTGCGCCGCGTTCTGTGCCGTAATCCTGGCGAGACTGTACCCGTGGAGCCCGACCTTCACCGTTCCCTTCGTCGCCGCGATCGCATGGTCGCGCTGGAAGCTCGAGCGCCACACGCTGCTCGAGATCGCCGTCGGTCTCGCTTTGGGTGCGAGCGCCGCACTGTTTGCGTGAGAATCGTTGTCAGTTGTCGGTTGTCAGTGGTCTGGGCCTTTCCGCCCTGGCGATGCCCCCCAGACCACTGACAACCGACAACCGATAACGATTTTCACGCGGTGGCGTGGCGGATGTTGTACTTGCGGTCGACGCGGGTCACGCCTTCGACGCTGCTCAGCGAGCGGATGACTTTCTCGAGGTGCTTGAGATCCGCGATCTCGAGCACGAGCTCGGTCGTCGCTTTCCCGTCGCCGGTGCTCGTTTCCATCCGGCGAATGTTGGTCTTGAGGTTGGAGATCGTGGAGATGAGCTTGGCCAGAATGCCCTGGCGGTCTTCCATGACGATCGAGAGCTCGACGTGGAACTGTGTCTGTCGCTGATCGGCCCACTCGACGCCGATCTCGCGGTCGGGGTTGAACATCAGGTTCTTCACGTTCGGACAGTTCGCGCTGTGAACCGCCACGCCCTTGCCGCGCGTGACGTAGCCGACGATCGGCTCTCCCGGAAGCGGGTTGCAACACTTCGCGAGATAGGTGAGCAGGTCTTCGTAGCCACGGACCTTGATCGTCGGCGACGTCGAGAACGGGAAGATCTTCCGAACCGCCTGTTGGATCACACCCGCCGGCACTTCCGGCGACGGACCTTTTTCCTTCTGCTCGTCGGTCACGAATCGTTCGACGATCGAGCGCGCGGAGATCTTGCCGTAGCCGACGTCGGCGAAGAGCTCCTCGATGCGCGGGACTCCATGCTCGGTGAGCACGCCGTCGAGCGCGTTCTCGGCGACGAGCTTGCGCCACTGCACTTTGTAGCGCTTCGCCTCGCGCTCGATGAGCTTGCGACCCAGCTCGATGGAACGGTGCTTCTGCTCCGTGTTGAGCCAGTGCCGGATCTTGTGCTTGGCGCGCGAGGTCACGACCATGTTGATCCACTCGCGGCTCGGCGTCTGCGTGGGACCGGTGAGTGATCTCGACGATGTCGCCGTTCTTGAGCTGCGTGCGCAGCGGCACGAGCTTTCCGTTCACGCGCGCGCCGATGCAGTCGGTTGCCGACGTCCGTGTGAATCCGATACGCGAAATCGAGCGGCGTGGCGCCGCGCGGGAAGGCGAAGACGTCGCCCTTCGGCGTGAAGGTGTAGACCTCGTCGGGGTAGAGATCGATCTTCAGCGAGTTGAGGAAGACGCGCGGGTCCTTGATCTCGTGCTGCCACTCGACCACCTGTCGCAACCAAAGGAAGTTCGTGTCGTCAGGATGTGCGCCGACGCGGCCTTCCTTGTACTTCCAGTGCGCGGCGATGCCCTGCTCGGCGATGAGGTCCATCTCGCGCGTTCGGATCTGGACCTCGAACGGCTGCCCCTTCTCCGCCACCACCGTCGTGTGCAGCGACTGGTAGAAGTTCGGCTTGGGCATGGCGATGTAGTCCTTGATGCGCCCGGGGACGGGCCGCCACATCTGATGAATGATGCCGAGTGCCGCGTAGCAGTCCTTGACCGAGGGAGTGATGATGCGGAATGCGAGATAGTCGTAGAGCTGGCCGATGTCGATGTCCTGCCGCCGCAGCTTGGCCCAGATCGAATACATCGACTTCACGCGGCCGCAGACGTCGCCCTCGATCTCGTTCTCTTTCAGCTTATGTTCGAGGGTCGTCTTGATGCGCTCGACGACGTCGCCCGACACTGTCATCTTCTCTTCGACCGCGCCGTGGAGCTCTTCGTGCTCGCGGGCATGGAGGTATCGGAAGGAAAGATCCTCGAGCTCGGACTTGATCTGGCCCATGCCGAGGCGGTTGGCGATCGGCGCGTAGATCTCCATCGTCTCTTTGGCGACCGCGATCCGTTTCTCCTCGGGGAGGTACTGGAGCGTGCGCATGTTGTGCAGCCGGTCGGCGAGCTTGACCAGCACGACGCGCAGGTCCGAGACCATCGCCAGCAGCATCTTGCGGAACGTTTCCGCCTGCTGCTCTTCCTTCGAGACGTAGGCGTAGCGCGAGATCTTCGTGACGCCGTCGACCAGCTCAGCGACCTGTTCCCCGAAAATCTCCTGGAGCGTTTCTTTCGTGGTCAGCGTGTCTTCGAGGACGTCGTGGAGCAGCCCGACGGCGATCGACGTCTCGTCGAGGCGCATGTCCGCCAGGATGTAGGCGACGTTGAGCGGATGGACCAGGTACGGCTCGCCGGAGCTGCGAATCTGCCCGCGGTGCTCGCGTGCGGAAAAGATGTAGGCCTTCTGAAGCAGCTCCTCATCGAAGTCCGGTTTGTAGGACTCGACCTTGTCGAGGATGTCTTCGAAGCGGATCATCTTTTCTTTCCGAGCCGGCGAGTATAACGTTGACACAAGTTGCTGGTTCCTAGTTGCTGGTTGCTTGCGGTGTTGTGTTCCAAGCCATGCACCGCAGATAACCAGCAACCAGTAACTAGCAACCTCTGGTAGGCACGGTACGTGCTGGAATTGAAGTCCGAAGCCATCGGCCGGCGGGTGCCGTCCGAGGCGCCGGGAAAGAAAAAGGAGGTTGTTCGTGTCCAAGAAATATGTGGTGCTCCTCGTTGTCGTCCTTCTGACCTTTGCGGCCATCCCCGCATTCGCTGGTGCGGTCCCCTCGAAGACCGCTGTGAACCAGAGCCTCGAGGCTCGTGACGCTGACCTCACCGTGGTCCGCAGCGTTGCGGCCAACGATCAGGTCGCAGCCGTTCTCACGGCCAACGGGTTCACGCAGGAACAGGTCAACCAGCGACTCGCCCAGATGTCCCCGCAGGACCTCCATCAGCTCGCACAGAACCTCGATCAGCTCCACCCCGCCGGTCTCACCAAGCAGGAGTGGATCTGGATCGGTGTCGGCGCTCTCGCCGCCCTGATCCTCGTCGTCGCGCTGGCTGATTGATGCACACTCCCGGCGCACTCAAAGGCCTCGGGCAAAAGGGCGAGCACGCAAACGTGCTCGCCCGATTTGTTCTGGTCTCCCTCTGCCTTCTCCCCGCCACTCTTCTTCTTTCGTCCTGCGTGTTCTGGACTCCGATGTCCCGCACGCCGACTCCCAATGCCTCGGTCGTCGAGAACGTGCCGATGCAGAAGTGGGACATCAAGTCGTGCGGCGCCGGCGCCCTTTCGACCGTACTGCAGCACTACGGCGATCCGACGACGATGGAGGACTGGCAGGCGACGCTGCCGAAGACGCGCGGCGGTGTGATGTCGATCGATCTCGTGCTGGCCGCACGCGAAAAAGGCTTCGACGCCAAACTCGTTACCGGCGACGCCGATCTGATCGAAGCGGAGCTGCGCGATGGGAACCCGGTGATCCTGATGCTGCAGGTCATTCAGACGCCGGGGCGGGAGTACGACTTTTTCCACTACGTCGTGATCGACGGCTACGATCCGATGAAGAACCTCGTGCGCGTGCAATTCGGCGACGCCCGCGCGCGCTGGACGACGCTCGATCGCCTCCGCTCGGCCTGGAAAGGGACGCAGAACGCGACGATCCTGATTCATCGCGGCGATCCGAATGCCGCGGCGCTGCGTGCAGCGGTGCAGCTCGAGGAGCAGGGCAAGCTCGCCCTCGCGTCTCAGGCCTATCGCGACATCCTGGCCAACGATCCGCGCTCGCTCCTGGCCTGGACGAACCTCGGCAACGCGGAGATGCGTCTCGATCGCAAAGCCGCCGCGGAAGATGCGTTCCGCAAGGCGCTGGAGATCGATCCCGATTCGGCGGATACGCTGAACAATCTCGCCTGGCTGCTGTTCGAGGAAAAGCGCATCGACGAGGCGGAACCGTTCGCTCGTAAAGCCGTGCTCACGAAGGCCCCCGATCCCTGGATCCGCCTCGACACGCTCGCCCGCATTCTCGCCGCCCGCGGAAACTGCGACGAAGCGGCGAAGACGTTCCAGAAAGCGATCGCCGAAGTGCCGGAATCGCGCAAAGACGATCGCGCCGCGCTCGAAGAAGCGGCGAAGGCAAGCTGCACTCGGCAGGCGTCGTAGGTGGTTATCGGTTGTCAGTGGTCCGTTGTCTGGGATTCAGCGCACAGTTCACAGACAACCGATAACTGACAACCGACAACAGCTTTCGCCGCGCCAGATTGCTAGTAACCAGCAACACTTCGTTCATGTTTTCCAAGCGCGCGCACTGGTCCGCCCCTCTCAATCGTTTGACGATTGCCCGCCGCCAACACGTGGGCGATCTGCTCGATCTCACGGAGACGAACCCCACCCGCGCCTCCCTCCCCTATCCGCATGACGCGCTCGCAGAGGCACTGGCGCGAGGTGCGCGGGCCTCGTACGATCCCGATCCGCGCGGACTTCGCTCGGCGCGCGAAGCGCTCGCGGAACATCTGCGCTGCGATGCCGACGATCTGATCCTGACCGCGTCGACGAGCGAGGCGTATTCCTTCCTCTTCAAGCTGCTCTGCGATCCGGGTGATGCGATTCTCACGTTCACGCCGTCGTATCCATTGCTCGAACATCTCGCCGCGCTGGAGATGGTGGAGCTGCGCACGGTCCCGCTCGAATTTCACAAGCGCTGGGAGATTCACGACGCGCCGCTTTCGCCGCGCACGCGGGCGATCCTGGTGGTGAATCCGAACAATCCTACCGGCTCGTTCGTCACGCCACACGAACAGGACGCGCTCGCCGCGCTGCAGGTTCCGATCATCTCCGACGAGGTGTTCCTCGACTATCCGATCGACGGCGAAGGAATGTCCTTCGTCCGCGACGACGTCCTCACCTTCACGCTCGGCGGACTTTCGAAGTCCGCGGGGTTGCCGCACTTCAAGCTGGCCTGGATTCGCGTGAGCGGTCCGGGTAAGCGTGATGCGCTGAACGCGCTCGAACTGATCGCCGACAACTTCCTCTCGGTCGCGACGCCAGTCCAGGTCGCGCTGCCGGCGATCCTCGATCTCGCTTCGGAGACCCGCGACGCGATCCGCCAGCGCACGAAACGAAATGTCGAGACGCTGCGCCAGGCGGTGCCGCCTTCGGTCCGCATGCTTCCCGTCGAGGGAGGATGGTCGGCGGTGATTCGCGTCCCTCGCCTCATGTCCGACGAGGATCTTGCGCTCGCGCTCCTCGAACGGGGCGTGGTCGTCCAACCCGGCTTCTTCTTCGACTTCGCGCAGGAGGGATATCTCGTCCTGTCGCTGTTGACGCGCGAGGATGTCTTCGCTGAAGGCGTGCACCGTCTCCTCGCTATGATGCCGGCGTGAAGCAGCACTGGACGCTCGATCCCGCCGTCACCTATCTCAATCACGGCTCCTTCGGCGCAACGCCGCGCGTCATTCTCGAGAAACAGAATGAGCTCCGCGCGCAGATGGAACGGGAGCCGGTGCGTTTCTTCGTCCGCGAGCTGGAGCCGCTGCTCGATGAAGCGCGCAATGAGCTGGCGCGCTTCATCGGTGCCGACGCCGCGGGATTGGCGTTCGTTCCCAATGCAACCGCGGGCGTGAACGCGGTGCTGCGCTCGCTCGACCTCGACAAGTTCGACGAGCTGCTGGTGACGACGCACGAGTACAACGCTTCGCGCAACACCCTCGACTACGTCGCGACGCTCGCCGGCTCGAAGGTCGTCGTCGCCGACATACCGTTTCCGATTACGTCACCCGACGTCATCGTCGAGCGCGTGCTCGAGAAAGTAACCGATCGCACGCGTCTGTTCATCGTCGATCACATCACCAGCCAGACCGCGCTGATCTTTCCGATCGAACGCCTCGTCGCCGAGCTCGCGCAACGCGGCATCGACACGCTCGTCGATGGCGCGCATGCGCCGGGACAGATTCCGCTCGACGTCACGAAGATCGGCGCGGCGTACTACACCGGCAACCTGCACAAGTGGGTCTGCGCGCCGAAAGGCGCGGCGTTTCTCTACGTGCGCGAAAACCGGCGCGCCAGCATTCGCCCGATCGCGATCAGTCACGGCGCGAATGCGACGCGACGCGATCGCAGTCGCTTTCACGTCGAGTTCGACTGGACCGGTACCGCCGATTTCTCTCCCTGGCTCGCCGTCCCCGATTCGCTCCGCTTCATCGCCTCGCTCGTGGAGGGCGGTTGGACGGAAGTGATGCGCCGCAATCACGCGCACACCCTCGAGGCGCGCGATCTCCTCTGCTCCGCCCTAGGCATCGACAAGCCAGCGCCGGACGAGATGCTCGGTGCGATGGCGGCGATCCCGCTTCCCGATGGCGACCCTGCGATCCCCGCATCCCGTCATGGCGATCCGTTGCAGGACGCGCTGCTTTTCGAGCACGGCATCGAAGTCCCGATCATCCCCTGGCCGGAGTCGCCGAAACGCCTCCTTCGCATCTCCGCGCAGCTCTACAACGAGCTCGGCGAGTACGAGAAGCTGGCCACCGCATTGCGCAAACCGCTCCCGGGCACTTCTTCTGCACGTCATCCCTGACGAGGAGAATTGCCAATGAAACGAATCACAATCGCACTGGCGCTCGTGGCCCTGCTGACGTCGTGCCGCGAGAACGCCGGCCAGCCGAAGACCGACACCACACCGGCGGCCGCTACCGAAACCACGTCCACTTCCGACACGAATTACGCGTCCGCGACGACCACGGGATCGACGGGTGGAACGTCCAGCAACCTGACCGCCGAGGACAAGGAATTCGTGTCGAAGGCCGGCATGGGTGGAATGGCCGAGGTGCAGATCGGAAACCTCGCGCTGCAGAACGCCGCCAGCGCCGAGGTGAAAGCCTTCGCGCAGCGCATGGTCGATGATCATTCGAAAGCGAACGCAGAACTGCAGCAGCTCGCGACCACCAAGGGCCTGGCGCTGCCGACCGAGCTTTCCGGTGAGCCGAAACAGATGCTCGACCACCTCGGCTCACTCCACGGAGCCGACTTCGACAAGGCCTACATGAAGGACATGGTCGACGATCATGAAAAGGATGTCGCCGAATTCGACAAGGCTTCGACGTCCGCGACGGACAACGATCTGAAAGCGTGGGCGGGGAAGACGCTGCCAACGTTAAAGGATCATCTCGAGCACGCGAAGCGGGTGGCGAGGAAGGTGTAGCCGCAGGTTAACGGTAGACAGGTGACGGGGACGCTTCCTTGTTGGGCAGGCGTCCCCTTTGTGCCCAGCCCGGCGCTAAACGGTAGACGACGATGACGACGCTTGTACCCCAACATGCACGCCAACCGGTACACGGGCGATGGGGAACGCTCGCTCGTTGAGCAAGCGTCCCCTGTTTACTGTCTACCGTTGACCGATTGTAGCCGTCACGCGGCCGTTGGGATCAGAATCAACTTCCTCCGCCGATTCCCGTGAACACCGTGGGCGGCTGAAGTCCGAGCCAGGGATCGTCGCTCGGAGTGAGGAACAGCTCGCGGTAGACGCGCTCGTTGAGCGACGTCAGATCGGTAACTTCGCCATTCGCGAACCAGGCATGAATGCGCGGGCGCATGGTCCGTTCGTTGAGGGCCGTGTCGGCGGCAACATTGCGGCGGAGGTTGTCGAGCAGCTCGCGCATCGCTTCCGGCGCGACCGGGTCTGATCCGAACTGCTTCGCGCGAATCAGGTCGATCGCCGCGTCGCTGAATTGCACTTCGCCTTTTCTTGCTTCCCCGATGGCGGTCCATTCGGAGAGCGGCTGGAGATCGACGACGGGTATTGCGGTCGGGTCCCGCAACCCCGTGAGCATCGGGGTTTCGACCGCCGACTTCAAGATCACCATCTTCGAGGCATCGATGGCCGAAGGCTTCTTGCCTTTCGAGACCACGATTCGCCCGCGATCCGCAGGCCTATTCGCCGCGAGTAACGCGGCGTGATAGCGCTTCACGATCTCGCGACGCGATGCGACATTCAGGTTCGCCAGCGATCGATGCAGCTCAACCCAGCGCTGGAGTTGCGTGCGAAACGCCGCGGGTGAGTAGAGTCCCGGCAGCACGTCGAGCACCTCGCCGTTTTCGTCAAGCAGGTAGTGCGCGCTGTTGCCGGTGATCGTCTGGTGAATCACGCGGCCGTCGCCCATCTCGATCGTCACGCGCGGAACGGGGCGGACCGAGTGCCAGTACAAAACGTACTGGTCGCGCAGAATGCTCGAGATCGAGTCATCCGAATAAAGGAGCGTTCGGAAGAAGCGGCTGTTCGCGCAGCTCAGCTCTTCATCGAGCCGTCCGAGCAGATGCAGCACGAGGATCGGGCGATGCAGCCGCTGCGCGGCGGCCTTCGCTTCCTCCAGATCGGTGAACCAGAAGAGCCGCGAGGCCGCACAGTCCTTCTGCCCACAAACACGATCGAGCCGCGTCTCGAGCGCAGCCCGATCCGCAGGCGCCGCCTTCATGACCTGCGCGTGCAACTCATCGACGGCCGCCTGACCGCCTTGACGCAGTTCGGCAACGTCGTCGCTGTAGGCGGTCCAGACGACGAGCGAGAGGATGGAGAGAATGGCGAAAATGCGTGTGTATCTCATGCACGTCAACGTGGGTCGGACGGCGGGAGTTGTCCGTCTAAGGTGTGTAAAACGAATCCAGTTTGCAGATCGCAGATCGCGGATCGCAGGAAAAACCGCGAGGCTCACAGGCGTCGTAAAAAGCGCAGGCGTGGAGCGCAGGCTTCCAGCCTGCCGGTCCGCCGGCATCTTGCCGGCCGGACGTTCCCGGCGCGGACGTACCGGCTGGAAGCCGGTGGACCGGCAGGCTGAGAAGCCTGCGCTCCACAAGCCGGCTTTCCTGCGATCTGCGATCTGCGATCTCGATCTACGCCGGTAAAAACACGCGCACCACCGACCCTCCCCCGTCGCGTGGATCGCTGCGGAGCGCGCCGCCGTGGCCGCGGACGATGCGGTCGACGAGGAAGAGGCCAAGGCCGAGGCCGGCGGTTGAGGTGGACGACGGCGCGCGGCGGAAGGGGTGGGGATTGCGCAGAAGCTCTTCCGGGACGCCGGGACCGCGATCGCTCACGGTGATGGCCACGCCTCCTGCTTCCGGAATCACCGCGACCGTAATGCTGCGGTCGGGAGATTCGCGCGAAAACTTCTCGGCGTTGTCGACGAGGTTGTCGACCACGTGGTGCATGGCGTCGGCGTCGAACACGATGCGCGGAAGATCGCCCGCGACTTCGAGATCGAGCCGGCAGTGCGCCGCTTCCATCTGTGGCCGCAATCGGGCGATGCACTCTTCGACGACACGGCCGATCTCGCCCTGGCGCGGCTTCAATGCGAACGTTCCGCGTTCGAGGCGCGTCACCTCGAGCACGTTCGCGACGACGCGCCCGAGGCGCTCGGTCTGGCCGGCGATCTCGCGTGCGTACGTCTCGCGCTTGCCCGCGTCTCGCTCGTCGGCGATGAGATCGCTGTAGAGACGCAGCGACGCCAGCGGCGTTCGCAGCTCGTGCGCGGCCGTCGCCGCGAAACGAGCGCGATCGGTGGCCAGCCGTTGCAGACGAGAGAGCGTCCAGATCACTCCCATGACGACCACCAGCAACACCACGGCGACCGATACGAACGTCCGAGTGAAGCGCGCGCTTTCCGCATCCGTCGCGGCTGCGCGTTGCGGAGGGAGAAGCGCGCGCCAGCCCGTCCCTTCGATCGGCGTGCCTTCGCTGCCGATCACCGCGCCTTCGACCAGCGCGTCTTTCGCCAGCGGCGTCACCATCCCCTGTACGAGCGTTCCCTCAGGCGTGTGCACCGCGCGTAAAGCGACGAGCGTCGGTGTCCCGTCGATCTTCACCGTGCGCCATTCGAGATCGCTGAGCCGGATCTCCACCGGTGCCAGCGACGCGGGCGTGATCGGTGAAGTCGGGGCCGAACGCCTCGGCGGCGCCTCCTTCAATTGTTGATAGACGATGTTCGAATTCGCGTTCTGCGCGAAGACCGACGGATCGAGCACCTGCACATTCGACTTCGCGGTCACCTGAACGGGATCGGGGCGGCGGCGCGCCGCGGCCAACTGTGTTTCCAGCTCCGCAATCCGCCTCGCTGCCGCGCGAGACTGCGCTGCCTCGCGCTCGATGCGCGTGACGAGCGGCCGAGCGGCCGAGCGAATCTCTTTCGACGCATGCGTGACTCGGTCGCGGATCGCGCGCTGCGCGCCGGCGTCCGCGCCGTTCAACTCGAGCAATTCGTCATTGAGCGTCGGCAACGAAACGCGATCCTTCGCGTCGATCTGAAAGTGCGCAACGATCAGCGGGTTCCCCGGTCCGTTCGCCAGCGGCGAAGGCACGACCGAGAGTCCTTCCGACGCACCCTTGGGATCGTGGAAAAGATTCTGATAGTGAAAATAGGGCCGCTGCGATTCTGTGCGGCGCAGTTCCTCGAGTCGCGCGCCGAGGCGATCGGCGACCGTGCGCTCGTCCTGCAGCGACGTCCGCAACAGCATCTGACTCTGCAGCGTCCGCTCCGCTTTCAACGCGCGGCGCGACGAGATCCACCACGCCGCGAGCAATCCGGCGACGGCGAGCAGCAGAACGATCGCGGCAATCGCGACGCGCTTCACGTCTGCCCCCAGGCGTAGCCGGAGCCCTTGATGGTGACGATGATGCGCGGCTCGGCCGGCTCGCGCTCGATCTTCTGCCGCAGATTCGCGATCGTCATGTCGACCGTGCGCGTCTCGAGCTCGCTCGCCGCGTCCGCCGGCGCGCCCCACACGGTCTGCAGCAATTCCACGCGCGACACGGCGCGCGTGCGATGGCGATGCAACCAGCGCAGGATGCCGACCTCACGCGGCGTCAGCGCCATCGACGATTCATCGCGACGCGCTTCGCAACGGCCGAGGTCAAGAACACAGCCGTCGATGATCAGCATCTCTGCGTCAGCCGGCGCGATCGAGGCGCGCCGGCACAGCGCATCGATGCGTGCAAGGAGCTCCGCGGTTCCGAACGGCTTGACGAGGTAATCATCCGCTCCGGCGCGCAGGCCCTTCACGCGATCATCCTCGGAACCGTGTGCAGTGAGGATGAGGATCGACAACGCCGGACGTTCCATCCGCACGCGACGACAGATCTCGATGCCGTCCATGCGCGGCAACGTGAGATCGAGCAGCAGGAGATCGACGTCGCCCCGCACCGCCGCGGCCAATCCCGCCACGCCATCCGCCTCCGCTTCGACTTCGAAGCCGCGACGCGCCAGCACATCGACGAGCGCATCGCGCAGCGACCGCTCGTCCTCGACGATCAGAATGCGCACCGCGCAAGCGTACAGGCGGAGGGGGCATGGAGGGTCAAACGTTTGTAAAAGGGCAAAAAAGCAGATGGACCGCCGCCGTCCCGGCGGCTGGGGCGGCGTCGTCTCGACGCCCGCCCGCAAGCGGCGAGACGCCGCTTGCCCAGCCGGCGAGGACGCCAGCGGTCCAGATGACGACCGCTACGACGCGCACTCCGTCCTGCGCCGTTCGAGATACCGCCGCTCCGCGGGATTCGTCGCCAGCGCGAGCGCGGTGCGGTATGCCGCAGCGGCGTCGGCGTTGCGTCCGAGGCGGCGCAGGAGATCGGCTTTCGCCGCGGGGAGAAGGTAATAGTTGGGAAGCGCGCCGCTCGCCTCGATGCGCGCGATCCATTCGAGGGCGCGGTCGAGCGTCGTCGCCAGGCCGAGTGCCACGGCGGCGTTGAGCTCGATGATCGGTGTCGGCGTGATGCGCAGCAGAGATGCGTAGAGCGCGGCAATCTGCGTCCAGTCCGTTTCCGCGGCCGTCGCCGCCAGTGCGTGGAGAGAGGCGATGGCGGCTTGAATCTGATAGGGACCGGCGTTGCGCAGCGCGAGCGCTTCATCGAGCATGCGGCTTCCTTCCTCGATCTGCGCGCGATTCCAGAGCGTGCGATCCTGCTCTTCGAGCAACACGAGCTCGCCGTCCGCGGACAATCGCGCGGCGCGGCGCGCATCGGTCAGCAGCATCAACGCGAGGAGACCCTTCGCTTCTGCTTCCTCCGGCAAAAGCTCGACGGTGAGTCGCGCCAGGCGAATCGCCTCGACGACGAGATCGGGACGCAGCAGCGAGGGAGCATCGGTCGACGAGTAGCCTTCGTTGAAGATGAGATAAAGCACCGAGAGCACGGTGCCGACGCGCTCAGGCAACTTCTCGCGCGGCGGCACTTCGTACGGGATGCGCGCGTCGCGGATCTTCCGCTGCGCGCGCACGAGTCGCTGCGCGGTCGTCGCCTCCGGCTCGACGAACGCGCGCGAGATCTCGCGTGTGGTCAGTCCACCCAGTGTTCGCAACGCGAGTCCGCAGCGCGCCTCGGAGGACAACGCCGGATGGCAGCAGGTGAAGAGGAGTCGCAGGCGATCGTCTTCGATCTCGTGCATCTCTTCGCTCTCCGATTCCGGCGCCACGAGCTCGAGATCCTCGGGGAGCGACGTGGTGCGATCGCGCCGGATGCGATCGAGCGCGATCCGGCGCGACACGGTGTTGAGCCAGGCGGCGGGACGATCCGGGATTCCATCGCGAGCCCAAACGGTGAGGGCGCGCGCATACGCTTCCTGCAACGCGTCCTCGGCAGCTTCGAAATCGCCGGTGAGGCGAATCAGTCCCGCGAGCACGCGCGCACCGTCGGAGTGAACGACCTCCTCGACGATGCGCGCGAGAAACATCAGGAACCGGCGCCGACGCCCGTGGGCCGCACTTCCACCGACATCGTCATCGAGTTCATGCCGGGCATCTTCGCCGCCCAGTCCAGCGCCTGCTCAAGGTTCTCGACGTCGATGAGGTAGAAACCGCCGAGCTGCTCCTTCGTCTCGGCAAACGGTCCATCGACCATGGTCGTCTTCCCGTTCACGGAACGAAGCGTCGTCGCCGTCGACACCGGCTTCAGCTCCGCGCCGCCGCGCAGAATGCCGGCGTCCGTGAGCGCCTGGCCGTACGCAGAATGCTCCGCGTACATCTTCTGCATCTGTTCCTGGCTCAGCGAGGCCCAGGCCTTTTCGTCACTGCAGATCAACAGGATGTAGTTCATGTGAATCTCCTTTTGATCTATCGACGCGGGACTTCGGGAAAATCGACAGCCTGATTGAAAAAAGTTCGCAGATCGCAGATCGCGGATCGCAGGCCCAACCCACCCGATCGTCGGGTTTGCTGCGATCTGCGATCTGCGGTCTGCGATCCGAACTACGCCTTCATTCGCGCCACGAGGTAATCCCGATTCATCCTCGAGATGAACTCGACCGAGATGTCCTTGGGGCAAACCGCCTCGCATTCGCGGAAGAGCGTGCAACTGCCGAAGTACGTTTCCATCACCTCGACCATGTTCACCACGCGCTCGTATCGTTCGGGCTGGCCTTGCGGGAGCAGTCCGAGGTGCGAGACCTTGGCGGCGGTGAAGAGCTGGGCGGCGCCGTTCGGGCACTGCGCGACGCAGGCGCCGCACTGGATACAGGCCGCGGCGTCCATCGACTTGTCCTGCACGCTCTTCGGAATCGGCAGCGTGTTCGCCTCGACCGCACTGCCGGTATTGACCGACATGTAGCCGCCGGCGGCGATGATCTTGTCGAGCGGGCTGCGATCGACGATGAGGTCCTTGATGACCGGAAACGCGCGCGCGCGCCACGGCTCGATCCAGACCTCCTCGCCATCTGTGAAGTGACGCATGTGCAGCTGGCAGGTCGCCGTGCCGCCGATCGGTCCGTGCGCGACGCCGTTGATCATCATTCCGCACGAGCCGCAGATGCCCTCGCGGCAGTCGTGCTCGAAATGAATCGGCTCCTCGCCCTTCGTCGGTCAGCTCTTCGTTGACGACGTCGAGCATCTCCAGAAAGGAGGCATCGGGAGAAACGTTGTTCGCCTTGTAGTCGACGAAAGAGCCTTCGCTGTCGCGGGACTTCTGCCGCCAGACGTGTAGTGTCAGATCCATTACTTGTAGCTCCGTGTCGCCAGCTTCAGTTCCTCGTAGATCAGAGGTTCCTTGTGCAGCACCGGCTCGTTGCCTTCGCCCTTGTACTCCCACGCCGCAACGTAGAGGAATTGGTCGTCGTCGCGTTTCGCTTCGCCGTCGATCTGGTGCTCGACGCGGAAATGGCCGCCGCACGATTCTTCGCGATGCAGGGCGTCGATGCACATCAACTCCGCGAGCTCGAAAAAGTCGGCGACGCGGCCCGCTTTCTCCAGTGCCTGGTTCGGCTCCTCGCCCGCGCCGGTGACACGCACGTCGCGCCAGTACTGCTGGCGAAGATCGCGGATCATCCCCAGCGCCTTCTTCAATCCCTCCGCGCTTCGGGCCATGCCGCAGTACTCCCACATGATCGAGCCGAGCTCTTTGTGGTACGAGTCGACGCTGCGGCTTCCCTTGGCATCGAGGAGGCGCCGCACGCGATCCTGCGTGCTCGCGATCGCCTCGGCGAACTCCGGACGATCGACCGATGGCTTCTTGCCCGACTGCGTCGCCAGATAGTCGCCGATCGTCACCGGCAGCACGAAGTAGCCGTCGGCGAGTCCCTGCATCAGCGCGCTGGCGCCGAGGCGGTTCGCGCCGTGATCGGAGAAGTTGGCCTCACCGATGACGTAGAGGCCGGGGATCGTCGACATGAGGTTGTAATCGACCCAGAGTCCGCCCATCGAATAGTGCGGCGCCGGGTAGATGCGCATCGGCACCTCGTACGGATCCTCGGCGGTGATGTCGTGGTACATCTCGAAGAGATTGCCGTAGCGCTCTTCGATCACTTTCCGTCCGAGACGCTTGATGGCATCGGCGAAATCGAGATAGACGCCGCGGCCGCTCGGACCGACGCCGCGCCCCTCGTCGCAGACTTCCTTCGCCGCGCGCGAGGCGATGTCGCGCGGTGCGAGGTTGCCGTAGCTCGGGTATTTACGCTCCAGGTAGTAATCGCGCTCCGACTCCGGAATCTCGCGCGGCGAACGCTTGTCGCCCTGCGCCTTCGGCACCCAGATGCGGCCGTCATTGCGCAGCGATTCGGACATCAGCGTGAGCTTGGACTGGAAGTCGCCGCTCTGCGGAATGCACGTCGGATGAATCTGCGTGTAGGCGGGATTCGCGAACGCCGCGCCGCGCTTGTGCGCGCGCCAGATCGCGGTCGTGTTCGATGCCTTGGCGTTCGTCGAGAGATAGAAGACGTTGACGTAGCCGCCGGTGCCGAGGACGACCGCGTCGCGCGGCGTGGGCCTCGATCTGTCCGGTGATCATGTTCCGCGTGATGATGCCTTTGGCGTGACCGTCGACCACGACGAGATCGAGCATCTCGTGGCGGTTGTACTGCTTGACCATGCCCCGCGCGATCTGCCGCTCCTGCGCCTGAAACGCGCCGAGGAGCAGCTGCTGTCCGGTTTGTCCGCGCGCGTAAAACGTGCGTGAAACCTGCACGCCGCCGAACGAGCGATTCTCGAGCGTGCCTCCGTACTCGCGCGCGAAGGGAACGCCCTGCGCGACGGCCTGGTCGATGATCGTAGACCGAGAGCTCGGCCAGGCGGTAGACGTTTGATTCACGAGAGCGATAGTCGCCGCCCTTGATCGTGTCGTAGAAGAGCCGATAGATGCTGTCGCCGTCGTTCTGGTAATTCTTCGCCGCGTTGATGCCGCCCTGCGCGGCGATGGAGTGCGCGCGCCGCGGGGAGTCGTGGTAGACGAAGCACTTGACGTTGTATCCGAGCTCGCCGAGCGACGCCGAAGCCGAGGCGCCGGCCAGGCCCGCGCCGACGACGATGATGTCGTACTTGCGCTTGTTGGCCGGGTTCACCAGTTTGTAGTGCGATTTCGCGTGAGCCCACTTTTCGTCAAGAGGGCCGGGAGGAGTCTTGCTGTCGAGTTGAATGGTCATCGGACAATTCCCGCCAACACGGCCAACGGAAAGGAGACGTTCGCGATCGTGATCATCAACGCAAACACCGAAGCGAACGAACGGCGCGCCGCTTCGTACTTCGGGCTCGTGAGTCCCACCGAGCTGAACATGCTCCACACCCCGTGATAGAGGTGCAGGCCGAGCGCGAGGTTGGCAATGATGTAGATCGCGGCGACCCACCAGATCCGAAACCCGGTGACGACGTTGTGATACGGATCGTCAGGAACGAAGTCGGGATGCGCCTGGCCCGTGGTCAGGTGCAGCAGGTGATAGATGACGAAGAGCAGGATGATCACCCCACCCCAACGCATCGTCCGCGCGGCGTAAGTCCCCTTCACGAAGTCGCGATCGCGATACCCGACCGGCCGCGCCTCGCGATTCATCATGGTCAGCGACCAGGCCGAGTGGATGTGAAAGACGACGCAGAGCAGCAGGACCGCGCGCGCGATCCAGAGCGCACCCGATTCCGGCACCGCCGGCGAACCGATGGCGCGCAGCCAGTGCGCGTATTCGTTCAGATGGACGGCCCCGAGATACAACTTCAGGTTCCCGATCATGTGCAGAAAGATCCAGCCGAAGAGGATCAAGCCGGTGACAGCCATGACCGCCTTCTTGCCGATGGCGGAGCGATATAAGTTCCCGAGAAGCATCGAGAGGCATCATATCGAAAACCGAGTTGGCAGTTGGAAAGGAGGGCGGGCTTATAGCCCGCCGATTTTTTGGGCGGGGGCGGTAGGACCCGAGCAAGAACGTTCCCCCACCCAAAAGAAGCGGCGGGCTATAAGCCCGCCCTCCATCTGCGATCTCGAATGACGAATGTCACCCTCCGCCCCTGACCTTCTCCAATGTTGCATCCGCGTTTGCGGGCGCATCTTGGCCGCATGAGCACAGCAGCCGCGATCGCCTTTCCTCCCGCCTCTCCCATGCCCGTGCAGTTCACCGGCGTCACCAAGAACTACGGCGACATCGAAGCGCTGCGCGGTCTCGACCTCTCCATTCGCCCCGGTGAGCTCGTTTCGCTCCTCGGCGCGAACGGCGCGGGGAAGACGACCGCCGTCCGCCTCCTCCTCGGACTCGCGAAGGCGACCAGCGGCGAAGTGCGCGTCTTCGGCGGCGATCCGCGCGACACCGAGAATCGCGCGCGCACCGGCGCCGTTTTGCAGATCGCACGCGTTCCCGAGACGTTGCGCGTCCGCGAGCACATCGACCTCTTCTCGAGTTACTACCCGAATCCGATGCCGATGAGCGAAGTGATCGAAGCCGCGGGACTCAACGGACTGGAAAAGCGCAAGTACGGTCAGCTCTCGGGTGGCCAGCAGAAGCGCGTGCTCTTCGCTCTGGCGATCTGCGGCAATCCCGACTTGCTCGTCCTCGACGAGCCGACCGTCGGCCTCGACGTCGAAGCGCGCCGCGCGATCTGGAAACAAATCCGCGCCTTCATCGCCCGCGGCCGTTCCGTGCTGCTCACCACGCACTACCTCGCCGAAGCCGAAGCGCTCGCCAATCGCGTCGTCGTCATCCACCGCGGCGTCGTCGTCGCCGAAGGAACGCCGCAGCAGATCAAGGGCGACGCAGCCACGCTCGAAGACGCGTTTATCGAGATGGTCAGCTAACAGGAGAAAATCATGAACCGCAACCTTCGCATTCACCTCCTCGAGATCAAGTACGAGCTTCTCAAAGCCCTGCGCCTGCCGGCGTACTCGTTGCCGACGATCCTCTTTCCGATCGTCTTCTACATCTTCTTCGGCGTGATGTTCGGATCGCGGGCGAGCGGGCCGGTGAACATGAGCTCGTATCTCATCGCCACTTACGGCACGTTCGGCGTGATGGGCGCGGCACTGTTCGGCTTCGGAGTCTCGGTGGCCGTCGAGCGCGGTCAGGGATGGCTGGAAGCGAAGCGGACGACGCCGATGCCGATCAGTGCTTACTTCGTGTCGAAGCTGGCCATGGCCATGGTCTTCAGCGCGATCATCGTGCTGCTGCTCTTCGCGACCGGTCTCGCCTTCGGCAAGGTCCATCTCTCGCTCGGACAGGCCGCGTCGCTCCTCGGCATTCTCGTCACCGGCTCGATCACGTTCTGCGCCCTCGGCCTCGCCCTCGGCTTCGTCGCCGGACCGAACTCCGCGGCGCCGATCGTGAATCTCCTCTACCTTCCGATGTCGTTCCTCTCCGGCCTCTGGATCCCGATCCTCTATCTGCCGGAGACTCTGCAGAAACTGGCGCTCTGGCTTCCGCCCTATCACCTCGCGCAACTCGCGCTGCGCGTGATCGGTGCGTCGCAGAAACAGCCGGTGATGCTCCACGTCGGCGCACTCGTCGCCTTCGCCACGCTCTTCACCACACTCGCCTACATCGGCTATCGCCGCGACGAGGGCAAGCAGTACGGATAAGCTGATGTCCGGTTGTCGGTTGTCTGTGCGGCATCGCGCGAACTCCCAGACACCGACAACTGACAACGGACAACAGATTCATCACGCCTTACACTGAAGATGCTCATGTTGATTCGCCTACTCCCCCACGATAAAGAGGTCGGCTGGACGCCCTACGCGTGGCTGATTTACATCGTGCCCTTCGCGTTGACGCCGCTCATGATGTCGCGGTTCGCGACGCCGTGGGGATGGCTGCTCTACATCACCGCCACGCTGGCGTTTCTCGCGCTCTACTTTCGCTCCCACTGGGTGCGCGGCCGGGAACTGATTCTCGTCAGCGCGGCGACGACGTTGATGGGCATCGCCTTCTGGCCGGTCTCCCTCGGCGCGGGAGCGTTCTTCATCTACGCGGCGTCGATGATCGCGCAGCTCGAGTCGTCGCGAAACGCGATCCGCGGCGTGGCGGTCATCACGCTCATTACCATCGCCGAGGCGGTGGTGCTGCACTTGAGAATCGAGAACGCCTCCTGGCCGATCGTCTTCACGATCATCGTCGGCGCGATCAACATTCATTTCTCGCAAGTCGGACGCTCGAACGCACGCCTGCGTCTCGCGCAGGATGAGATCGAGCACCTCGCGAAAGTCGCCGAGCGGGAGCGGATCGCCCGCGATCTGCATGACCTCCTCGGACACACGCTGTCGCTGGTCATCCTCAAGTCGGAGCTGGCGACGAAGCTGGCCGATCGCGATCCGGAGCGCGCGCGTGAAGAGATTCGCGACGTCGAACGGATCGCCCGCGAAGCGCTCGCTGAAGTGCGCGCGGCGGTCAGCGGATATCGCTCGGGAGGATTGGTGGCCGAGACACAGCGGGCGCGCAGCGCGCTCTCCAGCGCAGGGGTGGCGCTCGAATGCGAGCTCTCGAAGACGGTCGTTCCTCCTTCGCACGAAGCCGTGCTCTGTCTCGCGTTGCGCGAGGCGGTGACCAACATCGTGCGCCACGCCGGTGCGCGCCTTTGCCGCGTGACACTGAGCGTGTCCGATTCGACGTGCGCGCTCACGATCTCCGATGACGGCCGCGGCGGAACGGCGCCGTTCGGTAGCGGACTTTCAGGAATGAGCGAGCGCGTACACGTCCTCGGGGGCAAATTCATTCGCGACGGACACAAGGGAACGACGCTGACGGTGATTCTGCCGCTTGCTTCGCGCGACGAATCAACCCAGGTGCGCTCGGCATGATCCGCGTCGTCGTCGCGGAAGATCAGGCGATGGTTCTCGGCGCGCTCGCGGCGCTGCTCGAAATCGAAGGCGACATCGACGTGATCGGACGCGCGCACGACGGCCAGGACGCCCTCGGTCTCTGCCGCAGTTTGAAACCGGATGTCCTGCTGACCGACATCGAGATGCCGCACATGACCGGCCTCGAAGTCGCCGCGAATGTGAAGCGCGAGGGACTGCCGACGCGCGTCATCATCCTCACGACGTTTGCGCGAGGCGGCTATCTGCGCCGCGCGCTGGAGGCGGGTGCGTCCGGCTATCTGCTCAAGGACTCGCCGGCCGAGCATCTCGCGAATGCCGTGCGCCGCGTGAACGCCGGCGGACGCGTCGTCGATCCGGAGCTGGCGGCGGAAGCGTGGAGCGAGCCCGATCCGCTGACCGATCGCGAGCGCCAGGTTCTACGCATGGCCGGCGAAGGCCAGACCAGCGCCGACATCGCATCGACGTTGCATCTCTCGGAAGGAACGGTGCGCAACTACCTCTCCGAAGCGATCAGCAAGCTCGGAGCCGGCAACCGCGTGGAAGCCGCAAGGATCGCGAGAGATAAAGGCTGGTTGTAGCGCTGCGCGGTTTATCGGTTGTCGGTTGTCCGTTGTCTGCGATATGTCGCCAATACAGCTTGTCATCCCGAGCGTCGAGCGAGGGACCCGGGCGGGCGGGGGCGCGCAACATGATCATCGTGCCGCCCACCCAGCCAGGTCCCTCGCTCGACGCTCGGGATGACAGTCAGTTGTGAGTCGTCAGTCGCTTCTTCAACTCTTCCCGCACCCTCAATCCACTCTTCGTCTTGTCGCAGTCGAACACTTCCTTCCACGACACATTCGCCAGGTAATCGGTCGTCGCCACGCGGTACGTCTTCGTGGGATCGATCGACTCCGGCCCGCGCACGAAAGCTTCGGAGTCGCTTCCTTTACGCTTCGCGTTGAAGTCATAGAGGCGCTGGAGTTGGGTGCCGCTCATCGTGCAGGTGACGATCTCGTTCTCGTACGGGAGCGCGGCCAGAAGAAGCTCCATCGTGAGCGGCCCTTTCGGGAGCGGCTGGCGGAAGGTGCTGGATGTCGAGAGCGCGACGGCGGATTGCGTGGCTTCGCGCATGACCTCGAGCGTGCGCTGCGCGAGCTCGGTGACGCTCAGCGCCTGCGCGAGGTGACCGATCGGGAGGAAGAGGTCGTGATATTTCGGATCGCTTTCGAGCTCGCGCTGCATGCTCTTCACGCGCTTCGCCACGACGCGATTCTCGGGCATGTGTGCGTCGACAGGAACGAGCCGTCCGCGGACATCGATGCCGCTCTTGCGAAACGTCAACTCCACGCGGCTGATGTACGTCAGGTACTGCGAGGGTGAGATGAACCAGGTGTCCGTTCCGTCGATGCGCGTGAGCTCGCGCTCGAGATGGCTGTGCGATCCGAAGATGAGATCGATGCCCGGCACTGCCCGCGCCAGCGCGTAGTCGTCCTCGGCTTGTTCATGTCCGATCAGCACGATCGCGTCGGCATGCTCTTTCTCTCGCAAATCGCGCACGACTTCGCGCGCCGCGGCAACGGGATCGCCGAACGTGAATCCCGGCGTTTTCACGAGCTTCGTGAAATCGCTGCCGGCCAGCGCGAAGACGCCGATGCGTTTCCCTTTGATCGTGAACACGCGGTAGCGCTCGAACCCCGGGGTGTTCGCGCTGAGAATCGGATAGCGGATCGCGGCACGACAGCGCGCGAAGTCGTCCTGTCCGTAATCGGCGTCGTGATTGCCGAAGGCCATCGCATCGACGATGCCGTTGAGCCACGGCCACTCCACGCAGCCGTATTTGTCGGACCAGGCCGGCGCGCCTTTGTTGGTCGTGTCTCCGCCGCTGAAGATCAGCGCACCGTTCTTCTTTTCGCGCTTCAGCGCGCCGATCGCGCGCGCAATGCCGCCGCGCTCCCCTTGCTCCGTGTAGAACGGGAGAGCATGCGAGTGATAGTCGGAGAAATGCAGGAGCGGGATCGTGGTGTCCGCGACCGCGGGCAGGGCAACAAAAAGAATGAGAAGCAGAACTCGGCGCATGCGGCGCGCAGTCTAACGCGTGACGCGGCTACGGCTGCAGCGCCAGGCTTTCGCTGCCGCCGGCTCGGATGACGACCTTCTTCACGTTCGGCAACTGGCGCAGCGTCTGCGTCACCGAATCGCGGATCATCTGCGCGGCGCAGGAGCCGCCGACGTTCTGCAGCCGCTCGTTGAAATCGACGGTCAGTATGCCGTCACGGAGATTGACCGATTCGATGCGCGACCCTTCCGGAAATGCCGACGCCGCGCCCTGCTTCCGTTCCTCGGCTGTGGGACCGGCAAGCAGCGCTTCAACGATCAGTCGAGCCATGGCAATGCTCTTCGGCATCGAGCGCCGGAAGGCCGTGATTCGCGTGCAACCCTGGTCGGGAAAATAGAGAGTTGCTTCAATCGGCTGGACGTCGAAGGGTCGACTGATGCTGACCAGCGATCGCTCCGAGCCGTCTTTCGCCGAGATTTCAAACGCTTCCAGCGTCAGGCGTTTGCCGGGACTGCGCGTCAACCAGAGCGAACCGCGATAGGGATTGTGCTGGCCCATCTCGCCGGTACTGGTCGTGAAGGTCTGCGCGAGCACGGCGCCGTTGGCGTCGCGTGCACGAAGCACCACGCTGTTCTCGAACGTCCGCGCCTTGCCGATCAACACCAGCGGGTTCGCGATTTCCGTACGCTCGATGGTGATCTCGCGGACGGGCGGCGAGCGTTGTGGCTCGGGAATCGATGAGACCGCCGGTGGCGAGCTCGTCGAGGGAGGGGCCCCGGATAAATCGGGTTGCGTCGACACGGCCGGCGGAGCCGCGCGCTCACAGGCGACGGCGGCCAACAGAACTGCTAGGAAGATCGCGCGCAATGAGTTCTTTCAGGCAAACGTGGCAAGCCGAACAGAAGCTATTTGCGATTTGTTTAGCAAGAACGACGCCGCTTGTCCCAATGTCGCAGTGAATCGGCCTCCGTCGTGCAGTTGTTATCCCACGCGGAACGACTGGTAATTTCCGCACTGGAGACTTGCAGATGACCTCGGAATACGCGTCGACGATCGACGGCAATCCTCAGCCGCGCTCTCTCGTGGCTCAGGACGATCGACGCCATTGGACTGCGTCCGACAATCGGTCGGACCGTGGAACGGAGACCCTTCGCAGGAGAGTGCTCGTCGTCGATGACGATGCGGCCATTCGCCTGCTCCTACGAACCTATTTGACCCGCGGCGGGCTGGTCGTCGAAGTCGCCAGCGACGGAGCGGATGCGATCCGAAAGCTGCGATGCACTCCCTACGATGCGGTGATCACCGATCTCATGATGCCGAACGTGGACGGCATCGGGGTCGTTGCTTTCATGGAAGAGCACCAGCCGGAACTGCTGCAGCGCACGGTCGTCCTCACGGCCTATCCACAGTTGGCGACGGACCGGCAGCTGAACAGTAAAGTCACCGTTCTGTCGAAGCCGTTCGATCTCAATAATCTCGGCACGCTGCTCGTCTCGCTCAGCGAGATAGCGTCCTCGTAGCTTTTCGCCCGACATGGCCGGCACAATGAAGCATTGCTCCATAAAGAAAGAGGGCGCACGGTAAACCGCGCGCCCTCTTCATTGCAGCGTTGGCGAAGCTACTTCTTGAGAGAATCCTGCATGTCGCGGATCGCGGCCTCGCGTCCCTTTTCCTTCGCGACCCGCGCGTACTGCGCGCGGCGCGTGGCGGGGAACTGGCGCACGAGGGCGAGATAACGTCCCTGCAACTGACGCGACGCCAGCTGCTCCGGTGTAATCGCCGAACGACGCTTACGACCACGCTTGCCGGCCGGTTCCGAGGCCGCCGGAGCTGCAGTGGCCGCGGCAGACGCGGGCGGACGGCCACGACGACCGGGAGGACGTCCCGGACGTCCGGGCTTGCGACCCGATCCCGGCGGACGGCCCGGTCCACGACGAGCCGGTGCGGCGGGCGAAGCAGACGCGCCGCCAAGTGCTTCGCGCAGTCGCTGCAGTTTCGACTCGAGATCGCTGATCTCCTGGCCCATCTCGGAGATGATGCGGTTCACATCACCGGGAGATACGCGGCGCTCCGACAGCAGCCGATCCAGGACATAAGCGGATTGTCCCGCTGACAACCCCTGGGACGATGATTGTTTCGGTCTGGCCATATCACTCCTCCATTCACTCACGCACAAAGTTTTGTGCATTACATTGCTTATTGTCAACCAAAAACAACGCGGGCGGGCCCTTTAAGGCCCGCCCGCGAAGATAATGCTACATAAATAGCGTCAATAGCGGTAATGATCCGGTTTGTACGGACCTTCCGCGGGAATGCCGATGTAGCTGGCCTGATCGTCGGTCAGCACCGTCAGTTCGACACCGAGATGCGCAAGGTGCAGACGAGCGACCTCTTCATCGAGGCGCTTCGGCAATACATAAACCTGTTTGACGTATTCGCCCTTGTTCGCCCAGAGCGCCATCTGCGCGAGCATCTGGTTCGTGAATGAAGCCGACATGACGAACGACGGGTGTCCGGTCGCGCATCCGAGATTCATCAAGCGCCCTTCCGCCAGGATGAGCACGGAGTGCCCGTCGGCGAAGGCCCATTCATCGTACTGGGGCTTGATGTTGATCTTGTGGATCCCCGGCACCTTCTTGAGGCCGGCCATGTCGATCTCATTGTCGAAATGACCGATGTTGCTGACGATGGCGTTGTGCTTCATGCGCGACATGTGCGCGGCGGTAATGATGTCTTTGTTGCCGGTCGCGGTCACGAAAATGTCGGCCTTCTCCACCACGCTTTCCAGCGTGCGGATCTCGAACCCTTCCATGGCCGCCTGTAGCGCGCAGATCGGATCGATCTCGGTCACGACGACGCGCGCGCCCTGACCGCGCAACGCCTGCGCGCAGCCCTTGCCCACTTCGCCGAATCCGCAGACGACCGCGAGCTTGCCGGCGATCATCACGTCGGTTGCGCGATTGAGGCCGTCGATGACTGAATGACGGCAACCGTAGATGTTGTCGAATTTCGATTTGGTCACCGAATCATTGACGTTGATCGCCGGGAAGAGGAGCGTTCCCGCTTCCTGCATCTGATAGAGACGATGCACGCCGGTGGTCGTTTCCTCGGAGACGCCGCGAATGTCTTTCGCGACGCGCGTCCAGCGCTGCGGATCGCGGGCGATCTCCTGGCGCAGGAGGTCGAGGATCACGCCCCACTCTTCCGGCTCATCGGCGGCGTTGAACTCCGGCACGCGTCCCTTTGCCTTCGAACTCGACGCCCTTGTGGACCAGCAACGTGGCGTCGCCGCCGTCATCGACGATCAGCGTCGGTCCGCCGCCGTCCGGCCACAACAGCGCCTCGGACGTACACCACCAATACTCTTCGAGCGTCTCGCCTTTCCAGGCGAAAACCGGGATGCCGCGCGGGCTTTCGATCGTGCCGCCCGTCTCCGGACGTCCCACCACGACCGCGGCCGCGGCGTGGTCCTGCGTCGAGAAGATGTTGCAGCTCACCCAGCGCACGTCGGCGCCGAGGAGATGCAGCGTCTCGATGAGTACCGCCGTCTGGATGGTCATGTGCAGCGAGCCCATGACGCGCGCCCCTTGCAGAGGCTTCTGTTTTCCGTATTTCTCGCGCACGGCCATGAGGCCGGGCATCTCGTGTTCGGCAAGGCGGATTTCCGCGCGGCCGAAGGTGGCGAGGGCGAGATCGCGCACCTTGTACGGCTCGCGTCCCGCGGCGGTCGCCGCGTCAAACTGATGGGTCAATTCGAGGGTAGCTGTCACTGGTCATTACTCCTGTCGTTCGGCTTGGGTTCGCACCGCGGCGGGTATCCGGCGCAACGCTGGGAAAATCGAAGGGGCGAATTCTAACGCAGGACGAAAGATCCCGCAGCCAGTTCTGAAAATAAGTAGAATCGAGAACACGTCCAAAGTAACCGTCCAATCGGCTCGTCCACCGGCAAAGGAAGGCTTCATGTTTGAGAGTGCATCGGCTCCGCCGCGGTTCAAGGCGAAGTTTCCCGTGAAGATTCCATCCTTCCGTTTTCGTGGCGGAAAATTTGTTTCCTTCCTCTTCAAGATCCTGCTTGTTCTCTCGCCCATCCTGTTCGTGCGCGGCTGCCTCCTCACCTATGTTGCACCGGGCGAGATCGCGCTGCGGCAGATCTCGGTCGGGCCGTCGAAAGGCTTGCAGAAGACGCTCGTCGGTCCCGGCTATCGCCGGCAGATCCGTGGCTGGGAAACGGTGCGCACGTTCCCGCGCGACATTCAGGTGATCGAGTTCACCAACGACGCCTCCGAGCGCGGCGCCGATCATCGGATGGTCGGCGCGATCAACGTTCCGACGGTCGATGGTTATCCGGTGGCGGTCGACATGACCGTGCTCTATCGCATCGCCGATCCGTTCCTCGTGGTCTCGCGATTCGGATTCGGCAAGGCCTACGAGGACAACGTCGTGATCCGTTTCACCGATCCGTACGTGAAGCAGTATCTAGGCGAGCTGCGCGCGGAGCAGTTTTACGGCGAGCAGCGGCTGGTCAAGGCCCATCAGCTCAAGCTCGATCTGGCGAAGCGCTTCAAGGAGAACGGTCTCTATCTCGCCGATGTGCTCATCCGCCAATACGACTACCCCGATACGTTTCAGTCGCTGACGGAACAGAAGAAGATTCAGGACCAGTCGGTGCTCACGAATCGAGCACTCGCGAAACAGGCCGAGGTCGACACGCGGCTGCGTCAGACGGTGCAGGAAGGTCAGAACGCGATCAATGTAAAAACCGCCGAGTTCCAGGCCGAGATCACGGGCATCAATGCGCAGCGCGACCTGTACGAGCGCTCCCGACACGCCGAAGCCGATCTGCTGGTGCGCAAAGCCGAGGCACAGGGCTCGGAGCTGATCAACCGGGCCATGGAAGGTCCGGGATCGGACAAGCTCCTGAAGCTGAAGAAAGGTCTGGCTCTGCTCAACAGCATCAAGGGTCCCATCTACATCAATGAGGACCCGACCGACCTCGGGCGTCTGTCGTCGGATCACTAGGAGCGCACGATGAAACACGAGATCGCAGATTGCAGATCGCAGATCGCAGAAGCGAAATTGCCGCATGAGCGTGAACTGGGCGGGGGCCTGCGATCCGCGATCCGCGATCCGCGATCCGGATTGATCGCCATCGCCGCTCTCGCGCTCCTGCTGACCGCCGCCTGTACGCCTCACACCACCGAAGCCACCGAAGTCGGCGTGCGCTTCAACAAGATCACCAGCGCCACGGAAGTCGCCCCTCCCGGCGCGACGTACTTCTTCACGCCGGTCGTCAACGACTGGACGAAGTTCGATGTCTCGACGCAGAGCCTGATCATGTCCGCCAAGGCGGAAGGCGGAGATCGCCGAGAGAAAGACGACCTGCGCTTCAAGACCCGCGACGGCAACGACATCGAAACCGACGTCACTGTGCGCTGGCGCATCGATCCGTCGCGCGCCGCGCAGGTATGGCAGCTCGTCGCCCCGTCGACCGAGGACATCAAGGAGCGCATGGTGCGCCCGCAGGCCCGCTCGTATGTGCGCGACGTTCTCAATCGCCTCGACTCCGAGGAGTACTACAACCCCGATCTGCGCTTCCGCGCCGCCAACGACGCCACCCGACTGTTGGCCGCGCACATGGCACCCTACGGCATCATCGTCGAGCAGGTGATCCTCGGCGATTTCGCGTTCAAGAGCGACTATCAGAAACTGATCAATTCACGAAAAGAAGCCGAAAAACAGGCCGAAAAACTCGAAGCGCAGATCCTGGCTACGCTCGAAGGCAACAAGGCGAATTTGCAGCAGAAGATCGCCGAGCTGACCGAACAACTCACGCGCTCGCAAGGCGAGCTGGAACAGGCCAAGCGCGCCGCCGATGCCTATCTCGTGCGCCGCGAGCAGGAGGCCCAGGCGGTGCTCGCTGAAAAGTCGGCCAATGCTGAGGGCGTGCGCAAGGAGCGAACGTCACTCAACGGCAGCGCCGGCGATGCTTACGTGAGCCTGCAGCTCATCGACGCGCTGCAGAAGAAAGAGATCCGTCAGATCCCGAAGCTGCCGAACGGCAACGTGATCATCGACGGCAACAAGCTGCTCCAACAGCTCGGCGTCTTCCGCGTGTTGCAGGAACAGAGCGAGCAGAGCAAGGATCAGTGATCGCACCATGCTGAATATCGCCGGTCCGAATTACGACTTCGGCAACGTCGTCTACATCGTGCTCGAAGAATGCGAGCATCGCCGCCGCGGATTCGAGGACAGCCTCGAAGCCCAGGCGATCAAGACCGCACGCGCGCGACTGGAGAAGATCAAGGCCTCGTATGACGAGATGGGAGGCGTGCCCGCGTATTGGAACGCGCTGGAGACCGAGGTGATGGAAACAGCCATGCCGCAATACATCGCCGCGGCGAAGGAAATGAATGCGCTGGAGCGGGCGCAGTACAACATCTGGCGCGGCGGCGATCCGCTGGCGCGTTGCGTGTTCGCGCTCGCCGGACTGACCATCGGCGGCATCATCATCGCGCTACCGTTCATTCCGATCGTCGAGCGCCTCTTTGCCTTCGCGCTGGCCATCTTCGGATTCCTTTACCCCGAGCTCAAACGCTGGACGCACGAACGCCGTCACTTCAAGCTGCTCAACCGCCTCGTCGCCGATACCGCGCGCTATCAGCAGAACGCACGTTTGCACTACATGACGACGAACGACATCGATCAGTTGTTCGCGCTTGAAGAACCGCGTGAAGAACCGCGTGAAGAACAGCTGGAAAAGCCGAAGAAGGAGATCTCGACGACCGAAGAGTGAAACGTCGTCGTGTACCATGCCGCGTCATGGTTGAGAGCGGCAAAGGGATGCCCCTTCACTCGAAGATTCTGATCGGCCTCGTCGCCGGTGCATTGCTTGGCGGGACGCTCAACAGCGTCATGGGCCACGGCAACCCGCAACTGAACTTCATCGCCGACAACATCACCGATCCGATCGGCAAGCTCTTTCTGCGGCTCCTGCTGCTCATCGTGATCCCGCTCGTCTTCTCCAGCCTCGTGGTCGGCGTGGCCGGCCTCGGCGATCTGCGGAGCATCGGGCGGATCGGTGTGAAGTCGCTGATCTACACGCTGATTGTTTCGGCGATCAGCGTCGTGATCGGACTGACGCTGGCGAACACGATCAAGCCCGGCAAGCGCATCTCGCCGGAGATCGGGGCGCGCATCGCCGAGCAGTTCAACAAAGACGCGAAGAAAACCGTGGAGACCGCGGTCGGCGGCGAGAAGTCGACGGACGCACCGTTGCTGAAGGCGATCAAGACCGTCGTCCCGACGAACATCTTCTACTCCGTCGGACGCGAAACGCCGGACATGCTCGGGCTGATGTTCTTCGCGCTCTTTCTCGGCATCTGCCTGACCCTCGTGCCGAAGGAAACCGCGGCGCCGCTGATCTCCGTCCTCGAGGGCGTGTTCGCGGCGATGGAAGTGGCGATCCAGATCATCATGCGCTTCGGCCCGTATGCGATCTTCTGCCTGCTCTTCACGATCACAGCGAAGGTCGGATTCGAGCTCCTGGTCAGCCTCGGATGGTTCGTGGTCACCGTGCTTCTCGGGCTGGCGATCCACATGTTCGGCGTCTACTCGGCGTCGGTCTACTTCCTCTCGCGCATCAGCCCCATCGAGTTCTTCAAGCGCATCAAGACGGCGATGATCACCGCGTTCTCGACCTCATCGTCGAACGCCACGCTGCCGACGGCGTTGCGCGTTTCCGAGGAGAACCTCGGCGTGCCGCGCGACATCAACTCGTTCGTGCTCACCATCGGCGCGACGGCCAATCAGAACGGAACCGCGCTCTACGAAGGCGTGACGGTGCTCTTCCTCGCGCAGCTCGCGGGCGTCGATCTCTCGATCGCGCAGCAGCTCATGGTTCTCTATCTCGCCATCCTCGGCGGCGTCGGCACCGCCGGCGTGCCGTCCGGCTCGATCCCGTTCATCATCGTCGTGCTGACGCAGATCGGCGTGAACCCCGCCCTCATCGGCATCGTCCTCGGCGTCGACCGCATCCTCGACATGTGCCGCACGGTGCTCAACGTGACCGGCGACATCACCATCGCCACGTACGTCGCGCGCTCCGAAGGATACGAGTTGTTGCACGAAATGCCGGAGCCGGCGGCAGTCGATTTGTAATTCGGTTGTCAGTGGTCGGTTATCGGTTGTCCGGGACTCGGCGTTCTGACGAAACATCCCCCGGAACCGACAACCGACAACCTCAATCCAGCCGGAATCCCACCTTCATCTTCACCTGGTACTGCGCGACCTTTCCTTCGTGAACGCGGCCGCGGAGCTCGGTCACTTCGAACCAGTCGATGTGGCGCAGCGTTTGTGAGGCGCGCTCGACGCCGGCCGACACCGCGGCGGCGAATGACTGGTCGGAAGTCCCGACGATCTCCACCAACTTGTAGATCTTGTCTTGATCGGACATACATCCTCCTGACGTCAATTCTAAGGGCTCCGGTTAGAATGAAGGGTCCAGGGCATCGGGTGGGTATGAGAGCGGCCAACATCGCACGGGTCAAACGCGTCAAACGCCGAATGTTGAGAGAGGCGGTGGCGGAGAATGTCGAGGTCATCCGAGGGATGCCTCCGCGTGGCCTGCGCCCGCTGGATCGGCGCCTCCGCTTCTTCATGCAGCGCGTGCCTCTGCTGCTCATCCTGATCACCCTCGGCGGCTCGGCGTACATGCTGTCGACGAAGGCAGAACTGGTGCAGCCTGCGATCGGAAAGCCCGTCTTCGAAGCGGGCGTCCTCCGTCCCCAGAACGCCGGACCGACTCTCGAAACCACCTCGACCTCGATCGAGCGCGTCACCGCTGCGGCGTTCCCGCTGGCCGTGCGCCGCGTGGTTCTCGACGCCGGACATGGCGGCACCGATCCCGGTGCGACGGCGCCGGAAATCGCCGAAAAAGAGATCACGCTCGACATCGGACAACGCCTGCGCAGATTGCTCGAGCGCGCGGGATTCGAAGTCATCGTCACGCGCGACGCCGACCGCACGATCGCGCTGCGCGATCGCGCCCGTCTCGCGAATGACTCGCGCAGCGACATCTTCGTCTCGATCCACGTGAACGCGCTGATGACGCACGTCGAGAGCCGCGGCATCGAGACGTATTACCTCGGCGCGACGAGCGATCCGTCGCTCACGCAGCTCGCCGCGGAGGAGAACCGCGTCTCCGGCTACTCGCTGGCCGACATGAGAAAGCTGCTCGACGGCGTCTACGCCGATGCGCGACGCGATGAATCGCAGCGAGCTTGCGGCGGCCGTGCAGACAACGCTTTTCACGACCCTCAGACGAACGATCCCGGACTGGAGAACTGGGGCGTCAAACGCGCGCCGTTCCTCGTCCTCGTCGCCACCGACATGCCGGCCGATCCTCGCCGAGGTGGGCTGCATTTCGAACGAGAAGGAGGCGGCGATGCTGCGCCGCCGGAGTACCGGCAGAAGATCGCTGCGCGCGCTCTTCCACGGCATCCGCATGTACGCCGGCGCCAATGAAGAAGAAAGGAAGCGAACAGAATGGCTGAAATCCTCCACGTCGGCATCGACCTCGGAACCTCGCGCAGCGCCATCTCGGCGTCGAACGGCGAGCGTTTCGTCGTCGACAGCTTCGTCGGCTGGCCCGCTGGACATGGTGGCCAAGAAAGTGCTCAAGCGCGACGTCCTCATCGGCCACGAAGCGCGTCGCGAACCGCACGATGCTCGACCTTCATCGCCCGCTCGAGCGCGGCCTGCTCAAGGAAGGCTCGGAGAAGGACGTCGAGGCCGTGCGCGAGCTGCTCAAGCACCTCCTCGGGCTCGTCGGCGTCAACGGCGCGACGGAAGTCGACGCGCGAACGTCCGCGCGGTCGTCGGCGTCCCCGCCGCGGCGCTGCGCACGAACAAGCAGTACCTGCGCAACTCGATGAAGGGCATCGTCGACAGCCTGCTGATCGTCTCCGAGCCGTTCGCCGTCGCGTACGGACTCGACGCGCTGCTGCACACGATGATCATCGACATCGGCGCCGGCACGACCGACTTCTGCGTCATGAAGGGCCGCTATCCGACCGAAGAAGACCAGCGCACGCTCACCGATCGCCGGCGACTCGATCGACACGCAGCTCCTCAAGCTGATCGAAGAGCGCTACCCGCAAGCGAACGTGACGGTCTACATGGTTCGCGAGTGGAAGGAGAAGCACAGCTTCGTCGGCGATTCGCCGAAGCGCGTGCTCGTCACCGCGCCGGTCAAAGGCGTCCCGACGGAGCTCGACATCACGGCGGAGATGAAGGCAGCCTGCGAGACGATCCTCGCGCCGATCGTCGAGACGATGCTCGACCTCCTCGCGCGCGTCGAGCCGGAGTTCCAGGAGCGCGTGCGCAACAACATCATCCTCTCCGGCGGCGGCGGCCTGATCCAGCGGCCTCGCCTCGAGCGCTCGAAGGCGCACTCGAACAGGTCGGCGGCGGCAAGCGTGCGCTACATGGAAGATCCGGTCTTCATCGGATCGGACGGTGGCCTGGCGCTGGCGATCGACGCACCCGAGGGAGACTGGGAAAAGTTGACGGCCTGAAAAATGGCTCACGCGGAGGCGCGGAGCACGCGGAGAGAGATCTTCGTCTTCACCTCTCCGCGACTCCGCGTCTCCGCGTGAACCGTCTCCCTCGAACTCAACTCGAAACAAAGGAGGTCTCTCGATGAAGTCTCTTCTTCGTCTCGTTCCGGCCGCGCTGATCCTGGCCGCGGCTTGTGCGACCACACCGCCACCGCCGGCTCCGGCGCCGCAGCCGGTAACCACCACGGAGGCCCCCCCACCCGCGCCGGTGATGCCGGTTGCGGCTCCTGCACCCGCGGCGCTCACGATTCCGGTCGAGTATCACAAGCTCGACAACGGACTGAAGGTCGTGCTCTCGCCGGATCACACGGCGCCGACCGTCGCCGTCGCGGATCTACTACGGCATCGGCTTCCGCGTCGAGCCGCGCGACCGCACCGGCTTCGCGCATCTCTTCGAGCACCTGATGTTTCAGGGCTCGGAGAACCTCGGCAAGTTGGAGTTCATCAAGCTCATTCGAGTCGAACGGCGGCGTGCTGAACGGCTCGACGCGCTTCGACTTCACGAACTACTTCGAGATCGTGCCGTCGAACACGCTGGAGACGATGCTCTGGGCCGAGGCCGATCGCATGCGCGGACTGGCCATCACCGAAGAGAACCTGCAGAACCAGAAGGACGTCGTGAAGCAGCGAAGTGCGCGTCAACGTGCTGAACCAGCCATACGGCGGATTCCCGTGGCTGGACATGCCGCAGTACGCGAACACGAACTGGTACAACGCGCACAACTTCTACGGCGATCTCGCCGACCTCGACGCGGCGACGCTCGACGATTCGCGCAGCTTCTTCAAAACCTACTACGCGCCGAACAACGCCGCGCTGGCCATCACCGGCGACTTCGACTCGGCGCAGGCGATGGCCTGGGTGAAGCAAATACTTCGGCGCCATCGCCGCGCAGCCGCAGCCGCCGCGGCCCGACATCTCCGAAGCCCCGCAAACCGAGGAGCGCCGGATGAGCAAGACCGACGACAAGGCGACGCAGCCCGCGCTCGCCGTCGCCTGGCACGCGCCGGCGCAAGGCACGCCCGAGTATTACGCGATGGGCCTCATCGACCAGATCCTGGCCTCGGGAAAAGATTCGTGGCTCTATCAGGATCTCGTGCAGAAGCGCGGACTCACCGGCGAGATCAGCTCGTCGATGAATCTCCTCGGCAACATGTTCAACATCAACGGCCCGACGCTGTACATGACCTGGCTCTTCCACGACAAAGACAAATCAGCCGACGAGATTCTGAAAGCGCTCGATGGAGAGATCGTCCGCCTGCAGTCCGAGCCGGTCGACGACGCAACGCTCGCGCGAGCCCGCGTGAAGATGCGCTCGTCGCTGTATGACGAAGTCGAAGGCTTCTTCGGCTTCGGCCGCGCCGACCTTCTCGCCTCGTTCGCGCTCTTCAACGACGATCCGCAGCAGCTCAACCGCATCGAAGGTGAGTTCGCGAAGGTCACGCCCGCGCTCATTCAGAAGACCGCGCAGGACTATCTGCGCTCCACGAACCGCACGATCCTGACGATCGTGCCGAAAGGGTGACGGAGAAGACGATGAGAATGAAAACGATCCTCACGCTCAGCGTCGCCCTCTCGATTGCGACGGCGCTCCACGCGCAGCCCCAGCAGAAACAGTCGCCGCCGACTCCCGGCACGCCGCGCAATTTCTCGATCCCGACGATTCAGCGCATCGACCTGCCGAACGGTTTGAAGGTGCGCTTTGTCCCCTACGGCGAAGTGCCGAAGGCGACGATCCGCCTCGTGACGCAAACGGGCAATGTCGATGAGGCGGCGAATGAGGTCTGGCTCGCCGATCTCACCGCCGACCTGATGCAGCAAGGGACGACCTCGCGCTCGGCCGAGGAGATCGCGAAGGAAGCGGCGCTCATGGGGGGCTCGATCGACGTCACGGTCGGCGTCAATCAGACGACGATCGGCAGCGACGTCTTCTCCGAGTCCGCGGCCGCGGCGATCGCGCTCGTCGCCGACGTCGCGCGCCACCCGCGCTTCCCGGAGTCGGAGCTCGCGCGCATCAAAGGCGATCGCGCGCGCCAGCTCTCGATTCAGCGCAGCACGCCCGGCTCGCTCGCAGCCGAGAAGTTCGCGTCCGTGCTCTTCCCCAACTCCGCATACGGACGTCTCTTCCCGACGCCGGAGATGCTGCAGGGATACACGCTCGATCAGGTGCGCGCGTTCTACGACCGGAACTTCGGCGCGGCGCGTTCTTACGTCTACGTCGTCGGCCGTTTCGACGCCGCCGCGGTGGAGAGCGCGATCCGCGCGAACCTCGGCGACTGGAAGGCCGGCGCTTCTCCGACGAAGCCGAGCGTGACGCCGGTGAGCAAGCGCGCGGTCTACTTCATCGAGCGCCCCGGCGCGGTGCAGTCGACGCTGAACATCGGCCTGCCGACGATCGACGCCTCGAGCCCGGACTATCTCGCGCTCTCGGTGACGAACGCGCTCCTCGGCGGCTCGTTCGGTTCGCGCATCACCAGCAACATCCGCGAGCAAAAGGGCTACACGTACTCACCGAACAGCGCCGTCGCATCGCGGCTCGGCGCCTCGTCGTGGGCGGAGCAGGCCGACGTGACGACGAAGGATACCGGCGCATCGATCAAGGAGATCATCGGCGAGATCGATCGCCTGCGCAACGAGCCGCCGTCCGAGGCGGAGCTGCGCGGGATTCAGAACTACCTCGCCGGCACGTTCGTCCTTCGCAACTCCGCGCGCGCCGGCATCGCCGCGCAGCTGGCGTTCCTCGATCTCTACGGACTCAGCGAAGACTACCTGCGCAATTACGTGCAGCGCGTTTACGCGCTGACCCCCGCCGACATTCAGCGCATGACGCGGACTTACATCGACCCGTCGAAGCTGGCTTTCGTGGTCGTCGGCGATCGTGCCGTCGTGATGGATCAGATCAAGACGTATGGTGATTTGATGCCGTGAAGGGTTGACGGTCGACAGCGGACGGGGGACGCTTGCTTGGGCGCGGGCGTTCCCCGTTTTGCTTTTTGCTCGCGTGTGCGACACCTTTCATGTCATCCCGAGCGTAGCGAGGGACCTGGGGGCACGGGCGGCACGATGAACATGTTTCGCGCCACCGCCCACCCGGGTCCCTCGCTACGCTCGGGATGACAGCGTTAGGAGACGAGCGCACAACCAGCATGCGTTCGCCGGCTACCGTTTCCCGTCTACTGTTCGGTCTACCGTTTCCCGTTCACCCGTTCCGTTCGCTACACTCCACTTCCTATGAATCCTGGCGATATCCTCGACGGGCGCTACGAGATCGTGAAGCGCCTCGGTGCGGGGGGCATGGGCGAGGTCTACATGGCCACGCACATCCTCCTCGGCGCTTCGCGCGTGATCAAGGTCGTGCACCCGAACATTTCCACAAACATCGACGCGCGCGAGCGTTTTCTGCGCGAGGCGCGTGCGGCGACGAAGGTTCAGCATCCGAACGTCGCCACCGTTCACGACTTCGCGGCGCTGCCCGACGGTTCGCACTACATGGTCTGGGAGTTCATCGACGGTGAGAATCTCGCGCAGCGACTGCGCGCGCGCGGAACGTTGCCGCCGAAGAATGCGGTGCGCATCGCCATTCAGGCACTGCGCGGACTCGAAGCCATCCATCGCGCCGGCATCATCCATCGCGACATCAGTCCCGAGAATCTGATGATCGCGCACGCCGATGATGCGGTGAAAATCATCGACCTCGGCGTGGCCAAAATCGAAGAGGATGCCGGCCCGGGCTCGGGAACGAAGACCGGCATCTTCGTCGGCAAGCTCCGTTACGCGTCGCCCGAGCAGCTCGGTTTCCTCCCCGACGGCGAGCGCATCGACGGCCGCGCCGATCTCTACGCGCTGGCGATGGTCGTCGTCGAGCTGCTCACCGGACGTCCGCCGTACGAGGCGAAGTCGCCGCATGAGTACTTCGTCATCCATGCGCGCGAAGCGACGCTGAACAACACCGTCGAGTTGCCGGCGGAACTGCCCGGCAGCGCGGCGCTGCAGCAGGCGCTCGAGAAAGCACTCGCGCGCGATCGCAATGCGCGCTACGCCACCGCCGGCGAATTCGCCACGGCCCTGGAAGAGATCGAGAAGTCGCTGCCCGATCCGCGGAACATGCCGACGATGGCCATGCCACTCGACGGCGACGAGACGATGCGCGTGAAGCCGCTGACTTCCGCCGACACGCTGCACCGCGAAACGCTAAGGACCCAGGCACCTGCCGAGCCGACGATCCGCACGCCGATGCCGTCTGCACTCGCTCCGCCGACGATCGCCGAGCCAACACCGATGCCGCTGATCGCACCGGTTGCGCCGCCGCCGCTGCCGCCCATCACGCCTCCGGTCCCGGCAGGAAAGGTGCGCAGCGGAATCCATCCGCTCTGGATCATTGCGCTCGTGTTTCTCGCGCTGGCGGTCACCGCGGGCGTGCTCATCGTACCGCGCGTCGCCAAGATTCCGATCCTGCAACAGTGGATGAAGACAAGCACGTCGACGACATCGAGCACCGATACCGCAACGACGGATACGAGCGTCACGTCTGCTCCGACCGCGACGCAGGCATCCGAGACCTCGCTCACCGTGACGAGTGCGACGACCGATACCGCACCGCCGGTTCCAACGGCGACGATCGTCGAGACGAAAACGACTCCCACCGAAACCACCAAGCCCGTGCTCACCACCACCACGCCATCTCGCGAGGAGACCGAGACCACTGACGGTTCCTCCGAATCGGATTCGAATCAAGAGGTCCGAGGAGTCGCGGTCAACTACGTCGAGGGCGGCGACAACCGGCGCAACCGTCGCGCACTCTTCGTACTGCGCCGGCACCTGCGCGGCGTGCGGACCTTCTCGCTGCGCAGCAGCAGCCGCAACGAGCTGTATCAGGCCATGCGGCGCTATCTCCCGGAGAACGTCGAGTTCGATGGCGAGAGCGAATACATCATTCGTTATAACGACGGCGGCAGCCGTGCACTCCGATCGTCGTTGGGAACCGTATCCAAAGGCGACAACGTGATCTTCCGGTATGACTCGCTTTACGGCAGCTCCGCGGAAGGCTTCGCACGCGTGATCGCTCAGGCTCTCAACGAATAGGAGGCAACCTTTGTCCGATACGCCAGGGTCTCACCAAGCTCCCCCACCCCCGGTGCAGGCGATGCAGATGATGATGGGTCTTTGGGTCGCGCAGATCGCCGGCACCGCCGCGCGCCTCGGCGTGGCCGACGCGATCGCGCGCGGCGTCAACACGCGAGATGCAATCGCACGCGAGTGCGAGGCCGATCCCGATTCGCTCTATCGATTCCTGCGCGCGGCCACGACCGCCGGCCTCTTCATCGAGACCGAGCCGGGAAGCTTCGCGCTCACTCCCGTCGGCGAATGTCTTCGCACCGACACGCCGGGCTCGGTCCGCGATTTCCTGATCGCCGAGACGGCGCCGGGGCATTGGCTGCCGTGGGGCCGGCTCTACGACGCCGTGAAGAGCGGCAAATCTCCCGCATCCGAGGCGCTGGGCATCGAAGTGTGGGACTACTACAAGGCGAATCCCGAAGAAGGATTGTCGTTCGCGCGCGGTATGGGCAATCTGTCCGCGCTCGTCGCGATCGACGTGGCCCGGCTGTACGATCCTTCGCCGTACAAGCGCATCATCGACGTCGGTGGCAGCCAGGGCGTGCTGCTGCGTGGATTGCTCGCGAAAGCGCCCGATGCGCGCGGCGTGCTGTACGACCTGCCGGAAGTCGTCGCCAACGCGCCGGCCCACGAGCGAGTCGAAGTGCTCAGCGGCGATTTCTTCAGCAGCGTCCCGGCGGATGGCGATCTCTACGTGATCAAGTCGATCCTGCACGACTGGCCGGACGATCGCTGCGAGACGATCCTGCACAACATCCATGCTGCGGCCGCCGCCGGCGCGACGCTCCTCCTCGTCGAGACCATCCTCGCACCCGCGCCACAACCGTCACCGGCGACGTTCATGGACATGAACATGCTGGTGATGCTCGGCGGCCGCGAACGCACCGCCGAGGAGTACGGAGCGATGCTCCAACGCTGCGGCTTCGCCATGCAGCGCGTATCCCCACCGGCGGCATGTTCGGCTTGATCGAAGCCAAGCGCGTGTGACGTAGACAACCGAGCGCAAGCAGAGGAGCGCAGGCTTCCCCAGCCTGCCGGTCCGCCGGCTTCCAGCCGGCCGGACCGTCCTTGCGACAACTGCCGGCAAGATGCCGGCGGACCGGCAGGCTGGAAGCCTGCGCTCCGTTACGATTCGACGAGTGCTCGCAGTTGCCGGCTGGCGACGGTCAGCATCGCCAGATCGACCGTTGAGCTGGCGCGGAAGTCGTGCATGGTCTGATCGACGCGCTCGACCACGCGCGGACGCTGCGCGAGCCACGCTTCCACCGGCTCCCCGCTCGCGCCGCTCGTCTCCGCGATCACGCGCGAGGCCAGCACGCTCTGGTAGTTGAACAGGTCATCGATGATCGCCGAGAGCGCGCTCTTCTGCCACGGCGTTTCCGCTGCGACGCTGCCGCTGGCACTGCGCAGGCGGTCGAGACTGAAACGCGCACCGACGCCGAAATAAACGCGAGCCACATCGGCCACGCCATGCGCGGCGTCGCGGCGGGAGATACGGATGATGTCCATCGCCGACGTCATGACGTCGAGTCCGGCCACGCGACGCGCGAGCGTTTCCGGAATCCCGTCTTCCATCAACTCCGCTTGGCGCACGCGCACCGTCGACAACATCGAGGCCGGCAACACCTGCTCGAGATCGTTCTCGATCGCAGCGACGCGCGGGCGGAACTCGCTCACGTTCGCGGCGACGTCGAGCTTCTCGTAGCCGCTGCGCAGGAGCCAGAGGATCGCTCGCTCGAGCAGGTGCGCGACGGCGATCATCATCTCCGTCTGCACGGCCGCGGGGAGTTTGTTGTCGAGCGCCTCGATCTCCGCCCAGATCGTGCGCAGGTCGAACGAATCGCGAATGATGATGAACGCGCGCGCGACGTCGGCGTAGGTCTTGCCGGTCTCGTCGCACATCTGCCACGGGAAGGTCGGCCGGACGCGATTGATCATCGCGTTCGTCACGACCGTGCCGATGATCTCGCGGCGCAGGCGATGACGCTCGATGGCGGCGCGGAATCGCGTCTGCAGGTCGTCGGGGAAGTACAGCACGAGATCTCCGACGAGCTGCGCGTCATCCGGCAGATCGGTCTTCACCAATTCTTCGAAGAGCGTGAGCTTCGCGTAGGCCAGCAGCACGGCGATCTCGGGGCGCGTGAGGCCGATGCCCTGGGCATGGCGCTCGGCGATGGTTTCGTCGTCGGGCAACCCTTCCAGCGCGCGGTCCATCTTGCCGGCCTTTTCCAGCCCGCGCATGAAGCGCGCCTGCGCGTCGAGCATCGGCTCGCCGGTGGCGTGCACGATGGAGATGGCCTGCGTCTGCTCGTAGTTGTCGCGCAGCACGAGCCGCGCGACGTCGTCGGTCATGTCGGCGAGGATGCGGTTGCGCTCCTCGATGCCCGAGAGCTCGCCGCGCGTGATCGCGTCGTTGAGCGCGATCTTGATGTTGACCTCGTGATCCGACGTGTCGACGCCGGCGGAGTTGTCGATGGCGTCGGTGTTGATCTTCCCGCCGCCAAGCGCGTACTCGATGCGGCCGCGCTGCGTGAAGCCGAGGTTCGCGCCCTCGCCGACTACGCGCACGCGGAGCTCGATTGCCGTCGACGCGAATCGCATCGTTGGCGCGATCGCGCGCCGCGGCCTGGTCTTCCCACGACGCCTTCACGTACGTCCCGATGCCGCCGAGCCAGAGCAGATCGGCGCTGGCGAGCAGAATCGCCCGCATCAGCTCCGCGGGAGTGACGACTCTCTTCGGAAGATCGAACGTCTGTTGAACTTCCTCCGAGATCGACAGCGTCTTCGCGCTGCGCTCGAACACCGCGCCGCCGGGCGAGATGAGCGCGGGATCGTAGCCATTCCAGTTGAGGCGATTGTCGAACATCCGCTGCCGCTCGGCGAAGCTGGTCGCGGGATCGGGCGACGGATCGACGAAGATGTGCGAGTGATTGAACGCCGCCAGCATCTTGATGTGCGGCGAGAGCAGCAGTGCGTTGCCGAACACGTCGCCGGACATGTCGCCGACGCCGACGACCGTGAAGTCTTCGCTCTGCGTGTCGACACCCAGCTCGCGGAAGTGGCGCTTGACCGCCTCCCATCCGCCGCGCGCGGTGATGCCCATGCCCTTGTGATCGTAACCGGCCGAGCCGCCTGACGCGAAGGCGTCGCCGAGCCAGAAGCCGTACTCGGCGGAGATCGAGTTGGCGAGATCGGAGAACGTCGCCGTTCCCTTGTCGGCGGCGACGACGAGATACGGATCGTCGGCATCGCGGCGCACGACGTCGCGCGGCGGGAGAACTTCATCGCCGCGCAGGTTGTCGGTGATGTCGAGCATGCCGCGCAGCAGGGTCTTGTACGACTCGATGCCTTCGCTCTGGAACGTCGCGCGATCGGTCGACGGATTCTTGACGACGAAGCCGCCCTTCGAGCCCATCGGCACGATGACGACGTTCTTGACCATCTGCGCCTTCATCAACCCGAGGATCTCGGTGCGGAAATCTTCGCGCCGGTCGGACCAGCGGATGCCGCCGCGCGCGACCTTGCCGCCGCGCAGATGAATGCCTTCCATCCAAGGCGCGTACACGAAGATCTCGAACAGTGGCCGCGGCGCGGGCAGCTCGGGGACGAGCTGCGAGTCGAGTTTGAAGGAGAGGTAGAGCTTGCGCTGGCCGTTCGCGTCGGGCTGGAAGTAGTTCGTTCGCAGCGTGGCTTCGATGAGGCTGACGTAGAGGCGAAGGATGCGATCTTCATCCGGATTCGTGACGCGCTCGAGCGCGTCCTCGACCTGCGCACGGATTCCGAGCCCCGCGCCCTTTCTTCCCATGCCGACATCGCCCAGCGAGGGGTCGAAGTAATTGCGGAAGAGCTGGATCAGCGTGCGGGTGATGGCCGGATGCTTGGCCAGCGTCTGCTGGATGTAGGTCTCGCTCAGCAGGACGCCGACCTGGCGCACGTACTTCGCGTAGGCGCGAAGCACGACGACCTCGTGCCACTCCAGCTCCGCGCCGAGGACGAGGCGATTGAACCCGTCGCTCTCCGCTTCGTTTCTCCAGACGCGGGTGAACGCGTCCTGGAACTTCTCCTTCAACGGAGTGAGGTCTTCCTGCATCCCCTCGCCGTCGAGGCTGAAGTCGCGGATGCGCACCGCGAAGGGCGCGCCCAGCGGTTGCACTTCATACGGCACCTCGGCCAGCACCTTGAGTCCCATGTTCTCGAGGCGCGGCATGATCTCGGAGAGCGGGACCGGCGGACCGGAGTGAATGATCTTGCAGTGGAACTCCAGCTCGTCCTCGCCCGGTCGCGGGCGATGACGGAAGATGTCGACGACGAGCGCGCCGGTCGCCAGCACGCGCTCGATGTGCGCGATGTCGTACAGCGCGGCGTCGGCGGTGAAGCGCTCCTGATAGGCCATCGGGAACGCTTTCATGTAGCGGTGATGCAGGTCGATCCCGACTTCTTCGCCGCGCGAGTGCACGAGCGCGTCGAGCAGGCGATCGCTCCACGTCCGCGCCGCGTCGCCGATGATCGCTTCGATGCGGCGAATGTCGACGTCGGGGATCTTCCCCGGCGTGCGCACGATGAAGAGACCGCGCGCGAGCGTGGAGGATGCGCCGATGTGATCGTAGACGACGGTATCGCGTCCGCCGAACGCCTCTTCGAGCACCTGGCGCGCGCGATCTTTGAACTCGGGCGTGTAACGGTCGCGCGGCACGAAGACGTAGCAGGCGACGAAGCGCTCGAAGACGTCCTTGCGCGTGAAGAGCGCCACGCGCTGGCGTTCCTGCAGATGCAGGATTCCGCGCGCGATCTCGAAGAGATCGTTGTCGGTGATCTGGAAGAACTCGTCGCGCGGGAAGGTCTCGAGGATGTCGACGAGCGCCTTGCCGTTGTGCGAGTGAGGATCGAGGCCCGCGCGCTCGATGGTCCGCTTCGCCTTCAGGCGCAGCATCGGGATGTCGCTGCACGCTGCGGATATAGGCGGCCGAGGTGAAGAGTCCGAGGAAGCGATCCTCGGCGATGAGGTTTCCGGCATCGTCGTAACGTTTGATGCCGATGCGATCCATCGTCACCGGGCGGTGGATCAGGCTGCGGCTGTTCCCTTTCGTGACGATGATCAGATCTTTGCGGCGCGCGTACTCGCTGAATTCCGAGGAGAGCGGGCGGTTGCCGCGCTCGACCGACTCCGGGCGCATCTCGCTGAGGATGCCGAGTCCGGACTCCGGAAGAGGGCGCAGGAAATCCTTTCCATCGCGGGTCTCGAAGACGTAGCGGCGAAATCCGAGGAAGATGAAGTTTCCGTCATCGAGCCAGCGGAGGAACGCGCGCGCTTCGTCGACTTCCTCGCGCGGCATCGGCAGCGTCGCACCTTCGAGCTCGTCGACATCGTCGGAGAGCGTCTTGCGCATCGTCCGCCAGTCGCGCACGGCGAGGCGCACTTCGCGCAGGATGTGCTCGATCGCGGCGCGGATCGATTCCAGCTCGGCGGGCTCGGTCTCCTGGTCGATCTCGACGTGCATGTAGGACTCGACCGTCGCATCGCTCGGCGCGCCCTGGGTATCGGTCACTTCGAGCCGGTTGCCGTTCGCGTCGCGACGCGTGCGGATCACCGGGTGCAGGAGGAGATGGATCTTGCGCTCGCGGCGGTGGATCTCCGCGCTCACGGAGTCGACGAGGAACGGCATGTCGTCGTTGACGATCTCGAGGACCGTGTGCTCGAGTCCCCAACCATTCGCCTCGGCGGTCGGATTGAAGAGACGTACCTTCGGCGAGCCCGGCGTGCGTTGCGCGCCGAACTCCCACAGCGACAGAGCGCCGCCGAGGAGCGTGTCGAAGGAGGTGTAGATGACGTCGTCGGGAGCGACGTTCGCGAAATAGCGTCGGACAAAATGCTCTGCGCTCTCAGCCTGATCGGCAGGAACGCGACGGCGAGCCTCCGCCGCCAGCCGGTCGACGAGATCGACCTGGCGCTGTTCTGCTGTGATGGTCATGCGTTCTCCAATAGACGAACTGCTCGGCGGGTGAATATCACAAAACGATGTTGTCAGTTGTCAGTTGTCGGTTGTCCGTGCGGTCCATCCTCGGATGGCCCGGAACCGAAAACTGACAACCGACAACCCGAACGTCATGCCGCTCCCCATCCGAGAAACCGCAATCGTAATCCGAGCTCCCTCGTGTCATCCCGCGGCCGCACGGTGCGGTCGATCGAGAGCTCGAGCACATTCGGTAGGTTGCGCGGCGCAGGTTGGACGCGGTAGTCGCGCTCAACATAGCCGTCGTGGGTGAGGAGCTGATCGACCACGCGGCCGTTGAGCTTCACAGTGATGCGCGGATTCTTCGGCATCGTTTCCGCCGGAACGCCGAAGTGGATCCGCAGCATCGTCTTGCCGCGCGCCGGAGGAAGGACGGTGACAGAGCGTCCGTTCATCCAACGCCATTCGTCGGCCTCCATCGTCTCCGGCCCGTACCAGCCCGAGACGAATCGCGGGCGGCGCTGCAACGGCTCGAGCTTGATTTGAAAATAGTGTCGCCGGGCGATGTTCCAGAGATGACCGCGACTGCGCTCGAAGATCAAGCCGGTCTCCGGCGAATCGGTGATTTCTGCCAGCAGCCACGCGCGTGCCGGCGTCGCCAGCGGCAGCGCGCGATCGTCCAGCACTCTCGTGTAAGGAAATCCTGGCACGAAGAGATCGAGAAACTTCGACATCGTGTGACCGACGAAGAGCTGATCGCGCCGCGGATCGATGTGAGTAGCCACCGCGCGCGCCGCAAGAACTGAAGGAGCAACCTCGTTGCGCACCGCGGTCAGCGCGGGCAGCGTGTAGGCGACAAACGCGGCGACGATCACCCCTGCCACGGCCGCGTCGTACTGCTTCGCCACGCGGCGAATCCCGTCCGCGGCGAGCAGAGCGAACATCGCCTGATAGCCGATCGAGAAGCGGCTGATGCTGAATCGATCGAGCATCGCCCAGGCCACGATCGCGAACGGAGCGAACGTCAGCACGTTGAACAGCATCGGCCGATAGCGCTCGCGAATCGACCCGACAACCGACACGATCACGAAAAGCGTGGTGAGGATGCTCAGCACCGGCGACTGATACTGCTTGATGAAGAAACGATCGAAGAGCCGCCACATCGGCGGACGCGCCGCGCTGCGCCAGGAATCGATCCGCGAGATGTAATCGCTGTGCTCGCGCACGACGCGAAAGTACGACGCCGGCGAGTTGCTCGCCGCAATCGCGCCGCCGAACGCGGTTCCGACCACGGTCACACCGATGAGCAGCGCGACGACGATCTCCATCGGACGCCGCTTGCGCGTCGCGTAAATCCCCGGGAAAAGCCCGAGCAGGAGATTCTGCGGCCGGATTCCGATCGCCAGTGCCAGCAGCAACGTACCGGCCCAATACGCGTTGCGACTGCGCACTCCCCGCAGGAGCAACGTCACCGCGAACAGCACGAGCACGACGGACGGGATGTCGCTGAACGCGCCGCCGCCGAAGAACCAGACGTTCGGGAAAAACGCGAAGAGCGTCGCGGCGATCAGCGACGTACGAGTGCTCAGCCTCAACTCGCGCGCCAGAACGAAGAGCGCGGGAAAGACTAGCATCGCCGCGATCATGTTGATCGTCTGCAGCGCCCGGAAGTCGTCGCCGACCAGCAATCGCACCACGCGACCCATGGCGATGTAGATCGGGAACCCCGGCGGATGCGGGTGATGCAACGCCACGTCGTAGTCGCGCATCCCGAGGACGAAGAGTGCTTCGTCCCAGTCCCAGAGCGAGCGCGCCATCGCCAGGAACCGGCTCGCCGCGCAAACGATCGCGATCGTGACGGCGATCGCGCGCTGCCGTGGCGTGAGCGGTTCAGGAGGGAGGGAGAGATTCATCGGGAGGCCACGGAACCGTCATCCTGCACTGTCATCCCGAGCGTCGAGCGAGGGACCTGGGAGGGTGGAGGCACGCATCATGAGCTTCGTGCCTCCCGTCCCCCAGGTCCCTCGCTCGACGCTCGGGATGACATCTTGCCTTGCCGTCGCAACCCGTCACGAACGCGCGTAGGCCTGATAGAACTTCCCGTCGCGCTCCGCGAGGCGCTTCAACGGCGCGTTCGGTGCGAAACGCGCGCCGACGCTCGAGGAGAGCTCGTCGAGCCGCGCCAGGATGTACGGCAAACCGAGCGCGTCGGCGTAACGCAGCAATCCGCCGCGGAACGGGGGGAAACCCGTGCCCATGATCATGGCGAGATCGAGCTCGCCGGCCGAGGCGACGATCTTCTCGTCGAGAATCAGCGAAGCCTCGTTCACCATCGCCAGCACCATCCGTTCGACGACGGCCTTCGCCTCCGCGGCTTGCGGCGAGCGGATGCCGAGAACCTTGTACACCGAGGAATCCGGACCTTTCCGCTTGCCATCCTCGTAGAGATAAAGACCCTTGCCGTTCTTCTTCCCGTGACGTCCGTCGTCGTACAGCTTCTGCACGACCGTCGAGGCCTGCAGACGCGCGCCGAACGCGTCGCCGAGAATCTTCGCGACCTTCGAGGCGACGTCGATGCCGACCTCGTCGAGCAGCGCCATCGGACCCATCGGCATCCCGAAGTCGACCATCGCCTTGTCGAGGGACTCGATCGAATTGCCTTCCTCGAGCAGGAAGCCTGCCTCGTTCATGTATGGCCCGAGGATGCGGTTGACGACGAAGCCCGGACCGTCGTTGCAGTAGACGACGGTCTTGCCCAACTTCCTCGCCAGAGCCGCCACCGTCACCATCGAGAGGTCGGACGACTTTTCGCCGCGAATCACTTCGACGAGAGGCATGCGATCGACAGGATTGAAGAAGTGCATCCCGACGACGTTTTCCGGATGCTTCGCCTTCGCCGCGATCTGGGTGATCGGGATGGTCGACGTATTCGTGGCGAAGATTGCGCCGGCCTTTTCGACTCCCTCGAACTCGGCGAGCACTTGCTGCTTGATCGGCAGACTCTCCACGACAGCTTCGATCACGACGTCCGCGCGCGGGAAGCCGCTCCAATCGGTCGTCGAGGTGATGCGTGCGAGTTTTCGCGACATCTCGCTGCGCGTCATGCGCCGCCGTTCCACCTTCTTCTTCCAGATCTTCGCCGCCGCTTTCATCCCGCCGCCGATGGCGTTCCAGTTGATGTCGCGCATCCGGATCTCGGCGTCAGTCTTGTCGGCCACGATCTGGGCGATGCCGCCGCCCATGACTCCCGCGCCGAGGACGCCGACGTACGAAAGATCGCGCGGCTTCACGGCGTACGGATCCTTCTTCGACTCTTCCATGAGGAAGAAGAGCCGCACCAGGTTCTGCGCGACTTCGTTTCCGACGAGCGTCGCCACTTCCTCGACCTCGCGTTGCATCCCGCGCTCGACGCCCGCGGACATCGCGTACTCCATGACTTCGATCGCCTTGAGCGGAGCGGGATAGTGTCCGTGCGTCTGCTGCAGAACGGCTTTCTTCGCTTTGCCGAAGATCACGTTGCGCGCGAGCGGGTTGCCTTCGACGAAGAAGTTTGTGCGACCACCGCCCTTGCGCTTGCCGCGCTCGGCGAATTTCTTGGCGATGTCGAGCACGATCGGCGATTCGACGACTTCGTCGACGAGTCCCGCTTTCTTCGCGCGTCTGCCGTCGAGTGCCTTGCCGTTGAGAATGATGTCGAGCGCTGCCGGGAGTCCGATGAGCCGCGGCAGTTTGCTCGTTCCGCCCCATGCCGGAAAGATCCCCAGCTTGACCTCGGGCAATCCGATCTGCGCTTTCGGCGAGTCCGACATCACGCGCCAGTCGCAACTGATGGCCATCTCGCAGCCGCCGCCGAGGCACGCGCCGTCGATCGCGGCGACCGTGACCTGCGGAAGCTTCGCCAGCTTCGTGAAGACTTCCTGACCCGAGCGCACATACGCCTTCGCCTGTTCCGCACCGGCCATGGTCGTGAATTCAGAAACGTCGGCGCCGGCGATGAAGATCCCTGGCTTGCGCGAGGCGAAGATGACTTTGGCGATCTGCGGTGACGCGGCGAGCTCGTCGAGCGACGCCCGAGAACTCGCGGCAGAACCGCGGTCGAAAACTTGTTCACCTTCTCGCCCGGAAGATCGAACCAGACGATGGCCAGATCGCCGTCGCGCTCGATCGTAAATGCCCGCGCCGCTTCCTGCGGCGGTGCTTCGGAAATTGAGGTCATGCGTTGACTTCCACCAGATTCTCGTCGGCGTACAGCTGGTCGATCACGTCTTTGTACTTCTTGTCGATGTTCTTCCGCTTCACCTTGAGCGACGGCGTGATCTCGTCTTCGTCGATGGTGAAGTCGCGCGAGAGCAGCGCGAAGCGGCGGATCTTCTCCTGCCGGTCGAGGTTCTGGTTGAAGCGATCGATCTCGTCCTGGATCAGCGCCTTCACGCGATCATCGCCAACGAGCTCCGCCGGCGACTTGAACGTGATTCCCCGCGCCGTCGCCTCGCGCTCGAGCTTTTCGAAATTCGGCACGATGAGCGCGACGAGGAACTTGCGGCGGTCGCCGATCAGCACCGGCGTTCCGACATAGGGCGAGCTCTTGAGCAGCGCTTCCAGAGGCTGCGGCGCGATGTTTTTACCGTAGGCGTTGATGATGATGTCTTTCTTGCGATCGGTGATGCGCAGGAAGCCATCCTTGTCGATCTCGCCGATGTCTCCGGTGTGAAACCATCCCTCGGCGTCGATGGCCTGCGCCGTCGCCTCGGGATTGTTCCAGTAGCCCTTCATGATGTGCGGCCCGCGCGACAGGATCTCGCCATCGGACGCGATCTTCACTTCGACGCCCGGAATGATCGGACCGACCGTGCCGATGCGACGCTTGTCGGGACGATTCACGGCGATGACCGGCGAGGTCTCGGTGAGACCGTAGCCCTCGAGGATCTCGACACCCGCGCCGATGAAGAACGCTGCGAGCTCCGCCGAGAGCGGCGCGCCGCCGGAGACGACGTACTTCACGTTCCCGCCCAGTCGCGCGAGGATCTTCGAGAAGACCAGCTTGTCGGCGACCGCGGATTTCAACTTCAGACCGAACGGCATCGGCTTCTGCTCGACGCGATACGGCAAACGCTCGGCGGCGATTCCGAGCGCCCAGTGGAAGATCTTCTGCCGCGCCGGTGGCGCGGTGGCCACGTTGTCCATCACGCGCGCGCGCATCTTCTCGAAGAGACGCGGCACCGCGGCGAAGAACTGCGGCTTGATCTCCTGCAGATTGTCCGCAGACTTTGACCACGCTCTCGGCGTAGGCGATCGTGCCGCCGGTGAAGAAGTAGAGGTAATCGATCATCCGCTCGAGGATGTGGGAGAGCGGAAGGATGGAGAGCGCCACGTCACCCGCGCCGAACGGCACGAACTTGTGCGACGCATTCACGTTGGTGGTGATGTTGCCATGCGTGAGCATCGCCCCCTTCGGATTGCCGGTCGTGCCCGAGGTGTAGACGAGCGTCGCGAGATCGCCGGGAGTTGTCGCCTTGCGCGACTCGTCAAACCAGCTCGCCCCGTGCGCCTGCTCCCACCTCTTGCCGCGCTCGACCGCGTCCTTGAACGACATCACGCCTTCGGGCAGGGACGCAGGCGGATCGCAGACGATGATGGTGTGCAAAGCAGGCACGTGCGAGCGGATCTCGAGGATCTTGTCGAGCTGCTCCTGATTCGAGCAGATCAACGCGACGGTGCCGGCGTCGTTGAGGATGTACTCGATCTGCCAGCCGAGGAGCGTCGGATAGACCGGAACGGTAACGGCAGCCGAGCAGAGAATCGCGAAATCGCCGATCGTCCACTCGGGCCGGTTCTCGGAAAGAATGCCGACGCGATCGCCGGCCTTCACGCCGAGGTCGTGAAGCGCCATCGCCAGCCAGCGGACCGTGTCGCGAAACTCCGGCACCGAGGTGTCGACCCACTTGCCGTTGATCTTGTACTTCATGATCGCCGGCCGGTCGATCGAGCTCGTCACTTCATAGATGTCGGTGAGCGTCCTGGGTTCCTGCATTGTCCCCCCTGCTCGTCATGTGCTGAAACGGAGGGATCATAGCAAGTTGTCGAGGAGAGGTTGTCGGGTTGTCAGTGATTGGTTATCGGTGAGTCGTCGCCCTGGCGCGACAGCCCGGACAACTGATCACCGACAACCGATCAACTGCTTCAGGCGACCTTCACCCACTTCCAGAGCTCCGGGATCGTCGGACGTTTTCCGTAAGACAGAATTCCGACGCGGAAGATCTTCGCCGTCACCCAGAAAAACGCGGCGATCGTGGCGATGGACACGGCGAACGAGAGCACGATGTGCCAGACCGGCGGTTCGGTCACCAGCGTCCGCACGAACATCGTGATCGGCCCGAACACCGGGGAAAGCGAGAACGCGACCGCGAACGGAGCATCGGGATTCATGACGATCGGCATCATGAGAAACCACGGCGCGAGCATCAGCATCATGATCGGCATGATGAACTGCTGCGCTTCCTTCTCCGAGTTGCAGGCGGCGCCGGCGATCGCGTAAACGCAAACGTACGTGAGGTACGCCAGGATGAAGTAGATGAAGAAGTAGACGAACATCGACGGCTTCACGAACTGATTGAGATTGATTCCGGCCGCGGCCAGCCCCGGCAGCGTGGATGCGCCGGCGATTGCAATCATCGAGAGCCAGACGACGATCTGCGTCAGCCCGACCGCCGCCACTCCGAGAATCTTGCCGGTCAGAAGCTCGACCGGGCTGACCGAGGAGATGAGCACCTCGACCACGCGATCGGTTTTCTCCTGCACGATCCCGCGCATCGTCTCCTGGCCATAGACAAACGACGGCAGGACCAGCAGCGCTCCGAAGATGAACGCAACGAGGAAGTTCAGCTCTCCGCCGGTCTTCTTTTCGCCCGACCGCGACATCTGCACGGCCTCGACGGGCAAGTCATTCAAGAGATTCTCGACCAACTGCGGCTGAATGCCGTTGTCGCGAAGGCGAAGCTGCTGGAGCGACCGGTTCGCGAGCCGGCCCAGGCGCTCCTGCGTGATGAGATCCGTCGCCGAGCGGCTGTAGTAGACGAGCTGCGATTTCTGATTCGCGATCGCCGTCGCCGGGACCACGAACACGCCCTCCAGCTTGTCGGCAGCGTCATCGTCGCGGCCGAGCCGCTCGAGATACGGCTTCGACACCGCATCCAGATCGGCACCGGCTTCGTTCACGTACTCGGTCGTGATCGTGGACGGCAGGTCCCTGTTTCGCCCGCCGCTGGTGATGGCATCGGTCGCTTGCTTCTTCGGGTCGACTTTTTCTCGTTCATTGGGGTTGGCAAACGCGGATTGCAACTGGCCGGTTCCATCGAGGATGGCGATGCGCTTCTTTCCCATCCCTCTGGTCATCAACAGCCCGGGGAGAAAAATCACCGCGGCCATGAGGAACGGAAAAAGGAGGGTCATGATGATGAACATCCTCTTCCGCACCGCTTGCAGGTATTCGCGCTTCATCACGGCAAACATCTTCTTCATCGCTTCTCCTCGTGCGACAGCGTGTCGTCTCCGACCTTCTCGATGAAGATCTCTTCCAGTGAAGGCGCGGCGACCTCGAAGCGACTGACGCGAAGGCGTCCCATTGCCGCAACCATCAGCTCCTGCGGATCGGCGCCTTCGCCGAGCGTGAGCTCCGCGGAGTTGTTGACGATGGAGGCGCGCCGCACATGCGGAAGATCCGCGAGGAACGCGCCGTCTCCCTCGAAGCCGATGTGCAGCGTGTTCTTTCCGTACGAGCCGCGCACTTCGTCGAGAGTGCCCTCGAGCACGATCTTGCCCTGATGAATGAGGATGATCTCGTCGGCCATCTTCTCGGCTTCGCCCATCATGTGCGTCGAGAGAAGAATGGTCTTCCCTTCCTGCCGCAGATCGCGCAGGAGATTGCGCACGAGTACCATGTTCACGGGATCAAGCCCCGACTGCGGCTCATCGAGGATGATCAGATCGGGATCGTGCAGCAGCGTGCCGATGAGCTGCACTTTCTGCTGATTGCCCTTCGACAGCTCCTCGACCTTCGCATCGCGCTTGTCGCTCAGCTCGAAGCGCTCGAGCCAATGATCGATCTTCGGACGAGTATCTTTTGGAGCGCGACCCTTGATCTCCGCAAGAAACAGCAGGAGCTCGAAGACCTTCATCTGCTTGTACAGCCCACGCTCCTCGGGCAGATACCCGATGCGATCGCGAAACGACATGCCGTCGGACGCCGCCAGCCATTCGACTTTCCCGGAGTCGGGAAGGAAGATGCCGGTGATCATCCGAATGGTCGTCGTCTTCCCCGCGCCGTTGCGCCCGAGGAGCCCGGTGATGGTGCCGCGTCGGACGGTGAACGAGATCCCGTCCACCGCCCGGACCTCTCCAAACGTCTTCTGAATTTCCCGTACCGCAAGAATGTCCGCCATGCCGCTCCCTCTGCAGAAGTGAGCGTATTGTACGGGCGGAGGGATACAGTTCCTGTTAGACCGCTGCTTGCGATCCACGAACGTCAGTTATTTCAACCTGCAGGCTTCAGGGCCTGGGCGGGTTCATATCGTCATTGGTGCCAACGGTGAAAACCCGTTGAAACTTTTTGATGATCTTGACGATGCGGTCCCGAACGGCAAATACGACATCGGCAGAGTCCTGGCGCTGAGCACCAAACGCTGCAGGGGATACGTGTAAAGAGATGACAAGCGCAAGCGCGGCAGCGCTCACGTAGCGACGATAAGACTTCATGTGCCCTCCTCAGGCAGTTGATCGGGAGGGCGCGCCCTTAGTGGAGGAGTGATCCGGACGGTCGAATCCCTACCCTCCACCCTGAAAGTCGTCCACGCGACCTCGACTATTGAGGAGGAAACGCGAACAACAACTGAGGCTCCGAGGGTAGTCGATTCAGATAGTTGCGCACGGTACGAACCAGTTCCTGGCTCGCCGTGCGCTGCTGGGCTGCTTCACGAATGAATGCCAGGGCCGTCATTGCCCGTTGGGAGAATGCGAGACCGGCCCGCTCGAAGGATTGCATTGCTGCACGGCAGATTTCCTCGACTTCGGCAAATCGACCCTCCGCGAGCAGCAGCTCAGCGACGTCGAGACGCGCCATCGTGGAAGCACTCGTCATCCCGAGCATATCCATCTCGCGGACGACCACTTCCAATCGCCGTTTGGCGTCGAGGAAACGGCCTGCTTCCATCGCCACCTTGGCGGCATTCCAACGGTTTCGAACCGCTTCCGCCGCATTGTCCAAAGCATCGAAGAGATGCGTCGACAAGTCGTAGTGATGAATCGAGCGGTCCCACTGGCCGATGCGGCGGGCACAATTTCCCAAATTTCCCAAAACGCGAGCGTGCGTGTCAACATAGTCCGTATCACGCAAACGATTCTCGATCTCTTCGAGGATGGAGATGGCCGCCGGAATGTCTCCGCGGCTTACCAACACTTGGGCCTGCGCCAGGTTCGCGGACGCGCAACGCTCCACATCTTCGTATTCCGAGAAGGTAGCTGCGCTTGACCGTGCCACGCGCTGTGCTCCATCAAGACGCTCATATGCTCGCAAGATCAGCGTCTTGACGATCCCTGCCCTTGCTCTGTCGTAGTTGTCGACCACACACTGTGCAAACTCGGCGTCAGCGTGATCGACGGCCTGCAGGGCCGCTGGGAACTGACCCGTATAGAACAGCGCATACGCCATCTCGCGCCACGCCGCCCCTCGCAATCGCGAGACAGCGTCCGAGGCATGCTCCGCAGGATCCAGCCGGTCCGCGATCTCCGTCGCCAACGCGGCCATTTCCACGGCATCCGGCGGCATCGTGTCCACCGCGCGCGAGGCAGCGGCAATCAACTTCCGGACGACGCCCGCCGTCCGATACTCGGGATGCAGGTTCAGCTTCGCCATCCACCGGTCGCGCGGTCCGTCGAGGAGGTCGCGGAGGTAGGCCTCGGCGTGCGTGTCTTCGTCGGCCATGCGATTGGCGAAGGCGCGGAGCGTGGCGATTGTGTTGCGATTGGGCTCTTCCGCGACGTGGCGCGTGTCCCAGACCGCGCGGTCGCGCAGTGTGCCGGCGAGGGTACGGACAGACTTGAGTTTCTCGCTGCACACCGAGCAGGACGGAAGGTGCGTGTCCGTGCCGGCGCGATTCGACTCCATGAGGGAGATCAGCGCCTCGTCGTCGTAGTGGCGCTCGACCATCATGGCTTGCCTGCCTTCGTGACGGCGTTGATGCTCAGGTAAACCTCGCGCGCTCGCTTGAGGCAGTTGTGAATCAACTTCTCCGCGTAGCGGTTCGTCGTCTCGAGCTCTCGAGCGACATCGCTTGCGGACCGTCCTTCGAAATAGTGCAGCCAGAGCGTTTCGCGGCAGCGTGGCTGCAGGTATTCGAGCGTCTGGCGCATCGTCATCTTCATCGCGAATTCTTCGGCAAGCCCGTGCGAGCGCGGATCGCTCTGGTCATTGAAATCATCGGGAAGAGATTCGATCCGTCCCTGCGCGCGCCAGTAATGCCGGCTGGCGTTGCACATTGCCGCGACGAGCCAGGCGCGGACGTTATCGATCTTCGTTCCGGTCTGCAGGAACGAGAGGAAGACTTCCTGAATCAGATTCTCGGCATCACTGTCGGGGATGCGGAACTTCCGGCAGGCGACCCAGAGCAGGAGATTGCGATGCTCGATGTAAAGCGCTTCGACATCATCTGCGGCGTTGGAGGGAGGATGTGCGGGCAGGGCTGGATCGGCGGCAACCCTTCGCTGGGGCTGCGGTTTATCGCCGCGTCGGGGCGCGGCGTCGTTTGCGTTTGGTTCCAGCACGGCAGCCTTTCCCTCTCGTGTTCGCTCGGCGGACCGTTGCAGATTGGTGGACTTTAGACCCATTGCACGTTACCACGTTTCAGGCCACTAAGCGATTCCCTAAAGAAAGCGTTCCCTCCAGACGACCGATCGCGGACACCTAAGGATACCCTCTCTGAACTGATTTTCCGGACTTATGGACATGATCGCACGAAATGGGTCTTCGATGCTATTCTCCGCCGTCGCAATGAACGCCGAACAGAACCGCAATCTCGTCGATGAACATTGGTCTTCGTCGATCGTCCCCACTCTCGAGCAATACATCCGCATCCCGAACCAGTCTCCGCTGTTCGATCCTGACTGGAAAAAGAATGGCCACATGCATCAGGCCGTTGCCCTCGCCCGTCAATGGGTCGAGGCGCAGGGAATCGCCGGACTGACGCTCGAGGTCCATGAGATCGCCAACCGCACTCCTGTGATCTTCATGGAGATCGAAGGTGATGCGTCGTCGACAGTCCTGATGTACGGGCATCTCGACAAGCAGCCGGCGATGGTCGGCTGGGAAGACGGCCTCGGGCCCTGGACTCCTGTTCTTCGCGACGGCAAGCTCTACGGCCGCGGCGGTGCCGATGACGGCTATGCGATCTTCGCGACCATCGCTTCGATTCGCACGTTGCAACAACAGCAGATCGCGCACTCACGCATCGTCGTGCTCATCGAATGTTGCGAAGAAAGCGGCTCGATCGATCTTCCGTCCTACATCGAGCTTCTCGCCGACCGCATCGGCACGCCTCGCCTCGTGATCTGTCTCGACTCCGGTTGCGGCAATTACGACCAGCTCTGGATGACGACCTCACTCCGCGGCTCGATCGTCGGGAATCTCACCGTCGACGTGCTCACCGAAGGCGTTCACTCCGGAGACGCGAGCGGCATCGTGCCGTCGAGCTTCCGCGTGATCCGGGTTCTGCTCGATCGGCTGGAAGATGCGAAGACCGGCGGCATCATCCCCGAGTGGCTGCACGTCGAAGTTCCAGAACAGCGGCTCGCGGAAGCGAAAGCGACCGCGAAGGTTCTCGGTGACGAGATCTGGAGCAAGTTCCCGTTCGCTGATGGTGTCCAGCCGCTGACGAAGGATCCGCTCGAGCTTCTCCTCAACCGCACCTGGCGTCCCGCGCTCGCTTACACTGGCCAGGCCGGGTTCCCCGATCTCGTGCAAGGCGGCAATGTTCTCCGCCCGCGAACGGCGATCAAGCTCTCGCTGCGCATTCCGCCGTCACTCGATGCAACGGACATCGATCGGCGATTGAAGGAGCTCCTCGAAAGCGATCCTCCGTATGGCGCTCATGTCACGTTCGAACCGGAAAAGGGTGGCGCGGGATGGGTGGCCCCTCCGATCGCTCCCTGGCTGCAGGAATCGGTCGATCGCGCGTCGTCCACTTACTACGGCAAGGGCGCGATGACGTTCGGCGAAGGGGGCTCCATCCCGTTCATGGGAATGCTCGGCGCCCGCTTCCCGACCGCACAGTTCCTCATCACCGGCGTCCTCGGTCCGCACAGCAATGCTCACGGGCCGAACGAGTTCCTCCACGTGCCGTACGCCAAGAAGCTCACGGCGTGCGTCGCGCAGGTGCTCGCGGACGAGCGGCGTTCGGCATAGCTCGCAGCTCGCAGCTCTAAGCTCGCAGGAGTGAATCCGAACTAGTCGCGAGAAAATACGCGAATGGTCTCCTGAGAGCTGCCAGCTGAGAGCTCATCCATGTCCGCCGGCGTACTTCTTCTCCCCTGCCTCGATGCGGAACGACAAACGATTCTGCAGAGGTGGGAGCGGGCACGTCGCGTACGGCGTGAACGAGCAGGGCGGGTTGTAGGCCTTGTTGAAATCGACAATCACCTTCCCGTCCTGTCCTGGCTTCTTCGCGTAGAGATAACGGCCCGCGGGATACGTCGCGTCCTTGCTCGTCGCATCGCGGAAGATGATGAAGAGTTCGTCGGTCCCCTCTTCCAACACCGGATCGATCCGGTACTCCTTCCCATCGACCGTGAAGACCAGCGCGCCCGGTGAATCGCTGTCCTCCGTCCGTCCCGTGACGTCGACGATCGGGATCTTCTTCATCGGGTTGTAGGGCTCGAAGCGCGCTTCGACGCGCCATTTCGCATCGATCGGAAAATACTCGAGCCCCTTGAACTGCGTGCGCGTCGCCGCCTGCGAATCCTTCACGCGGAGCGCCCATCGTGGACCGCGCTTGATGACCTGGAACCGCACCGTTCCCAGTTGCACGACCGTCGGACCGTCTTTCTGCGAATCGTCGAGCAGCACCATTGGCGTCGTCACCGGCTTGCCGCCGACCGTCATCGGCACCGCCGGCTCGAGCGTCACGACTCCGGACTTCATCACGACTTTTCCGGGAGACTTCGTTCCTTCGTGCGGAATCTCGAGCGTGTTCTCCCCTTCGTTCAGCCACTGCAGGTTGACGAGTGAAAGCCACCCATCCTCGGCCATCAAACGCTCGGCCCGTTTCTTCTGCCAGAGCGAGATTTCCCGGGTATGTCCGGCGGTATCCGCGACCGGTTTGACCTCCTCCTTCCGGCAGGCAGTGACGAGCAGAAGGGCCACGAAGATCGCGATCAGCGGTTTCATGCGGCTAGCATATCCCCCGAGTGGTTTTCATTTCGCCAACAACGGTGTCAAAGATTCGTGGCCGAAGTCGCTCCATTTCCTGTTTCCGAGGCGAGGCGTGAGGTGAGCAGCCCGACTCCCTGGAATGAGGAACGGACGCTTCTCGAGGCCATCCGCGCGGGAGACACCGCGGCGGCCGAAGAACTGGTCGAGAGAACGTACTCGGCCGTGTACGCATCCATTTACCGGTTGTGCGGCGACGGCGACCTCGCCGCGGACCTGACACAGGAGACTTACCAGAAAGCCTGGAGCGCGCTGAAAGGATTCGACGGGCGCTCGCAACTCTTCACCTGGCTTTACCGTATCGCTTACACGACGTTTCTGAACCACGTCCGGCGTCCGCGGCGCATGACCTCGCTCGACGAACCGGACGCCATTGATGTACGAGATGAAAGCCCGCGGGTCGACGACCTGCTGGCCAACGCGGAGGAGGCCGAACGCCTCCGAACGGCAGTCATGAAGTTGCCCGAGGATTTGCGATTCACGGTGACGGCGCATTTCTGGGGCGGACTGGCGGTGAAAGAGATCGCGCAGATCGAGAAGATCACCACGGTAGCGATTCGCAAACGGTTGCATCGCGCCTTCTCGATCCTGGAAGCGATGCTCGAAGAGGAAGTGCAATGAACTCCAATCGGAAAGCAGATCTGCAGCGCAAACTGTCGATGGGCGCCGTTCCGCGTCCTCCGGCAGGACTTGCGGATCGGATCAAGAACGACATCCCCCACTACCTTCAGGCAGAGCCGGAACGCCAGCGGTTCTCACGATCCGTGGCCTTCAGCATGCGCATCGCCGCATCGATCCTGCTCCTGATCACATCGGTGTTCGTGACCCTCAACCTGCTCGAACCCGACGCGAGACAGAACCTGGCGCGCGGCAAGAACGCGAACCTCACTCCGGCAGTCATGCACATGCAGCCGGCGGCGAAGAAGGATTCCACGGGAGCGGCGGCACCGGCCGAAGAGATCCGGCTGGAGATGACCGAAGAGCTCCCGATCCCGAAGCCAACCGCGCCGGCACCGGCGAGGATCGCCCCGCCACAGCCTGTGATGAACGCGCAGCTCGCGAATGAGGCGGGTGAATCGCGGGGACGACTCGAGCGGAGTGCGGAACAGAAAACGAACGACACCGACAGCGAGCGAGGCAGGACGTTCGGCGCGCCGTTGCTGAAGACGGCGGCACAACCTCCTCAAGCGATCTCCGAAACGGTGACCATCGTGTCGGAGGCACCCGTCATTGCACCCTCCGCATCCGCGCCGGCATCCACCTCCGCCCGGATCGCGGATGAGTTGGACAGGCCACAGTCAGGTACGCGCAGCGACAAGCGTGCGGCATCGAGCTCACTCGTGCGCGAGGCCTACGCCGACGGTCTCGACCTCGGCGCGAAGAAGAACGTTTTCGGCATCAACGTCGACCCCGAAGTCTTTCACCGCATCAAGACCTCGCTCGAGAACGGCACGCGTCCGGCGCAGGGATCGGTCAACGTCGAGGCTTTGGTGAACTACTTCGCCGGTACGCCGGAACGTGCGCCGCGACGTGGCGTGCGGCTCGAGGTCGAAGCCTCGCCGGCTCCCATCGAAGTCGACGGCGATCATGCGGTGCTGCGTTTTACCATCGACACCCCACAGGTTGAAATGCACGCCGGCGATTCGATTCCTCCCGCGGCGCGCGACGCCCTCGTCGAGATCGACTTCAACGGCAGCGCGGTGTCGTCGGTTCACCGCATCGGCGATTCCGAACCGGTGGCTATGGAGTCCGTGCTCCTTTCGAATGTCTCGGTGACCGCGCTCTACGACCTCGAGCTCCGCCCGCGGCTCAAGAGCTCGCAGCGCGTCGCCACCGTCCGGCTCCACTATCGCTCCGTGACCGACGGACGATCGCACACCATCGAACGGATCATCCACGGCCACGACCTCGCCGGCGACTGGGCCCGCGCCTCGCGGCGGCACCGTCTCGCATCGCTCGGCGCGATCTGGGGCGAGTCCTTAAAAGGAAGTCCGCAGACCATCGACGTCGCGCGCCGCGCCGAGGAGTTGGTCACGCAAAATCCGAAAGACCCGCTCGCGCGCGAGCTCGCGCATGCCGCAAGCGCAACCGGCGGAGAACGCGAGTGAAAGCAGAGGGCGACGGTAAACAGAGGATCTGACTCGAACGGAGCGGGTGACGCTGGCTCACGTCCCCCGTCACCTGTCCCCCGTCTACCTTTTCTTCCCCCCGCCGAAGTTCCGAACCGACGCAAAGTGGACGTTGAAGTAATTCGCCGCGGCGCGAAGCGCGTTGCCGACGACTCCGCCGTCCTTCGTCGGAATGTTCTCGACAGCGAGCCTCATGTGCGGCGGAAGCTTGCTCCGGCAGCGGCGGCAGAGCGCGTTCCCCACGGTCTTCTCGAGATCGCAGCGGGGGCACTGCCGTTTCTTCGAGAGATCCTTCACCTGATCTTTGGTCAATTGCATTTTTCGCCGAACCCCGCCAGTTATTATGTCATAAACCCATACGACTCCAACACCAGGATCCACGGGTTAGAATCCGCGCCCGGAGGAAGCGATCCATGGGAGAGCGCGTCGAGTTTCCATCGAATGGCCACACCTGCGCCGGCTACTTCGCGGCACCAGCCGAAGGGAAGGGGCCGGCCGTCGTCGTGATTCAGGAGTGGTGGGGACTCGTTCCGCACATCGAAGACCTCGTGAACCGCTTCGCGGCCGAGGGCTTCGTCGCGATCGCCCCCGACCTCTACCACGGCAAGACCACGAAGTCTCCGGACGATGCGATGAAGATGCTCATGGAGCTCGACGTCGAGCGCGCCGGACGCGAGATTGCCGGCGCGGGCGCGTACCTTCTTTCGCGACCCGAATGTTCGTCCCAGAAGTACGGCGTCGTCGGATTCTGCATGGGCGGCGCGCTGGCGCAATACACCGCGACCACCGATCCGCAGCATGTCGGCGCCGCGGTCAGCTTCTACGGCGGATTCCAGAAAGCGGTGCCGCAGTGGGATGCGCTCGAAGCGCCGGTCCTTCTCATCTACGGCGCGGACGACAAGGGCGTGCCGGCGGAGAAAGGCCACGAGCTCGTCGAGAAGCTGCACGCGGCAGGCAAGGACGTCGAGATCGAAGTCTTTCCGAACGCGACGCACGCGTTCTTCAACGATGCGCGCCCCGAGGTCTACAACGCCGACGCGGCAGCGAAAGCGTGGCGCAGAACGCTGGAGTTCTTCCGGCGCCACCTGTGATTCGCGTCGCGACGTTCGTCGCTCTCGTTCTGTTCTGCCTGACGCCGTGGTGCTCGCCGCCGCTCGCGCTCGCGCTAGGTCTCGTGCTAGCGCTGACGATCGGCCATCCGTTCCGCACGAGCAAGATCACCAAGCTCCTCCTGCAGATCTCCGTCGTCGGTCTCGGATTCGGAATGAATCTGCAGAAAGTGATCGAAGCAGGGCGCACCGGAATCCTCTTCACGATCGCCACGATCGTCGGCACGCTGACGCTCGGCTATTTCATCGGCCGCGCACTCGGAATCAGCGCCGGAACCGCGCATCTCATCTCCTCGGGTACCGCGATTTGCGGCGGCAGCGCGATCGCTGCGGTCGGCCCGGTGATCGGCGCGACGGACGAGGAGATGTCGGTCTCCCTCGGCACGGTCTTCATCCTGAACGCAATCGCGCTCTTCGCTTTCCCCGTGATCGGCAAAGCGCTCGCGCTCACGCAGACCCAATTTGGCGTCTGGGCGGCGATCGCCATTCATGACACGAGCTCGGTCGTCGGCGCGGCCGCGAGTTACGGCGCCGAGGCGCTGCAGATCGCGACGACGGTGAAGCTGACGCGCGCGCTCTGGATCGTGCCGCTGACGATCGGAACCGCGCTGGCGTTCCGTCGCCGTTCGACGCGCGTCGCTCTTCCCTGGTTCATTCTCTTTTTCCTGCTTGCCGCGGTCGCGCGCACCTACGTCTCCGCACCGACGATCGTCTGGGATGTGCTCGTCCGCATCGCCCGCACCGGACTGACCGTAACGCTCTTCCTGATCGGCGCCTCCCTCTCCCGCCGCAGCCTCGCAGCCGTCGGCGTGCGGCCGCTGATCCTCGGCGTTGTGCTCTGGCTCGTGATCTCGTGCGCGGGCCTGTGGGCGGTGATGGCGACGATCTAGATCGCAGATCGCAGTTTGCGGATCGCAGGAGCGAGGTTGGACGATCCTGCGAATTCGCAGCCGTCTCTCGCTGCGATCTGCGATCTGCGATCCGCGATCTATACTGACCCTCCATGTCCGACGCCGTCCTCCAGGGCGACCTGTCCGTGTTTCGCCTTCCCGAAGTGCTCACGTTTCTGAGCGCTTCGCGTCGCAGCGGCATGCTCACCGTCGAAAGTGATGAGAAAGAGGCGTATCTCTTCTTCGACGAGGGCGCGCTGGTGTTCGCCGGTTCGAATCAGGAGCAGTTCCGCCTCGGCTCGATTCTGCTGCGCAAGAAGAAGATCTCGCGCGAACAGCGCGATCGCATCGACGCGCTGATGCAGCGCGACGGCGGGCGCTTCGGCCAGCTCGCCGTTCAGGAAGGTGCGCTCACCGAACAGCTCCTGCGCGACTTTCTCAAGGTGCAGGTCTCGGAGATCGTCTTCGACATCTTCGTCTGGAACAGCGGCACGTTCTCGTTCACGCGCGAGACGATGCTTCCTTCGCACGCGGTGACGATCTCGATCGACCTCGGGAATCTCATCATGGAAGGGGCGCGGCGCATCGAGGAGTGGGAGCAGTGCGTCAAGCTTCTTCCCGACAAGTCGATCGTGTTCCGCGTCGTGGCCACGCCGCGCGACGAGAAGATCACGCTCAGTGTCGAGGAGTGGAAGATCCTCTTCCTCATCAACGGCCAGCGCACGCTCGAAGACCTCTGTCAGGAATCTCAGGACGATCCGTTTCAGGTCTATCGCGTCGTCTACGGGCTGGCGGCGAACAATCTCATCGAGCCTCTCCCGGTTGGCGAGCGCTCACCCGACGACACCGGCAACGAGTTCGCCACCGGCGCACTTCCGACGGCCGCCGATGCGACAATTCGTCAAAGCACGCCGCGCTTCGGACAGGAGTCGACGATGCGCGATCAGGCCTCGGACGACGATACGAGTCTCCTCGTCTCCGAAGACGCGCGTCTCTCCTACACCGACGTCGTGCAACCTCTCATCGCTCAGCTCCGCGTCGCCAACGGCGATTCGCAGGGCCGGATCATTCCGCTCACCGAATCCGAGTACCTCATCGGCCGGCATCGCGACAACAACGTCCAGATCGCCGACCTCGGCATCTCTGGATTCCACGCCCGCATCTATCGCGGCCCCGACGGCTACGTGCTCGAAGATCTGAAGAGCCGCAACGGCACCTGGGTCAACGGCTCCCGCGTCTTCCACGCCACGCTTGCGCATGGGGACAAGGTGCACGTCGGACAGACGGATCTCATGTTCGAAGTGCTGTGGAGTGGGACGTAGCGGATCGCCGGCGTCCTCGCCGGCTGGGTGAGCGGCGTCCCGCTGGGACGGCGGTCCAACGTGACTCCTAGATTCGATCCTTGCCCATGTACTTTCGCAAAACCTCGGGCACGACGATCGAGCCGTCCTGCTGCTGATAGTTCTCGAGCACGGCCACGAGCGTGCGGCCGAGGGGAAGGCCGGAGCCGTTGATCGTGTGGACGAAGCCGGTCTTCTTGTCGGCGGTGCGATAGCGGATGTTCGCGCGGCGCGCCTGGAAGTCGGCGAAATTCGAGCAGGAGGAAATCTCGCGATACGTCTCCTGCCCCGGCAGCCACACCTCGATGTCGTAGGTCTTCGCCGAGGAGAAGCCCATGTCGCCCGTGGAGAGCGTGACGACGCGATAGTGCAGCCCGAGGGCTTGCAGAATCGCCTCGGCGTCACGCAGTCAGGCGCTCGTGTTCTTCCCACGACTTTTCCGGCAGCGTGAACTTCACCAGCTCGACTTTCTCGAACTGATGCTGGCGGATCAGGCCGCGCGTGTCCTTTCCGTACGAACCCGCTTCGCTGCGGAAACAGGGCGAGTAGGAACAGAAGGACTGCGTTAGCGTCGCCGCATCGAGGATCTCGTCGCGATAGAAATTCGTCACCGGCACTTCGGCCGTCGGGATCAGGTAGTACGGCGTGTCCTCGACGGAAAAGAGATCCTCTTCGAACTTCGGGAGCTGTCCCGTTCCCATCAGCGACTCGGCGTTGACCATGAACGGCGTGAGGATCTCTCGATAACCGCGCGCGGCGTGCGAGTCGAGCATGAAGTTCATCAGCGCGCGACTGAGTTGTGCGCCGGCGCCGAGGAGGATCGCGAAGCGCGCGCCGGTGATCTTCGTGGCGCGATCGAAATCGAGAATCGCGCGGGACTCACCGATCTCCCAATGCGGCTTCGGCGCGAAGTCGAATGACGGACGCTCGCCCCATGTCCGCTCGACACGATTCGCCGATTCGTCCGCGCCGACCGGCACGGACTCATGAGGCGCGTTCGGAAACCCGCGCTCGAGTTGTGCGAGCTCGTCTTCGATCTTCGCGCGCGACTCGTCGAGGCGCGCGATGTCGTCGCCGGCGCTCTTCAGCGCCTCGATCTGCGCCGAGGCGTCCTGCTTGTTCTTCTTCAGCGTCGCGATCTCCTGCGACGCCGCGTTCTTTTTCGCCTTGAGCTGCTCGACCTCAGTGATGACGCGTCGGCGCTCGGAATCGAGCTCGAGGAAACGGTCGAGATCCACCGTCGCGCGGCGGTTCTTCAGCGCCTGACGGTATTCATCTACATGTTCACGAAGATAGTCACGGGCCAACATGGGCGCGAATGATAACCGGGTTGGCGTTTCGCGATCAGTGCCGGACGGCGCGACCGCGCGACGTGGTCAGCGAGACGTCGCCGGTGACGACGAGCGCATAGCTCTGGCGCGGGCCGAGGCCGAGCGAGTTGGCCGACACGCGAATCGTGTAGAGGCCCGCGGTCGGCGATGCGCTCGAGATCACTTCGACATTGTTGAGGTGATCGGTATTCGATTGCCCATTCACGCTGAGATCGAGATCGTTGACGAGCTGCGGCGTGGGATCACTGACGGAACGCACGGTGCCGGGAGGATCGGTCCAGACCAAGACGGCTTTGAAGGGAGCTCCGCCGCGAACGTTGAAGTGCAACGTCTTCGACTCGCCGGACGCCAGCGAGCCTTCTTCGACGAACAACCGTCGCGCATCGCCCGGAAAATAAAGCGCGTCGTCGAGCACGGGAAATCCCCACCCCTGTTCGTATGATGGAACCGGCAACGCGGCCACGTTCTGGTTCTCGACGATGTCCCTGCGCAACAGCAGCGGACGCGCCGCGGCGATGAGCGTCGCCTTCAGCAGCGCCGCGCTCGGTGCGAATCGCATTCGCGGCGATCGCCGCACCGGTTGGATAGAAACCGTCCACGTAGTACTGACGCACCAACGCGGCCGCACCGGCGACGGATGGCGAAGACCAGGACGTGCCGGGCTGATAGGTGCTGTCGCACGTCGCCGGATTCGAATCGAAATCAACGTCGCCCGCGACGACGCGCGCCGGCGCGACGAGATCGGGCTTGATGCGGCCGTCGCGCGTCGGCCCGAACAGCGTGAATGGCGCGATCGTGTCGTCCTCGTTCTGCGCGTAACGCGTGCCGCCGACCTGCAGCGTGTTCTTCGCGCTGCCGGGCGCGGAGAGAGAGCTGAGCGGAGTCGGCATCACCGTGGCGAGATTGCCGGTGTTGAAGACGACGAGCATGTCGGGATGCGACCAGACGAATGCATCGACGTCGCGCGCCGACTGCGGGTAATTCGCCGTCGGCGGATTCACGCTCGCGCTCCCCTGCCGGTCGCCCCACGAGTTCGAATGAATGCGCGCGCCCTGTCGATAGGCTTGCTCGAGGATCGGCGTGAGCTTCACTGGACAGCCGATGCCGGGCCGCTGCGAGCAGAGATCGCCGCCGATGTAGCCGGCGTCCTGAATGACGAGCTTCGCGCCCGGCGCAATCGCATCGGCGTAATCGTGCGCGATCGGCGCACCGCGATCTCCGGCTGCCGTCGCCGCGGCGTGCGTGCCGTGTCCCTGATTGTCGAGCGATCCCGCGGCGCCGGGGACGTCGCATCCGGGTGCGCTCGGATATTGATCGCAGGAGTAGAGAAAGTCGTAGGCGATGATCTTCCGCCGCGACGGACTCACGTTTTCCCAATCGAGTCCGTTGAGCGGAGTGCCGGTATTGAACGGCGGCGCGGAGTTGTCCCCCTCCGCGAAATAGCACGAGTTGTAGTCCGCGCCAGTGTCGAGCACGGCGATGATCTGGCCCTCGCCATGAATCCCATGCGCGTGCAGCGGCGTCGGTCCCGTCGGCGAGCCCGACTGCATCGAGCGATAGGTCGTCTCGTTCGCCGCCGCGGTAGCGGCGAGGAGGACGAGGGCAAATAACTTGCGCACTAGAAAGAGGAACGGCGCTGCCGCCATCTCGATTCCGAGCAAATTCAATATCATCCGCGGGACCGCATGAAAGCGACTCTTCTTCGTGGCGACGCTTGTCGCAATTTCGCTCCAGGCGGGCGACGGGCAGAAACTCGCAAGCGAGAGGAATCCGGGACGACGCCTCGGATCACCCGCGCGTGCGTCCAGCCTTGTGGCCTCCAGCGCTGCCGGCCGTGCCGGCTAATGAACGAACTTGCGGCGATTGCGGATGTAGTCGGCGAGGATGTATTCGCCGAGGCGATCGGGTGAGGCATAGAACGCGCGGCCGCGATTGATCTTCGAGAGCTGATCGACGAAGTTCACCAGCATCGGATCGGTGGCCAGCATGAACGTCGTGATCGGGATGCCCGCGCGGCGGCAGCGATCCGCTTCTTCGAGCGTGCGGTTGACGATCTTCATGTCGAGCCCGAACGAGTTCGTGTAGAGCCGGCCGCTCTCGAAGTCAGCGCGGACGGCTTGCCGTCGGTGATCATGAAGATCTGTTTGTTGTTGTGCTTGCGGCGGCGCAGGATGTGCTGCGCGAGCTCGAGTCCGGCCTTCGTGTTCGTGTGAAACGGACCGACTTCGACGTACGGGATCTCGCGAGATCGGGACTTCCTTCGCGTCGTCGCCGAAGAGCAGGATGTCGATCGCGTCCTTCGGATACTTCGTCAGGATCAGCTCCGTCAGCGCCAGTGCGACTTTCTTCGCCGGAGTGATGCGGTCCTCGCCGTAGAGGATCATCGAGTGCGAGATGTCGATCATCACGACGGTGGCGCAGCTCGAGTTGTGCTCGGTCTCGAAGACTTCGAGGTCGTCCTCGGTCATGGTGATCGCGATGTCGTTTGCAATGAGCGGATCGTTGTGCTTCATCGCGTTCTGCAGCGAGCGGATGGAATCGATCGACATCGGATCGTCGCCGAACTGATACGGACGCGTCTCCGTGAGCCGCTCCGTTCCCTGCCCGGCGGTCGCGACGGAGTGATGTCCGCTGATCGATTTCTGCAGTCCGCCGAAGATCTCGTCGAGCGCGTCGCGACGAATCTGACGTTCTCCACCGGCGCCGAGCATGAGATTCCCTTCGCCATCCTCACCGATCACGTTCTCATCCATGAGCTGCGCGAAGAAGGCGTCGAGATCGATGTCGGGATCGAGATACCCGCGCTCCTGCAGCATGCGCATCCAGCGCATCGCTTCTTCGACGTCACCGCTGCTCTGCAGCAGCAACTGGTTGAAGAGACGCCGGAGGCCCATCTCACTGAGAAGGCGTTGGATGAGCTCGGGGTCGAGGAAACCGTAGCGGTGGCGCATGGGAGTTAGGGGCGAGGGACTTGGGGCTGGGGACTAGGGGCTAGGCGGGTCTAGTCCCTAGCCCCCAGCCTCTAGCCCCTGCTTTTCTTGAGTCTCTCGATCCATCGTGTGATCGCAGGATTGTTCGGCATCAATTCGTGCGCCTCCTCGGCCGAGGCGAGCGCTTCCGCTTCGCGGTCGAGGACGAGGAGGACCTGGATCCGCAGCTCGACGAGCGATTGATAGAGCGCGAAATCGGCGATCCCCTGATGCGACAGCAGCGACATGGCGCGGCTGACGAACTTGAGCGCGACTTCAGGTTTGGAGTCGTTGAGCGCGTCGGCGGCGAAGCGGTGCAGCATGCGCGGCGAATCGCCGAGGAATGACTTCGAATCGACGAACTGGAGCAGAGCCTCGCGCACCACCGACTCCTGGTCGGGGAACCATCCGTCGCGAACGATCCGATCGATCTGCCGCGAGAGCTCGCTCGAAATGTCAGTCGTGACCTTGGCCATGCGAGCATTGTAAGGCGGCGAGTCGCCTAGTCGCCTAGTCGACGAGAGGATTCGTCCTCGCAGACTGGACGACTCGGAGACTCGGCGACTAGACGGCTCGGCGACTAGGCGACTCGCCGCCTAGCGCACCGTCCGCAACACGTTGAACTTCATCAGCTCCTGAAACGTGATCGTCGAATCGAGATCTTCGCGCGAGAGGCGCAGCGCCTGGTGCAGGCCTTCGAGCACCATCTCCATCCAGAACGCCAGCTCCTCGTCGCTCGACGGCTTGGCGTACTTGCGCGCGACGTCGGCGAGGCCGGGCACGCGAGAAATCTCAGCGAAGTAATCGATAAACGGCTGCTCGTCAGAGAGCGTGATCTTGTTTCCGCTGGCGAACCACTCGATGATCGCGTCGTAGGCGGGCTCGGTGGGCGCCTTCGCCTTCGGTTCTTCGCGTGCTTCCTTCTTCGCTTTGCCGCGGCGACCGGCAAAGGCGTCGTCGAGATCATCGGGCTCGATCTCGCCGTATCCGCGTCGCTCGCGTTCGGCACGCTGTCCGACGCCGGCACGCTCGACCGGCGGGAACTTCGTCTCGAACAGCTTTCCGACGGCGATGCCGATCAGCTTCCGCGCCACGACCTCCGCGCCCTGCTGCTCGCCCTCGTAGACCATCTCGACTTTGCCGGTGATCGCCGGCAGCACCATTCGCCAGATCGGAGAGACGCGGGAAGACGGAGCGGTCGCGAGTGAGAGCCGCGCGGCGCTCGAGATTCGATTGCAGGAGCTCCATCGCCGCGATCGTGAGTCGCGCGGAGACGCCGGAGGTCTGATCGACGAGCTCCGACTCGCGGGCGACGAAGGCCACCGACTCGACGAGATCGCGGATGTACACCGGGACATCGATCGACGCCGAACCATCGCGATCGAGCCAGGCTTCCTGCTCCGTGATCCGCCGCGCCGTCTCCACCTTCTGCGGATAGTGCGTGAGGATCTGCGAGTCGATGCGGTCCTTGAGCGGCGTGATGATGTTGCCGCGGCTCGTGTAATCCTCGGGGTTCGCGCTGAAGACCAGCACGACGTCCATCGGGATGCGCACCGGGAAGCCGCGGATCTGCAGGTCTCTCTCTTCCAGAATGTTCAGCAGCGCGACCTGAATGCGCGGCGCGAGATCGGGCAGCTCGTTGATGGCGAAGATGCCGCGATTCGTGCGCGGGATGATGCCGTAGTGGATCACTTCCTCGTCGGCGTACGTGAGCCGCTGGTTCGCGGCCTTGATCGGGTCGATGTCGCCGATGAGATCCGCAACCGTCACGTCCGGCGTGGCCAGCTTCTCGCGATAGCGCTCATCGCGCGTGAGCCAGGCCACGGGAAGATCATCGCCCTTCTCGAGCGCCAGGCGCCGGCAGCGCTTGCAGTGCGGCGCGAAGGGCGAGTCGTTGATCTCGCAGCCGTCGATGACCGGCACGCGCTCGTCGAGCAGTGCCGTGAGCGAGCGGAGGATGCGCGTCTTGGCCTGCCCGCGCAATCCGAGAAGGATGATGTCGTGGCGCGAGAGCACGGCGTTGTGGATCGCCGGAATGACCGTGCGCTCGTAGCCGTGAATGCCGGGGAAAGTCGTCTCGCCGTTCGCGATCTTCTGCAGAAGGTTCGCCCGCATCTCGTCCTTGATGGATCGGACGCGGTAATCGGAAGCGCGCAACTCGCCGAGAGTGTGGATTGGAGGTTGAGTCATGCGTCGCGAGGGTAACAAGAACGTTGTCGGTTGTCAGTTGTCGGTTGTCGCTGGTTTTTCTTCGACCTCGCGATTGAACTCATTCATCGCGCGTTTGAGATCGCCTCGCGCGAACAGAACCAGCGCATCGACGGAGCGCTCGATCGCGCGATCGACGATCGGGCGCTCGCCGGCCGCGAATTCGTCGAGCACGTAGTCGCGCAGCTTCCCCTGATCCTGCGCGCCGATGCCGACGCGGAGCCGCGGAAAGAATTCTGAACCGAGCTCGGCCACGATCGAGCGCATCCCGTTGTGCGTCCCCGCGGAGCCGCTCGGCCGGATGCGCAGCTTGCCGAGGGGAAGATCGATGTCGTCGTAGACAACGATGAGATCCTGCGTCGAATCGAGGTAAGCGTTCACGAGCAAACGCACCGCTTCGCCCGACAGATTCATGTAGGTCAGCGGTTTGGCGATCATCACCGCGCCGCCCGCCACGCGTCCCGTTCCCGTGAACGCACTCTTCTCGTGCTTTGTCACCGCGATCCGGAACTTCTTCGCAAAAGCATCGACCACGTGCCAGCCGACGTTGTGCCGCGTCTTCTCGTATTCAGGTCCGGGATTGCCGAGACCAACGATGAGTTTCATGAGAAGCGAAATCTAACAGTTGTCAGTTGCCGGTTGTCAGTTGTCTGAGACTCGATCAGAGACTCACGGACAACCGACAACTGATAACCTCCCACCAGTATGAGCCGCCTGGTCGTCATCGACGACAACGCGAATGACCTGCAGGTGACGCGTCGCTTTCTGGAGCGGCGCGGATACGACGTCTTTCCCGCGCAATCGGGTGAAGAAGGGCTGCGGCTCGCGGCGACGTTGCTGCCCGACGCGATCATCGTCGACTACCGCATGCCGGGCATGGACGGCTTCGAGGTGACGCGGCAGATCAAGGGCGATCCGCAGCTCCAGACCATTCCCGTCCTCATGCTCACCGGCTCCGATTCCGCCGAGCACGTTGTCCAGGGACTCGGCGCCGGCGCCGACGACTTCGTGACGAAAGGCTCGGACATCGAGATCGTCGTGGCGCGCCTGCGCGCGCTGCTGCGGATGAAGGCCTATCAGGATCAGCTGCGGCGCATGAACCAGCAGATGACGCGCGACCTGCAGATCGCACGGCGAGTGCAGGAAGCGCTCATGCCCGAGCGCTCGTTCGCGTCGCCGGGCATCGAAGTGCGCTCGGCGTACATCCCGAGCGAAGTGCTCTCCGGCGACTTCTACGACTACTTCGTCCAGGACGGCCAGCTCTACCTCTTCGTCGCCGACGTTTCGGGACATGGCCTCCCGGCGGCGATCCTCGTGTCGATGCTCAAAAGCTACATCCACACCGAGGCCGACAACCATCGGCCGCTGTCGCAATTCATGGCCCGGCTCAACAACTTCCTCTTCAGCGTCAGCCTGCCGACCCAGTTCGCCACGGCCGCGCTGTTCCGCACGAATGGAAACGGCGAGCTCGTCTATGCGAATGCTGCCCATCCCCCTTTTCTTCTCTATCAACGCGAGTCGCGCAAAACCATCGTGCTCGAACAACCGTCCAACCTACTCGGAGCCATGCCCAACATGACATTCGAGGAGAACACCATCAAAGTCGCGCCGGGCGACACCCTGTTCGTCTACACCGACGGCGTCACCGATCGCATGAACGACACCCGCGAGTTTTACGCCATCGACCGCGTCGCCGCGGTGCTCGACTCATCGGGCGAGGCGGATCTGTCGACGGTCTACGACGCGATCTACAACGACGTCAGCGCCTTCTCGGCCACGGAAGAGTTCCGGGACGACATCGCGTTCGTCGTCACGCGATTCCATTGATTTCGAAATTGAATCCATGAAAAAACTAGCCGCCTTTCTTCTCTTCGCACTTCCTCTGTTCGCGCAGGTTCCGCAGGTTCCGCGCGAGATCTATCCCTCCGACTACAAGCCGCTCCCCTGCGCCGCCAAAGACGTCTGCAAGACCTACGACCGCGTCGACTTCGCGCGCTGGGCCGGCGCGCACCGCAAGCTCCCGATCCGCCAGGAATGGGTCGACAAACACTGGGACGAGATGAGCGAAGCATTCGCGCCGCTTTGCCGGAAAATCGCCAACTGCCTCGCCGTCCCCGGCAACACCGACTGGGTCTTCTGCACCGACTTCATGCGCTGGGACTTCCTTGCCACGGCCGATCGCTATCCGAAAGGAACCGACGATCACGATCAGTGGCTGATGTCCGCGCTCATGTGGTACCACGGCCTCGACAACGCCATCATGGCCGGGCAAAAAGAAGCGCGGGCCTGCGTCGAGGCGCAGCCGGTGGCGGCCGGCGATCGCCAGCTCGACGTCTGGATGAAACCAGCCGCGATTGGCCCCGATTACAACGGCAACATCGTCGTCTACGCGATCGACACCGAGACGCACATCCCGGTCATGTCGGCGATCACGGTCGAAGGCCAGACACTAAAGCCGGCAAACGACAGCCCAAACGGCCACGCGACGTCGTATTACAAGTTTCAGTGGCCGATCACCCTCAACCAGATCCCGAACGCCGACGGCCATCACGACGTCATCGCCCCGAAAATTTTCGTGCAGGCTCCCGGCTATCAGATCGCCACGATCGTGATGCCGATCCCCATCACGAAAGCCATCGTCGAAATGCAGCCGCCTGTGTCCGAGCTCAAGCCCGGCCCGAACACGGTCACGGTGACCGCGAAGGACTCGGAGACCGGCAAGCCGATCGAGATGCGCGTCATGGGCGGCGAACGCATCCTCGGCAATGCCAACAAGCCCTTCGTGCTCGACCTCAAGCCCGGAACCAAGCGCCCCGAGATCTGGGTGACGTCGATGTTCCATCGCTACGACGATGTGGTGGTGGCGAAGGGGCAGTAAAGGTGTTTTCGTAATGTGCGAGCGAAGCGAGCGCGGTTCTGTGTAGCGGCGGCCGCCCTCGGCCTGCCGATTCGCGCGCCACAGGTGACATCGAGAAGGATCGGACCTCGTTCTGCTTGCCGACCGAGGGCGGTCAGCACTACACAGAATCGCGCTCACTCCGCTCGCTTGCGCCGCTACTCCTCTTCGAGCAGCTCTTCGACGTCCCGCTCCGCCATCAGCTCCGGCGTGATTCCGGGATACTTCTCCGTCCCGTAATACCAGGCCGCGGTGATCGTGGGCTCATCCGGAAACTCGCCGTCGTAGACGAAGCACTCCAGCGTGTTGAGTCGTCCGTTCTTCACTTCGAGCGATGCTTCGGCGGGCGTGAGCGCTCCGTCGAGCTCGACCTGCAGATCGTCGAGATGCAGCAGCTTCCTGTCGATCGACGGCGCACTGACCGGAACGTCGAAGCGCGTGACGAAGCCCGCCGCCGTGCGCTCTCGCTCTTTCACGATCGCCACCGCATATTGCTCGCGCAACGCCCCGAACAGAGGATCATCGCCGGCGAGGAGGGCGGACATCACGGCGCGTTCGAAGGTATCGATGGTCATCGTTTACGGCGCGGGGGACAGGCTCACGGGCTCACAGGCTCAGCAACTATGCGCCTGTGAGCCTCTACGCCTATGAGCCGTTCCTCACGCGATTCTCTGCAAAAGCTCCACCGCCTGCGGTCTCTTCTCATACCGCACATCCGACGCGGCGATCTTCTCGAGGTACTTCTTCGCTTCGACGGAGTCGTTGCGGCGCAGGTGGCAGCGCGCGATCCAGAACCAGGTGTCGACGACGTATTCGTTCTCGTTGAAGCGATGCGTCTGCACCGCTTTTTCGAACGAGGTCACGGCGTCGTCGTAGCGATTGCGCGAGTAGTCGATGCGGCCGAGGTGCGAGAGCGCATCGAAGTAATCGAACGAGCTTGGGTCGACGTTGCCAACGACGCGGCGGTAGAACTCCTCCGCCTTCGCGTAATCGTGGCGATCGAAATGGATCGCGCCGCAGAAGAGGAGCGCGTTGCGGAAGAAGTAGGAGTTGAAGAACGGCTTGTTCTCGTCGAAGAGACTCAGCGCCTCGCCGAAGAGATGCAGCGCGTCTTCATGGTCCTGCAGCGCATAAGAGTTGAGCGCCTTCAGCGCCAGTGCCTGCGCGGTGACGTTGTCGTTCGGCGAATAGCGCATCGACTTGTCGTGCAGTTCTTTCGCCTTCGCGTAGTCGGCCTCTTCGTGCGAGAGATGTCCGAGGATGACATACGACTTGTACTTGATGTCGTTCGCCTCGTCCGACTCCTCGGAGGCGCAGGCCGCGCTGAATCCTTCGCGCGCCTTGGCCACATCGCCCGCGTACAGCGCGGCGACGGCACGGTGGTACGTTGCTTCGAGCGACGTGAGGATCGGACTCTTCTCGCGGCTCATGTCGTCGATGAAGCGCGTGACGAGCTGCGCCAGCAAACGGTTCTCCGAGGTCGGATCGACGATGAAGTTCTGCAGATAGACGAGCCGATTCTCGAGGATCCGCATCATCTCCAGCATCACCGTGATGCGCTGCTGATTCTCCGTCGCGTCGCGGAACATCGACGAAAGACGGCGCTGGAGCGACTGATACCGGCCGTCGTACTCGTGCGCCTTCTTCTCGGCGAGATCACCCGGCTCGTGCTGAAGCGTGCTTTCGAGGGCCACGCGCTCGTCGACCAGTTCCCGGAGCCGCGTGGCAATATCGTTCAATGCCATACGTGAACGATAACAGGAAGCAAGCATGAGGCCAGCATGAGCACGCTAAGGCAGTTGCTGGTTACTGGTTGCTGGTTGTCTGCGGGTTCTTGGCCTAGTCGGATTCGAAGCGAGTGCCGTTAACCGAAAAACCGCAGACAACCAGCAACTAGGAGTCTGCGCGGCAAAAGCGGTAGTGCGTCGTAAAATGATGCATGCCGAGCAACTACCGCGAGTACCAACCGGAGCAGAGTTACCTGCTGCCGCCGTCGCCGAGCGATTGGCTGCCGGAAAAGCACCTGGCGTTCTTCATCTCGGAAGTGGTGGACGAGATGGATCTGAGCGCGTTTTATGGGCCGCATGAGGAGAGCGATCCCCGCGGGAACCAGCCGTTTCATCCGGCGATGATGTTGAAGATCCTGATCTACGCGTATGCGACAGGAACCTTCTCCTCGCGGAAGATCGCGCAGAAGATCGAGGAGGATGTGGCGTATCGGGTGCTGGCGGCGGGGAACTTTCCGCAGCATCGGACGATCTGTGATTTTCGGCAGGAGCATTTGCAGAAGTTCGTGGAGCTATTCAAGCAGGTGGTGCTGATCGCGAAGAACAGCGGGTTGATCACGCTGGGTCGGGTGGCCATCGATGGAACGAAGGTCAAGGCGAATGCGAGCCGGCACAAAGCGATGAGCTATGACCGCATGAAACAGGAAGAGAAACGGTTGGAAAGCGAGATCGCAGAGCTGCTCAAACAGGCCGAGCGAACGGATCGCAAAGAAGATCAGGAGTACGGCAGCGAGAACCGCGGAGATGAGCTTCCCGAAGAGTTGCAGCGCCGGGAGAGCCGCCTCAAGAAGATCCGTGAAGCGAAGAAGCGGCTCGAGGAACGACAGGCCGAAGAGGATCGCCAGAAGGGCCGGCATGAAGGCGACGGTGGGCGACCGAATGGAAAGAAGGGCCAACCGTTCAAGAAAGAGTTCGGCCAGCCGCGAGAGAAAGCACAGGACAACTTCACCGATCCGGAGAGTCGGATCATGAAGATGGGCAATGGCTTCGAGCAGAGCTACAACGCGCAAGCGAGCGTCGATGAAGCGCACCAGATCATCGTGGCGGTGGGAGTGACCAACTGCGCTGCCGACAGCACGCAACTCATTCCGATGATTGACGCGACCGAAGCGGTGATCGGTCAGATCCCCGAGCAGGTGATCGCCGATGCGGGGTATCGATCGGATGAGAACTTCGAGAGACTCGAGGCCAGGAAGGTCGATGGAGTGATCGCGCTGGGTCGGGAAGGGAAACCGGACGCGCCACCGATCTCGCTGTCGAAAAAGGCCACCCAACGGATGAAAGAAAAGCTCGCCAGCCCTGAAGGCGAGGCTGCCTACCGCCGCCGAAAAGTCATTGTTGAACCGGTGTTCGGCTGGATCAAAGGAGTGCTGGGCTTTCGACAGTTCAGCTTTCGAGGTCTGAACAAGACGAATGCCGAATGGCATCTGGTCTGTTTGGCGATGAACCTTCGCCGCATGCAGTTGCATGAAAATCACGTAGAACGACAATAACTTCGATCTCGTCCGTCGGAAATCGGCCCACTGCCGACCTCCCCTTGAACACTTCAGCAGCGAACGAAGTTCCGTTGCCTGGCCTTCCATCGTGGCGTCGCATCTCCAGCACGCAGTCCGTCGCCGACTCTCGTTTCTGTCGCCGTTCTGCCGCGCAAGCTCCTAGCAACCAGCAACAACGACTTACCGCTCCCGTTCCTTAATCTTCACCCCACCCACTTCCAGCAATCGGAACTCGATCTGATGACGATCCTCGTCGATCGACTCGACGCGGATGCGCACGTGATCGCCGAGGCGGAGCTCGCGGTTTGTCGACTCACCGCGGAGACGGTGCTCCTTCTCCGCGAAATGCCAGAAATCACCGCCGATCGTGGCGACGGGGACCATCCCCTGCACGAAGATCTCCTCGAGCTCGACGAACAGGCCGAACGACGCAACGCCGGTGATGATGCCGCCGTATTCGTTGCCGACCTTGTCGCGCATGAAGATGACCTTCTTCCACTCCATCACCTCGCGCGACGCTTCTTCCGCGCGGCGCTCGCGATCGCTCGATTGCAACGCGTACTGCGGATGCGCGCGCTCGATCTCCTCGCGCCGCTCGCCGATCAGCGCGCCGGTCGTGATCAACTCGTGCAGTCGACGATGGACGATGAGATCGGGATAGCGGCGAATCGGCGACGTGAAGTGGCAGTAGTGCTCGAACGCCAGCGCGAAGTGTCCCGTACTCGTTTCGGAGTAGTACGCGCGCTTCATCGAGCGGAGGATGATGTTCGTGAGGAAGCGCTCCTCGGGGCGACCCGCCACCTGCTTCAACACGTGCTGCAGCTCGCCGGGACGAATCTCCTCGACGTCACCGCGCAGCTTGAGCTTGAATTCCTTGAGGATCTCTCTCAGATCTTCGAGCTTCTGCGCGTCCGGCTGCGGATGGACGCGGTAGAGCCCCGGCTGATTCGCGAACACCAGCTCGCGCGCCACGACTTCGTTCGCCGAGAGCATGAACTCTTCGATCAGTCGATGCGCGACGTTGCGCTCCGTCGCGCGGATCGCCTCGATCACACCCGTCGCATCGAGCATGACCTCGGCCTCGGGAAGGTCGAAGTCGATCGAGCCGCGCTGCTCGCGCCGGCGCCGCAGCACGTCGTACAGCGCGTGCATCCGCTCGAAGTCGGGGATGAGATAGCCGTAGCGCGCTTTCAGCTCCGGTGTGCAGTCCGTGAGGATCGCGTTGACGTCTGTGTACGTCATCCGCTCGCGCGTGCGGATCACCGACTTATAGATCTTGTGCTGGATGAAGCGCCCTTTCGCGTCGATCTCCATCTCGCAGGTGAACGTGAGCCGCTCGATCTGCGGATTGAGCGAGCAGATGCCGTTCGAGAGGCGCTCCGGGAGCATCGGAACCGCGCGGCCCGGGAAGTAGACCGACGTCGCGCGCTCGAAGGCTTCGCTGTCGAGCAGGCTTCCCTCGGTCACGTAGTGCGAGACGTCGGCGATATGAACGCCGAGGAGGTAGTTGCCGTTCGGCAGCTTCTGCACTTCGACGGCATCGTCGAAGTCTTTCGCCGTTTCGCCGTCGATCGTGACGATGTTGCGATCGCGGAGATCGACGCGCTGCGCCATCTCCTCCGGCGGAACTTCCGTCGCGATCTGCTCGGCCTCGCGCAGCACATCATCGGGAAAGTGATGCGGGATGTGGAGCTTGCGGATGACCACCTCGATGTCGACGCCCGGATCGCCGATGAAGCCGAGGACTTCGACGACGCGGCCGGAGGCGAAGTGCGTCGAGCGATCGGGATAGCGATCGATCTCGACGTTCACCATCTCGCCGTCGCGCGCGTCTCATCGTTGCATCCGGCGCGATGAGGATGTTCGTGTCGATGCGGATTGTCGAACGGTACGACGTAGGGCTCCGGCTCGAGGTGAAATCGTCCGACGACCGTGCGATGCGCGCGGCGAAGAATGCGCATGACCTCGCCGTCGATGAACTCGCGATTGCGGATCCGTCGCCGACTTGGCGTTGCGCTTTTCGACGCGCACGATGACGAGATCGCCGTTCATCGCGCCCTTCATGCTGGCGGCGATCGATGTAGATGTCCGGCTCGCCGGGTCCGCCGAAGACCGTGCCGTGGCCGTCGGGGTGAACCTTGATCGAGCCGGCGTGGTACGGCGTGAACTCGAGGAGCGAATAGCGCTTGCCGCGCACCGGCATGATCACGCCGTCCTGCTCGAGCTCCTCGACGGCGCGCTCGACCTGCTCGCTGCGTGGCGTCGGCTTCGGCGAGTCGCTCGTAAATCTCCTTGATGCCGAGGAGTCGGCTGCCGCGCTCTCTGAGGAGCGCGACGATCGCTTGATGCAGCTCGGTTTGCTGCGGAATGGCGAGGGAGGGTTTCGTCACAGCGCGCAGTTTAATGGGGAACAGATCGCGGATCGGAGTGGGGCCTTCGCTAGCTCCGCAAAAAGACGTTCTTCAGGCCGGAAACGGCAATCTCAACCTGTCGTGGGTTGGGCGACGGCCCGCTGCGATCCGCGATCTGCGAACTGCAATCTCAGATCAGCGCTTCTTCTTCGGCGCCGACTCCCCCACGCGCTTGTGGGAGACGTGGGCGCGGCGGCGGACCGGGCGGACGGATTCGGCGAAGCCGTTGAGCATCGTCTGCGTGCGCAGCTTGTTATGCAGCGTGTTGCGGTGAACGCCGAGCTTGCGCGAGGCCTGCGTCACGTTGCCCTTGCTGACCGTCATCGCCGCGACGATGTACTTGCCCTCGAATGCCTCGACCGCCTGAGCCAGCGTGATTCCGTTCCCGATCAACTCGCGGATGATGGCGTTCAAGCGATCGTCGATGCTTACCATGTTTACGTTCGACCTCTGTGCACTGCGATGTTGGAAGAGCGAGATTCTACTACTCAAAAAACGACGGACAGGAAGAAAAATCTTTCTTCCCTTACTGTGTCTTCGTTCGCTTGACAAATATAGAAATTTGCAGCGCGAAGAGTGTGACGAGCGTCATCCCCGCGCCAACAAAAAGTGACTTCGGACGATACGTCCAGACGATTTCGTGCCGTCCCTTGGCGAGCTGCACGCCGCGGTAAACACCATCCAGCAAGAGCGACTCCGCAACTGCGCCATCGACCGTGACATTCCATCCCGGAGCAGCTTGCTGACGAAGCACCAGGATCCCGTCCCGTGGTGCGTCGACCTTCACGTGCGCGCTCGTCGTATCGAGCTTCCAATCCGCCGACCGCATCGTCAGCGGATCGCGCCAGACATGCGCCGCCATCGGCGTAGCAAAACGCGCTTGAAACACCACGACCTCTCCGTCGCGTGCCACCGGAGCGAACAGCGGCGGCAGAACATTGCGCGTCAACGTGAATCCGATCGCCGCGGCTGCGAGCTCGGGCGGGGCCGGATTCGCCGCGATCTTCCGGTAGTAACGAAGATAACGCTCGACGACGAGCGGCGCCGGCGTGAAGGAGTCGAAACGGCGGTCGTAAAGATTGAGATAGCCGGAGATCCAGGCCTCGCGATGCGAAGCATCGACGTCACCCAGGCGGAACAACTTTCCAGACGCTCCGATCGCCGCGTCATACGGAACCGGATGACGCCGGAACGGCTCGGCGTTGAGCAACCAGCGCGTGCGCGAATAGAGATCGGCGACGATGATCAGCAGGAGCAGCAGATCGAGCCAGCGGCGATCGCGGCGAATGCGGTCCCATCCCGCGACCGCGAGTGCGGCGACAGCGAGCGCGACGAACGGCATCAGCCGCGCGGGATAACGAAAAAGCGTCACCGGCATGCGCGCCAGAAACGCCGGCCCCGAGGCGATGAAGATCGAAGCGGCCAGCAGCGCGAGCCACGCCACGATCTCCGGCCGGCGGCGGATCGTCGTTACGCCCACCAGAGCCAGCGCGATGACGAGGATGCCGACGTAAACGACCAGGAGAAACTGCTGGCCCGCGCTCGTTTCCACCGGCCAGGCGAAACGGATCCAATCGAGCCAGTTCATCGAATTGCGCAGGATCGACGCGCCATCCATTCCTGTCGCTCGGTCGCTGACACGCACGAGCGCGAGGAACGGCAGCAGTTGCACCGCGCAGAGACCGAACGCGAGCAGCGCCGTCGCGATCACATCACGCCGCCGCCGCACGAGCAACATAAAGCAGCGCCGCGACCGCCGCGAAGAATGGCTCGCCGGCGAGAAACGCCAGCGCGAGCACCGCGCCCCCTCGACGCCACGCGCCCTCTTCCGCGCACCAGAGCGCGAGCGGGATCCAGGCGAACGTCGCCAGGTTGTTCGACACGTCGAGCAGCGAGAGCACCGGCCCGCTGAACATCAGCGCCGCGGCGCCGAGCGAGCGCCGCACCGGAGGATGCGCGCCGCTGCGAACAGGAGATACGCGCTCCATCCAAGAAGCAGCGAGATGGAAATAGAGATAGAGCATGTACGCCGTCGCGAACGGCAGCACCAGGAACAGCCACGACGGCGGATAGAAGACGCCCGTCTGCGGATTCGCCAGCCACGGCTCGCCGGAAGCGTTGTACGGATTCCAGAGCGGCAGCCTGCCCGCCCGCAGCTCTTCGCTCGTGAACCAGCGCAGCGGCTGAAAGTAGTCGAGTGATCGCGCAGCGTGAACACTTCACGGCGGAGCAGCGGCGCGACGAAGATCGTCAGAGCCAGAGCCGCGAGAAACGTCAGCGCGAAACGATGACGCTGCGAACCCCTCCGTCATTTCGCGCTCGCAGAAGTCGCGCGACGATCGTCCGCATCAGGCGCGTGCCCTCCGCGAAGAACGGCGCGCGAATCCGCTCGTCGTTCGCCGTGCACGGTGTCGGCGTCGTAGTAGTTCACTTTGAAGGGCGAGATTCCGTAGGCCACGATCCCGCGCGCGCGAAAGAAACGGCTGTCGGTGGTTCCGGCGCCAACGATCGGCGCGACCGCCGATCCCGGCGACGCCGCGCGCATGGCATTCGCGAGCGTTTTGAATAGCTCCGTGTCCATCGAGCTCTCCGGCACCGGCTCGCCGCCGAGCAGCACATCGACGTCGGCGTTCTTCCCGACCGCTTCCTTCACGCGCGCCAGCATCGCATCCGGTGTTCGAGCCGGGAAGCAATCGAATGTCGACCTCGGCGATCGCGCGCGAAGGGATCATGTTCACCGCACTCCCCGCGGCGAGATGCGTGATCGCGATCGTGTCGTGCAGCAGCGAGCGATAGCCCGGCGGCAGGTCGCGCTCGATCGCCGCGACGTCGAGCGGCTCGCGCAGAAGCGCGCAGCCTCTGCCCGCGTCCGTCCTTGCGTTCCCGCGCGGCAATCGCCGACGTGCGCGCGACGCTGACCGTCAAGCGGTAGGGCGTCTCGATCGCGTCGATGCCGCCGAGCGCGCGGATCAGCTTCGCGGTGGCTCCGCCGTCGGCGACGGGCGCGGCGCCATGTCCGCCCGCCGACGTCGCCGTCACGCGCAACCAGAGCGGCACTTTCTGATCGACTTCGATTCCCCAGAACAAGATGCGATCGAGCGCGGTCTCGTTCGAGCCACCCTCGTTCAGAACGAAGCCGACGTTCGTGAAGAGATCGGCGCGATCGTCGAGCAGCTTCTTCGCGCCGCGCAATCCTCCGAGCTCTTCATCCGGCACGGCGAGAAAGACGACGTCGCGCCGCAACTTCACGCCGCGGCGTTTCAGCTCGATGAGCGACATCAGCTCCGCGACCGTCGAGCGACTTGCATATCGAGCGCGCCGCGTCCCCAGAGATACCCGCCCTTGCGCGCGCCGCTGAACGGCGGATTCGTCCAGGCCGACGCATCGGCGGGAACGACGTCGATGTGGCTGAGCAGCAGGAGCGCTTTGTCGCTCTTCCCCGACTCGAGCCGCGCGTAAACTCGACTGGCGTCTCGGATCGTCGCCGACGAGTTGCGCGGCGATGCCGTTCTTCACCAGCAGGTCGCGGAGAAACGTCGCGCCGGCGGTCTCGTTGCCGGGCGGATTGGTCGTATCGATCTTCAGATACGAGACCAGCGCGTCCTCGGCCTCCGCATCCATCGGATCGCGCTCGACACTTTCGGCGCGGCGGCATTGCAGCGAAGCGAAAACGAAGAACGCGGTGATGAGCAGTCCGGCCGTGCGACGTGTCACGCGGTGATCCGGGTTACGCGCTTCCGACAACCGGTTGCGGGATCGTCAACTGGATCGCCGGGGCCTCTTCCGCCGCCGCGCGATAGGCTTCGAAGCAGAGACGGCAGCGCGCTTCGTACGAGGAGTCTCCGACTTCCACCTGCGTGTTCCCGCCGGCCACTCGCTGCGAGTAGTGCGCAGCTCCCCGACAGCGCACGCAGATCGCATGCATCTTCGACACTTCCTCGGCGACCGCGAGCAGCGCCGGCATCGGACCGAACGGCCGGCGCATGTAGTCCTGATCGAGCCCGGCCGCGATCACGCGCAGACCAGCATCGGCGAGCTGCATGCAGACGTCGACGACGCCCGGATCGAAGAACTGGATCTCGTCGATGCCGACGACTTGCACGCCGATCTCGACGCGCGCCAGGAGCTCGGCGCTGGTGGCGACGGCGTGCGCTTTCAACCGGCGGTCATCGCGCGACACGACTTCGTCCGTGGCGAAGCGGTCGTCGAGAATCGGCTTGAAGACCTGCACGCGCTGACGCGCAATCACCGCGCGCCGCAGTCGCCGGATCAGTTCCTCCGACTTCCCGGAGAACATGCCTCCGGCAATGATTTCAATCCAGCCGCCACGATGACCGTCCAATGTTGGGATCCTCCGAGATGAATTGCTCTTAGTCTATCCCGAGCGCAGCGAGCGATCCATGGAGCGGCCGCAAAAGAAAGGACGATTTCGTCGCGCTTCAACGATGCCTCCGATCATCGCCCACGACAAGCGCTCTGCATGAGCACCGCGGCTGCGACTCCCACGAACCATGACGGATGATTCACATTTGTTCGCCGGGAGCGGGTGGAATAACGGGTTATCATCCTTCGGCACGTCGGCAAATAATTGTTGAGGGAGATTTCCATCGGGCGACTGCATTCCGGCCCAGCCACGGCGACTCACGATGAGTTCATGCCGGAGCGCGAGCCTCTGCTTCCTGAGCGTCTCGACCTGATCTTCGTGAGCGAGCCCGACCTCGGCGCGCGGGAGATCGGAATGGTGACGTCCGTCATGGAGAAAGGATGGGTCTCCGGACGGGCGCCGATCGTTCAGGAGTGCGAGCGTGCGTTTGCCGCGGCGGTGGGTGTGCGTGAAGCGGTCGCCTGCGGCAGCGGCGGCTTGGCCTTGACGCTGATGCTCCGCGCCGACGGCATCGGCGAAGGCGACGAAGTGATCGTCCCCTCCTACACGATGATTGCCACGGCAGCCGCGGTCTCTCTGGTCGGTGCGGTCCCCGTGTTCGTCGACTGCGATCCGGAGACACTCAACGTCACCGCGGACGCCATTCGAAAAGCGATCACGCCCCGCAGCAAAGCGGTCATCGCCGTTCATCTCTACGGGCACCCATGCGCGATGGATGAGATTGAGAACGTCTGCCGCGAGTACGGATTGAGTCTGTACGAGGACGCCGCCGAAGCCCATGGGGCAACCTGGAAGGGGCGGGCCTGTGGCTCGATCGGACGCGCCGGTGCGTTCGGACTTTACGGAAACAAGACGATCACGGCGGGCGAAGGCGGCATGGTGACCACCGATGACGAGGAGCTCGCTGCGAAGATCCGTTCGCTTCGCAGCTATTGCTTCGGCGCAGAGCGTCACTTCTGGCACGACGATGTCGGATTGAGCGTGCGGATGGGCGCGTTGCAGGCCGCTCTCTGTCTGGCGCAGACGCAACGTCTCGAGGAACTGATCGAGCGCCGGCGGCAGGTCGCGGCGACGTACGACGCGCTGCTCGACGAGCATTGCCCGACGATCCTTCGCAGCCACACGGCAGCATCAGAGGCCAAACATTCGTGGTGGTTCTACTGGACCCGCGTTCCAGATCGCCCGGCGCTTCGGGAACAGATGGCGGCAGACGGCATCGAAACGCGACCCGGTTTCGTTTCGTTGCACCGGCAGCCCTGCTACGGATCGAACCGCTGGCCGTCGCGCACGGTCGACGGCGGTTGTCCCGCTTCCGATCTGGCCAGCCGTGAAATTCTCCTCCTGCCCACGCACTCGCACCTGACACCCGCGGATCAGCAACGAATCGTTGAATCGTTGAGCCGCCATCTGCACTGAGACCGTTCGAAGCGCGAATACAATCGCGCGCGAATGATCCCTCCGCTCGACCTCGCACGCCGACTCGTGCCGCAACGCATCAAGCGAGCGATCAAGCGGCGCCTCGGAAAACCGCTGACGAGATTGCACGACGACTGGCGGATTCTTCTCCCGATCGGTCCCGTCGAAACACCACACATCGTCATCGATGCCGGCTCCCATGACGGCTGGTTTTTTCACTGCTGGAAGGACTGGTGCCCCCCGGCGATCGTGCACGCGTTCGAGCCAGGTGCCGAAGCCTACGCTCGCAGTCTCGCCCTCTACGGTGACGATCCAGACATTCACGTCGTCAACGCCGGACTCGGGAGCACATCGGGTGAATGCGAGCTCAAGGTGATGGACGGCACGTCCGTGGCAAACTCGTTTCTGCCTCTCGTCCCCGAGCGCTGGAGCGAGATCGAATATCGCCCAGGCCCGATCTCGACGCGGATCGTCCCGCTGATCACGCTCGACGATTACGGACGGGAACACGCGCTCGACGACGTGTACCTTCTCAAGATGAGAGTGCAGGGATACGAACTGGAAGTCCTCCGAGGAGCCGCGGACCTGCTGACCCGCACGCGCCATGTCCTCGTCGCCTCAGGCATCCGTCCGCTTTATCAAGGCGCACCCCGATTCACCGCGGTCTGCGACTACCTCGACGCCGCCGGCTTTCATCTCATCGGGATGCGGGCGTGGCATCGCGGCAACCTCACCCTCGTCGAGGGAGACATGTTGTTCCGAAGGAACGACCTCATGCCTCCGATCGTGCCCGGCGTCGACCGCATCTACGCGACGGTGGGGGCATAGCGTGCCGGCTGCGGCGTTTTTCCAGCTCCGGGCAAACTACTTCGGCCGCGCGTTCGACGACGGAATCATCCGCGCGTTGACCGCGTGCGGATACGACGTCGATGTCTACGCGCCGGACGGCGATCAACCACAAACCGTCTTCGGACCGAACGTGCGCCGCCTGGCCGTCGACTACCGCCGGTCGTGGCTGCAGAGTCATCGATCGCTCGCGCGACGCTACGACCTCTTCCTCGGAACCGCGGATCTGCCGATGGCGTTCGCCGGCGTTCTCGCGGCCATCGGCCGTCGTCCCTCCGTCGTCGCATCGGACGAGATCTACATCGGCGGCTATGAAGGGGAAGCGCTCCTCTACTGGAAATCGATCACGCGCTGGGCGATGCGCCGCGCCGACCTCACGATCATCACCGACAAACTGCGCATCCCTCTCCAGCGCGAATACGCCGGCCTACGCGGGAACCACCGCTTCGTCAGCTACCCATGTTGCTTCTCCGAACCGTATCGCGGAAGGACGCGCCAGGAAGCACGCCGGGCTCTCGGGATTTCGGACGATGAGCTGGTGCTGTCGTATACCGGCACCCTGACCGAAGCCAACGGCGCGCACTGGATGGTTCGGCTCCTCGATCGCACGAGCTCCGACGTGCGCGTGCTCGTTCAGAGCGGCGGCCGGCCGGATCCGGTGATCGACGCGCTGATGACACGACTCGCACACGACGGCCGCGTCATCTACCTGCCCGATCGGGTCGAGTGGAGCGAGGCGCCGCAGATCTCGATCGCCGCTGACGCTTCCTTCGCCTTCTACCTCACCACGAAGCCCGACTTTCAAAACCTCGGCGCCTCGTCAACGAAGCTCTGCACGTCCCTTTGGATCGGCGTTCCGATCATCGCCACGTGGCAGCCGAGCTTCGCCTTCGTCGACGAGATGCAGTGCGGCCTCACCGTCAACGACGAGCAGGAGCTCGACGCGGCGATCGGAAATTTGCGCGACGATCGCCAACGCCTCGCGGCCAATACCGCACGCGCCGTCGCCGAATACATCCGCCCCGCCGACCACCTCCGCGAGTTGGAAGCAGCGCTCCGCTCGCTGTAGGTCGAGGCGCTATCCCAACACGGCCGACAGCCGCGCCATACCTTCGCGAATCCGATCGTCAGACTCCTTCGCGAACGTCAACCGCATCGTGTTCCGTCCGCTGCCGTCGACGAAGAACGGGCCGCCGGGGATGTACGCGACTCCCGCCGCGACCGCATCGCTCACGCGCGCGGATGTGTCGGGAACGTCGAGCAGCGTCACGAAGGTAAAGAGTCCGCCGTCGGCGGAGGTCCAGTGTGCGCGGCCGGAAAAGTGACGGTGCAGTTCCTCGAGCAACACGCCGCGCTTGCCTCGATAAAAGTCGCGCACGCGTTCGATCTGCGGCGCCAGCTCACCCGCGGCGATGAACTCGTCGATGATCGACTGATCGAGCATCCCCGAGCAGAGATCGGCGGCCTGCTTAGCAATCTCCAACCGCTCGAGAATTGCCTTCGGCGCGACGATCCACCCGCAACGAAGTCCCGGCGCCAGCACTTTCGAGAACGATCCGAGGTAGAGAACGCGGCCTTGTGCGTCGCGGGATTTCATCGCCATCGTGTCCGCGCCTTCGACGTACACGAGCTCTCCGTACGGATCGTCTTCGATCACCAGAAAGTCATGCTCCTCGGCGATCGCGAGCACTTCCGCGCGCCGCGCCTGCGTCATGAGGCGTCCCGAGGGATTCTGAAAATTCGGAATCGTGTAGAGCAACTTGATGCGCGTTCGCGACGCGACCTCGCGCAGCGACTCCGGCACGATCCCTTCGTCATCCTGCGCAACACCGACGAGCGTCGCGCTTCGTGCGAAGAACGACGCCGAGCCGCCGGTGTACGTCGGCAGTTCCACCGCCACGACGTCGCCCGGATCGAGCAGCGTGTGCGCGATGAGATCGAGCGCCTGCTGCGATCCGGTCGTGGTCAGCACATCCTCGGTCGCGCAATCGATGCCGCGATTGCAGCAAATCTCCGCGATCGACGCACAAAGCCGCGCAAGGCCCCGCGTCGGCCCGTACTGCAACGCCACCGCGCTCCGCTCCAGGATCACCCGCTCCGCAATCGCCGCCACGCGCTCCGCCGGAAACGTCTCCGGATTCGGCACGCCTCCCGCGAACGAGATGATGTTCGGATCGTTGATCAGCTTCGCAAACGCGCGAATCGCGGACGGGCGGAAGGATTGGGAATCCCGGGAAAAGAAGGCGTCGTACGACATCGGAGCGCGAGTCTATCGAAAGACCGAGGATTTCACGCGGAGAGGCGGAGAGGCGGAGAGAGTGTGTTGCACCAGCATCCTCTCTCCGTGTCTCCGCGTCTCCGCGTGAAACCGTTCTCCAGAGCTACTCCTCCACCACCAACGCCACGTACGCCGCGAGAAACCACGTCGAGATCGCGGCGGAAAACGCGGCGCTCAGCAGCCAGCCGGCGAGGCGGATCGGCATCGTGACGAAGTTGATCAGCGCGGCCCGGCTGAGCGAGTGGCCGATCGTGGCGAAGGCGCCGAAGCCGGCGAAGAAGGACGAGCCCGCGGCGGCGACGACGAAGATCGCCAGCGCGATCAGCGCGTGTCGCGCGAGATCGCGCTTCAGCGCCGTCCACGCGCGGCGGAGCGAAGCCCGTGCGCTGTCGCGACGCGCGGCCCACTCCGCGATGGCCCGATTCGTCCAGACCGACGTCACGATGGCGATGAGGATGAAGAAGATCATCGTGGCGATGAGACCGCCGATGCCGATCACGATCACCGCGGTGTCCCGATCGCGCAGCAGCAGCATCGCCACCATCGTAGAAATCAACGGGATCAACAGAAACAAAACGGTGAAGCCCCAGGCCAGGTTGTAAATCCAGAAGACCGGCCACCATCCTTCGGTGGCGCCGGCGAGCCAGCGCGACATCGAGAAGACCTGAAAGCGACCACGCGGCGCCTGCTCGTCTTTCCCCGCCGCCCGATCCGCGTCGACCGCGATCCGCGCGCAACCCGCTTCGACAAACGATTGCACGGCAATCAGGACCAGCAACAGCACGCTGAACACGGCGACGATCCAGAGGATCAGCACCCAGGCATTGATGAACGTCGTGAGCACGTCGAGCACATCCTCGGGAGAATTGATGTCGGGGACGTGAAGGCCGATCTTGACGATGATCGGCACGACGATCGCGATCAACGCCGCGACGATGATGACGCCGAGGACGATCTTGCCGACGAGGCGCAGCGCAATGGACGGCCAGTTCGCCAGCGTGTTGTCGAGCCCGCGGCGGAGCGTGTCGATGACGCCGCGCTTCACCATTTCTTCGGCCGGTAATCCTCGACGCCCGAGAAGTCGATCCTCCACGCCATCTCGTAGATCCGGCTGCGCAGCGGAACGCCGATGCGTCCCTGCAGCGACTCGATGTTCGCTTCCGCCGGCTGATCGAAATAGTTCGTGGTGAAGATCGTCGTCCGCGCGTCGTTGTAGCGACTGTTGATCACGTAATAGAGGATGTCCTGCACCCAGGGCGTCGGCTTCTGCGCCCCGAGCTCGTCGATGACCAGCAGGTCCGCACCGATCAACGGCTGCAGGAGCTCGGACTTGCTCGGCCCCTGATCCGAATCGAATGTCGCCTGGATCTCCTGAATGAGATCGGAGAAGTTCTCGAAGATCACGCGCCCCGGCTTATCGGCCTTGATGATGCCGAGGAGCGCGCCGACCGCGAGATGCGTCTTGCCGGAGCCGCACGGCCCCATCAACAGCAAACCTTTGCCCGACGCGGGCGCCGGCCACTCGTCGATGAAGTCCTCGACGCGCTTCTTCGCGTTTCGCAGTGTGACCGAACGCTCGACGAACGATTCGAGCGTGCACTGCTCGTAGCGCTTCGGAATCCGCGCACCGGCGATCCGTTGCTGGCGCCGCAGATCTCCCTGACAACCGCAAGGCTCGACGCGCAGGGAATCGCCCGGCAGCGGGATCCATCCGGAACCATTACAGCGAGGGCAGGCGGCAGGGGTCGGGGCGACGCGCATCACCCACTGAGTGTAGCGAAAGTCCCTTCGATATACTTTCCCCTCGCCGTCCAAGGTCATGAAGTCTCTCATCGCCCATCTTGCGCAACGTCCCGACTCGTCCACGTTCCTGCTCCCGACGGACATGGAACGGACGCTGGCGGAGCTGTTTCAACGGCCGGAGGATCTCCTCCCTGCGCCCTACAAGATCTTTCCGGCAGACGAGACTCTCCAGCCTGCCCTCGGCTTTCCCGTCGCCGATTCGGCGGTGATGAAAGAGCTCGACGCCAAGCTCGAGCGCTGGCTCGCCGAGGAAATCGCCTGGCAGATGAACCGCGCCGCGAGCAAGGAAAAGGCGCAAACGACCTACGCGTCATACGTCCAACTGCTCATGAAGACCGCCGAGAACGCGTTGATGTCGAACCTGCTCGGCGACTATCACGGCATCTTCTGGCTGGCCCACTCCTTCGATCTGGCCAAGCACTTCTCGGCGATCCCGCGCCGCATCAGCGCACGCGACTCGCAGACGGGACGCGCGCTCGGCGACACGCTCAAGTACCGGATCTTCGGACGCTGGGTCAGCGACACCCGCGAGCAGATGACCCAGCTCGCCGCACGCGCGGCCGCGCTCCTCGACGGCGAAGAACAACGCGGCCTGCAGTTCTTCCGGCTCCTGCAGGACGACGTGCTCATCCTCACCGAAGAGTTCATGGGGCCCGATCTGCGCGAGCTTCGCAGCTTCATCACTGGATACCTTCGCCGCGACTTCCAGTCCTTCCGCGATTCCTTCGAGCGCATGCGCACCACGGCCTCGGATCTCGTGCAGCGCGAGCGCAACTTCCGCGCGGCGCTGCCCCTCTTCGGAGCGAACCCCGATCAGGGCGTCACGCTCGCGCTGCTCCTCGATCCGCGATTCCAGACCTTTCTCTTCGATCATCCGTCGATTCAGAACGCGGTCACGCGCGAGGACCGCGAACAGTTCCAGCTCATCGCGCGACGCGTCCGCGAGTTCGCCGTCCTCAACCAGTTGCGCCGCGGCATCACCTGGATGACGACGCTCCCGGACGGCCAGATCGTTTCCGCCGATCGTCGCAGCGGCACCGCCTTCTCGCGCTCCACGCGGCCGATCGACTTCGGCCGTCCCGGCGTCGTCGATCCGATGGTGCATCGCTTCGGGATGATCTACGACATCTCCGCCTTCTCCGAGACGCTCGGCAACATCCGCCGCGGCGGCGGCAAGGAAGAGCTGCGCTCCTACCGGCAGATGCTGCTCTTCCAGCGCAAGCTCGATCACATCACGCAGCGCCACCTGCTGCAGTTCGAGAAGTTCCTCGGCGACGGCGCGTTCTACACCACCCGCCGCGCGCTTCGCCTCGTGCGCGCGGCGATCGAGATCCAGCGCTTCTACTCCGACATGAAGCGCAAAGGCTTCGCCTTCAACAAAGGCCTGCGCATCGCGCTCAACTACGGCTACTACCGCCTGCTGCCGATGAAAACGGCACTCGATGACTCCAACGAACGTGATCACCGAGTTCTACGGCCCCGGCATCGTCGAGCTTTCGCGCCTCACGACCGGCAAGGCCAACAAGCGAGATCGAAGAGATCGCCGGCTTCCTCGTCGCCCACGGCTACGAGCTGCAGAAAGTGCAGCAGTTCTTCGCCCCGCTCGCGCGCGGCGTCGAAGTCGTCGATCACGCTGCAGCAGGCGCGTGAGTTTTACGCCTACCTCGACGGTAACAAGCACCTCGTCAACGAAGGCATCGTCGCTTCGATGGGCCTCCTGCAGGAGCTTTCGAACGAGCTCGGCAACGAAGCGCAGGGACTCTTCCGCGTTCGCAGCGCGTACGGCACCTACATCGCCTTCTCCCCCGCCGTCGCCGGCGTCGATCTCCTCGGCATCCGCCTGCTGGGCATGGTCTCGCTCAAAGGACTCGACGACGTCGAAGTCGGCGGAGCTCGTGCCGTTCGGACCCGGCGACACGGAGGAAGTCGTGCCGCTGGAGACGACCGACTCGCTGGTCATGGTCCTGCGGCAGGGATTCCACCAACAGCAGGAAGACTCCCCGACGACGTGGGAGATCCAACGTCTCGATATGACCACAACCGAGCGCCTCGTGAACGTCGAGATCGTCATCTGCGTGAAGTCGAGCTCGAACGATCTCGACGACGAGGTCCTCATCGGCGAATGGGACCCGCGCTCCGACGACGTGAACCGCCCCCTCCGCCTCCCCCGCGGCGACTTCCAGCGCCTCTTTTCGCTCAAGGGCGAGCTGAGCGCCGAAGTCCTCGCGCGCAAGAAAGACGTCGTCCGCGAAATGTACGAGCGCCTCTCCCTCAAAACCCTCGCGCCGGCCACCGCCTTCGCGCCGTATCGCGAAGGATCGGGCTATGACGCGTATCTGTTGGGGGATGTGGTGGAGAAACTTTAGGAGCAGCTCGCAGCTGGCAGCTCTCAGCTGGCAGGAGCGAAACCACCAATCCGCGACTCGGCGTTGCTTGCTCCTGCGAGCTGAGAGCTGCTAGCTGCGAGCTGCGCCGTCAGGGTTCCAAACGCCCCGCCGCTTGTCCGAGCACGTAGCGCCAACCGCCGGGCATCCTCACGTACGTGTCGCTGAACCAGAGCTTGTAATCGAACGGCGTGCCGTCCTCCGTCCCCTTCGCGCGCAGAAGCGCGGTGATCACCGCCGTGTCGCCCCAGACGCGAACGGTCTGCTCGCTCTCGCGCTGAAACTCGTACTGCACCCGGCCGCTGCGCGCTTCCTCGAGCAGATCGCCCTTCGTGAAGACCTTCCCTCGACTTCCGATCAAAACAAAATCGTCCGCAAGAATCCGGTCCATCGTCGCCGCGTCATTCCGTTCGACCGCCGCCTGATACTCGTTATCCAGATTCGCAATCAGAGCTTCGACATCGCTCGTGGATGAGGTTTGGGTGGTCATGACAACTCCTCAGTTTGAATTCACGACCATAACCCGGCCATCACGGTTGTCGTTCGTCGCGCCCCGCGGTGTTCACCGGAAGTTGGCATTCACGTGGACCGCCGGCGTCCCGCCGGCTGGGCGAGCGGCGTCTCGCCGCTCGCGGGCGCCGGGACGGCGCCGCCCCAGCCGCCGAGACGGCGGCGGTCCACACTGCGATCGGCGATCCGCGAACTACAATGCGTCGTGCGCGTTGATCACGAGAAACGCGAGATCGTCTGCTCGGTTGGCGACCTCGTCCAGGAGTCGACATACCGGCGCATTGGCGTGGAGCGCGGTGACGGGTTCCGGCGGATGTGGATCGGGCAGGACATCCATACGCGTCGCGCGGAACAACGCGCCGGCGAGGATCCGTACTATCGCGCCGAGGTCCATGTCGTTCATCGCACGACCATCGGCGGATGGAGCATCACCATCACCGGGCGCGTCGACGGACTCTCGATCGACAAGGAAGCGAAGCGCATCACGATCGAGGAAGTGAAGTCGATTCACTTCGACCTCGAGCTCGAAGCGCTCTATCACTCGGAAAAACTGCAGCGCCACCTCTATCAACTTCTTCTCTACTCGCTCTTCCTTTCGTCGCAACCCGATCTCGAAGGATTCACATTCGCGCCGCAGCTCGTGCTCATCGACCTCGTCTCCGGCGACGCGAAGACGATCGACACGGAATTCGATCGCGATGGGGTGGCGGCGACGCTCGAAGCGAGTCTCGTCAAGCTCATCGAAGATCTCGACGCCGTCTCGGCGCTGCGCATCGCCAAGCGCGCCTTCGCCGACACGTTGCAGTTCCCCTTCGACGCCATGCGTCCCGGGCAGCAGGACATGGTCTCCGCGGTCGCGCGCGCGGTCTACCAGCGGGAGACTCTGCTCGTCTCCGCGCCGACCGGCATCGGCAAGACCATGGCCGTCCTCTACCCCGCGGTACGGCAAGCGCTGAAGCTCGGCAAGAAACTGTTCTACCTGACGTCGAAGACGCTGCAGCAGGACGCCGCCGTCGAAGCATTGCAACGCCTCAACGACGGATCGTTCCGCGTGCTGCGCATCCGCGCGAAGCAGAAGATGTGCGCGCACACGGAGATGATCTGCCACGAGGACTTCTGTCCGTTCGCCGCCCGCTACAGCGACAAGATGTCCAAGAGCGGGCTCCTGACGCAGATGGTCACGGGGATGAGTTACTTCGATCCCGACCTCACGTTCGAGATGGCGAAATCGCACGAAGTCTGTCCCTTCGAAGTTTCGCTCGAGCTGATCGAACAGGCCGACGTCATCGTCTGCGACTACAACTACATCTTCGATCCGTACGTCGGGCTCAAGACCTACTCACAGGAGAACGACTACGGCGACTGCGTGCTCGTCGTCGACGAAGCGCACAACCTCGTCGATCGCGGCCGCGGCTACTACTCGCCCGAGCTGCACGAGAAAACGTTCGACGAGATCCGCACGCACATGATGTCGCGCAACTGCTGGGTCGAAGGATGGGAAGAGCTTCTCGACCAGCTCCGCTCGCACTTTCATGAAATGGGGCAGATCCTCGAGGACGACATCCACCAGTCGCTCTGCGATCCGAGCCGCGAGCTGTTCATGGAGCAACGCGTGGAATGGGAGCGCATCGTCCTCGAATACATCGGCTGGAAGATCGACAACCGCATCGCCGAGGAGAGCGATCCGCTGATCGACTTCTACTTCAAGCTCGTGAAGTTCACGAACCTCCTCGCCGAGGACGGCGATGAGCTCGCGCATCTCGTCGAGAAGACCGACGAAGGGATCAAGCTCAAGATCTTCTGCAAAGACCCTTCACGATTCCTCGGCAAGATCTTCGATTCCGCGCACGCGACCGTGGCGCTCTCGGCGACGCTCGAGCCGTTTGATTTCTACCGGCGCACGCTCGGCTTCCCCAACGACCGCACGGCCGAGCTCTCGCTCCCCTCGCCGTTCCCGCGCGACAACCGGAAGATCGTCGTGATCTCCGGCGTCGACACGACGTACAAGCGGCGCGCCGATCACTACGAAGGCATTGCCCAGAACATCGCCGACATCTCCGACGCCGGCGACGGCAACTTCCTGGCGCTCTTCCCGAGCTACGCCTTTCTCCGCGAAGTCGCCGAGCGCATGCCGCCGATTGCCAAGCGCGTGATGATTCAGCGCAACGACATGACCGACTACGAGCGCAACGCGATCCTCGACATCCTGCGCGACAAGCCGAAGCGGGGAAATCTGATCCTGGCCGTCTCCGGCGGGATGTACGCGGAGGGCGTCGACTACCAGGGCGACATGCTCTCCGGTGTCATGGTCGTCGGCCCCGCGCTGCCGCAGGTGAGCTTCGAACAGGAGCTGCTCAAGCAGTATTACGACGAGCAATACGGCGCGGGCTTCGAGTTCGCGTATCTGATTCCCGGGATGACGCGCGTCGTGCAGTCCGCCGGCCGCGTGATCCGCAGCGAGACCGACATCGGCATCATCGCGCTGCTCTGCAAGCGCTTCACGCAGGAGAGCTACACGCGCTACTTCCCCGTCGACTGGTACGAGGACTCGCCGCGCGAGCTCGTCTCGCGCAAACCAGCCAGCGAAATCCGTTCCTTCTTCGAACTGCACAACGCACCGCAATTGAGGATGCTTTTTTGAGCAAAATGCCGTTGTCGTTGTCGCTCGTTCTTCTGCTCTTCACTGCGTGCGCATCCGCCCCGCCGCCACCCGTCGCCAAGGCGCCGGATTGGGACATGATCCCGCCCGGCGTGACCGATCTTCTCTGCGCGCGATTGCAGATGGACGCGCTCGCAACCGGCACGGTCTCGGCGGTGCGCATCACGCAGCCGCTCGTCAATGCCGAATCGATCGCCGCGCTGCGCTCGAGCATCTCGTCGCCGAAGGCCGTGCGCCATCCCGTCACGCCACAGCTCATCAACCGCGCGATTCCGATCATGTTCGGACCGCGCTGCGACTGGAAGCCGCTCGACGTCTTCGACCCGCGCCCGAACGACGAGATGCTCGTCGAGCTCTCCGCCCCGATCGTGAATCCCGTCATCCCCAGCGAAGCCGGCATCTTCGTCCGCGTCACCCTCGGCGGCGAAAACCCCGCCTGGTACTGGATCGCTCTCGTGCCGAAGGACGACCAGTGGGGCGCGCGATGGGTCTACGTTTTGGCGCGTTGAGGAACCACGAGGAGGGCGGGCTTATAGCCCGCCGTTTCTTTTAGGCGGGGGGTGACGAACCCGCCCCCACCCAGAATCGGCGGGCTATAAGCCCGCCCTCCATCACGTTCGTCGACGCTACGTCCAGTTTTCGATCCAGTATTGGAGCATGATCACCGCCCACAACGCCTTTGCGTGATTGGCGCGGTTGGCGCGGTGCTCGGCGAGGAGGGTGCCGACGCGATCGACGTCGACGAGCTCCTGCTTGCGCAGGCGGGCGGGATCGAGGAGGCGGTCGACTTCGCTCTTGAGGCCGCGGTTGATCCAGCCGGCGATGGGGACGCTGAGGCCGCGTTTGCGGCGATAGATCACGTCATGCGGCAGCCATTTCTCCGCGGCCTTCTTCAGTACCCACTTCGTCGTCAGGCGGCGTACGCGAAGGTCGGGCGGAAGCGAGAGTGCGAACGCGGTGAGATCGCGATCGAGATACGGCGCGCGCGCTTCGACGGACGAGAGCATCGTCGCGCGGTCGACTTTCACGAGAAGGTTGTCGCGGAGGTAGCTCGTGTAGTCGAGCAGCATCGCGCCGACGAGCGGTTCGCGCGACGCCAACTCACCGGCGCCGAATCGCTCGGGGCTCGGCGCGCCGAGGCCGGTGCCGAACCAGCGCAGGTGACGCTCGACCCAGGGGCGTTCGGCGTCGGTGACGAAGCGTTTGAGCAGAAACTCGAGCGTGACTTTCTTGCCTGACGAAGGCAACGCGAATGCAAGACGGCGCATCGCTCCGCGGACAAAGGACGGCAGAGCGTCGTAGAGCGGTGCGACCTTGTGTCCGAGGTACGTCGGATAGCCGCCGAACAACTCGTCGGCCCCTTCGCCGCTGAGGATCACCTTCACGTGCTCGCGTGCCGTGCGCGCGAGGAGAAACGTCGGCAGGATCGCCGGATCGGCGAGCGGCTCGGCGACGCGCGTCGTCACGTTCGTGCAGCGCTTCGCGCAGCGTCTCTTCGTCCGTGCGCACCGGCACGTGCCGCGTGCGCATCATGCTTCGCGAGGATCGCCGCGTCGCCGCTCTCGTCGTACGACTCCTCGGCGAACTGCGCGGAGAACGTGTGCACCTTGTCGACGCCGATGACGCTGCGACGCCAGCGTCGCCAGGATCGAGGAATCGAGTCCGCCGCTGATGAAGACGCCGACCGGTACGTCGGACATCACCTGCTTCGTGACCGCGTTCTCGATCAGACGCTGCGCCTCGCGCACAGCGTCGCGGGGATCGATGGGCTCGATGAGAAACGCCGCCGGATCCCAGTAGCGCACGGTCTCCTCGCCACCTTCCGTGAAGCGCATGAACGTGCCGGCGGGAACGCGACGCACATTCGCGAACGGCGTACGCGGCTCGGGGATGTAGCCGAGGGAGAGGTAATCGGCGAGGGCCTCACGATCGAGCTCGCGGGAAACATCGGGATGCTCCAAGAGACATTGCAGCTCGGAGGCAAACACGACTTCGTTGCCCGCGCGCGCGTAGAACAGCGGCTTCTCGCCGGCGCGATCGCGCGCGAGGATCAGCGTCTTCGAGCGATCATCCCAGATCGCCAGACCGAACATCCCGTCGAGCTCCGTGATCGCCGCGGTGCCTCGATCGAGATAGAGCGGCAGGATCGTCTCGACATCGGAGTGCGAGCGATACGGAAAGTCGGCGTAGCGCGCGCGAATCGAAGCGGCGTTGTAGATCTCGCCGTTCGCCTCGAGCCAGACGCGGTCATCGGGCGACGCGAACGGCTGATCGGCGCGCTCGTGCAGATCGATGATGCGCAGTCGCTCCGTTCCGATGCGCGCATGCGGCGCCTCGAAAAACGCCCGCCCATCGGGCCCCCGATGCCGCAGCGCCTCCCCCATCGCATCGAGAACAGCGGGGAAACGCAGCGCTCCCGCGCTGACCATGCCGTAGATTCCACACACGGGCGCGGATTGTAAGCGAGGCAGATCGCAGATCGCGGATCGCAGCAGGGCGCGGTAACCGGTGGTTCATTGTTGTAATTGTTGCTGGTTGCTGGTTACTGGTTGCTGGTTGTCTGTGGAGTTTCGTCATGTCGAGCGACCCCAGACAACCAGCAACCAGTAACGCTTCTCCTGCGATCCGCGATCTGCGATCTGCGATCTATCGCGCGTAAGCCACGTGATGCGCCCCATCCGCCACCACCCGCCACCCGCGCGACTCGAGCAGCGCGCGGCGTTGGGTGTCGTCGTTGCGGAGGATGTAGACGCGCGGCGTGGTCGACGTCAGCGAGCGTTCGAAATATGGGAGCGTTTTGAGGGGCGAGGCGGGATTCGTCGTGAATTTTTCGTATCGCCGGATGAGGTAGTTGCTCGTCAGCTCGCTGGCGTCGGACGTCACGACGATGATCGGCTGGCGGAGATAAAACGCCATCGAGCCGGTGAAAGCTTCGACGCCGATGACTTCCGTTGCGGGCGTCAAGTGCGGTGCGAGCTCGGCGACGAACGACTTCGCGGAGCGGCGCTCGCCGAGAGCGCGCATGAGCGGGTTCGCGGCCAGGGGGAGGACGACCATCGGAACGGACAGCGCGACGGCGAGCAGATCGCGCCGCTTCGTGAAGAGCGCGATCGCGCCGCCGGCCGCGCAGGCAATGCCGAGGGCGATCGCCGTCTCGTCCGCGACGGCGGCGATCTCCGGCTTCATCTTCGTCCGATGAAACGCCAGCGGCGCGACGAGGAGAATCACGCCGAAGACCGCGAGCACGATCGCGGCCGCGCGCGTGCGCGCCTCGTCCCAGATGCGCGCGACGATGAGCGCGAGCGGCGCCATCAGCGGCAGGATGTATTGCGGTCGTTTCGACTGCGAGATCGAAAAGAAGACGAACGGCACGGCGATCGCGAGGATCAGAAACAGCATCGCCGGCTCGCGCTTCTTCCAGCCACGCCAACTGAAGATCGCGACCAGAGACCACGGCAGCGCACCAGCGAGAAGATACGGGATGAAGTACCAGGGCGGCCCCGTGCGCTTGAGCGCCTTCGTCGCCATCCGCGCCGCGGTCTCCGTCACCAGCACGTAGTTCAGAAACTCCGGCACGACCTTCGTCACGCCCCACACCCACGGCGCGATCACCGCGGCGAAGGCGATGATGCCGAGGAGGGGAAAAACGAGGCGCAGATTCTTTCGTCTCCACGCGTACGGAATCACGACGAAGAGCACCAGCACGAACGTCACCGGCCCTTTCGTGATCATCGCCAACCCCATCGACGCCCACGCCAGCACCGACCAGCGTCGCAATCCTTCTTCGATCGCGAAGTAGAACGCCACAAGCGCGACCACGACGAAGAAGGTGAGCGCGCTGTCGAAGATGACCGTGCGCGCGAACGCGATCGTGAGCGGCATCGAAAGAAACACGATGGCCGCGATCCAAGGAATGTCCGCCCGCTGGACCGCCGGCGTCCTCGCCGGCTGGGCGAGCGGCGTCTCGCCGCTCGCGGACGGCGGCGAGACGCCACCGTCCCAGCCGCCGGGACGGCGGCGGTCCATTTCGACGCCCCACGCTCTGCGTGCAAAGAAGAACAGCACCGCCGCGGTCGCGAGTGTGAACAGATACGCCGGCAAACGCGCGGCGAGCTCGGTCGGTCCGAGGATCTCCATGAACGCCGCTTCGGCCGCGAAGTAGACGATCGGCTTGTCAAGATACGGCAGCCCGTCGAGCCGCGGCATCACGTAATCGTTCGTCGCCGCCATCTCCCGCGCCACTTCAGCATTGCGGCCTTCATCGGCGTCGAGCAGCGGGAAGCCGCCCAACTGCACGCCGATCGCAATCGCGACGACGACCAGCCACGCCTTGAGTAGAGGAGATGCGCGCAAACCGGGCGGACGATAGCAGATGAGGAGCGGTGAACGGGTGACAGTGGACAGGGATCGTGAGCGAACGCGCGCGCACTCGCTCACGACCCCCGTCACCTGTCTACCGTTTACCCGCGGCTGTTACCCGGATCACAACCAATCGCCAATCGCCAATTACAATAGCCACTTCACATGCCCCTACAACCCAACACGACCCTCGGGCCGTATGTGGTGACCGGCTTCGTCGGCGAAGGCGGTATGGGCGCGGTGTATCGCGCGAAGGACACGCGCCTCGGACGCGAAGTCGCGATCAAGGTGCTCACCAACGTCGCGCATGACGATCGCGAACGGCTGCAGCGGTTCGAACAGGAAGCGCGCGCCACCGGGATGCTCAATCATCCCAATCTCCTCACCGTCTACGACGTCGGCCGCGACGATGACAACAATCCGTTTCTCGTCTGCGAACTGCTCGAAGGCGAGACGCTCACCTCGCGGCTCGCACGCGGACCGCTCTCGCCGCGCAAGGCCGTCGATGCCGCGCTGCAAATGGCGAAAGGGCTCGCCGCCGCGCACGAAAAAGGAGTCGTTCATCGCGACCTCAAGCCCGACAACATCTTCCTCACGCGCGACGGTCGCCTCAAGATCCTCGACTTCGGGATCGCCAAGCTCACCGGATCCGCGGCCGACGGTCCGACGTTCCAGATGGCGGCGACGGAACCGGGGATGGTCCTCGGCACCGTCGGCTACATGTCGCCCGAACAGGTGCGCGGCGAATCCGTCGATCAGCGCTCGGACATCTTTTCCCTCGGCGCGATCCTCTACGAGATGCTGGCCGGCATCCGCGCGTTCAAGCGCAACTCGTCGATCGAGACGCTGAGCGCCATTCTCCGCGAAGAGCCGCAGGACCTCACCGAGCTGCTGCCGACGCTTCCGCCCGCGCTCGAGAAGATCGTGCGCCGCTGCCTCGAGAAAGACCGCGAGAACCGCGTTCACTCCGCGCACGACCTCGCCTTCAACCTCGAGACGCTGACTTCGATGTCGACGGCAAACACGCTCACGGGGATGCCCAGCGTGGTCCGTGCGACCGGCGCTTCGGCAACCGCGTCGGCAAACGCGTCGCAGCCGACCGCCTCGATGCCTGCCCGCACGATGTCGACGCCCACGCTGCGCCACACGGTCGCGCGTCCGATTCAGAAACCGAAACGCCGCGTCTCGCCCGCGCTGCTCGCGCTGCTCTATCTCGTCTCGATCGCCGGCGCCGCGTACGCGGGATGGGCGTGGGCCAACAGTCGAACGGAAGTCGTCGTGGAGCCGCAGTTTCATCGCCTCACGTTCCGCCGTGGCGATGTGCGCGCGGCGCGCTTCTCGTCAGACGGCGAGACGATCGTCTATAGCGCCGCCTGGGATGGACGTCCGTCGGAGATTTTCGTCGCCGGACGGCGCACTCCCGACGCGCGCGCGCTCGGCGTCCCCGACGCGGAGATTCTTTCCGTGTCGCAATCGACGGAGCTGGCGATTCTGCTCCGCCGCGACCGCGTGACGAATCTGGGCACGCTCGCACGCGTGCCGCTGGCTGGCGGCATCCCGCGCGAGATCGCCGAGAACGTGGTGCAAGCCGACTGGTCGCCCGACGGCGCGAATCTCGCGATCATCCGCCAGGTCGGCGACAAGATTCGCGTCGAGTATCCGATCGGCACCGTTCGCCACGAAACGCTGCACTACGTGCGCGACGTACGCGTTGCGCCCGACGGAAAACGCCTGGCAATCCTCGAGCCGTCGCAGGGACAGTTCGATCTCGCCGTAATTGAAAGCGGCAGGGACAACGGCGCGCCGGTGACGATCGCGAAGGGCTGGGCGCGCGGCGCAACGGGCCTGGCCTGGTCGCGCGACGGTTCGGAGATCTGGGTCTCCGGCACGCCGAACGCCTCGCCTCCCGCGCTCTACGCGGTGAATGTCGCGACCGGCGCGATGCGGCTCGTCTGCAAGCTCACCGGCTCGATCCGTCTGTTCGATTTATCAAAGGACAAGGAAGTCCTGCTCTCGAATGGATCGTGGCGCGCGGCGCTCGTGTGGAAGCCGAAAGTCGTCCAGTCGCCGAGTCTGCAAGTCGCCGAGAGGAGCACGACGACGGCAGCGGCTCCTCTCGCCGACTCGACGACTCGACCACTCGACCACTCGCAACGACCTGACGACTCGGAACGCGACATCTCCTGGCTCGACTGGACGATCCTCGCAGATCTCACGCCCGACGGAAAAAACATTCTCTTCAGCGAAACGCGCGAAGGCGGCGGCGCGAACAACGCGGTCTATCTCCGCCGCGCGGACGCGGTCACGCCGGTGCGCCTCGGCGACGGAATGGGCGACGGGCTCTCGCCGGACGGACGCTGGGCGCTCTGTCATCAGGGCTCGAAGCTCGTGCTCATCCCGACCGGAACCGGCGAGCCGCGCGAGCTGAAGATCGCCGGCGAATTCGACAACGGCGCCGCCTGGCTCCCCGACTCGCGTCGCGCGCTCGTCGCCGGCGTCATGGACAAGAGCGGCTATCGCCTCTATCTCATCGACACGCTCGACGAAACGGCGAAGCCCGTTTCGCCGGCGAGCATCTGGGGCGCCGGCTCGCGCGCCTTCGCCATTTCTCCCGACGGTCGCATCGCCGCGGGCATGTCCGCCGAACAAACGATCATGCTCTACGCCATCGACGGCAGCGGCGGCACACCGCTCCCCGGCGCGGTGAAAGGCGAGATCCCGATCGAATGGTCCGCCGACGGCGCCTCGCTCTTCGTCTACGAACCGACCGCCCTCCCCGCCCGCGTCAGCCGCATCGCGGTCGCCACCGGCGCGCGCGAGCTCTGGAAAGAGTTCATCCCCGCCGACCCCGCCGGCGTCACCCGCATCGCCCCGGTCCTCGTCACACCCGACGGCAACGCCTACGCGTACAACGCGATCCGTTCGCTGTCGGATCTGTATGTGGTCGAAGGAATCAAGTAGCGGTTGTCGGTTGTCGAGGCGTAATCAAAGATTTCACGCGGAGACGCGGAGAGGCGGAGAAAAGAACTGCTGCCAACCTCCTCTCCGTGTCTCCGCGTCTCCGCGTGAAACCAAACTCTGTAGCCCGGGCAACATCATTAGATAATCGCGACGCTTGCTAGCGACGCTCATCATCTTCATCGCCGCCGTGATCGCCGGTGCGATCAATGCCATCGCCGGGGGCGGCACGCTCATTTCGTTTCCGGCGCTGCTCTGGATCGGGCGCGATCCGATCGTGGCCAACGCGACGAACGCCGTGGCCATGTGGCCGGGATCGCTCGCCGCCGCGTATGGCTATCGTCGCGAGCTCGCGACGGCGAAACGGTGGCTGCTCCTGCTCATCATTCCGTCGCTTGCCGGCGGCGGGCTCGGGGCGTGGTTGCTGCTGCGCACGCCGTCGTCGCTCTTCGAGCGCATCGTCCCGTTTCTGATCCTCGGCGCGACGCTGCTGCTCGCGGCGCAAGAGCTCATCACCAAGCGGCTCGGGCTCATCGCGCACAGCCATGAAAACCCCGGCGCGGGATGGATGACGTTCGTGCTCGTCTTCCAGTTCCTCGTCGGACTCTACGGCGGCTACTTCGGCGCGGGGATGGGGATTCTCATGCTCGCCGCACTGGGGCTGATCGGACTCACCGACCTGCATCAGATGAACGGCGTGAAGAACATCCTCGCGGTCTGCATCAACGGGATCGCCGCGATCTACTTCGCGTTTTCGCGCTCGGTGAACTGGCACGACGTGCTCATCATGACCGTCGGCACGATCGCCGGCGGACTGCTCGGCGCGCGTCTCGCACGTCACTTCGGCCGGAAATTCGTGCGCCGCGCCGTCGTGACGATCGGCGTGGTGATGACCATCGCACTCCTTCTGAAATGATGAACGCACTGCTCGCACTTCTCCTCGCCGTCGCCATCGAACCGCACGCGATCGCACCTCAGTCGATCGAGGCCCACATCGATTTCCTCGCCAGCGATCTGCTCGAAGGACGCGAGACCGGGACGCGCGGACACGAGATCGCCGCGGCGTACGTCGCCGCGCAGTTCGCCGCGGCGAACGTCGAGCCCGCGGGCGATGACGGGTCGTATCTGCAGCAGGTCCACTTCCGCACCTACAAGCTCGACGCCGAGCATTCGTCGTTCTGCATTCGCCTCGGCGATGGTCCCTGCGAGCCGTTCGTGCATCGTCAGGACGTCCTCATCTCCACGACGCTCGAGCCGGATCGCCAGCTCGACGCCGCCGTCGTGCACGCCGGGTTCGGCATCGTTGCAAAAGACCTCGGGCACGACGACTACGCGAACCTCGACGTGCGCGGGAAAATCGTGGCCATCCTAAGCGGCGCGCCGCCGCGCTTCCCGCCGAGCGAACGCGCGATCTACTCCGACACGATCGGCAAGCTGCGTACCGCCGCGGCCCACGGCGCCATCGGCGTGATCACGATCCGCACCCTCGAGACCGAACGCCGTTTCGCGTGGTCGCGCATCATCGGCCAGGACGACGGCACGGCCTTCCGCGCGCTCGATGCCGGCGGCCAGCCGATGGAAGTCGTTCCCGCGATCCGCGCCAGCGCGACGCTCGGCACGAATGCCGCCGCGGTGCTTTTCCGCAACGCTCCGACGAAGCTCGATGCGCTGCTCGCCGACGCCGAAAAGAGCATCGCGCATTCGTTCCCGATCGATGCGCACGTTTCCATCCATGCCCTGACAACGATCGGTGATCGCACGAGTCCCAACGTCGCCGGCGTCGTCCGCGGTTCCGATCCGAAGCTCGCCTCGGAGTACGTGGTCCTCACCGCGCACCTCGACCATCTCGGACTCGCCAGCAAAGGCGCGGACCGCGTGCGCAACGGCGCGCTCGACAACGCCTCGGGCATCGCCGCGCTGATCGAGATCGCGCGCAAGGTCGCGGCGATGCCGCGAAAGCCGGCGCGCTCGATCGTCTTCGTCGCCGTCACCGCCGAGGAGAAGGGAGAGCAGGGATCGCTGGCGTTCGCGGATCGGCCGACCGTCAGTCCGATCGTCGCCAACGTGAACATGGACATGCTGACGATGCTCTACCCCCTGAAGACTCTCGTCGCCCTCGGCCTCGAACATTCGACCCTCGGACCGCTCGCCCGCGATGCCGCGAAACGCGCCGGATTCACGCTCGAAGACGACCCGTTGCCGGAAGAAGTCCGCTTCATCCGCAGCGATCAATACTCGTTCGTGAAGAAAGGCATCCCCGCGATCACGTTCAAAGGCGGCTTCGCCAGTCTCGATCCGAACATCGACGGCGCCAAGCTCACCCGCGACTGGATGCGCAACGCCTATCACTCCCCCGCCGACGGTCCCGATCAGAAGCTCGACTACCCGTCCGGCGCGCGCTGGGCGGAAGCGAACTACAACCTCGTCGTGGCCATCGCGAATGCGAAGAAACGTCCGGCCTGGAATCCGGGCGACTTCTTCGCGAAATAGAAATGCTTCTGTGTAGCGACGGCCGCCTCGGCCGTCCTCTCGTGCAGCCGGCACGTCCCCGTCGTTCGCACGCGCTGCCGGCCGAGGGCGGCCAGCACTACACAGAAGCCCACCGCCCACGTACATAATGTTTCCTCGATGCGTCTGCTCTACTCCTACCTGCTCCGTTACAAACGTCTCATCCTCGGCGCGCTTGTCCTGGCGTCGATCAATCAGGTCTTCTCGCTGTTGGATCCCCAGGTCTTCCGGCTGATCGTCGATCGCTACGCGACGAAGATCGGCTCGATGCCGCGGCAGGAGTTCGTCCACGGCGTACTCCTCCTTCTGCTCGCGTACGTCGGCGTGGCGCTGATCTCGCGCATCGCCAAGAACTTTCAGGACTACTCCGTCAACGTCATCGCACAACGGACCGGCGCGCAGCTTTATGAGCGCAGCGTCTCGCATTCGTTCTCGCTTCCCTACTCCGTCTTCGAGGATCAGCGCTCCGGCGAGATCCTGCAGAAGATGCACAAGGCGCGCGCCGACGCGCAGTCGCTGATCACGAACTTCGTGAACTTCGTCTTCATCGCACTCGTCGGGCTCGTCTTCGTCACGATCTACGCCTTCACCGTGCACTGGGCGATCGGCACTGTCTACCTCCTGCTCGCGCCTTCCCTCGGCACGTTGATGTTCTTCATCAGCCGGCGCATCAAAGTCCAGCAGCGCATCATCGTCACGCAAACCGCCGAGCTCGCGGGCTCGACGACGGAGACGCTGCGCAACGTCGAGCTGGTGAAATCGCTCGGCCTCGAAAATCAGGAGATCGGGCGGCTCAACCGCGTCAACGCCGGCATCCTCGAGCTCGAGCTGAAGAAGGTGCGCTTCCTCCGCTTCTACAGCTTCCTGCAGGGCACGATCATCAACACCACGCGCGCGAGCATCCTCTTCCTGACGCTCTGGCTCCTCTACAACAAGCAGCTCACCCTCGGCGAGTTCTACGCCTTGTTCTTCTATTCGTTTCCGATCTTCTCGCCGCTCGCCGAGCTCGGTGCGATCATCGCCCAGTACCAGGAAGCGCGCGCCAGCATGGAGAAGCTCGAGGAAGTGCTGGCCATCGCGCCTGAGCCGAAGCCGGAGCATCCGATCGAAGTCGGACCGCTGCGCCGCATCGCCTTCGAGAAAGTCTGGTTCACCTACCCATCGGCAAACTCACCGTCGCTCGAATCGATCGACCTCGCGATTCGCGACGGCGAGACCGTCGCCTTCGTCGGGCCGTCCGGCTCGGGAAAAACCTCACTCGTGAAACTGCTCGTCGGTCTCTATCGTCCGACGTCCGGAAATCTGCGCGTCAACGGCGTCGACCTCATGGAAGTCGATCCCGACGAGCTGCGCGGACGCATCGGTCTCGTGACGCAGGAGACGCAGCTCTTCGCCGGCACGATTCGCGACAATCTGCTTTTCGTGAATCCGCACGCCTCAGATGAGCAGTGCCTCGAAGTCCTCCGTCAGGCCGCGGCGCTTCCGATCATCGAGCGCGGCGACAAAGGGCTCGACACGAAGATCGGCGAAGGCGGCATCAAGATCTCCGGCGGCGAGCGCCAACGCCTGGCGATCGCGCGCGCGTTGCTGCGCGAACCGGAGCTGATGATCTTCGACGAAGCGACGTCGAGCCTCGACTCGATCACGGAACGCTCGATCACCGAAACGATCCGCACGCTCACCCTCGGCCGCCACCGGCGCATGACCGTCCTCGTCGCGCATCGCCTCTCGACCATCGCGCACGCGCAACGGATTCACGTCCTCGCCAAGGGCCACATCGTCGAAACCGGCACGCACGACTCGCTCCTCGGCATGAACGGTCTTTACGCCGCGCTCTGGCGCGAGCAGAGCGCACGGAGAGAAGAAGCAGCGTAGCGAACGCGAGGACCGCCGGCGTCCCGCCGGCTGGCGCGGCGGCGTCCCGCGCCGCCGCCCCGCCCGCGCGAGCGAGACGCTCCCGCCCAGCCGGCGAGACGCCGGCGGTCCACGAATCGCCAGCGGTTCACGAAGTCGTCTGGCTTCGCTCCTGCCAACTGCCTACTGCCAACTGCCTACTGCTTGGTCACGGCACCAGCACCGCAGCGCTCAGCTCCGACATCATCTTGTTCTCGCCGATCACCGTGTTCGTCGTCGCGGTCCGCGCCGGTGGTTTCGCGAACACCTGCGTGTAGCGCATCGTCGTGGCCTTGATCCACATGCCGCGAAGATCGCCCGGGATCTCGACGCGGGTCGGATTGGCAAACGGGTAGAACGTGCCGAGGGGGATTTCTCCGTCGCCGTCGGGTCCGCGGTTCGCGTAGAAATCGAACGAATTCGCTTCGATCCCGCTGAGCCGCGCGTGAACCGTGAACGTCACCACCGTCTTGTTCGCCTCGGCATCGTAAGTCGCGGAGAGCAGCGTCGGCGGATTCACACGCGCGTCGGTTTCATCGAGCGGATCGATGCCGTCGAGACCGCGATCGATGCCGAGGCCTCCGTTGTCGGACATCGAGTTCTGGCGGATCTCCGCGTTCTCACCGGCGAGAGCCACACCCATCTGCGCGTTCCCGCTGATCACGTTGGAGAAAACCGTGGCGTTCGGTCCGGCCAGCAGCACGCCGCTCGCGCCGTTCAGATTGATGAAATTATTGCGGACCACGAGGCCCAGCGGATTGCCTGCCCAGCGCCAGATCCCGCTGTACGTGTTGTGGCTGATGATGTTGTCGTGCACCGAACCGGTCGCGCCGTCGAGCCGCAGTCCGCGAAGATTCGGCCAGGGCTCGCCGGTCGGATCGATGCCGATTGAATTGCGCGCCACTTCGCGGCGATCGAGAGCGTCGAAGTGGCAGAGCGCCGGATCATTCGACGGCGCGAACCAGAGTCCCTGATTCGACGAGAAGTTGCCGAGCGCGAGTCCGGCGATCACCGCTTCGCAGGGCGAGAGCATCACCAAACCCTCCCCGGCCAGACTCCCGTCGATCGCGACCTCTGGCCCGCGCGGATTCGATTCACCGCTGATCTCGGTCTGACGCAAAGCGTCCACGACCACGCGCTTCGCCGTGATCGCCGGCAACGGCGTGGCCGGTGTGATCGTGAACCAGCCGCCGCCCGTCGGAGGCGTGGCGATCTCGAAGACGATCTTGCAGGGCTCGTCGCCGCACGAACGGTTCACGGTCTCGATCGCATCGCGAAACGATCCGGGACCCACATCGGACGTCGTCGTGACCGCGAACCGTCGATAGATCTGCAGCGTCTTCGTCGCCGGAGCGGGAAACTCCTGCGGCAACTCGCTCGACACCGTGGCCATGAGCTTCGTCTCCCCACCACCCGAACCACCCGGCATCCGCAAGCCGAGGTGCGCCGTCTCACTGCAACGGCATGAGCTGTCGAGCGTGGGCACCGCACAGTCGAGACCCTGCGCGCCGGTCGTGCACGACCAGCCCATCGGCGCCACGAACGATTCCATCACGCCATTCGTCACGTCGAGATGCACGCGTACGTTCGACGGACTCGCGCCGTCCGGCGCGTTGTGAATCACCACCGGCACATCGAACAGCGTTCCCGGATCGATGCGAAGGCGAAGCAACCCGAGGTCGACGTACAACCGCGTCGAAGGAGTGTTCTGCGCGAGTGAGGGAAAGCAAAGGGAGAGAAGAATTGTCGCGACCGCCGCGAATCGAGTCATTGTCCGAATCATACGAAACCAGCGGCAACAACGTCTTGGCAGCAATCGCCGTTTTCGTGAGTTTCGTGAAAAATACGGTTTCACGCGAAGACGCGGAGACACGGAGGAGAGTTTGCTAACGGCTTCACTCCGCGTCTCCGCGTGAAACTGGTTTTCTCACCGCGGAATCGTCTTCGTGAACAGCTCGAGATTCCGCCGCATCACATCGAGACGCAGATTCAGCTCGCGCGCCGTGTGCAGCGTGCGCGGGTAAGTCACCATCGTCGCGTCGACGCCGAGGTCGCGGAGCAGGCGATAGAGCAAGAGACCTTGCGTCGGCGGCACGCGTTCATCGTTCTCGCCTTGCAGGATCAGCACCTTCGCATTCGTCTTCTTCAACTGCCACGCGGGACTGTGCGCGCGCAACGCGTCGCGCGACAGGCCGGGAAAGTACGCGGGGATGAAGTCGCGCAGATCGGAGGTCGCGTGATGCGACAGCAGATCGACGACCGGCGCGCCGACGCTGATCGCCAGAAAACGATCGCTGTGTCCGATCGCCCAGGCCGCGAGAAACCCGCCGTAACTCCAGCCCATGAACCCGAGGCGCTTCGGATCGGCGATCCCGTCGGCGATCACCTTGTCGATCCCGGCGTTCACGTCGATCCAATCCATCCCGCCCCAATCGCCGACATTCGCCTGACGGAACTTCGCTCCATAACCGCCCGAGCCGCGCGGATTCGGACAGAGCACGGCAAAGCCATTCGCCGCGAGCACCTGCGGCGCGTAGACCGGCCCGAGATAGCCGAGGAACGATTCATCGAAGTGCGATGCCGGCCCGCCGTGCGCGAACGTCAGGAGCGGCACACGCGTGCCGCGGACATAGCCGACAGGAAGCGTGAGCAGACCTTCGATCTCCAGACCATCCTTCGGATTCTTCCAACGGATCACGCGCGTCTCTCCCAGCGCACGGTCGCGATAGGCATCGTTGTGATGCGTGAGCTGCCGCTGATCGACATACAACTCCGGCGGGGCGGTGAGCGATTCGTAGATGTACGCGATGCGGTCACCGTGCAGGTCGACATCGCCGGCAGTGCCGCTGCAACGAGTTTGCAGATCGCAGTTCGCAGTTCGCAGAAGAGCCCAATCATTCTCCCGCGATCCGCGATCGGCGATTCGCGATCTGTTCGTAGGTCCCTGAGAGCTGCCAGCTGCGGGCTGCGAGCCGAACCGAAGGATTCGCGTGGTCGTGCCCCACGGCGCCTCGGCAACGACGGCGCTCGAATCATCACTCCAGACGATGCGATCCGGCGTGCGGCCGTAGGCGCTCGAGATGTCGCGCGGCACGCCGCCGGTTGCGGGAACGACGTAGATGTCGTGCTCGATCAACCAACTGGATGTACCCCCGAGACTCGTGAAGGCGATCCACTTCCCGTCGGGCGAATAGAGCGGTCCCTGATCGAGACCGGGCTGCACCACGAGCGGCTTCGGCTCGCCGCCATCGCGCGCGATCGTGTAGATGTCGGTCTCGTACAGCGCGTCGAGTCCCGTTCCCGGACCGCGATCGAATGCGATCGTGTTCCCGTCCGGCGACCACGAAAACGAGAACACCGAGAACTCGCCTCGCGTCAGGCGTCGTACGCGCCCGCTCTCGACATCAGCGAGGTACAGGTGAACGTGCTTCGTCCCTTCCCCTACGACGTGCGGCCCATCCTTCTCCTCCGGTGTCGTCCTGTCGATGCGCGTGAACGCGATCGTCGTCCCATCCGGCGACCACTCCAGCTCACGCACCGCCGTCGACTCGTTCGTCAACGGCCGCGCCTCTCCACCGTCGACGTCGATCACGTACATCTGATTCGCTCCCGAACGATCGGAAAGGAACGCGATGCGCTTCCCATCCGACGACCATCGCGGCTTCGTGTCCGAGCCGGTGCCCTGCGTCAGTTGTCGCGCGTTCGTGCCATCGGCATCGACAAGCCAGACATCCGCGTCATACGCACTCCGCTCGAGATCCGCCTTCGTCAACACATACGCGATGCGCCGTCCATCCGGCGCCCATCGCGGCGCCGCGATCTGCGGCATCGTTGCGTAGTCGTTGATGGTGAGGGTGGTGGCGAGGAGGAGAGCCGCGAGCATGAGGTGAAGGATACCCGCGGAGCACAAGGTTCAAAGCCGGGCCGGACCGCCGCCGTCTCGGCGGCTGGGGCGGCGCCGTCCCGGCGCCCGCCCGCGAGCGGCGAGACGCCACTCGCCCAGCCGGCGAGGACGCCGGCGGTCCACTTAGATGTACGCCTTTAACGCGGTGTCGTCGCGCTTCGCTCGTTCTGCAAAAACGCTCTTGTGGCCGCGTGCTTCGGGCGCGTGAGGACTTCGCTGGGGTCGCCTTCTTCGACGACCTCTCCTTCGGCGAGGACGATGACGCGTGTCGCGAAGTCGCGGGCGAAGTCGTCGTCGTGGGTGGTGATGACCAGGGTGCGGCCGCCGGTCGTGAGCGTGCGCAGCGTTTCGCCGAGCTCGAAGCGGCGCGCGGGATCGAGCGAGGCCGTCGGCTCGTCCATCAGCAGCAGCGGCGGGTCCATGGCCAGCGCGCGGGCGATGGCGACGCGCTGCGCTTCGCCGCCGGAGAGCTCGCGGGGATAGGCGTTGCGGCGATGGGCGACGCCGAGCGACTCGAGCAGCTCGATGGCGCGGCTCTCGGCGTCGGCGCGCGGCGTGCTCGCGACGTGAATCGGCGCGAGCGTCACGTTGTCGATCGCCGTCAGATGCTCGAACAGGTAATGGAGCTGGAACACCATGCCGACCTGGCGGCGCAGCTCGCGGAGCGTGGCGCGCGAGGGCAACGCGCCGGCGTGCAATGCGACACCGCCGACGTCGATCGTGCCGGCCTCGAACGGCTCGAGCGCGGCGATCGCGCGCAGCACCGTCGTCTTGCCGCGCCGGAGAGCCCCATGAGCGCGACGAGCTCGCCCTGTTCGACGTCGAGGCTCACGCCGCGCAGCACTTCGCGCGTGCCGCGATTCAAGCGAAGTCCTTCGATCTGCAGCACGCTCATAGCGAAGCCGCCCTCCAGCGCGCTTCCAGCGCGCGCGCCAATCGCGCCAGCGGCAGCGACATCGCCAGATAGAGCGCGGCGCACAGCGCGCCGGGGATGACCCAGCTTCCGATGTTCGTGGCGAAGATCTGCGTCTGCTTCGTCAGCTCGACGACCGTGATCACCGAGACGAGCGACGAGTCCTTGAGCAGCGCGACGAAGTCGTTCGTCATCGGCGCCAGCGCGAGCCGGAACGCCTGCGGCCCGCGCACAAGCCGCAAGACCTGCACCTCGGTGAGGCCGAGCGTGCGCGCCGCCTCGAGCTGTCCGCGCGAAACCGCCTCCAGCGCGCCGCGATAGATCTCGCTTTCGTAGGCGGCGTAGTTCAGGCCGAGGCCGAGCAGCGCGGCGACGAAGGCGGGCAGCCGGATGACCGAGGAGAGACCGTAGTAGAGAACGAAGAGCTGCAGCAGCACCGGCGTGCCGCGCATGATCTCGACGTACGTCGTCAGCAGCGCACGGAGCAGAGTTCCGCCGTACACGCGCCCGCGTGGCGATGAGCACGCCGACGCCGACCGCCAGCGCCATCGCCAGGCACGACAGCACGATCGTGATGACCGCGGCGCGCAACAGCGCCGGCAGATACTTACTTGTCATCCCGAGCGTGAGCGAGGGACCCGGGTGGGTGGGTGGCGGATTGCGTGCCCCCGCCCGCCCAGGTCCCTCGCTAACGCTCGGGATGACATGGAGCGTTTTGTCGAAGAACGGCTGTTGATACTCGTCCCAGATGTGCCACTTGCGATAGATGCGCTCCAGCGTCCCGTCGCGCATGCGCGCCTTGAGAATCGCATCGATCGAATCGCGCAGCGCCGTGTTCCCGCGCGCGAGCACGCCGATGTAGTGGCCGCGCTCGATCGGCTTGTCGCAGTGCGTGTACAGGCCGGGCGTGCGGCGCATGGAGCGCGCGGCGATGATGTTGTCGAGCAGCACGGCGTCGAGTCTCCCCTGCTGCAGATCCTCGTACGGATGCACGTCGTCGTCGTACGAGATCGCCTTGATGCCGTACTTCTTCTCGGCATCGAGGAGGATCTCGTAGGCGATCGTGCCGCCGAGGGTGCCGACGCGACGGCCGCGGAGATCGGCGAGCTCGTCGAACTTCGCGCGATCCCCTTCGCGCACGGTCAGCACTTCGCGGAACTCGTAGTACGGAATCGTCGCCGCCAGCGCCGCGCGGCGGCCGGGCGTGTCTTCGACGCCGCTCATGCCGATGTCGAAGTCGCCGCGCTCCACCGACTGATCGATCGCCGCGAACGCGACCTGCACGAACTGCGCGGGGCGACCCAGGCCTTTCGCGATCTCATTCGCCACTTCGACGTCGAAGCCCTCGACCTTCGACGGATCATTCGGGTCGGCTTCGACAAACGGCGCGCCTCCCTCCGAGTCGCCGCCCCAGCGAAGGACAGCCGGCGGCGCGGCAGCCGCGGAAAACGCGAGCAGCAGGACTGCGATCGTGGCTCTCACTCGCGCGTTGTTTTATCACCTTCGCGCGCGTGCGTGCGCAAACTTCCGCGCCCGTGCGCGCATCCGCGCGGGCTTGCTATCCTCGCTCTGCGTGAGCAATCTCCTGAAGCGACTCGTGCCGGCTCTCTTCGGGCTCGCGGGCGGCGTCGCAGGATTTCTGATGCCGCATCCGATCACGTTTCAAAAGATCGGCGTCGGCGACATCGGCCCGCCGCTGTTGGGATTTCTCCAGTTTCTACATGGCGGATCGCCGTACGACGTCGGCGTGCGCGCCGGCGCGCTGGCCAGCTATCCCTTCACCACGATGCTCGTGCTCTCGCCGCTGCTGATCGTGCCGCTCCGCTTCTGGGCAGCGGTGTTCTGCGCGATCGCTTCGTATCTGCTGGCGGAATCAATCGTGCGCACCGGACCGCCTTGGCGTCTGCTGCTCTTTCTGAGCCCGTCGTTCCTCACGGCGCTGCATTCGGTGCAATGGTCGCCGCTGATCACCGCCGCGCTGTTGCTGCCGGCGTTGCTCCCCATCGCTGTCGTCAAACCGCAGCTGGGACTCGTGCTGCTCGCGGCGGGTCGATGGACGCGCGCGACACTCGCCGTCGCCGCCGCGATCGTCGTGGCCTCGCTGCTCGTCTTTCCGCGCTGGCCGCTGGATTGGCTCGCGCACGGAAGTCTCAGCACGTACCTCGGCCGCTCGCCGCTGCTCATCATCCCTGGCTTTCTGCTGCTCGCAACGGCGCTGCGATGGCGTCATCGCGATGCGCGGATCGTGCTGGCGATGTCGGTCGTACTGCAGCGATTCTTCTACGATCAGCTTCCGCTGTTCCTCGCGGCGCGATCGTGGCAGCAGATGGTCGCGCTTCTGCTCACGTCGTGGTCGGCTCTGCTCGTGAGCCTGATGCAGCACTGGTGGGTTCCCTCATCGGGCGAGCAGAATCCGCACGCCTGGACGATGGTCATCCTCGGCTTCCATCTGCCGGCGGCCGCGCTTGTACTCTGGAACAACCGGCCTTCGGCGAAGCTCGACGAGTACGCACCACCGCCCAGGTGACGACGTACACGCGCCACGAGTTTCGCGCGTGCTACCCTTCGCGCCCGCATGCACCCCGACCTCCAGCTCGCGCTCACGCTGGCCGACCGCGCGGACGCGATCACGATGCAGCACTTCCGCTCGACGTCGCTCGCCGTGCGGACGAAAGTCGACATGACGCCGGTCTCCGAGGCGGACGAAGCGGTGGAGCGCGTCATCCGCGAAACTCTCGCCGTCGACCGCCCCGACGACGGCATCCTCGGCGAGGAGTACGGCGTGACCGGCGACAGCGCGCGGCGCTGGATCCTCGACCCGATCGACGCCACGAAGAATTACGTCCGCGGCATTCCGGTCTTCGCCACGCTCATCGCACTCTACGAAGGAACCAAGGGCATCGCCGGCGTCGTCTCCGCCCCGGCGCTCGGGCGCCGCTGGTGGGCGTCCGCCGGAGAAGGCGCATTCTGCAACGGCACGCGCATGCAGGCGTCACGCATCGCGACGCTCGAGGAGGCTCATCTGACGTACGACAGCATCACCGACTTCGACGTTCACGGCGGCACCGAACCGTTCCTCGCGCTCACGCGGCGCTGCACCCGCGCGCGCGGCTTCGGCGATTTCTGGGCGCACATGCTCGTCGCCGAAGGCGCGGTCGAGATCGCGATCGAGCCGAAGGTCGCGACCTGGGACATGGCGCCGATCCGGATCATCGTCGAGGAAGCGGGCGGTCGCTTCAGCGACCTGCGCGGCCGCGCGACGATCGAAGGCGGCAGCGGCCTGTCGACGAACGGTCTCGTGCACGACGCGACGCTGGAGTACTTCGCATGACGCAGGCCCCCGAACAAGTGATGGTGGTGGAACGCGAATCGCTCGCGCCGTACCTCGTCGAACGCGGCCTCGTGCAGGACGGCTACGACGACGTCTTCGACCGCATCGTCGACCTGCACTTCTTCCTCGATCGCCCGACGGCGGAGATCTCGCCGCAATACAAACAGATCATCCCGTACGTCGTGATTCGTCACGGCGAGTCGTATTTCCTCCTGCAGCGCACGCAGAAGCAAACCGAGGCCCGGCTGCATCACAAGCTCTCCCTCGGCATCGGCGGTCATATCAATCCCGACACGCCCGATCTGCTCGACGGTCTGCAGAAAGAGCTGCAGGAAGAAGTGACGATCGCCGGCGACTACGAGCTCACGTTCATCGGCATCCTCAACGACGACACCACCGACGTCGGCAAAGTCCACCTTGGCGCGGTCTATCTGCTCGACACGCACGGTCCCAACGTGACCGTCCGCGAGACCGAGAAGATGACCGGGCGATGGGCCACGCGCGAAGAACTGGCCACGTTGCACGCGGAGATGGAGTCGTGGAGTCAGATCGTGTTCGACGCGGTGATCGGAAACGAACGATGAACGAGGAGGGATGAAGGATGAACGTGCGTCTTCGGCTGCGGTTCATCGTTCATCCTTCATCGTTCATCCTTTGCCTCGCGCTGCTCGTGGCCCCGGTCGCGACGGCGGCGCCGCTCGAAGTCCTCCTCCTCGGCACCGGCTATCCCCGTCCCGATCCCGAGCGCGCCGGACCGTCGACGGTGATCGTCGCCGGCGAGAAGTGGTTCGTCGTTGATGCCGGTCGCGGCGCGACGATGCGGATCGCGGCAACGGATCAAAAGTACGAGAACCTGCGTGCGGTCTTCCTCACGCACCTTCATTCCGATCACACGGCGGGACTACCCGATCTCTTCGACACGTCGTGGCAGTTCGGGCGGAAGAGCCTTCCGCTCGAGCTCTACGGACCGCCGGGCACGAAGAAGCTCGCCGACGCGATGCTCGACTTCTTCGCCGAGGACATCCATCTGCGCCGCGATCTATTGGAGAAACACCCTGCCGCGGGTGCGACGATCCATACGCACGTCGTGCGCGAAGGCGTGGTCTACGACGACGGCGACGTGAAAGTCACCGCCTTCGCCGTCGATCATCGTCCGGTGCGTTACGCGTTCGGCTATCGCTTCGAATCGGGCGGACGAACGATCGTCATCTCCGGCGACACGCGTCCGACGGAAAACCTCGTGCGCTATGCAAGAGGAGCGGACATCCTCGTGCTTGAAGCCTATCTCCCCGAACACTTCGACAAAGTCGACACACCAGCCGTCGCCGCGCGGCTCAAGAGCTATCACACGAGCGCCGAGGAAGCCGGCGACGTCGCCGCCCGCGCCGGAGTGCGCACGCTCGTCCTCACGCACCTCATTCCCGGAAACGCCGACGAAACATTCCGCGAGCGGGCAGCGCGCAAGTTCAAAGGCGAGATCATCGTCGGTCGCGACCTGTTGCGCATCAGCGCGAACAAGTAGAAACGCCTCACGGAGCGCAGGCTTCCAGCCGGCCCGATCGCGGTGAGACTGCCGGCAAGGATGCCGGCAGACCGGCAGGCAAGGATGCCTGCGCTCCACAACAACGCGAGAACTTTTCCGTGCGATGCGTGTATATCTGAGGAGCATGCCGAAGCCTGCACGCCCTCGCCTCCTCGCCCTCGGCGCGATCGGCGTCGCTCTCTTCGTTGCGGGAGTGATCGTCGCCGCGTTCCGGCTTCCGGAATGGCGCAACCGCAGCGTGCCGAAGGCCGAGGTCTTTGCGGCGCGGATGCAGGAGCTCGCGCGCGTGGCCGGTCTCACGATCGAAGCGGCGCCGCGCGTCGAGCTTCGCTCGAAAAGCTGGCTCAATGAAAACAGTGAGCTCGTCGGACAGCGCGAGACCGCCTACGACAACCTCGGCGCGGCCGCCGCCGGCTGGCTGACGCGCGAAGGACGTGGGCCCTACGTGCTGACGACCGCGCGCAGCCGCTGGCCGGATCGGGAGAGCGGCGAGCTTCGCGTGCTCTTCTCGCTGCACGGCTTGCCGGTCTCCGCGACCTGGACGCCCGACGATCCGCTGCGTCCGACTTCAGCGGCAAACGCGCAACGCGATGAACGACGTCTCGCGCTGGAGCGGATGTTCATGCCGCCAGGAACTTCGATCGTCGAGACCGAGGTGGGCGTGTTCGGCGACACCGCGCACTTTGCGTCGGTTCCCGGCAGCAAGCCAGCGGAATCCGTGATGGGCACAGCAATCGGTGGAACGCCTTACGTGCAGCGACTGACCGGCGCGGGGGCGTGGTGGCAGAAGCGGCTCGAAGGACTGTCGGTCGGATCGCTGCTGATGGCGAATCTTCCCGAGATCCTCGCCGTCGCGCTCTTCTACATCGGCACGCTTGCAGTGTTCGTCACGCTACTCGCGCAGCGACGCATCGAGCTCAGGAAAGGCGTCGTGCTCGCCGCGGTCTCGATCGCGCTGTCGATCGCAGGCCCGATTCGCGACTCCGGGACGTGGATTCAACTCCTCGATCTGATCATCAAAGTTCTGAGCAAGGGACTGTCGCTGTTCATTCTCTGGTCGGCCGCGGAGTCATGGCTGCGCTCGACGATTCCCAACTTCCGCACTTCGCTCGATGCTCTGCGCGCGGGACGCCTCGGACCGATCGGCGGACGGGCGATGCTGGCCGGCTGGTCCATCGGCGCCGCGGCCGCGGGCCTCTGGCTCGTCGCGCTTTCGATCGCCACGGCGAGCGCGGGCCTGTCGCCGACCGACGGAAGCATCGCGCTTCCCTTCTTCCGCGCGCATCCGTCGCCGATCGACGAAGGCGCGATCCGCACCGCCATCGTTCTTCTGGCGGTCTGCGCGGGATTGCGACTGCCGCTCATCCGCCGCATCCCCGGAAGCGCGACGATCCTCGCCGCGCTGGTGCTGGCGACGCGGTTGCCGCTGGCGTCGTACTGGGCGTCGCTCGCGGCCGCGCTGCTTCTGGCGACGATCTTCGTGCGCGGCTATGCGCGCTTCGGTTTGACCGCGCTGCTCGCGGCGGCGATGACGTCGACGGTGCTTCCAGCCGCGCTCTTCTCGCTGATTCATTTCTCGTGGCTGACGGCGTCGAGTCTCGTGCTGAGCGCGGTCGCCATCGCGCCGGTCGCCTTCGGCCTGATCGGCCTGCGCCACACCGACGCGCTCGAGGAAGGTCCGTACGCACCACCGGCATTCGTGCGCCGGCTCGAGGAAGAGAATCGGGTGAAGTTCGAGATGGCGCTGCTGGCGAAGATGCAGCTCGGCCTCTTACCGTCGGTGATGCCGATCGTCGAAGGCTATGAGATCGCCGCGCGCTCGATCCTGGCGACGGAAGCGGGAGGCGATCTCTACGACTTCGTCCCCGATTCGATGGGACGACTCTGGATCGCCGCCGGCGATGTCTCGGGGCACGGCTATTCGTGTGCGATCGCGCAGGCGATGACGAAGGCGGGCGTGGCGAGCCTCGTCGAGGCGGAACGAACGCCGGCGATGGTGCTCGGACGTCTTGATACCGTGCTTCGCGGGCTCGAAGCACCGCGCACGTTCACGACGCTGGCGCTGCTGCGCCTCGATCCGGTTTCCGGCGAAGTGCTCCTGAGCAACGCCGGTCATCCCTATCCCTGGATCGTCAACAGCAATGCCGCAGGCAACCACGCCGCGCGCGAGATCGAGCTGCCGTCATTGCCGCTGGGACAAGGACCGACGCGACAGTACTCCGATGCGACGATCACGATCGAATCGGGAGCCGCGCTCGTGATCTGTTCCGACGGTCTCTTCGAAGGTACCGACGCCAGCGGCATCGCGCCCTACGGTTTCGATCGCATCCAGCAATTGCTGTCCCGAGTCTCGCGCCGCCCGGCCAGCGCGATTCTTTCCGCGCTTCTCGATGACTGGCGCTCGCACGTCGGCCCCGCCGCGCCCGCCGACGACACGACGGTTGTGGTCGTGAAGCGAGTCTAGGCGCACTGGACACCAACTTGCAGTCATTCCGGACGAAAGCAAAGGAGTCTGCATATGGGAATGTTCAAAGAGATGATGACGAAGATCTTTCACCACGCCGCGGTCGCGGAAGCGCCTGTCGGTGTGCCGAGCGCGAAACTGCAGGTCGACGCCGCGAAGGCCGCAGCGGCTCCCGCGGCTGCTCCTGCCGCGACCGCCGCACCGGCCGGACCGGTCGACGTCGCCGCGACTCTCGATAAGCTCGCCGCAACGCATCACGAGAAGCTCGACTGGAAGCACTCGATCGTCGATCTCATGAAGCTCGTCGGAATGGACAGCAGCCTCGCCGCGCGCAAAGAGCTCGCCGCCGACCTTCACTACACCGGCGACACGAACGACTCCGCGGCGATGAACATCTGGCTGCACAAGGAAGTCATGAAACAGCTCGCCGCCAACGGTGGCCACGTGCCCGCGGCGCTACTCGCGCATTAGTTGTATGGCGTTGCTGGTTGCTAGTTGCTGGTTGTCTGCGGGTTCGCACGTGAATCCCAGACAGTAGCAATCAGCAGCGGTTCCGATTGTCATCCCGAGCGTCGAGCGAGGGACCTGGGCGGGTGGTGGCGCGCAACATGTGCATCGTGCCGCCCTTCCCCCAGGTCCCTCGCTCGACGCTCGGGATTCCAATTCAGTTCCTGGCGATCTGCGCGTTCTCGGCGCAGCACCGCAGACAACCAGCAACCAGTAACCAGTAACCGTGTCTCAGCGTCCCGCGAAGAACACCGGATCACCGGACTCGTTGTCGACCATCGAACCGTACGCGAAGAGCTCGGCTTCGCCGTCGCCCTGAACGAACAGCGTGAAACTGCCGTTCACGTTGGGGAGGAGCGCGGCGACGCTCGATTGCGTTTGCGCGCCCGCGGCGAGCGTCATGTTCGTGCGCGCGAGCTCGGTGCCGTTCGGCGAGAGTGCGATCACGGCGAACGTCTCCGTGGTGATGCCGCCGTTTACGAAACCGATGTTCGTGCGATAGCTGGAATCGTTGCGCAGTCCGGGAACGAACATCGCGTTCGAGAGCTGCGCGAGTGGATCGATCGACTGACCGTACGTGCCGCCGGTTTCTACGCTCGTGTAAGTGCGGCTCGTGACGACCGGACCGGTGAGCGTCGTCCAAGACACGGCGAGGCTCGCGTTGCCCGACGACTGGCCGAAGGCCGAAAGAATGTCGGCCTCCACGAGCGTGTCGCCCCCGTCGACGGCGATCGTCTTCGCAACGCCGCCGTAATTCAGATCGAGCAACATGCGACTCGTCGTCGGATTGAAGAACGTCACGTCGCTGCGCCAGAACGTGCCGTTCGCACCCGGCGCGCGGCCGACGACCGGAATCGTCAGCGCGCCGCCGACCGCCGGCGTCACTGCCTGAATGTAGATCGGATCCTGCGTGATGTTGTCGACCACCGATGCGTACACGCTCACGGCGTCAGCAACCGAGGCGACGATTCGCAGCGACAGCACATCGAACGTGCGGCCCTCGACGTCGGGGAAATACGACACCAGCGACGTCTGCTGGAAACTGTTCGCGGCCAGCGTCACGTTCTTCGTCGACGTCGTGCCGCCCGTGGCGCTGAAGAGAGTCAGCGTCGCCGTGACCGGAGACGATGCGCGGTTCACGAGCCCGAGGTTCGTGCGGTAATCGTCGCCCGACTTGATGCCGGTGATGTAGAGCGTCTTCGCCAGCGACGCCGGCTGCACGTCGGGCACCGACTGCCCGTACGTCCCATCCGCGCCGGTCGTGAACGTGCGGCTGGTGATGCGCAGGTCGGCGTTGGCGCCGGCGCTCGACGCCTCGACCGCGAGCGCGCCCGCGCCGCTCGGGATGGTGAAGAGATCGAGGAGCGCATTCGCGTACGTCTGCGATTGACGCGGCGCCAGGAAGAGATCGCGCGTCACCGGCAGGCCGCCACCCGACGGAAGGAACAGCACCTTCACGCTCGCGCCCTGCGCGCCGGCATTGAACAGCGTGAGCTCGGTACGCCACGACGTCCCGCCCACGCCGCCCGTCTGCGCGGCAACGGAGATCAGCGAGCGATACGCCGCCGCTTCCGCGACCGCGATCTGCTTGGTCGTCGTCGACGAGGTCGTCGCATTCGAGGCGGTCAGCGAGACGGTGTAGGTTCCCGCGGACGCAAAGGCGTGCACGGGATTCTTCGACGACGACGAACCACCGTCGCCGAACGACCACGACCAGCTCGTCGGCGATCCGGTCGACTGATCGGTGAAGGTCACATTCGCGCCCGCGGTCGGTGCGCTCGACGAAGCCGTGAACGCGGCGACGACGTTCGGCGTCACCGGCACACCGGTGCCGACGACGATCGTCTTCGTCGTCGTGGACGGCGCACTTCCCGCGCGCGCCACCGTGAGCGTGACGAGATACGAGCCGACGGCGTTGTACTTCTTCGAAGGACTCTGTTCCGTCGACGACGAGCCGTCGCCGAAGCTCCAGCTCCACGACGATGGCGGGCCGGCGGATTGATCGGTGAACTGGATCGTGTCGCTCGGCGTCGGATTCGCCGGCGACCAGACGAACGACGCGTCGAGCGGCGCGAGCACGAGCACGCCTTTCGAGATCTGCGACGATTGCCCGTTGCCGTTCACCGTCAGCGTCACGTTGTAGGAACCGGGACTCGCGTAGAGGTGCGTGACGACCGCGGCCGTCGCCGTCGCGCCGTCGCCGAAGCTCCACTGGCGCGAGCTGACGCCGCCGGTCGATTCGTCATAGAACGTGAACGTGGTCACGCCGGACGCTCCGCTCTGCGGCGTGAAGCTGAAGTTCGCGAGCGGCGCGGTGGAGATCGTCGCCGTCGCGGTGTTCGACGGTGCCGAGGTGGCGGAAGCGTTGAACGCGACGACGTAGACGCGATAGCTGCCGCTGGTCAGGCCGCTGAGACGCGCGCTCTCCGCGTTCGCGCCGGTGTCGGCGACGCGCGTGAACGATCCGCTTCCGCTGGCGAGGAAGATCGACTGGCCGGTCTCGTTCGTGGCGTTGTCGTCCCAGGCGAGATCGAGATTCGATCCCACCACCGTCGTTCGAAGGTTCGTCGGCGCCGCGGGCGCCTGACCTCCGGGATTGGGATTCGTGTTGCCGTTCGGATAGAGCCAGCGCGCGCCGAGCTGATCATCGGCGCGCAGCGATGGCCCGAGGCCGGTGACACTCGGATACATGAGCGCGGTGCCGTCGGTGCTGTGACCAAGGCCGAGGGTGTGTCCGAACTCGTGCGCGACGATCTCGGCGAGCCGCGAGCTACTGATCCCTGTCGACGCCGACACGCCATCCTGAATCGTGAGGTTCCCTTCGGTGATCGCATAGGCGTTCACCGCGCCAGCGGGATGCGCCGCGTCTGCGGTGAACGGCGCGTTCCACGAACCGCCAAGAGCGACGCCGTTGAAGCCGCCCGTGCCGACGACGCCGCCGGTCGAGCGATTCCACGTTCCCGCGATCTCGCCGAGCGGATCGTTGAACAGCACTTCGTTCACGCCGTTCGGCGTGTCGAGTCCACCCGCGGCCGCGGAGCTCGTGCCGGAGTACACATACTTGATGTTGGCCTCGGCGTATCCCGTCCACGACGCCATCGCTGTCTGCAGCTCGGCGACGCCACCGTTCGAATATCCGGGCTGCGTGCCTTTGCTGTACCACTGCGCGGTCAAGCCGCTGTCGAAGCGAAACCAGCGATAGACCGTCGGCTCCGCGATCAGCGTGAAGTTCGCGTTCACTGTTCGTCCGGCAATCGACGACTCCGATTTCGAATTGAGCACAGGATTCTCGACGCCGTAGCCGCGCGTTCCTTCACGGCCGGCAACGCGATCGGCGACGAAGGTTTCGAATCCCGCCGCATCGCGCTGCACGTTCTTCGCCGCGATCGGACGCAGATCGTGATCGAGCAGGTTCACGTCCTCGACGTCCTGACGCAGCCAGAGGCGATTGCCGTTCATCGCGCGCGCTTCGGAGAACTTGCCGATGAAGAGATCCATCGTGCGATAGCCGCCGCGCGGGTTGGCCTCGAGGAAAAGAAGCACGCGCTCACCGGCGACGAACTCCGGCGTGCCGTAGACCCTGGTGATGCGGCCATCGATCTCGCCACCCATTTCGCGAACGGTGATGGTGTTTTCGGTGTGTCCCTTGATCGTGCGCGCGACGTTGATCACGGTGTCGGTCACGATCGAGCCGTCGTGCATCACGGGAGCCGTGGAGACGACGGTCCCCTCGACGATGACCGGCGACTTCGCGACGAGCTGATCGTCGGTAGGCAGAACGATGGTCGTCGCCTGAACACCGACCGCGGCAAACATCAGGACACACGTCAGCCCATACACCAGGGTTCGATTCACCAGAGGACCTCCGAAGTTATTCGGCAGAACGACAGTTCGAAGGAGAAGCATTCCATATGGGTTGTCGGTTGTCGGTGATCGGTTGTCTGGGGAATCCAGCGATCAGCCGTTCCCGTCATTCTGAGTAGGCTGAGCCCCCGAGCGGCGTGCCGCGACGGGGGCGAAGCGCGACGAAGAATCTCAAATGCGACGACCGGCGCCTCGGCGATGCTTTTCTAAGTTTGAGATTCTTCGCTCACACCCACCCGACCGCCTCGCTCAGAATGACGGATGGCGCGCGTTGGCCGCCAAGCCCAGACAACCGACCACTGACAACCGACAACCGATCATGAAAACCAACGCCGTCCGCCTCCTCGACTCCCTCGGCATCGCCTACGAGGTGCGCGAGTACGAAGTCGATCCCGATGACCTCGCCGCGGAGAGTGTGGCGCGCAAGGTCGGGTTGCCGCCGGAGCAGGTGTTCAAGACGCTGGTCGCGCGCGGCGACAAGCACGGCGTCTGTTTCGCGGTGGTGCCGGGCGATCAGCAGCTCGATCTCAAGGCGCTCGCGCAGCTCACCGGCGATAAGAAGGTGGAGACGGTGGCGCTGAAAGAGGTGCAGCCACTGACGGGCTACATTCGCGGCGGGGTGACGGCACTCGCGGCAAAGAAGAGCTATCCGGTTTTTGCCGATGAGACGATTGAGCTCTTCGAGGTGATCTCGATCTCGGCCGGCACGCGCGGCGCTCAAATCCTCCTCGCACCGAACGACTACCTCCGTGCGACGTCGGCGAAGGTGGGCGGGATCGCAAAGGAGAAGGACTGAGGCTCGAGGGACTACACAACACCGTTCGCTCTGTTAGACTCCCCGACCTTTCCGATTCGGCCCGTACTGGGGAGTCGCCAAGCGGTAAGGCAGCGGCCTTTGGAGCCGCCATTCGGAGGTTCGAATCCTCCCTCCCCAGCCACCGGGCACGGCCCGGACCGCTGACAGCCCAAGGCTGGTGCACGTGCGGGTGGTACGAGGCGTCGGTCTCGCGAGACGGTGAAACAAGCGGACGCGCACGGCCCGGACCGCTGATTGCGAAAGGCTGATGCACGTGCGGGTGGTACGAGGCGTCGGTCTCGCGAGGGACAAGATTCGCAGGGAGCGAACTCGACGTTTCGAGGATCGTTCCTCTCGAGTTCGCCACCCAAACTCGCCCTGCGATCCACGATCTGCGATCCGCGATCTACGACGGGTAGGGATTTGCCTCTCTCCGTCACTCCTCCGTTGGAATGATCCGGGGAAGCCCTGCATGCGTTCCTTGCTGACAAACGCCCTTCGGGCGTGCTATCTTGCCGCACGTAAGTAACAGACGCACGATGATGCACTACGACGACGAAGCCCTTTTTCAATACGTAGAGGGCACCTCACCCATCTCCAGCGAGATCGAACAGCACGTTTCGGCGTGTGATCAATGCTCGCTGGAAGTGGGGGATCACCGTGAAATGATCTCCGCGCTCGCGAGCAGCGACGTGTGGGAGAAAGAGTCGTTGCCGCCGCGCCGGTTCGTCGTCGATGTGACCGCCTTCGCCGAGCGCGCGCGCCGCGAAGAGCAGGAAGCGGCGGTTCTCTGCGATGAAATTCTGAGCGGCCCGGCAGCGTGGTGGCCGCAACGCCTCCGCCTTGCCGAACAGGCTTATACGGCCGGGATGGTCACGCAGCTTCTCGAACGCGTGCACCCGATCATGGACAAGGATTCGCCGGCCAACGCACTGCAGGTCACGGCGATGGCCATCGAGGTCGCGAACTCCCTCGGCGTGGTGGACTATCCGTGCGACTACGCGGTGAAGTTGCGCGCCCAGGCCTATCGCGATCACGCCTACGTTCTGTCGTTCGTCGGCCGCTACCCCGAAGCACTCGAAATCGCCGAGCGGTCGAAGGAGCTCTTCGATCAGGTTCCTCTGCCGGAGTACGACCTGGCGCGACTCGCGCTCGTCAAGGCACTGATCCTGCGCAGCGTCGACCGGGCACCGGAAGCGGTCGTTCTGGCGCGCCAGGCGGCCGAGACGTTCCTCCGCTTCGGCGATCGCACGCGCTATCTGAATGCGCGCGTCACGGAAGCGGTCGTGGTCTATCAGACCGACGCCGTCGAAGAAGCTCTCTCGATCTCTCTGAGCCTGGAGCGCGAGCCCGATCTCGAAATCGGTACGCGCGTCCGGTTGCTGCACAACATTGGCACTGGCTACGTCCGTCTGAATCAGCCGGTCGAAGGCATCGCGTACTTACAACGCGCGGTCGCGGAGTACGAGGTGCTGGGCATGGAAGTCGAGCAGACCCGCAGTCGCTGGCAGCTCGGGCAGGCGCTGGTCGCCGCCGGAAAGCTCCGCGATGCGCTGCCGATTCTGCGGCAGGCATGGCGGGAGTTCGACACGTTCGACATGACCGCCGATGCGGCGCTCGTCGCTCTCAATCTCAGCGAAGCTCTCCTCGTCCTCGGCGAGCCGGCTGAGGTTCCAGCGATCTGTCGCGAGATCGTCGCACGGTTCACCCGTGCCGGCATGATGTCCCGCGCGATGACGGCCCTTTCGTTCCTGCGCGAGGCGATTGCACTCGGTGAGGCGACACCGAGCCTCATCCGCCATGTGTACGCTTTTCTGCGAAAACTGCCAGACGAGCGGCCTCGCCTTCATCCGCCGTCGCCGTCGGACAGTTTGGAACGATAGCGGCGCCCGCCCCACCCCGCCGACATCGAGATCAGCGGTCCACCCGCTGTCCCAGTCTTTCAAACAACGCCGTCCGATGAGGAGGAACCGCGTCATGCGCTCGAAGTCCGTTTACAGTCCAGCCGTTTCCCATACTTCCATCCATCAACAGACCAACAACATCAGGAGGAATTTCGTCATGCGTCACACCGTCCGCGCGTTTGTCTTCGTTCTTTCCGTCGTCGTTCTCAGCTCGTCCCTTCCCGCGGCCGCCGCGGAGCAAGTCCGCGACCGCGGCATGCGCGAGCGCGAGACGCCGATCGTGGTCGTCGTCAAGCGCCTCATCAAGCGCTTCTTCGGCATCACCAGCAACGAAGAGATGACACCTCCGCACCCGGCGCCGACCAGCACCCCGTAATCTGAAAAATCATCCATCTTCGGCAGCGCGTGCGTTCCCCACGCGCTGCCGAAGAGCGCCGTCCATATAATCCGCCGCCATGCGGAATCGTTGGGAAGAGAACCCTATTCACGGCGCGGCAAGTGAGGTCGAGCAGCTCGTCCATCAATCACGCCTCGTGGGGATGGAAGAAGCGCTGGTGCTGTGGGGCGGCGGCAACAACAGCGTCAAGTCGCGCAGCACCGATCTTCTCGGCGGCGCGATCGACGTCATGCTCATCAAGAGCAGCGGCAGCGACATGAAGTCGATCGTGCCGAAGCAGTTTCCGGCGGTGCGCCTCGACTACATCGCGCCGTTGCGCGCGCGCGATGAGGAGATGTCGGATCAGGAGATGGTCGACTATCTCGCGCGATGTCTCACCGATCCCGCGAGCGCGCGGCCGTCGATCGAGACGCTGCTGCACGCGTTCCTGCCGGCGAAGGCGGTGCTGCATACGCACGCCGATGCGATCCTGGCGCTGACGAATACGCGCGGACGCGAAGAGACGCTGCGCGCCTGCTTCGGCGACACCGTGATCCTCGTCCCCTACCGCCGCCCCGGGTTTCGGCTCAGCCGCGACGTGGCGGATCGCTTCGATGCGCAGCCGGATGCCGAAGGGCTCGTGCTCATGAACCACGGCCTCATCACCTGGGGAGAAACCGCGCAGGAGGCGTACGAGAAACACATCGCCCTCGTCACAAAAGCCGAGGAGTTCCTGGGAGCGCAGGCTTCCAGCCTGCCGGTCCGCCGCCTTCCAGGCGGCCGGCAAGATGCCGGCGGACCGGCAGGCAGGATGCCTGCGCTCCTGCGGCGCATTCTCGGGGGCAAGATCCTCGATCTCGATTCGTCGCCGGACGTGCTGGAGTTTCTGGCGCGGCGCGACGCGAAGCAGATCACGCAGATCGGGCCGGCGACGCCGGATCATCTGCTGTACACGAAGCGCCATCCGCTCTTCATCGAGGAACAGGATGACCTCGACGCGGCGATGCGCGAGCACATCGAGCGCTACACGACGCACTACCGCGCGCATCCGACGGAGTTCGCGATGCTCGATCCTTTCCCGCGCGTGATCCTCATGCCCGGCGTGGGGATGTGGACGGCGGGCAAAGACGCGCGTGCGGCGCGCATCGTGCGCGACATCTATCGCCACACGATGCGCATCATCGTCGACGCGGAAGCGGTCGGCGGATACGAGACGCTGAACGATGACGATGCGTTTCACGCCGAGTACTGGCCGCTCGAGCTCTACAAGCTCACGCTGCTCCCGAAAGAAAAAGAGCTCGCCGGCAAGATCGTCCTCGTCACCGGCGCGGCCAGCGGCATCGGCCGCGCCGTCGCGGAACGATTCGCCGAGGAAGGAGCGCATGTCGTCGTCACCGACGTCGATCTCGCGCTCGCCGAAGAAGTGGCCAAGGCGATCATCGACAAGAACGGCTTGCGCCGCGCGATCGCGTTGCGCCTCGATGTGGCGAGCGAAGAAGACGTCGATCGCGCATTCGAGCGCACGGTCGCGGAGTACGGCGGTGTCGACGTCGTCGTGAGCAACGCCGGCATCTCCTCGTTCGGCAGCCTCGACGTCCTGCCGGTCGCTGACTGGGATCGCAGCTTCGCCGTCAACGCCCGCGGTCACTTCCTCGTCGCCCGCGCGGCCATGCGCATCATGAAAGCGCAGGGGCTCGGCGGCTCGATCGTGTTCAACGCCTCGAAGAACGTCACCGCACCCGGGAAAGAGTTCGGCGCCTATAGCGTGAGCAAAGCCGCGGAGGCTCAGCTCTGCCGCATCGTCGCCCTCGAAGGAGGAGAGCACGGCATCCGCGCCAACATGCTCAACCCCGACGCCATCTTCGGCGGCTCGCGTTTCTGGAGCGACGAGATGCGCGAGATGCGCGCGCAGGCGTACGGCGTCGACGCGTCGAAGCTCCCCGACTTTTATCGCAACCGCACGCTGCTCAAGGTCGAAGTCACCGCCGACGACGTCGCCGAAGCCGCGCTGTTTCTCGCCGGACCAAGATCGGCGAAGACGACCGGGATGATGTTGCCGGTGGATGGCGGAGTGAAAGAGGCGTTTCCGAGATAGAGCGCATGCGCGGTTGTCGGTTGTCAGTTGTCAGTTGTCCGGGAGATCGCGAGGCTTCGCGGACAACTGACAACCGACAACTGACAACTGACAACTGATTCACAGTCTCGTCAGCGCCAGCATTGTCACGTCATCCATCATCGGTGCGTTGCCGCAGAATTTCTGCACGTGCGCGTCGATCGTTTCGAGAATCTGCGGCGCGCGTATGCCGTGGAGTGGGGCGACGAGCGTGGCGATCGGATCGAGGCCGAGCTGATCTTCAGCTTCGTTCTCCGCTTCGGTCACACCGTCCGTGAAAAGAACGATCGAATCGCCGGCCTCCAGCGTCACGGTCTGATTGCGGTACGTCGCGTGGCCGAAGAGGCCGACCACCATGTCCGTCGACGTCTGCTGCTCGACGCCGCGCGCGGAGATCACGAGCGGTGCGACGTGTCCCGCGTTCGTGAACTCCACGGTTCCGGCGGCGGGATCGAGCAGGCCGACGACCAGCGTTACGAACTTCGTCGGCGAGGTCTTCGGCGCGAGCGTTACGTTCAGCTCGCGCACGAGATCGGCCGGCCGCGGATCGGTGCGCGTGAAGATGTTGAAGGCCGTGGCCACGCTGGCCATCACCAGCGCGGCGGTAATGCCCTTGCCGCTCACGTCGGCGACGATGAAGTAGATGCGCCCGTCGGGACGCACGACGACGTCGTAGTAATCGCCGCTGACCGTGCGGCACGGCTTGTTCGTCCCGGCGAATGCATAGCCCTCGATGTGCGGGAGCTCCGACGGGAGAAGGCGGCTCTGAATCACGTACGCCGTGCGCAGCTCCTCGTCGAGCTTCGCCTTGGCCATCGCTTCTTCGCGCAGGCGCGTCGTTTCGAGCTTGACCGCCGCGAAGCGCGCGATCTGTGCGATGAGGTGCACGTCCTCGTGCGTGACCGCGCCATGTTGCGCGAGAAAGTCGAGATAGAGCACGCCGAGGACCGCGTCGCCGATCATGAGTGGCGCGCAGACGGCGGAGCGGATGTGTTGCGCCACGATCGATTCCGCGCGCGCGAGCTTTTCATCCTGCGAGGTATCGACGAACGAGACCACGCTCCTTCCGTCGATCACCTCGGCCAGCAACGTGCGGCTGATGTATAGATCGAGCGACTCGTCTTCGCTGCTGCGGCGCAGCAGGACGTTGGAAAACGTCTGCCCATCCGCTGCGAGCAGCGCCAGTGCCGCGCGTGACGGCTGCAGAAAACCGATGACCTGATCGAGGATGAAGTCGAAGAGCTCGCCCATCGAGCGGTCTTCGATGAACTGCAGCGCGAGGAGCGAGAGAATGTTCGAGCGCGTCGTATCCTCGACGGCGTCGCGCAGCGGAATGGCCATGTTCTTCGCGTGCGAGTCGCTGTCGAGGGCGATGATCTTCGACTGCGACACGACATCTTCCGGCTCGAAGACCACCTCGCTGTCGCCGAGGGTGATGCGATCGCCGGGGCGAAGCGGGAGAGTGCCGTTGACCTTCGTGCCGTTGACCAGCGTTCCATTCACACTGCCGAGATCGCGCACGATCCATGCGCCGGCGTCGAACGCGATCTCCGCGTGCCGGCGCGACAGATAGCGATCCTTGATCGGCACCGTGCACTCGGTGGCGCGTCCAAGCGTGATCAGCGGACCCTGAGCGTCGATGTGGATCGGAGCGAGATTGGGTTGGAGAACGGAGAGACGGATTGCGCGAGGCTCCATGCGTGAGGCGGTATTGTACGGGCGATGCGATCTCTCCGGCAGTGGCTGCCCGTCATCCTCTGGGCGGCCTTGATCCTCTCCGCTTCCAACGACAACTTCTCCGCCGCGCAGAGCGGCGGATGGATCCGCACGATCGTCGGCCAGGACCTACCCTGGACCCTCAACGTCATCGTACGGAAAGCCGCACACATGTTCGAATACGGCGTCCTCGCCTTCCTGGCGTGGCGCGCCCACCGCACGATCGTCGTGCCCCTCACCATCGTCTTCGCCGTCGCATCGATCGATGAGTGGATGCAGAGCTACACCGTCACGCGCACGGGAACGCCGTGGGACGTGATGCTCGATGTGTGCGCGGCGCTGATCGTGGTGGCACTCGCGACCCGCGTCGTCACCCGGAGGGCGGGCTTATAGCCCGCCGATTCTGGGCGGGGGAAAGTCGCCTGAAGAAAACTGGAACGGTAGACAGGGAACTCCTGCCCGTTTCGCGAGCGTTCCCCGTCACCTGTCTACCGTTCACTTGAGAGAGAACGAACCCACCCGCCCAAAATCGGCGGGCTATAAGCCCGCCCTCCATCGTTCCAATCGTCCATTGGTTATGATTCGCGCGCCATGCTGAAACGAACCACCCTCCTGCTCTCGTTCGTCGTCGCCGCGACGCTTCTTGCCGCCGACAAGCAACCGGTCACGCACGAAATGCTGACGCTGATGAAGCGCGTCGGTGCGCCGGTCGTGAGTCCCGACGGCAAGTGGGTCGTCTTCTCCGTCACCGAGCCGTCGTACGACGACAAGGAACAGACCAGCGATCTCTGGATCGTTCCCACCGATGGCAGCGCCAAGCCGCGGAAGATCACAGCAATGAAAGCGGGCGAGAGCGATGCAACCTGGTCGCCCGACAGCAAGCGCATCGCCTTCTCGGCGAAGCGCGATGCCGATGAATCGGCGCAGATCTATCTGCTCGACATCGCCGGTGGCGGTGAGGCGCAGCGCGTCACGAATCTCTCGACCGGCGTGCGCCGTCCGAAGTTCAGCCCGGACGGAACGTCGATCTCCTTCGGCAGCACGGTCTTCCCCGACGCCGCCGACGACGAGGCCAACAAGAAAGCAGCGAAGGAAGAAAAGGACAGGAAGTTCAAGGTCCGTATCTACGACTCCTTTCCCGTTCGCGCCTGGGACAAGTGGATCGAGAACAAGGATCCGCACGTCTTCGTGCAAACGCTCGATCCGGCGGGCACGGCGAAGGATCTGCTGGCGGGAACGCAACTGACGAAGGAGCCAGGCTTCGGCGGCACGGGTGCCGGCGCGCCGGGCGGCGAGGCGATCAACGGCGAGTGGTCGCCCGACGGTCAATGGATCGTCTTTGCCGCGACCTCGGCGCGCAACACCGGCGCATTCGCCGAAGTCAGCTTCGATCTTTTCCGCGTCAGCGTGAAGGGCGGCGAGCCGGAGCGCATCACGCATGCGTCGGGCAGCTACGGCAGCCCTTCGTTCAGCGCCGACGGAAAAACGCTTTACGCCACCTTCGAGCCGAGCAACGGCAAGGTCTACAACCTCGCGCGGCTCGTCGCACTCGATTGGCCGCCCGCCAACGGAGCGCTGCAGAACCAGCGCACCGTGGCGCAGAGCGATCGCTCAGTCGATGAGTACGTCGTCTCCAGCGACGGCAAGACGATCTACTTCTCCGCCGAGGACTCAGGACTCGTGAAAATCTTCTCGGTGCCATCCGCGGGAGGAGAGGCCAAGGTCTTCATCGATCCGCAGCGCGGCGTCTACTCCGGATTGTCGGCCGCGGATCACGCGCCGGTCATCGTCGCGCAGTGGGGCTCGTCGGTCGATCCCGCCGAAGTCGTGCGCCTCGATCTCACCGCGAAGTCGCATCGCAACCTGACGACGTTCAACGTCGATCAGGCGAAGACGATCGACTGGCAGCCGCCGCAGCACTTCTGGTTCACGTCGAAGCGCGGACGCAAGATCCACAACATGATCATCACGCCGGCGGGCTTCGATCCTTCGAAGAAGTACCCGCTCTTCGTGCTCATCCACGGCGGTGCGGCGAACATGTGGCGCGACCAGATCTCGCTGCGCTGGAACTATCACCTGCTCGCCAAACCCGGCTACGTGATGCTCATGACGAACTACACCGGCTCGACCGGCTTCGGCGAGCAGTTCGCGCAGAACATCCAGGGCGATCCGCTGCGCACTCCCGCGGAGGAATTGATCGAAGCGGCGGACGCGGCGATCCAGAAGTATTCGTTCATCGATGCCTCACGACAGGTCGCCGGTGGCGCCAGCTACGGCGGGCATCTGGCCAACGCACTCGAAGCCTGGTCGGGCACGCGCTTCAAAGCGCTCATCGCGCACGCCGGTCTCGTCAACGTCGAAGCGCAGTGGGGAACCTCGGACACGATCTTCGGCCGCGAGTTGGCGATGCTCGGACCGGTGTGGGAACAGAACGAGAACTGGAAAACGCAGAACCCGATCCGCTCTGCCGCGCAGTTCAAGACTCCGATGCTCCTCTCCGTCGGCGAGCGCGATTTCCGCGTGCCGATCAACAACACGCTCGAGATGTGGTCCATCCTCCAACGCCTCCAGGTCCCCAGCCGTCTCCTGGTCTGGCCCGAGGAGAATCACTGGGTCCTCAACGCCGAGAACTCGCGCGTGTTCTATCGCGAGGTCGATGAGTGGCTGAAGCGATGGGTGACGCCGGGGCCGCAGTGATTTAGATCGCAGTAGGCAGTTCGCAGTTCGCAGGAGAAGAACCACGCGGCCTCACGGTCGGCGTTTCTCCTGCGATCTGTTTTCGCCGAACCGTTTCATCCCTCCCCGTCCGCGCGACTACAATCGCCGACATGAAACGTCTCCTGCCACTCGCGTTCCTGGCGCTCGCGGCGGTGACGGCACGCGCCGAGCTCCCGTTCATCGAGGACCAGTACACGCGCGCCGTTGCCGAAGCCAAGGCCAAGAACGTTCCGCTCTTCGTCGAAGCCTGGGCGCCTTGGTGACACACCTGCCGCTCGATGCGGGCTAACGTCTACAACGACAAAAGCCTCGAGCGGTATGCCGGACGGTTCGTCTGGCTCAGCGTCAACACGGAAGATGCGAAGAACGCTCCGTTCCTGAAGCGGTATCCGATCCCCGCGCTTCCGACGATTCTCGTGCTCGATCCGCGGCGCGACGTCGTCGCCATGCGCTACCTCGGCGGCGCGACCGTTCCGCAGCTGAAGAAAATGCTCGACGACGTTGAGAGCCGCTATCGCGCGCGCGCATTGTCGACCGCCGATGCGATGCTCGAGAAGGCCGATGAGCTCGCGTCCGCGGGAAGCCATCCCGCTGCGGCGAAGGAATATGACATGGCTCTCGCGGCCGGCTCGCGAAGCTGGCGCGGCTTCGGCCGCGCGGCGGAGTCGCTGCTGTTCGAGCTCTCGATGGGCGACGATCAGGAACGCTGCGTGGCGCGGGCGATTGCGCTCTATCCGCTGCTGAAGGGCACATCTTCCGGCGCCAACGTCGCGTCGACCGGCCTCTCCTGCGCGGCCTCACTCGACAAGTCGGTTGCGAAACGCAACGAGTGGTTGACCTCTCTGGAGAGAGCGACGCGCGAAGCGTTCGACGACAAGAAGATCACGCTCTCCGGCGACGATCGCTCCGGTCTCTACATGGCCCTCATCGATGCGCGCGACGCCACCGGCGACGATGAAGGCGCGATCGCGTTGAAGGTGCAGTGGGCGGCATTTCTCGAAGGCGCGGCCGCATCGGCGAAGACCGCTGAACAGCGCGCCGTCTACGATTCGCATCGCCTCACCGCCTACCTCGACCTCGGCACTCCCGAGAAAGCGATTCCGATGCTGGAGGAGTCCGAGCGCGATTTCCCCAGCGACTACAACCCACCAGCGCGTTTGGCGATGGCCTGGAAAGCGCTCAAGGATTACGACAAAGCGCTGGCCGCATCCGACCGCGCGATGTCCAAGATCGAAGGCCCGCGCCGCCTCTCCGTCCTCAGCGTCCGCGCCGACATCTTCACCGCCAAAGGCGACACCAAAGCCGCCCGCGAAACCATCGCCGCCGCCGTCGAGTACGCGAAGTCCCTGCCCGAAGGGCAGCGCAGCGACGGAAGGATCAAGAGCCTGGAGAAAAGGTTGGCGTCGATGCAGTAGGTTCGAATCGTTGGGTTCACGCGGAGACGCGGAGGGCGCGGAGAGAGAGAGACCACTGGAACGTTCTCTCCGCGTGCTCCGCGTCTCCGCGTGAAATCCTTGGCCGCGGCGATCCGCCACCTCATCGCGCGTACTTGAAAATCGTATACAGAATCCACCACCCCGCCTTCACCACACCCATCACCGTCCCGCTGATCTTCGATTTCCCGATCCGCCGGCGATAGGTCACCGGCACCTCGACGACGCGCGCGCCGAGTTGCAGTGCGCGGACTTGCATCTCGACGGTCCATCCGTAACGGCGATCGCGCATGGCGATGCGGTCGAGGAGCTCGCGGCGGATCGCGCGGAAAGGACCGAGGTCGGTGTAGCGATGGCCATAAATGCGAGCGATGAGACGCGTCGCCAGCCAGTTGCCGAAGCGCTGTTGCGGCGTGAGCGCGCCGGGCTCGATCCTGCCGAGGGGACGGGAGCCGATCACCAGATCGGCGTCGCCGCGCTGGATCGGCTCGAGGAGACGCGCGATCTCCGAGGGATCATCCGATCCGTCCGCGTCCATGAAGACAACGACGTCGACATCCTTCGCGAGTTGCGTCAACGCGCCGGCGCACGCCGCGCCGTATCCGCGCTCGTCGATGCGCACGACCTCCGCGCCTCGCGCCCGCGCAACATCCGCGGTCGCGTCGCGGCTGCCGTTGTCTCCGACGATCACGTCGCGCACGACCCGCCGATCGATTGCCTCGAGCAACGCCCCGATGGCGTGCTCCTCATCGAGTGCGGGGATGATCAGAGAGACCGGCACCCGACGATGTTACTGTCTTGGTTAGCTCTCAGCTCTCAGCTCTCAGCTCTCAGCTCTCAGGAGCGACGAAGATCAAGCTGAGAGCTGACAGCTGCAGCCTGACTCAGGCGCGAAGCGTGCTTGCAGCGGTATTTGATTCAGCAAACCGATGAGTGATTCACAGCGTCTCGATCCTCTGGCGGGTGGCGGTGAGATGGGTGAGCTCATGCGGTCGCTCGACTGGTCGCGCACCGGCGTCGGTCCGGTCGACGCCTGGCCGCAGAGTCTGCGGACCGCCCTCAGCATCATGCTGGAGAACTACTTCCCCATGTACATCGCCTGGGGAAAGAGCTACACGCAGTTCTACAACGACGGCTATCGCCCCATCCTCGGATCGACGAAACATCCGCAGGCGATGGGCGCGCGCGCCAGCGAGACCTTCGCCGAGAGCTGGGCCATCATCCAGCCGATGTTCGACGGCGTCATGCAGGGAAACGCCGTCGGCTCCGACAACTGGATGCTACCGCTCGATCGCCATGGATTCCTGGAGGAGTGCTACTTCAACTTCTCCTACAGTCCCATTCGCGACGAATCGGGAGAAGTCGGCGGCGTGCTGGTCACCGTCTCCGAGACCACCGCGCGCGTTCTCGGTGAGCGAAGGCTGCAGATCCTGCAGGCCCTCGCGTCGCGTACACAGGAAGCGACGACCATCGAAGCCGCCTGCGAAGTCGTGAGTCAGGTTCTCGCGGAGAGCGCGGCCGAGGTTCCGTTCGCGCTGCTCTATCTCCTCGAAGACGATGGCGCGACGGCGCGTCTCGCGGGGACGGCCGGACTCGACACACCTGCGATCGAGAACGATCAGCGCGTCGCCACCAGTCTGCTCCCTCCGATCGCCGAAGTGGCGCGCAACGGCGTGCCGGTGTTGCACGAGACGCTTCCCTCCAACGCGCTGTTGCTCAACGATCCCCGCACGATGGGCCGCGCATACGTGCTACCCATCGCCGGTTCCGGCGACACGCGCCTCGCCGGCGTGCTCGTCGCGGGAACGAGTCCGAAACTGCGCTTCGACGAAAAGTACCGCGGCTTCCTCGAGCTCGTCGCCGCGCAAATCGCCACCGCCCTCGGCAGCGTGCGCGCGCTGCAGGAAGCACGCGCACGCGCGGAAGCGCTCGCCGAGATCGACCGCGCCAAGACCGCGTTCTTTTCCAATGTCAGTCACGAGTTCCGCACGCCTCTGACCCTGCTTCTCGGGCCGACCGAAGATGCGCTCGCCGACCCCGCGGCCATGCGCGACGCCGACAACGATCGATGGCAGCTCGTGCATCGGAATGCGCTGCGCCTCCTCAAGCTCGTCAACACCCTCCTCGACTTCTCACGCATCGAAGCGGGGCGCATGCAGGCCAGCTACGCGCGGACGGATCTCAGCGCCTTGACCCGCGACCTCGTCAGCGTGTTCCGCGCGGCGATCGAGCGCGCCGGCCTCGCGCTCTCGGTCGACATCGAGCCGATCGAAACTCCCGTCTACGTCGACCATGACATGTGGGAGAAGGTGATCCTGAACCTCCTCTCGAACGCCTTGAAGTTCACGTTCGACGGAACGATCGCCGTCTCCCTGCGCTCGGCAAACGATCACGCCCTGCTCACCGTGAGAGATACCGGCGTCGGCGTTCGCTCCGACGAGCTCCCCTTCCTCTTCGATCGCTTCCACCGCGTGCAGGGCACCCGAGGACGGTCACAGGAAGGGACCGGCATCGGCCTCGCACTCGTGCGCGAGCTCGTCAAGCTTCACGGAGGCAGCATCGACGTCGAGAGCGAAATCGATCGTGGGACGGTATTCACGGTCTCGATTCCGTTCGGCACGGAACACCTGCCGAAGGAACAACTGACCGCGCAGGGCGCCGAACCGACCGCGATCCGTGCCGACGCCTTCGTCGCCGAAGTGAACCGCTGGCAAACGACGTCCGAGATCGCGAGCAGCTCCGCGGCGAAGGAATCCGACGCGAACCGCGCGCGCGTTCTTCTCGCCGACGACAACGCCGACATGCGCGACTACGTCGCCCGCCTGCTGCGCGAACGATGGATCGTCGACACCGCATCCGACGGAGCTTCCGCGCTGGCGATGGCGCGAGAGAATCCGCCCGACCTCGTACTGGCCGACATCATGATGCCGGGTCTGAGCGGATTCGAGCTGCTCCAGCAACTGCGCGCCGATCCGCGCACTCGCGTCGTTCCGGTCATCTTCCTCTCCGCGCGCGCCGGCGAAGAAGCGCGCATCGAGGGATTGCAAGCGGGCGCCGACGACTACCTGGCCAAACCCTTCTCCGCGCGGGAGCTCATGGCGCGCGTGTCGACGCACCTCGAACAGGCTCTCGCTCGCCGTCAGCTCGAACATCAGGCCGCCGAGCTCGATCGACTGAACCGCGCCAAAGACGAGTTTCTGGCCACGCTCTCGCACGAGCTCCGCACTCCACTCACCTCGATCCTCGGCTGGGCGAGGTTGCTGCGGATGCAGGGAAAAGACGAAGAGATGTTGCGCATGGGGCTGGAGTCGATCGACCAGAGTGCGCAGGTGCAGGCGCAGCTCATCGACGACGTCCTCGATCTCTCGCGCGTCACCACCGGAAAAGTTCGTGTCGAGCGCGCCATCGTGAACGTGCCGGTGCTGGCCACGGCGGCGCTCGACGGCGTACGCCTCGCCGCCGCCGCGAAAAACATTCATCTCGAAAGTGAGTTTCCCGCGCAGCCGGACACGGCCAACATTCTCGGCGACAGCAACCGAATCCAGCAGATCCTCTGGAACCTGCTCACGAACGCCATCAAGTTCACGCCCGACGGCGGCACGGTCACGCTGATGGTCGAGCAGACGCCAACCGCCATCATCGTGAGCGTTGCCGACACCGGGATCGGAATCTCCGAGAACTTCCTGCGCCACGTCTTCGAGCCGTTCCGGCAGGCCGACAGCTCCACGACTCGCTCGCACGGAGGCCTCGGACTCGGACTGTCGATCGTGCGCCACCTCACGGAGATGCATGGCGGCAAGGTCTCGGTGCACAGCGAAGGCAAAGGACGCGGCGCGACGTTCGTCGTGCAGTTTCCTCTGCTCAAAGCCGCGCCGATGCAAGACTCCGCGATCGCGAAAAACCTCGCCGCGGAGATGAAAGGAATTGAGACCGCGGCCGTTTCGCTCACCGGCAATTCCATTCTCGTGATCGACGATCAGGAATCGGTCTGCGTCTTCTTCATGGCCGCGCTGCGGCAGCGCGGCGCGCTCGTTCGCGCGGCGACGTCCGTCGAGCAGGGGATCGCCGCGGTTCAGCAAGAGCTGCCCGACGCCGTTCTCTGCGACATCGCCATGCCCAACAAAGACGGTTTCGCCTTCCTCGATTGGATGCGCGCAGACCCGGCGACGCGCAATGTGCCGGTGCTGGCCATCACCGCCTTCGGCCGGCCGGAAGACGAACAGCTCACGATGACCGCCGGATTCAACGGTTACGTTCGGAAGCCGGTCGATCCCGGAGAGCTGACCCGTGCCGTCGCCGCGGTCGTTTCGCCGGCGCGTATGCGCGAGTGAGGATTTCGTCCAAAAACACATCGACCCGCGTTTCCGCGGGTCGTCGGTGGGTCCGGCATGAGTCGACGCTTGGACGGCTTGTGGGCAGCCGTATCAGTCGTAGGAATAGATCGAGAGAGAGAGATTCGCAGGCCCCACGACTTCGTCAGATCCGCTTCGGAGAGCTGCCAACCCTCACCAAACCCGAATGCATAATAGTGCATTCAGCCCCGCGTGTCCACACTTAAATCTTTCCTGACTCCGATAATTTACGTGGGGGCGTCCGGGTCTACCTCCGCAGGACCAGCCGTCGGGCAAAATAACCTGCACCGACCAGCCCCACGACGATCGTCACAATGGCCAGAACGCGCGCGCTCGTCCCGAAATATCGCGGGTAACGCACCAGATTCAGCACTAGGATTCCGCTGACGATCAGATACAACGCAATGCGCACCGCATAAAGAATCGCCGACGGACGGCGCGCGCGTAACGTGTCGCTCCAGAGAATCCAGAGCATCACCGTCAGCGCGGCCATCGACATGGCGACGGGCGACATCATCGCAGCGTCTCGTACGCCTTCGCGTCGTATCCGAACAGCGCCTTCCCTTTCGAAAGCACCAACGGCCGGCGCATCAGATTCGGATCCTCGAGCATGAGATCGATGGCCTCCCCTTTCGTCAGCTTCCGCGCGCCGAGGTTCCGCGCCTTGTAGGCCGGGCTGCGCGAGCTCAGGACGGCGTCGAGCCCATGCTCGTCGATGAGCCGCGAGAGCAGCTCGCGCGAGGGGCGATCGTTGGCAAGATTGTGTTTCACCAGTTCAAATCCGCGACCTTCCAGGTCAGCGACTGCCTTGCGGCAGCTCGTTCACGTCGGCTTGAGGTACATCTCCAGCTTCTTCGTCATCTAGTCCTCACTTTTTCCTCACCCACCAGGCATCCGGATTCGCCGGCGCCGGTTTCGCAGGAGCGGCCGTAGCGTATCGCGGCGCGAGCTCTTCGATCATCTGCTGCACCTCGGGCGTACACGTTCCGCCGCACTCGCCAAGGGTCGCCGTCGTGCGCGTCGCGACTTGCGTGAGCGTGTGCGCACCCTCGCGGATGGCCCGCTCGATCGTCCGGTATTTGATGTTGTTGCACCGGCAGATGGTCTTGAGACCCCGCACCGCAGGATGCAACGATTCCTGGTCATCCATTCCGGCCGCTCTTAACAGGCCCGGCCGGCCCCGGCTTCCCGACCTTCGGCTTCGGCCGCGGCGTGCTCTGCGTCGCCGCCGACGCCGGCAAGCCCAACTTCGGCAGCGAACGGGAAAGCGAGAACGCTCCGCTGGCCGAGCGTTGGGTGCCGAAGTTCGGTTTAGGCCGCCGCATGGCTACCATCGTAACGCAGACGTGTCGAACCACTGTGCCCGTCCCCGTTCCGCATGTAAACTACGTCCATCCACCATGAAAAAAGCCGTCCTGTTTCTCGTTCCGGCGATCATCATCGCCGTCGGCATCGCCTACATCACCAGCTACAAGCTCGACGCATCAGCGGTCTCGCGCAGCGACGGCTGGAATCAGGAACGCGGCACGATTGAAAAGATCGGCGCGGGCACCAGCGAGCCGATCGACGTCACGTTCCGCTACGAAGTCGCCGGCCGCGAATATCGCTCGAACCGCGTCTCCCTCGGCAAGCTCGAAAAGAGCGACGCCCCTTCGCGCCTGCGTCGCTACACCGTCGGACGCACGGTCCTCATCTACGTGAATCCCGCCGATCCCGCCGAAGCCGTGCTCGAGCTGGCAAAACATCCCGCGCGCGGCCCTCTCCTCCTCGGCTGGAACATCATCTACCTCGGCATCGCCGTCGGAATCATTCTCTGGTGGCGCAACAAACCCCGCCGCCGCAAACGCGTCCGCCGCCCCGGCCAGCCCACGTCCCGACTCAAACCGCCGGCAGTGTCGACGAAGAGAACGCTGTCGTAAATCCGGTTGCTGGTTCATCGCTGCCGGTTGTTGAGGTCGTCCCTGAGAGATGCATCCCCTCAGTCACCAAGAACCAGGAACACGTCCCCATTGCACCCCGCAACTCCCTCCCATAGAATGCGCCGGCGCTTCGGCGAGGGTGGAATTTTGATCGCCATCCGACGTTAGCGGCTGTGTTCCAACCGTGGGGCTGTAGCTCAGTTGGGAGAGCGCCTGAATGGCATTCAGGAGGTCAGGGGTTCGATCCCCCTCGGCTCCACCATAAATCCTCTTTTCAAATCAACGGTTTAGAAGCATCTCCTTCCGCCGTCGCGGAGTCCCCAGCGGATTCCGCGGCTAGGGGCGCGGCTAGTCGTCGCGCCCCCGTTCCGCCACATTCGGCGGATCTCCCTGTCTCGCTCGACATGATGGTGCCGGAGGCATCTCATGATCGAAGAACGCGTGATTTCACGCGCAGCACTCGCGAAGCAGCTCGGCGTCAAAATCGGCACGGTGGCGAAATGGGAACGGACATGGTTTCCGAAGCCGGTCCAACGCGTGAGCGACCGGCTCATCCTCTACAGCGTCGAGCAGGTGGAAAAAGCGCTCGCCAATCGAGCAGCGGGGACGCGAAGACGGACCGGCCCGCGGAGGCAGTAGTGGCCGCACCGCGCGGATCAAAGCAGAGGGTCGTTGCGGGCTTCACCTGGGATCCGCAGCGCCGCGTTGCGAAATGCAACGTGTACATCAAGGGGGGCGGAGGCAAGGTCCGCCGTCGCGTCACGATCCGCGCGGCCTCCGAGGACGAGGCGCAGCAGAAGTGGATGACGTTTCGGAACAAATGGCGCGCAGCACCGTTCGACCCCGCGAAGATCCCGACGCTCGCCGAATTCGTCGCGACCTACTTCACGGAGATCACGGAGGGCCTTAAGCCCTCCACCATCCGTGGATATCACTACACCCTGCACGGACGCATTCTCCCGGAGTGGGGTCATGTGAAGTTGGACGAGATCACGAGCGGTCGATTGAATCTCTGGATAAAGCGTCTCCAGGGTGAGCAGATCAAACGGAAAAAGAAGCGGCGCCTGTCGCCGTCGACCATCAACGGCACGATCAACGTGCTGCGGATCGTCATCAGCAAGGCGGTGAAGTGGGACATTCTTGAGGAGTCGCCGCTCCGCAAGCCCGTCGATCATCTGAAAGTCACGCCGCCCAAGCAGGAACTCACCTCCAAAGAACGGCGCGCGTTCCTCGCGGCGTTTGATGATGAGGCTGGATTTCAGGCGTGGCTTGAGCGAACCATGCCTCGGGGCAACGTACGGGAAATTCGGAGCGGGAAGGATCGCTTCGGCGGTCGGCGGAAGATCGGAGCAGGAATTCGTCCCGACAGTTCAGCAGCGAAGGAGTATTTCGCGCGGTATCGGTTCCTCAAGCCGATCTTCGTCTGCCTCCTGGAACTCGGCCTCCGGCGCGGTGATGCACTCCAACTTCGCTGGTCTGAAGTGGATCTCGACGCGGGACTCATTCAGCTGACCACGCGAAAGCGCGGCGTTGCCGTCGTCTTGCCGATCTCGAAGGCGTGCCGGGAAGCGTTACTCGAGTGCCGCCGCCGGCGCATCGTGTCGGAGTTCGTCTTCACCACGGAAGTCGGGAAGCCGCTTTCGGAAGTGCGCCTGCGGCGGACCTTCCGCACTGCGAAGGAACTTGCCGGCATTCGGCGGCCGTTCCGCATCCACGACTGCCGTCACACATTCGCCTCAAGTTTGGTGTCGGCAGGAGCGAACCTGAGCGCCGTCGCCACGCTGCTGGCACACGCTGATGTACGAACGACGAACCGCTATGCCCGTGCCGAGAAGTTCGCGGCGGCGGAGATGGCTCGATCCATTCTCGACTCCATCCAGCCCGCGTAAAGGAGAGAGGCGAAGACCATTTCGGTCTTCGCCTCTCTGGTGGGGTGCGTTTAGTGATCTGTGCGTGGCGGCGTCCAGTTGAAGAATCGGCACAACTCATCCGAGTACTCGACGAGGTGCTCACGTCCGTTCTCTTCATCGACCAAGCGCGAACAGATCGCCATGAGACGAACGAATTCCTCCGGATCCGTGGGTACCGGAACGAGAAATCGAAGCACCCAGTCATACACCTGCGCGGTCAGGAACTTCAGGGGTACGGGCGCGTTGCGCCCCTTCGTTCCGGTTCGTTGGCGGCGCATGCCTTGGAGTCGTCCCGGAATCACGCTGCCGTACGCACGCACAGCGCTCGAGGTCCAGTCGGTAATGATCATGAGTCCGGCAGCGCACACGGTTCGCTGGGCGATCACCGCATACTGCGAACCATGATGCTTCGCCCACTTTGCAAGGATTCGAACAGGCCCGATTTCTGGATGCGTCGTTGTGACAAGCCTCTCGCCGTATCCTGGCGTCCGAACCCGATACTCGTAGATGCGATCGGTTGCGTTCCAACGCAGGCAGTCGACGCGTTCCTTTGCGCAGGTCGGGCAGCGCAGGGAGCCATCCGGTTGTCGGACGAAGAAGGATTTGCTACGGTTGCCGCGGGATGCGCGACTTCGTTTGTTGCTCATCTCGATGTCCTCTGGGCGTCGCGCCGAGACTCTTCCCGGAGACGGCGCGACGCCCACTGTTCTTAGTCGTTGACGGAAGTGCGCGCGACGTCGGGTGTCGCGATGATCGCTGCACCGAGCTCGCGCGCCTGGGCGCCCCGGCCGTGCTTCCACGCGGCTTGTGTGATGTCGGCACCGAGTTCCACGGCGGTGATCCAGAGAAACTCGAGCTCGTTCACGCCAACGAGCGACCGGATGACATTGCCGTCGTCGTCGAAGATGGTGTTCATTGGATTCGACAGATCACTCTCGTGTTCGCGGGTGAACGTCGCAACGACGTCGGGGTGAAACCCCATCTCCGTGAAGTAGTCGGCGTCGACGAAGCCGTGACCGTCGGGAGCCGCCGCGTATTCGCGCAGTTTCGATACATTGACGCCGCTGAGGAACTCAGGCTCGGTCGGCTCAGCGGGCACATCGCCAAAATCCGGATCAGCATCGATGCCATTCATGGCAGCGCCGACGGCATGGAGAAGGCGCAGGTACTTCGCTCCTTCTTCACGCCGAAAGCGCTCGTGCCGTGAGGCGCCTTCCCGCCGCGCACTGGTGTACCGATTGCGAAGGTAGAGGTAGTCGCTCTGCTTCTCACCGAGGGCAGCGAGCAGACGTTCAAGATGGGCGGGCACGCTGGTGGTCGCGTCGCCAATGTACGGCGCCAACCGATGCGTCTCGATCGGCGGAACATCGTAAGAGCCCGCAAATTCATCGAGCCTGCGGAGGGCGTGAGCACGACCTTCAAGGCGCGCGAGCAGCTGGACGTTCCGCATCCATTCATGGTTCCACATGCTGTGACGATCGCTGGCCACGCAGGGCCACTTTGGTGTGAGCGTGAGGTCGTCGATGGGCCTGGGCATGAGGTCCGGGAACCTCTCCAATCCCTCCATGAGGCCTGCCCGGCGGGCATACGGATCATTCGCGTACCACTCAGCGACAAACCGTTGCGCGGCGGCTAGTTCGTCGGGGCCGACCGTGCAGACGGACATCATGATCGACACTGGATGCTGCTTCGAACTCGTCTTCTTTTTCTTCAACGTATCCTCCTGTTTCCGCGGATATCTGCGGTTTCCTTCAATCTCAGGAGGGATGTCTATTTTTACCGGCAAGCACCGTGGCAAACTGCATGGGAAATGTGGGAAACGGATCCACCCGCGGTGTGGGAGGCGCGCGCGCAGGCGATCGAAGAGCTGCGAGATCGCTATCTGAACGAACGGGGCTCTGGAGGTGCCGCCTCCACCATCGCGACCTTGTTGTTTCGTGAACTCATCGAGTGGGTGCGGGGCGGAAAACGGGTCGGCGGCCACCATGCGCTTTCTCGTCCTGACATAGTCGAGATCATTGGTGACGGCGAACTCGTTGGGAAGGGCGTGACCCGTCTCGGGAAGAACCTGGAGACGTTCGGGTGCTTCGAGGGAGACTCACGGCAACCTGAGGATCCCCGGCCGCTGCTTCAGAAGCCTGTGCTTTCATGGGTCGAGGAGATCCGCTTCTACGGACCGACTCGCCCAAAGCGAGCATCGAACCCGGAGGCGAACGAGCCGGAAGACAGGCTTCTCTGGCTTGACGTCAGGTTCAGGAAGGTTCCGACCGACCAAAGCGACGAACAGAATCCCCTTGGGCACGATCGGATCATCGTCGGCGTGGGTCTCTCGATTTATGAGGAAGCGCTCACAAATTCGGAAGAGCGAAAGAGCGTTATCCGGAAGACTCTCGAACAATCGGCGTCGGGTCTCGCGTCGCTCGCACGGGAGCTCGGCGGCGGTGAAGTTGTCCCCAGCATTCGCGTCTCCGACGTCCCGGACGTTGGCCCGCCGCGCGGCGCAATGCTCGGCAGAGCGACGCTCAGTCTGGCGCAGCCGATCTCCGAATCGAGGCTCCGCTACTACATTGCCTCCTCAGAAGACGGCGCGCACGTCTCAGATATCTTTGCCGCAACCTACTTTGCGCCGGAGTCAATGCTCGCCGAACGGATTCTGGACGGTGTGAACGGGAGTCGGTATCCGAGGACGCAGGTCGCTGCCAGCGAGTGGTCACTCGTCATACGTCCGGGCGTCGAACTAAACATCGCATTCTTCCCTCATGAGGTGAAATGTCTACTCACAGCGAAGGCAGCGATCTTTCACCACGCCATCATTGAGTTCCCGATCATCGATTTCCTGCGATTCCTCGCGGGCCCACCACGGCCTCCTACGTTCTAGCAGGTCAGGCCCTGCCGCTCTTTCACAATGATCTGGATCGCCGGCCGGTGCGACATACTCGGCAGAATCCGCGCTCAGTTGGTCGGGGGTTCCAATCTCGTGTCCGCAACCCAGTTGAGGTACGCCTGCGTCATCTCACGAAGCTCGTTCGTTCTCCGTCTCGCCTCATGAATGATCGAGGTGTTCGTCACGTCCCGTGGCGTGTCCAGCCACATGTTGTCGATTTGGACGATCTCGAAGAGCACAACATCGAGACTGCGAAGGATCTTCGCGGCGGTGGTGAAGTCATCCTCTTCCATCATGGAGTGCATACTGCGCGAACGGCCGCCAGAAATCGAGGCTCACTCCAGCAGTGCTCCATGCGTAGTAGCACACAACCTCGCCGCGCTTTCATTCCACTTCGTGCGATCTAGTGCTCGCTCCACGTCGCGCGGTCCAGAACGCGCTGAACGAGCGAGGCGTGATCGTCGCCGATGCGAGGATCGACTTGAAGCCAGCTGGTGGACCAGGTCACGTTTCCACGAGCCGGCCTTGGTAAATCAGCCCACTATTGCTGATGTCGATTCGCTGCGTGACCGGCAACAGCGGCGCGATATAACCGAACGACGCGACTTTCGCCGACCCAGCAGTGTACGTTAGGCGAGCCTCGAAGTGCGCATCGTACAACATCAAAACATGGGCCGTCACTTTCCCCCCAGCTGGGAGGCCGCCATCAAACAAGGGTTTCCACTGCTGCCGATCGCCCACGAGGAGTGTAAGCCGTTCAACGCGCTGGTCTGACGTGTTGGATATGACGACGGTATGGACCAAGAGCCGTAGCGCTGTGAGCGCCAATCCACCCAGCAACGCGATGACTGCCAAGCCACGAAACGCGATTCGTGCCCTTGGTGAAAAGTTAACGCTTGGCATATTAGGAGGTGAGTAATTCGGACGCTGTTAGTCTACGATGAAGTGCGGCAACGTGCGAATCCGCCAATCAGGTTAGCAGGGACGCGATTGGCGTCCCTGCTAACCCGCCGCATGTTATTCGATTGGGCCGAACTTACGCGAGAAGTCAAGGAATTCCGCATACGTCGGCGCTCTCGGCAAACCGGAAGTGCTGTCGATAACGATAAGGTCGCGCCAGTCGATCGGGACATTTTGCGCCGAGGCGCGTCGGCCCACATAGTTGTTCCACCTATCCATCTCGGCCTGATACGGACCATCGACTGAATTTAACCGTTCGTACCAGTCACCAAACAATGCGGCGACACCCGTTCCCATCTCGTTGGAAATCCGCTTACTCGTCGTGGCATGCCGTACAGCATCGGCGAGATCATTATGGCCAGGATATTTCTGCGCCATCTGTAGCGCGATGTACGTTGCTCTGACAACGACAGCCAAGCTCAGTATTCCGGCTGCGCCCACCCCCACAGCGGCGGCCGCGACTTTGCCGCTTGGATCTGTGTAATTGGTCGGATTGTTTTTCACATATACGTACCGATTAATAGTTTGCGTATCGCGCCGTCGTGCCGGGAATGGATCACGGCTCAGGAATCGCGCAGTGCTCGGCTCGTAATACCGTGCCCGCATGTAGACAAGGCTGGACACGTCATTCTCCTCGCCGGTAAACGTATAACGATTGCCGGAAGTGCCAGATGCGGCGCGCATGACACCGAAAACGTCGTAGTCGTATGTTTGTTCTACCGCTCCACTACCGTCGGTGATCGCGACGACGCTGCCAAGCGAGTCAGTGTGCTGGTAGTGCGGGCCAGTCGGGTCGATCGCGTAGAGCATGGTATGCCCGTAGACGTAATAGGTGGCCGCGGAAGCGGTCGTCTCCATGAGGACGCGCTCATTTTCAGGGCCGGAGTCGACAACGTACGTCGTATCGACCCCGCCCTTCGTCTGCTTCACGCGGTCACCGTTGCCGTCATACGTAAAGCTCGTGGACGACGCCGGAAGCTCCTTCACGACGTTCACGATGATCTCGTCCGCTGCGCTCGCAACGCTGCTCCCGTCCGTCACGACGAGCGAGAAGCGGTACTGGCCGGTCTTCGTCGGCGTGAACGTCGGCGAGGCGATCGTGCCCGAGCTGAGGGTCACCGTCTCCGGATTCGTAAGCGCCGGCGTCCAGGCGTATGTGACGCCGCTCTCGTAGTCGTAGGAGTCGCCACCGCCGAGCGTCGTGAGCGTCCCCTGCGTCACCGTCTGGTCGGGACCCGCATTCGCAGTCGGTGTCTGGTTCGGGATGGTTGCGGCGGCAAAGGTCAACGAGAGCTTCGGACGGTTCGTGGAGGTCGTCGCGTTCCCGGAGTACCACTGGACACGGGACGAGGCGCCCAGCGTATCGCCCTGTGTGCGGACTGAGAGCTTGCCCGAGCCGGCGAGACGGCTCGCGATCGTAGCAAGATCTCCGCTCGCGACACTGAACGTGTTCACGACGCCCGCGACCACCGTGCCGGTACCGGTGAGTACCGGTGTGAGCGTGGCGTCTGGTGTCGCGCCCGAGATCGTAGTCCAGGTCTGTGTCGCCCAGTTCGCATCGAGCGAGGTCGGAAGGATCTTCACGGACCACTGATCTGTCGAGGTGTTGCTGAATGTCGTTTTGCCAGTGAGCGCGAGGGTCGCGGAAGAGAGATCGTAGAACGCCGGCGCGGCGGGCAGAGCAAACTGCGCAGCGCCCTCGTAGTTCGTCGTGCTGAGCTTTCCCGTGTAGAGGTAGTCGACCGTAAAGGACTTGCCGCTCGGCGAGGAGACGTAGCCCGACATGTTCGAGGCCGGCAGAATATCGAACGTCTGGTTCGGCGCGCTGCCCGAGCTCACCGTGATCGTCACCGAGTCCGACGCGCTGTTCGCGCGGCCGTCGTTCACAACGAGTGAGAACGTATAGGTGCCCGAGGTCGTCGCGAGGAAGGCCGGCTTCGCGGCATGGTCGCCGTGGAGGATGCCGGTCTGCGGGTTCCCTACGTTCTCCGTCCAGGTGTAGCGAAGTTTCTCCCCTTCGGGGTCCGTGCTCGCGCTACCTTCGAGGAATACGAGGCGGTTCACGTAGCCTGTCTGATCGGGTCCGGCATTCGCCGTCGGGGCCGTGTTCGAGGGGCTGTCCGTGATGGCGGCCAGTTGCTGGCGCGCATCCCAGGTGTAGCCAAGGTGGCTTCCGACTTTCGTGAGTTGACCGTCGTTATCGTACGTGCGCACGCCTTCCCCGGCGTTCAGGAGCTGGTCGGCGGCGTCGTAGGAGTAGTTCGTTGTGATCGAACCATCCGTCTTCGTGAGACGGTTCCCCGTTGCGTCATAGGTATATGACGCGGTGGCGCTGTTCGGATAGGTGACGTTCGTGATGCGATAGAGCTCGTCATAGAGGTATGTCTCTGTGCCGCTCGGCGTGACCTTCGTCTCGCGGTTTCCGAGGTTGTCGAAGGTGTAGTCGAACGACGCGATCGTCGTCGAGCCGTTCATGTGGTCGAGCGACGACACGCGGCTGGCGTTGTCGTAGCCGTAGGTTGTCGTGACACCGTTCGGGAGCGTGAAGCCACCCATGCGTCCATCCGTATCGTAGTTGTACGTCGTGACACGGCTTGCCCAGTCTGTGACAGTGAGGAGGCGGTTCGCGTCGTCATAGGTATACGTCACGGTGAGACTGCCGGGATAGGTGAGGGTCGCAAGGTTTCCCACCTCGTCGTAGGTGTACGTGATTGTCTGTCCGGCGGCATTCGTATCCGTGAGGACGCGGTTCAGATCGTCATACGTGTACGTATGTGTGCCGAGCCAGTCGACCATCGTGAGGCGGTTTCCAACGCCGTCGTACGTGTTCGCGATCGTCTTTGTATCGGCATATGCGACGCCAGAGAGCTCCGTGAGCGCGTTATAGCTATACGTCGTGAGCTGGCTGTTCGCGTCCGTTACCTTCCAAATCCGGCCCGCATCGGTGTAAACGGTCGTGGTCGTGTTGTTGTTCGCGTCGACCTCCGTGGTGCGGCGGTCGAACTGGTCGTAGGTGAAGGTCGTTGTGTGAAGGTCCGCGTCCTTCACCTTCCAGAGGTTCCCGATAGCGTCGAGCGTGAACTCGACAACGCCGCTTTTCGCGTCGGTCGTCTTCCAGAGCGCATTCCGCGTGGCGGAGTAGGTATACGTGGTGACACGGGTCTCCGGATCCGTCACGGTCGCCTTACGGCCGGCGCTATCGTAGGTCGTCGTCGTGACGTTCGAGAGCGGGTCCGTTACGGTCAGCACCTCGTCGCGGGCGTTATACGTGTACACCGTCTGGTGGAGCTGCGGGTCTTTTCCCCAGAGCTTACGCCCCACGACGTCGTAATCGAACGTCGCGGACTCGCTCTCCGCGTTCGTCACGGTATCCGGGTAGCCGTACGTGTCGTACGCGAACGTCGTGACATGGCTCTTCGCATCCGTCACCGTATGCGGAAGGCCATTCGTGTAGTAGGTGGTCGTCGTCTCGCGCGTCAGCGGATCGGTCACCTTCGTGAGGTGCTGCTCGGTGTCGTACTCGTACGACGTGACCCGGCTCAGGTTATCGGTCTCGGTGAGCTTGTTGTTGAACGCGTCGTAGGTATACGTCGTAGTCCGCGCGCCCGTCACGCCATAGGGGAACGTCACCGAAAGCGTGTTGCCTGTCCTAAAGTCGAGGGACTGATTCGTGATCTTTCCTTCGATGTCCTCGTGCTGGTCCCGCAAGTACCCTTTGAAATTCCATTGGTCCTCGGTGTACCAGAGTCCCGATCCCGCCGGGGACCACTCACGCCACTTCTCGAAGACCTTGTTGCTCTTCGTATAGAAGTAGATATGCGGGATATCGTACCCATCCCACACAGCGGTGGAGTTCGCCGCAAGGACGAGCCCCGTCGTCGGATCGGTCGCCGGCCCGTACATGAAGCGGATCTGCGCGTTTCCGTTCCACTGCTGCGTTTTCACACGCTTCGTCGACGTCGAATCGTAGGTGAGATCGAGGACATTGCCGTCGCAGTCCGCAACGTGCGTCATCTGGTACACATAGGTCAGGTAGCTGTAGCTGCATGTGGCATATGTGACGAGCGATGCGTCCTTCTTCGTGACACCCGTCGTTGTAACCTTCGTCGAGAGCGTCGCCTGGCCATAGTTGTAGCTGCGCCCGAGCGGGTCGACGATCTTCGAGATGTACCCGCTCGTGTACGTGAAGGTGAGCTGGCGGCCCGTCGGCTCGGTGACCGTTGTAATCTGGTTGCTGCCGTTCCGCGCGATGACGGTCTCATTGCCGTCCGTGTCGATCTGCTTCACGAGCTTGCGCGCGCTGTTGAAGACGAGTTTCGTTTGGTCTTTGCTCGTGAGGATATAGGTCGAGGTCGCCGTGTCGTAGACGAGCTTCTCAAAGACGCCTTCCTCACCCGTATAGGTGTTGTCGGGGTTCTTCTTGAAGTAGCTCCGTGCACCATCCACGCGCTCCCAGACCTCGCCTTGCGTATCGGAAATGAGGCTCTGGCAGTAAGTGCAGGACCAACCGTAGCCGAAGTCGCCCGTGTTCGTGTCGGCGGTCTTGTTGTTGTACGTGCGCGTCATCTCGAGCGGGAACCCGATCGTCGGGATGGAGAAGTCCGTGTCGGTGTAGGTGAAGTTGCCGGTCGCGACGTCGGCGCCGACGCCGGCCTTCGCCGCCCAGGGGAGATTCCCCTTCTTATGCTCGGCTTCGTAGGCCTTCCCAAGCCAGTTCGTAATCGTGACAAGCGTTGAGACCTTCGATCCTGCGCCGGTATCGGTCGCGCCCGAGACCTCGGGCCCCGTCGTGGAACCCCACCAGTTGCCCGTGGCATTCACGGTGGCTCCGGTACTTGTCACACCCCGGATAGTTCCGTCGTACGCCCAGTTTTTCGCGATGGAGTTATTGAGGAGATAGAGCGCGCCGCTGCTCGACGAAATTGCGTAGTACGAACCTCCGGGTGCGGAGCTTGTGCCGTTCTCCTCGATGCGACTCGTCTCGATGTGCGCTGCCGAGGACACTGCGATTACGCCTTCACGCTGGGCACGCATGATGACGGAGTCCTTAATGGTGTCTGTCGACGGAACGTTGTTCAGCTTCAAGTTCCAGAGACTCTCGAGGAGCGTGAGCCGCTGAATTGCCGGACGGCTCGCCGGGTAGTTCAGAATGCTGAGACCATAGCTCGACATCTTCTCGATCTTCGCGTCCGTCAGGGTCGTCGGAGAGCAGACGATGTTCATCGTGGTGCCATACCGTGCCTCAATGAACGACATGCCGCCGAGCGCCGAGACGCACGTCGATCCGGAGAGCCAACCGTTGTAGTTGACGCCGCCCCAATCGCCGGCGGCAGGCGTCGTCGCCGTGCCGTCCCCGTTATCATCAGCGCCGATGTCGTCTTTGTACGACGTGAAGACGATGTGTGAGCTCGTCGTGCCGGCGGCATTCAGAGTCGCACCATCCGCGACGTTGAGACTCGTGCCGGTGTCGAACTTCACGATGACCCCCGGGTCGATCGTGAGGACCGCGGGAGAAGCGACGGTGACCGTGCTCGTCACGACGTACGGCGAGTTCGCGAGTGTCCATGTCGTGTTCGAGGAGATCGTCCCGCTAACATTCAGCCGGTAGATCCCGATGCCGCCTTTGTCTTTCCCGTGTTCCTTCGTCGCAACGTACGGCGCGCCGCCTGTCGCGCGCGTCGGTGTCTCTGCCGCTGTCGCCGTCACGCGGAATGTCCCGTTGCCCTCCATCGGCCCGTTCTCATCCTTCGGGTTCGGGGCAACGTACACCGGGTCCGTAACGGGCGAGACTTCCGTTCCAAGCAGTTCCTGCGTCGTCGGCATATGCAGGTCGTGCGCGAACGCGTGGCTTTGGTACGGAGTCGACGCGGCGCGAGCAATGACGGGGAGCGACGTAAGGGCGGGTGCTGCAGATTGCAGCAGCAACGCGGCTATAGAAAGCCACGTCAGGCGACGTCGGCGATACATAGGTGTGGGGTTAGTGTTGGCCGACAGCGCCTGGCGGGTTGTGGATGAACTAACGATGAAACGAAGTTGCTGTTTTGGCAAGAGCAGTTTCAAATATTCTGTTGTAACTTTTTACAACACGATGCGCACGCCGCCACGCTTTCCCTCGACGCCGATGCTGCACTTCAGCGTGAACGCTATCCTCAAAAATCTCCGCCGTTCACTTCCAGACCGGTGATGCCGCGGATCATCACCCGGCCGCGCTGCTGTCGACCGGGATGCTGAAGATCGCCGCCCGGGTGCCCTTGCCGCTTCTCCGTCGAAGGTGTAAACCGTGAGTGTTCTTTCGGTACTGAAGGCCTCCGGATCGAGGGTCTCTAGGTCGGCGCCAGGGGCTCTCCCCGGACCATCACATCCCACTTTCGTCGCACGCACATGCGGTAAACACCAGGCACTGGTGAGAGGACCAGCTTGTGGCCCTGGAGGTCACGGGTTCAAGCCCCGTTGCTCACCCCACATTGTACAAATCCGCGTCTGGACGCGGAAAACGTTGCGACGACAACAGGGAGAGATGGAATGGTCAAGGGCACCAGGCGCGAAAAGCCTAGAGTCCCCAATCCAGGATCGGAAGGGCACCAGAATCCCTCCCCCCCACCATCATGGTTCCATCTCTCGCATTCGCGGCGCCGCAGCCGCTGCATTCCGGCGGTACCTCGCCGGTGGCCTCATACGAAATCGGTCCCGAGCTCGACGAGCGGTTCGAGCAGTTCGTCCGCTACAAGCATGGATACAAGAAAGTCTCCGGTGCGACCGTCAAGTGGTATCGGGAGACGTTTCGGATCTTCCTCAAGTTCCTCGCGACCAAGAGCGTAAAGAGAATCGACAGTTCGATCACCTCGCACATCGTCGACTGGATCGCGACGTTGAGCGCGCGACCCGAGCGCCCGCTCTCGCCCTTCACGCTGCGGTCCTACACGCAGGCTCTACACTCCTTCTTCGGCCATCTGGAGACGTTCGATGGCTTCCCCGATCCGTTCCGCCTTCTTGACCAGCCGAAAGTCCCCACCGACCCGTTCCCGAAGGCGCTCACCCATGAGCAATGTGTCCGCGTCCTCGATGCCGCGCAGAACACGGCATGGGCCGACGAGTTCGAGCGGTGCCGTGCCGCGGCGATGCTCGGCGTCGCGCTGTACACGGGTTTGCGCCGCGGAGAGGTGCTCCGTCTCAAGTTCACCGACGTGAGTCTGTCTGAGGAATGGATCCAGGTGGAGAACGGAAAGGGCAATCGTTCGCGGATCACCTTCATCGCTCCGGAGCTCGCGGCGCTCCTGCGTGCGTACCTTGCTGCGCGGCGGCGCGCGCATTTGGAGAGCGTGGAGTTCTTCACCTCCCGGCACGGTGGAACGGGCGTCAAGGTGAAGACCTTCACGCGGATCGTGGATCGCGTTAGGGCGACGTCCGGCGTCCGATTCTCGATCCACATGCTTCGTCACTCGTTCGTGACGACGCTCGCTCGCGACCGGATTGCGCCGCACGACATCCGCGCACTCGCCGGACATCGCGATCTCAAAACAACACAACGGTACACGCGCATGTTCGAAGAGGACCTCCGACACGCCATCAGCCGCGTGAGCTTCCGTGGCGGTCCTACAGTGCAACATCGAGGTGGAGCTTCTGCGCCTCCGTCTCAAACTCTCCCTCAAACACGTGCGAGTAGCGTTTCAGCATCGTGAGGCTTTGATGGCCCATCAGCTCCATGCTGATACGGTCCGCAACTCCGGCCTGACGGAGCAGGGTGGCGTAACTGTGTCTGAGCATGTGGCTAGAAACGCGGAAGCCCGCCAGCGCCGTAAGTCGCTCGAAGAGGCGCTTTACCATCGTGATGGTCGCCGGCGCGTCGGTTCTCCCCAGCGTGATGAGGTGAGGATCTGCGCGTCCGGCGTCGCGCCGGGTTTCAAGGTACGTCGCGAGGACGAAGCGGAGCTGGGGCGCCATGTACGCCGTACGCGGTTTTCCACCGTACTTACCTTTTCCCTTGCGAATGCGAATCGTCTTCTCATTGACGCTGATGTCGCCGGTTTGCAGACGAATCACCTCGCCGCGCCGGAGTCCTCCGAGGAGCATGAGGCAGACGATCGCGAGGTTGCGGTCGCGGAGAAATTGCGAGCCCCATTGAAATTGCGCGACAACCGCGACGAGCCGCTCAGCTTGCGTGCGGGTGAGGACTCTTGCCTGCGTCGGTCCGGCCTTGGGTGTCTCAAGAAGACCGAAAGGATTCACGACGCCATGCGCGCGTTCCAATCGACCGCAGATGGACGTCATCGCGATCCAATACGAGCGCACCGTCACATGCGAAACGCGCCGTGTCTCACGGAGCCAGATCACCCAGTCTTCGAGGGCCTCAACTTGTCGCTGAAGATCGCCGCCCAGGAATGCTAGATCGGACTTCGTCTCGAAGAGAAACCGGGCGAACGCGTGCAGGCATTCACGCCACCACTTCAAGGTGCGTTCACTCAACCCCTTCGCTTTCACGTCGCGGGCTATGACCTCGTCCGCACCTTCGATGAAATGTTCAACGGACTGAAACTGAAACGGGCGGAGCGCGATGGCCGTCTTGTACATCGGCTTTACGACAAGGCTCGTTGTCTCCTGAATCGAGATGCTTCGAAGGCGCCGCGTTGCAGCGTCGCCGTCAGCGTCAGCGGACGGCAGGGTCAGCTCGGCAGGTCCCGCAATAGCTGCTGGCATGGTCATTCGACGATGTGGGTTAATGGTGTCGCGGCGGACGGTGTCAGTACCGCCTTCGCGGTTGTTGCTTCGCGAGTCTTGCGAGCCAGTTCGCCAGGCGTGTATGGCATCTTTCGCGGCGGGTGGATCGTAATCCGGCGCGCCTTGTAGCGCTTCGCTTTGGAAAACCAGTAGCAGATTCCCCGCGGTAGGTTCGAGAGATCCGTCGTTCTCGCCGCGATTTCCTCGCGGGGTGTGAGCATCGGGTCGTCGAGCGGGTCGTACGGACGCACCGGTTGGCGGAAGAGCGTACCCTGCGGCTCGAAGATGTCGCGAGAGAGCGCCTGCGCCTCGGCGAACGGCAATCGGAAGAAGAACTGACGACCGGTGTTCGTGAGCACGTGGCTGCGGAAGCCGGTCGGAAAGAGTCCGAGCTCCTGAACGGCCACCGTGCAGTGGACCGCGAACTTCCGGCCCGACTGGAGGAGATCGGCGAGGCCCGAGTCGCGACTGGCAAGACTCTGGGCCTCGTCGATGATGATCGACATCGGAACGCGATTGGCCGGCAGCATCCGTTCGCGGCGAAGTGTCGCGAGTTGCAGGACATTCATGAAGAAGCGCGAGATCGTGTTCGATGCCATCGGTCCGAGATAGCCTTGCGCGAGATTCACGAGGAGTGTGCCGCCGCGATCCATGAGATCGAAGAGTTTGAGCGAGGATGTCGGCGCGCCGAGCAGTCGCTGGACAGCGATACTGCCGTTGAGAAACGGCTGCAATTTGTTCGTGACGGCCGATACGTACATCGCTTCCCGCGCGCCGAAGCGGTCCTCGAAATACTCGCGGGTCTCTTTGGACACGCTCTCCAAATAGAGCTGACGCACGTGGTCGAGAAGGAGGAAGCTCGGGATCTCGATGAGACTCGCCGCGGCCCTGCTTTCGAGCAATGCCCTCAACGTCCATGAAAGGATTTCATTCGCCTTCACGCCGAATGCCCAGCTCTTCGCCTCCTCATCGGTGTAGAGACGCTTCAGGATGCCGAGGACCATGTCGACTTGGCGACTTGTTTCCACGCCGGGGAGCGGTTCTAGCACGTTGAAGCTCGGGAGCGAATCAGGGCGCGAGAGATCGACGAGCGTGAGGTCGCGCATCTTCCGTTCGGTCGCGAATGCGGCGAGCCGTGCGTAGAGATCGCCGTGCGGGTCGAGAACAATCACGCCGCTGCCTTGCTGGAAGTGCGCGAGGGCGATCTTTTCAAGCAGCGAGCTTTTGCCCGTCCCCGTCGCCCCTGCGACGAGCTGATGGTGCCGAAGATCCTCGGGCGTGAGCCACACCTCGATCGGTGTGCCGTCGGGTGCCTTGTAGGTCGCGAACGGCATCCCCTTCCCGCGCCGCTTGATCTGCGCATGGAGAAAGCCGTCGCGCGCGAAGTAGAACTCCTGCATCCCTTGGCGGGTGCGGGCGTGCGCCGTCTCGAATCGGAGGGGGATGGTCTTCATGGGTAGGGGCGGAGGATGAGGAATGCGAGTGTTCCGAAGAGGACGAGTGCAATCGCGAAAAGGCGGAGAACTGTCTTCACGTGCGGGGGGATGCCGCGTGCGCGGAGCCGGAGGAGCATGCGAGCGAGGGGCGTAAGCGGAGGCGGATCGCGAAGCAACAGGACGCCGCTCGGGTGCGGCGCAACGAGCTTCCTCCGTTCGAGTTTGCGCAGCTCGCGGATCGCGTGTTTCTCGGACACGAAGCCGAGATCCGCGATGGCCCGTTCGACGGAGAGGTCTGCCGGTGTCGTCGGTGCGTTCTCCTGTGCGAGGAGGTAGAGGTAGTAGAGAAAGGATAGGCGTCCCACGCGCGGCAGCACATGGAGAAAAAGGTGCGTCGGGATCTCGTGATGGACGGTTGCGTTCTCCGGGGCGCGCTCTTCAAACACGGGCGGCGGGCCGAGGTCCGCGATTTCGAGGATGAGGAGATCCTCGGAGCCGGTGGTGTCGTAGACGAGAAGCCCGGCCTGCGAAAGCGTTTCGAGCCACTGCCGGATGCGGCGCCGGGAGGCGCCGAGAATCCAGAGAAGATCGGCCAGTTCCGGCTGCCCCTGCGGGGCGCGGTGGCGGAGCGCGCGGATCGTCAGGAGAAGGAGGCCGGAGTCGCGGCCGACCCGCCGCACGATGATGAAGAAGCGCTTCAGGTCCGTCGGGAGGGTCTGAATCCCCTCCAGCGGCGGTGCGTCTGGGCGGAGCACGCGGATGCGGACTCGGACGTCATTCGGCATGGACTGCGGCGGTGAGAAGTGGGTTGAGCGCGATCGGGCGCAGCATTGACGTGCAGATCCGCGCGAGATACCGGTCGCGGATCTCGCTCACGGGCGCGAGGCTTGTGAGGACGACGGGCTTCAGGACGTCACTTCGGCGGATGATGAGATCCGTGACGGGAGCCGAGGCGAACTCGATGCGTTCGACGATGAGCAGCGCGGCGGCGGTTCCCGTTCGCCGCTCGGACGCCTGCGGGTTAGCGTTCGCGGGCAGGCGCTCGACGGCGATGCGCTGGTCTTGCAGCGTGGCGGCGAGAAACTGCACCGCAATCGTGAGCGGCGCTGCGTCCGCCGCCGTGACGTAGAGGCCGCGACCGGTTTCGACGCTCTCACGTGCGAAGTGACGGACGAAGTGCCGGAGATCCCGGCGCGCCTGCGGGTCGAGTCGCTCCAGAAGAAGATCGTCCGAGGGGAGCACGAGTTTCGCCGCGTCGTGCGCGGCACGTTCCACCCGAAGATGATGGACGATGAGATCGTCGACGGACGGCACGGGGAAGACTTGCGCGATGCGCCCGAGGAGCGGAGCGGAGAACAGGTTTCGCCCCGAACGGAGGTGAATGAGCATCGTCGAATGCACGCCGAGGCGCTCAGCGAGTTTCTTGTTCGAGAGCTTCGCATCGCGGGCAAGCCGGTCGACTTCGCGCATGAGGAGGGAGGCGTGGGGCACAGAAGAGGGGGAGGTGGTGTGCTCCCATTCTGGTCGGTGCGCCGTTCGCTGCGGAGGCTGAGGCGCGCTTTGCTGAGCGGGCCTCAGCGCACTCTCGGCGATCTCACTCCGATGAGTATCGGTGGCGCGCTGAATCCGCTTCAGCTTTTCGGAGACCGCGCTCAACGATGCCACTCGCTTCACGATACGGTCGATGTGTTTTCTTTCCCTCATCCTATGCTTCGACACTCGCCAGATCGAGACTCCCTCCCCGATGACGCCCCGACAGGGCGCGCACCCGCACCTTCGGAAGCAGCATCCGCATGCGGCGAATGCGTGGACGGTCGTCCCTTGACAAGCTGTTGTAAAGATTTACAACAGCATTCGTCCGCGACCGCCGTCTCTCCGTCGGACCACGCGAACACCGCCGTGTCGCAGGTTGGCGGCGACGGGAGCGGCGCGGGGACGCCGAAGATCGCGGGAAGAACGGGAGTTAGTCGTGGTCCGGTGACACCTGCCACCGCGAATGTGGAAGCCATCGGCGCGGTGCCACCTGTGTCGTCTAGCCGGCACATGCCGCGGCACGCCGTCGACCAGAGAGAACCGGCCCTGGAAAACGATCGTGCGGTGCTGCGCGCGATTGTGGATTTGAAGTACCTGTCGGCATCGCAGCTCCAGCGGTACCGTGGCTGTCGCGCGGTGACCTCCATTCGTCGAAGTCTTCATCGGCTTGAGGCGAATGGATGGATCGTTCTTTGGGAGCATTGCACTCCGGTCGGCGGCCGGACGAAGTACGCACTGCCGCAACGGAAGGCGCTTGCGTGGGCGCTCGGAGTCGCGCAGGAAGAGGCGCTCGGCACTGCGGCGGATTCGCTTGCCCGGACAGTCCTAACGACGCCGCGGCGCCCTGTGAAGTTCCCGAAGGGATCGACGCCGCCCTTCTTCGTCCACCAGGCGCGCACAAATGATGTGGTCCTCTCGCTTCGTTCGGTCACGGATGTGCGCCTGCTCTGGGCGACGGCGTGGGATCACCCGCTACCGGAGAAGATCGGCGCTTTCGCGCCGCCGCAGCCGGACGCAATCCTCCTCCTTGAGCGCGATGGAGCCCCGTTCCTCCTCTTCCTCGAGATGGACCGCGCGACGCAGAAGCTCGGTGACTTTCGTTCGGGCAAGTCGCGATACGCCGGCCTCGCACTGCGGCCGCAGGTTCTTCTCGACACGTTCGGGACGATCGCATTTCGTACGATCGTCGTCGTGCAAGGTAAGACGAAGGAGGCGACCATGCGACGCATCCAGGAACTCCATCGTGCGGCGCGCACAGGTGGGTTCGCCGCGCCCCTGACGTTCACGTCGTTCGACCACGTGCAGTTGCACCCGTCGTTGTTTCTTCACAGCGTGCTCGCGCTTCCGCCAATTGCGGCCGGCTGAGCGGGGCTCAGCGTGCACCGGCGCTCGCTCAGAGCGAGGCTACCGTTACGGGCGCTGAGCCCCGCTCAGGAACCGCATCCAGACGCTCTAATTCTCCGCTCGACTCCTGTTTACTGCACGGCATCACGACGCACCTTCCCATCCCGGACCTTCGTTCCGCACGCCGCCGTCGCTTCGGCTCTCGGCGATCGTGACGAACGAAGGAGTTTGGCCGGACGACGCTCTCTACGCGGTCGACGCGAGCCCTGATAACAGCCGCATCGGATCACTCCGCGCGCCTTTAGTGCCGCACCGATCCTTCGCGAGGTTATCCCCTGCTTTTCGCGCCGATCGCCTGAGGGCGTCGTCACCGCGCCATCTCGCATTGCGTCCCGCCGGCGACGCTCCCGTGCGGCCGGTGCGGTCTGTTGACCGCGGTTGCCTCTCCGATCCCTTTTGCAGGCCTTTCAGTGCCCAACGGATCGAGAACGCGCCGCGCGATCCCTCTGCGCCGGTCGCATGGGGGCGTCATCGACGCCTCACATCGACCAAGGAGGCGCAATGCACATCGTTCACATTCAAAAGAGGCCCTACTGCATCATCAACGGCAAGGACTTCGCTTGCACCCGCTGGCACGAGCCGCAGAGGCATGGACCGATCTTCATCCAGGTCGCCGGACGAACCCAGCTCACGAAGGAGGACCTTCCGACCGACGACTGGATCGTCCTCCAGACTCGCGCCGGCACGACACGCGTCTCGACGGCGTGGCGAAAGCCCTGGTTCGACTACAAGCTCGACGCCACGCGAAAGCTCGCGTTCCTCGGCGCATCGACCGCCGGCTCGTACTATCTCGCCCTGCGGTATCTCGTCCGCCGCTTCGGGATCTCGACCGACGAGCCCACAATCGCAAGCCGTTCTGCGGACCTCGCGAACGGCATCGACGCGCCGTACAGCTTCATCTTCGAAAAGTCGCGCGACGCGGCACTCACAGAGACGGAACTCGTGACGCTCGACGTGCCGTCGTACTTCGACGCGACGGCCGTGAACGAGCTTCTCGGACGAGGCGCCACATGAGCGCGCCCACACGTGTTCGCGATCTCACGATTCCCGACGATGCTTGGATGAATGGCGGCGACAACGCCAACCATCTCACGACGATCCTTGTCATCAACGGCACCTTCCATCACCTCGAAGCGATCCGCATCTACGAAGACGAGGACGGCCGGCAGCGTGCTGAAGACCCCACGTTCGAAGAGACCGTCGACGCGATGTACCAGATCGGCGGGGACGGGCCGTTCTACACCGTCTACATCAAAGGCGACTCGTACCTTCTCGTCGCGATCCCCTTCCAGTAGTCCTCCGCGCAGAACCTGAGATCGCTGACGTTCCAACAAACCCATCAGGAAAGGAGTAGCCATGTTTGCGCTCAAGAAGGTCGTCACGGTCTGCGCCTGCGCGCACTCCAAACGTGACCACTCGTGCACGAAGCTCCGGCCGCGCGGCAAATGTGTTGTCTGTCCCTGCTCCGGCTTCGTCCCCGAAGCCGTCTGCATCTGCGGTCACGGAAAGAAAGCGCACCGCAAAGGGTCCTGTCATGAAGGCGACGGCTGCAAACTATTTCGACCTACCCCGTAAGGGGAACAACAACGGGACGACACGTCCCAAAAAGGAGGAAACGCGACCTAGCGGAAGTCCCCAAACGGTGCGGGAGGCCCTCGCGCGCTACTGCCGCGAGGGTTTCCCTAACCACGACAAAGAAAGGAGGCACAAACGTGTCGTTGATCGACGTGTCTTCCGGCGCTGCGTACGCGGGCCGTGAAGCGAATCACGCACTCTCATTCCGGCAGTTCAACAAGTCGAAACACGCGCAGTACTTCACCCCTGTCTGGCTCGCGGACCTCCTGTTCGAAGCCTTCAACCCGCTCATGCCGCCCGAGGGTCCGGCATCCATCTCTGTGTTGGATCCTACGGCCGGCAGTGGCAGGTTGCTCGCGCCCTTCAAAGCTGCCGGTGCGCAGGTGCTCGGCATCGAGCTCGACCAGCTCGCCGCCGATCATGCCCGCTTCGCGATCGGGAATCAGAACGTTCGCACGGGTGATCTCCTTGATTACCGGCATCTCCTCACAAACTTCTCGCTCGTCGTCACGAACCCGCCCTACGGCATCTACTGGACCGCGCCGGATGCCGGCGAAGTGTGGACGTGCGAGACATCCGGAGGGCTCATCGAGAGCCAGGGCGCGACACTTGAGATCGCGGCGCGCTCCCTCGTCTATGGCGGTTACCTCGTTGCGATCATACCAACGAGCACATTCCAGAATGCGAAAGACCGGTTTCTTCGCGACATCCTCTACACGCAGTTCGAACCCGTTCTCCAGGCGACGATTCCGAATCTCTTCGCCGAGGAGTACGGCATCGCGGTCGAGGTCGACCTTGTCATCGCGAAGCGCACGTACCGCGGCTACGGCGCCGCATGGAATCCCGCGCAACTCACCATTGAGGGCGATGATGGTCCAGGGCGACTCCGCTATGCGCTTTCGCGCGCGCTCCTCGACGCACCGAAGCTCGCCGCATCGGCGCATGCTCCCGTTCCCGTTCTCTCACGGCTTCTCGCCATCACGCCATCGACCGCGGTCCGCATCACGCCGAAGGGACTGAAAGGAGCAGCCGACGTTGATGGGCTCCTCAACTTCCTCGACGAGACCGTGACGGCGTTCGATCCCGTTCGCGGCATCGAGCACGGCATGGTGTCGGCGACGCTTTCGCCGGCATCCCTCCTCACGCTCGGGCCGCGCGCGGGTGTCGAGTCACTCGCATGGCTCGGCTTCGATCCCGCGATCTCCGAGCGCGACCAGCGGACGATCTCTCGCCTCCAGGAAAAGTACCGCATCCTCAAAACCCCGATTTATCCGCCGGAAGCGTATCAACGCCTCGCGTACCTGGAGGACAAGAGCTACATAGCGAAGGCGACACTCACGGTCGACGATCAACCTTACTTCACCGAAGGAAAGGCGTACCACCTTCGGCCATCATGGGTTCGCAATCGTGAAGTCGCCTCGGTCGAAACGGTCTTCGACGAACGCGAAGGCAAGGACGTCGAGCTCATCACCTCGGTGGATCGCGGCTACCTCGCTTTCCAAGTCGTCACAGACTCGGGTCCACGCACCTTCCGCGAAGTCGATGCCGCCCACGTCGAACTCCTCACCGCCGCGTTCGAACTTCCGGATGTTCCAGACCTCTCGATGGTCGTTCCATCACGACTTGCACAACACCGCTCCACTGTCTCCCGCATCGCACCGTTTCTGTTCCCCTTTCAAAAGGAGGATGTAGCGCGTTTGGCAACCCGCTCTTTCGGCGCGCTTCTGTACGAACAGGGCGGCGGAAAGACAATCACTGCGGCCGTGTGGTCGCGTACGCGTGGCTTCAAGCGCGTCCTCGTCGTCTGTCAATCATCGCTCGTTGAGAATTGGTTGAACGAGCTTCGTCAGTTCGCCTTTCACGCGGAGCGTCTCACGACGCACGCGGCGGTCGATGTCATTCAACAGGAGAAGCGAAGGAGGCTTCTTCCAACGGATACCACGTTCTACATCACGTCGTTCGAGTTCCTCTCGCTAACCGGTCCGCGGGTGTACGACCCGTGGAGCTGTCAGACCTTCACGAAAGATGGTCAGATTCACCACGCCGTCACGAACAACACCAAAGCGTCGTGCGCAGTCTGCAAGCGCGCGTACGCCGATGTCGTGAAGGAGTGTCCGAAGTGTGGCGAGGTTGCTGCGTGGACCGGTGAGCATTGCAACGCGTGCGCTTACCAAGCGTGGTCGGCGTCGCGCGACAGCCGACAGTGGCCAGCGTACAAGCGCGTCAAGAAGCTCTTTGGCGCAGTAATGGTCGATGAGGCCCAGCTAGCAAAGGCGAAGAACACGTTGCGCGGTCGTGCGATCCGGGCTCTGAAGCCGAAGGGAAAACTCATTCTCACGGGAACGTTGATGAAGGGCTTTGCGCATGACGTGTTCTGGAATGTTGGCTGGCTGCTTGGCTTCGATAACCCACTTTTCCCCTACGCATACCGTGGGGGTGCAGCTCGGTTCATCAGTGAGTTCGGGACCGTTCAGTTTGTTACGCGTCAGTTTCTGGACTCCCTGTCGCAATCGGATGGCAGAGGCAAAGTCTTGCCGGAGGTGAGCAACCTAAATCGCTTCTGGCGCCTCATGGCGTCCTTCAGCGTCCGTCGTCGCAAGGACGACATTTACGAGCTCCCGACAAAACATCGCAGTACGATCCTTCTCAACCTCGACAACGCCCACCGTAGTCTCTACGCCGGGTATGCTGAGTGGGCGCAAAACGCGATCGCAAAAGCGCTCCGCGAATCGGACGGTAGTCCGAACATGGGCATCATCTCGGGTGCGCTCTGGAAGCTTCGCTACGCGGCAACCTGCCCCGTCGCGCGTGACTACCTCGATCGCGGCGTGCTCGAAGCCGAGACGTGGAACAAGCTCGAGAAGATTCGTGAGCTTGTGCGCGCCGCCGCCGATCGTGGCGAAAAGACGATCATCTTCTCCGGGCTGCGCGTCATGGTTGGCGCCATCGTGCGCCATCTCCAACGGCACGGGCTTGCCGTGCTTCCCATCACCGCCGAGGTGCAGGCGAAGAAGCGTTTCGGGCTCATTCAGGAGTTCTCGCGTTCGCCCGATGTCTGCGCCATCGTCGCATCGCTCAACTGCTTGAACCGCGGCTTCACCATCACCGCGGCGAATCACGTCATCCTCGTCGACCTCGAATACTCCCCCGAAGCCACCGAGCAGGCGGAAGATCGCGTCCACCGGCCCGGCCAAACGAAACCCGTCTACATCCACTACCTCCTCTCCCGCGACACGATCGACCAGGTCATGCACGAGATCCTCGTGCAAAAGGCCCAGGCCATCCGGCACGCCATTGACGGCAAGGCGCGGTTCGAAGATGTCGCGGAGATCCTGAAGCGCGTCACGGGTGACGTGCAGCTCGAGATCGCGAAACGCATCCAGCTTCTCCCGGTCATCGCCCCGGACATCGCGCTCCAACCGCTCGACCTCACCCCGATCATCGTTCCCGATGTCGCGAGCCACATCTCGCTCGACGAGCGCCTCGATCCGGCCTTCACGTACCTCCCGACGCTCGTGAAGCAGCTCTCGCTCTTCGGTCTCTAACCCCCACCACCGGACGGGGCGTCCGCCGCCTTCCTCCTCCACGCGTCACTCCATCCAAGGAGTCCTCTATGGATCTCATCACGCCCGAATTGCGTCTCCGGCTCCGGCCGTTTGCCGTTGGCTCTCAGGAGGGTCTTCGCGACAACGCGAAGGTCCTCATGAAGTTCTTCTTCCCCGCTGGGCGCTACACGTTCTACGTCACGGAGGCCGACGACCAGGGCGAAGACATCCACTTCTTCGGCTACTGCGTCTCGTTCTTTGGTCCGGACTGTGACGAGTGGGGCTACACCGCCCTCTCCGAACTCCAAGCCGTGCGTGTGCGCGGTCTGACCATCGAACGCGATCTCCATCTGCCGTTTGCCACCCGCACCGTCGGCGAGCTTCTCCGCTCGGCCGCCTAACCACACTCCCACAAACCGCCTGAAAGGAGGCATCCCCCGATGGACCTCGTCCTGAAACTCCGCGAGCTGCGGCAGTATCGCGGCCTCTCGCAAGCCGACGCCGCGAGGAAGTCCGGGCTCGGCGTCAAAACGCTCAGCTCCTTCGAAACGGGCGAGCGCATCGACTCGATGAAGCTCGTCCAACTCCAGCGACTGTTGCGCGTCTACGGCGTCACGGAGGCCGAATTCTTCTCCGCGGCGATCGAGCACATGCTCGCTCCCTGGGACCACGAAGCGGCCGAGGAGATCGACACGCTCGTGTGCGCGCTTCGGTCACTGCCGACAACCACGCGACAGGTCATCACCGACAAGCTCCGCCTCGCGATCGACCTCGCCCGCGACCTCGCGCCGCCGCGCTCCCGTCGACGGGAATCCGGCGGGCGGCACGCCGCAGCACTGTACGCGGTCTGAACCGCATCGCTTCCCATCCTCTCCGCTCGTTCATCACCAAACCGACGGCGCGGACGCTCCCACGTCCGCGCCGCATCAAGAAGGAGAATCGTCATGCACTACCGTTCGTACGCGGTCCATGTTGACGCCGATACCTGCCGGCGGCTCGTCCGCCTACAGCGCGGCACGGGCATGCCCGTCCGAAAGCTCGTCAACACACTCCTCCGGGACTTCCTCGACCTCACCGGTCCGTCGCGCCCGAGCCGTCGCTGCCGGAGGTCCCGATGACTTCGCGCATTGCCGACCTGCCCTTCGATGAACAACCTCGTGAACGCCTCGCGCGCCACGGCGTGGAAACGCTCTCCGATGCCGAGCTCGTCTCCGTCGTGCTGACGGCATCCCGCGGCCGGAGCACCCTCGATATCGCCCGGGCGGTGCTCAGTGACGGCCTTCTCGCTCTCGCACGGCGCGACTGGCGGACCTACGCAAGAGTGACCGGGATCGGGGAGGCGAACGCCTCGAAGATTGCCGCGTCGTTCGAACTCGGACGTCGCTGTGTCATCCGCGACACGCCCATGGATGATCCCGTCCGCGATCCCGACATGCTCGCGCGGACGCTCATCGCCCGGTATGGACACCATGTCCAAGAGCGCCTCGGCGCGGTCTACCTCGATGCAAAGCAGCGCGTCATCCGCGAGCGCGAGATCTATGTCGGGACGGTGAACTCCGCGACCGTCTCGACACGGGATGTGTTACGCCACGCGCTCGACGACCACGCGGCAAGCATCATCGTCTTCCACAACCACCCATCCGGAGACCCAGCGCCGTCCGCCGAAGACCTGCTCTTTACGAGAAAACTCGAAGAGGCGGGAAAGGTACTCGGCGTCGATGTTCTCGATCACCTGATCCTCGGAAGCAACCGGTACGTCTCGCTGAAGCAGCGAGGCATGATGTGACTATCACGCGGGGCCAAGCGGCCCCGCGTTTTTGTGGAAAAGACTCGTGCGGCGTAGTGTCTCCCAGAAGTTCAGGACCAACGACCATGCTGAAAAAGATTATCTCCATCAAACGCATCGGCACCTTTGACTCGTTTGGATGCAAAGGCGACATCACGTTTCGAGCATTCACGGCCATCTGGGGACCGAACGGCGTCGGAAAGAGCACGATCTGCGATGTTCTTCGATCCTACGCTTCGAATGACAGCGCGGTGATTCTTGGACGCAGCTCCGTCGGTGAGACAGCCGCACCGGAAGTCGAACTCCTGTTCGCAGGAGGAAAGAGGGAGTTTCGCGGCGGAGTGTGGAGTGCCGCCGCTGATCCGGACATTCACGTCTTTGATAGTTACTACATCCACGAGAACATCTTCGTCGGCGACTACGTCGAGCACGACCAGAAAAAGAACCTCTACCGCGTTATCGTCGGCGCGGAGGGCATCGCGTTGGCCCGTACGGTTGATGAACTCGACGCACGGCATCGAGACGTCACGAAGGACGCCGGAGCGAAGCGCGATCTGATCAAGGCGAAGCTTCCGCCCGGTCTCGAGCTGGATGCGTACCTCAACCTGCATGAGGACGCGACGATCGCGGCAAAGAACGCCGCGAAGGAGAAGGAGGTCGCCGCCTTGGAGCAATCCGAGACCATCGCAAAGCGTCCGGCTCTGAGTCTGTTGACGCTTCCCTCGCTTCCCCCTGATGTGGACCAGCTCCTCGCGACCACCATCGATGGTGTCAGCGCGGACGCCGAGCGTCTCGTTCGAGAGCACGTGACCGCGAAGCATCTCCGTGAGGCGTGGGTATCCGAGGGTTTGCGAGCTGTCCACGACGACCTTTGCCCGTTCTGCGGCCAGCCCGCGGATAGCACGGATCTCGTTGCCGCATACCGAACGTACTTCAGCGAGAGCTACGGCGGCCTGAAGGAGAAAGTGGCGGCGCGGGCAAAGGACGTGGCGACGAGCTTCGCGTCCGCCGTGACGCACCGGTTGAGGTCAGCCGTCGAGAGAAACCGCGAGCTCGCTTCCGAGTGGTCATCACTTGTAGGCGATGAATGCCCAGCTGGGCCTACCTTCGGCACCTTGGACACGATCCACGAGCAACTCGCGGCCGCGCTCCACCAGAAGGAAGCGGCTCCGCTTGAAGCGGTCGGTCCAGTCGTCGCGGGGGGCCTCGGTGAGTCGTATGCAAAACTGCACGAGGAGGTCAGCGACTACAACACGGGAGTCGCGGCTTTCAACGTCAAGGTTCAAGAAGTGAAGTCCCGAGCCGCGCAGACCGCGACGTTGCAGTCAGCGCGCAATGAGCTCGATATTCTCCGAACGCGCCGGCGACGATTCGCGACCGACGCCTCTCAAGAGTGTGACGCGTATCGCGCGGTCATCGCCGAGCGCGAAGCGCTTGATGTGCAGAAGGCCTCAGCAAAAAAGGCGCTCGACGAGTACGCGGCCTCGATTCTTGGTTCCTACCAGGACGCGATCAACCGATACCTGCAGAAATTCGGTGCCGGTTTCCGCGTGAAACGTCTCGAGCGCCGCTACGCCGGCGGATCGCCAAGCTCCTCCTACGTAATCGAAATCAACAACACATTCGTGGAGCTCGGCGATCGAAAGACGAGTCGGTCGGAGCGGTCGTTCCGAAATACCTTGAGCGGAGGAGACCGAAGTGCGCTCGCTTTAGCATTCTTCCTTGCCCAGCTCGAGCGTGACGCGAATCTCGCGAAGAAGATCGTGGTCTTCGATGACCCGTTCACCAGTCAGGATCGCGGCCGACGCCTCGCCACCCAGCAAGAGATTCGGCGGCTTCGCGCACGCGCGGCGCAGGTGATCGTCCTCTCGCATGATGACGTCTTCCTGAAGGATTGTTGCGGAGAGGTCGACGGCGGCTCCCTGAAGACCCTTCAGCTCCGGCGCGGCATGTCGGGGCCGCAGATCGAGGAGTGGGATACAACCGCTCCCATCGGACAGGGACTCCAGGACCGTCAGCAGTTGGCAGTATTCCTCGCGGAGGGGTGTCTCGATCCTACGAAACTCCGCGATGTCGCGCGGAAGATCCGGCCGTTTCTCGAGTCGTATCTTCGTGGGCGCTTCCTCGGAAAATTCAAGGACGATCACTGGCTGGGCGACATGATCGCGATCCTACGCGATCATCCGGAGGGGCAGACCCTCACGCAAGAACTCGGTGAGATCAACGAGTTCTCGCGCAGCTACCATCACGCGCAAAATCCTGGTGCTGATACCGAGGCGATCGAGGAGTCAGAACTCCGCGCATTCGTCGGGCGGGCGCTGGCCGTCTCCGACGGCTTCTGATCCCCGGAGCTTCGCATGGAGGACGGCAGCAACAGCAAGGCGGCCGCGGTCGCCAGAACTCCGTGCAACAGCAACGGTTAACTGCCGCGTGCGAAGTCAGCGTTGAGCACACGCCCACCGAATGCTACGCTGCATTCAGGTGTCTACCCTGACTGAAAAGCCGTCCCCGATGTCCTCGGACCTGACGTTCATCACGGACGAAGACGGAAACACGCTCCTAGAGCGTCTTTCCGCGCTCCTCGCGCAGACCCGAGCGATGCCCGCGCGCTCATGAACGCCGTAGAAATCGAACAGGCGATCACAGACCTTGCGGATCGACCCTTTGACACCGCGAACTTCGCCTACGCCTTCCTGGAGGCGTTCGGGAACAAGGAAACGACCATCCGGCGGCTTCGAGCCGGTGCGTCCAACAAATCCGACCTCGGCGGCGTTCTCCAAGCCAGCAACATACATATCCTGACCTGTGATGCAGGCCACGTCACGACGACTCTCAAAGCTCTGAGGGACAGCCCGGCGACTGCCAAGGGCAAAGCGCGGTTCATCCTCTCGACGGACGGTGCTGACTTCGAAGCCGAAGACCTGACCAGCGGCGAGACCATCGCCTGCGCGTTCAAGGATTTCCCCGACCATTTCGGTTTCTTCCTGCCGCTAGCGGGTATCAGCACCGTCGGACAGATCAGCGAGAACGCGTTCGACATCCGCGCGACCAGCCGCCTCAACCGGCTCTATGTCGAACTCCTGAAGGACAATCCAGACTGGGGCAAGGCGGACCGACGCCACGATCTGAACCAGTTCATGGCGCGGCTCATCTTCTGCTTACTTCGCGGAGGACACCGACATCTTCCGCGGTAAGGGCCGCTTCACCGAAACGGTCGACGCAGATGAGCGCCAAGGACTCGTCCAACACGCATGAGGTGATCGCCACGCTGTTTCGTGCCATGAACACGAAGCGCGAGGACCGGGCCGCAGCCGGCATTCCCCGATGGGCCGATGACTTCCCCTACGTCAACGGGCAGTTGTTCTCCGGCAGCGATGGACGTGCCGCGATTCAGCAGGATCGCGCGGTCCTACCTGCTGCATGTCGGCGGTTTGGATTGGACCAGAGATCAACCCTGACATCTTCGGCTCCATGATCCAAGCGGTCGCTGATGATGACGAACGCGGCGCGCTGGGGATGCACTACACGAGTGTCCCCAACATCCTCAAGGTGCTGAACCCGCTGTTCCTCGATGACCTCCGGGCTAGGTTGGATCAAGCGGGCGACAATGCCCGCACGTTGCTGAACCTGCGCAAGCGCATGGCGAAGATCAGGGTTTTCGACCCGGCCTGCGGCTCCGGCAATTTCCTCGTTATCGCCTACAAGGAAATGCGCGCCATCGAGGCCGAAATCAACCGGCGACGCGGGGAGCTGGATCGGGCATCAGACATTCCGCTCACCAACTTTCGCGGGATTGAACTACGCGACTTCCCCGCGGAGATTGCTCGCCTTGCGCTGATCATTGCCGAATACCAGTGCGACGTGCTGTATCGGGGACAGAAATTGGCCCTTGCCGAGTTCCTGCCGCTCCGGAGCGAGAACTGGATCACCTGCGGCAACGCGCTGCGGCTCGATTGGTTGAGCATCTGCCCGCCGACCGGCACCGGCGTGAAGTTGCAGGCAGATGACTTGTTCGGATCTCCGCTTGATCAAGCCCAGATCGACTTCGAGAATGAGGGCGGCGAGACGTACGTCTGCGGGAACCCGCCGTATCTGGGCAACACCTGGCAGTCGGCGGAACAAAAAGCAGAAATCCGCGATGTCGTGAATGGTCGCACGAGCTCGGCGGGCTTTCTCGACTACGTTGCGGGCTGGTTCATCAAAGCGGCGGATTACATCAAGAGCGCCGGCGGCCTAGCCGCTTTCGTTAGCACGAACTCAATCTGTCAAGGCCAGACAGTACCCATTCTTTGGCCGATCATTTACAGCACCGGCTGTGACATTCTTTTCGCATACACGTCCTTCAAATGGGCGAATCTTGCAAGTCACAATGCAGGTGTGACTGTCGCCGTCGTTGGCATAGGCGCGCCTCGTAATGAACTGCGTCGTTTGTATGAGCATCACGACGGTGAGAGCGTTGTGCTGCGCGAAGGCGCATCGATCACGCCGTATCTCTCCATCGGTTCGCCCGTCATCGTGGAGAAACGCGACACGCCGCTCTCGGGCCTAGCGGTGATGGAATTTGGTAACAAGCCTAGCGATGGTGGCAACCTGTTACTGAGTCGCGATGAACTGCAATCATTAGGGCTGACGGAGGCACAACGAGAAAAGTTCATACGCCGCATCTACGGCTCACAGGAGTTCATCAACGGCGCCACGCGCTTTTGCATCTGGATCGAAGACAGACATCTCGCGGAGGCGCAGAAAGTCCAAGCACTGGCGGAACGCATCGAGAGAGTTCGTGCATTGCGCTTAGCGAGCCGGGACAAGGGCGCACGGACGATTCTCGCGAAACGTCCTCATCAGCTCAAATTGATGCGAATCGGAAACACGAGTACGATCGTCGTGCCAAGTGTTTCATCGGAGCGCCGTGCATACTTGCCAGTCGGCATCGTCGATGAGCACACGACGCTCACGAACGCGGCATTTGGTCTCTACGACGCACCTCTCTGGAGCCTCGCGCTCATCGCCAGCCGTGTGCACCTGGTCTGGATCGCCACCGTCTGCGGAAAGCTGAAGACCGACTTCCGCTACTCCAACACTCTTGGCTGGAACACGTTCCCGGTGCCGACGCTCACCGAGAAGAACAAGACCGACCTGACGCGCTGCTGCCGAGGACATCCTGCTGGCGCGTGAGCATCACTTTCCGGCCACCATCGCCGATCTGTACGACCCAGACGACATGCCGGCCGACCTGCGCGCGGCGCACGAGCGCAACGACGAAGTGCTGGAGCGCATCTATATCGGCCGCCGGTTCAAGAATGACACCGAGCGGCTGGAGAAGCTGTTCGAGCTCTACACGAAGATGACTGCTGCGACCACACCGATGAAGAGCGGAAAGCGCAAAGCCGGAAGCAAGCGCATGAGCGACAGAATGAAGTCAGTCCCGTCCGTCTCCGTCACCTACGCGCGCAACGGCGCGTCGACCAAGGCCAATGCGCTCGGCATGCGGCCGATGCAGGAGCGCGCCTACGAGAAGCGCGGCGAGCAATATCTGCTGATCAAGTCGCCGCCGGCGTCGGGCAAGAGCCGCGCGCTCATGTTCATCGCGCTCGACAAGCTGCAGAACCAAGGCCTGAAGCAGGCGATCATCGTCGTGCCGGAGAAGATCCATCGGCGCCAGCTTCCACGACGAGCCGCTGATCAAGTTCGGCTTCTGGGCCGACTGGCACGTCGAGCCGAAATGGAACCTCTGCAACGCGCCCGGCGCCGACAACGGCGGCAAGGTCAAGGCGCGTCGGCGCGTTCCTCGAGAGCGACGACAAGGTGCTGGTCTGCACCCACGCCACCTTCCGCTTCGCCGTTGACAAGTTCGGCGTGGAGGCGTTCGACGACCGGCTGATCGCGGTCGACGAGTTCCACCACGTCTCGGCCAATCCCGACAACAAGCTCGGCACTGCATCTCGGGCAGTTCATCGCCCGCGACAAGACGCACATCGTCGCGATGACCGGCTCCTACTTCCGGGGCGACGCCGAGGCCGTGCTGTCGCCGCAGGACGAGGCGAAGTTCGATACCGTCACCTACACCTACTACGAACAGCTCAACGGCTACGAATACCTGAAGCAGCTCGACATCGGCTATTTCTTCTACTCCGGCTCCTACGTCGATGACATCCTGAAGGTGCTCGACCCGGCCGAGAAGACGATCGTCCACATCCCGAACGTCAATTCGCGCGAGAGCACGAAGGACAAGATCAGGGAGGTCGAGCACATCATCGAGGCGCTGGGCGAATGGCAGGGCGTCGACCCCGCGACCGGCTTCCAGCTGGTCAAGACGTCCGGATGGCCGCGATGCTGCGGATCGCCGATCTGGTCGATGACGACCCCGCCAAGCGCGACCGCGTGTCCGCCGCGCTGAAAGACCCGGCGCAGAAGAACAACCGCGACCATGTGGACATCATCATCGCGCTCGGCATGGCGAAGGAAGGCTTCGACTGGATTTGGTGCGAGCACGCGCTGACGGTCGGCTACCGCGTCGAGCCTCACCGAGATCGTGCAGATCATCGGCCGCGCCACCCGCGACGCGCCGGGCAAGACCCGCGCGCGCTTCACCAACCTGATCGCCGAGCCGGATGCCTCCGAGGAAGCCGTTACCGAGGCGGTGAACGACACGCTGAAGGCGATCGCGGCGAGCCTGCTGATGGAGCAGGTGCTTGCGCCGCGCTTCGAGTTCAAGCCGAAGAATCCCGACAGCGGCCCGACGCCAGGCTTCGACTACGGCGAGGGCGGCTACGATCCGAACAAGTGCAATGTCGGCTTCAACGAGGAGACGGGGCAGTTCCAGATCGAGATCAAGGGGCTCGCCGAGCCCAAGAGCAAGGAAGCCGCGCGCATCTGCCAGCAGGACCTGAACGAGGTGATCGCCGCCTTCGTTCAGGACAAGACCGCGATCGAGCGCGGGCTTGTTCGACGAGGAGCTGGTGCCGGAGGAGCTGACCCAGGTCCGCATGGGCAAGATCATCAAGGACAAATATCCGGAGCTCGACGAGGAGGATCAGGAGGCCGTGCGCCAGCACGCCATCGCCGCGCTCAACCTCACGCAGCAGGCGAAGCAGCTCGCTGAACGAAGGCGGAGGCGACACCGACGGCTCGCCGAACACCGCCCTGATCGACGGCGTGCGCAGGTTTGCGATGGACGTGCGCGAACTCGACATCGACCTCATCGACCGCATCAATCCCGTTCGGCGAAGCCTACGCCATCCTCGCCAAGACCATGAGCGAGGACAGCCTGAAGCAGGTCGCGGCGGCGATCTGCCGCCAAGCGCACGAACCTGACGCCGGAGGAGGCGAAGGAGCTGGCTGTGCGCGCCGTCAAGTTCAAGAAGGAGCGCGGGCGCTTCCGTCGCTCGACGCCCAGGACGCCTGGGAAAAGACGCATGGCCGAAGGCGCGGCTGCCTTCATGCGCTTCAAGGACGAGGGACGCTATGAGTGACCTCGACCTTGACGAACTCGCCGCCGAACTGGCCGACTTCGCACCGCCCGGAGAAGAAGGGCGGACGTCCAGCGCGCGAGGAGCGCATCATCGCCGGATTCGAGGAGATCCAGCGCTTCGTCGAGACGCACGGGCGTGCCCCGCAACACGGCGAAGACCGCGACATCTTCGAGCGGCTTTATGCCGTGCGGCTCGACCGCTTGCGCGCGCTTCCGGATTGCCGCGCGCTGCTCGAGCCGCTCGACCATCAAGGCTTGCTTGCCGCTGCGCCGATTGTTGCCGCTTCGCCGGAGCAAGTGATCGACACCGACGATCTGGCTGCCGAACTCGCTGGTGCTTGCCGACGCCGGTGACATCACGATCCTGCGCCATGTCCGCACTAGCGCGGACAAGCGCGCCGCGGAGGAGATCGCCGACCGCAAGCCCTGTGCTGACTTCGAAGCGTTCAAACCGCTGTTCGAGCGCGTAAACACGGAAGTTAAGACCGGCTTGCGCCAGTCGCAGCCGATTGAGGCGGGACGCCGCGCGATCGAGGCGGGAGATTTCTTTGTTCTCGATGGCATGACGCTCTACGTCGCGGAACTCGGCGACCCGCTGAAAACCACGGCCGGAGAAGTTGACCGCCGGTTGCGTCTAATCTTCTCCAACGGTACGGAGAGCAATCTGCTCCTTCGCTCGCTGCAGCGTGCGTTCTACAACGATCCGGCCGCACGGCGGCTGGCATCGCCCTCGACCGGGCAACTCTCCTTCGGCGGCGAACTGGAAGCCGACGACGTTGAGAGCGGCACGATCTACGTTCTGCGCTCCCTGTCCGATCATCCCTATGTCGCACAGCACCGCGACATCATTCACAAGATCGGCGTGACCGGCGGCAGGGTGGAGACGCGCATTGCGAACGCTGAGGACCAAGCGACCTACCTCCTGGCAAAAGTCGAGGTCGTTGCGACCTACAAGCTCGCGGGGATTAATCGGACCCGGATGGAGAACCTGTTTCACCGGCTGTTCGCACCCGCTCGGTTGAACATCACAATCAATGACCGATTCGGCCACCCCGTACGGCCGGAGGAGTGGTTCCTTGTTCCACTCTTCGTCATTGACGAAGCCGTCTCCCGCATCAAGGATGGCAGCATCACCGGGTACACGTACGACCCCAAGGCGGCGAAGCTGGTGAGGCTGACGACAGACGATTAATCCTCCCAGGCACTCTTCCGAGCCGGCTGGAACCGTTTCATGTTCTTCGCGGTCTTCGAGGTGAAGAAGGCGCGTCCGTGCTCCACAGACAGCACGCCCCGAACCCGTCGAGTTTCAGTTCGTAGATCCAGTCCTTGCCGACAGGAACGGTCCCCTTCTTCACCGGACGGAGGGGATCAATCCTGGGCAGCATTGTCCGCAGCCCGTGGCGTGATTTCGAAGATCGAGATCGTGAGTCCGTGGACACGCGACGCCCACTCGATGATGGATCGACGGTCCGGCGCATTGCAGCGTTTCAGCGCGCCAGGCTTCGCGATGAAGACGAGCTGCTTCACCGGCTGGCCGTTCTCCTGCGCCATGATCGCTTTCAGGATGTCTTTCTCAAACTCGCTCGGTGAGTTCTTGAGAAGGAACGCCACCTCCACGATCGTCGCGTCGTCGGGAAAGTAGAAATCGACCCGTAGGCCGCTCGCGCCGCAGATGGTCTGCTCCGCATGATCCGTTCCGAAGGTCGCATGCGCGCGCCGCCGGAGCTCAGCGACGAACGCATTCGTGTCCTTGTCACCGACACCCGGTCCCTTCGAAACGAAGAGCGTCGGCCGTTCATCCGCGACGGCCTGCGCGAGCGAGAGGAGACGCTCCGCGCCCGTCACTTCTTCTTCGCGGGATGCCGGTCGCCTTTGTCACCCTGTCCCGGTTTCGCGGCGGTCGTTGCCTTCTTCCGGTCGTCCTGCGAGAGGGAGCGGTTCAGGTCGTCGGACTCCTTGATGCGTCCCTTCTCATCCCGACGGATGTACCGCTTGTCGCCGGGGTGCGGTTCGATGAGTTCCCGTTTCTTCGACGCCATACGTCCTCCTTTGGCTGCGTGTGTTAGGCCTTCTTGGCCGCGGCCTTCGCGGCGACGATCGCGGCCTTGATCCCCTTGTTGGCACGGATTGCCGCGATGGCGGCGTGTTCCGCGGCCGGAAGGGAACGAAGAAGCACTGCGAGCGTTCCCGCGATGCCGCGGGGATGACCAACGGCCTTCGTTCGTACGCCGCCCGGCCGTTTACGGCCGCGGGCGGCCCGAGATGCTGTACGAGCCTTCTGTGGGGCGACAGGGGCATCTACGGTGGCGCCCCGGAGTGCGGCGAGCCGCAGTTCGATGTCCGAAATCTCGGTCGACAGGCCCGAGAGGATGCTCCGCACCTCTGATGATGTGATCCGCCGTTCCGCCAGCAGACGTTCCACCACCCACTGCGCCTGTCCCGGTGTCAGATCCATCGCCATGTTCGCCTCCGCCAATCGTCGACTCGCTCTCCACATATTCTAGTCGCTGGTACTGACGGCGGGACACAAGCAGTAGACAACCCAGATGATCGCCAACGTTTTCTCTGCGTGACTCCCAGCCTAAGGCGGTCAAACGCACGACCGTGAGGTTTGGCCGCTACGCTCTTCAGCATGAAAATTACAGTGCAGAGAGTGGGCGGCATCTGGCACGGCACGATCGACGGACGTCCGGACGTCGATATTCGGGGCCTCACGGAAGAGATGGCGCGCCGGAAGGTCGAAGCCGTCGCGGAGTCCCTCGCAGAGAGAAGCGCCGATTGCCCAAAGGAGCCACCCGAAGGAAGCCCTGGTGCTTAGCTGGCGAGCTGCAACACGCGCAGGCACCGTACGCAGAGAAAACGATCAGACCTTACATCCCGACCGTGCTTCTTACACGCGGGCTTCTGACAGTGGTCGCAGTCTGAGTACGATACGGCCTGATTTTCAGGGTGTTTCGGATCGTTGTGAACACAGATGAAGCACATCGGAACTGCCATCGCCTTTCTACCTCCTTCATTCCTCATGAAGACCACCGGTTTTTTCCGGACTCCCCACCCACCTGTCCTGTGCATTCGAATTGCGGCCCGAGTTCATAGCCGTCTGAACACCTTCACGAGCTCCTGGACAGCCGGTCTGCCGATCGCGTTCGGTAGGAGCTCGATCGCGACATCCAAGCCTGCCGCACCAGCGTGGCGCCGGAGCGATTCCGCGCGTGACGTGCCGACTGTGAAGACGGAGATCGCGCGGCGAGCGTCTGGCGCCCAGGAGGCTGTCGCGGCGGTGAGCGCCTGCAGCTTGGGGACGAGGACGCTCCGAAGATTCTCCCCGCCGAGGTCTACTTCTACAGCGTAGAGGCGTCGGCCATCGTGACTGACGGCCAGAAGATCCGGGACCGGAACAGACTCACTGGCAAATCGACGGCGTAGCGCCCAGCATGGCAGCACATCGAAGGTCGGAATGATGTCCGCCAGAGCCAGGCGCACGTCCACGATCCACAGATGATGTGCAAGCGCCGAGGGCGTCGGCCACTTCGCGGCAAACACATCCTTCTCCGGCAAGCCCCCGTCCGAGATCACGAAAGAGCGGCCCGAGGGCGTGAGGCGTAGCAAGTTGACACCTGTTCGGTTCCATCGAAACACGTCGAGGAGCCCACGGTCTCGAAGTCGTTTTACACAGCGTGAGACCACGACTTCCGAAACACCATGGAAGCAACGAATATGCAGCTGGTACTGCGCGACCTTGCCCATCGCCGCGATGAAGATGAGCGCTTCGATGTCACGCTTGGAGAGGCCGAGCGCGAACCGTGGATCATGGGTGGGACGCCGGTCCCGGGTCCGCCCGTCTGTCACGGTACTCGTCGCGGCGACCGTCAGCTCCTCGGATGACGGATCGGGGACGGTGGTCGAGCCGGGCGGCTCCGGGGCTGCGCTCACCTGGGCCACTGTGGAGTAGGTCGTCATCAGAAGGCCGTCGCTCGAGTGGGCGTCGCTTGCACGTACGCCGCGAGTTGACCGAAGAGTGACCGGACGAGCACGTCGAGCGCCGCGGCGACGGGATCGGCGCGATCTGCGTCGACCGTCATCGTGTAGGCGCGCGAGCGTTCGCGCTGGAGGTCACCGTCCGGAGTGCGCCAAACGCCTTCGACGTCTCCGCGCCGGGTAATGCCTCCGGCGAGGCCGACGACGTGACGTTCGAACGTCTCGAACAGTTCTTCCGGGAACGGATCTCCCGTGTTGCTCGTAAGCGGCACGAGCACATCGATCGCGACTGTGTCGCGAAGTGCGGTCATCGGCATGGGGGTTGGAGGAAAGAGGTAGGGAACGCGAACTGCCTCGATGGCTTCTCCACCCTGGCGCCAGGAGAGATGGGGATCAGAGAAAAAACGACAACGCACCCGCCGCGGCCGCACGGCGGTTCCGCGCTTCCGAGTCACCGTCCTGGACGTAGCGTCAAATGAACGGGATCGGCCGGGCGCGCACGTGTGACGTGCGGCGGGGCGTTGTCCTTGAGCGGTGGAGAGAGTCGTGTCCATCACGGGTTACCGTCCGGCGGGAACTTCGGTGTTGCTCTGCGTATAGCGCTCCGCGAGTGCATCAATGCGGTCATTGATGGCGGCAATCGCCTCTTCGATTTGTTCGTGCGATTCACCAGTAAGCTCGACGAGGTAATGGTCGAATGGCAGGAACTCACCATGGTTCACTCCGGCCTGGTGCTTGTGGACGCGCAGGCGAACGTTGAAGCGTTCGCGAACTTCCTCATCCAAAGGCGCGAAGGCCGTAGCGGGGATCTCGACAGTCCCGTCTGAGGTGTTGATGCGCAGAACTCTGCTGGCTGTTTGCATGATCGTTGGGGTGAATGGATGGATACGCGTGCGAGGACGGAATAGCGTGGTGGAACGACCCTCCTTATGCTCAAGACTTGATTCGGTGAAACGGACGTCAGAGGCCATTCGTGCCTCCGCAGGTGGGGCAGGTGACGGTCGTAAACGTCGCGCCGCAGCGGCAGGAGAAGACGGAGCCGGGGGTCGTCCAGCCGCAGACGGGGCAGGTCGCCATGCGGCTCGTCGGGATGAGGGCGCCGCACCAGCGGCACGCCATCGCGCCGCGCCGCGCGACCTCGGCCTGCGCAATCGTCTTCTGCAGGCGTAGGAGACCGCGGACGGCGAGGATCGGTAGCGCTAGCACGGCGAGCGCCACGTCAACGAGGAGATCGCGTTTCGGTTCAGACATCGTTGTCTCCGTCGAGGCCGAGGAAGGACCGGACATCCGTCGCGGGGCGCGCTGGCTGCGTGGCGGGCGCCGCTCGTTCGGGACGAAACCGCTCCGCTTCCCATTTCTCGATCAGCGCCCGCGCATCGCGCACGGCGATACGCGAGCGCGGGGTGATCTCCCGGTCGAAGAGGTCGCGCAGTTCCTTCTTCGGCACGCCGCTCGTGGCCACGGCGTCGGGAAGGAACTGGGAACGCACCCGCAAGGCGCCGCCCGCCGACTTCACCCAGAAATAGGCCTCACGGGGTTTCAGCGTCGCGAGGTCTCGCTCAAAGCGTTCGCGGTCGCGCTTTGCCGTGGCGTGTCCGCTGAGAACGTACGGCGCGAGCACGTCGGCAACATCGGAGCGGGACTGAAACGCTGTGATGGCGCCGATATTCGTGAGGAGTTCCCGGACCGACGCCTTCGGGATGCCGTCGAGCGATTGCGCTGCAAAGACAATCGAGGTGTTCGTGCTGCGGAGAATTCGCAGCGCGTCGAGGACGCGGCTCAGGAGATGGGGGTTGTAGGAAAGAAGGAGGAGAAACTCTTCGAGGAAGATCGTGAGCGGTGTCGCCGGGTTTCGGCGCATCGCGGAGAAGAAGAAGTCCGTGGCGAGCAGATTCGCCCGTGCCATGCCGATGGACGGCGGAAGATCCTTGCTCCCGCAATCGACGAGGGTGATGGGCGCCTCCGTCGGGACGCCGAGCCGCACGATGTCGCGGTGTGGCAGGAACGACGAGAGATAAATCTGGGGGTACGCGAACTCGAACTGGATACGGCGCTCAAGTGCTTCAATCGTCTGCGGGCGGAGGAGCTTCTCCAAGCGGAGCAGAAAGTCCCTCAAATCCGGCGTCTCCACCTTCGCCGCGGCGGCCTTTCGCGCGCTGGCATCGTGCAAGAGTTCTTGGATTACAAGCGGGTGCGGCTGGTCGCCCAACGCTTTGCAGACCCGGAGGATCTGAAAGAGCGTGACGCGGACAGACTCCGGCCACTCCTGCCGGCTCGTTCGAACGAGAATGTCCGTCTTCACCTCGGCTTCGTATTCCGGCGAGATATCGCCGCTCGGAGAAAGGAGCGGTACGGGCGTGACCGCGTCATGACGCCACTCGATGGCGTGGACGGACCGCGCGATCGCACGCCGTATCCGGGGCGTCGCCCGCATATAGCGGTCGGCCAGCGCCAGCTTCAGGAGTTCCACCGTCTCGGACTTCACGTCGATGACCTGTAGTTGGACCGGCAGCCGTTCGTCGTCCTGTTCCGGACGCGCCCGGAGCGATGCGATCGCGTCATCGATCACGGCGAGAAGCTGGACCGTGATGCCGTAGCTCTTGCCGCCGCCCGTCCCGCCGAAGACGCCGGAATGGTGTCGTCGGATGGAACGGTCTACGAGCAGGGGCGTGCCGTCCTCGCGCTCATACATGGCCACGGGATCGGTGCCCCGAAGTGCCGCCTCAATCTCGGCCGACGTGACCCGCGGCTCGTCACCGAGCGCCGCCGCGCGGGCGCGTTCGAATGCCATCGCCTGGGCGCGGCTGTCGTCCTCGAAACCGCGAAGAAAGAACTTGAGGAGGTTACCCATCGTCGCGCCCCAGCTGCTCGCGCAGTATCGAAAGGAAGTCATCCTGTCCCCGGCGCGGCGTGAACGGCTGCTTCATTTCCAGTCGACGCTGCGGTGACGCACTCCGGCGACGGAACCGGAGCAGGAGGTATGCGCCAGCACTGAGAAGGAGGAGGAGAAACACGCCGCCAAGAACATCAAACACGGCGGACGCTCCCGTTGCGTGCGGCGCGACATCGTGCGCGACGCCGAAGAAGAAACTCGGCACGATCGCGGCGATGAAACAGAACGCCGCCCAACGGCGCAATGCAGCGCCGGCGCCGGTCTTGGAGACCGGCAACGAGGCGACAAATAGTACGCACGCAAGAGCTACGAGCCGAGAGATGAGCCAGGCAATCATGAGTGTCCTCTCCGCATGGTCCGCGTCGGCGCGGGCCATCCAGACAGGTCCGGCGGTCGCCCGCCGGCCGGGATATGTCAGTCACTAACGATGACGGGGTTTGTAATTGATGCGGTCTGCCGATCCGCGTCAGGGACACCGTTTGTTTCGGTTGTGCGGAGGTCGAAGCTTCCATCGAGGCGCAAGCGCGCGTCGTGAAACCGGACGCCCTCCGGTCCCACTTCGGCGACGAGAAGGTCCTTGCCGCGTTCGAGCGGAAGCACGAGGTTGTCGAGAACGGAGGTCCGGAGCGCATCGACGGTCTTGAATCCGTCGCGACTGTCCTCGATGAGGAACGTCATGGCCTTCTCGCCATCGCGTGACACCTGGATCGGGGCGGTGTTCGGCTCGAGGTCGACGATGACCTTCTGGAGGTTCGTTGCCATGTGATGGCCAATCCAGTCGCGGAGAAACTCCTCCATGTCGTGATTCGCTGCTGGGGCGTCTTCGCCGAACACGGCGGCCGAGCCGGTGCGCACGGTGACGCCACCGAGCGCCGCGAAGAACATCGCGAGCTGTCGCTTCAGCTGATCGTCATGGCGGGTGAGAATGGCTGCAAGCGAGACCAGACCGCCACGTCCCATTTGGAAAAAGACGTAGAGAAGAATCGAGCGGTTCGTCAACGCCGCGACTGTGAGGGCGACGAAGATGGCGTTCGGCGAGTCGAGCGTGAGGATGAGGGGCGCCGACGCATCCGCGCCTTCGGCCGTGATGACATCCTCGATCTTCGCTTCATGAGTGACGAGCGAAAGATGCCTGCTCGCGCCGAGCTGCTGGATGCGCGCGAGTTGGTCGGGACGCGGCGAGACGACGCGCGGGCGGACCTCGATCGCGCTCGATGTTTCGTTGATTGCTGTGAAGAACGGCAGAATTGCCGACGCGCCGCGGTTACTGCCGCCGATGAGCGGTTCGAGCACGGTGCGCGGGCGAGGACGGACTTCAACGGCTGCGGATGACATAGCACCTCCTTGGTAATGGAGCATGTGTGCTCCGGGTTGTTCGGTCCGGATCACCTGATCCGGTCGACGGTGATCGCGTCAAGCGAGTTCGAGGCGGGCGCGCTCGAACTTCCATTCGCGGTTGTAGACGGCGATGAGGCGTTCATAGAGACGGTCGTAGGCGGAGCGCGTCGCGATGGTCGTGCGCACTTCCTTGTCCGCATCGGCGACCTCTTTCGCTTCGCTCTCGGCGAGTTCGTGGGTGACATCGACCGCGGCGCCACGCTCCCGACGATCGCGGAGAATTCGCGCAATCCGCTCCCCGATCATGGCCGGGCCAATGGTGAGGAGGGCGAAGACGACGGCCGCAGCGGCGTTACCGGAGGTCGTGGACCCTTCCTCTGCTGCGAGCGATTGCAGCCGGAGGACGACGAGGGCCGCCACCGCGAGAACCGCGACTCCGATCGCCAGCCAACGTCCGGCGCCGTCTCGCGTCCGCGAGATGAGCCACACGAACGAACACGCGAAGACGAGTCCGAGGAAGGCGCTTGGTCCCGGGCCGTATCCGAGAGCCGTGTGCAAAAGCCCCGCGGCACAGAGCGCGTCGGCGATGACGAGCAGCACGAGCCATGTTGTGAGCACGGTCGTCCCCCGCTCCGGTGCCGCAACTCGCGCCGCACGCTCATCGTCCCGAAGCTCTTCGATACGGTTCGTGCGGTTGCGCTGTTGCTGAAGGCGACGGTGCTCGTTATTCGTCGTCGCGTCGAACGCATCGGGGGGCGCGCCGATGAGCTTGACCACGGTGTTCTCAGGTTCATGGATGCCGACGCGCGCGTCGCGCCGGGCGTCGTACGTAGTGCGTGTGACAAGAGCGGTTTCTTTCAGCCACCTGATCATCAGCGGGCCTCCTTTGAAGACGACAGCAGTTGCTCGGGATCAGCGATCCCGGTACGAAAGGTGACGCTGGCGGCACCCGCGTGAAGCAGCGCGTGCCGCCAGACGGTGCGGATCTCCTCGGCCTTCGCGATCGTCACGAGACACGGCCGGTCGTGCATTGGGGTGAGATCGAAGCCGGCGAGCGCGACGGCGGCGCCCTGGAGACTGTGCGGCGCGAGGACGTGCTCGCGCTGGATCGCCGCCGTGAACGCGGCGGGCTGCGGGATCGGGCGGCACTCCATGTCCGCGAAGTGGGAGTACTCTCGCCCGTCCGTGAGGGCTATCACGATGCGCTGGATGTTCGGCGGCGCATCAGCCCACGCGACGCGGGTCATGCTCTCCGCGAGCAGGCTCCGACGCGGAGCGGGTCGATCAAAGACGGACTCGATCGCCTTCGCGAAGGAGACATCAGCGCTCGCCACGAAGCGCTCGCGTGCGAGCGCGGTTGCTCGCGCGCTGTGCGTCGTTGTCAGTAGCGGAGAAGTCTCGATGTCGATGAGCTGCAGGCCCGTGACATCCGTGCCGAGCACCCAGGCGCGCACAGAGCTTCCCGGACGGCCCGCGGCGGCAACGAGCGCAACATGGAGTTGCGCGCGAAGGAGATCGCGGGTACACGGTGCGCCGTCGGTGGGATCGCAGACGATGTCAACTGCAACAGGCGGCGGCGCAGGCGGTTCCGCGATCCCGATCCAGACGCTGAAGGCGTTGAGATCGACCGACGTTGTTTGCACCTTTGAGCAAGCGGTGACACCGACGAGTGCGCAAAGGAGAATAATGCCCGTCAGGACGGTGACGGGAGAGAACCTGCGCCTCATTTCGAACCGCCTGTCGGTACCGTGACGAGCGCCTTCGGTGCGGACGCCGCCGGCCGCGCGCGCCGCTTCGTGAAGCGCTTCTCGACGTCGGTGAGGATCTCCGCGACGCGCTCTGCGGCGGCATCCGGGTTGTCGAGGTCAAACAACACCTCGTATCGGGAGTCAGGAACTTCGATAAGTAGCGAGAACTTCACGTTGGCCTCCTGTGTTGTCGCGTATGCACGCGTCGTGTTCACAGGACCAAGGTAGAAGAACGTCGGGACCGAACCGCCGAATGTGACGGAATGTGTCCTCGCCACTCAACAGCGAAGTCGCCGGCGGGATATATTTTTTGCGATCGAGGTCATGCCAAGAACATGACACATCGCTTCACGCAGAACGTCGAGTGTGACCGAGCCCTGCGGCGCTGCGCGACTCGTCGTCGACACCGTCTGGCCAGGACGCTGTGGGAACTATCGCGTTGTGATCGCGGGCGGTAGGATGGTTGACGTGGTATTCGATTTCGTCCAACGAACGATTGCGTGGCTTTTCCGGTCACGCCTAACACGTCTCAAGGATGTGCGGGAGGTCGCACGTGGGAGCGACGTGCCCACACTGTTGACGCCGGGTGCTGTCGTCCTCGTGCGGTCCGGTGACGCCGCGAAATGGGCAGTGCTTGGGTGTCCGTGCCGGTGTGGCGAATCGCTGTGGTTGAACTTGATGCCGAGTGCCGACCCGCGATGGGATGCGCGCCTCGTATGGGGCAAGCTGACTCTCTCGCCTTCCGTGTGGGCGACGACGACGTGCCGCAGCCACTTCTTCGTCAGAGAGAGTCGGATTCGTTGGGTGTAGCCTCCGGCCAGGTCATGTCGAGAAACGCCCGCCGGTCGCCGCGACCACGGCGATCACGCACCACGGTGCATATGCAGTCTGGGGATGGCGGCGTATTGGTGCGGATGACCTTTTCCAAATGGAACAGGACGAGGTACTCCGAAAAGTGCTCCGTGGTGATCGCCCCCGTGAGTCGGGCGAGAAGTTCGGTGGTCGCTTTCGTTCCAATGGCCGTCGTGAACGTAACCACGGCGGGGTCGTCGGTCTCAAGTTCCGGCGCATAGCCGTCCCGCACAAGTCGCTCCCGCTGCTCGGGAGTCGCCGATTCCAGCGCGATCGCCTCGGGCGTAATCCGTTTTCGGCAGAAGAGGCACGCAGCACCAACAGTGAGAATCGTCAGTCGGCCAAAGATGCCCTTCATGACACCGTCAGTGGAGTCGATCTTCACGGCGATGTCGTAGACCGGGATGAGGTAGTACAGAGCGAGCATGACGAGGACCGCCCGCGGCGCCTCTTTGTCCGTACAACCGAAGACGATGTCGCAATCGCGTAGTTCTCGCGCGGTCGCCTCTTCGGTGATCGGGCGCGCGTGCGCGTGAACGACCGTTCCGAGTCCCATCCGCTCAATGTGCGCTTTGAGAATGTCGACCTTGAACCGGCCGGCATCGGCGACGGTCGATCCATATACGCGCGTCACGTTCGACTCCACGAGTCGATCATGGTCGAACAGCGAGAGTTCTCCCACACCGAGTCGTGCGAGTTGCTCAGCCACGATCGATCCCGTCCCGCCGACACCGACGACACCGACATGCAGCCCTTGAAGAAGGCGTTGAATATCCGGACCGAACGCCCGTACTTGCCGGTCAAAGAAGGTGGGCAGCGCCGTCTCATCATCGACGGACACGCCGAGAAAGCGGTGCGTAGCTCCAACGATGCGGACCCGATCAGCAGCCACCCACGCACCATCGCGCCAGAGACGAACCGTGAGTTCCGGCTCGTCACCAATGACCGCAGAGCCGTGGATCCCATCGGGCACCCGTGCTTCAAAAAACTGCATCAGCTGCGGCTCTTCACGGTTGTCTTGGTCGGAGTGCCTGCCTTCGCCACCCGGATGCGAGTGCACGAAGAGGATGCTTGCCCCCGTCGCCGCGGCACGCTTTGCCGCCGCCGCGTACGAGGGGGAGCTGATCGAGAGGCGAAGGGGTTCGCGAACGAGGTAGTGTTCGGCTCGAACGGGTATCACCTCACGTACGATCAATCGTCTCTCATCATCGAGGATCGCGACGCCGCAGAGCAGATACGCGGCACCCTCTGCAGGAGCCGCATCGAGCGTCATCCCCCGGAGCAGCGCGTAGTCGTCGGTCGTGATCGACAGCGTGTGTCTCATGACCGGCCTCCGTTCGGCGCGAGCTCTCGCGCGATGACAGCGAGGAAGCTCGCGATGCCGTCCACGCCCGCCCGCCATGGCGTCGCCAAGTGGCGCGAAAAGCGTTGCCAGCGGCGATCGCAATGCTGTTCGAACGTATCCGCCGCCTGCGGAAACGCACCGCCGAGCAGCTTGACCGAAGGGTCGGTGTAGAACATGTCCAGGTTCGCCAGCGGGTATTGCGCCGGGATGCGCACCATGACGTCGGTCTGCGCGATCTCGTACTTCGCCGCATCAACAGGGTAGTTCCGGAGCACGAGGCAGGCGCCGGCGTTGTCGGTGACGACCGACCAGTCGAACGCCTTGCCCGTGAGATACCGCTCGTCGTCTTCAGGAAGCTGCACGTCCGTCTCCTGGGTTCACTTTCCCTGGCGCACCGTAGAAGTGCATCCCGGACTTCAGTGTCACGGGCTCTGAGTCGCCGACGAGATGGTCTTCGGCCTGGCCAGGCACTTCGAGATACAGATCGTGGTCGGAGCCAATCGGCGGCTTGCCGAGCGCACGAATTTCCGCACCGGTCATCACAGGTTTCGGCGCGAACACCTGCTCCTTGTCGATGTGGATTGAGATTTTCTTGTCGTGATCGTGGTCGTTCGGTGTCATGGGTTCTCCTTGTTAGATGGTTGGGTACATGAGGATGGTCACGAGGCACGGACCTGGATCTGCACCTTCGGACGCAGCTGGATCAGTTGGTTGGCGTAGGTTCGGACGACGCGCGGGTAGAAGTCCCGCATTTTCGGAGCGGAAATGCCGATGATGAGCGCGTAAGGGATAGGCTGCGGATCGGTCGCCTTCGTCGTTCCTTCGCGATGGTGGTAGTAGATGTCGAAGCACGGTTCATGCAGCGACGACGAGCGGTATTTGCGCGTGTTTTTCCGGCACGGCTCCCACTTATGCCCATCCTCACGGGCATCGGCTTCCGACGCGCCGTACATGTTCTTCCGGGAGAAGAAGGGTTTCGTCTTGGGATGCGCGCTTTGACGGCCGTCGGCGACGCGGTACTTTCGCGAGTCGGGCCGAAATGAGATCTCAAGGCCACTCCTGGTGTATGCCGTCGCATGCTGCGGATCGACAGCAGGGGCGATCAGCAGCGTCGCCGAGATCGTGACGTCGCCGGTCAGTGGTCCCTTTGGAAGCGGCAGCGGTGAGCGAAGGTGTTCTCCAACAGGGAGCTCGCCTTGAAACACCACGACTGCTTCGTGGTCCTCGCACGTGAGAAGCTGAGCGATGTCGGACTCAAATCGCCCCCAGCCGACTTCGGAGGCCGAGTGCCCGGCCCGATCGGCTCGGTGGATCATCAGAGCGCGGAGGGTGAGCGGCGACAACGTCGCGAGCAACGTCGCGTCGATCCCCGTGATGGTGCGAAGGGCGAGCGGCGCGGCGAAACTCGTGCCGGTGACTCCGATGAGCTGCGCCGGAGCGCCCTTTGAAAGCACGAAGAACGGTTCTTGGTCTGAGCCCCCGAATTCCACACCATCGGGCTTCATGAAGCCGGGGCTCCGCCCCGGACCGACGCAGCTGTAGGGCGCCCGTTGCCACGGGGCACCGACACTGTCGCACGCGCCCACGGCGAGGATGTTGACGCCGTCGGAGGGGGGCTGCAATCGATTGAGGCCGCTCGTCGCGTCCAGCTCGCCGTCGTTGCCGACGGCGACGGTCGCCACGAGATTCAACTGCGCGAAGAGATCGTCGATCGTGGCGGTCCAGACGGTTACGTCGTCGTCCTCGATTGGCAGGGATGGCCCGAGGCTGAGATTGAGATACCGATAGGCGTCTGGATGCTGCGAGAGGTGCGCAACGATCCGGTCGAGCGCGTCGATGATTTCCAAATCCGCGTCTTTGCCGGTGTGGTCATCGAGCACACGGACATGATCAACGGTGCAGAAGGGCGCCACGGCGGCCGCGCCATCCAAGTGCCCGAAGAGGAGCGCACCTGTCACAGCAAGGCCGTGTTGCTGAAGGTACGGCACGGCAGGGCCGACGCCTGCTGGCTCAATGAGCGTCACCCATCGGTCGAGACCATGATTCTTTGGGAGGCCGCCGTCGAAGACGACAGCTTTCCCGCCGCCGCTCGCGTCAGCGTTCGGAAGTGTTACGCCTTTTGCGGCGATACCCCGGATGAACGTCGGATGGACGGGTCGGAGGGCAGGCATTCCCCGAGCAACGCGAACGAAGGAAAACTGCGCGAGCTCACGGGCACGCTGCGGTGGCGCCTTCACCGGAACGAAGGTGAGGCCTTGGACCGTTCGCGCGCGGGCGACAAGCGGTTGAGCGTCATGTCGCTTCGCATAGGCCTCGAACGCCTTGAGGACATCGCCAGGCTGGTCGTTGTGGAGAACGACTTCGAGCATGACGCTCTCCCGATCGGTGGGAATGCTGTGGAGCTTCTCATCTGGTGAGAAGGCGACAATGTCTTCAATGTGACCGAGTTCCGCAGCTCCTTCATGCGTTTCTTTCCACGAGGCGATGCCGGATGCCCATTCTTCGAACGCCTTCTTCTCGCCGGCGACGAAGATCTGCTGCGTGACGGCGGTGTCTCGATGCTTCTTTACGCCCCACGCCTCGGGCGTCACCGTCGTCGACCGACTGCCGACGGCGCGCACACCGACGGTCTTCAGCAGTTGCTCCGGGAAGTCGCTCTTCGAGATGTAGCGCGGATGCATCGTGACGACCGCGACCACCTCACCTCCTGGGCAGGCGTCGGCCGGGATCGTCTCGAAGACCTGCGTCGCCTCCTTGAGCTTCGTCCCCAAACGCTTGCGCGCTTTGGGGAAGTCGTACGGCGGGTTCTTGTCCCCACCGCCGGCAGGAACCTGCACAGGACTCGTGAGCCGTTCGCCATTACCGAGAAGGAAGTTGTTCTGCCGTGCCATCAGCGTCTCCGGGTAGGTGATTTCTTCGTCTGTTCTTCGTGTTTCCGGATCGTGTCGCGCGACACGCCCGTCAGTTGCGCAATCCGCCGTTGCGATTGGCCAGTGCGATGGAGTCGAAGGGCCAACTCGATCCGACGCTTTGTGTCGAGGTCGCGCAAAGTCGACGCGACGGCGGCAAGGATCGCGTCATCGTCCTGGATGCCGTGGACGATGGCGTTCCTTCGCGCCGTGCGGATGAGTCGCACCACGTCGGCGAAGGACCGACCATCAAGCGCCGCTGCTACGAACTCCCGCAGTTCGCGATCGAGTGGCTGTGTGTCACCGGCGAGACGGCCGATGAGTTCAGAAATCTCTTCCTTCGTGGGTGCGGGAAAGGTGATCACGCGATCGAACCGTCGCCACACAGCGGGGTCGAGAAGTTCGGGGTGATTCGTCGCAGCGATGAGGAGGCCGGTCGCGGGCCAGTCGTCGACCGCCTGGAGCAGCACGTTCACGAGCCGCTTCAACTCGCCGACCTCGGCGTTGTCGTCGCGTCGCTTGGCGATCGCGTCGAACTCGTCAAGGAGTAGCACCGATGGTGTCTGGCGCGCGTAGTCGAGAACCGCGCGAATGTTGTTGCCCGTCCGACCGAGAAAACTGCTCATGACGGCCGCGAGGTCGAGCGTCATGAGAGGGCGGTCGAGCCGCATCGCGATCCAGCGCGCCGCAAGGGTCTTCCCGACTCCTGGCGGTCCGACGAAAAGGAGGCTCCGACTGGGCATGATGCCCACTGCCGTCAGCTCCCGCTCCCGGTGCCGCTCCGCGATGATGATGTCGAGTTCCGTCGCGATTTCGCGCGGCCAGGTCGGCTCCGGGTGAATGGCTGCGACATGCTCGCGCCGCAACAACTCGAGTTTGCTTTCGGTATCGATCGGAAGTGGCCGCGCTCCGGCGGCGCCCCGCAGCACGTGACCTTCAATCCTTGAGAGAACGTCCTTCACTTCGTTCGCGAGGTCGGGCCGTTCCCGCAGAATACGAGCAAGCCCTCGGCGCGCTGAGGCAACGACATCCTCGCTGCTCCCCGTCAGGGCGAGGCGCGCCAAATGGACGTATTCGTGAGCGACATCAATCATTGGTCCACACCGTTAGCTTCATAAGTACGGGTATCTTAGGCCGTAGTGGACTAGTTTGCAAGCGGCTATCAAAACTAGTCCACTTTTCCGTCAAGGCGAAACACGGCCGCTTTTCTGTCTCTGGGGAGTGAACAGTTCCGTGCGAAATCCTCTCGCAAGGCACTGGCCCTGGCTTCATAAAGAAGCCGCCGTGTCACCTCACCGGAGGGCTGTCATGCGAACGTCACCGGCATGTTCTTCTCGCGCACGAGGGCGAGCATCGGCGTGGTTCCGGGGGCCGCCGCGACGTAGAGGACAGCCATCCGCATCGGTGAGCCATCACCCCAACGCAGCCCCATCCTCTCCATGCCGAACGACACGCTGACATCGGCCGCCTTTAAGGCGTCGACGAGATCCTGGAGGGTCTTCTCGCCCTCACGGCGGCCGGTCACCGTCAAGTCCCGCCAGATATCGAGGTAGTCGCGCAGCATCTCCTCGAACTCCGCAAACCGGTCCAGCTGTATTTCCGTCCAATCGCCGATGCGCTGGAGCAGGAGCGCCTCGGCGTTGTTGAGCAGCTCACCCACGTCCGCGCTTCCCGTGCTGACGTGCATAGTGATGATCGTGTAGTTCTTGTGGAAGTCCTCGATGGCGGCGGCGATCAGCTCGTCCGGGATCTGCAGCGCTTCGATCGTCGTATCGAATGCAGCAGCGAGGGCCTTCAGGCTGTCGACGGCGAGCGGTTTCCCGGCCTCCGCGCGTTGCACCGTGCGAACGTCCACGCCGGCGGCCAATGCGAGCTCTTCCTGTGACCAGTGCCGGGACAGTCGAAACTTCCGGATGTTTGCTGCGATGTCGCTCATGCGCTTCGCCTCCATGAGTGTCGAAGATACGGCGAAGGCGGGAATGTCACCACGACAGTTCCCCGGCAAGGACACGACAGTTGTAGAATCGGAGCGCGGCTAGTCCGTGGCTAGTTGCTCTTCAAAACGCTCTTTCCAGCCGAGTCCCGATCAGTCCCGACGGGCGCAATCAACTGACAGCAGGAGGTATCCGGTCATGTCGAAGCGTTCACGGGGATTATGGCATTCAGGAGGTCATCGGTTCGATCCCGTTCAGCTCCACCAAATTCTCGACTCGAATGAAAACGGCGGCCGCGAGGCCGCCGTTCTTGTTTGCTCGATGAGCGCAACCGGTCGATTTCACATGCGTTGACTCAGTTGGCAGCTTCAGCGCCCGGTGTGCAGATGCGGATGCGATCCGAACCGTCGTCGCCGGTCCAGGACACGCAGCCCGTGATGCAATTGCCCGACGGGCCGCCGCCCGCCATCTGACAGGTGCCGGTGCCCATACAGTTGCAATACGCCGGGACCGCGACCATGCGCGACAGCCAGACCTGCGTCGAACCCATGGAAGTGAAGAGCGCTCCCAGTTCGTCGTTCGTGAAGAGATCGCGCGCCTGTTCCATGATGCGCGCAGCCTTCCGCGCGAATGCTGCCTGCCCGGGGTCGTCGGTCTTCAGCGTGGCGATGTCCTTCCCCAGTGCGGCGGCTTCGCCGAGGAACTTCATTTGCGCAGCGTTGAGGCCGGGACGCTCGGCGAACCGAGTCAACCCGTCGTTCCACAACGCCGCGCGCTCGGCGGCCGTGGTGGCGATGCGAACCCCACACGGAGCGGCGTGGGTAACCTCAGGTGCGAGAACGACCAGGGCGACAACGGCAAGTGCGGACAGAACACGGAAACGATACATACGCATATCCCCCTTTCATTCCTAGCTTATTTAAGTACCAAAAAGCAGAATGTCAAGAGGAACGCAAAACGGCGAAGCCTTATCGCCTCCGCGCAACATCCCTCGGCGCGGTCCGCGGGGAGATCGATCTCGACAAGGTCCGGCCCTTGGCCGATGCACTCGAAGACGAGAAACGCGTCTCGATTCTGAGGTGATCCACCACGCTCACGTCGTGCCGCCGTTGCAGGAATCGTAGTAGTTGTCGAGGCACGAGCTGCTGACCGGCAGCTCGATGCTGAATCCGATCGTTCCCGCTTTGAGCACGGCCTGCACAGCCTTCCCGGACTTGAAGTCGTCCTCCGAGATGTCGCATTGCTTGCTCGTGCGATACCAGCAGTTCCCCTCGGCGTCGGTGAACTGCACCGACCAGAGATCCGCCCCGCCTTCGCCGACGTTGATCGTGAACGCAACCTTGTCGCCGTTCTCAAAGCCCTGGTTCTGGTTGAACAATGGCGCATTCGCGCTGTCGTTCCATTCGTGATTGAACGTTACTTTCGTGATCGTTCCACCCGTCACGTTGACGATTTCGCACTTCATCGTTCCGGACCAGCTCATGACTTCCTCCTGCTCCGAGAATAGCAAAGAGCAGAGCTGGAACACGTCGTGATAAATCCCGCTCATCGATGATCCGATTCAGTCTGATCCTTCTTCTCGCTTGCGCTTGCGCCAGCCGCACGCCCTCGCCACGCGCCGACTCCCATCCGCGTTTCTTCGGCACCGGCGCGACGACGCTGCATTACGTGATCCTCGGCGACAGCACCGCGGTCGCCGTCGGCGGTCATTACGAGCAGGGACTCGCGGTCGGAACCGCGCAACATCTCGCGGCACGCAGTCGGGTTGAGCTGATCAACGTCGCCGTCTTCGGCGCGCGGATCCAGGACGTGCTCGTCGAGCAACTGCCGCGCGTCGATCTGACGCGTGCCGATGTCGTGCTCCTCGACGTCGGCGCGAACGACGTCACGCATCTCACCTCGCCGCGCAGCTTCGAGCGCGATTTCCGTCGCGTCGTCGAAACCATCCTGGCGAGGAATCCGAAGGTCCGGCTCATCGTGACCGGCAGCGCCGACATGGGCTCGCCCCCGCGCATCCCGCGACTGCTTCGTCCCCTGACGACGTTCCGCACACGCCGCATCAATCTCATCGTCGAGAGCATGGTCGATCGGTATCACCTCACCTTCGCACCGATCGCGCACGAGACCGGCCCGCTGTTTCGACGCGATCCGACGCTCTTCGCCGAGGATCGGTTTCATCCCAACGATCGCGGCTACGCGGAATGGACGAAGGTCATCAACGAGGCATTGGATCGCGCGTTGTTGCCGTGAGTCGCAATCCAATGGAGGGCAGGCTTCGAGCCTGCGCTCCAAATTCCCGAGCGCTCAGTCGATCCCCATCGCCGCGAGTACGCCCAGCACCACGCACATCGTGCAGGCGGCGTAGCGCAGGGTCTCGGCGGGAATGCGCTCGCGGAGGCCGACGCCGATCGCGAGCGCGACGGCGCCCTTGGTCAGCATGGCCAGGGTCGCGCCGGTCCAGACGAGCATGGGTGCGCCGAATTGCGCGGCGAGGCTGGCGGCGGTGAGTTGGCCGATGTCGGCCCATTCGGTGAAGAAGATCGTCGCGAACGACACCGTCGCCGCACGGCGGAACGGAGCGTTTTCGCGTTTGGCTTCGCGTTGTCGCCGGCCTTTCAGGAAGAGCAGGACCGCGGTGGTGAAGAACGTCGTTGCGCTGAGCGCGGCGACGAACGGGCGTGGCAGGTCGCGGAGCGTTTGCCCCGCGAGCACCGCCACGCCCATTTTCATCGAGAAGGCAATGGAGATCCCGAACGCCACGCGCACGATGCCGAAGCGCGTGGCCAGGCTGGAGATCGCGTACATCGACCGGTCGCCGATGATCTCGGCGAGAAAGACGGCGACGAACGCGGCCACCAGCGGAGTGAGCATCAGCCCTGCTCCTCTTTCGAGACGACGACGGTCACGCCGCCGACGACCTCCCCGTTCTCTTCCTGCACGATCGACAACGACTCGCCCACGTCACCGGTCACCGTGAACGCGCCGCGCAGTCCGTCCTTCGGCAGCTTGAGTCCTCCGATCGAGGCTCGGCCTTCGGAGAACAGCACGCGGTCGGTGTCGTACTTGTCGGCGTCTTTTCCGATCGCACGCTTGAGCGATTCCAGTTGCGCCGCGGACGCCTTCTTCGGCTTGAGCCCGTCGATCTTCGCCGCACCGCCGGGATTTGCCGCGCCCTTCTTCGAAGAACTCGGCGTCGCGCTCGCGGTCCCCTTCGGCAGCGCGATCCCCACCGTCGCGTTTCCGGTCGGAACGATGCGAATCGTGGCCTCGGCGCTGACCGGATAGAAATCGACCGTGAACCAGGGCGAGAGCGTCGGATTCACGACCGTGAGATTCTTCAACGCGGCGCGCTTCTCGTTCGTCACGAGCTGACCGACGTTGAACACCTTGTTGCCCGCCGGAATCGGATCCGACGGCGAGTCCATCACCACCAGCAGACAGCAGTGACTCGACGCCGTGAGCGGCGGCGTGAAATCCCACTCGAGAATCTGCGGCAGAACATTCGAGAGCGCCGGCACGACCTTCGCCGCTCCGATCGGATGCCACAGCGTCGTATTGCTGGAGTTGTTCGGGAACATCGCCCAGAAGTCCGGCGGCAGATTCGGCAGACCCGCGCTGGCATCGGCCCACAGCAGTTTTACGGTCACGTTCGGCGCGTTGGCGAAGCCGCGATTGTGGAGTTGCACGTAGACGCGATTCACCTGACCGCGCACGGAGTTACGATGCTGCAGCTTCGATTCGTAGACGACGTAATCGACGGCGGCGATCGGAAATTGATACGAGGGAACCAGGCCGGCCAGCGCGTCGACCTTCATGTCGGTCGACATCCAGAACCACTGCGGCTGATTGAGCGTCACGAACTGCAGCGGATCTTCGAACGCCGAGGGAACGTTGTTCGGGGACGGAACGATGCGTCCCGTCGACATCGTGTGATCGCGGAAGTAGAGATCGGCCGCCGGCAGCGACGGCACGTCGAGCTTCTTCTCCCACAACCCGCGGCCGTGCGTCGCCGCGCGCAACAGACGCGTCGGCGCGTGCAGTTGCAGATCGAACACCGCGCAGTTCGGCAGGCCCTGACTGAACTGCGTCCAGGTCGCGCCGCTGTTCGTCGAGCGATAGATCGCAACGTCCGTGGCGATGTAGATCACCGCCGCCGAGGCGGGATCGATCGCCAGCGCGTTGACCGGAATGTCCGGCAGTCCGGTGCTGATGCTCGTCCAGGCCGCGGTTCCCACCGCCGGCACGATGCCGCGCCAGACGTGCGGAATGCCGAAGCCGCCGAACGTGACGATGACGACGTTCGGCGCACCAGGCGCCGCGGCGATGTCGGTGACGAACGCGCCGACCGGCAACGGCGCGGCGTGAATCGCGGTGACGTTCCAGATCGGACCCGCCTTGCGGAAGCAGAAGACATTGCCGTTCGTCGCGCCGGCGTAGATGAGATTGGAGTTCACGTAATCGATCGCCGAGAGCGACGCACCGAAGGCAGGAATCGCCACCGACGACCAGCCGCCGGTTCCCTGCGTCGTCGTCACGTTGAGACTGCGCGTGCCGAGGGCGACGTTCTGCGAGTTCGTGCGATCCATCGCCATCGGCGGGTAGAAGAGCGCGCCCGTCGCGTTGATCCCGCTGGTGACCGACATCCAGGAACCGAACTTGCCGCCGATCGTCGAGCGCTTCGGCGTCGCGCTGTAATACGTGCTCAGCGCGTTGTTCGCATTCGGCGCCTGCTCGATGAGGCAGTAGCCACCGTCGCCGTCATCGGAGTGATAGAAGACGGGATCGTTGCGGTATTGCTCGGTGCCGTTGTCCTGCGTGCCGCCGAGAACCACGGCATCCGACGTCGGATGCTGGGCGATAAACTCGAACTGCGTGATGCAGAGATCCTTGTTGATGCTGTCGTCCCAGGTCGTGCCGCCGTCGATCGAGCGATAGATGCCGCCGTCATTGCCGGCATAGACCAGCATCGGATTCGTCGGATGCTGCGCGAAGGAATGGTTGTCGGGATGCACCGTCGCGCCGATGTTCGTGATCGTGAACACGCCGCTCGAATTGCGCACCGCCTTCCAGACCGAGATGCCGCTGAGATAGACGATGTTCGGCGAGGTGTTGTCGACATGGACATTGAGGTTGTAGAACCCCTGGCCGCCGATGTTGCCGCCCGGCAGCGGAATGTTCGTCCAGCTCGCGCCGCTGTTGACGGTCGTGTAGAAGCCGTTGATGGTGTAGCCGGAATCGGCGATCAGCGCGTAGACGACGTTCGGCGACGTGCGCGAGATGCCGAGGCCTATGCGCGTGAAAGCGCCGGTCGGAAGACCGCTGGTCAGCTTCGTCCATGTCGGCGCGGCCGCGCTGGCGTTCGTCGTCTTCCAGATTCCCTGACCCCAGAACGCCGCATAGACGGTCGTCGGCGTCGTGCGATCGATCACCACGTCTGTGCAGGCGCTGCCTGGGAGCGTGCCACCGGTCATCTTCGACCAGGTCACGCCGGCGTCGTTGCTGCGATAGAGACCGATCGTCGTCGCGGCGAAAAGGCGCGTCGACGTGCCCGGCGTGATGGCGATGCGGCAGAAGCGCGCGCCGACGAACGTTGCCGTGGCGTTCATCGTCCACGACGCGCCGCCGTTGATGCTCTTGAGAACGCCGTTGCCGTAGTAGCTGTCGCCGGCAAAGTTTCCTTCGCCGGTCCCCGCGTAGACGATCTGTGGATTGGCGGGATCGATGGCGATTGCGCCGATGGCCAGCGACAGCTCATTGTCCGAGGTCGCGAACCAGTTCGCGCCGGCATTGACCGACTTCCAGACGCCGCCCTGCGCGGCGCCGGCATAGATCGTGGTCGGCGTCAGTGGATCGATGGCGATCGAGGTGATGCGTCCGGTGACGAGCACGCGCGCGCTGCTGTAGGTCTGGCCTTTCGGAATCGCCGTCGGCCCGAGCTGCACCCAGTTGCTCATGCCCGCGACGGGCGCGACGCCGAACGGCGTGCCGAACTCGGCGCCGGGCGCGAGTCCCATGTTCAATGGCGCGCCGGCATCGGCGTGCGGAAGGCCGCGCGATTCGACGACCGCTTCGACGCGCCGCGCGGCGAGCTGGGTCATGATCGTTCGCTGCGGCGCGGCGCCGGCTGCTGCGGCTCCCATGCGGCGGCGCGTTCCTCGCGCCGCGGGCATCGCGTCGGCGGCTGCGGCCATACCGGTGATGCCTTCTTCCGGCGTGTATTCGAGGAGCAGCCGGTCGATGTCGGTTTCTTCGTGCCGGCGAAGAGGATCGTCCGGCGGCGGCACGGCCTTGTTACGGCCCGCTGCCTTTTTCGATGCGGAGCTCTTCGTTCCCTTGCTCGACGTTCCTTTGCTCGACGTTCCTTTACTCGACTTCTTGCTGCTCGACTTCGTGGTGGCCATCACGCGTCTCCTCGGTTATGAGCCGTCGGGCTTCTCCGGCTCGTCGTTCTCGGCCGGCATGCGTCGGGTCTGGAGAATGGCCTCCAACCGACGTCGTGCCGCATCTCGATCGTCGGCATCCGTATCCGCGTTGTGCCGCCGCAACGGATCATCCGGAGGAGGCACAGCCGGCTCCAGTCCGCCCGTCGGCACGACAGATTGCGAATCACCGTCTTTCTTCTTATGGATGGACATGTGGCGATCCTTTCCCTTCCATCATGCGTCCATGTCCTGTTACTGGGTAGTGGCGCGAGACGGCAAAACGTTTCATCGAGGTCGGAAAAGTCGTTCGCGGAGGCAGGCGCAACCGGATCGAGAGGACGACGCGATACGAGCGGCGTAGCCGGCTCATGAAGTAGGCAGGCCGTCGCCTGTTGTGCGCGAACGCAACCACTTCGAGGCGATCCGGAAGATCAACGAAGATGATGTGATATGGAAAGGCGGATGGGCATGCGTCGAACATCGCGATCCGCAACAGCAGGAACCCGATTACCGATTTGAGGGAACTCCTCGATCAGATGAAGCGTCCGGCGGGTCTCGGCCTCGAATCGATCTGCGACGCGTGGATCACGGTCTCGATACCAGCCCAGCGCTTCACGGAATTCGACTTCCGCGGGTTGGACAATCTCGAGTGGCTTCAACGGCCGAGCACTTCCTCGTGAACGCGATCGAGCACCGTTCGCCAGTCCGTGCTCTCAAGCTCTCCGGCACGAGCGGCCGCAACGCGCTCTTGAATCTCGGTCGCCCACGCGGTTTCAACGCCGTCTTCGGCGGCGTCCAGGCTCTCCAACAATTCTGCGGCCATTTCCGCACGCTCGTCCAGCGGCAGTTCCAACGCCTGAGTCAGCAGATCCCGAGTGGCGCGTGTCATCAATCAAAATCGTAGCACGCGAGCGAAGCGAGGCAACGGGACCGCTGCCGTCTCGGCGGCTGGGGCGGCGTCGTCTCGACGCCCGCCCGCCGCTCGCCCAGCCGGCGAGGACGCCGGCGGTCCAGCGGGGTGGCGGCTGACGCCGCCACCCGAGATGTACCTACTTACCGATCCCCTGCCACGCCGCCATCGCCGCATCCGCGTCGGTCTTCAGTCTGGCGAAGCTCGCGCGGGCGTCGGGGCTGGGGGCGGCGTCGGCGCTGTCGACGGCGTCGAGGAGACTCTCGAGGGCGCTGACGATGGCGCGGAGCGTGTTCGCGGGCGGCGGAACGTTCGGTCCGGCGATCGCGCCGAAGTTGAATGGAAGGCCGGCGAGGTCGCGGATGCGGGAGCGCAGCGATTCGTCGGTCGCGGACTTCAGTCGGTCGTCGGATTCGGTGACGAGTTTCGACAGGCTCTCGCGCAGTGCGTCGATCGCGCGCGCCAGCGCGAATTGTTCGGCGTATGCGGACGGCGGGAGCTTCACGCGTGGATCGGGTGCAATCTGCAGCGGGCGCTCGAGCTTGCGGTCGTCGACGGTGAGCACCACGCGCAGGTCGCCCGGCGGCGCCCATACGCCGTCGCTCCAGGCGCCGCGCGTCCCTTCGTAGCGCAGAGGCCAGACGAAACGGTGCATGCCCGGAGCGGTCGAGAGCGTCGAGGGAGTGGTGAACCATTCCGCGGACGTGCGCAGCTTCGCCGGATCGATGGCCGGCGGCGTGTCGGAACTGCTGTAGCGACGCACGAGCTCGTTCTTCGCGTCGAAGATCTCGATCGTCACCGCCGTCGCCGACTCGATCGCGTAATCGATGTACGCACCGCGCGGCGGATTCGCCGCCATCGGCTCGTCCTTCGGCATCGGCGTGCCGGTGAATCCCGCGGGCCGCTCGCGAACCGCCGCAGCGGACGTGAAGAGGTACGGGAGCGCATCGACGTTCTGTCGCAGCGGCGAGACGTCATCCATGATCCAGAACCCGCGGCCGTGCGTGGCGATCACGAGATCGTTGCCGTGGACGTCGATGTCGCGCACCGAGGTCACCGGCAGATTCTTCTGCAGCGGCTGCCACTGCTCGCCGTCATCGAACGAGACGAAGATCCCGCGCTCGGTGCCGGCGTAGAGCAATCCCTTGCGCGCCGAATCCTCGCGCACGACGTTGACGGCGTGATCGGCGGGAATCCCGTTGACGATCAGCGTCCACGACTTGCCGCCGTCGTGCGTGCGATAGATGTACGGGCGAAAGTCGTCGAGGCGATGGCGGTCGATCGCCGCATACGCCGTCTCGGCGTCGAAATGCGAGGCGTCGATGATTCCGACCTTCGACCACGACGTGATCGCGTCGGGCGTAATGTTCTTCCAGTGCCCGCCTTCATCGCGCGTGCGCCAGATCTGGCCGTCGTCGGTGCCGACCCAGAGATCGCGATCGGCGACGCGCGACGGAGCGATCGTGTAGATCACGCCACGCGACGCGCCGGTCTGCTGATGCAGCGCCGCCGTGACCGGATCGAGATTCGGCGGCGTGCCGGGATCTTCGCGCGTGAGATCGCGGCTGATGACCGTCCAATGCTCGCCGCCATCCGCGGTGCGGATAGAGCCGCTGATTGGCGAAGTAGAGCACGCGCGGATCGCGCTGCGAGAAGACGAGCGGCAGCGTCCAGGTGCGGCGGTCGTTACCGGGATAGGCCATCGTCGGATCGACGCTGCGCGTCTGCTGCGTACGCAGATCGAGCTTGTCGACGCGGCCACCGAAGATCACGTCCGGATCCTTCGGATCGGGCGCGATGTTGTCGCTCTCGCCGCCGGCCGTGGTCTCGCGGAAACTCATCAGCGTGATGCCGTCGATCGTGTTCGTGCGGCTCGGCAGGCTCGCCGCGCCGGAATCCTGCTGCGCGCCGTAGACGCGATAGGGAAAGCCGTTGTCGGTGCTGACGTGATAGAGCTGCGCCGTCGGCTGGTTGTACCAGCGAGCTCCACGTCTTGCCGCCGTTGACCGACACGACGGCGCCCTGGTCGACGCCGAGGATGCGGCGCGGCGGGTTGCTGCGGGATCGATCCAGAGCTGCGTGATAGTCGTCGCCGCCCGGCGCTCCCTTGATCGGAACGAAGACCTTGCCGCCGTCGTCGGACCGGAAAAGATTGACGTTCATCGAGTAAACGACGTCGGCGTTGTTCGGTTCGACGGCGATCTCGCCGAAGTACCAGCCGCGACTCCAAACGCGCGCGTCGCTCGACGTGCGCTGCCAGTTCGCGCCGCCGTCGTCGCGAACGATACATCCCGCCCTCGCGGCGCATCGACGATCGCGTAGACGCGCTGCACGTTCGCCGGCGCGACTGCGATTCCGATGCGTCCCGGATTTTCGGGAAAGCCGTGGTCGCGAATCTCCGTCCAGGTATCGCCGCCGTCGGTCGACTTGAACAGACCGCTCCCCGGACCATTCGACGGCGGATACACGCTCCACGGCGTGCGCCGCGTCTGCCAGAGCGCGGCGTAAATCACGCGCGGATTTCCCGGCTCGAACGCGAAGTCGACGGCGCCGGTGTCGCTGTCGTTATCGCGCGTCAGGATGCGTTGCCACGACTTGCCGCCATCGCGCGAGCGGAAGACGCCCCGCTCGGCATTCGGTCCGTAGGGATGGCCGAGCGCCGCGACGTAGACGAGATCGGGATCGGAGGGATGCACGAGGATGCGCGCGATCTGCTGTGAATCGGCGAGGCCGATGTGCGACCAGCTCTTCCCGCCGTCGACTCGATTTGTACATGCCGTTGCCCTGCGCGATGTCCGAGCGCATGTCCGCTTCGCCGCTTCCGACGTAGATCACGTTCGCGTTCGAGGGGGCGACGGCGATCGCGCCGATGGATCCGATCGGTTGATCGTCGAAGATCGGCTGCCACGTCCGCCCGGCATCGCGCGTTTCCCACACGCCGCCATTCACGCTGCCGAAATAGAAGTGCTCCGGCTCACCCGGGACTCCGGTGACCGCCACCACGCGACCTCCGCGAAACGGGCCGATGAGCCGCCAGCGCAGATCCTGAAAGAGCGCCGGATCGACGGCCGCGGCATGCACGACGGACGCAAGCGTAACGAGAAGGAAGGCGGCGAGGCGTCTCAGCATCGCGGCATGATATCTGCCGCGCGCCGAAACGTTGCCGCGAAGCCGAGTGTCGCGTTCTGCGAGCCGGCCGTGGGCGGCCAGCGCCACACAGAAGCGCAAATCGCTTCGCGATTTTTGATCTGCACATTCGCGGTGATGGCACGGCCCACGCGGATCTTCGCCTTCCCAGGCTTGCAATTTCGCGAACAGGTGCTTATTACTGGAGAGTCCACCTTTCATTCATTCATTTCTAACGGAAGGAGTCCGTCATGACGAAGTCCGCCATTCGGGTTTTCGTAGGGTTTGCTTTATCCGTAGGTCTCGCCGCGCACGCCGGAGCCGCCGTCAAGATTTGCCGCACCGCTGGTGCCGACGTCTTCGTCGACAACACCGGCGCGGCCGCGGTCTCCGCCGGCTTTCAGAAATGCATCGACGACAATGCCGTCACGGTGATCAGTCTCCCGCCGGGGACTTATCTGGTCGACACGCCGATCATCATCCGGCGCTCGGGTCTCACGATCGCCACCGCCGGCCTCGGCGGCAACATCAAGAACTGCCAGCAGCTCGGCAACGCCTCGTGTGCCGCTCTCGTCGCCTCCACCGCTCCGATGGCCTGCATCAACAACCCGGGCGAGTGTCACACGGTGCAGACCGCCGACGGCGGCGGACTGCTGCAGGCGAAGAACGTGAAGCGGGTGATCTTCGACCACCTGATCATCGACGGCAATCGCGCCCAGCGCGGCGGCACCGAGGCGCAGAAGAAGTGTCTGGACACCACCATTGCGAACCACAACCGCTTCGGATTCAACAGCCAGATGACGGCCTGCGAGGGAACGACGTCCGGCGAGCGTTGCGAGTTCACGTACAACTTCACGCGCAACGCGTTGTGCGGAACGGGCCTGCTCTGGTCGGGCAACTTCGGGCGGATCCAGGGCAATGCCGTGTTCAACAACGGCGTGCACTCGCCGCAACTCTGGGCCGACGGCATCACCGTCAACCGCAACAACAACGGGATCGTGAACGACAATCACTTCGTCAACAACACCGATGTCGCGCTCATCTTCGGCGAAGCCGCCAACACGAAGATCCAGAGCAACTGGATCGAGCAGAACAACGGCGTTTACGCCTTCGCGGCGCTGATGCTCGGAAACTTCGCCGAGACCGGAAATCCGACGCATCCGCGCGGCGACTACACCGGCGCCATGGTCTCGTCCAATACGATTCAGTGCCCCGGGTTCTGGTGCGGCTTCGGCATCAACTTCGGCCCCGATCCCTGGACGCCGCTCTCGAAGGACTACCCGAATGTCTACGGCGGCAAGGTGACGCAAAACAACATCAGCGGCGCGCGCGTGCTCATCAACTTCGGCGGCGCGGGAACAAGCGACGCCAACGCGCCGTCGGTCACGGCGAACACGCTCTCCGGCGCTCCGACGTCCACGATGCCTATCGCTCCCGGCTCGACCTGCATCGCTGCGGCGAGCGTCAAGGCGAATCTGCCGAACAACAAGAAGACCGGCGTGGCCTGCGACAACTGGGTCGCGACGGATGCGTCGCCGCTCTCGGCACTCTGTTTCAAGCAATGCTTCTGAAGGCCGGCCCGGCCGGCAGCGTTGGAGGCCACAAGGCTGGACGCACGCGCGGGCGATCCGAAGGGTCGTTCCGGATACCTCTCGTGCAAGGGTCGGAGCGCGGGCTTCAGAAGCCTGCGCTCCCTTATCTCCAATTCTTCTTTCCGTTCACGTTCCGTTCATTTCCTCCTGCGTAATCTCGCGCTCATCAAAAGGAGGCAACACACATGAAACGCACAATCACTCTGGTTTTCGCCGTCGTTCTCTCACTCGCCGCGTTCTCCGCTTTCGCCGCCACCACGCCTGCCAAGGCCCACAAGTCGATGGGCACGGAGCTCAAGGGCTCGATCGCCTCGATCGACGAGACGGCCAAGACGTTCGTCCTCAACTCCGCTGGCAAGGACAACACGATCTCCTGGACGTCGGCCACCAAGGTCCATGGCGGACCGCTCAAGGCGTCGGAGAACGTCGTCGTCCGCGCGATGGAGAAGGACGGCAAGTGGATCGCGACGTCCGTGAAGGTCGAGCCGGCGAAGACCGCCGCGGCCACCAAGAAGTAAGGGACGCCATCGTCACGCGCGGCGGGGCAGCCTCAGAGTGAACACCGCTCCCCCGCCGTCGCGCTCATCGACGCGGATCTCGCCCTCATGATTCCGCGCCGTCTGGGCAACGATCGCCAAACCGAGCCCCGAACCTTCGGGGCTCGTTTTGCGTGCATGGGGCAATCGCACGAACGGCTCGAAGATCCGCTCGCGATCCTCGGGCGCGATGCCGGGACCGCGATCAGCGACGGCGATGACAATCCCCGCCGCGCTTCCCGTGGCACTCACGTCGATCGTCGTCTCTTCGGCCGCGTAACAGATCGCGTTCAGGATCAGGTTCGCAATCGCGCGCTCCAGCGAAGCCGCCTGAACGTCGAGCACGAGATCGCCGTCGAAGGAACATTCGATGCGCAACCGTCGCTCCGACGCACGGCGCCGGAGCAATGCCACCGCGCGATCGATGAGCTCGCGCACGTCGACCGATTGCCATTCGCGCCGCGGTGAATCGCCGCGTGCAAGCGTGAGCAGGCTGTCCGTCTCGCGCGCCAACTCGCGAGCACTGCGCGCGATCGACTCGAGGAGCGCATCGCGCTGCGCCTCCGGCGTGTCTTTACGCAGCGCTTCCTGTGCCTCGGCGACGATCGCCGCCGCCGGCGTTTTCAATTCGTGCGCGGCGTCGGAGACGAGCCGGCGCTGCGACTCGAACGCGCGCTGCAATCGCTCGAAGAGAGAATTGATCACGCGCGCGAGATGCTCGACCTCTTCTCCGCCGCCGGACGGTTGCTCGATTCGCCGCGAGAGATCTTCGGCCTGAGTCGACTCAGCGATGCGCGTCACGGTCTCGACCGGTCCGAGCGCGCGGCGCACCGCGTGCGCGAGAATCGCCGCCGAGCCGGCCACGCCGAGGAACACGATCGCCGCGAGCGCGAGATCGAGACGGCGCAGGAGCATGAGCGTCGGTTCGATGGAGCGGAAGACGATGAGCGTCGCGCCGCGCGCCGCACCGCCGAGGTGCGAGACGCGGAAGCGCGACTGCCGCGCCTGACCGCTGAACGGCTCGACCGTCGTGAACGGACGACTCGAATGACGCGCCAGCCGCTGCGCCGCGGCCGCATCCTCGCGATGCATCAGATCGCCGGCCACGGCGACGATCGCGCCGTGATCGAGGAGCACCGCCGAATGACGCTCGAGCCGGAACGCCAGCATGTTCCGTTCGACGCCGGCGCGCAGCGGCGCCGCTTCGAGAGCCGAGAGGCCGCCGAGCTCGAGGTCGGAGCCGATGGCGACGGAGAGCGTGTCGATGTCGTCGTCGAGATCGGCGAAGGTCACGCTGCGGACCACGGTGCGTGTGACCAGCGCCAGCGCGGCGAGAAAGACGAGCGTCGCGATCGCTCCCATCAGGGGGATGCGGACCTGCGATCGCTGCAGCGAAAATCTCACGATGCACTCATGCGGTAGCCCGCGCCGCGCAGCGTCTCGATGTGTACGGACGATCGCGCCGCGCCGAGCTTCTTGCGGATGCGCGCGATGAGCACATCGATCGTGTTGCTCATCGGCTCCTCGCGCTCGCCCCAGGCCTGTTCGAGCAGATCCTGCCGCGAGATCGCCGCGTCGCCCGCGCGCATCAGCGTCTCCACGATCGCGAACTCGCGCGCGGTGAGCTTGATCTCCGCGCCTTCACGCGACAGCCTTCGACGCCATGGATGCAGCGTGAGATCGCCGACGACCAACTCCATCGCCGGACGCCGCTGGTTTCGCCGCACGAGCGCCTTGATCCGCGCCTCGAGCACGTCGAGGTCGAATGGTTTGCCCATGTAGTCGTCCGCGCCCTCGGAGAGTCCATCGACGACCGACTCGTCGTCATCGAGCGCGGTGATCATCAGAATGGAATTGCCGAAGCCGCGCTGCCGCGCCGCACGGCAGATGTCGAGTCCATCGCCATCGGGCAGGCGGCGATCGAGGATCAGCAGATCGTATTCATGAACGTCGAGCAGCTCGTCCGCTTCCGCCGCGGTCATCACTTCATCGACAGCAAGCCCCGCGCGCTGCGCCGTCCGCGCAATCACGCCGCTCAACCGCAGATCATCCTCGACGACGAGTGCTCTCAAGCAGAGATGTAAGCGGAAAGAGGGTGGCGATCATTTCAACGAAGCTGGATGCATGGGAATCCGGTTTCACGCGGAGAGGCGGAGAGAGCTCGCCAGCAACTCTCTGCGCCTCCGCGTCTCCGCGTGAAATCCTTGGTTGCGATCACGCCACGTCAATCCGGGTGATAGTGCTCGTGTTTCTTCATGGACGGCACCAGCTTCGGCGCGTCGGGATCGGGGTCGGGTGGCGAGACGGTGATCTTTGCGCGCGTTCGCATGCCGCCGTACGACGCTTCGATCGTGACCGTCTCGGGCGTGTCGTGGACGTGGTAGACCGTCACGGGGAAGGTCACCTCCGTCTTGCCCGCGGGGACGAGCACCGAGTCCGGCACGGAGGCGACGCGCGCGAGATCACTCGAGAGATACACCACCGCGCCGCCGGCTTTGTTCGACGGAGCTTTTCCGGTGAGACGCACAACTCCTTTCGACTGCTGCTGATTCACGACCTGACCGGGATCGACGGCGATGGCGCTGACGCGAGCGCAGTTCGGGCACGTGAGCGGAACATCGAACGAAACTCCGAATGCATCGAGGCGAATGCTGGCCACGTTTGGCGCGGCGGCGACATCGATCGCGTAGCCGCCATGGCCGTCGTCGAGGAGATCGCCGGAGACGCGGCAGGCATCCGCGGGACGACACGCGAGCGCGCTCACGCGTCCCGGTCCGAGAGGATTGCCGAGGCGATCGACGGGCGTGAACGCGAGGCGATAGCCGTTCTGATTCCGCGGCTCGACGTTGACCTTCGTCAACTTCGGATCGACGCCCACTTCGACGTACATCGACTCGGTCAGCTCGCGGCGTGTCGTGCAGCCTTTCGCGGTGAAGTCGAAGATGTAGTGCAGTTTGTAGATGCCGTCGGTGCGCCCGAGGCCGGAGAGCTCGCCCGACCAGACGCCGTTCTTCGAGAACACATCGACACCGGTGCCATCGTCGACGAGCGTGAAGACCGCCGTCGCCGTGGGCACGGTGATGTTCGCGAGCGCTGCCGCGCGTGCATCGACGAGCTCTCCTTTGACCTTGCGCGGCTCGCGGAGACCCGCGCGCGCGAGGAGCGTTCCTTCGCCGATCCGCGGATATTCGACTTCGACGCGTGCATTCACGTGATCCCATCCGCCGGAGCGGATGTACGATGGAAGCACGCGCGCCGACGCGAGCGGAACCTCGCCTGTCTTCCAGGTCGTCTTGCGGCGGAATGGTGAGAGCTTGCCGAGCGTGCTGCCGAGGATGTCGACGAACCAGTTCTGCTCGATGCCGCGCTTCACGCGCGCGGCAACGGCGGCGACGGGACGATCGACGTAAGCCTGCAGGCTTGCGCCGTCGACCGCGTGACTGAAGATCGGATAGCCGGGATTCACGAGCTTGAGCGGACGAACAACGAGATCGCCGTCGTGGATCTGCCGCCAGTTCACCGGCTGCGTCGCCGCGGCGCCGGCGCACTTGAAGAGCGACGCGCGCGCGATGGGGCGCGCATCGGAAAGAATCGCGCGACCGCCTTCGCAAATGTACGAGGCGAAGGCGTCGTCGTACGGATAACGGCGATCGGTCGGATCCATCTGCGCATAGACCACGAGATCGACGCGCGCCTGCTTCAGAACGGCCAACAGCTTCGCTTCGTCCTGCACGTCGGCGATCGCGCCGAGGAGTCCCGCGTCTTTCTCAGCTTTCACCGCGTTCCGATACGACGACTCCGCTCCGCGCAGTCCGCGCTCGAAGAGCACGACGTTCCTGCATCCCTCGGGGCACAGCCGCTGAATCTCGCGCCGCACCAGCGCCGTCCCTTCCTCGGGATCGGCGAACGCGTCGGGCGCGAAGCCGTTGACGTATGCGCTGTGCGGACGGACGAGCTGCGCGCGCCACGTGCCCGACACCGCGCCGCGGTACGGAAGTCGAATGCGCGAGAAATCCCAAAGCGCCTGACGCGAAGCCTCAATGCCGGGATCGCTCGCGCGTACGAGATCACCGGAAGGACTCGTGACCAGAAGCGTCAGCTCACCCGGCGCGATCGATTTCTGCCAGCCCGACGTGAACGTCAGCATCGAATCGCTGCAGCCGTTGTATTCGACGGGAGTGCTCGCGGCGGCGTCGGCGGCGATCGTTCCCTTCGGATCGACCAGCAGGAACTCGCTCGACAGATTGGCGAACGCTTTCGCGAAGAAGTCTTTGAGGTCGTCGCCCGGAGCGTTCGGGTTCTGCATGTAGACGCCGCCCTGGCGCTCGGCGACGAGCGTGAGCAGCGGACCATTGACGTTCGTCGAGCTGCCGAATCCGACGGCGACGAGCTGCGTGAATTCGAGCTTCTCGAGATCGAAGGCCGCGCCGAAGCACTGGCTTCCGCATGACGGGCCGGCCGGACCCGCGGGTTGCAGACAGGGCGCGATGTTCTCGACGCCGTCGGTGAGCAACAGGATCGCCTTGCGATCATTGTCGCCACCCGAGGAGAATCCGCGGCAATCGCCGGGAGGGCAGAGCAACTCGACCGCGCGCTGCAACGCCGGACCGATTCCCGTGCAGCCTCCGGGACCGGTCGTGGCGATCGTGGTCTTGGCCATGTCGAACAGGCCGCCAGGATCGCGAAGAGAAGAATCGACAGGTGTCAGCCCGAGGTTCGTCGACGCGGAGTCCGAGTACGAGACGACGCCGATGCGATTCTGCACGCCGTCGGAGCGGCCGTCTTCGAGCAGGTCGGCGAAGTTGTCGAGCGCGGCCAGCGCCGCCTCGAGCTTCGTCGAGCCCGACGAATCGGGATCGCTCATGCTGCCGGAACGATCGACGATGACCACGACGTCGACCGCCTTCGAGTCCTGCCACGCGCGCACGACGTCATCGAGCGCGTGATGGAGCCGCCAGAACATCGGATCGCGCGGCGAACAGGTGTTGCCGGCCGAGTCCTGGTTGTAGCAACCCGCGCAGTCGGCATTCGCCACCGCCTGATGCATGCTCGCGTGGAAGTAGCCATCGAGGATCTTCGCGACGTCATCGACATTCGCGAATTGATTCAGCGACGTGTGTGGGAATGAGATCGCACCGCCCGGCGTCTGGCACAACGGACTCGGCGCGCCGGGACACGAGATCGGTCCGCCGCCCGGCAGGAAGAGACACTGCGGGAACGAAACGCAATCAGGACAGAGCGCGCCATCGGGACGCGGAGGCCCGTCGCCGCACGGTCCGGGCGGATCGACCGGGCCGGTGCCGATCGGAAGCGCCATGTCCGGACACCAATCGAGCGCCTCGATCGGATCGATACCGATGCCGCGGCGCCAGATGTTGAAATCGAACTCGAACTGGCGATGAAACGCATACCAGCGCTGGCTCCGTCCGACCGGAGGGCTCGATCCTCCCGTGTTCCCGAAGCACTGATGCCAGTTGCTGTGCATCACGCGGATCGTCTGCGATCCGGGAGCGGCAGGAATGGTCGTGCAGTCCGTCGGCCAGGAGCACGGCGGCGTCAGCGTCGCCTTCTGCACGCACGTGATCGGCGCCTTTGCAAACTCGCCATCCGTGTAAACCCAACACGTCTGCGCACGAGCGCTGAACGCGAGGGCAGCCAGAACCACCGGGAAGACCAGAGCGCGAACGAAGCGGAATCGACGCACGTCACACCTCCGAGACTAAGGTGCCCGTAAATGAAGAAGAAATGAAGGGTAGCACTAAGTGCAGGGGGTGACTATCAAAGCCGTTTCACGCGGAGACGCGGAGCACGCGGAGAAATGGTTTGTTTTCTCCGCCTCTCCGCGCCTCCGCGTGAATCAAGTCTCGGGCGTCCTGAACCTCGATTCTCAATTCCTCCCCGCCGCGTTATCCTGATGGCGAGGGTGCCCATGCCCAGCGATAGTGCGCGTCCGGATGGATCTTCCGGTCTTGGTCCGGGAACGGTCCTCGACGGAAAGTACGAGATCCTCAAGCGCATCGGCGCTGGAGGAATGGGCGAGGTCTTCAAGGCGCGTCACCTGCACCTCAATGCTTTCCGCTGCATCAAGGTGATGAAGCAGTCGCTGCTCGCGGACGAGGTGTACCGCATGCGCTTCCTCCGCGAGGCGCGGCTGGCGACGCAGATCCATCACCCCAACATCGCCGTCGTACACGACTTCTTCATCGGCGAAGGCGGGAACTACATGGTGACGGAGTTCATCGACGGAACGACGCTCCGTCAATGGAGCGCCGCGCACGGTCCCTTCCCCATCGCGCTCGCCGCGGATGTGGCTTCGCAGGTGCTGGCCGGTCTGGAGCACATCCATCGCCGCGGTCTGCTGCATCGCGACATCTCGCCGGACAACGTGATGCTCGCCTACGACGCCGACGATCGGCTCGAAGCGAAGATCATCGATCTCGGCATCGCCAAGGATGTGAACACCGCTTCCGCCGACAAGACCATGGCCGGCGTGTTGATCGGAAATCCGAAGTACATGTCACCCGAGCAGCTCGGTCTCATCGGCGAGAACGAGGAGATCGACGGCCGCACCGATCTCTACTCCCTCGGCGTCGTTCTCTACGAGATGCTCCTCGGCGTTCCTCCGTTCGCCAGCGAGACGCCACAGGGCTACATCATGAAACACCTCACACAACTGCCCGCGCGTTTCGCCGACATGCGACCGGGCGTGCAGGTGCCGCAGGACATCGAGCAGGTGGTCTTCCGTTCGCTGGAGAAGGTCCGCGACCGCCGCTACCGCGACGCGCGCGAGCTCGCGACCGCGCTGGAGCCGTTCCTCGAAGCGCGCCTCGGCACACTGACTCGCAGTGACGTTTCGCGATTGCGCCGCGGTCCGGAGAAAACGCTGTCGCAGCCGCTGCCCGTTGAGAACATCGGTCCGAACGACGCCACGATCGCCGGGATTTCATCGACGGAAGTGAAGGCTCGCGCGTTCGAAGAGTCGCTGCTCGATGACGTTCGTGCGCGCGAAACCGACGGCGATCGCGAAGCGCTCGTTCGTCTCGCCGAGGCGCATCCGAAAGGCTCGCGCGTCGGCGACGCGTCGCGCGAAGCGCTCGCGCGCTTGAACGAAGCGCATGCGCGCGAACGTCAGGAAGAGGACGAGTTTCAGCGGGCCTGGGAGGACGGACGCGTGGCGACCTGGCGCGCGTTTCTCGACGATCATCCAACCTCGGCGCGCATCGAGCTCGCCCAGAAGTATCTCGACGAAGCAGTGGCGTTCGAAGGCGCGATGCCGAACGAGTCGGAGACGGCGGTCCGCCAGTTTCTCAGCGTCTGGCCCGATGGACGTCATCACCTCGAAGCAGAGATCCGTCTCGTCGCGCTGCGTCAGCGCGCGGCCGCCGAAGCATTTGAAGCGGCGAAAGCCGTCGACACGCCGGCGTCGATGCGCGAGTTTCTCGCGCGATTCCCAACGTCAGCACACGCCGAGGAAGCGAACCGCATCGTCGCGGAACGCGTGGCGTTCGAGGCCGCAACCGCGAAAGACACAGCCGAAGCATGGGACGCGTATCTCTCCAACTGGCGCACCGACCGGCACGCCGACGACGCTCACACTCTTCGCGAAAGAGCCGCCAAACGCGAACAGAGACAGGCTCTCGAAGAAGCGCGCGTTCGCGCCGAGCAGGCACGCCAGATCGAGCCGCACGATTTCAGCGCGGCCTGGGAGAGCGGCACGACCGAGTCCTGGGACCGATTCCTCCGCGACCATCCCGACTCCGAGCGCATCGAAGAAGCGCGCCTCTGCCGGCAGGAAGCCGCCGACTACGAGCTCGCGGTGAAAACGAACACGCCCGTGATGTGGCGCGCGTTCCTCAAGACCTGGCCCGAAGGGCGGCACGGACTCGACGCCGCGCTCCGCGTTCGGCGGTGATTTTGGAGTGCGGCGGCGACAGCCACCGCTTTCCATCGCGCGCCTCGAGCGTTGCGCGTGAGTGCTTCCTGCCACGTCTTGAACGCGAGGTTCCTCGAGCGATGCACGTCCGCTCTTCCTGCCGCCCGATCGAAAGCGGCAGCTCAACGTTGCCGCACTCCACAGGCGGACCGACGGCGTCCTCGCCGGCTGGGCGAGCGGCGTCTCGCCGCTCGCAGGCGGGCGCCGGGACGGCGCCGCCCCAGCCGCCGAGACGGCGGCGGTCCACTCGCAAACGCTCGCGCCGGGTTTTGAGACAGCCGGCTTCAACGCTGCCGCACTCCAAATCACATCGGGAGCTCGACGCGAAAGATATTGCCTTCGCCATCATCGCCGCTCATGACGACGATCCGGCCGCCGTGCAATTCGGCGATGCTCTGGGCAATCGGCAGCCCGAGTCCCGCCCCCTCCGACGCGGCGGGGTTGCCGCGCTGGAAGCGCTCGAAGATGCGCGTTCGCTCCTCCGCGGCGATCGTCGTGCCGCTGTCGGCGACGTCGATGACATAGCGGCCATCGCGTAGAGCGAGCGTGATCTCGACGCGACCACCGAAAGGCGTGTACTTCACGGCGTTGTCGATGAGGTTCACCAGCATGCGCCGCAGGAGGCGTTCGTCTCCGCGAAAAACAGTCTCCGGCGGCAGTTGCGCGGAGATGGAGATCGACTTCTTCGCCGCCAGCGATCGATGGGCGTGAATCGTTTCGGCCATGAGCTCGTCGAGATAGAACGTCGCTGGCGCGAGCACCGCCTGTCCCGCGTCCGCACGCGCGAGCAGAAAGAGATCATCGATGATCGACGAGAGGAGACGGCTCTCCTGCTCGATCACGATCAACGATTCGCGCAGCTCGGCGGCACTGCGATCGTTCTTCGACAGCGCCACCTCCGCCTCGCCGCGCACGATCGAGAGCGGCGTGCGCAGCTCATGCGACGTGTCGGCCATGAAGCGGCGCTGCTGCGCGACGACGGCGCGCACGCGATCGAGCAGCGCATTGAACGTCGACGCCAGTTGGCCCAGCTCATCGCCCGCGCGTCGCACCGGGATCCGCCGCGTGACATCCGAGGCGCCGATCGCCGCGGCTTCCTCGCTCATCTCCGCCACCGGCTGCAGCGTCTTGCGCACGAGCCAGTAGCCGAGCACACCGGCGAAGGCGACCCATAGCGGGATCCCGACCATCAATGCCGCGTGCAGAGCCTCGAGCAATTCGATCTGATCATCGAGCCGGCGTCCCACCACGACGATGAACGGCTGGCCGCCGATCGTGACCGGTCCCGCAAACACGCGCAGAGCATCGTCCGTGTCGGGATCGAGCGTCACGAATCCGCGGCCGGCGGCGATCAGCGGCCGAAGCCGGCCGAGCACGATCGAGTGCGCGTTGGGCGCGGTCACGACGTCTCCGGTGATCCGGAACACGGCGATCGGCCGTTCGGACAGCGGCCGTTCGGCAACTTCCTCGGCCACGATTGCCGCCAAAGGCCGCGGATCGCGCGTCGCCAGCTCGACTTGCAACGCTTGCTCGAACGACGTCACCGCACCAACCAGCGACGCGTCCACGCGCCGCTGCAACGCGCGCAGCAACAACGCGTAAGTCACCGCGCCGAACACGGTCAGAAAGACGGCGGTCACGACCACGTACCACGCCGTCAGCCGCGCGCGCACTGATAGCCGCCCGCTAATCATCCGCGCCCTTCGCTCCTTCCGCGGCGAGAACGTAGCCCGCGCCGCGGCGCGTCTGCAGCATCGCCGGCGCGCCGAGCTTGCGGCGCAGGCGCTGCACGTAGACCTCGATCAGATTCGAGACCGGATCGTAGTTCTCGTCCCAGACGTGCTCGGAGATCTCGGCCCGGCCGACGACGCGCCCAGCGTTGCGCGCGAAATACTCGAGCAACGCATACTCTTTCGTCGTCAGGTCGATGCGCCGTCCGCCGCGCTCGACGCGCTGCGCCGTGGTGTCGACGCGGAGCGTGCCGACGGAAATCACGGCCGGCGTCGCCACCTCACCGCGGCGCAGCAACGCGCGAACGCGCGCCACGAGCTCGCCGAACGCGAAGGGCTTGGCGAGATAGTCGTCCGCTCCCGCATCGAGTCCGGCGATGCGATCCGCGGTCGCGTCGCGCGCCGTGAGCATGAGGATCAGCACCCGCGAACCGATGGCGCGAAGACGACGGCAGACGTCCATACCATCGACGCTACCGCGCAGGCCGAGGTCGAGGATGATGACGTCGTAACTGTTGATCGAGGCTTGCTCGAACGCTTCCTCGCCTTCCTCGGCCACATCGACAGCAAAGGACTGCTCGCGCAATCCGCGCGCGATGAAGCTGGCCATCCTGGCGTTGTCTTCAACGACGAGCAAACGCATGCACGATCCTGCTCGTGGGAACGAAGATCTGAACGGCGAGACCTCGCGACATCGGCGCGAGGGACCATGTCACTGCCGGCGCGGGCGTCGAAGCGGCAGCTCGCTTGTGACGTGCAACGATCGAACGTCCGATCATCGTGCCGATCGCGGCACCGGCAATGACGTCCGACGTGAAGTGCACGTTGTCGTTGACGCGCGCGGCCGCGACCGACGTCGCCAGCGTATAGGCGATCGTCGGGACGACCCAGCCTCTCGCGTGCGCGGCAAAAACCGAGGCCACGGCGAACGCGTTCGTGGCATGCCCCGAGGGAAAGGACTCGGCGTTGCCGAGCGGGTCGAACGCGTATGCGCCCTCGCCGGCGTTCGGACGGCTGCGGCCGGCGATGCGCTTGATCGCGGGCGTGACGATGCCCGCGGCCAGAATCGAAGCCTCGATCGCATCGCGGCCCGTGTCGCGGAGTCGCGGATTGTGCGTGAAGACACCCGCGAGCAGCGTCGCCGCGGAGAGTTGCAATGCGCGTCCGCCGCCGAAGGGCGTCACGACCTTGGCGATGTCGTCCGTCGTACGGTTGCGATTGCGTTGCACGAAGTCCGCGAGGTGCTCATCGGACGCGAAGGCCGCACCATCCGCCGCCGCGAGGAGGCCAACCTTTCTCCACGTCGCCTCGTCCCAGCCGAGAGGCGCGCGCACGAGCGCGAGCGCATCGCGTCCATAGAGTTTCACCTCGTTGATGACGACCTTGCCGGCGTTGGCCGCAAACAGCTGCGTCGTAAGCAGCAAGACGAACGCGAGCAGAAGATGGCGGCTCATGGATGAGCACACTAGTGTGCGAAAGATGACGGGAGCATAAACTGTGCGCCGCGCGAACGTTTATGTTGTATTCAGGTCCAATGCGGATGATGGCCTCATGAAAAAGATCCTGATAGTCCTCATCGCCCTCGCCCTGTCCACCATTGCCTATGCCAAGACCCCGAAGCCGAAGCTCACCCGCGCCAAGGCGGAGGCCATCGCTTTGACGAAAGCCAAAGGAACCGTCGAGAGCGCAGAGCTCGAGAAAGAGCACGGCGCTCTCGTCTGGTCGTTCGACATCCGCACGGCCTCGGACATCACCGAAGTGCTCGTGAACGCGAACGACGGCTCGATCGTCGCCGTGCAGCACGAGAACGCCGCGCAGGAGAAGGCTGAAAAGGCCAAGGAAGCGAAAGAGAAAGCCGCGAAGGAGAAGAAGAACTAGTGTCGCGCGTTCTTGCCGCGGCCGGTCTTCTTCTGATCGGGGGCTGCTCGACGTATCGGCAGTCGCCGGTCTCGGCCGCGGCGAACGCGGATGCCCTGGTGACGCGCAGCATCGACTCCGCCGTCGTGCAGCAGTTGATCAAGGAACAACATCCCGAGGTGGCCACAACGTGGCCACCGGAACGCTGGACGCCGGAGCTTCTCTCGCTCGCTGCGATCGCGCTGCATCCCGATCTCGACGTCGCGCGCGCCGAATGGCAAGCGGCGCGCGCGGCGCTGCGCACGGCGGCCGAACGTCCGAACCCAACGGCGAGCGTTGGCGTGGAGCACAAGGCTACTGGCGGGAATGGCAGTCCGTGGGTTTCGACGCTCGCGCTCGATGTGCCGATCGAAACCGCGGGCAAACGCGGCGCCCGCGTCGCGCAAGCGAAGGCGCTGACAGCGGCAGCCGCGGCGGATCTCGATCAGGCCGTGTGGACGGTTCGCACGCGAACCGCAAACGCGGCAGTGGATCTCGGCACGTCACGGCAACTCGCCGAGGTGCGAGGTCGTGAGATTGCGCTGCGCGAAGAGATCGTGACGATGCTTGAGCGCCGGCTCGCCGTCGGTGAAGCCGCGCAACCTGACGTCACGCGCGTGCGCGCCGACGATCGCGCGTCACGCCTGCTCCTTCGCGAGGAAGAAGGTCGCGCCGCGGAGCGTGAGGCTGCGCTCGCGGCATCGATCGGGATTCCGCGCGAGGCGCTGCCGGCGCTCGATCTCTCGATGGCTAAAACTCCGCCGATCGCCGATGCCGATCGTTTACGCACGCTCGCGCTGACCGCACGTCCCGACGTTCTCGCCGCGCTCGCGCGTTACGACGCCACCGAGCAGGCGCTACGTCTCGAAGTGCGCAAGCAATATCCCGACGTCCACATCGGGCCGGGGATCGGCTGGGATCAGGGCGCCTTCCGTTGGGCGATCAGCGCGGCGGCGGAGATCCCGATCTTCAATCAGCATCGAGGTCCGATCGAAGAAGCCGAGGCGCGGCGCGCAATCGCCGCCGCTCAGCTCCTGGCCCTTCAGTCCCGCATCCTCGGCGATCTCGAAACCGCTCTCGCCAGCGAAGCGAGCGCGCGCGCACGGCTCGAGGAAGCGGAGCGACTCCTCGCCAGCCGGAACGCGCTCGTCGCGGCCGCGCGGCATCAGTTCGACGCCGGAGAGATCGATCGCCTCGCGCTGCGCAGTCAGGAAGTCGAGTCCGTGCTCGCCGAGATCGATCGCCGGACCGCGTGGTTCGACGTGCAGCGCGCGGCCGTCGCCGTCGATGCCGCGGTCGAGCAGCCAACAGGAGGCTTGCGATGAAGTTGTTTGGTGGACCGCCGGCGTCCTCGCCGGCTGGCCGAGCGGCGTCTCGCCGCCCGGTGATGACATTGCTCGTCGCACTCTGCGTGCTCCTCGCCGCGTGCGGCGCGAAAGACGAAGGCAAGCCTGAAGCCGCCCCCGCTGTCTCCAGCGACGAATCCTCGGTCACGCTCTCCGCGAACACCGCGCAACAGAACGGCATCACCGTCGTCGCCGTGCAATCGGTCTCGATGCAAACCGCGGTACCGATCGGCAACGCCACCGTCGTCGACGTCACCGACCTCGTGAACGCCGCATCGCAATACGCCGCCGCGGCATCGCAGCGCGAACAGGCGGCGGCTCATCTCACGGCGTCGCGCGCAACGCTCGAGCGCCTCCGCACGCTCAACGCCGACAATCACAACGTCTCCGACCGCGCCGTGCAGGAAGCCGCCGCCGCCACGGCCTCGGACGAAGCGAACGTGCGCGCGGCGGAAGTCGGCGCAAGCGCGGCCGAGGGAGCGGCGCGGCAGCGATGGGGCGCGGCGCTGGCGCGGGGCATGGTGCACAACGCGCCCTGGGCACGCCAGCTCGCCGCGCGCGACAGCGTCCTCATCGAAGCCGCGTTCACGGACGACGTCACACCGCCCGCGCAGATCCAGATCATGGGCGCCAACGGACGCGCCGTGACCGCGCACTACCTGGCCATGTCGCCGCGCGTCGACGCGCGTTTGCAGAAGCCGATCCACGACTACATCGCGCCCTCCTCGGAGTTGCCCATCGGCCTCATCACGACGATTCACGCTCCCATCCGAACCGGCGGCGTGCTCGTCCCGAAGGACGCGGTGGTCTGGAATGGCACGCAGGCATTCGTCTTCGTCGAAGACCGCGCCGGTCACTACGTCCAACAAACCATCAACGCGACCTCGCCGCTCGATGGCGGCTTCCTCGAAACGACGATTGAAACCAGGAACCCGCATCGTCACCGCGGGCGCACAACAACTGCTTTCTGAACAACACAAACCGGAAGTGGAATGAGAAACGTCCTCCTCCCGTCATCCTGAGCGAGGTGGATGGGCGGGTGTGAGCGAAGGATCTCAAGCTGCCTAGATTGAGATTCTTCGCTCACGCCCACCCCCGCCACCTCGCTCAGAATGACGGGGGAGGGGCTTCTTCACAGACAACCGACAACGGACAACCGACAACCGATCACCATGCCCGACTCCGATTCAAGCATCTTCACGACGATCGTTCGCCACTCGCTGCGCTTTCGCGGCGTCGTGATCGCGTTGGCGACGCTCGTCATCGGCTACGGGATCTACTCGCTGGCCAACGCGCGTTACGACGTCTTCCCGGAATTCGCGGCGAAGCAGATCGAGATTCAGACCGAGGCGCCGGGACTTTCGCCGGAACAGGTCGAGCAGCTCGTGACGCAGAAAATCGAGAGCGCGGTCAACGGTGCGGAAGGACTCACGGCCATGCGCTCGAGCTCCGTCCAGGGGCTCTCGTTGGTCACGCTCGTTTTCGGCGGACGAGGCGACGTCTATCGCGATCGCCAGCTCGTCGTCGAGCGACTCGCCGGCGTCAGTTCGGCACTCCCCGCCGACGCCGGCACGCCGGTGATGACGCCGCTCACATCCTCGACCGGCGATCTGATGACGATCGGCATCACCTCCGACAAGCTCTCGCTCGTCGAGCTGCGCTCGCTCGCCGACTGGACGATCAAGCCGCGACTCCTCGCCGTTCCCGGCATCGCCAAGGTCGGCGTGTACGGCGGCCTCATTCGCGAGTTTCGCGTCGACGCCGATCCGGCGGCGCTCGTCCGCTACAACGTCTCCATCGACGACGTGATCGCCGCCGCCAGCCGTTCAACCGGCGTCGTCGGCGCCGGATTCATCGACACGCCGAATCAGCGCATCGTGCTGCAGACGCAGGGACAGACGGTGAGCGCGGCGGCGATCGCCGCGACCATCGTGCGGCACGACCCGATCGCCAGCGTCCGCCTCGGCGACGTTGCCCGCGTCTACGACGGCGCCAAGCCGCCGTTCAGCGCGGCCTCGGTGATGGGCAAGCCGGCCGTGGTCATGAACCTCTGGACGCAGTACGGCGCGAACACGATCGAGACGACCGACGCGGTCGACGTTGCACTCGCGGAATTGCAGCCGATGCTCACGCGCTCCGGCGTCACCATGGACGCGACGCTGTTCCGCGCGTCGAAGTTCATCGAGACGGCGACGCACAACATCCGCATCTCGCTGCTCCTCGGCGGTCTGTTGGTCATCGTCGTGCTCTTTCTCTTCCTCGGCAACTTCCGCGCGGCGGCGATCTCCTGCACGGCGATCCCGCTCTCGCTGCTGGCCGCGGTCACCGTGCTGCAACAGCTCGGGTTCACGCTGAACACGATGACTCTCGGCGGTCTGGCCATCGCCATCGGCGAAGTCGTCGACGATGCGGTCATCGACGTCGAGAACATCCTGCGGCGCCTGCGCGAGCGCGGAACGGAGCTCACGCTGACCGAGCGGATCGACACCATCCTGCACGCGTCGATTGAGGTGCGCAGCGCGGTCGTATACGCCACGCTGGCCGTCATCGCCGTTTTTTTTCCCATCCTCACGATGAGCGGACTCTCGGGAAAGCTCTTCGCGCCGATGGGCATCGCCTACATCCTGGCCATCCTGGCCTCTCTGATCGTCGCGCTCACGGTCACGCCGGCGCTTGCGCTGATGCTCAGCCGGGACAGCGACGCGATCGACGAACAACGGCCACTCATCGTCCGCATGCGCACGCGATACGAATCGCTCCTCACGCGCGTGGAAGGCCGAAGACGGCTCGTGATCGTCGTCGCGACGGTACTGACGATCGTGGGGCTCGCCGCGGTCGTGTTTCTGCCGACGCAGTTTCTCCCGGAGCTGCGCGAAGCGCACTACCTCGCCCACTTCGAGCTGATGCCCGGAACGTCGATCCAGGAGTCGTCGCGCATCGGGAACATCGCCACGAAGAAACTGCTCGAGCTGCCGTATGTGCGCACGGTGGCGCAACGCGTCGGACGCGCCGAGGCGGATGACGTGTTCGGGCCGCAATCGAGCGAGCTGGAGATCGATCTGCATCCGGTGTCCGGCGCGGTCGCGAGCGCGGCCGCCGACGACATCGCCGAGAAGCTCGCCGATGTACCGGGCGCCGCGGTCGCGGTCGAGACGTTCCTCACCGAGCGCATCAACGAAACCATCAGCGGCTACACGACCCCGATCGTCGCCAACGTGTTCGGCAACGATCTCGACGTGCTTGATCGGGAGGCGCCGCGAATCGCGGCGGTGCTCGCGAAAGTCCCGGGCTCCGCGGATGTGCGCCTGGAGTCGCCGCCCGGCACGCCGTTACTCGCGGTGCGTCTGAGACCGGAGGCGCTCGCGTTGCGCGGCGTCGACGCGCTTACTGCGCTCGAAGCGGTGCGCACCGCCTATCAGGGCGCGCAGGCCGGAGAAGTGTTCGAGGGCGCGCGCGTCACCGACATCACGGTGGCCATCGATGAACGAGCACGTACGTCACCCGCGGACGTCGGCGATTTGCCGATTCGCGCGGCGAGCGGAGTGTTCGTCCGCTTGCGCGACATCGCCGACGTGAGCGTTACCACGGGGCGGTCCGACGTCCATCACGAAGCGGGCAAGCGCGTGCAGACGATCGCCATCAACGTGAACGGCGGCACGACGCCGTCGCAACTCGTGGCCAGTGCACGAGCCGAGATCGCGAAGCTGAACCTCCCCGCGGGAACGTTCGTGCAGTTCTCGGGCTCGGCGGAAGAGGAAGCGCGCTCGCGCCGCGATCTCCTTCTGCACTCGCTCGTCGCCGCGGTCGCCATCGCGCTCCTGCTCTGGATCGTCCTCGGCAACGCCCGCAATCTCGCGCTGATCGGCGTGAACCTGCCGTTCGCGTTGGTCGGCGGCGTGCTGGCGCTGTTCGTGACGCGCCAGCCGCTCTCGATCGGCGCCACCGTCGGCTTCGTGACGCTCTTCGGCATCACGCTCCGCAACTCGATCATGATGCTCTCGCACTACGAGCATCTCGTGGAGAAAGAAGGCGAGGTCTGGGGCATGCAGGCCGCGGTGCGCGGCGCCTCGGAGCGTCTGGTACCGATCCTCATGACGTCGATCGTCACCGCACTCGGCCTCCTTCCGCTCGCCCTCGCCGCCAACTCTCCCGGCCGCGAAATCGAAGGCCCGATGGCCATCGTCATCCTCGGGGGCCTGGCGACCTCGACGGCGCTCAATCTGCTCGTACTGCCAACGCTGGCGCTGCGGTTCGGAAAGTTCGGCGACCCCTCCTCAAAGTGACAATCCCCATCGATGCGCGTATGGTGAGCGCGGAGGTGTCCCCTGGTTGCTGTAACGCAAAAATTCGAAGAGATTCACGTTTTTCAAAGTGTGGCGGAACGCACGGGCAACATTGTGGACCGCACGAATGTGCGCGGCCGCCAGGGCATCTGCCGCAGTCTCACCGAGCTCGGCATGAAGTGCCGTCGCCTCGGCGACGGCTATTATTACCTCGCCACCGATGCCTGGCCGCCGGACGTCAAGGTGCTCGATCTGAGCCATACCTGGCGGCCGTTGAGCTGAGGCGCTTGACCGGTAGACAGTAGACAGGGAACAGGGATCTCTTGCCGGTGGAGCGAGCGTTCCTGTGTACTGTTTCGTCTACCTCCGTGCTCGCCTGTACGTAAACGGGCCGCAGGGATCTCCTGCCGGCGGAGCAAGCGTTCCCTGTGGACTGTTTCCCGTCTACCCCTTGTCTCACTCCGGGAAGTAGTCGATGTAAATCGGTCCCTTCTCGAAGCGGCCGTTGATGGGTGTCGGTAACTTCGACGGCGCGCCATCGATGGCGGGGACTTCGTTGCCTGGGGTGGTCACGGGGAAATGGTCGCTGCGGACGATGCGGCTCTTTTTCGCGAGCGCGGTGAGAAGTGGGACGCGCGGCACTTCGCTCTGATTTTCGACCGTGCCGAAGCTGTCCGCCTGGGTCGAGCACATCGACGCGAATTCGCCGCCCATGCTCTCGACGGCGCTGATCGGCGTGGCGTTGGTGCTGCCGTGGTGGCCGACTTTGTAGAAGTCGAGGTGCTCGAGGATGACCTTGCTCTTCTTGTCGATCGAATCGACCGACGGCGCCTTGGTCGGAGTGCCGCCGAACATCCAGTACTCCCAATTGCCGCCCTGCGCGTCGCCGGCGAAGAGGAGCTTCTTCCCTTTGAACGTGAAGAGCACGACGAGACTCTGGTTGTTGAGGAAGTTGTCGAGCGTCTTCGCGGCGGTGAAGAGCAAACTCGGTTGCGCGGACTGGATGATCGCTTCCATCGCTCCGCTCGGATTGTTCTTCGACTCGCGATTCCACTCGCGGAACGCACCGGGCTTGTAATCGCTCGTCTTCGCGTGCCAGGCCTCGCCGAACGGATCGAAGACCGCGCCGGTCGCGTCGTCGCTGTTCTCGCCGAGGTATTGGCCCGTGGTCTTCTGAAGATCCATGAGCTTGACGAAATCGATCTCGTCGGTCGGCGGAGGTCCGAGGATCTCCGCGGTGAGTCCGGCGTCCTTCAGCGCCTTCGGCACCTTCGGCTTGTCCCCTTTCCCGTAATACTCCGGCTCCACGCCGAGGCCGGTCTTGAGGAACGTGAGCGATTGGGCGTTCGTCCCACCACCCTTGCCGACCCTCCTCGGCGCAGCGGCGCCACCCGCGGCCGCGAGTCCCGCGCGATCGACGCCCGTCGCGTTTTCGAGCATGGCCATGATCTCGTTGGCATCGGGAGAATCGGAGCCCGCCGCGAGACGCATCTGCATCCCCAGCGCGAACGACGTCAGCTCCTCCTGGAACTTCGCGGCCAGCGTTTTCTTCTTCTCTTTCTTTTCGTTCGGGTCGTACTCGGTCTCCCAGACCGACATCCAGACCGCGCCCACTTTGAAGTCCTTCCAGACGTCGGCCGAGCGGCTGAAGCCGATGATGTGGTCCTGGTGGCGGTGCGTGACGATGATGAGCGCCAGCTCCTTTCCCGTCACCTCGGCCATGTGCGCGACGGCGTCCTTGATCGTGCCGATGTCGCCCTTCTTCGTCTTCCCGGGCGTGACTCCGCAATCGATCACGATGTGCTGCGGACCGGCGGCGGTCGGCACCGTCACGAGAAAAAAGTCGCCGAAGCCGACGCGATACATGCGGATGCGCAGCTCGGCCTTCGCGGCCGCACCGGCCTTCGCCTCCTTCGGGGCCTTGGCCTTCTTCGCCGGCTTGGAAGTCGCTTTCGTTTTGCTCTTTTGCGTGGCCATTAGACGCCTCCGTGAACCATCGCGAAGTTGACCTGAAAGCGATTGACGTCATTCTTGCTGGCGAGGCCGAGGTGCTCGCCAAAGCGAAGCTGTCGCGCCGCGCGCTCGGCGCTCAAATGCTTCGAGATCACGTAGCGAATCTTCGCCTCGTTCTTCTCCGCGCCCGGCTCGCCGGCGACGGGACGGCTGATGATGATCGTCGCGCCGCCGCGGACGGGGAACGTGCCGAACTGCGGCGCGCCGGCGATGGCTTCCTGCTGAATCGTCTGCACGGCCTCGACGATCATGTCCGTGCGCAGGCTGCCGTCGGGATTGATACGGAAGACGGGATGGAACGAGGGAACGCGCACTGGAGCGGCGTCGGAGAAGCCGAGCACCGTCGCGTTGTCGGTCACGTATTTCTTGAGGATCTTCGCGACGTCGTCCTTCTGCTTGCGCGTCAGTCCGTTCGGATCGCCGAAGTCGAGACCGACGACGGGCGGAAGATTCTGCGAAGCGCGCGGCCAGAACGCCGCCCCTTCGCTGAAAAAGTCGGCGCCCTCCGGCACGATTCCGCGCAAGCGGAACGATTGGAGGAGCGCGTCGCGCATGCCGACTTCGTCCTGCGGATGCAGATCAACGTCCGCGGTGAGAATCGAGCGGAGGTACGAGCCGAACGTGATGTCGACCGGAGCGCAGTAGTCGAGCGCGCGGACGCAGATCATGAAGAACTGTTCGGCGAGACGCGTCGCTTCGTCGCTGAGCCGTCCGGCGAGTGCACTCGGGATGTCGACGGGATTCGCGCTGCCGCCGCCGGCGCGGAAGATGCGCCAGAGATCGGCGGTCTTCTTGAGATAGATCGCGAAGTACGCGTCGAAGACGGCGGCGACGAGGATCGAGCCGCGGCGATGCGGCTCCGTGAATTTCTGGATGTCGTCGGAGTTCGGCTTCGTGCCGAGGGCGGAGCGCAGCGCTCGATTCATGCCTGTCGCCTCGCCGAACTGCTGCGCGAGCTCGACCAACGGATTGCGTTGACTGATCTGCGAGCTGAGCTTCGGTCCCCGCTTCTCGTCGGGTTTCGCATCCGCGTAGTCGTCGTAGCCCGTGATCTCCGCGTCGGGTTTCAGTTGGTATTGATAGAGCCGTCCGCCGGTGCGCTCGATCGTATCGAGCAGCACCTCCTTGTGCGTGAAGTGACGGAAGAGCGCGGCGAGATCGGCGAAGGCCTCGTGGAACGCGGGAACGTCGGGATTCGTCTGCTCGGTGAAGAACATGCGGATCCCGTCGACGATCGCGTGCGTCGTCTCGTGGACCACGATGTCGTGCGAGAGGCAGGTGAAGATCGTTTGTCCCGGAATGTTCCGCCCCACATTCGTTTTGCCGGCGCGGAAGTAGCCGAAGAGAATGCCGCGCGCCTGCGGAGCGTAGAAGGCGTTCTGTCCGATGAACGCGTGCGGATAGAGGTTGAGCGTGTAGATGTCTTCGCGGCGCGCTGCTTCCGGATCGGCATCGCGCAGGCCACGGCGCCAGTGGATGCGGCGCCCGAGCGCGGTCTCGAAGTGCTGAATGGTCTCCGTGACGACGGCGTAGACCATCTGCTGATGAAAGCGCGGATCGCCTTCACTCGGATCGAGCCCGCCGCGAATCAGGATGCGCGGGTCGTCGAGATCGACCGGCGTGTAGTACTTCTTGTTCGCGCCGTCGTAGTCGATGACCGCGATCGCGTCGCCGTCCCACGAGGACACGACCGGTCCGGGATCGAGCTTCTGATAGCGGACGTCCATCGACATCTCATTGCCGAGGAGCTTGCCCGCGCTGGGATCGAACGCATACGCCTTGAGCGGCCGCGAGACCGGATCGTCGATGTCCATTTTTGTTCCCCCTCGAGTGGGACTGCTATGAAGGAGGGACATGGGGCGCCGGTTTCCCTACCCGCGCTCCACTTGCCGTGATCACGAATCGTTGCGGGCCTCCGGGCACGATGGCGTCGAACGGATAGCAGGTCACCAGCGTGAGCGATGCGATCCCACGGCTTTGCGCGACCCACATTGCGTGCTTGTCGACGATCTGCTGCCCGTCGACGCGGTACGTGAACCAGCGCCCGTCGCTGCGCTGCAGGCGCACGACGTCGCCCGATGCGACGTCGCGCAGCGCGGCGAAATGCGTATCGCGATGCGCGGAGATCACGCAGTTCCCGGAGTCGCCGGGCAGCGCGCTCTGCTCGAGATGCGCGGGCGCGAACGCCAGCGCGCGTCCGTTCGCCCCTTCGAGCACGACGAAGTCGCTGCCGGTGCGCTCGATGACGATGCGCGCGATCGGATGCGTATCCGCCCAGGGCCACGGACGCGCGTCGCGCTGGCCCTCGAGCGTCCGCTGCCACGCGGCGCGCAGCAACACCTGGGCAAGCGCGGCCTTCGCCGGGATCCAGGCGCCATAGAGAATCGCGATGACGCCGAGAAACGCGATAACGAGTGCTAATCGACCCATGCGCAGCTCGTCATCCCGAGCGATAGCGAGGGACCTGGGTGGGCGGGGGCGCGAGGCATGAGCATCGTGTCGCCCGTCCCCCAGGTCCCTCGCTCGACGCTCGGGATGACATGCAGCTGCGACGCCGCACTCCATACTCACCATCTCCTCGCCACCAGCGCAACCATCAACAGCGCGACACCAATCCCCATCCACAACCGCGACGCCGTTCCCGTCTGCGGCAGCGCTCCGCCGGCCTCCATCCCACCCCACCCTGCCGGCAGGTTGATCGGCACGAGCTCCGAGGTGCAGCTGTGCGTGTCCAGTCCCGCTGGGGTCATGTCGACGGCGACGAGGCTCGTGTGTTCGGTGACGAGATGGTGCTCGAGGGCGAGGGTCACGATCTGCTTTTTCACCTCCTCGGTGTTGACGCCGGTGAAGACGCTGTCGCGCAGCGCGTCGATTTTCTGGCGCGCCCAGAGCCTGGCCAGTCCTGACGGCGCTTCGAGCGCGGTCGCGGAGAACTGCTGGTCCCAGCCGTTCGCGGTCACGCGGCCAGCCGCCGGCTTGTCGCCGCGCAACGCGACGACGAGCGGTTCGCCGGCGTAGAGATCGGGGAGTTGCGCGGGCCACATCTCCACGCCGGGATCGACGTGCAGCGCGAGGTTCGAAAGCACGGGCGACTCCAGCTTGCGGAACATCGACGTCATCTCTTCTTCGACCTGGGCGACGTCGCCGATGTGCGTGAACGTGCCGCGACCGGCGCGCGCGGCGTTGCGCATGAAGTACGAATTCGGCGCGGCGCCGATGCCGATCGTGAAGACGCGCGCGTTGCCGAGGTGTGCGCGGATGTACTCGAAGACCTCGCTCTCGTTGCCGACCTGGCCGTCGGTGATGAAGACGATCTGGCGCACGAAGTTCTCATGAGGCGGCGCGTCTTCGAATGCGAGCTGCAGCGCGCTCATCATCTCCGTGCCGCCGGTCGACTCCAGCGCGCCGACCCAGCGTAGCGCTGCCTCGACCGTTCCGGGATCGGCAGCGCGACTCTCCTCGAACAGCCGGCGCGCGTTGCTGTTGAACTCGATCACGTTGAAACGATCGGACGAACGCAGACGGCGCAGCGCGGAAAGGAGCGCCTGCTTCGCCTGATCGAGCGACGGACCGGCCATCGAGCCGGACGTATCGATGATGAACGTCGTCTCGCGCGGCAGCACCGCCGCGGGACGCGCGGCGAGGTCTGGCGGAAACAGCATCAGCAGCGTGTAGCGTTGTCCGCCGGCGATCTCGCTGAACGCCGCGGATTGCGGAAGCGCGCCGAGGCGCGGAGTCCAGATCAATTCGAAATCGCGATCCGAGGCAATCTCCACGTTGCGAGGCGTGAGCTTCGTGCGCGTCGCCGAAAGCGGAACCGGCGCGAGCTCGTGCGTCGGACTGACGATCGTCGCCAGAGGAATCCCGGCGTCGAGATCGATCTCGAGCTTGACCGGATTCCGCTTCGCATCCGTGGGCTCGTGCCGCATCGCCGGCAGGAGCGATGCCGTGCCGGCCGGCTGATAACGCGGTCCGATCGCGAGAGGGATGCGCAGCGAAAATCGGCCGTCGTACGTCACGAGCTGCTGGTACTCGATCTCCACTTCCGCCGATTCGCCGCTGGGAAGACTGGCGACGGAGACCGTGAAGAGATCGGGGCGATGCTGTTCGAGCAGCGACGCCTGGCGACCTTCGCTCTTCGCCTGCTCGTAGACCTTCGCCGCTTCCTCGCGCTCTTTGATCACGCCCTCGATCGTGCGCGCGCCGACGCGCAAACGCATCGCATCGACGGTTGCGTCATCGGCGAGCGGGAAGACATAGATCGCTTCGACGCAGTGATCGGTCTTGTTCTCGAAGGTCTGGCGCACGACGGCGCGCGCCACGATGCCGCGGATCTGCAGTGAGATTTCCGTTCGCACCGTTGGCGCTTCGACAAACACGCCGGGGCGCGTCGTGTTCAGCAGGAGCGAGGGATGCCGGACCTCGTCGAGCGTGATGGGCTCATCGGCGAATGCAAGTAGCGAGGAAAACAACAGAACGAACAGGGCGGCGGCGCGGCGTGGGGCAATCATCGGTGATCCTCCGCGCATCAGTAAGCGCCGCGAATCCGGCACCTGCACGTTCCCTTTGAGAAATCTTCACACAAGGATTGCGGCGGGATCGTGTCGGCGCTGGTGTAGAGTGGCCGCCTATTCAAACGAGCCCAGGTTTCGTTCCCGCAGTCCCCTGTGTCCAACGATTTGCAGGTAGTTGGCACATCATCAGCAGAGTCCGTTTTCTCTCGAGCTTGGGGAGCGCATGAATGTTCGACGATGTTCTGATCGAATCCGCCGGGAAAGATAAAAAGAAGGGTGGCTGGCTGACCGCCGTCATCTCCGCGGTGATCCACCTCAGTCTGATCGGCGCGGTCATCGCGGCAGGCTACTACGTCAAGAAGAATCCGGAAGTGATCGAGAAGCCGATCGCGGCCTTCATCGTCACCTCGGCCCCGCCTCCGCCACCTCCGCCCCCACCCGCGAGCTCGGGCGGCGCGACGCAACCGAAGACGCCGACCATCGAGACTCCGAAGAAGCCGCAGGAGTTTCGCCAACCGACGGACATCCCGCATGACGTGCCTCAGGTGGCCGACACGCCATCGACGGACACAGGCTCCGAACCGGGCGGCGTGGTCGGCGGCGTGAAGGGTGGCGTGGCCGGCGGCGTCGTGGGTGGCGTCATCGGCGGAACGCTCGGCGGCACCCTCGGAGGTCAGCTCGGAGGTCAGCTCGGCGGCACAGGCGACTCGCCGGTGCGTGTCGGCGGGAACGTGAAAGCGCCGATCGTCATCGAGCCGCGCGCGGAACCGAAGTACACGGAGATCGCGCGCAAGGCGCGCATTGCCGGCATCGTGATCATCGAGGCGGTCATCGATCGCGACGGCAACGTCACCGAGGCCCGAATCCTGAAAGGGTTGCCGATGGGCCTCGAACAGGAAGCGCTCAACGCCATTCGCCAGTGGAAATTCAAGCCGGGCACTCTCAACGGGCAGCCCGTGCCTGTGTATTACAACCTCACCGTCAATTTCCGTCTGAATGAATAGCCGGGAACCAGCAACAGAAGAGAGGAGACGTAAATAGCCATGGAAGGCATGGAAGCAAGTTTCAGCATCGTCGGCATGTGGGAATCGATGACGTGGCTCGGCAGGAGCGTGGTCATCGTCCTGGCGCTGATGTCGGTCTGGTCGCTGACCATCGCCATCGAGCGGCTCTGGCGCTTTCAAAAGGCCAAGAAAGAATCGCTGACCGTAGCCCTCGGCGTGACGCCGCTGCTCAAGCAGCACAAGCTCGAGGAAGCCATCCGCTTCGTGAAGGACGAGAAGTTCCGGCACAGCCATCTCGCGCGCGTGCTCGGCGCGGGCCTGACGGAGTTCCACTACGAGACCTCGCAGCAGCTACCCGACGACTTCGACGTCGTGGAATCGGGCAAGCGCGCCATCGAGCGCGAGACGCTGATGACCACCGCGGAGATGAAGAAAGGCCTCGGCAACCTCGCCACGATCTCCACCACCGCGCCATTCGTCGGACTGTTCGGCACCGTCATCGGCATCATCCACGCCTTCCAGCGGCATGGCCATCACCGGCTCGGGCGGACTCGGCGCGGTATCGGCCGGTATCGCCGAAGCACTGGCAACGACGGCCTTCGGCCTCTTCGTGGCCGTGCCCGCGGTCTGGATGTACAACTACTTCCTCAACAAAGTCGAACGGTTCCAGGTGGAGATGTCGAACTCCTCCTCACAGCTCATCGACTACTTCATCAAGAACGAGGCGCGCGCGCGCGCCGGCGCGGCGCGAGCGGAGACAGGTCATGGCATTCGGAGCCGGCGGCGGCAGTCCTGACGAAGTCAAAGGAGACATCAACGTCACGCCTCTCGTCGACGTCTGTCTCGTGCTGCTCATCATCTTCATGGTGGTCACGCCGATGCTGCAGTCGGGCATCGACGTGCTCCTGCCGGAGGGAGCGCACGCGGAAAAGAAGCCGGGCAAGCAGGGCGATCTGACCATCTCGGTCAAGCAGGACGGCACGGTCTTCGTCGGGCAGCACTGGATTCCCGACAAAGACCTGCCGAAGTATCTGCAGCGCCGAGTACGAGAAAGACCCGAGCCGCACGGTGATCCTCAAAGCCGACAAGCGGATCAACTACGGCAAGATCCGGTTGGTCATGCGCGCGGCGAATGAGGCGGAGTTCACGCGTGTCGCGGTGATGACCGAGAACCAGCAGGCCGGCGCGAAGATGGCAGCGGGAAGGATGTAAACGTATGGCGTTCAGTGCAAATGTATCGGGCGCTCCGAAGTCCGAGATCAACATCACGCCGCTGGTCGACGTGGTGCTCGTGCTGCTGATCATCTTCATGGTGGCCATGCCCATCCTGCAGATGGGTCTCGACGTCGAAGTGCCGCCCAAGGTCGAGATGGTCGCCCCGCCTCCGACGACGGAACAGAACCAGCTCGTCATCACGGTCAAGAGCGACGGCGTCTATCTCAACACCCAGAAGATGGCCAACGTGAACGAACTCCGCGACGCCATCGCCAAACAGATGGTCGCACGCCCACCCGCCGAGCGCGTCGTGTTCATCAACTCCGAGGACAACCTCTCCTTCGAACGCGCCGTGCAGGCGATGGACGCCGCCCATCAGGCCGGCGCGCAGAAGGTGGGGTTCCTGACGGACGCGCCGAAGAAGTGAACCGGATTGAGGATTGAGGATCAGAAAACGAAAAGCACGTTCGTCGCGTCTCCGATTCTCAATCCTCAATTCTCAATTCGGTTGGCGGAGGCGTGTCGGAATCGAACCAACCTTTCGACGCTTCCGCGCCGAAACAACGGTTTTGAAGACCGCGGGAGCCACCAGACCCCATTCGCCTCCCCGTTCGGGTGCGCGACGATAACACGACAGCCGCGCGTCGCATTCGGCCGTGCTTCTTCTACAATCGCGGACCGATGCCGCTGCTCTTTTCCTTTGCCGCGCTCGCGTTCGGCGCGATCTGGGGCAGCTTCCTCAATGTCGTCATCCACCGCTATCCACGCGAGGAGTCGGTGGCCTTCCCTCCCAGCCACTGCCCGTACTGTTCGGCGCACATCAAGCCCTACGACAACATTCCGGTTCTCAGCTACCTCTGGCTTCTCGGCCGCTGTCGCGCGTGCCGGGCGCCGATCAGTCTTCGCTATCCGCTCGTCGAGCTGGCGAACGCTCTCTTCTCTCTCGCCGTCTTTCAGCGCACCGGTCTGAGCTGGGGCTTCCTTCCGATCGCGGCGCTCGTCTCGATGACGATCGTTCTCATCTACATCGATCTCGAGATTCAAATCCTCCCCGACGTCATCGATCTCCCCGGCGTCGTCATCGGGTTGCTGATCGGCGCGCTTCACCTCGGCGCGCTCTTTCCCGACCTCACGCTCGCTTCGACTCTGCTGGAATCCGTCGCCGGCGCGGCCGCCGGCGCAGGCGTTCTGCTGGTGATCGGCATGTCCTACAAGCTCATCCGCAAGGTCGACGGCATGGGACTGGGCGACGTGAAGATGATGGCCATGCTCGGCGCGGTTCTCGGTTGGGAGCCGCTGCTGCCGCTACTCCTCATCGCCTCGGTCACCGGCGCGATCGTCGGTGGCATCGTCGCCGCGCGCAGCGAGCGAGGCATGAAGGTCGCCATCCCCTTCGGCGTCTTTCTCGGCTTCGCGTTTCTCGTCGTGCTCTTCTTCGGGCATGCGATCTGGGGCTGGTATCTCGGATTGCTCCTGCGTTGACGTTTAGAATCGAGTGAAGACGGGCATGCGTCTCACGACTCTCACGACTCTCGTCGTCTTGTTCATCGCCTCGGTCACGCTGGCGATGACGATCCCGAACCTCTGGCTGATCGCACAACGCGAATCGCGAAGGTCGCACGACGCACTCGCCGATGCCGCGGCCGCCGCATTGAGCCGCGTCGACCTCGACGATGCCGCCGCCGTCGACGGGGTCGTACGCAACCTGACACGCACGACGCCGATTCTCTCCGTTGCCACCGATCTGCCGTCCCCGAGCTCCGACCCGAACACTCGCATCCGCTATATCCAGGGGCATCGCGTCACCATCCTGTTCAAAACCGACGGACGGCTGGCGGGTGTCACACGCACCGCGTTGGTCGCCGGAGCCGGCGGCGCGATCGCAGCTCTCGTTTTCGGCGCAGTCTCGTTGTTCGAACTGATCGGCTTCCTCCGCGCCAGCCGCGCACGGAACGCGCTTCCGCAAGGTGAGAGCCAGCACCTCATCCAGACCATGCAGTCTTCGATTCAGATGATGAAAGGCCGGGAACAGGAACTGCGGCTCCTGCACGAACGCGTGCAGGAGCGTGCCGACGAACTGGCGACCATCACCGCGACGCTCGTGCGGAGCCTGACCTCGGGCTTCATTGCGCTCGACGAAGCCGGCCGCATCGTCGACATGAATCAGGCCGCGCGCGACCTTCTGCACTACTCCGGCGCCGCCGCCGGAATCCCTCCGCGCGACGCGCTGCGGGGAAGATTCGCCGACGAATTGCAGAGCGCCGTCGACCGGCGCGTCGCCGTTCAACGAACCGAGATCGAAGAACAGGACGGCACGAGGATCGGACTGACCACCGTACCGCTGCTCGACGATTCGGGACGCCATTTCGGAATGCTCGCGCTCTTCGTCGATCTCACGCTGGTGCGGCAACTCGAGAATCGCCTTCGACAGATGCAATCCCTCGCCGACCTCGGCGAGATGTCCGCGGGCATCGCGCACGAGTTCAGGAACTCGCTTTCGACGATCCTCGGATATCTCCGTCTCGCGCGCAAAGCAGCTCCGCCACAGACCATCGACCAGAATATCGGCCGCGCCGAGGCCGAGGCGAAGGATCTGTCCACCGCGGTCGATTCGCTTCTCACTTTCACCCGTCCGATCGAGGTGGACGTCCAGGCGGTGAATCTCAACCTCCTGCTGAGAGAGATCGTGGGTCGTCTGCAAGGCCTCGACGACAGCGTCACCATCGCCGTCGAGGGCCAAACCGCGGTCGTGGCGGCAGATCCCGCGCTCCTGTCTCGCGCCTTTGAGAATCTGATCCGAAATGCCATGGATGCCGTCGCACCAAAAGGTGCAAATGGTCGAGTCGACATTCGGATCGCCGCGGCGCCGATGCCAACCGTGGTCATTCGCGACAACGGTGTCGGGATCACCGCCGGAAACGAAGGCCGGCTCTTCGTCCCCTTTCAATCGACCAAAGCGTCGGGGTTCGGTCTCGGTCTGGCCATCACTCGAAAAATCGTGCTGCTGCACAGCGGATTCGTGACGCTGGAAAATGGTGAAGGGGAAGGAGCCGTGGCAACGGTCGCCCTCCCGACGATCGATCCTTCGAACAAGCTCACCGAGGATCCGGCCCGCTACTTTTTGTAACAGTTTTCGCGTAAGCCAAATCCAATCCGGACATGGCGTCGGCCGTAAGTCATTGATTAACGACGTGATCCGCGACCAACAGGCGCGCGGCATCTGCATTGCGAACGGCAGTGTTCATGCGAATCGCTGACGCTCGCAACACGAGGCGCACTTCCTCCCAACGAGGATTCGCTCTCATCTCTACCATCTTCGCGCTCACCGTGGTGCTGTTGCTGTTGATGACGGTATCCGTGCAGACGCTGAACACGTACCGCTCGCTGACGATGCGTCTGCGGTATCAGGGTCAGGCGCTGAGCGCGGCGAACGCGGGCCTGGTGGAGGGCCTCGACTGGTTCCGGCGGCAGACCACGGTCGTCTCGGCGTTCAATCCTCAACGAAACCTGGCGGCGAACCCCCCGGTGGACGACACCGATATCGTGACGACACCACCGTCGATCACGCGCGACTTCCTGATCAGCGATTCGGGAAAGGTTTGGGGCCGGTACGTGGTCAGCCAGGGCGTCGCCTCCACGAACCGAGGCGTCTTCGATGTTACCCAGATCCGCCGTGGATCGTTAGTACCAGCCGGTTCGATGTGGCAACTCGAGTCCACGGGCTACATCTACGTTCGCAACGATCCCGCGCTCGGTCCCGGGCAGGGCCGCAATCTCGTGCTGGGCAGAAAGACCGTTCGCACCGAGATTCAGAAGGTGGCCCTCAACGTCTCCAATGCGGCCATCTCCATCCTCGTCGGAAACCGGGTAACCGTGGGTACGACTGGCGCGACGAACGCGCGTGTCATTGGAACGGCCGCCGGAAATGGTGTGCAATTCAATAATACCGGGAACCCGATCGTCACCAGTCCGGCCGTTCTCAGTGGTACTCCCGGCGCCTATTCGACCGGGCTGGCGACGAACGCGGTCACGCTCAGCGGCGTATTCAACGTAAACAGCCTTGGCGATCTCGGCGCTGTTTCCGATATCAGCGTGACCAGCGTCAACGCGCTCCCGAATCCACTGCCGCCCATGCAGCTCATCGTTCTCGACGTCGGTGTTGGCAACACCGCCACGTTCAATTCGACCCGGCCTCTCAATGGCAGCGGCATCCTCGTCGTCAATGGGAATTTGATGATCAATGGCGGGCCCTCCACTTGGAACGGGGTCATCTACGTCACCGGCAATTACAATCAAGTCGGCCCGTCCAGCGTCTATGGCTCACTGATTCTCAAGGACACCACTTCCACGGCCTCGATCACCGGCTCGGGCGCGAACTTCGGCGAGTTGTATTACGACCAATTCATGGTCACTCAGGTCGCGATTCAGCTCGGTCAGTTCCGGTTCAGCCGTCCGTCCTATGTGCCCTGTCCGACGAACGATCCAATGTGTGACAAGAGATTCGCAGAAAGGTAAGACCCATGAACACTTGGAGCCGCAAATCGAACCAGCGTGGCATGTCCTTCGCCGAGGTGCTCGTCGCCTTCGGCATCCTTGGAATTCTCATCATCGCCAGCTACACCCTGACGAGCGGTAGTCAGTTGCTGTCCAAGTCCAACATGGATCGCCAGTTCGCCACGCAAAAGGCGATCAGCATGATGGAAGAGCTCCGCTCGCTCGCTCAGGCCGCGGTCGGTCCCTCGGCCATCGTGCTCGATCAGTTCGACGACGGCGTGAACTACAAGGACGAGCTCACGATCAATCCGGTCGGCTCCCCCGCCGACAAGTTGAGTGGAAACTTCCAGCTACCGAACGGAAATTGGCTGTACAGCCGGCGCATCTCCGTCCAGCGCGTCGCCGGACAGTCGACGGCCGGCGTGCGCCTCGTTCGCGTCAGCGTTTACAAGTGGGAAAACGGCGACGAGCGCCCCGTCGCCGAAGTGGCCAGCATCATCCGTACTCTGGCCACGAACGCCCCTCCGACCCAGGTTTATGACGTCTATGCGATCGCACTCAAGAATGTGCCGGGCTGGTGGGTCTACACCGCGAACCTCGTGCCGTTCGTGCAGAGCGCGATCACCGAACTCTCCTCGCGCAACCCAGGACTGGAATTTCGCGTCCATTGGATCACGAAGCTCGCCTACGGTCGCGACGATGAGTACCGGCCCTACGTCAACAAGGTGTCTTCGTCGATCGCGGACATTCCCTGGGTGTATTTCTATCCCGGGTCGTTGCCTTTGAACGACGCCACGCGGAATCCGCCCAACCTCGCCGAGTACTATCCGACCGGTGGATTCGAGTCGCGCATCAACATTGATGGCACTTTTCTAAACGATTACAGCATCGCCGACCCGAACGTCGCCGGGAACCCAGCCTACAATCCATTTCCATTCGCCCTCGCTGATCAGTTCAATCATGCCAAGCGCTATCCGGAAGAACGCGCCCTCTACCTTCAGCGAAAAGGGGCGGTCGATCCGTTCGATACCACCCCTGACGACGGTATCTCAGCCTATCCGGGCGAGGAGCCGACCTACAGGCTGCTGCTCGATGACATGGTCCTGCACCCGACCGAGTACACCAATGCAATTCTGATCAACCTTCACGGCGAGCTCTTCCCGTTCCCGCCGATCCGGAACTATTCCGATCCCGCAAAAGCGCCTGAGACCGCCTCGCTCCGCTGGCTTCGCGCGGTGACGCATCCGGAGAAGCTCGCCTACAACACCGCCACCACCGCCACCTCGTATCCCACGGTCGATTCAAACGACATCAAGCTTCGCGTCTATACCTATGAAGCCTGGCGCGGCGCCGTCACTACGGCTCCGATGAACACCGAGAAGTGGTTTCACGTACCCATCACGGTCGTCATCAAGAATGTGACGATGGCTTCCGACATCACCGTTCAAAGAATCGCCGGAGGAAATACCAACCAGGGCACCGGCAAGTTATATGCGCGGAGCAGCGCGCTCATCGCGGCGCCCGCAAACAGCGGCATGTATGCCACGATCGCGAACTCGGGCTTCGACACGGTGATCAAGTTGTACAACTCGCCGTTCCAGGCCAACGAATGCTCCGGAGACTGTTCCGGCTCCGGCAACAACGGAATGGGACTCAATTCGAACTATTACCTCTACGGTATGGAATACGTCCCTCATCCGGTCGAAAACTTCGCCCTGGGCGACACCGGCAACAAGATGGCGTTCAATGTTGATCTTGCCGATAGCTATACCACGGCCGGCGCGAAAGGCGGCTATATCGACACCGGCGTCGGTCCCCGAAACACCGCGCGGTGGGTCATTACGATTCCGACCGCGGCACTCAACACAGAGCTCGGCGCGAATACCAACACCATGTTGACGGTCGAGACCCGGATCGGCGACACCGTCAGCACGGGAACGCTCACTCCCACCCGCAATCAGCCGAGCAATCTCTCCAAGACCTACGTCTGGCGCGGAACGGACACGTGGCTCTATGGTGATGGGACCGAAACGAATCCTCCCAACCTGCCGCTGTCCGAGCGATTTCAGTTCATTGGCGATCCGCGACACAGCCCCTACGCCGAGTCGAAGAAGATCTACTCCGCCGCTGCCACCTCGTCGCACTATACGAACAGCAGGCTGGCCGAGGGCTACAACCGCTATTTCGACGACTTCGCGTCCAGCGCCGACGGCGATCAATCGGCGCGTTGGCCCGGATTCAACATCCTCAAGTCCGGCGACGGCGTCAACAACAATGATGGATGGCCTACGGGCGGCAACGATGGGCAAATCGAAGTGGACGTCGATCGGTCCTTCCAGATCCTCCGAAACGCGTTGACCGCGTCGAGGGCCATCTACACCACAATGACCGGTTACTCGTATTACTACATGGGTCTGGGCGGCGAGATCGGCTACGACACGGACAACCAGTTTACGAACAGCATCCCGGTCTCGGCGATGCCGTTTACCGGGGTGAGCGGACCAAGCTACGAGCAGTCGATCATCAATGGTTCCGGAAACTACAACTCGGGTTGCTGCCCTCAGGGCCCTGGGGTGAAATACGTTCGACAGGTGGGTACCACAACAGATTATTGGTGGTCCATCAACTGGCTGGGCGAGCTCTGGCCGGATGACCAATACACATCCGGCTCCAATTGGAGCGCGAACGGCAATCTCTCGACAGGAACGTCCGCGAGCAGCTTCAGAAGGGTGCTCCGTGGTTTGATCGCGCCCACCACCAAGAATATGTTACCGCAGGGCACAGACTTCGAGGGAGGGCTTGTCGCTGGCAATGCTCACTACACAAACGCGGTGCGTCGCACGGGTCCCGCCGGAAGTACGGACTTTTTCTGGACGGGAACGTCCACGTCGACGTTCCACCATACGTCGGTGACGGCCAATGCCGACATCGTCAGCGAGGGCGCTTACATCGCGAATACGGCGAGCGGATACAATTTCCCGCTTCTCAATCCGATCCCGAACAATCGGCCGTTTGCCCTCAATCTCAACGGAACGAATCCCGAAGCCTTTCTGAACGCGCGCTACGGCCCGGCATTCATCACGAATGAAGACGCTCGCTATTATCAAAATGCGAACACCAGCGGCCCTGGCTCCTCGTTGATCTCCACCAGAAACCCCTCGACGAATCGCCCCGCTTTCGTCGTCGTCAACGGTTTGTCTCCCGTCGGCCAGTCCGGTGTCGCCTTCATCGCCCGTTGGTCTTTTCTCAGCCTCATTCATAGTTACATGGAGGCTGGACTCTACACAGACGCGTTGCCGGCACCGGTCGGATGCACCGGTTGTCCGTTCCGAGTCCGGCAGTTGCCGCGCGTCATCATCAGTTCGCCGAACGCTCAGTCCATTCTGGTCGATCCCCCGAGCATCAACATTCAGTGGACCGCGACGTGGAAGCGGTGGGATGACAAGAAATACACGCCGGCATACTCCTCCACGTTCAGCGAATCGGGCCTGGCCATGGAGTACCAGGTGCTCTACAGCGTTGACAACGGCGTCACTTGGAGATTCGTTCAGGACGACACGCCCTGGACGCGCGGAACCAAGCTACCGACCGGAGATCCGCGCCTGATCACCGGCGCGACGAATTACGTCTGGAACACACCCGATCCCCCCTTCGTTCAGGGCAATTACATCATTCGTGTCGAAGGCTATAGGGCCGGGTTCCCACTCCACTACTCCTACCATCAGTACACGGCATTCATTCGGAGGACCTCATGAGATCGAATGCCCGCCAGAAACAGTCCGGCTTCACCTTGATGGAACTGATGATCGTGGTCGGCGTTTCCGCCGTCCTGCTGATCATCTCCTATCAGGTGCTCGAGGAGTCCTATCGCACCGCGATGTCTCTCGAGGCCAGGAACGATCTCCTCCTTCTTTCGCAGCAGCCCACGAATGCAATCCAGACGTCGATTTATCAGGCCCGGACCATTTTCGACAACGACGCCATCGGGCAGGCTTACTACACGCGATTCGTCGCACAGATTCCGGCGCTCTTTACTCCGGCTCCCGGCACATTGCTCCCCAACCTTGCGCCGACCTCCTCGCTCGCCGACGACGCGACCGGCACCCGGTACGTCGGCAACTGCCTGCTCATCGCCCGGCAGATGCCACCGGTCTACGTCCAGTACGATCACGACAGCAACGCCGGCACACCCACGGTTCCCTTTCCCATCGACCGCTATCGCTTCGAGATGTTCTATCTTCGTCAATGCAACAAGACCAGCGCGACGCAGAAATGCGCAGGAAATCGAGGGTTCGGCAAGACGAATTTCGTCTATGACCTGGTCCGAGCACGTACGATCGATTTCGCCGACTACTTTCAGCTCAATCCGTTGATCAACCCCAGTGCCGGGGCAACCCTGACCTCGAATCAGCGCAATCAGATTGTCGCCGGCCTGCAGGCAAACGGGTTGACCAGAGCCTGGGACATCGCTCCAGGACTCGCGATCACATCCGCCTTCTACAGCATCAACACCACCGCTGGAGCCACCGCCGGCCAGATGACGGCTCAGGCTAGCCAGACGCTCACTCTCTTTGGAACTCCATCCAGTATGGATCCCCAGATCCTCCGCGGAGCATCGATCACCGGCGGGATCCAGTACTCGATCGCATTCCGCAACCCCGCCGAGACCGAAGCCGTCGGGACCGCGCTCAACCTCCAGCCGGAAAACCAGGACGGGCAGTTCAGCTTCACCTCGCGCATGTCCTCCACCACCGCAGGCGCGACGCCTATTCCGATCATCTCCATTCTTCGTGTCCCTCGATTCGCGGCCAACGATGTCGTCACGACGACCTTTCCGTCCGGTTTCGAAGTGAAGATCGGAGGCGTCGGCGCCGGCCAGCGCGTTCTCGTTCGGGTCATGGTCATGGCGCGGTATGGAGCCACTCGCTACGACGCCCAGGAATCGGTCATCGTGGCGTCGAAAGGTCTGTCCGTCTAAGCGTCGTCGCGATCGAAAGGCAAGTTTTTTTGACGAGCGCCCCGGCAGGGCGCTCGTCTAATTCATTGCAAAAACAAGACTTGGTGAATTCGCGCCATCGGCCGCCGTCCTGCTTTTTCTCCCGTCCAGGAGGAAATCAGAACGATGTCTCACCAACGCGGATATTCACTTGCCGAGCTACTCGTGAGCGCGGCCATCCTCGGTGTCCTGGCCGGCTTTGGTCTGCCGGCGATCGGTAACCTCACCCGCCGTGTGGCCCTTCGAACTGCCATCGCGCGCGTCTATTCGCTCCTCGAGAACACGCAGGAGCAGGCCTTCGCGCTCGAGGCAAACCGTGCCGTCAAGTTCATCCGCAACCCGGACGGGAGCTGGTCCTACGCGGTCTACGACGACGGCGACAAGGACGGCGTGCTGAACGCCGACATCCTCAGCGGAGTCGATCCCCTGGTCGACGGACCGTGGGAGCTCCTTCCGGCCCACGGTCTGGCGACGATCGGCATTCCTCGGGAAGGACTTCCTGATCCCGACGGCGGACCGCCGATTCTTCCCGAGCAAGCTCCCGTCCAGTTCAATCGCTCCACGCTTTGCTCCTTCGCCACCGACGGATCGAGCACACCGGGAAGCATCTACATTCGAACCATCGGAGGCGACTCCGCCGTCATTCGAAGCTCCGGCGACGGCGGTCGCCTGACCATCCTCGTCCTCGCCAAGGGGTCCAGCAAGTGGGAGTTCCCCTCATGAACAGAGGAATGTCCCTCATATGCGGTCCTGTTCGGACCAGTTATACTGAGTTTGGAGAACAATCGCATGCGCTGTGTTCTGCTGACCGCAATCGCCATGGTCGTGGCCGGAACTCTTTCCGGTCAAGAGCCGTCCTCCCCCGTTCCCGAGACGGAGACGCCCCAACTCATTAGAACCACCCTCATCCAGCCCGGCGACTCAGTGCTCGTGCAAGCAGCGAAGCGGGCCGTCGTTGCGCGGCAGAGCGGGAAGAACCGAATCAACATCGATGACCGCTCGACCCGCGGCAGGGGACATATCTTCCAAAGCACGGGTCCCGTCGCGCCAAAGCTCGACTTCGCATCCGTCGGCAGCGCACCTCCTCCCGCTCGTCCCGAATCCAGCGCGGAAGCCATCAATCAACAGGAGCTGCAGCGCAAAATCGACACTCTGCGCCAGGAGCAGGAGCGTATGGCCGCGGAAGCCGAGGAGCCCTACGGTGGCGATGTGGAAGAAGACCGCGTGGACCAGCGTCAAGCGCAGATCCCGCAGGAAATCGACCAACTGCAGAGACAGCAGACGCCGTCCCGGCCCCCGTCGTAGTCACGGCTTGTACCTGAACGGTTCCGCGGGGGAAGGCTCTACACAAGATTCGCGCGACCTCTTGAATTGCCTTCCCGGACCGAGGTAACCTCGGAATCGCGATCGCGCGGTGTGATCATTAACTGCTAACGAAGCGAACCCTACGTCAGCGTGCGTCGTGCGATCGCATCCCTTCCCAACTGCGCACGAGATAAACCGAAGCGAGGAGGAAGGTCCGTCCACAGCGCCGCTGGTCGTCGTGAGCGTGCGGACGTTGGGGCGTCCGGCGTTGCGATAATCGGCCGTCATGAGCGGTGACATCGCGGTCGAGCCGATGCGAGAACGGCGGATCGCGATGACGTTGCCCATCGCGTCGTGGTCTTCTTCGACGCGGTTCGTCCAGCCAGGCACGGCGTAGTTCGCGGGCAGGGGCATCGTCCACGCGCTTCGTTCGCCGTGGACGTTCCATTCGTGTTCCTGCCCGTGCTCGTCGAGGACCGTGGCCGTACTGAAGCCGCTGCGATCGGCGTAGCGGATTTGGCGCGTTCGGCGGGGACGCCCTTCCATGTCGAAGTTCTCGTAGACCAGCCGTGCGTCGCGCGTGGTCCATGTGGCAAGGCGGCCCGCGGCGTCGTAGCCGTAGGACTCGAGCACTTCGCCGCCGAGGTTGCGGAGATCGCTGAGCTGGCCCTTGGTGTTGTAGGTGTAGACGAACGTGCGACCCTGGCGATCCTTCGTCGATTCGACGCGCTCACCGTCGTAGGTCCAGGTCTCGCTCGTACCGTCGGCGTAGGTTCGCTGGCGCGGGCGGCCGATCCGATCGCTGATCGTCGAGGTCACTTCGTCCACCGGATCGCGATAGCTCTCCGCTGCGCCGCTTGCGGAGTAACCGTGACGCGTCGTCACCGCTCCGGCTCGTTCTCGGCGATGACGTTGCCGCGCGCATCGTGATCGAACGTCGTCTCCGGACGCGATGGCGGTTGCGCGGCCGTCATGTTGCCGTCCTGATCGAAGCGCTGCTGCCACTCGAGCGCGCCGATCTTCGTACTGATCGGATTCGCCTGCGTGTCGTAACCGGTCTCCGTCGTAACTGCCGGGCTCCCCTTCTCCGCGAACGATGCCGCGGTCACGAGCCAGCAGTCATGTGTGCTCGGCCTGTAACGCTCGAACGTGTCGGCGATTCCGGCGAGCGATCCGGCACCGGCGGCGCTCTCGCTGAGGCGACCGTCGATCGCGTACCGCGAATGCCTTGCGCGTCCTTCTGTCGCCACGACCGTCGAGCGTCCGGCGCCGTCCCACTTTGTTTCGGTCTTGCGCGTTCGCGTGCTGTCGACTTTCGTCTCGATCGCCTGGAGACGTCCGGCCGACGTGAACGTCGGCTTCGTTTCCGACATCACGGTTCCCGCCGCGTCGAGGTTCTGCACGAGCGTCGGTTGTCCCAACGCGTCGTATTGCGAGAGTGTCTTCGTGCCGTCAGGCGCAAGCGTTCCCGTCGCGCGGTCGTGAACGTCGAACGCGTAGGCCTGGGCGATGTGATCGTTGGCTATAAACGACGTTGCCCACGAGGTCATAGGCCACTTCTTCATGAAGCTCGCCGAAGCCGGTGTCGGTCCTTCGCGTCTTCACGCGGCCGAGACCATCGAGTAACTCCGTGATCACGGCGCCGCCGGGCAGCGTGCGAGTGATCTTTCGCGCGGCGAGGTCGTAGTCGAATCGCGACTCGGTCGTCGTCAGCGCATCTCCGACCGCCACGCCGTCGCTGGTCGTCTTCTTCACGCGTCCGAGGGCGTCATAGTCGATCGTCTCGGTCACGGTGCGCTCGCCCTGCTTGCGCTTCACTTCGCGCACGCGGCCGTTCTCGTCGTAGGTCGCGGTCTGGTCGGCTTTCAGGCCGACGCTCGAGGTGAACGTGTGCTTCGGACGGAGCCACTCATCGAGCTCGGTCGTCGTCTCCACCTTGCGCGGATCGGTCGTGACGATCGTATCGGGCGTGGGATAGTCAATCTTCGTGACCAGCTCTCCCTGCTCGACCTTCGTGACGAGGCCGCGTGCGTGCTGTGCGCCGCCGTCGGCTTCGTAGCAGAGGATCGCTTCCGATCCCGCGCTGGTTCATTAGACATCGCAGATTTACCGCTCGACATCGCAATCTAGAACCTCGACTCAGTTCGATTGCGGCGAGTTAGAGGCAACGTTCGAAGGCTAGGCGAAGAGCCGCACCGATCTCGTTGACCGGCTGCCCAGCATCAATGGCAACTTGATCTTCGGGCTCAATGCCGTCCCCGCTCCATCCTTCGAGTTTCTCGTGACAGGTCGGAGTGATGACAATGGTGTTCCCCCTACGCTCCAACCCACAACTCCGCATAGCTCGGAACATGAGTTGACGATTCGAGTATCCATAATCTCGCATCGTTGTCGCCACCCATTGCTCGTATTGTTCAGGAACAACACTTCGCAAAGCAGTCGTCCCCTGAGCATCCAAGAAACGACTGCTCTCTAAAACATCGACCACGGCGGCGCCGAGCTCTTCATTGCTCACACTCAGCGAAAACTGGTAGTGCTTCCCCTGAAGATCCCAAACTGCCGTGCGATAACCGGATAGTGTTCGCAGATCAACGAAATCGTCATTCGCCTTTGCGACTGCGCGCCATGTTCTGACTGGCTCACGCCGATCCTCTATCACTTGACCACCGTCACGATCACCCTGACACCCTCCGTCTTCGCATACTCAGCAGCTCGCTTTATCTCCACCCACTGCGCTGCGTTAGTGCTACTAGGAACCGCCACTCGAATCTCCCGTGCGGCAATGGCATCGCTTGAGAGTGACACGCCCTTCAGCTCATAAGATGTGAAGTTCGCAGCAGCATCGATACTGCGCTTCAACGCCGAGTAAACCTGCTTTGGATTCGCCATCCTGGAAGCCGTTGTTGTATCCAACGTCTTCGCGCTTGTCGCTATACCCGTCTCTTCAGAGAAGTAGTCGAATGCCTTGAACCGTTCAGGAAGTCTTGTTTCGGCACCCAGTTCTTTCTCGAGATAGTTTTCCCACGGCATTCCCTGCTTTTGAATTCCCGTTCCCCACTTGGTTCCAACATCCAATGGACCCTTAGCGGAAGACTTGGCAGCTCTACCCCCGAAACTGGGGGCTTCGCCCTCAAGGAGACCTGCTGGGCTGATGAACGTGGCGACGTCACCCATCACACCAAGCATCAACAGCTGATCATCGACTTTCCCTGGATCAATTGGCATCTCTCCATGGAACGTCGAGCGTTCCATCCGATAGAGATACTCGCCACTCGCATCACCGGTAGACAGCACTGCTTTCAGAGGTGTTACCGCCAAGCGTATCGGCGCCGCTGTCGCCTTGCGCATCGCAGAGTCGATCTTTTTAATGCCCGTACCTGGGATCTGGTTCAGCCCCATCGAATCAACAACGAAATCCGACAGCTTCCCCGCGTAGTAGCTGCACGGTCGGCCCTTCTTATCGAGGCCCAGGCAATTGCCCGTCGGATCGCGACGATTGACCGGGTCACCCGCACCGAACGCGTAGAGGTTGGAGGAATCCTGATACCCCATGGGATCAGGCGTGAGGAAAGAACCAGCCGAAGGGTCGTACCACCTCGCCCGGACGTAGATAAGGCCGGTTGCCGGTTCAGCAAAGGGGAGAGCCTGGAACCCCGCCGCCAAAATCAACCTTGCGGCCGGCATCGCCTTTCCTCCAAGCGCCGACAGCGATGTCGCCTCGAACAGCGTTTTCTCGCTCGGCGCGGCGGCACCAAGCCAACTCGAAACCTCCGTCAGCGGCGCCCGGTACTCCACCGGCAGCGCGCCCGAGCTGTGCATCGTGTCGCTCGGTGCCCAATCCGGCGCCGGGAGGATGCCGTTGTTGTTGCTCCAGGCGGCGGCGCGGAGGGTGTTGGTTACCGCGATCGACAGGCGTTGCGGGTTGCCGGTGGTGCTGGTCAAGGCGGTCCACTCTTCGGCGGTGAGCGTCCAGCGCAGCGTGTAGTTTTCAAAGAGCGTTGCCTTTGTTGGGGAGGATCGTACCACTGCGCCGTTGGCGTCGAGTACGGCGAGGCGGGCGCCGGTGGCGATCGTCGAGGCGGCGAGTTGTTCGGTGGTGCGGATGGAGATGGTGACGGATTGGAGGGCGCCGCTCGAGGTCTTCGTCGCTTCGATCGCGATGCGGTCGACGGCGGCGCCGGCGAGGCCAAATTCGTCTTCGCCGTAGGCGCCTTCTTCGACGGTGCGGGAGATGACTTCGCCGTTTTCGTTGAGGATGACTTGGAGGGTGCCGGCTCCGGCTTCGTCGAAGACGGGGTGGAGGCGGTGGACGGTGCTGTTCTCGGCGACGGCAACTTCGATGGGGTCGTCGTAGCCGCTTCCGCCCTGGATGATCTGGCGCAGGGGTTCGCCCGCCAGGCTTGAGACGGTCACGAGGGTGTCGCTGATCGGATCCCAGACGAAGGTGACGTCGGCGGGAAGGGCGTCGGCATCGAGGACTTCGGGGCGGTCTTCGAGTTTCCAGGTGCTGACAGGACCTGAGGCGAGCGGCGCGTACTCGGCGCGGCGGCCGACAACACGATCAGCCGCGGAGTAGTAGTAGAGGATGCGGCGGAGAGTTTGCGGAGCGCTGGTCGCAGGTTTCTCGGTGGCGGAGATGAGGCGACCACGCGCGTCGAACTCGTAGATGAAGCGGCCGTCGTCGATGCGCTCCGCTCCGCTGCCGTACGAGAAGGTGCGGCTCTGGCCGCCGCGGACCATCTCCGCGATCTTGTGGCCGGTCTGCTGCGCGAAGGAGAGCGACGGGAGCGGAGCGGGTCCGGTCGTCGTACGTTCCAGCGCGTTGCGGAAGTCGGCTTTGTCGACTTGCTCGACCGCGAGATCGGCCGCGCCGCTGATGCGGGCGGCGCGGCTTCGCGCGAGGCGACTCAGGTCGTCGTAGGCGTATTCGTTTGCGCGCGTCTCGTTCGAAACTCCGTGCAGCGTGGCCTTCGCGATCTGCGTGCCGTCGAAGGTAATGCCCGAGCCGGCGACGAGGAGGCCGCGCGCAGCCACATTCAGATCGTTGACTGCGAGGTCGTCGTGTCGTAGCCGTAGGTTCGAACGATCGGTGCGCCGCTCGTCGTCGTGAGCGTGCGGACAGTGGGACGTCCGGCGTTGCGATAGTCAGCCTTCATGAGCGATGACATCGCTGTCGATCCGATAGTACAAGCCTTGAACTTCCCGCTCGTGTGCGCCTTCTCGAGCCGCATCAGGTGATCGGTCCATGACTCTTCCGGCTTCGGCACGATCGCCGGATAGGACAGCGACAGAAGGACGTATTAGAAGTAGCTCTCGAACCGCGGTCGCAACAGACCCCCTTCACGTTTTCCATGATGAACGCCCCCGGCGTGAGCTCGCGGATGAATCGACAGAACTGCGGGATGATGTTGCGCCAGTCGTCGAACCCCGAGTGCTTGCCCCTGATGCCGAACGGCTGGCACGGTGGTCCGCCGGAGACAACATCGACGTCGCCGAACTTCGCGAAGTCCACACGCGAACGTCGGCCTCGATGACGTCCCACTTCTCCTCGCGCAGTAGAACACGCGCCTCGGCGTTATGGCGGAGCGTCCGGCACGCGTCGCCGTTCCATCCGAGCAGGGCGACATGCTCAAAGCCCGCGAGGTGCGTGCCGAGCGCGAGGCCTCCGGCTCCCGTGACGAGCTCGAGGGACTTGATCGGTTGAGCTTTCGGGCGGGTTTCCCGGGTCGCTGCCATCTCGTCGACGATTGTACGGAAGCAACCACGCCCACCGAAAGAGCTAACCTCGGCAAATTGCCCCTTCGCCTCAAAACTCTGCGGGACTCATCGCCCCGCTAGTCTCCCTCGGCTACCTCGCAACCACCCGATCAGCTACTCGCCGTGGATTCCTAGCCGACGTCTTCGCTGCAGGATTCTAGGATTTGCTTAACTTCGTCATGACCTTGATCCCAGAATCCCGTGTTTTGAACAAGACGCTCTAGTGCAGTCAACCCATCTGCATTCTTCAGGGTAGGGTCCGCACCTGCCTCTAACAACACCCGCACGAGCCGTGGAGACCCAACCCACGCAGCACTTGTAAGAAAGCGATCACCACCCGCATCCGTTGCATTGGGGTCAATCCCAGATGCCAACAAGCTCCTGACCTCGGCGACGTCATCGCGATTGATCGCGTCGTCCATCTGAGCGACCGCGGTGTGAGAATCCATCATTAAGCACTCATCCGGTTATCGATATGGAAACGTATTACTGCTCAACTCTTCGGCGATTTTCGCCAAGGTTGCACGTAGCTCTTCCGCTGTCGTTGTCGCCAGCACTCGCGCTTCAACTTCAGTGTAATAAGCGGTGGTGTGGATCTCCGCGTGGTTCGCACCCGTACCACGTTCGGTGTATCGGAGAAACACTCCGTTTTCTGCATCGTTTAGCCCTATACCAAGACTCTCCAGATGTGCGCGTGCTGCTCCCGCTAGCGACGCATCGGCCGCTACGATGTGATGGGCCGCGTTCGGGAATGGAGGTGGTTTAACTCCGGCAGCTTTCATGTTTTGTCGAAGAATGATGGACGGCACAGCATTCCCGAGAGCCCCCACCTCATTGCGAGTGATCCCCGCCCATAGAGATGCTCCAAGGCGACCACCGAGACGACCCAGCGATATTCCGACTTCCGTTAACCCAGCTAATGCCGCTGCGTCACTTGAGCCGACCTCTCCCGCTTCAACGGAAGCTGAGAACCAATTGCCTTCCTGCTCGGCTTTCAGAATGGACTTCGCTGATGAGGCGTGAGAATCAACAACGGCGTTGTATGGATGCCTCGCCGCATTGACGATAGCCGCTGAACGCTGACCTTGTCTCACAATGGCGTTCGCATCGCCTGAGTTTGCGAGACTCTGATCGAGTACCATCGCCGCCACACCGATCGCAGACTTCGCGATCATTAGCCTCGTGCCCGCCTCACCCGCGATGGCTCTACCGATCGTCTTGATTGGTTGTAGCACGATTTGTTCGTGCATTGAATCGCTAACGTTCATCGCATCTTGGCGACAACGGTTCGCCCAATCCCAGAAGCCACTCGCATTGGCCGTGTCGCAAAGTTCCCCAGACGGATCTCTCCCGTTGACGGGATCGCCGCCTGCGAATGCGTAGAGATTGGAGGAGTCCTGATATCCAGAAGGATCAGGTGAAAAGAAAGTGCCCGTCGAGGGGTCATACCACCGCGCTCGGGCGCAGATCAGCCCGGTCGCGGGTTCAGTAAAGGGGAGAGCCTGGAATCCCGCCGCCAAAATCAACCTTGGGGCCGGTGTCGCCTTCCCTCCAAGCGCCGACAGCGATGTCGCCTCGAATAGCGTCTTCTCGCCGGGCGCACTCGTACCCAGCCAACTCGCCAGTTCCGTGAGCGACGCGCGGTACTCCACGGGCAGCGAACCCGAGCTGTGCATCGTGTCGCTCGGTGCCCAATCCGGCGCCGGGAGGATGCCGTTGTTGTCGCTCCAGGCGGCGGCGCGGAGGGTGTTGGTTACCGCGATCGACAGGCGTTGCGGGTTGCCGGTGCTGCTGGCGAGGGCGGTCCACTCTTCGGCGGTGAGCGTCCAGCGCAGCGTGTAGTTTTCAAAGAGCGTTGCGTTTGTTGGCGAGGATCGTATCACTGCGCCGTTGCCGTCGACTACGGCGAGGCGGGCGCCGGTGGCGATCGTCGAGGCGGCGAGTTGTTCGGTGGTGCGGATGGAGATGGTGACGGATTGGAGGGCGCCGCTCGAGGTCTTCGTCGCTTCGATCGCGATGCGGTCGACGGCGGCGCCGGCGAGGCCAAATTCGTCTTCGCCGTAGGCGCCTTCTTCGACGGTGCGGGAGACGACTTCGCCGTTTTCGTTGAGGATGACTTGGAGGGTGCCGGCTCCGGCTTCGTCGAAGACGGGGTGGAGGCGGTGGACGGTGCTGTTCTCGGCGACGGCAACTTCGATGGGGTCGTCGTAGCCGCTTCCGCCCTGGATGATCTGGCGCAGGGGTTCGCCCGCCAGGCTTGAGACGGTCACGAGGGTGTCGCTGATCGGATCCCAGACGAAGGTGACGTCGGCGGGGAGGGCGTCGGCGGCGAGGACTTCGGGGCGGTCTTCGAGTTTCCACGTGCTGACCGGACCGCTGGCGAGTGGTGCGTACTCGGCGCGGCGGCCGACGACACGGTCGGCGGCGGAGTAGTAGTAGAGGATGCGACGGAGGGTTTGCGGCGCGCTGCCACCCGCCTTTTCGGTGGCGGAGATGAGGCGGCCTCGCGCGTCGAACTCGTAGATGAAGCGGCCGTCGTCGATGCGCTCCGCTCCGCTGCCGTACGAGAAGGTGCGGCTCTCGCCGCCGCGCACCATCTCGGCGATCTTGTGGCCCGTTTGCTGCGCGAAGGAGAGCGACGGTAGCGGCGCCGGACCGCTCGTCGTGCGTTCGAGCGCGATGCGGAAGTCGGCTTTGTCGACTTGCTCGACCGCGAGATCGGCCGTGCCGCTGATGCGCGCTGCGCGGCTTCGCGCGAGGCGGCTCAGGTCGTCGTAGGCGTATTCGTTTGCGCGCGTCTCGTTCGAAACTCCGTGCAGCGTGGCCTTCGCGATCTGCGTGCCGTCGAAGGTGATGCCCGAGCCGGCGACGAGGAGGCCGCGCGAGGTCACCTTCAGGTCGTTGAGCTGCGAGGTCGTCGCGTCGTAGCCGTAGGTTCGGACGATCGGTGCGCCGCTCGTCGTCGTGAGCGTGCGGACGTTGGGGCGTCCGGCGTTGCGATAGTCGGCGGTCATGAGCGGTGACATCGCCGTCGATCCGAAGCGCGAGCGGCGGATCGCGATGACGTTGCCCATCGCGTCGTGATCTTCTTCGACGCGGTTCGTCCAGCCAGGCACCGCGTAATTCGTGGGCAGCGGCATCGTCCACGCGCTTCGTTCGCCGTGGACGTTCCACTCATGTTCCTGCACGTGTTCGTCGAGCACCGTGGCCGTAATGAAGCCGCTGCGATCGGCGTAGCGGATTTGACGCGTTCGGCGCGGACGCCCTTCCATGTCGAAGTTCTCGTAGACCAGTCGCGCTTCGCGCGTGGTCCATGTGGCAAGGCGGCCCGCGGCGTCGTAGCCGTAGGACTCCAGCACTTCACCGCCGAGGTTGCGGAGCTCGCTGAGCTGGCCCTTGGTGTTGTAGGTGTAGACGAACGTGCGACCCTGGCGATCTTTCGTCGATTCGACGCGCTCGCCGTCATACGTCCAGGTCTCGCTCGTGCCATCGGCGTACGTCCGCTGGCGCGGGCGGCCGATCCGATCGCTGATCGTCGAGGTCACTTCGTCCACCGGATCGCGGTAGCTCTCCGCTGCGCCGCTTGCGGAGTAGCCGTGGCGCGTCGTCACCGCTCCGGGCTCGTTCTCGGCGATGACGTTGCCGCGCGCATCGTGATCGAACGTCGTCTCCTGACGCGATGGCGGTTGCGCCGCGGTCACATTGCCGTCCTGATCGAAACGCTGCTGCCACTCGAGCGCGCCGATCTTCGTACTGATCGGATTCGCCTGCGTCGTAACCGGTCTCCGTCGTAACTGCCGGGCTCCCCTTCTCCGCGAACGATGCCCCGGTGACGAGCCAGCCGTCATGTGTGCTCGGCGTGTAGCGCTGGAACGAATCGGCGATTCCGGCGAGCGATCCGGCACCGGCGATGCTTTCGCTGAGACGCCCATCGATCGCGTACCGCGAATGCCTTGCGCGTCCTTCCGTCGCCACGATCGTCGAGCGTCCGGCGCCGTCCCACTTCGTTTCGGTCTTGCGCGTTCGCGTGCCGTCGACTTTCGTCTCGATCGCCTGGAGGCGGCCGGCCGACGTGAACGTCGGCTTCGTTTCCGAGATCACGGCTCCCGCCGCATCGAGGTTCTGCACGAGCGTCGGTTGTCCCATCGCGTCGTACTGCGACATCGTCTTCGTGCCGTCAGGCGCAAGCGTTCCCGTCGCGCGGTCGTGAACGTCGAACGCGTAGGCCTGGGCGATGTGATCGTTGGCTGAATAAACGACGTTGCCCGCGAGGTCGTAGGCCACTTCTTCGCGAAGCTCGCCGAAGCCTGTGTCGGTCGTTCGTGTCCTCACGCGTCCGAGACCATCGAGCAGTTCCGTGATCACGGCACCGCCGGGAAGCGTCCGCGTGATCTTCCGCGCGGCGAGGTCGTAGTCGACTCGCGATTCGGTCGTCGTCAGCGCATCTCCGACGGCCACGCCGTCGCTGGTCGTTTTCTTCACGCGTCCCAGGGCGTCGTAGTCGATCGTCTCGGTGACGATGCGCTCGCCCTGCTTGCGCTTCACTTCGCGCACGCGGCCGTTCTCGTCGTAGGTCGCGGTCTGGTCGGCTTTGAGGCCGACGCTCGAGGTGAACGTGTGCTTCGGACGAAGCCAGTCATCGAGCTCGGTCGTCGTCTCCACCTTGCGCGGATCGGTCGTCACGATCCTATCGGGCGTGGGATAGTCGACCTTCGTGACCAGCTCGCCCTGCTCGATCTTTGTGACGAGGCCGCGTGCGTGTTGCGCGCCGCCGTCGGCTTCGTAGCGGAGGATCGCTTCCGATCCCGCGCTGGTGACGTCCGTGCCGCCACGTCCCGCGCTCTTCGTCGGACGGCCGAATCGATCGACCTCGATGCTGGAGGTGATTGCATCGTTCGTCGCCTCGCCGCTCAACTTCCCGCCACGGACGTTCGCGAAGTTCAGCGCCGGAAGTTCGTTCGCCTGGAACGACTTGAGATACGTGCCGTCGTAGCCGAACTTCCGCGTAGATTTCGCCGGCGGACTGCGTTGTCGCTCCGCGCGCGGAGCTCGTCGTCGCCGGCGTCGTCGTCTCCGACTGGAGTACTTTGCCTGGCGCATCATCGAGAGCCTTCCAGACGAGCGTCGTCGTGCGAACGCCGAGCAGCGTCGACGACGTGATCAGTCCCTCGCCATCGTGCTAGAAGCGGAACGATCGCGTGTGCGGCGCGCGCGGCACTGCATTCGCCGAGGCGCTCGTCGGCAACTCGCCGAACGGGATCGTGCTCGTTTCGATGTCCTTCTCGTCGATCTCGCGCACGTGCGGACGATCGCCCGCAAAATGGATCGCATTCGCCGTCACGATGTAGTCGCGCTGCTGCTGTAGCGCGTCAGTCACCGTCGCCTTCGGAAGCTCGCGGGTTGCCGGTTCGATTTGGCGACTTCGAGGTGCGAGCCATCTACGAGATCCCAGTTCGTGAGACAAGTACGTTGCACGTCTCGTTCGTTCATGCTACACCTGTGCGCCGACACAAGCTCTTCGAATCCGATCTGAAAAAGTGATGCGGAGGGTGGGGAATCCGAAGGTGACCGACACGATATTCTGGACTGACACCGCGCCGCGCGACGAAGTAACCAGTCGCTAATAAATGCCAAGAAATCCCACCGCTCTCCGCCTCTATAAGAAGGCTCTCGGGAACCAACTTGCGATCGTCGTCGGGAGCTCTTCTTCCGATCCGCGATACTCCATTCCGACGCTGGCCGAAGAGATCAAGGCAGAGTTCAAAGTCGACGTCGGCGTGGAACATCCGCGCGAATGGTTCATGAAGTGGAACGATCTACTCGAGACTGCCGAACGCATCTCTGGGGGCGACCGCGAGCCTACACGGCGGAGGATCGCCGAGTTGGTCGCCTCTCGCGTGCGCAACGCCGGGCCAACCCCGCAGCAGCTTGCGATTGCTCACATCCCGATCTCGAACTTTATCGACGCGACTTTCGACCGCGCCTTCCTCAAAGCTCTACACGTCGCCGGCCGAACACCTCTCCTCCACGACTGGGATCGGCAGATGATGGGTGACTGGAAGTTGCCCAACCTCTCGACGCCGAATGTCTTCTTCTTGCTGCCCAACCCGCACGACTACTCACCATGGTTCGGTGTGCTGGAGCAATCGAGGAACAAGCAGAGCATCCTGCTCTCCAACATCGCACAGATGCTGAACGATAAGGATCTGCTTCTCATCGACTTCTCAGCCGAAGAAGCCGAGGGGATACTCGTCCTCTCAGGTCTCTGCCTTTCGGGCGAGAAGTTCTTCAACTACACCGACCACGAAGACGATGACGCGTCCTACTGGTGTTATCGAGGCGTAGTGTGCGTGGCGGAAGCGCCCACGAACATCATCCGTGAGCTTCTTCCCTCGCGCCCTGGCGCCTACACGGGAATGGACGCTCTATTTCCACGACGGATGCTCAGCGACATCATGCGAAAAAAAGAGTACGACTGTTTCATCTCCTACTCTCACGTAGACAAAGATTTCGTCCGCGCGCTAGAAGGAGATCTCGATCGACGCGGACTCTACATTTGGCGCGACGAACACGAGATCGAGATCGGCGATTCGCTTTCTGACAAGCTCCAGGAAGGCCTCGAGAAGTCGTACTCGATCATTCTCGTGCTCTCGCCAGAAGCGCTTGAACGCCCGTTCTTCAAGCGGGAACTCAACACCGCTTTCGCCCTCAGTCTCGATGGAAAGTTCAAGATCTTCCCAGTCCTGCTTCGTCACTGCGACCTTCCGCTGTTCCTGCGTGACACGTTGTACGCCGACTTCAGCGATCCTGATTTCTACGAGCTCCGCCTCGCAGACCTCGAGCGTGCCATCAAGAACGCCGTCGCTCGCGCACAAGAGAAGCTGTAGCTGCTGTTGCCAGCCAGCCACCACCTCGCGACCACAGCGACCGCTACTCGATGGCTAGTCTCCGAAGCATGTCGCGGTACTTGATGAGCCGCTCATTCGTCGCTCGCAGGTCGGTCATGAGGGACTGGTATTCGGGAAAACGACGCTGCACCTCCTGTGGCGCTAGTCGCTCGCACTCGGACTCCCGGCACTCTGATTCATACCACTTGCGGAACCGCGCCTGCCATGTCGTCAAGTGCGGTCGCAGTTGCTCGTTTAGGAGTTCGACCGTGATCCGAACGACCTCCTTTGTATCCGTCGATCGGCGTAGGCGCGAGATCGGGATTGCTTTCAGCAGTTCTCGTGCGACTTTGAAGAACTCGTACCATGATGAGTACACGTCCGTGACTACGTCGCGGTCCTCTTCAACCGGCAACCCGATTTTCCGGGTCGCCATCTCCACCCAAAGGCTGTAGGCCACCTGCCGATCTTCATTGCTAGGCCGAATGGTGATCTTCTGATTCCCGAGCCCGAATTCGGCTTCGTCGATTTCGAACTCAGGCAACAGCCGCCGCCGCGTCGCGCGGCTAAAAAGAACCACGAGAAGGACACCGATGAAAAGAAGAACAAGTATCCATCCCGTCACGGTCACGACGAGGTTGTACTGGGCATCGAGGTAAATTCGAATGAGATCCATCAGTCACACGTGTTGTACGCCATCTGTTGGCGACCGTTCCTCGCTTTGTCTTTGAGGGTGATTCGTTCCGCGAACGCTGTCTCGACCCAGGTCTTGATCCACGTCAGGTTCGTCGTCGAGTCGTAGATTTTTGCGTAGCCCGAGAACGCGTTGTCCGCAAGCCGGCCCGGCAAGTTTGCGGAACTCCACGACTTGGCTGGCCCAAAGTCGGGATGATTCGGCAGAAGGATGCCCAGCAGGCCACATCGGCCTCCCGTTCGTGGGTCGAGTGCCGCCGCGATCTCCCAGTCGACGTGCTTCCGGCAGTACGCACGAGGCCCGACGAGAACGACCAGGACGGATGCATCGCTGATGAAGTCCTGCCGAATCAGGCGCGCGATGTACTCCTCGCCGTTTTCAGTATCGATGTCGCCAGGGTAAACCGATTTGTTGATGAACACACCAGACGTTAGACGATCCCACTCATTCCTGTACGACTGATCCTTGTGATGGAAGCTCACGAAGACTTTCCGCCTCACGGGCGCTGGCGGGGCCAGAAAGTCGAGGTAATTCATTCCGGCAGTGTAGCGCCAGTGCGGCACTGGATGACATTCAGGTGCCGCCGAACCACGCAAGGTTCCTTTGACCGCGCGACGCGACCCACTCGCAGTTTCGAGAGGGTCGTCCTCACTCCTCCCAGCAGTCCATGCAACGATGACTGCCGTCAGGATTCCGAGAGTAGCCGCCCTTGCTGAGCGCGATCACCCGACCACAGCCGCCGCGTCGGTTCGTACGCGGGAGGGTTCTCGAGCTTCTCGAAGTTCCATTTGTTCGTCCCGTACCAGACGTACATCTCCAGCGGCCACGTCTCGGGGCAGACCTCGCAGGACTTCCAGTCGCCTCCATGCTCCTCGGTGTGGTGCGCCCCGCACAGCGTGAAACGGCTGTGCTTTACCAGGCAGCTCGACTTCGAGACCCACGACCCGCCCGAGAGCAAGACCATGCAGACCATCCGCCCACAACACTCCGTCTGCATGAGATGCTCGGTCAGCCGCCGGCACAACTCGCAACGAGCACCGGTCGCGCGCTTCTCAGCTCGCACTAGACGCAAAGCCACTTCTTCCCTTCTCGCTCAACGTGGAGGTTTCAAGTTTCGACCTGACCCACCTCTCACGTTTCGCTCCGCGAGTCATCGACGTTCTCTCTTCAGTCGGTGTGCCGCTAAGTCGACGACGTCTGGGACTACGTCTGGAATGATTCTGATCTGAACGATCAAATCATCGAACGTTGGCTCGCCAATACCATCCGCGCACTTCAGCAGCAACTCGCTACCACTATCCACGACCACCATGCCGGCATTGCCGATCCATGCGTTCTGGAGGCCGCCAGGACTGCGCCATTCATTCCACATCTTCAACTTGCCAATCGTGCGGGTAAGGACGACGGACACATCGAAGTCTTTCGGCGCTGTATCTGTCCAGTAGATCGCCTCTTTCACCGTGACAGCGTTCACAGTCAGCGTTGCGCCTTCTGCTTTCACTCGAAGCGCTTGCGGTGCAGCGCTGGTTGAATGAACAAAAGAAACCTGCATCATGCTGTTCGCACGAATATCGATCTCATAGATCGCACGTACCTCGACATCGCCAAAGCGAATCGGGGCTCCGCGAGCTTCAGCGAGTAATTGGCTTAGAGTCTTATTCATTTCTCACAATTGCTTTGGTGTAGCCCGTCGTTCGGAACTGATCGACTGCGGCGTGCGCGCCAGGCCACCGAGGAACAACTTCCGTACCGCCCTCTCTCTGTGGAACCGGCTCATGGCTCAACTCCATCGACTCCATTCCACCTTTTACGAAGTTGTACCGCTGCGGTGCCAGACCTCTTCTCATCCGTGCGACATTCTCCGGGCCGTACTCGTTCTCGGCGCCAGCCTTTAAGGCTTCGTTCTTCCAGAAGCGTGCACGCTGCGTGTTCCAAGACGGCGTCTTCCCGGATCGTGTGAGCTTCAGAATCGGATCACCAACGGTCCATCCGCGGCCATCGTCACCGTCATCTCCACCACCTGCACCACCAAGCGCCGGCAACGGCATTGGCAGCAGCTCCGCCTGTAGATCAAGCGTGCTCGCCTGCATCGCTTCCCACTGAGCACGATAGGCAGGATCTGTTTGCAGACGACTCCGATGCTTGAGGAAGTCCGCCTGCTCGGCCGGACTGAGTTCATCGGCTGTTCGTCCACGGAAGACTCGTGTTCCCGCCCCTGCCGGTCGCGAGGCTTTCGCAGCTTCAATCTCCTCACGAAGCGTGATGAAGTCGCCCGGCGCATACCCCGGCCGAATCGGAGGTCCGGTCTCCGGTACGAGTGAGCCTGGTCGGCTGCCTGGCGCCGGTGGCCTAACGACCGGTCGCATCGGCGGGCGTACCTCAAGCTCCACCTGCATACCCGTCGGATCTCTCCCATTGACGGGATCACCGCCTGCGAATGCGTAGAGATTGGAGGAGTCTTTGTACCCGAGAGGGTCGGGTGAAAGGAAAGTCCCGGTACTAGGGTCGTACCAACGTGCACGGGCGTAGATTAGGCCGGTGGCGGGTTCGGTAAAGGGGAGAGCCTGGAACCCCGCCGCCAAAATCAACCTTGCGGCCGGTGTCGCCTTCCCTCCAAGCGCCGACAGCGACGTCGCTTCGAATAGCGTCTTCTCGCCGGGCGAACTCGTACCCAACCAACTCGCCAACTCTGTCAACGACGCCCGGTACTCCACGGGCAACGCGCCCGAGCTGTACATCCTGTCGCTCGGTGCCCAATCCGGTGCCGGGAGGATGCCGTTGTTGGCGTCCCAGGCGGCGCCGCGGAGGGTGTTGGTGACGGCGATCGACAGGCGTTGCGGGTTGCCGGTGCTGCTGGCGAGGGCGGTCCACTCTTCGGCGGTGAGCGTCCAGCGCAGCGTGTAGTTTTCAAAGAGCGTTGCGTTTGTTGGCGAGGATCGTATCACTGCGCCGTTGCCGTCGACTACGGCGAGGCGGGCGCCGGTGGCGATCGTTTCGGCGGCGAGTTGTTCGGTGGTGCGGATGGAGATGGTGACGGATTGGAGGGCGCCGCTGCTATCTTTTTTCGCTTCGATGGCGATGCGGTCGACGGCGGCGCCGGCGAGGCCGAATTCGTCTTCGCCGTAGGCGCCTTCTTCGACCGTTCGCGAAACGACTTCGCCGTTTTCGTTGAGGATGATCTGGAGGGTGCCGGCTCCGGCTTCGTCGAAGACGGGGTGGAGGCGATGGACGGTGTTGTTCTCGGCGACCGCGACTTCGATGGGGTCGTCGTAGCCGCTTTCGCCCTGGATGATCTGGCGCAGCGGGTCGCCGTTCATCGCGGCGACGGTGACGAGGGTATCGCTGATGGGGTCCCAGACGAAGGTGACTTCGGCGGGCAGGGCGTCGGCGGCGAGGACTTCGGGGCGGTCTTCGAGTTTCCACGTGCTGACCGGACCGCTGGCGAGTGGTGCGTACTCGGCGCGGCGGCCGACGACACGGTCGGCGGCGGAGTAGTAGTAGAGGATGCGACGGAGGGTTTGCGGCGCGCTGCCACCCGCCTTTTCGGTGGCGGAGATGAGGCGACCACGCGCGTCGAACTCGTACACGAAACGGCCGTCGTCGATGCGTTCGGCTCCGCTGCCGTAGGAGAAGGTGCGGCTCTGGCCGCCGCGGACCATCTCCGCGATCTTGTGGCCGGTCTGCTGCGCGAAGGAGAGCGACGGGAGCGGAGCGGGTCCGGTCGTCGTACGTTCCAGCGCGATGCGGAAGTCGGCTTTGTCGACTTGCTCGATCGCGAGATCGGAAGTGCCACTGATGCGGGCTGCGCGGCTTTGCGCGAGGCGGCTCAGGTCGTCGTAGGCGTATTCGTTCGCGCGCGTCTCGTTCGAAACTCCGTGCAGCGTGGCCTTCGCGATCTGCGTGCCGTCGAAGGTGATGCCCGAGCCGGCGACGAGGAGGCCGCGCGAGGTCACCTTCAGGTCGTTGAGCTGCGAGGTCGTCGCGTCGTAGCCGTAGGTTCGGACGATCGGTGCGCCGCTCGTCGTCGTGAGCGTGCGGACGTTGGGGCGTCCGGCGTTGCGATAGTCGGCGGTCATGAGCGGTGACATCGCGGTCGAGCCGATGCGAGAACGGCGGATCGCGATGACGTTGCCCATCGCGTCGTGGTCTTCTTCGACGCGGTTCGTCCAGCCAGGCACGGCGTAGTTCGCGGGCATGGGCATCGTCCAGGCGCTTCGTTCGCCGTGCACGTTCCACTCATGTTCCTGCACGTGTTCGTCGAGCACCGTGGCCGTGCCGAAGCCGCTGCGATCGGCGTAGCGGATTTGGCGCGTTCGGCTGGGACGCCCTTCCATGTCGAAGTTCTCGTAGACCAGCCGCGCGTCGCGCGTGGTCCATGTGGCAAGGCGGCCCGCGGCGTCGTAGCCGTAGGACTCGAGCACTTCGCTGCCGAGGTTGCGGAGCTCGCTGAGCTGGCCCTTGGTGTTGTAGGTGTAGACGAACGTGCGACCCTGGCGATCCTTCGTCGATTCGACGCGTTCGCCGTCATAGGTCCAGGTCTCGCTCGTGCCATCGGCGTACGTTCTCTGGCGCGGGCGCCCATAGACATCGAAATTGCGCGCGTCGACGGTAATGCCGCGCTCGCGCAGTTCCTGCGGCGTGAGCTGCCGCGCGCGCACCTCGGTCTTCAAGACTTCGGTGACGTTGATGATCGCGAACGACGGAACGGCCTGCTGCAGGAACTCGCCGTTCTCGCCGGCAAGGCGGATGTTCTGCAGTGAATACTCGCCCTTTTCGTGAAGCGCGGGCAGCGAGAACTTCTGTCCCGGAATCGCCGCCAGGGTGATCGGCGTCGCGATGCCCGGACCGGTGAGCTCGCCGATGGCGCTCAGGCCCGGAGCCGCGGGCGCCTCGTCGTTCATCTTCCCGCCGAAGATCGTCTGCAGATTCGAAGGGACGTCGACGGCGGTGATGACCGGCTGGCGGTCGACCTCGAGTCCGAGCCCGAGGATGTCGAGATCGGCGCGCGCGATCTCACCCGCGCGGAGCGGTGCCCCGAACGCGAGGGCGGTGAAAATGACCAGGGCCTTCAGAAGGCTTCGGGAACGAGCAGGCATTGTGGGTGTTTGTCGCTAGTCGTGCGGCGTGTTGGGAAGTTGATCGACTTCGCGAAGCTCGCGCGCCAAACGCACGGCATGCGATTCCACGAGACGGGCGCCCGGTGGGATGGTGAGCGCATCCTGGGGAACGAGCTCGGAACGAACATCAAGGACGGTGCTCCGAATCGTGACCGATTCCCCGTCAACGTCGAAGGTCACGCTCTGTGCGATCGGCAGAGCGTAGGCGTCGCCGGAAGCGGCCGAGTTGGACGCGATGCGCCGATCGTTCTCCTCGCCGCGTCTCTGCGCCACGCTGAGCAGCGCGTCGTGAGCATCGCTGTGCCGATGAGGAAACGCGGCACCGATGAGCACCTCGAGCGCGGCCTTCGACAAACGGACGTTTCGATCGAAGGCGACTTCCATCTTCGCCGGAGCGCCCGGCGTCGCGTCGAAGGTCACGTCGAATGCCTCGTTGTTGCGCGCGACGGTAAAGCGCTCGCGCGGTGCCGCATCCGTAGAGACCTTGCGACGCGCGAGTGGCGCCGCGGTCGCGGCGTACGCGGAGGCGAGCTCGGCGAACGACGTAACGCTGTAGGTTCCGGCAGCGCGATCGATCTCGGTGAGCTGTTGGCGCCCCTCATCGCTGATCGTGACGTGGTCCCCGGAGAGAGTGACGATCTGATTTCCGGCGCAATACTCGTGCACCGTCGTCGCGGAGTGCGAGAGCGGATCCTCAATGCGCCGCGTAATGTGCAGCGGCTGGGGAAAGAGAACATCCGCCGCCAATGCAGCCGCGGCAAACGACAACATCGCCGTGACGGCAAGAAGCCGCCCGACGCGCCCCCTCCACGCCCACACGTAGGGAGTCTGCGAAATCAAATTGTTCTCCGAAAACCCGATCTGGACTCGTTGCTGAAGCGAACCGGCCGCGCACATTATCCGAGGTGCCGGATTTCCGCAAGCAGCGATTTCGGTAAAGAACGTTGAGTGTCCCAATCCGCATCGCCACATGTGCGTGTGTAAGGAGCCGTCATTATCGGTCCTCTCACAGGCGACCCCCGGGCGGACCATCCAAAAGTGCTCGATCACCATTCAAGAAGGAGCGACGGATTGCGGCTTTATTGGTACGAGGAGAGAGCTCACGAAGGCGCAAGTTCGCCGAGGATTGGAGGCTGAACGAAATCCTCGGGAAACTCGGCGCGAAGGCGACGCAGGTCCTGCCACGTCACAGACTGCTTCCGTTGTGCAGCCTCTCGAAGAATCGCCAGCGCATGATTGGCGCGCCTCGTCAGCTTTTCGCGGGCAAAGAAGTCGATGACCGCGCGTGCGTGACGAACGGATTCATCGACTCGTCCGAGGAGCGCAAGCAGGTCGGCCATATCGCAGCGAATGCACATGGCCACGGAAGTGAATGCGCTCGCTTCGGCTTGTTCGTAGACAGAGATCAACTGCTGCAATGCGCTCTCGTACTGACCGCGCAGCACGGCAATTTTGGCTCTCGACCACAGCGCGCGAATCCGTGTGCCGCGATTGTCGGCGTAGTCTTTTATGTTCAACGCTTCGGTGAGCAGAGCATCCGCGCGATCGAGATCCCGATTGCTTCGAACGAGGTTGCTGGCAATCTGGTGCAGCCAATAAGGACGATGCGGATCATCCGACCCGGATTCGGCAATCAACGATTCAAGGAGGGCGATCGAATCCTCGTATCTGCCAGCAGTGTACAGAAGGGCGGCTTCCTGATCGCGGGCGATCAACTCGCGCCGCGGTTCATGATGCTTCCGGAAAAGCCGTCGCGCTTCCTGGATGACGGCGGTCGCCTCGGGCAATTCATTCATGGCCTGCAATGCTTCACTGCGCGAAACCAGTGAGCGCGCCAGCTCCACCTCGTCTTCGATTCCGCGAAACATCTCGCCGGCCTCGACGGCCGCGCCATCTGCCGCTGTGAATCGGCCCGCGGCATGGAGCGCCCATGACTCCGCGACAAGAATCTGGCCGAGCAGACGGCTGGTTTGTTCCGTCGGATCCACGCGATGGACCATTCGCATTGCGTCCTTTGCGCGCTGTAACGCCGGGAAGATCTCGTCGAGCGGCATCAGATGGATGGCGACGGCGTTGATCAGCCGTCTGATCGAATCGAGATCGTCGGGCCCGGCCGAGGGCGTGGTCGCGACTGGAGAGCTCATCGCAAGGGCCTGCTCGCGGCAGGCAGCGCAGAACTCGATGTGGCGATCGATGCGCTGCAGATCGGGACCGGAGAGCACACCCTCCGAGTACAGACGAAGGTCTCCAACCAGGGCGTGCATCATCGCAAGCTCTCCCGGCGCATACGGCGATCGAGCCGCTGCCGCGCAGCCGACCTGAGATTGATCACTCTCTGCCGCGTTGCTCCCAATAGTGTCGCGATGTCGTTGTCAGGCATGGGGAGATGCACCCAAAGTTCGGCGAATTCGTGAATGTCTAATTCGAGCGCGGCGGCGATGTCGGAAATCGTGGCCACTCCCGTCATCGGAAGATAGCGCAGCGCACTGCGCTGCCTGGCGTCCCGGAGATTCAACAGAAGCGCGCAGCGCTGCTCGCGAGGCAGAAGACGCACTTCCCGCCAAACGATCGTCGCGATTTCCTTCATCTGCAGCGCATCGCTCTGAAGGGAACTGCCGTCGGCAATCTCTTCGAACAGCACGCCGCTGGCATTGATCCGAAACGCGAAATGCGGCGCAAGAATGGTGACCGCTTCCGCCAACAGAAGCGGAGCACCGACGACACGGAACAAGACATCCAGTGCATCGCAGAGCGGACCGCCATGCGGCAATGACTCGCTCAATCGACCCACGTCCACGCGGATAGCCGGCGGCCTCTCCCTCCAACCGGCACGACCGCACAGGATCTGATTGCGATCCGACCAAACGTCGAACTGCGCATCCTGCTTCAGAATCGCGCGCAGTTGCTGGCGCAGAATCCCCCACTCCGGCGAGTACCGCGCGAAGTGTTCATCACAAACGTGGATCGCGACCGCGGCAACGTAATTCTCCAGGCTGCAGATGAGATTCGCGTGCAAATCGACGGAGAGTCTCCGGACGATGCGATAGAGAGCCGCCGCCCGAATGTCTTCCTCATCCTCGCGCTGAAGACGCAGATGCCGGCCGAAACGCCCGCTCTTGCGACGAACGACGGACTCGATCACCGGCAGAGCGACATGGACCAGGAGCGATTCCATAGCCGCCTGCCGCGCCGCTTCATCGCCCGCACGGAGCAACGGCTGCAGAATCGGATCGTTCTCTATCGAAGCATCGACGAAGCTCTCGCCCCGGGGGACACTGGCGATCGACATATGGAGTTGCACTAAGGTAGCACGACGGAGGATCACTCGTGGCCGAGGGGGACTACGGTCGTCTCATTCTGATCGACGTGTGTTCACGTCATTCTGAGTCGGCGGAGCCCCCGAGCGGCGTGCCGCGACGCGGGCGGAGCGCGACGAAGAATCCACACGCCTCACGGACGACGAGCGTGATACCGCGATTCTAGCCCTCCGACAAGAACGAGGGGTTCCATGAGGTGCGCATCACATCATCACCGACGTCGAACAAGTCCGACGCCCGAGCGTCGTAGCCCATCCCTCGGACCGCCCGTACCAGCTTCCTCACGACCCGTCACGCTGGGCAAGCGAGACTTGAACGCCTGATGCAACTTGAGTCCGACCGACCTAGCGCGCCAAGCAATTCTTTGCGTCGTAGTTTACCTATATCGACTTAGTCATTGCATCGCGGTGAGTCTCTCAGGGATGCGGTCGCCTGCTTCCCGTCGAGCGTCCACACAAGCTCGCCTTCGATATGTTTGACTTTGAACGTTTTATTGTCGTCACCCAATTCGAAAACTGTCGGTTGTCCACGGTCGATCGGCTTCGGTGAGAAGCTGTTTCCTTTGCCGATGGAGATCTTCACGCTCTTGTTCAAGTGGTTTTCATACCTGAACTTCGCGCTGAACAGACGACCACCTTCCGCCGCGACGCAAACTACGATTGGGCGCAGGTAGGGCGCCGAATTTGGATTTAGGTCTTCTTCGAGCTCACGGTAATATCTTTCGACTTCTTGAGCGCTTGGGACGCCTAGCATTTCTCTTTGTGAGGCGAACCTGACCCCTGGATTTTCCGAATGAATGAGCTCCTTCAGGATGGAGCGCCGTTGCTCATTCGCCCAGATTGCAGTGTCCAGATTGGCAGAAGGATAGCCAGGAAGCGCTCGGTTAACTTGTGTGGTACGCTCCTGCGCGATCTCAAGCCGATTCCAGTCGGCCATCAAGCCATGCGGGTCTTTCGCGATCGCTGCCTCGAGTTTTGCGATGTTGACTTCCGGTAAGTCGCCAGGGCGGATCTCGACCTGCCATGCCGCATAGCGAGAACGAGGGAATTCCGCCGCAATCCTTCTGCCGACGGCGTAAGGCCAGGCACAGCCTCCTCCCGAGAGCGACCGCTTGAGAGCCCACGCCCCGGCATCCTCTCCCGCAGGGACGTCGATCGTGAATGTGGCCGCGTTGGAAAAGACCTTCGGGAGCGCTTCCAGGCCAACTCCTCGGCCGACCATGACGGCGCGCAGCGTATATCGTCCCGGATCGCCGATGCGCTCATCGCAGAACCAACTCGGCTTCGCAAGAGCACGCGCGAATTCGAGCGTCACCGTGGCCCCGGGCTCCACCCGCTGGAGCGGGTCCAGGTATTCCTCCCACGATTCGAACATGTCGAGATCGGAGTGGGCCATGAAGGTCTGGCCTCCCTCCGGCGTGACTTCGAGCTGAACGTGGGGAAGATCGATCGGTGATGACGACGTGTTCGTGACTCGCAGGATGATGCCTGGAGGAGCAGCCGGAATGTCGTGGGCCGGATTCACGGTCAGGTGCAGGATCAGTGGCAACGCATCGGCACGGGCGGGCATGGCCGAAGTGAGTGCCAGGACAAGAACACAGATTGCGAAGGATTGGATGCGCAAGGTTCACCTCTGTGGGATGGGCTCGAGAGCCGTCCGGATGACGATATATTCGCTGTCTTCCTGCGGAGGGATCGAAGCTCCCTCGTAGTTCACTGTCGCAATGCGGTAGTGGAAGGAGATCTTGTTTGCCGTTGTCGACGTCGGCGCCTGATTGAGGGCATCATCGGTCATGAGGCAACCCTCCGGGCCATTCCACCTAGGTACAACCGGTTGCGCTGGAAGGGCCGGTGTTGAAGGGCTAGGTTCTCTCTGACGTACACCACCGCAGTGGCCCCGTGCGAAGTCGTGATGAATTGGCGTCGAGGTGTTGACATCCCACTGATGGCCAAGTTCGTGAGCCGTAACCCAGGGAAGATAGTTGCTGTTTGCCGATTGGCGGTTAGCTGTGTCGGTATAGACCCACGTTGGCCGATGCCCATGCTCATGAAAGGTCGCGCCGCTGACGATGCCTCCTTCAAAATCAATCGAGGCAGCACCGATGAAAAGCGGCTGATGATTCGGACGTGTCTGGATATCGAGATTCAAGCCAAATGGCGTCAAGGGTGGCGGACTGCCGGGAAGGATTTGGACGTCGATACTGCGCCCCCATTTGATCGACATAAGACGCGACTGAGGGTTCGTAAGCGTCTTGATGTATGGAATCCAATTCTCCAGTGGAATGCGCGCAGCGGCCGGCGGCAGCTCGGACGCTGCTGCGCTCGGATCAATCAGCCATGTGTATTCAACATAGGCGTCACCGAATAGGGCATCTGCCTTGTCCGCGGCGGGTACATAGTAGTCATTGCGGGATGTTGGCACTAACGCGACAGCATCAGCCAGTACGTCATAGAAAAGACCGTTCGGGAGACGCTCATCGGCATAGTAGTCTGCCTTGATGGTGTTATTGGGAAGTGAATCATCTAGTTCTAGTTCTCCCGAATGCACTCCGAATAGGCCTAATAGATTCCCTTTGACGTTCTTTATCGTAACAGTTTCCGACTCGATCGAGTTTCGTGCGGAGTCAAGTACAGAGCGCCCTCTCATGAGAAGAACTTTGAAACTACTTCCCTGGTTTTGAAACGGACGCACGTCTGCAATGGATATTCTCGTCAGATTGCCAGACTTCGGGCCGACTTGGTCCATCAATAGCGATCCCTTTCGAAGCATCGTATTCACTTCGACATACACCCTTTTCCACGTGGTGATGGTGCCGCTGTGCGGGCAGGCCGTTCCGCACGGGAACGACGAATCGGTTGATGCTTCCACCTGGTAATTGTCTCCGGAGACATGCTCCGACGTCCGGAGAATCACGCGCGCGAAGCCGTCCTTCTGTGACAGCGCGCAGACGGTGCCGGCGGGCGGCGTCGTCGGACACGGCTCGCGCGCGACGAGCTCTCCCAACGGAAGGGAGGAGTCGCGGTTGTCGCCCGCGGCCGGGCTCGGAACGTAGGGCGCCGTGTCCTTCGGATCGGTGACCCGAAAATAGACTGGCTGATTCGGAAACGGGTATCCAAGGGCTGTGACCATGACGTCGACCTCGATCCGTTGATCGGCCGGTGGTGCAGACGCGTCGTCGGCCAGCCGCTGCTGGTACTGCGATGGATACGTTCCCTCGGCACGGTACTTGTGCAGCAGCACTTTCTGGTCGTCCGTGAACTCGAAGTCGAGCTTCGTCAGCGAGCAGGAGCCCGGCGTCGACTGGAGCGTCATCGGGGCTCGTGCGGAGGGCAGCATGCAGAGGGGCGATGCGGAAAGCTGAACGCAGGCGGGCGTGAGGATGTAGTCCGCCGGCACTACGGAGGAAGCGCGTGCCTCGAGCTCGAGCGGTGTACCCCCCTCCGCATTAGGATACGGGGAGGCATCTCCCGGCGCGGCAGGCAAGGGGGCGAGGCAGTCGTTGGGAAGACGCTCGTAGCGGATCACCGAGAAGGCGCCGTCCCCCCTCGTCGCTCACCAGCCAAAGGGCCTGCGATCCTGCCAACACTCCCTGAGCATTCAACGGCGCGTCGGGTTGGGAGCGGAGAGACAGACGCAGGGCGTCCTCGGTTCCGTCGGCCCGCACGATGTGCAGGAGGACTCCCCCCTGGCCGGAGTACAGCCCTGTGATCCAGGAATCGCCGTTGGCGTCGATATCCGCCGGATAGGATGAAATGGTGCCGGGCGCGACCGACCATAGGACGGCGCCGGTAGGCCCGATTCTGCTCACAACGGCATGGTCGTCCCTCCAGGTGATGAACGTTCCGTCGTTCAACACGCGGAGACTGCCGCCTCCCGGCATCGTGAACCCGCCTGTACCAGGGATGACGAAGAAGCCGTTGTTGAACCCGGCATAGTCGCCACCGGGTAACGCGGCCACGCCGTTGAACACGGAGTTGGAGGAGACCGGGCCGTCATCGGTCTGCAGGGTGGACTGGAAAGCGTCGCTCGCGAGCGGAATGCCGTTGCCGTCGATGCGCGCGAGGACGTTCGTAAAGGCGACTGCGTACTCATCGGGCGCGACGCGGACCATGCCGGCGACATACTTGCCCTCGGTGACGGGATCGAGGTTGTAGCGATGGCTCCAGAGCAGCTCTCCCTGCGAACTGACTCGAAAGAGGCTACCGATGTTTTCCGAGGACTGCTCGTAGGCGCCGACGAGCGCCCCCCCGTCGAGGGTTGCGACGAGAGCAACGCCCTCGATGCACGTCGGTCTGCCGAAGCTGGAGGACCAGGTCACCTCACCCGAGGCGGCCAGCTTGATGAGGACGATGCGCTGGAACCCGTCGCATCCGTCATTGTTCTGAAAATTCCAGCGGTTCAGGGTCGCGCGCAAACGAAAACCCGACGATCGGCCGACATACGGCGTGTACATGAGCAGCAGCGACCCATCGGGGCTCTCGGCAAGCCGAAGGACGTACATCGACGGCTCGGCAGGTGCGCTATATCGGCGGTACCACGATGCGGCATTGGCCGGCAACGAGAAGCCTCCCAGCACAATCAGCAAGAGGCCAACGGCGATCCTGTTGCGCATGTCGGCTCGCGCCGTTTCGGCCGTAGACGAGCATGAGCTCCATTGCTTCACGAGGTTCAGGGTGCTTCTGAATGGACTTCCGGCGTGCAACATATACGTCAACTCTCCGTTCTCGTATCGCTGGTCGCGCAACTCCGACCTCCTGCGCCAGTTACCTCCGACCCGTTCCGAAGTACCTTTCAAAATTCGAAATGGACAAGGCCGTCTCCGATATTGACGTGCGCACTTGCTTCGGTCCTAGTTCGCCACGGATATATATAAGGGTCAATCGCTAAAACGGGCGCAGTCTAGGCGGCAACGCGGATTTCCGTCAATAAGTTACGTATTGGGTGCAGTGACGCAACCGCTAATAGATACGTAAACGAGTCATGCCAAAAATGAGGAGGCACCATCTTGCGGGCGTAACTGGACACAATCAGTCCACCGATGCCTTCTTCAATCCTTCACCGACATCGAACAGATCGGAGGCACTAACGTCTCTTCCCATCGCGCGCATCGCGCGTTGTCATTGAGTAGCACAGAACCGCAAAGCCTTCGGCTTGGAACCGCGTTCAACGTTCGCATTCTGCGAACGTCGCGCAAGTCCGCACGACTTTTCCGTGATCGACGATGAAGAGTTGCGGGTAGATCTGGAGTTGCGCTTCGATCGGTTTCGGCAGTGGTTGGCCGAGCGCGCTGGTCACGGCGGTGAGTCCGAATTTCTCGGCCATGGCGCGGGTCTCGTCGACCGGAGCTTCGGAAATGACGCGAAGTCCGGGGACGGCGTGCAGCGTCGCGACGAGCTCGCGGCAGGAATCGCAGCGGGGATCGACGATGGCGATGAGGTTGCGGCTCGAACGGAGGTCGAGGGCTCCCGGCTTTCCGGCGAGGTCGATGATGGGTATGGACTCGATGAAGTCGCGGGCGACGAAGGCGTGCTGGCGCACAGAGGGGACGGCGACGGCGTGCGCTTTCCGGCGCAGGGTGTAGTTGTGCCAGACGAGGAGGATGAAGACGACGACCACCGCGGCCTCGAGAAGGGTGCGAAGGACGTTCGACGGCGGAGGTGTGGTTTCGGCAAGATCGGTCATCGTGCGAGGCCTCGTGTTCCGACCGCGGCGGCCTGCGCCGCCGCGGTCGATCGCGACGTCGGGGCTCAGCAGTCGTCGCCGTCGTAGGTCACCGAGTATCCGGTGTTCTGACAGCCTTCACGGATGATTCCGTGACACGTCACCCAACGATAGCCACACTGCACGGAGTAGGTTCCATCGGTGTAGAACTCCGTGTAGACCTCGTGATCGGGCATCGCCAGGAGCGAGCTCGCCCCCACCAGCAACAGCACCAGCAATCCAAGCATACGCATCCGTCTAGCCATACAGCCTCCTTTCAGGCGGGCATTATCCGCGTCTTGCCGCCTTTAAGCGAGCACAGGCGTGGCCCGGGCGACGTGGGAGTTCACGCGGAGACGCGGAGACGCGGAGAGAGAAAAATCCTGCGGCTTCGTCTTCGCGCCTCCGCGTCTCTACGTGAAACCGTTCCGGAATCAGAAATCGAGCTATCCTGTCTCGCCTCCCTCCCCTCCCTCCGTCATCCCCAGTAGCTCCTGAAGGATCTCCTTCATGCCCACAATCTGTCCTACCGGCGGTAGAGCCGGTGTCTCTCGCCGTGTGCGACGCGGGGGAAGTCTTTTGCTGCTCGTTCTCGCCGCGGCAAGCATCTTTGGCCAATCCACGCGGCCGGACGCGACGCCGGTTCCTTTCGCCGGCACGTCCACCTCGATCGTCATCAGCCAGGTTTACGGCGGTGGCGGCAACAGCGGCTCGACGTGGAAGAACGATTTCATCGAGATCTTCAACGTCAGTCCGGCGACGATCAGTCTCGCCGGCTGGTCCGTGCAGTACGCGTCGTCGACGGGGACCTCGTGGCAGGTGACGGCGCTCTCCGGCTCGATCGAGCCGGGTCAGTACTACCTCGTGCGCGAGGCGGCCGGTACGGGCGGAACGACGAATCTCCCGACGCCGGACGTCCTCGGCGGAATCTCCATGAGCGCCTCGACCGGCAAGGTCGCGCTGGTGAGCAGCACGTCCGCGCTCTCAGGGACCTGTCCCACCAGCGCGAGCATCGTCGATCTCGTCGGCTACGGCTCGGCGAACTGCTTCGAGGGGACGGGCCACACGGCGACGCTCACGAGCACGACGGCGGCGCTGCGCAATGACAATGGCTGCACCGACAGCGGCAACAACGGCGTCGACTTCGCGACCGGCGCTCCGAATCCGCGCAACACGGCTTCGACTCTCAACCCATGCTCCGGCGGAGGCGGTCCGTTCTTCACGACCGGCTCGCCGCTGCCACACGCCACGGTCGGCGTCGAATACTCGGTCACGTTCGCGGCGTCGGGTGGCTCGGGAACGGGTTATACGTTCCTGCTCCTCTCCGGCACGCTGCCGCCGGGTCTCACGCTGACCGATGGCGTGCTCTCCGGCGAGCCGTCGACGACGATCGGTTCTCCGTTCTCGTTCACGCTGCAGGTGACCGACAGCGCGATGGCCGTGAGCAGCAAGGCCTTCCAGCTTTCCGTTCTGCAAGCCGATACGTGTCCGGTCGACGGTCCGGCGCCGCGCGATTGCGGCGTCGAGCGCTGGAGCGTGAAGACCGGCTCCGATCCCGACGCGGCACTCGTCAACCTCGGCTCGGCGACGCCGACGAACATCGCTTCGCTGCGCCTCTTCCCGTACCCGAGTCCGAGTCCTCCGTCGAACGGCCGCGTCGCGCCGGCGGAAACGACGCTGTGGGTCATTCACGGCACGCTCACCAAGTACAAGCTCGAAGACGATTCCGACTATCACCTCGTGGTGCAGGACGGAGTGGGAACCACGATGGTGACGGAGAGCGTGTTCCCCGGTGATTCGCCGGCGTGCGTCAGCGCGTCGAGTCCGTTCCTGCCGGGCATGGCCGGCACGCGCTGCGAGATGGACAGCTCGCTGCCGTTTGCCACGGGGAGCTTCCAAACCGTCAGCGTTCCCGTCCGCATCGTCGGCGTCGGGATGTTCGACTTCGCGCACGGCCAGACCGGCGCGGCGCCGAATCAGATCGAGCTGCATCCGATTATCGACATCGCCTTTCCTCCGACTCTGAACCTCGTCACGTCGACAGGCTCGAATGTGACGATCAACGGCGGCGAAGTCGTGATGACGTTCCCCTCGGTCTCCGTTGCCGGCACGACCACAACCACGCCGATCGATCCGAGCGCCGCGGGCACAGCACCTTCGGGCTATACGCTCGTGGGTCCTGCGCAAACCGTGACCACGACCGCGACGACGTCCGGGAACGCGACGCTGTGCGTGGGCATGACGTACGTGACCGACGCGACAGCCTTCGCGAAGCTGAAAATGCTGCACGCCGAAAGCGGCTCGCTCGTCGATCGCACGAGCTCGCGCAGTTTCGACGCGAAGATTCTCTGCGGCACGCTCCCCTCGCTCACGAACGTCGTCGTCGCACTGGCCTCGAATCCGGGAACGCTCGCGGTGAGCGACGGCGACAACCAGAGCGTCGCGTCCGGCGGCGCATTTCAGCCGCTGAAAGCGATCGTGCGCGATGCGAGCTCCAATCCGCTGGCCGGCGTGGCGGTCACGTTCTCGGCGATCATGGGAGGAAGCGGCGCGAAGGGGACGTTCGCGTCGTCCGCTCCCGTGCTGAGTGACGCCAACGGAATCGTCACCGCGCCGAACCTGACTGCGAATGGCATTCCCGGAGCGTTTACGGTGACCGCCAGCGCGTCGGGCATGGCGGCGCTCACGTCGTTCAACGCAACCATCGCGCAGATCGAGGCGCCGACGAATGTCATCGCCACGGCGTCGACGACGACATCGGTCTCGATCGCCTGGACCGCGAGTGCCGGGGCGACTTCGTACGAAATCACACGCCTCGCTGCCGGCAACGTCTCCACTTCCCTCGGCACGACTTCCTCGGCGTTCTTCACCGATACGCTCGCCTCGGCCAATACGGCCTATCTCTACAAAGTACGCCCGGTCGCCCCCGGCATCTCCGCCTACAGCCCCTCCGATCTGGCGACCACGACGATCTTCACGGATCCGCTTCTCACCGGCGTCGCCGTGAAGACGACCCACATGGCCGAGCTTCGCACCGCGATCAACGCCGTCCGCGCACTAGCCGGCCTCGCCGCGTATTCGTTCACCGATGCGGCGCTCTCGAGTGGAACGGCCATCAAGGCGGTGCATCTCACCGACCTGCGCGCCGCGTTGGATGCCGCACGCGCGTCATTGCTATTGCCGGCGATCAGTTACACGAGACCGACGATCACTCCGGGAGTGAGCGGGATCTCCGCGGTGGACCTGTACGAGCTTCGCAATGGGGTCGAATGACGATCCGCCATAGGCAACGAAGCGAGACGTGGTGTGGCGAGATCTTGCCGGCCGGCGAGGATTTCGAGTCCGTCATCCTGTGCGAGGCGAGTGGGCGGGCCTGAGCGACGGATCCTAGCGCGGCGAAGCCGCAGCCAAATGAAGCGCAGGCTTCGAGCCTGCCGGACCGCAGGCTTCCAGCCGGCTGGAGTGAGGGCGTCCCGCGCCCTCACTCTCTCGCCATCGCGTTGACGGAGAATTAGCACGCGACTCGTCCTTGGCACCAGGGCGGCGGCGCGGGACGCCGCCGCACCAGCCGGCGAGACGCCGGCGGTCCGGCAGGCTCGAAGCCTGCGCTCCGCATCGTCGCCACCACGCGAAGAGGATTTCGCTACGCTCAGGATGACTAGAGAGGACCGGGAGGACGGCGCTCGGAAACGCCGCCCTCCCGTGAGAAATCATTGCGCGGTGATCGTTGCGGTCGCGCTGTTCACGACACCGCAAGAACCGGTGACGCGGACCCAATAGCGGTACGTGCCTTTGGGTAGCCTGGGCGTCGTGTAGCTGCTGGTAGTCGCGCCGCTGATCGGAGTGCTCGTGCTCGGCGACGTTCCGCTGTACCACTGGTACGTCAGCGTGCCCGTCCCCGTCGCGGTGACCGAGAGTGTGGCACTCGTGTTCTTGGGAATCGTCCTGCTCTGCGGTTGCTGTGTGATCGTCGTTGTCGCATTCACGGTCACGTTCGTGACCGTGCTCGAGGTCGAACATCCACTGCCGTTGGTGACCGTGACGCTGTAAGCGCCCGTTGCTGAAACCACGATCGACTGCGTCGTGGCACCGTTCGACCAGACATAGCTGAAGCCCGAGGGAGCGGTGAGCGTGACCGAACCTCCGGCGCAGAACGTTGTCGGACCCGAAGGAGTGATCGTCGGGATGGATGGCTTGGGGTTGACCGTAACCAACCTCGGCGACGACGTCGCGCTACAGCCGTTCGCGTTCGTGACGGTCACGCTGTAGCTGCCGCCGTTGGTCACGTTGATCGATTGCGTCGTTGCGCCGTTCGACCAGAGGTACGACGAGCCCGCGCTCGCCGTGAGTGTGACCGAACCGCCGGTGCAGAAGGTCGTGGGACCGGACGCGTTGATCGTGGCGGTTGGCAGCGGATTCACCGTGACGCTCGTCGCGGACGACGTCGCGCTGCAGCCGTTCGCGTTCGTGATGGTCACGCTGTAGTTGCCACCGCTGATCACGTTGATCGACTGCGTCGTTGCGCCGTTCGACCAGAGGTACGACGAGCCCGCGCTCGCCGTGAGTGTGACCGAACCGCCGGTGCAGAAGGTCGTGGGACCGGAGGCGTTGATCGTGGCGGTGGGCAATGGATTCACCGTGACGTTCGTCGCGGACGAGGTCGCGCTGCAGCCGTTCGCGTTCGTGACCGTGACGCTGTAGCTGCCGCTGCTGGTCACGTTGATCGACTGCGTCGTTGCGCCGTTCGACCAGAGATACGACGAGCCCGCGCTCGCCGTGAGTGTGACCGAACCGCCGGTACAGAACGTCGTGGGACCCGAGGCGTTGATCGTGGCGGTTGGCAGCGGATTCACCGTGACGTTGGTCGCAGACGACGTCGCGCTGCAACCGTTTGCGTTCGTGACCGTCACGCTGTAGCTGCCGCCGCTGGTCACGTTGATCGATTGTGTTGTCGCGCCGTTCGACCAGAGGTACGACGAGCCCGCGCTCGCGGTGAGCGTGACCGAACCGCCGGTGCAGAAGGTCGTGGGACCGGAGGCGTTGATTGTGGCGGTGGGGCGCGGAAGGATCGTGACGATTTTCGAATTGGTGACGGAGCAGCCGGCGTTGGCGATCGTGACGGTGAGCGTCACCGGATCGAGTCCGTTCGGCGTGAACGTCACCGCGGAGGCATTCGGGAAACTCAGCGTGCCGTTGACGATCGTCCAGGAATAGGTCACACCGGAGCCGCCATCAGCCACGCTGGCAGAACCTGGCTGGCCTTCGCACAGCGAGGACGCGGCGCTGATCGTGGCGTCGGGCGTCGGCAGAACGGTGTAGATCGTGCCGCCGCTCGTGGCCTCGCATCCGAGGTCATCGTGGACCTTGACGTAAACGAAGCCGGACGTGGAAGGATGGATCGTCAGCGTCGGTGAGGTCGCACCGGCGATGGGCGTGTAGGTGTTGTCGAACCACTGATAGGTGCAGTTGCTGCAGCCATTGGCGGACGCGCTCAGCGCGATCGCGCCGTTCGGGCAGACGGTCGTGCGATCGGCGGCGACGGAGACGGTGATGTGACGCGCTTCGACCGAGACCGGCGTCGCGACGATGGTGCAGTTGTCGGGGAAGGTTGCGGTCACGCTGTAGTTGCCGGACGTCGAAACGGTGATCGCTTGCGTCGTCGCGCCGTTCGACCAGAGCCACGACATGCCCGCGCTCGCGGTGAGCGTGACCGAGCCGCCTTCGCAGAAGGTCGTCGGACCGTTGGCGTTGATGGTGACGGAACGCGCGGTTACGGTCACTGGCGCGGACTCCGCCATCGTGCAGCCGGCGTTCGTCGTGGTGACGCTGTAGGTTCCGGGCGCGGTGACGACGATCGATTGCGTCGTCGCGCCGTTCGACCAGAGCCATGATGTGCCGGCGTTGGCGGTGAGCGTTGCGCTGCCGGACGGACCGCAGAGCGCCAGCGAATCAGTGGTGGCGATGGTGGAGGTGCCGGTCGTGATCACGAGGGGATCGGACAGCGGCGAATCGCACGCGCCGTTTCGGATGCGTACGGTGTACGAGCCCGGCTCGGCGACGACGATGGACTGCGTCGTCGCACCGGTGGACCAGGTCCAGGCGTCAGCGTTCGGTGCGGTCAGCGTCACGGTGCCGCCCGCCGGACAGAGCTCGGTCGCGGTCGCGGCGATCGCCGGCTTCGCCGGGAACGCGCCATAGTGGACGACCACGGACGAAGTCGTGGCGCAGCCATTGGGCGGAGTCACGGTGACCGCGTAGGTTCCGGACGTGGTCACGTCGAGTACGGCCGTCGTCGCGCCGTTGGACCAACTGTAGCTGTACGACGGGTCGAGCGCGAACGGCACGAGGCGCACGGTCGGATTGCCACAGGCTTCGATGGTGTCGCCGTTGCGAACGACGGTTCCCGATCCGCTGTCGTCGAAGATCTGAAAGTGGTGAATGCCCGCGGCCGGATAGGGATTCACGGTCACCGTGACGGATGCGGATGTGCGCGCGCAGCCGGCGGCGGAGGTGACGGAGACGCTGAACGTTCCGCTCGCCGTGACGGTGAGATCCGGCGTCGTTGCGCCATTCGACCAGAGGTAAGACGCGCCGCCGAGTTGCGGTGCGGAAAGCGTGACGCTGCTCCCCTGGCAGAACGTGGTCGGACCCGACGCGGAGATCGTGGCGTCGGGTAGCGGATTCACCGTGACGCCGACCGGCGTCGAAGTCGCGCTGCAACCGTTCGCGTTCGTCACCGTGACGCTGTAGCTGCCCGACGCATTCACGTTGATCGAGGCCGTGGTCGCGCCGTTCGACCAGAGATAGCTCGTGCCCGCGCTCGCCGTCAACGTCACGCTGCCGCCTTCGCAGAACGTGGTTGGGCCGCTCGCCGAAATCGTCGGCGCGGGCAGAGGATTCACGGTCACGCTCGTCGGCGCGGAGGTCGCGCTGCAACCGTTCGCGCTCGTCACCGTGACGCTGTAGTTCCCCGAGGCATTCACGTTGATCGAGGGCGTCGTTGCACCGTTCGACCAGAGATAGCTCGCTCCGGCGCTTGCGGTGAGCGTGACGCTGCCCCCTTCGCAGAACGTGGTCGGGCCGCTCGCTGAAATCGTCGGCACGACCGGAGTGAGCACGTTGATGCTGGCATTGGCGGTCGCGGGACAACCCGCGGCGTTCGTGACCGACACGGTCAGTTGCGTCGTTCCGCTGGAGCCTGCGGTGAACGCAACGGAGGGCAGATTGGTCGCGCCCTGAATCGTTCCGTTGGTAATGCTCCAGGCGTAAGTCGCGTAGGCCGCCTGCACCGAGGCAGTCGCGCTCGCGTTCGCGCAAACAGAATTCTGTGACGGTGTGATCGCCGGCGTAGGATCGAGCGGGTCACAGACGAGATAGCGTTGCCCGTAGACGCCGTAGCCGCTGCCGTCCTGGCCATTGCTTCCCCAGATCATGACCAGACGATTACCGTTGTAGGTAGCCGACTCACTGGCCTGCGTGTTCGATGTCGTCGTGTTGACGAGAAACTCGTTTCCGTTCGGCGTTCCGTTAGCGTTGAAGAGCCGCGCGTAGATTCCTTCGTCGCTGCCATCCTGACCGACGCTCCTCCAGGCCACGACGAACGCTCCGGCATCGTTCATGGCCAGCTTGCCGATGTACTGGCGGCCGACGGTCGTTCCATTCACGACGAATTCCGGACCGAACGGATTGCCCTGCCAGTCGTACTGGCGCGCGTAGATTCCGTCGCCGTCTCCATCCTGCCCGGTGCTGGTCCAGGAAATGGCGAAATTGCCAAAGGCATCGAGGCCGACGGTTGAATAGATCTGATCGGACGCCGTGAAGGTGTTGGCCCGCGTTTCCACGCCGACCGGCACACCCGAGGTATTGAACTGCTGGAAGTACACGCCGTAGCCCGCGCCGTCCTGACCGCGGCTCGACCACGTGATGACGAAGCGTCCGAGATCGTCGAGCGCGACATTGGGAATCGCCTGGTTGTCGAGCGTCTGCGTGCTGACGTGAAACTCGGGACCCTTCTGCGTTCCGTTGGCGTTGTAACGCTTGGCGTAGACGCCGTAGAGACTTCCGTCCTGCGCGTTGCTGGCCCAGGTCACGACGAATTCGCCGCTGCTGTTGATGGCGACCGAGGCATCGACCTGAAACGACGTCGTCGTGTCGTTCACTCGCGTTTCGACGCCCACGGGATTGCCGGCGCTGTCGAATCGCTGGAGATAGATTCCGTAGCTGTCTCCGTCCTTGAGGAGGTCCTGCCAGACCACGACGAAGTTTCCACTCGGACCCATGGCCACGACGGGGCTCGTCTGTCTCCAGAAGGTCGTGGTGTTGACGCGGAACTCTGCGCCCATCGGGGCGCCGTTGGCGCTGAAGCGCTGCGCGTAGATGCCCTCGAGCGATCCGTCCTGGTCGGCGCTGGACCAGACCGCGATGAAGTTGCCGGCATCATCGGCGGCGACGCTGCTGGTTTGCGTCGCGCCGGGCAGTTGATTGCCGGCTGTGAACGTGTTGATCTGAAATTCGCCCCCGGCGGGAACCGCGCCCGCCAGAGCCGTACCGGCCATCAGAAGGATGGCGACGATCGTCATCGCCCGCGTAACGACGGAACGAGGACGAGGTTCACAGAGGTTCGCAAAGCGAACGAATGACATTCGATTTCTCCTGCTGCGCTGAAACTCAGCGCAATTGTTTGGGATCGTGTGTTTTGCGACGAGGCCTATGGCGCACTTTCCCCCTCTGCATCGGCATCGATGCAGGGAGCGCTTCAAGTCCCTTTCGCCACGGATCGTTATCCATGGAGACGACGGCGGGTGCCAGATATTGCCAACCGCCAAACTTTTTTCGGCGCCGCGGTCTAATTTCTGCCGCGCGATCCAGGCGCGAAGCGGCGGCTCCCCACCAAGCCGACCGGCCAGAATAAGTCGAACCTGTCGTAGGTTGGTCAGACCTGCGTCCCGTTCATCCGTAAGGGCCCTCTTGAGAACGATCTCGAATACCGCTATCGCAGTCTTTGTCTGTCTCGCCGCAGCCGCATTCGGTCAGAACTATCCCATGCCCGGCGCGACGTGGGAGCCGGCCGTCTTGTGCACCGGATGTGCGGGACAGAACGCCACAGGGCAGCTCAATGACGGCCTCCCGACCTCTTCGTATGGTCCTCCGTTCGTGGCTCACGTGGGACGCGTCGTTGACTCCACAGAGGTCACCGACTTCCAGAGCTCTTCCGGTTTCGCGACCGCTCGCGCGCGTATCGCACGCGTCGTGCGCCAACAGCACGGCAATGTTCCGCCTCGCATTTACATCCAGATGGGCAACGCGATCGGTATCTACTCGCTCGATCGTTTTTTCACGATCGCATTGCCCGGCGGAATCGTGCCGATCTCCACGGGGGTCGGTTACACCGTCAGCCGTAGCAGCTATCCGAACGAAAAAGTCCTGAAGTGGGATGCCTGGATCTTCCCGGAGCACCCTAGCTCAGGCTGGGAAATCATCGCCGTCGACGGACAGGACAAGCTGTATGACTTCGACATCGATGATCGTGGAATCGTCTACATAGCCACAGGAGGGAATTTCGGCTGGGGGCTGGTTCAGGATAACGGGCACACGGGCAGCGAGCTGCTTACGCTCATGAATAACGGTCAGGTGAATGGTTTTCAGCTCGGCGGAATCAATCCGGACCACATCGTCGCGGTCAAATCGGGCGCGAACTACTATGCGGTAACGACGGCGGCCGACGGTGGCCGGCTTGCCTACAATGTCACGTCGACCTCCAATATCACCGCTGGCGTGGCAAAGACGGGGGTGGCATACGGTTTCCAGGCTTTCGCCAGAGATGATGTTCGTGAGCGAATTGCAATCGTCACATTGCAGCGCAAAATCGAGATCTACGACAACGCAACGTTTGTCAGTGGCGGACTGCCGCTTGTCACATTTACTGCGCCTGCAGGCAAATACTATCGCGACGTGACCGTCGACGAGAACGGCAATTTCTGGACTTCCGAAACGTCGAACATTCCCTCGGACAACAAAGTCGTGAAATTGCAGCGAGACGCGGACGGATACACACAAGCAACCTACGACGTCTACGGCGAGGCATTCTCACCGCCTCCCGGGACCTCCGAAGGATTGGCGACGATCAATTACGGGGACGGGTATCTGACGGTTGCGGGTCGCCGCGGCGCGGGCGCCGCTCGTGATAGCGACCTGATGATCCTAAAGATCGTGGCTGGCGCCCCCGTTCTCGTGAACGCCGGTGGCTTTTTCGGCAAGTACTATCACAAGGCGCCACTGGACTATGCACAACCTCGAACGAATACCAGCCGAACGATGGGTGGCTCTCCGATTCAATGGAACAACAAGCTCTACCTGCTCTACAACGTGCAAGGCCTCGGCGACGTCTATCAGCTCGATGACGGTAAACCGGTCATCAGTTCCATGACGCCTTTGTCAGGGCTGCCCTCCGGCGGGACGACGGTCACGGTCTATGGAAGCAACTTCGGCAACACGCCCACGCTCACCATCGATGGAGCCACTGTCGCGAGTACGCTCGTGACTCCCAACCGGCTCGATGCCCAGACCCCCTCGCATGCGCCGGGGATTGTCGATGTCATTGTGAGCGCGGGATTGGATTCATCCGCTCCGAAGAAATTCACCTGCGTTCTGTCCACACCTCAGAACTTCGTCGCCACCGCGGCGAGCACGACCTCTGTGACGGCAAGCTGGAGCAGCGTGGCCGGGGCAACTCAATACGAACTGCAACGCCGCCAACCGGACCTCTCCTGGCTCCCTGTCGGCACGACGGCGGCTCTCACTCTCACGGAGTCGAGCCTCTCTCCCGTCACGTCGTACGTTTATCGCGTCCGCGCACTCGACGCCAGCTCCTACGCGTCCTCGCCATCGTCGTCCGACTTCGCAACGACCGCGGCATTTGCCGGACAGACCATCGTGCCGGGCATGAGCATCCAGGCCGCACACCTCAATGACCTTCGCGCCGCCATCAATGCACTCCGCACCGCCGCCGGGATTTCCCCGACGTCGTTCGCCGAATCCGTGACGGCGGGAACGATCATCCGCGCCCAGCACTACACCGAACTGCGCACCGCCGTCGCCCAGGCCCGCGCGGCCATCGCAGCACCAGCGATCGTGTTCACGGACTCGTCGTTGAACAACCTGCCCATCAAAGCGATTCACGTGCAGGAGCTGATGGACGCGGTGAAGTAACGGCAACGCGATTCTTTCGTACGCCCACGAGATTCGGCGGAGCCCCCGAGCGGCGTGCCGCGACGGAGCGGAGCGCGATGAAGATTCTCAAGTTGCGAGGAACCGCGCTTGGCGGTGCTCTGCGTACATTCAACTACTAGGTCTGAAAATCCTCGCGCGGCGCGACGATTTCATGAACGCCGGAGGCGTTGCGGACATTAGCCGGTGGCAAACGCCGAAGGCGTGTCGCCACCGGAACTGAGGGCCATTCATTCCGACCCCGGCGGGGTCGCGGACGCTCCGGCACTCCTGCCGGAGTGCATTTTCAAACACGACGAACCGGTGGCGGCGCGCCTCGCGGCGCTTGCCACCGGCTAATGTCCGTGACGCCTCCGGCGTATTGGCTGCGGCTTGCCGCGTTGAGATCCTTCGCTCACGCCCTCCCAACCACATCACTCAGGATGACGGATTCAAAATCCTAGCGAGACGCGAGATCTTCGGCATTGAGTAGCGGGGAGACTCCATCAATCCTTGTCGCGACGCTCGTCACGATTGAGGAACGAGCTGTCGCGCGATCCACGAGCGCAGCGCCGTTTCATTTCGCTCGCGCAGGGTGAGACAGGAATCGATCTGTTCGAGCGATTGTGCGAGGGCGCGCTCGGCGCCGGGTGCGGGATGCGTGGCGAAGAACGCGTGCACGTCGGCGCGAAACTTCGAGGAGCAGGCGCCGCCGAGGGAGGAGATGGCGCCGCGGCCGCCGAAGGAGGTGACCTTGGTGCGGAGATCGTCCCAATGCTCTTTCACGTACGACCAGGCGGCGTCGCGGGTGGCGGGATTGCCGAGGAGCGAGCCGAAGAAGTTCGGGTAATCATTGATGCGAACCGCGTCGGTGCTGGAAAGGGCCAGGGTGCGTGTGGCGAGCTGCGATTGTGGGAACGCGGGGAATGCGTAGAGGAGCCGGTAATGCTCCTGAGTCGATGACGCTTTGGGAAAACGCGCGGCGATGCGGTCGTAGAGCGCGGGATCGCCATGCTGCGCGGCGACGTCGAAGGCGGCGTCGGCGAGTGCGGTGTCGGCGGGCTCTTTGCCGGTGAGTGCGCGATCGACGATGGTTCGCGCCATGCGCAGTGCCTCGGGGTCGCCGGCGGATCCGAGAACGCGCAGAAGCGTGGCGCGAAGCTCGCGTTGTTTGTCGCTGTCTTTGGTTGACGGTGTCCAGCCGATCGCGTTCGCCGCGGGTGTGAAGATCGGCCGCATCCAGCGATCGAGCACGGGTCGCGCGCTTTCGTCGAGCAAGCGATCGCGAACATAGAGCAATTTGCTGGAGAAGTTGTTGATCACGACGCGCTCCCGCTCGCCGGTGAGTGCGCCGGCCATGGCGAGGAACGGCGCGATGTCGGAGCGTCCGGCGCGGACCGCGGCCCAGGTGTCTTCGATCAGCGCGACGCGTTCCGAGGGCGAGAGCGAGGTGCGCGCGTGCCGCGCAATCGCCACGACGTCTGCAGGCGCGTACGACGAGCGGTAATAGCCGAGGGCACCGGCATTGCCGTCGATCCACTCCGGACAGCTCGCCGCTTCGAACGTCGCCGTCGGCTTGTCGAACAGCTCGCAGCGCGTCGTAGTCTGGTCGCCGCTGCCGAGCTTCATGCAGACGGGGATGCTCCAGAGCGCGTCGCTTTTCTCCGTGCCGAGCGTGAAGCGCTGCTGCGTCACGACGATCGATCCGCGTCCGCGGGCGCACGTGCGCGCAAACGACACGACCGGCACACCGGCCTGCGTGACGAACGTTTGCATGATGGCGTCGACCGGCTTGCCGGAAACGCGTCCGAGCGTTGTCGCGAAATCCCCGGACGTCGCATTGCCGAAGGCGTGTTCGGAGAGATAGAGATTCACGCCTTTGCGAAATGCCTCGGCGCCGATGTACGACTCGAGCATGCGCAGGAGCGCCGCTCCTTTCTCGTAGGCGATGCCGTCGAACATCTCCTTGATCTCGCCGGGAGTGGAGGCCGTTGCGTGAATCGCGCGCGTCGCGCCGAGGGAGTCGACGCCGATCGCCGACTGCGTAGCGCGCGCCGCTTCCTCCGTCGTCGGCCACTCCGGATGCCAGGCCGCGACCGGCTTCAAGGCCATCCACGTCGCGAAGCCTTCATTGAGCCAGATGTCGTCCCACCAGGCGGCGGTGACGAGATCGCCGAACCATTGATGGGCGATCTCGTGGGCGATGAGTCCCGCGAGCGACTGCTTCGTGTTGCCCGACGGCTTCTTCCCGACGAGCAGCGACGACTCGCGAAAGAAGATCGACGCCGTGTTCTCCATCCCGCCCCATTCATAATCGGGAATGGCGACGAGATCGAGCTTGCCGAACGGATACGGCGTCGAGAACCATTGTTGATAGAAGCGCATCGCGGCCTTCGTCGCCTCGAGTGGATACGCGGTCTCGTCGAGCTTCTCGGGAATCGAGCAAACGCGCAGCGCGACGCCGGCTTCGCTGCCGCTGGTACAGGCGAAATCGCCGATGGCGAGCGCGAGAAGGTAGGTCGACATCTTCGGCGAGGTCGAGAAGACGAGGCGATGCTTTCCCTCCCCCGCCGGCGTATCGCTGGCGATGCGGCCATTAGAGATGGCGGTGTCGCCTTTGGCGATGACGAGGCTGAGGTCGAACGTCGCCTTGAACGCCGGCTCGTCGAATGACGGGAACATCATCCGCGCGTACGTCCCTTCGAATTGCGTGACGGCGTAGGCGCGTCGCTTCGATTTGCTGAGATAGAGACCCTGCAGCTTGGCGTCGCTGAGCGGCGCGGTCCAGGCGAGTGCAAGCTCGTGTGCGCCGGCGGCGAGCGGACGCGCCGCCTGGAGTGTGATCTGTTCGTCGGCGGCATTGGTGGTCACGGTCGCCGCGATTCCGTCGATCGTGGCGCGTTCGATGTTCAGACCGAGCGAGTTGAGCGTGATCGAGGACGCCTCGATGGCGGACGTGATGGCGATCGTTTCTTCGCCGGCTACGCGATGGCCGTCGATGTCGACGTCGAGCGCGATGGTGTAGTGCGAAGGCCGCACGTCGGGCGTGAGACGTTGCGCGAACAGCGGCAAGGCGATGACGCAGATCGCGGCAGCGAGGTGTTTTCTCATGGAGGCAGAGTGTAACGCGCGGGTTTGGCTGCTTCGCCGTCGCAGCGGAGCTCGATTCTGCAGGAGCGCAGGCATCCTGCCTGCCGGACCGCCGGCGTCCCGCCGGCTGGCGCGGCGGCGTCCCGCGCCGCCGCCCTGTTGCCAAGGGCGAGTCGCGTGCTAATTTTCAGTCAACGCGAAAGCAAGAGGGTGCGGGCGCGGGACGCCCGCACTCCAGCCGGCGAGACGCCAGCGGTCCGGCAGGCTCGAAGCCTGCGCTCCGAATCGCAGAGGCGCGTTGCGCGCAACCTATCCGGCCATCACACCCGCGTCGCTCGGCTCATTCACGCGCACCGGCAGACGCACGGGCAGGGTCACGGTGAACGTCGCGCCTTTGCCGAGGCCCTCGCTTGCGGCGTGGATCTCGCCGTGGTGGAGCTCGATGATGTGGCGGGCGATGGCCAGGCCGAGACCGAGGCCGCTGCGGTTGTTCGAGCCTTCGCTCTGGCGGAGGCGGTCGAAGACGTACGGGAGGAACGCGGGGTCGATGCCTTCGCCTTCATCGGTGACTCTGATGCGCAACGATGCGTTGTGGCGGTCGAGGCGCAGATCGACGTTCTTGCCCGCGGGCGTGAACTTGATCGCGTTCGAGAGCAGGTTGTGGATCACCTGCTGGATGCGGCTCGGGTCGACGTCCACCGTGGCTTCGTCGTCGTCGATGCTCCAGCTCAGCGTCACCTCGTTGTCCGCGGCGAAGGGGCGCGCGGACGTGAGCGCGGCCTCGATGATCGGTCCGATGCGCGTCGGCTTGAGATCGACCTGGAACTTGCCGAGGATGATGCGCGAGACGTCGAGCATGTCGTCGATGAGACGCGCCTGCAGGCGCGCGCTCGATTCGATCGTGCGCAGCGCTTCGTTCAGTTCATCCTCGTCGAAGTGTCCGGTGCGCAGGAACTGCACCCAGCCGAGGATCGAGGTCATCGGCGTGCGCAACTCGTGGGAGAGCGTCGCCAGGAAGTTGTCCTTGGCGTGGTTCTGCGCTTCGGCTTCGCGGTAGCGCCGCTCGACCTCGGCGGCCGTGGCCGCGGCGCGTTTTTCGGTGACGTCGCGGATACGTGATCACGGATCCGAGGAGCTCGCCGTCTTCGCGACGCATCGGCGACGCGGAGAACTCGACGGGAAAGCTCGTGCCGTCGGCGCGGAAAAAGGTTTCCTGCACTTCTTCGTAGATCGGATCGCCGTGGACGACCGCGTGAAGACGGCAGTGCGTCACATCGCAGGTCATGACGCCAGGGAATGTCGGATGCACGAGCGTGTGGATGTCCACGCCGACGACTTCTTCGGGGCTGCGTCCGATCATGCGCGCGGCCGCGGGATTGACGAAGGTCGTCTTGCCGTGCAGTCCGACGCCGAAGACTCCTTCGGCGGCGGCGTTGAGAATCAGCTCGTTCTGTCTCGATGAGCCGGGCCAGCTCCTGCGCCTGGCGCTTGAAGGCCTCGCGCTGTTTGAAGAGCTCGACGAAAACACTGACCTTCGAGCGCAGGATCTCGGGATGAAAGGGCTTGAAGATGTAGTCGACGGCGCCGAGCTCGTAGCCGCGGAAGACGTTCGATTCGCTGCGGCTCAGCGCCGTGAGGAAGATGATCGGCGTGTCGCGCGAGCGATCGCGCTGCCGGATGAGACTCGCGGTCTCGAATCCGTCGAGATCGGGCATCTGAACGTCGAGCAGGATGACGGCGAAGTCGTGGTGAAGGAGATGGCGCAGCGCCTGCGTCCCGGAGCTCGCGGTGATGAGACTCTCGCCCATGTCGCCGAGGATCGACTCCAAGGCAAGCAGATTGTTCGGCTGGTCATCGACCAGCAGAATGTTGACGCGATCATCGGTCATGTGTGCTGTTCCGCGCGAGCTCGACGAGGAAGGGTCCGATCCGTTCCAGAGGCAAGATTCGGTCCACACGGGCCGCCGCGATCGCGGCGCGAGGCATGGCCGGCGATTCCGCGGTCTCGGGATCCTGGGCGATCACGAATCCTCCGCCCTGTTTGATGCGCGCCGTGCCGCGCGCGCCATCGGCGTTCGCGCCGGTGAGGATGACTCCGATGACGCCTGCTCCGTAGGCTTCGGCCGCGGAGATGAAGAGCACATCGATGGACGGACGCGAATAGGCCACGGCGTCGTCCGACGGAAAGACTCAGCTCGCCGCGTCCCTCCGAGCGATCGACGAGCAGATGATAGTCGGCCGGCGCAAGATACGCGGCGCCGGGACGAAGCCACTCTTTGTCGCTGGCATCGACGACCTTGAGCGCGGAGTGCCGCTGGTAGTAGGCCGGCAATCCTTCGTTGGAAGTCTTGAAGCGATGCTGCACGACGACGATCGGTAGCACGAAATCTTTCGGCAGCGCGGCAAAGATCACGCCGAGTGCGTGCATCCCGCCCATGGAGCAGCCGATGACGACGAGCTCGTACGGGCGCAAGGCCTCGGGGAAGACACGGCCGTCACGCCAGGAGCGGATGCCGGAGGGAAGTTGGCGGCTTTCGCGTTGTCCGTTGTCGGTTGTCGGTTGTCGATGGGACGCGGAGGCGTCGCCGCGTTGCGTCGCCATGACAACAGACAACTGAGAACGGACAACCATTACCGAACTCTCCGATAGAGCCGCTCTTCCGCATCCACCTCTTCGTAGTTTTCCGCGACCTGGGTGTACCTGATCGTCTCCTTCTTGCCGAGGCCGAGGATGCCGAACATCTCCATGCTGATTGCAGAAAGAGGTCCTGCACGCGATCCTGCAGCGCGTTGTTGAAGTAGATCAGAACGTTGCGGCAGAAGATGACGTTGAAGTGATTGAACGACGCGTCGGTCACGAGGTTGTGCTGCGCGAAGACGACGTTCTCGCGGAGCGCGGGGCGGAAGATCGCGTAGTCGTAACGCGCGGTGTAGTAGTCGGAGAATGTTCCCTTGCCGCCGGCGGTGATGTAGTTCGAGGTGTTCTCCTGCATCGTGGAAAGCGGAAAGATGCCGGCCTTCGCTTTCTGCAGCACGGCCTCGTTGATGTCCGTCGCGTAGATGCGGCAGCGGTCGTAGAGTCCTTCCTCCTGAAGAAGGATGGCCATCGAGTAGACCTCTTCGCCCGTCGAACAGCCGGCATGCCAGATGCGCACGAAGGGATAGGTGCGCAAGAGCGGAACGATCTTCCGCCGGAACGCGAGGTAGAACGTCGGATCGCGAAACATGGCCGTGGTGTTGATGGAGAGGTCGAGGAGGAGGCGCTCCATCGATTGCGCGTCGTGCAGCACTCGCTCGATCAGTCCGGCGATCGTGGTCAGCCCTTCGGCGTAGACGCGCTTCCAGATCCGCCGCCGCAACGACGGGAGGGAGTAGTCGCGGAAATCGAATCCGTAGTGTTGATAGATCCCCTCCGTGAGGAGCCGGATCTCGATCTGTTCGAGCTCCGTCCTTGCCTGTTCGTCGAGGATCGCCGAGGGTTCGTGGGCCATTGATCGTTACGCGCTATATTGCAGGTTCCATGCACGGTTGAGTCTGGCGAATTGTCGCGCTCTTCGCTCGTGGCGCGGCCCCTCACCCGTCGCTTCGCTCCCCCTCTCCCCGCTGACGCGGGGAGAGGGGCAATGAGGATCTAAAATGCGGTTCGTATGCCGATTGATCTCTCGACTCTGTACCAGGTGGACGATGACGGGAAGCTCTTCATCTCGCCGGCGATCTCGGATTGGTCGATCGTGTCGTCCTACGGGATCGACACGGTGATCGATCTCGAGGGAGGCCTCGACGAGTGCATCCCCACGGCGCCGAATCACTGCCTGTACGTTTACTTCCCGATCTTCGACGAGGAACTGCCGAACCTGGCCAAGCTGGAGGCAGTGGTGACGCTGGGCGCGCAGCTCGTCAGCAGCGGCCATCATGTGCTGTCGCACTGCGGCATGGGCTTCAACCGCTCCGCTCTCGTCGCCGGCCGCATCCTCCACCGCCTCGGCATGCCGGGCGAGAAGGTGATCGAGCGTCTGCGCGAGCGGCGTCCGGGCGCGTTGTTCAACGAGGTGTTCGCGGAACACATCGCGTCGCTGCGGTAGGCTTCCGTCGCCCTGGAGGGCGGGCTTATAGCCCGCCGATTCTGGGTGGGGGTTCGTCGGGCAACCCTCCCGCCCAAAGAGTCGGCGGGCTATAAGCCCGCCCTCCAGCGGTTCACGCGAAGACGGGAGCTTTACCTGTACAACCACACCCTCAGCAACGACACCAGTTGCTGCGGGTCGATGGGCTTGGTGATGTAGTCGCTGGCTCCGGCCTCCATGCACTTCTCGCGATCGCCTTTCATCGCTTTCGCGGTGAGGGCGATCATCGGAAGGTTGCGGTATTCGTCCATGCCGCGGATGCGGCGCATCGCTTCGTAGCCGTCCATCTCCGGCATCATCACGTCCATCAGCACGACGTCGATGTCCGGCGTGTTCTGCAGGATGCTCGATGCCTTCCGCGCCGCTCTCGGCGTAGAGCACGTTCATCTTGTGACGCTCGAGGAGACTCGTCAGCGCGTAGATGTTGCGCATGTCGTCGTCGACGATGAGCGCTTTCTTGCCGGCGAGCACGGGATCGGACTCGTGCAGTTGCTCGAGCATCTGCCGCTTCTGCTCCGGCAGGTTCGCTTCGACGCGATGCAGGAAGAGCGCGGTCTCGTCGAGCAGGCGATCGGGCGAGCGCACGTCCTTCACGATGATGGCGTCGGCCATCCGCTTCAGCTCCGTTCTCTTCCTTCCGCGACAGCTCGCGGCCGGTGTAGACGACGATCGGGATGTCGTCGATGTGCAGCTCGTTCTTCATCCGGTCGATGAACTCGAAGCCGCTCATGTCGGGCAGGCCGAGGTCGAGGACCATGCAGTCGAAGTGGCGCTCGCGCAGGATCTGCAGCGCCTCTTCGCCGGTGCCGACGCGCGGTGATCTCGACGTCGCCTCGTCGCCGATCAGCTCGACGATCGCGCTGCGCTGCTGCTCGTTGTCTTCGACGACCAGCAGCGACTTGTTCGGCCGCTCGACGAAGCCCTGGATCTTCGCGAAGGCGTCGTCGAGCGCTTCCTTCGTCACCGGCTTCTGCACCTGCGCGAAGGCGCCGAGGCGCAGACCGCGGCGCCGTCTCCTCGTCGCCGGAGATGATGTGGACCGGGATGTGCCGCGTGACGCGGTCGTGCTTGAGGCGATCGAGCACCGTCCACCCTTCCATGTCCGGCAGCGCGATATCGAGCGTGATGGCGTCGGGGCGATAGCGCCGCGCGAGTTGCAGTGCCGATCTCGCCGCGCGTGGCCACGATGCCCTTGAAGCCCTTGTCGCTGCGCCATGTCGAGCAGGATGCGCGCGAAGTTGACGTCGTCCTCGACGATCAGCACCGTGCGGTCGCCCGGCGTGGATCGAGTCGCGGTCGTCGGGGACCTGCTCCTCGATCGACGACGACGCTGCTCGATCGTGCGCTCCTCTCGGCAGCATGTCGGCGATGCTCGCCGCGCACGCTGCGCGGCCGGCGTCACTCGTCTCCGATGCGCTGGTCGAGGGCGCCGGCGCCGACTCGACTCCTGCTGCGCGTATTGCGCGCGCGGCGCTACGTAGTCTGCGGCAGGAAGAGCGTGAACGTCGAGCCGGACGCCGGGCTCGCTCGTCGACGCGGATCTCGCCGCCGAGGAGCCGCGCGATCTCGCGGCTGATCGAGAGGCCGAGGCCCGTGCCGCCGAACTTGCGCGTCGTCGAAGCGTCGGCCTGCTGGAAGGCTTCGAAGATGATCCGCTGCTTCTCGTCGGGGATGCCGATGCCGGTGTCCGTGACGCTGAACGCGATGACGCTCGACGCGCGATCGAGCACGTCGTGACCGGGCGTCCAGCCGCGCGTCGCCGTCTCGATGCGCAGCGTCACGCCGCCGCGCTCCGTGAACTTGAACGCATTGCCGAGCAGGTTCTTGAGCACCTGCTGCAGCCGCGTCGGATCGGTGTGGATCGACGGCGGCAGATTCGGCGCCAGCTCGATCTTGAAGTCGAGCGACTTGTCGTTCGCGACCTGGCGGAACGTCCGCTCCATCATGTCGCTGAATCTCGCGGAACGGCACATCGCTCGAGCGCGACGGTCATCATGCCGCGTCTCGATCTTCGACAGGTCGAGGATGTCGTTGATGAGCGTGAGCAGGTCCTGTCCCGAGGAGTGGATCGTCTTCGCGAACTCGACCTGCTTGTCGGTGAGGTTCGCTTCCGGATTGTCGGCGAGCAGCTTGGCCAGGATGAGCAGCGAGTTGAGCGGCGTGCGCAGCTCGTGCGACATGTTCGCCAGGAACTCGCTCTTGTACTTCGAGGTGAGCGCGAGCTGCCGCGCCTTCTCTTCGAGCTGCCGCTTGGCCTGTTCGACCTCGCGGTTCTTCCGCTCGACTTCCTCGTTCTGCGTCGGTGCAGCAGCCGCGCTTTCTCTTCCAGCTCCTCGTTCGTCTGCTGCAGCTCTTCCTGCTGCTGCTTGAGCAGCTCTTCCGAGGCCTGCAGCGACTTCGCCTGCTGCTCGAGACGCTTGTTGGTCTCGGTCAGCTCTTCCTGCTGCGCCTGCAGCTCCTCGGCGAGCGACTGCGACTGCGTCAGCAGCTCTTCCGTCCGCATGTTCGCCTGGATCGTGTTGAGCACGACGCCGATCGACTCGGTGAGCTGATCGAGGAGCGACTGATACGTATCGGTGAAGCGGTTGAACGCGGCCAGCTCCATCACCGCCTGCACCTGACCTTCGAAGACGATCGGCAGCACGATGATGTTCAGCGGCTTCGCTTCGCCGAGGCCGGAGTTGATCTGCATGTAGTCGTCGGGCGCGTTCGTGAGGAGGATGCGCTGCTTCTCGAACGCCGCCTGGCCGACCAGCCCTTCGCCGACGCGGAACTCGCTTGTTGAGATGCTTGCGCTCCTTGATACGCGTAGGTCGCGGCCAGCTTGAGCGTCGGCTCGCCGCCGCTCGTTCGCCGGAAGTCCATCGATGTAGAAGACGCCGTGCTGCGGCGCCGACCACCGGCGCCAGCTCGGAGAGGATCATCTGCGAGACGGTCGTGCAGGTTCTTCTGTCCCTGCATCATCCGCGTGAACTTGGCGAGGTTGGTCTTCAGCCAGTCCTGCTCGGTGTTGCGCGACGTCGTCTCGCGCAGGTTGCGGATCATCTCGTTGATGTTGTCCTTGAGCGCCGCCACCTCGCCCTGCGCCTCGACCGTGATCGTTCCGCGTCAGGTCGCCCTTGGTCACGGCCGTTGCGACGTCGGCGATCGCGCGCACCTGCGTGGTGAGATTCGCGGCGAGCTGGTTGACGTTGTCGGTCAGATCGCGCCACGTGCCGGCCGCGCCGGGCACGTTGGCCTGTCCGCCGAGCTTTCCTTCGACGCCGACCTCGCGGGCCACGGTGGTGACCTGATCGGCGAAGGTCGCCAGCGTGTCGATCATGTCGTTGATCGTGTCGCCGAGCTCCGCGATCTCGCCTCGCGCTTCGACCGTCGAGCTTCTGCTTCAGATCGCCGTTGGCGACCGCGGTCACGACCTTGGCGATGCCGCGCACCTGGTTGGTGAGGTTCGAGGCCATCATGTTGACGTTGTCGGTGAGGTCCTTCCACGTTCCGGCCACGCCCTTCACCTGCGCCTGGCCGCCGAGCTTCCCTTCCGTGCCGACCTCGCGCGCCACGCGCGTGACTTCCGAGGCGAAGGAGTTGAGCTGATCGACCATCGTGTTGATCGTGTCCTTCAGCTCGAGGATCTCGCCCTTGACGTCGACGGTGATCTTCTTCGAGAGGTCGCCGTTCGCGACGGCCGTCGTCACCTGGGCGATGTTGCGCACCTGGTTGGTGAGGTTCGAGGCCATCAAGTTGACGTTGTCGGTGAGGTCCTTCCACGTGCCCGACGACGCCCTTGCACCTGCGCCTGGCCGCCGAGGCGTCCTTCCGTGCCGACCTCGCGCGCGACGCGCGTGACCTCCGAGGCGAAGGAGTTGAGCTGATCGACCATCGTGTTGATCGTGTTCTTCAGCTCCAGAATCTCGCCGCGCACGTCGACGGTGATCTTCTTCGACAGGTCGCCGTTGGCGACGGCGGTCGTGACCTCGGCGATGTTGCGCACCTGCGCGGTGAGGTTCGAGGCCATGGAGTTGACGGAGTCGGTCAGGTCCTTCCACGTGCCGGCGACGCCCTTCACCTCCGCCTGGCCGCCGAGCTTTCCTTCCGTTCCGACTTCGCGCGCGACGCGCGTGACCTCGGCGGCGAAGGAGTTGAGCTGATCGACCATCGTGTTGATCGTGTTCTTCAGCTCGAGGATCTCGCCGCGGACGTCGACCGTGATCTTCTTCGAGAGATCGCCGTTGGCGACGGCCGTCGTCACCTCGGCGATGTTGCGCACCTGGGCCGTGAGGTTCGAGGCCATCGATGTTGACGGTGTCGGTGAGGTCCTTCCACGTGCCGGCCACGCCTTTCACCTCCGCCTGACCGCCGAGCTTTCCTTCCGACGCCGACTTCGCGCGCCACGCGCGTGACTTCCGAGGCGAAGGAGTTGAGCTGATCGACCATCGTGTTGATGGTGTCCTTCAGCTCGAGCATCTCGCCTTTCACGTCGACGGTGATCTTCTTCGACAAGTCGCCGTTGGCGACGGCGGTCGTCACCTCGGCGATGTTGCGCACCTGCGCGGTCAGATTCGCGGCCATGTAGTTGACCGAGTCGGTCAGGTCCTTCCACGTGCCGGAGACGCCCTGCACGTCGGCCTGGCCGCCGAGTTTTCCTTCCGTGCCGACTTCGCGCGCCACGCGCGTGACCTCGGCGGCGAAGGAGCGGAGCTGATCGACCATCGAGTTGATCGTGTTCTTCAGCTCGAGGATCTCGCCCTTGACCTCGACGGTGATCTTCTTCGACAGATCGCCGTTCGCGACCGCGGTCGTGACGTCGGCGATGTTTCGCACCTGGCCGGTGAGGTTCGATGCCATCGAGTTCACGGAGTCGGTCAGATCCTTCCACGTTCCGGCGACGCCTTTGACGTCGGCCTGGCCGCCGAGCTTTCCTTCCGTGCCGACCTCGCGCGCCACGCGCGTGACTTCGGAGGCGAAGGCCGAGAGCTGATCGACCATCGTGTTGATCGGTCTTCTTCATCTGCAGAATCTCGCCTTTGACGTCGACGGTGATCTTCTGCGACAGGTCGCCGTTGGCGACCGCGGTGGCAACGCCGGCGATGTCGCGCACCTGCACGGTGAGGTTGCCGGCCATCGCAGTTGACGGAGTCGGTCAGATCCTTCCACGTGCCGGCGACGCCGCGGACCTCCGCCTGCCCGCCGAGTTTTCCTTCCGTTCCGACTTCGCGCGCCACGCGCGTGACTTCCGCGGCGAAGGAGTTGAGCTGATCGACCATCGTGTTGATCGTGTTCTTCAGCTCGAGGATCTCGCCGCGCACGTCGACGGTGATCTTGCTGCGACAGATCGCCGATCGCGACGGCCGTCGTCACCTCGGCGATGTTGCGCACCTGCGCGGTGAGGTTGCCGGCCATCGCGTTCACGGAGTCCGTGAGGTCCTTCCACGTTCCCGCGACGCCCTTCACTTCCGCCTGACCGCCGAGCTGTCCTTCGGTGCCGACCTCGCGCGCCACGCGCGTGACTTCCGCGGCGAAGGAGTTGAGCTGATCGACCATCGTGTTGATCGTGTTCTTCAGCTCCGCGACTTCGCCGCGCACATCGACGGTGATCTTCTTCGACAGGTCGCCCATGGCGACCGCGGTCGTGACGTCGGCGATGTTGCGCACCTGCGCCGTCAGATTGCCGGCCATCGAGTTGACGGAGTCGGTGAGGTCCTTCCACGTGCCGGCGACGCCTTTCACTTCCGCCTGACCGCCGAGCTTCCCTTCCGTGCCGACCTCGCGCGCCACGCGCGTGACCTCGGCGGCGAAGGAGTTGAGCTGATCGACCATCGTGTTGATCGTGTTCTTCAGCTCGAGAATCTCGCCGCGCACATCGACGGTGATCTTCTTCGACAGATCGCCCATGGCGACCGCGGTCGTGACGTCGGCGATGTTGCGCACCTGCGCCGTCAGATTGCCGGCCATCGCGTTCACGGAGTCGGTGAGGTCCTTCCACGTTCCGGCGACGCCCGGCACTTCGGCCTGACCGCCGAGTTGCCCTTCCGTTCCGACTTCGCGCGCGACGCGCGTGACTTCGGAGGCGAAGGCGCGGAGCTGATCGACCATCGTGTTGATCGTGTTCTTCAGCTCGAGGATCTCGCCGAGCGCTTCGGCGGTGATCTTCTTCGAGAGGTCGCCGTTGGCGACGGCCGTCGTGACCTCGGCGATGTTACGCACCTGCGAGGTGAGGTTCGCGGCCATGTAGTTGACCGAGTCGGTCAAGTCTTTCCACGTACCGGAGACTCCCTTCACCTCCGCCTGACCGCCGAGCTTTCCTTCCGTGCCGACCTCGCGCGCCACGCGCGTGACCTCCGACGCGAACGACCGGAGCTGATCGACCATCGTGTTGATGGTCTCCTTGAGATCGAGAATCTCGCCGCGCGCATCGACCGTGATCTGCTTCGAGAGATCGCCATTCGCGACCGCCGTCGTCACCGCGGCGATGTTGCGCACCTGATTGGTCAGGTTCGACGCCATGTAATTCACGGAGTCGGTGAGATCGCGCCACGTACCGCTGACACCCTGCACATCGGCCTGACCGCCGAGCTTTCCTTCCGAACCGACTTCGCGCGCCACGCGCGTGACTTCCGAGGCGAACGAGCGGAGCTGATCGACCATGACGTTGATCGTGTTCTTCAGCTCCAGGATCTCGCCGCGCACTTCGACGGTGATCTTCTTCGAGAGGTCGCCGTTGGCGACCGCGGTGGTGACGTCGGCGATGTTGCGCACCTGCCCGGTCAGATTCGAAGCCATCGAATTGACCGATTCCGTCAAGTCCTTCCACGTACCGGAGACACCCTTGACGTCGGCCTGACCGCCGAGCTTTCCTTCCGTGCCGACCTCGCGCGCCACGCGCGTGACTTCCGACGCGAACGACGCGAGCTGCGTGACCATCGTGTTGACCGTCTTCGCCGTCCGCAGGAACTCGCCCTTCAGCGGACGCCCGTCGAACTCGATGGCCATCGTCCGCGTGAGATCGCCCTTGGCCACCGCGCCGATGACGCGCGCGATCTCATTGGTCGGCTGCACGAGATCGGTGATCAGATTGTTCACCGCCTCGGCCATCACGATCCACGACCCACCGGCGGAGGGAACCTGCGTCCGCTGGTTGAGCTTGCCCTCCTTGCCGACGACGGTGGAGATGCGCTCGATCTCCAGCGCGGTGCGCTCGTTGAGATCGAGGATGTCGTTCAGCGTATCGGCGATCTTCCCCTGCACGCCGATGAACTCGATCGGCATCCGTACGGAGAAGTCGCCCTTCTTCATGGAAGTCAGTGCGCGCAACAACAGCCGTTCGAAATCCTTCGGCCCCAGCTCGGTAGCCTTCTCGACGCCAATGGTCGTCATACCCGCGGTTCTCCCTGGTGGATGGTGGATTGGTGAAGATTGCTCTCCGCCCGCGATGCAAGCTGAGTGCCGTGCGGCTGAGTCCGCGAAGCGGACTTTGCCGGGCCACGGGGCTCCCCGACTTTATGTGCAGGGGGAGACTTTGTGTGCAAAAGCCCCGGTTGACGGCGAAATCACTACGTGGAGTAGTTGCGTTGGAGCGAGGCGGTAACGGGGCGTAAAATCTCCAGATGGTCGACCGGCAAAGGCTTTCACTGGAGCCGAGCCACCCCCGATCGCTCTGGAAGTGGCCGTCCCTGTCAAGATGTGGTGCGTGTAAGTGGCTGACGTTGGAGTAGTTTAGCTAACCCATTGAAGACGTTGCACTTATTCGGGTACAATTAACCGGTGGCACGAACCAGCACTGACGACACGAACTCCTCGGAGCAGCTAATCAACGGGCTGCGTTCGCTAGGCTATCGCGATGGTCTGCTGGAGGAGGGCTACGCTTTCCCTGATTGGTTCGAACAGCAACGCGAACGAAAAACCGTCGCAGCAGCCTTTGGTCAAACGCCAGTCTCGTATGATTCAGCTTGTATCGGAATTGTTCGCGCCGGGGAACGTCGCGGCGCCGCTCTCGTAGATCAGTTCCGCGCGCTCGGTGCACCGTTGCTGCTGGAGATCGACCACGACGAAATACGTGAATGGGAGGTGTCGCGCGTCGCGGGCCGACATGCCCTGACTAATACGTTCCGGGCCGATCGCATAGCGGAAGCGCTCGCAAAACGCGCGCCGTCGTGGCAGCCAGCCCCGCTGTTGCGGGCTAAAAATATCGGTCCATCTGGATGGGAGCGCCAGTTCGCCCTGTTCTCCGGCTTGCTGCCTGAACTCGAAAGTCACATTCAGGCGCAGCTCGACCCTCTACTGCGTCGAACGCTCGCTGAGACAAGCGCTGCATATGTCGCGGCAACCGGTAGGCAACCGCAACCGGAACACTTGTTCAAAGTTGTGTTTTGGCTGCTCACAGCAAAGGTGTTCAGGGATCGAAAGGTTCTAGGTTTCGTCTCACTGTCGGATGACGCCGATGCGCTACTGGCGGCGGTGGCAAAGCATTACCGCCTCAATGCGCCGCGGCTTCTGGTGCGTGATGCGCGCCAAGTCGCAGCACAGTTGATCTGGAGAGACCTGGACTTCAGAAACCTCTCCGTAGAAGTGCTTTCCCAAATTTGGTCAACAACACTGGTGGACGCTGAGACGCGTACCCAGCTCGGCATTCATCGTACGTCGCGCACTTTGGTGCGTTACATTGTCGAACGCATCCCATTCACTCCGACCGGCGACGACAAGAGAATAGTCTTCGAGCCATGCTGCGGCAGCGCTGCGTTTTTGATTGGGGCAATGCATATTCTGCGTCAGAATATATTTGGCTTCTCGGCCGCTGAGCGCCACCGATATTTTGTCGAACATTTGACCGGTATCGAGTTCGACCCGTTCGGTACCGAAATCAGCACGCTGGCTCTCACTCTAGCTGACTTCCCAAATCCTAACGGATGGAAAATTGAGACCGGTGACGTGTTCATCCCTGGGGCCATGAAAGATCATTTGCGACGCGCCGGTGTCGTGCTATGCAACCCACCGTTCGAAGACTTCAAGGTAAAGGACAGAGCGCGATACAGCGTGACATCTCCTTGCAAGCCAGTTGAGTTGCTGAATCGCGTTCTCGACGACCTTCACCCATCAGGTGTGCTCGGGTTTGTGCTGCCGGTTGTGGCAATTGACGGCAGAAGCTACGCCAGCGTTCGCGAGCGCTTGGCGCAGCGCTTCGCGTCGCTTGAATTTACAGTTTTACCTGACAGGGCTTTCATCGCTGACACCGAGGTTGCGCTGCTGATCGCGACAGAGCCGATACCTCACGACGTCAGCCGCGTCACCTACCGGAACGTTAGAGATGACGCTGCGTCGTGGAACGCATTTAATAGCGAGCATCGAGTAACTTTCGAACATTCGCAAAACTTCGGAACCGCGCAAGCTAACGCCGGGTTCAGGATTCCTGACCTCCCCGATGTTTGGAGTTTTCTTAGCCATCAAGGAACGTTGGCGGATGTAGCAAATGTGCATCGGGGAATCGAGTGGACCGCGCCACTAGCCGAGAACTTAGACAAACTCGTTAAGACTGTAGCGGCTCGCGATTTTCGACAGGGAGTGGCGCCAAGAGCAAAATTTAACGTCTTCGAAGCTCCGACGTTGGCCTACCTCAATTTCTCGCGAAAACTCCAGCGGACCAATGCCTGGAAATTGCCCTGGGATAAACCGAAAGCGATCCTGAATAAGTCGACCAAGTCGCGGGGGCGTTGGCGTATCGCTGCGTTTGCTGATCGCGAAGGAGTTCCGTGCTATCAGACATTCGTGGGGGTGTGGCCGACGACGACGAATTATGACGAAGTAGTGTTAGCGGCGATTCTCAATTCGCCTGTAGCAAATGCGTTTGTCGCCACACGGGAAGGCAAAACCGATATCACGCTTGAAACGCTCCGCGAAATCCCGATGCCTGTCTTTTCAGAGGAGCAACGCCAGCAACTGCACTCGCTGGTCGAAAGCTATCGACGCGCCTCGATTCCGCCACTTTTCGGTGGCGATCCAGACGCTGGCGACCCAGAGCATTTGCTAAAAGCGATCGACGCCGTGGTGCTCGACGGATATCGACTGCCGCCGCGCTTAGAACGGCGACTGCTCGATTTCTTTAGAGGGGAACGTCGGCCGGTGCCGCATGCGTTTACGGACTACTTTCCTTCCGACTTCGACCTCTTCTTGCCATTGTCGAGGTATCTGGATCCAGATACCGCGAAGGCTAGCGTCGGCGCCATGCTCGAATTGATTGGCGCCACTGAGGCGGACATTTAGTGAGAGGCTATCTCCTTGACACCAACCACGTGCAATACTGGGAGAGGCCGTCCGTTATGTTTGCGGAGCGCTTAAGAACAACGCCGCCAGAATACCTGATGTGGATATCAGCTATCGCGCTAGGCGAAATCCAATTCGGACTAAGTAATCCCACGACAGACGTCCTTCGACGTCGCGAGTTCGCGCAATTTATTGCGCGAGTTGTTCGGCCCCAAGTGAAGGAGATTACCGGGTCGACATGTTTTTACTACGCTCAGATTTTGCGCCGCCTGTGGGACAAGTACCCACTGCCGAGCGATAGGCCGAAAGAGGCGCACCTCGTGACGTTGGGCGTGGATATCAACGACGTCTGGATCGTCGCTTCCGCATGGGAGTACGGGCTGACCCTCTTGACTCAGGACAAGATGTTGCGCATCCGCGAGGTAGTTCCTGAAGTAGCGTTCGAATGCTGGATTTAGACCGCTCCCGCTCGCGCAGGTCACGGTACTCCATCACCCGCGACGGAGACGGTTTCCATTGCTCATGCTTTGATTTCGAGTTGCGTCGCTCGACCTGCAAACACGGCTACGCCGTGGAATTCTTTCGAAAAGGGAGACCATTGCCAACCCCAACGGAGAAACCACCGTTACCGAGACGCGCGTGGTGCGCGTCACCTACTCGCAGGACTGGCCCGCGTACAACCGGGCGCAGACAGCGGAGCGGGAGTTGTTCTGTCATCTTCTCCGCGACCTCTGCGCCGCCGTACCGGAACCGGAGCGCGGCATGGATCGACCGTCCGTTCCGCTCAACGCGGCGCTGTTCTCCTCGTGCTTCAAGTCTACTCCGGTCTGAGCGCGCGTCGCTTCATGAGCGACCTTCGCGGAGCGAAAGCGGACGGCTTTGTGTCGCGCGCGTGGCACTCCAACTCCGTTCTGAAAGTGATCGAGGACGCGACCGTTACGCCGGTCCTTCATCAACTGATTGAAGCCAGCGCCGCGCCGCTAGGATCGGTCGAGAGTCAGTTCGCCGTCGATTCAACCGGCTTCGGAACGCAGTGCTTCTATCGCCACTTCTCCGCGAGGTACGGGCATGACCAGTACGCGCGCAACTACATCAAGCTCCATGCTCTGATCGGAACGAAAACGAACGTCATCGCGGCGGTTACCGTCACGGATCGCGACCGACACGACTACCGGAGTTCGTGCCGTTGCTTGAAACGGGTGCGAAGACCTTCGCCCATCGTCGAAGTGAACGCGGACAAGGCGTATATCGGTCGCGAGAACCGCGCAGCCGTCGCAGCAATCGGAGCCGAGGCGTAAATCCCGTTCCGCAAGGGACTGAAGGACGATCCGAAGTCGCCTCTGTGGAGCAAGTTGTTCCACCTCTACAACTACAAAACGGACGAGTTTCTCCCGCCGCAGCAACGCGGAATCGACGTTCCCCCGTCACCTGTCTACCGTCTACTGGAGAATCACTCGCTACCGGAAGATCACTCGGTCGCAGCCAGGACGCGCGACGCGTGTTCTCTCGAGTGCAGGTCGCCGATCTTCTCGCGGATCTTCGTATCGACGCGGTTCATGGCGAAGTCGCGGGCGACGCGGATGGCGTTCTTGATCGCTTTCGCGTTGGAGCGGCCGTGGGAAATGATGCAGCCGCCGTTCACGCCGAGGAGCGGGGCGCCGCCGTATTCGGAGTAGTCCATCCGCTTCTTGACATCGTCGAAGGCGCCTTTGAGGATCAGCGCGCCGGCTTTGCGCATCGGGGTGCGCGTGACTTCCGTGCGCAGCATCTTTCCAACCAGCTCGCCGAGCGCTTCGGACGCTTTGAGCACGACGTTGCCGATGAAGCCGTCGCAGACGATGACGTCGGCGTTGCCGTTGAAGACGTCGCGTCCCTCGGCGTTGCCCATGAAGTTGAGGCCCGTTTCCTTGAGGACGCGGAACGTTTCCTTCGTCAGCTCGTTTCCTTTCCCTTCCTCTTCACCGATGGAAAGGAGACCGACGCGCGGTTCGGCCTGGCCGAGGATCATCTGCGCGTAGAAGTGGCCCATGACGGCGAACTCGCGCAGGTAGGCGGGCTTGGAGTCGACGTTGGCGCCGACGTCGAGGAGGACGGTGAAGCCTTTCGAGTTCGGCAAAATCGCCGCGAGCGCGGGGCGGCTCACGCCTTCGATCGTGCCGAGGACTTTGTAGGCGGAGGTCATGGCCGCGCCGGTGTGTCCGGCGGAGACCATGGCGTCGGCTTTCTTTTCGGCGACGAGATTCGCGCAGACGCGAATGGACGAATTCCGCTTCCGGCGCAGAGGCGCCAGAGCGGTATCGGTCATGTCGACGACTTCGCGCGCATCGACGATCTCGATGCGCGGCGACGAGGCTCCGCCGAGCTTTTCGCGAAGGACTTCTTCGCGGCCGACGAGAAGGATGGAGACGGTGGGGTACTCCTCAGCCGCGAGCAGCGCGCCCTTGACGATCTCGTCGGGCGCATGGTCGCCACCCATCGCGTCAACGGCGATGCGGCAAAGCGGCAACGCCGTTCCGTCTCCCGCCATCGCTCAGAAAACTAGAGAACGTCCTTGGTGGTGATGACTTCGCGGCCCTTGTAGAAACCACACTTCGGGCAAACGCGATGCGGCTCTTTCGCTTCCTGGCACTGCGGGCAGGTCGAAAGAGACTTCGGCTTGAGGAAGTCATGGGCGCGCCGCGTGCGCGTTCTCTCTTTGGAATGGCGGCGTTTTGGATTTGGCATCGTGAGCTCCTTGAACTTGGTTGCGAGTGGCGCGCTGCGAGTGCTGACTCGCGACCGCTACTTCAAATTAAACGTCTTTCTTTTTGGCCAGCTCCTCGCGGAGCCCCTTCAACGCACCCCAGCGGTCGTCGATGATCGACTCTCCGCAGGAACACGATTGCCGCGTACGGTTGACTCCGCACGTCGGACACAACCCGAGGCAATTCTCGTCACACAGAGGCTTCATGGGAAGCGAAAGCTGGATCTGCTCCAGGGCGAGATCGCGAAGAGGAAGCTCCCGATCCGAGTAGTACTCGACGTCGAGCTCTTCCTTGTTGGTGATCTCGACCTCCTCATTTTCCAGGGAGGCCTCGGGACGAGGGCGGAATCTTACGTGAAACGCGGAAGCATTGGCAAACGGGTAGGGCTCGACGCAACGCGAGCATTCGAGATCGGCTGTGAAGTGAATCGTGCCGTCGGCGAGATACTCGCCCTCGAGGTTCCCCTGCTGCACGTTGACCTCGATCGACACGTCGCCGACGTTCGTCAGCTCCTCGCGATCGACGTCCTTCGCGGTCAAATCGAACGCGCCCCGATAGGTTTGGGGGCCGTGCTCGTCGATCGTGTCGAACTTGATGACTGTCGTGCTCATGGGAGTAGGGGTCGCACACGGAGCGCGTGCAACAGAAGCCGTGTAACCCGCTGAGGGGCGGAATCCATTCCGGACCCCCGGCTCGCGCGACCCCAGATCGCAGATCGCAGATCGCAGGAACTCCTGGCGAGACGGCCCCTATGAGCTCGGATGATCAGGCGATTCTCTGGACGCTTGGATCCAGCCGCTGCGATCTGCGATCTCTTATCGCCCCGAAACAATCCTTACGCGCAGCTCCTCCACCCCACCAGCCACCGACGACGCGGCCTCGATCGACCCGGCGCGCTCGATCGCATCGATCCAGCGGCTGAGATCGCGGATTCCGCGGTGGATGCGCGGGGTGATGAAGCGGAGGCCTTTGCTGTCGGAGAGGCGGCGGAGGACGGGGACGAAGCGGACGGGATCGATGCGCAGGGCCCAGCCGGTTCCGGTCCAGGTCCCGGGGAGGAACGTATCCTTTGAATACAGGCCAAGGCTGGTGCGGTCGAACGCGACCTGGATCTGGTCGCCGGTGTCGCGCGACTCGCCGACGATCTCGGCGACGCGGACGACGTCCTGCATCGCCGCGCGCGTTTCCGTGGTCGCAGCGACGGAAATCACGCCGCGCGGGCGCGGAAGGAGCGTGCCGGTCTCGACGTCGTAGAGCGCGATCGATCCGCCGGGAGCGACGAAGTCGTCGATCTGCACGCCAAGAATCCGATTGAGATCGCCGAGGATGCGCAGCGGTTCGGAAAAGGTGACGCTGAGCATTGCGCCGCGCGGGAACTGCGCGCGGACGGAGGTCGGCGGCGTCACGTCGTCCGAGGCGGCGCGGGAGACGATGATGATCTCGGCGGGCGTGACCTGAAGCGACGTCACCGCGGGACGAGCGATCGGCGGGAACGCGCCGCGCGACGAGCGGCGCTGCACGAGAAATGCGTCGCCGGCCGGAAGCCCGGAAGCGAGGCGAAGGATGTCGGTGAGATCGCCGGGCGGCGATGGAACGGGATCGTTCATCACCAGCGTCGAACCCTCCCATCGCGCCACCGCGTTGCTGGCCATCATCAGCCAGACGCGAATGAGCACCGCACGAAACGCATCGAGCCGGACGACGTAGCTGGTCACCTTGCCGCTCTTCCAGGCCACGATGTCGGCGCCGCCGAGCATCCACGCCCGTGGCATCTCGTGCTCTTCTTCCCAACGCGTGAGCGACTCGCTGGTGACGCTGTTCGCTTCGAGCTTGCGGTGCAGCAGCGCGGCGGAAGGAATGAGCGCGAAAGAGTCGGCGGACGCGGGAACGCGCGCGAGCAGCGCGCGATGCGCGACGCTGAGCGGAAACCGGAGCGGCTCCGCCCGTTTCGGCGTCGTCGCGACGAGATAGATCGCCACGACGCCGAGGAGGGCCGCGATGGCGATGAGGGTGAGGATGAGTTTCCGCATGATTCAGATTGCAGTTCGCAGATCGCAGATCGCAGCGGTTCGCGTTGCAGTTTGCGGATCTCGTGAGATCGACGCCCTGCGATCCGCGATCTGCGTTCTGCGAACTGCTACTATCGCGCGCCGATGTCGCTCGTGCCTGCTGTTCGAGTCATCGCCGACACTCTACGCCATGCGCTCGGCGATCGTCTGCATCGAGCTTGGCGAGCGGCGGCGCATCGCCAGCGCCCGCTGCGCGTCGCCGTCGACATCCGTCCGTTTTACGAGCCGCTGACCGGCGTCGGCTGGTACCTCTATTACCTGTTGCACGAGATGGCGAAGCACGAAGACGTCGAATTCTTTCTGTTCGGCGACGCGCGCGTGACGGACTACGGTCCGCATCTTCACGCCGATCTGCCGGCGAACGCGCGACTCTGCACGTTCGATCTGCGCGGTCTGCCCCTCGGGCGCTTCGATCGTCCGCTGACCGCCGCGGCGTACGTGGCCTGGCTCGCGCTCGCCGACTGCGATGTGTTCTTCGGCGCGAATTACTTTCTCCCGCGACTCCATTCGGCGATCGCGCGACGTCGTGTGGTGACGGTGCACGACCTCACGTACAAACGCTTTCCGGAGCTGCTGCAGAAGGAAACGCTGGCGAATCTCGAGTCGCAGATGATGCGCGAGGTGGCGATCGCCGACGCGATCCTCTGCGTGTCGGAGTCGACGCGGCGCGATCTGCTCCGCTTCTACCCGATCGAGCCGTCGCGCGCCGTTGCGGTGCTCTCCGGCCTCGGCGCTCCATCATCGTCGATGCCGTTCGATGGACTTCCCTCGCGCTACCTCCTCTTCGTCAGCACGATCGAGCCGCGCAAGAATCTCGTGACGCTACTCGATGCCTACGAGCGGTTGCACGCGCGCGGCGCGTACGACGGCTCGCTCGTCGTCGTCGGCAAGATCGGCTGGAAGTCGGAGTCGCTCCTGCCACGCCTACGGCAACCGGGCATCGTGCACCTCGATTACCTCCCGGTCTCGCAATTGGCGACGGTCTACGAGAAGGCCGAGGCGTTCGTGTTCCCGTCGATCTACGAAGGATTCGGATTCCCGCTGCTCGAAGCGATGGCCCGCGGAGTCCCATCGATCGCCGCACGCTCATCGTCCCTCCCCGAGATCGGCGGTGACGCCGCTCTCTACTTCGATCCGAACGACGTCGATGCGCTGGAAGCGCTGCTCCTTCACGTCGTGAACGACGACGCATTGCGCGCGGATCTCGCGGCACGCGGCCGCGCAAGGGCGGCGGAGTTTCGCTGGAGCGACGCTGCGGCGAAGACGCTCGCGGTGCTGAGGCGCGTCGCGAGCTCGTGACGAAACTAGATCGCAGAACGCAGATCGCGGATCGCAGGCCCACCCAACCATCCCGTGGGTTTCGCTGCGATCTGCGAACTGCGATCTGGGATCTGTTCTCTCGTAGACTCTCAGCGTGCGACTCGTCATCGATGGCCGTCCCCTCGTCGGCAACCGCACGGGGATCGGCGTGCATACCGCGGAGATCACGCGACGGCTCGGGATCGAGCCGGCGCCGCTGATCGCGTCGCATGCGGAGATTGCGGATCGCCAAGGTCTCGAGCAGTGCGCGTTTCGCGTCGATCCGATGCCACTCGGCGTTCTCTGGCAGCAAACGAAGCTGCCGCACATCGAGGGCGATGTGCTGTGGGGACCGCATGGAACGCTGCCGCTCACCGTTCGCATGCCGGCCGTGGCGACGGTGCACGACTTCACGTCGATCACGATGCCGGGACGGCATCGGTTGAAAACGATCCTCTCCTTCAACCTCTTCATCGGCCCGAGCCTGGAGAAAGCCGCGCGCATTGCCTGCGTGTCGCGCGCCGTGGCCGATGACGCGATGCGCGGATTCGGCGTGCCGTCATCGAAGATCGAGATCGTGCCGAACGGCGTGAGCGAGTTCTTCACGCCGGGTGGACGTGAAGGCGACTACGTCCTCTACGCGGGCACGATCGAACCGCGCAAAGGCCTCGACGTGCTGTTCGCCGTCTGGTGGTCGCTCCCCGAACCGCGGCCACGACTCGTGCTTTGTGGCGATGCAGGATGGAGTATGCGTATGCCGGACGGAGTCGAGGTCACCGGCTACGTGACGCGCGAGCGGCTGCGCGAGCTTTATCGCGGCGCGCGCGCGTTCGTCTACCCCTCGCGCTACGAAGGCTTCGGCATTCCGCCGCTCGAGGCGATGGCTTGCGGCGCGCCGGTGATCGCGACGCGCACCGGAGCAATCCCCGAGTTTGCGAAAGACGCGGCGCTGCTCGTCGCGCCCGGCGATCGCAATGCGCTTCGCGCGGCGCTCGCCCGCGTGCTCGGCGATGCGGAGCTTCGCCGCGATCTCCGCGCTCGCGGATCGGAACGCGCACGCGCCTGGACCTGGGACCGTGGCGCGCGCACGATGCGTCACTTGATTGAGGAAGCGGCGCGATGCGGATAGGAATCGACGCGCGCAAGATCGCCGACTTCGGGATCGGCACCTACATCCGCGGCCTCCTCGGCGGACTCGTGGCGCTCGGCACGAACGACGAGTACGTCGCCTTCGCGCCGCGCGATGCGGCGATTCCCGCGGGCGTCGAGCATGTCGTCGTCGACGCCGCGCATTACTCGATGCGCGAGCTCGTCGTCGTCGGCCGCGCCGCGACGCGCGCGAAACTCGACGTCTTTCACGCACCGCACTACGTCGTCCCCTTCACCGGCGTGCCGATGGTCGTGACGATTCACGACCTCATTCATCTCCACCAGCCGATGCGCAACCCGCTGGCGCCGGTTTACGCGCGCGCGATGATCGGCCGCGCCATTCGAAAGGCGCGCGTCATCGTCACCGTCACCGAGGCGGTGAAGCGACAACTGGAAGAGGAGCTCGGCGCGAAAGACGTGATCGTCACGCCGAACGGAACGAACGGCGCGCAGACCTCCAACCTGCCGAATCGCCCGCTACCCACCGGCAACTCCTTCCTCTACGTCGGCAACGACAAGCCTCACAAGAATGTCGACGCGCTCGTCGAGGCCTTCGCCCTCGTGCGGAGCAAGCTGCCGCATGTCGCGCTGATTCTGGCCGGCGCGACGTTCGATCGCTTCCGCTCGCGCAACGGCGTCATCGCCCGCGGCTACGTCAGCGACGAAGAGCTCACCGCGCTTTACGACGACGCCGTCGCGCTGGTGATGCCGAGCCGCGAGGAAGGCTTCGGACTTCCGGCGCTGGAGGCGATGGCGCGCGGCACACCGGTGATCACATCGAACGATGCGGCGCTCGTCGAGGTCACCGGAGTGGCCGCGCTGCACGTCGATGCGAGCGATGTGCGCGCGCTGTCCGAAGCGATGCTGCGCGTCGCCAACGATGCGACGGTGCGCGACTCGATGCGCTCGCGCGGCGTCGATCGCGCGCGTTTCTTCACCTGGAAACGCTGCGCCGAGCTCACCCGAAGCGCCTACGATCGCGCGCGCTGACGCTCGAAAAGCGTGGAACATCGTGGAACATCGGGTGTCGAATTACGATTTTGATAAACAAATGCTTGACAATATGAGTTAACGATCTTATTTTTCGCATAGATAAAAAATGATGATCGCCTACTGGATGAAGAACGAACCAGTCACGTCGCAGGTCGTCAGCAGCCGTCTCTTCTCGTTTCCCTTCATTTCCTCCACCAACGCGTTCCAATTTGCCGGAGAAATCCGGCGCGTCATGCCCAGAAGCGCGATCGGGAGATCCCGTACGGCAATGAAAGGTGGTGAGCACTAATGGCAGCGAAGAAGAAAGCCGCAGCGAAAAAGGCCGGAGCCAAGAAGTCGGCGAAGAAGAAATAAGCGATCATCACCGAATCTTTGGGGAGTCGTACTCGTGAGGCCGGCGTAAGCCGGCCTCACGCGTTTTTGCCGCAACTTCGAAGTCCCTGAGACGTATTCGAATCATGCGCACCTCGCTCGTTCTCCTCGCAAGTCTCGTCCTCGCCCTCACCGCGACCGCGAAAGACGCCGAGCATTCGTTTCAAAGTGTGGTGCCGCGCGGACAGGTCCAGCGCGTGCTCATCGACATCCCGCAAGGTTCGTTCACGGTGCGCAACGGCTCGGCCACGCAGCTCGCGCTCTCCGGCATCGCCTCGCGCGATTTCGACGGCACACGCGAGCGCATCTGGGCGCAGCAGGTCGTGAACGACACGTCCGTCGAGATCTACGTCCACGGCGCCGAGGCCATCGTGCGCCGGAAGTTCGGAAAGAACGCGCAGAGCTTCCGCGCGCAGAAGTTCACCGGCATCGATCTCCGCCTCGATCTTCCACCCGGCGTCGCCATCGCTTTCGAGACCACGGCCGGCGAAGTCGATCTCGCCGGAGATTTCGGCGACGTGAACGTCGACATGCGCGCCGGCGAGATCCAGGTACGCGTGCCGCGCGCGAAGGTGCGCGAGCTCAACGCCTCCTGCCGCATCGGCGAAGTCCACGCGAACCTCGGCCGCGAGATCATCACCCGCGAAGGCCTCTTCCCCGGCAAGACGCACTACTTCAACGCCGCCGGCCGCATGAACGTGAACACGCACGTCACGGTCGGCGAAGTGCACGTGACGCTGATGCCGTAGGGACGCTTCTGTGTAGTGACGACCGCCCTCGGTCGTCAAGCAGGACGAAAGACGCCCGTGTTACCCCCACGTGTGGCGCGCGAGCCGACGACCGAGGGCGGTCGTCGCTACACAGAAGCGCGCTCGCTACGCTCACCTGCACACTTCCGCGATCGCTCCTTCTTTCGTCGAGATCTCGCCACGAACCTGCTTTTCGAGCAGCGCGCGTTTGATCGTTCCGAGCTCTTTTCCGGGCGCGATGCCGGTGAGCTCGGCGATCTCGGTTCCGGTGAGCAGCGCGCGGATGGAGAAGTCGGGAAAGTCGAGCGCGTCGTCGCGGCCGAGGGCGCGGAGCATCGCTGGGAACTGGCGAGCAATGCTTTCGCCGGCGTCGTAGAGCGCGATGCGATCGTGCGCCTCCACGAGTTCGCCTAGCGTGAGCACCTCGCGCAGGAGTGATTCGCTCCAGCGCCAGCGTTCGGCATAGGCGCGCGGGTCGGCGACCAGCAGCGCGTACGACGCCGCGAGCGAGACGTCATTGGCGTGCACTTCGCGCAGCCGGAGACCGAGAGGGCGATCGAGTCCGGTCTCGCGAAGAAGCGCGATCGCTTTGCGCAGAGCGCCGGACGAGAAGATGATCGAGAGCTCGAAAAGAATCCGCTCGCTTGCGACATCGACGATCCGCGCCGCGCGCGTGCGAATCGCATCGAGCGTCGCGGGATCGAGCGTGAAGCCGTACTTCACCGCCATGCGCACGCCTTTGAGCATGCGCAGCGGATCGTCGTCGAAGTTCGAGGGCTTCACCATCCGCACGACACGCGCTTCGAGATCGCGCCGGCCGCCGTGCGGATCGAGCAGCGCGTCGGTGGCGAGATCGACGGCCATCGCGTTCACGGTGAAATCGCGGCGTTCGAGATCGCGATCGATGTCGTCGTCGAGAATGGCCGCGAAGTCGTAGACATGCTCGCTCTCCGCCGATCGAACGACGACGCGATACGCGCTCAGATGCTCCTGATCGCCGAGGCGAATGACCTTGCGGCCGAGCTGAGTCGCGACGGCGAGTGGATTGGGACAGGCGACGTCGACGTCGTCGGGTGCGCGACCGAGAATGAGATCGCGAATCGCGCCGCCGACGACATAGCAGCCGGCATCGAGCGTCGCGATCGCGGGAAAGAGGCGGACGAGCGTGTCACGCCACCTATTCGCTGACTGCATTGCGCAGCACGCCAATCCCCTCGATCTCGATCTCGACGACGTCGCCCGCCTCGAGCGCTCCGACGCCGGCCGGAGTGCCGGTGAGGATCACGTCGCCGGGGAGCAGCGTCATGATGCCGGTGATGAACTCGAAGAGCACGGCGCAGGAAAAGATCATCTGCGACGTACGGCCGTCCTGACGAACTTCGCCGTTCACGCGCGCGACGACGCGAAGATCCGCCGGATCGAGCTCGGTCTCGATGCACGGTCCGATCGGACAGAACGTGTCGAAGCTCTTGCCGCGCGTGAATTGCACGTCCTTACGCTGCAGATCGCGCGCGGTGACGTCGTTCGCGCAGGCGAATCCGCAGACGTAAGTGCGCCAATCCGCGGCCTTGACGTTTTTCGCTTCGCGCCCAACGACGATCGCCAACTCGGCCTCGTGATGCACGAGCTGCGATGCAGCCGGCCGCACGATGGTCCCATCCGGCGCGAGGATCGCGCTCGGCGGCTTGAGAAACAGAATCGGCTCGCTCGGCGCTTCGTTGCCGAGCTCCTTGGCGTGATCGGCGTAGTTGCGACCAACGCAAACGATCTTCGAAGGCCGCACCGGCGGCAACAACGTCGCGCCATCCGGCACCTCGGCAGATTCAGCGATGCGGCCGCGATGGAGGTAGCGGTGGATCTTCATGGCTGCCTATTAGATCGCAGATCGCGGTTCGCAGATCGCAGGTGCGAGGGGATTCGGTCACGCGGAGACGCGGAGGGCGCGGAGAAGATCAAGGGTCTCTCCGCGTTCTCCGCGTCTCCGCGTGAAATCCTTCGTCAAGCCTGGCGATCGTAAATCAGCCACAACCCCGAGAATCCGCGCAGCAGGCGGAAGCGCGATCGGTAGAGCTGATGCAGGATGGGGCGGTTCGTGTAGTAAACCGCTTCCTGCAGGAAATCGCCGAAGAGCTCGTCGAGCTCTTTCGCCAGATCGAGACTGCTCTTCGCCTTCGTCAGCAGCTCCGGTTCTGGACGCACGTCCGCGGCCATCGCCGTGGCGAGGATCGTGGCCTCTTCATCGACTTTGATCCGCAGCGCGGCAGCGCGGATGTAGAGCAACCACAGCTCCTCGGTGTCGTCTTCGCCTTCCGCAGGACGACGATCGATCAGCTTCTGATACGCAGCCGCCTCCCAGGTTTCGAGGCGCAGCTCGCGCACGGCGGGAAGCTGCACGACGTCCTCGATGGAAATCGATGGATCGAGAATCTCGATCGCCGCGTCGATGCGCAGCACGAACTCCAGCAGCGGCTCGCCGCTGCCGAAGCGCTGCGTCACGCTGTCGACTCGCTTGGCCTCGTCGAAGAATGCCGAGGGAAGATCGGGCGCCTCCTCCTCGTGCCCCTGCAGCCCGCGATCGAGCTGCGAGAGGATGTTGGCCATGCTGGCCTTCAGATTCGCCACCACGTCGTGCTTCACGTTCGACTGCGCGCGCAGCACGTCGAAGCGCTCCTTGTAGTCGCGGAAGCGGGCGATCTCCTCCATGAGACTCGGATTCGAGTCGCCGAAGTTCTGTTCGATGGCCTTTCCGTGCTCCATCAGATTCTCGGCGTCGGCCATCAGCCGCTGCTCTTCATTCGGATAGAGCTTGGCGAAGAGATTCTTCGTGGTGACATTGAGATCGACGATCGCCATCAACACGTCGGGGTTGAAGTAGAGATCGCCGATGCGGTGCTTGAACGTCGCGCGCGTTCTTGAGGAGATTGCTGTCGATCAGCGAATCGAACTGATCGACCGCTCCGATCTCCTCGCGCATTCTGCGGATGCCGCGAATGACGCTGATGATCTCCTCGGCCGGCGTCTCGCCGAGACGCAGAAGACTGACCAGCGCGATCACGCGCTGGCGCAGATCGAGCGATTCGCGCGAGACGTATTCGCCGCGCTGCGGCACGTAGTCCTCGCCGAGGCGGGTGAAGAGGAAATCGATCTTGTCGCGCCGGTCCCCTTCCACGGCGTCGGCGAAAAAATAGAACTTGATGAGGAAATGAATGATGTTGTCGTCCTGCCGTTTGAGCTTCTCGAAGAAGCGGCGGACGATGGAGGGACTGATCTTGTCGTCGGCGGTGAGGAGCTCGCGCGACACGCGCTCGATCCCGAGCTCGATGTCGTCGAGACCGCGCGCGGCCTGCGCGGCCTGGGCCACGTTCAGGACGCTGGAGACGTGTTTGATGCGGTCGTAGAGGCGGGTGAAGTCGATCTCGTACGGGAGCTGCTGATTGAGAATCTTCCCGAACACACCGGTCGCGAACTGATGGAACGTCCACACCGCTTTGAAGCGGTCCGTTGCGCGCGAATAGCGGTTCTGTAGTGCGCTCAGCTCGACGACCGACACGTCAAACCTCGAATGCTATGATTCTGACACGAATGGCACAGACGACGTTATTTACTCGTGAACAGATCGATCGACGTGTCGCCGAAATGGCGGCGCAGATCAGCAGCGACCTCGCCGGAACCGAAGTCATCGCTCTCTGCGTGCTCAAAGGCGCGATGTTTTTCTGCGCCGACCTGGTCCGGCAAATGGAAGCCGACGTGGCTCTCGATTTCATCCAGATCTCGAGCTACGGCAACCAGAAGTACTCCTCCGGCGTCGTGACGATCCTCAAGGAACCGCAGCTCGACATGCGCGGCAAGTCGGTGCTGATCGTCGAGGACATCATCGACAGCGGCCTCTCGATCCGCGAAGTGCAACAACTACATCGAGAGCCGCGGCGCCGCGAAGGTCAAGACGGCGGCGTTCCTCGACAAGCCGAAAGCACGCAAAGTGCCCTTCACGCCGGACTACGTCGGATTCCCGATCGACCCGCAGTTCGTGATCGGCTACGGGCTCGACTTCGCGGAGAAGTACCGGAACATCCCGGAAGTGCAAGTGCTGTCGGACTGAAATACGACGCCCATTTCCCTGTCATCCCGAGCGTCGAGCGAGGGACCTGGGGGACGGGTGGCTCGAGGCTCGAGATACGCGCCGCCCAACCGACCCAGGTCCCTCGCTCGACGCTCGGGATGGACGAGCTTGTTGAGCCGCTCGTTACTTGCGTCGTTCCGCGGCGATCAACTTCACCCACTCCGCGTATTGCGCGCCCGAGGGATGGAGACCGTCGGCGGCGACCAGCGCGGGATCGGCGCGGCGCGAGATCGGCGTGATGTCGACAAAGTGCGCACCAAGGCGCGACGTCTCCTGGGCGGCGATGGCGTTGAAGTGATCGATCTCGCGGCCGATCTTCGCCCGGTCGCGGCCCTCGGCGAACGGCGTCACGCCCCAGTCGGGGATCGAGACGACGATCACCTTCTTCGCGTCGCCGCCGGCGAAACCGATCGCGCGCCCGAGGAGGCCGACGAACTGCGCGCGATACTCCTCGGCGTCGCGGCCGCGGTATTGGTTGTTCACGCCGATCAGGAGCGTCACGAAATCGAACGGCCCCTTCGGATCCGCCGCATCGATCGCGGCATTCAGCTCATCGGTCGTCCAACCGGTCTTGGCGATGATCCGCGGCTCGCCGATGCCGAGGGTGCGCGCGAGCTGGTGCGGAAAGTTGTCGGCGGACGGCACGCTCTCGCCGATCGTGTAGGAATCGCCGAGGGCGAGATAGCTCGTGCTCGCGGTCGCCGGGATCGCAGTCGTTGCAGTCGAAGGCGCGGACATCGACGTACATGATGACAGCAGCAGCACCGCCAGCAGCGCACCGAGGACGTATCGGTAGTAGATGAAGACGTGCGTGGTGTGCGTCGCGAGGTAGCGCAGCAGGAACCAGATCGATGCCCAGCCGGTCACGAAGGCAACGGCGATGGCGACGAGAATGGGAACCGTGCCGACCGCCGCGAGCTGCTTCCGCTCCGAGATCAGTTCGAAGACGCCGGCCGCGGTGACCGCGGGAAGGCTCATGAGAAACGAGAAGCGCGCCGCGCTGCCGTGCGGGATGCGGCGGAAGAGCGCGGTCATGATCGTCGAACCGCTGCGCGAAGAACCGGGGATCAACGCGATGCACTGCCCGAAGCCCATGGCCCACGCGTCCTTCACGTTGAAATCGTCGGCCGCCCGAAATCCCTTGCGCCGCGCGTAAGCCTCGGCGATCTGCATCAGGATGGCGATCGAGATCAACTGAATCGTCACCACCCACGTGCTCCGGAACACGCCTTCGATCATGTGCTTGAGCAGCACGCCGAGGACGACGATCGGAATCGTGGCGAAGATGACGAACCAGGCCTCGCGCGAATCGGGATCGGCGAACGGTTTGCGCGTCACCAGTCCTCGAACAAAGCCGGCGATGAGCCGGACGATGTCGCGAAAGAAGTAGATGATCGCCGCGAGAATCGTTCCGAACTGAATCACGGCCGACGCCGCCGCGCCAGGATCGCCCCAGCCGAGGAGCTCGGGAACGATCTTGAGGTGGGCGGTGGACGAGATCGGGATGAACTCGGTGAGTCCCTGCACGAGCCCGAGGACGATGGCTTGAAGGATGGTCATGGTCTTTGAATTGAGAATTGAGAATTGAGAATTGAGAATCGGAGCCGCGCAATGTTCGCGCACTTCTCAATTCTCAATTCACAATTCTCAATTCGCGTCAGCGTTCACATCTCCCAGATCACCGGCAGGATCATCGGCCGGCGGCCCATGCTCTTGCGGAAGTATCGCTTCAACATGGCTCGGATCTTTTCCTGCAATTGATCGGAGTCCCGCAATTGATCGGCTGGGCTTTCGTCAAACGTGCCAACGATCATCTTCCTCACTTCGGCGAGCATCTCCTGGCTCTCGTCGACATGCACGAGACCGCGCGTGATGATCTCCGGATCGCGGATGAGACGCCCGTTGCTGTCCACCGCGACGACGACGATCACGAAGCCATCCTCGGCGAGATGCTGGCGGTCGCGCACGACGACTTCCGGCACTTCCTCCGCCTCGGCGTCGATGAAGACTTTTCCCTGCGCCACGCGATCCGGCAGAACCGTCATCGTATTGCGCTCGATCACGGCGACCTGGCCGTTCGTGATCACGACGCCGTGCGGCACGCCGACCTCCTGCGCCAGCCGCGCGTGATGAATGAGATGCCGCAGCGTTCCGTGCATCGGGATGAAGAATCTGCGGACGCACGAGGTTGAGCATCAGCTTCAGCTCTTCCTGGCAGGCGTGACCGGAGACGTGGATGTCGGCCTGCTCGTGATGGACGACTTCCGCGCCGCGCCGATAGAGGTTGTCGATCACATGCGCGACCGCGCGCTCGTTGCCGGGAATCGTGCGCGCGGACAGGACGACGATGTCGCCACGCTCGATCTCGACCTGCTTGTGCTCGCCGACGGCGATGCGTGCGAGTGCAGACGACGGCTCGCCCTGCGTACCGGTGGTCATGATGACGAGCTCGCGCGACGGAATCTCCGACGACGAGGCGCGCGCCTCGCGCGGAAACTTCAGATAGCCGAGGCGCTCGGCGGTCTCGACGTTGTCGACGAGCGAGCGACCGACGAGCAGCACCTTGCGGCGATGCTTGCGCGCGAGGTCGATGACCTGCTGCACGCGATGGATGTGCGAGGCGAACGTCGTGACGAGCACGCGTCCCGTCGCCAAGGCGAAGATCCGTTCGATTGCGCTGCCGACGGTCTTCTCCGAGGGACAGTGGCCGGGCACGAGCGCATTCGTCGAATCGCTGCAGAGAAGCGTCACCCCCTGCTCGCCGTAGTGCGCGAAACGAGCGATGTCGGTCGGCTTGGCGTCGACCGGCGTGTGATCGATCTTGAAATCGCCCGTGTGGATGATCGTCCCGGCCGGCGTCGTGATCGCGAAGGCGAGCGCGTCGACGATCGAGTGCGTCACGCGAATCGCTTCGACTTGGAACACGCCGGCCTCGATGACCTGGCGCGGCACGAATCGGCCGCAGATCGACGCCTTCGATCCCGAACTCCTCGAGCTTGTCGGAGACGAATCCGAGCGCGAGCGGCATTCCGTAGACCGGGATCTGCAGGCGCTCGACGAGAAACGGCACGGCGCCGATGTGATCCTCGTGCCCGTGCGTGAGAAAGAGCGCCTTGATCTTCGAGGCGTTCTCGAAGAGGTAGGTCATGTCGGGAATGATGACGTCGACCCCGAGCGTCGCGGCGTCGGGAAACATCATTCCGCAGTCGACGAGGATCGCTTCGTCGCCGTACTCGTAGACCATCAGGTTCATGCCGATCTCGCCGAGTCCCCCGAGAGGGATCACGCGGAGCGAGATCGGGTTGCTGGTTGTCGGTTGTCGGTTGTCGAGGAGGTTTCGCTCATTCGTGAATCTCTCGTCATCCGACGAGGTGGTTGGGTGCGCGTGAGCGAAGGATCTCAGGTTACGTAGCTTGAGATCCTTCGCTCAACCAACCGGCCATCGCTCAGGATGACGCGGAGAGTGCTACGGATAGATCCTGTTCAGCATGCGCGGGTACGGAATCGTCTCGCGCAGATGCGGCACGCCGCTCATCCACGCCACGCAGCGCTCGATGCCCATGCCGAAGCCGGAGTGCGGGAAGGTGCCGTACTTGCGGATGTCGAGGTACCACTGGAAGGCCTCGACCGGGAGGTTGTGCTCCTGGATGCGCTTCAGCAGCAGGTCGTGATCGTGGATGCGCTGCGAGCCGCCGATGATCTCGCCGTAGCCTTCGGGCGCGATCATGTCCATGCCCAGCGCGAGTGATGGATCGTTCGGATCGGGCTGCATGTAGAACGCCTTGATGTTCGCCGGATAGCGGCTGATGATCACCGGCTTCTCGAACGAGTTGGCGATGATCGTCTCCTCGTCGCCGCCGAAGTCGTCGCCGAACTTGGCTTCGATCGCCGTTCTTCTTCAGCACCTCGATCGCCTCGCGGTACGTGATGCGCGGGAACGGCCGCTTGACGTTCTCGAGCTTCGAGAGATCGCGCTCCAGCGTTTTCAACTCTTCCTGGCAGCGGTCGAGACAGCGGCCGACGATGTATTCGATGAACTCCTCGGCGAGATCCTGCAGGCCGTCGAACTCGAGGAACGCGACCTCGGGCTCGACCATCCAGAACTCCATGAGGTGCCGGCGCGTCTTCGACTTCTCCGCGCGGAACGTCGGGCCGAAGCAGTAGACGCTTCCGAACGCCGCCGCGGCGGGCTCGAGGTAGAGCTGGCCCGACTGCGAGAGGTACGCCTTCTCGCCGAAGTAGTCGGTCTCGAACAGCGTCGACGTTCCCTCGGCGGCGTTGGCGGTGAGGATCGGCGAGTCGATGAGCACGAAATCGCGGTCGTAGAAGAAGTCGCGGATCGCCTTTCTCGATCTCGTTGCGGATGCGCAGGACCGCGTGCTGCTTCGACGAGCGCAGCCAGAGGTGGCGCTGGTCCATGAGGAACGCCGTGCCGTGCTCCTTCGGCGTGATCGGGAAGTCCTGCGAGAGCTGGATGACCTCGAACGACTCGACGCCGAGCTCCACGCCACCCGGCGCACGCGGCTCCGCGCGGACGCTGCCGGTGATGCGCACCGACGATTCCTGCGTGACCTTCTCGACGTTCTCCCAGGTCTCCTCGGAGACTTCTTTCTTGAAGACGACGCACTGCACGGACCCGCTGCCGTCGCGGACGATCGGAAACTGCAACTTCCCCGAGGTGCGTTTGTTGTACAGCCAGCCGTTCACGGTGACCGTCTCACCCACGTGCTGCGGCAGATCTTTGATTCGAACCATGAGCGCCATAAGGCGGCGGATTATAGCGGGTAGGGAAACGCGCGGCCGGCGACCCTCCCATGGAGAGGAGATTGACGATGGAATTCGTGAGAGTGCTCTTTCCAACGTCCCGCAGGGTCCGAATCGATGGCGCGCCGAATGGAACGACGAACCGCACGCTTCAGGTGAATGCCGGCACGCATCGCTTCACTCTCGACGGCAACGCGGACTATGCGCCGCCATTCGTTCAGGTGCCCGTCACGGGGACGACGAATATCTTTCCGTTGGTCATTCGCTTCGCTCCGGCGATCGGCGCCACAACCTCCGTGCCTATGACCTCGGACATGGCCGCGCCCGCGTCTGTGGCACCGGCCGCGCGAGCCGCCGCGCCTTCGCCGCGGCGCGCTGTGAAGCGTGCGGCGAAGAAGAAGACGAAACCGGCCGCGAAGAAGGTGAGTAAGGCTGCCGCGAAGAAAGCGAAACCGACGACGAAGAAAAAGGCACCCGCAAAGAAGAAGGCACCGGCGAAGAAAAAGAGCACCAGCACGCGGAAGGCATCCAAAGCCGCGAAGAAAGGGCGGCGATGAACTCCATCCGGACGTTGGCGCTCGCGCTGATCACCTGCCTCAGCGCGGCCTGCGCGCACTGGCCCGTCAATCCGCCCCTTCCGAACCTGAAAGTCGATCCGGAGCACGGGTATCGCTTCGGGAAGATGACCACGCCGGCGCGAAGCGATGAGACGATGATCATCCTCTCGTTCTCCGGCGGCGGCACCCGCGCGGCCGCGCTGGCATTCGGCGTGCTCGAGAAACTCGGCCAGACGAAGATCAAGGGTGGCGCGTCGGACATGTTGTCCGCGGTCGACGTGATCTCCTCGGTTTCCGGCGGGAGTTTCACGGCTGCGCATTACGCACTCTTCGGCCGCACTGGCATGCAGCAGTTCCGCGATCGCTTCCTGGATCAACCGGCGACGCAGCGGCGTCTCATCCTCTCGACGCTCAACCCGCGCAACGCCATCCGATTGCTTTCCCCGCGATGGAGCCGCATCGATCTGGCGGCGGAGTTCTTCGATCATCTTCTCTACGAAGGCAAGACGTACGCGCAGATGCCCCGCGACGCGCCGTTCATCATGATCAACGCGACCGAGATGGACATCGGCACGTACTTCACGTTCACGCAGGAACAGTTCGATCCGATCTGTTCCGACCTCGACCAGGTGAAGGTCGCGCGGGCCGTCGCCTCCTCCTCGGCGTTTCCCATTCTCCTCGCGCCGCTGACCGTCCAGAACTACGCCGGCCCCAAATGCGGGTACAAACCGGGGGATTGGTTCGAGCTCGCCGCACAGGACCTCCCTGCGCAATCCGCGCCGGTTTCGCTATCGCAGCGATCTGAAGGCGCTGATGGATCCGGAACGGCACTTCCTCCATTTCGTCGACGGCGGCGTCGCCGACAACATCGGCCTCCGCGCCCCATATCACGCCATCACTTCGTCCGACACGCTGCAGATGAACGAATCCGATCCGATGCAGGGCTTTTCCGTTCCGAGAATGATCAACGACGACAAGGTCAAGCGCGTCATCGTGATCGCGGTGAACGCAAGAACGGTCAGTGAGCTCAATCACGATCGTCGCCAGTCCACTCCCGGAATCATCCCCGTGGTCGCCAACGTCTCCGGCACGCCGATGGCGAACTATTCGTTCGATACCGTCACGATGGTGCAGGAAACATTCACCGCCCTGAACACGTCGGCGGAATTGGCCAAAAAGCTTAGGGAAATCAACTGCATCGACACCGACACTCCCGACGTACGCTACGACTTCGTTGAAGTGGCGTTCAACCTGCTCCCCGCCGATCAGCAGAAGCATTTCAACGACATGGGCACCAACTATTCCCTCTCCAAACAGGACGTCGCCGACCTCATCACGGCCGCAGGAAAAATCCTCGACGACTCGGATGCGTTCAAAACGATCGTGAAGGAACTGCAGTAACGAAGCGCCGGCGTTAGCCAGCCTACGGGTGGACCGCCGGCGTCCCGCCGGCTGGGACGGCGGCGTCTCGCCGCCGTCACCCCACCCATGGCCACTTCTGCAATCCCGCCTTCTCGGGATTGCGGCGAATGTACGCCTGCGTCTCGTTGTAATCGCGCGGACCGCGAATCATGCGATCGAAGTACTCTCTCTGCCAGACATTTCCGCACCTGATCTTGTGCGACGTCCAGGACTTCCATGAGTGCAGAACTTTCGGCAGATCCGCGCCGCGCTCCAGATAGAACATCGCGTGCACATGATTCGGCATCACGCACCACGCATGCAGTTGATAGCGGTCTCGATCAAAATGAGTCAACGCATCGGCCATGATCTGGCCATGCTTCCGCAAGACGCAGGAACCGCACGCACGATCGAGATGCAGGTCCATGCGTAGTTCCAGAGCGCGATCCAGGGAAGCGCGCTCCTGAGCTGTTGCGGCGGATCGCATCAATCGCTCTCGTTCTTCAAACAGAGATTTTGCGACTCCGGCGGGAAGAGCGTCGCGGAGCGAAAACGTAACGAAGTAGATGGACTCGTCCACCTGCCAGTGCGGAAGGCGGCCGCGGGAGTGGATTTGAACAAACCTCGGCTGAGAAATGAAATTGTCGTAGCGCATTCGTTTCGGCGTGCGGAGAGCACACGGAGAATGGCCGACGGTGTGTGGAGGGTGTAATGGTACCTCGGACAAGTTGACAGCGGTACAGCCGAGCGGACCGCCGCCGTCTCGGCGGCTGGGGCGGCGTCGTCTCGACGCCCGCCGTGAGCGGCGAGACGCCGCTCACCCAGCCGGCGGGACGCCGGCGGTCCAAGAACCCAAGGACCGTTTGGTCCTTACCTACCCCACGATCCCCGCGCTTCGCTCGATCTCCCTCGTCTCCGTCTCGATCTTCTCCAGCTTCTCTGCGAAGCGTTCGATCTTTTCCGACTCCGCGGCGTAGAAGCGTTCGTACGGTTCGAAGGCGCTGGTGATGCCGCGGAGCATGCGGTCGATCTCGGTGGTGGACTCGCGTTGGAGCGCGTCGCGAAGGTGGGAGCGGAGCTCTTCGATGCGGCGGCGGAACTCGTCTTTGGCTTTGCTGCGCTTGTACGGGAGGATGAGGAAGCTGGTCACGAGGAGCATGGTGGCGGCGGTGAGGCCGGTGACGTCGACGGCGGTGCTGCTGACGGCGGTCGTGAGCAGATAACCGAGGCCGAGGGCGCCGGCGCCGAGACCGAAGGAGTGGAGGACGGCGCGCATGGCGTTGTCGATGATGCGGCGGCTCTCGACATTCACGTCGTAGGACGACAAGCGTTGCTCGGCGTTGGATCGCATGCGCGCGTAGACCTCTTCGCGGTTGTAGGCGAACTCGCGGCCGACGCGGCCTACGACCTCGTCGTTGCGGGCGTCGGCTTCGGCGCGGCGATGAAAGGCGTCGACGGTGCCGTTCCAGAGCTTCATGTTCTCGCGCACGAGCCAGTCCACGGCCTCCTGGATCGTCGTATCGATGTTCCCCTTCCAGCCCTGGAACACCTGGCGCTCGAACTCCTCGCGGAAACGCGACGCGTCGCGGAGCATCATCACGTGCTGGATGCGCACGTAGCGATCGAGGAAGTCGAGCCCGCGGCGCTCGAGATCCATGAGCAGGTTGTCGATGCGCACGACGAACTGGCTGAAGTTCGAAACGAGGTCGGTGCGCGAGCGCTCGAGCTGATCGCGGATCGAATCGATGCGCTCCTTGTCGGCGACCAGCACCTCGCGGCGCGAGTCGATCATGCGGAACTGCTTCTTCGTCAGGCTGAGGATCGTGTCGAGCGGCGCGGCGAGCTTGATGCGCACGCGCTCTTTTTCCGACAGCACGCGGAAGATGTAGTTCTCGAGCTCGTCGAAGCGGCTGCGCGTCTTCGAGGAGACGGGATAGATGACCGGATCGAAGCCGAAGATCGCGCGCGTGTTGATCTTCAGGTAATCGACGACCTGCGCCACTTCGTCGTCGCTCTTCGTGTCGATCTTGTTCAGCACGAAGACGACCTTCTTTCCCCACTCGCGGATGTATTCGAGGAAGCGCCGCTCCGACTCGGAGAGCGGCCGGTCGATCGACGTCACGAACAGCACGAGGTCCGCGCGCGGAATGTAATCCTCGGTGATCTCCTGATGCCGCTGCACGATGGAGTTCGTCCCCGGCGTATCGACGAGCGTGATGTTGCGCAGAAACTCGACCGGATAGAACTGCTCGATCACGAAATCGGAGAGCTTGCGCTGCGACGCTTCTTCGCCGTAGCGAAGAACGGAGATGACATCGTCGACCGGGATCGGACCTTCGGTGCGCAGCTTCTGGCCGAAGAGCGCGTTGATGATCGAGGACTTGCCGGCGTTGAACTCGCCGACGATGACGAGTGTGAAGAGATCCTCGAGCGTCGCCAGCAGCTCTTCGACGCGGCGGCGGTCGTCGACCTGCTCGTGCTCCAAGGTCTCGCGCAGCTCGACGAGCAACCGCTGCTCCCGGCGAAGCAGCGCCTGAATGTTCGCGTCGACGACGGTATCGAAGATTCCGGGCATTGACTGGTCATCCTACCGGATGAACGGATTGAGAATTAAGGATTGAGGATCGGAGCTGTCGGGCCGGTCTGTGATCCTCAATTCTCAATTCTCAATCCTCAATTCGTTCTCGGCACTCGCACGACCAGCGACTGCGGCACGCTGGTGATCACGAGCGGACTGTTCATCGTGAAGAGCTCTCCATCCACGCCGACCTCGAGATGATCGTGCCGCGTCTGCATGCGCAGGCGCGTGGTGCGGAACGACCGGAAGCCGGGAGTCTCACGAACGCGGCCGGCCAGATAGCGCGCGACGTAGCGCATCAGGCGCAGACGCGACGTGCGCGGCAGCCAGTAAACGGCGATGCGGCCCTCGTTCAGATTCGCGCGAAAGGCCTCGACGCCGATGCCATCGAGGTCGTAGTGGTTGTTCGAGACCATGAACAGATGCGTTCGCACGGAGAGATGTCGATGCTCTGATTCGACGTTGAGCGTGACGTGCGGGTACTTTCGCAGAGTCATGTAGATGGCGTAGAGCCGCGCCTTCCAGCGCGGGTAATCGCGTCCGCGTTCTTCGCGTCGCGCCACGAGCTCGGGATAGAGGCCGATCGAGACGTTGTTGACGAAGAAGCGATCGTTGATGCGCGCGGTGTCGACCTGCGTACGGCTTCCGGAGAGTGCAACGTCGAGTGCCTCGCGCCAGTCGAGCGGGATACCGAGGTCGCGCGCGAAATGGTTGTACGTGCCGAGGGGGATCACACCCAACTCGGCGTCGCTGTTGACCAGCGCCTGCATGACGTGATGCACGGTGCCGTCGCCACCCGCGGCGATGAAAAGCTTCACGCCACGCGCCATGCGCTCGCGCACGTCGCGGGCGCAGTCGTCCCCGATCGTTACGATCTCGAGACCGGCCTCTTCGGCCGCGTGCTCCATGGCCTCGGCGTCGGCCGATCGCTTGGCGCCGGAGGAACGATTCAGAAACAGGGCACCTTTTCCTGGCAATTTCGCTTGAACGGGCGGCGTTGGATACCGCGTCGTACTCCTTTGAAAACTATGAGAAAACCCGGTCTTCTTCTGCTCCTACTGCAATTCTTCGTCCTTCTCCCGCTTTCCGCGCAAACACCCGCCGATTGCACGCTCTGCACCGGCGTCGTGGGAACGGAAACCGCCGCGAGCGGACGCCTCTTCACGTACACACGGATCGCCGAGACCGAGCTCGCGACATTCACTCCGGCGCGCGCCGCCGATCTCACGCTCGTCGTCGACTACACCATCGACAGCGGCAAGGATCCGCTGCTCGAAGTCGAGCACCACACGGAAACGATTCTGCAGTGGGCGAAGCGGCACGGAACGTTCGATGGCCTCGGCGTCTCGGTATCGAGCGCGGATCCGGCCGTCGTCGCGTACGCGGTGAAGCGCCTCGCGGTTTCGGCGCAGGGACTCGACGTCGCCAAGCGGATCGTCCTTCCACGCAGCGAGAATCTCGCCACGCTTTTCGACAACGGCGCGCAGCCTTACTTCGACGCGCTCATCGTCAACGCGCCCGACGTCGAATCGACGCTGGCCTGGCTCGCCGAGCGCGATCCGTCGAAGAAAGTCTTTGCCATCGTTCCCATCGAATCGCCCAACGCGCTCTACGACCTCGGCAAGGCACTCGCCGCCGGCGCGACACGCGCGTATGCCAGCGGAACCGCGAACCCCGAGGCACTGGCGCGCTTCAACCGCGGCATGACCGGCGACTGGGCCTACGACTCGACTGCGAAAGTCCCGGTGCTCGACGCGAAAGGAAACGCGATCGAAATGCCGGTGCTCAGCTTCGTGCGCGGCGAAGACCTGCGCACGGTTCTCATCGCGCGCGGCGACGCGGCGGCGGCGACGATCCTCTCGCTGCCCGCCGATCGCTACAGCAAGCCGCGCCGTCTCGACGCCGCAGGCGAGCGCGAGATCACCGACACCGGCCGCCGCGGCGCGCAACTGCTCGTCGGCAGTCCGGCGGTGAAGGAACCGTTCGTCATCATCGCTCGACTACGTCGAGAAGCCGACCGGCAACGTCACGAAGGAAACGCTCAACGTCGCCACCGAGCGCGGCATCACCGTCGAGGAGATCATCCGCAACCATCAGGCCTACGACGCCTATCAGGAAAGCGATCCAGCCGCGTTATATCGCGCGCAACACGACCAAGCTGCGCTTCGACATCGGCGGCGGCGCGGAAGGTCTCGAAGCGTCGATCGCCGGCGATTACTTCTCCGATCCCGCGGGAAAATCGGACTGGGTCTGGAAGGACTTCTTCATCAACGGCGTGAGCTGGAAGTACGGGCGCATCCCCGAGCTGCCGCTCATTCAGCCGGAAAAAGTCACGCAGCTCCCGCTCGACATCCATCTCACCAACGAATACCGCTATCAGCTCGTCCGCGCGACGGACCTCCTCGGCTATCACACGTTACGAAGTGCGCTTCGAGCCGCCGCCGAACGCGCCGCCGGAGCTCCCGCTTTACCGCGGCACGGTCTGGATCGACGCTCACACGTGGGCGCGCGTCCGAATGTCGATGATCCAGCTCAACCTCACCGGCGAAGTGCTGTCGAACGAAGAGCGCGTCGATTTCGCGCCGTTCTCGCGCGAAACGCATGCTCCACTCAGCGCCGCGGACACCGCGAAAGCCGATCCGCGTGCCGTGCTCTGGCTGCCGTACGAAGTCGGTGCGCAGCAGGTGATCTCCGCCGCGGGACGCGCGAGCGTCGTCGAGCGAGCTACGACGTTCGATCAACTTCCGCCTCGATCCGCCCGAGTTCCAGGCGCTGCTCGCCACGGCCTCGGCATCCGACGCGCGCATGGTGCGCGAGACCGAGGCGGGCATGCGCTATCTCGAGAAGCGCGGAGATGGCGAGCGCGTCGTGAAAGAGGGCTTCGACACCGCGCAGCTCTTCATGCTCGGCGGCGTTCATCACGACTCGGGACTGCAGTACCCGGTCGTTCCGCTCGGCGGCATCGACTACTTCAATTTCAATCTCTTCAAGAAGGGCATTCAGACGAACGTCTTCTTCGCGGGAGTGGTGCTGGCGGCGAATGCGACGCATCCGAACGTCGGCAACACGCGCACGAACCTCGGCGTCGATTTCTTCGGCATCGCCGTTGCGACGGAGAACACGATCTATCGCGGCGGAGAAGAGCAGCCTGGCGAAGCGGTGAAGTCGGTTCCGCTCGGACTGTTCGTACGCGCCGGACATCCTTTCCTGCAGTTCGGAAAAGTCGACGTCTCCGTCGGCGTCTCGCATCAGACCTACCAGCGTGCCGAGGACACGGCGGCGAGCTTCGTCATTCCGAGCGACACGTTCACCTTCACGCCGGGCATCGAGCTGCGTTACGCGCGTCGCGGCTACACGCTGTCGGGCTCCTACGACTACAACATGCGCAGCAAGTGGGAGCCGTGGGGCGATCCCGCGGAGTTCAGTGAAGACCAGAAGAACTACGCGCGCTTCGGTGCGGCGATCGGCAAGAGCTTCTTTCTCCCGAAGTTCCAGCGCATCGGCATTGACGTCAACTACGTCGACGGCCAGCGCCTCGATCGCTTCTCGAAGTACGAGCTCGGATTCTTCGGAGCGCATCGCGTGCATGGCATTCAGTCGGGCACCGTGCGCGCGGAGAAAGCCATCATCGGCCATCTCTCGTACGGCTTCGTCTTCTCCGAACAGTTCCGCCTGGAGACGTTCTACGACCACGCGCTGATCGACGACGCCAACGCCGGCTATCGACGCGAACCGTTCCAGGGACTCGGCCTCGCCGGCCAGACCATCGGCCCTTTCGGCACGCTGCTCCGCCTCGACATCGGCAAATCGATCGGACGCAACGCGCAAGAAGGGTTCGTGGCGAACGTGGTGTTTCTCAAGTTGTTCTGATTTTGCTTCTCCTTCGCGTCTTCGCGTCTTCGCGTGAGATGGTCTCTCCCTCGTGGCGGCGCGAGGGAGACTGTCTCACGCGAAGACGCGAAGACGCGAAGAAAGAAAAGCAAAACAAAAGCCCGGCGATTTGCCGGGCTTTTGTTTTTCGGAACGAGATTCGATTTACGGCTGCGCGGTTCCGTTCTGCACGTAGAAGTCGGTGGAGCCGATGAAGTTGCGCGTGCCTTGTGAGTTCACGGCGGCGACGCTGAGGCGGTGGCGGCTGTTGGAGAGTTTGCGCGTGTCCATCACGAACTGCCAGCCCGAATGCACGGCGTCATCGACGTGCGGGTACTGGTCCTCGACGTCGGGGCGCGGGTAACCGTACTGCGCCGATCCCTGCACGAAGCCGTCGATGTAGATCTCGATGGCCACGATGTCGTTCTGATCATCGAGCGCCCAGCCGCGGAACGTCACGTTGCCGCCGACGTAGTCGAAGGTGTTCGGGTACTCGATGAATCCGTACGCCGCGAACGGGAACGTTGCGCCGACGCACTCGAAGAAGACCGGGATGCCGTCGCGGCTCGGAAGCTCGCTGAACGTCTGCTCGCGATCGCCGACGCGCACGGAAAGCCGATGCGATCCGGGGCGGATGCCGAGCTTCAGCAGCGCGCCGACATCCAGCGTGAACAGGAAGCCCGCGCGAGGCGAGTCGGGGAACGCCGGGTAGTAGCGCGCCACGTCGGGACGCGGCAACCCGTAGCAATTCGCGAAGCGTCCTTCGACGACGCCGCAGTCATCGGTCGTCAGCCAGGGCACGCCGTCGACGAGAAGCTCGAGATAGGCGACGCGGCCCGTATCGTTGCGTGTACCGAGATCGAGCGCCCAGCCGCGAATCGGCGTGATGTGCTCGGTCGGACGAACCGGCGGAGAGATGATCGGCGGATCGTCTTCGATCGCGCAGCCGGTGCCATAGAGCGTCGCGTCGCGCAGCGGCTCATCGACGTAGCCGAACGGGGCGAGAAAGCTGTCATTGTTGATGACCTGAATCGTGCGCCGGCCGATCAGATTCGACATGCCGAGGCGGTCCGTCGCGCGGACGGTCAGCGTGTGCACGCCGTTCTGGATGCGCGTCGAATCGATGTTGGCAACGAAGCCGCTGAACATCGCACCGGAGAAATCGGGGAACGTCGCACCGACGTCCGGACGAGGATCGCCATGCATCGCCGGCTGAAGAATGCCGTCGTCGACGAGCACATCGATGCGCTGAATGCCATCGGTATCCGCGGCCCAGCCGTTCACGGGGAACGCGCCGGAGACGTTGTAGACGCCGTTGCCGTCAGGGATGTCCGTGAATCCGAACGGAGACTGATTGATCGAATTGTTGATGTTCACCGTGCGCCGGCCGAGGAAGTGAATCCCGCCGTCGCTCGTGAGAATGCGGAGCTCGACCGTGTGCGGCCCGTTCGTAAACCGGCTGGCGAGGAACCCGGTGATGAAACCGGGGCGCGCCGAATGGATGCCGGGCCAGTCCGGGAACGCCTCGACGATGTCGATGCGCGGCTGGAACGCCAGGGCGTCGTGCTGATAGGTGTCATCGACCCAAAGCTCGATCTTGCTGATCGCGTGCGGATCGAGAGCCCAACCCTTGACCAGGATCATTCCCGACTGCGTCTTGGATGGATCGGGCGCGTCAACGTCGCCAATGAGTGTTTGTTGCGCGAGGAGCGCGGGCGCGAGAAGCGCAAACAACGTGAGAACCAGGCAGCGGGTAACCCATCTCCACATAACCCCAACCTCCAACCCGAATGTGCCTATGTGCCAGCAGATGCCGCCGCTGGCGATACTCCGCCAAAATCAAATAATCGACAGGAGTTTATACTACCGCGGGTGAGTTCGCCAAACGTAAGCACCGCAATCGACTTAGCCGCCATTCGCTCCGCCGCCGCCCGTCTTCTCCCCTGGATCCACCGAACGCCGCTTCTCAGCAGCCGTTCGCTCTCGGAACGGCTGGGGGTCGAAGTACGCCTGAAGTGCGAGAATTTCCAGCGCGCCGGGTCGTTCAAGATCCGCGGAGCAATGAATGCTCTCCTCGGCCTGACCGACGAGGAGCGCGCACGTGGCGTCGTCGCCTTCTCCTCCGGCAATCACGCCCAGGGCGTCGCGCTCGGCGCCAAACTCCTCGGCGTCAAGGCGACGATCGTGATGCCCGAAAACTCCGTGGCCTCGAAAGTCCAGGCGACGGAAGCCTACGGCGCGACCGTCGTTCAGGGCGGAGTGACCTCCGCGACGCGCGACACCGTCGCGCGCGAGATCGCCGAAAAGACTGGCGCTGCCGTGATTCCGCCGTTCGATCACGACAGGATCATCGCCGGTGCCGGTACCGCGGCCCTCGAGATCGTCGAGGAATGGCCGGACGTCACGACCATCATCACGCCCCTCGGCGGAGGTGGTCTGCTCTCCGGCAGCGCGCTCGCCGCGACTTCGGTAAACAGCGCGATCGATGTCTATGGCGTCGAGCCCGCCGCGGGTAATGACGGCGAACAGTCCTTCCACAGCGGACAAATCGTCACCATCGATCCGCCGAAGACGATCGCCGACGGCGCGCGCACGTTGGCGATCGGCACGCGCAACTTCGCCATCATCCGCGAGCGCGTGAAAGACGTCGTGAGCGTCGACGACGCCGTGTTGCTCGATGCACTGAAATGGACGATGTATCGGACGAAGCTCGTGATCGAGCCGACCGGCGCGCTCGGAGTCGCCGCGCTGCTCAGCGGCAAGATCAAACCGCGCGGCCCGGTGGCGATTCTCATCAGCGGCGGCAATCTCGATTTTTCAATCCTCAATCCTCAATCCTCAATTCTCAATCCATAGATGTCCGGCTCTCTCTTCGACAACGATCCATTCCCGGCGCCCACGAGCCGGGCCGACGCTCCGCTGGCCGAGCGTCTCCGCCCGGCGTCCCTCGATGAGATCGTTGGCCTCGAAGAGCTCCTCGGCAAGGGACGCTTTCTCCGCAACGCCATCGAGAACGATCGCATCCCATCGATGATCTTCTGGGGGCCGCCGGGCTCGGGAAAGACGACGCTGGCGCGCATCATCGCCCGCACCACGCAGGCGCGCTTCGTCACGTTTTCCGCGACGTGCAGCGGCATCAAGGAGATCAAGGCGCTGATGGAAGAAGCGCGCAAAGGACGCGCAGGCGCGCGGCTCGAAGACGATCGTCTTCATCGACGAGATCCATCGCTTCAACAAGGCGCAGCAGGACGCGTTTCTCCCCTACGTCGAAGCCGGCGACATCATCCTCATCGGCGCGACGACCGAGAACCCGTCGTTCGAAGTGAACTCGGCGCTGCTCTCGCGATCGAAAGTCGTCGTCATCCCCGCGCTGGAGCGCGAGCAGGTGATGACGATCCTGCGCCGCGCCGTCGAGCATCCGACGCGTGAAGCAATTCGGAATCGCGTTCGACGACGCCGCGCTCGACTTCATGGCCGCGACGTCGGCCGGCGACGCGCGGCAGGCGCTCACGAGCCTGCAACTCGTCGTCGAGACCGCGTCACGCGACGACAGTCCGATCGGCGTCGACAAGGTGAAAGAGATCCTGCAGCGCCGCTCGCTGATGTACGACAAGTCGGGCGAAGAGCACTACAACATCATCTCCGCGCTCCACAAATCGATCCGCAACGGCGACGCCGACGCCGCGGTCTACTGGCTCGTGCGCATGCTCGAAGGGGGCGAGGATCCGATGTACATCGCCCGCCGCCTCGTGCGCGCCGCCTCCGAGGACATCGGCAACGCCGATCCGCAGGCGCTCGTTTTCGCGATCGCCGTCCAGCAGACGGTCCACTTCCTCGGCATGCCCGAGGCGGGCGTCGCGCTCGCGCAACTCGTCGCCTACCTCGCCGCCTCACCGAAATCGAACGCCGCCTACGTCGGCTACGGCGAAGCCGTACGCGAAGTGCGGCAGGGCGACAACCCTCCGGTCCCACTCCACATCCGCAACGCACCGACGCGCCTCATGAAAGACCTCGGCTACGGCCGCGGCTATCAATACGCGCACGACTTCGAAGATCAAACCGCCGCGATGGAGTGCCTCCCGGAAGCGCTCGCCGGCCGGAGGTTCTACGAACCGAAAGACGTGGGCGCGGAGGCGGAGATCAAGGCGCGGCTGGAGAAGATGAAGAAGGCGCGGAAGAAGTAGGCGCGAGTCGATGCAGCGAAGCTGGGTGTGCCGGCTAGGAGACTGCGTGGCAGAAACCTCGGAACGAGAGGCACCCAGAACGACGCCTCGGATCACCCGCGCGTGCGTCCAGCCTTGTGGCCTCCAGCGCGGCCGGCCGTGCCGGCCTAGTCGTCGTACGCGTTCGCCTGCCTATGAATCGTCGCCGGCTTTCGATCCGCGCCGATGTTCACGTAGACGACGTGGGCTTCGGTCACCACAACGCGCTTCGACGGATCTCCCGGCGGATCGCTTCGACGACGACCTTCGTCGTGATCGACGTGTTGCCGATGCGCAGCGTCTCCGTCCAGAAGCTCACGAGATCGCCGACGAAGACCGGCTCGTGGAAGACGACCTTGTCCATCGAGACCGTGACCATGAACTGCAGCCCCTGGCGGCGCGCTTCGATCGCGCCGGCCTGGTCGATGTAGGAAAGGATCACGCCGCCGAAGATCGTGCCGTGCGCGTTGGTGTCGCGCGGCATCATCAGCACGCGAATCGCGGGCTCGTCCCACTTCGGAACAACGTCAGGCATGGTCGACTTCGTCGAGTTGTCGGTTGTCGGTGATCGAGTTGTCGTGGGAAGCCTTGCGAATCCGCAAGGCCTCCCGGACAACTGACAACCGATAACGGTCAACCAATCTAGATTCCGGCCGGCGTCGTCGTCGGGCGCGTGATCTCGTCGTTGATGGTGACGTCGGCGTCCTTGCGCAGACGCTTGACGAGCGCAGCGCGCAGCGAGCGGGCCTGCTGCGTGCGGAGATTGTCCGCGAACGCCGCGCGGCCGGTGGCCAGTTCCTCGGGGGTCACTTTCTTCTGCTCCGTGACCTGCAGTGCCACCGCGCCGTCGCCGACGACGACCGGGCCTTTGAGCTCGCCCACGTTTGCGGCGAGGGCGGCATCGACGAGCTGCGAGCTGTCGCCGCTGAGACCGGCGACCGGACCCTGACGATTGACCGTCGCTTCGCGAACCTGCTGTCCGGTCTTCTGCGCGATCTCATCGATCGTGTGCGCACCGGCCATCATCTGCGCGAGCATGGCCTTGGCCGCTTCGCGCGCTTTCTCCTGGCGCGTTTCTTCTTCCACCTTCTGACGCACCTCGGGGAGCGAGGAAACGCCCGCGGCGCGCGTGTCGGCGAGATAGGCGATGGCGATTCCGCGCGGAGTTCCGATCGGATCGCTGATGTCTCCGTTCTTGGCCTTGAAGGACCAGTCGGCGAGCGGCTCGTGCTGGCCGATGCCGAGGATCGGCTCGCTGCGCGCGAACCAACCGCTATCGTTCGACGTCACCTTGTCGTTCGCCAGCGCCACGAAGGCGTTGAGATCGGCGGGCTTGTTCTGCTTGATGAGCGCGTTCACGCGATTGATCTCATCGCGCGCCGCGTCCTTGGCCATGTCCGTCGCCGCTTGCAGCGCGAGCTGCGGGCGCACTTCTTCGAACGACCGAACGCTTTCCGGCCGGCGCTCGGTCACCTTGACGATGTGGTAGCCGAACTCCGTGGTGCGAATCGGATCGCTGATCGTGTTCAGAGGAATGGAGAAGATCGCGCGCTCGAACGGCTCGACCGTCTGACCCATCGTGACGAAGCCCATGTCGCCGCCGTTGCCGGAGGACGACGCGTCTTCGGAGTTGGCACGAGCGAGCGTGGCGAAATCGGCGCCGGCGCGGAGCTGCTTCACCAGCGACTCCGCTCTTGCTTTCGCGGCGGCATCGGCCTGCGGCGTCGCGCCCGGCTCGGACTTGATGAGAATGTGCAGCACCTTGGCGCTCGCCGGCTGGGAGAACCCGCTCTTGCCCGCTTCGTAGAGCTGGCGCAGCTTCTCGTCCGTCGGCCGCATGAGCGCCCGGATCTTCGTGTAGTCAGCCAGCAGATAGCGGATCGAGCGCTGACCGCCGTGCGCGAACTTCGACTGATTCGCCTTGTAGTGCGCCTCGACTTCGGCGTCCGTAACCTTCACCGTCGCCGCCTGCTGCGCGGCGGGGATGAGGACGTAGCGGATCTTCGCGTTCTCGTTGTTGCGGCGATACTCGGCATCGGCGGCCTTCGGCGAGACCACGACGGAGTTCTGGATCGCGCTCTCCATCTTCTCGAGCGTGATCTGATCGGCGAGATCGCCCTCGAACTCAGCCGCGCTCGAATAGCCCAGGGGACCGGTCACGTAGCGGTTGTAGAGCTCCATGCCGACGAACTTGCCGTCGGGAGAGAACGTCGGGATCGAGAGCAGCTTCTTGCGGACCTCATCGGGAGTTCCCTGCAGATGGATGCGCTTGGCCTCCTGCACGAGCAGCCGTTGATCGACGAGCGAGTTGAGCACCTGCTGCTGCAAGCCCATCTGCGTCGCCATTTCCGGCGTGAACTGCTGGCCGTACATCTGGCGATACATGTCTTCCATGTTCTTCAGAGCGCGGTAGTAATCCGTGTAGGAGATCGTCTCCCCGTTCACCTTCGCGGCGAAGGAGCGATCTTCCTTGGCACCACCAAGACTGCTGCCGCCCATGCCCATGTTCACGAAGACGAACCCGAACACGAACGAGGCTACGACTGCGATGAGAACCCACCGCAGGTGGTGAAAACTGTCGCGCATCACTTTGAGCATTTGAGGGACTACCTTTCGCGGGCGAATGGAGATTGAGGTCGTTTGCAGAAAAAGCGGCGCAGTTTACCTATTCCCGGCCCGGACGCCAAACGGGAGTAGGCAGTTGGCGGTAGGCGGCAAGCAGGAACGAGCTGAAAACGGCGAAAACAGCGAAGAAGCGTGGATTCGCTCCTGCCTACCGCCTACTGACAACTGCGTACTCGTCGTGTGCTATAAACGGGAACGGATCGCCCGGCATGGCAAAATCGAAAAAATACGATACCTGGGTCAATGTCGACTGGTATCTGATCTCGGTCGACCGGCTCCGTAAAGTGGGGCTCGTGGTCCTCCTTTTACTCGTCGGCGGAGCGGCCTGGTGGTTCTGGCACGATCAGCAGACCAACCCCAAAAGCCGGGCCGAGTCCGCGATCAGCGATGCCCGCCAGGCTCTCAACGCTCTGGCCGCTTCGCCCGAGTTCAACAGCCGCCGATCCGAATTCAGCCGCGCTCAGCAGAAGTTCGACGAAGCGAATACCCATCTCGCCGCATCCCGCTACGACTCCGCGCGCGACGCCGCGGTGGAATCACAGACGATCAGCCGCGCCGCTTTGAGCGTAGGCACCGAGCTCGAGAGCGACGCTCAGTTCCTCACCATCGAAGGTGACGTTCAACATCAGAAACGGTCCTCGAGCGAGTGGCGCGATGCCGATCCGCGCAGGCCGCTCGTCAATGGCGATTGGGTGAAGACCGGCGACCGCGCCTCGGCCGAGCTGATCTTCTCCAACGGCTCGCTTTATACGATCGGCGCGAACGCGCTGCTCGAGATCTACTCGGCCGTGAGTCCCGGCTCGAGCAAGAAGACCAACGCCGTTCAGATGCGAGTCGGCTCCGTGGAAGTGGCGACGGCGAAGGACACCTCCACCGTCCGCACTCCCGGAACGCAGGTGACCATCGATTCCGATTCGACGACGCATGTCGGCGTCGATCGCGAGCAGGCGACTTCCATCGTCGCCTCCCGCGGCGCTGCCTCGGTGGCTCCCGAAAAAGGTGGACTGCAGGTGCGCGTCAGTACCGGCGAGAAAGTCAGCACGACGGCCCTCGGCGAGATCTCGCCGGTCAAGAAGCTGGCGATGCCCCCCGGCCTTCTCTCGCCAGGCGACAATCAGGTCTTCCAGCTTTCCGGCGAACTGAAGGTCGATCTCGTCTGGGACACGCAGGAAGGCGCAAGCGCCTACATGCTGCAAGTCTCGCGCTCGCGCCTGTTCTCGACGCTGGAGATCAACACGCGCCGCCCGAAGACCACCGCGCGGGCGAAAGTCACCTCCGAAGGCTCGTTCTACTGGCGCGTGGCGTCGATCGGCCCTGACGGCGAAGCGGGTCCGTTCTCGGCCTACCGGCGCTTCCGGGTCAGCGGTGGCGGCAAGGCTCCGATCACCGACCGCACCCCTCCCACGCTGACGATGAGAGCGCCGTTCCACGTCGGCGGCCAATACTTCACGGTCGCCGGGACGACGGAGCCGGGAGCAACGGTCTTCATCAACGACGAGGAAGTGGACGTGGAGTCGACCGGCGCGTTTCAGAAGCTGGTCGGCTTCAACAAGATCGGCCGCAACCCGATCGTCGTGAAGGCCGTCGATGCCGCCGGCAATCAAACGGTGGTATCACAGACCGTGATCGTGGAAGAATAGTACGCAGTCTGCAGTAGGCAGTCCGCAGGATCTCACCACCACGCGCAGACTCTCGGTGTCCTGCCGGCTGCGATCTGCAACACGACTGTTCTCTCTGGACCTCGTTTTGCACCCGTCCTCTCGACTCTCTGGCGGTTAATTCAATCAAGGAAACGACAACCGAATGGCTGTGAAATCGCTCCTCTCGATGTTCTCCAACGACCTGGCAATCGATCTGGGAACAGCGAATACCCTCGTCTACGCGAAAAACAAAGGCATCGTCGTGCGCGAGCCGTCGATCGTCGCGGTCAACAAGATCAACAACAACGTCGAAGCAGTCGGCAAGGAAGCGAAGGAAATGCTCGGCCGTACGCCCGGCAACATCGTCGCCATCCGTCCGATGAAAGACGGCGTGATCGCCGACTTCGAAGTCACGGAGAAGATGATCAAGTACTTCATCGAGAAGGCGCACGGTCGCCGGTTCCTGGTGAAGCCGCGCATCGTCATCTCCGTTCCCTCCGAGATCACGCAGGTCGAAAAGCGCGCCGTCAAAGACTCCGCGCTTCGGGCAGGCGCGACCGAGGTCTACCTCATCGAGCAGGCCATGGCCGCGGCCATCGGCGCCGGACTGCCGATCACCGATCCGACCGGCAACATGATCGTCGACATCGGCGGCGGCACGACCGACGTCGCCGTGATCTCGCTGGCGGGCATCGTCTACTCGCGCTCGGTGCGCGTCGCCGGCAACGAGATGGACGACGCGATCATTCAATACATTAAACGCAAGTACAACCTGCTGATCGGCGAGCGCACGGCCGAGCAGATGAAGATGGAGATCGGCTCGGCGTTCCCTCTCGACGAAGAGATGACGATGGAGATCAAAGGCCGCGATCTCGTCGAGGGCGTTCCCAAAACGCTCGTCGTCAGCGACGAAGAGATCCGCGAAGCGCTCTCCGAGACCGTGGCCACGATCGTCGAAGCCGTTCGCGTCGCCCTCGAGCGCACGCCGCCCGAGCTCTCCGCCGACATCATGGACAAAGGCATCATCATCGCCGGCGGCGGCTCGATGCTGAAGAATCTCGACCGGCGCCTCCGCGAAGAAACGGGACTTCCCGTCACCCTCGCCGAAGACCCGCTGGCGTGCGTCGCGCTGGGAACGGGACAGATGCTCACGGACTTCAATTTGCTCCGAAAGATTTCGATCGAGTAACTGATTCAGTTGCTGGTTGCTTGTTACTGGTTGTCTGCGGAGCTTTGCCAGGGCCGAAGATCACGAATCACAGGCAACCGGCATCTGTCGGTTCGTCAGAATCGCGACGTTCCGACAACCGACAACGGATCACCGACAACGAAATCCCGGCGCCAACGAACCACCGCAGACAACCAGTAACCAGCAACCAGCAACTTTCTCTGGCAGGAAACCTGCTCAGCTTCGCAGTCGAAAACATGGCCGTACCAACCGACGTCATTCCCCGCCGCCCCACGCTGCTCTTCATCGTGGTTCTGTCACTGCTGTTCATCCTGATGAGCTTCAGCAGCCAGACTCGCTATGTCGGGGAGACGCGCACGATGTTCGAGCGCACCGTGATGACCATCTTCTCGCCGGTCCCTCGCCTCGTGTCCTGGGTCGGAGGCACGATCCAGGACATGCACTACGGCTATCTGGACATGCGCCGCGCCGTGAATGAGAACCTCGAGCTGCGGCGGCGCCTCGCTTCGCTCACGACCGAGAACCTCAAGCTGCGCCAGTCGGAAGGCGACCTGCGACGGTTGCGCAGCCTTCTCTCTTACGCCGAGCAGTTCCACCTCGAAACATCGATGGCGCAGACGATCATGCTCGACACCGCGGGGCGCTTCAAGTCGATCATCATCGACCAGGGCTCCTCGGACGGCGTGCAGGTCAACGACGTCATCGCCAACGCCAACGGCCTTCTCGGCCGCGTCGTGCTGACGACGAAGGATCTCGCCAAGGTGCAACTCGTCACCGACAACAACTGCTCCGTCGGCTCGCTCGTCGAGCGCACACGCCGCCAGGGCGTCGTGCGCGGAAACGGCGGCGCCAACATTCAGATGTTCGACATCCCCGCGCTCTCCGACGTCCAGCCCGGCGACCGCATCCTCACCGCCGGCATCGACGGCGTTTATCCGCGCGGCATTCCGATCGGCACCGTCGTGCGCGCCGAGCCGGGGCAGTCGCTGTTCAAAACGGTCGTGGTCAAACCCGCGGTCGATCTCGGCACGATCGAGGAAGTCATCGTCATTCACACCCGAAAGATCCCGACGCCGGTCGTGGGGTACGCACCTTGAGATGGCTACGATTCGCGATCGGCCTGCTGATCGCCCTGACCCTCCACTCGCTGCTCGACAGCTTCTATCCAAACGCGCTGGCGTTCTTCAATCCGTACGTCATCCTCGTCGTCTATTACTCGATGGGTGGCAACGTCCTCGGCGCGATCGTCGCGGGCGTGCTCGCCGGCTTCGTGCAGGACGCGTTCTCCAACGCTCCCTTCGGACTGCACGCGTTCTCGCTCACCGTCTGCGCGTACGTGCTGGCCACGATCAACTCCCGCCTCGCCCTCCGCGGCACGCTCGCCTTCGGCGCCTGCCTCGGCGGCGCGGTGATCGTGAACGAGCTCGTGATCTACGTCCTCGTCAACATCCTCCTGAAGCAGAAGATCGAAATGTTCGAGCAGGCCCTGCTCGTAAAAACGATCTTCACATTGCTCTTCGGAATGCTGGTCTATCAGCTACTCACGCTGTTCCTTCGGGAGGAACCGATCGATGCGACAAGACGTCCAACGGCCTGGTAATGATTGGTTGCTCGCGACTCCCAGACAACCGACAACCGAGAACTGACAACCGCCATGCGCGTCTATCGCGACGACCAGAAGTTCCTGCAGTTCCGCATCAACGTCCTTCTCTGGGGCATCGTGGCGGCCTTCGTCTTCCTCGCCGGCTCGTTCTGGTTCGTGCAGGGAGTGCAGGCGGAGAAATACCGCGGCCTCTCCGAGGCCAACGCGCTGCGCAAGATCGAGATCGCGGCCAAGCGCGGCCTGATCATGGACCGCAACGGCAAGATCCTCGCGGACAACCAGCCGGCGTACACGCTGCAGATCGATCGCGTGGTCATGAAACCGCTGCTCAAAGCGGACAAGACGCGGCGCGAGAAGCTCATCGACTTCCTCTCGCTCGTCCTCGAGGTCCCGCAACCTGAAGTGACCGCGCGCTGGGAAAAAGAATCAGCAAAGGTCTCGTTCAGCGCACCCTTCCCGCTCGCCGAGGATCTGAGCATGGCGCAGGTGGCCAAGATCCAGGCGCAGTCGATCGCCTTTCCGGAGATCAACGTCGTCCCGGTCCAGCGCCGCAACTATCCGTACGGCACGATGGCCGCGCACGTCCTCGGCTTCATCGGCGAAGTCGGCCGAGAAAGACCTCACGCAGAACAACGACCTCGAACAAGGGGACCTCATCGGCAAGCGCGGCGTCGAGCTGATGTACGACCCTTACCTTCGCGGCAAAGACGGCGCGGAGTACTGGGAGTACGACGCCACGGCCGGCGCCTCAGCGAATACGTTCCCGCGCGCAAGCAGCCGATGCCGGGCGACAACATCTATCTCACGCTCGACTTCGAGCTCCAGCGCCGAGCCGAGCAGTACTTCATCGAGAACGAGTTGGTCGGCGCCGCGGTCGCGCTCGATCCGCGCAACGGCGAAGTGCTGGCCATGGTCTCCTCGCCCGCGTTCAACCCGAACGTCTATTCGACGCGCTTCACACCCGACGTCTACAAGACCATCACCAGTAACCCGTTCAAGATCGAGCTGAACCGCGCCATCCAGGGCCTCTACTCGCCGGGCATCGGTCTTCAAAGTCGTCATGGCCATGGCCGGGCTTTCGCGAAGGCGTGGTCGACTCCGAGCACCGACTTCAATTGCAGCGGCAGCGGCGTGTTCTTCGGCCGCCGCTTCCGTTGCTAGCAAAAGAACGGCCACGGCGACGTCAACGTCGAGGACGCGATGAAGGTCTCCTGCGACATCTTCTTCTACAACACCGGCGCGCGACTCGGCGTCGACAAGATCAACGAGTACGCGCACCAACTCGACCTTCGGCGAGATCTCGCACATCGACCTCGACGGCGAACGCGCCGGCCTCGTGCCCTCGACGGAATGGGCGCGCGACAAACAGCATCGCAAGTGGTATCCGTCCGAGACCATCTCCGTCGCCATCGGACAGGGCCCGCTCATCGTGACGCCGCTGCAGGTCGCCAACATGATGGCCGCCATCGCCAATGGCGGAAAAGTCTTCCAGCCGCACGTCGTCCGCTACGTCGACCGCGTGCAGGACGGACAGCGAGTACAAACGTTTCCGCGTTCCGGAGCGCGTCATCCACGAGGTCAAGCTCGCGGCACGCCGCGCTGCACGCCGTGCGCGAAGGGCCTGTGGAAGGTCGTCAATGAAGCAGGGAGGCACCGGCGGCAATGCCCGGATCCCCGGACTCGACATCTCCGGCAAGACGGGAACGGTCCAGGTCATCGCCCAGCACGGCTGGGTGCAGCGCCGAAGTCGCTGCCGTTCAAGTATCGCGATCACGCCTGGTTCGCGTCGTTCGCGCCGCTCGAGAATCCGCAGATGGTCGTCGTCGTCTTCGTCGAGCACGGCGGCACATGGCGGCGCCGAGTCCGCGCCGCTGGCCAAGCTGCTCTACGAAGCGCGCTTCCGCGAGAACGTCACCGGCGCGCGGATCGACCTCAGCAATCCCGAGACGCTCCAGCAGATCAAGGAAGGAGAGCTTCCTCTCCCGACCACACGATGATTCTTCGCGACCGCGTTCGACCCAACGTCGACTTCAACTTCATCGGCACCGCTCTCGTGCTCGCGGCCATCGGCTGCCTGCTCGTCTACAGCGCGACCTATTACAGCGACCCCTTGCTGTCCACGGCTCAGGAAACAGGTTCTCTGGGTCTGCATCGGCATCGTGCTGATGATCGCTTTCATGGTGATCGACTACCACGTCCTCTTCGACATCGCGCCGATCCTCTACGGCATCGGCATCGTCTTGCTTCTCTACCTGATGGTCTTCGGACGGCTGACGGCGAACGTTCGATCGTGGATTCACATCGGCGGCTTTCAGTTCCAACCCTCGGAGTTTCATGAAGATCTTCACGGCGCTCATGGTGGCGCGCTTCTTCGACTCGAATGACCGCGCTTACCTCGACGCCCGCTCGTTTCTCGTCGTCATGGGGATCATCGGCCTGCCGGTCGGCCTGATCATCATCCAACCCGATTTCGGCACCGCGGCGTCGTTCTTCCCGCTCATCGGCGTGGCGATGTTCTTCGGCGGCATCCGCGCTCGTGTGTGGATCGCGATGATTCTCATCGCCGCGATCGCCTTACCGCTGGGCTGGATGTTCTTTCTCAAGCCGTATCAGAAAGAGCGCGTGGTCATCTTCCTCAACCCGGAACGCGATCCGCTCGACTCCGGCTATCAGGTGACGCAGGCAAAGATCGCCATCGGCTCCGGCGGCATTCACGGCAAAGGATTCCGCCACGGCACGCAGGCCAAACTGGAATTCCTCCCCGCCCGCCACACCGATTTCATCTTCGCCGTCCTCGGCGAGGAGTGGGGCTTCATCGGCGTGGTCATCGTCCTCGGGCTCTATCTCTTTTTAGTCTTTCAGGCACTGCCATTTCGCGAAACACGCGCGCGATCGAGGAGGGACGTTCCTGATCATCTGTCTGATCTCGTTCATCATCTTCCACGTCCTGATCAACGTGTCCATGCAGATCGGTCTGTTGCCGACGACGGGTATTCCGCTCCCGCTGATCTCGTACGGAGGCTCGTCCACGATGATGTTCTTCATCGCCATCGGACTGATGGCGAACGTGGACATGCGCAGGTTCGTGAACGCGCCCTGATTCAGTGGGCAGTTGGCAGTGTGCAGTAGGCAGAGCGAAACCGTTGGCGCTTGCTCCTGCCGACTGCCTACTGCCAACTGCCTACTTCGTTCAGCCGCGCACCTTCTCGATCTCGCGCCGTTCCTTCTTCGTCGGACGTCCCATTCCGCGATCGCGCGAGACTGTCGGCATCGCGATCTTTTCGCGCACCGGCGTTTCATCGACGTACATCGTGCGCGCCTTTTCCTTCGAGACATTCGCCTCGGGAAGCTCTTTCACGATCACCTTGCGATAGTCGATTCCGGCGAAGAGTTCGACGACATCCCCTTCGCGCAGAACCGCCGCCGGCTTCACGCGCTGTCCGTTGATCCTGACGTGACCTCCCTTGCACGCCTCCGTCGCATCAGCGCGATGCTTGAAGAGGCAGACGAGCTTGAGCCAGGTGTCGATCCGGTGCCGTTCGCTGGAAGTGCGCGGGGTGGTCATCGTGCAACTATCGTATAATCAGCGCCTTCGGAGGAAGCATGATCAAGGCGGACATCGTCAACAAAGTCGCGGAAGTGTCCGAGATCTCGCGCGTGAAAGCGGCTCAGGCAGTCGACACGGTCATCGAAGGCCTACGCAACGCGCTCGCTCGCGGACAACGCATCGAGCTCCGCGGCTTCGGCGTTTTCCAGGTCAAGCAGCGCAAGAAAGGGATCGGACGCAACCCGAAGACCGGCGTCGAAGTGAAGATTCCGCCGGGCAACACGATCCGCTTCAAGCCGGGCAAAGAACTGCGCAACCTTCTCTGAATCCAAAACGAACCGTGAACATCCTTTAAACGGGCGAACATCGAGAGCACAGGGCTCGTCTAACCATACAGAAAGACGAACCCGCCGCATTGGCACCCCGTCGATGCATGAGCCCACCTCGAGAGCCCACCAGGCCGCCGGCGCAACAGGCTGCACCGGCGGCCAGCCCACCTGAGAAACAGTTACTGGTTCCTTGTTGCTGGTTCCTTGGGTGTGTCGGCGACAAATCCGGAACGGCACCTCGGATCACCCGCGCGTGCGTCCGGCCTTGTGGCCCTCCCACGCTGTCGGCCGTGCCGACTAGAATGCGCGCGTGAATCCCGAGCAAACCGTTCTCGTCCTCGATTTCGGCTCCCAGTACACGCAGCTGATCGCGCGACGCATCCGCGAAAACAACGTCTACTCCGTCGTTCAGCCGTTCGACTTCGCCCCAGGGAAGATCCGCGAGCTCGCGCCGCGCGCCATCATCCTCTCCGGTGGTCCCGAGTCCGTTTATTCCGAGGCCGCGCCGTATTGCGAGCGAGAAGTCTTCGAGCTCGGCATCCCCATCCTCGGCATCTGCTACGGCATGCAGCTCACCGCTTACTTCCTCGACGGCAAGGTGGAAGCGGCGTCGGAACGGGAGTATGGACGCGCGGAGATCGACGTCACCGCCGAATCTCCGCTCTTCGCGGCGACGCCGAAGCATCAGCGCGTGTGGGCCAGTCACGGCGATCGGATTCTCGAAGCGCCGCCGGGATTCGAGATCACCGCATCCTCGCCGAGCGCGCCGATCACCGCGTTCGAGCATCGCGGCCGCGCATGCTACGGAATCCAGTTTCATCCCGAGGTCACGCATAGCGAGGCGGGAGGCCAGATCCTTCGCAACTTCCTCTTCGACATCGTCGGCTGTACGCCGACCTGGGACCTTGGCGACTTCCGGCGTCGCAAGGTCGAAGAGATCCGCCAGCAGGTCGGCAACCGCAAAGCGATCGCCGCGGTCAGTGGAGGTGTCGACTCCACCGTCGCCGCGCTGCTCGTTGCCGAAGCGATCGGCGATCAGTCTCACGGCGATCTTCGTCGACAACGGCGTGCTGCGAAAACACGAATCCGTCCAGGTCGGCTCACGCCTCAGCGATCGCCTCGGCCTCCACTTCGTGCAGGTCGACGCACGCGAGCGCTTCTACCGCAAGCTCGCCGGCATCGAAGACCCCGAGGTCAAGCGAAAGCGGATCGGCAACGAATTCATCGCCGTGTTCGAGGAGGAAGCGAAACGCATCCCCAACGTCGACTTCCTCATGCAGGGCACGCTCTACCCCGACGTCATCGAATCCGTGTCGATCAAGGGACCGTCGGCGGTGATCAAGACTCATCACAACGTCGGCGGCTTGCCGGAGAAGATGGGCCTGCAACTGATCGAGCCGGTGCGCGAGCTCTTCAAGGACGAAGTGCGAAAACTCGGCATCGAGCTCGGACTCGAGGAAGAGTTCGTGTGGCGCCACCCCTTCCCCGGTCCCGGCCTGGCCGTTCGCATCCTCGGCGAAGTCAACGCCGCGCGCGTGGAGATCCTGCAGAACGCGGACGAGATCGTGATCGACGAGATCCGCGCAGCTGGCCTCTATCGCGAGATCGCGCAGGCCTTCGCCGTTTTGCTCCCGGTGAAGAGCGTCGGCGTGATGGGAGACGAACGAACGTATGAGAATGTCTGTGCCGTTCGCGCGGTCGCCACGACAGACTTCATGACCGCCGACTGGTATCGGATGCCGCACGAAGTACTCGACCGCATCGCGCGACGGATCGTGAACGAAGTGCGCGGCATCAATCGCGTCGTTTACGACATCTCGTCGAAGCCGCCCAGCACGATCGAGTGGGAGTAAGCTGACCCTCCAATTTCGTCAGATCGTTTCCATAATTCTGGGGTGCCGTGTCGCAGATCACGTGCGCATGTGATGTCCGTGAATGTATAGTTACGCATCCGCTTCTCGTCAGGTTCAGACAACTAAGTAACGTTCAACGACCCAGCAGGTTCGCGGCGCGTCGCTTTCGGCGTCGTCGCTAAATGGAGGAGACAAACCATGGCTTTCACGCGGTTTCCCCGGTTGGCGCTTCTTCTCATTCTTTCCCTGGCCGTGTCGGTAGCTGCATTCGCAGCGCCGGTCGGCACCGCCCGCGGCGGCGGTTCTCAGATGGACTGGCAGGTTTCCATCAGCGGCTATGACCGCATTCAGATGACCGTGCTGTCGCCGGACGGCGAAGTCTTCACCCGCGAGTTCAAAGCGGGAGAGACGCCGTCGTTCAAGATTCAGGACAGCGCATTCGCAAATGGTCAGTACCGCTACGAGCTCCGCGTCGTGCCCGTCATCCCCGAGGCCGTCGCGCAGAAACTCCGGAGCGCACGTGGCTCGGACGACGCGACCGTTCGCCGGATCATGACCGAAGCCGGTCTCTCCGCCGAGCCGCTCACGCAGTCCGGCACCTTCAGCGTCATCGGCGGCACGATCGTTTCGCCGGACGCTCGCGAAGCCGGCACTGGCGGCCAGCGCCGCATGACGACCGACGCGCGTCCGTCGACGCCGGTCACCAATGACAACGTCATCGCCGACGATCTCATCGTCCAGGGCAGCGCCTGCATCGGCCTCGACTGCGTCAACAACGAGAGCTTCGGCTTCGACACCATCCGCCTCAAAGAGAACAACACCCGCATCAAGTTCGACGACACGTCCACGTCGTCGGGCTTCTCGGCGAATGACTGGCAGCTCACCGCCAACGACTCCGCCAGCGGCGGCGCGAGCAAGTTCTCGATCGAGGACATCACCGGATCGAAGGTCCCCTTCACCGTCACCGGCGGCGCCTCGACGAACTCGATCTTCGTCGACAGCACGGGCCGCGTCGGCTTCCGCACCTCCACGCCGGTCCTCGACCTGCACGTCAACACCAGCAACACCCCGGCGATCCGTCTCGAGCAGAACAACTCCGGCGGCTTCACCGCGCAGACCTGGGACGTGGCCGGCAACGAAGCGAACTTCTTCGTCCGCGACGTCACCGGCGGCTCGCGCCTCCCGTTCCGCATCCGCCCGGGGGCGCCCACGAGCTCGATCGATATCGCTGCCAGCGGATTCGTTGGTATCGGTACGGCGTCGCCGGCGCGTTTGCTTCACCTCACCTCTTCTTCTGGAAACGCAGCGCTTCAATTCACGAACAGCTCCGCGAAGAGCTGGCATCTCGCCAATTCCGGAAACGACTTAAACTTTTCCGAGACGGGCGTCGCGGATGCAAGACTATACGTTCAGGCCGGTGGCAATGTCGGCATCGGCTGCAGCACGCCAGGCTCCGATCTCGTCGTTGCGTCGGGCGGCGGCTGCGCCAACCCGTCCTCGAGCCTGAATGCAGGCGACGCCCAATTCACGGTGGCCTCGTCGCGCACATTCAAGGAGAACCTCTCACCGGTAGAAGTTCCGGACATCCTCGGCAGGATCGGCAAGGTCGGCGTGTACAACTACGACTTCATCAACGGTCCGAAGAACCGCATCGGGCTGATCGCTGAGGATTTCCACGAAGTCCTCGGGCGCGGCGATGAGAAGTACATCAACGGCGGCGAAGTGCAAGTGGCGCTGTGGCTCGCCGTCCAGCAGCTCACCGCCCAGAACAAGGCTCTGACCGAACGCCTCAACGCGCTCGACAAAGAGCTTGCCTCGCAGAAGAAGCAGTAATTTATCGGGCAACAAGAACGGGGGCGCGGCGGAAAGCCGCGCCTCCGATCACGACACTGCCGCAGCGTGAAGACCGGCGACAGCCAAGCCGCGATCGATCTGACAGAATAGCGACAACAACTCCTGTCACTACACTCTTGAGAGACGATCCTCAGACTTCGCGTTCAAGAATCTAGAACAAGTAGCCGAGGCTCTTCAGTTTCTCTATCTCCTCCGGGGGAAGGATCGAGATGTTCTTGCGAGCGTCGGCCGCATTTCCGTAAATGCGCCCATACAGGACACGGGCTCGCTGGTCGAGTTGTGTTCGCAGCTTCTTCATTCGTGGCTGGTCGATGAGATTGTTGAGCATCCCAGGGTCTTTGTCGAGGTCGTACAGCTCATCCACGTCTCGAAGCTTTCTCTCGGCATACAGGATCGCGAAAAGGTGCGTCATGCGGGGCGCCCCGGGAACGAACGGCGCATCCGCGGGGCGGTCGAGCCGGAAAAAGAGCTCCGCTTTACAGGTCGAGGGAACGGTGATGCGAAACGTGTCGAATCGCGCCCCAGTGAATTGCACGCGGGTTCGAGCGGTCGTATCGAGGTCAGCGCTGAAGTACGCGAATCCTGGCAGCATCGAAACCTTCAAGGTCCCTAAGCATGCGCCCTCAGCAGGCATGACATCGATTGTGGTAACGAACGGTTGATAGCTCGTCGCGGGCACGACGTAAATACGCTCCCCCTTGGATTCCGTGAGCGGCGGCAGCGGTTTCATTCGCGCATGCTCAGTAGCGGGGACAGCCTTCAACAGCGTTTGACTGAAGTTGCGATACACCCGGTCGAAATTCCTGATGAAGAAATACGACCCCGACTGTAGGGCTACGGATCGCGTGTACCATGGATTTCCGAGGACGAGAAACTCGCGGTTCGCATCTGGCAGACCACGGATCTTGTAAAGGACACTCTGCATGGCGTCGTCGCGTCGCGGCAAGATGTCCCTTCCATCGACCGGTCCCCGAAGTTTCACACCTGCGGCGGAGGCGATTGAAGGTGTGATATCGAGCGTGGACACGGCCTCAGCAACACGCGCTGTGGGGATGCCCGATCCAAAAACGATCAGAGGCACGTAAATGGTCTCGCGATAAATGTCCGCATGTCCAAAAGGCAGGCCCCGATCGCCGATCTGCTCTCCATGATCGGCGGTGACGATGAAGATTGTGTTCTCGAGCAACCCGAGGGATCCAAGATACGCATGGAGGTTTGCGATCAGATGGTCCACATGACGAATGGACTCGTCGTAACGCGCGATCCTTTCGCGAACAGGCAATGTGGCCGGGTCGGTTGGAACACCGTGCCACCATCCGTACGGAGCGTGACAGTCGAAGTAATGGGCGAACAGAAAAAGTGGCTTCCGTGCGTTCGTCTTCCTCCAACGTGCGACGAATTGAAACAGATCGAGGTTTACCTCATCGCCGTTGCGTTGTGCGCCCTCCGGACCCGAGAAGTCGGCGAAGCCCTGATCGAAGTGGCCGGCTCGGCCGATGTGCGAGACGGCAACCGCGCCGGCGGTGTAGTAGCCGTTCTGCCTCAAAGCCTCAGCAATTGTCCCTACTTCGAGATGGATCGGCACAGACAACGCCGTCGACCCGTGCCCGGAAGGGTACCGGCCGGTGAGCATTGAGCCGTGGCTCGGAGTCGTTGACGGCATCGGCGTGATGACACTGTCGAACACGATGCCCTTCTTCGCCATCGACGCCAGGAACGGCATCGTGTCGGTTGCGTACCCGTACATCGGCAGATGGTCCGCACGCAGTGTATCGATGGAGATCAGCACGACATTGGGAGCGGCAAGCGCACTTCTACAGAGAATGAACCCCGCCAGCAACAGCAAATGAGAGAGGCGCATTATCAGGGAGGTAAACTACCAGTCTTTCCGTGTCACAGGATCTTGTGGGGGACGGAGTGTTCCTCCGTCACCCCAAAAAACCCGACACCTTCAGGCTCATCCTTGGATGGCCCGAGCACACTCACGGTTGGCGGATTAGCCGATTTCTACTGGAGACTGAGCAAGGCGAGGATCTCACCAGTGCCAGGCTGCATCGGTTCCAATGCCTTTCCGATGAGCGTTCCGGGACGATGGATCTTGACACCAGCGAGATCCAGCGGTTCGGAAACCATCGCTACCCCTTCTGCATCGCTGGAAACGAGAAGGTCGCCGATGCGGACAGGGCGGTCCGAGCGAACCCGGATTCTCACCCGGCCCGTTGTTGCCACTTTGATCTTCCCCTCGCCTGCCACGCCCAACAGGACGCCGGGCGAATCGGAAACCACACCTGCAACGCGAGTGTCATAAGGCGCGGAGGATGGAATAACCGAGTTCGATCGTTCCGGATCGAGCACGACAACCGTCCCCGACGCCAGATTCCTGGACGAGGGGACCCATTCAGCAATGTCCTGGTAGGTTGCCTGAATGTTGCCACCCGTCACCGTGCCAGTAAACGTCGCGTTGCCGGTAAACAACGAGTTCCCGACCACGGAGAGCTTCGCGGTAGGATTCGTGGTGCCAATTCCCACATTCCCGGTGGCATCGATTCGCATTTTCTCGGTGGCCGTCACGGAAGTAGCCGACTGCGTAGAGAAGACCAGCCCACCCGACCGCGTTCCGGAATTGATATCAATAATCGTACCGGCTACGGTCCCAGCTTCGACGAGATTGTTTCCGGAGTCGTAGTATTTGAAGCGAAAGATCCCAGCGTTACCTGCGCTCGTTCTGTGCGATGTCAGGTGAAGATTCCCTGCGGCGTTACCCAGATTCTCAGCTAGGATCGTTGGGTTACCGGTACCATTGTTGTTCACGACGTGCGCCGTCGCTGTCGCATCCGGGCTTGTCGTGCCCATCCCGACCGAGCCCGCTACATACGTCGCGCTGTTCCCCGACCCGAGGGTCCAAACCGCTTCTTGCGCCACGACGGGAACGCTCCATGCGGCGAGGAGGATCGACAGAGAAACACCCCCTACCGCGGTTGCGAGTGCGCTGCGACAATCGTTTTTCGTCTTCGGTGCACACATGATCAAAGGCTCCTTCCAAGCGTCCAAAATAGTTCTTCGCATCGCTGTCACTCGAAAAGTGTTTAGCATACACCATCCATCCTTCCGAGCGAGTTGACGCGGCAGTCCAGATCTTGGTGCCGCCACCCGTCTTTCGTAGCATTAGGGTGAACGCGGTCCTGAAGGAAGGAAGCTCGGCAGCCAATCGCACGCAGGGCTTTGCGTTGCGCAGCCCGTGGTCGGGCGCTGCGCAGAAAGGTCTTGGCTTCGAGCTCGTACGATCGCGCCGTGGTCAGGCTCCGCGCTCACGCCTCACTCGCGCGCTCTGCGTCCTCACGACACTTGTTGAGCGATGTAGCGGCGGGAGCGATGGGCGGTCATGTCGACGCAATCACGTGCAGCCGCGCCGTGGGTGGGCGGTGGCCGACATCGCAGCGGGCCGGCCGGCGCTGGGGGCCGGGTGGTGGAGGTGGTGCCAGTGCGAAGCGCGGCGAGGAGAAAGCGAGGGTGGCGGGAGGGTGTGAGCGAACGCTCGCCGCGCGAAGCGGGTCAGCCGCACGGCACCGCACACGATACATGTGCCGCCCACGACACGATTGAACCGAGCGTGGCGCGGCTGTTGCCGCACGCACGTCACATTCCACTTCGCGTGCGCATGCAACGGTCGGGACATGCGCACTCGCGCCGCTTCGCACGCGTACTTGAGTGGCAGACGCTCAAACCGTCGTACCCCAACCGTCATATCTGCTGTTCCGGCTCGTCGCAAGTTCAACGATGTCTCGAACGACATCCTCCCTCACCGCGTGCTCCACGCTGTCCTTAACGCCCGCTTCCACATTCCATTTGTAGTCCGAGCCATCTTTGCGCGCAGCTGGCGCAAGGACTAAGAGCATGAATCCACGCTTGTACAGATCGTTCGCAAGTAGCGCGGCATCGCGCTGTGTCTTCGACCAGAAGTGATGCTCAATCGAACGCGGTGTCTTCAGGTCCACACCGCGAACCTCAAGACTCCTTACGAGCTCGTCATTACGCAGCGAATGACCGCGGACCAGCGTGTCCAGATCGTCGTTCATTATTGATCCGGTATGACTTTTGGTGCCGGTGGTTTGATCTTTCCATACAGCTTCTCGACCTCTGACTGACGCTTAGGACCGATCGGGTTTACCTTGTTAGACGTCTGGGAATCTTGAACCGACCTTTTCCCTCCAAGCTCGTTGAGACGATTCTGCTCCGCATGCTCACGCGCAGTCTTGCCCCCCGGCACCTCTTTTACTTTCGCTTCGGTCTCAGTATCCTTCTTACCCGTGCCTTCGTGCTCCGCGAGGCGGCGGTCCGTATCCTCGGATTGGCCAACGTATGTCTTGCCAGGTTCTTTCGCATCAGGGAATTCATAGACTCCCTCAACAAGGTGCGGCTTAGACTCGCCAATTGACATCACGAGGGCGCCGAAACCAATCAACGACTCCACAGCCTCCTGAGCAAGCTCGGGATGGGACGCTATGTAGTACGTTCCATAGAGAAGACCTGCCTCGCCGATAGCCGCAGCGCATGGCGGACACCGGCCGTCAGGATCTGTCGTCTTAACCGGGTTGTTCAGAACGTACGAATATCGATTCCAACTCTGCGGCCTGCCGAGATCCGCGCTGCTCCAAGTTGGATCGACAGAGAGGAATCGTCCTCGATTCGGATCGTAATACCGCGCGTGCATGTAGTCGAGGTAATCGCTGTTCTCGACGTTTTGCAGCCCCATGAAATCCCGCCAGTGGCCGGCAAAGCGCATGCCGTCGACGTGGTTGTCGCCGGCGTTGATCTCCTCCTGGAACGAGGCGGTTCGGGCCGTGCCGAAGGCGTAGTAGTCGTGTTCGCTCACGCTGCGGTGGGCGTCGTTGGTGACCATGCGGACGCTGCCGAGATGGTCGAGGTGGTAGTGACGGTGGCCGCCGCCGGCGAAGGTATTGGGGCTATAGAAGAAGGGTTGCGTCTCGCCGGCGACGAGAACTCCTCCGGCGCGAATGTGGTCCTCGACCCACATCCAGTAGTTTTCGCCATCCCCTTTGAATTCGCGGACGATCTGGCCGTCGAAATCGCGGATGGTCCATCGGGTCAGACTGGTATCGATGAGCGTGCCGATCCGCTCGTCATTGGCGTCGTAAAGAATCCGGCGGACCGGCCCACCCATCCCCACGGGAGGCTGAACCTCGGTCATCATGTTGAGCGAGTCGTACACGATCGCACGGCGATTCTTGTCCGTGATCACGTTGCCTGCCGCGTCGTAGGCCGGGCCGACCATACGATTGCTCCCGCCGTCCACCGGAATGGCCACGACCGCACCGCCGTCGATGGCCTTTTCGATCAGATTCCCAAAAGCGTCGTACTTGAACGACTCGGTCTTCGTACCGATCGTCGATTGGATCAACCTTCCAGCCGTGTCATACGTGAACGAATCAGGTCCGATGGTCTTGATGTTCCCGCTGCCATCGTACGTGTAGGCCTTTGGGCCCCATTGCAGATTCGTGTCGCTCTCCACTTTGGGAGAGAGCCCGGTCGCCGGCAGCGAATCGGTTTCATCCCAGCCCTCGACCGACTCCCCCATCCAGAGTCTCTGCAAATAGGCGACCGCCTCATGCCGCCGAAGTTCCTTCGCTCGGCCCAGCGGCATGAGAACAACGCGGCGGTTGTCCGACTTGCTCAGGAGAGTTCCGCCATAGCTGGCGAGGTTCGGTTCAGGAAATTTGCGGATCTGGCCCGGAGAACCATCCGGCAGCGGACTTCCCGCTTCCCAAAGGACCATCACATACTTTCCCATTCCCGGAGGGATCTGGTTCGGCGGCGCTGCGGCTGCGTTGACCGCGACCGCAGCCAACACCAGAAAAAGAGCTCGGCGAGCGACGCGAAAAGAGTCGCCGGTCCAAATCGACAATTTCACTGGGCACGCTCCTGGACTTCTGCGACGTGTAGCGCTTTGATTGCCGTCAGCGACAGATCAGGATCGGTGTACGTCTGGGCCGGTACACCCAATGCCTGGAGCGCTTCGTTCATGCGCGAACGGCACGATGCGATCTGGCGGGCGGTCACCGACTGACCCGGATTCGGCACCGGATCGTTGGCGGCGAGGATGTTGTCCCAGGTCAGCGCAGGCCAGCCCAATGCCGCGCGGACGCTATTGACCGCGTTGAGCATGTCATTGCTCGGCGTCGCGTTGATCGCCTGTCCGGCGATCGGCGCCGTGAAGGATCTCGTCGTCGCCACGTCACTGTTGCTGTAATTCGACGTACTTCCATTCGCCTCGGCATAGACACGATAGGCATAGGTGTGCGAGGCGACGACCGTGCTGTCGATGAACGAGAGCTGGGTGGTTGTCCCGATCTCTCCCCATGTGGGACCAGACCGACTTTGGACGTGATACGTGGCGCCACTCGTCACGGAGGGCCAGGTGATGGTGACCGAGGTCGGCGTCGTCGCCGTCGCTTGAAGGCCGGTCGCCGTCATGGAGAGGGGGACCTGAATCGTCACGTTGGATACGGCACTCCCGCATTCGTCGGTGATCGTAAAGCTGAACGTCGTGGTCGCCGTGAGGGCTTCGACAGCGAGCGTCTCCGACGTTCCGACGACGGTCGAGCTCGGAAGACGTCTCCAGGCGTAGGTACGCGAGGCGCGGGAGACGGGATTCGGTCTCAGGATCCATGTCCCATCCGGCTGGCGTTCGGCCTGAATGGTGCCGGTCGAAGGGATCGCGCATTCGTTGACCGTCACCTTCGCCGTCTCCGAGATCGCGTCACCGCAGGGATTGGAGACGCGGACCTCGTAAGACTTGGTCGCCGTGAGACCAGAGATGGGAATCGACTGCGTCGTACCGGCCGATACGTTGTCGGTGAGGTTCCACCATTGATAGGAGAATGAAGGCGTGCCGTTCATGACGACACTCAGATTCACGCTGCCGTTCGTCGGCAAAGGCTGGCTGACCGGCTGCGTTGCGAATGTCGGGTGCACGCAGCGGTCATAGGTGCCGAACTGAATCGAGGAAGGGCGTGGCATGCTCCCAACGACTTGCGTGTCGGCCACTCCATTGCCGTGACTGAGCACGTTTCTCAGTCCACTCGGCCAGTACGAGACATTGTCGACGATCGACCAGACGTGACCTTGCTGATCGTTGGAGATCAGCGATTTGATCCGGCCGTAGTCGTAAGTGCGTTGAATATACTGCCGATCGGGATCCAGCGGCGGGACGCCGCAATTGACGCACATCGGATAGCTGGTCACCTTTACTTGACTCAGGTCGTCGTAGCTCACCCACATCATGAGACTCTTGACTTCCGTCGACAATCCGAACGAGTCGATCCGGCTGATGGTCGTGGTTCGGTCGGTGAGTCTTCCCGGGAGATCTCGATATCGATAGAGATCTTCGATCTTGTAGATATCCGCCATAGCAGAGCTGGCGTAGTTATAGCGAATGCCTTTCCTGAGCTTGCCGAGCCGCAGGTCGACGCCGTTGTTCGAATCCCCGAAGACAAACTCCTTGAGCACGCGAAACTGTGGCTGCAAGGGATTACCCGGGACGTACAAGGGATTCCGTCCATCGATTCTGGTCAGGCGTTCCGCCTTATCGTAGACAAACCGGAGATCGAACAGCGTATTTGCCGCGCCCTGGTTCTTCTCACGAGCGTGACCGCGCGCGTCGTAGAGATAGGACGTCATCCCGCTTTCCGGCTGCGATTCCCACCGGAGGAATCCGCGGCCATCGTAGTCAAAGATCCGTCCCTGTACCGGCCCCTGCGTCGAACGATTCATCGTCACCGTGGCCAGCCGGTCGCCGAAGTCGTATTCATATTCGGTTCTGATCGACGACCCCGTGGGATTGAGTGCTGTCGTCGGTCCCGAGGGCTCGGTCACGGCGACCAGACGCCCGCGGCCGTCGTACTCTTCGATGACCGAGCTCGGCCAGTCCTGGATTCCACTTGCCGGATCCCCATCAACACCGGTCCAGATTCCGCTCGTTCGCGTCTTGATGTGGTCTCCCACATAGCTCCATATCGTCTTGCTGCCATCGGGCTGCGTCACTCGAGTCACCCGGCCCAGAACGTCGTAATCCGTACTCGCTGCCGGCGTCCCGCTCGGGATCGAGCCTGAAGAGCTCGTCGTGACCGTAATGGGGGTGGTGCTGGCTTTCGTGCGCCCCATACCGTCATAGGTCATCCACTGCGCGGTCCACTCTGATGCGCCCGTGCGATCCCGTTGCTCCAAGGGGCGTCCGAGATCGTCGAAGTAGTAGAGCGATTCCGTGAGACCTGAAGTCGGACAGTCCGTCACGCCGTTCGCACACTGCCGGACCGTCACCTTCGGCGGCGTGCTTCCGGGGGCGTAGGTGTATCGAGTCCAGGCCTTGCCGGTTGGATGAATCTGTTCCAGCCGCCCGCTCGAGTCGTACACATAGTCCGTTGCGACCATTGCCGAATCCCGACTGGTCCTGACGTCGCCGGTGCGCCAGTCGTAATCGACGTCCGCCGCCACATCAGGCGAACCTGCATATTGAGACGTCCGCCCGGTGATCTTTGCACCGGTGAAGCTGTATCCATGGTTCAGAAAGTAGAAGCCGTCCGTCCAGGTTGCCGCGCAAGGATCTCCGGAGGGTATGGGCGCGATATCACCACCAAAGTGACGCTCACTCGTGACATAGCCTCGCGACCCAGGCGACCCAGGAGTGGTCGTATCCCGGCACCACACGGTGAGCAGGTCGTTCCCAGACGTGGCTAGCGTGCTGGGATCGCTCCCCGTCGCCCGGAGGGTTCGCTGCGACTTCAGGATGCCCAGGCTGTCGAAGTCGGAGATCGTCCTGGCCCCGACATCGCCTGCCACGGAATGCTGCTTGACCCAGGAGTCCGTGTATTTTTCGAGAAGCCAGTTTGTCGAATCGGGAGTGTAGTTGACGAACGTCGTCAGATCCCATGAGCCGGTGATGTTGCTTGTGGTCAGCGACTTGCGATAGTGACCAAAGGAGTCCCACTGATCACGGTCGACATCCGTGTAGCAACCGCCGCTGCACGATGTGTCCGCGGAGATCTGCCCGTTACCGTCGATCGTCGCAACGTTCAGGGTACGTTCCGATTTCACTCTCGCGTTGATTGCCAGGTCGCCAACTTCGTACTCGTACTGCACGTAAGATCGCTTGAGCGCCTGACACGCGCCAGTACAGTCAAAGGTCTCCGCCGACAGGTATCGCGGGCCAGGCGATGCGTTGTTATGAGTGAACGGGAGGCCGTACTCCTCGCCAACGAATCCGTTGTGGGGGAAGTTGGGGTACTCAGCGCCTCCCCAGGGATAGGCCGAAAAGTAATATTTCGTGGTCAATTTTTTGCCCGTGCTCACATCACTCCAGATGTCAACCTGATTGATGAACTCCTCCGCCGGCCGAGGGATGAGCTGCGGCGAATGGTTCTCACACGACTTGTTCATTGTCTGGCCAACCAGCTGGACGAGCGTCGGAGTGTAGGTCCACTTCTTCAACCCCGCACCGTTCGCGTCTTTGTACGTACGGCTGCCGATTCCTACGTAATACGAGCGATAGCCGATCCCCGTGCCGGTTTGGCACTCCTGAAGGTTCATCGCATAGGTCGTGTGGGTCCATTCGATCGAGCCATGCGTCGGAAGACCGAGTGCCGTAATGGCTCCGGATTCGGCCTCCATCGGTCCGTTCAGATTGGATGGCTGGTTCGTGCACACGGTGGGCGTCGTCGAAATCGATCCGGCGACGAACTTGTAACTCGGGGTATAGGTCGTTCCATCGGGTAGAGTGATCGTCTCCAGGAGCGGCACCGTCAGGCAGAGCGAAGGAAAACCGTTCTCGCGCTCTCCTCCGCCGCCGCGGCCGACCCAACGATCAACGTAGCTAAACGTGTAATCCGCACGCACGTCGTCAGTCTGATCATTGGGCGTCCTGTCGAACACCTCGAGCTTCACGGAAGAGACCACTCTCTTGAAGTTCGGCTGCGTGAACGTGCTGCTTTTGTCCAGGAAGTCCACGTAATGCGTTCGTGCCGTGTCTGTTCCGAAGCCATCCGTGATCGTCCACCGGGAATCGGTGTAATTCACGCGAACCCAGTTCCCGAGACGGTCGCGGATCTCGGTGACGCGAATTTCCAGCAGGTTCCCCTGGGCATCGTTCAGGTTTCCCGCCGATTCGAATTTGGCCACCCGGCCGTCTGGAAACTGGACCTCGCGGTAATTGCCGGTGTGTTTGTAGCGCAGGTAGGACGAGTCCGTCGTGACGTCCTCGCTGGGATCCGAGTAGGTCGTCGATGGAAATTCGTGCTCGGATCCGTCAGGACCGACATAGATCCAGCCATGGGCCGATTGCAAAAGCGTCGTCCGAGAAGGGATGAGTCTCCCAAGAGACATGCTCCACCCCAGCCCCGCGTTCGGGCGCGCATCGGGCTCCGCGTAACGCAAGGTACAACCGACCGCGGACGTTTCACAATTCTGGAGATCATTCTCGAGGAACGTGTAATCCCAGAGCTTGCTGTTGTAGGTGAGCATGAACTGGTATTGGAGAGATGGCCCGACGGTGTACGTCTGTCCGATCGGCAGCCGGATGATCAGGTTTCCGTTATTCAGGTTGACGTTGTCGATCTCGCCGATCTGATACACCTGATTCGCCGAAAAGCCCCGAACCTGGTTCGGGTCGGATCCGGCCAAGAGGACCACAGGAACGAAGGCAACGAGAAGTCCGAGCTTCCACTTCACGGCTTCACCTCTTTGGCTTCTCGGACGAACACGTTCAGATGGTACGGTTCCACTCCGACAAAGAGATCCAGCGGCAAGGCGGTCAAAGGCGCCGGGGTCGAGCCATAGATCTTCTCCATGTCGCCGAGGCTGACGCGAAGGTTTCCGTCCGCGCGCCGGTCGCCGTCACCCGACCCGCCCTGTTCGGAACGCAAGGCCCAAACCCCGCGCCCCGGCCGTACGACCAGGACATCGAGATGAGAAAGGTCGAAGTCCAGGTCCGGGCGCCCCGGCGCCCACGCATCTTCCCGGTCCTTGAAGGTCTTCGCGGTCTCTCCATCCGGTCGCGCGATTGCGTACTCACCGGTCGCAAGATCGACCACGACCCAAACCGACGAAGGCCTGACCTTGCTCACGAGCGCGACGTTCCCGTCGCGGTCTTCGTCGGGCGTCACTTCCACCTTTCGCGAGAGCATCGGCGAACCGCTGAACTCGGACACGGAGTGAACGAACCAGACCGCATCGCCACCTCGGCGAATCCCGGTGGCTGTCGCACCGTTCTCATTAAACGCGATCCTCGGGGCAGCCGAAATGGATGACGACATCAAAATCGCGGCAACCACGGCAATCGCGATCGCGACGATTGAGTGCTTTTCGGCCAGCGTCGTTTGTAAATGGCGGACTCGGAAGTTGATTATGGGCGGTGCGGATGTCATCAGGGTTTCTCGTAGTCTCTTCATGCTGATCAACTCTCGCTCACTGCAGCGACAGCAGCACCAGAATCTCTCCGACCTGTCCCGAAAGCGGTTCGAGCGCCTTCCCGATGATCGTTCCCGGGCGATGCATCTCGACCCCCGCGACATCGATCGGTATCGATTTCATTGCCGTACCGGGCTCGTCACTGGTGACGAGGAGATCGCCCACTCCAATCGGCTCCTTCGTCGCATCGACGCGCACCTTCACGCGGCCCGTGGTCGCAATCTGTTCTTTCGCGTCGCCGGCGACTCCGAGGAGAATTCCTGGCTGCGCGGAAACGACGCCGGCCACCGCGGAGTCGTAGGCTTTCGAAGAAGCCATGACTTCATTGCTTTTTGTGCGGTTCAGAACGACGACGGTTCCGGCCTCCATGTTCGTGCTCGCCGGAACCCATTCCGCCACGTCTTGGTAGACGGCGCCGATCACCATCGCGCCGTAGATGGCTCCGGTCGCTCGGATGTCGCCATTGACGTGAAGCTTCGCAGTCGGAGTGCTGATGCCGATGCCGACATTACCGTCGCCCTGCACACGAATACGTTCAAGGTTGCTGGTGCCGAACACGAGCGGAGCATTGAAGTTCGTGCCGACGATGAACCCATTGCCGGCGTAGTTCAGGATTTCGCTCCAACCAGCCAGAGCAATTCCATAACGAGAAAAGGACCCTCGGCCGGCACCGTGCGAGATATAAGTGGTTTTGGAGATTCCAGAATCGGTCCGAAGAGCCGCAGTTGAACTCGTTCCCACGGCGTCGAGATTCCGAACCTCGATCGTGGTTGGGGCGTTGCCGTCCTGCCACACATGGAGTAATTGTTCCGGACCTGTCCACGTTCCAATCGGTGAAGGCGGAACGATCGCGTTGGATCCGATTCCAACGTTGCCCGTGTTGCTGATGATCATTCGCTGAACATCCGCCGTCAGGAAGCGCAGTGAAGGGTTGGGAGCGACAGCACTGGTGTCAGGCCGGACGTTGAAAAACGCGGAGGATCGGCCGAACGACAAACCCGAATATCCAAGATTGAACGAACCCGACGTCGAGGGGTCATAACCGATTCCGATGAAGGAGTCCGACGTGGCGTCACTGTAGATGTGAAGAGTAGCCTTCGGGCTCGTCGTGCGGATGCCGACCTGACCGAGATCGTCGATCGTCAACCGGGATGCACCGGCACCACCGTTGGCTCCGGCGTCGAAGATCTTGAACTTGTCGCCGTCCGTTCCATCGACGCGAAGGAGCCAGTTCCTGGCGTCGTTCTTGAGCGAAATTCCTGAGACGCTGTCCGCCCCGGTCGTTTCCAGTTTGAGAGGGACATTGATTACACCATCAGCAATTTTGATGTGCAGAGCGTTTGTGGGAGTCGTGGTGCCAAGGCCGATGAATCCACCGCTCTCGTAAAGGACGGCGCTGGACACGTCGGCCGGGTCGGAACTATTGAATTTCGCGAGATAGTTCGCGGCGGCAGTGTTCGTGACGACCCTCAGCTCGCGTTTCTGCGCTGATGGCTCACTAGCCGGCACGTCGGCCGGAGAGTCTGATGAATTGGTGGAAGCCGGCACCTCGCGCTGCTCGGTTTGAGCGACCATCGAGAACGCGATAAGGATTGAAAGGGCGAAACAAGCGACAGCTCTCTTCATCGAAGACTCTCCTGGCGTCGCGGCAATCGCGCGACACTCTTCAACGTAAATGTGTGAATCCCTGCGGACGGACGATCCCGGCGGGGTGGCAATAAAGCATACCGGAATTGCATCCGTCAACTGCTATTGCATAGGTGTTGCGGACTCAACCTGCGTCATCTTCTTGAAACAGGTGCAATAGACTTTTTGGGATTTCCGCTAGCAACCTCCCCATTGAGTGTCGGTGCGTGACCGATTTCCCTCAGCAGAGGGATAAGTTGCCAACGAAGAGAGAACCTGCGAACGGGTCCGCTCAGCAATCCTCCGGATCAACCCCACCACAAAAAAGGGGCGCGGCCGGAAGAACCGCGCCCCTTTTGAGGAGCAGGTGATCCCGGGGCCCTCTCCCCTGGATCGTTGTGGCGCACAGGAGGGGTGCGCCTTGTGGAAACGCTAGTCGCTCAGGTTGCGAATCACCGTCGGAATATCGAGATCACTGCCGAAATCGCTCGACGCCATCGGTCCGAAGCCTCCGGAGCCGTCGGCGCGGGTGAAGCCTCTGCGAAAAAATGGGGGATCGTAGATCTCTCCTTCGGCGCCGATCTGGGACTGCGCGGGCGCCGGTTCTTCGTGTTGCGCGGCGATGTCTTTCGGCGCGAACGGACGATGCGGCTGCATCGGCGCGCTGTCCGCGCTGCGGCGCGGGCGACGACAAGGACTCGCCGCGGGTGTTGAGCAGTCCTTTCGTCGCGGCGTCGAAGCCGGTGGCGATGACGGTGACCTTGACTTCGTCCTTCATGCGCGGATCGATGACCGTGCCGAAGATGATGTTCGCCTCCTCGTCCGCCGCTTCCTGGATGACCGACGCCGCTTCGTGGACTTCGAAGAGCGTCATGTCCGCGCCGCCGGTGATGTTGATGAGGACGCCCTTCGCTCCCTCGATCGATGCTTCCTCGAGCAGCGGGGAGGAGATCGCGCGCTGCGCAGCCTCGACGGCGCGATGATCGCCGGACGAAACGCCGGTGCCCATGAGCGCCATGCCCATGCCGTGCATGATCGTCTTGACGTCGGCGAAGTCGAGGTTGATCTCGCCAGGAACCGTGATGAGATCGGAGATGCCCTGCACGGCCTGGCGCAGGATGTCGTCGGCGATCTTGAAGGCATCGCCGAGCGACGTGCCGCGCTCGACGAAGTTCAGGAGCCGCTCGTTGGGAATCGTGATGAGCGTGTCGACGGTGTCGCGCAGCGCACGAATGCCCTGCTCGGCCTGCACGCGGCGGCGCTTTCCTTCGAAGCCGAACGGCTTGGTTACGACCGCGACCGTGAGCGCTCCGAGCTCCGCGGCGAGTGAAGCGATGATCGGCGCCGCTCCGGTGCCGGTGCCGCCACCCATGCCGGTCGTGATGAAGATCATGTCGGCGCCGCTGAGCGCCTCGAGGATCCGGTCGGTGTCTTCGAGCGCGGCCTGCTTGCCCGACCTCGGGGTTCGCGCCCGCGCCGAGTCCTTTCGTGAGCTTGCCGCCGATCTGCAGTTTCACCGGCGCCAGCGATGTGCGCATCGCCTGCAGATCGGTGTTGGCGACGAGGAACTCGACGCCTTTGATGCCGGCCTGAATCATCCGGTTGACGGCATTCCCGCCACCCCCACCAACCCCGATGACCTTGATCCTCGCCGGAACCTGCTCTTCTTCGAGTGTGACTGACAGGTTGCCGTCGCCCGGTCGCTCGTCAAACGTGATCATTTAATTGTCCCCAAATAGTAATGATTTTAGTAACGCTGATCAACTGCTTATTGTTACTTTGGCCTTGTTCCTGGTTGCTGGTTACTGGTTGTCTGTGGCTACTCGCGAGAAACCGCAGACAACCAGCAACCGACAACCGACAACTGTTTTTCACGACCATGCGAACCACTGTTTGAAAGAATCGGCGACCTTCGCCAGTCCCTTGCGCGGGCGCTTCCGCACCTTCGATTGCCCTTTCAGTCCCCAGAGCAGCAGGCCGGCGGCCGCCGCCCATTCCGGGCCGCTGACCGTATCCGCCAGTCCGCCGAATCCGCGCGGCACTCCGCGGCGCGCCTGCTGGTCGAAGACCTGCTCGACCATCTCGACCATGCCTTCCATCTCCGCGCCCCCTCCGACGAGGACGACGCCGGAGCGGATCTCTTTGTCGAGTCCGACTTTCTCGAGATCGCGATAGACGAGCTTGGCGATCTCCATCGCGCGCGGCTCGAGGATTCCCGTCAGCTCGTGGCGCGACAGAATCTTCGGAGCGCGTCCGCCGACGGTCGGCACTTCGATCGGATCATCCTCGGTGACGAGCGACGTGAGCGCGCAGCCGTAGCGTTTCTTGATCCGCTCGGCGTCTTCCATCGGCGTGCGCAACACGACCGAGATATCGCTCGTGAAGTGACCCGCACCGACCGGCAGCACGTTCGTGTGCACGACGTTGCCTTCGAGGAAGACGGCGTAGTCGGTCGTGCCTCCGCCGATGTCCATGAGCAGCACGCCCATCTCGCGCTCGTCCTGCGTCAGCACCGCTTCCGCGGCGGCGAGTTGTTCGAGGACGAGCTCCTGCACGGCGATGCCAGCTTTGTTCACGCAGGTCAGCACGTTCTGGTTGTGCGTTCGCGCGCCGGTGACGATGTGCACGTTGGCCTCGAGGCGCGTTGCCGTCATGCCCAGCGGATCGTGAATGCCATCCTGCGCATCGACGACGAATTCGCGCGGGATGACGTGCAGCAGCTCGAGCTCGGCCGGAATGTTGATCGACTTCGACGCTTCGATGACGCGGTCGATGTCTTCCCGCGCGATCTCTTTGTGCTTGCCCATCACCGAGACGACGCCGCGCGAGTTGACCGAGCGGATGTGATCGCCGGCCACGCCGACGAACACGGACTCGATCTGCAATCCGGCCATCACCTCGGCTTCGTCGACGGCTTTCTTGACCGCCTCGATGGCCTGGTCGAGGTTGATGATGTTGCCGCGACGCGTGCCCTTCATCGGCGCGGTGCCTTTGCCGATGATCTCGAGCTGGCCTCGGTCGGTGATCTCGCCGACGAGCGCGCACACCTTCGAGGTGCCGATGTCGAGTGCGACGATGTACTTGTCTTCAGTTCTGGGCATTGGTCGTCTCCAGGTCTTTCCCCTTCGCCACGCTCAGCGCCGGGATGACTTCATTCGATTTCACGATGACGCGGTCCGCGAACCGGAGGTCCGCGTATTCGATCTTGGGGTTGTTCTCCGCGGCGAGGACGGAGTAGAGGTTGCGCCACTTCGCGACGATGTCGTCGGCGTTGGCGTAGACGACAGCGCCGAGGGCGCGGTCGATACAGCGCGAAGCCCGCGCGGCGGGATCGGCCAGACCTCGGACACGCGCGAATAGAGCTCGCGATCGGACTCGCGCAATGCACGCAGCAGCGCCACGGTGCGCGCGAGCTCGGCGCCGCTGGCCTCGGTGATGATCGGCAGATCGTCGTCGCCCGCGGCCGTGGAGAGCTCGGCGAACCCGAGGCCTTCCTGATCGGTGTAGAGCAGACGATCGCCGTTGCGCACCAGCGCGACCGGCGAACGCTCGGTGATCTTGATGCGCAGCACGTCCGGGCAGCTTTTTCTCGATGTCGATGCGCTGCACCCAGCCGAGCCCGCCGAGGTCGTTCTGCACGCGGGCGATGTCGATCTGGAAGAGGTTGAGCCCGATGTAGCGATTCGTGACGTGATCGATCGACGCGCGCGGCGTGTGCACCGCGCCCTCGATCTCGATCGAGCGCACGGCGAAGCGCGCGTTCGACTGCGTGTGCCGGTACGCCGCAAACGCGCCGACGGCAACGATGGCGATGACCGCCACGTTGCGCAGGATGATCAGCAGGCGCTGCACCTGAATGCGCCGCTGATTCCGGCGCAGACGCGCGGGATCGCTGGGGCGGAAGAAGCGCGAGGCCGTGGTGTCGAAGCTCACAGCATCTCCCCCCGCACGAGCTGCTCGGCCACTTCGTGCACGTCGCCGGCGCCCATGGTGATGAAGATGTCGTTCCGGCCGAGGCGGCGGCGCATTTCGTTGACGATCTGCGAGTTGCTGCGGTCGAGGAACTCGACGCCGCTCACGGAGTCGGAGATGATCCTGGCGCGAGACGCCGTCCATCGGCGATTCGCGCGCGGCGTAGATCGGCACGACGATCGGCGACGTCGGCGATGCGCAGCGCTTCGCCGAACTCCTTCGCGAAATCGCGTGTGCGCGAATAGAGGTGCGGCTGGAAGAGCGCGACGATGCGACGATCGGGATAGCCGCGGCGCGCGGCTTCGAGCGTGGCGCGGATCTCGGTCGGATGGTGCGCGTAGTCGTCGACGACGATCGCGCCGATGTAATCGCCGAGGATCTGAAAGCGGCGATCGACGCCGATGAACTTCGAGAGCGCGGCGGAGATCCGCGAACCCTCGATGCCGAGGACGCGTCCGACGGCGATCGCCGCGAGCGCGTTGCGCACGTTGTGCTCGCCCGGGACGAAGAGCTTGAAGAATCCGAGGCCTTCGACTTCGAACGACGATCCGCGCTCGGAGAACTCGAGGTTGGTCGCGCGCACCTCGGCGCCCTCGGAAAGGCCGTACGTCAGAACCGAGTGACCGAGTCGCCGAGTCGTCGAGTCGACGAGTGACTCCTCGGAGACCGGGCGACTCGGCGACTCGCCGACCAGTTTGGCGACGTTCTCGTCGTCGATGCAGGCGATCACCGTTCCCTTCACTCCGGCAAGAAAAATCCGGAAGGCTTCGACGATGGCCTCGAACGTCCCGTAGTACTCGAGGTGATCGGCTTCGATGTTCGTGACGACGGCGATCTCGGGGCGGAGCTGGTGGAAGCTGCGATCGTATTCGTCAGCTTCGACGACGAGCAGGTCGCTCGCGCCTTTCTTCGCGTTGGTGCCGAGGTTGCGGGCCATCCCGCCGATGAGCACCGTGGGATCGAGTCCGGACTCTTCGAGGACGACGGAGATCATCGCCGAGGTCGTGGTCTTGCCGTGTGTTCCGGAAACGGCAACGGCGCGGTGGCGGCTGACGATCGCGCCGAGAACCTCGGCGCGCTTCATGACGCGGATGTTGCGGATGCGCGCGGCGTCGAGCTCGGGGTGATCCGCGCGCACGGCCGAGGTCACGACGACGAGGTCCTGCCCGGCGACGTGCGCCGGGTCATGACCGATGTGCACGGCGACGCCGCGGCTGCTCAGCAACTCGGTGGACGCCGAGCGCTTGAGATCGCAACCGGACACGGCGAGGCCGGCCCCCGCGAGAATCTCGGCGATGCCACTCATGCCGATTCCGCCGATGCCGACGAAATGAACGCTTTTAATGTCATCAAAATTCATTACGGTGTCGGCGTTGTTAATTCGAAATTTTAAGTTTGTGCAAGGGACGAAGCAATTAATTTCTCTGAATTCTCTCGATCAAATCGACGATGTTTTTCGATGCCGCCGGCGCGGCCATCGCTTTCGCGGCGTTTCCCATGCGCGACGCGCGCGAGGAATCGCCGAGAATTTCGCTGATCGCGGCCGCCAATCGCTCCGGCGTCAGCTCTCTTTCGGTGATGACGATCGCCGCGCCGGCCTTCTCGGCAACGCGCGCATTGACCTCCTGATGGTTGTTCGTCGCCGCGGCGAACGGAACGAGAATTGCCGCGCGACCCACGGCCGCGAGCTCGCCGAGCGTCATCGCTCCGGCGCGCGAGACGACGAGATCCGCGGCGGCGATCTCGTTGGCCATGGCGTCGAGATACGGAACGACGCGCGCGTTCGAAAACGCCGACTGGTGATAGGCGCCCAGCACTTTCTCGAGCTCTTTCGGTCCGGTCTGATGAACGATGTCGAGCGAGTCCTTGAGCCGCGCGAGGAAGAGCAGCGCACCGGTCATCGTGTCGTTGAGAATGCGCGAGCCTTGCGAGCCGCCGAAGACCAGGAGGCGCTGCTGGTTGCTGGTTGCTGGTTGCTTCGGGAGTTTGCCGAGCTCGAAGAACTCTTCGCGAATCGGATTGCCGGTGATGACGCCGTCTTTGCGTTTGAGGCGTGCGATCGCATCCGGGAACGCGACGGCGACGGCGGTCGCGAAGCGGCCGAGGACGCGATTGGCGAGTCCGGGAAAGGCATTGGCCTCGTGGATGATCGTCGGCACGCCGCGCAACTTCGCGGCGACGAGCACCGGACCCGAGGAATATCCGCCGACGCCGAGAACGGCGTTGGGGCGGTGACGGCCGAGGATGCCCCAGGCCTGCACGAAGCCCATCGGCAGGCGCAGGAGGTTGCGCACGAGATCGAGGCCGCTCTTCCCTTTCAGCGCACCGACGTCGATGAACTCGAGCGGAAATCCGGCCTTCGGCACGATCTGCTTTTCGAGGCCGTACTCCGTGCCGACGAAGATGACTTTGCGCGAGGCGTCACGCGCGAGGAACTCGCGCGCGATGGCGATGGCGGGATAGATGTGACCTCCCGTCCCGCCCCCCGCGATCATCAACGTCTGTCCGCCCATCACGCCCATCCCGTGCCTCGTCAATTCGATTGTTGTGAAAAATTCAGAAGGAGTCCCACCGCCATCAGGCTCGCCATCAACGACGATCCGCCGTAGCTGACGAGCGGCAGCGGCAGGCCTTTCGTCGGAAGAAGGCAGACCGTGACGCTGATGTTGATCAGCGCCTGAATGGCCAGCATCAGCGTGCAACCGAGCGCCGCGTAAAACGCGAAGCGGTCCTGACTCTCGCGAACGATCCGGAAGCCGCGCCACGCAAGCAGCGCAAACGCGCCGATCAAAACGACCGCGCCGATGAACCCGAGCTCTTCTCCGATGATCGAGAAGATGAAGTCGGTGTGCGGCTCGGGAAGGAAGAACAGTTTCTGTCTGCCGTTGCCGATCCCGAGTCCGCCGAAGCCGCCGGTGCCCAACGCGATGAGCGACTGCATCGCCTGGAATCCCTTGTCGAACGGATCGGCCTCGGGGTTCAAGAACGTGAGGACGCGCTCGCGCCGATACGCGGCGCTGAGTGCGAAGTACAGCCCCGCCGGCACAAGCGCAAATGCGCACATGGCGACGTAGCGCCAGGCGAGTCCCGCGGCGAAGATCATCGCCGCGGCGACGAGGACGATCGTCGAGGCCGTGCCGAAGTCGCGGCCGAGGAGAATCAATCCGGCGATGAGCGTGAGCACGAAACCGAGCGGCAACAGTGTCGTCGTGAGGTCGTTGATCCGCTCCTCGCGCCTCGCCAGGAACGACGCCAGAAAGACGATGATCGCCGGCTTCGCAAACTCGGAAGGCTGCAACTGCATCCACGGCAACTGCACCCAGCGATGCGTTCCGTTGATCGGCGACTGAAACAGCGCGATGACCAAACCGAGCGCGACGAGCGCAAGACTTCCATAGATCACGCGCCGGTTCTGCAGCACGGCCGGATTCAAGTGCATGAGGAAGAGCATCAGCACAGCACCGGCGAGGAGAAACGCCACCTGCCGCGTCAGGAAAAAGTACGGACCATGACCAAAGCGCTGCGTGGCGATCATCGCCGAGGCGCTGTAAATCATCACCAGCCCGACCACGATGATGAGCGTGGCCGTGGCGAAGAGGATCATGTCGTACGAAAGCTTTCTACTCATCGTTCCCTTGTCGTTGGACGAGTTGCTGGTTGCTGGTTCCTGGTTGTCTGTGGGCTCTCGCGAGACGCCGCAGACAACCAGTAACCAGGAACGAGCAACATCTCCGCGCCTGTCATAGCGCCTTCACCAGGCTTTCGAAGTCTTCCCCTCGGTGTTCGAAATTGCGGTACTGATCGAAGCTTGCGCAGGCGGGCGAGAGCAGGACGGTCTCGCCGTTCTTCGCATGCTCGCGAGCCCAGGTGACGGCGTGACTCATCTCGCCGGTGGCGACGATGTTCGTCGTGCCGTCGAGGGCTTCGGCGATGCGCGTCGCGGCTTTGCCGATCGTGAGCACGGCGCGCGCTTTCGACGACACGGCGTCCCGCATGCGCTCGAACTCGCCGGCCTTGTCCTTGCCGCCGAGGATGAGAATCACGCTCGCGGGATCGAAGCCTTCGAGAGACTTGAGCGTCGCGTCGACATTCGTTCCCTTCGAGTCGTTGATCCAGCGCACGCCGTCGAGCTCGCGCACGAGCACCATGCGGTGCGGGAGTCCGGCGAACGTGCCGAACGCAATCTGCACGTCGACGTCATCGACGCCCACGGCACGCGCGGCGAGCCACGCGGCGAGCGCGTTCTCGACGTTGGCCATCCCCTGCAGTCGCAGTGAAGCGCGCGGAATACGGCGCTCGTCGCCGCCGACGGAAATGACCATGTCGCTGCCGTCGAGCCACGCACCCTGCTCGACGCGGTCCGATGCGGAGAAGCGCCATAGCCGCGCGCGCGAATCGCGTCCCGCACCGCGGCGCTCGGTCGCATTCACGATGGCCGTGTCGTTCGATTGCTGGTTGCGGAAGATCCGGTACTTCGCCGCAGCGTAGGCATCGAAATTAACGTAGCGGTCCATGTGATCGGGCGTGATGTTGAGGAGCAGGGCGACGTTCGCGCGGAACGTGTCGACGGTCTCGAGCTGGAACGACGACAGCTCGACGACATACGTGCGCGACTTCTCGAGATCGAGCGATGCGATGAGCGGCTCGCCGATGTTGCCGGCCACGATCGGCTGGCGTCCGGCGACTTTCAGGATCTCGCCGATGAGTGCCGTCGTCGTCGATTTGCCGTTCGAGCCGGTGATGGCGATGACGGTACCCTTCAGGTGGCGAAACGCCAGCTCGATCTCGCCGATCACCGGAATCGCCCGGCGCGCGGCCTCGATCAGCAGCGGAACGGTCGTCGGCACGCCGGGGCTGAGCACGATGAGCCCGACATCATCGAGCAGCGCCTCTTCCTCGCGGCCGAACGCGCGCACGACGCGATCGTCGACCGTGTACGGCAGCGACGGATAGGCATTGCTATCCGCGAGCACGACGGATTCCCCGCGCGCCGCGAGAAAATTCGCGGCCGCGACTCCGGATTTTGCTGCGCCGAGGACGAGGGTTTTCATGATTTTCGTTCGCAGATCGCGAGAAACAGATCGCAGATCGCAGATCGCGGATCGCAGGCCCGCCACCCCGCACCACATGTCATCCCGAGCGTTAGCGAGGGACCTGGGCGGGTGGCGGCGCGATGCGCGTGCACTCTGCCGCCCACCCGCCGAGGTCCCTCGCTACGCTCGGGATGACAGGGAACGCCCAATCGGCGACGCGTCCCTGCGATCTGCGATCTGCGATCCGCGATCTGCATCATCGAAGTTTCAAGGTCGCCAGACTGATCATCGCGAAGATGATGGCGATGATCCAGAAGCGGACGACGACCTTGGTCTCCTTCCAGCCCGAGAGCTCGAAGTGGTGATGGAGCGGCGACATCTTAAAGATGCGCCTTCCGGTGAGCTTGAACGACGCGACTTGCAGGATCACCGACATCGCTTCGAGCACGAACAGACCGCCGACGAGGACGAGGAGGATCTCCTGCTTGACCATCACGGCGAGGCAGCCGATCGCACCACCCAGCGCCAGCGAACCGACGTCGCCCATGAAAATCTCCGCGGGATGGGCGTTGAACCATAAGAAGCCGAGCGATGCGCCCACCATCGCTCCGCAGAAGACCGCGAGCTCGCCCGTTTGCGGCACCCAGGCGATGCGCAGGTAGTCGGCGATGCGAGCGTGACCGGCGGCGTACGTCAGCACGGTGTACGTCACGGCCACGATGAGCGTCGAGCCGATCGCCAGTCCGTCGAGTCCGTCGGTGAGATTCACCGCGTTCGACGCGCCGACGAGGACGACCATGACGAACGGGATGTAGAGCCAGAACAGATTCAGGGCGACGTTCTTGATGAACGGAAACGTGATCGACGTCGAGTAGTTGTTCTTGAGCATCGGCAGGTACGCGATCGCCAGCGCCGCGAGCAACGCGACGGCGAACTGCCAGCCGAATTTTTCTCTCGCCGTGAGGCCGAGGTTCCGCTTCTTGCGCAGCTTGCGGTAGTCGTCGACGAAGCCGATCGCCGCGTAGGCGACGGTGACGAAGAGGATGATCCAGATGTACGGATTCGTCATGTCGGCCCAGAGCAGGGTCGGCACGAGGATCGAGACCACGATCAGGATGCCGCCCATCGTCGGCGTGCCGGCCTTGGCCTGATGCGACTTCGGCCCTTCCTCGCGAATGTACTGGCCGAGCTTGATCTGCTTCATCTTCTCGATCAGCCAGGGTCCGAGGATGAAGGAGATCAGCAGCGCCGTGAGCGCGGCGAAGGCCGTCCGGAACGTGATGTACCGGAAGACGTTGAAGCCGACGAAGACGTCGCGAAGACGATAGAGGAGGTGATAGAGCATTCAGTCCTCCCTCGAAACACGGAACGCGGAACACGGAACACGACACGTCATTTCGTCGACTCCAACATCGCTACCGCCTTGTCCAGACCTACGCCGCGCGAGCCTTTGATCAACACGAGATCGCCTTCTTTGATCTCGTTCCTCAGGAACTCGCCGGCACTTTCGGCGTTGTCGAAATGCATCAGCGCGTGCTCGGCGAATCCGGCCTGGCGCGCGCCATCGAGCAACGCGCGCGTGCGCTTGCCGACACCGATCACGACGTCGATCGCTTTCGGGATCTGTCGTCCGGCGTCGGTGTGAAACTGCAGTTCCTGTTCGCCCAGCTCGAGCATGTCGCCGATGACGGCGATGCGGCGGCCCGGTACGTCGGCCTGCGTCATCAGCTCGAGCGCGCGACGCAGCGCGTAGGGATTCGAGTTGTAGGTGTCGTCGTAAATCGTCGCGCCGCGACACCGGGACGATCACGCCGCGGTGATACGCGGCTTCACGTCGCGTACGCCGCGCTCGATTCCTTCCCAGGTGATGCCGGCCACGCGAGCCGTGGCGATCGCGGCGAGCAGGTTCTCGAGGTTGTGGCGGCCCGGCAGCACGAGCTCGAGCTCGCATCGTCCGCCCCTCGGCGACGAGGGTGAAACGCGTGCCGAGGAGGCCGCGCTCGCGGATGTTCGTCGCGCGGTACTCGGCGTCGTGCTCGATTCCGTACGTCACGCGCCGGCCGGCGAAGTCCTCGCTGATGCGCATGACGTGCTCGTTGTCGGTGTTGGCGATGACGGTTCCCGGCACCGCGAGGTTCTCGAGCAGCTCGCGTTTGGCGGCGGCGATCTTCTCGATCGTGCCGAAGAACTCGATGTGCACCGGCGCGATGTTCGTGTAGACGCCGATCGACGGCCGCAGGAGTCCCGCGATCTCGGCGATCTCGCCGGCGTGGTTCATCCCCATCTCGCTGACGACGACTTCGGCGTCGTCGGGCATGTTGTCGAGGCAGAGCGGAGCGCCGATCTGATTGTTGAAGTTGCCCCACGACTTGTAGCGTGCGCCGCTCGGTGGCGATCGAGCGTGGCGATCATCTCCTTCGTCGTCGTCTTCCCGGCCGAGCCGGTGATGCCGATGAGGAGGAAATCCGAACGCTCGCGAATCGCAGCGGCGAGCTTCTGCAGCGCGATCGTCGTGTCGGCAACTCGGACGATGGCCTTGTCCGTGCGCGACGTTCTCCGGCACCTGCGAAACGACCGCACCGCGCGCAATCTGCAGCGCCTGCGGAAGAAACTGATGCCCGTCGAGCCGTTCGCCCTTGATGGCGAAGAAGACGGAGTCCGGCTTCACTTCGCGGGAGTCGATGACGACGGAGGAGGAGACGACGTCGCCGCCCTGGATGACTTCGCCCCCGATCATCGAAGCCAGTTGCGAGAACGTCAATGTGGGCACGAGAGCCCCCTGACAACCGACAACTGGTAACGGACAACTAATGCCGTCTTCCGGCTCCGCCGCGTTTCTTCGCCCCTGCTCGTCCCCTTCCCCGGGAACTGCCTGGCGAACACCATCCGTCCACCCTCGCCGAAACCGACCGACGGAGCCGGAACACGGCACCTGATCGAACGCGATGAATAATAGGTCATTTTCATGAGTAATTTCAAGCTGATTTTTCGTATCGCTTTTTCAGCGCAAGCTCGGCTTCTTCACGATCGTCGAAGTGCACGACCTGATCGCCCGTCACCTGATACGTCTCGTGTCCCTTGCCGGCGATGACGATGACGTCTTCGGCTCCCGCGTGATCGATGGCATCCCGGATGGCGGCGCGGCGGTCTGCGATCTCGCGGAAACGCTGCCCGGCCATCCCTTTCGTGATCTCGTCGATGATCGCCTGCGGATCTTCGTTGCGCGGGTTGTCGCTGGTGACGATCACCTCGTCGCCGAGGCGCGCGGCGATCTCGCCCATCTGCGGACGCTTGCCGCGATCGCGATCGCCGCCGCAGCCGAAGACGATCCAGATACGCCGCTCGCCCGCGACTTCACGCACCGCGAGCAGCAGTTTCTCCATCGCGTCCGGCTTGTGCGCGTAGTCGACGATGACCGTCGGACCCGCGCCCGTTCCGACGCGCTCGAACCGGCCGCGTACCGACTGCAGATTGCGAATCCCCGCTTCGATCGTCGCGATCGGCATCCCGACGACGAGCGCCGCGCCGATCGCGCCCATCCAGTTGTAGAGGTTCGGCAAGCCGAGCAGACTCGATTCGACGCGAATGGTGCCGCGCGGAGTCACGACCGTCCCGTGCAAGCCCTCGACCGTGATCGCGAAGCCTGGCGCGGGATGAATGTCCGCGTTTGCATCGCGTCCGAACGTGAGCGCGGTCTTGCCGAGGTCGTCGGCGAGGCGGCGTCCGTACGGATCGTCGATGTTGACGACCGCGGTCTGACGCGTGCGGTCGATCTGATCGAAGAGCTTCTTCTTCGCCGCGAAGTAATCCTCGAAGTCTTTGTGGAAGTCGAAGTGCTCGCGCGAGAGGTTCGTGAAGACGGCGGCGGCGAAGTGGACGCCGAAGGTGCGATCGAGGGCGAGCGCGTGCGAGGAGACCTCCATCACCGCGTTCTTCACGCCGGCGTGCACCATCTTCGCGAACCATTCCTGGAGGAGCGCGGCGTCGGGCGTCGTGCGATCGGAGACGAGGCGCTCGTCGCCGGCGCGATATTCGATCGTGCCGATGAGTCCCACCGGTTCACCACTCGCGTCGAAGACCGACTCGATCATGCGCGTCGTGGTCGTCTTTCCCGAGGTGCCGGTGACGCCGACGAGCGAGAGCTGATCGGCGGGACGTTCGAAGAAATTCGCCGCGATGAGCGAGAGGGCGGCGCGTGCGTTCTCGACGAGAACGGTCGTCGGTTGCCGGTTGTCGGTTGTCGGCGTCGTGCTGACGATCGCGGCCGCTCCGCGCTCGATCGCTTGCGGGATGAACTGCGCGCCATCCTTCGCGGTGCCGGGGATGGCGACGAAGAGCGCGCCTTTCTTGACGAGGCGTGAGTCGGGCGTCACCGAGGTGATGTCGATGTCGGTGTTGCCGCGCACTTCGCGCACGGGGACGTCGCGGAGGAGGTCGGTGAGTTTCATGACCGCATCTCGGCGGACCGGCTGGAAGCCGGTGGTCCGGCAGGCTGGAAGCCTGCGCTCCATGGAACTGCGCTCTGTTTGCTGCTCAGTTTGAGGGTCACGCGTTTGCTGGCTGGCAGGGCTACGCCCGGTTGAGGATCTTGTGAGGTCACCACTCCACTTCCAATCGCCCGGACCGTGAGTCCGCTCGCGACCGCTCGCGCGATCGCCGCGCGTGCATCGAGACCGCGGAGATCGGGAACGCCGCGAGGCGTCGTCGACGCCGGGCCGTTTTCGCTCCTGTTTTGCGAAAATGCCGCCAGCATCGGTTGTCCGACTCCGATCGTTCGCGAAGGAATCGACGGCGGGACGCCGAGGTAGCGCAGCGTCGCCTCGGCGACCTCGCGGAAGACCGGCGCGGCGACGGTGCCGCCGTAGTACTCCGGCCGCGGCTCATCGACGACGGCGAGAATGACGATGCGCGGTTGATCGGCGGGAACGTATCCGGCGAACGAGCCAACGTAACGATCGGACGAATATCCGCCGCGCGCCGCTTTCTGCGCCGTGCCGGTCTTCCCGGCCACGACGTGCTCAGGCAGCGCCGCCAGCGTTCCCGTTCCGCGCGAGACGACGTTCTTGAGAATCTCGTTCAGCACCGCGGCGGTCTTCTCCGACATCACGCGCACGGGAGGATGGCGCGGCGGTTCGTAGACCGTCACGCCCTGATCGTCGACGACTTTCTGCACGATGCGCGGCTCGACGAGGAGGCCGCCGGTCGGCACCGCGGCGACGGCGCGCACGATCTGCAGCGGCGTCACACCGATCTCCTGACCAATGGCGATACTCGCCGGCGAAACCTGCGTCCACTTCTCGCCGGGACGCAACATGCCGCCCGATTCGCCCGGCAGCGGGATGCCCGTCCGCTCGCCGAAACCGAAGCGGCGGATCCAGCGATCGAATCGCTCTTCGCCGAGGGCCAGGCCGACGCGTGCCGAGCCGACGTTCGACGAGTTCACGATCACGTCCTCGAACGAGAGAAGTCCGTAGCGATGTCCGTCGTGCTCGTGGATCGTGATGTTGGCGACGGTGATCTCGCCGTTCCCACAATCGAGAATCTGCGACGGCGTCACGACGTGTTCTTCGAGACCCGCGGCGGCGGTGACGATCTTGAACGTCGATCCCGGCTCGTAGATGTCCTGGACGTTGCGATTGCTGCGCGCCGCGGCGGTGAACTCGCCGAAGCGATTCGGATCGAAGGTCGGCAGCGAGGCCATCGCCAGGATCGCGCCGTCGTTCGGATCCATCACGATGACGGTGCCGCCGGTCGCGTGATAGTGCTCGACGGCACGCTCGAGCGCGCGCTCGGCAATGAACTGCACGACCGAGTCGATGGTGAGCATCACGTGATGCCCGTCGCGCGGACGATTTGCACCGTCGCCGCCGACGAGGTAGACGCCTTTGCGCGCGTCTTTCAGCAGCGTGACTTTCCCCGGCGTTCCCTTGACTTGATCTTCGAACGTGTACTCGACGCCGGCGAGACCTTCGCCGTCGACACCGACGTAGCCGATGACGTTCGCACCGAGCGTGCTGCGCGGATACGAACGGCGGTGCGCTTCGAGGAAGTAGATGCCGGGCAGCGCGAGCTTGCGCGCCTCGGCCGTCACTTCCAGCGGCAGCTGCCGCGCGACCCAGGCGAAGCTCCGATCGCCGCGCAGCTTCGCTTCAATCTGCCGCGCCGTCATTCCGATGCCGCGAACGTTCGCCAGCGATTTCGCCACGCTCTTCGGATCCTTGATGGCCTGCGGATCGGCGTAGATCGATTCCGCGGCGATGCTCTCAGCGAGGATGCGACCGCGAGCGTCGAGGATCGAGCCGCGCACCGGCTTCAAATCGAGCGTCCGCTCCTGCTGCCGCTGCGCGCGCTGCACGTAGTGGTTGTGATTGACGAGCTGCACCTGCGCGAGGCGCACGATCACGATCAACGCCCAGGCGGCGAGGATGGCGAAGAGCTGCAGAATGCGACGCTGAGAGAGAGCCATTATTGGCCCCCGACGGAGCTGGCGGACGAGTTTGAGGGCGAGTTGGCGGTTGGCGGTTGGCGGTTGGCGGGAGAGGAGGTCGCAACCGGCACCGCCGGCTGCGCTCCCGCCAACGGCGAACCGCCAACGGCCGGCTGCTGTCCCGCGATCTGCGCTCCGCGATCTGCGCTCTGCTTCGTCACCATCACGATCGTCTTCGGATCGGCAGGCTCGAACCCGAGCTCGCGCGCCTTCGTGGCGACGGTGTCGAACGAGGTTCGGCGATCGAGCTCCGCCTCGAGAGACTTCTGCGTCGCTTCGAGATCCTTGAGGTTCTTCTGCAGTCGCGTCGCTTCGCGGCCGAGACGGATCACCTCGAGGTTCTGCCAGGTGAAGAGGAGCAGGAACAGACCGATCGGAATGCCGAGGGAGAGGACGGCCAGGAGCTCACGATTTCGCTGGCGATCCCTCTCGCGAACGATATGCGTGTTTTCGATCGGTTTCTTCTGCGTGTACATGACCGGGGACTGCCACACTCTTCGACGTGCGCCGCTCGGCGCCCGCGAACTCGACGAACAAGGGTGAAGATCTGCCTTCTAGTACGATGCGACGAGCCATCCACACACACCCACGCCCCACGCTCCACCCCTCCCGAGCTCCCCTACCGCACACACGCCCAACCCTTCCCCAACCTTCACCCTTGCTCGTCGCGTCCGCAACGATCCAGTTACCGGTTACTGGTTGCTGGTTGTCTGTGGGCCCTTGCGTTTCACCGCAAGCAACCAGCAACGAGCAACCAGCAACAAAATTCACTGAGTCAAATCCGCTCCGCGACTCGTAATTTCGCGCTCCGCGACCGCGGATTGCGTCGTTCCTCTTCCTCTGAAGCAGTCACCGGCCGTCCCGTGAGAATCTCGATCTCCGCCCGCGCTCCGCACCCGCACACCGGGAGATTCGGAGGGCACGTGCACTCGCCCTTCAACCTGCGGAACGCGCGTTTGACGATGCGATCCTCGAGCGAGTGAAACGAGATGATCGCGACGCGCGCACCGCTTTCGAGCACGCTCACCGCATCGTCGACGAATCGTTCGAGTCCGATGAGCTCCTCGTTCGTGGCGATGCGTAGCGCCTGGAACGTGAGCGTCGAAGGATCGATCTCGTTGTAGCGAGGTCGCTTCACCGTGCGGACCACTTCCGACAAGCGCGTGGTCGTGAGAATCGGCTCATCGGTACGCGCCTTCACGATCGCCCGCGCGATGCCACCGGCCATCCGCTCCTCGCCGTAGTCTCGAAGAATCTTCGCCAGCTCGTATTCATCGAGTGAGTTCACGAGATCCGCCGCGCTGCGCCCTTCGGCGCCCATGCGCATGTCGAGCGGTCCTTCGAAGCGAAACGAAAAACCGCGCTCCGCGTCGTCGAGCTGCATCGACGAAACGCCGAGGTCGGCCAACAGGCCGCTCACGGTCTCGACTTGCAACTGCTTCAGAATTTCAATGAGCGATTCGTGGCGCCCGCGAACGAGCGTCACCCGGTCGCCAAAGCGGCTCAGCCGCTCCCTCGACCTCTCGAGTGCATCGGGATCGCGATCGATCCCGATCAGCCGGACATCCGGATGCCGCTCCAGCAGCGCTTCCGAATGCCCACCCAACCCCACCGTCGCGTCGACGATCGTGCCGTTGGCGCGATTCGGCTGGAGGTACTCGAGGACGTCTTGTAAAAGAACAGGTTCGTGAAGCATGTTTTCGGTTGTCCGTTATCGGTTGTCCGCGACTTCCTGCGCGCTCTCTCAGACAACCGATAACCGACAACTGATCACCAACATCACACTCCGTGTAGCTCCAACTCTTTGTAGTCATCCGCGGTCATCGGTTCCTCCGACATCCGCTTCTGAATTCGCTGCTCGTTCCAGACGATCAAGTGGTCCTGGTTGCCGATGACGACCACGTCGTCGCTGATCCCAGCCTCGGCGCGAAGGACTTGCGGCACGAGCACGCGACCCTGCGCATCGATCGTCGCCGCCTGCCCGAAGAAGTTCACGTTGCGGAGCAGCTTCACTTTCGCCTGCGACGTCGAGGGCACCTTCGCCAGACGCGCCTGGAACTCGAACCAGACCGGGAGCGGGTAGACCATCGCGTGCTCGCCGTCCGTCGACGTGATGAAGCAGTCGGGACCGTAACGCTCTTCAATGATCTTGCGGAAATTCGACGGGACCTTGAGCCGCCCCTTCTCGTCGATCTTCGCGGGGCTGTGCCCCATGAGTACGTTGAGTTCCACTGCTTGTAGAACCTCGCTGCCGTTTTCCGCTGTCCGAAGCCCTGTTTGTACCACTGTCGACCACTACTGTCCACAAATTTCCACCCGCCGAGCCAAAAAAACGCCCGGCGAGGGTCAGCGCGAGAAACCCGAGAGGCATGGCGAGCTGGTCGAGGAGCCGCGGCCAGGAGTTCACGATGTGCCATCGAACCTCGTTCGGAGTGACGATGTAGGCGGCGACGAAGAAGAGAAACTGCAAGACGATCGCCGCGAGGAAGAATCGCTCGCGCTTCCAGACCTTCGCAAAAACGAGCGTCGCGAGGACGGCAACCCAGAACAACGGGCGGTCGAGCGGCGTGGTGAAGAGAACGCGAAAGACTTCGAGGATCTGACGCGCCGCCCGCTCGCTCACCGGTCCCGAGGCGAGATCCGTCGGGAGAACGTGCAGAGCGCGAAGCGCGAGCCACGGCGCCGCAATCGCGAGGGCGGGCCAAATCGCCAACACGGATCGCCATCGCCGCCGCTCGCCGTCGACTCCCGCCGGCGGAAAAAAGAACATCGCCACGATCACCGCGACGAGAAGCGAAAGCCCTTCATTCTTCGTCAGCGCCGCGAAGCCGAGCAAGACAGCGCCGAGGGAGAACGAGGAACGGCGAAGGAGGAGCAACGCCGCGGTGCCGAACGCCATCATCGGCGCCTCGGCCATCCCGACCCATTGCGTCAGTGCGATTGACGCGAGTCCAAACGTTCCCGCGGCCGCAAGCCACGAGGGCAGCTCCTCGGAAAGACAGCCGCGCACGATGAGCAGCAGCGCCGCGGCGAAGAGAGTCGTGAGAAGCCCGATCGAACGATCGCTCCACATGCCGTCGTGCAATGCGAGGAAGACATCGTTGAGCGGAAGGAGCGGCGGATAGTCGGGATGGGAAAAGGCGTAGTACGGATTCTCGAGAAACGGCCAGTCGATTCCACGATGCTCGAAGAAGACACGGCCCTTGAGACCCCAGATCGCCCAGAAATCCCACGCGCCGAGACGCGCGACGGTGGCGAATGCGCCGTGCGCAATGACGAGGACGAGCGTCGACACGTCGAAGACGACCGCCCCCGCGCGCATCGTGCGCGTCTCACTTCGAAGCGCGGCGTTCTTCTGCCGGCGTCGAAACCGGCGGAAGGCGGGCACGGCGAGAGCGATGAACACGATGAGGCATACCACGTTCACGGAGCTGAGCGTCCAGTCTCGTCCCGCGATTGAGAAGCCCATCAAGATCAGCGCGACGATCCCCGACCCCAACAAAAACGCGCTGCCCAACAATGTTGGCCAATCAGCCTCAGGATCGATAATGGCGACCGCGGCAAATCCGAGAATCAGGATCCAGGCAAACGCGATCATCGCGCTCTCCGCAACAGGACGCCGCCGCTCCCGCGCCAGACAACCGAGAAGCCCGCGGGTGCCGGCATCTTCCAGGACGCAATGAACTCCGCCTCCGACAAGCGCTCGGCGTGAAGCTGGTCGTCCACATCGACGAGCGGAATCACGTTTCGTCCCGCAAGAAAATACGTCGCCCGAAAGTACGCGTACGCGTAGCCGGCCGCCCAATAGCGCATCGGCACGAGGATGGCGATCGAATCTCCCGGCTTCGTCCGCCGCGCGACCTCTTCGAGAAATTGCGGATACTCCGGCGCCCGCCGATCAGGAGCGCGTGTCAACGCGCCAGCGAGCGCGCGGCGATCGGCGAACATCAATCGCATCAATCGCAGGTCCACGGCGCCGATCACGATCGCGGCGAAGAGCAGGCCACCGAGGATCCTTCGAACACGCACGTGTAAGGCTAGTGCGGCGTCACGAATGTTTCCACGAAAAGTTGCTTGCGGTTGCTTGTTGCTGGTTGCTTGTGGTTGGTTCGATCTTCAAGCCTTCAAGTCGTCGAGTCGTCGAGTCGTCGAGAGGATTCATTCAAAAGACTTGGCGACTTGGCGACTCGGAGACTTGGAGACTTGGCGACTTGGCGACTCGCCGACTCAACCACCCCAAGAAACCAGCAACCAGCAACCAGTTAACGCTCTCTCACTTCTTGAACCGCGCGAGAAAGTCCTTCCCCACGAGATTGTCGGCGGCCGCGAGCACCTTCTGGATCATCGTCAGCACGTCATCCGATCCGCTCCAGTGATCGCGCAGGACCGCCGGATCGGTATCGGCCAGCACGCGTTTCAGCAAATACACGCCGAACACCAGGTCGTCGAGGAACCCGATCGGGCCCATGAACGCCTCAGGCATGATGTCGAGGGGAAAGAGGTAGTAGGCGATGCCCGTCCCCAGCATCATCTTGTCCTTCGTACTCACGCGCCCATCGTTGACGAGGCGCCACATCAACACGAACACATCGGGCGCGAGCATCAGGTACTCCGCCGACGTGCTGACTACCTTCCCCTTGTCATCCAGATAGCGGCGGATGCTCTCGCGCATGCGGTCGTAGAACCGCTCGGCGCGCGCCTTCGAGATCGGCGCCGCGACATCCTCGTCGTTAAATAGCGGACTCTCGTCCGGAAATAGCGGACTATCGTCCGGAAAAAGCGGACCATCCTCCGGCGCTGGATCAGGGTGTGGATCATCTTCCTGCTGCATCGAGTCCTCCCGCGGGCATATCGGCGCCGCCTCTGCCAAGAGTCACGGCCAGTCCACCGTCGATGATCCAGATTTTCTGGATGTCGGCCGCAACGAACGAGGGCAAGAAACGGTCCAGCGACAACACCAGCGTCGCCGGATCTTCATAGCGTACAAGGTCTTTCGGAAAACGGTCGCGCACGAGGCCGACGAGGAGTGACGGGATCGGAATCGGCCCCGCCGAAATGCGATCGAGCGGCACGCGCACCGTCGTTCCTTTGCACTCGAAGCGCGTGATGTCGATCGTGAACGGAACGCTGATGAACTTCCTCACCGCCCCCTCGACGCGCAGCAGTCCGTTCGTGAAACGGAGCTCCAGCCGCTCGATCATCGGCTCCTTCGCCACCGCCTCGCGAGCGATCGCGGTCAACTTCTCGCCATCGACGCGGACGTCGATGGAGTCCCATTCAATGAGGCGGCGCATAAGAGAGTTGTCGGTTGTCCGTTGTCAGTTGTCTGTGACCTTCGAATCACCGACAAGTCCCGGAGAACGGACAACCGAGAACCGACAACATCGTTACGCTATCATGCGCCCCGCGTGCCGAAACGTACCGACCTCCGCTCGATTCTCATCATTGGTTCAGGCCCCATCGTCATCGGACAGGCGGTCGAGTTCGATTACTCCGGAACCCAGGCGTGCAAAGCGCTGAAAGACGAGGGCTATCGGATCATCCTCGTCAACTCCAACCCGGCCACGATCATGACCGACCCGGAGTTCGCCGACCGCACGTACATCGAGCCGCTCACGCCTGAGACCCTCGAGCGCATCATCGCCCGCGAAAAGCCCGATGCGATCCTGCCGACCGTTGGCGGCCAGACCGGCATCAACCTGGCCATGGCGCTGTATGAGAACGGCGCGCTCGAGCGTCACGGCGTGGAGCTCATCGGCGCCAACTACGAGGCCATCAAGACCGCCGAGGATCGGCAGCTCTTCAAGGAAAAGATGATCAGCATTGGCGTCGACGTTCCGCAGTCGACGTACGCGGCGTCCGTCGATGACGCCGAGCAGTTCGCGGCCACGATCGGCTATCCGCTCGTCATCCGCCCCTCCTTCACCCTCGGCGGCTCCGGCGGCGGCATCGCCTACAACGTCGAAGAGCTGCGCACCATCGTCAGCGGCGGCCTCGAGCTCTCCCCCGTTCATCGCGTGCTCGTCGAAGAATCGGTCATGGGCTGGAAGGAATTCGAGCTCGAAGTCATGCGCGACCGCGCCGACAACGTGATCATCGTCTGCAGCATCGAAAATTTTGATCCGATGGGCGTCCACACCGGCGACTCCATCACCGTCGCGCCGCAGCAGACGCTCACCAACGACGAATACCAATCGATGCGCGACGAAGCGCGGCGCATCATCCGCGCGATCGGCGTCGAAACCGGCGGCTCGAACATCCAGTTCGCGGTGGATCCCAAGACCGGACGCCGGATCTGCATCGAGATGAATCCGCGCGTCTCCCGCTCCTCGGCGCTGGCGTCGAAGGCGACCGGCTTTCCGATCGCGAAATTCGCGGCGTTACTCGCCGCCGGTTACACGCTCGACGAGATCCCCAACGACATCACCAAGAAAACGCCGGCCTCGTTCGAGCCATCGATCGATTACGTCGTCGTCAAGATCCCGCGCTTTTCCTTCGAAAAGTTTCCCAACACGCCGCAGCTCCTCAGCTTCTCGATGCAATCCGTCGGCGAAGCGATGGCCATCGGCCGCACGTTCAACGAGGCCCTGCAGAAGGGACTACGCTCGCTCGAGATCGGCGTCGCCGGACTCGATCCCCGCGGCCACCAGCGCGAACGCCTTCCCGATCTCCTGCGCACGCCTGCACCCGAGCGGATCTTCGCCGTAGGCGACGCTTTCCGCGCCGGCATGACCGTCGACGAGATCAGCGCTCTCTCGCACATCGATCCCTGGTTCCTGCGCGAGATTCGCAAGATCGTGGAAATGGAGCAGGAAATCAGATCGCAGATCGCAGATCGCGGATCGCAGGAGAACCCGACCACTCCCGACGAAAAGGGCGGGGGCCTGCGATCTGCGACCCGCGATCTGCGATCTGTCAAACGGCAGGGCTTCTCCGATCGCCAGCTCGCACGCCTCACCAATCGCACCGAGCAGGAAGTGCGCAACGAGCGTCATGCGCTCGGCGTGCGGCCGGTCTACAAGCGTGTCGACACCTGCGCCGCCGAGTTCGAGGCGATGACGCCTTACCTCTACTCGACGTACGAAACCGAGAACGAAGCCGATCCGACGTCGCGGCGCAAGGTCATGATCCTCGGCTCCGGTCCGAATCGCATCGGACAGGGCATCGAGTTCGACACCTGCTGCGTCCACGCGTCGTTCGCACTGCGCGAGATCGGCTTCGAGACCATCATGGTGAACTGCAATCCCGAGACGGTGTCGACCGACTACGACACGTCGGATCGTCTCTACTTCGAGCCGCTCACGCTCGAAGACGTGCTCGAGATCGTCGAGATCGAAAAACCCGAGGGCGTGATCGTGCAGTTCGGCGGCCAGACGCCGCTGAAGCTCGCCAAGCAACTCGCCGAGGCTGGCGTGCCGATGTGGGGCACCTCGGTCGACTCGATCGACGTCGCCGAAGACCGCGAGCGCTTCGGCGAACTCGCGAAACAGCACGGCATCCTCGTTCCTCCGCATGGCACCGCGATGAATGAAGCCGAAGCGCTCGCCGTCGCGCGCCGCATCGGCTACCCCGTCGTCGTCCGCCCGTCCTACGTCCTCGGCGGACGCGCGATGGCCATCGTCTACGATGAACAAGCGCTCTCGCGCTACATGGCCCAGGCCGTCGAAGCCGCGCCCGGACAACCGATCCTGGTCGATCGCTTCCTCGAAGACGCCATCGAGATCGACGTCGACGCCGTCTCCGACGGCACCGACGTCATCGTCGCCGGCGTCATGGAGCACATCGAGCTGGCCGGCATCCACTCCGGCGACTCGACGACCGTGATTCCGCCCTACATCATCGGCAATCGCGAACAGGACAAGATCCGCCGCCGGACCGTCGAGCTCGCGCGCGCGCTCGACGTCGTCGGCCTCATGAACGTGCAGTACGCCATTCAGCACGGCGATCTCTACGTGCTCGAAGTGAATCCGCGCGCCTCGCGCACCGTGCCTTACGTGTCGAAAGCGACGGGCGTGTCGTTCGCGAAAATCGCCGCGAAGGTCATGGCCGGCCAGTCGCTCCGCTCCCTCGGCCTCACCAGCGAGCCGCGCGTCGACGGCTACTTCGTCAAAGCGCCGGTCTTCCCCTTCAATCGCTTCCCGAAGGAAGACACGCTCCTCGGACCGGAGATGAAATCGACCGGCGAAGTGATGGGCAGCTCACCGACCTTCGGCGAGGCCTACGCCAAAGCTCTCCTCGGCGCCGGCACACGCCTGCCGCTCGGCGGCACCGCCTTCATCTCCGTCAACGACAACGACAAACGCGCTCACGTCGTGCATCTGGCGAAAGAGCTCATCAAGCTCGGCTTCGACATCATCGCCACCGGCGGCACCCGCGAGTTCCTCATCAAGCACGGCGTCGAAGCGGATCTCGTATCGAAAGTTCACGAAGGCCGCCCCAACATCATCGACCTCATGATCAACGGCGAAGTCGCCCTGGCCATCAACACCCCGTTCGGCAAATCCGCCTTCGTCGACGACACCTACATCCGCCGCTCCGCCCTGCAACTCAACATCCCCTGCATCACGACACTGACCGCCGCAACCGCATGTGTCGAAGGAATCCGCTCGCTTCGCGAAGGCGCCAACACGATCGCCGCGCTGCAGGAACAACACGCAGTGACGGCGCGCTAACGGCGCGCGGTCGCAGCGTGCTGCTCGTTGTCGATTGTCGCCTTCTTGCAGGTCTCGCTACCGCAGACCTACCAAGTGACCGACAACGGAGCGGTCACGGACAGGTGAATGCGTTGGTGTCCTGGACAGGCGCCGCTAACGTGAGATCAGGATTGTGGTAAGTCTTCACCCGTCCCGTCTTTGTGTCCGTCACGGTTGTCGTCATCCCGACGTTCGTTCCTGCCACATAGAAGACCCAGTAGGACCCGTTGACCGCACAGCCATTGAGCACCTTGACGATCACCTCGGGATTGTCGGCGCCGAAGAACCAGAACAGGCCGCCGCGCTGGACTCCCAGCGATGCCAGAGGAATCGGGTTGCCGTTCCCGGACAGACCGCCGCTTTGCGAGGTGTTCCAGGAAACTTTGACCTTGAATCGGTTATCGCCGGGTTGATCGGAGATGAACAGAGCGGTTGAGTCGGCGGCGGCTGAAGTGAGAACCGAAACGTCATCGAGCAGAAAGATCGTGTTGCCCGTCGAATCCGCGGATAAATCAAACTGGATGCGAACTGTCTTTCCCGCGAACGCGGAAACATCGAGTGAGTGCTTGAAGTAGGAGTAGCCGCTACTCGCATCGAGGTTCGAGTACGTGAGGCTGACCGGCTGAACCGCTCCCGAAAGATCCGTGACGCTCGCCTTCAGCGTGTCATACACGCTACTCGACGTCTCGAAGGTCCCGACTTTGAGCCAGAAGGAAAATGCGGCTGTGACGCCGGCAGGAATGGCGACCGTTTGAGAAAGGCGGTTTGTGCTCGGGCCAAAATCAAAATAGACAGCCCAATTTCCCGTGCGGGCAGCGCTGCTCGCACTATTGTAATACCTTGGATTCGATGTGCCGCCCGTCCCTGAATACAACCAGGTCCATGACGACGACACATTGGTAAATGCGGAAGAACCGGATGGAGCGGATCCCACCTCAAATCCGCCGTCCGAAATGAGCTCCGTGCCCGCGAGCGCAGCGCGGTCCGGTGAGCCAGCCGAATCAGCAGAAAAGCTCTGACGGGCGGAGAGTGCGTTGTGCATGCGATCCTTTTCCTGGTCGTCGGCGAACGCCGGCAGACTCGCAATGAGTCCGATGAACAATGCCGCGAAACAGGCTGCGCGGTACGCACGTGTCAGGCTAATTGTGACGATGAACGCTCTCATGTCGATCCTCCGTCGTGTCAAAAGAGGCAAAGGCGACTCACAGCTCGTGAATCTCCGCTCCGCCAAGTTGAAGGGATAAACCCCGTGCCCTGATTGAGGAGGGGTTGCGTGACGGGTTTCCCTACCGCCAATATTGGTATGCGCCTTGGCGTTTCGATCTCGACAATAACGTGCGCAGTGGCGGCTTCCGTTTTGAACCCATTAGCCGGCCGAGACGGCCAGCGCTGCACCGCACCGAACTCGTTTCGCTCGCTTGCTCGTGCAGCGGCTCCGACTACGCGCTTCACTGCCGCGACGAGACAGTTCCATTCGACGTTCAGCGTAAAAAGGCTCGTGCTCGCGAATCTGAGACAACATCGCCCGCTCCACATCCGCGGGAGGCATCGGCGTTGTGATTGTGGTGGACCAGATCATTGAGCGGCAACTACTACGCCGGAGGCGTTACAAACATTAGCCGGTGGCCAGCGCCGTAACGGCGCGCCGCCACAGGAACTCGCCGCCTATGTACAAGCACTCCGGCAGGAGTGCCATCGCTTCTGCGACCCCTCCGGGGTCGAACCCCAATATGACGAATCGTTCCGGTGGCGGCACCCCTTCGGCGTTTGCCACCGGCGAATCTCCGCAACGCCTCCGGCGTTCAGGGATATCGTCGCGCCTGCCGAAGAAAAAGTAGTGCAGAACCGCACTACGGCTCCCCTGTCGACCCCGGCCTCGGTAACATACAAATCATGCTGGACTGAGGCATCGGTCACGTCATTGATGACCGGCGAATCACCGAGTTGGAGAATCGGGTCGACATCCTCAACCGGCACGACGTGCGCGTTCACGCGTCCAGTCTAGCAAGAGACCCGGATACAGCTAACGCGCGGACAACCGACAACTGACAACCGATCACCGCCGCCCTACGCCGTCACGCTCATCCACAACTTCGCGCTCGCGACTTCCGTCTTGAACCCGGTCATCGCGCGCACCGTGTATTGAATGCGGCGTCCGGCGGCAGACGCGACGGCGCCGTCGGAGAGAGCGCGATGTGGACGAGCTCCGCCCGGCTTGCGAGTGCGGAAGACCTGGTGTGTGAACGGTGAAGGCTTGTCGAACTCGACGACGATCTCTTCGACCGTCACGTCCGCGCCGCCGAGGTAGCGGAAATCCCATTCGATGCCTTCGCCGGCGCGGACGGAGACCTCGGACGGATTAGCGATGACGTAGAAGCGGCCGGCGCCCTGCTCGACGTCGATGCGCACGGGGACCGTGCGAACGACCGGCTGCGCGACGTCCTCGGGACGGATGAGTCGATCGGACGACGCCGGCGGAGCGGCGATGGCCGAGGGGGCTTCCGCGCGAGGCGGAGCGGGGATGAACGAAGCGGGACGCGGCTTCTCACTCGAGAGCCAGGCAGCGGCAGGAACACCGCTCGACTGCACGCGCGGACGCGCGCGACGGCCGCGCTTCTTCTCCGCTTCGCGAACCACAGGACGCGGTGGAGGAACGGGCGCCTTTGCCGCGGGTGCGGCAGGAGGAGCGGGCGCGACTTTCGCCTTCGGCGCGGGCTTCGCAGCCGGCTTGGTTGCGACCTTCGGAGCAGGCTTGGCCGCCTTTGGTGCGGGCTTGGCGGCAAGCTTCGGCGCGGGCTTCGCCTTGACGGCAGCCTTCTTTGGCGCCGCCTTGGGCGGAGCCTTCACGACCTTGAGCGCCTTCTTCGGCTTGGCCGCGACTTTGGCCGCAGCTTTCGGCGCAGGCTTCTTACTCGCCGCCTTCGCGGGACTGGAAGCCTTTGTTTTCAATGACTTGCCTGCTGCCTTTGCCGGGGCTGCCTTCTTTGCCGGCGATGTTTTCTTCGCCGCGGGTTTGACTGTTTTCGCCGCGGTCTTACCTTTTGCGGCTACCTTTTTTCCCTGCGCCTTTGCCATGCACCTTCACCCTGGGCCCCAAATGGATGGCGCAATATAGCAGCGGCTGGCCGGTTCGCCAACAAATCAGGAAAAAACTCCCGAGACGCTGAACCCGCCATCGACGGCAATGCACTGTCCGGTGATGTACGACGTGGCGGGCATACAGAGGAACGCCACGAGCGACGCGACCTCCTCCGGCTCGCCAATCCGACCCATCGGAGTGACCGCGAGAATCTTCTCAAGGCGCGCCGGATCCGCGAGCACCGGAGCCGCGAGCGGTGTGCGGATGTACCACGGCGCGACGGCGTTCACGCGGATGCCGTCGCCAGCCCACTCCGCGGCAAGTCCGCGCGTCATGTGCGCAACGGCCGCCTTCGTCATGGCGTACGGAATCCCCGTGCCGAGGTGACGGAAGGCAGCGACCGAGACGACGTTGACGATGCTTGCATTGCCTCGGACGGCGAGCAGCGGCCGCGCCAGGCGGCAGATCTCGAACACGGAGTCCATGTTCGTTTCGCGCACATGCGCGTATTCGTCGGACGAGTACTCGGACGCCTTCTTGCGGATGTTCGTACCGGCGTTGTTGATGAGGATGTCGAGGTGATCGATCTGCGCGAAGAGCGCTTTGCGATCCGCATCCTTCGCGACGTCGCAGGCGATGCCGCGCGCGCCGGCGTGTTCCGCGGACCAGCGCGCGAGTCGACCGGCATCACGCGCGACTCCGATGACCGTCGCGCCGAAGCGCATGAGCTCCTCGGCGATCGCCAGGCCGATGCCCGCGGTCGCACCGGTGACGAGGGCGGTCTTGCCTTCAAGCGTCCATTTCATCTGCGACATCAACTCGCGGTGGCTTTGCCACGCACTCCTACACAATCTCTTCTTTCAACACACTTCGCAGTTCTTCAGCGATTCGCGTGATCTGCGCCTGATCCTCCCCTTCCACCATCACGCGCACCAGATTCTCGGTGCCGGAGTAGCGGACGAGAATGCGGCCGCGGCCGTTGAGGTCGCGGGTGGCTTGCGCGAGCGCGGCTTGGTAGCGCGGCAGCGATTCGAGCGGGGGCTTGGCGCTGACGCGCTCGTTGACGAGGAGCTGCGGCATCGGATCGAACGTGTGCAGCGAGGAAAAGCGCTGCTTCGTTTCGCCGAGGATGTAGCCGAAGACGAGGGCGGTATGGATGCCGTCGCCGGTCGTGTGCACGCTGCGGTCGATGATGTGGCCGGACTGCTCGCCGCCGAGGAGTGCGTCGCGTTGCAGCATCTCGGCGAGCACGTACTTGTCGCCGACCTGCGCGCGGCATGAGCTCGATCCCGTCGGCGCGGAGCTGCTTCTCGAAGCCGAAGTTCGACATCACCGTCGTGACCACGCAGTTACCGCGAAGCGCATCGCGCTCGCGGAGATGCTTGCGCCCAGAGATAGATGATCTCGTCGCCGTCGCGAACCTTCCCGGCGTCGTCGACGAAGATCGCGCGGTCGGCGTCGCCGTCGAACGCCACGCCGTAGTCGGCCTTCTGTTCGACCACCACCTGCGCGAGTCTTTCGGGATGCAGCGCGCCAGACGGCTTCATTGATGTTGCGCCCGTTCGGAGTGTCGTGGATGACCACGACGTCCGCGCCCGCGCGACGGAACACTTCCGGCGCGATGCGATACGCCGCGCCGTAGCCGGTGTCGAGGACGATCTTCTTTCCCGAGAGCGCGCCTTGCGGAACGCCCTCGATCAGAAACCGTTCGTAGGCTTCGATCAGGTCGCCGTTCTCCGTCAGGGGGACATCGGGGATCGTCGTGTCATCGCGGCGCAACGCGCGCAGCTCGTCTTCGATCGCTTCTTCGATCGAGTCGGCGAGCTTCATGCCGTCGTGGCCGAAGATCTTGACGCCGTTGTCCTCGAAGGGATTGTGCGACGCGGAGATCGAGATCGCGGCCTCGGCGTCCGTGGTCCTGCAGAGAAAGGCGACGGCCGGCGTCGGCACGACGCCGATGAACACGGCCTCGGATCCTCCCTTGGCCGCGCCCGCGGAAAGCGCGCGCGCGATCTCGGGACCCGACTCGCGCGTGTCCATGCCGAGGAGGATCTTCCTGCCACTGACGCGATGCGCCAGCGCTTCGCCCAGGGCAAACATCGTGATGGCATCGAGCGGGTACTGCCTGGCTTTCCCGCGGATGCCATCGGTTCCGAACAGTTCTCTCATTCCGGTTTCTTTTCCGTCGTCGTATCCGGCGGAGGATTGGGTCCGACCTCGGCGAGCACCGGAACCGTGACTTGCGTCGTGACAGGAGCGATGACCCGCACCAGCGGCGAGTCGGAAACGGCCGCTACGCTCTGCACGAACGTCGCGGTGCGGCCGGTCATGATAATGCGTTCGGTCGTCACTTCGTTGAGCTGCAGGATCTGCGACGCCGGCCCCGAGATCAGCGCACGCGCCGGATCCGAGGTCGGCTGACCGATCGAGTAACCCGCTGGCGGAACTCCGACCAGAAACGGGCGGATATCGACGGCGCGCTGGCGCAGCGGTTCGATCTTGAAGCGGATCTTGTTCGGAACGATCGAGACGACCTCGATCTGCTCCGGAACGTTGATGCTGTGCGCGCGCAGCGTGATCTCCGCTTCGCCGGCCTGAATCGCCGAGAGATCGACCGACGCCTCGAGGTTCTGCGACGCGAGTGCCTTGAGCTCCGACAGACGTCCGCGCACGCGCACCGCGACGCTGCTGGGGATGTCCGTCGTGATGACGAGGCGCGGCGGCATGCCGACGACCGACACCGAGGCCGTGACGATTCGCTCGACGACCTTCTCGCGCCGCGGTCCCGAGACGATGAACCAGATCAGACAGGCGAGGAGCAGCGAAAGAATCTTGAGTCCCAGACTCTTCATCGCTGGACTCCGAACCGTTCCGTGAGCAGGTGCAGCAGCGTCGCGCGATCGAGATGCTCCGTCAACGTTCCCTCGCGGGCCACGGCCATCGAGCCATTCTCTTCCGAGATCACGATGACGAACGCGTCGCACTCCTCGCTGAGTCCGATCGCCGCGCGATGACGCGTGCCATGCGCGAGCTGCGGGTCGGGCGTCGTCGTCAGCGGCAGAAATGCATTCGCCGCGACGATGCGATTGCCGCGCACGAGCACCGCGCCATCGTGCAGCGGTCCGCCGGGGGTGAAGATCGAGACGAGGAGCTCGCGCGTGATCAGCGCATCGACCGGCTTCGCTCCTTCCTCGTACACGCGCAACGTCTGCGCGCCCTCGATCGCGATCAGCGCGCCGATGTGCTTCGAGGCGAGGACGTCGCAGGCGTCGAGGATCGCGTCGAAGGGAATCAGTCCCGCGCGCGGGCGAAAGAGCACGGCCAGCGGATTCGCGGCCATGCGCGCCAGCGCGCGGCGGATCTCCTGCTGAAACACGACGATGACGGCGAACGGAAGATAGAAGAGCAGCGCGCGCCGAGATCGCCTCGAGCGCGGGCAGATCGAGCGCGCGGGCGACGAAGACGGTCGACGCCGACGATGAGCATTCCGATCGCGATCTGCATCGCGCGTGTGCCGCGGATGAGGACGAGGATGTAGTAGATGATGAACGCGACGATGAGAATGTCGACCAGATCGCGCCAGGTCGGGTTGAGCTGGATCAGCTTGTCGAAGACGTTCATCGAGAGCTGTTGCTGGTTGCTGGTTGCTTGTTGTCGGCGGTTCTCTGAGCAATTGCGCGCAGAACTTTGAGAAAGTCCACCGTCTCTCTGACGTCGTGAACTCGTACGATGCTGGCGCCGCCGCGATAGGCGGCTTCGACCGCGGCCAGCGAGCCGGCCATGCGCTCCGGGCCGCTCTCGCGACTCGTGAGATGTCCGATGAATCCTTTGCGCGAGGCGCCGATGACGACCGGGCCGAGCGCGCAGAGCTCGGAGCAGCGCGCCAGCAGGTCGAGGTTGTGCTCGAAGGTCTTGGCGAAGCCGATTCCTGGATCGACGAGGATCCGGTCCGCCTGCACGCCCGCGGCGACGGCTTCATCACGCCACGACGCCAGCTCGCGCTTTACCTCGGCGACGACGTCGTCGTACTGCGCGTGTTGTTGCATCGTCTCCGGTTCGCCGCGCATGTGCATGAGGATGACCGGCACGCCGCGCCGTGCCGCGAGCGCGCGCATCTCGGGATCGTGACGCAGCGCGCTCACGTCATTGATGACGTCCGCGCCCGCATCCAACGCCGCCTCGGCCACGCGCGCCTTGCGCGTGTCGATCGGAGATCGGAATGTCACTGCGCAGCCGCATCGCTTCGACGACCGGCACGACGCGCTCGAGCTCGAGGTCCAGCGGAACTTCTTCTGCGCCCGGCCGCGTCGACTCCCCGCCGATGTCGATGATCGTCCGCGCCGTCCTCGATCATCTGCAGCGCGCCGTGCAACGCACGCGGATGGTTGAAATGCACGCCGCCGTCCGAAAACGAATCAGGCGTGATGTTGAGGATGGCCATCACGAGAGGGAACGATGAACGATGAAGGATGAACGATGAACCGGGCGGGCGGATGTTCATCGTTCATCCTTCATCGTTCATCGTTCGGCTCAGACGTCGCGTTCCCTGCGGATCCGCGCCCCCAGAGCGTTCAGCCGTCTCGTCGATGCGCTCGTAGCCGCGGTCGATCTGATGGATGTTGTGAATCGATGCTCTCCCCTTTCGCGCAGAGCGCGGCCAGGAGCAGGGCCATGCCGGCGCGGATGTCGGGGCTGGAGATCTCGGCGCCATACAGCCGCGCGCCGCCGACGATGATGGCGCGATGCGGATCGCAGAGGATGATCCGCGCACCCATGCCGAATCAGCTTGTCGGTGAAGAAGAGGCGCGATTCGAACATCTTCTCGAAGATCATCACCGTCCCCTCGGCTTGCGTGGCGATGACGATCATGATCGACAGGAGGTCGGCCGGAAACAGCGGCCACGGTCCGTCGTCGATCTTCGGCACGGCGGCGCCGATGTCGTAGCGGACGCGCAGCTCCTGATCCCTCGGAACGCGGATGTTTTTCCCTTCGATCTTCAACTCGACGCCGAGCTTCTCGAGCATGTGCCGCACGGCGTACATGTGCTCGGGCACGGCATCTTCGATCACGAGCTCGCTGCGCGTCACAGCGGCCAGGCCGATGTACGAGCCGACCTCGATGTGATCGCTGGGGATGTGGAAGTCGCCGCCGTGCAGCGCTTCGACGCCGCTTGATGTGCAGCGAGTTCGTGGCGATGCCGTCGATCTGCGCGCCGAGGAGGTTGAGGAAATGACAGAGATCCTGCACGTGCGGCTCGGCCGCGGCGTTGTAGATCAGCGTGTCGCCCTCGGCGAGCACGGCGGCCATGATCGCGTTCTCGGTCGCGGTGACCGAGGCCTCGTCGAGGAACATCTTCTTTCCGCGTAGCGCCTGCACCGACATGCGGTATTCGTACGCGGACACCTCGATCTGTGCGCCGAGTGCTTCGAGCGCGAGCAGATGCGTATCGACGCGTCTGCGTCCGATGGCATCGCCACCCGGCTTCGCCACAGACACCCTGCCGCAGCGCGCGAGAAGCGGGCCGGCGAGGAGGATCGACGCGCGAATCTTCTTCGAGAGCTCGATGTCCGGATCGGCGCCGATCTCGCCCTTCGCGTGGATGCGGACGACGTTCTGCTCGAGACGCTCGACGCTCGCGCCAAGCCCTTCGAGAATCTGCAGCATCACCCGAACGTCCTGAATGTCCGGCAGGTTTCGCAGGACGACCGGCTCATCGGTGAGCAGGCAGGCGGCAAGGATCGGCAGAGCGGCGTTCTTGTTCCCGCCAGGCCGGATCGATCCTTCCAGCCTGCGGCCACCTTCGACTACGAAACGTTCGGGCATCGGGAAGGGATTGTATACGGAGGGGCTGGGGCTAGAGGCTAGAGGGGAGGGGCTAGAGGCTAGGGACTGGGGGCTAGAGGAGGCTGGCCTAGCCCCCAGCCCCTAGGAGCTTGCGCGGCAGAACGGCGACAGAAACGAGAGTCGGCGACGGACTGCGTGCTGGAGATGCGACGCCACGATGGAAGGCCAGGCAACGGAACTTCGTTCGCTGCTGAAGTGTTCAAGGGGAGGTCGGCAGTGGGCCGATTTCCGACGGACGAGATCGAAGTTATTGTCGTTCTACGTGATTTTCATGCAACTGCATGCGGCGAAGGTTCATCGCCAAACAGACCAGATGCCATTCGGCATTCGTCTTGTTCAGACCTCGAAAGCTGAACTGTCGAAAGCCCAGCACTCCTTTGATCCAGCCGAACACCGGTTCAACAATGACTTTTCGGCGGCGGTAGGCAGCCTCGCCTTCAGGGCTGGCGAGCTTTTCTTTCATCCGTTGGGTGGCCTTTTTCGACAGCGAGATCGGTGGCGCGTCCGGTTTCCCTTCCCGACCCAGCGCGATCACTCCATCGACCTTCCTGGCCTCGAGTCTCTCGAAGTTCTCATCCGATCGATACCCCGCATCGGCGATCACCTGCTCGGGGATCTGACCGATCACCGCTTCGGTCGCGTCAATCATCGGAATGAGTTGCGTGCTGTCGGCAGCGCAGTTGGTCACTCCCACCGCCACGATGATCTGGTGCGCTTCATCGACGCTCGCTTGCGCGTTGTAGCTCTGCTCGAAGCCATTGCCCATCTTCATGATCCGACTCTCCGGATCGGTGAAGTTGTCCTGTGCTTTCTCTCGCGGCTGGCCGAACTCTTTCTTGAACGGTTGGCCCTTCTTTCCATTCGGTCGCCCACCGTCGCCTTCATGCCGGCCCTTCTGGCGATCCTCTTCGGCCTGTCGTTCCTCGAGCCGCTTCTTCGCTTCACGGATCTTCTTGAGGCGGCTCTCCCGGCGCTGCAACTCTTCGGGAAGCTCATCTCCGCGGTTCTCGCTGCCGTACTCCTGATCTTCTTTGCGATCCGTTCGCTCGGCCTGTTTGAGCAGCTCTGCGATCTCGCTTTCCAACCGTTTCTCTTCCTGTTTCATGCGGTCATAGCTCATCGCTTTGTGCCGGCTCGCATTCGCCTTGACCTTCGTTCCATCGATGGCCACCCGACCCAGCGTGATCAACCCGCTGTTCTTCGCGATCAGCACCACCTGCTTGAATAGCTCCACGAACTTCTGCAAATGCTCCTGCCGAAAATCACAGATCGTCCGATGCTGCGGAAAGTTCCCCGCCGCCAGCACCCGATACGCCACATCCTCCTCGATCTTCTGCGCGATCTTCCGCGAGGAGAAGGTTCCTGTCGCATACGCGTAGATCAGGATCTTCAACATCATCGCCGGATGAAACGGCTGGTTCCCGCGGGGATCGCTCTCCTCATGCGGCCCATAAAACGCGCTCAGATCCATCTCGTCCACCACTTCCGAGATGAAGAACGCCAGGTGCTTTTCCGGCAGCCAATCGCTCGGCGACGGCGGCAGCAGGTAACTCTGCTCCGGTTGGTACTCGCGGTAGTTGCTCGGCATGCATCATTTTACGACGCACTACCGCTTTTGCCGCGCAGACTCCTAGCCCCCAGCCCCCAGCCTCTAGCCCCTCCCCCCTGACCTGCTACCATCAGCGGATGCTCGTGGCCCCTCTCTCGTCCGGTAGCGCGGGCAACGCCTACTGGTTCGAAAGCGATGGCACGGCGATCCTCGTCGATGCCGGGATCGGGCCGCGGGAGACGAAGAAGCGGCTCGAGCTCATCGGGCGGAACATCGAGCTGCTCAAAGCCGTCGTCGTCACGCACGAGCACTACGATCACATTCGCGGCGCGGACAAGATCGCGCGGCGTTATGGCGTGCCGGTCTACCTCTCGCGCGGCACGCTCGACGGATCGAAGATCGATCCCGAGGAAACGAACACCATCGTCTTCGAGAACGACTCGAGTTTCACGATCGGCGAGCTCCAGGTTCACGCCTGCAAGACGATCCACGACGCCGCCGATCCCTCGTGCTTCGTCGTCGAAGCGCGCGACGGCACGCGCGTCGGCCTCGCCAGCGATCTCGGTTACGTGAATCAGGCCGTGCTGCGCCACCTCAGCGGCTGCGACGGCCTTTTCTTCGAGTCCAACCACGACCTCGACATGCTGCGTATGGGCAGCTACCCCTGGTCGCTCAAGCGCCGGATCATGTCGCGCTACGGCCATCTCTCCAACGACGATTCCGTCAACGCGGTCCAGCGACTCCTCGGCGCGGACCTCAAAACGCTCTGCATGATTCACCTCTCGGAGAAGAACAACAGCGAGACCATCGTCCGCGAAATGTGCACGCGCCTCCTCAACCGCACCGGCGCCAGCATCGAGTTTTCCATTGCGAAACAGTTCGTCCCCACCGGGGTTTTCGATGTCGCGCGGAAGCGGCCACGGACGCCGGCGCCGGGACAGATGGCGTTGTTCTGAATTTGTTACTGGTTGCTGGTTACTGGTTGTCTGCGGTTTCGCGCAAGGCCCCAGACAACCAGCAACAGGACTCGCGGCGACGCACCTATAATCGCTCACGAATGAAAGCGATCGTCACCGTCGAGCTCAAACCGTCCGTGCTGGATCCGCAGGGCAAGGCCATCGAGCACTCGCTCAGCTCGCTCGGCTTCGTCGGCGTGGAAGATGTCCGGGTCGGCAAGCTGTTTCGCATCTCGCTTGCGGATAGTGGCAAATCACGAGAGAGCATCGAATCGGAGCTTCGCCTCATGTGCGAACGGCTTCTCGCCAACACCGTCGTCGAGAAGTTCTCCTTCACTCTCGAGGACTAGCCTCGCGGCGTTCCTGCTGCTCGCGACTGCCGCGTTTGCGCAAGCGCCCGCGTCTCTCGCGCCGAGCGCATCGCGCGATCGCAAGATCGTCCGCCGCTGGGCGCTCCCCGGCAATCCGCGCGGCGTCGCCATCGGCGCGGACGGCACGATCTACGCCGGACTCGCCGAATCGCAGGCCGTCGTCGCCATCGATCCGAAAGCGGGGACCATCACGAAGCGCGTCGTCCTCGACTCCGCCGACATCGCATCGACGAAGGATCTCGTCACGCTGCGCACGAACGCCGATCGCACGCGCCTCTTCATCGCCAACGGCAGCGACGAGAGCGTGACGATCCTCTCGTTGCCCACGCTCGGCGTCGTACGCGAGATCACGATGGAAGGCGAGACGATCCGCGACGCCGTTCCCGATCCGAAGGGCCGCTACCTCTACATCCTCGGACGCCGCGTGCATGTCTACGACGCCGAAGGACGCACCGAGCTGCGCACGCTCGACATCGCCGAGCCGATGGCCATCGCCGCCAGCGCCAACGGCGCGATGCTCGCCGTGATCGCGCCCGAGGATTTCGGCAACGCCAAGGCAACGATGGCCGTGCTGTTCGACACGACCAGCTTCGCCGAGGCCGCGCGCGATCCGCTGCAGACGGAGAAAGCAATCGAGCAAGTCCTCTTCGCCGACAACGACCGCGCGCTGATCGCCATCGCACGCGACACGCTCTTCGAGAAACCGCTGACCGCGCATCCTGCCCGCGCGATGACCAGCGACAGCAACAGCGGCGGCCGGATGCGCATGAAGATCGACTTTGGCGATCTCGTCAACAGCAACGCCCTCTGCCTCCCCGAGGGAAGCGGCCCGCAGATCGCGACTCTCGCCGGCTCCGACTCGATGCTCATCTACGCCGAGCGCCGCTGCAGCTCGAGCGGCAGCGGCTTCGAAGGCTCGAACCGCAACGTGCAGTTCGCATCGCTCTACGGAATCAGCGCCTACGCCGTCGCCTACGACAAGGCGACGAACACGCTCGTGGCCACCGATCCCGCGGGGTTTCTCACGGTGTACAACGTCCCGCGACCGGTCGTCGCGAAATAGACCTCGGTGGACCGCCGCCGTCCCGGCGGCTGGGGCAGCGCCGTCTCGGCGCTGCCGACGGCGGCGGGACGCCGCCGTCCCAGCCGGCGAGACGCCGGCGGTCCGACGAAGGGTCCGCTGATAAACTTCCCTTCATGAAATTCGGCGTCGTCGTCCTGCCCGGCTCGAACTGCGATCACGATGCATTGCACGTGACGAAGACCGTCCTCGGCGCGGATGCGGAAGTGCTCTGGCACAAGGACACGGACCTCAAAGGCGCCGACTGCGTGATCATCCCCGGCGGTTTCGCGTACGGCGATTACCTCCGCGCCGGCGCGCTGGCGAAGTTCGCTCCGATCATGGAACCAATCCGCCGCCACGCCGAGAACGGCGGACTCGTGTTCGGCATCTGCAACGGCTTTCAGGTTCTCACCGAGGTCGGCCTGCTCCCCGGCGCGCTGATGCGCAACCAACACCTCCGCTTCCTCGGCCGCGACGTGCTGGTGCGCACCGAGGAGACCGACACGCCGTTCACGTCGGAGCTCGTCAAAGGCGACATCCTCCGCGTGCCCATCGCGCACGGCGAAGGAAACTACTTCGCCGACGACGAAACGCTCGACGAGCTCGAACGGAATCGCCAGGTCATCTTCCGCTACTGCGACGACGAAGGACGACTGACCACCGAGGCCAACCCCAACGGCTCCGCGCGCCACATCGCCGGTATCTGCAACCGCACCCGCAACGTCCTCGGCATGATGCCCCACCCCGAACGCTGCTCCGAATCGATCCTCGGCAACGCCGAAGGTCTGGCGATTTTCAAATCAATCGCCAGCGCGTTCGCCACGGCGTAGCGCGAACCGAGGAGGGCGGGCTTACCGCCCGCCGGTTCTTTTGGGCAGAGGATTGCCTAACCAACACCCGACGGTTGCTCCACCAACGCCCCCACCCAAAATCGGCGGGCTATAAGCCCGCCCTCCATGGCGCGCGCATTTTTTTGCGATCTCGTTTCGATAGAATCCGCGCCATGGCACAAGAGATCGACGCACTCCTGAAGGAGAATCGCGAGTTCCCACCGTCCGAGGAGTTCCGCAAACAGGCGAACATCCAGGATCCGGAGATCTGGGCGAAGGCGGGCAGCGACCGCGAGGCGTACTGGGCGGGTTGGGCGGAGCAGCTCGACTGGCAGACGAAGTGGGATCGCGTGCTCGACTGGCAACCGCCCGACGCGAAGTGGTTCGTCGGCGGGAAGCTCAACGCCTCGCACAACTGCCTCGATCGCCATCTCGCGCAACGCGGTGACAAGCTCGCGCTGATCTGGGAGGGTGAGCCGGGCGAGATCCGTCGCATCACCTATCGCGAGCTGCACGCGGAAGTCTCGCGCTTTGCGAACGCGCTCAAGGGACTCGGCGTCAACACCGGCGATCGCGTGGCGATCTATCTGCCGATGATCGTCGAAGCCGTCGTGGCCATGCTGGCCTGCGCGCGCATCGGCGCGATTCACTCCGTCGTCTTCGGCGGCTTCTCATCGGACGCGTTGCGCGATCGCATCCAGGACGCGCAGGTCAAGCTCGCCATCACGGCGACCAGCGGCTATCGCCGCGGCACGATCGTGCCGCTCAAGAAAACCACCGACGCTGCCGTCGCGGAATGCCCGACCATCGAGAAGGTCGTCGTCGTGCGTCGCCGTGCCGAAGACGAAGTGACGATGCAGGAAGGGCGCGACGTCTGGTATCACGACGTCATCGCCGCCGCCGGCGCGGAGTGCGCGCCCGAGTGGCTCGACTCCGAGCAGATGCTCTACATGCTCTATACCTCGGGCACCACGGGCAAACCGAAAGGCATCGTGCACACGACCGGCGGCTATCTCACTGAGTGTCTGGCGACGTGCAAGTGGGTCTTCGATCTCAAGGAGAACGACGTCTACTGGTGCACCGCCGACATCGGCTGGGTCACTGGGCATTCGTACGTCGTCTACGGACCGCTCGCCTGCGGCGCGACGGTGATGATTTACGAAGGCGCGCCCGACTTGCCGAAGCAGGATCGCTTCTGGGACATCATCGAGCGCCACAAGGTCTCGATCTTCTACACCGCGCCGACGGCGATCCGCGCGTTCATGAAGTGGGGCGAGCAGTTGCCGAAGGCGCACGATCTCTCGTCGCTGCGCCTCCTCGGCTCGGTCGGCGAACCGATCAACCCCGAGGCCTGGATCTGGTACCACAAAAACATCGGCGGCGAACGCTGTCCGATCGTCGACACCTGGTGGCAGACCGAGACCGGCTCGATTCTCATCACGCCGCTGCCCGGCCTCGTGGCGACGAAGCCCGGTTCGGCGACGAAGCCGTTTCCCGGCATCGACGCGCAGATCCTCGATCAGAGCGGGAACCCGATCGAAGTCGGCGGCGGCTACCTCGCGATCACCAGCCCGTGGCCGTCGATGCTGCGCGGCATCTGGGGCGATCCCGAGCGCTTCATTCAGCAGTACTGGTCGAAGTGGCCCGGCATCTACTTCACCGGCGACGGCGCACGCCGCGATGCCGACGGCTATTTCTGGCTCCTCGGCCGCGTCGATGACGTCATGAACGTCGCCGGACATCGCATCGGCACGATGGAAGTGGAGTCGGCGCTCGTCGATCACCAGGCCGTCGCCGAGGCGGCGGTCGTGGGCATTCATCACGAGATCAAAGGAACCGGCATCGCCGCGTTCGTGATCGTGAAGGAATCACACCGCGCCGGCGCGCTCGAAGATCCGGCGAAGTTCGAGCAGGAATTGAAAGCGCACGTCTCCGAAAAGATCGGCGCCATCGCGCGCCCGGAGAAAATCCTCGTCACCGCCGATCTCCCGAAGACCCGCTCCGGCAAGATCATGCGCCGCCTCCTCCGCGACATCGCCGAAGGCCGCGCCCTCGGCGACGTCACGACGCTCGCCGATCCGTCGGTCGTGTCGACGCTGAAGGAAAAGTACGAGGAGGAGTCGTAGCAGGATCACAGGCGTATAGGCTCATAGGCTCACAGTTCGTGCGAGCCCTGTGTGCCTCTGAGCCTCTGAGCCTATGAGCCTGTGACCCTGCCATGTCTAACGTCGCTCTCATCACCGGCGGCTCCCGCGGCATCGGCCGCGTCACCGCGATGCGCCTGATGGCGGACGGGTGGACGGTGGCGTTCACGTATCACGCGTCGAAGGACGCGGCGCTGGCGTTCGAGGAAGAGTCGAAGGGAAAAGCGAAGGCGTATGAAGCCGACGTGCGCGATGCGGAAGCAAATCGCCACGTGGCCGTCGACATCGTGGGGCGCTTCGGATCGATTGACGCGCTGGTCAACAACGCCGGCATCCGCCGCGATGCGCTGCTGTACAACATGAGCGTCGAAGAGTGGGACGAGGTGCTCGACACGAACCTGCACGGGGCGTTTTCGATGATCAAGGCGGTGCTGCCGGCGATGATGCAGCAGCGCCGCGGCGCGATCGTCAACGTCGCTTCGTTGTCCGGAATGCATGGCGTCGTGGGACAGACGAACTACTCGGCGGCAAAAGGTGCGCTGATCGCCATGACCCGCTCCCTGGCCCGCGAAGTCGCGCGCGGCGGCATCCGCGTCAACTGCGTTGCGCCGGGTCTCGTCGATACCGACATGCTCTCCGGCCTCGACGCCGAAGCGAAGCGCGAGATGATCCGCCAGATCCCCATGCGCCGCATCGTCCGCGCCGACGAAGTCGCCGCCGGAATCGCCTTCCTCCTCTCCGACGACGCCAGCGGAATTACGGGACAGGTGTTGACGATTGACGGAGGGGCGTCCGCTTGACGCGGGTTGTCGGTTCTCGGTTCTCAGTTGTCTGGGACTTCAGGCGATGCTGCGCAGACAACTGACAACCGACAACTGACAACCAATCCAGAATGTACTTCTCGATCATCATTCCTACTTACAACCGCCTCGACATGCTCGTGCGCGTGCTCGATGCGCTTGATGCGCAGATCGATGCGCCGCCGTTCGAGGTGATCGTCATCAATGACGGGTCGACCGACGAGACCGAGCGCGTGATGGCGCAGCGGAAGGGCATCACGTTCCGCTCGCAGCCGAACGGCGGTCCGGGACGCGCGCGCAATCATGGGGCGTCGCTGGCGCAGGGAAAGTTCGTGCTCTTCATCGGCGACGATACGGTTCCGGAGCCGCGCTTTCTCGCCGAGCACGCGCGCGTTCATCGCCAGTCGAACGACGATCGCTTGGTCGCCTGCCTCGGCTATACCGGCTGGCCGCGCGGCTCGCGCGTCACCGCGTTCATGGATTACATCAACGACTACGGCCTGCAGTTCGGCTACAAGCTGATCCGAGACGGCGAGGTCGTGCCGTTCAACTTCTTCTACACCTCGAACATCTCCATCGACCGCGAGCTTCTCGGCCCGCACCCGTTCGACACGACGTTTCCCTCGGCGGCCTGGGAAGACATCGAGCTCGCGTATCGCCTCGACGCGCAGGGGCTGAAGATCCACTACAACGAGCGCGCGGTGACGCGCCACTACCATCCGATGAACGTCGACTCGTTCGCGCGCCGGCAGTACACGGTCGGCAAGTCGGGCGCGATCTTCTTCCAGCAAGCACCCCGAGCTCGGCCACTTCCTCGGCGTCCACGAGCTCGAAACGCGCACTCCCGCAAACGAAGCGCACCTCGCCCGCCTCCGCCGCAAAGCGCGCCTCGGCGAACGCTTCCGCCTCTTCGCCCGCCCACGCGTGTTCGAGACGCTGATGCGCGAGCACTACTTGCGGGGGTTGCGGGATGGGCTTGCGACGCCTCCGTCGTAAATCAGATCGCAGATCGCAGATCGCGGATCGCAGGCCACCCACCCCCAACCAATGTTCGCGACGCATTGGGCGGGGTGGGGGCCTGCGATCTGCGATCTGCAATCCGCGATCTGCATTTTCAAGACTAGAATCGCCCGCCGATGTTCATCACCGTTGAAGGTCCGGAAGGTTCCGGCAAGTCCACGCAGCTCCAGCGCCTCGGCGAGTACTTCGCGCCGCGGCGCGAGACCGTCGTCACGAAGGAGCCAGGCGGCACGCCGATCGGCGATCGCATTCGCGCCATCCTTCTCGATTCCGCCGCCGCGGGCATGGACGCCATGACGGAGCTGATGCTCTACGCCGCGTCGCGCCGCCAGCACGTGACTGAAGTGATCGCGCCTGCGCTGAAGCGCGGCGCGCTCGTTCTGTGCGATCGCTATCACCGACGCCACGCTCGCCTATCAGGGCTACGGGCGGCGCGTCGATCTCGATCAGCCTGCAGACGCTCAACGCCTGGGCCACGGACTGCTCGCTCCCGATCTCACGCTGCTCTTCGACTCCGAAGAAGAGGCCGGCCTGGCCCGCGCGCACGCGCGGAACGCGACGATGGACGTCGATGAAGGACGGTTCGAAGCGGAGGACCTGCGCTTTCACCGGCGCGTGCGCGAGGGATATCTCGTGCTGGCCGCCGCCGAGCCGAAACGCTACGCGAAGATCGACGGCGCCGGCAGCGTCGACGAGGTGTTCGAGCGAACGCTCGACGTTCTGCGCAGCCGCGCGCCGGAGCTCCTCGCATGACGACCTCGTCGTCGCTCGCTCTCGACACCGCGCGGCGCGGCGAGCTGCATCACGCGGTCATTCTCTATGGCCCGGTAGCCGAACCGCTGCGCGACCTCGCGGTGCGCCTCGCCAAGACGCTGAACTGTCTTCAAGGCACGACCGGCGACGACTGCACGTCCTGCCAGCGCATCGACCGGCGCACGCATCCCGACGTGCACTTCATCGAAGTCGGCGGCGAGAAGAAGATGATCTCGATCGAGCAGATCCGCGACATCGTCAACGGCGCGTCGATGCGGCCGTACGAAGGACGCAACAAGGTCTTCATCATCGATCCCGCCGACGCCCTCAGCATCTCGGGATCGAACTCGCTGCTGAAAACGCTCGAGGAGCCGACGCGCGACACGACGTTCCTCCTCCTCACCCGCACGCCCGATCTGCTGCTGCCGACGATCCGCTCGCGCTCGCAGCCGATCTACGTCGGCGAGCCGCTGCGCACGCTCGTCGAGCCGCGCGAAGCGACGCGCATCCGCGAAGTCGCCTTGCTCGCCGATGGAGAGGATCTCGCGGCGACGATTCTCGATCTGCTCTACCGCTACGCGACGCGCGGAGAAAGCGCGGCACTGCTCACGCTCGCCGCAATCATCGCCGGGCACGATGACGTCAAAGACGCCATCGCCCTCCTCGGCGCCATCCTCTGCGACGCCGTCGCCCTCGACCCGCGCGAATCGCTCGACCCCGAAAAACTGGCCGCCATCGCCGAGCACATCCCCCCCGACCGCCTCCTCGCCGCCGCCGACAACGCCATGGCCGCCATCCGCTGGGTCGCCGTGAACGCCGACGTCCGCCTCCTCGCCGAAAGCGTCGTCACGGCCCTGGTGTAGCCGAGCGAAGCCAGTCCGGCGCGTGAACCGACCAGCGAGGGCGCCAGCCGCCACACAGAACCGCCGAAGCCTGCGGCTTCTAACGGACAACCGAGAACCGAGAACTGACAACCGCGCGCGCAGACGCGCGCAGTAACCGGTTACAAAAAAACTCGACCCCGCCTTTCGGGCGGGGTCGAGGGGAATCTTACTGGATGGGGCGGGGCGGGAAGCGCTCGGGTGGTGAGCTTGATCGGTCGGTAAGATTCAAGGAAGCATTCAAGAGGCAGTACAACGAGGCGGGGTTTTTACAAATGGAAGCGCTCCTCGTCTGCCCATCCAGTAAACCTTTAGTTCATCGTTGCCGCGCATTCTAACAGACTTTGTGAAACTTTTCTCAATGTAACCGAGATGTGACAAGCCACTGTAGGTGCTTACAGATACGAGTGGTTTTGGAGTCATCACCAGAAGTAAACCAAAACGGCCGTTCGGTCTAATCCCGATTCCAGAAAGATATCGATCAGTCTGGCAGGAAGGCCTATCTCGAGCTCGCTTCGACCAGATTGTTCATCGCCTCGAAGGAGCGCGACAGTGCAATGTGGCCGGCGAGCGTCTCGGCCGGTGCGCCATTGAGCACGATGCGCACCCGCCGCGCTTCGGCGAAGTTCGTCGTCACCGTCTGCGTGAGCGACGCAATGGCCATCAGTTCCTCGTGCGTGCCTGTGCCCCAGCCTTGCGTCAGCGTGGGACCGCCGAGGTCGACGATCACGGTGCCGCCGGGAAGGAGATAGGCGCCGCGGACGGTCGTGTCCGCGGGAAAGAGACGCATCGACGCTTGCGCGGCCGGTCCCTTGATCAGCTCGCGCACGACGACGGGAATCGCCGCCGCTGAGCTCTCGGGAAGCGGGATCTTGCGCGGCTCGGCGACGAGCAGCATCTGCGACGACTCGTAGAAAAGACGCACGTCGCGCATCGCGACCTTGTTCGCCGCGTTGACGTTCGCCGCCGCCGTCACCTCGCTCTTACGCTTGCATGCGCCGGCGAAGAGGAGCGCGGTCAGCGCGAACGCGGACAGCGCCACGAGACGCGCGCGCGTCACTCCTCTTCCGTCCTCGTCGGGGCGGTACCGGAGGAAGTGACCGGCGCCGGCGCGGATGTCGTCGTCGCCGCGGCGGGAGCCGGTGTCGCCGGCGCGGGCTTGATCACGCCGATGCGCGTTTCGTAATCGGTCTTGTAGCGCTGCACCGCGCGCGTCACGGCGTCGACCATCAGATCCTGAAAGGCAGCGGTCTGCAGCTTCGCTTCTTCGTCGGGATTGCTGATGAACCCGACCTCGACCAGCGCGGCCGGCATCGTCGCGCCGACCAGCACCTTGAACGGCGCCTGCTTCACGCCGCGGTTGCCGACGCCGGTCGCGGCGTTCATCTCTTCCTGGATCGCCTGGGCGAAGCGGCTCGATTCGTCGAGATAAGCCTGCTGCGCGAGATCCCAGAGGATCAGCTTGAGATCGGCGTCGCGCGCCGCGGATGCCGCGGCGTTCTCGGTCTCCGCCGCCTTGCGCGCCAGCTCGTCGGATGCGGCGAGCGAGAGAAAATACGTCTCTGATCCTTTCGCATCGCGCACGACGGCGGCGTTGAGATGGACGGAGAGGAACAGATCGGCGTGGTACTGATTCGCGAGCGCGGTGCGCTGATCGAGCGTGACCACGCTGTCATCCTCGCGCGTCAGCACGATGCGCGCGCCGGTCTTCGCGGCGAGTGACGCCGCGAGCTTGCGCGCGATGGCCAGCGTGATGTCTTTTTCGAAAACCCCGTTCGGTCCGACGGCTCCGACTTCTTTGCCGCCGTGGCCCGGATCGATGACGATCGTGCGGATTCCCGGCGTCTCCTGCTGCGGGCGAAGACTGCCCGGCAGCGGCTGCGCCGTTCCCGGCACCGGCGCCGCGCCCTTGCGGAAGTCGAGCACGATGCGCGGCGGGTTCTCGAGCTGATAAGCATCGCCCACGACGTCGGGACCGGTCAGCAGAATCCGCAGGTCGCTGCCGCTGAACAGCAGCCGCGCGACGAGCGGATCTTCGTAAGCCTGATCGGTGAACGGCGCGCGGAGCGGCGACTTGAAGCGGACCACGTACTGCGCCGGCTCCTTGGCGATCGTATACTCGGCGGCGCCGCTGAGCGTGAGAACCATCTTGGTGATGCCTTCGACGTTCGCGATCGACACCTGCACGCCGACGGTATCGCGCTGAATGGGCCGAATGACGAGCGCGTTCGCCGCCGCGTCCCACGTCGCATCGAGCGACGAGGCTTTCGAGAGGAGTCCCTGAAAGAATTGCCACGGAACGTACGGCTTTCCCTCGATGGCGATCGGCGGCACGGGCATTTCGATCAACTCATCGCGCACGACGCCAAAGCGGCTGTCGGGACCGAAGGCCGCGACGGTGTTGCCGATCGAGACCTTGTAGCCCGTGCTGTCAGGCACGATGGTACCGCCCAACCCGGCGACGACGTCGGTCGCGGACACGTAGGTCTGCCCCGACTGCTGGACCACCGTGATCGGATGATCGCCCGATTGCGTGCGAAGCGTGGCCTGACCGGACGTTTGTGCGAGAACGATCGAAGCGACGGCGAGAACGAGAACGGCACCGAGAGAGAGAAGGCGTTTCATGTCGAGAACCAAGCGATTATCGCACGGCCGGGCCGGCACGGCCGGCAGCGCTGGAGCAACGAACGATGAACGATGAAGGATGAACAGAACCCGGCGTTGATCGTTCATCCTTCATCGTTCATCCTTCATCGTTCATCGTTCATCCTTCATCGTTCAGGCCCAAACGCTGCCGGCCCGGCAGTGGTAGGCTCTTCGCGTGGCACGAAGACTTCTCGTCGCACTCCTCTTTCTCGTCGCCTGCGGACACGAAGGCAAGGATCCGAATTCGGTTCACGACATCAGTCGCCAGCCGGTGAGCGTGCGCGGCTGGATCCTCGACGTCAAAGGCGCGAAGCCAGCCGAGTCTCCCGATCTGGAGATCGCCCGGCGCACGGAACTTTTCCAATCGACCTCGGTATGGGTCGAGAACGAACAGTTCGCCTCCGGCGGCATCGCCGAGAACGGATCCTTCCTCATCCTCGACGTTCCGCCGAACAAGGCCATCGTCGGATTCAACGCACCGGGCGCGGAAACGGCAAGGCTCGTGCTCGAAGGCGTTCCCGGCACCGCTGACGTGATCATTCCATTCGTCATTCTCGAGCCGGGCGGCGCGAAAGTGTTTGACCCGAAGATGATCCGCATCCGACTCCCGGCCGACGTCGACAAGGCCACGCCTACCGGCAAGACCGCGAACGTCGGTGGATACCGGGTCCCGATCATCAATACTCCGATCGCCGAGATGACCGACCGGCGCGACTATCCGAATCCGGGCGGCTTCCGCCCCGTGGCAATCGTGAAATGAGACCCTATGGCTAACAAGAAGATCGGACCCCTGGCGCGACTCGCTTCGTGGCTCTCTTATGCAGTCGGAACCACGGCGGCGTTCATCCTCGCACTCGCCGCGGTCGTGATCTGGGCCTGCACCGGCCCGCTCTTTCACTACTCCGACACCTGGCAACTCGTCATCAACACCAGCACGACGATCATCACGTTCCTGATGGTCTTCCTCATCCAGCGCGCCCAGAACAAGGAATCGCTGGCCGTGCAACTCAAGCTCAACGAGCTCGTCGCCGCGATCGAACAAGCCAGCAACGGCCTCATCTCCGTCGAAGACCTCTCCGAAGAAGAGCTCGAAGTGCTCCACGCGCACTACCGCCGACTCGCCGAAATGGCCAAGAGCGCCGCCGAGCTAAAGGTATCGCACTCTCTCGAAGAAGCGCAGAACCGTCACGAACGAAAGCGCAAACTGCACAAGAAAGTCTAGAAGTGCGGTGGCAAAGACACCGCAACTGGAGTTTGGCCATTGTGAGGAGGGCGGTTTTATAGCCCGCCGGTTCTTTGGGTGGGGGAAGGTCTTCACGCCCCCCGCCCAGAGTCGGCGGGCTATAAGCCCGCCCTCCTATTGCGGTGGCTTTGCCACCGCTGCGGTCCGTTCGCGCGCCAAACATGGCGTCGAAACACAAGCCTGTCATCCCGAGCGTCGAGCGAGGGACCTGGGTGGGCGGGCGGCACGATGCTCATTCCTCGCACGAGGCACATTCCTCGCGCCACACACCCACCCAGGTCCCTCGCTCGACGCTCGGGATGACAGGCAAAGCTATCGCGACGCCGCGTGTTCCCGATACCGCGCCGCCTCTTCGTGATCGCCGAACGCATCGAGCGCGGCCACGAGTTGCGAGGACGCGCGTTTCTGCGCGGGGTCGATCTCGAGCGCGCGGCGATAGGCGTCGATCGCGCCGGTGAGGTCGCCGCATTCGCGGCGGGCGTCGCCGAGGCGGATCCAGGCGGCGGCGAGGTTGGGACGAGCTGCGAGTGCTTGTTCGTAGGACGCGATCGCTTCACGCGTGCGTCCGCGTCCCGCGAGGAACACGCCGAGGTTGAACTGCGTCTCCGGACGCGGCTCGCTGGCAATCGCTTCCTTCATGAAGCGAATCGCTTCCTCGGTGTTGCCGGTTTGCGCGGCACGCGCGAGGCCCATCCATTCGAGTGCGAGCGGCTGTCGCGGAGAACGCTCCAGCACGCGCGCGGCGGTGTGCTCCAGCTGCGAATAGCGCCGCGTGCGTAGCTGCGCCATCGCCAGATCGAGATACGGCTCGATCTCCGGCGGCTGCGTTGTGTCGATGAGTTGCTCCAACCGTTGCACGAGCGACGTGCCTAACCCGCCGTTCGCGCGGAGCAGCGCGACGAGACGATCGAGCTGTCCGAGCGCGCCCGGTCGTGCCGTTGCGGGATCGAGGAACTCGACGTGATCGACCGACGGCTCGCGCTCGTCGAGCGGAGCCACGAGCTCCGGACCGCCGGGCGTGCGGCGAATGAAGTGATCGGTCATCACCACGTGCACGACGTCCTGCGTGCGGCGCTTCGGCATGTGACAGGTCGTGCAGTCTTCGGTTGCTCGATGCGCTTTCGCATGACACGACAGGCACGCCGCGCGATAGTGCGATGCGCGCTCGTTCTCGCTGACCTTGCGATGCGGGTCGTGACACGTGAGGCAACTCAGTGCGCCGGCGCTTTCGCGGAAGCAGCGGCTCTGCTCTAGTCGATAGGGATGGTGGTTGATCTCGAAGCGATCCGCGCGCGGCATCGCGGCATCGGTGATGTCCATCGGCGGCTCGTAATCCGAAAGCAGCTGGCCTGGACGAAATGAATAAATATCGCGCCCGAAACGCCGCGTGCCCGAGAGCGCGACCGACGGGAGCATGTGGCATTCGTAGCAAACGTCCTTGCGCCGTTGCGGATCGAGTCGCGCCGGATTCACGATCGACGCGCGAATCGCAGCTGCATTCCCACCGACCGCCACCGCCGCGTGTTTCGCGCCCGGACCATGGCAACGCTGACAGCCGATCCCTTCCGGCAACTGTTCCGGCAGTGTCTGTGAGCGCCAGTACGAAAGCGGTTCGGACGAGACGGCGGGATAGGCGTTGTGGCAGAAGATGCACTCGTGCCGCGCGCGGCGCATGACGCCATCGTGATCGCGGCGGTCGTAACCAGGCGCCATGCCCCACGAGCGCGTCTGCGTGTACCAGGCGATCGGCAATTGATACAGCTCGCCATTCGGCGTGCGATAGAGATACGTCCGCGCATGATTCCCCGAGCCGAGGATCCAATCGATGCTCTGCTCGAACACGTGAATCGGCGCGCCGTCGGCAGCGACTTCCCATCGCCGAAACACGAGCCGGTCGCCGCGCCGGCGCATCTCGAAGTACTGACCCGAGCGCTCGTGAAAAAACGGCGGCGCCTCGAAGTCCTCGATGTCCTTGCTCACCGCCGGACGGTAGAACGACCGCGCCATCCCGACGTGCTGAAACGACGCGAACTGCTGGACGTGACACTCGCCGCACACCGCATCGTCGATGTATCCCGGCGTCGCTAGCGTCAGCACCAGTAATGCGGCAAGCATGTCTGTCGTTGCGATTTGTTGCTGGTTGCTGGTTGCTGGTTATCTGTGGGCTCTTGCGATGACCACAGGCAAGGCAAGAAACCGCAGACAACCAGCAACGAGCAACCAGTTAACTGGTTTGTGTGACGATTTCGCAGAACTTCTTCAAGTCGATGTTCCCGCCGGAGATCACCGCGACGACCGGTCCTTCTTTCTCCTTCAACGCCGCGGCCACACCCAGCGCCCCCGCCCCCTCGGCGATGACACGCACTTTCGACGCGACGATGCGCATCGCCGTCTTCACCTCGTCGAGCGTGACCACGACCGAGCCGTCGATCGTGTCCTTCAGCCGTTCCCACATGCGCGGGAAGATGCTCTTGCCGCCCGCACCGTCGACGAACGAGGCCTGCCAGTTCGCAAACACCTGCGCCGAGCCCGCGGCGAACGAAGTCGCGCCGGGCGCCGCCGTCTCCGGCTCCGCGCCGAGCACGCGAACGTCCGGCGCAATTGCGCGGATGGCGCTGGCAACTCCGGTGATCAGCCCTCCGCCGCCGATCGCGGTGATGACCGTGCGAACGTTCGGCAGATCTTCGAGGATCTCGAGCCCGATCGTGGCGTTGCCGGCGATGAAATCGTGATCGTCGAACGGATGCACGAACGTCCCTTCGACTCCCGGAAACGCGCGCTCCTCCATCGCCTGCCAGCAGGCATCGAACGGCGCCTTCACCAGCGTCGCGCCGAGCGCGCGCATCCGCTCGACCTTCGTGTCCGGCGCGGTCTCGATCACGACCACCGTGCACGGCACGCCCGCTTCGCGCGCCGCGTACGCGACGCCCTGTCCGGCATTGCCGGCGCTGATCGTCCAGACGCCCTTGTCGCGCGCCTCGTGGGAAAGCAACGCCACCGCATTCGCCGCGCCGCGCAACTTGAACGCGTTGATCGGCTGCAGGTTCTCGAGCTTCAGCCAGATCTCCGGCGCGCCGGCGACGTCATGCCGCAAACGCACGAGAGGCGTTCGCGTAATGACCTCGCGAATACGCTCGCGCGCGGCACGGATGTCGTCGAGCGTGATCGGACGGACGGGCGGAGCAGCGGTCGGCATGGAAGCCGATTGTAGCGTCTACGATGAAGCGCAACGTCGCAACAAGAGCTGTCATCCCGAGCGTCGAGCGAGGGACCTGGGTGGTGGGGCGGCGCGATGCACATTCCTCGTACAAGGCACATTCCTCGCGCCACCCACCCGCCCAGGTCCCTCGCTCGACGCTTCTAATGACATCGAAGATGTCATCCCTCTCAGCGAGGCCGGCGATTCAGATCGAAAGGCGTGACGCAGGCTTGGCCAACCGACGCTGCCGGCCGGGCCGGCTCGGGATGACAAATTGTTACGCCGCTTTCTCCGCCGGTTCGGCGACCTTCACCGCGACCGGCACCTTCTTCCCGCCCGAGCTCTGCACGAGCGCGACGCCGGAGAGGATCACGACCATGGCCGCGATCGAGATCGGCGTCAGCGGCTCGGCGAAGACCAGCCAGCCGAGGAAGACCGCGACGACCGGATTCACATACGCGTAGAGCGAGGTGTGGACCGTGCGCATGTGCGCCATCGCATAGACATACGCGCTGTACGTGATCACGGAACCGACGATCGTGAGATACGCCAGCGCGCCGAACGTGCGCGGGTTGAGCACGAAGCGCGGAGCCTCGCCGATCGCGAGTCCGGCGATCGTCACGATCACGCCGCCGAAGAACATCTGCAGCGCGACCGAGGCGAGGAAGGGAACGTGATGGAGGTTGTACTTGCCGCACGCGGAGCCGAGCTGCCAGCCGAGCGAGCCGACCTGAATCGCCAGTGCGCCAAGGAGGAAGGGGATGCTCCACTTCGGCCCGGCGCCGGGGATCACCAGCATGCCGACGCCGACGAAACCGATGAGCAAGCCGAGACCGCTGCGCGCGTTCACGCGCTCCCCATCGGCGCGGAACGCTTCGATGATCGCCATCCAGAACGGAGCGCTGGCCACGAACAGCGCCGCGAATCCGCTCGGCACCCACTGCTCGGCCCAGACCACCGCGAGATTGCCCAGGCCGACCATCAGAAATCCGACGAGCGCGAGATTCCCGAGCGTCCGGCGATCGCGCGGCAACGGCACACCGCGCAGACGGGCGATGAGCAGCATGATCAATCCCGCCGCGACGTAGCGCAGGCCCGTCAGCAGAAGCGGCGGCAGCGTTTCGAGGGCGATGCGAATGAAGAGATACGTCGTCCCCCAGACGACGCAGACCACCGCAAAGGCGGCGTAGGCCAGTCCGCGTTCGTGCTTCATCGCTCCTCCTTCTTGCTTTTGCCGCGATCGATGGCACCGAGATCGATGCCGCCGATCTTTTCGCAATGCGTCTGCATCACGATCGTCGTGCGCGTCGCCAGCGACAGCGGCGGCGTGGAAAGTTGCTGCACCAGAGTATTGAGACCGGTGATCGACTCGGCGCGGACTTTCAGCAGATAGCAGTCATCGCCGGCCACCGTGTGGACTTCGAGGACCTCGTCGCTCTGCATGATGTCGCGGAACTTCTTCCACGCCGAGGACGACAGCGTCGCGCCGCGCGCGGAGACGAAGGCCGTGACGCTCTTGCCGAGCGCGGTCGGATCGATGACCGCGGTCGTCCCGCGAATCACACCCTGCCGCTCGAGCTTATCGAGCCGGTCGGCAACCGCGGGACGGGAGAGGCCGATCTGCTCGGCGATCTGCGCGGCGGGCGTCCGGCCGTCCTTCAGGAGGAGAGCAACGATCCGAACATCCAGCTCATCCAATTCGACAGCCATACGGAGAGTATGGTGTCGATTCGAAGGTTTGGCAAGTTACGAACCTGCGAATCGTCCGAACGAAATGCGCCTGGGGCGTGTTGTCGGTTGTCCGTTATCGGTTGTCTGGGATTTCTCGTTCTTGCGTAACGCTGTGCAACCAACCGGGCATCGCTGCGATCCGCGATCTGCGATCTGCGAACTGATTCACATCGCGGACAACTGACAACCGAGAACCGAGAACTTAGCTGGATGCAGATGCGGCCGCGGATACTGGAAATCTCCGCGGCGTCCGGCGTTCCGCGCCAGATCGCGCTGGAGGTACTCGACTTTGATCGCGCGGAGCGGATCATCGATGAGGCGGCGGAGCGATTCGCGGATGAAGACGATCGTCCGCAGCTTCAGTCCCTGCGCGCGGACGGCGTAGCGGATCGTCTCCCGGTCGGTCGATAGGGCGCGCGCCACTCCGGCCGGGAGCACGCTCACGATCTCTTCCGCGATGCGTGTCTCGTCGTAGCTCTTAGCGCTCTGCGGGCTCTTAGGGCTCTGTGTGTTGGTGTCGCTCTTGGCGCGCTGTGTTCTCATGCTGTAATAGACGCTGAAAGCGGGCGAAAGTTTTGTCCCGCGATGCCAACTCCCGGTGAACACCCCGTCAAGAGTCGTCACGTTCATCCCTCTCGGAATCGCCGCCAGCGCGCTCGCGGACGAGTCGCTCCTCGATGTCGCCCGCCGCGCCTCCGTCCCCCTCGGCAATTCCTGCGGCGGCGTCGGCGTCTGCACCCGCTGCCGCGTGCGCGTGGTCTCCGGCGCCGAGAATCTCAGCGCTGCGACGTCGGTCGAAACGCGATTCAATCGCGACTTCGCCCATGACGAGCGTATGGCCTGTCAGGCGGTCGTGGCTGGGGACTGCGCGATCACGACGACGTACTGGTAGAGGGAGACGATCACGCGGAGGCGCGGAGACGCGGAGAAGTGTACGGAGAGCTTCTCTCCGCGATCTCCGCGTCTCCGCGTGAAACAACTCTTGCCGCCTAGTCGTCATCCTCCGTCATCGCCGCGGCCGCCGCCGCGCCGAACGTTTCGCCGCCCTCGGTTTGGAAGTAGAACGGCTTGCGCGTGCGCGGGTGGTTGCCGATCTCGTTCATCGTCGCGGAGTCGAAGATGCGGCCGTTGATGATCGTGTAGTGCACCGAGTGCGTGTTGCGGATGTTGTCGAGCGGGTTGGCGTCGAGGACGATGAAGTCGGCGAGCTTGCCGGTCTCGAGCGAGCCGATCTCGCGATCGAGGCCGATGTAGCGCGCGCCGGCGATCGTCGCCGACTGCGAGCGCCTGCATCGGCGTCATGCCGCCCTGCGCGAACATCCACATCTCCCAGTGCGCACCGAGGCCCTCGCGCTGGCCGTGCGCGCCGAGCTGAATGTTCACGCCGAGGTCGAGGAGCTCCTTCGCGATGCGCGCGTTGTTGATGTGGTTGTACTCCTCGTCCGGCGCCATCACGCGGCGGCGCGAGCGCGAGTCGAGAATGCGGCGCGGCACGAAGAGCGAGAGGCGGTCGTCCTCCCACACATTCGTCTTCTGATACCAGTAGTTCTCGCCGAACATCCCGCCGTAGCCGACGATGAGCGTCGGCGTGTAGCCGACCTTCGTGTGCGACCAGAGCTGCTTCACGTCATCGTAGATCGCGGCGATCGGAATCGAATGCTCGACCCCCGTGTGCCCGTCGACGACCATCGTCATGTTGTGCTGGAACAGCGAGCCACCTTCCGGCACGACCATCATGTGCAGCTGGCGCGCGGCCTCGATCACCTGCTGGCGCTGATCGCGGCGCGGCTGGTTGTAGCTCTTCACGCTGAACGCGCCGACCGCCTTCTGGCGGCGGAGGTGCGAGAGCGCGTCGTCGAGCGAGTTGATGTCCGCCTTGAACGGCGCCTTCGCGCCGTAGAGGATCGTGCCCGTCGAGAAGATGCGCGGCGCGACGATCAGCCCCGCCTTGGCCAGCTCGCTCGCGGAGAAGATCTCCGCCGTGTCGTTCGACGGATCGTGCAGCGTCGTCACGCCGAGAGCGAGCGCGGCGTAGTTGATCCAGCTCTGCTGCGGCGTGATCTGATCCGAGCCCATCGAGCCGTGCCAGTGCACGTCGACGATGCCGGGCATGATCGTCTTGCCCGCGGCGTCGATGACTTTCGCATCGGACGGCACGCTCGCGTTGGCGCCGATCGCGACGATCTTGTTGCCGTCGACGACGATCGTGCCGTTCTCGATCACTTCATCGCCACGCATCGTCAGAATGCGCGCGTTCGTGAACGCCAGCTTCCCGGAGGGAACATCGTAGGGACGCGAGAAGCCGATGTTGATCCCCTTCTCGGGAACCGGCGGCAGCTTCTCCGGCGCGCCGTCGAGAAACGCAAACGCGTCCTTGAGATCGCGCGAGAAAAGCTCCGGGCCGAGAGCCCAGTAGAGACGCTTCCCGTCGCCCGACCAGTGGAGATACTCGCCGGTGTCGCGCGAGACCGTGGCCACGGGGATCGACGACATCTTCGGACCGATCTCGATCGCCTTCCCGGTGCTGAGGAACGGCGTCACGTGCGCGGCGAAGTTCTCCGTCCAGGCCAGCCACTTCCCGTCGGGCGAGATCGCGAACCCTGTCGCGAACGCCGAGATCGCATGCTGGCGCTCGTCGCTGCCATTGAGATCGATCGAGCGCAACGCGCGTTTCCCTTCGTCTTCGAACGTCACGAAGAAAATGCGGTCGTTCGTCGCACCGAAGAACGGCAGCGCGCCTTTCTTCGTCACGAGCGTCGACTTCCCGCCCGCGCTCGGAACGACGAAGAGCCCCTGCGTGCCCGACCAGAGACCGCTCGTCAGATAGCCATCGCTCGTCGTGCGATAGACGATCTTCGAGCCATCGGGTGAGAACGACGGCTCGATGTAGTGACCCGGCTTGTCGGTCACGACGCGTCCTTCGCCGCCGCTTGCCGGAGCGACGCGCAGCGAGCCAAACGTTTCATCGTTCCAGGTCGCGTAGACAATCGACTTCCCGTCGCGTGACCACGACGGATAGAACTCGAAGTGATCGCTCTGTTTCGTGACGCGGCGTGGCGTCCCGCTCTGTTCATTTTTTGCGTCAAGATCGCGCACCCAAACGTAGCCGAGCGCCTGATAGAGCACCTGATTGCCGCGCGGCGAAACGCTCACCCAGCGCAGCATCTTCACGTCGAATTTTTCCGGCGCGACGTCGACCGGAAACCGCACAGCCTCGGTCACGCGACGCACCGACTTCACGTGAAACGGAATGTTCGCGACCTGCTTCGATGCGACGTCGATGCGCTGGATCTTGCCGCCGGCCCAGAAGACGATCGACTTGCCGTCGGGCATCCAGGCCATCGACGGATAAACGCCGTGCACCGCCCACGTCTCCATCAGATCGCGATCGAGTCCGTCGAAGATCGGCGTCTCGCGTCCCGACTCGAGATCGCGAATGAAGAGCGTCGACTTGTAGCGCACGCGGCGGATGAAGGCCAGCGACTTACCGTCCGGCGACGGCGTCGGACGGATCGAGCCGCCAGGGCCGCTGACGTAGCGCTCGACTTCACCGGACTCGCGATCGAGGCGCTGGATCACGTAGATCTGTCCGTTCGGATCCTTGCTGTACTCGAACACCGCGCCCGGCGTGACGTCGTCGCTGAAGTAGAGATACTTTCCGTCGGGAGAGAAGACCGGCTCGCCGGTGTCCTTCTGATCCGTACGCTTCTTGGTCATCTGCAGCCCGTCGCCGCCGCTGCGGTGATAGAGCCACATCTCGCCCGCGCCGAGCGAACGCTCCGAGGTGAAGTGCTTGCGCGCGACGAGGTACTCGCTGTCGGGCGTCCAGGATGGTTGCGTGAGGAGGCGGAACGATTCCTTCGAGACCTGCTTCGGCGCAGAGCCGTCGCGGTTCATGATCCAGATGTTGTCGCCGCCGGAGCGATCGCTCGTGAACGCGATCCATTTCCCGTTCGGCGAATAGCGCGGCTGCATGTCCCAGGCGACGCCGCTCGTGATCGCCTTCGCCTCGCCGCCGCCGATCGGAATCGTGTAGATGTCGCCGAGGAGATCGAACGCGACCTCCTTCCCGTCGGGAGAAACGTCGACGCTCATCCACGTGCCCGAGGTGACGTCGATGTCGACGTCGTGCGAAGGACCGGGAGGATTCATCACGTCCCACTTTTTCTCGTCCTTTTTTTCAGGCTCCGTCGCCGGAGCCGCCGCATTCGCGGGAGTCGGCGACGGAGGCGCGGGTGCCGGAGCATCCTTCTGCTGCGACTCCTTCTTCTGCAGCTCCTGCGCAACCGGACGCGGCTCCTGCTCCGCCTTCTCCGGCTTCTTCGGGTCGGCCTTCTTGTCCGTAGGCGGCGCGGGCGGCGGAGTCTGAGCCGTGATGGGAAGAATCAGCGCAAGTGCGGTGAGGGCAGCGAGCAGAGTACGTTTCATCGACATCCTTTCAGGGAACGATGAACGAGGAAGGATGAACGATGAACGGAAATGCGCTCGTCGTTCCGTTCCCTGTTCATCGTTCATCCTTCCTCGTTCATCGTTCGATTGAGCAGCATGCAGTCGCCGTAGCTGTAGAAAAGGTATCCGTTACGGATCGCTTCCGCGTACGCGTCACGGATTGTTTGCATCCCCGCGAATGCCGAGACGAGCATGAGCAGGGTCGATTCCGGCAAGTGAAAGTTCGTGAGCAGGCGATCGACGACGTGGAACGGAAAGCCGGGCGTGATGAAAATCGACGTCTCCGCCTGTCCCGCTTCGAAGCGTCCATGTCCGCGGCGGACCGCGCTCTCCAGCGTACGCACCGAGGTCGTGCCGACGGCGACGATCGTCCGCTTCGCGTCGAGCGCCGCGTTGAGTTTTGCCGCGGCATCGGCGGTGATCTCGTAGCGCTCGGAGTCCATCCGATGCTCTTCGATGCGATCGACCTTCACCGGCTTGAACGTGCCGATGCCGACGTGCAGCGTGACGCGCACGATCTCCACACCGCGCGCTTCGATCTCTTCGAGGATCGCCCGCGTGAAGTGCAATCCGGCTGTTGGCGCCGCGATCGCGCCGCGCGCGGCGGCGTAGACCGTCTGATACGACTCCTTGTCGCTCTCGCGAGCTTCATTGCGCGCGATGTACGGCGGCAGCGGAGGAACGCCGAGGCGCTCGATCTCGCCCATGTCGCCGACGAAATGGAGAACGACCGTCCCCTCCTCCTTGTCGACGACTTCGGCGGAAAGCGCGTCGGAGAACGTCACGACATCGCCCGGCTTCACCCGCTTCGCCGGCTTGCACCAGGCCTCCCAGGTCATCGGATCGCGCTCGCGCGTCAGCAGGAACTCGATCGGATTCGTCATCGCACCCTTCGGGCGTGCGAAGAGACGAGCCGGAATCACGCGCGTGTCGTTAAGCACGAGCACGTCGCCGCGATTGAGGTGCGACGGGACGTTCGCGAACGACTCATGAGCGACCGGCTGACCGGGCGCAACGACCATCATGCGCGACTTACCGCGCACGCGCGGCTCCTGCGCGATGAGCTCCGGCGGCAGTTCGTAAGAAAAATCGGTTCGCTGCATCAGTCTCGGTGGACCGCTGGCGTCTCGCCGGCTGGGCGAGCGGCGGGACGCCGCTCGCGGGCGGGCGGCGGGACGCCACCGCCCCAGCCGCCGAGACGGCGGCGGTCCGCATAGAATCCGCGCATGATACGCGCTCGCGTCATCACCTGCTCCGACGCCGCGTCGCGCGGCGAGCGCGAGGATCGATCCGGGCCGGCCGTGCGCGATCTGCTCGCCGCGCGCGGCTACGAAACCGACCTGATCGTCGTCCCCGATGACCTCGACACGATCGCCAACGCCATCGTCCGCGCCACCGACGACGGCGCGCGACTCGTCGTCACCACCGGCGGCACCGGCATCGCCGCGCGCGACGTCACCCCCGAGGCAACGATGCGCGTCTGCGAACGCCTCGTGCCCGGATTCGGAGAGCTCATGCGCACGCGCTCGCTCGAAAAAACCCCCATGGCCTCCCTCTCGCGCGCCCAGGCCGCGACGCGCGGAACGACGTTGGTCCTGAATTTGCCCGGCAGCCCACGAGGCGCGGTCGAAAATCTCGAAGCGGTGATGCATCTGTTGCCGCACGCGCTGGAGCTGTTGGCAGGAAACACGAAACACGAATGAGTTAACTGGTTGCTGGTTGCTGGTTGTCTGTGGTTCCTCGTAGGCCCACGGGCTCACGGGCTCACGGGCTCATAGGCTCACAGCGCGTCGAGATCCTGTGCGCCTATGAGCCCATGGCGCCTGTGAGCCTACGAGGAACCCCAGACAACCAGCAACCGACAACCAGCAACAGATCTCCGCGTAAACGCAATCAACCAGCAAGGAAGAAGCAATGTCCGTCCAACCCGGCCTCGAAGTTCTCATCGATGACGAGCCCTGGCGCATTCAGGGAAAGCGCATCGGGCTCGTCACGAATCAAAGCGCGATCACGCGCGATCTGCAGCATGCGGTCAAGCTCCTCAACGCCGGGCGCGGATGGAAGCTCGTCGCGCTGTTCGGGCCGGAGCATGGGATCTGGGGCGAGGCGCAGGACATGGCCTACGTCGATCACTCCATCGACCCGCTCACCAGCCTCCCCGTCTACTCGCTCTACGGCAAAAGCGAAGACGATCTGAAACCGCGGCGCGAGATCCTGCGCGGACTCGACGCGCTGGTCATCGATCTGCAGGACATCGGCTCGCGCTACTACACCTTCATCTACACCATGGCCCTCTGCATGCGCGAAGCCGCAACCCTCGGCGTGCAGGTCATCGTCCTCGATCGCCCCAACCCGATCGACGGCGTGCATCTCGAGGGCAACATCCGCGAGGAAAAGTACTCCAGCTTCGTCGGCCTCTTCCCTCTCCCGACGCGCCACGGCATGACCGCCGGCGAGCTGGCGCGCTGGTTCGCGCGCTATTACTCCGACGTTCACAAGATCGAATGCAACATGACCGTCGTGCCGATGAAGGGCTGGCATCGGGCGATGTGGTGGGGCGACACAGGAATCCCCTGGGTCATCCCCTCGCCGAACATGCCGACGGTCTACACGGCGACGGTCTATCCCGGGATGTGCCTCGTCGAAGGAACGAACCTCAGCGAAGGACGCGGCACGACGCATCCCTTCGAATTCTTCGGCGCGCCATGGCTCGAATCCTTCAAGCTCGCCGAGCGCCTCAACAAACTCGACCTCCCCGGCGTCCGCTTCCGTCCCCACTACTTCACGCCCACCTTTCACAAACACGCCGGCAAAGTCTGCGGCGGCGTCGAGCTGCACGTCACGAACCGCGCGACCTTCGAGCCCTATCGCACCGGCCTCTGGTGCGTGAAAGTCGCCCGCGACATGAACCCCGACGAATTCAAGTGGCGCACGGAAACCTACGAATTCGTCTCCGATCGTCTGGCCATCGATCTCCTCGCCGGCAGCTCCCGCTACCGCAACATCGTCGAAAGCGGAGGCGATCTCGATGGCTGGGTCCGCGAATGGGAAGACCCGCTGCGCGAGTTCGCGAGGCGGAGGGATGAGTTTTTGTTGTACCGGTGAAAAACTGTTGCTGGTTACTGGTTGCTCGTTATCTGTGGTGAATCGTTTGTAGCGAGAAACCGCAGACAACCAGCAACCAGTAACCAGCAACAGATCTCGGCTATCGCAAGAAACGCAAAACAACCCGAACCCGTACCAGCAGCAGTTCCCGCTAAACTCACACAATGCACTTCCTCGCCACCCTCCTCCTCGCCACCGCGATTCAGGTCACGAACATCACCTGGGTCGAAGCACCTCCGACGATGCCGAAGGGGACGAAGATGGCCGTGCTGGAAGGGAGTCCGCAGGAGCCGGGGATCTTCACGCTGCGGTTGAAAGTCCCCGCCGGCAGCAAGCTCGCGGCGCACATTCATCCCAACGCCGAGCGCGTCACCGTACTCTCCGGCAAAGTCGTCGTCACCATCGGCGGCAAGACCACGACCTTCACCACCGGCGGCTTCTACGTCAACCCTCCCGGCGAAGTGCACACGGTTTCGTTCCCGCAGGAGACCGTGCTGCAGTTGACGTGCGAGGGGCCGTGGAAGTTGAGATACGTCGACTAGTCTTCGAGTCGCCGAGCCATCCAGTCGCCGAGGAGAAGCATCGAGCTTCTCGACGACCCGACGACTCACTCCGCGACAGCCGGCGCTCGCAGACGAGTTCTATTAAAGATCAGCCGATCGAGAAAAATCGCAAATTCCGGCGTCTGCTGCCAGTGATCGTCGTTCCCGGTCGGTTGAGGGAGACGCTGCCATGTCGGCGCGAATCGCGCGTTCACGTTGATGCCGGTCCTGCCGAGCGGCAGCGACGCGCGGACGCTCGGTTGCAGGGTCAGTTGACGGAACTGTCCGAAATTCAACGAGTGGCCGAGGACGCCGGCGGAGAGCGTGCCCTCGAAACTCACCGGTCCCAGGGATTGGGATCGAAGACGATAGACATACGCAAGACGGCTCTGCTTCTTCCCCAGCGCGAGGTAGGGGCTCTCACCGCCGATCAGCGAATAGGTCACCGATCCCAGGCTCCCCACGCGGCTATCCGGAATGTCCCATTCCACGCCGAACTCGTGACGAAGCTTGTCTTCCGTCGCCCTGCCATCGGCGTTCGTCTCGCGATAGTGACTGATGCGCCACGTGATCTGCGTCCGGCCGACGAACGGATTCTTCGTCCCGCTGCCGTTCTCGCTGTAGCGAGCGAGTTGCAGAGCGAGCGCCTGTCGCGGAACGGCACTTGTCGCCGAGGGCGGGACGTTCGACGCGGGCGAGATGATGACGAAATCCTCGTCGCCGGGCGAAGAGACATCGCGCAACACGCTCACCTTCGCATTTCCCTGCCAGGCACCACGGTAGTAGCTCATGGCGACGTGCGCGAACGCAACATCGACTGGTGAAGCGGACGTGACGTTCACGAAATTCTGATCCCATCCGAGAACGACGCGTGATACCAGCAACTCGGAACAGGGACAAATGAATCGCCCCTTCGAAGTGGCCACCGCACCGAGGGAACGAGGATCGACGAAATCATTCAAGTCGAAAATCGTGAGCTCCTGCGCAGTGAGGGAGACCGCGCCAAGCAGGAGAACGAAGGCGACCAGAGTCTTGATGGTCATCGCGCGACCGGTGTCAGAGTGATGGTGATTTTTCGCACCGGCGCACTGTTGGCCCGATCGGCGGCCTGTCGTTTCTCGATGTCCGATAGCGAGCGGCCCGTCAAATGGCGCCCCGCGGTTTCACTCGACCATGTCCCTTCGGCCGTGTCGAAGGTGTCTTCGAATGGATTGCCGCCGAGCTCGTCGAGACGAATGACCTTCTGACAGAGAAACGTCTGGCCGGCATACAGCGCGACGGTGAGCCACTCTCCATCCGTGTAGCGGTTATCGCGAGGATCACGGACAAACGCCGCCGGCGTTTCACAGCGCTGTTTGTCATCCACGCGGCTCATCGAACGCAGGATGTTCACCTTCAGGCTCGGCTCGGAGACGGTCAACTCGTAGCGCGTACGGGCACACGGCAGCGTGAAGAATCCGGCGCAGGTATCACTGGCGACGTAATAGCCGCCCCTCACACACCCCGCCGCATCCTCGGAGGTCAACCAGACCACCGGCGGTTCATAAACGCCCATCCGCTTCTCGTCGTTCACTTCGTCCGGCTTGACGTTGAACGTTTCCCCGAGCTTGGCTCTCTTGTTCCACCAACGCACATATGTCTTCAATGGAACAGTGCAGTTCGGGCCGGAGAAGGTGATTCGAATCGGACTGACCGTCTTCTCGCCGCCCGGACAACTCTTATCGAGCAGCGCAAGGACAAAACCGAGGATCAAGGCAGCATTCACACACCACCTCCTGAATCACGGGTTCGCATTCGTAACGTCGGGCTCGGAACCTCGCGCCATTATGAACGGTTCGAGGTCGCCATAGGTAACGTCGACGAACAACGGGTACTCAGCCTTTGTATCGACATCCGACGCTTCCGCTTCGATTCGAATTCTGGCCCCATTCAGCGAATCCGGAACGCTATCTTTGCGGATCAGTCGCTCAATGGAGACTTCGATCGATGTGTGCTCACCGGCTTGAAGGGTCGGACGTTCAAGGCCACTAAGCTTCCCGAACTCGAGGTAAGGCTTCAGGGAAGTGGCGACGTTCGTCACACGAAAGTTCTCGACGGCAATCGTCCCGTGTGAATGATTGACGACCGTAAACTTCATCCTCTGCCCGTTCCGCGTGACGCCGCTGAATCGCAAGACGGGACTACCGGAATAATGGTCATAGCCCCACTTGCCCAAAGCGCCGCCCAGAACGAGAACGAGAGCGACGAGCATCCACAACAAGCGAAAGCGAGCGGGAGGAAGAAGACCGTCTTCCTCTTGATCGGCCGGCGGCTGGCTCGGCTCCGCAACCGCGTGATTGACCCTGAGCCGTGGAATGTCCTTTCCCGGAAGGTTGGCCAAGTCGATGCTTCGTTTTCCCTCCTCGAACGCGAACTCGACGCTCTTACCGGCGCAAAGAGCATCGTAGAAGCCGGTGGTGAACCGGATGGCCGCCAGGTCGTGGATCTCAGCGCTCATGCTCACGAGGTAACGAACCGGAAACGACTCCAGGAGCTCTTCGTGTACGCTGCTGTAGCAGGCATTGAGAACGACTACTCGCAGCGCCGGCGCGTGAGCGCCGAGGAGATTGGCCAGGGCCGTAGGGGAAACGAGTTGCGGGACGTTATCGTCGTCGGCGACGAGAAGAAGTCCCTCCTTGGCGCCGTGCGAGGAGACGTGCACGATCTCCGGCTCCTCTTCATCGAGCGCAAGCTGAAAGTCGGTGATCCGCGTTGCGAACTTCCCGATCGTTTCGAACGGGCGCTTCTTCGAGAGCCGGACTCTTTCCTCGAGCGTACGCAGTTCGACGTCGTTGTCGATTTGGTCGACTTCGATACTATCGGTGCTCCGCGGGTTCGCGAGCACCACGAGAATCTTCCTCTTGGTCATTTGAACGGACCTATGGACTTTGGGCGATCCATCCATGATATCCATCCTCTACGAAGACGATGCCCTCATCTTCATCAACAAACCGCCCGGGCTCGTCGTGCAGCAGCGGATGTACTCGCCTGACGAGCCGTTTCTGCACGACCTCGTGCTGAGGCACATCTCGCCCGCGTATCTCATGCAACGGCTCGATCGAGGGACGAGCGGGGTGATCTTTTTCTCGAAACGCAGCGATCTCAACGTTCGGCTCACGCGGCAGTTCGAGCGCAAGCGGATTCAGAAGCGCTATCTCGCCATCTGCGAGGGTGAGCTCGGCGAGCGGGAGACGGTCGATGCGCCGATCGCGCGCATCGGCGCGATCAAGTTCGGTGTGCGCGACGAAGGGAAGCGCGCGATCACGCATGTCGATCCGATCGAGGCGCAGCGCTCCGGCTCGCTGCTGGAGATCATGCTCGAGACCGGCCGCACGCATCAGATTCGCGTGCATCTGGCGGCGATCGGTCACCCGTTGGCAGGCGACTGGCTCTATGGAGAGAAGACGGCGGCGCGGCCGATGCTGCACGCCGCGGAGCTCGAAATGATGCATCCTTTGAAAAATGAGCCACTTCGCGTCACGGCGCCGGTTCCGCCCGACTTTCTGGAGGAAGCGGAACGCCGCGGAATCCGTCACGCGGAGAGGACAGGACGCACGCTGCAGGCGACACGTAAATCACTGACGGACTTAGAATAACAAGCTACGCCAACTCGTTTGAAGAGAGCACAGGAGAACAACCCAATGAGACACTGGACACGAATCGCTTTCGTCGCGCTGATGTTCGTCCCGATCGTCGCCTCGGCGCAGTTCCGGGACCTCGATACGGCGATGTCGAACCTCGAGCGCGGCTTTGGCAGCGGCGACGTCGACGCGATCGTGTCGGGGATCGGCACGAGCGAGCAGGTCATGCTGCAGTTCCCCGGTCTCGCCGAGAAGGACGGTTACTTCGGCCGCGATCAGGCGGCGTATCTCCTCGACGCACTCTTCAACAAGGTGAAGCCGAGCGGCTTCGAGCGCGTCGGCGTCAAGGGCGCCCGCGCCGAGAAGCAGTATGAGATCACCGCCAAGTGGACGATCGCCGGCGGCGTGCGTGACCTCGTGATCACGCTCCGCCAGAAGGACAACCGCTGGTCCATCGCCTCGGTCCGCTCCGCCGGCTGAGGCACAATGCACGTATGAGGTACGCATGGATCGCCGTCGCACTCGCGACGGCGATTCGACTTTATGGGCTTCTTCCCCACTCCGCCGGCCTTGAATCGTGGATGGCCGACTGGTGGATGGCCGCGGCCGTTCTCGTGCTCGCGGCAGTCGCATGTGTCACGGGCCGAAGCCGGGCGCGCATCGCGGCCGTCTTTCTCATCCTCGCCGCGCTCGCCGATCTGGCTTCGCTCCGGCTCGTGCAGACGACGCAGCGCACGTTCATCGCGCGCCGGAACGAGCATCTCGCCTCCGATCTCACGCAGGTCCGCAGACGGCTGACGACGCTCGAGGGCGAGCTCGATGCCTCGGCGCTGCGCATCACGCGCTCCATCGCCGGCAATGAGAACGACCGCGGCGCTCTCTTTCTCATCCTGAAAAACGAAGTCGGCGCGCAACCGAAGCGCGGCGCACGCATCCTCGACGCGCAGGGCGAGCCGATCGCCTGGTGGGGCGAGGACTATCGCGCGACCGCGAACCAGATCTATCAGTTCGACGTCACGAATCTCTACGTCACGCGGACGCGCACGACGCCGCGGCTCACCGTGCAGGCATTCGAGCGCATCCGCAACGTTCCGAACCGCGCCGCGCCACTGCACGACAACGACGCCTGGGTCGTGGCGATGTTCTTCCACGCCGGCTTCCCGATTCAGAAGCCGGGCACGCATCGGTTTTTCGTCTCCAAGCATGGCGAGACGTCGCTCTACGTCGACATGACCTCGCGCCCTCAGGCGGAGTTGCTCGAAGCGATTCGCGCCGAAGGGACGACCGTCTCCGGAATCATCCTCGCCCTCGGCGCGCTCATCGTGTCCCTGTGGAATCCCATGTGGGGCCGCCTGCCAGCCGGCCGTACCGCCGGCGGCTCGCCGGCAGTCGCTGATTCTGAAATCAGTGCCCGGCCCTACCTTGCGATCGTTTGCTTACTCGTTGGACGCGTGGCGCTCCTTCCGGTGCACGCGCCGACCGATCGACTCGGCATCTTCGGCTTCAACATCTACGGCTCGAAGGCGCTCGGTCCCTTCAGCAAGAGTCCCGTCGATCTGCTCCTCACCGCGGCGACGATTCTCGCGCTCGTGCTTCTCGTACGGCCGCTGCTCGCGCGCATCTGGATTCCCGTTCGCGTCGCCATCGCCCTCGCCGCGGCCTGGGGCTACGTGAAGCTCATCGACAACTTCGTCACGAACTCGCGCATCAGCGCGCTGCCCGATCACGTCGTTCCGGCGACGGCGGCGCAGGCGATCCTCTTCACGGCGATTCTCTTCCTGGCCTTCGCGCTCGCCGCGCTCTTTGCGTCCATCTTCGCCGGCTGGAAGATCGAGCTCTTCGCCCGCAACGGCGCGCTGCGCGTCGCCTCCATCGCGCTCATCGTCGCCGCGATCGTCTTCGTTCCGCTCCACAATTTCATGCGCCAGCGCGCGCGCAGCTTCATCTCCGAAAGCTACGCGCCGCTCGTGGCCGGCGAATCGGGGCAGCTGCTGACGGTGATCTCCTCGACGCTCGATCGCGAGTTCTCGCGCATCGACCTGGCGACGATTCTCCCCGACGATTACCGCCACACCAACATGGAGGATCTCGCCTACGCGCTCTGGCTGCGCTCGAACCTCTCGACGTTGCAGCGTTCCGGCGGTCATCTCCATTCAGGACGAGTTCACGCGCTCGCCCATCAGCCGCTTCGGCGTCGGCATGCCGCAGTTCGAAGAGGGGGCGACGAACGACAAGGAAGGCGAGGTGCTGGTGGTCGGCAACATACAGCGCGTGCTGCTGCATCACGACTTCGAGGTCACCGCGCTCGGTACGACGATCGGCCTCGGCAGCGTCCATGTCGTGAATCCCGCCGACCCCGGCGCGGCTGCTTTCGCCGACGTCTATCGCGATTTCTTTCATGCGAAGACGGAGGAATCGACCGGCCTCTATCCGCAACGCGAGCCCGCGGTCTACGACGTCAACGGAAACGCGCAGAGCGCCGTCACGTATCGCCTGCCGCTGAGTCCCATCCGCTACATCGCCTCGCTTCGTCCGGGCCACGGCGTCTGGGTGCGCTCCTCCGATCCGGAGTCGACGCTGCTGTTCGTGCGGCGCAATGAGAACGCGCTGTACGTCTTCCCTCTGCAGGTCGCGACCACGGCGCAGCAGATTCGCCGCGCCGGCGGCGTCGCGGTCTGGGCACTGGTCGCCCTCCTGCTCTCGATGACCTGGCGCTCGATGCCGCGCATCCTCGAGCTGCTCCGCAAGGCGCCGGCGAGTCTCGACTTCCGCGCGCGAACGTCGCTCTACCTCACTGCCGTCGTCATCATCCCGCTCATCCTCTTCGTGCTGTTCGTGCGCGCATACCTCGCGAATCGGCTCGAAGCGGAGTACGTCGATCGCGGGCAGAACGCGCTCAACTCCGCGCAGCGGATCATCGAGGATTACACGCAGCGCTCCTCGGCCCCCGAACAGCAGATCGACGACGAGATCCTGAGCTGGCTGGCGCGCGTCGTAGGCCACGATCTGCATCTCTACCGCGACGAGCGCTCGTCGCCTCAAGCCGCCGCGATCTCTTCGCCGCGCACGTGGAATCGGAGCGCCTCCCCGGCGACGTCTATTTCGACATCGTGCTGCGCGGCCGGCAGTTCGTCCACGCGCGCCGCACGTACGCGTCGACGCCCTATCATCGAGATCTACAGTCCCATCAACCTCGGCACGAATCGCAGTTACACGCTGGCGCTGCCGTTCATCGTGCAAGGGCGGCAGATCGAAGCGCAGGTGAACGATCTCGCCACGACGATCTATCTGCTTGCTCGTCTTCATCGCCCTCGCGGCCATCGCCGTCGCCTTCCGCGTCGCCAGCAGCGTGACGCGGCCGGTGCAGGGACTCGTCGCCGGTGCGCGCGCGGTGGCACGCGGCGATTTCGACGTCCGCGTCGCCGTCCCCAACGATCCCGACATCGGCCTGCTCGTGACGACGTTCCGCGACATGGCGCTCTCGATCCGCCGCCAGCAGGACGATCTGCGCCACGAGCGCGATCGACTGCAGACGCTGCTCGAGAACATCAACGCCGCCGTCGTCGTGCTCGAATCATTCTGCCGCGGCGGGTGATGCGCAGATCGGCGAGATGAACGCGCTGGCGCGGCGCCTCTTCGGCGAGACCTTCCCCTCCTTCCCGGCGCTGCGCGAGTTCCTCGACGACGCACACGCCGCGCCGCGCGGAGTCGAAGGAGATCGAGGCGGCGATCGACGGCAACGAGCGCACGCTGCGCGTCTCGATCGTGCCGCTGCCGGACAGCGACGAAGAGATGCTCATCGCCGAGGATGTGACGGAGATCCTGCGATCGAACCGGCTGGAAGCGTGGGGCGAGATGGCGCGGCAGGTCGCGCACGAGATCAAGAATCCGCTCACGCCGATCCAGCTCACCGCCGAACATCTGCGCGCCGTCGCCGATCGCAACGATCCCGCGCTACGGCAGGTCGTCGATACCGCGGTCGACAACATCCTGCGCCAGGTCGTGACGCTGCGCGAGACTTCGAAAGAGTTCGGCGACTACGCCTCGCTGCGCCAGTTGCAGCGCAAGCCCGTCGATCTGCGCCGCCTGTTATCCGACGTCGCTTCCGGCTATTCACAAAGCCAGGAGCGCGGCATCGACTTCGCCGCCGACAATCGAACCGACGACACCGACGACGTTCCAGGCCGATGAGCGTCTGCTCCGCGGCGCGCTCGCGAATCTCATCGAGAACGCGTTCCAGGCCGCGCCCGGCGGCCGCGTCCTGCTCGCCAGTCACGGCGTCGACTCGAAGGTCGTCATCAGCGTCGAGGACAATGGCCCCGGCGTTCCGTCCGACGTGCTGCCGCGCATCTTCGATCCCTACTTCTCCACCAAATCCACCGGCACCGGCCTCGGCCTCGCCATCGCCCGCAAGGCCGTCGAAGAACACGGCGGACAGATTCACGCCGAGAATGTGAATCCGGGACTGCGGGTTGTGATTGAACTGCCAATTCGTTAACTGGTTGCTGGTTACTTGTGGCACTTCGCTCAATTGTGGACTTTTCGCGAAACACCACAGACAACCAGCAACCAGCAACCAGTTAACAGCTCTAGAATCGACGACGCATGAAACGCCTTCTCCTCACGATCGCGATCCTCCTGATCGCCGCGCCGGTCGCGCACAGCGACCTCGAGGAGACGCGCACCACGTTGCGCGCGCACATCCTGCGGTTGATCAATCGCGATCGGCAGCTCTATCGGCTGCCGCCGGTGCAGCTCGATCTGCAGGCCTCGGCGATTGGCGATGAGTATTGCCGCCATCAGATCCGCAACGGAACGACGGGACACTTCACGACCGACGGCGTCGCGCCGTACATGCGCTATTCGTTCGGCGGGGGCAAGGACGCCGTGAGCGAAAACGCCGCGGCCTGGTCGGCGAACTACGCGTTCAACGATCGCGCGCTGTACGAAATGGCGCGCCGCTCCGAGGACGCGATGATGGCCGAGATGCCCCCGAACGACGGGCACAAACGCACGATCCTCGATCCCCACGCCACGCACGTCGGCATCGGCATGGCCTGGGCTCGCGGCGAGTTCCGGATCGTGCACGAATTCGTGCGCCGCTACATCGACTGGACGCGCCCGCTGCCGCACACCGCGAATCTCTCCGACACCATCGTCATCAGCGGCAAGCCGCTCCGAGGCGCCACGATCGAAGCGATCACCGTGCATCACGAGCGCGCACCGGAAGCGATGACCGCGGCTGCCGCCAGCGCCATCCAGCGCTACGCGCTGCCGCCGAACCGCAAAGAGTTCCTGCCGCGCCTCAAGTCCGAATACAAGCGCAACAGCGACGGCAAGCTCGAGTACATCCGCCGCGAATACTCCGACGGCCGCCGCGGCGATTTCTACCTCGGCGACGGCGGCGACTTCTCCTTCACCGTTCCCTTCACCGACGGCCCCGGCGTCTATACCGTCGTCGTCTGGGTGAAACGCCACGGCTACAAAGACTCCCTCACGGCCAGCAACATCTCCATCCGCGTCGACGCGCTCGCGCAAAACGCGAATCGCGCCAGCGCCGCGGGACGGTGACGTTTGCACGCCCTCGACGATGGCGCGCCCCCTCATCCGGCCTTCGGCCACCTTCTCCCCGCTCGACGCGGGGAGAAGGGCAACAAGGCAGCAAGTCGCGAGAGCCTTCCATCCGTTGCCCTTCTCCCCTCGTGAGGGGAGAAGGTGCCCCGAGCGGTAGCGATGGGGCGGATGAGGGGTTGTTCGCTTCGAGAACTCAGTTGTTGCGTTCGGCTCCCCTACACCACCACCCACAACGCTTGCCCCCGCGTCATGGCCTGCTTCGCGGAGAGCATGAGCTGGACGAACGTCTGCACGTCGAGATCGGCGTCGGGGTCCTCGGCTTCGAGATAGTGCGCGGCGAGCTGCATCAGCTCGACGTCATCCGTCGGCAGCGAAGCCTTCGCCGCGAAGCGGCGCAGCTCTTCGAGCAGATGCGGCAAGCTTCCGACCTGCAGCGGATCGGCGAGCGTACCGACCGGGAGATGCTCGACGTGTTCGTGCGCCGCGGGGAGATAGACCGCCTGATACGCATCGACCGTCGCCAGTTGCGGCGAGAGGTCGACGGAGCGCAGCACGCGCTGCTGCAACTGGCGCCAACCCGTAGCGTCGACCGGCTCTGACTGATACGGCTCGCCGCCTTTCGCTCCCGCGGGAAAGTGCCGGTTCAACTCCGTATCGATTGCGAGCGCAAGATCGCCAGCGAACACGTCGCTCGCGGTACCAACCACGAATGTGAGGGACACGAAGCGGAATTCTAATAGATATCCGATTGCCCCTGCCGCAGCCTCATTGTGGTGGGAAGGCTCCTCTCATTGCCCCTCTCCCCGCCGCAGGTTCATCGCGGTGGGGAGAGGGGGGAGCGAAGCGACGGGTGAGGGGACGTGCAACGAGCGACGGGACGACCCCTCACCCTACCCTCTCCCCACCGCGATGAAGCTGCGGCGGGGAGAGGGGCAATGAAATTCACTTCGAGTACATGTCGATCACGCGCCGAATCGCGCGCGCACACACATCGCAGAATCCGACCTCGTCGCGCGTGAACATGATGCAGTCCGCTTCGGGGCGATAGAGACCCTTCGCTTCGTAGCCTGCGCCTTCGAACGCGCCGACGCGGTTCGCGTTCGTCTTCGCCAGGAACGCCGTCGACCATTCCAGCTCACGGCGGAAGAGCTCATCCATCTGCGACTCCGGCACGTTGGCCTCGCGCAGTTTGCGGCGCTCCTTCTGATACTCCATCTGATGCGCTTCGTACGCCGCCTTGTCCCACGGCGTCGGCAGCGGCGTGCCGGGCGTGACCAGCTCGAACCACTTCGGATGCGTGCCGCTCGCGGTGAGGTTCGGCTCCCACGGCTCGGGATGTTCCGCGCCGCCGGTTTCGTAGGCGACATCGGAGGTGTAGTACTCGTCGCCGAGGCCGGCGAAGTGATGGCCGAACTCGTGGACGAAAACGTACTCGGAGAAGCCGCTGTCCGACGACGACCGTCGCTTGATCGTTGAAGATTCCGCCGCCGCCGTACTGCTTCTCGTTGACGACGATCTCCAGGAAGTCGTACGGCGCCGACGACGCGACGTCGCGCAGCGCGCGATTGTCGAACGTCAGCACGTAGCGCTCGGAGTCGAAGATGTTGTACTGCACGCCGGTCGCGCTGCGGCGATTGTCATTGGTCCGCGGACGATGCACGCCGCTCTTCGCCGCCGGCAATTCGAGGACGCGCACGTTGAAGTCACTCTTGCGCGACTTGAACGGCTCCGTCGCGAACAACTTCCCGACGAGGCGCTCCACGTCTTTGTGCAGCTTCGGCATCTCCGCCTCGGTGTATCCCTCGCCGATGACGAGGAGATCGACCTTCTGCGACGGCGGCCCGCTCTCGAGATAGCTCCAGACCTTCCCCGCCGGCTTGATGTCCGCCGGATTCACGAATCGCGACGACGGATCGATCACCGTCGACCAGATCTGCTGAAACGCGTTCTGCGCGTCGCGCTTCTTCAGCACGACCTGCACCGGCTTCTTTGGCCAGGGGAAACGCACCGACTCCTGGAACGTGCCCGGCCGCTCCTTCGCGTCGTCGGTCGTCTCCCATTCGCCGTACACGGATGCGAAGCCGCGCGAGTAGAGGATCTGATTCGTCTCGCGGTCGAGCACCTCGAACAGATACTTGCCGAGGTTCGAGGTATCGACGAGATAGGTGCGGCTGCCGGGCCACGGACCGTCGGAGACCACGCGGTCGAGCGCCACGATCTCATCGCCCTTCGGCGTCGACGTGTGGAAGTAGTCGACGCGCATCGTCTTGTCGAGGAAGGCGTCATCGAACGTTGCTGCGGCCGCGGAAGTCGCCAGGAGAACGAGCGCGGCCAGAAGAAGGTTTGCACGCATGAGACAGGATCCTTTCGGCGCGGATTGTATGCTCGCAGCATGCGCCGTCCTCTGCTCGTCGTCCTGCTGCTCCTCTCCCTGACGGCAGCCGCGCAGTTCCAGGAATCGATCACCGTCGCGCGCATCCTGCTCGACGTCCGCGTCACCGATTCCTACGGCAAGCCGATCACCGATCTCACTCCCGCCGATTTCAACGTGAAACTCGGCGGGAAGGACGCGAAGGTCGAGTCGGTGACTTGGATTGATGACGTGCTGCGCGTCGAGGACGAAGTCTCCGAGTCGTCGAGTCGTCCAGTCGCCGAGGAGACATTTACCGCGACTCCTGCCGACGTGATGCCTCTCGACAATTCGAAACCTTCGCGATCTGACGACTCTCCTCTAGACGACTCGACGACTCGAAGACTCGACGACTTGCCCGGCCGCCTCTTCGTCGTCTTCGTGCAAACCGACTTCGGTCGCAATCACGAGCGCGTCACCGGGCAGATGCATTTCGAGCAATTCGCGGAAGAGATGATCGACGCGCTGCAACCCGCGGATCGCGTCGCCGTTTTCTCCTTCGACTCGCACCTCAAATTCCGTCTCGACTTCACCGACAACAAGTCGGCGGTGCAGGCGGCGATTCGCGATTCGATGCTCGTCAACGAACCGCCCTGGCCGCAGATCGTGCCGAATCCGGCGATGGCCAAGCGGCTCGATCCGAAAGAAATGCGCGACGCTCCCGACTCCGAGACCGCGCTGATCCTCATCGCCAACGCGCTCCGCCCGATCGACGGTCCCAAGACCATGCTCCTCATCGGCTGGGGCCTCGGCGAGCGCGTCGGCAACATGGTCACGATGCGCCCCAAGTGGCCGATCGCGCGCCGCGCCCTCGACGCCTCGCGCGTCAGCATCTTCGCCCTCGACACGACCTTCGCCGATTATCACGACCTCGAGATCGGCCTCCAGCACGCCGCGAAATCCACCGGCGGCTTCTACGCGAAAACCCACGAGTTCCCCCGCATCGCCATCGATCGCCTGCAGCGCACCCTCACCGGCCATTACGAGCTCGAGCTGCGCAGACCCGAAGAATTGAAACCGGGAACGCACGAGCTGGAGATTCAAGTGAAGCGCCGCGGAGTGACCGTGCTCGCGCCATCGAGCTGGCGGGATCGGTAAGAAACAGATCGCGGTTTGCAGATCGCAGATCGCAGGAAGGCGCGCGCTAACAAATCGATCGCGAATTGCAAATCGCAAATCGCAGGACAAGCGCGCACTCGCCGCACGTCGCTGCGATCCGCGATCTCGTAAAAGGAACGTTTCCTGCACAAGTTCCTGTGCGGAGGTTTTTGAATGGCTAGCAAATACGGGAAGAAGTCGCAGGAAAAAGTCGAGAAGGTCATGAAAGAGCGCAAGCGCGGCACGTTGAAGAGCGGAAGCTCCGGCAAGAAAGTGACGAGCCGTAAACAGGCCATCGCCATCGGACTGTCCGAAGCGCGTCGCGCCGGTGGCAAGGTGCCGGCGAAGAAGTCGGCCTCGAAAAAATCGGCGGCAAAGAAATCGTCTTCGAAGAAATCGACCGCCAAGAAGTCCTCGAGCAAGAAGTCGACTTCGAAGAAATCTTCGTCGAAGAAGAAGTAGCTCTCTCCCTTCGCGTCTCCGCGCCTCCGCGCCTCCGCGTGAACCCGTCTTTCTTGTAAGACCGTCTCACGCGGAGACGCGGAGGCGCGAAGGAGAATCAACACAGTACACTCCCCGCGTGCGTTTGCGTCCGGCACTCCTCGCGCTCTTCCTTCTCGCGCTGATCTGGTCGGTCATCCGGCCGCTCGAGCTCTTCACCTGGTTCCTCGAAGTCTTCCCCGCGCTCATCGGCGCCGCGTTGATGATCGCCACGCACCGGCGCTTTCCACTCACGCCGCTGCTCACGATCCTCCTCTTCCTGCACGCGCTCATCCTCATCGTCGGCGGGCACTACACCTACGCGCAGGTTCCCCTCGGCTTCTGGATGGAGGACGCCTTCGGCTTCGCGCGCAATCACTACGATCGCATCGGCCACTTCGCGCAAGGCTTCGTTCCCGCCATCCTCGCGCGCGAGATCCTCGTGCGCCTCGACGTCGTGCGCAAACGCGGCTGGCTCTTCGCCATCGTCGTATCGATTTGCCTCGCCGTCAGCGCCGCCTACGAGCTCTTCGAATGGGCCGTCGCCGTCGGTGTCGGATCCAAAGGCGACTCTTTTCTCGGCACGCAAGGCGATGTCTGGGATACGCAGAAAGACATGGCCTTCGCCTTCTTCGGCGCGATCGTCGCGCAACTCCTCCTCGGCCGGGTGCACGACAAACAACTCGCGCGCATGACGAACGTCATCAGCGCGCCGTGACGTTTCCACCTACCGCGCGACGACCATGCTGCGTTACGTTGTGCGCATGCTGACGAGACTCTTCTCTTTCGTTTTCCTCGTGACGTCGCTGGCCGCTCCGGCATTCGCCGCCGACCTCCTCTTCCGCAACGCCCGAGTCTTCGACGGCACGCGCGTTCTCGAGGGAACCGACGTTCTCGTGCACGACGGAACGATCGCCCGCATCGCGAAAGGCATCAGCGCGCCTGCCGGCGCGAGCGTCATCGACGCCACCGGCAAGACGCTCCTCCCCGGCCTCATCGACGCACACACGCACGCGTACGGCGACGCGCTCGAACAGGCGCTGATGTTCGGCGTCACGACCGAGCTCGATCAATTCACCGATGCCGGCATGGCACAGGCGATGCGCCTGCAGCAGAAAGCCGGCAACGTCGCCACGCGCGCCGATCTCTTTTCCGCCGGCACGCTCGTCACCGCGCCGAAAGGCCACGGCACCGAATACGGCATGCCGATCCCGACGATCTCCGCGCCGGAAGAAGCGCAGGCATTCGTCGACGCGAGGATCGCCGAGGGCTCGGACTGGATCAAGATCGTCTACGACGATGGGAAGACGTACGGGATGGACATCCCGGCGATCAGCAAAGAAACGATGCGCGCCGTCGTCGCCGCCGCGCACAAACGGGGCAAGCTCGCCGTCGTGCACATCGGCACACTCGCCGGCGCGCGCGACGCGATCGACGTCGGAGCCGACGGCGTCGTCCACCTCTTCGTCGACAAAGATCCCGATCCCGAATTTGGCCGCTTCCTCGCGCAGCACAAAGCCTTCGCCATTCCGACGCTCGTCGTCCTCAAGAGCATCACCGGCGTCGGCGGAGCCGCGACGCTCGTCAAAGACGCGCGCCTCGATCCCTACCTCGACATCGCCACGCGCGGCAATCTGCAGGCCTTCTTCCCGCGCCGTCCCGGCGCGCCGGACGTCACCTACGCCGCCGCCGAGAAATCCGTGCGCCAACTTCTCGCCGCGAATGTCCCGATCCTCGCCGGCAGCGACGCTCCGAATCCCGGCACCGCGCACGGCGCTGCACTCCATCGCGAGCTCGAGCTCCTCGTCGGCGCCGGACTCACGCCCACACAAGCCCTCGCCGCGGCGACGAGCGTCCCCGCGAAAGCGTTCCGCATCAACGATCGCGGCCGCATCGCGAAAGACCTCCGCGCCGACCTCGTGCTCGTCGACGGCGACCCAACGAAAGACATCACGATGACACGCGCCATCGCCGGCATCTGGAAAGGCGGCGTCGCCGTCGATCGCGCGAAGTACGCCAAGACCATCGCCGACGCGCGCGCTGCGTCCGCAAGCGCCCCGCGCGGACTCGACGCCCCGACGCTCAGCGACTTCGAATCCAACTCCCCCACCGCCTCCTTCGGCACGACATGGATCCCCTCGGCCGACGTCATCGCCGGCGGCAAATCGACTGGCGACGTCAAGATCGTCGACGGCGGCGCCGCCGGAACTGCGAAATCCCTCGCCGTCCACGGCACCATCGACGGCTCTCTCGCCTGGGCCTGGTACGGCGCCATGTGGTCGCCGACCGACGTCCCGATGAAGCCCGCCAACCTCTCATCGAAGAAGACGCTCACCTTCCAAGCCAAAGGCGACGGCAAACGCGTCCGCGTCATGATCTTCGCGCAAAGCAAAGGCATGATCCCCACGGTGCAAACCTTCACCGCCGGCCCCGACTGGGAAGAACACACCATCCCCTGGACCGCCTTCGGCCTCGACGGCTCCGACATCATGGCCATCATCTTCGCCGGCGGCCCAACGCCGGGCGAGTTCTCGTTTCAGGTGGATGAAATCGCGCTCAAGTGACCCATCTCCAATCCTGAGCGAGGGCGGTCGGGTGGCCGGGAGCGAAGGATCAATGGAGCAGTCGCGATGGGCTTGCCTCAGGCGTAGCTCCCGAAGGCTGCTCCGTTGATCCTTCGCTCCACCGCCCACCGCCCTGCTCAGGATTAGACGTCGAACCTCAGGCGAGAATCCCGAAGGCCGCTCCGTTGATCCTTCGCTCCACCACCCACCGCCCCGCTCAGGATTAGAACTCCACCCCCCGCCCGTGCGCGATCACGCGCACATCCGGATTCCCCTTCGCGCGCACCGCCGCCGCGAGATCCTTCGCAGGGTCCATTTCTCCCTCATCGCTGAGGCGGAACGTCCCCCAGTGCATCCCGATGCTCGTCTTCGCGTGAAGAACCAGATGCGCGTCCACCGCCTCCGCCGGCGAAATGTGCGCCGGCTTCATGAACCAGCGCGGCTCGTACGCCCCGATCGGCAGCATCGCCAGACGCATCGGCCCGAAGCGCTGCGCGATCTCCGCGAAATGCTTCCCCCATCCCGTATCGCCTGCGAAATACACATGCCCCGACGGCCCGCTGATCACAAACCCGCACCACAGCGCCGCATTGCGATCGGTCAGCCCGCGCGCCGAAAAATGCTGCGCCGGCACCGCCGTCACCGTCACGCGATCCGAAACACGCGTCGACTCCCACCAATCGAGATCGCGCGAACCGCCCACACCGCGACGCACCAGCAGCGCCGTATTGCCAAGCGGCACGATGATCGGCGCATGAAGCCGCCGCAGCGTCGCCAGATCCATATGGTCATAGTGGTTGTGACTCACCAGCACCACATCGATCGGCGGCAGATCCTCGAACCGCAACCCCGGCGCCCGATGCCGCCGCGGTCCCGTAAACGTCACCGGCGAACAACGCTCGCTCCAGATCGGATCCGTCAGGATGTTCAACCCATCCATCTGCAGCAGAAGCGTCGAATGATTCACCCAAGTCACCCGCACCCGCCCGCCATCGACGCGCCGCTCCGGCCGCGGCCCCGGCGCCTCCTCCACCCACTCCCGCCACGCCCCCACCGTCTTCGTCAACTGCCACTTCAGAAACGACCCCTCGGACTGCCATCCCGTCTGATGATTGTGAAACCGCGACCCATCAAAGTGATCGCTCACCGCCCCCCGATATGCCGGATTCGCGATCCACACCCGCTCCGCCGCCATTCCGAGCGCCGCCGCAGCGGCCGTAATCCCCGCAACCTTCACCAGTCGTCGCATGACGCGACGCATTCAATCACGGGTAATCCGAGGCCTCGTTCCGGATTCCTCTCGGTTCCAAGTTCGTTCTCAGGTTGTCGGTTGTCCGTGGTCTGCAAGATCGCGTCGAACGCCCCCCCGGACAACCGACAACCGACAACCGAGAACTGAGAACCGACAACCAGCGACGACACCGGCGTCAGCGGACGTTTCCAGTGGACCGCCGGCGTCCTCGCCGGCTGGGCGAGCGGCGTCTCGCCGCTCGCGCGCGCTCCGCACGCGATTCATCATCGTCCTCCCGATCTTGAGGCCCGGGTCAACGGATGACAAACAGCCCTGCGCACGGTAGCGACAGCGCCCGGTTTTGGACGAAACGACTCGTTTTCGAACGCCCGCTCACAAGCGAAATGGTCGACGACCCATGGCGAGCCATCGGGCCACCTCGAGCGATGGGTCAATCGACATCACGCGTGCCTCAATTCCAGGCACTCATTGGGTCATCAACCTCGAGCTCGACATCCCGTGATCTCGAGCGATCGGTCGGTCGATGTCATCCACGAGGTCGACAGACCTCGTTTCGAGATCACACGACCTCGAGCGCGCGATCGACCGACCTTTCGCCGAGGTCGCACGACCTCGAGCGATGGGTCACTCGGGTCACTCCACTGTACCCGAGCGATCCGCGACCTCTCGGTCGACATCGACGGACGTTTCGCCATCGTGAAATCTGGACACCCGCGAGATCACGCGATGCATCGATCGACGTGGGCCACCCCTCGCGCGAGATGGGCGACCGTTCACGCGACATCCGTCCCTATCGCCGCGCGCAAGAACCCCTCGCGCGACGCACTTCAAACCCTTCGCGAGACGTGGGAGCGACACTCGCACGACATCCATCGACCTCGCGTCGAGATGGATCGCGGTCAACAGACGATCGCCCCTCCCACCCCCGACGATGGCCGAGCCTTTCGCCGCGGAGCCCCGCGAAACCCTGTTGACGCCCCGCCGCGCCTCCGCTATCGTCAGCCTCCCTCGCCGCCGGGAATCGCGCGCGAGGCCGGTTCGTTGACAGAGATTCGTTAGGTTTCAGGCGCTTAGCTCAGTTGGTAGAGCATCACCTTCACACGGTGGGGGTCAACGGTTCGAGTCCGTTAGCGCCTACCAAATGCACCAAAACAAGACGCCGCCCGAATGGGCGGCGTTTGTTTTGGCGAACGGCCATTCACAGCTTGAACGATTCCGGCTCCCGCATGCTCCTAGCTCAGTTGGTAGCGCATCACCTTCACAGGGTGTGCGACTCGATGTCGTGGCCGAAGCAGAGCCGGTATCCGTTGCAGTCTTCGATGTCGAAGTCACGATTCCCGTACATCTGATCGCAGAGCGGACGCGCGATCGTAACGCCCTTCGAGACAAATTCGTCGTGCAGCGCATCGGCGTCATCGACCCAGATGTACGCATCCCACGGTCCATCGTCGGGGGCGACGCGGCCGTTGGGATGCATCAGCGCACGCTCGTCCAACTGGCTGAGCATGATGATGATGCCGCGGCGCCAGACCATGCAGAAGCGCGGCGGCTCCCCCCAGAAGCGTTCGTACTGGAAGCCGAGCTTGTCGCGATAGAAGTTCGCCGCAGCAATGATGTCGTCGACGATGAAATAGGGCGCGATCTTCCAGTCCATGAGCGCCTCCTCCTCAGAGATACGCGAGCCAGGCGTGCTTCCCGCGCACGCGCGCATACGCACGACAGGGAAAATACAACGCCGCGACACAGATCGCGAAGACCTAGAGCAGCGGAAGACTCCGTATATACCCGCCCGGAGTGGCGGCGGACCGACGGGATGAATTGCCGAACAGCCACGGATTCGCCCGAGATGGTCCAAACACAGAATCTCGGGTTCTTGTAGCGGTCTCCTGAAACGTCACAACATGAAACGGTAAGTTTTTCAAAAGAGGGTGATTGTCCGGGCGATGCGCGACACGATCCGGAAAAAGGAGCGCTGAATGAAACGATTCCTCTTCCTGATCCTCGCCGTCGCCGTCGCGTCCACCCTTCTCGCCGATGGTCCTCCGAAGCCAAATCCGCGACTCCAGGAATTGCAGTACCTCACGGGTCACTGGAACTGCAGCGGCACCGCATTCGCTTTTCTCGGCATGCCTGAGCACAAGACCACTGCCACGATCGATGGAACGTGGGCCTTCGACGACCACTGGCTGGCATTCCATTACAAAGAGCCGAAGACCGTCACGAACCTAACACCAGTCGAAGTGCAGTACTTCTGGGGCTGGGATGACCAGACGAAGAAGTTCGCCTCGAGCGCCATCGACAACGGCGGCGGTCATTTCAACCAGAGCTCGCCGGGCTGGGTCGGTGAGCTGATCACGTTCGACGGCGACATGCACATCGCCGGAAAGACGATGAAGTTCCACGATGTCTTCACGAAAGTGAGTGCCTCAAAGCTCATCCATCGAGGCGAGGCGGAGATGGACGGCAAGTGGACGAAGCTCGACGAGGAGACCTGTACAAAGTAAGCGGTCGCTTCCGCGCAGGCCGGGATGCCGGGCGGACGTTTCAGGAAGAGCAAGATCGCGGCGGAGTTCACACGAACCTCATTGCGCCTCATCTTGCTGTGGAGCGATATGACGGGATTCCCAAGGCGTTCAGAGCTGCGGTTCGACGATCGGCAATAGCATGCGCACGACCCAGAGCCGGAACGCGGTTGCGCGCGAGACGTGTGGGCCGGGGGCGCTGCGGCGGATGGCCCAGGCGTTCTGCATGTGTGCGTCGATCGATGCGCGCAGTTCCCGCGCGACGTTTTCGTCCTCGGTCGCGCACATCACCTCGGTGTTCAGGTATTGCGAGCGCGGGTCGATGTTGTAGGAGCCGATCATCGCGGTCTTTCCGTCGACGATGATGCTCTTCGCGTGCAGCGGGTCCGGGCCTTTGTACTCGTGGAACTGCACGCCGGCGCGGGCGAGGCGGCGGCGATACTTGAGGTACGCGCCCTGTGGGAGCAGTCCGTCCGTGGAGCGGAGTGAATTGGTCAGCACGACGACTTCGACACCAGCCGTCAACTTCCGGCGCAGGAGACGCCGTAACGCCGTCGAGGGAACGAAGTAAGGCGACTCGATGACGATCGATTTCTCCGCGGATTCGAGGATCTGCATGAGTGGCACGGCGACGCGTGGACCATCGTCTTTGCGAACGGGATCGTGCAGGTAACGAACGGCGTCAACGCGCTCTCCGTCATCCGACCAGTTGCGTTTCGTCTCGAGCCGGATGAATCCGCTGCTCACGAGATCCGCGAGCACGCGGTCGAGCCGTTCGGCCGCCAGGCGTTTCTCGTCGGGTGACACACGGAGATGCAGCGCGGCGACGTGCTCGCTCGACCAGAGCGCTTCGAAGTGGCGATTCGCATCGACCGCAGAATCGCCTTCGATGAAGACATCGCGATCGACGTAGTTCTTCTTCTTTGCCAGGCCGAAGTAGGCTTCGCCGAGGTTGCGGCCGCCGGTGATGTAGCGCGCGGCGTCGGCGACGATCACCTTCTCGTGCATGCGGCGAAGGAGCCAGCTCAGATGGCGGAGATTGAGCGGGTGATAGACGCGCACCTGTACGCCCTCGTCGCGAAGGTGAGCCAGGACGTCCTTCGGAATGCGATGGAAACTGCCGTCGACGATCACCCGCACGTCGCTCACGCCGCGCCGTCTGGCGTCGCGCAGGAGCGCGAGCACGCTGAGCGTGATGCGGTCATCGCGCGCGAGGAAGTACAACATCGTGACCCCGCTCTGCGCCTGCTGGATCACATCGACTCGTGCCTGTGCCGCCTCGCGAGGATCATCGAGGATTCGCACGACGTCCGCACGCAGTGCCGTGGTGAGCGCGATGGAGATGATGACGAGTACGTGCCGCAAAAGTAGGCTCCCAAAAGGAGACCTTTGCAGCTACAACGCCAGCCGGCACGGCCGGCAGCGTCTGGTGCCACAAGGCTGGACGGACGCGCGGGTGATCCGAGGCGTCGTTCCGGATGCCTCTCGGTCCGACGCTCCTGCCTTCACAAACTCCTAAATGCCCAAAAGGCGTCGTACGATCACGAGCTGCCCGATGTGATACGCGTTGTGGTCGACGGCGACGAGGATCTCGCGAAGGACGGTTTGTCCGTCGCCGTGCGGGATGCGCGCGTAGAGGTCGATCGATTCGTCAGACGCGAGATCCGCGAGCTCGCGCAGATCGGCCCGGCACGCGGCAACGCTCTCGTCCCACGCGGTCTCGGTCGGAGGCGCTTCCGTCGCGGGCCAATAGCCGTCGGGAAATTTCGGTGAGACGTGGTTGGGGTCGCGAGAGAACTCGACGATGTCCCAGAGGGCGAGGCGAATGTGCTCGACGAGCTCCCACGCCGAATGCGGTGCGCCGGCGGGACGAACACCGCGCAGCGCCGGCGGGAAGTCCTTCACCGCGTCCGCGAACTTGAGATGCGCGTGACCGGAGTCGATGAGATCGTGCAGATGCGAGCGGAGCGCTTTGTCTTTCTTCATGACGCCTATGCCTTTGCAAGCCACACGAGCGCCAGCGCGATCGCGCCGGGGATCGCCTGCACAAAGAGAATCGAGCGCTTCGCCGTGATCGCGCCGAAGATGCCGGCGATGATGACGCAGGCGAGAAAGAAGATCGCCACGTTGCGTCCCGCGGTCAGCGACCAGAGTAGTCCCGCGGCGAGGAATCCGTTATAGAGCCCCTGGTTCATGGCCAGCCCCGCCGACGCCTCGGCGAGCTCTTTCGAAAGCCCGAAGATGCGGCGGCCGGTGGGCTTCGTCCAGAGAAACATCTCCAGCACGAGAAATCCGAGGTGAAGGATGGCGATGACGACGACAGCGATGTTGGCGAGAAGCTGCATTCTGTGATTGTACGGCGATCGTCCGCGATGCGACGCGCATAGGAGCGCAGGCTTCCAGCCTGCCGGTCCGCCAGCATCTTGCTGGCGAGTGAAGGTTCACGGTAGACGGGCGACAGGGGACGCTTGCCCAACCAGCATGCGTTCCCTGTGGCCCGTTCCCTATCTACCGGTCCGGCCGGCAGGATGCCGGCGGACCGGTAGGCAAGGATGCCTGCGCTCCATTGCAAGCGCTTCGCGCGCTTACGGCAGTTTCTCGAAGTACCAGCGTCCCTTCGCTTCGTCGGGATTGCCCCAGCGATTCAGTTGGAGCTGGTCGCCGTACAGCCAGATGTACTGTTTGTAGGCGAGATTGAAGAGACCGAATGCGTCGGCGGCCGGTGTGAGCTTGAACTCGGCGTCTTTGGTCGGACGCTCCACCCAGACGTCGCCGACACGCTTGCCGTAGTAGAGCTTCACTTCGCCGGGCGAAGCAAAGTTGTAGCTGAGGAAGAGCCAGGGGGCGAAGGTGGCGCGGTAGTAGGCCTTGTTCGAGTCGCCGACCTGCGTCACGAACAGGGGAGCGAGATTCGGACGCGCGTAGAGCCAGGAGCCGTCCTTGAGGCCGTCCGGCACGCCGACCCAGTTTCCGCTCGAAGCGCTGCGGAAGCGATAGCGCGTACCTGTATCGGCGGCGCGCTGCGGAATCGTCCAGCCGGCGCCGGGCATCTTCCATTGCGCCGATTGCCAGTCCCAGTTGAACGGCATGTGCATCGACGTGTCGAAGAAGTCGCCGTAGCCTTCCACCGGCACGACGTTGAACAGACAAATCCGCTGCGCCTCGGCGAAGGCATGCACGGCCTCCATCTGACTGCCGCCCCACTTCTTGTTGATCGTGTCCATGCACTGCGCCACGGTGACGCCTTTGCCGGTCTGCCCGCTGGCGCGAACGTACGTCGAGTCGCGATGACTCTCGTCGTCGTACCAGGTGCGCATCTTCTCGACGTCGCCGCTCAGCCAGTTGGCGATCAGCGCGTCCGCTTCCTTCTCCGCAACGCTGCGCCGTTGTGCAAGATCGTCGACTCCCATCGTGCGGATGAACGCCGCCCAGAGATCCTTCGTCGCTTCCGTGGCCACGAGTGGCGCGAGGCGCATATAGGCCGCGCGATAGGACTGCCAGCCGATCTTGTCGCTCGTGCCCTCATGCCAGATGACGTCTCTGTTCGAGTAGTCCTTGGCGGTCGGCGTGGCGTGCGAGTGTTGCTCCGCCCCGCTCGAGCAGAGGTATGCCTTCACCTGGCGCACGGTCTCGAGGTTGTCATCGGGAACACGCACCGTGTGCTCGGGACTGAACGAGTCTTCGAAGAGATGCACGGCGCGGCCGAAGAGGAAGTAATTGCGATCGACCTCGTACTGCGCCGAAAAGCCGCCGCCGTCCCACACGACCATCCGTCCCGGCGGCACGGTCGCCGCGGCGATGAAGTAAGCCTTGAATCGTTGCTGCGAGCGCTGCATGGCGTCGATGCCGCCGGCGGCATCGCGATCGTCGTAGCGGCGCATGTAGTGGTCGTACTGAATCTCCACCGCTTCCTGGGCCACGGCGTCCCAGCAATCGATGGCGTGCACGAACTTCGACTTGGCGATGTTGAAGCCGCCGGCGTCGACCCATCGCTCGCCGAGGATGGCGTCGAAGATAGCGTTGTATTTCGAACCGTAGCGATTCTCGCTCGTATGCTGATTCGCGGCGGTGATGCGACTCAGCTCCTTCTGCGCGGCGGCGGACGAGAGATCGGTGTTCTTGGCCAGGCCCTTCGTCCAGGTCCTGCGAGGATCGTCGTCCTGGAAGCCAGGTCGATCGATCAACTCGACGCCGGCGAGTCGCGTGATCCATTCGTGTCCCATCGGAATCACGAAACCGATGCCGACTCCGACTCCACTTTGAGTGAACGCCAACATCCGGAGCGCGAACAGTACGAACACAGCTACCGCCAAGGATCGCTTTGCATGCGTCATGGGATTCCCTCCGCCCTTCAGTATAGCGGGCGTGATGTGGGACGCGACGGTCGTGGACCGCCGGCGTCTCGCCGGCTGGGTGAGCGGCGTCTCGCCGCTCACAGGCGGGCGTCGAGACGACGCCGCCCCAGCCGCCGGGACGGCGGCGGTCCAACATGAACTCCGCTCAACCTTCGCCAACCAGCGCGAGAAATTCGTCTTCCGTCAGTACCGGCACGCCGAGCTCTTTGGCCTTCTCGAGCTTCGAGCCCGCGGCGTCTCCGGCGACGAGGTAGCTCGTCTTCGACGAGACCGACGATCCGGGTTTTCCGCCTTCGCGCTCGATGAGTTTGTGGATCTCTTCACGCGAAAACTTCGCGAGGGTGCCGGTGACGACGACGGTCTTTCCGGCGAGGCGGTCGCCGGTTGCGATGACGACGTGCTTCGGGGCGACGCCGAGGCGTTTCATCTTTTCGATGCGCTCGCGATTGGCGGGAACGGAGAAATAGAACGTGATCGACTCCGCGACTTTCGGGCCGATCTCGTTGATCTCGACGAGCTCCTCGGACTTGGCGTCCATCAGCGCGTCGATGGATTGCGCGTGCGCGGCGAGGATCTTGGCCGCGCGCTCCCCGACGAAGCGGATGCCCAGGCCGAAGATGAGACGCGAGAGCTCGTTGGTTTTCGACTTCTCGATCTGCTCGATCAGCTTCTTCGCCGACTTCTCCCCTTTTCGCTCCAGCGCGGCGACCTGCTCCCAGGTCAGCTCGTAGATCGAGGCCGTAGTCGGTGACGAGGTTCGCATCGAGGAGCGCGATGACCGTCTCGTCGCCGAGGCCTTCGATGTCCATCGCTTTTCGGGACGCGAAATGCGTCAGCGACTGTCGCACGATCGCCGGGCAGCCCTGGTTGATGCAGCGCAGCGCGACCTCCTCCTCGAACTTCAAGAGCGGCTGGCCGCAGACCGGACAAGTCTCCGGCGGCTCGATCTTCTTCGCGCCCCGCGGGCGTTTGGCGACGAGGACGTCGACGACTTTCGGGATGATGTCGCCGCCTTTCTCGACGGAGATCGTGTCTCCGATGCGCACGTCCTTGCGCGCCAGCTCATCGAAGTTGTGCAGCGAAGCGTTGACGACTTTCGTTCCGCCGAGGCGCACCGGATCGAACTCCGCGACGGGGGTGACCGTGCCTGTCCGCCCGACGTAGTAGTTCACTTTCCTTACGATCGTCTCCGCCGCTTCGGGCGGGTACTTGAAGGCTACGACCCAGCGCGGCGCCTTCGAGGTCGCGCCGAGCTCGAGCTGTTCCTCGCGGCGATTCACCTTCACGACGATGCCGTCGATCTCGAACAGCAGGTCGTGGCGATGCTCGCCCCAATGCGCGATGAAGGCTTCGACTTCGGCCAGCGACGGACAGAGTGCGCGTTGCGGATTCGTCGGAAGTCCGAGCTCATCGAGCAGCTCGTAGGCCGCGGTCTGCGACTCCACGCGGCGATCCGCGGAGACCAGGTGATACAGGTACGCGCTGAGCTTCTTCTGCGCGACGAGCTTCGGATCCTTCTGCCGCAGCGCACCTGCCGCGGCGTTGCGCGGATTCGCCAGCGGCTCGAGTCCCGCTTCTTCGAGCGATTCGTTGTACTTCGCGAAGTCGGTCTTGGCGATGTAGATCTCGCCTCGGACTTCGAGACGCTTCACGCGCGGATCGATCTTCAGCGGCAGCGCGCGCACGGTGCGGACGTTCGGCGTCACGTCGTCGCCGCGTGCGCCGTCGCCGCGCGTGGCGCCGCGCACGAGCGCGCCGTTCTCGTAGAGGAGCGAGATCGAGACGCCGTCGATCTTCAGCTCCGCTTCGTATTCGACGACATCATCGGCCGCTTCCTTGCCGAGGCCGCGGCGGACGCGCTCATCCCAGGCGCGCAGCTCGTCGAGCGAGTATGCATTCTCGATCGAGAGCATCGGCGGATCGTGAATCACCGTCGGGAAGCTTTCGATCGGCGCGCCGCCGACGCGCTTCGTCGGCGAATTCGCATCGTCGAGCTCCGGATGCTTCGCTTCCAGATCGGCGAGGCGGCGCAGCATCTGGTCGAATTCGTAGTCGCTGATCTCGGGCTGCGCCTCGAGGTAGTAGAGGCGGTTGTGGCGCTCGAGCTCGGCGCGCAGTTTCTCGATTTCCTGCTTCGGCTTCATGCGGGGACGTAGTGTAATGGTGCGCCATGAAGAAGTACCGCATCGACTCGAAACGCACCGTCCGCCTCCGCGACATCGACCCCGACGAAACCTCGCTCGCCCCGGGCGACAAGGACGAGACGAAGGAGAAGAGCGAGAAGATCGTTCAGCGGCTCGACGAGCTGCAGGAGCTCCTCTTCGCCGAGCACAAGCGCAAGGTGTTGATCGTTCTCCAGGGCATGGACACTTCGGGAAAAGACGGAACGATCGAGCATGTGATGGGCGGCTTCGATCCCATCGGCGTGCGCACGGTCTCGTTCAAGAAACCGACGCTCGTCGAGCTCGATCACGACTACCTCTGGCGCGTCCACGCGCAGACGCCAGGGAATGGCGAAATCGTCGTCTTCAATCGCAGTCACTACGAGGACGTGCTGGTCGTCCGCGTCCACGAGCTCGTGCCCGAGGCAGTCTGGAAAAAGCGATTCGACCAAATCAACGAATTCGAGCGCATGCTCGCGGAGAACGGAACGCTGATCCTGAAGTTCTTCCTGCACATCAGCAAAGCCGAACAGAAGAAACGCCTGCAGGAACGGATCGCAGATCCGACGAAGCAGTGGAAGTTCCAGCACGGCGACCTCGACGAGCGCAAGCTCTGGTCGCAGTACCAGAAGGCCTACGAGGACGTGCTCTCGAAAACCTCGACCCGCTGGGCGCCCTGGCACATCGTCCCCGCCAACGCGAAGTGGTACCGCAACTGGATCGTCGGCTCCGTGATCGCGGACGCGCTGGCAGGGTTGAAGATGAAGTATCCGGAGCCGGATTTGAAGGGCGTGGTGGTGGAGTAGTGCAGAGGCTCACGGGCTCATAGGCTCATGGGCGCACAGAAAGACCGCCTGGCCTGTGAGCCTATGCGCCTGTGAGCCTCTGTACCTCCGCTCCCTCTCCCCGCGACAAATACCGCGACCTCTCCACCACCCTCTCCCCGAATCCCATCCCGCGCAGTCGCGCATCGAGCATCGTCAGGAAGTCGCGGCGGCCTTTGACGAGATTCAGATTGAGCGCGACGAAGCGCATGCCGCGCGGCGTGTCGAAATAGACGATGAGGCGGTCGCCGCCGATCATCTGTTCGGTACCGCTGATCTCGCGCCAGCGGATGACACGCGTGCGGAACTGATGCAGCGGGCGGAGCGTGAGCGAATCGTCGCGGAGCTCCGCGATCGGACGGCGCGTGCCGAGCCAGACTTTCAAGCCGCCGGCCCACAACGTCGCAATGTAAACGCGGACGAACGGCTCGCCCACCCATCCATATCGGGATGACGGCACGAGCAGCAGCGTCAGGAAGATCGCCGCCGTAAGAAGCGCGGCGACGACGACGATCGACCAGCCGGCACGACGGACCCAGGGACGGAATCCAAAAACCGTCGCGCTCGCGTTGTTGCCGGCGTCAACAGGCGTCTCCATTGCGTGCAAGGTCATGAACGATTTACTCTGTCCCGAACGAAGCAACACTTCGGGCCGGTACACATCTTGCGAGGGGACATCGGGGTCGAATCAGCGATATGTCCGTAAATAAGGTCGACGGTACCGGCAGGCGAATCCTCGTCATCGACGACGACCTCGCCATTCGCGTTCTCCTCCAGGCGGTGTTGCGCCGGATGAAATTCGACGTCGTCCAGGCCGAGGATGGGGCGTCCGGGCTGGAGAAACTGCAGACGCACGGCTCGTTCGATCTCATCCTCCTCGATCTCATGATGCCTCGGCTCAATGGCTACGAGTTCATCGAGGAAATCGGCAAGCGATTCCCCTCGATGGAACGGCCGCACATTATCGTCTTCACCGCGGCCGGCAAGCGAGGTGTCGACAAGATCCCGTCTTCGGCGGTCTGCAACTCGATCCTCAAGCCGTTCGATCTCGACTCCTTCATCGAGATCATCACGCAGTGTCTGAACGGTTCGCACCGGATGGATTCTGAACCTTCCACTCGATCTGCCGGATGATGCCGAGGAGGATGGTCACCTCGCGGGCGTCGAGATCGGCGCGCGAGGCCATCGCCCGCACGTCCTCGTAGATGCGATCGGGCTTGTGCTCCTGCAGAAATCCCACTTCGACCAGCAACTCCTGCGCGCGCTGGTGCAGCCGCTCGACCAGCCCCGCCTCGGGAAGATCGCGCGGCGCCTCCGCGCGGCGGATCGCGCTCAGCTCGTAGCAGAAGACGCAGAGCGACTGCGCGAGGTTCATCGTCGGAAAGCTCTCGTTCGTCGGAATCGCCGCCGTGTACTGGCAGAGCACGAGCTCTTCGCGCGTCAACCCGCTGTTCTCACGGCCGAAGACGAGAGCGAGCGTTTGATCGTCTCCGAGCGACGCGAATCGCGCCCCCAGCGTGCGCGACGTGAACGAGACCGGCGTCGTCCGCCCGCGCATCGACGTCGTGGCGACGCTCATGTGCGCGTCGTGCACAGCCTCGAGCAAGGTCGGAGCAAAGTGCGCGCTGGCGAGAACATCGTCGGCGCCACTCGCCCACCATCCGGAGACCGGCAACAGCTCGGGATGTTCGCCGACGATCCAGAGCTCCGCGAATCCGAAGTTCTTCATCGCCCGCGCCACCGCCCCAACGTTGCCCGCTTCCTGCGGCTCGACGAGTACGACGCGAAGGTTCGGCATTTGCGCGCAGTCTAGCGAAACGAAAGAGTTCACGCGGAGACGCGGAGGACGCGGAGGTTGTTCTTCTCCGCGTTCTCCGCGTCTCCGCGTGAAACTACTCCCCCTCGTCGTCTTCGATCGCCAGAGGCATGATCGGATTGAACCGATCGACCAGCGCCGCCCACGCCGCGAGGTATTGACCGGTCGGGACGCGGAAGTGCGTGTCCTCTTCGTCGACGTAGACCCACCCGCCCTGTTCGAAGATCGAGATCGACCAATCCTCGTCGACGTCCTGATAGGGGCGGTCGAAGGTGCCGATGGGAACGTCGGTGGCGACGAAGTGGCGGAGATCGCGATCGGCGTGCTCCCAGGCGGGGAACCAGGCCAGGCGTCCGCGGCTGGCGCTGGCGAGCTCCACGAAATTCGCGCCTTCTTCCTCGGTCAAACGGACGACGAAGTCGTCGATGGTGCGATAAGACTCGGTGTCGCTCAGGGCTGTCCCCCTTCGCCGTTCGGCGTGACGATCGTGACCTGCTGCGTGACGTTGTTGGTCACGCTGGCGAATGCCCAGGCGAACGACTCCGCCGGCGGGGTGATGTAGATCGAGCTCGTCCCCGTTTTCGTGACATTTGGCAAATCGAGCTCGAGATACGAAGGCTCGCCGGGACACAAAGGAGAGCACTGGCGCTCGGAGATCAGACTCTGGTCCGTTCGCGTTCCGTCGGGGTTCACGACGATGACGCGCCAATCTTGCGTGGTCGTGTTGAAGAACGGCTCGAACGCGTACATGCGCACTTTCACGCGATAACGCGGATCGCGCGGCACGCCGAGGAGCGTCATCGTGCGATCGCGAAACATGTCTTTCTCGCGAACGACCGGGACCTCGGTGCCGAAGCCTTCCGATTCGCGCGAGGTGTCGCGGACGCGAAGAGAGAAACCGAGATCGGGCGCGTCGGTCCGCGACGCCAGCAACGCCACTCCGTGCGGGTAGAACTCGCCGTCGAAGCTCGTGTACAGGCGCGGCGACAGACGCTCGGTGCAGGGAGAGACGACGCAGAAGGCCGGGATGACGGAGTTGTAATTGTCGATGAACCAGGGGCGGGGATTGGTCAGGATCGCTTCGCTGACCCAATGCGAGCCGTTCGCTCCGTCCGGGCTGTCGAGAACGGGCCAGAGGATCCGTTCGAAGATCGAGGGATCGGCCTCGTCGCCGAAGACGTAGATCGCCGCGGTCGCCGTGCGGGTGACGTCGGCATGTTTCAGCGTGACGTCATGAAGGCCGACCGCGGCCTTGGGCATGTCGAAGGTCGCCGCCACTCCGTCGGAGCGGATGTCGGCGACGGGCGTGTTGTCGATCCGGATGCTGATGACGCCGCAGTCGCCGTTCGGACAGATCTCCTCTCCCGCCTTCGGCTCGATCCTCATCCGCAGTCCGGAGATCGACTCGCGTACCGCGAAGGGATGCACGGTGAAAGGAACGTCTCCACCATTTCGCACCACGAAATCCGTCGAGCCATAGGTCCCGGCGACGCCCGCGAGCTGGACATCGAGGTGGTATTCACCAGGAGGCAGCGGATCGAGCTTCACCTCGTGAACGAACGGCAGCGGCGGGTCGCAGATCCCGTCGATCGTGAGAGTGACTTTGATCGACGTTTCGACGCGCTGCACGTTCTGGTTCGTCACCCCGCAGGAGACGAGGATATGAACGGCGATCGGATCGATCGACGTCGGCCCGACCGGATGAAGAGAAACGCGGTTGTCCGCCGAAAGCGACGTGGCAACGAGGAGCATGGCCAGCCAACGCATCGGGGATCTCCTGTCCGTTCTTGCGAACGGCGTCAGTCGTTGTTTTCGATCCGGTAGTTCGGCGCTTCCTTGGTAATCATCACGTCGTGCGGGTGCGACTCGCGGAGACCCGCGGCGGTGATGCGAACGAACTGCGTCTTCGTGCGCAGCTCGTCGATGTCGCGCGTGCCGGCCAGACCCATGCCCGAGCGCAGGCCGCCGATCATCTGCGGGATCATCGCGCCGATCGAGCCCTTGTACGGAACCTTCCCTTCGATCCCTTCCGGAACGAGCTTGCCGACGTCGTCGGTCTCCTCCTGGAAGTAGCGATCCTTCGATCCTGCCTGCATTGCGCCGATGGATCCCATGCCGCGATAGGCCTTGAACGTGCGGCCCTGATAGAGAATCGTCTCGCCCGGCGCTTCGTCGGTACCGGCGAAGAGCGAGCCGATCATCACGCAATGCGCGCCCGCGGCGAGTCGCCTTGGTGATGTCGCCGGAGAACTTGATTCCGCCGTCGCTGATGACCGGGATGTCGAACTTCTCCGCGGCGCGGACGGCATTCCATGATCGCGGTGATCTGCGGCACGCCGGCGCCGGCGATGACGCGCGTGGTGCAGATCGATCCGGGACCGATGCCGACCTTGATGGCGTCGACGCCGAGCTCGATGAGATCGCATCGCTCCTTCGTACGTGGCGACGTTGCCGGCGATGAGCGGCGTATCGGGGAAGAGCTTTCTGAACTGGCGAATCGTGTCCAGCACGCCGGTCGAGTGCGCGTGCGAGGAATCGATGACGATGACGTCGACCTTGGCGTCGATCAGCGCACGGGCGCGATCGATGCCGTCCTTGCCGAGCGCCGACGGCGGCGCCGACGCGGAGACGTCCGAGCGGATCCTTCGCCGCCTGCGGATAGCGGCGCGCCTTCTGGATGTCCTTGACGGTGATGAGGCCCTTGAGATCGCCGTTCTGATCGACGACGAGCAGTTTCTCGATGCGATGGTGATGCAGCACTTCGCGCGCCTGCATCGAGCGTGGTGCCGACCGGAACGGTGATGAGGCTGTCCTTGGTCATCCGCTCGGCGATCGGAAGATCGAAGCGGGTCTCGAAGCGGAGATCGCGGTTCGTGAGGATGCCGACGAGCTTGCCGTTGGCGTCGGTCACCGGCACGCCGGAGATCTTGTACTTCTCCATCACCTGCCAGCGCTTCGATGAATCGACTGCCACGGCCGCATCGTGACCGGATCGACGATCATCCCTGCCTCGGATCTCTTGACCTTGTCGACTTCCTCGGCCTGCCGATCGATGGGCATGTTCTTGTGGATGACGCCGAGGCCGCCGTGCTGGGCCATGGCGATGGCGAGACGCGCTTCCGTGACCGTGTCCATCGCCGCGGAGAGAATGGGGATGTTCAGGCGGATCTCACGGGTGAGGCGCGTCGAGACGTCCACGAAGTTCGGGTGCATCTCCGACTTCGCGGGCTTGAGCAGAACGTCGTCGAAGGTGAGCCCGAGCTGGATCGGATCGGCAAAGCGTTCCGACGCGAACGGGGCGGGCGATTCGACCTGATGAAACTCCACGCGCCCGAGTATTGAATTTGCGACTGGAATGTCTTTGAGTACCCGTTCGTCGCTCATGTCGCCTCCGAATTTCAGTATAGAACGCGATGGCAGTGCATCGGAATTGCATGAGGCGATTCGCGAGGAGAGAGGCGCCCGGGTGTTGATGCGGTTCACGGTGGAGGAGAGGCACCTGACGGATTCCGATGGGCGACCCGTGTCGTCGATGGACGACGTGTCCTTCCACAGCGTCGACGCGGAAACCGTCGATGAAGCCGTGCGCCTCCACGTGAGCGAAGACTCCGCGGAGCTCATCGGCAACGTCCTCACCTTCCCCGGCTACCAGGCCGTCGCCACGGTGCGCAAATCGAGCGGCGTGTACACGCTGCAGTTCACGCCGGCGAGTCAGGCGTTTCGAATCTGACGGCAGGTGCAGAGGCTCAGAGGCGCACAGGCTCAGAGGCTCATAGGACACATTGGACTGTGCGCCTGTCAGCCCGTGCGCCTCTGAGCCTTTTCTCTTTCCGTAACCCCGCGTAACCGCACGTTCACGTCATGCGCACACACGATCCGTATATTGCCCACGATGCGACTGGCGGCGATGGTGGTGATCCTCGGCGAGATGCCTGAGGTGAAGGCGTGCAAGCCGCGCGACAAAAAACCGCAGCGCGAAAAGCCGCAGACAACCGACAACCAGCAACCAGCAACGCGCCGCTAATCAGCCGTTCTTGATGATCTCTTTCAGCATCTCGTCCTGAAGCTGATAGACCGAGAAGACGCCGACGCGGTAGTGGTTGAAGAGGAACGAGAACGCGTAGATCTTTCCGCTCTGCGCATGCACGTAGCCGGAGAGTCCGATCACGCCGGAGATGTAGCCGGTCTTGGCGTAGACCTGACGCGCGAATGGCGCGTTGCGAAGATGCTTGCCGAACTTCGAATCGGGATCGCCGGAGTACGGGAGCGAGCTGACGAAGTCCTCGCGCCACGGGCTCTTCCACATGTAGCGCAGCAACGTGATGAACGCGTTCGCCGACGCGCGGTTGTTGCGCGACATCCCCGAGCCGTCGGTGGGCCAGAATTCGTCGGAGGGAACGCCGATCTTCGTCGTCAGCCATTCCTTCACTTCGGCGGTGCCGGCCGGCCAGGAGCCGTCGTGCCGCTTCTCGGCGCCGATCATCTTCAGCACCTGCTCGGCGTAGTGGTTCTGGCTCTTCTTGTTGATGACGTAAATGAGCACGCTGAGGGGCGTCGTGTGCTTGGTGGCGAGACGCCAGTCGGGACGCGCGTCGTGCGGCGTGAGAACGATCTGCCCCATGATGCGAATCCCTTCGCGCGCGAAGGTCTCGTTCGTCACCGTGGCGAAGTAGTGCACCGGATTCTCGACGGTGACGAAGATCTCGGTCGCTCCCGACCGCGCCGGCACGCCGCCGCGCACGATGATCGTGTTCGAGCCGCGCTGGCGCGTGATGAAGGGCAGTCCGCGTCCCGTCCTGCAGCTGTTCTGCACCTGGAGGAAGTTCGTCGGCGGCTCGAGTTGAACGACGCAGGCCTGCCCGACGCGGCTCGGCAGCACGCGCACCTGCACGCACCCTTCCTGCATCGAGAAAGCCGACACCGGCGCTTCGTACCAGTTCACGAGCTGATCGACCGGCCACGTTGGATGGATGTAGTTGGTGTCCATGTAGCCGTACTCGAAGATGAGATCGCCGGAGATGGTCTTGATCCCGGAGCGCTTGAGGTCCGTGGCCCAGTCGCGAATGACTTCCGTCGCCGAGCCGTCATGAAAGCGCCCGCCGATGGTCGGATCGCCGCGGCCGACGATCTTGATGTCGCCATTCAGCATGCCCGTGGCATCGACGTCGCCGCGCACATGAACGCCGGTGGTGACTTCGAACGACGGCTTGAGCATGTCGATCGCCGCGGCGGTGGTGAAGAGTTTCATGTTCGACGCCGGTGCGAGCGGTTGATGCGGGCCGCGTTCGGCGACGACACGTCCGGAATCGACTTCGACGATCTGAATGCTGGTCTCGGAGCTGCGGGCGACGGTGCCGTTGACGAGCGAAGCGAGGCGTTCCTCGAAGGTCGTGCCGATGGCCATCGGCGGCAGAGCCTTCGGCGCGGCCTTGCGCGTCGCTGCCGGCTTGCGGCGCGGAGTCGCGCGTTTTTTCTTCTTGCTGGTTTGGGCTTCCGATGGAAAGGAAAGGAACGCAACGAGGAGGAGGGACACGATCGCGACGAGGCGCGGGGGACGGACGATCATCAGGGCGAAGGATACCTTTCTGCTGCCCGCCCTCGTGCAAAGATGGTGCAACCACTGCGTGGGTTGTCAGTTGTCGGTTGTCGGTTGTCTGCGGTGATCCGTCGAACGGAAAGTCCCGGACAACTGACAACGGACAACCGATAACCATCGATCACCGCGTTGCCAGGTTCACGATCGCGCGGAGATCGGTGACCGTCGCGTCGGGGACGATCTCGAGTCCGTGCTCGATTTCCGGTGCGACGGCGGAGCCGCGGACGGCGGGGATGAAGTGGACGGCGCGCATGCCGCAGCGTTGTGCGCCATGGACGTCGGCGTAGAGGTTGTCGCCGACGAACATCATCTCGTCGTAGCGCACGTCGAGGCCGCGACGGAGCTCTTCAAAGATCGAGGGGCGCGGCTTGCACTCGCCGTGCTCGTTCGAGAAGACCATGACATCGATGGATGGAGCGAGACCGAGAGCGCCGAGGATGTCGCGCAGCACGGAGCCGGGCGTGCGGCCGGTGTTGCTGATCAATCCCACCGCGAGGCCGCGGGCTTTGAGCCCGACCAGCGTTTCCTTCGCGCCGTCGACGGCCTCGGGAAGCACGTCGAGCGCGGCGCTCGCGTACGCGTGTTCGAGCTCCGCCAGCGCTTCTTCACCAAACGACGCCGCATCGAGCTCCAGCTCTTCGAGGAAATGCTCGATCTGACGGCGGCACGGCACGTCGCGATCGTCCGACCAGTAGAGATCCTGGCAACGGCGCCAGAGTGTGCGATACGCATGCTCGATCCGATCGGCAATCGCCCCATGTCCATGCGCGGTGAGGATGGCTTCCATCCGCGTGAGCCGCAGACGCTCCTGCTGCTTCGACAGCGGCGGCGTATCGGTGATCAGGGTTTCCCAGAGGTCGAAGGCGATCGCTTTGAGCATTGGTTGTCAGTTATCGGGTGTCGGTTGTCCGGGAGTTGCTGGTTCGTTGGGTTGCTGGTTGCTGGTTGCTGGTTGTCTGCGGTTGGTCGTTTAACGGCAAATGCCTCGTCAGCCGAGAAACCACAGACAACCAGCAACCAGCAACTAGCAACCATTCTTCAATTCAACTTCACTCGTCCCGGAAATCCCTCTTCGTATCCGTGAAAGTACTCGAGCGCGGGCTCGGGGTGTTGCCAGCAGTAGTAGCCGGCGCCGCTGTCGAAGTCGATGAGCCAGAGCCCTTTCACTTCGATGCCCATGTCCAGAATCGACTCCGCCCATTCCGCGACGATGTCCTGCGCTTCGAGGACGCCTTCCTCCATGACTTGATCGACGCGCTCGACCGCTTCGGTCGTGAGGCGTTGCACTTCAGGGAGAAGCGCGAGGGCCTCTTCGTAGGTAAAGATGCGTTTGGGCATGGGACGCGAATAGTATCCTCAGGGGCTGGAGACTAGGGGCTGGGGGCTAGAGGCTAGGGGCTAGAGGCAACCATGCGCGCTAGCCCCTAGCCCCTAGCCCCCAGCCCCCATCGAACCCCATCGCTGGCAACGCTTCTTGCGACTGTGCTAAAACGCGCCTTGCATTCATCGAGGAGGAGATACCGATGTCGGTAGAAGAGAGGGTCAAATCCATCATCGTCGAGCAGCTCGGTGTGGACGCCGAAGAAGTGAATCCCGAGGCGTCGTTCGTCGAGGACCTTGGAGCGGATTCACTCGACACAGTCGAGCTGATCATGGCGTTCGAGGAAGAGTTCGGAGTCGAGATCTCTGACGACGAGGCGGAGAAGATCCGGAAGGTGCGCGACGCTGTCGAGTACATCGACAAACGCGCCAAAGCGCAGTAACGGATTTTGCATTACAGCAGCGTTGAGGGCGGGCTTCCCGGCCCGGCCCCTTCCGTGGGCGGGCTTCCAGCCCGCCCTACGTTTGTGAAGGCTCGGATTTCGTCCGGCACCATTTGAAGGAGCGCATTCGTTGAACAAGCGTCGCGTCGTGGTCACAGGTCTCGGAGTGATTACCCCACTCGCCGTCGGTACCGAAGGTACGTGGCAGGGTCTGATGGAAGGGCGCTCGGGAATCGGCCGGATCACGAAGTTCGATACGACGGACTATCCCTGCAAGATCGCCGGTGAGATCACCGACTTCAAACCCGAGGACTGGATCGAGAAGAAAGAGGTCAAGAAGTCCGACACCTTCATCCACTACGCGATTGCCGCGGCGCAGATGGCGGTGGATGACTCCGGCTTCGACACCAGCAAGGAAGATCAGGATCGCGTCGGCGTCATCATCGGCTCCGGCATCGGCGGCCTTCCGCTCATCGAGGAAATGCACAAGAAGCTCCTCGAGCGCGGACCCTCGCGGATCTCTCCCTTCTTCATCCCCGGCCTCATCGTCAACCTCGCCGCCGGACACATCTCGATCCGCTTCGGCTGCAAGGGTCCGAGCTCCGCGCCGGCAACCGCCTGCGCCACCGGTGCGCACGCCATCGGTGACGCCTTCAAGGTCATCCAGCGCGACGACGCCGACGTGATGTTCGCTGGCGGCAGCGAAGCGGTCGTGACGCCGCTGGCCATCGGCGGCTTCTCTGCCATGCGCGCGCTGTCGACGCGCAACGACGAGCCGCAGCGCGCTTCGCGTCCCTGGGACCTCAATCGCGACGGCTTCGTCATGGGCGAAGGCGCGGGCGTGCTGATCCTCGAGGAGCGCGAGCACGCGCTGGCCCGCGGCGCGAAGATTTACTGCGAGCTCGTCGGCTACGGGATGACCAGCGACGCGTACCACATCACCTCACCCTCGGACGACGGCGATGGGATGGTCCGCGTGATGATCCGCGCCCTGCGCGACGCCGGCCTCGCGCCGGAGTCGATCCAGTACATCAATGCGCACGGCACGTCGACGTCGGTCGGCGACAAGGTCGAGACGATCGCGATTCGCAAGGTGTTCGGCGAGCACGCCTACAAGCTCGCCGTCAGCTCGACGAAGTCGATGACCGGCCACCTCCTCGGCGCGGCCGGCGGCATCGAGTCGGCGTTCGCGGCGCTGGCGATCCATCACGGCGTTCTCCCGCCGACGATCAACTACGAGGTCCCCGACCCGGAGTGCGATCTCGACTACGTCCCGAACAGCGCGCGTCCCGTCGCCGGCCTGAATCACGTGCTCTCGAACTCGTTCGGCTTCGGCGGAACGAACGCCACGCTGATCTTCTCGCGGCACCCGTAAGGCTCTCAGCTGGCAGCTCGCAGCTCGCAGGAAGGTGTATTTGCGCCCATCATCTTTGCAATGTAAAGTACTTACTATGACTTCATCTCCTGAGAGCTGCCAGCTGAGAGCTGCGAGCTCGTACGACATCGCCGTCATCGGTGCCGGACTTGCCGGCCTTCGTTGCGCGCGCCTTCTCGCCGCGCGCGGCCTGCGCGTCGCCATCCTCGATCGGAAGGCGTCGATCGCGTCGCCCGTGCATACGACCGGCATCTTCGTGCGCAAGACCTGGGAAGACTTCCCGCTGCCGGACGAGCAATTGGGGCCGCCGATCCGCGACGTGGTCCTCTACTCGCCCGCGCGCCGCACGTTCGCGCTGCGTGCGAAGCGCGACGAGTTCCGCGTCGGACGCATGGCCTGGCTCTATCTGCATCTCCTCGATCAATGCGCGCGCGTCGGCGTCACGTGGATTCCCGGCGCGCGGGTCACCGCCTGCGACGATGGCGGCGTGACGTTCGTCCGCGGCGGACGCGAGGAGCGGATTCGTGCGCGCTTCATCATTGGCGCGGACGGGGCGCGCTCAACGGTCGCCGCCCACCTCGGGCTCGACCGCAATCGCGATCTGCTCCTCGGCGTCGAAGAAGTCGTGCCGCCGATCTCGCGCGAGCCGATCCTGCATTGCTTCCTCGATCCGCGCCTCGCACCCGGCTACATCGCCTGGGTCGCCAACGACGGCGAAGAAGCGCACATCGGCCTCGCCGGTCATGGAAAAGGATGGGATGCCGCGAAGGCGATGCAGCGCTTTCGCGAGACGCTGCCGTTCCGCGCAGGGCGCGCGATCGAGAGACGCGGAGGACTCATCCCCGTCGGCGGAATGCTGCGCCGCATCGCCTCACCGCGCGGCCTCCTCGTCGGCGACGCCGCCGGCGCCGTCTCTCCACTCACCGCGGGCGGTCTCGACGGAGCGATCCGACTCTCGACGTTCGCCGCCGAAGTCATCGCCGCCTACTTTGAAAGCGGCGATGCGCGCGTCCTGCAGCAATACACCGGCGACCGCTTCCGCGCCCGCTTCCTCACCCGCCGCTGGATGCGCCACGCGATCGACGCGATGTCCAATCCGACGCTGACGGAGCTCGCATTCGCGTCGCTGCGATTGCCGATGCTGCGCAAGCTTGCGGAGCATGTGTTCTTTGCGCGGGGATCGTTTCCGGACGCTTCTTTAGCTGGCAGCTCGCAGCTCGCAGCTCTGCAGTAGCTCGCAGCTCGCAGCTCTCAGCTCTCAGGAGACGCGGCGATGGAAGCGGTTCTCCTGCGAGCTGCTAGCTGAGAGCTGCCAGCTGCTCCTCGATCCACGCCGCGAACTCGCCCTGCTCGTGCTTGCGTGCGACATCGGCGGGCGTCATCCCATCGGTCGTCTTCGGTGCGCGTTCCGCGCCGTGAGCGAGGAGGAGCTTCGCCATCTCGATGTCGCCGCGGCCGGCGGCGCTGTGGAGAGGCGTGTAGTCCATCTGCTGCCGCGCGTTCGGATCAGCGCCGTGATCGAGGATGAGGCGCATCATTTCGAGTTCCTGCGTCGTTGCCGCGGCGTGGACCGGCGCGACGCGCATCGCGTTCTCCGCGGCGGCGTTCACGTCCGCTCCCTGCTCGACGAGACACCGCGCGACCTCGGGACGGCGAAAGAAGACCGATAGCGCGAACGGCGGAAATCCATCGGCGCTCCGCACTTCCAGTACCGAACGATCCGCGGCGAGCATTCTCTTCACCGCATCGAGATCGCCAATGGCGCAAGCCTCGGCGAAGGAAAGTGGAGCGCCGCGATCAGCGATGAGCCGCGCGAGATCGACCTTGCCGTGATACAGCGCCAGCAGGATCGGCGTCACGCCATTCTCCATCGACTGCAGAAGAGAAGGATTCTCATCGAGCAGCGCCGTCACTCTCGCGGAATCGCCCTGCTGGATCGCGTCCGTCAGCTCACTCATCGTCGCTCCCATTCCGTTCTACCGAATGAAGACGTTTGATCGGGATTTGTGCCGGCCTCGGCGTCACTGCTCTACGCACGATAGCAAAACGCGCCCTTCCGGCCACGCCCGCTTACGCTCATCGAGCAATGACACGCTGATCAGTGATCGGGATGGCATCCATCTTGAGCTATCTGACAGTCATGGAGGCGCCAATGAAGAACTGCCCCCACTGCGGCCACTCGCGAGCCGCACACCTCGACGGAATGCGCTGCGCCCTCTGCGGCTGCCGCCCCGGACGCGAAACGTTCGTGCAAGAGGCCTTCACCTTCCGGAACGCGCTCCCGGCGCGGGTCCCGACCAACGCGCGAAAACGGTGAGCTCAGCTGCACGCGACATGGATTTCACGCGGAGGCGCGGAGCCCGCGGAGAGAGAATTTGCTAGCGTCTCGTCTCCGCGTTCTCCGCGTCTCCGCGTGAACAACGAACTCTTGTTACGAATCTGGATGATTTCGGCTTCGAGCGCGGTTGGGGAATTCATGCAAGTGCAGATCAAGCCGGTCAAGCCGGTGTCGAAGCTCGTGTCCGTCTCCGAAAGAAACCTGCAAAGTGCCGCCGTGCGGCTCCTGCCGAAGAGCAATCGCCTCGTCTCTTCCGAGGTCGATTACCTGCGGCGCGTCCTCGGCGACAGAGCGACGCAGGTGGACATCGACGAAAAGGTGAAGCAGGTTCGCCAGCTTCCCTGGAGCGTCATCGTCGGCGATTCGTAAAACGCCGCTAACCGACGCGCTCGGCCGGTTGTGAGACCAGCGTCCGCCGAATCTCCTCGGCGGGAACGGGATAGCTGAAGAAGAATCCCTGCACTTCGCGGCAGCCGTTCTCGCGCAGGAATTCGAGTTGCTCGCGCGTCTCCACTCCCTCGGCGACGACGCGCAGGCCGAGGCCGTTGGCAAGAGAGATCACCGAGCTGACGATGGCCGCGTCTTCGAACTTATCCGGGAGATCCGCGACGAAGCACTTGTCGATCTTGAGCGCGTCGATCGGGAATCGCTTCAGGTAGCTGAGCGACGAGTGCCCGGTGCCGAAATCGTCGATGGCGATCGTCACGCCCGAGGCGCGGAACTCCGCGAGCGTCGACATCGTCAGCTCCACGTCTTCCATCGCCACGTTTTCCGTGATCTCCAGCTCGAGCGTATGAGGATCGATCCCCGACTCTGCGATCGCCGATTGCACGATCGAGAGCAGCGCCGGATCGCGGAACTGACGCGGCGAGATGTTCACGGCCACGCGGAAGAACGAATGTCCTTCCTGGTGAAAACGTCGCACTTCGCGGCAGGCCTCGCGGATCACCCACTCTCCGATCGGCAGGATCAAGCCCCGATCTTCCGCCGCGCCGATGAAGTTCTCCGGAAGGATGACGCCGCGCTCGGGATGCTGCCAGCGAAGGAGCGCTTCGATTCCGACGACGGCCATCGTCTCGATGTCGATCTGCGGCTGATAGAGCAGCGTGAACTCTCCGCGCTCGAGCGCGAGATGCAGTCCGTTCTCGACGGCCATCCGCTCCTGCGTCGTGCGGCTCAATTCGCGCGAGGCCATCTGATACGTGTTGCGGCCCTGCGCCTTGGCTTTGTACATCGCCGTATCGGCGTTCTTCAGCAGTGTCTCGGCATCTTCGCCATCCTCGGGGAACACGGTGATGCCGACGCTGGTCGTGACGAAGAGGCGATGGCCGCTGACCTCCATCGGCTCGGCGATCGAGCGCAGCACTTTGGAGGCGACGATCACCGCTTCGTCGCGCGAGGTCAGATCCTGAATGACGATCGTGAACTCGTCGCCGCCGACGCGCGCCACCGTGTCCCCTTCGCGGACGCAACCCTTGAGACGGCGCGCAACATGGCTCAAGAGCTCGTCGCCGACGGAGTGTCCGAGGGAATCGTTGACGACTTTGAAGTGATCGAGGTCGAGAAAGAGAACGGCCACGAAGGTGTGCCGGCGCTGGGCCAGGGCGAGCGCCAGCGACAGATGTTCGTGAAAGAGACGGCGATTGGCAAGACCGGTGAGCGCGTCGTGGTAGGCCTGATACTCGACCTGTTGCTCCGCCGTCTTCCGCGCGGTGATGTCGCGGACCAGCCCGATTACGCCGATGATCGCGCCGTTTTCATCGCGATGCGGGCGATACACGGACGACACCCAGCCGCGGCGCGACGTGGAGGGAATGTAATAGTGAATGTCCGGCGTGGCCACGGTTTCGCCGGCAATGGCGCGCAGCAACATCTCGTCGACCTGCTGATCGCGCAGATGCGGAAAAATCTCCAGTGCCGGACGGCCCACGACATCGGCCTCGGGGAGGCCGGTCAGTTCCTCCATGAAACGATTCCAGAGGACGTAGTGAAGCTCGCGGTCGTAGACGACGATGCCCTCGCCGGCGTTGTCGATGATCTCGGCGGCGAAGCGACGCGCATCTCCGCCCGCGCGCGCGGAGCGTGCAGCAACGATCTGGCGGACGATGATCGACACCGCGACCGCAATGATCGCGATCGCAAGCACCGTTTGGACGAGATTCACAGCGCGCCAGTGTCTGCAACAGAAGCGTCGCAGGCAAGAAAAATGTTGATCTGTCAGCATTCACGCCTATGAGCTCCTATTGCGACATCGCCCCCGGCCATCCGTTTCATGGTCCGTATCACGACGAGGAATACGGATTCCCCGTACGCGACGATGACCGTCTCTTCGAGCGGCTCGTGCTGGAGATCAATCAGGCCGGCCTCTCCTGGCTGACGATTCTCAAGAAGCGCGAGGCCTTCCGCGAAGCGTTCGCCGGGTTTTCCCTCGACAAAGTCGCGCGCTTCGACGCGCACCGCAAAGCGCGGCTCATGGAAAACGCCGGAATCATCCGCAATCGATTGAAAGTCGAAGCCGCCGTCGAGAACGCGAAGCGCATCCGCGCCCTCCGCAAATCACACGGCTCGTTCGCACAATGGCTCGACGCCCATCACCCGCGCGAAAAAGCGGATTGGGTGAAGTTGTTCAAGAAAACCTTCGTCTTCACCGGAGGCGAAATCACCGGCTCGTTCCTGCTCAGCACCGGCTATCTCGACGGCGCCCACGAGCCGTGGTGCCCGGTCTACTCGCGCGCACGCGCAGCGTTTCAAAATGCGCTGATCTGAGGAGGGCGGGCTTATAGCCCGCCGGTTTTGGGGGGCAGGCTTCGCAAGACCCACGGAAAGTCGGCGGGCTTAAGCCCGCCCTCCCTTCGTTTCTCTTCCAACTCTGTGACCTGTTTCGCTCAGGACGACAGATTCGCGAGGTATTCCTCGTACAACCGGTGAAAGTGATGCACGCCGTTCTCTCGCTGTGGCGAGAACCGTCCGGCGTCGTACGTCGACGAGCGCAGGCCGCGTTGCACGGCTTCGCAGATGGTCGATGTCTTCGAGCTGGATCTCGTCGCTGAAGACGACGGTCTCGTCGATCTGCACCTTCGACGCCTCGGGGTCGCTTGAAGTACCAGTCGAAAATCGTCAGCCGTGCGGCCGTGGCCGAGCGGGACGATGAGGTTGGTCGAGAAGTTGTCGGGATAGACGTTGAGCATGAGATTCGGAAAGATCCAGAAGTAGCTGACCCGATCGTCGCCGTTCGCGGTGCGGATTCGCTCCGGCTTACGCGTCGGCGCGAGCTGGATCGAGTACATCCGCTTCGTCTCCGTCCGGTAATTCGCGTAATCGAGCTCGCGGAACAGGCCGGGATGCACGATGGGGATGTGATAGCCCTCGAGGTAGTTGTCGACGTAGACCTTCCAGTTGCAGTCGAGCTCCCAGATTTTATGCTTCGCGAGCTGAAAGCCGCTGTAGTCATGCGGCGGCATCTCCTCGGTGAGATCGCCGAGGAACGCGGTGAGCGACTCGGCAGCGGGATCGAGATTCACGAAGACGAGCTGGTTCCAGATGTCGACCTGGAACTGCGGGAGCGCGCACGATGCGCGATCGAAATTCTGTACGCCCTCGAATTCCGGCGTGCGCGCGAGCGGCCATCGAGTGAATACGTCCAGCCGTGATAGCCGCACTGCAGTACGGGACGCTTCCCCTCGCCCGTCGCGACGGGACCGGCGCGATGGCGGCAGACATTCGACATCGCGCGCAGTACGCCGTCGGCGCCGCGCACCACGAGCACCGGCTCGTCGCCGATCGTGGCCGTGAAGAACTGCCCAGCCTCGCGCACCTGATCGGCGCGGCCGGCGAGCAGCCACGTCTTTCCGAACACCGTGCGGTTCTCGTCCCGCAGCACCGAGGGCTCGAGATAGTGGCGCGAGGAAAGCGTGGATGCGTATTCGAGTCGTGGATCGATCATCAATGGTTCTCGGTTGTCCGTTGTCGGTGGTCGGAGCGGTATCGCACAACCTCGCAGTCTTGTGCAAGCCGGATTGCGCCGCAGTAACGCGGAACGAGAGGTAGCCGGAACGACGCCTCGGATCACCCGCGCGTGCGTCCAGCCTTGTGGCCTCCAACGCTACCGGCCGTGCCGGCGGCGGCGCATCAGCCAGAACACGGGCGCGCTCAGCACGAGGAGTGCGATCGAATAGAGACTGTTCTTCACATCGCCAAGGACAGCTCCGACCAGGAAAACGATCGAGGCCACGAGCGCGAGACCAGTCGTGTAGGGATGCCCCCAGGCGCGATACGGACGCGGCGCATCGGGTTCACGATGGCGAAGAACGAAGAGCGTCAGGAACGAGAGCGAGTAAATCGCCACGAAGAAGAACGAGAGCTTGGCGATCACAGTCTCGACCGTCCCGGTGACGATGAACACCGCCGCAAGCAGGCTGCTGATCAGCAACGCCACATCCGGCGTGCCGCCACGATTGACGACGCGCGCGCCGCGCCAGAACAGTCCGTCGCTGGCCATCGCGAACAACACGCGCGGCGCCATCAGGACGTTCGAGCTGACCGCGCTCAGCAGCATGAGGATGACCAGACCGCGCAACACCTTGTCCCCCGCCGCGCCGAACAGCCGCTCGACCACGACACCCGCGGCGAGATTGCTGCCGGCGATCGTCGGCAGCGAGACCACGGCGAGGAAGGCGAGGTTGACGAAGATGTAGATCACGGCGATCGTCGCGACCGACGTGAGCATCGCCCGCGGAATGCTCTTCGCGTAGTCCTTCACTTCCCCGGAAAAGTAAATGACCGCCGACCAGCCATCGAACGTGTAGATCACCGACTGCAGCGCGAAAATGAACGCGACGAAGAGCGAGCCTTCATGTTCGGTCGAGACCACGGTCGGCGTCCACGGCAATCGCGAGCCGAGCCAGAAGCAGACGGCGATGAAGATGATCAGCGCGCCGGCTTTGATGATGCTCGTGACGTTCTGCACCGCCGCGCCACCGCGCACGCCGAGCCACTGCACGACGGTGAACACGGCGACCACCGCCAGCGCGACGACCTGCTGCGTCCTCACCTCGGGAAAGAGTCCGACGGTGTACTCGCCGACGACGAGTGCGACGAAGGCTGTCGTGCCGCACGTCGACATCCAGTCGCTCCAGCCGACGACGAAGCCCGCGTAATCGCCAAGCCCGTGACGCACGAAGACGTATTGCCCGCCAGAGCGCGGCACGAACGTCCCAAGCTCGGAGAGCGCATTGGCACCGAGCGCGGCGTAAATCGCGCCGACGATCCAGACGGCGATGAACGGCCAGAACGTCTGCAGATGCTCGGCGATCACGCCCGGCGTGCGCAGGATGCCCGCGCCGACGGCATTGCCAATCGTGACGGCCAGACCGAAGCCGACACCGAGCACGGCGAGCAGATGCCCGCGGGAAATGTCGTCGCGCGTCACGTTGGGGCGCAAGTGTAACTTACGGTTACTGGTTGCTGGTTGCTGGTTGTCTGGGGTTTCTCGGCAGAGGGTGAGGCAGCGAGTGACGAACAAACTTAGTCCGCGTCTCCGCGCGAGATGGGTTCACGCGGAGACGCGGAGTGCGCCGAGGCCGAGAGAGGCGGGGCTTAGTCGTCGCTGCTTGTGGCGTCTCGCGAAGAACCGCAGACAACCAGCAACCAGCAACCACTTAACTCAGCTTACTCGTCTTTGATCGTAATCGGACCGTTCACCGTGCCCAAACGCACGGCCTGCGCTCCGCTTCCGAGCTCGATCGTACGCGGCGTGTCGTCCCAGTCATTGTCATCGGTGTCTTTCCACGAGCGGCGCGAGCGTTCGCAGCCTTCCGCACGGCAGGAGACCGGTCCGCGTCCGCGCGACTCCACGACGACGCCGGAGCCGTAGCCTTTCGGGATGCGCAGACTGAGCGGACCATTCTTCGTCGTCGCGTCGAGTGTGCCGCCGGTCCACGAGCCGCCGTCGAGATCGACCGTCAGCGGACCGTTCGACGCGCGGACCTTCATCGTGCCCGAACCGCCGTCGACGTTGATCGGACCATTCTGCGCCGAGGCATCGACGTCGCCGGAGAGATTCGTGAGCGAGAGCGGACCATTTTGCGTGCGCGCCACGACCTTGCCGCCGACGTCGCTGATCGCCAGCGGCCCATTCGCCGTCTGCACATCGAGATCCGCGCTCTTCGGCGCATGGATCCGATACGTCACCGTCCAATCGTGATTGCGCCCTTCCGGTCCCTCGGCCTTCAGCTCCCCACCCGCGAACGTCACCCGGATCGCGTTCAGATCCTCGGCGGTCCGCGCGGCCTTGCAGACATCGATCGTGTAACCGCCGCTGCTGTCGCCGACCACCGACATCGGCGCCTGATCGACCGCCGCCTTCAGCGAGCGCGCGCCACGCCCGTCGATCGTCTCTTTGGCCACGAAGGCCCGATCGCCATCGAAGTTGAAATTGCGCGCCGTGCAGTCCTCTCCCTGAATGGAGAGACTGCGAGCCATGGCACTGAATGCCGCAAAGGTGAGAATGAGCGCAATCCCAAAACGTTTCATCGGATGAATCCCCTTTCCGTCTTCCGGGATATACGCCGGGGGAAGGACGAAGTTAGGGAATGATTCCGTTTGGGCACCGGCGCAAAGGGAACGGTTAGATACGACCGCTGTCCTTCAACCGCTTGTACTCCCTCTCCGACGCACGCATCGCCCACAAGCCGATCATGGCCAAAGGTCCCAGAAAGACCAGGGCAACCAAGAAGATCCTGTAGTCATGCATCGTTATCGATCTCCAGGGTAACGTCTCATTTCAATATACGAGCCGAGCGCCCACAACACAACGCTGAAGGCGCCGTTCCAAAAGCCCCATCTCGGCGTGAGCCGGTCCTCGATCATCATGTCGAGGAGAGCGAACAGAAACCACAGCAGCGCGAACTCTCGCATGTCGCTGCCGACTGCTGCTCGAAGGGCACGAGAATCGAGCCTCTCTTCCAGCCATCGCTTGAACGATCTCGGTACGTCTTCCACACACCGAGGCTACCTCGGTCCGCTCAATGTTCCACTCCGTGAAGAGAATTTCGCACTCTTCGACCGTCCGAGGTAAGTCGACAGGCAAAGCCTCCCCGTTACAATATCCGCATGATCCGCTCACTCTTCGCCCTGCTCCTGCTGACGACATCCGCCATGGCGGACGGTTGGTACGACCATTACGAGAAAGGCGTGCACCTCATCGAACAGGGTCAGGCCGCCGCGGCAAAGGAGTCGCTCGAAGCCGCGCTGGCGGCGCGCGCCGGAGAAGGCTTGCAGGTGCCGACGCGTCCGCAGCAGTATATCGATTACCTGCCGCATCTCTATCTCGCCATCGCCAGCCAGATGAGCGGCGACGTCGAGCGCGCGCGCAAGGAGCTCGGACTCGCGGAGACGAGTGGCGTCGCGGCGAAGAGCGAGGTCGGGCGTCCGCTGCTCGTCGCGTATCAGCTTCTGCTGCGGGGCGATGCTTCTGGCAAATACCCGCGCTACGCGGTCTACGACAAGAAGCCCTCGCTCCTCAGCGAACAGGACTTTCAGACTCTGCGCGACGACGTCCTCGCGAAGTGCGACCTGCCGCTCGATACGAAACTGGCGCACGCGCCGTGGTACGCGAACTACGAGATCGGCCTCGAGCTGGAGCGCAAGGGCGACTACTCGCGCGCACTCACGCACTTCATCGACGCCGTCGCCAACCGTCCGAACCCGCAGAAGCAGGCGCGCATGTACGGGATGTGGCTCGTCGACTACTACCCCTACTTCCATATCGCCCGCTCGCACGTGCGCCTCGAGAACTGGCAGTGCGCGAAGAACGCGCTGGAGATCTCGCAGAAGCTCGGCGAGATCCCGAACGCATCGCCGGAGATGAACGAACTGCTGTCGCTGGCACGTCAGACGGAGCAGAAGCTCGACGGATCGCGCTAGACGGTGGCTATCGGTTGTCCGTGGTCGGTTGTCAGGGCTTCAGCGCAACACCTCACAGACAACCGATCACTGACAACCGATAACAGCTTCTACCGCGCAGAGGCCTAACCTTCGCCGCTACTCATCCCCACCGCGAATCCGTCCGCCGCCGAAGTCGAGGATCGACTTGTAGTGAATGTCGAAAAAATTCGCCGCCGCGCGCAGCGCGCTGGCCACCACCCGCTCCTCCTGCCTGTTGATCCCCTCGAGCGGCAATCGCATGTGCGAAGGCAGCTTGTAGCGGCAACGGCGGCAGAGCGCCGTCCCTTCCGTTTTCTCCAGACTGCACCGCGGACAACTCCTCCGTTTGGCGAGCTTCTCGATCTGTTGCCTCGACACCATCACAACCCCTCCCTCCCAAATCGAGCGCAAATAGAAAAAGGCCGGGGAGCACCCGGCCTTCTTCGCTGCACATGTTGTTGTGCAGCACATCTTAGCATGAATGTTCGAGTGTTACTCCGTGAGCGCCTTCATGATCTTGAAGTTGCCCGTCACCAGATCATGGATCTTCGAATAGAAGTACGTTGGAACTTTCTGCCGCGCGGCTTTGGCCGGATTCATCAACGAACCGGGCAACTCCTCCTCGGCGGCGAGTCGATCGCGCACCAACTCCTTGCCCGCTTCGTCGTAGACGATCGCTTCAAAGTCGTAGTCGAAGTTGATGTTGTTGAAGGTGTCCGACTTGAACTCGTGCATCACCACCACGAGTGCACGTCGAGCCTGTACCAGGCGGGCCGCCGCCGCAACGTCGCCCGCCTTGTCCTGCAGCGGTGCGACGTGAAAGCCGGCCGCTTCGAGATCGCGCTGCACGGTCTCCTGCACGACTCTCGCGAACGGGCGACCGTCGGTCGTCGTCACGTTGAAGGGCATCCCGTAGCCATTCCTTTGCTCGCCGACGAAGTTGAGCGGTTCTTCGCCGCTCACGATGTACGGACGCTGATCGTCCACGGCAAACAGCAGAACCACGACGCCTTTGCCGACCTCACTCCGACTGCTCGGGACGTAGTTGAACGTCTGCGTGTTCCCGAAGACGCACCCTTGCAGAAGAGCGGTGACCGCGAGCAGAGGAACAGGAAGGAATCGACGCATCAGGTTTCTCCCTATGGGATGGTGTCGGCCGTGCTGTTCAACGCGGCCGCGAGCTGGATCACGCGACGGACCAACAGATCTAATGTACCAGACGACAAAATTGACCCCGATGACAATTTCGTCGCGCGATGCGAGAGGAGTAGATCTGATGAATCCAGGCAAGCGAGAAGCACTGGAGAACGCAGGATGGTCTGTTGGTTCCGCGGAAGACTTTCTGGAACTCGCTGCGGAAGAGCGCGCATTCGTCGAGGTGAAGCTTGCACTGGCAGCAGCGTCAGCGTCGACCTGCTGATGCGATCGCTCTTCGCGATCGGCGCGAATCCGAAGGATCTCGCGAAGGTATTGAATGGACGGCGCTGACTCGGTTCGCTCTCGATCGGATTAGCCGCGAAGGCGCGGTCGCTTAACCGTCTTCCGAATGCCTGCGCGGGCCTTCGTCGATCGCGGTCGCTTTTCTGATTTCTGCGTCGCGGCTGCCAACTCGCCCCGGGAAAGTGCGCTGATCGTCACGTAATAGCCATCCGGATCCCGCAGCGAGAACTCCCTGGTTCGCGTGTTGGGATTCATGTGCGGCTCTTCCTCGAACCGCGGGACGAGCTTGCGCGCCCTGCGCAGTGCCGCGCTGTAGTCGTCGACACGGAAGAACAACAGCAACCCGTGCCCAGGCGTCCCCGCCTCGGGATTCATCAACGTCGGATGGTCCTCGACATCCCACGCGTGAAGACAGAGCAACACCGTTCCGTCGGAGTCGAGGAGCTGACCAAAGTACGAATGCGCGGGCGCAGTCGGAGCCTGGCCGAACAGCGATTGGTACCACTGGAAGCTGCGCGGCACATCACGCACTCCGATGATCGTCCACGTGCGTTTCATCGCGACCGGGGCCTCCGACTCGTATGCCAAAGCTCGAGGATCTCCACGACGCCATCTTCTTCGGCGATGGTGTAGTACAAATGAAACTGGACTGCGGACAACAGGATACGTCTCAGATTGGAGATCCGAGAATGCGCCACGCCCTCACCGGCTCGAGGAAACGACGAGAGGGCCAGGAAACCGCGCTCCAGTTCCGACGAGAAGAGGTTCGGTGCGGCCGAACGATTCTCGTACCACCAGTCCGACGCTTGTTCGATTTGCCGTGCGGCTCGCGGCGAGATCCGAATCGCGTACGTCAACGACCGCGTGACCTCAGCTGGAGGAGCAGGTCCTCGCCGCTGATGTAGTTCCCGGAACGAATCGCAGTGAGCGATTCGATCAGCGCTTCTTCCTCGGCGGATGTCAGGTCGACCGGCTGGTCCAGCGTTGATGCGAGTACAGCCACGGCGGACCCTTCCTCGAACTCCCCCTCGGGCAGCGCCACCGCACCGTTCTCGACTTTCCCGGTCACGAGCTTCATCGGAAGAAGTCTAGCACTCACCAATGAGCCGGCCGGTTCCCGAATAGCAGACGCAAACGATCGCGAGTACCTATGCCCGTCCCTACCCCCCCAAATACGCCTGCTTAATCCGATCGCTCGCCAAGAGCGCCTTCGTGTCATCCGCGAGGATGATGCGGCCCGTCTCCATCACGTAGCCGCGGTGGGCGGTGACGAGGGCCATGTGGGCGTTTTGTTCGACGAGGAGGATGGTTGTTCCTTCGGCGTTGATCTCGCGGATGACGCGGAAGATCGTTTGGACCATTTGCGGGGCGAGGCCGAGGGACGGTTCGTCGAGGAGGAGGACGGTGGGCTTGGCCATGAGGGCGCGGGAGATGGCCAGCATTTGTTGTTCGCCGCCGGAGAGGGTGCCGGCGTTTTGTTTGATGCGCTCTTTGAGGACCGGGAAGAGCGTGTAGATGCGGTCGTACTCTTCTTTGCCGATGCGGCCTTTGCGGAGGTAGGCGCCGAGCTCGAGGTTGTCGGAGACGGTGAGGTTGGCGAAGATGCCGCGCCCTTCCGGGACGTGCGAGATGCCGCGGGCGGTGATGATGTGTGGCGGGACTCCGGTGATCTCGCTGCCGTCGAACTCGATGGTGCCTTTGCGCGGTTTGAGGAGTCCGGAGATGGTGCGCAGCGTGGTGGTTTTGCCGGCACCGTTGGCGCCGATGAGGGTGACGATCTCACCTTTGTTGACGTCGAGGTCGATGCCGTGCAGGGCGGAGATGGCGCCGTAGCCGACTTCGAGTCCGCGGATGGAGAGAATCGCGCTCATAGCTCGGCGGCCTCCGCCGGTTCGCCGAGGTAGGCCTCGATGACCGCGTCGTTGGCGCGCACCTGCTCCGGCGTCCCCTCGGCGATGGTTTTGCCGAAGTTGAGGACGATGATCCGCTCGCAGATGCCCATCACCAGTTCCATGTTGTGCTCGATGAGGAGGATGGCGATGTCGAAGCGGTCGCGGATGTCGTGGATCGTCTCCATGAGCGTCGTGCGTCTCGCTGTCGTTGAGGCCCGCGGCCGGCTCGTCGAGGAGGAGCAGCTTCGGCCGCGCGGCGAGGGCGCGGGCGATCTCCAGGCGGCGCTGATCGCCGTACGGGAGGTTCTTGGCGCGCGTCTGCGCGCGCGAGCGCGAGGCCGAAGATGTCGAGCAGCTTCATCGGCCTCGACTTCCGCTTCGTCTTCCGCGGCGTGAAAGCGATTCGTGTGCAGCACCGCCGAGGCGCTGGAGTACTTGTAGTGGATATGTCCGCCGATCTTGACGTTGTCGAGAACGGTGAGGTCTTTGAAGAGGCGGATGTTCTGGAACGTGCGCGCGACGCCGAGGCTGGTGATCTGGTACGGCTTCATGTCGTGCGTCGAGACGCCGCCGATGTCGATCTCCCCCTCGGTCGGCTTGTAGACGCCGGTGAGCATGTTGAAGATCGTGGTCTTGCCGGCGCCGTTGGGGCCGATGAGGCCGACCAGCTCGTGCGGCCGAAGCTCGAGGTTGAACTCACACACGGCGGTCAGGCCGCCGAAGCGGATCGTGACGTTCTTCGCGTGCAGAAGTGCAGTGCTCATCGCTAGGTCACCGGGGGCGAGGCATCGCGATCGAGCTTGTCATCGTTGCCTGGACTGCGCTTAGCAGCGCGGCCTTGATCGCGGGCTTCTTTCGGAATCTTGTCTTTGCGGCGCGGAAGGAAATCCCAGAGCTCGCGGCGGCCGAGGAGTCCCTGCGGGCGCGTGAGCATGAGCACGATGAGCATGATCGAGTAGATGACCATGCGCGGATCGCGCATCTCCGGGTAGATCTCTTTCACGTAGCGCAGCAGCTCGGGGAGGATGGTGATGACGATCGCGCCGATCACCGCGCCGGAGATCGAGCCGAGCCCGCCGAGGACGATCATGACCACGACCTCGAAGGACTTCATGAACGTGAACATGCCCGGGTTGAGATACGCGGGCGTGTAATGCGCGAAAAGGCCGCCGGCGATGCCGGCGAGCGCGGAGCCGATGACGAAGGCCTTGACCTTGTAGCGCGTGGTGTCGACGCCCATCGATTCCGCGGCGATCTCGTCCTCGCGCACGGCGAGGAACGCGCGGCCGACGGACGAGGCAACGAGGCGGCGCGAGATGATGATCGTGATCGCCGCGAAGAAGAAGACCCAGAAGAAATTGCTCCAGGGCGGGATGCCGGTGAAGCCGCGCGAGGCGCCGATGACTTCGATGTTGAGGATCAGCACGCGGATGATCTCGCCGAAGCCGAGGGTGACGATGGCCAGGTAATCGCCGCGCAATCGCAGCGACGGGAGTCCGACGAGGTAGCCGAAGATCGCCGCCACGGCGCCGCCGGCGAGGAGCGCGACGACGAAGAGGACGTTCTGGATCAGCGGCTGGCGCGCGGCGGGGAGCGAATCGACGTACGGACCGAAGTGATAGAAAGTCAAGTACGCCGCCGTGTACGCGCCGATGGCCATGAAGCCGGCGTGGCCGAGGGAGAACTGGCCGGCGTGGCCGTTGATGATGTTCAGCGAGACGGCCAGCGAGATGTTGATCCCGATCAGCACGATGATGCGCGAGATGTACTGCAGCGGGCGGTAGTACTGACCGGCGTACGCCAGCGCCCACCAGGCGCCGATGATCACGGCGATCAGGATGGCGAGCGAAAGGATGTCGCGAAGCCACCAGGCGCGTGGCGCTGAGGTCCGCACGTCAGACCTTCTCCGCCTGATACTTTCCGAACAGCCCCGACGGACGGAACAGCAGGATGACGATCAGGATCACGAATGCGATGGCCTCGCGATAGTTCGAGAAGCTGCTGCCGCCGACGAAGGCTTCGATGATGCCGATGACCAGTCCGCCGATCACGGCGCCGGGGACGTTGCCGATTCCGCCGAGGACCGCGGAGACGAAAGCCTTGAGGCCGGGCATGATGCCCATCAGCGGCTCGATCTTCGGGTACGTGAGCCCGTAGAGAATGCCGGCCACCGCGGCGAGCATCGAGCCGAGGACGAACGTCGTCGAGACGACGCGGTCGACGGGGATGCCCATCAGCGACGCGGTCTCGAAGTTGTAGGAGACGGCGCGCATGGCGCGGCCGAACTTCGTTCCGTAGACGATGTACTGCAGGAGCGCCATCAGCAGGACGGAGACGCCCGAGGACGATGAACTGGTAGTTCGTCGCCGTGACGCCGCCGAAGTTGTAGATCTTCTTCGGCATGAGCGTCGGGAAGAATTTCGGATCGGGACCGAAGACGAACTGGCCGCCGTATTCGAGCAGCAGCGAGACGCCGATCGCCGTGATGAGCGAGGCGATGCGCGGTGCGTTGCGCAGCGGACGGTAGGCGACGCGCTCGATGACGAAGCCGAGGGCGCCGCAGATGATCATCGACAGCAGCATGGTCACGCCGGCGTTGATCCCCGAGGGAGCGTTGGGATTGGCCTTGGCCAGGTAGTTCCCGGCGTAGAAGCCGACGAAGGAGCCGATCATGAAGACGTCGCCGTGGGCGAAGTTGATCAGCTTGAGGATGCCGTACACCATGGTGTACCCGAGCGCGATCAGGGCATAGATCGAGCCGGCGGCGATTCCGTTGAGCAGGTTCTGGAGAAGGGTCTGCATGCAGACAAAAGGTCCGGCGAAAACTACTCGCCGGACCTTGAGTTGTAAAGAGATTTTCGCGTGGCCTCGTGAGGCTGCAACCAAAGATTTCACGCGGAGGCGCGGAGAGGCGAGAGAAGGTTGGCCAATCCTTCTCCGTGTCTTCGCGTCTCCGCGTGAAAACGAATCCCTTGAGTGGGCAACACGCGAATGCGTGCCGCCCACCCAAGCCATGCTTACGGCTTCTTCGCGGTGTCGGTTGCGGCCGGAGCGGCGCCGCCCTGCGTGGCCGGGTCGACCGAGGCCTTCAGCGCGAGCTTGCCATCGCGGACTTCGACGATGACGAGCTTCTTGCCTTGCGGGTTGCGGTCGGGGCCGAGGTTGATCGTGCCGGTGACGCCTTCGAAGCCCTTCGTGGCGCCGATGGCGTCGCGGAGCGCGGGACCGTCGGTCTTGCCGGCGCGCTTCAGCGCGTCGCCGAGAACGCGCGCGGCGTCATAGGCCAGCGCGGCGAGTGCATCCGGAGTCGCGCTGTTGCGCTGCTTGTACTTCTCGACGAACTCTTTGACCTGCGGCGCAGGATCGTCGGCGAAGTAGTGATTGGAGTAGAAGCAACCCTCGAGGGCCTTGCCGCCGATCTCGATGAGCTTCGGCGATTCCCAGCCGTCGCCGCCGGCGAGCGGCTGCTGCATGCCGAGGTCGCGGGCCTGGATGGCGATCTGACCGATGTCGTTGTAGTAGCCGGGAACGTAGATGAGCTCCGGACCGGCGGCCTTGATGGCGGTGAGCTGCGCGCGGAAGTCGCTGTCGCCCTGGGCGTAGCTCTGCGTGGCGACGATCTTGCCGCCCGCGGCGACGAAGGCGTCGCTGAAGTATTTCGCGAGGCCGGTGGAGTAGTCGCTCTTGCTGTCGATGACGACGGCGACTTTCTTGATGCCGAGATCGTTGGCGACGTAGCGCGCCATCGACTGGCCCTGGTAGTCGTCGAGGAAACACATCCGGAAGATGTAGTCGCCCTTCTGGGTGACGGTCGGATTCGTCGACGACGGCGTGATCATCGGAACTTTGTTGTTCTGGCAGATCGGCGCTGCGGCGAGCGAGTTCGACGAAGCGACTTCGCCGAGCACGGCCACGACGTTGTTCTGCGAGATCAGCTTAGTGACGGCGTTGGCCGCTTCATCGGCCTTCGACTGATCGTCCTCGGTGAGGACTTTGATCTTGCGGCCGTTGATGCCGCCGGCGGCGTTGATCTCTTCGACGGCAAGCATGATGCCGTTGTGCGTCGAGGTGCCGAACGTCGCCTGACCGCCGGTGAGTGAGCCGTACTCGCCGATGACGATCTCGCCGCCGGCATCGGTCGTAGTCGCCGCGTTCTCCGTCTTCGGCGGGCAGCCGAAGAGCATGAGCGAGAGAGTCGCGGTCGCCAGAACCATCCATGTCTTCTTCATTGGTGTTCCATCCATTTCGTTCGTGTCTGTTTGGTGAGGGCGGATTCTATCCGTTGCCAGCGGCGCAGGCCAACTGAGCGGCACGAGCGGCGAGATCGGTGGCATGAACGGGGAGCGCAGGGTTCCGGCCTGCCGGACCGCTGGCGTCTCGCCGGCTGGTGTGAGGGCGTCCCGCGCCCTCGCTCTCTTGCCATCGCGATCCCTGAACATCAGCAGGGCATGCCGCGCGTCGGTTTCGATTCCGGTCCGGCGTGTTCAGCCTCTTCTCCGCGTTCTCCGCGTCTCCGCGTGAACCGAATTCCTACAAGTTCACCCAGACGCTCTTTGTCTGCGTGTACTTTTCCAGCGCGTCTTTGCCCTGATCGCGGCCGAAACCGGATTCCTTGAAGCCGCCGAAGGGGAGCGCGGGATCGTAGAGGTTGTACGTGTTTACCCAGACCGTACCGGCTTTGATGGCGCGGGCGATGCGATGCGCTTTCGAGACGTCGCGCGTCCACACGGCGGCGGCCAGTCCGTAGACCGTGGCGTTGCCTTTCGCGATCGCATCCTCGGCGTCCTTGAAGCGAATCGTCGCCAGAACCGGTCCGAAGATCTCTTCGCGCGAGACGCGCATCGAGGGATCGACGTCGTCGAAGATCGTCGGCTTCACGAAGTAGCCTTTGCCCGTGCCGATGTCGGTGCGCTCGCCACCAGCAGACCAGCTTCGCCCCTTCGCTCTTGCCCGCCTCGATGTACGAGAGCACGGTCTCCATCTGTTCTTTCGAAACGAGCGCGCCGAGGCGGGTCTTCGGGTGGAGCGGATCGCCGGCGGTCATTTTCGCGGCGCGCTCGCAGACTTTTTCCATGAGCTCGTCGTGCGCGCTCTCCTCGACGAGGAGGCGCGAACCGGCGGCGCAGACCTCGCCCTTGCCGTAGAAGATCGCGTTGAGCGCACCGCGCGCGGCGGCATCGATGTCGGCATCGGCGAAGACGATGTTCGGCGACTTGCCTCCGAGCTCGAGCGAGACTTTCTTCAGCGTTTTCGCGGCGCGGGCCATGAGCTGGCGTCCGACGTCGGTCGAGCCGGTGAAGGCGATGGCGTCGACGCCGGGATGATCGACGATGGCGTTGCCGACGACGCTACCGCGTCCCGGGATGACATTGAGCACGCCGGCCGGGAGGCCGCACTCCTTCGCGTATTCCGCAAACTTGAGCAATGACAGCGCGGTGTTCGACGCGGGCTTGATGACGACCGTGTTGCCGCAAGCCAGCGCCGGCGCGATCTTCCAGACGGCGAGCATCAGCGGGAAGTTCCAGGGCGTGATCGCGCCGACGACACCGACCGGCTCGCGCAGCGTGTACGTGAACGCGTTGTCGGCGACGGGAATCGTCTCGCCCGTGACTTTGCCCGACCAGCCGGCGAAGTAGTAGAGACACTCCGCGGCCGCGGGCGTGTCGACGAACTGCGATTCGAAGATCGGCTTGCCGTTGTCGAGCGTTTCGATGCGCCCGATCTCCGCGGCGCGCGCGGAAAGCATGTCGGCGATGCGCCAGAGGACTTTCGCGCGATCGCGCGGCTTCATCTTCTGCCACTCCGACCCCGGCTCCATCTGCGCGCGCGCGGCCTTCACGGCCGCATCGACGTCCTCGACTCCGGCCGAGGCGACGTCGGCGAGCTTCTCCTCGGTCGCGGGATTGATCGTGACGAACGTCTCGCCGTTTCCGGCATCGACGAATTCGCCGTTGATGAAAAGGCGGGACTGGATCGTGGGTTCAGCAGGAACGGCGGTCATGGCCCCGCATCGTAGCAAATCGAGTGTAGCGACGGCCGCCTCGGCCGTCGGGCACTGGCGAGACATTCGATTCTGGCGGATTGGGCTCTCGCGAGAACATCACTCCTCGCGAGCGCCCGACGGCCGAGGCGGCCGTCGCTACACAGAAGCGGCTTCGACATAGGGCACGATGTCGAAGTCGCGCACGTACATCGCGTGGATCTCTTCCATCTCGGCGTCGGTCAGCGGCGGATGCTCGGAGGCGGCGGCGAATTCGTCGATCTGTTCCTGGCCGTAGATGTTCGGCAATGCGGAGACGATCGACGGATGCGCGTAGAGCCAGAGCAGCGCGAGCTGGCCGAGGGTCACGCCGCGCGTTTCACACAGCGGACGGAGACGGTCGACTTTCTGGAGACCTTCGATCAGCCAGGAGCGCGGGCGATGCGAGCGGTGATCGCTCTCGTCGAACTTCGTGTCGACGGTGTACTTCCCTTCCAGCATCCCCGAGGAGTGCGGGACGCGGATGAGGAACTGTGGCTCGGTGTGCGCTTTCCACGCGCGGAACTCGGGATCGAATGCGGTCGTCGGCTCACACACTCGTTTCCCGGTCTCACCCTTCATCGCCTCGGCGATGCCGGCGTACGACGGTCCGCGCTCCGCGGCGAGGATGAACTCGCGTCCCGGATCCTGCTCGAGGACGTTGTAGATCATCTGCGTGAGCGGCGCGCGGCGGACGGCGGTCGAATAGATCCCTTCATCGCGCCAGCCGATCGCCGGGCCGAGGGAGGGACCGCACGACAGGATCTTTCCTTCGTCGCGAAGGCGTTCGAGCGTCTCCCAATGCTCGTCCTGCAGGAGCGTCGTGATGCGCGGGTTGTGCGGCTGATAGATCGCGACGTGATCGGCGCCGAGGCGCTGGAGCGACTGCTCGAGCGCGAAGCGGATGAACTCCGGCGACATGTTCTGCGGCAGCTCGCGCTGGCCGCGCGGACGCTCGGGGTTGTTGTAGAAGTCGTAGCCGAACTTCGTTCCGACGACGAGGTCGGGATGATCCTTCAGCACCGGCGCGAGAAACGATTCGCCGCGGCCATTGCCATACGCGTCGGCGGTGTCGATGTAGTTGATCCCGCGCGCGAGCGCCGCCCGCACGAGCGCTTCCGCCTCGGCATCGGTGTACGTTCCCCACCAGCCGGTGGTGATCGTCCAGGTGCCGAAGCCGAGCTCGGAAATGGCTAAGTTCGTGTTGTGTAGATTTCGATAGCGCATGGCGTGACTGTTCTCGGTTGTCAGTTGTCGGTTGTCTGTGCAGTATCGGCCTGGCTGTCAGTCGCAGACAACTGACAACCGACAACCGATCACTTCCCTGCGAATGACGGTTTCCGCTTCTCGTTGTACGCCAATAGCCCTTCCTTGGCGTCCTCACTCTGAAATAGCTGTTGTTGCAGCTCACGCTCGAGCGCGAGGCCGGATTCGATCGGGATTTCCCAGCCGCTCTGTACCGCGCGCTTGATGCGGCCGACGGCTTTCGAGGCGCGGTTCGGCGGACAGAAGCCGCGGGCGTACTCCATGACGCGATCCCACCAGCTCTTGCCGTTTTCTTCCGCGGGCCAGAGGTAATTGATCACGCCGAGCTCGAGGGCTTTCTCGTATTCGTGAAGACCACCTTCGACCATCAGCTCGATCGACTTCGTCTTTCCGACGAGCCGCGAGAGCCGCTGCGTTCCGCCGGTGCCGGGAAGCACGCCGAGCGAGACTTCCGGCAAGCCCCACTTTCCCCCGCCCTGCAGCGCGATTCGAAGATCCGCGGCCATGGCGATCTCCAGACCGCCGCCCACGGCGTGGCCGTTCAGCGCGGCGATGACGAGCTTCGGCGTCTGTTCGAGGCGATTCAGCGTCTCGTTCGCGTGAACACAGAAGTAGTACTTGAACTGCGGCGTGACCTCCGAGAGCATCTTGATGTTCGCACCGGCGGAGAAGAACTTCCCACCCGCGCCGCGCAACACGATCACGTGCACGTCGTCGTCCATCCGCGCGCGCAGGATGCAATCGTCGAGCTCGCGGTTCATCTCGTACGTGTAGGTATTCGCGGGCGGGTCGTTCAATTCGAGAACGGCCACGCCTTGTTCAACGCGATAGTCGATGAGGCTCATGTTTTTCCCTTCCGTGATCGGTTGTCGGTTATCAGTTGTCCGCGAATCACCGCGAAAACCTCACAGACAACTGACAACTGATAACTGACAACTATCGTCCGTCTCCGAACGACACCCCGAGGCTGCGCGCGGTCGAGACCAACTGTCCGTCGGGATCGACGTACTTCGGACGCGAAACCGCATCTTTGATCGGAACGGAAACGATCTCGTCTCCGCGGATGGCGACCATCGATCCGAACTGGCCGGTGGCGACGAGATCGGCGGCGTGTTTGCCGAAGCGGCTGGCGAGGATGCGATCGAAGGCGATCGGCGAGCCGCCGCGTTGAATGTGGCCGAGAACGGTCACGCGGATCTCGAGATCGATCTGCGACTGAATGTCGGCAGCGACCTGATAGGCGATGCCGCCGAGACGACGCGTCGCTTTGTCGAGGTAGGCCTCTTCGCCGCCGACGCGTTTCGCACCTTCAGCGACGACGATGATGTCGAACTTCGCGCCCTCCGCCTTCCGTTCCGCGATCATGTTCACGATCGCCTCGGGGCGATACGGAATCTCCGGCACAAGGATGATGTCGGCGCCGCCGGCGATGCCGGAGTAGAGCGCGATCCAGCCGGCGTTGCGGCCCATCACCTCGAGGATCATCACGCGGTCGTGACTCTCGGCCGTAGTGTGCAGGCGATCGACGGCGTCGGTGGCGACGGCAACGGCGGTGTGAAAGCCGAAGGTGTAATCCGTTGCGGCGAGATCGTTGTCGATCGTCTTCGGCACGGCCACCATCGGAATGCCCTTGTCGCAAAGGCGCTGCGCGATCTTGAGCGTTCCGTCGCCGCCGATGGCGATGATGCCGTCGATGCCGAGGTCGTGAATGTTGTCGATGCAGATCTCGGAGTGATCGCCGAGGACGCCGTCCGGCCCGGGATACTCGAAGGGATTGCCGCGATTGGTGGTGCGGAGCAGCGTGCCGCCCTTCGGCAGAATGCCGCGGATCTGTTCGACGCCGAGAGGGACGATGGAGCGGGTGAGAAGACCTTCGAAGCCGAGCTGAATGCCGACCACTTCGATGTCGTAGTCGCGGATGAGGGTGCGCACCGCCGCGCGGATGACCGCGTTGAGGCCCGGACAATCACCGCCACCCGTGAGGATGCCGATGCGTTTCATTGGAGGCGCACCTTATCAAAAGCGTTGTCGGTTGTCGGTCATCGGTTTCAACACGACATTCACCGCGAGCGAGTCGAGCTCGACCGCAACATCCCACCGACAACCGACAACCGCGAACCGATAACCGACTCGCTCGCTGGCATCCCTTGTGCTCAACAGTACGCCAGTCCAGCCATGAGGCTGCGACGCTTCAAACTGGAGGAAAGCACATGAATTTCATTGGATGGATTCTGTTCGGTCTCGTCGTTGGCGCGATCGCAAAGTTCCTCATGCCGGGACGCGATCCGGGTGGTTGGATCGTGACGATTCTGCTCGGCATCGCCGGTTCGTTCGTGGGCGGTTTCCTGGCCACGACGTTGATGGGAAATCAGCAGCAGACCGCGGGATGGATCGGTTCGATCATCGGTGCGATCGTCCTGCTCTTCATCTACCGGCTCATCGTCGGTCGGCGCGTCCACGCCTGACCCGGACTCCTGAACTCTCTCCTGGTGACGACGGCCTCGCGCGAGCGAGGCCGTTTTCGTTTCACGAAACGTAACGGTCACCGGGGCACCAGACCCGGAACATTTTGGCGACCGGCGCGTCACATCGTACGGCGGGAATGGGCACCTCCCCACGGCACCTTCTGATTTACGCTGGGGGGCGAAGCCCGACAACCCCGCTCATCCCCCACCCATCAAGAGGAGTCAGACAACACATGAGTCAATCCACGAAACGCATTCTTTCGACGATCGCCATCGTCATCGCGTCGGTGGCGTTCGGCATCCTCATCAGCGCCGACCTTGGACTGATCCGGAAGTCGAAAGCACAATCGTCAACTCAACCGGTCAACGCGGGCATCCCCTCCGTGTCGATCCCGTCGTTCGCCGACGTCGCCGCGCGCGTGATGCCCGCCGTCGTCTCCATCCGTTCCACCGAGATCGTGAAGATGAGCGATCGCCGTCGCGAAGGGATGGGCATCGACCCGTTCGAGTTCTTCTTCCCCGATCCGCAGAACCGCCGCCGTCCCGGTACGCCGAACAACGACGACAGCGGCGATGACGAGCAGCGCCAGACCAGCGGCGGCTCCGGCTTCATCGTCTCCGGCGACGGCTACATCCTTACGAACAACCACGTCATCGAAGGCGCGACGAAGATCGAAGTCCACTACGGCGCCGACGAGAACGGCAACGGCGGACGCACGATCCCGGCGAAGATCATCGGCCGCGATCCGGCCACGGATCTCGCGCTCCTCAAGATCGATGTCGATCAGGAGCTCCCCTGGATCCGCCTCGGCGATTCCGATCGCATCCGCAAGGGCGACTGGGCCATTGCCATCGGCCATCCCTTCACCTTCGAGAACACGCTGACCGTCGGCGTCATCTCCGCCAAGGGCCGCGCGCTCGGCCTGAGCCGCGAGACGCAGTCGTTCGAGAACTTCATCCAGACCGACGCCGCGATCAACTTCGGCAACTCCGGCGGCCCGCTGCTCAACATCGCCGGCGAAGTCGTCGGCATCAACACCGCGATCCGCGGCGGCGGCGCGCAGGGCATCGGCTTCGCCACGCCGATCAACACCGCCAGGACGCTTCTGCCGCAGCTCAAGCAGGGTAAGGTCATACGCGGCTACCTCGGCATGACGATCACCGACGTCAATGACGAGACGCGCCAGGCCTTCAACCTCGCCGAGGCGCGCGGCGCGCTCGTGCAGTCCGTCGAAACCGGCAAGCCCGCCGACAAGGCCGGCATCCAGCACGGCGACGTGGTCGTCGAGATCGACGGCAAGCCGATCCGCAACAACCGCGAGCTCATCGACTACATCTCCTATCTCCCCGTCGGCTCCGACGTGAAGATCACCGTGATCCGCGACGGCAAGCGCCAGACGGTCACGGCGAAGACCGCCGAGCGTCCGCCCGACGGCACGAAGGAAGACGAGGCAGACACCGCGACATCCTCGCCGGTCCGCGACAAGCTGGGCATGTCGCTCCAGAACATCACGCCGGAAATGCGCCGCCTCTACAACCTGCCCGATTCCCTGAAGGGCGTCATCGTCACCAACGTCAAGAACGTCTCGCCCGCGGGCGAAGCGAACATCAGCGAAGGCGACGTGATCAGCGAAGTCGGCGGACAGCGCGTCTCCAACCTCGACGAGTTCCACACCGCGATCGAGAAGACCAAGTCCGGCCAGCGCCTGCGCGTCTACATCACCACCCCCACGCGCGGCGGCGCCCCGATCTCGACGTACCGCATCCTTGAGATCCCATAGGAGCGAATTCCGCGAAATACACGAAAGGCCGGGGCAAACGCCCCGGCCTTTTTTGTGTATGAGCGCGCCGCGCGTCGTGGAGGGCGGGCTTATAGCCCGCCGATTTTGGGCGGGGGCGATTGGTTGGGCGACCTCCCGCCCAAAGAATCGGCGGGCTATAAGCCCGCCCTCCAGGGGTCGAAGATGCGAATGCGACGTCCTCCGCTTCGCGCTACTCCAGTGCGATCACCGCCGCCCTCAATTGTTCGATGTGCACTTTCTTGACCGGCGTGCCGATGGTGAGTCCCGGGTCGGTATACGTCGGCGGGGTCACGACTGCGGCCGTGTAGGCTTGCCCGAGGGCGGTGCGCATTTCTGTGATGTGCACGGCTTTGATCGGCGTGGTTCCGACGGTGATCGTCGGATCGGTCCAGGAGAACGCCAGGAGGCCGTGCGCGATGCGGAGCGCGTCGATGCGGGCGCGCAGCTCGATGACGTGGATCCGCTTGATCGGCGTGACTTGCGCGACGAGTGGGTCGTCGGTAAATCCGCTGGTCAGGCAGGTGTAGAACGAGATGTTGTCGACGAACCAGCCTGCCGAGGCGACGCTCGAGTCCGTGCCGATGCGGAAGCGGAACTGGACGTTCTGTCCTGCCAGCGAAGCGAGTGTCAGTCGCGTTCCGGTGTAGCCGAAGCTCGACTTCACGAACGCCGAGCGCGTCGCCAGCGGGTTGGAGCAGCAGGTGTTGACCGTGCCGCCGTAGGTCTTGCCGCCATCGATCAGCGCCGCGGCATCGGTCCAGACTCCGCCGCCATTGGTGCTGTATTCGAGCACGCCGCCGTCATACGTCGAGGCACCGTCGCTCTCGAACTCGAAGGCGTGATCGAAATAAAGCCGGCCTCCGGACGGGACCAGCAGCGGTGCGGTCATGCTGAGCTTGATGTCCGAGGTCGTCCCGATGTCGTCGCCCCACTCGCTCATGATGCCGCCCTTGGCGAAGAAATCGGTCGTGCCCCAAATGCCGGCGCCGTTGATCTCCGTCCAGTTGCCGACGCCGGTCTCGAATCCTTCGAAGGACGTCGTGGCGACCGTGCCCGTCGTACACATCGCCGGCGCCGGTGTGGCCCCGGAACATGCCCACGTGGCATTCATCTCCACGGCGAGCAATGCCTTTGCGACCTGCGTGCAATCGCCGGCGACGATGCCCGCGGTTCCAATGAGGTCCGTGCAAGACTGATTGAGGGCGTTGTAGTTGTCGATGAAGTTCGAGCCGGATACGAGATATTGCGTGAGCGCGCGATATTCGATCTTCGCCGCTTTCGTGAGTCCGATTCCCGTGATGGTCTGGCTGTTGTACGTGCCGCCGTCGACCATCAGCGCGTAGGCATGATTGGGAATGCCGCTGTTGCTATGAACGCCGCCGGAGTCTCCGAACGGATCGGTCCATGCCTCATTGTTGCAAACGAAAAACGCCGAGTCGCTCATCTTGCCGGGATCGGAGTAAGTATTGGGGTTCATCATGTCGCGGATCGCGCCGATCGGCAGGTCCTCGCCCATCTTCCAGCGCACGCCCGCGGCGTCGTTTCCGACGCCGTCGGTGAGATCGACGGTTTCGCCGAAGATGTCCGAGTACGACTCGTTCATGGCGCCGGCCTGGTAGTAATAGATGAGATTGGCGCTCTTTTCCGTCACCGCGTGCGTGAGCTCGTGTCCGACGACATCGTCCGCGCCCGAATAGGTATCGCCGTAGACCATCTGCGTGCCGTTCCAGAAGGCGTTTGCAAACGAAGGACAGGAACTCTCGCAATAGTGCGCGCTCGAAATGAGCGTGGCACCGGCATTGTCGTAGCTGTCGCGGCCGTGATTCGTAAAGTAATAGTCGTAAGTGATTCCGGCGTACGTATAGGCGTTGTCCTGATCGGCGTCGCCCGTCGCCGCGCCCCCTTCCACTCTTACAAGCGTGCCTGGCAATGTGCTGGTGTGCCCCGACGTATAGACGGTTCTCGATTTCGCGTCATTGAGCTGACTGAAGTTGAGGAGAACGGCGCCGGAGTGGGCATCGATCCAGATGAACTCGCGCAGCATCGGACCCGTGGCCTCGACGAACCAGGCCAGCCGCGAACGATGCGTGCCGGTCTCGGACAACAGGGCGCGATTGAAGATCTCCAGGCGCGGTTCGCTGTATTGCGCGTTCCGCGCAAGGTCCGGTTGATGTTTCTCGAGCATGACGCGCGCTTCATTGCGCGCGAGGCTGGCGGGAAAGTGCGGATTGAGATCGCGCGGAACGTCGCCGGTGGTGTGGCCGTTCGCGACCATGACGCGCGAGCCCCAGAGATGGACGACGAACTCGCCGCCGCGCACCGGAACGCCCTGCTCGATCTGCTGAAGGCGGACATGCTCGACGCCGAGGGAGTCGATGGGTGACGTGCGCTCGACGCGCACCTGATTGCGCGTGAGACCGAAGGCTCGGCCGTAAACTTCGATAAAGGCCAACGCGCGGACTTCGGCAGATGAACCTGCAGCGACCTGCAGAAGAATGCCGCGTCCCGGACTTGCCGCGAACGTCGCGAAACCGGTCTGCGGTGAGACGTCGCGGATCGCCAGCTCTTCGCCCGGTTCTGTAAGGCTTGGGATCGACCCACCGCTTCGTGGGGACGGCTGGCCGCTCATCGACTGTGCGCAAAGCTGGAACACCGCGACTACGACGACGAGTCCGCGAAGAATTTGTGTCCGTTTCATCTGGTCTCCCATTCCCCTGGACGACGAGGGAAATGCTTCGGTTGGTCGAGACGACCACGAACGCGCAACGCCTTCGCGACGCCTCTTGAATTCAGTGAAGCTGATGCCGATTTATGGCTACAAAGTAGCACGATTTTACGGCGTCACAGCCTGGGCCGGCGTCGACAGGAACTGAATGAACTCGTCGAGATTCGTCGGCTTCATCGGCATGTGCAGTGCGTTGGTCAGCAAAAGGTTGCTGGCATCGTGGTCCGTCTCCGCCGCGATCTTCGCCTCGGCGAGCGCATCGGCGCGGCGTCCCATCGAAAGATCGAGCAGCGCGAGATAGACGTGCGGCTCCGGCGACGACGGTCGCGCCTGCGCGGCGCTACGGAAATCGGCGAGCGCTGCCTCGTTGCGACCCATCCGGCTCAGGAGAGCGCCGGTGTTCATGTGCGCGTCGTAATGCGCGGGGTCGAGTTTCAGCGCCGCACGATCCTCGGCCAGAGCCTCTTGGTCTTTTCCGGCCAGCGCCAGCGCCGCCGCGAGATCGACGTGCGCGTCGGGGAGATAGGGATCGTCTTTCACGACGGCGCGATATTTCTCGATGGCCTTCGGCACCTCGCCGCGCGCCAGCGCCAGCTCTCCTTCGATCTTCGGCGTCGGCTCGATCTTCGCCGCCCGGTCGAGCAGCGTGATCGCTTCCTTGCCCTGGCCGTTTTTCAGATCGATCTCCGCGAGCTTCGTCAATGCATTGGCGTCGTTCGCCTCGATCGCCAGCGCGGCGCGGAATTCTTCGGCGGCCTCGGCGAAACGCGACTGATCGACGAGCGTGGAGCCGAGGTTCGAATGCGCGACGTAATTGCGCTCGGTCACGGCCAGATCGTGACGAAAGAGCGTCTCGCTGTCGCGCCAGTTCGCAAGGTAGCCATTCGCGAGGAACGCGAACAGTGCGACGACGATCGCAGCGACTCCCGCGAACACGCGCTCGACGTTCCAGCGACGCGCGAGATCGGCGACCAGCCAGACGATCGCCGTCAACAGGCCGATGTGCGGAATGTACGTGTAGCGATCGGCCATCGCCTGCGAGCCGATCTGCACGAGCCCGATCACCGGCACGAGCGTGCCGACGAACCAGAACCAGCCGGCGAAGAGATAGCGCCGATCGCGCGCGGCGATGACCCAGGCCGTGATGCCGATCAACACCAGCGCGGAGATCGTCAATGCGCCGCTCGTCGGCAGCTCGTACGGATACGGCAGCGCCAGCGGCGAAGGGACGAACGTCTTCCAGACATACGTGCCGTAGGCGATGATCGCGTTGCCGATGCGCGTCGCGATCGGCAGCGTCGCGGTGGTGACGATCGCCTTCACCTGGCGCTGTCCGATGATCGCGAGAATCAGGCCGCCGATGCTGAGGAGAAAGAGCGGAATCTTCTCAACCATGCGATTGACGATGCGGCTGATCACAGTCGCACGATCGCCGGGCTCGAGACGGCGCAGCGGCCAGTAATCGAGGAGCAGCAGCGCAAACGGCAGCGTGATGACCATCTGCTTCGACGCCAGTGCGAGGATGAACGTCGCGAGCATTGCGGCATACGTCGCGTGCGAGCGGCCGCGCGTCCAGCTCACGTAGAGCAAGACCGTGATCAGGAGAAAGAACGTGCTCACGACATCCTTGCGCTCGGCGATCCAGGCCACCGACTCGACGTGCAGCGGATGCACGGCGAAGAGCGCCGCCACGATCGCGCTTCGCCAGCGCGATCGCGTCATCGTCTGCAGCAGGAGAAACAGCAGCAACACGTTCGCGCCGTGAAAGGCGACGTTGACGAGATGGTGCTTGCCGGCGTCGAGCCCAAAGAGCTGGACGTCGAGCATGTGCGTGATCCAGGTGACCGGATGCCAGTTGAACGTGAACGACGTCATCGCCCAGCGCAGGCCTTCGGTCGTGATCCCGCGGCGCACGTTGGCGTTGGTGGTGATGTAGACGTTGTCGTCGTACGTGAGGAACTGGTGCGAGTACACGCGGACGTAGACCGCGAGTGTCAGGACGATCAGCGCCGCGCAGATGAAGAACGTCGCGCGCGGAGAATCCACGTGGGGCGGTTCAGCATCCGGGACGATTGGCAACGGCGCGGGCTTGAGCGTTTTCGAGCGAGATTTGCGACCCATGGATTGGTTGCTGGTTACTGGTTGCTGGTTGTCTGTGGGCTCTCGCCCAGGCGAAGGGCCGCAGATAACCAGCAACCAGTAACCAGCAACAGGTTACCCGTCCTTTCTGATCTGCGCGAGGATCTCCGCGAGCTTCGCATCCGCGTCCGCGAGCGGAAGCTGACAGGTGCCGGCGCCGCGGTGACCGCCGCCGCCGTAGCGATCCATCAGCTGACCGACATCGGTCTTCGACGTGCGGTTGAAGATGCTGTGCCCGACGGCGCAGACGACGAACTCGCCTTTCCTTCCGTCGAAGATGCGCACCTGAATGTTCGCCTTCGGGAACATCGTGTAGATCAGAAATCGATTGCCGGCCGGCATCTCGCCGACGCCGCGGAGATCGGTGACGATCGCGTTCCCCTCGACGCGCGAATGCTCGCGCTGCAGCGTTTCGAACTCTTTCAGTTGCGAGAAGTAGCGGTCGATGCGCTGCTTGACGTCGGGATCGGCCAGCACGACGTTCGGCGCGTCGGGATTCGCGGCGATGAGATCGATCATCTTCGCCATCAGCTCGCGATTGCTGATGCTATAGCCGTGGTGATACGCGAGGCCGGTGCGCGGATCCATGACGTACGACAGCAGCATCCAGCCAGCGGGATTCGTGACGTCTTCCATCGAGAGCTGCGCGGCGTCGGACTTGTCGACGGACTCGAGGAGCTTCGCATACTTGCCGAGGCGCGCGGCGCCGTAGTGATTGAACACGACGCGCGCGGCCGAGGGCGCGATCTCGAAACGGCCGCGATACGAAGCGGTGTCCTCGTTGCGAACGATCTCGCTGGAGTGATGGTCGAACCAGAGACCGATGCCCGGCATGTAGGGAAGATTGGTCAGGATGTCGTCGCGCCCGACCGTGACTTTGCCGTCCTGGACGTCCTTCGGGTGAACGAACTCGACGGAGTCGATCTGCTCGACGTTCCGAAGAAGGACGGCACAGACGAGTCCATCGAAATCGGACCTGGTAATTAACCGCATTGTGATTGCTCCTGCGACGATTTCGCGCGATTCTAGCAATTCGTGAAACGCAAGCTCGTGAAACGGCTCCCGATTCTACTGCTCGCGCTGGCGGTCGTCCTCGCCGTCTACGCGATGGAACACGCCTCCGCGCCATCGGTCGGTGAGAACGCGGTCGTCGTGGAGCTCTTCACTTCGCAGGGATGTTCGAGCTGTCCTCCGGCCGACGAGCTCCTGCGCCAGATCGCGCACGATCCGCGGCTCGATCAGCGCGTGATCCCCCTCGCGTTCCACGTCGACTACTGGAACTCCCTCGGCTGGCAGGATCCGTTTTCATCGCACCAGTGGTCGGAGCGCCAGGGCGAATACGTCCGCGCGCTCAAGCTTGACGGCGCGTACACGCCGCAGGTCGTCGTGAACGGCACGCGGCAGATGGTCGGCTCGAATCGGACCGGGATCTACACCGCCATCGAGGAGGAGTCGAAGCGCGCGGCGGAGGGCAAGGTGACGATCACGCCGTCGCCAGGCGGCTACGTCGTGCACGCGACCTCACGCCACCGCGATGCCGACCTCGTCGTCGTGACGTTCGAGAACGGCGCAACCACGCGCGTAACCACAGGCGAGAATCGCGGCCGCACTCTCGCCAACGACGCGATCGTGCGCTCGCTCGTGCGCTCGAAGTCGATGGAGACCAAAGTCGACGTCCCCAACGGACTCGGTGTCGCCGCGTTCTTGCAGGATCGCGCTACGCGCCGGATCTGGAGCGCGGTAGCGGTGATGCCGCAGAGTTAGTTAGCAGCTCTCTGATGGACCGCTGGCGTCTCGCCGGCTGGGTGAGCGGCGTCTCGCCGCTCACGGGCGGGCGTCGAGACGACGCCGCCCCAGCCGCCGAGACGGCGGCGGTCCATTTCATCCACTCACCTTTCGCATCACTGCGCGATCGATGTGCCAGGTGCGTTGCGCGGGTGACGCTCCGTCAACGACGGATTTTCGGAGCGTGTACGTCCCTTCGAAGCGCTGCGTTTCGCCCGCGGTCGTCTGCGCGACGATCGTGACCGGGATGTCGATGTAGCGCGAGCCTGCCGCGCCTTCGATGCGGGAGGGCGTGCCGATTTGCACGCGAACAGTCGCGGTATCGGCGAATCCATCGCGAAACTGTTCGAACGTTTGCGCCGGCGCACCCCAATACGCATAGGCGCGTTCGTAATCGTGTGCGTTGATCGCGGCGTAGTACGACTCGATGACCTGGACCGTCGCGTTCTGCTGATCCGCTTCCGACTCGACAGGCACCGGCGTCGGCGGCGCGGAGGAGGTGGTGGAAACCGGCGGCTCCATCTCCACGATCGTCCCTGGGTCTCGTGGAGTCGTCGCGACGTCACCGCTTGTCGCGACCTCACTGGTCGTCACAACCGTCGAGCTCGTGGCGACCTCTTGCTCCGAGGAGGAACGACGGCCGCACGAGACAACGACCGTGAGCAAGGCAAGACAGAGCAACGAACTGCGTGACAGCACGCGAATCATGGTGCGATCGATTGCAGAAAACAGACCTTCATTACAATGCGGCGCGGTGAACGACGAGATTTTCATGAAGCGCGCGCTCGAGCTCGCCGGAAACGGGCGCTACACGGTGAGCCCGAATCCGATGGTCGGCTGCGTGATCGTGCGCGATGGCGTGGTCATCGGCGAAGGGTGGCATCACCGCGCCGGCGAAGCGCATGCGGAAGTCGAGGCGTTGCGCGGCGTCGATGCCCGCGGCGCGACGATGTACGTCACGCTCGAGCCCTGCTGCCACCAGGGCCGTACCGGTCCCTGCGCAGACGCCGTCATCGCTGCCGGAGCGTCGCGCGTCGTCATCGCCACGCTCGATCCGAATGAGCGCGTCGACGGGCGCGGAGCGGAACGACTGCGCGCCGCCGGGATCGACGTCACCGTCGGCGTTCTGGAATCGGAAGCGCGGCGCCTCAACGAGAAGTTTCTCTGGTCCGTCACGCATCAGCTTCCGTTCGTGCTGCTGAAGGCGGGGATCACGCTCGACGGCAAACTCGCCACCGTCGCGCGCGATTCACAATGGATCACGTCCGAGGCATCGCGGGAACGAAGCCTGGCACTGCGCGAAGAATACGACGCGATCCTCGTCGGCAGCGGCACGGTCAAGAGCGATAACCCGCGCCTAACGCGCCGCCTCGGACTCGCCGGCGAAGCGACGTCATGGACGCGCGTCGTGCTCGACGGCGATAGCGAGATCGCACCGCACGCACAAATCCTCACCGACGGCGGACGCACGATCCTCTTCACGTCCAATCCCGATCGTTATGACGAATCGCCGGGACTCGACGTCGTCCGCACGGAAGGGCGCGCCGAATTCGAACAGGTCTTCTCCGAACTTCACGCGCGCGGCGTGCGGTCGCTTCTCGTCGAAGGAGGCGCGGTCGTGCACTCGGAACTGATTCGCCGCGGCCTCTGGCAAAAGATGATTCTCTTCCTCGCCCCGCTCTTCGTCGGCGGCGCGGAAGCCCCGGCGATCCTCGGCACGGAAGGCGTCGCGCGGTTGACAGACGCATATCGAGTCCGCTTTGATCGGATCGAAAGCGTCGGAGACGACCTGATGATCACCGCTTACCCAGCCTAAAAGCGCTCTCGCGGTTGCTTGCGGTGTCGAACGAGAACCCACAGACAACCAGCAACCAGGAACCAGCAACCTCATGTTCACCGGCATCATCCACCACACCGCCACCGTCGCCGCGCTCGAACGTCACGCGAACGGCGCGCGGCTGCTCATCCGCTCCACCGATCCCGAGCCCTTCGTGCGCGGCGAGAGTCTCGCCGTCAACGGAGTCTGTCTCACCGTGCTCCCCGAGAACGACGGCTTGCTCGCCGCCGACCTCTCGGATGAAACGCTCTCACTCACGACCCTCGGCGCTCTCGTCGCCGGCGCGCGCGTCAACACGGAACGCGCGATGGCGCTCGGCGATCGCATGGGGGGACACATGGTGCAGGGCCACGTCGACACCACCGGGACGCTGCAGACCATCGCGCCCGAGGGAGAGTTCGCCGTTTACCGGTGGAGCTTCCCGATCGAGTTCGCCGAGCTTGTCGTGTCGAAAGGCTCGATCGCCGTCGACGGCGTGTCGCTGACGATTGTCGAACCACATCAGGGCACCTTCGGCGTCGCGCTCATCCCGGAGACTCTGCGCCGCACGAACCTTGGCACCGCGCGGGTTGGCGACGCGGTGAATCTCGAGTTCGACATGATCGCGAAGTACGTGAGAGCGCTGGTCGCGCCGTGTCGCACGTGATCCTCTATCGCAAAGGCGCGCCGCTTCGCGTCCGGCGCTACGCGGCGCCGGAGCCGCCGTTCTGGTGCGCGGCCGCCGTCGCTCCGTACGGCGCGAAACGCGCAACGCCGATCGCGATCGATTACGTAACGTTGCGCGCAAGCGCGGCCGAGCGTCTCGAGGTGCCGGTCTGCGATCACGTGCGCGATGAGCTCGAGCGGATGCGCGCCCTCGACGAGCCGGTGTTCGTCGACGCCGCGGAGGCAGCGGAGGAAGTGTTCCGGCGCGGAGAGGAAGCGACCGCGTTCTGCGAAGAGCGAACACTGGGAACGCTGCACCTCGTGTCCACGCGAGGCGCGTTGCCGGCGCGCGCCTACGCGCACTCCGTCGTCGCCATCGCTGCCTGGCCGATGGAGCTCCCGCGCCTCGAAGCGCTTTTCGAAGAAGCGCGCGAACGATCGCTGCATTGGGGTGTCGGTGTGCCGCTCGTCTATCCGGTGACGACGGAGCTCGCGCCGCTCGGCGAGCTTGCGAACATCGCGCAGAAGTTCGGAGCGGCGTTCTTCGCATCGATTCCGCTCGAAGTCGAAGCGACGGCGCGACAGGCGATCGCGCAGTCGATGAACCTCGACGGCGAGGACGATCGCTACACGATGCTCTTCCACGGAGACGTGATTCCGATTCACCTCGCCACGGAACGCCACGTCGCGGCGCTGGCCGCGGAGCAGGGAATGGCGGACTTTCTCATCCCGCCGCGCTGGAACGAGCGCTCGAACTGGAACGCCGCGATCCTGCTCACGCTCACGGCATCGCGCATGATCGCGATGGACGTCGACCTGAATCTCGCCGGCCTCATCGCCCGCTCCGCACGCGCGATCGCCGATCTCGACAAACCGATCGCACGCGTGGCCGAAGCGGCGAGCCTGTCGATCATCGAAGCGCTGGACGAGGTGAGCGTGGAGGTGCTGACGGAGTGGATCGCGGGCGGCACGTCTTCGTTCATGGAATCGGTGAACGAGGATTGGCGGATGAGACGCGGGGGGATTTAGGCTCAGAGGCGCAGAGGCTCACAGGCGCACAGGAGTACAGGCTCAGAGGCTCACGGGATTGAGCCCCCTGTGCGCCTATGAGCCTATGCGCCCCCTGAGCCTGTACACCTCATCCCTTCGCTTTCCGGTGCTCGACGCGCACTTTCGTCGAGATTCCTCCGCGCACGTAGAAGTCGCCTTCGACGAAGAGATAGCGCGGATCGAGGGCAGCGATGAGGTCGTTGGCGATGCGGTTGGTGACGGCCTCGTGAAAGGCGCCTTCATCGCGATAGGACCAGAGATAGAGCTTGAGCGATTTCAGCTCGACGCACTTTGCATCGGGCACGTAGCGCATGCGAATGGTGGCGAAGTCGGGCTGCCCGGTCATCGGACAGAGACAGGTGAACTCCGGCGCCTCGAAGGCGATCTCGTAGTCGCGCTCGGGGTTGGGGTTGGGGAAGGTTTCGATCGATTTGGAAGGCTTGGTTGTCATGTTGCTGGTTACTGGTTACTGGTTGTCTGTGGTGCCCGGCGAGAAGCCACAAGCAACCAGTAACTAGCAACCAGCAACAGTCTCTCAAACTATTTCTTCGGCAGTTGTTGCGCGCTGGCCATTAGCTTCTGATTCAGCTCCTTGATCCGTTCCTGGAGCTGCGTGATCTTCGCCTGGGCGTCGCTGCGAAGGCGCTCGGACTCGCCGCGGAGGCGGAGGATCTCATCGTCCTTCTGCTTGTCGCCGCCCTGCTGCTGGTGGACCTGCGAGCGCTGGAACTCGAGATCGTGGCGGAGGTTCTCGATCTCCTCTTCTTTGTCGATCATCCGCTGGCGCCACTGCACTTCCTGCTCTTCGTAGAGGCGCTTGATGTCCATCAGCTCCGTGATCTGTGAGAAATCGGAGTAACTCGGGGCCATGTCTCCTCCCTGGCGGACGCGCTCTTCGATCTGAGGAAAGATCTTGCGGAGCTTGAGCGAGAGATCGTCGGCGTCGCTCGAAAGCTCCATCGCGTCCTGGTACGTGATCTTCTGGTGCGCGAGCAGCGCGATGAGCGACTGATTCATCGACTGCATGCGATAGAGGCCGACCGAGTTCTCCATCTCCTCGAGCAGGTCCTTCGTCAGTCCATCCTCGATCAGCTTGGCGACGCGCGGCGAGTTCTTCAGGATCTCGACGGCGGCGGTCATCTTCCCGTCAACGGTCTTGATGAGCTTGAGCGAGATGATGCCGCGCAGGACGAGCGAGAGCTGACCGCGGATCTGCTTGTGCTGATCGGCGGGAAAGGCGTCGATGATGCGGTCGAGCGTCTGCGCGGCGTTGTTGGTGTGCAGCGTCGAGAAGACGAGGTGACCCGTCTCCGCGGCGGTGAGCACGGTCTGAATCGTCTCCACGTCGCGCATCTCGCCGACCATGATGACGTCGGGATCCTGGCGCATGGCGTTGCGCAGCGCTTCCTTGAACGTCGGCGTGTCGGTGCCGACTTCGCGCTGCGAGATCGCCGCGACCTTGTCCTGGAAGAGGAACTCGATCGGGTCTTCGATGGTGACGATGTGCAACGGCTCGTGCTCGGCGATGTTCAGAATCATCGCCGCCAGCGTCGTCGACTTGCCCGAGCCGGTCGGCCCGGTGACGAGCACGAGCCCGTCGGGGATCTGCGTCATCTCGCTGACGGAGATCGGCAGCTCGAGCGTGTCCACCGACGCGACCTGGATTGGAATGCGCCGAAACACCGCGCCGACGGTTCCACGCTGCAGATAGACGTTCGCGCGAAACCGGGCCACGCCCGGAACGCCATAGCCGAAGTCGACCGCCTGATGCGCTTCGAACTTCTCCCGCTGCGCCTTGTTGAGCAGCGGCATCAGCATCTTCTCGAGATCGGCCGGCTTGAGCGGATCGGTCTTGATCGGAATCAGCTTCCCCTGCACCCGCACGAGCGGCGGCCGCATCGGCTTCAAATGAAGATCCGAGGCCTGCTGCTTGGACATGTACACGAGGAGGTCGTTCAACGAGAACGACGGTGCCTGTTGTTCGGGTACCGCGGTCATTCGTCGGGATTATAAGGAAGTTGCTGGTTATCGGTTGTCGGTTGTCCGCGGGTCTCGGTTTGAAAGAAGGTTGTCGGTTATCAGTTATCGGTGGTCGGTTGTCTGGGAGGCCTTGATTTGAGGGAAAGCACCGCAGACAACCGACAACTGACAACTGACAACCGCCACTCAGCGGCGCATGATCGAATCGAGGATCATCAAGAACGCTTCCTGCTGCTTTGCTTCGGTCTTGTTGATCACGGCGATGGTTTCGCCGATGCGGAAGCGTTGGTGGAGCTCGTCGGCGGAGTGGGATGAAGTGACGACGATGCGGCGGGAGGGGACGCCTTTCTGGCGGGCGTATTCGACGAACTTCTTGCCGTCCATGCCTGGCATCTCGAGGTCGACGATGAGGAGGTCGATGGTGTCGTCGATCTTCGGCAGGGCGTCGTAGGGGTGGCTGTAGGTCTCGACGCCGGCGGTGTCGGGGTAGCGCTCGGTCATGAAGTTCGACCAGAGGTCGCAATACGAGGTCGAGTCGTCGACGATGACGACGCGCTTCCGCTTCAAGGCGCTCATTTTTTCTTGCGCTGCGCTTTCTTAGCCGGTGACGACCTGCGCGCGTCGTGGCGGATTGCGCCGCCGACGATCGTGGCGGCGATGCGGCCTTGCAGTGTCCTGGCCGATGAACGGAGAGTTCGCGGCCTTCGAAACGAACTCGCGACTGACGGTCATGCGCGAATCGACGTCGATCAGCGTCACGTCGCCGAGGCTTCCGGCTTTCAATGTTCCGCCCGGAAGGTTGAAGACGCGCGCCGGGCCGCAGGAAAGCAGATCGATGAGCCGCGCCAGGCCGATGACTTTCGTGCGCACGAGATGTTCGTAGCAGACGCCGAACGCCGTCTCGAGGCCGATCACGCCGAACGGCGCGAGGTCGAACTCGACGTTCTTTTCGTCGAAGTGATGCGGCGCGTGATCGGTGGCGATGGCGTCGATCGTTCCGTCGGCGATGCCGGCGAGGATGGCGCGGCGATGGTCTTCGCCGCGCAGCGGCGGATTCATCTTCAGGTTCGTGGAGAACGACTGCACGGCAGTCGTCGCCCAGCGCGATGTGATGCGGCGTCACCTCGCACGTCACCTTCACGCCTTCGGCTCGCGCACGGCGCACGGCCTCGACGGCGCCGGCGGTCGAGAGATGGGCGATGTGAACGTGCGCGTTCGTGAGCCGCGCGAGGATCACGTCGCTCGCAACGAGCGTCTCTTCCGACGCGGCGGGAATGCCGCGCATGCCGAGGAGCGTGGAGAAGTAGCCCTCGTGCATGACGCCGCCCTCGTTCAGGTTCGCGTCTTCCTCGTGCGCGATGACGGGCATGCCGAGCATCGAGCAGTACTCGAGCGCGCGGCGCATGAGCTGCGCGTTCCAGACCGGTTTGCCGTCGTCGCTGACGGCGACGCAGCCGGCGGCGCGGAGGTCGGCCAGCTCGGCCAGCTCCTCGCCTTTCAAACCCTTGCTCACCGCGCCGATCGGATAGACGCGGCACGCAGCCGTTGCGCGCCGCTTCCGCGCGCACCATCTCCGTCACCGCGCGCTCGTCGTTCGGCGGCACGGTGTTGGCCATCGCGCAAACGGCGGTGTAGCCGCCGGCGACCGCGGCACGCGTGCCGGTAGCGATCGTTTCCTTGTGCTCCTGGCCCGGCTCACGCAGGTGCGTGTGCAGATCGATGAAGCCGGGCGTCGCGATGAGACCCGTTGCGTCGATGGTCTCGATGTTCTTTCCGGCGGATACCTTGATGCGCTTGTCGACGCGCGCGATCGAGCCATCCTCGATCAGGATGTCGAGCGTCGCGTCGAGCTCCTGCGACGGATCGACGACGCGCGCGTTGGTGATGAGGAGATTCACGCCTCACCTCCGTGCGCACCGCCGAGCAGATACAACACGCGCCATGCGCACGGCCACGCCGTTCGTGACCTGATCGAGAATCACCGAATAGCGTGGATCGTCGGCGACGTCCGAGGCGATCTCCACGCCGCGGTTCATCGGACCGGGATGCATGACCAGCACGCCCTTCTTCGCGCGCGCCAGACGCTCGCGGGTGAGACCGAACGTGTTGTAGTACTCGCGCAGCGACGGGAAGCTGAGCTTCCCCTGCCGCTCGAGTTGAATGCGCAGCATCATGATGACGTCGGCTCCCTCGATCGCTTCGTCGAGCGAGTGCACGACGCGCACGCCCATCTTCTCCACTTCCGCCGGCATGAGCGAAGGCGGCCCGGCCAGCGTGACGTTGGCCTTCATCTTCGTCAGCAGGTGGATGTTGGAGCGGACGACGCGCGAATACTTGATGTCGCCGACGATGGTCACGTTCACGCCGTGAAGTCGCCCGAGACGCTCGCGGATCGTGAAGGCATCGAGGAGCGCCTGCGTCGGATGCTCGTGCGCGCCGTCGCCGGCGTTGATGATGGAGATGTTCTCGGTAGCGGTCGGCGAGCATCTTCGGCGAGCCGGGATGCTTGTGGCGGATGACGATCATGTTCGGATGCATGGCCACGAGGTTGTCGGCGGTGTCGATCAGCGTCTCGCCCTTCTCGACGGCCGAGCCCGACGCGGAGAAGTTGAGCGTATCGGCGGAGAGGCGCTTCTCGGCGATCTCGAACGAGACGCGCGTTCGCGTCGACGCCTCCATGAAGAGATTGATGATCAGTTGCCCGCGCAACGCCGGCACTTTCTTCACCGGCCGCTCGCTCACTTCCTTGAATCCTTCGGCGGTATCGAGGATGAGGGTGATTTCTTCGGGAGTGAGGGTTTCGATGCCGAGGAGGTCTTTGGATTTCAGAGCTGAGGATTGCGTACGCATGTTGTCGGTTATCAGTTGTCGGTTGTCTGTGAAGCCTCGCCCGGGGCGATCGACCCCAGACAACTGACAACCGACAACCGACAACTAGTTCGTCATTTCTCCATGATCAGAACTTCGTCCTCATCGTCCGTCTCCGCGAGCTTGACCTTGATCACTTCGTGGGCGTCGGTGGGAACGGTCTTGCCGATCACGTCGGCGTGGATCGGGAGCTCGCGATGGCCGCGGTCGATGAGCACGGCCAGCATCACCTGCTTCGGACGGCCGAAGTCGATGAGGGCATCGAGCGCGGCGCGCACGGTGCGGCCCGTGTAGAGCACGTCGTCGACGAGGACGATGACCTTGTCGTCGATCGGCTCGGGAAGCTTCGTCGGCTTCACCACCGGCTGCGGCGCGATGGTCGTGAGGTCGTCGCGATAGAGCGTGATGTCGAGGATGCCGAAAGCCACGGGCTGCCCTTCCATCTGTTCGATCTCTTTCGCCATCCGCTCGGCGATAGGAACTCCGCGGCTGCGGATGCCGACGATCATCAGATCGTCCAGTCCGCGATTCTTCTCGACGACTTCGATGGCCATTCGGCGAATGGCGCGGTTCATCCGCGGACCGTCCAACAGGCGTTTTTTTACATTCATGTGATCTCTCTGAAGGCGCGGGCGAGGATAGCATGACGAGACAGATCGCAGTTTGCAGATCGCAGATCGCAGGGATGGTGAGCGAGTTGGGCGTTCCCCCGGTGCCCTGCGGCCGCCCTACGATCCGCGATCTGCGATCTGCGATCTGTTGCTGGCGGGAAACGTGCAGCCCCGAGCAATCGTGATGACCAAGCCGAAAGTCCTTCTCGTGGAGGACAACGCAGATGTCCGGCGGCTGTATGCAATCGGGCTCAACCAACGCGGCTACGAGGTCAAGCTCGCTTCGAATGGTGCCGAGGCGGTGGATCGCGTGGCCAGCGAGAGGCCGGACTACCTGTTGCTCGACTGGATGATGCCGCTCATGGACGGTGGCGAGGTCGTCCAAAAGCTAGGCGACCAGCCGGTCAATTCGGACATCGAGATCATCGTCATCAGCGGGCAGCCCGCCCCCGAGCCGATGCCGCGGCGCATCCGCTCCTGGCTGACGAAACCGCTCACCGTCGACGAGCTCGTTTCGGCCATGAGCCACGAACCGCTCCTCGCCGCGCCCGGCAAATAGCCCAAGTACGCTAGAATCGCCGCGAATGGCCAAAATCTTCTTCGTCGGCCTCGACGGCGCGGAGAAAAGCTATCGGCTCCAGACGCATCGCCCGTTCACGCTCGGTCGCGACCCCGGCAACGACATCATCGTCCGCGATCCGAAGGTCTCCCGGCATCACGCCGAGATCGTCTTCGAGCGCGGGTTTTTCGTCCTGCACGATTTAGCAAGCGCGAATGGTACGTACGTGAACGGCAAGCGCATCCGCGTTGCCCCGCTCACGCACGGTGCACGACTGCGCCTCGGCAATACCTACGGCCGCTTCTCCGAAGAACTGCCCACCGAGTCCGAGGCCGCGCCGATGGCCGGCTCCGAGCCGTTCGATCAGGCCGTTCCGCCGCCGACCGAAGACCTCGGCGCCCTCGAGATGCTTCCGACCTCGCAGCTTCCGCGCGTGAACCTCCAGACCATTCCCCACGAGAAAGTGGAGCCCGCGGACCTAAAAAAAAAGTAGCTACGGCGGATGATGTTCCAGAGCCGCCGACGGAACCTCTCGGCCCGAAAGTAGAAGCGCGCGCCGCGCTGCTGCCGCCCAAGCCATCGCCACCTCCGCTTCCTGCCGTTGCACCTCCGGCCGTTGCTCCTCCAAAGGTCGAGCCACCTTCCGGGCCCTTCGCGCACACGCGTTACCGCTTCACGACCGGCTTGCGCGCCGGCGAGATCGCCGCGATCCGCGGAGATCACGATCAGGTGCTGCTCTCCTATCGCAGCTTCGCCAGCGTCACCGGAATCATCGCCGCGCTCGTGAGCGCGATCGTCTTTCTCGCCGGCGTGGCGGCGGTGCTCTTTCTCATCGAAGAAGGCGAACCGCTTCGCGCCGGCGCGGCGCTCCTGCTTACGCTGTTGTTTGCGTTCTGCATCGCCCTGCTCGTCCCGCGCGTGCATGTCACGCTCTACGACGATGGACAACCGGCGCTCACGGTGTCGCAGCGCTCGGCATTTCCCGCAGCGCGCTACCTGGTATCAACCCCGAACGGCGCGACTCTCGGCGAGCTTCGCAAGTCCTTCTTCGCCCGCCTCGGGCGCAACCGCTGGACGATCGCGCAGGATGGACGACTCATCGGCGAAGCCGCGGAGCCCTCGTTCAGCGGCGCGCTGGTCCGCAAGTTCGCCGGCAAGTTCAATCGACGCTTCGAGGAGAACCTGCGTATCACGTACGGTGGCCTCGACGCCGGTACGATCGTCCGCCGCCCCGACGCTCAAGGTCACGCCGACCTGCTCGAGATCACGAGCGACGCACTCGATCGCAGAATCGCCGTGGCGCTGGCGACGCTCGTGTTAGGCGGCGAGCCGTAGCGCAGTGTGGAGCGCAGGCATCCTTGCCTGCCGGTCCGCCGGCATCTTGCCGGCCGGACCAGGGTCACGGTAACCGGGGAACAGGGCACGCTTGCTCAACTCACGAACGTCCCCCGTTTCCCGTCTACCGTTGACCGCACGCGAGCGGCCGCCTGGACGGCGGCGGACCGGCAGGCTGGAAGCCTGCGCTCCATACCCTACGGCCGTATCGTGGGCGGCCCCACGATCTCGATCCCCGTATAAAAGTGCTTCAGGATTTGATCGTACGTCCAGCCGCGGAACGCCATGCCGTACGCGCCGACCTGACACATGCCGGTGCCGTGTCCCCAGCCTTTGCCGAAGAACGTGTAGCGATCGACGCCGTCGGGATCTTTCGTCTTGTCGTACACGAAGAGATTGTCGGGGACGTTCAACGACCAGCGGATCGGCAGCCCTTTCAGCACGAACGTGCGTCCCCCTTCCGCGGTCACTTCCATCTCCGCAACGCGTTGCGAGGCGTCGACGACGAGCGGGCGGATGTCGACGAGCTCGCGAATCGGATTGCGACGGTTGATCGCCGGCACGAGCTCGTCGGCGCGATAGCTGCGCGTCCAGTTCGAGAAGCTCGACGTGCGGTCGAACGCCGCTCCGTCGTAGTTGGCCTGCACGATTGCCGCGACCGGCTTCTTCGCCGGCGAGAGCACGATCGTTGCGCGATCACCGATCATCACCGGGAGACTCGCGTACTCCTGCAGACGATCGCCGAGACGGCGGAAGAGCGGGATTCCTGCAGGAAGCGTCTGCGCGGAGACCTCGCCCTTCTGTTTCAGCGACAGGCGACGCCCATCGACTTTCAGGATCTTGCCTTCGACATCGGTGAGCAGGCTGTGCTCGCGGATCCATCCGAGGAGCAGCGCGTAGAGCTCCTCTCGCGGCATCGGCTGATCGAGCGCCACGCGATCGATGAATTGCGTCGGATTGATCCCGTACTTCACGAGAAACGACGCGGAAAGAAACGGCACGCTCTCCGGATTTGCGCTTTGCGCAAACCAATACTTCCGATCCTCGGGCATCGTCAGCACGCGTCCATCGCGATCGAAACCCATCATCGACGCCAGGTACTGCAGCACATCGCCGCGACGCGATGACGCAGGCGCCTGGAGCGTGTTGTTGACGATGCCGGCGATGCGCAGCGCGGCGATGACCGACTGCGACACTTCGCGCGCGCTCCACGTCGCGGACGTGTCGGGAATTCCGGCGAGCGCGGTGAAGAGTCGCGCGTTCAACTGCTGATCGGTGAGCAGCCCCGAGTCCGCGCGGCCAGCGATCGGGATCATCTCCAGTTCCACGCAACTCACGGCCTTGAGATACGGCTCGGTGCGTCCCGGGAACATCGTGGCGACGTCGCTCGTCTCCCCGCCGCATGTGGCGGTGTAGAGCGCGTCGATCGGCTCGCCGTTGTAAGTCATCACCAGGCCGCTCGTTTCCTTCACGGCGCGCGTCGACATCTCATGCTCGCCCGCGAATCCTTTGTAGGCCTGACAGGCGGGGCCGGGACAGATGTCGTATCCCTCGGACGCGTATTGCCCGAGGTTGCGAATCGCGTACGTGCGCGCGGCGACGGCCTGCGCTTTGAGTGCTTCGATCTCATCGTAGATCGTGGGACCCATCTCCGCGGGAACGACGCCGTAGAGATACTCCTCGAGATTGAGCTCGTTGATGGCGTTGAGCAGTCCGCGCGGATTGATGAAGAGGCGCGCCGCGGTGCGGTAAGGCTGCTTGTCGATCGTGATCGTCTCCGCGCTCAGCGGCATCACCACGAGCGATGCGCCGTCGAGCGTGTGGCGATCGCCTTCGTCGTCGACCAGCTCCATCCGTTTCGCGAACGCCTGATCCGACGGCCGACGCACGATGAGGAGATCCTTGCCGTAGCCGCGATCCGTGATCTGCGATCGCGCCGGCGTTGCGGCGTCCGAGGTCTCGAAATCGCCGGCGAGTACTTTGTACGTGCCGCTCGCGGGATCGAACACCGTATCGACGCGCAGTCCTGTCTCGCCGCGGAGTTTCGCGGCGAGTGCATTGGCGCTCGTGGGATCGGAGATCGCGCTCACCTGCACCGCGAAGTGCACCGTGGCGTTCGCGAGCGGCGCGGTGACGGTGAATCCTCGCTTCAGCGTCGACACGCCGCTGTCGGTCACGACAACGTAGCCATCGCTGGTGCGCGGAAAGACGACGCTCGGCTGATCGCTCAAAAATCCGACGCGAATCGTCGGCTCGACGATCGTGCGCGGAGCCGCGGCAATCGGAGTGAGCGCGTTCGACGATCGAACGGGCGCCGGCTGCTGCGTTGGAACCGAGGGTTGCGGTTTCGGCGGCGTAGACGTCGCGCAGGCGCTGAGGAGGAGGAGAACAAGAAGCGGCGTGATGGGACGCATAGAGCTCCAGACTGCAAGAAGCGATCTGTCGTAGAGCGCTGCACAACAGCGCTCCGAAAAAAAGCCCCCGCGGTTTGATCCGCGGGGGCTCGTTGAAACATCGCGAAGAAGATTGCTTACGGAAGGATCAGGCGAATCACCACACGGCGATTGCGCAGGCGGCCTTCCGCGGTGGTGTTGTCACCGACCGGATCCGACGTACCGCGGCCTTCGACCGTGATGCGTGCGGGATCGATTCCGTGGCGTGTCACGAGGTAATCACGCACGGCCTCGGCACGGCGGCGATCGAGGTCCATCGATGCACCGGTGTTCTCGCGATCATCCGTGTAGCCGATCACGACGGCCGTCGCCGAAGGCTCCTGCTTCATGCGCAGGGCAACCTCATCGAGGATGGCCTTGGCGATGTTGGTCAGACGCGCGGAGCCCGGCTCGAAGTGAATCTCGTCGGTACGGATCTCCTGCGGCTGATGCGGCGGTGCGACCGGCGGCTCGGGCGGCGGAACCGGAGCAGGCTCCGGAGCCGGAGGAGGCGGCGGAACCGGCGCCGGCGCGGGCGGCGGAGGCGTCGGAGCCGCGAAGTGCATCGGCGAGAACGTCAGACCGACGAGGCCCGAAAGCCCGCAGTCATCGAGCTCGGTAAAACGGCACTCGTCATGGTTGTCCGCGAACTTGGCGACGTTCCAGCGGGCGGCGGCGCTGAGCGCCCAACCGCTGTCGCCGAACCAGTGGCGCAGACCGCTGACCAGGAAGATCGGAGCGTCCGGCTTGCGGTCGCCACCGGTGTACAGCGTGGCGTTGACCTCGCTGATCCAGTTCGTCGTCGGAAAGAAGCCGATCGGCATGTTGAGACCACCGTCGATCCGGAACTCATTCGGGATCTGCGCATCGCCCAGCGTGGTCACGGCGTTGTTCTCACGATCGCCGCGAGCGACGTACGTGAGGCCGAGGGTGCCCATGCCGTGCGTAAAGTGACCGCCGATACCGAAGTCCGTACCGCCCGTGGCGATACCGGATTTTTCATCGCCGGTCGGAAGATCGACGAACGCGGAGACGGCGAAGCGGCTCGGACTGTCGTTCGGTGTGAGACCGAACTTGGTCGCGAGACGGATCGCTCCTAATCCGCTCTCGTTGAACTCTCCGCGCATGAGCAGGCCGTTGATGAAGCCGACGCGATCGCCGCCGTTGGAGACGAGGCGGTCGTAGGGCACTCGCGCGCTCACTTCCCAGCGGTCGGTCAGACCGACGCCAATGGATGCGCTGAGACGATAGAGATCGTAGCTCAGTGGTCTGAGCTCGCGCGCCGAGGGAGGAGCGAACTCAGGCGCATCGCCTGCGATCAGGTCGTAGTCATTGAAATAGACGCCGAACGACCAGTCGCCGCGGCGGAGCGTATCCGCCGTCACGGTTTCGAACAGTCCCGTCTGCCCCGAAGAAGTCGGAGCAAAAAGACGGAGCTGATCGTCATGCGTGATCCCCATGTCCTGGGCCTGAACGAACGACGAGCCAAAAATCAAAAAGCAAAGCATTGAGAACATCAGCCGATGCTTGCAACGGAACAAGTCACACCTCCTAAACTGCTTCGCACGGTCACGATCCAGATACAATGTCCGGCGCCACTACAAAACGTGTGCCAGAGCCCGTGTGAGTCTGTCGCGTAAAGACTTCAAGTACTTGACTTTACCATAGCTTGAGTTGAGCGTATAACGTTCCGCCCGCGGGAAAAGGACAAACACAGGCATGAAAACGATCCGTCTCGTCGCCGTCATCACGGCAATTCTTGCTTTACTCCCCTCCGTCTTCGCAGGCGCCGACGAGCGGCGGAACGAGCGAAACACCCCGCTCGCAGGGCAAATCGCCACGACGGATACGAGTCCGGCGGACCCCCAATCGCAGGTTCCGCCCGACCCGACCACGCCGCCACCTCCCCCACCCGATCCCAATACACCTGCCCCGCAGACGCCACCCGACCCCAACGCGACCACGCAGAGCGCCCCGGTTCCGCCGCCGCCGACACCCGAGCCACAAGCTCCGCAACAACCGGTGACGCAGCCCGCGCCGGCAACGCCCGGCGTGCTCTCCGACGCGGCCAGTGGCGCGTACGACCGCCGCGACAATCTGCCGAACGTCAATGTCTACCTCCCCGAGGGCGAGGCCAGCGTCCGCTTGCGCAAGCTGATTCGCAACGTGCTCTTCGAGAGTCAGATCGACTATCAGTTCGTCAACGGCGACATCTCGACATTCCTCCGCTACAAGTACTACGCGCGCAACTACACCTATCGCATCGGCGTCTTCGATTCGATCCAGTTCCCCGACATCACGTCCAACAGCAAGAAAGAATTCGAGCGCGTGCGCGGCGGCCTGCTGCTCATCGGCATCCCCCGCGACTACAACAATCGCTACTTCGTCCAGCTTCAGGATGACCGCCTGACCTTCGGCGGCGACGCGCTGCGCCCCGACAATCGCAAGAACAACATCTACATGAAGGTCGGCTATCAGTTCGGAACGCAGTTCGACGAGCGCCTGAACGCAATCGTCGGCGAACAGCGAGGCCGGCAGACGCCCGTGCTCACCGCGTTCCGCGACATCGGCCCGCAGCGCACCGGCCTCGCCGCCGCGATCACGCAGGCCGGCGAGCTGGCCACCGGCGATTACACGTACACGAAGCTCGAAGCAGAAGCGCTGCGACGCTTCGATCTGACTTCGACGTCGTTCGTCTTTTCCCGTCTGCACATCGGCTCGTTCCTGTCGCGGAGCAAGGCCGATCCCCCGCCGGTGCCGCGCGATCGCGATGGCGATGGCGAGCTCGATCCCGTTCCGGAATGGGAGAAGTACAACATCCCTCAATACGAGCTGTTCCGCCTCGGCGGACGCGAAGCGCTCAAGTCGATCTCCTCGAACGACAGCGCCATCGGCTCGGAGGAGATTCACCTCACCAACGAGCTCTTCGTCCCCGTGTTCCGCAACAAGGATCACCGCGTCGGACCGCTCCACTGGAACACGCTCTACGCCATCGGTTACGTCGGCGCGGGCACGGTCGGCTTCAAGACCAGCGACATCACCGACACCAAACGCTTCGTCGCCGACGTCGGCATCGGGACCGAATCCGCGATCGCGTTCCAGGACTACGACATCTATCTCAGCGTCGTCGTCGCTCACACCGTCGCCGACCCGGACGAGATCAAAGGCGGAACGAAGGTGCGATTCTCGATTCGCACGGTGCGGTAAAGGGAACGGTTTCACGCGGAGGCGCGGAGGGCGCGGAGTCGAGGTCACTAGCCAACTTCTCTCCGCGTCCTCCGCGTCTCCGCGTGAACCGACTCTCTGGGGTAAAAAAAAACGAGCCCTTTCGGGCTCGTTTTCACAACCGCGTCGATCGTTTCGAAACTAGAAAGTCGTCAGATTGGACTCGACCGAGCGAACTCCGTCGATCCGGCGCAGCACCTGAAGCGCGACATCCTTCTGCAGCTCATGGCGCACGCTGCCGGCGAGATGTACGACGCCTTTTGCCGAGCTCACGCGGAACTTGCAACCGTCGAGCGCGCGATGCACGGTCAGCTCGACCTCGGCGCGGCGGGTGATCTGCTGGTCGTCGTCTTTGGAGATCTGCACGAGGTTGGCGACGCGCTGATAGCCGAGGGTCGTCGCGATGCGGGAAAGCTCTTCGGCTTGCGCCTTTTCGGCCGTGCGGCCACGGATGATCACGACTCCGGAAACCTCATACACCTGCAGGCGCTCGACCGATCCACCGGCGGCGCGAAATTGTTCAGTCAGGTTCGTCGCATCGGAGGGGGCCGCGAAGGCGGCGGGCTGGAGGGCGACGAGGAATGCCGTGAGGGCGAGGGCTTTGAGGATCGAGCGGTTCATGTTATTTGCTATCTCCTGCTCTCGGATATAGCACCGCTCGTGCCAGTTCTCGTTGGCTCGGCAGAGCAATGAGTTAGAGCATGGTCATCGCAAAATTTGCATGCGCAACGACGCTGTGCTCCACGCGATCGGGATCGGCCGCTTCATGGTGCAGATAGACGCGCCAGAGGAGCGTCAGCACCAGGGCGAGAATGAGAAGGATGCCGAGGAAGGCTGTGAGACGACGCACGGCGCATTGTGGACGCAATGGATGTGCCGGAGCTAGTGATCGGTTGTCCGTTGTCGGTTGTCTGAGCTGCAACGCGACATCGCAGCTGATCGGTCGGAGCGGGTCACGGTAGACAGGAAACAGGGAACGCTTGCCGGTTGAGCAAGCGTCCCCGTCAACTGTCTACCGTCTACTCGCACACCGACAACCGACAACCGACAACTGACAACTTCACTCGAACGCTACAATCATCGCGATGTCTTCCATCCACATCCTCCCCTCGGATCTCGTCAATCAGATTGCCGCGGGAGAGGTTGTCGAGAGGCCGGCGTCGGTGGTGAAGGAGCTGGTCGAAAATGCGATCGACGCCGGCGCGCGGACGATCGATGTGCTGCTCGAGAACGGCGGCAAGACGCTCATCGAAGTGCGCGACGACGGCCGCGGGATGTCCGAGGAGGATGTGTCCCTGGCCATCGAACGCCATGCGACCTCGAAGATCCGCGACTTCGACGATCTCACGCGCGTGCGCACGCTCGGCTTCCGCGGCGAGGCGCTGCCCTCCATCGCCAGCGTCTCGCGATTCACGATCGTCACGTCCGAGAACGATCGCGGCGATGCGACCGAGGTCGTCTGCGATCCGCTCACCAGCCAGCGCATCGTGAAACCGGCGGCCCGCGATCGTGGCACGACGATCAGCGTTCGCGAGCTGTTCGAGAATGTCCCCGCGCGGCGGAAGTTCCTTCGCAGCGCGGATGCCGAGCTGCGCTCGATCGTCTCGATCGTCTCGTCGTACGCGCTGCCGTTGCACTCGCGCGCGTTCCGCCTCGAGCACAACGGACGCATCGTGCTCGACCTCCCGCCCGCCACTTCCGATCGCGAGCGCGTGCTGCAGATCCTCGGCAACGACGCGGCCGAGAGCCTCGCCGGAATCGAGGCGCAGATCGGCCAGACGCACGCGACCGGCTTCGTCACGCGCGGCTTGCGCTACGGCAGCCGACGCAATCAGTTCTTCTTCGTCAACGGACGTCTCGTCAAAGATCGCGTGCTGACACACGCTGCGAATCGCGCCTGCGCCGCCTTCGATTTCGAAGGTCATCCGGCGATCGTGCTCTTTCTCGACGTTCCGCCGGAGGCCGTCGACGTCAACGTGCATCCGGCGAAGACGGAAGTGCGCTTCCGCGATTCTTCGCAAGTCCACGTCGCCGTCGAGCAGGCCATCCGCCGCGCCCTCGGCGGCGCGGAAGAGGGAGGAGCGCTGCTGCGCGAAACGCCGGCCACACCGTCCGCGCAACCGCAGGCGCTCTTTCCGCCGCAGCGTTACGACGATCCCGGCCCGAAGTGGACGCCCGCGTTCACGCCGCTCTTTCAGCGCGACGAAGCGACCGTGCAGCCGCCGGTGCGCGCCGCGGCGTCCGTGCTCGAAGAAGAGCCGGCGCCGCAGCTCGGCGATCTCAAAGGACGCGTCATCGGCCAGTATCGCCTCAGCTACATCCTCCTCGACACTCCCGGCGGATTGCGCCTCGTCGATCAGCACGTCGCGCACGAACGCGTTCTCTACGACCGGTATCTCGCGCGCGTCGAAGCCCGCGCCGCCGTCTCGCAGCAACTCCTCACGCCGATCCTCTACGAGACCGGCGCCGCCGAAGGAGCGGCGCTCGAATCACACCTCGAAGAATTGAGCGCCGTCGGCTTCGAGATCGAGCGCTTCTCCGGCAACGCCTTCGCCATCTCCGCCGTGCCGCCGGAGCTGCTGCGCCACGACGTCGATTCGTTTCTCGCGAAACTCATCGACGCGTCGCTCGAAGAAAAATCCTCGCACGTCACGCGCGTCCGCGAACGCATCTCCGCCTCGCTCGCCTGCCAGGCCGCGATCAAAGTCCATCGCCCGCTCGGCGGCGAAGAAATGGCCCGCCTCGTCGCCGAGCTCCTCGACTCCTCCAACCCCTTCGCCTGCCCCCACGGCCGCCCGATTCTCGTCGACATCAAGCACATCGACATCGAACGGCACTTCCACAGGAAGTAGCTACTTCGGCTTGAACTTCATCACCACGGTCTGTGGACCGGGGAGGACGGAAACGCGGACGGGAGGTGGTGGCTCGTACGAATCCTTCTTGCTTGCAATCGGCCACAGCTCGTAGGACCCCTCTGGCATGCGCGGATAGAAGAGACGCCCGTCTGCATCGCTGTAGAAGGGAAAACCCTGGATGTGCGCCATCATCGCCATGATCTCGCTCGGAATCCTCACACCGTTGATGCGCATCCGAACGATGACTCGCGGAATCGGCTCGCCATCCGCGCTTTCGATCCTGAGCTCGAGCGCAGCGCCGTCGAGGACACGGATGAGGAGATCGCCATCTCCGGCGAGCGGAGCAAACCCGACGGAGCCCGACCGAGGAATCACAAAGACCATGCCGCCTTGCTCCGTCGAAGCAAGAGAGATCGTGGCGCGTCCCACCTCGTCGGTCGTCGCCGCATCAACGAGACCGTCCGGGCCATTGCCAGGCGCAAACACCTCGGCATTGACGATCGGGATGCCACGCGCGTCGGTAACGAGCACCGTGCGCTTCGCGCCCAATTCCTCGATGACGAGCGTTTCTTCGTGAATGGTCTCGTCTTCACCGAGCACAAACGTAATCGGGCGATCGAAGTTGTAGCCCTGCTTCTGTGCGCGAAGCGTAACTGAACCGGCTTCCACTCCGGCGAACTCGAATGATCCGTCGGCGGCACTCTTCGCCCGGTTATGGACCGTGCCACGCTCACCGAATTTCATCTCACCGATCACGAGCACGTCTCCGACGGGCATCCCCGTCCGTGCGTCCGCGACCCGACCGCGCACTCGGCGATTCGGTACCTCGAGCTCGACTTCCAGACGCCCCTCGCCTCTCAGTTCGCGATCCGTGCCCCAGATGCGAACGAGCGGCTCGCGCGTCACGGAGATCTTGTATTCACCGGCTTGCCACAGCTCCTCGGTGAAACGCCCGTTTTCGTCCGTCGTCACCTCGCCGCTCCACACGTATCCGTCGGCTCGAAAGATAACTGAGGCCGAGGCGAGCGGCTCACCGTCGAACGTAACGGTTCCTTCGAGGACGACGGGGGTGATCGCAACATTCGCATCGGTCGTGGCGCGGTCGATCACGCGTGCCTTGCCGATGTACCGTTGCAGCGGTTCGCTGCCCTTGATGAGGACTCGATATACGCCCGGCTCCAGGCTTTCCACGCGTGCGGTGGATGCTCCCGCCGCCAGCGCGCCGGAGCGTACGAGCGCTCCAGACTTGTCGTCCTTTCGAATCTCCCACGAGAGCCGTTCTGATCCACCGATCGGCGCAGCGACGTTGACTTGAATCGCGCCGCCGACGGTCAGACGGATCGGCGGCAAGTCCATGTCCGCAATGACCCGCGGCACGGGAACCAAGGCTGGCGCGCGCAACGGGTGGTCGACATGAAGCGACGCCGGCCAGACACCATCCACGACGATCCGGAACGCTCCGCGCTCATCGGTCGTCGTCATCGTTTTCGTGCCCGGTAACACGACCTCTGCACCGGCGAGCGGCGAGGCGTTGATGCCATCGAGAACCACGCCGCGAATGACCGGCAGGCGACGCAGCAGCAACGAGATTTCATCATTTCCAAGCGGCCTCGAAACCTCGGCGTACTCCTCCGCGCGCGCGCGTAACGTGCAGTCGCAAGGCGGATGGACAAGCGTAAACTCCAGTCTTCCCTTCGTTTTCACCGGCACTGACCACGCGTGTTCGGCTGAGACGAGATCGAGCGTCACGGCAACGTCGCGTGCCGGAGAGTCTGACAACTTCAGAACGACCGCATGCGACACGTCCGATGCGGAGCTCTGATCGGGAGCGACGTGAATCAATAGCGCCAGGAGAACAAGCACAGTCTCAACTCCGCGCCATGTGGCCGGATTTCGGCCGGATCACCGTCACCGACACGAGCTGCCACTCCCTCGATTCGTCTTGGCGGGAAGCCTGCTGATCGTCCGGACAATGACCGCCCGGACACCAACGATCGAGCCAACCCTGGCAGCCGCCGTCGTTCGTCATCATGCAGTACTCACCCTGCCAAAGCTCGCATCCATCGGCGCCGTCATAGGTGCTCTCGTAGCAATAGTCACAGCCGGAGGGATACGTGCCGCACTTTGCACATGCGAATGCGTCAACGGCAGCAAATAGAAGCAGGGTCGTTGCGACGATGAAGAAGAGTCTGCGCATGGAGTGCCTCCCTTCGTAGATTTTATCATGCCTTCATTAAGGAACTCCTCCGAGTCTACATCCAGTAGTCCGAGGGACAATGTTCGCGATGCGATTCGCTCCGAAAACCCTCGGCCGCCTCGGCGAACGTCGCGCGGCGTGGTTCTATCGCTTGCGCGGATACGCGATCGTCGCGCGCAATGTGCGGCTGCCGGCGGGTGAGATCGATCTGATCGCACGACGCGGACGCACGGTCGTGATCGCGGAAGTGAAAACACGGCAAAGCCGCTTCGCCGGCGAGGGGCACGAAGCGGTCGACCGCAAGAAGCGCGAGCGCCTGATCCGCCTCGGCGACCAGTACGTGACAAGACATCCCGACGCACAACTCCGCTACGACATCCTCTCGCTCTTCTGGACCGGCTGGCGCTTCGTCGTCACGCACTACGCGGACGCGTTTCATCCCATCGCGGATGCGAAGCGTCCGTGGATCTGGCGCGCGTGACGGATGTGCAATGGATGCGCAATGGAGGGCGGGCTTATAGCCCGCCGATTCTTTTGGGAGGGTGGTGCTATAGGAAACCTCCACCAAAAAAACCGGCGGGCTATAAGCCCGCCCTCCTAGTCCTTGAGCCGCACTTCCGCGTCCAACCGGTGCCTTCCGTTCGGCCAGGCTTTCACGAACGCGCGCCACATGACCTTCGTGTTCATCTTGGCGGCGAGCTCGTATTCGGCGGCTTCCTGGCGGCATTGGCGGGCTTCGTTCGTGCGCGGGGCGTCGGGGTAGGTCGACATGTAGTGGTCCCAGCCGGGGACGGTGCCGGTCTCGAAGGCGGCGTTGAAATCACCTTCGACGATAGCCAGCCGGGCGATGGCGCGGCGGGCGTCGGCGACGTGGCGGCCGACGGGATGGACGCGCATGTAAGTCTGCAGCGATTCGACGGTGTTGGCGCGCGCCGCTTCTTCCCACTTCGCCTCGTCCGCGGCTTCCAGAGCTTCGAGGCGCAAGCGCGCTTCGTGCTCGTGCAAACCCGCGGGATGGTTGAGCATGAAGAGGCCCCAGCCACCGATCGTGTCGATCGTTCGCGCTTCTTCGTAGGCCAGCGATTCGCGTAAGTACGCTTCGGCGTCGGAGCTGCGCTCGCTGTCGGGGAACTCGTCGAGATACGCGCGCCAGGCGGCGGAGCTCTTGTCTTCCATGGCCACGCTGAACGCGGTGGCTTCGCGGCCGTGAACGGCCTCGAGCCGCTCGGCGGCCGCCGCCGCGTGACGGTCGTGGCCCCACGTCTCGAGATACTCGCGCCACGCTTCTTCCGAATCGACGGCAGCGGCGGTGTCGAACGCACGCCGTTCTTCCAGCGCCTGTTCCGCTTCCTCGGCGTGAAACGACGGATACCGCGCGCGATACTCGCGGAACGACGCATACGTATCCGCCGCCAGTGTCGCCGCCCACGCTTCTTCCGCCGCGTCGTTGGCACCAGGCGCGTTCCGGTCGATCGAGATCGGGATGTCGGTGCGCGAGAACGGGCGACGCGAGGGGACGGCGAAGGGCGCGATGGCGTCAGCCATCTCGCGCGCGTTCGCGAAACGCTTCCCGCGGTCTTTCTCCAGCGCACGCTGAATGACGGCTTCGAGTCCGCGCGGAAGATCGAGATCGGGATTGGCTTCGCGGAACGTCCGCGGCGCTTCGGTCAAGTGCTTGACGATGTATCCGTTCGACGTGCGCGCCAGGAACGGCGGAACGCCGGTGATCATCTCGTAGAGCACGACGCCGAGAGAGTAGAGATCGGTGCGGCCATCGAGCGCTTCATGTTCTTCGAGCTCGCCGAGCTGTTCGGGCGACATGTACTTCGGGTTGCCCATGAAGAGGCCGGCCTGCGTCGTGTCGGCGGGATTGGCGGTCGAGGAAACATCTTTGGCCACGCCGAGGTCGATGATCTTCACGACGAGATGATCGTCGGCGTCGAAGGCAAGCATCACGTTGTCGGCGGAAACGTCGCGATGCAGCAGGCCTCGGCGATGGATGTGGTCGAGGCCATTCAACACCTGCATCGCCACTTCCACGGCCAGCGCGAGCGGGAAGCGTCCGTTCGCGGCTTCCCATTGGCGCACGGTCGTGCCGTCGATGTACTCGGTGACCATGTAGCTCATGCCGTCGGCGAGGATGGAGAAATCGTGGACGACGGCGAGGTTCGGATGATGGATCTGCGTGGCCAGACGCGCCTCGCGCAGAAAGCGCTGGCGATAGACCTCGTCGGCCATGAGGCCCGACTTCACGATCTTGATGCAGCGGAAAGCGCCGAGGTGGAGGTGACGCGCCTTGTACACCTCCCCCATTCCGCCCGCCCCGAGGAGTCCGAGGATCTCGTACTTCCCGTCGAGAAGCGCGCCGGGAACGAGATCGGTAGGCGTCCCACTGGCCATGGATCGTTCAAGGATACACGTTGGTTGCTCGTAACTGGTTGATGGTTGCTGGTTGTCGGTTGTCTGCGGTTCCTCGATTCTCGAGACAGTCGTCGCAAGTCGACACACCGCAGACAACTAGCAACCAGGAACCAGCAACCTCTATCTATCGCGGCCGCAACGAACGCGCGATCAGGCCGATGCCGCCGAGGAGCAGGACAAGCATCAGCAGCGTGTTGAAGAGACTCGTAGGCCGAAAGTAGATGTCGAGGTTGGCGATGATGCCGATGAAGATGATCACCGCACCGGCGAGCGTGAGCAGCCATCCGACGACGGACTTGCCGTTGAAGAACAGGAAGGCGATGCCAATGACGAACGGCAGGAGCGACAATCCGAAGGCGTTGTAACCCCAGAGCCGCCAATAGCCGCTCGTGACCGTGACCTGGTTCGTGAGGAGCCAGCCGCCGGCAACGGCCATCGCAAAGCCGATCAGAAACGTGCCGATGCCACCCTCGGTTCCACCTGCGCCGCGCGTGCGCGATTCATCCATTTCGAGTCTTCCAGTCGTCGAGTCTTCCAGTCGCCTAGACTCCAAGTGCGCCGTCACTCGACGACTCGGAGACTCGACGACTGGAAGACTAGTCTATGCGAACGATTGTCGTTGAGCTCAGCTCGATGCGCGTCGCCGCACTTGCCCCGCCAGCGTCTCCGCGATCTCTTCGACGCTCTTCGTGCCGTCGAGCACGACGTCTGCCGCGTCTTTGACCTGCACGGCGCCGAGGGCCACGAGCTCGCGGCCGATGGCGAGGTACTCGTGAAGGTCGCGATGAAGCTGATCGAGGAGCTGGTCGCCGAACTGGTGGCGTTCTTCGCCGAGACGTCGGAGGAGGCGCCGGACCAGGAGCACGTCGGCAGGTACGTCGAGATGCATGGCCAGATCGATGAGGTCCGCCATCTCGCGGCGCATTTTCCCAAACGGCTCTTCCACGATGATCACCGAGGCGGTGCCGGTTTCGCGGAGCGCGCGGAGATCATGCGCGAGTTGCGGCGTCTTCCACTCGTCAACGTCGGCGCCGCGTTGCGCCCAGTCCTTGAGGTCGGGCGGATACGTGGAGACGTCGCGATAGTCGTCGAAATAAAGCGCCGCGGCATTGCCGAGGACCTCGATGGCCCGCTTGATGACGCTGGTCTTGCCCGCGCCGGCGATGCCGCTCACCGCGACGACGTACGGAGCGTTACGCGAACTCACCGACACTCATCCGTAATGCGCCTCCCGCTTCGGACTGAAACAGCAACGCCAGTTGCGAGCCGAAGCGCGCCATTGTCATCGCACCGGCGTTCTTCACGCCAGGAATCGGCAACTGTCTCGTCCATCCTGCCTGCGCAAGAGTACCGTAGCCATTACTCGAGCCGGTCGTATCCGGTGCGTAGCTCACCGCATTCTTCGGCGTGAGGATGCCGCTCAGGGAAAATCGCTCCGCCCAGACCTGCGGACCGAGGACGCCGGGATGCGCGAGATGCACCACGCCATCGAGCGTGGCCGCGGCAAATGGTGCGACGGCCTGGTAAGGAAACGCCAGCGGCTCGGGATTGCCGGGCGTGGCGCGGTTCGGTGCGTAGCTGAAATGCGCGACCGGATAGGGGCTCGGCGACCACAGTCCCACGGTGGCGTCATCGTCGCCGCTCTCTGTCGTCACGACATTGAAGGGTGCGGTGTTGTACGAGATCACATTCATTTCCGTGGCGCCGACGATCTTGAAAATGAGAAGCAGCGAGCTCCCGAGGGCCGCGAGCGCGAGATCGCCGTCCGTCGTTTGGCCGGCATCGACTACGCTGCCCCAATTGCCCGACGAATAGATCTGTGTCTGAATGGCGAATCCCGCCGTCTGCCAGGCCAGCATCGCTTTTTCGGTCTGATCTCCATAGTCGAGATACGAAGTCAGCGCGAATGATGCAGCCGCCGTCGCGATCGTTTGCGTCGCCGACCAGCCGCTGCTCGGCGTATAAGTGAGCGCGCTCAATGTGTCACCGGTATTACAGACGAGCAGGAGTTGCGTGCCGCAACCCGCGAGCGCGACCGCCGTCGTTCCGGATGGCGCCGGAACCGGCGCTTCGTCGGTCCATAGACCGCCGGCGAACGTTCGCCACGCCACACCGTCGCCATTGCCGTAGACGACATACAAAGCATTCGCGAATCCAGTCGCGGTAGCGAAATTCGCAGACGCAATGGGCGTGTCGACCGAAACGTTCCACCGGAATTCGCGATTCCACAGGAATTGAAACCAATTCGCTTCGGCGTCGTTCTTGCCGAGGCTTTCGAGCGCGAAATTCTTCTCAACGGTCTTGAGAAGGCTGTAATGATTGTAGCCTTCGGCCTCGATCTGCCGCGGCGCGATGCCGTCGCCGAGGAGGACACCGTAGACCTGATTGGGACCGTCGTAGGTACCGTCGTATTCCTGTTGTGACTCCCAGGAAGCGTCATAGTCGGATTCGTCGAAGGTCACGACGACGAGCGTACGCGGCGGCAGGCGTGAATTCGGACCGGGAAACGCCAGGATGTCGAAGAAGCTCTTCAGCCACGTCGCAAGCTGATCGACGAGCACCATTCCTCGCTCGTCGGCCTCGTCATAGGTCCCCCAGATCCAATGCCCGTCGGACCAGATATCGGGCGTGAACCACGAGAATTCGGGAAGCGTTCCGTTCAGTGCGTCGCGCAGGAAATCATTGGCCGTTCCGATGCGCGTCCACTGATTCTCGTCTTCCTGGACCGCACGGAACTGCACGAAGGGATTGTGCATGTTGAGATAGGGCGGATAGTCGAGGATCGTTTTTTTTGCCGTCGCCGGCTGATCAACCGCGGAGACGGTGGCAGTGAGCGTCACTGCGCCATCGAATCCCGCCGGCGTACTGTAGACCGCCGTGAGGATCGACGGCTGGCCGGGATAGAGCATTGAGATCGTGTACGGAAACGTGCTGCTCTTGCCATTGAGCGACACCAGCGTGAGCGGCGCCGGCGTCGGGCAGTCGACGACGACATTGAAGGCGAACGAACCTCCATTGGCGACCGTGATCGTGAACGTGGCGTTCTGCCCCGCCGTGACGCTTGACGGACCGCTGATCGAGATGGCGACATCGGGAGGAGCCTCGCCGTCTTCCGCAATGACGCTCTTCGCCGTGGTGCTGCCGGCCGCGGCCTCCGTGGTGATCGTGAATGGGAGCGATGCCGTGTCTTCCTCCCGCATCACGACGCTGGTGCTGGGCGGAAACTCGATCGGCTGGTAGCTTTCCATGTAGCCCTTCCAGTCCAGACCCTTGGCCACGATCGGCGTCTGCTCCAGCGGCTGCGGCGGCACGACCGGAGGGCTTCCCGGCATCATGGTGAAGTAGTGCGGATCCTCGGTGATGTTGCAGATCTCGCCCGCCATCAGCGCCGTGTAATTCGTATTCGACGGGTGCATGACGCCGAAGTACGTCGCCAGGTTGATTCCCTGTGCCGCCAGCCAGCGCATGTAGGGATTGCGCATGACATAGCCGCGGCTTTCGTTCTCGAACATGATGACCACGACATGATCGAAGGGACGGCCGTCCGTACTCATCGCGAGTCCTCCGTCTTCATCAATTAGGGATTGAAGGAAGTGCCGCCTCACACTAACACGCAAGTTGGCCGTTCAGAAGTTGGGTTCACGCGGAGACGCGGAGGACGCGGAGAAACCATTTGTCTCCGCGCGCTCCGCGTCTCCGCGTGATCAAATCCCTCGGCATCAGGCAGATGCCCGCGGATCACCGCGTAGCGCCGCGGCCAGCTCCGCGACGATCCGGCGTGCGTGCTCGGTGAGGAAGAAGTGCCCGCCGGGAAAGAGCTCGGATCGAAATCGCGAGACGGTGTACTCCTGCCAGGCCTCGATCGCTTCCGTGCTGACGACGTGGTCGCTCATGCCTCCGAGGGCCGTGATCGGAAATGGCAGAGGAGGCCGCACCGTGTGGACGTACGTTCCTGTCACGGCGAGATCGGCACGCAGGCGCGGCACGAGCAGGTCGAGCAACTCGCGGCTTTGCATCACTTCGTCGGGCAGTCCGCCGTAGCTGCGGACTTCCTCGAACAACTGCTCCTCCGGCAGGTGGTAGACCGGTGGAACTTTCTCGGCGATGTGCGGCGGTGGTGAGCCGGAGACGAAGAGGTGCACCGGCAGCGGCGCGCCTCGATCGCGCAGTGCCTGCGCGAGCTCGTAGCAGACGAGCGCGCCCATGCTGTGGCCGAAGAGCGCGTAGCGATGTCCGAGGTGCGGGAGGAGATTGTCCGCCGCCGCGGCGACGAGGTCGGCCATCCGATCGAACGGACGCTCGCGCGAGCGCTCCTCGCGGCCCGGAAGCTGAACGGGACAGATGGCGATCGAAGGCGGCGCAAACGTCGCCCACGCGCGATAGAACGAGGCGCCTCCGCCGGCGAAAGGCAGGCAGAAGAGATTCGGGCGCGCTCCGGTCGCGAGGTTCGCGGGGGAAACCCAGCGGCCGGCTGGTTTCTGGATCTCAGGAGGTGGCATTCAGTTCAGGAACGCTGGCAATCAGGTAGTCGACAAGATGCGGGATGGTCGGATATTCGAAGGCGACCGTCGAGGGAAGTGTGAGGTCGAGGTCACTCTGCAGGCGGTTGCGAAGATCGAGCGACATCAGGGAGTCCATTCCCAATTCGAAGAAGCTGATGTCCTCGGCGGAGACGTCGTGATCGGGAAACGGATCGCGGCCCATGACCGACACGATCCGCTCGCGAATGTGAAGCGCCAAACCTTTTCTTCGTTCTTCCGGAGATGTGCGCTGCAGCAACGCCATCGCTCCGGGCTTCTCCTCCGCGCGCGCCGCGACGAGGTTCTCGAACATCCGCGGCGCCTCGGTGAAGATCGCCGGGAGGAGCTTCGACCAGTCCGCTGGGAAGACGCCGATCTGTGTCGCGTCGCTGCGCATGAGACGACCGAGGAGCTCGAGACCCGCGGCAGGATCGATGGGCTCGATCCCCATCGCGTGCAGACGATCGTTCATCGCCGCCGCCATGCCCGACTCACCCCAGGCGCTCCAGTTGATCGATAGACCCGGCAAGCCGAGCGAACGCCGATGGTGCATGAGCGCGTCCATGAAGCTGTTGGCCGCGGCGTAATTCGCCTGACCCGACGAGCCGATCATCGCGGCGATGGACGAGAAGCAGACGAAGAAGTCGAGATCGTGCGCGAGGCTCTGCGTGTGCAGATTCCGGGTGCCGCGCACTTTCGGCGCGAACACGCGCTCGAAGCGCTCCCAGGTCAGATCGAGGAGGAGCGCGTCATCGAGCACGCCCGCGGCGTGGAGGATGCCTTTCACGGGGCCGATCGTTTCGAAAAGCCGCGTCACCGCCTCGGCGTCGGCGACGTCGACGGCGAACGTGCGCACGTGCGCGCCACGCGCTTCGAGGTCGGCGACGTCCGCGGACTTGCGTCCGACGAGCACGAGATTGCGCGCTCCTTCGTCGACCATCCAACGTGCGACGCGCGAGCCGAGTGCACCGAACGCGCCGGTCAGCAGATAGGTCTCGTTCGCGCGGAAGAGCGGCGCGTTGCTCGCAACCTGCAACGATTTGGGGACGAGCCGCGGAACGTAAGCAATGCCATCGCGGAGTGCGACTTGATCCTCGCCCGCGGGAATCAAGGTCAACGTGCTCGTGGCGTCGAGATCGACGCGAATGCAGCGAAGGCCGGGGCGCTCGACGGCGAGTGTTCGGCCGAGTCCCCAGATCCACGAATGCGTCGGATCGATGAGATCGCCCGGCAACGCCGCCTGCGTGTTGCGCGTGATGAGCCAGAGCCTCGCGCGCTCGTCGATCGTCTCCAGAAGATCGAGCAGGCGCGGACCAACGTCCACCCCTTCGCCATGGAAGACGACGTCGTCGCTGCGGACTCCCACGCGATCCTCGGACGACGCGGGAGTCCACTCGACCTCCAGAAGCGATTCGCCGTGCACGCTGTCGCCGCCGAGGTGTGAGATCGGCACGCTGCGCGTTTCGAGACCGCGGACTTCCATCAGCACGGCGCCCGATTCGTCGAACAGGCGAATGTCGCCGGCGATGCGATCGGCTGCGCCTTCGGAAACGCGCGCGTGGCACCAGAGCACCGCGCTCGATTTCGGCGCGCCGTAGAAACGCACGCTCTCGATGCGGAACGGAACATGGATCTCGCCGGCGGTACGCGAGGTTTCGGGGATGCAGAGCGCGAGCGTCCGCAGACAGGAGTCGATCAGCCCGGGTGAGAAACGATCGGCGGATCGCATCCGGCAGAGCACTTCGTCCTGTCCGCGACGCACGGACTCCGTCCACTGAAATGACGGACCGATGGCGAAGCCCGCGTCGACACCGTCCGGCGTTTGCTCGCTGCCGTGACGTGCCGCGAGCTCTTCGAATGCAATCGGCGGCGCAAGGTGCGGCGCCTGTTCGATACTGCCGGTGGCATGTTCCATCCACGGTCCGTCGGCGTGAGTCTGACTGGCAAACGTGAAGTCGCCGCGCGGAGTCAGCACGAGATGCAGCGTTCGCTCTTCGTCGGCCGTGAACGCGAGGGGGCGCGTGAAGGTCACGCCGCGCACGCCGGCCGCGTTCGGCGCGCTTTCGAGCAACATCGCGACATACATCGCGGCGGGGACGATGATCGGCCCGTTCTGTAGGCGATGGTCCTTCAGCTCCGAGTCCGCACGCAACGGCCATTCGAAGTGAAAACGGTCGGCGCGTTCCGCGCGCTGTTTCGTTCGGCACGGTACCCAGAAGGACTGGCGCTGAAATGGATAGACCGGCAACGCCACCTTCGCGGCCTTTCCCTCCACCGCGATCCAGTCGGGATTGAAGCCGTTCTCGTAAAGCACGGCCAGCGACTCGAGCAACTGCTGCATCGCGCCGCGATCATCGTGCACGCTCGGCAACACCGTAACGTCATCGACTTGCCGCGCCAGCGCGGTGAGCGTCGCATTCGCTCCGATCTCGATGACGATGCGATGGTCGAGCTCACGCAGCTTTCGCATGCCCTCCACGAAACGCCCGCCACGATCGTGATTTTGCCAGTACGCAACCTGCGCGAGCTCCTTCGACGCCACGTCGCCCGTCACCGTGGAAACGAAGGTGACGTTGGGCGGATGCAGCATGATCTTCGCGTCCTCGCTCAGTTGTCCGCCGCTGGCGATCAGCGACAACGCGTCTTCGAGCCAGAGCACGCCCGCGACGCAAGCCGCCGCAAATTCGCCGGCGCCCTCACCCAGCACCGCATCGGGAACGATGCCCCACGACATCCAGAGCCGCGCAAGTGCGTACTCGAACGCGAAGAGCGCCGTCGCTGTCGACGTCTGCAGGGATTTGAGGATCGCGTTGCACGCGTCCATTGCTTCGCGAAACGCGGGCGCCTGTCGATAGAGTGCGTCGCTCACATCCGCGATCGCCGATCCATTTCCGGCAAACACGAAGGCGATGCGCGGACGGCGTCGTCCCTCGCGCTTTGCTTCGAACCGCGGCTCGCTCAACTTCGCAGCGAGGTCCTTCACCGAATCGGCAACGACCGCGAGGCGATGATCGAAATGACGGCGCGCCTGATTCGACGTGCAACAGAGATCGCGCAGCAAGTCGTCGTCCGCTCCGTCGAGAAACGCGACGTACTTGCGCGCAAGTGCGCGCAACGCTTCGGGCGACTGCGCCGAAAGCGTCAACGCGTGAAAGCCATCCGACGCGTGTGGCGAAGCCGGCGGCGCCTGCTCGACGATAATGTGGACATTCGTTCCGCTCATGCCGAACGAGCTGATTCCCGCGACGTGTTTCCCGTCGCGCCATTCTTCGAGCGTCGTCGGCACCGCGATCGGCAACCGTTCCCACGGGATGTGCGGGTTCGGCTCTTCAAAGTGCAGGCTCGGAGGAATCGCGCCGTGATGCAGCGACAGCGCGACTTTCATCAGCGCCGCGGCCCCTGCCGCACTTTCAAGATGTCCGAAGTTGCTCTTCACCGATCCGACGAGCAGCCGCTCCTCCTCGGAGCGTTCCTGGCAGAGCACTTCGCCCAGCGCGATCGCCTCGATCGGATCGCCGAGGGACGTGCCCGTGCCGTGAGCCTCCACGAACTGAATCGCGGAAGGCTCGACTCCGGCGTCGGCGAGCGCATCGCGGATCACCGTCTTCTGCGCGGTACCATTCGGCGCGGTCAGACCGTTGCTGCGCCCATCGTGATTGACCGCTGATCCGCGGATCACGGCGTAAATTGCATCGCCCGCCGCGAGCGCATCAGAAAGCCGACGCAGCACGACGATGCCGCAGCCTTCGCCGCGCACGTAGCCGTCCGCCCGCGCGTCGAACGATTTGCATCGTCCATCCGCGGCGATCGCTTTCATCCGGCACAATCCGATCGTCACCTCGGGCACGAGAATGAGATTCACGCCGCCAGCGAGCGCGAGATCGCATTCGCGATTGCGCAGCGCCTGACAGGCGAGATGCGCGGCGAGCAAAGAGGAGGAGCAAGCCGTGTCGAGTTGCATCGCCGGCCCGTGCAGATCGAGCGCATACGCCAATCGCCCCGCCGCAAGTCCGCGGAGCAAACCGAGGGTGTTGTAGGCGTCGATGTCGCGCGGATGCGCCGACTGAAAGTTCAACTGCAGGTAGTCGTCCATGAACGAGCCGACGTAGACCCCCGTCTTCGCGATCTCGCCCGGAACCTGCCCCGCGTTCTCCAACGCCTCCCACGCCACCTCCAGCAGCAAGCGCTGCTGCGGATCCATGTTCATCGCGTCGAGCGGCGAGACGCCGAAGAACTGGGCGTCGAACTGATCGATGCCGTCGAGGAAGCCGCCGTAGCGCGTGTACATCTTCCCCGGCGCATCGGGATCGGCATCGAACACGTCGTCGATGTTCCAGCGCGACCGCGGAACCTCGGTGATGGCGTCGGTGCCGCTCGCGAGCAGCTTCCAGAATTCCTCAGGACTGTTCGCGCCCGGGAAGCGACAGGCCATCCCCACGATCGCGATCGGCTCACGCTGCGACGCGCGCGCCTCCGCGAGCTCCGACCGGAGGCTCTTGATCTCCTGCAGCGCGCGCTTCATCAACGCGCCGTGGTCGGTGGAATCGCTCATTGTGATTTCGTGAAGGCTGTCCCTGCGCAGTGTCGCGTTGTCAGTTCTCGGTTGTCAGTTGTCCGAGAGTCGCTGACAACCGACAAATGACAACCGACGACCCATCAGTCGAGCGTCACTCCGCCTTGCCACTCGTGTCCAGTCCAAGTTCCGCCGCAAGCAATCGCGCCACTTCGTCGTCGTCGGCGCCTGCCAGGGCATCGACAGGCTCGTCCTGTTTCTTGATCGGCAGTGTCCCGCCGCTCTTTGCGGTGTCGGCGGCGTACTGCACGAGCGTGTCGAGCGTGCCGTGATTCCAGACCAGTACGTCCTCGAGTGGAACGCCGAGCCAGGTGCCGAGCTGCGTGGAGAGCTTGAGCCCGAGGAGCGAGCTCATGCCGTAGTCGAAGAAGGAGCGATCGCCGGAGACCGACTCGCCGTCAGCGGCGAGATTGTCGGTGAGCCAGTCGCGCACCCAGGTTTCGATTTCGAGAGTGCCCGGCGCGCGTTTCGGAATCGCGGCCACGGCTTCCTTCCCCTGATCGCGGAGGATGCGCTTGAGGATCTTCCCAGTGGGACTCTTCGGAATCGATTCGACGAACAGAATCGCCGCCGGAATCTTGTAGTCCGCCAGTTGCTGCCGGCAGAAGGCGATGATCTCCGCTTCGCTGACCGTCTGTCCCGCTTTGCAAACGATGTTCGCGCAGACGCGCTCGCCCATCAGCTTTTCAGCCACGCCATAAACCGCGACTTCCTCGACCGCGGGATGTTGGTAGATCGTGTTCTCGACTTCGACGGGATAAACCTTCAAACCGCCGACGTTCACCATGTCTTTGAGGCGATCGACGATGTAGAAGTAGCCATCTTCATCAAGCCGCCCGATGTCGCCGGTATGAAACCAGCCGTTCCGAATCGCCTTCGCCGTCGCTTCGGGGCGGTTCCAGTAGCCGAGCATGACATTGGGTCCGCGAATGACGATCTCGCCGGAGTCGCCCGCGGGAACTTCGCCGCCGGTGTCGGGATCGACGACGCGCATCTCGACGTTCTCAATCGGCGCTCCGATGGAGCCGAGCTTGTACCAGAGGCGATGGTTGTAACTGGCGAACGGCGACGTCTCGGTGAGGCCGTAGCCTTCATTGATGACGCGCCGATACTTCTCCTGCCACTTCCGCGCGATCTCCCGCGGCAGCGCCGCGGCCGCGGAGAAGTAATAACGCACGGAGCTCAGATCGCTCGGCGAGGCGAGGTTGTAGACCGGGATGAACGTCGTCGGCACGCCAAAGAACATCGTCACTTCGTCTTCGACGATCGACTTCAGGATGCTCGCCGGTTGGAAGGCGCGGTGAAGAACGATGGTCGCGCAGGCATTGAAGGCGCTGTTGAGAATCGCGTTCTGTCCGAAACAATGGAAGAGCGGCAGGAACAGCAACATCCGATCGTCGGGACGCATGCCGCAGTTGTAATTGAAGGCGTGCATGTTCGAGATCACGTTGCCGTGCGACAAACAGGCACCCTTCGGCTCGCCGGTCGTTCCCGACGTATACAGGATCGCCGAGGCGTCGTCGCGATCCATCACCGCCGCGGTGAACTCGCCGGTCGTCTCCGTGATCAATCCGTCGATGGAGATGTCTCCGTCGCCGGCGTTTCCTTCGGCAATGATCACGTACTTGAGATTCGGCAAGGCGCTGTTGTCGATGCGATCGCGTAGCGCCTCGGTCGTGAACAGCGCGACTGAACCGCTGTCCTCGAGGATGAAGCGCGTCTCCTCGCGTCGTAATGTCGAATTCAGAGAAACCGCAATTGCGCCGAGCTTCTGAATGCCGAGATAGGCCGCGGCGAATTCCGGGATATTGGGCAGAAACAGCGCGACGCGATCCCCACGTCCGATGCCGAGCGCGCTCAAACCTTCCGCCGTGCGGTTGGACCATTCGTCCAGGTCGGCGTACGTATAGCGCCGGTTCTCGAACGTCAGCGCGATCTTGCGGGGGAAGAGACTGCGGCCGCGAATGATGTTCTGGGCGACATTCATATTGAGCTGTTCCTCGTGTCTCGGGCTCAAGGCGACGCTCGGTTCCTGGAGTGCCTGCGCGGTTTCCTGGAGCGCGTTTACGATCGATCCAACGCGGGCGATGTCGGCGGCGATCTCCTCGATATAGCCGTCCAGCGCCTGATCGCGGTCATCGTGTACGAACGCTCGCGCCTGGCCAGGCTTGAGGCGGCAAACGGCATAGACGGCCTCGTAGAGCGGAATCGTCAGAGGCGACAAACCCGCGCGACCGTCATAATGACCTTCTTCGCGCTTCGCGCGCAGGTCCGCGGCCTGTACGCCGAACATGAGCGCAATTGCGGCATGCTGCTGCGCGAGCTCGACGGAACGGCGCGCCAGATTGGCCGCGCCGAAGCCGAGACTATTGACGTTCTGATTGAACTGCTCGGCGTGCGTCAGGAAACGATCCGCCAGTGGAGCGCCGAGATGCAGAAGCTCCGGGACAATCGAATTGCCGGCGAGCTGCAATCCCTTGAGGCCCATATTGACCGAGCGCGTTTCATTACCAACGAGCGAGCCCGGCAGGCCGTTATTGAATTCCGGCGCGACCAGCATTCCGATCTGCGTGTCGACCTGTTTTGCGCTCAGGCCGAGATAGAAGCGCAGCTGATCCATGGCGATGGCGATGTATTGGCCGAGGAAATTGCCACCCTCATAGAACGACTCGCCGTCACCGTCGAACAGCGGATTATCCGTCGCCGAATTCGCTTCAGTTTCCACCTGGCGGGCGATGGTCGCCAGACCATCGACCATGGGACCCATGTATTGCGGAATGCAACGCAGCGAATAACGGTCTTGTGCGAGATCGCCCGCGGAATGCTGAAATCCGCCTCGCTTTTCGCCGTGCGTCCACTTCGAGCCCTTGAGGAGCTTGAACATGTTCCGGGCGACCCACACCTGTCCCGGATGCGGCTTGTGACTATGGATGAACGGGTGCAGCACATGCGTATTGCCGCGCAGAGCCTGGAACATCAGCGCATGCGAGCCCATCGCCAGTGCCAGCAGATTGCGCGCGTCGAACACCGCGTTCGCGGCGATGCCCGTCATCACCGAACTGCCATTGACGAGCGCGAGCCCTTCCTTGGGATCGAGATGCTGCGGCTCGAGCCCGAGGCGGCGAAGCGCCTCGACCGAGCCCATTTCTTTCCCTTGGAAATCGACGCGGAACGCATTATCGAGACCGATGACCGCGCCGGCGATTGCCGCGAGAGGAACGAGATCGCCGCTGGCGCCGATGGAACCGAGCTCGCGCACGTGCGGAGTCACGCCATTGTTGAGAAAAATCTCGAAACGCTGGATCAGCTCCATCCGGATGCCGGAGACGCCACACAGCAACGAATTCGCCCGAAGCAACATGCTCGCGCGCACATCCGCGATCGGCAGGAGCCCGCCGGCGCCGGACTTGAGGAACCACAACAGATTTTCCTGCAATGAGCTCGCGTCATCGGCGGCAATACAGGCATGGGAGCGTCCGCCGAAGCCGGTGGTCACGCCATAAATCCGCTCGCCGCCGGCGACAAGGCGCGCCACGAGCGCATGCGACGCCGCAACGCGCTGATGCACGCGCGCGTCGCTCGTGATCTCGACGCGCGCACCATTACGGGCAACGCGTGCGACATCGTCGACCGTGAGGTCGCGACCGCGGAGAACGACTTTGTTGTCGGCCATATTTGTTTGTCATCCCGAGCGTAGCGAGGGACCTGGGTGTGCGGGCGGCGCGCGCTTCGTGCCACCCACCCGCCCAGGTCCCTCGCTCGACGCTCGGGATGACAGATCCCCTACCAGTTGAACGGCCCTTCGACCTCGTGCATTTTGTCGCCACCCTCGATCGAATAGTGCAACACCATCGACCGGCGTGTGGCCGTGCGATCCTGAATCGGATCGCCGCCGTGGATCAGCAGCGGATGCTGGAAGATCGCGTCGCCCTTCTTGACCGGCAACGGTCTGCGCTGAACGTTCCTGACGGCATCCGCGAGATAATCCGTTTGCCGGTCGCGCGTCTCGAGATGGCACGTGCGCAGATTCGTCTGTGGATAATTGTTCCAGCCCGGCCACAATGGCGTCTTATGCGACGTCGGGAACACGCCGAGGGGACCGGCGGCGGGATTGACGTCCTCGCAGCCGAGCCAGATCCCAATGAGGTGATTGGCGGGATGGACGTGATAGGCGCAGAGATCCTGGTGCAGACCGACCTGGCTGCCGAATTTGAAACTGATCGAATTGATCAGCACAGGGTCGGCACCGAGGAGCAGATAACACATGCGCAGAATCCGGTCTGCTTTGGTGAGCTCCGTTCCGGCGCGGGTATGTGGATGGTGATAATGAATACGCCACAGCTGCGTATCGCGCATTTTGATGCGCTTCTCAATCGGCCAGCTCAGAATTTCGGCGTGATCGACCGGTCCGGGTGGACGTCCCTTGATGTGCAGACTCATCACCTGCAGACCGGGCAGCTCCTTGTCGGTCGTCCATAGATCGTCGAGATCGCGCACGAACTCGTCGATGACGGGAAAATCCGAATCCGGAACGGCATTCTTCAGAATGAAGTAGCCGTCATGAACCCACTGAAGAAGCAGCTCCGCCTCCTCGGTGGTCATGAAGCCGTCTTTCAGCTTCGCCTCGATCTTCGCCTTGGCTCCGTCATGATCGAGCCAGGGAGCAGAATCGGCGGTCTGATTCCACGCTTTCCCCCGCTTCTTGAGAACCTCGGGAGAGACTCCGTGCCAGTCGGGAGGATCGTACATCCTCTCCTTGCCAACCCAGTGATCGGTCTTCCAACCGGGACTGCTCGTGATCGTCATTGCCAGCTCCTTGACTCACTTTCAGAGACTGCAAAGGCCATTGAAGACGAGAGTGAAACTCCCCACCGCGAGCAGCACTTCGCCCGTGTGATTCCACTTGTATTTTTTGCCGGGGAGTATACCCTTCTACCAAAATCAAGTATACCTTCCGCGGTTCATCAAACGACATCAGAGGAGACGAAAAAGCGATGATCGCTTTGCTTTCGCGCTGGAAGCTTCGGGACGGCTGTCCTCCCGAGCTCCTGACCGCTCTCAACGCACTCACCGCGGCCGTACGCACGAACGAGCCGGGGACTCTCATGTACTCCGTCAGCATCCCCGCGCCCCACCCTCCCATCGGTCCGCCCCCCGAGTACGCCGTCGACGACGACCCGACCGCCATCCGCCCCGTCGATCCGACAGAGATCGTCTTTTTCGAGGTCTACCGCGACGCCCAGGCCTTCAGCGATCACCTCCGCGGAGCCATCGTCGAGTTCATGACCAAAAACCGCGACGTCTTCGCCACGCCCTGGCAAGGACACCCGCGCCCGGAAGTGACGTATCTCGATCCGAAGGAGATCTTCGCGAGAATCTAGCCGGCACGGCCGGCAGCGCTCGAGGCCACAAGGCTGGACTCACGTGCGGGTGACCCGAGGCGTCGTTTCGGATTCCTCTCGCTTTCGAGTTTCTGCCGCTCGGCTATCACATCGCAGTTTGTCGATCGCAGGAGCGAGTCGAGGATTCGCTCCTGCGATCGTGAACCTGCAGCTCGCCCCCGCTGCGATCTGCGATCTACGTCATCGACACAAGAATCTTGCGCGGCCCCTTGAACGGCTTCCTGCCGTGGGCCACGAGCATGTTGTCGACCATGAGCAGGTCGCCTTCCTGCCAGGGGAACGTGCGGATGCGGCCGGCGACGGTTTTGCGCACTTCGTCGAGCGTTTCTTTCTCCATCGGCGTGTCGTCGCCGAAGCAGGCGGTTTGGGGCATGAGCTCCTCGCGGCCGTCGTAGAGCGCGAGCATCGATTCGTAGATCGCCTGGGGATGTGTCGACGGATGGAACTGGTCGGCCTGATTGAACCAGACCGCCTCGCCCGTCTTCGGATGAATGGCCGTCGCCGGACGCACCTGCGTGACGGTGAGACTGCCGTCGCTCTTCCACTGAAAGTCCGTGTCGGTCGAGCGGCAGAACTCCTCGACGACGGCACGGTCATCGGTCTCGAACGTCTTCTGCCAGGAGGGTCCGAAGCCGCGGCCGCCGTGGAGATTGCGGATGTACTTGACCTTCTTCGTCACGAACGCTTCGCGGACGTCCGCGGGCAACTCGCGAAGAATCGCGCGGCTGTCGGCGAGCGGCGTCTCCCCTCCCTCGCGCGGTGCGGTCACGCAGCAAAAGAAGACGCGCGATGGCCAGCGATTCGAGTAGGAGAGCTCATTGTGCAGCGAGATGAAGAACTCCGGCGGATACTCGGTCGACGTATACACGCCGGCGCCCAGCTTTTCGCGCGGCGAATTGCCGTCGACGTAGTCGAGCGCGGGCTCGCCGAGACTTCCGACGGCCTGCTGCAGAAGCTCCTGCGAGCGGATTCCGAATCCGCGGAACAGCACCGCGCCGTGGCGCAGCAGACGCGCCTCCGCCTCCTCGCGATTCGCCCGATACCATTCGGCGAAGCCGGTCGCACCGGGACTCTCCACCACGTACGGTAATGCCTTCTCTTCCTGCAACCGATCTCTCCTCCCGGCGCCGCAAGCAACCAGCAACAATCAACCAGGAACCAGTGTTCATGTTGCCACTCGCGCTGGACTCCTGTCACGAAGAAGCGTTAATCTCCCGATCTGCATCCCTACATCTTGACGTCAACCTCTCGATTCCATGAGGAGGTCTCCGTGCTGAAGGCTCGTGTCGCGACCCTATCGCTTCTGTTCTTCGTCCTCGCCGCGTCCTGCGCGTCTTTTGCTCAAACGACGCCTCAACAAGCGAATCCACCCTCGCACCCGCTCGTGCCTCCGCGGCCTCTTCCGCGACTCGTGGTGCAGATCACCGTCGATCAACTGCGCGGCGATCTCCCCTTCCGCTACCAGGACCGCCTCGGCGAAGGCGGTTTCCGCTACTTCCTCGATCAGGGGACGTGGTTCACGTCCGCGCATCAACCGCACGCCTTCACCGAGACCGTCGTCGGACACACGACGCTGGCGACGGGAGCCTGGCCTTCGCGTCACGGGATGGTCGGCAATCGCTGGTACGACCGCACCACCCATCAGTTCGTGAACAACATCGAGACGACGAAGTACCCGATTCTCCCGATTCTCAACGAGCCACCTTGCGCGCCAACCTCCAACAAGACCTGCAAGGGCGCGGCACCGACGACGATTCACACCACGACGCTCAGCGACGAGCTGGCCATCACCACCGCCACCCGAATGGACGCGCTGACGGGCACGATTGTTGGCGGCGCGAAAATCTTCGGCGTTTCTCTCAAGGATCGCGGGGCGATCCCGATGGCCGGTCATTCCGGCAAGGCCTTCTGGTACTCCGACAAGAATGGCTGCTTCGTAACGAGCTCCTTCTATTACACCGCGTATCCGGCCTGGGTCTCGTCCTGGTGCGACAAACATCCGGCTGACGCGTACAAGAACATGAAGTGGGAGCTTCTCTACAAACCGGAGACTTACCTTTTCCGCGACTTCGACAACGTCTATCCCGCGGGAACTCCGGCCGAGACCAACATGGAGGCGCTGGTCAATGACTACCACTTCGCCCGCAACTTTCCGCACACCCTGGGCGAGCCAAGGACCGGCCTCTATCAAGGCCTCACCCTCACGCCGTTCGCCGACGAGCTCACGCTCAATTTCGTCGAAGCTCTCGTGAAGAACGAGAAGCTCGGCAAAGACGCAGTCCCGGACTATCTCGCCGTCAGCTTCTCCGCCACCGACTACGTCGGACACTGGTTCAGCCCCTCGAGCATGGAGAGCGAAGACAACATCCTGCAGCTGGACCGCACGATCGCAGCGCTGATCACCTTCCTCGACGCCGAGGTCGGTCTCGACAACACGCTGGTCGTTCTTTCGGCCGATCATGGCGGACCGGAGTACCCCGAATATCTCCAGACGATCAAAGTGAACACCGGACGGATCGCGTCGCAGACGATTCTCGACGCGGCGAGGTTGGCTGTTGAGCCGAAGTGGGGCGGCGACATCATCCTCGAGTATGCCCATCCCTACTTCTATCTCGATCGCGACCGCGTCGAGGAGAAGGGTTACGACCTGCTCGCGATCGAGCGCGTCATCGCCAACGCGGTCATGAAGCTCGATGGAATCAAGGTGGCCATCCCGGCCGTCGACATGGGCGGCGGCGGAATGGCCGACGAAGCGCTCATCGGACAGATCCGCCGCAACTACGACTCCACGCGCTCGGGCGACGTCTACGTCGTGCAGGAGCTTCAATGGCAGATCGATGCTCCGGCATCGAGCGGACCGCCGCTGCTCCAACACGACGCGCTCTGGGCCTACGACACGTTCGTCCCGGTCGCCTTCGCCGGCTTCGGCGTTCCGCGGGCGCGAGTCGCTCGCGACATCGACACGACCGACGTCGCGGCGACGCTGGCCACGATCCTGCGGGCGAAGTATCCGTCGGGCTGCATCGGGACGCCGCTGACGGAGATCACCGGCGCCAAGTGACGCGGCGACAGACCTTTACATTCACCAGACCGCGATCTATATTTGCGGAAATTCACGAAAATCAATTGCGTGTGAGGAGCCTTCGATGGAGATCCTGCCCCCGCCGGAAGTGAGCACCGAGCCGTGGACGACGAAGGTGCAGCAGTACGACCTTCCGGACTATCGCGGCGTGGCGCCCGACGCGTTCACGCGCAAGGGAAAGCCCTGGAGTCAGGACTTCGCGAATCGCCCGTGGTTCGACCAGGCCGGCGCCTCACGACACATCGACACGCTCGTCGAGCGCAAGCTCATTTCCTCCGATGAAGAGACGCTGCTCCGTCAATGGGTCAAGGACGGCTATTTCGTGCTCAAGCACGCCGTCGAGCCCTCGCAGTTCGACCTCATCGACGAATATGTCCGCGACCTCGATGCCGTCTGGACGACCGATCAGGAACTTCCCGGCCTGCAGATCAGCGGCGTCTACATCGACGGCGTCAAGCGCGGCCCGATCCATCACGCTGAGATGCTGAAGTGGCCGATGGATGTCCGGCTGCGCCTGCGCGATCAGCAGACCTGGCGCATTCACTACTATCACCCCTACTCACGCGCCGGAGTGGAGCTCGCCAAAGCGCGACGGATGCTGCGTCTCACGTATCTGCTGCTCAATAACGACCCGGTGCTGCTGAATCTCACGACCTACAAGTACAGCAGCGAAGTCGCATTGCACCAGGATCTCTGGTTCTACCACCTCTATCCCGCCAACCACATCGTCGGCATCTGGTTCGCGTGCGAAGACGTTCACCCTGACACCGGCCCGCTGGCCGTTTATCCCGGCAGCCAGAAAGTGCCGATGTGGCCCGGCTTCCCGAATTATCCGCAGACGAGCTATCGCACCTGCCATCCGAGCGCGCACGTCGGAATCGAGAACTATCTCGCCGAAAACGTCGAAAGAACCGAGCGCATCATCCTTCCGATCGAGAAAGGCGACGCCATCTTCCTCAATGGCCTCATCGTGCACGACGCCGAAAAGGTGAAACAGCGCGGCAGCCACTCCCGCTTCTCGATCGTGTTCCATTACACGATCCCCGGCGCGAACAAGGCCGGCGAGGTGGAAGGGCCGTTCAATTACTGAGCGGCCGAGTGGATTTCACGCGGAGACACGGAGAAAGAGAGAAAGCATCGACGGCCTCTACTCCGCCTCTCCGCGCCTCCGCGTGAACCTAGCTTTTTGTGATCACCAAACCCCGCCGCGGAAATCCGCGACGTGCGTAATCTCCGCATGGCCGTCGATCCGCGCCAAAACTTCGCGCAGTACGGCGAGGTCGAGAATCGCCAGACCGAAGGGCGAGATCACGGTCGGCACGTTCGGACGCTCATAGTGCAGCGCGCCGGAGAGAAGATCGGGAATCGTGCCGCGGATGAAATCGCGGTGTCCTGCCGCATCCGACGCCAGATGCAATGAGGTCCGCGCCGTGCAGGCGTGCTCGATGTCGTCGACGATGTTGTAGCAGCCGGCGATTGCGTCCGGCGCGAGATCGCGCAGCGAGAGATGCAGGATCGTGAACGGCCGTCGCGGCAGTTCCTGGATGTGCGGGACGGTCGCGTTCGTGGCGATGCTGACGACGTCGGCGTTGTGCAGGACCTCGTCGAGCGTCGCCGCGACCGCGCTCACCGAGGGAAACTCGGATTGCAGGCGCGCCGCAAAGGCCTCGGTTCTTGCCGGCTGCGTGTCGACGAGAAACACCGTCTCGACCGCAAACAGATGCGCGATGAATCGAAAGACCTCGTAATTGATCGGACCGCAGCCGACCAGCGCGACGGATCGTACGGAATCGGGCGCGGCGACGAGTCGCAGCGCGACGGCGGCACCGGCAGCGGTTCGCTTCGCGCTGATGAGCGTGCCGTCGACGATTGCGATCGGGCGTCCCGTGGCCGCGTCACTTGCGATCAGCAGCGCCGAGGCGCGCTCGCCGCCGGTCGCAACATTGGCGACGAACGAAGCTACCCACTTCGCGCCGACGATCGGGCGGGCATCGTCGAGACTGGCCGGCATCGCGAAAAAGCGCCCGCCGTTCGTGTAGAGCGGCTGCGTGCCCGGCGTTTTCGTCTGGCCCCGCCCATGCGCGAGATAGGCCTCGGTGACAGCGCGCAGGACGAGATCCTCGTTCCCGTCGAGGATCTTGCGCACAATGGAGCCCGGAACAATCGCGAGATCGTTGTCAGGCATGTCCAAGAGCGGAGAGGGAAACGCCGAGCTGCTCGGCTACCCACTGATCGTCATAGATGGTGTCGAGATAGCGCTCGCCCGAATCGGCCAGGACGACGACGACCGTGCACGGCTCGCGGAGGATATCGTCGCAGCGGCTCAACGCGGACATGACCGCGCCGCTCGAGCCACCGGCGAGAATCGCCTCTGTATCGAGAAGCCTGCGGCTGCCCATGACGGCATCGATCTCGCTCACGTGCAGGATCCGCGAGACGGAAGCCCCTTCGACGAGCGGCGGACGAATCGCGGAACCGAGTCCGGGAATCAGGCGGCGCTGCGGAACCGCACCGAAAATGCGGCTGCCGACGGCGTCGACCGCCACAATGGACGTCGCTGCGCCTCGTTCGCGCACATAATCGGAACAGCCGCGCAATGTGCCGCACGTTCCTGTCGCGCAGAAGATGAAATCGGGCGGCGCGTTCAATTGAGCGAAGATTTCGGCGCACGTAATGGTATGTGCGCGCGCATTATCGGCATTCTCATACTGATTGGGCCAGAACGCCGGCTTCATGATCGTCAGCAGCTCTTGTACGCGCTTCAATCGCGCCGGGAGTAATTCACCGGTTGCCGGATCGGGGATGGTGATTTCTTCAATGGTCGCGCCAAATGCGCGGAGAATTTTGCCGTGCTGCGCCGTCATACGGCTGTCGACGACACAGATCAATGGCAGCCGGAAATACTTACAGACGCTGGCCAGAGCGATGCCGGTATTTCCGGAGGTCGATTCGACGACCGTCGTCTTCCCCGGAATCACGCGTCCATCATCGATCGCCGCCAGGAGCATCGAGGCGGCAGCCCGGTCCTTGGAGCTGCCCATGGGATTCAGCAATTCGAGCTTGGCGTGAACCGTAGCCTGAATTTCCGTCCCCGGGAGACCTCCGAAGTAATGATCGAGCCGGACGAGCGGGGTATTGCCGATGGCCGCGAGCATGCCGGAGACGGACGCCCGCTCCTCGGCGAGACCCGCCAACCCGGGTGCTTCAATGGCCGTCGTCCGCATGAAGTCGCCGCCGTGGATCGCTGAAAGATGGATCGCTAAAAGACGGATCGCTGAAGGGAGCAACACCCGTGAACGTCGGGGCGGAGATACCACGCATTCCGCCCCGACCGTTACGGACGTTCCTTGCGCCAATTCAGCGTTACGCCAACTCAGCGTTACGCCACTTCAGCCGGTGGAAGCGCTACTTCTTGCCCTCGCCTTTGGCCTTGGCTTTGGCTTTGTCGGCTTTGCCTTCGGTCTTGGCAGCGGCCTTTTCGCCCTTGCCTTCCTTCTTGGCGTCGCCCTTCTGGCCCTTGCCTTCCTTCTTGGCGTCGGCCTTGCCTTCTTTGCCGCTCTTCTTCGAGTCGGCCTTCTTGGCCTTGCCTTCTTCCTTGGCGTCCTTCTTGTTGGCCTTGCCCTTGGTCTTGGCGTCGGCCTTGGCGGACTTGCCGGTCTTCTTGGCGTCAGCCTTCTTGGACTTGCCGGCGGTCTTTCCTTCGGTCTTCTTTGCGTCCTTGACGGCCTTGGCTTCGGCTTTCACGGTGGCTTTCTGGGCTTTTTCCGCATCAGTTGCTTCGCGCACGGGTTCGTTCTCCTATTGCTGATTCCGTCATTGAGACAAATCGATTACTCCAGCGGACCCGCCTTCGCGGGACTTGGGTAACACCTCGGACAACACTCGGGGATAAGGAACTTTAGTGTTACGCGAACGGTGGCAATATGTCAACAAAGAATTCAGCAAGTTTGGAACGTCGTGACACATGGAATTCATCACCATCGTCTCGTATGATGCGGAGCTTCGAGGACAACGCAATTGATGGGTCGCGCCGACTGGTCTCCCCTGTCGCATGGACAGGAAGCGCTTTGGTTTCTCTGGAAACTCGTCCCCCGGACGTGGGCGTACAACATCGTCCTGCCGGTGGGCGTGCGCGGTCCGCTCGACGCCGCGGCGTTTCGCCGTTCGCTGCAGATTCTGTCCGACCGCCATCCCTCGATTCGTACCGAGTTTTCTGAGGAAAGTGGCAAACCGGCGCAGCGTTCGATCGAAGGTCATCGCGTCCAGCTCGAGGAGATCGACGCATCGTCCTGGACGGACATCCGGATCGACGACGCGCTGCTCGAAAAGGCTCGCGAGCCGTTCGATCTCGAACGCGATGCGACGCTGCGCGTAACGCTGTTTCGCCGCGCGGCGGACCATCACGTCCTGCTCATCGCCGTTCATCACATCGTGAGCGATCTCTGGTCGCTGATCGTCCTGATGGACGAGCTGCGGCAACTCTACGCCGCGGAGATCGCCGGAACTTCTCTCACGCTTCCGCCGATCCCGGTCACCGTCGAGCAGTACGTTCGTCAGCAACGCGAGCTCGCCGAAGGAGACGCGGGTGAAGCGCTCTGGAGCTACTGGCAACAGGAGCTCTCCGGCGATCCGTCGGTGCTCGATCTTCCCGCCGATCACTCGCGTCCGGCGATGCAGTCGTTCCGCGGTGGCATCGTGACGCGCCGCATGGACGCCGAGCTGACGCGCAGGATCAAGGAGCTGTCGGGAAAGGAGCGCGTGACGCCGTTCATGACGCTCCTCGCCGCGTATCAGGTGCTGCTCGGCCGCTACACGGCCCAGGAGAGTTTTTTCGTCGGCTCGCCGACCTCGGGACGCGATCGCGCGGAGCTGCAGGGAGTCGTCGGCGATTTCGTGAACATGGTTCCGATCCGCGCCGATCTGACCGGCACTCCCACGTTCCGCGAAGTGCTCGCGCGTGTGCGGACGAAGGTCGTCGGGACGATTAAGCATCAGGACTATCCGTTCTCGCTCCTCATCGAGCGCCTCCATCCCGCGCGCGACCTCAGCCGCTCACCGATTTTTCAGACGACGTTCGTGCTGCAGAAGTTCCATCGCTTCCAGGAGCTGTCGCGCGTGATGCTGCCGGCCGCGGATGAGCCGGCGATTCCGTTCGCCGATCTGATGCTCGAGCCAATCGCGCTCGCGCAGCAAGACGGCCAGTTCGACGTCAATCTCGAAATGAAGGAAGACGAGAAGGGACGCCTCGTCGGCGCCTGGAAGTACGCGGCGGCGCTCTTCGATGCGAGCACGATCGAGCGGATGGCCGCGCACTTCGAAACGCTCCTCGGCGAGATCGTCGTGCATCCCGATCTTCCGATCCGCGAGCTGCGGTTGCTCAGCGACGAAGAAAGCCGCGCCGCGATTGCCACCGGACAGGGACCCGTCATCGCGCCTCCGAATGCGGTGACAGTCTGCGAGCTGTTCGAACGTCAGATCGCGCAGCGCCCCGACGCGATCGCGCTCTCGTGTGGAGACGAATCGCTGACCTATGCAGAGCTCGGCCAGCGCGTGACCGCGCTCGCACGACGTCTCGCCACGCGCGGCATCGGTCGCGACGTCCTCGTCGCCGTGAAGCTGCCGCGCGGTCTCGATTTCATCATCGCGATCCTCGCAATCCACAAAGCCGGCGGCGGATTCCTGCCGCTCGACGCGCGCCATCCCGCATCACGCACGCAACAGATCGTCGAGAACAGCGGCGCTGCGCTCGTGCTCACTCCCGAAGAACTGCTGCGCCTGAACGACACGCCGATGAGCGAGCACTTGCCGGCGATCAGCGGCAGCGACCTCGCGTACGTCATGTACACCTCGGGCTCCACTGGCGCGCCGAAGGGCGTGATGGTCGAGCACCGCGGGATGGTCAATCACGTCCTGGCGAAACTCTCCGACCTCGGCATGACCGAGACCGACGTCCTCGCGCAGAACGGGCCACCGACGTTCGACATCGTCGTCTGGCAATGCCTCGCGCCGCTCGTCGTCGGAGGGCGTGTCGTCGTGTTCCCCGACGAAGTCGCCGAAGATCCGGCGCAGTTACTCGCGGAGATCGGCGAGCGCGGGATCACGGTGCTGCAGGTCGTGCCGTCGATGTTGAACGCGCTTTTGGTCGAGTCCCCGCGTGAATTGAAACTTCGCTGGATGGTCCCCACCGGCGAAGCGCTCCCCACCGCGCTCTGCCGGCGCTGGCTCGAGCTCTATCCGCACATTCCGATCCTCAACACCTACGGATCGACCGAGTGCTCCGACGATCAGTGTCACTACGCGATGCACGGCCTCTCGGCCGCGGATGACGCAGTGGCGATCGCTTCGATCGGCACGCCGATCCGCAACATGACCGCGCACGTGCTCGACAGCACGCTCGCTCCGGTTCCCGCGGGCGTCGTCGGTGAGCTCTACATCGGCGGCATCGGCGTCGGCCGCGGTTACCTCGGCGATCCCGAGCGCACGGCAGCGGCGTTCGTCCCCGATCCGTTCAGCGACCACGAGGGAGCGCGCCTCTATCGCACGCGCGATCACGCCCGGCGTCGCGCCGACGGCGCCCTCGATTTCCTCGGGCGCACCGACAGCATGATCAAACTGCGCGGCCAGCGCATCGAGCCGGGCGAGATCGAAGCCGCGCTGACGAGCCATGCGGCGATCCGCGAGGCCGCGGTGGTCGCGCGCACGAACCCGAATGGCGAGCGCGTGCTCGTCGCTTACCTCGTGTCCCATGTCGAATCGGGCGAGCACCCCGAGGTCGACGTGCTGCGGCGCCATCTCACGGAGCGCGTCCCGCAGTCGATGGTGCCGAGCCACTTCTGCTTCATCGACGCGATGCCGCTCAGCGCCAACGGCAAGCACGATCATCGCGCGCTCCCCGCGCCGGAATGGGGCACGATCGAGCAGGAGCTCGTCGCGCCGCGCACGCCGACGGAGGAGCGCATTGCCGGAATCTGGGCCGAAGTCCTCGGCGTCGACCGCGTCGGAGTCACGCAGGACTTCTTCTCGATCGGCGGCGATTCGATCCGCAGCATCCAGATCGTCGCCCGCTGCAAGCGCGCCGGAATCCATCTGCGCCCCAGCGATCTCTTTCAGCATTCGACCATCGCCGCACTGGCTGCACTCGCCGACAGCAGCGCGTACGTTCCCGAATCGACGCCGCTGGCATCGCTCGAAGTGAGCCAGGAACATCTCGACCGCGCGCTCGCGCAAGTCGTGTTCGACGGAGAGTAGAACTCCCATGCCCGTGAAAGACGCCTATCCGCTCTCGCCGATGCAGCAGGGCATGCTCTTTCACAGCATCTCCGCGCCGGCGTCGGACTTGTACGTCCAGCAACTCTCCTGTCGCCTTCGCGGATCTCTCGATCTGGACGCGTTTCGCATCGCGTGGGAAACCGTCGTGCGGCGTCACGCGGTGTTGCGCACCGCGTTCGCGTGGCGCGGACTTCCGGAGCCACTGCAGGTCGTCGGCGAGCAGGTGAAGTTGCCGCTCGAGGTCCTGGAAAACACACCGATCGCCGAGCTCTGCGCCGCGGAACGCAACGCCGGCTTCGACCTCGGACGCGCGCCGCTGATGCGCATCAAGCTCGTGCGGATCGCCGATGCCGAATGGCATCTCGTCTGGACGTGGCACCACATCATCCTCGACGCCTGGTCCGTCCCGATCCTGCTCGAAGAGCTCTTCGCGCTCGTCGATGGCCGCAACGCGCTCGAATCGATTCGTCCGTATAAGGACTTCGTCGCCTGGCAACGCTCGCGCGACCTCGCGGACGCGGAACGATTCTGGCGCGCGAATCTCGAAGGCGTGCTCGAGCCGACACCTCTCGGCATCGACGTTCCGTCGACGAACGCCGGCTACGGCCTCGAGTTCCTCGAGATTCCGGAGCACGAAGTCGACGCCTTGCGCGAGACCGCGCGGCGATCACGACTCACGATCAACACGCTCGTCCAGGGCGCCTGGGCGCTGCTGCTCAGCCGCTACAGCGGCCGCGACGACGTGCTCTTCGGCACCGCCGTTTCCGGACGGCCGCCGGAGCTGGCCGGCGTCGAGCGCATGGTCGGTCTGCTGATCAACACGCTGCCGGTGCGCGTTCACGTACCGCCGCAACAAACGCTCGGCGCATGGCTCGAGGAGCTGCAGCAGCTTCAAGCCGAAACACGCCGCTACGAGCACGCACCGCTCATCGAGATCCAGGGCTGGAGCGAAGTCCCACGCGGCACGCAGCTCTTCGAAAGCCTGCTCGTCTTCGAAAACGTTCCGCTCGACATGACCCGCTTTCCGCGCATTGACGACTACGACTTCGTCGAGCGCGCGAACTTTCCGCTGACGGTCATGATGGACATCCGCACGCGCAGCAAGGTCGGCGTCGGCTACGACACGGCCCGCTTCGATCGCGACTCGATGCTCCGCCTCCTCGGGCACCTGCGCACGATGCTCGCGGAAATGACCGGCGATCGCGATCGCACGCTGCGCGAGCTCGACTCCCTCACGAACAACGAACGCAAGCAACTCATCGACGAATGGAGCCGAGGCCCGTTCGCTGGCCGCAACACGTTCCCCGACGAAACCATCACACAACTGTTCGAAGCGCAGGTCGCGAAAACTCCCGACGCCGCCGCGGCGACGTTCGCCGGACCCGAGGGCGACATCACGCTCACCTACCGCGAGCTCAACGCCCGCGCCGACGCCTACGCGCAATCGCTCGACGTCGCTCCCGGCGATCGCGTCATCGTCAACACCGAAGCGTCGCTCGATCGCCTCATCACGATCCTCGGCATCCTCAAAGCCGGCGCCGCGTACGTCCCGCTCGATCCGGCGACGTCGAGCGCACGACTCGCAGCGATCGAGGCGGACGTCCAGATCGCAGATCGCAGATCGCAGATCGCAGCGAAGTCCGAGCACACACCTGTCATCCCGAGCGTGAGCGAGGGACCTGGGGGGGCGGGCGGTTCGCGGCATGTTCCTTTCGCCACACACCCGCCCAGGTCCCTCGCTAACGCTCGGGATGACAGGGATCTCGAGATTTCCACGACGCCCGAACGCGAAGCAGGCACTCCTGCGATCCGTGATCTGCGATCTGCGATCTCGCTGGCCTACATCATCTACACCTCCGGCTCCACCGGCACGCCGAAAGGCGTCGCGATCACGCATCGCTCGCTCCGGCATCTCGTCGAGTCGCAGATCCGCGAATTCCGCATCGATGCGACGAGCCGCGTTCTGCAGTTCGCGTCGCTCAGCTTCGACGCTTCGGTGTCCGAGATCTTCACCGCACTGCTCGCCGGCGCGCATCTCTTCATGGCGCCGCGCAACGTGCTCGTGCCGTCGCGCGAGCTGCTCGCGCTCATGAAGCGCTGGCGGATCACGACAGTGACGTTTCCGCCGTCCGTGCTCTCCAAACTTCCGGCATCGAATCTCCCCGCGTTGCGCACGCTCGTCTCCGCGGGCGAGGCCTGCTCCGCAGAGCTCGTGTCGCGTTGGGCGCCGGGGCGGCTCTTCCTGAATGCGTACGGTCCGACCGAAGTCACGGTCTGCGCGACGATCGGCGAAGCGCGTGCGGATGGACGCAAGCCGACGATCGGCCGTGCGATGGGCGATGCGCGCGTCTACGTCCTCGATGAACAACGACGCCCGGTCGCGATCGGCGTGACCGGTGAGCTCTATGTCGGCGGTCCCGGCGTCGCCAGCGGTTACTGGAACCGTCCCGAGCTGACCGCGGCGAGTTTCCTTCCCGATCCGTTCTCCAGCGAAGCCGATGCGCGCATGTATCGCACCGGCGACCTCGCGCGCTTCCTCCCCGACGGCAATCTCGAGTTCCTCGGGCGCCGCGACGAGCAGGTGAAAGTGCGCGGCTTCCGCATCGAGCTCGGCGAGATCGAGACCGCGCTGCGCAAGGATCCTTCCGTGCGCGAAGCCGCGGTCGTCGCCGAGGGCGAAAGGCTCGTCGCGTACGTCGTGCCGAACGTCGAAGCCAAGGCCGAGTGGTGGCCGTCGATCGCCGAGTACTTCGTCTACGACGATCTCGCCTATCACGCGATGACGAGCGATGAGCGACGCAACGAAAGCTACCGCGCCGCGATCCGTGAAGCGGTGCGCGACAAGGTCGTCGTCGAAGTCGGCACCGGTCCTGAGGCGATTCTCTCGCGGTTCTGCGCCGAGGCTGGAGCGCGGAAGGTCTACGCGATCGAGATGCTGCCGGAGACCTTCGAGAAAGCATCGCGACGCGTGCGCGAGCTTGGACTCGAGAACGTCATCGAAGTCATCCTCGGCGACGCGACGAAGGTCGCGCTGCCGGAGCCGGCCGACGTCTGCGTGTCGGAAATCGTCGGCGCCATCGGCGGTTGCGAAGGCTCCGCCGCGATCATGAACGGCGTTCGCCACCTTCTCCGCGATGGCGCGGCGATGATCCCGGTGCGCAGCACCACGATGTACGCGCCGGTGCAGTTGCCGGACGATCTGCTCGACGACCTCGCGTTCGAAGAACTTCCCGCGCGCTACGTCGACAAGATCTTCGCGCAGGTCGGACATCCGTTCGATCTGCGCCTCTGCGTCAAAGGTCTCGATCGCTCGCACCTCCTCGGCCAGCCGCGCGTGTTCGAAGACCTCGACTATCGCGCGCATGCGGAGCCCGAGGTGCGGCATGAGGCGACGCACGTCATCGCGAGAGATGGAAAACTCGACGGCTTCCTGGTCTGGCTCACGCTCGAAACCGGCGGCGGAGAGCTCATCGACATCCTCGAACACGAGCACTGCTGGCTGCCGGTGTTCCTGCCGCTGCACGCGGGACGCATCGCCGTCTCCGCGGGCGATCGCATCGATGCGGTTTCCGGCGCGGTGTTGCACAGCGACGCGCCGCATCCTGATTACTTCGTCGACGGTGCGCTGCATGGCGAGGCGTTTCGGATCGAGGCGCCACGGCATGGCACGGCGTTCAAGGCGACGCCGTTCTATCAGCGGATGTTTGCGGATGGGATTCCGCGGCGCACGCGCCGCGGCGGTGGCTACGCCACCGCACTCCTGGACTTGCCGGCTTACATGCGGCCGGACGCGTTCGTCGAGTTGGAGAAGTTGCCGTTGATGCCGAGCGGCAAGCTGGATCGGCGCTCACTTCCGAAAGCAGCAGCGCCGAAGATGGACGTTGCGCTGGTGCCGCCGCGCAACGACGCGGAACGCATCGTCGCCAGGATCTGGCAGGAGCTGCTGCAACTCGGCGACATCGGATTGCAGACGAACTTCTTCGATCACGGCGGGCATTCGCTGCTGCTGCTGCGCGTGCAGGACCGCATTCGCGAAGAAATCGGCACTGAAGTCTCGGTCACCGATCTCTTCAACTACCCAACCGTCGAATCGCTCGCTGGACGGCTCAGTCTCGTACAGAAGAACAACGAGAGCAGTCACGCACGCGCCGCCGCACGGCAGCAGGCGATGGGCCGGTTCGCCGATCGGCGGCGTCCGGCCGTCGTGAAGGAAGATCCGCGATGAGCGACGCGCCGGAACGCATCGCCGTCGTCGGCATCGGTTGCCGCTTCCCCGGCGCGAATACTCCCGACGAGTTCTGGAGCAATCTGCGCAATGGCGTCGAGTCGATCACGTTCCGCGAGAACGACACCGGCGATCCGCGTTTCGTCGCCGCGAAGGGTCTGCTCGACGGCGCCGATTCCTTCGACGCGGGCTTCTTCGGCGTGAGCCCGCGCGAAGCCGCGCTCATGGATCCGCAACAGCGCGTGTTCCTCGAGACCGCCTGGAGCGCGCTCGAAGACTCCGGCTACGACGCGCGCAATTACGCCGGACGCATCGGCGTGTTCGCCGGCAGCATTCTCAGCGTCTATCTCGTGCGCAACCTCTGGCCGAACCGCGAGCTCGTCAGCGGCGCCGGCAATTTTCAGATCGCCGTCGGCAACGATCCTACGTTCCTCGCCACGAGCACGTCGTATCAACTCGACCTGCGCGGGCCGAGTGTCAGCGTCGGCACGGCCTGCTCGACCTCGCTCGTCGCCGTGCATCTCGCCTGTCAGAGCCTGCTCGCCTACGAAAGCGACATGGCCCTCGCCGGCGCGGTCTCCGTGCATCTCCCGCTCGAAGGGGGCTATCGCTACGAAGACGGCGGCGTGCTCTCGCCCGATGGTCATTGCCGTCCCTTCGACGCCGATGCGCAAGGTACGGTCTCGAGCGACGGCGCGGGCGTGGTCATCCTCAAGCGTCTCAGCGACGCGATCGCCGACGGCGACACGATTCACGCGATCATCCGCGGCTCGGCGATCAACAACGACGGCCGTCTCAAGGTCGGTTACACCGCGCCGAGTGGCCCCGGCGAGACGCAGGTGGTTGCCGAAGCGATGGCCATGGCCGACGTGACGCCCGACAGCATTTCGATGATCGAGACGCACGGCGCCGGCACGCTCCTCGGCGATCCGATCGAGGTCGGCGCGCTCGTCGAAGCGTTCGGCGATTGCGGCGGCAAGCGCTCCTTCTGCGCCCTCGGCGCGGTGAAGAGCAACATCGGCCACGTCGACGCCGCCGCCGGCATCGCCGGCCTGATCAAGACCGTGCTCGCGCTGCGCCATCGCGAGATCCCGCCGACGCTGCACTTCCAACGCCCCAATCCACAGATCCAGTTCGACGGCACACCGTTCTACGTCAACAGCGAGCTCCGCGCGATGACGCGCGGCAACACCCCGCTCCGCGCCGGCGTCAGCGCCTTCGGCATCGGCGGCACGAACGTGCACGTTGTTCTCGAAGAACCGCCCGTCACCGAAGAGCCCGCGGAATCGCCCCGGCCATTCGAATTGCTCGTGTTGTCAGCGAGAACGCCCTCGGCTCTAGATGCCGCAACCGATCGCCTCGCCGATCATTTTGCCAACGATCAGGGTGAGGGGCAGAGTCTCGCGGACATCGCCTTCACGCTCCGCCACGGCCGCCGCGCGTTCTCGCAACGACGCATCGTCGTCGCCGCCAATCGCGATGAAGCAGTCGCCGCGCTGCGCGCGCGCGATCCGCAGCGCACCGCCACTGGCGCTGCACCCTCGTCGCGTCCCGCGATCACGTTCATGTTCCCCGGCCTCGGCGATCACTACGCCGGCATGGGCTGGGAGCTCTATTGCACGGAGCAGACGTTTCGCGAATCGGTCGATCGTTCCGCGGAGCTGTTGAAGCCGCACCTCGGCAGCGACATCCGCGACTTTCTTTACCCCGGACGCAACTGGTCGCAACCCGTGCTCGGCGCCGTCGCCAGTTCCACCGGGCTCGATCTGCGCGCGATGCTCGGCAGGAAACGCGAAACACCGCCCGACGATCAACCCGCGGGTGCGCAGCCGGGCATCTTCGTCACCGAGGTCGCGCTTGGGGAGTTGCTGCGCAGCTGGGGCATCGAGCCCGACGCCATGATCGGTCACAGCATCGGCGAGTTCAGCGCCGCGTATCTCGCCGGCGTGCTCTCGCTTCCCGACGCGCTCGAAGTCGTCGCCGCGCGTGCGCAACTCATCCAGTCGCGCGTCAGCCCCGGCGCGATGATGGCCGTGCCGCTCAGCGAAGAGGAACTGACGCCGCTGCTTCCGAGCGACGTCTCCCTCGGTGCCATCAACGGCGCACGCCTCTGCATCACTTCCGGCGAAGAGAGCGGCATCGCCGCGCTGGCCGCGACACTCGCCGAGCGCGGCGTCAGTTGCCAGCGCCTGCGCAGCACGCACGCCTATCACTCGCGCATGATGGAGACGATCGTCGATCCGTTGCTCGCGGTTCTCCAGCGCATCGAACTGCGCGCTCCGCGGATTCCGTACGTCTCCTGCATCACCGGCACGTGGATCACCGACGCCGAGGCCACCGATCCCGCGTACTGGGCTCGGCATCTCTGCCGCACCGTGCGCTTTCACAAAGGACTCGTCACGCTGCTCGAAGATCCGCGCCGCGTGCTCGCGGAAGTCGGACCGGGACAGGGACTCACCTCGCACGCAATCGCCGAGCGTCGCGACAATCCGGTCATCCCGACGATGCGCTGGTCGTACGGACTGCAATCCGAGCTCTCCGTGCTCCTGCGTGGAGTCGGACAACTCTGGATCGCAGGCGCGGCACTGGACACGTCGCGATTCCACGCGCGCGAACGCCAGCGCCGCGTGCCGCTGCCGACGTATCCCTTCGAACGGCAGCGCTACTGGATTGATCCGCCGGAAGAAGGCGCCGTCACGACGACCGCGCCGCTCAAGAAACGCGACGTCGCCGACTGGTTCTATCTCCCGTCGTGGAAGCCGTCCGTTCGCCGGCCGCGCACGGAGCTGTCCGGCAACGTCCTCCTCTTCAACGATCGCGGCGGCACCGGCGCCGAGCTCGCACGCGAGCTGCGCGCGCGCGGCGCGAACGTCACGACATCCGAGACCGGCGCGGATGTTGATTACGAAGCATTGATCCGCGAAACGAAACCCGCCACGATCATCCACCTCGGCGCGCTCACGCCCAACGACACAACCTGTCCCTCGCCGTCGCGTTTCGCGGCGATGCAGGAGCTCGGCTACTCGAGCGTGATGCGCATCGTGCAAGCCCTCTCCCGCACCGGCCTCGAAGGCACGGTGCGACTCGAGATCGTCGCCAATCATCTCCACGAGGTCAGCGGCAGCGAGTTGATCGTCCCCGAAAAAGCAACGCTTCGCGCGCCGGCCATGGTCGCGCCGCAGGAACATCCGGGGCTGGTCGTGCGTGTGATCGACGTCGATGATCCAGCGCGGATTCTCGACGAGATCCGGGCCGAACCGATCGATTCCGTGGTCGCGTATCGACGCGGCATGCGTTTCGTGCAGGCCTACGAACAAGTGCAGCTTCAGTCCCCTCTCCCCGCCGCGGCCTCATCGCGGCGGGGAGAGGGTCAGGGTGAGGGGTCGTCCCTTGAGCAAGGCGCGTCCCCTCACCCGTCGCTTCGCTCCCCCCTCTCCCCGCTGACGCGGGGCGAGGGGAAAAACCAAACGGGTCCCTTCCGTCCCCGCGGCGTCTACCTCCTCACCGGCGGCCTCGGCGGAGTGGGCATGGTGCTGGCGCGTCATCTCGCGCAGAGCGTACAGGCGCGGCTCGTTCTCATCGGACGCTCGGCGCCGACCGAAGAGAAACTCGCGCAGATTCGCGCGCTCGAAGCGCTCGGCGCCGAGGTGCTGGTGATCGCGGCCGACGTCTCGCATCACGACGAAATGCGTCGCGCGCTGCGCACCGTCGACGAACGATTCGGCGAACTGCACGGTGTCATTCACGGCGCCGGCGCCGTCGGCATCGAGACCTTCCGCGAGATCCGCGAAGCGACCGACGCCGATTCCGACAAGCAGTTCGTCGCCAAGGTCCGCGGAGTCATGGCCCTCGACGAAGTGCTCGCCGATCGTCCACTCGATTTCGTTCTGCTCATGTCCTCGCTCTCGGCGATTCTCGGCGGGCTCGGATTCTCCGCCTACAGCGCCGCGAATCTCTTCATGGATTCGTTTGCGCGCTGGAAGAATCGCGAGGGCGGAACACGCTGGACGAGCGTCGACTGGGACAGCTGGCGCCTCGGCGACACCCGTCCTGTCATCGCCGGTCTCGGCGCCACTGTCAACGAGTTCGTCATGGAACCCCAGGAGGGTGCCGACGCCTGCGAGCGCATCCTGGCCGAGCGCAACCTCGGGCAGGTCGTCGTCTCGTCGGGCGATCTTCAGGCGCGGCTGCGCACCTGGATCACGCGCCGCGACGAGCTCGACGCGAAGCCGGCATCCGGCGCTCGTCACGAACGGCCGAACCTTTCGACCTCGTATGAAGCGCCGCGCGGCGAGCTCGAACGCGATCTCGCCGCGATCTGGCAGGAGCTCTTCGGTGTCGCCGAGATCGGCGTCAACGACAACTTCTTCGAGCTCGGAGGGCACTCGCTGCTCGCCACGCAGCTCAACGCACGACTCTCGTCGAAACTGCACGTCGAGATGTCGCTGGCCGCGCTCCTCCAGGCGCCGACGATCGCCGATCTCGCCATCGCCATCGTCGAGCATCAGGCCGAGAACACCGACGCCGACACGCTCGAACAGATGCTCGCCGAGCTCGGCGACCTGTCGGTCACCACGGGAGGCTCCGATGAGTGACAAGCATCGCAAGGACGAGCTGAAGGACGAGGCCAAGCAGCAGGTCAAGGCCAAAGGGAAGAGCGAAGGAAAACAGCTCAAGCAACTGATCAAAGACCTCTCGCCGGAGCAACGTGACGCGCTGCTGAAGCGCCTCACCTCGAAAGACAAGAGCCAGCAACTCGCGGCGCGCGCCGAGGGAGCGGAAGTGCCGCTCTCGTTCGCGCAGGAACGCGAATGGTTTCGCTACCGCATGTTCCCCGACGTCGCGCACAACATCGCCGGAGCACTGCGTCTCGACGGAACGCTTTCCGTCGAAGCGCTATCGGCGACGCTCGACGAGATCGTACGCCGGCACGAAACGCTGCGCGCCAGCTTCCGCGAAGTCGAGGGAACGCCAGCGCAAACGATTCGCGCGGCGTCTGCAGTGGCAATCGACGTCATCGAGACGAGCGAACCGGAATGGCAGAAGTTGTACGTCGCGGAAATGGCGCGGCCATTCGACCTCTCGAACGATCTGCTGCTTCGCGCAACCCTGCTTCGCCTCGGCGCGCAAAGCCACATCCTGTTACTCACGCTTCATCACATCGCCGCGGACGGCTGGTCGATCGGCGTCGTCATGCGCGAGCTTGCCGAGCTCTATTCGGCGCACGTCGAAGGACGATCGGGCGCGATCGCGCCGCTGAATATTCAGTACGGCGATTTCGCGATCTGGCAGCGCCAGCGCGCGTACGACGGATCGTACTGGCGCACGCAACTCGAAAACCTGCCGCCGGTGCTCGAGCTCACGCCCGATCGCGTGCTGCACAGCGCCACGGAGACGAGCGAACGCGATCACGAAGCAGCGATGTGCATGTCGCGCATCGAAGGCGCGCTGAGGCGCGAGCTCGAAGAGCTGAGCCGCACCGAGGACACGACGCTCTTCGTCACGCTCCTCACGGCGTTTCTCGTACTGATGATGCGCGCCACCGGCCGCGAAGACCTCGTCGTCGGCTCTCCGGTCAGCGGACGCTCGCGCGTCGAGACCGAAGGACTCGTCGGCCTCTTCCTCAACACGCTCGCCTTGCGCACAAAGCTCTCGCCACAACTCACGTTCCGCGAGGCGATGGCCCTCGTACGCAAGACCGTGCTCGATGGACTCGCGCACGCCGACGTGCCGGTCGAGCGGATCGTGCAAGACCTCGGCATTCAGCGCACGAACCACGTCCATCCGCTCTACGAAACCATCTTCAACTTCACGCCGGCCGCACCGAGACACATGAACCTTCCTGGTTTGCACGTGCGGCTCGAAGACGCGCCGGCACTCATCGAAGAATTCTCGACGCAGCTCTTCATTACCGAGCTGGGCGGCGATCTCGAGCTCGACCTCCGCTATCGCAAGCAGCGCTACAGCGACGAGCGCATGGCCTGCTTCGTCGAGCAATATCAGTCGATCCTGCAGCAGGTCGTCGCGGATGCGAATCAGCGCATCGGCACGCTCGATCTCGCGACGCCACGCTCGCGCACACACCTCGCCGATCCGACAATCACCCTCGACAAACGGGCGCAGCCTTCCGTTCCCGAAAGCATCGCCACCTGGATCGCGCGCACACCGGATGCACCCGCGCTATCGCAAGGCAACGTGACGCTGACGTACGCCGAGCTCGGCGCGTGCATCGACGCACTCACGCGCGAACTGCAAGCGCAAGGCCTCCAGCAAGGCGATGTCGTCGCCGTCCGCGGCAAACGCGGCATCGACGTCATCGCCGCCATGTGCGCGACGCTGAAGTCCGGCGGCGTGCTGCTCACCCTCAGCACTGATCTTCCCGAACAGCGCCATCGCGTGATGCTCGACGAAGCGAACGCGCGGTTCCTCATCGAACGCGAGAACGGCGGCCTCTGTGTAGTGACGGCCGCCCTCGGCCGTCAGCACGTGATCGAGCGCGAACGCGAAACAACAGCAGTCGAGTCGTCGAGTCGACCAGTCGGCGAGGATTCTCTCGGCGACTCGGCGACTGGAAGACTCGCCGACCCGAACGCTGCCTACGTCTTCTTCACGAGCGGCAGCACCGGCAAACCGAAAGGCGTCCTCGGCACGCACGAAGGCCTCTCGCACTGGCTCGCCTGGCAGCGCGAAACCTTCAACGTCGGCCCCGGCGATCGATGTGGCCAGCTCACGGGCCTCTCCTTCGACGTCGTCCTGCGCGACGTCTTCCTCGCGCTCACCTCCGGCGCCACGCTCGTGTTGCCCACGGAGCGCGATCTCGAATCCGCCGAGGCCACGCTGCGCTGGCTCGATCGCGAGCGCATCACGCTCACGCACAGCGTGCCGGCGGTGGCGGAGACGTGGCTGTTGGCGCACAGTGCCTGTCATCCCGAGCGTCGAGCGAGGGACCTGGGGGACGGGCGGCACGATGCTCGTGTTGACGCGCCGCACGCCCACCCAGGTCCCTCGCTCGGCGCTCGGGATGACAGCATCACCCTCGCCCACCTCAAACACATCTTCTTCGCCGGCGAGCCGCTCACCGCGAGCCTCGTCTTTCGCTGGCGCGAGGCCTTTCCGCATTGCGGCGCGATCGTCAACATCTACGGCCCGACGGAAACGACGCTCGCGAAGTGTTTCTATCGCGTGCCTGATACGCCGCGCGCCGGCGTGCAGCCGCTCGGCAACGCGATTCCGCAGGCGCAGGTGCTCGTGCTCACACCGGAGCGCGCGTTGTGCGGTGTCGGCGAGCCGGGCGAGATTGCCATCCGCACGCCCTTCCGCTCGCTCGGCTACATCAATGCTGCCGATGAAAATAAGAAGCGCTTCGTGCGCAACCCGTTTCGCGATGATGCGAATGATCTGCTCTACCTCACCGGCGATCGCGGCGTGATCGGCGGCGACGGCGTTCTCGAATTCCGCGGCCGCGTCGATCACCAGGTGAAGATTCGCGGCGTGCGCGTCGAGCCGATGGAAGTCACGGTCACGCTGCAGAGCGCGCCCGGCGTCGCCTCCTGCGCCGTCATCGCACGCGACGACGGCGACGACGGTCCGGCGCTCGTCGCCTACGTCGTGCTCCAACCCGGTGCGAACGAAAGCGTCGGCGCGCTGCAGGAGTTCGTCGCGCAGCGCCTTCCCGCGGCGATGGTTCCCTCGGCGTTCGTGTTCCTCGGCAGCCTTCCGCTGACGGCGAATCAGAAGCTCGATCGCGATCGTTTGCCCGCGCCGGAAAAAGCGCGTCCGAATCTCGAGAGCCGTTACGTCGCGCCGCGCGATGCCATCGAGCTGCAGCTCGTCGAGATCTGGGAAGAGCTGCTCGACGTGCGCCCGATCGGAATCGCCGATCGCTTCTTCGAAGTCGGCGGACATTCGCTGCTGGCACTGCGACTCCTCGTCGAAGTCGAGCAACGCCTCGGTACGAAAGTCCCGCTCCCCGCGCTGTTCGAAGAACCGACCATCGCGCATCTCGCCTCCGTGCTGCGCAAGAACATGGACGAGTGGCCGCTCCTGGTCGCGCTCCGCGCCGGCGCGCATGCACGCAAGCTCTTCCTCGTGCATCCCGGCGGCGGCATCCTCTGGAACTACGTTCACCTCGTGCGTCACCTCCCGGCCGGCGTCGCCGTGTACGGGCTGCAGGCGCGCGGTCTCGACGGCAAGAGCGCCCCGCAGCAGGACATGGAACGCCTCGCCGCCGAGTACGTCGCCGAGGTCCGTCGCGTGCAACCGCACGGTCCCTATCTCCTCGCCGGCCACTCCCTCGGCGGCACGATCGCGTTCGAGATGGCGCGACAGCTCGAAGCGAGCGGCGACACGGTCGAGCTGCTGGCGATGTTCGACTCCGCCCTCCCGCGCGAACGTTCCGCAACCGACGACGCGCGCAGTCTCGCCGACATGGCCCGCACGATCGAGCGCTTCGTCGGCAAAGACCTCGGCGTCACGTACGAAACGCTGTCGACTCTCACGAGCGACGAGCAAGTCGAGTACGTCGCCAACGCCATCGGCCAGGACTTCGCCATGACGCGCAACCTGCTCCACGTGAGCAAAGCTCACATCGAAGCCTCACGCGCCTATCGCGCCCGCACATCACCCGTGCCGATCACGCTCATCCGCGCGCAGGACACGCATCGCACGGACGACGACACGCTCGGCTGGGGCTCCCTCTCCCCCGTGCGCCTGCTCTGGAGCCCCGGCGATCACGTCACGATGATGAGCGAGCCGAACGTGAAGAGCCTGGCGAACACGCTAACTGGACTGCTTTCGGAGTGCGGCGGCAAAGCCACCGCTCTACTTCACACGGCAGAATCGCTCACGTGAGTCGATTGGACGGCGGTTATCGGTTGTCAGTTGTCCGTTGTCTGCGATTCAGCGCGAGGCCTCACAGACAACCGACAACTGACAACCGACAACAGTTTCTACCGCGTTCCCTCAATCCCCCACTTCGCGGGATCCAGTCCCTTCTGCGACAGGAACCCGTAGACCCAGCGCTCGAGCCCGAATCCCATGCAGGCGCTCTCCGCGAGCTCGCCGCCGGCGCGGCGCGTGTCGTAGACCGACGTGTAGAAATCGCGATGCAGATTGAACGACGATGCGGCCAGCGCGGCGTCGTTCGGGAGCGGGAAGAGCATCTCGTACTTGACCTCGCCCATCCGCTGATAGATCGCCTTGTCGCGGCTGGCGTCGAGGAAGAACGGATCGTTGGCCAGCTCGATCGTCACTTCGAGATCGAGCTCGTGGCACAGCGCCATCGCTCGATCCATCACTTCGCTGCGCAGCCGCGTGAGATCGTCGGAGCTGCCGAAGAAGACGATGTCGCGCACCGTGAAATCCCAGCCGCGTTTCAGCGGACGGAAGTTTGTCCCTTCGTAGCGGAAGACGTGATTCTGCATCGTCAGAGTGCGCACTTCGTCCTCGGCGAGGATGACGCCGCGATGTTGGCGATAGCAGGGAAGACAAACCGCCGGCGTGAGCACGTGCCGCGGCGTCGCCAGGAGTCCTTCGACCTCGGGGAGATCGGTCGATGCGGCGACGCCCTCCAGCACCGGCAGATCGCCGCGCAGGTGCGAACAGAACGTGATGTGTTGCGGGAAGTGTCCGAAGTAGCCGACTTCCGCCAGCACGTCGCTCGGCACCATCACCGGATACTGATTCTCGTCGGCGCCGTAATCCGCGGCCAGCGCGCGAAACTTCCGCTCGAAGAACCGGAAAAGCGCGAGCAGCGATCCGCGCAGTCCGATCAATCCATCGCCGAGGAATTGAAGATCGGGCGATTGCAGGAGCGCGGCGTCGATGTCGTGAAGCTGAAAGTTCGCCGCGTGATGCTCTTTCAACACCTTGCGCGCGATCAGCCGATGCGTGCGCCGCGTATTCGCGATGAACGCCTCGACATGCGCCGCGGCCTCGGGGCGAATCAACTCGATGGTCAGCGTTCCCGTCGCCGGATCGAACTCGTGGCTGCGCACGTTCTCGACGTCGATGCGCAATCCGTCGAGGATCGCCCGCACGCCGCTCTCGCTCACTTTGCGCAGATCGAAGTTCATGCGTGCTCCTGCAGGCCGTAGCGTGCGATGGCCAGCTCCAGCACCTGCGAGCTTCCCTCGATGATCTCCATGATCCGCGCGTCGCGGTAGTAACGCTCGATCGGATAATCGGGACCGCAGCCATTCGCCCCGTGAACCTGCACCGCGTCGTAAGCGACGCGATTGGCCATCGTCGACGCGAAGTACTTCGCCATCGTCGTCTCCTTGATCGCGGCCGGATCGCGGCGCCCGCGCAGCACGCCCGCGTTCCAGCAGAGGAGCCGCGCGGCCTGAATGTCCGTCATCATCCGGCTGATCATCCGCTGCACGAGTTGAAAGTCCGCCAGCGCGCTGCCGAACTGCCTGCGCGTCTTCGCGTAATCGAGCACGGCATCGAGACAGGCGCGCGCGAGTCCGACGCAGCCCCAGGCCAGGTTGTAGCGCCCCGACTCGAGCCCTGTAGCGACGACGTGCGTCAATCCGAAACCGGGACGCCCGAGAAGCGACGTCGAGGGAACGCGGCAATCGTCGAGATGCAGCTTCGCCAGCATGTAGCCGCGACAGCCGAGCGCTCCGCGGATCGGTTCGAAGGATAGGCCGGGAGTCGTGCGCGGCAGAAGAAACGCTGCCGGACCATTTGCAGAACCGGCAAGCAGCACGAAAAGATCGGCGCTCTGCCCGCAGGTGATCCAGCGCTTCGTTCCACGCAGCACGAAGTTGTCGCCATCCGCAGTCGCCATCGTCTCGACCGCAGCCGCGTCGCTGCCGACGTTCGGCTCCGTGATCGCCAGCGCCGCGAGCACTTCTCCGCTCGTGAGTTTCGGAACCCACTCCTCTTTCTGCGCCTTCGTCCCCCAGCGCGCGATCGCGCTGCCGGCCATGTGGTGCACATTCACGAGTCCCTGCACCGAAGCGCTCGCAGCGCCGAGGGCCTCGTGCATCAGACCGTTCCGAATTGACGCGCTCACGGGATCCGCGTCAGCTCCCGCGGGACCGCCGAGCTTTTCCGGAAAACCGCTGGCGAACATGCCCGCGTTCTTCAGGCTCTCGATCACATCGCGCGGAATCCACTCCTCGCGATCGATCGCCGCGCCGAACGGCGCGACGTGTTTCGTCGCGAACGCGCGAAGCTCGTCGGCGAGTGGCTGGAGGTCGTCGAGCAACATCAGATTCGCCGCCATGCCGCATTGGTGGACCGCCGGCGTCTCGCCGGCTGGGGCGGCGCCGTCTCGGCGCCCGCCCGCGAGCGGCGGGACGCCGCGCGCCCAGCCGCCGGGACGGCGGCGGTCCATCCGCGGTTCATGCCGTCGTCGCCAGCTTCTTGCCGACGAGCGTCGAGATCGACTGAATGCTCCGGAAGTTGCTCATCTCCAGGTCTTCGCTCTCGATCTCGATATCGAATTGGCGCTCGACGAAGGCGACGAGCTGCATCGCGAAAAGCGAATTCCCGAAGCCGAGGGCGAAGATGTCGTCCTCGTCGGCAACGACGCGCCCGTCGAAAGAGCGCGACATGAAAGTGCGGATCGGGGAAGCGATCTTCTCTTCGATCATGATCCTGTCGTTCCTGTCTCGTAGTCGTAGAAACCCTTGCCGGACTTGCGTCCCGTCGTTCCGGCGTAAACCATTTTTCGGAGCAGAGGACACGGGCGGTACTTGCTGTCATTCAGCTCGTCGTAGATCACCTCGATCGAACGAAGCACCGTGTCGAGGCCGATGAGATCCGCCGTCTCGAGCGGTCCCATCTTGTGACCGAAGCAAGTCTTGAAAAGCCGATCGACGTCCTGCACCGACGCGACCCCTTCGTGCACGAGGAACATCGCCTCGTTCACCATCAGCATCATCACGCGATTCGTCACGAATCCGGGCGAGTCGTTGACGACGATCGACTGCCGTCCTGCCTGTTCCACGAGCGCGCGCGCCGCGTCGATCGTCTCGTCCGACGTCTGCGCGCCGCGGATCACCTCGACCGTCGGCATCAGCGGCACCGGATTCATGAAATGCATGCCGACGACGCGACGCGGCGTGCGATTCGCCGAGCCGATGCGCGTGATCGGAATCGCAGAAGTGTTCGCGGCGATCGGGATCTCCGGTGAAACGACGGCGTCGATTTCTCCGTGGACCCGCTTCTTCAGTTCCCAGTTCTCGGTGATGTTCTCGATCACGAACTCGGCGTTCGCCAGCGCGCTCACGTCGCTCGAAAGCGTCAGGCGCCCGAGGACTTCCGCGGGGACGATGTTGCTCTTCTGGAGAAGCCCGAAAAGCTTGAGATTCTTGGCGATCCCGCGGCGCGCCGCATCGAGCTGCGCCTGGCCGACGTCGACCAGCACGACGTCATGCCCCGTCTGTGCGAAGAGCTGTGCCACTCCCGACCCGATGACGCCGGCTCCGACCACGCCGACCCGCTGAACCTTCACAGGCGATCTCCCACAGAAGTGATTTAAGGATCGCCGGACAATATCCACGGCAGGCACGCTGCCGTCAAGCTCAGAACGCGGCCAGAGGAGCGTCGCGCACGATCGTCGTCCAGTCGCTGCCGCGGATCGCGACCGCGGCGTGGTATTCGTCGCCGGGCACAGGCAGCGACTGCACGAACCAGCCGGCCAGGCGCGCGTCGTCCGGCGCGCTCTCGACGGACGTGAATCGATCGCGCTCCGGCGTCACGCGAAACGAAGTCAGATCGATGCTCAACCCTCCACCCACCGCCTTGATCACCGATTCCTTCGCCGTCCACGTCCGATAGAACGCCGCCGAGACATCCTCCGCGTTGCGCACAGCCTCGGCTTCCGCGGGAGAGAAGAAGCGTCCGGCGATGGCGAGCAGGTCGCTCGTTCGTTTTTCCGATTCAACGTCGACGCCGATCGGCGAGCCCTGCGCAAACGCGATCGCTACGACGGCCCCCGAATGGCTGACGTTGAACTCGATCGGCGCATCGATCAGCGACGGCTTCCCTTGCGCGCCAAGCACGAATTGAAACTCGGACGCGGGCCGCTCGAGATAATGCCCGAGGAGAGTACGTAGCGAGGAACGCGCGACGATGGCGCGGCGCTGATCATCCTCGAATCGAAAGCGCGCGACGCGCGCCCGCTCTTCTCCATCGAGCACCTGCTCCATCGCACGCAGCGTCTCCTCGGGCACATCGGTCCGCGCGAGCCAGATATGAATCTCGCGCTCACCGATCATCAGCGACTCCCGGTGAACAGCACGGCCGTGTTCTCGTCGCCCGGTAGCGCGAGCACGCCCGCGAGTCCCGCCGACCCGGTCATACTGACACCCGGCCCCGCAAGGCGATTCGCTTCGATCAACTGCTCTTCCGAAACCACGACCGGCTCGCCACGGGAGGCCAGCATGCCCCGCACGATCGCCGCCCAGTCGTACGTCTCATCGTCAAGGATCCCCGACGCCACGCTCGTCGGCGCGGTCTCCCACGGCCACATGAATTGCGAGCGATGCTGAAGGGCGTACGACAAATCAGACGAGGAGCGCAGGCTTCGAGCCTCGCCAGATCGCAGTTCGCAGTTCGCGGATCGCAGCGAAGCATCGCGAGATCCGCGGGTTCTCCTGCGATCTGCGATCTGCGGTCTGCGATCTCGGTCCGGAAGCGCGCGCTCCTCGTCGACCAGGCGCTCCCACGCTCTCGCCAGCGGCGATGCCATCGTCTGCACCGCGTACATGCGCGGCAATTGCTCGATGAGCCCGAGCGCGAGCGCGTCCTCGAACGCCGCGATCACCGCGCTCGCCAGCGCGCCGCCGCCGGTCTGGATGAAGATCCGTTCGATCCGCGGATTCTGCGCCACCATCTCCCAGCCCAGCGTCGAACCGCCTTCGATCACGAGCCCGTTCTCGTTCCCCTGACACGTGAACGGCAGCGCGCCGTTCGCCACCGCCTCGCGAAAACGCAGCACCGAAGGATCCCCGGCGACGCCATCGACACGCGCGCAACGCGTGACCGTCGCGCCCAGCGCTTCGATCCTCTCGACGGCCTCCGCATCCGCTTCCTCCGGCACGTACACCTCGAGCGTCCGCCCCGCCGCGCGCGCGAGCAGCGCCGCCGCGAACCCCGCGTTCCCGCACGACGCGATCGCCAGCGGCGCCTCGTGCAACGCGCGATCGAAGCGACCCATGATCTCCAGCCAGATCATCACCCCCATCAGATGCCGCGACTTGTGCGACCCGGCGACATTCGACGTCTCATCCTTCACCCATACGCCGAGATCCTCGCGACGCACGAACGGCGTCATCGCGAAACGCCGTCCATCCACGGCCTCGACGCGATCCCCCAACCTGCGCACCACATCGACGTACTCACCGTCGCTCATACCGCGCGCCATCGCGTCCTGCCACGCGTACGTCAACTTGCGGAAACGAACGAACGGATCAGGGTCGTGATCGAAGAACGGCGCGGCAGTGAGCTCGACGTTCCGCCGCAACACGTGATCGACGTCATCGCGCCCCGCGTTCACGCAACGAAACGGCCGTGCGCCCGCGGGAACCTGCCATCCGCACCCGTTGCAGATCATGCTGCGATCGTAGCGCCAAACGACATCATCCTCTGGCATCATCCATTCGTGAACGACAAGAAAACCCTCATCGTCACCGGCGGTACCGGAGGCCTCGGCACGACCGTCGTCGCCAGGCTCGCGCGCGAATATCGTTGCGTGTTGCTCTCGCGACACCCCGCCGGCGACGAGGCGATTCAGGCCGATCTCTCGAATGAAGCGAGCGTGCGCGAAGCGCTGACGCGCGCCGTTGAGCAATTCGGCGCGCCGTATGGACTCGTGCACATGGCCGGAGGCTACGCCGGTGGCCCGGTGTCGGGGACGTCGAGCGACACCTGGCAGAACATGATCGGGCTGAACCTCACCAGTGGGTTTCTCGTGATCCGCGAAACGCTGGCACACATGCGGCGCGATCAGCCGGGACGGATCGTGGCGATCAGTTCCGAGGCGTCGATCACCAAGCTCGCGAGCTCCGCCGCGTACACGATCTCGAAGTCCGCGTTGAACACCCTCATCGAAGTCACCGCCGCGGAACTGCGCAAGACGCCGATCACAGCCAACGCACTTCTTCCCGGCACGCTCGACACAGCCGCCTCGCGGAAAGAGATGCCCGACGCGCGGCGCGTTCCGCTCGATCGCGTCGCTGAAACCATCGCCTTTCTCCTTTCGGAGAGCGCGTCGAGCATCACCGGCGCATTGATTCCCATGCGTTAGACGCGGTTGTCAGTTGTCGGTTGTCGGTTGTCAGTTGTCGAAGTGATCCCTCTCGGTTGCCCCTCTCCCCGCCGCAGCCTCATCGCGGTGGAGTTCGCGGTGGGGAGAGGGGGAGCGAAGCGACGGGTGAGGGGCCGTGCCTCGCAGCAGGAACCGTGCGGCCAGCATCGCCGCGTTCTCGGTCCCGCACACGCCGCCATGAGAGCCTACCCGTTCGGATCCACCCCCAGCCCCTTGTCGCCGGTCGCGTTGCTGGCCGGTTGACCATTCGGATCGATGATCACTCCCGCGTCGGAGAGAGATCCGCCGATGGGATCGATGAATGAACCGGCGTGCCCGGCGGCGCGAAATCCGTGTGCAGTGACAGGAACAACGACGCGAGCAGAAGAAAACGAGTGAACATGAAATGACTCCTTTCATCATCGCGGGCTGGAGGAACGAGCGCGAAGCGAAGCCCGCGGCCTCGCTTCGCGTCCGTGGCCTTCAGCCGTTCGGATCGATCCCTCGACCATCGTCGGTCGTCAGGTTGCCGTTCGGATCCATCGCACTGCCGGCACGAGAGACGGCGCCTCCACTCGGGTCGAGACTGGTCCCGGAGTCGGTCGTGAAGTGCAGTCCGAAATGTTGTGAAGCGAAGAGTGCTGCCAGGAGAAGCAAGCGTGCGAGCATCAGTGAAGCTCCTTTCCCTCGCAGGAATGCATCCGCATCGCAAAGAGCGCAATGCCGTTTCCCGTTCCGCGCTCGCTCGGCACGACATGCTCTTCGAACGCTGACAGGAATGACAAATGTGCGCAGCGTTCAGCCGTTCGTCGCGCGTTCGGCACGCTTCGATGCAGGAACGCTGACGGGAACGACCAGAGTGAAGGAAAAGGAACGGCGCCGTCACGCCGTCGATATACTGACGCCAAAACGGAGGTATCGCCATGGCAGGTTCATTCGTAGTGGAAACAGGGAATTCGGGCAAGATTCGTTTCAACCTTCGCGCCGGAAACAATCAGGTCATCCTGACGAGCGAGACATACGAGACGAAGCCGAGCGCTCTCACGGGCATCGAGTCGGTCCGCAAGAACTCGCAGGACGACGCCCGCTTCACGCGTAAGACCGCGAAAGACGACAGTCCTTACTTTGTCCTGACCGCCACCAACGGCCAGACCATCGGCAAGAGCGAGATGTACTCATCGACATCGGCAATGGAGAACGGCATCAAGTCCGTCACCGAGAACGCGCCGAAGGCAGCGGTCGTGGACAAGACGTAGATTTCGTTGGACCGTCGGCGTCCTCGCCGGCTGGGCGAGCGGCGTCCTCGCCGCTCGCGGGCGGGCGCCGGGACGGCGCCGCCCCAGCCGCCGAGACGGCGGCGGTCCACTACCAAGCCTGACGCCGCGCACGGGAATCGATCCCTTCTTGGACACGTTGCCGCAAAGAGATGGACAAGAACGAATGGAATGTCGGTGCCGCCAAACAACAGTTCTCCGAGCTGTTGCGGCGGAGCGCGAGCGAGCCGCAGCTCATCTATCGACGAAGCCGGCTGGTCGCCGCGGTAATCGCCATGGACGAATCCAAGTTGGCCGCTGGAGCAAAACGCATGACGATCGCGAATCGTTTCGAGGAAGCGCGAGAGCTCCTGCGGGAGCAGAGCTATCGCCTGCCTCAGACTCGCCGCGGGTCACGTCGAAACGACTTCGTGAGTACGCTCGATGCCGTGGCTGGTGGACACAAACGTTTCTCAGTGAGCTCGCCCGTCCCCGGCCCAACGCCGGCGTGATCAAGTGGGCGGCAGGGATCGACCGCATTTCGATCAGCGTCGTCACCCTCGAGGAGATTGCGTTTGGTTTGGCCTGGAAACCGAACGAACGGATTCGGGAATGGTTTGAGAACTTCTTCTCCGAAGCCTGCGACGTGTTACCAATCACTGATGCGATCGCCGAACGCTCCGGAATCGTGCGCGGCCGATCCCGTGCCGCGGGAATCACGCAGTCTCAGGCCGACAGCCTCATCGCCGCGACCGCTCACATTCACGACCTGACTCTCGTGACCCGGAACGTCCGGGATTTCGCGCGTAGTCAGATCAAGCTGCTCAATCCGTTCGCTTAGATTCCGCGCAAAACGAAGGGCCGCGATTGCTCGCGGCCCTGATTTACGTTCGGTTGGAGCGGGAAACCGGACTCGAACCGGCGACATCAACCTTGGCAAGGTTGCACTCTACCAACTGAGTTATTCCCGCTTACTTTCCAGCGTGGCGGCGAACTTTAGTCAGCCACCTCTCCTCTGTCAAGCAACGCGGTTAACGTGAGGTCTGCGGGACCTATTCCTGTTCGCAGCTCGCAGCTGTCAGCTCGCAGGAGAACGAAGGGGCTGGGCGGACCCGCCTGCGAGCTGAGAGCTGTCAGCTGCGAGCTAATCACGGCCTCTCCACCCGGATCCCGTACGCGTTCAGCTTCCGGTACAGGTTGCTGCGCTCGACGCCGAGGGCGTCGGCGGTGCGGCAGACGTTGCCGGCGAACTCGCGGAGGCGGGAGAGGATGTACTGCTTTTCGAACTCGTCGCGGGCTTCGCGGAGCGGCAGGTTCGGCGCGATCTCGACAGGCGCTTCGGCGTGCGTGCCGAGGTGGATGTCCTCGGGCTCGATGGTGTCGGATTGCAGCAGGATCGCCAGGCGCTCGACGACGTTGCGAAGCTCGCGGACGTTGCCCGGCCAGGCGTAGGCCTTCAGCTTCGACGCCGCGCCGGCGGACGAGCTTCTTCTTCGGCTGGCCCGTCTCCGCGGCGAAGCGGCGGAGGAAGTGCTCGGCGAGGAGCACGACGTCGTTGCCGCGCGCGCGAAGCGGCGGGACTTCGATCGGAATGACGTCGAGCCGGTAATAGAGGTCGCTGCGAAACGCGCCGGCATGGATCTCGGCTTCCAGGTTCTTGTTCGTCGCCGCGATCACGCGCACGTCGACCTTGATCGTCTGCTGCCCGCCGACGCGTCTGGAACGTCTGCTCCTGCAGCACGCGCAGCACTTTGGCCTGCGTCTTCAGGCTCATGTCGCCGATCTCGTCGAGGAACAGCGTCCCGCCGTCGGCGAGCTCGAACTTCCCTTTGCGATCGTCGATCGCGCCGGTGAACGCGCCCTTGCGATGGCCGAACAGCTCCGACTCGATCAGCTCCTCGGGGATCGCCGCGCAGTTGACGTCGATGAAAGCCTGCTCGGCGCGCAACGAGAGACGATGCAGGTTCCGCGCGACGATCTCCTTGCCGCTGCCGTTCTCGCCGGTGATGAGAACGCGCGATGACGAGGGCGCCGCGCTGCGCACCTGCTGATCGAGCTTCATCATCGGCTCGCTCTCGCCGATCAGAATCTCCTCGAACGAGAGATGGCGCCGCAGATCGCGCACCTGCTCGCGCAGACGGCGATCGCTCAACGCGTGATTCACGGTGAGCAGCACGCGCTCGAGCGAGAGCGGCTTCTCCATGAAGTCGTACGCGCCGAGGCGCGTCGCGCGAACCGCGCTGTCGACGCTGCCATGGCCGGAGATCATGATCACCGGCGGCCCGCCAATGTTGCGCAGCCGTTCGAGCACGGTCAGGCCGTCGATCCCCGGCAGCCAGAGATCGAGCAGCACGAGATCGAACTCGTCGCGCGCGAATTGAGTCGAACCCTTCCTCGCCCGATTCGCACAAGGTGGTCTTATGCCCTTCGTCCTCGAGGATGCTCGAGAGCGTCGTGCGGATGCCGGGCTCGTCGTCGATGATCAGGATTTTTGGCATAACGATGAACGATGAAGGATGAACGATGAACGCCTGGTTCTGTTCATCGTTCATCCTTCCGCGTTCATCGTTCGTTGCTAGGCCGGTAATTCAATCTCAAACCTCGTCCCTCTCGGGTGGTTGTCGTGAACGTGAATCTGTCCGTCGTGATCGCGAACGATGCGGTGGACGATGGCCAGGCCGAGGCCCGTGCCGCGGCCTTTGGTCGAAAAGTACGGGAGAAAGAGCTTGTCCTTGTCGGCGTCGGGGACGCCGCGGCCGGGGTCGGCGACTTCGATGACGATGCGGTGCGGAGCGCGGCGGGCGGAGACGCGGATCTCGCCCGATTCCGTCGCTTCGACCGCGTTCTTCAGCAGATTGCCGACCGCGCGGCGGATCTGTTCGGGATCCATCAGCAGCTCGATGTCGGCGCCGACGTCGACGGCGATGGTCACGCCCGGCTTCACATCGCGGTAGAGACTCGCAGCCTGTTCGAGCATCTCCGCGAGCTGGGCGTGGCGGAGATGAATCGCCGGCATGCGCGCGAAACGCGCGAACTCGTCGACCATTCGCTTGAGCTGCCCGACTTCATCGACGATGGTCTTCGTCCCCTGCTCGATCGCCTGGGCGGTGTCGGGATCGGCGTTGCGAAACTTGCGCGCGATGCGCTCGGCGGAGAGCTGGATCGGCGTCAGCGGATTCTTGATCTCGTGCGCGATGCGGCGCGCGGCCTCGTTCCAGGCGGCGAGCTTCTGCGCCTGCATGAGCTGCGTCGAATCCTCGATCGCCAGCACCCAGCCCGCGCCGCTGCCGAGGCGCGCGGCGGAGATCTCGAGATAGCGCAGCTCGCCGCCGAGGATCAGCGCGACTTCGCGCGAACGCGAACGCCCGCTCGTGAGCTCTTGCAATGCCGCGGCGACCGGATCGAGATCGCCGCGCAGCATCTCGTTGAGCGGCGCGTGCTCGGCGGGCATCTCGAGCTGCAGCATCTGCAGCGCGGCGCGATTGATCGACAGCAGCTCCAGCGAATCGTTGAAGGCGATGATGCCGGTGGCCACACTTTCGAGCACCGTGACCATGAAGCGGTTCGTCTCGGTGAGTTGCCTCCGCTGTAACGCGAGCTGCGACGACATGTCGTTGAACGAATCGATGAGCTTCCCGACCTCGTCCGTCGCCGTCACGTCCACCCGGTGCCCGACGTTTCCTTCCGCGAGATACGCCGTCGCCTCGGCGAGCGCCTTGATCGGAATCGTGATGCGGCGCGAGGCATAGATCGACGTCCAGAGCGTGCCGAAGAGAATCGCCAGCGTCACGGCGAGAAAGAGCATCGTCTGCGATGCCTTCAGTGTCTGGCGCTGCGAATGAAGCTGCTGGAAATTCTGGTGGGCGATGATCGACTGATCGATCATCCGCGACATCACCGCCGGGATGAACACGCCCGCCACCGCAACCTCGGGGCCTCCTTTGACAGGGACCGCCGTGCGGATCCACTTTCCGCTGGAGACGACGTCGAACTTCACCGCCCGCCCGTTGCGCGCGGCTTCTTCGAAGAAGCGCGAAGAGGGATCAGCGACTTCCTGGATCGGCGCGCGCGGATTCGCCTGCGCCTTGAGAAGAATCCCGTCGCGATAAACACCGGCCATGTCGATGCGATGGAACGCACGAACGTGCGCAAGGACGGTGTCGATCTGATCGGGATCGCGCGCGTCGGCGCTCGCCGCGATCTCGCTGGCGGCGGCGCCGGCCATGTCCGCCGCCTGATCCTGCGCCATCTGCGCGATCGCCTCGCTGTTGCGAAGGATGGTCATGACCGGCGTCGCGAACCAGCGGTCGATCGACACGCTCAGGAGGTCCGTCGCAATGAGGAAGAGCAGAATCACCGGCAGCAGCGACGTGGCGACGTACGTGACGACGAGCTTCGTGCGGAAGCGCGATCCGATGATGCCGCGCTGCCGCTCCAGCACCATCTTCACGATGCCGCGCAGCAACACGAAGAGGATGCCGATGATCAGCAGAACGTTGATGTTCCAGAGAACGAAGAGCAGCAAGCGGCTCGTCAACGCCTCGGGGGTCAGTTCTTTGGCTTGCTGCGTGACGTAGTAAAGGAGGCTCGTGACCGCGAGGATGACCAGCGGAACCGTGACAATGAACCGCGGATCCTTGCGATAGCGCAGGATGAGATCGCGCAGCACCGTCGCTTTCATCGAGGCGACTCCGCCGGTTTGACGCGCGTCTCGCGCCACCTCGTCGAAACTTCCCAGGGGATGACGTACATCACCCAGCCGCGCTCGAGATCGGCCTTCACGCGAACTTTCAGCTTGTACGGCTTGCGGCCATCGATATCGAAGAGCTCGAGCTCCTCGATCGTCGTCATGGCGTGCTCGAGTCCGGCGAGATCGGTGAAGGTCTGGGAGCGGACGAGGTGACGGTCGCGCCGGTAGTTCAGGAGGTACTCCCGGGTGACCGAGTTGAACGTGCAGATCACCTCGATGCGCGTCGCGGCGAGGCCGTCATCGAACCAGTTCGGCCGGTCGCGGAAGATCTCGATGAAGTAGGTGAAGCCGGTCGGCAGTCCGCTCTGCAGCGCCTCGACCGTCTCACCGTCCGCGAAGACATTCGCGAGTGTGAAGCGGACCGAGACCTTGTGTCCGGTCACGGTCGCGGCGAGTTTTTCGATCGAAGGATTCCCCTCGGCGAGGGTGGAGGTCGCCGCGAAAAGTAGGACCGCCGAGAGAAGAAACCGCACGTGTGGCGTTTTTACCACACAAGGCAGTCGCCGAGTCGCCGAGCCGTCAAGACGCCGAGGAGTTGCTGTACCGCGGAGAGGCGAAGACGGGGAGACTCGATGACGCCGCTTCCTGCTCTCTCGCCGCGTGGAGAATCTTCTCCACGAATCGCGAGTGCAGCGCGTGACCGGCGCGGTTCGCGGTGATCTCTCCGACGATCGGACGGCCGATCAGAGCGAGATCGCCGATCAGGTCGAGGATCTTGTGGCGCACGAACTCGTCCTTGAAACGAAGAGGACCGTTCACCACACCGCGGTCGTCGAGGACCACCGCGTTCTCGACCGAGCCACCGCGGGCGAGGCCGGCGGCGCGCATCTTCTCGACGTCGCGCAGGAAGCCGAACGTACGCGCCGGCGCGATCCTGCGCAGGAAGTTGTCGTGGTCGAAATCGAAGTGCATCGACTCACGGCCGATGATCGGATGGTTGAAGTCGATTTTGTATTTGATGCTGAGACGATTGGCCGGAACGATGCGGATCGACTTCTCGCCGTCGACTACTTCCACCGTTTCGCGGAGCCGAAGCACCGGGATCTCCGCGCCGAGCTCGCGAATGCCGGCGGCGTCGATGAGATGCATGAACGGAAGCGCGCTGCCATCGATGATCGGCACTTCAGGACCGTCGATGTAGATGTCGACGTCGGTGATGCCGCTGGCCATCAACGCGGAGAGGAGATGCTCGACCGTCCCGATCTGGACGTCGTCCTTGCCGACGGTGGTGGCGTAATCGAGCGCGGTGGTCGACGCCTGGAGCGCCGGGATGCGCAGTCCCTGCAGGTCCGAGCGAACAAAGGTGACGCCACTCCCCGCAACGACCGGATGCAACTCGACGGTGGTGTAGATGCCGGAGTGCAGTCCGATGCCGGTGATGCTGACGTCTGTGTTGACGGTCTTCCGTTGAAGAAACATACGCGAGGCACTAGAGCGAGGCGAGTGCCACGGAGGTTGCGGATGCAGCGGCTGGCGTTAAGGCGTGTGTTCGCTTGAGGTTAGTCGCTCGTAGCGCGAGTGTTGGAAGCGTTGCTCCTGTCGCCTTGCGGAGTCACGTGTGTGGTAGAGCAGCCACAGTTGGGTAAACGATGAAGGATGAACGATGAACAGAGAACGAAAGGCCGGGATAACGTCGTCGTTCATCGTTCATCCTTCATCGTTCATCGTTCGCCTCACCGGTGGCTCTTCACCGCCTGCGCGACTTCGCGATCGAGCTCGCGGTCGCGTTCCGTTGCGCGTTTGTCGTATTGCTTCTTGCCGCGCACGACGGCGATCTCCACTTTCACGCGGCCGCCTTTGAAGTAGAGCCGCAGCGGAACGACGGTCAACCCCTTCTCCGCAATCTGGTTGTGAAGCTTCTCGATCTCGCGGCGATGGAGCAGGAGCTTGCGGATGCGCTCCGGGTCGTGGTTCTCGTAGTTGCCGTGTGAATAGGGCGAGATGTGCGTGCCGAAGAGAAAGGCCTCGCCGTCCTTGAGGATGACGTAGCTGTCCTTCAGATTCGCCGCACCGTCGCGCAGCGACTTCACTTCCGTCCCCTGCAGAGCAACGCCGGCCTCGAACTTCTGCACGATGAAGTAGTCGTGCAGCGCTTTCTTGTTCGATGCGATGAGCTTCTCGCCGGAATCGGGTTTCGCGGGCATGGGCGGGGGATTCTACAGGCTCGGGGGCTGAGAGGCAGGCTTACAGGCGCACAGGCGCACAGGCGCACAGGATCTGCGAAAGCGGCCTGTGAGCCCGTGCGCCTCTGAGCCTATGTGCCTCGGCCCCCTCTGCTAAGATCCGCCCCGCAATCCCAACGCGAGGAGTCCTCTCACAATGGCAAACAAAACCATCGTCCACGTCGTCGGCACGGGGACCATCGGCGAGCCTCTCATCGGTCTGTTCACCGATTTCAAAGACAAGTGGGGCATCGACGAGGTGACGTTCCACAAGCGGACGCCCGCGGCAAACGACCGGGCCACCGTCGATTATCTCATTCATCGCGGCGCGAGTCTCGTCGCCGACGAAGAAGCGCGGGACGAGTTCGCGCGCCTCGGCCATCGCGTGGCCTTCACGACTGAGGAGGCGCTGGAGCGGGCGACGGTCGTCGTCGACTGCACGCCTGCGGGGAACGACAACAAGCACAAGTACTACGACCGCATCAAAGGTCCGAAGGGCTACCTCGCGCAAGGTTCGGAGTTCGGCTTCGGCAAGCCCTACGCGCGCGGCATCAACGATGAAGTGCAGAGTCCCGACGAGCGCTTCGTGCAGGTCGTCTCCTGCAACACGCACAACATCTCCGTGCTGCTCAAGACGCTCGCCTCGCAGGACGGCAAGATCAGCCTCGGCGCGGGACGCTTCGTCTGCATGCGCCGCGCGAACGACGTCAGCGATACGAAGTCGTTCATCGCCGCGCCGGAAGCGGGCAAACACGACGATCCGGAGTTCGGCACGCACCACGCCCGCGATGCGTACCACGTATTCCAGACGCTCGGCGAGCGCCTGAATCTCTTTTCGTCGGCCATCAAATTGCCGACACAGTACATGCACACGCTCTGGTTCGATCTCGAGCTCAAGCACGACACGACGCTCGAGGAAGTGCGGGCGCTGCTGCGCAGCAATCCGCGCGTCGCCTGCACGAACAAGCGCGCCGTGAACCAGATCTTCTCCTTCGGCCGCGACCACGGTTACTTCGGCCGCATCCTCTCGCAGACGGTCGTTCCGGTCTCGACGCTCACCGTGCCGAACCCGAAACGGATCGTCGGCTTCTGCTACACGCCGCAGGACGGCAATTCGCTGCTCTCGTCGATCGCCGCGACGCTGCGCTACATCGATCCGACGAAGCTCGATCAGCGACTCGACGTGCTGCGCCCGTACATGTTCCGCGAGATCTAAGCGCGCAATCGCCGGGGGTGATTCTCCCGGCGAATTGAAGTAGAGTCGCCCGCCATGGCGTGGTTCCGTAAGGAGAAGAAGCCGAAAGAGGCGGTCGAGAAGCAGGTCGCGATCCCGGAGGGTCTCTGGGTCAAATGCGACGAGTGCAAGGAGATCGTCTACCGCAAGGAAGTCGAGGCGAACTTCAACACCTGCCCGAAGTGTTCGTATCACTTCCGCCTCACCGCCCGCGAGCGCTTCGAGATCCTCTTTGACGACAACAAATACAAGGAATTCGCCGGCGATATCCGCTCCGGCGATCCCCTCGGCTTTCGGGACACGAAGCGCTATGCCGACCGCCTGAAGGTCTATCAGCAGCGCGTCGGAAACGGCGACGCCGTTCTGTGCGCCGAGGGGAAACTGGAAGGGATGCCGGTCGTCATCTGCGCCATGGAGTACGCCTTCATGGGTGGCTCGATGGGCTCGGTGGTCGGCGAGAAGATCACGATCGCCGTCGAGCGCGCGCTCGAAAAGAAAGAGCCGCTGATCATCGTCTCCTGCTCCGGCGGCGCGCGCATGCAGGAAGGGATTCTCTCGCTGATGCAGATGGCCAAGATCTCCGCGGCGTTGGCGCTGCTCGATCAGGCCGGCCTGCCCTATGTCTCCGTCCTCACCGACCCGACCACCGGCGGCGTGACCGCGTCCTACGCCATGCTCGGCGACCTCAACATCGCCGAGCCGAAGGCACTGATCGGATTCGCCGGCCCTCGCGTCATCGAACAGACGATCCGCCAGACGCTGCCCGAAGGATTCCAGACCGCCGAGTTCCTCGTCGAGCACGGCATGGTCGACCTCATCACCCCACGCGCGGAGATGAAATCGGCCATCGCGAAGTTCCTCAAGATTTTTCGCGGGAACTGAACGACCAATCATTCACGGAGCAACGGAGCGCAGGCATCCTTGCCTGCCGGTCCTCCGGCATCCTGCCGGCCGCCTGGAAGGCGGCGGACCGGCAGGCTGGAAGCCTGCGCTCCTCAGAACGCGATTTCGTTTTCAACTCCCAGCATCGCCAGTACCTCGGCGATGAAACTCCACGAACCGGCTGCGACGATGCATCGATGATGCGCTGCAAGCGACGCGCTCCAGGGAACGACGGGACGATCCCACGTCCCGTACGACAGATGCTCCGTCGCCGCCGGTTTTACCGGCATCCATCGACCGCGCATGTGCGCATCGAGCCAGACCGTCGTTTGCGCGGTGTCTTTGTCGTCGGGCAATGACACGAAGACGAAGTCGGCGTCGCCGGCCTGTTCGACCACCTGCGCGACCCCGATCGCGTCGACCGCGGCATCCACGAGCCACCGGCGCCCCTCACGATCGCTGTGCCAGGTCATGCGGCCCGGCAGATGAACGGTCACGCCGTCGAGCGTCGCGCGCGGATCGAATGCGCGCGCGGCTTCGAGGCCGAGGGCGGCGCTCGATCCGCGCTCGGTGGCGCGAATGACCGTCGTGCGCGGTCCGGCGGCACCGAGCTTCTCGGCAGTGATCTCTTCGACAGTGTCGCCGAGGATGCCGGCATGTTCGAGAAAGATCGGCGTCACCGCGAGGACGATCGGATCGAGCAGGCTCACTTCATCCGACCCCCCACCCATCCCCGCCTCGACCACGATCGCGTCGCAGCCCGCGCGGCGGAAGTGATCGATGCCGGCGATCATGTACATCCCCGCGGGCGAGAGGTATCCGCTCGTCTCCGGCATCGCGCGCAGCGCGGCTTCTGCGCGCGACGCGAGCGCCTCGTATTCGCGCTCATCGATCGCGACGCCGTTCACGCGAATGCGCTCGCGATTCGTGATGATCGGCGGACTCGTGATCGTGCCGACGCGATGCCCCGCGGCGACGAGCGCTACGGAGGCGTAAGTCGCCGCGGTGGCTTTCCCCTTCGAGCCGACGACGACGATCGACGGAAGCTCCCGCAACGGCACGCCCATCGCCTCGGCGAACTGCGCCGCGCGCGGCACGCTGCGTTTCGAGATCGCGCGAAGCCGCGACCATTCCTCGAAAAACACGCGATCGGCCGGGAGATGAATCGCCGTCACGCGCGCACCATCGCCAGCAGCACGCGCTCGAAGATCGAGGCGAGACGTTCCTCGCTCAACTGACAGAGCGTCGCGAACTGATGGATCGTCGGCGACGCGTTCAGCTCGAGGATCCAGTGCGTCCGGTCGCCATCCGTCAGCAAGTCGACGCCGCAAAAGCGGAGATTCATGTCGCCCGCCGCGCGGATCGCCAGATCGACGAGCTCCGGCGACGGCGCGATCTCGATGGCCGAGCCACCCTGGCTGAGATTGGCGACGTCGAGGAGCCGCAGCGATTCGTCTTCGCGCAACACATCGGACCAGGCATGGCCCGCGCGAACGGGATCGATGCGTGACGGATCCGGTCGGCCCGTCCGCTGCGCCTCGGCGCGCCGGATCGCGGCATCGACCAGCTCGCGAATCGTCGAGCGCCCGTCTCCTTCGACCGCGAACGGCATGCGCTCGTACGCGAGCAGCAGCTCGCCATCGAGAACGAGCAGCCGGAAATCGCGCAGATTCGCGACATACGGCTCGAGCAGGACGACGTTGCCGAATGCGAGTGCGCGCGCGACCGCGGCGTCGAGCTGTTCGTCCGAATCGACGCGCTCGATCCCGTCGCCGCCCGCCTCGGCGTTGGCCTTCACCATCACTGGATAGCCGAGCTCCTTCGCGTACTGGCGCGCGGGTGAGGGATCGGAGACGAGCGTCCGTCCCGGCAAAACGGGATAGCCGAGGCGCGAGAGGAAGAACTTTGTCAACGCCTTGTCGCGCGCCACATGCGCGGCACCCGCCGTGTTGATGTCGTACGACGACCGAACAAAAAAGCGCGTCGTGCCGTCCGGCAGACGAACCTCACCCGCGAACGCACCATCGGGATGCAACGTCACCGGCCAACCGCGCTTCTCCGCCGCGGCGCGCAGATAACGGGCGCCGAAACTCAGATCGTCGCGAGGCATGGGAGTAAGGATAATTCTTTGCACGTTGCCGGTTGCTTCTGTGTAGCGACGGCCCTCAGCCGTCGGTCCCCGCGCCGAGCGTCGTGGAGGGCGGGCTTATAGCCCGCCGATTCTGGGTGGGGGCATTGATTAGCGACCCTCTCGCCCAAGAATCGGCGCGACCCTCCCGCCCAAAGAACCGGCGGGCTATAAGCCCGCCCTCCAGGGTTCGCGCGGAGATGCGAACTACGACGTTCATCATGGAGCGAGCCTCGTTCTGCCCGACGGCCAAGGGCGGCCGTCGCTACACTTGCTGCATTCACTCCATGAACCCCACCACCAACAGGCAACCAGCAACCAGCAACAGCGACAGCTGGCTCGACTCCCTGCAAAAACTCGGCATCGCCCTCGGCCTTGCCCGTGTGCGCGCGCTTCTGCGCGCGCTCGGCAATCCGCATCGCGCCTATCCCGCGATCATCGTCGCCGGGACGAATGGGAAGGGCTCGACGGCGGCGACGCTGGCGTCGATCCTGCGCGCATCGGGAAAGCGGACGGGCCTCTACACCTCTCCCGCGCTCGTCGATCGGCGCGAGCATTGGCGCATCGACGGCACGATGATCGAGCAGGGCTTGCTCGATGAATGTGAATTGGCGTTGCGCGAAGCGGCGGAGCGGATCGGCATTACGCCGACATATTTCGAGGCCATCACGCTCATCGCCTTCCTGGCGTTTGCGAAGGCGCAGTGCGACATCGTCGTTCTCGAAGTCGGCATGGGCGGCCGGCTCGACGCTACGAACGTCGTTCGTCCCATCGCCGCGCTGATCACGCCGATCGCGCTCGATCACACCGAGTTCCTCGGCAACACCATCCGCAAGATCGCGCGAGAAAAGGCCGGCGTCATTCATCGCGGCGCGATCGTGCTGACGACCGCCGACGATCCCGCCGCGCTCGACGTGCTCCGCAAACGCGCCGGGCAATTCGGCAACCGTTTCATCCACGTCAGGGACGAACACGACACGCCGCTCGAAGGAGCATTTCAGCGACGCAACGCCGCGCTGGCCGTGCGCGCCGCGCGCGAGCTGAAGATCGGTGAAGAGGCGATCGAGCGCGGCGTGCGCGAAACGCGCTGGCGTGGACGGCTGGAACATCTGCGCGTCGAAGGAAAAGACATCTGGATCGACGGCGGACACAACGCCCACGCCGCCGCCGCCATCGCGCCGTTCCTCGACTCTCACGTCGCGCGTCCGCGCGTGCTCGTGTTCGGCGTGATGAAAGACAAAGACGTCGAAGCCGTGATGGAGGCGCTCTACCCGCTCTTCGACCGCATCATCACGACCGAACCGCTCCCGCCGCGCTCCGCGAGTGCACGGTCTCTCGCGTACGGACCGAACGCCACCGCCATTCCCGACCCCGAAGCCGCACTGCAGGCAGCCCTGGAGGGCAGCGAGCGGTCGATCGTCGTCGCCGGCTCGCTCTATCTCGCGGGCTCCGCCCTTCGGTTTTTCGATAAGATCGCCAACCTATGACTGCGACCGCACACGACTTTCTCCACCGCGGCCTCGATGCCGTCGATCCCGACATCGCCGACGCCATCCGCCTCGAGACCAAGCGCCAGAACGACACTCTCGAGCTCATCGCCTCGGAGAATCACGTTTCGCGCGCCGTGCTCACCGCCATGGGCTCCGTCTTCACGAACAAGTACGCGGAAGGCTATCCGGGCAAGCGCTACTACGGCGGCTGCGGACCGACCGACATCGTCGAGAACATCGCCATCGATCGCGCCAAGGAGCTCTTCGGCGCCGAGCACGCCAACGTGCAGCCGCACTCCGGCTCGCAGGCCAACATGTCCGTCTACTTCGCCATGCTCAAGCCGGGCGACACGATCATGGGCATGGACCTCTCGCACGGCGGGCATCTCACGCACGGACATCCGCTCTCCTACAGCGGCCGCGACTTCAAGGTCGTCGCCTATCACGTGCGCCAGGAGGACGAGCTGCTCGATTACGACGAGATGGAGCGCATCGCCATCGAATCGAAGCCGCGGATGATCATCTGCGGCGCGTCGGCGTATTCGCGGATCATCGACTTCCAGCGCATCCGCGAGATCGCCGACAAGGTCGGCGCGCTGATGATGGCCGACATCGCCCACATCGCCGGACTCGTCGTCACCGGCTACCACCCCTCGCCCGTCCCCTACGCCGACTTCGTCACGACGACGACGCACAAGACGCTGCGCGGACCGCGCGCCGGACTCGTGCTCTGCAAGGAAAAGCACGCCAAGGATCTCGATCGCGCCGTCTTCCCCGGCGTGCAGGGCGGCCCGCTCGTCCACATCATCGCCGCCAAAGCGGTGGCGTTCAAAGAAGCGCTCTCGCCGGACTTCAAGGAGTATCAGGGTCAGGTCGTGAAGAACGCCAAGGCGCTCTGCGACGGCGTGAAGGACGCCGGCTTCCGCATCGTCTCCGGCGGCACCGACAACCATCTCTTCATGACCGACGTCTTCTCGAAAGGGATCACCGGCAAGGACGGGCAGAACATGCTCGAAGCCGCGAACATCACCACCAACAAGAACACGATTCCTTTCGACAAGAACAAGCCGATGGTTGCCTCGGGGCTGCGCATCGGAACGCCCGCTGTGACAACACGCGGCCTTCGCGAGCCGGAGATGAAAACGTTGGCCGGATTGATCGCGCGCGTCCTCGATTCGAAGGGCGACGAAGCGGCGATTGCGGAAGTGAAGGTTGGCGTGAAGGAGCTTTGCGACCGGTTCCCGATCTACTGAAACGCGCCGTTGTCGGTTGTCAGTTGTCCGTTGTCTGTGATGTAGCGCATGACCTCGCACGACAACCGACAACGGACAACCGATAACCAATCCAGCACACTCGCGAAATGACCAAGCGCTTTCCGTACTACCCGATCTTTCTCGACATCGAAGACCGCTCCGTCGTCATCATCGGCGGCGGCGAAGTTTGTGCCCGCAAAGCAGAGACGATGCTGAAGTACGGCGCGCGTGTGGCGATCTTCTCCCCGGAGTTCACGCCGGAGATCGAAGAATGGGCGCGCGACGGGAAGCTGACGATCCACCGCAAACGCTATGAAGCGAGCGATCTCGAAGGAGCGCACGTCGTGATCGCCTCGACGGATGAAACGGCGACAAACGAACAGATCGCCGCCGATTGCCGCGCGCGGCGCATCCCGGTGAACGTCGTCGATGTCACGCCGCTCTGCGAGTTCATCGTGCCGGCGATTCTCGAGAAGGGCTCGGTGCAGATCGCCATCTCCACCGGCGGCAAATCGCCCGCGCTGGCGCGCACGCTCAAACAGGACCTCAACTGCGCCATCGGCCCGGAGTACGCCGAGGTGAATGACGTGCTCGGGACATTGCGCGAGAGTGCGAAGGCGGTGTTGCCGACGGACATCGATCGCAAGCGCTTCTTCGACGGCATCATCGCCCAGGGCATTTTGGACATGCTGCGCGACGAGCGGCGGCGCGAGGCGTACGAAACGATTGCGCGCGCGTGCGAGGTCGCGGGAGTCGCCGTGAGCGATCGCGTGCGGCAGGAGCTCAGCACTGAGTGAGTCCGCGAGTCGTCCAGTCTCCGAGTCTCCGAGAAGCGACTCGACGACTCGACGACTCGGCGACCGGGCGACGCTTCTCGTCCTCGCCGTCTGGCTGCTCACCACGTTCCTCTGGCTCACGCCCGGCCTCACCCGTCCCGACGGCGCCGGCTACTTCGTCTACCTCCCTTCGACGTGGATCGATCACGACCTGCTCTTCTTCGATGAGTGGGCGAAGGTCGGCCTGATTCGCAACGGCGAGATCCTCTTCAAAGACGTCACGCCGACCGGCCATCTCAGCAACCACTGGACCGCCGGCGCGTCGCTGGCCTGGTATCCCGCGTTCGTCGCCGGCGACGCATTCGCGCGCACCATCGGCGAGATGCGCGACGGCTTCTCGCCGCCATACGTCACAGCGATCGTCTTCACCAGCGCCCTCGCCGGACTGTTCGTGCTGCTGGCAGGACTGCGCATCGCGCGGAAGCTGTACGGCGACGGCACGTCCCTCGCCGCGACGATCGCGGTCTGGCTCGGATCTCCCCTCGCGTTCTACTCATTGCGACACGCTTCGATGTCGCACGCGATCAGCGCCGCCGCCTGCGCGGGCGTGGTGCTGTTGTCGCTACGTCTCCGCGATCGCATCGACGCCTCACGCCTCTTCGCCTGCGGCATGGCCATCGGCTTTGCCTGCGCGGTACGGCCGCAGAACGCGGTGATGGTACTTGTGCCCTTTTTTTTGGGAGCGGGCAGCTCTCAGCTCTCAGCTCGCAGTTCAGCTCGCAGCTCGCAGCTCTCAGCTGTCAGGAGAACCGATGAGCGAGATGGCGCAACCTCCGCCGAGGGCGGTGGGCCTGAGAGCTGCGAGCTGCGAGCTGCGAGCTTACCGGAGCCTGCCAGCTGCCAGCTGCCAGCTGCCAGCTGGCGTGGGCGAGCTGCGAGCTGGCCCGTCCTGTTCGCCGGCGCCTTGCTCGCTGCGCTTCCCCAGCTGATCGTCAGCCAGACCCTGTGGCATGCGCCGCTGGCCTTCGTGAACATCGGTGGACAGGCGCATCCGTGGCAGATGTTCACGACCTTTCGTCCCTTCGAGACGATCTTCTCCTGGTACCACGGTCTCGCCACCTGGACGCCGCTGCTGCTGCTCGCGATCGCCGGATTCGCGTTTCTCTGGCGCGACGATCGCGGTCTTGCGCGCGCGGCCCTCGTCACGTTCGGCGCGCAGTGGCTCGTGCTCTCCGTGCTCGAGCGCTGGTTCTGGGGCGGCGCGTCGTTCGGACAGAGGCGCTTCGACAGTTGCACGCTCTTCTTCATCCTCGGGCTCGCCGCGATCCTGCGGCGTCTTCCGCGCTGGCTCGGCGCGATCCTCACGATCGCGACGACAGGCTGGACGCTGCTGCTCTTCATCGCATCGACGAACCTGAACCTCAATCGCTTCCAGACACCGGGCGAACTGTTCGAGGCCTTTCGCGGCGCCGGCCCGAAGTGGCGGACGTTTCTCGGCTTCGCACCGCCGCAGATCCACGGCGAGATGATTCTGATGATGATCCTTGTCGCGTTGCTCGCCGCGATCCTGATGCTCCTGATGCGCCGCCACGGCCTCGCCATCGCCGCGGCGTATTTTGTCGTGATGTCGTTCTTCTACGCCTGGTGCGGGATGCATCCGAAGCGCGACGACTTCTCCCGCGCGCTCGTCGCCCAGCAAAGCGTAACGAAGACAGCCGCCGGAGCTACGCGCGACACGATTACGCTCCTGCACTACGAGGCCGACTACATGATGCGCACGGGAAGGCCGGAAGCCGCGGAGAGGGCGCTGCGCGAAGCCGCGGAGCTCGCACCATGAACCGCCGCCACGACGTCCTCGCGCTCTCGCTTCTCGCGCTCCTCATCACCCTCTTCTTCGCCGACATTCTCCTCGGCATCAACAGTCTCTATCTTCGCGACATCTCGCAGTTTCACTACCCGTCGAAAAAGATCCTGCGCGAGATCGTCCTCGGCGGAGAGTTCCCTTACTGGAATCCCTACATCTCCGCGGGCCAGCCGATGGCGGCGAATCCTCAGCACGAGGTCTTCTATCCCCTCACCTGGCTGATCCTCCTGCCGAGCTTTCTCTCCGGTTTTCATCTCCTCATCGTCGCGCACCTCTACATCGCCGCGTTCGCGATGTACGCGCTCCTGCGCTCGATGAGCATCCGCGCACCGGCGGCGTTCTTCGGCGCACTCTCGTTCGCATTGGGAGGGCTCGTCCTCTCCTACATGAACCTGCTCCCGTTCCTCTTCAGCGTCGCCTGGATGCCACTGACGCTGCTCCATGCGCGCCGCTTTTTGCGTGAGGGCGCCCGCCGCGATTTCGCGCTGGCGACGTTCTTTCTGGCGCTGCAACTGATCATCGGCGAGCCGACCACGGTCCTGCAGACCGGCATGCTCCTCGGCATTTACGCGCTCGCCGCGCAACCGCTCGCGCGGCGTCTGGGTCGCGTCGCGTTGATCTCCGTCGCCGCGCTCTTCCTCAGCGCCGTGCAAATCCTCCCGACGCTCGACCACTATCGCGATTCCGTGCGCGCCACCGGCTTTTCGTTCGGCATCATCAGTCTCTGGAGCCTGCCGCCTCAACGGCTCGCGGAGCTGGTCTATCCGTCGCTCCTCGGCACGATGACCGCGGAAGGAACCGCGCCGTACTGGGGAAATGGCATCTACGCGCCGAAAACCGAGGCGTACTTGTTGAGCATTTACTCCGGACTGCTCCTGACCGCGCTCGCCGCAGCAGGTCTTGTCACGCGGCAACGCGGAACGAAGCTTGTGCTTGCGATTCTCGGCGTGTCGATCGTGCTTGCGCTCGGAAGCCACACGCCGCTGCTGCAAATCCTCTACGACAGCGGACTCGCGCGCTCCACGCGCTATCCCGAGAAATTCATCCTCATGGCCGTGATCGCGATCGTCATCTTCGGCGCGCGGACAATGGACCGCCTGCTCGAAGGCGACGAGCGCATCCGCCGAACCGCCATTGGCGTCGTCGCCGCGATCACATGCGTCGCGCTCGGACTCTGGCTCTTCTCGCTCAGCGGCACCTACGACGCGATGTTCGAGAGCTTCTGGCGCCTTTCGAAATCACGGGCGCTCGATTCCCTTGCGGCGTCGCGGCGCGGCTGGCTCATCGCGACCGGAACCGGCGCCTTGCTGCTGATCCTTCTGCGCAACGTCGAACGGATGCCGCGCCGGATCTGGCTCGCGCTCGCGGGGATCTTCACGCTTCTCGACCTCGCACCGCTCATTCCCCAGATGACGCCGCGCATCCCCTCTTCGTACTATCGCCTCGCTCCGGCAGCGACCCGACAATTCCCGGCGAAGCGCGACGAGTTCCGCATCTTCAACTATGCCGACTGGCTGAGGATGCGCGACGACGTTCGCCTCTATCGCGTCGTCCATCCCGATTCCTACTGGCGCCTGCAGAACGAGCTCTTTCCAATGGTGCCCGCCGGCTACGGTCTGCGCACGGTGATGGAGATCGATTACGACTTCACCGCGCTGCAGAGCACCGCCGCATTCACGCGCGCGGTCTGGGCCATATCCACGCAACGACCGCGCGACTGGATCCGCGGCGTCGCCGCGATGTCCAACGTCTGGTACGTCGGCGTCTTCGAACGCCCCGAGATTGCGATCGCGAACGCCAAGGGGCGCATGCGCGAGCTGCAGCCGGTACGTTTCGTTCAGGGACCGCACAATCCGCGCTATTCGTTCGCCACGCAGATGGCCATCGTCTCCGGGTTCGACGATTTCGTCGCCAAGGTCGCCAGCGGCCGTTATCCGGAGACCATCGCATTCGTCTCCGGAGTCGCGCCGAACGCCATCTTCCAGCCCGCCGCCGGCGTCGTCCGCAAATGGCGCGAATCGGCCAACGGCGCACACATCGACGTCGACGCCTCGGGCCGCGCGTTTCTGGTGATGAGCGTGACGCCGCACAAATACTGGCGCATCACCATCGACGGCCGCGAAGCGCCGGCGGTCGTCACAAATCTCGCCTATCAGGGAGTGGTCGTGCCTCCCGGACACCACGTCGTCGAGATGCGCTATCGCAATCCGCTCATCCCCATCGGCGCGGCCATCTCTGTCATCACCATGCTCGGCCTCGCGCTCGTTGCACGCTCGAAACCGGCGCACTGAAGTCGCTGTGCTATCCTCCCGCCCGCCTCGCATGCCTCTCCACGAGAAGAAGGTCATCGCGGTGCTCCCGGCGTACAACGCCGAACGGACGCTGCGTGCGACCTATGACGACATCCCGCAAGACTGGGTCGACGAGATCCTTCTGGTCGACGACTGTTCGCGCGACCGCACCGTCGAGCTCTCCAAAGAGCTCGGGCTGCGCACCGTCGTCCACAAGAAGAACCGCGGCTACGGCGGCAATCAGAAGACCTGCTACCGCACGGCCATGGACGAAATGGGCGGCGAGATCATGGTCATGGTCCATCCCGACCATCAGTACGACCCGACGATCATTCCCGATCTCGTGAAGCCGCTCCTGGCCGGCACGTGCGATGCCGTCTTCGGCTCGCGCATGCTCGGCGGCCGCCCGATCGAAGGGGGCATGCCGAAGTGGAAGTACTTCTCGAACCTCTTCCTGACGATGGTCGAGAACGCGACCTTCTACGTCTATCTCTCCGAGTATCACTCCGGCTTCCGCGCCTACTCGAAGCGCTATCTCGACGCCGTCAACTTCGAAGCGAACTCCGATGATTTCGTGTTCGACACGGAGATCATCGCCCAGGGCGTGGCCAAGGGAATGAGCATCCGCGAGGTGCCGATCCGCACGCGCTACTTCGACGAGGCTTCGCAGGTCGGCTTCTGGCGCGGCGTCCGTTACGGGCTGTCCATCCTCAAGACGATGGTCTTCTACAAGCTGCACAAGAAGCGGATCTGGTCCCACCCGATCTTCCGCGACCGGCCGTCGTGAGCTCCGAGCGCCGGGCCAACGCCATCGCTCTCGGCGTCCTGGCGCTGCTCCCGACGCTTCTCTTCCTCGACGTTCTCCTCGGCATCAACAGTTTCTACACGCGCGACATCACGTCGTATTACTACCCCGCCAAGAAGATCCTGCGCGAGATCGTTCTCGGCGGGCACTTCCCCTACTGGAATCCCTGGTTCTCCGCCGGCCAGCCCATGGCCGCGAATCCGGAGCACGAGGTCTTCTATCCGCTGACGTGGCTGATCCTCCTGCCGCGCTTCGATCTCGCCTTTCACCTGCTGATCCTCGTGCACGTCTACATCGCGCTCTTCACGATGTACGCGCTCCTGCGCTCCCTCGACCTCGGCCGCCCCGCCGCGGTTCTCGGCGCGCTCTCGTTCGGTCTCGGCGGTCTCGCGCTCTCGACGCTCAATCTCACGCCGTATCTCTTCAGCATGTCGTGGATGCCCCTCACTTGCCTCTCCGCGAGGCGGGTGTTGCTCGGATCGAGATCGCAGATCGCAGATCGCGGATCGCAGGAAGCTCCCCCGACAACCGACAACCGACAACCGACAACCAACCGCGACTTCGCCCTCGCCGCGCTCTTCCTCGGAATGCAGTTGCTCGTCGGCGAGCCGAGCTTCGCGATGCAGAGCGGGATCATTCTCGGTCTCTACGCGATCTATCGCGGCGTCAAGGATGGCGGAGGTCTTCTCAGTCTGCTCGTTGCAAAGCGCGTCGCCGTCATCGGCGCGATTTCCATCGCCGCGCTTCTGATCGCCGCCGTGCAGATCCTGCCCGCGCTCGATCACTTTGGCGATTCCGTGCGCGCGCGCGGCTTCGATTTCTACACCGTCGGCTACTGGAGCACGCCCTTCGCGCGTCTCGGTGAGATCGTCTACCCGAACGTACTCGGCAGCGCGCGTCTCGACGGCCCGTATCTCTACTGGGGCGCTTCGCTCTACGACGCCGAACTGCGGCCCTACTTCCTCGGCATCTACAGCGGCCTGCTCATCGCCGTGCTGCTCCTCGGCGGCATCGCCGCGCGCATGCGCGGATCGGGACTCGTCGTCGCCATCGGCGCGACGTCGATCCTGCTCGCCGGTGGCAGGCACACGCCGCTCCTTCGGCTTCTCTACGACAGCGGCATCGCCAACTGGCTGCGCTATCCGGAAAAATTCGTCCTCCTCGGCGTGTTCGGCTCGATCGTCTTCGCCGCCTGCGTGCTCGATCGATTGCTCCAGGGCGACGCCAGGATCCGCAAGGCCGTGCTCTGGAGCAGCGCGGCGACAACGCTCATCGCGCTCGCAGCCTGGCTGCTTTCGCTGACGCCCCCGCACGAGTCGCTGTTCCGCGCGATCTGGTCCGCGCAGCCCTCGCGCGAGCTCGCTCCCATGCTGGCGCTCGCGCAACGCGGATGGCTGCTCGCCGCCGCACGAGGTCTGCTGCTCTTCCTCCTGCTACGCAATGTCGGTCGCGTGCGCCGCGGCACATGGCTCGCGCTGATCGGCATCTTCGTCGTTCTCGATCTCGGCACGATGATCCCCGAGCTCGCGCCGCGAATCCCGTCCGCGTTCCATCGCGAGCCTCCCGCGGTGGTGCGGCAGTTCCCGCCGAACCGCGACGACTATCGCCTCTTTCATCAGGCGGCCTGGAACTCGAAGAGCGAGGAGTCGCGCTTCTACCGGCGTCCTCATCGCGATCTCTACTGGACTTCGCGCAACGCCCTCGCGCCGATGATGCCCGCCTCCTGGGGCCTGCGCATGGTCATGGACAGCGACTACGACCTCACGCAGCTCCTTCCGACCGCCGACTTCACCGATTCGGCCTGGGAGCTTTCATCAGCACGGCCGCGCGACTGGGGCGACGTCGTCGCATCGATGTCGAACATCTGGTACGTCGGCATCTATCGCCCGGCCCGCGAAGGCGTCGCGCTCGCGCACGGCGATCCGCACGAAGTGCAACCGGTCCGCTTCATCGAGCGCGCGCACCATCCGCGCTATTACTTCGCGCGGCAGATCGTCACGATGCGCGATCGCCATGAATTCGTGCGGACCCTCGCCAGCACTCCCGACCCGCGCGGAATCGCCTGCATCGCCGGCAAAGCCTTCGTCCCCGCCCCGGGAATCGTCCGCGCCTGGCGCGAATGGTCAGACGGCGCGCGGATCGACGTCGAAGCCGCGGGCCAGGCGTTTCTCATCATGAGCGTGACGCCCCACAAGTACTGGACGATCACGATCGACGGACAAAACGCGAACGCCATCGTCACGAACGTCGGCTATCAAGGCGTCGTCGTCCCCGCGGGACATCACATCGTCGAGATGACTTACAGCAACCCGCTGGTGGCGGTGGGAGCGATCGTATCGATCCTCACACTCCTCGCACTCGCGCTTTCCTGCGGCGTGTTCAAGCGAGCGTAGCGAGCGCGGTTCTGCGTTTTCGGCCGTCCGCTCGCGCAAACTCTGGAGGGCGGGCTTATAGCCCGCCGATTCTTTGGGCGGGAGGATGCCCAACCAACGCCACCCAGAATCGGCGGGCTATAAGCCCGCCCTCCGACTCTCGGCGCGCGCTGCCATTCACCCTCAACTACAATCGCTCCGTGACCGACGAACGGCGGCGCGACACTCTCGCGGTCTCGATTCTCGCCCTGCTTCCCGCGCTTCTCTTCTTCGACATCCTCGCCGGTCTTCGCTGTCTGTACCTTCGCGACCTCTCGAACTTTCACTATCCAGCAAAGAAGATCCTGCGCGAGATCGTGCTTCGCGGCGATTTCCCCTTCTGGAATCCATTCTTCGGCGCCGGCCAGCCGCTGGCGGCGAATCCTCAGCACGAAGTCTTCTATCCGCTGACGTGGCTGATCCTTTTGCCCAGCTATCCGCTCGGCTTTCACCTGCTCATCGTCGCGCACGTGTCGATCGCGCTCGTGGCGATGTACGCGCTGCTGCGCTCGATGAGCGTGGGCCGCACCGCCGCCGTTCTCGGCGCGCTCTCCTTCGGCCTCGGCGGCATCGCACTCGCGTCACTCACCCTGCTGCCATTCCTGTTCAGCATGGCCTGGATCCCGCTGACCTGCCTCTACGCAAGACGATATCTGCGAGACGCGCAACGGCGCGATTTCGCGCTGGCCGCGCTTTTCCTCGGCATCCAACTCATCATCGGCGAGCCGGCGACGGCGATCCAGACCGGAATCCTCCTCGGCCTCTACGCACTCTGGCGGAAGCGGGCCCGCGGTCTCGCCGCGATCGCCGTCATCTCCGTCGCCGCGCTCATCCTCGCTGCCGTCCAGGTCCTTCCGGCCATCGATCTCTTTCGCGACTCCGTGCGCGTGCATCAGTTGAGCCTGCGGCGCGTCGCCGCCTGGAGCATGCCGCTGGTTCGCGTCGGGGAGATCCTCAACCCCGACCTCCTCGGCGATCCCGTCGCCGACCGCTTCGACGCCTGGCACGGTGCCGCGCTCTATGGTGAGCGTCTTCTTCCGTTCTATTTCAGCGTGTATATCGGACTCCTGCTCGCGGCCGCGGCGATCGCCGGCATCCTGACCCGAATGCGCGGCGCCGCCCTCGCACTCACGATCCTCGCTCTCTCCATCGTTCTCGCCGCGGGCGATCACACACCGCTCCTGCGCGCGCTCTACGACCTCGGTATCGGCGGCTATCTCCGCTATCCCGAAAAGTTCATCCTCATGGCGGCGTTTACGCTCATCGTCTTCGGAGCGCGGGCACTGCAATCGCTGCTCGACGGGAACGAACGGCTGCGCAAAGTGATGATCGCCGTCGTGGTTCTGGCGCTGCTCATCCCGGGATCGAACTGGACTCTCGCGGGGATGCGTGTCGGAGCGCTGCTGCTATTGCTCCTGTTTCTGCGACGCTTGCCGCCGGCGCTGATTCCCGTACTCCTCAGCGCATTTCTTGTCATCGATCTCGCGCCTCTCTTCATCCGACTCACTCCGCGCATGCCGGCGGATTACTACAGCGAGCCGCCGCTGATAGCGCGTCAGTTCCCACCGAAGCGGGACGACTTCCGCATCTTTCATTTCGGCGCCTGGCATCCTCCGCTCGAAGCCGAGCACTACTTCGAGCCGCGCCCGGGCCGCTACTGGGCGTTCCGCAACGCGCTCGTTCCGATGACGCCTGCGTCGCACGACCTGCGCATGGTCCTGAACACCGACTACGATGCCACGGCCCTGCTTCCCACCGACGACTTCTCGTTCGCCGTTGCGATGCTTGCGCAGAAACAGCAGCGCGGCTGGGTCGACACGATCGCGGCCATGTCGAACGTGCACGATGCGATCGTCTTCCGGCCCTTCGAACCGGCTCTCGCCGAAGCGAGGGGGAACCCTCGAAACATCGCGCCGGTGCGCGTCATCCGAGGACAACCGTACCCGCGCTACTACTTCGCGACAGAGATCGTTCCGATCCAGGATCGCTCGGACTTTGTCGACAAACTGGCGAGCGGCAGATACGACAAGCGGGCCGCATTCGTTTCGGCACAATCGATTCCGAGCTTCCGCCACTCCGCGAACGGCAGCGTCGTGCGCTCGTGGAGCGAAGAGTCGACTCGCACGCGTATCGAAGTGGATGCGGGCGGGCTCTCGTATCTGGTGATGAGCGTGACCCCGCACCGTTACTGGCACATCGCCATCGACGGTCGCCCCGCCGACGCCATCATCACGAACCTCGGCTTCCAGGGTGTCGTCGTACCCGCGGGCCACCACATCGTCGAGATGCAGTATCGCAATCCGCTGATCGCGATCGGCGCCGCGATCAGCATCGCCGGTCTGCTTGCGCTGGTACTCGCGGCACGACGACAATCGCTCTCCCTGTAGCCCACGCGAGTCCGCCGCCTCGGAGCTGCCGTACGTGCACCGGCCTTAGGCAACCAACGCGGCCGGTCGTACCGGCTACAATGCGCGGCCTGTGACTGACGCACGGCGCCGCGACGCGCTCGCTCTCGGAGTTCTTGCGCTCCTGGCCACCCTCTTCTTCGTCGACGTGCTCGCCGGCGTCCAGAACTTTTACATGCGCGATCTCACGCGCTACTACTACCCAACCAAGCAGATCCTGCGCGAGATCGTGCAGGGGGGCGAGTTCCCTTACTGGAATCGCCAGTTCGGCGCGGGACAGCCCATTGCCGCGAATCCCGAGCACGAAGTCTTCTACCCGTTCACGTGGCTCATCCTGCTGCCGAGCTACTTCCTCGGGTTCCGATTGCACATCCTCATTCACGTCTACATCGGCCTTTTCGGGATGTATGCGCTCCTGCGATCGATGCGACTCTCCGCGGCGGCCGCATTCTTCGGCGCCTTCGCCTTCGGTCTCGGCGGCATCTACCTCTCGTACATCAATCTACTGCCGATCCTCTTCTGCGCGGCCTGGTTGCCGCTGACCTGCCTTTACGTCCGGCGCTTCATGCTCGATCCGACTGTTCGTGCCTTCGCGCTGGCGTCGCTCTTCCTCGGACTCCAGACGCTCGTGAGCGAACCGACCACGGTGATGCAGACTGGCTTTCTCCTCGGCATGTACGCGCTCTATCGCGGCTGGTACGCGGCGCGCGATGCGGAGATGTCGTGGAAGGCCGCGATTCCGGAGATGCTCTCGCGCGTCGCGTTCGTCGGACTGATCTCCATCTCCGCGGTCCTGGTCGGTGCGGCGCAGCTCATTCCGGCGATCGATCACGTCGGCGACTCCGCGCGCTCACGACCCTTCGAATTCTCGCTCGTCAGCGCCTGGAGCCTTCCGTGGGCCAAGCTCGCGGAAGTGATCTATCCGAACTTCCTCGGCTACATCTCCATCGATCGCGTGATGTGGTACTGGGGCGGCGGACTCTATCCGGGCATGGGCTCGCCCTTCCTCTTCAACATCTATCCGGGACTGCTGGTCGCCGCGCTCACGATGGGCGCGTTTTTCGTCCGGCCGCGCGGCGGCCGCTTCGTTCTGATTCTCTGCCTCTTCTCGCTGCTCATCGCTCTCGGGAGCCATACGCCGCTGCTCAAATTCCTCTACGACGCCGGCATCGCCACGTCGATCCGCTATCCCGAGAAATTCATCCTGATCGCCATCTTCGCGATCACCGTCTTCTCCGCGCGCCTCTTCGATCGTTTGCTCGACGGCGATGAAGCACTCCGCGAAGCCGCGCTCGGCTTCGTCGCCGCCACCTTCATCGTCGCCGCGTTGCTGGCGATCGCCGGCTTCACGCCGTGGTACGGCCAGGGTTTCCGCTACGTGTGGGGATTGAAGACGGGGACCGCGAAAAAGCTGACCGACCTCTCCCACATGGCCTGGATCATTGCCTCGATCCGCGGGGCGGCGCTCTTCGCATTGCTCTGGTTTCTGCCGCGCCTCAAGCGACCTGTGGCCGTCGCGCTCTTCGGTCTCTTCGTCGCCGCGGACCTGCTGCCGGTCGTCCATCAGCTCAATCCGCGCATGCCGGCGAAGTTCTTCACCGAACAGCCCGATGCAGCGCGAAGGTTCCCCCGCGATCGCGCCTCCTTCCGCATCTTTCATGAAGCGGACTGGTACGGCCAGGAAGAGCTGGCCCGCAAATACTTCTCCACCGCTGATGCCGTCTACTGGATCGTGCGCAACGGACTCTTTCCGATGACGCCGGCGGGATCGCACCTGAGCATGGCCATCGAGCGCGACTACGACAAGACCGCGCTTCTCCCCACGATCGACTTCGTCGAATCGGTATGGGACATCAAGCGCTCCGGACGCACCGACTGGTGGCAACCGGTCATGGCCATGTCGAACACGTGGTATCGCGGCACCTACCGGCCGTTCGAACGCGAGAAGAAGCGCGTCAAGGGACAGATGAAGCGCGCCGAACCGGTTTCCTTCGTCGAGGTCGAGCACTACCCGCGCTACTACTTCGCCGATCAGATCGTGACCATTCGCGACCGGGCGGAATTCGCGAAGCTGCTCTCCGATGGGAGCTACAGCAGGCGCGTCGCCTTCGTGGCCATGCCCTCGTTCGTCCCCGCGGACGGCATCGTCTACAGCGCCCGCGAGACGGCGAACACCGCGGCCATAGACGTCGAGAGTCACGGCCGCGGCTTCCTTGTCATGAGCGTAACGCCTCACAAGTACTGGCAAATCAAGGTCGATGGCAAAGAATCGGAAGCAATCGTGACCAACATCGGCTATCAGGGCCTGGTCCTTCCGCCCGGCCGTCACAGCGTGGTCATGCGCTATCGGAATCCTCTCGCCGCGAATGGGTTGAAAGTCTCGATCGGCTCGTCGATTCTTCTCCTCGCCGCCGCAATACGGCGACGACGACGCCCTGCAACGTAACGCGCAATGACACCCACTCCTGCTGACGCCCCCGCTCACGTTGACGAAGCCGCGCGCAAACGCCGCCATCGCAACGAGCGCATCGCCGCCGCGACTCTCATCCTCGTGCTCGCCGCGGGAACAGCGGGATTGCTCCGGTGGCAAAAGCGGGAGACCGATGCGCTGCGGCGCGATCAGGGATACATCCCGCGCATCGAAAAGATCACTCCCGAGATCCTGCTCCTGCAGGAGTACGTGCGCATCGATACCTCGACCCCCGCGGGAGCGGCAGCCGGTGCACGATGGCTCGTCGCACAGCTTTCGAAGCGCGGCGTGCAGGCGGAGATCATCGCGTCGGCACCGGACCGGTTGAACGTCTACGCGCGCATCGCCGGACGCACGCCGGGCGACGGGCTCCTGCTCTTCAACCACATCGACGTTGTCGCTCCAGGAACGCCCTGGTCGCTTCCGCCCTTCGGCGGAAAAATCGCAGCCAACATGATGTGGGGACGCGGCACGCTGGACATGAAGGCGATGGCACTCTGCCAGCTCCTGGCCTTCGCCGAGATCGCGAGCTCGGGAAAGCAGCCGATGCACGATCTCGTCTTTCTGGCCACGGCCGATGAAGAAACGGGAAGCGAATACGGCATGCGCTGGCTTCTCGCAAACCGGCCGGACATCTTCGCCGGGGTCCGTTACGGCATCACCGAGGGGGGAGTGACGGAGATGCTCTCGGAGCGGATGACCTACTTCGGGATCGAGACCGGCTCGAAACAGATGGTGGACCTCACGGTCGAAGGTCCGAATCTCCGCTCGATGCAGGAAGCGCGCTTCGCTCTCGAGCCGTACATGTTCTCGCGCGATCCGCAACGGATCATCCCGGCGGTGCGCCAGTACTTCCGCGACATCGCGCCGACGCGCAAGGCGTTCGGCCCCGCGCTCGCGGACATCGACGCCACCATTGCTCGCGGCGGATTCTGGCCGTTGCCGACGTCGTACCGCGATCTCGCCCAGGATTCGCTTTGGGTGGCCGCGCCAGCACGCGCCGGTGACCGCTGGCAGATGACCGTCAAAATGATGAACCTTCCCGACACGGATCCCGATCAGCGCATCGCCTGGTTGAGTCGCATCATCGCGCCTCATGGCCTCAGGATCGGCGAAGTGCGCACGAAAGAAGGACCGGCGCCGATGTCACCCGACCGGACGCCGCTCTTTGCTCTGCTCGCGGCGGAAGCGAAACAAAGTTACGCGGTGCAAGCCGGCGTGCAAATCCTCTTTCGCTCGACGACCGACTCGCGATTCCTCAGGCCGCGCGGGATCATCTGCTACGGCGTCTCGCCCTACCCGGTCGACTTTTATCAGTCGATCTCCATCCATCACGTCAACGAACGGCTCAGGCTCGACGGCTTCATGGAGGGGATTCGCTACATGAACGAAGTCGTGAGTGGATGGAGCAACGGAGGGTCGTGACGATATTTGTCAGGCTGACGGTCAACAAAGTGTCACGACCGTCCCGAACTTCACGCTAAGTCATTGGATCTAAACGATAATCTTTGATCTGGCGACTGGCAGGTCGATTGCGATGGCAGCCCTCCTAAGGAGGTTTCCCGAATGAGGAAGCAGAAAGGTTTCACGCTGATTGAGCTGCTGATCGTTGTCGCGATCATCGGTATTCTCGCAGCGATCGCAATTCCCAACTTATTGACGGCAATGCAGCGCTCCCGTCAGAAACGCAGCATGGCGGACATGCGTACCATCGCCACGGCCTGGGAAGCACGGGCCACGGATCTGAACCGCTACACGGCCGCTGGTGCGGCCAGCGACATCACCTGGCCGGCGACGGGTTCGACGATCAACGACGTGTCGGCCCTGCTCTCGCCGACCTATGTGCGCAAACTGCCGTCCTATGACGGTTGGGGCACGCTGTTCGCGGTCGGCTTCACCGACGACAACTACGCGATTCAGTCGTTCGGCGCCGACAAGACCAAGGGCACCACGACCACGAGCACCGCGCAGCCGATCACGACCAACAACTTCGACTGCGACATCATCCTTTCGCTCGGCAACTTCGTTGCCTACCCGGAAGGCATCCAGTCTCAGTAGTCTCGGTCTTCGGTCCACGGAAAACGGGCGCCTCACGGCGCTCGTTTTTTTTGGAGCGCACGTAGCGCGCGGAATCCGGAACGACGCCTTGGATCACCCGCGCGTGCGTCCAGCCTTGTGGTCTCGGACGCGCCGGCCGGGCCCGGTCAAGCCAGGTTCTTTTCGCGGATCATCGCGTTCATGCCCGCATACAGGCGCTCGTGCGCGGCCAGGGCATCGCGATAGATCTGCGGAAACTGCGGAAGGTCCTTCGAGGCCACGACGAGATTCACGCCGTAGAGAAACGCAGCGTTTCCATCCAGCGTTCGCAGGTTTTCGGCGACGAGCACGAAGAACGATCGCCGCCGCTCCGACGGGATCACCGACACGATCGGCGCGATCGCCTCGAGCGGCGGCGCGGTCATCTGCGCCGGGTGCAGGAACACGATCTGCGGAATCTCCTGATTGAAAAACTCGCGCGCCTTGGCGGCGTCGGCGTGAAAGACCGGTAGATAGCCGACGAGTTTCGAGGCCTGCCGCAGCGCCGGGTGATCCACGCCGACGATCAGTGCCTTCGCCCCGAGCTCGTTCTCGTGATCGTCTTCGTGCGCCGGCGCATGTTGTGCCGGAGCCGCGCCCGATGGCGTTGCGGCAGACTCGAACTGACGGCGATCGACGGTGAGCTTCGCCTTGCATACCGGGCAAGGAAAGCCTACTTCCTTCATCGGCAAGTTCGTCTCGTCGATCGAGAGCGGCTTCTGGCAGTTGGTGCAGGTGACTCGAATCATGGCTCACTCCAGCATCGACAACATCGAATCGCCATCGTCCCCTGCAGGTCGGGACGGCTCGGGTGCGTCGGTGAGCCGGAGCGCGAGATTGGTCGGATTCGTCGCGTACGCCAGCGCCGTCTCTTTCGTGATCGTTCCATTGTTCCAGAGCTTCTCGATCTCGTCGTCGAACGTCCGCATGCCGTCGACGGATCCATCGTGCATGGCGTCGGTCAGGGAACGGCCTTCGTTCTCACCCTTGACCACGTAATCGCGCGTGCGCATCGTCGACTTCAGGATCTCCAGCGCCGCCACGCGCCCTCCGCCGACTTTCGGCAACAGGCGCTGCGAGATGACGTAGCGGAACGATTGCGAGAGCCGCGTGCGGATCTGCGGCTCCTGATCCTTCGGAAACACGCCGATGATCCGATCGACGGTCTTCGCCGCGTCGATCGTGTGCAGCGTCGAGAGCACGAGGTGCCCCGTCTCCGCCGCTTCCATGGCGATCTCGATCGTCTCGATGTCGCGCATCTCGCCGATGAGGATGACCTTCGGCGCCTGCCGCAACGCGGCGCGCAGCGCCAGCGAGAAGCTCTTCGTGTCCGAACCGACCTCACGCTGATTCACCGTCGACTTCACATGGCGGTGCATGTACTCGACCGGATCCTCGATGGTGATGATGTGGTACGCCTGCTCCTGGTTGATCTGGTTGATGATCGCCGCGAGCGTCGTCGACTTCCCCGAGCCGGTCGGCCCGGTCACGAGGACGATGCCGTTCTTGAGCTTCCCGACGTTGAACAGCTCCGCCGGCATCTTCAGCGACTCCAGCGTCGGAATGCCCTCGGGAATCACGCGCAGGACGATCGCATACGTCCCGCGCTGCGAGAAGACGTTCACGCGAAAACGAGTCTTTCCCGGAATCGAATACGAAAGATCGACGGACCCATTCGTCATCAGCACCCGCGTCAGCTCGCGATCCCCGCGCAGCATATGCATGGCGACGATCTCCGTCTGAAACGGCGTGAGCCGCGGAAGTCCGGGAAAGTTCGCCCCCACCAACTGGCCGTCGATCTCCACCTGCGGCGGCCGGCCCACCGAGAAATTGAGATCTGACACCCGATCCGAGATCTTCAGCATCGCCTCGAGAATGGCGTCCAGATTGAAATTTTTCATTGCTTGCCTTGCGCCGGACATTGTATTCGTCTCCGGCGTTCAGGAGGTTGCTGGTTCCTTGTTGCTGGTTCCCTGCGGTTCTCGGCGAGACCTGAACCTGAAACTCGAGATCCCACAGACAACCAGCAACCAGCAACTAGCAACCGGGCCCGCAACCAGCAACAGAATCAAAATACAATCGCGCCCGTGTCTTACCTGGCAATCGATCTCGGCACGCGGCGAATCGGAATCGCGATCAGCGACTCCGGCACCGTGGCGACGCCCCATTCCGTGATGCGCAACGAGGGAGACGTCGTGGCCAAACTCGCGAATCTCGCGCGGGAGCTCGAGGCGGAGACGATCGTCCTCGGCATCCCGCGGCGCGCGCACGCTTCGGCGGCCGAACAGAAGTACCGCGACTTCGCCGAAGTCCTGCGGCAGAGAACGTGCACTCCGGTCGTGCTCTGGGACGAAAGCCTCTCCACCGTAGAAGCCGCGGAAGCGCTGCGCGCCAGCGGCAAGTCCCGACGTGACGCACAGAAAGACATCGACATGCACGCTGCAGCCGTCATCCTCCAGTCGTACCTCGATCTCCACGGGAGGACGCCATAGCACGCAAGCCACGGCGCGGCTGCCGCAAGCTCTTACAGTCGCTGTTGACGATCCTCATCTTCGCCGTTCTCCTCGCCCTCGGCGGAGGATGGTTCCTCTGGCGCGCCCTGCGCACGCCCTTCAAGGGGTACACCACGGCCACCAAGCGCGTCGAAGTGCGCCGCGGTCAGCGGACCGCGAACATCCTCCAGCACCTGCAACGCGAAGGCATCCTGCGCGACGAATGGATTCCGCTCGTCTACATGAAGCTTTTCCGCGGCCGCGATTCCCTCAAGGCGGGCGTCTATCAATTCGACAAAGCCCTGGCACCGGTCGACGTTGTCGACAAGCTCGTCAGCGGCGACGTCGTGCTCAAGACCGTCACCGTGCGCGAGGGACTCGATCGCTTCACCGTCGGCAAGCTCTTCGCCGCCGAAGGGCTGGGAACCGAGGCGGAATGGAAGAAGGCGACGAAGGACGCGGACCTGATTCGCGACATCGCGCCCGACGCCGATTCGCTCGAGGGTTATCTCTTCCCCGACACATACAAGTTCGATCCGGGAACGCCGGCGACGACGATCGTCAAAGCCATGGTCGCGAACTTCCGCAAGCACTGGGCGGATGAAATGGCCTTCATCACTACCGGCCTCAATCCGCATCAAACCGTCACGCTGGCCTCGATCGTCGAAACCGAAGCGCAGAGACCGGAGGAACGTCCCATCGTCGCCTCGGTGTACATGAATCGCGTGCGCCGCGGCATGCTCCTCGGCGCCGATCCCGGCGTGATCTACGCGCTCAAGCTCGCCGGACGCTGGGACGGAAACATCCGCAAAGTCGACCTGCAGATCAACTCTCCCTACAACAGCTACCGCTTCCCCGGCCTCCCACCCGGCCCGATCGCCAACCCCGGCCTCGCTTCGCTCCGCGCCGCCGCCGCTCCCGCGACCACGCCCTACCTCTACTTCGTCGCCCGCAACGACGGCTCGCACGTCTTCGCGACCAACGCCGCGGAGCACGATCGCAACGTCGAGAAGTATCAGCGGCAGTACTTCAGGGATCAACGCAAGAAGCAGTAGGCAGTAGGCAGTTGGCAGCAGCGAGGTGCCTAATTCTCGCGAGTGCCGGCAGCGATTTGCCTCTCGCTCCTGCCAATTGCCTACTTTTCTCTGCGTGCTATCCTTTCCCGTCCACACACCAACGGGGGTTCCATCATGGCTGCGCGCAACAAGCCGTACGATCAGTTCGGACCGTACATCCTGTTCAAGAAGCTCGAGAGTGATTCCCTCGGCGACCTGTGGCGAGCCGGGCGAATCGACGATGGACAGCACGGCCCGACGGTCGCGCTGCGCCGCCTGAGCGGCGGCAATCGCGCGGCACTTGCCGCCAACGCCGAGGCCACCGCGCCGATCCTGCCGAAGATCAGCGGAGCGTCGTTCGTGCGCGATCAGCACGCCGGGATCATCGACGGCGTTCCCCATCTCGCCTGGGACTACGCGGGCGGACGTTCGCTGCGATTCATCATCGATCGCGCACGCGGCGGCAAAGACGTGCAACCGAATCCGCTCCCGCTCGATCAGGCCCTCGTCATCGCCGAAAAAGTCGCGCTCTCCCTGGCGACCATGGCCGACCTCAAAGACTCCACCGGCGCGCGATTGAGTCACGGCGCACTCATTCCGCAATTCATCTGGATCAGCGACGACGGCGAGATCCGCGTCGCCGGCCAGCAGTTCGGCGCGGGCCTGATCGCCTCGCTCTCCGATCCGAAAGTATCGCCGGAAATCGCGCGCTACTTCTCGCCCGAATATCGTTCGACGGGACAGTCGCAGAAGAACACCGACGTCTTCTCCCTCGGCGCGGTTCTCTTCCTGCTCGTCACCGGACAGGAACCGCCTGACGCCGCGACGGCCAGCGCCTTCGGCGCCGCGGTGCGCGCGGCGAAGATGGCCACCGGAGCGCCGGTTCCCGACGACATCCGCGTGATTCTCGACAAGTCGTTCAACATCGATCCTTCGATGCGCTACGCGTCGATGGCGGAGATGAAGCAGGCGCTGGCGACGCTCGCCCATGGTGGGAAGTACTCCGCCACGACGTTCAATCTCGCGTTCTATCTCTCGAGCCTTCTCAAGAAGGACATGGAGAGCGAGACCGGCGACCGTGACAAGGAGAGCAAGGTCAACATCGCGCCGTATCTCGAAGTGCCGAAAGTTGCGGCCGTGCCTGCGCCATCGCCAGGCCTCGAGGATTCGCGGCCGATGTTCATGGCCGGAGCGCAGAAGCCGAAGAGCAAGATGCCGTTGATCGCCGCGGCTATCGTCATCCTCGCCCTCCTCGGCGTCGGCGGTTACATGATGATGGGCAAGTCGAAGGCGCAGCCGACGCAGACCGTCGCCGCGCAGACGGTGACGCCGCCCCCCGCACCGCAGCATCGCGTCATCTCCGAACCGATCGCGGTGCCCGCGACGGCAACGACGACGACCGGCTCCGCCGATCCCGCCGCGCAGCAGAAGGCGGCGTTCGAGGACGCGGTGCGGCAGAAACTGCAAGCGGAGATGATGAAGTTGCAGGGCGACTTCATGACGGAGCTGAAGCAGAAACAGTCGAAGAACGCTCCGGTCTCCGCGCCGCCGGTGAGCGCTCCCGCCTCGTCGCCCGCGGATACTCCAGCCGACGATCGCGGAGCGGTCAGCGCGGCGCAACTCGACCAGCAGCGTCGCGACGCACGCCCCGACCCCGCGACCGACACCCGCGCCGCTGCACCCGCGCCGGTGCAAACACAGCCCGCGGCAACCGTCGCACAAACGCCGGCGAACACTCCCGCGCCCACACCCGCACCCGTCGCGGTCCGCGAAGGAGACGTCGTGGAGGCGGGACTGCTCGACACCCTCCCGAAGCCGCTCCGCCCGATCCGTCCCGTCTATCCGCCACTCGCCGCGCGCCAGAAGATCCACGCCACGATCATCCTGAGCGCACTCATCGACGAGACGGGCGAAGTCGGCGAAGTGAAGGTCCTGCGAGGCGACAATCGCTTCGGTCTGAACGACGCGGCAATTCGCGCACTACGCGGATCGAAGTTCTCGTCTCCCATCAAGAGCGGGAAGCGCGTGAAGACCTGGTACCCGCAAACGATCGAATTCATCCCTTAACGGTTGGACCGCCGGCGTCTCGCCGCTCACGGGCGGGCGTCGAGACGACGCCGCCCCAGCCGCCGAGACGGCGGCGGTCCACATCGCTTCTCACGGCACGAGCTCGAGCCACTCGAGCTTCACATGCCCCTCCAGCGTCAGCTCATGCGGCTCGACCACCGTCCACGTGCGCTCGACCGTTCCTACTGGAAGTGAATCGAGCGGGTGTCCGTCGAGTCGCACGACCGACGGTGCGTTCGAGGTCGCGCGAATCGTGAGCGTCCCGCCGCGCGTCGGAGGAAACGTGATCGTTCCGCCGCGCAAGGTCGCCAGCCGCGCGGGAACGATCGACGTTTCGAAGTAGCGCGCTCGCGTGACCTGCGCGAGGCGATACGGATCACGCGCAAACGTTCTCGCTCCCGGCGCGGTGCTGGCACCTTCGCGCAGCAGCACGGCGTCGCGGCCGGCGACGATCGGAGGTGCGTTCTTCGCCGCGCGTCGCTCGTGATGAGTGATCAGCAGCTCCGCGTGCGCGGCGAGACGCTCGTCGACATAGACCACGACCCGCGGGTCGAGCGCTTCGATCGCATCGATCGCCGCGACGGGAGGCGAGAGCGTGGTGTGCACGACGCGCAGGACGGGGAACATCCACGCCATCATCACGGCCACGAGCGCGCCGAGCGTCACGGCCCTCCCCCTCCGCGGAATCCCCTCGGCGGCGAGCATCGCGTAAAGCGGCATGTATCCGATCGAGAATCGGCTGGCGCTGTGAAAGTCGAGCTCCAGCCAGGCGAAGAGGAGGAACGGCGCGTAAATCGCCAGCACGAGCCAGTTGCGTTTGCGCAGCACGCCCGCGATCGCCAGCACCATCACCGCGATGTTGATGACCGGCGCGCGGTAGGGCCAGAAAAAGAAATCGTCGGCGACCTGCACGAGCCCCGGCCGTAGCGGACTGAGAAACGAATCGACTTCGCGGATGTAGTGACTGTGCCGCGCGAGCGTCTCGCGATAGACGTCCCATCCGCCGCTGAGCCGCGCTGCCGTTCCATAACTCGCGACGACGATCAGCGCGCCGAAAAACGCGCCGATCAGTGCGGCCTTTCGCCGGTGGAGCAACGCGATCACCGCCGGCGCGAATCCGATGAGGAGATTCTGCGGACGAAATCCCGCGGCGACGCCGAGGAGAATCGCGCCGGCGAGAAGCGCCGCGTCGTTGCGACAGCCGCGAAGGAGCAACGCGCAGGCGACGAGAGCCAACACCATCGACGGCACATCGCTGAGCGCGGTGCCGCCGTAGAACCAGACGTTCGGAAAGAACGCCAGCAGCAGACCCGCCGCCATCGCCGTGAAGGCGGATGCGCGCAGCTCGCGTGCGAGAAAGAACATTGCCGGAAACACGAGCAGCGACGAAAGCACGGCCACGCATTGCAACGCGTGAAAGGCGTCGACCGGGATCGCGATCGAGACCAGCTTCGCGACGCCCTTCGCGACGCCAATGAAGAGTGGGAAGCCGGGCGGATGCGGATGATGCGCGGCGACGTCGTAGTGGCGCAAGGCCAGCGCGAACAGCGCCTCGTCCCAATCCCAGAGCGAACGCGAGATCGCCGGCCAGCGCGTCAATGCCACGAGAATCGCCAGCAGCCACGCGGCTCCACGCTCGCGGCGCGTGAGCGGCTCCAGAGGTTCGCGCAGATTCACGGCAGCGGCGTCCATCGCAACGCGTTGACGCGCAGGCCAAGCTCGCGCGTATCGAGCGACTTCCCCTGGCGCGACGGATTCATCGTCGCGCTCGTGACGATGCGCAGTTCGTTCGCCGCATCGACGCGCGACTCGACGACGAACGTGCGATCGAATTCCGCCTGCGATGCCACGACGCGGTCGAGCAGCGCACCATTCATGTAGATCTCGATCGCAGGCGCCGGCTGAATCGAATCGAGCGGCACGTAGGCGCGCAGCGACAGACGCCCCTTCCCCGGGAACGGCGGCAGCTTCGCGAACGACTCCTTCGCCATCCAGTGGAACGCGTCGTTGCCGGCTCCTTCCTGCGAATACCAGCCCTCGCCGAAACCGATGATGTTCGACACGCGGCTGAGCGACGTTTCGAAATTGCGCCGGCGGATGATCTTCCAGAGCGCGTTGTGCGGCCGGACGAAGTTCATCCCGTCGTTTGCGATGCGCCAATCAACGACCCACGACTGCCCGGACATGAGCGGAATCTCGCCTGGCGATTCATAGAGCACGACGTGATGCCGCGGGAGCAGAAACGAAGCGAGCGGCTGAAACGACGCATGCACGTAGACCGGCGAGTCCACCGGCACGTTGCGGCGAATCCATCCGAGTGCCGCGGCCGGCGGAGCGTCGGTCGTTCGCTGCGTGCGCAGCGCCGGCCAGGTCCAGATGAAGAACACGCCGACGACGACCGCAGCGAGCGAAGCCTGCACGCGCGGTCTCGCCATGATGCGCAGCCCGTCGGCCGCGAGCAGCGCGTGCACGGCCATGTACGAGATCGCGTAACGCGCGGCGGTGTTGACGTCGAGCTCGAGCCACGACATCACCGCGATCGGTCCGAACATCATCAGCGTCAGCAGAACCGCGAAGCGACGTTTCACGATTGCGTCGGCGACGGAGACCATCGCCAGCAGCGCCAGCCCGATCATCTGCGCCGTTTGCTGAACCGGGAACAGAAAGAACGTCTTGGCAACGTTCACCAGCGGCCCGCGGCCGGGGTTGTGCCAGGAATCGACGTCTCGCACGTACTTGCTCTGGATCCGCAGGACCTCCACGAATTCATGAACCGAGCTCGACGCCAGCGCTGCGCCGAGATAGCTGCCACCCGCGATCGCGCCGCCGAGGAGAACTGCCGCGGCGACGGCACCGAAGGCACGCGCTCGCACGCGATGCCACGTCGCCATCAGCGCGGGAACCGCGCCGATCAGGAGAAGAGGCGGACGAAATCCCGCGGCCACGCCGAGCACGATCGCGCCGAGGACGTAGGCGCGCGATTCGCGTCGCCCGCGCAACACCAGCGCGCACGCGGCGAACGCCAGCGCCGTCGCCGGCACGTCACTGAATCCCGTTCCGCCGTAGACCCAGACATTCGGCAGAAACGCGAAGATCGCCGCGCCGCACGCGGACGTCGTGAAATCGAAACCGATCTCGCGCGCCAGCAGAAACAGCGCGGGAAAGAGCGCGACCGCACCGAGCAGCACGATGACCTGCAACGAACGGAACTCGGACACGCCCAGAAGATGCACCGCCTTCGCCGCGGCGACGAACAGCGGATAGCCCGGCGGATGCGGCCGGAACTGCGCGACGTCGAACTCCTCCACGCCGAGGGAGAAGAGCGCCTCGTCCCAATCGAAAAGCGTCCGCGCCATCGCCAGGAGTCGAGTCAGGGCGATCAGGACCGTCAGCGCGAGAAGGAGGGCGCGTCCCCGATTCTCAATCCTCAATTCTCAATTCTCAATTCGTGTCCTGGCTCCATTCTCGCAAAATCACCGCCCACGATGCCGGCCAAGGGCGTGCGACGCCGTGAGTACCTCGATCATCACGGCATCCGGCGCGAGGGTTCGAAGGAAAAAGGCTTCGGCTACGGGCTTCCCGACGGCACGGAAATTCGCGACGAAAAGACGCTGGCGCGCATCCGCAAGCTGCGCATTCCGCCGGCGTGGCAGAACGTCCGCATCGCGCGCAGCGACAACGCGCCGCTGCAGGCGGTCGGCGTCGACAAGAAAGGGCGCACGCAGTATCTCTACCACCCGCGCTTCCGCGCCCAACGCGAAGAGGAGAAGTTCCGGCGCGTCGTCGAATTCGGCGAGGCACTTCCCGCGCTGCGCCGCCGCGTCCGCGCCGATCTTCATGGCGACGTCGAAATCGATCCCGCCGATCGCAAGCGCGTGCTCGCGGCGATGGTGCGCCTCATCGATCAGGGCTTCTTCCGCATCGGAAACGACAAGAGCGCCGCCTCCGAGTCCACCTACGGTCTCTCCACGATCCTCGGCACTCACGTCAAAGTCGACGGCGACGTCGTTCTCTTCGACTACGTCGGCAAGTGGCGCAAGAAACAGAAGCGCGCCATCGACGATGCCGACGTCGCGGCGATCGTCGCGCGGCTCAAGAAAGCCAATGGCACGCGCCGCCTCTTCGACGTGAAGGATCGCCAGGTCAACGACTACATCCAGGCCATCATCGGCAGCGACTTCACCGCGAAAGACTTCCGCACCTGGGCCGGAACGCTTCTCTGTTCGATCGCCCTGGCCATGCAGGGACAAGCCGCCAGCAAAGCCGAGCGCAAACGCCGCATCCGAAAAGCCATCGTCGCGACGGCGGAGCAGCTCGGCAACACACCCGCCGTCTGCCGCTCGTCCTACATCTGCCCCCGTCTCGTCGACGAGTACCTCGACGGAAAGCCCTTCGAGACGTTGCGAAAAACGCACAAAGGAAGCCCGGTCGTGCGGATCGGACTCTCGATGGAAGAGAAAGCGCTGCTCAAATTTCTGCGAGAGACGATCGCCGATCGCCGGCGCAAACCACGCGCCGCTTGAGCGCGCCGCGCCGCGGTTATCAGTTGTCGGTTGTCTGGGAGTCCCGGGATCCATCCCAGACAACCGACAACCGACAACCGATCACCGACGCTTCAGAACGTGTCCCCGATCCAGAAACTCGTCCGGAACCCCTTGTCGAACTTGTCGAAGTCGTAGCGCTTCGCGAAGTCCCAGTTGAGCTGCAGGCCCCAGAAGTTGAAGGAGAGGCCCCAGCCGACGGCGGCCTTGGCGTCCTTCAGCTTGTTGTCTTCCATGAACTTGAATGGGCGGCCGTCGAAATGTGCCGCGCCGATGTCGAAGAAGAACACGCCGCGGATCTGGTGCAGAGCGATGACCGGCGTCGCCAGGAGATCGACGAGCGGGAAACGGAACTCGAAATTAGCGAACCCGGCGTGCTGGCCGATGAGCGAGCGGAAGTCATAACCGCGAAGCGTGTTCAGGCCGCCGAAGTAATAAAAGTTCGGCGCGTTCCCATCCGACCATGCGCCGTAAAAGCGGGCGGCGAACAGCGACCGGGCGCTGACCTGGAAGTACTCGCGCCAGTCCATCTCGTAGTCCGAGCTGAGCGTCCCGCCATCCTTCGTGTCCGGCGCGTACGATGCTGTGAGCTGGTAGCGCCGGCCGGAGATCGGTCCGAAGAACGACCACACCGCGCTGTCACCCGTGAACGTCGTGCTCACCGTCGGGTAGTTGTCCTTGCGCTGGATGTACTGGACGAACTCCGTCCCGCTGTCCGGATCGGTGAAGAAATGCGGCTGGAAGTAGTCGCGGATGATGTAGCCGCCACCGGCATCGATCCGGTGGTAGCGCGTGAACGGATAACTCACCAGGCCGATCGCTCCGGTCTCGCGATAGATCTGCTGCTGATTGATGCGTCCGGACTCGAAATCCTGCGTGAGATAGAACGACCGGTTGTCGAACACGCGCGCGCCCCAGTTCATGCGCTTGTGCATGTCGAGATAGAGGAAATCGAAATTCGAGAACGACGACACGGAATCGAGCGAAGCGATGAACCGGCGGTTGCCGAGCATGTCGCTCATGAAGAGCGTCGAGCGCGACACGAAGAGCTGATCCGAGGTCACGCCGGCGTTGACGGAAATATCGTCGATGAAGAGTTTAAACCCGCGCGTTCCCTCGATCTTGTCCTCGTCGATGAAGAACTCCGACGTCGCGTGGAAGATCGAGCGCTGATCGGCGCCGATCGGCGCGGAAGGCAGCGTCGTCTTCTCCGCGGCATGCAGCGGCCTGTCCGTCGTCGTCGAGTAGAGCCGCCACTGGCCTTTGTAGAACGACGAGAAGACCATGCGCTCGCGATTGTTCATGCCGGTGAACACGACCGGAGTGAAACAGCCGCCGACGACATCCGTGTACTGCAGGACGTCGCCCGACTCCATGTTCAGCGAGTAGATGTTGAAGGCCGCAAAGTTGGTGACATCGGCTTTCGGCGTGTCGCCGGTCGTGCGCGCCGCATCCTCGACCTGCTCGAGAATCGCGCTGGCCGCGCCGACATTGCGTCCGGTCTGCTTGTCCGAGGAGAAGAAGATCCGTTTGCCATCGGGAGAGAACCAGGCGTCGATGTCGTTCCAGTCGCCGGACGTCAGCTGATAGCGCTCCTTCGGATTGTCGAGATTGAGCCGGTAGAGCTTCGCGTAGTGCTCGCCGACGGACGAGTACACCAGCCAATGCCCGTCGGGCGAGAACACCGGCGCGCCGTCGTAAAACGCATCGCTGGTGATGTTCGTGAGCGTTCCGGCTTCGAGATCGTAGAGAAAGATGTCGCACTGCGTGCCATTGATGGCCGAGAACGCGATCTTCTTGCCATCGGGCGAATAAGCCGGCGAGAGCTGCTGCTCCACCGGCATCTCGATCGAGCGCACGATGTCGCCGGTGAGAGGATTGAGAATGAGCAGATTCCGCCCGCGCTCCTTCTTCACGAACAGCGCGATCTGATCACCGTTCGGCGCGAAGGCGATGTCCCTTCCCATCCTCGCACCTGTCGTGAAGGACTGGACGATGGGATACTCGTAGCGATTCGTGTAGCCGGTCGTGAGGTTCTTGAGCAGACGGCGCTCGGGGATGTTGAAGAGCACCACGTCGACGTCGTGTTTGTAGGTCGTGAACGCCGCCAGGATGTCGCCGGACGGTGAGGGAACCGGACCGATGTCATCGCTCGGATTGTCGGGATTGATCTTGAACAGATCGCCGTACTCCTGCGGCTCGCCGCGTGCGACCAGCGCCGGCAGGTACTGCTTGCGCAGCCAGGCGCGGAACTGCGTGTCGAACTCATCGGGCGCGAGATCGAAGGCGCGTTTGAGAGCGCGATCGACGCTGCTGCCGAGAGTGTTGCGGTACTCGTAGATGAAATCGCGGACCCCTTCCTGCCCGTACTTCTCCTTCATGTACTCGAACACGGCGTGGCCGAAGCGGTATGCGAAGTAGCCCTGAGGATCCTGGCTGATCTTCGGAATCCGATCGTTGACCACGGCATCGCGCAGCACCATGCGATCGCGCGAGTCCTCGTCCTGAGCCATGAATGACGCCAGCCCTTCCATGAGCCAGGTCGGAGGATTGGCGGTGATGTTCTTGCCGAACTTTCCCTGGAAGAGAATCTCGTACTCGAAGATGTGCGTCAGCTCGTGGGTGATCAGCTCCAGCAGATCTTCATCCGCGACGTCGATCGGCAGCACCATGCGATTCCGCGCCGGCTCCGCGAACGCGCCCACCCCTTCGGGAATGAAGTTGAGCATCACGTTCGTCTGCTCGAACGCCGAATGCGTGGCGTAGAAGATCATCGGGATCTTCTTGGAGACTTGGAAATTGAATTTCTGCGAGAGGTCGAGATACGCGCTCTCCGCCGAATCGACCACGCGCTGGAGCGCGGGCCGTTCCTCTTCGTAAAAATAGAAGTCGAAGTGCGTGGAGTGATAGACGCTCCACTTGAAGGTGTCGTAGACGATCTTGTTCTGCCCGAACGGATACGCGGGCAGCGCGAGAACGAGAAGGATGAAAAGGACAGCGAGTCTCTTCACGAAACCTCCAGATCAGATCGCAGTTTGCGGATCGCGGATCGCAGGAGCAGAACCGTCAGCTTTCCAGCCTGGCTCAGATTCCCTCCTGCGATCTGCGATCTAGTTCGTAAACACGTATCTCGTCCCCGACGTCTCCTGCGCGACGAAGATGCCGACGAGTTGGGCTTCGAGGGCGCGCAGGTTTTCGAAGAGGCCGAGGATCTCGTCGTAATTGCGCTGGTCGAATTCCTTGAAGTCGCGGAAGTTCTCCTCCAGCACCATCTCCCCCGTATCGGCGTCGAATACCGCGAGATCGATGTCGAACACGAAGCCCGTCGATTCCACGAGCACCTGCCGGTAGAACGTCCGGCCATCCGCGGGCGACGTGTACTCCTCGGTTTTGTATCCGGACTTGTCGTTGATGTCGAAGTCGACGATCCCGGAGACGATGTAATCGGCGCCGGTACGGGCGCCGATCTCTTTCCAGTAATCACGCGCCGCCTGGAGCGACTTGATGTCATTGCCCGGAAGCTGCGTCCGCGGAACGTCGACGAGCTTCAGCTTCGTCGACTTCGTGAGCTGCTTCCGCATGTAGCGATTGAACTCCGACTGCACGTCGACCTTCGCCGCTCGATCGCTTTTCTTCTCTCCGCGCGATGCGATCACGAATGGCGCGATGGCGATCTTCTCGTCGCCGCTGATCTTCAGCTTCGGTTTTACCGGCAGCTTCAGTTTCACCTCGATGACATCGGCCGCGGCGGCCAGGGGAAGGAGCACTGCGAGTACGAGTGCCAGGCGTTTCATCGCGTGCCTCCATCGGGCGGATTCGTCGTCGTGGCCGCGGGATCGGTTGTCGTGGCCGCGGTGGGATCGGTGGATGGCGGCGGAATCGGAACGCCGGTGTCTGCCGGCTTCGCCGCGGGCTTCGCCGTGGCCGGTGTCGCCGGAGCGCGCTTTTTGCCGCGCTGCGTGAACTCCACGTAGCGGCTGTAGTTTTTCTGGATGTACTGGTTGGAGCGATCGAGGCGCAGCGCCTCGCGATACTCCTTGAGCGCGCCGTCGAAGTCGCCGGTCGCCTCGTAGGCCACGGCCAGATTGCTGTGGGCCATGGCGTTGTCCGGCTCGATCTGCACCGCGCGCTGGAAGCGGAACATCGCTTCGCGCCAGAGGTTCATCTTGGCCATGCGCACGCCGAACTGACGCTGCGTCTCCGCCCTTGAGAGGTCACCACTCGAGCCGCATCCGAAGACCAGGAGCAACAAGGTGGTGATGAGTACCGATGACGTGTTGAACGCCCGCTTCATCTCTCCTCCTCACACCGGTGACATCCACAGGGAACCATCGAGAGTATACTTCGCCCGTTCCCACCGGCCGCCGGCCCTTCGTCCGTCTCACGCTCGCGCACTGCTGCCTCCCGGCACCCGAGCATGCATGAACGACCACTCCACCCGCGATCTCATGATCGCACTCTCGTTACTGCCATTTCTGACACCGAATCGGACACGGCTTCTGCTGGAATCCTTCGATCCACTGACGTCCGCATGCGCCGCGTCTTCCTCTCTTTTGCAAGGGCTCCTGAGCGTAACGCCGCAACAGGCGGACGAGGTGAGGAATCCGTTAACAAAGGAGAGAGGCGCGCAGGTCGCGGCATTGCGCGGCAGCGTCGTGACGCTCGTTGATGACGAGTATCCAGCGATGCTGCGCGAGATCGTCGATCCGCCGCTGGCGTTGCACGTGCGCGGAGATGTGGCGCTCCTCGCGCGTCCCGCGCTGGCGATGGTCGGCTCCCGACGCGCGTCGCCGTACGGCATCAACGCGGCCGCGCACCTCGCGCGCGCGATCGCACCATCCGGGTTGGCGATCGTTTCCGGACTCGCGCGCGGGATCGACGCTGCTGCTCATTGCGCCGCGCTCGATGCGCACGGCGCGACCATCGCCGTTCTCGGCACCGGCATCGACGTGATCTATCCGCGCTCGAACGCGCGGCTCTTCCGCCGCATCGAAGCGGAAGGACTCATCGTCACCGAATTTCCGCCCGGCACGCCGCCGCGCAAAGAGAACTTCCCGATCCGCAATCGCGTGATCTCGGGCCTTTCGCACGGCACGGTGATCGTCGAAGCGACGAGCAAGAGCGGCTCGCTCATCACCGCGCGCATGGCCGCGGAACAAGGTCGCGAAGTGTTCGTCGTGCCAGGCTCGATCTTCTCCGCCGGATCGGAAGGAACCCATCGCCTCGCGCAATACGGCGCGAAGCTCGTCCACGATCCCAACGACGTCTTCGACGAGCTACCGGAGCACCTGCGCCCCGCCGAAGCCGTCCGCGAGCCGGAGCCCGAATCGCCGCTGCGCGAGGTGCTGAACGTTCTCCGCCACGAAGACGCGCTTCACATCGACGACGTCGCCAAACATCTCGGCCGCACCTCGGCCACCGTCGCGGAGTCCCTGCTGCAACTCGAACTGGAAGGATGGATTCGCGCACTGCCGGGCGCGCGATACGTGCGGTCGAAATAGTGCGCTTGACGCTGCGCGCCGTTGTCGGTTGTCAGTTGTCGGTTGTCCGTGCTCAAACGCGGAGAACGTTAAGTCGCGTCATCCTGAGCGAGGCGGGTGGGGGGGGCGTGAGCGAAAGGATCTCAACCTACGAAACGCATGGCCGAGGCGCGGTTCATCGCAATTTGAGATTCGAAGAGCTGCCGGCCTCCAAACTCGCGACGCCTCCCGGACAACTGACCACCGACAACCGATAACCAATTCACAGTCCGAGCACGCGGTCCGACTCGCGAGACTTCTTCACCGTCGCGGCGATGATCGCGATCGGCACGCCCCAGGTGATGAGCTTGCGGAACACTTTCGGCATCACGAAGCCGACGATCACGCCGGCGACGGCGCCTCCGGCGATGAGGTGCGGGGCGTAGCTGCGCACGATCGTCTTCGGATCGAGCGTCGTCCGCAGATGCTGATCGAGCTCGTCGATGCGATCGCCCACCCCATCGCGTGCGCGAACGATCGCACGTTGAATCTGGTCCTTCTGATCGATCTCGGTCATGACGATTCCTACCTGTTCTTCACGCGCGCGACATCGGCCTTGAGCGTATCGATGTCGAACTTGATCTGCTCGATCGACTCGCTCGGGACGAAGTCCACGCTTTCGAGTTTCTTCTTTCCCATCATCCCCAGAACCGCGGCGCTTCCAAAGAGTAAGAGCGTCACGATCAGCGCCGACAACCAGGCCGGAACGCCGAGTGCGACGAGTCCGAGGGTGATGGTCACGAAGAGAAACGCCAGACCGATCAGCGCGCAGGCTACGGCGCCGGCGAGCAATGCCGCCCCTCCACCGAGTTTCGCACCGGCGTCTTTCAGCTCGAGCTTCAGCAGCGCGATCTCGCTGCGGAGGAGCATCGAGAGATCCGCCGTGAGCTCCTTGATGATCGTACCGAGCGACCGCTCGGCCGCCGTTTGTGTGTCGCTGCTCATGCCCACTCCGTCAGCAAAAGAATGGCCAGTAGTCTATTGGATGTACATCTCGGTTGCTGGTTGCTGGTTACTGGTTGTCTGCGGATTCACGAGACACCACAGACAACCAGCAACCGACAACCAGCAACAGCTCCGAACTCGTTTAGACTTCGCGCGTGTCCGACGTGCTCGAAGTCGTCAAAGACTTTCGCTTTGAAGCCGCTCACTTTCTGCCCAATGTGCCGGAGGGGCACAAGTGCCGGCGCATCCACGGCCATTCGTTCCGTGGCGAGGTCGCGGTTCGCGGCGAGATCGATCCGAAGCTCGGTTGGGTGATCGACTTCGCTGACCTCAAGAAAGCTGTCGATCCGATCGTGCATCGCCTCGATCACTATCTGCTCAACGACATCGAAGGACTCGAGAACCCGACCTCCGAAATGCTCGCCATCTGGATCTGGCGCGCCCTCGCGGCCGAAATCGCGAACCTCCATCGCGTGACGATCGAGGAGACCTGCACCAGCCGCTGTCACTACTTCGGCTAGACCGGCACGGAGGGCGGGCTTATAGCCCGCCGATTTTTCTGCCGATTCTTCTGCGGCGTTGCGTTTTGCGGGTGCCACCCGCCCAAAACCGGCGGGCTATTAAGCCCGCCCTCCACTCGCACATGGCGGGTCAGATACTGATTGCATGCGCAGAGAACGACCCTGATTTATGCAATAAAGGGTCAATTAAATAGCCAAAACCCGTCAAAACACCCCCTTTTCCTACGGCACCGATCTTGATCTAGCTCAACCATTCCTCGGTCCAGATCGAAGACGTTTCAGGAAGGAAACTGCGTGAAGAAAATCGTCATCCTCGTCCTCCTCGTATTTTTCGTTGCAACCATCGCGAGCGCCGCGGCGCCGCAAAGAAACGGTCCCAAGAAGTTCCCGACGCTGGATGACCAGCTGAAGAAATCTCACGCCAAGAAAGGGAGCGCCCTGGAGAAGCTCATTCGCGATCACCAGGACTTCACCAAGCTGAAGGCCAAGGACATGGACGACGAGATCGTTCCGCCGTGGCTCAAGGTCTACTGGAAGAAAGGCCATCCCGAGGCCAAATACGACAACGACAACGACCCGACCGGCGGCTATCCGCACGTCCTGAAGGAAGTCCTCGAATGGATGATGACTCACCAGGACCTCAAGCCCGGTTATCCCGAAGCCTCGATGTCGGCGGGACGTCAGTTCGGCGATCTCGATGCCGAAGACGAAAAGAATGAATCGACGATGGGCCGCTGGCGCGTCTCGGCTCTCGACGCGACGCCCGGCACCAACCTCCGCACCTCGGGCACGCAGACCGCGTCCCGCAGCGAGTCGGACATCCGCATCAACTACTGGAACCCGAGCAAGATCATCGCCGCCTCCAACAACATCGGTGGCTCGGGCACGCAGGGCATGTACTACTCCTCCGACGCCGGCGTGACCTGGGGCCAGACGAACCTTCCGCTCGCCAGCGGCGATTCGTTCCATTCCGATCCGACGGTCGACTGGAGCTCGGACGGCACCGCGTGGTCGACGACGATGGGAATCAACGGCAACGTCCTGAAGGTCCAGTCGTATCGCTCCAGCAACGGCGGCGCGACGTGGACGTTCGACGGCACCATCTCCGGCTCGCAGACGAACACCGACAAGCAGATGCAGTGGATCGACCACAGCGCATCGTCGTCCTTCGCGAACAACAACTACGTCATCTGGCACAACGGCAACCCGGCGTTCATGAACCGCCGCACGTCCTCGGGATGGGGCACGCCGATCCAGGTGAGCGATGGGCAGGCGACCGGCACCTGCATCGGCGCCGACGTCAAGACCAACTCCGCCGGCGACGTCTTCGGCTTCTTCCCCGACACCGGCTCGCGCGGAATCTTCGTCGTGAAATCGACGAACGGCGGCGCGAGCTACGCGCACGCCGGTGAAGCTCGTCACGACCTACGACTCCTACGACATCGGCGTGCCGTCGTTCTCCAGCCGCCGCATCCTCATCTACGTCTCCGGCGGCGCGTACAAGAACGGCACGACGAACAACGTCTACGCGCTCTGGACAGACCTCTCCGGCGACAGCGGATGCACGGCGGCCGCGAATGAGCCGGGCACGAGCACGACCTCGACGTGCAAAACGCGCATCTGGTTCTCACGCTCCACGGACGGCGGCGCGACCTGGAGCGCGCGCATGAAGATCAACAATCAGAGCGGTCTCAATGACCAGTTCAATCCGTTCCTCGCCGTCGACGAAACGAACGGCACGATCGGCGCGATCTACTACGACACCGTCAGCTGACGCGGGCCGCAAGAAGGTCGACATCTACTACCAGATGTCGACCGACGGCGGCGCGACGTGGGCCCCGGCCGTGAAGGTCACGACGGCCATGACCGACGAGACGATCTCCGGCGCCGACTCCGGCAACCAGTTCGGCGACTACAACAGTCTCTCCGGCTACGCGAACTCATTCTTCCCCTCGTGGACCGACCGCCGCAACAACGCCAAGGAAGAGATCTGGACGGCGAAGATCACGACGTCGACGACTCCGACGTACTCGATCTCCGGCAACGCCGGCACCGCCGGCGCAACGCTCTCCACCGGCTCGGCCTCGGCGACGAGCGATGGCTCGAGCAACTACACGATCTCCAGCCTCGCCGCCGGCACGTACACCGTGACTCCGACGAAGAGCGGCTGCACGTTCTCTCCGACGTCGAGCTCCGTCACGATCACTTCGTCCAACGTTACCGGCGTCAACTTCACCGCGTCGTGTACGGTTCCGACCTTCACGATCAGCGGGAACGCCGGAACTACCGGCGCCACGGTCACGGCCGGAACGCAGTCGACGACGAGCGACGCTTCGAGCAACTACGTGATGGCGGGCTTCGTCGCCGGAACGTACACCGTGACGCCGAGCAAGTCGGGCTGCACGTTCTCGCCCGCCTCCAGCTCCGTGACGATCACCTCGGCAAACGTCACCGCGAACTTCACCGCGACGTGCGGCACGCGGCGACACGCAGCTCACGAGCGGCGTTCCCGTCACCGGCCAGAGCGTGGCGCTCGGCGCCTGGAAGTACTACTACATCACCGTTCCCTGCGGGCGCGACGAACCTGACCTTCGCGACGACCGCCGCAACGGGCGACGTCGACATCTACACGCAGTTCAACGCCAAGCCGACGTCCAGCGCCTACATCTGCCGCCCGTACACGTCATCCGGCAACGAGACCTGCTCCGCAACGAATCCTGCCGCGGGCACGTGGTGGGTCGGTGTGAACGGCTACGCCGCCGGCAGCTTCACGATCACCGGTACGGTGACGACGCCGGTTGCCACGTACTCGATCTCCGGCAGCGCCGGCACCTCGGGCGCCACGGTCACCGCAGGATCGCAGGGCGCGACGAGCGACGGCTCGAACAACTACACGATCTCCGGTCTGGCGAACGGCACCTACACAGTGACTCCGACGAAGAGCGGCTGCACGTTCACACCGACGACTCTCTCCGTGACGATCACCGGCGCGAATGTGACCGGAAAGAACTTCACGGCCAGCTGCAGTTCGTCGACGCTCTTCTCCAACGGCTTCGAAAGCAGCACCGGCTGGGCCACCGCGCAAGTCTCCGGCACCGCGGGAGCGTGGACCTACGTCACCTCGGGAACGCTTCCAACGGCAACTCCGCACGGCGGCAGTTTCCTCGCGAAGTTCAACTCCTACGATGCGGCCAGCGGCTCGCAGACGCGCGTCTACCAGACCACGGGCTTCGCGATTCCGAGCAGTGCCACCACGGCCACGCTGAAGTTCTGGATGTACCACGACACCGGCTACACCACGTCCGCGGATCGCGTGCAGGTGCAGGTCTCCACCGGCACGTGGGCGAACGTTGGAACGGCCGTCAACCGCTACGACGGATCGACCGGCTGGAAGCAGCACACGATCGACCTGACCGCCTACAAGGGCACGACCATCCAACTCGGCTTCCTCGGCATCAGCGCCTTCGGCAACAACGTGTTCATCGACGATGTGATCGTCACCACGCCATAACGCGGAATCACTTCGCATTCGAAAAGGGGAGGGCTCACGCCCTCCCCTTTTGTTTCTTAGAAGCCGCAGCGTCGGAGCGCAGGCATCCTGCCTGCCGGACCGCTGGCTTCCAGCCGGCTGGTGCGGCGGCGTCCCGCGCCGCCCCCCTGGCGCCAAGGACGAGAAGCGTGCTGATTTTCAGTGAGCGCGATTGCAAAAGGGTGAAGGCGCGGGACGCCCTCACTCCAGCCGGCTGGAAGCCAGGCGGTCCGGCAGGCTTGAAGCCTGCGCTCCATTCCGCACTCGCTTCGCTCGACTACTCCCCGCGCTGCTCGCGCAGCGGCACGAACCGCACTGGCTCCATTCGCTTGCGCGTCACGTGTCCGCCCTGGCGCTCGATGAGCCAGAGGTATTGCAGCTCTGACGCGCCGACGGGGATGATGCAGCGACCTCCATCCGCGAGTTGATCGACGATCTCCTCGGGGAGAAATTCGGGAGCGGCGGCGGAGAGGATGGCGTCGAACGGTGCGTGCTCGCGGAAGATCTCGACGCCGTTGCCGACTCCGAAGACGACGTTGGTGATTCCGAGGCCGTCGAGCACTTCGCGCGCGGTAGAGGCGAGGTCGGGCTCGAGCTCGGCGCTGTAGACCGACTTCGCCAGGCGCGAGAGGATCGCCGTCTGATAGCCGGAGCCGGTGCCGATCTCCAGCACCTTCTCGTCTCCGCGCAGACGCAGCATCTCGGACATGCAGGCGACGATGTAGGGCTGCGAGATCGTCTGTCCGCGGCCGAGCGGCAGCGGCGTGTCGTCGTACGCCGAGGCTAGGAGAGTGGGTGGAACGAACCGCTCGCGTGGAACGGCGCGGAACGCGTCGAGCACGCGCGGGTCGCGGACTCCGCGGGCGATGATCTGCTCGCGAATCATCCGCTCGTTCGCGCGCAGAGTTTCATTCATGCGTTGGTTTGCCGTCGCAGCCACTCGATCGTTCGTTGCACGCCCTCTCTCAAGGCAACCGGCTCGGGCAGTCCGGCGATCGCGCGCAACTTCCTCCCATCTAGCACGCTGCGTACCTGTTCCCCTTCTTTCGCGGGACCATGATCCGCCTTCGCATCGCTGCCGATGGAATGACAGAGCTCGGCGTAGAGCTCGTTGACCGACGTCTCGACGCCGGTGCCGACGTTGTAGATGCCTTCGAGCTCGAGCTCGGACGCGGCCATGTTGGCGCGGACGACGTCGTCGACGAAGACGTAATCCCGCGTCTGCTCGCCGCTGCCGTTGATGCGCGCCTGCTGACCGTTCAGCAGCGCGCCGGCGAAGATGGCGACGACGCCCGCCTCGCCATCCTTCCGCTGCCGTGGTCCGTAGACGTTGGCATAGCGCAGCGACACCGCGCGAACCTGATGAATCGTGCGGAAGTAGTAAAGGTACTGATCGATCGCCAGCTTCGCGCAGCCATACGGAGAGATTGGCGCGACGGGATGATTCTCATCCTGCGGCGCGTACCGAGGCTCGCCATAGGCCGCTCCTCCGCTCGAGGCGAACACGATCTTCTTCACACCGTCATCGATGAGCGTGCGGAAAAGCCGCAGCGCGGCGACGATGTTCAGCTCCGCGTCCGCGGCCGGATCGGCCACGGAGACGCGCACATCGATCTGCGCCGCGTGATGATTCAGGAGCTCGAACCCGCGTCCACGCAGCTTGTCCATCGTCCGCGGATCGCGCAGATCGGCCACGATCAGTTCCGCGCCCGCATTCACGTTCTCGCGGCGCCCACTGCTCAAATCGTCGACGACCGTGACCTCATGTCCACGCTCGACGTACGCATCGACGATGTGTGAAGCGATGAATCCGGCACCACCGGTGACGAGGATTTTCATGAGTTGGCAGTATGCCTTGCGAGCCGGATCATCGCGCGCAAAAACAGCCCTGTCATCCCGAGCGTAGCGAGGGACCTGGGTGGGCGGGCGGCGCGCAGCTCCTCCCTTGCACGAAGCTCGTCCCTTGCGCACCCGCCCACCCAGGTCCCTCGCTCGACGCTCGGGATGACAAGCTAAGCATCGCGGACAACCGACAACCGACAACGGACCACCTATAATCGCCCCGCCGTCGCATGGTTCCTTCCCGCGCTCAGCTCGAAGAGATCCTGGCCTCCCTGGGAGGTCCGTCGCTTCGCTATGCCGACATTCGCTACACCGTCACGCATCAGCAGCATGTGAAAGTCCGCAACGGCGAGGTTGACGATCTCTCCTCCACTGTCGATCGCGCCGCAGGCGTACGCGTGCTCGTCGGCAATGGCTGGGGATTCGCGGCGACGAGCGACGTCAGCGAGGCCTCGCTGCGACGCACGGCAAAGCGAGCGCTCGAAGTCGCGGCGGCCAGCAACATCGCCTCGACGCACACGATCGCGCTCAGTGACGTCGCACCATACGTTGCATCCTGGGCTTCGACGTATCGCATCGATCCCTGGTCCGTGCCGATCGACAAAAAAATCGAGCACCTGATGCGCGCGACCGAGCCGATGCGCGGTGACGCGCGCATCCATCAGGTCTCGGGCGAGATCTCCTGCTACCGGCAGGAGAAGCTCTTCGCCTCCACCATCGGCAGCTTCATCGAGCAAACCACGACGCAGATGGGCGGCGGCATCGAAGCGGTCGCCATCGACGCCGGCGAATTTCAGCGGCGCACGTATCCTAATCCCTTCGGCGGTGATTTCCAGGCCAAGGGATGGGAGTTCATCGAAGAATTGAACATGGAGGCGAAAGCGCTGCAGGTGCGCGACGAGGCGCTGGCGCTGCTGGCCGCGCCAAAGGCGGCGCCGGGACGCTTCGATCTCATCGTCGGCTCCGCGCAGCTCGCGTTGCAAGTCCACGAGTCGTGCGGCCATCCGACGGAGCTCGATCGCGCGATGGGGCTCGAGATCTCGCTCGCCGGCGGATCGTTCCTCCAGCCTTCGATGCTCGGCACGTTCCGCTACGGCTCGCCGCTCGTGAACATCGTCGCCGACGCGACGCTGCCAGGCTCGATCGGATCATTTGCCTTCGACGACGACGGCGTCCCCGCGCAGCGGTTTCATCTCGTGAAGGACGGGATCTTCGTCGACTACCTGACCGGACGCGATACCGCGCCGTTCATCGGACACGCGTCGAACGGCACCGTGCGCGCGGAAAGCGCGGCGCGCATTCCGATCATTCGCATGACCAACATCAATCTCGAGCCGGGCGACACGCCACTCGACGGCATCATCGCCGACACGAAACGCGGCATCCTCGTCGAAACGAACAAGTCGTGGTCGATCGATGACCTGCGCCTCAACTTCCAGTTCGGCTGCGAGGTCGCCTGGGAGATCGAGAACGGCCGCCTCGGGCGCATGCTGCGCAATCCGCTCTACACCGGCAACACCCCCGATTTCTGGCGCTCCTGCGATGCCATCGCCGACCGCGACTCGTGGCAGGTCTGGGGCCTCCCGAACTGCGGCAAAGGCGACCCTATGCAAACGATGCGCGTCGCCCACGGCGCGCCGGCGGCACGATTTCGGGATGTGGAGATGGGATGAGAGGGACACAGGCTCAGAGGCTCACGGGCTCACAGGGCAACGGTGTCATACGTGGCTGGGAACCTGTGCGCCTGTGCGCCTATACGCCCATGAGCCTGTAAGCCTTATGCGCACTGAATCCGATTCCCTCGCCATCATCGCCCGCGCGTTAGCTGCCGCGAACGCCGAGGCGGATGCTGCGTTCATTTCGGTCGACCAGAACATTTCGCGCTTCGCGAATTCGCAGTTGCACCAGAACATGTCCGAGGAGAGCGCGTCGCTGACATTGCGCGTGATCGTCGATGGGGCGATGGGAGTGGCGACGACGACGACGTTCGAAGACGACGAGATCGCGCGAACGGCGGATGTCGCGCGAGAGACGGCGCGGCATTCGAATCGAGTGCAGGGATTCGCCGGGCTTTATCGCGACAACGAGCCGGTTCCGACGCTCGACTCCTTTGATTCCGCAACCGCCTCGATCGCGCCCTCGGAAAAAGCGCACGCGCTGCGCGCGATGTTCGATCGCGCACGCGGGCTCCATTTCGCCGGCGCGTACGCGACAGGCGCGGCGTCCGTTGCCTGCGGCAACACGCACGGCGTGCGGCGCTACGCGAAAATGACGCATGCCGACGCCACCGTCATCGCCATCGCGCCGACAGGCTCGGGTTACGCGACGCGGCGCGAAGTCCGCGCGAGCGACGTCGACATTCTCGCTCTCGGCGATGAGGCGTCGCTCAAGGCGACGCTGGCTCATGAGCACTCTGAAGATCTCGCACCAGGCGCGTACGACGTCATCCTCGAACCGCCCGCTCTCGCCGAAGTGTTCGACTGGATGAACATGATCGCGTTCACCGGCCAATCGTACGAAGACGGCTCCTCGTTCTTCGTCGGCAACCTCGGCAAGCGGATCCTCGGCGAGAACTTCACCGTCGTCGACGACTCGCTGAGCTACCTCCCCTTCCCGTTCGACATGGAAGGCTTGCCCAAACGCCCGGTCGCCCTCATCGAGAACGGCATGCCGCGCACGCCCGTGCTCGACAAGGCCTGGGCCGATCGCCTCGGCATGAAGCCGACCGCGCACGCCTGGCACCTCGGCTCGCCGGAGCACGGCTCGGCGTTTCATCTGACGATGGCCGGCGGCGAGACCTCGCGCGAGGAGATGATCGCCTCGACGAAGCTCGGCGTCTGGGTCACGCGCTTCAACTACGTCAACGGATTGCTCGAGCCGAAGACCGCGCTCATGACCGGCACGACCCGCGACGGCACGTTTCTCATCCGCGACGGCAAGGTCGTCGCGCGGCTCCCGAACCTCCGCTGGACGCAGTCGATGGTCGAAGCCTTCTCGAACATCGAGTCCCTCTCGCGCGAGCGCCGCAGCGTCGGCACCTGGTACAACATGTTTGGCGGTACGCTCTCCCCCGTCGCGAAGATTCGCGGCTGGAACTTCACAGGGAAACAGGAGACGGCCAAGTGATGGAGGGTTGTTATCGGTTGTCAGTTCTCAGTTGTCAGTTGTCTGCGAGGTCTCGCACTGCTTCACAGACAACTGACAACCGACAACTGACAACCGATAACAGACAACAACACCCCGGCGAGGTTGTTGCAGATTCGGCAGCGAACGCATGAGCCAGTACATCCTGCGCAGATTCCTGCAGATGATTCCGATCACGCTCGGGATCCTGACGCTCATCTTCTCGCTCATCCATCTGATCCCCGGCGACCCGGCGCGACAGATCGCGGGCGAAGGCGCGCGCGCCGAGGATGTCGTGGCGGTGCGCAAGGCTCTCGGGCTCGATCAGCCGCTCTGGAAGCAGTACGTCACGTACATCACGCATCTCGCCAAAGGCGACCTCGGCCGCTCGTTCCGCACGAACGAGAGCGTTGCCAAAGAAATCGCCGCCCGCTATCCGGCGACGATGAAGCTCGCCTTCGGCGCGATGCTCGTTGCGCTGCTCGTGGCCTTTCCCCTCGGCATCGTGTCGGCGATCTATCGAAACTCCTGGATCGACAACGTCGCGCGATTCTTCGCGCTGATCGGCGTCTCGATGCCGAGCTTCTGGTTCGGCCCGCTGCTCATCATCGCCTTTGCCATCAATCACAACTGGTTTCCGGTCTCTGGTCAGCGATGCAGGGACTGCGCTCGCTCGTCCTGCCATCGCTGACGATGGGCCTCGCGCTCGCGGCGATCCTGACGCGCATGATCCGCGTCAGTCTCGCCGAGGAGCTCAGCCAGCTCTACGTGACGACGGCGGTCGCGAAAGGCGTGTCGCGCGCAAAAGCGATCTTCCGCCACGCGCTGAAGAACGCGCTGATTCCCGTGATCACGATCCTCGCGCTGCAATTCGGATCGCTCCTCACCGGCGCGATCATCACCGAGCAGATCTTCTCCTGGCCCGGCCTCGGACGTCTGCTCATCCAATCGATCTCGACACGCGATTACCCGCAAGTGCAGGCGTCAATCCTCGTGATCGCGCTGACGTACATCCTGGTGAATTTTGCGAGCGACTTGCTGTATGGGGTCGTCGACCCGAGGATCAAACTGGAATGACGAGGGCTCATAGGCTTATGGGCTCACAGGCTCACAGCCGGATTCCTGTGAGCCTGTGAGCCTGTGAGCCTGTGAGCCTGTGAGCCCGTATGAAGCGTTACTTCAAGAACTTCGCCTTCACCTCCGGCCTGATTCTCACGGTCGTGCTGGTGCTCGCTGCGCTCGCGGCGCCGCTGCTGGCTCCGTACGATCCGATTCAGCAGGACACGTCGCGGCGGTTGGAAGCGCCATCGCACGAGCATCTGCTCGGACTCGACGATGCTCGGGCGCGACGTGTTGTCGCGCATCCTGTTCGGCGCGCGCGTGTCGCTGCGCGTCGGCTTCAGCGTGGTCGTGTCTGGCCTCGCTCATCGGCGTGACGCTCGGCGCGATCTCCGGGTATTTCGGCGGCATCGTCGATCTGCTCGTCATGCGGCTCTGCGACATCCTGCTGGCGTTTCCCGGCATCCTTCTCGCCATCGCGCTCGTGGCGGTTCTCGGCCCGAGTCTCAACAACGTCGTGCTCGCGCTGGCGACGATCGGCTGGGTCGGATACGCGCGACTCGTGCGCGGGCAGGTGCTGAAAGTTCGCGAGATGGAGTACGTCACCGCGGCGCGAGCTCTCGGCGCGCGATCGCCGCGCGTGATCGTGCGGCACGTGCTGCCGAACGTCATCAATCCCGTGATCGTGATGGCCACGCTCGGTCTGGCCGGCGCGATCCTCGCCGAGGCCGCGCTGTCGTTCCTCGGACTGGGCGTGCAGCCGCCGACGCCGTCGTGGGGCGAGATGCTCTCCAGCGGCCGCAACTACCTCGGCCTCGCGAACCACCTCGCCATCTTTCCCGGCGCCGCGATCATGCTCGCGGTGATGGGACTCAACTTCCTCGGCGATGGTTTGATCGACGCGCTCGATCCGAAGTACAGGAAAGAGATGCGTTGAGTGCGCAGCAACCGCCGCGACGCGTGGTCTCCCTCGTCCCGTCGTTGACGGAAACGCTCTTCGACCTCGGCGCAGGCGACACGGTCGCCGGCATCACCGACTTCTGCATCTTCCCGCCGGATCTCCCGCTCCCGCGCCTCGGCGGTACGAAGAATCCGCGCATCGATGAGATCCGCGCACTCGCTCCCGATCTCGTCTACATGAACACCGAGGAGAATCTGAAACGCCACGCCGACGCGATCGAACACTTCGCGCCCGTCGACGTCAGCGAGCCGAAGAATGTCGACGACGTCGCAACGCTGATCGAACACCTCGGCGAAATTCACGCCCGACGCGAACGTGCCGCGGAGCTCAGCGCGACGCTGCGCGAAGTGCGCGAGTCGTTGCCGCGACGCGAGTTCACGTTCGCCGTTCCGATCTGGAAGAACCCCTGGATGTGGTGCGGCGGCGATACCTACGTCTCCAATCTCGTCGCCACCGCCGGCGGCCGCAACGTCCTCGCGCGATCGCGTACGCTATCCGCAACTCGAACTGGCTGACATTCTGGCGATGAAGCCTGACGTGATCTTCCTACCCGACGAGCCCTATCTCTTCACGCAGGACGACGCGGCCTCCATTCACGGCACGCGCGTGATCGGCCCCTTCCCGGGCCATCTCTTCACCTGGCACGGCACGCGGACGATCGAAGGATTGCGGTTCCTGCGGGACGCGCTCTGACGACGTGTTGAGGAGGGCGGGCTTATAGCCCGCCGATCCTGGGCGGGTGTGAAGCGTCAGCAGAACCACGAGAATCGGCGGGCTATAAGCCCGCCCTCCTCATTCAATCTGCTCCTCGGCCCAGCCGCGAATCGTCTCTTCCACCGCTTCGAGCTGCTTGGTGAAGAAATGGTCCGCGCCGGTGACGATCACGCTCTCGGCGTTGCGGATGTGCTGGACGACCTTCTCGAGCTTGCGCGACGTCGCCGTGCTCGTCCTGCGTGCCGTGGATGAAGAGCATCGGCTTCTCGCAATGCTGGAGGTAGCTGAAGTCGTATTTGTTGACCGGCGTGCCGATCAGAAACATCGCGTGGACGTCGGCGCGCTCGCAGGCAACGCGGCTCGCGACCCATGACCCGAACGAGAAACCGCCGACGAACAGCTTCTTGCCCGGATGTTTCCACTTCATCCACTCGATCGCGGCGTTGACGTCGTCCTGCTCGCCTTCGCCGGCATCGAACGATGCCGCCGCTCGCGCCGGCGCCGCGGAAGTTGAAGCGCAGCGTGGCCACGTTGGCGTTCTCGAGTCCGCGTGCGGCGCGGAAGACGACCTTGTTGTGCAGCGTGCCGCCGCCGGGTCGTCAGCGGATGACAAACCACCGCCGCGGCAGCGGGATCCTGGAGCTCGCGATAGAGCGCTTCCAGTCGCCCGGCGCGTGCTGTAGAGATCGACGTGACGAAGCGGTTTCGCGTTCATGGCAGTCTCACAAAAATGCGATCTCCGTCGACCTCAACTTCATGGGTCACGATGGCGATCTCCGGGTTTCCTTGCAGACGCCCGAGGAGATCTCGAAGCCCCAGAAGTGCCAGGGACAGATGATCTCATTGCCGATGACGTCCCCCTCGGCGAGCGGTCCGCCGCGATGCGGACAGGTGTTGTCCGTGGCGAAGAAGCCGGAGGGCGTGTGATACAGCGCGATCGATCGCCCGTTCACGACGCACGCTTTTGCGCGGCCCACGGGAACGTTCGCTACGTTTTCAAGTTCGAGAAGCTCGGGCATGGACAAGTTGGCGGTTGGCAGTTGGCGGGAGCGAAACCGACTCCCCGCGCTTGCGCGGCCGTCGAGGGCGCGAAGAGTACTACAGGGCGACCGGTCGCGGGATCCCGCTTCTGCCGACTGCAGCGCTCCCGTCCCATACGCCGGGGATCGGAGTCGCGCAGTTCGGGCACGCTCCATCGACGAGCGAGTACGACGTCACGCGGAACCCTTCGCGGCCGATGACGATGGTGCCGCACGTCGGGCAGTGCGTGCTTTCCTTGTCGCCGAACGCGCCGGGGATGTTGCCGGGATAGATGTAGCGCAAGCCGGCGCGCGTCCCGATCTCGTACGCGCGCAGGAGCTGCGACGCGGTCGTGTTCGGATTGTCCATCTTGTAGTCGCTGTGAAACGCCGTGATGTGCCACGGGATGTCGCGGTCGACACCGGCGAGAAACTCGGCGATGCCGGTCAGCTCTTCGTCGGAATCGTTGAAGCCGGGCACGACCAGCGTGACGATCTCCACCCAGATGCCGCGCTGTTTCAGACCCTTGATCGTGTCGAGCACGGGCTGGAGCGTGCCGCCGAGCTCGCGGTAGTGGCGATCGTGAAAGCCCTTGAGATCGACCTTGTACATCGTCAGGTAGGGCGCGATGTAGTCGAGCACCTCCGGTGTGCCGTTGCCGTTCGAGACGTACGAGCAGATCAAGCCTTCGCGCTTTGCCTCGCGGAACACTTCGACGGCCCACTCGGTGGTGATCAGCGGCTCGTTGTAGGTCGAAGTGATGACCTTCGCGCCATGCTTCTTCGCGAGGCGCACGAGATCTGCCGGCTCGACATCCATCGGCGGCGCGACGGCGCTCGGATCGCGCAGCGCCTGCGACGTGACCCAGTTCTGGCAGTAGCCGCAGTGGTAATCGCAGCCGAGCATGCCGAACGACAGCGCCAGCGCGCCGGGATAGGCGTGGAAGAACGGCTTCTTCTCGATCGGATCGACCTGCAACGCCGCCACGTACCCGCGCGGCACCTTGAGCACGCCGCCTTCGTTGTAGCGGACCTTGCAGATGCCCTGCAGACCCTCGAGGATCTTGCAGCGATGGCCGCACGAAAAGCAGCGCACCGCGTTTTTCTCGAGCTTCTCGTAGAGAACGCCTTCCGTGGTCCGTTGGGCGAGGACTTCGCCGAGCGTGGTTTGAGGTTGTGGACGCGACATCGCGATGTGTTCCTGGGTTCAGATCGCAGATCGCAGATCGCGGATCGCAGGAAAACCTCCGAACTACGGTCTGCGATCTGCGAACTGCGATCCGCGAAGTGTCTCTAAGAACCAGCAACCGCTTTGCGAAGTTCCCCCCAGCGGTCGAGGCGGCTACGCCTCCAGAAGATGCGGAAGCAGAGATAGGCCAGCGCCATCCCCGCCAGGCCATCGATGAGGTAATGCCAGCCGGTGATCATCGAGCCGAGGAGAATCGTGAAAACGAAGATACCGAAAAGCACCTCGCCGGACGTCCAGAGACGGCGCATCCAGAGGAAGACGTACGTCTGAAAGCCGACGTGCAGGCTGGGAAACGCGGCGACGCCGAAGACGATGCGGATCGGCTCGGTGACCGCCTCGCCATGTGCGGCGCGAATGACGTTCTGGAAGTTGCGCATGAGCACGACCTGCACGCGATGCGTGATGCGCAACGACTCGGCGTGAGCCAGCCAGACGTCGGGGAATCGATACGCCGGACCGATCGACGGAAAGAGCATGTACAGCCACGCCCCCACGATCCAGAGCACGGCGTTGCCGTTGGCGAACGCAATGCGCACGCGCTTGCTCGGCTCGGAGAGAAAGTAGCTGAAGGCCAGCAGCGTGCTGGCGAAGAAGACGTTCGCGTATGCCTGGTCGATGATGCGCAGGAACGAACCGGCGTCGAAGAGGTCGGTGAAGAAGATCGTCGGCGAGTAGCCGAAGAAAAGCAGTTGGTCGAGCTTCCACAGCTCTTCATCGAAGAAGCGCGGATGAACGATCGGCAGCACGAGCTTGATCCAGCCGTAGGTCGTGATGACGACGCCTCCGGCGAGCACCAATCTCGCGGTATCGATGAGCCATTCGCGCGTGCGGATGATGCGCAGGTACGTGCGATCGCGACGAACGAGCGCGATGAGTGCGCGCACGCCGACGCCCAGCAGGACGTTCGACACGAGTCCGGAGGCGAAGGTCAGGATGTGTGTCAGCGGCGAGCCGAGGATCGGCAACGTGCCGTACGCGAGCAATGCGATCGCGCCGAGATTCGCCAGCGCGAAGACTTCGAAGAAATAGAGACGGCGCATTGCGGCAGACAGTAGACGGTGGATGGGGTGATCTTGCAAGATCCAAAGGGCCGGCTACTGACGAATGGAGCGCAGGGTTCCAGCCTGCCGGTCCGCCCCCTTCCGCGACCTATTCGATTCTGCGTGCGAACTGCACGCTCGGGTCATTGGTCGTGTTGTCGGTCGTGGCGCCGTAGATGAAGGCGCTGCCGGCCGTGATGTGGAACGTGATCGTTTCGCCGCCGGCGAGGGCATAGCCGTCGAGCATCGCCGCGGACGAGATCTGCGTGAAGAACGTCGGCTCGTAGTTCTTCGTCGTGGTCTTCACGACGTTGCCGTCTTTGTCGCGCACGGTGATCTCGATCGTTGCACCCTGTGCGAGCGTGCGCACTCCGATGTTGAGACGGAACTTCTGCACGTCTGCGGGCGCGAGCAACACGCCGCTGGCATCGTGCAGAACATCGGCGGGCGCAAGCGCCTCTTCCGACAGACCGGTGGTCCCGAGGGTACCTGCGTCGTTGAACACGCGAGCGAGCGCGATCGGCAACGGCGAAGTGCCTTCCCCGATCATGTCGATGCTTCCGAGTCCGCCAGGCAGGCCCATCGCCGGCAGGATGTCCGCGAACGCGAGCGTCTTCCCCGGAGGAAGAACGTAGGGAAACGACGGATCACTCGCCGATCCCGACACGCCCGCGGTATGGAAAACGAGCTTCCCGAAGACGTCGACACTTTGCGGGTTGTAGAGCTGCAGCGACGTGCGGAAGAACGAGCCGAAGTTGCCCTGCAACGATCCGACGACCGCAAGGACGCGGCTCTCCGGAGCGGGAGGCACCGGGATGTCGCTGATGGCGACCGTCGCCGTCGTCGAGTACTCGGAGAAGAGGTCGCAGTTGCCGGCGTGATTGCGCGCACGCGCGCGATAGAAGTAGCTGATGCCGCCAGTAGTGTGCGTGTAGGAAACGCTCGTTCCGGTGACGGTCTGGGTCGTGGGATTCGTGAACGTGGAGCTCGTCGATTCTTCGATGGAGTACTCGGTGGCGCTCGAGACCGCGCTCCAAGTGACGTTATACGACGTCCCCGCCTGCACGGTCGTGGGAGCGCTGAGCTGTGGCGGAGATGGTTTCGTGCATTGCTCCTGCACCTCGGCGACGGTGATCGTCGCGTTCGAGGTGGAGCTTCCGAGCGTGGCCGTGATCTTTGCCGATCCGACGACGAGCGTCGTGACTTTGAAACTGGCGAACGACGCGCCGGCGGGAACGACGACCGACGACGGCACCGTGGCAACGCTCGTGTTGTTCGAGCTGAGGTTCACGGTCGTGTCGCTCTGCGCAGTGCTGCTCAGCAACGCGGAGAGATTGGCGCTACTGGCGGGCGCGATCGTTTTCGACGAAGGGCTCAACGTTACCGAGATCGCCGGAATGTTGATCTGTCCGTTGTTGAGGGTGAGCCCTCCGTTGGTGCTCGTCTCTTTCGTCGCGGCGGTTCCGCCGGAATCGGTGAGCTGCGTCAGCGACGAATCGAGCGTCAGCAAGATCGAAGTTCCGGGAGCCAGCCCCGGCGCCAGCGTGAAGACGAGATGCGCGACGAGGTTGCCTGGCGCGGACGCGTTCAGCGTGAATGGAATCAGATTCGTCGATTCCTGAAACGTGTCGAGCAGCGAGACTGAGTTTGCCGTCGACGGTTTGAATTCGGAGGTCGGAGTGAGACTGCTGGTGATGCCGGCGCGGCTGAACGTCACCGACTGCACGGCCGAAGCCGGGGCGTAAGTCACCTTGATGCTGAAGGACTGGATCTTCGAGCCCGCGGGCTGGTCCATGCCCAGCGACGTTCCGGAGACGTCCCGGATGTACACCGGGACGTCCGCCGAAGTGCCGGACGCCGTCACGGTTCCGACCGTGACGGAGTCCGATGCCGCGCGGGCTGCAAGAGGAAGAAATAAACAAACCACTGCAACCGCGAGACACCTGGGGATCATTAGGGGTTCCTTACGAGAGACGCATCCGAAGGGCCACGATGGCCAGAGAAACTGCGAGCAATGCCAGTCCCCACATCGGCAGCGTCGGTACCGGGTTGGCCACGAGGATCGCTCCGCTGACGAGCGTCAGACGGCCGTTGTTCACCGTCTCGACCGTCGCCGGCGTACCGCCCTCGTCCGTCAACTGCGTGAGCACTGGGTCGAGCGTGAGGGTGATCACCTGACCCGGCACCGCCGACGGCGAGAGCGTCACCGAGAGATGCGCGACCTGATTGCCCGGCAGCGCCGCGTTCAACGTGAACGGGATCAGGTTCGTCGTTTCGTCGAAGTTGTCGAGCAGGGCGATCGACGAGCCCGGCACCGCCGGGCTGCTCTCGAACGTCGGCGTCAGAGGCGCCGTGATTCCCGCTCGCGTGAACGAGATCGACTGCACCGCGGATCCGGGCGAGTACGTCACCCGGATGCTGTACGACTGAATCCGTGACCCGGACGGCTGGTCGATTCCCAGCGGCGTTCCCGACGTGTCCCGGATGTACACCGGAACATCGACCGTCCCGCTTCCCGTCACCGTGGCCACTGTGATCACGTCGCTCGGCAGGGGCTGGGCCACCGCCGAAGCGGTGGGCCACAGTCCTGCGAATGCCGTGACGAGCAGAAGAATGCGCGTTGCTTTGCTGGCTCGTTTCATTTCTTCAAATCCAACTTTCAATTCTGTTCGTTCGGCTGCTGATTGAGCTGCTGTTGGCGCGTCGTCGTGCCGGTCCGTCCGATCGACGTCCCGCTCACGCGCAGCGCGTGATTCGCCACGGTGGCCTTGTGCGTTCCGTCGCCGTCGACGAGCATCGTCAGCGCCGCGTCGATCTCCAGACGCATCGCTCCGGCGGCGCTCACTTCGATCTCGGCGATCACGGCCGAGCGCGAAGCGCCGAGGGTGAACGGCGCGCGTTCGTTGAAGGCCACGAGGTACGAGATTGCATCATCGGTCCGGCGGCTGATCTCGAAGATCGGCTCCAGCGCCGCTCCGCGGTGCATCACCGCATCCGCGACCTTGCCCGTCTTCACGCGCAGCGAGAATGCCTGCGGCGTCGACGAGCCCGGATCCATCGTCACCATCACCGGTACGAACCAGTGACCATTGCGCTCCACGGCCTGTCCGAGGCTCAAGGCACCCGACATCGGCGCGGCGATCGACGTCGTCACCGGCGAGCCGGGGATTCTCGAGTGCGGCGCAGGGCCGCCACCGAAGAGGTAGTTCACCACATAGAAGATGTCGGCAGGATCGACCACGCCGTCGCCGTTCGCATCACCCGAGAGCACGGGTCCGGCCGTACCAGCCGGAGCCGGACCGCCGGTGAAGAGATACGCGACGAGGTAGAAGATGTCCGACGGATCGATCATCGAATCGCCGTTCGGATCGAAGTTCTGCTGCACATACGTGTAGCCGTTGATGAGCGTGCCGTTGGTCGTGTCGGTGTTCGTCACCGTGACGTTCACCGCTCCGGCCGCGTGCGCCGGCGTCTTGGCCGTGATCTGGCCCGAATTCACGACGACGACGTTCGTCGCCGCGGATCCGCCGAAGGTGACCGTCGCACCGGCGTTGAAGCCAGAGCCGGAGATCGTGACGTTCGTTCCACCGAGCGACGAGCCATTCGCCGGTGATACCAGCGTGACCGACACCGTCGGTGCGGCCGTTATTGGGACGTTCGCCGGCTTCGCGTCCGAGCAGCCCGCGGCCGTGGTCACCGTCACGTTGAGGCCCACAGAGCCGACCGCGCCGGCGGTGAAGGTGATGTTCGCCGTTCCCGCTCCGCCGGTGATTGTGCCGTTGGTGATGCCCCAGACATACGTTGCACCGACACCAGCGCTTGCGACCGATGCCGCATTGCCGGTCGAGCCGGCCCCGACGCTGCCCGGCGCGGTGATCGTCGCGTCAGGATTCGGATTGATGGTCACGGTCGTCGTCGCCGACGGAGCGCTCGAACAACCGCTCGTGGTCACGACGACGGTGTAGTCGCCGGCCACCGAGGCGACGTACGCCTGACTCGTGGCGCCGCCGATCGGGTTGCCGTTGAGATACCACTGATTGCCGCTCGCGCTGCTCGAGTTCAGCGTCACGCTGCCACCCGCACAGAACGTCGTCGGTCCACCCGGCGTGATCGTCGGAGTCGCCGGAAGCGGATTCACCGTCACGGTCGTGATCGCCGAAGGCGCGCTCGGGCAACCACTCGTCGTCACGACGACCGTGTAGTCACCGCTCGCCGTTGCGACGTAGGCCTGATTCGTGGCGCCGCCGATCGGATTGCCGTTGAGATACCACTGATTGCCGCTAGCGCTGCTCGAGGTCAGCGTCACGCTGCCGCCGGCGCAGAACGTCGTCGGTCCACCAGGCGTGATCGTCGGTGTCGCCGGAATCGGGTTGACCGTGACGGTCGTGGCAGCAGAAGCAGCGCTCGTGCAGCTGTTGCCGTCGGTCGATGGTACCGTGTAGTTGCCCGAAGCGGTCGCGACGTACGTCGTGTTCGTCTCGCCGCCGATCGGGTTGCCGTTGAGGAACCACTGATTGCCGCTGGCGCTGCTCGACGTCAGCGTGACGCTGCCGCCGGTGCAGAACGTCGTCGGGCCACCTGGCGTGATCGTCGGCGTCGGCGGGAAGCGGATTCGACGGTAACGGTCGTGCCCGCGGAGGCCGCGCTGCTGCAGCCGGCCGTCGTTACGACGACGGTGTAATTCCCCGAAGCGGTCGCGACTGTAGGTCTGATTCGTTTCACCGCCGATCGGGTTGCCGTTGAGATACCACTGATTGCCGGAGGCGCTGCTCGACGTCAGAGTGACGCTACCGCCGGCGCAGAACGTGGTCGGTCCGCCGGGGGTGATCGTCGGCGTCGCCGGAATCGGATTGATCGTGACCGGTGTCGAACCGGCGACGATGCATCCATTCGGTGCCGTGACGGTGAGGGTGAGCGTCACGGTGCCCGAAGCACCGGCGGTGTAGGTGATGCTCTGAATGTTCGTGGCCGAGGTGATCGTGCCGTTGGCGATGCCCCAGGCGTAGGCGGTCATGCCGGCAGGCCCGGAGGCCGTGTTGCCGGTTGAGCTCGCGCAAACCTGCGCCGGCGTGGGTGTAATCGTGGCCACGGTGCCGCTGCAGTCGACGTTGTTGACGCAGAGCGTGACGTCGTTGACCACCGGCGTCACCGCGTTGTTGGTTGTCGCAAGATACGTCTTGTACTTCGCGTAGCGCAGGTTGTAGAGCCCCGTGAGCGACCCGGGCGACGTCGTGAAGAACGTTCCCGCGGTTCCGTCGGGGCCGACGAAGCTGAACGGCCCGCCAGGGTTGTTCGAGCCGGCGATCTGGAACTGCAAGGTTGTATTCGCAGGCGTGGCGCCGTTCCACGACAGGGTCGACCAGATCGGAGTCAGTCCGGCGGCCGGGTTGCTGTCTTTCGTGCTTGAGACGAGGTTGCCGCTCGATGGCACGTAGGGGCCTCGGATGACGGCTTTGAAGTTGTAGTCTCTGGTCGTATCCGCGGACCAGGTCCCGCCGCTGTCGGCTGAAAGAACCCGCGATCCGTTGGCGTACGTGCTGGGAGAGGAACGAATCCAGAAATAGCCGGAACCCGCGGGGGCCGACACCGGACGCAGGATCAGGGCGTATTGAGTTCCGGAAGTGAGAGTCGCGGGCGCGCCAAAGGTGGCCATGAAGGTGACGGTCGCGCCGCTCGCCCAATTGGAGCCGGGGATCGTCACGCTGGCAAGGTCGGCGCCCGTGGGCAGACCGGCGGCCGTACCGCGAACGGAAAGCGTGAGGTTGGGAGGAGTCGCTCCGCAACCATTGCAGAAAACCTGAATCTCGGCTTGCACGAGCAGGCCGGTCACCGAGGGAATGAAGGTCTGGCCGGTCCAGGCGGGAGTTCCAAAGCCCGTACCGGTTGTGGTGCCGGCCGTGTTCTGCTGGTCAATGGCTGTATTCACCAACGTCACGTCGCCGGGGTTTGTCGTGAGGTCGACGTTGGTCGAAACGCCCGCCAGGAAGTCGGCCTGTGTAGTGTCCGTCAGGCAGGCGCTCGCTGGCGCTACGCTCAGCGCGAAGTCCTGCGTCGTCGTTCCGCCGTCGGTCACGACGATGTTGGACGCGCTGGCCGTGCTGTAGCCCGGCTTCGTCGCGCTGATCGACGGATACGTTCCGGCCGGAATGTTGAGGAACGAGTAGACACCGGATCCGTCTGTCGTCGTCGTGCGCGCGCCGAAGGTGATCGTCGCGCCGCTGATCGGTGCGCCGCCTGGAGTCACCGTGACGGTTCCGGTGACCGTACCACCCGCTCCGACCGTGGTGCATTCCGGATAACGGAACGAACCGATCTTGGTCAGCCAGCGATGATTGAACGTCTGGTCGGCCGGGTTCGCGTATTCACTGGTGTACCAGAACGTGCAGCCGTCAGGATCGAGCGTCATCGAGCTGTAGTCGCCCCAGCGGGTGCTGGTGGTCTGCGACGCTGTGCCGGTGAACATGGTCTGCTCGGTGTAGCTGAACGTGTTGACCGGGTCGCCCGCGAGGCGGCCGGCGTATCGGAGCGACGGAAACGAAGCGCTGCTGGAGATGCTGTAGCCGAGGGCGAGGTTTCCGCCGCGATCGAGCGCGAGGCTGCCCATCCAGCGATGGTTCGTGTTGGCCGCGTCCGGGTCCCAGTTGGCGGCCTGTGGAATGCTGAGGTTCACGTTGCCGCCCGAGACGTTGACCTGATACCAGCGCGGCGCCGCGGAACCAGCGGCCGCGCGACGAACCGTATGATTGACCCACAGCGACTCGGTGCCGCTGAAGTTGGTGTACTGGTTCTGCACCATCGCCCGCGATGCCAGCGTATCGAGCGTGTTCGCCGTTCCGGACTGCGGAATCGCGGCGGGCGACTGAACCCAACTCGTCGCTGCGATCGGAATGTCAGGACCTGTGAACGTCGAAAGACTGATGCTGTTCCAGTCCACATGGAACTTGTAGACACTCAGCGCGTTGAGAAACAAGCTGGTGGAGAGGAAGTAGTTGGGCCGACCGGCCGGAGGCGTTCCCGTCTGCAGCCTGGCGTTGCTCGGGATGACGGTGAAATCGCCGCCTGGGATGTCGAACGCTACGGACTGCACGGTCGGGCTTCCGGCATACATCTGCGCCTTGTTGAACGCGCGTGCCCGCGACTTGATGAACGAGGCCCCGGAGGCATACCCGAAGAGGTTCTCGGTCATGTAGAGGCCATCGGTCCAGATGCCAAACTTCGGATAGTCGTTCAGACCATCCGTGATGGAGATCGAGTAGAAGTTCCATCCACCGGTAAGCGGGTTGCCGGTCATCGAGACGGCGAAACATTGAAACGCAATCGGCGGATTGACGTTGCCGCCGCCATCCAGCGTGAACGCGAAGTCGGTGAGGATCCATCGGTCTTCGAACGTGTCGTAGAGCACGACGGGATCGCCAAAGTTTTCGGTGTCGCACTGATTGCCGAAATTACCCTGGGCCATCAGCGTGTCGAACGTGAACGCGGCCTCCTGGAAACCGTCAGTCTTGCGGTAGATCCCTACTGACGTGTTGACGCTCTGAATGTAGTACGTTGGGCCGGCGTCGCCGTTCGTATCGGGAGGACTGCCCGCACCCCAGTTGAAGCGGTCGAGTCCCTCGAAGACGATGGTCGGTGCCGGAGCTACAGCATTCGAAACCGGTGCGGTCGGGACACTCTCGGGTGTCGCTCTGACGGAGTGATCGCCTGCCGGCTCAACGAGAATTGGCGTGATGAATGGCCCCTCGCGCTCGGGCCGCTCCTTCTGGCGAGGACGCGTCTGAGGCAGACGCCGGAGATCGAACACCTTCCCGGACGCCTTTTTCAGTTGGCCCGGAGTTCCTCCCTTGATCGGAGCAGCGGCATCCGGAGCGGAGGCAGCCGACGCCGAATTCCGATCGTTTCTGCTTCCAGCCTGGTCTTTCCGCTCATAACCGTCCGTCCCCTTGCGACGGATCGGCCGTTTTCGATCCTTATCACGGTCCGCGTTGACGTCATCGCGGTCAGCATTGTCGACGTCCACGGCGACCGCGGCCTTCGTCGGTTTGGCCTTGCGTACGCGAGGTTTCGCCAACGTGTTGCCCGCGATGGGAAACAGAATGAGTGCGATGAGGAGAAGCTGCAGTAATCGTTTCATGGATTCATCCTTCAACTATGGATCTCGTGATTGGAATCGACGCGGTTTGATCGGCGATCTGTTTTACAGAGATAGAGATAGGGAGCGGCTGCGGTTTGAGAAGAACGGGCAACCGTTCTTCGACGCCGAGCGTGAAGCTGGTGGTGCGTATCCGGTCAGGACGACGATGGTGCTCTGGTAGGTGAGACCGGAGAAAGTATCGCTCATTCTACGCGTCCTTTGATCGAGCCAGAGGTCGGGAAAAGAGGAAGAGCGAGCGGAGCATCACGCGGCGCGCTTACGAGCTCGCCGAGATAAACGACCGATTGTGGTTTCGTGAGAAGAGCCGTCGCGCGGCAGGCGACCGCCAGACGCTCCAGCGCCGGCGACGCATACGCGGTGAGGACGATCGTCGACGCGCGTGGCTGCAGCGCTCCGATCGATTCGAGCATCCCCGTTTCCTCGTGAATCGCGCCGGTGAAGTAAGGATCGACGACCACGACGTCGTAGTGCTTCGCGCGCATCAAGGCGTCGGCCGCGGGAAGCGCCACCGCGACATCGACGTCGCAGCCCTGCGTCATCAGGTAATGACGCAACGATCCGACGATCAAATCGTCGTCGTCGATCAGCAGGATAAGCCTGCGGGCAGAGCCGTTTTCAGCGGTCATGAAGAGTGGAGGGGACGGACCGCAAGCATCATGGCCATTCCCAACGCCGACCGGCATCGGGGTTCGCCCGCTTTTTCGCGCGGTCATTCACCGACAGCGTGTCGGTAAATTACCTACGCCACTCCGGGAGGAGCTCGTGCTCGATCGCGTGTTGCACGATGTCGGCGTTCTTCAGCCCCGTCCAGCTGGTCGCGGCGGGTGCGGGCGACGGCGCGCCTCGATGCTGAAAGACGAAGAACCGGATGCCGTCACGATTCCGACCGTGACGACATCCGACGCCCCGAACGCCGTGAAAGGAAGACAGATACAGAAGGCTGCCACGGCTGCGAGAAACCTCGCGCCGCTTCGCCTCGGTCCATGGGTTTCTTACGAGAGACGCATCCGAAGGGCCACGATGGCCAGAGAAACTGCGAGCAATGCCAGTCCCCACATCGGCAGCGTCGGTACCGGGTTGGCCACGAGGATCGCTCCGCTGACGAGCGTCAGACGGCCGTTGTTCACCGTCTCGACCGTCGCCGGCGTTCCGCCTTCGTCCGTCAACTGCGTGAGCACCGGATCGAGCGTCAACGTGATCACCTGACCCGGCACTGCCGACGGCGAGAGCGTCACCGAGAGATGCGCGACCTGATTGCCCGGCAGCGCCGCGTTCAACGTGAACGGGATCAGGTTCGTCCCTTCGTCGAAGTTGTCGAGCAGGGCGATCGACGAGCCCGGCACCGCCGGGCTGCTCTCGAACGTCGGCGTCAGAGGCGCCGTGATTCCCGCTCGCGTGAACGAGATCGACTGCACCGCGGATCCGGGCGCGTACGTCACCCGGATGCTGTACGACTGAATCCGTGACCCGGACGGCTGGTCGATTCCCAGCGGCGTTCCCGACGTGTCCCGGATGTACACCGGAACATCGACGGTTCCGCTTCCCGTCACCGTTGCCACTGTGATCACGTCGCTCGGCAGGGGCTGGGCCACCGCCGAAGCGGTGGGCCACAGTCCTGCGAATGCCGTGACGAGCAGAAGAATGCGCGTTGCTTTGCTGGCTCGTTTCATTTCTTCAAATCCAACTTTCAATTCTGTTCGTTCGGCTGCTGATTGAGCTGCTGTTGACGCGTCGTCGTGCCGGTCCGTCCGATCGACGTCCCGCTCACGCGCAGCGTGTGATTCGCCACGGTGGCCTTGTGCGTTCCGTCGCCGTCGACGAGCATCGTCAGCGCCGCGTCGATCTCCAGACGCATCGCTCCGGCGGCGCTCACTTCGATCTCGGCGATCACTGCCGAGCGCGAAGCGCCGAGGGTGAACGGCGCGCGTTCGTTGAAGGCCACGAGGTAGGAGATCGCATCATCGGTACGGCGGCTGATCTCGAAGATCGGCTCCAGCGCCGCTCCGCGGTGCATCACCGCGTCCGCGACCTTGCCCGTCTTCACGCGCAGCGAGAATGCCTGCGGCGTCGACGAGCCCGGATCCATCGTCACGATCACCGGTACGAACCAGTGACCATTGCGCTCCACGGCCTGACCGAGGCTCAAGGCACCCGACATCGGCGCGGCGATCGACGTCGTCACCGGCGAGCCGGGGATTCTCGAGTGCGGCGCAGGGCCGCCACCGAAGAGGTAATTCACCACATAGAAGATGTCGGCAGGATCGACCACGCCGTCGCCGTTCGCATCACCCGAGAGCACGGGTCCGGCCGTACCAGCCGGAGCCGGACCGCCGGTGAAGAGATACGCGACGAGGTAGAAGATGTCCGACGGATCGATCATCGAATCGCCGTTCGGATCGAAGTTCTGCTGCACATACGTGTAGCCGTTGATGAGCGTGCCGTTGGTCGTGTCGGTGTTCGTCACCGTGACGTTCACCGCACCGGCCGCGTGCGCCGGCGTCTTCGCCGTGATCTGACCCGAGTTCACGACGACGACGTTCGTCGCCGCGCTTCCGCCGAAGGTGACCGTCGCACCGGCGTTGAAGCCAGAGCCGGAGATCGTGACGTTCGTTCCACCGAGCGACGAGCCATTCGCCGGTGATACCAGCGTGACCGACACCGTAGCGGGACCGACCGTAACGTTGGCCGTCTGGGCGTCCGAGCAACCAGCGCCCGTCGTGACAGTCACGCTGAGGCCGACCGTACCGACCGCGCCCGCGGTGAACGTGATGTTGGCGGTACCTGCTCCGCCGGTAATCGTACCGTTGGTGATGCCCCAGGTGTAGGTCGCACCGACACCGGCATTCGCGACCGATGCCGCATTACCAGTCGAACCGGCCGAGACGCTGCCCGGAGCCGTGATGGTCGCGTTCGGATTCGGGTTGATCGTGACGGTGGTCGTTGCCGATGCCGCGCTGGAACAGCCGGTCGTCGTGACGACGACGGTGTAGTCGCCGGCCACCGAAGCAACGTACGCCTGACTCGTCGCACCGCCGATCGGGTTGCCGTTGAGATACCACTGATTGCCGCTGGCGCTGCTCGAGTTCAGCGTCACGCTGCCACCCGTACAGAACGTCGTCGGTCCACCCGGCGTGATCGTGGGAGTCGCCGGAAGCGGAGTCACCGTCACGGTCGTGATCGCCGAAGGCGCGCTCGGGCAACCACTCGTCGTCACGACGACCGTGTAGTCACCGCTCGCCGTTGCGGCGTAGGCCTGATTCGTGGCGCCACCGATCGGATTGCCGTTGAGATACCACTGATTGCCGCTGGCGCTGCTCGAGTTCAGCGTCACGCTGCCGCCGGCGCAGAACGTCGTCGGTCCACCGGGCGTGATCGTCGGTGTCGGCGGAATCGGGTTCACCGTCACCACGACCGCCGCGGACGGCGCGCTCGATGAAGCATTCTCGGTCACGACGACTGTGTAGGAACCGCCCAAGGTCGCGCTGTAGGTCTGATTCGTAGCGCCGCCGATCGGGTTGCCGTCGAGGTACCACTGGTTGCCAGCCGCCGCGCTGGAGGTCAGCAGAACGCTGCCGCCCGCGCAGAATGTCGTCGGGCCGCCCGGCGTGATCGTCGGAGTGACGGGGATGACGTTCACGACGAACGTCGCGGTGTTGGTGGCGCCTTCGCTGTCGGCAACCTGCAGCGTCACGTTGTTCGTGCCGCTGACGGCCGTGAGGCCGGCCGTGACGGTGGCCGAGACTGTGCCCGAGGAGTTGCTGATGCCGGTGATGGTGATGCCGGTCGGTACGCTCGTGGCGGTGACCGTCAACGATCCCGGGGCATCCTGAAGGTCGCTCACAGTGGCGATCGTGGCGATCGATCCCGCGCTGCCGGCAGTTCTGCTCACGGGCGCACCCGGAGTGATGGTCGGCGGCGTGTTTTCCGTCGTTCCCGCGAAGCACAGCACGGACGAAGCGGCGACCGGCACTCCCTCGGCCTCGAGGCAGAAGTTGTAGGTGCCTGTCGTCTGAACGCCGACCGTGAAGGCCAGGTTCACACTCGCTCCGCTGAGCAGCGGCGTGGCGAGCGCGATTCCATTGGCGGAATAGCTGCTGTTGAATGCGCCGCCGACGAGCTGCGCCGGTGGCGTTTCGATCGTCGTTCCGTTCACGGTGACGCTGCCGCCGCCGCTGAGCGTAACGCTGCCGGTGGACGAGTTGATCGCGCGCAGGTCGGCGTTCGGACCTGTCACCGGCGTCGTGGTGATGTTCACGATCCGATAACGAAGGCGCGGAAGATCGGCGCCGGTGTTGTTGGTGAAGGTGCGGCGGAACGTGATCGTTCCGAACGCGCCGTTGGGAACGACGGTCGGGTCGCGGAAGAGATTGGCCGGCGAGCCCTGTCCCGCTCCCGCATCGAGGAGACTGGCGACGACGGCCGCGGCGCCGGTGTCATGAATCGGACCGTCGAGATTCTGCGGACCGGCTGCGCCGAGGCGCGGCGTGGAGCCGAGAACTTCGACGACCGGGTCGGCGAAGATGAAGTCGTTCTCGTTCGTGTCGGTGTCGACGGGCAGGCCGCTCGCCGAGTCGCGATAGAACGTCATCTGTCCCAGCGGCGTCGCCGCGGTGATCGCCGGAATGCCGTTGCCTTCGCGGAAGAGACCCGCGGCGATGGACGCGAAGCCGACGGAATCCATGCGCGTTCCGGCGTTGAAGTTCGCCGTGTTCGCGGTCTTGAACAGAGCGAGGCCGCCGTTGTCGGCAAGGTCGATCGTCCAACCGGTGTCGCTGTCCGCGCCGCGGACGGTGATGCTCGGATAGGTGTTGAGGCTATAGGTCAACGCCGAGGTGCCGCCGGCGGTGTTGTCCGGATTGTTGACCATGAGGTAGTGACCGCGCGGCGGAATGACGGTGCCGTTCGGAATGACGGCAACGCCGGTGATCGTGGTGCCGTTCGTGCTGTAGCCGAGTGCCCAGCCCTCGGAGTTGTCGGTCGTGTTGACGATGACCGGAGTCGCGGCGGGGTTGTAGACCTCGACGAACTCGTCGCGCACGCCCTGCGGTCCGCGAAGACGGAACTCACTGATGATCAGGTTGCCGCTGGTCGACGGAACCGGCGAGGTCGGACGAATGAGTGCCCACCACGTTTCCCAGGGACCGGCGTAGGAAGGAGCGAGGAAGTCGTTGCGCTGCGTGCCGGCGTACTCCTGCACGGACCAGAAATCGGTGTCGTTGATCGGATCAGTCTGCGAAGCGCTGTAGTCGCCCCAGCGGTTCTGACGCGTGGCTCCCGAACCGGCGCCGATGTTGTAGTTGGCCTGGCCCGGCCGGAAGATCACCGGATCGCGCGTGGTGTTGATCGGATCGGTCGAACGACGGATGACGTAACCGGAGTTCGGATACGTCAGCGGCGAAAAGCGGCTGAAGCCGATGAGGACATCGTCGTTCTGGTTGACGGAAATGTTGGGGAAGGCGAAGAACTCACCGACCTGATTCAGAACCGAGTTGAGGCAGGGTGCGGTGGTCTTGGTGACGTTGGCTCCGTTGTGACAGTTGTCCGCGGTCGGATCTTCGATACGCGCGAGCTGAATCGGAGCCTGCGATGTGCCGCTCTCGATCGTCGGATCGATTTCCCACCATTGAATGCCGGAGTGCACGTCCGGATTGCCGGTGCCATAGCCGGAGCCTGCCGCCGTGGGCGTCGCGGCGAGCATGACCGTGTGCGTGCACCAGAGCGATCCGTTGCGAAGAACGGAGTTCTGAATGCGCGAGTCGTTGGCCATGATGCGCGTGCCGGACGGAAGGTTGGCGGCGAGCTGGCGCTGCGGCAGGTATCCACCGGACTGCGTACCGGCGGTGGTGATACGCGCGGCGTTGAACATCCAGCTGTTCGTCGATTGCGGGAACTGGGTACCGACCGTCAGCACCGGAGCCGCGGGCGTGCCCGTGACCTTGCTGAGGCGCAACTGGCCGGCGATGTTGTCCCAGTCCTCGACCATGTAGACCTCGTCGGTGGTGTTGTCTTCGACGAGAGTGGGTGCCATCGTGAAGCCGCATCCCAACTGCCCTTCGAATGGCGAAACGCAACCGGTCGTGAAGTCGGCCTGGAAGAGCGAGATGGTTCCCAGGGTGTTGGCATACGCCGCCTGCTTGTCGAGAACGTAGATCTGCGTTCCCCAGAAGCCGCTGCCGGCCGTACCGAAGTTGAAGACGTTCTCGTCGACGACGATCCAGTTCTTGTTGTGACCGATCGTCGGGTAGTCGATCCAGTGTCCGCCGGCGGCGGTGGAAGCAGGATCGGCGGCGACGGACCAGCGGTACCACGTGCCGGTCGGATCGGCGGTGGCGCTGACCGCGAACATCGCGCCGGAATTCACGTTCTGCCCGTTGCCGGACGAGATCAGGATGAAACGATTGTTGAAGCGATCGAACATGACCTTCGGATCGAAGGCCGCGATCGCAGCGCCCTTGATGGTCACGCCGGCCCAGAAGGCCGTCAGCGTCATGCGCGAGACTTCCACGCCGTCGCGCGTCTGAATGCGCATCCGGTCATTCGTGACCGAGACGATGTGGGTCGTTCCGACCGCGCCCATCGTGTCGGGCGGAATGCTCGTCGCGCTCAGGAATTCTGCCTTGAACGTCTTGAGCGGGCCGGGCGAAGGTCCGGTCGGCGATGCCGGCACCGCCTGCGGAACGACGCGCGAGGTGAGACCGGGAGGAATGGGCACTCCGAAACGGACGTCGGGCTTCGACTGCGGAGCCTCGATGTCTTCGATCTCGTCGTTCCCGGCGGGCGGCCTCGATGCTTCAGCCGCGGCCGCGTCGCGGAAGTTCAACGGTGCAAACTTCGTAAGCGAGATCTTCGACGGCTGCAGCGGAGTGCGCGCCGCCGTTGGTCGCGGCTTCGCCGCAGGTGGCGCTGCCAGGGCACTGATCATCGTCGACACGATCACCACAGCCGTGAGGAGCGAGTACAGAGTTCGTTTCATTCGGTTTTCCTTTGCACGAGGGTCGTTGTATGCACGCGGAGGAAGTCCGCGACTAAAACTGCCAAATCAAAACGACAGTCCTCCCCTCCACGGGAAGGACTGCCAAACAAGGGTTGACTGAGTTCTGAGAATCTGGCGCTCATTCTACTCGCCCCTTGATCGAATCCAGAGGTTGCGGAGAGAAAAGAGCGAGCCGAGCCGCATCGATCAGCAGGACAAGCCTGCGGGCAGAACCGTTCTCACAGGTCATGAAAAATTTGGGGGACGAGCAGGAGCATCATGTCGATCCCGGCCCCAGCCCGACATCGGGGTTCGCCCGCTTTTTCGCGAGGTCATTCACCGACAGCGTGTCGGTAAATTACCTACGGCGCTCCGGGAGGAGCTCGTGCTCGATCGCGTATTGCACGATGTCGGCGTTGTTCTTCAGCCCCATCTTCTCGAGCAGACGCGCGCGATGCGTGGCCACGGTCTTGACGCTGACGTTGAGCTCCGCGGCGATCTCGCGCGGAGGTTTCCCCGCGGCGATGAGGCAGAGCACCTGGAACTCGCGATCGGAAAGCATGCGATGCGTCCGATCGCGATCCGGTTGCACGAGATCGAGGGCCAGACGCTCGGCCATCGCCGGCGTAAGGAAGCGCTCGCCGCGCGCAACGCGCGTGATCGCGGTGACGAGATGTTCGCGCGCGTTGTTCTTGCTCACGTACCCGAGCGCGCCCCCCTTCATCGCATGCACGGCATACGAGGGATCCTGCTGCATGCTGAGAATGAGTACGGGCAGGGTCGGCGCGATCGCGCGAATCTGCGAGAGCACGTCGAGGCCGGGTCGATCGGGAAGATTGAGATCGAGAATGACGACGTCCCAACCGCCGCGCCGCACAAGCTCCAACGCCTCCGTGCCCGTGCGCGCTTCGCCACCTACGACGATGTCACTCGTCTCGGCAACGATCTGCTTCAGACCTTCGCGCACGATGTCGTGATCGTCGGCGATGAGTACGGTGATCATTCGTTCCTCGCCTTTCGCGATGTAGGGATGCGAACCGAGACGATCGTGCCGCGACCCTCGACGCCTTCGAACTGCACCGTGCCGCCGATGAGGTCCGCGCGCTCGCGAATGCCGATCAAGCCGAGGGACATGGAATCGGCGATCTCCGCGCCGGTCACGCCTCGCCCGTCGTCGCGAATCTCCAGCAACAGCTCTTCGGCGCGATGCCTGATTCGCACCTCGGTGCGCGTGGCATTCGAATGCCGCGCGACGTTCGTGAGCGCTTCCTGCACGATGCGATAGATCGCCGTGACGCAGTCGTCGTCGATCGGTGCGTCGCCGCCGACGGAGACTTCGCACTCGATTCCCGAGCGCTCCTCGAACAGCCGCGCCTCGGCTTCAATGGCCGCGACGAGCCCGAGATCGTCGAGAACGCTCGGGCGCAATTCGGAAGAGATCTGCTGCACGGCTGCCACCGTAGCATCGAGCGTGCGCAGAATGCGGGCGCGGATCGGTGCCAGCTCCGGCGGCTGCGCCGTCGCCTGCAGCAATCCGATGACGTCCATCTTGAGCGCCGTGAGCGACTGCCCGAGGTCGTCGTGAAGCTCGCGAGCGATGCGACTGCGCTCTTCTTCCTGAACCGTCAGAAGCCGATCGGACAAGGCCTTGAGCTTGCGCTCGCCCACGCGCATGCGTTCGTCCGCTTCTTCGCTGCGGTCGATCAATCGATTGAACGCGTGCGCCAGCGTTGCGATCTCGAGCGGTCCGTCCTCGGGCTCGACGCGGTCGAACGCACCTTCGTCCGCCGTCCGCGCGGCTGCGACGAGTGCGTGCAATGGGCGGCCGATCTTGCGCGCCAGCGCGATCGTCAAGACACCGGCGATGAAGACGATTCCCGTCGCGCCGATCGCACCATTGATGATCATCTCTCGCAGCGGCTCGGCGACGGCGGCGATCGGAATCCCTGCGTAGATCGCCCACCCGAGAGCAGGCAAATGCGTGTATCCATATTGCCGCGACACGCCGTCGACTCCTGTGGCCACGACGAACCCTTCGCTCGCGCCCGAGGCCAGCAATGTCAACCGGCTCCCACGGAGGCTCTTGCCACTCCACTGCCCTCCGCGGTCGGATCTCGCCACGATCATGCCGTTCCGATCGAGAATCGTGACGACAGCTCCGGGAACCTGAGCATCGCGACTGAGAACGCTCACGAATTCGACGAGGACGATCGTCCCTCTCCGTGCCGAGGGCGTTCGAACCGGCGCGGCCAGCACGAGGATCGATCGATCGCCGATCGTGTGCGCCACCGGAACACCGGCGCGAAGCCGGCCCGCGCGCAACTCTTCGCGGATCCATCGGCGCGCTTCGAGTGAGATCGACTCGTTCTTCGGCTCCGTGTTTCCCGAACAGACCAGCGTGCCGGTGTCATCGAAGAGAAAAACGTCGGCGTATCGCGGCAGGAAATCGACCGCGGAGAACACGGAGTGGCAGGCACCAGGGTCGAAATCCGCGACGCCTCGCCGGGCCGACATCTGCGCGAGCAGCGCGACCGACTCGGAGTGTCGATCGCGAATGCGGTCCGCGGTCGCCTTGGCCATGTTCAGCGCGGTTTGCCGCACCTCGTTCTGCTCGCGCCGCACCTGCACGATGCTGGTCCAGATCAGGAGCACCAGGACGGGGAATACCACTCCTGCGACGAGCCATCCGAGCCATCGCTGAATCGACCAGGGTCGAGTTGCCCGCATACGCCGCAGTTTAGCGGACGACCTCAGTGTCCGCCGGCCGCCGCCGGTGCGGGCGAAGGCGCACCAGGAAGGAAGAACAGAGCGATGGCGATGATGGCGTAGACGGCCAAGAGTTGAACGCCCTCGTACCAGTTCGATTCACCGTTGATGATGAGATACGCGAAGACCGCAACGCCGAGAGCGACCGCGAGAATCTCGAACGGCGAGAAGAGCAGATCGAGCGGATGCCCCAGCGGATACGAGAGGAACACAAGCGCCGGCGTGACGAACAAAGCGATCTGCACGCTCGACTGCATCGAGATGTTGAGCGCCGTGTCCATCTGATTGCGCATCGCCAGAACGACAGCCGTCGAATGCTCCGCGGCGTTGCCGACGATCGCCAGCACGATGAAGCCGAGGAAGACTTCGTTGAGTCCCCAGGCCATGCCCGCCGCGTGTACGGCATGCACGAGACCTTCGGCGACGATGCCCATCAGCACGCTCGCGCCGAGCAGAACGAGCGTCGCCTTCTTCGCCGACCAGAGCTCGAGCTTTTCGATCTCTTCGTGCGTATCGCCGATCGCGCTTTCGTTGAGGCGATGCTTGTGCGTCTTGAAACTGAAGTAGAGACCGGCGATGTAGGAAATCAACAGGATCACCGAGGTTCCGACGGAAACCTGGTGGATCAACTCCGGATGATGCGCTTGCGTGGCAGCGCGGAAAAAGAGCGCCGGCACGATGAGAGCGCCCACGGCGAGGATCAATTGCCCGCCTTGCGCTTCGGCGGCGAGGACGTTGAACTTCTGCGATTCCCGCTTCCAGCCGCCGGTGAGCATCGCCAGGCCGGCGACGAAGAGAAGGTTGCCGAGAATGGATCCGGTGAGCGAGGCACGGACGACGTCGACGAGTCCCTGGCGAATGGCGATGACGGCGATGACCATCTCCGCGAAGTTGCCGAACGTAGCGTTGAGCAGCGCACCGTAAGTCGGCCCGAGGCGATGCGCGAGATGCTCGGTGCCATGACCGATCCAGGCGGCGACGGGAAGCACCGCCAGACACGAGAAGATGAACTGCAGGGTGAGATTTCCGTGCGTGAACTGCAGGAAAAGAGCGGCGGGAATCGTCGCGTAAACGAGCCAGGCCAGGACGCGCTTCATGGTCCGCGAAGTATAGACGCGCCGGAGATAGACTCCCGCCATGTTCATCGAACGATCCGACCGCGATGCCATCGCCACGATCACGCTCAATCGTCCCGAGAAGCTGAATGCTTTCACCGGCACGATGCGCGAAGACCTCGCCGCCGCGTTGCGCGCCTGCGAGAGTGACGACTCCGTGCGCGTGGTCGTCATCACCGGCGCCGGCCGCGCGTTCTGCGCGGGCGGTGATGTCGAGTACATGAGCGGCCTGCAGAAAAACGGCGACGTTGCGTCGCTGCGCAAACTGCTCGACGCCGGGCGCGACGTCATTCTGCAAATCGCGTCGATGACGAAGCCGGTGCTGGCTGCAATCAACGGAATCGCCTCCGGCGCAGGCTGTAATCTCGCGCTCGCCTGCGATTACCGCATCGCCTCTGAGCAGGCGAAGCTAAGCGAGAGTTTCGTACGCATCGGTCTCCATCCCGACTGGGGCGGAACCTGGCTCCTCCCCCGCCTCATCGGCCGCAGCCGCGCGATGGAGCTGATGATGACCGGCCGTGCGGTCGACGCGAACGAAGCGCTCGCGTTAGGCATGGTCGACCGCGTCGTCACCGATCTCACCGCAGAAACGGAGAAACTCGCGCGCGCTCTCGCCGACGCACCACCAATCGCCATCGCCGGCATCAAACACGCCCTCGACGCCTCGGAACGCAACGATCTCCGCTCGCAGATCGAGCTCGAGAGCGAGCATCAAGAGCGCTGCTTTCTTTCGAGCGATGCCGCGGAAGGAATGGCGGCGTTTTTCGAGAAACGCGCGGCGAAGTTCGGACGCGCGTAGTCGGGTTTGTGGACCGCCGGCGTCCTCGCCGGCTGGGCGAGCGGCGTCCCGCCGCTCGCGGCGGGCGTCGAGACGACGCCGCCCCAGCCGCCGAGACGGCGGCAGTCCATCAACTGCGATCTGCGATCCGCGATCTCTTTTCACCGGGCGCGTAAATCGACGGGCGAAAGACCCGTCGCGGATGCGCACTCAACCTCTTGACATCACAATCTGTGATCTCAAGATCGGTTCTCTTTAGTCGTGGAAGCCTATTCGCTTACGCGGTTTCATCTCGTCGCTAATCAGCGCTCGAATGGGCATCGAACACCGCCTGGAACTGCGCGTCATAGCGTCGCTCCAGTTCGTCGAGACGCTGATCAAGCTCGCTCCGTTGGGCGAGCATCTGTCGAACGCGCACGAAGGCCCTCATAATCTCTACATTCACATCGACCGCACGCTGGCTGCGCAGGACACTCGACAACATCGCCACACCTTGTTCCGTAAAGGCGTATGGCGGTGTTCGTCGACCACCCCAAGCACTCGACATCACATTCTGTGATCTCAAGTCGTCGAACTCCTCCTTCGACAAGAAACATGAAGTCGTCCGGGAACCGCTCCAGATTCCTTTTCACTGCCTGCACGAGAGCGCGCGTTTCGACACCATAGAGCTCGGCGAGAGAAGCATCGAGTATCACCTTCTGGTCGCGCACGAGAAGATCGCTCCAAGAATCCGCTCGCGCAGTAACGAGGCCATTCGCTGATTGGCCGAAGTCGAGGCTGATCGCGAACCGGCAACTATCCTCTACACCCTTTTCACGATGACGATCGTCTCGTCATCCTTTTGTGGGGCTTCGTCGACGAAGGCATCGACGGCCGAGGCGATCTGGTCGCGGATCGTGGCCGCGCTGCAGTCGATGTGTTGCTGCAGGAGAGCTTCGAGGCGTTCGTTGCTGAACTCTTCGCCGGCGATGTCTTCGGCTTCGGTGATGCCGTCGCTGTAGAGCACCGCGCAGGCGCCGGCAGGGAAGACGCGCGTTTGGGTCATGTAGCGCGTGCCGGGGAGGATTCCGATCGGCAGGCCGTGGGACTTGATCATGTCGATCTGGCCATTCGAGATCAGGTACGCGGGGTTGTGGCCGGCATTGACGAATTGCAGCGTTTCGTTTTCCTGATCGATGGAGACCATGACCAGCGTGACGAACTTGTTCTCCGCCGACCAGTTGTGAATGTGGCGATTGAGCTCCGTGGCGATCTCGCCCAGCTCGCGCCCTTCGGCGAAGAGAAGTTGAAAGACCGCGTGCAACGCCGACACGAGCAGCGCCGCGGGCATGGACTTGCCGGCGACGTCGGCGACGAGCGCGGTGAGCACGCCGTCGCGCATGAAGAACGCGTGATAGTCGCCGCCGACCTGGCGGGCCGGACGCGAGAGCGCGGCGATCTCGATTCCGTCCACCTGCGGAATCGCTTTCGGAAGGATGTCGCGCTGGATCGTCGCCGCCAGCTCGAGCTCGCGCTCCATGGCCTGCTTCTCGAGTGCGTCGCGATGCAATCGCGCATTCTCGAGCGCGATGGCGACCTGGTTGGCGAAGAGCGCGAGCAGACGCAGCTCGTTTTCCTCGAACACGCCGACGCCGCCTTCGCGCGTTTCGCGATCGGCCGCGGCGAGGACGCCGATCACGGCGTCATTGCTTCCTTTGATCGGCACGGCGACGAACGAACCGCAATCGGGAAAGAGACAATCGCTGCCGCCCGCGAACGGCATCGGCTTCCCTTCGCGGATGAGCTGATCGCTCAACTCCGTTTCGAGGAATCCTTCGCGCACATCGCCGAATGGCCGATAGAGCTTGAAGCCTGAGCCCTCGCGCAGAAACAGCGCCGCGCGGCGCGCGTTCGTCAGCGAGATCATGCGGAAGAGAATCTCGTCCGCGAGCTCATCGACGTTCAGCGTCGAAGCGATCGAGAGTCCGATGTCGTACAGCGACTCGAGCTCCCAGAGCCGGTACTTGAGCTGGAAGTCGCCCTCACGCGTCTCCTGCATCAGCCGTTGATTCGTAATCAGCGTCGAGAGGAAGGCCGCAGCAGTGCGAACGAAGGCGACGTCTTCGTCGATGCTGTCGTCGATTTCATTCGTCGACAGCGCCAGGAGTCCGATGGCCTCGCGATAGGACTGCAACGGCACGACGATCGCCGGCGACGGCGTCACCGCATCCTGCGCGAACGCTTCCCCGTCGAGAATTTCCGGTGCGACGCATCGATGCGACTTCGCGGCGAGCCGCAACGTCGTCGGACCGCGTCCGTCGCGCAAATACATCGCGCCGCTGTCGAATCGCGTATGCCGCGCGAACGCATCGAGGATCTGCGGCCCCTGCGCGATGATCGAGGCCTTTTCCAGCTCCTGCAGCTCGTGGACGAATTCCGCGAAACGATGGACCGGAGGCATGAGAAAGGGAGGATATCAGCTTGAAACCCGTTGCTGGTTCCTTGTTGCTGGTTGTCTGTGGGACGACGACGTCAGCCACAAGCAACCAGTCACTAGCAACCAGTTAACTAAAGCTGCATCTCTTTGACCGCGCTCTCCTCGTCATTGAACATCGCCGCGTAATTCGCGAGTCCCATGATCTGGAAGGTCTTGTGAATGACCGGCGTGAGGCAGCAGAAGGCGATCTTGCCACCGTTGTCCATCATCTTCTCGATGATCTCGATCAGGATGCTGATGCCGATGGAGTTGACGATCTTCGTCTCGCGCAGATTGAGAAGCAGCGAGCGGACGCCCTGGTCCATCAACTCGTACGCCCGGTTGGCGATCTCTTCGCCGCCGACGTTGTTGATGTAGCCCTTCGTATAGAGGATCGCGCCCGTCGTACCGCGGCGATCGACCGCGACTTTCAGTTCGTCCGTCATGATTCACCCATTGGAAATGCTCAGCTACTCCGCTTCCGACTTCCCGATTTTCACCATGTGGATCGTCGTACCGCCATCCGGACCCGTCGAGATATCGACTTCGTCCATGTGCGCTTCGATGATCTGCAGCCCCCACCCTCGCTTGTGGACCGCGCCGAGGTTCTGGCGCCGCGAGCGTGCCTCGGACACGTTGAATCCCTTGCCGTGATCGGTGATCCAGATGTCGACGCGCGAGCTGCCCTCGGCCTGCTGAGGTGCCGACGATTCTGACATAGATCCGGCGATCGACGCAACCGGAGTGCTCCCGCGCATTGATGCACGCTTCGATCATCGCGTGCGCCATCTCGTCGATCGATTCTCGACGGCATCCCCAGTTCCCGGGCGAGGTTGCCGGCCGCACGCGCGGCAGCGATCTCGATGTCGGGAACCATCGGGAGCGTGAGCTCCATCTGCCGCTCTGCGGTCGCAGTCATGAGCCGATCCTCAGCGCAGCCGTCAAAAAGCAAGAAACAGGGCGGTGATCGTCTTCAGCCAGGAAGGAAGCGCGCCGAGCTGATCCAGCGCCAACAACGCGACGGTATTCACCGCCAACAGGCCGGGCAGGATGTAGGCTGCGGAGAAGGCCGACTCGAGCTTGGTGGTGCGGGTTTGTGCGATGTTGTTCATGGTGTCCCCCCTCTTGTGTCGGGGCGACCCTAGAGCAACGCCACTGCCACGCGTTCCGAATCAGCTCGATCTCTCCTAAGTTGATGCGCGGGCGTAGTTTACACGAAGAGGGACCGATGGGAAGGCGATTGAAACCTTGAGGCATTTTGCCCCACTCGCGACGAAAAGCGCCGAAACGCAGCCGCAAGTGGCTTTGATTGTGTCATTTATCATTGAACGTCCCAAGACTCCACATGTGGCCTTTTTTGGGACATACGGTAAAGTGTCTTGCGATCTACCCCAAGGATTTTCGCGGCTTTCGAGACATTTCCCTTGGTAAATGCGAGAACGCGGGCCACATATCGCCCTTCCAACTGGTCGAGCGTCGGCAGATCGCCGGATAGTTCCCCTTCTCCGCCAGCGGCTCCCGACTCGGGCAGAAGGAGGTCGCCGGGATCGACGACGGCGTCGGTCGTGAGGGCGAGCGCGCCCTCGATGAGGTTCTCCAGCTCGCGCACGTTGCCGGGGAAGGGATAGCGCATGAGCTTCTGCAGCGCTTCCTGCGTGATGCGCACGTCCTTCAGCCCTTCCCGTTTGCCGTACTTGTCGAGGAAGAAGCGGACGAGCTTCGGGATGTCGTCCTTCCGCTCACGCAGTGGCGGAAGCGTGATCTCGACGACCTTCAGTCGATAGTAGAGGTCCTGGCGGAACTCGACCTTCTCGATCATGTCCTCGAGATTGCGGTGCGTCGCCGAAAGGATGCGCACGTCGACCGGGATCCGCCGCCGTCCGCCGAGCTTCTCGATCTCGCGCTCCTGGAGAACACGCAGCAGCTTGGCCTGCAGCGTCAGCGGGATGTCGCCGATCTCGTCGAGGAAGATCGTGCCCCCCTTGGCCATCTCGAACTTGCCGGGACGAGCTTCGACGCCGGTCGCCACGCCGCGCTCGATGCCGAAGAGCTCGGACTCGAGGAGCGTCTCCGGAAGCGCGGCGCAGTTGATGGCCACGAACGGACCGTCCTTCCGCGCCGAGTTACCGTGGATGAGGCGCGCGACCATCTCCTTGCCGGTGCCCGACTCGCCGCGAATGAGCACGCTGGCCTGCGAGTCGGCGACGCGGGCGACGAGGTCGATGACGCGCTGCATCTTCGCCGAGTCGCCGACCATGAGGCGGTCGGAGTAATCGCGGAGCATGCGCTGCTTGAGCGCGCGGTTCTCGTCTTCGAGCGTTTCGCGCACGAGGTCGAGCTTGTGGAAGCGGCGGGTGTTGTCGATGGCGGCGCCGCCGATCGCGGCGATCGACTCGAGGAAGCGCAGGTCATCTTCGATGAAGCTCCCCGCCTTCGCGCCGCGCACTTCCTTACCACCGACGCCGATGATGCCGACGATCGTCTCCGCGGCGATCATCGGCGCGATCAGCAGATCGCTGCCCGGACCGCCGAGGAAGCGCGAGACCGTGAGCATGATCGGCTCTCGCGACGCCAGCACCTGCTTGACCGGCGGCTCGACCAGCAGCGCCTCGGGCACGGAGGCGTCGATGCCGAACGAAAAGATCGTCTGAATGTTGAGTTTGTCGTCGAGCGAAAAGACGAACCCGCTCATGGCATCGAGCACCGCGATGGCGCGGTTCATCAGCTCCTCGAGCAGGCTGTCCTCGGGACGCAGCGTGTTCAGCGCACGGCCGACGTCGTAGAGCGCCTCCAGTTGCAGAAGCTTGCGGCGAAGTTCGAATTGGCTTTGGGCCATGAATGGGTTGCTGGTTACTGGTTGCTGGTTATCTGTGGTGAGGCGTCATCGGCCGAGTGCCTTTCGACACTCGCCGAGGAGAAAGTCGCAGTTCCACGTGTCGTAAAACGCTTTGTCGGCCGAGTAGATTCTGATGAAGAGCGCCGAGGCTTCATCGAAGCGGCCGGTCTTCATCAGTGTGCGTCCGAGGAAGTAGATCGCGCGTAGGGTCTTCGCGTCCTTCTCTCCGCGGTCGATGATCGAGCGGAACCCGATCTCAGCATCGGCGAACTGGCGTCGCTGGTATGCGCAGAGGGAACGCTCGTAATCACCGTCGATCGCACACGTGCTCGGCGGTGCTGCAAGCACCGAGGAGGCAAGGAGTGCGAGAATCAACGCATAGCGCATGATGGAAACGACCAACCCCAGACAACCAGCAACCAGCAACCAGTCAACTAAGGATAAGCGAACTTGCGATTAGGCATCCTCGGTGGCGGCCGTGCGGCGTGGGCCTTCGGTTCCGCATGGAAGCGGATCGGCTGGCCATTGTCCGGCGTCTGGTTGCGCGATGCGTCGCACAGTCACATCGCCGAGCTTCTCGGCACGGTGCGCATGGACATGTCCGATCTCGCCCGCGACTCCGAGCTTCTGCTCGTCGCCGTGAGCGATCGCGCGATTCCTGAAGTCGCCGCCGCGATTCCCGAGACCGAGGCGCTCGTGTTTCACGCCAGCGGTGCGCTCCTCAGTCTTCGCGACGGCTTCTCGCTCCATCCGCTCAAGTCTCTTCCACCGATCGGCGACCCTTCCGATCTCGAGGGAACGCTGCTCGTCTTCGAAGGCGGACATCGCCGCACCGCGAAACTGATTGCCGCGGCGATCGGCGCGCGCTTCTGCGAAGTCGCGCCGGAAGAGAAACCGCGCTATCACGCCGCCGCCGTCTTCGGTTCGAACTACATCGCCGCCGCGCTCGACATCGCCGAGCGCCTGATGACGCGCGCCGGCGTCACCGACTCGCGCGAAGATCTCGTGGCCCTCGCGCTCTCGGCCATCGAGAACTGGCGACGCAATCGCGACGCGCGACGCTTCACCGGTCCCGCGGCACGCGGCGATGAAGGAGTGATGCGCACTCACCTCGCCGCGCTGCACGACGATCCGCGCGTCGCTGAGATCTATGAACTGCTCGCGCACGAAATCGCGGATTCCGTGATCGGCAAGTAGTACGCGTCATCACGCGAAGGTTGCTGGTTCCTGGTTGCTGGTTGCTTGCGGTCTCTCGCGAAAAGCGGTCAGCCTCAGCCGGCCCCACAGACAACCAGTAACCAGCAACCAGCGACTGCATTCGTGGAATTCTTCAGCGCGGACTGCTAGGATCGAAGCCCTGCTGGAGCTCGTCGGATGGTCTTCTTCAACTACGCAACGATGCAGATGGCTGCCAAGATCGTTTACTACGGTCCGGGCCTCTGCGGGAAGACGACGAACCTGCACCACATCTACGCCAAGACCTCTCCGCAGAGCCGCGGCGAGATGGTCAGCCTCGAAACAGAGACCGACCGCACGCTGTTTTTCGACCTGCTGCCCATCGACGTCGGAGTGATTGGCGGCTTCAAGACGCGCCTGCAGCTCTACACCGTTCCGGGCCAGGTCTTCTACAACACGACGCGCAAGCTCGTCCTCAAAGGCGTCGACGGCATCGTCTTCGTCGCCGATTCGCAGACGGCCGATGCTCGACGCGAATGTCGAGAGCCTGCACAACCTGCGCGAGAACCTCGCCGAGATCGGCCTCAACCTCGACGAGATCCCGCTGGTGCTGCAGCTCAACAAGCGCGATCTTCCGAACATCTCACCCGTCGACACCATGCTCGACGCGATCGATCCCGATCGCCGCGCGGAATGGGTCGAGTCGGTCGCTTCGACCGGCATCGGCGTGTTCGAGACGCTGAAGGTCATCTCCAAGCTCACCCTCCGCACGCTGCGCCGTCGCATGACCGGCGACGAGCCGTCGCGGGCAGCACCGGCCGCGCGCGCCGTGCAATTTCGCGTACAGAGCAACGAGAACCGACCGCCCCACGCGACCGTCGCCGCGACGACGCCCGTTCCGTCGGTGCATCACGCGCCTGCCCCGATCGCGCTGGAGACACCGTCGTTCGACGAGATCGCCGAGCTCGAAGCCGAAGCGCCGGCAAAGATCGAAACCGAGGCCGCGCTGGCGGCGGCGGACATCGACCGGTATCTCATCGCCGATGCGCCGATCGCCGACGCTCCCATCGCCGACATTCCCGCGCCGAGCTCCGAAGTTGGCGTTCTCCATGCGGCTCCTCCCGTCGCCGAGCCGGAAGCGGAGCTCGAACCGGAGCCTGTGATCGCCGAGCCCGAAATCGATTTCAGTCAGGACGAGAAGCCGGCTCCCGAGCCCGAAGTGAAGACGGTCAAGGTGCGATCGTCCGTCGACGTGATGGCAGAGCTCGAGGCGTTGCGCAAGCGCGCCACGCAAACGTCGCCGAAAGCGGCGAAGCGCGATCCCCTCGCCGCGCTGGCCAGCCTCCGCCCGAAGCGCGAGATCCAACGCACGCTCAATCTTCACCTCCCTCCCGACGTGTTCCCTCGGGCCAAATCCGTTCGGGTTACACTATCGTTCGAGGATGAAGGTCACGAAGTCGTCGAGTCTCAGGATCAGACTCTCGATCTCGGCGACACCTCGGACGTCCAGAGTCTTTCGGTCAATCTGAAGATCGATTTGGGGTGAGAACGAGTAGGCAGTTGGCAGTATGCAGTAGGCAGGAGCGAAGCCAAATGGTCTACGCTCCCGGCTTGCTCGCTCCTGCCTATTGCAAACTGCGTACTGCCTACTGGGTTTGGGTGGGGGAAACGCGATGCGCAACACGCTGCTGTTGACACTGTTGGCGTTGTACACCGTGGCTTGTGCGAGCTCATCGCCGGCGGTGGCGGTCGCTCCCGCTCCGGCGGCTCCCGTCGTCGCGCGGCCGTCGATGTCGCTCGACGGCGAAGAGTTCCAACGCGAGCTCCAGACCGCGTACTCGCACATCCTCACGCGCTCCGACGTCACGGCTCCGCCCGTCGATGCACCGATTGTCGACATCGAAGCAGCGGCTTCGATTCCCATCCCCGAACATCGCACGATCGACTCCGCGGTACGGCTCTTCAGCGTCGACATGAAGGACAGCATCCAGACGTCGCTGAACCGCTCGGCGCGCTACAAGAAGCTGATCGACAAAGCGCTCGACGAACAGCAACTGCCGAAGGGGCTCGCCTACCTGCCAGTGATCGAGAGCGCGTACATCCCCGGCCTCACTTCGCGCGCCGGCGCGCATGGGATTTGGCAGTTCATGCCCGACACCGCGCGCGAGTACGGACTGCGCGTCGACTGGTGGGTTGACGAGCGCGCCGATCCGGAACGCTCCACGCGCGCCGCCGCAAAGTATCTGCGTGACCTGCACACGATGTTCGACGACTGGGCGCTCACGCTCGCCGCGTACAACTGCGGCCCCGGCCGCGTGCGCCGCACGCTCGAGGAATCGGGCGCGTCGTCGTTCTGGGAGCTGCTCGATCAGGGCCTGTTGCCGAAAGAGACGCGCGGCTATGTGCCGACGTTTTACGCGACGCTGCGCATCGCCAGCGATCCCGACAACTACGGCTTCTCGCTCCTCGAAACCGATGACACCGAGCCGGCGCGCGTCGACCTACGCGGGCCGGTGTCGCTCGCCTACATCGCGGAAGTCATCGGCGTGAACGCCGACGCGCTGAAAGAAATGAATCCCTCGCTGCGCCGCGGCGTCGTCCCTCCCGGCCGCGGCTCGGTGCGCGTTCCGGCGAAGGCGGTCGATACCTTGCAGGCTCGCGCCAGCTCGCTTCGCGACGAGGACGCGTACCTTCGCTATTGCTCGTACACGCTGCACAAGGGCGACTCGATCAAGCGCCTGGCGCGCGCCGTCGGCACGAAGCCGGAGACGATCCTGGCCATGAATGGCATCGATTCGTCGGACCGCATCGGCCGCGGCGACGCGATCTACCTCCCCGTCCGCGCCCGCGAGCTTGCCTCGCTCCTCGCCCACAGCGAAGACGAAGAGTTCTTCTACGCCGTGCGCAAGGGCGACACGCTCTTCTCGATCGCAAAAAAACACGGCCTGAGCGTCGCCGAGCTGCGCGAGATCAACGATCTCTCGAAGAAGACGTCGCTGCGTATCGGCCAGAAGCTCCGCGTCACCGCGCCGCGCACGATGTCCGCCGGCGGAATGTAGCGCTTCGCGACGGTTGTCAGTTGTCGGTTGTCGGTTGTCTGCGCCGCATGCTTCAGCCGACTCTGCGCAGATAACTGACAACCGACCACTGAGAACCCAAATTTAGCGCTTCGCGGTTGTCGGTTTTCAGTGATCGGTTGTCTGCACCGCGCGTGGTTCAGGCGACTCTGCGCAGATAACTGACAACCGACCACTGAGAACCCGACTGTCCGCGCCCGCGCGTAGTCCAGGCCACTCTCCGCAGACAACCGACAACCGACAACCAGCAACTGATTTGAAATCTCCTGCCCTCGCTGCTAGTTTCCCCGTCCCATGTCCTCCAGTAGCGATTTCAAGAAAACGCTCAACCTGCCGCAAACCACGTTCGCGATGAAGGCGAACCTGCCGCTCAACGAGCCGAAGAGGCTCGAGCAGTGGCGGGGAATGAACCTCTATCAGCTCATCCGCGAGAAGTCCGCCGGCCGTCCGAAGTTCGTGCTGCACGACGGGCCGCCGTACGCGAACGGCAGCATTCACATCGGGCACGCGCTCAACAAGATCCTCAAGGACATCGTCGTCAAATCGCGCACGATGCTCGGCTTCGACTCGCCCTACGTTCCGGGCTGGGACTGCCACGGCCTGCCGATCGAGCATGCCGTCGGCAAGGAGCTCGGCTCGAAGAAGGCCGAGATGTCCGCCGCCGAGTTCCGCCGCGCCTGCCGCGAGTTCGCGGCGAAGTACGTCGACATCCAGCGCGAGGACTTCATCCGCCTCGGCGTGTTCGGCGACTGGGACCATCCCTACCTGACGATGTCCTTCGATTACGAGGCCGACATCGCCGCCGCCCTCGGCCGCTTCTTCGAGATCGGGCGCGGTCTACAAGGGCCTGAAGCCGGTGCACTGGTGTCATACGACCAGACCGCGCTCGCCGAAGCCGAGGTCGAATACGCGAGCACACCTCGCCGTCGATCTACGTGCGCTTCCGACTCGACTGAAGAATCAGTGAAAGAGCTCGATCTCCCGATCGAGAAGCCGCTCTACGCCGTCATCTGGACGACCACGCCGTGGACGCTGCCGGCCAACCTCGCCATCGCCGTCCAGCCTGACTTCGACTACGCGATCGTCGAGCACGACGGCGAGAACTACATCGTCGCCACCGAGCTCGTGTCGGAGACCGTGACGTCGAAGTTCGGCTGGACCGACTGGAAGGCGGGGAAGATCTTCAAGGGCGCCGCGCTCGAGCATCTTCGCTACCGCGCATCGCCTTCCTCCCCCGCCAGGGCGTCTTCGTCCTCGGCGACTACGTCACGCTCGAAGCGGGCACGGGCTCGTCCACACCGCGCCCGGCCACGGCGCCGACGACTTCAACACCGGCCGCCGCTACGGCCTCGAGATCTACGCGCCGGTGAATCATCGCGGCGAGTTCACCGCCGACGTTCCGTACTGGGCCGGCATGCACGTGTTCAAGGCGAACCCGCTGATCGTCGAGCATCTGCGCGAGACGCGGCGCGCTCGTTCTCTCGCGAGACCGATCACGCACTCGTATCCGCACTGCTGGCGCTGCAAGAACCCGGTCATCTTCCGCGCCACCGAGCAGTGGTTCATCTCGATGGACGCCACCGGACCTCCGCAAGCGCGCACTCGAAGAGATCGACAAGGTGAAGTGGATCCCGCGTGGGGCGACGACCGCATCGCACGGCATGATCGAGAACCGCCCCGACTGGTGCATCTCGCGCCAGCGCCTCTGGGGCGTGCCGATCCCCGTTCTCTATTGCGAGAGCTGCAACGAAGCCGGTCACCTCGCCCGAGCTGTTCGAGAAGGTCGCGGCGATCTTCCGCGCCGAAGGGGCCGACGCCTGGTACGAGCGTCCGACCGCCGACTTCCTCCCCGACGAACCGTGCGCCAAGTGCGGCGGCACGACGTTCCGCAAGGAGACGCGACATCCTCGACGTCTGGTTCGACTCCGGCTGCTCGCACCTCGCCGTGCTGCAAGCGCCGCGACCGGAGCTCGACGTGGCCGGCGCAGCGTCTACCTCGAAGGCACGATCAGCATCGCGGCTGGTTCCAGTCCTCGCTGCTCGTCGGCACCGGCACTCGAGGGCAGCGCGCCGTTCCGCGAGGTCCTCACCCACGGCTTCCTCATCGACGAATCGGGCGACAAGATGTCGAAGTCGCGCGGCAACGCGCTCTCGCCGCAGGACGTGATCAAGCAGAGCGGCGCCGACATCCTCCGGCTCTGGGTCGCGATGAGTCGACTACACCGACGACATGCCGTTCGGCCCGCAGATCCTGGCCCGCACGAGCGAGGCTACCGCAAGATCCGCAACACCGCGCGCTATCTGCTGGCGAATCTCTACGACTTCGATCCGGCCACCGACGCCGTTCCGCTCGATCAGCTTCTGCCGACTCGATCGCTGGATCCTCGACCGCGCCAGCCGCACCGTCGATCGCTGTCGCCAGGCGTACGAGGAGTACGAGTTCCACGTCGTCTTCCACCGCATCCTCGAGCTCTGCACCGTCGATCTCTCGTCGATCTATCTCGACGTCTCGAAGGACACGATGTACTGCGACGCGCCGGCATCGCTCGAGCGCCGCAGCGCGCAGACGGCGATGTACCACATCGCTGCGCGGCATGGTCAGCACCATCGCGCCGATCCTTTCGTTCACCGCCGAGGAGATCTACGAAGCGATGCCGGGACGAAAAACGGCGTCGGTGCATCTCACGGAAATCCCGAAGCTCGATGCCGCATTCGGCGCCGACGAAACGAATCGCTTCACGCGCGTGCTGCGTCTGCGCGACGCCGTGCTCGCCGTGCTCGAGCGCGCGCGTGCGGCGAAGACGATCGGTCAATCGCTCGAAGCCGACATCACGCTCTTCGGCAATATCGACGACGGCGGAGTGGATCTGGCGAAGCTCTTCATCGTCTCGCACGTCGATGTGAAACCGCCGGACGAAAGCGTTGCCGACTCCATCGAGATCGAAGGCCTCGGCCGCATCGGCATCGCCATGTCCGCCGCGCGCGGAAAGAAATGCGGACGCTGCTGGCAGTATCGCGAAGAGGTCGCGAACGAAGGCGATCTCTGCGCGCGTTGTCAGAACGTCGTCGACAATCTCGCACCATCTGATACGCCGACCGCGTAAAACCGCGCAACCAATAGTGCACAAGGACTGTTACACTAGGCGCACGCAGTTTTTTTAGGAGGTTCAATGGCGATCAAGACGAAACAGGTGAAGAAAGCCGCGAAGAAAGCGGTGAAACAGGTCAAGGCAGCCGCGGGTGATGCGTACGCCAAGGCGAAGAAAGCCGCGAAGCCGGCGATCAAAGCCGTGACGAAAGCCGCCAAGCCGAAGGTGAAGGCGATCAAGAAAGCCGCCGCCCCGGTCATCAAGTCGGTGAAGACGTCCGCGCGCAACGCCGCGAAGGACGCACTCGCCGCCGGCGCCAAGGGTCTGAAGAAAGCTTCGAAGAAGATCTGATCCCTCGCGAAGTGCGTTACGCCGATCTTCATACCCACACGTATCACTCGGACGGAACGCGCTCGCCGAAGGAAGTTCTCGACGTTGCACTCGCACATGGGATCGAGGTTGTCGCGATCAGCGATCACGACAACCTCGCCGCCTATTTCGAGATCCAGCCCTACGCCGTCGAGCGAGGCATCACACTCGTCCCGGCCATCGAGCTCTCCTGCGGCTTCGAAGGAATCGACGTCCACGTACTCGCCTACGCCTTCGACGCGCATGACGAGCGCATCGCACAACGCCTGACGCGCTTCCGCGAAACACGCCAGCAGCGCGGCTATGCGATCGTCGAGCGTCTACGCGAGCTCGGCGTCAACATCAGCGCGGAACGAGTCGATCAACTCGCCGCCGGCGGAGCGATGGGACGTCCTCACGTCGCGCGCGCACTCGTCGAAGCCCGTCACGTGGCATCCGTCTCCGAAGCATTCGATCGCTATCTCGGTTCGGGCAAGCCGGCCTATGTCGAGAAAGAACGCTTCCGCATCGACGAAGCGGTCACGCTCATCCGCGCCGCAGGTGGCGTGACGTCGGTCGCGCATCCCACGCTCTATCCGAATCACGAGAAACTCGTCCCACGCCTGCTCGACATCGGCATCGATGCCGTCGAGATCATGCACCCCGAAATCTCCGAGGGACATCGCAAGATTTACGCGAACCTCGTCCGCTTCCGAAAAAAATTCGCCACCGGCGGCTCCGACGATCACGGCACCGTGAAAACCCGCGAGACCCTCGGCACGATCAAAGTGCCCGAGACCATGATCGGCCCGATTCTCGAACGGCTCTAGCTCGCACACTTAAGGAGGGCGGGCTTATAGCCCGCCGATTCTGGGCGGGGTGTGGGAACCCGGCACGGCCCCCCACCCAAAAGAACCGGCGGGCTATAAGCCCGCCCTCCTCGCCGGCCGCCCGGATTTCGCGCAACTCCTCCTTTGTTCCTCGCACCGTGCCGTCGAAACTCTCCGAGTACTGGCCCGCCCTCGAGCGCGTTGCTCGCGCCGAAGGCGTCGCGCACCTCGGCGCGAGCGACATCGACGACGCACATGCGGACACGTTCGCGCAATGGATCGAGCGCGGCCATCACGCCTCGATGGCCTACCTCGCGAAGAACGCCGCCGTCCGCGCGCGTCCACGTGAACGCTTCCCCTGGGCGAAATCCGTCGTCGTCATCCTCGTGCCCTACGCATCCGAACGCCCGCACGCACCCGCGGGCGCGCTCAGTCATCACATCGCCCGCTACGCCCTCGGCGACGACTATCACGACGTCCTCGATCGCATCCTGCGCAAGCTCGAAGCCGCGCTCGACGGCGCGAAAAGCTGGCGCTACGTCGACACCGGACCGCTCTCCGATCGTTCCCACGCCGCGCAAGCAGGATTAGGCTGGATCGGCAAGAACGGCATGCTCATTCACGAGATCGACGGCTCCTACTTCTTCATCGGCACCCTCGTCACCGCCCTCGAAAACGACATCGAAGCGACGCTCGTCTCCGATCGCTGCGGCGCCTGCACGCGCTGCATCGACGCCTGCCCCACGAACGCCATCCTTCCCGATCGCACCCTCGACTCCGCCGCCTGCATCAGCTACGCAACGATCGAGCACCGCGGCCCCCTCGAACCGCGCATCGCCGCGCACCTCGAAGGCAACGCCTTCGGCTGCGACATCTGCCAGGAAGCCTGCCCCTGGAACGCGCAACCGCCGGCTTCACATCCCGCATTCACTCCACGCGATTCCTTCCGCGCGACTCCGATCACCGATCTCCTCCGCTCCACGCAATCGGAGTTCTCCGCGCTATTCACGAAAAGCGCGATCAAACGCGCGAAGCTCGCAGGCATGCAGAGAAATGTCGCCGCGGTATTTGGGACAGAGTGACGTTTCACGCGGAGACGCGGAGGGCGCGGCGAGAGTCCGTCGAGCAACGCCGTCCGCGCAATCCGCGCCGACGCCGCCACGTGCGTCCGCCCCAAGCCGTCCTTGAGCCCTGAGTACGGAGGTGACGACACAGGCACCGGATGAGAGAATCCTGTGATGGCTCGAAAGCAACGCGGCAATGAACCGCCAGACGGTCACCTCGCTGGCGAGGAAATACGCCAAGTCGTAAGGACGCAGATCCGGACACACGAACCACCGGAAACGGGGCAAACGTATCAGCGCCTCCGTCGCGAAGGCTATTCCGATCATGACGCCGTCGAGTTGATTGCCGCAGTTCTGGCCGCTGAGATCTTCTCCATGCTGAAGCAGAAGACAGAGCACGATCCGGCGCGATACGCGAAGATGCTCGAGCGGCTGCCGGAGCTGCCGTACGACTCCGACACGTAAGTCACGAGACGTGCGTCTACGGCCGATCTCGCCTCGTCGCCCAACGGCCTGCAGTTCACCGGTGCAACCTACGATCGCGCACTTGCCAACGCCGCTCGCGCGATGAATTTCAACGTACTTGGCGCCGACTTTTGAACACATGCTCAACCAGACTTGACCGTCACGGCAATTCGAACGCTCTCCCCACGATCGACGGATCGACCGAGCGATCGAGGTACTCCCAGACCGCGAGTGCATCGGGATGATTCGCGATTGGCGGCGCGGCGACGCGCGTTGCGGGGTCGTTGATGATCATGCGCGCGCGGCGGTACCAGTGCATCGCTTCTTCCGGGTTGAGGCGCAGCTCCTCGCGCACGCCTTGAATGAGGAGGTACTGCTCCGCGGGAATCCCCGAGGCTTCGACTTCCGCGAACGACGGCGCCATTTGGCGCGCGCGGGCGCGGATGATCTTGAGCTTCAGCCGCAGTGAATGCGTGTCGAAGGCGGCCTGACCAACCTCGACGAGGTGACCGATCGCGAGTCGCATCAGCTCGGGCTTCTCGTTGATCAGAAGTCCTGCGCGGAAACTGCTCGTCGCGCCGATGGCCTTCACCGCCGTCCACATTACCTGCCCGGCGACCGTCACTCCGGTCTTCAACTGCGCGACCGTGAAGCTCAACGTTCCGCCGCTGCCGCGCAACGGCTCGATCGGCAATTCGATGCGCGCGCCGCGCGCGGAGAGGTTCTCGATCTGCACGCGCTGGCCGTCGAACTCTCCTTCCAGCGCCGGCGATAGATAGAAGCGATCCGTCGAGCGCATCTCTTCGATGCGGTTCGTGCGCTGCGACGATTGCAGTTGTTGAATGAGCGACTCCATGACCGCGGGCGCGCCATACGTGCGCACACCGGACAGGAACTTCCCCGGCACCGAGGTGTCGGGTTGCGTCCAGACGATCACCGCTTCCAGCGCCACCGGTTCGGAGCCGCCTTCGACCGCGAGCTGCAGTATCGACTTCGCGGTCATGTCGATCACCCGGTCGTGGCGGAAGCGCGCCCCTTTCGAGGAGATGTCGCAGACGGCGACCGGCACGCCGGCGAACGTGGCGGTCAGTGGCGGCGTGAGCAGGTAACGCTCGGCCGTGCGAAGGTTGCGTGCGACCTCGTGCATGATCCGGTGTGCGAAGAGCTTACGCCCCGCCTCGGCACGTCGCAACGCACCTGCGTCGCAACGTACGGAGGACGTGTAGCACCGCCCCACCTTCGTTTTTGTGATATCCCTCACTCCACGCCAAGGGTGTTATCGCGATGGCACGCAACGACGACATCATCACGTTCGACTGCTACGGCACGCTCATCGACTGGGAGACCGGAATCGCCAATGCCTTCCTCGACGCGTCGCGCCAGGAAGGCATCGATCTGAAGCGCGAGGACGTTCTGCGCGCCTACGAAGCCATCGAACCGGTGGTCGAGCGCGAGAGTTTTCGCCTCTACCGCGACGTCCTCACCGAGGTCGCCGCGCGCGTGGCCCGCTCCCTCGGATGGCCACTCGCCTACGAGCGCGCGACCTTCCTCGTGACGTCGCTCACATCGTGGAAGCCGTTCGCCGATACGAACGCCGCGCTCGAGCGACTTCGCACCGCCGGCTACCGCCTCGGCATCCTCTCGAATGTCGACGATGACCTCATCGCCGCGACACGCCGGCACTTCACCGTCGACTTCGATCTCGTGATCACCGCGCAGCAGGTGAAGTCGTACAAGCCGGCCCTGGGACACTTTCTCACCGCCCGCGAGCGCATCGGTTCCGCGCGCTGGCTGCACGCCGCGCAAAGTAACTTCCACGACGTCGTCCCCTGCAACGCCCTCCGCATTCCAACCGCGTGGGTGAATCGCCGCAACGACAAGCCTCTGCCCGGCGGCACGCCTAGGTACGAAGTGCGCGACATGGCGGGACTCGCGGACCTGCTCTAGGAGTGCGGTGACAAGCCATCGCGATAAGGAGGGCGGGCTTATAGCCCGCCGACTCTGGGCGGTTGGGGAGGTCCCCCAACCAAAAGAACCAAAGAACCGGCGGGCTATAAGCCCGCCCTCCTCACAATGGCCAGACTCCAGTTGCGGTGGTCTGCCACCGCACTTCACACTTAGACTTCGACGATCATCGCGCCGGCTTCGCCGCCGCCGATGCAGATCGCGGCGAGGCCGCGCTTGAGGCCGCGGCCTTTCAGCGCGTGGATCAGGCGTGACGAGAATGCGCGCGCCGCTCGCGCCGATCGGGTGCCCGAGGGCCACGGCGCCGCCGTAGACGTTGAGCTTGTCGTGCGGGATGTTCGCGTCCTTCATTGCCGCCATCGCCACCGCGGCGAAGGCTTCGTTGATCTCGAAGAGATCGATGTCGGTCGACGGTCATCCCGGCGCGCTTGAGCGCGAGATCGATCGCCTTCGCCGGCGCGGTCGTGAACCACTCCGGCTCATGCGCGGCAGTCGCCTGCGCAACGATGCGCGCCAGCGGCTTGAGGCCGTGCTTCTCCGCGTACTCCGCGGACGTCACGACCAGCGCGGCGGCGCCGTCGTTGATCTTCGACGCGTTCGCGGCCGTGACCGTGCCGCCGTCCTTCTGAAACGCCGGCTTGAGCGTTCCCATCTTCTCGAGCGGCGCGGCGAACGGCTCCTCGTCGTCCATGACGATCGACTTGCCCTTCCGCCCCTCGATCTCGACGATGGCGATCTCTTTCTTGAACTTGCCGTCCTTGATCGCGTCCTGCGCGCGGCGATACGACTCGCGCGAGAACTCGTCCTGCTCTTCGCGCGTGAACTTGTACTTCGCCACGCACAGCTCCGCGCAGTTGCCCATGTGCTTGTCGCCGTACGGATCCCACAGACCGTCGTGGATCATGAGATCGATCATCTTGCCGTTGCCCATGCGATAGCCGCCGCGGGCCTGCGGCAGCGCGTACGGCGCGTTCGACATCGACTCCATGCCGCCGGCGATGGCGATGTCGTATTCGCCGCAGCGAATGTCATTCGCCGCGTACATGACCGCCTTCATCCCCGAGCCGCAGACCTTGTTCACGGTCACCGCGCCGGCGCTGACCGGAATGCCCGCGTAGATGCCGGCCTGCCGCGCCGGCGCCTGGCCGACGCCGGCCTGCAGGACGTTGCCCATGATGACCTGCTGAATCTGCTCCGCCGACACACCCGCACCTTCCAGCGCGGCCTTGATGGCGACCGCGCCGAGGCGCGGCGCGGGGAGAGAAGAGAGAGTTCCGAGAAACGAACCGATCGGCGTCCGTGCGGCGCCCAGAATGACGATGTCTTTCATTTTACGAGTCTCCCTAGATCATTTGCGGGCGCGGTTCTATCAGATGGCGCCGCCGTTGTCAGTGGTCGGTTGTCCGTTGTCTGAGAGTTTTCCGCAGAGCGGGAATCCCGGACAACCGACAACCGATCACGGACAACTGATAGAATCCAAGTCCCCGCATCCAACGCAACAAGACAGGAGTCTCACCTATGTCCCTCTCCGCCATCACCGATCGCCGGATCCACGTCCAGCCGGCTGAGGTGCACAACGTCCTCGGGCGGCACATGCTGGCCGACGGCTACGACATCGTCATGGATCTCAAGAAGTCGAAAGGCTCCTGGGTCTTCGACTCGCGTCGCGGACGCAACGTCCTCGACTTCTTCACCAACTTCGCCTCGGTTCCGGTCGGCTACAACCATCCCAAGATGGATACGCCGGAGTTCCGCGATCGCATCTCCGATGCGGCGATCAACAAGCCCGCCAACTCCGACATCTACACGACCTACATGGCCGAGTTCGTCGAGACGTTCGCGCGCGTGGCCATGCCGCCCTCGTTCATGAAGCACATGTTCTTCGTCGAAGGCGGCGTCGCTGGGGATCGAGAACGCGATCAAGACCGCTTTCGACTGGAAGGTCCGCAAGAACTTCAAGAAGGGCTCGACCGCCGAAAAAGGACAGCAGGTCATGCATCTGCGCGAGTGCTTCCACGGCCGCAGCGGCTACACGCTGTCGCTGACGAACACCGCCGATCCGCGCAAGACGCAGTACTTCCCGAAGTTCGACTGGCCGCGCATCGACAATCCGAAGCTGGCCTTCCCGCTCACGGAAGAAGTGCGCGCCGACGTCGAGCGCCGCGAGCAGGCCGCGCTCGATCAGGCCAAGCAGTTCCTGCACGAGCGCAAAGACGACATCGCGGCATTCATCATGGAGCCGATCCAAGGCGAAGGGGGCGACAACCACTTCCGCCCCGAGTTCTTCCGCGCCGTGCGCCAGCTCTGCGACGAGAACGACATGCTCCTCATCTTCGACGAAGTGCAGTCGGGCGTCGGCATCACCGGCAAGATGTGGGCGTTCGAGCACTACGACGTCGAGCCCGATCTCTTCTGTTTCGGGAAAAAGACGCAGGTCTGCGGCTTCGTCTCCAACGAGCGCATCTTCGACATCGCCGGACAACGTCTTCACCGTCTCCTCGCGCATCAACTCGACGTGGGGCGGCAACCTGACGGACATGGTCCGCTCGCAGCGCTACTTCGAGATCATCGACGAAGAGAACCTCGTGCGAGAACACCGCTAACGTCGGCGCCTACTTCATCGGCGAGCTCGAACGCTTCGCCGAGACGTTCCCGAATCTCGTCTCCAACGTGCGCGGCAAAGGCCTCATGGCCGCGTTCGATCTCCCGAGCGGCGACGTCCGCGACGCCGCGCTCAACGCCTTCATGGCCCACGACGTCATGGTCTTGTCGTCAGGTCACCGCTCCGCGCGCTTCCGTCCGCCCCTCAACCTCTCGATGGACGAGGCCGAGGAAGGGATTCGCCGGATGGAGAAGGCGCTGAAGGATTTGGCGTAGACGCTCTCACCCGCATCCAGGGAGTTCACGCGGAGACGCGGAGGCGCGGAGAGACGTTTGTTCTCTCCACTCCGCATCTCCGCGTCTCCGCGTGAAACCGATTTTAGCTGTCGCGCTGCCGCGTGAACCGTTCGAGCGCGGCGATCGTTTCGAGATCGCGCAGATGCCCGCGATCGTGCTCGCGCATCATCTCGACGAGCTTCGCCAGCGAGATGCGTCCGACGTTTTCGAACGTTCCCGCGCGCGCGAGCGCGGACTCATCGGCTCCGCGCAAGAGCTCGACGCTCCGCGCACGCGCTGCAGCAAACGCGCGCAACGCTTCGTCGGGATCCTGATCGATGTAGCGCCGCTCGCGCGCCAGCGCCTCGCCATCCAGATCGCGCAGCAACGGCTCATCTTCGCGCATCAGTTGTTCGATGCGCACCGCATATCCCTCGGCTTCGATGTCGCGGAGGTGACAGACGTGTTCGACCGCGCAGAACTCGCCTTCGGCAGGTCGCGTGCGTCGCGCCGTGATGCCGCCAAGAATCTCCGCGACGCGCACCGGCATCTCCAACAGATCGTTCATGACGCTCCCTCGCAGAATCGACGCGCCAGCGCGACCAGCGCATCGCGGCAGGCAAGCACTTCGTCGATGCGCACGTACTCCTCGACGCTGTGCAGGCCCGCGCCGCCTGGTCCGAAGACGATCGACGGCGTGCCCGCGGCGCCAAGGATCGCGGCGTCGGTCCAGAACGTCATCGCGCCGATCGTGCTCGTGCGCGCGCCGAGAGCTTCGCGCGTGAGATTCGGCAACGGATGATCGGGCGGCGTGACGTACGGCCGCCGGCCGAACAGGAATCGCGCCGACGCGCGGAACTTCGCGTCGTCCGCGTGTAACGCGTCGAGAATCTCGCGCGTCTCTTCGAGCGCGATCTCCGGCCGCTCCCCTTCGACCGTGCGCCGCTCGAGCTGCAGCGTGCAGCGATCGGGATAGGTGCTCAGTTCCCGGCCACCGCGGATCAGCGACGCGTGGACCGACGGCGCGCCGAGGAGCGGATGCGGATTCTGCGCGAGCGCGTGCTGCAGATGTTCGAGACGCGAGAGAAAGCGACCCATGTGCGCGATCGCATCGACTCCTTCATCCGGACGGCTTCCATGTGCGGCGACGCCTTCCGTCGTCACCTCGACCCATTCGAAGCCCTTGTGCCCGACACCGATCGCGAGATCCGTCGGCTCGGTCACGACCGCCGCATCCGCGCTCCATTCGCGCACCAGCGCTTCCGCGCCGATGCTCGCGTACTCCTCGTCGGCAACGATGGCGAGAATGATCGAACCGGCATCGAGGCCCGACTGCGCGATCGATTGCGCGGCGCCGAGAATCGCGGCCACGCCGCCCTTCATGTCCTGCGCGCCGCGGCCGTACATCCGCCCGTCGCGCTCGACCGGATCGAACGGCGCGGACATCCCCTCGACGCCGACGGTGTCGCTGTGGCCGCACAACATGAGCGAGCGCCCGCCACGCCGCCCTTCGATCACCGCGATCACGTTCGGGCGTCCCGGCGCCGCGTCCTGGCGTACCGCGTCGATGCGCATCTTTTTCAACGCCTCGACGATGTACGCGGCAATCGCTTCCTCGCCGGCGCCACCCGGCACGAGCGAGGGATTCACCGAATCGATGGCGATGAGGTCTCGCAGGATCTGCAGCGTCACGCTCTTCCTCCCGATTGCACGCGCGTTCCACGCCCCTGCGCCAGCCGCGTGGTTTGGAGATGATTCACGCGGAGTCGCGGAGAGAGTCTCGAATTTTTCTTCGCGCCCTCCGCGTCTCCGCGTGAACCAGCCCCCCGTCACGCTCGCCGCTCTTCGGCCGCGCTGGCGAGCGCCGGCATGCTCTCCGCGCTCCATCGCGTGTGCGGCTTCCGATTCAAAATCAGATATCGCCACAGCAGCTCGCCGTAGCCGCGCGACGTCATCCCGCGCTTCTCGTAGAACCCGGCCAGCAACTTCTGCAGCCGCGGCAGGTTGTAGAACGGAACGCCGGGGAAGTAGTGGTGCTCGAGGTGGTAGTTGGAGAAGAGGAAGATCGAGTCCCAGAACCAGGTCCCCTTCACCAGCGTCGCCCACTTCGCGGGATCGTCGGGGTCGATGTCGTAGTGCTGGCCGAGGCGGTTCAGCGCGAAGGCGATCGGGAAGACGAAGAAGACCGGGACGATGTAGAGCTTGAACGCGATCGCCCAGCCGCCGAGCCAGGCGATGAGCGCGAGCACCGAGAGCTGAAACGCGACCGTGCCGAGGCGTTCGCGGGCGATGCGTTTGCGCAGCTCGGGCTCGTACGTGGCCGTTTCCTTCGCCGCGGCGCGGAAGTAGATCGGGAAGAGCGCCGGCGTGAAGTAGAGGAGCTTGAACCAGCGCGCGTTGATCTTCGGCGAGAGGTAGTGCCGCTTCGGATCGTCTTCGTACGATCCGAGTCCGGCGTGATGGTCGAGGTGCCAGCGCGTGAACTGCGAGGCGGAGATGCCGCTCGGGATCGCGTAGAGCAGGCCGAGGAAACGATAGCCCGGCTCGCTCGCTTCCTTCAACACCGCGCGATGCACGACCTCGTGCAGCAGCACCGTGAAATCGAAAACAGCGAAGCCGGCCAGGAACGCGAACGGCAGCCAGAGATACCAGCGATCGAGCGACACGATCGCCCATCCACTCAGCACGAGCGCGGCGACATTGGCGAACGCGACCAGCGCGTGCAGGAGCGGCCTCTTCTGATGCAGCTCGCGCAGAGCCTCGACCGGGATCTCGCGGGCGAGGTCGCGTTTGAGTTGCTGGGCGTGCTCGGCGTAGTAGCTGGCCATTCGGAATCAGCTGGCAGCTCTCAGCTCGCAGCGGCAGGGGGTTCCTGCGAGCTGTGAGCTGCGAGCTAACCTATGAATCGATCTGCGCGAGCGGTCATTCCACAAGTGGCGCGTATAATCCGTCACTCAGCAAGGCCGAAATCCATGTCCATGGCAGCGGTAGAGTCGCCTTCGGAACGAGACGTCGTTCTCGCCGTCGATGACAACGAGCAAAACCTCCAGTTGCTGGAGGAGTATCTATGGAGTTGGGGTTACGACGTCGTGCTCGCGCGCGACGGACGCGAGGCCGTCGATCTTTATCCCCGGCACAACCCCTCCATCATCGTGCTCGACGTGATGATGCCGAACATGGATGGCTACGAGGCTTGCCAGCTCATCAAGAGCTCCCCCGCCGGCCGCACGATTCCCATCCTCATGCTCACGGCGCTCACCGGAACGGAAGACAAGATCCGCGCGCTGGAATCGGGCGCGGACGACTTTCTCAACAAGCCGATCAACCGTGAGGAGTTGCGCACGCGCATCCGCTCGCTGATCAAGATCCGCAATCTGCGCAAGGAGCTCGACTCCAGCGAGAACATCATCATGACGCTCACCAGCGCGCTGGAGAGCAAGGACCCGCGCACGATCGGACACGTGCATCGCGTGGCCTCGTACGCCTCGCATCTCGCCGACAAGCTCGGCATGTCCGCCGAAGAACGCGAGACCGTGATCAAGGGCGCGATGCTCCATGACGTCGGCATGATCGGCGTCCCCGACCATCTGCTGACGACGTCGCCTGAGAACGATGAAGAGCGCGGCCGCGTCGCCGATCACACGCGCATGGGTGCGTCGATCCTCGAGCCGATGACGACGTTCCGGCAGTTCGTGCCGATCGTCCGCTCGCATCACGAGCGCTGGGACGGCGGCGGCTATCCCGACGGATTGAAAGGCGAGGAGATCCCACTCGAGGCGCAGATCGTCGGCATCGCCAATCGCTTCGACGAGATTCATCACGAGCGCCCGATCACCGAACCGGAAGCGATGGAGCAACTCATCGCCGAGGGTGCGGGCGGCGCGTTCAACACCGACCTCATCAAATTCTTCTCGACGTCATTGGCCGAGGAAACGCCGAAACCGGCGACCTCGAAACACATGCGGCCGCGCGCGCCGCGCCAGCCGCGCGTGCTCTGCGTCGACGACAACCGCATGAACCGCGATCTCGTCGCAGCGACCCTCGGCGACGCGAACATGGAGCTGCTCCTCGCGGAGAACGGTCGTCAGGCCATCGAGATGCTCGAACACGAGCCGGTCGACGTCGTGCTTCTCGACCTCGTCATGCCCGTGCAGGACGGCGCTTCGACGCTGAAGGAGATGCGCGCCGATCCGCGCTGGGAGTTCCTCCCGGTGATCGTCCTGACCTCGCATCGCAACAACACCATGCGCCAGGAAGCGATCGTCTCCGGCGCGGACGACTTCATCAACTATCCGCTGAACCGCCTCGAGCTGGTGACGCGCATCCACTCGCTGCTGCGCATCAAGGAGTTTCACGCCGACCTCGAGCAGACGCAGAACGTCATCTGCGCGCTGGCGCTCGCTCTCGAAGCGAAGGATCACTACACGCGCGGACATTCGCAACGCGTCGGCGATCTCGCGCGCACGTTTGCGCTGCACGTCGGACTCGCGCCCGCGGCCGCGGAGCGCATCCGCACCGCCGGGCTGCTGCACGACATCGGCAAGATCGCCGTCCCGGAGAAGCTGCTGAACAAAGCAGGGCCCACTGACCCGCGACGAGTTCATGCGCGTGATCGATCATCCGGTGATCGGCGAGGAGATGGTCCGTCCGCTGACGACGCTGACGTCGGTGCTGCAGCTCATCCGCCACCATCACGAGCGCTACGACGGCCGCGGCTATCCCGACGGCCTCCGCGGCGACGCGATCCCTCACGAAGTGCGCCTGCTGTCCATCGTCGACGCCTACGACGCGCTGACGTCACATCGCTCGTACCGCCCCGCACCCCTGACCCACGACGCCGCCATCGCCACGCTTCGACGCGAAGCCGCCGGAGGCAAGTGGGACCCGCAAATGGTCGAACAATTCGCGGAGATGCTCGGAACGAGCGCGCCGTCGTGGGAAGCGATCTCGCTGCCGGCGCCGATGCTGAAACTGGCTTGACCGGCGAGTTGTCGTGTTGTCGGTTGTCGGTTGTCTGCGAGGCACTGCCCTGTCATCCCGAGCGTCGAGCGAGGGACCTGGGGGATGGGTGGCACGATGCTCATTCCTCGCACGAGGCACCTTCCTCGCGCCGCACACCCGCCCAGGTCCCTCGCTCGACGCTGCTACGAAAATATACCCCCGTGAAGGGAGGGTGGAGACAAACGAATGCTGAGCTGACTGCGAGAGTCAGCAAGAGGCCTTCCGAACAGAGTCGGCTCCGATTCACCTATGGTCTGGTTGTGCAGAGAGCTGGTCGGCTCTCGTGCGGGCCGATTCCGTGAGGAACTCTTACGCGAGCTTCTTCACGAGCTGCACGTTGTAGCCGAGAGCAGCAAGCTTGCTCGCGTAGTGATGGACGGCTCTTTCCTTGTTGCGTTCGTCGTAGAAGGTCGCCCCCAGGTCGGTGTATGGCTTTCCGCAGAGCACGTGGTAGATCAGAACCAGCATCTGCCGAGCGAGGGCAACGATGGCCTTGTTCCGTCCGATCCGGTTCTGCAAGCGCAGAAAACGAACGCGCAGGAAGCTCCCTTTCTGACGTGAGGCGGCCCAGGCGATCTGCACGCAGATCCGTTTCAGATACCGGTTGCCTTTGCCCCGATGCGCTTGCGCTTGGCGTCGCTGATGGCGTTTCCCGGGGCCAGTCCGGCCAGGGCGGTCAGATGGGATTCATTCCGGTACACCTTCATGTCCACGCCCGTCTCGGCAATCACGGTGATCGCAGCCAGCAGGTTGATGCCGGGGATGGCATCCAGGGCCGAGGTGGCCTTGTCATAAGGTGCGGCCAGAGTGGTGAGCTCGAGCTCGGCCTGTGCGATCCGGGCATCGATCGAGTCGTACATTTCCAGATGCATCTTCAGCAGACGACGCCCCAGCTCGCTGGTCAGCCCCTTGCCGAGACAGCGTTCGAGCTGATCGACCTTCTTGCGAAGCCCGCCTTTGGCGAGGCTCTTGATCGCGATCGGTTGCTCTTGGGTGAGCGCCTCGAGGATGGCTCGTCCGGTTACCCCGAAGCAGTCGCTCACAACCGAAGAGAGCTTGATCCCGGCCATCTCAAGGAGCTTGATGGTACGGTTCCGCATGGCCGTTCGCGTGGCCACCAGCTTGGTCCGATACCGCGCCACGGATCGAAGCTCGCGGATCGGTTGAGGGGGAATGAAGCTCGGACGCAACAGCCCGTGAGCTCCCAGCTCAGCCAACCACTGGGCGTCGCCCACATCGGTCTTTCTGCCCGGCACCTTCTTCACGTGCGAGGCGTTGGCCACCAGCGGCTTGGTCACGCCTTCGAGCAGCTCGTACAGATGCATCCAGTACACGCTGGTCGACTCCATGATCACGTCGGTGATCTTCTGCTCGACGATCCAGGCCCGGAGCCGCTCCAGATCGTCGGGCATGGTTCCAAACTGCTGGTCCTCTCCCAGGGGCTCCTGATTCGACCGTCGGTGCACGCGTAGGTGTGCGGTGATCTGCTTCTTGTGGAGGTCCAACCCGAGACAACGCTTACTGATGATGCGCATGGCATCCTCCTTTCGTTGACTCGAGTGCCGTGTACGCCGAGGTAGCGAAGACTGAGGCTGCTACGCGTGCTCCATCTTGCGACTAGGCAACAGAAGGTGATACCAAGTTCGGCGCGGGTCAATCTCGGGAACGCGGTTTAACCGACATAGAGAAAACGACCACGACACGTCACTCGAGCCAACTAGTAACGTGGCTCCGGCGATTGGCCCGCGCACCCCCGTTTTCATCCGCGGTGACGCGACCTGCCTCATGCGATCTCGGGATGACAAGCAAAATCCCGCGAGCCTCTGACAACCGACAACTGAGAACCGACAACAACTCTTCAACCGACAACTGACAACCGACAACCAACAAATTGCTACACTCCGCCCGCCCACGATGCTGCTCATCCAGGACCCCCTCCGCCAGACCGATCTTCCCCGAGGTTGCGTTGCGACGATCGGCAACTTCGACGGCATGCACGTCGGACATCAGGAGATCGTCCGCGGAATCGTCGAGCGCGCGCGGGAGCTGGGGCGTCCGTCGGCGGTCATCACGTTTCAGCCGCATCCGCTCTCGATCGTCGCGCCGGACCGCGTGCCGAAGCAGATCCTCACTCTCCCGCAGAAGGAAGAGCTGCTGCGCGAGATGGGCGTTGACGCGATGCTGGTCGTGCCGTTCTCGCACGAGTTCTCGCGCTGGACCGCCGATCGTTTCATCGCTGAGTTCCTCGTCGCGGCGCTGCAGGTGAAGGAAGTGCGCATCGGCCGCGATTTCTGTTTCGGTTCGGGACGCGAAGGGAATCTCGCGAAGCTGACGAGCGAAGGCGAGAAGCATGGCTTCGCGGTGATGGGCGTCGATGAGGTGCGCGTGCGCGGGATTCGCGTCTCGAGCTCGATCGTGCGCGACGCGATCGCCAAGGGGGCGATGAACATCGTCTCCCTGGCCCTCGGGCGCACGTACTTCATCGACGGCCGCGTCGCCACGGGGCGGAAGCTCGGTCGCAAGATGGGCTTCCCGACCGTCAACGTCGATCCCGCAAATGAGCTCTTCCCGGGCGGCGGCGTGTTCGTCACGACCTGCCGCTTCGAGAGTTTTTCGCGCTCGTTCGAGAGCGTGACCAACATCGGCGTCCGCCCGACGCTCTACGAAAACTACGCGACGACAATCGAGAGCCACATCCTCGACTTCGACTCGAACGTCTACGGCGACACGGTGCGGCTCTATTTTCACAAGCTGCTGCGGCGCGAGCACCAGTTCCGTTCCGCGCTGGAGCTGACGAATCAGATCCGCTCCGACATCTCGCGCTCGCGCCTGTATTTCCTCAAGCACGGTCACCAGGCTGGATTCTCGTTCGCCGACGAAGAGTGACGGGAGAGCTCACGCGGAGGCGCGGAGGACGCGGAGAGTGTGTGGCTCATAGGCTTACAGGCGCAGCGGCTCACAGTGCATTTCTCTCTGAGCCTGTGCGCCTCTGAGCCTGTGCGGCTCTGAACCTGCCATCCACCTTTCTCCCGCCTCTCCGCGTGAAACCGTTCTCTCTCCTGCCAACTGCCTACTGCCAACTGCCAACTGCACCTTAGAATGCGCCACCGATGTCCGCGCCCGTTCTGGCCCTGGTCCTCATCGCCGTCTTCTTCGCTGCCGTTCCCGCCGCGTCCTACTTCAGGACGCTCGACTCGGGACTGGCGCGCGATGCCAGAAATCCCATCATCGCGGGCGTGATCGCCGGCGTTCTCATTCATTACGCCGATTTTCTGGCCGCACCGATCGCGATCGGCATCATCCTCACCCTTGCCGCGCTCTACGTGCGGCTCACCGGTCGCGAGAGCGAGCCCGCGGACGGCATGACGCTCGGCGCGATGACCGGCGCGGCCGCGGCCATTCCGCTCGCGTTCATGGGAGTCCAAAACGTGGGAGCAGAGAACGGCGAGCTCCTGCGCTTCGCCGAGTGCATCCTCGCCGGCGCGGTCGCCGGCTACGGCATCACGTTCGGTCTCACACACGTGCGCGACAAGTCGCGGCAGGCGCTGATCGACGTCGTCACCGCGGTTTTCGCCATCGCCGCGGCCTGGCTTCCGTCGCTCGCGCTGCGCTTCCCGCGAATCACCGAACGCAACATCGCCGCGGCCGCGACCGCGCTCATTCCGATCGTCATCCTCGCCACGGTGTTCCAGCAGTGGCCCTCCATCCGCGAGGAACTGACCGGCGAAGCGCGCCTCGGCTTCATCGATCCCGATGACGTCCGCCCCACCGCCCACCCCTTCCACCGCCTCTCCCGCGCCGGCTGGCACGACGCCGCCGCCCATCGCGAGTTCGTCCGCATCGCCACCCGCATCGCCCTCCGCAAACGCCAGCAGCGCTCCCGCACCGAAGACGTCGCCCGCCTCTATCAACTCGAGGTGATCAAGCTGCGCATGGAGCTGCAGGAGATGACGCGCATCGATCGCGCCATGCGCACCGCTCACGACGCGGCGTGAATCAGATCGCAGATCGCGGATCGCAGATCGCAGGGACGCGATGGCGAGCAACAACCATGTCATCCCGAGCGTCGAGCGAGGGACCCGGGTGGGTGTGTGGCACTGCTCGTTCGAATCACGCTTCGCGCGCCGCCGCCCACCCAGGTCCCTCGCTACGCTCGGGATGACATGCGGATGACAGCACCGGCAAGTCCCCTCTGCGATCTGCGATCTGCGATCCGCGATCTGGTGCCGGTACAATGACGCGCGAATGCGCAGGCTCCTGTTCTGTCTCACCTTGATCGCACTCTCCGCGTCGGCCCAGCTGCCGAAGTTCAAGTTCGTCCCGGGACCGAAACCGGGCGGAGGCGAAGTGAAGATCGCCGTCGGCCCGCAGGGGACGATCGAGGCGCAGAAAGACGAATACTCGATCCTCCAGGGCGACGTCGTCATCGAGTATCAGGACATCAAGCTCCAGTCCGACAAGGTCACCTACAACCTCAAGACCCGCGACGTGGTCGCCGACGGCCACGTCATCATCGACCAGGGTCCGACGCGCGTCACCGCCACGCAGGCCATCTACAACCTCGACACCAAGACCGGCACGTTCTTCAACGCCACGGCGACGATGGACCCGTCGATGTACTTCTCCGGCGATCGCATCGAGAAGGTCGATGAAGACACGTACCGGATGACCAACGGCGTCTTCACTTCCTGCGACCTCGATCACCCCGCCTGGTCGTTCCACGTCGGCAGCGCTGACGTGACGCTCGACGACTACGCGCGCATGAACAACATCTCTTTCCGCGCACGCGGCTTGCCGATCTTCTGGGCGCCGCGGCTGATCTGGCCGACGAAGCGCGAGCGCTCGCAGGGGCTGCTCATCCCGCGGGCACGGTTCACCGACAAGTTCGGCGTGCGCCTCGAGAATGGCTACTTCATCCCCTTCGGCGACTCCGCCGATGCCACGGTTTACGCGGACGTCAGCAGCAAGGAGTACTTCGGTGCCGGCATCGACCTTCGCTATGTGCCGACGGAAAACGTCAAGATCGGCGACTTCCGCGCCAAGGCCGTGAACAACGCGCACGTGCCGGCCGTCGACGACGCCGGCAATCCGACGGAGACGTCGCGCATCGAGTGGAAGTATCAGTTCCGCCATGCGCAGGAGAATCTTCCCGGCGGTTTCCGCGGCGTCGTCGACGTGCAGGATTACTCGAATCTCAACTTCTTCCGCGAATACGACGATGCGCCCGAGCTGCACACGCTCTCGAACATCTATTCGTCCGCCTATCTCACGCGGAACCGTCCGACCTACTCGCTCAACATCCTCTCCGACCGCCGCGATTACGAGCTCGCCAACGGACGCCAGCGCTACGAGCAGCTTCCCTCGCTGCAGTTGCGCATGTACCCGCAGCGCCTCGGCAGCCTGCCGCTCTATTTCTCGATGGAGTCGTCGTCGTCACGGCTGCGTTCCGGCGGTGTCGACAACAACAATGTCCGCACCGTCGACGCCGACTATCTCCGCACCGACGTCTTCCCGACGCTGGCGCTCAAGCTCCGCACGCCGGCCTGGCTCTCGATCAAGCCGCAGGTCTCCGTCCGCGAGACGTATTACTCGGCCAGCCGCGATGCCTTCGGCCAGATCGACGATTCCGAATCGATCGAGCGCTTTTATGCGCAGGGACAGGTCGAAGTGGTCGGCCCGTCGTTCTCACGCGTCTACAACCATCCCGCCGGCGGCTTTACGAAGTTCAAGCACGTCATCGAGCCGCGCGTGCGCTACGTCTACACGACCGACGTCGAGAATCAGGACCGCATCCTCCGCTTCGATTCCGTCGACTCGCCGTTCCTGCCGATCGTGCAGGACACGGTCGAGTACTCGCTCACGCATCGCCTCATCGGCAAGGAACCGGGCGAGAACGGCAACGCCCGTGAAGTGCTCTCGTTCTCGCTGCGCCAGAGCGCGGCATTGTCGAATCCCTTCCCGCGCGCCGGCTCGACATTCGAGGGCGAGCACACCTTCACGCCGCTCGTCTCGACGCTGCGCTTCAATCCGTATCAATCCGTGAGCCTCGACGCCAACGCCTCGTTCGGCAACGTCTCGCACCAGATCGATCAGCTCAGCCTCTCGGCGAATCTCATCGGCACCGGCGCTCGCGCCGACAAGTACCTCCGCTTCACCTACTTCGCGTCGTTCAATCCGCCCGGTCTCTCCGACGCCGGATCGAGCCAGATCCGCGTCGACACCGGCTCATGGCTCGTCCGCGACCGCGTGCGCACCGACATCCAGCTCAACTTCGACGCCAAGAACGGCAAGTTCCTCGAACAACGCTATCTGACGGGCTGGACGGGCTCGTGCTATGGTATCGCGCTCGAATACCGCCGCTACGTCGTCTTCGGCGGACTCTCCGACGTCAACTTCTCCAGCTACGGCATCGCCGTGACGTTGAAGAACGTCGGCACGATTGGATCCCATTAGGCTCATAGGCTTACAGGCGCATTGGCTCACAGCGAATTTCTGTGAGCCTGTGCGCCTCTGAGCCTGTCAACCTCTCAACTCACTATGAACGCACGCGCCACGCAAAAAATGAAGGGCCTCATCCTGTCCGGCGGCAAGGGGACGCGGATGCGTCCGCTCACGTACACGTCCGCCAAGCAGCTCATCCCCGTCGCCAATAAGCCGGTGCTGGTCTACGGCATCGAAGCCATCGTCGCCGCCGGCATCGAGGAGATCGCCATCATCGTTTCGCCGGAGACGGGGAGCGAGATCCGCGAGTGCATCGGGGACGGTTCGCGTTTCGGCGCGAGCATCGCCTACATCGAGCAGGCCGCGCCGAGCGGTCTCGCCCACGCCGTGCTCACCGCCGAGAATTTCCTGCGCGATTCGCCGTTCGTCATGTACCTCGGCGACAACCTGCTGCAGCACGGCATCACGCCCCTGGTCGAGGAGTACCGCAGCCTCCAGTGCAACAGCGAGATCCTGCTGACGAAAGTCCCGAACCCGTCGCAGTTCGGCGTCGCCGAGCTCGAGGAAGGCCGCGTCACACGCCTCACCGAAAAGCCTGCCGAGCCGAAGTCGGATCTCGCGCTCGTCGGCGTCTACATGTTTGATGAGACCATCTTCGAGGCCGCGCGCGCGATCAAGCCGTCGAAGCGCGGCGAGCTCGAGATCACCGACGCCATCCAGTGGCTCCTCGACAACGGCTACAGCGTTCATCCGCACATCGTCAAAGGATGGTGGAAGGACACCGGCAAGATCGAGGACATGCTCGAAGCCAATCGCACAGTGCTCGATACGTTCGAATACAACGTGCGCGGCATCGTCACCGGCGAGAGCCGCATCGAGGGGAAGGTGGTCGTCGAAGAGGGCGCGCAGATCTCCGATTCCGTGGTGCGCGGGCCGGTGATCATCGGCAAGGACTCGCGCATTTCTCACGCCTACGTCGGACCGTACACCTCGATCGGCAACCGCGGCGTGATCGAGCACTGCGAGATCGAGAACTCCATCGTGCTCGAGAACTCCTCGATCACTCACGTCGACGGCCGCATCGAGGCCAGCCTGATCGGCAAGAACGTGAAGATCGGCCGCACGAAGAAGAAGCCGGTCGCCTATCGCTTCATGCTCGGCGACAACAGCGAAGTGGGGATTCTGTAGTGACGTCTGGTCGCTGGCTGGCGATCGTGATTGCGTTTTTCATCCTCCTGGGCTTCGGGTACGAGACGTTCCGATTGCTGGCGGATCGGCAGGAGTTCAAGCGCAAAGAGGTCGAGTTGCGCCTGAAACTTGGTGCGATGCGCACGGCGATCCGGGAGTTCCACGACAAGAACGGCCGCTATCCTCACGATCTCCAGGAGCTCGTGCCGGCCCAGCTCCGCGCGATTCCGGTCGATCCAATGACTCGCGCCCGCGATTGGCGGTTGACCACCGAAGAAGAGGTCAAGCCCAACGCGGACTTCACGACGTCCACGTCGAAGCCGGAGTCGTACATCCTCGACGTCCACAGCGCAGGGCGTTCGCCCTATTCCGAGTGGTGACATGCCGAACGTCTACACGTTCAAAGATTTCGAGGGCAGCAGCCACCGCATCCTGATCAAGTTGATCCGGCGCTGGTCTCCGCAAGGCGGCACGCTCCTCGACCTCGGCGCCGCCGGCGGCGAGCTCGGTTCCGCGCTGCGCGAACAGTTCGACCGCACCATCGGCTTCGAGTTCAACGTCGACTGCGTCGGGCAACTCTGCGGCCGCTTCGATCAGATCGTCGTCGCCGACCTGGAGAAGGTCAAACAACTGCCGTCAAACATCGACGCGCTCGTGCTCGCCGACGTCCTCGAGCATCTCCGCAATCCCGCGCAGGCTCTGCGTCTCGTGCACGCGGCGGTCAAAGACGACGGCCACGTCTTCATCTCCGTCCCCAACATCGCCAACATCACCATCCGCCTCGGCCTCCTCCTCGGCATCTTCGAATACCGCGACCGCGGCATCCTCGATCACACCCATCTCCGCTTCTACACCCTGCGCACCATCCGCCGCGAAGTCGAAAACGCCGGCTTCCAAATCCTCGACGAGAGCGGATCGTCCGTCCCCATCCGCCTCATCATCGGCGGCTTCACCCCCGAGCCCATCCTCCGCCTCGGCGAGCGCGTTCTGACGTGGATCACCCGCGCTTGGCGCGGGCTGTTCGCGTACCAGATCATCCTCGTGGCGAAGAAGGTGTAAGTCGCGTTGTGGTGTCTGCAGCAGGGCTGATCCACAATTGCAAGCGCTGGGAGTAAAATTCATCCATGCGTACGACCATGGAACTTGATGACGAACTAATGCGCCAAGCGCAGCAATTCTCATCTGCCCGCACAAAGAGCGCCCTCATCGAGGAAGTACTTCGCACGTTCATCGAAGAGAAGAAGCGCGAGAACGACGCGAAGCGGACTGCCGACACCAAGAGCTGATTCGGGCCCCTCAGCCGTTGTGGTGTCGGCCGCCCCGAGGCAGCACCATCGCCACTACCCACAACCCCAGCCCCACCCAACACGCCCACCACCACCCGCGCGCGATGCGGCGCGTGTAGACGATCTCGTGGTGGCCGGCGGGGACGGTAAGGCCGGCGAAGAGCAGGTCGGTCTCGATTGGGCGCGCGCGGCGGCCGTCGATCGTCACCGCAAGCTCGGGCGTCAGCTTCTCGCTCGAGGCGAGATAGAACGGCGCGGTGGATTCCGTCGTCACGTGCTGTTCGTCCGGCGCGTAGCTCGTGAGCGATACGCGCGCTTCGGTTGGCGTGAGATCCGGCGGTTGAACGGGATCGTCGGTGATGACCGCTTCGCGCTCGAAGTCGACGTCACGCGCGGCGAGGAACTCGTCGTCGTTCAGCTTGCGCAGCTTCGACACCGCGCGGAAGCGCGGAAGCTCGGCGAGGTTGCGGAAGAGCTTCCCATCCGGCAGTGCGCGCTCGAACATCACCGGCGTCTTCACGCGGCCGAAGTAGAAGCCGTCCTGCGCGGCGAGCAGCGTTCCGCGCACGCCGTTCGAGCGGACGCGCAAGGTCACGCTCTCGCCGAGACGCGCATACGGCCGTAGCGGAACGTAGATCTTGTTCATGAAGTTTGCGTCTTCTTTCGAGAACGAACGGGACCAGACGATGCGATCGTTCTTCAGCAGCGTCACCAGCAGCGTTCCCTTGCCCTCGTCGATGTTCGCGGGCAACTCGATCGACCAGAACGGCTCGGTGTCGATGCGAATCGTTCGCTCGAACGACGAGCCGGGTCGCAGCGCGAGCGTCCCTGTCTCCTTCACGCCCGGTTCGGTCTCTTTGAAGATTCCCCACTTGATGATGTCGATCTGCGGATGCTCGATGAACCAGCGAATGCCGAGGAGCGCGGTCAGCGGATCGTCGAAGCGAAACTGCAGACTGTTGAACGTGAGGATCGTCGACGTCCCGCTCCACGATGACGGATCCATCCGCAGCATCATCCGTCGATAGGCCGCCTCGGAACCGAAATGGCTGCGCACATCCTCGACGCGCACCAGCTCCGCCGTGTTCGGCCAGAGATAGTTGAAGAACGGCGCGATGCGAAACGGCTTCCGCTCCGCGGCGAGAAAGCGCGTCGTCGGCGTCGACGGCACGTCTGCGAAGCGCGGCTCGAGGTACGGATAAAACCGCCCGGCGAACAGCGCGAGGTCGAACGCCAGAATCGCCACGATCGCCTGCGCGGCGCCGAACCTGCGAAAGAACCGCGTCCCCGCCGCCGCGAGATAAGCGAGCGGCAACGGCAGCAACAGCGCCACGCGCGTCAGCGCCGAGTACTTGAAGCCCGGCACCTTCGCGATGAATGTCGACACCACCGGCGCACCGAAAATACAAGCCAGCACGAGCGCGGCCGCGCCGAGCCAGAACCAGCGAGCGCGCACACGCCGGTTGAAGAGACCGGCCAGCGCGAGAGGAATCGTCAGGAGCCCGAGGTAGATCGTCGTCTCGATGTAGTTGTTCAGCGGACCGAGACTCGGATCGCCCTTCCAGTCTTTGTACACCGGACTGCCGAGGCGGTCGGGCTGCACGAAGCTGCGCCAATGCGCTCGGGAAAACGTCGCCTGCAGACTCGTCGTCTGCCGCAAATCGAGATACCCCGAACGGCGAATGAGCTGCACGAACGGCACGAGCGCCGGCAGCGCGATCAGCAACGCGATGACCACCGCGATCACCGCGCGCGACAACCCGCCCATCGTGGTGCCGGCCGCCGGCCGCCGGTACCCCAGGCTACCGGCCCGCATCACCAACACAAACACGAGATACGCCGCGGCCAGCCACGCACCATACGCGATCGCCGCCGGAAATCCCGACAGCGCGAACGCCAACGCGATCAACGTCATCAACGCGATCGGCACGCGCCGTCCATTCGCGATCCGCCGCACGATCCAGAGCAACGCCGGATACAGCGCCGTCGCGTTCGTGATCTGCCACAGCCAGCGCACCGAATAGATCCCCGCCGCGGACACGACCAGCGCGCCGATCGCCGCGCCGCGCTTGCCGAGGCGCTCCTCGCGGAGCCAGAGATACGCGAAGAGAAACGCCACGTTCAGCTTGAGCAGAAGAATCGCCGTGTAGACCCAGGCCAGCGGCACGAGCAGCACCGGCAGGAAAATGAACGGCGAAAGCACCGCCGCTGCCGAGGAGCCGAAGCCGGGGATCCCCGAGGCGACGTAAGGATTCCAGTGGAACGTGTGCCAGTCGTTCCGCGCCATCGACATCAGCGTGAAATACGCCGTCGGCGGATCATTCAGCAGCGAGTTCTGCGCGTGTACCAGCTCCGCGGGACGCACGTCCTGCCACGGGCTGAAGTTGTAATACACGTCGTTCGGCGAAACGACGCGCCCCATGAAGAGCACCGGAAAGAAAAAGACGAAGTGGTAGACCGCGAGAGCGATGAAGGCGGTGCGGTGTTTGCGCAGGATGCGGAGGAGACGGCGCTTCAAGCGATTCTCAGTCTATCCTCCTCTCCGCGTTCTTCGCGTCTTCGCGTGAACAATCCTTCTCACGCGAAGACGCGAAGATCGCGAAGAAACCCGGAGGTCCTTTGAAGAAAATCGTAGTCGCCGCCGATGTCGATCGCTCACTCGACGAGCGCGCCGAGGGTGATCCTCGTTTCGAAATCGTCCGCCGCCCCGTGCGTACGGAAGCCGAGCTCGCGAACGTCGTCAGTGACGCCGACATCCTGGTCACGCGCGCCTACAACAAAGTCACGCGACGCGTGATCGACGCCGCGTCGCGGCTCGAGCTCATCGTGCAGGGGACGAGCGGCATCGACAATATCGATCTCGACGCCGCGCGTGAGCGCGGCATCACCGTCATCAACATGCCGGGCATCAACGCCAACGCCGTCGCCGAGCTCGTGATCGGCTTCATGATCGCCCTGACGCGCACCGTCCCCGCGTACACGCGCGCAATCGTTCAAGGCACCTTCGACCGCGACGACTGCGCCACCCGCCACGAGCTCGCCCACCACCGCCTCGGCATCCTCGGACTCGGCCAGGTCGGCACCCGCGTCGCCCGCCTCGCCGCCGCCTTCGGCATGCGCGTGCAGGCCTTCGATCCCTACCTGACCGACGACGACTTCGCCCAACGCGGCGCCGCGCGCGCAACCTCACTCGATGCACTGATCACCGCGAGCGACATCCTCACCCTCCACGTACCACTCACCAAAGAAACGCAATCGATGATCGGCGCCGCCGAGATCGCGAAACTCCCGCGCGGCTCGTACCTCATCAGCGCCGCGCGCGGCGAAATCCTCGATCAGCAGGCCGCCCTCCACGCCCTCGCCCACCACCACCTCGCCGGCCTCGCCCTCGACGTCTTCGACCCCGAACCACCCACCACCCCACTCCCCAACGACCCACGCCTCATCCTCACCCCCCACATCGGCGGCTGCTCGCACGAAGTGAAAACCACAGCGGGAGCGAGGGTGTTCGAAAAGATCGCGGAGTGGGCGGAACGGGCGCAATCGCAGATGTAGGCCGCTTCGTCTCTCCACGCCGCGAAGGGAAACGACCGCCGACGGCATTCCGAGGGATGATCGAAGGATGGAAGGACCCGAATCCTCTCCGCCGCTCAACCGCGTGAGAATCCGATCCGAGTCCGCCAACCCTCGATTTGAACGGAAGAGGGTTACGTCCATTGGACACGACGCTTCATTCTCTTTCACAAGAAGTCAGCTCGAAGTCGTCCAAGGTGGCGAAGCCCGCTGCGCGCGTCGCCACACACAGCCTATCCGCCCAGCCGATCGGCTGCGCGAACGCAGCCCATCCCACTCGGGGGGGAGGGAGGGAACTTTGATAGGCTGCCTTGAGGAATGATAGACCGTTGCAGCCTAAAACAGGTTAGCAACGAGTTATGCGGCGAACGGAGAAATTCATGAAGAGCTTCCTGACGTCTTTCGCGTTCGTGTTGGCCGCATCCGTCCTCAGCGCGCAGGACGTGAAGTACGAGTACGGAGAGCCACAGGAGATGCGTGGCCTCACCAAGCTTCACATTGATGCTGGCTCGGACGTCGATCTGTATCGAATCATGAGGAAGGTGATCGAAAAACGTGAGACCAGGGTCACCATCGTCCCTGTCGAGGAAGCGGAGTTCGTAATCATCTTCACGTACAAGACGATGCGCAACTCCGAAGGGAAACGCTACTTCACCGGCGAGCTCCTCGCTGTCACGAATAGGAAGAACGCACTTCGTATGCTTTCCACGTATCGGCACGACGAAGAAGAACTTGATGATCTCGCCGACGAGATCGTGAAGGCATTCCTGAAAGAATATCGACGGATCAACGCATCACGGTAGCCGCAAAACACCGCCGCATAACTATCGCGCTGCACCCGACGTGGACCCGCGCCGCGAGTGTCGCAACGTTGTACCATCGTGGCGTGCGGGTCCACGCGGGTGAGCGCGGAGTCGTTGGACGGCTGAGGGACGATGAGATTCGGTCGAGTGGTTCGTGTAGTGCTGGTCCTCATTTCGTTGCTGTGTCTCGGCTTCCTATCGGACATCGTTTCTGCGAAATCGGCGCGAAACCACGCGGTGCGAGATGTGACAGATGCTTTCGCGGAGTCGGGCGTTCGTCAGCCTCTCAAGTGGGTATCATCCTCCTCGGTGGCAGACTTCTACGCAACACGACTGGAAGAGCGCAAAAGCTTCACTCCGGAAGCACAGTGGCAGTCACGCCTCTTCGGCATGACGCTGTATTTTCCATCCTCGGGAGTCCAAGACCCTTGGGCGTATGTTCGCAGCGAGTCACCACGTTTCCCGTTTGTCTCAGCTGTGGCGTACGGCTTTGTGGCTCGGCCGCAGTATGGGCACTGCGGCTTCCGTCTGTACGCAAACTTCTTCGGTTACGTGTATCCACTTGCAGACTGGCCGACATGGTGGACCTGAGGCGCCGCCGTCCAACTCGCCCACTGCAGCCGACGCCGTGCCGTTCGCTGCCATGCTCGGCGTATCATTCTCGGGTCTCGCTCCTGCCACGTGAAGCAAGGCGCGGCTGAGTGGCAAGACGTTAGGTGCCGAAGTCATGACGAACCGCTCGATGATCCTTGGTTCCATCCTTGTCCTTTGGTGCTCTCATGCCTTTGCGGGCGGATCGGTCGGCTTCGACCAGGCAGCGAGAGTTATCAGCCAGGATTCCAAGGTCGAACGATTTGTGCGTGAGGTACTTGACGTGCGTCAAGACGGCATCGCCGTCCGACTCGGGCCTCATTTCAAGCACCTTGGCGGAGCTCGGGTAGGCCCCTATTCATTTGAAGCGAGAATCAAGGGATCAAAGGACTACACCCTCGAGATCACTGTATGCACCGAGATCCACTGGATCGATGCGGCGGGCAAAGATGCGGCGGACACTTTTTCCGCGTCGTCGTTCAAGGAGATCTTCAAGAGTCTGGTCGTTCGCAGCGTCGGCGCTTCCGGGTACGCGAGCTGTGGCGAGAACGGCGGCACCTAACAACGCGCTGCACCCGACGCGGGCCCGCGCCTCGAGTATCGCAAGATTTAGAATTTTCGGCGTGCGGGTCCGCGCGGGTGAGCGCTGGTCCGTTGGACGCCTGAAGCCCTTCCAAAATGTCAGACTCACCGAGCGACGAGACTCTATCCGACCGCCTGATGTACAAAACCATCAGTCTCGCAGTGGTCACGATCGGTCACGGCCTTTACCTTGGATTTCGCTACCTTCAACACGGCCATGTCAACACGATCAGTGCCGGGCTCCTTGTCTTCCTCGCAGGTCTCACCATCATTTTGATGCTTGTCGTGTTTCTTCTGAAGCGCTCTGAGGCTCGTTCGCCAGAGGATCGCTGGTTCGTGGATCGGGGATGAAGCCTGCGCGTTTGCCACACCGCATGAACCGGCGTCCAACTCGGCCGCTGCAGCCGACGTCAACCGCTGTCCGTTCATCGGAGATGCTACGATCTCGCGTGCGGTTGCCGCGGCTGAGCGGCGAGCCGTTAGCTGCTGGGACATATGCGTCGAATCTTTCGCACGTGGTGGTTCGGTGTTCTCGTCAGCGTGACTCTAGGGCTGACCGTCGTGTTACTTGGGGTCGGCGCGCTCTCACGAGGCGATCTTCACTATCCAAACTATTGGGGCGGTGCTGTGTTCGCGCCATTCGCGATCGCCATTGGAGTCGCCTTTGCCGTGGTTGGCTCGTGGAAATGGCGGTCCATTGTCGCCAGCGAACCGAAGCCGAAGGTGAAGCTCACTCGGAAGGCGCGGCGCGACGCCGAACGTGCCAAACGAGTCAAGTTTCCCATCGACACCTACAAGAAATGGTAGCGCTAGCGCCGCAGCTAACTTTTCGCTGCAGCCGACTTCGGCCCAGCGTCTGATACGCTTACTTGCACGTCCTTGGCGTGGGCCGAAGCGGCTGAGCTTGGGACGTTAGCCGTCGCGAACTACGTTCCCGTCATGTGGCAAATCGAATTCGTTCGAAAGAAGACAACGCTGGCTCGTCGCATGCTCGCGGGAGAGTGCGGTGGTGGCTACACGGAGGCGATTCTCATTCTTTCGAGCCTTCTTAGCTCCCTAGCTTCAGAACTGTGGCCAGGCGAGTTCATCGATCGCAAACGTTTTGTTGAACTATGGGTAAGGTACGCACTCCCAGCCGGGTCGCGCGTGAGCGTTCCGTTGCTGGCGCAGACTCTGTACACCGAGGGCGCGCACGCCTGCATCGCTGAGTTGAGAAAGATCCGACCCGAAGTGTTCGTGATGTTCCCGGAGCATCCCGATTCTCTTGTTCTCAGCGGTGATCGTGCTGATCTCAGCGAATCGGAGGTTACCCAGGCCTGTCCATCCCTGTCGTCAAAAATGATTCGAGAACACTGCTACCCCAATGCGTTCTACCAGAACGTGCGTAACCCTGCCGTACATCGGTACGGAGTCGGAGATTACGCCTCAGTGTTTCCTGGCGGCACCAAGGATTACCCGATCGGCTATGCGAATGTCATAGAGAAGCCGTACAGGCGCATCTATTTCAATATCGAGTGGCTTTGCCAGCTGGCCGAGCAGGTCGTGGCCTCTGCAGCTTCTCACCTTGAATCTGCGCCCTTTCCGGTACCGGTTGAGTGGTGGCTTCCGACTAAATGACCCGCCGGCTAACTCAACGCCGCAGCGGACTTCGGCCCGGCGCCTGCTACTATTCCATTAGATTCGTGGCGGGCCGAAGCCGCTGAGCTTTTGAACGTTAGCCGCTCTATGGTCAGACCAAGGGTCACGTTGTTCTTGGTCGCGACGATCGCGAGTGGGCTCGCGTCCGCGTTGCTCTCTAGCACCCTAGTCTCGGGCGCTCATGCGCGGCGGTTCCTCGAAGACTATGCTGCAGGCGTACCGTTCCGAACAACCAAACTCGTGTTACACGAAGATGAAGTTGCGACGGTGGCAATGCCATCGGATCTGCGTGGACCGGACGCGGCACGCCCGTCGGCGTTCTCGGTCGTTTGCTCGCTCGGTCAACGGCATCGTTGCCGCGCTCCGAGGCCGTCGCTCCGCTTCCTCGCATCTGGGTCGCTTGTCGCTCCCGCGCGGTCGGCCCCTTTCTGGTTGTTACGGATCTTGACGCCGCTTGGGAACGCGAGCGCACGGTGGACGTTATTCATGAACGCTCCCTTAACATTGCAGTCGGCAAGTGGTCGCGAAGTCTGAGTTCGTGGTCAACCGGAGCCACCTACCATGGAGTCCATCGCACAAGCCGCGGCTAACTCGGCGCTGGACCGGACTTCGGCCCAGTGTCTGATACGCTTACTTGCACGTCTCTCGCGTAGGCCGAAGCCGGTCAGCTGGAGCCGTTAGGCGTCTGAATGAACTTCAGCGACGACAACACCATCGAGGACATCCTCGGCCTCATCTCTTTCGTGAGAGGGCGAGAGTCGTGGCCGGAAGAAGTCGTCCAAGCGACAGTGGACCAGATCGTCGCGCGCATCGACGCGAAGCTGGCCAGCACCAAGAACTCGACGCGTCGAAACTGGTTGAGCGGGCGCGTGATCATGCCCGAGATGCCTCGTCTGCGTTCGGTAGCCGAGATTTCGGACCGTTCGAGCTCTCGCTGCAAAAGTGCTCCGAGTTCCTACGAGACGGGAACAAAGCTCATCGACGGAAGGCAAGCTTCATCATCGATTCCGATGGCACCATCTCTCCGAACGACGCCTAACTCGGCGGTGAAGCGGACTTCGGCCCGCCAGCTGATATGCTTACTCTCACGTCCTTGGCGTGGGCCGAAGCCGCTTACCTTGGGACGTTAGCTGGCTGAAATGACCGAGGTCGACGAGATCCTTTCGCAAAACGCAGAGCATCGAGACGAAGGTCCGATACCGAGCGAGAGTGAGCTCACCGAGGTCGAGTTACAACTCCGTTTCCGCTTTCCCGCCGAATACCGAGAATTCGTGCGGCTAGGTGGGTTGAACGATCTTCGCTTCAAGAATCGCGTCCTCGCTCCTTCGGAGATCGTCGCGAGCCGACGCTATGTTCCCCACGAACAATACGTTCCGTTCTCCAGCAATGGTTGCGGCGATCTTTACTGCTGGGAACGATCAGATGGTTCCGTGTTTTTCTGGGATCACGAGTCACGCACTGCTTCTCGTCACGAAGAGAACTTCGTGGTCTGGCTTCGGCGAAACCGGTTCTGAATCGCCAGCTAACTTTTCGCTGAAGCCGACTTCGGCCCAGCGTCTGTTACGCTTACTTTCACGTCCATCGCGTGGGCCGAAGCGGCTTAGCTTGGGACGTTAGGTGCTCGACGTGGACTTCACGATGGATTACTCGCCAGACCTCCCCGCAATGTGGTGGTCCATCGGGTTCGCAATCGCATTCTTCCTCGGAGCGATTCTGCTTACGGTCTATCGCAAGAACCGCTCGCGCAGACCCGGTTTCGCCGTGTTCATCCTGCTGGTCGGCTCGGCACTTTCACTCGGCGCTGCGTACTTCGCGTACTTTCCGTCGTGTCCGCGAAACTGGTGGTGCTAGGCACGACGCACCTAACTTCCGCTTGCACCCAACGCCGACCGCTGCTTTACTGCCCTCCAAGTTTCAAGCTTTCCGCGCGCGGTCGGCGCGGGTGAAGCTCGAACGTTGGGTGGCTAAGCCATGCGATCGATCATCTACCGGTTTGGCGTCGCACTAGCGGCCACCCTTGCGGTACCTGTAGCGTATGGACTCTGCCGCGCACTCTGGCCATGCTTTGTGCCAAGCCGTTTCGTGGATCGCTTTCCCGTGGTTTACGCCGCGGTTACGGCGGTCCTTTACCTTGCTTTCAGGATCGGGACGGATCTGTCGGTTTCACGTCGCCTCGCGTTCGCTTCAGGCATCGCCATCGTCACCTTCCTTCTCTCTCAGCTAACGTTGTCGAATCTCTTCGGCGCCGCGGATCGCTTTTGGCAGACGCAGACCAAGGCAGATCTCTTAACCTTGGCTTCGTCCCTCGAGAGCGTCAGCGGTGCCATCCCTGTGTCGCCTGTTGACGCCCTACCGGAGTGGCGCGCTGCGGCTGCACAGGGCAAAAGGTGGCCCTCGAAGGATGCTTGGGGGAACCCGATTCTCGTCGTCTTTCGAGGTGCCGACCATTATCTGATCAGCTGCGGTGCATGCGGGATGCTGGACGCCCCCGATCCGACGCGGCTCAAGGAGGGTCCCACGACCAACTTCGAAGCGAACATCGTTCTACTGAATCGCAAGTTCATCCGCTATCCCGAAGGCATCCAGCACTAGCCCCGCGCAAACGCCGCCCAACTCGGCGTTGGACCGGACTTCGGCCCGCCGTCTGATACGCTTGATTGCACGTTCTCCGCGTGGCCGAAGCCGGTCAACTGGGGCCGTTAGCCGCCTCACTTTGGGAGCTGTTCGTCCGCCCCGAGAATCACGGGAACGAGAAGGTGAGAGAAGCGTCTGTATGCCTCATCAATCTCCGTCGCAAACTCCAGCAGCTCGTTTTCGGAGACCTGCAACTTCGACTCAACCATTCCTTTGCGTCTCACTTGCGTTCTCAACTGAGTGAGCGTCGTAGCGGTCGCTCCGGTGCCCCAGAAGGAATGCACGATACGGTTTCGATGCTCGTTCACGTCCTCTAGGCGTTTACACTCTTCGAGCATGGCATCGGGCGACTCATTTGGAAATCGGAGGCTGAAGAGGCAGCCGTAAACGTCGATCAAGGAGCGGAACGAGAGTTTACTCGTCACAAGGTCCGGTGCATCATCGTTCTTCGAACCTACCAGCAGTGCCGAGATACCGAGTCGCAAGAGGTCCTCGAGCTGCGAGAAGTTGACAATTACAAGTCCGATCGCCTGAAGGACGGTCTTTTCCGCACCCTCGTACGGATCTTTCGGGCCTGCGGTCGTGCTCATCGCTCGAATGATACTGTCGGCGGCTGACTTCGGGTTGCAGCCGACGTGGCCTAGTCCGTTAGCCCCGGCTGATATGTCTAAGGTATGGTGACTCACCGATGACCCTCATCGGCTGTATCGAATGTAATCGCCAGATTAGCGACTCTGCTCGATCGTGTCCGAACTGCTCAACTACCGAACCGAGAGGGGTTCGCTGTTCACTCTGTGAGCGGCAGATGCGTCGTTTTGATGGCATCGCCTGCGAAAGAATGGTTGGCTCGCCGTCGTCCGGATGGACCCCACGCGAAGAGGTCGCGCATCGAGATTGCGTGGAACGTCACTTCACTCCACCGGCTGGTCTGGCATGTCCCGATTGCCGGCTGAACCTTGCGGGAGTAAACGACTCTTACACCGCGCGGGGCTTGTGGGCGCGGGGCAGGACGGCCGACAACGAATGCCCACGCTGTGGCGCCTCCGATGTGTTTGCACGCGCCGCTAGCAATCGAGGTTGCTGCGGCGCACCGCACTATCCGTTCCAAGGTGAGTTCCTGATCGGTCATGGCCATCCCCGCAGTCAGCCGGCTCAGGCGAACAAGGGCTGTCTCATTCTCGTGGTTCAACTATTTGGTGTTTTACGATCGCCTTGTTAATGGGAGTGGCAAGCGTCACGAGCTAACTCGGCGTTGGACCGGACTTCGGCCCGCCGTCTGATACGATTACTTGCACGTGCTCCGCGTGGGCCGAAGCCGGTCAACTGGAGACGTTAGGCGTCGAATGACGATCAGATCCTTTAAGAAAATCGTCCTCGCCGTTGCTGCAGTTATCGTTCTCGCGATCGCGGTCGATCGCGTGACCCTTGCGATTTGGCGATTCCGCGTTCGGTCTTTCGCTCAACGTCTCAGTGCCGGCGCGAAGACGCTCAACCACCGGCGATCGACGGACTCTTCGAGCCTCATTTCATGGAGTGGAGACCGAAGCGTCTGGGCGGTGCCCTACCTTGAGTTGGCTCTTTCGGGTCCGAAGCCAACCATCGTCACAGTGGACGGTAACGGTGGTCTCGATTTCACATATGTGCCGCCGCTCCTCGCGTGGAGCCGTCATGTACCGTGGGCATTCAACCGTCCTGTCATTCAGGGCGCCGACGTTTTCGCCTACAACGACGTCTACATTCTGAAGATCGCCACGCTCGACGATCGCCCGAACGGCGATGTGCTTGTGGCGCCTGAGATCACGCTAGACCACGGCCTTCCATTTTGAGAAAGAGTGGTCGATCGCCTAACTCGTCGCTGAGCGGACTTCGGGCCGTTGCTCTGCTAGCCTTGAATCGCGAGCATGGAGCGAGCCGAAGCCGCTCAGCTCAAAACGTTAGCCGCAAGACGTTCGGCTACAATCGCAGCCGATGGAGTTGGAGTACAGACTCAACGACGGGATGGGGCCCGAGGGCGAGAATCGGCTGCCGGCATATTCAGCGTCCCGCTTTTACAATGCCCGCCTGCACGTGCGGCCGCCGGCTGGCATCCACATGCTTTCGCTCAGGGAGATGTGGCCGGCATTCGCGTCAGCCATCGACATAGCCGATAGTCTCATCACCAATCGCCCATTCCTCTCGCTCGCGGCGCCATCTTGGCAAGACGAATGTATTCGCCGTATCGAGCATCTGCTCTACGTGCTATTTGAGTACTTGGGTGAGTGCGAGCTGGCCCTGCAGTGCTGCTTCGCTGACGATGCTTCTTTTCAAAAAAGCGAACACACGAAGCGATACCGCAAGGTGATTGCAAAGTATAGGGCTCGATTGGGGGCGATCGTGAACGCGATCAAGCACAACCAGGGGCGTCTTCGGCTATTCGCGCTGTACAACGAAAGTGCGACCGTCCCCGGCTACTTCGTGGAGGGGGTACTGCCGTCCGGTGCGGTGGGGCCGAACCCTAACATTCACGGCAACCTCGCAAGCCAGGCCATCTCATTGGCCTATGATCTTCGTCTGCACTTCGTATGCGTGCTACTGATTTCTCGTAATCTTTCCCGCGCGATCGAGTCTGTTGTAGGTCCACCGGATCTGAAACCGCAGAACAGTGGCAGCACATCGAATTTGCACGCTCTTGGCCAGCGACTCATGCGCCTGCCCCGAGTCGTTTTCCCTGACGAACCACTACAAGCTTTTCCGGAAGTGTCAGTCAGGGACGCCGAGAGTGTACTTCGTGTCGAATATCCGAGCCCCATTCACGCCGAGACATTTCAGTCGGACCCTGTTCACCACTGGGCCTCGTTCGTAGTGGCTGACGGTACCTCTGCGATGTTCATCCCACCGTACAGGAATGCCAATGCGCCCTTCGGTATCGAGCTAATACGATCTGTACTTGAGCAAAATGACGACTAACTCCCCGGGTAGTCTTCCGAACAATCGATCGCACCTTCGCCGCACTCCGCGACGGCTTTCGGCCTGATCGCGGGGCGTCGCGCTCGCGACAACACAACGCCGGTGGCGTCGCTACGCCTCAATGGCGCGCCCCGTCACTGGCGCAGGATCTTCTCCATGGCCTTTCCCTTCGCGAGCTCGTCGATCAACTTGTCGAGATAGCGGATTTCCCGCATCGTCGGTTCTTCGATGTCTTCGATGCGGACCCCGCAGATCATCCCTTTGATCGCGCTTCGGGCAGGGTTCAGGCGGGGAGCTTCGGCAAAGAAAGTCTCGAAATCGGTCCGCGCGTTCAGGTGCGCGTCGAGCTCCTCCTGGCCGTAGCCCGTCAACCAGCGGAGGATTTCATCGACCTCCCCCTTGGTGCGCCCTTTCTTCTCGGCCTTCGCCACGTAGTGCGGATAGACGCTGGCGACACTGGTTGTGTAGATTCGATGCCTGGTCATGATGCGTTCTTGCTCCACTCACGTTTTCGGCGCACACAGTAGACGGTAGACAGTAGACAGTAGACAGGGCTCGTTCGGTTTACTCACGTCCCCCGTCCACCGTCACCTGTCTACCAGGATCACTCCGCCTTCACCACCACGTACTTCCTCACATATCCCTCGATCTGTTGCAGCGCATCGTCGGCCATGATGCTCAACGAAAGGGGGCAGTGCTGGCCGATGATCTCGAAAAGGACGTAGCCATCGATGAGGTGGGACTCGGCGACGTCGAAGAGGTGGCGCTCCAGGGGCGGCAGTGCACTGATGATCTCGGCTTCGGTGACGACCGGATTGGCGACGCCGCCTTTCTTTTTCTCTTCGACGAGCTTCGCCTCAGTCGAGTTGTATTGAGAGAAGAGCTGATTCAAGAGGCAGGCGCGTTCCTCTTCGACGCTCCAACCGTCCTTCATGTGTTTTTTCGCGAAGCGTTTCTCGTGAGCCCATGCGGCCTTGCACATTGCGTAGCCGCCCCACTCGAATGCTTCTCCGAAGTAGAGGTCGATGCCTTTCTTTTCGTCACCGCCGAGATAGCCGGCCGGTGGCTCGAACTTGAAACGGGTCACGCGGGCGTTCCAATGTCGCGGTTGAGCGTCGGCGATCTTCCAGACGCCCTCGTAGCCGGGGTAGTACACCAGGGCCTGGATGATTTGTTCGCGCGCTTCGTCCAGCCGCCCGAGCCGCACGAGCGCCGTCGATGCGAAGAGATGTCCGGACGGCATCGTGGGATCGAGCGCAATCCCTTTCTGATATTGCTCCAGCGCGCGCTGGGATTCATTCGCACCGAACATCAGAGTGTCGCCATAAAAGAAGTAGGCCGATGCGGCCTGCGGATCGGCTTCGATTGCCGCCGCATATTTCTCCCCGGCCTCGGACATTTTCTCCGCGTCATAGAGCGCCTCGCCTTCTTCCAGCAACTTCAACGCCTCAGGCGTCGCGATCCACGCTTCCAGGCTTTTGTCCTTTCCCTTTGTGATGACACGCGTGCTGAGGTCGCGACGCGGACAGTCCATGCCGGTCGCCGGCGACTTCGACGGCTCGCCAAGGATGTTGTAACGCAACTTCGAGTCCGAGATGATCTTCAGGTATTCGACAGGACCGAGGGTGTCGTCAGCCGAAGCGGAAAAAGCGACGAGAACGAGAATTGCGGACAGAGCTCGCGCGCGCATGATGAAGAACGATACCGCAGCGCAGAAACATCGTGTCGAGGGGAACGGCAACATGGTCGTCGGAGCCGCATGATCTCCCGTGTCATCCCAATGGCCTTAACTTAAGGGCGGGAGGGTGTGATGGGACGATCACGAAAAGACGGGGAGATCGTTGGGCTTGGGGTGCTGGATACCGAGTTTCCGCTGCGAGATGTGCAACAGATCTTGCGGGAGACGAACCGGGAAAGTCGGCGCAAGCGAAAACTGCCAGCCTCGATGATGGTGTACTACGCGATCGCTTTAGGTTTGATGGCCAGCGTTGGAGCACGGCAAGTGCTGCGGCATTTGCTGGACCAAGTGCGGGAAGACGAAGTGGTTGGTGGTCCTTTGGCGACGGAAGCAGCCATCACCAGAGCTCGGCAGCGGTTGGGAGTCGAGCCACTCAAAGAGCTGTACGAACGATTCGTGAAGCCGCTCGCCCAGAAGTGGTTGAAGAGCGCATGGTATCGGACGTGGCGCGTGGTGAGTCTGGACGGGAGTACGCTCCGTGTGCTGGATACCGACGCCAATGAACGTCGATTCGGGCGGCCGTCTGCCAAGCGAGGCACGGCTGCCTATCCTCAACTGCGGTTGGTCGGGTTGCTCGAGAACGGAACACGGATCATGTTCGCTGTTGCCATGGGTGCTTACCGCGTAGCCGAGAACACTCTGGCACGGCTGATCGTGACCAAACTCAGCAAGGGAATGCTCTGTCTTGCGGATCGTGGATTTTTCGGCTATGAGCTATGGAATCAATCAGTTGCAACGGGCGCCGATCTGCTATGGCGTATCAAGTCAACGATCAAACTCGGGCAGATACAGCGCTTGCCTGATGGGTCCTATCGCGCCTCGCTTCGTCGAGGTCAGGTGGTTCGCCTCATTCAGTTCACACTCACCTTCAAACAGACCGGCAAGCGCGAACACTATCGACTCATCACCACCATTCTGGATCACCGAAAGGCTCCCGCCTCCGAGTTGGCCATGCTGTATTCAAAACGATGGACCATCGAGACGATGCTCGACGAGTTGAAGGTTCGCATCGGCGGGCCAAAATTGCTGCTCCGCAGTGCCACGCCCGATTTGGTCGAACAGGATGTTTACGGCTTGCTACTCGCCCACTTCGGCGTTCGTCACGAGATGCTCGGCGCGGCACGCGAACACAACGACGATCCAGCCGAGTATTCCTTCGTCAACGCACTCCACGTCATCATTCGACGCCTTCCTGAGATGGTTTCTTTTTCCCCCTCAGCAGAGGCAGCGCTGCCGTGAGCACATTCATCGCGAAATTCGAGAGGTTCGTGTCCGCTACCGTCCCCATCGTCATTACCCGCGCGGAGTCAAACACAAAGCCAGCAGCTTTCCCATCTTCAACCGCACCCAACGCCGAGCTCTCACTTTCCTCGAACAGCCCGTACTTGCCTTAAGTTAAGGCCATTGCCGTGTCATCCCGAGCGTAGCGAGGGATCTGGATGGGCGTGCGGCACGTAACTCGCGGCGTTCGCGCCACCCATCCCCCAGGTCCCTCGCTCGACGCTCGGGATGACATGGGACCTCAGCGACGACGAAGGCGCTGATGAACGAGACTACGCGGCGGTCTTGACCTCGACCGCAACGCCGGCCTTGGCACAAAGCCCGACGAGATAATCGAGCGAAAGCCTATCGACTCGGTTGCGCGAGATTTCCGAGATGCGTGGCTGCGACACGCCGAGGCGCTCGGCAGCCCGGGATTGCGTGATCCCTTCTCGCGCAATCCATTTGCGCAGAGCCTCCGCCAACTCGCATCGCAGAAGCATGACGGCCGATTCATGAGGAGGAAAACCGAGATCGATGAAGACGTTGCCCGAGGTTTGAATGGTTGGCTTGCGCGGCGATTTCTTCATGGGTGGACTCCGATCAAAGGCAGCGAGAATCCTCGCGAGGGGTGCCTACAAACGTCAACGGCTTCATCGCTGATCATACGAGTATTCGTATTGAGGTGGTTTCGCCTCGGCCCGAATTCCATCGTGAGGCGCGGTCTTCCGCGACTCACAGCGTTTTCAAATAGCGGTGCGAGGCCTACACGCACCTCGCCCATCGCAACATCCCTCCCGCCACCCCGTATCACTCGCCCGATGACGTCCTCGAAAACGTTCGACCGCGGCCTGCTGCTGCTCCTTGGCCTCGCGGTCGCGAAGCTGCTCTTTCATCTCCTCACCAACGGGCAGTATGGGTTTCATCGCGACGAACTGGCCACGCTCGATGATGCGCGGCATCTGGCGTGGGGATACGTCGCCTATCCGCCGCTCACGCCGTTTTTCGGGCGCATCGAGCTGGCGCTGTTCGGGACGTCGCTCACGGGGTTTCGGTTCTTCGCCGCGCTGGCGCAGTGCGTGGCCATGGTGGTGACCGGACTCATGGCCCGGCGGTTCGGCGGGGGGCTGGCGGCGATGGTCGTGGCGGCGGTCGCGGCGATGCTCGCGCCGATCTCGCTCTCGGCGAGCTCGCTGTTCCAGTACGTCTCGTTCGACTTCCTCTGGTTCGTCCTCATGGCCTATTTCGTCATCCGGCTCATCGATTCGGATGATGCCCGCTGGTGGCTGGCGATCGGCCTGACGATCGGGCTGGGTGCGCTGACGAAGTACGCGGCGGCGTTCTATGTCGCGGGACTGGTCATCGGTGTGCTCGTCACGCCGCTTCGCGCGCATCTGCGCAGCAAGTGGCTCTGGATCGGCGCGGCGCTTTCGATCGCCATCGCCGCGCCGAATCTCCTGTGGCAGATTCGGCACGACTGGATCTCGCTCGATTTCCTGCAATTCATCCACGCCCGCGACGTGCGCATCGGACGCACCGATGCGTTCTGGACCGATCAACTCCACGTCCCGGCGAATCTCTTCACGCTTCCGCTCTGGATTCTCGGTCTCTGGGTGCTGCTCGTCTCCGCGCGCGGCCGCCGCTATCGCGTTCTCGGATGGATGTTCCTCGTTCCGTTCGTGCTGTTCGCGCTGGCGAAAGGCCGCGGCTATTACACGGGGCCGCTCTATCCGATGCTCCTCGCCGCCGGAGCCGCGGATCTCCAGCGCTGGGCCGGTACGCTCCGGTCGGCACTGCGCCGCATGGCCTGGGGCACGATGACGCTGCTGCTCCTCGCGGGCTCGATCGCGATTCCGGTCGTGTTGCCGCTCGTTCCGATACATTCAAGGTACTGGGCGTTCGTCATCAAACACAACGGCGACCTGCGCGAAGAGATCGGCTGGCCGGAGCTGACGCGGGAGGTGGCCCGCATATGGTCCACGCTCGAACCGGCCGAGAAACGCGAAGCCGGAATCTTTTGCGGCAACTACGGTGAAGCAGGAGCGCTCAATCTCTACGGCCCCGCGTACGGACTCCCGCCGGTCGTCAGCGGGATCAATTCGTACTGGCTGCGAGGTCCCGGAAATCCGTCCGCGAGGACCTTCGTCGTCGTCGGCTCCGATCGCGAGAGCCTGCAACAAGCGTGCGGCTCGGTGGAGCTGGCGGGACACGTGACCAACTCCGCGGGCGTCAGCAACGAGGAGACGGAACGGCATCGGGAGATCTTCGTCTGCCGCGAGCTCAAACAGTCGCTGGCGAAGATGTGGCCGCGATTGAAGTCGTTCGGATAGCCGGGAACTCCGCGCGGCACGTCGATCAGCGGTCCAGTGCGATACTGCATCCATGCGCCGCATTCTTTGTTCCCTGCTCCTCCTGATCGCACCCGCGCTGTTCGCCGACTGGAAGAAGCCGTATTTCGCGGCGACGCCGGCCGGGAGTTGGGCGCGCTACGCGGATACAACGCCGCAGATGAAAATGACCACGACCATGACCCGCCTCGCGGACGAGGATGGGAGCGCGCGTGTGAAGCTGCACATGGACTTCGCGGACAATCAGTACCCACCGGTGGAGAACGACTACACGCTGAAGAAGGGATTTCCACTCGACCGGAAACTCATCGATTACATGACGGACATCCAGAGCGGCTCGATCGTGTCCGGCGATACCGAGCCGACGGTGCTCGATGAGGCGACGATCGCGGCCATCGCGAAGGCAGCAGTGCGATACGAGCCGACGGCGAAGTTCAAAGGAACGGAGACGATCGACGGAAAGAAGGTCGATCGCTATTCGTACACGATCCGCACCGAGAGTCTGCACGAGTCGATGCCGGCGACCACCGAGACCGGCGATCTCTGGTTCAGCCCCTCGGTGCCGTTCGGGCTCGTGAAACAGAGCGCGGTCACCAAGGACGACAAGGGGAACGTGACGATGAGCTACGAGCGCGTGCTCGTGGCGTCAGGAACGGAACCGGAGAAGGCGAATCGCTGAGGCGTGCCGGCAGGATGCCGGCGGACCGGCAGGCTGGAAGCCTGCGCTCCGTTGCGAAGCCTGCGCTCCGCTTTTCCATGTCATCCCGAGCGTCGAGCGAGGGACCTGGGGGATGGGTGGCGCCATAAACGCGATCTACGCGCCGCACGCCCACCCAGGTCCCTCGCTACGCTCGGGATGACATCTGAGGCGATGAGCGAGTTTCTCAGTGCGCGGTCGCTTCCTCGACTTCCACTTCTTCTTCCTCGCGATGGAACATCGTCGCCAGTTTCGTTTTCGCGCGGTCGGCGACGACGAAGAAGGCGGGGACGACGAGCAGTGAGAGCAGGGTCGAGATCACGAGGCCGCCGATGATGGCGACGGCCATCGGGCCGCGGGTTTCGGAGCCGGGGCCGAGGGCGAGGGCGGGGGGGATGGCGGCCATCATCGTGGCCGTCGTGGTCATGAGAATCGGGCGCAGACGCACGGGGCCCGCTTTCAGCATCGCTTCGAGCGCGGTTGCGCCTTCGCGTTGTTTCTGTACGGCGTAGTCGACGAGGATGATGGAGTTTTTCTTGGCGATGCCCATGAGCAGCAACAGGCCGATCATCGAGAAGATGTTCAGGGTCTTGCCGGTGATGAGCAGCGCGAAGGCGGCGCCGGCGACGGAGAGCGGGAGGATGGAGAGCACGGTCACCGGGTGCAGGAAGGAGTTGAACTGCGAGGCCAGGACCATGTAGGCGCAGATGATGCCGAGGATGAGCGCGAACTTGAGCTGGGTCATCGAGTCCTGGAATGCGACCGACGATCCGCCGAGCACCACGCGGTATCCAGGCGGAACGTTCTTGCTCATGTTCTCGACGTACGCCAGCGCTTCGCTCTGCGATTTGCCCGGCGCGACGTTGCCGTAGATGGAGATGGCGCGCTCGCGATCGCGGCGCGTGACCGACTGCAATGCCGGCCGTTCGTCTTCTTTCACGAGTGACGACAGCGGCACGAGCTCTCCGCTTGCCGTGCGCAATCGCAACCGCGCGAGATCCTCGGGGCGCGTGCGCTGGCTGGCCAGCAGGCGCGTGCGGATGTCGATGCGGCGACCGCCCGTCGAGTACTTGCCGGAGCGCACGCCGCCGACGAGGGCGTTGATCGTGGTGGCGACGTCGTCGATCGGAATGCCGAGGTCCGCGGCACGGGCGCGATCGGGAACGATGCGCAGCTCGGGCATGCCGACCTGGTAGTCGGTGTCGACGTCGGTGGCCATGCCGCTGGCGGCCAGCTTCTCGCGCATCTCGTTGGCGAGATCGATCAGCTTCTCCCATTCCGGACCGCGCACGGAAAACTCGATCGGGAATCCGCGCTGCGCGGTGAAGCCTTGCTGCGAAAGATCCTGCACGACCGCGCGCACGCCGGGATATCCGTTGAACTCCTTGCGGATGGCCGCGGCGAAGGCCTGTTGATCGCGCTTGCGTTGATCGGGCGGCACGAGCGTGACGAAGAGGATGCCGCTGTTGACGCTGCCGCCACCACCGCCGACGCTGCCGAAGACGCGTACGGATTCCGGCTGCTTCAGCAGAAAGTCTTCCGCGCGGCGGAAGACGCGATCGGTCTCTTCGAGGTTCGCGCCGACCGCGGTCTGCAGGCGCACCATGAGACGGCTCTGGTCCTGCGTTGGAACGAACTCACGCGGCAGCTTCTGGAAGACCACGATCGACGCGGCGAAGACGATCACCGCAAGCGCGAGGACCGAGATCGGCCGCCGCAGTCCCATCGCCAGCACTTTTCCGTAGCTGTGCGCGAGCTTGTCGAACGCGACGTCGACGAAGTGACCGAGCTTCGACTGCCGCTGCGCGCCGCGCAGCATCTGCGCCGCGCGCGCCGGAGCGAGCGTGACGGCTTCGACGTACGACAGCAGCACGGCGACGCAGAGCGTGACGCCGAACTGCAGGAAGAAGCGTCCGATGACCCCTTTCATGAAGACGACGGGAAGGAAGATCGCGCAGACGGCCAGCGTCGCGGCCAGCGCGGCGAAGCTGATCTCTTCCGTCCCTTCGCGCGCCGCGCGCACGCGATCCTTCCCCATCTCGCCGTGGCGGAAGATGTTCTCGAGGACCATGATCGCGTCGTCGACGACGATGCCGACGGCGAGCGCGAGCCCGAGGAGCGTGAACGTATTCAGCGTGAAGCCGAGGAAGTAGATGCAGGCCACCGTGCCGAGGAGCGACATCGGAATGGCCAGGATGACGTTGAGCGTCGCGCCGAACGAGCCGAGGAAGAGCCAGCAGATGAACGCGGTCAGGATCACCGACAGCAGCAGCTCGAACTCGATCTCGTGTACCGACTCCTCGATGAACGACGTCGAGTCGAAGTTGATGGCGACTTCCATGCCCGGCGGCAGCGTCTTCTGAATCTCCGCCAGCGCTTCCTTCACACCGCGCGCAACAGCCACGGCGTTCGAGCCGCGCTGCTTGCGGATACCCATACCCTGCGCGGGCTCGCCGTTGGCGCGGGAGATGCGGCGGATGTCTTCGAAGCCATCCTCGACCATCGCCACGTCGCTCAGATAGACCGGCGCGCCTTCGATGTCTTTGACGACGAGATTGCGGAACTCGTCGAGATTGAACGCCTCGCCGAGGACGCGGACGTTGATCTCGCGCCCCGAGGTCTCGAGACGGCCGGCCGGCAATTCGACGTGCTGCGTCTGAATCGCATTCAGCACTTCATTCGCGGTGACGTGATGCTCGTCGAGCTTGTCGGAGTCGATCCAGATGCGGATGTTGCGATCGACGGTCTGCGTCTGGATCTCACCGACGCCGGGGACGGTCTGCAGCCGCTCCTTCACGCGATAGCGCGCGTAGTCGGCGAGCATCTGCGGCGAGTACGGACCGGCGAGGCCGATCCAGAGAATCGGCTGATCTTCGGGGTTGGATTTCGAAACGACCGGCGGCTCGAGATCGCGGGGCAGGCGGCGCTGCACCTGCGCGATGCGCGCCTGCACGTCCTGCAGCGCGAGGTCGACGTTGCGCGAAAGGTCGAGCTCGACGGTGACGTTGCCCGAGCCCTGACGCGAGGTCGAGGTGAGGTTGCGCACCCCCTCGACCTGCATGAGCGCCTCTTCCATCGGCTCGATCACATCGTGTTCGATGACTTCCGGCGCCGCACCTTCCCACGTCGCGCTCACGCTGATCGTCGGCAGGTCGACGTCCGGCATCTGCGAAATGCCGATGCGCGACGCGGCGACGCCACCGAAGACGACCGTGGCCAGCATGATCATCCAGGCGAAGACGGGCTTCTCGATGCAGACGTTCGTGATTTTCATGATTGGTTGTCGAGGTGTTGCTGGTTGCTTCGCTATCGCCGTTGTCGGGTTGTCCGTTGTCGGTTGTCTGCGACGTCAACCGGACATCCCAGACAACTGACAACCGAGAACCGACAACTCACTGCGTAATTTTCACCTTCGCTCCATCCCGCAGCGCTTCCGCGCCGCGAATGACGAGCATGTCTCCGATTCGAATGCCGTCCTTCACTTCCACCTGCCCGTCGGCGGTGCGCATTCCCAGCGTGAGAACGCGCTGCGTGGCGACGCCGTGGTCGACGACGTAGGCCAGGAATCCTTTTTCGCTGGGGCGGATCGCGGTCTGCGGAATGACCGGCGCGTCGCGCATCGAGCCGACGGGGATCGTGACGCGTGCGAAGGCGCCAGGACGCAGTTCGGGATGGTTGGCGTTCATCACGTTCGCCGTGACGTCGACCATGCGCGAAGCCTGGCTGGCGGCGGCGGCGACGTGGGTGATGCGCGCTTCGTGCGGCGTCTCGTCGTCGGCGATCGTGAAACGCGCGATGAGGCCCGCGCGCAGCGGCGTCGCTTCCTGCTCCTGAACCTGGAAGCGCAACAGCAGCGGATCGCGCTGCACGAGCGTGCCGAGAACCGTGCCGACCGGAACGTACTGTCCGGTCTCGACGATGCGCGTCTGGATGATGCCGTTGACGGGCGCACGGACGAAAGCGTCGCGCAGATTCAGCTTCGCCTGCGAGAGCGCGGCCTGCGACTGGGACACTTCCGCCGCGGTGCTCATGACTTTCGTGCGCCAGGTTTCGATCTCTTCGCCGCGGATCAGTCCCGGATGTTTCGCGCTGGCGTCCTGCCGTCGCGCGTAACCCGCTTCCGCTTCCGCTTTCGCGGCGAGGCTCTTCTGCATGGTCGCGTCCGCGGACGCAACGGCGAGGCGATAGCGCTCGGGCTCGACTTCGACGAGCGTCTCGCCTTTGCGCACGAGCTGGCCTTCGCGGAAGAGCACGCGCTCCACCGCGCCGGCGACGCGCGCGGTCACGGCCACGCGCTCGAAGGCGTCGAGCGAGCCGACGGCGTTGATCGAATACTCGACCTTTCGCGACTCGACGGAATGCACTTCGACCGGGAACTCCATCGAGCCCCGTTTGGCTCCGCCGGCGCCGCCTTTGGCTTCATCGGCGCCGCCTTTCGAACAAGCAATCGCGAGCACGCAACCCGCGACAACGATCATCTGCTTCATGGTGCAACTGCCTCCACTCCGCTCGCCTCTCTCACCGCCATGTAGGCCACGGCCATCCGGTACCGCGCGGTCACCTCGGCAACCTCGGATTCGAACAGTTGCTGATTCGCATCCGCGAGCTCGAGGGCGCTGGCCAGACCTTCGCGATAGAGAGCGTTCGTTTCATCTGCGTTCTTGCGCGCGGCGCGAAGAGCTGCGGCGGCTTCGCGAAGCGCTGCTTGTTCGGTCGAGAGTTGCACGCCCGCGCCGCGCATCTGGCGATCGACGTCGCGCAGAGCCGCCTCGAGCTCCAGTTCCTGCCCGCGCACGATCGCCTTCCGCTCCGCGCGCTCCGCTCTCCGCACACCCGCGTCGAAGACCGGCCAGGCGAAGGTAACGCCCATGAATCCGCGGTTGTTCCGGTCGCTGATCGGGCCATCGTTGACGTTGCTCGCCTGCGCGTTGAAGAAGACAGAAGGAAGAAAGCGCGCCGCCGGCTCGTCGGAAAACGCGCGCAGCGCTTCGACGCGCGCGCGCTGCGCGGCGATGTCCGTCCGTCGCTGCCGCGCCGCCTCGATCTCCGCCGTGCTCTGCGCCGGCGATTCGGTTGCGTGCGACTCTGTAGCGCTATCGAGCAGCGCGACCGGCGGCACGAGGGGACCGACTTCGGCGTTGAGCAACGTTTCGAGATCGATGCGCGCCGACTGCACGTCGCCGGAAGCCTGCGCCACGCCGCGGACGGCCGTCGCCAACTCGAGCTCGGCGCGCGTGACGTCATTCGAGCTCACGAGGCCAGCCTCGAAACGCGCGCGCACGTCGGAAAGATTCGTCTGCGCGAAATCGCGGCGATGTTCGGCGGCGAGCAGCACCTGTTCGAAGCCGAGAGCGCCGAGAAAGGCGATCGCCGCGTCATAGCCGAGGAGACGCTTCGTGTCGGCAGCGGAAAGACGCGCGGCATCGCGATCGAATCGTTGCTGGCGATAGAGCGGAAACACGCGCGCGTCGAAGATCGGCTGCGTGAGCAGCGCGCTCGACTGCAGCGTGCGCTCGGTCGGGTCGTTGTAGTCGGCGCGCCAGGTACCACCGATGTCGACGCGCGGAAGGAACGCCGTGCGCGCGCGGCTCACGCGCGCCTCCGCGGCTTCGACGGTCGTGTCGGCGATCGCGGCGCGTTCGTTTCGTGTCAGCGCAAGCTCGACGGCTCGCTCCATGGTCAGCGGAGCCGCGGTCGTGAGCGGCGGAGCAGTCGACGCAGGCGCAACCGGCTCCGGCGTCTGCGCTGTTTCCTGCGCAAGCGCTAGTGGAGACAGAAGGATAGCGATCGAAAAGACAAGGGGGCACTTCACGGCGGGCAATTAGAACACGGCCGTTCGGTCTCCCATGTCACTGGATCGTAGCGATTACGTCGAAGGTTGCGCTGACAGCCGGGTCCGCCTTCGTCGAGACGCGGATCTTCTCGCGAAGATCGCCCACCTTCGCGCGCGCGCCGTCGATCGTCACGGTCACCGACTCTTTCCCCTTCGGAGCGACCAGCGCCTGATATTCATAGAAGAGGCAGCGGCACGTCGATCGCGAGAGATTGATGGTCACGGCGGTGTCGCCATGGTTCGTGACCTCGAACTGCCGCGTGGCGCGCGTCCCTTTACGGATGGAACCGTAGTCATGCGATGCGGGCGCAACGGTGAGGACTTCTTCCGCCGCGGTCTGCGTGGTCGTCGTTTCAACGGTTGTCGTCGTCGCGCTCGTCGATGTCGTGTCTTCGACGATCGGACTCGCCGCACGACGACTGGAGCTCGCGCGCCACAGCAGCCAGCCGATCGCCGCGAGCGCGATGAACGCGATGAGGAGAATGAGCGGCACGCGCGAGCGCGGCTCCGACTCGGCGTCGGGGAGGTTGGTCGTGACGAGCGGCCGCAGTCCCGGATCCTCGATGACCGGCCGCGTGTCCGTCGGCACAGGTCGCCGATCGAGTACGTCGAGCTTCGCCATCGCCTCGTCGATCTCCTGCACGAGCCGCTGATATTCGCCGGCCAGCGGCTCCGGCGGCGCGTCGGCAATCATGCTCTCCAACGATTCGCGATGCCGCCGGTACTGCTGCCGCGTCTTCTCGATCTCTGCCGATCGCTCAGCGCGACTGATGTTGATGGTGCCGAAGTCGTCGGACATGGATGGCGATCATTGCAAGAAACACGCGACGGGGGCAAATCGAGTTGGCAGTTGGCAGTGGGCGGTTGGCAGGAGAGAAAGGCTGACTTGCGAGCGAAGCGAGCGCTCTCGGCGTCGATTTCTTCGCAAGCCGCGACGACTGATCGACATGCCATCAAACATGTCATCCCGAGCGTAGCGAGGGACCTGGGCGGGTGGTGGCGCGCAACATGAGCATCGTGCCGCCCGTCCCCCAGGTCCCTCGCTCGACGCTTCTAATGACATCGAAGATGTCATCCCTCTCAGCGAGGCCGGCGATTCAGATCGAAAGGCGTGACGCAGGCTTGGCCAACCGACGCTGCCGGCCGGGCCGGCTCGGGATGACAGGCTTGCTGGTCGTTTGGTTGCGGCTTCTCGCTCCTGCCAACCGCCAACCGCCAACTCGTTGCAATCTACATCGGCAACCAATACGAGAACTTGATCAGAAACACATCCTGCGACGGCGCATCGGGGAGCGAGGAGAAGTCGCGGCGGACTTTGAAATCGCCCAGGGGGACGACGTCGGAGCGGTTCTCGTTCCAGACGACGTACATCGCTGAGCCGGGGCGGAACTCCCAGCGGATGACGGCGCTGCCGCGGACGCTGCGGAAGTTGAAGTTCGGGTTGCCGAACGACGTCGCGTTCGCGGTGTAGCGGTTCTCGCTCGCGTCGTAAGCGACGTCGATCGGCGTGAAGTCGTCGTCGCGGGCGCGGGTCAGGTACTTGTAGTCGTGATAGTCGCCGCTGGCGATGAACGGTTGCAGGAAGAGCTGCGCCGAGAGGTGCGCGTTCATCGTCCACTCCGTGCGGATGCCGATGTCGAGCGTCTTCTGATCGAGCGTGGAGAAGACGTAGCGGTTGCCGTACGTCGGCGTGTAGCTGGCGTCGGCGAGGCTCGTCACGTACTGCGCGACCTCTTTCGTTTTGCTGTAACGCGGCGAGACCGTCACGCGCACCGACGACGACGGACGGTACGTGAGCGAGAGCCAGTAGCTCTCGTACGTGCCGCCGAAGTCGTCATGCACGCGCTCCGTCTCCGTCTCGAACGACACTTTCTTGCGGCTGTCGTTGCCGAAGCCGGCGCCGACGTACTGATCGGCGCGATAGATCATCGCCGGTCCGCCGCGCGTGATGCGGTCATCGATGTGATCGGCGTGCATCCCTGCCCAGGCCCAGGCCGACCAGTAGTTCGTGAACTGCGTGTAGAAGTTTCCCGTGAGGCCGTTCGCCGTCACGTCCTTGTCGAAGTTGAAGTTCTGGAACTTGGAGACCCACCAACTGATCTCGCGCGTGTGCTTCTTCAGATCGGTGTCCTGGTACTGCAGAACCGCGTGCGTGGTGATGGCGTCGGTGCGCGGCAGGAAGCCGACGTCGTTGATCTCGAATCCGGGCGACAGTGCCTGGATCTGCAGGTTGGGACGCCACTTCCCTTTCTGCTTCGCGAACATCACGCGGCTCATCCAGCCATTCAGCGACGTCCGCGTCGGATCGAACTCCTCGGAATCATTGTCGGGTCGCTGGTAGTAACGCGCGCCGCTGAGCTGCGTCGCGGCGATCGCCGATTCCGATCCCTCGACCAGCGACGAGCCGCCGAGCCATTCGAGAAGCCAGGTCTTTTCTTTGAAGAGCGTATAGCCGTCGACGCCGGCGAAGTACGACTTCGCGCGCAGCGAGTCGTCGAGTCCATCATCAAGTCTGCGATTGACCGACGTGAACATGAAACCGGCGCGCGAGTCCTTGCCGTAGTTTTTCGTCGCGCGGGCGACGAGATAGTTCGTCATCGGCTCGACGGCCTGCGTGCCGACCTCCGGACCGTTGGCGAACCACGCGTCCTCTTTGTCGGTGAGCGCGTCGAGCACGCCAACCGTCCAACCCTTGCCGACCTTGCCGGTCACTTTTGCCGCGCCGAGGATCGTCGTCTCGCCCGGAGCGTCTTGCCATTCGGCGTCGAGCGAACCCTGCGGCGAGCGCCCGATGCGACGCGAATAGAAGAATGTCGGGAAGGACATGTTGAAGCCCCAGCGGCTGTTCGCCGGACCGCTGCCGAAATTGAAAATCGACGCGCCTTCGGTGAAGAAGGGCCGTTTCTCGGGGAAGAACGTCTCGAACTGGCTGAGGTTCAGCACCGCCGGATCGACTTCGACCTGGCCGAAATCGGGATTGATCGTGCCGGTCAGCGTGAGGCTCGAGGAGAGTCCGTACTTGAGATCGACGCCGGCATCCATCCGCTGCTCGGACGGCTGAATGAACGGATTGCTCTCGCGACTGTGCAGGTCGGTGCGGGCGATGCCGTAGGGCACGATCTCGAAGCCGCGCCGCGGCTTGATCCCTTCGATGCCGGTGAGATCGGCGAAACGCGAGACGAAGGCCGACTCGTTTTTCTTACTGAAGACAAGCCGCGAGCTCTCGGCGATGCTCTTCGTCCAGCGGCTGACGTTGAATCCCCACGTGTGTACGGGGCGATGGGGAAAGCGCAGCTGCGAATACGGAATCCGGATCTCGGCGACCCAGCCCTTGGGCGTGATCTTCGTCGCCGAATCCCACACGGCGTCCCAACTCACGTCGTCGTAGATGTCGTTGTAGAGCGTCATGTCCATCTGCACGTTCGAGGCGTTGACGACGAAGGCCGCGCCGTTCTGGCGATCGTGCTGGGAGTCGATGCTGATGCGGATGTAGTCGCCGCTGTTCAGATCACTGTCGCGCCGCGCGAGGAGCGGCGTGACCGCGGCGCTGTCGTCCATCACCGCCGCGAAGTAGATCGCGCTGTTGTCGTAGGCGACCTTGACGTGCGTCTGCTGCACGGCCGGTTCGCCTTCCTTCGGATCGCGCTGCGTGAAGCCGGTGATCTCCTGCGCCTGCTGCCACACCGCGTCGCCGAGGTCACCGTCGATGACCGGGGCAACGGTGGCGCGCGAGGCCGCATACGACGGCCGCGGCTTCACCTCCTGCGCGATCATCGGGATCGCCATGACGATGGACAGACAGACTGCGAGGCGGTTGAGCTTCATCGTTTCCTCTTCGCGCAAATTGAGATAGCTTGTTGTTTCGGTCTTAGAGACGCAAAACGCCAGAGGAAGTTAGGGGTAGTTGACCAACGTTTCTGTGAACGGATGTGAAAACGAGTTGCTGGTTGTCAGTTGTCGGTTGTCTGCGGGACCTCGCCCTTCCGTCATCCTGAGCGAGGTGGCGGGGCGCCTCGCTCAGAATGACGTGGGAGATCACCCGCAACTCCCGGACAACCGACAACCGATAACTGACAACCGACAACCAACCGCCGAGTCCGAACCTCCAAATGAAAATCCTGATCGGCCAGCTCAACACCACCGTCGGCGCGCTCGCGAAGAACGCCGAGTCGATCCGGCGCACCTACGAAGAGGGCGTGCGGGCTGGGGCGGATGTGGTGATGATTCCGGAGCTGGCGGTGACGGGGTATCCGCCGCGCGATCTGCTCGATCGGCCGCATTTCGTCGAGGCCGCGGCGGCCGTGCGTGATTCGCTCGTGGCCATGACCGGAGCGACGACGCTGATCTTCGGCTGTCCCGTGCGCACCGAGACGTGGTGCGGAAAGCCGCTGCACAACGCGGCGATCATCGCCCGCGACGGCAAGGTGCTGCTCGAGCAGCACAAGGTTGCTGCTCCCGACGTACGACGTCTTCGATGAGCTGCGCTACTTCGAGCCGGGCGAGAACGTGTCGATCGTGGAGATCGCCGGGCGCCGCGTCGGCGTCGTGATCTGCGAGGACTTCTGGTTCGACGACGAAGTCGCCGGCCGCAAGCTCTATTGCCGCAATCCGGTCGACGAGCTGGCGCGCCAGGGCGCGGAAGTGTTTCTCAACATCTCCGCCTCGCCGTTCAACGCCGGCAAGCGACGCGCGCGGCACGAGCTCTTCTCGCGGATCGCGCAGCGCTACGACGCGCCGCTGGTCTACGTGAATCAGGTCGGCGGCAACGACGAGCTGCTCTTCGACGGCTCCTCGATCGTCTTCGACAAGACAGGGCAAACGATCTTTTGCGCACCGGCGTTCGAGGAGCACACGGCGCTCGTGCATCTGCAAGGCAGTCCGTGCGAGATGGCGATGTCGATCGGCACCGAGGAGGAAATTGGCCGCGGTTTGATCCTCGGGTTGCGCGACTACATCCGCAAATGCGGATTCAAACAGGTCGTGATCGGCCTCTCCGGCGGCATCGACTCCGCGCTCACCGCGGCCATCGCCGCCGAGGCGCTGGGGAAAGAGAACGTCACCGGCATCGCCATGCCGTCGCAGTTCTCGTCGAAGGGATCCGTCGACGACGCCCGCACGCTCGCCGAGAACCTCGGCATTGCCTTTCACATCGTGCCGATCGCGGACATCTATGCACCGTACGAGCAGGCGACCGACGCGCTGTTCGGCGAGCACAAGTTCGACACGACGAACGAGAACATCCAGGCGCGCATCCGCGGCAACATCCTCATGGCCTGGTCGAATCGCACCGGCGCGATGGTGCTCTCCACCGGCAACAAGTCCGAGCTCGCCGTCGGCTACTGCACGCTCTACGGCGACATGGCCGGCGGCCTCGCCCTCCTCGGCGACGTCTACAAGACGATGGTCTATCGCGTGGCTCGCTGGCTGAATCGCGAGCGCGAGCTCATCCCCGAATCGACGATGACCAAGGCTCCGTCCGCGGAGCTCCGTCCGAATCAGACCGATCAGGACACGCTCCCACCCTACGACGTGCTCGACGGAATCCTGAAGCTCTACATCGAAGAGTGGATGGAAGTCGACGACATCGTCGCCGCCGGCTTCGACCGCGCCCTCGTGCAGCGCGTGCTGAAGATGGTCGACAGCGCCGAGTTCAAACGCCGCCAGGCCGCGCCGACGATCCGCGTGTCGGAGAAGGCCTTCGGCAGCGGCAGGGACATGCCGATCGCGCAACGCTGGAGGAGAGAGTGAGGCAGCTCGCAGCTCGCAGCTCGCAGCTGTCAGGAGAACCGGCGCTTCGGCAGCAACTCGCAGATCGCAGCTGTCAGCTGTCAGGAGAGCCGGCGCTTCGGTCTCCTGAGAGCTGCCAGCTGCGAGCTGCGAGCTCTATCTGGCTGCTTGTCGGTTGTCTGTGGGTTGTCGCGATCATTGGCTGTTCTCGCGATGTCTCGGCGTCGAAGTGGAAAGGGATGTCGCAGAACGATCGCGTGCTCTATGTTCGATCGATGATCGGAGCCGAGAAGGTGAAGGACGCGAAGGGTGGTGGCGGGCGGACGTTCGACAAGCCCGCGGAGGACTACGTGAAGCAGATCGATTCGGCGTACGCACGCGGCGATGAGCGGGATGTGCGCACGATTTTCTCGGAGCTGCGATGACGACTGAGCAAGATCATCTGGCGCCGCATCCGCCGCTCACGCAGTACTACGGCGACCCCTCGCAGCGAGAGGAATTCGTCCGCGACATCTTCGACGAGACCGCGCCCTGGTACGACTGGGCGGCGCGTTTTCTCTCGTTCGGCTCGGGGCACTGGTACCGCCGCGAGGCGGTCAAACGCGCCGGTCTCGCGCCGGGGATGAAGCTGCTCGACATTGCGACCGGCACGGGCGTCGTCGCACGCGCGGCGGCGGAAGTCACCGGCGACACGCGGGCCATCATCGGCATGGACGCGAGCCTCGGCATGCTGCTCTCCGGCCGCACGACGCCGAATCCGAAAGTGCAGTCGCCGGCCGAATGCTTGCCGGTTCGCAGCGCGTCGTTCGATCGCATCACCATCGGCTACGCGTTGCGTCACTTCGCCGATCTCAACATCGTCTTCGCCGAGTGCGCGCGCGTGCTCCGTCCCGGCGGCAAGCTGGTCGTGCTCGAGATCACCGCCCCCGAAACCCGCCTCGCCCGCGCTCTCCTCGGCGTGTACATGGGCGGCATCGTCCCCGCGGTGATCCGCCTCCGCACCCGCAGCGCCCGCGCCGCCCAGCTCTATCACTACTACTGGGAAACGACCCGCGACTGCGTCCGCCCCGAAACGATCATGGACGCGATGCGCGGCGCAGGATTCACCGACGTGACGCGGCGGCGGGAGATGGGGATTTTCAGCGACTACGTTGGAACGCGATGAGGTTCGAGGCGTACAGGCTCATGGGCTCATAGGCGCACAGACCACAGTTGCCGGGAACGTCTCTGAGCCTCTGAGCCTGTGAGCCCATAACTACTCCGCCCTCGCCACCCTCTTCGCCTCCTCCAGCTTCTCCATCTGAATCGTCAGGAACTCCATCAGCGGTTGTTCCTGATCGGTCGAGAGAGGCGAGAAGACGATGGCCGAGCGGAAGACGTACTCCGGTCCCTTTTCGCCGCGCCGCACCTGCACGATCGAGCGCAGGACTTCGCAGGGAATGTAGATCCCGCCGTAGCTCGGAAAGATGAGCGTGGCCGCGGCGCCGGCCTTCACCGGCGAGCGATGAATCACCGCCGCTCCGTGAAGACTGAGGTCGATCAGCTCCCCGTTGACGTCGGAGAGTTGCACGGGAATCGACGCGGTGGGGAACCGCTCGGAGCGTCGGCGATCCTTGCCTGATGCCATGAAGACGCGTTGGATTATACGGTCTCAGGGCCGAAGCTCGACGCTTTGCAAGCGCCGGAGGTGCAAACGTTCCGCTGCACTTCCTCCGGCGATCGAGATCTCGATGCACCCTGACGAGCCGACGATCAGGAACGCTCCGACTCCCGCGTACGTCTGTTCCATGCGATCGACGACGACGTCGCCGCTGTGCAGTGTGAACCGCGCGAACGGCACGCGTGCGGCCTCGATGTCCGTGATCGCGTTGCCGAAGCGATCGATGGCCACGATCGTTCCGACGACCACCTCGCCATACGCCGGCGGCTCATACGGAAGCATCACCAGCGTCTCGATCGCCGGACCGAGATCCTCGAGCCGCGCACCGTTCGCAAGCGCCGCAGCGACCGGAGCTAATCGATCCCGCCCATGAAACGTCGTGCTGCCATTCGGCAGAAAGAGAGATTCATTCGAGACTTCGAATTGCCGGCCCCTGTGGTGTCGGCCGCCGGCAATCACGAACGTCAACAACCCATTGTCCGGCGCCAGAAAGATCTTCCCGGCAATCTCGACGGCCACGATCTTCCGCGACGTCCCCACTCCCGGATCGACCACGCAAACGAAGATCGTCCCCTCCGGCCAGTAGTCGACCACGCCGCGCAGAAACCACGCCGCCTCCAGCACATCGAACGGCGCGATGTCATGCGTGAGATCGAATAGTGGCTCGCTCGTGCGCGAGACGAGCACACCCTTCATCGCCGCGACGTAAGGATCGCGCGTGCCGAAGTCGCTGAGCAGGGCAATGGGCATGAGAGGCAGATCGCGGATCTCTTCTCAAAATATACTCGCCTCGTGTTCGCCACCGTCCCTCCCCCATCCCAGCGCCTCCTCGTCTTCGCGCGATTGCCGGAGCTCGGGCGGGTGAAGACGCGTCTCGCGGCGGACCTCGGCGATGAACGCGCTCTCGCCGTTTACGCGACGATGCTCCGCGATCTCATCGCCGGAATCGGCTCGTCGACGCCGGACACCGAGATCGAATTTCTCTGGCCTCCGACTCCGTCCGCGAACGGCGCCGCACTGCGCGCTGCGTTCGCGCATCACTCCGTCGCCATGCAGACCGGCACGCACCTCGGCGATCGCCTTTCCATGGCGCTTTCCGAGCGCTTCTTCTTCCATCGCACCGAAAAAATCATCGCCATCGGCGTCGACGACCCATCGCTCTCGCGCACGCTCATCGATCAGGCCTTTGCCCTCCTCGACTCCTGCGAGTACGTCATCGGCCCCGCGACCGACGGCGGCTACTACCTCATCGGCTGCCGCGCCCTCGCCTTCGATCCCGCGATCTTTCACGACATCGAATGGGGCACGTCCACCGTCTACGCCGCGACGATGAAAAAGATCGCGGAGATGCAACGGACGGTGGCCGTGTTGCCGCAGCGGTACGACCTCGACACCGTCGCGGATTTAAAGCGCTACGTTCGCGATGGGCACGATGGTGAGCTCGCGAACCTGCTCCGCGATTGAGTGCCACCACGCTGTCATCCCGAGCGTCGAGCGAGGGACCTGGGCGGGCGGGTGGCGCGTAACATGAGCCTGTGCAAAGTGTCGCGCTCACAAGCCCGGCCCACAGATAACCAGCAACCAGCAACTAGTTAACGTCATCGAGCCTCCCGCCCACCCAGGTCCCTCGCTCGACGCTCGGGATGACAAGGCGTCCGCTAGACTCTCACTTCATGAAGATCCTCGACGCCGCCCAGATGCGCAACATCGACCGCCGCGCGACGGAGCGCTTCGGCATCCCCTCCATCGTGCTGATGGAGAACGCCGCGCTGGCCGTGGTCGATGCGATCTTCGAGCACTACCCGAACATCGATCGCGCCGCGCTCCTCTGCGGCACGGGGCAGAACGGCGGCGACGGATTCGCCATCGCGCGGCATCTCGAGAACCGCGGCGTCGTGCCGGTGCTGCTCATCGTCGGCGATCGCGCACACATCCAGGGCGACGCGCTCACGAATCTCGTGATCTGCGAGCGCCTCGGCATTCCCATTCACGACGTCCGCGATGAAGGCGACCTCGCGCATGCCGCGGATGCCGACCTCCTCGTCGACGCGCTCTTCGGGACGGGACTCAATCGCGCGCCCGAAGGACTGATGGCCGACGTCATTCGCGGCATGGGCGACCTGCGCATCCCGATCCTCGCCGTCGACCTGCCGAGTGGCGCGAACGCTTCATCGCACGAACCGTTCGAGCCGTGTGTGCAGGCCGAGGTGACGGTGACGTTCGCAGCGCCGAAGGTCTGTCACGTCTTCGAGCCCGCCGCGCTCTTCTGCGGCGAAGTCGTCGTCGCCGACATCTCGATTCCCGACGCCGCGGTCGAGGAAGAGACCGTCACGCTCGCGCTGATCACGCCGAAAGACGTGCAGCCGCACATCGCGCCGCGCCTCGCCTCGACGCACAAAGGAACCTACGGCCACGTCGCCGTCATCGCCGGCTCGGCCGGACGCAGCGGCGCCGCCGTGATGAGCGCGCGCGGCGCGATCCGCATGGGCGCGGGACTCGTGACCGTCATGACCGATCCCGAGACCGCGAAGCTCGTGCACGCGGCGTCGATCGAGTCGATGACGAACGTCGGCAACGATCTCGAGTCCTTCCTCCGCAACAAATCCGCGGCGCTCCTCGGCCCCGGCCTGCCCGACGACGAAACCGCCTACGCCAACGCGCGCGCCATCGTTGCGTCGATCGAATTGCCGCTGCTTATCGACGCCTCCGCGCTCAACGCCTTCGCCGGTCGCGCAAGCGAGATCAATCCGCAAGGACGCCCGCGCGTCATCACGCCGCATCCCGGCGAGCTCGCGCGCATCATCGGCAGCGACACCGCCACGATCAACGCGGATCGCATTCGCGCCGCGCGCGAAGCCGCGCGCGCCTGCAACTGCGTCGTCGTGCTCAAAGGCTTTCAAACCCTCGTCGCCGAGCCCGACGGCCACGTCTTCGTCAATCCCACCGGCAACCCCGGCATGGCCAGCGGCGGCATGGGCGACGTCCTCTCCGGCATGATCGCCGCCCTCCTCGCCCGCGGCACCGACCCCCTCGACGCCGCCTGCACCGCCGTCTATCTCCACGGCTTCGCCGGCGACCTCCTCCGCGACGAAATGGGCGACACCGGCCTCGCGGCGATGGACCTCGCCGATCGCATTCCCATCGCCATCCAAAGAGTGCGCTAAACGCGCAGACATCGGAGCGCAGGCATCCTTGCCTGGAAGCCTGCGCTCCTTTCGTTGCGTTCACGCTTACGCTCCTTGCGACGTCCTTCGCATCCTGCGATGCTTCGCAGCGCCGACATGAACTACCTCTGCCCCACCGAAGCCGAAACCGAACGCGCCGGCCGCGAAATCGCCCGCTCGCTCGCTCCCGATGCCGTCGTCCACCTCATCGGCGACCTCGGCGCCGGCAAGACCTTTCTCGTCCGCGCCATCGCCTCCGAGCTCGGCGCCGACCCGCACGACGTCGCCTCGCCCTCCTTCGCGATCGTTCACGAATATCCACGCATCGGCCTGCCCCCGATCATCCACATCGACGGCTACCGCCTCTCCGAGAACCGCCGCGAATGGCTGGAGATCGGCATCCCCGAGCTCCTCTCCGGCCCCGGCGTGAAGCTCATCGAATGGCCCAAAGAAGCGTTCGCCGAATTCGAAGACGGGCACGTGGAAGTAAGATCAAAGTGCGCGAAGACGGAGCGCGTGAGATTCCGTGAACTGCCCTGTGGTGACCGCTGCCGCCAGCGGTCACAGCGCGTGAGCCATGGGAGCTTGCCTCGAGCAGGGCGACGATCGACATCAAGCGCGCGCCCGCGTCTCACGGCCAGCGCTGAACTCGGAACGTGTTTCGTCCCGGAGGCCCGACCCAGCTCGGCGCTTCGAACGTGGGAATCACACCGTAGCTGTTGCCGAGGTTCGTGATGTGGAACGAGTGCTCGTTCCAGCAGCTTCGCCACCATCCCGATGTCGGGATCGTTGAAGATGCGCACGCCCTTCTGCGTCCCGCCCCAGATGTTGTTCGATACGATGATCAGGTTTCCGCTCCCCATGTGACACGTCGGCTCGCGGATGGCCCGTGTCGAGCGAAGCGATGACCGGTCCTTCGATCGCGGTCGCGCTGTTTTGCGCAACGCTCTGGACCACCGCACCATTCGTAGCGTTGAAGACCCAGATCTTCGATTCATCCGCGTACACGACGCGCGGGCCGGTCGGACTGTTGTAGAGCGTCGACGTCGTCTGGCCGCCCGCGTCCGAGATCGGCTTCGACCACACCTGCGTCAGCGTCTGCACGCCGGGGTTGTATTTGAAGAGCGTGTAGCGCGTGCAACTGGCGACACCGATCGCCGTTCCGACGACGCCGCCCGCATCGCCGATCATCGGAGGGCCGCCGCACTTCGGATTGAGGATCGGTGGACTGGGAATCGTCGTCCACGTCAATACTGCGCCGGAGCTTTTGAGCACGTACAGCTTCGAGGTCATCGTGTCCGTCACGACGATCTCCGGTCCCGGCGACGGATCGAGCTCGCGCGATAGCGGGATAGACCAGCGGCGCGGAAGCGTTGCTGATGGCCGCGATGATGATCGGCACCGCGGGCCCGGTCCACAATGTGTTCGATGACGTCGATGCGTAAATGCCGCGGCCAGTGATGATCTGCGGAAGCGGCTGGTTCATGACATTCGCGATCGTTACCGTGCGAGAGCGCGGACAGGGCGCGCCACCCGGCTGCGTGGCGCAGTTGTTCCCGCCGCCGCTGAAGCCGGTGTAGCGGAGAGTGCCGTTTGCGTTGAACACCTTGTTGTCGATCACGATCTCAGGGTTGTCCGCACCCCGGCGGCAACGGAGGACGATCGAGCTGCGCGATGGCCGGTGCGGAGGTGGGGATGAAGTCTCCGGCCGGCAGCGCCGTCGCGCTGCTGACCCACTTCGGCATGATGCAGTTCCCCACGAGATTGAACGCCGCGAGCTGTTTGTGATTCGACGATCCGCCGCCGATGACGGCGATGATCTCGGCGTTGCCGGTGTTGTCGATGTTTCCCCCGGCAATGCCGGACATCGGCGCGAGATCCGGAATCACCCCGAATCCCGCCGGCGCGTTGGAAATGGCCGGGTATGCGCAAGCCGGATCGGGAAACCGCGCGATTTCCTGGCACTGCGGATTCATCACGCGCAGCACGCCACCGCTGTCCTGATTCCTCTGAGCGTTGGTTGCGAAACTGACGAACGCGATCTGCGCCAGGCCACCCGGCGCTCCGAAATTCAGCACGACCGGACTGGCGATCACCTGAACCGAGCTCGCGAAAACGCTCGGCGGGGAAGCTCCCCAGTTGCACCGGCCGTGAGTGCCGCCTGCGCCGGCACGACCACAAGAGTGGCGCTGACTTAGATTCCGAATGACGTTGGAGCGCATACCTTCCTCCCTGACCGCGTATCTGTGATCGAAAGAGCGCGATCGTTACAATCCGCCCGCCATGGACATCACGCCGCAGCTCATCGCTTCGCACGGTCTCACCGGCGAGGAATACCAGCGCATCGAACAGATCCTCGGGCGCGCGCCAAATTACACGGAGCTCGGGATCTTTTCCGTCATGTGGTCGGAGCACTGCTCGTACAAATCGAGCGCGCGTGCACCTGCGCAAGTTCCCGACCATCGGGGCCGCGCGTGGTGCAGGGGCCGGGCGAGAACGCGGGCGTGATCGACATCGGCGATGGTTGGGTGGCGGCGTTCAAGATGGAGTCGCACAACCATCCGTCGTTCATCGAGCCGTACCAGGGCGCGGCGACGGGCGTCGGCGGGATTCTTCGCGACATCTTCACGATGGGCGCGCGGCCCATCGCTTCGCTCGATTCGCTGCGCTTCGGCGAGCTGAGCGCGCCGCGCATGAAGTATCTCGTCGACGGCGTCGTGCGCGGCATCTCCGGCTACGGCAACTGCATCGGCATCCCCACCGTCGGCGGCGAGACGTCGTTTCACGCGTCGTACAACGGGAACATCCTCGTCAACGTCTTCTCGCTCGGCGTCGCGACGCGCGGAGAAGATCTTCAAAGGCACCGCGAGCGGCGTCGGCAATCCGGTCATCTACGTCGGCTCGAAGACCGGACGCGATGGCATTCACGGCGCGACGATGGCTTCTGCGGAATTCGATGAAGCCTCGGAGGAGAAGCGCCCGACCGTGCAGGTCGGCGATCCGTTCACGGAGAAGCTCCTGCTCGAGGCGTGCCTCGAAATCATGGACTCGGACGCCATCGTCGGAATCCAGGACATGGGCGCCGCGGGTCTCACGTCATCGTCGTTCGAGATGGCCGGCCGCGCGGGCACCGGCATCCGTATGGATCTCGATCGCGTCCCCGTGCGCGAGAGCGGGATGACGCCGTACGAGATCATGCTCAGCGAATCGCAGGAGCGGATGCTCATCGTGGCGAAGAAAGGCCGCGAGGCCGAGGTCGTGCGGACGTTCGAGAAATGGGACTTGAATGCGGCCGTCGTCGGCGAAGTGACGGACGACGGCTTCGTGCGACTCTACTGGCACGGCGAAGAAGCGGCGGCGATTCCCGTCGATCCGATCTCGACGGAAGCGCCGGTCTACGAGCGGCCGATGGCTGCGCCGGACTATCTGCGGGAAATCGCGCCCGTGCTCAAACGTACGCGCGTCGAGGACGAAGACCTCACCGACGATTCTCACGCGTCTCGTCGCGTCGCCGAATCTCTGCTCGAAGCACTGGATCTATGAGCAGTACGACACGACCGTGCGCACGAACACCGTCGCCGGTCCGGAGAAGCGCGACGCCGCGGTCGTGCGCGTGAAGGAAACCGGACGCGCGCTGGCGATGTCGTCGGACGTGAATCCGATGTACTGCTACCTCGATCCATACGAAGGGGGCAAGCAGGCCGTTGCCGAAGCGGCGCGCAACATCGCGGCATCGGGCGGACGACCTGTGGCGATCACCGATTGCCTCAACTTCGGATCGCCGGAGCGGCCGGAGATCATGTGGCAATTCGCGGAGTGCATCCGCGGCATCAGCGACGCCTGCCGCGCCCTCGGCACGCCGGTGGTCTCCGGCAACGTGTCGTTCTACAACGAGACCGAGGGGAAGGGGATCCATCCGACGCCGACGGTGGGAATGGTGGGGATTCTCGAGAGCGATCGCGCGAGCCGCGGACTCGCGTTCCCCGAAGCGAAACTCGACGTCATCCTCCTCGGCGCGACACGCGATGAACTGGGCGGCACCGAGTGGCAGCAGATGTTCGCGCCCGACGCGCTCGCCGCGCCACCGCGCGTCGATCTCGATCGCGAGAAAGCGCTCGTCGAGTTGCTCCTCGCGCTCGATGACAGGCAACTCATCCGCAGCGCACACGATCTCTCGAACGGAGGTCTCGCCATCGCCCTCGCCGAGTCATCGATGGACGGTATCGGTTGCCACGTGGAGCTCGGCGGCCACGCCGACGACATCGACGCCATCGCGCTCCTCTTCAGCGAGTCGCAAGCGCGCGCGTTCGTTTCGACCGCGGATCCCGCGCGCGTCCTCGCCCTCGCCGCGCAACACAACGTCCCCGCGATGCGCATCGGCTACACCGCCCACGGCACGTTCCTCATCGAGCGCAACGGCGTGCCGCTGATCCGCGTCGCCCCGCAGGAGCTCGCCCGCATCTGGCGCTCCTCCTTCGCCCTCCTCCTCGGCGGCGACACGATCGACGAAGTCGTGCAAGGCGTCGGCGCAGAAGCGCCGGAAATCATCGCGCACTAACGCCACAAGCCGCAGCCTTCTGCGACTGCTCAACATGTCATCCCGAGCGTAGCGAGGGACCTGGGTGGGTGGTGGCGCGCAACATCAGCCTCGTGGCGCCCATCCCCCAGGTCCCTCGCTCGACGCTCGGGATGACATGCTTGTTTGTCGTTTTGGTCGTGTCTTCGCTGCGCTCGGTTGCTTATTCATAGATCCTTCGTGACCCACACCACAGCGTCCTGTTCGAAGCGATGACGCGCGCGAAAGGAGCAGCAGCGCGCTAGCGGCAGAAACTCGAAAGCGCGACGAATCAGGAACGACGCATCAGATCACCCGCGCGTGCGTGCAGCCTTGTGGCCTCAAACGCCGCCGGCCTGGCCGGTTAGACTGTCGCCATGCTCATCCCGGAACCACCCGAGGCGCGTGTGGCGCAGGTCAAATTTCACGAGACCTTGCAGGTCGAGATTCGATTCACGGACGGACGCGAAGTCGTGTTCAGCGGCGCGCTGGCGGCGGAGCTGCGCGAAGCCGTTGAGGCCGCGGTGCGGCGCGGATTCGCGCGCAAGCGCCGTGGCAGTTCCGGCCCCAATACGGTTGCAAATTAGCAACGACCGCCGGAGCAGGCGAAATCTTTCGGGCCGTTTGTTCGTATTGGAAACGGTTCCATGGAAGATCGCACCCACGAGCTCACGCCCCTCGGCCGCGTCGCACCGGCAGTCGCCACCATGGCGATCCTGTTCGGCGTCTGGCTGGCCAAAGCCTGGTGGTTCTGGGCGCTCGCGCCGCTGGCCATCGCCGGCGCGTTGTTCGCGGTCCATCCGATCGACCTCGTCTACAACGAAGTCCTCGCCCCGATCCTCGGCAAGCGTCCCATCGCTCCGTGCGGACCATCGCGCCGATTCGCGCTCATGGCTGCCGCGCTCTGGCTCAGCGTCACCGGCTTCGCGTTCGTGAAAGGCCCGACGCTCGCCGGCGGCATCCTCGCCGGACTCATGGCTGCCGCCACGTTCATGACCGCGACCCTCGACTTCTGCCTCCCCTGCGTAGCGTTCAAGACGCTGTTTCGTCCGCGCCAGCCGCGTCCACGCGCGCTGGCGATGGAAGACGAGCCGACGGTACTGCTGCCCTAGCTAGCGGGTTCGTCTGCGCGAGAGCCGACGACCGAGGGCGGTCGTCGCTACACAGAAGCGCAGAAGCCTGCGGCTTCTTTGTTTTGCGAGCGTAGCGAGCCCGTAGCGCGAGACGGTGGTGATCGGTTGTCAGTTGTCTGGACTTCAGCGCGACGCCTCACAGACAACCGATCACCGACAACCGATCACGGTTTTTCCCGGGCAGTCTCCTACCCGACCACCACCCCGCGGCACTCCCCGAACCCGATCCGCGCGTATCCCTCGCGCTCGCAATAAGCGCGCAGGATCACTTCGTCGCCGTCTTCGAGGAACTTGCGCGTCTCGCCGGTCGGCAGTTCGATCGGCTCCGTGCCGCGCCAGCTCAGCTCGAGGAGAGAGCCGCGCGAGTCCTTCGCCGTGCCGGAGATCGTGCCACTGGCGAGAAGATCGCCGGGCTGGAGATTGCAGCCGTTCGAGGTGTGATGGGCGACGAGTTGCGCGACGGTCCAGTACATGTCGCGAAAGCTGCCGCGGCTGAGGCGAATGGGCTCGGACATTTTCGCGCTACGCAGCCAGACCTCGACCGTGATGTCGAAGCCGACGTCGTCGCGGAGATACGGCAGCGGTTGCGGATCGCCGTCCGCGCGCACGAACGCGTTCGTTCGGAACGGCTCGAGCGCGTCGAGGGTGACGATCCATGGCGAGATCGTCGTCGCGAAGTTTTTCGCCAGGAATGGGCCGAGGGGCTGGTACTCCCAGGTCTGGATATCGCGCGCCGACCAGTCGTTGACGAGACAGAAGCCGAAGACGTGATCGAGCGCGTCGCCGACAGGAACGGGATCGCCGAGAGCGTTGCCGCGGCCGATGAAGAAGCCGACCTCCATCTCGTAGTCGAGCCGCTTCGACGGGCCGAAGACCGGCGGCGCATTCGCGTCGTCGCGCGTCTGTCCGTGCGGACGGCGCACGCGCGTGCCGCTCACGACGATCGACGACGCGCGGCCGTGATAGCCGATCGGCACCCACTTGTAGTTCGGCAGCAGCGGATTGTCGGGGCGGAACATCGAGCCGACGTTCGTCGCGTGATGAATGCTGGCGTAGAAATCGGTGTAGTCGCCGATGCGCACCGGCAGCAGCATCTCCGCCCCCGCCATCGGAACGAGATGCTCGATCGGCGGTTCCGCGCGTGAGCAGTTCCTTCGCCCGCGCACGCACATCGCGCGCATTCGCCATCACGTCGTTGAGCACGGGCGCGAGCAGCGCCGGCTCGTCGATCAGTCCCGCACGCGCGCAGGCGTGGAGATCGAGAATGCGATCCTCGATCGCCGTGCCGATATGCGACTCGCCATCGCGAAGAAAAACGCCAAAGGGAAGATTCTCGATCGGAAAATCAGTCATGAGTGGTTCTCAGTTGTCGGTTGTCCGTTGTCTGGGCGCCATCGTATCGATTCCCGGACAACAGACAACGATCACCGACAACCAACCTACAGGAACCCTATCTCTTTCAGATCATCGATCGGTTCTTCGAACGAGCACGAGCCGAACGAGATCGCGAAGTCGCGCCGCATGGTCGCCAGTGCCTCGGTGCTCACGCGATGTTCGCGCCAGGCGGCGCCATCATCGTCGAACGCAAACGCCGCGGCATCCTCCTCGGCAAGGATCGCATCGGCGTGCTCGAGCATCGTCGCGGCAAGGAACACGTTGAGGAATCCGTGCATCTTCCCCGTCGCCGCGTTGGCTTCGTACGTCAGCGGCTTCACGCAGCGCAGCGGATGATGCAGCCCCGCCGTCGCCTTGAATGCGACGCCCGCCGCCTTGCACGCGCGCAAGAACCGCGCGACATCGCCGACCGGCGGCAGCGCCTCGGGCACGAGTCCGCCGGTGCGAATCTTCGCCCGAAGTCCGCGGCGCGCGAGATCCGGGAGCAGCGCGAGATCGGTGATCTCGACGAATGCACCCGGCTTGATCCGCTCCAGCTCCGCGATCGTCGCGGCCTTCACTTCATCGACACCGAGGATGCTCAGCGGAAACTCGCTCGGCACTTCACCGACGCGTTCGAGCGGAACGACGAAGCGTCCCAGCGCCCACGCGTACTCGCCCTCGCGATAGCGCGCGTAGTTGCGCACCGCGTCCTGCATCGACAACGCCGCGGGCGGGAACAGCCCGGCGTAATCGATGAGGCCTTCGAGCAGCGTGCGTAGCGAGTTCGTCATGAGTCAGATCGCGGATCGCAGATCGCGGATCGCAGGAGAGAAAGCCACGGACTCCTGCGATCTGCGATCCGCGACCTGCGAACTATTTCACCTTGAATCGTTTCCCGATGCCCTGCCAGCAGCGCCAGTAATCGCGCTGTAGCGCGGGCGTCTCCAGCGCGAACTTCGTCGGGCGGATGATGAAGCGCGTCTCGAACATGAACGCCAGCGTGTCGCCGAGGTACTCGGCTTCGAGGTCGGCGTTGGTCGCGCGCTCGAAGGTCTCGGCGTCGGGACCGTGGCCGGACATGCAGTTGTGCAGGCTGCCGCCGCCGGGCACGAAGCCTTCGGCCTTCGCATCGTACGTTGCCGAAGATCAGCCCCATGAACTCGTTCATCACGTTGCGATGGAACCACGGCGGACGGAAGGTGTGCTCGGCGACCATCCAGCGCGGCGGGAAGATCACGAAGTCGCAGTTCGCGGTGCCGGGGATCTCCGATGGCGAAGTGAGCACGGTGAAGATCGATGGATCGGGATGATCGAACGACACCGTGTTGATGCGTTGAAGCGCGCCAGGTCGTACTTGTACGGCGCGTAGTTGCCGTGCCACGCGACGACGTCGAGCGGCGAGTGATCGATGCTTCGCCGACCAGAGCCGGCCGAGGAATTTCGCGACGAGCTCGAAATCGCCCTCGCGATCTTCGTACGCGGCGACGGGCGTCAGGAAGTCGCGCGGATTGGCGAGGCCGTTGGCGCCGATCGGGCCGAGGTCCGGGCAGGCGGAAGGGCTGGCCGTAGTTCTCGCAGATGTAGCCGCGCGCCGCTTCCGTCCTGCGAGCTCGACGCGAAACTTCGATGCCGCGCGGGATCACGCGATCTCGCCCGGCGCCACCTCCGATCACGCCGAGCTCGGTGCGGATCACGCAGCGCGCCCCGCTGCGGGCACGATCAGCAGCTCGCCGTCGGCGTTGTAGAAGAAGCGATCCTCCATCGACGCGATTCGCGGCGTAGATGTGAATCGCCGACGCCGGCGTGCATCGATCGGATCGCCGTTGCCGCCGATCGTGATCAATCCGTCGACGAAGTCCGTCGCCTCGCTCGGAATCGGCAGCGGATCCCAGCGCAACTGATTCGGCGGCGCAGGCACCTCATCGAACGGCGTCCCTCGCAGACAGCCGCGCGTCGATCGGCGCGAACGGCCCATGCGTCACGCGACGGCCGAATGCGATAAAGCCACGAGCGCGTTCTGCATCGCCCGCGGCACCGTGAACGGCGTTCCGCTGAACTGCTCGGCATAAAGCCCGAGCGCATGCTTCTGCGGCGAGTTCTGCCCAACCGGCAACGCTCCTTCGAGCGCCTCGGTGGCGAATTCGTTACCAAATCCTGATTGGTACATAGAAGTTGCTGATTCCTGTTGCTGGTTGCTGGTTGCTCGTTGTCTGTGGATCTTCGCCGGGACGACACACCACAGATAACCAGCAACAAGCAACCAGCAACAGCTTCTCTACAGATTTCCTCGCTTTTCCTGCTCCCGCTCGATCGATTCGAACAGCGCGCGGAAGTTCCCCTTGCCGAAGCCGCGGCTTCCTTTGCGCTGAATGATCTCGAAGAACACCGTCGGGCGATCCTGCAGCGGCTTGGTGAAGATCTGCAGGAGATAGCCTTCCTCATCCCTGTCGACGAGGATGCCGAGGTCCTTGAGCGTCTCCATCGACTCGGCGATGGGACCGATGCGCGCCGGCAGCTCGTCGTAATAGCTGTCGGGCACGCGCAGGAACTCCACGCCGTTGTCGCGCAGCTTGCTGACGGTCGAAATCACGTCCTTGCAGATCAGCGCCATGTGCTGCACGCCCGGACCGCGGTACCAGTCGAGATACTCCTCGATCTGACTCTTCTTCTTCCCCGCCGCCGGCTCGTTGATCGGAAACTTCACGACGTGCGAGTCGTCGGACATCACGATCGACATCAGCGCCGAGTACTCCGTCGAGATGTCCTTGTCGTCGAACGTGATGTAGCGCGAGAAGCCCATCACCTTGCTGTACCACTCCGCCCAGCGATTCATCGCCCCCAGCTCGACGTTGCCGACCATGTGGTCGACCGCGGCGATGCCGGTCGCCTCGCCCTTGATCTCCGCCGGCGTGAAGCCCGGAAGAAACGCGCCGTCGTAGTCCGAATACGAGATGAACGAGTGCAACGTATCGCCATACGTCTTCACCGACGCACGCCGCACGGTCCCATGCTCATCGCGCAGATCGTGCGGCTCCACCGCCGGCTCCGCTCCGCGCCGCACGGCTTCCTGAAACGCAAAGTCCGCATCCTCGACGAGCAGCGCGATATCGCGCACGCCGTCGCCATGCCGCTTGATGTGCTCCGTCGCCGCATGATCGGGATCGAACGGCGTCGAGATCACGAAGCGCACCTTCTCCTGCGCCAGCACATACGACGCAAACTGCCGGTTCCCCGTCTCCAGCCCGCTGTACGCAAGCTGCGAAAACCCAAACGCCTTCCGATAAAAAAATGCCGCCTGCTTGGCATTCCCCACCCAGAACTCGACATGATGGATCCGCTTCAACTTCAACGGATTGCCGCCCGAGGCAGCAACATCGCGGAGGGTGGGCGTGGGGGCGGTGGTGGTGGTCATGGGAGCGTTGTTTATCACAGGTGGAAGGGGCGATGCCCGTGTCCGAGTTACACTCGATGGATGAAGAGCGTTCAATTATCCGAGTTAGGGGCGCTCGCGGAGAACGTGCGGAACGGCGACGAGATCGAGCTCCGCGATGGCGAGCGCGTCGTTGCCCGAGTCGTCCCTTTCCGCGATCAGACGATCGAAGAGCGGATTGATGAACTCGTTGCACAGGGGAAGGTGCGACGAGGCACCGGAACATTGCCGGATTCGTTCTTCACCGAGCCGCTTCTAAAATTCGAATCCGGAAGCGTCCTCGAACAACTCTTGGCCGACCGTCGCAGCAAAGACTATTGAGATTCTGGGACTCATCTGCTCTCGTAGCCCTCGTCTTCGAGGAAGAAGCGAGTCATCGTTTGCGATCGCTTCTAAGCGACGATCCCCAAGTCCTCGTTTCGTTCCTCGCGATGATTGAAGTCGAAAGTGCGATCGCCCGACGATCTCGCGGTCAAAATCCGACAGTTAAACGGGTAGCGGCGGCAGAGTTCAAGATGCTAGAGGCGACGTGGGCAGTCGTAGAGCCGTCGCGTGAGTTGATGCGCGGCGCGCGACAAGCGTCCGCGGTTCATGGACTCCGAGCCGGTGATGCCATTCAGCTCGCAAGCGCATTGGCGGCGTGTACCGGCGCGACAACTGAGCTTGCGTTTGTCACGACGGACGAAGAGCTCAAAGCCGCGGCCCGCGCCGAAGGCTTCCTCGTCCTCCAATAGCGACCCGAATTTCCATGCTTTAATCGCCGTTGCAGCCATCCGTAACCATGTTCGACAAACTTCATGAAGAGTGCGGGGTCTTCGGCGTCCTCGGCCGTGGGGACGCCGCGAATCTCGTTTACCTCGGGTTGTACGCGCTGCAGCATCGGGGGCAGGAGAGCGCCGGGATCGCGAGCGTCAACGCCGAGGGCCGGATCGTCTCCGAGAAGGAGATGGGGCATGTCGCGGATGTGTTCACGCATGAGCGGATCGCGCGGTTGCCGGGGGACATCGCGGTTGGGCATGTGCGGTACTCGACGGCGGGTGGGTCGATGCTGTGCAATGCGCAGCCGATCGTGGCCTCGACGAGCAAGGGGCAGATCGCGGTCGCGCATAACGGGAACCTGATCAATGGTGACGAGCTGCGCAGGCAACTCGAGGCCGAGGGGGCGATTTTCAACTCGACGGCGGACAGCGAGGTGATCGTGCATCTCATCGCCCGGTCGAAGGAGCCGGATCTAGAGCGCGCGTTTCTCGATGCGCTGTCGCGGATTCAGGGGGCGTATGCGGTGGCGCTGCTCGCGCCGGGACGGATCTTCGCGGCGCGCGATCCGTACGGGTTCCGGCCGCTGGTCATCGGGAAGCTCGATGAGGTGCTGGCGGTGTCGTCGGAGACGTGCGCGTTCGATCTCATCGGCGCGGAGACGGTGCGGGAGATCGGCGCGGGTGAAGTCGTGGTGCTGGAGCGGAGCGGGTTGCGTGTCGTTCAGGACGTTCGCGCGGAACGCGAGGCGCGCTGCATTTTCGAGCATGTCTACTTCGCGCGGCCGGACTCCGTCGTATTCGGCAACAGCGTGGCCGAGGTGCGGCAGCGCTTCGGGGCGCAGCTGGCGCGCGAGCGGGGCGTCGCCGCGGATGCCGTCGTGCCTGTGCCGGACTCCGGTGTGTTCGCCGCGCTGGGCTATGCGCTCGAATCGGGGATTCCTTTTCAGTACGGGCTGGTCCGCAATCACTATGTTGGACGCACGTTCATCGAGCCGAAGCAAGCCATCCGCAGCTTCGGAGTGAAGATCAAACTGAATCCGGTGCGCGAGCTGGTGAAAGACAAGCGGATCGTCCTCATCGACGATTCGATCGTGCGCGGAACGACGTCGAAGAAGATCGTGCGGATGCTGAAGGACGCGGGCGCGCGCGAGGTGCACATGCGCATCTCCTCACCACCGACGTCGTGGCCCTGCTATTACGGGATCGATACGCCGGAGCGCCGCGATCTGATCGCCAGCACGCACACGCAGGACGAAATTCGCGATTACATCGAGGCCGATTCGCTCGGATATCTCTCCGAGGATGGGATGCTCGAGGCGGTGCGCAACGGGGATGATCCGCGCGGGCTGTATTGCACGGCGTGCTTTACCGGGAAGTATCCGCTACGGTCGGAGCAGACGCCGGAAGCGGTTGCGGCGTCGTAGCATCCTGTCATCCCGAGCGTCGAGCGAGGGACCTGGGGGACGGGTGGCTCGAGGACCATCCTGCACACGAGGTTCATGTTGTGCTCGTTGCGATCGAGGCTCGGTTTGCGCGCCGCCCACACGCCCAGGTCCCTCGCTCGACGCTCGGGATGACAGGGGGTGGAAGCTCCTTGCGCGCGTCGCTCGCGCTACATCACCCTCATCGCGAGCAATCGGTGGTCGAGCAACATCCTGGTGGCTTCATCGGTCATCACCGGCCTGCTGAAGTAGAAGCCCTGGGCTTCGTCGCATTCTTTGCCGCGCAGGAACGCGAATTGTTCGGCGGTCTCCACGCCCTCGGCGACGACGCGGAGGCGGAGGCTGCGGGCCATGCTGATGACGGCGGTCACGATCGCGGCGTCGCCGTCGTTCGCGCTCAGATCGCGGACGAAGGCGCGGTCGATTTTTACGGCGTTGATCGGGAAGCGCTTGAGGTAATTCAGCGACGAGTAGCCCATGCCGAAGTCGTCGATGGAGATGCCGACGCCGATGCGCCGCAGGGCGCGGAGGGTCTCGACGGTGATGTCGGCGTTCTGCATGGCCGTGGTCTCGGTGATCTCCAGCTCGAGCGATGACGCGCCGAGGCCGGACTCGTCGAGCGCGCTGCGCACCATGAGGACGAGGTCGTGCTGCTGGAACTGCCGCGCGGAGAGGTTCACCGCGACGCGAATCGGTCCCGCGCCGCGGTCCTGCCACTCTTTCGTTTGCTTGCACGCGGTGCGCAGCACCCACTCGCCGAGGGGAATGATGAGCCGCGTCTCCTCGGCGATGGGAATGAACGCCGCCGGCTCGACGAGCCCGCACTCGGGATCGTTCCATCGCACCAAGGCCTCGACGCCGATTGTCCGTCCGGTGATGAGATTGATCTGCGGCTGATACATCAGCAAAAGCTCGTCGTCGTGCACCGCTTTGCGAAGACGGCTCTCGACCGACAGGCGCTCCATCGCCCGGCGCTTCATCTCGTCGGTGCAGAGCTGATATGTGTTGCGGCCGCCTTCCTTGGCGCGATACATCGCGCTGTCGGCATTGCGCAACAGTGACTCCGGATCGACGCCGTCGACGGGGTAGATGGAGATGCCGATGCTGGCCGTGACCACGAGCGGCATGCCGGCGATCGTGAGCGGCTCCTGCACGGTCTCGAGGATTTTCTGGGCGACGAACATCGCATCCTCGGCGGCGCGGAGATCGGAGAGGATGATCGTGAATTCGTCGCCGCCGAGGCGGGCCACCGTGTCGTCGGCGCGGACGCATTCGCGGAGGCGGCGCGCCATCTCCAACAGCAACTCATCGCCGGCGGTGTGGCCGAGTGTGTCGTTGATGGTTTTGAAGTGATCGACGTCGATGAACATCACCGCTACGGATTGCCCGGCGCGCTTCGCGCGTGTCAACGCGTGCCGGAGCCGATCGGTGAAGAGCTTGCGGTTCGGGAGATGCGTGAGCACGTCGTGGTAGGCGTGGAACTCGATCTGTTCTTCCGCGCGCTTCCGGTCGCTGATGTCGACGACCGTCGCGTGCACGACGCCGGTGATGGCGTCGCCGACCAGCACCAGGTTCTCGAGAACCCACAACGCCCGCCGGTCGGAACGCCGGAGCTCGATCTCGACGCTGTTCAGCGTTCCGACTCCTCGCAGCAGCGCGATGAGCTCGTCGGCCTCGGCCGGATTGGCGTAGAGCTCGGCCATCGTCTTTCCGATCAGGTCCGCGCGATGAAAGCCGAGCATCGACGCGAACGTGGCGTTGCAGTCGACGATCTCGCCTTCGAGATGGCTCACGCAGACGCCGGCAGCGTTCTGTTCGAAGAGGAGGCGGTAGCGAATCTCCGATTCGCGCAGCGCGGCCTCGGCCGTGAAGCGCGCGGTGACGTCGCGGAAACTCCAGACGCGAATCGTCTCGGCGTCTTCGATCCGCCTTCCGATCGAGTAGCGCTCGAATCTCCGCCCGTCGCGCAGCTCGAGGAGATCGAAGCTCTCCGCCTCCGGCTGCGCCACGAGCTCGTCGAACGTGCGCTTGAACTCCTCGGGCAGGACGAGCTGTTCGAGCACGCACTGCATGGCGCGGCGATCGTCGCCGCTGTCCATGAGCGGCGGCGGGATTCGCCACATTTCGACGAAGCGCTGGTTGTAGGAAACCACGCGGCCGGCGTCGCCGATGACGAGGATCCCGTCCGCGGTCGAGTCGAGCGTCGATTGCAGCAGCGTCACGGCCTGCAGCACCTCGCGCTCGGCGCGTTTGCGGTCGCGCATGTCGCGGCCGATGATCACGGCGCCGGCCGGCGATCCGTCGTGAATCACTGGCGCGATGGAGAGCGTGAGATCGACGCGCTCACCGCTCTTCGAGGCGAAGATGTACTCATCGTTGCGCATCGAGCGGCGTTGCAGTTTCGAGGCGAGCTCGCCGTCCTGCGTCAGGAGGTCGTCGATGCGTTTCGTTCGCAGCTCCTGTTCGGAATAGCCGAGGAGGGCGGTGGCGGCGCGATTGGCGATCTCGATGCGCCCCTCGCGATCGCAGACGAAGAGAACGTCGGCCATCGTGCTGATGATCTCCTGCGCCGCGAGGGACGGCGTGAGCGCGACGAGATCGTATTTGCGGATGGCCTGGCCGACGACAAACGCGAAGGCGAGGATCGGAACGTAGCCGAACGGATACGCGGCGATGCCGTACTTCGGCAAGTAGTCGACGCAGCCGAGGTAGGCGATGCCGAACGCGATCAGGAACCAGCGGATGCGTTTCTGCTCCAGGCCATGCGTCGCCGGATACGCGCGGATGAACTCGACGAGCGCGAGAATGAGATAGCCGAAGAAGAACGTCAGGAACGCCGCGCCGACGCCGACGCTGTAGCGCGGATAAAAACCCCACCAATAGAGTTGAACCCTGGGAATGAGGCGGTCCGTGGTGACCGCGACACCGCTGAAAAACGCGGCGAAGGTCCATGACGCGACGTGGAGCAACCGGCGCCGTTGTTCGATGCGCAGGATCTCGACGGTGAACCAATAGATCGCCGGCGGGATGAAAGGGACGCCGAGGTACGAGACGCGCGCCCAAAAAAGCGCCACGGAGGCATCGCGCGTCGAGTACATGGGGGCGAACGCCGCCATCCAAATCGCAACGGCGATGGTCATCGCGAAGAACGCGGCGGCAGCGCTCGTGGCGCGCCGGACCAGCACGCGCACGCCGAGCGCGAGGATGAGCACGGCCGTCAACGCGACCGGAATCGCGGACGAGGAAAACTGGTACACCGCTGACGTGAGCGCAGGCATGCCGCTTCCTTGATTGTTCAATAAGGAGAGAGAGACTGCATTGTAATCGAGCGGCCTTCGCTCCTGCGTACTGCCTACTGCATACTGCCCACCGATGAAGGCAGAGATCGTCATCCTCGGCGCGGGTGTGATCGGCGCGAGCGTGGCGTATCACCTCGCGCAGCGCGGCTGTCGCGACGTGCTCGTGCTCGATCGCGCCGCCGGCCTCGGCGGCGGCAGCACATCGAAGGCGACCGGCGGCTTCCGCGCGCAGTTCGACAACGAGACCGAGGTGCGCCTGTCGATGCTCTCATGCGAAAAGCTGCGCGCCTTCGAAGGCGAGACCGGCATCGACGCGGGTTATCGCCCACACGGATATCTTTTTCTCGCCTGCAACGACGCCGAGCTCGATGCGCTTCGTGCCGCGAAGCGCGTTCAACACGCGTGCGGACTGACCGAGGCGCGCATGATCGACGCGGATGAAGCGCGCGCGCTGAATCCAGCGATTGGTGATGCCTCGGTGATCGGCGGCGCGTTCTGTCCGACGGACGGATTCCTGCGGCCGATGAACATCCTGCGCGGATACGCGGATGCGGCGCGACGCCTCGGTGTGCGCTTCGAATTCTCCGTCGAGCACTACGCGCTCATCGACGGCATCGCGCGCACCTCGCGCGGCGACGTGCATGGCCGGATCTTCGTCAACGCGATGGGCGCGTGGTCGGGAGCGCCAGTCGTTCCGCTGCGGAGAAATGTCGCGGCGACCGTTCCGACGACGATTCTTCCGGAGTCGATGCCGATGACGATCTGGTCCGGCGACTGGTATCACCTCCGCGTCCGCGACGGCCGCGTGCTGCTCCTCTGGCCCGACGATCCACCCGTCGACGACTGGCTCGAGCGCGTGTTGAACATGACGCGCTCGCGCATGGCGTCGATCGCACACCTCCCACTCGAGGAATGCTGGTCCGGTCTCTACGAGATGACCCCCGACGGCCGCGCCCTCCTCGGCCAGGTTCAGCCGAATCTGTACTGCGTCACCGGCTGCTCCGGACACGGAGTCATGCACGCGCCCGCCCTCGGACAGTTGCTCGCGGAGTTGATCGTGGACGGACGAACGTCGATCGACGTGAGTGCGTTGAGGCCCGACAGGTTTAGGAATGCGGTGGCGTAGCTACCGCGATTCATGAGCGCGCCTCCCCCGCCCAGAACCGGCGGGCTGTAAGCCCGCCCTCCTCGGTCTACGAATTTGGTCGGAGGGCGGGCTTAGCCCGCCATGGGTGGGTGGGAATCGCTCGCGGTAGCTCCCAGACTAAAAAACGGCCAGACAGCAGCACGTCACGCCACCTTCGGCTTTTGCGAGCTCGTCGGCGTCGACGAGGTGGAGGTCGAGGCCGCGAAGTCTGGCGCGGGTGCGCTCGAAGTTGCGGGCGTAGATCACGCTGTCGCCGAGGAGGAGAGCGTTGGCGGCGAAGGGCTCGGTGGGATCGACGTCGATCAGCTTCCATCGAGCGAATGGCGTGACGTCGATCCATTCGCGATTCACGAGCAGCGTATCGGCGGAGACGCGCGTGATCGCGGTCTTGAGATGCAGCGCGCCGCCGAGCGGGATGCCGATGACTTCGCGTCCCGTCAACGCGCGAAGTTGCTCGATGGACGCGGCGTTGGAACGCGAGGAGAGTCCGACGTAGATCGTGTCGTCGAGCACGAGCACGTCTCCGCCGTCGAGAGTCGCCGGCGCTTCGATGTGCACGAGTGGGCGATACGCCGCGAGCGCGGCGGCGACGGCGGTCGTCTCTCCGCGACGCGATTCCGCGCCGGGTCGCGTGATCACGGCGACGTCGCTCAGCACGACCGCGGTGTCTTCGATGAACACGCCGTCGGGATACGCGGGATCGCCAGGGATCTCGACGACCGTCCAGCCGAGGGACGCGAGAACGGCCTGATACTGGCGGTGCTGTTCGCGAGCGCGCGCGTAGTCGATCGGCACGCGCTCGAGGTGCGTCAACTCAGCGCGAGCGATCGACGGACTGACCTCGCGGGTGATGGCGATCATCGCGTGGCCTCGAGGATCGCGTCGCGGATGATCTCGGCGTGCTCGACGAGGCCGTGATTCCCTTCCTGCAACTCGATGAACCGCGAGCCGGCGACGAGTTGTCCCGAGGCTTCCCAGCGCTGCCACGTTTCCTGAACGATTTCGAACGGCACGGTCTCGTCCTTGCGGCCCATGATCACGGTCACGCGATCGGGCGGCGGATCATCGTCGACGTGCAGGTTGTCCATCCGATCGAAGAACGCGCGATGAATCGGAGCGTCGGCGTTGCGCGCGTAGTTGAACACGATCACCGGATCGCCGGCCGGGATCCGCGACTTCCACCGCGTCGCAACGCCGAGCGCCGGCGCGATCAGGACCAGCGGAACGACAACGCCGCGCTTTGCCGTCGCCAGCGCCACGAGCGCGCCCAACGAACTTCCCACCATCGCCGCCGGCGGTGTGCGACGCGCTTCCTCGACGGCATGATCGACGACGCGATCGAAGTCGAGCTGCTCGAACGACGGCACGTTGAGATCCGGCGCATTCAACTCGACACCGAACGGCTCGAGCAACGGCCGCAGCGCCGTAATCTTCGCGCTCGCCGGCGACGATGCGAAGCCGTGGAAGTAGAGGACGGACGTCATAGAGTCATTATCGACGGAGTCTGCGAGTCGACGAGTCTTCCAGTCGCCGAGGTGTCGATTCAAAATCTCGTCGACTCGGAGACTCGACGACTAGACGACTCGATACGCTCCAACAACGGACAACCGACAACCGACAACGAATCGCTACACCGCCACCCACACACCCGCGTACTCCAACACGAGTCCCGCGTGGTCGACGTTGAGGTCGGCGGAGAAGGAGCCGCTCTGATAGTGATACTTGCGATCGCCGAGGCGGCGGTAGCGTTGTTCGAGCGGCTCGAGTGCGAACGAGGGGAAGCGCAGCCAGGCCGCGCGCACGGTCGCCTCTTCGCCGATGTCGAGGTTGAGGCGGCGGATCGGCAGGAGATTCGTCGATGGGCTGAAGTTGAGATCGACGTCGATGCAACCGCTCACGCGCTCGACCGGTTCGTCGTTCAGCGTCCACATCCCGTTCTCGGCAACGATCTCGACGCGGATTTCTTTCGCGCCGAGCCATCCGCGCACGGACGCGGTTCGCGTGTGCCACGACTCGTCGCAGTCGATCGTGTACGAGAGACTGCAGACATCGTGTTGATGGCGCAGCACGGCGGTCCCTTCGAGCCGGCGCTCGATGACACTCGCGGCTTCGAGTCCGGAGATGTCGAGGCGCTTCCAGAGAATCTCAGTCATAGCGAACCCCATGCGTGCCCCACGCCGGGAGGGACGGAGGAAGTGTAGACCGATCGTGTTGCTGGTTGCTGGTTGCTGGTTGCTTGCGGATCTTCGCGAGACACCACAGACAACCAGCAACCAGCAACTAGTAACGATTTCCCTACGCAACGTTCACAACTGCTCAGGCTCGCGCTCCTATCATGCGTCCTCAACAACAGGAGGGAATCATGCGTACACTCATCGCGTCGCTCGCGATCGTCGCCCTATGTGCGACCACCGCGACGGCACAGGTCCTCAGCATTCCGCCGGATGGCGACAATCAGGAAGCGACCGTCTCCCAGAACATCGGCCTCGTCAAAGTCACGATCGACTACCACAGCCCCGACGTCCACGCGCCGAACGGCGAGGATCGCCGCGGCAAAATCTGGGGCCAGCTCGTTCCATACGGCCTCACCGACCTCGGATTCGGCACGTGCAAGCAGTGCCCGTGGCGCGCCGGCGCGAATCAGAACACGACCTTCGCGGTGACGCACGACGTGAAGGTCGAAGGACAGACGCTCCCGGCGGGAACGTACGGCCTGTTCATGATCGCCGACCCGGACGAGTGGACGATCGTCTTCTCGAAGAACAGCAAGGCCTGGGGCAGCTTCTTCTACGATCCAAAGGAAGACGCGCTGCGCGTGAAGGTCAAGCCATCGAAGAGCGACTATCACGAGTGGCTGACCTATGAGTTCACCGACCGGATGCCCGATCACGCGACCGCCGCTCTGAAGTGGGAAGACCTGCAGATTCCGTTCAAGATCTCGGTCGACAACATCACCGATCTTCACCTCGCGGCTGTGCGCAATGAACTGCACAACGACTACGGATTCTCCTGGACGAACTGGCAGGCCGCGGCGCAGTACGCGCTGCAGGCCAAGCACCCTGCCGAGGCGCTGGAGTTTGCCGACGGCGCCGTGAACTTCAAGTTCGTCGGACAGGAAAACTTCAACACCCTCAGCACGCTGGCGATGGCGCAGGAAGCGAACGGAAAGATCGAAGAAGCGAAGGCGACGCGAGAGAAAGCACTACAGAGTCCGACGGCGACGATCTTCGATCTCCATGGCTATGGACGCCAGCTTCTGGCGCAGGGCAAGAAGGACGAAGCCGTACGGGTGTTCGAGCTGAACGCGAAGCGCCATCCGAACGAGTGGCCGGTCAACGTCGGTCTCGCCCGGGCCTACTCGGCCGTCGGCCGCTACAAGGACGCGCTGAAACACGCCAAGCTCGCGCTGGCGCAGGCGCCGGACGACGTGAACCGCAAATCGCTCGAGGACGCGGTCAAGAAGCTGGAAGCCGGCAAGGACATGAACTCCTGAACTTTCCATCCATTGATATTGAAATGCTCATCGCGTCCCTCCTGTGCTTCGCGGCATAGGAGGGACTTCGCGTGAAACGATAAAGTGCGGATCGTGCGTAGCTTGATCGTCGAGCAGCGCTCGCGGCCCTGGCCTTCGAAAAGACCCGCACGGTCATGGCACAATACCGTCGTGCAGTGGATAGATCCGGTCCTGAAGATCCTGGCCGCTTTGGGCGGGATCTTTGCCGTATTTACGTTCTGGCGTACGGCCAAGGTGCGCCGTGCCGAATGGTTATCCAATCTCCATGCAAGTTCTTCGAGACTGCGGGCTACAAGCGGATTCGCCGCCTTCTCGATAGCAACGAGACCGACCCCGAGCTTGCGCAGCTTCGCGATGCGATTGCAACGGACGCCAATTCCGAGCTCGCTGAGGCATTCGTGGATTACCTCAATTTCTTCGAGTTCGTCGCGTCCCTTCGCAAGCTGGGCCAGCTGAATGTCGAGGAGATCGCGATGCTTTTCGACTACTACCTGAGACTGCTCGCCAAGCACGACTTCGTCCGATCGTATATCCGAACGAACGGGTTCGAAGAGCTGGAAGCGCTTCTCAAGACCTACGCCAAGAAGAAGGCGAAATGACACCCGCTCCTCCGAATCGGCTATTCGTCTATGGCACACTCCGGCGCGATCCCCGCCATGAGATGTTTCATCTTCTCGCGAGGCATGGACGATTCGTCGGCGGAGCCACCGTTCCGGGCAGGCTGTTTGATCTGGGCAACTATCCTGGAATGATCGCATCCGATGACAAGCGTCGTGTCGTCGGTGAGCTCTACGAAATCGATGCCGATCACTGGGCCGAGGTCATCGCACGGCTCGACGAGTATGAAGGCTGCGCCACCGCGGATCCTGAACCGCACGAGTATCGGCGCGAAGTCGTCAACGCGCGGCTGGCAACGGGAACGATCCTTCCGGCCTGGGCGTATGTATTGAATCGGTGGCCGGCTAGTTTTCGTGAAATCGATTCGGGAGATTATCTTTCCTGGCGCGCAGGAGCGTGACCTACATCCGCTCGACGCGAATAGCCCCGGGCTCTCGCTCCGGCACTTACTCCTGCGGCTCCACGCCGAGGTAGCCCGCGGCGGCGCTGACCGTCGACCAAAGCTCCGACTCGAGCTTGAACGAGCGATCGAAGAGCTGTTCGGCGCCTTCACGGTCGCCGTTGAGCAGGTAATAGGCTCCGACCTCCGCCAGACCCTTGTCGTCCTTCGGATTCTGCTTCACGTACTTGTCGAAGAGCTCCTTCGCCTTCGGCCACTCCCCTGCCTCGCGATAGACCCTGGCGACGCGAAAGTAATCGCTCGACTCGGCGCCCTTCGCCAGGACCTTGTCGAAGATCGCCTGTCCCTCGGCTTTCATGCCGCCGAGGTAGTAGACACGGCCGACCGCGATCCGCTCCCAGCTTCCGCCGCCGGCCTGTACTCGCGCCTGTTCCAGCAGCGCCTTCCCCGCGTCCTGCTTCGACTTCGCGTGATAAGTGGAAGGATCGACGCGGCGCGCGCCGGCGTATCCCACGGCAACTCCGAACACGAACAGAACCACGGCAAGAATCGGCAATCGGGTTTTCATTTGGACTCTCCAGTTGAACGTTGTATCGCGGAATCTTCGCGCCGAAGACGCATCATGGCAATGATCCCCAGCAGCGGCCCGGGCGCGAGAAACGCGAAGGCCCACTCCCATCCGACGCGCGCGACGAGCAGCGGCATCATGCGAATGGAGATCGTCGTAATCAGAAAGCCGATGCAGGTCTGCATCGTCAACGCCGTGCCGAGGTAGCGCGGATCGGCGTATTCGGTGACGCAGGCCGAAAACTGCGCCGAGTCGGCGACCACCGTCGCACCCCAGATCACCGCGACAAAGAGAAGCATCAGCGGCGCTTTCCCGTACAGAAATCCGATCACGAGACAGCAGGCGCCGCTTCCGGCCATTGCCGCCGCGGCGACGATCGGGCGCCCGATCCGATCGGCGATCCGTCCGGCCACGACGCAACCGATCGCGCCCGCGCCGATCACCGCGAACGACGCCAGCTCCGCGAGGCGCGGAGAATCGCCGCTCGCCGCGATGCTCGCGCGGAGCATCACCGGCGCCCAGGTCCACATCGCGTACAGCTCCCACATGTGCCCGAAGTAACCGAAGTTCGCCAGACGCACACCGCGATTCGAAAAAACGCGCGTGATCTGCGAGAGATCGAACGGCTGATTCGGGAGCGCGTACGGACCATCGGCGACGAAGCGCAGCACGAGGATCGAGGCCACGACGGCGAGCAGCGACGCGACGCCGGCGTTCACGCGCCAGTTGCGCGAGCCGATGACGTTGATGAGATACGGCGACGCTTTGCCGAGCGTCAGCGCGCCGATCAGAACACCGAGCGCGAAGCCGCGGCCGGTCTTGAACCAGGTGGCGATGATCTTCATCCCCGGCGGATAGACGCCAGCAAGGAAGACCCCGGTGAGAAAGCGAAGCGCGACCGCGGATGCGAGGCCGTGCGACTGCCACGCGAGAAGCGCATTCGTCGCCGCGCCGAGGACCGCACAAAGTGCGCAGAGATGACGGACGCGAATGATGTCGGGCAGATTCAGCGTCGCACTCACGAGCGTTCCGGCGACAAATCCGAGCTGCACGGCCAGAGTCAGCCACGCCGTTTCGGTCTCGCTCAGATGCCACTCGCGCGCAATCTGCGGCGCGACGGCGGAGACTCCGAACCAGAGCCCCATCGCCAGCAGCAGGGAAATCGCGACAAGGGTGAGCGCGCGGTAAGGATGCACGTCAGGCATGCTGGAAAGAGCGGAGCCGCTCACGTCAGGCATGATAGTTGGTGCGGCGATATCAAGCGCTCCAAGAGTGGAACGAAGCACGGCCCGAGCTGCGCTGTCTCAAAGAGCAACACTTCGAGCGGGAGGCCGCGGCGATGGAGTTCGAAGATTGCGAGGAGTGTCGACCGGAGAGGCCGTGTGCACGCCACGCCTGAACGGTCAGGTACTGACGGAGAGACGGAGGCGAAGTGGATGACGGTTTGGCATAGGGACATCATTATGCAACTTTTTCGAGTCTAGGCAAGTCCATTTCGGGACATTCCTCTCAAAATTTTGCGCCCCTTTCGAAAGCTTCGCGGCGGTACACTTCGCGACCCGATGAACGAACGGCGTGAGTTTCCGAAGGGCTTTCTCTGGGGCGCGGCCACCTCGGCTTATCAGATCGAGGGATCGCCTCTCGCCGACGGCGCGGGGCCGAGTATCTGGCACCGCTTCAGCCACACTCCGGGACACACACTGAACGGCGAGACCGGGGATGTCGCCTGCGATCACTACCGCCGCTACAAGGACGACGTCGCGCTGATGCGCGACCTCGGGCTGCGCGCATATCGCTTCAGCATCGCCTGGGGCCGCGTCATCCCCGATGGAACGGGCGCGGTCAATCAGGCCGGCCTCGATTTCTACCGCCGGCTCGTCGATGAGCTTCTCGCCGCGGACGTTCAGCCGTCGGTGACGCTGTATCACTGGGATCTTCCCGCGGCGCTCGACGATCGCGGCGGCTGGCTCAATCGCGACGTGAGCGAGTGGTTCTCCGACTACGCGCAGGTCCTCTTCCGCGCGCTCGACGATCGCGTGCAGATGTGGACGACGCTCAACGAGCCCTGGGTCGTCGCCGACGGCGGTTATCTTCACGGCGAGCTCGCGCCGGGGCATCGCAATCACTTCGAGGCGCCAATCGCGTCGCACAACCTCTTGCGCGCTCACGCGACGGCGGTGCAGGCGTATCGCGCGATCGGGAAGCATCAGATCGGACTCGTCGTGAATCTCGAGCCGAAGTATTCGGTCTCGGAGCTCGACGAGGATCTCGACGCCGTGCGCCGTGCCGACGCGTACATGAATCGCCAGTATCTCGATCCGCTCTTCATGGGTGCGTATCCCACCGAGCTCGAAGAGATGTTCGGCGAGGCCTGGCCGGAGATCCCGCTCGCCGATTTCGATCTCCTTCGCGAGCCTTTCGACTTCCTCGGCATCAACTACTACAAGCGCGGCATCACGAAGTTCGATCCGTCCGTTCCGATCGAGCGCGCCATTCGCGTCGCCGATCCGCGCGCGACCCACACCGAGCTCGGATGGGATGTCTTCCCGCAGGGTCTCACCGACATCCTCAAGTGGGTCACGCAACGCTACGGACGCATCCCGTTGTACGTCACCGAGAACGGCGCCGCGTTCTACGATCCTCCGGTCGCGACGAACGACACGATCGACGACCCGCTGCGCGTCGATTACCTGCATCGCCACCTCCACGCCGTCATCGACGCCATCGACGAAGGCGCCGACGTCCGCGGCTACTTCGCCTGGTCGCTATTCGACAACTACGAATGGGCCCACGGCTTCAGCAAGCGCTTCGGCATCGTGCACGTCGACTACGACACGCAGAAGCGAACGCCGAAAAAGAGTGCGCGGTTCTACGCGGACGTGATTCGGGCGAACGGGTTGGCGAAACCGTGACGGAGCCTGTCATCCCGAGCGTCGAGCGAGGGACCTGGGTGTGCGGGTGGCGCGTAACGTGAGCCTCGTGCCGCACACCCGCCCAGGTCCCTCGCTCGACGCTCGGGATGACAGCAATTGGCGCAATCAGGTTGATGTGATCAGCCGCGGTTCCATCCCCTGCTCTACCTCGATCTCGTAACTCTTCCCGCGCCACGGACGCACGACGCGTGCGCGTTTCCAGTGCGGTGGGAGACAGGGATCGACGAGGAGGCCGTCCCAGGTCGGGCGCACGCCCAACACCCATTCGCTGACGACGCGTTGGAGCCAGGAGGCGGAGCCGGTGTACCAGGTCCAGCCGGCGCGGCCGTTGAGTGGCGAATCGGGGCCGTCGACGTTGCCGGGGAGGACGTAGGGCTCGGCCCAGTAGCGTTCGGGATCTTTGTTCGTCGGATCGATCGCTTCGAGAAGTTGGCCGACGAGCTCCGGGTCTTTCATCTTGCAGGCGGCGGCGATGGCCCAGGTCGCGGCGTGCGTGTAGACGCCGCCGTTCTCGCGCAGGCCGGCGGCGTAACGCGTGATGTAGCCGATGCGCTCGTCGGGTGTGTCGTACGCGGGGGCGAGCAGCAGCGCGCCCGATTCGCGCACGAGGTGCTCGCGCACGGAGCGCATGCATGCGGACGCGCGATCGGCGGGCGCGATGTCGTTGAGCACGGCCCAGGTCTGGGCGTTGAGATAGATGCGGCCGACGCGATTCTCGTGGCTGCCGATTTTCGAACCGTCATCGAGCGTCGCGCGCCAATACCAGTCGCCGTCCCAGGCGTGCTCATTGATCGCGGCGACGAGTCGCGTGCGGCGCGCGTCGTAGTCAGCAGCGAATGATGCGCGGCCGCTGCGGCGATGGATCTCGCTCCAGTCGCCGAGGAGTCCGGCAAGGAAGTGCGCGAGCCAGACGGACTCGCCGCGCTCCTGCAAGCCGGCGGCGGACAAGCCATCGTTCCAGTCGCCGGCGCCGATGAACGGCAAGCCGCGGGCGCTCGTGCGATGGAACACGCGCTCGAAAGCGCGGCGCACGTGCTCTTCGAGCGGCGCGGGTGTGGCGTCGTCGAGGAACGGCGCGGTGTCGCCGAGGATCGAGAACTCGCCGGTCTCGCGGAGGTAGTTCGCGATGACGAAGCCGAGCCAGAGCAAATCGTCGGTCATCTTCGTGACGTGCCCCTGCTCGGAGAGTGGGTGCCACCAGTGATAGACCGAGCCGTCCGCGAACTGATGCGCGGCGTGCAGGTTGATCTGATCGCGGCAACGCGGCGGATCGATCGTCAGCCACACTTGCGAGTCCTGCAGTTGATCGCGATAGCCGTACGCGCCCGATTGTTGATAGTAGCCGGCGCGGCCCCAGATGCGCGCGGAAATGGCCTGATAGCGCGTCCAGTCGTTGATGAAGGAGTTGAAGCGCGCGTCGTCGGTCTCGATGCGATGCGCCGACAGACGCTCGATCCACGACTCTTTCACCTCGGCCAGCGCGCGTTGCATGGCGCCGACGTCCAACCACTTCGCGAGTGACTTCGCGGCGTCGTCGCGGTTTCGCTCGACGGCGATCGCGAATCCGATCGTCTTCTCTTCGCCGGCGGCGAGCGCGATCCGCGAGCGCATTGCGGTGACGGGATCGTAGTGACGGCCGAAGAGGCCGCGCCATTCCTCGCGCGCGAGTGCAGCGGGATTGCGCAGCGTGCCGTTGCGGCCGATGAACTCGGCCTTCTCCCCTTCCGCGTCGGTGACAGTTTCCGTGGTCCCGAACGCGGAGACGTAAGGAAAGTCGGTGTTCCAGTGGCCCCATTGCGCGTTGGAGATGTCCCACATGTGATTCCAGCCGAAGACGGCGTTGCCTTCGCGCGCGGTCTCGATGAAGAGCTTGTGGAACTCGCGGCGCGGCGCGGGCGTGACGCCGCAGCACCATTCGAGATAGCCGGTGAGCTCGAGCGCACGCGGACGCAGCGAGGCGTTCTTCAGTTTGACGATCCAGAGCTCGACGGTCTCGTTTTCATGCGCGAAGAGCGTCCACTCGCTTTCGATTCCGTGATGCGCCGCTTCGAACGTCGTCGATCCGATGCCGTGCCGGCAGGCGTACGCATCGCCGTCTTCCCACACCGGCGCCGGCGAGAGCGACCAGAGCGCACCGGACTCGCTATCGCGCACGTAGAGAAACTTGCCCGACGTATCCTGCGCGAAATCCTGCTGCCACCAATTCACGACGGCGAGCTGAGAGTTGTCGATCCAGGTGAACCCACTGCCGCTCTGGCTCACGGCGAGTCCGAATCGCGAATTGGCGATGAGGTTCGACCAGGGGCGCGGCGGGCGCGGGTCCGTGATGATGTACTCGCGACCGTCGGCCGAGAAGTGGCCGTACCGATCGCGGTTGGCTTCAATGGGCATTGGGTGTTCCTCTCGAAGGTGAACCTTCGTTCCGATCTTCTCCTCGTGCGTGGAGAGAAGAGATCAGGCTCAGGTCAGCAGGTAGTTTGCGAATGGTGATGCGCGTTCCGTCGGCCGGCGAGACGACGACGATGCCGCCGGGCGGTACGCGCAGGCCGCCGTCGATGTGCATCCGGCCGCCGCTGATCGAATACGAAAGCAGTCCGTAGTGCGTGCTGAGGCCGGACACGCGCACGCCTTGCGCGAGCCAGTCCGGCGAAACGCCCGCGGCGAGGATCAGCGCGTCGCCGCTTTCGTAGACGAAGAAGTCGGTGGCGCTGCGGATGAAGTCGGAGCCGACCCAGGTGTGGGGCATGTCGCCGATGAATCCCGGTTCGCGCGGATTTCTCCGCACGACCTCGGCCCACTGATGCCAGGCGCGCGGACGCTGATCCTCGAAGAAGTAGTCGAGCAGCGCGCGGGCGCGCTCCGGCTGGCCGAGGCGGACGAGCGTGCCGACAACGCGAAGCTCGTAAGGTGTGTACGTGCGCGGCTCGAGCGCGTGCTCCCAATACTTCTCGAACGTCCGCAGGAGCGCCGCGTGCGGAAGCGCCTCCGCTTCATCGACGGGTGACACCGCCACCGTCGTCGATGTCGCGTCGAAATCGCCGAGCTCCACGCTGCCGGGGATGTAGTCGATGCCGCGTTGCTGCATCGCGGCGTTGATCGAGGCCACGAGATCGCGGCGGAATTCGTCGCGCATCGCCTCGTATCCCGCGGCCTCGGGCTTCTCCAACTCCCGCGCGAGAAACGCCGCGTCTTTGAGGCCGCGCAGGATGAACACGTCGTCCCAGTACGAGTGCATCGGCTTCGCCGAATAGCCCTCGTGACTGATCGACTCCGGCACGAGTCCGTAGAACGGCGTGCCCTTGTACTTCTCGGTCATGCGCTCGTGGCGCAGCTTGTCGATGAACGCGGCCACGCGCTGCACGACCGGCCACATCGCCTCCGCTTCCGCGCGATCGCGTGTGTGCCGGTAGTACTCGGCGACGAGGAAGATGAACTGTCCGTGGCTGTCATGCTCCGGCACGGGATCGGGCGCACCGGACGTGCTGACGCAGCACGGCACATAGCCATCAGCACCAATCGCTTTCGCGTACCACTCCATGAACTCGCGCACCTCGGCGGCGTGACCAAGACGCAGCAACGCCACGGACGTCAGCGCGCCGTCGCGAATCCACGAGCGTTCATAGGAGCGCGAACCGGGTTGAAGTGAGGGGCCGTCTTTGTTGATGAGGATGTACTTCAATTGCGCGGCGATGGTTTGCGCGATGAGTGGCGCTGCCGGAACGTCGATGACGTAGGGGCTGGGGACTGGAGGCTGGGGGCTGGCGGGACCGAGGGGAATCTTGATCGTGACGTCGTGTTCATCGAACGACATCGCGGCGGAGACGAACTCGCCCGTGGCTTGTTGGGGGGCGGGCAATTTCGCGGCGTGGAGCTCTTCGACGACGTTCTCGGTCGTCACGCCGAACGCGCGCGGGCTGGCGAGGATCGTTCCGCGTTCGTCAGCATCGACCGTGATCCGTTCGCCTTCGCGGGCGATGTGCTGGATCTTCACCACGCCGCCGGTACGCTTCAGAAATTGCCACGGCGTGTTGACCTGAAACGGGCGGATGGCGAGGAGGAGCTTCGCGTTCGGCGCGGTCTGGTAGCGAACCGTGAGGACGTTGTTCTCGACGCGCGGCGTGATCGTCAGGTGCTTCCGCCAGACGACCGCGGGCTCTTCGCGCTGCTCGATCTCGACGTCGTTCCAGGTCACGAGCTGATCGTCGACCCAGAGGAACGGCTCGATGGAGAAGCGCGCGTTGCCGGCCTCGATCGTCCCGTCTTCGCCGAGGAGCGCTTCCGCTTCCTCGCCGTTCGTGCCGCCGAGGACGGTCCAGTAGGACTGCTCGCCGTAGAGATAGCGCGGATAGTCGCCGCGCTTCGACTCCTTCGCGGCGGCGGCGAAGAAGTCGTTGTCGCTGCGCATCGGCGGCAGGACGCGCACTTCGCCGAGGATTGCGGTTGGCGGTTGCCAGTTCGCGGTGGACGGGAGCTTCGGTTCGTTATCCCCTGCCAACTGCCAACCGTCGGCGGGGCGAATGTCGAGCGTGCGCGTGTCTGTATCGGGAAGGTAGACGACGTCGCGGCCGCCGTTCGTTTGGAAGCGCCGCGTCTCGTGATCGGTGACGACGTCGTAGGCGCGCGGCGATTTCTCCCAATCAATGACCAGACCGCCGATCTCGTACGTGCGATCGAACGTTGCCGGAACGGCCGTGATGCGCGGCACCGATCCCGCGGGCGCGGTATCGAGCGGCGTGATCTCGACGTCCTCGATCCAGACCGTTCCTTTCCCCCCCGTGCCGGCGGTGACGACGATCTCGATGGCATCGATGCGCTTCGGCAACGGACTCGCACCCTTCGGTCCCCACGCGAACTCGACGTTGCGCTTCTTGATCGAGAAGCGCCGCCACTCCTTCGGGTAATCGAGCTCGCGGCGTACGTTCCACCAGACGTTCTCACCTTCCGCGAACTTCACCTCGAGCGAGTTCCGCGGCGCATCCGCGCGCATCCAGAACGAGAGCTCGAAGTTCTCGGGAAGCTCGATCGCGCCGTCTCTGCGCGCAATCGCGTATCCCCCCTGGCCGTGAAAATCGAAATCGAGTCGAAGCGCGGCGTCGCTCGTGCGACCTTGATCGCGAGTGATCGTTGCATCGACGCCTTTCGCAGGAATCGCACGCCAGGCGCCGGTTGTCAGTTGTCGGTTATCGGTTGTCTGCGCTGCATCGCCAGGATTCGCAGACAGCTGACAACCGACAACCGACAACATCACCGCCACCAACGCGCGTCCCACGCGAACGCTCCTCATCCCTTCACGCTCCCCGCCATCATTCCCGCGATGTACTGCTTCTGCAGGACGAAGAAGAGCAGCAGCACCGGCACGACGGTGAGGACCGCGCTGGCCATCATCAGCTCGAGGTCGAGCGCGTGCTCGCCGACCAGACTGGCCACGGCGACAGGCATCGTGTACCTGTCGTCGTCGGTCAGAATGATCAGCGGCCACATGAAGTCGTTCCACGCCGACATGAACGTGAAGATCGCCAGCGTGGCCAGCACGGGACGCGCGACGGGAAGGACGATCGACCAGTAGATGCGCATCTCGCTCGCGCCATCGACGCGCGCGGCGGCGAGGAGATCGTCGGGAATCGAGAGCATGAACTGGCGGACGAGAAAGAGTCCGTAGATCGTGGCGATGTACGGGACCAGAACGCCCGCGTACGTGTTCACGAGGCCGATCGACTTCAGCATCAGGAACAGCGGCAGCATCGCCACCTGCGACGGAATCGCCAGGGACGCGATCAGGAGCGCGAAGATGCGATCGCGCCCGCCGAACTTCAACTTCGCGAACGCGTATCCGGCCATGGAGTTGAAGAGCAGCGACATGAACGTCGCGGCGGCAGCCACGAACAGACTGTTGAGAAACGCGCGGCCGAGGGAGAGACGCGTGAAGAGATCGGCATAGTGCGCGAACGTGATGCGGCTCGGGATCAGCCGCGGCGGAAACGACGTCGCTTCGCCCTGCGGCATCAGCGACGCGGACAACATCCAGAGCAAAGGCGCGGCGGTGACGAGTGCGCCGAGGATCAGCAAGGTGTGGATGGCGATCGAAGGGAGGAGGCGACGAGTCTTCGAGCCGGCGAGTCGTCGAGGAACTTCTCGACGACTGGGCGACTCGGCGACCGGGCGACTCATCGCGCGCTCCTCACCACGCGCTGCAGCGCGGTCGCGATCATCACCAGCGCGAAGAGCACGAATGCGACCGCTGCGGCGTAGCCCATGTTCCACCAGCGGAACCCCTCGCGATACATGAGCATGACGATCGACAGCGTCGAGTTCAGCGGTCCCCCCTCGGGGGTCATGACGTACGGTTCGGCGAAGACCTGCAGGAAGCCGATGCCGGTGATGACGCCGACGAAGACGAAGGTCGGCATCAGCTCGGGAATCGTGACGTGCCAGAACTGCCGCACCGGCCCCGCGCCGTCGATGCGCGCCGCTTCGTAGAGCGACGTGTCGACGTTCTGCAGTCCGGCGAGAAAGATCACCGCGGAGTAGCCGAAGTTCTTCCAGACGGCGAGGAGGATGATCGCCGGCATCGCCCAGCGCGCCTCGCCGAGCCAGTCGATCGGCGCCACGCCGAAGGCGCCGAGGAACTGGTTCAGCAGGCCGACGCGCCCGTGGTAGATGTAGCGGAAAACGATCGATACGGCGACGATCGTGGTCACAACCGGCGCGAAGTAGATCGTGCGGAACAGCGCCTTGAATCGCGCCACCTTCGCATTGAGCAGCAGCGCGGCGACGAGTGCCACGATGACCGTCAGCGGCAACGCCCCGAAGGTGAAGTAGAGCGTGTTCGTGAGCGCCTTCCAGAACAACGGACTTTGCAGCAGCTTCGCGTAATTCGCCACGCCGACGAAGCGCGTGTTGGATACGTCGCCGATCGAGTAGATGTCGAAGTCCGTGACGCTGAGCACGACGGCGCCGGCGACGGGCAGGAGATAGAACAGCGTGATGACGAGGAGTGCGGGAGCGACGAGCACGATCGCGGCACGGGCCTGGGTGGGGAGACGGTGGTTACTCATTACGCCGTCCTCCGACAAAACTCATGTCATGAACACTCATCGCGAGCCTCCTGCAGCCGTGCGCGCCATCACCCAGCGCCGCTTCTCCAGCATCACGTTCACCTTCTCGTCGAGGAGGCGCGCGCCTTCGCGGGCGTCGAACTGGCCGCGTGTGGCGAGTTGGCCGGCTTCGAAGATCGACGTGGCGATGTTTTCCCATTCCGGGAGACGCGGCAGGGCGACGGTGCGGTCGAGCTGCGTGCGGAACGCCGCGATCTGGGGATCGCGCACGAGGTCGGGCGCGCGCCAGCCGCTGCGGCGCGAGGGAAGATCGCCGCTCAGTTCGTAGAAACGGATCTGGATCTCGGGCCGCGAGAGGAACTCGATGAGCTTCCACGCGGCGTCCTGCTTCGTCGAATGGCGAAAGATCACCAGGCTCGAGCCGCCGGACAGGGAGACGCCGGGAAAGGGAGTTCCGTCCGGAGCGGGCATCGGCGCGGTGCTCCAGAGCTGCTGCTGTTCCTTCGTCAGGCGCAGTCGCAGATTGCCGACATCCCAGGGGCCGCTGACGAACATCGCGAAATCGCCGGCACCGAACTGCTGATAGAGATTCGCGACCTGGCTGCTGCCGATGGCCGGCGCGAGGCCGCGGCGATAGATGTCGGTGTAGAAGGAGAAGGCTTCAATGAAGCGCGGATCGCTGAAACGCGGGTGCCCGTCGTCGGTCACGAGCTGCGCCCCTTTCTCGAGGGCGAAGATCACCGGCTGCGGCCATTCGTTGGTCGGCATGAGCAGCGGATAGAAGTGCGGATCCTTCGACTCCCGCTTGAGCCGTTCCATGACGCTGATCCACTCGCTCCAGGTCCGCGGCGGCGTCGGGATCATGTCCGTTCGGTAGAACAGCACGCGCGTGTCGACATACCAGGCAATTCCATAGAGCTCACGGCCGACGACGTTCGTGTCCCAGATGCCCGGAAAGAAATCGCGCTTGTCGATCTCTTTCGACGATGAAACGCGCGCATTGAGTCCTTCGACCGCACGCATGGTCACGAACTCGGGGATCCAGGTATTGCCGACCTGCGCGACGTCGGGCAGCGAATTGCCGACGTGCGCGGTCAGAAGCTTCTCGTGCGCGGCCGTCCAGGGGATCTGCTGCACGTCGACGCGAATGTTCGGATTTTCCTTGTAGAAATCCGGCAGGAGCGCCGAGACCACTTCCCCCTCGCGTCCGAGTCCCCAGAACTCGATCGTCGTGACGGGATTGCTGCGGCTCGTACAGGAGAGCAGCAGCAGCGCGAGGAAGGCTTTCTTCATTGCTCGAGCCAGCCCCCGGTGAAACCGGCGCGCCGCAGGCCGCGGCGCACGTGCTCGTTCTTTCTCATCATGGTCCAGACGAGTCCCGAGCGATGGTTCTCGATCATCCCCACGATCGGGCCCTGATCGATGCCGAGATAGTCGTGATCGACCCACAATGCGCCGGGAACGATGTGCCCCATCTGGACGCGTGTTTCAGCATTCGGCGTCTCGAAGTTCAGCGTCGGATTGAAGGAATCGATGAAGCCGTACTTCTGATAGATCTGCGCGCCCCAATTCGCGTGCATCGCCTCCATTGCCGGGATGGCGATCTCCGGTGCAAAAGCGATCGACGAAATCGCCGCGGTCGGCGCAATCGTGCCGTCGTCGCGAATTTCTCCCGCCGCGGCGCCGCGCGCGGCGTAGGTGTGGAACTCGCGGCGCGCACCGTTGATCTCCAGAGTTCCGTCGAGCGGTCCATCGCACGCCGAGAGACCCCATACGTTCTCGCCGTAACCGGCCCACTTCATCGGATTCTCAATGGCGTAGGCCCGCTGCGCGTAGGTCGCGCGGCGCGAATTCTCGTAATAGTCGATTCCTTTCTCGCGCATGTAATGGTCGCGAATGCCGCGAAAATCGATCCATAAGTGCGAGTACTGATGGCCGAAGAGCGGGGCGAAATTCACATGTTCCTGGCCCTGGAATGAAGCCCACTTGTACGTGCTCGTGTACGCGTTCCAGGCCTTCGGAGAAATGGGATGCGTCGGCGAGCCGATGGCGAGGATGTAGAGGATCATCGCCTCGTTGTAGCCGATGTAGTCGTAGTCGTGCAGACCGTTCTCCGGCGTCCAGCCCATGCTCATCAGCGGCGGGCGCTCGAGGAAGAACGACCACTCCGCGCGCGTGTAGAGCTGTTCGGCGATCTCCCGGATCTCGCGCTCTGCCGGATTGTCGCGATCGAAGTAGGATTGGCAGAACAGCGCGCCGGCCAGGAGGAGCGTCGTGTCGATCGTCGACAGCTCGACGTCTTTGAAACGCTCGCCCGTCTTCATGTCGACGAAGTGATAGTAGAAACCGCGATTGCCAGTCATTCCTGTCGCGGCATCGCCCTGCTTCGCGTTAAGGAAGAATCGGAGCGTCGTCAATACACGCTGCGCAGCTGCCTCGCGCGAGACCCATCCACGCTCGGCGCCGACGCCGTATGCTGTAAGGCCGAATCCGACCGCGGCGATGCTGGAGAACGAAGGAGTTGGCCAACGATCGGGCACGAGTCCGTTCTCGGGATTCGCCGTGTCCCAGAAGAAATTGAACGTGCGGTGCTGAACGTCGTCAACGAACGCCATTCCGCCTGGGTGTGCGACCGCACGGCGTTTTCCGCCGCTGGCCGCGGCATCCGCCGGTGGCTGCGTCATACATGAAGTCAAAAGAACCAGAACGACGGCGACAGCCGCGCGACTCGAAGCACGCATGGAGTGCCCCTCACCCTGCCCTCTCCCCGCCGCGATCAAGCTCGCGACGGGGAGAGGAACCGGTCCATGAGAACAGTAGCGGAGAGATCAGTAGCGGAAGCGGAGGCCGACCTGGAAACGGCGCTGTGAGCCACCAACAATGGCCGTCGGTTTGCCGAGGTTCGGATTGCCCTCGGGCGGGTTGAAATCCTGGAAATTCTGGTAACGCTTTTCGTTGAAGAGATTGAAGGCGTCGAGCGTCACGCCAATGGCGTAATGGCTGATGTTGAAGTCCTTCTCCCCGCGAAGATCGACCGTGGTCCAGGCCGGCCCCTCACCGGTGCGCGGGACATAACAGCCGACGCAGAAGCCCTTCGCAAAATCATGAATGCGGAACTTGTCGCCGGAGCTGTATTGAATGAGAGTGCTGAGACGTGTATCCCAGGGCAATCCGACAGTACCGCTGGCGACAACGCGGGAATCCTGCGTACCCGGCGTGCCATAACGCGGCCAGTCGGCGATCGTCGGAAGGTCGAGGCTGAAGAGATCGCCGCCGATCTGTTCCGCATTCGCCCACGTGTACGCGATGTTGAAGCCGTACTTCGAATCCGACGTATAGGGGCGATCGAGCTGCAGGTAGATCGCGTCGTACCACGTCTTTACGTCATCCGAAGAGATCAGGATATTGCTGTAATTCGGATCGACCTGCGGGCAGCAGAAGCCCTTGCCCCAGAGATAGCTGAATCCGTTGTAGCTCTTGATGTTCGCGTAGCTCGCCGAGGCCACGTAATTTCCGAAGGTCTGGCGGACGCCGAGGTTCCACTGATTGGAGTACGGAACCTTCGTGTCGTTCTCAATGAGGAAGACTTCCGGCTTGCCGGTCACGCCGCTGGCGAGAAGCTCCTGCAGACCGGCCTTGGTGAAGTACTTCGGATCCCACTTGGCCGCGGGCTGCCCGATCTGCGGAATCGGCTGACCATCGGCGGAGAAGTAGAACTGGCCGACGGAGTGCTGCAGGCGGAAGCGCTCATCGAGCGTGTTGTTGAACAGGTTGCGGTCGTAATAGCGGCCTGCGCCGCCGAACAGAATCGTGCGACCCGTATTGAAGAGATCGTACGAGAAGCCGAGACGCGGCTGGAACATGTCCTTCTTCGGGGAACGATCGTTCCCGTCCGTGAAGTACTTGGCCGGAAAATCATCAGACAAGCGGGCACGAATGTCCGCCGGCGTGACGTAATCCGTGTCCATCATGTTGGACTCGTAATCCCAGCGCATTCCGAGGTTCAGGATGAGCTTGCTGTTGACCCGCCACTCGTCCTGTCCGTAGATGCCGTACTCATTGTTGTTAGCCGAGAGATCGGGATCGCCGAAACCATACTGGGCACGATACGGGATCGTGGCGCTGATGTCGGAGCGGAAGAAAAACGTCGGGTTTTCATTGAAGAACTTCGTGACCGTGTAGTCGAGCTTCTCGAAGTTTGCGCCGAACTTGAAGCTATGCGCCGAACCGAACGTCGTCGTCACATCGTCCCGGAACGCCAGGCGCGTCTGCCCGATCTTCTGTTCCGTGTCGCGTCCACCGACCTGGAGCAAGCCCTCGTAATTGCGGCCCACCAGCGACGAGTCGAGCGGTTGCGGGTTCCAGAGGAAGTCCTGATAGCTCAGCGATGCTTCGTTGTACCAGGTGCCGGCGGTGTACTGATGCCGGCCGGTCAGTCCCCAGACATCGTTCTTGATGTTTTCCGCGGCCTGATAGCTGGTCTGATCGCCGAAATTCCGGATGTCGGTTTCCTTGCGCCAGGTTCCGCTGAAATCCATCGACTGGCTCGGATTGAGCTGCAGGCTCACTTTGCCGAATGCCAGATCGGAACGGAACGGCGAGGTGAACGTGCCCTGGAAGGGGGCGAGCTGTGCGCGCAGATCGGGAAAGTTCTGAAACCCGCCGCCGAGGACGACCGTCGACTCACGATCCTGATCGTTCGCTTCATAAGAAGCGAAGAAGTGGGCGCGGTCCTTAATGATCGGGCCGCCCAGGCTCAGGCCGTACTGTTTGCGCTCGTATTCGGGATTCACGCCGTTCAGCGGGTTCTCGGCGACGAGACCCTTGTCCTGGTAATAGACAAATGCATCACCAGTGAGCTCGTTGCTGCCGGACTTCGTCACCGCGGTAATGATCGCGCTGGAAGCTTTCTGATATTCCGCGCTGTAATTCTGCGTAATGACCTTGAACTCCTGGACGGCGTTCTGCGGGAACGGATTGCCGCGGCTGGCGTCCTGTCCCACGACGCCGCCCTGGGTGACGTCGTTCTTGAAACTGACGCCGTCGATGAAGACGTTCGTCGCGGAAGCTCCCTGGGCTCCGGCCTTGACCTCTTTGCGGAACTCGTCGGTTCCGAGCAGAACTCCCGGCGCGAGCGCGGCGAAGTTCAGGAAGTTACGGTCGTTCTGCGGCAGGCTGTCCATCTGACGTGGCGTGATGTTCGTCGCCAGCTCAGGAGTCCTGGTTTCCACGACTTGCGATCCGATGACGGTCATGGATTCCGTCAACACCAGGTCAGGCTGCAACTTGAAGTCGGCGGTTACGTTCTGGGCGACGCTCAAGGTCATCTCTTTCGAGCTCGCCTTGTACGACGGAGCGACGACGTCGATGCGGTAGGTTCCGGGATTCAGTCCATTGAGGACGAAATTGCCCTGCGCATCGGCGGTGGCGCTGTAGTGATAACCACTGGAGACGGATGTCGCCGTAATTTCGGCGGTCGGGAACGGGTTCCCGCTTTCATCCATGATTTTTCCGTGAATCGTGGCGTTCGTTTGTGCCTGTGCGATTCCCGCGAAAAGACAACACATAGTCGCGAGAATCCCTATCGTCCTGAAACTGGGTCTCATGGGGCCTTCCTCCTTCATTTTCGGGCTTGTTTGCGAGTGATTTTGGGATTGCGTCCGCCGAGGTGCGCACCACACGACTCGCGGACGACGAGAGTGGCTGCAATCAGGTCGTGTTTACGGCTTCCATCGCTCCCGGTCTCGAGCGTATTGACGAGATAGTCGACGGCGCGACGCCCCATCTCGGCGATCTCGACGCGCACGGTCGTAAGCGGCGGAGTGAGATAGCGCGCAATGGGAACGTCGTCGAATCCGGCGAGAGCGAGATCTTCAGGAACGCGCACGCGCGCCTCCCGCAGCGCGCGCAGAGCGCCAATGGCCATGGCGTCGTTGGCGGCGAAGATCGCGGTCGGTTGAGGCGACATGGCCAGAATGAGTGGAACGGCACGGTGTCCCGAGTCCTCGATGAAATCGCCGGCAATCTCGATGGCGCCGGCGTTGCTGCTTTCGACCGCTTCACGGTACCCGCGGCGACGCTCCGCGGCGTCGGCGTTCCGCTCCGGTCCGGTGATGAAGGCGATCCGGCGATGGCCGAGAGCGAGGAGATGATCGGTCATCGCGTGCGCGCCGTTGTAGTTGTCGATGCGAATCGTGCGTCGTCCGCTGGCCGCGCAATTGAGTAGGGCGACCGGAGTATCGGGCGCGAGCGCGCGGGAGATCGAGCCAAGCCCGAGGTCGGGCGACATGACGATCAATCCGTCGACGCGGCCGCGCAGCGCGCGAAGCATCGCCGACATCTCTTCCGCGTCGCTGTGCGATCCCGAAACGAGGATGTGATAGCCGCGCTGCCGCGCCGCGACATCAACGCCGCGAATGACCTCGGAGAAAAACTCGCCATGCAGATCGGGGAGCAGAACGCCGATAGTGCGCGTCGAGCGGGTCGAGAGACTCCGTGCGCCGGCGTGAGGAACGTACTGCATCGCCGAGGCGACATCCATCACGCGCCGGATCGTGTCCTCGCGGATCGGTCCCTTCTGATTGAAGACGCGAGAGACCGTGGCCACCGAGACGCCGGCTTTGGCCGCAACGTCACGAATGGTGACGGAGGAGAAGGCGACGGCGGCACGGTTCGGCGAACGCGGCATGGAATGTAAACGGTTACATGGGAATGTATGCCGAAGGTGAAGGCGATGTCAACGGGAACCAGAACGCGGATCGCAGATCGCGGATCGCAGGGGCTCACGTTGACGTCGAGGACGGTGCCTGGCCCCCGCTCGCAGGGCCTGCGTCGCGAGGCAGGCATCGCTGCGCTCCGCGATCTGCGCTCCGCGATCTACGCTTGCGGTCTCACTGGAATCTTCGGCGTTTCCGGTGGCTGGCGGACGACGCCCATCGCGGTCTGAATCATCGAGGCGATGTCGGCGACGTTGGCGGGGACGATCATGGACGTGCCGGTTTTGGCGATGTTGGCGAAGGCGACGATGTACTGCTCGGCGAGACGGAGCTGCATCGCTTCGTGGCCGCCGGGCATCTTGATGACTTCGGCCACGCGGCGGATTCCTTCCGCGGTCGCGGTGGCGATCGCCAGCGTCGCTTGCGCGGAACCTTCGGCTTCGTTGATCTGCTGCTGCCGCTTCGCTTCGGAGTTCTTGATGACCTGCTGCTTGTGACCATCGGCGCTGTTGATGGCGGCGTCGCGCTCGCCCTCGGACGTCAGGACGACGGCGCGCTTTTCGCGCTCGGCGCGCATCTGCTTTTCCATCGCCGCCAGCACGTCCTGCGGAGGCGTGATGTTCTTGATCTCGTAGCGGAGGACTTTCACGCCCCAGGCTTCTGAGGCCTTGTCGACTTCGGCGACGACCTCGCGGTTGATGTTCGTCCGCTCTTCGAACGTGCGGTCGAGATCGATCTTGCCAATCTCGCTGCGCAGGTTGGTCTGCGCCAGCTGCGAGATGGCGAATGTGTAATCGGAGATGCCGTACGACGCGCGCTCGGGGTTGAGGATCTTGAAGTAGAGGACGCCGTCGACGCCGACCTGCACGTTGTCCTTGGTGATGCAAATCTGCTCCGGGATGTCGAGCGCGATCTCCTTGAGCGAGTGCTTGTAGCGGACCACGTCGAAGAACGGCGCGAGGATGTGCAACCCGGCGTCGAGTGTGCCCGAGTACCTGCCGAGGCGCTCCACGACCCAGGCCTGCTGCTGCGGAACGACGCGGACGATCTTGGAGAAGATGATCATCGCCAGAACGGCGACGACGATCGCGACGATGAGGGTGCCGGTCATGGAATGAGTCTCCTGTCAGCTTTGGGATTGGATCTACGACGCCCGGATCTGAATCACGAGGCCTTCGATGTCGGTGACGGTGCAACGCTGGCCGCGGGTGAGGATCGTTTCGCCGATGTTGCGCGCACTCCAACTCGTGCCGCGCATCTCGGCCTTGCCGATGCCATGAGGCTCGATGTCATCGAGCGCGAGGGCCTGTTCGCCGACGAGCGTGTCGACGATCTTCTTCTGATTGAGCCCGAGCTTGCGGATCAGAATCGGCCGCACGACGACGATGGCCACGACCGAGACGATCGTGAACGTCATGAGCTCCGCCCACAGCGGCATGTGCACGCCGAAGGCGACGAGAAGGGCTACGGTGAATGCACCGATCGCGAAGAGGCCGATGTGCAGAGTCGAGGATGCCAGCTCGACCGCAAGCAGAAGAAGCCCGAAAAGGACCCAGATCCACCAGGGCATGGTTTGTATCTCGTTCAGCGTAGTCAGCGTGCGAACGAGCGTAGCACGTTCGCGGAGTCGCGTGCGGCCCGCGCGTGCGAATGCGGAAACCGGGAAGGCTACTGATCGAGACGCTCGGCGAAAGCGCTTCTCACGGGCCCTTCCGCCGATTGGAACTGCGCGTTGCCGCGAACCACCACCGGCGTCGAGAACTTGCCCTGCTCGTTCATCTGCAGCGGGAGAACCCAGGCCCGGATGTCGAACGAATCCTGGGAATGAGCCTTGATGATGCGGCTGAAGGAATGGCGCAATGGCTTCATCGAATAAGCGCCTGCCACACCAATGGTCTCGATCTGCACGGAGGTCAGCGTCAGGTCGTGATCGAGTGGATTCGAGACTTCGATCCGATACGTGATCGGAACGTTCGTGGATGTCGCGGCGCGGATCGGCATGACCGCGGAAGTCTGCGCGATCGTCACCTGCGGGCGCGGGCTCGAGGCGCCGGAAGCGCAAGCGGACAGCACGTCCGTCAGGACGCAAAGAGTGAGTGCACCGAGTGTGCGGGAACGAAGGTCAGAAACGACGCGACTCTTCATGAAACCCTCCTTGCGACTTTGACCGGATCATTCTAATGAAAAAAAGGGGTGGGGCCGAAGCCCCACCCCTTCTGTGACTCAAATGTAATGCCTAGAACGTGAAGCGCGCGAACACGCGAACTTCGCGGGGATCCTGGTACGTGTTGGGCTGACCGTACCGCGGATCGGGGATGAGACCGAGAGCAACCTGACGATTGCGCTGGGCGATGGCGTCGAAGCCGGCAAAGAACGCAGCGGCCTGGGCCGTATTGCGTGCTGACGTATTCGTTGGTCCACCAATAACGCAGTTGGAGGTGCTCGTGTCGACGCAGCCCGGAGTGCGCAGGAGGATGCTCGTGGTGCTGTAGATCGGATAGATGTTCGTCACTTCCTTCTGATCGAAGAGGTTCAGAACGATCGCGCCAATCTGCACGTTGAAGCGTCCGCCGAGGCGGAAGTCATGCTGCACGTTCAGGTCGGTCTGGGTGATGTTCGGAGTGCGACCCATGTCGTTACGGCCGAACGGGAAGATCGGCGCGCCCTGGAAGCGCATTTCCGTCGTCGTCGGCGTACCGCTGTAGTAGTACTCGTTCACGCCAATGCTGGTGCCGAAGTTGAACGCGTAGTTGAGCTGAGCCTTGGCCTGGTGCGGACGATCGCCGCCGAGCGGGCCCGTGGTCTCCTGGCCTTCCTGATCGAAGAGCATGAAGAGACTGTCAAAGGTGCGGTTGACGTTCGGCGAAGTGCGGGCGAAACCGGCCGTCGCCGTGACTTCGTCGGAGTTCGCCAGACCGGAGTAGTTGCCCTTCAACTGGCTGTAGAGATAGCTGGCATGCAGCGACCAGTTGCTGGCAAAGCGCTTGGTGAACTCGACTTCGTAACCGTCGTAGTCACGCTTCGCTTTCGGCATCGCCGGGCAGCTCGTGCAACCCGAGGCGAGAAGGATCTTCTGGGCAACGCCCTCGCCCGGATTGGCGATGAAGAACTCTTCCGCTTCCGATCCATCTGCTTCAAAAACGTGGACGCCGACGTCTTCAATCGCCCGGATGAGGCTCTTGTTGACGTAGCGGAAACCGAGAGCCATGGTGTTGGTGAGTTCCTGCTGCCAGCCGAGGCTGAACTCGCGGGATTCCATCGGCTTCAGATTCGGATCGATGAGGGGGAAGTCCTTGTCGTTCGACGGATGACGGAGATCGACGCCGCCCTGCAGGGTCATGCCCGGGCAGGTCGGGTGAAGCGCCGGATTGTTGGTGACGTTCGTGCAACCGGTCCACTTGGTCCAGTCGAAGTCATCGAGGCTGAAACCCCAGTAGATCCACTTGTCACCACCGAACGAACCGCGCGGCATTTCCATCTTGGTGATGTCATAGAACGTGCCGTAGCTGCCGTACGCCTTGGAGCGGCCGTTGCCGAAGACGTCGTACGAGAAGCCGAGGCGCGGGGCGAGCTTGTCGCCGTAATCAAACTGGATCGCGTACTTGCCGGTGATCGGGGCCGTGCCGACGTTGTAGGCCGGGACGCGCTCCTGCTCGGTGCGGACGCCGATGTTCAGCGTCAGGCGATCGTTCATCGTGGTCCAGCTGTCCTGGAGGAAGAAGCCGGTGTTCTCGCTCTTGACGTTGCCCTGGGTCTGGAAGATGTAGACGCCTGCCGAACCGTACTTGCCCTTGGTCGAGCAGAAGTCGCAGACCGCATTCCAGAACGTGTTCACGAGGTAGTTCTGCTGACCGTTCGTGACGTCGTTCTTGATGTAGTCGAGCTGCACGCCGCCTTTGATGCGGTGCGAGCCGGCGAAGGTCGGGAACCACGACGCGTCGAAGTTGAGGTTGTCGCGCGTGTACGCGTCCTTCTGCGAAGCGCTGTTGGTCGGGATGCTGTTGAATCCGCCCGAGCGCAGGAGGCTGGCCGGAACTTCCGGGAACGTGGTGTTGGAAAGCGCGTTCGCGAAGACGATGCGAACGTCGCTGGAGATGCCGCTCTGCGTGTAGTTGCGATAGAAGCGACCACCCTTACCGGAGAAGAACCAGTTCGGGCTGGCGACGTAGTCGGCATATCCCGAGGCGGTCCAGTTCTCGAGCTTGTCGTCCGGCGAAAAGTCGGTCGCCGGCGAGCCGCTGCGGCCGGTCACGGACGGAAGCAGGTTCTGCGTCTCGTAACCGCTGTTGTTGAAGGTGCCCTTGAAGAGGAACTTCGAGCCGACATTGCCGGTGAGGCTGCCGACGAAATTCTCGCGCGTGAAGTCCTGATCGTAAGTCTGCGTGGCACCGCCGTTGGTGAACGTCACGGTACGGCTGATGCTCTGGATCGTCGGCTCATAGCCGCCGTAGAACCAGAGACGGTCGCGCATGATCGGACCGCCGAGGCTGAAGCCCGGGTCGATCGTCGTGCTGTCGTCCGTGCGCGGCTGGAACTGCTCGAAAGCAGTGCTGCTGCCGAGGCGGAGCTGGAGGACCGGACGCGCATCGCCACCCCAGGAGCGGTCGTTGTAGTAGCCGACGACGCTGCCCTTGAAGTCATTGGTGCCCGTCTTCGAGATGACGTTGATCACGCCGCCGGTCGCGCCGCCGAACTCCGCGGCGTAGCCAGCCGACTTGACCTGGACTTCTTCGACGAAGTCGGTGATGAGGACCTTGCCCTGGACGCCCGTCTGCGGGTTGGTCGTGTCGACGCCGTCCATGATGTAGCGGTTTTCGGCGCCGGACGCACCGTCGATCGAGATACCACCGGTCTTGTCGTTCTGGTTCGCCGACGCAGCCTGCGTGACGACGGTCGCGAAATCGCGACCGTGCGGCAGCTTGTCGAACGTTTCAGAACTGATCGAGGTGGCCGCGGCGCTCGACGTGACGTCGACCAGCGGAGCGTCAGCCGTGACGGTGATCTGCTCCGTCACCGCACCAACCTTCATTACGAGGTCGACCTTCGGCGATCCGCCGAGGACGACATTCAGGTTCCGGACACCAGCGGGCTCCATGCCTGCCAGCGTGGCCGTCACCGAATACGTGCCCGCCGAAATGGAGGGGAACCGATAGCGGCCCGCATTGTCCGTCTGGGTCGAATACTTCTGACCTCTCTCATTGGCCACATCCACGGTAACGCCGGGCAGTGCCGCACCCTGCGAATCCGTGACCGTGCCCTGGATCGCCGCTGTCTGCTCCTGTGCGAAGGCCGGAACCACGCCGACGAACAGAAGCAGCAAGGCGAAAGCTACGATCGAACTGCGTTTCAAAAACACCATGAACTCGCCTCCTGTGTGTTGGTCATTCACGTTTCCGGAAACCCCTTCCGGAACGAACTTGCACCCGTTGTTTTTGAACCTCTTGGACTGGAAAGCGCGAATTGTAAACAAAAACGGATCGACTTCGAAACAAATCGCAACGTTTCTCGGTGGTTTTCGTTACTCTCCGCAACAGCGTTGCCAGCCGGTCACAAGATGTAAACATCTGTAACTAAACGTTTCCGAGGCGACGGCAGGGCTCGCTTGATTCGGCGCGTTGGAGTTACGGTTCAAGTTTCCGGACCGAATGACGTCACCGGAGGTGGTGACGCGAGCCCGCCGGGTGGCGGCTTGCGAGGTCCATCGGACAGGGGCAACCGACATCTCTATAATCGGATCGCTCCCATGTCCTTCACGAAGAAATATCTGTTCTGGCTTCTGGTGCCGCCACTCGCCATCAGCATTCCGCCGGCGCTTCTCTTTCTCTCGCAGGTGGTGCAGCTCTCCCTCTCGCGCGCACTCGGGCTGACGGCGCTGCTCGCCGTCACGTACGTGCTCGGCTGCTTCGTCTTCTCGGCCGGCGTGCGCTCGCACGCTCACGCCGTCGAGGAAGCGCTCGAAGGACGCGGTGATCTTTCGGAGGCGATGTCCGCCTGTCTCGATCGAACCAAGATCCTCTCTTTATTGCTGTGGGGCGTGGGCGGAATCGTCTTCGCCGCGATCGCCGCCGCGCTGTTCATGCCTTCGGTGCTCGGCTTTGCCTACTTCGCAATCGCATCCATGATCTCCGCGTTCGTCTCGGTGGTGTGGGGCTACGCGATGGGCAAGCATCGCCTCACCGAGGCAGCGGCCGGACGCCGCGTCCACTACAAGGGCCGCGGACTTTCCCTCGGCAAGAAGATCGCCATCGTTTTCATCGGCTCGCTGACGATCTCCTCCGGCGCCTTGATCCTGCTCATCTCCTCGCGCGTTTCGACGACGCTCGAGATTCTCGCCATCACGTCCGCCGCGGATCGCTTCCAGCGCGTCTACGAAAACGCCGCCATCATCGCGCACGTCGACGCCGGAGCGCTCGACACGCTGCGCATCTACATTCCGGCCGAGTATTCGCTGCACGTCATCGATCCGAAAGGCAAGGTGACGAGCACGAAGGATCCGCTCACGCCGGAAGAGGTCGCGGCGATCCGACGGATCCGCAACGGCGACAGCAGCGCGTTCATCAGTCCTCATGTCAGCCGCTTCGCGACGCTGAAGGATGGATCGATTCTCGTCCTGGCCATTCCCTGGACTCCGTATCGCAACATCCCGTTCCAGATCACGCTCTACACGATCATCGTGGCGCTGCTCACGACGGCCGTGTTCAGCGCGGCGACGATCGTGCTCTCGCGCGACGTGACGCTGCCGCTGCGCGAGCTGCGCGCGCTGGCGCGCGAGATGGCCGAGGGAAACTTCGACGTCGCGCCGCGCGTGTTTGCCGATGACGAGGTGGGACAACTCGCCGACAGTTTCGGCGATACGCGTTTCAATCTCCGCAGGCTCCTCGGACGCGTCGGCGGCAGCGGCTCCACCATCACCGACGGCGTTCGCGTCATCACCGACGGCACGGGCTTGCTCCTCGTCCGCTCGCGCGATCAAAGTGAGTTGACCGAGAGTTCGTCGATCGCGGTCGAGAATGTTCGCGGCGGAATCGGCAGTGTTCTCGGCGCCGCCGATACGGTCACCGATCTCACGCAGGATGCTTCGGCGCGCGCTCTCGAGCTGCAGGCCTCGGCGGAAGAGGTCGCGCGCAGCATGGATTATCTCTTCCAGTCCGTGGAGAAGACTTCGTCGTCGACGACGGAGATGAATGCGTCGATGAACGAGATGTCGAACCGCACGGAAGTGCTGGCCGGCATCGGCGAAGAAGTGCTGTCGTTCGTCGCGGAGATGGATTCGACGATCACCGAGCTGCTCTCGAGCTCGCAGTCGACGGCCGAGATCGCGCAACAGGTGCGCGAGGATGCGCGCGCCGGCGGCGCCGCGGTCGACCGCACGGTGGAAGGCATCAACGTCACGCACGAGATCACGATGAGCACGGCCGGCACGATCGATGAGCTGCAGCGCAGCGTCGGTCAGATCAGCCAGATCCTCAACGTCATCGAGGAAGTTGCGAATCGCACGAACCTGCTCTCGCTCAATGCCGCGATCATCGCCGCGCAAGCGGGCGAACAGGGCGCGGGCTTCACGGTCGTCGCCGATGAGATCCGCGAGCTCGCCGAACGGACGCGCGGCTCGACGAAAGAGATCGGCACGATCATCAAGGCCGTGCAGAGCGGCTCGCGCCAGGCCGTGCAGAAGATGCACGAGGGCGTGGCGAAAGTGACGGACAACGTGAAACTGGCGCGCGATGCCGCGGCGTCGCTCGGGAAGATCGTCGAGAGCGCGACGCGCTCGTTCGAAATGGCCACGCGCATCTCGCGCGCGCTCGGCGAGCAGTCGCTCGCCAGCCGCCGTCTGCACGAGGTCACCTCGCGCATGTCGGATCACATCTCGGAGATCAACCGCGCCACGCGCGAGCAAGCCCGAGGCACGAAGCTGATGGCCCAGGAATCGGAACGCGTGCGCGACATCGCCGCGCAGGTGAAGAACGCGACCGAAGAGCAATCGACCGCCGGCCGCGGCATCACCGTGGCGCTGGAGAAGATCGCCGAAGACGCGCGCGCGATGCGCGATCTGCTCGAACGCCAGCTTCAGGAAACGGATCGCATCGCCGACGCCTCGCGCGTCATGCTCGACATCGCCACGAAGAACGACGCCATCGCCCGCGAGTTCAACGCGACGCTCATGAATCTCGTCCGCAGCGGACGCGAGTTCGAATCCGAGGTCACGCGGTTCCGGTATTCGGGCGCGGATCAGTAACGCGCGCGTTTGTTAACCCGCGACGCGCGTGCCGCGTAGTACGTTTCAATGAAGCTCGCGCTGGTTCTCTTCGCCGTCTCTCTCTCCACGCTCCCACCCACTCCACTCATCGAAGTGACGAAGAGCGGGCAGGCGCTCAACTTCGATCTGGTCCTCGAGAACAAGGGTGCCGCGAAGGTCGCGATCTCACAGGTCGAAGCGACGATCCTCGGCGCGAACGATGCGCTCGTCGCGCAGCGGAGGCTCGCGGAGAACGGCGACAGCATCGCCACGCTTCCGCAGCGTGAGATCGAGCGGGGCACGAAGATCGTCGTGTTCAATCCGTTTCCGCAGTTCGAATCCGATCTCACGCTGAACAAGATCCGTTACGACGTCACGTTCGACAATGGCGAGCATACGAGCGTTGTCGTCGCGCCGCGGGCCTACGAAGGAAAGACTTCGCTGATCCTGCCGGTGAAAGGACGCGTCTTCGTTCACGACGGCCACGACTTCTACAGCCATCACCGCAGGCTCGATGTCACCGGTCCGATGACCACTGCCCTCGGCGTGACGGAGAACATGACCCGCTACGCCTACGACTTCACGATCATCGACGAAAGCGGGCAACTCCATCGCAACGACGGCGACAAGAATGAAGACTGGTTCGGCTTCGGCACCGCGATCTTCGCGCCGGGCGACGGCGTCGTCGTGAAGTCGGCGAGCGATCGTCCGGATGGAACGCAGTCGAAGCGCGTCGAGCTCGACGGCCCTTCGGTGATGAAGGACATCACGCTCATCTTCGGCAACTACGCGATCATCGATCACGGCAACGGCGAGTTCAGTCTCCTCGGGCACATGCGAAACGGCAGCGTGTCCGTCAAGCCAGGCGATCGCGTGCATCAGGGACAGAAGATCGGCGAGATGGGCTGCTCCGGCGACGCGATGTTCCCGCATCTCCATTATCAATTGCAGCGCGACGCCCACCTCGGTGAAGGATTGCCGTCGTACTTTCGCGACTACAAGCGCTTCACTGGATCGGCGTTCCTGCCGGTGAAGCGCGGCGCGATCGACACCGGGGACGTCGTGCAGTCCACGCGGTAGTGGCGCCCGCGTTTTCGCGCGAAACCCTGGAGGGCGGGCTTATAGCCCGCCGGTTCTTTGGGCGGGAGGTCGCCAACCAACGCACCCCCACCCAGAATCGGCGGGCTATAAGCCCGCCCTCCACGGCGCTCGGCGCGGGAACCGACAAGGGTGGCTGTCGCTACACAGAAGCTACACCGCGCAGACCCAGACGACATCCTCGGACGCGATTCGAAATTCCGGATCGACGTGACGCAGCAGCTCGCCTGCACGTTCGACGGCCAGCACCATTCGTGCCTCGGCTGCCGCGAGCTCGGCGGCGGTGCGGCCGTCGCAGGTGGAGCCTTCGATGCGCAGGACGCGGCGGTGTTCTTCGCGAACGCGTGCCTTGCGGCCGAGGAGGCGGGCGGAGAGCATCTGGCCGGAGATGTCGGCGATGGAGAGCGCGTAGTCGGCGCCGGCACGATGAATGTTGTCGAGGTTGCGCGAGTGATTGACGCGTGCGATCAACGGTACATCCGCGGCGAGGTCGCGCGCGATCACCGTGGCGAAGAGCGTCGAGTCGTCGCTGTCCAATGCGAGGATCAGCGCGCGTGCATCGGCGACGTTGGCGCGATCGAGAACCGAGGAGTCGAGCACGTCGCCGACGACGTCGACGTTGCGGCCGGGATGTCGCTCGATGACGCGCACTTCCTCGCCGACGTCGGTGAGCAGCTCGTGCACCTTGCGTCCCACTTCGCCGAAGCCGGCGATGAGAAATGCGCCGCTGTTGTGCAGCAAGCGCGCGCCGGCGAGGCTCGCCGTTTCCTCGAGCGCCGCGGGCGTGCCCACGAGCTCGAGCACGACTCCCGCTTCGATCACGGTCTCCGGCGTGCAGCGTGTGACGAGGCGGCTGCGGTTCCAGATGCCGACGATGACCGCGGGCAGGTTCGCGTCGCCGATCTTCGTGCCCGCCAGCGGACTCGAAGACGCGACGCGCAACTCGCGACGTTCGAGTCCTTCGACGCCTTCGAGTCCCGGAAGCCGCGGGCTGAGCAGATCGCTCGCATGCGCAGCCAGCGCAGCGGCAACAATGTGCCGCGGCGTGTAAACAGCGGTTGCGCCGGCGAGCTCCATCGGCTTGCGATGCGTGGGATCTTCGACGAAGGCGAAGATGTCTCCGGCGAAGTTCATCTGCCGCGCGCGAAGAATCAGCGCGGCGTTCTCGGTGTCGGTACCGTTGGCGACGATCGCCCGCGCGACGTCGAGCCGGGAGACGTCGAGCGCGTCTTCATCGGAGCGGCTGAAGACGACGGCATGCCCCTGCTCCATCACCGCGCGTGCTTCCACTTCGTTCGTCTCCACGACGAGCGCCGGCACCGCGCTCTCCGCGAGGCGTTGGATCAACGTCTCCACGGCGGGACCAAAGCGATAAATGACGACGTGATTCACGAGTTTCTCGCTCGGCGCGCGCGGAACTTTTTCTTCGAAGCGCTCTTCGAGAAAGGGAACGAGATAGATCGGAATGATGAGGAAGACGAGAAACACGCCGACGAACTGCACGGCCACCACGAGGATGACCATGAGCGGATGCTCCCACTTCGAATCGGCGCCATAGCCGGTCGTGCTGAGCGACTCGCCCGCCCACTCGAACGCCTGCCAGAACGAACGCGGCTTCCCTTCGAGCCGCGCCATGCCGATCTGATACAGCACGGCCGTGACGATCACGAACGCGATCAAGCCGAGGACCAGGAGCGCGAGACGCTGTGCGGGACGGCGCACGAATCCAATCATAGACGCTCGTTGCTCGTTGTTGAGAAGGCTCACAGGCTTAGAGGCTCATAGGCTCATAGCGCCTGTGAGCCGGTGAGCCTGTGTGCCTGTACGCCTTGTCGTCTGCACTAGACTCGCGATGCACCGATGCTCCTCCTCTGCACCGTGCGCGAATGCCGCGCGCCGCTCGAACGCCGGGATCGCCAGTACATCTGCGCGAATGGGCATTCGTTCGATCTCGCGCGCAGCGGGTATCTGAACCTGTTGCAGCCGCAGGATCGCCGGTCGCGGACGCCGGGAGATTCGATGGATGCGGCGGTGGCGCGGCGACGATTTCTCGATGCCGGTCATGCGCAGCTGCTCGTCGACGGCATCGTGCGCGCGCTTCCGTTACGCGACGGCGCGACGTTGCTCGACGTCGGTTGCGGCGAAGGGCATCACCTCGCGGCGTTTCGCCGCGCTTACGGTATCGAGGCGTGCGGCATCGACATCTCCGCTCCGGCGATCGATCTCGCGGCGCGGCGTCATCGCGACGCGTTGTGGATCGTCGGGAATGCCGATCGCTTTCTGCCGTTCGCCGACGCGTCGCTCGACGCGATCACTTCGATCACTGCGCGCATGAACCCCGAGGAATTCCGTCGCTTGCTGGCGCCGGGTGGCGTGCTTCTCGTCGCCATTCCCGGCGCCGACGATCTCATCGAGCTCCGCGAATCGATCCTCGGCGAACGCGTGGAGCGCGATCGCAGCGATCGCACCGTCGAGATGTTCGCCCCGCACTTCACGCTGAATCAGCGCGAGACGATCCGACACGTCGCACGATTCGACCGGCAATCGATGATCGACGTGATGTCCTCGTCCTATCGCGGCCTGCGCACGCGCGAGCGCGAACGACTCGAACAGATGGACGCGATCGACGTGACGCTCAGCCGCGACGTGCTGTCATTCGTGTGATGGGACTGGGATGTCGATGTTGATCGCCTGCAAGACCGTGACGGTTCGATCCAGGCCGTAATAGGCAACGACGACCGGGAGCTTGTCGACGTCGATGGCCTTTTTGATGACGGCGCTTCGCGCCTTGAGATCCTCGACCGCGAATTTGGCGTTCTCGCGCGTCCGGCGCGCCCAGCATTCGTCACTCATCTCGCAGTCGGGCCGCTGGAACGAATCGCGAATCCTCTTGATCAGCGCGTACAAGCTCGGCGTCGGTTCGTTCAGCGGGGGCAGGCCCGGGATCGATTCTTCCACCGCGCCGCATTTCTCATGCGCGAGGACGACGAGCAGCTTCGTGTAGGGCTTCCCGATTGCGTATTCGAGGCTGGCGATGCCGAACGTATCGGCGACGTTGCCGGCGCTGCGAACCATGAAGAGGCGATCGAGCGTCTGATGAAACACCAACTCAGGTGGCACGCGGCTATCGATGCAGGCCAGAACGGTGACAGGTGGAGCCTGGCTCTCGATCCGCCGGTTCAATCCGGTGTACTCGATCGAGCCGGTCTGAAAGTCACGGTTCCCGGCAACGAGACGGTTCCAGGCGTCGAGTCCGGGATTGCCGGAAGGCGTCGGTTGAGAGACCGTTGCACAAGCCCCGAGAAATACGAAAGCAACCGAGGCGGTGGCCCGACGAAAGAACCGCATAGAAATTTCTCCTGTGCCGCACATCATAGTCCCCGCATGCGCGGTTTGTTCGTCCGTCTTGCCATCCTTGCGCTCAACGCCTGCGCATCGTGGCCCTGATGCCGAAGTGACCTGTTGCAGGGAACGCCGCCCGAATGAGGCACCATAGGCAGCAGTGAAACTTCTGCACGTCGTTCCGACATATCTCCCGGCGCGACGCTATGGCGGCCCGATCGTCGCGGTTCACGGCCTGTGCAAGGCCTTGGTCGAGCGCGGACACGAGGTCCACGTCTTCACGACGAACGTCGATGGCGACGGAACGCTCGACGTTCCGCCGCACGCGACGCTCGATGGCGTGCAGGTGCGTTATTTCCCCTCGACGTTTCCTCGGCTTTACTGGTCGCCGGCGATGCGCGAGGCGCTGCACCACACCGGCGCGTTCGATCTCGTTCACATTCACGCGGTCTATCTCTGGCCCGGCGTCGCCGCGGCGAAAGCAGCGCGCGCGGCGCACGTGCCGTACGTGATCTCGCCGCGCGGCATGCTCGTGCCGGAGCTGATCCGGCAGAAGAGCGCGTTCGTGAAGACGGCGTGGCTGAAGCTCGTGGAGCGACGCGGATTCGCGCACGCGGCGGGCATTCACTTCACCTCCGATCTCGAGTGGCGCGAAGCGTTGCGCGTGGGACTCCCGCTCCCTTCGCCGTTCGTCGTTCCGAACGGGATCGATCTCGAGCGCCGTCCCGACGTTCCGCGCGACGAGCGCACGCTCGTGTTCCTCGGGCGCGTCAACTGGAAGAAAGGTCTCGACGCCGTGATCGCCGCGCTTCCTTCGTTGCCCGGCGTGCAGTTCATCGTCGCCGGCAACGACGAGGAAGCATTGACGCCGCGTCTCATGGAGTCCGCCGCGAAGCTCGGCGTCGCCGATCGCGTGACGTTCGTCGGGCCGGTGTACGGCGCGAAAAAGTACGAGCTGCTGGCGCGAGCGACGCTCTTCGTCCTGACCTCGCGCTCCGAAAACTTCGGCAACGCGGTGCTCGAGGCGTTGATGATGGAGACTCCGGCAGTCCTTTCGCGCGAGGTCGGACTGGCGGATGAAGTGAGCGCGGCGGACGCGGGGATCGTCGGACTCGACGGCGTCGCCGATCTGCTTCGCGATCCGGCGCGGCGCGCGCAGATGGGACGGAACGGCCGCGCGCTCGTCGAATCGCGCTTCGCCTGGCCGCGCGTCGCGCAGGAGATGGAGAATGCCTACCAATGCTCGATCAAATCACGCCGGTCCTCCTGACTCGCGATGAAGAAGCGAACATCGAGCGCACCCTCTCGCATCTGACGTGGGCGCGGGAGGTCGTCGTCGTCGACAGCTTCTCGCGCGACGCGACGATCGCCATCGCCCGCCGCTTTCCGAACGTTCGCGTTGAGCAGCGCGAGTTCGATTCGCTGGCCGGACAAAGCAATCACGGCCTCGCGGAGGCGAAGACGCCGTGGGCACTGCTTCTCGATGCGGACTATGTTCTTCCGGATGACTTCATCGCCGAGCTGCGCGCACTCGATCCGCCCGCCGGCGTGCGCGCTTACCGCGCGGCTTTTGTCTACGCGGTAAATGGACGCCCGCTGCGCGGCTCTCTCTATCCGCCGCGGATCGTGTTACTCGATCGCGAACACGCGAGCGTATGGCAGGACGGCCACGCGCATCGCGTGCTCGCCGACGGTGACGTCGGCATGCTGCAGACAAAGATCATTCACGATGACCGCAAGAGCTTCGCGCGATTCGTCGAGCGCCAGCGCAAGTACATGCGCGAGGAAGCGGAGAAGCTGCGCACCGCGAATCCGCACTCCCTCTCGCTGGCCGGGCGCGTCCGCAAACTCATCGTCGTCGCCCCCTTCGCGGTGCTCGTGCACTCACTCTTCGTGAAGGGACTCATCCTCGACGGCCCCGCCGGCTGGCGCTACACGTGGGAGCGCTTCGTCGCGGAACTGATTCTGTCGAAAGAGCTTTTTACCGCGCCCTAATCCCTGCGATGACAGCTTAGGTGGCAGCGCGAGAGATCATCAAATCCCCCATCACCAGCAAATCCATCTTCGTCCGCAGAAAACAATCGAGCGCCTCGGCGGGCGTGTTCACGACCGGCTCGTTCTCGTTGAACGACGTGTTGAGCACGAGCGGCACGCCGGTGAGATCGCGGAACGCTTCGATGAGGTGGTAGTAGCGCGCGTTCTGCGATTCGGTCACCGACTGCAGTCGTCCCGAGCCGTTCACGTGCGTGACCGCGGGAATCAGCGCGCGCTTCTCTTCGCGGATCTGGTAGACCTGCAGCATGAACGGCACGTCGTAATCGGTCTCGAACCATTCGCCCACGGCCTCGCGCAGCACCGAGGGTGCGAACGGACGGAACGACTCGCGGCGCTTGATCTTGTGATTGAGGATGTCCTTCATGTCAGCGCGGCGCGGATCGCAGACGATGGAGCGATTGCCGAGGGCGCGCGGGCCCCACTCCATCCGACCCTGGAACCACCCGACAACATTTCCCGCCGCGACCTGCTCCGCGGTGCGGCGGCAGAGTTCGCGTCTCGTCGGTCACACGCTCGATCGTGCAGCCTGCTGCTTCGAGGTCGGTCCGCCGCGCGTCGACCGCGTCATCGATCGCCGCATCGCCGTACTCCGGACCCCAGTAGGCGTGATCCATCACGAACGATCGCGGTTCGTCGAGCTCCTGATTCCACACCCAATACGCCGCGCCGATCGCGCCGCCGGCATCGCCGGCAGCGGCCTGAATGTAGAGATCGCGAAACGGCGAGCGATCGAAAACGAGACCGTTGGCGACGCTGTTGTAGCCGCAGCCGCCGGCGAGACAGAAGTTCGGCACGCGCGTCTTCTCGAACAACGCATTCGCCAACGCGAAGTACGCTTCCTCGAACATCGCCTGCATCGATGCCGCGAGATCCTTGTGGCGCTGCTCCATCGGATCCTGCGGCGCGCGCGCGGGGCCGAGCGCTTCGACGAGCTTCTGCGAATAGACCGGGCCGATCACCGGCGAACCGCCCTGCCAGACCATGTCGAGGCCGACGGTGTGATGCGTGAAGTAGTCGAGGTTCAGCGCGAAACGGCCATCCTTCACGTGCACGATGTCGCGCATCTCGCGCAGGAACGCCGGCTTGCCGTACGGCGCGAGGCCCATGACCTTGTACTCGTCGCCGTAATTCGGGAAGCCGAGGTACTGCGTCATCGCGGTGTAGAAGATGCCGAGTGAGTGGGGGAAGCCGACCTCGCCGAGGACTTCGATGCGATTGCCGCGCGCGACGCCCCACATCGAGCTGACGAAATCGCCGAAGCCGTCGACGGAGAGCACGGCCGCTTCTTCGAAGGGCGCGACGAAAAAAGCCGAGGCGAGATGCGCGCGATGGTGCTCGACGTGATGCAGCCGCGGCTTGAGCGAGTCGAGATGAAACGTCTCCACGATCTCGCCGTGCAGGTCGTTGATCTTGGCGCGATTCTCGAGCCGCCGTTTCACCGCGCCGAGCGATGGACGTCGTGCGAGCAGAAACTTCGCACGCTGCAGCATCCGCGCTTTCGGATTGCGGTTCACGGCGATGTGATCGACGTCGTTGATCGCTACGCCCGCTTCGGCGAGGCAGTACTCGATCGCCGCGCTCGGAAAACCGGCCCAGTGTTTGATGCGCCGGAAGCGTTCTTCCTCCGCAGCTGCGACGAGCTTTCCGTCGACGACGATGGCCGCCGAGGCGTCGGCGTGATGGGCGTTGATTCCGAGGATGATCATGGTCGAGTTCGCGAGTCTTCGAGTCGGCGAGTCTACGAGAGTGTGGCGGCGGGGGAAAGGCTTATAGGCTCACAGGCTCACAGGCTCAGAGGCTCACAGGCGAAGGCAGGGCTCCTGTGAGCCCATGAGCCTGTGAGCCCATGAGCCTGTGAGCCCATGAGCCTGTGCGCCATGCACGCTCGAACTCGACGACTCGGAGACTCGACGACTCGAAGACTCGGCTACCCTTCCCCCACGTGCGCAAAGTCCTCTTCGTCAACCGCTACTTCTGGCCCGACCATTCTGCAACAAGTCAGATGGCGTCCGATCTCGCGTTTCACCTGGCAGCGCGTGGGTGGGAGGTCGTGGCGATCACGAGCAGGCAGCGGTACGACGACGCGCGCGCGCGGTTGTCTTCCGTCGAAACCGAGCGCGGAGTGCGCATCGTGCGAATCTGGACGACAACGTTCGGACGCGCAGGTCTCATCGGCCGCGCGCTCGATTACGTGACGTTCTACGCGAGCGCGTTCTTCGCGATTCGCCGTCACGGTCGTGACGCAGTCGTCGTGGCGATGACGGATCCGCCGCTCCTGTCCGTCGTGGCCGCGCTGGCGTCGCGACGCACGGTGAACTGGGTGCAGGATCTTTTTCCCGAAGTCGCCGAGAAGTTGGGGATTCGGGTGCCGGGCTTCGTGCGGCGGCTTCGCGACTGGTCGCTGCGGCGCGCGCGCGCGAATGTCGTCCTCGGCGAGCTCATGGCGACGCGCGTGCCGAACGCGGTCGTGATTCACAACTGGGCCGATGGTTCGCTCGCTCCGGTTGCGCGTGCCGACAACCCGCTGCGCCTCGAGTTGAATCTCGGCGAGGACTTCGTCGCCGGCTATTCAGGAAACCTCGGACGCGCTCACGAATTCGAGACGATTCTCGGCGCCAGCGCCCGCCTTCCGGATCTCCGGTTCTTAATCATCGGCGGCGGTGCGAAACTCGATTCCGTGAAACGCCAGGCGGGAGCCAACGTGACGTTCCTCTCCTATCAAACGCGCGACGTTCTGAGCCGCAGCCTCTCCGCGCCCGACGTGCATCTCGTCTCGCTGCAACCGCAACTCGAGGGCCTGATCGTTCCGAGCAAGGTCTACGGCGCCATGGCCGTCGGACGCGCGGTGATTTTCATCGGCGCACGCGACGGCGAAATTGCGCGCATCATCCATGAGTATCGCTGCGGAGTGGTCGTTGCTCCGGGAGACGTCGACGGTCTGGCCGCCGCGATTCGAACGATGGCCGCGGATCCCGCGGCCGCGGCAGAGATGGGACGTCGCGGACTCGATGCCTATCGGGCACACTTTGCGCCGGCGCACGCGTTCGCCGCATGGGAGAAAACTTTGGAGAGGGCTTCAGCGTGACGAGACGGGCGCGACGCATCTACGGCTACGGCATCGCCGCGCTCACATCGTTCATGGCTGTGCTGTTGCTCGCCAATCCTGGTCTCACTCACGATCTCAGTCCACCGAGCGATGTGAGGGAGATGGCTGCCTGGCTCAACGAGCATCCCGCGGACTGGCTGACCGCGAGCGAGCTCGCGGATCATGCGCTCGACGCGTCTGTGCCACAACGGCGCGAGCTGTGGCACGCCGCGTACGATCTGGCGAGCCACGTCGCGCCGCGCCGGCCGAATGCGCCGGCCGCGTTCGTCCGCGCGGGCCTCTTTCATTGGTACGAGCTCGACGCCGCGGATCGCAAGCAGGTGCTCGAAGTCGCCGCGCCGCTTCTGCGCGAGCCCGCTTTCTTCGGAACGCTCTACGCACCGCTGTTCGATCTGACGCGGGACTTTGCTTATCTTCGGCACAACGCGCCACCCACGCTGAGCGCGCTGGAATGGCTCAGCGAGCTCGCCGTGCAAAACGGACTCTTCGCGGAGTACCGCGAGATCCGCGAAGCGCAACGGAAAGAGCGCATGGCGATGTTCGAGCGCGTACGGCACACGGAGCACCCCGCGGCGCTCATCGATCTGCTCCCCGAACATCTCGATGCGCGCGATGAGCCGCTCGTTCAGGCCGTCCTCGAAGAGATCGATCGCAAGCCGTTCGACACGTCCGCCAGCCGTCACAGCGAAGACCTCGTGCTCTTCGCCTTGCGAAACCACCTGAAACTTCTGCCGACGCTGGCACCGCTCATCGAGACCCCCGGTGCGCTCACCGATCCGACACGCGCGCGCCTCGCTCTGGCCCTCGGCAATCCCGGTCTGGCCTCGAAGGTGGAGTTGACGAGCGCCACGACCCGCTCCGCCGAGTGGCTGCCGTATCACCTGGAGCGCGCGATCTTCGAGGCCAATCACGGCGAACGCAGCGCCGCTGAATCGTATCTCGCGCGCACCGCCATGGCCGGTGTCGACGCGCGGGTTCTGGCGGCAGCCGAACAAGTCGCGACGATTCTCGGTGATCCCGTCGAGGCGGCGCGCGCTCGGCGGGAGCTCCTCGCCGTTGCAGCGAATCCCCGGCGCTGGCTGGAGACGTGCGGGGAGAACGTCCTCTGCGATCGCGCGATCACACGTCTGTATGTCGCCGCGCCCGACAAGACCATTCGCATCGAGGCAACGGTCCTCGATGGCGACGAGATTGCGCCCTACCTCGAGATCTACGTCGACGATGGACTCGTCGCCGAAGGTGACGTGCGGAATCAGCGCGTCTTCGAGTCAGTCGCGGCGCCGGGACTGCACCGGGTCGAAGTGCGCCTCGTGAACCGCTACACCCGCAATCGCGTTCAACGGCGCGTGCGCTTGTCGTAGTCGACCGTGGCCACGGCCGCGCCGGCGATGACCGCGAGCGTGGCGGGATTCGACGGAATGAAGAAGTTGAAATCGAACATCGAATGCACTGCGGCGATGGTGATGCTGGCCAACGCCGCGGCCTGATACGCGCGCCGCCTCCAGGAAAAAAACGCTGATTCCTCGCCGAACGTCAGACGGACCAGCGTCAGGTATCCACCGAGCAGCGTCACGATCGCGATGATGAAGCCGAGCGTTCCGCTGGTGGCGGCGATCTCCGCGTAGTCGTTGTGCGCGTGGTGATAGATCTTCCCGAGATCGTCGCTCTGCTCCATGGACACGACGCGCTCGAACGTCCCGAGTCCGCTGCCGAGGAGGGAGAAGCGCTCCCAGACTCCGACGGCGGCGGCGATACCGATCCGGCGACCGACGAGCGTCTGGCGCTCGAATTGATTGGGAACGAAACGCGCCACCGTGCGCTCCCTGCCGAGGAACATCACCAGCGAAACGACGAGCGCGATTCCGGCGAAGGCCGCGAAGGCAACACGGGCGAGCCGGCGGCCGGGAAGAAACGCGGCGACCGCGAGAAGTCCCACGCCGAGCGAGAGCAATGCGCCTCGCGACTGGGCGAGAAGAATCCCGGCGACCGAGCACACGGCCGTAACCAACGCGAAGCCGGTCGTCAGAATCCCCTTCTCGATGAGATTCATGAAGCGCCGTGAGATCGGCACCTCGTGCGTCCCCGTCACATGCCACTTCGTAGCGACGAGGAACAACGCCATCGGCAGAAGGATGGCGAGGTAGTGAGCAAAGTGATTGGGGTTCACGAACGTGCCGGTGACGCGGTTGAAGATCAGCCGGTTCACCCAACCCCAGATCTGGTAACGCTGAAGCGCCGACTCGCGGAGTCCGTACAACGCCTCGAACGCCGCTGTCCCGCAGAGTACGGTCGCGAGTGCCACGCGGCGCTCTGGCGATCGAATCAGCAACGACGCCGTTACGAACGCGGCATACATCCCGGTCAGACGAAACAACTCGATCACGGTGGCGCGCGGATCGACGCTGATCGGAAACGCGGAATGGCCATGCACGCCAACGAGCGATCCGATGCGCGTGACCGCAGCCCAGAGGGCCTGCGATTCGGGAGATACGACGTGGAGCAGCGGCATCGGCAGCGGGACGAGTTGCAGCGTTCCTACCGCGAGAAAGAGCAGAGTCCCGCCGCTCCAGATCATCCAGGGACGCGTCGGCCGGGCACTGTTGTTCCGCTCACGCGTCGCGTAAAGCCGCACCAGCATCGCGATCGTGCAGAGAATCAGCGGCACTCCGATGAGCGGCAGCCGCGCCGCTTCGATGACCGAGCCGAACGGGAGCGGAAGCCAGACCAGCCAGACCAGAAGGATGCCAAGGCAGAGACGTTCTGCAGTTGGAACCCATCGCTGGCTCGGCATGGATGTAGGCATTGTACAGGGGGCACCTTGCGAGATGCGTGTTAAACTCCCTCATCTTCAGCGCTTAGCCGGGAGGGAAACAGCGTGCGTGGAGTGGGCCTGCGCCTCTTAACCGTCATCTTCTTTTCGATCGCTTCCGTGTGCGCATTTGCGCAGACGTCGCAAAAGTTGCGCGATCGCGATCCCGACCTCGCCGGCTCGAAAAAGATCCTCGACGATCTTCAGCAGGCCAACTTCCACTACGGTTCGTTCTACCTGATGTCGAGGATTCGCATCTCCGACGTCGGCGTCTCCGAGACGGCCTACGTGCCGACCGGCGACCAGGACAGCGGCGTGTCGCTCAGCGTCGAAGCTCCGCAGCGGCTCTACTACCGTCCGCATCGCAAGGCCATCTTCACGGTCGAGGCGATTCCCGGGTACAGCTTCTTCGGCAACCGCGACTCGAATCAGTTCAACTACAGCGCGCGCGCCGACGCGCACTTCCTGTTCAATCATGTCTACATCAATCCCTACGCCATCGGCCTCGACCAGCTCCGCTCTTTCGTGTCCGACATCAACCGGCTGGCAACCGTGCGCGAGCACACCGGCGGGGTCGCGGGCGAGCTCAAGTACTCCAGCCGCACGAGTGCGCTGTTCAACGTCAGCTACAGCGACGTAAAGTTCCCGAGCGGCAGGTATCAGCCCCTGCTGGCGGACGGCGGCCGTCTTCCGATCGACCTGCTCGATCGCGTCGAACGGAACGGACGCGTCTCCCTGACGCACAAGACGCTCCCCAAGACGACGTTCTTCGTCGCCGCGGAAGGAAGCACGTATGCCTTTCGCCGCGCGACCTACAAAGACAGCACGCGTCTCTGGTACGGCGCAGGCATGAACTGGAACAGCGGCCGCACGCAGTTCCGCCTCGAAGGTGGCCCGGTCCAGCTTCGTTTCGACGATCCCTTGCAGCCCGACTACACCGGCATCACCGGGCAAGTCGCGTTCGCGCGCTCGAACGGCCCGTGGGGTTTCGAGGCCGGCGCCGATCGCGACCTCGGGTTCTCCATCACCCTCGGCAACAACTACTTCATCTCGAACTCGGCCCATGCAGGGCTCACCTACGACGCAACGCGACGGCTGACCCTGCGCACCAACGCCGTGCGCCAGCGCGACGAGTACGATCATCCCGTTCTGGGCCTCGATCGTGTCGACAACATCTCGTTCTACAGCGTCGGCGCTTCGTATGGTTTGCGCCGCCTTCGCTTCGGTGGAGACGTGGGCTGGTACGAGAGGAAATCGACCATCTTCACCCAGACGGACGATGGAATACGGTACCTCGTCCATTTGTCCTTTACACCGTAGATCGGGCCTACAAATAACAGCAAAGCGCCGGAAGGGTTTTTTTACGGCGAGCTGACAACCATCGGGACGCAAAGGTCACACAACCTCAGTAAAGTGTGCATGGTCCAAGAGTCAGGGAGTGAGCCCGCTTCGCAGGCAGAGCTCGCAAAGGGTCTGCGTTTCATTCACTTTCAAGGGAAACGATGAAGCTTCAGTCAATCCTCATTACTGTCCTCCTTGCATTCACGGTCGCCGTGGCGGCTCAGGATGCGGGTGTGTCCATGGCCGACGCCCCCGTCGGACCGCGCGATGTCCTGGACATCCGCGTTCTCGAGGATCCGACGATCAACGCGCGCACTGTCGTCAGCGAGGATGGCCAGATCGTTCTCAACGTGCTGGAGCGCGTGCAGGTTTCCGGCCTCACTGGCCCGGAAATCGAAGCGCGCCTGAAGTCGCTGCTCGAAGCGGGCTATCTCACCAAGGCCACCGTCGTGGTCCAGGTGGTCGAGTACGCGAGCAAGCCGATCTCCGTCATCGGAGCCGTCGTTCGTCCGGGACGCATCAGCGCGACCGGCAGCACGACTCTGATTCAGGCAATCACGCAGGCGGGCGGCCTCACTGCCGGTCACGGCCGCGAGCTCTACGTGCTGCGCACGGGCCGCAATGGTCTCACCGAGCAAGTCTCCGTCGACATCGACCAGCTGATGGTCGATGGCAATCCCGACCTCAACATCCCACTCGCGCCAAACGACCTCATCAACGTTCCCGCTGACGCTCCTGTGACGATCTACATCATGGGTGAAGTGATGCGTCCGGGGAAGGCGTTGTTCCGCAGCTCGCAGACCCCCACGTTGCTTCAGGCAATCGCCGATGCCGGCGGTCCGACGGACCGCGCCTCGAAGACGGCGATCGTCAAACGGCTGGAAAACGGCAAGCAGACTTCGGTCCGGGTGAACTTCAGAGACATCATCCGCGGCAAGAAACCGGACGTCGTCCTCAAGGACAACGATACCGTTTGGCTCAACGAAGCCCTATTCTGATAGGGCGGAGCCGCCCATGGACCTGAATTCCCAGCAGCAGCAACAGGACATCCATCTTTCCCAGTACTGGAACGTCATCCGGAAGCGATGGAAAGTCGCCGCGGCGATTCTCTTCGTCGTCATGACCGGGACGTTCATCGCCAGCTACTTCTCCAAGCCGCTCTACCGCTCCGTCATCCAACTGCAGATCGACCCGGAGTCGAGCGCGATCACCGTCGAGAGCATCTTCGGCATCGCCGCGTCCGATCAGGAGTTTCTGCAGACGCAGTACGTACTGCTCAAGAGCCGCGGCCTCGCTCTGCGCGTCGTCGACGATCACAAGCTCTACAACGAGCCGGAGATCTATCCGCCCGGCGTCGCCGGCAGGACCGCCGAGGAGCTGAACAACATCAAGCACGGAATCGCCGGCAGCCTTCTTGGCGGCATCGAAGTGACGCCGGTGCATAACACGTCGCTGGTCGAAGTCTCGTACGTCGGAACATCGCCGCGCATGGCGCAGAAGATTGCCAACGCCTGGGGTGATTCGTACATCCGCATGAACATCTCCAAGAAGCTCGAGAGCATGCAGCAGGCGAACGAGTTTCTGCTCCGTCAGATCGCGACCGTAAAGTCCGATCTCGAGCTGAGCCGCCACCAGTTGCAGGAGTACAGCGGACAACACGGAATCATCACCACCGAAGGGGCGGGCGGCGGTGGCACGTTCACGATGCAGAAGGTGATGCAGCTCAGCTCCGACGTCACCTCCGCGCAGAAGCTGGTCTACGAAAAACAGGCCGCCTACAACTCCATCCAGCGAACCTCGCCCGACGCCGTCGCCGCCGCGGACGGGCTGGTGTATCGGCTCTCCGAAGAAGTGTCGCGCCTGCAACGCGACTACAGCGAAAAGCAGTCGCAGTTCCGCGAAGCGCACCCGGTCATGCGCCAGATCGCCGATCAGCTCGAGAAGGCGCGCACCGCGAAAGCCTCGGCGGTCCAGCAGGCTTACAGCAAGGCGGTGGAGTCGGCGCGAGCGGATCTCGCTTCGGCACAGTCGCAGGAAGCCTCGGTGCGCACCGCATTCCAGCAGGCCACGCAGGACGCCCGCCGCAGCGACATCGACGCCGCGCAGTACATCGACCTGCGCCAGGCCGTCGATACGAAACAGAATCAGCTTGGTGCGCTGCAGAAGCAGCTCACGGAAGCGGAGATGGCCAGCAGCGCGCGCGGCATGACGACGTCGAACATCCACCTCATCGATCCGGCGCAGCTCCCGAGCGGTCGCTTCAATCTGACGATGACGAAGAATCTCAAGAGCGCGTTCCCGCTCGGGATCATCCTCGGACTCGCCGCAATCTTCTTTCTCGAATACATGGATCGCTCGGTCAAGACTCCCGAGGACCTCGAGCGCCTGACGCACTTCGCATCTCTCGGAGTCATCCCCGCCGCGGGCTCGATCTCGAAGCAGGGCGGATACGGCTATGCGTACGGGCGCACGCCGACGAAATTGCGCGCGGTCGAAACAACCGAGGAACGGCCAGGGATCGAGCTCATCCCGCATACCGATGCCCGCTCGCCGGTGTCCGAGGCGTATCGCGCGTTCCGCACGTCGCTGCTACTCGCTTCCGCGACGTCGCCGAAGGTCATCGCCATCACGTCGTCGTTCGCGCGGGAAGGCAAGACGACGACCTCTGTCAATCTGGCGACGGTGCTCGCGCAGATGGGCAAGCCGGTGCTGCTCATCGATGCCGATCTTCGCCGTCCTCGCCTGCAGAAGGTTTTCCAGGGCAAGATGAATCTCGGTCTGGTGAATTACCTCGCGGCGAGCATCCCGCTCGACGACATCATCCAGCCGACCGAAGTTCCGAACCTCTCCATCGTTCTCTCCGGTCCCATCCCGCCGAATCCCTCGGAGCTCCTGGCCTCGGATCGGATGAAGCATCTCATCGAAGAAATGCGCGCGCGATTCGCCTACGTGATCTTCGATTCCCCACCCGTGCTCGCCGTCACCGATGCCGTCGTTCTCGGCGCCAATGCGGATGGCGTGGTGCTCTGCGTTCACGGCGGACATACGCCGCGCGAGCTCGTGCAGCGTTCCGCCGAACGTCTCCGCCAATCGAACATCCCGGTGCTCGGCGCGATCCTGAACAATCTCGACCTCCACCAGTACGGCTACACCTATCGCAAGAATTACTACGACTACTACGAGTCGAACGAAGACGTGCAGCAACGCCCGAGGAAGACTTCGTAGTGGCTGAGTAGGCAGTTTGCAGTAGGCAGTAGGCAGAGGCGAAACCAACGGCAACCTTCGGTTGCCTTGCTTCCTTCGCGCGCCCGCCTCTCGCCAACCGCCAACTGCCAACTGCCAACTCAAATGATCGACATCCATCACCACTGTCTGCCTGACGTCGACGACGGCCCTCGCGGGTATGACGAGGCAGTGGAAATGCTGGCGATGGCGGCGGACGAAGGGATCGAGGTCATCGTGGCAACGCCGCATGTGCTCCGCGGTCGCTGGCCGGTGCGATCGCCACAAGAGCTCGAGGATCGCGCCGAGGCATTGCGCGAGAAGACGGGAAACAAACCGCGCCTCATCCTCGGCTCCGAGTATTACTTCGCGCATGACATGGCGGACGTGCTGGAGGCCGGCAATGCGATCGTGCCGCTCGCGGGAAGTCGCTATGTCCTGCTCGAGCTTGCCGCGAACAGCGTGCCGCCGATGTTCGAGCAGCCGCTCTATCGCGCGCAGCTCGCGGGATGGATTCCGATCATCGCCCATCCGGAGCGCAATCTCGTCTTTCAGTCGAAGCCGGAACTTCTCGCCGCGCTCATTCACCACGGCGCGCGTACGCAAGTCACGGTGACGAGTCTTCTCGATGCCTTCGGCCGCGACGCGCGTGTGGCCGCGGAAACGTTTCTCCGCCTCGGCCTTGTGCACTTCGTAGCGACCGATGCTCACAATACCGACAAGCGTCCGCCGCGGATCAAAGAGGCGCTAAGTGCCTTACGCGCGCTCAGCGGAGATACAGTCGCCGAGGCGCTTTATCGACACAATCCGGCGGCCGTCATCGAAAACCGACCTCTTCCATTTGTGCCCGACCCGGTCGACGAAAAGCCGGCAGACGGATTATTCACACGCCTCCGATCGTTTTTCCGACCGCGATAGCCGTACAATCCAATACGCTATGAACCTTCCCCGCTCCCTCGCCGCCGCTGCTCTGCTCTTTGCCTTCACGGCAGGCGCTCAGCAGAAGTTCGTCATCGACTACACACCTGTGGCCTGCATCCGCGCGGGTGAACTGCCTCTTCTGCAGCTCAAGGTCGAAGGCGAAGGCGAGGTTCGCGCCTACTTCCGGCGCATCAACACCAGCGATTGGTGCTCGGTCGAGGGAACGAACCTCGGCCCGGTTTCGCGCGTCGTCCTGCCGAAGTTCGATGCCGGCGACGAGATCGAATACTTCTTCGTCCTGATCCAGGGCCGCCGCGTCATGGCCCGCAGCCCTCGCATCTTCCGCTCGCGCGTCACCAGCGATTGCGAGCTGCCGTGGGCGCGCCACAACTACCAGCTCTCACTGAGCTGCGGCAACGACGTCAACGGCATCCCCTCTTCAATGGGCGCCGGCTACGCGGTCAAGGACGGGATCATCGAGACCGATCCACCACCGGCGACGCCCGACCGCCCGACGAATCCGTCGCAGCAGTAGCAGTACGCTTCGCTCGCGAGCCGTGCTCGATCCCACCAACCAAGAGGAGGAGGGCGGGCTTATAGCCCGCCGGTTTTGGGTGGTGTGGATGTTCCAGCCCCCCCCCAAAAAATAGGCGGGCTATAAGCCCGCCCTCCAGGGTTTGATCAGTGCTTCGCCTTCTTCACTTCCTCGGTGAGCGCGGGGAGGATCTGAAAGAGATCGCCCACGACGCCCAAGTCGGCCACGCGGAAGATCGGCGCTTCAGGATCTTTGTTGATGGCGACGATGTGCTTCGACGACGACATGCCCGCAAGGTGCTGAATCGCGCCCGAAACGCCTGCAGCGATGTAGAGATTCGGACTGACGACGCGGCCGGTCTGTCCGACCTGATGCTGGTGATCGATCCAGCCCGCGTCCACGGTCGCGCGTGAGGCGCCAACCGCGCCGCCGATGAGCGTGCGCGAGATCGCGGATGTGCGAGAAGTTCGCGGCTTCCTTGAGACCACGGCCGCCGGAGACGATGATGTCTGCTTCGGCGATCGGCATCTCGCCCGCCTCAGGCACCTTCACCTCGACGACCTTCACCCGCGCGGCGCCGGCGTCGAACGAAACGTTCACGACTTCCGCCGCACCGCCGCCCGCTTCTTCCGCGGGAAACGCATTCGGACGCGTCGTGGCGATCGCCGGCGTGCCGATGACGTCCACCGTCGCGAAGGCTTTGCCGGAGTAGACCGGGCGGCGTGCGCGCAGCTTGCCGTCAGTCCATTCGAGGCGATCGACGTCGGAGGCGACGCCGACGCCGAGGCGCGCGGCCAGACGCGGCGCGAGATCGCGGCCGTTCGACGTTCCCGCCGAGCAGCACGACGGATGGCTGCGCATCCTTCACCGCCTGCGCAAGCGCCGCGGTATATCCCTCGGTCGTGTAGTCGCCGACGGCCGCGACGAACACCTTCTTCGCGCCGTAGCGTCCCACCTCTTCCGCCGCGGCCGCATCCGTGGCGAACGCCACGAGATCACCACCAGCGGCTTCGGCGATGCGCCGTCCGATCGACAACGTCTCGCGAGAGGTCTTGTGAAGCTTTCCGTTCTTGATTTCCGTGAAGACGAGAACACCGGCCATGTCGATCTCCCAGACGCTCAGAGCGCCTTTGCTTCCTCTCGCATGTAGTTGAGAATTTCGCGGGCCGCGGCGGCGGCATCGGCGCCGTCGATCTTGCGGCCGCCGCTCTTTTCCGCGCGGCAGCTCGAGCGAGACGACGACGACGCGCTGCTTGTAGATGTCGGTCTCGTCGAGACCGAGGTCCGCGACCGACTTCGTATCGATGGCGACCTTCTTCGCCGCCATGATTCCCTTCAGCGACGCGTAACGCGGCTCGTTGAGTCCCTTCTGCGCAGTGATGATCGCCGGCGTCGGCGCCTCGAGCACTTCCTCGGCGCCTTCGATCTCGCGATGCGCGGTCAGCTTGCCGTCGCCCACCTCGAGATGCGTGACGACATTGACCTGCGGATAGCCGAGGAGCTCGGCCACCATCGGTCCGACGAGGGCGTTGTCGGTGCCGACGCCCTGCTTGCCGAAGAACACGAGGTCGTGCGGAACGGACTTGATGGCCGCGGCGAGCACTTTGGCGATTCCGAGCGAGTCGGCGTCGCCCGCTTCGCCTTTCACGTGCACGGCCTTCGTCGCGCCGCGCGCGAGCGCTTCGCGCAACGCCTGCTGCGCGCGCTCGGGACCGAACGTGACGACCGTGACGTCGCCTCCTTTCGCATCCTTGAGGCGGATCGCTTCTTCGAGCGCGTATTCGTCGTAGGGCGAGACGATGAATTTCAAGCCCGCCTCGTCGACCTTCCGGCCCTCGGCGATCTTGATGCGCGATTCGGTATCGGGAACGTGTGCGATGCAGACGACGGAATTCAAGAGGAGAACCTCCAAAAATGTAGCTGGTGACTGGTTGCTGGTTTCTCGTGGTGTCTTGCGGATGAACCCGCGGACCGCCAGCAAAAGAAACCGAGCGACAAGACTGCCGGCGAAACCGGCGGCGAATGCCGGCCGGTCATTCTAGTGAGGAGGCACGCAAATCGCAAACGGATCTCGGTCGATACGGGTACCCCCAGACAGACGCGAAACGGAGGACGGCGATGCCATTGACCAGGCCGCACGACATGGACGGGAACTCTGCGAACGGGCGACGGACGTTTCGCGCATTTACGGACTACAAGCACGCCAAACCGCATCACAACGGGAACGGAAACGGCCGCGCTCAGACCAAGGCCGCGCCACCCGAATCGACGAATGCGGAAAACTTCTATTACCTGAAGCAAATGAGCTCGAAGACCCCGATGGTCATCGTGCTCACCGACGGCGAGGAAGTCCACGGCTGGATCGAGTGGTACGACAAGAGCTGCCTCAAAGTGAATCGCGACAACGCCCCGAACCTGCTGATCCAGAAGCACTGCATCAAGTACCTGTTCAAGCAGGACGAGATCACATAAGTGTTGCTGGTTGCTGCTTGCTGGTTACTGGTTGTCTGCGGAGCTGCCTTCAAGCGAGAAACCGCGGCCAACCAGTAACCAGTAACCAGTAACATCATCGTGTGAAACCACTCGCCATCACGCTGGGTGACCCCGCGGGCATCGGTCCGGAGATCGTGCAGAAGGCGATCGCCGGTCTCGACGTGCCGGTACGCCTTTTCGGGGAGACGCACGACGCTGTGCGTTATGGCGAGATCTCCGCGGAGTATGGATGCGTGGCGCTCGACGCCATCGACGCCGCACTCGATGCGATCGAGCGCGGCGAATGTTCGGCACTCGTGACCGCGCCGATTCACAAGCAATCGATCGCGCTTGCCGGATCGCCCTTCCCCGGACACACGGAACTGCTGGCCGCACGCGCCGGGCGCGCGCGCTACGGCGACGACTACGCGATGTACTTCGATTCGCCACGGCTGCGCACGGTGCTGCTCTCCGTGCATGTCTCGTTACGAGAGGCAATCGACGCTGTCGACGCCGACAAAATCGCCGCGCTGGCGCGACTCATGGCGCGCGAATACGAGCGTCTCTATGGCGAGTCTCCGCGGATCGCCGTGGCCGGGCTCAATCCGCATGCCGGGGAAGGGGGACGCTTCGGCGCCGAGGAGGAAACGATCGCCCGCGGCGTCGCGCTCGCACGCGCGGATGGGATCGCCGTGAGCGGGCCACATCCGCCCGATACGGTCTTCCTTGCGGCGAGCGGTGGGAAGTACGATGTGGTCATGGCGATGTACCACGATCAGGGACTCATCCCCATCAAGACCACCGCCTTTCACGAGTCGGTGAACGTCACCATCGGCCTCCCCTTCCTGCGCGTCTCCGTCGACCACGGCACGGCGTTCGACATCGCCGGCAAAGGAATCGCCGACGCCGGTCCGATGCGCTACGCGATCGAATGGGCCGCCCGCCACGCGCCGAGGTACGCCCGATGAGCCGCTGGGCCTCGCGCATCGTCCTGCTCATCATGCTGCTGATCTTCGCGCTCATGTTCATGCAGATGGCCAAGACGCTAACGATGCTGCAGAACGAACGGACGGCGACCGCGCCCGCGACGCGAACCTGACCAACGCTCTGCGACCGAACGGTGCACGGGAGACGGTGGACAGGGATCGCTCGAGCCCGAGCAAGCGTTTCCCGTTTCCTGTCTGCTGTCTACCGCTCGGCCGGCAGGATGCCGGCGGACCGGCAGGCTGGAAGCCTGCGCTCCCCTGCGATCTGCGATCCGCGATCTGGTTGCTGTTAGCATGCGCACTCCAACATGCCCCGCATTCTCGTCACCAACGATGACGGTATTTACAGCGAAGGTCTGCGCAAGCTGGCGGGGGTTTGCCGTGCGCTCGGAGAGGTCATCATCGTCGCGCCCGATCGCGAGCAGAGCGCGGCTTCGCATGCGCTGACGCTGAATCGGCCGCTGCGGCTTCTGGAGATCGAGAAGGACGAGTGGATCGTCGACGGCACGCCGACCGATTGCGTCAACCTCGCCGTCCTCAAGCTGATGAAAGACGCGCGGCCTGACCTCGTCGTCTCCGGCATCAACTTCGGCCCGAACCTCGGCGATGACGTGACGTACTCCGGCACGATCTCCGCCGCCTTCGAAGGAGCGCTGCTCAACATTCCGTCGATCGCCTTTTCCGCGCTCGTCGGGCCGCACTTTTCGTTCGATCGTTGTGCCGCGTTCGCCGGCGAGCTCATACGGATCGCGCTTGAGCGCCACCGCGACCCGCGCGTCGTCCTCAACGTAAACTTCCCCGTCGATTTCAGCGGCGTGCGCATCACGCGGCTCGGCAAGCGGATCTACTCCGAGGGCGTGATCGAAAGACTCGACCCGCGGGGACGTAAGTACTACTGGATCGGCGGCGAGCCTCCGGTGTGGCATCCGGAAGAAGGCTCGGACTTCGACGCCATCCAGAGCGGCTTCGTCTCCATCACGCCGCTCCATCTCGACCTCACTCATCACGAATCGATTCAGCGACTCAAACCGCTCGAGGAGATGCTTGGCCAGTTCGCCCCGGGTTGAGAAGGACGAGCGCGAGCTGGCTCACCAGCGCGCGCTGATGGTCGACCGCCACGTCGCCCAGCGCGGCATTACCGATCCGCGCGTGCTTCAGGCCATGCGCGACGTGCCGCGGCATCGCTTCGTCCCGCAGGTCGTCGCGTCGAAGGCCTACGGCGCCGGCGCGCTGCCGATCGGCGCGAAGCAGACGATCTCGCAGCCCTACATCGTCGCGCGCATGATCGAGCTGCTCGAGCTCCGCGGCAGCGAGAAGGTGCTGGAGATTGGCACGGGAACGGGATACCAGGCAGCGGTACTTTCTAAACTGTGCGCGAAAGTCTTCACCATCGAACGAGTCAACGAGCTGGCGCTGAAGGCGTCCGAGATCTTCCGCGAGCTGAGGATTCACAACGCCTCGGTGAAGGTGTTCGATGGGACGTACGGCTGGTCCGATCAGGCTCCGTTCGATCGGATCATCGTGGCCGCCGCCGCGCCGGAAGTGCCCGAGCCGCTCGTGCAGCAGCTCGCGCGCACGGGCAAGCTCGTGATCCCGGTCGGGCCGGCGGGCAATCAGCGTCTCGCGCGAGTGGTCCGCGTCGGAACGGGCATCAAGATCGAGGACTGCGGCACCGCCGAGTTCGTCCCGCTGATCGGCCGCTTCGGCTGGCGGGAGTAGGTGGCACGGCCACCGGCGCTGGTTGCCCAAGACTAACCGAACGTACGGCAGCTCCGTGGGTTTGTTCTCTCCGATGGCAAGAAGGCGACCAATGAAGTTCAGGATCCTGCTCACGCTTACGGCGATCGTGTCGTCGATCCTCGGCGCGACGGTCGTCTATCTCTTCCTCTCCGTTCCGAACGACCTGCGCGCCGACGCGATGCTCAAGCAGGCGCGCAAGCAGATCGAAGCGGGCAACGAGGATGCGGCGCGCACGTCGTTGTCGAAGATCGTGCAGCAGTATCCGCGCACCGACGCTTCCGCCGCGGCCACGGTTGCGCTCGTGAGCCTCGGACAAAAGGATCGCGAAGACCTGCAGCGCGCCGTGATCGCACTCAATCGCCAGAACGAACAGCTCACGCAGCTCATCTACGACACGCAAAAGACGGTCGCCGAACTGCAGAACGCCTCGCGCAAAACGCCAACCGTGCAGGCACCGCCGCCGAAGCCGGCACCGCCGCCGCCTGCGAAGAAGAAGACCCCACCGAAGAAGCCGGTGCGCAAGCGCCGCTGATCGCGCGGTCTTGCGGTTACAATCCCCGACCATATGAAGGAACAGCGGCACCTCCGGATTCACGGCAAAGTCCAGGGCGTCGGCTATCGTTTCTACGCCACGCGAGTTGCGCGACGGATGGGTCTGAAGGGCTGGATCCAGAACAATCGCGACGGCACGGTCGAGGCGCTCGTCGAAGGCGAGAAGAAAGCCATCGATGAATGGATCGAAGAGATCCGCGAAGGACCGCGCTACGCCGAGGTCACGAACATCGATCAGGAATCGAAGGACTTCACCGGCCGCCTGCCGGACTTCGACGTGAAATTCTGATGACCGCGCAGGAGCTGCAAGCTCTCATTCGCGATGTGCCCGACTTTCCGAAGCCGGGCATCGTCTTCAAGGACATCACGCCGCTGCTCCGCTCCGCGGAAGGGCTGGAGAGCACGTGCGCGCTGCTCGCCGATCCGTTTCGCGACCAGGGCGTGACCGTCGTCGCCGGCATCGAGTCGCGCGGCTTCATCTTCGGCAGCGTCGTCGCGCAGAACCTGAACGCGGGATTCATCCCGATCCGCAAGCCGGGGAAACTTCCCTGGACGACGCGGCGCCATGAGTACGTGCTCGAATACGGCAGCGACGCACTGGAGATCCACGACGACGCGCTGCACCCCGAGGACCGCGTGCTCATCATCGATGACGTCCTAGCCACCGGAGGCACGCTCGTCGCGGCGACGCACCTCGTGCGCGGCTTCGCCGCCACGCTCGTCGGCACTGCCACGGTCATCGAACTGACGTTCCTCGATGGACGAGCGAAGTTGCTCGAAGGCGCCGCGTTTCACTCGGTCATTCGTTACTAGATCAGGTCGCGGTTCGCAGATCGCGGATCGCAGGAAAAGCAATCGGGGTTCTCTCTCCTGCGAACTGCAATCTGCGATCTGCGATCTCAACAGGGAGCGATATGAAACAGATCGCGGAATTGATCGAAGGACACGCGCTCCAGGTGATCGAGCCGGGATGGAACGTTCGCAAGGCCGCGCAGCGCATGGCCGAGTGGAACATCGGCGCGGTGGCGGTCGTCGACGCTGGCACGCTCGCCGGGATCTTTTCGGAACGCGACATCATGTCGCGCGTCGTCGCGCGCGGGCTCGACCCTGACGTCACGTCCGTCGGCGGTGTGATGTCGACGGAGCTGGTCGTCGCCGATCCGAGCGAGCGCGTCGACAGCGCTCTGCAGAAGATGCACTCCATCGGCTCGCGCCATCTCCCGGTCGTCGAGAACGGAGCACTCGTCGGCATGATCTCGATCCGCGACCTGCTGGAGTGCAACGATCAGCAGCAACGCGCCAAAGCGACGTTCCTGAACGAGCTGGTGCGCTACTCGCCCGACTACGAAACATGATCCGAGACGGCGGTGATCGGTTGTCGGCGCTCAGTTGTCTGGGCTTTAGCGCGACATCTCACAGACAACCGACCACTGACAACCGATAACAGTTTCTGCCGCGCAGAATCCTGGCCTACTCGGTACGCAGTTTCAATCGCAGCATCGGCGAACCGGCGGCGACGTGCACTCCTGGTGCGAGCTCGAAAGCGTCTTCCGCGGTCTGCACACCGCCGAGGAGCAGACAGAGACGGGCCAGCTCCTTGAAGGACGCCGCTTCGCCTTCGATCTCAATCTCCCCGTTCGTTGAGCGCACGGACATCGGAGATCGCGCGAGCCCTTCGAGCGCCATCATGGCCAAATCGTAGTTCATGTTGGAAGTCTATCCTGAGCGTAGCGAAGGATCAGTGGAGCAGCCACGACGAGCATGCATGTGTCGCGAACCAACCCTGTCATCCCGAGCGTCGAGCGAGGGACCTGGGTGTGTGGGCGGCGCGTAACTCGATCATCGTGCCGCCCATCCCCCAGGTCCCTCGCTCGACGCTCGGGATGACAGCTGGGGAACGTTCACTCGTCTTCGCCGCGATACTTCACCGAGTTCCGCTCCGTCTCCTGGAGCACGACCTCGTAAAGCTCGCCATTCGGAATTGAGTCCGCGAGCCTTTGCCAGAACGAGCGCGCCAGATTCTCCGCGGTGGGAATCACGTCGCGAAGGAAATCGACGTCTTCGTTGAGGTTTGTGTGATCGACGAGATCGATGACGCGCTCGCGCATGATGTCTTTCAGGCGCTTGAGGTCGATCACCATCCCCGTCTCCGGGTCGATGCGGCCGCGGACGCTCACTTCGAGCGCGTAGTTGTGTCCGTGACCGCGCGGGTTGTCGCATTTGTCGTACGTCTTGCGGTTCCACTCCGCGTCCCGATTCGGATTGTGCAGGCGATGCGCCGCGGAGAACGTCAATCGCGCCGTGACGATCATCAGTTCACCTGCGCCAGAGCCGTGCGGATTTCCGCCTGCTGCGCCACCAGCGTCTCTTTGAGTTTCTGGAAGCGCGGGTCGTTCTCGAGATAGCGGAAGAGCGGATGGGCCATCACGTAGGCCGCGGTCGGTTCTTTCCGCTGCGCCGCTTTCTCCAGCGCACTCAGCGCCGCCGGCGTGTCATTCAGGATCGCATGCACCTCGGCCGCCGACGTCCAGGCGTCGTCTCCCGGCACGGACGCGGCCAGTGCCGTCTCGAGCTCGCGCTGTGCGACGTCGTTCTGTCGCTTCTCCGCGGCGATGTACGCGCTGAGCATGTGATAGCCGTAAAGCGGATCCGACTTCGCCAGCTTTTCGAGCTTGAGCGCAGCCATCTCCAGCGAATGACGCAACACCGAAAGGCGTCCGATCTTCAGCGCCAGCGAGGCGCTGTCGTAGGCCGTCTCCTCGACGGTGTAGTAACGCTGAATTGCGGCGTCGATACGGCCCGCCGTCAGAAGCGTGTCCGGCTCGTGCACGCTGATCTGCATCGTCGGCAGTCCACGCATCCGGGCCAGCGTCGCGGTGAATTTCGCGTTGTCGCCCGCGGCCAGCGCGTACCGCGCGACATGATTCAGCGCCTCGGCGTCCTTCGGCTCGCGCTTCAAAACCGTGTTGAAGCCGGCAAAGGCTTCCTGCAGATCCCCTTCGATGAGACTCGTGCGCGCGACCTTGCGCGCGGCGTCGAGATTGGTAGGGTCGAGCGCCATGACCTGCTTCGCCGCCGCCAGCGCATCGGCATCCTTCCCCGCCGTCGAGAAGAAGTCCATCGCCAGCAACTGCGCGGGAAGAAACGACGGATCCGATGTCATGGCCGCGCGCAGCGAGGCGTCGGCCCGCGTGCCGTCGTTCAGCGAGCGAGCGACGACGGCATCCGCGAACGAGTTCAGCGCATCGGCCACGGCATACGTACGCGGCTCCGCACTCACTTCCTGCAACACCCACTGCACGACCGCGCGGATGCCGCTCGCGGAATCGAGCAGCGCGACTGCCGGCGCGCTCTTCTGCCCCGCGGTCGGCACGATCTCGGGACCGGCGGCTCCGGCGTGAACGACCGCCGAGAAATACGCAGCGCTGCCATCGGCTGTCTCCAGGACGCGCAGTTCGGGATACGTCCGCAGAATCTGGAGCGCGCCGAGACGGATCGCGTTCGCACGATCGGCAAGAGCGGGATCCGTTCCGTCGACCGTGAATGGCGCGAGGAACACCGCGCGCGGATGCGCGGCGCTCGGACGAACCGGCGTTGCCGGTGCCGTGTTCGTCATCGCGGCGACCGGCTCGCTCGCGCCGCGCCGCAGCCAAACCATCGCCGCGCCGATGACGACGAGCAGCACGATCGCGGCGACAGCGCCGAGGATCAGTGTGTTTTTCTTTTTCGCGCCACGCGCGGCCGCGAGCATGGCTGCCGCTTCCGCCGCTTCTTCCTCTTCGAGCTCCGCGGTCGTCACGCTGACCTCGGTCGGTGCCGGCGGTGCGACTTCCGGCGCGGCAATCGTGTAGAGCTTCACGCCGGCGCGCGCACCGGCATCGCGGAGACGCACGTTCGGGCGGCCCTCTTTGATGAAGGCCTCGGAAATGAAGAGCGTGTTCGGCGTCAATTGCGCGAGCGTCTCGAACGCGCGCTCGATGACCGGCCCGCCCGCCACGCCGTCGTGCATCTCGACTTCGCCGGCGTGGAGAAGCATTCGCACATCGAGCGCGTCGCCATCGAGTTGTCCGGGCGAGAAATCGAACTCGCCTTTGCGTCCCGCTTCAATCGCACTCTCGACCGAGGGAAGCTCGGCGATCATCCGCGTCCCGAAAGGATCGATGACCTTTCCGTCGAAGAGATAGACCGACTCGCCGAGGATCTGCTGCATCCGCGCGGCCGCCTTCGCCGCGGCGTCGGGATTCTTCGAGGCCGTCTCTTCAAAGCTGGCGACGTCGGCGATGAAGAGAATCGAGCGCGGGCGTTGCGCGGCGCCGGAGCCGGTCGCAGTCATGCGTTTCTCGAATTGGCCGGCGAAGACCACCGCGTCGGAGTCGCTCTTTTCGATCGCCTCGACGATCGCTTTGACGTCCTTGTGGCGCTTTTGCGGATCCTTGAACAGACAGGGACCGAGGACGCCGATCACCGCGTTGTCGATCTGCGGATGAATCGCGCGCGGCGACGCCGGCTGTCCTTCGACGATCGCGCGAGCGATGTCGGGAGCGGTTGCTCCTCCGAAGGGAAGCTTGCCGGTGCCCATCTCGTAGAGCAGCACGCCGAGGGAGAAGATGTCGGACTTCTCGTCGATGTGCTGCGTCGTGATCTGTTCCGGCGCCATGTACGAAACGAATCGCGGATCGCTTCCCTTTTGCTGATACGCCGCGGAGGTCCGTTCGCGGCGCAGGAGATTGGTCATGTTCAGGCCGGCGAGTTTCACCTGGCCCTCGGGTGTCACGACGACTGCATCGCCGTTCAGGTTCCCGTGGAGAATGCCCTTCGTGTGCAGAAACTTCAGCGCGCTTGCAAGCTGCAGCGCGAGGCGGAAGAACTCCGCGCGATCGAGCGGGTGCCCGTCGAGGCGCTTGGTGATCGGCTGACCCTCGATCACGTCCATGACCATCACCAGGTTGTCGCCAATCGGCGTGATCTCGCGAATCGTGACCAGGAACGGGTGGTACAGCGCAGCGGCGACCCGGAGATCGCGGACCATCACCTCACGCTTCGCCGCGTCCTTTGGGAGCGCCTTCGTGAGGAGTTTGATCGCGACCGTCTTACCGATTCGCGTGTCTTCGGCGAACCAGACTGAGCTGCCGACGCGCTCGCCGATGACGTATGGCCCGAGGGGCTGGCTGGACATGGGGCAATTATATGGCGCGTGCTCGCGGGGCTCGGGTTGTCGGTTCTCAGTTGTCAGTTGTCTGGGCTTGATCGCGCTGCCTCACAGACAACCGACAACTGAGAACTGATAACCACTCTCCAGCTCACACGATATGAACTAAATCCGCTCCGGCTTCCACCGTCTGGCCGGACTCGACGAAGAATTCTTCGACAGTTCCGTCCGCGGCGGCGACGATCTCGTTCTCCATCTTCATCGCCTCGAGAATCAGGAGACCGGTGCCTTTGCGGACGGCGGCGCCTTTTTCGACGAGGAGACGCACGACACGGCCAGGCATCAGCGCCTTGATGATGCCGACGCCGCCGATCTCGTCTTCTCGCCGGCGGCGCTTCGAGGCCAGAGGATCCGTGATCTCGACGGAGATGGGCGCGCCGCCGAAGGAAATCTCGTACGTGTTTCCTTCGACGTGAGGAACACACGCGAACTGCGTTCCGTCGTCGAGACGCAGCGAGCGGACGTACTTGCCGATCTTCACGAGATCGGCCTCGATCCAGCGCTCGCCGACGCGCACGCGATAGCTCTTGCCGTGGCGCACGACTTCCACTTCGCGCTCGGTCTCTCCGGTTCGCGCGATGAACTTCACAGGCGACCTCGCACCGCTTCCGCACGCCCGGCGTCGCGCCATGCCGACTGCGCATCGTCAGGCAGTTTCACGTTCTGCGATTCCTCGAACGCGAGGATGGCCGCGGTGGCGATGGCGACTTCGACGTCGGTGTCCGAGGAGGCCGCGGCCGCGAAATCGACTCCGCTGAGAATGCGATCGATGAAGCCGGTATCGAAACGCGCCGCTGCGAAGTCGGGATGATTCATGATGAACGTGAAGAACGGGATCGTGGTCTCGATCCCTTCGACGCGATACTCCATCAGCGCGCGCCGCATCCGTCCGATGGCCTCCTCGCGCGTGTTGGCGTGCGCGATGAGCTTCGACACCATCGGATCGTAGAACACCGGCACCGTGTAGCCCGCGTAAACACCCTGATCGTTCCGCACACCCGGGCCCTGTGGCAGATTGATGTAACGGATGAGGCCAGGCGAAGGCGCGAAGTTGCGCGACGGATCCTCGGCGTAGATGCGGCACTCGATGGCGTGGCCGAGCGGATGAAGGTCTTCCTGCCGGAACGACAGCTTCTCGCCGCGTGTGACGCGAAGTTGTTCCTTCACCAGATCGATGCCCCAGACCATTTCCGTGACCGGGTGCTCGACCTGCAGGCGCGTGTTCATCTCGAGGAAATAGAACTCGCGGTCCGGCCCCATGAGACATTCGATCGTGCCGGTCGAGTAGTAGTTCACGGCCGCGCCCGCGCGCACGGCCATTGCGCCGAGCTTCGCGCGCAGCTCGGCGTCGACGACCGGAGAGGGACACTCCTCGACGACTTTCTGATGGCGACGCTGCAATGTGCATTCGCGCTCGCCGACATGAACGATGTTGCCGTGCTGATCGCCGACGATCTGCACCTCGATGTGCCGTGGATGGACGATGAATTTTTCGGCGTAGACCGCGGCGTCGCCGAAGAACGAGAGCGCTTCACCGGTCACGCGATCGAAGGCGGAGCGGAGGTCTTCCGCGCGCTCGACGAGGCGCAGGCCTTTCCCTCCACCTCCGGCGCTCGCCTTGATCATGATCGGAAAGCCGGTCTCGCGCGCGAAGGCTTCGATCTCGTCGAACGATTTCACGGCCTCGGTGAGGCCGGGAACGACGGGCACGCCGGCGGCCTGCATCCGCTGCCGGCTCTCGGTCTTCGAGCCCATGGCGTCGATCGATTCCGGCGAGGGGCCGATGAAGAGCAGCCCGGCGTCGCGGCAGGCGCGCGCGAATCCGGCGTTCTCGGCGAGGAATCCGTATCCGGGATGGATCGCTTCCGCGCCCGACTTCTTCGCCGCTTCGAGAATGCGATCGATGCGCAGATAGCTCTCGCGCGACGGCGCCGGCCCGATGGGCATGGCCTGATCGGCGCTGACGACGTGCAGCGCGGCCCGATCCGGCTCGGAGTAGACGGCAACGGTGGGATAGCCCATCTCGCGACAGGCTCGAATCACGCGTACGGCGATCTCGCCGCGATTCGCAATGAGGACTTTCATGCGGCCGCGATTGTAAGCCGGGGCGCCGTTGTCCGTTGTCGGTTGTCGGTTCTCAGTGGGAGCCTGCGCGCTCTGCCGGCCTAGCGTTCTGCGCTTCGGCGATCGTATTCGGCGGCGCGATCGAGAAAAGACTCGACGCTCCGGCCCAGAGCGAGCTTTTCCGTGAGGTCGGTCGACTTGTCGAAATCGGCGCGAAGGCGTCCTGATTCGGCGAGGTAATAGTCACGAAGGCCGATCTCGATCTTGAACTCGGGATATTTCTCGGCGAGCGTGCGCATCCACTCCTCGACCTGGCGGCGGCGATCCTTGTCGCCGACTCCGGACTTGAGGTCACCGAGCAGAGTGCTGACCACTCCTGAAAGAATCTCTAGTCTCTGCTGCTGTAGCGCTTCATTCGTCATGGAGGGCGAATGGTAGCACCCGCGGACAAAATGAAAACGGCTCGCGTTTTAGCGAGCCGTTTTCGTTTGTCTGCAATTGGTGCCCAAGGCCGGACTCGAACCGGCACGGATTTCTCCACACGCCCCTCAAACGTGCGCGTCTACCAATTCCGCCACTTGGGCTGGCGATTCAAAGAGCTTACTTCTTGACCGGAGCCGGAGCTGTCGGTGCGGCCGTATCTCCGCTCATGACGGAGTTGCGGGGCCGCGCCTGCAGAACGGCGAGGGCCATGGACGTGATGACGAAGAGGACAAAGAAACCCGTCGTCAGTTTGTGCAGCAGAGTCGTCGCGCCTCGCGCGCCGAACGCTGTCTGCGATCCACCGCCACCAAATGCGCCCGCCAGATCCGCCCCCTTGCCCTGCTGGACGAGGACGACGAGGATCAGAAACAGGCTGATGATGACGTGGACAATGATGAGAAATACGATCATGGATTCTCCGGTGCCTGCCTGTGAACCGGGCAGGGGTGCGAATTCTTCCCCGAACCGGCCCGGACGTCAAGCGATTCAGATCGCAGGGCGCGGATCGCGGATCGCAGGGAGGCGAAGCCAAGCTTGATGGACCGCCGGCGTCCTCGCCGGCTGGGCGAGCGGCGTCTCGCCGCTCGCGGGCGGGCGTCGAGACGACGCCGCCCCAGCCGCCGAGACGGCAGCGGTCCACTGGCGATCTTTTCTCACCGCATTCCGGCGTGAATCGCCAGGAACTTGCGGGAATCGAGACTGGCACCGCCGACGAGGAAGCCGTCGATCGTGCCGTGGGCGACGAGATCGGCGACGTTGTCGGGCGAGACGCTGCCGCCATAGAGGATCGGCGCATGCGCCAGACGTGCCGGCCAGAATCGCTCCAGCGCGCTGCGGATGTCGACGAGAGTCTCCGCGACCATCGCTCCGGTCGCGCTGCGTCCCGTTCCGATCGCCCAGATCGGCTCGTACGCGATCACGACCTCCTCGGCGCGTTCGAGCGCGTCGACGGCCGTGGCCTTGATCTGATCGGCCAGAAAATGCGCGACGTGTCCCGTGTCGCGCACGCGCACGTCCTCGCCGATGCAGAGGATCGGCTTGAGTCCCGTCTCGATCGCGAGGCTCAGCTTGCGCGCGATCAACGCGTCCGTCTCGTGAAACAGCGTGCGCCGCTCCGAATGTCCGAGGATGACGTAGTCGACGCCGCACTCGCGCACCATCGCCGGTGAAACCTCCCCCGTGAATGCTCCCGAAACCTGATCGCTGCAGTTCTGCGCGGCGACGCACACGCCCTCGCCGCACTTCACAACATGTCGCAAGAACGGGAACGGCGGAGCGATGACAACACAAACGTCGCGCGGATCGACGCCCGAGAGATTCGCCAGATACGACTCGATCCCCTCCGGCGGGAGGTTCATTTTCCAATTGGCGATGAGGTAGCTGTTCATGGAGAGATCGCAGATTGCAGATCGCAGATCGCGGGAGAAGCAGCCCGCACGGCGACATCTGCCGCGCGCCGCTGCGATCCGCGAACTGCGATCCGCGATCTGCTTTAAGCAGTGTATCGATTTTTGCCGTTGCGTTTCGCGAGATAGAGCTGCTCGTCAGCGCGGCGGACGAGGTCGTTGGCGGATGTTTCGCCGTGCTCGAACTCGGCGATGCCGATCGAGACCGAGCATTGGATCGCGCCTTCCTCATCGGTCGGGATCGTCAGTGCGCGGACGCGCTTGAGCAGACGCTCGGCCACGGCTTTTGCGCCGGTGATGTCGGTGTGCGGAAGAATGATGGCGAACTCGTCGCCGCCGAAGCGCGCCAGCACGTCCGTCGGCCGCAGGGTCTCGCGCACGGTGCCGCAGAGCTCGGACAACACGACGTCGCCGAGGAGATGGCCGAAGACGTCGTTGATCTGCTTGAAATCGTCGATGTCGAACATCACCAGCGTGAGCGGGATGTTGAACGTGCGCGCGCGTTCGATCTCGTGGGGCAGTTGCCGGCGGAAGTGGCGCTTGTTCCAGACACCCGTGAGGTCGTCGGTGTCGGCGAGGTTCGTGATCCGTTCGCGCGCGCGAATCGTGTCGAGCAGCATCGAGACCTGCGTCGAGAAGATCGTCAGGATCTGCCGCTCGTCCTCGGTGAATTCGGGCTCTGCACGATGAAGCAACAGGAGTCCGGCAGTTCGATGATCCTGCGTCAGCAGTGCAAAGGCGTCGTGTTTCAACGCGTCACCCTGAATCGCGCCGGCCGGCAGTTCATGCGATTCGGAAACGACCACAACCTCAGTATTCGCGAACGAAAGCGGGATCAACGTTTCCAGCGTGGCCCGGATCCTCGCGACCAGCCGGTCGTTGATGAAAGATTCGGCGTCCTGACGCGTGACGATGAAGAGATCGAGGTTCTGCTCGATCATGATCGCCACGCCCAGATCGAAGGGAACGCAGCGGAACAGCGTCGGGAAGGCGCGCGAAAAGAGATCGCCCACCGACTCGCTCCGCACCGCGCGCGAGGTCAGTTCCTGGATCAACGAGAGCAAATCGCTGATCTGCCGGTGCTCCGCGCGCAGGCGGGCCAGCTCCGCTTTGGTCACATCCTCGTCCGACATCCTGCGAACCCGGAAATCATTGTAGACGCTGCTCGTTGCCTGGGTTGCTGGTTCCTGGTTGCTGGTTATCTGGGGTGCCTGGCGAAAGAGAACCACAGACAACCAGCAACCAGGAACCAGCAACAGATTAGGAAGCCCGCGCTCCTATAGAATCGCTGATGTGATTGAGGCGGAGGCGATTCCGTACGAACCGGCGCTGCTCCGCGGTGAGCGGCTGCTTGTCCTCGCACCCCATCCCGATGACGAAGTCATCGCCTGCGGCGGACTGATTGCGCTGCATCTGCGCGAGGGGCGCGCGGTGCGAGTCGTCATCGCCACGGACGGCGCGGCGCAGGGAGGCGATGCGGCGCTTCGCGAAGAAGAATCGCGGCGCGGTCTCGCGCGGCTCGGCGCCGCCGAGCTGGAGTTCCTGCGCTTTCCCGACCGCGGACTCGGCGACGAGGCATCGGGGCCGATCCGCGATCAGTTGGCGGCGTTCCGTCCCGACCTGATCCTCGTCCCGAGTCCCGTCGAAATTCATCCCGATCACGTCGCGCTCTCTCGCGTCTTCTGCGAGCTCGTGCAACACGACCCGACTCTCTTCGCCGATTTCGCGGTCGCGCGTGTGGCGTTCTACGAAGTCAGCCAGCCGCTGCGCCCGAACGCGATCGTCGACATCACGACCGTCGCCGATGACAAGTACGCGGCCATCGCCGAGCACCACTCGCAGCTCGCGGTCCGTGACTACGTCGCCTTCGCGCGTGGACTCAACACGTACCGCACGATGACTCTCCCGTCCTCGGTGAAGTTCGCCGAGGCTTTTCACGTGGTCGACCTGCCCCGCCTGCGCACGATCTCGTTCAGCGAGTTGGGACGGCGCAGCGGCACGGCGCCCGAGGTCGAGATCACGCGCGCCACGGTTCCGATCAGCGTCGTCATCCGGACGAAGGACCGCCCGGCGCTGGTCCGCGAGGCGATCGACTCCGTGCGCGCCACGGGCTATCCGTGCGAGATCGTGGTCGTCAACGACGGCGGCGCGAAGCCGGACGTAGAAGGCGTCACGCTCCTCGAGCATGAAAGCTCGCGCGGTCGCGCCGAGGCAGGAAACGCAGGCGTGCGCGCGGCGTCGAACGCCTTCATCGCCTTCCTCGACGACGACGATCTCTTCTATCCCGAACATCTGGCCACGCTCGCCAACGCGCTCGTCGTCGAATCATGCCGGCTGGTACACCGATGCCGTGTCGGCGTTTCTTCGCCCAGGCGAAAGCGGCGCGTACGAAACGTATCAGCGGCTGCGCCTCTTCGCGCAGGACTACGATCGCGAGCTGCTGCTGCTCGACAACTACATCCCGCTCCCGACGCTCCTCATCGCGCGTGCGCCGTTCCTCGAGCTCGGCGGATTCGACCCCGCATTCGATCTCTTCGAGGACTGGGACTTCCTGATCCGCCTCTCGCGCCGCGGCGATCTTCTGCGCATCCCGCGCATCACCTGCGAGGTGCGGCACTTCGAAGGCGGCACGTCCGTCGTTCTCGCCGCGCCGGAAGGATCGGACCGCTTTCGCGCGGCGAAGCTGCGCGTCTGGAAGAAGCACGAAGCGCTGATCGACGACAACGTCGTCGCCAACGTTTTCGAATCGCAGAAGCAGAAGGCCAACGCACTGTTCTCGCAGTTCGTGGAGACGCAGGGTCAGCTCGATTTCGTGCGCCGCGATTCGGCGCGTCTCGAGCGCGAGAAAGCTCAGCTCCTGCACAGCGGGATGGAGCAGCACGAGACCATCAGCGCGTACTCGCATCGCGTCCGCGAGCTCGAAGCGTCGCTCGAGGCTCTGAACGACATCATGATCGAGTACACGCAACAGGTCATCGGCAGCGAGCGTCTGGCTCGCGAAAACGACGAAATCCGCACTGCTTATCAACAGGCGCACGCCGAGATCGAACGCTTGCATAGCGACAGCGGACTTCTCCGCGTCGAGATCCAGCGACTCAACGGGCTACTGGAGATGATCTACAGCTCGCGCACCTGGAAAACGCACACGCTGCTCGAGAAGTTGCGAGGACGGGGATGAGCCGGGTCATGCTGCTCTGTCCCGAGCCCCTCGGCCACGGACAGCCGGCCGGCATCGGGATCCGCTTCATCGAGATCGCGCGCGTCCTTCACGCCGACGGGCACACGGTGACTGTCCTTTCGCCGGATGCCGGCGCGGTCGAGGGTTGTCGCGCCGACTTCATCCACCCCGACTCGCTGCGCACCACGAGCGAAGCGAGCGACGTCGCCGTCGTGCAGGGTCACGTCGCGAATGCGTTCTTTCAGCACGCGGCGCCGATCCCCACGGTCGTCGATCTTTACGATCCGTTCATCATCGAGAACCTGCACTACTACGCGGAGCGCGGCGCGGAAGTGTTCGATGCACGATCACTTCACGCTGATGACATCGCTCGCGCGCGGCGACTACTTCCTCTGCGCGTCGGAAGCGCAGCGGCTCTTCTACGCTCGGACTCCTGCTCGCGTCCGGTCGCCTGAATCCGATGCTGTTCGAGGAAGATCCGCGGCTGGAGTTGCTCATCGGCATCGCGCCGTTCGGCGTCGCCGGTGCGCGATCACACGCGGCGTCATCATTGCCGCACGCGCGAATCCTCTTCGGCGGGATCTACGATTGGTACGACCCGATCGCTGGCGATCGAGGCAGTCGCGCTCGTGCGCGAGACGCGGCCCGAGGCCACGCTGACCTTCACCATGCATCCGAATCCGGACATCACGCCGCAGGGAAAACTCGCCGAGGCGATGCAGTTTGCGAAGAGCAAGTCGTACGACTTCGTCCGATTCGAGCCGTGGGCTCCGTACGAACGCCGGGCGGCATTCTTCGAACGCTTCGACCTCGCGCTGCTGACGTTCCCATCGCTCGCTCGAGACCGATCTGTCGATGCGCACGCGCGTGTACGACTACCTCTGGTGCGGATTGCCGATCGTCACGAGCTCCGCGCCGGGAACGGACGAGATTCTGACGCGCTACGGCGCTGGCTCCGTCATCGGGAACGAGCGAGCCGCGCAGTTTCGCAAACGAGATCCTCTCGATCTTCGGCGATCCTCCGCGCTATGCACGAATGGTCGATGGAGCGAACGCGTTCGTTCTCGAGCATCAATGGGATCGCACGCTCGCACCGCTGCGCGCGTTCTGCCGCGCGCCGCGCATCGAGAAGACGAAAGGCGTCTTCGGCCCGACCCCGGAGAAGCGGCCGCCGTCGCAGCCTCCTTCCATCGTCGAGCGCTTGAAACGGCGTCTTCGCGCATGACGACCGAAGTCATCATCGTCAACTGGAACAACCGCCGCGAAACGCTGGAGTGCGTCGCGGCCGTTGAAGCCCAATTGCCGGAGGTCGAGGGCGCGACGATCACCGTCGTCGACAACGGCTCGACCGACGGCAGCGGCTCCGCGATCACTTCGCGGCATCCGCACGTGAAGCTCTTCGCGCTTCCCGCGAACCGCGGCTTCACCGGCGGACTCGCCGCCGCGCTCGCCGGCTCGACAGCGCAGAATGTCATCTTCCTCAACAACGACGCGCTTCCCGAGGCCGGATGGCTCGCCGCGCTCGTGACGTGCGATCGATGAAGCGCCGGACGACGTCGTCTCGGTTGGCGGCAAGATCGTCGATCCGACCGGAACAAAGATCGACTTCATCGGCGGCGTCGCTCACCTTCGACGGCCACGCGTTCCAGAACGGGTTTCGTTATCCCCTCGGCTCGCGCGACGAGCCGAACGCGGGCGACGAGATCCTCTTCGCCTGCGGCGGGAACATGATCTCGCGCCGCGAGACGCTGATGGAGCTCGGCGGATTCGACGACGATTACTTCGCGTACCTCGAGGACGTCGACTTCGGCTGGCGCACGTGGATCGCCGGTGGCCGCGTGCTTTTCGAGCCGCGCGCAACCGTTCGTCATGCCTCGAGCACGACCAGCAACCGCCTCGGCGATTTCGAGCGCGGCGTGCTGTTCGAGCGCAATGCGCTGCAGACGGCGATCAAGAACTACGAGAACATCGCCGAGGCGGGAGGCGGCCGTGTTCTTCACGTATCTCCATCGTCTGCACCACTACGCCACGACGCGCAACGACGAAGCCCACGAATTGAAACGACCGTTCGCAACGCCTTCGCTTCCGACCTCGCGGCGTTTGAAGATCCTGCGCAAGATTACGCGCCGGCCCTTCCTCGTCGCGATCGATGACCCGCTCACGGCGATGCAGTTCCGCGCCTTCGACTGGATCGTGAAGAACGAATCGCAGCTCGCGAAGAAACGCCAGGACGTCCAGCGCCGTCGCAAACGGAGCGACCGCGAGATCTTCGAGCGCTTCCCTCTCCACTTCGTCCCAACCTACCCCGGCGATCGACGCGCTCATGGAGAGCGCGCTCTTCCGCCTGCTGCGGCCACAATTGCCGTCGGTGGAGAAGAAGCTCGACGAAATCATCAAGACGTAGTTACTAGTTTCTTGTTGCTGGTGCGAGGTGGGCGGGTCCCGAGTCGTCAAGTCTACAAGTCGCCGAGAGCTCCTCGACGACTCGACGACTTGGAGACTCGGCGTCCTGAACGAGCAAGAGGCCACACCAGTCACCAGCAACCAGGAACCAACAACCTTCCCTCGAGACGCCCGCTATATCATCCCGAAGTGACGTGGTTCCGTCGTTTCCTGGTGAAGGGTGTGTTCTGGCGGCAGCTCAGTCGCTGGGGCGTGCTGAATGTGCCGATCTGGATCGAGCCGGTCATGATCGGGTTCTGGTCGTTCTTCTTTCTCCTCTGGGGTCCGGGACGGCGCGGCGTGATGAGGAACCTGACGGCGATTCTTCCCGGCTCGACCTCATTCGCAAACTTCTTTCGCACGTATCGCGTGTTCTGGAACTTTGCCTGGACGATCTCCGACAACGTCCGCTTCAAGGAAATGCGCGTCGGCCCTGACTGGGAGTTCGTCGGCATGGAGCACTTCCAGTCGCTCCACGATCACCAAGGCGGCGCGATCATTCTCACCGCGCACATGGGGAGCTACGATCTTGCCGCGCACCTCTTCGCGGAGCTCTCGAACCGGCAGATCGTGATGGTGCGCGCGCCGGAGACCGATCCGCAGACGCGCGAGTTCGAAGAGGAACTGCACAATCGCACCGCATCGAGCGCCCTGAAAGTCGACTTCAGCACGCGCGCCAGCGATCTCGCGCTCGATCTTCTCGACTCGCTGCAGCGCGGCGAGATCATCGCCATCCAGGGCGATCGCGTGACCGGAGGGATCTCGGCGCTGCCGGCGACTCTGTTCGGCAAGGTAACGCGCGTGCCTGCAGGACCATTCGCGCTTTCGATGGCGGCACGCGTTCCGATCTATCCGCTCTTCATCGTTCGCCGCGGACGGCGACGCTATCGCCTGATCGTCTGCCCGCCGTTCCACGTCGTACGCACGCGCGACCGCCACGAAGCGTTCGCGCGCGCGGTCACCGAGTGGACTCGCGACCTTGAAAAGATCGTGCGGACGGGATGGCACCAGTGGTTCGCGTTCGAGCCCTATTCGGAGGAGCTCGCGGGATGAGGATCGTCCGCGGCCGCGTCGATGCGCGCTGGCTCCCCTCGCGTCACAACTTCGCGCTCTTCCGCCTCGGCGCCTATCTGCGCGGGCGCAACGCGACGCCGGAGCCGGCCGACACGATCCTGATCGTCGACCGGCATCAGAGCGCATTCGAGACGTACGCCGTCAGCGCGTGGGTTCTGCTCACACTGACCTGCTACGTCACCGCCACGCTGTTCGCCTCGTGGCCGGCGCCGCTCGCGCTCGCGGCGGCGTTGCCGGTCGCCGCCGTCGCCGCACACGTACCGTTCTTCGTCGCGGCGGCATTGCTCGCGCCGTTCCCGATGCGCGACGCAACTCATCTGCGCGTGCAATCGTTCCTGATGATGCTCACGCTCCTCGCCGCTTCATCGTGGTTCGCGACACGAGCGTCGTGGGTGCGTTTTGCGGCGTGGCAGTTTCTGGGCCTCGCTGCGCTGAACGCCATCGCCGCGGCGATCGTCTTCGCGTTGCGCGCTCCCATCGCGAGACTGGAGAACGCGATCGGAGGTGCGACATCCGAGCCCTGATCCTCGGCTTCGCGCTGCTCGCGCCGCTCGCGCTGATTCTCCTCTGGCCACACGCGCCATGGAGCGGCATCGCCATCCTCGCTCTCTCGCACGCGCTCGTTCTCTATCCGACGCTGCGTCCCAACGTGCAATGGCTCGGGCCGGTGATGACGCGCTTCCAGACGGGCCGCAACGAGGTCTGGCTCACCATCGACGACGGCCCGACCGCCGACACGCCGGCGGTGCTCGATCTCTTCGACCGCCTCGGCGTGAAGGTGACGTTCTTCGTGAAAGGCATGCTCGCGGATGCGCATCGCGATCTCGCCGCGGACATGCTCGGCCGCGGACACACGCTCGCCAATCACACGCAGACGCATCCGTCGGGCAGCTTCTGGTGTTTGTCGTCGAGGCGCATCGGCGCGGAGATCGACGCGTGCAGCCGCGTGCTCACCGATCTCACCGGCAACGCACCGCGCTGGTTTCGCGCACCCGTTGGAATGAAGAATCCGGCGGTGCATCCGGCGCTGCGGCGGCGCGGAATGCAACTCGTCGGCTGGACGGCGCGCGGGTTCGACGCGGTCGTCAGCGATCCCGAGCAGATCCTCGCGCGCATCCTTCCCCAGCTCGCACCGGGCGCGATCATCGTTCTCCATCAGGGCCGCGAGCATTCGCTGGCCGTGCTCGAACGAGTGATCGCCGGCTTGCAGGAGCGCGGCTATTCGTTCGTCATTCCGACGGACGCTCAACTGCGGTCCGCGTGAAGACGAGGAGATAGTTGTTGTACGGCATGTTGCCCCACAGCGGCCGGATCTCGCTCGTGAACCCGGCAAACGGCGCGGCGATCTCCTCGCGCGTCGGAAACAGCAGGTGCTCCGCCTTCATCCAGTGGAACGTTCGCGCCAGCCCATCGACAAGATCCGTGAGTCGATAACGCCACGAGCGATCGCGCAGCGCCTGGCGAATGATCACGAGGCCACCCGGAGGAACCGCACGCGCGGCGTTCTCCAGAATCTGCCGCTGGGAAGCGGCATCGAAGTACTGAAGGATGTCGAGGATGACGACGTGGTGTTGATCCGGCAAAGGCATGCGCGCATCGCCGGCGCGGAATTCGACATCGCGATAGCCGTGCGCCGCGATGCGCGCCACATCGATCTTTCGCTGATCGAAGTCGACGCCGGCGATCGACGCTGCGTATCCCCGTTCGCGAAGATAGAACGCCAGGAGGCCGACACCACATCCGACATCGATCAGTGGAAGATCAGTTCCGCGAATGCGATCGAAGACCGCGTGATACGCGGGATCGGTTCGCACTTTCCAGCGCACGTATTCGCGAAGCGAGCGCCTTTCGTACAGCGCGGCCAGCTTGTCTGCAAGCTCGTTCCGGCTCACGCGGCAAGATGCTCGATCAGCTCGATGAGCTCCGGAAGGTTGAATGGTTTCGGCAGGATCGCCGCGACTCCCATCTGCAGCAACGCCTGCGGCTCGACGCGCACGTGCGCGGAGACGACGACGATCGGCACTTTGCCGAGGTGTCCCGTCTCCTGCAAACGCTGTAGGAAGTCCCAGCCGTTGACGTCGGGCATTGCCAGATCGAGCAGGACGATATCGGGATGATGAATCGTCAGCGCGCGCTGCCCTTCCGCGCCGTCGCCGGCGAGCAGAACCTGAAATCCGTGCTGCCGCAGAGCGGCCGCGAGCATTCCGCGGAGAGGAAGATCATCGTCGATGACGAGCACCCGCTTCCGCTCGACATCGGCCACGCGCCGATCGCGCGGCTGGTTCTGTTCGACACCCACGTTCATGACGGTTCCATTCTACCGACGGATGAGAACGGCGTGCAGGACGCGAGCCATCACGAGGCCTTCCCCACAGAAACCGAAGGTTTCGGCGGTTCTGTGTAGCGACGGGCGCCCTCGCCCGTCGGTTCGCGCGCCGATCGGAGCATCAAGACGGAACGTGCCTCGTTCTGCCCGACGGCCGAGGGCGGCCGTCGCTACACAGAGGCACGCTTGTTTCGTTCGCACCAACGGCAATCAAAAAAGATCGCTATCGCCCCACGCGTAATGCAATCTCTCTCGCATCGCCGATACGACGTCACTCCAATCAAATGGCACGCACATCACCGAAAGGTTCTGCGGTTCGGGTCCCGTCTGGAGGAGCAGCCGTTTCGCGAGCACGTCTTCAAACCATGGCGGGCGCGGCGGAAACCAGCCTTCGATCCGATCAACTCCGTGCAAAGGCACGACGTGACGAAGCGCAAGGTCGATGGCCTCGGGATGCGCGGGATCGATCAGCGCGTCGCCCCAGGCGAAGTGCTGTTCGCGAACGCGATAGACGATCCAACCCACCAGTCGCCGCCACTTGCGAATCGCCACGACGACATACGGCGCGTCCGGACAGCGCAGGTAGCGCCAGCGGACGTAGGCAGCATTCCGCGTAACGCAGAATCCGTAGGCGTCAGCAACGCGATCGAAGAGGGCGTCCCATTCCTTGGTCGTCTCCGTCACGTCCTCGAGCTGAATGCCGCGACGCCATCGTTCCCAACGGCGAAGCGACGGTAGCGGCCGCTCGCGTAGATCGCGGAACCGATACGTCACCGACTCAACGCGATCGCTGCGCAGGAACCGCAATGAGAACTTCTGAATGTTGGCGACGTTGAATCCGTAATTGAATGCGACCTGCCCCTCGCAGAAATGCTCGTAGAAATGCAACGCGGTGCGGCCGAGAATGCTCGTCGGGCCGCGGCCGATGTGGCGCACCGCGGGGTCGGTCATCGTGTCGCCGATCTGGTGCGCGAGGAGATCGCGGCCGTTCGCGCGGAACGGAACGGGATAGCCGGAGTAGTGTCCGACAAGCCGCCCGTCCGGGTCGAACGTCAGGCTGATCCGCTCGTTGCCGAAAGGATTCTGGAGATACTTCCAGCGAAAGTGCTCGATCGAGCGCGGCGCGTGCGGAAACGATCGCGCGAAGAGATCGAGGATTGCGCCTTCGTCGCCCGGCCGATACTCGCGCGTGACGAAGCGCTGCGTCGCGATCGGCTGCTCCTCGACTGCGTCAACGGGCATGCGTCGGCTCCGCCGCGCGAATGGCGCGCACGTGCATCGCCGGACCCGACCGCCGCTTGGCCACGATCCGAATCGAGCCCGTGCTGACGATCATCGGATCGGACAGCATCTTCAACACCGCGCGCGCCAGCGGCGCCAGGAGCGGGTGATGTGACGCAAGCCAATGGCGCACGAACTTCTGATCGCGATATTCGAAGTCGGGACCGATGTCGAGAATCTCGAACCCGGAGCGTTCCAGCAGTTCGATCAGCGCGGAGCGCGAGTAGAGGATGATGTGCGTGCGGAAGTTCTGCGTCATGCGCTTCCGCTCCGTCATCAGGTAGATCAAGCCCTCGGTGTCGAACGTCGACAGGAAGAGTTTGCCGCCCGGCTTGAGCAGATCTTTGATGCGGCCGAGGATGTCGTGAGGATCCGACATGTTCTCGAGAACGTGAAAGAGCGTGATCGCGTCGAACGCCGGTCCGGTATTGACGAACGTTGAGAGCGACGCGCAATACACCTCGAGTCCACGCGCGCGCGCATGCCGAGCCGCGGCGGCCGCGGGATCGATCCCGAGGTATTCGTACTCTTTCGCGGCCGTCACTCCGAACGTTCCGTCGCGCACTCCCACTTCCAGCACGCGCGCGCGCAACGGCAGTTGCCGCTGCAGCCAGCGGAAGCGGCGCAGGCTCGTGCGCTCGCGCGCCGGAGGTGAGTGCGATTCATAAGCAGGTTGCTCGGGCGCACGATGCGCGCGCAACACGCGGCGCACGGGGTTCGTCCCTTCGTCCGCGAATTGGTTGAGATACCGGCATTTGCAGCGACGGCAGGCGCGCACGACGTTCCCCGGAATCTGCGCGCAACTCCAAATCTCCGAAGAGAAACAGACCGGACATCGCCGCGCCGCGCGGTACGCGTTGCGTCGATTCGCAAAGCGGATCGAGAGCGCCGCGGTCACTTCGCTCACGCGCGCAAGCGAGGTACCGCGGGAACCGGACGCCTGCACGACGAGGTACTCGACGCGAAACCCGTACTTGTTCGCGAGAAAGGCCATCTCCAGCGCGCAGCCGTCGTCCTGCAGCCGTGATTCGCCGACGATGATCTTCGCCGCGACCGAGGAAAACGCGGCGAGACGAATCGCACGATCGGGAAGAATCGGCACGAGGATCCAGCGAAGGAGCGCCGGACCTTGATGGTCGCCATGCGTGCTCGCGAAGACGACGTCCGTCGCCGCCGACTCGACCATCGCCACCGCGTCGCCAATCGCGCTCACCGGATACGGCAGATCGGCGTCGACGATGACGATCACTCCGCCCTTCGCTTCGCTGACACCGCGTCGCAGCGAAGCGCCGATGGACGTGTCGCCGGGCGTGAGCACCTCGAACGTGAAACCCGTCGTCTCGAGATACTTCCCGATCGCCTCGGCGGACGCCGATGATCTCTGCCCACGCAGCGGTACCACCACGCTGACGCTGGTCGAGCTCATACCGTGATTCTAATCAACTCGCGTACCGCACGTATGTCGCGAGGACTTCTCCGGTGCTCCGGACAACGGTCCGCAGGTAGATCGCCGGCACCGTCCAGGCGTCTCGTGGCACGTCGATGACGCCGCGGGCAAGATGACCCGCGGCCGTGTCGAACGACGGCAGAGGCGATGCCTCGACGATTACGTCATCGCGATCGACCACGATCGGCCCCTCGATGCGCTGCGCGTCGTACGACGGCAACGCGCGCTCGAAGCGCTTGATCGCGCGCGCGGCGAATGGACCGTTCCACTTCTCGAGATAGCGCAGCTCCGACTCCGCGTATCGCGCCGCTGCCTGGTCGGCGATCTGCGCGGCGCTCTGGTTGTGAAGGTGACGACAGCGCGCGTTCGGGACGTAAGCGATCCGTCCGCGCCTCTCGGCGACGCGGCGCAGAAAGTCGGTCTCTTCGAAATACAACGCGAACCGTTCATCGAATCCGTGGATGTCGTCGAAGGCCGCGGCACGAATAGCCATCACCGCGCCGGACAGCATCGGAACGCTCGTCGTTCGCTCGAGCGTCCAGAATGCGAGTCGCTTTCTGAAGCGACGTCGGTCGCGCTCTTCGAACCAAACGCGCGAACGACTCGCGAGAATGGCGTCGACGCGCTCGCGTCCCGTGTAGAGATCACCGGGAGGAAGGTGCCACTGTTGTTCGGCATCCCAGAACAATGCGGGCCCCGCGACCGCGGCGTCACGCAGTGCATCGGCCAATCGATCGATCGCGTCTTCACTGAAGACGAGATCGGGATTCGCAACCAGCAGGATGTCGCCTTCACATGCGCGGCGTCCGAGATTGATGCCGCCGGCGTAGCCGCGATTCGTCTCGGAGACGACGAGCGTATCGGCGACTCCTCGCAGCGCAGCGGCTTCGCTCGCATCACAACTGTTGTCGACGACGACGACCTGCAGGGGCTGCGACGACGCGGCGCGTGCGGTGCGGATCGCTTCCGCGGCCAGCTTTGAGGAACGGTAGTTGACGACGAGAAGCGAGATCATCGCTCGGCATGAACCGGCGCGGCGACGCCGAGGTCCCAGCGATGATCAACGGAGATCAGTCCGATCTCGAAGCGATCGCCGGTCATCGAAAAAGCGGGCCGCACGTCATGGCGATCGAACACGGTGATCGCGTTCTCATCGCCGGCGAAGGAGATGATCGAGTAATCGCCGCGCAGCAGCGGCACGTCCATGAGGCGAGCCGTGACTTCGTATTCTGTCTTTCCAAAGAGCGGCGCCAAACCGTCAGCATGAGTTCCGACCGCGAAGCATTGCAGGTCGTCCGCCGAGCGGTGAATGCCGATGATGATGTGAACGGGCTGGCGCGGGTCGTCGGCCTCGATGCGCATCCGCACGCGCACCTCTTCGCCGCGTGCGAAGGATTCGCGCGGGCGTCCGCTGCGATCGAGAACGACGATGTCGCGAATGCGCACCGGCGTGCGTGTTTCCGGCACGGCGGGATCGATCGCCGGATGATCGCGGTCGCGTTCAAGGAGGAACGTCTCGTATTCATGCACCACGTCGAGTGAGGGACCGAAGCGCATCAGCCGTCCCTGGTCGAGCCACAACGCGCGCTTGCAGATCGAGGAGATGTAATAGAGCGCGTGCGAGCAGAAGAGGATCGTCTTCCCCTGCTCGTGAAACTCACGGATCTTGTCGATGCACTTCTTCTGAAAGTGCCCGTCGCCGACCGCGAGCGCCTCGTCGATCACGAGGATGTCGGGATCGACGTTCACGGCCACGGAGAACGCGAGGCGCATGTACATGCCCGACGAGTAGGTCTTAACCGGGCGATCGACGAACGAACCGAGCTCCGAGAACTCGAGGATCGCCGGCAACCGCTCCCGCGCCTCGGCGTGCGAAAGACCGAGGATGGCCGCGTTCAGCGCGGCGTTGTCGCGGCCGGAGAACTCGGGATGAAAGCCGGCGCCGAGCTCGAGGATCGAGGCGATGGTGCCGTTGGCTTCGAGCAGTCCAGAGCTCGGCTGGGTGACGCCGCAGAGGAGCTTCAGAAGCGTGCTTTTTCCCGCGCCGTTCTGCCCGATGATGCCGATCGTCTCGCCTTCGGCGACGTCGAACGTGACGCCTTCCAGGGCTGGAAAGACGACGTGCCGCGGGCGTCCGGTGAGCACTTCCACGAGGCGATCCGCAGGACGACGATAGACGTCGTAATGCTTCGACACCTCCACTGCGCGGACCGCGGTCATCAGCGACATTCTACGGAGTTGCGTGGAAGCTCGTCCAAAAACGAAGTGGCGGGCCGAAGCCCGCCACTTCCAATGAACCGAATTGAATGATCGTTACGGCAACGGCGTGGCCGGGACGTATTCCGGATCGAACGTGCCCTTGTCGATGATCGAGGCGAAGGCCCAGATGTTGCCGCCGGACGCTTCGATCTTCAGCGAGGCATTGGCGCGACCGACGAGGTCGAACTGCGTCGCGACGATGCTCTCATTGGGCTGCAGCGTGTAATCGATCCTGCGAACTTCGAGGCCACTGTTCGGGTCGAGAACCCTGACCGTCGCAACCGCGACCGTCGAGGAGACGTTCGTGAGACCGACGTTGGTGTAGTACTTGTCATCGCTGCGAACCGCCGGGATGAGCGCGGACTTGCCCACCTTGACGTTGGCGCGATTGGTTGCAAACCCAGCGATTCCCTGACCGTAGGTCTTGCCGGATCCGTTGTCGTTGTACGTACGGGCGAACGCCAGCGGGAAGTAGTCCGCGGAGACAGACGCCGGAACGCTGATGCGCAGCATGCCCACACCGTCGGCAACGTTGCCGAAGAGACCCTGCCGCAGAAGGTCGGCGTACTGCACGAACTGGCCGGCATTGATCGGAATGTTCTTCGCCTCGGCGAGCTTGGCGCCCGCCGCATTGTGGTACGCCAGATCGACCGTGACGGTGTGACCGTTGGGGTTATAGACCGTCACGTCGCTGCGCCATGCGCCGACATGACCGACGCCGGGCACCGCCGACTCACGATAATCCGAGGATCCGACTTCGCTCTGACGGATCGCCTGGAGATAAACCGGATCGCTACTGCCGCCGTCGATGAGTGAGGCATAGCCGATCACCCACGTTCCGGCAGGGACTTCGATTTCTACGCTGAACGGCCGGTCCGCCGGTCCCGTCACCGGGAACTGATCGAGTTGGAACGGCGGCAGAGGATGCGACGCCGCCGTGCCGATCTGAACGCCACGGTCGTCATAGAGGCGAATGATCGCCGTGATCGCCGTTACGTTCGGATTGACGAGACCGATGTTGGTCCGATAGCGCGAGTCGCTCTTCAGACCCGCGAGGTAATAGCGACCTTCGCCCACCGCACTGCCACCACCTGCTTCATTGAGCAGGATGGCCGGAATGAACTGACCGAAAGTTCCGTCCGCGGTCTGGTTATAGGTACGCGACCAGATCTGCGGAGCGATCTGCGTCTTGATCGTGATGATCATCGAGCCCTGCTCGGTGACTCCAGGCCTCAGCTCATTGAGGATGTCCTGAATGATCATCGTCGACTTGGGCATATTGAGCGGGTAATTAACGCCCTTGTACGTTGCCGTCAACGCCAACGGCGTCGCTGGCGTCACGCCGGCATCCGCCGTATAGATTTGAACGTCCGTGCGCCACACGCTGCCAATGCCCGCCGCATGAGCGACGACCGGCAGGAGGTAGCGATATTCAGGAACGTCGTCGACGACGATATCCCGATCGACCTGAGACACCGGCGCGTTGCTGGTGGTGTCCTCGGCGTTCTTCGCTTTCACAAGGACTTTGTATGTGCCCTTGGTCGCATAAGTGTGCGTAATGGTATTACTGACGCCGACCTGCGTGGAATGACTAGTGTCGGCAGGACCATCGCCGAAGTTCCACGACCAGCCCGTAGCCGAGATGTTCGAGCTCACGGTGAAGGTCACCTGATTCCCCTTCGTGCCAACAGACGGGAACGAACTGTAGGTCAGGACGGGTGCGGGCTTGACCGGAACGGATTGGAACGGCACATCGGCGGAAATCGTGTTCCCAGTCGTGTTGCTATTGTTGAAGATCCTCACAGTGACGTGATACCCGGCCACGCCGCCGGCGAACGCATGCAGCGGCGCCGATTCGGACGAGTGTGCGCTACCGTCGCCGAAGTTCCAGTCGTACTGATTACACGCCTGAATAGTGTAGCCAAGACCCGGCAGCACTCTGAACTTGATCTGTTCATTGGCAGCGCAAACCTTGGGATCGCCCGAGGCGCAGTTGCTCGTTTGCCCGTCGTAATCGATCTCCACATCCGCGGACGTTGGAGGCGGATTACACGCGCTCGTGTCCGCAACGACGGGAATCTGAACGACACCGTTCGATTGACCCGACGTATTGGAAACCGTGACATTGACCGTGTGCGTGCCGACGCTGCTGAAGGTGTGGCTCGGGCTGATCGCGCTGCTCGAGCCGCCGTCGCTATAGGACCAGTCGGCAGAATCGCAGGTTGCCAGCGAGCTATTGCCGCGATACGCGGTGAGTTTCACCAATTCCGTGGTCTTACAAGCGCTGCCGGTCGAACATCCCTTGTTTCCCGAGTACAGAATCTGAATGTTCGAAGGTGCCGTGCAGGGAGGGGGCGGAGGAGGCGAGGAGCCGACCTTGACCTGCCAGGTGAACGTTGGGCTCAACTGGGTACCCTTCTTGATGACCAGCGTGATGTTCTTGTTGCCATTCGAGGTATAGGTGTGCTTGGTCTGCCACGTCGTCACTGTTGCGGACTGACCGTCGCCGAACGTCCACTGGTACTCTTCACAGTCCTGGAAGACGTAACTGAGATCGAACGACTCCGGGCGCATGGTGACCTGCTGACCGACATCGCAGGTATCGCAGCTCGTATAGATCGCAACCTGATTGGCTGTCGGAGGAGGGCCACAGAGCGTTCCCTCGGTCACAAACTGGAGCGAATCCGTGCCCTCGAAGAGCTCGGTCGAGGCTTTCGCCGTGACCGTGTAGGTTCCGGGCGTTGATAGCGTCGGTTTGAACTGAGCGCTTGCAGCAAGTGTCTGCGTTGTGACCGTCGAAGATCCGAGCTTCAAGGTCCACAGCACTGACCAGTCAGAGGTCGGATGGCTTTGCGCCGAGCTGACCGTCAGCGTGCAGGGATTGCCCGTGTTCGCACAGCCCGATTTCGAGATGTGCGGATCGGGCGTGAGGAGCGTCTGAGTCAGCGTGTAAGTACCGTACTGTGACGGCACGCCGGAACCGAGGCCCGAGGCAACGGAAACTTTCAACTGAAGAACGCTGCCGCTCGGAATCGTTCCGCGATCGGCGACAACGAAGTTCGGAATCGTGCCGACACTCACCGTGGAGGACTGCGGCGTAACGACATCGTTGCCGCCGTTCTTCAGGGTCCAGTCGACGGTCCAGGTAGCCGCCGACAGAATCGCCGACAGCTGCGTCACGCGCGCTGTGCCCTTGAACGTGACGGCAGAGCCGGACGTGGTCGGAGTGCCGAAGGTCACGACGAACGGAAGAACGTTGACGGTAACGTTCGACACCGTGTCGGTGTATGGCGAGCCCGTCGTGGAGAAGGAGCCGTTGTATTTGCCGTATTTCGCGGCCAGGGTGACTGTACGAGCGCCGACGGCGCCCGCGGAAATGGTCTGATTCGGAGCCTGCTTCGTTGGCGAGCCGTCAATGGTCCACGATGAATAATGGCCTTCCACGGAGCCGTCCGAGGCATCGGCGAGCTCATCGCCGGCAATGATGTCCAGCGTGCTGTTGTCGTTGGTCACGACGAAATTCGTGCCGGCGACGCCAATGCGCGCGGTCGGTGTCTTCAATGTGACATTGACCGTGCCATTGATGTCCGGATCGATATCCGCGGTCGCGGTGACGTGACGAACAGTGCCGATTTTTCCGGTTGTATCCAGCCCGGAGAACTGATGTTCGACGTCCTGACCCGTGCTGGCGGCCCGCGTGTTGTCCGTGAGTGAGTCGGTGTTGTCGAAGTTCCATGTCAACGCATACTGCGTGGACGACGAGCTCTGTGCGGTGAATTTCAGAATGTCGCCGTAATAAGCCTCGGTCGACGCCGGCTTCGCATAAGGATTGGCGGTGCCGAAAAGGCCACTCTTCTGCGTGGCGTCGATAGAATCGCCGGACTGGAGCTCGAAGACGTCGCCCAATCCCTGCGTGTTGTAAATCACATAGAGCTTGTTGTTCCACTTGATGGGATAGCCGCCCATCGTACGACTGACGTTCGTCCGCGGCTGTGCAAAGTCACGCGGAGCTTTGTAGTAGTACTTGGAGAAGAAGCCACCGACATTGACGAGAACCGGCGAGCCACCTTCGATCTTGAAGATCTTCAGATCGCTGTCCAGCGCCGTACCGACGCCCGTGCGGCCGGAGACGGCCAGGTACTTGTCGCCGTAGTTGATGGTCGAAAGGCCCTCGCTGGAGCCCGGAGCGGGCGTAAATGCTTCGCCGTAGACATTGAAGGTCTGGCGGGAATACGAGCTGCCTCCGCGCTCGAGCTTAACCACCTTATTGTCCGAGGGAGTGTTCGTAGCCTCGGACGTCCAGAAGTTGCCGCTCTCGTCGACGGTGACGTCGCGATAGAACTTCCCGGATGGCGCGTCGAATGAGCTGATCGGCTGGCCGCCATTGACAAAGGTCGTCACGTCGTAGATTTCAATTCTGCGCTGCAAGGTCACGATCGCCACGCGCTCGCGCACGTCATCTTTCGCAAAGGACTGAAAGCCGTACTGTGTGCCGAGCTTCGTGACGCCCGCCACGGTTCCGCTGGGGGAAGTCACGTTGTAGGCGACTCGACCGCCGTCTCCTGATGAAGTAACCGCGTAGTAGCTCGATCCCGCTTTCAGAGCCACGATATGGTCAGGGCTGACGCCTCCCAATTGGGAGCCGGTGAACTGCCCGTTCGGAACCAGTGTCAGAAGTGATGCTCCGGTCTCACCGTTGTCCTTGACGATGCCCCAGCCATAGTTTCCGCCGGTGGCGACATAGACATAGCCGCGGTCATCGATGTCGAAGTCATAGAGCTTGTCCTGACCATCGACGACGGTGATCTCCCAGCCCGAGGAAGCATTCTCGGGAAAGACCCAGGCGTCCCATTTCAGGACCTTTTCGTTCGGATAATCACCGCGGCCAACAGTCCGTCCAATGACCGTCGAGATCGCGCTGAGTCCTCCCGGCAATTCGGTGCTGAAGAAGCGATCGAGCGAGTAGATGGCGATCGCGGAACCGAGCTGGACATAGACACGGGGAGGAGCGTTTCCATGACGATCACGCGCAATGCGCACGATGCGTGCCCGCGCGGTGGCGAATCCCGTTCCTCCCTGAAAGTCGGTCACCTCGGTCGAGTCGCAGATGCGACCGACGTGATTGACCATCGGGTTCGAATAGGGCCATGTAGGAAGGTTGCTATTGGACTGTCCCGAGGCGTTCGTGCCGATACAGCCGGTGCACTTCACCGGAGCAGCCGAGGCTTTGCCGGGAAATGGATAGTTCTGAGCGAGCGCAGGCTGAACGCTGGCCAGCATGAGAGCGACAGCGAGCGCGAGCTTCCGCAAAGGCAATTTCACAAGACACCCCCGATAGGAACATGCGTCCTAGCATGTGTGGACATGGAGAACCGGTTATGAAGCGACTGTTATTGTAAGCGTGATTTGGAGCGATTTGCAATCTGCTTTTTGTGGGATTGCAGGGGACAGAACGTCGATCGCGTGCAATCGCCCAAAAAGACGATGGCGGGTCGGAAATCCGACCCGCCATCAAGGCTTACTGCTTTACGAAGGACTACAGGTTCGGAGTCACGTTGGCCGCCGGGCCGATGGCGGGAACGTCACCATCTTCGTCGGTCACAGGAGCAGCCGGGCTGCAGCCGTTGCCAAGGAACGCCGCGTCGAAGTCAACCGAGTAACGACCATCGGCAACCATCGAAACGACGACCCAGTTCTGGCTCGCGACATTGATCGGAGTCTGGACCTGGCCGTTGTCGAGGTTCATGTACATCCAGCCGGCGACAGCGCCGTCCGGGTTCGGCGGGAAGATCGAGTTGGTGACGTTCGGACGCGAAGTCTCCGGGAGGGAGACGCCGCCCGGCGGCACCGGCGAGATGATCTCGTCCGGGGTGAAGGTCGTCGGGTTCTCTTCTTCGTCGAAGCGGACGAATTCAGTGATCGCGATCGAACCGTTGGCAGTAACCGAGCAACCCGCGGTCGCGCCGGTCGTGCCTTCACGCCAGATCTTGTAGGTGGTGCTGAAGCCCGTGCTGCCACCGCTGATCCAGCGGGCAGCGAAGGTCGACGGAAGCGGCTGACGGCGATCGGCCGTGCCACCAGCCTGGTAGCGGCTGTAGAACGTACGGTCGAAGTTGGTCACGCCGGCGCCCGGCGCTCCGCCCTCGGGGATCGCGCGAATGTGAACCATCGGGTTGCCCTGCGCGAAGTTCTGCGAAGAGTTGACCTGCTGGTAGTCGCCGATGAGGACGTTGTCATAGAGAACGCGCGTGGTGAAGTAACCAGCGTCGGTCGGCAGCGAGGTGTTGCAGCTCTCAGCCAGGTCGACGGTCACATAACCGATCGCGTTGGTGTGCGTGTTGCCGATGCGGGCCGTGCCGCAACCGGTGGTACGGCCAGTCGTGAGCGCCGTACGGAGGTCCGTCAGGAGCGGCTCACGGATGTTGACCGCGAGGCGGTCGCAGTTGGTGATGTCGAGCAGCGGGTTATCGGTGTTGTCGAGCGAACGACGACCGACATCGCTGTCGCTCGAGGTGCCCGGCTCAGCGATCTTGCCGCGCTGGATGATGTCGTACAGATTGATCGACTGCACATCGTAACCAGTCAGGAAGATGTTGAAGTCGAGGACCGGGAACGAAAAGTCGGTCCAGATCGTGACGTGCGCGATCTGCGGGAGCTGCGACACGTTCGTGATCGTGAACAGAGTCGTCTCACCCGCGGGATTCGCAAGGTCGACCTCAAAGTACGGCAGCAGCAGGGTGGCAGCCGGAGTGACACTGATGTCACAGCTGTCATCGTTGTTCGTCGTAGCCGGAGCACCGGTCGGGAACGTTGCGTTCGCAACGATTCCGCCCTTGGCATACGCCGAGCCCGCTACGGCCAGGATGGCCATCAGAGCCCAAACGAAAGCTTTTCTCATTTCTATCTCCTACACTTCAGAATGAATTGAACAGGAACGAAGAGTTGCTCACCCGGTCCAGACGATACTGATCACCTCCACGTCTGATTTTTCGATTTCGATACAGCGAAATCAGAGATCTTGGCTCGTGAATTGGCCTCAACTTAGCGCGGAATATTCTGAAAGTCAATACCATCGGCCGGATTTATGCGATGTCCCCATATCCGGTTCGTGCAATTCGGCGACTATACTCCGAAGGCTTCCTCGTTCGCAACTCAATTCGCCCGATCCACGCCACGATTCAGGTAGACGTGCACGCTGCCGTTCTTGCCGGTGAACGCCGTGGTCTCGTCGGACTCGTACATCATCATCACGTCCGGCTTCTTGTCGCCGTTGAAATCAGCGACCTTCAGATCGTACGAGCGCTGCGGAGGCAACTCCACTCCCTCGATGTCGGCGCGCTTGAAGTTCCCCGCGCCGTCTCCGAGAAGAATCGTGATCTCCCGCCTCTGCGCATACGCGACATCGAGGTTGCCGTCGCCGTCGAAGTCTCCGCTGGCAACGCCGGGGATTCCTGTCGCGCCTTCCCATCGAACGATCGGCGTGCGCGTCGGCTCTCCGCCGCTGAACGTGATGCGATCGAGACCGCTGATCTTCGTGACCGGCGGCGTCGGAACGAGCTTCGGATCGAGGTTCCCCGGCCAGTCGCGCATATAAGAGACGATGGCGTCGTCGGTCTTGCCGTTGCGAAGGAAACGCGCCGCGGCCATGGCGTAGTAGTAGGAGCGGCCCGGGATCAACAGGCCCTTGACGAGCGGCTCGTAGTCCATGCTGCCCTTGCTCAGGTAGAGAGTCTTGGTGGCGTTGAAGTAGATGCTGGCGCCGAGGAAGTCCGGGAAGCGATCGCCGTTGAAGTTCGCGGCCACGAGGTAGTCGCCACCGAGGTACTCGTTCTTCGCGGCGATGTCCTGGCCTACGAAGGACTGTCCCTTGTTCCGATTCAGATACGCACGCAGATGGCCGTGCGTGTTCTTCTTCGCGTCCTTACCAACGCCGATCGGACCTTCAGTGATGGCCACGAAGTCCATCCATCCATCCGCATCGACGTCCGCGGCGACGAGGCGGCGCGTCGGGTAGTAGTCGTCTTTCAGACCTTCCACCTCTTTGAACTGTCCCTTGCCGTTGCCGAGGAACACCGCGATGCCGGTGAGATGGACGCTGAAGGCGAGATCGAGGTGCTTATCTTTGTTGAAGTCGGCGACGACGACCGAGCCGTAGTTGAAGCGGCGCGGGAAGTCGAGCTTCCATTGCTTCCAACCGCCCTTTCCATCGCCGAGAAAGATCGCCGGGTAATCCGCCGGTCCTCGCTGCGGGGGGCAGACGAGATCGGGGAAGCCGTCTTCGTTCATGTCGGCGACCGACGCGCCGTTACGCCACGATCCGGTCGGCGGCAAGCCCGCCGAGGATTCTTCGAACTTCAAACGCACACCCGCCGCCGGCACTTCGATCGGCGCGAACTCGTCGCGCAGCTCTTCGAAGTACTGCAAATGTTCCTGCGAGTACTCGTGATATTTCGACGACGACGGATCCGGCGTTTCCTCGGGCTCCATGATCTTGTTCCAGACCCAGATGTACTTGTCGTTTTCCTGATAGATCTCTTTCACGAAGTTCGCCTGCGCGAGCGGGCGGACCATGCCCGGCTCGGGCATGTACTTCGCGAACTGCTTCTCGACCTTGAAGATCGTGAACTGGCTGCCGTAGCGCCAGAAGATCGTCTTCTCATCGGGATTCAGACCGGGGTCCTCATTCGAGCCGATCCGGTCTCGCCGCTGCTCCGGCGTCTCGGGACGGATGTAGTGCGGCACGCCGCCTTCCGGGACCGCGTTCGCATCGGCCGCCGGCTTCGCGGGCGTTTTCGCGGCCGGCTTCGCCGTCTTGGCCGCCGTGCTCTGTGCGTGACCGCCGGTTGCGGTCATCATGAACGACAGAGCCGCTCCGAGGACCAGATACAGTGACTTCCGAGTGGACATGAATTTCTCCTGCTTTGGGCTAGATGAGATCGACCAGCGTCGGCTGCACTCTTCGGAAAACGAAGACACCGGAAACCAGTGCTGTCGTCGCCGCGATCAGTAAGAAGACGATCGAAGCGGGATCAGGTAACGGAGAGTCCAGCAGTGCGCTGCGAAACAAACCGAGAAGCGCGGTGAGCGGATTCCAGAAAAAAAACTTCTCGAACCGCGCGCTGACCGAGTAGAGGACCGGGCTGAGGTAGAAGACGACGGAGAGAACGAAGCCGATCACCTGCGTCAGATCGCGAAAGAAAACGTAGGTGGCCGCGAGCACGAAGCCGATCCCGACCTGCAGGAGGAACTGCAGCACCAGCGCGAGCGGCAGGAGCCAGAGCATGCGCGGCGTGCCGCCGCCGGCGAGAATGAAGACGACGGCCAGGACGAGTCCCACGCACTCGAAGATCAGCGCCGAGACATTGGGCACCACGACCAGGAGCTCGCGTCGCAACGGCAGGCGCTTCACGATCGCCGCATTCTCGATGATGACGCTCGTCGAGCGCATCAGCCCCTCGTTGAACCCGAGCCAGGGCAAAAGGCCGGCGATGAGAAAATGGATGTAGGGCTGATTGCCGCTCCCCGAGAGTCCGATTCGGCCGCCGGGAATCATGAAGGTGAAGACGAACCAATAGAGAACGAGGAGGCTGAGAGGCTGAAGAACGGCCCAGGCCAGCCCGAGCGCCGAGCCGGTGAAGCGGGCGTTGACGTCGCGCTTGATCAGCTCGCGAAGGAGGTGCAGGCTGGCGTTCGTGATGTTCTGAGGCCTTTCGGGAGGGGTTCGGATGCCGGTGTCCGGCAGGCCGATGCTTGAAAGTTCTTGCACTTTATTGTTCAATAGCATAAAAGTCAACGGAACCGCCATGAACAGGCCCGCACAACTCGAGCTCGTCGGCAGAAAGATCAGACAGCTTCGTCGGCAGAGAAAGCTGACACAGGTGGAGCTCGCCGAAAAAATCGGCATCCATCAGTCCGATCTCTCGCGCATGGAACAGGGCGAGTACAAGGTTGGCCTCGATACCTTGCTGAAGATCCTGCAGTGCTTCGATCTCGGCATCGGCGAGTTCTTCGACGAGAGCAGCCGCACCAGCAACATCGTGGAGAAGTACCGGTCTCTCAGCCCCACGGCGCAGAAGGAAGTCGAGACGTTCATCGAGTTCAAGCGTTCGCAGGAGCTGGACGACGACCTGGATGGGAGCGAGGGGGGGGACGATGTTTAGCCCGGTCAATACAAGAGCGGATGCACTGCGGAGAGAAGCGTTCACGCGCGTTCGCGCGGAGCAGTATGACGCGGCGCTGGAGATGTACGACCTCGCGCTGACGCTGGCGACGGATGAAGAACTGCGCGAGCTGATCTCGATCAACAAGGCGCACGCACTCATTGCCATGGGACGCGAAGGCGCGGAGATCAACGCGCTGCCGGCGATCCTCATGCGCCGGCGCTCGGCACACAACTCGTTCCTCGCGGCCTACGCGCTGGTTCTCAAGCATCGCCTCAACGAAGATCTGCAGCGCGCCGCGTTCTACGGGCAGCTCGCCGCGGAGATCGGTCGCGAGAACGATGAGCCGAGCTGGCTGATCCCCGCGCTCAACGAGCTGGGAATCATCTACGAGACCGACTCGCACTTCGACAAGGCCATCACCTGCTTCGAAGAGGCGCTGGCACTGCTCGACACGATCGGCGACGAAGCGGAGCGCTCCTTCGTTCGCACCGCCATCCTCCAGAACCTCGGCTACAACAAGCTGCTCGTCGGCGAGACGCAGCGCGGTCTGGACATGATTCACAGCGTCATCGATCTCGTGCAGGTTCCGAGTACGCTCGCCGACTCGTACATCGATCTCTGCTACGGCTATCTCGATCTCGAGCAGTGGGACGAAGCCCGCCATTACGGCGAGATCGGTCTGAAGCTCGCCGTCGATCCGCGCCAGATCCGCAACGCTCATTACCTGCTGGGAGAAGCTTCCTACAAGTCAGGCAACATTCCGGCCGCCGAGTATCACTTCGGCGAGCTGGCCCGCTTCTATCCTCAGTTCCACAACCTCACGAATTTGTTGTTCGCGATCGATCTGCGGCGCGTCGTCAATTTCAAACTGTCATGAAGAAACTTCTCCTCGTTCTCGCCTTGTTCGTGCTGCCGGTCGCGGCTTTCGCCGACGATCAGCGGGAGATTCTCCTCACGAGCGATGGCACTCTGTTCGTCGCCGAGCAGCAGTCTTCGAACGACTTCCCGGAAGTCGATTCGTCGGTGATGGCCTTCATCCGCCTCACCGTCCGGCAGGGCGAGGAAACGCACAAGTTCATCGTTCCCGGCACGCTCGAAGCGGGCCTGCACAAAAACCCCGCTCTCGCTTATGACGACGCCACGAAAACACTCTTCGTGTTCTGGCAGCGCTCCGCTTCGCTACTTCACAGCGAGCTGCTGTTCGAGACGATGAACGCGAATTTCGATTGGGGTCCGACGGCGGCGTTCGGCGATGGCCGCAACATGCGCGAGAACCTGCGCATCGCGGTCACGCGCAAAGCAGACGCACCCACGGCCGACGGCCAGGGCACGACCATCGTTCCGCAGATCAACGTTCACGCGGTGTGGTGGGAAACCGATTCGTGGGACGGTCAGGAATCCGCGCAGTACGCGATGCTGACCGTCGAAAACGGCGCGGTGATCGAGACCAGCATCCACCAGCTCTTCGAGTACGTCGATCCGAGCGCGGCGACCAACCGCTTCGTCGCCGACTCCGTCGATGAAGTCTTCAAGCATCCTTCGCTCTTCCCGTCGCCGCAGCAGGACAGCGTTCTCGTTCTCTTCGGCGAGGCGCGTGATGACTCGTTCAACCGCGTGCGCATCCGCCCTGCCAAGGTCGTCGGTCAGGCTCGCGTGCACATTCCGGTCGGACGCAACGAAGGCCGCAGCGGTTCCCCGCGCTTCAACACAACCAGCAACGCCCGCATCGGAACGCTCGTCGGCGGCGACGATCGCGTCGCGCTCTACACGTCCGAAGGCAACAAGCTCCACTACGTCCTGTTCAAGGACGGCAAGTGGAGCAAAGATCAGTCGGTGCCGATCGACAGCGACATCAACCGCGACGCCGCGATCAACGCCGTGCGCCGCCTCATCGAGCACGAGTAACTCAACGCATCGACAGACCCCGCGAGGGAACGACGAAAGCCGGCGCAGCGCGCCGGCTTTTTCATTTTGCGTTCGGCCGCGTCAGACCTGCGGCTTCGAGTGCTTCACTGACGTGATGATGCCCACGCCGACGAGCAACAGCGCGCCGATCCCGATCCAGAAGGCCGGGACGTCGTACTTATAAGCGACCAGACCCAGGGCCACGATCACGATCAGCCATCCGATGAAAGACAGATTGAACCAGTTCACAGCGGTACCTCCGGGAGCTGGCTCAGCAAAGACGCTGCCCATATTCGAGTTGGCGATTGGCAGTTGACCGTTGGCAGGAGCGAAACCAACCGCTCCAAATGAAAAAGCCCGGCGCCTTGCGGCGCCGGGCTTTTGAAAAACCGGGGGGACTCGACCGCTCAGAGCTTGTAGACGAAGAACGCGATGAGCAGCGCGTAGATGACCAGCGACTCGATGAGCGCGAGACCGATGATCATCGCCAGACGGATCGCCGGAGCAGCTCCCGGATTCCGGGCGATGCCTTCGACTGCCGCCGCGATGGCGCGGGACTGGCCGATGGCACCGGCCGCGGCCGCGACGCCGAGAACGAAAGCCGCTCCGATGACGCCCCAACGAACGACGCCAGTCTGTGGACCCGGATCCGTCTGTCCGAACGCGGTGACCGCCGTCAGCAGCAGGACGACGAGCAGCAGGATATGTTTCTTATTCACTCGATTCTCCTCCTTTCGCGTAAGTGCGAAAACTTGATGTCTGAAACCTAGTGTTCTTCCGCCGTCACGGCGCCGCCGATGTAGACCATGGTCATCATGATAAAGACGAAGGTCTGCAGAAACGCGCCGAAGATGCCGAGGCCCATCATGGGCCAGGGCAGAATGAAGGGAAGCATGCCCATGAAAATGCCGGTGGCCGTGTGCTCACCGAAGATGTTGCCGAAGAGGCGCATGCCCAGCGACAGGATGCGCGCCAGGTGGCCGATGATCTCGATCAGGATGAATAGCGGCGCCAGGATGAGGATCGGCCCCATGAAGTGCTTGAGGTAGTGCAGCAATCCCTGCTCTTTGACGCCTTGCGCGTTGTAGTAGAGGAATGCGACCAGCGCGAGGCCGAACGTCGTGTTCGGATTGCTGGTCGGCGGCTGCAGGAAGAAGAAGAGCCCGAAGAGGTTCGAGATGAAGATGAAGCAGGCGAACCCGCCGATGATGTAGAGGTACTTGCGCGAGGCGCCGTGACCGATGATGTCTTCGATCAGGTCTTTGAGCCCGCTCGACGACCAGCTCGAGCATGTGCTGGAAGCGGCTGGGATTGTCTTTGCTGAGTCGGCGCGACATCAGCGGAAAGACGATCAGGCTGATGACGAGCACCAGCATGGCCATGATGACGTGATCCGGAACTTCGAAGCCGAACAGCGGCCGCAGAAGGTGGTTCACCGGTCCGTAGAGAATTGAATGTTCGTGTTCCATCTGAAGTTCGAGCTACCCCTCAACCCAAGAAACTGCGGTAGACAGAATACAGAGCTTCGCCGAAGATCCCGACCACGATAATCGAGAATCCCAGCAACACACTTAACGCGTTGAAACGAGCAATGATGATCGTGACCGTGAGCGCCACACCGAGGAGAGCAAAGCGCGCCAGGGTGCGCAACGTCAGTCTCCGAGCGTGCTGGTGTGCCGCCGGTTGAAGGAGTGCTTCCACGATCTCCTCCAACCAAAGGAAACTGATCATAGTCACGGCTGCACTGCAAGTCAATCCGAGAACGGCCCGAAAACCGCTCGAAAAGGCCAGAAAAACCGCGAATCCGAGCCAGGCCACGGCCGCGTTTCGCCGAATCCGGAACAGGACCTCGCCGGAGGTCTCGTCCTGGTTCCAGGACCGCTCATTGGTCATTCGTCATGCCGATGCGGAAGAGCTGCACGAACGCGGCGATGACGCCGAACGCGGAGCAGATCGATGGTCAGCCAGGGCCACGTGCCGAAGAGTTTGTCGAGGCCATAGCCCGCTCCGAATCCGAGGCCCATCGCGATCGGAAACATCCAACCGATGGCCGAGGCCTCGAGGAGCTGGCGGTATTCGCGCCGGTCGGTCCGCTTCTTATCGTCCGGCATCGGCGATGTGCTTCGCGACCGGACGGCCGGAGCGGCCGGCCTCGTCGATGAAGTACCGCGGATAGATACCGAGGACGAGCGTGACCACGAGGCAGACGAATGCCACGATCCTCAGCGAACCGCCGACGACGAGCTTCGTGTCCTTCCCTTCGCGCAGATACATGGCCATGACCAGACGGAAGTAGAAGAACATCGACACCGCGGACATCAGCACCGCCACGATCGCCAGCCAGCCGAAGCCCGACTTCACCGCCGCCGCAAAGAGGAAGTACTTGCCGATGAAGCCTGCCGTCGGCGGAATGCCTCCCAGCGAGAGGAGGAAGACGATCATGCAGAAGGCCAAGAACGGCGCGCGATTGTGAAGGCCATTGAAATCGTCGACGCTCTCCCCCGCGTACTCGTGCTTCTCGAGCATGAGCACCGTGGCCCAGATGCCGAGCGTGGCGAAGACATAGACCACGGAGTAGACCAGCACGCCCCGCAGCCCCATCTCGCTGACCGGCGATGATGCCGAGCAGCACGTAGCCGGCATGACCGATCGACGAATACGCGAGCATACGCTTGACGCTGTCCTGCGTGATCGCGGCGAGGTTGCCGAGGATCATCGAGAGCGCGGCGATGATCGCCAGGACGTACTGCCAGTCGAGACGAAAGTGCGGCATGCCGACGTAGAAGATCCGCGCGAAGATCGCGAAGGCCGCGGCTTTCGATGCCGTGGAGAGAAACGCCGTGATCGGAGTCGGCGCGCCTTCGTAAACGTCCGGAGTCCACATGTGGAACGGCACCGCGGCGATCTTGAAGCAGAGTCCCGCGCCGAGCAGCATGATGCCGAACATCAGCGCGTCGTTCGAGACCAGCGTGGACATGGCGTCGGAGATGCGCAGCAGGTTGAGCGTGCCGGTGACGCCGTAGATCAGCGAGATGCCGTACAGCAGAATCGCCGAGCTCACCGCGCCGAGCATGAAGTACTTCATCGCCGCTTCGGTCGACTTCTGTTCGTTCTTGAAGTAGCCGGCGAGGATGTAGCTCGACAGCGACATCAGCTCGAGGCCGATGTAGATCGTGGCGAGATGGACGCCCGAGGCCATGAACATCATGCCGCAGAGGGCGAAGGCCATGAGCGAGTAGTACTCCCAGGTGGAGTAGCGCGAGCCGCTCAGAAACGTCGTCGGAGAGCAGCACGACCATGGCGATCACGACGATGAAGAGCAGCTTGAAGAAGATCGCGAAGGCGTCGAGCGCGAACATCGACGCGAAGGTCGTCGTTTGCGTGAGATTGCCGACGACGTTGGAGCTGATCACGACCGTTCCCGCCGTGATGGCCAGGAGGATGAGCGTTGCCCATTTCGCGGCATTCGCCCCGCCGCGGAGTCCGTCACCGGCGCGATGAGGAGCAGCGACGCGCCAATGGAGAGGACGAGCTCCGGCAGCAGGAAGATCGTGTCGTTCCAGGTCATTTCGCCGCGACCTCGTGGTGCTCGGACGGAGCAGCAGGCGTGACGGCGGGCATCGGCTTGGCGTCGAAGTATCCCGGATCGGCTTTCTGCACGACGTAGTCCACCGGCTTATCAATGATCTCCAAGAACGGCCTCGGATACATGCCGATCCAGATCATGAGCGCGATCAGCGCGAGCATGAGTCCGAGCTCGCGGCGGTTCACGTCCGGCACGTTCGCGTTCTCGGGATTGTCGAGCGGTCCCCAGAACACGCGCTGGTAGAGCCAGAGCAGATACGCGGCGCCGAGGACGATGCCGATGGCGGCGAAGACCGCTACCACATCGTGCCGAAGGCCGCGAGTTCGCGGCGCCGAGCAGGATCAGTGAACTCGCCGATGAAGCCGTTCAGCGCCGGCAGTCCCATCGACGACAGCGCGGCGATCAGGAAGAGCGTCGGCGTACATCGGCATCTGCTTGCGCGAGGCCGCCGTACTCGGCGATCATCGCGCGTGTGCCGCCGCTCGTAGATCGATGCCGACGAGCAGGAAGAGCGCGCCGGTCGAGATGCCGTGATTGATCATCTGCAGCACGGAGCCGCTGATGCCCATCGGATTGAGCGCGAACATGCCGAGCATGACGAAGCCGAGGTGGCTAGACCGACGAGTAGGCGACGAGCTTCTTCATGTCCTTCTGCACCAGCGACACGAGCGCGCCGTAGATGATGCCGATGATCGAGAGCACGACGATCGGCACGAGGAGCTGTTTCGTGGCGTCGGGCAGGATCGGCAGCGCGAAGCGCACGAAGCCGTAGGTGCCCATCTTCAGCAGCACGGCGGCCAGGATCACCGAGCCGGCCGTCGGCGCCTCGACGTGCGCGTCGGGCAGCCAGGTGTGGAACGGGAACATCGGCACCTTGATGGCGAAGCCGAGGAAGAAGCCGAGGAAGATCCAGAACTGCAGGTCGGCGGGATGAGGTGGCCGATGTCGTGGAACTGCAGGACGCTGAACGTCGCCGCGTTGCCCAGGCCGTCGATGTTGAGGAACGGGATGCCGCCGTCGTTGAAGAAGTAGAGCGCCAGGATCGCCGAGCAGCATCAGCACGAGCCGGCCAGCGTGTAGAGGAAGAACTTGATCGCCGCGTAGAGCTTTCGCGGGCCGCCCCAGATGCCGATGAGGAAGTACATCGGCACGAGCATGACTTCCCAGAAGACGTAGAAGAGGAAGAAGTCGAGCGCGCAGAAGGTGCCGATCATGCCGGTCTGCAGCAGGAGCAGGAGGATGTAGTACTCCTTCTCGCGGTGATGGATGGCGCTGTACGACGAGACGATGGCGATGATGCCCATGAACGTCGTCAGCAGGATGAGCAGCAGCGAGATGCCGTCGACGCCGAAGTCGTACTTCACGCCGAGCGACGGGATCCAGTCGTAGGTCTCGCGGAACTGCCACAGCTTCGCGCCGGTGGCTGCGCGGTCGAAGTTGGACCAGAGGTAGAGCGAGACCGACGAAGTCGATCGACCGCCGTGACCGTGGCGATGACGCGGATCGCGCGGCTGTTGCTCCTTGTTCACGAAGAACAGGATCACCAGCGCGCCGATCAGCGGGATGTAGGTGATGATGTTCAGAATTCCCATTTTTTCTAGCTCTCAGCTGACAGCTCGCAGGCCCACCGCCCTCGTTCTCCTGAGAGCTGCGAGCTGAGAGCTGCAAGCTTGTTCCTCATGGCTTCATGAACAGATAGACCACAGCGATCAGGACGATGCCGCCGCCCATGACCAGTGCGTAGTTCTGGACGAGACCGCTCTGCATCCGGCGGAACATCGTCGAGCCGCCCTGCGCGCTCCAGGCCGACTCCGTTGACCGCGCCGTCGACGACGTAGCGATCGAAGGCGTTCGAGCCGTGGCCGAAGAGGAACACCGTCAGATGACGCGACGCCGTTGACGATGCCGTCGACGACGTCCAGGTATCGAACCACCAGAGCGCGTACGACAGCAGCAGCGTTCCGTCGACACCGTCGCGTTGTAGAGCTCGTCGACGTAGTACTTGTTCTCGAGCAGTCGGTGCAGTCGGCGCGAAGCGACGTCGCCAGGCGCTTCGGCGTCGACCAGAGCGGATCGCGCTTGTAGAAGCGCCACGCCAGGAAAATGCCGAAGCGCGGCGATGGCGACGGAGACGGCCATCAGCGCGTACTCGGCCGCGAGCTGCCGCTTCATGGAAGTGAAGGCGTGCCCGCCGATCGGCAGCAGCACGGGCTCGAGCCAGCGCTGGAACAGGTCGGGTGCGCGCCGCCGAGCGCCGCCGGCAGGCCGACGAAGCCGCCGATGATCGACAGCACGGCGAGGATCGCCAGCACGCCGGTCATGCTCCACGGCGACTCGTGCGGATCATGCGAATCCGCGTGATGACCGTGTCGCCTTGTCCGCGTGCGCATCGCCGTCGTCGAGATGACGATGATCGGGAATCAGGTCGTGCCCCGCGTGCTTCGGCTCCGACTCTTCGATTCCCACGACGTGCGCGCCGCGGTATTCGCCGTGGAAGGTCATGAAGTAGAGCCGGAACATGTAGAACGCGGTGAAGCCCGCGGCGATCGCGCCCATGACCCAGATGAAGCTTGAGTATGCGAAGGCGTTGGCCAGGATCTCGTCCTTCGAGAAGAAGCCGGCCAGCGGCGGGATGCCGGAGATGGCGATCGTGGCCATCGAGCATCGTCCAGTGCGTGCGCGGCATGTACTTGCGCAGGCCGCCCATCTTGCGCATGTCCTGCTCGCCGCCGCAGCCGTGGATCACGGAGCCGGCGCCGAGGAAGAGGCAGGCCTTGAAGAAGGCGTGCGTCATGACGTGGAAGATCGCCGCGGTGAACGCGCCGACGCCGGCAGCCAGGAACATGAAGCCGAGCTGCGAGACCGTCGAGTAGGCGAGCACTTTCTTGATGTCGTTCTGCACGAGGCCGATCGACGCCGCGAAGATCGCCGTCAGCGCGCCGACCATGCGCAACGACCAGCGATCGCCGTCCGGTGCGATGCGGAACAGAACGTTCGAGCGGACGACCATGTAGACGCCGGCGGTGACCATCGTCGCGGCGTGGATGAGCGCGGAGACCGGCGTCGGGCCGGCCATCGCGTCGGGCAGCCAGACGTACAGCGGGATCTGCGCGGACTTGCCGCAGGCGCCGACGAAGAGCAGCAGACAGATCGCGGTCGCGACCGCGCCGTATTGCGCTCCGCCGCCGGCACTGGCCATGCGCGAAGACCTTCGCGTAGTCGGCGCTGCCGAAGGTGTTGAAGATCAGGAAGATGCCGAGGATGAAGCCGAAGTCGCCGATGCGGTTGGTGATGAACGCTTTCTTGCCCGGCGTCGGCGGCGAAGTTCTTGTCGTAATAGAAGCCGATCAGCAGGTACGAGCAGAGACCGACCCCTTCCCAGCCCGACGAACATGACCATGTAGTTCGCTCCGAGAACGAGGAGCAGCATCATGAACATGAAGAGGTTCAGGTAGGTGAAGAAGCGCGTGTATCCCGTTTCGTGCGACATGTAGCCGGTGGCGTAGACGTGGATCAGGAAGCCGATCCACGTGACGATCAGCAGCATCGTGCACGAGAGCGGATCGATGCGGAACGCGAAGTCGATCGAGAAGTCGGCGAGGAACTTGCCGGCGTGTCCCATCCCCGTCGGGATCCATTGTAGTAGGTGTGCTGCCACGCATGCCCGATGCTCTGCGAGCACGACCCAGGTCGCGATGAGCGCGGAGAGCGCGGTCGAGCCGAGGGCGAAGGCGTTCGTGATCGTGCGGTTCTTCGGAGTCGTGGCGGCGTTGCCGCGCCGAGAAGAGCGCGTCAGCGCCGTTGAGCGAGCAGCACCGAAGGCCGGCACGAGGCAGGACCACGCGAGGAGAAGCGCGCTACCCATTCAGCTCCCTCACTTCATCGACATTGACGGTCGCTCGCAGCCGGTACAACTGAATGATGATCGCCAGACCGACCGCCGCCTCCCCTGCCGCGACGGTGATGACGAAGATCGCGAAGACCTGGCCATCGAGATTGCCGACGCGATGCGAGAAGGCGACGAGGTTGATGTTGACGGCGTTGAGCATCAGCTCGATGCACATCAGCACCGTGATCATGTTCCGGCGAATGATGACGCCGATGAGCCCCACGGCGAAGAGGGTGCCGGAGAGCATCAGGTATTGGGCGGTGCTAGGCATGAGTTTCCCCGCTACGCACTCATCGACTCCTTCACTTCCTTCTCGATCTCGGCCCTCAGCATGATGAACTGCGGCATCGATTCTTCTTCCTCGGCCGAGAGCTCGCGTTTGCCGATGACGATCGCGCCGATCATGGCCACGAGGAGGAAGAGCGACGCGACTTCGAACGGCACGAGGTAGTCGGTGTACAGCGCCATGGCCACGGCCTCGGCGTTCCGGTTCTCGCGCTCGCGCGTGCGTCGCACGAGCTTGTTCGGATCACTCGGATGCGGCGCGGTGTATTTCTCTTTCACCGTGTTGAGGTGCTTCTCCGGATTCGCGACCTGATCGGATAATCGCCGGGGCGCACGGTCGTGAAGAAGAGAAGGAAGACCGCGAGACCGACGCCGATCCCGCCCAGCCACACCTTCGAGAGCACGCGCTCTTCAGGCAGATGCCGGTACGTTGATCAGCATGACCACGAAGAGGAAGAGCACCATGATGCCGCCGGCGTAGACGAGCACCTGCACCGCGGCAACGAACTCGGCGGACTGCATCACGAAGAGCACGGCCACGCAGAGGAACGTCAGCAGAAGAAAGAGCGCCGAGTGCACGGGGTTGCGCATGGCAACGACGAGGATCGACGAGGCCACGGCGATCGTTCCGATCACCATGAACACCAGCAGGGGCATGTTGGTCGTAAGCGAGTCCATGTCTCTCATCGACGAAGGATGAACGATGAAGGATGAACGATGAACATCAGCCTCACCGAGGCGTCTCCGTTCATCGTTCCGCGTTCAACGTTCATCGTTCGTCTCCTCGTCATCCCTTCAAGAGGTGCGACTCTTCGAGCCGCGGCTTCTCATCGTCCTCAGGAAGTCCCGTGTAGCGCGGACGGTCGTCCCAGTACTCGAGCTCCTGCATGTTGAAGTACAGATCGTTGCGGTCGTAGCGTCGCGAGCTCGTAGGTCTTGGTGGTCAGCCAGATCGATTTCGGTTTCGTGGGGCAGGCCTCTTCGCAGAGCGCGCAGAACATGCAGCGCTTGACGTCGATGTCGTAGCGGTCGAGGACTTTGACTTTCTTCTTCTTGCCCGTCCTCTTCGATGCATCTCGTCGTGAACGTCGATGTAGATGATGTCGATCGGGCAGGCCACCGCGCAGAGCTTGCAGGCGATGCAGCGGTCGTAAGAGAATTTGAACATGCCGCGGAAACGATCCGCCGGCTCCATCCGCTCTTCCGGATAGCGGATCGTCACCTTCGGCTTCCACAGCTCCTTGAAGGTGGTCTTCAACCCTTCCAGCAGATCGAGGAGGAGGAACTTGTCCGACCATCTCGTCTTCGGATACTCAACTTGCATGGATCACCTTTCCCGGAGCCGCGGGCGCGCGTTTTTTCTCGGGCTTGCGGAACGAGATAGAACGCGGTGAGTGCGATGAGGACGATCGCCGATCCAGTACATCAGCCGTTCCTGTCCGGCGCAGGATGAAGATGCGCGGTGACGAAGATGTTGCGCCAGCGCCAGCGGGATCATCCACTTCCAGCCGAGGTCCATGAGCTGATCGAAACGGAAGCGCGGGAACGTCGCACGGAACCAGATGTAGATCGAGCATGAAGATCATGACCTTGGCGAAGAAGATCACGCCGCCGAGAAGTCCGCCCATCGGCCCCATGCTCTGCAGCCGTTCGGTCGTGAGGCCGAGCCCGAACATGCCGAGCGACCAGCCGCCGAAGAAGAGCGTGACGATGAGGCAGGAGTTCACGATCATCATCGAGTACTCGGAGAGCATGAAGAAGGCGAACTTCATCGCCGAATACTCGGTGTGGTAGCCGGCGACGAGCTCCGATTCCGCTTCCGGGAGATCGAAAGGCGTGCGGTTGTTCTCCGCGTTCATCGACACGAAGAAGATGAAGCAGGCCACGATCTGCGCGAAGAAGTTCCAGGCGTTCGCTTCCTGATAGCGGACGATCGTGACGAGATCGAGCGAGCCGCTGATCATCAGAACGCCGACGATCGACAGTCCGAACGGCACTTCGTACGACACCATCTGCGCCGCGGAGCGAAGGCCGCCCATGAGCGAGTACTTGTTGTTCGAGGCCCAGCCGCCGAGGATGATTCCGTACACGGCGGTCGAGGTCAGCGCCAGGATCAGCAGCACGCCGACGTTGCTGCGCGCGATCGTGAACGTCGGGCGGCGGTCCGTACGGGAATCAGGCAGAAGACGACGAACGCCGGAAGCAGCGGCAGGATCGGGCCGAGGAAGTAGGCGATCTTCTCCGAGCTCGAGGGAACGATGTCTTCCTTCAGGAGAAACTTGATCGGGTCGGCGACGATCTGCAGCAGGCCTCTTGTATCCGACGCGATTCGGACCGAGGCGCGCCTGCATCAGTCCGAGCAGGCGGCGCTCCACCCAGTTCATCGCCGCGACGATGACCTGCACGATGACGAACGCGATCAGGAACTTGACGAGCGGCCAGATGAGGTAGTCACAGGGGTCAGGAGCGTACCTCCGTGGACGAGGATGAGATGCAGGATGAGGATGCAATGTTCGCCCTTCTCATTCTGCATTCGACTTCATCCTGTTCATCGATCCACCTCACCGAGAACGATGTCGATGGTTCCGATCAATGCCACGAGATCCGATACGAGATGTCCCTTGGCACATCGCCGGCAGCGCCTGAAGGTTCACGAAGCTCGGCGGTCGCACGTGGCAGCGGTACGCGTTCTGCGTTTTTCCGTCGGACGACGATGTAGTAGCCCAGCTCCCCTTTCGGCGACTCGATGGAGTGATAGACCTCGCCTTCCGGCGGACGGACGACTTTCGAGATCTTCGCCTTGATGTCGCCGGCCGGCGTCGCTTTCACGAGCGGGATGCACTGCTTGAGGATGCGGTTGGACTGGCGCATCTCGGCCATGCGCACGAGGTAGCGATCGTAGGTATCGCCGTTCTTTCCCGATCGGGACGTCGAACTCGAGCTCGGGATAGCATCTCGTACGGCTGCGCGCGGCGCAGATCCCATTCGACCCCCGAGCCGCGCAGCGGCGGTCCGGTGATGCCCCACTCGATCGCCTCGGACGGCGAGAGGACGCCGATGCCGACGGTGCGGCGCTTCCAGATGCGGTTCGTCGGTCAGCAGCGATTCGTATTCGTCGACCGCTCCGTCGAACTTGTCGGCGAAGGCCTCGAGGTCGTCGAGCCAGCCATGCGGCAGGTCTTCGGGCATGCCGCCGATACGCATGCAGTTGAGCGTGAGTCGCGCGCCGCAATAAGCCTCGAAGAGGTCGAGGATCTGTTCGCGCTCGCGGAAGCAGTAGAAGAACGGCGTCATCGCGCCGATGTCGATGGCGTGCGTGGCGAGCCAGAGGAGATGCGAGGAGATGCGCTGCAGCTCGGAGAGCATCACGCGGATGAGCTGCGCGCGGCGCGGGATGTTCTTCGTCACGCCCATCAGCTTCTCGACCGTCTCGACGAAGCCGAGGTTGTTCGTGGCGGATGCGACGTAATCCATGCGGTCCGTGTGCGGAATGCACTGCGGATAGGCCATGTGCTCGAAGAGCTTTTCGGTGCCGCGATGGAGATAGCCGATGATCGGCTTGGCGTCGAGGATCCGCTCGCCGTCGACCTTCAGGAGAACGCGCAACACGCCGTGCGTGGAGGGATGCTGCGGGCCGAAGTTGATCTCCATTTCATGGACATCAAACACGCGCCACCCCCTGAGGAGATCGCAGATCGCAGATCGCGGATCGCAGCAGCGAGGGATTGGTCATTCGCTTTCCTCTTCGGTGGGCGCGGCGGCGACGGGCTTCGGGGCGGGAGTCGCCGGTTTTGCAGGAGCAGGTGCTTTCGCGCCGTTTCCGCCTCCGCCGATCTGCGCGGCAGGCCAGGTTCCGTAGCGTTTCCATTCGCCTTTGTAGACGTTGACGTCTTTGACGTCTTTGCCGGTCGATCCCGCCTTCGGTCCGCCGCCCTCGGGAAAGACTTCGGGGTAGATGCGCGCGCCGGTGTCGATACCGCGAATCGGAAAGTCTTTGCGCAGCGGATAGCCGTTGAAGCCTTCCCACATCAGGATGCGCTCGAGGTTGGGATGTCCGGAGAACGTGATGCCGAACATGTCGAACGTCTCGCGCTCGTGCCAGTTGGCGGTCTTCCAAACCGAGGTGACCGACGGCACCGGCTCGTTCTCCGCCGTCCAGACGCGGAGACGCACGCGATCGTTTTTCTGGAAGGAGTAGAGCGTGTAGGTCACGCCGAATCGCGGACCGGTGTGGTTCGGGAACTTCGAGTAATCGACGCCGCAGAGGTCGACGAGATAGACGAAGCCGTCGCTCTTGAAGGCGCGACAGACATCGACGATGCGATCGCGGTCGACGAAGAGCGTGATCTCTCCGACCTGCTCTTTCGCGTCGACGATGGCATCTCCGGCGCGCGACACCGCGGCGGCGACGAGAGGATCGCGTCGCAGTTCGTCGGCGCTGCGCGCAGTCGGCGCAGGAACAGCCGCAGCCGCAGGTGGCGTGCTTGGTGGCGTTGTTTCGGACATCGTTATCGGTTCCCGGTTGTCGGTTGTCTGTGAGGTTCCGCTCGACGCGAGTCACAGACAACGGACAACCGACAACCGAGAACCAATCACGTTCCCGAGTAAGGCTTCCCGGCCTCCTTCATCAGCAATTCGAGCATATCCAGCGTCTCGGATTCTCCCGGAACGCAGAGTGAGATGTCGTCGGTCTCGCCGGTGGCAATGGCGTTCGCGTAGCCTTCACAGTCCCAGCCGCAGGCGCCGCAGTCGGTCTGGGCCATCGCCGCAAAGAGCTTCGTCTCCCAGCCCGCACCCATCTCCGTCGCCATGGCCATGCGCTCCGGAAGCGTGAGGTCATCGCGATGGAACGGAACGGCGGGCGAGGCTCCGGCATCCTGATCGGCCGGAATCTCCGGCGCCGCGGCCTGCTGAATGTCGCTCTGCGTGACTTCTTCCGTTGCGGTTCCTGCAGGCGCCGCTGCTGCCGTGGCGGGTACCGCCTTCGGCGCTGCCGGCGGCGCAGGAGCGCGCTTGACGCCCGAGACCGGCGCGGGCTTGAGCTGCGCGGCCTGTTCGGCGCGCAGCGCCGGACCTTCATGCGCGGGACGCAACGAATCGCGCACCGCGGCACGAGCGAAGTCGTACGCTTCTCCGCCCTTGCGGAGGATGTGCATCTTCTCGATTTTCTTCTGCAGCTCCATGAGGCCCCAGATCAGAGCCTCCGGACGCGGAGGACAACCGGGGATGTAGACGTCGACCGGGATGAGGCGATCGACACCCTGCGTCACCGCGTAGGTGTCGTACGGTCCGCCGCAGGTCGCGCAGGAGCCCATGGCGATGACCCACTTCGGATCGGGCATCTGATCCCAGAGGCGGCGAACGATCGGCGCCATCTTCTCCGTCACCGTTCCCGAGACGATCATCAGATCCGCTTGCCGCGGCGTCGCTCGAAAAACCTCGGCGCCGAAGCGGGCCATGTCGTGGCGCGGATCGAGGACGGCCATCATCTCGATGGCGCAGCAGGCCAGGCCGAACTGCATCGGCCAGAGTGACGATTTGCGCGCCCAGTTGAAGATCTTGTCGACGCTCGTGGTGAGAACGTTCGAATCGAAGCGTTCTTCGATCAGACCCATGAAAGAACCTTCCTCTTCCAGGCGTAGAAGTAACCGATCAGGAGAATCGCAAGGAAGACTGCCATCTCGACAGCGCCGAACCAACCGAGCTGTTTGAACCGGATCGCCCAGGGAAAGAGGAAGACCGTCTCCACGTCAAAGACGATGAAGAGCACCGCGATGAGGAAGTAGCGGACCGAAAAGCGGTGGTCGAACGCCACCGATGTCGGCGCGATGCCGCACTCGTAGGGCTCGAGCTTGACCTTGTTCGAGCGCGAGGCGCGGACGAGCGGCGCAAGAATGAAAAGCGTCAGCACCGGCACCGAAAGGACGATGAGCGCGGCTACCGGCAGCACTGAGTAATTTGCCATCATTTGCTCGCTTGGTTACGAACCGGCCGCAATTGTACGTTCCCGCGAACGAGAGTCAACCGAAACCAAGTAGGCAGTTTGCAGTTGGCAGTTTGCAGGAGAGAAGGGCTGACTATTTCGAGAAAAGATTGCGCTCGAAGGACCACGATTCCGACCCCATCCCCTTCTCCTGGACGAGCACGCGCAGCTCTTCGCCGATGCCGTCGGGCAGGATGAGGCGGCGCGCGTTCTCTCTTGCTTCGAGGAGCTCGACCCCTTCCTGCACGCTCTCGATGCCGACGTCCTGGACCGGACGGAAGAGCTCGTGATCGGTGATGCCGAGGGTGAGAAGAAACTTCGCCAGGCTGTCGAAGAACAGAGTGCGAGCCCCGTGACGTTCGCCGGCGCGCTGGAGATCGGTGAAGTTGATGTGCGCGGTGAGATCGCGCTGGCCGGGATCGGAGAGCAGATCGCGCGTGACTCGTTGCGACGAATACGACGCCGCCGTTCCGAAGCGGCGAATGCGCGGGTGAAAGAGCTTTTCCTGCGCGTAGCCGTAATCGATGGTGACGATGAGCCCGCGATTCACGAGCCGCGCAAGATCTTCGTAGAAGAGCTCCCACTCCAGCGTGATATCGGCGAACTGGCCATCGGTCAGCTCGATCCCGCGTGAGGCGAAGTAATCGTCGTAGGGCGGCTGGCGCTTCGTGCTCGCTCCAGTCGAGCTCGCCCTCGCGCTCGGAGACCCAGAGCTCGTGCAGGTGTTTCCCGCGCTGCACGAGGCGCGCGAAGGGAAAGGCGTCGAACAGTTCATTGCTGAAGAGAAGGTGGGAGCCGCTTTTCGGAAGTTCGTCGATGGTGCGGACAAAGGTGACGGAGTCGTCGGGTCTCCCAGTCGTCGAGTCGTCGAGAGGAGACGTACTGGCCGGATCCCTGGGCGACTCGCCGGCTCGCCGACTCGCCGACTCGATCCTTCCCAGCTCTCGATCGACGCCAAAGAATCGCGCCTTCGGATCATCCGCCTGTCTCGCCAGATCCCGGATCAGCCCGCCATCGCCTGCATCCGACGTCCGCGATCGTGGACACCTCGCCCTCGCTGCGGCGCAGAAATTCGCGGACGAGGTTGGCAAGGGCGAATGAAAACACCGGACTCAGCGAGGGCGCGGTGACGTAATCGCCCCCTTTCCCGACGGGATTCAGGCCTCTCGCGTAGTACCCGAACTCAGGGTGATAGAGCGCCAGTTCCATGAAGTCCAGGAACGTCAAGTCTCCGTATTGCAAGAGGTTACGGATCTCGGTGCGGAGCGTGCGCTCGGCCGGCATCGGCGAGATGGTACACCGCGTTCAGGCGATTTTCAGGCGGAGTCATCCGCGTCGTGGCACTTCGGTTGCGATGGAGAGGGCCAGACACAAGGAGAGAACCCATGAAGAAACTCATCGCAATCACGCTGATTTCTCTGATGTCGACGGCCGCGTTTGCACAGCAGGACGCGCACGCAAAGGCGAAGAAGGGTGCCGTGATCGGCGGCGTCGCCGGTGCGATCGCGGGTGCCATCATCCATAACAACCGCGGCAGCGGAAACGCGAAGCGCGGCGCGGTCGTCGGCGGTGTCGTCGGCGCGGCCACGGGCGCGATCGTCGGAGCGATGATGGATCGTCAGGAACGCGCTCTTCGTCAGATCGACGGAGTCGATGTCACGCGAACCGGCGAGGACTCGTTGAAGGTGACCGTGCGCAACGACATCCTATTCGACTTCAACTCGGCCGGCCTGCGCTCCAGTTCGCGTGACGAGCTGCGCCAGATGGCGGACGTGTTCGAGAAGTACGCCGACACGACGATCGCGGTTCAGGGACACACGGACTCGACCGGTACCGCGGCCTACAACCAGCGCCTCTCGGATCGTCGCGCCAATTCGGTCGCGAACTATCTCGAGTCCCTCGGCGTCCGCGGTTCGCGCCTCGATGCCTACGGCTACGGTGAATCGAAGCCGAAGGCCTCGAACAACACGGCCAGCGGCCGACAGCTCAACCGTCGCGTGGAGCTCTTCGTGAAGGCGAATTCGTAACGATGTCCGGCAGCGAATTCACGATGCGGTATCGAATGTGAAAGAGACGACGCTTGGAAACAAGCGTCGTTTCCGTTTTGAACATAGGAGGCAGTCTTGAACACTATTCGTAAAGGTTTCGTCATCGTCCTCATCTCCGCCTTTGTTTTCGCATGCGCGTCGACGAACGACGATCCGAACAAGAAGACCAAACGCGGTGCAGCCATCGGCGCCGCGGTCGGAGCGATCGCCGGTGCGGTAATCGGCAATCAGTCGGGCAACAACCGCACCGGTGCGGTCGTCGGAGCGGCAGCGGGTGCCGCGATCGGCGGAGTCGTCGGACGCCGCATGGACAAGCAGGAGCAGGAGCTCCGGCAGATCGAAGGCGTCGAAGTGACGCGTCCGTCCGAGGGGCAGATCGATGTCCGCCTCACGAACGACATCCTCTTCGACTACAACTCGTCCGCCCTTCGCCCGGCATCGCGCACGACGCTCAACGAGCTCGCGACCAACTTCCGGCAGTACCCGGACAACCGCATCGTTGTCGAGGGTTACACCGACTCGACCGGCACCGATGCCTACAACCAGAAGCTCTCCGAGCAGCGCGCCGCGAACGTGGCCGACTACCTCATCGACGGCGGAGTCGCCGCTTCGAAGGTCATCGTCTACGGCTACGGCGAGTCGCGCCCGAAGGCGTCGAATGACACGCCCGAGGGACGCCAGCTCAACCGTCGCGTCGAGATCCACATTCAAGCCCCGCAGGAAGGCGGCATGAAGTAATCAAACGGTTCACGCGGAGAACGCGGAGGAAGTCAGCGAAGCTTTCTCCGCGACCTCCGCGTCTCCGCGTGAACCATCTCTCCCGTCACGCCGTCTGCGTTGACCCCTCCCCGCTTTTCTGCTCCGAGCTCTTCGTGCCGCTCCGTTTCTCGATCAGGTTCTTCACGCCGAACAGTGACTGCAACACGTCGTGCCAGAACGGCGCTCCGAGGGTGAGCAGAAGCGCCATCGCCAGCCAGCCGAAGAGCGAGTAGCCGACGTCGCGCGCCGTGTTCACGTCGCGCCATTGGAGCGGCTCGAATCCGAACGACTCATACTCGCCGGTCTCCGTGTCGAGGTCATTCTTCAGTTTGTCGCGCAGCGCCGTCAGCTTCACTTCGTCCTTTGCATCCGTGGCCGCCTTGCTCTTCTCGTACAGGTCCACGACGCGCTGCTGCGCCGCGATCACGCGAGCGCGCGCGACGTCGTCCGTCGACAGCTTCTTGTAGATCGTGAAGAGATTCGCGTTCAGCACGATCGCCACGATCAGTCCGATCACGAACGACCACGTTCGCATCGAGCGCGAATAGCGCTCCTCGAAACTCAGCATCACCGTGTCGTACCAGGTCTCGACCGCGGTGATGCGCGCCTTCACCGGCGACAGCGCCTCGTCGATCCGCGCCGGCACGGTGCCGAGCTTCACCACGACGTCGTCGATCTTCCGCAGCAACGTTCCCAGCGCCTGCTTCTTCGCCGCATCCGCTTCACTGGCCTCGTCCGCGGCCACCTGGGCGCGCACCGATGCGGCCAGTCCGAGGAGTGACTGCAAATCGACCTGACGCAGGTCGAGCACATGGCTGACCAGCAGCGTCACCTTGAAATCCTTCTTCTGCGCGTCGAAGAGCTGTGCGACGTCGTTGAACAACGGCGAGACCGCGTTGCGGAACGCGGCCCATTTCAGTTGCGCCTCGCCGGTCACGCCCGCGGCGTCGATCTCCGCGATCACGTCGCGCGCCGCCGTCACCAGCGCGCACGCCGACTTGATCCCCGTCGCGGCATCGTCGAGAAACTCCTTGACGCCGACGCTGGCCAGCACCTTCGAAAGATCTTCCTTCGACAACGACTCCAACGCACTCGAGCCGTACTGCGCGACGCGACCAACCGCCACGAAGCGCTGCAGGATCGCGTCGTGCAGCTTCTGCACGTCACCGTCCGCACGATCGTGCGGCGAGTCCGGCATGAAGAGCATCGTCCGGATCGCCGGCGAGCGGTTGTACCAGCGCAGCGCCGGCTTCGGTTTCGGCGCGCCGGCAGGAGCGCCAGCAGCAGGCGGCGCCACGACGGAAACCTGCGGACGCGACTCCCCGAGGGCGTTCTCGAGCAGATAGACGAGCGAATCCTCGATCTGCTTCGACTTGATGTGAAACACCTTCTTGATCGCCGCCTGAATCGACTGCACGATCAAACTCAGAAGAAGCAGAACGACGGCGACAGCGATGAGCGTGTCGAGTGCACCCAGGTTGGGCATGAAGATCTCCTCTGCTTGTAGGAGAGGATCGCAGGCACCGGATTCCTACCCGACCGGTCGCACCAGCTAAAATGCACCGATCATGTCCTTGGATCGTCTCCAGAAGTGTGTCGGGAGAGGGATGTCCGTGATGATCGGTACGGTCGACGCGGATGGCGTTCCTTCCTGCTGTCGCGGCATTGCTCTCTCCACGAAAGACAATTTCGACACCGTCACCGTCTATGTTCCGGCCGCGACCTCGCAGGAGACGCTGGCCAACGTCGCCACCACGCGGCGCGTCGCGGTGGTCTGCACCGAGCCGCTCTCGCACGACTCCGTGCAGATCAAGGGCGTCACGCGCGGCGTGCGCATCGCCCCGCCCGAGGAACAGGCCTTCGTCATCGACCGCCTCGAAGGATTCGCGGATGCGCTCATGGACTTCGGACTGCCGCGGCGCGTCACGCTCAGCATGGCCCACTGGCCGGCGTTCGCCATCGACCTCTCCGTCGAGCAGGTCTTCGAACAGACGCCGGGACCGAAAGCGGGGACGCAGATCTCATGAAGCTCTCCGAGATCTCGCGCTGCTTTCAAGGCGTCATCCCGAGCATGGTCGCCACCAGCGACACGAGCGGCATGCCCAACGTGACCTACGCCAGTCAGGTCTATCTCATCGACGACCGGCACGTCGCGCTCTCCTGCCAGTTCTTCAACAAGACGCGACGTAATCTCGACCAGAACCCGAACGCCTGCGCCGAGCTTTACGATCCGGTGACGTTCCAGTCGTATCGCCTTCGGCTTCGATTTCTGCGCTCGGAGAAATCGGGACCGCTCTTCGACACGATGGCCATGCGCATTCAGGCCATCGCCTCGCACACGGGGATGGAAGGAGTGTTTCGCCTCATCGCCGCCGACGTGTTCGAAGTGACGCGAGTCGAGAAGGTCGACGGGTTTCTCACCGATTCCTGCGCGAATGTCGAGGAAGAGGTCTCGCCGAGCGGCTATCGCACGGAGCTGCGCGGACTGCAACTCGTGTCCGAACGCATCAATCGCGCCGACGATCTCGAGACGCTGCTCGCCGCGGCGCTCGATGCGCTCGACGTCTACTTCGCTTTCAAGCACACCATCGTCCTCTTGCATGACGAGCCATCGCAACGACTCATCACGATCGCCTGCCGCGGATACGGTGGCGGCGTCGGCGCGGAAGTGCCGGTCGGCGAAGGTCTCATCGGCACCGTCGCGCGCGAGCGGCGCATCCTGCGCATCACCGGCCTCGACGAAGGTCTCCGCTACGGCCGCGCCGTGCGCCGCTCGGTGATCTCAGATAGCGGCAGCCGCACGATCCGTCCCGAGGTGCCGCTGCCTGGGTTGCCCGACGCGCAAAGCGCGCTGGTGATTCCGCTGTCGGTCGAGGATCGCCTCATCGGCGTGCTCGCCGCGGAGAGCCGCGATTCGATGGCGTTCGGCGAATGGGACGAGGCCTACCTCGGCATCATCGGCAATCAGATCGCCCTCGGCATCGTCCGTGTGATGGAGCAAAACGAAGCGCCTTCCGTGGAGCCGATGGTTCAAGTCCGAGCCATGCCAGAGCAAGGGCCAATGCCCGCGCCGCGCTCGCGCCGCACGCTCACCTACTACCGCGAGGACGACGCCGTGTTCCTCGACAACGAATACCTGATCCGCAACGTCCCGGGTCGGATTCTCTGGAAGCTCCTCGCGGAGTGGAAGCGCGGCCGCACGTCGTTCACCAATCGCGAGCTCCGCCTCGATCGCTCCCTCGGCATGCCGGAGATCAAGGACAACCTCGAGAGCCGCCTCATCCTCCTCCGCCACCGCCTGCGCGAGAAGTGCCCCGAAATGCAGATCACGCCGACAGGACGCGGAAAGTTCTCGCTGGACATCGACGCGGACCTGGAACTCGTGGAGCGATAGTTCGACTTGCGCTTCTGTGTGGTGCTGGCCGCCCTCGGCCGGCGGCGTGCGCCAGAAACGAAACGTTGAAAGAGCACAAAAACCTTTGTGGAGTCGCGGGCGGTGGCAGAGGAGCGTGGACGAGGCATCTGCACGAGATGACGGCCGAGGCGGCCGTCGCTACACAAAAGCACTACAGGTGACGTGGCGTGACCAATCCGCTACAATCCGCGCCGCCTAAACGGCCCAACCAACAGGGGAGAGGTTTGCCCAAGCCTCTCCCTCGGCATTTCAGCCAAAACACGGAGGAATCATGAAGTCCTGGACCACGCGCGCGTTGCTCGTCGCGCTGATCGGTACTCTCGCATTCGGCGCGGTTGCGCTTGCACAAGGAACCGTTCAAGAGACGGCGCCGGCAACCACCACCGAGGCCAAATCGGAAGCGAGTCTTATCCTGCCGGACCTCGGCAGCGTCAATTTCCTGGGGATGGGAGGAAATCGCCTGCTGATGGGCGGCCTGCTCATCTGCGTTCTCGGCCTGCTCTTCGGCCTCGGCATGTACGTGCAGCTCAAGAACCTGCCCGTCCATCGCGTCGATGCGCGAGATCTCGGAGCTGATCTACGAGACCTGCAAGACCTACCTCGTCACGCAGGGCAAGTTCATCATGCGCCTCTGGATCCTGATCGCCGCGATCATGGTCGTCTACTTCGGCGCGCTGCGTCACTTCGACGCGCTGCAAGCGTGACCATCATCATCGTCGCTCAGCCTCGTCGGCATCGGCGGCAGCTACGGTCGTCGCCTGGTTCGGCATCCGCGTCAACACGTTCGCGAACTCGCGCACCGCGTTCGCGTCGCTGCAGGGCAAGCCGTTCCCGCACCTACTCGATCCCGCTCAAGGCCGGCATGTCGCATCGGCATGCTGCTCATCTCCATCGAGCTCCTGCTCATGCTCGGCATCCTGCTCTTCGTGCCCGGCGACTACGCCGGCCCGTGCTTCATCGGCTTCGCCATCGGCGAGTCGCTCGGCGCCGCGGCGCTGCGCATCGCCGGCGGCATCTTCACGAAGATCGCCGACATCGGCTCCGACCTCATGAAGATCGTCTTCAACATCAAGGAAGACGACGCGCGTAACCCCGGCGTCATCGCCGACTGCACCGGCGACAACGCCGGCGACTCGGTCGGCCCGACGGCCGACGGCTTCGAGACCTACGGCGTCACCGGCGTCGCGCTCATCACGTTCATCCTCCTCGCGGTGCACAACCCGACGGTGCAGGTCCAGCTCCTCGTCTGGATCTTCGTCATGCGCGTCATGATGGTCATCACCTCGGCGGTCTCGTACTTCATCAACGAAGCCGTCGCCAAGGCGCGCTTCGGCAACGCCGACAAGATGAACTTCGAGTCGCCGCTGACCTCGCTGGTCTGGCTCACCTCGATCCTCTCCGTCGGCGTGACCTTCGTCGTCTCGTACCTGCTCATCCCGAGCCTCGGCGGCGACGCTTCGATGTGGTGGAAGCTCTCCACGATCATCACCTGCGGCACGCTCGCCGGCGCGATCATCCCCGAGCTCGTGAAAGTCTTCACCTCGACCGAATCGCGGCCACGTGCGCGAAGTCGTCACCGCGTCGCGTGAAGGCGGCGCGTCGCTCAACATCCTCTCCGGCCTCGTCGCCGGCAACTTCTCCGCCTACTGGATGGGCACTCACCATCGCCGGCCTGATGGGCATCGCTGCCTGGATCGCCGGCATCGTTCCCCGTCGGACGCCGCGGAGCTCATGATCGCCCCGGCGATCTTCGCCTTCGGCCTCGTCGCCTTCGGCTTCCTCGGCATGGGCCCGGTGACCATCGCCGTCGACTCGCTACGGCCCGGTCACCGACAACGCGCAGTCGGTCTACGAGCTCTCCACGATCGAAACGCATCCCCGGCATCGACGAAGAAGATCGAAGCGCGACTTCGGCTTCACGCCCGGCGTTCGAAAAGGGCAAGGACTTCCTCGAAGAGAACGACGGCGCGGGCAACACGTTCAAGGCGACCGCCAAGCCCGTGCTCATCGGCACCGCCGTCGTCGGCGCGACGACGATGATCTTCGCCATCATCGTCATGCTCACCAACAGGCCTCACGGTCGACATCGACAAGCTGTCGATTCTTCATCCGCAGTTCCTGCTCGGCCTCATCGTCGGCGGCGCGGTGATCTACTGGTTCACCGGCGCGTCCACGCAGGCCGTTTCCACCGGCGCCTATCGCGCGGTCGAGTTCATCAAGAAGAACATCAAGCTCGACACCGGCGCGACGAAGGCCATCGGTCGAAGACTCGAAAACGGTCGTCGCAATCTGCACGCAGTACGCGCAGAAGGGCATGCTCAACATCTTCCTCGTCGTCTTCTTCTCGACGCTCGCCTTCGCCTGCTTCGATCCGTTCTTCTTCATCGGCTACCTGATCTCCATCGCCCTCTTCGGTCTCTACCAGGCCATCTTCATGGCCAACGCCGGCGGCGCCTGGGACAACGCCAAGAAGATCGTCGAAACCGAGCTCAAGCAGAAAGGCACGCCGCTCCACGCGGCCGTCGTCGTCGGCGACACCGTCGGCGACCCGTTCAAGGACACGTCGTCCGTCGCGATGAACCCGGTCATCAAGTTCACGACGCTCTTCGGCCTCCTCGCCGTCGAGCTCGCCGTCGAAATGAACCGCGCCGGCCAGGGCAACCTCACGAAAATCCTCTCCGCGGCCTTCCTCCTCGTCGCGATGTTCTTCGTCTACCGCTCGTTCTACGGCATGCGCATCGGCAACGTCGAAACCGCATAAGTCTTCGCTTCATCGATTACGAAAAGGCCGGCGGCAACGCCGGCCTTTTTTCTTTGGAGTGCGGCGGCGTCGGCCACCGCGTTCCATCACGTGCCTCGAACTCTGCACGTTCATTCGCTTCGATCACGTGGCAAGAACGGCGTGCATCGAGCAACGCACACCACGGCTCGGCAATACGCGATGAAAAGCGGCAGCTTGCGCTGCCGCACTCCAAAGGTCGACAGTCTTGGGGGTGCGGTGGCGTCGAGCCACCGCTTTCCATCACGCGCCTCGAGCTCCGCACGTGCAATCGCTTCGATCACGTGGCACAAACGGGCGTGCCTCGAGTAGCCGCACACCCCGGCTTCGCAACACGCGATGAAAAGCGGCAGCTTGCGCTGCCGCACTCCACGTCAGAAGCGGTACTTCACGGCGACACCGAAGGTCAGCGGGTCGAGCTCGATCGCGTCGGAGCTGGGATCGCCTTTCGCCTTCGCGCTCCATGGCGTGTAGCGCACCTCGGCGGCGAGTGCGATGTGGTGCGGGAGCGCGAGATCCGCCCCCGCGCTGGCGGTCAAGGTGGTCTTCGATTCCAAATCGAAGTTTTCTTCGGGCGTCACACCGTCCGCGGGATCGAAGTTGCCGGACAGGTGCGCGATGCCTGCACCGAGGTATGGGCTCAAGCGGTTGCTGCGCTGCAAGTGGAACTGGCCCATCGCAGCGATCGACGTGATCTCGAGGTTGCCCACGTCGAATGTTCCGGGCACGCCTTCGATTCCGATCTGCATGTCCGCGGGGTAAAGGTTGCGAGAGATTTCCGTGGAAAAGGAGTCGGTCCAGAAATAGTTGAGCGAGAGGCCACCGCCAGCCTGCTCATCGAACTTGATCGAACGTCACCCTCCGGATCGGCGAGCGTCGTGTCTTTGAGGTGCGGCACGAGAAACCATCCTCCAATTTCCCAGGACGGGCTCTGAGCGAAAAGTGGGATGGCGGTAAGCACGAGGAAAGAGAGAAACAACAGGCGTTGCATTTTCCGGATCGCAGTCATTGAGGCTCCTTTGGATTCGTCGTCTTCGCACCGAGCATCGCGTCCCGGCCATCCATCGGGAATGCCGGAGTGACGAACGGTTGTGTGTGAGGGATGAATGACGCGATCATTCGCGGCAAATCGGCGTCGTTGCGGATCTGCAAACTGACGTCGCTCCGTACCGATTCGCGGTGGCGCGCTGCTAGACTTCGCGATCATGAAGAAGCTGTTGATCGTCGCTCTCCTCCTCGCTACGTCCGCATTCGCCGGTGACGACGTGATTCAACGCGGAGCCGCAATTTCGAAAGACGCGAAGGCGATCCCGCTCGCCGATGTCCTGGCGAAGCCGGACGCGTACAGCAAAGACGCCGTGCTCGTCGAAGGCGTGATCGAGGCAAGCTGCACGCGCCAGGGCTGCTGGATGCAGCTCGCTCCCGCAAAAGGCGAGCAGAGCGTGCGCGTGACGTTCAAGGATTACGGATTCTTCATCCCGCTCGAAGCGAAGGGGATGAAAGCGCGCGCCGAGGGCGTGACCGTGGTCAAGGAGCTCTCGAAGGCTGACGTCGAGCACCTCGAAAGCGAAGGCGCGAAGATCGCGCACAAGGAAGACGGCACGGCGGTCGAAGTTTCGTTCGTGGCCAATGGTGTGGAATTGCGCAAGTAATCGCACCGCCACTGTAGCGATTCGTACTCTGTGGCGCATGCGTTCTGAGCCGGGACGTCCTCTGTGACGTTTCGGCACAACGCCTTTTGTATCCCGCCTTCTGGAAATCCGTATCGATGGGAGTAGAATCTCCAGCCGGGTTCGGTTTCCAGACAGGGGAGGATCTCAATGCGCCAGCATTGCAGGCTTTCACCCGGCGTGTTTTTCGCGCTCGCCGCAGCGCTTGTATTCGTTCCGCTCTCGCCGTTAGGCGCCGATGAACCGGGAAGCAAAGAAGCCGCACATGGCTCGATCGCACCGGGACAGCGCGTTCCACTGGAGCGACAAACCGCCTTCGCTGACTCCCGAGCAGTTGCGTGCTCGCGAGGAATCGCTGAATGAAGTCGATCTTCCGGCGCCGCCGCTTCGTGTCGAACCTGGATCGGTGCTGGCTCCGCCGAATGTCCGGGCAACAAACCCCGGCGCCCCGATTGCGGCATTCGGATCGGCGCGCCCGATGGCCGGCCCGATCCGTGGACACGACGGGACGCCCGGCGCAGCAAGCACCTTCACGCTTTACCGCACGACCACGCAGGGGCCGTATGGCACGGGCACGTCCACGATTTCCGAGACGCACGGGGCCAATGCCGGATCCGTGGCGTTCATGGCCGGAAACTGGTTTGCCTCCTACTCCTCCGACAACGGCGCGAATTTCAACTTTGTCAATCCTTATTCACAATTCCCATCCGTCGACGGCGGATTCTGCTGCGACCAGTCGGTCATCTACGATCGCACACACGGCCAGATGATCTGGCAGCTTCAATACCTCTACTCGGGGGCGACGCAACAGGGCAGCTATCGTACGGCGTTCGCTCCGGCCGCGTCAGTGGCGTCGGCGGGCTGGTGTTATTACACGTGGAATCCGACCAACTTCGGACTCGGCAATGGATTGTGGCTCGACTATCCGCACGTGGCACTCAGCAACAATTACGTCTGGTACACGGCGAACGTATACAACGCCAGCAATCTATGGCAGCGGACTGTGATCTGGCGAATCCCGCTCGCGGCGGCGAGCACGTGCAGTCAGGTGACGTTCGACTATTTCGTGTCGAGCGATCATTTCAATTTCACGCCCACCCAGGGCGCCACGACGACGATGTACTGGGCGTCGCACAACAGCACGAGCTCCCTCCGCATCTATCGCTGGGACGAAGGCTCCGGCACGCTGTTCTGGGACGATGTCGCGATCTCGACCTGGCCCCGCACTCTTCCCTATGCATGCCCCGGTGCAGACAGCCAGAACTGGTGCGGGCGTTCTCCCAACGACGGGCGGGTACAGACGGGATGGATCGCCGGAGGCGTCATCGGATTCATGTGGAATGCTTCGCAGGGAGGAGCGTTCCCGCTCCCCCATGTTCGCGTGGCGCGCTTCAATGCCAGCACGCGAGCGCTCATCGACGAGCCCACGTTGTGGCATGAGAGCTACACCTGGCAGTATCCGGCGATCGGCGTGAACGACCGCGGTCACATCGCCGGCTCGGTCTACTACGGATCATCAACCGGCTACCCGGCGATGGCCGCGCTCATCGCCGACGACTACTCGGCGCCGACGCCTCCCTGGGAGAACTACACCATCGTGACGAGCGCGCAAGGCGCGCCCTCGTGGGGGGACTGGTATTCGACTCGTCCGCACGGAACCGCGGGAAACACCTGGACGACGACGGGCCAGGCGCGACTGGCGAGCGGAAGCGTCCAGGCGTGGTACGTCTGGTTCGGGCGCGAGCGCGATGCGCCGGTGCCCACCGTGACGTCGCCCACGTCAGGATCGATCGCCGCAACCAGCGCGACCCTCGGCGGAAACGTCACGAGCGATGGCGGTACGAGCATCACCGAGCGGGGCGTGGTCTCTTCGCAGACGGCGACGAACTCCGATCCGACGATCGGCGGACCAGGCGTCACGAAGACGACGACCAGCGGCACGACCGGCGTGTTCAGCGTCGGCGTCAGCGCATTGTCGGCCTCTACCGGCTATTCGTTCAAAGCCTTCGCAACGAACAGCAGCAGCACCGGCTACACGTCACCGGCGAGCACGTTCACCACCGCGGCGCTCCTCGGCCCGGTGGCATTGACCGCTACGGCGACAACGACGACGCAGGTCAGCCTCGCCTGGACGAGCGTCGCCGGCGCGGCGTTCTACGAAGTCGCGCGAAACAGCGGAGGAGGCTACTTCACGATCGGCACGCCCGGTATTGCAGCCTTCACCGACAACGGTGTCTCCGGCGGGAACGCTTACGTCTACAGGGTCCGTGCGATCGACGGCGGAGGCAATCCTTCGTCCTACAGTCCGATCGATCTGGCCACGACGATCTTCTTCACGAACGATCCGGCCGGCGCCGGGTCGACCCTCGTGCGGGGCGTCCATGTCACCGAGCTCCGCACGGCCGTGAACGCGGTCCGCGCCACCGCGGGACTCGCCCCGACGAGCTTCACGGATTCGATCTTCGCGGGCGTCACGCTCATCCGCGCACTGCACGTGAACGAATTACGCACGGCACTGAGTCAGGCACGCGCGCCGCTGGGACTCACCACGCTCTCCTTCACCGACTCACTCGTCGTCGGCTCGACGAGCGTCAAAGCGGTTCACATCCAGGAGCTTCGCAATGGCGTGAAGTGATTTCTCAAAACGAACTGGTCGATAGCGAGGGGCATCCCGAACGACACCTCGGATCACCCGCGCGTGCGGCCAGCCTTGTGGCCTTCAACGCTGCCGGCCGTGCCGGCGCCGGCTACGTTCGAGCCCGTCGCGATCAACACCACGCGCTTCCCGCGAATCTCTTCGCGATGACGGAGCGCGGCGGCGAGGCCGGCGGCGCCGGAGGGCTCGACGAGCAGGTGCGCGCCGAACATCATGGCGCTAGCCGCGGCGAGGAGCTCGTCGTCGCTCACGGTGATCGCGTCGTCGACCCAGCGAATCAACTGTTCGAGTGCGAGCTGCGCGGGGACGCGGCAGATGAGGCCATCGGCGATCGTGGCGGCGGGCCGTTCGATTCCGACGCGCGCATGGAAGCTCTCGACCATCGCCGGCGCTCCCTCGGACTGCACTGCGACGACGCGCGCGTTCGGGAAGCGCTGTTTGATGGCCATGGCGATGCCGCTGGCCAGCGAGCCGCTGCCCATCGGCACGAATACGACGTCGAGATGCTCGAGCTCGCGTGCGATCTCGAGACCGATCGTGGCCACGCCTTCGATCACGCCTTCGCTCTCGCCGTCGTCGATGAAGCGCAGACCTTCGCGGCGCGCGAACTCGATGGCCAGCTCTTTCGCGGCGTCGAGGTCGTGGCCGACGTCGTGAATCGTCGCGCCGAGGAGCTCGATCTTCGCGCGCTTCGTCGGATTTGCGCCGAGGGGGAGGAAGACGTGCGATGCGACACCGGTCGCGCGCGCGGCCCAGGCGACGCCCTGGCCGTGATTGCCGGTCGATGACGTGACGACTGCACCGGAAGCGCCGCCACGCAGGATGTCATTGAGCGCGCCGCGCCATTTGAACGACGCGATCGGCGAGACGGTCTCGTTCTTCACCCAGAGATCGCATTCGAGATCGCGCGACAGCAGCAACGCGGGGACGAGCGGAGTGGGACGCGCGTACGGCGAGAGACGTTCGGCCGCGGCTTCGAAATCCATCAACGCTGCTCGCGCACCTGTTCGAAGAACGCCACGAGCTTCGGCGAAAACGCGGCGCGGTCGAGTTGCAGCGCGCGATTGCCCTGGAGCGCGGACTTGAAATCCGCCCTCGCCGCCGCGAGCAGCGATTCCGGTTTCCGCGACAGCATCGCGCGCGTGTAGCGCGCGCAGCCGCGCAGCGCATACGCTTCTGGCGCTGCCTGAACTTGAAGGATGCGCGTCAGAATTTGCTCGGCCCCGGCGAGATCTCCCGCGGCGTAAGCGTGAAACGCGCCGCTGAGATCGAGCGCAGCCGCCGGCACTGGTTCGGCAGTCGTTGTTGGTGGAGGCGCGAGTGCAGCCGCGATCTTCTTCGTCATCGCCGCATCGCGATCGCTGGCGTCGCGCGTGATGCCCGCGAAGTCGGCGTCGCTCTTCGCGCTCTCGAGCTCGCGGCGCAAACGCTCGGCGTCTCGCGTTTCACTGCGCGCGATCGCTTGCGGCGCCGCGCCAACGTTGCGCCGGTACTGCTGCACCGCAATGCGCGCGGCGACTTCCGCTTCGCTTTCCACGGGCGGAGGCGGTGTCGTGTCGACTTTCGGCGGCGGCGCCTGTGTCGCCGTCGCCGGCGGAATGTTGGTGATGACGATGGGCGGACGCTGCTGCGGAGGCGCGGGCGTCGGCTTGGGAACGACCGACGGCATCGCCTGACGCGCGGCCTTCAGTTTCTTTCCTTCGTCCGCGGCCGCGGCGAAAAGCGCGGATGCCTGTTGCGCCGTCTGCTGCGCAGCGGCGTAGCCGCTGACGTCGGTGCCGGCCTGATGGAATTGCGCGAGCGCTTCCTGCAGCTTGCGCGATGCGGCGCGATAACTCTCGCTGCGATCGCCGCCCGCGGACAACGCATCGCCCTGCGTCTCCAGCGCCTTACTGATCGCGGCGTCGGCCTGCTTCTTCGGCCCCGAGGCTTCACTCTGCGCGTTGCGCTGCTTCTCGGTCTGCGCGCGCGCGACCCAGTCCTTCATGCGCGAGTAGTACTCGGTGCGCGTGATGACACCCTGATCTTCCGACGTGCGCCACTCCCGCAGCGCGCCATCGACATCGCCGAGGTTGAACTTCGCGATGCCGAGCCAGAAGTGCGGAACGTAAATGATGATCTCCCGCCCCGCGCGCACGCCCGTTCCTTCATTTGGCATTTCGGCAATCGATTTCTGCAGCGCGTCAGCACCCGCGCGATATCCCTTCGCGTTGACCGCGCTCACGCCGCGCTTGTAAGCGTCGTACCATTTTTCGGGTGGAGCGGCCGAAACGAAGCTGGTCGCGAGGAGAGCGAAAGCAACCGTGAGCGTTCGCAGTCGAGCAAGGCCCATGTCATCCCGAGCGTCGAGCGAGGGACCTGGGCGGGCGGTGGCGCGAGGAGCGTGCATCGTGCCCCCCGTCCCCCAGGTCCCTCGCTCGACGCTCGGGATGACATGCTGCCTTCTTGCAATGACGCGACACAGCAGCCGCTTCACCGTCCGCCTCCGAAACTCGGCACGGTCGCCGACGCCGGATCCGCGAACTGCACGTTCAGCGTTTCTTCACCGCCGGCGGTGACCATCACGCTCTGCGTGATCGGGCGTGGGAAGTTCGGATTCGACAGCGTCACTTCGTACCGGCCCGGCGCGAGATCCATCGGCGATGCCGGAGTGACCAACCCCGCGACGATATCGACATCCCTTCCGCTGTCGAGATTGCGGATGCGCGTGACGTGAGCCCAGGGGAAGGCGTTGATGGCGAGATGGCCCGGTGTCGTCGATGCGATCGACGTCACTTGTGCCGAGGCTTGAAGCGGCGCGGGCGCAGGCGTCGGCGCAATCGCGTGCTCTTTGTTGACGAGAATCCAACCCGCGCCGAGAAGCACGATCGCGATGACGGCGGCGATGACAAAGACGGACGAACGGCGTTTCGGTGCGACGGGCGTTTCGCGAACGGCGTCGGCGCCGCGATCGAGAGTCTTGCGAACCGCATGCGGTTGCGGCGCCGGCGCCAGCGTAACGATCGTCGGTGCATCGCCGGTCGTCGACACGATCGTCGGAGTGTCGGCGGCCTTCGGCATCACGCGCGTCGCTTCGTTCGTGATCTCCGCGTTTCCCGGCAGCGGAGGCGGCGCACCCGGCGCATCGGAGAGCGTCGGCGCGACGCGGTCGAGCACCTGCGCGAACTCGCGCGCCGTGGCGTAACGCTTATTGCGATCCTTCTCGAGCGCCCGAAAGATCACCGCCTCGAGCTCCGGCGGCACGGACACTCCCGGATTCACCTCGGCCAGCGGTTTCGGGCGCTGCGAGGCGTGCATCATCAGGTATGCGTGCGGCGTGTCGGCCTGGAACGGCGGCACGCCGGTGAGCATCTCGTAGAGCACGATGCCGAAGGAGTAGATGTCGGCGCGGCCATCGATGCGCTCGCCGGCGCTGAGCATGCCGAGGTGCTCGGGCGAGCAGTACTTCCACTTGCCGACGAACATCCCCGTCTTGGTGTTGTTGTCTTCCGACGCCGCCGACTTGGCGATGCCGAGGTCGATGATCTTCACGCGCTCTTCGTTCTCGTCGTCGCGCGTGATCATCAGGTTCTCGGGACTGACGTCGCGATGCACGATGCCGGCGCGATGAATCGCGTCGAGTCCCTGCAGCGCCTGCGACGCAAGCTTCGCGGCGTAGCGCGGCGACAGCGGCCCGCGCTGATCGATCATCTCGTGCAGGTTCGTTCCTTCGATGTACTCCCAGACCATGTAGAACGAGCCGTCTTCGAGCGTCGAGAAGTCGAAGAGCGTGGCCACGTTCGGATGATTGATCTTCGTCGCCAGCCGCGCCTCGCGCAGAAAACGCTCGTGCGCGCCGGGATCGCTGGCGATATTCGCGCGCATCAGTTTGATGACGCGGATCGAGTTCAGATGGATGTGGAGGACCTTGTAGACCTCCCCCATGCCGCCAACGCCGAGGCGCGCCAGGATCTGATACTTCCCATCGATCGGCGTCTCGAGATAGCGACGAAGGAAATCGGTGATCGCCTCGCCGCAGTAGGGACAGGCCTTGAACTTCGGGTCGATTTCCGATTTGCAATGAATGCAGAAGAAGGCCATGGATTTTCCGGGGACGGTTGTGAGCGGAATTATACGGGGGCGGGGTGCGGGGAGGGCGACGAGACTTCGCGTGGCCAGTCGTCGAGTCTCCTAGTCGGCGAGTCGACCAGAGAGGCTCACAGGCTCATAGGCGCAGAGGCTCACAGACTCAACAGTCGAGAGACTTTGTATTCGTGCGGCTCTCGCCTGTGCGCCTGTGCGCCTCTGAGCCTGTGCGCCTCGATCTGGGCGACCAGGCGACTAGGAGACTAGAAGACCAGGCGACTCGCCGACTCGCCGCTCGACGACCGCCCGACCAGCCGACTACGATGCGCGGATGAGTGAAACGTTCGATGTCGTCGTCCTCGGCGGCGGTACAGCCGGCCTCGTCACGGCCTCCATCGCCGCGCGGTTGGGTCGCAAGGTTGCGATGATCGAGCGGGAAGCGCTGGGCGGCGATTGTCTCTGGACCGGCTGCGTGCCGACGAAGGCGCTCGTCGCAACGGCCAAGCTCGCCTATCAGATGCGCAACGCCGACGCGTACGGACTCGATCCCGTTACGCCGCGAGTGAATCCGAAGGCGGTGATGGATTCGATGCGCGAGCAGCGGCGCCTCATCAGCCGTCACGACGATCCGGAGAAGTTTCGCAAGCTCGGCATCGACGTGATCCAAGGCTCGGCGCGACTCGTGTCGCGCTCCGAAGTCGAAGTCGGCAATCGGCGCCTGCAGGCGAAGGACATCGTCATCGCGACCGGTGCGCGCACGTCGGTGCCGCCGATCGAGGGATTGAAGGAGAACGGCTTTCTCGATCACGTTTCGTTTCTCGAGCGCAATGAAATCCCCGCTTCGATTCTCATCCTCGGCGGTGGCTACATCGGAATCGAGTTCGCGCAGATGTTCGCGCGCTTCGGCTCGCGCGTGACCGTCGTGGAGATGCTCGACGAGATCGTGAACAAGGAAGACGCCGACATCATCGCCGGCGTGCGCAAGATCCTGACCGCGGAAGGCATCGAGCTCTTCACCGGCTGGGCGGTGAAGTCGGTGCGCGGCGAAGGAGGCAAAAAGCACGCGCGCATCGAGACGAAGGCGGGCGAGTCGCGCGAGATCGCGGTCGACGAGATCTTCGTCGCCTCGGGACGCCGCGGCAATACGGAGAATCTCGGCCTCGAAGAAGCGGGCGTGAAGATCGAGCGCTCGTGGATCGTCGCCGATCGCTTCCTGCGCACGACCGCGCCGCGCATCTGGGCCTGCGGCGACGTTCACGGCGGTCTGCAATTCACGCACGTCGCCGCGTACGAGGCGGTAAAGCTGACGCGCAACATGCTCTTCCCCGGCAAGTCGGCGATGAATTACAACGACGTTCCCTGGGCGCTCTACACCGACCCCGAGGTCGGTCACATCGGGATGACGGAAGCGGAAGCGCGAGAGAAACATGGCGAGGCGGTGCGCACGTTCAAAGTCGACATGGCCGACGTCGATCGCGCGGTCGTCGATCGCACGACGGCAGGACTCATCAAGTTCGTCTGCGACGCCAAGGGCAAGATCCTCGGCGCTCACGCGCTCTGCGCGAACGCATCGACCGTGATCGAAGAGGTCGTGCTCGCTCGCAGCAAGGGAATGAAGATCAGCGACCTCGCGCAACGCATCTCGTCGTATCCGTCGCTTGCGGACGGCATTCAGAAAGCAGCCGCGCTGTACTACCAGGACGTGTCGAAGGGCTGGCTGGGCAAGCTGGGCAAACGCATCGCGGCGATCTCGCAATAGCGCGCACACAACTGCTGTCATCCCGAGCGTCGAGCGAGGGACCTGGGTGGGCGGCGGCGCGAAGCACATCCCTTGCGCACCCACCCGCCCAGGTCCCTCGCTCGACGCTCGGGATGACAGATTAGAGTAGCGACGTGCGCTCATCGCTGGCGATTTCGTTGTTATTTCTCGCGCTCCCCATCTACGCCGCCAAGCCCATCATCGATCGCGCGCATCACGAGGTGCGCATCACGGCGACCGTGCAACCGCACGCGATGGAGCGACCGTTCGGAGTGCAGGGGCATCACGCGATCGTCTGGAATGGCGGAAACGCGAAGCATTGGGCGCTCTTCGTGAGCGACGCGAGCGATCACGACGTGCGCACCGCGCTCGACTCTCTCGGCGCGCGCCGCGGCGAGAACCTCACGCCCGATTCCTGGAACGCGCGCGAGAATCCGGTGAATCGCGAACCGGACAAGCGCGTCGAAGGCTCGTCCATCGAGGTGTTCGTCGAATGGCGTGGTTCCCGCGGACGCGTTCCGCTGGCGCGGTTGCTGTCGGAGAAGGATCGCGCAACGCCCGAGCTCGATTTCCGCTACGGTGGAAACGAACGCTGGCAGAAGGATTTCAAGTCGGGCTGTATCGTCTGCCTCTACTCCTGTCCCGGGGGCGCGATCGGCAATCACGCTCATCCCATCCGCGATTCCGTCCGCGACGGCGTCATCTATGCATCTGTCCCCGAACGTTTGCCGCCGTCGGGCACGAAGGTGACGATCATTTTGAAAGTTGGAGGTAACTGATGAAGAAACTCGTATTCCTTTCCATCGCCATCGCCGCCGTGCTGCTCGCGGGATGCGCCTCGATGTCCGGCGGACCGTCCGCGTCGGTGATGCTGGCCCCGACCAGCGGCTCGACCGCGAACGGGACGGTCACGTTCGTGCAGCGCGCGGACGGCAGCGTCGACGTCTCCGCGCACCTCACCGGCGTCCCGCCGGGCGTGCATGGATTCCACGTCCACGACAAAGGCGACTGCGGCGACAACGGCAACGCCGCCGGTGGACACTTCAACCCGATGGGCGTTGCCCACGGCGCGCCGAGCGCGGACCCGCATCACGCCGGCGACTTCGGCAACGTCACCGCCGACGCGCAGGGCGTCGTCGACACGAAGTTCAACACGCACTCGATCACCGTCGCGCCCGGCGCGAACAGCGTCGTCGGCCACGCCGTGATCCTCCACGCGAATCCGGACGACCTCGCCACGCAGCCGACCGGCAACGCCGGTCCGCGCATCGCCTGCGGCATCGTTCAAATGAAATGATTCGAAGGAACCTCTTTGTCTCCCTGATCCTGCTCTCCGTTCTGGCCGCCTGCCAGAGCGGAGCACCGCCCGCGAATCAGCCAGCGCCCGGACATGGGGCGATCTCGATCGAGGTCGTCCCGAATCCAATCGTCGCGAAACGCGCGACCGGCAACAGCTACGACTTCCCGTTCGATGTCGTGGTGAAAGAAACCGGTGGACACGCGGTCACCATCACGCGCGTCTCCATCACCGTTTTCGCGCCGGGAGGCTTCGCCGTCGGCAGCGACAGCTGGAACGCCGATCAGATCCAGGCGATGGGCACTTCGCCCCAGATCACCGCGTCCTCGGTGATGCGCTACCGATTCAACCCACGCCGCGAAGTCCCCGACGAGCGGCTCTTCAGCGGCGTCACCGCCGAGCTGAAGGTCGACGCGATCGACGACGCAGGAACGGCGACCAGCGCAAGAACGTCGGTTACGGCAAGGAAGTAACGCGAAGCAAGGAGGGCGGGCTTATAGCCCGCCGACTCTGGGCGGGCGGGGGGACCGGCCCGCCCAAAAGAATCGGCCCGCTATAAGCCCGCCCTCCACGCGTACGATCGCCAAACGCCAACGAAACTGCTCTTCACTCCCACTTCGCGATGAACAAGTTCGTTTCCCGCCCCTCGGGATTTGCGCGGTTCGACGCGAACACCAGCCACTTGCCGTCGGGGCTGAACATCGGGAAGCCGTCGAAGGCGGGGGCGGTGGTGATGCGCTCCGGGGAGCCGCTGCCGTCGGCGTTCATGATGAAGATGTCGAACTCGCGGCCCCGCGGGTCGAGCATGTTCGAGGCGAAGATGATTCGCTTGCCGTCCGGCGTGAAGAACGGGCAGAAATTCGCCGCGCCGTTGGTCGTGATCTGTTTCGCGCTCGTGCCGTCGGAGTTCGCGACCCAGAGCTCCATCTTCGAGGGCCGCACGAATCCTTCCGCCAGCAGCGTCTGGTAATCCTTCAGCGCCGCAGGATCGGGGAAACGTGACGCGCGCCAGACGATCTGCGTGCAGTCGGCGTTGAAGAACGCGCCGCCGTCGTAGCCCGGCGTGTTCGTCAGGCGCTTCACGTCGCCCCCCTCTTCATTCATCGAATAGAGATCGAGGTCGCCGTCGCGCACCGACGTGAAGATGATCCGGCCGCCCTTGTGACACCACGTCCCTTCCGCGTCGTAGCCCGGCGTCGACGTGATGCGCTTCTTCTCCGAGCCGTCGGACTTGGCCATGTAGAGGTCGTACGACGGATAGACGCCCCAGATGTAGCCGCGCGAGCGATCGGGCGGCGGCGGGCAGGCCTCGTCATGCGCTTCCGTCGACGCGTAGAGAATGCGATCGCCGGTCGGATACGAGAAGTAGCCGCAGGTCGTGCGTCCCTTGCCACTCGAGACGAGTTTCGTTTCGCCCGCGGCGAGATCGACGATGTACTGCTGGTCGCAACCGCCGCGCTCGGGCGTCGACTGGTAGATCAGTTTCTTCCCGTCGGGACTGAAATACGCCTCCGCGTTTTCTCCACCGAACGTGAGCTGGCGGACGTTCTTCAGATGCGTCTCGCCTTCGAACGACGTCTCGAACGGCTTGCCGGCCTTGATCTCCAATTCGCTCGTCGCCCCGTGCGCGCCCGCCGGCGCAGCGTTGCCGCGCGTGCCGAGGGTCGCGCGCAGAGTCACGCGCTTGGCGTCGCGCAGAACCACGACGTCGATCGTCTCGTTCGGCTTGTGATCCTGCAGCGCGTAAGTCATGTCGTAAAGATTGTCGATGCGCGTTCCGGCCATCTCCACGAGGATATCGCCGGCCTTCATACCAGCGAGAGCCGCGGGTCCACCGTCGCGCACGCCGGCGAGCTTCACGCCACCGCTTGGCGACTCCATCGCGCTGAAATCGGGGATCGTGCCGAGGTACGCGCCGTAGCCGCGGCTGTCGCCTTCCATCGCCGGAGCGGTCGTCGCGCGCGCGTACTTTGGCGTCACTTCGCCGCGCGCAATCGCCGCAACCACGCGCGAGGTCATCTCCGACACGCGCGCCGCTCCTTCGAAGTTGATGAAGTCGGCGTCGTCGTCGGGCGTGTGATAGCGCTCGTGCGTGCCGGTGAAGAAATGCAGCACCGGAATCTGCTTCGCGTAGAAGCTCGTCTGATCGGAGGGTCCGAAGCCGTCGCCGCTCGACGCCACCGAGAGCTTCAGCTCCGCGGCCACGCGATCGACGAGCGGCTTCCACTCCGCCGCCGATTCGCTGCCGAGGCCGACGAGCTTGTCGTCACGCAGCGCGCCGACCATGTCGAGATTCACCATCGCCACGACATGCTCGATCGGGAACGGCGCATGTCCGACGAGGTACGCCGATCCGCCGAGCCCCGTCTCTTCTGCCGAGAACAGCGCGAGGACCACGGTGCGCCGATCCTTCGCGTCCTTGAGCAACTCCTGCAGACGTTTCGCCGCGATGAGCACCGCCGAGGTGCCGGACGCGTTGTCGTCCGCACCGTTGTGAATCGCGTGCTCGTTCGGACGCATCGATCCGAACGGACCGTAGCCGAGGTGATCGTAGTGCGCGCCGAGGACGACGATCTCGTTCGCCAGCTTGCCGCGGCCGGGGATGATTCCGGCGAGGTTCTGCGCCTGCGCGAACGACACGTTCACGTCGACGGTGCCGGCGAGTTTTGCATCGAGCACGCGCGAGCGCGGCTTGAGATCGGCGTCGACGTCTTTCTGAAACTGAGCAAGTGACAATCCATCAGCAAGCCACTTCTGCACGACCGACGTCTTGACCTGAATCACCGGAATGCCGAGCGGGCTCTCGGGACCGTCATTCGTCAGCGCGGGAAGCTTGTCTTTCTCTTCGTCCTGAAGCGGACCGGTGACGAAGACGACCGCGACCGCGCCGAGATCGCGCGCATGCGTGGCCTTGTAGCGAAGCGCAGACCAGCGGCTCGGTTTCTTGCCGTCGAACGGAGACTTCTCGTCGCGCTCCTGCGGTTCGTAGCGCAGCATCAGCGCGACTTTGCCCTTGAGATCGATCCCTTCGAGCTCGCGGAAGTTGAGCGGAGCGGCGTCGATGCCATAGCCGCCGAACGCGATCGGTCCAGAGAACGAACCGGCGCTGGAGAAACCGAGCGGAATCCAGTCGTCCTTCCCGAGTCCGTCGATGGCGTTCTTCGCGCCGAGCGAGACGCCCATCTTCACAGGGAACTTCTGGCGATACGACTTGCCGAAGGCCGGCTTCGTCCCGGCTTCGCGCAGCTGCGTCTCGACGAAATCCGCGGCCTTGTCGAGGCCCTTGGTGTTGAGACCGCGCCCTTCCATCGCATCGGACGAGAGCGTGCGGATGTCGTTCTCGATGATGGTTGTCGGTTGTCGGTGGTCGGTTGTCTGCGCAGCTACGAACAACGGACAACTGAGAACGGACAACACCAACGCAGTGCGGAATAGCATCGGGATCACCATCCCAGCACGTACGCAAAAACGAGCGGCGCGACGATCGTCGCGTCGGACTCGATGATGAACTTCGGCGTGTCGACGCCGAGCTTGCCCCAGGTGATCTTCTCGTTCGGCACGGCGCCGGAGTAGGAGCCGTAGCTCGTCGTCGAGTCGCTGATCTGGCAGAAGTAGCCCCAGAGCGGCACGTTCGTCGCGCTGCAGATCCTGGTGGAGCATCGGCACGACGCAGATCGGGAAGTCGCCGGCGATGCCGCCGCCGATCTGGAAGAAGCCGATCGACGACGTCTTCGCGTCGTCTTCGTGTACCACTCGGCGAGCTCCATCATGTACTCGATGCCGGTGCGCACCGTGTGCACGTTCTTCACGTCGCCGGTGATGCACGTGGCCGGCGTACATGTTGCCGAGCGTCGAGTCTTCCCAGCCGGGAACGAACATCGGCAGGTTCTTCTCCGCCGCGGCGAGCATCCAGCGAGTTCTTCGGATCGATCTGGTAGAACTCTTTGATCGAGCCGTCGCGCAGGATCTTGTACATGAACTCGTGCGGGAAGAAGCGCTTCGCCCTGCTTGTCCTTCTCGACCCAATGCCTGCAGCACCGCCGCTTCGATGCGCCGCATCGCCTCCCCCTCGGGGATGCAGGTGTCGGTCACGCGGTTCATGTGCCGGTCGAGCAGCGCCTTCTCGTCCTGCGCCGTGAGATCGCGATAGTGCGGCACGCGCTCGTAGTGATCGTGCGCGACGAGGTTGAAGATGTCCTCTTCGAGGTTCGCGCCGGTGCAGCTGATGGCGTGGACCTTGTCCTGCCGGATCATCTCCGCGAGCGAGATCCCGAGCTCGGCCGTGCTCATCGCGCCGGCGAGCGTGACGAGCATCTTGCCGCCGCGCGGCGAGGTGCTTGTTGTAATCCGTCGGCGGCCGCGTCGAGCGCGGCGGCGTTGAAGTGGCGATAGTGGTGCTTGATGAAGTCAGTGATCGGTGAGGCCATCATCGAATCGTATACCAGGGAGGGGCTGGGGGCTGGGGGCTAGGGGCTAGGTGGTTATCGGTTCTCAGTTGTCGGTTGTCCGGGACGTTCGACGCAAACTCACAGACAACCGACAACCGACAACAATCCCCTAGCCTCCAGTCCCTAGCCCCCAGCCCCTCCCGTCGTAGTAAGCTTTCCCCTTCCAAGGAAATACTTAAGGAGCCCGAGCATGAGCGATCATCCCGAAACCTCCACCCTTTCCGGACTCGAAGCCGCGCCTGAAGGTGCCACCTGGCTGAGCCGTCTTCTCGCGGATCGAAAGTTTCCCTTTGCGTTCCGCGTCCGCACTCCGGGCCGGACGATGGTCCTCGGCGAGGGGACGCCCGAGTTCGACGTCGTGATCCGCAACGAGAATGGCATGGCCGCGCTCCGCTCGGCATCGGAACTGCGCATCGCCGACGCTTACGTACGCAACGACATCGACATCGAAGGCGACGCCATCAAAGCAATGTGGCTCCGCGATTTCCTCGACGACCGCAATCTCTGGCTCAAGGTCTGGCGACGTTTGCAGCCGATGATCTTCGGCCGCGAGAAGCTCAACCCGGCCTGGATCGCCAAGCACTACGACTCGAAGAACATCCAGCTCCTCGCGCTCGATCGCGATTACTACGCGTACACCCCCGGCATCTACCTCACCGATGATGAAACGCTTGAAGTGAGCTCGCAGCGCAAGTACGAATTCGCGTGGGACCAGCTCGGACTGAAGGAAGGGCAAGAGCTGCTCGAGATCGGCTGCGGCTGGGGCGGCATGACCCGCTTCTGCGCGAGCCGCGGCGTCAAGGTCACCGGCATCACGCTTTCAAAAGACCAGCTCGGATTCACGAAGGACATCATCGAGAAGAACAACTTCACGAACGCTCAGGCGTTCTATCAGGACTTCTTCACCTTCCAGCCCGGCCGCCGCTTCGACGCCATCTCCTGCATGGGCGTGATCGAGGATCTCTCCGACTACCCGCGCGTCATGACCCGCTTCGCCGAACTGCTCAAGCCCGGCGCGCGCGCGTACCTCGACTTCGCCGCCGGCAAAGTTCCCTTCGGCACGTCGAGCTTCATCACGAAATACGTCTGGCCAGGCACGTTCCGCATGGTCTACATGCCCGAGTTGATGGAAGCGATCGACAAGTCGCAGATCCAGCTCGCCGGCGTCTACAACGACCGCCACAACTACCACCTCTGGGCCCGCAACGGCCATCACCGCTGGGTCGAGAACAAGGAGAAAGTCATCGCCCAGGCCGGCGAAGAGATTTACCGCCTCTTCAACCTCCTCTTCATCGGCACCGCCGGCGTCATGAACAATCCCTCGCAGCAGGTGTCGGCGTACCGAATGGTGCTGGAGCTGCCGGGGGAGTGAGCTGAGGACAAGCGGGACGCTGACCGGCGTCCCGCTTACGAGCCCATGTCGAGGTTCAGCGTTCCGAACGGAGCGAGGAAACCGTCCACGCAACGCTCCCCGGAGCAGAGCGACCATGCTCCCGGCTCCATCGAAGGAACGATGACCGTACCATCGGTGTCTGCGCGGCCAGTCCATGATGGCACGAGCAGCATGCTCACCCAGATTCGCGCGCCATTGTGGCGAAGCAGCATCCCATCGACTTGCGGCCCACGAAGAATCAACGTTCCAGGCCGCTGATCGACGAGCGAGAGCAACGGCTTGTCGTGATAGTCAACGTGGTCGAGCATGAACGCGAAGCCAGGCGCGGCGACTGCCAGATCGAACGATGCAAGGCCGGGAGGCAAGCGCTGAACATAACGGCCGCCGCCATCGCTGGTTCTCCCCTCGACGCTCATCGGAGGACCACCGCCCGGAATCAAGGTCACGCGCGCACCAGGAATCGGTCCGCTCCTCGAGCGAATCATTCCTTTGACCTGCTTGACCGCCCGAACGGTCAGTCGAACAGGCGCGTACGATTCATCGGCGTCCAGAGTAATGGTCGTAGGAGCACTTTCCGCCTCCGCGGAGACCGCACGCAGATTGTAGGAACCGGGTTCGAGACCGTACACGGCAAACTCGCCAGACGATGAGATGGACGCTTGAGTCAACTTGCCGCCATCGTCATCGCCTGAAACGTCAACCCATCCTCCATCGATCGGTTCACCCGCTTCCGTGAGCACGATCCCTGTCAAAACGCTCTCGGTCACGCTGAAATCGAGCTTCCCGTCCTCCGATCCCACGACGACATCGTGCAGATACTTGTGCACCGCCGGTTCGTCGCTGTCGATGTGAACGTTCCACGTCTTTGATTCCGTGTTGGGGAGGCGGAGCAAATAAACCCCATCCGCATCCGACAAGGCGTCGCTCGAAAGACCGTGGCTGTCGAGAAAGGTGACCGTCGCAACCAAAGGTTTGCCGTCTCCGATCGTGACGTGCCCCCGCACCTCACGGAGTGAAAGGACGGGAGCCAGATGAGCGTCGCCCTTTCTTAAGTCAATGGTCTCGCGATACCAGGTGGCGCCCGCGGCGGTGCCGATCTCGAGATCGTAGGAACCAGGAGCAACGGCAACGGCCGACCAACCCCCGGTCGCCGAAACACGGCTTGCCGTGACCGTCTCCGAATACGACGCGGTGACCAGGCGAGAAAGCGACACGGACCAGGGATGCCCATCCGGATCGGCAGGTGGTGTGACGACGACTTCAACCGATCGAGGAGGATTCAAGATCAGGGGGCGAAGGAGATTCACCTCGTCGCCCGCGCGAACCTCGACGTCTACTGCCTCGGAGCGCAGATTCCCGCGCGATGCGATCAGTGAATACGTTCCCGGCGCAACACCATCGATGTGGAACCAACCGTTTTTTTCAACGCTCACCGTACGCGTGAGTAGTCTCTCTTCCACGAACTGTCCATCGGGCTGCGCATGGATCGCAACGTCGCCGACCTTGCCGATCACTCCTCGGAGAAACTCAACGCGCCCGACGATCGACTGTCCGCGCTCGAAGCGAATGGTGCCGAGGTCCAGAGACGCGCCCTGCGACGCCTGCTTCCCGAAGAAATAGTGACCGATCGACTGCGGCGAACGAAGGCGCAGGTCGAGAACTCCCGCGGGGATCGCGCATTGGAAGGAGCCTTCGATGATGGAACATGGGATCTCGCCCGCTGGCTGGATCTCGCTCGATGGCGTTGCCTGGCTCCGATCTGCAGGCTCGAACCTCAATGTCAATTCGTGTACGTCGGACGCAACTCGCCCGCGCACCTCTGCGCGCGGCCAGAGGTCGATCGACAGCTCGCGCGCCGCGGGCATCGTCACGTACTGGCGTGCATGCCAGAAGCGCGAGTCGTCGATCTCCAGCGCCCACGTACCATCGGTCAACGGCAGAGAGAGACCGTCCGCCAGATCGAGTGCGTAACGGGATCGTGTGTCCAATCTCTCCGCCTGCCCGGAATCGACGCGCCACACCACGACCGTCGCGGAACCTTCACTGGGATCGCCATGGACGATTGCCTTCAGCCGCACCTCGCCTGCCCGTAGGCCTGAGACGAGAAACACAAGCTGCGCGAGCGCGATCGTCGTGCGGGTCAGCGCGCTTCCCAAGTGCACATGCCTTTGACTTCAAGCGTCGCGAGGTTGCACTGACAATGGGCCGGCGCGGTCACCCGAGCGCATTTCCGTTCATACCTTTGCCTGGCCACGCTCCAGACATTGATCGCGTCGTAGCAGTATTGGTTGAACCGTCCCTTGGCCTGACAAAGATAGAAGTCGCTTCCGATGGTGCCGCTCGTCCCGGACACGACGCTCCAACCGTCTTCGAGGCCTTCCCAGTCCTGCGTCAGAGCGAAAGCGGGCGCCGACCCCAGTCCCGCGAACAACGCGACCACGACCAACCGCACAAAGACTTTGCGCATCGTCGGTACATCCTTCATGTTGATTTCGGAGGGATTGATTTTAAGACGGAAATGATGATTGTCAAATGATGAGCCGTCTAAAACAGTTTCCGTTCCGGCTCCAGCGCCGCGAGGAGCGCGTCGCCCATGACCTTCTTCTGCCATTCGCGCATGGCCGGGGCGTCGAGCGCTCCGGTCGTGGCGACGGCGGAGAGGACGTGGCGCGGGGCGAGGACGGCGGGGTCGATGGTGAGCTCTTTGGCGTAGCGGTCGCGCACGCGTTTGAGACGGTCGATGCGACCTTCGAGCGTCTTGTCGCGGATCCAGGCCTTGGTCTCGCCCTTCTCGGGCATCGCTTCTTCCGGCAGCTCCATCACGCGGCGCACGATCGCGGCGAGGTCGCGGCCGTGGCGATCGGCGTGATAGCGCGAGACGGCGCCGAGCTGCGCGAGATCGCGCTGTGAGACGGGGCGCGCTTTGGCGATCTCCACGATCGTGTCGTTGCCCAGCACCTTGAATGGCGGACGGTCGGCCTTGCGCGCGAGCTGATCGCGCCAATGGTGTAGCTCGCGCACGATGCCGAGCGAGCGTCGATCGAGGCCGCCGATGCCCTTCACCTTGCGCCACGGTTCGGCGTCGTCGTCGGTCTCGCGGAAGCGGATGTTCTCCATCCGCGCGAACTCCTCGATGGCCCACTCCCAACGGCCGCGCTCCTCGAGCTCGGTGCGCAGTTTCGCGGCGAGCTCGATGAGGTGATGCGTGTCCATCGACGCGTACGCGAGCATGTCGGCGGAGAGCGGACGCATCGACCAGTCGGCGCGTTGATGCACTTTGTTCAGCTTCACGCCGAAATGGCGATCGAGCAACGCGGCCAGCCCGATGCCCTCATATCCGAGGAGCTGCGCGCAGACGGAGGTGTCGATGAGGTTGCGCACGGTGAAGCCGAAATCGCGATTCATGATGCGCAGGTCGTAGTCGCCGCCGTGCAGCACCTTGGTGATCGCCGGATCGGCGAGCAGCTCGCCGAACTTCTTCAGATCGACCTTCGCCAGCGGATCGACGATGACGTCTTCCGCCGGCGTCGAAATCTGAATCAGACAGACCTTGTCGAAGTACGAGTGCAGCGAATCGGCCTCGGTGTCGACCGCGATCTGCGGCTGCGACGCGAGACCGTCCATCGTGGCGTCGAGCAAGTCCTGCTGGTCGATCCACTTCATGCGCGCACCGCCTGACTTCCGAGACCAATGGCCACGAGCTGCCGCTCGAATGCATCCCGATCGAAACCCGGAAGTTCCGTCAATCGCACCACCGCCTCATGATCCTCGCCGAGCATGCAGCATGAGCGCAAGATCTTCCGCACGAGGCACCTTGAACGAGCTCGCAGCTCGCAGCTCGCAGCTCGCAGTAGAGCTCTCAGCTCGCAGCTCGCAGCTCGCGGGAGATGAAGCCGCGTCGGTCGGTTTGACTCCTGAGAGCTGAGAGCTGAAAGCTGAAAGCTCGTCCGCTCCTGAGAGCTGAGAGCTGAGAGCTGAAAGCTCGTCCGCCCCTGAGAGCTGAGAGCTGAGAGCTGAGAGCTCGCCCGCTCCTGAGAGCTGCGAGCTGCGAGCTGTGAGCTGCGAAGAGGCAACCATCCGTCCGTACAGCGCGTTCGACGCCAGCAGCACGTGCACGCGCACATCGCCTTCCGCGTCGACGAAATTCAGCGGCACCAGGTCGAGCTCCTCGCTCTGTTCGATCTCTTCACGCTCGACACGGTAGCCGCGATTGCTGGCCATCATCGCCAGTTGGTTCTTCTGTTGATGGGTCATGAGCGCGAGCACGTCGATGGAACCGTGCTCGATCGCGTCGCCCAGCCATGCTGCGCGCGCGACGCTGCCGACGAAGATCGAATCGATCCTGAGTTTCGCCAGCAGCTCGGCCGTGGAGTGAATTGCCCGGTTGAAACGCGCGGAAGCGCGGATGGCGTGCATGCGCGGAGCGACAAATAGCACAGATGCGATAATCCGGGCCAGTGCGCGCCCGCCTTCTCGAGGTCATTCAGAAGCATTGGGGCTACTCCTCCCTCCGGCCGCTGCAGGAGGAAGCGATGCTGGCGGCCCTCGCCGGGCGCGACTCGCTCGTGGTCATGCCGACCGGCGGCGGCAAGTCGCTCTGCTACCAGGCGCCGGCGGTCCTGCAGGAGCAGCGTGACCGTCGTCGTCTCGCCGCTGATCTCGCTGATGAAGGACCAGGTCGACGGCCTCCGCGAGTGCGGCGTCGCGGCGGCGCAGCTCAACAGCTCGCAGTCGGCCGACGAGCAGCCGCGAGACGGAACGCGATCTGTTCGAGCGGCAGATCAAGCTGCTGTTCGTCTCGCCGGAGCGGCTGGCGATGCCTGCGTTTCGCGAGCTGCTGCAGCGCGCGCAGCGTGCGCACGTTCGCCATCGACGAGGCCCACTGCATCAGCCACTGGGGCCACGATTTCCGTCCCGAGTACCGCCAGCTTCGGCGATCCGCGAAGAGTTCCCCGAAGCGTCGATGCACGCCTACACGGCCACGGCGACGCCGCAAGTCCGCCGCGACATCGCGCACCAGCTCGGCCTCCGCGATCCGCTCGATGCTCGTCGGCAACTTCGACCGGCCGAACCTCACCTACCGCGTCCTGCCGCGGCACGACGAAGCGAAGCAGGTGCTCGAAGTGCTCGAGCGCCATCGCGGCGAGGCCGGCATCATCTACTGCATCGCGCCGCAAGGACGTCGACGAGCTCGCGCGAAAAGCTGCGCAAGCGCGGCCACGACGTCGCGGCGTACCACGCCGGGCTCACGCAGGACGAGCGCCGCGACGCGCAGGACGCGTTCGCGACGGAGAAGTGCGACATCGTCGTCGCCACCGTCGCGTTCGGCATGGGCATCGACCGCTCGAACGTCCGCTTCGTGCTGCACACGGCGATGCCGAAGTCGATCGAGCACTACCAGCAGGAGATCGGGCGCGCCGGCCGCGACGGGCTCGAAGCCGAGTGCGTGCTGCTCTACTCCGGCGCGGATCTCATGCAGTGGAAGTCGATGCTGATGAACGAGAGCAGCGATCCCGAGCACAAGGAAGCGCTGGTCCGCCATCTCAACGACATGGATCGCTACTGCTCCGGCGCGTCCTGCCGGCATCGCGCGCTCGTCGAGTATTTCGGCCAGGCCGGCTCACCGCGGAGTCTGCAACGCCTGCGACATCTGCCTCGGCGAAACCGAGGAAGTCGCCGACGCGCTGATCGTGGCGCAGAAGATCCTGTCGTGCGTGTATCGCGTGCGCGAATCGTTCGGCGTATCGCACGTAGTCGGCGTGCTGCGCGGGGAAGACACGGATCGCATTCGCGCCCGCCAGCACGATCAGCTCTCGACGTACGGGCTGCTCAAGGGTCAGTCGCGCAACGACGTCCGCGAGTGGGTTTATCAACTCGTAGCGCAGGACTATCTCGTCCAGACCTCCGACGAGTATCCGATCCTCCGCCTCGGGCCTCGCTCACGCGAAGTGATGAAGGGTTTCGCGGAAGTGAAGCTGCGCCAGCCGGCGATCCGCAAGAAGGATCGCGCGACAACAGCGTCGACCGGACGGCGCGCCGCGGTCGAGGCGCAAGCAGGCGATTACGATCGCGCCCTCTTCGACACGCTCCGCACCTGGCGCCGCGAAGAAGCGCAGGAGCGCGGCGTCCCGCCCTACATCATCTTCAGCGACCGCACCCTCCGCGAGCTCGCCCGCGTCCGTCCCACGACGCTCTACGAGCTCCGCGGCGTCTACGGCATCGGCGACGCCAAGCTCGAGGCGTTCGGGGATGCGGTCGTCAAGAGGATTCGCGAACACGGGTAAGGGAGATACGTTCACGCGGAGACGCGGGGAACGCGGAGAAGAGCTGCAGCAATCTTTCTCTCCGCGTCCTCCGCGTCTCCGCGTGAAATCCCCGGTTGCGACTACTCGTGCCCTGCTTCGGCTTGCAGAATCGCCTTGAACTGTTCCTTGTCGATCGCCTTGTCGTAGGCGGCGCGGGCGGTGACGAGTTTCTTTTCGTGGAGTTGGCGGAGGGAGGAATCCATGTCGATCATGCCGTGGCGGATACCAGTCTGAATCGACGACGTGATCTGCTGAGGTCTTGCCTTCGCGGATCATGTTGCCGATCGCGGCGGAGGCGAAGAGGATCTCCAGCGCCGCCACGCGGCCGCCGCCGATGCGGGGCAGGAGCTGCTGCGCGACGACGGCGCGAATCGTCTCGCCGAGGACGTTGCGCGCGCCTTCCTGCTCGCCGGCGGGAAAGACGCTGATGATGCGGTCCATGGTCTTGGCGGCGTTGTTCGTGTGCAGCGTTCCGAAGACGAGCGTGCCGCGCTCGGCGGCGGAGAGGGCCATGCCGATCGTCTCGAGGTCGCGCATCTCGCCGACGAGGATGATGTCCGGGTCTTCGCGCCCGGCCGCTTTCAGCGCCTCGGCGAAGCTCGTCGCGTGCGCGCCGATCTCGCGCTGATGGATGAGGCAGCTGCTTGTTCGGATGGACGAACTCGATCGGATCTTCGATGGTGATGATGTGCAGGTTGCGCGTCTCGTTGATGAGATCGATGATCGCCGCGAGCGTCGTCGACTTGCCTGAACCGGTCGGCCCGGTGACGAGCACCAGACCGCTCTCGCAGCTTCGCTACGCGCCGCACCTGCACCGGCAGGCCGAGCTGGTCGACGGTGAGGATCTTCGACGGGATGACGCGAAACACCGCGCCCGCGCCGCGCTGCTGGCGGAAGACATTCACGCGATAGCGCGACATTCCGGGAATCTCGTACGCGAAATCAGCGTCGCCGCTGGCGATGAAGCTTTCCCACGCACGCTCCGTGGCGATCGGCTGCAGTAGACTCTCGAAATCGGTGTCGCCCAGCACGCGATAGCGAACCGTCTCCATCGATCCCGACACGCGCAGCATCGGCGGCCGCCCCACGGAGAGGTGGAGGTCCGACGCCCCGCGGTCGTTCATCAGCTTGAGGAAACGGTCGATTTTCTGCATGGGATTCAGATCGCAGATCGCAGATCGCGGATCGCAGGAGGCCGTTGCTGGTTGCTCGTTGCTGACTGCTTGGGGACTCCTTTCGAGAGCGACGCAACCTGCGTGAAACCGCAAGCAACGAGGAACCAGCAACCAGCAGCAACTCGCTGCGATCTGCGATCTGCGATCTGCGATCTAGACTTCGGATGCATTCAAAAACTCCGCGGACACCAACGGCTCGAAATCTTCTTTCTTCAGCGCCGCCAGATACGCGGCCTCGGGGGTGATCTGTTCGCGGCGCACGAGGTCGCGCAGCGCTTCGTCGAAGGTCTGCATGCCCTGCGAGCGGCCGATCTGCATCGCCGAGTAGATCTGAAACGTTTTCTCGTCGCGGATCATGTTGGCGATCGTTGCTCGTACCGCTTGCAGGACCTCGAAGGCGGCGACCTGTTGCGCTTCGGCCTTTGCCCGGAACGAGCCGCTGCGCGATGACGTACTTCAGCGATTCGCAGAGCGACGCGCGGATCTGCGGCTGCTCGTCGACAGGGAAGCTGGAGATGATGCGGTCGATCGCTTTCGGCGCGCTCGTCGAGCTGAGCGTGCCGAGGACGATGTGGCCCGTCTCGGCCGCGGTGAGCGCGAGCGAGATCGACTCTCGTTGTCGCGCAGCTCACCGATCACGATGACGTCGGGATCCTCGCGCAGCGCAGCGCGCAGTGCGCGCGCATACGAGTCCGTGTGCGGTCCGATCTCGCGCTGATTGATCGAGGCAGTTCTTGAACGGATGCACGAACTCGACCGGATCTTCGATCGTGATGATGTGATCGTTGCGCGTCTCGTTGAAGAGGTTCACGAGCGCGGCGAGCGTCGTCGACTTCCCCGAGCCGGTCGGTCCGCAGACGATGACGATGCCCTGATGGAAATCGGCGATCTCGGCGAGATGCGCCGGCAGTCCGAGCTCGTTGATCGTCGGCGGCTGCTCCGGAATCACGCGGAAGACCGCGCTGTAGCCGCGATGGTCGTAGAAGACATTGCCGCGGTAACGCCCGGCCTGCTGCACCCAGTAGCAGAAGTCGAGCTGATGTTCGCGCTGGAGCCGTTCCCACTGCTCTTCGGTGAGGATCTCGCGGATCATCGCCTGCGTCTGTTCGGCCGTCAACGGATCGCCCTGCGCGCGCACGAGGTCCTTGGCCAATCGGATGAGCGGCGGCTGGCCGACGGCGACGTGCAGATCGGACGCGCCCTGATTGCGCGTGACGATCATCATCGCGTGCAATCGCGGATCGCCCTGCACGGCCTGCACGGTGAGCGCGGCGGCGCGAATCGCCTTCACGTCTCCGCCGGCAACACCCTTTTCTTCGAGCGCCTGAATGAGATCGATCGCGCGGCTGCGCACGCTGCGCGCGGGGTCGCGCGTGGCGACGTTCAACAGGGCGTTCATCACCTGCGGATGGTTGAAGTGCGTCAGCGCCTGCATCGCTTCGATGCGCACGCCCTGCTGCGGATCGGCGAGCAACTTGCCGAGCGCGGGAAGCGCGCGCGGATCGCCGATGCGGCCGAGGGCATCGATCGCCGACCAGCGAAGATCGGCGTCGGCGAGTCCGGCGATGAGCGGCTCCACGGCGCGCGGATCTTTGAGACGGCCGAGGGTATCAGCAGCGGTGACACGCACCCACCAATCGTCATCGCGAAGCAGCTCGATGAGCGGCACGACGAGACGCGGATCGTCGAACGTCGCCGCGAGCCCGACCGCCGCGCCGCGCACTTCCGTATCGCCGTGACGCAGAAGGTCGATCACCGGTTCGATGAGATCGCTGCCGAACTCGCGCAAGGAATCGATGGCGCGCTCGCGGACGAATCCCGCCAACGTTTTCGAAAATTCGATGTAGCGCCGCACGACCGCCGCGCGATCGGGAAGCGCGAGCAGCACTTTGATGACCGCGGTGCGCGTCGCCGCTTCGCCGCTGGCGAGGAGCGGAATCGTGAGCTGCAGCACCTCGGCCGGCTTCGCGCCGGCGAGTCGCGCCAGTGCTTCGACGATTTTCTGTTGCGTCGAGTAGCCGACCGTCGGGAGCTGCTGCGCCAGGAGCGCGAGCGACGGTCCCGCCGCGTGCAGCGCGAGAAATTCGAGCGCGCGCTCGCGCACGGCCAGTTCGGAATCCTTCGTGAGGCGCTGCCAGCGCGCGAGCGATTTCTCGTCGGGCGCGAGCGTGGCCAGACGCTCGAGCATGCGCATGCGCGCGTCCGCATCGAGCGTTCCTTCGATCTGCCACAGCAATGGCTCGATCGATTTCGAAGGCGGCGCCTCCATGATCAGCTTGCGCGCGACGTCCTGCGCCTCGCGCAACGCGGCGTTCGGCTTCTCGACCGGAGCGAGCATCGCCCCGATGCGCTGCTCGACACCCGGGATGCCGAACGTGAAGAGCAATCCACCCGCGGCCCGCACCGCCGCTTCCGGTTTCCCCCTCGCCTCGATCATGAACTCGTCGACGATCTCCGGATCCTGCATCTTCTGCAGAACTCGCCCTCCCGCATCGCGCAACGCGCGGTCGGGCCGGAAGAGCATCCAGATCACGTCCTTCGGCCGAAGACCGGGCAACGTCGCAAGACGCGCCAGAAGCGCATCGCGCTCCTCCGTCGACGAGAAATCCTTGTTCGCGAGCTTCGCGAGCACTTCCTTGGCAGATGCAGTTTCGATGGGAGGCACGACGGGGGAAGTATACGGGGAGGTTGTTCGCGAGCGTCAGTTGTCGGTGATCAGTTGTCGGTTGTCCGTGAGATGGTCTTTGGGTTGCAGTCCGATCGCAGATCGATCCCCATCATCCTGAGCGAGGCGGCCGGGCGGGTGTGAGCGGAGGATCTCAAACTACGTAAACCTGAGATTCTTCGAAGAGTCCGCCGGCGTCTAAACTCGCGACGCCTCCCGGACAACTACAACTGACAACCGAGAACTCTCTTCAGAGAAACCCCAGCACCTCCTCCACATGCCTCCACTCCGTCGCCCCGTTTCCGATCGCGACGCGGATGCCGTAGTGGCCGCGCAGTTTCGTGTGGGAGACGAAGAGCTTGCCGCTGGCGTTCATCCGTTCGAGGAGCTCCATCGTCGCTTCGTCGCCGGCTTTTTTTCGGAAGACGACGACGCTGAACGATTGCGGCGCGAGGAGCTCGACGTCGTCGCGCTTCTGGAGCTCTTCGGCGAGCGTTTCGGCGAAGCGGACGTGATCGCGGATGACGGACCGCATGCGTTCGAGTCCGTAGTGTTCGAGCTCCATCCAGAGCTTGAGCGCGCGGAAGCGGCGGCCGAGGGAGAGGCCGTAGTCCATGTAGTTCACTTCGGCCGTGTCGGTCGTGACGAGGTACTCGGGCACGAGCGAGAACGTCTCGCGCAAGACCTCGGGGCGGCGGGTGTAGAGGACGCTGCAGTCCATCGGTGTGAAGAGCCACTTGTGCGGATTGACGACGATCGAGTCGGCGTACTCGATGCCATCCCAGAGGAATCGATACTCGGGACAAATCGCCGCCGAGCCGGCGTACGCGGCGTCGACGTGGAGCCAGCACTTCTCGCGCTCGGCGATCTCGCCGATCGGACGAACGGGATCGACCGCGGCGGTCGACGTCGTGCCGGTCGTGGCCACGATCGCGCAGGGCAGCGCGCCGTTCGCGCGGTCGCGGCGGATCGCGGCGTCGAGGGCATCGGGACGCATGCGGAACGCGTCATCGCTGGCGATCTTTACGACGCCCTCGCGGCCAAAACCGAGGGCGAGCGCAGCTTTCTCGACGGACGAATGCGCGTGCTCCGAGCAGTAGACGCGCAGCGGCGGAAGATCGCGGCCGGTCATCCCTTTGCCGCGGATGTCGAGGCCCAACGCCTCGCGGGCCGAGGCGAGTGCGAGGAAGACATTGAGCGACGCGGTCTCGTTGATGATGCCGAAGTGATTGGATGGCAGCCCGAGCGCATCGCGCAACCAGCGCAGCACCAGCGTCTCGATCTCCGTCAGCGACGGCGACGTCTTCCAGAGCATCCCGTTGGCATTGAGTCCGGCGGTGAGAAGCTCGGCGAGGATGCCCGCCTGCGAGCCGGTGTTGCTGAAGTAGGCGAAGAACGACGGATGATTCCAATGCGTGATGCCCGGCAGAATCCGCTTCTCGAACTCCGCGATCAGCGCGTCATAGGAACGTCCGCGCTCGCTCGGCGTGTCGTCGAACTGGCGCTCGATGTCGCCCGGCTGCACGCGCGAGAGCGGCGGATAGGATTCGATGTCGTCGAAGTAGCCGGCGATCCAGTCGATGAGGCGATGGCCGGCGGCGCGGAATTCGTCAGTAGTCGGGTCGAGCTTCGGCATGGTGGGGAGTTTAATGGTGGTTGTCGGTTGTCGGTTGTCGGTTGTCCGCGCCACCGCGCAAGATCCCAGACAACCGACAACGGACAACCGACAACCCCGCTCGCGGCACGCGCTGGGATTACACTGCCAGCGTTACCCCGATCACAGCTTTTCTCCGCACAGGCGCTCATATTGAGCTTTCGTCAGAACAGGAGGAACACTTGATTCACCATCGCCACGCACTTCGTCTCTTCGTTCGTCTCTCCATCGGGACCCTGCTCTTTCTCGGTGCCGGCGCGGCATTCGCGCAGCCCTACAACGCCTGGCTCACGAACTCGGCCGGGCACGGGTACATCCAATTGCCGACCGCGGCCAGCCTGAATTTCTCCGGCGGCTCGTTCACGTTCGAAGCGTGGGTCGCCCTCACCGACTCGAGAGGCACCGGTTGCTCGACCATCGCCGGCAACGGCTACACCCAGTCCAGTTGGATCGGCGTCTGTGGAACGACGCTTCGCTCGTACCTGCAAGGCGGAGGAAGTCTGTTCGACGCCGGCACCGTACCGGCAAACAATTGGACGCACATCGCCGTGACCTTCGACGCCGTCACCCGGACGCGCTCGCACTACATCGACGGCGAGCTGGTGGGACAGCGCGTCGACAGCGGCGCCATCACCGGGAGCACCGATTCCTGGAGAATCTTCAGCGACACCGCCTGGCAGTACACGCCCAACGGCGGTATCGACGAGGTCCGCTTCTGGAACGTCGCCCGCACGCTGGCGCAGATCCGCAGCACGATCACGACCGAGATCGCCGGGCCCACCGCCGGACTCGTGGCGCAGTTCAAGCTCAACGCGAACGCCAGCGACTCCATCGGCTCCGCGACGGGTACGAAGGTCGGCACCTCCGCCAATTACTTCACCTCGGCGATCGGCACCGGCTGCACGACCAACGCGACGACGCTCTGCGTCGGTCCGGGCGGACGCTTCGCGATTCAGACGTCGTGGAAGACCGTCAGCTCGAGCGGCATCGGAAGCACGGCTTCGTTCACGACCTCCGAATCAGGCCTGTTCACATTCTTCTCGCCGACCAACGTGGAAATGGTCGTCAAGGTTCTCAACGGCTGCGGTCTCAACAATCGCTGGTGGCTCTTCGCCGGCGGACTCACCGACCAGCACGTCGAGATCGAAGTCACCGACGCAACCCACGGCGTGACAAAGCGCTACTTCAATTACCTCGGCACTCCCTTCGCGCCGATCAACGACACCGACGCGCTCGCGACCTGTCCCTGAGTTTGATCCTCTTCGCTCTTCTCCCCGCCTCGCGCGGGGAGAAGAGCCCCGATTCTCAATCCTCAATTCTCAATTCTCAATTCCTTTGGGTGCGCGGCCGCCGCGGCCAACAGGAGCATCGCCAGCGGCGTGAGCAGCACCCGCTGCGCGGAGCTCGGGATCCAGAAGATCGATGGATCGCTCGCACTCCTCAGATAGAAGGAAAGCGTCGCGCCAACGGACAGGACGGCGATCGTCAGCGGCAGACGCGCACGACGAACGTCGCCGAGGAAGACGACGATCAGCGGCGCGATCCACGGAATCCAATACGCGTCGTAACTCGCAGCCGCGATCGTTCCGCTCAGGACTTCACGTAAATAGCGAAACGTCAGCACGCCAGGACCGCGATACGTGTCCAGCAGTTCGGCGCGGATGAGAAACGCGATCCATCCGCCGAGGAGCACGATCGCCGGAAAGAGCACGGCCAGGATTCGTTTCATCGGGCGGCGCTCGATGAGCAACGCCAGCAGGATGGCGACCGCGAAGCTCGCGCCTTCGACTTTCGTCACGACCGCGCCGGCGATGCCGATGGCGGCGACGATCGGCTGCGATCTCACGTCGCGCAGGAACAGGAGTCCCGCAACCGCCGTGACCTCGAACAGCAGCAACAAGGGATCGGCGCCGCCCGCGACCTGCGCCCTTGCGAAGACCCACGCCAGAATCGACGCCGCGAGCAGCGCGGGAAGAGCGTCGCGCGCCGTCGCGCGCACAAGGGCCACGAATCCCGCGAGACAAAGCCCGCTCAGCAGAACCGCCGCCCACCATGAGAACTCGTGCGACAGCGAGTTGGACCAGGCGAAGAGCAGGGGCAGCAGCGGCGGATAGTCGCGGTGCGCGAGGAAGTTGTCCGGATTGCGCAGGTAGTCGACGTTGATCGTTCCGCTTCGATAGAAATGAACGCCTTTCGGCCCCCAGAAAAAAAGCAGATCGCCCGTCGTCTCGCGCGCGGTGATCAATCCGTAAGCGGTGATCGCCAGAAAGATCGCGATGAAGAGCAGCGCGAAGCGCTCTCGCGGCGGTTGCATCTCTCGCGGCAACGTCCGCGCGCGAACGACCGACCCAATACCGCCGGCGATGAGGATCACGACCGCCGTCACGAGCCGCGCGCGCGACCATTCGAGTCCGACGAGTGCCATTGCCGCCATTACGATCGCCACGATCAGCGCGCCCGTCGCGCCGGCGATCGCGATTCGTCCGTCGAGCGCGAGCTGGCGCACGCCGTCCAGTCGCCAGATCACGATTCCCACCAGCGGCAGTACGAGGAACGCCAGAAAACCGAGGAGGTCCTTCATCGCTGAGCCGCGTAGAGGCGCCCCTCCGGAAACTCGCGCACGAGCCGATAGCCGCGGTGCTGCAATGGCGCGCCGAGGGCGATGACGAAGTCCGGCCACTCCTCACCTTCGGCCAGAGTCGGATGCAAAACGCGATGGCGCGGAAGCATCCCCGACGCCGCGAGGTAATGCGTGAAGTCGTAGTTCGGCGCGAGCGCCGGCGCGATCACCGTCAGCGACGCGCCACGCGGCATCAGCGGCTCAGCGTTGCGGCACATGACGAGCGCCTGCCGCGAGAGCGGAACATCGCGCTCGACGTGATCGAACACGGTCACCGGAATCTCAAAGTACGGACCACCGCGGGCCTGGAACTGACGGAGAACGAGGACCAACATCCACGCGGCGCACGCATAGACGACGAACGCGCGGACGAGGGCGCGGGACCGATTGGTCGCGATTGTGGCAGAATTCACCTAAGGAAACTAACACGCATGCGATGCCATCGCCGTTGGAAGGAACCCTGGACACGAGACCGCTGTCGGGCGTCGCTAGAACGCTACGCGCTACGGCGCTTCAGGTTCCCTTCTTTCGCTCGGGTTCATCCAGCGTGAGCAATCCTCGCGGCGCTAAGAACCCACCTGTGCATTGCTCCGTAGGCCGAGACGATGCCGCGAACACTTGCGCCTCGGCAGGTGTGGCAACACACATCTCATACTGTCCAGGGGCTAGATTCTCAACCGTGAATGTCGAGCCACTCCATTGTGCGATCCCGGCGTTCTCCAACGTGCGGATGGGCAAGAACGCCCCATTATGAAAAAGAAAGGGTTGCCGCTGCGACCGGGCTGCCAAAACGCCGACGAGTCGACCTCCATTCTGCTCCACCCGTACGGCGACAGGCTCGTCGGGAACGACTGGAATCCCAAACAATTCATACGCGTAGCCGGGGGCCGCGACTGCGACTGATAGGTTCCGCGACTGACGAGGTGCCGCCACACTGAATCGACCCTCAAAATCGGTGCGGTCCCATTCGACGATGCCGAAGGTCACTCGATCCTCGGGGTAAATCGAAACCTTCGCACCGGACACTGGCCCATACAAGGAGGTCACCAAACCAGCAACGCGGTCGCTCGCTTTGAGAACCAGCTTCACGTCCACATCAGAGCCATTTTGGATCGTGACCGCGATCCCGTCACTCTTACCGGCTTCACCGATCGCACGGACCGTGTATGTTCCGGGCGTGAGTCCGTTGAACGAGAAGAATCCGCCTTCGTCAACCTGGACCTGAAACGGTGACACCCCTCCTGACGTGTTCGACACGTAAACCGTTGCGTTGGAAGACACCGCCGAGCCTTGTTCCGCCGTGACCTCGCCATAGATACGGTTCGCAGGAAGCACGATCTCCACGGTCGAAATACCTTTTTCGTTCGGGCCTTGAAGGTGAAGGTCATTCAGCGTCGTGCGGACCTGCGGCACGTCAGCAACAACATCGACATCCTTCCACACGTTGTTCTCGACCGTGGGAAGAAACGCCCTGAAGATTCCTTGAGCGTCAGTTTTCACAGGTACTGAAACCTCGCCGAGCTCCCCTCCAAACCAGATCGAACCAGGAAGGGGCTTGTCGCCGAGCTTCAACACTCCCGCCAGTTTCGTCAGTGGAACCGTGACCTGCACGCGCCTGTCGTCGTTAAGCGTCAATGACTCTGAGTACCAGACTCCTTGAGGCTCACGCCGAACTTTTACGATGTAGTCGCCCGGTGGAAGTCTGCTCTGCGTCCATGATCCGTCACTTGCGGCGGGCGAGCTCTTGACTACATTACTCTGCCTCGCCTTTCGATTAATTTGCGTGAGCTCGATGATCCATGGATGCAGCCATGGATCCATGACCGGATCAACATTGACGCTGAGCGTCAGCGGCGGCGCCAGCACGAGGGATTCTCGCAATTCCGCTTCGAGTCCATCCAGAATCGTGACCGTGCGGTTTTCAGAGATCAGCCCTGGAGCCCTCGCTGAGACTTGATAAGCTCCAGGCTTGACTCCCTCGAACACAAACCGTCCGCGATCATCCGCAAGTACAGTTGTCGTCGTGATCTGCTCACGAGCCTCTTCGTCCGGTCTAATTGCTGAGACCAATTCCGCGGCGAGTGTTACCCGGACCCGGTTCCCATCAGGCCAGTGGGCTGGCTTCGTCACAGCCCCGATCAGCGAGGCGCCCTTGCGGAACTCAACTTTCCCGAGGTTGACCAACTCACCGGGAGCATGGACCCGGTCCCATCGGTAAACTGGGACGTATCCGGGCGAACGGAGGGAATAGTCCATCCGTCCGGCAGGAATCACACACTCTAGCCTTCTGCCGTCGATCACACAATCCGCTGAAGCAGGAGGAGGCGTGGTGGCCACAGTGCTCGTGTCTCCTGGCCGGCTGATCGCTGACTGGAACCGGATGCCGACGTGCTTCATCGCCGGAGTTAGCGGTAATTGCGCACGCAAGGTGGCGGCCGGCCAGAGTCGTAGTTCGACGACGCCTTCCCCGTGCGGTGCGATCACGACAGCGGTCTCGCCCCAGAAGCCCGGAGCACATGCAGTCACATACCAGACTCCCGGTTCCGGCAAATCGATCTGTGAAAGGCCCGACTCGGCCCTGATGAGCCTCTCTGTTTGTAGCCCAGGTGGGCCACCGATAACTTGAACGTCAATCGCCCTCGGAGTAGTGACCGCCGCAGGTTGCCCTGGAACCGTGACATGTAGTTGAACCGGAACGGCCAACGCGGAGTACGTTACCAAGACGAGACAAAACTGAAGCAAATCCAGAGCACGGCTACCGCTATGTGGGCGATCCTTAGATACAGCGCATTCCTCGTTCATCATGGCCTGTAAACACAATGTCCGTCGTGAAGGCAATATTTCGTTCCTCCAGACGTGTAGTATCTGCAGCTGCACCACGCGTCGCGATATGCCTTGGTGCAGATATGCCTGTCGTCGAGCGTGACCTCGCAGCTCGTACAGTAGAGACGAGCGGTGCAGCCGGTCATGCCACCGGCGGCGCCTCCGTTATCAGCCAGGACTCGCCAGTCGTTCTCGAGTCCACCCCAGTCCTGATTGAACGCCAGCGCGTTGGGGGCGATCCCGACCATGATTGCAACCAACAACAACGGCACAAGAAGTCTCATCGCATTCTCCCGTCGCGCGTTTGGCACGCGCGCTCGATCGTCGATGGAATTGAAGTAGCCTCGCAAGCCTTCGCAATCCCCGTTCACGGCCGAACCTCCACCGTGACACGGCTCGCGCTTCACAACCCAGGTCTGTAAAGACAAGCTCCGCTTGAGATGCAGTATTTCGTCGTTCCTTGTGTGTAATACCCGCACTTGCAATAAGCGTCGCGATATGCCTTTACGCAGAAACTCCTGCCGTCGAGCGATTCTTCACAGCTCGTGCAGTAGAGGTGCGCGGTGCAGCTTGTCATGCCTCCGGCGACGCCTCGGTTATCAGCCACGACTCTCCAGTCATTCTCTTGCCCACCCCAATCCTGATTGAACGCGAATGCGTCGGAGGCGAATCCAACCGTGATCACAAACAGAAGCGTCGGCACCAATGCTCTCATTACCTTCTCTCCGCAGACAGCGACGTGATGAGCACGCTCAAAGTAACATATATGGAAAACATGAAGAGTCTAGCCATATTGCCGCAGGGGTGTCAACGCGCAGACACATTTGCTACCGATGGGAGATTGCTCAACGGTGGAAATGCGCCGACGCTGGGGTCGCCACGGTGTCGTCGTCTTCCGCAAGGACATACTCCCGAATCGACTTCAACATTGCGACAGTAGCCTTGCGATTTTCAACCGCGGTCCGCAAATATCCGACGGCGGTGACCTTCGCCAGCATCACGCCACCTCGCGTAAACAGCGAGGCCAGCTCACGAGCAACGATCTCCGCATCAAGCCAGGCGCCACGTCGTAACAACTCCCCCACGATGTCTAGCTTGACGAAGCCAGCATCGCCGCTCATCCCGCGCGCCTCAAACGCAGCCGCGGATTCGTAGAGTTGACCGAGGCCTTCGTCATGTTGTCCACGTGCCAACTTGATCATCGCAATCGTCCACTCTGCCCGAATTCGTTCCGTATCCATACTCAACTCACGGAATGATGAGATTGCGGCTTGGGCCTGTTCAAATCCTTCGCCGTAATCGCCTGACTGAAGGCTGACGTCGGCCAGGTTCGCCCGAACGCGCGCAAGTTCGACCGGTTGATCCATCCGCATGAGCAGCGGGATGACGTCCCTATAGCTCTCCAGGGCGCCAGGCAGATCTCCCTGCTCCTGCAAAATCACAGCACGAAGCACCATCGTCTTCACCAGCGGAACAGAGGCTCCGAAGCTCTTCAGAGACTCCAGCGCCTGCTCGAGACAGCAACGGCGTCAGAATATCGCGTCATCTTGAAGAGAATCGCTGCACGCGTGTAGAGCGCCTGAGCGAGGTCGAAGTCGCCCGCCAACAACAGAGAATAAGACGTCTCTGCCAGCTCGACGGCGTCAAGCGCCTCGGCATACCGGCCAAGATGCCGTAACGCGTTTGCGCGATGCTTCCAGACGTCACCCAGCGTGGCGCGCGCGCTGACATCGTCAAGCATCTGCGCGATCCGCTCCGAGAGATAAACGAGCCGAAGGGCCCGCTCTGGGTTCCGATCGAGATCGATTTCGACGAGTGCGAGAATCCGTTGCACCATGCCACGCGTTTGGTGCTCTGGCCGCGACATCAGGATACCTTCCCAGGAGTCTATCGGCCGATCTCGAAGCTGCGCGAGAAAGACCTCCGCGGCGGCTCCCTCCTCGAGGATCCGGTCTGCTTCCCGCCGGATGTCGTCATAAAGAGCGTCGCGATCGGGACCGGCTTCACGAGTCTCGAGATACTCGTACGTTTGCCTGTCGCGCAAAAGATTCGGGAGCTCCTCGGCTCGAGCAACGAGCAGCCGGCATGCTTCGCAAACAGCGAGGTGATCTGCGACAGCGGTTCGATCGACGCCGAGCTCGAGGTCGATGTATGCATGAAGGGTCCCGATGTCGAGATGCTCCGTCATGTCTTGCCACCATCAGCAAGGTGCGCAAGCGCTTCTCGCGCGACGCGCAAGCATCGATGGAGAAGTATCCGGGCGTACCCGGCGGACATGGCATACCGCGCTGCGATCTCCGCGGGCTCCAGTCCTTCGACATACCGCAGGTACAGTACGTTGCGGCAACGTTGCGGTACGCGGGAAAGCAGGTGCGCGACGTCAACGCGGGCTAACACGTCGTCGGCGAGACGGCGTGGATCGACGACGCTCTCGCCAATCAGCTCGGCACCCTTCCGATCGCGCCAGTAGTTGAGGCACGCATTTGTAATGGAAGTCACGAGCCAGCTTCGCTCGTCGCCGATTCGGGCGTGATGGCGGATGAACGCCACGAAGACATCGTGAATCATCGGTCGGATGTCGACTTGCGAAACGCGAAAACGCCGCGCCGCGATGAAACGCATCACATCGTAATGCGCGTCGTACGCCTCCGCGACTCGAATGCGAACATCGGCTTCCTCGATCATCGGTGCGGGAACGCGGGAAGTATATCCAGTCCCGGCACATCGTGATAACGCGAAGCCCCCAGCCGGTTCAACTCCCAAACGAGAGAGGGCGCCTCTCCGACAGTTCATCGGGCTCCCATGGAGCACCGAAAGAGGAGGGCTCATGTTCACGGTGGAATTGCTGATCATCATCATTCTCGCCAGCCGGCTGTCAATTCCAAACGGGTAGCGCAGGCGCGCTCAGAGGTCGGGGATGTCGCCGGCCTCTGAGTCGCCAGCTGCATCCATGGCACTGCACGAATAGCTCTCCATCTGCCGTAGCCAGACCCGAACCTCGCGAATGGCGTCGCGCCCGGCATGAGCCCCCTGGGCTCGCTTGAGCTGATCGAGCGCCGCAGCTGTGCTCACGTCGAGACCCGCACGTGAGAAATCCGCAATGATGTTATTCGCAACGGTCCGAAGATCGTTGCTCGGTGCGTCGTCTTCGATCATCAATTCGAGAATGTCCAGTTGAACGGATGCGGAGTCGGCATGCATCTGGAGACCGGAAAACTTCCGCGCGGCACGCCAAAGCGCGCACATGCCGTAGCGGCGATTGCGAAAGGTTGCGAGGAACGTCGCCATGTTCCAAAGGGTACGCGCAAGCTCGGTCACACTTCCTCGGGCACGGAATGCGGCACTCGCTCGATTGAGCCAGTGCCGCGCGGTTTGTGCGTCGCCGCGGCGAATGTCGCAGACTCCACGATTTAGCCAAACGCGAGCGAGCCCTTCGTGGTCTCCGATCGCTTCCAGCGTCGCACGGACTCGCAATAGCGTCTTCCGGGCGGACTCGAGGTTCCCTTGCTCGAAAAGGATGCAACTCTCGAGAATGTCGGCGTGCGCTCTGCGCCGTGGATTGTTCGCCGTCTTGAAGCGTTGACGAGCCTCCCGAACGGCCACGAGCGCGTTCTGCCATTGTTCTTTCTTGAAAAGCACAGTAGCCCGCGTATAGCCCACCTTCCCCGCTTCGTCGGCACAGTATCGCGCGGCGTCGAAGGCTTCCGCCGCCGAGGTCAAGTCGGCGATCGCTGCGTCATGCCGGCCGAGGTGGCGCAGAGCGTTCGCACGGACCGTTAGCGAGGACGCCATCATTGCGGCACGCAGCTCTTGCGGCGTGTCTACAAGGGACGCTGCCATCCCTGCGGCCGCCGTCAAAACCTCGTGTGCGCGAACCGGCGCGATATCGACGGATGTCGCACCCTCGACGAGCAAGTATCGAACAGCGCCCTCACTCGATACACCCGATAGACGCACGCGGTCCGCCCATCCCGCCCCGACCTGCGAAAGCAATTCGTTTAGAATCGCGACCTCTTCCTGATAAAAGTCGCTGAGCCGAGTCCGCGAGGTTCTCATCAGCGCATCGGCGCGCTCAAAGAGCATCTCGGGCAACACATCTTCTGCCGCGAGTCTGGCGCAGGCGGAGCAATTGCCGTTATGGTGCGCCTCGTGGGTGAAACTTCACCGAGGCGCAATCGCAGCATGTGCTGTCGCGAGTATGTCGATGCGCGCGCAAGTTGGAGAGGCCGCAGGCGGCGGCTTCGGATGAAGAGCTCAAGACGGGTTAGTAGCACGACGTGCTATCACCTCCTCACCGTCCTGAAGCGTTGGCAACCAAGCATCATCGCCGCTTAGGCATCCCTGCATAAGTCCGTCACGACTTAGGAGTGACTATTCATCTACTTTCCCTACCCCCGCCGCACAAGCAGCCCCAAATGCGTCTGTCCTCCAACGAGGGTTGACCGTCCGCGCGTGATCATGCTCTTCTTTCATGCGGGTTCGGTAAGAGTTGGCAGCTCTTGAAGGGGATCTGACGAGGTCGCGGGGCCTGCGAACCTCTCTCTCTTTTACCCGTCGGCTGATACACGGCTGCCCACAAGCCGTCGATGCGCCGACTCAATGCCGAGCCTAGTTCGCGAGATGACCCGCCGCGAGGCGGGTCATTCTCCGCAAGGCGCAGCTTGAGTTATGCGAATCGCGATGCACAAGACGTGAGTTTCTACGCCGTCCAGTCGCCAGATCACGATTCCCACCAGCGGCAGTACGAGGAACGCCAGAAAACCGAGGAGGTCCTTCATCGCTGAGCCGCGTAGAGGCGCCCCTCCGGAAACTCGCGCACGAACCGATAGCCGCGGTGCTGCAGCGGCGCGCCGAGGGCGATGACGAAGTCCGGCCACGTTTCACCGTCGGCCAGCGTGGATGCAGAACGCGATGGCGCGGAAGCATCCCCGACGCCGCGAGGCAATGCGTGAAGTCGTAGTTCGGCGCGAGCGCCGGCGCGATCACCGTCAGCGACGCGCCACGCGGCATCAGCGGCTCAGCGTTGCGGCACATGACGAGCGCCTGCCGCGAGAGCGGCACGTCGCGCTCGACGTGATCGAACAAGGTCACCGGAATCTCAAAGTACGGACCACCGCGGGCCTGGAACTGACGGAGAACGAGGACCAACATCCACGCGGCGCACGCATAGACGACGAACGCGCGGACGAAGCGGAACCGATCTTTTCCGAACACAGCAGGATTCACAGAGGGAAACGGACTCTAACACCAACCTCTGCGTCGGACCGGCACTGTCACAACGTGCAAGCGCGAACTTGACGCCTGGTTCGTCCAGGTTTGGAATTGTGTCCCGCGGCACGCTTCGATATCGGCGCCACCATCGCGATCCCAGCCTGACGGCATGGGATCGCGTCTACACTGTCGCCATGCTGCTGCCGTGGATCGTTGTCGTAGTCCAGATCCTCGGCATCCTCAGCGCCATTCGCGCCGTCATGGAGGTGCGGACGTCGCAGGGCGCGATCGCATGGGCAGTTGCGCTGGTCGCGTTCCCGTGGGTGGCCGTGCCGCTATTCTGGATTTTCGGAAAGCGCAAATTCGAGGGTTACGTGATCGAGCGGCGCGGCGCGCTGTCGGAGGCAGGCCCGATCGCGAAACAGGCATTTCAGGCGCTCGTGGACAGTGATCTATTCGTGCAGACCGACCACGCGCGCAGGCTGCCGTTCGAGCGGCTCGCCAAACTTCCGTTCACCACCGGCAACGACGCGGAGCTGCTCGTCGACGGCCACGCAACGTTCGCGTCGATCTTCGACGGCATCGAGCGCGCCCGAGAGTATGTGCTCGTTCAGTTCTACATTCTGCGCGACGACGAGATCGGCAACGAGCTTCGGAAGCGCCTGCTGGAGCGCGCGGCGGCGGGCGTGCGAATCCATCTGCTCTATGACGAAATCGGCAGCCATCAACTATCGAGGAAATGGATCCGCGGGCTGATCGAAGGCGGGATTCAGGTGCGGTCGTTCCACACGGTCGGCGGCAGGGCGAGTCGATTTCAGATCAACTTTCGCAACCATCGGAAGATCGTGATCGTCGACGGCCGCGACGCGTGGGTCGGCGGTCTCAACGTCGGCGACGAATACCTCGGACGCGATCCGAAGGTCGGCCCGTGGCGCGACACGCATCTGCACGTGCAGGGTCCCGTCGTGCAGGCTGTGCAGGTTGCCTTCCTCGAAGACTGGCACTGGGCGGCGGATGAGCTGCTGACGCTTTCCTGGGACATTCGGCCGGCGCCGAGCGGCGCCCGCCGCGCGGTGCTCGCGCTTCCGAGCGGTCCCGCCGACGAGCTGGAGACGTGCACGCTGTTTTTCGTCGCCGCGATCAACGCCGCAACCTCGCGGCTCTGGATAGCCTCTCCGTACTTCGTTCCCGACGAGCAGTTCATCACCGCCGTTCAACTTGCCGCATTGCGAGGAGTCGAGGTGCGCATCCTGGTTCCGAAGCACTCCGATAACCTGCTCTCGGCGTTGTCGATCTGGTCGTATCTCGACGATCTGGAGCCGGTGGGAGTCGAGTTTTACCGGTACAGCCGCGGGTTCATGCATCAGAAAGTGACGCTGATCGACAATCGCTATTGCACGATCGGCACGGCCAACTTCGACAACCGCTCGTTCCGCCTGAATTTCGAAATCACCATGGCCATCGCCGATGAGGAACTGGCATCGCAAGTGCGGGCCATGCTCGAGGCGGACTTCGCGAATGCCGAGCGGATCCGAGCCGCTGATCTCCGCTCCCGGTCGTTCGCTTTTCGGTTCGCGGTCCGCGCCGCGAGACTCGCCTCGCCCGTGCAATAGGAGACCTCGTGCATGAAGGAGGCCCCACAGAAAAGCGAGGAAGGAGTGAGTTCTGAATCCTCAAGGTGCGTAGCGGCTTCTTGTCCGCCACGCACCGGCGCTCAGTACGTGGATAGGGGCAGGCGTTCTTTCGCCGCTCGCGTCACCCGCTCAAGTTGTTTGTCAGAGCACGGATAGCCGAACGATTTGTCGAAATCACAGTCCGGTTGGAGATCGACTTGCTTCACTACTACAGGTGCATCGTCGCTTCGCTGGTCGTAGACAAGGAAGCGGGCGGCGAGTTGATAGAAGGCCCCTGCAGTTCCAACGATCGGGAAGACGATTCCTCGCATGCGCTCAAGCGCTTCGAGCAAGAACGGGTCGAGCGTTCGCCGCAGATCGTGACGAAATTGCCGCAAGCGGCCGTATTCGTCCCAATCCGTGTGGATACCCTCCCATTCGCCGCCGTTGGTTTCGATCTTCACGACGCCCGGCACATCGAGAAGGGTCGGAATTCGCTTCGCCTCTGCCAGAGTGCCGAGACGGGTCTTGGAATTGAACGGCGTCTTTGACACCTGTTGTATGAACGCACGGTTCTTGAGGTCGTTCATACGATAAGAAATGATTTGGTCGCGATAATTCCATGAGCGATTCAGCAGAACGTCACCGTAACCCTCATCGTGAATCAAGACGTGATTTTCGTCGAAATCGTCGCCGAGCCGGATCACCTCAGTTATCTCATACAGTGCCGTTCCGTTCTCCGCGACGATCTTGAAATGATTTCTCATCTCTATCGGCTTGGAGCCATCGTCGGCTGAAATGCCCAACGTCATGAAAACCAAGGCAACGGATAGCACAACGTACATTTTATTGCTCAGTATGTCGACAAGAGCAGGCGATCTTTCGCCGCTCGCGTCACGCGCTCGAGTTGCTTGTCAGAACATGGAAACCCGAACGACTTATCGAAGTCACAGTCCGGTTGCAGCGCGACCTGTTTGAACGAAACCAGCGTGTCATCGGCCCGCTGATCGTATACAACAAATCGAGCGACGCGTTCGTAGAACACGTTTGCTGCACCGGGCAGCGTGAAGACTATTCCACGCATGCGTTCGATCGCTTCGAGCAAGAATGGATCGAGTGTCTGCCGAAGCGCGTGACGAAATTGACGCAGCTGTCCATATTCGTCCCAATCGGTGTGTATACCTTCCCATTGGCCTCCATTCGTTTCGAATTTGACCACGCCAGGTGTCTCGACTAGAACGGGATTTCGCTTCGCTTCCGTCAGCGTCTCGAGCCGCGTCTTCGAGTTGAATGGCGGTTTGTACGAAAGCTGAATGAACGCGCGGTTCTTCAAATCGTTCATTCGATGCGTGACGATTTGATCGCGAAACAGCCAAGTGCGGTGGAGAAGAACGTCGCCGTGTCCTTCGTCGTGGACTAAAAAGTGATTCTCGTCAAAGTCATCACCCATACGAGTGACTTCAGTGATGTCGTACAGCACGGAACCGCTTTCGCCCGTGAGGCGGTAGTGATGCCGGATCTCTGTCGGCGTGGCCTGTTCCGCGCACACAACCTTGGGCGCGAAGATACCCTGCATCACGACGAAGACGAGTGTCAGCAAGAATCGAGGTATCCCGATCACATATAGTCCGTGAGGCACGATCCGTCGCAAGCGTCCTTTTCCGAGGCAGCAATATCGAGACACGCTAGGCTCATTTTGCACTTCTTCTTGTTCTCCGTGTATTGACACTGACAACGGCTGATGCATGTAGTGTAGTTCGTTGCTTTGACGCACGGATCCTTCCCAGTCATGTAGCACGGACGGTTCGGATCGATGGTACCGCACGGGTCGTCGACCGGGTCTTGCGTGAAGTTCGTCATGCGGGTGCGAACGGACCTGATCGTGTGGGTTCCTCGGGCCGACCTAGGCGTCTCACCGCGCACTCCAGCGATCGCGGTCTGGCCGACGGGCACTCCATCCACGTCGCGAATGCGGCCTTTCCTCTCATGCGCTGGAGCGGCCTGCGCCAGGCTGCTCAACGTGACACACACGAACAAACTCAAAAAAGCACGTTTCATATATTCCCACTTTTTCGAGCGGACAGTGTAGGTACGTGGCGTACTATCCGTCGATAAGTCAACTATCCAGTACAGGTGAAACCCAGCGCTCAATTCGAGTGACATCCCATCTGCGTTGGCTAGGAGACTCGCGCGGCCCGCACTCGTTGGCAGTCGGCTTGTCGCTGAGCTGTCGGCCTACGCGAAGTGTCAAGGCAGACGATACCGAAAATGCGGCACCTCCAGTGCGGGAATCCCCTCACCCTCGGGAGAATGCCCGCCCGTAGGGAAAAGGCTCCGAACGTCACTCCTCACGGATGAGGGGCCGGTCCCTCCAACTACGTCCCGCACCGGGACTTTGGAGGGATTATGTCGAAGAGGTTCTCTGCCGCGCTGTTCGTCGTTCTGCTATCTGTTGCCGCACCTGTTTCCGCGGTTCCTCGACCTGATGATCCGCAGTTCCGAGACCGTGAGCCTCGGATCGTAAAGATCATCAAGAAGGCGATTCGGTCGCTCTCGTACGAGCTTACCGACCCTAAGCCTTAGCCATTCGGTCGAGCGAAGCGAGTGACGGAGGCTCAGTTGGCCTCCGTCACTTCGTGCGGTGGCGTGAAGAGTAGGTCCGGTGATCCTTGGAATTGATCGAGGAACGACCGCACGTGTGCGATGTCAGGTTGCATATCCTCCGGTCGCCGCATTGCGACCTCGTGCAGGTATGCCAACGCCTTCCGTGCTTCGTTCGGCAGGCCCGCATCGGAGAGCGTTTTTACCATCTCGCCGCAAAGGAATTCGACTTCGTCGATGCGGCCCATCAGCAATTTGACCTCCACGATTTCGATGCCTGAGAGCGCCGCTAGGACGGGCATTTCCAACCTGATGAACTCTGCGCGAACCTCGAAGAGGACCGAGACTGCCTGAGGATAGTTACCCTCGTCCCGGTAGATGATGGCAATGTTCCGTCGAACGCGCGGGAGCTCCGCGAACTGCCCGCGCTGCGCGAACCACTCCAGCGCCAACGTCAGGCACTCTCGCGCCTTCTTCATGTCACCAAGGCTCGCGTAGCAATGCCCGACGTTGTTCAAAATGTAGGCGCGCGTTTCTGTGTCGCCTTCTTCCTTCGCCACGCGGTCCGCGATCTGAAAGACTGTGATGGCTTCGGCGATCTTTCCCATTGCCGCCAGACCGCTGGCGAACATTGTCCGAGCCTCGACGTACTTCTTTCTTTCACCCATGGCCCACAGGATGGCGGAGGCGGTGTCCATCTGCTCGAGGCCCTTCGCAGTTTCGCCCAGCCAGCAAAGGATTCGGCCGTTCACGAGTAGTGTCAAGGCCATCTCTTTGCGATAGCCTTCCTCGTCCAGGCCATAGAAGAACAGTGCTTGCTCGCAGGCGTCGAGCGCGGCAGGGAACTCGGCGACTTCTTTCAGCGCGAGAGCGCGCATGTACCAGCCGTTTCCGGCGACCTCGGCATACGACTCGTAGTCGCGCTCCACCAAGTGCTCAGCGATCCGTGTCGCGAGACGTGACATGTGCTCGGCGATGCGCGGGGCGTTCGCGAGACGTTCCCTTGCGGTGGACGCAAGCCTCCGCGAGACATCCGCTCGCATCAGCGCAGCGTTCCTCTGGGCGAATTCATACCAGCGGCGTGCCGGCAGTGCCGCCAGCTCCGCAATGACTGGCTCTTCAGAGACGTTTCCTTCGAGCCAGCTACGGAACCGCCGTGGGCCGTCGAGCATCTCGGGATGCTGGAGGGATTCATCCATCCATTAGGCGGTGCTCCTCCTCCGCCGTGCCGCTGCTCGAGTCAGTGCCTTGCGTCGGATGGGGAGGGACGTCAAAGCTTCGGACCTTTACGATGTGGGAGAGGGTTAGTGTCGGCGACCCACAAACGCTCCGTCGAGAAGATCGGACCGAAGCAGGCAACTAAGCCAGCGAGGACGTGCTTGCAACTATGGCTAAATGAGAAAGGCTTCACCTCCGCGCAACTCGAAGCCGCGACAGGAATCAGCCGTCAGAGCATGACAAAGATCCGGGGCGGCAGCGACGTACGATGGAAAACAATGTTGCGCATTCTCCGGGGTGCGCGGGCTCTGACAGGAAGCAAAACGCGCATGGACGAAGTGTTCGACCTCGACCCAGACAGTCCGCGTAACACCTGACCCGACAAGTCTCGACCGGCTAGCCCCGAGTGCAGACTAGTGAAACGCATTAAGCCGGGGGGCTTGCTCGGTCGCGCAAAGGTCGGATTGCCTACGCTCCCTGGGGCCACTTCTCTACGCCTCAATGAAGCCGAACGCCAACTTTTTGCGGCGTTGACGAAGTGAAAGCGGGCATGCTTTCATGCCACATACTGAAACCTGACCTCCGGCGATCCGTCACCGACGACCCACCATTTTGGGATTGCTGTCGACGGCGATGTGATTGCGGAAGAGGAGATTGAAATGAGATTCTCGCGACTGATCTTCGGCGCTCTCTTCGTGACGTTCTTGATAGGCTCAACCCCAAGCGCATTCGCGCTGAATCAGGACTGGGGCGGACTCGATCACGCCTGCGGTAGCGCCGACGACTGCTTTCATACCGGCGACTGGTGGCAGACAAGCCGCGGGAACGACGGCACAAACAAAACGCTATGCGGCTTGTACGGCTGTCAGACATGCGTCGATAACGGTTACGGCAAGATGGTCTGCGCCTATCACGTCGCATTCGCCGACGCCTGCCGATGCGAAAACAAAAAGACCACGTCGAGCCCAAGCATCACCACTTGTACGCTGACCGGCTCTTGCGTCGTTACCTTTAACTGATTCATGAATAGTCAATCACGCTGGCTTCTGTTTGCGATTGCAGTCGCTTTCTCGACGGCAATCAAGGCGACTGAAATCACCGCATCATTCCGTGGCCCCGGAGCGAACGAAACAAAGCATCTGATTGCTACAGTCACAGCCGTGCCGTTTGGAGCCGTCGATCGTCCCGAGGCGGAGAGATCGAAGAGGAGCGTGCTAGTCCGAGTTCCAGGCGACGTGAACCTCGACTTACCCGAAGGCCAGTGGCGTTTGAGCATCGACGTAGTTGGCTATTTTGCCGATCCTCAACTGGTCGTCGGTGGGAACGGAGCACGCGTCACGTTTGCGCTGTGGCCGACGGGTTGGATCGAAGGCAAGTTCGCCTTACCTGAACATGGGGATGCACCGCGCCAGGTTCACGTGCGGTTTGGACCTAGTGAACCGAGGTCGCCCGACGCGCCACCCGAATCGTTCAGCGTCTGCACGCTGAAGGAGTTGGATTGGCGTTGCGAAGTCGCTGCCGGTCGCATCGATCTCCGCTTGCGAGCAAATGGCTTCATGACGCATTTCCGTTCAAAACTGGACATTCGTCCGGGGAAGACACTGAGCTTGGGATCGCTCCGACTGGAAGCGGGGTCCTCGATTGTCGGCTTCGTGAGCGCCACACAGAAGATCGACCTTCGGTCTGTTCGTGTCACCTTGACTCCCGCGACGGATGAGGACCCGCGTCGAACTGCGGCGTCAGCCGTGACGGCCTCTGTAAACACGGAGAAGGGCGGCTTCGAGTTCAGAGGCGTAGCTCCGGGCATGTACAAAGTGCACGCCGCATACAAACGCCTGGAGTCGGATGATGTCGTGGTACAGGTCCGAGAGAACTCGGAATCAGAGCTTCGTGATCCCCTCCTCCTGACACAGCCGCGACAGCTTCGAGTCGCGATCACGCCCCCTCTCTCTCCAGATGGCGGTCCTTGGTGCGTCACACTGACCAGGCAGCTATCCACATCGCGCTGGGACACAGCTACCGAAAGCAGCGCCGATCGCGAGGGTGTCTTCACATGGTCGGGACTTCGCGCCGGTCGGTACGGAGTAACCGTGGGCTCGGCTCCAGACCGCGCCTTCGTGTTCCGCGAATTCGAAAGTGTCAGCGAAGATATGGTCGTGTCGATATCTGTCCCCGAGACGAAAGTCGAGGGATCAGTCAAGATCGGCATCAGTCCAATTGCTGCGACAGTCGTCATTGGCGGCGCACACAGTTCGGTCGTTGTCTCGCTGACATCGGACGCTGAAGGTCAGTTCGCTGGGACGGTTCCTTTCGTTCCGGAGGTAGCTTGGGATGTAACCGTGCAGTCGTCAAAGCCGCGTATCGAGCGCAACTTCAAGCTCGCCGCAAAACGAACCTCAGAGGATGAGCCGGTCAGGCTTGATATCACGCTACCGGCTGGATCAATCACCGGAGTGGTTGTCGACCCCGAAGGGAAGGCGGTCACCAGGGCGACGGTCAGCATGAAGTTTCCGAATGCCGACGAAGGGCTCTTGCAAACTCCTACAGAGGCAGACGGATCGTTTCTTCTCGAAGGTCTGTCCGCCGGAACATATGAATTGCAGGCGTGGACCTTCGACGAGCGAGACAGCGATACCGTCTCCGTCGTGCTATCGGATACCGGTGAAAGTCAGCCCACTCGGCTCGTAGTGCGAAAAAAGAATGATGTCATCGGCCGAGTTCTCACTCGTTCTGGAACGCCCGTTGAAGGAGCGCGCGTGTTTCTCTACCCGGCCGACGTTGCTCCGATGATGATTGTGCCGAGAATGACCGGTCCCGATGGCGAATTCACCGTAACCGTTCCCCGCGGGTCCAAAGAAGGCGATATCGCGATCATTGCGGCAGGCTTTCCCTTCGAGATGCTCCATTTGAGATACGACGGCCGCCCCTCTACGTTCGTCCTCGAACCTGCGTCGGGAACGATCACTGTCGACGGGCCAGATTTCGCTGAGGGCATGGACGTGCCGCAAGGGTTCATCGCGCATCGGGGAGCGCTGCTTCCGCTCTTGTTCTTCGCCAGCAATCGCGACGCCCAGATCGCACCCGGCACACGAAAAGACCACGTGCGAGTCGTCATTCCCACGATGGAACCGGGAGACTACGCGTTTTGTCGCCTCACATGGACGGAGCGACGCCAACTTCCGGCAGCGTCACTGCCCCTTTCAGGCAGGTGTGCCTTTGGCACGTTGGGATCGTTCGGAACGGTTACGCTGGCAACACCATAGGTCTGGCCGCTCAAGCCTGTTTTGAGGCGGCATGGGAACGCCACCCGTAAAGAGCCCTCACCGTTTGGACCGCCGCTGTCACAGACGCGGAGACGGCGGCGGTCCGGAGGAAATCGTTAGAACGTCACGCGGTACGACAAACCGAAATCGCGGCCCGGAAGCGGAACCGCGTCCTTGATTGGGTTGACGTGATTGCGCGCTAGTTCGTCGGTGAGGTTCGTGCCGCGCAGCAGGATGTCGTGCACGGTGTCGCCGATGAAAAGCCGATAGCCGATCGAGGCATTGAGCAGCGTATAGCCGTCGGTCTCGGTCTCGAAGTCGGCGACGCGGTTCTGCGAGGCTGCGCGACGCACTTCGACCGTGGAATGAAGCGCGGCACCCTGATAGCGCAGTCCGACGCCGAAGCGGAGCGGTGGGATGAACGGCAGCGGCTCGCCGGAGTCGCTCAGCTCGGCATGGACGTAGTCGGCCGAGAGCTCGAGCGCGAGGTGATTGGGATCGCGATGGACGAGAGTGAAGTCCGTGTGCGCTTCCGCGCCGCGGAAATTGGCGTCGGCCTGAGCGAATTCGAAGACGGGGAATCCGTCCTCTTCGTCACCGGTCGGGCTCTGGAAGATGTAGCCGTTGAATCTCGTGGCGAAGACGCTGACTTCCCCGCTCACTCGCTCGCCGTGGGCGCGCAGCGAGAGATCGAGTCCGTTGCTGGTCTCGCGATCGAGGTTGGGGTTGCCGATCTCGAACTGGAATGTCGCCTCGTGCGCGCCATGGAAGTAGAGCTCTTCGGCAACCGGAAGTCTTGCCGAATGCGACGCTGTCAGCGCGATGGACGCGTTACCGGTGGGCGCCCAGATCAATCCGAAGGAACCGGAGAGTCCTTTGAAATCGCGGTCCGGCAGCTCGTCCGAAACGACATCGACTTTCTGCTGCTCGTAACGTCCGCCGAACTGGAACTGCCACGCTCCGTGCGTCGCCTCTTCGAAGAGGAAGAGAGCGGTGTTCTTCGTCGACGTCGGCGGCAGGAGCGATTCCTCACCCACGACGGAAAAGTCGCGTTTGGAGTATTGCGCGCCGAGCGATCCGGTGAACGCTCCGAGGGCTCGGTGCGAAGCTTCAACGCGTCCTTCGGTGTAGTCGTTGAGGAAGGTCACCGCGACCACGCCGTCGGGAACCTCGGAGTGCTCGTAGTCGGTCTTGCCGACGCGAAGGCGGAGCCGGTTGAACGGTCCGATCTCGGGTGCCAGCTCACCCTTGAGATCCCAGCGGCGCTCGCTCATGTCGATACGCACGACCGCTTCCGGCACGACATCGGGACCGGCATCGGAGACACCGTAGTTCGTGTCGTAACCGCTGTAGCCGATGCCCAAGTATCCAGCCGGTGCGACCCAGGAGGCGCCGAGGGCGCCGCTCTTCGTGTCGATGTCGCTGTTGAGCAGCTTGCCGATCGGCGTGCGCACGTCGCCGCTGCTGCGCTTGGAGAAGTCGGCGTGCCAGGCGAACGCTTCGTGGTCGCCTTCGAGGGAGAGTGCGCCGGCGCGGTCCTTGCCGGCGGTTCCACCACGCAACTCGGCATTGCCGGAGACCGCCTCGCCGACTTTCGTCGTCGGGATTCGATCGTCGATGACGTTCACGACGCCGCCGACGGCGTTACTGCCGTAGAGCAACGTCGCCGCGCCGCGCACGATCTCGATGCTTTGCGCGTTCGCGGGATCGAGGCTGACGTTGTGATCCTGGCTGACGTTCGATGCGTCGCCGGTTCCGATGCCGTCTTCGAGGATGCGGATGCGATCGCCCCCGAGTCCACGAATGATGGGACGGCTCGCGCCGGGAACGAAGCCGGTGGAGCTGACGCCCGGCTGCTCGGCGAGCGTTTCGCCGAGCGTGGCGTGCTGCTGCGTCTGCAATTCCTGTCCGGAGACGACGTCGACCGGCTGATAGACCTGCGACGCGGCGCGCGGATCGGCGGACGCGGTGACGACGATCTCCTCGGCGTGAATGCCGGTGTCGAGAATGAAATCGAGTGTGACCGGCGTGGACGAAGTGGTGATCTCTCGGACGCTCGATCCGAAACGGCTGCTCGTGACTTGAAGGACATGTCGTCCAGCGGGGACGTTGTCGAACGACCAGTCACCGGTCGTTGACGACGTAGTGGCTCTGCGGAGATCGACGATCTTCACGTCGGCCCCGGCAACCGGAGTACCCGCGGCATTCTTGACGGTTCCGGAAATCGATGTCGATCCGGTTTGGGCGCTGATGGAAAAACTGCAGACTGCAATGCAAAGCAAAGCGAAGAACACTCGCGAGAGTGCGCTCATGGAAAGGCCTCCTGTCGGGAAATGCGCGCGGAGTCCGCGTCAGCGGACGGAGGTGCTCACGACGTCAGGCGACGATCGGAGGGGCGCGCAGTTGGATGACGGAAGCTGCGGCTGGGCGGGGAACAGCGATGAACGCGCGGAAGGGTGCGGCGTAAACCGTGGCGACAAATCGCGCGAGGCTCGTGGAGCCGACGCTCTGTTGATGTTGCCGAAGGCAGGCACTGCACTCGGCGTGATGGACGAGCCGCGCGGCATCGTAGTGCGACGGCGCCGTTCTCGTCGCGTCGCACTTGATGATCTGCGCCTCATCACCGCCTCGCGAATCCGCGCGGCCAGCGAATTCCAGGAGCGAGTGCGTATGCGGCACGCCAGCACTGATGGCGACGAAGGCCAGCAGCACTGCAGCAAACCATCGACGGAAGGACATCGCGTGCATCAATTCAAAGAGACCTTAGTCGCGCCGCATCGTGCGCGTCAAGGAACTCTTTGGAGAACGAATGGGCCGGAACCAGCGTCTCGCCTCACGCGGGACAGCGGCGGTCCGCCACGACTTACCCCACGAGATCGAGCACACCGCGCAGCGGAATCCTCACCCAGTCGGGACGATGGTTCAACTCGTAGACGATCTCGTACAACGCCTTCTCCAGCAGGTATGTGTGCAGCAGCGCTTCGAGCGAGTCGGTGTTCGAAGGGAGATGCGTCCCCTTTGCGCTCTCCGCGAGATAGGCGCGCAGGAACGCGGCGCTCATCCACTGCGCCCAGAATCGCGCGCCGCTTTCGAGACGCGGCACATCCTCGGGGCGCACGTACGATCCCGGCGACGTTCCGAAGAGCACGGCATACGGTGCGTAATGGAACGAGCGCAGCATCCCGGCGACGTCGCGCAACGCGCCGCGCTTGATGCGGCGCTCGCTGAGCGGCCGCGCCGGCTCGCCTTCGAAATCGATGATGACGAAGTCGTTGCCGGTGTGGAGCACCTGTCCGAGGTGATAGTCGCCGTGCGTGCGGATGCGCTGGCCGTCGATGCGTCCCTGCATCACCGCGCGGACGCGCTGATGCAGATCGCTTTCTTTCGCCAGGAGCTGCTCGAACTCCGGAAGGTCCTTGGCCTTCCTGCGCACGGTCTGCAGCGTCTGCACGACCTGCGTGCGCATCGATTGGTAAATCGATCGCTGATAATGCGGCGTGAACGGCTCCGGCGCGAAGGCCGGGATGTCGCTGCGCGACGCGAGGGCGAGATGCATTTGCGCCGTGCGCGTGCCGAGGAGCTCGGCGTCGCCGATGGCGCCTGCGATCGTTTCGCGTACGAGATCGGGAAATGGCTCGCGCGCCAGAGCGAGCAGGGAATGGCGCGAGACGGAAGCAGCGACGCGCTCGGCGGCCATCGAATCGCTGAGGAGATGATCGAAATAGCGCCCGATCGAATCGAGTACGAACGTCCAGGCATCGCCGGAGTTCGGGATGTAGCCCTGCAGGATCGCGACGGTCATCGGGACGTCGGTCCCGCTGCGCCGGTATTCGAGCGCGCCGGCGACTCGCGGCGTGTTCCGGAAGGTCGTCTCCTCGGTCAGGAAGCGCGTGACCTCGAAGTCGGTGTTGATCCCCGGCTGGATGCGGCGGAAGAGCTTGAGGAAGAGCCGCTGGCCGTAGGTGATGGCGGTGTTGCTCTGCTCGACCGCGAGGACGTGCGTCTCCAGCTTTTCGCTGCCGCGCAATTCCTTGAACGCGCGGGTCGTGATGCCAGTGACGCTGCCCTCTTTCCCGCGCAGCGTGCGCTTGCGCGCGACCGCGTCGAGCAGCGTGGAGGCAAAGGCTTCCTCCTGGACCGCTTCGTACAATACCGCGCCGTCGCGCAGCCGAGCGATGACCGGCAGATTGCGACCCTGATCCTGTTCACGACGCACGTTGGCAATCGCCAGCGGAGCGAGATAGATCTGCGGCTCCCCTTCCGTGAGCTCGGCCTCCAGCAGCAAGAGGCGCATCTCGCTGGTCAGTTCCACCGCATCCAGGACGCGCACCGAACTCAGTCCACCACCCTTCCCGCCGAACCAGCGGCGCGTGGGCAGATATGCGGTCAATGCGCGGTCGAGGGCGTCACGGTGGCGTGCCGAGAGAACTTCGGTCCACGAATGCGCTGCAATGAGCGGCGCATCCTGCGTGGTCGCGGCCGCCGCGACTTCTCTCTCCAATGCGAACCAGAAGAACGAGAACGGCGCGAGATTGAGAAAATACGGGCGCTCGCCGACGGCTGGGAATCGCGTTCCGCCCGACAGCTCGACCGGAACCATCCCCTTGTATTGCGACAGATCGAGCTCAAAACACTGCACGAGACGCGAGAGGTTTGCCACGACGAGAATCGTTTCTTCGGGCGCCTCCGGCGCGGAGTATCGCCGCACATAGGCGATGATTTTCCGGTTCTCACTGTGCAGAAATTCCATCGTGCCGCGACCGAATGCGCGATAGCGCTTGCGCATGGCGATGAGGCGTTTCATCCACCAGAGCAGCGAATACTGACTCGATTGCTGCGCTTCGACATTGACCTGCTCATAGTGATATTGAGGGTCGATGATCACCGGCAGGAAGAGCTGTTGTGGATTCGCCCGGGAGAAGCCGGCGTTGCGATCGGAGCTCCACTGCATGGGCGTGCGTACGCCATTGCGGTCGCCGAGGTAAATATTGTCGCCCATGCCGATCTCGTCGCCGTAATAGATGATCGGCGTGCCGGGAAACGAGAACAAGCAGACCGTTCATCAGATGAATCCGGCCGCGATGATTGTCCATGAGGGGCGCAAGGCGGCGGCGAATGCCGAGGTTGATGCGCGCCTTGACGTCCTTGGCGTAAGTGCGCCACATGTAATCGCGATCTTCGTCGGTCACCATTTCCAGCGTCAGCTCGTCGTGATTGCGGAGAAACATCGCCCACTGGCAGTTCTCCGGAATCGGCGGCGTCTGGCTCATGATGTCGATGATCGGAAAGCGGTCCTCCATGCGCCAGCGCCATGTACATTCGCGGCATGACCGGAAAGTGAAAGGCCATGTGGCACTCGTCACCATTGCCAAAGTACGGCAGCGAGTCCTCAGGCCACTGATTGGCTTCGGCCAGCAGCATGCGACCCGGATACTTCTTGTCCATGTGCGCGCGAATGGTCTTGAGATAGTCGTGCGTCTCCGGCAGGTTCTCGCAGGTCGTCCCTTCGCGCTCGAACAGATAAGGAATTGCGTCCAGGCGGAATGCGTCGACACCGATGTCCATCCAGAAATCGAGAGCCTTGAGAAGCGCCTCATGGACGGCCGGATTCTCGAAATTGAGATCGGGCTGATGCGAGAAGAAGCGATGCCAGTAATAGGCCTTGGCGACCGGATCCCAAGCCCAGTTCGACGTCTCGAAATCCTTGAAGATGATCCGCGCGTCTTTGTACTTGTCGGGCGTATCGCTCCAGACATAGAAATCGCGCCAGGCGACTTCCCGGCTTCGCGCGGCGTGATTTCTGAAACCAGGGATGCTGATCGCTGGTGTGATTGATCACCAGCTCGGTGACGACGCGGATCCCGCGACGATGCGCTTCCTTCAGGAAGCTGCTTGAAATCGCCGAGCGTGCCGTAGCTTGGATTCACCGCGGTGTAATCGCGCGATGTCATAGCCGTCATCGCGCAGTGGCGATGGATAGAACGGCAGCAACCAGAGGATATTGACGCCCAGGTCCTGCAAATAGTCGAGCTTCTGCGTCAGCCCCTGAAAATCGCCGATGCCATCGCCATTGCTGTCGAAGAAGGCCCGGACGTGGGTCTGGTAGATGATGCCGTCTTTGTACCAAAGATTGTCGCTCATGAGTTGAGTTTCGGACGTTTCACGCCGAGACGCGGAGACGCAGAGAGAATCGAGGCTTTTCTCCGCATCTCCGCGCCTCCGCGTGAAATCCTTGGCTTTCGCCATTAAAGAAAGTATTCAAAGTCCTGCTCCGTCCTCACCTTTCTGCGAATTCTGAAGATGTGCGCGGGGACGACCTGCGGGTTCAATTGCACGAAATTGCGGGCGCCGGTGCCAGGAGTGGCGGGCGTTGCTCAGGAGGTCGTGGACCTGAAAGGAGCGCAGGCCGTCGAGTTGTAAGGCCTGGAGATCGAGGTCGAGCCAGGCGGAGTGGGCGTGTTCGCGGATCGAGGTTCACGACCGTCACGACCACGTTCTCGCCGGCAGACTTGCTGAAGCAGAGCATGTGTTCGTTGGACGTCGTGTGAAACTTCAGCGTCACGTTCTGTTGCAGCGCGGGATTTTCTCTTCGGATGCGATTGACGAGGGCGATGAGCTCCGAGAGATCGTCGTCAACCGGCGGCCAGTGGCGAATTTCGTATTTCTCGGAGTGCAGGTATTCCTCGCTCCCCGGCTCGCGCGCGATGTGCCAGAGGCGCTCGAACGGCGGTCCGTAGATGCCGTAGCTCGCGCAGAGCGTCGCGGCAAGGATGAGCCGCATCGTGAATGCCGGCCGTCCGCCGTATTGCAGAAATTCCGGCAGGATGTCCGGAGTCATTCGGCCAGGCATTCGGCCGGAAGAAGTCGCTCACCGGCGGCTTGGTGATCTCTTCGAAGTACTCCGTCAGCTCGTGTTTCGTATTGCGCCACGCGAAATACGTGTACGACTGCGTGAACCCGCCCTTCGCCAGCCTGTACATGATTTTCGGCCGCGTAAACGCCTCGGCGAGGAAGATCAGGTCCGGCCACTCTCGCTTCAGATCGCGCGATGCACCACTCCCAGAACGGCAGCGGCTTCGTATGCGGGTTGTCGACGCGAAAGATGCGCACGCCTTTCCCGATCCAGAAGGCGAAGACGTCGCGCAGCTCGTTCCACAGCTGCGCGCCAGGCTTCGCTCTCGAAGTGGAACGGATAGATGTCCTGATACTTTTTCGGCGGATTCTCCGCGTACTGGATCGTGCCGTCGGGACGCATCTGGAACCATTCCGGATGCTCGCGGACATAGGGATGATCGGGCGAAGCCTGAAAGGCGATGTCCATCGCCATGTCGATGCCGAGGGCCTTCGCCTTCGCGACGAGCCGCTCGAAATCGGCGATCGTGCCGAGCTCCGGATGCACGGCTTCATGTCCACCTTCGATTCCGCCGATGGCCCAGGGGCTACCGACATCGCCCGCCTCCGCCGCGGCGGCGTTGTTCTTCCCCTTGCGAAACGTCGTGCCGATCGGATGAATCGGCGGCAGGTAGAGCACGTCGAAACCCATGCGCGCGATGCGCGGAAGCTGCGCCTCGACATCGCGGAACGTTCCGTGCCTCCCTTCGTCCTTGGCCGCGGAGCGCGGAAAGAGTTCGTACCAGGTGCTGAAGGCGGCCTTCGGGACATCGACCTCGATGCGCAGCTCGCGCGGATAACGCGTCGCGAACGCGCGATCGGCGTTTCGCTTCATCAACGCCAGGAGATCCCCGCTCTCGAGATCTTCGAGCTTGTCGGCAATCGAGTCGTTGCCATTGAGACTCCGGACCATCGTCGCCAACTTCTTGCGATCACGAACTTTCGCGCGCGCGGCAGCGGCGCGAATGAGCTCGACGCCGATGAGGATCTGCATGCGCAGCTCATCCTCGGATGCCCCTCCGTCGACACGCTTTTTCAAATCGCGATGCCAGGTGAGAAAGGGATTGATCCACGCTTCGATCGTGAAGCGATGAAAGCCGAGCGCTTCGGCGGTGATCTCGGCGCGCCAGCGATCGTTGACCAGCGGGCGCATGGCGACCTCGCGCCATTTCGTCTCGTTCTCGCGGCGATGCAGCACGACCGCGGAGATCAGGTCATGGCCGTCGGCGAAGATGTCCGCCTCGACGAAAACGAGATCGCCCACGACCCGCTTTGCCGGAAACGCTCCGCCATCGACCTCAGGCGACGCCGCTTCGATCACGACGCGACGCCTGCCGTCCGGCTCCACTCGTACCACCGCTCGTACCACCAGCCGCTACGGTGCGAAGGGCGAGCCAGAAATCGGTTGTCGGTTGTCGGTTGTCAGTTGTCGGTTGTCTGGGAAACCGCGCGCTGCGGCACAGACAACCGACAACCGATAACTGACAACCATTTTTCAGCGTTTCGCAAGCAAGTCGCGCAGAAACGGACGGACGAGTACGCCGAGGACGCTGCCGGCTGGACCGTGACGGAGTGCGACGAGTCGATAGAGTTGCTCGATCGCCAACGCGACCGCGACGATGAGCGAGATCACGGCGGTCGAGCCGCGGCCGTTCTGCACCTTCACCCACGATGATCCGACGCCGACGAGCGCGAAGCCGAGCAGGACCCACGTGATACCGAACGCGTGCTCGCGGTAGTTGTAGCCGAAGTGACGCGCGACGCGAGCCTGCTCACCGGCCGGGAGCAGCGTCAGCATCGGTGCGCGCATCGTGAGCGAGTCGCGCAACGCCACGTCGTCCGGCGGCGGAACCATGAAGAACACGCCGTCTCCCGACTCCTCCGTCGCCTTCGGAAGATGGCCCGCGCGTGAGCCGGCCAGCGCGCGGAAGAGCGCATAAACGATCGTGCCTGGCAGCGAGCCCATCGGACGGTTTTGCGACATCGCCACGAAGAAACGAATGCCGGACTCGAGGACGAGAAAAACGGTCACGCACCAGAGCCAGACCGGAATCGGCGAGACCTTCTCGTCGATCATGGCGCCGCCCTTCAGGTACGCACAGACGCCGAACAGGACGAGAGGCGGGATGCAGGAAACGAGCGTCATGCGCATCGGCGAGATCCCCAGCTCGTTCCCGAGATGATTCTGCACCGGCGCGGGAAGATGCCCGAGAACGATGCCGGAGATGCGCGTGAGCACGCTGAGGCGTTGCTGCTTCTTCGCCCGCGTGTAGTCCGCGGCGATGCGCGCTTCCGACTCCTCGTCGTACGGCTCGAACTTGCGGATCGTGTGCTCTTCGCGCCACGGCACGAGCACGTAGCGCACGCCCCCCTCCTGCATCAATTCCGCGGACAGCACTTCGAAATACTCGTCGTCCCAGAGCACGGTCGTGCCGGGATGTTCGGAGTTCGTCAGCGTCTTCGGCGTGCGCGGAGTCCAGCCCTTCGAGATCCGCGAGTGCAGGATCAGCTTGTCGCCAACCGCGCGCGCGCGATCGGAACCGTACGGAGATCTCACGCGGAGGCGCGGAGGACGCGGAGAGAAACCTTCGAACAGCCCTCTCCGCGTGCTCCGCGTCTCCGCGTGAACGATCCCTCGCTGCGGATGACGTGATTCACGTTCACGCCCCGCTGGGCTGGTTCTTCACGACCGGCACGACGTCATTGAGGATCCACAGCGGCCCGACCAGCAGATGCACGAAGTTGCGCATGAACGCGGGCTGCTTGTGCTCGTAGACGCTGTGGCCGATGAACTGGAAGATCCAGCCGAGGACGAAGAGCGCGACGTTGACCCAGAACGGAATCGCCGCGCCGATGAAGTAGAAGGCGACGTTCACGGCCATCATGGCGATGGCCAGGCGCCATTCGACGACGAAGTACCAGGCGCACGAGAGTGCGATCACGACCATCGCCAGATCGATGCGCACCGTCGCCGCGTCGAAGAGCGTGACGTGCGTCAGCATCCCGATCAGCGACAGCACGATCAGCGGGATGCCCAGCCGATGGAACACCTTGTTGCCCTTGGTCCGGTGATAGGACGCGTAGTCGGCGAACAGCGCTTCGATGTTCTGCATCGCGAGATTCTACGCCCGCGAAAGCGTCAAAAGATCGACAGACCTGTCTTCGTCGTGAGCAGCTCCAGGGCCATCGTGCCGGCGAGCGAGTTTCCGCGGGGGCTCAGCGCCGGCGACCAGACCGCGGCCACGAACTTGCCGGGCATCACCGCCACGACTCCCCCGCCGACGCCGCTCTTCGCAGGAAGGCCGACGCGATATGCGTAATCGCCCGCTTCGTCGTACACGCCGCAGGTGAGCATCACGGCGTTGAGCCGCTTGACCTGCCGCGGCGTGGCGATGGTCTCGCCCGCGAACGTGCGGCCGCCGGTAGCGAGATAGAGAAACGCCTGCGACAACTCGACGCACGACATCGAGATCGAGCAGAGCCGGAAGTAGGCGTCGAGCACGCGATCGGGATCGTTGTGCAGGTTGCCAAAGGAGCGCAGAAAATGCGCAACAGCGCGGTTGCGATGCCCGGTCTCGCGCTCCGCCTCGGCGACAGCGAGGTCATAACCCAGCGCATCGTTCCCCGCGGCACAGCGGACGAAGTCCAGCACCAGATCCTCGCCATCGCGCGCGTGATTGAGAATCGCATCCAGCACCACCATCGCGCCGGCATTGATCAGCGGATTGCGCGGAATCCCGCGCTCGATCTCGAGCTGAATGAGCGAATTGAACGCACTCCCCGAGGGCTCGCGGCCCACGCGATTCCAAATCGCGTCGCCTTCGAGCCGCATCGCCAGCGTGAGCCCGAACAACTTGGCCACGCTCTGGATGGAAAACCGCTCCGCGGCATCCCCGACGAAGAAGACTTCATCATCGACGGTCCGCACGACCATCCCGAACCGATCGGCCGGCACGGACGCCAACGGCGGAATGTAGTCCGCGACGCGTCCCTGCCCGAGCAGCGGCCACACCTCGGCATGAATCTCGGCAAGGATCGCGGCGTAATCCATTCGCGCCATCGTAGCCCGCAACTAAAGATTTCACGCGGAGGCGCGGAGTGGCGGAGAAAAAAGTTACTGCTAACCCACTCTCCGTGTCTCCGCGTCTCCGCGTGAAACCGAACTCTGTCGACAATCGCCTGCACTCGCAAGTTGCGTGAATACGCTTGAAACGAACATGCTCTTCGGAACGATGAACGAAGAACGCAGCGCTCGCGATCTCTACACACGCCGGCTCGAAACCCTCAACTCGGCCGCTGCCGCGTTGCGGCAGCGGGAGCGAACGCTGTCCATTCTTCGATTGGTCCTCGTCGGTGGGGCGATCGCGGTCGCGTTCTGGAGTGTCGTCGCGGCGCTCGTGCCGCTGGTCGCGTTCTTTGCGCTCATCGTCGTACACGATCGCGCCATTCGGGCGCGGAAGCGTGCGGAGAATGGCGCGGCGTTTTACGCGCGCGGGTTGGCGCGGATCGATGGGACGTGGGCGGGTGGTGGCGATGGAGGGAGCGAGCTGGCGGATGAGCATCATCCGTATGCGGGGGACTTCGATCTCTTCGGCCGCGGCTCGCTCTTCGAGCTCATCTCCATTGCCGCGACTCGCGCCGGGCGACTGCGACTCGCGACCTGGCTGAAGGAACCGGCGATGTCGCAGAGCGAGATCGGGTCGCGGCAGGCGGCGGTGCTGGAGCTGCGCGAGCAGGTGCAACTGCGCGAAGACCTCGCGGTGGCCGCGTTCGAGGTGACGCGCGAGATCGAGAGCGCGCATCTCGACGCCTGGGCGGCGATGCCGCCGATGCACATCGGCTGCGTGGAGCGAGTGCTGACGATCGTGCTGCCGATCATCGCCATGATCCTCTTCGCGATCACGATTCCCGTACTCGTCGGGCGTCTCATCGGCTGGTCGCATCCGGAAGCGCACATCGGCGGGTTCGCGAACGTTCCTTCGTGGCCGCTGCTGGTGGCGATCATCGCCTGTGGTCTACTCGCGAGGCGGCTCGCGCCGCGCGTGGCGCCGGTCGTGGACACGGTCGAGCGCGCGGAGCCGGCGCTCGCGCTGCTCGCCGGTCTCGTCTCGCGCATCGAGAGCGAGAGCTTCTCCTCCCCTCGCCTCGCGCAGCTCACGCAGCGCCTGCGCGGTGCGGAGCAGAAGGCCTCGCAGGAAATCGAGCGGCTCCGCAAGCTCGTGGCGCTGCTCGACGCCAGGCGCAATCAGTTCTTCGCGCCGTTCGCGATCCTGCTGCTCTGGACGCCGCACGTCGCGATGGCCATCGAGCGCTGGCGCGTGCGCTCGGGTTCGCACGTCGGCGATTGGATCGACGCGGTCGGCGAGATCGAGGCGCTGTCGTCGCTGGCCTCGTTCGCCTTCGAGCACGAATCGTTCACGATGCCGCAGATCGAGACCGGAGGTCTCCTCTTCGACGCGCAAGACCTCGGACATCCGCTCATTCCCGCCGACCGGCGCGTGACGAATGACGTGCGCCTCGACGATACGCTGCGGCTGCTGGTCGTGAGCGGCTCGAACATGTCCGGCAAGAGCACGATGATGCGCAGCATCGGCATCGCTGCCGTGCTGGCCATGGCCGGCGGACCGGTCTGCGCGCGCGTGTTACGCATCGCGCCGGTGGCGGTCGGCGCGTCGATCCGCATCCAGGACTCGCTGCAGGAGAACGCCTCACGCTTCTACGCCGAGATCCTGCGCATCCGCCAGGTGCTCGAGCTCTCGAAGCAGGGACCGCTCCTCTTCCTGCTCGACGAGATCCTGGCCGGCACGAACTCTCACGACCGCCGCATCGGCGCCGAGGCGATCGTGCGAGGGTTGCTCGAGCGCGAAGCGATCGGCCTCGTCTCCACGCACGACCTCGCCCTCGCCCAGATCGCCGAAACGCTCGGCACGCGCGCCGCCAACGTTCACTTCGAAGACCACATCGAAGACGGCCGCGTGATCTTCGACTACCGCATGCGGCCCGGCGTCGTGACGAAGAGCAATGCGCTGGAGTTGATGAGAAGCGTGGGAATCGAGGTGTAGCGATCGGTTGTCAGTTGTTGGTTGTCAGTTGTTGGTTGTCAGTTGTTGGTTGTCAGTTGTTGGTTGTCAGTTGTTGGTTGTCAGTTGTCGAGTGAATCCCGGACAACGGACAACCGACAACTACCTTACTGCACCGACTGCAGCTCCGTCACCGAGGTCACGGCTCCGCCGAGGTTTAGTGATCGGTTGTCAGTTGTCGAGTGAATCCCGGATAACCGACAACGGACAACCGGCAACTGCTACTGCACCGACTGCAGCTCCGTCACCGAGGTCACGGCTCCGCCGAGGTTTAGTGATCGGTTGTCAGTTGTCGAGTGAATCCCAGATAACTGACAACGGACAACCGACAACTGCTACTGCACCGACTGCAGCTCCGTCACCGAGGTCACGGCTCCGCCGAGGTTTAGTGATCGGTTATCAGTTGTCGAGTGAATCCCAGATAACCGACAACGGATAACTGACAACGGACAACCGACAACTGCTACTGCACCGACTGCAGCTCTGTCACCGAGGTCACATTGCCGGCGCCGTCGAGCGTGTCCTGCTTCACCACGATGTTGTCGTTCATCGAGACCCAGGTGATGGCCGGCGAGACGTTCGTGCCGGAGACGATCGAGCTGCGGTACTTGACGGTGTTGAACGTGCCGGCGGGGACGGTGACCGGCACGCCGACGCCGAGCACTTCGCCCGTGGAAGCGACCGTCGTCACGATGATGGGCGGGAGGGGAAAGGCGCCGGTGGTGGTCACGGTCTCGGTGACCGGAGAGACGGTCCAGGTCGCGCCCGTGCACCAGCCGGCGGCGGGACCGGCGATGAGTGAGGGGACGAAGTCGACGTTGCTGTCGGTCGTGAGCGAGCCGAGGACCGGGACGGTCGTCGTCGTGCTGATCTTGATGTGCTTCAGCCCGCGGAGATTGCCGACGACCTCGCCGTCGAGTGTCGTCGTGACGTCGGCGTTGCCGCTCGGCGCCTGAACCTTCTGCGTCGTCTTGGTCTGCGTCGGCGTGTCGGAGATGTACGTCACCTGAAACGTGACGTTCCCTCCCGGCGCAACGGAGAGATACGACGCCTTGAGACCGGCCCGCACGAGGCCGAAGGTGTGACAGCCCCCGGTCGCCGGCGCCGCCGGGAAACGAACCGCCCGCCGCTTCGGCGCAGCCTGGGAAACCGGGGTCAGCAGAAACACGAGCACAAACAGGGACACGAAGATGTGACGTCTGGCGGACATTGGGAAGCTCCTCTTGGTAAGGAGTCGCGCAAAGGGCCGGGAAAGTCCCTCACGAAGGGCTGTTGCTGGTTCCTGGTTGCTGGTTGTCTGTGGAGCCTCGTCAGGTCGAAGACCCCAGATAACCAGCAACCGACAACAAGCAACATCTTCCGTGAAATACCCATTGACACCAGCCGGTTCATGCATAAAGATTCATGTCGATGAATACTTATGCGGCAGGCGACGCGATGCGCAGACGGGAGGAGATCCTCAGGATTGCCGCCTCGACGGCCGTCCATTCGCAGGATGAGCTCCTGGCAGCGCTGCGGAAGCGTGGCTTTGCCGTGACGCAGCCGACGCTGTCGCGCGATCTGCGCGAGCTTGGTCTGGTGAAGACGCCGAACGGGTACGTCTCGCCGGAGACGCTTGCGCCGGTGGCCACGTTCATGCCGCGGGAATCGCGGGAGCATCGCTTTGAGCAGCTCATCCATGAAACGCTGATCTCCGCCGAGGCGGCGGTGAACATGGTCGTCCTGAAAACGCCGCCCGCCGCGGCGCAGCCGCTCGCCAGCGCCATCGATGCCACACCGATCGAGGACCTCCTCGGCAACATCGGAGGGGACGACACCATCTTCGTCGCCTTCCGCACACCCGCCGCAGCCGCCGCGTTCACGCGGCGCGTCCAGGAGATCGCCGGACTCAGGCCGGCATCGCCGCGTCGTACTCGCGCATAGCGAGGCGACGGTTTTCCCGGAGCCAAGCCAATGACCAACGTGATTGATATCTGTGTCGACGCCGGGTTGTCAGTTGTCGGTTCTCAGTTGTCCGGGATTTCGAGTCCCGGCGCTGAGTCCCAGACAACCGACAACCGACAACCGACAACTAAGGTCGCCATCGCCGGCGCGACCGGCTATGCCGGCGTCGAGCTGCAGAAGATCCTCAAGCGGCATCCGCACGCGAACGTCACCGCTGCGTTCTCGAGCGAGTCGTTCTCGCTGGAGAACCTCTTCGCCGCGAGTCCCGAGGTCGCGTTCCTGGCGACGCCGAACGAGACTTCCGCCGAGATCGTTCCGCTGATCCTCGATCACGGCATCAAGGTCATCGACCTCTCCGGCTCGTTCCGACTCGGCGAGCCGTCCCTCTATCCGTCGTGGTACGGCTTCGAGCACCCGCGCCCGGCGCTCCTCGGCGAGGCCGTGTACGGACTGCCGGAGCTCTGCAACGGCGAGCTTTCGAAGGCGCGGCTCATCGCCAATCCCGGCTGCTATCCGACGTCGATCCTCCTCGCGCTGCGGCCGCTCACGTATCTCATCGATCGCACGCAGCCGGTGATCATCGACTCGAAGTCCGGTGTCTCCGGCGCGGGCAAGAAGGCCGCGCTCGAATATTCATTCTCCGAGCTCTTCGGCAACTTCAAGGCCTACGGCATCGGCCAGCATCGGCACGAGCCGGAGATTCGCCAGGGCCTGCACCTCGGCGAGCGGACGACGCTCGTCTTCGTGCCGCATCTCCTGCCGACAGTCCGCGGCATCTACTCGACGATGCACGTCGGCTTCACCAGCGCCGTGACCGAGGAAGAGCTGACGGCGCTCTACGCCGAAACGTACGCGAACGCGCCGTTCGTCACCGTCCTCCCGCACGGCAAGGTGCCGGAGCTGAAGGACGTCGTGAACACGCCGAACGCGATCATCGGCTTCACGCTTCTGCAAGGCGGACGGCGCGCGGTCATCATCTCGGTCATCGACAACCTGCTCAAAGGCGCAGCCTCGCAGGCCGTGCAGAACTTCAATCGGATGTGCGGCTATCCCGAGACGGAGGGACTGCTGTGAAAGTGATCAAGCTCGGTGGATCGCTCCTCGACGACCCGCAGCGGCGCGCGAAAGCGGTGACCGCGATCGTCGAACGCTGGAACGCCGGCGAAGAGCTCGTGCTCGTGCATGGCGGCGGAAAGCACATCGACGCCGCGCTGGCGAAGGCGGGGATCGAGAAGCGGACGCACGCCGGACTGCGCATCACCGACGACGCGACGTTGCAGATCGTCGTTTCCGTGCTCGGCGGCCAGGTGAACAAGATGCTCGTCGCCGAGCTGACCGCCCTCGGCGTGCGCGCCGCGGGCATCAGCGGATGCGACGGCGGAACGCTCATCGCCGAACAGCACGAGCCGATCGACGGCGTCGACCTCGGCAACGTCGGCCATGTCACCGGCGGCAACCGGCGCTCTCCTGCGGGCGATGCTCGACGGCGGCCTGCTGCCCGTCGTGTCGACGATCGCGCAGGGTCCCGCACGGCACGCTGCTCAACGTCAACGCCGACTCCGCCGCCGCGGCGATCGCCGTTGCTCTCGGCGCGTCGACGCTGCACTTCATCACCGATGTCGCCGGCCTGCTCGATGACGACGGCAACGTCGTGCCGCACCTCGACGCCGTCGGTGTCGAAGCGATGCTCGAAAGCGCCGCGGTCACCGGCGGCATGAAGCCGAAGTTGCAGGCCGCACTCACCGCGCTCCGCGCGGGAGTCGGCCAAATCACCATCGCCGCACCCCGAACCGACAACAGACAACCGACAACGGGAGGTACGACCCTTGTTGCTGCATGACGAATCTCCGCAAGCCGTCGAAGAGCGCGAGAGCGCGTTCCTCGTGAAGACGTACGCACGCACGCCGTTCCATCCGCGCGATGGCAAAGGTGCGCGCCTCATCGACGCCGAAGGACGCGAGTACTGGGATCTGCTCGGCGGCATCGCCGTGAACGTGCTCGGGCACAAGCACCCGCAGCTCGTCAAGGCACTGCAAGGACGCCAGCGGCTCGCTGCTGCACGTCTCGAATCTCTACTACCACCCGGCGCAGGGCATCCTCGCCGAGAAGCTCGTGCGCGCCTCGGGACTCCTGCGCGCGTTCTTCTGCAACAGCGGCACGGAAGCGAACGAAGCGGCGCTGAAGTTCGCGCGCCTGGCGACCGAAGAAGACCAAGCTCGTCGCGCTGGAAGAGAGCTTCCACGGACGCACGCTCGGCTCGCTGTCGCTGACCGGACACGATGCCTATCGCGAGCCGTTCGCGCCGCTCGTGCCGGGCGTGTCCTTCGTCGCAGCCGAACGACATCGACGCGCTCGAAGCGGCCGTCGATGGTGAAACCGCGGCGATCTTCCTCGAGCCGGTCATGGGCGAAGGCGGCATCATCCCGCTCACCGACGACGTACCTCATCGCCGCGCGGCGCATCGCCGACACGACCGGCGCGCTGCTCGTGCTCGACGAGATCCAGTGCGGCCTCGGGCGCACCGGTTCGCTCTTCGCGTTTCAGCAGAGCGGCATCGTGCCGGACATCGTCACGCTGGCGAAGCCGCTCGGCGGCGGACTGCCGCTCGGCGCCGTGCTCACCGGCGCAGCGCTCGAAGGCGTCGTGAAGCCGGGACATCACGGCACGACGTTCGGCGGCAACCCCGTCGCCTGCCGCCTCGGCGCAGTCGTACTCGACGAAACGGAGAAGCTGCTGCCGCGCATCAACGAGCTCGGCACGTGGTTCGAGTCCGAGCTGGCGCAAGCTCACGACCGGCATCGTCGAGATCCGCGGCTCCGGCCTCATGTGGGGCATCGAGCTCGATCGCCCGGCCTCGCCGGTCGCGCGCGAACTGCTCGCGAAAGGGTTCGTCGTCGGCACCGCGCGCGAAAAAGTACTGCGGCTGCTGCCGCCGTACATCGTGCCGAAAAAAGCACTCACCGAATTCATCACAGCGCTCGAGCAACGTCCTCGCGGCGAACGATTCCACATGGATGACCGCAGCGGATGAAAGCAGCATGAAAAAAGTCGCACTCGCCTACTCGGGCGGTCTCGACACCTCCATCATCATCACGCTGGCTGAAAGAGAACTACGGCTGCGAAGTCGTGGCCGTGGCCGTCGACGTCGGCCAGGCCGAGGAGACGGCCGGTCTCGCGCAGAAGGCGTACAGCACCGGCGCGTGCGACTTCCATCTCGTCGATGCGAAAGAAGAGTTCGCCGCCGACTACCTCTTCCCGGTGCTGAAAGCCGGCGCGATCTACGAGCATGACTATCTCCTCGGCACCTCGACCGCGCGCCCGCTCATCGCGCGCAAGCAGGTCGAGATCGCGCTCGCCACCGGCTGCGACGCGCTCGCGCACGGCTGCACCGGCAAGGGCAACGATCAGGTTCGCTTCGAGCTCGCCTATCAGGCGCTCGCGCCGGAGCTGACAGTCATCGCGCCGTGGCGCGAGTGGGACATCGTCTCGCGTGAAGACGCCATCGACTACGCCTCCGAGCGCGGCATCCCCGTGCCGGTGACGAAGAAGGACCCGTATTCGCGCGACCGCAACCTCTGGCACCTCTCGCACGAAGGCGGCCCGCTCGAGGATCCGTCGTTCGAGCCGGAAGCGTCGATGTTCAAGCTCACCGTCGATCCGATGGACGCGCCGGACACGCCGGAGAAGGTCACGATCGCGTTCGACGAAGGCATCCCCGTCGCAGTGAACGGAGCGAAGCTCTCGCCGGCGCAGCTCGTGCAGACGCTGAACGAGATCGGCGGCACGCCACGGCGTCGGCCGCGCCGACATCGTCGAGAACCGGCTGATCGGCATCAAGTCGCGCGGCGTGTACGAGACGCCCGGGCGGCACGCTGCTCGTGACTGCACTCAAAGCGCTGGAGTCGATCGTGCTCGACCGCGACAGCGCGCATGAGAAAGAGCGCATCGCCACGCGTTACGCGGAGCTCGTCTACAACGGACTCATGGTTCGCGCCGCTGCGCGAAGCGTTCGACGCCTTCGTCACCCGGCTCGCCGAGAACGTCACCGGCACCGTGACGATCAAGCTCTACAAAGGCAACGCGACCGTCGTCGGCCGCAAGTCGCCGTACTCGCTCTACTCGCAGGACCTCGCTTCGTTCGACATGACCGGTTACGACGTCAAAGACTCGGCCGGCTTCATCAAGCTCTTCGGCCTGCAACTGCGCGGCTCGAAGCGCATCTCGCCGATGGGCGTGAAGAAAGAGGTGGCGCAGCAGTGACGAGCACGCCGGTGGCCCCGAGCATGTGGGGCGGGCGATTCGCGGAAGGTCCGTCGGCGCTGCTGCGCGCGCTCAACGACTCCTTCGCGTTCGACCGGCGCTGTTCGCGGAGGACGTGGAGGGATCGATCGCCTGGGCGCGGGCGATCGCAAAGGCGGGCGTGCTGACTTCGGATGAAGTCGATGCGCTCGTGCGCGCGCTGCGAGTGTGGACGTTCATCGCGAGAGCCCGACGGCCGAGGCGGCCGTCGCTACACAGATGCATGAGGACGTGCATTCGTATGTCGAGGCGCAGCTCCGCGAGACGCGTCGGGCCGCTCGCCGGAAAGCTCCACACCGGCCGCTCGCGCAACGATCAGGTCGCGACCGATCTGAAACTCTGGCTGAAGAAAGCGTGCGACGACGCCGCGACTCACGTCGCGGCGCTCGCCCGCGCGCTCGCGCAGCGCGCGCTCGACGAAGCGGCCACGCCGATGCCCGGCTACACGCATCTCAAGCAGGCGGAGCCGGTCACGTTCGGGCACTGGTGTCTGGCGTACGCCGAGATGTTGAAGCGCGATCTCTCGCGCATCGCCGACGCGAGCGTCGCGCGGCGATGAATGTCCCGCTCGGATCGGGTGCGCTCGCCGGCACGCCGCTGCAGATCGACCGCGAACGCCTCGCGCACTCGCTCGGCTTCGCGCGCGCGACTGCGAACTCGCTCGACGCCGTTTCCGACCGCGACTTCGCGGCGGAGTATCTCTTCGCGGTCGTCGACTGCTGCTGACGCACCTCTCGCGCATGGCTGAGGATCTGATCTTCATGACCAGCGACGAAGCGGCGTACGCGGAGCTGCCGGACTCGCTCGCCACCGGCTCCTCGCGCATGCCGCAGAAGAAAAACCCCGACGTCCTCGAGCTCGCACGCGGACACGCCGCGCGCGGCCTCGGCGAGCTGACCGGATTTCTCGCGCTGCTCAAGGGACTTCCGCTCGCCTACGACAAAGACCTGCAGCTCGACAAAGAGCCGCTCTTCCGCACGCGCACGACGCTGGCGCATGCTCGTGCCCACGCTCACCGCGTTGATCGCGCGGACTGAAGCTCAATCGCGAGCGCATGCGCGCCGCGGCCGGCGAGTCCATTGCTCCTGGCAACGGATGCCGCCGACGAGCTCGCGGCGACGGGCATTCCGTTTCGCGAAGCGCACGAGATCGTCGGCAAGCGAGTCGGCGAGTCGACCAGTCGCCAGGTCGACGAGAAGAGCGACGTCACGCGTCTCGACGACTCGACGACTCGACGACTCGACGACTGCCTCGCGCGCAAGAGCGCGAAAGGCGGCACTGCGCCATCACGCGTTGCCGAAGCCGCGCAAGCCGCGCTGGAGAGCCTGCGATGAAACTGCCCAAAGGTTTCCTCGCATCCGGCGTTCGTGCCGGCATTCGCAAAAAGCGGCCCGACCTCGGCCTGATCGTCGCGGCCGACGGCGCGACCGCGGCCGCCGTGTTCACGCAGAACAAATTCCTGGCGGCGCCGGTCGTGCTGTCGAAGGCCGCGCTCAAGAAGAGCGGCGGCCGCGTGAAGGCGGTCGTCGTCAATGCCGGCTGCGCGAACGCGGTCACGGGCAAGGAAGGTCTGGATGCCGCCAAGCGCGTTCGCACGCGCGCCGCGGAGCTGCGTGCACTGCACGGAAGACGAGATCTTCCTCGCGTCGACCGGCGTCATCGGCGTCGTCCTCCCCGACAAGAAAGTGCGCGACTTCCTCCCCGACGCCGTGAGCCGACTCTCGCTCGGCGGCGTCGACGCGCTCTCGCACGCGATTCTCACCACCGACGTCGGCCCGAAGGTCGCGCAGGCGACGTTCCTCCTCGGCGGCAAGCGCGGCCGGCTCGTCGGCGTGGCCAAGGGCGCCGGGCATGATTCATCCGAACATGGCCACGATGCTGGCGTTCGTCATGACCGACGCCAACGTCGACGCTGCGACGCTGCAACGGTTCGCTGAAATCGCCGTCGATCAGAGCTTCAACTCGATCTCCGTCGACGGCGACACGTCGACCAACGACACCGTCCTGGTCATGGCGTCCGGAAAACTCGGCAACGCCGCAAACGCCGATCTCGCCGATTTCAAACGCGCGCTCGACACGATCTGCCGCCAGCTCGCCTGGATGATCGTGCGCGATGGCGAAGGCGCGACGCGCGTGATGGAGATCGAAGTCACCGGCGCGAAGACGGAGCGCGATGCCAAGCTGGCGGCGCACGCGATCGCCACGTCTCCTCTCGTCAAGACCGCGCTGCACGGCGGCGATCCGAACTGGGGACGCATCCTCGCCGCCGTCGGCCGCAGCGGCGCGCGCTTTTCGCTGAAGAAGATCTCGCTCAAAGCGGCGACGATCACGCTCGTCGAGAACGGTGCGCCCGCGAGCTATCGCGAGAAAGACGCGGCCCAGCGTGTTCTCCCGCGAGCGCGTCCCGCTCCGCATCGACCTCGGCGCCGGCAACGCGCGCGCCGTCGTGCTCTCGAGCGATCTCGGACACGATTACGTCTCGCTGAACGCGGACTACCGAAGCTAAGTACGGCTCGGTTTCACGCGGAGGGCGCGGAGAGGAGCAGCCTTTTTTTCTCCGCCCCTCCGCGCCCTCCGCGTGAACCTTTCGTTTCGCCCTTACTCAGGCGATACGCACATCACGCCCTGCGACTCCGCGGCCTTCCGCAGGGCGATGCGGCAGGCGAGCAGTTCCGTCGGCGTCAGCTCGACGAACGGGGCCTCGGCGTTCACGCTGCAGTAGGCTGGGGGCCCGTTGCTGATCAGAGCGAAATTTCCCCCGTCCGTGACCACGAACAGCACGTCCGAGGAGACCGTACAGCGCTGCACATGGACTTGCCCGCGCTTGATGTCCGCGAAAAGCTGCAACAGCCCGTCGCACGGACACTGCACGAGACACGGAAGTGGACGGCCGGTCTTCTTCTCGAAATTCTTCTTGACCGACTCGCATCCCTTATCCGAAGCGTGTTGATTCGGATCGGTGCAATCCATCGCCTCGCAATAGGCATTGCAGAGACCAAAGGCAGCACCGTGCTCGTTGTCGCAGATCGTCTCGACCGAAGGCGGCTTCCCGTCCGGAGTTTTGGCAAAGCCGTTGCCGGCAGCCACCAGAACGACACAAATGTATAGAGACCACGCGAATTTGCGCATGGTGACCTCCTCTCTCTAAGGGGTATCGGTGATGATAGTCCTACTGGAGTCTTCGGCACAATGGGGGCATAAGGCTTACATCGCTCGTGGAAGCCTCATCCGTTAGAGCGAGCAAAACTCGCCGAAGGTGACAAGCGGCGGTCCGATCCTCACGCCTCTTACGGCGTGTATCGTCTGGTCGGAATCCCGTCGCCGGCGCTGATGCTGATCTGCGCGAGGCGTTGGATCAGCTCGCGGCTTCCGGCGGTTCCGCCGCTTTCGAAGGCGTTGCGGAGCATCTGCACTTCGTCTGGAGTGTGATTGGCAGCGACGGTGAATCCGTTGTGGGGTTGCGTGGCATCGGTCGTGGCCACTTCACGCCAGCGCCCGAGGACGAGCTCGTGGCGGACGTAGTGTCGGGCGTTGCCGGTCTGGAAAGATTGCGCGGCCACCGCCGGAATGCCGCGCGCATTGGCCTTCTGTTCGTCGATGGCCATGGCGATGTGATGTTCGATGATCGCGCGCAGCAACTTCGCCGACGCCGCGGCGATCTGCTGGATCTCCAGACCGGAGTGATACAGCGTACGGCCCGACTTCGCGTCCGCGACGCGCTGCACCTGCGTGCGTACGACGGTGCAGGTCAGCTCCATCGTACGGCCCGACCACTCGCAGCTCAGAAGACAGGGGTCGCCGACGTCGCCAATGCTCTCCTGGTGCGCGACGCGCACGCCTCGGAGGGAGATGTCCATGACGAAGATGCGCGCGCCGCCGATCGTCCCGCGCAACGGCTGCGGCAGTCGCACACGTTGGACGCGACGGCGTTCTGTGAATTCGGCCATGAGCACACGCGTCAGGATTCGGGCTGCTCGGGCTCGCCAAAGAGCGAGTCGAGCATCTGTTTCGCGGGCTCGGTCAGATTCGTGAAGTAGAGCCGCGAGGCATACAACGTGGTCTCTCCACCGCCGAGGCCGACCACCGTGGAGGAAGCGACTTTCGCAGTTGCCGCGAAACGCGCGTCTCCATAGGTGAACGAAAGATCGACGTTCGCGCCGGCCTTCAGCGCGCCGGCATGCGTCGCCAGAACGCCGGCGCTGCTGATGTCGACGAGAGTCCCGCTCTTGAGTCCCAGACGCACCGGGAGATTCATGATGACGCGGTAGCGATTGCTACGCCGGACTGCGTCCATCGAGAGCTGTTTGGCCATCTTCCATACCTGCTGAACGTCCCTCAATCTACGCGCTTCGAAGCGCTGACGCAATACACTTCCCGATTGTGAAAAGAACGACTGCCTGCCTTCTCTCCGTCGCGCTCGCGCTCCCCCTGATCGCGGCCTCGAAAGAGCCCGTTCGCACCCGTCACGCCATGGTGGCGTCGACGTCCGAGATCGCTTCGCGCATCGGCGCGGACGTGATGAAGAGCGGAGGAAACGCAGTCGACGCCGCCGTGGCCGTCGCCCTCGCACTCGCCGTCACCTGGCCCTCGGCCGGCAACCTCGGCGGCGGCGGGTTCATGCTGCTGCGCAAGGCCGACGGCTCGGTCGAAGCGATCGACTACCGCGAGCGTGCGCCGCTCACCGCCTCGCGCGACATGTACCTCGACGCCGAGGGCAAGGTCATCCCGAAACTATCGCTCGAAGGCCATCGCGCGGTCGGCGTTCCGGGCACCGTCGCCGGCCTGGCGCTCGCGCACAAGAGGCATGGAAAGCTCGCCTGGGCGCAGCTCGTCGAGCCCGCGCGCAAGCTCGCCGCCGATGGATTCGAAATCAATTTTCACCTCGCGCGATCGCTTCGCAGCCAGACGACGATCGATCGCATGTCGCGCTTCCCCGAGAGCCGCCGCATCTTCCAGCGCGATGGGCGTTTCTACGAGATGGGCGAGCGGTTCGTGCAGCCCGAGCTCGCGGCGACGCTGGCGCGCATCAAAGCGAACCCCCGCGATTTCTATGAAGGTGAGACCGCGCGGATGATCGTCGCGGAGATGAAGGCCGGCGGCGGCATCGTCACAGCGGAAGACCTGAAGACGTACGAGCCAACCATCCGCACGCCGTTGCGCACGACGTATCGCGGCGCGCAGATCATCACCATGCCTCCCCCATCCTCGGGCGGCATCGCGCTCGTCGAGATGCTGAACATGCTCGAGGGCTACGACCTCGCGTCGATGAAGTGGGGCTCCGCGCAGTATCTGCACACCCTCGCGGAGGTGATGCGCCGCGCCTTCGCCGACCGCGCGAAGTTCCTCGGCGACACCGACTTCGCGAAAGTCCCGGTCGCCGCGCTTGCCGATCCGAAATACGCCGCCGAACGGCGCAGCTCGATCGATCCGAATCAGGCTTCCACGAGCCGCGAGGTCGGCGCCGGCAATCCCGCGCCTTACGAATCGCCCGAGACCACGCACTTCACGATCGTCGACGCCGACGGCAACGTCGTCTCGAACACCTACACGCTCAATGACAGCTACGGCTCCGGCGTCACCGCGAAGGGTGCGGGCTTTCTGCTCAACAACGAGATGGATGACTTCACGTCGAAGGTCGGCGTGCCGAACGACTACGGTCTCATCCAGGGCGACGCGAATGCGATCGCGCCGAAGAAGCGCCCGCTCTCCTCGATGACTCCGGCGATCGTGTTGAAGGACGGCAAGCTCTGGTTCGCGGTCGGCTCCCCGGGCGGACCGACGATCATCAACACGGTCCTGCAGACGATCCTGAACGTCATCGACTTTCACATGGACATCCAGCAGGCCATCGACGCGCCGCGCATCCATCATCAGTGGCTGCCGGATCACATCTACTGGGAAGAGTTCGGACTCAATCCCGACACGCGCGCGACGCTGGAGAAGATGGGCCACGCCTTCCGCCCCATCGCCGGCGCCAGCCGCTCCCCCTCGAATCTCGGCGATGCGCAAGGAGTGATGGTCGATGCGGAAACGGGGATGAGGATGGGTGCGAGTGATCCGAGATTGGGCGGGGTTCCTGTTGGCTACTGAGTTGTCGGTTATCGGTTCTCGGTTATCTGCGCGGCATCGCCTGGACTCGCAGACAACTGACAACTGACAACCGACAACGGAGATAATGCTCCCCATGAACGTCGACAAAAAATCCCTCGCGAAATGGGCAGCGCAGGAGCGCGACCACTTCGAGTCCACGCTGCAGCAGTTCGTCGAGATCCCCTCGGTCTCTTCCGATCCGAATCACGCGAAGGACATTCATCGCTGCGCGGATGCCGCGGCGCAGTTGATCCGTGATTTCGGCGGTCAGGCGAAGATCCTGAAGACGGATGGTTACCCGCTCGTTCACGGACGCTTCGAAGTCAGCAAGAAGGCGCCGACGCTCACGGTCTACAACCACATGGACGTGCAGCCGGCCTCGCGCGAGACCGAGCCGTGGGACACCGATCCGTTTGTCTTCACGAAGAAAGGCGACAGCTACTTCGGACGCGGCACGACCGACGACAAGGGTCCGGCGCTCAGCGCGATGTGGGGCATCCGCGCCGCGCGCGAGGCGAGCATTCCGCTGAATCTCAACGTGCTCTGGGAGCTCGAAGAAGAGATCGGATCGCCGAACTTCGAAGCCGGAATCAAGAAGCACGCGAAGACGCTGGCCACCGATCATCTGCTCGTCTCCGACACGATCTGGGTCTCGCGCACACGGCCGGCCTGCCCGGCGGGTCTGCGCGGACTGCAAGGCTTTACTCTCTCTTTAGAAACCGGCGAGACCGACCAGCACTCCGGAGTCACCGGCGGCGCGGCACGCAATCCGATCGGCGAGTTGATGCAGCTCGTGTCACAGATGTACGACGCGCGCACTGGCCGCGTGAAGATCCCTGGCTTCTACGACAACGTCGAGCCGCCGTCGAAAAGCGAGCTCGCCGACTTCCGAAACTCCGGTTTCACGATCCGGCAGTTCAAGAAGGATCACAAGTTCAAGTCGATCCGCAGCAACGACGCCATCGACGTGATGAAGCGCATCTGGGCCATGCCGACGTTCGAAGTCCACGGACTCGTCGGCGGCTACACGGGACCCGGCATCAAGACCGTGATCCCGCCGCGCGCCGAAGTGAAGATCTCCTGCCGCCTCGTTCCGAATCAGGATCCGCGGCGCATCCAGAAGCTCGTGCGCGAGTTCGTGAAGAAGCACAATCCCGACGTGAAGATCGAGAACGAAGGCGAGATGTGGCCGTACAAAGCGCCGACCGAGGGTCCGCTGGCCGAAGCGGTGAAAGACGCGATGAAGTTCGCCTTCGGCCGCGAGCCGGTCTTCGTCCGCGAAGGCGGCTCCATCGGCGCTGTGATCTCGATGGAACAGGTCCTCGAGACCTCGGTCATGTTCCTCGGCCTCTCCCTCCCCGAGCACGGCTACCACGCCCCGAACGAAAACTACGACTGGCGCCAGGCCAGCGGCGGCATGATCGCCTTCGTGAAGTACTTCGACAACGTCGCGAAGATGGCGAAGTAGCCGCGCGCGTAGAACAAACGACTGATGGAGGGCGGGCTTATAGCCCGCCGATTTTGGGCGGGTGGCATCCCTCAATCGCATTTCCCGCCTACCCGAAAAAGCGGCGGGCTATAAGCCCGCCCTCCTTGCAGTTTCCGCAAAATTCACGCGCCAGCAAGCGACGAACTCACTGATCACCGGCTGATTCCCGGGCCAGCGCCCGACACCACACACGAACACTTACCGCCAGAAGCGCAGATAGATCCCGTACCGCGTGGCTTCGTAGTCGGCGAAGGCGGCGTTTGATTCGCGGTATTCGTCTTTGGTCCACTCGCCGGCGAGGCCGAGCTTTTCGCGGAGTTGGAAGGTGATGCGGCCGCGGGAGCGATCGAGCTTGAACGGGAGCGAGCCTTTGTTGTCGAAGCGGGTGAGGTCGGCGTCGAAGGAGAAGCGCGGGAGGAAGAAGGTGAACCCGCCTTCCACCGAATTGCCGCGCTCTTCGTGGAATGACGTGTCGAGCGTGAAGTTCTCGGGGTGACGGAAGAGGATGGTGCTGTCGCCGCGGAATCGTGATGCCGAGCCGCGCAGCGTCAATGCCGCGAACGGAATCACCTCGACGTCGCCCGTGTATTGGCGGGTCTTCGCGTCGTAGTTGATGTCCGAGCGGTCATTGCTCTGGCGAACTTCCTCGGCCGTGAGACCGGCGCGGAAGAAGCGCGGCGCTTTCCAGGAGGCGCGCAGGCGCACGCGGTCGCGATCGAGGAAGTCGGTCCGCAGAATCGGATCGTTGGCCGTGTCGCGCTTCCAGGTCGCGCCGAGGGTGAGGTTGGATTTCGAATACGAACCGCCGACGTCGAACGTGCGGACGCGACGCTCGAACGTACCGCCCTGGCCGCTGATGCTTCCGACGACGATCTCGGAGAGATCGGGACGCACGGTCACATCCTGCGACGATTGGCTGTAGCCGGCGCGCACCGAGAAAGGTCCGAGGGCGCGCGCCGAGACCGCGGCGCTGAGCACGTCCTCGTCGCGATCGAAGGAGCTCTTCGCGTCGAGGATCACGCGGACGTCGCGCGGATCCGCTCCGCCGAAGGTGATGCTTTGCAGGAACAGCGTGTCGATCAGCGCACTCCCTTCGAGCTCGCGATGCTCGCGCTGCCAGCCGGCGAGCAGGTCGAATTTCTCGGTCAGCTTGACCTCGGCGCGAGCACCGCCGCGCCAGGTCTTGTTCTCAGCGCGGGACGTCGTGGTCTCGTTGATCCCGTTGAAGAAACGGCTCAGCGCGAACGATGCGAGCGAGCCGGTGAGCGATTCCGTCTCTTTGCCGTCGGAGTCGGCGGAGAAGCGGGCGAAGTCGCCGATCAGCTGCACGCGCGCCGTCGCCTGACCGGCCACGTAGAAGCTGGTGAATGGCGTGTCGCCGCTCGTCTTGCCGTGACGCGTGAAATCGGCGATCGAGATCGGGTGATCGAGGACCGAGCCGGGATTGTTGCCACCGTTGCCGCCTGGGACGAGCGTCAGCGTCTCGTTGCCTTCGAACGTCCGCCAGCCTTGCGTGACCTGCCCGTAGACCGGGCCAAGCTCGAAGCCGGTGCCGACGCGGATCTCGCGATCGGTGTCGTTGAGGTCCTGGTGCAGAACGAATTCGTCCTGCCCGACGTGATAGGTCGTCGTGCCGGGGCCGTCATAGCGATTCCACGAATATCCGATGAAGGGCTTGAACTTGCTCCAGCGCAGAATCTCGAAATCGGCGTCGACCATGTTGCGCGTGCGGTCGTACGTGTGCTGGCCGGGGATGAAGCCTGCCGCCAGCCGCGGATTGGCGAACGCCGGAAGCGCGCTGAAAGCATCGGCATTGCGATAGCGGAACGTCAGTCGATGGGAGCCGGTCTTGCCCGACTCCAGCCGCAACGAGCCCGCGGGACCGGCGCCGAGGTCGCTGGCGTCGATGCGAAAGTGATCGATGAGGCTCGTGCTGCCGTTGAAATCAACCGTGGACAGCGTGAACGATCGCAGCAGCAATCCGCTGTCCTCGTTGATCTGCGTGCGGTACATATCCTCGTTGCCTTTGAGGTCGAGCCAGCGATAGCCGATCTCGACGTCGATGGGAACCGTCTGCGCGGAGACGCGCATCGCCGCCAGTGCGAGCAGGAGCAGGAGCCATCGATTGCGCGTCATGGTGATCTCTTTTCTCTACTTGAGCAGTTGCGGGTCGCGGTTGGAACCGTGGACCGCCACGTGACAAGTCGTGCAGTTCTGATAGCGCGGCTGCGACAGGTTGTGGAACGACGGCGGTTGCGAGCCGAGCGTTTCCGTCCCGATCGGCGAGTGACACTCGATGCATACCTGCATCACGGTCGCGCGCTTCAACTGCTTCGGATTCGATGAACCGTGAGTCTCGTGGCAGTTGGCGCAGTCTGAGACTGTGTTGCCTCCATGCTGAAAGACGAACGGTCCGCGTTTGTCGGTGTGACAGGAAAGGCAAAGGGCCTCGCCCGCTTTCGTGAGCCTCAGATGATCGGCGAGCGCCAGCGAGCGAGTGCCCGCCGACGGACGTCCGTGCGGCTCGTGGCAGGTCGAACACTCCATGCCGCCGCGATCGAGGCGATGTCCATACGGCTTGTTGCGGAACGAAGCGGACTGCGTGTGGCACGAGCCGCACAGCGCGAGCTGCGGCTTGGCCACGAGATGCGCGGAGCGCGGATCGGCGGAATGAATCGAGTGACAGGTGAGGCAATTGACCGCCTCGCTGTTGGCGTGCATGCCTCCGTGGCGCGAGACGCGATCGGTCGTCGAGTCATGGCAGAGCATGCAGGTGTCGTTCGATCCCGCGAGGCCCACCGGCTTCGTGATCTTGGTCTTGTCGCCGCCGCCGGCGATGTGCTCGGCGCCATCGCCGTGGCACGTCGAACAGACGTCGTTGGAGACGACGCCCTTCGTGACGGCGCCGCGAGCATGCGGATTCGTGAGAAACGACTTCGCCTGATCGTGACAGTCGGAGCAGGCCATCGTCTCCGCCGGTTCCTCGGCTGCCTGTGTCGTGGTGGCCGCGGGCTCGGATGCGGGCGGCGCGGTCTCGGGCGGGGCGGTCTCGGTTTGCGGCGGTGTCTGTGCGATCGGCACCGCTGACGCGCCCGGTGGGATTCCGAGGACGAGCAGCAGGGCAAGGGCGCCCATTGCGTACGATTTCATCGGCTTGACCTTTCCACGTTCACAGACTGAGTGAGGGGGCTTTGCGGCCCCCTCGCTGAATCTCGTGTGTTACTTCGCGTGGACCTTTTCCACGGCCCAGTCTTTTCCGGTTCCGTGGCAAGTGGCGCAGGCTTCCGCGGGATTCGTGGAGCCCGGGAACACGGCGGAATTGAGGTAGGCGTGCGCGGCCGCATCCTGTCCATCGTGACAACCGAGGCAGGAGGACGTGGCCGGACCCTGCGGCGTGAAGAAGTCGCGCAGCGTCGTCACCGAAGCGATGCCCGTCACCAGCGGCAGCTTGTACGAATTCGCGGTGTGGCACTTCGCGCAGTTCGTGCGATCGCCGGGGTACGTCACTTCATTGAAGGAAATCGGCGTGCCGCCGAAGCCGAAGATCGAATACTCCTGCGTCATTTCATTGCCGGTGTGAATGCGATGAATCATGCGCTGGAACGAGATCGACTCGGGCTGGCCGGCACTGGCCGGACGGCGCGCCACATCGGATTCAACCGGGTTGTGGCAGATCACGCACTCTTCGGTGGTGTTGCGCTGTCCACCATGGAGCGAGAGGCTGTCATGGCACTGGTTGCACTGCGCCAGTGTGACCACCATGCGTCGCGGAGTCACGGCGCCGGTGATGGCCACGTACTTGATCGGATTGATCGTCGATTCCTGAACGGCGATGTCGGCCTTGCCATCGCCGCGCTTCAGGATCGCGTTGCGGCGGATGTCCGCGCTGATGGTCCATGTGCCCGTGGCATCCGCCGGAATGGCGTTCGCGAACGTATAGGTTGTCGTCCCCGTCGTGGCGTTGAACACGCCCGTGGCGCGCGCGTCGTCACGCCGGTACCAGGAGTAGCTGCTCGTCGCACCGGCCACGATCGGAGAGAACGTCGCCAGCTTCGTGCCGTCGATGAACGTACCGTCGTTGTTCTTGAGCGTGAAGACCGCGGTCGGCTTCTTGCCCGGTGCGAGATCGGTCACGGCACCGATGGAGGCGTTGATTCCTTTCAACTGCTTCGACTTCGCCGGGATCGTGTGCGCACCCTTGATCGAGGCGTCGAACTCGAGATCGCTCCCGGGCTGGTGACAGGTGGCGCATTCGTTGTCATTGAGCTGCGGGCCGGCCGGATGGTTCGCACCCGTGACCCAATTGACGTCTTCGTGGCAGGAGCCGCACGCCGCGCGGTTCGGCTTGGTGTACCAGGCGTCGAACTGCAGCGGTTTCTTCGTGGCGTCGATGCCTTCGTGGCAGTTGTCGCAGTTGCGCGGATCCTGAGGGAAGGTGACTTCGGAGTAGTCGTGCACCGAGTTGCCGTTGCCCCAGATGACGTACGGCTTGGTGAGCTCGCCCGGCGCGTGGATCTTGTGGACCATGACTTTGAGGTCCACGGTGTTGCCGGTGTCGGGATCGGTGGTCTGCGGCTGATGGCAAAGGACGCAGAGCTTGACGTCGCGGCGCGAGCCGCCGTGCAGGCCGAACGTGCGCGAGTCGTGGCAGGCGAGACAGCTCGTCTGGTCGTTGATCTTGGCCCAGATCTCCGTCACCGGCTTGGCGTCGGGACGGTAGTCGTACTCGACGTTCGCGTAGTAAGTCTTGCCCGCACCGACTTCCGGGATGTCGTTGAGGTTGCGCGATCCGTAGATGCCGAGGGTGTGGGTCCTGGTCTGATCGAAGTTTTCCGGCAGCGCGGTGCCGAACTTGTACTTCCCGTGTCCGGTCTCGAGATCGGTCCAGACGCCGCCGGCGTCCGTGGCCGCCTGGATTGCCTTTGCTCCGGGATTCGGACTGTTCGCCGCGCCGGTGGCGCTTCGCGTGATGTACGACGTGTAGTGACGCTTCACCGTATCCCACCAGGCGATGATGAAGCTGGTGGCGATGACGCCCGGCGTGGTCTTGCCGAGGCGGTCGATCGGCTGATCGAAGTCATCGGTGAAGTTGACGTCGACGACCAGCTTGCGATCCGTTCCAATCGTCACCGAGTTCACCTTGAACTTGAGACCGGGCCGGATGTAGGCGATGACGTCCGCGCTGAGGTAGGCCTCGATCTGATCGGTTCTGAAGATGGGCTTCGACGGCTCCCCTGGTGAAACGGCACGGCGCCGGGTCGGTGTGGAGCCCGCGACTGAAAGCGTGAGCGCGCCTGTCATGACGACGATGAGGAGATGGGGAATCAGGCGACCGTGCTTTCTCATGTTGCGTCCTTTTCCGTCTGTCCGAGGCTTGTGCGCCTCGATGTCGATGTCACGCTAAGGCCTCGGCATCAGTTCGGGCCATGTGCATGGCCACAGCAGCTACGTGATGGCTGTCACAGCGTGAAGTGAGTGTCGAGGGGTGAAGACCTCAGAAAGGTCGATATCGTCCCATGCAAGAAGACTGACCACACAGGAACGGAACGATGCCTAAATTCTTCATTCTCTTTCCATTAGTGCTCATCGCATGCGGTGCTTTATTGCTCCTGACTGGCTCTATTTCGGTCTTGCTGTAGTGCGGCCCGGCTCGCCACGGTAAGTGGCAATGGAACCATCGACTTGAAGCCACAATCGAGATATCGATCGTCCTCTGCTTTCTATTGGCCGTGCAAGGCACAATCCGGGCGGGAACCATCCCATGATTACGAGGCAATTCCGGCGACTCTGACATCTCCATCTGGCATGTCGATCCCGATCTTCGATCTCCGACGTTTATCCAATGAACTCGATGGTTTGATGGGAAGATGTCCGCGGAGCTCTTCAAAGCAAGAACACCCAGAGCCCTTTGACGAAAAGGAAGAAGAATGACGACCGAATCGCCGAAGCCCCCACGCTTGTCGCGAAATCTGATCAGCGAGGCGGGCGTCGGAATCGCCTTTCTCGCGCTGGTGAATCTGGCGTTTCTCATCTATCTCGACGCCTCGGGAGCCCACTCGAATCCGTATATGGGAATCCTCACGTGGATGATCGCGCCGGGGATTCTCATCTTCGGAATCGCGCTCTTCTTCCTGGGGATGCTTCTGGAGAGGCGACGCCGCCGGCGCCAGGCACCGGACGTGATTCCGCACTATCCGCGCATCGATCTCAATGAGCGGCGCACGCGCGTCATCCTGATTTCGATCGCCGTCGGTGGAATCCTCTTCGTCACGATGTCCGTCGTCGGCAGCTATCAGGTCTATCACTACACCGACTCCGACGCCTTCTGCGGCACCGTTTGCCATCAGATCATGTCGCCCGAATACACGGCGTATCAGGCCTCGCCCCATGCGCGCGTCGGCTGCGCCGGTTGTCACATCGGATCGGGAGCCGGCTGGTTCGTCCGCTCGAAGCTCTCCGGTAGCTATCAGGTCTATGCCGCGCTCACGCACAAATATCCGCGTCCGATTCAAAGCCCGGTCGAAAATCTTCGACCGGCACGGGAAACGTGCGAGCAATGCCATTGGCCGGAAAAATTCTTCGGTACACAGTTGAAGGTCTTCAATCACTATCAATACGACGAAACGAATTCACCCAAAGAAGTGCGCCTGCTGGTCAAGACCGGCGGCGGCAGCCCGGAATCCGGTATCACATCCGGAATTCACTGGCACATGAACATCGCCAATGAAGTGACCTACATCGCCACCGACCGGCAACGGCAGGTCATCCCCTGGGTGCGCGTCAAAGACCGTAGTGGCAAGGTCACCGAGTACCGCACGGAGGGAGTGAAGCTCACCGACGCACAGATCACCGCCGCCACGAAGCGGCGGATGGATTGCGTCGATTGCCACAATCGGCCCACACACATCTATCGCTCACCCGACCGCGCCGTCGACACCGCTTTGCGCGCCGGAAAGATCGCCGCAACGTTGCCGTTCATCAAGCAGCAAGGCGTCGTGGTGCTCGCCGCCGACTACGAAACGACCGAAGCGGCGGTAGCCAATATCGCCAAGGAAATCCCCGCCTACTATCAGAAGAATTACCCCGACCTTTATCGGACGAAGAGAGTGCAGGTCGACCAGGCGGCGGCCGCACTGCAGACCGTGTTCAAGGCCATTCGATTCCCGGAAATGCGCGTCGATTGGCGCACGCATCCAGACAATCTCGGCCACTTCGCCACGCTGGGCTGCTTCCGTTGCCACGATGATCAGCACGTCAGCGCGGACGGAAAGCGCATCAGCAAAGACTGTCAGATCTGCCACACGGTCCTTCCGGAACCGAACGCCACGGCGGCGTTCGAGCATCCGATCGACATCGGCGATCTGAGAAGCGTCAATTGTGCCGACTGCCATACCGGCGGCGGCATGTAGTCAAGTCGATTGGAGGTTCACTCATGAATACGAAATCAATCGCTGTTGTTCTCATGGCCACACGATGAACGATGAACTGAAGGAGACTGTATGAAACGCAAAATTGTCGTAGTGATCACCTGCATGGCTCTCGCGCTCACTGCCCTGCCGCTGCTCGCCGAGGACGCCGCGGCGATCTACAAAGGCAAGTGCGCCATGTGCCACGGCCCCGACGGCGCCGGACAGACGGCCACTGGCAAGACGATGAAAGTCCGCGACCTCGGCTCGGCCGACGTTCAGAAGGCGAGCGACGCCGACCTGGCGAAGATCATCACTGACGGCAAGGGAAAGATGCCCGCCTACAAAGGCAAAATCGCCCCGGCCGACATCACCGCGCTCGTGCAGGTCATCCGGAAATTCAAAAAGTAATTGCCGCAGCTGTCTGGTCCAGAAATCGCCCGCGTTCGCGGGCGATTTTGCTTTATGCGAACAAAGCGAGCTTTCAGGCTACAGAGTTCGGGTTCACACGGAGACACGGAGAGGAGGCCGCAGCAAACCCTTTTTCTCCGCGTCTCCGTGAACTGCTTCACGCCGGGACCGAGAAACGCCGACGAGGATGGGAACACGTGGTTCCACTTTACGCCATTGCCAGGGCTTCGACACGCACGGGAAGCGGCGCGAACTGCGCGGTGAAGAAGCCGGCGAGGCCACCGTACGTCGGCATCCCTTCGAAGATCACGACCTGCTCGCGGACCTTCTGAAAGATCGGTGAGCGTTCTTTCCTCTTGTCTTTATCGTCACGAAAGTGATACGATTCCATCAATACGGAACGCCACTAATCGGTAAGTAACTCGCTTAACCGCGATCGGTTTCGGGATTTCTTCAGTCCACTCTTCGTGCGTCGGCCGGCGTACGAATCCCGGTGTGTGGACTTCCATTTCCTTCATATCCAATGGAGGGCTCCGGATGGCTGAACCCTAGACGACTTCTCGTCACGTCCCGCACAACCCCCATTGACGCTCTTCCTTCCGACGCACGGCGACGGCCGCGTCGGCCGCCGCGATCACTCTGTCCATTCTCCCAACTTTCAACATCCTGGTTTGGAGGACATCCGTGAAGAGACGCGTAGCACTCTCGACCCTCATCCTCGCCTTCGCCACCTTCCTCTGCGTGCAACCGCTCCTGGCCCAGACCGATCCCGGAGTGCGCACGGGCGCCGCCGGCGCGGGCGGGCCGCTCGCCTCCGTCGCCGCGAACAATCCGCTCAACAGCCTCAATTTCTTCAACGCCGGACAGGACGACTTCGAGGACGTCGAAGACGTTCCCGACGGACTCGGGCCGCGCTTCAACTCCCTGAGCTGCGCCGAGTGTCACTCGCAGCCGGCCGTGGGAGGCACGGCGCCGTCCCTGAATCCTCAGATCGCCGCGGCCACGGCTCTCGGCGCGCAGAACACCATCCCGTCGTTCATCTCGGCGACCGGACCGGTGCGGGAAGCGCGGTTCATCTACTTCAGTAATTCGAACGGAACGCCGAACACGAACGCGCCGAATGGCGGCGTGGAAACGCTCTTCACCATCACCGGCCGCAGCGACGCCGGTCCCTGCTCGATCCCGCAACCGGCGTTCGCCAACGCCGTCGCGCAGAACAACGTCATCTTCCGTATCCCCACGCCGACGTTCGGCTCGGGACTGATCGAGAACATCGAAGAATCGACGCTGCTGGCCAACGCGCAGACCAACGCCGCGAACTCCTTCGGCGTGTCCGGCACGTTCAATCACAACGGCAACGACGGCACGATCGCGCGGTTCGGCTGGAAGGCGCAGAACAAGTCGCTGACGATCTTCTCCGGCGAGGCTTACAACGTGGAGATGGGCGTGAGCAACGAGCTGTTCACGCAGGAGCGCCCGCTTCCGCGCGAAGACACGCAGAGCGGTCTACCCGCCAACTGCCGGCCGAACGCGACGCCTGAAGATCACATGCACTTCGATCAGAACGGTCCGGCGCAGGTGAGCGGCGTGCAGGCGTTCGTAAACTTCATGCGCTTCCTCGCTCCGCCCACTCCCTCCACGACCGTACCGGGCGGCTCGACGTCGATCAACAACGGCCGCAGCCTCTTCGCGACCATCGGCTGCAACACCTGCCACACTCCGACGCTGCGCACCGCTCCGTCGGCGCACACGCCCGGTCTCAGCAACGTGAACGCGAATCTCTACAGCGACCTGGAGATCCATCACATGGGAACCGGGCTCGCCGACAATGTGTCGCAGGGCCAGGCCGGCGGCGATCAGTTCCGCACCGCGCCGCTCTGGGGCGTCGGCAAGCGCATCTTCTTCCTGCACGACGGCCGCACCACGAACCTCATCACCGCCATCTCTGCGCACAACAGCTCGGGCTCGGAAGCGAATACGTCGTCCTTCTACTTCTTCAACCTCCTGAGCACTTCACAGAAGCAGGACGTTCTGAACTTCCTGCGGTCGCTGTAACTCGACTCCCGAAGCAGCCGGTTGCCGATCGTTTGCGATCGGCAACCGGTCGCACTCCGGGTAATTGGGGGGAACATGCAACTCGTGCAACGGTCTTCGCTGCTCTGCGCGCTCGTACTGCTGTTCGGAGTCAGGAACGGCCTGCCGCAAACGGCGCCCCCTCCAAGCGAGCCTCTGCTGCAGGAGTCGGAGATGGTGAAGCTCCCGACCGGCGTTCTTCTGATCAAAGGAGCGGAAGCCTCCGCGAGCGATTCGGTAACGCCGCTTCCGGAATCGGGGCGCGTCGTCAAGGACGTCTATCAGAATCCCTACTTCGGCCTCACCTATCCGCTTCCCGCCGACTGGAGTGAAAACGTCAGCGGTCCTCCTCCCTCGGACAGCGGCCACTACGTCCTGACCCTGCTCGGGCCCTCGCCGAAATACAAAGGGCCGAGCAAGGCGACGTTGCTCATCCAGGCGCACGATCTTTTTTTCTCGCTCGCCCCGGCCTCCAACGCCATGGAGCTGGCGGCGTTCGCCAAGGAAACGCTTCCGCCTCTCTACGAAGTGGAAAGGAATCCGGAGACAGTACGCATCGCCAGCCGCAACTTCATCCGCTTCGACTACAAGGCCGAGGCGGCGGGGCTGCATTGGGTGACCCTGACGACGGAGATCCGCTGCCACGCCGTACAGTTCGTCTTCACCAGCAGCGACATGGAGTTGCTGCAGCGTCTCGTCAACGACATGGACCGGATGCAACTCCCGCCGGAGACGGACGCCGGTCATGCCGAATCGACGACGCCCATCTGCATCGCCGGCTACGGTGACGGATCGAACGTGACGAACCGCGTCGATCCGGTCATGACCGGCAGCCAGAAGTTCAATCCGATTCCCGTCCGCATCATCATCGACAAGCGCGGGAGAGTCCGGCACGTTCACATGATCAATGCCTTCCCCGAACAGGCGGCGAGCATTCAGGACGCGCTGATGCGATGGACGTTCAAGCCGCGCGAAGTGAACGGTCAGCGCGTCGAAGTGGAGACCGGTATCCATTTTGGTTACTCACCGCCATGGCCGAAGCGCGAAAAAGGATCCGCGAAAACGCCGGCTGATCAGTGACGCACAACGCAAGACGCATCAACGCGTACGGAAGTTGATGGTCATATTGAACCGCACGTCGACCGGTTTTCCATTCATCGAGCCGGGGGAGAATTTCCACATCGAAAAACCCATCAACGCCGCGCCATTGAGCTCCGGGAACCGGATTCGTCGACGTACAAATCGCGTCCGTCTCGGCGTCCGCAATGTCGCCGACGAAAATCGAAGCCTTCATCTCCAATCAGCCTGAACCACCCCGGCGCGCCGAACAACACCCCGCGGGGTGGGGCGTATCCTTGCTCGAGGAAAACGCCGTGGCGAAACAACCGACATCCGCGGGCTGGCAGTGCCCCGACTGCGGACGCGTCTTTGTGCGACGCACGCGCGAGCATTCCTGCGACGTCACGTCGATCGAGAAGCATCTCGCCAAAACATCGCCCGAGCTCCGCGCGACATTCGAGATGCTCCAGGCGGCCATGAAGAGCATCGGCTCCTACAAAACGACCGCGCTCAAGACCATGATCACGTTCAGCCGCGACCGCAACTTCGGCGGACTCGTCGTGACGAAGCATCGATTGGACCTCGGCTTCTTCCTCACGCGCCGTCTGCAGCACAGCCGGATCACGCGGGTCGAGCCGATCTCGCCGCACAAGATCGCTTACCACGTCAATTTGTGCGCGCCCTCGGACGTCGACGCCGAGCTGGTTGCGTGGCTCGAGGAAGCGTATGAAACGGGCGTTGCTTCGTGATCAAGATCGCACTCAACGGCGGCCGGATCGGCGCGCCCTCGACGGCCGTGGAGATCGCGAACGATGTCGCGACGTGTGCGGCGGCGGGAGCGACGGTCGTTCACGTTCACGCGCGTGACGTCAGCGGAGTCGAGAGTCTGCTTCCCGCGGATGTCGATCCGGTGGTGCGCGCGATCCGCGCGTCGACACCAAGCGTGAGCCTCGGCCTCACGACCGGCGCGTGGATTCTTCCCGACGTTCCCAAGCGCCTCGGCGCGATCGCGCAGTGGCAGGAGCTCCCGGACTTCGCGTCCGTCAATTTCGACGAAGAAGGTTGCGAGCTCGTCGCGCAACTGTTGTTCGCGCGCGGAATCGGTGTCGAGGCGGGCGTTCTCGACGTGGCGAGCACGGAGCGATTTCTCGCCGCGAGCATCCCGGTCGTCCGCGTGCTTATCGAACTGCAGGAGCAGCATCTCGACGACGCTCTTCGCACTGCCGATGCGATCGAGACCGCTCTCGGCGATCACGCGGCGCCGCGGCTGCTGCACGGACATGGCGCCATGACCTGGGATCTCGTCGATGAAGCGATCCGCCGCGGATACGACACGCGCATCGGACTCGAGGACGTTGCGACATTGCCGGATGGAACGCCGGCGACGAACGTTGAACTGTTCCGATTCGCGACGACGCGTGGCAACACACATCGGCGCGTGCTCGCCAAGTGACCGCTATACTCGCGAAAATGAACCCGAAGCGACTTCTCGCGAAAGTCGCCGCAGGTCATCTGCGGAATGTGAGCTTCCGAGACATGGAGGCGCTTGTTGCAGCTTTCGGATTCCAGCTGGCCCGTATCGAGGGAAGTCATCACATCTATCGTCACGATGCCATCGCAGAGCAACTCAACCTTCAGGAAGTAGGGAACGAAGCAAAGCCGTATCAGATCCGGCAGTTTTTGCGGCTCGTGGAACGTTACGATCTGCGGATGAAGGGAGACTCGTGAAGGACTACCACATCAACATCTTCTACAGCGAGGAAGACGGCGGCTATATCGCCGACATTCCCGATCTCGACGCATGCTCGGCATTCGGAGCCACCGCGGAAGAGGCGCTGGCCGAAGTGGAGCGCGCCAAGACCGCATGGATCGGGGCGGCACACGACGCGGGGAAGGCAGTCCCCGAGCCACGCTATCGCCCCGTGATTTATCAGGCGCGATAAGACACACTTACCATGTCGTCGCACGACACAACCGACATCCGGCTCGTCGAGTACCGGCCCGAGCTTCGTCCCGAGTTCGAGCGATTGAACCGGCTTTGGCTCGAAGCGCACGCGCTGCTGGAGCCGGCGGATCTCGTGTACCTGCAGGATCCGGAGCGGCACATCCTCGCCGGCGGCGGGCAGGTGTTCTTCGCCATGCAGGGATCGATGGTCATCGGAACCTGCGCCGCGATTCGGATGTCGCCGACGATGTTCGAGCTGGCGAAGCTTTCCGTCGATCCCTCCGCGCGCGGCCTGGGCCTCGGGCGGCGCCTTTGCGATGCGGTGCTGCAGTACGCGTTCGAGCGAGGCGCGACGGAGATCGTGCTCACCTCGCACACCGCGCTCGTCGAGGCGATCGGGCTCTATGAGTCGCTCGGATTTCAACACGAGCCGCTGCCCGCGGACAACCGCTACGAAACGGCGAATGTGTTCATGCGATTGACGCTGCCCGCATGATCCGGGCGCACGTCGTTCCGCATCAAACAGATGACGTAGGAATGCCGTTGTTCCGTCACTGGCAGTCGAAGATCAGCTCGACGCCGCTGACATCGCCGTCCGGCGGCAACGACACGAGCCCCTCATCCACGAATCGCTCGCTCCGCGGGGATAGCTCCAACCCCGGAATCTGCATCGAGATACTGACGTCGCCGCGCGGAACGGAGTCGAAGACGAACGTGCGATCGTGATTCAGCTCGACGATCCGCGCGTCGTTGGACAGTTCGGAGATCAGGAGCACGCGCGTGTCCGGCGGAATCGTCGCGCCCTCCGGAACGGAGATCCTTCCGCGGACTCGGCGACCGGGTGCGATCGTGAGAGCTCCGAGGTCGGTGCTCGATTGATTCGGACCGGTGTAAAGGACGACCGGCATCGCGGCGCCGTGGCGGACGGACTCCATCGGTACGTGGACAACATAGGACTCATTCGTCCCGAGATTCGTCATGACGAATCTGCCGTCCTCGTTCGTACCGATCTCGACGCGACCCAGAAAGTCGGACGACCTTCGGCTCCTCTGCACGAAAGCGACCGGCACACCGGCTGCCGGCTTGCCGTCTTTGAGCACCAGTCCCGTGACGGTCGCTCCCTCGGTGAGGACGATTCTTCGCCGCTCACCCGGTGCGAGCTCGCGATCGATGTGAGGCGCGAACGAGCGCGCCGTCGCGCGTACGTCGAGCTTCCCGGTCGTCTCGGGGATGCGCAGGGCGAACTCGCCTTTTGCATCGGTGATCGAAAGCTGTTCGAGGCCGGGAAGGTTGCCGAATCCAACGCTCGGACGACGGATGCCATCGCTACCGAGACGCGTAGTGTGGTATCCGCTCGGTTCGACCACGGCTCCGACGACCGCCTTGCCCTCCGGATCGACGACGACCCCTGTGATCAGCCGATCGGCATCGGCGATGGAACGTGGACGAAGCTCGATCGTGATCGGACCTCGAAGGGGATCGACGCGGCGCGTGATCGCCGAGTCGTAGCCGTTCGCGACCGCGAGGACGTCGAAGAGCAAAGAAGGATCGAGCTTCTGCAGAAGAAAAGCGCCCTTCGCGTCGACCGGCTCGTGCGTGCCGCAGTCGCGATAGCACGATGGACAGAACGCGCTCACGCCGATTCTCGGAAACGCCTGATAGACGTAGACGTGTGCGCCGGCCACGGCCTTTCCGCTGGCGTCTACGACACGACCGGTGAGATCACTCGCAGCGCCGACGGTGGCAAAGGCGAGGAGAAGTGCGAGGGCGATTCCGTAGCGAGGCATGTCCGTAGAACGAACGTCGAGCGGAAAAAGTTCTGGCGAGGAGCCAGAACCGGCGGGCTATAAGCCCCGCCCTCCAGCGGGTAAGAAATGGAGGGCGGGCTTAATAGCCCGCCATGGGTGGGTGGGCCCGTGTTCCCGCCATAGGTAATGATCGTCACCCGGCCAGGTGACCCGACGCATGGCCCGAAGTTCGAGCGATGCGCGAACCTGCATCCCATGCAACAGGGCCGTTCCGTGAGCGGAAACCGCGAGATCGACGACTTCATGACGGTCCCACGTTCGCGCCCAGGGTGAGGAGAAGCTCGTCCAGTTGCGCGAACGTCTCGACCATCGCATCCGCCGCCCCGGTGCCGGCAGCGTCGAGAGCTTCCTTCGAGGAATGGAGCTCGTGCATGACCAGCAGCGTCTTGCCACCCTTTTCCTCGAACGTCACCGTGGTGACAGGCCCATCCTCACCACCTTCCTCGTTGGTCCACACGAGGCGCGAGGGCGGTGTCACTTCGAGGTACGTGCCGAAGAACGCCATACCATCGGGTTCGAACTCGAGACGGTACTTGCCCCCGACACGAACATCCATCTCACAGGAACGCAGGGACATGCCCATCGACTTCGGCAACCACCACCGCGTGAACAGCTCGGGCTTGGTCCAGGCCTCGAACACGATGCGGGCCGGGCCGTTGAAGGTTCGGGTGACGACCAGCTCACGCTCGGACTTCCGCTCCACCGTCGTGCGGTTCTTCATGGGTGTAGGCTCACTTTCTCTTCTTGCGTCCATCAACCTTCTCCTTCCGTTTCAGTTCCTCGACAACCTTGTCCAGCTCGTCGAACCGTGCATCCCAGAGCTGGTGGTGCCTCTCGATCCATGCCGCCTCTTCATCCAGTCTGCGCAGGCCGAGCTTGCAGGTCCGCACGCGCCCGACCTTCTCCGTAGTGACGAGCCCCGCCTGCTCCAGGACGCCGACGTGCTTCTTCATGCCCGTTAAGGTCATTTGAAACTTATCGGCGAGGTCCGTGATCGAAGCGTCCGCACGCCCGAGCTGCTCCAGAACACCGCGTCGGGTGGCGTCCGAGAGCGCGGCAAACGAGGCATCGAAGCGGCGGGCCTGCGCATACTGAACCATCTGGTTCAGTATAGCATCCGAATCGGCGGCATGCAAGGCGAGGCGTCCACCCCTGTTTGCCCCTCTCCCCGCTTTGCGGGGAGAGGGTGGCCCCGAGCGTAAGGGGCCGGGTGAGGGGCCGCGGCAAGAACGCTAAGCGCCCAACCCACGCAACCTACTTCGAAATCTTCGCGTTCTCCACGATCACCTCGTACCGGTACCCCGCGCCGAAATCTTTGTCGGTGCGGACGATGCCTTTCACGAGCACGACGTCGCCGACGCTGACCGCGTCGACGCTTGCCCGTTTGAGCAAGCGTCCCCTGTCGCCCGTCTACTGTCTACAAGGGACGGCGGCCGCAGGAGGGCGGGCTTATAGCCCGCCATGGGTGGGTGGTGGGGCGAGCAAGGACCTTATGCGCCCCCAAGCAAGAACCGGCGGGCTATAAGCCCGCCCTCCTCACGCTTCGCGCTCTCGGACAACCGACAACCGAGAACCGACAACCAATTCAGATTCCCAACACCGCCATCGCCGCGCCCACGCTCACGATCACCGCGCCGGCGATGGCGTCGCCGTAGCGGTCGATCCAGGGGGCGCGGAGTGCGCGCGTTCCGGCGTGTGCAAGCGTAACCAGGACGACCATCGTTGCGATCGTCGCGAGCTCGTAGGCAATCACCACCGCGGCGACGGCGGGCCAGCCCGAGCCGGCGGCGGCGAAGATCATCGGCATGACGGCGACGCAGGGATCGGCGGAGAAGAGAAGAAAGAGCGACCATTCCGTGAGTCCGTGATCGTGATCGTGATGGCCGTGCGCGTGATGATGATCGTGCGGATGGATCACCGCCAGCGGATCGCGGCGCAGGCTGCGGCGGATGCCCCAGATCAGATAGACGGTGCCGAAAGCCATGAGGAGCCAAGTGGCCAGCGTTGCCAGATGTCCGCCGATGATCTGAATGATGCCGAGGCCGGCGACGACCGCGAGAATGCCGAGGAGAGCGGAGACGGTGACGTGCCCGAAACCGCAGAGGATCGTCGTGCGCGCCGCACGCGACGGGCTCCAGTGGCGCGCGCGGGCGAGCGCCGCGAACGGCATCCAGTGATCGGGCGCCATCGTGTGCAACGCGCCGACGGTGGCCGCGGCGAGGACGAGAGTCAGCGAGAAACCATTCATGCGAGCACCGTTGCGGAACGAGCACGGCGCGCCGTTCGGCCAGCCATTCTATCCAGTCCGATGCTTCTCGTGGATTCGATATTGCAGCGAACGCCTGCCTGACCATAGGAGGTCTCCCCCCTCACCCCCTCACCCGTCGCTTCGCTCCCCCCTGCCGAGCGTCACGTGAACCTTCGCCGCGGCGTCGAAGACATCGAACTCGACGCCGCTCGTGCCGCCGCCCTTGTGGATCGATCCCGGCGCGACCATCCCGCCGAGGCGGATGGTGGCGCCGTAGGCCTTGTTCCCGGCGGAGCGGAGGTCGGTGGCGGTCCAGTAATAGACGAGGTTGTCGTTGATGCCCCCCGCGGCGATGACAATGAACGCGAGGGCGGCAACAGCGCATGCGATGAGCACGAAGCGCCGCGTCTTGCGACGCATGGCGTCCGTTGCGGAAGGATTCTGCTTCCTGCGCGTCAGTTTCGGTTACCGCCCGCCGCGGCGCGGGAACACCGCTCACCTCGGCGCGTGACGATCGTCACGTGGGGGTTCACAGAACCGCCCTCGCTTCGCTCGTCCTCTACCGCGGGCCCACGTATCTCGCTCGCGGGCGGATGATCGTGTTCGTCGCGTATTGCTCGATGGCGTGAGCGATCCAGCCGATCGTGCGGCCGATCGCGAACAGCGCCAGCGCGGAGCCGCGCGGAAGCGAGAGCACGCGCTCCACGGAGACGAGGGCGAAGTCGAGATTCGGCGCTTCGCCGAGGGCGTGGCTGGCGGCGGAGGCGAAGGAGCGGAGGAACGTCAGCTCCTTCGACGCCGGCAGCATCGACAGCAACAGCGCGGCGCGCGGATCGCCGTCGGGATAGAGACGGTGGCCGAAGCCGTCGATGGTCTCGCCGCGGCGCAGACGCTCGGCGAGCATCTTGCGCACATCGCGCGCGCGACGGAGCTCATTCACGAGCGCGGCGATGCGCGCCGTGCCGCCGCCGTGCTTCACCCCTTCCAGCGCTGAGAGAGCGGCGATCACGACGGCGTACGGATTCGAACATGCCGAAGCGACGCAGCGCGCCGTGAACGCCGACACATTGAGCTCGTGATCGGCCGAGACGATGAGCGCGGCACGGATCAGCGCCTCGGCATGCTTCGCCTGCAACGCCGTCGGCTTCGGGATCCAGGCGTGCGCCAGCGTCTGCTCGATCGTCGGCGCGAGCTCGCTCGACTCCGCGGCAACGCTCGTGAGCAGATTCACGATGCGCCATCCGGTCTGCGCGACATTGCGCGGACGAAGATCGAACGCCAGCGGATCGCGCGGCGCGACGATCGCCAGGATCGATTGCGCACGGCTGATGAACGGCAGATCGTGCGAAGGCCCGTCGCCGGCGATGACGTGCAGCGGCGTGTCGAAGACATCGGCGTCGAACTGTCCGGTCCAGATCAGCGACGCCACTTCTTCGAGCGAGCGCGTCTTCACGAGCTCGGCGACGTCGTGTCCGCGGTAGTACAGCTTCCCGTCGGCAATCAGCGTGATCGCGGACTCGAGAACCGGAACGCCCCAGCGCAGCGCGTGCTGCACGGCCTTCTCCGGATTGCGCCGTTCCTCGGCGCGCACGAGCAGGCGCTCGACGTCCTCGCGCGCATAGCGCCGCTCGCGGGCCTTGCCCGGCACGGGCTCGGAACGGACGAAGCCGCGGCTGACGTACGCATAGAGCGTGGCCCGGCTGACGCCGAGGAGGCGGGTGGCCTCGCGGGCGTCAATCCAGTCGGTCTTCTTCTTCACATGTTGATTGTACGATCAATGTTGACATGGTTGTAAAGCGAAATTAGCTTGCAGACATGAAAACGGAAGTCCGAAATGGCCTACAGGGAGTCGTCGCCGCGGAGACCCGGCTGAGCATGGTCGACGGCGAACGGGGCGAGCTGATCATCGCCGGACACGCGCTGGAAGAGCTGGCTTCGTGGTCCTTCGAAGACGTCGTTGCACTGCTCTGGCGAACCGCCGGCTTCGAGGCGCGGCCGCGCGCGGTGGCTTTGCCATCGCACTCCTACACGCTGCTGCGCAACGTCGCCGAGCAAGGCACGGGAGTCATGGATGCGCTGCGCATGGCGGCAGGAACGCTCACCGCGAGCAGCGACGGCGATGCGGCGGAGCTGCTCGTCGGCGCGTTTCCGACGATCGTGGCGGCGTACTGGCGACTCCTGCACGGCCGCGAACCCATCGCGCCGCGCGACGACCTCGGCATCGCCGCGAACTATCTCTACATGCTCACCGGCGCGGAGCCGCAGGAAGAGCTCGTGCGTGGGATGGAGACGTATCTCAACACCGTCGCCGATCACGGCCTCAACGCCTCGACGTTCACCGCGCGCGTCATCGCCTCCACCGGCTCCGATTTCGTCTCCGCGATCACCGGCGCGCTCGGCGCGCTGAAAGGACCGCTGCACGGCGGCGCGCCTGGTCCGGCGCTCGACATGGTCTTCGAGATCGGCGACGCCTCACGCGCCGAAGAAGTGCTGCGCAAGAAAATCGAATCGGGCGAACGGCTGATGGGCTTCGGCCACCGCGTCTACAAAGTCCGCGATCCGCGCGCCGACGTGCTGGCCGCGGCCGCGCGGCGGATGTTCGCGCGCGCCGGCGACCGTCATCTCTACGAGCTCGCCGGCGAAGTCGAACGGACCGCGCTCCGCCTGCTCGAGGAGTACAAGCCAGGCCGCCGCCTGCAGACCAACGTCGAGTACTACACCGCCCTCCTCCTTCACGGCCTCGGCCTCGAAGTGCCGCTCTTCACGCCGACATTCGCCATCGGACGCGTCGCCGGTTGGACCGCGCACTGCTTCGAGCAGAGGGCGGTGGGGAGGATCATTCGGCCGGAGAGTGTGTACGTTGGTACACGTTAACTGGTTGCTGGTTACTGGTTGTCTGGGGTTCCGATTCACGCGAAGTGTCCCCGCCAGCTCGGGAACCACAGACAACCAGTAACCAGCAACCAGTTAACTCACAAAACATCTCCCGATCCCTTCCGTATCACGACAACGGAGGGCTGCACGTCATGTTCTCGCTCGTCCTGGCTTTCGGAATCTTCGTCGTCGCCGGCCTCATCGTCGTGGCGGCGGTCGCGTTCGCGGCGATGGTGGTGAAGTTCACGGTGAAGCTCGTGCTGCTGCCGCTCAAGCTCCTCGTGATGCCGCTCGTGGCCATCCTCGTGATCGTCAAGTTCAGCGTGCTCTTCGCGCTCGGTGCGGCGCTCGTCGCCGTCGCGATCGCCGTGATCGTGCCGCTCGTCATCCTGGCGCTGCTCGTCGCCGCACCCTTCGCCCTCGTGGCCGCACTCACATAAGCAGCGCTGACATAGACTACGCGCCGTGGAGAGAAAGAAAGCCCTGGTCGTCGATGACGACGATCCCATCCGAGCCATGTTGTCGAAGATCGTCTCGCGGCAGAACCTCGACGTCGATACCGCCCGCGACGGAGTCGAAGCGATCGAGCGCATCGACAAAGACGGCTACTCCCTCATCGTCCTCGACCTGATGATGCCGCGCATCGACGGCTACGGCGTGCTGCAACACCTCAACGATCATCACCCCGAGAAACTGGCCTGCACGATCATCGCCTCGGCCGTCCCCGAGAGCGAGATCCTCAAACGCTTCCGCCTCCCGATCTTCCGGATCCACCCCAAGCCGTTCGACATGACGCGGCTGATCGAGGACATCCGGGAGTGCACCCGGGACTAGAATGAACACGGAACGATGAACACGGAACACGGAACGGGCGATCCGTTCGCTTCATCGTTCATCGTTCATCGTTCATCGTTCCGCGTTCATCGTTCCGCGTTAAGCCTCACCGTCCCTCGTACTGCTTCGCGTAATACGCCTGATACTCGGCGCTCTCTTCCTTGATCGCGCGCCACCAGGCTTCGTTCTCGCAGTACCAATTGCACCGTCAGCGCGAGGGCTTCATCGAAGTTGCGGGTGTTGTGAAAGCCAACGCGTTCGAGCTTCGACGTGTAGATCGAGTAGCGGCGGTCGTGGCCCTGGCGGTCGGCGACGCGCTTGATCAGCGACTGCGGCTTGTTCAGCAGCTCGAGGATGCGCGTCGTGATGTCGCGGTTCTCCATCTCGTTGCCGCCGCCGATGTTGTAGGTCTCGGAGTTCTCGCCGTGCTCGATCAGGAAATCGATCGCCGCGCAGTGGTCCTCGACATACAACCAGTCGCGGACGTTGCGGCCGTCGCCGTAGAGCGGCAGCGGCTGATCGTCGATCGCGTTCGTGACGAAGAGCGGGATGAGCTTTTCCGGATACTGGAACGGACCGTAGTTGTTCGACGCGCGCGTGACGATCACCGGCAACCCGTACGTCTGCGCGTAGGCGTAAGCCATGCGATCGCCGCCGGCCTTCGACGCCGAGTAGGGATTGCGCGGATTGAGCGCGTCGGTCTCGGTGAACGAGCCGCTATCGATCGAGCCGTAGACCTCGTCCGTCGAGATCTGCACGAAGCGTTTGAGATTCGGCGCGTGCTTCCGCGCTTCCTCGAGCAGCACCAGCACGCCGTGGACGTCGGTCTCGATGAACGTGCCCGCCTCCATGAGCGAGCGATCGACGTGCGTCTCCGCCGCGAAGTTCACGACGACGTCGACGCCCGCTGCCATCGACGCCCTTGTAGGCCTCGGCGACGTCCGCGACGTTGGCGATGTCGCCCTGCTGAAAGCGATAGTTCGGCTTCCCCTCGTACTCCGCGAGGTTCTCGCGAATGCCGGCATACGTCAGCTTGTCGAGGTTCACGACCTGCGCCGCGTCGCCGTACTTGTTGAAGAGGAAGCGGATGAAATTCGATCCGATGAAGCCGGCGCCGCCGGTAACGAGATAACGCATGTGATTTCCTTTTGTGTGTGAGCTCGGTTTAGCTCGCAGCTGGCAGCTCTCAGCTCTCAGGAGAACCGAGAACGATTTGCTCGCCGAAGAACGCGGTTCGTCCTCCTGAGAGCTGACAGCTGCGAGCTGAGAGCTGAGAAAAGCGCGTAATCCTACTAGAATCGCGCGCTTCATGGGTTATCGCCACGAGATCCGCGAGCTGGTCCGGCTGGCGCTGCCGTTGGCGGCGGCACAGGCGGGCACGCAGATGATGGGGCTCGTCGACATCGCCGTTCTCGGGCGCGTCGGCGCGCGCGAGCTCGGAGGCGCGGGACTCGGCAACGCCGTCTTCTTCGCGGCGTCGGTCGTCGGCATCGGCATCGTGTACGGCGTCGACCCGCTGATTTCGCAAGCGATCGGCGCGGGCGATCGCCTGCGCGCGCGACGCCTGCTCTGGCAAGGCTCGTGGCTGGCGCTCGCCGTCACGGCCGTGATGACGTTCATCCTCTTCGCGCTATCCGCGTTCATTCCGGCGATGGGCGTGCAACCGGAGCTGATCTCACCGGCGCGAACGTTTCTGCTGATTCGCACGCTGAGCCTCGCGCCGTTTCTGCTCTTCTACGTCGTGCGATCGTACCTGCAGGCGCAAGGGATCACGAAGCCTCTCATCGTCACGATGGTGATCGCCAACGTCGTGAACTTCGGCCTCGACATCTACCTCGTCTTCGGAGGCAGCGTGCTGCCGCCATGGTGCGGCATCATGCGCAGGATGCCGCCGCTCGGCGTCGCCGGCGCGGCGATATCCACTCTCGCCGCAACGTTCGTGGAGCTGGCGATCGTCGTCTACGCCGTGCGCCGCATTCGTCTCGACGAACCGGTCGATCACCGCTGGAGCGGACGCGAAGTGATGCAGGGCTTTCGCCTCGGGCTACCGGTCGGGCTGCAGATGGGCGCCGAAGTCGGCATCTTCGCGCTCGTCGGCGTGCTGGCCGCGCGCATCGGCACGCTGCAACTCGCCGCGCACCAACTCGTCATCGGCCTGATCTCGTTCACCTACACCGCGGTCCTCGGCGTCGCCGCCGCGGGCTCCGTGCGCGTCGGCAACGCCGTCGGCGCACGCGACCCGCGCAAGACACGCCTCGCCGGCCACGCTGCCTTCCTCGGCGGCGCCGGCTTCATGCTCATCCCGGCGCTCGCCTTCGCGTTCGCACCGCGCGCCGTTGCTCGCATCATCACCGACCAGCCGAACGTCCTCGCCGCCGCGATTCCCCTCTTCCTCGTCGCCGCCGTCTTCCAAATGTCCGACGGAATCCAAGGCGTCGGCGCCGGCGTCCTCCGCGGCGCCGGCGACACGAAGTACGCCTTCTACGCCAACATCCTCGGCCACTGGATGATCGGCCTCCCCGTCGCCCTCTTCCTCGGCTTCCACCTCGCCCTCGGCATCACCGGTCTCTGGTGGGGCCTGTGCGCCGGACTCACGGTCGTCGCCGTGCTGCTGTTCATCCGCTTCGAGAAGTTGTCGCAAGGCGAGATCACGCCGTTATAGCCGGCACGGCCGGCGGCGTTTGAGGCCACAAGGCTACACGCACGTGCGGGTGATCCGAGGAGTCGTTCCGAATTTGGCTCGCTTCAGGCTTACTCAATGCGAGCGAAGCGAGCGCGGTTCTGTGCTACTCATCGTCAGTTCTTCGCAAGCCGCGACCACTGATCAACATGTCATCCCGAGGGTAGCGAGGGACCTGGGTGGGTGGTGGCGCGCAACATGATCCTCGTGCCGCCCGTCCCCCAGGTTCCTCGCTCGACGCTCGGGATGACATGCTTTCGTTTGCTCACAGAACCGCCGAAGCCTTCGGCTTCTGAAGTAACGAGATTCCGATAAGCTGGCTGCGGAGGATCGGATGGACAAGCCTCGCATCTTCCTGGGCTCGTCAGGAAAACAACAGAAACTCCTGCAAGCATTGACGCGCGGTCTCGAAGACGTCGCGCACGTCGAGCCTTGGACGACTTCGTTCAATCCCGGGACGACCACGCTCGAACGGCTCGTCGAGCTGGCGCACGAAGTCGATTTCGCCGCGTTCGTGTTCGCTCAGGACGACTGGACGACCCACAACCCACCAGGACCGGATTCCACGGGATCGGCCGAAGCATCGCCGCGCGACAACGTCGTCTTCGAAGCCGGTCTTTTCGGCGGCGCCCTCGGCATGCGCCGAACGTTCATCCTCCACGCGAACGGCGCCAAGCTTCCCACCGATCTCCTCGGCCTCACGTCCATCCGCTACGACGGAGCAACCACCGCCGCCGAGGTGAGAGTCATCAATCAGAAACTGCGGAAGGCGATCGACGACGAAGGCCGCGTCAATCGCATCGAGGGCCTCTGGTGGCAGTTCTCCCTGACCGAGCGCAGCGCGCGCGAGCCCTCGGCCGTGAGCCTCCTGCGCATCACGCGCGATCGCGACGGCGCACTCGAGATCAACGGCCGCTCCTGGCAGGAGGACGGCACCCTCTCCGCGCGCTACTGGAGCGAAGCGGCGAAGGACCGAAAAGACCCCGCCGGCATCTTCTACTACTGGAAAGGCGAGCGCCCGCGTCACCCGAACGCGCCGCAGCTCGATGGAACGGGAGAGATCCTTCTCGAGTCCTCCGATCGCGCAGCGGGCTACTTCACCACGCGTTCGGACGCTCCCCCGAAGGTCAACACACGTACGTCCGGCGTCTACCTCCGCGCCGAGCCCGAAGACCTGACCATCCTCGACGGCCTCAACGATCAACAACGCGCCGAACTGATCGCCGATCGGCTAAAGAGGTGGAAGGCGATTCTCAACGCCTGAACCGGCACGGCAGGCGGCTTTGGAGGCAATAGGCTGCACGCACGCGCGGGTGATCCGAGCATCCGCATGGAAACGACTTCGCAATGACGCACTCACCCCTGTCATCCCGAGCGTCGAGCGAGGGACCTGGGCGGGTGGACGGCTCGAGGCTCGTGTTCCGCGCCACACTCCCACCCAGGTCCCTCGCTACGCTCGGGATGACAGAACTACTGAAGCGACTCACGTCTCGGTCAATTCTCGGGACCATGATCTCTTCGCCGCGTACCCCTCCTCCGCCATCGCCTGTTCTTCGAAGGGATCGAGCTTCGCGCACTCCCGAGCGAGCCTCGTCGAGCGATGCATCCGGCCAAGACGATCCCGAATCGCAGCCTCGAAGGCGCTGCTTCGGTTGGGGAACAGGCCCTCGGCTACAAACTGATCGATCTCAGCCAACGTTTGCTCATCGATACGGATCCTGCACCCACTCTCCGCCAAAGGATTGACGAACGCATTCCCCAAGATACAAGCCGAGAGTGTTGGGCAGGCGCTCCGGACCAGCTCCTTCGTTGCGCTTGATGACGGGAGCCTCTTAGAAGAGCCAGATCAAGAATGCCCAGAGTACCTGCCTTACGCCGCAGACTGACCGTGTCCGCAAGTTCTTCTTCGCTGTCGGCAAGAGCGATCTCGGCTTCATGGAACAGCTTGAGCGTATTTCTTCGGACCGTCACATTGATCTCGGCAAGGCTATCTGTGCCAGTGAACAAGCCGGTCGCGAAGCACTCTTGACCAAACTCATCGGCCACAAATTGACAGCTGACGAGAGCATATTGCTCAAAGCTGCGGCATGGAACCTTCGCGAAAAGGAAGAACTACGAACACTCTTTGCAAAGCTTCGAAAGGTCCCACATCGTCAGCGAGTCGAAATTCTCGGACATGCAAATGATGACCTGCCGGCGGACATCCGTAATAGCAGCAACTTTGATCGCTCAGCTACACGCATGCAGACAATACAACGAATGGTCGTTGCGCTCGCTGATGAAGCGGAGATTCGCCCGTTGTACGATCCATATTCGGTAAGCAACACTGAGACCTTCATAGATCAAGAAACGGCGCGCTGGGATGAAACAGAACAGATTGGACTCGAGAAGAAGCTCGGTGCGGAGGTGCGCCTAAGACCACTACCACCCGACCCGACCGACCCAGCATATAAGAATGATTCACTCACCTTATTGGATTACCTTTACTTCATGATCTACACAATCACAACAACCGGCTACGGCGACCTTACACCATCGACTGCATTCGCACGCTTCCTCGTTTCAATGGCTAACTTGTTCGAACTCTTCTTCATCGTGATCATTTTCAATGCCGTCGTGACCCTACGCAGCGACACGGCGCCCGCGTCGAAGCGAGTTGGCGATGAGGATCCCGCGTCGTCGGGCCAACAATCGTCGCACGCCGAAACGGCCAATGACGAAGCTGAGCGGCCCTCGGAACGATCAACGTGACGTGCGCTGTAAACCCGCGAGCCTATCTCGATGCCGAGCGTTCGCTATAATGAGCCTCGTGGGTCGGCCCTAAAAAGGATTCGACCGCGACGGATCACGGACAACTAAAACAACTTCCACCCTCGCGTCAGGTAATCGCTAAACGTCAACACAAACAACACCGCCAGCCAAATAAACGACGACATCACCACGATCCACGTCAGTCGTGGCGAGTGGATGACGTGCATGAACCAGAGGATGACGATCGTCGCTTTGAGGATGGCGATGGCCATGGCGACGGCGGTGTTCATGGTGCCGAGGTCGACGCGGGAGACGGCGACGGTGAGGGCGGTGAGGATCATGAGGCCGAAGAAGACGGCGAAGTAGGTCACGAGCGACGCGCGGTGGTGGGGGGCGGCGTGGCCGGTGTAGGTTTCGTGGTCGGGTTGATGGCTCATTTGACGCGTCCTCAGACGAGATACAGCAGCGGGAAGAGGAAGATCCAGACGATGTCGACGAAGTGCCAGTAGAGGCCCATGATCTCGACGGGGCTGTAGTACTCCTCGCCGAAGTCGCCGCGCCATGAGCGTCGAATGAACCAGATCAGGAGGCCGGCGCCGATGACCATGTGCAATGCGTGCAGGCCGGTCATGGCGAAGTAGAAGGTCATGAAGAGCTGAATGCCGGGCAACAGCGAGGGATCGGCTTCGTGGAAGGTGAAGTGCGTTCCGGGGAAGAGGCCTTCGTGGATGTGGGCGCGGTACTCGAAGCCTTTGACGCCGACGAAGACGAGGCCGAGGATCAGGGTGAGCACGAGCATGAGCGTCGTGAATTTGCGGCGCGCGCCCTGCGCTCCCCACACCGCCAATGCCATGGTCAGCGAGCTGCCGATGAGGACGATCGTGTTGGCGAAGCCGATCTTCCAGTTCTGCAGATGCGAGGCCGCCTTCCAGGCGTGCGGGTACATCTCGCGATAGATGAAGTAGCAGCAGAAGATGCCGCCGAAGAAGAGGATCTCCTGGGCGACGAAGAACCACATGCCGAGGGTCGAGGCCTCGTGCTGCTGGCCCATGTCCTCGAAGTGGTGCTGGAGGAACGGGTGGTGACCCCCATGTCCCTCTTCTTCGAGCTCGCCCGGATGCTGGAGCTCGTGCAGGGTCGGGTTAGCCATTCTGCGTCCCCTTCATCGCCTTGAGGAACGCGGGGTAATCGTAGGCTTCCCACGTCACGACGGGAGTCTCGTGGAAGTTCTCTTTCGGCGGCGGCGAAGTGGTGGCCCATTCGAGGCCGACGGCGCCCCAGGGATTCGCGCCGGCCTTGCGGCCGAACTTGAGCGACCAGGTGAAGTAGATCATCGGCAGGAGATAGCCGACGGCGAGAACCGAGGCGCCGGCGGTCGAGAGGACGTTCAGCACCTGGAACTCCGGCGCGTAGGCGTGATAGCGGCGCGGCATGCCGAGGTAGCCGACGAGGAACTGCGGGAAGAAGGTCAGGTTGAAGCCGACGAACACGAGCAGCGCGGAGAGACGCGCCCACCACTCGGGATACATGCGGCCGGTGATCTTTCGGCCACCAGTAGTGCAGGCCGGCCATGTAGGCCATGATCGTGCCGCCGACCATGATGTAGTGGAAGTGGGCGACGACGAAGTAGGTGTCGTGCACGTGGACGTCGATGCCGAGCGCGCCGAGGAAGAGTCCCGTGACGCCGCCGATGGTGAAGAGGCCGATGAAGCCGAGGACGTAGAGCATCGGCGTCTGCCAGGACACTGAGGCCTTGTACATCGTCGCCGTCCAGTTGAAGACCTTGATGGCCGAGGGGACGGCGACGAGCATCGTCAGGAACGAGAAGATCATCGCCGAGTAGACGGAGATGCCGGCGACGAAGAGGTGGTGCGCCCAGACCAGGAAGCCGAGGAACGCGATCGCCAGCGATGAGAACGCGACGAACTTGTAGCCGAAGATCTTCTTGCGCGTGAACGCGGCCACGCACTCCGAGATCACGGCCATGCGCCGGCAGAATCATGATGTAGACGGCCGGGTGGGAGTAGAACCAGAACATGTGCTGATAGAGCACGGGATCGCCGCCGAGCTTGGGATCGAAGATCCCCACCCCGAGCGTTCGCTCGATCATCAGCAAGACGAGCGTGATGGCGAGGACCGGCGTGGCCAGCATGATGACGACGCTGGTCGCGTAGATCGACCAGACGAAGAGCGGCAGGCGGAACCAGGTCAGTCCCGGCGCGCGCATGCGATGAATGGTGACGAGGAAATTGAGGCCGGTGAGGATCGACGAGAAGCCGGTGATGAACGCGCCGAGAGTCGTCAAGAAGACGTGCGTGTTCGAGTACTGCGTCGAGAAGGGCGTGTAGAACGTCCAGCCGGTGTCGACGCCGCCGGTGATGATGACGATGACGCCGAACGTCGCCGCCGATCATGTAGATGTACCAGCTCAGCAGGTTGATCTTCGGAAAGGCGAGATCTTTCGCGCCGAGCATCAGTCGGCAGGACGAAGTTGCCGAGCACCGCCGGAATCGCCGGGATGAGGAAGAAGAAGATCATCACGATGCCGTGCAGCGTGAAGAGTTTGTTGTAGGTGTCGCGACGTGAACAGGTCGCCTTCGGGCGTCAGCAGCTCGAGCCGCATCAGGAAGGCGAAGATGCCGCCGACGATGAAGAAGAGCGTGACCGAGAAGCATGTAGAGGATGGCGATGCGCTTGTGGTCCTTGGTCAGGAGCCAGGAGAGCACGCCGTATTCGTCGTTGATGTAGTTCCGCCGCTCCGTGGCTGACGGCTCGATGAACGGTGCGTCGTCGATCGTGGTGGTGGTCATCGTTCGTCCTATTGATTCGGTGGAACCGGGCTCTGTGTGACGGCGCCGGTCGCGGGCGGTGTCACACCCGGTGTCATGGCAGCGGCCGCGCCGACAGCGGGTGTCGTCGCACCGGCGGGCGCGGCGCCGAGCGTCTTGATGTACGCGAGCAGGCGCATGAGGTCTTCCTCGCTGATCTGTCCCTGGAAGACGGGCATGATCGGCTGATAGCCGGCGGCGACTTTCGCCGTCGGATTGAGGATCGACTCGCGGATGTAGTTGTCATCGGCGACGACGGTCGTGCCGCCGACCAGCGGCTGCGTTTTGCCGTACAGGCCGGTGAGCACGGGACCGCGTCCCGTGGCGGCGTCGAGATGGCAGGTGTTGCAGGCGTATTTCTGGAACAGCTTCTCGCCTTGCGACGCCATCGAACCTTCTGCTACCGCCAGCGAGCCAGCGCTGATACTCGGTCGGCTCCATGACTTCGACCCAGCCGATCATTCCGGAGTGGAGCGTGCCGCAATACTCGGCGCAGAAGATGTGGTAGCGGCCGACCTTCGTGGCCTGGAACCACATGTCGCGATAGCGATTCGGCAGGACGTCCAGCTTCACGCGGAACGCCGGGAACCAAAGACTATGAATGACGTCTTCCGAGGCCATGGTGATCTTGACCGGACGTCCGACCGGCACATGAAGCGTGTTGATCTCGCGCTGGCCGGTCGGCTGCTGGAACTTCCACATCCACTGCCGGCCCGTTGCGTAGATCTCGATGGGGTTCGAAGGGACGCGCTGGATCCGGAAGAAGACCCAGGAGCCGGCGACGAAGATGACGATGAAGATGAGCGTCGGGAGGACCGTCCAGGTCATCTCCAGCGCCATCGGCGGCTCCTGCTCCTGCGCGAGCTCGTTGTCGGGGCGCCGGCGATACTTGATCGCGAAGTAGAAGATGACGATCCAGATCAGGAGCGAGACCGAACCGCAGAGAACGACCAGGAAGAAATAGAGGCCGTCCACGAGCGGCGCAACCGTCGAGGCCTGTTCGGGGAACAGTGGAAAATCCGTAGGCATGATTACGTATCCGTCTCCGAGGAGTCGTCGAGTCGTCGGGTCGTCAAGTCGTCGGGAGCAGGCAGCGGGTGCGCGTTGGTCTTCGAAGTCTCGGCGACTGGAAGACTCGTCGACTCGCGTCGCTCTTTCCGGATCATGACGAAGATGAAGCCGCCGAGGAGGAAGACGGTGGTGAGTCCTCCGGCGCGGGCGAACATCATGGCGTTGCGTGTGTATTTGCCGGTGCTGGCGTCGTAGTGGAAGCACATCAGCAGGAACTGATCGGTGAGCGTGCCGATCTTCCCTTCCGAGGCTTCGACGATGGCCAGGCGAAGATCGCGCGGCTTGAACTCGAAGCCGTAGAAGTAGCGCGCGACGCGGCCATCCGGCGTGAGCACCATCAGTGCGGCGCCGTGCGCGAACTGATCGGTGTGCGGGTCGTAGGCGAACTGGAAGCCGACGGAGTCCGCGAGCTGCTTGATCGCGGTCTCGTGCGCGGTGAGGAAGTGCCAGCCCGGCGCGGAGTCAAGCCGGCCGTAGTGCTTGATGTACTTGTCCTTCGCTTCGGCCGCGGTCGATGCTTTCTCGCGCGGATCGATGCTGACGGTGATGACGTCGAACTCTTTGCCGATGTCGAATTTCAGATGCGTCAGCGCCTCGGTGGTCCCCTCGAGGACCATCGGGCAGAGCATCGGGCAGCGGAAGTAGACGAACTCCAGCAGTACCGGCTTGCCGTGATGAAAGAACTGGTTGAGTCGCACGATCTCGCCGGTCTCATCGCGGAACATGAGGTCGAGCGGGATTTGCGCGTTGAGTTTCTGCGTGATGCCGACTTTGCCCGGGAGTTGGGGCGGGGTCGTGGAGGTGTCGGCGAGGGCGGGCAGACAGGACGCAAGGATGATCGCGGCGAAGCCAGCGATCACCGTGGACCGTCGGCGTCCCGCCGGCTGGGACAGCCGCGTCTCGCCGCTGTCGCTGCGATGGAAACGAGGGATCACCGCTCGTGCCCTCCGGGAACCGGAGGCGAGGACACTTCGGCTCCGCTCAGTGCAGGCTTCGCCGTTCCAGCCGGCGAGGACGCCGGCGGTCCGCCGGCAGGCGGCGTTGCTGCCTCGGGTGTTGCTGTCGCAGGTGCTGCTGTCGTGGTGGCTGGTGCTGCCGGTGTCGGTGCAGCTGCGCTTCGCGCGACCATCATCTCTTTCGCCTGATCGATCGGGATGTGCACGACGCCGTGCTGCTGATCGGCCCATCCGTAGGAGTGCAGAGTGTTCTCTTCCTTCGCGCGCATGTCGATGAGATCGGTCACGGGAGTCTGCGACTGCGGCGCGACGATTCTTGCGCGGGAAGGGTTGGAGGAGCGGTTGATTCTTCGGGACGCTGGCGTCCGCAGGGCGGGCGACCTGCGTTTGCGGCGGGTCCATGCGCTTGCTCTCCGATGCGGAGAAGAAGTCGTACATGAACTTCACGCCGAAGTAGGTGATGACGCCGAAGACGATGAAGATGACCAGCGCCTGCAGCAGCGGGCGCACCGGCACATCCGAGTGCTCGTGATGCGTCTCGGGGTTGAAGAGAGCGTCGTCTTCGTACTGGATGTGCTCAGGCATGACGGGTAAGGGCTCCCTCGCGAATGGCCTCATCCACCCACGACTCGTGAATCGGAATGATGGTCTGTCCCTTGAGCTGCTGGATGAACGCCCAGAGCCAGATCCCGCCGATGCCGAGGAAGGCGAAGATCGTGATCCAGGAGAAGTGGAAGTTCTCGCCGTAGTGCGCGGGCGCGACGAGCCAGTAGACGTCGACGAAGCGCATGACCAACAGGATGATGGTGACGATGGCGATCGTGCGCGGGCGATCCTTGATCGAGCGCATCAGCAGCATGAAGAACGGCAGAAAGAAGTGGAAGAGGATGAGCGCGGCGGCCATCCAGCCCCAAACGCCGTGCATGCGCTTCAGATAGTAAGGCGTCTCTTCCTTGATGTTGCCGTACCAGATCAGCAGGAACTGCGAGAAGTTCGTGTACGCCCACAACATCGTGAAGGCGAGCATGAGGTTACCGAGGTCGCGGAAGTGCGTCGGCTTGAGCACGCCCTTCATTGCGTCGTTGTCGGCCAGCAGCGTGAGGAAGAACGTGACGAAAGCGAACGCCGAGAGTCCGGCGCCGACGGTGAAAGCGATGCCGAACATCGACGAGTACCACTTCGGCTCGAGCGACATGACCCAGTCGACCGACGCGAGCGTGAGCACGAGGACGATCACCAGCAGGCCGGCTGCGCTCCACTTGCGGCGCGAGAGCTCGGTGTAGGGCGAGCGCGTTTTCGCGAAGTCGAGCGAGAGTACGCGAATGCGCCAGGCCCAGAGCGACATCAACGCGAAGTAGATCAGCGCGCGAACGAGCCAGCCGGTCGGATTGAGCCAGAGTTGTTTCTGCACCAGCAGCGGATCGTGCGCGGCCTCGGGGCGTGCCCACGAATAGATCGACGACAGCCCGAACGCGATCGGTAATCCGAGCAGAAGGAACAGCGGAATCGTGCGCGCCGCGGCGCCGAGCGGACGGCGGATCAGCACGCCCCACTCGCCGCCGGTGACGTACTGCAGCATCAGCACGGCCAGCGCGCCCGCGGCGATGAGGAACCAGAAGACGAACGGCGCGAGCCAGGCGCGGAAGAACTCCGGACGGTTCATGACGAAGCCGGCGGCGGAGCCAAGGAGGCCGATGATGCCGAGGACCAGCGCCGGCAATTGAGCGCGAGCGATGCCGCTGACGGCAGGTTTCTGCGGATCCGCGGCCATCAGTGCGCGCCTCCTGCTTCCGTGTGAGCCGGCTCCGCGGGAGCCGCGCCGGCCGTCGAGAGACTCGCGCGCTGATCGACGGGAACGTCGTTCACCGTCGCGTTCTGGCTGAGTTGCAGCGCGCGGATGTAGGCGACGATCGCCCAGCGATCGCGCGTCGGGATCATGCATCCCGTACTTCGGCATGGCGCCGAATCCGTTGGTCATCACGTCGAAAAAGTGTCCTGTGGGCTGCTTGCGCAGCGCGTCGGTGTGGAACGACGGCGGATGCCGGAAACCGCGCGACGGGATCATGCCGTTGCCGTCGCCAAGGCGTCCGTGACATTCGGAGCAATAGATGTTGAATCGCTCCTGCCCGCGATCGACGACCTCACGCGTGACGGGAAACGGGAAGCCGTCGCCGAGTCTGGCCGTTGATCTTCCCCGTGTCGAAGAAAGGATCGCTGGAGATAGCTCGCCGCGCGCGACCGTCCCCGCGACGCGCGGCCGCGAAGCCATGCCGTCGGCGAAGAAGTCGCTCGCCTCGAGCGGATCGTAGCGAGGCTGGTTGGCCATTTTCTGGCGGCAGGCGCCGAAGCGCGAGAACCGCGAGCAACGCGATGGCAGAGCCGTCGAGCCGTCGAGTCGCCGAGTCGTCGAGACGGAATCCCGCTCGCGCTCCTCGGAGACTCGGAGACTCGTCGACTCGTCGACTTACCAGGGAACATCGGTCACCTCACGGGGTCCGAGGGTTCCGAGGAAGCGGCGCGCTTCTTCGAGTCGGAACTTCGGGTCTCGCGCCTGAATGACGAGGAAGAATTTGTCGCGCGACGCGGAGTCGAAGCGGCGCACGTTGAAGACGGGGTGATAGGGCATCGGCAGGCCGTTGAGCGCGAGCATGCCGAAGACGGCGCCGAACGCGGCGAGGAGGATCGTGCACTCGAACGTGATCGGGATCCACGCCGGCCAGGAGTTGTACGGCTTGCCGCCGATGTTCAGCGGATAGCTGATCACGTTGGCGTACCAGCACATGAAGAAGCCGCCGATGCCGCCGAGGATGCCCATGCCCAGGACGATCGTCGAGAGGCGCGTCTTGTGGAATCCGAGCGCCTCGGCGAGGCCGTGAATCGGGAACGGCGAGAACGCGTCGATCGACGTGTAGCCCGCCTCACGCGTGGCATTCGTCGCGTCGAGCAGCACCTGCGCGTCGTTGAACTCGGCGATGACGCCGTAGAGACCTTCTCGAATCTTGCCGATGGCCATAGCTAGTGTGCCTCCCCTTCAGCATGGCCTTCCGCGTGTGCCTGGGCTTCGGGAAGAAGTGTGCGCATCTCGAAGATGGAGATCATCGGGAGGAACCTCACGAAGAGGAACAACAGCGCAGAAGAAGAGACCGATCGAGCCGATGTAGAAGCTCCAGTCCCAGATCGAGCCGTGGTACATGCCCCACGACGACGGCAGGAAGTCGCGGTGCAGTGACGCCGGGATGATGACGAAGCGCTCCAGCCACATGCCGACGTTCACGAACATCGCCACGACGAACAACCAGAACGGCGACGTGCGGAAGCGCTTGAACCACATGAGCTGCGGCGCGAAGCCGTTGCAGACCCAGAGTGCGATGTACATCTTCGCGTAAGGACCGGTGGCGCGGTTCTTCAGCATGTAGCGTCTCGAAGACGTTGCCGCGAGTAGAGACCGTAGAACCATTCCATGGCGTAGGCGTAGGCGACGATGAGACCGGTCGCCAGCATGACCTTGCCCATGTTCTCCAGGTGGCGCAGGGTGATGAAGTCTTCGAGCTTGAAGAACATCGCGCGCCGGAATCGCAAGCGTGAGCACCATCGCGAATCCGGCGAAGACCGCGCCGGCGACGAAGTACGGCGGGAAGAACGTCGCGTGCCATCCGGGCACCTGCGCGACCGCGAAGTCGAACGAGACGATGGTGTGCACGGAGAGCACGAGCGGCGTCGAGAGTCCGGCGAGCAGCAGGTAGGCGTGCTCGTAGCGGTCCAGTGCTTCGCGGAACCGCGCCAGCCGAGGGCGAACGCGCCGTAGAGCGCGCTTGACCCAGAGGTTCGTGGCGCGATCGCGCAGCGTGGCGAGATCGGGGATCAGTCCGACGTACCAGAAGAGCGCGGAGACGGTCGCGTACGTCGAGACCGCGAAGACGTCCCACATCAGCGGGCTGCGGAACTGCGGCCACAAGCCCATCGTGTTCGGATACGGGAAGAGCCAGTAGTCGTACCAGGGACGGCCGGTGTGCAGCGCCGGATACAGACCCGCCGAGGCGACGGCGAAAAGCGTCATCGCCTCGGCGAAGCGGTTGATCGACGTGCGCCACTCCTGGCGAAGCAGCAGCAGGATCGCCGAGATCAGCGTGCCGGCGTGGCCGATGCCGATCCACCAGACGAAGTTGATGATGTCCATGCCCCATCCGACCGGATGGTTGATGCCCCAGATGCCGACGCCTTTCGTGATGAGCACGGTCATCGAGACGGTGAGCAGTCCGACGCCGCCGAGCGCGATCAGGAATCCGATGAACCAGCCGAACGGCGTCTTGCGGCGCAGGACGATCGTGGAGATGTGATCGGTGATCGTGGAGAACGAGTGCCCGGGCTCGATCGTCGGCGTCGGGATGAAACGCTCGGGAATGCGCGTCTCCTGCGTGACAGGACGAAGCTCGTGGACAGGAGTTTGGTCTTTGGTGGCCATGGTTCTTATGGATTGAGAATTGAGGATTGAGGATTGAGGATCGGAGCCACCGCTCCGATCGCGCGCATCGTGTTCATCGTTCTCTGATCCTCAATCCTCAATTCTCAATCCTCAATCCCGGAGTTCCGGGTTCGGGTTCTTGATGTTCGCCAGATAGGTCGTGCGCGGCTGCGTCTGCAGCTCTTCGAGCAGCGTGTAGTTCGTCGGCTCGGCCTTGAGCTTCGGCGACCGCGCTCGATTTGGTCGTTCATGTCGCCGAAGACGATGGCTTGGGTCGGGCAGGCCTGCTGGCAGGCGGTGACGACTTCGCCGTCGCGGACGCGGCGGCTCGTCTTTCTCGGCCTCGATCTTCGCGGCGTTGATGCGCTGCACGCAGTACGTGCACTTCTCCATGACGCCGCGCGTGCGGACGGTGACGTCGGGATTGCGCATCGGCTTGAGCGCGGGCGTGTCGTAATCGGCGTAGTGGAAGAAGTTGAAGCGGCGCACTTTGTACGGGCAGTTGTTCGAGCAGTAGCGCGTGCCGACGCAACGGTTGTACGTCATGTCGTTGAGGCCGTCTTCGCTGTGCGACGTTGCTTCGACCGGGCAGACCGGCTCGCACGGCGCGTTCTCGCACTGCATGCACGGCACCGGCTGGTGGAAGACCTCGGGGTTCTCGACGTCGCCGCGGAAGTAGCGGTCGATGCGCAGCCAGTGCAGCTCGCGCTCGCGGACGACCTGCTCCTTACCGACGATGGCGATGTTGTTCTCCGCACTGACAGGCGATGACGCAGCCGTTGCAGCCGGTGCAGACGATCGTGTCGATGACCATCGCCCAGGCGTGCTTGGTGCTGTAGTCATAAGGCGGATACATCGAGTTCGATTCGGACTCGTGCTCGCCTTCACTGGCGTGTGCTCTTCCTTGCGCGAAGTTCGGATCGCGCTGGTACTCGGCGAACGTCGCGCGCGGATGATGCCGCGCTCGCCGACGTCTTTCGGATCGATCGACTGGTGCTCCTGCGTGCAAGCCACGGGGTAGATGCGCGGCGACAGCGTCGGAGATCTTGATCTCCGCGCCCGGACCGCCATGCAACGCATTCGAGAAGCGGAGCGGATAGGTGTTGAATGCCCGGCACCCGTGCCGACCTTCCCGCCGTTGCTGCGGCCGTAGCCGAAGTAGATCGTCGCCACGTCCTCGGTGTGTCCGGGCACGACCCAGACCGGCAGCGCGCATGGTAACGCCGCGGTACTTGACGTCGGCGAAGCGCGTCTGCTTTTCGTTGACGAGCGGATCGCGCGTCTCGGCGTCGTAGCCGATCTTCGTCCGCGGTCTTGGGACCGACGAGCATCACGTTGTCCCACGTGATCTTCGTCTGCGGCTTCGGGAGCTCCTGGAGCCAGCCGTTGTTCGCGAAGCGGCCGTCGTAGATCGTCGGATCGGGTCGTGAGCTCGATCTCGATGCCGGTTGCTGGTTGCTGGTTGACTGGCTGTCGGGATGGCTGTCGAGCCGTGGCGGCGATGCGGCGCGAAGCGCGGTGCCGGCGATGACGCCGTCGTGCAGCCACTTGCGCCAGGTGTCTTCGATGTCGCGCCGCTTGCTGCATCCAGTAGTTGCGCACGGCGTCGTACGGCGTCTGATCGAGGCCGCCGAGCAGCGCGCCGAGGACTTCGTGCGCGGCGCGGCCGTTGTAGAGCGGCGCGATGAGCGGCTGGATGATCGAGATCGGTGCCGTCGTGCGCGCGCGCGTCGCCCCACGACTCGAGGTAAGTGCGTCTCGGGGATGTGCCAGTGGCAGCGCATCGACGTCTCGTCGTAGTAGGGCGAGAGATGCGCGCGGAACGGAACCTTGTCGAGCGCCTCGCGAAGCTGCAGATCGGCCGGCGCGTCGAAGACGGGGTTGCCGCCGAGGATGACCAGCGCCTTCACGGCGCCGGCGTTCATGTCGGCGACGAGCTCCTGCAGCGACGCGAGCTGATTCACCGGCGCGACTTCGATCGGATCGGTGACGAGCACCGTCGTGCCGATGTTGCCGAGCTGCGAGTTGATGCGCATGCGCGATCGCGTGGACGGCGGCGCGGCTGTTCGTCGCCGGCGATGACGATGCTCGCGCCGCGATTCGCCTGCAGGTCCTTGATGAGCGCCTGCAGACGCGCGGCGTCGCCGGCGCCTGACCGGCCGGCGATCGCGCGCGCGATCCCTTCGATCTGCGACGGCTTCGACCGGCGAGGCGGTGATCGGCGATGCGAGCCGGTCTGTGGTCGGCCCCGACTTCGATGGCGTAGAGGCGATTCATCGACGTGCGTCTTTCCGCGACGCACGCGGCGGCGCGACATGAAGTCGCGCGCGTAACGGAGGTGGCCCGGACCTTCGCCGAGGAAGTCGGAGCCGAGGGAGACGACGACGTTGGCTTTCGTGAAGTCGTAGACGACGTTGACGTAGCGGCCGAACGCGAGCGCGCGCCTTCGCGCACGTTGTCGCGATTGACCGGCTCCCACTGGTGCCACTTCATGCCCGGGTACTGCGCGAGGAGCTGCTGGATCTGCGCGCCGAGGCGTCGGCGAGGTGATGGTCTGCGTCAGGATGCGCAGTCCGGCGCCGTCGGTCTTCGCGGCGTTCAGCACCGGCTGCAGTGCGCCGAGGAAATCGCTCCAGGTCGACGTGTCGCCGAGCGTGCGGACGACCTGCGAGCGATCGGGATCGTAGAGGCCGAGGACCGACGGCCTGCATGAACGCGTCGCTGGCGCCGAGACTCGATGGATGATCCGGATTGCCCTCGATCTTCGTCGGCCGGTTCATGTGACTCTCGACGAGCACGCCGGTGCGCGGCGCCGCCGAGGGGCATCGCGCTGGCGAAGAAGATCGGCTTGCCGGGAATGAGGCTCTCCGGCTGGTTCACGTACGGGATGATCGCCTCGGCCGGCTGGCGGCAGGCAGCGAGTCCGGCCATGGCCACCGAAGCGCCCATGAGCTTCACGAAATCGCGGCGGTCGACGCCCTTCTCGAGCGGCACGGCCTGCTGCGGGAACTCGTTGGCGAAGAATTCCTCGAAGGCGTCGCCGCGCGACAGCTCTTCGAGACTGCGCCAGAACTCCTTCCCACGCAGATCGCCGACGCGAGTGCGGAACTCTTTGAAGTCGAGTGTTTTGGTTTCGTTCATTGTGGTTCCAGATCGCGGATCGCAGATCGCGGACCGCAGGAGATCAACGACGAACGTCGTCGGTTTTCCTGCGATCTGCGATCTGCAAACTGCGATCTGCTTCTCAGTAATGGCACGTCGAACAGTGCGTCATGCTCCGGACGCTGTACTTCTTCACGAGCTCGGGGCCGAGGACGTCCTGGTCCTTCGCGACATAGCTCATGTTGAAGACCTCCTCTCGCGGGCGGACGTACTTCTCCGGATGGCGGTGGCAGTTGATGCACCACTCCATCGTCAGCGGGGAGGCCTGGTACATCAGCTTCATCGTGTCGACGCGCCCGTGGCAGGTCGCGCAGCCGACGCCCTTGGCCACGTGGATGCTGTGGTTGAAGTGGACGAAGTCGGGCAGGCGGTGCACGCGGCTCCAGACGAGTCGGCTTGTTGTTCGCGGAAGCTGGCGCGCACCGGCTCGAGCATCGTCGGCGTTCGTCCAGATCTGCGCGTGGCAGTTCATGCAGGTCTGCGTCGGCGGGATGCCGGCGAAGTTCGAAGTCTCGACCGAGGTGTGGCAGTAGCGGCAGTCGATGCCGAGGCCGGCCACGTGATGCTGGTGGCTGAACGGAACCGGCTTGTTCGCGCTGCGATGCCCTGATTCGTGAAGTACGGGGACCGGACGATGCCGCCGATCACCCACAGCACGAAGCCGGCGATGAAGATCGCGCCGAAAATCGTGACGCGAGACAGTGTATTGGCACTGCGGTGGAAGATCTGCGCCATCGAGGCTGCTACCGTCCGAAATAAGTAGTGAGAGGCGTGGTGACTGCCGCGGGTGATTGTCACGCACAGGCCGCGCGACGCTCCGCATCATATTCAAAATCGCGAGTGACGCAACCCGGTGCGATTCAGAGCGCAAATCAGATCGCGGATCGCAGATCGCGGATCGCAGGCCGGCCACCCATCCGAGCCAGGCGAAAGCTGAACCGCGGAGCGAATTGCCCGCCGCGTACGCAGACAGCGCACATGCGCAACCTTCGAGAATCCCTGCGATCCGCGATCTGCAATCTGCGATCTGCCTCACAACCGCGAGACTCCGCCGGAAACGACGAGCGCCATGATCTTGGCGCTGTCCGCTTCGAGCGGCTCGATGTTCTCGCGCGCGACGACGAGAAGGCAGCCGTCCCAGGTGTAGGAGAAGGGGACGTAGACGGCGACATCGCCTTGCCGCGCGAGGGAGCCGAGGTCGTCCTGGGTGATGAAGCCGAAGATGCGAACGCGATCGGTGACCTGAACGGAGACGGGGCGATCGAAGCGGCGCTTGTTGCCGACGAAGGCCTCGAGCAGGTCCTTGATCGCGGAGTAGACGATGCGCACGATCGGCGCCTTCGTGAACAGTGTCTCCGTCAGCGCGAAGAGCCGGCGTCCCGCGAAGTTCCCCGCCAGCGCGCCGATGACGATGATCGCCAGCAGCAGAATCGCGATCCCCAGTCCCGGAGTCGGCAACTTCAGCAGGCGATCGAGCGAGACGAAGGTCTGCACCAGCAGATAGACCGTCACCGCGATCGGAACGACGATGACGAGACCGCGCAGGAAGTTCTTGATGAGCCAATTCATCGGCGATCTTGCCAGTTGGCGGGCAGCGCGGGGAACTGTTGTCGGTTGTCAGTTGTCGGTTGTCTGGGTTCTTCGCGACGAATGGCAAGCCTCGACAAGAGCCGCGCTGGTGATCGGGGCTCCGAGCGGATCGCGAGGCCTCTCCCTTTCTCGAAGAGCCGCAGACAACCAGCAATCCAGCAACCAGTTAACTATTTTGTCAGTCTTGCCCGACCATACAACCGAACGACCGTCCGGGACGTAGACCATTGACGGGGAAGGCTCCCGCACGTTCAAATGACGGCAGACGTGATCATGGACACACTTTCGAGCGACGACCTTTCGATTCTCGACCGGCTCACCGCCGAGTCGATCGAGCCGGTGACTCCTCCTTCGTCGATCCGGGCGAAGGTACTGGAGACGGCGCGCGCGACGGCGCAACTGACGCTCGATGAGAGCATTCCGGGCGAGCACGAGAGTCGCACGCTGCGCGCGGACGAAGGGCGCTGGACGGAGGTCGCACCCGGCGCGCGGATGAAGCGTCTGTCGAAGGATGTCGTTCGCAAGACGGTGACCTGCATTCTCGAGCTGGCGCCGAATGCGATCGCGCCGGCGCACGATCATCAGGGAAGCGAAGACACGTTCGTCGTCAGCGGCAGTTGCCGCGTCGGCGCGCTCGGTCTCTACACGGGCGATTTCCACCACGTCGAGGCGAGCGCCCACCACGGCGACGTCGTGGCGTCGGCGGAAGGCTGCGTGCTGCTGCTCACCTTCGGCCTCGAAGAAGCCGCCTAGCCGGGCCGGCCCGGCCGGCGGCGTTGGAGGCCACAAGGCTGGACGCACGCGCGGGTGATCCAAGGCGTCGGTCTGAATACCGCTCGCTTCCGAGTCCTTTAGGACTTCCAGGTGACGAGGGTGCCGTTGTAGGTTTTCTTCTTCGAGAAGGGCGTGTCGATGACGACGCTGTAGGTGACGGTCTCGGCGCTGAAGTTGGCGGTGAGGGTCGCTTTACAGGTGGTGCCGGCGACGCTTCCGCCGATCGTGGCGCTGGCGTTGCTCTTGTTGAGGGTCGCGCTGCCGAGCTTGACACCTTCGAAATCGAGCTCGCAGACGACCTGCGGAACGCTCGGGTCGACGTCGTACTTGATGGAGGCTCCGCCTCCTACATTCACGCTGCCCGTGATGTCAGACATTTGCTCTCTCCTTCCTTTTTTCGGGAAATGACCGAAGGAAGGATACAGCGATTTGCGGCACTCGTCGCACGAGGTAAGAGAATTGGGTTCACGCGGAGGCGCGGAGGACACGGAGAAAAGTTATCCCGCCTCCTCTCCGCGTCTCCGCGCCTCCGCATGAACTCTCTCGTTCCGTTCATCCCAATCACCGCTCACGATCACCCACTTCACCTCAAACTCATCGAGCGCGGCGCGAAAAGCGTCGAAGAGATCTTCGCGGACATCGCCACCGGAATCGCGTGCGGCGTCGGCTTCCCAGGCGACGTCGGTGTCGAGCAGGAGATAGAGGTCGGCGCGCCGCTCCCGCGCCGCGCGCTCGATCCATTCCGGACAGGCTCCGTAGTAGTGGCGGGCGTAGACGACCGTGGAGATCAGATCGGTGTCGAGGAAGACGAGCGCACCCATCGCGCGATCTTCATTCGCGATCTGTCCGCACGCGATCGGCTCGACATCTTCGGCCGTCAATACATTGCCCCTCGCCTCGGCATATTCACGCGCGAACTCCGGCACCCACTCGCCGCCGAGCTCGCGCGCAAGACGCTCGGCCAGCGTCGTCTTGCCCGTGCACTCGGGACCGATCAAGCAGATGCGGTTGCGGGGACGAGCGTGCGGCGCCATTCGCGGTAGCCCATGATCGCGAGAATCCAAAGGGCGATGTAGAGAATCACCGTCGGCCAGAGTCCGCGGACTACGTAGAGCGGAATCGAAACGGTGTTGATGAGGACCCAGAGAATCCAGTTCTCGATCCACTTCCGCGCCGTCATCCATTGCGCGACGAGACTCCAGGCCAGCAGCGAGGAGTCGACGTAGGGGTTCGGGTTGTCGGTGAGGCGCAGCTGAATCGCGATCGTCAGCGCGGAGAGGAGGAGTCCGGCGATGATGCCGGCGATCCAGGCCCAGCGCGGCGTGTTCGTGACCGCCAGCACCTTCTTGTTCGCGCCGCCGTGCAGCCATTCGTACCAGCCGTAGACCATCAGCGCGAAGCAGACGATCTGCAGCAGCGCTTCGGCGTACAGCTTCGCCTCGTAGTAGATCCACGTGTACATGAGCAAAGCGACGAGGCCGGTCGGGTAGTACCAGATGTTTTCCTTCGTCGCCAGCCAGATGCTCACGACGGTGATGAGCATGGCCACGACTTCGAATGGATTGATCGTCACTTCGTGATCTCCAACATCAGCAGCGCGTTCCGCGTGGCCTGCGGAAAGTAGTAGGCCGTTCCCGTGCGCACGTCGCCGCTGAAGTAGCGGTAGCTGTAGCCGCTGGCGTAGATGCGATTCTCGTTCGTCACGTTGTTGACCTGCAGCGACACGCGCACCATCGGCGTCACCGCGTACGAGGTCTTCGCATCGACGGTGAAGAATGACGGCGTCGTGAAGCCGGAGTCGTTGGTGTTGTCGAGGTACGAACGGCCGACCTAGCGCGCGATGGCGCCGGCGCTGAATCGCGGATTCGGCATGAAGTCGATGGACTGGTTGACGATCACGTTGGGCGTGAGCAACGGCTCGACGTTGCGGTAGCTCACCGGACGCGACTCGACGAAGTTTCCTTCGCTGTCGTAGACGTCGAAGAACTGCGTCCAGTCGTGGATGCGGTTGCGGCTGACGCTCGCGTTGGTGCGAGAGCGAAGCTGCGTCGTCGCCTGCCAGGCGGCGTCGAGCTCGATGCCGCGCCGCGTAGCTGCGATCGACGTTGCGGCGCAGCAGCAGCCCGATGCTCGGATCTCGCCGGTCGAGGCGATCTCGTTGTGGAACTCCATCGCGTACACGTTCGCCGCCAGCTCGAGGCGTCGCGGCGCGATGGTTCCAGCCGGCCTCGAGATCGAGCAGACGCTCCGGCCGCACGGCGTGCAGATCGTGCGGAACGGTGGCGTTGTCTTCGCCAAGAAAAAGATCGTTGCGCGTCGGCTCGCGCGTTGACACGCCGGCGGATGCGTAGACGCTCGACGCCGATGAAACCGCGTAGCGCGCGCCGACCTTCGGATTGAAGAACGTCCAGCGGATCGAAGCGCATGGCGACGTCGCCGTGATAGTCGAAAGTCGGCGCGGCGCAGCTGCGCGTCGCTGTAGAGGTGCCAGCGGCCGGCGGTCGCAGGTCATCTTGGCGAAGGCGTTCGCCTCGCCCTTCACGCCGTAGTTCGCGTAATCGCGCGTGTGCGACGCCAGATCGTCGCGCGTGTGATCGCGCTGGAAGCGATTGACGTGCAGGCCGGAGTTCGCAGGTGAACGCGCCGGCGCGATGCGCAGTACGTGAGCGATCGAGCCGAGGAGCATGCCGTCGAGGCCGTACTCGCGAAGATCGTCGGTGCCGTAGTCGAAGAGGCGATACCAGCCGTAGCCGCGCTGGTAGTAGACCGAGGCGGTCATGTCGGAGTTGGAATCGAGAGGCGCGGATGTACTGGAGCTGCGCGAGGTCGTAGCCGAAGCTGTCTTTCTCTTCGGGACGCATCGGGTTGTTGCGCAGGTCGTGCTCGAGCGTCTCCGCGTCGGCGGCGTAGTAGTGCAGTTGCTGCGACTCGTGTCCCGAGAATCCGGTGAGCTTGAGCTGCGCGTCACCCAGGATCTTCGTGCCGCTGAAAAAGAGATTGCGCTGCCGCGTGCCGGCGTTCTCGCGAAAGCCTTCGCTCTCGAGCGACGACACGCGCGTGTAGAACGCGAAGCCGCCGGGAAGCGCGCCCGATCTGGTACCCGATCGTCGCCTGTGCGTTGCCGTACGAACCACCGCCGAACGTGGCGTCGACTTTCTGCTCCGCCGCGAGCATCGAGGCTCTCCATGTTCACGGAGCCGCCGAACGAAGCCGAGCCGAACGTCGAGGTGCCGACGCCGCGCTGGATCTGAATGCTCTGCAGCGACCGCGCGAGGTCCGGGAAGTCGGCGAAGTACGTCCCCATGTCCTCGGAATCGGCGAGCGGGACTCCGTCGAGCGTGAAGTTGATGCGCGTCGGACTCACCCCGCGCAGCGTGATGTACGAGTAGCCCGAGCCGCCGACGCCAGACTCGGTCCAGGCGTGAACCGATGGCGCATCGCGAAGCAGGAGCGGCACGTCCTGGCCGTGATAACGCTCTTCGATCTGTTTGCGCGGAATGTCGGTCTTCGTGACCGGAGTCGCCTCATCGGCGCGAATGGCGGAAACGACCATCGTCTCCGAGTACCGCGGGTCAGAAGCAAGAAGCAGAAGAAACGCAAGAATGGTTTGGGTCATTGGCCTTCCCTACGCCGGTGCGAACCGGATCAGGTTCCGCGGGTTTGATCTCAGGCCGCAATGGCCACCCCGAGGCTGGATGTGAGTTTAGCAGTATCGCGAGGGGCAGGATACTCGCGGGACCGGTTGTCAGTTGTCGGTTCTCTGCGCTGTATCACCAGAGCGGTAAGTCCCAGACAACCGATAACCGACAACCGACAACAAGATCATTTCAGCGCGAGTGTGACGCTTGCTCCCGGAGTGACGCCTTCCTGCGATGCGGTGGGATCCGTGGCGGGGCGGGTCATGGGGTCGCCGTCGGTGTCGAGTCTCGCTTCGAGGCGGAAGGTTGCGGGGAGTTGCTGGCCCATCATCGAGTCGGCGGAGGTCAGCTCCACCAGCGTCGGAAAGGACATGGCGACGATGCGCTTGACGGCGATGGGCGGGCCGCCGGCGGGATTGCGGACCATAACGAAGAGGACGCCGCTGCGAGTGGTCGCCGCGGGGTCGAGGTTGATCGTGACGCGTACGGCGCCGGGTGTCGCGGCGGCCGCCGGAGCGGAGCCGGTGACTGCCGCGGGTGCGCCGTCGATTGCAGGGTGTCCCTCGGGCAATGCTCCGCCGCCCTGCGCGGTCTGCGCCGGGCGGTTCTTCTCCTCGGCGATGCTCTGCTTCATCTGTTGGAAGACTTGCTCGAGGCGCACGCGATCGCCCGGCGATTGTTTCGCCGCTTCGGCGATCGTCGCTTCGGCGTCCTTCATCCGATCGCTTTGCGCGTAGACCCAGGCGAGCGCCACCCAACCGTCGAGGTTCTTCGGATCGGCCTGCGTTGCGCGCTGCAATAGGCTCACGGCTGCGGCGCTCTCGCCCATGGCCATGCGCACGAGACCCTGGAAGGTCAGCGCACGGCCGTCGTTCGGCGATTTCTCGAGGACGATCTTCGTCTGCTCGAACACGGCCATGAGGTTGTTGCGCTCGAGGTAGGCCTGCGCGAGATCGTTGCGAAGCTGGAGATTGTTCGGATCGCGCTGCACCGCGGCTTCGAGTTGCATGACCATCGCATCGGGCACTTGCGTCGCGGTCTGAGGTTGTGCGTTCGCCATCGCGCCGGTGACGGAGCCGCCTTCCTGCCGCGGCGTCGCCTGCTGCATGACGAAGTAGAAGAGCGCGGCCAGCGCGGCGACGGAGCCTGCGCCCCAGACGAAACCTTTGACAGTCGGGCTCATGCCCGTCGTCGACGATGACGACGGCAGCGGCTGCGCGACGCCTTCGCTTCGTGCCACCAGCGGAGCCTGATCGAGCGCGCGAAGCACCTGCGCGGTCTCGACTTCGATTCTCGTTCGCTCGCTCGGCGCGAGGTCGGGTCCGCGGAGTTGCTGCAGAAGCGCATCGCGCTTCGCTTCGAGATCTTTCCGCTGCAGATCGTTTTCACCCGGTGTGGCCGTGGCGCGACGACGGAAGAAGTAAATGATGAATCCACCGAGAATCAGCCCCGCGGCGAGCATGACGCTCGCGCTGGTCCAGTCAACGCTTCCGTTCAAGGCTTTCCTCCGCCGACGAGATCGCGCACGCGCGCGAGATAGGGATCTTCGCTGGTTGTCGGTTGTCGGTTGTCGGTTGTCAGGGGCTGCTCGAGCTTTTTGATCTTCACGATCACGATGAAGATGCCGAGGAGCAAGGCGAAGATGGGGAACACCCAGACCCATCCCGACTTCGGCTTGAGCAGGACGAACTGGCCGTACGACTTTTCGAAGTAATCGAGGATCTGCTGCTCGGTGTAGCCACGCGACAGAAGCTCGCGCACCTGCGCCTTCATGTTGACCGCCATCTCCGCGGGAGAGTCGGCGATGGACATCCCCTGGCACACGGGACACCGAAGCATCGAACCGATGCGCTGCGAGTCGGAATGGAGTTGCTCGCCCGCGATCGGCGTGCCTTTCGGCGGACCGACGAACTGCGCCGCGTCCGGAACTCTGAGCTGCAACAGGAGCAACAGGACCAGCATCAGCGCATGACCTTTCTCAAATTCGTCTCGATGTCCTCGGACGACATCGGGCCGGTGTACTTGGCCACGATCACGCCATTCGCATCGAGGAAGAACGTTTCCGGAACGCCGCCGACACCGTAGGCGATCGCGGTCTTCCCTGCTTCGTCGACGACCGTCGGATAGCTCGAGCCGCGCTGATCGAGGAACCCCTGGATCTTGCTCTCGGTATCCTGGAACACGACGCCGAGAAACTGCACGCCGGGCTGCACCTGTCGCGCGGTTGCGACGAGCACCGGATGCTCTTCCCAACACGGCCCGCACCAGGTCGCCCAGAAGTTGATGACGACCGGCTTTCCCTTGAACTGCGCGACGTCGATCGTGTTCTGCGTTCCGACCTGCCGGAGCGCGAAGGTCGGCGCGGGCTTGCCGATCAGCGGCGATTCGATCAGCGCCGGATCTTTGCCGAGGCCGAGAAAGAGCACGCTGACGAGTGCGGCGGCGATGACGATGCCGACGGCGAGAACGGTGCGGTTCATGCGATCTCCACGTTCTCCGGTGGTGCGACGGCGGCCGGACGCACGACGGACGCTGTGTTGCGACCCGGCAGGAGACTGAAGAGGGCGCCGAGGCCCATGCAGATGACGGAGATCCAGATCCAGATGACGAGCGGCGCGGTGTAGACGTTGATGCTCACCGTCTGCGCGACGGGATCGATGTTCGCGAGCGAGATGTAGAAATCGCCGCCGAGCGTCGTGTAGACGTCGGGGGCGCCGATCGGCTCGCGCATCATCTGGTACTGGCTCATGCGCGGCGTGAGCGTGGCGACGGACTTTCCATTGCGGGCAATGCCGAAGCGGCCGATGATCGACGAGCGATGCGGCTCGGTCTCCTGCTCGACGCCGAGGAAGGTCACGTCGAACCCTGAGACCTGTTGCGTCTGTCCCTTCGTGAATTGCATCTCCGTCGACTGGCGCATCGAGCTGCTGACGGCGATGGAGATGATGGCGACAAGCACCGCGGCGTGAATCGACATACGACGCGAAACGCCTCCGGCCGCGACGCAACTGGCCCTCGATGAACGCGGCACCCGCAGAGTCGCCGCGCTTCATCCGCTGGAACATCGGCAGGAACATCTCGGAAAACGTGACCTGCGCGGCGTAGCCACCGAAGGCGAGCGTGAGCAGCGTCCATCCGCCGCGAATGCCGCCGATGTAGCCGAGCGTGGCCAACACCGCCGCGCCGGCGATCGGCGGGAGCAGCGCTTTCTTGAGTTGCGCCGCCGTCGCGCGACCCCACGGAAGCGCGGGGCCGATACCGAGGAGGAAGAGCAGCGCCGCGCCGATCGGCACGACCATCGAGTCGAAGAACGGTCGGCCGACGCTCATCTGCTTCCCCTTCACCGCTTCGACGACGAGCGGGAAGACCGTTCCGACGAGCACCGTGAACGTAAGCAGAACGAAGAGCAGGTTATTGATGAGGAACATCGCCTCGCGGCTCGCCGCGCCTTCGATGTTTCCTTCGACTTCCAGCTTGTCGATGCGGAAGGCGAGAAGCGCGATCGGTGAAGAAGAGCGAGGTCGCGAGGAACGACGAGAATCGTCGGACCGATCGGGCTCTGCGTGAAGGAGTGAACGGAGTTGAAGACGCCGGAGCGCGTCATGAACGTGCCGAGGATCGTGAGGAGGAAGCTCGCCTGGATGAGCGTGATCGTCCAGCCCTTTGAGGATGCCGCGACGCTCCACGACCATCAGCGAATGCAGCGCCGCGGTTGCCGTGAGCCACGGCAGGAGCGATGCGTTTTCGACCGGATCCCAGGCCCAGTAACCGCCCCAGCCGAGGACTTCGTACGCCCACCAGCCGCCGAGCATGATGGCGATGGTGAGGAAGATCCAGGGCACCATCAGCGCAGTGCGCAGCGGCTTGAGCACGGCGTGCCCGAGGCGGCCGCTTGCAGCAGCGCGGCGCAGGCGAAGTCCGAAGGGAATCGTCATGCCGACGTAGCCGAGGTAGAGAAACGGCGGGTGGATGACCATCAGCACGTGGTTCTGCAGAAGCGGATTCGGCCCCGGACCGTCCGGCGGCACCGGCACGGTCAGGAACGGATTCGCCGGTGCCGGCGATGAGGAAAGCTGAAGAACGCCGCGCAGCCGAGCCAGACGCCGATCGCGTACGGCCTGGTATTCGTCATAGCTGATGGCTGGTCAACCACGTCGCGGCCGGCGATGTAGATGCCGAGGACGAAACCCCAGAAGAGGATCGACCCTTCGAGCGACGACCAGAGGCTGACGATCGTCACCCACGTCGGCACCGAGCGCGAGCCGACCTGCGCGACGTAGCCGACGCTGAAGTCGTGCACGAGCAGCGCGTACTCCATCAGCAACGCCGCCGACGAAATCAGCGCGCGCGTAGAGGTAGGCGAAACGACGCGCCCACTTGAGTCCGTCCGGCGGAGCGCGAACGCGCCCGCGGCGAAGCCGACGACCGCGCCGGCCGCGGCGGCGAGGAGGGAGGCGAGGATGAGGATGCGTCCGAGAGGGGCGATCATGGGTTTCCTAGTGCTGAACGAAGAGTCGTTTCACGATGAACCTCCAGGTTCGTCCGTCATCGACTTCATCATCTTCTCGAGCTCTTTCTTGTCGACCGGATGGCCTTTCGCCGGGGCTTTGTACTCGTTGTTGTGCGAGACCATCAGTCGGTTGGACTGGAAGTAGCCGCCGCGCGATCATCGTCCCTTCGACGACGACGCCGATGTTCTCGCGGAACATCTGCGGCGGGACGGCAGTCGTCCGCACGTGCACGGTTGCAGGTCGCGTCGTTGACGTCGAACTCGACGGCCGGAGCCGCCGAGCGGTCTTGATCGAGCCCGGCGGCACCATGCCGCCGAGGCGGATCGTGGCGCCGTACGCCTTGTCGCCGGCGGTGTGCAGGTCGGTCGGCGTCCAGTAGTAGACGAGGTTCTTGTTGATGCCGCTCGCGGCGATGACGGCGAAGGCGATCGCGGCGACGAGCGAACGCGCCGACCATGAAGAGTCGCGTGCGTTGCGGCGTGGCGTCGGCTCGGTGCGAGAGTCGTTTCGCTCATTGGAGTCCTCCGTTGCACGTTGCTGTTTGCGGGCACGCACGATCAAGGTGACGCCATAGATCGACGAACACGGTCGCGGTCATGCCGTACGCGGCCCAGACGAATCCCCAGCCGCCGACGATCGTACCCTCCGGTCATGCCAGTCTCCCCTGCTTCCATCATCGGCGGCGGCGCCAGCTCATGCTCCAGCCGTAGCGCCGCCAGACGCGCGAGCGCAACATGATGAAAGCCGATCATCAGAAACAGGATGCCGAACGCATTGAGCCGCAACGGCAGATGGAACGGCGACGAGACGGTGTGCGGGCGTCGACTGCAGCTGGTGCAGCGAGTTCCACCACTTGACCGAGAAGTAGACGATCGGCACGTCGACCTAGGCGATGATCGTCGCCACGGACGACCAGACGGCGCGTCGCTGCGGGTCGTCGACGAACTGCCGCAGCGCGAGGATGCCGAGGAAGGCGAAGAGCAGCACCGCGGTCGTGGTCAGGCGCGGATCCCAGTCCCACCAGACGCCCCACGTCGGCTTGGCCCAGATCGCGCCCTGCAGCAGAGCAGAAACGCGAGGACGACGCCGACCTCGATGACCCGCTTCCATCGCGCGCATCCCACTTCACAGTCGCTCTTGAAGAGGAACGCGATCGCCGCAGACGAACGTGAAGGTCACCGCCAGCATCCAGTTCCACGCGGTCGGGACGTGGACGTACATGATCCGCTGCACGTTCCCCATGTACTGCTCCGCCGGCGCGACGAAGAGGCCGACGTAGGAGCCGGCCAGCAGCAGGATCACGCCGAGGATGACAAAAACGATGTGCGATGCGCATTCAGTCCTCGATGACACGGTCATACAACAATCCGCAGAGCGACCAATAGATCAGATCGAACGCTACCAGCAACGCAATCCAGGATTTCGATTGATCCATCGGATCTCCCAGGATCGCCAGCGACGTCGCTTTCACGGAAGCAAGCAGCGCCGGAACGATCAGGGGGAACAACAACAGCGGCAGCAGAGTCTGTTTCGATTTTACCTGCGCCGTCATCGCCGCGTAGAGCGTTCCGGGGGCGGAGAGTCCGGCGGTGCCGAGCAGAATGACGACCAGAAGTTGCAGGAGGTTCGTCGTGCCGGCGTCGTAGAGGACGACCATGACCGGCACGAGGGCGATGCCGAGAACCGCGAGCTGAATCCAGTTCGCCATGGCCTTGCCGTAGTAGAGCGCGCGCGGATTCGAGGGAAGCAGCAGCAGCCCTTCCAGCGCGCGATTCTCCATCTCGGCGTGGAACGACTCGGCGAGTGTGAGCGTCGAGGAGAGCAGCAGGCCGAGCCAGAGGAAGCCGGCGGAGAACGTCCGCAACGCCTCGGCACTCGGGCCGATGGCGAAGCTGAAGAGCAGCAGCGATGCGGCGCCGAAGACGAAGACGGCCATCATCTGGCCGCGGCTGCGCCATTGGAGAAGCAATTCCTTGCGAAGGGCGGCTCTCACGCGGGGATTCCCGGCCGGCTGGAAGCCGGCGGACCGGCAGGCTGGAAGCCTGCGCTCCGTAAGCCTGCGCTCTGTAAGCCTGCGCTCCGCCCCTGGACGAGCATGAGCGTCTGATCGGCGAAGCGCGAGGCGCGCTCGACCTGATGCGTCGCCATGAGGACTGTCGTGCCGCTATGCCGAAGCTCGTCGACAACGGTATCGACGAGCTCGAAGCCGGCGGGATCGAGCGCGCCGTACGGCTCGTCGAGCAGCACGACGCGCGGTTCCTGCTGGAGAACGCGCGCGAAGGAGAGGCGCTTGCGCATGCCGGCGGAGAAGGTCGACACGGGATCGTCCGCGCGCGCGGCGAGTCCGACGCGCTCGAGCAACGCCATGATCCCTTGCCGCGACGCGCCCATGTGATCGGCGACGACCTCCAGATTCTCGCGGGCGGTGAGCGAATCGTAGAGGTAGTTGTGATGCGCGAGCAGAGCAACCATGCGTCTCACGTCGTGGCGTTGTTTCACGACGTCGAATCCGCCGATCGTCGCGCTGCCACGATCGGGGCGGATGGCGGTCGCCAGAAGGCGAAAGAGTGTCGACTTTCCAGCACCGTTGGGACCGCCGACGACCATGACGGACGCGGGCGGAACATGGAACGAGACATCGGCTAGAGCCCAGCGTCCGCCGTACCGGCGCGCCAGATGCTCGACGTCGATAGCGACCTCGTTCATGGGCGCAGTCTCCCACATCTCGCTATGATTCGGCGCCATGCGTAAGCTCGCTGCTCTCGTTCTGCTCCTCGGCGTTGCCTGCACGACCACCGCACCTCAACCTCAGTCCTCCGCTCCGCCCGCGGAGCCACACGCAGCGAAGACCTATGGGCTGACGGTCGACGAAGAAGCCCGCGTGCTGGCGCTCGAAGATCGCCGCGAGTTCGACCCGGTCTTCGTCGCGCAATGGGTGAAGCATTCGAATCCTCTGCACCGCCTGCGCATCGCCATGGCCCTGGCGCGGATCGGCCCGCACAGCTTTCTCGACGGAATCGGAACGCACGCCGGAGTGGCGGAGCTCAACACGCTGGCCGCGGATCCCGATCGCCGCGTCCGCGAAGCGGTCGCCTTCGGACTCGGCGAGATCTCCGATCGAGACGGCGTGACGACGCTCTTCAAACTGGCGAACGACGAAGACATGAATGTCGCGGCCGAGGCCGTGGAGGCACTTTCGAAATTCGGAGGCGACAAGGACTTCATCTTCGCGAATCTCCAGCGCTATCTCTGGATGACGGATGAGAAGTATCCGGAGGGGCTGCGCGCACGCGCGGTTCGCTATCTCTTCCGCATCGATTCTCCCGACGCCTCCGACGCGGCGCTACGCGCGCTCGCCTCGGCATCGAGCGCCGTGCGTCAGGAAGCGGCGTATTCGCTCGCGCGCAAAGCACACGCCCCCGCGCGCGCACAGCTCGAGTTGCTGCTCACCGACACGAACACGCTGACGCGCGCGTACGCCGTCACCGCTCTCGGCCGCATCGCGGATCCCACTTCGGCGCGACCGATCATCACCGCCCTCGGCGACGCGCATCCGTGGGTGCGCACGAACGCTGCGGTCGCGCTTGGACGGATCGCGGAGAAAGAGCGGGCGATCCTCAACGTCGAAGATCTCCCGCGCATCTTCGCGACGCTCGAGGATCCCGATCCGGGCGTGCGCGCGTCGATGGTCGACACGCTCGCGTACTACGCGGAAAAGAACGAGACCGCGCTGACGAAGCTGATCAACGTGCTCAACAACGGTTCGCAGTGGGAGCGCGAGCTCGCCGCCGGAGCCGTCGTCAAACACTTCGCGCCGTCGACCGGCGTCCACAAGTACATCCCCGGCAGCATGTTTACGCCGTGGCAGATCGTCCGCTTCATCGAGGGCTCGGCGGCGACTCCGTACGGGTTCAACGTGCGCCACGACTACGCGACACACGCCGATCCGATGGTTCGCGCCGCGGCGATCGCGGCCATCCCTGAAGGCACGGCGCACGCGGAGATCGACATCATCCGGCCCGCGATGAGCGATCCGGACGTCATCGTGCGCACGAATGCCTACGACCGCTATGTTCACGTGCAGACGGAATCCAATGCCGATCGCCTGAAGACGCTCAAGGAAGCGGAAGTGCGCGAACGGACCGCGGACGCGAACGACGCGCGGCTCTCCGCGATCTCGGCGATCGCCACGCTGCAGGATCCGCAGCGCGTCGCCTACTTCAAGGGATTCCTCGAGGACAACGATCCCGTGGTGCGGCGTATCGCCTCGGATTTCCTCTTCGAGACCGACAAGATCCGGCGCCCTTACACGCCGCTTCCGGTGACGAAGACGAAGGCGCAGTACGAAGAGATCGTGCGCTGGTCGCGCCAGCCGCATTCGGCCACGATCCACATGACGCGCGGGATCATCGAGCTGGCGCTGCTGACGCAGGACGCGCCGATGACGACCTGGAACTTCGCGCAGCTCGCGAAGAAGGGCTTCTACAACAACACCTCGTTCATGCGCGTCGTCCCCAACTTCGTCATCCAGGGCGGCGACCCGCGCAACGACATGAACGGCGGCCCCGGCTACGTGATCCGCGACGAGATCAACCTGCAGAAGTACACGCGCGGCGCGGTCGGGATGGCGCTCTCCGGTCCCGACACCGGCGGATCGCAGTTCTTCATCACGCACTCGCCGCAGCCGCATCTCGACGGCGGCTACACGATTTTCGGCCGCGTCTACGACGGGATGACCGGCGTCGTCGATCAGGTCGAACGCGGGGATCGCGTGGAACGGATCGGCATCGACGAGAAACTGACGACGCCGAAAGAGACCGCCCAACCGTGAGTGCCCAACCATGAGTGCCCAACCATGAGTGCATTGATCGGCCGGTTGCTGCAACTCGTCGGACTGATCGTCCTTCCGATCGGACTCTCGTACGGATTGCTGCGCGACGACATCAAGCTCGAAGTGCGTTTGCTCGCGATCGGCGGATTTCTGTTTCTCCTGGGCTGGATTCTCTCGCGAGAGCGAAAGTGAAGTTCTCCGTCGTCCTGACCGCGGCGTTTCCTCCGATCACGCGCGACCTCCTCGCGTCGCATTTCGACGTGATCGAGTATCCGACCGAGCACGACCGAACGGAGGACGACGTCATCACGCTCGTCGCCGAGGCCGATGCGGCCATCACGCTGCTCTCGGATCCGGTGACGCGTCGCGTGCTGGAGTCGAATCCGAATCTCCGGATCGTCTCCAACTTCGCGGTCGGCTTCAACAATATCGACGTCGAAGCGGCGCGTGACCTCGGCGTGGTGGTGACGAATACGCCCGGCGTCCTCACCGAGGCGACGGCGGATCTGACGATGGCGTTGATGCTGGCGGTGATGCGACGCGTCGTCGAAGGCGACGCGGAAATTCGCGCGACCGGCCGCTGCGAATGGGAGCCGCTCAAACTCCTCGGCACATCGCTGCAGGGAAAGCGCCTCGGGATCATCGGCATGGGCCGCATCGGCTCGGCGGTCGCCACGCGTGCCCGGGCATTCGGCATGGATGTGATCGGCGTCCGCAAAAGCGAACCGCTCGACGAGCTGCTCGCGACGAGCGACGTCATCTCAATCCACGCGCCTCTGACGGCGGAGACGCATCATCTCATCGACGCGAATGCGCTGTCGAAGATGAAGCGTGGCGCCTATCTCATCAACACCGCGCGCGGCCCGCTGGTCGACGAGCGCGCGCTCTGCGATGCGCTCGAAGAAGGCCGGCTCCGCGGCGCCGCGCTCGATGTCTACGAAGACGAGCCGGCCGTGAACCCGCGACTCATCGAGCGCGGCAACGTTGTCCTCGCCCCGCACATCGGCTCGGCCACCGAGGAAGCGCGCAATGCGATGGGACGAATCGCCGCCACAAACGTGCTCCTGTTTCTGCGCGGGCAGGAACCGTTGCATCGGGTGGTGTGATGCGGGCGGAGCGCGTCCCTGGCGGTACGTGACGAGTAGACGGTAGACAGGCAACAGGGGACGCTTGCCGGTTGAGCAAGCGTTCCCCTGTGACCTGTCTCCTGTCACCGGCCCTGTTCGTGACTCACGCGAATTTCAAATAACGGAACGCATCTTGCTGCACAAGCGCCATTGCAGGTGCCCCCGGTCAAATGCGACTCGAAAAAAGAATCCTGGTCGTCGATGACGACGATGCCATTCGCGCGCTGGTTGCGACGGTTCTCCGCCGGCGTGGTCTCTCGATCGACACGGCCCGGCATGGCGCGGAGGCGATCGAGAGAATCGCCGAACATCGTTATGCCCTTGTCATCCTCGACCTGATGATGCCGCTCGTCAGCGGCTACGAAGTGCTCGACCATCTCGCCAGAATGTCCGCGAGCACGCGTCCGCACGTCCTCGTTCTCACCGCTGGGCTCGAACCGAAGACGCTCGATCCCAATCTCGTGATCGGCACGATTCATAAACCGTTCGACATCGAGTTGCTGATCGAGACCGTGGTCGCCTGCCTTACGGCATTGACCGATCGGCACGACTCCACTGGCGATTCCGCAAGCACCATGCGTGACGAGGCAAACTGAGCAGCTCGGCAGATCCCCGATGAGTCCAGTAGTGACACGTCCAATCAGGCACGTCTTTTGAGAACTGTGGACCCCAAAGGAACCGCAATGCAAAAGAAAAATGATCCGAGAGTCCTGGTCATCGAATCCAACGACGCACTGCGTGCGATGCTGTTTACGATCCTTCGTCACCAACCGGTCGAGGTCGACACCGCGATCACGGCCGAGGACGCCTGGGAGAAGGTCACCACCTGCGATTACGCTCTTGTGATCATCGATATGGATCTGCCCGACAAGACGGGACAGGTGTTTCTGACACGCTTCCGGGAAGAGCGCTCCGACACAAACACATTCATCCTCGCTGTTCGCGACCCGGCCGGCGACGAATACCTCGACCCGGCGGTCGTCTCCGCGGTACTCAACAAACCTTTGGAGATCGACACGATGGCGGAGCTGGTTCGCGAATGCTCGCTCGTCGTTCCACCTCCCGACAATCCTCTTCCCTGCCCACCCGCGGAAAGCGACATCCGCTCGCGGATGGAGCGCACGCCGTACATCACGAATTGAAGTATGCAGTAGGGAGTGGGCAGTACGCTTCGCTTGCAGTAGGCAGGAGCAGAACCCTGTTTCGCTCCTGCCAACTGCCCTCGTGCATACTTCGACGCCGTGAGTGAACGCCGCGTCGGGATCCTCTACATCGTCATCGCCGCACTGCTCTGGTCGAGCGGAGGCATCGGCATCAAAGGCGTCGCCGATTCGGCGCTAAAGGTCACGTTCTACCGCTCGATCTTCGCGACGATCACGTTGTTCCTGATCTTCCGGCGCGACGTCCTGCGCCGCCAGTGGACGTCTCCCCTCGCCTTCGCGACGGCGATCGTCTGCTACGGCACGTGCCTCACGACGTTCGTCGTCGCGACGAAATGGACGACCGCGGCGAACGCGATCTTCCTGCAGTACGCGGGAGTGATCTGGGTGCTGATCCTCTCGCCGTTCGTGCTGCGCGAGCCGATGCGCCGCCGCGACGTCATCGCCACCGCGTTCGCACTCGCGGGAATGGCGCTCTTCTTCGTCGGCCGCTTCGAGGCCCGCGGCATGGCCGGCAACGCCATGGCGCTGCTCTCGAGTTTCTTCTTCGCCGGACTGATTCTCGCCCTTCGCCGCGAGCACGCGGCATCGCGCGCGGCCGTGACCTGGGGAAACGTGTTCCTCGCGCTGGCGCTCTTTCCGTTCGTCGCACACGATCTCGCGCTGACGACGAAGTCGCTCCTCACGTTTCTCTTTCTCGGCATTTTCCAGATCGGTCTCGCCTACGCGTTCTTCGTGAAAGGCCTGAAGCACGTGACGGCAACGCAGGCGTCACTGACGGGCATGATCGAGCCGGTCGCGAATCCGATCTGGGTTCTGCTCTTCCTCGGCGAGCGCCCATCGGTCTTCGCCCTCGCCGGCGGCGCGATCGTCCTCGCGGCCATCGCCTGGCATACGATGCAGGGAGAACCGGTGAGCGAGATGACAGCGCCCGATTAGTTGTCGGTTGTCAGTTGTCGGTTGTCTGGGATGGATTGCTGAATGGGTGACTACGGACAACTGACAACCGACAACCGATCACCGATTGGCAGTTGTTCTGCACGATGCGCGAGACGATGCACACTCAGTTGATTGCTCCGGCGACCGGCGACGTGCTGGCCGAGGTTGCGCGTGCGAGCGTGGAAGACCTCGATCGCGCCGTGCGGAGCGCGGACCGCGCGTTTCGCGGCGAGTGGCGACGGATCGATTCGCGCGAGCGCGGCAGATTGATGATCCGGCTCGCGGCGAAGATCCGCGAGAACGCGGCGGAATTGGCGGCGCTCGAATCGAACAACGTTGGCAAGCCGATTTGCGATTCGCGCGACGAAGTATCGCTGGCCGCAGATTGCTTCGAGTTCTACGGCGGCGCGACGAACAAGATCGGCGGACAGACGATCCCCGCCGCCGCGCCGGGCGTGCTCCTGTCGTTCCGCGAGCCGATCGGCGTCTGCGGAATCATCGTCCCCTGGAACTTCCCGATCGCGATCGCCTCCTGGAAATCGGCGCCGGCGCTGACGATGGGCAATACGGTCGTGCTCAAACCGGCGGAACAGACGCCGCTGACGGCGATGCGAATCGCCGAGCTGGCGCGCGAGGCAGGATTCCCCGAGGGAGTGTTCCAGGTCGTCACCGGCTCGGGCTCGCAGATCGGCGAAGCGCTCGTGAAGCATCCGCTGGTGCGCAAGATCGCCTTCACCGGATCGACCGAGGTCGGCACGAACGTGATGCGACTCGCGGCAGACGATGTGAAACGCGTCTCGCTCGAGCTCGGAGGCAAGTCGCCCAATCTCATTTTCGAAGATTGCGATTTCGATCGCGCGGTCGCATCGGCGGCCTCGAGCTCCCTCGGCAACGCGGGACAGGATTGCTGCGCGCGCAGCCGCATCTTCGTGCAGCAGTCGATCTACGATCGCTTCGCGAAGGCGCTCGTCGACAAGTTCAACGCGATTCGCGTCGGCGATCCTCTCGATGATGCGACGGAGATGGGCCCGCTCGTCACGAACGCACATCGCGAGCGCGTGATGCAGTACATCGCCAGCGGCCGTTCCGAAGGAGCGACGCTCGCCTGCGGCGGCGAGGCTCCCGCCGGCAAGGGCTCGTACCTTTCGCCGGCGGTGTTCCTCGACGCGACGCCGGAGATGAAGATCGTGCGCGAGGAGATCTTCGGACCGGTCGTGACGGTCATGCCATTCGCCGATGAAGCAGACGCGGTCCGGATGGCCAACGACTCGATGTATGGTCTCTCCGGCTCGATCTGGACACGCGACATCGCCCGCGCCATGCGCGTCGCGCGCGCCGTCGAGACCGGAAACCTCTCGATCAACTCCGGCAGCAGCGTGCATCTCGAAGGTCCCTTCGGCGGCGTGAAACGCAGCGGCCTCGGACGCGAGCTCGGACTGCAGGCGCTTGACCATTACACGGAGTGGAAGACGGTTTATATCGACGTGACGTAGGCGAGTTGGTCCAGTCGACTAGTCGCCTAGAAGACCTCGACGACTTGAAGACTGACGACTCGACGACTCGACGACTGGAGTGGCATGCAAGGACGAATCACACTCGATGACCTGAAGCGCGCGGTCGCCAACGACGAGATCGACACGATCCTCGTCGTCTTCCCCGACATGTACGGGCGTCTCGTCGGCAAGCGCATCGTCGGGCGCTATTTCATCGACGAAGTCGTCGACGGCGGGATTCATGCCTGCGATTACCTCCTCGCCTGCGACATCGACATGGACCCCGTCCCCGGCTATCAGTTCACGAGCTGGGCGAAGGGTTACGGCGACTTCCATCCCGTCCCCGATTTCAACACGCTGCGCATCGCGTCGTGGCTCGAGAAGACGGCGCTCGTCCTGTGCGACGTCCAGGAGGAAGAGCGCGACGAGTTGGTTCCGTACGCGCCGCGCGGCATTCTGCGGCGTCAGCTGGCGCGCGCCGCGGAGCGCGGCTACACCGCGATGGGGGCCTCGGAGCTCGAGCTGTACGTGTTCAAGGATTCGTACGAGGACGTCGCTCGAAAGAGCTTCGTCAACATCGAGCCGATCGGACGATTGATCGAGGATTACCACATCCTTCAGAGCACGAAGGAAGAACCGCTCATCGGCGCGATTCGCCGGCATCTCGAGCGCTCCGGCATTCCGGTCGAATCGTCGAAAGGCGAATGGGGACCGGGCCAGCAGGAGATCGGTCTTCGTTACGCCGATCTGCTGGAGATGGCCGATCGTCACGTGATCTACAAGCACGCCGCGAAGGAGATCGCCTGGCAACAGGGCCGCGCGATCACGTTCATGGCGAAGTGGGACGAACGCTACGCCGGCTCGAGCTGCCACATCCACGCGAGTCTCTGGAGCGCGAAGGGCGAGCCTCTTTTTAAAGGCGACGAGAACCTCGGCCCCATCCGCTGCTCTCCGCTCTTCCGCTGGTTCCTCGGCGGATGGATGGCGCACATCCGCGAGCTCTTTCCCTTCTACGCGCCCTATCCCGCGTCGTACAAACGCTACGTCGCCGGCTCATTCGCGCCGACAGGCATCGCCTGGAGCTACGACAATCGCACGGCCGGCTTCCGCATCGTCGGACATGGCTCGTCGCTGCGCATCGAGTGCCGCACCGCCGGCGCCGACGCGAATCCCTATCTCGCGTTTGCGGCGACGCTTGCCGCGGGGCTCGACGGTATCGAGAACAAGATCGAACCGCCGCCGGCATTCGAAGGTGATCTGTACGGAGCGCTCGACTTGCCACAGGTCCCGCACTCGCTCCCCGAGGCCATCGCGGAATTGCAGAAAAGCAGCTTCGCGCGCGAAGCGTTCGGCGAAGAGGTCATCGAGCACTACCTCCACTTCTTCCGCACCGAGCAGAGGAAATTCGACGCGACGGTCACGGACTGGGAACGACGAAGGTATTTCGAACAAGCATGAAACCGTCGGCAACGATGAACAAGGAACGATGACGATGAACAGGCTCGAGGGTAAGGTCGCGCTGATCACGGGTGGCGGCTCAGGGATCGGAAAGGCTTCGTGTCTTCGCTTCGCGGCGGAAGGAGCGAAGGTCGTCGTCGTCGATCTGAAACAAGAGACCGCGGACGCGACGGTGGCGGAGATCGTCGACGCCGGCGGCACGGCCAGCGCGTTCGCCGCGAACATTTCCAAAGCAAAGGATTCCGAGGCGATGGTGCGCTTCGCCGAAGAACAGTACGGCGCGCTGCATATCGCTTTCAACAACGCCGGCGTCTTCCACGCCGACGACGAATCGGTCACGACGACCAGCGAAGAGATCTGGGACTTCGTGATCGACGTGAACCTCAAGGGCGTGTTCTTCGGCTGCAAGTACGAGATCCCGGCCCTGCTGCGCGCGGGCGGAGGCTCGATCATCAATACCGCGTCGTTCGTGGCGGTGATGGGCGCTGCGGTGCCGCAGATCGCTTACACCGCGAGCAAGGGCGGCGTGCTGGCGATGACGCGCGAGATCGCGGTCGAGTTCGCGCGCCAGAACGTACGCGTGAACGCGCTCTGCCCGGGACCGGTGGAGACCCCGCTGCTTGCGGAGCTCCTCGCCGATCCCGCGCGCCGGCAACGGCGGCTCGTGCACATCCCGCCCGGCCGCTTCGCCCGCGCGGAGGAGATGGCCAACGCCGCGCTCTTCCTCGCCAGCGATGAAGCGTCGTATGTGAACGGCTCGACGTTCCTCGTCGACGGCGGGATCACGGCGGCCTACATCACGCCCGAGTGAATCAGATCGCAGATCGCAGATCGCGGATCGCAGGAAGGACCAGTCAACCGAAGGTCTGTATGCTTCTCCTGCGATCTGCGATCTGCGAACCGCAATCTGCCTCTCAGAACTTGCGAATCGCGATTCCGCCGTTCGTCGTGCGCAGGCGAAGCGACGTGCCGCCGCCGTTGATCGTGCCGTGCAGCGAGTTGCGTTCGAAGTGCGTCGTGGCCACGGGCAGATCGCTGTGGATCGAGCCATTCGTGTTTTCGGCATCGACGTTCACCGCGAGATCGGCAGGAACCATCACTTCGATGGCTCCGTTGGTCGTGGTGAACCGCAGCGGCGCGCCTTTCGCGACCTTGACCAGTTCCGCGTGAATGGAACCATTCGTCGTCGAGGCGTCGAGCGATCCGCCGCAACGTGACACTTCGATCTTGCCGTTCGTCGTCTCGAGCTCGTGTGTGCCGGTGACGTCGGAGACGCGGATGGTCCCGTTCGTGTTCGAGACCTCGACGCTCATCGTCCGCGGGACCACGAGCTCGTAGGTCACCTCGCGAGAAACGCTGTCGCCGAGGAGCCAGTCGAAGATCGAGCCGCTGTCGCCGCCCTTCGGATAATGCGTTGTGATCACCAGCCCGCCATCGCGCGGCTGCAGCTCGACGACCAGGTCGCTCAGCACGGCCTTCACGTCATCGCTGTCGGCATGCACTTCCTTCTCGGCGATGACGCGCACGCGCGGCTGATCCCAGGACGAGATCTTGATCCCGCCGTTGACGTTGGACAGCACGACCTTCGCGCCGGGACGGACGTCGAACGTCCGATCGACCTTCTCCGTCAGGGTGGCCGCGCGCGCCGGGACCGCGCAGAGGACGAGAAACATGGCGAGCATTGCTTTTCTCATGTCCGTGGATACGGACGGCCGCGCCCCGGGTTGCATTCAAGCTGGCTGACGCACCGATCAGGGACAACTGAATGCCGCCGTATCGCCAAAAGTCGCCGACAAGTGTCCGTTGGTATTCGAGTACGTTCGCACTGTATTGGTCGTCATGTCGCGCACCGTGAGACTCCACCCCTGATCCGTCAGGCCGCTCGCAAATACCCAATACTTGTTTCCGAGCGCGGGAATGCACGCATCGAGCACCTTGACGCCCATTTCGAAGTTCGTCGATGTTTGAAAGTGAAAGAGCGCAGATTCGTTGTTCTCGGCACGTTGTCCGCCAAAGCTCAGAACGTGTGCGGCGCCATTGCTTCCGCTGTTCTGCCATTTCACCTTGACCTCGAAACGGTTGTTCTGCAGGCAGGCCGTATCGGCGTCTCGCGTACAAACGTTCACTCCCGTGAGACGCTGAAACGCGGAGTACGCATCGATGCGATTCCGCGTCATCCCGCCTGGACCCGCGATGGGTTTTCCGGTCGACATGAGAGCGTTTTGTATCGCTGTCGGCGACGTGCCCGGCAATGCCGACAGGATCAAGGCGGCAACGCCCGCGGCATAAGGAGCGGCGGCGGAGGTGCCACCGAAGCACGGCGTGTATCCCCCGAACGGCGCTGTCGTGAGAGCGCAGTGCGACGGCGCCATGACGTCAAGCGGAGCGCCCCAATTCGAGTAACAGGCTGGCTGGTCGGCGCCTGTCGTCGAGTTCGTGCAATTCGCGGGCGGAGCGAAACTGACCGGGCCAATATTGGCGTCGTAAACCGCGCCAACGGAGATCACTTTCGAATGGCAGGCCGGATGAGAGACTCCTCCGACATAGCCCTCGTTGCCTGCTGAAACGAAAACGGTGAGCCCGGCGGCGAAGAGGCTATTCAGAATCGCATTGAACGGAGAAATGCCGTCGCAGTCGGTGTTGTAAGGTCCACCGCCACCGAGGGACATGTTGATGATGTGAAGCCCACCGTAACGCGGATCATTGCGAAATGCGTATGCCTGGTTGAGCGCACCGAGGATCGCGTCGGTCGGGCAACCGCTATCCGTACAAACTTTCAAGGCCCAGATGTGGGCGTAAGGTGCGATTCCGTTGCTGCCCGCGATGATCCCGGCAACCGCCGTGCCGTGGCCGGCGGTGTCGATCGTCCCATCGTTCGTTGTCCCGGTCCAATCGTATTGCGCGGAGATTCTGCCCACCAGCTCCGGATGCACACTGACTCCCGAATCGATCACGGCGACGCCAATCAGGGCAACTTGGCTGCCGATCGCGTTCTTGAGCGTCGTCGCGCGCATCAGCGACGCGCCCTCCAACCGATGCGGTTGAAGCACCTCGTTCTCATAAATCCGCAAGACCTCCGGAAGCCGCGCCAGCTCGATCACGCGCGAGCTCTCGATCTCGCCGAAGATCATCGGTACGTGCGACAACGCGCGAACATTCGCCAAGCCGAGCGCCTCGGCCCGAGGCGCGAATTCGCGCGCGAGGACGGCGATGGCTTCCGCCTTCTGCGCGTCCCACTCGACGGAGCGCGGCGCCGCGCTTGCTTCAAGAAAAGGTTCGGCAAGCTCGATGATCAGCGGAACGCGCTTCCCATCCGCCGATCTTGCAATGCGTTCCCATAGGCGAGGCACGATCTTCGCCTCGGGCTGCTCAGCATTCGTCACAGCGAGGACAGGCTTGCGTGTCGCGGTAGGCGGCAATCTCAACGGATCAACGTTTTCGAGGTGTGGAATCGTGGAGGCCACGCCCGACGAGGAGAAGAAGGCGGCAACAACCAACGCGATGACCGGCCTACCAGACATAAGGAGCCTCCTGACATGTAGACGATGTGTGAGAGGTGAGATGGACAGATCCGCAGAATTCCTCGAGCTTCCTGTGAGACCGCTCACCGATCTGCCCCGAACACGGTCTTACACTTCGTCACGTGCTCCTTTCTCCTCTAGTGGCTCTCGCGCTCGTCTATTCGATCGGCTCGCCCGTCGTCACAGACGTATGGGTCGACCCCGTTCACGGAAGCGACGCCAACTCCGGATCGACGCGCGCCAGCGCGCTGCATACGCTGGACGAGGCTTGGCGTCGCATCCCGCGCGAGACATCGCTCACGACCGGCGTGCGGATCCAGCTCATGGCCGGCGAACATCCGCGGGCATCGATCCCGAACTACTTCGAATCGCGATGGGGCACGGCGAGCGCGCCGATCATCATCCAGTCGGCAGACGGCGAAGGCACCGCGCACATCCGCGGCGATTTCAATATCTACGACGCGCGCTATCTCTATCTCATCGGCCTGGACATGCGTCCCAATCCGCCGGGTGACGTCGTGCATTGCGAGAAGTGCGACCACTTCCTGGTGCGCGACTGCCATCTCGACGGCGGAGCGAGGCAGGCTCACGAAACGCTGAAGGTCAATCAGTCGAAATACGTCTACGTCGAGTCGTCGGAGATCCACGGCGCGGACGACAACGCCATCGATTTCGTGGCCGTGCAGTACGGGCACATCGTGAGCTCGCGGATCTACGACGCCGCCGATTGGTGCATGTACACGAAAGGCGGCTCGGCGTATCTCCGCGTCGAGGGGAACGAGATCTCGCAATGCGGCACCGGCGGATTCACCGCCGGGCAAGGAACGGGATTCCAGTACATGGTCTCGCCCTGGCTGCACTACGAGGCGTACGACGTGAAGGTGCTCCACAACGTCATCCACGACACGGAAGGCGCGGGCCTCGGCGTGAACGGCGGCTACAACATTCTGTTCGCCGGCAACACGCTGACGCGCGTCGGCACGCGCTCGCACATGCTCGAAGTCGTCTACGGCGCGCGAAGCTGCGATGGACCGCCCGAGGATCCGACGCGCGCGCTTTGCCAGCAGTATCTCGACGCCGGCGGCTGGGGAAACACTGAGCTCGCCGACGGCGAGAACTTCACGCTCATCCCGAATCGGAACGTCTTCATCTACAACAACGTGCTGCGCAACCCGGACGGCTTCGTCAGCTCGCAGCATTTCTCGATCGCTCCGGCCATCGGCGCGTTGCGCGCCGACGAGAACCTGCAGATCAAGGGAAACGTGATCGAGAACGCCGGCGAGCTTGGCGTCGAGGGCACGCTCGAAACTGCGATCCGCGCGGACAACACGATCAACGGCGTCGGCCCGAATCATCCGTTCGCGGTTCCCGACTTCACGTGGAGCGACGCGCCTTCGCGGCCGCCCGTGCCGCCCGGCGATCTCTCGAACGCGATCGACGAGACCACGCGACGGCGCGCCGTGCGGCACTAACGGAGCGCGCTGCGGACCGCTGGCGTCTCGCCGGCTGGGGTGACGGCGTCCCGCGCCGTCACTCCTGCGTTCCTCTCGCGCAATGTTCGCTTGCACCAGGGCGGTGGCGCGGGACGCCACCGCGCCAGCCGGCGAGACGCCGGCGGTCCAGCGCTCCGCTTACGAACACCACGTAGAATCGCGCGCATGCGTCGTGTGCTTGCCGTGCTCCTTCCGCTGCTCGTCGTACTTTTGCTCGCGGTGTGGCGCGCGCAAGGGCCGGCGCCGAAGAGCGAGGCCGCCCCGCTCCGCGAGTTTTCCGCGGCGCGTGCGATGAACGTGCTGCGCGCGAATCTCGCGGAGGGCATTCCGCATCCGATCGCATCTCCGGCAAACGCGCGCGTCCGGGCGCGCATCGAGTCGCGATTCCGCGCGCTCGGCTACGAGACCACGCTGCAGCGCCGCTTCGCGTGCAATGCCCACGCGGTCTGCGCGACGGTGGAGAACGTGCTCGCTCACGCGCCTGGATCGTCGGGACCGACGGTACTGCTCGTCGCGCACTACGATTCCGTTTCGGCCGGGCCCGGCGCATCCGATGACGGGATGGGCATCGCAACACTTCTCGAGGTCGCGCGCGCGATCCGTGGCGAGCGCTTTCAGAACCGCATCGCCTTTCTCGCGGATGACGGCGAGGAAGCGGGACTCCTGGGCGCCGAGGGATTCGTCGCCGATGCGGAGCTCTCGCGCGACGTTCGGGTCGTCGTCAACGTCGAGAACCGCGGTACCTACGGCGTCAGCAGCATGTTCGAAACGAGCCGCGGCAATCGCTGGCTGATCCGCCACCTGGCGCGAAGCCTCGAGATGCCGCAGGCCAGCTCGCTCTTCTACGCCATCTACAACCTCCTGCCGAACGACACAGACGTCACCGTGTTCAAGCGCCAGGGAATCGCGGCGTTGAACTTCGCGGCGATCCGCGGTGTGCAGTGGTATCACACGCCGCTCGATGACCTTGCGCACGCGAGCCCGCGCACGCTGCAGCATCACGGCGACAACCTGCTGGCGACGCTGCGCGCGTTCGGAAACGCCGACCTCGATGCCCGCAGCAATACCGACGCCACCTACTTCGACGTCCTCGGCTTCTTCCTCGTCTGGTGGCCGCAGGAGTGGACGCTCTGGATCGGCATCGTGAGTCTCGTTCTGCTTCTCGTCGCCGCGCGCAAAACACCGCCGCGGGAGATGACGTTCGGTGTGCTCGTGGCATTCGCGACGATCCTCTTCGCGATCCTCGGCGGAGTCGCTCTTTCGTGGCTTGCGCGCATACGCAGCGAAGGAATCAATTTCGCGGCAACGCCGTGGCCCTCGATCGCATCGATGTGGCTGATCGGGATCGCCGCCGCACTCTTCGCCGCGAGTCTGCTCCGCACACGCGCGCAACCGCGCGCGATGCTCCTCGGCATCGCCATCGTCTGGCACGTGATCGGGATCGCTCTCGCGCTCACCGTCGGCGGCGCAGCGTTTCTTTTCCTCGTCCCCGCGTTGGCCCTGACCGTTGCGGCTCTCGCCGGACTCAGTGAAGTCCCGATGGCAACAATCGCGTCGACGATCGGCGCGATCTTGTTCTTTCCGCTGGGACTGATGCTCTACGAGGCACTCGGTGGACGCCTGATGATCGCGGTGGCGCTCGTCATCGGCATTCTGGCGACGCTGGCCGCGCCGCTCTTTGCACGCATGCGCAATGCGGCCGCCATCGCGGTGCTTGCCGTCGTCTGCGCTGTCATCGCGCTGGCACTTCCGTCGTTCACTCCGGAGCGTCCGCGCGGGCTCAATCTCGCGTACATCGACGATCCCGCAGCGCCGGGACCGCAGTGGGTCGTCGACACGGTGACGACTCCCATGCGCGCCGTTGCGCCGTTCTCGGTTGCGGATCCGAAACTCACGCCGTGGGCTCGTGGGACCGCGTGGGCCGCACCGGCAACACGCGAGGCGATTCCTCGCGTCACGATGACCGGCGAGCGGACGACTGGTGGCGTTCGCATTCACGTTCGCTCCCAGCGCGGAGCGCCGCGTCTCGTGCTGCGCCTGCGCGGAGGCAAAGTGTTGCGGATCAACGGCGTCACACCGCCACCGCGGCCGCCCCGCTTTCGCGATCTCGCGAACGCCGAGTGGAGTTTCGCCGTGGCCAGCGGCGCCGAAGAGATGATCGTCGACGTCGCGGCGAAGGGGCGCGTCGACGCGGTGGCAAGCGACACGACCTTCGGCTTGACGTCGGTCGGCGCTGCACTCGCGCGGGCGCGCGACGCATCGACGGCCGTCCCCATCCACGACGGCGACGTTACGATCACGCGCGAACGAAAAACGTTCTGACATGAAAACGCCCGCCTTGTGGGCGGGCGTTTTCGAAACCTCGAAGAGTTGCTTACTCTTCTTTTTTCTTCTTGGTGCTGGGCTTTGCCTTTTCCTTGGCTTCCGGCTTGGCTTTCGCTTTCGGAGCGGCAGCGGCCTTGGCTTTCGGAGCAACCTTCTTGGCCGGCGCCTTCTTCTCTTCCGACTCCGGCTCAGTCGCCGCTTCCTTCTTCGGAGCGGCCTTCTTGCTGCCGCCCTTCGGAGCGGCCGGCTTGGTGTCGGCGGCCTCCTTGTCGGCAGTGCGCTCGACGAGCTCGAGGATCGCCATCTCCGCGGCATCGCCGCGGCGCGCACCGAGCTTCATGATGCGCGTGTAGCCGCCCGGACGCGTCGAGAAACGCGGGCCGAGGGTGTCGAAGAGTTTCGCGATGAGCGCGTCGTTCGGCACATGACGAAATGCCTGACGGCGGTTGTGCACGCTGTCGTTCTTCGCCAGGGTGATGAGCTTCTCGGTCGATGCGGCCGAAGCTCCTTCGCTTTGGGCAGAGTCGTGACGATGCGCTCGCTTTCAATCAAAGAGGCGAGCTGGTTGCGGAACAGAGCCAGACGGTGGCTCGCGGTCCTTCCCAGCTTGCGATTGGCCATTCCATGTCTCATTGGCTTTTCTCCCTACTCGCGACTACTCGCGCATGTCGCGCGAGCCGGCCGGCACGCGTGCCATACCGAACGACAGTCCGAGGCTGGCGAGAACGTCTTTGATCTCGTCGAGCGACTTGCGACCGAAGTTCTTGGTGGACAGCATCTCGCGCTCGGTGCGCTGAACCAGATCGCCGAGCGTACGGATGTTGGCGTTCTTGAGACAGTTCGCGGAGCGGACCGACAGGTCGAGCTCCTCGATCGGCTTGGAAAGCATCTCCGCGAGGCGCGGATCGACTTCCGGTGCCGCTGCTTCCTCACGCTCTTCGATTCGAGTCTCGAACGCGCTGAAGATGCGGAGGTGATCGGCGAGCAGTTCCGCGGCGAGGCTGATGGCCTCCTGCGGCGAGACAGCGCCGTTGGTCCACACTTCGAGGATCAGCTTGTCGTAATCGGTCATCTGACCGACACGCGCGCCTTCGACGTGATAGTTCACGCGGCGGACGGGCGAGTGGATCGAGTCGACCGGGATGTAGCCGAGCGGCAGGTCGGTGTCGGCATTGCGATCGGCAACGACGTAGCCACGACCGCTTCTTGAGACGTGCTTCGAGCTTCAGCGAGCCTTCCTTCGACAACGTCGCCAGATGCGCCGTCGGGTCGAGGATCTCGACGTCCGGATCTTCTTCGAAATCGGCGGCAGTGACGACGCCCGGGCCCTTCTTCTCGAGATAGAGAGTCTTCGGACCGCTGCCGTGCAGCTTGAAGGGGATCTGTTTGAGGTTGAGAACGACGTCGGTCATGTCCTCGACCACGCCCTGCAGCGAGGAAAACTCGTGCAGCACGCCTTCGACGCGCACGGCCGTGATGGCCGCGCCCTCGATGGAGGAGAGCAGGACGCGCCGCAGCGCATTACCGATCGTGGTCCCGAAGCCACGCTCGAACGGCTGGGCGATGAAACGCCCGTAGTTCGGAGTGAGGGTTTCGGGGTCGTAATCGAGCTTCTTGGGTTTCTGGAAATCTGACCACATCATGGGAGCGGCCTCCTCGCATGTGAAAGCTCGCAGCTCGCAGCTCGCAACTCACAGAAGAACGATTCTCCTGAGAGCTGAGAGCTGGGAGCTGCCAGCCAATTGGATTACTTCGAGTAGAGCTCGACGATGAGCTGTTCCTGGATCGGGAGGCGGATGTCTTCGCGTTTCGGAAGATCCGTCACGGTGCCACGGAACTGATCGGGCTCGAGCTGGAGCCAGGACGGAACGCCACGTCCCGCTGCCGTTTCGACGGCCTGGCGGATCTGATCGTTCTTACGGCTCTTTTCGCGAACCTGGATGACGTCACCCTTCCGCATCTGGTACGAGGGCACATTGATCTTCTTGCCGTTCACCTCGATGTGGCCGTGGCGAACGAGCTGGCGTCCCTGGGCTCGCGAGGAGGCGAAGCCGAGAGAGTACGACGACGTTGTCGAGACGGAGCTCGAGCTGGCGAAGCAGGTTGTCGCCGGTGACGCCGGTCTTCTTCGCAGCGCGTTGGAAGTAGAGCCGGAACTGCTTCTCGAGCAGACCATAGATTCGCTTGACCTTCTGCTTCTCACGAAGCTGAATGCCATAGCCGAGGACCTTGGAACGGCGACGGCCGTGCTGACCCGGCGCATAATTGCGGCGCTCGATGGCGCATTTGTCCTTGAAACAGCGATCGCCCTTCAAGAACAGCTTCATTCCCTCGCGACGGCAAAGCCGGCAGACGGGGTCGGTGTAACGAGCCACTGTGCCTCCTAATGTTTCGCACCCGCCCCACCATTGAGGCGTTGCGTGTACGCCGGCTGCTGCTCGGCGTAACTTTCTTACGAGCTCTCAGCTGTCAGCTCGCAGGCCCGGCCACCCTCTCCTGAGAGCTGCCAGCTGCGAGCTGCGAGCTACACCCGGCGCCGCTTGGGCGGCCGGCAGCCGTTGTGCGGGATCGGAGTGACGTCCTTGATCGACTTGATGTCGAGGCCGCTCGCCGCGAGCGCGCGAATGGCAGACTCGCGACCCGCGCCCGGACCTTTGACCTTGACGTCGACCGAGCGCACGCCGTGCTCCTGCGCGAGCTGGGCGGCGTTCTGCGCCGCAACCTGCGCCGCGAACGGAGTGCCCTTGCGGGATCCCTTGAAACCGATGCGGCCGGCGCTGGACCACGACAGGATGTTGCCCGTCGGATCGGTGATGGCCACGATCGTGTTGTTGAAGGTCGCCGCAATCGAGGCGACGCCGTGCGGAACGTTCTTCCGCTCTTTACGCTTGGTACCGGCGCGGCGCGCGCCTGCTTTTGGTGCTCGTGCAGTTGCCATTTCGTTTTAGCTCCAAGCCCTCAGCAGCTCTCAGGCCGCCACCCCAAAAAGGGTTGCGCCCTGCCAACTGCTAGCCGCGGGCTTATTTCTTCGTTGCTTTCTTCTTGCCGGCAATGGCGCCCTTGCGGGGACCTTTGCGCGTGCGGGCGTTGGTGTGCGTCCGCTGGCCACGCACGGGGAGACCGCGGCGGTGACGCATTCCGCGGTAGCAGTTGATCTCCATCAACCGCTTGATGTCGAGGCCGACGTCCTTGCGGAGATCGCCTTCGACCTTTCCTTCGTCGGTGATGATCTGGCGGATCTTGCGCACGTCATCCTCGGTGAGGTCTTTGACGCGCACGTCCGTTGCCCACGCCGGAACGCGCAAGGATGTCGTTCGAACGCGTGCGGCCGATGCCATAGATGTAAGTGAGGCCGATTTCGACCCGCTTGTTGAGGGGGAGATCCACACCTGCGATACGTGCCATTCTCTGTAGCTCCTAGCTATCAGCTCTCAGCTCTCAGCTCCGCCCCCAGGTTCTCCTGAGAGCTGCGAGCTGTGAGCTGCCAGCTATTTATCCCTGACGCTGTTTGTGCTTCGGATTCTCACAGATGATCCGAATCACGCCCTGACGGCGGACGACTTTGCACTTGGTGCAGATCGCTTCGACTGACGAACGTACTTTCATGACTGTCCACTCACTTGTATCGATAGGTAATGCGCCCGCGCGTGAGATCGTACGGCGAGAGCTCGACCAGCACTTTGTCGCCCGGAAGAATGCGGATGAAATGCTTTCTCATTTTGCCGGAGATATGAGCCAGCACTTTGTGCTTGTTCTCCAGCTCGACCTGGAACATTGCGTTGGGCAACGTTTCCAGGACGGTTCCTGTCACTTCAATCGCGTCTTCCTTCGACATTCAGTTCCTTTTTCTTCTACTTACCCAACACCCACGGCCCATTGGCCGTGACCGCTACCGAGTTCTCGAAGTGCGCGGCCAGCGCACCATCGACCGTCCTTGCCGTCCAGCCGTCGGCATCGGTGCGGACGTCCTGAATCATCCCGTTCGCTCCGGCCCGCTCGATGCGGGACTGAAGCTTCGCGCCGATCTCACACAGCATCGGCTCGATGGCCAGGACCATCCCTTCCCTCAGCTCCAGCCCGCGACCGCGCTTGCCGAAGTTGTAGACCTGCGGATCCTCGTGCATCCGGCGGCCGATGCCGTGTCCGACGAACGTGCGGATGACATGGAAGCCGTGCGACTCCGCGTGCTCTTGCACGGCGGCGCCGATGTCGCCGAGGTGGCGTCCGGGACGCATTTCCTCGATGGCCAGCTCCAGACATTCACGGGTCGTCTTCATCAGCAATTCCGCGCGTGGCGAGACCTTGCCGACCGGCACCGTGATGGCGGCGTCACCGACGAAGCCTTCGTAAATCGAGCCGAAGTCGAGGCCGATGATGTCGCCCTCCTGCAGCTTCGCCCGATTCGGGATGCCGTGCACGATGACGTCATTGACCGAGGAACAGACCACAGCCGGATACGGCGGAAGACCCATCGGAGCGTAACCCTTGAACGGCGATTTCGCGCCGCGTCGGGTGAGCTCCTCTTCCGCCATCGCGTTCATCTGTGCGGTGGTCGAGCCGGGCTTGACCATCTCGCGCATCATTTCGAGAATGTCGACGACGATCCGGTTGGCCCGGTCCATCACCGCGATCTCGTCGCGACTCTTCAGCGTTGGTCCCTTCATTCGATCAAGCACTTCGCCATCTCGCGTCTATGTCAGGGACTTTTCGATACGTTCAAAGACCACGTCGACGGGACCAATCCCGTCGACCTCGCGGAGAATGCTCTTCGCTTTGTAAAACGTAGCCACCGGCATCGTCTGCCGGTGGAATGACTCCAGTCGCTTGCGCACGGCCTCTTCAGTGTCGTCGGGTCGTGCGATGACTGCGGCGCCACAGCGATCACAAACGCCGTCGACCGCCGGGGGGTTGTTCTCAAGATGATAAATCGCCCCGCACTGCGCACACGTCCGTCGCAGCGTGATGCGGCGGACGATGGCGTCGTCGGGGACGAGCAGTTGAAGAACGCGAAGGGGGTCTTTCCCATTCCCCGCGCTGGTTCCCATGATTCCATCGAGCTTTTCCGCCTGGACGAGCGTACGAGGGAAGCCGTCCAGGATGAAACCCTTCTGCGCGTCGGACTTGCCTACGCGATCATTGACGATCCCAACCATGAGGTCGTCGGGCACGAGCGCGCCGGCGGCCATGATCGGCGCCGCCTTCTGGCCGAGCTCGGTCCCATCGGCCACCGCTTCACGGAGCATGTCTCCCGTGGAGATATGCGGGATGCCGAGGCGATCCGCGAGGCGCTTCGCCTGAGTTCCCTTGCCGCTTCCCGGCGGTCCGATGAAAATGATCTTCAAGACGTCAATTCCTCAACCGCGGCGGCCGCGAATGCGGCCCTTCTTCATGAATCCGTCGTAGTGCCGCATCACGAGTTGCGACTCGATCTGCTGCATCGTGTCCATGGCCACGCCGACGACGATCAGCAGCGACGTTCCACCGAAGTAGAAGTTCAATCCCATGTCCTTCCGTGAACCAGAGCGGAAGTGCGCGGTCGAGCGTGGCGCCGATACCGAACGGAAGCTGTGCGACGTGTACGCCCGAGATCAGGAACTCGGGGATGATGCAAACGAGCGCGAGATAGACCGAGCCGACGAACGTGATGCGCGTCAGCACGCGGTCGATGTAGTCCGACGTTCTCTTGCCCGGGCGAATGCCGGGGATGAAGCCGCCGTACTTGCGCATGTTGTCGGCCGTGTCGACCGGATTGAAGACGATCGACGTGTAGAAGTAGCCGAAGAAGATGATGCCCACGACCTGCAGCAGGTAATAGAGCGGCTCGCCGACGCGTAGCTGGTTGCCGATCGACACTGCCCAGGGCTGCTTGATCATCTGCGGCGATCGTCTGGGGGATGACCAGGATCGACGAAGCGAAGATGACCGGGATGACGCCGGCGGTGTTCACGCGCAGCGGCAGGTAGGTATTCGACCCGCCGTAGACCTTGCGGCCGACGACGCGCTTCGCGTATTGCACGGGGATGCGCCGTTGTGCGCGTTCCATGAACACGACGAACGCCGTCACGGCGACCATGAAGATCACCAGGAAGAGCATGGCGAAGATGCCGCGCTCGCCGACCCGGATGTCTTCGATGGTCGTCGAGCACCGCCGAGGGCAGGCCAACGACGATACCGGCGAAGATGATGAGCGAGATTCCGTTGCCGATGCCGCGCTCGGAGATCTGTTCACCCAGCCACATGATGAAGGCCGTGCCGGTGGTGAGGGTCAGCACCGTCATGATCGGGAAGCCGATGCCCCAGAGTGAATCCTGTACGTGTCGCGGAACGAGCGGCGCGCCACCGGGAGACGTCTGCGACTTCAGCCAGAACGCGACGCCGAGCGACTGGACGATCGAGAGAACGATCGTGCCGTAGCGGGTGTACTGGTTGATCTTGCGGCGACCCATCTCGCCTTCCTTCGAAAGCTTCTCGAGGTAGGGCCAGACGACCGTGAGGAACTGCAGAATGATCGACGCCGAGATGTACGGCATGATGCCGAGGGCGAAGACCGAAAGGCGGCGCAGTGCGCCGCCGGAGAAGAGGTCGAGGAAGCCGAAGACGCCGCCGCTCATCGCTTTGAAGAACTCCGAGAGCGCGACGGGATCGACGCCCGGCGTCGGAATGTGCGAGCCGAGGCGATAGACCGCGAGCAGCGCGAACGTGAAGAGCACGCGCTTGCGCAGATCCTCGATCGCCCAGATGTTGCGGACTGTGTCGACGACGTTAGGCACGTTACTGGATCTCCTGGCAAGTGCCGCCGGCGGCCTCGATCTGCTTGCGCGCTGAGGCCGAGAACTTCGTGGCGGAGACGGTGAGCTTCTTGGACAGCTCGCCGTCGCCGAGAACTTTGATGCCGTCGTGCTGACCCTTCACCAGGCCTGCCTGGCGAAGCGCCGTCTCATCGACCGTCGCACCGTTGTCGAAGCGATCGAGGTCCGAGATGTTCACGACCGCGTAATCCTTCTTGAAGATGTTGGTGAAGCCGCGCTTCGGAAGCCGGCGATGCAGAGGCATCTGGCCGCCTTCGAAACCGCGCTTACCGCTGTAGCCCGAGCGGGATTTCTGTCCCTTCTCGCCGCGACCTGCAGTCTTGCCGTTGCCGGAGCCCGGTCCGCGGCCGACGCGCTTCTTGGCGTGACGGGAGCCTTTTTTAGGCTTGAGGTTGCTGAGTTCCATGATTGACCTCGTTATCGGTTGCGGTTGCGATCAGCGGGAATCCCGCTGCGCGCAAAAGCACCACTGTCTATTCGACCACTTCCACCAGATGGGGGATCTTGGCGATCATTCCGCGGACTTCTTTCGTGTCGCGGCGCTCGGCGACCCGGTGCATCTTTCCGAGTCCGAGGGCCTTGAGGGTCTCGCGCATCTCGACAGGGCAGGCGATTCCGCTGCGGATCTGACGGATGCGGATGGTCTTGCTGTCAGTTTTCTGGTCAGCTTTCTTCGCGCTCACGACTCCGCTCCTTCCGCCTCACCGCTGCCGCGCAGTGCTTTGTACTGCTCCTCGGTGCGAAGAAGCTTGAGCGCCTCGAACGTCGCCTTGACCACGTTATGGGGGTTGGCGGTGCCGAGGGACTTCGTGAGAATGTTCTGGATTCCGGCCGACTCGAGGATCGCGCGAACCGGACCACCGGCGATGACGCCCGTACCTTCCGAGGCCGGCTTGAGCATGACCTTTCCGGCGCCGTAGTGGCCGACGATCGCGTGCGGGATCGTGGTGCCATTCAGCGCGATCGAGATCATGTTCTTCTTGGCGATCTCGATGCCCTTCTTGATGGCGGCCGGAACTTCTTTCGCCTTGCCGGAGCCGAAGCCCACTTTTCCCTTGCCGTCACCGACGACCACGAGAGCGCTGAAGCTGAAGTTCTTGCCGCCTTTGACGACCTTCGTCACGCGGTTGATGTGGACGACCTTATCGATCATCCCGCTGTCGTTTCGCTCTTCCTGGCGGCGGTCTCCGCGGGGACCACCCTGACCGGGACGGTTCATGGGGCGCTGCATTGGACGCTGCATGTGATCTCCTAGAATTCCAGTCCGTTCTCACGCGCCGCATCCGCGAGCGCCTTGATGTTGCCGTGGTAGACGTAACCGCCGCGGTCGAACACGACGCGAGTGATTCCCTTGTCCTTCACCTTCTGCGCGATGAGCGCACCGACAGCCTTCGCGGCCGCGGCGTTGGCACCCTTCGCGCCGGAGTCCTGTTCGCGGCTCGAGGCCGATGCGATCGTGCGCCCGCTGGCGTCGTCGATCACCTGAACGTAGATCCCTTTGAGGCTCCGGAACACCGCGAGACGCGGACGTTCGGCCGTGCCGGCCACTTTCCGCCGCACACGCTCCCGGATCCGGCCTCGTGCTTCAACTCTGTGCTTTGCCTTGTCCATGTTTGCCTCTGTGTCGAGATTGGATACCCGACCCACTAGTTCAGCTGTCAGCTTGCAGCTCTCAGCTCACAGGAGAAAGACACTGAGAGCTGCCAGTTGCTAGCTGCCAGCTCATTTGCCGGCTGCCTTGCCCGCCTTGCGGCGAATCACTTCATCCGAGTACTTGATGCCTTTGCCCTTGTAGGGATCCGGCTCGCGCAGGCTGCGAATCTCCGCGGCGGTCTGTCCGACGCGCTGCTTGTCGACGCCCGTGATCGTGATGTGGCCGCTCTTCGGCTCGATCGACGATTTCGATCCCTTCCGGGATCGGGAAGCGAATCGGGATGCGAATAGCCGAGCTGGAAGACGACCTCGCGACCCTTCACCTCGGCGCGATAGCCGACGCCGACGATGTCGAGCTCGCGCTTGAAGCCTTCGCTCACACCCTTGACGTTGTTGGCGACGAGCGCGCGCATCAGGCCATGGAAAGCACGAGTCTTTTTTTCCTCGTCTTTCCGCTCGAACTTGACGACGTTGTTCTCCACCGACACCGAGATGCCGGAGATGATCGTCGTCTGCAACGAGCCTTTCGGCCCCTTGACGACGACGTGTCCGCCATCCTGGCTGACTTCCACGCCTTTCGGCAGCGGAATCTCTTTTTTACCGATACGAGACATGTGCGGTTCTCCTTACCCGATCCTCTCTACCAAACCTGGCAGAGGACTTCGCCGCCGACTCCGGTGCGCGCCGCTTCGGATCCCGAAAGCACGCCTTTGGAGGTGGAGACGATGGCGAGGCCGAGACCGCCCAGAACCTTGGGGATCTCTTCCTTGCCGCGGTAAACGCGACGGCCGGGGCGCGAGACGCGCTCGATGCCGTGAATGACCGGCTCGCCGTCTTCCGAGTACTTGAGGTAGACGCGGAGGCTCGCCTGCGGCTTGCCATCTTCCGCAACAACCTTGAAGTTGCTGATGAAGCCCTCGGACTTGAGGATGCGCGCGACCTCGACCTTGAGCTTCGAGCTCGGCATTTCCACGCGATCGTGGCGCGACTGAATTCCGTTGCGGATTCTCGTGAGCATATCCGCGATGGGATCTGTCATCGACATTCTGTGACTCCTGTAATAGTCCTGTGAGCTACCAGCTCGACTTGGTCACGCCGGGGATGTAGCCGCCGAGCGAGAGAAGACGGAAGCAAATGCGGCAGAGCTGAAACTTCCGCAGAAACCCGCGCGGACGCCCGCACTGCTTGCAGCGGCTCTTCTGCCGTGTCGAAAACTTCGCTTTCCGAGCCGCCTTGACGATCATTGATGTTTTGGCCATGTGTCCCTCTTACTTGCCGAACGGCATCCCGAGCTCACGAAGAAGGGCGCGTGCCTCTCGTCGCTCTTCGCGGTCGTGACGATCGTGATGTTCATGCCCTTCGACTTGTCGACCTTACCCGCGTCGATCTCCGGAAAGATCAGGTGGTCGCGAACGCCGAGGGTGTAATTGCCGCGACCGTCGAACGACTTCGCCGGCACGCCGCGGAAGTCGCGGACGCGCGGAAGAGCGATGTTGATCAGACGGTCGAGAAACTCGTACATCTTGTCGCCGCGAAGGGTGACCATCGTGCCGATGGACTGGCCTTCCCGGAGCTTGAAACTGGCGATGGACTTCTTGGCCTTGGTGACCACCGGCTTCTGGCCGCTGATCGTTGCCAGTTCCTCGACTGCGGTGTCGAGGATCTTGGCGTTCTGAATGGCTTCGCCCATGCCCATGTTGATGACGACCTTCTCGATCTTGGGAAGGGCCATCGGGTTCGTGATCTTGAACTCGTCCTGCAATTTCTTGCGGACTTCGCTCATGTAATGCTCTTTGAGTCTCGCTGCCATCTTGGTTCCTCGTGTGGCTCGGCGTTGTACGAGCCAGGTCGATGTTTAAGATCCTTCGCTTTCGCTCAGGATGACGTTTCGCGTCACTTCGTGAGATCCGCTTTGCACTTGCGGCAGAAGCGAGCGGCTTCGCCTTCTTCGTTCCGATGCGAGCCGAGGCGCGCGGCCTCGCCACAGCTCGGACAGATCACCTGCAGCTTGTCGACCTTGATCGGCGACTCGCGCTCCAGGATTCCGCCCTTGACGTTCTTTCCGGGTTCGCCTTCGTGTGCTTCTTGGTGAAGTTCACACGCTCGACGATGGCCGTGCCCTTCGTGGCGATGACGCGCAGGACGCGTCCCTGCTTGCCGCGGTCCTTGCCCGAGAGGACGACGACGTTGTCGCCCTTGCGAACATGCGGCTTGCCGGTCGGCAGATCTTTCTTTTTCTTGCTGCTTGCGTACATGACTGTTCCTTTAGATGACTTCGGGAGCCAGCGAGATGATCTTCATGAACTTGCGCTCACGAAGCTCGCGGGCCACGGGGCCGAATACGCGCGTCCCAACCGGCTCGCGCGCGTCGTTGATGAGAACGGCCGCGTTGTCGTCGAACTTGATGTAGGAGCCGTCGCGGCGACGCGTCTCTTTCACAGTCCGCACGATGACCGCCCTCACCACGGCACCCTTCTTGACGGTTCCGTCCGGCGACGCTTCCTTGACCGATGCCGTGATGACGTCGCCCACGCGGGCGTACTGTCCCGCGGTCGAGCCGCCGCGCATCTTGATACATGCGATCTTCTTCGCGCCGGTATTATCGGCAACCTGAAGAATGGTTCCCATCTGAATCATGACTAGTTCTCCAAACTGTGGCTGGTTACTAGTTACTGGCTGTCTGTGGTTTCAGGCGAGACTCCACAAGCAACCAGCAACCAGGAACCAGCAACTGCTTCTTACGATGCCTTCTCGAGGACTTCCCGGACGTTCCAACGCTTGCGCTTCGACAGCGGGCGCGTTTCCTCGATCACGACGCGGTCGCCGATGTTGATCTCGCCCGCTTCGTTGTGCGCGAGGAACTTGCTCGTGCGCTTGATGTACTTCTGATACATCTCGTGCTTGACGAGGTTCTCGACGGCGACCACGACGGTCTTCTGCATCTTGTTCGAGACCACCACGCCGGTTTTGGTGCGCTTGTTCTGCGCGTCGGCCGCCTTCTCGTTCTTGTCCTTCGTTGCCATATCTTCGTTTCCTTACGCGCTGCTCGTTATGCGCTGGCGCGCTCGTTCAACAGCGTCTGGATCTGCGCGATCTCGCGGCGGACCTGACGCATCTTCATCGGGTTCTCCATCCGGCCGGTGGCGCGCTGAAAGCGCAGCTTGAACAGCTGCTCCCTCAGGTCGCGCTCGCGGGAACGGAGCTCGTCGACGTTCTTATCGCGTAGCGTGGTGATCGTCTTCTTGCTGGCCATTACTCACCTATCTCCGTCTGGCTCGCGCGTGACGAAACGCGTCTTGATCGGCAGCTTGTCGCCGCCAGGCGAAAGGCCTCCTCGGCAATCTCCCGCGTCACACCTTCCATCTCGTAGAGGATGCGCGCCGGCTTGACCACGCATACCCACTCTTCCGGAGCGCCTTTGCCCTTACCCATACGGGTTTCGAGCGGCTTCTTGGTCACCGGCTTGTCGGGGAAGATACGGATCCAGATCTTGCCACCGCGCTTGACGTGACGGGTCATGGCGATACGTGCGGCTTCGATCTGACGCGCCGTTACCCAGCCCGCCTCCAGTCGCCTGCAGCCCGAAATCGCCAAACGAGACCTTGGCCCCGCGCGTTGCGAGTCCGCGGCGTCGTCCGCGCTGCTGCTTTCTGAATTTGACTTTCTTCGGCATCAACATGATGCGATTCTCCTGAACGCAATTCGAGTTACTGGACGCGGCGGCGCGAGCGCGCTTTAGCCATCTCGCCCTTGTACAGCCACACCTTCACGCCGATGATGCCGTACGTCGTGTGCGCTTCGGCCAGGCCGTAATCGATGTCGGCCTTGAGCGTGTGCAGCGGAAGACGCCCGTCCTGATACCACTCCGACCGCGCGATCTCGGCGCCGTTGAGACGGCCGCCGACGCGGACCTTGATTCCCTTCGCTCCGAAGCGGAAGGCCGATTCCATGGCCTTCTTCATCGCGCGGCGGAAGGCGATACGGCGCTCGAGCTGCGTGGCGATGTTCTCGGCCACGAGCTGGGCGTCGAGCTCCGGACGCTGAATCTCCTGGATGTTGATGTAGACCTCGCCGTTGACGAGCTTCTGCAGCTCGTCGCGCAGCTTGTCCACTTCCGCACCCTTGCGGCCGATGATGATGCCCGGACGCGAGGTGTAGATGTTGATCCGCATCTTGTTCGCCGTGCGCTCGATGTCGATCTCCGACACGCCCGCGTGGCTGAGGCGCTCTTTGAGGTCATCGCGCAAGCTTCAGATCGCGATGCAGCGTCTCGGCGTATGTCTTCCCGGCAAACCAGCGGGAATGCCAGGTCTTGTTGAAGCCCAGCCGAAAACCGTAAGGATTGACCTTCTGACCCAAGAGTGCCTCCGTTACTTTCTGGCGCGGGCGCGGCCTTTGCCGCCGCTCCGCTCGTTGACCGCTTTGACTTCATCCGACACGTGCACCGTGACGTGCGCCTTACGCTTCTGAATCTGATAGGCGCGGCCCATCGGGGCGGGCTGGATGCGCTTCTCGCGCGGTCCTTCGTTCACATAGATCCGCGAGACCACGAGCTCGTCGACGTCGGCGCCGGCCTCTTTGTTCTCCGCGTTGGCCACGGCCGAACGGAGCAGCTTCTCGAGGTCCTTGGCGCAGCCCTTCCGCGTGAAGCGGAGGATGCTGAGCGCTTCCTCGACCTTCTTGCCGCGCACGAGGTCAGCGACCAGACGCACCTTCTGCGGCGACGCTTTCAAATATCTGAGAGTTGCGGTTGCTTCCATTGTCGTCTCCGCTTACTTGCCTGCCGGCTTGGCGGTCTTCTCGACCTTCTTGCCGCTGTGACCCTTGAACGTCCGGGTCAGCGAGAACTCGCCGAGCTTGTGCCCGACCATGTTCTCGGAGATATAAACCGGGATGAACTTGCGGCCGTTGTGCACCGCAATCGTGTGGCCGACCATGTCCGGGGTGACGGTCGAGCGACGGGACCAGGTCTTGATGACCTTCTTGTCGCGCTCGCGGTTCATCGTATCCACCTTCTTCGTGAGGTGGGCGTCCATGAACGCACCTTTTTTCTGTGAGCGCATTACTTGGTTCTCCGCTTGACGATGAACTTGGTCGTCTGCTTGTTGCGACGCGTCTTGTAGCCCTTGGTGGGCTGGCCCCACGGGCTGACCGGATGACGGCCGCCCGAGGTCTTGCCCTCGCCGCCGCCGAGCGGGTGATCGACCGGGTTCATCGAGACGCCGCGGTTATGCGGCTTCTTGCCGAGGTGACGCGTGCGGCCGGCCTTGCCGATCGACACGTTCTCGTGCTCGAGATTGCCGACCTGCCCGATCGTCGCGTAGCAGCGCACGTGAACCTTGCGCATCTCGCTGGACGGGAGGCGGAGCGTCGCCCAGTCGCCCTCGCGAGCCATGAGCTGCGCGCCGACGCCGGCGGAACGGACCATCTGGCCGCCCTTGCCTTCCTTCAGCTCGATGTTGTGAATCATCGTGCCGAGGGGGATCTTCGAGAGCGGAAGAGCATTGCCGACCAGGATGTCGGCGTCTTCGCCCGCGGTGATCATCGTGCCGACGGCCAGGCCGTTCGGCGCGAGGATGTAGCGCTTCTCGCCATCCACGTAGTGGAGGAGAGCGATGTGCGCGCTGCGATTCGGATCGTATTCGATCGCCGCGACCTTCGCGGGGATCCCGCGCTTGTCGCGCTTGAAGTCGATCACGCGGTACTTCTGCTTGTGGCCTCCGCCGATGAAGCGCGAGGTGATGCGGCCGCGGCTGTTGCGGCCGCCCGTCTTCGGCTTGCCCTTCGTCAGCGACTTCTCGGGACGTCGACTTCGTGACGTCGTCGAACGACGCGTGCGTCTGGAAGCGGATGCCGGGCGAAGTCGGCTTGTATTTACTAGTAGCCATAGTTGATCTCGTTTTGTCGGCTATTGGTTGTCAGTTGTCCGTTGTCGGTTATCTGTGCCGCAGCGCTGCAATCGCAGACAACTGAGAACTGACAACCGAGAACATTCGTCAGACGCCCTCGACGAACTCGGGCGCCTTCTCGCCTTCTTTGAGCCGCACGTAAGCCTTGCGCCAGTCGCGGCGCTTTCCGGCGAAACGGCCCATCCGTTTCATCTTTCCGCGAACGTTGAAGAGGCGAACCTCTTCGACCTTCACTTTGAAGAGCTCTTCGACGGCCTTCTTGACCTCGATCTTGTTCGCGTTCGAATCGACTTCGAAGGCGATCACGTTGTCGGACTCGCGAAGGATCGTCGATCTTCTCGGTCACCAGCGGCCGGCGGATGATCTGATTAGCGTTCATTGCTGAGTGCCTCCGTCAGACGATCCAGCGCGGACTGGCTCAGGACCACGTAGCGGCTGTTGACGACGTCGTACACGTTGACGTGCAGCGCGTCGACGAACAGGAGCTTCGGGTTGTTGCGCGCCGCGAGCACCGCGTTGGTGTTCTCCATCGTGTCGATGAGAAGTGCCTTCCCCTCGACGCCGATGTTCGCGACCTTGAGCGGCGAAGGACTTGGTCTTCGCCTCGTCGACGGACATGTCGCTGACGACGACGAACTTCCCTTCCTTCACGCGGCTGGGAGAGCGCCGACTTGAGCGCCGCCTTCTTCTCCTTGGTGTTCATCTTGTACGAGTAGTCGCGGGGCTGCGGACCGAAGACCGTGCCGCCGTGACGGTGAATGGGCGGGCGATTGCCACCCTGCCGCGCACGGCCTGTGCCCTTCTGGCGGAACGGCTTCTTGCCGGAGCCGGCCACTTCGGAGCGGGTCTTGGTCTTGTGCGTTCCCTGGCGAAGACCGGCGAGGTAGTTCCGCACCGCCTCGTGGATCGAGGTGCTCTTTGTACGGATACGCGAAGATCGTCGTCCGGCAGTTCGACCGAGCCGACCTTCTTGTTGTTCCAGTTCTTTGATGTCAATGGTCGGCATGGTTACTCTCCCCGCTTCCCGTTTCTGGAGAAACGCACGAAGACGAGACCGTTGCGACCGCCCGGGACCGCGCCGCGGATGTAGAGCAGGTTGTTCTCGGCGTCGACCTTCGCCACGCGAAGGTTCTTCACCGTGACCTGATCGCCGCCCATCCGGCCGCCCATGCGCATGCCCTTCATGACACGCGATGGGAACGCCGAGGCGCCGATCGAGCCGGGAGCGCGATGGAACATCGAGCCGTGAGTCGCGCGGCCGCCGCCGAAGCCATGGCGCTTCACGACGCCCTGGAATCCCTTGCCCTTCGACTGACCGACCACGTCGATCGAGTCGCCCGGCCTTGAAGATGTCCACCTGCACGCGATCGCCGACGTTGGCGTCGCCGCTGTACGGAACTTCCGCCAGCGTGCGACACGCGGCTGGACGCCAGCCTTCTCGAAGTGTCCGCGCGACCGCGCTGGTGACGCGGCGGTTCGAGATCTTCTCGACGAGACCGATCTGCACGGCGTCGTAGCCGTCCTTCTCGGTCGTCTTCTTCTGGACCACGAGGCAGGGACCGGCCTGGATGACCGTGACGGGACGATAGCGCCGTCCTCGGCGAACACCTGGGTCATCCCGACCTTCTTGCCAATGATTCCTTCGATTGCCATTGTCTGTTCTTTCCACCTTGGAACCGGATCGCTCCGGTTCATGTGATTCGCTGAGTTAGCTCGCAGCTCTCAGCTGTCAGGCCCGACCACCCGCCGCTCTCAATCTCCTGCGAGCTGAGAGCTGCGAGCTGCGAGCTACTTACCGAATGCCTTGATCTCGACGTCCACACCCGCGGGCAGCTCGAGCTTCATGAGCGCGTCGACCGTCTGGGTCGTCGGCTCGAGGATGTCGAGCAGCCGCTTGTGCGTCCGCATCTCGAACTGCTCCCGCGACTTCTTGTCGACGTGCGGGCTGCGCAGAACCGTGTAGCTTCGAGATCTGCGTCGGCAGAGGGATCGGTCCCGCCACCTTCGCACCCGTGCGCTTGGCCGTGTCGACGATTTCAGAAGTCGACTGATCGAGCACGCGGTAGTCGTACGCCTTGAGTCGGATGCGGATCTTTTCGTTCATCATGGTTTCGAACCTTTAAAGAGCAGAAGGGCGGCCGACGTGGCCGCCCTCTCGATTGCTACTCGATGACTTCCGTGACCGTTCCGGCGCCGACGGTGCGGCCGCCCTCACGGATGGCGAAGCGGAGACCCTTCTCCATCGCGATCGGCGCGATGAGAGTTGATGGTCAGCGAGGTGTTGTCGCCCGGCATGACCATCTCCGCTCCCTCGGCCAGCGCGGCCGTGCCGGTGACGTCGGTCGTGCGGAAGTAGAACTGCGGACGATAGCCGTTGAAGAACGGCGTGTGACGGCCGCCCTCTTCCTTGGTCAGGATGTAGACCTCGGCCTTGAACTTCGTGTGCGGGGTGATCGAGCCCGGCTTGGCGCAAACCTGGCCGCGCTCGACGTCCTTGCGCTCGACGCCGCGGAGCAGGAGGCCGACGTTGTCGCCCGCCTGACCCTGATCGAGGAGCTTGCGGAACATCTCGACGCCGGTGACGACCTTCTTCATGCGTCGGGCGTTGAGACCGACGATCTCGATTTCCTCACCGACCTTGACGATGCCGCGCTCGATACGGCCGGTGACGACCGTGCCGCGACCCGAGATCGAGAAGATGTCTTCGACCGGCATCAGGAAGGGCTTGTCGATGGCGCGCTCCGGAATCGGGATGTAGTTGTCGACCGCATCCATCAGCTCCATGATCTTGTTGGCCCCACTCGTCGTTGTTGTCGCCGGTCTCGAGCGCCTTGAGCGCGGAGACGCGGACGATGGGAATGTCGTCGCCGGGGAACTCGTAGCTCGAGAGCAGCTCGCGGACCTCGAGCTCGACGAGCTCGAGAAGCTCCGGATCCGCCGCGTCGACCTTGTTGAGGGCGACGACGATGTACGGAACGCCGACCTGACGGGCGAGCAGGATGTGCTCGCGCGTCTGCGGCATCGGGCCGTCGGTTGCGGCGACGACCAGGATCGCGCCGTCCATCTGCGCGGCGCCGGTGATCATGTTCTTGACGTAGTCGGCGTGGCCCGGGCAGTCGACGTGCGCGTAGTGGCGCTTCGTCGGTCGAATACTCGACGTGAGCGGTGGCGATGGTGATGCCGCGCTCGCGCTCTTCCGGAGCCTTGTCGATCTGATCGAAGGCGACGAACGAGGCCGTGCCCTTCGAAGCGAGGACTTTGGTGATGGCAGCCGTCAGCGTGGTCTTGCCGTGGTCGACGTGACCGATCGTGCCGATGTTCACGTGCGGCTTACTGCGATCGAATTTCTCTTTTGCCATTTGAGATCTAACCTCCGTTTTTGCTCTAGCTCTCTAAGCTGATCAAACTCGCTGTGTGGTTCCGCCGCTCTTGGCGATGATTTCCTCGGCCACGTTCTTCGGGGCCGGTTCGTACGCCAGGAACTGCATCGTGTAACTGGCGCGTCCCTGCGACATCGAGCGCACCTGGGTCGCGTAGCCGAACATCTCCGACAGAGGAACGTGGGCGCGAATGACTTTCGCTCCGCCACGCTCTTCCATCTGCTGGATCTTGCCGCGACGGCGCGACAAGTCGCCCATCACGTCGCCGGCGTAATCCTCGGGCGTCACGACTTCGACGTCCATGATCGGCTCCATGAGGATCGGGCTGGCCTTCTTGGCGCCTTCCTGGTAAGCCATCGAGCCGGCGATCTTGAACGCCATTTCGCTGGAGTCGACGTCGTGGTACGAACCGTCGTACAGGATGGCGCGCACGCCCGTCATCGGATAACCGGCGACGATGCCGCGCTCCATCGCTTCCTTGATCCCCTGCTCGGTCGGCTTGATGAACTCGCTTCGGCACCGAACCGCCGACGATCTCGTTGACGAACTCGAACCCGCCTTCCGGGATCGGCTCGAAGCGCATCTTGACGTGGCCGAACTGGCCCTTACCACCCGACTGGCGAACGAACTTACCCTCGGCTTCCGACTTGCGCGTGATCGCTTCGCGATACGCAACCTGCGGCTTGCCGACGTTCGCACCGACGCCGAACTCGCGGACCATACGGTCGACGATGATCTCGAGGTGCAGCTCGCCCATCCCGCGGATGATGGTCTGGTTCGTTTCCGATGTCCGTGTGGACCTTGAACGTCGGATCTTCCTGCATGAGCTTCGCGAGAGCGACGCCCATCTTTTCCTGATCGGCCTTGGTCTTCGGCTCGATCGCCACCGCGATGACCGGCTCGGGGAACGACCATCGTCTCGAGGACGATCGGCTTGTTCTTGTCGCAGATCGTGTCGCCGGTCGTGACGCTGCGCAGACCGACGGCCGCGCCGATGTCGCCCGCCCGCACTTCCTTGATCTCTTCGCGCTTGTTGGCGTGCATCTGCAGCAGACGTCCGATGCGCTCGGTCGTTGCCCTTGGTCGTGTTGAGCACAGCGGTGCCCGACTCGACGTGGCCCGAGTAGACGCGGAAGAACGCCAGCTGGCCGACGAACGGGTCGGTCATGATCTTGAACACGAGCGCCGAGAACGGCTCGTTGTCGTCGGCCTTGCGCTCGATGAACGACTCGTCATCCGGATCCACACCCTTGACCGGCGGGATGTCCATCGGCGAAGGGAGGTAGTCGACGACTGCGTCGAGCAGCGGCTGCACGCCCTTGTTCTTGAAGGCCGAGCCGCAGATGACCGGGGTGATCTTCTGATGCAATGGTCGCGTCGCGAAGAGCTGCCTTCAGCTCGCGAGACCTCGATCGTCTCGCCGGCCAGGTACTTCTCCAGCAGCTCGTCGTGCGATTCGGCGATCGACTCGACCATCTTCTCGCGGTAGTGCTCGGCTTCCGCGCGGAGCTCGGCCGGAATCTCTTCGATGTCGTACTTCGCGCCGAGGGACTCGTCATGGAAGATGAGCGCCTTCATCTGCACGAGGTCGATGACGCCCTTGAACTTGTCCTCGGCTCCGATCGGGAGCTGCAGAGGAACGGCGTTCTTGCCGAGCTTCGGGCGGATCTGTTCGACGACCGACTCGAAGTTCGCGCCGATGCGGTCCATCTTGTTGATGAAGGCAATGCGGGGAACGCCGTACTTGTCGGCCTGACGCCACACGGTCTCGGACTGCGGCTCGACGCCGCCGACCGCGCAGAACACACCGACCGCGCCGTCGAGGACGCGGAGCGAGCGCTCCACCTCGACCGTGAAGTCGACGTGACCCGGCGTGTCGATGATGTTGATGCGGATGTCGCCCCACATCGCCGTCGTTGCCGCGGACGTGATGGTGATGCCGCGCTCCTGCTCCTGGACCATCCAGTCCATGGTGGCAGTGCCCTCGTGCACTTCACCGATCTTGTGAGTGATGCCCGGTGTAGTAGAGGATGCGCTCGGTAGTCGTCGTCTTACCGGCATCGATGTGAGCCATGATGCCGATGTTGCGAGTCTTCTCGAGAGGTACCTGACGTGCCATTGCTTTGTTTTCTCTTCGGCCACAGCGACGCACACCGGCAACCGCCGGCACGTGCACACCGCCGCCTGACGGGAGATGCATTCGATTCGTTTGTTTGTTTCCCGTTGCTCGGTCCGGAACCGCAGAACCGTTTTCTGTGTTATCCGGTCGAGACGGAGCTACGGAAAGCTGATGAGTTGTTCGGTTCGCCGGATTCAGGCATCCGGCGAGAGATCCCGCGAAGCGCTTTCGCGCGACGGGCGGGAGATTCTACCACTAGTTTCGCGTTCTACCAGCGGTAGTGAGCAAACGCCTTGTTCGCTTCCGCCATCTTGTGCGTGTCTTCGCGCTTCTTGATCGCGTTGCCGCGATTGTTCGCCGCGTCGAGGATCTCGCCGGCGAGCTTGTCCTGCATGGTCTTCTCGCCGCGCGAGGTCGGCGTAGCTGATCAGCCAGCGGATGGCAAGCGCGGTACGGCGCGTCGGGCGAACTTCGATGGGAACCTGGTAGTTCGATCCACCGACGCGGCGGCTCTTGACCTCGAGCGCCGGCTTGACGTTGTCGATCGCCTTCTTGAAGAGCTTGAGCGGATCGTCTTTGGCACGATCTTCGACCTTCTTGAGGGCGCCATAAAACACGCTCTCGGCGACCGACTTCTTGCCATGCGACATCAACGAGTTGATGAACTTGGTGACCAGCTGGCTGTTGTACACGGGATCCGGCAGGATCTCGCGTTTCGGGACTTCGCGTCTTCTCGGCATTTTTCTAAGCTCTCAGCTATCGGCTATCAGCTCTCAGCCCCACTGCCCTCAGCTCCTGAGAGCTGCGAGCTGCGAGCTGATCGCTCGTTTAGGCTTTCTTCGGGCGCTTGGCGCCGTACTTGGAGCGGCTCTGGTTCCGCTTGGCAACGCCGACGGCGTCGAGCGTTCCACGGATGACGTGATAACGAACACCCGGAAGATCTTTGACACGGCCCCCGCGGATGAGCACGATCGAGTGCTCCTGGAGGTTGTGACCGACACCCGGGATGTAGGTGGTGACTTCGACTCCGTTGGTGAGACGGACACGGGCGACCTTGCGGAGCGCCGAGTTCGGCTTCTTCGGCGTCGAGGTATAGACGCGCGTGCAAACGCCGCGCTTCTGCGGACTCGACTGGAGCGCCGGAGACTTCGTCTTGTACTTGACGCTCGTCGCGGCCGCTGCGCAACAAGCTGATTGATCGTTGGCATTCGTTGCTTATCCTTCTGAAGACACGTACAGCGAAAATCTGCTCCCGCAAGGGAAAACCCGCGCACTTTAGGCACGGATTTGGACTTTGTCAAGCCCGGACCCGACCTAACGACCACCCCCGCAGGCTTATTCCGCAACGAGTTAGACCGCCCATTTCGGGCACTTCGAAGCCAAAAGAGTGGTCACTCAGCGAGCGCGGGCGTTCACTCGGTCGCTCAGAACTCGATCCAGGTGCCTACGTTTTCTCTGCGCGCCTTGTCGTAAAGGAACGCCGCCGAGGCCAGGTCTTCGATCGCCAGTCCGAGGGATTTGAAGAGCGTGATCTCCGCCGGCGAAGTGCGGCCAGGCGCGGTTCCCGCCAGAATCTCGCCTAATTCAGCCCGAATGTGCGTGGGACCGGGGATCGAGCCGTCGCGCAGCGCGAACAGGTAGTCACCAGCTTCGTTCACGGTCGACTCGCGCCGATCGACGAAAAGCGACGAAGCTGCCATGAGCGCGGAGTCGAGCTCGCGGGCGACGGCGATGCTGGAGCCAACGGCGTTGATGTGCGTACCAGCGCCGATCCAGTCGCGTCGAACGATCGGCTCGCGCGAGCTCGTCGCCGTCACGACGATATCCGCTCCGCGCACCGCTTCCTCCGCCGAGTCCACCGCCGTTCCCAGCGCCTCGGCTTTCGACCGCGTGCGGCTGTAGATGCGCACCTCGCGGATGTCGCGTACCAAGGGAATCGCCTGCAGATGGCTCTTCGCCTGGACGCCTGCACCGAGAATGGCCAGAACCGAAGCATCAGACCGCGCGAGGAGTTTCGTCGCTACGGCGGACACGGCCGCGGTGCGAATCGCCGTGATCGCGGAGGCGTTCGCGAACAGAAGCGGCTCCCCGGTCTCGCCGCTGTGGAGAATCACCGCGCCGACGTGAGTGTCGAGGCCGCGCGCCGGATTTCCGGGGAAGACGCAGACCTCTTTCAGCGCGTAGTAAGGCGTCGCGCCGCTGCGCCACGCCGGCATGAGGCCGAGAATGCCGGGCGCGTCCGTTCCGCGAACCATGCTTCGCAGCGGGTTGTGGACTTCGCCGCGCGCGAGCGCCGTCAACGCGTCTTCCATGACGGCGACGCACTCTTCCATCGTCAGCAGCGTTTCCACTTGGTGCTCGGAGAGAACAAGGACTCGGCTCATCAGAAAAGAATCTCCTCTTCCGGCGCGATGCAGAGCGTCGTGATGCCGTGCGGCACGAGCAGCACGCCGGCCGCGACCGGCGCGTGCGCGGTCAACTCCACGCGTGCGCCTTTCTTCAGGTCGAACGAGCGGACACCGGGCGCAACGAGCTGCCCATCGACACGCCATTCGAGCGACGCCGCGCTGAATGGCGGGAGTCGCTGCAGTGGGATTTCGAACAACTCCGACCGCGCACCGGTGGTCATCACGTATTCGAAAGGCCGGCGAAACCAGGGATGCTTCGCCAGGAGGTCGCTGGCCCAGACGTCGTAGCGGCCGCTTCGTGGTGCGGTCCAGACCACGCGCAGGGGCGTCGGCCCGATCGTCGCCGTCATCCCCGGAATCCAGAGATTCCGATACATCGGCACGTAGTGCCGGGCGGTGTACGAGGCGAGGCGCGGAAAGAGCTGCAGATAGAGAAGGAGACGGTAATCGGTGATGACCACCGCCGGCGGGTCGGCCGCCATCTGCGGAGCGTCGTACGGCTGAATCGTCCGCTTGCCGGCGAGAAACCGCACGCCGGTGGCGAGAAACCAGTAGCGATAGGCCGGGCGTCGTCGAAGGGCGTATCCCGTTCCGTCGAACACAGCGTCGCCTTTCCCGCTGAGCCGATCCGCCGCAGTCATGATCGCGTTCTGATAACGCATCGCCGCACCGAATCCGGGCGCGGTGCGCGCGATGTCGACGAGCAGCGCAACGACACCCGCCGCCAGGATGAGGCTCCTCCATTGCGGTCGCTCGAATCGACTGATCGCCAGCGCCACGAGCGGCAGCGCGAAGAGCCACGCGTTCTGAAGGTGGTAGTCGTAGTGAACCTCGAGCGGGACGATGGCGAGCATCCCCGCTATCACGATCAGCGAGGCGATCTGCAACGGTCCGGGCTCGCGGAAGTCGCGCAAGGCGATGACGATCCCGGCGAGGCCCACGAGCCAGAACGCCATCCCGGCGATGTCGAGCGTCCACAGCGGCAAGAGGAGCGCGTCGGCCGGTGTGCTGGCGGTGGTGACCTGGTTGGAGAGTCGGTTGTAGTCAACGATGCCTTGAACGAAGGCATCCATCGAAGAGGTCGCCGCGAGATACGCCAGGAGCGCGGCGGCCACGGCGGCGATGCCAGCGATCATCCAGAGCGCCTGAGGATTCCAGCGCCAGCGCCGCTCCTCTGGCCGCCAGAAAAGACTCAGCGCACCCGCGAACATCACCACCGGCGCAAGCCGCATGTTGGCGAGCACCGCCAGCGACATCAGCGCGCCGAACGCGATCCACCTCTGGCGACTCGTTCGCAGCGCGATCGTGAAGAACGCGCCGACGAAGAACAGATTGCCCGGAACATCGACGCGATACTCCACGGCGCGTCGCACAAACGTGGGGCTCAGCAGGAGCAGAAGCAGCGCGATCGACCATCCGCACGCCTGCACGCCGGCGCGTCGCGCGAGCAGAACGATCATCCACAGCAACGCGATCCAGAGCGGAAGCTGAGCCCAGCGCATCAAGACGATCGACGCAGCGCCGGCGCCGTTCGCGAAGAAGGCGACCGGCGCGAAGAGGAACCACTGCAGCGGCGCGTGATGCTCCCAGAAGCCGGCAAACGGAACCTGCCCGAGCGCGACCCAGCGCGTCGCGCGGAAGAACTCGACCTCATCGAGTCCGAGCTGCTGGCCGCGCTGCACCAGCGCGGCGATCCACGCCAGCGCCAGCACGAAAACGCCGGTGATGATCCGCCTCATCGCGGCCCTTTACGCGTCGCGATGCACGCTGTCCATCGAGAACGCAGGCAGACAGACGGCGATGTACTCCGCACCATCCGCGCCCGGAGTGGAGTACTGCACCCATTCGCCGCGATGCGTGATGACGGCCTCGCCGGCGTTGACGTCGGTCGAGCCGCTGTTCGTCGTGACGCGCAGCGTTCCGCGCAGCACCACTGTGTATTCATCGAACTCCGGTGTCTGTCCCGGCTCGATCCAGCCGCTCGGGCTCTTCATGCGCGCGATCGAAACGCCGTCGGTCTGCGAATTGACCCGGCCGATGTACTCCTCGATGATCTTCGGCTTGTTCCCGGCGGCCTGGACGATCGTGGGCTGTTGAATGTAAGTCGGCATACGGCGCAGTTTACCGCGTCACGATTTGGGAGTGCGGCAGCGGGTAGCTCGCGTGGACCGCCGCCGTCTCGGCGGCTGGGGCGGCGCCGTGCCGGCGCCGCCCGCGAGCGGCGAGACGCCGCTCGCCCAGCCGGCGAGGACGCCGGCGGTCCGCTCGTCATGCGGCAGCTACCGCTGCCGCACTCCATACCTCGTCGCAACCACGAATCGTCCGATCTCGGTGCGTTGCGGGTAATGCGCGTCGATCCACTTCGCCAGCTCCGGAACGCGATCGTGATTCGGAACGCCGTCGAATACCGCGATCGCCGGATCGCCGCCGAGGATCACCGCGAGCGGCGGATGCACGTCGAGGGAGCGCATCGTCTCCGCGCGGAGCGCGGGCGCGGACAGCATCGGGATGTCGAAGCAGCGCGCCGGCGGCTTGCGCTTCAGCAGAAAGTAAAGCGCGCGCTCGTTCGTGAAATCGAGAATCGTCCCCTCGCCGAGCCCATCGAGATATCCCTTCAGCGTCGCCAGTTCCGTCGCGTTCTGCTCAGTCGTGTAGATCCCTCGGGCGAGTGGATGTCGCACGAGTCCTTCGTGCTGGCGCGATGACCACTCGGCCAAAAGTTTCCCGCCGGCCGCGAAGTTCTGTGGAACCTCGAAGTAAACGAACGCAGCGATCGCCAGCAAAGCGATCGCAATGCGGCTGCGGACCGATTCCAGAAACGCGACGAAGGCGATGCCGAGGAGAGGCACGGCGAAGCGCGTGTGACTCCAGCTCACGCGTCCCGACGCCGTGCGGAAGAGCACGATCGAAAGCACGATCACGATGAGCATGCGCGGATCTCGGCGCTTCCATCCGAGGGCGGCGAGAAACCCGTATACGATCGGCGGAAGGTAATAGTGAATGCCTTCCGCGGTGAACGGCTTCGGCGCCGGCAGCGACCAGACGGCGTCGATCGCGCTTGGAATCACCACGAACGAATCGCGCACGAAGCGCATCACGTCGGCGTGCAGCAGCCACAAAATGACAAGAGGAAGGAACAGCGCGGCCACAGCGAGAAGCGCGACGCGCTGCCACGGCATCGCCGTCGCCTCGGGCTTCGACATCGGCTTCGCCTCAAGCTTCAGCCAGCGAAGAATGAAGAACGCGATCGCCGTGCCGGCCAATGCGTACGTGCCGGTGTCGAGACTCCACAGCACGCCCAGCGTCGCGCTCGCGAATGCCAGGAACAGCGAGCCCGCGCGACCGTTGCGCGTCCAACGCAAAAGACCGAGGGCCGCGAGAAGCACCGGCGCGAGGCGAAAGTAGGGAAAGACCGGAACCCACAGCGCGGCAACACCGCAGAGCGACGCGATCACCGCACCGACGAGCCCCGTCGTCGTCATCGTGACTTCCGCCGCGATCGGCACGAGCAACGCCAGCGTCGCGGCGTCGAGAAACGTCTGCAGCCGGCGCGTCCGCAGCGGCGAGGGTGGATGCCCGAGAACGAGCGCGTCGAACGCGCCATCGGAGACGAGGCCGTGCAGCACGAATACGTCGGCGAAAGGACGCGCACCTTCCTGATACAGGAACGCGGGCGTGAGGTGCTCCCCTTCATGGAAATCGTCCATGTGCGCGTACGGATGATCGTGAACGAAGAGCATCGTCGCGAAGACGATCACGGTGAGAATCGCGATGAGCCACGGGCGTGACGCATGCTCGCGACGCACATCCTCATTTGCCGCGCGAGCAACGCTCAACACACCGCCGGCAGCGGAGCCGAGGACGAGCAATGCGACCACGGCGTAATCCCAACCCTTCGGATACGCGGCCACCGTGACGGCGCCAACTCCCCCATGCGGAACGGAGAAGAACGGCCACAGAAATGGCGCGACGGCGGCAGCGAGCGACGCCCCGAGGAGTGAGCCGAGGGCCGCGCGGCCGGTGACCGACATGATCCGGATTGTATGATCGATGCATGGAATCGTTCAGCCGCGCCTTCCTCGACGAGAGCATCGAAGTGATCCGCCGCATCGACGCCGATGCCGTCGACCGCCTCGCCACCTCCCTCGGCACCGCCCGCGACAACGGCGGCCGCCTCTTCATCCTCGGCGTCGGTGGATCCGCGGGACATGCCAGCCACGCCGTGAACGACTTCCGCAAGATCTGCCGCTTCGAGGCCTACACGCCGACCGACAACGTCTCCGAGCTCACGGCGCGCGTCAATGACGAGGGCTGGGACAGCTGTTTCGCCGAGTGGCTAAAGGGATCACGGATCAACGCGAAGGACGCGATCCTCGTCTTCTCCGTCGGCGGCGGGAACGTCGAGAAGAACGTGTCGGTGAATCTCGTCCGCGCCATCGACGAAGCGCGTGCCGCGGGCGCGAAGGTCTTCGGAATCGTCGGCAAGGACGGCGGCTACACGAAGCAGGTTGCCGACGAATGCGTGGTCATCCCGATCGTCTCTTCCGAGCGCATCACGCCTCACACCGAAGGTCTCGCCGCGGTGGTGTGGCATCTCCTCGTGTCGCACCCGGCGCTCAAGGTTACGCAGACGAAGTGGGAATCAGTGCGTTAGCGAGCTCGCCGAGAGTCGCGCATCGCAGGTCGGGCTCGATGGTGCCACGCTTGTGCGCGGAACCGTGATGCTCGATGAGCGCGACCTTGCATCCCGCCGCGCGGCCGGCAGCGAGATCGGAATCCTGATCGCCGACCATCCACGATCGCGCCAGGTCGATCTCGAACTCGCGAGCGACCTCGAAGAGAAAGTACGGTTTCGGCTTGCGACACTCGCACGCATCCTCCGAGCGGTGAAAGCAGAGGTAACTCCGCGCGATCGGCACGGCGAGCGCTCGCAAGACCGCCTCGTGCACTTCCTCGAGCTCCTCGCGCGTCGTCTTTCCTTTCGCGAAACTCGGCTGGTTGGTCACGAAGAAGAGCAGCCATCCGGCCTCGTGAAAGCGACGCAGCGGCTCGGAGACTCCGGCGATCATCACCAGATCGGCGACACGGCGCGGCGATTCCCATTCGTCATGCGACGGGTAGTAGCAAAGTTCGTCGACGATCCCGTCTCGATCGAGGAAGAGCGCGCGGTTCATCGGAATGAAGGCCAATGCGTCACTCGCGGCGACGCGGCCTCGAGAGTGACTCCCTTCGGCGGCTGCCGGAAAATGACGCGATCCGTACTGTTCAAAAGGAAAACAGCCAGAGCGTGACTGCCCGTGGACATCACGGAGATCCGACTCCCTTGCTGAAGCGTCACCTTATCGCCCATCGCAACCGACGCGCCGTCGATCATCCAATGCAGCTCCGGCATGTTCCCACCAGCGGGTAATCGCAGCTCTGCGTTTTTCGCACCGTAGATCGAAATCGAGATCGGATACCGAAACCACGGATGGCGCACCGCTGATGCGGAAACATAGAGGTGATACTCGCCCGTTCGCGGCACGATCCAACGCTGCTGTCCCGCGGGAGCGATCACCGCGTTCATGCCCGGGATCCAAAGCGATCGCCACAGGGGCGTGTAGTGGCGATAAAAGTACGGGCCCAGTTCGCGCTGCACCATGGCCAGCCATCCAAGCGCATTGCGGTCGGCGATGAACGCTGCCGGCGGGTTCCGAACGATCTGCTGCAGTGAATAGGGCGCGGCGTGGCGATGCAGGACGAGCTGTCGCGCGAGCTCGGGCAGAAACCAGAATCGATATGCAGGCTGTCGATGCAAAGCCCACGGAATGCCGGCGAAGTAGGTCTCACCCGGTTTCGTCCGGGCGTCGACTTCACGCATGATCACGTCCTGATAGGCCCGGTCCTCTTCCTTGCCTCGCAGGATCGACGCGTACGCGTTCACGCACCACGCCACCAGCACCAACGCGATCACCGACTCTCGACGCCGCATGCGCTCGAAGACCAGGGCCAGAAGCGGGAGCATCAGCACGGCCATGATCTGAAAGTGATAGTTGTAGACGTACTTCATCCTAATGAGAAACAGCGTGTTCGCGACCTGAAAAACGGCGACCACGAAGAGATCGTCCGGGTGGCGCCACCGCTTCATCGCGGTGACGATTCCGGCCAGGCCGGCGAGCAACAGCGTGATGCCGCCGACATCGATCGCCCCGGGCTCAAAGACGCGATCGAAAACAATCACGTGGAGTCCGAAGACGCTCATGAGGCGATTGAGGAAGCCGAAGCGGACTCCCGGAGCCGTACTCTCTCCGACAGCATTCTCGACGAAGAGCTGCTGCCACATCGGTGACCACGACGAAGTGGCCGCGAAATACAAAAGGCAGATGAGCAGCGTCGCGACGCCGCCGGCAAAGATCCAGTTCGCCCGCGAATCGCCCTTCCACGAGCGATCGCGTCGATTGATCAACCGCAGAAGCAGAACCGAACAAACGAGGAGCGGGCCGAGGCGCAGATTGCTCATGCCGGCGAGACAGAACAGCGCGCCAGCAAGAAACATCGACGACTTCGTACCGCGCTGCCACGCGACAAGTCCGCCGAGGTAGAGCGCGATCGCAAGCGGATCCACTCGAAATTCGATCGCTGACGTCATCAGCAGCGAGCTGGCGACCGTGACCGCAATTGCCGACCAGCGCGCGAAACGCGAGAGCCCAGCGTTGCGCATGAACACCAAGGCCAAGCAGAAGACGGCAATCCACAACGGTAACTGCGCCCAGCGCATGGCGATGATCGCGCGCGTGTCGACGCTGTTCGTCATCGCGGCAATGGGTGCAAAGACGAACCAGGCCAGGGGCGAGTGATGCTCCCAGAAGTCCCGAAACGGCACCTGGCCCTGGGCGATCCATCGCGATGGGCAGAAGAACTCGATCTCATCCCAGTTCACGGGATGGAGCCAGTGCAGCGCCACGAGTCGCATCAGCACCGCGGTCACCGCGCAGCCGATGGCGATTCCGACGCCGCGGTTCTCGCTCATGACGGCGCGCCACCTCGAAACTGCTCCACGACCTCGACGATCGTCCGTCGCACGGCCTCGCGGCTCGACAGCTTCGGCGTCCAGCCGAGCGCCGTCATGCGCGACGTGTCGAGCTTGACTTGCGCGACGTCGCCACGCCACCCGCGCGGTGAGTCGCCGTACTGGACATTGATGGTTCCACGATCGATCCCCATCGCCTCGATCGTCCAGTCGGTGATCTCGCGCACGGTGGTCTGATCGGTGACGGCAAGGTTGTACACGTTTGCGTGTGCATGCGCGTGCGCGACGCCGAACTCCATTCCGTCGAGGCAATCCTCGATGTAGACGTACGGCTTCGCCTGCGTTCCGTCGCCGAGCACCGTCAGGCTCGTCGGCGTCTCGCGAAGGCGAAGGACGAAGTCGTGAATGACTCCGTGCGTCGGGTTCGGTCCGACGATGTTGCCGAAGCGATAGATCCACGCCCGCATGTCGTAGTTGTGCACGTAGGCGGTGATGAGCGTTTCGCACGCGACCTTGCTCGCGGCGTAGAGCGAGATCGGCAGAATCGGGCCGTAGTTCTCAGGCGTGGGCACGACGGTCGGCTCTCCGTAGACCGCGCCGCTGCTCGAGAAAACCAGCTCCTTCACCTCCGCGCGCCGCATCGACTCGAGCACGTTGTACGTGACGAGCGTGCCGCCCTTGAGATCGAAGTCGGTGTACTTCGTGCCGTAGCTGATGTCGCTGTTGGCGCAGAGATGCCACACGCGATCGGGCTGAAACTCGCGGACGACGTTCGCCAGTCGCTCGAGGTCGAGCAGATCGAATTCGTGAAACGTGAAGTTGGGATGCGACACCACGTAGGCGCGTTTGCCGAGGAAAAAGTTGTCGATTCCGACCACGACGTCGCCGCGTTCGAGCAGGCGAGGGATGAGGTTCGAAGCAATGAAGCCGGCAGCGCCGGTGACGAGGATCTTCAATCGTTCTCCAGTTTTTCGCGCGTTCGCGCCAGCTCCTCGGGGGTCCCGATGTCGCAGAAATCGAGATCGACGACTTCCGCTTCCAGCTCGCCTCGCGGCGCGAGGCCGGCGTAGACGATCTCCTCGAAGGAGCACGGCCCTTCCGCCGGAAGAAGGTCGAGCGTTTCTCTGCCCATCACCGAGAACCCGGCGTCGATGTACGGCAGCTCCGGCGCGCGCTTGTCGAAACGCACGATCCGATTGCCATCGATGTCGGAGTTGCCGACGTAGATGCGCGGGTAGACGGCCAGGCAGTTGCCCGTGTGCTGCGTCACGAAACGATCGTAGTCGAAACGGCGCAGGACGTCGCCGTAGGTGAGCACGAAGCGCTCGCTGATGAGATCGCGGGCCTGACGGAGTGCTCCGCCCGTTCCCAGCGGCTCGTGCTCGCGGCTGTAGGCGATGCGAACGCCGAAACGCCCACCGTTGCCGAAGTGGATCTCGATGACTTCGTGCTTGTATCCGGTGAGCAGTGCGAAGTCGCGCAGTCCGCGTTCGGCGAACGATTCGAGAACGCGCTCGAGGTACGGCCGGCCGCCGACGGGAATCATCGGCTTCGGGAGTCCCTGCGCGAGTGGGCCGAGGCGCGTGCCGAGACCGCCGCAGAGAACGGCGACGACCGGAGTCATCGCGCCTTCCACAGCCTCTTGAACGTCCAGAATGTGCTCGAGAAGCGATGCAGCGTCGTCTGTCCGATGCGCTCGCGATAGTCGATCGGGATCTCCGTGACCTTGAAGCCGCGACGAAAGGGGATCACGTACATGTCGACCGGCAGCGCGGCGCCGCGCGGTTCCCACGTCACGGCGTCGATCATCGTCTTGCGATACGCGCGCATGCCGCTGTGCACGTCCGTGGTCTTGAGTCCGTGCAACACGCGCGCGCCAAGGGCGAAGAAGCGATTGGCGAGGAAGTTCGCGAAGGGCATCGCCTTCGGTCGCTTCCACGTGCGCGTCGTGTTCACGAGATCGAATCCTTCGTCGATGAGCGCGACGAGTTGCGGGATGACTTCGACGGGATAGGTATCGTCACAGTCGAGCGTGATGACGATGTCGCCGGAAGCCTCGCGCACCGCGCGCGTCATCGCCGGACCGTAACCCTGCGGTGGAAACTGTTTGATGACGCGGCAGCCAAGCTCCTGTGCGATCTCGGCCGTGCGGTCTTTGCTGGAGTCGACGAGAAGGATCTCGGCCTCGGGAGCGACGCGCCGGATGTCGCCGATCACTTTCGCGACCGCGCCCTCCTCGTTCATGGTGATCATGGAGACGGTGAGTTTCATGGTGCTTTCTTGGCTTCGAAGATCATCTGAAACGCCAGCATACCGGGCCAGAGCGAGGAGAGGACACGCTCGATCGGGAAGACTGTCTTGAGATAAAGCTGGTAGGGACGCGAGTTGAGGAGTGCCTGCGGATTCGACACGCCCGCGTCGCCGCCGATCACCTTGCGAACGATCGGCACGAAGGGCCGCACGAAGCCGGGGTTGTAGGTCGTCTTCACCGGCATCAGCCCGCATTGAGCCAGCAACCAGCGCGCGGTCTTGCGCGTGAAGAAGCGGAGATGTGTGCGATCGAGAACGCCGGTCTCTTCGTACTCCCAGCGGCCGAACAGATGCGCGAAGCGAACGGACCAGAGTCCGACGTTCGGCAATGACACGATGACCGAGCCGCCCGGCGCGAGCCACTGCAGATAGCGCCGCAACGCACTGACCGGCCAGGGTACGTGCTCGAGCACGTCGGCGAAGATGATGACGTCGAAGCGCGCGTCGCCGAGGTCGGCGTTCTGCAGATCGGATTGAACGACGTGCGCGAGTCGCTTCGTCGCGACTTCGCACGCGACCTCGCTCTCTTCGATCCCGGTCACGTCATTGCCGAGTTGCTGAATGCGCTCGCTGGTCGTCGCGAACCCGCAGCCGACGTCGAGAACGCGCAGTCCCTTCCGCCGGCCCCAGAGACGCAACAGCCCCCAGTTCACATCTTCGAAGTATTGGTACGGCGCGTTCTCATCCATTGCGAAGCTCGGTGGGACGAAGCTCGTCCGCCAGTTTCAACGCGCGCTCCACGCAAACGTCGGAGTTGATGTAGTCGAACTGCGCGAAGCGGCCGAGGAGATGCAGCCCCGTCGCGGCGACCGCGGCGCGCATCTTCGTCACGTTCTCGCGATACTCGAGGTCGTAAACCGGATAGCCATACTTCGCGCGCGCGACGCGCTGATAGACGATCGACTTGCGGTCGACGAAGCCGATGCTCTCGACTTCTCCGATCACGCGCTCCATCAACGCCTCATCGGTCAGCTCCCAGATGCCGTCGCCTTCATTGGTTGTGATCTCGGCCATGATCGACGAACAGCCCGGCGGCACGCACTTCTCGCCGAACGCTTTCGGAAATGACAGTCGGTGGAAGAGCAGCTCGGGATCGGGCACGTAGAGCGCGGTGTAGTTGTGTCCCGGATCGCTGTTGCAGCCGATCAGGACGTTCATGAGCGAGTTGTAGCGCAGCGGCGCGAGCGTTTCGTGCACGTTCGCCGGTGCGTCCTTCCAGACCTTCACGAGCTCGTGCATCGGCAGCGTGGAAACGAGCGTGCGATATACGCGCTCTTCGCCCGAAGCGGAAACGACGCGCCAGCCTTCGCCGTTTTTCTCCACCGACACGACCGGCCACGCGGTGTGAATCTCGCCGCGCACGCGCGACGCGAATCCGTGCACGATCGATTCGAATCCGCCGACGGTCGGATATGAGTAATACAACTGGTGCAGATATCCCTCGGTCGAGATGCCGATGGCCGACTTGAGCACGTCTTCCATCGGCGGCTTCGGAATGCGCGCCACGAATTCGAGACCGATCTTTTCCGGGTCGTAGTTCCAGATCTTGGCGTTGTACGGGATGAAGTACTTGTCGGAGATCCCCGCGCCGAACGTCGCGTACGACCATTCCGCGAGGTTACGCGGCGTGTCGTTCGCGTGCGGGTTCTGCAGATATCCGAGGATGCACTCGAAGTTGTCTTCCTTGGGCAGCGACGCGAGATCGTTCTCGAAGGGATACTTCACGAGCGCACCCTTGTAGTAGATGCGATTTTCGCGGCGATTCTGATGCACGTTGTCGCCGAGGACTTCGATCATCAGGTTCAGCACTTCCTTGTTCTTGCTGAACATGATGTGCGGACCCGCGGCGTCGAACGTGAACCCTTGTTCGACGATCGTCCCGCAAAGTCCGCCGATGCCCGCGCTCTTCTCGAGCACATCGACGTCTTCTCCGAGATGCGCGGCCAGAGCGATGCCGGACACGCCGCCGCCGAGAATGCCGATCGACTTGCGAATCACGCGCTCCCCTGCGAGGCCATGGAGCGATGCGGAGTCAGAAAGCCATGCCCCATCTGCGCGACCACCTTCGTTCCCTCGGGCTCGACGGTGTAGTGCATGCGAGGCATTCCGCGCTGCTCCATAAAGCGTTCGAGCTCGCCGTGATGGCTGGCGCAGTACAACATCAGAAACCCGCCGCCGCCCGCACCGATGATCTTGCCGCCGAGGACTTTGAAGCGCGCTCGCACTTCGTCGTAAATCTCGTCGACTTGCTGCAGCGAGATTTTGCCGGAGAGCTTCTTCTTGTTCTGCCAGTGCTCGTCGAGATACTGGCCCCAGGCGTCGTAGTTGCCGGTCTCGATGGCCTCGAGAATGCGATAGCCGAGGTCCTTGATCCGCGAGAGGCTGTCCTCGACGCGTGTGTGATTGACGCTTTCCTTCTGCTGCATGGCCACGTTCTGGTCCTGCAGAACTTCGCGCGCATCGCGCTGCGCACCGGTGTAGTAGATGTGCGTGTGCGCGACGAACTCGCCGACGTCGCTGCTGCTGGGTCGGAGCTGCCGCACGGAGACCGCGCCGTCTTTGGCGATGTCGAGGACCGTCAGCCCGCCATACGCGGCCATGTACTGATCCTGCTTGCCGATCGGCTGCTTCAGGATGTCGAGCTCGATGTGACACGCCTCTTCCGCGAGATCGTGCAGCGGAACGTAATCGCGGCGATCGTGATGGAGCGCGTTGAGCAGTCCGACGAGGTAGCAGCTCGACGATCCGAGTCCCGTCCCCGCCGGAAGATCGGCGATGGACGCCACTTCGAAGCCGTAGCGAATGCCGTGCGCGCGCAATGCCTCGCGCGCGAGCTCATGACGAAGGTCTTCGACGCGATCGACGACTTCGCTCTGCGAGTAGTGCAAACGGATCTTCTCGCCGACGGTCGGCCGGTTGACCGTCACGTACATGTACTTGTCGAGGCCCATGGCGAAGATGAATCCGCCGTGCTGCGAGTAATAGGACGGAAGGTCCGTCCCGCCACCGCCGAGGGTGACGCGGAATGGAGTGCGCGTAACGATCACAGTCGAAAACCCGCCGCGGCGGCGTCGTTGTAGAACATCTTCACCGTGTCGAGCGAGAGATCGTCGAGCGGCTTGCCGACCATCGTCGCCAGCTTCTTCAGGATGTCCGACGTGACCGTGATGATGTGGCAACCACATTCGTCGGCCTGGAAGATGTTCAGCAACTCGCGCGGGCTTGCCCAGAGCAGCTCCGCTTTCGGCTTCGCCGCGCACATCGCCGCGGCCTCGCGCATCAGCGGCACGGGATCGACGCCGGTGTCGGCGATGCGTCCCGCGAAGACGGAGACGATGGCCGGAGTGTTCGGATCGAGCGCGTCCACGACCTCGCGAACCTGATCGAGCGTGAGGATGGCGGTGACGTTCAGCTTCACGCCCGCTTTCGACAGACGCGCGATGAGCGGGATCGACGATTCGCGCTTCGTGTTCGTGATCGGAATCTTCACGTAAACGCCATCGCCCCAGGTGGCGATGAGTTTCGCCTGGCGCTCCATCTCGTCGAAGTCGTCCGCGAAAACCTCGAAGGAGATCGGCATGCCCGCGGTCGCGGCGAGCGCCTCCTTCGCGAACGCGGAGTAGTCGGACACGCCCGACTTCCGCATGAGCGTCGGGTTCGTGGTGAATCCCTTGACGAGACCGCCGTCGCGCGCCGAAACCATGTCGCGAACGTCAGCGCCGTCGGCGTAAATGGAGATACGAAGAGAAGTGGCCATTCTGGGGCGGATTGTAGCAGCGCACGTGAAAGCGAGCGGCGAGCGCTGGTTGTCGGTTCTCGGTTGTCGGTTCTCCGGGAGTTCTCGTGGAACCCACACCTCACAGACAACTGACAACCGACAACCGACAACCCGTGTGTCACTTCGCGATTCGCTGGAACACTGCCTGATTCTGCCAGCGGTCGAAAAAGACGAGGCGGAATCTTGGATCGCGAGCGAGCGCTCTCAGCACCCTCGTATCCTCGGCGGAAGGTGTGCCCTTCCCCAGATAGCGTCGCCACTGCGAGGTGTCGTGAAACTCAGGGTGTTGCCAGATGATGCGAAAGCTTCGATCGATGACGACCCACTTCGCGTCGTCCGCGATCCGTGGAGCTTCGGAGCCTGACGCGATGAACTCCACCGGACGCCGCAGCGATGCGCCGAAGGCTGGATCGATCCAGGCCGCGTATCCGGCGTCGAATGCGATCTTCTCGTTCGCTCCCGCCATTCGATCGGCGACGCTCGCCGCGCGATTCGGATCGAATGCAATCAGTCGCGTTCCAGGATGCTGGCGAGCGAACATCACGTACTCCCAGGGCACGAAGCGGTCATTGAGCGCGGCGCGCGTGGCTTCTCCAAGAAAGAGAACCGCCATCGCATAGAGCACGACTCGACTGCGCAACTTCGCTTCCGGCATCCAGCGGAGAAACGCGGGAGCGAGGGTAAGGCTGAATACGACCGGCACGAGGAACAAGACGTAGCGTGGCAGCGCCGTGACATAGACCCCGTGCGGCATGGGGATGTCGCGCACGGGCAGCATCAACACGAATGTTCCGAACGCGGCGATCGAGATCGATCGCCGCTCGCGTGCGCGATCCGGCGAGTCGCTACGGAACACGGCGAGGGCGAGCGGAAGCAAGAGAACTGCGATCGCGAATGGCACACCGAGATGAGAGAAGTAAATCTCGTTGCGTCTCCAGAACCAAGGCTCGTGCGACCACGGCACGTACAGCTCATCCATCCGCGGCGCAAAAGGCGCGGTCAGCAGAACCCAGGGCGCCTGCCAGAGATTCGGCCAGTCGTCATACGCCACGAATCGCGGATCACTCGCGCCTTTTTCCAGGGTGACGGCACCCGTGACTTTCGCGATGTAGAACGCACCACCGAGGAGCATCGCCGCGACGAGAGAGATCGCGATGACGCCGGCGAGCGCACGAATCGACATCCGTCTCGAACGGATTTCCTTGACGAGTCGCGCGATCACGAACGGAAAGAGACAGGCCGCGAGCATGAGGCCCTGCGGCTTCGTTCCGATGGCGGCGAAGAGCGCGATCCCGCACAGCACGAGCGACGCACGACCGCCCTCGGTGAGCCACCGGCCGGCCACGACGAGCGCCGCCACCATGAAGAATCCGGTCATCGTGTCGTTCTTGTCGGCGCCGGCGTGCAGCAGGAGCACGGGAACCGAGGAGGCGACGAGCACGACCGGCAGCGCCGCGCGAGGCTCATCGTTCCACCAGCGTTGTGCGAGCGCGCCGCAGGAAACGAGGAACGCGATGAAAAAGAAGATCGCGATCCATTCGACATAGGCGTCATTGCCCGCAAGCAGAATCACATCCGCGAGCAGCATCTCGTAGTTCGCCGGCAACGTCCGCATGCGAAAGTCGACGGCCGACGTGATCGGACCGAAGCCGTGGTCGTGGATCCAGAACACCGCGCGCGGCAGGTGGTACGACAGAGCGTCGTGCGACAGCGGCGGCAAGATGCACGAGCGCCAGACGACGAATCCGATCCAGAGCACGATCGGCAGCATGGGCGCGATCCACGTCATCGCCGCGCGGTTCTCGATCGTGATCGAAGAGGCGCCGCGCATGTGCCGAAGTCGCGGAAGAATCGCGATCGCCGCGGCGGCAATCACGGCGATCGAGCGAAGCAGCATCGTCGGTCCGTCGAGGTGATGCAGGAGCGCGGCAAGCCAGACGGATGCGATCCAGAGCGCGGCGCCGATCAGCAAGGCAACGCAGGCGAGCTCGAATCCCCCTCGCCGCGCGCGAAACCGGCGCGCAATCTCGTAGCCGAGCCAGACGAAACTGAAAATCGTGAGTGCGACCAGCGCCGGCCCGAACATCGCGTCACTCTCCCCGCCTCCCCGAAGCGGCGTTGTATGATAACAACCCGTCCGCGGCGCGGAACAACTCGAGCGGAATCGATGAAATCCTTTGTCCGATAGGCCTCCATTCACCGGCACCGCCGTCATCATCGGAGCGGGCCCCGCCGGACTGACCGCCGCATACGAGCTGCTCGAACGGACGACGATCCGCCCCATCGTGCTGGAGACCAGCACCTACATGGGCGGCATCTCGCGCACGGTCAACTACAAGGGCAACCGTATCGACATCGGCGGCCATCGCTTCTTCTCGAAGTCGGACCGGGTGATGAACTGGTGGCTCAACATCCTGCCGCTCCAGCATCTCGACCGCGAATCCGAGGCCATCGCCTATCAGGGAAAAAAACGATCGGTCAGCGGACAAGCCGCCGGACCCGACCCCGACCATGACGATCGCGTCATGCTCCTGCGTCCGCGAAAGTCGCGTATCTATTTCAACCGCCGCTTCTTCGACTATCCGATCACGCTCTCGCCCGATACGCTCCTGAAGCTCGGCGCGAAGCGGACCGTGAAGATCGGATTTTCGTTTCTGCGCAGCAGTCTCTTTCCGATCCGTCCCGAGCGCACGCTCGAAGATTTCTTCATCAACCGCTTCGGGCGCGAGCTGTACGCGACGTTCTTTCAGTCGTACACGGAAAAGGTGTGGGGCGTTCCCTGCGATCAGATCAGCGCGGAATGGGGCGCGCAGCGCGTCAAAGGTGTGAGCATCGGCAGCGCGCTGCTGCATTTCGCGAAAAAGCTCTTCGGGCGCGCGGGCGGGATCCGCCAGAAATCGACCGAGACCTCGCTGATCGAACAGTTCCTTTACCCGAAGCTCGGACCGGGGCAGATGTGGGACGAAGTCGCGAACATCATTCGAAGCCGCGGAGGCGAGATCCTCACCGGCCACCGCGCGGAGCAAATCCTCACGCAAGGCGACACGAAGGTACGCGGCGTCGTGGCGCGCCGTGATTCCGACGGAGCATCGATCGAGCTCGCCGCGGATCACGTGTTCTCGACGATGCCCATCCGCCACCTCGTGCGCGCGCTTGACACGCCGGTGCCCGATGACGTGAAGAACGTCGCGGAGGGGCTGGTCTACCGCGACTTCATCACCGTCGGCGTTCTGCTCGACCGGCTGAAGGTGACTGAGCCGGACGGCAGTCGCATTCGCGACAACTGGATCTACATCCAGGAGCCGGACGTCCTCGTCGGGCGCATGCAGATCTTCAACAACTGGAGTCCGTATCTCGTCGCCGACCCGAAGAAGACGTGGATCGGTCTCGAGTACTTCTGCTACGCGAACGAGCCACTCTGGAAAAGCTCGGACGAAGAGATCGCGCGTCTCGCTGCCGACGAACTGGCGCGCATCGGCATGGCCGACCGCGACGCGGTGCTCGATACAACGGTGCTGCGGATGCCGAAGACGTACCCGGCGTACTTCGGCACTTACGACCGCTTCGACGTCGTCCGCTCATTCACGGACCGTTTCGAGAATCTCTATCTGATCGGCCGGAACGGAATGCACCGCTACAACAATCAGGATCACTCGATGCTGACAGCGATGCTCTGTGTCGACAACATCCTCGCCGGCCGCGTCGACAAGTCGAACCTCTGGGAAGTGAACACCGAAGATGACTACCACGAGGAAAAGTGACGACGCTCCCTCCGCGTCGCCACGCCTTCACGCGGCTGCGCCGTACATCAGCGCGTGCCTGATCGTTATCGCGCTCTTCGCAGTTCTCGAGGTGGCGCATCCGTACTACTTTCTGCAGGACGACAATCGCGACAGCTTTCTCCCTCTGTTCGTGCACAACTACCGAGCGGTCTCGGACGGGCAGCTCCCGCAGTTCAATTTCTATCAATCCCTCGGCAGACCCCAGCTCGCCAATGGTTGGTCCGCAGCACTTCAGCCGTTCAACTACGCCGCGATTTTCCTGAGCGAGCTCGCCTTCGATGACGTCTTTGCATCGATCGACATCCTCACTCTGATCTATCTGCTGTTCGGCGCCTGCGGAGTGGTCTTTCTGATCCGCCTTCTAGGCTCATCACCCGCGGCCGGCGTCTTTGCGGCCACGACCTGGTGCTTCACGCCGTTCAACATGATGACGTCGCAGGCCTGGGCAACCTATTCGCCGGTCATCGGCCTGCTCCCCTGGATCGTGATCGGCGCATTGCTGGTGTATCGAGAACGGTATTGGAGCGGCGGCATTCTGTTTGTGCTCACGCACCTCCTGCTGTTCTTCGTGGGCGCTCCGCAGTTCTTTCTCTACGCGGCGCTGATGGAAGCGGCGTTCGTCGCGTGGCTGGCGATCGTCGATGTTCGTGCCGGGCGCGTTCCTTTGCGGCGACTGGTCCGAACCGCAGCCTTTTTCGCGGCGGTCACCGTCTTCGTCACGGCGCTCTGCATGCCGCTGTTTCTCCCGATGTGGAGTCAGATGAAGTACTCCGCCCATCGAAGCGAAGACATGTCAGTCAGTGAGCTGGGCGCCTGCGAGATCCCGCTCTCTCGCCTCGCCAACGGCCTGCTCTTTCCGTTCGTGAAGTTGTATCCGCCGACCGGCGGAGAGTGGTGCGACACCTATCCGCCGGTGTCGTTCACGCACATCGGCTACGCGGCTCTGATTCTGGCGTCTGCGTTTCCCTGGATTCGAAGGAAGGTGCCCGAGACGTCGCGGAGTGCGTTCACAGCCGCTTTTGCGATTGGCGTCCTCCTGCTCCTCGCAGCGTTAGGAACGTTCTCGCCGCTGGCGGCGGTCGTCCCGGTCGTGAATCGATTTCGCTGGCCCTTCAAATACTTCGGATTTGCATGCTTTCCACTGGCGATCTCCGCGGCTCCGGCGTTCGATGCGCTGCTTTCCCGTTGGAGCCGCTCAACGCGCGGATTGATGGTCGCCGCCGGAATCATCGCGCTGCAAGCCGCCAACCTCGTCTCGCTCGACGCGACGTTCGTTCGACAGGCGTTTCTCGAGCACCTCGATCCAGTGCCGCTCCACGAGCCGCTCCGCCCGATGCTCGCAACGTCGCGCACGGTTGGTGTCGGCGGGTGTCGTCTCGTCGAGAAACTCTGGACCGCGCACACGATGGGCTACGACTACGCGACGCTCTGGGAGCTCCACTATTTCGGCGGCTACGATCCGCTGGTCCCGCTCGCGAACCTGCAGCTGACTCTCGGTCTCGACTATCAAGCCGTGTTGTGCGGCGATCCGGCGCGGATTCCGGTCGACTATCTCCGTCAATGGGGAGTGGCGCATTACATCGTCAATCTCGACCGACCCCGGGCAAAGGAGTACGAGGCAACTCTCCTCGCGCGTGGTCTGCGGCGCGTGCATGCCGATCCTCGCCGCGTGGTCCTCTTCGATCCGGCTGCGCTGCCATTGGTCGGCGGGCCAGGCTGCACCTTACGGGAGCTCGGTCGGGTCGGCGACGATCTGACGGCATCAGTCGTTTGCCGGCGCGACGCGCCGGTCACCTTGCGCTTTCTGTTCAATCCATATTTTTTCGCGACCGTCGATGGCGCAGCCGTCGCACTCCGCGAAGGAGATGGAAGCCAGTTGCTGGTTCCCGTTCCGAAAGGGACGCACACGATCCGCATCCGCTACGACGATCCGCTGATCGCCGTCGGTGGTTGGATCGCACTATTCGCGATCGCCGTGGCGCTCGTGATCGCTGTTCTGCTGCGATCAAAGCGTTGACGATGATTTCGCCAGGTTCCTGGCGACGGCGAGGAGTTGCGCGCCGCGCGTTCGCGAGTTGAGAAGAAACAGAACGCGCAGAACCCACGACGCGAATCGTTGCGCGAGTCCGTAACGCTGCCCGCCGAATTGGCGCATGGAGTAATCAGGCCGCACGTTTGCCGCCCACTTCGACAGGTCGTGGAACGGGAAGCCCTCGTTCCACACGCGAACCGGCTCCCATCCCGCGCCCGTCAGCATTTCTCGCATCTGCGAGACCGAGAAGTGTCGCGTGTGTCCCACGCGGCGCTCCGTTTCGTTGACCTTTCCGCTCTGCGTCGACAGGACGAGCAGTGCGCCGGCCGGCGCGTGTTGTCCAATCGCGCGAAGAAAATTCGCCGGGTCCCCGAGGTGCTCGATGACCTCGGAACAAACGATTGCATTGATTGCGTCGGGAAATTGAAACTTCGAATCCTCGACATTCCCTGCGCACCATTGGATCCCGGGCATTCGCTCGCGGTTGGCTTCGATCTGCGCGTCCGACAAGTCGACGCCGCTCAGCACGGCGCCTGGCAGTTCCCGCGCGATGGCTTGCAGAAGCGACCCGTCGCCGCAGCCGAGGTCGAGAATCGTTGCGGGACGCGCCTCGCGCAGCAACGCGACGATCCGCTTCACCCGAGCGCGAGGGGCCGCCATCAATCGCCAGTAGTCCGATCGCCCGGCGGCGAGTTCGCCGTAGTGTTCGAGGTTCCGCTGCGTAGGAGTTGCCGCGCTCATGCCGTTCCTCGGATCATAGACGATGGTTCTCGCGACGCGTCGCGCGCGCGGCGTTGTGGTACCTTTCGGCCCGCCTGATCGTTGAGCAGATGGTCCGTTCCCACAGTCTTCTACACGGCACCGACGCACTCGTGACAGGGGGCGCCGGATTCATCGGGGCGCACCTGATACGCGAGCTTCTGAACGCCGGAGTCCGGCGCGTGGTGACGATCGACAATCTGCGGACCGGAAGCTGGCAGAATCTTCCCGACGACCCACGCATCGAGAAGGTCACCGCCGACTTTCCGACGCTCGGCAGCGAGGACTTATCCCGGCTTCTCGAAGGGACGAACTATCTGTTTCACCTGGCCGCCGAGAAGCACAACCAGTCCGTCGACCTGCCGGAGCGGGTGCTCGAGGTGAACGTCAACGGAACCTTTCGGCTGTTCGCGGCGGCATCGAAAGCCGGTGTTCGCAAGGTGATTTTCACGTCGTCCCTGTATGCGACAGGCCGCCTCAATCTTCCGCCGATGGATGAACTCGACGTTCCCGAGCCGCGCACGGTTTACGGCATCTCCAAGCTCGCGGGAGAGCATCTGTTGCAGCACTTTGCGTCCGTGTCAGGATTGCGCTCAACGGCCTTTCGTCTGTTTTTCGTTTATGGCCCACGGCAGTACGCCGGCAGCGGATACAAGTCCGTGATCGTCACGAACTTCGAGCGCATCCTTCGCGGCGAAGTTCCGACGATCAACGGCGACGGAGAGCAGTCGCTCGACTACGTCCATGTCGATGATGTCGTTCAGGCGCTGATGCTCGGCGTCGTCCCAGAAGCGGACGGGCAGCTTCTGAACATCGGACGTGGAATCGCCGTCTCCGTGAGCGAGCTCACGGAGATGATGCTGGAGGTTGCGGGATCATCACTCCGGCCGGTGCACGCTCCTCCCGACTGGACCGCCGGAACCCATCGCGTCTGCCGGAACGAAAAGGCACGCGCGATCCTCGGATGGTCACCCACGGTACCCATGAAGGATGGACTGGCCGGGGTCTACGCCTGGATGAAGGGCCGATGACGAGCGCACCCGCCGAAGCGACGCAGACCGCCAGCGCGGCTCAACCGGCACGAATCCCGCCGTATGACGTCACCGTCGTCGCGCCCTGTTTCAACGAAATGGAGAATGCAAACGCGCTCACCGAGAGGCTCTTGCACCTCTTCACAAAGCAGAATCTGCGCGGCGAGATCGTTCTCGTGAATGACGGCAGCCGCGACGAGACAGGGCGAATCCTCGACGAACTTGCGGCGCGTCATCCAAATGTCGTCGCCGTCCATCACCCGCAGAATCGCGGAATCGCCGCGGCCTGGCAGACGGGCGTTGCAAGCAGCAGCGGCAAGTACGTCTGCCTCATCGACGCCGATCTTCAGTATGTCCCCGAAGAAGTGTGGCGGCTCTATCGAGAAATCGTGGCCAGCCGCGTCGACATGGTGCAGGGCTTCCGAAGCACCATCGAGCGGTTGCGCGACTCGCGGTATCTGTACAGCAAGACTCTCAATGTCTTACTGAACGTGTTGTTCGGGATGTCGTTGCAGGACAACAAGTCCGGGTTCGTCATCGCACATCGCGGGACCCTCGCCGATGTCCTGCAGCACCGCTTCCGCTATTACTACTTCAACACGTTCATCGCGGTCGCGACGGCAAAGAAGGGGTATTCGATCAAGGAGGTCGAAACCCTCTTCAAGAATCGCAACCTGGGCCAGTCCTACATCCGCGATTTTCCGCTGAAGCTCATCGCCAAAGTCTTTCTCGACATCTTCAAGGCCTTCTTCGAATACAACATCTTCTCTTCGAGTCTCACCGAGGTCTTCGAGACATTCGTGGAGAATCACTCACCGACGAGACCTCCGGAACATTACCGCGGCTGGCGCAAAGTGCGCCTGAATGCGTTCTTCGCCACGATGCCGCTGCACAAGTGGAAGATCACGCGGAACGCGCAGCGCTATTACGAGCTGCTCAACGTGAGCCAGTGGTACACGCCCGCTCAGATCCGTGAGCTGCAGGAAACACGGCTGCAGCAGCTGATCCGACACGCGCAGCTTCACGTGCCCTACTACACGGAAATCATGCAGCAGCGCCGGCTCACACCCGAGGATATCTCGAGCATCACTGACCTCGAGAAACTCCCGCTGCTTTCCAAAGCGGCATTGCGCGAGAACCTGTATTTCGACCTGTTTGCCGACAATCACCGCAAACCGGAGATGCTCAAGATCGCCACGAGCGGCTCTACGGGAGAGCCTCTGGTGCTCTATGCCGATCGCCGGCAACTCGAGATGCGGTGGGCAAGTACGTTTCGCTCGACCGAATGGACCGGCTGGCGCTTCGGCGACCGGCAGGCCAGGCTCTGGCACCAGACCCTCGGCATGACCAGGAGCCAGGTCTTCCGCGAATATCTCGACGCATGGTTCATGCGACGCTTGTTCATCCCGGCCTACGAGATGAATGAGCAAAATCTCGCCAGCCTCATCGACCGGCTGCGGCGGTTTCGTCCGCTCTTGATCGACGGCTACGCCGAGATCTTCAACTTCCTCGCGCATTACGCGCGCAAGCATGGGATTACCGGCATCGAGCCGAAGGCCATCATGACCTCGGCGCAGATCATGCCGCCGCAGGTGCGCTCCGTCATTGAGAAGGAATTCGCAACGAGGGTCTTCGACAAGTACGGAAGCCGCGAGTTCTCCGGCATTGCCTACGAATGCGGTCACCACCAGGGCCATCACATTGTGGCCGAAAGCTACATCGTCGAGATTCTGAAGGACGGCAAGCCAGCATCGGCGGGCGAGCTCGGAGAAGTGGTGATCACGGACCTCAACAATTACGCCGTCCCGCTCATCCGCTATCGCATTGGAGACCTCGCCGTGGCGATGGATCCGAACGACGTGTGCAGTTGCGGCCGGGGACTGCCGCGGCTGGGGCGGATCGAGGGACGGGCACAGGCGCTGGTCTTCTGTGCGAACGACACCTGGCTCCCCGGTACCTTCTTCGCCCACTTCTTCAAGGACTATGACTTTGCCGTACGGCAGTATCAGGTTGTCCAGAACGAGAAGCGGAGAGTCGAGCTCAAGATCGTACCCGAGAGCGGATTCTCCACGACCGTACAGGAAGAGATTTTGCAGCAACTGCACAAATTCATGGGGCAGGAGATGCAGATCGACGTGTCGCTGGTGGATCACATTCCGCTACTGCGGACCGGGAAGCGCACGGGAGTGATCTCGCACCTCGACTACGACTTTCAAAAGCTGGCCGAGGATCCGTCGACGCCGGCGTAGTGAGCCCGCGAGAATTGGCCATAAAAAGGCGAAAGGCCCTCGAGGGATATCCCCGAGGGCCTTTCATATATCCCGGCGGCGTCCTACTTTCCCACGCAGTTGCCCGCGCAGTATCATCGGCGATGCGGAGCTTAACTGCCGTGTTCGGAATGGGAACGGGTGTGGCCTCCGCTCTATGACCACCGGAAACTTGGTTTCTGGTTGGTGTTGAGAGCTCGCAGCTCTCAGCTGGCAGCTCTCAGGAGCGTCGTTTCTCCTGAGCTGAGCTGACAGCTTTATTGAATACGGGTGATGAAGGAAGCAAGTGGACTACTGCAGACAACATCAAATCAAGGCATTTATGGTCAAGTCAAACGACCGATTAGTACTGGTCAGCTGAGAGCATCGCTGCTCTTACACATCCAGCCTATCAACGTGGTCATCTACCACGGGTCTTCAGGGAGAACTCATCTTGGGGTTGGCTTCTCGCTTATATGCTTTCAGCGATTATCCTTTCCCGACTTAGCTACCGAGCGATGCCCCTGGCGGGACAACTCGTACACTAGAGGTCAGTGCTTCCCGGTCCTCTCGTACTAAGGAAACCTCCCCTCAATTCTCCTCCGCCCACAACAGATAGGGACCGAACTGTCTCGCGACGTTCTAAACCCAGCTCACGTACCGCTTTAATCGGCGAACAGCCGAACCCTTGGGACCTGCTCCAGCCCCAGGATGCGATGAGCCGACATCGAGGTGCCAAACCCTGACGTCGATGTGAACTCTTGGTCAGGATCAGCCTGTTATCCCCGGCGTACCTTTTATCCTTTGAGCGATGGCCCTTCCATACAGAACCACCGGATCACTAAGGCCTGCTTTCCCATCTGCTCGACTTGTAGGTCTTACAGTTAAGCTCCCTTCTGCCTTTACACTCGACGGCTGATTTCCAAACAGCCTGAGAGAACCTTCGCGAGCCTCCGTTACACTTTGGGAGGCGACCGCCCCAGTCAAACTGCCCGCCTGGCAATGTTCCGGACCCGGATCACGGACCTCGGTTAGAACTCCGGTACTGTAAGGGTGGTATTTCACCGGCCTCTCCACCGAACCTAGCGGCCCGGCTTCAAAGAGTCCCACCTATCCTACACATACAGCACCAAAGTTCACTGCCAGGGTGCAGTAAAGGTGCACAGGGTCTTTCCGTCTAGTTGCGGGTAGCTGGCATCTTCACCAGCGCTACAGATTCGCTGAGCCCCTCGTGGAGACAGTCCCCAAATCGTTACTCCATTCGTGCAGGTCGGAACTTACCCGACAAGGAATTTCGCTACCTTAGGACCGTTATAGTTACGGCCGCCGTTTACCGGGGCTTCGGTTCGTAGCTTCGCCCTTGCGGACTAACCACTCCCCTTAACCTTCCGGCACCGGGCAGGAGTCAGACCCTATACGTCGTTTTCGACTTAGCAGAGCCCTGTGTTTTTGGTAAACAGTCGCTTGGGGCATTTCACTGCGACTAACCGTCGCTTCGCTATCGCGAGGAAACTGACGACAGCAAGCACACCTTCTTCCGAAGTTACGGTGCTAATTTGCCGAGTTCCTTCACGAGGGATCACTCACGCGCCTTGGAATTCTCTTCCCGTCTACCTGTGTCGGTTTGCGGTACGGTCATCCCATGCCTGAAGCTTAGAGGTTTTTCTTGGCAGCCTGGAATTACTGACTTCGGTCAAAAGAGACCTCGTACTCGCTTCTCACGATTTACCCAGACGGATTTACCTATCCAGGCATCCTACCAGCTTCAACCCGCACTTCCGATCGCGGGCTCACCTATCCTCCTGCGTCACCCCATCGCAGCACGGTCTGGTACAGGAATGTTGACCTGTTTCCCATCGACTACGCCTTTCGGCCTCGCCTTAGGGACCGACTAACCCTGAGCGGACGAACCTTCCTCAGGAAACCTTAGACTTACGGCGAGTGTGATTCTCACACACTTTATCGCTACTTGTGCCGGCAGAGTCTCTTCTCAACGGTCCACCAGTTCTTTCGATCTGACTTCACCCCGGTTGAGAATGCTCTCCTACCACCTACTCGATTCCGAAGAATCAAATAGATCCGCAGCTTCGGTATCACGCTTGAGCCCCGTTACATTGTCGGCACGGAGCCACTTGACCAGTGAGCTATTACGCTTTCTTTAAAGGATGGCTGCTTCTAAGCCAACCTCCTGGCTGTCTGTGCGTCTCCACATCCTTTTCCACTTAGCGTGAATTTGGGGACCTTAGCTGGCGGTCTGGGTTGTTCCCCTCTCGACGACGAAGCTTATCCCCCGCCGTCTGACTCCCGCGCATTGCATTAGTGGCATTCGAAGTTTGGTTGGATTCAGTAACCCGGTAAGGCCCCTAGTCCATCCAGCGCTCTACCACCACTATGGTCGACGCGAGGCTATCCCTAAAGATATTTCGGAGAGAACGAGCTATAACGGAATTTGATTGGCCTTTCACCCCTAGGCACAGCTCATCCAAGCTGTTTTCAACCAACACTGGTTCGGACCTCCACCTGGTGTTACCCAGGTTTCATCCTGGCCATGCCTAGATCATCCCGCTTCGCGTGTACTCCCAGCGACTATGTTCGCCCTATTCAGACTCGCTTTCGCTACGGCTCTGCAAATTGCTTCACCTTGCCCCTGAGAGTAACTAGCCGGCTCATTATGCAAAAGGCACGCGGTTGCACATTCCGCCTTACGAGGCATAGTGCTTCCACTGCTTGTAGATTGACGGTTTCAGGTACTATTTCACTCCCCTAACAGGGGTTCTTTTCACCTTTCCCTCACGGTACTAGTGCACTATCGGTCACAGAGTAGTCTTTAGCCTTGGAGGATGGTCCCCCCAGATTCCCACAGGGTTCCACGTGTCCCGTGGTACTCGGGTACCAGCTCGGAGCCGTTTGCCTTTCGTCTACAGGACTATCACCTTCTCTGGTGAGCCGTTCCGGACTCTTCGACTAGACTTCGGTTTGTCACTCCATATGAGCTGGCCCCACAACCCCACACATCCGAAGACATGTGGTTTGGGCTCTTCCGCGTTCGCTCGCCGCTACTGACGGAATCTCGTTTGATTTCTCTTCCTCGAGGTACTGAGATGGTTCACTTCCCTCGGTTCGCCCCAACGAGCCTATGTATTCAGCTCGTGGTCGCCAGACATGACTCTGGCGGGGTTGCCCCATTCGGAAATCTCCGGATCAAT
>CAVWUH010000002.1:0-2932500 GCA_963758195.1 uncultured Acidobacteriota bacterium | reverse complement strand
TCCGGTTGACCCGGACTCGCTAACTCACGAGTTTTCAGTGCTTAAAAGATCGGGGACTGCGGTGAACTGCCAGAAACAGCCGAGAGGAGAACAGCAGGAACCGCGGATCTTAAAGCGCTCGCCGCGACTTGTCAAATCGCCTCGGTTCCGTCGACAACGGGACCAGCCCCGATTCTATTTCGCCGCCGCGCGCAACCTGCTGCGCGCACGTGAGTTAATCGCCAATTTTCAAATGAGCAGTACCGCCTCGGGACCACGCATAACGGCGATGCCCCAAACCCTATTCCACAAGATTTGGAATCAGCTCCATCAGCCTCCTCCGGCTCAACTTACCCAGGCTCGTGCGAGGGATTTCCACGACTCGATGAACCCGGCGCGCTCGTTCGAAAGGAAGCACGCGCTCGTTGTACTGACGCGCGAGCCCTTCGCCGTCCTGCGCCTCGGCCACGACGAGGTGGATGACGAACCCGAGCCGCTCATCGGGCACCGCCAGAAGCGCTGCCTGCGAACCAGCGAACGACGCGAGAATGGTATCGAGACGGCCGAGATCGACCGATTCTCCGCCGATTTTCACGAAATCCCCGCGTCGTCCTTCCACTCGCAGTTTGCGGCCCTCGATGGTGCCGAGGTCTTCGGTCACGAACCAGCCGTCGACTTTGGGATCGACAAAGCCCTGCTCGGTTCCGTAGCCGGTGAGCAGGGATTCGCCTCGAAACGCGAGACGCCCGTCCTCGGCGCGAGCCTCGAGATGATCGAGCATGACGAGCTCCGCCGATCGCAGCGTTGCAGTGGCGACTTGCGATGCGCACTCGGTCATCCCGTAACTCGGCAGCAGTGGCCAGCCCAGCACGCGTCCCGCGTCGTACAGCTCGCGGGACAGCGCCCCTCCTCCCACGACGATCGCTCGCATTGCGCACGGCGGGCGCAGGTTGGCGCGCACGAGATCGCTCACCTGCGCCGGCACGAGCGAAGCGAGCGTGACTTCGTGCATTTCCGCGAAACGTTGTGCATCCCACGAGGCCGTCACGACGCGGCTCGCCGTCAGAAACGCTCGGGCATCGATGCCGAGTCCGCCGACATGAAATCGCGGCAGCACACAGCACCAGACATCCGCGGAGCGGGCCTGGAGATGACGATTCACGGCCGCCGCCGATGCGAGCACGGCGCGCTTGGAGAGCGCGACCAGTTTCAACGAGCCGGTCGTCCCGGACGTCGCCAGCCAAAGATGCGACGGAAGATCGACGACGAAGGATCGCAGCCGCTGCTGCTCCTCTTCCGGCATTCGCGGATTCAGGAGCACGTGCGACTCGTCGCTCCGCCAATCGATGTTCATCAGAAAAGCGACCCGAGGACGAAGAGCAGTCCGAACACCCACTGCAGCGCGCCGGCCATCGCCAGCACTCGATTGAGCTCGGCGCCGCGGCCGCGCATCGATTTCACGATCACCGCGATCGCCAGCGGCAACGCGAGCAGCACGAGCAGGAGTCCTCTTTCTCCGCGCATCCAGGCGAGGAGAGCGACAACCGCAAACGGCGCCAACGCCAGGAACGCGATCTCGATCCGCGCGAAGCGCTCGCCGAAGCGAACGACGGTCGTCCGTTTGTTGTTGCGCCGATCGCCATCGACATCGCGCAGGTTGTTGATGACGAGGAGCACGGTGGCCAACGACCCGACGGCGAAGCCGGCGAGCAGCGCGGATCTCGTGAGCTGCAGCGAGTGCGCGTAGAACGTTCCGCCGACCGCGACGAAGCCGAAGAAGGCGATGACGAAGACCTCGCCGAGTCCGTGATACGCCAGCGGATACGGCCCGCCGGTGTACACATACGCCGCGGCGATCGAAGCGACTCCCACGACGAGCATCGGCCAGCCGCAGCGATAGAGAAGCGGGATTCCGCAGAGCGCCGCGAGAAAGAGGCAGAGCCACGCGCCGCGCATCACTGCTTCCGCGCTGAGCAATCCGGCCTGCGTCACGCGCAGCGGCCCGAGTCGCTCGCCGGTGTCCGTCCCCTTCTTGAAGTCGAGCGCATCGTTGATGAAGTTCGTCGCGATCTGGATGAACACCGCGCCGAGGAGCGCGCAGGCGAACACCCAACAGCTCACGCCCGGAGGCTCATCCGCGGCCAGCGCGGATCCGACGAGCACCGGCACGATCGCCGCGGAGAGCGTTTTCGGACGCGACGCGAGAATCCAATTAATCATACATTGGTTGCTCAGTTACTCGGTTGTCTGTGGGTGGTCTGTTGATCCCGTCGATCCTGAGCGATGGCGGTGGGGCGGTGTGAGCGAAGGATCTCAAGTTACGCAAACTGAGATCCTTCGCTCACGCCCAGCCAACCACCTCGCTCAGGATGACGCGGCCCGTGCCTCGCTGCTGATTGCTTGTTGTCCGCATCCTTCGTCCAGGCTCTGCGCCGCAGACAACCGACAACCGAGCAACCAGCAACAGCCTCGTTCACGGGAAACGCTTGAACTTCCTGAATTCCGGCTTCCGCTTCTCGACGAACGCGTCGCGGCCTTCCTGTGCTTCTTCCGACAGGTAGTAGAGCAGCGTCGCGCTTGCCGCCGAAATCGAGGAGGCCGATCTGGCCGTCGCAGTCGGCGTTCATCGCCGCCTTGAGGAAACGCAGCGCCATCGGCGAGAGCGCGAGCATCTCGCGGCACCACTTCAGCGTCTCCGTCTCGAGCTGATCGAGCGGCACGACCGTGTTCACGAGGCCCATGTCCAGCGCCTGCTGCGCGTCGTACTGGCGGCAGAGGAACCAGATCTCGCGCGCTTTTTTCTGGCCGACGATGCGCGCGAGATACGAAGAGCCGAGGCCGGCGTCGAACGAACCGACGCGCGGTCCGGTCTGGCCGAAGCGCGCGTTCTCCGCGGCGATCGTCAGATCGCAGACGACGTGCAGCACGTGACCGCCGCCGATCGCGTAGCCGGCCACCATGGCCACGACCGGCTTCGGCATGCTGCGAATCTGCTTCTGCACGTCGAGGATGTTGAGGCGCGGGATCTTCTCTTTCGGATCGACGTATCCGCCCTTGCCGCGCACGCGTTGATCGCCGCCGGAGCAGAACGCGTCCGGACCTTCACCGGTGAGGATGATGACGCCGATCTCTTCGTCGTCGCGCGCCAGGTCGAATGCGATTTTCAGCTCGCCGACGGTTTTCGGCCGAAACGAGTTGCGCACTTCGGGGCGGTTGATGGTGATCTTCGCGATTCCGTCGCCAGTGCGCTCGTAGCGGATGTCTTCGAAGTCTTGGAGTTTGTGCCAGGTCTCGGACATAGGACTTCCACGTTATTGCAATTCGAGGAAGGCGCGCAATCGCGACACGAACGCTTCGGGTTGTTCCCACGGAACGCGATGTCCCGCGTCCGGGCAGATCCAAAGTTCGGCGCGTGGAAGACGCGCGACGGCGCGGCGTCCGATCTCGACGTACTTCGCATCGCGCTCGCCCGCGATCCACAGAATCGGCGTCTCGATCGACTCGAGACGCGGCGGCGGAAGAACCGCCGGTGAGTTTTCGCGCAGCTGCCGCGCGAGCTCCGCGCGGTCGTAGTCCGCTTCGCGCCGCTCAACGACGTGTCCGCCGAAGACCGGCTGCGCGTTCCATGCGCGCATCAGCGACGACCACTCCTCCGACTCGAATCGCCGCGCCCATTCGTCATCGCGCACGCGACGCTCGGCATCGGGTGCATTGAGTCCGGCTGAGACGATCACCGCCTTGCGGAAACGATGCGCTTGTTCGAGCGCGAGACGTCCGCCCATCGAGTAGCCGATCAGCACCTCGTCCGCGCTCCCGTCGTACTCCGCGTGCGGCCACGGCAGAAAGTCCCAGTCCGCGGCGAGTCCGAGAAAGCCGGAGAGCGTGCGGATCATGCCCAGAGCTCGTCGTACTGTTGCCAGACGCGCTTCGACGCGGCGGCGTCGGGCCGCAGCTCCGTCAGCTCGAGATTCCACATCGCCGCCCAATGCTCGAAGCGGATGTCGTGTGCGTTCTCGATGATCCGTTCGCGCAGTCCTTCATCGAGCGCGCGCAGCGACGCGACGCGCGAAAAAATGCGCCCGCCGCCGTTGTTCACGATGACGATGCGCGCCCGCAGCGGCCTGAGTTGCGAGAGGATCCATGGCGCGTTGAGGTCGTAGATCGCGGTGAGATCGCCGACGACGCAGACGTTGTCGCGCGCCGGATCGCACCAGCCGAAGAACGTCGAGAGCTGGCCGTCGATCCCGTTCGCGCCGCGATTCGCCTCGATCGCGAAGCCGCGGTCGTCGCGCGTCGCCGCGAGATCCCATTCGCGAATCGGAAGGCTGTTGCCGAGGTAGACGCGCGCGCCGTCGCGGCAAATCGCGCGAGAGCGCGCGGAATATCGCCAGCTCCGATTGCGGCTCTTCGTCGAGGATGCCCGCGAAACGCATCGCACGTGTGCGGTCGTCAGTAAAAAACGATTCGTCGCGTTCACCGTCGAGCTCAGGCAACGCTTCGATCGGATGCACCTCGCCGCGCGTGAGTCCCGGAAAATTGAGGTCGCTGAAGTGAACGACGGGAACGTCGTTCGCCTCGAGATCGCGCCAGAACCGGAGCGTCGGGACGTTCCCGATCCGAATGACACTGTCGAACTTCGCCCGCGCGATCATGCGCTCGCCACTCGTGATGAGCGGAAGCGAGCGGTCTTCGCGAAGACCGGAAAGCGGCTCGGCGTAAGTCGGCGCATTCAAACGCGCGACAAACGCGCGAACGCGATGGCGATGCGCTGGCGCAATCGCGCCAAGAATCACGAGAGGTGCCTTCATGTCATCCCGAGCGATAGCGAGGGACCTGGGTGGGTGTGCGGCACGAGGCACGTTCCTCTCGCCACCGCCCACCCAGGTCCCTCGCTCACGCTCGGGATGACAAGTTGGGAGCGCATCGCCTTCAAATTCCACGACACGAGACGCACCACCAATCGCGCCCAGCGCTTCCTCTTCGAACTCCACGTTCAAATGCAGCGGTCGCGTGCCGCTCCACGTCTCGAGCTCCGTCTCCGCGTACACCCCGAACAATCCCACCTGCTCGATCGACTGCGGCGCGCCCGTGCCGCGAAAGCGCGCCGGACGGTCGGCGGTGATCAACACGAGCGGCAATCCCGTGTAGTACGCCTCGATCGCCGCGGGCAGCAACTCCGCGGCCGCGGTGCCCGACGTCGTCACGACCGCGACCGGCTTGCCGTGCAGCTTCATGCGCCCGATGGCGAAGAACGCGGCCGAACGCTCGTCGACGAACGAGAACAATCGTGCGTCGCTGTTGCCGAGGACGGCCAGCAGCGGAGCATTGCGCGAGCCGGCGCAGACGCAGAATTCCGCGACGCCGGCGGCGCGCACCGCGGCGATCAGGCGCGCTGCGCGCTGGAGATTGTCCATGCCTCCGCTTCGATTCCGAACAGCGCTTTCACCTGATCACGCTTCTGACGCAATTCCTCGAACTCGCTCTCCAGCACGCTCTCCGGGAGCATTCCCGACGCCCGATCCGACGCGCACGCGCTCGTTGTCCCACTGCACGTTGCGAATCGCGACCACGCACAGCGCCGAACGATCTTCGCGCTCGAGACCGAACGGCGCGCCGAACGCGCGGCGCTTCACGCCGCGGTCCGCCTCGCGCAGCCAGCGCTCGCCGGCCGGAGCTGCGCGGCGACACGCCGAGCGCCGCGGTCGGATGAAGACGGCGCACCATCTCGGTGAACGACATCCGCTCGTTGCCGCCCGATTCCGCGAAGAAGATCGGCGTCATGAGATGCGCGATCGCCGGCAGGCGCAGCAAGCCGAGCGGACCGACCTCGATGTTTCCGAACGGAGCGAGCCGGCGCACGATGTCGTCGACGACGAGGCGATGCTCGCGCCGTTCTTTCGGGTCCGTCGAGCAGTTCCTCGGCGCGCGCGACGCTCCGCGTTCCCGCAAGCGCCATCGTCCGATAGCTTCGCGCTTCTCCCTGGAACAGAACTTCCGGAGTCGCGCCGACGAGCCCGTGATGGTTGTACGAGTACCCGTAGGCCCACATGCCCGGCGGCAACGCCGCCACATGGGAAAAGAAATGACGCCACCAGTTGCCGCGCGCGGCCAAACGTCCATTCTCGAACAGCACCGGCACGATCTTGTTGAATTCCCCCCGCGCCATCGCCTCGCGCGCGGAATGAAACAGAGGTGCGAAGGCGTCGATCGTCAGCGGCTCCCACTCGATCTCCGGCGCGCCCCCGTCGTCGAAACGCGCGGCGAGCTCCTCGAACGAGAGCTCTTCGCAGTCCGACGGATGGCGCCACGGATGCACGTCATCGAGAAAAAAATCGGTGACGTAGAATGCCGGCCGTCCGGGACGGCGGAACGGAAGCTGTTCGAACGGACCCCATCCGACGAGCACACGCCCCGGCGAAGTCTGGATGAACGCGAAGTCGCGCTGCATTGCGGTTGATTGTATTGCTTGAAGCAGTTGCTGGTTGCTAGTTGCTGGTTCCTTGTGGCATCGTCGATTGCAGGCACGACTGCCGCGAGGCCTTCACATGCCCCGCCACCCTTCGGCCCGACAGGCGACGCCGTGACGAGCAACCAGCAACCAGCAACCAGCAACCGGTATCAAGGTCCCGATCCGAACAAAATCCAGTCGATGTTCGCGTCGATCTCGACGCGCTACGACCGCGCCAACACCGTCCTCTCCGGCGGCGTGCATCATCTCTGGCGACGCAAGGCCGTGCGCTGGTCGGGAGCCCACGAAGGCGATCGCGTGCTCGACTGCGCGACCGGCACGGGCGATCTCGCCATCGCCTTCCGCAAAGCGGTCGGCGCCAGCGGCAGCGTCGTCGGCACCGATTTCGTTCCGGAGATGCTCGAGCTCGCACGCACGAAAGCGCGCGACATCACCTTCGAGGTCGCGGACGTGACGCGCCTGCCCTACGAAGACGATTCGTTCGACATCGCATCGATCTCCTTCGGCATCCGCAACGTCGGCGATCCGCGCAAAGGAATCGCCGAGATGGCGCGCGTCGTGCGGCCGGGCGGCCGCGTGATCGTGCTCGAGTTCGGACAACCGGCCGGACGCGGATTCGGCACGCTCTACGACTTCTACCGCCGCCACCTCCTCCCCCGCTTCGGCGGTCTCGTCACCGGCGATCGCGAAGCGTACGAATACCTCGAGCGCTCCTCGGGACGTTTCCCTTGCGGCGACGAGTTCGTCGCGATGATGCGCGAGAGCGCGAACTTCGCTTCCGTCGACTTCACCCCGCTGACCTTCGGCATCGCCTATCTCTACCGCGGCGTGAAGTCGTAACGGCGTCAAGTCGTCGTAAGGAGCGCAGGCTTCCAGCCTGCGCTCGGCGATCCGCACCGAATCGCTATACTGGCGCGCTTTCGGCGCCACTATGTCTATCCAAGTCTTCAAATTCGGCGGCGTTGCCGTCGGCAGCGCCGATGCAATCCGCACTGCCATCGAGCACGTTCGCGATGCCGCGCCGCGCGTGGCTGCGGTCGTTTCCGCCGCGAACGGCGTCACGGATCTCTTGCTCGACGCCGCGCAGAACGCGCTGCGCGGCGATCGCGTCACATACCTCTCGCGCGCGAAGCAGTTCGAGACGCGTCACCACGAGATCATCGACGCGCTCCTCACGTCGCGCCGCGCGCATCGAACGGCTGCGCACGATCATCGGCGACAGCGCGCATGAAATGCGATCGATGGCCGACAGCATCGCCGTGCTGCGCGAGCTGACGCCGCGCGCGAACGACGCGCTCGTGGCACGCGGCGAACGGATGCTGGCGCGCATCTTCACCGAGGCGTTGCTGGAGGCGGGAATCGAGGCGGAGTACGTCGACGCTCCGGACGTGATCATCACCGAGCGCCGCCTCGGCAGTCTCTGGCCGAACTTCCTTCGTTGCGAGCGCGCGGCGAAGAAGAACGTCGTGCCGATCCTCGACGCGGGACGCGTCGTCATCATGCCCGGCTATCTCGGCAGCGGGCCCGATGGCGAAGTGGTCACCCTCGGCCGCGGCGGTTCCGATTTCTCCGCGGCGATCCTCGCGCGCAGCCTCAGCGCGGCATCGGTCACCCTCTGGAAAGAAGTCGACGGCCTCATGACCGCCGATCCGAAGAGCGTTCCTTCGGCGCGATTGCTCTCCGAGCTGCACTACCGCGAAGCCGCCGAGCTCGCGTTCTACGGCGCGAAAGTCCTGCACCCGCGGACGATGATTCCGCTCTTCGATCGCAAGATCCCGCTCTTCGTGCGCAACACATTCCGCGAAGGCGCGGGCACGCGCATCGCCGATGACGTGAAGCCGGGCGCGTATCCGGTCAAAGCGCTCACGGCGATCCATCGCCAGTCGCTCATCTCCATCGAAGGCTCGGGCATGATCGGCGTTCCCGGCGTCGCCGGACGCGCGTTCACCGCGCTCTCGCAGGCCGGCCATTCGGTGTCGATGATCAGCCAGGCCTCGAGCGAAGCGAGCATCTGCTTCGTGCTGCCCGACGCCGAATCGGCGCACGCCGTCGCCGCGCTCGAAGATGCGTTCGCGCTCGAGCGAAAGTCGAAGCTGATCGACCGCATCCGCAACGAAAAAGGAATCGCGCTGATCGCCGTCGTCGGCCTCGGCATGCGCGGCCGCCCCGGCATCGCCGCGCGCACGTTCTCCGCGCTGAGCGGCGCGGCCGTGAACGTCGTGGCCATCGCGCAGGGCTCGTCGGAGCTGAACATCACCATCGCGGTTTCCGAGAAAGACGCGACGCGCGCGCTGCAGTCGCTGCACAGCGAGTATCAGCTCGACAAGCTCCGCCCGCTCGCCGACACGTCGGGACGCGAATCGAAGCTCACGCTGCTCGGCTTCGGCCAGATCGGCCGCGAGCTCGCCGCGCAGCTGACGGCGCAGGAGAAGCATCTCCGCAACGAACTCGCGCTCGACATCAAGGTCACCGCGATCGCCGACCGTTCCGGGATCAAGATCGACGAGAAGGGATTCAAACCGGCCGCGCTGCTGAAGCTGGCGAAGCAGAAGGCCTCGGGCACGCGACTCTTTGATCGCGATTCGCCGCTCACGCTCAAGCAACTGCAGACGATGATGCGCGAGGAGCTGTGGCTTCTGCCGTCGCATCGCCCGATCCTCGTCGATCTCACCTCCGACGAGACCGCGCCGCTGCATTCAGGAAGCGCTCGAGAACGGGTTTCACATCGTGCTGGCGAACAAGAAACCGCTGGCCGTCGCGCAGATCGAGTTCGATCGCCTCATGCAGACCGCGAAAGAGCGCGGCCTCGCACTGCGCTACGAAGCGACCGCCGGCGCGGGACTCCCCGTGCTCGACACGCTGGCGAAACTGCAGGAAGCGGGCGATCGCGTCGAGACGATCCTCGGCTGCTTCTCCGGAACGCTCGGCTTCATCATGACCGCGCTCGAAGAGGGAAAGCGTTTCAGCGAGGCCGTGCGCGAGGCGTGGAAGCTCGGCTACACCGAGCCCGATCCGCGCGATGACCTCTCCGGCACCGACGTCGCGCGCAAGGCGCTGATCCTCGCGCGCACGCTCGGCCGCCGCCTCGAGCTCAGCGACATCGCCCTCGAATCGCTCTTCACGAAGGAAGTCGACGACGAACAGCCGTCGCGTTTCGTCGACAAGCTCACCGCACTCGACGCCGATTTCGCGGAGCGCGTCGCGCGCGCGAAGTCGCAGAAGAAGGTGCTCCGCTACGTCGCCAAAATCGGCAAGCGCGGGATTCGCGTCGGCGTCGAAGCGGTCGACGTCGCCTCGCCTCTTGGGCGCCTGCACGGCACCGCCAACACGATCGTCATTCAGTCGAAGCGCTATGGAGAAAAGAATCCGCTCGTCGTCACCGGCCCGGGCGCAGGCGCCGGCGTGACGGCCGCGGGCGTGCTCAACGACATCGTGGCCATCACGATGGTCGAACGGCGAAAGAGCGCGCGATGAGCCGGCACGGCCGGCAGCGTTGGTTGGCCTAGCCTTGGGCACGTGCGGTCGCTCCGAGGCCAACTTTTCGCCGCGCTGACCCGGTGGACGATAATGCAGCGTTTGCATTCCGCCACAGCCTTCGCTCCCGGCTCCATCGGCAACGTCGGACCCGGTTTCGACGTCCTCGGTCTCGCATTCGACGGCATCGGCGATACCGTGACCGTCGAGCTGACGCGCGGCGACTCGCGCGTCGATGCCGTGACCGGTCGCGACGCCGAGCTCGTGCCGCTCGATGCCGATCGCAACTGCGCGGCCATCGCCGCAAACGCGTACCTGCGTCCGTTCGGCTATCGCGCAATCGTGTCCGTCGAGAAGGGACTGCCACTGGCAGGCGGAATGGGCGGCAGCGCCGCCTCGAGCGTTGCCGGTGCGTACGCCGCCGGGCTCGCGCTCGGACAGTCTCCGGCGATCCCCGACATCCTCGCGGCCGCACTCGAAGGCGAAGCGTGCGTCGCCGGCCGCCATCTCGACAACATCGCTCCCTCGGTCGTCGGCGGCCTTGCACTCTCGCGTTGCACCGATCCGATCGACGTCGTGAAGATTCCGCTCGCCGCCGACTGGTGGGTCGCTCTCGTCACGCCGCGCGTGCGCATTCAAACGAAGGACGCCCGCGCGCTGCTGCCTCACGAATGCGACCGCGCGATCTGGGTTCAGCAGATGGCCAACACGACCGCACTCGCACTCGCCTTCGCATCCGGCGACGGCGAGCTGCTGCGCCGCGCGCTCGACGATCGCTACGCCGAACCGCTACGAGCGCCGCTCATCCCGCACTTTTACGAAGTGAAACGCGCCGCACGCGAGAGCGGCGCGTTCGGCTGCTCGATCAGCGGCTCGGGACCCACGCTCTTCGCGATCGCGAGCGACGAACCGTCCGCGCAACGCATCGCCGCGGCGATGCGCACTGCCTTCGCCGAAGTGGAGTCGTCGACGCACATTGGCCCGATTGCAAAACAAGGCGTGAGAAGAGTGGGCAAGTCGTGAAAACCGTAACAACGGTTCTGTGTAGCGACGGCCGCCCCCGGCCGTCGGGCACTCGCGAGAATTTCGATTTCAACCTCAATCTTCGCCCGACACCGACGGCCGAGGGCGGCCGTCGCTACACAGAGGCATCGTCATGACCGAATGGCTGCAATGCATCGCTTGCGGGGATCGCTACGACATCCTCGACGTTCGCTACACCTGTGAGTGCGGCGATCTGCTTTCCGTCGAGCGCGACGGGATCCTCGATCGCGATTCATTCGATGATCGCGCAACCTCGCGTTCGCCGGTCGATCGCAGCGGCGTATGGCGCTTTCGCGAAGGCGTGCTGAACATCGAGAACGTCATCACGCATCCGGAAGGCGGCACGCGGCTGTACGAGCGGAACGGACTGCTCTTCAAGCACGAAGGGGAGAATCCGACCGGCTCATTCAAGGATCGCGGCATGACCGTGGCCGTGACGCAGGCCGTGCGCGTGAAGGCGCGCGCCGTCGCCTGCGCTTCGACCGGCAACACCAGCGCATCGCTCGCGGCGTACGCGGCGCAGGCGGAGCTTCCGGCGATCGTGTTCGTGCCCGCGGGCAAGGTCGCCAGCGGCAAGCTCGCGCAGACGCTCGCGTACGGCGCGAAGGTTCTCCAGATCCGCGGCGATTTCGACGACGCGATGCGGCTCGTGCGCGAAGCGTGCGATCGCCTCGGCATCTATCTCGTCAACTCGATCAACCCGTTCCGCATCGAGGGCCAGAAGACGATCATCTGGGAGCTTCTGCAGGATCTGGCCTGGGACGCGCCCGACTGGATCGTCGTCCCCGCCGGGAACCTCGGCAACACCAGCGCGTTCGGCAAGGCGTTGCGCGAAGCCTTCGCGCATGGCTGGATCGACCGCATGCCGCGCCTCGCTTCGATCCAGGCGCACGGCGCAAATCCCTTCTTCCGCAGCTTCACCGGCAACTTCGCCAAGCGCCACCGCATCACCGCCGAGACCATCGCCAGCGCGATCCGCATCGGCGATCCCGTGAGTCACGACAAAGCCGTCGCCGCGATTCGCGAGACGAACGGCGTCGTCGCGGAAGTGACCGACGACGAGATCATGGCCGCGAAGCGAACGATCGACGGCATGGGCATCGGCTGCGAGCCCGCCTCCGCCGCCACGCTCGCCGGCGTGCGCAAGCTCCGCGCCTCGGGCCTGATGCGCGACGGCGAGACCATCGTCTGCGTCCTCACCGGCCACATCCTCAAGGATCCCGAGGCGAACTATCGTCCGGAGAATGTCGTGGAGATCGATCCGACGATCGAGGCAGTAGAACGCGCGCTCGGCTAGAGAGAATGTTGCTGGTTCCTAGTTGCTGGTTGTCTGTGGTCTTTCGTCCAGGCGACCATCCCCAGATAACCAGCAACCAGTAACTAGCAACTGTCATGAGCAGAGCGCGAAACGAAAACGGGCAGCCACTTGGCCGCCCGTTTCGTCAACTGCTGAATACAGCGATCACGCTTTGAGGTGCTTGTTGACCAGCGCGGTCATCTCGAACATCGAGACCTGATTCTTGCCGCCGAAGATGACGCGAAGCTTGTCATCGGCATTGATCATCCGCTTGTTCGTCTGGTCCTGCAGGCCATTGGCCTTGATGTAATCCCACACCTTTTTTGTGACTTCGCTGCGGGGAATGGGCGCACTCCCGACGATCGCGGACAGCTCGGGGCTCGGCTGCACGGGAGCGGAGAGGCCTTTGCCACCGCCTTTGGATCCTGATTTCGTAGCCATCGTCAAATTCCTCTCGCGTTCTAAAGTTACGCGACGGATTCTGTGCCGATTTAAGCGCGTACGTCAAACTCAGTTGGCAATCGGCGCTTGGCGGTTGGCCGGAGCGAAACCGGAAACGACCTCCGATTCCTGCATACTGCCTGCTGCATACTGCCTATTGCTCAGGAGGTTACCTCTTCATGAAGTCGGTTCGGATTCTCACGCTCACCGCCCTCATCCTTTCTTTCGCTCCCGCTCTCGCCGCGGCGGATTTCGGCTTGCGCGCGGGCCGCAGCAACGACACTCACGAGAACTTCGTTGGCATCGACGTGCTCTACGACCTCGGCGCGATCAACATCAATCCGAACATCGAATACTCGCTTCAGGACGACGTCACCGCCGGCTCGGCGAACATCGATCTCACCGTGGATGTCGTGCAGATCGCTGCGCTTCACCCCTACGTCGGCGCCGGTGTCGGCCTCGCCTATTTCGACGCGAACCTCGGTACGACCGACACGAACATCGTCGGAAACCTGATCGGCGGCGTGGCGATCGACTTGCCGGCACTGAAGCCGTACGCGCAGGTCAAATACGCGCGCCGGCTCGATCACGGGCACGAAGACGACTTCTCGTTCGCGGTCGGACTGCGGTTTTGAATGCGTTGTCGGTTGTCAGTTGTCGGTTGTCGTGGGAGATCGCGACAACCGGTCAGGTAGTCGCGGCGACCGTGCGTTCCGATCGAACTCTCACGATCGCGCGCATCACGAGGTACATCGCCAGCGCGATCAGCGCGGCTGAAGTGATGCCGTTCACCATCGCCACTGGATAGACGGTCGCGGTGGAGAAGTTCGAGATCGTGAGTTTCACGAGGGCGTAGAGCGTCGTCACGAGCACGAACAACATCGGCAGCAGCGTGAACGCGATTTGTTGCCGGCGCTGGTGCAGCCAGACCGTGATCGAGAGCAGTGTCAGCGCGGCGAGAAGCTGATTCGACGCGCCGAAGAGCGTCCAGAACCGCACCCAGCTTCCGGCCGGAGCGAAGGCGACGAAGTACATCGGCAGCGCGATCGTCATCAGCGTTCCGACCCAAGCGCCGAAGCGCGTCGGCCAGCGGAAAAGCTCCTGAACGATGTAGCGGCCGAGGCGCGTCGAGACGTCGACCGTATCGAAGACGAACGTCGAGAAGGCCATCGCACCGAACGTGATCGCGTAGTGACGGTACTTCTCGCCGATGATCAGCGTCATGAACTCGCCGATGCCGTTGCCGTAGATGCGTTCCCGGCTTCAGACCGGTGAGATCCTTCTGCGCGACGATCATCACCGTCGACCATCGCGATCATCGCCACGAACGCCTCGGCGAGCATGCCGCCGTAACCAACAGCCTTGATGTGCGGCTCCTTGTCGATCTGCTTCGACGTCGTGCCGCTGCACACCAGTCCGTGGAATCCCGAGCACGCACCGCAGGCGATCGTCACGAACAGGAACGGGAAGAGCAGCCCCGTCGAGCCTGCCGCTGTCGAATCCCTTGAACGCCGCCTGCTTGATCTCGTAGCCGCCGAAGAAAATCCCGACGATGCCGATGGCGAGCGCGAAATAGAGAACGAAGCCGCCGAGGTAGCCGCGCGGTTGCAGCAGCGCCCAGACCGGCGTCATCGAAGCGATGCAGCAATACGCGAGGATCAGCACCGCCCACCACTTCACGTCGAGGACGAAGAGCGTCGAATACTTCGTCCCGAGCCAGACCATGACAAACGTCGCCGGCACGAACGTGATCGACATCAGCCAGAGCGGAGGATTCAAGAGCTTCTGCACGACGCCCATGAGCACAGCCAGAAGCAGATAGAAGACGCTCGCCGCGGCAACGGCGCCGCCGGGATGGAAGTTCGTCACCGTGCTCGCCAACTCCTCGGGGCCCGTCACGAAGCTCGACGCCGTGATGTCGGCGAAGGCGACGATCACGTAGACCAGCGCCAGCCAGATGAACGCCATCATCGCTACACCGGCGCGCGGCCCGAGGTGCTCGCGCGTGATGTCGGCGATGGAACGCGCGCCGTGACGCACGCTCGCCGCGAGCGCCATGAAGTCGTGCACCGCGCCGATGAGCACGACGCCGAGGCCGATCCAGAGCAGACACGGAACCCAACCGAATGCCTGACAGGCGATGATCGGACCGGCGATCGGACCGGCCGCCGCGATCGCGGAGAAGTGCTGACCGAACAGATAAAACGGCCGCGTCGGCACGAAGTCGACGCCATCTTCCTTCTCATGCGCCGGCGTCGACACATCGGGATCGAGCGCCACCAGACGCGAGATCCACGAGCCGTACACCCGATACGCAAACACAATGAGGGCAAGGAACGCCACCGCAATCAGCGCTAGTTGCATTCCGGCATTTTAGCCGTCGCACCTAGATCGCAGCGCAGCGCATGGAGCGCAGGCATCCTGCCTGCCGGTCCACCGGCTTCCAGCCGGTCCGCTACGCGAGCAGGTCCTGATACTCCGGATTCCGATCGATGAACTTCGCCATGAACGGGCACTGCGGAACGACCTTCAGCCCATGCTCGCGCGCATACCCGAGCGCCGTCTTGGCCAGCTCGTTCGCAATCCCGCGCCCGCCGAGCTCCGGCGGCACATTCGTGTGCGTCAGCACGATGCGACTCGGCTCCAGATCGTAAGCGGCAAACGCCGTGTGGCCGTCGATGGTCATTTCGAAGCGGTGCGCGATCTCATTGTTGCGAATGTCCATGAGGGCGCAGTGTATGCGGAGTGACGAGCGCTTGTTCCAGCATCGCTCGCGGCGTATCGAGCTCGACCTCGATGCCGAGGTGCTGGAGCGCGAGCGAAAGTGTTTCGCGCACGCGCGCATCGTCGAGCGTGGGCAGCGCCAGCGCGCCTTCCCGCTTGCCGAGCTTCGAGCCGTCGGGATTCACGACGAGTGGCACGTGCGCGTACTCCGGCGTGGCGTAGCCGAGAGCGCGCTGCAAGGCGATCTGTCGCGGCGTCGACGTCAGGAGATCCGCGCCGCGAACGACCTGCGTTACGCCCTGCTCCGCGTCGTCGACCACCACCGCGAGCTGATACGCGAACGGCCCATCCGCGCGACGCACGACGAAGTCGCCGGCCGCGCTCTCCTCGACGTGTCCGCGCAGGAGATCGTCGAATGCGACGATCTCCTGCGGCGCACGAAAGCGCACCGCCCGCGCGACTTTCCCGGCGGGTAAGCCATTCCGGCACGTCCCCGGATAAATCGGCTCCTGCCCGAGCGGCGCGGATGCGGCGCGCTGCAGATCCGCGCGCGAACAGGCGCAGTCGTACACGAGACCCTTCGCCCGCAGATCCGCGAGCGCCGATTCGTACAACGCCACGCGGCGCGATTGCCAGACGATCTCGCCGTCCCATTCGAGTCCGTAGCGCTGCAGCGCGCCGAGAATCTCGTCCGCCGATCCAGGCACAACGCGCGGCGTGTCGATGTCCTCCATCCGCACGAGCCATCGCCCGCCGGCGCGCCGCGCGTACAACCACGACGCCGCCGCGGCAACGAGACTCCCCATGTGCAGCGGTCCCGTCGGCGAAGGAGCGAAGCGTCCCGTCGTCATGCGTTCGTGGATGGTTCCCATTCGATCAGCTCGTCATGGATCTTGTAAGATCCCCCGACATGAGAACAACGATTTTTGCCGCTGCTGTCAGTCTGTTCGCCTTTGCGGCCCTTGCTCAGGATCAAGCCTCCGCCCTTCCCGCCGATGCCCACACGGAGATGCTGGCGAAGGACCTTTATACCGTCGGACGCGTCACGTCCGTCGCCGAGGATGTGTCGCGAGAGCGTCCCGTGCTGCTGACGATCGTCGATGACGACATCAAGGACCTGCGCATGCCGCGCGAGGACGGCACGTACCAGTGGGCCTCCTTGCAGCGCGAGGAAGGCGGTCGCGTCAAGGACGAGAAGACGATCGAGCAGGTTTATAGCGAGAAAGAGCTGCGCCACGTCATGATCACCGCGACGAACGCGTATCGCTACGAAGTCAACGTCCCGAAGAAGAAGGGCGCGTTCTCCGCGAACAATCGCGTCTCGGTTCGCCAATGTTCACGCCGAGATCACCGGTTTCGACGGCAAGGTCACGACGACCGACATCGTCGTCAACAAGTGGGTGAATCCGGGCGACACCGAAGGCGGTCCGCTGGCGTCGATCGGCAAGTCTGTGAAAGCAACCTTCGACCTCGGCGTCGAGAGCGGCAGCAAGCAAGCCGTCGCCGAAGTCGCGCTCGTGCAGGCCAAGCTCGTCGATGACGCGAACAGCCCGTACTTTCCCGCCGTCAAGCGCCTCCTGCAAATCCGCGAGTTCCTCGCCGCAAAGGACATCAACCGCGGCTATCTCAAGAACGCCGTCGACGAAGCGCTCCTCGCGCTCCCCGGCGAACTGCAGAAGCGCCTCGCCGAACAGCAGGAAGCAGCGCGCGTGCGCAAGATGATGGCCGAGGCAGGAACGACGACCGGATCGATCCACATCGGCGACGCCACACCCGACGTGACCGTCGAGCTCGCGGAGATCACGCGCCTCCTCTCCGGCACGCTGCAGGAGCAGACCGAGGGACGCACGCGGCTGGAGAAGTTGCTGGAGATGCTGAAGCCGAAGCCGGCTGAATAGAAGCCGCAGGCTTCGGCGGTTCTGTGTAGCGACGGCCGCCCTCGGCCGTCGGTTCGTGCGCCAAACGCAGCATCAGGATGGATCGCGCCTCGTTCTTCCCGACGGCCGAGGGCGGCCGTCGCTACACAGAACCGCGCTCGCTACGCTCGCTTAGAGCCTACTTTCCGTTGCCGATTTCGCGTCCCAGATCTCGTCCGCGTATTCGCGAACGGTGCGATCGGACGAAAAGTACCCGCTGCGTGCCGTGTTCAGGATCGACTTGCGCGTCCACTCGTCCGTGAGCGTCCACGTGTCCGCGGCGCGCTGTTGCGCGTCGAGGTACGAGGCGAAGTCGGCGCAGAGGAAGTAGCGGTCGTTGCTGAGCAGGATGTCGACGAGCGGCTTGAAGATGCCGCCGCTCATCGAAGCGATGCGGTCGATGACGGCCTTGAGCTCGGCATTGGCCTGCACGATCGCCGCGGAGTCGTAGCCGCGCTCGCGCAGCGCCGCGATCTCCTCCGTCGTCATCCCGAACACGAACATGTTCTCGTCGCCGACGTGCTCGCGGATCTCGATGTTCGCGCCGTCGAGCGTGCCGATGATGATTCCGCCGTTCAGCACCGCCTTCATGCAGCCCGTGCCCGACGCCTCGGTGCCCGCGGTCGAGATCTGCTCCGAGAGCTCGGTGGCGGGGAAGAGCACCTCTGCCGCGGAGACGTCGTAGTTCGGCACGAAGACGACGTTCAGGCGCTGCGACACGAACGGATTCGACCGCACGAGCGTGCGCACGTCGTGAATCAACTTGATGATCAGCTTGGCGATGACGTAGCTCGGCGCGGCCTTGCCGCCGAAGATGACCGTGCGCGGCACGGCGTCCTGCCCCGCCAGCAGCCGGTGATAGAGCGCGACCACGTGCAGCACGTTGAGGAGCTGGCGCTTGTATTCGTGGATGCGCTTGATCTGAATGTCGAAAATCGATTCCGGATCGACGTCGATCTGGCAGCGCTGCAGATACTTCGCGAGCGCTTCCTTGCGCAGGAACTTCACCTTCTGCCAGCGCTCGCGAAACGACGCGTCGTCGACAAAACGCTCGAGCCCGCGCAGCTTGTCGAGATCGCGCGGCCACTCCTCGCCGACGCATTCGGTGATCAGCGCGGACAGCTCCGGGTTCGCTTCCAGCAACCAGCGCCGCGGCGTGATGCCGTTCGTCTTGTTGTTGAATTTCTTCGGGAAGAGGCGATGGAAATCGGGGAAGAGCTTCGTCTTCAGGATGTCGGTGTGCAGCCGCGCCACGCCATTCACGGAGTGTGAGCCGACGATCGCCAGGTGCGCCATGCGTACCGACTGCGCCTGATCGTCGATGATGGTCAGGCGACGCTGCCGCTCTTCGTCTCCGGCGAACATCTCCGCGACCGTGCCGCGGAACCGGCGATCGATCTCCTCGATGATCTGCAGATGCCGCGGCAGGAGCTTGCCCATCAGTTCCTTCGACCACGTCTCCAGCGCCTCGGGCAACACCGTGTGATTCGTGTAGCCGAAGACGCGCTCGCAGAGGAACCAGGCCGTATCCCAGTCGACGCGTTCTTCGTCGACGAGCACGCGCATCATTTCCGGGATCGAGATCGACGGATGTGTGTCGTTGAGCTGGATGGCCACCTTCTCCGGCAACTCGTCCCAGCGCCCGGTGTGCTGTTTCTTGAAGCGGCGAATGACGTCCTGAATCGTGGCCGAGGTGAAGAAGTACTGCTGCTTGAGCCGCAGCTCGCGGCCCGAATAACGCTCGTCCGACGGATAGAGCACCTTCGAAATGTTCTCCGTGCTGGTCTTGTCCTCCACCGACTCGACGTAAGCGCCGGCGTTGAATTTTTCGAGATCGAACTCGCGGCTCGACTTCGCGGCCCAGAGACGCAAGGAGTTGACGATGTCGTTGCGATAGCCGGGTGCGGCCATGTCGTAGGCCATTGCGTAGAGATCGGACGTATCGACCCAGCGCGTGCGTAGCGCGCCCTGCTCGTCGTTGTAGTTTTCGGTGCGGCCGTAGAACTTGATCGGGAAGATGACATCGGGCCGCGCCACTTCCCACGGACATCCGTAGCGAAGCCAGTTGTCCGGCGTCTCGATCTGATTGCCGTCGCGGATCCGCTGGCGAAAGATGCCGTACTCGTAGCGGATGCCGTAGCCGTAGAACGGCAGGCCGAGCGTCGATGCCGATTCGAGGAAGCAGGCCGCGAGACGCCCGAGTCCACCGTTGCCGAGGCCGGCGTCGCTCTCGCGCTCGACGAGATCTTCGAGCTCGAAGCCGATGCGCTCCATCGCCTCGAAGTACTGCCGCTCCGCGCCGAGGTTGATGATGTTGCTCGTCAGCACGCGCCCGAGCAGGAACTCGAGCGAGAGGTAGTAAACGCGTTTGACGTCCTGGCGATAGAAGCGATCCTGCGTCTTGAACCAGCGATCCATCAGCCGGTCGCGCACGGCGTAAGCGAGTGCGTGATAGGCGTTCTCGTCGCTGGCGTTGAATTCGTCGCGTGCGACGGAGTACATCATCCGATGCGCAAACGCATCGATGATGGCGTCAGCGTCCAAACCTCCGGGCGTTGGCTTGGGAATCGTGTGATCGCTCACGGACCGTGGGATGCTATCGCAGTTGCTGCTTGGGATCGGTTGTCATGTTGTCGGTTCTCGGTTGTCTGGACGCATCGCGAGTATTCTCAGATGCTGAACATGAACGCCACTCGTCTCTATCTCGTGCGGCATGGTGCGACGCAACTGACGGCCGAGGATCGCTTCTCCGGCGCGACAGGCGTCGAGTTGTCCGACGAAGGCCGGCTGCAGGCGGAACGCCTGGGTGAACGGCTGCGGCTCGAGGACATATCAGCCGTCTATTGCAGCCCGCTGTCGCGAACGGTCGAGACGGCGCACATCATCGGCGTCCGCTGCCAACGCGAGCCGACGCAAGTGGACGCCTTGCGCGAGATCGACCATGGCCGGTGGGAAGGGCTCACGCGACGCGAGGTCGAAGAGCGCTACGCCGCCGAATACGCGACGTGGGAAGAGGATCCGTTCACGTTCGCGCCCGAAGGCGGCGAGTCGGGCGTCGCGGTCCTGGCGCGTGCGCTTCCCGCGATCCGCGACATCGTGACGCGCCATCCCGGCGAGCGCGTACTCGTCGTCTCGCACAAAGCGACGATCCGCCTCATTCTCAGCAGCCTCCTCGGCTTCGATGCCCGCGGCTACCGCGACCGTCTCGACCAAGCCCCCGCCAGCCTCAATGTGCTCGACTTCCAGGGCCCGGTGCACGCGCGCCTCATGCTCTTCAACGACACCTCGCACTACGCGGAGCGCCCGCGACGTACGACGCAGAGTTTGTCTAAGTGGTGGGACGAAACGCCGCGGTGAGGTTGCGCACATCGTTCTCGGGTTGTCGGTTGTCAGTTGTCTGCGAGATCGCGTCGAACGAAAAGGCGCGGACAACTGACAACCGAGAACGGATCACCGGCGCTGGGAACACAGGCCCATAAACACCGAGGGCGGCCTTCCGGCCGCCCTCGCTTTGAATCCACTGCGATGTCGAATTACTCGACGTCGAATTTCTCTTCTTCCTCTTCTTCGACTTCGAACTCGAAGTCCTCTTCCTCGGGGCCGGCGAAGAGGATCTCCTCTTCGTTCTCGTCCGGCTCCACGACATCCGTCTCTTCCGGCTTGCCGTCGTCCTTCTTCTTGCGGCCCTTGGTCTCGTCTTTGCGCGAGCGCATCTTGGCCGGCTCCGCTTCGCCGCGGATGTAGCCGTACTTGCGGGCGTAGTCGAGCAGCGTGCGCTCGAGCATCTTCCGTCCGCGATAGAGTCGCGACATCACCGTGCCGACCGGGCAGTCGAGAATCTCGGCGATCTCCTTGTACGAGAAGCCTTCGATGTCGGCCAGCAGGACGACCATCTTGTAGTCGTGCGGAAGCGAGTCGAGCGCGCGCTTGACGTCGGCGTCCATCATGTCCTGGAAGATCTCGCTCTCCGGATCGCTTGATGAGATCCGGGGCGTTCTTCTGGATGACGCGCTCGTACGACTCTTCGATCTCCGAGAAGTCGATCTTGTGAGGCGTGAGCTTCTTCTTCCGGTAGTTGTTGATGAACGTGTTCTTCATGATCTTGAAGAGCCACGCCTTGAAGTTCGTACCTTCTTCGAACTTGTCGTAGTACTTGTACGCCTTGAGGTACGTCTCCTGGACGAGGTCCTCCGCGTCTTCGGAGTTCCGCGTCATTCGGTAGGCGGTGTTGTACAAGGAGTCGACGTAGGGCATTGCTGCCTGTTCGAAATCCCAGCCCTGCTCGTGTGTATGGACTTCCGCGGTCTTCATGATCTCTCCCGTACGCCAACGGCCAAAACTTCAACGTTCGTGCCGCATGCACCATTAGATGCACGAGCAAATAAATTAGTTACGCCATGCTCGACACCGATACCAAAGTCATACCAGCACAGCGGGTTACGTGATTCAGCCGCGGCCGTTACCGGCCCGCCAGGTATCGCGACGTCGAAATCGCATCCGTCATCTCTGCCGGACACGTCCGTCCACGAAAGCGGCTCTTCTCAATGAAAATCTAAGGTCTACAGAGGGGAACTGCTGGCAAACTGGCTGTGAACAAACAGTAAACGGCCCCTATTCCCAGCGGATGATACAACATCCGTCCAGAGAGGCGCAAGTCGGAATTGGATCAAGGGAACCCTGCCGAGTTCCCGAAAACCCAAGAACCGGCGACGGCGAACGATATCTCTATTCGCGCTCTTCTGCCAGAAGTTCTTCGTATGCGCGCGTGATCTCGATGAAACGCGCGGCCGCGGCGCTCTGCTGATCCGGCGAAGCTCCATGAAACCGGTCGGGATGATGCTGCGTGACCAGCCGCCGATACGCGGCGCTGATCTCCTGACGTGTCGCGATGCCCTCACCCATCCCCAGAACCGCGAGCAATTCCGCCCGCTTGCGGCGAGGCCGCACGAAGAGCGGCGCGCCATCGCCGGATCGGTCCGCTCCTTTCGGCCGCGCATCTTTGGCGTGATCGACGTACTCGAATCCATAACGCTCGCGCAGCCGCGCCAGGGCGTCAGTCTGAAACCCGAGGCCGAAGCTGAGATCGAGGAGCGCGGCGTATTGCCGCAGCGGAATCGGACCGTGCGCCGCGACGATCCGCACCGCGATCTCCAGCAGCGACGCGCGTTGCTCGGGCGTCGCGTTGCGCGCGTAGCTCTCCGCCCAGTTCGTGATGTCGATGCCCGTCGTCACCGGAGCGGCCAGCCCGGCGCCGCGTCGCACGCTTCGTACCGCCTCGTCGAGGCTCACGCCTCCCGCGGCCACGATATGCACGAGGAGCGAGGCGGCGATCGAATCGCGTTGCGGCGCCGGGGCGGGCACGTGATTCCGCTCGCGGTCTGCGATCGCCATCGCCGCCATCGCGAATGCCGCCAGCGCTCCACCGGCGAAAATGATGAAGAGAATCGCGATCATGTCGTGCAAGTCGCGCGTCAGCCGGCGGGGATCGGTTCCGCGACCGCGGCGCTGGCAACCGTCAACGCCTGCGCCACGTCAGCGATCTTTCGGTCGAGCTTTGCTTCATCCAACACCGGTCGCGAGCCCGTGACGTCGATCTCGTCCTCGAGGCTGATCCAACTGAGACAGCCGCCGTACGACTCGCGAAACGCGATCGAAACGGGATGCTCCAGCGCAAACGTGCGCACGGCAATGACGTGCAGTGCTTGGTCCGGTCGAAAGCGATAACGCGCCTCGAGGGTCTCCCGCGGAATGCCGACGAGCGGCGCGAGGCGCTCCAGTACGTCGCGATCGCTCGTGCGCCACGTCTGCACGACTTCGCACCAGTGCGTGATCGTGACGTTCGATCGCGGCTCGGTCTCGCCTTGATGAAAGTACGTCGGGTAGAGATAGAAACGATCCGCGTCGACGCCGAACGTCGCGTCGGCGATTCCGCCCTTGCGCAAGAGCAGGATCTGCTCACCGCGGCCGAGGGCTTCGACCACCGTCGACCATTCTTTGAGCGCGGTGTGGTTGGGAAGTTTGTTCATCACGGGTTGCTGGCGGGTTTGTAGGTCACGGAATTCACCGGGCCTTCCCAGATCGTCACGGCTGTCACGACGGCGTTCTCGTCGGCGACGGCAGCCTGCAGTTCACGACCGAACCACTCGGCGATGTTCTCGGCGCTGGGGTTCACTTCCGTGAACGGCGGGATGTCGTTGATGCATCCGTAGTCGAGTTTCTTCGCCAGCTGCTCGAGCTTGCGTTTCGCGCTGACGAAGTCGACGGCGATGGCGTCGGCGTCGAGACCTCCGCCACGTGCGGCGAGGTCGGCTTCGACTTTGTACGAATGGCCGTGCAGAGGTTCGGAGATGCCGCGATACTCACGGAGAAAGTGCGCGGACTCGAAACGCGCTTCGACGCGCACGGAAAAGCTAGCAGCCATAGTTCACGCAGGGTGCTCCGCGAAGACGTGCTCGATGACGCCTTCGTTGACGCCGAGCTCTCGCAGCTCGTTCGCGGTGGTTTCCTTACGAAGGAGCTCGATGGCTCGCCGGTCGTCCCAACACGCGTTCGGCGAGTCCCCCTCGGCGAGGTGGACCAGCGCGAGCAATGTGCGTCGGCGGTCGTCATCCACACCCGAAGTGTACAATGCGCGCCGATTCGCCGATGCCGCTCCCGAAATCGATTCTCTGTACTTCCTGCAAGCGAACGTATCCCGAGGGATGGAAGCGTTGCCCGTACTGCGGGCATGACCTCACCCGCGATCGCCAGGAACAGCAATCCCGTCGCTACATGGACCGCAAGATCCGCGAGTTCGAGCAGCGGACGGGCAAAGCTACGCGCCGCGACGAGCGCGCGCCGGGCGAGGAACGTCCGCGTCGCGGCGATCGCCAGCAGCAGCGCCAACGCGATCGGCAACGCGGCGGCCAACCTCAACAGCAGAAACAACAACAGCGGCCGCAACAACAGCAGCAGTCACAGCAACAGAAGCAACAGCCGCCACAACAGCAGCAGCAAAAACCGCGACCACAACAACAGCGGCCCCAACGACCGCCGCAAGCGCCGTCCGGAGAGGCAGCGTCCGTCGATCAGCAGTCGCGACGGAGACGTCGTCGTCGCGGACGCGGCGGATCGGGAGCGGGATCTCCGCAGGCCGAAGGCCAGACGCAGCAACAACAGCAGCAGCAACCGCGGCCGCCGCAATCGCCTCGCCCGCAGCAGCAGCAACAGCCGCCTCGCGCTCCACAACAGCCGCAGCAACCGCGCCCTCCGCGAGCCGAAGGCGACGCGAGCGAAGGTGCGCGCAAGAAGCGACGCTTCCGCCGTCGCCGCCGCGGTGGTGGTGGAGCGGGCGGCGGCGAGCCGAAGGGCGAGTAACTCGCCTCCGCAGCGGAGCGCAGGCGTTGACTAGACTTCCGGACTCGGCACGGCCAGCGTGGCCGTCGCGGCTCGCGGTCGATTCAGCCGCAGGTGTCTCGCCGAGCATTCCGCGAATCCTTCGCAGCGGATGCAGTAGCCGTCGACGGCTTCCGGTTTGTAGTCCGCGGGCGGGCAGATGTTCACTCCGGCGACGGTCTCGCGCTCGGCTTGCGCGAGGAGCCGGTCGATGTCCGGGTCATGGCCACCCGCGAGCGCCTGCTTGATGCCGGCGTAGCGCGCGGCGTTGTGCATCGCCATCACATCGATGCGCATCGACGGTGGCACGGCTGCCGACGGCTGCGGCGCCGCCGGCAGAATGAACTTCACCCGCACGCGCTGCGAGAGGTAATAGGCATACGCAGCGACGGCGCCGCCGAGCGCGGCGAGATTGGCCATCCCTCCCGAGAAGACGCCGTACAGAAGGATCGCGAAAGAAAACAGTGCGAGCATCCGAACGCGCACGGGGATCGCGCCGAAGAGATAAAAAGTCTGATTGCCGAACGCGGAGGCGTAGACGAACAGGAGCGTGAAGTAGACGAAGTACGTTCCGAGAAGCGGGATGCCGATCAGAGCGGCGACGCCGGCCGAGCCGAGGGTCGAGAGCGCGAAGAGCGTGACGAAGTGCCACGTCCCCCAATCCTCCTCGATCGCGGTGCCCATCATGTAGAGCAGCAGCAGCGTGATGAAGAGCGAGAGCGCCTGCATGATGCCCTGACCCGGCTGCGTGAACTGGTACGTGACCAGCCGCCACACCTGGCCCGCGCGCACGGCATCCCGATCGAAGCGGAACAGCCGCGCGTACTTCACGGGATCCTGATGTTCCAGAAGGAAGAAGGCGACATTCAGGAACAACAGGACGAAAACAGAGCGGAGGTTTTCTCCTCGGGACCGGAACATGACGTCTTTCCGCGCAACGGGCGCGCAAACAGTTTTATTCGTTGTCGGTTATCGGTTGTCGGAGCCTGGGGACAAGAACCCCAGACAACCGACAACGGACAACCGACAACTATTTATTAACGCACGACGACGTCTTCGGTTTGCTCGAACCGCAACAGATCGCCATCTTTCAGCGCGTGCTGCTTCGCCACGCCGGCCGCAACTTCGAGAACGTAGAGCGCCTGTGCGTTCGGTGGATAGCTCGGACAATCCTCGATCTGACAGGGCGGGACGTTGTGGGCGATGTGCGCGATCCGCTTCTGCGCATCGATCCAGATCATGTCCAGCGGGATGCGCGTGTTCTTCATCCAGAACGGGTATTCGCCGACCTCGGGGAAGAAAAAGAGCATGCCCGCACCGGGCTCCAAGTGATCGCGGTACATCAGTCCCTGAGCGCGGTTCTCCCCGTCGGCCGCGATTTCGACGCGCACCACGAACCCATCCGGAAACAGCACACGCGCCCCGGCCTGTGCGTTCTGCGTCGCCGCCGGCGGCGGTGTCGGGGCTTTCGCGCACGTCATCGAGAGCAGCATCAGCATTGCCGCAACCCTCATTTCTCTTCCACCTCCACGATTTCTTCTGCTTCGCGCTCGCGCGGGATGAGATCGTACTTCTTCGCGTAGTACCGAAACGAGCGGAAGGACATCCGCAGCAATTCCGCGGCCTGGGTCTGCACGCCGTTGCAACGCTCCAGAGCCTGGAGCATGAAGATTTTGGCGATGGCCTCGAGGTGATCCTCGAGCGACAGTCCCTCGGGCGGCAGCATGAACGAGGCGTCCGGAATGCGCCCGCCGAGGAAGACCTGCTCCGGCAGCGACTTCGTGGTGAGGACGTCCGCGGTCTCGAGGGCGATCATCCGCTCGATCACGTTCTCCAGCTCGCGCACGTTGCCAGGCCAGTGATATTTCTCGATCGCGCGCATCGCATCGGACGAGATGCGCGGCCGCGGCACTCCCATCTTCGCCGAGAACTTCTCGATGAAGTGATCGACCAGCAGCGGGATGTCTTCCTTGCGCTGGCGCAGCGGCGGCAGCGTGATGGGAATGACGTTGATGCGATAGAAGAGATCCTCGCGGAACGTTCCCTCGCGAATCGATTCCGAAAGGTCGCGATTCGTCGCGGCGATGACGCGCACGTCGACCTCGGCTTCGACGTTCGATCCGACGCGCCGGACGATGCGGTCCTGCAGCACGCGCAGGAGCTTGATCTGCATCGCCGTCGAGGTCTCGCCGATCTCGTCGAGAAAGATCGTGCCGCGATCGGCCTCGTGGAAGAGTCCGCGCTTCTCGCGAATGGCGCCGGTGAACGCGCCGCGCTCGTGACCGAAGAGCTCGGACTCGAGCAGCGTCTCGGGCAGCGCGCCGCAGTTGATCGAGACGAACTTGCCGCGGCGATCGGAGTTGTAGTGAATGGCGCGAGCGATGAGCTCCTTGCCCGTGCCCGACTCGCCGGAGATCAGGACGGTCGACATCGTTCGGGCGATGCGCTGAACGATGGAGAAGATCTCCTGCATCTTCGCGCTTTTCCCGAGGATGTTTGCGAAGGTGAAGCGTTCCTCGAGGGCGCTCCGGAGATGGATGTTCTCGTCTTCGAGCTCTTTCCGCTCGACCGCTTTCCGGACGATGATCTTCAGCTCTTCGATGTCGAAGGGCTTGGCGATGTAATCGACCGCGCCGGCCTTCAACGCTTCGACCGCGGAGCGCGTCGAGGTGTGCGCGGTGATCATGACGAAGGCGATGGAAGGGCTCACGCGCCTTCACATCGCGCACGAGGTCAATGCCCGAACCGTCGGGCAGCATGAGATCGCAGAGCACGACGTCCGGCTCGAGCCGCTGGATGGCCGCTCGCGCATCCCCGATCGACGGGCGCGACTTCGACCTGCCATCCCTCTTCCTCGAACACGATGCTGAGGAAGTCGCGCAGGGAGGCTTCGTCGTCGACGATGAGAAGGTTCACTGGGGGGATTCTAAGGCGCAAAGGCTCACGGGCTCATAGGCTCACAGACTCAAGGGCTCGCCGCGTGTGCGACCATGCATCTGTGAGCCCGTGCGCCTCTGCGCCTCTGCGCCTCATCTGCGTCGCACTTCTTCTCAACCTCGCGTGCGCGAGCCGCGCTCCGCAAGTCTCACCAGAACAGAAACAACGCGGCATGAGCTACGCCTGCGCGTTCAGCCGCGAGCGCGATGTGCGCTACGGCTCCGCGGCCTCCGGCGAGTCGTTGCGCGAGTTGAAAACGATGGGCGTGACGTGGGTGTCGATCATGCCGTTCGGGTTTCATCGCGGGACGGGCGAGCTTCATTGGGGCGGCGCGAACGTTTGGGAAACGGACGACTCGCTCGTTGCCGTGACGAAGCAGTCTCACGACCTCGGCATCAAGGTCATGCTCAAGCCGCACATCTGGGGACGGCGCGAGCTGGGGATGGAGCAGTGGAACGAGGAGCAGTGGAGCGCGTGGTTCGATGCGTACACGAAGTTCATCGAGCACTACGCCGCGATCGCGCGCGACAGCCACGCCGACGCCTTCTGCATCGGCAACGAGCAGAAGATCGCGATTCATCACGAAGCGCGCTGGCGCGGCATCATCGCCCGCATCCGCGGCATCTATCGCGGCCCGATCACGTACGGCGCAAATTTCGATGAAGTGTTCGACGTCAAGTTCTGGGACGCGCTCGACTGGATCGGCGTCAGCGGCTACTTCCCGCTCGCACCAGAGGCGTCGCCCGATCGCGCCGCGCTCGTGCGCGCCTGGCAGCCGATTCTCGACAAACTGGAACGTCTCGCGACCACGACGAAGCGTCCCGTGCTCTTCACCGAGATCGGCTACCGCAGCGCCGACGGCGCAGCCTGGCGCCAGTGGGAGATCCCTCGCGACGCGCCGCTGAATCTCGACGCGCAACGCGAGGCGTACGAGGCGTTCTTCGAGACGGTCTGGACGCGGCCGTGGGTGGCAGGCGCCTATCCGTGGAAGTGGTTCTCGTACCCCAACCACGGCACCGCCACGAGCAACGATTACGAGATCGAGAACAAGCCGGCCGCGTCGGTCGTGCGGCGAAGCTACACGCGGCGATGAACCACAAGTGACATGTCATCCCGAGCGTCGAGCGAGGGACCTGGGGGCACGGGCGGCAGAGCAACACGTTCCTCGCGCCGCACACCCGCCCAGGTCCCTCGCTCGACGCTCGGGATGACCGCTGATTACACCTCCGCCGCAACGAGTGCGACGAGATCGTCGATGCGGCGCTGATCGAGATATTCGCGGCTCATCTCCTCGATGATCTGCTCGATGCCGGCGCGGTGGCGCCGCGCGAGAAGTTCGGGGAGCGTGACGTCTCGGGCATGCAGGTGCGCGAATGCGGCGCGCTTCGTGAGGCGTGCGCGAAGCGTCGGTTGCGCATCGGTCGCGGCGAGCGACCCTTGTTGCAACGCGCGTCTTCGCACGCGGTTCTTTCGGGCGATCGTCTCGACGATTCCCGTCTCGCGCGATTCCGGTAGAAAGTAGATTGCGCGTACGGACTCGCGCGTCTGGCCGATGCGGTGCGCGCGGCCGTTGCGTTGATCGAGCTTCACCGGATTCCACGGAATGTCGTAGTGCACCACGACTCCCGCTCGCTGCAGATTGAGTCCCTCGGCGGCCAAGTCCGTCGAGACGATGACGTTGAGCGTGCCGCGCGTGAACGCGTGCAGCACAGAATCGCGCGAGCGCTCGCGCGAGGTGACGAGACCGCAGCGGCCTCCGATCGCGTCGCGGAGATCGGTCGCCGTCGCCGCGGACCCGGTGAAGATCAACATCGGCTCGCGCTCCTCGCGGATCAGCGCCATCAACATTCGTCGTTTCTCGCACGGCGAACAGCTCGCCGCGGCAAGGAGCGATTCGAGTTTTTCCATCTCGTCGCGGATCGCCGCGGGATCGGACTCGCCCGCTGGCGCGAAGAGCTCCCAGAACAACACTTCCTGAAACGCATCGCGATCCTCTTCGTGCGCGAAGGCGCGGCGATAGTCGCGCTTCGGCAACGCGCGGCCGGAGGCGATCGCGGCCAGCGCGCGATCGTAGAAGCGAAGCTGCCTGCGAACCGATTCGATGAATGCCGCTTCGCTCGACTCCAGGCGGCGACGCAGAAAACGACGGACGATTCCGTTCTCATCGACGAGCGGAAAGCGCAGCTCGTCGATGAGCGGTAATGCGAACACCGGATGCCGCACGACACGGCGATCGAGCGCGCCGAACTGGAGCTCCGCCGGCAGGACGCTGCGGTCGCGGCGAATCACCAGCGTCGTCACGATGCGCTCGATGATCTCCGCATCGCGGCGCTCGAAGGCGACGTCGATCGAAGGAACGCCGTCGTTGGCGAGCAGGTCGTCGCGGGCGATGAGCCGCAGGAGTGCTTCGAGATCGGCGATCGAGTTGCAAACCGGCGTCGCCGTGACGAGCAGCACGCGCGCGCCGGCACAGCGGCGCGCCAGCGCAGCGTAGCGACGCGTGAGCGGATTGCGAAACGCGTGCGCCTCGTCGACGACCACGAGGCGTCGCGTGGGCCGCGGCAGATACGGGTCGCTGCAGATGCCGTCGTGCGTGAGGATGCGCGCGTCGATCTCGAACTGCTCGAGCGTCGCGCGCCACTGAGCGACGAGCGCCGCGGGCACGATCAGCTCCGCGGGCTCCTCGCTTCGCCAACGCCGCATCACCTCGGCGGCGACGAACGACTTGCCGAGGCCGACATCGTCGGCGAGCAGCACTCCGCCTTTCGCGTCGAGCAACGCGAGCGCGCGCTCCACGGCATCGCGCTGATGATCAGCAAGCACCGAGTCTCCTTTCGAGAAACGCGCGCAGCAGATCCAGCTCCGCCTCGGTGACGCCATAGATCGCCGCTACGACCGCATCGAGATCACGCGTGACGTCGACGCCGCGATGCGCGCGCCGCGCGAGTCGTACGAGTCTCGTCTGCTCCGCGCTCGCCTCGGGCCACGGAAGTGCGCCGACGGTGCGGCCGAAGTAGCGGTAATGCGCGTCTTTCGCCCGTTCGGCGACGGCGACGAGCAAGGCGCCGGAGATCGTGGAGTTGAGAATCGCCGAGGTTGCGTAGGCCTCGTCAAGCGAGACGCAGTCGATCGCGTACAAGGTCTGGTTGGGCACGAGCGGGAAGGGCTGTTCGTCGATGTGCACGACGTCGGGCAGTACGGCGGCGGCGAGTCCGCGCGAGAGATCCTTCCAGGCGACTTTGATCCCGACATGCTCCGGCTTCACGAACGAGAGCCGGAAGTCCTCAGGCTCAAGTCCGCGCGCGGCGGCGAGCTTTTTCAGCCACGCCGGAGGCTGCGCGGCCGATCCGCGCCGGCCGCGCGACGGCGGCCAGAGCATCCACTGCGATGCCGAAACTTCCCAACGCTGCAGATCGCGTCCGCGCACGCAGCGGCAGACCGCGCTCAGCGGAATGCGCAGTCCGTCGGTGGTGATGAGGTGACCGTTGCGGATCGCTCGCGCCTCGAGAAAGAAGCTGCGGTTGTCTCCTGTCTTGACGCCCATGAACGGCTTTCGTCCGAGCACGAGCTCGAGTGGCGGCTTCGTTTCGCGAAGACGGCGAAGGATGTTGAGAACGTCGGGCGGGACGAGAGTCCATTCCGACGACGGTGTGGAGACGGAGAGATCGCGCGCGGGAAGGTTGAACGTTTCGCCAGAGGCGAGAACTCGAACGGGCCGCCCGGCGGCCGGCTCGCCGGCACGACGAGAGCCGGCGGTGCAGGTGATGCCGAGGGGGAAGGTGTCGGCTTCGAACCACTTCTTGCGGCGAGGGTCGTCGCTCCAATCGTCGATGGCGATGACGCGATCGCGGATCGCGCGGCGGAGCGGGCCGGCGTACGCGGCGTTCACGATCTTCGAGGGCATGAGCATCGTCACGACGCCATCGCTCGCGGCGAGGGCCAGCGCGCGTTCGAAGAAGGCGACGGAGAGATCGGGCTGATGGAATCCGGCGCCGTCTCGACGTCCGCTGAACAGAGCGTAACGATCGCTCAGCATCCGCTTTGCGCGCGCGTCGATGCGCGCGTTGCGCACCCAGGGCGGATTGCCGACAACGACGTCGAATCCGCCGCCGGCCATCACGTGCGCGAAGTGGACGTCGAACGAAAAGAAGTCGAGCGTTCCTTCTTCGACCTTCTCCAGCAGCTTCTTCTCTTCGGCGATCCGTTTCTGCAGCGCGCGGCAAAGCTCCGCGTCCACCGGCTCGGCCCGGCCGAAGAGATCGCGTTGCGGCGCGCAGGCAAGCTGCAGCTGGCGCTCCGCGGCGTCGATGCTGCGCGCCAGCAGATCCGACGCGAGACGCTGATCGTTGCCGCGGATGATGCGATAGAGCGCCGGCCGCTGGCCGTGCGGCGCGGAGCGATAACGCTCGAGCAGATCGCGCTGCGCGCGAAGCGCGTCGAGCCAGTCGCGATAGATGTCGAGCCGGCCGTCCCCAAGAAAGTCCGTCGGACTCAGGAGCGAATTGCCCTGAAGGATGTTGCGATCGAGATTCGGGAGCGGCTCGATGCTCTCGATCGTCGCCTCGCTTCCGGACACGATCGCCAGCCAGAGACGCAGTTCGCACAACCGCACCGCCTCCGGTTTCAGATCGACGCCGTACAGCGAATTGGCCACGATGCGCCGCCGCACGTCGCGCGGAACATCGCTCGTCAGCTTCCGCCACAGCTTTTCAATGACGCCAAGTGCCGAGAGGAGAAACGCGCCAGAACCGCAAGCTGGATCGAGGACGGTGATGCGCTGCAGCTTCTCGATCGTCGGCTCCGATCCCAGCCATTCGACGATCGCGCGCTCCGTCAGCACGTCGACGATCTCTTTCGGCGTGTAGAAGCTCCCACTCGCCGCCCGGTCATCCTCGGCCATCAGTGATTCGAAGACCTTGCCGAGCATTTCCGGATCGACGTGCGTTCCCGCGCTGTCGCTCTCCCCTGTCCGTTCTGCAACGCGGAAGTCGAACTTCTCGAACACGTCCTCGATCACGCGCTGCATCAGCTCGTTCGGCAGGTGCATGTCGAAGTGGCGCTGCTCGAACGCGGAAGGCTCGAACAATCCGCCGTTGAGGTACGGAATGCGGCCGAGCCTCCGCGCCGAGAGCGTGCGCTCGTGCAACGGCGTGTTGAGACAGCCGAAGAAGAGCGGCATGAGCACGCCGGAGAAGAACTCGCGTCCGCGCGAGGTCTCGTGTGCGAGCCGGTCGACGAGAAACCTTCGCTCGCCCCCGAGCCAGCCCTTCTCCTGCACGAAGGAGAGGAACAGCAGTCGCGACAGAATCAGCAGCGCCTCGGCATCGACAGCTTTTCGTTCCTCTTGCGGGAAAGCATCCGCCAACGCGTCGGCGACGTCGCGCACCGCCGCACGGAAGCGCTGGAAGAACTGGCGCGTCACGCTCTCGCGATCGAGTGCGCGCTCGAAGATGCGCGGGAGCGCCGCATCGTCTCCGCGCGCGAGCAGGTTCAGACGGTCGATGGCGTGGGCGGTCGGCCGCGCCAGATCGACGTCCAGCCGGCGAAGCGCGCGGCCCCCGTCGAGATCGAATATCGAGATCGATTCATCAGCACAATAAATCAGCGCTGATTTCGTGATGCAATTGTACTCACGATAACTGCCTAGAAATTCAGCGATCGCTTCTTCCGGCACATTTCCGTGCAGGACGAAGAGATCGAATTCCTTCATGCGCACGGCCAGCCGCAGGCGCGCTTCCCCGTTCCAGGGGATGCTCACGCCTCCGCGACGCCATTCCGCGGGATCGACGTCGACGGAAGCGACCGGATATCCGAGGTCGCGCAGCAGATCGAGCGCCGCCGAGTCGCCGGTGTATTCTCTGAGGCGGGCCGGCGTCAGCATCGCCGCCCCTTCGCATGCCGATCCGCTGGGCCTATCTCAAACGCGTCCTTGCCGGCGCCATCTTCGGGCTGTACATGGCGCACCTGCTGTACTTCCTGAACCCTCAGGTCGACATCACGCTCGCCCGCCTGGCGACCGTGACGCTGATCTACGGCCTGACCTGCGGACTGCTCTTCGGCACGATCCTCTGGGGCCTGCGCCTTCTGCGCGTGCAGCTCTTCGGAAAGCCCGACGCGTATCGCTCGCACGGCTTCGGCTTCGTGGTCTTCGCGGCGTTCATCTCGTCGTTCATCTACTGGGTGCACCTCAACCTGCTCGACATCTACCTGCCGGTCGGTGCGCACCGCATTTTGTCGAAGGCGACGAACGTCATCACCGTCACGGCGTTCGTGCTGTTGGCGTTGTGGGTGCTGGAGCGCAATCGCGACCGGCGCACATCGCGCGCGATCTTCGTCTGCGGCGTCGTGCTCATCGCCATCTCGTCGATCTTCCTGTATCAACGCCGCGAGAGCTATCGCACCGAACGCAAGAACGTGGTCGTGGCGAACATCGGCGCGGTCGCCGGACACCGGCCGGTGATCCTCATCGCGATCCGCAATCTCTCGTACGACTGGATCGTGACGATGAAGGGCGAGGGGCTGTTGCCGTTCTTCGAGAACGCGACGGACCATTCGTACTTCACGCGGCTCGAGCCATTCCCGACGACGAGTCCGAAGTCGCTGTGGGCATCGCTGGCCACCGGCAAGCTGCCGTACCGGCACGGCGTCACCGGACGTTTTTCGTATCGCACGCCACTCAATCGCGCCGAGCCGTTCCTGCTGCTGCCGTACGGCGTCGGGTTCAGCGCCTGGGGACTCATTCCTCCGGTGGAGCGCATTTCGGCGCAGCTTCCCGCCGGCGACGCCTTGCCGCTCTGGGCTCTCTTCAGCCGCCTGCAGGTATCGTCGAAGGTCGTGCGCTGGCCCTCGGTCGTGACTCCGCCGCTTCGCGCGGTGCCGCAACTCAACAACGTTGCCGCGCGCTTCGATGCAACCGGCACGGCGCGTCCGCGCATCCTCGAAGCGCTCTCCGCAGATCTCGCCGCGTTGAACGACATCGACGGCGCGCTGTCGCTCAACACCGTCGCGCTGGAAGGTTTCTCGGCCGAGCAGCGCGCGCTGCACATCTTCCGCAATGAGCTTCCCGCTCCCGGCTCGATGAAAGGCGACGCGCTCCGCGCCTACGCGCAGCAACTCGACCGCGCGCTGGCGGCGATCGTCCGCGAGCATCCCGATCATCTGATCGTGATCTGCTCGCCCTCCGCCGTCGTGCCGCCGGAGCTTCCCGCGAACGCCTGGGCTCTGGCGATGAACGCGCTCTCGCGCGACGAGCCGGGCGCCGAGCACGGCTTCCTGCTGATGATCGGCCCCGGTGCCGCGCATCGCGAGAATCCGCGCCCCGCGTTCGCGGCCGACGTCGTCCCGACGATTCTCTTCGCCGCCGGCCTGCCGGTGGGACGCGACATGGACGGCCGCGTGCTCACCGATGCCTTCACCGAGGAGACGCTGCGGCAAAGCACGCTCTCGGCGATTCAGACGTATGAGGCGGAGAAGGTGGTCGTGCGAAGAACCGGTGGCTGACATGGACGCTCCTCGTTAGATTTCTTCGTTTGCGCGTTACCTTGTTGCTGGTTGCTCGTTGCTGGTTGCTTGTGGTTTCCGCTCGCCCCACTTGCCCGACAGCTCGCTGCGCCGCAGACGACCAGGAACCAGCAACTGAAGTGCGGGACCGCCGCGCCGTGAACGGCGGCCCCGGGTGGGCTGGGTGGTGGGTGGCGCCGAGCAGACACCGTGAGGCGGGATGTTTCGCGCGCGGCTCGCGCGGGCTTTCGAAGTCGGTTGCTCGCTGCTCGCTGCCAGTTGTCTCGATGCACCCCAGACAACCAGCAACCAGAAACCAGCAACCGAATTGGGCCGCCGCGATCATCGCGGCGGCCCGGATCGAATCAGTTGCTTGCCGTCGTCGCGGACTTCTTCGCGCGGGGCTTGCGCGGGCCGTGGATCTTCGCGCTGAGCGTCGTCTTGCCTTCGACGGTGATGTAGGCCGAGAGCCCTTCGAACGTCTTGGCGCCCACGCCTTTGACCTGCATCAGATCGCTGGTCTTCTTGAACGGGTGCTCGGCGCGATAGTCGATGATTCGCTGCGCGGCTTTTTCGCCGATGCGCGGAAGCAGCGCGAGCTGCGAGGCATCGGCGGTATTGATGTTCACCACGCCGGCGCCCGAAGGAACGGAGGAGGTCTCGGCGGCGAACGAAGTCGTGGCGATCGCCGCGACGATGAGGGTGAGGATCAGGGTCTGAAGGGACTTCCGCATTGGGTCTTTCTCCTTTTCTTTCTTTCGTTGTTTGTTGTTGGTTTCGCTGTCGATTACTGATTGGCTGTTGTGTTCCACACTTGAACCGTCTTCATCTTTCCGTTTCACGTTTGCTTCGCTCTCCTGGTCATCACCGTCCTTTCGCCGTCTATAGATTTCAAGCCCGCCGCCACGTGCCTGAAATGCTCAAGTCGTTTATTTGCAATGGCTTATCGACGGCGCAGCTCGGGTCGACCGTAAAGAAAGAAAGCGATGGAGGGAGGGTCCGCCAAACTTTTTGACGTCACCCCATTTCGGCGCGCATACTCGGCGCATCGGTGGCCAAAAAGCTCGATTTGAAGACTCGGCTCACGCTCGAACTGGCAACGCTGTTCGACGACGAGGACAACGCGCGCATGATTTCCACGCACGCGGCGCTGACGCTCATCGATATCGAGTTCGGAGGCTCGGCGGCGGAAATCTGGACCAACGTCGTGCGCCAGGCGACGCTGCAGAAGCGCGTCGAGGAACTGATCGCCTGCGCACGCGAGCACTATGCCGACGACGAGATCCTGCGCGAGGCGGATGCCGCGCTGAAGGCTGATCCGCACGTCTTCGATGCGGCGCCTCTGGAAGAATCCGAATCGAAGTCGCGCGCGCCGCAGCAGATCTTCATCACCGTGGGCATGCTGATCGTCGTCATCCTCATCGTGGCGCTCATCCCCATGCCCAACTGGGCTCGTGTGGCGATCGTGACGGTGACGTACCCGCTCTTCCTGCCGCTGCTGCGGCGCATGCTGCCGTCGATCGGCATCACCACTCCGGCGCCGTCGTCGACAACGCTCGCCGAGATCGACAGCGACAGCGGTCTCGCCGGAGGTTTCGCCGGCGGCATCGTCACGGGCTTGCTGCTCAGCGTCGTCTACACGAAGGCCAACCCAACGATCCCACTCATCAAACTACTGCCGGTGGTCACGCTGTTCTTCGGATTCGCCGTGGCCCTGCTCGGCTGGTTCGTCGCCGCGATCACGTCATGGTTCGTGCGCCTCTCGGGCGGCAAAGCGACGTGGCTGTTCAACGAGATCACGGCCTGTCTCGTCGCTGGAACGGTGGCAGGCCTCGTCTCCGGACCCGGCATCGCCTGGCAGTTCGGCAAGCACGAGGGCGATTGGGCATTCGCCGGGCCGAATGTCCTGCTCACCGGCATCCTCCCCGGTTGTGTCGTGGTTGGCGTGTTCATCGCCATTTGGGAGCAATGGCCGCTTCCACGGCACTTGTTCCGCAGCATCGCCGCCAGCACGATCACCGCCTGGATCATCGGCCTCGGCGCGATCGCCATCTCCGACGCCCTGAATCTGAGAGATGTGTTCTATCACCTGCTCTACGACTCCAGAACGCCAGGCGGCCGTCTCCAAGGCGGCTTGATCTACGGACTCGCCATCGGTGTGATCTCCGGCCTCGTGATCGGCATCTCCATCTTCCTCTCGCGCCACTGGCCGGAGCACACTGGCACGGCCGGCCACGCTTGAGGCCACAACGCTGACCTCCCGCGCGGATGGTCCAAGGCGTCGTTCCGGATACCTCTCGTGTGTGAGGCTCAAACGACGCGCCAGGCGAAGAGCACACCGGCGAGTAGAAACGCTCGCTGCAGCACGAGGAACGCGCGCAAGATCCTCTCGCCGCGAGTGAACGCGAGGATCGCACCGGCGATGTTCGTTATGCCGACCGCGATCAGCGCAACCTCTCCCGGCGCGAGGGTGGCGAGAAACGCGACATTCAGCGCGGCGACGAGAACGAGCGTCCAGCGAACGCCGAAGAGAACCGAGAACGTGCGCAAGCCGGCGCGCGCATCTCCATCGCGGTCTTTCGCGTCGGCGATGATTTCCTTCTGCAGGATGAAAAGACCGATCGTCACCGCGAGCCGCTTCGCTTCCTCAGGAACCGCGCCGGCGATGTTTCCGAAGAGCGGCACGCTCGCGCCGATCAGTCCCATCACCAGGTTCTTCACGAAGAGAATCCGCTCCAGCGCCAACGAATAGGCGAACAACAACGCCACCATCACACACGTCAGCGCGACGACGCGAACCGAGCGCGTCGAGGCCGCGGCGACGAGCGCGGCGACATCGCAGAGGATCGCGATGATCAGCGCGCTGCGCACCGACAACGCGCCCGAGGGAATCGGGCGCGTCGGAACGTTGACCGCGTCGGCCTCGCGATCGACCACGTCATTGAACGCAAACGCACCGGCGAGCAGCAGCGCCAGCGAGGCCGCCGCGAACAGCGCCTCCGATCCTCCGCGCTCCGAAAGCGTGTACGCCACGACCCCCGCGACCAGCGTCGTGTACAGCCGCGTGAGGCGAATGACGGCGATCGCCTTGCGCCCCATCATCATCGCGTTATACTCGACGGCAGGCGCCCGATGAAGGAAAAGCGCGAGATCTATCGCTTCCTCCACGTAAGTCCGCGGCGCATCTTCGAACAGCTCGACCAGTACGTCGTCGGACAGCGCCACGCCAAAGAAGTCCTGGCCATCGCCGCGTACAACCACCTCAAGCGGATCGAGTATCTGAAGTTCGGCGGCGACATCTCGATCCGCAAGTCGAACATCCTCATGATCGGCCCGTCCGGCAGCGGCAAGACGTATCTGGCGCGCACGCTGGCGAAAGTCCTCGACGTGCCGTTCGCGTACAACGACGCGACGGGGTTCACCGAGGCCGGGTACTACGGGGAAGACGTGGAAACGGCGATCGGCAAGCTGCTGTACGCCACGAATCAGAACGTCCGCGAAGCCGAGAACGGAATCGTCTTCATCGACGAGATCGACAAGATCGGCCGCCGCGCGGGAGGCTCACGCACCGGCGCGGGTCAGCGCGACATCGGCGGCGAAGGAGTCCAGCAGTCGCTGCTGAAAATCCTCGAAGGCGAAAAGCTGTTCGTTCCGATCAACGCCACAGCGCACTGGAACAAGCACGAGTTCGTCGAGATCGACATCTCCAACATCCTCTTCATCTGCGCCGGCTCTTTCCACGATCTCGAGCACGATGCCGACGGCAAGAGCGTCGGCTTCTTCGAACAGAACGCGCCGCAGCATCGCGAGATCAGCACCGACGCTCTCGTCAAATACGGGTTCCTCCCCGAGCTTCTGGGTCGGCTGCCCGTTCGTGTCGAGCTCGACGAGCTGACGCCCAGCGATCTCGTGTCGATTCTCACCGAGCCGCGCGAGGCGATGGTCCCGGAGTACCAGCGCCTCTGCGCACTCGATCAGATCCAGCTCGAGTTCAGCCGCGAGGCACTCTTCGAAATCGCCAACGCCGCGATCAAGCAACGCCTCGGCGCCCGCGCCCTCCGCGCGATTCTCGAGAAGGTCCTGCACCCCATCCTCTTCGTCGGGCCGGAACGCGCCGGCGAACGGATCGTGGTCGAGGCCGGGGATGTGAGTCGGGTGCTTTGATCGCGGATCGCCCGACCAGATCGCGGATTGCAGATCGCAGATCGCAGGCCCACACAACCCCAGCGACCAACACCTGGAATCCGCAGGATCACGCGTGAATGTGCGGTGGCCCACTGCGATCCGCGATCTGCGATCTGCGACCTAGTCGTCTATGCTGATCACCTCCACCATGCAAACCACGATGCGCACCATCGGAATCGCCGCGAAAGCCATTGCGCAGCCGGCGCTCGCCTATGCCCGACGCGTCGCGGAGGATCTGCGGACGCGTGGGCTCACGGTCATCTTCGACGACGTCACCGGAGCCGCGATCGGCGACACACATCCGACGCAGCCGAAGGCGGAGCTGGGACGGCACTGCGACCTCCTCATCACCTTCGGCGGAGACGGAACGCTCCTCTCCGTTGCGCGGCATGCACCGGATCGCGTGCCGATCATCGGCGTGAACATGGGGACGCTCGGATTCCTCACCGAGGTCCGCGTCGAAGAGTTTCCGGAGATGCTCGATCACGTGCTCGAGGGGCACTTTCACGTCGAGCCACGATCGACGTTCACCGTCTCCGTTTCCGGCGAAGGTCGCGATGCCGGCAAGCGCTATCGCGTTCTCAACGACGTCGCCATCAACAAGAGCGCGGTGGCGCGCATCATCGAAATGCGCGTCAGTGTCGCCGGCCTGTTCGTCTCGATGTTTCGCGGCGACGGGATGATCATCGCCACGCCGACGGGATCGACGGCCTACAACCTCTCCGCCGGCGGACCGATCGTCTATCCGACGATGGGCGCGATCGTGATCACACCGATCTGTCCGCACATGCTCACCAACCGGCCCATCGTTCTCCCCGATGAGCTCGACATCGAGGTCGCGCTCACCGCTCCCGATTCCCGCGACATCTTCCTCTCCCTCGATGGCCAGGAAGGCTTCGAGATCCGCGAAGGCGATCGGATCTGCGTACGAAAGTCCGAAGAACGAGTACTCTTGGTGCAATCACCCGACAAAAATTACTTCGACGTCTTGCGCAACAAACTGAAATGGGGCGAGGGATGAAAGTCGCATGGGCCGTTCTGCCATTGCTCTTCATGGCGGTCAGCAGCCGCGCCGCGGATCCCGTGTATCTCGATGAGCTCATCGAGACGCCGGTGGCCACGCTGCAGGCGCAGTTTCCCGGGTTGAAGAAAGAAGGCTGCTACCGCATCGGCGAGTCGCGCTTCCTGCTCATCAGCATCGAAGCGAAGAAAGAGCACAAGCCCTGGCGCATCGCCGTAACTTCGGTCGAGCCCTGCCGCCACGCCGAGGACATCACGCCGATGGATGTACAGGACCGCCGCGGCGTACAGCTCGGCGACTCCAGCCTCTCCGTCGTACAACACATGGGACGCCCCGACGCCTCCGCACCTCCCGAACAACCGCTCCGCAAGCTCGGCGACACCGAGTTCTTCTTCATCTGCCGCGTCACCGCCGGCTGCGCGCGCCACACCAGCATCTTCCTCCGTGACGGAGTGGTGCTGGGAATCGCGGAGTGGTACTCGGAATAGTTCGCAGCTCTCAGCTCGCAGCTCTCAGGAGAACCTTTGCGAGCGTAGCGAGCGCGATTCTGTGTAGCGCTGGCCGCCCTCGGCCGGCGGCACGCGGCGGGAACGAGGTCGTCGAATCTCTTCGATCGTGTAGGCAACGCCAAGCGGTAGAGGGATGGGGACGTAGCGACTGCGCGAGAGGACGGCCGAGGGCGGCCATCACCACACAGAAGCGCGCTCGCTGCGCTCGCAAACTTTCGAGAACCGTGCGTCGGTCCTCCTGCCAGCTGAGAGCTGAGAGCCGAGAGCTCTACTGCGCTCGCAGCGCGCTCTCGTAGCTCGCCTTCACCGCCGCCACGTACGCCTGCGTCTCGCGATAGGGCGGGACGCCGCGGTACTTCTCGACGGCGCCGGGGCCGGCGTTGTAGGCGGCGAGGGTGAGATCGAGATCGCCGCCGAAGGTGTCGAGGAGCGTGCGCAGATAGCGCGCGCCGCCGAAGAGATTCTCGCGCGCGTCGAAGACGTTGCGGACGCCGAGGTACTCGGCGGTCGCGGGCATGAGCTGCATGATGCCGCAGGCGCCGACGCGAGAAACCGCCTGCTCGTTCCATGCGGACTCGCGGCGGGCGATCGCGGCGACGAGTCGCGGATCGACGCCGTGCATGCGCGCCGCTTCCTGCACCATCGCCGCGAGATGTGCCGGCGCGGTTGCCGATGCGTTCGTGTTGAAGACGGCGGAACCGTACGGCGTCATCGGAAACCGCCGCGTGCTTCGCAGCGAGACCAGCGCCTCGCGGATATTGCCGAAGAATCGATAGGCGTTGATCGAATGCCGGTCATTCGAGATCACGACGCGTCCCGGCTTCTTCAGACGCGCATTGGCGACCGACGAGGCGCAGAACGTGCGCTCGCCCGCCGAAGCGCCTGCCGCAATCAGCACTGCAACCAGAAACGTGATCGAGATCACCAAAGCTCTTTTCATCGGGCATGGAGCAAACGCCTGCCTCGACGTGTAGCATTCCGCGCATGCGACGATTTGCTGCGCTATTCTTCATGGCTCTGTTCGCCTGCGCTCCATCCAGGCCTCCTGCGACGACAGCCACCGACATGAATGACCACGGAACTCTTTTCATCGGCGGCACGGTCGTGTCCGGTGCCGATCAAACCCCTCGCAAGGACTACGCGGTCTACGCCGAAGGAGGCGTGATTCGCGAGGTCGGTCCGGCCGCGACGTTGCGCACCACGCATCCCGGAGCGCGCGTCATCGACGCCTCGAACGCGACGATCCTCCCCGGCCTCACCGATGCCCACGGTCATCTTTACGGCCTCGGCGTCTCGCTCGACGTCGTCGATCTCGTCGATACGCAGTCGTACGACGAAGTCATCGCCCGCGTGAAGGAACGCGGCTCGCGCGCCGCCGGCGGCGAGTGGATCATCGGACGCGGCTGGGATCAGAATGACTGGGCGGTGAAGGAGTTCCCGACGCACGAAGCGCTCGACCTCGCCGTGCCCGATCACCCCGTGTTCCTCCGCCGCGTCGACGGCCACGCAGCGATCGCCAACTCCGTCGCGATGCGCGAAGCGGGAGTCACGTCGGCGACCCACGATCCCGACGGCGGCCGCGTGCTGCGCGACGCGAACGGCAATCCGACCGGCGTGTTCATCGACAACGCCATGGCGCTCGTCGAGCGCAGCGTGCCGGAGATCTCCGCTGCGCAGCGCAAGGCACGCGTCCTTGCCTCGGCGCAAGCGATCGCGGCGAACGGCCTCACGGAAATGCACGACGCCGGCATCGACGGCGCGACGATCACCGCCGTGCAGGAGCTGATCGACGAGAAGCGTTTCCCGATCCGCGTCTACGCCATGCTCGGCGACAACGATGCGCTGCTCGATACCTGGTTCAAGAGCGGACCTCTCGTCGACTACGGCGGGCATCTCACCGTTCGCGCCGTGAAGCTCTACGCCGACGGCGCCCTCGGCAGCCGCGGCGCGGCGCTGCTCGCGCCGTACAGCGACGATCCCGGCAACAGCGGTCTCATGATCGCGACGCCGCAGCACATGGAAGACGTCGCCCGCCGCGCGCGCACCGCGAAGTTCCAGGTGAACACCCACGCCATCGGTGATCGCGGCGTGCGCAACGTCATCGACGCTTACTCGTCCGCGGGCGTCAACGCGAACGATCGCTATCGCGTCGAGCATCTGCAAGTCATCTCGCCGCCGGACATCCCTCGCCTCGTCCAGCACGGCATCATCGCCTCGATGCAACCGACGCACGCGACGTCCGACATGTACTGGGCCGAAAAGCGCCTCGGATCCGAGCGCATCAAAGGCGCGTACGCCTGGCGCACGATCCTCAACGCCGGCGGACGCCTGGCCCTCGGCTCCGATTTCCCCGTCGAAGCGGTGAATCCGTTCTTCGGAATCTACGCCGCAGTCACGCGCCAGGATCAGAAGGGCTGGCCCGACGGCGGCTGGTATCCCTCCGAGAAGCTCACCCTCGCCGAAGCAATCCGCGGCTTCACCTCAGACGCCGCCTACGCCGCGTTCGAAGAAAAGTCGCGCGGCACGATCGAACCCGGGAAACTCGCCGATCTCACGATCGTCGACGGCGATCTCTACGCGATGCCGCAGTCGCAGTTGTTCAAGGCGAAGGTGAAGTACACGGTGGTTGGTGGAGAGGTCGTGTACGCCAGGAAGTAAGAGATTGGTTCACGCGGAGACGCGGAGGCGCGGAGAAAGACTTGAGCGTGTCCCGCGATCTCTGCACCTCCGCGTCTCCGCGTGAACCGCTCTCTCGTGCTGCCGATAGGCGCTCAAATCAGAGTGCGAAGCGGAACTTCGGGCCGCGCGCCGACATGCGAAATGATCTCGGCCGCCGCGACCCCTCCGAGCCGCGCGCACTCGGCCAGCGGCCTGCCCTGCGTGACGCCGTAGAGGAAGCCGGACGCGTAAAGGTCTCCGGCGCCCGTGGTGTCGACCACCCTGTCCACGGCCGCTGCGGGGACCGGCTGCGCCGCCTCGCTCGTGACCACGACCGATCCGCGCGCGCTGCGGGTCAACACGGCGATCGGACACTTGCCCTTCACGGCGGCGAGCGCTGCGTCGAAATCGTTCGTCTCGTACAACGATTCGATCTCCGACTCATTGGCGAACAGGATGTCGACGGACGCTTCGATGAGCTCGCGAAACTCGTCGCGGTAACGGCCGACGCAAAACGAGTCCGACAACGTGAGCGCAACCTTGCGGCCGTTTGCTTTCGCGATCCCGATCGCCTTTCGGATTGCGTCTTTTGGCGCAGGCGCATCCCAAAGGTAGCCCTCGAAATACGTCACCTGCGCGCGGCCGACCTGCTCGGCATCGATGTCGTTTGGCCCGAGCGCGACACACGCACCGAGGTACGTGTTCATCGTCCGCTGCGCATCGGGCGTGACCAGGATCAGCGAACGCGCAGTGGGCGCACCACCCTCGAGCGGCGGCGTCTCGTACTCGACGCCCATCGCACGGATGTCATGCGTGAACACCTGTCCGAGCTGGTCTTTCGCGACCTTACCGACGTAACCGGCGCGGCCACCGAGCGAGGCGATGCCAGCGGCGGTGTTGCCCGCCGAACCGCCGGAGATTTCGATGGCCGCTCCCATGTGCATATAGAGCCGCTCCGCGGTCTCGGCGTCGATGAGGGTCATCGCCCCCTTCGTGAGCGAGTGGGTTTTCAGGAACGCGTCATCTGCGTGCGCGAGCACGTCGACGATCGCGTTCCCGACGCACAACACATCCAGCTTATTCGTCACACTCACAGAATGTATCTCCCGATGATCGGCGCGAGATCGAGCTTCGCACGCTCAGAAATCGCGTTGCGCGAAGTGAGAATCGCGTATTGCAGCGCGTTCGTGCAGGGACAATTGCGATTTCGCGCGGCCGCGCGGGCGATCGAGCCGCGCAGGATCTTCTGCGCCATGGTCGCGTTGGCGCGGAGATACTCGAGGATCTGGGCGATGTCGACGTCGTCGTGTTCCGGGTGCCAGCAGTCGTAGTCGGTGACGAGGGCCATCGTCGCGTAGCAGAGCTCCGCTTCGCGCGCGAGCTTGGCCTCGGTGAGGTTCGTCATGCCGATCACGTCGACGCCCCAGCTGCGATAGAGATTCGATTCCGCGCGCGTCGAGAACTGCGGACCTTCCATGCAGACGTAGACGCCGCCCATGTGAACCGTCGCACCCGCCTCGCGCGCGACGTCGCCCATGAGAAACGAAACGCCGGCGCAGATCGGATCGGCGAACGCGACGTGCGCGACGATGCCGTTGCCGAAGAACGTATCCGCGCGATGGCGCGTGCGATCGATGAACTGATGAGGGAAGACGATGTTGGTCGGGTGCGTACTCCTCTTTCATCGATCCCACCGCGCTCGCGGAGAGGATCGTGTGCACGCCGAGGAGCTTGAGCCCGAAGATGTTGGCGCGGTAGTTCACTTCGCTCGGCGTGAAGCGATGCCCGCGGCCGTGGCGCGAAAGAAAGGCCACGCCCACGCCATCGATCTCGCCGATCACGTAAACGTCGGACGGCGCGCCGAACGGCGTTTCGACCTTGCGCTCTTCGAGAACCGTCAGGCCTTCCATGTCGTAGAGGCCCGAGCCTCCGATGATGCCGATCTGAATGTTCATATGCACTCGCCTAGACGTGAAAGCGCGCCACCGCTTCGTCGATCGCGTCGCGCACGCGCAGCGCCAGCTCGACCGCTTCGAGACCGTCGTCACCGGAAACGATCGGACGCGACCGGTCGCGAACGCACGCGAGAAACGCCTCGTTCTCGGCGCGTAGCGGCTCCTTCTTCGTCACCTCGAAATCGAACGGACGAATGACGCGACGGCCATCCTCGTCGATGAGGCGATAGCCCTTCACTTCCTGCTCTTTGGTATCGACGGAGATGTAGAAATCGCTGCCGAAGAAGCGCTGCTTGCGCACGCGCTCCTGCGACACGCGGCTGGCGGTGAGATTCGCAACCGCGCCGTTCTCGAGCTCGAGCCGCACGTTCGTGATGTCGACCTTGTCCGTCAGCACGGGAACACCGACCGCGCGCACGTCGACGACTTTCTGCCGCAGCAGCGAGAGCACGAGATTGAGATCGTGGATCATGAGATCGAGCAACACGTCGACATCGAGCGAGCGCAGCACGAACACGCCGAGGCGTTCGGATTCGAAGTAGCGCGAAGCGCGCACGAGATCCGCCACGGCGACGATCGCCGGGTTGTAGCGCTCGACGTGACCCACCTGCACGATGCGTCCGCGTTGCGCGGCAAGCTCGTTCAGCTTCCGCGCTTCGTCAACGGTCGCCGTGATCGGCTTCTCGATCATCACGTCGCAGCCCGCCTCGAGCAGCTCCGATGCGACGTCGTAGTGCGTCGTCGTCGGCGTGGCAACGACCGCGCAGTCGATCTCCTTCGCCAGCGCCGCAACGGTCTCGAAGCGCTTCAGTCCGAGCGACGATTCGACCTCGGCAGCGACGGCATCACTCGGCTCCACGAACCCGACGACGCTCGCTTCCCCGATCTCCGTCATCACGCGCGCATGCAGACGCCCGAGGTAACCAGTCCCGACGACTCCAACCCGAGTCGTCATACGCCCAGATCCTCAGACAACCGACAACCGACAACCAACAACCGATTCATCGAATCACCCCGCGCTTCGACTCCCGCACGAAATCGACGAAGTACTGCACCTCGGAATGAAATCCGAGCTCCGCTTCGATCCGCGCCAGCGCATCCTGCAAGCTCAACTTCGAGCGCACGAGAATGCGATACGCGCGCTGGATCGCTTCGACGACTTCTTTCGAGAAACCCTTGCGCCCGAGGCCGATCGTGTTCACGCCGTACGTCTTCGCCGGGCGATTGCCGACCGTCTTCACGTACGGAAGCACGTCCTGTGTGCAAATCGAGCCACCGCCGATGAACGCGTGATCGCCGACGCGGCAGAACTGATGCACCGCGGAGAACGCGCCGATCGTGGCGTGATCGCCAACCTCGACGTGACCCGCCAGCGTGGCGTTGTTCGCGAAGATCGTGTCGGACCCGACGTGACAATCGTGCGCGACGTGCGAGTAGGCCATGAAGAAGCAGCCCGACCCGATCGTCGTCAGCGCGCCGCCGCCGACCGTTCCGCGATTGATCGTCACGAACTCGCGGAACACGTTGTCGTTGCCGATGCGGAGCTCGGTGTGCTCGCCCTTGAACTTCAGATCCTGAGGGTCCGTTCCGATCGACGCCTGCCCGACGAAGCGATTGCGCTCGCCGATCGTCGTCGGTCCCTCGATGCGCAGGTGCGGACCGATGATCGTTCCCGCGCCGATCGTGACCTGCGGGCCGATGACGGCGTAGGCGCCGACCGTCGACATCCGGCGCGAGCACGGCTTCTTTGCTGATGACGGCAGTCTCGGCGATCACCGCGGGCGCTCCACCATCACGCTCAGCAGCTCCGCCTCGGCGACGACCACGCCGGCGACCTTCGCCGTTCCACGGACCTTCACGGTCGACGCGCGCTTCTGCAGGACGTCGATTTCGAGAATGAGTTGATCGCCGGGAAGCACGGGCCTGCGGAAACGCGCCTTGTCGACGCCGCCGAACAGGAACAACTTCGTCTCGCGATCTTCGATCTCGCGCAGAAAAAGCACGGCCGCGCACTGCGCCATCGCTTCGACGATCAGCACGCCCGGCATCACCGGCGCGCCGGGAAAATGTCCCTGAAAGAACTGCTCGTTCGCCGAGACGTTCTTCAGGCCGACGATGCGCTTCCCATCCTCGGCGATCTCCAGGATGCGATCCACCAGCAGCATCGGATAACGATGCGGCAGGAGCTTCATGATTTCGTTGATGTCCAGCATTTGTGTAACTCCTAGGAGCGCAGGCTTCCAGCCTGCCGGTCCGCCGCCTTCCAGGCGGCCGGCAAGATGCCGGCGGACCGGCAGGCCGGAAGCCTGCGCTCCATCGTCATTTCTTCTTCCCTAGTTTGCGAAGCTGCGCTTCGCGGCGTGCGAATTCGCGGAACGGTACCGCCGGAATGCCCATGACCTTGGTGTCATCGGGCACATCGGCCAGGACCGCGCTCTTGGCCGCGACCTGCACGCGATTTCCGATCTTGAGATGGCCGGCGAAGCCCGATTGTCCCGCGACAGCAACGTAGTCACCGAGCTCGGTCGATCCGGCGATGCCGACCTGCGCGACGAGAAAGCAGTGTTTGCCGATGCGAACGTTGTGGCCGATCTGCACGAGGTTGTCGATCTTCGTCCCCTCGCCGATCACCGTCTCGCCGAGGGCCGCGCGGTCGATGGTCGTACCGGCGCCGATCTCGACGTCGTCCTCGATGCGCACGATTCCCACCTGCGGGATCTTGTGATGACGGCCGCCTTCGGTCGCGAACCCGTAGCCATCGGAACCGATGACGACGCCGCTGTGCAGCACGCAGCGGCGGCCGATGCGGCAGGCGTTGTAGATCGAGACCTGCGGATAGACGATCGTCCCATCACCGATCGACACACCCGCTTCGATCGTGACGTTCGGATACAAGATCACGTCATCGCCGATCACGACGTCATCCGCGATCGACGTGAATGCGCCGACAGCCACGTTCTTGCCGAGTTTCGCACTCGCGGCGATCGCCGCATGCGGCGAGATCCCTTTCGGCGCCGGACGCGAGGCGAAGAACTTCGCCACGACGCGAGCCATCGCGAAGTACGGATTGTCGACGCGAATCCAGCGCGCCGACTCCCCCTCCAGATCATTCGCCACCAGCACCGCCGCCGCACGCGTTGACTCGAGCTGCGGCGCGTACTTCGGATTGGCGAGGAAGCTGATGTGCTCCGCTCCCGCATCACTCAGCGGAGCGACGCCTGCGATCTCCGCGTCGGGCCCGTCATAACGGCCGGACACGAAGCTCACGATGGTGGAGAGGGGGACGGACGGCATAGGCGGGCGCATTGTAAGGGCAGTTACTGGTTGCTGGTTGCTGGTTATCTGTGGAGTCCCGTGCTCTCGGGTAACTTGCCGCAAGCCAAGACACCACAGACAACCAGTAACCAGCAACCAGTTAACAAACTCGCGCCCTCACGAAAAAAGCCTCCCGAAAACCGGGAGGCTCTTGCTCGCGAACAGCGCGATGAGGGAAATTACGGCTTCTTCGCCGGGGCCGCGGCAGGCGCGCCCGGGTTGGCTTCGTTGAAACGCTTCATCGACCGTGTCGGTGATGTCGATCGCGTCGGACGCGTAAACGAGACCGGACTCGAACTTGTTGAAGATCGCGGCGAGCCCCATCTCTTTGCCAAGCGCGTCGATGACCGGCTTGATCTTGGCTTCGAGTGCCTGCAGCGTCGCGGTCGCGGGCCTCGCCGATCTCGCGATCGGCGTCCTGCGCGTAGCGCTGCATGTCGATCTTCTTGTCGGCGAGCTGCTTCTGCAGATCGGTCAGCTTCTCTTCGCTGAGCGAGATCCTCTTGGTGTTGATCTCGGCATCGAGCTTCCGAAGCTCTTCGTCCATCGCCTTCGCCTTCTCGACGCGCTCGTCCTGCATCTTCTTGAGCCTGTCGTACGCGACCTTACCGGCCGTCGACTGCGTCAGGACTTTCTGCACGTCGATCACCGCCACACGCTGCGGCGAGTTCTGCGCAAACATCGGCGCCGCCAGTGCGGCCACCGCAATTGAAATGACCAACTTCTTCATGAGGTCTCCTTCTCAGATCCGTGGACAACCGTGGTTAAGCGGCCGCCGTTTAGAACGTATTCCCGATGGTGAACTGGAACGACTGGAAGCGCCCTTCGTCCTCCGGCTGCTTCGACGGGTTGATCGCGTAGATGAACCGCAGCGGGAACTGGAAGACGGGGAGGAAGATGCGCATCTCCGCGCCGAACGAGTAGCGAATCTTCGCGAAATCGAAACTCTCGTGATAGCCGTACGAACGACCCGCGTCCGCCCACAGCACGAGCCGCAGCGGATCATTCAGACGGTAGAGATACTCGATGTTGTAGACGTGATACTTGTAGCCGCCCGCGGGGCGCTGTCCGATGGTGTTCGGATAGGTCTCGTACGGTCCGAGGGTGCCGTATTCGAATCCGCGCACCGACGACTCGCCACCGACCAGGAAGCGTTCCGTCGGCGGGATGCACAGCTGGTTGATCCGCTTATTCAGCTCGTCGTAGGTGTACGCGCAGTCGTCGTCCTTGCCGAACGGCAGGATGTACCCGCCTTCGACGTTGTAGCTGAACGCGCTCTTGCGGTTGAGGCGGAAGAAGTGCGTCACGTGCACGGTCGGCTTGAACATGTCGATCGTGCCGCCGAGCGGACCGCCGGAGTACGCAAGGTTGAGGCTGATCCGCGAGCCGCGCATCGGATCGAACGGACTGTCGCTCGAATCGAAACGGTACGACGGAATGATCGTCGAGGTCGTGAAGCGCAGATCGTTGATCAGAGGAATCGGAATGTTACCGTTCGGATCCGGCGTCTCCACCGTCGAGTAAAGGCTGCGCGCCTTCTCGTAACCGTAAACCAGGCCGAGGCTGTCGAAGCGGCGGAGGCGATACCCGTAGGCCAGCGTACCGCCGCGGCCGCGCTGCTCGTAGCCGAAGGCACGCGGCAGAACCGTCTCGCGGTTGAACAGCGAGACGCCGAGGCTGTTCGGCGTGTCGAGGAACCAGGGATCGGAGTAGGCGATGCTGAAGTAGTTCGTCTGCCGGCCGCGCTGATAGCCGAGAGAGAAGTTCTCGCCCTCGCCGAGGAAGTTGCGCGTCGCGAACTGCGCCTGCACGAAGAACCCGCCGCCCTCGGAGTAACCGCCACCGAACTGGATGTCGTTCTTCCCTTCCTCGAGGCCCTTCACGAGGATGTCGACGGTCTTCGTCTCGGGATTGACCTTGAAGTCGGGGTTGTCGGTGACCTTGAAGTAACCGAGCTGGCCGAGCTTGTAGATCGACTGCTTGAAGGTCTCCATGTCCATGATCTGACCTTCTTCGATGAAGATCTCACGGCGGAGGACCTTGTCTTTCGTGGTGGTGTTGCCCTCGAACTCCAGGCGCCCGAGGCGGAACTGCTCGCCCTCGAAAACCTTGATGTTCACGTCGACGACGTTGTTCTCTTTCTCGATGTACTCCGGGTCGACGTACGCAGTAGATGTAGCCGCGGCCGCGATAGGCCTCGTCGAACGCATCGATGCGCGTCTGGATCGGCTTCCGGCGGAGCGTCTCGCCCTTCTTGATCGGCCAGTTGCCGATGATCTGCTCGTCGGTGAAGACCTTGTTGCCCGAGACGTGTGACTTCGCCGAAGGTGTGGATCTCCCCTTCTTTCACCGGGATCGTGATCTTCACGCGCGGCTTTTCGCTTGCCGACCGTCTGGATCTGCGGGTCGCCGAAGGAGACGTTCTGATAGCCGTGGTCCTGATAGAAGTTGCTGGACCTTTTCGAGATCCTCGTCGAGCTTCGACGGGATGTAGAGGTTCTTCTTCCGGATCCAGGTGTAGATGTTGTGCTTCTTCACATCTTTCATCTGGCTGCGCAGACGGCGATCGGAGAATTTCTGGTTGCCGACGAAGTCGATCGAGGCGACCTTCGCCTTGATGCCTTCGTTGATGACGAAGACGATTTTCTGTTCGCCCGGCTCCTGGAGGTCCTCCGTGATCGTGTCGACCTGCACACCCTCGAAGCCGCCCTCGGTGTAAGCGCGCTTGATCGCCGCGGCGGCGCGACGGACGAGCGTCTGCTCGATCGTGTTGCCGACGTGAAGGTCGATCTTGTCGCGCTCCAGCGCTTCGTTGATCTTCTGCTGGTTCAGCTCTTTGTTGCCGCGGTACTCGACCGAACCGATGCGCGGACGCTCCTTGACCACGGCCCGGACGATGACGCCCTTTTCGCCGCGATCGGCTTCGATGCGGATGTCATCGAAGAGGCCGGTCTGCCAGAGGTTGAGGAAGTTGCGCTGGATCGCGACCGGATCGTACGGATCGCCCGGGCTCACGCCGAGGTAGATGCGGATCGTGTCGCTGGCGACGGAAGTGTTGCCGATCGCCTCGAAGCGCTCGACCGGCTGACCGGCGAGATCGCCCGTCAGTTGCGTGTCGGAAGCTTTCGGTGTCGCCGGCGCTTCCGTGATGCGCCCCGCGGAGGGCGCCTCCAGGATCGTGCCGGGACGCGGGCGCGGCCGCTCTTCCTGAGGAGGGGGCGGCGGAGTCGTTTGCGCCCGAGCGCTCGTGCCGAGCATCAGCACGAGGGCGAGCATCGCTAAATGTCGAGTCATATAGTCAGTCGCGACTGGTAATGGGAGTGAGACGCGCGACCAGGCCTGGAGGTCACGCCCACGCCTGAACAGCGGCAAAACGCGGCGCATTCTACACGGAGCGCGTCCGTTCGCCTCTCGTGCGTATGATCGGCGCGATGCATCTCCTCCTTCTCCTCGCCGCACTCTCCCTCACACCGCGGCAGGACACGCTCCGCATCGCCGTCACCGGAGACACCGGCGACGGTGCCGAAACGGTGGCAACTGCGATTGCCGCGGTTCACGCCATCAGGCCGCTCGACGCCATCATTCTCACCGGCGACAACTTCTATCCCTGCGGCGTGATCTCCGTAGGTGACGTGCGCTGGAAGCTCGTGCAGCCGCTCACCCGAATCGGCATCCCGATCTTCCCCGTCCTCGGCAATCACGACTCCTGCGGCAACTCTGATCCCAACGCCCAGATCCGCGCGACCGGCGTCATCCCGAACTGGCGTTTCCCCGCTCGCGAGTACACCGTCCGCTCGCCGTTCGCCGACTTCGCATTCGTCGATACGAATCCGTACGTCAAAAAACAGAATCGCGCGATCGAGACGACGCTCGCCAACGCGTTCCTCCAATCAGGAACGAAGTGGCGGATCGTCATCGGCCACCATCCCATCCTCTCTTCGGGGTACCACGGCTACTTCCCGCGCGCCGAGGTGAAGAAGATGCGCGACCTGATCCCGCTCATGCGAACCATCGGCGCCGACGTCTACCTCTGCGGCCACGACCACCACCTCGAACTGATCCGCGGCCGCATGCTCTTCGTCGTCAGCGGCGCCGGCTCGGAACCGATCCCACCGATCAAGCTCCGCGTCCGAACCATCTACCCCCACGAGATTCACCCCACGGAGCACATCGGCTTCGCGATTCTCGAGATCACCGCGAAGAAGATCCGCGTGCGGATGTACGACGCGAAGGGGAAAGCGAAGAGTGAGTGGATGGAAGGGCGGACTCGGTGATCAGCGCGACGGACCTACAACGGTTTCACGCGGAGACGCGGGGGAGAAGTTTGCTACCAATCTCCTCTCCGTGTCTCCGCGTCTCCGCGTGAAACCGAGCCTCTCGCGCCGCCCCCTACTGCGCATAGGTGGCGAGCCCTTTCCCGAACGACCAGTCCTCTTTCCTCACCTCGACGAGGTTGATCAGAACGTCGTCCGGTCGAACATCGACGGCGTCCTGTAGACGACTGACGATGTCCGCGTACAACGCGCGCTTGATCTCCACACTGCGGCCGGCGTTCAGCGTGATCTCGACGACGATCAACCCGCCCTCGGAACGCTCTACCCCTCCGTAGGTGGGATGCCCGATGAGCGTGTCAACTTCGTCGAAGATCTGAAAGCGATCATCCGGCGGCACATTCGCCTGCGCGACGAGGGCTTCGTGAATGGCGTTCCCCGCGTCCTGGAGGAACTCGGGCGACTTGCCTTTGCGGAGCGTAATGCGGACGAGCGGCATGAGTGGAAGTCTAGCCTTCGAGTCGCCAGGTCGTCGAGCCGGATCTCGCTGTCCGCGAAAAAGTACGCGCTGCCCTCAGTTCGGGCCACTCTTTGTGAATTCGCACTCCTCGCGAGATCAAACAATGGAGCAGATCGCAGGTCGTCGACGAACATCGCGCGGCCGGAACCGATTGCGATCGCGATGGCTTAACTGACGCGAAATGCATGAGCTTACCGAGCGCACAGGCATCAGCCGACGCGCAGTAACAAGCACAACCGGGAATAGTTATGAAAACGATGCAGCCACTGGCAAACGCGTTGCGATGAGCCCGACCCAGTCGTCCGGCAGCTGCCGCCGAATTCGAATTGGAGACCGCATCATGACTCGCTCGCACAAAGCAATCGCACTCGCCCTCCTGGTCACCGCCTGTTCCAGTTCGAAACCCGCAGCGCGATCGGGCGGCAGCGGCTCGTACTCCACATGGGAACCGCCCGCGAAGCCGCAGCCCGTCGCCGTGCGTCCCGCCGACGTCGATCCCACCAAGGATCCGACGATCGTCGGCGCAATCGACGAAGCGGTCGCTCAGGGAAGCGCTGAAGGGGCGAACGCCGTGAAGACGGGACGCCGCCTCGGCCGCGTCGCCGGAGTCCTGGCCGCCGTGTTCGGAGGACCCGAAGAGGAATCGATCGACGACATGGTCGACCGCTACCGGAAAACGCGCGACGCCGTCGTGATCACGAGCGCGGTCGTCGGCGCCACAAAAGGTGCCGTCGAAGGAGCGGAACACGGCTACGAGCTCGACGTCCAATTCGCCGAGTTGCTGAAGATCGACGGGCTCCAGGCAACGCGCCCGTATCCCGATCAGATCGACCTGACGATCCTCGACACGCCGACGCCTGAAATGCTCAACAGCATCGCTGCCGTCCTCGCCGGCCGCGAGCCGCGCGCAATCGAGATCGAATCGGCCGGCGACGCCGCGCTCGACTTACGCGAGTCGCTGATCGACCTCGGCATCCCGACGACGAGCCTCAGCACTCATCGCAACGACACGATCAACGGCATCGTTCTTCATATTCACTATCGCGACTGATGATGAGGGGCGAGCGAAGCGAGCGCGCCCATCGTCAATTTCTTCGCAAGTCACGACGACAACAAGCATGTCATGCCGAGCGTTAGCGAGGGACCTGGGTGGGTGGCGGCGCGTATCACATACCTCGTGCCGCCCGTCCCCCAGGTCCCTCGCTCGACGCTCGGGATGACATGCTTGTTTTGTCGTGTTGGTTGTCGCTCACATCGGCAGCTTGTTGATGAAGTCCTGCGAAAACGTCGTCGAAATACCGTCGTTGCGCACCGTTGGCTCGGACACGGTGATCACGCCCATGATGACAAACCCCGAAGCCAATCGCAGGGCAACGTTTGCTTGCGCCACTCTGCTCGGCTCGAGTTGCAGATGTTCGATCTTTACCGGTTCGAAGCCGCTGAGGGTCATGTCTACGCTGTAGATGCCCTGGTTCAGCGAAGCAATCGTGAACGCGCCATTCTCGTCCGTGATCGCCGTGATCTCGGACTTCGACGCCTCGTCTCGCACTGCGATGCCGACTCCCGGGATCGGATAGCCGTCAACATCCCGAACGACTCCCTTGAAGACCGCCGGCTGCGGAGTCGCGGCCCGCTCGATCTTGATTTTGACCCTCGATCCGTGAATCTCGAGCCGCGGCTTCTTACAGACCGTTCCGCCGAAGGCCAGTGACGGAAGGCTGAGCAGCGCGGTGATCCACGCCGCCGCCACGCGCGATGCGCGACGCCGCAGCGCGCGAAGTCCCGTCGGGCAGTCGCGCGTCAGCACCGTGCCATCGGCTCGCCGATACAGCCGGCCACAGACTCGTCCTTCCGTCCGCTCGAGCAGCTCGCGTACTTCGTCGCCAGTCATCTCCGCGAAGTTGTAGACATTGAGACTGCAGAGCGTGCAGTGACGCACCCGCTCATCGCCAGCCATCCCGTCCCAGGAAACATGGCACGGCGCGGCGACCTGGAGATTCGCGATCTGATCCTGTGGATTCGGCATGATGCGTGATCCCTCCCGCGCGCGAACGTCCGCGCAACAGCAGCGCGCGCGGACTGTGTTCGAGTGTAGATCGCGATGAGCGGGTCAGCTGTCAACGCCGAGGAAACTTGCGGAGCAGGCGCGTTGGGTCAGAAGGGCTGTTCCAGCGACTCCGATTGCGGCGTGAAGAGCATCGCGCCATCCGCCGTGATGACCATGTCGTCTTCGAGCCGGATTCCGAATTCTCCGCGGATGTAGATGCCCGGCTCGTTGCTGAACGTCATGCCCGGCTTGGCGAGAGGTTTCCTGTCCCAGCCGAACATGTTGTTCTTCACGAGGTACGGCCACTCGTGGCCATCCATCCCGATTCCGTGTCCAAGTCGATGCGTGAAGGACTTGAAGCCGGGCCCGTATCCGGCGGCGGCGATCACATCCCGGGCAGCGGCATCGATCGATTCGAGAGGAACGCCCGGCTTCGCCGCTTTCAACGCCGCATCCTGCGCGCGCCGTACGATCTCGAAGACGCGCTTCATCTTCTCGCTCGCCTTGCCGAGCACGAAGGTGCGCGTGATGTCCGACTGATAGCCTTCGACGGTGCAGCCGTCGTCGACCATGATGATCGTTCCTTCGCGAATGATCTGCGGCGCGACCGAGCCGTGCGGGAGCGCCGTGAATTCGCCGGTCTGCACACTGGCCTCACCGCGAAAGCCCACGCGTTCGTACGCCAGATCGATCAGCTCCGCGAATCGCTTCTGCGTCATTCCAGGCTCCATCGCCTGATAGACCGCGTGATAGACCTTCAGCGTCGCGGCGTTGGCGAGACGCATGAGGTCCAGCTCGTGCGCATCCTTGATCATCCGGCAACCCGCGGTTACGGGCGTCGCGCTGACCACGCGCGCGTGTGGTGCAGCGGCGGCGATGCTGTCGCTGAAGACGAATTTCGCCGATTCATCGATGCCGATGATTCCCGAACCCGCCCCTCGGTCCTTGAGTCCCCCGGCCACGAGCGCGAAGGGACTTTCATCCTCCTGCCACGTGCGCACATCGGCTCGCCCCGCGAAAGGACCAAGCGCGATCTGCTCGCGGGCGCGATCCTCTTCGAAGAAAGGACAGACGAAGAACGGCTCCCCTTTGCGCGGGATCACGCAGGCGAATAAACGCTCGCCGCCGAACCAGCGGATATTTGTGAAATACATCAGCGAAGTGCCGGGCGTCAGCATGAGCGCGTCGATCTTCGCCTGCGCCATGAGGCGCCTGGCGTTCTCGATTCGCGCGCTGCGCTCCTCGTTCGTGATCGGCTTGGCCTGATCGCGCATCGAAGCCAGCGCGGCAATCGACTCCGGCAGCTTCGCGGCGGCGGCTTCCTCTTCACGCATGGCGAAGGCCGGCGCCTTCCACATTGCCGCGATGCCTGCCGATGCGGCGATGAACTTGCGACGATTCATGTTTGGGCTCCTACGCTCTCAGAAAGAACAGAATCCAGGACGCGACGAAACAGAGCTCTGCGAACAGAAGACCGGCGATCGGCGTCCGGAACCAGTAGCGAAACGCCACGACCAGATAGACCGCACCGACCAGCGCCGCGAACGGAAGAAATCGCGCCGCCAGCTCGTGAAACGAGCTCTGGCTCTCACCGATCAGCACCACCACGACTCCAAAGACGACGGCACCGATGCTGTGACTGAAATTGAAGCCGACCCACGCACGCCACAGCGTCGTACGGCGTGTGAGGAAGAACGTCTCCCGCGCCATCGCCTCGCGCAGCGTCGCATCACGCGGGGAAAGGCCCTTGGTCTCAGCCGTCGTGAGCGGCGTCGCGAACGCGTGGAGAATCCCCAGCACGATGAAGGGAAAGCTCCCCGCCAGAAAGAAGTAGCGACTCCATTCCAACATGCGAGGCATCGTAACCGCGGACAGCGTTCACTTCACGCGAATGGTGCACTTCCTGCAGCCTTTTCCCCGGCCGTCGCGAGTGCAACTCTCGATGCCCAGGAGGGAGACGCGATGAATCCCGTCGTTCATTTCGAGATGCCCACCGAAGATCGCGAACGGATGTCGAGGTTCTACCAAAAAGCGTTCGGCTGGCAGACACAAATGCTGGGCCCGGACATGCAGGACTACGTTATGGTCACGACCACCGAGACCGACGAGAACGGTCCGACGAAGCCGGGCGCGATCAATGGCGGCTTCTTCCAAAAGAGCGACGACAAACCCGCGCAATATCCCTCGGTGGTGATCGCCGTGGACGACATCCGCGAGTCCATGAAGGCCGTCACCGACGCCGGCGGCGAAGTCCTCGGCGAGCCGATGACGATCCAGGGAGTCGGTCTCTACGTTTCGTTCTATGACACGGACCGAAACCGCGTGGCCATGCTCCAGGCAGAACCAAGAAACGGCATGGCCTCGCGCTGACCGTCAACGTCCCGCCACGCTGTACACCACCTCTGTTGGACGGCGACCTCGGGCCGCCAAATGAGGAGAAGATTTCAAATCCTCGGACCAAACAAGCCAACCGCAACACCGTTTGCCCGACAAGCCTCATTTGCTTTTGCACTGAGGACGAGGAGCGTAATCGCGTTGACGCAAGGTACGAGCATCGCAACACCCCAAAGCAACGCGGTGGATGACCCAAGTGCCTCCGCCGTTCGAAAGGCATAGAACGCGAGCGCGACGATCGTTACCAGGATCGCAAGCGCAGACATCATCGACGGAAGGCCGAACACCAATGACACCAAACTGATCAAAAGCTGCATGCCGAACCAAAGAACGAGCTGTCGATAGTTGATCGCTAGCTGCTGAATGTTCAAGAAAGCCTCCGATGTGACGCGCTGCGACGTGGGACCCGCAACGGATAGACACGATCGGAATCCAAAGAGAGCTATGCGCAGCCTTGAGGAAACGCTGTTTCTCCCTTCGCGCGTCGCGAAAGCGTGCGTATTGCTGCCTCTCCCTGCCGCCCGCTTCGCAGGTTATTCGGGCTTGGCCATCTTGCACGGCCTGAAGGCCGTGCCTAGGATCTCTTGCTGCCTACGGCAGCAGAATTTGTCCAACTCGGGGTTACCTCGCGATGCGATCACCGGCTGTGCGATCAACGAAACGCGCCACCGTGCCGCCCGCGGAAGCGGGCAAGAGACTGTAGACCCCGGCTTTAGCCGGGGGCTGGAGTTTGGCACTGCGAAGCGGGGGAAATGGATCAGATATGTAGTTTTTGAAGGATTTTCGCCCAGATCCGTTAGACTAGTGACATGACTAGTCGTCGAGGAGGCAGGTCATGGGGTTTTCCACGAAGGTACAGACCATCAAGCGCAAGGGCAGCGAGCAGTGGTACATCAACTTCCCCTCCGCTCTGGCTCAGGCCTGTGAGTTTGGCTACGGCGAAAATGTCGAGTGGATTCTCGAGGACAAGTTCACCTTGACTCTCAAACGTGCCGAGGCTGAGCAGGGTGCGGCCGTGGCTGTGCCCCAGAAAAAAAAACGCTCTTGATCACGCCCTGCTCGCCTTGGTCGAACACCTCCGTCCAGCGTTCGAGGATGTTCGCGTTTTCGAGCGGTTTCGCAGGCTGGTGTTCGGCATGTTGACGGCCGACGATCGACGGACCATCACGGCGCTTCTGGAAGCAACAGGCAAGTCGCACTGCGATTGGTCGGCCGACTATCGCGTCTTCTCACGCGGTGTCTGGGAGCCAACCGAGATCTTCGCACGACTGGTCCCTTCGATCCTCGCGCTCCACTCCCCGGCCGGCAATCGGATCCTCGCCTCTCTCGACGACACGAATGTTCGCAAGACCGGAACGCGGATACCGGGAGTGGCCTACCGGCGCGACTCCATGTCGCCGCCGTTCCGTGCGAATCTGATTCGGGCCCAGCGTTTCGTGCAGACCAGCATGGTCATTCCATTCGCATCGGGAGCCAGCGCCTCGCGCGCCATCCCGGTCGGCTTCGATCATGCGCCCTCGGCAGGCAAGCTGCGCAAAGACGCCTCCGAGCAAGACAAACAACTGCACCGTGACGAAGAAAAAAAGCGCGCTCTGTCCGCATACGGCAGCACCGCCATCAAGCGGCTCAGAGCAACGCTCGACGCTTCCGGGGCAAGCGGGACGCGGCTACTCATGGCCGTGGATGGGGGCTACACCAATCAAAAAGTGCTCAAGGATCTTCCGGAGCGAACCGATCTGATCGGGCGGATTCGAAAAGACGCCGTGTTGCATCGTCTGCCGGCACCGAGCGAGAAACGAGGCCGCCCTCAAAAGTACGGGACCGAGCTCACGCCCGAGCAGTTGCGCCAGGATGACGCGGTGGCCTGGAAATCAGTGCGCGTGTTCGGCGCTGGACGCATTCATGACTGCGAGGTGAAAGAGGTGGCTCCGTTGCTGTGGCGAAAAACCGGAACGGAGCTTCAACTCCGGCTCATCGTCATCCGGCCGCTCGCCTACCGCCGCTCGAAGAGCTCACGCCTTCTGTATCGGCAACCGGCCTTTCTGATCACCACCGACCTCGACTCGCCACTCGAAGAACTGGTTCAGGCCTACTTCCGGCGTTGGGACATCGAAGTCAACCACCGCGACGAAAAGCAACTCATCGGAGTCGGCCATGCCCAGGTCCGCGCCCCACGCTCGGCCGAGCGCGTTCCGGCCTTCGCCGTCGCCTGTTACTCCATGCTCCTGATCAGCGCTGCCCGCGCTTTTGGACTCGCCGCAACCGATCCGATCGTCGACCGTCCCAAATGGCTTACCGCATCCTCAAGTAAACCGGTACGCCTCTCCACTTGCCAGATGCTCCAACGCCTCAAACAGGAACACCGAGGCGCACCCATCGATCTGCCGGATTTCGACCACTTCGCTCTCAATGTCGCTCGCACGATGAAGTTGCCGAAATCCGCAATCTCCCTCGATCAGGCCCTGCAATACGCTCTCAACTAAGTCGCTTCGGCACATCAGCCGTTCACAGACTCCGACCGAGATGGCCAAACTCCAGACCCCGGCTTTAGCCGGGGGGCCACAGATTCAGAAGGGTTAGCGCGCGTAGCGTGCGACAGAAATCACGCGACTCTTCAGCGTGAGTCAGACGGCGCCGCCCGCCTGCCATGCGTCGAGCCGCGTACCCCTGAATGTGACGAGCGACAGCTCTTTGTATCCGGCAGCGTGTGAAGCCGCGATGACCTCTCGCACGACCGAGAACGGCACGGAACCATGCGTCGTTCGGAAACCTCGTCTCTCGAAGCGAGGATCTGCCGGACCTGCTGAGCGACTCGTTCGTCAAATGCCATGATCCATTTTGATCGGACAAGGACCGATGCGAGTTATCGCGCGGGCTCGAAGAGCTCGATCGGATTGCCGTCGGGATCGAGCAACTGAATCTGTTTTCCGCCCGGGCCAGCTTCCATCTCATTTCGAAAGCGCAGGCCTGCCTTTTTGAACTCCTCGATGCACGCTGGGAGATCGGCCACACGGATAACGATCCGATTCCAGCCGCCCGGCTCCTGATGCTCACCATTCGGCAGCGGACGTGATCCTGAAGCTCCCGGCCCGCTCAGCAACAGGGGCAACGCACCGAGAGAAACGGCTGCAAACGCGGGAAGCTGCTTGTGCTCGAGCTTGAAACCGAGGTGCTCCGTGTAGAAATCAATCGACCGGGCGACGTCCTTCACCTGATACCGAATGCCGTGAAAATCGCGGATGAGGTCATTGACGCCAGAGGGCGCTTCTTTGACTCCTGCAGAAGATTCGCTCATCGTCTGCCTCCGGAAAAGGGGCTGCATCGAATGTGCCGAACGGGCCGACCTCGACTACTCGTACTCTTGTCGTCCAGCGCAATAGGTGCCGTCGAGTTGCTCTGCGTCTGGCGCGCCTTATCCAAGGCTACGACAAACGTCGCGAGCCCCGAGCGATTGAACAAGCCAACGGTGCTCTGAGACCTCGGTTTAACGGCTTCGCTAGCCGCTAGCCGCGTCCTCTGTCGCGATTCTTCTGAACGAGCTTCCAAAACACAAGGACGACTGCGCCCAGGGCGGCGCCGGCCAGGTCCGGCACCAAGTCTCGGACGCGGCAATGGCCCTCGCCGGTCAACCCCTCGGCTAGCTCAACGTAGATGCCCATCGCCACCACCGCGCCCAACGCAACCAGGAGTTGGTTCCGCAAACGGCCGCGCACTTGCGCGCTCGTCATCAGAAAGAAGATAGCGAACCGCCAGACGTGCCCGTAATTCGTGAGCGAGAAAAGCGCGAGAGAAACACTCAGCGCGCAGTCACACGGTTGTGGATGAAAGTGAAATCCGACGCGTGCCGGAAAGAAGAGCAGCCCTAGAAGAACGAACGTGAAATACGCCCAACGCGTTGGACGAAACGCCAGCGCGGCAAGCACGATAAAGACGATGGTGACAGCCCAGATCATTCGCACCGCTCACGCCGAGTCAGACAAAATCCCTTTGTCGAATCACTGGATCGTCGAGAGCGTCAACCTGACCTCAACCCGGGATGTCAGGCTCGACGAGCTGGGCCAGCAGCGTGAGCGATTCCTGCCAGCCGAGGTAACAGGCCTCGACGGGAATCGCTTCGGGGATCCCTTCCTGAACGATGTGGAGCTCTGTTCCCACGGAAACAGGCGTCAGAGATATCGTCGTCTCCATTTCGCCGGGCAGATTGGGATCGTCGAACCTGTCGGTGTAACGAATTCGCTCATTCGGAACGAGCTCACGATATTCACCGCCGAACGAGTGGCTGTTCCCGCTGGAGAAGTTGCTGAACGACATCTTGTACGTGCCACCGACCCGCGCGTCCACGTGGTCGACCTTCGCGGTGAATCCATGCGGCGGCAGCCATTTCACCAACGCATCGCCATCGAGAAAGGCCCGGTACAGCTTCTCGGGCTTGGTCCGAAGAACACGATGCAGCTTGACGGTACCTGTCGACATGATCATCCACCTCTTTCGCTCATGATGTGCACGCTCGCAACCTCGCGAGGCGGCGGCATGATACGGGCGAGAGGGGTCAGCAAGGAAGATGCCGCGGCGACGTTGACAGTTTCGTCTCCCCGCGCTTCGGGGCGGCTAAAAAACAGAAAGGGGAGACGCCGTGCGTCTCCCCACGATGAATGTATACAACAGAGGGGGGCTTGCAGCAAGACCACGTGCGCGACGTAGCATCGCCGGCCTGTCGAAAAGCAGGAACCGGAGGGATGCGATGACGGATTCGAAAACGTACTACCACGGCACAAAGGCCGAGCTCAAAGTCGGCGACCTCATCGAGCCCGGCTATGCCTCCAACTATGGCTCAAGAAAACAGGCGGCTTTCGTTTATCTGACCGCCACGCTGGATGCGGCCATCTGGGGAGCCGAGCTCGCCGTCGGCACAGGGCTTGGCAGGATCTACATTGTGGAACCGACCGGATCCATTGAAGATGATCCAAACCTGACGAATAAGAGATTTTCCGGAAATCCTACAATGTCATACCGTTCTCGCAATGCATTTCGCGTCCTCGGCGAGGTTTCGGATTGGAAGGGTCACTCCCCGGAACGGCTCAAGGAAATGCACGAGCACCTCGAGAACCTCAAACAGCGTGGTATTGAGGCCATTGAAGAATGAGCGTACGGCCTCTGGACTTCGGTGTGCCTGTCACCTACATCTTCGGCCACATCCACATGAAGACCGCTCCGGTTGCAAGGCCATAGAGGATGGCATCAAACGTTCCCTTGAGCGCCGTCGACCATCTCCGGTGATACCAGATCGAGAGAGGCCATGCGCCGAATCCGTACGAGCACGCGGTGATGATCGCCGAGAAGTGAAAAACCGCACGGGTATTGCCGCCGGGAGCCACAATCGAGCCGGTGACCCACCCCGCAATCGCCGCGATGAGCAACGTGAAGGCGAACCAGGTGCCCATATAGACGCCCATGTTCATCTTCCCTGGGTTCATCACCGTCATGTGGAACGAGGGACCGCGCTCGAAATTCGCGATGAAATCCGGGTTCTTGCCGCCACCAGGCAGGCGCGGATTCGGCACCGCATAGTCATCGGGGGCGAGGTCCAACGACCGAATTGCGGCCATCGCGGCATCGTCATTCGGCACGTTGCCGTAATCGCTCTTATGCCACGGCATCACCATGTGAATGACCATGGAGACGATGAACACGGCAACCGACGCCAGCACGATAGGCAGCAGCAACGACAGGAAGGGTGTCATTTTTCGCCTCGTATTTTGATTTGGGAACGGGGCATTCTAACTCCACTTCGGCTCGGCGCGAGGATCCGGCGCAGCGCGTCATTTCCGACGAAGGATGGCGGCCGAAATGAGCGTCATCAGCAGCCCGACGGGAAACGGCTCGACGAACGTGAAGGCGATGTTGACGAACGGGTTCGCGTAGAGCTTCTTGAACGATTCGACCTCCCGCGCCTTCTCGTCGATCTTCTCCTGCGGCGCCCCGGCCGCCTTCAGGTCCTCGACCTGTTTGTCGAAGATGTGGTTCGTGATTCCCGGGGAACTGTAGTAAACGACCTCCCAGGCCGCGACGTAGCACGCCCCGGAGATGAGCGCGATCAGGATTCCCACCGCGAACCCTCGCCCGAACGAGATCTTCCCGCCGCCAACGTTTTCGCGGTAAGAGCGCACGCCGAAGAAGATGACGAGGGCGGACAGCACGATGCCTGTGTACCCGACGATCAGCGCCTTGTTGCCGCCATCCATGAAAGGCACGTGGGCGAGCATGAGCGCGGCGGCGATGACGCCCGAGATCAGTCCATAGGTCAGTACGGTTTTCTTCATCGAAATTGGTCTCCTCGGCAGGGAATGTACCGTCCAACACCCTCTCCGCGCGTCATCCGTTCGTATGATTTTGGCGCGCTGGCGCCAGATTCAGCCCTTCGTCCGGTACCGAACGTGGACGACACCGTTGTCGAACCTGCGTTCACCGGGAAGTTCGAGCTTCACGGAGACCGTGTCCGGCAGATAGGGGTTGCCACCGCCCACGATGACCGGCGCGATGAGCACGTTGTATTCGTCGACCAAGCCAGCTCGAATGGCATGCGCCGCGAGACGATGGCCGTGTGGGAAACGCCGGACGTGATTCCTCATCCGACAGCGGGCATGCTGGAGTTCATACCCATCTCGCAGGCGGCTGAAAAGATCGTGTACTCTCCATTCCCATAGCGCCTAACGACCTGACGCTCACCGGCGCGACCGCATGTGAAGACTACCACTCGGGACAACCGCGACGCGGTTGGCGTCCGGGTGAGGAGTTGAGTCAGATGTCGATCGAAGACGCTATGAGAACCGTGAGTCTGCCATCGGGTGCTACGACCACTTCATAGCTTTCGATGAAGCGATCATCCGACGGGAAGAGAAGCACCTTCCTCTCCACCAGTTTGGTGAGCCAGTCTTCCGTTAACGGGAGGCCGATGGCAACCGCCGCACGCACGGCGTCGCGAATAGGACCGAGGCGATCTTCCGGCGGCATCAGTGAAAGATTCCAAGCCATTGCTCCCAATGCCACGAGGGCTCCGTAGCTTTCGCGCGTTTCTTCGGGAGCAAGATGCGGTTCGATGAGCTCAGCCAGACGTGTAGAAACCTTGTGAGCATTCGGCTCGAGATTGAGCTCAATCACGTTCCGATTCTTCTTTCGGCGTGAAGCCTTTCCCATGAACCAAGCCTCCATGTGACGGGCTAACGGCCTGACGGTTCACCGCGCACCCGCGCGCGGATGCTGGCTCTGGAGCACAGTAAAGCAGCGGCTCGCGTCCGGTGCAACCGACAGTTCATCACCGCGAATTCAAGGACCAAGTGCAACACGCGCTTTCATGAGAAGGGGCAATCTGGAACACTGACGAAATCTTCCGCCAAGAAGGGATTCGTCAATGAGCTATCGCCAGATCGCCCCCGAGGAACGATATACGCTGGGGCTACTCCGGAAGCAAGGGCATACCGATGCCCAGATCGCGCGCATCATGGGGCGTCATCGCAGCACGATCGGTCGGGAAGTTCTTCGGAACAGTACGAACTACGACGGCGCCTATCGACCCAGCAAGGCGCAGGAGTACGCGAACGGACGACGTTGGACGCCGCGACGGAACACGCGGTTTGGGCCGACGGAATGGAAGCTCATCGAGACGTTGCTGGTCATGCGATTCAGCCCGGAACAGATCTCGGGATGGCTTCGCCGGTTGAAGGTGCTCGAGATCAGTTACGAAACGATCTACGTCCACCTTTGGCGCGACAAGCTTCGGGGCGGGAACCTGTGGCACCGTCTGCGGCAGCCGTACAAACGCAGGAAACGCTACGCGTCGAAGGAGCGCCGGGGCCGGGTCGAAGGCAAGCGCCACATTTCGGAGCGCCCCGCCGCGGTCGAGAGGCGAAAGCAGATCGGTCACTGGGAGATGGACACGGTTCTCGGCAGCGGCGATCAGCACTGCGTCGTCACCCTGGTCGAGCGAGTCTCGGGCGCCGTCTTCATCGGCAAACTGCGACGGAGGACAGCCGCGGAGCTCAACGCGCGGTTGATCGAGCTGATCGAAACAGAACCTGATCTGTTCAAAACGATCACGGCCGACAACGGAACAGAGTTCCACAGCTTCGCCGAGGTCGAAGAGCGCACGGGCGTGCCGATCTTCTTCGCCACTCCGTATCATTCCTGGGAACGAGGCACCAACGAGAACACGAACGGCCTGATTCGCCAGTACCTCCCGAAGCGTCAATCGATGCGACGACTCACGCAGGCGCGCTGCGACGCCATCGCCCAGGAGCTGAACAACCGGCCCCGCAAGCGCCACGGATTCCACACGCCTCTCGAAAGGCTTGAACGCGCCGCGAAGTCGCGCTAGAAATCGACGCCCACTCTCGCTCATCCCGGGCGTTGATCGGTACACGGCAAACCTTCAGTGTGTCGTGTCTTGAAAGGTTCACGTGATCGAAGCCGCGACCGCCGTGTAGCAATCGCTTTGCGTGCGAATTGAGTCAGCGATTGACGCTATCGCGAGCCTTCACGCTTTTCGCTCGAATCCTATGTACTATGGAGCCATCGTCATTGTTGCAGTTCAAACTTGAACCTGAGCACCGAGGACGACCGAAGAACAAGACATAACCGTCGGCGTCCTTGAGCTCGAAACCACGCAACCCGTCATCCGTGTCTTTCAGTGGCTCGGAAAACTCGACATCGCGCGAAGCAAATTCAGCTGCCAGTGCGTCAGGATCCGGGACGACAACGAATGCGTCCCAGCGGGCGATCCCTTTCTTGACGTCCCGCTTGTAGTTCGGCATTGGAGCAACGCCAATGTCCTTGAGCAGGATCTGCGCATCGCCCCTGCGAACGATGCCGAAGAAGATGTCGTCAGGAGCAGGCCCCTGGAAGGTGATCTCAAATCCAAGCCGGTCTCGGTAAAACGAAAGCGATGACGGTACGTGGCTCACGATAAAGAAGGGCGAGATGCCGGAAATCGCTGCTTGTGTCATGTGGGCTGCTCCGTGCGCGCGGAGCCCAGATTACTCGAGCCATTTCGCGAGCCGAAGCCTCGCTTCTTCGTGTTCGATCCCCTCGCCCCGCTCGATCTCCTCCGAGCCGCGTGCAATCTCATCCAGCAGGTACACCTGGTACTGAATGTCCTCGAAGCTCGCGTCACTCGGAAGGCGTTCGAGAAGCTTGCACACTTCATCCTTCGCGGTGTTCATCGTCGCAATTCTAGCGCCTTGGACTCGTTCTTGCCGAAGCGTCTGACGTCCAAAGTGAGCCGCTTCGACTCAGGCAAGCGACATGAAAGGAAGCGTATCAGACGCTGAGCCAAAGTGGCTCCAGTGCAAAGTTAGCCCAGGTCCTTGTCACGAACGTAAGTGGTCAGTTTGCTCTCATGCCGATTGCCGAGGGCGTCAGTGACCTAGCCGATCACTTCCAGCGGGGGCGTGATCTGCCGCGCGCGCAACTCCGACTCAAAGTAGTCGATGTCCGATGAAAACGTGACCGATTGACCGTCCGATATCTCGCTTGGTAGCGCAAGTCGCGGTGGATACCAAAGTGCCTCCGGTTTCAGGACGGGCACCGATATCCCGAACGTGTGCGCATCGACTCCTGCGCCAACGATTGTTGCCGGACGCGTGTGAGGATTTGCTACTTTGAAAAGAAATTTCGTTGTGCGACCTACGCCGGATTCGACAAGATGGCCCACGTGAAGCTCTACCGCCAAGCCGCGCACGGCTCTCTACCGTTTCGGCTCCTCGTAGAGCCCGAACTCGTTTCCGACCGGGTCCGTAAAGGCGGCAAACGCCCCCATGTCCGGCCCAATGTCTGTGCGCGGCGTGACGATCTTGCCGCCGGCTTTCTCTATCTGCTTCAGCGATTCCGTAATGCTGTCGACCATGATGTAGATCCGCGTGCGTTCATCGGGTGTTCGGTCGCTCTCCTTGACCCATGTGCCGCTCACGCCACCCGTATCATCGAAGGCCAGGTTCCCGTCTCCGCGTTCGCGCACTTTCCAGCCAAAGAGATCCGAGTAAAAGCGCGCAGAGTCCTCCGCGCGGTTCGCAGGAATTTCGAGATAACAGATCTTGCCGTGGGGCATCAGCGTGTCCTCCGGTCGCAGTCCAGCCGTTCAAAGTATCACGCGTCAGCCGCGTGGAAGCGACGCCAACTTGAACCTTGGCCGAGCTGTCGTTTCCGCACGCTACTGCACAATGCCCGGCCTGCGTCGTAACGATAAAAACATATTGACAAACGATAAGCCCGGATCGATATTAGGCAGGGTATGAATCAAACGCCATCTGTGAGACGAAGCGCGACAATATTTCTTCAGGTTGTCGTCGTGCTCATCGGCATCGGCGCTCTGGCTCTCATGCTTTGGGAACCTCATCTCGAGGGCAGAAACGCGCACGCGACGCTCTTCGAAATTTACTTCAAAGATCCTTTTCTGGCTTATGCGTATCTCGCCTCCACTGCGTTGTTCATAGCGCTCTTTCAAACGTTCAAGCTGCTCGGTTACATCGGGCAAAATGAAGTATTCACTGTAAATTCAGTCAGCGCGTTACGGACGATCAAGCGCTGCGCAATAGCCCTCGTCCTCATGATTGGAGCGGCAGTCGCTTACCTGTTCATCGCGATACGCGGCACGGATGACATTGCGGGCGGCGTTGCGATCGGCCTTATGCTGATCTTTGTCACTGTCGTCATCGGCACCGCGGCGGCTGTATTCGAGAGGCTTTTACAAACTGCCGTGGACATCAAATCCGAGAACGACTTGACCGTTTAGCGTTATGGCAATCATCATCAACATCGACGTCATGTTGGCGAAAAGGAAAATGCGCGTCACCGAGCTTGCCGAAAGGGTCGGCATTACGATGGCGAACATTTCCGTGTTGAAAAACGGCAGAGCAAAGGCGATCCGCCTATCGACACTGGAAGCGATCTGCAGCGCGCTCCAATGTCAGCCTGGAGACATTCTGGAATATAAAGATTAGGCGACGCCTGAGGCGTAAACCACTGTCAGGAGAAAGGCGCGGCCTCTTTATGCGCCGTTCGGCTCCCGGCGTTGCGGCGGCGCCTTTGGGTAAGGTGCGCTGTCGAAGTAGATGCCGAAGGAGCTGATCTTGCCACTGGTCACGGCGAATACCTCGGCGATGTTGCTCTCGAAAGGCTGGCCACCGGGTGGCTGGAGCTCATATCGCGTCAAGGCGCATGCCTGCTCGCCATCCACGAGCACCCGATCGATCTCCATCGCTTTCGCCATCGAGTAGAAGCGTTGGATCCCTTCGAGACTCGCTTCCTTGCCGCTCAAACGCTTCACCGGGTCGGCGAAGCTCGTGAACTGCATCTCGTTAGCGAGAAAGTCTTCCCATTCTTCCCCCGCTTTCACAGCCTCGAGGTACGCCAGAACAACCTCTCTCGTCGTCATTACAAACCTCTTTCACGGCTGGTCTGCTTCCCGAGCTCCTGGGCAAGCCCGATGAGAATTCCTTCGGGGCCTCGGATGTAGCAGAGCCGATAGCTGTCTTCGTACTGGGCCACTTTGCCGACGAGCTCCGCGCCTCGTTTCTCGAGCCGGGCGAGCGTATCGTCGATGTCCTCCACGGCGAACATGACGCGCAGGTAACCGAGAGCGTTCACCGGCGCGTTGCGGTGATCGGCGACCACAGGCGGCGCGAGGAATCGGGACATCTCGAGCCGGCTGTGACCGTCCGGCGTACGCATCATGGCAATCTCGACGCGCATGTCGCGCAATCCAGTGACGCCTTCCGCCCAGTCTCCTTCGATCGGGGCACGCCCCTCGAGCTCGAGGCCAAGCTCGGTGAAGAACTCAATGGCGGCGTCGAGGTCTTCGACCACGATGCCGACGTTGTCCATACGCTTGACCGTCATGATGTCTCCTTGGCGTCTAACGGGGCTACGCCTCATCCGCGCGGCCCGCGACGTGATGATGACACAACGAAAATAGCGAGGGGGGGGCCTCAATCCAGGAGTCTTGCCGCGATTTCCTGGTACGCATACGAACTCCGAGAGGGCTACGGTTCCGCGCTCACCGGCGTGGAGCCGCACGAAGGAGATGATCGCTCTTGCGGCAACCGCGGCGCAGGTCCACGTTCGGTGAGCGCGAAAGTTAGCCGCCGTTGCCGGCACCCTTCGTCCCGTCGCTCCGAGCCGCCTTCCGAGCGGCTTTCTTCGCGGCGATTTCGGCGGCCCGCTCTTCGATGCTGAGAATACGTTCAGGAAGGGGTCGACCGAATCTTTGCTCGTAGAGTTCTTGGATGAACTCCGGAAGCGGCGCTTTCCATGGTTCCTGTTTGTGGTTGTCGATCTTTCCAAGCTTGTTCGGGTTCATCCCGAGTTCTCGCGCCATCTGCACGTGCGCATGCGAAAGCCGGTGGCGCTTTCTCGCTTCGATCCAAGCTTGAAGGTCGCTGGGGATTCTGGTCATAGGGCGGCTAACGGCCCGCAGTTCACCGGCGCGGACCGCGCGCCGAGACCGCGGCTCTTGGAGCACAGTAAAGCAGCGGTTCGCGTCCGGTGCAACCCCATAGTTGGACGGCGGTTCGTAACCCTGTCATGGGTACACCCAAAGCAGCTTCTTCTTCCATGTGTCGTAGACCCAAATACGAGACCAGACGCCTGAGTCGATCATGTCTCTCGCTGCGGCCCCGATTACATCCGGACTGAACGTCGGATCTGCATAGGACCATGGGTACTGCTTGTCGTAGTACGCGAGCAGTTCAATAGGTCCCAAAGCTTGATAGGTCTTCTTCTGCTTGCTTTCCACCGAGTAAAGCAGCGGTTCTTCTTGGGAGAACGCGCCGCCAGTAACCTCGCCGGTCTTGATCGATTCAGCAAGACCGATCGCAACGGATTGATCTGTGATCTCGACTAGCTCGAACTCTGTCGGGGCGCCGTTGACGATACACCGGATGTCGGGGCAAGGAGGCTTCTGACAACTCACATCCTGAGGTGCCAGACCCGCGGCCGTACAGAACTCTTCGAAAACCGCTTTCTCCCACGCCGCCTTGAGTTCTTCCTTCTTATTCGCTGTCATTTCAGCCGTCCAACGGCCTACAGCTCAGCCGCATCACCCACGCAAGGAAAATGAAGTAATAGTAGTCCGTGACGGGCCGAAGTCGGCTGCAGCGCCGAGTTGGGCGTCACGGCTGAAAAAAGTGGAGCGGCGCCACAAATGAGATCGGCGCTCCCGATATCGGGATTTCGCTCTGAGAGCAGTCCTGACGCCCCGGCACGAAGATCTCGAAGCCGGTACTTGGACCCGTGGTCACCGCTCCGTCGCGAATCATACTCAGGGACGATTTCGTTGCAACCCGCCGCGGGTGGTTCAGGTGTCCGTTGCTCACTACAGCAAAAACTGGCGGATGTAGCCCAAGTATCCTTGCCGGCCACTCTCGTTGTTCCAGAACTTCGCCGATTTTTCGATCTGCTTGAAGCACCGCCCGAGCGCCTCGATACTGATTGCATCATCAGGTCTCGCGCTGCTTTCCACTTCGATCTCCGTCTGTTCGCGGCCCAGCAGAATCTCGCCCGCGGCGCGGAGGCCGCGAAATAGATCGAGAGCTCGCGGGTCCGCAAGACGCGGTTGAAATGATCGACCGTCTTGCTCGGCAGCGAATGATCGACGCGACGCTTCCACTGCATCGATCACATGAAGATCCAGCAGCGTGTTGTCTTCGCGAGCCGCTGAATCGATCAGACTCTCCAACAGGTACAGCGCTTCCGGATGCTCTTCGATGACGGACATCGGTTTCAAGACCCCAACGGTTTGCAGTTCACCGGCGCAGACCGCGCGCGATGATGTGGCAACCTTGGAGCACCAGTAAAGCAGCGGTTTGCGTCCGGTGCAACTGCCCGATGCTCCTGGTCTGCGTCTGGAGTGCGGTGGCGTGAGGCCGCCGCTTTTCATCACGCGCCTCGAACGACGATCGCTCAGCGCTCCGGTCGCGTCGTTCGAGCCACGTACAAAGGAAAACGGCGGCAAATGCCGCCGCACTCCAAATGACAGCGGGACGTTCTCAGTTCGCGATCGGCTCTTCCAGCTCCACGCGCTTCGGCACGAGCAAGACTTCGTTGCCGTGCATGGTGAAGTCGATGTGCTCGGGGACAGTGTCTTTGTTGCGGATGATGAACTCGGAGAGCTCGTCTTCGATGTGGCGTTGAATGGCGCGGCGGAGTGGGCGCGCTCCGGAGTTCGATTCTTCGCGCGCTTTCGACAGGAGCCAGTTGACGACAGACTCGTCGACGGCGATCTGCACGTTCTTGTGCACGAGAGCGTGGTTGACGTCGTCGATCAGGAGCTGGCAGATGGCGCGGAGCTCGGCGTCGGTGAGCGGGTTGAAGATGATGACTTCGTCGATGCGGTTGATGAACTCGGGTGAGAACTCGCGCTTCAGTTCCGTGTGAATGAGCTGTTCGGCGGATTTCTGGTCGGCCTCGCCGCCTTTTTCGCGGAAGCCCATGTGGCCTTTGGTGGCCAGATAGCGCGTGCCGAGGTTGCTGGTCATGATGATCAGCGTGTTGCGGAAGTCGACCTGGTTGCCGAGGGAGTCGGTGAGGATGCCGTCCTCGAGAATCTGCAGGAGGATGTTGGCGATGTCGGGATGCGCCTTCTCGATCTCGTCGAGCAGCACGACGCTGTACGGATTGCGGCGCACGCGCTCGGTGAGCTGCCCGCCTTCTTCGTGACCGACGTAGCCCGGCGGCGAGCCGATGAGCTTCGAGACGGCGTGCTTCTCCATGTACTCGGACATGTCGAAGCGCACGAGGTGCTTCTGCGAGCCGAAGAGGAACTCGGCGAGCCGCCGCGCCACCTCGGTTTTGCCGACGCCCGACGAGCCGAGGAAGATGAACGAGCCCATCGGACGATTCGGGGACGCCACGCCGAGGCGTGAACGGCGGATCGCGCGGGAGATCGCGGTGATCGCTTTGTCCTGACCGACGATGCGCCGCATCAGGATCTCTTCCATGTTGATGAGCTTCGCCGCTTCGTCGGCTTCGATCGACGTCACCGGAATGTCGGTCCAGGAGCTGATGATCTCCTCGACGTCGCGCTGGGTGACTTCCATCATCTCGTCGCCGGCCATTTCGCGCTCGGCCTTGAAGCGCTCGATCTCTTCCTTGAGCTCGATCTCGCGCTCGCGCAGGAAGACGGCTTTCTCGAAGTCCTTGTCGGAGATCGCTTTCTTCATCTCCTTGACGATCGTGCGCGTCTCGGCCTCGAGCCTGCGCAGGTTCTGCGTGTCGGCGACGCGGCGCAGTTTCACCTTGGCGCCGGCTTCGTCGAGGATGTCGATCGCTTTGTCGGGGAAGAAGCGGTCGGTGATGTAGCGATTCGACTGATACACGGCGCTGCGGATCGCGGTCTCGCGAGTACTTGACCTTGTGGAAACTCTCGTAACGTTCTTTCACGCCTTCGAGGATCTGCAGCGTTTCGTCTTCCGTCGGCGGGTTGACGTTGATGGCCTGGAATCGCCGCAGCAGCGAACGGTCCTTCTCGATGTAGCGGCGGTATTCGCGGATCGTCGTCGCGCCGATGCAGGAGATCTCGCCGCGCGAGAGTGCCGGCTTGAGGATATTCGCCGCGTCGAGCGAGCCCTCGGCGGATCCGGCGCCGATCAGCGAGTGGATCTCGTCGATGAAGATGATGATGTCCTGATTCTCTTTGAGCTCTTTGATGATGCCTTTGAGTCGCTCTTCGAACTGGCCGCGGTACTTCGTGCCGGCGACGATCAACGAGAGGTCGAGCGAGAGGATGCGCTTGTTGGCGATGAAGAGCGGCACGTTGCCGTCGACGATGCGCTGCGCGAGCCCTTCGACGATGGCGGTCTTGCCGACGCCTGGCTCGCCGAGGAGGATCGGATTGTTCTTCGTGCGGCGCGAGAGGATCTGGATGATGCGCTCGACTTCTTTCTCGCGGCCGATGAGCGGATCGAATTGCTGCTGATGCGCCATGGCCGTGAGGTCGCGGGCGTACTCGGCCAGAAACGGGAGCTCTTTCTTCTGCTTGTCGGCCTCGCGCTCTTTGAGAATCGAGATCGTCTCCTCGCGCACGCCGTAGACGTTGAGACCTTTAGCGGTGAGGATGCGCGCCGCGGTGGACGCCTCGACGCGCAGGATGCCGATCAGCAGGTGCTCGGTGCCGACGTACTGATGGAGCATCGACTCCGCTTCATGCGCCGCGTACGCAAGGATCTTTTTCGATTCCTCGGAGAGCGGGAGCTCGGCGGATGAGGAGATGCGGTCGACGAACAGGCGGTCGCCTTCCACCTCGCGGCGGATCTGTTCCGGCTTAACGTTGAAGCGGGAGAAGATCTCTTTGATGATCTCCTCCCCCTCGCGAAGCACACCGAGGAGGATGTGCTCGGACTCGATGACGCGAGAGCCGAGCTTGGACGCTTCGTAGCGGGCGAAGAAGAGGGCGCGGCGTGCTTTCTCGTTGTATTTTTCGAACATTTTAGTTTTGCCGATGCTGCCGCATCTCGAAGACTCGGTCGCAGCGGGCCGCCAGATCCGGATTATGCGTCACGATCACAGAAGTCAAGTCCGCGCTTATTGTGGCACTGCCGCATCAAATCGAATACTTTCTCGCTGGTCGCGAGGTCGAGGTTCCCCGTCGGCTCGTCGGCGAGGAAGAGCACGGGATCGGCCAGGAGCGCGCGGGCAATGGCCACCCGTTGCTGCTCACCACCGGAAAGCTGGTTGGGAAAATGACGACTTCTCTCAGCCAGGCCGAGCTCCGCAAGAAGCCCGGCCGCACGATCCAACGCCTCCTGCCGATCGAATCTTCCGATCCATCCCGGCATGGCCACGTTCTCCACCGCGCTGAATTCAGGCAGCAGGTGGTGAAACTGAAAGACGAAACCGACGTTGCGATTGCGGAAGCGCGCCAGATCGTCGCCGGACATCGACGTCAGATCCTTCTCGTCGACCTGCACGTTGCCTGAGTCGGGACGATCGAGGCCGCCGAGGAGATGCAGAAGCGTCGACTTGCCAATGCCCGACGGTCCCATGACCGCCAGCATCTCCCCCTTCTCCACTTCGAGATCCAGCTCGCTGAACACGATGACCGGGACCTCTGCGTTGCGATACGTCTTTGAAAGGGCACGACCTTCCAGGAAGGGCACGGCACGATTGTAAAGCACGGCGACGCCCTGTTCCGGGGACGCCCGTCACGAATGTATGTGTTCGCTGACAACCCCGTCTACAATCTCGCCGCTCTTGTAGTCCCACAAATGTGTTGTTGGAGGTGTGAATGGCAATGCTCCGGCGTGTCGTACTCCTGACCCTCGTGCTCCTGGTGCTTTCGTCCACGCTGTTTGCTCAGGGAACCACCGGCTCGCTCACCGGTATCGTCAGTAGCGAAGGGAATCCCACGCCCGGCGTCACGGTGACGGTCGCGTCGCCTTCGCTGCAAGGCACTCGATCCGCGGTGACGGGCGAGGCCGGCGGCTACTCGTTCCCGGCTCTCCCTCCCGGCTCCTATACCGTGACGTTCGAACTGAGCGGAATGCGAACGGCGACGCAGAAAGTGACGATTGCCGTCTCGCAGACGAGTCATGCGGACATGGCCATGCAGATGGCCAACATCAGCGAAGAGCTGATCGTCACGGCTTCTGCACCTCCGGTCGTCGAAACAACCGAGGTCTCGACGAACTTCGTCTCGCAGCAGATCAACGAGCTGCCGATCGGCCGCACGATCGATGACGTGACGCGCCTCTCGGCGGGCGTCAACGAAGCGGGACCGAACAACCAGATCACGATCTCCGGCGCGAACTCCTACGACAACCTCTTTCTCGTCGACGGCGTGATCGTCAACGAGAACCTTCGCGGTCAGCCGAATCCGCTCTACATCGAAGACGCGATCCAGGAGACGACCGTGCTCAGCGGCGGCATCTCCGCGGAGTTTGGCCGCTTCACCGGCGGCGTGGTCAGCTCGATCACGAAGTCGGGCGGCAACGAATTCTCCGGCTCGCTGCGCGACTCGCTCACGAACCCCAACTGGACGGAGAAGTCCGATTTCGCCGCGCAGGTCGATCCGATCGACGACATCAACAGCTCCTACGAAGCCACCGTCGGCGGCCGCATTCTCCGCGACCGGCTCTGGTTCTTCACCGCCGGCCGCTTCAACAAGTCCGATCTCTCGCGGCAGACGACGCTCACCAACATCCCCTACACCTTCAGCAGCGAGGACAAACGCTACGAGGGAAAGCTCACCGGGCAGATCACGCAGCGGCACTCCGCGGTCGTGACCTACATCGACAGCAAGGACCATCGCGACAACAACGTCAGCGGCGGCAGCATCGTCGATCTGCGCAGCCTCGCGCCGTTCAACCGGCCGAAGACACTCTTCTCGCTCAATTACAACGGCGTGATCAACGATCGCTTCCTCCTCGAAGGACAGATCAGCCGCATGAACGACAAGTTCACCAACGGCGCCGAGACGCGCGACCTCGTCGACGGCACGCTGCTCATCGATGACGACGCCGGCGTGCGCGGATGGTCGCCGACGTTCTGCGGCTCGCCCTGCCCCGCCAAGGAGCGCAACAACAAGAGCTGGCTCGCCAAGGGGTCGTACTTCCTCAGCACGAAGTCCCTCGGCAATCACGCGTTCGTGAGCGGCGTCGACGAGTTCCACCAGCTCCGCAACGAAAACAATTTCCAGTCGGGCAGCGACTTCCGCATCCACGGCAATTTCATCTTCGTCGGCAACCAGCAGTTCTTCACCGTCGATCCCGACTTCTCGCAGATCGAGTGGGATCCGGTGCCGGCTCTCTCGTCGACGTCCGATTTCGCGGTGCGCTCGTTCTTCACGAACGATCGCTGGGAGCTCAATCCGCACTGGAGCTTCAACGCCGGCGTGCGCTACGACAAGGCATTCGGCGAGGATCAGGCCGGCCACAAGACCGTCGACGATTCCGCGTTCAGCCCGCGTCTCGCGGCGAACTACGACATCGGCGGCGACGGCCGTCATCGCTTCAGCGCGACGTACGGCAAGTACGTCTCGAAGGTCGATCAGGGTCCCGCGGACAATACGGCCACGGCCGGACGCTACGCGTCGTACTACTTCAACTACGGCGGACCGTCGATCAACCCGACGGGAACGCCGACGAATCAGCTCGTGCCGAACGCGGAGCTGATCCGCCAGGTCTTCGCCTGGTTCAACGGCGCGGGCGGCACGAGCAATCTGAGTCTGCTCGCCGATTCGCCGAACATCCCCGGCACGACGACGCGCTTCGATCACTCGCTGCGCGCGCCGAGCATGGACGAATTCACGATCGGCTACGCGCGGCAGTTCGGCCAGAACGCGTTCCTGCGCGTCGATGCGATTCACCGCGACTGGACGGACTTCTACGTCATCCGCCGCACGCTGGCGACCGGAAAATCGATCGGCCCGAACGGCGACACGTTCGACCAGGGTGTGATCGAGAACAGCGGCGACGGTCTCGAGCGCAACTATCGCGGTCTGCAGGTGCAGGGAAGCTGGCGCTTCATGCCGGCGCTGACGTTCGGCGGCAACTACACGTACGGACATCTGCGCGGCAACGTGGAAGGCGAAGCAGCGAGCTTCGCCACGACGTTCACCGACTTCCACAACTATCCCGAGTACACCGACTTCGCGCGGAACAAACCGGTTGGCGATCTCTCGGCGGACATGCGCCATCGCGCGAATCTCTGGCTGGCCTACAACCTCGAGACCGGCTTCGGCCGCCTCAATCTCTCGCTGCTCGAGCGCTACCACTCCGCGCTCCCCTACTCCGCCGTCGCCACGATCGACGTTCGAAAGACGTCGGCGAATGGTCCGGCGAATGGCGTCACCAATCCCGGCTACGAGACGCCTCCGTCCGCGGTCTCGTACTACTTCAGCGACCGCGGCGAGTTCCGTCTGGACGACATCACGTCGACCGACCTCGGCATCAACTTCTATCTGCCGGCGTTCCACGGCACGCAGGTCTTCGTGGAAGGGGACGTCATCAATCTCTTCGGCGAGCAAGGCCTCGAAGATCCCGACTTCGTCAACACGACGGTGCTCACGCGCCGCAACAACTCCTCGAGCGCCCGCTGCCTCCAGACCGGCTCGACCGATCGCTGCGTCGCCTTCAATCCCTTCACCGAGACGCCGGTGGAAGGAAAGAACTGGCAGAAAGGCCCGATCTTCGGCAAGCCGACTTCAGACCGCGCCTACCAGACGCCACGCACGTACCGCGTGTCGTTCGGCGTGAAGTTCTAGTTCATCGTGCAACGAGGGACGGCCGCGAGGCCGTCCCTCTTTTTGTTGTCATCCCGAGCGTCGAGCGAGGGACCTGGGCGGATGGGTGGCACGCAGCACATGCCACATTCCTCGTACCACACACCCACCCAGGTCCCTCGCTCGACGCTCGGGATGACAGCTTTGGACGAGAACCTCGCTCTACCCGCCCGCCCGCTCCCGCCACCGGCGTGCGCCATTCCCATCTCCCAGCGCATCGAGCGTCTTCGCCGCGAGCAGATACGCACCGCGATGCGGGTTCTTCTTCGCCATCGATTCGAGCGTGCGCTCGGCGTCGGCGTGGCGGCCGAGGATCCATTCGATCAGGGCGAGATTCGCGTAGGACTGCAGGTGATCGGCCGATTGTTCGATTTCGCGCCGATAGGCGGCCATCGCTTCATCAGGACGATCGAGACGCGCCAGCACGTCGCCGCGCAGGTAGTCGACGCCGTAGAGATGCCGCACTTCGAGATCGTTCGTGCGACGCTCGGCTTCATCGATCGTGCGTAACGCGTCCTCGAGCCGTCCCTCACCGCGCAGCACTTCGGCCAGCAGCAGGATCGAGTGCGGCTGGCGGTCGCCGGCTTCGATCGCGGCGCGCGCATGTTGCTCCGCCTCCGCGAATCGTCCCAGCGCGAGCGTCGCTCGAGCGAGCAGTTCGTGTGCTTCGCGCGGACTCGACGGCAGTGCGAGCTGCGCGTGCTCGATCGCCTCGGCGGGCTTGCCGCCTTCCAGCAGCGCGAAGCCGAGGCCCAGCGCGAGATCGGGCGAGAAACGTTCCGATTGCGCGATCGCGGTCTTGTACGCGGTGACCGCTTCGTCCGATCGCCCCGTCGTCACGAGCAATTCGCCGAGCTTCGACCAGGCATCGGCAAGGCGCGGATTGTGCGCGAGCAACGCACGCAGCGCGACGATCGCTTCGTCGTCGCGACGCTCGTCGGCGAGGCGGAACGCGTTCTTCACTTCGGCGAGACTGGCGATCTCGTCGCGCGGATTCGGCAACGGTCCGCTGCGATTCTTCGCCGAGCCGACATAGCCGAGCGCGGCCAGCTTCGCCGCCTCCTCGGAATCGACGGCGCCGATCTCTTCGATCTTCGACGGAATCGCCGCGAGCTCCGATCGCATCGCCGAGGTGACGCGACGCTCGCTCGAAACGAGGTCGCGTTTCTCGCCCGGATCCGACACGAGGTCGTAGAGCTCCGGACGCGGACCCTCGATGTAATGATGGCGATCGTCGATGAGCGAGCGCAGCTCGTTCCAGCCGAGGTGAATGCGCGGGTAGAGCGTCTCGGAGTAGATCGGCCGCGACGGCTGCGGCGGCTGATCCGCCAGCAACGACTCCTTCGCCTCCTCGATCTTCAACGCATCGAGCACCGTCGCGAAGATCGCATCGAGCGGAACGGCTCGACTGACGCTCGTTCCTTTTCGTTCGCTGCGCGGAAGCTTGATGAGCAACGGCACCTGCAGCGACTCGCGATAGAGCAGCACGCCGTGTTGATCCTCGCCGTGCTCCCAGAGACCTTCACCGTGATCGGAAGCGAACACGATCAGCGCGCGATCGTAAATGCCCGCGGCCTTCAATCGATCGATGAATGCGCCGACGATCGCATCGGCCGTGGCGACTTCGCCGTCATACGGCGACGATGCGTAGCGCGAGCGAAACGGCTCCGGCGGCGTGTACGGCGCATGCGGCTCGTAGATGTGAAAGAAAAAGAAAAACGGCTGCGCGCTCTGCGCCGCGATCCATCGCTCCGCCGCTTTCAACGTGTCGAAGCCGGAGCGCTGGTGCTCGCTCATCGCCCCCGCGGTGGCGACTGGTATCGCGTCATCCCACGAATCGAAACCGTCGTCGACTCCGGTCTCCGAGCGCAGCACATACGACGACACGGCTCCGCCCGTGCGATAGCCATGCGCGCGTAGCACCTCGGCCAACGTGCGGAATTTCGCGCGGTCGAAGCGATAGCCGATGTTGTTGCGCACACCATGCTCGGTCGGCAGCAGCCCCGTGAACATGGAGAGATGCGACGGCAGCGTCATCGGGCAATGGCTGTAGGCGCGCTCGAAGAGGATCGCGTCGCGCCGCAGGTCATCGAGATGCGGCGTCGCCACACCGGCGTAGCCGTACATCGGAAGGTGATCCGACCGCAGTGTATCGACGGAGATCACGATCACCGGCGCATTCGCGAACCGCTGCTCGCGCTTCGCGCAGGCGGCGAAAAGCAGAAGCGCAAAGACAGCGACACGACGCACGGGGCGCATCATCGCATGCGATTCAGGAGCGCGCGCTCGTCACTACGTAGCCAGTCCCCTCTCCCCGTTCGCAGCCTCATCGCGAACGGGGAGAGGGGACAAGAATCGCCGTGGCCTATCGCTTTGGGATCGCAAACCTTCGCAGTCCGAACTCCTTCGAGACATCATCGAGCACGCCCACCGACACTCGATCCATCACCTCGTCGACTTCGAGGGCGAACTCGTAGGTGTAGTACGAGGTCTTGGCCCTCTCCAGATCGGCCTGGGCGATCGAGAAGGGTTGGGTGCGTTGGGCGACCTCACCCAGCGACCCAAGGGACGATCCCGTTGCCACGAACACCGAGAAGGAACCCGACTCGCCCTTCGCATCCTTCAGCGTCAGCAGGTTCGCGATGGGGATGCGGATCACGAGCGTCGTCGTCCAGCGATCCTTTCCGGCTTCGACCAGCGGCCGCATGACGACGTCGAACTTGACGGTGGCACCGTCGACATTCTGAAAGAGATTGGCCACGACGCGGTCCTGCATGCGGCTGGCGTCGGACACTTCTACGGCTGCCCGGCGCGAACGAACGACGTAGTCCGGATTCTTCGTCGTCACGACGATCCGGTGCGCCGAGTCGCGGCCCGTCGGACGCGCGCGATAGCCGAGCGAGTAGTAGGTATCGAGCCCTTCGCCGATGCGGGAGACGATGTTCGTGACGTCCTTCGGTCCGAAGCCCGTGAGGCCGCCGGTCTCGCTGGCGATCTCCTGCAGGGCCGTCGTTTCGTTCATGAGAATCGTGCTGTCGCGCGCCATCGCGCTGTTGTCGTGGTGCGCCGCGTCGACATTCGACGTCGTGGCCAGTCCTTCGAGAAAGAACGGATAGATCGTGATGCCCTTGGCGTTGGCGAGGCTCATCAGCGAGTCGCGCAATTTCTTCGTGTCGAGCTCCTGCCGGAAAGTGCTGGGAACCGCCCCGCTGAAAAACTCCGCTCCGGCGTATGCACCGAGGCGCTTCGTCGCCATCACCAGCACCTTCGGGCCTTCGATCCCCGAAATGCTCTCCATCAACGCCCGCACGGCCAGCATCTTCTGCTTGATGTCGTTCAGCTGGCGGTGCGCCGCAGGGATCGCATCGCTCTGCACCAACGGCGCTGCGGCACCAGTCGCGCCCACCGCGGCATTGAACTCCGAATTCGCATAGTCCGTCTTCGCCTGCTGATGCCGGATCACTTCGCCGAGGTCGGTGTTCGGCGTGTCGACGAACTCCTTCTCGATCGTCGTCATCATTTGATCGAGCGCCGGAATCTGATCGGTCAACTGCTGGCGGACGTGAATCCCGTTCTGCCACGTGACGATCGACGCGCGGTCTCCCGGGCGCACGGACGCATGCATCATCGACCGGATCGAATCGAACACCTCCTTCGCCCGCGGAGCCGGCAACGTGACCGGCTCGAGGAAGAAGACGATCGTGCGCCGCGGAGTCGGCGGCGCTGCAACCGGCGCGGCCGATGCGGCTGTCGGCGTCGCGGCTGCCGCCGGCGCGGCCTTGGCGGCAGTGGCCGCCGTGTACTCGGAGAAGTTCGTGATCGGCTGCACGCGACCGTCTTCACGGATCTCGAAATCACTCGCGGTGAGTCCCGTGACCGGCTTGCCGTTCTTGTCGGTGACGTGTACGTCGACGTTGATGATCGAGATCTCCATCGTCTCGTTTGCGCGCTGGGCGAACGCCGCGGTCGCGCAAGACAACGCCAGCAACGCCACGGCCGGACGCCGGACGCGCGAAATCATGAAGTCGTACACGTTCGCCACGCGCTGCAGGATGGTCATGGATTCTCCTCGCCACTCTCTCGTACGCGGCCTCTGACAAAGCCGCGGATCTCTCTGCTGCCGGACCATCTTTGAGCAGTTGATTGCGACAATCAAGGAACGCAATCGTGACAAATGCGCTTCGCTTGAACTGAGAGTGACGAGCTCGTGCGTACCGCGCCGCTCACTCCCGCTTCGGAAGAGTGAAGCGCTTCAAACCGAACTCTTTTCCGACGTCGTCCATCACCGCGATCGACAGTTGATGCACGAGGTGATCGACCTCCAGCGCGAGCTCGTAGGTAAAGTACGAGCCCTTCGCGCGCTCGAGGTCCGCACGCGAGATCTCGAACTTCTGCGTCCGCTGTTCGACTTCGCTCATGACGCCGAGCACACCGCCGGTGGCGAAGAAGACGGAGAACGAGCCCGATTCGCCCGCCGGATTTGGAAGCGTCGTCAGGCTGCGGATGGGAATGCGAATCTTCAGGGGCGTCGACCAGCGGTTCTTTCCCGTCTTCTTGACCGCGCCGGTGGCGACCTCGAAGGGAATCGCCGCGCTCGAGCCTTCGACGCGCTGGTAGAGGTTCGCGATCACGCGCTCCTTGATCTGCGTCGTTTCCGATTTCTCGATGTACTGCTTTCGCGACCGGACCACGAGGTCGCGGTTCTTCGTGCGGACGACGATCGTGCGCGCCGCGTCCTTGCCGGACGTGGAAGCGCGATAGCCGAGGGAGTAATAGTTCTCGAGATCGTCGCCGACGCGCGGGAGAATCTTGGCGATGCCGGAGGCGCCCCAGGCGGTGATGCCGCCGGTGGCGTCGGCGACCTGCTGCAGCGCCGCCGTCTCATTCACGAGGAGGTTGTTGTCGCGACCTGCGCGGGCGAGGTCTTGATCCATCGTGCTTTCCATCTTGCCGGCCCCCGAAACGGATGCGTCGTTGTCCACCGTCCAGGCCAGACCCTCGGGAGCCACCGGATAGATCGTCACGCCATGCGCATTCGCGGTTTCGATGAGCGCTCGTCGGTACGTGGTCGTGTCGAGCTCCTGCTTGTTCTCAGTCGGGACCGTGCCGCCGAAGTACTCGGCTCCGGCATAGAGTCCGAAGCGGCGCGTGGCCATGATGACGATCTTCTTTCCGTCTGCGCCGGACATGCTCTGGATGAGCGATTGCAGCGCCGCGGCTTTCTGCCGGATCAGGAAACGCTCTCTTCGTGCCGCGGCCAGCGCGGACGCCGAGGCCGCGGCACCGCCCTTCGCACCGAGGCCCATGTCCGAGAGCGCATCTTCGAATTCCTTCTCGAACGACGACTCCTGCGACAGCGCCCACCTGCTTTCCTGAAAGTCCGTTCCCTCGGGACCCGACATCTCTTTCTCGATCGTGGACAGAGCGCTGTCGATGATCGTGAGTTCATCGGTGAATGGCTGACGGATCCGCATCGCGCGCATGAAGGTGACGATCGAAACCTGATCGCCCTTTTCGACCGTCTTGTGGAGGAGCGCCCGAATCGAATCGAACAGCTCTTTGGTGCGGAACCGCGCCAGCGTGACGGGCTCGATGAACAGGACGATGGATCGATGCGCCCGCGGCATCGCCTCGGACGTCGCCTTCGCAGGCTCGCTCGCCGGCGCGCCCTCGATCAACGTCGTTCCCTCCGAGGCCGACGATCGATATTCGAAGAAGTTCGTGATCGGCTGCGGCTTGCCGTTTTCGAGAACCTCGAAGTCCTCTTTGCGCAGGTTGCTCACGCGGTTGCCCTGCTTGTCGGTGACGTGAACGTCCACGTTGACGATCGAGACCTCGATCGATTCACTCATGCTCTGGGCCTGCGCCGCTCCGCTGAAGCAGAGGGCCACGACAAGAAGCAGAGCCTGAGCGGCAGAAACTCGAAAGCGAGAGGAATCCGGAACGACGCCTCGGATCACCCGCGCGTGCGTCCAGCCTTGTGGCCTCCGGCGCTGCTGGCCGTGCCAGCTAAACTTACGCGATGCGTCGAATCGTTGCACTGCTCCTCCTGACCTTCACCGCGTCCGCGGCGGAGACTGCTGATGTGGTGGCGGCCCGTGCCATCTTTGAGCAAAACCTGACTGCCATCAAGGAACGAAACCGCGACAAATACCTGTCGTGCTACTTGAACAGCGCGAAACTGGTGCGAACGGGACCGACTGGTTTCGTGACCGGCTACGAGGATTTCGCAAAAGGCGCGGGCTCCGGTTGGCCGGACACGATCGAAGCGACAGACATCCATCTCACTCCCATTCGTCCCGGCATTGTGTATGGGACGTATCGCTATCGCGTGCGTTACGGTGCCGACGAAATCAGCGGCATCTCGGAGCGCCTGTTCGTCGAGACGCCGGAGGGCTGGAAGATCGGACTGACCGGCGCGATCGCCACTCCCGATGTGCCGCCTTCGCCGCGTGCGATCACCGGCGCAACGCTGCTCGACGGCCGCGGCGGCGCACCGATCGCGAACGCGAACGTCATCGTGCGCGAAGGCAAGATCGAATGCGCGGGCGCGGATTGCGCGGTGCCGGCGGGAATCGACGTCGTCGATGCGCACGGCATGTGGATTACGCCGGGCCTCGTCGATGCGCACGTGCACTTCTCGCAGACGGGATGGTTCGACGGCCGGCCCGACGCCGTCGACGTGCGCGCGCAGTATCCGTACGAAAAAACGATCGCCACATTGAAAGCCGCGCCCGAACATTTCGCGCGGACGTATCTCTGCTCCGGCGTGACGTCGGTCTTCGACGTCGGCGGCTATCCCTGGACGCTGCAACTCGCCGAGCGCTTCTCCAAAGACAACGCCGCGCCCCACATCACGGCCGCCGGACCGCTGCTCTCGACGCTCGATCACTGGCTCAATCTCCCCGCGGAGCGGCAGTTCATCGTCCTCAACAACGACAGTGCGCGCAGCGGCGTGCAGTACCTCGCCGCGCAGGGCGCGAAGGCGGTGAAGGTCTGGTACATCGTCACGACCGAGTTGCCGGTCGAGAAATCCGAGCCCGCGGTTGCGGCGGCCGGCGACGAAGCGCGCAAGCTCGGATTGCCGCTGATCGTCCACGCCACCAGCCTCGCCGAAGCGAAAGCAGCGCTGCGCGCCGGAGCGAAGCTTCTCGTGCACAGCGTCGAGAACCTTCCGATTGACGACGAGTTCATCGCGCTGATGAAAAAGAACGACGCGATCCTCACGCCGACGCTCACCGTGCTGCGCGGCTACGTCCGCGGAGCCGATGCGATCGTGAGTCGCAAGGCGCCGGAGATCGACGACCCGAACCGGTGCGTCGACGCCGCCACGCTGGCCAGAATCGCGGCGACGGCGACGCTCGATCCCTCGCTCGTCTCCCCCGATCGCGCGAAACGCCGCGAGACGCGCATGCTCGAAGGCGCACGCGTGAGCAGCGCAAACCTCAAGAAACTCGTCGACGCCGGCATCCCCATCGCCACCGGCACCGACGCCGGCAATCCTCTCACGCTCCACGGTCCCTCGATCTACGCCGAGATGGACGCGATGCAAGCCGCCGGCATGTCGCCGATGCAAGTGATCGTCGCCTCCACCGCCGTCGCCGCCCGCGCCGCCCGCCTCGCCGACGTCACCGGCACGATCGAGAAAGGCAAAGACGCCGACCTCCTGCTTCTGGCGGCCGATCCAACGAAAGACGTCGCCAACTTCCGCAAGATCCGCTTCGTCATGCGCGGCGGCGTGATTCGCGGGATCGAGGAGTTGAGCGCGATGGCGCGGTAGAGCTCGCAGCTCGCAGCTCTCAGCTCTCAGCTCTCAGGTGGCAGGAGAACCCGACCCGCATGTCGCGCCATGGAGCGCAGGCACTTGCCTGCGCTCCCTCGTTCTCCTGCGAGCTGCGAGCTGCCAGCTGAGAGCTTCACCGCGACAGCTGATTCATCTTCGCCTTGAGCGCGCCGACCGATCGCTCATCGAGCGCGACGTGTCGCATGTCCCAGTCCGCGCCGTTGGATTCGACGATGCCGACCGAGGTTGGATAGTCGAAGCGGCGCGGGCCGGCGCTGGCGGGGTTGAAGTAGCGGACGCCATTCACCTGCTCATCGTGCGGCAGATGACTGTGGCCGAAGACCACGAGATCCGCCGCCTCGCCGCGCAGCGATCGCATCACGCGTCCCGCGGCGGAGTGCGGGCGCGGGAGAACATGCGTCAGCAGAATGCGCAGACCGCCGAGGGTCGTGCGGACGATGCCTTCACCGGAACCGTCGTCGACATTGCCTTCGACGAACGTCACCGGCGCGAGAGCGCGCAGCGACTCGAGCACGTGTGCACCGCCGATGTCACCGGCGTGAACGATCGCATCCACCGAGGCGAACACATCCGCGATGCGAGGGTGCACGATGCCGTGCGTGTCGGAGATGACGCCGATCCGAAAGCGCATACACTTACCTAGCCATCATGACATCGTCCGACCCAGACGACGCGCGCTCGACGTTCGAGTACTTCAGCAACGAATACGCACAGGCGCTCCAGGCCTTCGCAGCGATCGAGAATCAAGCCTCGACGCTCATGCTGATGGGCTACACCGGCGACCTCAAACAGTTCATCGAGCAATTTCTCGAAATGGCCACGCGCGTGAAAAATCTGGCCGTCGAAAAAAACGAAACGAACTTCGCGGAGTGGTTCGAAGAGCTCGTGCAGAAGGCGGAAGCGTTGCGGACAGCGCTGACGCGGTGACGTGTCATCCCGAGCGTCGAGCGAGGGACCTGGGTGGGTGTGAGGCAGAGGGATCTGCAATTCCGCCGCACACCCGCCCAGGTCCCTCGCTAACGCTCGGGGTGACATGAGGGGTAGCAATACAATCTCGCCATGCATCGCATCTTCGCAACGCTCCTGTTCCTGGAGGTCATCATGTCCACAACCCTCACCGCCGCTCCCCCTTCGCTCGACAAGCGCATCGATGACGCGTCCGCGCGCGTCGAGGCGTCGGTCATCGCCTGCCGGCGCGACATTCACGAGCATCCCGAGCTCGGCAATCGCGAGACGCGCACCGCGAAGATCGTCGCCGACAAGCTGAAAGCGCTCGGCATCGAGGTGCAGACCGGCGTCGCGCACACCGGCGTCGTCGGCTCCTGCGCGGCGGCAAGCCGGGACGCGTCGTCGCGCTGCGCGCGGACATGGACGCGCTGCCGGTCACCGAGCAGGTCGACCTCCCGTTCGCGTCGAAAGTGCGCACGACCTACAACGGTCAGGAAGTCGGCGTGATGCACGCCTGCGGACACGACGCGCACGTGGCGATCCTCCTCGGCGTCGCCGAAGTGCTGGCCGGGGTGCGCGCGGAGATTCCGGGAACCGTCAAGTTCCTCTTCCAGCCCGCCGAAGAAGGCGCGCCGGAAGGTGAAGAAGGCGGCGCCGAGCTGATGGTGAAAGAAGGCGCGCTCTGACAATCCGAAAGTCGACGCCGTCTTCGGCCTGCACGTGACCTCGCGCTATCCCGTCGGCGAGATCGCCTACAAACCGGAAGGGATGATGGCCGCCGTCGATTCGTTCAAAATCGTCGTGCACGGCAAGCAGACGCACGGCGCGTATCCGTGGCTCGGCGTCGATCCGATCGTCGTCGCCTCGCAGATCGTCCTCGGGCTGCAGACCATCCCCAGCCGCCAGCTCGACTCCACGCTCGCGCCGTCGATCGTCACCGTCGGCGCGATCCACGGCGGCGTGCGCAACAACATCATCCCCGACAAGGTCGAGATGATCGGCACGATCCGCTCGCTCGACGCGAAGATGCGCGACGACATCCACGCGCGCATCAAGCGCACCGCCGAGAACATCGCCACGCAGCGCCGGCGCAACCGCCGACGTGACGATCACCGACGGCTACCCGATCACCTACAACGATCCGGCGCTCACGGAGAAGACCGTCCCGACGCTCCGCCGCGTCGCCGGCGCCGCGAACGTCCGGCTCGTCAACGCCGTCCTCGGCGCCGAAGACTTCTCGTTCTATCCAGAAGAAAGTGCCCGGCCTCTTCTTCTGGCTCGGCACGCGGCCCACGAATCAGACGCCCGAACAGGCCGCGTCCAATCACTCGCCGCTCTTCTACGTCGACGAAAGCGGTCTCGAGCTCGGCGTGCGCGCGATGGCGCACGTGGCGATGGATTATCTAGGGAGGGCGGGCTTATAGCCCGCCGACTTTGACTCTGGGTGGGGGACCAACATCCGCCGCCCACCCATGGCGGGCTATAAGCCCGCCCTCCATGGCCGTGAACCTATTTCGGCATCATCTGCTTGAGTCGCGTGAAGTAATCCGCGCCGGAGAGCCACTGGCCGCCGTCGATCACGAAGTTCTCGCCGGTCATGTACGACGCGTAGTCGGAGAGGATGTAGGTCGCGGCGTTGGCGATCTCTTCGAGGTTGGCGAAGCGGCGCAGCGGGATGGTCTTGCGGATCCCCTCCATGATCATCGGATCGGGGAAGAGCCGCTCGGCCGCGCCGGGCGTGTCGACCGGTCCCGGCGCGATGGCGTTCACGCGGATCTTGTGGCGCGCCCATTCGACCGCCAGCGTGCGCGTCATCGCCAGCACGCCTGCTTTCGCCGACGCGGAGTGAATGACGCCCGGACCGCCGGTCCAGGCATAGTTGGCGATCACGTTCAGGATCACGCCGCCGGTTTTCTTCTCGATCATCCGCTTGCCGACCGCGCTCGAGCAGTAGAACGTTCCGTTGAGCACGATGCCGATCACCGAGTTCCAGCCGTTGATCGTCAGCTCCTCGGCCGACACGATGAAGTTCCCCGCGGCGTTGTTGACGAGGATGTCGATGCGACCATGATCGCTCTCCACCTTCGCCGCCATCGCCTGCACCGCTTCGGCGTCGCGCACGTCGAGCAGGTGATAGTGCGCGGCATCGGCGCGTCCGGTCTCGGATCGAATCTGCTCGACCGCCGGCGCGAGCTTTTCTTCCTTGCGGCTGACGAGCACCACGCGCCCGCCGAGACGCGCTACCTCGCGCGCGATGGCATTACCGATCCCCGTCGCCCCGCCGGTGATGATGGCGACACGACCCTCGAATGTTTTGTCAGGAAGCATGAACGACCCCTCTCCACTACCAGTCTCATCGATTCTCCTCTGTATGAGTACGCACCGCAATCCGCTTTCCCGTACAGAGACTAGAATCGCCATCGCATGAAGCGCGCGTTCTTCCTCCTCCTTCTCGTCCTTGTCGCCTGTTCCGAAGCCGAGAAACCGAAAGCGGCGAGCGAGGCAGGCGAGAAGCTCTACACCGTGCGCGGCGTGATTCAGTCGCGCAACGTCGCCGGCAATTCCCTGAACCTCGACCACGAAGCGATTCCTGGGTTCATGGAGGCGATGGTGATGGACTACACCGTCCGCGGCGCGAAGGTCGCGACGCTCCCGCCGGACAAGAGCCGCATCGAGGCGAAGCTACACGTGACGGAGCGCGCCTACTGGATCACCGACGTAGTACCAGCGCCGTGATGGAGCGCAGGCATCCTTGCCTGCCGGTCCGCCGATCAAATCGCGCCGATGACCGCGACGTTCACGAGCGTTCCCACCGCCACCCCCATCACGCCCTCCTCGATGATCGCCAGTCCGTTCGCGCCGATCATCGACGTGAGGGATCCCGACCCTTGCGCCGTGAGCGGATGCGCGAGCAGTTCACCGTCATGCGTCGTGAGGTGGACGCGAACGTAGACGCGGCGATCACCCGCGGAGCGGAGCGGGGCGGTGACGCGCGCGCGGAGCGTCGGCGGAAAGAGCGATTGCGTTTGCCCCATCGCTTTGCGTAGCGCCGGCGCGACGAAGAGATGGAAGGACACGAAACAGGAGACGGGATTTCCCGGAAGTCCGAACACGACGCGGTCGCGCGCGCGTGAGAGCACGACCGGCTTGCCCGGCTTCATCGCCACGCGCCAGAACTTCGTCTCCGCGCCGACGGCCTCGAGCGCTTCTTTGACGAAATCGTAGGCGCCGACGGAAACGCCGCCCGACGAAATCACGAAGTCGGATTCAAGCGCGGACTCGAATGCCGCGATCGTCGCATCGCGCGTGTCGCGCACGACGCCGAGGGGACGTGGAATCGCGCCGGCCTCGCGCACGAGCGCTTCGAGCAGCGGACCATTCGTGTTGACGATCTTCCCCGGCACGAGCGGATCGCGGACGTCGATCAGCTCATCGCCGGTCGACAGAATCGCCACGGTCGGACGCCGGCCGACCTGCACCGTCATCTTCTGCAGCGCCGCCAGCATCGCCATCTCCGCGGGACCGATGCGCACGCCGCCGCGCACGACGACGTCCCCCGCGCGCATGTCCTCGCCCCGACGCCTCACGTTCGCGCCGCGCGCGAGAGACCTGTCGATGCGCACGCGCTCCATCCCGCCGTCCGTCCACTCCACCTGTACGACGGTATCGGCCCCCGCCGGCACGAAGGCGCCGGTCATGATGCGCATCGCCGTGCCCGCGCGAACCGCATCCTGCGACGGGTGTCCCGCCGGAATGTCTCCGATGACGTCGAGCATCGCCGGCACCTGCGCGAGATCGTCCGCGCGCACCGCGTAGCCATCCATTGCGCTGTTGTCGGCCGCCGGCGCATCGGCGCTCGCGGCGAGGTCTTCGCGCAGAACGCGGCCATGCGCATCCGACAGCGAAACCGATTCCGCCTCGCCGGCCTCGATCTCCGCCATCACGCGCACTTGCGCTTCTTCGACGGTCAGCATTGCCGCGATTGTAGTTGCGCTTCTGTGTGGCGACGGCCGCCTCGGCCGTCCTCTCGCGCAAGCTTCACGCCCCGTTCCTCCGACAGGCAACGTGCTGCCGCAACGTTCGCGAACTGAAAACGCACCTTCTATTGCACGCGTGGCCGGCCGAGGGCGGCCAGCGCCACACAGAAGCACGCTGAGTTTGGGCAATCGACGCTGCCGGCCGTGCCGGCTAGAATCGCGTTTTGCAATGGAGCGTATTTGATGACTGCCACACTTCCCGTCGAATCTCCCGCGGCCGCGCGCGCGACCGATCGCATCCCCGTCGCCATCCTCGGCGCGACCGGTTCCGTCGGCCAGCGTTTCATCCAGCTGCTCGAGCGTCACCCCTGGTTTCGCGTTCATGAAGTCATCGCCTCCGATCGCAGCGCCGGCAAGACGTACGGAAAAGCAACGGACTGGCGGCTCGAAACGCTCGTGCCCGACGACGTTACCGGCATCACCGTCAAGCCGCTCGGCGTTCCGCTCGAATCGCGCCTGCTGTTCTCCGGTCTCGATTCCTCCGTCGCCGGCGAAGCGGAAGACGATTACGCGAACCGCGGCTGCGCCGTGATCTCCAACTCGCGCAATCACCGCATGGACGCCGACGTCCCGCTGCTGATCCCGGAGATCAACGCCGATCACCTCGCCGCCGTCGACCTTCAGCGCGAAAAGCGGGGCGGCTACATCGTCACGAATCCGAACTGCTCGGTCATCGGTTTGGCCATGGCGCTGGCGCCGCTCGAACGCGCGTTCGGCATCGAGGCCGTACACGTGACGACGATGCAGGCCATCTCCGGCGCCGGCTTCGCCGGGGTCGCGTCGTATGCGATCCTCGACAACGTCATTCCCTACATCGGCGGCGGCGAAGAGGACAAGATCGAGAAGGAGCCACTCAAGATTCTCGGCAAGTGGGACGGCGCGTTCAGCGATGCGCCGATGAAGATCTCGGCGCAGGTGAATCGCGTCCCGACGATCGACGGCCACCTGATGACGATCTCCGTGAAGCTCCGCGAGAACGCGTCCCTTGGCGAAGTGCGCGTCGCCATCGAGTCGTTCGAAGGCGAGCCGCAACGCCTCGGCCTCCCCTTCGCGCCCAAGCACCCACTGCACTACATCGACTCTCCCGATCGCCCGCAACCGCGCCTCGACCGCGACCGCGAGCACGGCATGGCCGTCTCCATCGGCCGCCTCCGCCCCTGCCCCATCCTCGACCTCCGCATGGTCGCCCTCGTGCACAACACCATTCGCGGCGCCGCGGGCGCGGCGATTCTGAATGCGGAGTTGCTCCAGGCGAGGGGACTGCTGTGATGTTGTCGGTCGTCGGTGGTCGGTTGTCGGTGCCTTCTCGCTTGTCCAGCGATTCGACGAAACACCGCACCGCCGTGGATTCACAGACAACGGACAACCGACCACCGACAACCGATCGCCGGAGGCGACGTTGATCGTCATCAAATTCGGCGGCACTTCCGTCGGCGATGCCGATCGCGTGGCGAATGCGATCGAGATCGTCGCCGAGCGAAAGCACCTCGAGCCGATCGTCGTCGTCTCCGCGCTCGCAGGAGTCACGAACGACCTCGTTGCCGCGAGCGAGGCGGCGTGTGCGCAGGATCCGAAGCGGGTCGCGGAAATCATCGGCACGATCCGCCAGCGGCACGAAGATGTCGCCTTGCAGCTCGTGCAGCAGAAGTCCGATTTCCTCGAATCCTTCATCCGTCAACTCGACAAGCAGATCGAGGAAGTCGAGACGATTCTTCGCGGCATCGCGCTCCTCGGTGAGATCACGATGCGCGCGCGCGACAAGGTGATGGCCATCGGCGAGAAGCTCTCGTCCGTGCTCTTCGCCTACACGATGATGATGCGCGCGCTGCCCGGCGAGCATGTGCACTCCGAGGATGTCATTCGGACGAACGATCACTTCGGAGGCGCATCGCCGATCATGGATCGCACGCGCGAAGCGGCGGAGCGCGTGCTGCTGCCGCTGCTCGAGCGCAATCGCATCCCGGTGATGGGCGGCTTCATCGGCCGCACGGAATCGGGTGCGACGACGACCCTCGGACGCAACGGTTCCGACTACAGCGCGGCCATCGTCGGCGCGGCGCTCGGCGCGGACGAAGTGCAGATCTGGACCGACGTCGACGGCCTGCTCACGTGCGACCCGCGACTCGTGCCCAGCGCGCGCGTCATCGATCGCTTGTCCTTCGACGAAGCCGCGGAGCTGGCCTGGTTCGGCGCGAAGCTCCATCCGCGCACGCTCGAACCGGCCGTCGCCGCGAATGTCCCGGTGCGCGTGCTCAACACGCACAACCGCGCCTCGACGGGCACGCTCATCACGCGCGCCGGCGCCGAGGGCGCGGAGCGGACCGCGTTCGATCGCGCGCAAAAAAGGCATCACGCTCGTCAACGTCACCTCGAACCGCATGCTCGGCACGCACGGCTTCCTGGCGCGCCTCTTCGCGATTTTCGAACAGCTCGCGATCTCCGTCGACCTCATCACGACGTCCGAAGTCTCGGTCTCCGTGACCGTCGACGAAAAACACAACATGGACGAGCTCGAGCGCAGACTGAGCGCGATGGGCGACGTGAAGATGGAAGACAACCAATCGATCATCGCCATCGTCGGCCGCAACGTCATGTCCGACCCCCGCTCCGGCGCACGTGTCCTCGATTCGCTCCAGGGCGTCGCCGTCAAGATGGTCTCCCTCGGCCGCTCCGGCCTCAACCTCAGCGTCGTCGTCGACGACGCGAATGCCGATCGCGCGGTGAAGGCGATTCATCACGCGCTGTTTGAAACGGCGGTGGTGGCATGAGGCAAGATCGCAGATCGCAGATCGCGGATCGCAGGGCGTCATCGAATCGAGCGAAGCGAGTGCGCCTCTGTGTAGCGACGGCCGCCCTCGGCCGTCGGCCCACGCGCCAAACGCCGGATCAAGAACGAACGCGCCTCGTTCTGCTTGCCGGCCGAGGGCGGCCAGCACCACACAGAGGCGCACTCGCTTCGCGAGACAAAACCGCTGCGATCCGCGATCTGCGATCTGCGATCCGGGGGGGTGTGCGCTGAACCTCGCCCTTCACGGTCACGGCAAGATGGGCAAGGCCGTCGAGCGCGTTGCGCTCGAGGCGGGGCATACGATCGTCGAGGCCGCGAACGCGGCGGTGTTGATCGACTTCTCGCATGCGAGCGCTCTCGATCGCGCGCTGACGATCGCCTGCGATCACCGGATCGATCTCGTCATCGGCACGACCGGGTGGAACGACCGCATCGACGACGTGCGTGCGCGCGTCGAAGACGCGGGGATCGGCTGCGTGTATGCGTCGAACTTTTCGCCCGGTGCGAACGTGCTGTTCGCGCTCGCGCATCGCGCGGGCGAGCTGTTCGCGCGTTTTCCGCAGTACGCCGCGGGGATGGAAGAGCGCCATCACGCGCAGAAGAAAGACGCGCCGAGCGGCACCGCGCTGCGGATCGCCGCGGAAGTGAAGGAAGGGAGCGGCGGCAGGCTTGATCCTTCGATCGTCGCTTCGCGCGTCGGAGCGGAATTCGGCTTGCACACGCTCTTCTTCGATTCGCCCGACGACCTCGTCGAGATCTCGCATCGCGCGCGCGGCCGCGACGGATTCGCGCGCGGCGCGGTCTTCGCGGCAGAGCGCGTGCATGGGCGGAAAGGGTTGTTTCGTTTCGATCAACTGATGTTCGAGTAGGGAGCGCTCATGTTTCGTGGAGTCGGCACCGCCCTCATCACTCCGTTCCGCGACGACGGCGCGCTCGATGAAGCCGCGCTCGCGAAGTTCGTCGACTGGCAGATCGCGGAAGGAATCAACTTTCTCGTCCCCTGCGGAACGACGGGCGAAAATCCGACGCTGACCCCCGCCGAACATCGGCGCGTCGTCGAGCTCACCGTGCAGACGTCGAAGGGGCGCGTGCCGGTGCTGGCCGGCGCCGGCAGCAACTCCACGACGCGCGCCGTCGAGCTCGCCCGCGAAGCCGTCGACCTCGGCGCCGACGGCATCCTCACGATCACGCCCTACTACAACAAGCCGACGCCCGACGGACTGCGCCGCCACTTCGGCGCGCAAGCCGAGGCCGTGGAGAAGATGAAACCCGGCTTCCCGATGATCATGTACAACGTCCCCGGCCGCACGGGACTCAACATGACCGCGGAGACGACGCTGCGCATGGCGCGCGAGATCCCGAATATCGCCGGCGTGAAAGAAGCGTCAGGAAATCTCGAGCAGATCCTCTCCATCCTCCGCGATCGCCCGAAAGACTTCCTCGTCCTCAGCGGCGACGACGCCTGGACGCTCCCGCTCCTCGGCGCCGGCGCCGACGGACTCGTCTCCGTCGCCAGCAACGAAGTCCCGCGCCTCATGCGCCAGTTGATCGACACCGGCGTCGATAGGCGCCTCAACGACGCCATCGCCATCCAGAATCGCCTCCTCCCCCTGCTCACCGGCAACTTCATCGAGTCGAATCCGATCCCCGTCAAAGCGGCGATGAAGATGATGGGCATCCTCGAAAACGACACCGTCCGCTCGCCGCTCGCGCCGATCACGGACGCGAATCGGGAGAGGATGCGGGGGATCTTGAGGGAGTGCGGGTTAATTGAGGGGCTGGAGGCTGGAGGCTAGGGGCTGGAGCGAGTCCGCAACCGCCAGTTCGAGTCCCCAGCCCCTAGCCCCCAGTCTCTAGTCCCTCAACTAAACTCCCCACCATGCTTACGATCGAAGATCGCGTCAAAGCCCTCCCCAACGTCGACCGTATGGAGGCCGTGAAGACGATCGGGCTCTTTCTCGCGGAGCTCGAGAAGGGGACGATCCGCGCGGCGTCGCGCGACGACATGGGCGTGTGGCACGCGCAGGCCTGGGTGAAGGAAGGGATCCTGGCGACGTTCCGCAGCGGCATCGCCGCCGAGTTCGCGAGCGGCGCGCTCTCCTTCATCGACAAGGACACGCTCCCCGCGCGGCGCTTCAAAGCAGCGGACGGCATTCGCATCGTCCCCGGCGGCTCGTCGGTGCGCCGCGGCGCGTTCATCGCCAGGGGCGTGGTCATGATGCCGCCGGCCTACGTGAACATCGGCGCGTACGTCGACGAAGAGACGATGATCGATTCGCACGCGCTCGTCGGCTCCTGCGCGCAGATCGGCAAGCGCGTCCATCTCTCCGCCGCCGCGCAGATCGGCGGCGTGCTCGAGCCGATCGGCAACGTGCCGGTCGTCATCGAAGACGACGTCGTCGTCGGCGGCAACTGCGGCATCTACGAAGGAACGATCGTCCGTTCGCCGCGCGGTCATCGGCGCCGGCGTCATCCTCACCGGCTCGACGCCGGTCTACGACATCGTGCGCGGCCAGATCTACCGCCGCACCGCCGACCGCCCCCTCGAAATCCCCTTCGGCGCCGTCGTCATCCCCGGCGCCCGCCCGATGAAAGGCGCCTTCGCCGAACAACACGGACTGCAAGTCGCGACGCCGATGATCGTGAAGTATCGCGACGAGAAGACGGACTCGGCGACGGCGCTCGAGGATGCGTTGCGATGAACGATTCGTTCGCCGCCGTCGGTTGTCGGTTGTCAGTTGTCGGTTCTCAGTGAGCTTTCGCCATGGCGACAAATCCCAGACAACCGACAACCGACAACCGACAACCCGCTCGCGTCGCGAAGCGCCTCGAGCAGATCGAGCTCTCCCTCATCCGCCAAATCAACGCCCTCGCCACGCCGTTCTCAATCAACCTCGGCATCGGCGAGCCGAATATCGAGCCCGACGCGCGGCTGCACGAGCTGGCGCGGCGCGCGGCGACGACGTCGTGGCACTACTCGCCGAACGCCGGCGCGCTGTCGCTGCGGAAGAAGCTCTGCGAAAACACGCCGTTCGATCCGAAGAGCGAAGTCTGCGTCACCGCGGGAACGCAGGAAGCGCTATTCGCGATCTTCACCGCGTTCGTCGATCCCGGCGACGAAGTGCTCGTGCCGAATCCCGGCTTCGTCTCGTACGCGACGCTGGCGAAGATCTGCGGCGCGTCGCCCGTGACGTACGACCTCGAGCCGCCGACGTGGGAGATCGACGCCGACGCGCTGGAGAAGAAGATCACGCCGCGAACGAAGATCATCGTCGTCAACTCGCCCTCGAACCCGCTCGGCACGGTCATTCCGCGCGCGACACTCGAGCGCATCGCCGCGACCGGCATCCTCGTCGTGAGTGACGAGATCTATCGCGAGATCTGGTACGACGACGCCTCCGCCGACAATGCTCGGCCTCGGCGACAACGTCGTCGTGCTCAACGGCCTGTCCAAAAGCCACTCCATGACCGGCCTCCGCCTCGGCTGGATCCACGCGCGCGAATCGTTGATGAAGCCGATCGTCACCGCGCACCAGTACATCGCCACCTGTGCTTCGGTTTTCTCGCAATGCCTCGCTGAGTTGATCCTCGGCGATCGCGCCGGCAACGACGCCTGGCTCGCCGCCATGCGCGAACAATTCACGCGCGCAACGTAGCGCCGCGCTCCACTCCATCCAGCATGAGCTCCACATCGAGCTCGATCCGCCCCGCGGCGCGTTCTACGCCTTCGCCCCCGTGCCGTCGTGCGACACGATCGCCTTTGCCAAAACCCTCGCCACCGACGCCGCCGTTCTCGTCATCCCCGGCCTCGCCTTCGGCACCCGCGGCCAGGGCTTCATCCGCATCTCCTACGCCGCGCCCGTCGATCAAATCAGCGCGGGGATCGAGCGGATCGGCAGGTATTTGCGCTCGGAAGAACAAGCGTGCGCGAGCGAGTGAGCGAAGCGCAGAACACAAGCCTGTCATCCCGAGCGTCGAGCGAGGGACCTGGGCGGGTGTGCGGCAGAGTGCGCATGCCTAGTCGACGAGTCGCCAAGTCGACGAGACGCCCAGCGGCGGCATCTCGTCGACTCGGAGACTGGACGACTCGTCGACTAGAACAACGAGCCGCGCGCCAACCACCCGCCCAGGTCCCTCGCTCGACGCTCGGGATGACAAGGGGCACTGCTCGCGGTTCTCCCATGAACATGCGAACCCTCGCCCTCGCCGCGCTCCTCTTCGCGACCTCGCTCCAGGCGCAGCCCGCCGACATGACGCAGTGGAACCGCATCCTCGCGACCTACTACAACCCCGCGCACGGGATGGACTACAAGGCGCTCAAGGCCAAAGACGCCGCGGCGCTGCAGACGCTGCGTCAGCAGCTCGGTCGCGTCAACGTCGCCGCGCTCACGCCGAAGCAGCAGCTCGCGCACTGGATCAACGTCTACAACGTCAACGTCGTCGCCACGATCGTCGAGGCCTATCCCGTCGACTCGATTCGCGACATCTCCACCGATCCGATCATTCGCTTGAACGTCTTCAAGAAAGAGCGCGTGCCAGTCGGCAACGCGAAGCTCTCCCTCGACTCCGTCGAGAACGACAAGGTCCGCTCGTTCAAGGACGCGCGCATCCACTTCGCCATCAACTGCGCGGCGAAGAGCTGCCCGCCGATCCGCACCGAAGCCTACGTCGGCGAGAAGCTCGACGCCCAGCTCGACGAGCAGTCCCGCACCTTCCTCAACGGCCCCTTCGGCGCCCGCCTCGAGCGCGACGGCGATACGCTCAACATCCACGTCACGAAAATCATGGACTGGTTCGGCGACGACTTCGAAAAATGGGCCGGCGGCAAAGCAACCTTCATCCGCCGCTACGTCTCCGCCGACAAGCAGCACACGATCGACCAGGCCAAAGACCTCGACTTTGACTACGACGACTACGACTGGGCACTCAACGACTGGAAACGCTGAAGACGGGTTCTCAGTTGTCGGTTGTCGGTTGTCTGCGATTCAGCGCGACACCTCCCAGACAACCGACAACCGACAACCGATAACCTTCGTCGCGTCACGCATCGAAATTGCACTCCGCTACACTTCACGCATGGCAGCGAGAGCAAAGCGCATCGAAGTCCCAGCGGAGCCCGTGTCCGTCGCGGCCGCCGAGGTCTCGCTGTATCGCAACGTCCTCCGCATCCGCAACGAACACGAGCTCGAAAGCCTCGGCATCTCCTTCTACGACGCCGAGACCACGATCCAGTGGTCGTACAACGCCGACACCTAGTTCCACGCCGCCTCGACGATGAAGCTCGCGGTGCTGCTCGGCGTCTTTCGCCAGGTCGACCGCGGCGACCTTGCTCTCGACGCACCGGTGCACGTCCGCAACCGCTTCACCAGCATCGTCAACCGCGAGCCGTACATGCTCGACCTCGGGCGCGATGCCGATCCCGACGTCTACGGCCACCTCGGCAAGACCCTCACCGTGCGCGAGCTCGCGTACTGGATGATCACCAAGTCGAGCAACCTCGCCACCAACCTCCTCGTCGACGTCGTCGGCATCCCCACGATTCAGCACGCGCTCGACGAGCTCGAGATCGATGGCGTCAAAGTGCTGCGGGGCGTCGAGGATCAGCGCGCGTTCGACGCGGGCCTCAACAACGAAGTCACCGCCAACGGACTGCTCAAACTCCTGCGCATGATCGCCGAGGGGAAAGCCTACTCGCAGAAAGCGTGCGACGACATGCTGGAGATCCTGCTCGACCAGCAATACCGCAGCGGCATCCCCGCCGGACTGCCGAAAGCCGCGCGCGTCGCGCACAAGACCGGGAACATCTCGACCGTGCACCACGACGCGGGTATCGTGTACCTCGACGGGCGGAAGCCGTACGTGCTGGTCATCCTCACGCAGTTCCCGGCCGAGAACGGACGCGGGACGGCGGTGGCGGACGTCTCGCGCGACATCTTCCAGACGCTCGCCGGAAACGTGTATGAGCCGTGAGGAGTCCGAGATCTCAGGATTGAAAGTCGTCGACGCATTCGATCTCGATGACGAGTTGCGCTCGATTCTGAAGCCGGGAGAAATGGTGAAGGACGCCCAAGGGCGCCGCCATCGCCTGCCGCGCTACTTCTACGAAATCCCGACGCACGAGCTGGCGCTGCAAACGCGCCTCACCGCGCACTTCGGCCTCAACGAGTTCATTCTCAACGACCTCAAAGAAGCGCCGCGCCTGCAGCAGTTCCCGCGCTACGTCCCCTGCGCGGTGCGCATCCTCGCCTTCTACCTCGAACATTTCCGCGCCGTTGCCGGCGCCTCCGTACATATCGCCGTCAACGGCGGCTACCGCTCGCCGTCCCACAAGCTGTCCGACAACGCGACGCCACACATGTGGGGCACCGCCGCCGACATCTATCGCATCGGCGGAACGATTCTCCGGACGAAAGAAACGATCGAGAAATACAACGCCCTCGCCGAAGACCTCAGCGAAGACCTCACCGTCCTCCCCTACGGCCCCATCCTCGGCCGCAACGCCGACGACCACGTCCACCTCGACCTCGGCTACCTCACCCACATCCCCCGCGAGATCAGCGAAGACCGCATGGAACAACCACAGGAAAACCGCCCACGATTCGCGTTCGAAGATCGCAGAGCGAAGGACCGCAGGCAGGGGGCGGTGGTGGGAGGGCGGGAGGAAGGGTAGGGCCTGGAGGGCGGGCTTATAGCCCGCCGATTTTGGGTGGAGGACCATGCCTTCTTTCCCACACGAAAAAACCACACGCCCAAAACCGGCGGGCTATAAGCCCGCCCTCCACGGGCACAAACGCTAGAATCACTCCTTCGAGGACATCGATGCAACGTCAGGCCATCGCATTCGTGTTGGGAGCAACGCTCCTTTCTCTTCCTCTCCACGCCGCGGAAAAGAGCGCGCCGCAAGCGCGAATCACGTTCGAGGATCCGGCGGGTGACGTGACCGGCGACGAGGGGGAGGAGCATCCGATCGACGTCGTGAAGGTCGAGCTCTCCAGCGACGGCGAGTTCGTGATCGTCGGCACTACGCTGAGCGAGGTTCCCAAGCCGACGTCGATCTTCCATGCGCTCGTGTTGGGTGTGGCGTTCGACGTCGACAACAACGCGAAGAGCGGCGGGCAGGGATTCGGCGGAATGCACGGCGATGTGCCGGGAGTGGACTTCGAATCGGAGATCCTCTGCGACGTCAATGATGGCGCGCCGTCGACTTCGGCCGCGGCTTCGGTCATCGCCGTGGACGCGAACGGGAATCAGTCCAATGTCCTGCTCTCGAGTGACGCGCCGCCCACGCCGGCGAAAGGAAAGCTGTACACCGGCAGGATCGCCTATGCGTCACTGGGTGTGAAGTCCGGCCAGACGATTCGCGTGATCGCGCGCGAGCTCAATGACCGCGGGAACGAGCAGGGGATGTTTCCGGCCGCGCTGCTCACGTTGAAGTAGCTTCGTCGCGGCTCACGCGCGGCGGGTTACGATGCGCGCGATGGGCTCGGGCTTCGACATCCTCGGATTGTTCATCGCGGCGCTCGGCGGAGCGGCGGTCGGGCTCGAGCGGCAGTGGTCGGGACGCACGCACGTTCGCTTCGCGGGCCTGCGCACGTTCACGATGCTCGGCGGGATTGGTGGACTCGCGGGGCTGATGTGGACGCACGGTCTCGGACTTCCGGCGATCGTCTTGCTCTCCGGCGCCACGGCGATCGTGGCCATCTCGTACGTCGCCAGCAGCCGGACGGACATCGACAGCACGACCGAGATCGCCGCGCTCATCGTGATCACGGCGGGCATCATGGCCACGACCGGCGCGCATCGCATCGCCGCGGGCGCGGTGACGGTCACGGTGCTCTTGCTGATCGAGAAGTCGCGATTGCACACATTCGCCTCGCGCCTCGATGACACGGGACTGCGCGCCGGCGCGGTCTTCGCGGCGATGGCGCTCGTGGTTCTGCCGCTGCTGCCCGAGGGACCGTATGGACCGTTCGGGGGCATCCGGCCGCGCGAGTTGTGGATCCTCGTGCTCTTCTTCACGGGACTGAGCTTTGTCGGCTACATCGCGCGACGCGTCGTGGCGCCGGGCCGCGGATACCTCGTGACCGGCGCGCTCGGCGGGATGATCTCCTCGACCAACGTGACCTTCACCTTCGCGCGATTGAGCCGCGAAGAGCCGGGCATCGCGCGCGAGCTCGGCTACGGCGCGATCGCCGCGAACGCCGTGCTCTTTCCGCGCGTGATCGCGGCGTTGCTCGTACTCAACGCGAGTCTGGCGTTGCCGGTCGCGCGTTATCTGGCCGTGCCGTTTGCGATCGCGTTGATCGTTGCATTGCTCGGCATCCGCTCCTCGCCGAAGCGCGAAGGCGAGCAGGAAGCGCCACAAAATCCGTTGCAGCTGCGCGCGGCGCTGCAGATGGCGGTGCTGTTTCAGATCGTGCTGATGCTCGTTCACGTCGCCCGGAGCTATTGGGGCGACGTCGGCGTGCTCGGCTCCGCGGCGGTACTCGGATTCACGGACGTCGACGCGTTGACCATGACCATGGCCCGCGGAGTCGCGCCGAAGGGCGATCTCGGAATCGCGGCGCTGGCGATCAGCATCGGCGTGCTCTCGAACACCGCGTTGAAGATGATGATCGCGTTGATTCTCGGCCGCTCGTCTTTCCGCCTGATTGCCACGGGCACGCTTGCAGCAATGCTCGCCGCCGGCGCGACAGCGACGATGTGGCTGATGAACTAAGCCGCGCGCGCGGCGCGTTGACGCGCAGAGAAGGTGGTCTATGAACGAAGCGCTGAATTCCGTGTACGGTCTCTTCCTTCGGAGCGCGACGCCGCTCTGGATCATCGGCTCGATCGTGCTGCTGCTGGCGATCGGGTTCGCCGGCGCGCCGCTGCTCGTCTGGGCGCTCGCGGGTGCGGCAATCCTCATCGGCTTCGGCGCGCCGCTCTGGCTTCTCGGCGCGTACGCCGTGGTGATGCTCGTCTTTCTCATCACGCCGATCCGCCGCGCTCTCGTTTCGAGCATGGTGATGAAGATTCTCGGGCCGATCATGCCGAGCATCTCCGAAACCGAGCGCACGGCGATCGAATCGGGCTCGGTGTGGGCGGAAGCGGAGCTCTTCTCCGGCAAGCCCGATTTCGCGAAGCTGATGAAGGAGTCGTATCCGTCGCTCACCGAAGAAGAGCGCCTCTTCGTCGAAGGTCCGGTCAATGAGCTCTGCGCGGTTCTCGACGACTGGGAAGTGTGGGAAAGCCGCGAGTTGCCGCAGGCGGCCTGGGACATCATCCGCCGCGAGCGCTTCCTCGGCATGATCATTCCGAAGGAGTTCGGCGGCCTCGGATTCTCGGCGCTGGCGCACAGCGAAGTGATCATGAAGCTGGCGACGCGCTGCATCCCCGCCTGCATCACCGTGATGGTGCCGAACTCTCTCGGCCCCGCGGAGCTGCTGATGCACTACGGCACCGACGCGCAGAAGAAGCACCTGCTGCCGCGGCTTGCGAGCGGCGATGAGATCCCGGCATTCGCACTCACCGAGCCGGGCGCGGGCTCCGACGCGGGATCGATCCTGTCGAACGGAACACTCTTCAAGGGTGAAGACGGTCAGCTCTACATTCGCCTCAACTGGAACAAGCGCTACATCACGCTCGCCGCGATCGCCACGCTCCTCGGCGTCGCATTCAAGTTGAACGATCCCGACAACCTTCTCGGCAAGGGCACGGACCTCGGCATCACCTGCGCGCTGATTCCGACGTCGACGCCGGGCGTCGTCATCGGGCGTCGGCATGACCCGCTGACTGTTCCGTTCTACAACTGCCCGACGCAAGGCAACAACGTCGTCGTTCCGATCGACGCTGTCGTCGGCGGGGTGGAAGGTTGCGGCAAGGGCTGGCGCATGCTCACCGAATCGCTCGCCGCGGGCCGCGGCATCTCGCTCCCCGCGCAGAGCACGGGCGGCGCGAAACTGGCGACGCGCGTGATCAGCGCCTATGCATCGGTGCGCAAGCAGTTCGGTCTGCCGATCGGGAAGTTCGAAGGGATCGAGGAGCCGGTTGCGCGCATCGCCGGATTCAACTACCTGCTCGAAGCGATGCGCCGCTACACACTCGGCGCGATCGACAAGGGGATCAAGCCCGCCGTCGTCACGGCGATGGCCAAGTACAACGCGACCGAGATCGGCCGCAAGATCGTGAACGACGCAATGGACGTCGCCGGCGGTTCGGGCATCTCCCGCGGACCGCGCAATCTGCTCGCGCACTTCTATATCGCGACGCCGATCGGCATCACCGTCGAAGGCGCGAATATCCTGACGCGGACGCTGATCATCTTCGGACAGGGCGCGCTGCGTGCGCATCCGTACGCGCTCGCGGAAGTGAACGCGATCGCGGCGCGCGATCTGCGTTCCTTCGACAAAGCGTTCTGGGGGCACATCGGTCACGTCGTGCGCAACCTGTCGCGCGCGATCGTGCTCTCGCTCACGCGCGGCGCGTTCGCCGGAAGTCCCGTCGGCGGCGCGACGGCGCGCTATTACCGCAAGCTCGGATGGGCCTCGGCGACGTTCGCGATCATGAGCGACATCGCCATGGGCGCCCTCGGCGGCTCGCTGAAGCTGAAGGAGAAGCTCACCGGCCGCTACGCCGATGTCCTGTCGTGGATGTTCATCGGCACCGCGATTCTGCGCCGCTACGAAGCAGACGGCCGACCGAAGGAAGACCTGCCCTTCGTCCACTTCGCGATGAATCATTCGCTGTACGAGATTCAGAAAGCATTCGACGGCATCTTCGGCAACCTGCCGGTGCCGGGTCTCTCCTGGTTCTTCGCCGGACCGCTGCGCATGTGGTCGAACCTCAACGCGCTGGCGGGCGAAGCGAACGACAAGCACACGCACAAGATCGCCTCGCTGATCCTGACCGACAGCGAGCAGCGCCGGCGTCACACGGAAGGCATCTACATGCCGCCGAACGACATCGAGCAGCTCGGATTGCTCGAAGAGGCGTTCCGCGTCGTCAAGCAGGCCGAGAAGATCGACCGCGCCGTCCGTGACGCGGTGAAGGCGAAGTCGATCCCGAAAGCCAAAGGTCGCGCTCTCTACGACGCGGCGCTGGCGAAGGGCATCATCACGAACGACGAGCACGCCGTGCTCCTCCGCTCCGAAGAAATGCGCGCCGCCGCGATCCAGGTCGACGACTTCTCGCAGGACGAGTACGTCACCCACAGCGCCCGCGGCCGCGGCGCCCTCCTCGAGGAAGCCTTCGACGACGACGAAGCCAGCGTCGCATGAGGGAGGGCGGGCTTATAGCCCGCCGGTTCTTTTTGGGTGGAAGGGAAAGGCTGCTAACTGCCATGGCCGTTCCCCCACCCATTGGTGGGCTATAAGCCCGCCCTCCGGGTGGGGTTGGCCGCCGGTTAATTCACCTGTTTCGCGACGTCGGCGGGGTTTTCTTTTTTGCCGTCGATGGCGTAGTTGAGGCGGCGCATTTGGGCTTCGTCGAGTTGGTTGCGCAGCGACTCGAGTGCGGCGGGTGCGGCGGCGCATTTTGCGGCGAGGTCGTTGCGGGAGACGAGGACGGCATCGTAGGGAGGGAAGAAGCGGCGATCGTCTTCGAGCACGACGAGACCGAGTGCGTCGATCAGGCCGTCGGTCGAATTGCCGGCGATGAGGTCGATCTCGCCGCTGGCGAGCGCGCGGTACGTGAGTCCGAGGTCCATGGTCCGCGGCGATTGCGCGAAGTGGAGACCGTAGCGCTGCAGAAGGCCGCTCCAGCCGTCGGGGCGTTCGACAAACTCGTAGCCGAAGCCGGGCCGGAAACGATCGGCGACGCGCACGAGGTCGGAGATCTTCGTGAGACCGAACTTTGTCGCGTCGTCGCGGCGCACGATCATCGCGAACGTGTTCTCGAATCCGAGTGCGGGACCCCAATGCAGTCCACGCTTCGCATACTCGCGCGAAACATCGGCCATTACCGCCGCGCGATCGTTGCTGGCCGCGCGGTGCAGGATCGCGGTGAGCGCGGTGCCGGAGTATTCGGGATAAACATCGAGCGAGCCCGCGGCGATCGCGCTGTCGCAAACGAGCGTGCCGCCGAGATTGAGCTTGCGCGTCACCGTGCAGCCTGCGCCCTCGAGATGTTGCGCGACGATCTCGCCGAGAAGCACCGACTCGGTGAAATTCTTCGAGCCGACGACGATCGCCTCTTTCTTCGAACAGGCGACCAGAACCAGCAAGGCAAGCGCAGCGAGGCGACGCATCATCGCTGCATTGTAAGGAAGCGGCGCTCCAGCGCGCCGAAGCCGAGATCCGCGAGGAGCGCGAGCAAGGCCGCGGGAACGGCGCCGCCGAGGATGCGCGTCGAGTCGACCATGGCCACGCCGCGGAAGATCAGCGTGCCGAGTCCACCGCCGCCGACCGCGGCGCCGATCGTCGCGACGCCGATCGCAAGCACGGTCGCGATGCGCAGGCCGGCGAAGATCGACGGCAACGCCAGAGGCAGCTCCACGCTCAGAAGGCGCTGTCGATCGGTCATCCCCATCACCATCGCCGCCTCGCGGATCAGAGGATCGATCCCTTCGATGCCGGTCACGGTGTTGCGCACGATCGGCAGCAGCGAATAAAGAATCAGCGCGACGATCGCCGTGCGCATGCCGATCCCGCCGATGAACGGTAACGGGATCAGGAACCCGAAGAGCGCCAGCGAAGGAATCGTCTGCACGACATCGACAACGCGAAGCACGATTCGTCCCCATCGCCGGCTGCGCACACAGGCGATGCCGAGGGGGACGCCGACCGCGCTCGCGGCGAGAACGGCGATGGCCACGATGGCGACATGCTCGCCGGTCGCGCGTGCGATCTCACGCGCCATCTCACTCGACATGGGTCGCCTCGATGAACTTGCGCACGAGCGGTTCGCTCGACGCGAGAAAACGATCGCGCGGCTCGTCGCAGACGATCACGCCGGCGTCGATTAGCACGATGCGTCGCGCGACGCGCAACGCCTCGGCGAGGTCGTGCGTCACGAAGAGCATGGTCACTTCGCCGCGATCGCGCAGCGTGACGAACGCATCCTGCAGTTCCCTGCGCACGATCGGATCGAGCGCGCTGAACGGCTCGTCGCAGAGGAGCAGCGGCGGCTCGGCGATCATCGACCGCGCGATGCCGACGCGCTGCTGCTCGCCGCCGGAGAGCGATCGCGGCGCGCGATTGCCGAACGTTTCGATGGGCATGCCGAGTCGCCCGAGAATGTCGGCCACGGCTGCACGTGTGCGGTCCGCTTCCCAGCCGAGGAGATGGGGGACCGTCGCGACATTTTCGAATACCGTGCGATGAGGAAAGAGCGCCGGCGCCTGCAGGATCGTCCCAATGCGCCGACGTCGCTCGACGAGCTCGTCCGCAGCGAGGGGGCGGTCATCGATAGAGACGACGCCGGCGGTCGGCGTCGCCAGGCCGTTGATGAGCCGCAGGATCGTGGTCTTGCCTGCACCACTGCGTCCGATGAGCGCGACGGACTCGCCCGGCGCGATCGTGAGCGAGACATCACGCACGCGCGTGTCGACCGAGACGTTGTCGAGTGCGACCGAGGAAGCCACGTCGACATCGTAGCGTGGAGCGCCGGCTTCCAGCCTCCCGGACGCGAGCGGTATACACGGGACAGGCTACAGGGGGACGCTTCCTCACTTGGGCAAGCGTCCCCTGTCGGCTGTCTACCGTTTACCCGTTCGGGCCGGCTGGAAGCCGGCGGACCGGCAGGCAAGGATGCCTGCGCTCCATGGCCTGCGCTCCGTCCGTCGCCGGCGCTGGTGACGCGCCACGGGGAGCTCCTGCTCAATTCGGCAAGCGTCCCCTGTCACCTGTCTCCCGTCCACTTTCTCAGGCCTGCCGTTTGCTAAGACCTCGATGAGTACTCGGAGTCTGATTGCCACCTCTGACCTTGAAAGACGAGCTCGCCAGCGAGGTGATTCGCGGGCGGAAGACCTGGCTGGAGATGCCGGCCATCGGCATGGAGTCGGAGTTCAACGTCTGGCTCGATGGCGAGGAGATCAATCCCGAGCCGTACTGGAAACACCCGCGTGCGTTCATCGACGGGCCGCTTCTGACTCGGGAAAAAACTTCCGTCCAGCTTCCGACCGGCGGCGCCGCGTACTTCGATCGCGGCGTGATCGAGGTCGTCACGCCGGTCATCGAGCTCGCTCCGCACTCGACGGCGCGGATGGTACGCAACCTCTGGGAGCAGATCGGCTTCGTGCGCGATCAGCTCACGAACTGGGGACGCGTGAATGGCCACGACGTCCGGCTCAAGGCGTACAGCAGCCACTACAACATCTCCTACGAGATTCCGAAGTCGCAGCAGAACGGGCATCGCAACGAAAAGAAGCTGGCGCTCCTGCTCGCCTACATCCTTCCCGTGCCGGTCATGCTCCTCGCGTCGAACAGGCGCTCGACCGGCGTCGGCGTTCGTCCCCGCGGCAGTCGCATCGAAGTCACGGTCGACTTCACTCCCGATCCGGGACGCATGATCGCCACGGCGTCGCTCATCGTGGGCATCGTGCGCGAGGTGATGTCGTGGCCCTCGTACGATCTCTCGATCCTCGACTCCATTGCGGTACCGATCGTCGCCGGCGTCATCCCCGGCAAGCACACGACGCGGAAGGGATGGCTGACGAAGGACTTTCATTACGAACAGAGCCCCTACACGTCCGACATCGACGCGCCGATCTGGACGACGCAATTCGGGGACCGCCGTTCCCTTCGCCAGATGGGAAAAGACACAGCCTGGTTCTTCCGGAAATCGATCCGGCAATACTCCGATCCCTTCAGCTTCCGCTTGCTGTTCGCGATTCTCGAGGGCCATGCGCCGTCGATGCTCGACCTCGCCGACCGGCCCGACGCGTACGACGATGTCGGACGTCTCTGCAGTTGGGGCATGGTGATTGACGAGTTGCTGCACTTCCAGCGCGGAGCTCGTTCGCTCACGGACGATGAACTTCGTAAGCTCGCGCCGTTCGTGCACGAACGGCAGCAGGCGCTAGAGCAGTATCACGCCGAGGCGACCGCTCATGAGACCGCTCGGGTCGCGAGTCCGAAAGAAGCGGATGTCGCGCGAGTGGCTGACAGCCGAGGGCGGCCGTCACTACACAGAAGCGCACCGCGCTCCGCGCGGATGTATGTCGATCGCCGGGAGATCTCGCTGCTCGCCCGCAAAGCCCGTCCCAGGAAAGAACGCCGCCGCAACGCCGAACGCCGCTCGCACAGCTACGCGATTCCCTTCCCCGATCGCCGCCTCACCCGCTCCGCTTACGAGCAGGTCTTCCTCAAGCTCGTCTCCGGCAGCAGCCTCCGCCTCGGCGACGAGGTCTACAAACCGGTCGGCATGAAGGGTTGGTATCAGGCCCTCTTCCGCCGCGAATCCGATGGCGCGGAGAAGCTGATGACGATCGATCAGTTGCGCAAGAAACTCGCCGACTGGATTTGAAAAGCGTTAACTGGTTGCTAGTTGCTGGTTGTCTGTGGGTGCTTGCCCCCGAGCGACAAGCTCCGTTCAACAGCAACAATGAATGGCCGGATGATCGCGATGGCTTGTTGGTTGGTTGTCCAAGGTTCCCGGCCAGGCGACGCTCCACAGATAACCAGCAACCAGCAACCAGTTAACTAATCCTTGGTTCTTCGTTCGAGGTCTTCGCGAAAGGCGTGACCGGGCGAGCGATCCTTGAGGCGTGGCTTCTCGAGAATCCCGGACAGCAGATCAGCGACGCCCCAGGAGAGGAACGTCACCGCGGCGATCGTGAGCAGCTGCGCGGTCGAGCCGAGGTGCAGGAGAAAGAAGAGCGTGAACGGCACGGCGACGCCCATCACGATCACGCCGACGACCAGTCTGATTCCGGACACGCGGGCGCTATTGAATCACACTCGCCCTACGAGTCCGCGCGACCGAACCCTCGGAGTTGCCGCACGTGCGGCCAGCCTTGGGCAACCAACGCTGCCGGCCGGGCCGGCTAACGCATGTCCGCTGCGAGCACCGCGTCGGCATCGCTCTGACTGTTCTCGACACGATTGTGAAAGTCCTGTTCGAGGTTCTGCACTGTCGTCACGTAGTTGCGTGTCTCGCGAAATGGCGGCACGCCACCGAAGCGCTGCACATTGCCCTCGCCGGCGTTGTACGCGGCGATCACCTTCGCCTCGTTTCCGTCGAAGCGATCGTGGAGGTAGCGGAGATACTTCGTCCCAGCGCTGATGTTCTGCGCCGGATTCGTCAGGTCGCGCGCGCCCATCCAGCGGCCGGTCTTCGGAACGAGCTGCATGAGCCCGACAGCGCCTGCTCCGGAGCGCGCGGTCGGCTTGAACTTCGACTCGGCCTGTACGACCGCGGCGACGAATTCCGGCCGCAGGTCATTCTTCTTCGCCTCGTCGTAAATAATTCCGCCAAACGGTACTTCTTTCCGAAAAAAGTCCTCGCGCACCTGATCCGTGACGAGCGCCAGCTTTCTCGGGGCCTCGGCCACGACCGAAAGCGGAGACCTCGCTACATCGGTGACGCCCTTCGTCACGCCGCCCGCGACCTGCGTCGCGATCGACTCCGCCTTCCGCAGATCGTTCACGAGCTCGCGATCGAACGATTGCGAGTTTCCCGCGACCGATCCCTTGGTGGCCCCCTCGCCCGTATTCCGAAGCATCTTCATCGGCGCACCGATCCCGCCGATCGCCAGGGAGGCACCGAGTGCCCAGGTCGCATACTTGGCCTTGAGACCGCGGAAACGGCGCCGAGGAACTGCCTGGACCTCACGGCGAAGCTGACCTCGATCGAAGTTGTCGAGAAACCGCTCCTGGTAAGGCCGCTTCATCCTGATCTGCGGCATTCGTTGGGTCCTCCCTGCTTGCACGACACTTATTTGCAAGGATGGAACCACGACAAACTGCTGAGTCGCTTAGAGTTGGCACGCAAACAACGATGTCAAGTGGCCTGAGATTTGTAAACCGCATAGACTTAGTGATTGATGAGCAGAACAGCATCCATCGTTTTCGCAGGACTGATCCTCACCGCGCCTTTGCTCCGGGCGGAGGGGCTGTCCTCGCCGGATGCTCTGCTACCGGCCGGACCGATCTCATCCTGCGTTGAATGGTCTTCGACCGCGACGTCCAAGGCTCCGGACCCGCTGCTGCAGAGGATGCTCGACTACGCGCAGTTCGCCGTGAAGCATCGCGTACAGGGTCTGGCCAGCTACTACTCCGCGTTCTTCGACGGCCGCAAGACCGCGAACGGCGAGATCTACCGCAACGCCCGCTACTCCGCCGCGCATCTCACGCTCCCGCTCGGAACCTGGATCGAAGTGACCTCGCGCGCGACCGGCCGCAAGCTCCGCATGCGCGTGAACGATCGCGGCCCCTACGCCAAAAAGTTCTGCCTCGATCTCTCCCGAGCCGCCGCCCACTACCTCGGCGTCGACGTCACCGAAGACCGCCACGTCGACATCCGCATCATCGCGCTGCCCGGTGAACAGCCGTTGCCGGAACAGCTCGCAGCTGGCAGCTCGCAGCTCGCAGGAGATACGGCCGGCGGAGTTGGCAACTCGCAGATCGCGGCTCGCAGGAACTGAGTTTCCGTCATTCGTCCGCTCCTGAGAGCTGACAGCTGCGAGCTGCGAGCTTAACCAGGAACCGTGAAGCAGAACGTGCTGCCGACGCCCGGCGTCGATTCGACGGTGAGCTCGCCGCCCTGGCTTTCGACGAGGCGTTTGGCGAGATAGAGGCCGTAGCCGGGGCCGCCGCCGCGTTGTTTATCGAGTTTGCTCATTCCGCCGAGGTCGAAGACCTGGTTGATGTAGCGCGGATCGATGCCGATGCCGTTGTCGCGGACGCACACGCGCACGAGACCGTCCGCGCTGCTGCACTCGATCACGATCTCGCGCTCGCCTTTCGGCCGGTCGGTGAAGAAGAGCGCGTTCGCCACGAGTGCGCCGAGCGCTTCGCGCAACTTTTCCGGATCGACGTTGACCACGGGCAGATCATCGGGCAGGGCGACGCGCACGCCTCCTTCCTCGATCTGGAAGTTGTACTTCAGGATCACTTCTTCGAGAACCTCGCGCAGCGGCGTCGGCTTCACCGCGCTGGGGCGTGCCAGCAGCTTCACGACGTGCGACATCTCATCGAGGATGCGCTTCATGTACTGCGCGCTCGAGCGGATGCGGCGCAGAAAGTCCTGACCTTCCTCGTCGAGCTTCGCCTGGTAATCGCTCAGCAACAAATCGCTGAAACCATCGACGGCGAAGATCGGCGACTTGAGGTCATGAGAGAGAACGCCGAACAGGCGGATCAACTCTTCTTGCGTGACGGGCGTATCCGCCAATGCGGTTCTTTCCACGGTCTCGATCGCACACCTCCGACGCGCCGCCTCGCTGCAACGGTCGTACCGGCCGGCAGCGTTCCTTGCCCAAGGCTCACTGCACGCACGGTCGCTCCGAGGCAGATGGAGCGCAGATCTTCAGAGCTCACGCCTTCCGAAAAGCAGCGATCTGACCCTCGCCCACGATCTCGCCCTTGCCTTGGGCGTCGATGAAAAGAGCGGTCTTCGGAGGGATTCCGATCCCGAGAGAGACTTCGGAGAGAGACATGAGCCGGCGGAGCGCGGTGTCGTTCTCGGGATCGAATCCCGTATCAACGACAGTCTCCGCGAGCCATCCGAGCCCCGGCAGCGCCGAGCCGCCGCGCATGTCGCGCGCCCATACGCCGAACGACGACGCCGCGGCGCCGATCGCGGCGACGATCGCGCCGTTGTCGGCAGCATCGCGCAGCGCGATCTCAATCGGCGTCTCGCGAATCATCGACAGGAGATTGTTCGTGACGCCGCCGCCGAGGTAGATCAAACCTGCGCCAAGAATCGCGTTGATGTTCTTCAGCCGGCGGTTGTCGCGCCCGCGATACACCGGAACGTTGATGACCTCCACGCCCGGATCGAGCTCGCGAAAGTACGCGCCGATGTGCCCCGCGTACTCCGCCGAGCCCGAAGCCGTAGGCAGAAACGCGATCGTCCGCCGATCCGCCGGCATCCGCGCGAGCAGCATCAGATCGATCTCACGCGTCTCGCCGAACGAGAACTCCCCGCCGCCGATGAGGGCGAGGGTGGTGAGGGGGACGTTGAGGTTGATCTTTAGGTTCATATGAAGTTGTCGGTTGTCAGTTATCGGTTGTCGGTTGTCTGCGCCGAAGCGCGGGAATGCACAGACAACCGACAACCGACAACAGTCGCCGAGTCGTCGAGTCAGACTATCGCATACGATTCAATCTTGACGACTCGAAGACTCGGCGGCCCGGCGACCGGCGTCGCGATCCTCCCCGGCGGCACCTCCGGCCTCGGCGCGGCGATCGCGGCGTTGCTGCGCGATCGCGGAATGCGCGTCGTCACGGTTTCGCGGCGCGCGACGGCGGATGTGAGCGGCGATGCGTCGCGAGAGGAAACCGTACGGCGCGCGATCGCGTTCGCGGAATCGCTCGGTACGATCACGCTGCTCATCAACTGCGCGGGCGCCGGCGTATTCGGCGTCGCGGGTTCGTACGATGAAGAGAAAGTGCGCCGCGTGCTCGACGCCAACCTCGTCTCGACGATCCTCTTCTGCGATGCGCTCCTTCCACGCTTCGCCCGCGACGGCGGCACAATCGTCAACGTCCTCTCCACCGCCGCGCTCATCGCCAAGCCGAACGAGAGCGTCTACTGCGCCGCGAAATGGGGCGCACGCGGCTACACCGAGGTGCTCAAGGCCGAAGCGAAAGGTACGAAGGCGCGCGTTCTCTCCGTTGCACCCGGCGGCATGCAGACGCCGTTCTGGCCGGACAAGCGCGAAGGCTTCATGGACCCGAGCGACATCGCGTCGGTCATCGTCGACGCCATCGAGCGAAACGTGAAGATCACGGAAATCGTGATCGAACGATAGTGTGATGTAGGACCGCCGGCGTCTCGCCGGCTGGGCGAGCGGCGTCTCGCCGCTCGCGGGCGGGCGCCGAGACGGCGCCGCCCCAGCCGCCGAGACGGCGGCGGTCCACATGAATGCAACTCACTTCGGTCACTATTTCGCGACGAACACCGGTTGCATCCACGCCGCTCGCCCATTCGAGTCGGTGACGCGCGCTCGCACGTAGCCTTCCCTTCCCCGAATCACATACGTCGCCTCGACGCCTGTCGATTCCTGCAGTACCGCGCCGTTCTTTCCGATGAACGCGATGCGGTAGTGCGCGAGATTCTTTTCGCGCACTTTCACGTGCAGGCTCTTTTCACTCGCCGTGTAGTCCTCGAGCTCGACGCCGGTCGAGGCGTAGAAGTCGCCGCGGGCGAGGGCGTCGAGGATTGCCTTTGCTTCGCGCTTCTCGCTGCGCACCACCACCCAGGCCTTTCCGGGCGGCGCCGTGTCGGTGTCCCAAGGACGTTTCAGGTGATGCGAATCGTCGACGGCGATTCCGTAGATGCGCTTGCCCGATGTGAGCAGGCGATCCCACATCGACTCGACGGTCGGCGGTCCCTGCATGTTGACGTAGGGATGCCCGCTGGCGATCTCGAGAAACGTCGCGCCGCTCACGTTCAGAAGCTCGTCGGCGCCGAAGGCCCAGCCGAAGTTCGGATGATTGAGCGACGCGAGACCGCCGGCCTCGCGCACCGCATCGACGTCGTGCTGCAACACGTCGACGACCGTCGCGCCTCCCTGCGGTTTGACGACGCGCGTGATGCCGAGGGCGCAGACGTGCAGCGGCTTCTTGGGAAGCTTGTCGGTCACTTCCTCGCCCGGAATCAACACGAGTCCGTTCTCTTCGACCCGCGTGATCTTGTCGTGATCGGTAATCACCAGGAAGTCGTAGCCGTGCTCGCGATACCAATGCGCAACTTCGGCCGGCGTGGAGTCGCCGTCGCTCTCGAGTGTGTGCGTGTGTGTGTTGCCTTTCAGCCATTCGGCATGCGCGGACGTGCAGACCGCGGACGTGCACACGAAGAGCGCGAGAAAGACGACAATGTGTCTCATCGCGTCCCATCGTAAGGCAGGAGGAAGTTGTATGCGCCGCTGGATCACCGGACTGGTTGTTCTCATCGCGCTTCCGCTGTTCGCTCAGGAAAAGCCGATCACGCCGGAAACGTTCTGGCAGGCGTTGGAGACCGGCAACAAGCAGTTCGTCGCCGGCAAGATCGTGTACGACCACCTTAAAGAGGAGCGCGCGCAGTTTCACGAGCATCAGTACCCGCCGATGACGATCCTCTCCTGCTCGGACAGCCGCGTTCCGCCGGAGCTGGTGTTCAATCAATCGCTCGGCGCGCTCTTCGTAGTGCGTAGCGCCGGCAATGTCGCCGATCAATTCAGCCTGGCGTCGATCGAGTACGCGATCACGCAGGGCTACACGAGTCTCATCGTCGTCCTCGGCCATGAGAACTGCGGCGCGGTGAAGGCTTCGCTCGCCGCCGACGATCCCGGTTCCCCAAATCTCCTCGCCCTCGCCACGCGCATCCGCATGTCGTTCGTCGGACTCAAGTGGGATCCGAAGGATCCCGAGATGGTGAAGAAGGCGGTGGAAGCGAACACCCGCGCCGCCGCGGCCGCGCTCCTCGCGCAAAGCCGCATCATCCGCGACGCGGTGATGTCGGAGAAGGTGAAGATCGTCTCGGCGTATTACGACCTTGAGACTGGGGAAGTGCGCAAGCTCGATTAGAAACTGTTAACTGGTTGCTGGTTGCTGGTTGTCTGTGGGGCGTCGTGCGACTCGGACAACCAGCCGTACAACTCATTCGTTGGTTGCCGGTGACTGCGGCTCCTCGCGAAAAACCGCAGACAACCAGCAACCAGCAACCAGCAACTGTTACCTGGCGCGCCAGACTTCTTCGATCTTTTTTCCCATATCGCTGGGCGCCTTCACGACGTGGATGCCGGCGGCGGTGAGTGCTTCCATCTTCTCCGCCGCGGTTCCCTTGCCGCCGCTGATGATCGCGCCGGCGTGGCCCATGCGGCGTCCCGGCGGCGCGGTCTGACCGGCGATGAAGGCGACGACCGGCTTCGTGACGTTCGCTTTCACGAACGCCGCCGCTTCTTCCTCGGCGCTTCCGCCGATCTCGCCGATCATGATGATCGCCTCGGTTTCCGGATCGTTCTGGAATGCGGCGAGGCAGTCGATGAAGTTCGTGCCCGGCAGCGGATCGCCGCCGATGCCGACCGCGGTCGACTGTCCGATCGTGCGTGTCTGGCCGACCGCTTCGTACGTCAGCGTTCCCGAGCGCGAGACGATGCCGATCGGTCCCGGCTTGTGGATGTGTCCCGGCATGATGCCGATCTTCGCCTGACCCGGCGTGATGATGCCGGGGCAATTCGGCCCGATGAGCCGCGACGGCGACTTGCCTTCGGCGACGTGACGCGCGTTCGACTTCCGCAGAAAGTCGTGCGCCTTCATCATGTCGTTGACCGGAATGCCCTTCGGTGATGCAGACGATCAGCTCGATGCCCGCGTCCGCCGGCTTCCATGACCGCGTCGGCCGCGAACGGCGGCGGGACGAAGATCAGCGAGCAGGTCGCGCCCGCTTTTTCGCGCGCGTCGCGAACGGTGTTGAAGACCGCGAAGCCCTCGTGCGTCGTGCCGCCCTTGCCTGGCGTCACGCCGCCGACGACCTGCGTTCCGTAATCGCGGCAGCCGATCGCGTGGAAGGTTCCCTCGCGGCCGGTGATGCCCTGAACGATGACCTTGGTGTTCTTGTCGACCCAGATTGCCATTAGGCCGCTCCCTTCGCGGCCGCGACGACTTTCTGCGCCGCGTCCCACATCCCGTCGGCCGTGATGAGCGGCAGGCCCGATTTCGCGAGGATCTCTTTGCCCAGCTCGACGTTCGTTCCTTCGAGTCGCACGACCACCGGCACCGGCAGTCCCACTTCCCGCGACGCGCTGACCACGCCCTCGGCGATGCGATCGCCGCGCATGATGCCGCCGAAGATGTTGATGAGGATCGCCTTCACGTTCTTGTCGCTGAGGATGATGCGGAAGGCGTTCTTCACCTGCTCCGCGCTCGCGCCGCCGCCGACGTCGAGGAAGTTCGCCGGCTCGCCGCCGGCGAGCTTGACGATGTCCATCGTCGCCATCGCCAGTCCCGCGCCGTTGACCATGCAGCCGACGCTGCCATCGAGCTTGATGTAGTTGAGGCCGAACTTCGAAGCCTCGACTTCCAGCGGATCTTCCTCGTGGAAGTCGCGCATCTCGACGATGTCTTTGTGGCGGAACAGCGCGTTGTCGTCGAAGTTCATCTTCGCGTCGAGCGCGAGGACGTCGCCTTCCTTCGTGACCAGCAGCGGATTGATCTCCGCGAGCGCGGCATCGGTCTCGATGTACGCGCGCACCAGCTTCTGCACGAAGTCGACGCACTTCTTGAAGGCATCGCCTTCGAGCCCGAGGGCGTAGGCGACTTTGCGCGCCTGGAAGGGCTGCACACCGAGAACGCCGTCGACCGGCTCGCGATGAATCGCCTTCGGATCGCGCTCGGCCACTTCCTCGATGTCCATGCCGCCCTGCGCGGACGCCATGATGACGTTCATGCCGAGCCGCCGGTCGAGCGTGATGCCGAGGTAGAGCTCTTTATCGATGTTGAGTGCTTCTTCGATGAGGACCTTGCGCACGAGGCGCCCCTCGGGGCCGGTCTGATGCGTGACCAGCGTCATGCCGAGCATGGCTCTTCGTGAGGTCGGCCGCTTCGTCGGCGGTTTTCGCGAGCTTCACGCCGCCGCCCTTGCCGCGGCCGCCGGCATGGATCTGCGCCTTGACGACAACGCGTCCGCCGAGCTCCTTCGCCGCCTGACGCGCCGCGTCCGGACTATCGACTACAACACCGCGCGGCGTGGGAACGCCATACCGCCGCAGGATTTCTTTCGCCTGGTATTCATGGACTTTCATGGCGGCGGCGTTGTATCACAGTTGTCAGGGGTCGGTTGTCCGTTGTCCGCGCCGCAAAGCGAGACCTCCCAGACGACCGACAACGGACCACCGACAACACCGCTTCAGGGCGCGCTCAATGCATCCTCGAGCACCTTGCGCAATCTCAGCCCACCACGAAGCAGTCGCTCGTAAATGATCCCGATGTTGCGTTGTGCGTAGTCGGCGCCGAGGCGGCCGTTGCCGATGTCGTAGCCGTTGTGCACCGCGGCGTAATGGGACTCGTTGATCCAGTCGGTGATCGTGCCCTGCTGCAGCTCCGCGACGGGGCGTCCGCGCATTTCGTTCTTGAGCAAGTAATCGACGTAGTCATCGACGGTGTCCGGGCCCCACTCGATGAGCATGCTGTCCCAGACCGAATGCAAATTCGTCTCGACGCCGAGGTAGCGGACTTTGACCTTGTTCCCGCCGAGGTCCGGCTCCATCACGCCGGTCTGCTCGTTCGGCACCATGCCGCCCGCGGCGTGCAACGGCTGATGGATGTCGCCGACGAAGTGAACGACGAAGACCAGCGCTTCCCTGCGCTTGTCCTTCGGCTGTGTTTTGTCCTTGAGGATCGCCAGATAGTGCTCGATGCCGGCGACGACGCAGTTGTCTTCCTTGCAGTCGCGCGCACGATCGAACGTCGCGATGTCGTTCGGGATATTGCTGTAGTGCAGCGCGCCGGTATTGCCCGCGCGCTCGCCACGCGTTTCCTGCGCGCGCCAGTCGTCCGGCAGCGACGCGCTGTCGCGCAGCGGCGCCGCGAACGTCAGCTCGCGAATCTGCGCCTCGACATTCGGCGAAAGCCCGCGTTCCGCGAGCTCGGCCACGATGGCATGACCCTTCGCCCCCCAGGCAAACGCGTGCAACGGAAAGAGCAGGAGCAGTGCGAGAAGGCGTGCGGTGCGCATGAAGGAAGCATATCGCGGCGAGGGGTGACGGTAGACGGTGGACAGGGGTCGTTCGCGAGAGCGCGAGAGCGCTTGCGAACATGTTGTCATCCCGAGATCGCATGAGGCAGGTCGCGTCACCGCGGATGAAAACGGGGGTGCGCGGGCCAATCGCCGGAGCCACGTTACTAGTTGGCTCGAGTGACGTGTCGTGGTCGTTTTCTCTATGTCGGTTAAACCGCGTTCCCGAGATTGACCCGCGCCGAACTTGGTATCACCTTCTGTTGCCTAGTCGCAAGATGGAGCACGCGTAGCAGCCTCAGTCTTCGCTACCTCGGCGTACACGGCACTCGAGTCAACGAAAGGAGGATGCCATGCGCATCATCAGTAAGCGTTGTCTCGGGTTGGACCTCCACAAGAAGCAGATCACCGCACATCTACGCGTGCACCGACGGTCGAATCAGGAGCCCCTGGGAGAGGACCAGCAGTTTGGAACCATGCCCGACGATCTGGAGCGGCTCCGGGCCTGGATCGTCGAGCAGAAGATCACCGACGTGATCATGGAGTCGACCAGCGTGTACTGGATGCATCTGTACGAGCTGCTCGAAGGCGTGACCAAGCCGCTGGTGGCCAACGCCTCGCACGTGAAGAAGGTGCCGGGCAGAAAGACCGATGTGGGCGACGCCCAGTGGTTGGCTGAGCTGGGAGCTCACGGGCTGTTGCGTCCGAGCTTCATTCCTCCTCAACCGATCCGCGAGCTTCGATCCGTGGCGCGGTATCGGACCAAGCTGGTGGCCACGCGAACGGCCATGCGGAACCGTACCATCAAGCTCCTTGAGATGGCCGGGATCAAGCTCTCTTCGGTTGTGAGCGACTGCTTCGGGGTAACCGGACGAGCCATCCTCGAGGCGCTCACCCAAGAGCAACCGATCGCGATCAAGAGCCTCGCCAAAGGCGGGCTTCGCAAGAAGGTCGATCAGCTCGAACGCTGTCTCGGCAAGGGGCTGACCAGCGAGCTGGGGCGTCGTCTGCTGAAGATGCATCTGGAAATGTACGACTCGATCGATGCCCGGATCGCACAGGCCGAGCTCGAGCTCACCACTCTGGCCGCACCTTATGACAAGGCCACCTCGGCCCTGGATGCCATCCCCGGCATCAACCTGCTGGCTGCGATCACCGTGATTGCCGAGACGGGCGTGGACATGAAGGTGTACCGGAATGAATCCCATCTGACCGCCCTGGCCGGACTGGCCCCGGGAAACGCCATCAGCGACGCCAAGCGCAAGCGCATCGGGGTGCGCAAAGGCAACCGGTATCTGAAACGGATCTGCGTGCAGATCGCCTGGGCCGCCTCACGTCAGAAAGGGAGCTTCCTGCGCGTTCGTTTTCTGCGCTTGCAGAACCGGATCGGACGGAACAAGGCCATCGTTGCCCTCGCTCGGCAGATGCTGGTTCTGATCTACCACGTGCTCTGCGGAAAGCCATACACCGACCTGGGGGCGACCTTCTACGACGAACGCAACAAGGAAAGAGCCGTCCATCACTACGCGAGCAAGCTTGCTGCTCTCGGCTACAACGTGCAGCTCGTGAAGAAGCTCGCGTAAGAGTTCCTCACGGAATCGGCCCGCACGAGAGCCGACCAGCTCTCTGCACAACCAGACCATAGGTGAATCGGAGCCGACTCTGTTCGGAAGGCCTCTTGCTGACTCTCGCAGTCAGCTCAGCATTCGTTTGTCTCCACCCTCCCTTCACGGGGGTATATTTTCGTAGCAGCGTAGCGGGGGACCTGGGTGGGCGGGCGGCGCGTAACTCGTGCCTCGTGCCACCCGCCCGCCCAGGTCCCTCGCTCGACGCTCGGGATGACAGCGATTTCGCCAGCCGCATTCTCGTCATCCTGGCGAAACGTTGGCGTCTCGCGAACGAGCCCTGTCCCCTGTCCACCGTTTACCCCATACACTTCCCGCTATGCGCACCGGCGAGATCCTCACCATCGAAGCGTCCGAGCTCGTCGCCGGCGGGGATGCGATCGCGCGGGTTGATGGATTTCCAATCTTCGCCTCGGGTGTGTTTCCGGGAGATGTTGCGCGGGTGCGGTTGTACGAGGTCAAGAAGGGATTCGCGAAGGCGGAGCTCGTCGATCTCGTGAAGCCGAGCGCGTTGCGGCGCGCGGCGCCTTGTCCGGTTGCGAACGAGTGCGGCGGTTGCGATTGGACGGCGTTGCGTCTCGATGCGCAGCTCGAGGCGAAGCGGCGGATTCTTTCGGAGTCGCTGCGGCGTATCGGCAAGCTCGATCCGGCGACGTTGCCCGACGTTCGCATGCATCCGTCGCCGCTCAATTACCGCTTGCGCTCGCGGCTGCACGCCGATGGAGATGCCGTCGGCTTTTACGCGATGCGCTCGAATCGGGTCGTGCCCCTGGCGCCGGAGTGCGAAGTCGTCGGCGTCGAGACGGCGCGACATCCCGCGGAAGGGGAACAGTGGGAGCTCGACGGCGAGATCGTGCGCGACGAGCGCGAGATCTCGATCACCGCCGGCGGTTTCACGTACCGCCTCGGCACGCGCGATTTCTTCCAGGTCAATCGCCATCTTCTCGGCACGTTGCTGCGGCTCGTCGACGAGCACGCCTCACGCGTCGTGAACCGGCATACGGCCGTCGACCTCTACGCCGGCGTCGGGTTCTTCACCCTGCCGATCGCGCAGCACTTCCATCGCGTGACCGCTGTCGAAGGCTCCCGCGGTTCGGTGCGTTTCGCGCGCGTCAACGCGCCGAGCAACGTGCGTGTGATCGAAGCGTCGGTTGAGCATCACATCCCGTCGCTCAAGCCGGTCGACTTCATCTTCCTCGACCCGCCGCGCGCGGGAGCGAAACCGCAAGTCATCGACACGATCGCGGAGCGAGCGAAGGAAAAGATTGCGTATCTCTCCTGCGATCCCGTAACCTTTGCGCGCGACGCAAGCCGGCTGATTGCGTTGGGCTGGCGTCTGTCCACGCTGGACCTCCTCGACCTCTTCCCGAACACTCATCACGTCGAGACGCTCTCCTCCTTCGAGCGTGCGCAATGAAAACCCTGCACTTCCTACCGCTGCATTTCCATTAGTCGGACTCATCGCGGGACTCGCGATCGGTCCGATTCTCATCAATCCAAACGCATTCGCGATCGGCCTCGCGTTGTCGCTGGCGCTGTATCTGACCTGGTGCCGGCGACCAGCCGGCGCTTCGTGGGGTCGGCTGGCAGCCGGCCCTACATTGCTCGTCATCGCGGGCATCGCGCTTTCGTTGCGCGTGCAGCATCGCGAGATGCGCGAGCGTCTCGCATTTGAAGCCGTCGATGACGAAGCCTTCGCGACCATCGACGCTCCGATCGAGCGCGACTGGACCACACTCGAAGGCGCCTCCACGGCGCCACGCTCGTTCGCCCTGCGCGCGTCGCACTTTCGCGCGAATGGAGTCGACTTCGACGCGCCGGTGTCGATCTATGCGCGCGAAGAGCCGCCGGAGATCGGCATGGAGTCATCGATTCATGCCGAAGGCTTTCTGCGAGTCGGCGAGCACGGCGACTACGTCGTCAGCGTGAAATCGCCGCGACTGATGTCCTACGCCGGACGGCTCTCGTGGTGGCAACCGGCGGCGTGGAATCGCGCGCTCGCGAATCGCCTCGAACGCCAAGCCGCCGCACATCCCGATGAAGTCGCGCTCGCGCAGGCTCTCGTACTCGGGCGCGGCGAACGGCTCTCCGGCGAGATGCGCGACAGCTTCCGCCGCGGCGGGACGTATCACCTGCTCGTCTTCTCGGGGCTGCAGATCGCGTTCGCCGCCGGAATCCTCGCCGCGCTTCTGCGATGGCTCCATCGCCCGCGCGCCTCGGACTGGCTACTGCTCGTCTTCTCGTTGCTGGCACCGCCGTTCATCGGCCCGACCGCGTCGGTCGCGCGCGCCAGCAGCGGCATCGGCCTCTACGCGCTCTCGCGCATCTTCAAACGACCGACATCGGTCGAAAACCTCTGGTGTGTCGCCGCGCTCGTGCGCCTGCTCTTCGAGCCGCGCGATCTGCACGAGGCCTCGTTCCATCTCACCTACGCCGGCGCGGCTGCACTCGTCTTCGCCGGCAAGCATTTCAAGCGATGGATCGGAGTCATCGTCGCCGCGGAGATTGTGATCACGCCGCTGACGCTCTTCCACTTCCACCAATACGCCCTCGGCGGCTCGCTGCTCACGGTGCTGATCTCGCCGCTGATCTTCGCGATGCTCATCGCGTCGACCCTCGCCATCGCCGTGCCGTGGGAACCGTTCTTCCACGCGATCGGCGCATTGCACCGGCTCTGCACGATGGCCAACGCGTTCGGCTTCTCCGGCGTGTTCGCGTCGCCACCGACTGCCGCGCTGATCGCCGGCGGCGCACTCGCGATGCTCGCGCTGGCGACGCTGCGCGAGAAGAAGCGCGCCTTCGCGATCGCGATGGCCATGCTGATCCCGACGTCGGCCGCGATCGTGAAACACGTGCGAGCACGCAACGTCGCGCATCCGCGGGTCACGTTTCTCGATGTGGGTCAGGGCGACGCAATCGCCATTCGCTCCGGCAGACACACGATCCTCGTCGACGGCAGTCGCGACGAGCGCATCCTCGCGCTGCTCGCCGATCGCGGCGTGCGCCGCATCGACGCCGTCGTGCTGACGCATGCGCATCCCGATCACTGCGGCGGCCTCGGCGACGTCATCGAGCGCTTCGACGTCGGTGCGGTCTGGCTCTCGCTGCGACGCTTCCGCGACGAATGCGCGGCGATCGTGCTCGAAGCCTGCGCATCCACGCGCACGCCGATTCATTTGGTCCACGACGGCGATCACCTCGCGCTCGACAACATCACCATCGACGCCTTGCTCGCCGATCAAACATTCCGGCGCGCCGCGGAGAACAACGCCTCCATCGTTCTGCGCGTTCGCGCCGCCGGACGCACCTTCCTGCTCACCGGCGACATCGAGAAAGAAGCCGAGCTCACTCTCGCCGACCGCGATCTGCGCGCGGACGTGCTCAAGGTGCCGCACCATGGCAGCCGCAGTTCCACCTCGAGCGCGCTGCTCGACAACGTCGCACCGCGCATCGCTGTCATTTCCTGCGGGCGGCGCAACCTCTTCGGCCATCCGCACGACTCCGTGCTGACGTCTCTGAAGGAGCGGCGAATCCGAACCTGGCGCACGGACCGGGACGGTTCCATCGACGTCGAGGTGCGGGACTTCCGGTTGTACGCCGAGGCGCGAATTGACTAGAGTGTTGGCCAAACGCCATGTACGCAACCGTGCTTCGACTGGGTCTCTGGACGCTCATCCTCGTCCTGGCGTTGTACGTCCTGTCGGCGACGTTTCCCGAGGAGCCATGGGCGGAGCTGATCCCCGCTCCGATGCTCCAGCAGATTCTCGTCGTTGCCGTCGCGCTCATCGCACTCGGCGTCGTTCTTCGCATCCTCGGCATCGGCGCGCGGGTTGTCGTCGCGCGCAATCGCTGCCGCGTCTGCCGCACCGAGATCCCGCACGGCGCGATCTACTGCCGCGCCCACCTCCGCACGATCCTGCAGGACGAGGACGACAAGACGCACCACACGCGCCTGCGGAGATAGGGACTCTTGGATTCCGGCAAGCAGCGACTCACCGAAACGAACCCGCCCCGCACTCCGAATCTCATCGTCATCGCCGGTCCGACCGGCTCCGGAAAATCGGAGCTCGCGCTCCGCCTCGCGCAAGCGCTCGACGGCGAGATCGTCAACTACGACTCCGTGCAGATCTACCGCGGGTTCGACATCGGCAGCGCCAAGCCGACGCCCGCGCAACGCGCGCTCGTGCCGCATCACCTCTTCGACATCATCGACGCCGACGGGGAATTCAACGCCGCCGACTATGGCCGCCGCGCGCGCGAAGTCTGTGCGGACATTCATGCGCGCGGGAAGCGCGTCATCCTCGCCGGCGGAACGTTCTTCTATCTGCGCGCGCTCCTCTCCGGCCTTCCGGAGATGCCCGGCCGCGACGAAGTTCTGCGCGCGCGGCTCGCCGCCATCGCACGACATCCGCGCGGACCGGCGCGGCTCCATCTCTGGTTGTCGATCGTCGATCCTGCCAGCGCAGACAAGATCGCGCCGGCGGACCGGCATCGCGTCGAACGCGCTCTCGAAATCTGGATCTCCTCCGGACGACCGATCTCGAGCTGGGAACGCGACACGTCCAACGATCTCCCATCGATCAAGATCGCCCTCGCTCCCGAGCGCAGTCTCCTCGGCGCGAGTCTCGACGCCCGCGTCGAAGCGATGTATCGCGAGGGATTGATCGACGAGACCCGCGCCTTACTGGCGAGGTTTCCGCCTACCGTGCGCCCCTTCGGTACGATCGGCTATAAAGAGGCCGTCGCACTCCTGCGCTGCGAACGGACCGAGGCGGAAGCGATCGCTGAAACCCGTCGCCGCACCCGCGCGTACGCCAAACGGCAGATGACCTGGCTGCGCTCGGAGCGAAATGTGCACTGGCTCGACGCCAACGACCGAGATCACGCTCATGACGCCGCCCTGCGGCTCATTACAGAGGTAGACAGTTGACCAAGACGAAGATCGTTCTCCTGCTCGCCGCGGCCCTGACCCTGGCGAGTTGCGCGCCGCCCGCGGCGCAGACACCCGCCGTGACTCCGCTCGGCGAGGACCGTTACCTCATCGATCCCCGCACCGGCTGGGATGTTTCGATCCCGCCGGCCGTCGAAACGAAATTCGAGACCGCCTGGCGCTTCGTGCTCTCCGGCAACGAGCTCGAAGGCCGACGCCGCCTGGCCGAGATCCTCAAACGCAATCCCGAATTCCTCCCCGCCGACCTTGCCGGCGCGGTCTACGACATCCGCAGCGGCGCGTTCGACAAAGCCGCGGTGACCATCGCCGCCGCGCTCGAACAGAAGCCGGCGTACGTCGCCGCGCAAATCTACGAAGCGGAAATCGCGCTGCGCGAAAAGCGAACACGTGCCGCCTACGACCTCTATCGCGAGATCGTCGCGCAGCCGAACGCGCCGCCGATCGTCGCCGAGCGGATGAAGCAGCTCGAAGAAGCGCTCTTCAATGAGCTCTATGCGGCGGCGCAAGGAGCCGCGGACGCCGACGCTGTCCGCCTCCTGCACGAGGCACTGGCGTTCAACCCTGGTGCCACCGACGCGCGCATTCAGCTCGCGCAGAAACTCGTGGCGCAACGACAGTTCGAAGAAGCGCGGCGCGAGATCGATCCGCTGCTCAACAGCGTCGCCGATCGCCCCGAGGTTCAGGCCGTGCTCGCCGAAGTCGAAGTGGGCCGCGGGCGCTATCAGGAAGCGATCATCCGCTACGAACGGCTCGCGAAGAGAACGAAAGATCCGCGGCACGAACAGCGGCTCGAAGAGGTCAAACGCGAATGGCGCTCGGCGAACATGCCGACGCACTTCCGTGCCGCGATGAGCAGCGCCGCGGTGACCCGCGAAGAACTGGCCACGCTGCTCTACTGGACCGTGCCGTCCGTGCGCTTCGCCCAAAACGTCGGCGCGCCGTCGATCGCCGTCGACATCGAAGACGTCGCCGGTCGCGACGAGATCATCCGCGCCATCGCCCTCGGCCTCTTCGACGTCGATCCCGTCACGCGCCGCGTCAGTCCCCACCGCGTCGTCACCGCCTCACGCCTCTCGTCATTTCTCGCGCGCGTCCTCACGACGCGCGGCGCCAACTGCGCCCGCGGCGCCGGCGATCGCGTCCTGCCCGCATGCGGCGTGACCGATCCACTCTCGAAGTACGCACCCGACGTCTCGGTCGAAGGCAGAGACGCCGTCGCGGCGCTGGAGCAAGTAGCGAAGCAACTCTAGCCGGACCGCCGGCGTCTCGCCGGCTGGGCGAGCGGCGTCTCGCCGCTCGCGACGGGCGCCGGGACGGCGCCGCCCCAGCCGCCGAGACGGCGGCGGTCCACCCCTAAAACAACGACAACCTCGGCACTCCGTACCGCTCCCGCACGATCCTGCGTAACGTCGCCACTTCCGTTCGCGCGCGCGTCTTCTCGCCGGCCGACGCGCTGAGAGCGCGCGCTTCGGCGCGCATCGCATCGGCATCCGGCGCGCCGGTGAGGATCGCTGCGATCAGCTCCTCTTCGATCTCGATCAGGCGCTCCTCGATCCGCGGCACCGTCTTCTCGCTCACGAGCTCGCGGATGCGCGACGCGAACGGCGTCACGAACGGATGCGGCGATTCCGCGAGCGCGGCCGCCAGCGCCTCGAGCACCGGCGCTGGATTTTCCTCCGGCGTTGTCTCGTGCGCTCCGATCTGCAGCGAGCGGCGGTCGTCCCACAGCTCCTTCACCGCGTGCTTGCAGAAACTGAGGCCGTTGACCTTCTTCCCTTTCGCGTCCGCCTTGTCGAATACGGAGTCGATTGCTTCGAGTACCACCGGCAGCGGCACGCCGTCTTCACTCCACTTCTTCATCAGCGCCCAATCCTTCGGATTCACGATGAATGGCGTTCCTCGGCGGCGGGCGAACAATGCTTCGATTTCCATGAAGTAGTCGGCGGACACGATCCCACCGTACGATCAGCTACAATCACCCGTCAACCTCACGGAGCCCTTCGCATGGAATCGGCCACGCCCCGAGCAGAAGTCACTGTCTACTCGCCGCTGTTCTCCCCATTTCGCCAGCCGTTGCAGGAAGCGGCTGTCTCCATCGGCCGTGCCTCGGACTGCTCGATCCCCATCAAAGATCGCTACCTCTCGCGCAAACACGCCGAGATCATCGCCGTCGACGGCGCCTGGGTCCTCAAGGACCTCGGCAGCGCCAACGGCACGTACCTGAACGGCTCGCGCGTCGAGCACGACCAGCTCCTCAAGACCGGCGACCGCATCCGCCTCGGCGATACCGAGATCGTCTTCGAGACCGCCGAGCGCAACACCGATCGCTTCATCGCCGTCGCGACGGATTCCGCGGCGAGCCCGACGATCGCCATCTCCGTCAACGACATCTCCGACCGTCCCGAGGCCCAGGACGTCGCGCGACTGCAGACGTTGACGCTGCTCGCGCGCGAGCTCATCGAAGACCGTCCGATGGCCGAGCTCTTCGGCTTCATCGTCGATCGCGTGATGGAGCACCTTCATCCCTCGCGCGCGGCCATCGCACTCCTCGGCCCCGACGGCCGTTCGTTCGCGAAAGTCGAAGTGCGCCGCCAGGACAAGAACGACTCCAGCGAGCTCACGATCAGCCACACGCTCCTCTCCGAAATCGTCGAAGAGAAGAAAGCGCTCGCCTTCGTCGACGTCAGCGTCGACGAGAAACTCGCGCGCGCGCAGTCGATCATCATGCAGGGCATCCATTCGATCCTCTGCACACCGCTCATGATCGGCGCCTCGGTCGTCGGCGTGCTCTACGTCGACTATCTCTTCACGCAGCGCGCGATCTCCGAGGATGACGTGCGCCTCGTTGCGCAAATCGGACGTTTTGCCGCGATCAAACTGGAAACGACGCGGCTGCGCGAAGAAGCGATCCAGAAACGGATCATGGACGAAGAGCTCAAGACCGCGTCCAGCATCCAGCGCCGCCTGCTGCCCGCGGCACCGACGGGCATCGCCGGCTACACCTTCGTCGGCAAAAACCAACCGTGCCGCACTGTCAGCGGCGACTACTACGACTTCGTCCTCCGCCCCGACGGCCGCGTCTACTTCGTCATCGGCGACGTCAGCGGCAAAGGCGTCACCGCCGGCCTCATGATGGCCGGCCTCCAGGTCGCGTTCCGCATCTTCTCGAAATCGGATCCCGATCCGGCGACGCTCGTCACGCAGCTCAATCTCTCGCTCAAAGAGAATCTCCCGCAATCGAAATTCGTCACGCTCTTCATGGGCCGCCTCGACACCAACACCGGTGTCATCGAATACGTCAACGCCGGCCACACGCCGCCTCTGTGGCTCAATACAGAAGGCGCCGTCGAGCTCACGGAAAGCGACCTCCTCCTCGGCGTCGTCTCCCGCGCCGAATTCGTCAACCGCAAACTCCAACTCGCCCCCGGCGACTCCCTCGTCCTCTTCACCGACGGCATGACCGAAGCCCGCAACGCCGAAGGCACCGACCTCGCCGCCAACGCCATCGGCAACTCGCTCCTGAAACTCCACGGCCGCAACGCCGACACCATCGCCGCCGCGGTTAATGAGACCGTGCTCGAGCACGTGGGGGATGCGGAGAATCTAGATGACGACGTGACGCTGGTGGTGGTGAGTCGGTCGTTGTAGCGAAGATGCGCCTACACTTGGGCGACGCACGCGCAGCTAACCAGACGTGACCCTGCCGAGCCTGCCGCCGTGACCTCCTCGTCGAAGCCGGCGCGCCTAATCGATGCCCGGGGTCATGCGAGACAGTCGCAGGAAGAGCGGTCAAGCCGACGGCTTCGTCGCGCCGTCCCGCTTATCGACCACACTCAACGGACCATTTACACTTGGGTATGCACGCAACGACCGCAGTTCGTTGTCAGCAGTTTTTCGATTACTTTCGAAAACGATTAGCGACAGCATCGCGAGCGGATGTCGAATTACCCGATCGCCTCCTTCTTCTGTCGGTATGTTTAGATGCGCTCGCGAAACACTGGCACTCGGCGACGGACCGAGGAGATACGCCCACCGTACTCCGTAGCGATGAAAGACTACGCCTCTTCTTGCTCAGACACGGCGGTCATCCTGCTTTCTCGCGCGTCTCGGCGCCCATGTTCCGGAAAGCAAAGGAACGAGAGATCGGAAACTTTCCATTCACGGCCTATAAGCTCAACGAGATGAATGAAATTCGGGATTGGCGCGACGATCCCACATTCGAGGAGTTGACCGAGAGCGTTGGCGATCGCAGCGCGTTAATTCGTTGGTCCTATCCCGGCATCCTCTACGTCGATCTGCGGTGTGCATGGGTGCACAATTTCGTCCCGGAGGAGGAAGACATCATCATTAATGACGCTGATTTCTTGGGCCGTGGCGAACCGTATTATCGTTTCGTCAGTCCATTCGATCCGTCAAAACCTCAAATCGGGAGACTTTTACTGATGTTGCCACTCTCATTTCTTCTCGCAACGGTAGAACGGGCACTCGATTCGTTCCAGGCAGACTGCACAGCCAGAGGCGTTTTGCCATTTCAAGATTAGGTCGGTGACAAGTTGGTGTGGTGAGGAAATCGAATGCTCGACGGCTTCATGCATGCGCTCGCAGAACTGACCGACAACAAGCTGGTAGCGGGCGTGGTTCCGGTATTGCTCGGCGCTGGCTTACTATCGTGGTGGTTCAAGATACGGGACCGGCGAAATGCAATTCGCGACGAGTCCTTGAAGTTTGTGAACGAAATCGCCGACTTGCTCAACAAGGCCATATCTCCCTTGTTTGGGGCGGTTCGACGCCGCTCGATCGACCGCCTCGACGCCGCAGACAAGGGAATCAGCAATTTGTTCACACACCGCTTGAGCACGCGCGCTAGAAGCATCGCCCTGCTCGACTTGCCCGACTTTTGGCGTGAGTATGACGCCATTACTTGGCAAATGCGCGAATGTGTCGATTCGATCCGAAATGCGTCGTTGTCGCCGCCTGCCGCTGGCAACCCGAATACGAGTGGCGAAGGATCGGCAACCCTCCATTGGGAGGAATCGTTGGAAACGGCAAAGATTATTTGGCGCGACTCGGTGGCACTTATTGAGGCGGGAATCGACCGCGCGCTCCGCGGCAAGCGCCCGACGTTTCCGTCACGCGCGCCGAGCTCTCCCGGTTTTCAGCGCCTGCGAAATGAGTAGACATTGCGCCCACTCCTCATCGTGAAGCGCGTGGGCCGCGCAGCGAGAGCCGGCAGGGCGGACCAGAAGCCAGGACTGGAGGCGTGACCAACAGCTTTGCGCTAAAATCTTCGCGCCATGGTATCCGACGCGACCAAGCACATTCACGAACTGGAGTCGCAACTGCTGGAGCTCGAGCCGTGCACAGGAGCTTCGCTTGCAAAGACGTTGCTAGCCAGCCTCGACGACCTATCCGAAGAGGAATATGACCGGCTCTGGGCCGAGGAGGCCGAGTCGCGATATGCGGACTTCCTCGCTGGCCGGACGACTGCCATCGACGGCGACGAAGTGTTCGCTCGCGCTCGCGCGAGACTCCGTTGAAGGCCCCCATGACTCTCAAAGAAATCGTTCATTCCGAGCCGGAAATCCTGGGTGGAACACCTGTCTTCATTGGCACGCGTGTGCCCGTCCGGATCCTTCTCGACTATCTCGAGGGCGGCGAGCCCCTGGAAGAGTTTCTAGACAACTATCCGAGTGTGTCACGCGAACAGACGGTCGCCTTTCTCGAAGAAGCGTACAAAGCAGCGTTGGCTCAAATCGCGTGAATTGAGTTCTGTTCGACGAGAACATGCCGCGATCTGAGTACGTCATCCCCACAAGGTGGACAAGTGGACCGCTGCCGTCTCGGCAGCTGGGGCGGCGTCGTCTCGACGCCCGCCCGTGAGCGGCGAGACGCCGCTCACCCAGCCGGCGAGACGCCGGCGGTCCACTCGTTCGATGCGTTCTCAGGGCTGTTAGCATCGGGGGTTCAATGACCTTCGAGGATCACTTCTCCGGCCATGCCGATGCCTACGTCCAACATCGGCCTCGGTATCCGGATGAGTTGTTCGCTTGGCTGGCGTCGGTGAGCCGCGAGCATTCGCTGGCGTGGGATGCGGGGACGGGGAACGGGCAGGTCGCGGTGGCGCTGGCGGATCATTTCGAGCGCGTCATTGCCACGGATGCCAGCGGCGAACAGTTGGCGCAGGCGATGACGCACGACCTCGTCGAGTATCGCAACGAACCGGTGGACCGGGCGTCGCTGCTGGATGCGTCCGTCGATCTCGTGACCGCCGGCGCGGCGGCGCACTGGTTCGAGCTCGATGGTTTCTATCGCGAGGTGCGGCGCGTGGCGAAGAAAGGCGCGCTCATCGCGCTCTTTTCGTATGGGCCGCGCGACATCGCCGACGCGATCGATCCGGTCGTGCATGACTTCCAGGAGAACGTGCTGCGCGGCTACTGGCCGGAGCGGATTCAGTACGTGCACGATCGCTACGCAACGCTCCCCTTTCCTTTCGACGAGATCGAAGCGCCGCGTTTCGCGATCGGCGCGGAGTGGAATCTGCGCGAATTGATGGCGTTCCTCGAAACGTGGTCCGCGTCGCAGCGCTACTTTCAGGAGCGGGGAACGCATGCCACCGACGCCATCGCGGCAGATCTCGCGCGCTCGTGGGGCGATCCGGATCGCCGGCGGCGGTTCGAGTATCCGTTGTTCGTTCGCGCCGGCCGCGTTTAAGAAACGCGAACCAAGGATTTCACGCGGAGGCGCGGAGGGGCGGAGAAAAGATTGCCGATGACTCTCCGTGTCTCCGTGTCTCCGCGTGAAACTCTGTCGCCGCGATTACTCCAACCCCTCCGCTCTCGCCCATTCTTCGATCGCGCGATTGGCCTGGTCGTTCTTGAAGTTGAAGAACTTCCGTTCGATCAAGCGATCCTCGGAGAGCAGGCGGCGGAACTCCATCGGCTCGTCGACGGCTTGCGCGAGCGCAGCGAGGTGATGCTTCTCCACGAACAAGCGGCGATCCTCGGCTTCGCTCTCGCTCGTGCGCGTCGGGATGCGGCGAAAGCGCGCGGCGTCGCCCGGCGGCGGATCGTCGAGCGAGACATCGAGGATGTCGCCTGTCTCGACGTCGAGGTAGTGCGCCAGGGCCACGCCGAGGTAGGCGACCTGCAGTCCTTCGTAATCGAGCATGCTCAATCTCCTGCCAACCGCCACCCTGCCAACTGCCAACTCGTGCCGAATGATATCTTCCCACCGACCATGAGCCCCGACCGGCTCGAGGCGAGCCTCGACATCGACCGCAGGCCGACGATCGAGATCGTCCGCATCATCCAGCAGCAGGACGCGATCGTCGCGGAAGCGGTGGCGGCGCAAGCCGCACGCATCGCGCATGCGATCGACGAGATCGCCGAGCGACTTCGCCACGGCGGACGCCTGTTCTACGCCGGTGCGGGAACGAGCGGCCGCATCGCCATGCTCGACGCCTCCGAGCTTCCGCCGACCTACGGCATCGACCCCTCGATGGTGCGCGTGCTCATGGCCGGCGGCGAACAGGCCTACTTCGCGGCCGTCGAGGGCGCGGAGGACGACGAGGACGCGGCGATCGAAATCGTGAACCGCGAAGTCACAGCCGACGACGCCATCGTCGGCATCGCCGCATCGGGCACGACGCCCTACACCGTCGCCGCCGTGCGCAAGGCGAACCTCCTCGGCGCGCTCACCGTCGGCGTCACCTCCGTCGCCGGCTCGCCGCTGGCGCAGCACACCGACATCCCGATCGTCGTCGAGCTCGGGCCGGAAGTGATCATGGGCTCGTCGCGCATGAAGAGCGGCACCGCGCAGAAGCTGATCCTCAACCAGCTCTCGACCGGCGTGATGATCCTCCTCGGTCGCGTCTACTCGAACCTGATGATCGAGATGCCGGCCACGAACGAGAAGCTGCGCAACCGCGCCGTGCGCATGGTCGAGCTGGCGGCGGGCATCGCGCGTCCGATGGCGGTGCAGGCGATGCGCGAATCGGAAGGGAACGTGAAGGTGGCGGTGGTGATGGCGAAGAAGAACGTGAGCGCCGCGGAAGCGCAGGCGCTGCTGGAAACGAAGTCGCTGCGCGAGGTGCTCGACTCGTGAGCCGCCTCGAACGGCTGATGCACGTGGCGACGAAATACTCGCGGCGCATCATCGGCATCATGTCCGGCACTTCGCTCGATGCCATCGACGTCGCGATGGTGCGCGTGCAGAAGCACGGCCTCACGGCGAAAGTGCGGCTCGAGCACTTCCGCAGCTTTCCGTATCCGCCGCGCATTCGCGCCGTGGTGCGCGAGCTTTTCGATCCGAAGAAGGCGCGCATCGATGACATCTGCCGCTACGATTTCATTCTCGGCGAGGTCTTCGCCGCCGCGGTGCTGCGGCTGCTGAAGGAGACGAGGATCAAGGCCGAGAGTGTCGATCTCGTCGCCAGCGCCGGCCAGACGGTCTGGCACGATCCGGAAGTGAGCATCGTCAATGCCGACGTCGACTGGATCGATGGGCCGATCGAGACGCGCTCGACGTTCGCCATCGGACAGTCGGCCGTCATCGCCGAGCGCACCGGCATCATCACCGTCGGCGATCTGCGTGTGCGCGACGTCGCCGCGGGAGGGCAGGGCGCGCCGCTCGTTCCCTACTTCGACTGGGTCCTGTTGCGCCACAAGTCGCGCGGCCGCGCGATTCAGAACATCGGCGGCATCGGCAACGTCACGTACATCCCGCCGCGGGCGACCTGGGAAGACGTCATCGCCTTCGATACCGGCCCCGGCAACATGATCATCGACGAGCTGGCCTGGATCGCCACGAACGGCCGGCAGACCTACGACATCGACGGCGCGCTCAGCGAGCAGGGCAAGGTCCGCGAGGATCTCCTGCAGCAGTGGATGACCGATCCCTACTTCGCGAAGTTGCCGCCGAAAACGACAGGGCGCGAGCTTTTCGGTGCGCAGTTCGCACAGCGCATCGTCGCGGAATCACGCGACGTGCCCGTCCACGACCTCATCGCCACAGCCACGGCTCTCACCGCCGAGAGCATCGCCCGCGCCTATCGCGACTTCGTCCATCCGCGCGGCCCCGTCCACGAAATCCTCCTCGCCGGCGGCGGCGCGAAAAACCCGACGCTCGTGCGAATGTTGAAAGAACGCATGCCTAAGCAGAAGCTGTTCATCTACAAGGCCAGCGAAGCCAAGGAAGCGATGGCCATGGCCATGATCGCCAACGACTCCGTCGTCGGACTCGTGACCAACGTGGCCGGAGCGACGGGCGGAAGGCCGACGGTTTTGGGGAAGATATGTTTGTGAGAACAGATCGCAGATCGCAGATCGCGGATCGCAGGAGAACCAACGATCACGCGGGCGGGAGGGGCCTCTCCTGCGATCTGCGATCTGCGATCTGCGATCCATTTCTCCCCGAGCTCTTCTCATGATTCAAGTGCACGGCCGCGCCTTCGTCGATGGCGTCCTGCGCGACGACATCCTCATCACGTTCGATGGAGCGGTGATCGCGGATGTCGCGCAGACGGCGCACGTTCCCGCGGGTGCGGAGCGCGTTGCGGGGATCATCGTGCCGGGCTTCGTCGATGTGCATGTGCATGGCGGCGATGGCGCAGATTTCATGGACGCGCATGAAGAGGCCACGGAGCGCTTGCTGGCGTTTCACGCGCGTCATGGAACGACGGCACTCGCGGCCACAACGCTGTCGGCGTCGCGGAGCGATCTGCAGAACGCGGTGGAAACGATCCGCCGCGTCGCCGCGAATTCGCCGACCGGTGCGGAGATCGTGGCCATTCATCTCGAGGGACCGTTCCTCAATGCCGAGCGCGCGGGAGCACAGGATCGCGAATCGATCCGGCCCGCTGACATTCATGAAGTCGCCGCGCTCCTCAACGAAGCGCCGCGCCTGCGTTGGATGGCGACGATCGCGCCGGAGATCGAAGGTGCGCGGGCGCTCATCGAGCACTTCCGCGATCGCGTGCTCTTCTCCATCGGCCACACCAGCGCGGATCATGCGACCGCCGTCGCCGCGCTCGAGTGGGGCGCATCGCACTTCACGCACCTCTACAACGCCATGACCGGCTTGCAGCATCGCGATCCGGGAGTCGTCGGCGCTGCGCTCACTTCGGTCACGGCAACCGCGGAGCTGGTCGCCGACGGCATCCACGTCCATCCGGCGGCGATCCGTGTCGCCGTGAGCTCGATGCCGCACCGCATCGCGCTCGTCACCGACGCCATGCGCGCGTGCGGACTCGCCGACGGCACGTACAAACTCTACGAGCACGACGTGATCGTCGAAAACGGCGCCGCGCGCCTCGCCGACGGAACGCTGGCGGGAAGCGTGCTCACGATGGACGCAGCCGTGAAGAACATGATCGAGCTCGCCGGCCTGCCTCTCGAGACCGTGATCCCGATGGCGACGGAAGTCCCGGCGAGAATCGCCGCGGTCTCGGATCGCAAGGGCAAGCTGGAGATGCGCTACGACGCCGACGTCGTCGTGATGTCGGAGCGTTTCGAGATCGAGCGTGTGTGGGCGCGCGGGGAGCCGGTTCGGTGAAGTGGGAGAGCTTCGAATCGAGCGACACGCTCTCCGATCGGGCCGCGCAGTTGTTGCTCGAGTCGATCCACTCCGATCCGCACATCGTTCTCGGATTGCCCACCGGGCGCACGCCGATCGGCATGTACGCGCGCGTCGTTCACGAATGTTCGCGTGAATATCACTGCTTCAGCGGCGTGACCACGTTCAACCTCGATGAATACGCCGGCGTTCCTCGCGAACATCCGGCGAGTTACCGGAGCTACATGCGGCGGCACCTCTTCGATCACGTCGATCTCGATCCGCACAACACTCACATCCCGAACGGAACGGCGCCGGACCTCGAAGCCGAATGCCTTCGCTACGAATCCGAGATCCGCGCCTCCCGTGGTCTCGCCCTCACGTTCCTCGGCCTCGGGCGCAACGGTCACATCGGATTCAACGAGCCCGGCACCCCCTTCGACGCCCGCACCCGCGTCGTCCAGCTCACCGAGTCCACGCGCCACGCCAACGCCGCCGACTTCCCCGACGGCCATGTCCCGACCCACGCGATCACGATGGGCATCGGCACCATCCTCGAGTCCCGCGCCATCGTCCTCCTCGTCGCCGGCGAAGGAAAAGAGCACGCCCTCGAACGCTTGCGCAGCGGCGAGCGATCGCCGGACTTTCCCGCGTCCGCGCTCTGGATGCACAACGACGTGACCGTGCTCCACCTAAGCGGTCAACGGTAGACAGGCAACAGGGAACGCTTGCTCAACCGGCAAGCGTCCACCGTCTACCGTCCACCGTCTACTTCTCCGCGTCTCCGCGTGAAACCGAACCCCGGCATCCCATCCGGCACCTTTCTCGCTAGATGAGGCGCGCTTTACTGATCCTTGGAGCTGTTTTCGTTCTGTTCATGACCTATCGCATCCTCGGTGTGTACGAGTTTCGCGCCGGCGAATGCACGGCTTTGAAGCCGCGGAAATTCGCGGTCACGTATCCGAAGCACCTGACGGTGATGACCTTCAACATCGAAGGACACGCCAGCTTGTTCAACAGCAATCACATCGCCGAGATCGCGGAGACGATTCGCAAGTACCACCCCGACATCGTCGGCATCAACGAGGCGCATCGGAATACCTGGCAATCGCGCTTCGGCGATCACGCCACCGAGTTGGGGCGGCTGACCGGCATGAGCGTCGTCTTCGGGCGCAGCTACACCTTCATGCACGGCGACTTCGGGAACGCCGTGCTAACGCGCGGGGTGATCGTCTCCAGCAACGTCCACGACCTGCCTGGCACCGGCGAGCCGCGATCGCTCCTCGAGACCATCGTGCGCATCAACGGAGGCACCATCGACTTCTACGTCACCCACACCACCGCCTGGGCCTCGATCAATCGATCGACGCGCGATCTTCAGCTCCAGTGCCTCAACGCGCACGTCAACGCCAGCGCGTATCCCTACGTTCTCGTCGGCGATCTCAACGCGCCACCTGATTCCCCGGAGGTCGCGCGCTTCCTCAGCGGCAATTTCCTACGACTCGCCGGCAATCCGAAGACGCCGACGCATAAGGTGATGAACGAGCGGCTCGATTACATCCTCACCGACGCCGGCTGGCAGGTCCTCGGCTCGCGCGTCATCGACGAAGGGCCCTCCGATCATCGTCCCCTCCTCGCCGAACTGGGGCATCCATAAGAACGAAACCATGAAAACGAAAACTTCGAAAAGGAAAGCCGAGAAAGACTCCTTCACCGTCTGGACCGAGCGCGGAACGACCTACGTCCGGATGCCGATCATCGCCTTCATCGGCGGCGTGCTGGCGCTCACGATCTTCGTGATCCTCTTCTGGTCGATCACGCGCGAGCCGGACGTCGAGTTCGAGCTACGCGACGGACGCGAGCTCCGCGCCGCGATCCCCGCGCTCGTCGGACTCACGCAATCCACGCTCGATCAGGGGAATCGAATCGAGATCCTCCAGAACGGCGACGCGTTCTTCCCCGCGGTTCTGCGCGACATCGCCGGCGCGCGCGAGAGCGTTCACGTCGAGAGTTACATCTGGTCGGAAAGCAAAATCGCCCGCCAGCTCGCGGCCGCGCTCGCGGCGAAAGCACGCACCGGCGTCGAGGTGCGCGTGCTCGTCGATGCCTCGGGCGGCCGGCAACTGAAGGGCGATACGCAGAAGCTGCTCGAGGACGCGGGCGTGAAGGTCGCGCATTTCCATCCGATCCGCATCAGCAACCTCGGGCGCATCAACAATCGCGATCACCGCAAGCTCGTCATCATCGACGGCCGCACCGCCTTCATCGGCGGCCACGGCATCTCCGACGAATGGACCGGCCACGCGCAGGACAAGAAGCATTACCGCGACACTTCGCTGCGCGTCACCGGGCCGGTCGTGAACCGCTTGCAGGGGGCGTTCGCCGAGAATTGGATCGAAGAGACCGGCGAGATTCCCGCCGACGAGAAGTACTTCCCGAAACTCACCGCCACCGGCACGACTCCGGCGCACGTCGCCTACACCTCACCGAGCGGCAGCATCTCTTCCGTGCAGATCCTTTACTACCTCGCGATCCAGACCGCGCGACGCGAGATCATCATCCAGAATCCCTATCTCCTCCCGGATGAACAGGCCATTCACGCGCTCGAAGCAGCGGTGCGTCGCGGCGTGAGCGTGAAGATCATGGTCCCGTCAGACACCGCCAGCGACAGCTCGATCGTGCAGCACGCCAGCCACCATCATTTCGGCACGCTGCTCAAGCGCGGCGTGCGGATCTGGGAGTACGACAAGACGCTGTTGCACCAGAAGATCATGATCGTCGACGGCGTCTGGTCGGCCGTCGGCTCGACGAACTTCGACGACCGATCCTTCCAGCTCAACGACGAAGTCAACATCGCCATCCTCGACCCCGCCATCGCCGCGCAGCTTCGCGGTGCGTTCATCCAGGACCTCGCCAATGCCAAAGAGCGCAAGTTCGACGAGTGGCAGCACCGCTCGCTCTGGCATAAGCTGGTGGACGGGGTTGCGTACCTGGGACGGTCGCAACTTTAGAAACAGATCGCGGATTGCAGATCGCAGATCGCAGGAAAGAAGGCCCGCCGGGCTCCGCTGCGATCTGCGATCTGCAAACTGCAAACTGACATGGCTACTCTTCCCGCGGAAGGCCGCTGGTCGCTCCGGCTGCTGTCGGACGATGACTTCCGAGGAGCGCTGGAGTTTCTGCAGCGCGACCCGCTGATCAACGTGTATCTGATCTCGCGGCTGCTGGAAGAGCGGACGATGGCCGGAGCCCAGATCGCGGTCGTGCGCTACAACGGAGCGATCGTCCTCGTCGCTTCGCTGGCCACGAACATCGTCCTCGCGGGCGATCCGTCGATCTCGAACGACATCACGATCTCGGCCATCTCGCTGATCGCCGATCGGATCATCATGAGAATGCTCCCCGTGCGCGCGATCATTTCGCCGGCGGACCTCGTCGAAACGCTCTGGAACGGCCTGCGAACGCGCATCGATCCGCCGACCGTCGTCCGGCTCAATCAGCCGATTTACTCGATCCCGCGGCGCTTCGACTATCCCGACCTTCACGTCTCCCGCTATTCGATACCGCGCGATCTCGACGCCCTCGTGCCGGCCTGCGCGGCGATGCACAGGGAAGAAGTCGGGATCGATCCGATGGAGCGCGACGCCCACGGATATCGCGAGCGCATCCGCGAGCTCATCGACAAACGGCGTTCCGTCATCCGCGTCATCGACGGCACGATCGTCTCGAAATGCGAATACTCCGCCGTCACGCCTGACGCCGTACAGCTCATGGGCGTCTGGACGCACCCGCGGCACCGGCGCCGCGGCCACTCGCGCGAGCTCCTCCGCGAAGTCTGCGGCCACCTCTTCCGCGCCGGCAAAGTCGTCACGCTCTTCGTCAACGACTTCAACACGCCCGCGGTCGCGCTCTACGAAGAGCTCGGGTTCAAGAGGATCGGAATGAATCGCGCCCTCATTTGGTGAAGCGCGCGGCGCGCGGTTGTCAGTTGTCAGTGATCAGTGGTCTGGGACTCTTGGAGTCTCCGCCCAGACAACTGACAACTGATCACCGACAAGCCTTCTGACCGGGCGCGGGCATTGCAGAATTCTTTCGCGCCCGCCCGAGTGCGGGAGAGAGCAAACAAGGCGCGGAGGTTGGAATGCCTGAGATTGGTACCGTGAAGTGGTTCAACAACGACAAAGGATTCGGCTTCATCAAGCGCAGCACCGGAGAGGACGTCTTCGTCCATCACTCGTCGATTCAGGCGAGCGGCTACCGGACGCTGAACGAAGGTGAAAAGGTCGAGTTCGACGTGAAGCAGGGGCCGAAAGGCCTCCAGGCCGAGAACGTCCGGCGCGCCGAGGGCGGCCACGGCGAAGAAGAAGCCGTCTGACCGAGAGTTGTCTGTCATCCCCAGCGTAGCGAGGGACCTAGGCGGGCGGGGGCGCGCGAAGCGTGCTTCGGAGCGTTCTACGCGCCTCCCACCCACCCAGGTCCCTCGCTCGACGCTCGGGATGACAGGGGTTTCGCTACGCGAATCGCGAAGCACCCGGACCGACGCCTCGAATCACCCGCGCGTGCATCCAGCCTTGTGGCCTCCAGCGCAGCCGGCCGGGCCGGCTAGTCGGCGCTGGTTTGCGTGCGTGAGACGAAGAACGCCCCGAGCGCTCCGCCGACTGCCACGGCCGGGAGCGCCTGACCGTGACCCTTCAGCGTGAGCAGCAGCGCGGCCAGTCCTCCGGCAATGAGAATCAAAGCGCGAAGCGCGTAATCCTGGAGATCGACTTTCATTTGTAGTGACGCGGTTGGACCTCCGCGGCGGGAGGAATGATAACACTACATCCGCGCCGGCACCGGAATCCCCAGCAGATCCATCGCCGCGACCATCGTCCGCCGGAAAATCTCCGCGCACACCGCCCGTCGCTGCCGCTCGATCGGATCGGCCTCGTTGGCAATCGAATACTTCCGGTAGAAGCTGCTGAACTTCTGCGCAAGATCGAGCATCGCCTGCGTGATCACCGACAGCTCGAGCGAATCGACGCCGCGGCGGATCGATCCCGGCAGCTCTGCGGACAAGCGCACCAATTCCCACATCTCGTCCGTCAGCCCCTGGTGCAGCGTGAGATTGTCGACCGCGCGCTCATCGATCCCCGGATCGATGCCGCGCTCGGCGAGCTTGCGGAAGATGTTCTGCACGCGCATCACCGAGTACTGCAGATACGGCCCCGTGTCGCCTTCGAAGCGCAGCGCATCCTCGAAATCGAAGGCGATGACCTTGTTCCGGCCGTAGCGCAGCATGAAATAGCGCAGCGCGCCGACCGCAACTTGATGACCGATCGTCGCCGCCTCCTCCTCCGAGAACTCTCCCCGATTCGCGCGCACCGCTTCCGTCGCCTTGCGCTCGAGCTCATCGAGCATGTCGTCCGCTTTCACGCCGAGGCCCTTGCGGCCGGACATCTCGATGTAGGCGCGTGACGCGTCTTCCTCCGAGACCTCCATCCCCAGCGCCTTCGCCGTCGCCGGCGTCAGCGCGACCATCTCGTACGCGAAGTGGATCGAGCCCTCGGCACCTTTCTCATGTCCGAGAAGCCGCACGCCTTCCTTCACGACCTTCTGCAGATAGGCCTGACGCGAGTCGATCACGTTCACGACGCGCGTCGCGCCGCCGAACTTCGGCGCGCTCGGGTCGTCGTTGCCGCCGTGCGAGGTCTCCCAGAGCATATGGCCGTCCGGATACGTCGAGAACTTCTTGTACTCGAACGTGCGATCGAGCAGCCCGAGCTTCCAGAGCTGATAGGCGATGTCCTTGCCCGTGTAGGTGACCGTGCCGTTCGAGCGCACGAGGATCTTGTCGGGCTCGTTCATCCCCGCGAACTCCGCGGAGTCGTCGAGTTTCATCACCCAGCAATCCTTGTGCTTCCCTTCCGTCTCGCGCACCACCGCGCCCGACTGCTTCAGCAGCTCGAAGGCGCGATCCCAGAAGTGCATGTGGATGATGTCGCTCTCCTTCGGCAGGAGGTCGTACTCGATGTCGAGGCGCAGCATCGTCGCCAGGTGGCGGTGCACGACGGCGCGCGCGATGAGCACCGCGAGCTTCGAGGTGTCGCCTTCCTGGTTCTCGATCCGGTGCAGCGTTTCTCTCCGCCATTCCATCGCCTCGGGATGATCGGCGTAGTACTGCGCCATCTTCGAGTACACATCCCAGCAGAGATAGTCGAACCGCTCCGACGTCGCGATGAGCTCTTCGACCTCGGCGACCGACTTCTTCTCCAGCCGCTCGAACGCGACAACGACGTCAGCAACCTGCACGCCCGTATCGTCGATGTAGTTCTGCGTCTCGACGTGATGGCCGAGCCACTTCGAGCAGCGGACGTAGGTGTCGCCGAGGATCGCGTTGCGGAGGTGACCGATGTGCGCGGCCTTGTTGGGATTGATGTTCGTGTGCTCGACGATGACACGCTCGCCCGTCGCCGCCGGCGGCGCCATGATGTTGCGGAAGTGCGCGGCCGTGAAGCCTCCGCGATCGAAGTGAAAGTTGAGGTAGCCCGCTCCTTCCACGCTCACGCGACGCCACGCCGGCCGGAAGGTGAATCCCGTTCGCGAGCTCTTCCGCGATCTCGCGCGGCTTGCGCTTCAGCGCCTTCGCCAGCTCCAGCGCGATCGGCGTCGCCACATCGCCCATGTTCAACTTCGGCGGCGTCTGCAAAACGACGCGCTCCACGGCATGACCGAAAAGAGCGAGCGTGCGGCTCCGAAGGAGCTCGGTGAGTTGTTCGTTGATGGACTCGAGGATCATGTTTTTCACTCCACGGAACGACGTTCGCAATGTGAGTTGTCATTCCAGCTCTTCAACACCCAGCGCTCGCCGCGCGAGACGAAGAGGTTGATGGCGGCGTTGTCCTGCGCGAAATGGCGCGCGTGCATCACCGGCATGTCCAGCAGCGCCGTCGCGGCGATCCGGATCGCCGTGCCGTGCGTGACGACGATCGGTCGCGCCGAATCGATCGCTGCGAACGCGCGCTCCAGCCGCCGCCGCACATCCGCGTGCGACTCGCCACCGGGGCAGGGACACGTTTCGTCATCGATCCAGCGCCGATAGATCTCCTCATCGTCGCGACGGACGTCGAGAAAAGAACGTCCTTCCCAGGCGCCGTAATTCATCTCTCGAAGATCGTCGAGCATCACGATCTCCAACCCCGTCGTCTTCGCGATCGCCTGCGCCGTCGAAAGCGCGCGTCCGAGCGGCGACGAATAGAGCGCAGTGGCCTTCACCGCGCGCGAGCCGATCGGCAAGCCGCAGCACCTGCTCGCGCCCCGCCTCCGACAACTCGCTGTCGTTCCACCCCTGCGCGATGCCGGCAACGTTCTGCACGGTCTGGCCGTGGCGGACGATGAAGAGATGCTCGATCATGAGAGGCTCCACGGGCGACTCGGCAAGTCGACGTCGTCGACAGAGTCGCAGCGCGTGCCTCGGCGACTTGACGACTCCGTCATCCCGAGCGAACGGACTGGCGGCGCGCACAGTCATCTCCTCGCTCGGCTTGCGTCGGCAGTCGAGACCGAGAATCGTGAGCATGGTCGGTGCGACGTTCGAGAGCACGCCGCCGTCGCGCAGTGCGCCGAAGCGGCGTTGCGCGTCGACGAGAATGAGCGGCACCGGGTTCGTCGTGTGCGCCGTGTGCGGCTGTCCCGTCGCGGGATCGAACATCAGCTCGCAATTGCCGTGGTCCGCGGTGATGAGCGCGACGCCGTCGATCTTCGCGACGGCCTCGAGGATGCGGCCGACGGCGACGTCCGTTTCGTGGACCGCTTCGATGGCCGCCTTCATGATGCCGGTGTGGCCGACCATGTCGGGATTGGCGATGTTCATGATCACGACGTCGTACTTCTTCGCGTCGATCGCTTCGATCACCTTGTCCGTCAGCTCGACCACCGACATCTCCGGCTTCAGATCGTACGTCGCCACTTTCGGCGACGGTACGAGCACGCGATCCTCGCCTTCGAACTGCGTATCCGAACCGCCGTTGAAGAAGAACGTCACGTGCGCGTACTTCTCCGTCTCGGCGATGCGGAGCTGCTGCAGGCCTGCCTTCGCCAAAACTTCGCCGAGATTGTTCTTCAACGCGACCGGCGGATAGAGCACCGGCAGAGTCGAACTTCTCGTGATACTGATTCATCGTCACGAGTTGCACCTTCGGGTGCACCGCGCGCGTGAAACCGTCGAACGATTCGTCCTTGAACGCGGTGACGATCTGGCGCATGCGATCCGCGCGGAAGTTGAAGAAGAGCAGCGCGTCGCCGTCTTCCACGCGGCCGAGGTGCGCGCCTTCCGGAGTCAGCACCGCGATCGGCTCCATGAACTCGTCGGTCACGCCCTGCTCGTAGAAGCGGCGCACCGTCTCGAGCGGATCCTTCGTCTGCGTCCCGACGCCGAGGGTCATGAGGTCGTAGCCGCGCTGCACGCGTTCCCAGCGCTTGTCGCGATCCATGGTCGAAGTAGCGGCCGATGATCGTCGCCAGATGCGCGTTCGGCTTCCCTTCGAGATGCGCGAGGAGATCGTCGAGATACTTCTCCGCCGATTTCGGCGGCGTGTCGCGTCCGTCCAGAATCGCGTGAACGAAAACATGTTCGGCGCCGAGATCGAGCGCCGCGTCGATGAGTCCGTGCAGATGCTCCTGCAGCGAATGCACGCCGCCATCGGAGAGCAGTCCCGCGAAGTGAATCGCGCGATGCTGCTTCACCGCGTCGGTGAAGATCGGGTTCTTCTGCAGCTCACCGTGCGCAATCGATTTCGCAGATGCGAACGATGTCCTGATCGACGACCCGCCCCGCACCGATATTCAGATGCCCGACCTCGGAGTTCCCCATCTGCCCGCGCGGGCAGACCCGACCGCGAGCCCCGAGGCCTCGAGCGTCGTCCAGACCGACTCGCGATAGAGACGCGAGAAGCGTCGGCGTCTCCGCCTGCGCGATCGCGTTCCACTCGGCTTCCTTACGGCAGCCGAATCCGTCGAGAACGATCAGAATGAGAAAGGGCGGTTCGCCATGGGTGGTCGGTGATCGAGTTGTCGGTGATCCGGACAGCTTCCGATGATTCTCAGCAACTGCAGACCGACAACCGATCACCGGCGTCAGCGAGCGGCGAGATACCAGAACCCGTTCTACGCCGTCGTTTTCTCGCGTTTGAAGACCATGCCGATGTGATCGGTTGCTCCGGTCTTGAAGTTGATCGAAGTGATGCTCACCAGCTCCCAGCCGTCATCGCCGAGGCGGTTCAGCTCTTCGGCACGCCGCGGATCCATCGAGTAATTCTCCGACCGGACGTTGATGATCTTGTATTCCCAGGTCTTCATGTCCGTGATCCCCTCCCGGCGATGCTCTTGGTGAATGGACGGGCAAGTGTAACAAAACACGGCAGCGAGTGAAGAAGCGTTTCTCCGTAATCTCTTGTCGCGTCGGAACGACCGTGGTACGTTGCTTCGAATCAGCGGAGCCGAAATCGATGCCGAAAAAAATCCTTCTCGCGGATGACAGCATCACTATTCAGAAGGTCGTTGAGCTCACCTTCTCCGACGGTGACTACGAGGTCTCGGCGGTCAACAACGGCGCCAAAGCGATCCAGAAACTCAGCGAGATGCGGCCGGACATCATCCTGTCCGACATCATCATGCCGGAGAAGAACGGATACGAAGTCTGCGAGTACGTGAAGTCGCATCCCGAGTACCGCAACATCCCCGTCGTCCTCCTCACCGGCACGTTCGAACCGTTCGATCCCGATCGCGCGGAGAAGGCCGGCTGCGATGCCGTCGTGACCAAGCCGTTCGAATCGCAGAGCCTCATTCACAAAGTCGAAGAGCTCATCGCGCAGGCGAAGAGTGCGATCAACGCGACCGCGGCTGTTCCCATCCCGACCATGCCGCCTCCACCACCCGCGCCCGAGCCGGAGCCCGCACCTTCGCCGTGGATGGAAGAGACCACACCCACCGCACCTCCTTCTGACGCCTCGCCGTTCACGACCTCGGGCGGATCGTTCCCGCTTCCGCCGATGGATTCCTTCACGCACAGTCCCGACATCTTCGGCGCCGCGCCCGCACAGCAGGCCACGACCGAGATGCCATTCGACACACCCGCGGAATCGCCGTTCGGCGCATCACCGTCCGCCGCGCCATTCGGCACACAAGCGATCGCGCCGTTTGGCGCGCCGTCAACAGACGAGTTCAGTGGCGAAACGCGCGCCTTTCCGCGCATGAGCTTCGAAGAGATGCAGCAGATGGCCGTACCGCCTCCGCCACCGGCCACACCGGAACCGCCTCCCGCGCCCGAGCCTTCGCCATGGGACGAGCCCGCGGCGCCGGCAGCGTCTCCCTTCGAAGCCGAGGTTCCCTACAGCGCCGAGACGCGCGCATTCACGAAGATGTCATTCGACGACATCCAGCAGACTCCACCTCCCGCGCCGGAACCAGAACCGGAAGCGGAAGCGGAGTCGCCGTTCGGTGCGCCGCCGCCGGCCAATGAATTCAGCAGCGAGACACGCGCCTTCCCGCGCATGAGCTTCGAAGAGATGCAGCAGATGGCCGCGCCGCCGCCCGCCGCACCGGAACCACCTCCGATCGAAACAGTCGACGCTTCGCCCTGGGATGAAGCTCCGGCCGCCGAGATTCAGCCGGAACCGTCGCCCTGGGGCGAGCCCGAACCGGCCGCCTTCGGCGGTGAAACGCGCGCGTTCCCGAAGATGAGCTTCGAAGATCTGCAGCAGCAGATGAGCGCTCCGGCGCCGGAGCCCGAACCAGAGCCCACACCCGAGCCTTCACCGATGTCGTGGGAAGAGCCGGCCGCCGAACCGATCGCCGATGCGTGGTCAATGTCGGTCGAAACGACCGAGACGATCGAACCGGAACCGGTCGCCAGCGCGATGCCCGACGACATGCCGTTCGCCGAAGCAGCAGCGCCGTCCGAACCGGAGTCGATGTGGACCACCACACCCGAGGAAGCGCACGCGGAGCCCGACCCCGAAGCACCAGCGCCGTATCACGCGCCTGTCGCGGAACCACCGCAACTCGACTTCGCATCCGAAAGCGCATCGCCCGCCGCGGCCTCCGACAATCTGACCCCCGCGAATCCTGCGAATCTGACTGACGACCAGATCGATCGCATCGCCCGCCGCGTCGTCGAGCTCATGTCCGACAACGTCATCCGCAACATCGCCTGGGAAGTGATTCCCGATCTCGCGGAGATGGTGGTGAAAGAACGGATCCGGCAGTTGGAATCCGAAGGATAGATCGCGAATCGCAGTTCGCGGTCTCAAGTTACGCATTTGAACCACGACGTTCGAAAATCTTCGCGTGGCGCGACGATTTCAACATGTCATCCCGAGCGTCGAGCGAGGGACCTGGGTGGGCGGCGGCGCGCAACATGAGCATTGTGCCGCCCCTCCCCCAGGTCCCTCGCTCGACGCTTCTAATGACATCGAAGATGTCATCCCTCTCAGCGAGGCCGACGATTCAGATCGAAAGGCGTGACGCAGGCTTGGCCAACCGACGCTGCCGGCCGGGCCGGCTCGGGATGACAAACTTGTTTGGGTTGCGGGCGCAGCAGCCCGCGCTAGGATCCTTCGCTCACACCCGCCCGGCCTCTCTCAGGATGACGGAAATCACCATCATCGCGTCGCTCCGAACTGCGATCTGCGATCTGCAAACTGACTCATGAAGATCTACACTCGCACCGGTGACCAGGGCCAGACGTCTCTCTTCGGCGGGACGCGCGTGGCGAAAAACGATCCGCGCATCGAAGCCTACGGCACCGTCGACGAGCTCAGCTCGCACCTCGGCGTCACGCGCGCGAGTGGCGTTCCTGACGAAACCAGCGCTGAGCTCGAACGCGTGCAATCCGACCTCTTCGAAATCGGCGCGCACCTCGCGTCCCCTGGCACGAGCCGCTTCACCGGCGTCAACCCGAAACGCATCGAAGACCTCGAGCACGCCATCGACGCGATGGAGCAAGAGCTCGCGCCGCTGACCACGTTCATCCTTCCCGGAGGCGCACTCGCCGCATCCCAACTCCATGTCGCCCGCACCGTCTGTCGCCGCGCCGAACGTTGCGTCGTCGGACTCCACGACGATTCCGCACCGACACAATCCACGATCACGTACCTCAATCGATTGTCGGATTACCTCTTCGTCGCCGCCCGCTTCGCGAACCTACGCGCCGGCGTCGCCGACGTGCCGTGGAAGCGGTGATGAAGGGTGCACGGTAGACGGGGCACGGGGAACGCTTGCCGCTTGAGCAGCCGATGCCTGTCGTCTGTTCACTATCTACCTGTTCGTTCGGCGGAAGCTGCCAGCACACGATCAACGGGTCACGGGCGACGCACGCCCGCCGAGCAAGCGAGCCCTGTCACCCGTTCACTGTCTACCGGTTAGCGGGAAGCGATGACCGCGTTCTGAACGAGTTCATCGTTCATCGTTCCGCGTTCATCGTTCGAAGGGAAGATGGTCGGGGCAAGAGGATTTGAACCTCCGACCTCACGGTCCCGAACCGTGCGCTCTAACCAGGCTGAGCTATGCCCCGATGATGATGTCGCGACAGGGAGTCGCGGCGAAGAGGCGCGGATTCTAGTGATTTCGCCTCGACGGGTCAAACCGGCCTGCTAAGCGACAGGCAAGTGCGCTGACCGGTCCCGCTAACGGCACCTCCCGAGGTTTCATTCCGGTGACGCGGAATCGCGATGGCAACCCTCCCGTTGGCTTCTCCGGAGGCATTCCCATGAAACGCCTGCTGCTCGCCCTGTCGTTCCTTGCGCTGGCCCTTCCCGGTCTCGCGCAGTCGAATCCATCCAATCCATCCTTCGAGGAGCGCATCGACGTCAACGCCGTGCTCCTCGACGTCATCGTGACCGACACCCGCGGCCATCACATCCTCGGCCTGGCCAAGGACGACTTCATCGTGAAGGAAAACGGCGTCGAGCAACCGGTCGACTCCGTCGATTACTTCACGAACCGCCGCCTCCTCGATGCCCGCGAAGAGAACGCACCGTTCAAAGTCGAGCGCGTTCTCGAGAACCGCTACTTCATCTTCTTCTTCGACAAGCCTCAGGATCCCGGCGTGCTGCGCACCGATCTCACGCTGGCCCGCGAGTCCGTCCGCGACTTCGTGCGCAACGAGATGAAGGACACCGACCGCGTGGCCATCGTCGGTCACGACGTGCGCCTCAAGGTCTACAGCGATTTCACCTCGAACAAGAAGCAGCTCGAGAGCGCGCTCAACGACGCCATGCAGTTCGGCCTCGGACTCAAAGACGCTCCCGCCGGCGACGAGCCGTCGATCCTCCGCTCCGTCGACACCAAGGCCATGATCGATCAGACCGGCACGGTCTACGAGGCCATCGACTTCCTCGCCGACGGCGTGAAGTCGATCCGCGCGCGCAAGAACCTCGTGCTCTTCTCACCCGGCATCGCTGATCGCTACGAGACGATCTCCAACGGCCTGATCACGAATCGCAGCCCGAATCTCGATCCGATGCTGCAGTCGCTCAACGCCGCGAATGTTTCCGTCTACGGCGTGCAGTTGCAGCGCGATGCGCAGGATGCGTCGCCGCTGATCCATCAGCGCCTCGAAGAGATGTCGGAGTCGACCGGCGGCCGCTACTTCCGCTTCAACACGACGTTCAAGCCGGCGCTCGAGCGCGTCGAGAACGTGAACAGCGGCTACTACCTCGTCACCTATCGCGCGCAGCACCCGAAGGGCGACAAGGGATATCAGAAAGTGAGCGTGTCGGTGCGGAACCCGGAGTTCAAGGTCGTCGCGCGCTCGGGGTATCAGTTCGGCGGCTGAAAAGAAGTTGTTGGTTGTCGGTTGCTGGTTCTCGAGGGGAGTTGCGCTCGATGCACTCGCACGCCGACCCGGATCGAGATACCGCGTGATTTCGCACTCGATCTCGCGCAGCCCGAACATCATGCGGACCGACCAGGCTTGAGCTTCTCCTGTCTCCTATACTCGTGCCGAGAGGAGAGATTTCCGATGAGCACGAATATGTACATCCGGTTCGAGGAACCTGCCGTCCAGGGAACGAGCACTGCGCCAGCACACGAGAAGGAAATCGAAGTTCTTTCCTGGAGCCATGGCTTCACCCAACCAACGAGTCCGACGCGAAGCACCGCGGGAACGGGCACGGTCGAGCGGCCCAATCACGCGAATCTCACCTTCAGCAAGTACCTGGACCAGTCGTCGAGTGAGTTGCTCAAGCTCTGCTGGTCGGGCAAGCAGTTCGGAAAAGTGACCATCCGTTGCTATCGCGCGGACGGGAGCGGCGACCACAATCCAGTCGAATATCTAAAGGTCACGATGCAGCACGTCGTCATCTCGAACCTGAGCATCGCGGGCGGAGCCGGCGACGTCCCTGTCGAGAACGTTTCTCTCGACTACGGAGTCATCGAATACACCTACACCGACCAGAAGCACGGCGACTCCTCGGCGAAGCACGATCTGCACACCGGCGCGATCAGCTGACGAGCAGCGTGACTTTTTCTCCCGGCACCAACTGCCCGAGCTTCCATCGCTCCGACGTGATCACGGTCATCGGCTGCAGATAGCCGCCGGTGACCGGATGATCCGGACCCATCGCCACCAGCGATCCGTCGGGATGCAGCTGCACGGTGCCGCACTGCATGCCGCAGGAACGAAGGTCGGCCGGGATCTCGATGTTCAACGCGACGAGCGGCCGCAGCCGCACACCAACGCGATCGAGTTGCGGTGTGACTTCGCACTCGACCTCCCGCAGTCCTACATCATGCGGACCGGCCATCGCGCGGATGACGTGGCGATCGCCACGCTCGATGTGCGCGACCACTCCCTCGCCACGACCGATCGCGAGATAGCCGCGCAATCCTCCGGTAATCCGCCCGATGGCAAGCTCCTCGCCGACGCGAGGCCGATATACACGGATCGATAGATCGGGACCGCACCACGCGACAACGGCGTCCTCGCGAAACCGCAATCGCGGCCCGGTCATCGCGCATTCGAGCAAAACTTCGCAACGCTCAACAGCTCGCCGCGCAAGAGCCGCCGCGACGTCATCGAACGGACCACCCGCCGCTACGCCCCGCGCGAGTAGCGCGTAGTCCGGATCACGAACGATCGTCATCAACGGAGCGGACACGATCTCGACGATTCTCGCGAGACCGCGAGGACCGCCGGCGTCCTCGCCGGCTGGACGAGCGGCGTCTCGCCGCTCGCGGGCGGGCGCCGGGACGGCGCCGCCCCAGCCGCCGGGACGGCGGCGGTCCTCCACAGCGACGGGCTCGATCGTGATCACGTCGCCCGGAGTCAGCGCGTTCTCGAGATCCTCCTCCGTCCGACCGAGCACGTTCCAACCGCCAGGCGTGTCGATCGGATAGAACCCGGCCACGCTCCCCGCGATCGCAAACGATCCGCGCGCAACGGGACGCGACGTCGGACGTCGCGGCATCGCCCACTCCTCCGGCCAGCCATCGAGATACGCAAACCCGCCGCGAAAGCCGAGGTACCGCGCGGTCAGCCGCAGCGTCGCAACGCGTGCGAGGAAGGCGTCGAGCGTGAGATGCGTGCGTGCGAGGAACTCGGCGAGGTCGGGGGCGTTGGCGAACGAGACGCGGACGGTGCGACTGGTCGGCGAGTCGTCCAGTCGTCCAGTCGTCGAGTCGTCCAGTCGTCGAGCCGTCGAGGACGAGGAGATTGCGTCGATCACCTCGGCGACTCGCCGACTCGGCGACTCGGCGACTGGCCCCGGCGACTCGGCGACTGGCTCGTCGAAAATCACGTACAGCGACGAATGCCCCACGATGCACGCCCTCACCTGGCGCATCGCCGAAACCGCACGCGCCGCGGCGTGCAATTCGTCGCCGCTGACCTCGCCAAGGTCGATCAGCACGGCGTTGTCGCCCGCGGGCGCGGCTTGCATCACATGGTGATAACGTCAGCGGCCATGAATCGCAAGCATGAAGAGATCCTCGATGAGATCGCCCATCAGTCGATGATCGACGCCGGTCTCGATCCCGACTTCGACAAAGACGTGAAGAAGCAGCTCGACGGAATCCGCGGACCCGCGGATCCCGATCCCTCGCTCCGCGATCTGCGCCACCTCGGCTGGTGCTCGATCGACAACGACGACTCGCGCGATCTCGATCAGCTCACCTGGGCCGAAGACGACGGCAAGGGCAACACGAAGATCTTCATCGCCGTCGCCGACGTCGATGCGCTCGTCCACAAGGACACGCCGATCGATCGCCGCGCACAGCACAACACGACCTCGGTCTACACGGCCGCGACGGTCTTTCCGATGCTGCCCGAGAAGCTCTCGACGGATCTCACCTCGCTCAACGAGGGCGAGGATCGCGTCGCGCTCGTCATCGAGCTGACGGTACACGACGACGGCACGTCCGACGATGGCGACGTCTATCGCGCGGTGGTGCACAACAAGGCGAAGCTCGCCTACGACAGCGTCGCCGCGTGGCTCGACGGCAAGCAGGAAGCGCCGGAGAAGATCGCGCACGTCGCAGGGCTCGCCGAAGCGCTGCACCTGCAGGATCGCACCGCCGACAAGATGCGCGAGGTGCGTCACGAGCACGGCGCGCTCGACCTCGAGACGATCGAGGCCAAGCCGGTCTTCGCGGACGGCAAGGTCGTCGATCTCCGCCAGGCCGAGCGCAACAACGCGCGCCTGCTCATCGAAGACTTCATGATCGCCGCGAACGGCGTCACCGCGCGTTTCCTCGTGCGCCACAAGTTCGCCAGCATCCGCCGTGTCGTGCGCTCGCCGGAGCGCTGGGATCGCATCGAGCGCATCGCCGCCGATCTCGGCGACCGCCTGCCGCCCGATCCCGACGCCCGCGCGCTCGAAGAGTTCCTGCTGCGCCAGAGGAAACTCGACCCGACGCGCTTTCCCGATCTCTCGCTGTCGATCGTCAAAGCGATGGGAGCCGGCGAGTACGTCGTCGAGCATCCGGGCGAAGAGTCGATCGGCCACTTCGGCCTGGCGGTGAAGGACTACACGCACTCCACCGCGCCGAACCGCCGCTATCCCGATCTCATCACCCATCGCCTCGTCAAAGCCGCGCTCGCGGGGAAACCGTCGCCGTACAGCGACGACGAGCTCGATGGACTCGCGCAGCACTGCACCGATCAGGAAGACGCCGCGAACAAAGTCGAGCGCCACGTGCGCAAAGTCGCCGCGGCGATCATGCTCTCCAACCGCGTCGGCGAACACTTCGACGGCATCGTCACCGGCGCCTCGGCGAAGGGCACCTGGGTGCGCATCTTCCACCCGCCGATCGAAGGCAAGGTCGTCCGCGGCGCGGAAGGCCTCGACATCGGCGACCGCACGCGCGTCAAACTGATCGGCGTGGACGTCGAGCGAGGATTCATCGACTTCGCACGAAGGTGATCGGGAGTGCGGTTCTCTGTACTTAGCTTGTCATCCCGAGGGTAGCGAGGGACCTGTGCGGGCGGGCGGCGCGTAACACGAACATCGCGCCACCCAACCGCCCAGGTCCCTCGCTACCCTCGGGATGACAGAGTTTTTGGTTAACGCGCCACGCGGATGTTGTCGATGAGCCGCGTCTTTCCCACCCGCACCGCACCAGCCACGAGCACCGTGCGATGGAAATCGACAGGCGGCTCGAACGTGGCGGGATCGACGACGGCAAGGTAGTCGACGGCGACGCCCTCCACCTCGGCCACGACTTTGTGCATGAGGCGCTCGAGATCGGGGACGCTGTGGATTCCGTGCGTGATCGCTTCCTGCGCCGCGCGGAGCGCGCGGTGGAGGACCGGCGCTGTCGCACGCTCGTCGGCGGAGAGGTAGCTGTTGCGCGACGACATCGCCAGGCCGTCATGCTCGCGCGTCGTTTCGCCGAAGACGAGTTGGACGGGGATGTCGAGGTCGAGGACCATGCGTTCGATCACGGCACACTGCTGCGCGTCCTTGCGGCCGAACGCGGCGACGTCGGCCTGCACGATGTTGAAGAGCTTCGCCACGACCGTGGCCACGCCATCGAAGTGTCCCGGCCGGCGCTCGCCTTCGAGCGGCTTCGATACGCAGCCGACGGCAATCGACGTCGTTGCACCGGGTGGATACATCACCTCCACTGGCGGCAGGAACAACAGATCCACGCCTTCGCTCTCGAGCATCGCCGCGTCGGCCGCTTCATTGCGCGGATAGCGCGAGAAGTCTTCGTTCGGTCCGAACTGCTTCGGATTGACGAAGATCGAAACGACGATGAAGTCCGCACCCGCGTCGCGCGCGACCTTCACGAGCGAAAGATGTCCCGCGTGAAGGAAACCCATCGTCGGAACGAAACCGATGCGCGTGCCGTGAGCTCTTGCGACGCTCACGGCAGAACGTACTTCTTCGATGGTCTGGACGATGCGCATCGGGTTGGCGATCGGGTTGTCAGTTCTCGGTTGTCAGTTGTCTGTGCAGCAAAGCCCGACCTCACGGACAACCGACAACCGAGAACCAACAACGCGCAAGCTACTGCGCTTTCGGCATCTCGACGACGACACCGCCCGGTGTGTCCTCGCGACTCGAGTAGAGCCGCTTGAGCTCTTCATCGCTCGCCATGTGGAACGACTCCTTCTCCTCGTCGGGGAACGTCCCGCCGCGCACGTCGGCGAGATACGCCTCGAGCGCCACTTGCATGTCTTGCGCGATGTTCGCGTACTTGCGCACGAACTTCGGCGCGTGACCGTCGTAGATGCCGAGGACGTCGTGGAAGACGAGCACCTGCCCGTCGCAGGACGGGCCGGCGCCGATGCCGATGGTCGGGATCACGATCTGCTCGGTGATCATCGCCGCCAGCTCGGCCGGCACGCATTCGAGAACGAGCGAGAAACAGCCGGCGTGCTCGAGAGCGATCGCTTCATCGAGCAGCCGGCGCGCGTCGTCCGCGTTTTTCCCTTGCAGCTTGAACCCGCCGAGGGCGTTGACCGACTGCGGAGTGAGCCCGATGTGACCCATGACCGGGATCTCGGCGTCGAGGATCGCCTCGATCGCGCGGATGCGGCTCGGCTTCGCTCCTTCGATCTTCACCGCGTGCGCGCCGGCCTGGATGAAGCGCCCGGCGTTGCGCACCGACTCCTCGATCGAGACGTGGTACGAGAGATAGGGCATGTCGCCGACGATGAGCGACGTCTTCGCGCCGCGCACGACGGCGCGCGTGTGATGGAGCATGTCGTCGACGGTCACGCTCAACGTGTCGGGATAGCCGAGGACGACCATGCCGAGAGAATCGCCGACGAGCAGGATGTCGGAGCCGGCGGCGTCGGCGATCTTCGCGCTCGGGTAGTCGTAGGCGGTGAGCATCCCGATGCGCGACTTGCCCTTCATCGCGCGAATGGCCGGGACGGTGACTTTTTTTCGTTGAGTGTTCATTTGCTCCTCCGATCGATCGAGAGGAGCGGTTCGGAACGATGAACGATGAATGATGAACGATGAACGGCGCGAAGCCGTGTTCCTCGTTCATCCTTCCTCGTTCATCCTTCTTACGCTTCGTCTCGGTCCGTCAACTCAGGATCCAAGCGGTACGTAGTACTGCGTTCCCTTTTGAGCATTGCGAACCTGCTCGACGAGCTGTTCGAAATGCTCGGGTGTGTTCACGAAATCGATCTCGTTCGTATTCACCACCAGCAACGGCGTCTCGTCGTACCGGTAAAAGTAGTGCGAGTACGCCTCGCTGAGTTCCTGGAGATACGATGCCGAGATCGCTTTCTCGTAAGCCCGCCCGCGCTTCTTGATGCGCTTGAGTAGTGTATCAAGACTTCCCTGCAGGTAAATGACCAGATCCGGCTTCGGCACCTGCTCCCAGAGGAGGTCGTAGAGCCGGTTGTAGATCATCAGCTCGGAGTCGTCGAGCGTCAGGTACGCGAAGATCTTGCTCTTGGCGAAGGTGTAGTCGGCCAGGATCAGCTCGGTGAAGAGATCGCGCTGCGCCACCTGCTTCTGCTGATCGAACCGCGAGAGGAGAAAGAACAGCTCCGTCCGGAACGCCGCCCCCCGCTTGTCCTTGTAGAAATCATCGAGGAACGGATTGTCGACATCCTCCAGCACCTTCGTCCCGCGAAACCGCTTCGCCAGCAGCGTAAGTCAGCGAGGTCTTCCCCACGCCGATAGGTCCCTCGATCGCGATATGACGCCAGGGCAGGGAGGACATGCGCGCGCAAGGATAAACGAAACCAGATCGCAGATCGCAGATCGCGGATCGCAGGCCACCCTCCCGGAGTACGTTGTGGTGGCGGCGGAGGTTCCCTGCGATCTGCGATCTGCGATCTGCGATCTAACGTTCGTGATAGAAAGCGCTCCATGCTGTCGATCGATCAATACCGCCTCGGGAACGGCCTCCGCGTAGTGCTCAACGAAGACCACTCCGCCCCGCTCGTCGCGGTCAACCTCTGGTATCACGTCGGCTCGAAGAACGAGCGGCCCGGACGCACCGGCTTCGCGCATCTCTTCGAGCACATGCTCTTCTCCGGCTCCGAGAACGTCGGCAACAACGAGCACTTCCGCTACGTGCAGTCCGTCGGCGGGGTGCTCAATGGCACGACCTTCTTCGACCGGACGAACTACTTCGAGACCCTTCCCTCGAACTACCTCGCCCTCGGCCTCTGGCTCGAGTCCGATCGCATGGGCTTCTTCCTCCCCGCGCTCACGCAGCAGAAGCTCGACATCCAGCGCGAGGTCGTGAAGGAAGAGCGGCGGCAGCGTTACGACAACGTGCCCTACGGCACGGCATTCGAGCGACTGTTGAACCTCGCTTTCGAGCCCGACTACTCGTACCACTGGCCGACGATCGGCTCGATGGAAGACCTGCAGGCAGCGTCACTCGACGACGTCGCGCGAGTTCTTCAGCACCTGGTATCGCCCCGACAACTGCACGCTCACGATCGTCGGCGATTTCGCGCCCGACGAAGCGAAGCGGCTCGTCGATCAATACTTCTCCGAGCTCGCGCCGGGAGGCTCGTTTCCGCCGTTCACGCTGGAGCGCAAGCCCGCGGGTCACGAGAAGCGCGAAACGTTCCCCTCACCCGTGCAGCTCCCGCGCATCTATCGGCTCTATCACCTCCCGAAGATGGGAGAGCCAGACTGGGTTCACGCCGATCTGCTCACGACGATCCTCGCCAGCGACAAAGCCAGCCGACTCGACCGCGTCCTCGTCCACGAGAAGCAGATCGCGCAGGACGTCGGGACCTACGTTCTGCCGACCGAGGCAACAGGACTCATGATGCTGCAGGCGACGGCGCGCGAAGGCGTGGCCATCGACACCATCGAATCCGCAATCGATGAGGAAATCGCGCGCATCGCCACCGGCGGCATCACCGACGATGAACTGATCCGCGCCAAAAACCGCGCCGAGAGCGAGTTCGCGCATCAGCTCGAAACGTTCGACGCCCGCGCCGATCTGATCGGCATGATGTCGACCTACTTCGGCGATCCGAGTCTCGTGCAGCGATGGCTCGATCCGTATCGATCCGCGACCGCCGAGGATCTGGCGCACGTCGCGCGCAAATACCTGATTCCCGAAAACCGCGTCACCAGCCTGTTCATCCCGGAGAGTGAATGACCGCGATCGATCGCACTACGGCACCGCAACCGACCGCGCCGCGTCCGTATCACTTCCCGCACATCACGCGCGAGACGCTCGACAACGGACTGCGCGTCCTCATCGCCGAGAATCACAACGCGCCGCTCCTCTCCGTCCGCGCGCTGGTACGCTCCGGCGCCGATCACGACAGTGCCGCGACCGCCGGACTGGCGTCGATCACCGCGGACATGCTCGATGAAGGCGCCGGCTCGCGCGACACCATTCGCCTCGCCGAAGACATCGGTCTCCTCGGCGCGCGCCCTCGGCACCGGCGCGGATTGGGACGCCAGCTACATCTCGCTCGATGTGCTCAGCCGCAACAGCGAGCCGTCGCTGGCGATCTTCGGCGACGTCACCGTGCGTCCGACGTTTCCCGCCGACGGCCTGGAGCGCGTGCGCGCCGAGCGCCTCAACGAGATCCTGCAGCAGCGCAACGAGCCGGGCGCCATCGCCGGCAAACGCTTCGCAAGTCTTTTGTACGGAACCGGCGCGTACGGCAACACCGTCATCGGAAACGCCGACAGCGTCGCGCGCATCACGCTCGCCGACGTCGAGGATTTCTATCGCCGCCACTACCTCCCCAACAACAGCGCGATCGTGATCTCCGGAGACATCGACGCCGCACGCGCGATCGAGCTCGTGAAGCGGGACCTCGGCGACTGGCAGCGTGGCACCGAGCTTCCGCGTCCGACACTCGCGCCGAATGCGATCGCCGAAAGCCGCATCTACGTGATCGATCGCCCGCAAGCCGTGCAGTCCGAGATCCGCATCGGTCACCTCGGCGTGCCGCGCTCCTGCGACGACTATTTCGCGCTGTTCGTCATGAACGCTCTCTTCGGCGGCGTCTTCAACTCGCGCATCAACCTCAACCTGCGCGAGAAACATGGCTACACCTACGGCGCGCGCTCCCAGTTCGCCTTCCGCCGCCAGGCCGGGCCGTTCGTCCTCGCCGCACCGGTGCGCAACGAAGTCACGCGCGAATCCGTTTCGGAGATGCTTGACGAACTGCGCCGCATCCAGACCGGCGACCTCCAGGACGCCGAGCTCGATGACACGAAGAACTACATGATGGGCGTCTTCCCCGCAACCGTGCAGACCGCATCCGACATCGCCAGCCGCCTCGTCGACATCGAACTCTACGGCCTCCCCGAAAACTACTTCGACCACTACCGCGAAAACATCGCCGCCGTCACGAAGGAAGACGTCACCCGCGTCGCCAACAAGTACCTCGACCCCAACCGAGTCCTCATCGTCATCGTCGGCAACGCCAGCGAAATCCGCGAGCCCCTCGGCACCCTGGGGTTGCCACTGCACGAACTGGACATCGACGGGAACATGGTGGCGGGATAGAAGGGGATGTTGTGGTTTCCCAAACGAAGCGCGCGGACGTGCCCGCGTATGCGGGCAAAAGATTTTAGACCCCGGCTTCAGCCTCGCGTAGCGTGCGACAGAATCGCGAACACGCTTCGTCTGGCGCGCGAACCGACGGGCGAGGGCGCCCGTCGCTACACAGAACCGCCGAAGCCTGCGGCTTCTGCTTCCAACGACGCTGTTACGTCGGAGTGATCACCGCTTCGCGCGTGGACGTCTCCCCCCTCTCCTTCGCCGCCACCACCACCGCCGCCGCCAGTGCTTGCGCGAGGAGCAGCATCATCGAAATCCCGTGCAGGGCGCCGAAGCGGCGGCGGACGGGGTTGTCGGGATCGAGGGACGAGATGGGGGCGGGGGAATTGAAGCGGATCTCGCGGATGCGGAGGTCGACAACCGTCTGCGTTGCGGCGAGGAGCAGCGCGATGAAGATCGCGACGAGCACCGCGCGGCGCACGCGGATCGACTCCAGCATGAACAGCACGGATGGTGCGGCCAGCGAGATGTAGTGCCAGCGCGCGAGCATGGCGCCGACGACGTCCGCTGCCGCGGTCGCGTTCGGGGCGGCGCGGAAGGCGGCCGAAGCCGCGAGCATGAGAAAGAACGCGCTGCCCAGCCAGAGCGCGGCGATCAGGCGGTGAAGACGTTGCGTATGGCCTCCGTGTACGGCGGGCGCAGCACGCCTCGCTCGGTGATGATGGCGGTGATGAGCCGCGCCGGCGTCACGTCGAACGCCGGATGGCGCACCGCGACCCCCTCCGGCGCGACGCGCGTGCCGAAGATCTCCGTCACTTCGCGCGCGCTGCGCTCCTCGATCGGAATCTCCGCCCCGTTCGGACACTGGATGTCGATCGTCGACACCGGCGCGGCGACGTAGAACGGGATGCCGTGCGCATTCGCGAGTACGGCAACCGTGTACGTCCCGATCTTGTTCGCGGCGTCGCCGTTCGCGGCGATCCGATCGGCGCCGACGATCACGGCGTCGAAGGTCTTCTGCTGAAAGAAATGGCCGGACATGTTGTCGGTGATCAGCGTGACATCGATGCCGTCGCGCTGAAGCTCCCATGCCGTGAGACGCGCGCCCTGCAGATAAGGTCGCGTTTCGTCGGCGAACACCGCGATGCGCTTGCCGCTCTCGACGGCGGCGCGGATCACGCCGAGGGCCGTGCCATAGCCGCCGGTAGCGAGAGCGCCGGCGTTGCAGTGCGTGAGCACGGTCGCGCTCGCGCCGAGGAGCTCGGCACCGTAACGACCCATGCGCATGTTCGCGGCGACATCCTCCTCGAGAATCCGCTCGGCCTCCGCGACCGCATCGCCATCATGGCGCGTCATACGATCGACGGCCCAGGCGAGATTCACCGCCGTCGGTCGTGAGCGCTTCAGCACTTCCGCGGCGACCGCCAGATCATCCCCGCGTCGCGAGGCCATGGCCATGCCGAACGCGGCACTCACGCCGATCGCCGGCGCACCGCGCACGACCATCGTCCGAATTGCGTCTGCGACATCCTGCGCCGAGGAACACTCCAGCCACTTCTCCTCCGCGGGCAAAAGACGCTGATCGAGCAGAAAGAGATGCTCACCGTCCCATCGCAGAGGTGTGACTAGCACGGAACTCGCAGTCGGATTCACCTCGATATACTAGCGCGGCGTCGAGATTGCTATCGACGTTGCTGGTTACTGGTGACTGGTTGCTTGTGGATGCCGCGAACGTTGGGACTCGGCGCGACACCCCAGACAACCAGCAACCAATAACCAGCAACAAAATTAGGAGACCCTGGTCATGGTGAAGGTTGGAGTGAATGGGTTCGGACGCATCGGACGGAATGTCCTGCGCGCCGCGCTCGAGAAGAATTACGACATCGAATTCGTGGCGGTGAACGATCTCACCGGCGCTGCCACGCTGGCCTATCTGCTCAAGTACGACTCCGTGCATCGCACGATTCCGAACGACGTCAAGCACACCGATACGAGCATCGTCATCGACGGCAAGGAACTGACGGTCTTCTCCAATCCCGATCCGGCCGAGATCCCCTGGGACGACCCTCGGCGTGGAGATCGTGGTCGAATCGTCCGGCCGCTTCACCGACAAGGCCAAGGCCTCGCGTCATCTGCGCAAGAGCGTCGAGACCGTCATCATCTCCGCACCGTCGAAGGACGCCGACGCCACGTTCTGCATGGGCGTGAACGAGAACGACTACGATCCCGCGAATCATCAGGATCATCTCCAACGCCTCGTGCACGACGAACTGCCTCGCGCCGGTGGCGAAGGTGCTGCACGAACGCTTCGGCATCACGATGGGCATCATGACCACGGTGCACTCGTACACGAACGATCAGGAGATCCTCGACCTGCCGCACAAGGATCTTCGCCGCGGACGCGCCGCGGCACTCTCGATGATCCCGACGTCGACCGGCGCGGCGAAGGCCGTCGGCCTCGTGCTGCCGGAGCTGAAGGGCAAGTTCGACGGCATCTCCGTCCGCGTGCCGACGCCGAACGTCTCGCTCGTCGATCTCACGTTCCAGACCGAGAAGGGAACGAACGTCGAGGAGATCAATCAGGTGCTTCGCGACGCGTCGCACGGCGAGCTGGAAGGAATCCTCGACCTACTCCGACGAGCAGCTGGTCTCGATCGACTTCAATCACAACGCCCACTCGTCGATCGTCGACACGACGTTCACGCGCTCGGTCGGCGCCAACATGCACAAGATCCTGGCCTGGTACGACAACGAGTGGGGCTACTCGAACCGCATCCTCGACCTCATCGCCCACGTGGCGAGAGTGAAGAAGGAAGCGCTGACCGCGAAATGAAGACAACGGTGAACGATGAAGGATGAACGATGAACAGGAGAGCGCGAACGTTCATCGTTCATCCTTCATCGTTCATCGTTTCGATCACATGATCAAAATCAGCACGCTCGACCAACTGCCTCTCTCCCGCGGCGCGCGCGTCTTCTATCGCGTCGACTACAACGTTCCGCTCGAAGGGGCGCGCATCACCGACGCCACGCGCATCGAGGAGACGCTGCCGACGCTGCGCATGCTTCGCGAGCGCGGCGCGGCCATCGTGCATCGCCAGTCACCTCGGGCGTCCGAAGGGGCAGCGCAACGAGAAGTATTCGCTCAAGCCGGTGCGCGAGAAGCTGGCGGAGCTGATCGGCCGCGACGTGCAGTGGGCCGATGACTGCGTCGGACGACGGATACGATCGAAGGCTCGGCAGCCGGCGAGTTGCTGCTGCTCGAGAACCTTCGCTTCCACGCCGGCGAGGAGAAGAACGATCCCGCATTCGCCGCGGAGCTGCGCAAGCTCGCGGACTTCTATCGTCAACGACGCGTTCGGCGCCTGCCATCGCGCGCATGCGTCGATCGACGCGCTGCCGCGGCTCTTTCCGAAAGACCACACCGCCGGCGGGCTCCTGCTGGCGAGGGAGCTCGAGTTCCTGCAGAAGGTCACGAACATCTCCGAGCGTCCGTTCGTGGCGCTCATGGGCGGCGCGAAGATCGCCGGCAAGATCGAGCCGCTGGAAGCGCTCGTCAAGCTGGCAGACAAAGTGCTCATTGGCGGAGGGATGGCCAACACGTTCCTTGCCGCCAGCGGGATCGCCATGGGTGGCTCGCTCGTCGATCAGGAGTCGCTCGACGTCGCCCGCCGCATCAGCTCCGGACACGCGCGCGCGGAAGTCGTGTTGCCTGTCGATCTCGTTGTCGCCGACGACATGAACGCGCCGACGAAGATCGAGACCGTCGATGTCGCCGGCGGACTGACGAGCGAGCAGAAGGCGTTCGACATCGGTCCGAAGACGGTGACCCGATACGAATCCGAGCTGCGCGGCGCGAAGACGATCTTCTGGAACGGCCCGATGGGAGTGTTCGAGAAGGAGCAGTTCGCGAAGGGAACGATGGCCATGGCCAGCGCCGTCGCCAATGCGACCGGCGCCATCACCGTCGTCGGCGGCGGAGAGTCGGTCGAAGCGGTGAACGCCTCCGGCTTCGCTGATCGCATCACCCACATTTCGACCGGCGGAGGCGCGTCGCTGGAGTTCATTTCGGGCGAGACGCTTCCAGGAGTTGCGGTACTGACGTAGTTGTCGGTTATCGGTTGTCAGTTGTCCGCGCTTCAGCGCGACTCCCCAGACAACCGACAACCGACAACCGACAACCAATCATGGCTCAGGAAATCGAAGTCAAGTTCGCCCTCAAGGACCGCGCGGCGCTGGTGCGCCGGCTGCACGAGATCGGCGCACAGCGGCTCTACCCGGAGACGTTCGAGGACAACATGGTCCTCGATCGCCGTGGAGAGCTGCGCACGAAAGGAACGCTCCTGCGCGTGCGCAAGTTCGGCAAGTACGCGCTCGTGACGTACAAAGGCGCGCTGGCGTTCGAGGGGGGCGTGAAGTCGCGCGAGGAAGTGCAGACCGGCGTGGAGAGCTTCGAGCTCGCCATCCAGCTCTTCGACTCCCTCGGCTACAAGCCGGTCTTCCGCTATCAGAAGTTCCGCGAGGTCTGGCGCGTCCGCGAGGTCGAGGTCGTGCTCGACCGCACGCCCATCGGCGACTACTTCGAGATCGAAGGCCCGCTCGATGTCATCCGCTCCGTCGCCGAGGAGTTGGGGATGAACATGGACACCGGAATCCGCCAGAGCTACGCCGAGCTGTATCGACTCGCACGACGGACGCGCGGAGAGCTGCCGGAGCACATGGTGTTTCCGCCGGAGCAACTCCTGTGAGGCGTTGTCGGTTGTCGGTTGTCGGTTGTCTGAGCAGCATCGCTCACGTTCACAGACAACCGACAACGGACAACCGAGAACCATCATGAAAGGCGTCATCCTCGCGGCGGGCTACGGCACGCGACTGCGTCCGCTCACCTACACCCTGCCGAAGCCGCTCGTTCCGCTCTGCAATCGTCCGCTCATCGGATGGGCGATCGAGTCGTATCTCGCGGCCGGCGTCGATCACCTCATCGTCAATCTGCATCATCTTCCGGCACAGCTCGAGCGCGACGTGCACAAGCGCTACGCATCGCGCGCCTACATCTCGTTTTCCTACGAGGAAGAAATCCTCGGCACCGGCGGCGCGCTGCGGCGCGTCCATTCGCAGCTCGAGCACGAACGCGACTTCTTTCTCGTCAATGGCGACACCGTGCAGTTTCCGCGGCTCGCGGAGCTCGCCGAAGCGCGACGCTCGCGCGATGCGCTCGCCGCGCTGACCCTGCGTCATCCGCCGGAAGGCGATCGCTTCACGCCCGTCTGGCACGACGGCGGGCAACTGACTGGCTTTCGCGAAGGCCATGGCGAATCGCTGATGTTCGCCGGCTCGCACTGCATCAGCTCACGCGTCTTTCGATTTCTCCCCGATCGCGAGTTCTCAGGAATCGTCGGCGACGTCTACGAGCCGGTCCTGCGCGACGGAACGGACACGCTCGCGGCGATTGTCGACGACGGCCTCTGGTTCGACATCGGCACGCCACAGCGCTACCTCACCGCATCGCGAACGTTTCTCGAAGCCACCGTGCGCGGCGCAATCGCGCCAGCGGAAGGATCGCACGTGCGCGGCGACTCGCTCCTGCACGAAACCGCGATCGCGACATCGTCCGTCGCCCGATCGACGATCGGCGCGCGATCGAACGTGCAAGGCATCGTGAACGATTGCGTGATCTGGGAGGACTGCGTCATCGGCAACGGCGCACGACTCGAATCGTGCATCGTCGCTCACGACGTGACGATTCCCGACGCGTTCGAGTTGAGCAACGCGCTCATCTGCCGCGCCGATCCCGCGATTCCTCACGACCCCGCGTACGAACGGCGCGACGGACTCGTGATCGTGCGCGTGTAGTCTAGGAGTGCGGTAGCGTCAGCTACCCCGAGCGCAGCGATTCTCTCGGCACAAGCGAAGTTGTCGCATGCCGATGGCTGTCGCCACCGCCATTAGGAGGGCGGGCTTATAGCCCGCCGACTCTGGGCGGGCGTGGGGACCGTCCCAGGGGACCGTCCCCACCCAAAAGAACCGGCCGGCTATAAGCCCGCCCTCCTCACAACTCCTAAACGTTTGGCACGATCGCGCCCGAAACCCCACCCGGTGCTACCATTTTTCCAATCCCATGACGCCTGTACCTTCCCAGACGGCACGGCGACGCGTCATTTCGGTCTTTCTGATTCAGGGACTGATCGGTTTGATGGCGATGCTTTGGCTGACGTGGCTCCGCCACGATCAGACCGCGGCCATCCTGCGCACGCTGGGAAGTGACGGGCCGATCCTCATCGCCATCTTCGTCATCTTCGCCACCACGCTGGCGCTACTGAAGTTCGAGCTCACCGACCTCGTCTACGTCGCGCTCGTCATCACCGCCTACATGGCCATGTTCCCGCTCCTCGGCGTGGTGTTGTCGTCGTGGATCGCCGTCGGTGTTTCCATCGGGACGCGCATCCTGTCGCTGCAGCAGATCGGACCTGCGAAGATCGCGCGGCAGGATCCGGTCACCGATTACGTCAAAGCGTTCGGACTCTTCGGAACCTACGGCTTGCCGGTCGTCGTCGCCACCTCGCTTTACGAATTTCTCGGCGGACAGGTCCCAGCTCTCGATTCCTCGCCCACCAACGCATTGCGCATCGCCGCAGGGGGCGCGGCGCTGATCTTCATGAACAGCCTCTTCATGTTCGCGCCGCAACGCGCGTATGGCTATTCGCTGGAGAAGATCTTCAAGCTCTACCTGATCGACGCCGGGATCTCGTTCGTCGCGCTTCCGTACGCGACCGTCACGGCGCTTTCGTTCGGCGCGATGGGTTGGGGTGGCGTCGTCGCACTGGCGTTCACGGGCGTCGTCGCCAATCAGATCGCGCGCAACCTCGCACTCACGCGTTCGAAATCGAACGACCTCTTGCAGCGACTCGCCTCGCTGACGAACATCGGCAAGACCATCTCCCTCCGCTTCACCACCGTCGAGCTCCTGCTGGCGATTTACACCGAGTGCAAGACGGTCATCGACTGCACGCTCTTCAGCATCGCGCTGCTCGAGGAGTCGACGAACGAGCTCTCCTTCGAGCTCGACGTCCGCGAAGGCAGGCCGCTGCCGCGCGAGCGCATTCCGGTCGGCGAAGGGCTGAACTCCTGGGTGGTCATGCACCACCAACCGCTCCTCCTCGGCAGCACCGCCGAGGAACGGCGGTTCGGCGTGAAGTCCGTCGCCGACACGAAGCCGACCGAGTCGTGGCTCGGCGTGCCGATGATCGCGCGCGATCGCGTCATCGGCGTCATCTCGGTCGAGAGCTACAAGAAGAACGCCTTCACCGCCGACGACCTGATCCTGCTCACCGCGATCGCCAATCAGGCAGCGGTAGCCATCGAGAATGCGCATCTCTATCGCGATCTCGAAGGGCTCACGTTCGCGCTCGAGCAGCGCGTCATGGAACGGACGAACGAGCTGCGCGAGACGAACCTGCGGCTCATGGCCGCCGATCGCTCGAAGAACCAGTTCCTCGCCAACATGTCGCACGAGCTGCGCACGCCTCTCAACTCGATCATCGGCTTCTCCAGCGTGCTCCTCGAAGCGACGCGCGGCCTGCTGCAGCAGCGGCTGCATCGTTTCCTCGAGAACATCCACTCCGCCGGCAATCACCTGCTCGAGCTGATCAACGACATCCTCGACCTTTCGAAGATCGAAGCGGGGAAGATGGAGTTGCGCACCGATCAATTCGACCTGCGCGACACGATGGCCGCGGTCGATCGCGTGATGAAAGGCTTCGCCGCCGACGCGAAAGTGCAGATCCTGCTGAAAGTCGACGACGCACTGCCGAAAGTCCGCCTCGACGAGGGACGCCTCAAGCAGATCCTCTTCAACCTTCTCTCGAACGCGGTGAAGTTCTCGCCGCAGGGCGGACTGGTCTCGATCGTCTGCAGCCCTGTTCCCGCGAAGCGACTCGCCGATCGGCTTCGACACGGTGCGCATCGACGTCGCCGACCAGGGCGTCGGCATCGCCTCGGACGAGCTGCAACGCATCTTCGTCGAGTTCTATCAGACCGAGGATGGCCGCCGCGCGCGACGCGGCGGCACCGGTCTCGGGCTCTCGCTCACCCGCAACTTCGTAGAGCTCCACCTCGGCCGCATCGAAGTGAAGTCGAAGCCGGGCGAAGGCTCGACCTTCACGCTCTACCTGCCGATCGACTACTCCGAAGCCGCCGGCGGCGCGGCGCCACCGATCGTCGCAAACGTGTTCTGAATTCGAAATCCATTGGAGGGCGGGCTTATAGCCCGCCGATTTTGGGGGCGGGTCTCGCAAGCACCGCCGGAAATCGGCGGGGCGAAAACCGGCGGGCTATAAGCCCGCCCTCCATCCCCTCTCACGTATAATTCGCGCCCCAAATCGCAACGCAAAAAGGAAAACCATGTCCAACCGAACATTCACGATCATCAAGCCCGACTCGGTGCGCAAGGGCAACTTCGGAAAGATCATCAGCCGCATCGAGAGCGAAGGCTTCGAAGTCCTCGGCGTTCGCAAGATCGCGCTCTCGCGCAAACAGGCCGAGGCGTTCTATGCCGTTCATCGCGAGCGCCCGTTCTACGGCAGCCTCGTCGAGTACATGACCTCCGGTCCCGTCTACGTCGCCGCGCTCCAGCGCGACAACGCCGTGGCCGAGCTCCGCAAGCTCATGGGCGCCACCGACCCGACGAAAGCCGACGCCGGCACGATCCGCAAAGAGTTCGGCGAATCGATCGAGCAGAACGCGATTCACGGATCCGATTCGGACGAAAACGCCGCAAACGAGATTGCATTTTTCTTCGCGCAGTCGGATCTGGCGTAACGACGAAGTAGGCAGTTCGCAGTAGGCAGTTGGCAGGAGACAAAACGTCATCCCGAGCGTAGCGAGGGACCTGGGCGGGTGTGGGGCACGTTGCTCATGTTGCGCGCCGCCCGCCCACCAGGTCCCTCGCTACGCTCGGGATGACACGCGGTAGCGCGGCCTCGCTCCTGCCTACTGCAGCGAAGCGTACTGCCCACTGCCGACTACTCCGCGAGAATGATCGCCGACAGCCCATTCGCCTCGAGCGACTGACGCGCTTCGGCGGCGAGCTCCCTCGTGGCGAACGGGCCGATGCGCACGCGGAAGAGATCGGTGCGATCGACCCAGGCGCGTTGACCGATCGACGTGAGCCGCTCCTGCAGCAGCTTCGCGTTTTGTTCGACCGAGAACGCGCCGACCTGCACGACGTACTGCTTTCCCACGTGCGACGCCGGGCGTGCAGGCGTCGTTGTCGTTGCGGCGGTGGGCGTTGGCTTCGCGATCGGACGGATCTCGCCAGTCGGCACTTCTTCGACCGTCCGGCCATCGGAAGCGACCTGCTTGCGCGTGACGACGTCGCCGTGTTGCGTCTCGACGGTTACGCGATCGACGACGACCGGCTCTTCTTTCACCGGGAGCGGAAACTCGACCGTGGGAACATCGCTTGCGACGGAAGCGGGAGCTGGCGTGGGTGTGGGCGCGGCCGCGGAAGCCTGCATCGGCACCGGCTGCGGCGCGACTTTCGGCGCTTCGGCGATCGTCACATCGAAGGCCGCGGGCGGCTCGCGCTCGCCGCTGCCGACTTTCACGACTTTGATGTCGACCTCGCCAACGCCCGGCTCGATGAGTCCGATCTTTTGCGCCGCGGCGTACGAGAGATCGATCACGCGGTTCGCGATGTACGGTCCGCGATCGTTCACGCGCACCCAGACGCTCTGCCGCGTCTTCGGATTCACGATCTCGAGAATCGTCCCGAACGGAAACGTGCGATGCGCGGCGGTGAGCAGACTGGGATCGAAGATCTCGCCGTTCGCCGTCGTCCTGCCCGCGAATTCTTCGCCGTACCAGCTCGCAACCCCATGCAGAGCCTGCGGCTCCGTTTCCGCCGGCGGCGCGGTCGTCGCGCAGCCGTAAGCGAGCACGACGAACAGCGCCACGCACGTGACGCGGCGCCTCATACGCGCACTTCCCCCACCTCGTCGCGGATCTGCGCGCTCTCGCCCGCGAGAATTGGATCGACGTCCTCGATGAGGAATCGCTCCGTCTGCTGGCGCGCTAGGCCGGTGTAGTTCTCCGGCTGCGCGAGCTTCTCGATCGCCGCGCGATCGATTCCGAAGAGCGAATCGGCGGCGATGCGATCGAAGAGATCGTTCTCCGCCGCGCCCGCTTTCAGCGCGTCGGCAGCCGCCTTCGCGTGAATGCGAATCCGCTCGTGCAGCACCTGACGATCGCCGCCGCGACTCGCGCCTTCCATCATCAGATTCTCGGTCATGAGGAACGGCAGCTCGCGACGCACGTTCGTGGCGATGACATCCTCGTGCACGACGAAGCCCGCGGCGAGGTTGTCGTAGATCAGCGCCACCGCGTCCGCGGCCAGGAAGGCTTCAGGAATCGCGATGCGCCGATTCGCGGAGTCGTCCAGCGTTCGCTCGAACCACTGCGTCGCCGCCGTGAGTGCGGGATTGAGCGCGTTCACGATCAGATGTCGGGTGAGCGCATCGATGCGTTCCGCGCGCATCGGATTGCGCTTGTACGGCATCGCCGAGGAACCGATCTGCTCCTCTTCGAACGGCTCTTCGATCTCGCGGAGGTGTTGCAGAAGGCGCATGTCGTACGCGAACTTCGACGCCGACTGTGCGAACGACGACAGCGCGTTGATGACCTGCGAATCGACCTTGCGCGAGTACGTCTGGCCCGACACCGGATACGAGCGCGTCATCCCGACCTTCGCGGCGACGAGTTGCTCGAGCCGATTCACCTTCGACTCATCGCCCTCGAACAAACTGAGGAACGAGGCCTGCGTGCCGGTTGCGCCTTTGACGCCGAGGAGCGCGAGCTGCGATTGGCGGAACTCGATCTCGCGATAATCGAGCAGCAAATCGTGCAGCCAGAGCGTTGCGCGTTTGCCGACGGTCGTCAGCTGCGCCGGCTGGAAGTGCGTGAAGGCGAGCGTCGGCGTCGCGCGCCATTTCCAGGCGAAGTCGCGCAGCTTGGCCATGAGATTCACGATGCGCCCGCGCAGGATGCGCAGACCTTCCGCGAGTCTGCAGGATGTCGGTGTTGTCGGTGACGTAGGCCGAGGTCGCGCCGAGGTGGATGATCCCCTTCGCGTTCGGCGCTTGCAGCCCGTACGCGTGTACGTGGGCCATCACGTCATGGCGCACCTCGCGCTCGCGTTGTTCGGCCTCTTCGTAGTTGATGGTCTCGGCGTTCGCCTTCAGCTCCGCGATCTGCGCGTCGGTGATCGGCGAGTCCCAGCTCCTGCTCCGCCTCGGCGAGTGCGATCCATAGCTTTCGCCAGGTGCGGAACTTGAAGTTGGGGGAGAAGAGGTAGGACATCTCCCGCGAGGCATAGCGCTCCGTCAGCGGGTTCGAGGCTTGGTCGCGCTTCACGAAGAGATTATATTCGTTACACTACGCTTAGGATGCCGCCATCCGTCTCCGTGCACGAATCCCGCCGGGCGACCCAGGTCACGCTCAAAGCCGTGGTCCTGCTCGCCAGCGTGGTGTTCGTCGTCTTCGCGATCTCGTTCATCTTCAGCGATCGCGGCCTGCCTGAGCTCCAGCATTCGCGAACCCGCGTCGCCGAGCTGCACGCGAACATCGCCAAAGCCGAAGCCGAAAACGCCCGCCTCCGCGCCGAGATCGACAGCGTGAAGAAATCCTCCTACGCCGTCGAGCGCATCGCCCGCGAAGACCTCGGCATGGCCAAGAAGGGCGAGACCGTGTACATGCTGCCGAAACGATAGTTGCTGGTTACTGGTTGCTAGTTATCTGCGGCGCTGCGCCCAAGTGGCTGTCATCCCGAGCGTCGAGCGAGGGACCTGGGGGGTGTGCGGCACGCAACATCAGCTTCGAGCCGCACATCCCCAAGTCCCTCGCTCGACGCTCGGGATGACAGCGTTTTTTCGCGGCTCCCCAGACAACCAGTAACCAGCAACCAGTTAACTATCGTTCAACGTTTCTCGAGCAAGCTCGCGTATCCCTCGATCACCTTCGCCAGCACTACGATCTGCTCGTTGGCCTCGCGCCACTTGCGGAGCTCGATCGCTTCGCGCACCGCGGGGAACGTTTTGACGCCGTAGCCGGTGTAGAGGCCGGGGGCGTAAACCTGGTGGCGATACCAAGGGCGGCCGGGCAGGCCTTCGTCGCGCGTGAGTGCGTGCTCGAGGCGCATGGCCACCCGATCATCGTGCGACGTTGCCGCGTCGTAGGCGCGGGCGCTCTTTTCCAGATGCGCAATCGCGTTTTGCAACGGCGCGAGATCGAGGTGCGGAACCTCGTCCTGTTCCTTCGGCGTGACGAACGGCTTCGTTGGATCGGCAGCGAGCTCCATCGTTCGCTCGCGAACCGAGAGATTTCGCTCTTCGGTTTCCGCGCGCATCTTGTCGGCGAGCTCGGTGACCTCGGTCAGATAGCGCGCGGCGGTCTTGGCGAGCGTCGATGCTTCGAAGGGAAGGAAGTCGGCGTTGCCGAGGCGGAGCACCATGCGTCCGGTCGTCTTCGCCTGCACGATTCCGTAATCGCCTTTCGGATCGACGAAGCGCGTGAAGTGATCGAAGGAGTCGTACATCGAGTGATACACCCCGTATTCGCCTTCGCCGCTGTATCCGATGTCGAGCGAGGCGATGCCGGCGTGCTGCAGGAACGGCGTAAAGTCGGAGCCGGAGCCGAGCGGATCGAGACGCCAGATCGCGCGTGAGCGCGCGTCCTTGCGCTCGTCGTCCTTCGTTTCCGGATCGGCGAGGTAGACCGCGCGCATGCGATCGAGCACGGACACGTTCCGCTCCGGATCTTCGACGTCGCGCGCCACCTCGGTGACGAAGCGCTCCAGCGTGTGCGATCCGCCCGCGTTGAGAAAGCCGCGGCTGTTCGAATCGGAATTGATGTAGACCGCCGCGTGCTCCTGCAGTTCGGCGAGATGCGTTTCGACCCATTCCGTCGAGCCGAGGAGTCCTTGCTCTTCACCATCCCAGGCGCAGTAGATCAACGTGCGGCGCGGACGATTCCCGCTCTTCGCCAGCTCGCCGATCGCGCGCGCTTCCTCGAGCATCGCCACCTGTCCGCTGATCGGATCGCTCGCGCCGTGCACCCAGGCGTCGTAGTGATTGCCGCGGATGATCCACTGATCGGCGAGATCCGTTCCGCGCAGCCGCGCGATGACGTCGTAGGCCGGCACGATGTTCCAGTTGAACTCGAGGCGCAGATGCACGCGCGCCGGCCCGGGCCCGAGGTGATACGTGATCGGCAGAGCGCCGCGCCACTCCTTCGGCGCGACGGGACCGGCGAGCGCGCGCAGAAGAGGCAGCGCATCGCCGTAGGAGATCGGCAGCACCGGAATCTTCGTCAGCGTCTCGGCATCCTTGCGATCGAGCCGCTTCGCATTCGCGGTCGCGCCGACGCCTGGCGTGAGCGGATCGCCGGAGTGAATCGGCATGTCCGCGACCGAACCGCGCTGCGCGCTTCCTTCGCTGCGATAGGCGCCCTTCGGATAAACATCACCAACGAAATAGCCGTCATCGCGCGGATCGGAGTAGATGATGCAGCCGACCGCGCCATGCTCCGCGGCGACCTTCGGCTTGATGCCGCGCCACGACCCCCCGTAGCGCGCTATGACGATCTTTCCCTTCACGTCGATGCCGTTGCGCTCGAGGATTTCGTAGTCCTTCGGCACGCCGTAGTTCACGTACACGAGATCGCCAGTCACATCGCCGTCGATGGAGTAAGCGTTGAACGGCGGCAACTCTCGCTGGTCTGATTCGACGTCGCATCCTCGGCCAGCGGCGGCTCGACGAGCTTCGCCGTGTAGCGCTCCGGCGCGATCAGCTCGACGACGCGCACCTTGGGTGTCGGGAAGAGCACGTCGAATCGCTCGATCTGCGTCTCATAGCCCCACGACCGGAACAGCGAAGCGATGAATTCGGAGTTCTCCTTGTCGTACGGCGACCCGAGGTGATGCGGATGCGCGGTGAGCCGCTTCATCCACGTGCGCAAATCGTCGCGATTCATCTTCGCGTCGAGCTGCGCCTCCAGCGCATGCTGCTTCGCCGCATCCGCGAATCCAAAGATCGGCTTCGCGGGCGTGTCGGCGTACAGCGCGAACGTGAGCAGGAGCAGGAGAACAACGATTCGGCGCATGAGCGCGAATTCTACGCGCGTCGAAGCTCAAATCGACCGCAGCCGGATACGCGACCTTCTCACGACAACGAGACCGCCAGCCTGCAACTCGGCGGGAAACATCTCGAGAGCACGGATCGTCTGCTCGACATAGAACTCAGGGTCGACGTTGCGCAACCACACGATGCCCGCATGCGGCATCCTCAGCTCGAACAAGAGCTGCGCGAAGTCGGCGTCAAGCGTCACGAGCACGCGCGATTGATCGAACGCGCGCCGCAAAATCTCAGGATCTCCCGGATCGCGGTTCCAATCGCCCACCCATACGACTTCGTGCCCCGCATCACGCAGCGTCTGTGCATCCCGCGGCGACAGGCAGGAATCGACCAGCAGCTTCACTTCGCGACTGCAACCCGTGACTCGACGTGCTCTTTCTCTACGAGTCGTTGCGCGTAGAGAAGACACGCCTCAACATCCTCAATCTCAAGCCAGTCGTAGTGATCGACGATCTCCTGTGGCGAAGCGCCGCCGATCATCATCCCAAGCACATGCTCGACCGCGAGCCGGTGTCCGCGAATGATCGGCTTCCCGCCGTAAATCTGCGGGTTTCGTGTAATGCGACTCAGGAGGATCTCGTCCTCTTCATCATCGACATCCATACCGCAATTCTACTCCTCTGCATCCACGAGGCCGAACCCATGGAGCGGCCGCACGTGCACCAGGCTATGCCAACCAACGCTGCCGGCCGTGCCGGCCCGGCCTATACTCGCGCGCCATGTGCGGGATCAATGGAATCTTCGCGTACGGCGCGGACGCGCCGCCGGTCGATCGCGAGGAGCTCCTGCGATCGCGCGAGTGCGATGCGCTCGCGTGGGCCGGATGCGGCGGATCAGTGGATCTCGAACGATGGCCGCGTCGGATTCGGGCATCGGCGGCTGGCCATCATCGACCTCTCGCCCGGGCGGCGCGCAGCCGATGCGGCGCGGGGAGCGCGTCATCATCTTCAACGGCGAGATCTACAACTATCCGCGAGCTCCGCGCGCGTCTCGAGGCGAAGGGGCGGACGTTCACGTCGCAGTCGGACACCGAAGTCCTGCTCGCGCTCTACGACGACATGGAGGAGGCGCATGCTCGGCGAGCTGCGCGGCATGTTCGCGATCGCGCTGTGGGACGGCGCGAAGCGGCGGATGCTGCTCGCGCGCGATCCGTACGGAATCAAGCCGCTCTACTACGCCGACGACGGCGCGACGCTGCGCATCGCCTCGCAGGTGCAAGGCGCTCATCGCCGGCGGCCGCGTCGACAAGCAGTTCGACCCCGCCGGCGGCGGCGGGATTCTTTCTGCGCGGCACGGTGCCGGAGCCGTTCACGATGTACCGCGCCATCCGCGCGCTGCCGGCGGGCTCGTACTGCTACGTCGACGCGAACGGCGTCGCGCGAGCCGGTGCAGTACTTCTCGATCGCCGCGACGCTGCGCGACGCCGTCGACAGCGCGCGCGACGTGTCAGCGACGACGAACGGCGGGGCGTCGTGCACGACGCGGTGCTCGAATCGGTGCGCTATCACATGGTCGCCGACGTGCCGGTCGGCGCGTTCCTCTCCGCCGGCATCGACTCCACGCGCGATCGTCGCGCTGGCGCGCGAGAGCGGCGCGACCGATCTGCAGACGATGACGCTACGCTTCGAGGAGTATCGCGGCCGCGACAACGACGAGGCGCCGCTGGCCGCGCTCGTCGCGCAGCAGTACGGCGTGCCGCACACGATTCGCGATCTGACGCATCGCCGAGTTTCGCGACGAGCTGCCGCGCATCTTCGCGGCGATGGATCAGCCGACGGTCGATGGCCTCAACAGCTACTTCATCAGCAAGGCCGCGGCGCGAGCTCGGGCTCAAGGTCGCGCTCTCCGGCACCGGCGGCGACGAGCTGTTCGGCGGCTACACCTCGTTCCGCGACATCCCGCGCTGGATGCCGGTGACGTCCGTCCTCTCGCAAATCCCAGGCCTCGGCGAGGGCGTGTATCGTCTCAACAGCGCACTCGCGAAACGGAGCCGGCACGTCAGTCCGAAGATGGGAGAGATCCTCCGCCACGGTTCGTCATACGCCGGCGCGTATCTCGTGAAGCGCGGCCGCTTTCTCGCCTCCGAGCTCCCCGCGGTCCTCGGCAACGACATCGCCGCGCGAAGGACTGGCGCGCCTCGATCTCCTCGGCCTCCTCGAGCGCGTTCGTCACACCCGATCCTGGAACGCCGTACGCGCGCGTCGCCGCGCTCGAATCGTCGCTCTACCTGCGCAATCAACTGCTGCGCGACATGGACTGGGCGAGCATGGCCCATTCGCTCGAAGTGCGCGTGCCGCTCGTCGATGCGCATCTGCTGCGCCGCGTCGCGCCGGTTCTCGTGAAACGCGAAAGACCGCGGCAAACAGATCCTCGCCAACGCGCCGCGACCGCCGCTCCCCGCGGCCGTGCGCGCTCGCCGCAAAACCGGCTTCACGCTGCCGATCAAGGAATGGCTGAAGCAGGAAGGGCGCGTGGAGTTCGGCAAGCGGAGCTGGGCGCGCAAGGTGTACGAGGTGATGTTCTCCGACGAGAACGGGTATTGGTGAAACGAGACCACAAGTCGCCCAGTCGTCGAGTCGTCGAGTTCTTCATGACGCTCTTCTCGGCGACTGGACGACTCGTCGACCTGGCGACTCCATCCCAGCCGTTCCCTAACGCTCGGCACTCGCGACGTATCCCCTGCGATCCGCGATCTGCGATCCGCGATCCCACTCCGGGTATCATCGCCGCCGATGCCGTCGCGCACGTGGTGGCTGCTCCTCGGACTGCTCACCGTCCTCTCGATGGCGCGCGTCGCTGCGACGCATCGCACGTTCAGTCAGGTGTTCGATGAGCCGTGGCACATCGCGTCCGGCTACGAGATCCTGACCAACGGCGCGTTCGGCTTCGACCTGGATCATCCGCCGCTGGCGCGCGTCCTCGCGGCGCTTCCGTTCATCCACGCGCCGCGGCCCGTTGCGACCGATCCCGTGGGTGAAGGGAACGAACTCCTTCTGCGAAACGGCGAATACCTCGACAACCTCGCGCTGGCGCGATGCAGCAATCTTCTCTTTCTGGCATTGGGCATCCTTGGCGTCGCGCTCTGGGCGCGGCATCTGTTCACGCCGGGCGTCGGACTGCTCGCGGCGCTTCTCTTCGCGTCGCTGCCGCCGATCCTTGCACACTCCGGATTCGCGACGACCGACATGGCCGTCGCGGCGATGTTGCCCATCGCGCTTTACGCCCTGACACTGTTCGTCGAAGCACCAACCTGGCGCAACACGATCCTCCTCGGCGTGGCGGTCTCCGTCGGATCGCTGACGAAGTTCTCGTTTCTCCCCTACTTCGCGGCAGGCGCCGCGATTCTCGCGATTGCACGGCGACGATTGCCGATTCAACGCGCGCTCGTCGCGACGGCGATCGCGTTCTTCCTTGTCTGGAGCACGTACGGATTCGCGTTTGCGACGCTCGCCGAAACCGATCCGCGCGCGAACGAAGTGCTGCACGACGTTTTCGGATCGACGCGATTCGCGAACGTCCCGCTGCCCGCGCCGGCTTACGCCGCCGGGATTTTTCACGTGAAGCGTCACGATCTGCGCGGCCATCCGGCGTTCCTGCTCGGCGAGGTCCGCACGCATGGCTGGTGGTACTACTTTCCAGTCGCGCTCTTTTTCAAGACGCCGATCCCCTTTCTCCTGCTCGCGATCGCAGGATGTTTTGCCGCGGCACGGCGACGCCCGGAGGTGCCGCTCATCGCCGCGGCGATCCTCGCGATCGCCATGACGAGTCACATCAACATCGGCATCCGGCACGTGCTGCCGATCTACGGTCCGCTCGCGATCTGCGCCGCGCTCGCGATCACGGAATGGCCGCGCATGCGAATCGCCACGGGTGCGCTCGTTCTCTGGCTCGTGATCGGCAGCGCCCTCGCGCATCCCGATTACTTGCCCTGGTTCAACGGACTCGCGCGACATCCCGAGGAAATCCTGAGCGACAGCAATCTCGATTGGGGACAGGACGTGCTTCGCCTCGCGAACACCCCGCAACAACTCGGCATCCGGCACATGACCGTCTCGCTCTTCACCACCGCATCGCCCGCGGCCATCGCGCTCCCGCCATCGGAACCGATGCGCGTCCTGCAGCCGATCCACGGCTGGCTCGCCATCAGCGAAATGAATCTCGCCTACGCAAAAGGCAGCCATCCCGAAGCGCGCGCGTGGCTCGAAGAGTTGCTGAACGATCGAACCTACATCCGTGTCGGCAAGTCGATCCGCCTCTACAACCTCGACGCAACCCCACAGACAACCAGCAACTAGTAACCAGCAACAGAAGCCATGGCATCATCCCGAACTACATGCACGACCGCACATGGTGGCTGCTCCTCGGACTGCTCACCGCGCTCTCGATGGCCCGCGTCGCCGCTACGCATCACGTCTTCAGCCAGATCTTCGACGAAGCGGCGCACGTCGCTGGCGGCTACGAGATCGTCACGCACGGCGCGTTCGACTACGACATGTACCACCCGCCGCTGGCGCGCGTGCTCTTCGCGCTTCCATTCATCGGCATCGAAGTTCCGCCGACGAACAATCCCGTAGTCCTCGGCAATGAGCTGCTGACGCAGAACAACGCCTACGTCGCCAACCTCACGCTCGCACGATTCAGCAATCTCCTCTTTCTCGCCCTCGGCATCGTCGGCGTCGCGCTCTGGGGACGGCACCTCTTCACGCCGCTCGTCGGTCTCCTCGCCGCGCTTCTGTACGCGTCGCTGCCGCCCATCCTCGCCCATGCAGGATTCGCCACGACGGACATGGCCGCCACCGCGACGCTCACCCTCGCGTTTTACGCGTTGACACTTTTCCTCGAAGAGTCGTCGTGGCGCAGAACGATTTTTCTCGGTATCGCCGTCGCGTTGGGCCTGTTGGCGAAGTTTTCATTCATCCCTTACTTCGGCGTTGGCGCCCTAGTGCTCGTGATCGTGCGGCGCCGCTTCCCCATCGGCCGCATCGCCGCCGCGATCGCGATCGCCTTCATCGTGTTCTGGGCCGGCTACGGATTCACGATCGGAACGCTCGCGGAGACCGATCCGCAGGCCGTCGCGATGGCGCAGGAAGTCTTCGGATCGCCGCGCCTGGCGACGATCCCACTCCCCGCGCCGGCCTACGTCACCGGCATCCTGATCCTGAAGCATCACGATGCGCTCGGGCACGAGGCGTTTCTCCTCGGCGAGGTCCGCACGCAAGGCTGGTGGTATTACTTTCCGGTCGCGCTCTTCTTCAAGACGTCGATCCCGTTTCTCGTGCTCGCGATCGCGGGCATCGTGCTCGCGGCGCGCCAGCGTCCGGAGTTGCCGCTGATCGCCGCGGCAATTCTCGCCGTGGCGATGACGAGTCACATCAATATCGGCGTGCGCCACGTGTCACCGCTCTACGCACCGCTGGCCATCTGCGGCGCTCTCGCGATCACCGCGTGGCCGCGGATGCGCGCCGGCGCGATTGCGCTCGTGCTCTGGCTCGTCGTCGGCTCCGTCGCCGCGCATCCCGACTACCTGCCCTGGTTCAACGGCTTCGCGCGCCATCCCGAGACGATCCTCAGCGACAGCAATCTCGACTGGGGCCAGGACGTGCTTCGGCTTGCGGAAACCGCGCGGCGCCTTCACATCCAGCGCATGACCGTCTCCCTCTTCACGACCACACCGCGCGATCGCGTCGGCCTGCCTCCGCTCGAACCGATGCGCGTGATGCAGCCGATCCGCGGCTGGTTCGCGATCAGCGAGACCAGCATCGTCTTCGGTCGGGGAAGAACGCCAGAGCTGCGCGCGTGGCTGGATGGGCTCCTCGCGGGAAAGCCGTACATCCGCGTCGGAAAATCGATCCGGCTCTACAACCTCGGGCGCGACTCGCGTTAACGCACTTCGCGAGCGCCTCGGGGCGGCGGGACGCCGGCGGTCCACTCAGACCACACGAATCGCGGCCATCGCTTCGGACCGCTGGCGTCCCGCCGGCTGGGACAGCGCCGTCTCGGCGCTGTCAGTTCACGCTCGCCGGCTCAGGCTCGAGCGAAAGCTCGAGCTTCCCATCCGGCGTCATGTTCACGAACACCGTGTCACCCGGTTTGAACTGACCTTCGAGCAGCTTCAGCGCAAGCGGATCGATGATCAATCGCTGCAGCGCGCGCTTCAAAGGCCGCGCACCGAAAGCGGGATCGTAACCCTCGCGGGCGATGTGCTCCTTCGCACCGTCGCTGATCTCCAGCGTCAAGCCGCGCTCCTCGAGCATCTTGCCGAGACGCTGCAACTGAATGCTGATGATCTGCTTGATCTGCCCGAGGTCGAGAGAGTGGAAGATGATGATGTCGTCGATCCGGTTCAGGAACTCCGGGCGGAACTGCTTGTGCAGCTCATCCTCGACGCGCTTCTTCAAGAACTCCTCGTCGCCGCCCTGCGTGCCGTACTCGTGAATGAACTGCGAGCCGACATTCGAGGTCATGATGATCACCGTGTTCTTGAAATTCACCACGCGCCCCTTCGAGTCCGTCAGCCGCCCGTCGTCGAGGATCTGCAGGAAGACGTTGAACACTTCCGGCGCCGCCTTCTCGATCTCGTCGAAAAGGATGACCGCATACGGCCGCCGGCGGATCGCTTCGGTGAGCTGACCGCCCTCTTCGTAGCCGACATATCCGGGAGGCGCGCCGATGAGCCGCGCCACGGCATGCCGCTCCATGTACTCCGACATGTCGATGCGCACCATCGCGTTCTCGTCGTCGAAGAGATACTCGGCGAGCGCGCGGGCGAGCTCCGTCTTGCCGACGCCGGTCGGACCCATGAAGATGAACGAGCCGATCGGACGATTCGGATCCTTGAGTCCCGCGCGCGAGCGGCGCACGGCGTTCGAGACAGCAACGACCGCCTCTTCCTGACCGATGACGCGACGGCGCAGGTTGTCCTCCATGCGCACGAGCTTCTGCATCTCCGACTCGAGCATCTTCGTGACCGGCACGCCGGTCCACTTCGACACGATCTCGGCGATGTCCTCTTCGGTGACTTCCTCGCGCAGCATCGCGCCGTTCTTCTGCATCTCGGCCAGCTTCGCCGTCTGCGGTCTCGATGTCGCGCTGCAACTGCGGAATCGATCCGTAGCGCAGCTCCGCCGCGCGATTGAGATCGCCCTCGCGCTCCGCGCGCGTCGCGTCCTCGCGCGTCATCCTCGAGCCGCTTCTTCACCTCGTTGATCTTCGTGATGACGCCTTTCTCGCTCTCCCACTGCGCCTTGAGGCCGGAGATCTTTTCCTGCAGCTCGGAGATCTCGCGAACGAACGTTGCGCGAGGCGCTCCTTGGTCGTGGGGTTGTCTTCCTTCTGCAAGCGCCTGCTCTTCGATCTGGAGCTGCGTCAACCGGCGCGTCAGCTCGTCGATCTCCTGCGGCATCGACGTCAGCTCGATGCGCAGACGCGACGCCGCCTCGTCGACGAGGTCGATCGCCTTGTCGGGCAGAAAGCGATCGGTGATGTAGCGATGCGAGAGCGTCGCCGCGGCCACGATCGCGGAATCGCGGATCGTCACCTTGTGGTGCACTTCGTATCGTTCTTTCAAGCCGCGCAGAATCGCGATCGTGTCTTCGACGGTCGGCTCGCCGACGTACACCGGCTGGAAGCGACGCTCGAGCGCGGCATCCTTCTCGATGTGTTTCTGATACTCGTTCAGCGTCGTCGCGCCGACCGCGCGCAGCTCGCCGCGTGCAAGCGCCGGCTTCAGCAGATTCGAAGCGTCCATCGCTCCTTCCGCCGCACCCGCGCCGACGAGCGTGTGCAGCTCGTCGATGAAGAGAATGACCTCTCCATCGCTCTCTTCGACTTCCTTGATGACGGCCTTGAGTCGATCCTCGAACTCGCCGCGATACTTCGCGCCGGCGATGAGGGCGCCGAGGTCGAGCGAGACGACGCGCTTGTTCTTCGAGACCCTCGGGCACGTCGCCTGCGACGATGCGCCGCGCGAGACCTTCGACGATCGCCGTCTTGCCGACGCCCGGCTCGCCGATCAGCACCGGATTGTTCTTCGTGCGCCGCGAGAGCACCTGGATCACGCGACGGATCTCTTCATCGCGGCCGATCACCGGATCGAGCTTGCCGCGACGCGCGAGCGCCGTCAGGTCGCTGCGCGTAACGTTCGAGCGCCTGATACTTGTCCTCGGGATTCTGATCCGTCACGCGCTGCGTGCCACGCACCGACTGCAGCGCCTTGAGCACCGCATCCGGCACGACGCCGTGGCGCGCGCAGCACCTGCGAGGCCGTGCTCTGCTTCGTGTCCGCGATCGCGAGGAGCAGATGCTCGGTGGATACGTATTCGTCGTTGAAGTTCTCTGCCGACTGAAATGCCGCGTCGAACACTTTGCGCAGCGAGCTCGAAACACCCGGCTCCGCCGAAGCGCCGCCAACCTTCGAGAACTTCGCCACCTCAGCGGCGACCTCGGCTTCGATCGACACCCGGATTCACGCCGAGCTTGTTGAGGATCGGCGCAACGATGCCGCCTTCCTGCCGAACGAGCGCGAGCAGCAGGTGCTCCGGCGTCAGTTCGGGGTTCCCGGCACCGCGAGCCAGGTTCTGCGCGTCGCTCACAGCCTCCTGGGCTTTGACCGTAAGTTTATTGATGTTCATTGTTTACCTCGATTTGAGTCCACTTGACTCACATCCATAAACGGGCAAATTCTGCCGTTCATTCCGAGATGCAAGAAGAGAGCAGGGAGTGCGCTTCTGTGTAGCGACGGCCGCCCCCGGCCGTCGGGCAGAACGAGGCTCGATCCAAGATGACGTCACGTTTGGCGCGCAAACCGACGGCCGAGGGCGGCCGTCGCTACACAGAGGCACGCTCGCTGCGCTCGCAAATACTCCAACCTCGCCGATCGTCCGTCGATGATGCGATAGACTCGCTTGCGAAGATAGACTCCCGCCATGAGCGCCACCGCCCAACCCCTTCACGAAGTCCAGCCCCAGTCCGAACTTTTCGAGAGCATCCTCGAGCTGATCCGCCGCACGTCGACGCAGCTTCCGCAGGACGTAGTACGCGCCGTCACCGACGCGCGCAAAGATGAGGAAAAAGGCTCGAATGCCGACGTTGCGCTTGACGTCATCGGCTGCAACATCGTGCTCGCGCGCGACAACTCGCTGCCGCTCTGCCAGGACACCGGCACGATCCTCTTCTACGTCCACACGCCCGCCGGCTACGACCAGGTCGAGTTCGAAGAGACGGCGACGGAAGCGGTGCGCGCGGCGACGAAGAAGGGCTATCTGCGCCAGAACAGCGTCGACAGCGTCACTGGCAAGAACACCGGCGACAACACCGGACCCGGCTCGCCGGTCTTTCACTTTCATCAATGGCGCGAGCCTCACGTCGAAGTGAAGCTGATGCTCAAGGGCGGTGGCTGCGAGAACATGAACGCGCAGTATTCGCTCCCGCATCCCGACCTCGGCGGCCGCGATCTGCGCGGCGTGGAGAACGCGATCCTCGACTGCATCCTCCAGGCGCAGGGACAAGGCTGCGGTCCGGGCATCCTCGGCGTCTGCATCGGCGGCGATCGCGGCACCGGCTACGGCTTCGCGAAGGAACAGTTGCTCCGCACGATGGACGATGCGAGTCCCGATCCCGAGCTCGCCGCGCTCGAAGCGCGCGTCGTCGACAAGGCCAATCAATCCGGCATCGGCCCGATGGGCTTCGGCGGCAAGACCACGCTCCTCGCCTGCAAGATCGGCAAGCTCAATCGCCTCCCGGCCTCGTTCTTCGTCTCCATCGCCTACATGTGCTGGGCCTTCCGCCGCCGCGGCGCGAATCTCGACATGAACGGCGCCGTGACGGAATGGCTGTACTAGCCGGCACGGTCGGCAGCGTCAGAGGCCACAAGGCTGAACGCACGCGCGGGTGATCCGAGGCGTCGTTCCGGATTCCTCCCGCTGTCGAGTTTCGGTCGCGCGAGTCGCGGTGTCTAAGCAGCTATGAGCCGGCTGCTTCGTCTCGCGCTCGCGATCGTCGTGCTCTCCCTCGGGATTGAAGGCGTCGATCGCGCACTCCTCACTCGGTCGATGAGCGAGCGAACGCCGCCGGCTCTTCCCATCCTCACCGCCGAGCTCCTCGCAGCGCCGGCGCTTCCGCCGCCACCACCTCCTCCTCCGCCGCCAAGCGATCCGCTCGGCGAGTTCCCCTGACTCAGCGTCGCAGAGTCGGGCGGTTCGCCCGACACCGTCCGTCAAGCGTGCGCCGCGTGTCACCCCAACGGCGTGCCTGCGATACGATCCACGCGTCATGGCACTCGTCAAGCTCACCACCCCGATCGATGAAGCGACGATCCGCACGCTACACGTCGGCGACACCGTCGCCATCAGCGGCCGCCTCTACACCGGCCGCGACGCCGTCCATCATCGGATTCACGAAGGCACGAAGCCGCCGGTCGATCTTGAGGGCCAGATCATCTATCACTGCGGTCCGGTGATGGTGAAAGAGGGCGATCAGTGGATCTGCAAAGCCGCCGGACCAACGACCTCCTCGCGTGAAGAGCCCTATCAACACGAAGTCATTCGCGACTACCGTATCCGCGGCGTCATCGGCAAAGGGGGCATGGGCGAGAAAACCCTCGCCGCCTGCCGCGAGTACGGCGCGGTCTACATGCACGCCATCGGCGGCGCCGCGCAAGTCTGCGCCGCCTCGATCAAGCGCGTCGACGGCGTCGACTGGATGGACCTCGGCTCCCCCGAAGCGATCTGGCATCTCTGGGTCGAAGACTTCATGGCCATCGTGACGATGGACGCACACGGCCAGTCGCTGCACAAGCAGGTCTTCGAAGAATCGAAGCAAAAGCTCGCGGCGCTGAAAGCGTGATCAGCTCGCAGCTGACAGCTCTCAGCTCGCAGGAGAACGACCCTTCCGGAACAGGCCATGCACGAGCTCGAGTGGCGACATCCTCATGGAGGGCGGGCTTATAGCCCGCCATGGGTGTGCGGGGGCGGGCACTTTCCTCGCGCAAACCGGCGGGCTATAAGCCCGCCCTCCACGAGCGACGAGACTCGACGTTCTCCTGAGAGCTGCGAGCTGCCAGCTGCGAGCTAAACCAATGCGAATCGAAAAAGACACTCTCGGCGAAGTTCAGGTTCCTGACGACGCGCTGTACGGCGCGCAGACGCAGCGCGCGGTCGAGAACTATCCCGTCAGCGGATTGCGCGAGCATCCGACCTTCATCCGCGCGTTCGTTCTCCTGAAACGCTCCGCGGCACTTGCGAACAAAGAGCTCGGCGAGCTCGATGCGCAACGCGCCGATGCCATCGTGGCCGCGTGCGATTGGATCCTCAACGACTTCGCAGCGCACCTTCAGCACTTCGTCGTCGATGTCTTCCAGGCCGGCGCCGGCACTTCGTTCAACATGAACTGCAACGAAGTCATCGCCAACCTCGCCAACGTTTCGCTCGGCGGCAAGCTCGGCGAGTACAAGCCGGTTCACCCCAACGACCACGTCAACATGGCGCAGTCGACGAACGACGTGTTCCCCACCGCCATCCGCGTCGCCGGCGTGATGCTCACCGGACAATTGCTTCCCGAGTTGCAGCAACTCATCGACACGTTCGACGCGAAAGGCGCGCAGTTCGTCGATGTCATCAAGTCTGGCCGCACCCATCTCGCCGACGCCGTGCCCATCACCCTCGGCCAGGAGTTTCGCGCCTACGCCGCGGCCCTGCGACGCGCGACACGCATGCTCAGTGATGCCTCCGCCGAGCTTCTGCACCTCGGCATCGGCGGCACCGCCGTCGGCACCGGCATGAACGCGCCGCGCGGATATCGACAGGCGATCCTCCGACACCTCAACGAAGCCACTGGCCTGACCTTCGACTCCAGCGCCGATCTTCGCGAGGCGATGCAATCGCAACTGCCCGTCGTCGCCGTCTCCGCCGCGCTGCGCAACCTCGCGCTCGAGCTCACACGCATCACCAACGACCTTCGCCTCCTCGCATCCGGACCGCTCACCGGACTCGCCGAGATCCGCCTGCCCGCCGTACAACCCGGCTCGTCGATCATGCCCGGCAAAGTGAATCCCTCGATCCTCGAGTGCATGAACCAGATCCTCTTTCACATCATCGGCGCCGACAGCGCGATCGCTTATGCATCGCAGGCCGGGCAACTCGAGCTCAACGTGATGATGCCGCTGATGGCCTTTGAGCTCACGTTCTCGATCGAGATCCTCAAGAACTTCCTGCCGGTCTACATCGAGAAATGCATCCGCGGCATCGAGCCCGATCGCGAGCGCGCCGAGGGTTACTACATCAGCTCCCCGTCCCTGGTCACCGTGCTGAACCCGATCATCGGCTACGCCGCGGCCGCGGAGATCGCCAAGGAATCGGTGAAGACCGGCAAGCGGATTCCGGACCTGCTGCGCGAGAAGAAACTGCTGTCCGAGGAAAAGATCGCGGAGATTTTCACGCCGGAGTTTCTGACCGGCGGAGATCCGGATTGAGGATTGAGGATCAGGGCACCCGGTGAAACGCGTCTCCGATCCTCAATTCTCAATCCTCAATCCTCAATCCGGTAGCGCGTTACAATTCGCGGCGCATTTCCTGGTCCAAATGCGCCTTTTCATCGCTGCGACGTTTCCATCGGAGATCCTCCGCGATCTCAACGAGCGCGTTGCGCGCCTGCGGCCGCGTCTACCCGCAGCGTCGTGGGTGCGCGAGGAGACGCAGCACCTCACGTTCGCGTTCCTCGGCGAGCAACCCGAATCGCTGATCGCACAGATCTCGCCGGCGCTCAGCACGAACCTCGTCGCGATTCCGCGCTTCGAGGCGCACCTCGAGGGCTCTGGATTCTTTCCGAACGCGCGTCGCGCGCGTGTCGGCTGGATCGGCCTCGAGCCCGAGGCGAACTTCGCCGCGATCGCGCATGCGGTGCGGGACGTCGTGACGAAGCATGGCGTCGTGCTGGACGGCGGCGAGTTCCGGCCGCATCTCACGCTGATGCGCATCCGCGATTCGTGGCCTCCCGCGTCGATCGACCTCTTCGCGAAGTCGCTGCACGACTATCAATCGTCGACCCTCGCCGTCGAATCCATCACGCTCTTCTCGAGTCAACTCAATCCGCGCGGCGCGATCCACACGCCGTTGGCGACGTTCTCGCTTGCGGACAACACGCGATGACCGACTATCTCGATCACCCCGTCGGCTGGCTGCATTCGCGTTACGCGCAGGATGCGTATGACGAGCTTTCCTTCTGGGGCTCGCGCTTTGGCGCGCTGCTGTTCGACAACCTCGAGATCCGCCGCGACATCCGCGGCCTCGACGTCGCCTGCGGCGCCGGCTTCCCGCTCCTCGAGCTCGCGCACACGCACGGTGCGTCGTCGCACTTCACCGGCATCGACCTCTGGAGCAACGCGATCGTCCGCGCGCGCGGCAAGATCGAGCTCTACGGCCTCACCAACGTCGAGCTCATTGAGGGCGACGCGCAATCGATGCCCTTCGACGACCACACCTTCGACCTCATCACCTCCAACCTCGGCATCAACAACTTCGACGATCCGCCGAAAGCGATGAAGGAATGCTTTCGCGTGGCCAAGCCCGCTGCGCGCATCGCCGTGACCACAAACCTCACCGGCCACATGGCCCAGTTCTACGACATCTTCCGCGACACCCTGCGCGAGCTCGGACGCGATGACCTCCTCCCCGCACTCGACGCGCAGGAAGCGCATCGCGGCACACGCGCAACGATCGAGAGCCTGCTCACCGATGGCGGCTTCGCCATCACGCGCATCGTCGAGAGCAGCTTCACGCTCCCTTTCGCCGACGGCTCCGCGATGCTCCGCCATCCCCTCGTCAACTTCTTCCTCTGGGGCTGGCGCGGCGTCACCGAGGATCGCGCGATCTATGCGCGTCTCGAAGAAAACCTCAACGCGGCGAGCCCGCTGCGGATGACGATTCCGATGCTCTACGCCGAGGGCATGCGGCGGTAGTCGCTCGAGGCAAGAGAGTTCGGTTTCACGCGGAGACGCGGAGAGCGCGGAGTAAGCAAGCTGACAAACTCTCTCCGCGTGCTCCGCGTCTCCGCGTGAACTCTCTCGTTGCGATCACCGCGTCTCCACCGCCCGCCCACCCGTCGCGCGGCTCTTGGCGATTTCCTTGCCGCGCAGTTGCCCGCACGCGGCGGCGATGTCGCGGCCTTTCGAGCGGCGTACCGTCACGCGCACTCCATTGCGCACCAACGTGTCGACGAAGCGATCGATCTCGCGGTCCGAGGGACGGCGCATCCAGTCCGGCAGATTCGGGTCCTCGTTGAACGGAATCGCATTCACCTTCGCGTGCAAGCCACGCATCCGCTTCGCCAGCGCGACCGCGTCCTGCGGCGCGTCGTTGAAACCGGCCAGCAGCACGTACTCGATCGTCAGCTCGCGGCCGCGCTCCAGCGGAAAGCGCCGCAGCGACGCCATCAGCTCATCGAGCGGATACTTCGCCGTGATCGGCATGATCTCCTCGCGGCGCTTCTGATCCGGCGCATTGATCGAGATTGCCAGGTTCGGGCGCCGCTCCAGCTTCGCCAGCTCATCGATGCCGGGGATGATCCCCGACGTCGACACCGTCACGCGTCGCGGCGCGAGATTCTTGTAGAGCACCTCGAGCGTCGTCACGAGATGCTCGAAGTTCAGCAGCGGCTCGCCCATCCCCATGAACACCACGTTCATCCGCTCCGCCGGAATCTGCTGCTCGTGCTGCACCACGAAAAACTGTCCCAGCATTTCGCCCGGCGTGAGATTGCGTCCCGCGCCGAAGAAGCCCGTGACGCAAAAGGTGCAGCCGACCGCGCAGCCGGCCTGCGACGAGAGGCAGATGCTCGTCCTGTCGCCCATCGGCATGTACACCGACTCGATGCGATTCCCGTCATCGAGCGCGAAGAGATACTTCTGACTTCCGTCGCTCGCCGGCGGCGTGCGCGACACGACTTCCGGCAACGCGACCGTGAACGTCTCCGCGAGCGACGCGCGCACATCCTTCGGGATGTTCGTCATCGCGTCGAACGCGCCGGCGCCGCGGACGTGAATCCAGTCCGCGATCTGCGTTACGCGAAATGGAGGAGAGACGATTCCGGAGAGCATGCGCTCGAGCTGCGCGGGGGACAGGTCGTGGAGGTTGACGCGCAAAGGAGTCTCATTCGTCACTGGTTTGCGCCAGCGGCTCGACGCGACGCGCGGACCGCACCTTGCGAGTCGGATCGATGCCGAGTCCACGAAGCAGGGAAAGGTCGTTCACGTTGATCCGGAACTGCACTTCCTTCGGCGGTTCCGCGGGCATCACGGCGACGGCTTCTTCATCGTCGCCTTCCTGTTTGTTGAGGCCAATGGTGGCGTCGAGGACGACATAGAGGTCGTAACCTTCGTCGCGGATTTTCTGGATGTGGCGATTCACGTCATCGGATCCGGAGATCGATTCATTGATCGCACTGCCGAGGTCCTGCAGGAGCTGCTTGATCTTGTCGTCCACTCGCCTCTCCAGTCGAAGCAACGTAAACGATTGCAAAATAAGCAGCTTAGATTTACGTGCCCGAGTTGAATTATCCAAACGGGAGCGCCCGCGGTCAATATTCCGATTCCGATCGAGGCGGAGTAGACTACTTGTCCTCGCGCCGCGCCGCGTCCGGCTGCAAAGCCGGAGCCCATGAGCGGTGCAACTCCGACCAGAACGCGAGGTACTTCCATCGTCCCCACTTCGCGTAACGCCGCAGCATCGTCGCGTCGCTGACCTTTCGGCCGCCGTGATACGTCTCGCGTACGAAACGGCGGAACTCCGTGTCGACGGCGATGAAGTCGTGGCGTCCGTCCATCGCCAGCAGATGCGCCGCACCGTACGGACCGATGCCCGGCAGTGTCTGATACAGCTTGAACAACTCCTCCGTCGTGCCAGTAAACGACGGACCGGCGTCGCCGAGCTCCACGAACATCGCCGCCAGACGATGAATCGACTTCGCGCGATACCCGAGGCGGCAATCATTCTGCAGCTCCGCCTCGCTGAACCGCGCGACCTCGGCCGGATTGGGAAACGCGCCCTCGCGTCCGCACTTCGCGACGAGCAGCTCCACCATCCGCACCGTCTGCCGCCACATCGTATTCGTCGTGGCGATGATCTTCACCGCGTCTTCCCACAGCGTCGACCCGCAGAGCAAACGCCCGAACCCCGACTGCTCGACCCACTGATGCGTCGCCGAGGCGCGCGTCTGCGCGATGAACTCACTCGTGTCGACATCGAGCTGGAACATGCGCGCGATCCGCGCGCGCAGCACCGCGCTCTCGCGCGCCCCGCGAACGCGCAACGCACCACGCGCGAACGAGATCGCCAGATCCGCCACTCCCTCGGGCAACGCTTCCTTCCGCCGCAGAATCGCCTCGCCGCGAGACCAGCGAAACGGCGCGAGCTGATACCACCCGTGCGACTCGACGGTGGGCACGAACGCGAAGTTGGAAGGGACAGGAAAATTGGAGGCGACGGCCGGAGTCGAACCGGCGAATAAAGGTTTTGCAGACCTCTGCCTTACCACTTGGCTACGTCGCCTCATCGTCGGACCAGCAAGGGGGGACCGGCAAGGGGAGGCGAGTGTAGTGAACCGGGTGCGAGGCGTCAATATTCATGGAAGTGGGCTGTCGGGAGATGGCAGCTTCTGTGTGGCGACGCCGCCTTGTCCGTCCTCTCGCGCAAACAACACGTCCCCGCTCCTTCGTCGCTGCGCGTGCTGCCGCGACCGGAGATTTCACGCGGAGAGGCGAAGAGGCGGAGAAGAGGGATGCTCGCTACCTGCTCTCCGTGTCTCCGCGTGAACCCCATACGTCCTTTTCGCGTTCCCGTCCGTATGTAGGGTCAATCACAACAATTGGAGGAAAGAAATGATCAAGACCCTGGGACTCGTGTGTCTACTGTTCAGCGCCGCGGCACAGGCCGCGGACATTCCGGAGATGGATGCCATTCCGCGGCCCGCGGCGGCCGTGGTCGTGAACTGCAACAACGGCCAGAGCATTCAGGCCGCCGTCGATGCCAATCGGGCGCCGGTGGAGATTCTGATTACCGGCATTTGCGTGGAGAACGTGCTCATTCGCGATAAGGACGTTTCCCTTCGCGGCACACAGTCGCCGTCGCTCGACGGGATTCGCAGCGCCGTGCGAACCTTCCCCGCGCTGACCGTGCGCGGCTCAGTCATCGCCACAATCAACGACCTCTCGTTCAGCAACAATCCGGGGACCGGAGTGGCAATTCGCGGCGGCGCGAACATGACCATTAACAACTGTCTCCTCGAAAACAACGGCACGATCGGCCTCCGCGTCGATTCCGGTGCATTCGCCATCGGCAATGGCCTCACGTTCACGGCAAACACAAATTCGAACTCGAACACGAGCGATGCGCAGTTCTTCTGCACCGCCTGCGACTTCAACGGCGGCGGACCGGCCGCGGTCTCGACACGCGGTTCCATCGTCTCGCTCCTCGACAGCGTCGTCACCGGCACCCTCGGCATCGTCGCCGATCAGATCGGCGCCTATGTCGACTTCGATTGCGCGAGCGTCGAAACGACGCACCCCTGCAGCCTGAGCGTCACCGGCCCCGCCGCGATCGGCACGTTCAGCAGCACCGCCGTGCTCTTCGGCGCCGGCAGCTTCACCGGCCAGCTCATCGCCGACGACCGCGGCACCGTGCGTCTCGACGGCTCCATTCAGCGAGTGTCCTCCAGCGACGGCGCGCCGAACATCGTCGACTCCCTCGGCCAAATCATCGTCGCCCAGCTCGCCGACGCCGATCCGCCCCTGCAGAGCCTCATCCGCGACACCCAGGCCCTTCACTTCGCCCGCGTGCTCCTGCGCGACAACTCGGTTCTCAAGGGCACGATCCAATGCAGCGGCGCCGGCGACGCGTTCCTCGATCCGACAGCAGTGCGCTCGCCGGGATCGACAGTCACGGGGTGCGAGCACGGCGGCGTGCGCTGAAACGCTTCCGTCGCAGCGGACCGCATCCGTCTTCGGAGGCTGATGTGACGGCGTCCCGCGCCGTCACTCCCGAGCGATGCTCGGATCACGCTCGCTTACACGAAGGGACGGTGCGGGACGCCGTCCTGAGTGAGTCCAACGCGCCACCGGAGGACATTCACCCTCGCCCCGCGTCGAGCGGGGAGAGGGACGCTCGGCGCCTGCGCGTGGCGGTTCCGTCGCCCGTGCAAAATCTCACGATGCGTTGTTAGAAGACCAGGCGCCAAGCCGGGTGACGGGTGTCTCCGCGCGAAATGCGCTTTCCACAAAACTCACTTCACCCGCGCGGGATCGCTCTCTGCCAACACATCACTCGCCCAAGGCGCCTTCTTCCAATCCGGGATCGGAGTCGCCCCCGTCTCTCGCGGCACGAACACAGAACGCTCCACCAGCCGATACTTGTGAATGTAGCGTGGACAATTCGGATAAATACGCTTCGCTTCCACCCGAACGATGAACTGCGCTTCCGGATATCGCTCGAGCAGCGGATCGGACATCACGATCGTCGCCGCGCCATCGACCCGCATCCGCCGCTGCAGCTCGAAATCGATGAACAACATCCCGACACCGCGCGTCTCGGCAAGATTGCCCATCGACAGGTACATGCCATTGCCGTCGTAATTCGGGAAGGCGAGCGTCCGATCGTCAACGACCGTGACGAAGCCGGGATCGCCGCCCTTGTACGAACACGTGGGTTGGCCGGCGCCGTCGACGCTGGCCAGAAAGAACATGTCCCTGCGTCCGATGAACTCGCGATCCTCCGGCGTGAAACAATCCCGGACCTTCACTTCCGCCAAACGGTCGGCGAGCCGGCGCGTGTCGAACCGGTCCTGGAACGCGCGACTGGATGAGGAGTAGATCATCGACATGCTCGAGTCCCATTCTACCCACGTCCGCTCGCGGACTCCGGCCGGAACTGGCCATCATCATGTGGACCGATGCCGTCGAGGTGCTCTGAGTCCCGATTGCTGGATCAGAACGTTAGCGTAAATTGGCTTTCTGCCCCACTGTAGAGCAGCGTTCCAAGTTTCAAAATGTCTCGGCCGATGAGACATTGGTACGGCACGCCGCCCATGGGCGCCTCGATCGCGAAGATGTTTTCGACGACGAACCCTTCGTCAAAGTACACGTTGACGTGATAACGGTCGCAAAGAAGTGCCGAGGTCGTCGAGGGAGTACTGATCGGCGCCGTGCCAACCGGCTGAATCTTCAGCCGGGACACCAGGTCCGGGCTTAGAACCGTCGTATGCGCGCCGGTATCCACAAGCGCTGTCACGACGTGCGGCGATGCCGGCTGGATCCCAAGAGGAGCAAGCGCGGTGATCAACTCGCGCGAGGGTCCGACGGCAACCTGGACGGAAGGACCGACAGCGGCAAGATCCGGCACCCTGCTTCGGTAGACGGGCATTCAAACACCCAAATTGAAGGATGTGAACACCAGCGGCAGGTCTGCTTCAACAATGTGCTTGATCAGAAACGGTACATTTCCGATCTGGCGATAACCAACACGCGCGGCTTCGAGCTCGCTGTCAAATACTCCGATCAGCTCGCTGCCCTTGATCAAGGCGTAGCGTCCCGGAGCTTGATCCAGCAGCGGAAAGCGTTGGCTCTCAAAAAAGTCCAGCTCTTGCTGAAGGACGTGCGTCGTCATCGGTACAAAATGTTACCACCCCATCCGGCGTCAGACTACCCCGCGCCAGCAAGCTCGACGAGACAAAATGGGGGGCATCCGCCAAACGTGTGCCCTCGGCAAGATACCGGAACCTAGTGTCGAGTCACGCCTGAAAACGTGGGTGATTTGCGAGGCATCGGTGACCGCGTTAGCGGTCATCAGAAAGTAGCCCCCGGCGCCAGCCGGGGGAACGTTGTGGGCCTTCGACGAGTCCGCGTTAGCGGGCGAAAGGAGCTCTGTCGCCCGCTAACGCGGGCTCATCTTCCATGACGCTTGCCCGTCCCCCGGCTTGACGCCGGGGGCTATTCTCTGTTGACCGCTAAGGCGGTCACTGGGGGCGAACCACAAGAGGCGCGATCGCGGCCCAATCGCTTACCGAACAACTGGCGGATTCAAGATGGACGCGGCACTGGCCTAACTCTCGAACAACGGCTTGTTGCTATACCGTCGCGGCCCGTCCACGCGGAAAGTGCCTTCTTCTAATTCCACTCCGGCAACCTCCCCGGCGTCCATGGCGCACCCGCGGCGTTCAATTCCTTCTCGATACCTGCCAAATCCACCTCGATCGCCTGCCGCAGTCGATTGAGCAGCGGTCCGAACTGCCGTTCTGCCGCGGCCAACGATTCTTTGTGCGTGGCCGTGGGAGGCGAGGTGGTCGTGAGGCCGTTGACGGCGTTGGTGACGCGGTCGAGGAGCGATGACGGCGAGGATTCGTTGTGACCGCGCAGCACGGAGTCGCCGTTGATTTCTTCGTCGAGGTCGCGGAGGGTCTTGTCCAACGCGTTGACGCGGGCGACGAGTTTGGGGTCCGGGCCGTCGATGGCGTCCAAGGCGAGGCGGATGTGTTGGACGCGCACGAGGGCGTCGGCGTTGAATTGGGCGGCGCCCATGACGGCCTTCTGCAGGCGCGAGGCTTTTTTCTGGAAGGCGAGAACTTCGGCGCGATCACTTGCGGTCATTGAAGACGCGTAGAGAGGAGTCACGGCGAATTTCTGCGGTTCCCCGAGATCGGTCTCGACGCCGTCGATGCGTTTGGTGAGGCGGACGGTGTAATTGCCGGGAACGACGATTGGGCCAGCGGGGGGCGGTGAGAATTGATCCGCCTCGACGGGCGTGAGCGAAACAGGCGACGGCGGCGGGTAGCGGAGGTCCCAGGCGACGCGGTGGTAGCCGGATTTGACGGGGCCGGTAACGCGGCGGATGACGTTGCCTTCGTCATCGGAGACGACGAGGACGATCGCGGGATCGAGCTCGCGCTCTTCGGCGCGGATCTGGTCCCATGTCGGATACGGCATTGGATACGGCGTCGGCGCGGGAGGCGGTTGTTTCGCCGCGGGCTCATTCTTGATGTTCTTTTCGATTTCTTTTTCGGCGTCGGCGCGCTGTTTCTTGCGGCTCTTCAATTCGTCTTTGAGGTAGTAGGTGAAGACCGCGCCATAAGGCGGATTCGGGGCGTTGAAGTAGGCGTCGCCCTGGAAGGCCTTGTCGGGGAGTCCGAGGGGCGCGCGCTCGATGTAGAGATCGGCGTCGTGGGGTTTGAAGAGCGTCGCGTCCTTGTCGGCGACGGCGGCGGTCATCGATCGCAGGGGACTGAGGTCATCGAGGATGTAGATGCCGCGGCCGAAGGTGCCGACGACGAGATCGTCGCGGCGCTTCTGAATCGTGAGGTCGCGCACGGGAATCGTGGGAAGGTTTCCTTTGAGCTGCACCCACTTCCCGCCGCCGTTCTGGCTGAAGAAGAGTCCGAATTCGGTGCCGGCGAAGAGGAGATTGCGATCGATCGCGTCTTCAATGACGACGTACGTGCTGCCGCGCTGCGGCAGATCCGCTGTAATTGCTTTCCAGGTCACGCCGCGGTCTGTACTCTTATAGACGTACGGTTTGAAATCGCCGGTCTTGTGATTGTCGAACGCGGCATAGACGGTATTGGCGTCGAAGGCCGAGGCTTGCAGGTGCGAGACGTAGGTCATCTCCGGCGCCGTGCCGACGCGCTCGATTTTCCGCCAGTTCTTGCCGCCATCCTCGGTGACCTGGATCAGGCCGTCGTCGGTGCCGACGTAGATCAGCCCTTCCGCGAGCGGCGATTCGGCGAGGGAGACGATGTTGCCGTAGAGCGAGGTCGACGTGTTCTTGGAGACGGCGTCGATGCCCCAGACGCGCCCCATCAGCGGCAGCGTATTGCGATCGATGTGGCGCGTGAGGTCGCCGCTGACCGGCTTCCAGGAATTGCCGCGGTCATCGCTGCGGAACAGATACTGCGCGGCGAAATAGATGCGCTTGCCATTGTGCGGACTGACGATGAGCGGCGAATCCCAGTTCTGGCGCAGTGGATCCATCCCCGCGCCGGCCTGCGGCTGGATGTCGAGCACTTCGCCCGTGCGCTTGTCGTAACGACCCAGCACTCCGTATCTGCGACTCGCCGTAGATGACGTTGGGGTCGGTCGGATCGGGCATCGTGCGGAAGCCGTCGCCGACGATGCGTCGTATACCAGTCGGAATTCACAATGCCGTGCGCGGTGGTCGTGCGCGACGGCCCGCCGAGGGCGAAATTGTCCTGCGTGCCGCCATAGACGTTGTAGAACGGCAGCGCGTCGTCGGCACTGATGCGATAGAACTGCGCCAGCGGCAGATTCGATTTGAAATTCCACGTCGCCGTGCGATCGAACGTCTCGTAAAGGCCACCGTCGCAGCCGAAGAGGATGTGATTGCTGTTGCTGGGATCGATCCAGACAGCGTGATTGTCGACGTGCTTGAATTTCTCGCCGATCCGGCGCCAGGTCTTGCCGCCGTCGTCGGACGTCCGCGCATAGACGTCCATCGCATAGAGGCGCTCGGCATCGTTTGGATCGACGAAGATCTCGGCGTAATACTGCGCCCCGCCGCCGGCGTAAGGGCTCATCTTCTCGAAGGTCGCGCCGCCATCTTTCGAACGGAAAAAGCCGCCGTCCCTGCGCGTGGCCTCGATGATGGCGTAGACGGTCTTCGGCTCCTGCCGCGGAATGGCCAGGCCGATGCGGCCCATCCATTCTTTCGGCAGTCCTTTGCTCAGCTTCGTCCACGTCGCGCCGCCGTCGGTCGACTTGTGGATCGCCGATTCCGGTCCGCCGTTGATCATCGCGTAAACGTGACGGCGGCGCTGATACGCCGCGGCATAGAGCGTGTCGGGATCGCTGGGATCGAGGACGACGTCGGTGACGCCGGTGTTCTCGCTGATGTTCAGCACGCGCTTCCAGGTCTTGCCGCCGTCGGTGGTCTTGTAGAGACCGCGATCGCCGCCGGGACTCCAGAGCGGACCTTGCGCCGCGACGTAGACGACTTTCGAGTCGCGCGGATCGACGACGATCTTGCCGATGTGCTCCGAGGCAGGGAGTCCGACGTTCGTAAAGGACTTGCCGCCGTCGACCGACTTGTAGACGCCGTCGCCCCAGTTGACCGCGCGCTGGCTGTTGTTCTCGCCGCTGCCGACCCAGATCGTCAGGGAGTCATTCGGATCGATGGTGACGCAGCCGATCGAGAACGACGCCTGGTCGTCGAACACCGGCGTGAAGGTCGTGCCGGCGTTGGTCGTCTTCCACACGCCGCCCGCGGCCGCGGCGACGAACCACGTGCTGTGATCGCGCGGATCGACGGCGATGTCGACGATCCTGCCTCCGACCATCGCGGGACCGATCCCGCGCAACTCGAGGCCGGAGAAGGTGTCGGATGCGTCTTTCGCCAACGCGGCCGCGGCGATGAGGAAGCAGAGCGCGAACAATTTCTTCATCGCGCCATCGTATGGGGTCCGGGGGACGGGAGGGTAGTTACGGAACGCGGAACGATGAACACGGAACATGGAACGGAGGCGTTGGCAACCTGCACGCGCATCGTTTCCGGCGCGCCCCCTCATCCGCCTCTCGCTCCGCTCGCGGCACCTTCTCCCCGCTCGTCGCGGGGAGAAGGGCAACACACCTTAGGTGAGTTACGCCGTCGCGACCGGCGTGCGGCGCAGCGCGAGGTTGGCAAAGCCGGCGACGGCTCCGGCCACGAGCGCCGCGTAGGTCGCGAGCGGCGAGAACGCGGGCAGGCCGAGCGCGAAGTCGAGCGAGAGGCGACCCGGGCCGGTGAGGGCGAGGGCGACCGCGGCAGTCGCGTAGAGGAGCGGCACTTCGATGCCGTTCGTCGTCACGAAGAGTCCCTGCTTCCAATGCACGGTGACAGCGGCGACGATCATCACGGACAGCATCAGTGCCGGACCGACAGGACCGAAAAGGCCGAGGGCGATGAGCAGGCCGCTGACGATCTCACTGGCCGCGGCCGCGGCGGCGAAGAGCTTTCCCGGGCGGAAGCCGAGGCCCTCGAGGAACGTCCCCACCCCCGCGAGGCCGTAGCCTCCGAACCAGCCGAACGCCTTCTGCGCCCCATGACCCGCCATGAGGAGACCGATGACCAACCGAGCGACGAGCAATCCCTGATCCATTGCCTGATCCATCTGTTTCCATCCTTTCGTGGCTTCCTGATGCTTCCCTATCAGTAGTAACTTCTTTTTAGGTAGTCACTAGAATAGAGGTAGCGACAGGGAAATTCCATAGCCGGAAGAGGTATTCTCATGAGCGATGAAAAAGCTCGCTCCCCGCAAAGGTCCGGTCCTGCCGGAGCACGGCTCGCCCGAGCTCTGCACGCAGTTCCACGCGGCGATCGAGCTCATCGGGCGGCGCTGGACCGGGGCGATCATCTTCCTGCTGCTCCGCTCGCGCTGCCGCTTCGCCACGCTGCGCGACGCGATTCCCGACATCACCGATCGCATGCTCAGCGAGCGGCTGCAGGAGCTGGAGTTGCAGGGGATCGTCGAGCGTACCGTCGTTCCGCAAACACCCGTGCGCGTCGAATACTCGCTGACGCCCAAGGGTCGCGCGCTCGCCGCGGCCGTCGACGCAATCTCCGAATGGGCGCACAAGTGGGGCGAGACGAGTCCGATCAAGGATCGCGCGCACGCACCCGCGCGCAAGAGAACGCAGGCATGAGCGAGGCGCTTCAACCCGATCGCTGCACGTCCGACCCGGCCTCGACGCCGCACATCGAAGCGACGCCGGCGCGGCACACGACGGTCGGCGCGTTGGAGATTCGCCGGGCGCTTCCGTTGCGTGAGCGGCGTCTCGTCGGTCCCTGGTGTTTCCTTGATCGCTACGGCCCGGTGACGTTTCGCGATGATCTGCCGATGGAGCTCGCGCCGCATCCGCACATCGGCCTGCAGACGGTCTCCTGGCTCCTCGACGGCGAAGTGCTCCATCGCGACAGCCTCGGCAGCGAGGCGCTGCTGCGCGCGGGCGGGCTCAATCTGATGACCGCCGGGGAAGGCATCACGCACGCCGAGGACACGCCGATGCGCAACTCCGGCCGCCTGAGCGGCGTGCAGTTGTGGATCGCGCTCCCCGACGCGTCGCGCCACATCGCGCCGTCGTTCGAGCACCACGCGGAGTCGCCGGTGGTGACCGTCGGCGACGGCTCGCTGACGGTTTTCCTCGGCGAAGCCGCGGGCGTCCTCTCCCCCGCGGCGACGTTCTCTCCGATCACCGGCGCGGAGCTGCACGTCGTTCGCGGCGGAACGGCGATCGTCCCGCTGCGTCCCGATTTCGAATACGCGATGTTCGTGCTCGAGGGCGACGCGCTGCTCGAGCACGAGCCGGTCGTCCCCGACGTTCTCTACTACCTCGGCACCTCGCGACACGAAGTGCAGATCTCGAGCAAGCCCGGCGTTCGCATCCTCCTCCTCGGCGGCGCGCCGTTCGGCGAAGAGATCCTGATGTGGTGGAACTTCGTCGCACGGACGAACGAAGAGATCGTCGCCGCCGCCGAAGACTGGACCAACGGCCGCCGCTTCGGCCGCGTGCAGGGACATCCGCTACCGCCCACCCCCGCCCCACCGCTTCGCGGCCGCGCACATCCGCCTGGGGCGTCGTAACGGGCGCGGGTTCAGGAGGGATCAGGGACCAAACCCAGCAACTCGCCGTACGCGACCGGGTCGAGCTCGGTCCAGGCGTGGTTCTCGTAACCGGCCTTCGCAGGATTTGCCAGGACATACCGTACGGCTCTCTCGAGATGCTCTTCCGATCGAATGAGAGTATCGAAGTACTCCTCCTGCCAAAGCCTGCCGCGCCGATGCAAAAGCTCATTGATCGAGCGAGCGGTGTACCGCTTGAGAGAACCGAGGACCTGATCGAGCTGGTGGTCGCCGAGGAGCTGCAGAACGACATGCACGTGATTCGGCATGACGGTCGAGCAGATCAACAGATAGCGATCGCGATGAAAATACTCGAGCGCACCCTTGACGATCTTCGCCGCATCCGGACGCAATAGAACCGCCTCACCGTCTCCGCGATCGAGCTGATCCTCGATCGTCATTCGAAATGCGCGTGGATCGCGTCGGCGCAACTCCTCCAATCGCTCACGCACCTCCGCCGGCAATGAGTCCGCCAATCGGAACGTGATCAGATACAACCCATTCCGCACATGCCAATGCGGCAACCGCCGCCTCTTGCGAACCGCAACCTCGCCATAGATGTACCGCATCCCGAAAACGTACCTCGGCACTCCCGCCCATCCCAAAAACTCCACACCCATTGGAGGGCGGGCTTATAGCCCGCCGATTTTTGGGTGGCAGGCGCTCGTGGCTCATCACGCCTCACGCCTCACGCCTCACGCCTCACGCCTCGCCCACCCCGCCCATGGCGGGCTATAAGCCCGCCCTCCTGGGGAACACGCAAACGCATGTAGATCCAATAGAAACGCCGCTGGAGGGCGGGCTTAATAGCCCGCCGATTCTGGGTGGGGGCGCTCATGGCTCATCACGGCTCACGCCTCACACCTCGCCCACCCACCCATGGCGGGCTATAAGCCCGCCCCTGGAGTTTGGCCATCTCGGTCGGAGTCTGTGAACGGCTGATGTGCCGAAGCGACTTAGTTGAGAGCGTATTGCAGGGCCTGATCGAGGGAGATTGCGGATTTCGGCAACTTCATCGTGCGAGCGACATTGAGAGCGAAGTGGTCGAAATCCGGCAGATCGATGGGTGCGCCTCGGTGTTCCTGTTTGAGGCGTTGGAGCATCTGGCAAGTGGAGAGGCGTACCGGTTTACTTGAGGATGCGGTAAGCCATTTGGGACGGTCGACGATCGGATCGGTTGCGGCGAGTCCAAAAGCGCGGGCAGCGCTGATCAGGAGCATGGAGTAACAGGCGACGGCGAAGGCCGGAACGCGCTCGGCCGAGCGTGGGGCGCGGACCTGGGCATGGCCGACTCCGATGAGTTGCTTTTCGTCGCGGTGGTTGACTTCGATGTCCCAACGCCGGAAGTAGGCCTGAACCAGTTCTTCGAGTGGCGAGTCGAGGTCGGTGGTGATCAGAAAGGCCGGTTGCCGATACAGAAGGCGTGAGCTCTTCGAGCGGCGGTAGGCGAGCGGCCGGATGACGATGAGCCGGAGTTGAAGCTCCGTTCCGGTTTTTCGCCACAGCAACGGAGCCACCTCTTTCACCTCGCAGTCATGAATGCGTCCAGCGCCGAACACGCGCACTGATTTCCAGGCCACCGCGTCATCCTGGCGCAACTGCTCGGGCGTGAGCTCGGTCCCGTACTTTTGAGGGCGGCCTCGTTTCTCGCTCGGTGCCGGCAGACGATGCAACACGGCGTCTTTTCGAATCCGCCCGATCAGATCGGTTCGCTCCGGAAGATCCTTGAGCACTTTTTGATTGGTGTAGCCCCCATCCACGGCCATGAGTAGCCGCGTCCCGCTTGCCCCGGAAGCGTCGAGCGTTGCTCTGAGCCGCTTGATGGCGGTGCTGCCGTATGCGGACAGAGCGCGCTTTTTTTCTTCGTCACGGTGCAGTTGTTTGTCTTGCTCGGAGGCGTCTTTGCGCAGCTTGCCTGCCGAGGGCGCATGATCGAAGCCGACCGGGATGGCGCGCGAGGCGCTGGCTCCCGATGCGAATGGAATGACCATGCTGGTCTGCACGAAACGCTGGGCCCGAATCAGATTCGCACGGAACGGCGGCGACATGGAGTCGCGCCGGTAGGCCACTCCCGGTATCCGCGTTCCGGTCTTGCGAACATTCGTGTCGTCGAGAGAGGCGAGGATCCGATTGCCGGCCGGGGAGTGGAGCGCGAGGATCGAAGGGACCAGTCGTGCGAAGATCTCGGTTGGCTCCCAGACACCGCGTGAGAAGACGCGATAGTCGGCCGACCAATCGCAGTGCGACTTGCCTGTTGCTTCCAGAAGCGCCGTGATGGTCCGTCGATCGTCGGCCGTCAACATGCCGAACACCAGCCTGCGAAACCGCTCGAAAACGCGAACATCCTCGAACGCTGGACGGAGGTGTTCGACCAAGGCGAGCAGGGCGTGATCAAGAGCGTTTTTTTTTCTGGGGCACAGCCACGGCCGCACCCTGCTCAGCCTCGGCACGTTTGAGAGTCAAGGTGAACTTGTCCTCGAGAATCCACTCGACATTTTCGCCGTAGCCAAACTCACAGGCCTGAGCCAGAGCGGAGGGGAAGTTGATGTACCACTGCTCGCTGCCCTTGCGCTTGATGGTCTGTACCTTCGTGGAAAACCCCATGACCTGCCTCCTCGACGACTAGTCATGTCACTAGTCTAACGGATCCGGGCGAAAATCCTTCAAAAACTACATATCTGATCCATTTCCCCCGCTTCGCAGTGCCAAACTCCAGCGGCGGGCTATAAGCCCGCCCTCCTGAGGAACTCGACTGGACGTAGATTGCGAAGGCTCGTGCGCGGCGGCAAACGTTGCGCCCGTTGCGACCGACGATACGGTGAATGTCGCTGAAGACAGCGGCGCGCACGGCGATTCTTCTGGCATGCCTCGAAGCGACGAATGATCATCGCATCTGCCGCGTGATGGAAAGCGGTAGCTCGCCGCCACCGCGCGCCGCACGTCACCCGCCATCGATGTCGGCGATCAGCAGATCGAATCCCGCGGCGCGTTCTTTCAGCAGGTCGACGATGCCGGGCGTGAAGCGCGCCGCGAGGCCGCGGCGCGACGGGCGTCCGACGACGAGCAACGAGACGTGATGGTTGCGGACGAAGTCGAGGATCGTGCCGGCGACGTCTTCGGATTCCTCGAAGAGCACGCTCGCGCCGAGGGACATCGCGAGTTGCACGTTGTCGGCGAGCTGGCGGTGTTCGTTCGCGCTCATGTTCTCGGAGCGATCGCGTTTCCTGCGGACGTAGAGCGCGAGCCACTTCATGTTCATGCGGCCGGCGAGACGCGACCCGCGCAGGATGAGCGCGCGTGCGACGACGGGATCGAAGGGCAGCGCGACGGCGATCTTCGACGAGACCTCGCTGGCCGCGGGACCGACGGCGATGTCGGCGGTCTGCAGAAGCGCGAGCTCGCGCAGGCGCGCCAGGAGATCGGCGCGAAAGAAATTTTGTAGCGCGCGCTCGGCCTGCTCGAGCGGATAGATCTTTCCCTGACGCAAGCGCTCCTGCAGCTCCGAGACCGGCAGATCGACGACGACCGTGCTGTCGGCATCGCGCACGAGGCGATCGGGCACGAGCTCGCGGATCTCGATGCCGGTCGCGGAGCGGACGACGTCCTGCACGCCTTCGAGGTGTTGCACGTTCACCGCGGTCATCACGGAAATCCCGGCGCCGAGGAGCGCTTCGACGTCCTGCCAGCGCTTCTCGTAGCGTGAGCCGGGAGCGTTCGTGTGCGGCAGTTCGTCGACGACGACGATATCGGGACGCCGCGCAACGATGGCGTCGAAGTCCATCTCCTCGATCGCCACGCCCTTGTATTCGACCTTGCGCCGCGCGACCTGCTCGAGATCGCCGATCACCGCCGCCGTATCAGCTCGGCCATGCGTCTCGATCAACCCGATGACGATGTCAACGCCGCGCCCGCGCAGTGTGTGGGCGTCCTGCAGCATGCGAAACGTCTTGCCGACGCCGGCGGCCATGCCGAGGTAGACCTTGAGCTTCCCGCGACGCGAGTCGTCGCGCGCGATGAGCCGCAACAACGACTCGGGATCAGCGCGCGGCGGCTCGGGTGGGCGGGGCATGGTGTGTGATCTTAGCGGGATCGTAGTGGAGCGCAGGCTTCCAGCCTGCCGGTCCGCCGGCATCTTGCCGGCCGGACCATGTACCGGTCGGCACGTACCGCCTGGAAGGCGGTGGACCGGCAGGCAAGGATGCCTGCGCTCCATTGAGCACGGTCGATCATCGATTCGCGAGTGCGAGATTGATCGTGAGCACGTTCACGCGCGGCTCGCCGTAAACGCCGAGAAAGCGATGCTCCGTGTGCATGGCGATCAGGTGGTTCACGGCTTCGACCGACATGCGGTTCGCGCGAGCCACGCGCGGCGCTTGCGTATAGGCGTTCGCGGGTGAGATGTGCGGATCGAGACCGGAGCCGGACGTGGTCACGGCGTCGGCGGGGATTCCGCTCGGCGGACGCACGTCGTTCCAGCTCGCGATCGATTGCGAGATCCGATCGCGCAGCTTGCTGCGAAGTCGGCCCGAGGTTGCTGCCGCCGGAGGCTATCGCGTCGTAGCCGTTGCCGGCCGCGGAAGGTCGCGGATGAAAGAAGCGGTCGGACGTGAACGTCTGCGCCGATCAGCGTCGAGCCAACGACCTTGCCGTCGCGCACGATCAGCGAGCCGTTGGCCTTGTCGCGAAACGCGAGCTGGCCGATCGCCCACACGACCGCCGGATACAGGCCGCAGGTCAGTACGAGCAGGACGAGAGTGATGCGAATCGAGATGACGATGTGTTGTTTCATGCGAGCCCCACGAAGTTCAGGAACAGGTCGATGAGCTTGATGCCGATGAAGGGGATGATCACGCCGCCCAGGCCGTAGATCAGCAGATTGCGGCGCAGAATGCGCGCCGCGCCGAGGGGGCGGTACTTCGACGCCGCGCAACGCCAGCGGCACGAGCGCGACGATGACCAGCGCGTTGAAGATCACCGCGGAGAGGATCGCGCTTTGCGGCGTGGCCAGACGCATGATGTTCAGCGCCTGCAGTTGCGGATAGCGTCGCGAGAAAAAGCGCGGGGATGATGGCGAAGTATTTGGCGACGTCGTTGGCGATCGAGAACGTCGTCAGCGCGCCGCGCGTCATCAGAAGCTGCTTGCCGATCTCCACGACTTCGATGAGCTTGGTCGGGTTGGAATCGAGATCGACCATGTTGCCCGCTTCCTTCGCCGCCTGCGTGCCGGTGTTCATGGCCACGCCGACGTCGGCCTGCGCCAGCGCCGGCGCGTCGTTGGTACCGTCGCCGGTCATGGCCACGAGGTTCCCCTTCGCCTGTTCTTTCCGAATGAGCGCCAGCTTGTCCTCCGGCGTCGCCTCCGCGAGAAAGTCATCGACGCCCGCTTCGCGCGCGATGGTCGCCGCGGTCAGCGGGTTGTCGCCGGTGATCATCACCGTGCGGATGCCCATCATGCGCAGCCGGTCGAAGCGCTCCTTCATGCCGCCCTTGACGATGTCTTTGAGATAGATCGTCGCCGAGGACGCGTTCTTCGTCGACGACGACGAGCGGCGTGCCGCCCTCGCCGCCGATGCGCGCGACGTCTTTGCGCACCGCTTCCGGGAAACTCGCCGCCGGCCGCGCCGACGTAGTTCGCCGACAGCATCGGCGGCGCCTTTGCGCACGCGTGCGTCCGTTCGAGAAGTCGAGACCCGACATCCGCGTCTCTGGCGGTGAACGGAACGAACGTGTGCGTCCGAGCTCGCGCAACTCGCGGCCGCGCAGCCCGAACTGCTCTTTGGCCAGTACGACGATCGAGCGTCCCTCGGGCGTCTCATCGGCGAGCGACGAGAGTTGCGCGACTGCGGCAAGCGTCTTCGCGCGTCGACGCCCGGCGCGGGAACGAACTCCGTCGCCTGGCGATTGCCGAGCGTGATCGTGCCGGTCTTGTCGAGGAGCAGCACGTTCACATCGCCCGAGGCCTCGACCGCGCGGCCGGACATCGCCAGGATGTTGTGCTGCAGCACGCGGTCCATGCCGGCGATGCCGATCGCGGAGAGCAGCGCGCCGATCGTCGTCGGAATCAGGCAGACCAGCAGCGCGATCAGAACGGTGACCGAGACGTCGCTGCCCGAGTAGAGCGCGAACGGTTTCAGCGTCACCGTCGCGAGAAGAAAGACGATCGTGAGCCCGGCGAGCAGGATGTCGAGCGCGACTCTCGTTCGGCGTCTTCTGCCGCTCCGCTCCTTCGACGAGACGGATCATGCGATCGATGAACGTCTGCCCCGGCTCGCTGGTGATCTCGACGACGATGCGATCGGAGAGCACGGTCGTGCCGCCGGTGACGGCGGAGCGATCGCCGCCGGCCTCGCGAATGACCGGCGCGGACTCGCCGGTGATCGCCGACTCGTTCACCGAGGCGATGCCTTCGATCACCGTGCCGTCGCCGGGAATGATCTGGTTCGCCTCGACGACGACGAGATCGCCTTTGCGGAGCGTCGACGCCGGCACCTGTTCCTCGCGGCGCCCGGCTCCGACCAGACGTCGCGCGACAGCGTCGGTCTTCGCCTTGCGCAGCGCGTCGGCCTGCGCTTTCCCGCGCCCTTCCGCCATCGCCTCGGCGAAGTTGGCGAAGAGCACCGTGGCCCAGAGCCAGAGCGTGATCTGCATCTGGAAGAGGTAGTTCACGTTGTGCGCCAGCCCGGGAATGAGCAGGAGCGTCGTGAGCAGCGCGCCGGCTTCGACGAGGAACATGACCGGATTCTCCACATCGTGCGCGGGTGGAGCTTGACGAACGAGTCGAGCAAGCGCGCGCCGGACGATCTTCGGATCGAAGAGATTCGTTTTTTTCTGGGTAGGCATGTTGGATCTCAGAACACCTTCCCGGCGCTGCATGAGGAAGTGCTCGACGTAGCGGCCCGAGCGAGAGCACCGGGAAGTACGTGAGTGCGCCGACGATGAGGATCACGCCGATGAGCAGAAACGTGAACATCGGCCCGTCGACCGGGAACGTTCCCGCCGCCCTCGACGGACCTTCTTCTTCGCCGCCAGCGAGCCGGCGATGGCCATGAGCGGGATGATCATCAGGAAGCGGCCGAAGAACATCGCCACGCCGAGGGCGATGTTGTAGAACTTCGTGTTGGCATTGAGTCCGGCGAAGGCGCTGCCGTTGTTGCCGGTCGCGCTGGTGAAGGCGTACGTCATCTCGGAGAGGCCGTGCGGGCCGTTGTTGTTGAGACTCGACGTGCCTGCCTTCGAGATCGCCGCGGCGGCGGTGCCGACGAGGATGAAGAAGCAGAGGACGAGCACGGCCAGCATCGCCAGCTTCACCTCGTGCGCTTCGATCTTCTTGCCGAGGTATTCGGGCGTTCGTCCGACCATCAGGCCGGCGATGAAGACGGCCAGGACGATGAAGAGAATCATGCCGTACATCCCCGCGCCGACGCCGCCGAAGATCACTTCGCCGAGCATGATGTTGAGCAGCGGGATGGAGCCGCCGATCGGCGTGAAGGAGTCGTGCATCGCGTTGACCGCGCCGCACGAGGCGTCGGTCGTGACGACGGCGAAGAGCGCGGAGTCGCCGATGCCGAAGCGGACTTCCTTCCCTTCCATGTTTCCATCGGCGCTGGCGACGCCGAGCTTCTGATGAATCGGATTGCCCGCCTGCTCTCCCCACGTCGTGATGAAGGCGCCGGCGAGGAAGAGGATCGACATCGCCGCGAACACGGCCCAGCCGTGGCGAAGCTTGCCGGTCATCGAGCCGAGCGTGTAACAGAGCCCGGCGCCGATGGCGAAGATGAGGAGCATCTGCAGGAGGTTGCTGAAGGGCGTAGGGTTCTCGTACGGATGCGCGGAGTTGGCGTTGAAGAATCCGCCGCCGTTCGTGCCGAGCTCCTTGATCGCTTCCTGCGAGGCGACCGGGCCCTGCGCGATCGTCTGCGTCGCGCCTTCGATCGTCGTCACCTTCGCCGCGGGATGGAAATTCTGCACGACGCCCTGCGACATCAGCAGAACCGCGGCGACGAGACAGAGCGGCAGAAGAATCCAGAGCGTCGTCCGGACCAGATCGACCCAGAAGTTACCGATCGTCTTCGCCGAGGCACGGGCAATGCCGCGGATCAGCGCGATCGCCAGCGCAATGCCGGTGGCCGCGGACACGAAGTTGTGGAACGTCAGTCCCACCATCTGCGTGAAGTGCGACATCGTCGACTCGCCGACGTAGGCCTGCCAGTTCGTGTTGGTCGTGAACGATACGGCGGTGTTCCAGGCGAGATCGGGCGCGACCGCACCCAGCTTGTCGGGATTCAAAGGGAGGAGTTGCTGGACGCGCTGGATCAGATAGGTCAGCAGCAGCCCGACGACGTTGAACACGAGCATGGCGATCGTGTACTGCTTCCAGTCGTGCTCCTTCGTGGCGTCGACGCCGCCGAGGCGGTAGATCAGGCGCTCCACGGGCCCCATCACCGGATCGAGAAACGTCATTTCTGCCGAGAAGACGCGGCGCATGTACAAGCCGAGCGGTTTCGTGACCGCCAGGATCAGCAGAAAGTAGATTGCGATTTTCAGGAATGCGAGCAGGGTCATGGCCGCCTCACAACTTCTCGGCGCGCAGCAGCGCGTAGAGCAGGTAAATCAGAGCGAAGACCGCGAGTGCGAGGCCGACGACAGTTTCGAAATTCATCGCATCCTCCTCACAGCTTCTCGCACGCGCGCGTGTACAACACAGACGCCAACAGAAGCGCGAGCGTCAGGACGACGAAGATGAGATCCCACATGGTTCCTCCTAGAACGTAACGACCGCACCGAAGATCACGAGCGTCTGCCGTTTGTTGAATGCATCGGCGTCCTTCTTGAACACGGCCGCGGTCGAGCGGTCGTGGCGCGCTTCGAGCTTCAGAATCAGGCTATCGGCCGGGCGGACCTCATACGTCACCGTTGCCTCGCGAAGCTTTTGCGCGGTGCCGCTGATCCCATTGCTGATCCCACTGTCGGGATCGTCGAATTGCTCGACGCGGACGACCAGCGCGGCGCGATCGTTCATCGCATAGCGCGCATAGCCGGCGACGCCGGTCCAATCCGCGGCGACATCGCCCGGATAGTCCTGACGGCCGCGATCGATCGAGCCGCCGAGGCTGAGCTTCGGCGTGGCTTTGTAGGTCACGACGAGGTCACCGAGCTCTCGAAGACTGGAGTCGTCATTGGCCAGCTCCGGCCCAACGAACGTGTTGAAGGAAGCGGACAGTTTGTCGCTGCTGTAGGCGATCTGGGTCCCGAAGGACTTGCCGTCGTTGTTCTCGCCGATGATCTGCCAGCCGTTGAGAACATGAACCTGCCCGGACCAATGCGAGTTGAACGCGTAGCTCGCCTTCACGCCAGTCTGGTAATACGGAGAAAACTCACCGAGCCACGAGCGCGTGTAGTTCCAGTTGTCTTTCGAGAAGAAACCTTCGAATCCAATGTGCGAGGGATAGACGCCGCCCTCGAGCGTCAGCCGGTCGGTGGCTTTGTAAATCAGCGACGCCTGATAGAGATGGCGAACCGTATCTCTTCCCTGCGGCTCGCCGGCGTGAACTACGTCGGCGCCGTTGCCGGCCACGATCGAGAGTTTGAATCCGACCGGCGCGGCATCGCGCGAGAGCTCGAGCTCCGCAAGATTGAGCGCGAATTCGTTCGAGCGCTTCGCGCTCGTCCCCGTTCCCGGCACGAAGTTGTCGTGACTGTCGGGACGGTTCGCGTTCCATGCGAAGTCGCCATCGACGAATCCACCGAAGTGGAACGTGGCCGCGGCCGGTGTCGTCGATTGTGCGCGCGCGGAAACCGCGCAAAGGAGCATTGCCAGGATCGGCATGAAGAGGGTTCGTTGCGTCGCGTTCATCACCTCGAGGATGAAAACATCGCGAACCGCGACCTGTCCGGAAGGGGCCGCGAAGAGAGCCGGAGGAAAAGCGAAAGAGGGACGAAACGATTCGGAAATCCCAACCGCTGCTCGCCACATCTGCGGCGCTGCTCGCCACACAGCCTGTCAGGGCACGATCTTTCGAAAATCTTTCCCCGTTCTTTCGGCGCTCTTCCGGCGCGCGAAGCGCCGGAGTTGTTGAATCAGTGTATGAGGCTACCGAAGGCTTCCGCCGTCGCTTTCATCCTGCTGTTCTGGGTCATCGCCGCGCTGATCGTGGCTGTCGCCGATCAGAGGATCCAACCGCTCTCGCCGCTCGCCGCCGCCGCGATCAAGATCTTCGCGATCGTCGCCGCGGGCTTCGGCTACGTGCGACTGAGCCCCATGCGCTCCGCCAGCCACGCGCTGTTCGTCGGCGCGAGCTGGGTGCTCCTGGACATCGCCGCCGAAATGCTGATGACCGCCCGAGCCGGCCATGGCTGGTTCGAGCTCCTCGGATCGCCGTCAACGCCGATCCTGCGCACGCTCGTGTTGCTCACCTGGATCAGCGCGGCGGGGTTGTTCGCGAGACGGCAAGTGGCGACACGCTGAGCGCCGCGGGTCGCATCGGAGGGCGGGCTTATAGCCCGCCATGGGTGGGTGTGGGAGTCACGCAAAAACGGGGAACCGAGGGACCAAAACCGGCGGGGACCAAAACCGGCGGGCTAAGCCCGCCCTCCATCGCCATCACCCTTGCCGCAACGGCTCGGCGATGAAACGAAACCCCACCCACGGCTCGGTGATGATGTAGCGGGGATTCGAAGGGTCAGGCTCGATCTTCCTGCGCAGCGATCCCATGTGCACGCGCACCGTGTCGTTCGTCGTTCCCGGTGCGGAGCTCCAGACGGTTTGAATGATCTCGTCGGTCGTGACCGGCTTGCCGGCGTTGAGGGAGAGCAGTTCGAGCAACGCGTATTCGGTCGGCGTGAGGCGGATGTCGCGCGTGCCTTGCGTGATCTTGCGGCGCTCGAAGTCGATGACGAGATCGGGGAACTCGAGGACGTCGGGGCGCGCGGTCGCGGTGCGGCGGAGTTGGGCGCGCACGCGTGCGAGCAGCTCGGCGAGCGAGAAGGGCTTCACCACGAAATCGTCCGCGCCGAGGTCGAGCGCGCGGATCTTGTCGGACTCGCCGCCGCGGACGGAGAGCACGAGGATCGGCACCGCGCCGCTCTTGCGCACTTCGCGGATGACGTGAAAACCGTCCGCGCCGGGCATCGAAAGATCGGTCAGCACGAGATCGGGTTGCGCCGCGCGAAACTGGCGAACGCCGTCAATGCCGTCGAACGCCGTGGCCGTCGCGTAGCCCGCCGCGCGCAGTTCGTTCTCCAGGGACTTGCGGATCGATTCGTCGTCATCGATCACGAGAATGACCGGAGTCTTCACGCCTGCTCCTCCGCGATTCCTGCCGCGGGCGCCGCCGGCAGATCGACGCGCGCGATCGCGCCGCCGCCAGGACGATCCGTGAGGCTCACGCTCCCGCCGCTCGCGGTGGCGAGACTGCGCGCGATCTCGAGTCCGAGGCCGCGGCTCGGAAGATCGCCATCGGCGTCGCTCGTGAACTCGCGATGCGGAATCGCGGCGCCGCCGATCCCCGACCCCCGATCGAGAATCTCGATGCGGATCCAACGCTCATCGACCGGATGGCGGCGCGCGACGATCTCGATCGGCTGGCCCGGCGGCGACGCACGATGCGCGTTCTCCACCAGGTTGACGAGGATTTCCACCGCCAGCGACGCATCGACGAGCGCGTCGGGACAATCGGGCTCGACGCGCGTTTCGATCCTGCGCGTCTTCGCCAGCAGCGCCAGATTCTCGAGGCTGGCGCGAAAGAGATCGCCGGGAGGAATCGGCTCCGCGCGCGGCACGACCTTGCCCGATTCGAGGCGGGCCATCGAGAGCAGGTTGTCGATGCGGCGGCGCAGGCGGCTGTTCTCCTGTTCCAGCTCGTCGACCACCTGCATCGCTTCGCCAGCACCCATCAGCCTTCGCAACGCGCCGATGTGCAGCGAGATTGCCGTGAGCGGCGTTTTCAGGTCGTGCGACACCGCGCGCAGGAGCGAAGTCTTCAGCGTCTCGCTTTCGCGCAGCGCCTGGAGGTGCGCGTTCTCGGCGAGAAACTTCTCGCGCTCGACGGCCAGCGCGACAAGTGCGGCCACCGACTCCAGCACATTGCGCGACGTCGTCACCGCGCGCGCCACGAGCACGCCGGTTGGGCGGGCACCGACGACGAGCGGCAGATAGACGTCGCGGCCATGCCCGGCAGGAAATTCGAGCGTCTCGCCATGCCGCCCGACGCCGGTGATGAGATCCTCGATGAAGTCTTCCTTCTCGCCGATCCACGTCGCCACGTTCTGGCGATGCGGCGATCCGTCGAACATCACCAGGCCGCCGCCGCGCGCGCCGATCGAAAGAATCGCCCGCGCCGCCGCCTCGCCGAGCGCTCCGACGCGATTCGTGGCCGTGAAAAGATCGATGCTCAGGTTGTACAAGGCCTTGATCTCGTTCGCGCGCGCATCCGCCTCCGCGGCCTCCACGCGAGCGCGCACCACGAGCCGCGTGACGAGCACCGTGACCGCGAGAAACGTCACCAGCGCCACCCAGTTGTTGGGATCGGAAACCGTGAAGGTATGAACCGGGGGCAGGTAGAAATAGTTGAAACAGGCGGCCGCCAGCAGCGACGTTACGGAGCTGATGAGCAATCCCGCGCGAAGTGCGACGAGAAGAATGACGACGAGGTAGAGAAACCCCATCGTCGTCGAATTGAGGCCTACCCGCGCGCCGCCGAACGTGATGGCGGCAACCAGAAGAATGGCCAGCGTTGCGTTGAGCGCGAAGGTCTTCGGGCTCATGTCGTCCCGGGCGATTATCGCCAGATCACGGCGCGCAATCATGAAAGAAACCCTAAAGAGGTCAGACCGTCGCCCGGATCGGCAGCACCACCATCGGCACGCCGAGCCATTGCAGGCGGCGCTGAATCAACGTCGGCGTCTCATTGTGCAACAGACGGAAGAAGAAGTTCTCCTTCCGGAAAACGAGCTTGCCGGAAATGATCGTCGCCTTCGCGTACTTGCGCGCCAGCACTTCGCAGACGTTCGTCGCTTCCTCGACCACCTCGATGCCGATGTCGGTCACGCCGTCCGCGGCGAAGCCGAGACGGCGCGTGAGGTCGACGTACTTCGCCACGTCGTCCTCGGTCTGCCGTTCCAGCGCTTCGATCGCCTCGCGTCCCTTGAAGTGTCCGGAGTCGACGACCGCGATCGAGACGAAGATGAATTGCTTGTACAGACCGGGGAAGAAGCGCAACGTCGACAGAATCGTGTGCACGCCGAGGCCGTTGAAGCCGCTGACGAGAATCACCGCCGTCGGCTTGTTCGGATCGAGCTCGTCCTTGTTCGGCTCGCCGGACGTCGGAATCGCGCCGAGGATCTCGTCGAGCTGGCGCAAACCGCTGCGCACGGAGTCGTAGTGCTTGTGAATGAGCATGCACAGCGCGACGAAGATCGAGGTGATGCCGACGGTCACCCAGCCGCCGTGACTGAACTTTTCGAACACGGTGATGCAGAGAATCCCCGCGCACATCAGCAGCGCGATGCCGTGGATGAAGACGTGATAGCGCCGCGTCGGCGCACCCTTGCGCGGCCACCAGAACTTCGACATGCCGAGCTGCGAGAGCGTGAAGGTCAGGAAGACGTTGATCGAGTACATGACGACCAGCACGTGGATGTTGCCCTTCGTGTAGAACAGCATCGCCAGCGCGGCGCCGCCCATCAGGAACACGCCGTTCTGCATCGTGAGCTGTTCCGAAAGCGCGGCGAAGCGGTGCGGGAACCATGAGTCGACGGCCATGTTGGCCATGACCCGCGGCCCGTCGATGAAGCCCGCCTGCGCCGCGACGACCAGCAGCACCCCCTCGGAAATGAGCGTGATCAGAATCAGCCAGTACCCGACAGGCAACGCCCCGATGTGCCACGTCCCGAAGGCTTGCTCCGAGAGCACGGCGTTCATCGTCTTCCCGGCGACGGGCCGCGTGCGCAGCAGCAAGTAGCCGAGGAGAATCCCCGATGCGGTGAGGGCCAGCGAGATGGCCATGTAGCGCATCGTCCGCTTGCCGGTCTCGACGCGCGGCTCGCGCATGATCTGCAAGCCGTTCGACACCGCCTCGATGCCGGTGTAGGTGCCGCCGCCGAGGGAGTAGGCGCGCAGGAAGAGCAGCAGCATCCCGAAGACGCCGAGCGTCGTCAGGCCGCTGTTGTATTCGGCGTGAAGCCGCGACGCGACTTCCGGCACCGCGCCGATGTGCGTGAAGACCGACCAGCCGATGAGCAGCGCATGCGTCAGCAGGAAGACGATGAAGATCGGCGCGAGCACCTTCACCGACTCCTTCACGCCGCGCAGATTCAGCGCGATGAGCAGAAAGATCGCGACGACTTCCGCCGTGAGCTTCCACGGCTCCCACGCCGTCGGCAGAAAGCTGAAGATGGCGTTGCCGCCCGAGGCGATCGAGACGGTGATCGTCAGGATGTAATCGACGAGCAGCGCGCAGCCCGAGACCACGCCGACGCGCGGCCCGAGCAATTGCGAGGCGACGACGTAGCCGCCGCCGCCGGTCGGGAACTGCTCGATGATGCTGGAGTACGACGCCGAGAGAATCAGGACCGTGATCGCGGTCGCCAGCGCCAGCGCCAGCGCGAGGTAATGGTGTTCGCCGAGCGCTCGAAACGCTTCCTCGGGACCGTACGCCGAAGACGACAATCCGTCCGCGCCGAGGCCGACCCAGGCGAGAAACGCGATCAGCGAGATGTGGTGGAGAACGTGCGGGTCGTTGAGATCGCGCTTGGCCCCGAGAACCTTCCGCTGCACCCGCTCGGCGAAGGACTCTCTCGGCAGGAGTGAATCCTCACCACCCTCATTTTCTCGACTCAGGGACGTTCTCTCCTTCAACGACGCAAACAACTGATTATCCCCGCGGGCTTTGCGCATGACCCCGAAAGAAAACCGAAAGATCGGGTTCACGCGGAGGCGCTGCGAGCGAATCGAGCGCGGTTCTGTGTGGTGCTGGCCGCCCTCGGTCGGCGCGCAGAACGAGGCTCGATCCGTCTCGATGGTTCGTTTGGCGCGAAACGACAAGCATGTCATCCCGAGCGTCGAGCGAGGGACCTGGGCGGGTGTGCGGCGCGTAACTCGAGGCTCGTGCCGCCCGTCCCCCAGGTCCCTCGCTCGACGCTCGGGATGACATGCACTGTTGTCGATTCCGCACGTGCGCGCCTGCGTACTCTTGCTCGGCGACCGGCACGACTAGAATCCCCGCGTGCAGATCCGGCGCGTCGAGCTTCGCGAGATTCACCTGCCTCTTCTACATCCCTTCGAGACCAGCGCCGGGCGAACGACCGAGCGCCACATCATCATCGTGCGCGTCGAGAACGCGGACGGCGGTGAGGGGTGGGGCGAGTGCGTGGCCGAGGAGGGTCCGTACTACAGCGAGGAATGGACCGAATCGGCCTGGGCAGTGATGACGCGCTTTCTCGCGCCGCTGCTCATCGCCGAACCGCTCGCGTCCGCGGAATCGGTCGACGCGCGCTTCGCGCATATCCGCGGTAATCGCATGGCCAAGGCCGCGCTGGAGACGGCGTGCTGGGATCTCGAAGCGCGCTCGCGCGATGTTCCGCTCTGGCAGCACCTCGGCGGCACGCGTTCCGAGATCGCCAGCGGTGTGTCGATCGGGTTGCAGCCGGCGACGGACGCGCTCCTCGATCGCGTGCGCGACGAGCTCGCCGCGGGCTATCAGCGCATCAAGATCAAGATCAAACCGGGGCACGATCTCGAGCTCGTGAAAGCGGTGCGCGCCGAGTTTCCCGACATCGCGCTCATGGTCGACGCGAATTCCGCCTATCGCCTCAGCGACGCTCCGCTGCTGCGCGAGCTCGATCGCTACGCGCTGATGATGATCGAGCAGCCGCTCGCGCACGACGACATCGCCGAGCACGCGAAACTGCAGCGGCAGCTGGCGACCCCGATCTGCCTCGACGAATCGATCCGCTCGAGCGACGACGCGCGCCACGCCATCGAGCTCGGCGCCTGCAAGATCATCAACATCAAGCTGGGACGCGTCGGCGGTCACCTCGAAGCGAAACGCATCGAACAGCTCTGCCGCGAGAATGGCATCGACGTCTGGTGCGGCGGCATGCTCGAAGCGGGGATCGGACGCGCGCACAACATCGCGCTTTCCACGCTGGCGGGGTTCACGCTTCCGGGCGATGTCTCCGCGAGCGCGCGCTATTGGGACGAAGACATCATCGATCCGCCGGTGACGGTGACATCGCGCGGCACGATCGTGCCGCCATCGGGACCCGGCATCGGCTTCGCGGTGAAACGCGATCGCATCGAAGCGCTGACGAGGCGAAGGGCCATCATCGAATGATCGAGATTCGCGCGCTTCGCGGCTTCGAGGAGTTTCACGCGCTCGAAGCCCTGCAGAAGGAAGTGTGGGAGTGTCCCGATCTCGAGGTCGTGCCGTCGTACCACCTGATCGCTTCGCTCCGCGTCGGCGCAATCCTCCTCGGCGCGTTCGAGGACGGGAAGCTGATCGGATTCGTCTACGGCTTCCCCGGCTTCGACGGCGACCGCCGCACGATTCACTCCGACATGCTCGCCGTCCGCCCCGCGTTTCGCGACCGCGGCCTGGGACGGACGCTGAAACTCGCGCAACGCGAGGCCGCGCTGGCGAACGGAATCGACCGCATCACCTGGACCTTCGATCCGCTGCAAACGCGCAACGCGTTCCTCAACTTCGAGAAGCTCGGCGTCGTCGCCGATCGCTACCTGCCGGACTTTTACGGCGACACCATCACGCCGCTGCAATCGACCGGCACCGACCGGCTCTGGGTCACCTGGCATCTGCGCGAACGTCCCGCGTTCGCCCCGTCCGCCGAGCGCATTCCGGTGACGACGCACGAGGAGATGCGACCCGCATTCGAGCGCGCGTTCGCATCGGGACTCATCGCGGTGGGATTCGACCGCCAGCGTCTTGAATACGAATTGGGCGTCCCGGCTTCGCGCCCGTGACCGCACCACCGCGCCACACTTCCACGCCGTTCACGAACACGTGCTCGATCCCCTCGGCGATCTTCTGCGGATCCTGAAACGTCGAGCGATCGATGACGCGTGACGCGTCGAACAGCACGAGATCCGCCTTCATCCCCGCCTTCACCAGACCGCGATCGTTGAGCCGAAGACGCTGCGCCGGAAGAGACGTCATCTTGCGCACCGCTTCCTCGAGCGGCAGCCAATTCAGCTCGCGCACGAAACGCCCGAGGATGCGCGGATACGTGCCCGCGCCGCGAGGATGGCGGAGGCCGATGCCGCCGTCGCTGCCGACCATGACCCACGGTTGCGTGTAGAAGACGCGAATGTCCTCTTCCTTCATCGAGCGGCAGACGATCGTCGCGCCGCCATCGCGCACGATCTGCATGTAGACCGCGACCGGCGTCGTCTTCTGCTCGTCGGCGATCTGCTGCAGCGTCTTGAACTCGTAATTGGGATGCGCGGCGCAATTGACGATCGTCACCGCTTCCGCGCCGCCGTTCTCGTCGATCGCGTCGCCGACATCCTTCGGATCGTCGTAACGTCCGCTCGGCACGAGCACGCGAATCGTCGCGTGCCATGCGTCGTACGGATACGCATCGGCCGTGACGTCCTGTCCGTGAGCGCGCGCGCTTTCGATCAGCCGCACCGCTTCCGGCGCGCGACCCCAGACCGTCTTCGAGCCCATCTTGATGTGGGAGATCTGCACCGGCACATGCGCCTCGGCGCCGATGCGGATCGCTTCCTCGAACGATTGGAACGTCAACTGCGCTTCGTCACGCACGTGGCTGATGTAGATGCCGCCGTACGGCGCCGTCATCTTCGCCAGTGCGATGACCTCTTCCGTGCTCGATTTCTTCGCCGCTTCGTACTCGAGTCCCGTCGACAGACCGAACGCGCCCTCGCGCATCGCCTGATCGACCATCGCCGTCATCGCCGCGATTTCCTCGGGCGTCGCCTGCCGATCGGTGTCACCCTTCATCGCGACGCCGCGCACCGTGGCCTGCCCGACGAAGGTCAACACGTTGACCGCGACCGGGTTCTCCTCGAGCTTGTGGAGGTAAGCGCCGACCGCCAGCTCCGAACCGCCGTCCTGCCCGAGGGCGACTGTCGTGATGCCTTGCGACACCTGCGTCGTCGCGGAGGGATCCTTCTCCAATCCGCCGCCGGAATGGTTGTGCATGTCGATGAATCCCGGCGCGAGCATCAGTCCCGTCCCGTCGACGATCACCGCGTTGCGCGGAATCGACCGCGGCCCGACCGCATCGATCCGACCGCCCCGAATGAGCACCGCCGTCGTCACAAACGGCGCGGAGCCGGAACCGTCGATGACCGTGGGCCCGACGATAGCGATCATCGGCACGTCAGGAACCGCCGGCGTCGTCGGTGCGGTGGCACACGCAGAGAGGAGAAGCAGAATCGCGAGAGATCTCACGACGTCATTCTATGGGCCGGCACGGCGATCGCGCGGAGGGCGGGCTTATAGCCCGCCGGTTTTGGGTGTGTGGCGTGTGTGTGATCGCACCGCCGTCAACCAAAGCCCCTACCGCCCAAAATCGGCGGGCTATAAGCCCGCCCTCCATGGGTCGGACGCGAGAACAACGCCGAGTCACCGCGCGACCGTGCGCAACACCCGATACGCCGGATAACTCGCCGCGAGCAGCGCCAGCGCCCACAAACTCCGCGTCGTATCGCCGGCGACGGCGCCGGCGAGGAACGCGATGGAGCCGATGAGGGCGATGGCCGGCGTGAAGGGATAGCCCCAGACCTTGTAGGGCCGCGGCGCGTCGGGCATTTTCCGGCGCAGCACGAAGAGCGACGCGAAGGAGAGCGTGTAGTTGGCGACGAAGAAGAACGCCAGCACGGCGATGACTTCGTTGAACGTACCGCTGACGACGAACAGGATCGCCACGAGCGTGCTGAGCGCGAGCGCGACTGTCGGCGTGCCGCCTTCGTTGACGACCGAGGCGCGGCGGCTCACGAGTCCGTCGCGGCTCATCGCGAACAACACGCGCGAGGCCATGAGGTGATAGGCGTTGATGCCGCTGATCATCGAGATCACCATCAGCGCGCGCACGAGCGGATCGCCGAGCGCGCCGAACACCACCTGCGCGGCGCTGGCCAGCGCGAGGTTCTTTCCGGCGATCTCGCTGATCGGCAGCACGTAGAAGATGGCCAGGTTCACGCCGACGTAGATGGCGATGATCGAGAAGACGCCGACGAAGAGCGAGCGCGGAATGTTCTTCGCGCCGTTCTTCACTTCTTCCGAAAAGTAGATGACCGCCGCCCAGCCGTCGTACGTGTAGATGACCGACTGCAGCGCGATCACCAGCGCGGCGAACAGCGGCGTCGTCACCGCCACGTGCGCGCTGGCCGGACGCGACGGCGCCCAGAGGAAGCAGGCCACGACGACCGCGGCGAAGGCGGCCATCTTCAGAAAGCCCGTGATCTCCTGCGTCCGGCTTCCCCACTTCACGCCGCGCCATTGCAGGATGGCGAAGAGCACCGTGACCGAAAGCGCGATGGCGATGACCCGTCCCTGCAACGCCGGGATGAGCATGCTCGAGTATTCGCCGATGACGATCGACACCGCCGCCGTCGTTCCGCAGGTCGAGATCCAATCGCTCCAGCCGACGACGAAGCCGGCGTAATCGCCGAGCGCGGTGCGCGCATAAACGTACTGCCCGCCGGAGGTCGGAAGCAGCGTCCCCAGCTCGGCGAGACAGATCGCGCCGAGGAGCGCGTAGATGCCGCCGAGAATCCAGACCGAGAAAAACGCGAACGGACTCGGAAGCTGCGCGGCGACTTCACCCGGCGTTCGCAGAATGCCCGCGCCGATCGTGTTGCCGACGATCACGGTCACACCGAAGGCGACGCCGACGGCCTGGCGCAATCGGATCGTCATGCGCTCGTCCGGCTCCCGTCGAAACTCATCGTGTCTCCGAACGCACGCGGCATCTGTACCGCGCATTCTGCCTCACTCGGACATCCGCCGCGCCGTGGCCGAAGATCGATCCGATCTCCTGTCCACTGATCGACTGCCAGTAGCGATCGGCGGGATTGCGCCGCGCCGGCTACGTCTGTCAGACAATCAGCCGTTTCCGAACCGCATAGAGCACGATCTCCGCCGTACTGTGCAGATTCAATTTCTGCATCAGATTCGCGCGGTGGGTCTCGACTGTCGACACACCGACGTCGAGCAGCGCCGCCACTTCCTTGTTCGACCGCCCTTCGGCGAGCAATTGCAGCACTTCCTTCTCGCGGTCGGTCAGAAGCTCGTAGGAGTCGGTGAGCCCGCGTTCCTGCAACCGTTCCATGTACTCCTCGGCGAGCACGCCGCTGACCGCCGGGCTGAAGAATGATTTCCCCGCCGCGACAGCGCGAACGGCGGGCAGCAGATCCTCGTCGGTCGCGTCTTTCAACAGATATCCGCGAGCGCCGGCGTTGATCGAGCGCATGACGTACGACTCGTCGAGATGCATGCTGAGCATGATCGTTTGCGGCGGCCGGTCCATCTTCTGGGACCGCGCGGCCACGTCGATTCCGTTCAGCTTCGGCATGGCCACATCGAGAATCATCAAATCGGGATGATGCTCTTCACAGAGACGAAGAGCTTCGAGACCATCGGCGGCTTCAGCGACCACTTCGACGGAATCCTCCGTCTCCAGCAGCGAGCGCATCCCGCGGCGCACAATGGAATGGTCGTCAGCCAGCAGCACGCGCACGTTGCGCCTCCTCGATCGATAGCGCGACAGGGATCGTGACCCGAAGTTCGGTGCCGTTTGGCTTGTGAGGACCGACGTCGAAGGTCCCGCACAGCTCGCGCACCCGTTCTTCGATCCCCATGAGTCCCATCCCGCGGCTACGCCCGGGCTCGATTCCCACACCATCGTCCGAAACGATGAGATCGAGCGTGTTCTTCTCGAAACGAAGCGCGATCTCGATGTGCCTTGCATGCGCGTAACGCGCGCAGTTGGTGAGCGCCTCCTGGACGATCCGATAGATACAGGTTCGATACTGGTCCGGCAGCGTATCGATGTCGCCGGCGAGCGCGAGATCGATCGGCGTGCTGTAGCGCCTTCGAAAATCGCGGACGAGCCATTCGAGCGCTGGCTGCAACCCGAAGTCGTCGAGCATGCTCGGGCGAAGGCCCATCACCAGATCGCGGACGGATCGCAGGATCGTATCCAAAAGCCGCTTTGCCTCGGTGATGGACTGCGAGAGCTGGGCGTCCGATTCAGAGCCTGCACGCGCGCGATCGGCGCGGCCGATCTCCATGCGCAGGGCCGTAAGCATCTGGCCAACGTGATCGTGCAATTCACGAGTGAGCTTCTTTCGCTCTTCTTCCTGCGCGGCGACGAGTTGTTGGGACAGGAGACGCATTGCGCTTTCGGCCCGCTCGGCATGCTCGCGCTGCTGCTCCGAACGGCGCTCCAGCATCCGAAGACGAACGACAGCGATGAAGGCCACGACGAGCCCGAGAAGGAGCGTACGCCACAGGCGGCGATGCAGGTCGTCGCGAAACGTGGCCAGATGCCGCGTGACTTCGGCCCGTTGCGTCGCGAGATTGGTGTTGTTGAGCATCTCGATGTCCGTCGCGATCGACAGTACCGCTTCACGCCGCGGCAGAACCTCGCGGCGCAGGAACCGGCCGCTGCGCATCAGCTTCTCATACGCGGACCATTCGAAGAGCGGCTCGAAGGCCTGCCAGTACTCGTCGATGCGCTTTTCCAGAATGTCCACCCGCGGACCGGCATCGTGGGGGAGAAGACTCCGCAGATGCTTCACGTTGGCGGCGTGGTTCTGGCGCAGCGTGGTGAGGTTCTGTCGATATTCCGGTGCGTCTTCCTGGTCCGTATCGAGCAGGTAATCGCGGATGTAAATGCTCGAGAGGTGCACATCGGAGCGGAGACGTCGAAGCGTGTTCTCCACCTCGCGATGGTGTGTGTTCAGTTGATCGAGCTGCGCGTAAATCTCTTCCGCCTTCCGCGACGTTGTCGCCACGGAGGCGTAGATGAGCAGGAGCAGGCCGGCCAGAGCCGCCGCGGCCACCGGCCAGGTGGCGAACACTCTTCGCTGCCATCTCTTCCACATCTTGATCGGCACTTCCAGAAGAACGCGCGTCTTCAGATCATCACTTCCTCACGAATCAAACGGAAGAGCTCGCGAAATGAGCCCACCACCGTCACACCGGGGGGCGGCTCGCGCTCACCGCTGGCGATGAAGAGCGCGCGGCCATTCTCGGCCGCGAATTTCAGCGGCCCGAAATCGGTGACGTCGTCGCCGGCATAAATGACGCGGCCCGCGCCGACGGCACGCGCCAGCCAGCGCAACGCCTCCTCCTTGCCACCTCCCGAGCGTCGCGCTTCCACGACACATCGCCCTTCGATCACGTCGAGATGAGCGTCCTTCGCCCAGCACCGAAACATTTCCACGAGCGGAGCGATCGCTTCGTAAGGAACACCGCGCCAATGGAGTGCCAGCGCATGTTTCTTCGATTCGAGACGCAAGCCGCTCGCGCCAATCTCGCGACCGAGCTCCGAATGAAGCTCGATGGAGAGCGGCGCCTCGCTTCGAACGAGAACTCCGCCAGGCGCACGAATCTCCAGGCCGTGCGAGGCGACGAAGTAGGCGCCCGGTAATTTCACGCGCGACACGAGGTCATCGGCGTCGCGCCCGGAAACGATCGCCACGACGACGCCTTCCATCCGCGTCGTCTCCGCGAGCAACGCCACGGCACCGCGATCGAGCTCGGCGGCCGCGGGATCCTCGCAAATCGGAGCGAGCGTGCCGTCGAAGTCGAACGCCAGCAACGTGGAACCGGCCGTCATCCCGCCACGACCTCTCGCGAGCTGGTTCGTGGCGTGATCCGCTGCGGCCAGAATTGCGCGCGTTGACGGCGAACGGCGCACAGATCGGCGAGCAGCTTCCCGGACCAGTCGTAAATCGAGTGCGACGCGATCTGCTCCCGCATCGCCTGCATGCGCGCCCGGCGTTCGGCAACCGGCATGAGGATCGCCCGCAGAATCGCTTCGGCGACCTGCTGCGTATCGTACGGATTGACGAGAAGCGCACCCTCGAGCTCCTTCGATGCGCCGGCGAAGATGCTGAGGACGAGCGCACCGTCCCCGTCCTCGCACGCGGCGACATACTCCTTGGCAACGAGGTTCATGCCGTCGTGCAAAGGCGTGATGAGCGCGCTGTCTGCCATTGCGTAGTAACGCCGCACTTCCTCGGGGCTGAACGTGCGCATCTGCAGAAGAATCGGTTTCCACGTGCCGGTTCCGAAGCGCGCATTCACGCGCTTCACGATCTCGTTCAAGTCTTCGGCGAGACGCTGGTACTTCAGGATTCGCGTTCTTGTGGGCGACGCGAGCTGCACGAAGACGTACTTGCCGATCAGCGAAGGATTCTCTTCCAACAGCAACTCGACGGCCGCAATACGCTCGATCAGCCCTTTCGTGTAATCCGCGCGATCGACGCCGATGCCGACGTGCGCGTCGCGGGAAATCCCCAGCGCTGCGCGCAGGACGGCTCCGTCGCCGCGCGACGCCGCGGGATAGGGCCACTCCACACTGATCGGATAGGTGCGGATCTCCGTTCGATGTCCCCCGTAAGTGACCGACATCGTCTCGAGATCGACGCGGCATTCGAGATAGCGCTGCACCGTATCGAGGAAATTCAGGCAGTACTGCAGCGTATGAAATCCGACGATGTCCGCGCCGAGCATCCCTTCGAGGATCGATTCCTTCCACGGACAGATGCCGGCGATCTCGGCATTGGGCCACGGGATGTGCCAGAAGAGACTCGTGACGACGTGCGGCGCGTGTTCGCGCACGAGCTTCGGCACGAGCGCGAAATGGTAGTCCTGAATGAGCAGCAGGCCCTCTGCGCTCGCTTCTTCGATCGCCGCGCTTGCGAAAGTCTCGTTCACGGCCTGATAGGCGATCCAGTCCATCGCGCGAAACGACGGCTGTGCGTGCGCGAGATGACAGAGCGGCCAGATTCCTTCATTCGCGAATCCCGAGTAGTAGCGTTCATAGGTGTCGCCTTCGATCCAAAGCCGCCGTAACGTGTACTCGGGCGCCTCGGGCGGAACGGCGAGACGGCCCAGGCGGTCCGCGGTGACGCGGTCGGCGGAGCCACCGCCGTAGGCAATCCAGGTCCCGCCGCACGCGCGCAACATCGGCTCGACGCCCGTCACCAGCCCGCTGGCCGGTTGGCGGACGATGATCTCTCCGTCGTTCGCAAACTCGTGTGCGTATGGCTCGCGATTGGCGATCACGATCAGTCCTCCGCTCGGAATCTGCGCGTCCACGAGCGCGCGAAGGCGCTCCACGCCTTCTCCGCCCGCGGCGCTCCCGGCGCGGAGATGCTGCACGGCATCATGCATGTCGCGAACGAGCAGGCGGAGATCGCGAGGAATCGGAACATCCGCGGTCGTGCGCGAGCGCATCTGGCGCACGACCGAACGCGCGGCCTCCTCGGTGCGACGGCTGCCGATCCGCGCCCCGGCTCGCGCGAGGAGGAGGAGCGCGAGCAGGACAAACTCCGCGGATACGAACAGCGTCTGCAGGACGTGCCTTCGGCGGGTATCGAGGAACGTCCGATCCTGCACGACGAAGAGCGTGCCGTGAGCTCCGATCGAGTGTGCGGTCACGACGACGCTGTGCGAGCCGAGGAGGCCGCGCGTGGATTTCCCATGAGCTTGCAGAGCCGCACGCGCCAGTTCAGAGTCACAGCCCAGACCGCGTGCGATTCCCGATGCGGCGAGGCTCGTCCCATCCGGCAAGCAGGCGACGAGATTCGCCGCGTCGGCAGTGGTCGCGAGATCGGCGAGCCGCTGCCGCATTGCGGCCTGCGTCGCATTGCGCGAGCTGGTCTGCATGGCAACGCCGATCAGGTGAGAACGCCGGGCGAGATCGCGATCCGTCCAACGCCTCAGTGCGGAGTCGACAACGTCATAGAGCAGACCGAAGATGAGCCCCGCGCAGAGCAGCGCGCCGAGGATCACGATCGCACTGTCGCGCACTCCCGCCGGCCCGACAAGGGCACGACGGAAACGCGAAGGCAGCCTGACCACTGTACGAATCGACATTCGGCCCGCAGGTTATGGCCGCGCGGGAAGCGTGTACATCCGGTCTACAGGGGAGGCGGATGGGGCCGGTTTTGCGGTGCTCACCGCTCCACAAGGAAGAACCGCTGATCTGCGCCGAACCGATAACGTTGGATCGCGTCGCGGCCGCGATACGACATGATCCACTGCACGAACCACTCGGCGTTCGGCCGCGGCGACGACGACGCCGACAGCAGCACCGTGACGTCGTTGTGCAGGAGAGGCGTTCGCTGCAGCAGCGGCACGAGCGCGATCTCGCGGCGAGCGTGCTCGTAGGTCGCGCGATCGGTGATCGTGTACGCACCGCGCCGGGACGCTTCGTGCAGAACATCGATCGCCGAACCATGACACGGGCGGTAGCGACGATTGTCCGATGGCGATGCCGGCGACGCGTCCCACAACCGGGCTTCGCGCTCGCGCAGTTCGGGCACATCGACCGGCGCGCAGAATCCGCGGTCTCGCCGCGCGATGCGACGCAGCGCCTCGGCCGCCGTCTTCGCGCCCTTCGTCCCCGCGGGATCGCGCTTCGGTCCGACCAGAAGGTAATCGTCGTATCCGATCGTCTCCGCGAGGCGCACGAGCTTCATGTCCTGTAGTTGTCGCTGCAGCGCGGCCGACGTGGTGATCGTCGCGTCCACCACACCGTTGCGCACGAGATCGGGAATGAGCCGCGCTTCGGTCACGATCACGGTCGTGGCGACCTTGCTCTCGGCGGAGAACGCGTTGGCCAGCATGTTCACGACGCCCGTGCCGGCGAGCTCCGGAGTGGTGGCGATCGTGACCGCCGTGCGCTCGCGATGACGATTGCATCCGCTCAGCGAAGCGAAAAACGCGATCAGCACGGCGGCGCGGAGCCTCGATTGCCCGCTCATTCGAAGAGCTCGAACTCGTCGGTCGCCGGCGCACCGCTGCGCATGCGAATCCGGAGAATGTCGGAGGGACTGAGAAAGCCGACGACACGCCGCGAGCGATTCGAATCGATCACCGGGCAGCGATCGACGTCGTGCAGATGCATCCGATGAATGATGTCGATGACCAGATCGTCCGCGACCGCGACGAGCTTCGGCTGCTCGGCAATGGCGGTGACCGGTTCCGCCTGGCGGCCTTCAGCCATGGCGTGGTCGATCGCACTGCGCGACACGATCGCGGTCAGCACTCCGTCCTGACTCACCAACGGGTAGAACGTGAAGCGATTCCCGCCCGCACTCCGGGCCGCGTCCGCGATCGACGCATCCCGCGGAATCGTGACAACGTTCGCGGTCATGGCCTGAGTGACACGTACGCGCGCAAGAGGATCGTTCGCCGTATGCTCCTCCACCCACCCCTCGTCGACCATCTGCTGCTCGACCATACTGAGACGCGAGATCCGTCGCGAGATCGCGACCGCAAGTGAGACGCCCAACATCAACGGAACGATCAACTCGTAGTCGCGCGTCAGTTCCACGACGATGAGCACCGCCGCGATCGGGCTGCGCATCAGTCCTGCGAAAAACGACCCCATGCCGATGACGGCGTAGGCCTTCGGGTCGATGTGCATCGACGGAAACAGATCCTGCGTGCCGTGACCGATGGCGGCTCCGAGCGCGGAGCCGATGAACAGCGACGGCGCGAACGTTCCGCCGATCACGCCCGCGCTGATGGCGATGGTGAACGCCAGCAACTTGATGGCGAACGCGACTCCGGTTCCCGCGGCCGATCCTCCGCCGTGAAGCCAGTACGAAACCGAGTCGTAGCCCACGCCGAAGATCTCCGGAGCAAGGAGTCCCGCTCCACCAATGAGCAGACCGGCAAGTGCCGCGCGCAGCACGATCGACGGCATGGCCGAGGACCACTTCCGCTTCAGCCGGTGCGCGAGTGAAATGGCCAGCCCGGAGGTCGCTCCGGCAGCGAGGCCGAGCACCGCGAAACCGACCATCTCACGCACATCCGTCCACGTGGAAAACGGAGCGGCCAGCGTCGGCCGGCCGCCGAGCAGAACGCGCTCGACGACCGCCGCGGCGACGGAGCCGACCAGAACGCCGCCGAGGATTCCCCGCTGCGAAGTGCCGATGACTTCTTCGAGCGCGAAGACGACGCCCGTGATCGGCGTGTTGAAAATCGCGGAGATGGCGGCGGCGGTGCCGATCGGAATCATGCCGCGGACGACCTTTTGCGGCAATCGCAGGAGACGCGCGAGCGCGACGGAGATGCCACTGGCGACCACCACGATCGGCCCCTCGGGACCGAGGGGCGCGCCGGCACCGAGCGAGAGCGGCGTGGCCACGAACGTCGCAACGATCGTGCGGTATCCGAGGATGCGAGGATTGTCGTTGTAGGCCATCCGCACGCGCGCGAGATTCGCGCCCACGGCGCGGGGCGCGAAGCGCCGGATCAGCCACGCAAGCAGCGCGAACGTCAGCGTCGGCGTCGCGATGATGAAGATCGTGCGCCAGGGCTCGGGCTGTTCCAGCGCGCGGCCGATCAGTTGATCGCGCGCAAATTCGACGTACCGGTGAAACAGTACCGCCACCACGCCGGTCAATGCGCCGACTCCAATCAACGTGACGAGAAGAAACCGATGGGCGAGGAACTGGAGGCGGGCGGCAGCGCGGCTAAACAGAGAGTCCCGAGCCGCGGCCCCGGCGTCGCCACCGTGAACCGCGGAGTCATCGCGATCCAACACGTCGCCTTCAATGCGATCTTTGCGCGCACTTGTTCCCATCGATGAGCCGCATCGCGCCTTCTCCCCCCTTTACGGGATTGGAGCACTGCCCGCCTCCCACTAACGTACGCCACCATGGAATCGCGCCAGCGCACTGCGGTCCGCATCCGCCCGAAGAGCACGTCCGCTCTCGCAGAAAAGACCCACCGCATAGCCGTGTTCACCGCCGTGGATGGAACGCTGCTCGACCCGCGCACCTTCTCGGCAAGAGAGAGCCAAACGACCATCAAGAAACTGCTGGCGGCCGACATCCCCGTCATTCCGATGTCCGTCATGACGCTCGACGAGCTCGCGCCGATCGCCGCCGGCCTTGGGCTGCGGACCGCGATGATCGTTGAAGCCGGCGGAGCGATCGCGCGCTGGAAGGACGAGGGTTGGGAAGTCGAATCCTGTGGGCCGCCAGCCGAAACGTTTCTGAACGTGGTCACGGACATCGAAGACCGTTCCGGCGCGAGCCTTCTCGTCTACTCGGCGATGGATGAGTCGGCTGCCGCGAACGTGTCGGGCCGCTCGGGAGAGATGCTGCAGGCATCGACGCGGCGTGGATTCAGCGAACCATTCCTGATCGAGAGCGGCGACCTCGAAGCGATCAAGCGCGCCGCCGCGGAGATCGGATTCTCGGTACGGCGCGGCCGGCGCTTTTTCTATCTCTGCCGTGAATGCGACGAAGGGGAAGCCTTCTCGCGAATCCGGGACGAGCTGCATTGCGATCTCGCCATCGGAATCGGCGGATCGCCCGTCGATGCGGAGTTTCTGACCCGGGTCGACGTCGCGATCATCATCCCCGGCGCGGATGGCAGGCCCGATCCCGAGCTCGCGGCAAAAGTCCCGCGGGCGCTGATCGCGCGGGCGCCGGCTCCGCGCGGTTGGGCGATGGCCATCTATGAAGCGATGCGAACGCTCGCCGGCCCAAAGCGACGACGGCGGGCGGCATCGTAGAAATGTTCGCGGAACGCGACGTCGGCCGCGCGGAGATTCATGCGATCCTGAGCGAGTGGCATGAGCTGCGCCGCAACCTCTACGCGATCGTCTTCGATGCCACGGACATGCAGGCGTGCGCAGGCTGCATCTCGTTCATCGATGACGAGATCGCACTCATCACCGATTCGTACGTTCAGCTCCGCGTTCCCTACGCTTCCGCGAGCGATAGAGCGGTGATGACGCTCGACGACACCGGAAGGTCCGTGACACTGACGTGGCGCGATGGAAGAAACGCCTTCATCGTCCGGCGGCCCGAAGGTGCAGATCAACAGCACGATTCATGAGTCATTCGCCTGCTCGGTTTTACATGGCATCTCGGTCTCGGAAAAACGCGCGAAGCGCGTAGATGATCTCTTCCTTCCGTGCGAGCATCACCGCCTGCCCGTCGATAAAGATCGCGCCGACGCCGAGCTGGATTCCGCCGTCGCGCGCAACAACCGCCGTAAGCACGTCCTCGGCGTCGAGGCCGCTGGCTTCGCCGCAGGACTGCGGCACAGCGCGCTGCCATTCGAGAACGCCCGCGGCGTCAACGAGATCGATTCGCTCCACCATGAATGTCATCGGCGCCACTATGCCGCGACGGCAACCACGGGTCCATCCGGCAAACATGGGATGACACGTGATGCGCGCGTTGGAGGCGAGCAGGCGACGAACTGGAACTGCGGAACGATTCTCACGGATCGAGCCCGCGGTCGAGGCGCGGCCGTGATACGCGCTAAGCTCTGGCCCATGCCCTACCCGACGATTCCGTACGGGCGCGACCATCCTGCCGATCCGGTCGCCGCGGCTCGCGCGTTTCTCGAAACCGCTCGTCAACGTCGGACCGTGCGCACATTCTCGTCCGAACCCGTGCCACTCGAGGTTCTCCGCCTTTCGATCGCAGCAGCAGCTTCCGCGCCTTCGGGTGCGAATCAGCAGCCCTGGACGTTCGTGGTCGTCACGAATCCGGAAGTGAAGCGCCGCATTCGGGAAGGAGCTGAGAAAGAAGAATACGAGAACTACCACGGACGGATGCCGGAGGAGTGGCTGCAGGTTCTTGCTCCGCTCCAGACAGACTGGCACAAGGAGTTCCTGGAAATCGCTCCGGCACTGATCGTCGTGTTCAAGCAGGAGTATGGCCTCGACGCCGAGGGCCGGCACGTCACGCATTACTACGTGAACGAATCGGTGGGCATCGCGTGTGGGTTTCTTCTGGCCGCTCTCAACGCCGCCGGCCTCGCTACACTCACCCACACGCCCAGTCCCATGGGATTCCTGCGGGAGATTCTCGGCCGGCCGAAGAACGAGAAGCCCTATCTGCTCATCCCGGTGGGCTATCCATCACCCGACTGTCGCGTGCCGGACATTCATAAGAAGCCTCTCGACGAAGTGCTGCGCACTGTCGAGTGATTCGCCGCTGTCGCTTGCGCAAAACAGGCCGCCGCCAGTACGCTGCTTTCGGGATTTCACGAAATGACGATGACGCCATTGGCTCGCCTCGGCGTCGATCTCGACCTCGCTCGTTTGCAGCGGCCGATGCTGGCGACTGCGATCGTCAGGGCGGCGCCGGTCCGTGACGAGGTGCGGCGATGACGTCTGTCGCAGATGCGCAAAAGCGACTCTCCTTCCTCGACCGCTATCTGACGCTCTGGATCTTTCTGGCGATGGGGCTGGGCGTGCTCCTCGGCTCCACCGCGCCGCAATTCAACGCGGCGATCAACGCCTGGAACGCCGGGTCGATCAGCGTCCCGCTGGCGATCGGCCTGATCCTCATGATGTACCCGCCGCTGGCGAAGGTCCGCTACGAGGAATTGCATCTCGTTTTCGAGAACAAGAGAGTGCTCGCGCTGTCGCTGCTGCAGAACTGGGTCGTCGGACCGGTATTGATGTTCGGGCTGGCGGTGGTCCTCCTGCGCGACTACCCCGAGTACATGATCGGGCTGATTCTGATCGGGCTGGCGCGCTGCATCGCCATGGTCCTCGTCTGGAACGACCTGGCCAAAGGCAGCACCGAGTACTGCGCCGGACTCGTTGCCTTCAACTCCATCTTCCAGGTGCTCTTCTTCAGCGTCTACGCATGGTTCTTCATCACCGTGCTGCCGCGATTCGTTGGACTCCAGGGCGCCGCCGTCCACATCACCATCGGACAGATCGCCGAAAGCGTGGCGCTCTATCTGGGCGTTCCGTTCGTCGCCGGATTTCTGACGCGCTATGTTCTCGGGAAAAGAAAAGGGCTCGACTGGTACCACCGCGTCTTCGTGCCGCGCATCAGTCCGATCACACTCATCGCGCTGCTCTTCACCATCGTCGTCATGTTCAGTCTCAAAGGCGACGCAATCGTGAAGCTGCCGCTGGACGTCGTGCGCATCGCCATTCCGCTGCTCATCTACTTCGTCGTGATGTTCCTCGTCAGCTTCTGGATGAGCCGGAAGGTCGGAGCGTCGTATCCGCAGACAGCGACTCTCTCCTTCACCGCGGCTTCCAACAACTTCGAGCTCGCGATCGCGGTTGCCGTGGCCACCTTCGGCATCGCCCACGGCGCGGCGTTCGCCGCGGTCATCGGACCGCTCGTCGAGGTGCCCGTCCTGATCGGTCTCGTCAGCGTCTCGCTCTGGCTGAAGCGCCGGTGGTTCGCCGGTTCTGACGTCTCGCGACAGCCACTAACGAACGAGGCATGAAGGTCACTGAAGTGCACGACCCCTCACCCGGCTGTGCGTGGATCCTGCCGCGCGAAGCAAAGCGGCAGCTTCGCTGCCGCACTCCAGACATCAAGGAAAACTCGCGTTCGAACAACCCGGTCCGACGCCAAGTTGGAGGCCGGAAAAGATGTACGAGGGAACGAGTGGCCGGCAACACGTGGGCGGGACGGTCGGGACGGCAGCGTTGTCGGGGATGCTTTCCGCGACGTTGTAGTGCAGCAGAAAGTCCGTCGTGTCGTCGCCGGCGATGCCTTCGCGGCCGACGTTCATGATGGCGATCTGCGAGCCGGAGCGGAGGCGAAATTCCTGCGGATCTTCGGTGCGGAATCGCTGCACGCGCAGTACCGGCGAGTCTCCCGCGGTCCGCACTTTCAGCACCGAGACCGAGGCTCCTTCCGCCACGAGTCCGGCGCTGAGCTCTCCGGCCGTCACATCGAAATAGCAGGACGCCTGCTCCGCCTCGGCGCCGAGGACGACCGCGGGCGAGGGACCGCCGAGGTCGGGCGTGAGGGCTGTGAGGTGGGGCACGCAACACTCGAACGATTCATCGTGCGTCAGGTTCCCGATGGCGTTGGCGATGTCGATCTTGCAACCGTGAAGCTCCCACTCGAGGACGCAACTGCCCGTCGTCGTTGGCGAGACTCCGCTCACTTCCAGATCGCCGGCGGCGATCCGCAGCGTCGGGATGTGCGGCGGAATCGTCGTCTCGTTGATCACCTGCGGGACGCGGGCATTGACGAGCACCACGCGGCGGCTAAAACCCGGCGCGCGCCCTTCGACGTCCTGCATGAACGTACAGATCCCCACGAAATAGACCGTGATTTCGCCCATCCTGCCCTCCTGAGTTGTCTGCGATTTCGCTCTCGAAGTCGCAAGCCTAACCCGAGATGCGATTCGTCAACAGAGCCAGCGCCTGCCACGGCAACGGGCGGCCGCTTCCGCCGGCCAGCGCGTGCAACTGCGTGCGGCGCAACGCCTCCGCGGGCGTGAGGCCCGATCGAAGGAAGCGATGCAGGTCTTCGAACAACGCGCTTGCATCGTTGTCGGCCAGCGGCACGAGTGTGCCGATGACCTCGGGCGCACCAGCGGCGAGAAAACCTCCGCCGAGGCTCAGCGCAAAATTCTGCGGTGACGGCGGACGCCGTAACGTCTCGCACGCCGCGAGCACGACGATCGGATGCGAAGCGAGCGTGAGCGACGCGACGTTGCGCCAGGAAACGTGTTGCAGTCCGGTTCCGCGCTCGTCGAGAAACGCCAGCGTCGATTCGCCGGCGCGGCCGCTTCGCTCGGTGTGTCCGGCGATGTGGATGATCGACGCGTCGCGCGCATGCTCGCGTAACGACTGCAGCGTCGCGTCGTTCCCACCGAGAGTCACGCCACTCCGATAGAGACCGGCGATCGCGCTCAACTCCGCCGTCGTTTGTGGCAAGGCTACGCTCTCGCCGCGCTCTCCGGACGGAAGAGCGATGGCCACTACCGATTGCGCATCGGATTGCGCATCGCGCGCATTCATGTCGCGGCGAAGCGAGCTCGCACTCGGCGCCGATGCGACCGTCAACTGTTCGATCAGATGCCGCTTCGCGCGCGCGTCCCAGAGTCCGGCGAAGGACATGCCGTCGAGCATCGGATCGGGAACGACGATCAACTGTCGCGACGTGGCCAATTCACGCGCATGCGGACGAATGAGCAAGTCGTACAAACGCCCCGCGGCGTCGGCATCTTCGTTCTTCAACGATCGAGAGGCCAGATCCGCGAGCTCCTCGGCGCGCACGGCACTGCGCGCGACATGCAAGGAATGCTCGGTGATGCAGAACGTCAGCAGCTCCTCCGGCAGAACCACCAGCTCGAGCACCGAGGCATCACTGCCCGCGAGCCGCTGTTGCAGCGTCGCTACGCTGATCGCTGCTTCTTCTTTCGTCACGACGTGCGCGCGAGCGCGCTCCGCGTACCGAAACGCGTCCGCGTTGTCGCCGCGATCGAGCGACAGACGCATCGCCATCGCGAAAAGCTCCGTGCCCGCGTCGAACACACCGCGGCCGATCACGCTCCCCGCAAATTTCACGCGATGGCGTTCGATCTCCGCGACGCCTGCTTCCACGTCGCGCATGGCCGCATTGCGGTCGCCGCTACGCAGCGCGACGCGAGCGCGAAAGAGTCGCGCCTCGGGGAGGAACAACGGACGTTCGATCGATTGATATCCATCGATCGCCCGCGTCAGCGCCTCGCGATCGTTGTTCGCCGCACCGACCGCAAGACTGGCGTCGGCGAGCGCACGCGTGCGCAGCGCGGGATCGGTGAGCCGTCGCGCGGTCACCTCGGCATCCGCCGCTTTCTCGCGCGCCATCGCTTCGTCGCCGAGGTGAACGGCGAGAACCGTTTCGCGCACGAGACCATAGGCCAGCAAGAGATCGAAGCCCGCCGCGCGATTCATCGCTTCCTCGAGCTGCAGAATCGAGCGCGCGACTTCCGGTCGCCCGGCGCGCATCTCCATCGTCGCCGTTTCGGAAAGGCTGGCCGGCAAGCGATCACTCTGACCCTCCGCGCTCAATGCTTCGAACGAGCGGATGCGCGCCGCCCAGCCATCCTCGGCGCGACCCATCGACGCGAGCGCGAAGGCGAGTAGCGAATCGAGAAAGCCGCCGTTGCTGCGCTCGCCCAACCTCGCGAAGCCGGCGCGGCTCGCTTCGAGAATCGGCGTCGCCGCCTCCCAATCGTCATCGACCATCGCGCAGAGCGCCAGTTGCCAGCGCACCTGCGCGGCCAGCGCGATGTACGACGGATGCGCATCGAGCTCACCGAGCAGCGCCGTCAGCTCGCCGCTCGCGCCTTCGACGTCGTTGAGATCGAAGCGAATGCACGCGGCGTAATAGCGCGCCACGAGCGCCATCGGATCGGCCTCGCTCGCGAAGAGCGTCGCCGCGCGACGCAGATCCGGTTCCGCGGACGCGGGCTGGCGTTTGCTGTACGCGATTCTTCCGCGGAGATAGACGGTGTGCGCCTCGGCGAGTCGCGCACGCCCCGGCGCGTTGGCTCGCTCGATCGCGGCGATCGCATCGTGCAGCAGCGATTCGCCGGAGGCGTCGTGCAACGCTTCTCCCGTTGCACTTGCGATCGCGAGAAGACGCGATCGTTCTGCTTCGTTCCCGCGTTGTTCAGCATCGGCCCACTTGCCGAGCGTCACGACCTCGGCGGTGGTTCGCGTTTGCTGCCGATACGAATCCACCACCGCGCGCACCGACGCAACGTCGTTCGCAATCGCCGCGCGCTCCAGGCGCGGGAGGTCCTTGCGAAAACGCTCCTCGCTCGTCGACGTCGGCAGCCGCGCCAGATGTTCGCGCGCTTCCCCGGCCCAGGGCGAGGTGCCATCCGCGTCGAGAGAGCGCTTCCACGCGTCGCGCGCCTGCGCCGCGAGGCCGAGGCGTTCGAGCACGAGCGCGCGATTGAAGAGCGCCTCCGGCAACCGCGGATCGAGACGCAGGCTCTGATCCACCGACGCCAGCGCCTCGGGGTAGAGCGACGGACGATCGAGACGCAACGCGGCCGCGTACTGCGCCGCGGCGAGGTCGCTCCAGACGCGCGGATTCTTCGGATCGAGTTCCGCGGCCGCTCGCAACCGCGCGACGGCATCGCCCGGCATCTCGATCATCACGAGACCAATCCCCGCCGCGTGCTGCCACGACGCGGAATGCTCACGGTTCGCGTGATCGACGATCTCGCCGACCTCGCCTCCCAACTTGAGGCGATCGGGATCGGTCACCGCATCATTCGTCCGCATCGGGCCGCGATATGCCGCCCAGGGGATGTCGCCCGACAGACGCGCTTCGGCGACGCGCGCGGAATGCGGAGCGAGCTTCGCCAGCCGGTTCATCGGCGAACGGAACGAGCGCATCCAGGGCACGAGAGCGACGGCTACGAGAATGGCCGCCGCGGCCGCCGCCATCCACGGCGCAAAGCGAAACGATCGCTCCGGCGCGATCGATTCATTCGCGGTGGCCACCGCGCTGCGGCAGGCCGCGCACGTTTCGAGGTGAGCGAAGATGCGCGGCAGCTCTTTCCGCTCCACCTTTCCCTCGGCGAAGGCGGCCAGCAGTTCGAGGTCGGGACATGCGGTCGTCGAGCTCATGGCGCCTCGTTCACTGCATCGCGCTGCGGCTGCGTCGCATCATCGTGCTCAGACACGCTACGCAGGCCGAAATCGAGATCTTCCGCGAGCGCACCCGCGAGGAGATCGGGCATCGCGCGCGCGTCGATCCCCGCGCCTTCCAACGCTTCGCGCAACCGCGCCAGCGTGCGCTCCACACGGCGATAGAGTGGCCGTTGCGGCAAGCGCATCATCCGCGACACGTCGGCGATGCTGAGCGACATCCCGTAGTGCAAGCGCACCATCGTACGGTCTTCGAGGGACAACGTCGCCAGCGTCTCGCGCAGAATCCGCGCCGTCTTTCGCGACAGTCGTTGTTGCTCGTCCTCGATCGCATGCTGATCGGCTCCGGACGGTGCGACGACAGGCAGATCTTCTTCGAGATCGACGAATCGCGGCTTCGGCGCGCGCTCCGGAAGCCGCTCCAGCATGCGCTGCGCATCCGCGCGCGTGAGATCCGGAAAAGAGGCGCGCACGATCGGCAGCGCTTCTTCGAACGGCCGCCGGTCCCGTAGCACCAGCATCTCCAGCATCACCGCCGCCGGTCCGAGTCGCGTGGCTTCGGCGGACGCGTAGAAGCGTCCCATGCTTTGGCTCCGCAGGTCCCAGAGCATGCGATCGACGACGACGGAGAGATACGCACCGAGGGAAGAGATGCCCGAGTGTTTGCGAAGAATCGCGCAATCATCCTCGAGCAACGCCACCTTCACCGACGACGCAAAATCCTCGGCGTCCGCCCCGCGAAGCCGGCCGCGACGGCTGACGAGAGAGATCGCTCGCTCGATGGTGGCGAGACTCGACTCGAACAGACTCTTGGGATCCATGCCGAAAGGAGGGCCTGTTCCAGATCTTACGCTGGCCCGCATTCCGCTGTCGATGAAGAGCGCTGTCATCGTCGTGTCCCGTTCGTCGGCGGTCACTGAAGGCGAGAGGCGCGGCCTCTCACCCAGCCCGGCACCTGATGTTCGAGCCTCCGGTGCGTGATGTTTCTACTGCCGCGAAACTGCCACGGGCAGGTGCCGGGCGCCTGCACGTGGCAATTTCGAGCACGCTGCTAACTCAACACGCGATAACGAAGAAGACCAGGCGCCCGGCTGGGTGAGGGGTCGCGCCGTTCGCGATTACCTGTATGCGTTCCAGACCGGGTTCAACGCCGCGTGCAACGTGTACGAGCCGCCGCTGCCCGAGACCGACTGCGAAGAGGGAAAGCCGCTCACCTTGTAGGTGTAGCTGCCGAGCGAATCGTCGCTGCTGGTGTCGTCCTGATCGAAAAGCTCGACGTACACCTGCGAGTTGAAGCGGATGCTCCGACCGGCGTTCCAGGTGTCGCCCTTGGCCATCGAAAACTCGCCCTGCGTCGGATAGCGGTAGCGCGTTCCGTTGTCGATCGTGAAGTAGAAGTACACCTCGTCGTGCCCCGACTCGGAGTTGTCGTTGCAGTAGATCGAATTGATGAGCATGTAGTTCTGCGCCGGCGGCTGATAGATCGGCGACGCGCTCCAGACGAACGTGTAGCTCGCTTCGCCCTCGGCACCGTCTTCTTCTCCGGCATCGAGCGAGACGCTCACGCCGATGAATCCCGTTCCGTCAGCGTGGCTGTACGACGCTTCGACGTAACCGCCGCCGAAATCGTCGATCTCCACTTCCCATCCGTACGACGTTCCGCCGAGATTGACCGGCGTCACATTCCAGAAGCCGACGACGACGCCGGTCTCCCCGCCTTCACCGGCGCCGACTTCCAACTGTCCGCTGGCGTAGAGCACGTCCTGCGAATAGTCGGTCGGGTCGAGCGGATTGACCGCCACTCCGATGCTCCCCTGCACGCCGATGATCAGCACCAGCGATCCGTCGACGCCCGCGGAAACGGCGCGCAGCGGAAACGAGATCTCCGCCTCCGGCAGCGCGCGATGCTGATCGACGAGCGCGTTCATCCGCGCGAATTCCGGAGAGAGCAGCATCCCGTGGAAGAAGCTGCGCAGCTCATCGGCGGCCATGCCCGGCAGCGATGCGAGCTTCTTTCGGTTCTCCGCCGATTCCCGCCACTTGGCGATGGCCTTGGCCGTCTCGGCGAACAGCTCCTTCTCCAGCGGCGTCGGCTGAAACTTCTCTTTCGCGGCAGGGCGTGGCGTGTTGGACGTGACCTGCGAGAGGTTCTGGCGAAATGTTGCGAGCTGCGGTGCGAGCTCTTGTGCAAGCAGTGTCATTGTCGTGTCCTTTCTCTTTTGCCGTCCCGCGTCACTTGGTGATGGAGACGCTGCCGATGGAGAGCGTGTACTTGGCGCCGTTCGGATTGGAGAGCGTCACGCTGGACGGCAGCGAGTCCGGCGTGTAGTCGTAGCTGACGAGGTAATCGGCCAGCTTCGGATCGAGCGACGAATCCTGGTCATAGAGCGACACCAGGCAATCGTTCTCGAACGTCATCGTGAGATTGACGCTCGACCACGTGTCGCCCTTCGCCATCGAGTGTGCGTCGCGGCCCGCGGGAAAGAGATGCGCCATCCCCGCGTCGGACTGATAAAGGATCATCACCTCGTCGTGCCCCGACTCCGAGGTCCCTCCGCATGTGATGGTGTTGAGTGTGAATGTCGTAGTTCCCATCGCTCGTCTCCTTTTCGTATCCATTGCAGTTGGGCGGTCATTGACCGCCACCCTCTGCTCTCACTGGAGATGAGCGGGATGGCGCGACGTTTTTCCAGGGCGCGCCAAAATTTTTTCCGGCCCCCCACCCAGAATCGGCGGGCTATAAGCCCGCCCTCCAAGTCGGGTCCTCTCGATTGTTTCCCCCGGAGGGTGGGCTTATAGCCCGCCATGGGCGGGCGGGCCGCAGACAAACGCCATGAGGCGACGCGCTGATCGATGAGCGGCATGTCGCCGAAAAAAATTCGCGCGCGTTGGAAAAGCGGCGACTCACCCCGGTCATCTCTCCGTGAACAACAAAAAAAAGGAGAGAAGCATGAACGCGATCAGTGTGACGTTGCAGTCGATCCAATGCCATTCCACGTCCGAGGGCTCGGGCGACGAGCTCTTCGTCGTCTATCAGCCCGACGCCGCGTTTCCGCGGCGCATCCCGGGAGGGTCCCTCAAACACCACGACATTGAGGGAGGCCAGACCTGGACCATCAACCAGAAGATCACCTTCACGCGCGATCTCATGGTCACCCTCTATGACCAGGACCCCAGCAAACTGCCGTCGCTCGTCGATTACCTCGTCAGCGTCGGCTACAAGAACACGAACATCCCGCCGTCAGTGACGATGGCCAATGTGAACGGCGCGAACTACACGATCAACGTCGTGGTGAACGCGTAATAAGGAGAAAGCCATGAATCCGATCATTGTGCCTGTCCCCGAGGGCTACGACTCCATCAAAGCAAACGCGCTTGCCGCCGGATCGGTCGCGCCGGCTCGTCCGAGCGCGCCCCCCTTCACTCCGACTCCGCTGGAGCAGGAGATCATCAAAGAAGGCGCCAAAGCCATTCGCACCATTCCGAAGGATTCGTTCGCGACGACCAATCTGGTCGAGCTCCGAAACGCCCTCGCGTCCGCATTGCAGTCGCCGGCGTTCGGCCGTTTCCGCGAGCTCGTCGACCGTCACAACCTCGAACAGAGCGACAGCTCGTTCGCCATCCGGTCGATCAGCCTTGGCCTCGAGGCGTCCGTCGCTTTCGGCCTCGGCGCACAAGGCAGCGTTGGCGTGGCCGTGCCTCCCGGACAGTGGGAGAACATCCAGGAGTACGTCGCTTACATCACCGCCGCGCTCGAAGTCGGCATCGTGGAAGGTGCGATCGGCGGCGTCGTCCTCGGCCTGTACAACACGCAGCCGACGGACATGGAAGGCGGTTCCTACGGCTACGCCATCGAGTTCGGCTTCGTCGAAGACATCGAGGTGGAAGGCTCCTTCACCAATATCAACATGACCGGCTTCCTCGGCATCGCCATCACCGAGGCCGGCGGCGAGGAGGACGGAATCGACGGTCTGTACTCCTACACGTGGGTCTGGGGTTGGGACGCCCCTTTCGCTTATCAGGCGCCAGCCACGAACTTCATGTTCCTGAACACGATCCATTGCAACAAAGCGTCCGAGAGTGCGCATGACGAGGTCTACTTCAAATTCACTCCGGACGGCGGCACGACCTATCGCTTCCCGACGCAGGGGCAGTATTCGATGACGGACCGGGACACCTGGAACACCAATCGCAGCATCAACTTCAACGATCACGTCACCATTGAGCTCTTCGACGAAGACGATCCATCGGGCGACGATCCCCTCGGCAGCACGACCTATCGCGTGAGCGGCTTCCCGACTTCCGTGACCGTCTCCGGCAGCGGCGGCCAGTACACGCTCAGCGCCGTTCTCAATCCACCGCCGCCGCCCTTCCCGCCGGGCAAGCGCATCAACTCCGTCGACACGTCCTACAACGGACCGTACGCGTGTACGTTCAAAGGAAAGTCGTATGTCTTCTGGCGAGGTACCAATCAGGGCGTCTACAACAGCGGCTCACCCGACGGCGTGACCTGGCCGAATGGCACGCGCGTCACGTCCTCCGACACGACATCGGCGACGCCATCCGGCATCGAGTTCCAGGGACTTCTCTACGTTTTCTTCAAGGGCAATAATAGCGGCGTGTATTTCACGGCCTCCAGCGACGGCAACTCCTGGCCCACGGCCACGGGCCTTCCCGGCGAATACACCGCCACCACGCCCGTTCCCTGTGTGTTCAACAACACGCTCTACCTTTTCTGGAGCACGAACGACGCAGCGAAGCGGATCATCTACAGTACCTTCAATCCGGCCACGAAAACCTGGGCGCCCAACAAGCCGATCAACGGCCTTGACACGACTGGAGACGCCGTCGCCGCGGTGGTCTTCAACGGCGCGCTCTATCTCTTCTGGCGCTCCTCCAACTCGACTAAGCAGATGTACTGGACGGCGTCTTCCACGAATTCCTGGCCGAACGGCACCGTCACGAACAGCGGCGAATCGTCATCGGTCGCGCCGTCTGCGTGCGTCTACAACGGCAAGCTGTACCTCATCTTCAACTCCACGAACAACGCCGAAAACGTTCGCTACATGGTCTCCACCGACGGCCGCACCTATCCGGCCAGCATCGTCAGCAGCGGAGCGAACGTGAGCACGCTCTCAACCGGCGCCAACGTGTTCGGCGAAAAGCTCTGCCTCTTCTTCACCAACCCGCAGAACCTGCTCTGCGCAAGCAGCGCCGCGGTGTGAACTGAAAGGTGAACGGCCCTCACGGGCCGTTCACCTCAGCTACTCTCCCGAGGCTTTCGTCCGCGGATGCTTCAGCAACTCCTTGCGGGCCTGTTTCGCCCTCGCAGCGCCGATGGCGGTCTTGACGTCCTTTTCCTCTTCAGGAGGGGGAAGCACGGCCGGAAGTCCCAGGGAGTCGATCCACAGCTCACGCGTCCAGCCCATGGTGTGGTAGAGGTGCTCATCTTCCTGATCCTCCACTTCGTCACACGCGTCCCGCAGCGCCTTCTTCTCCTCACCGGTGAGCTTCTCGGACACTTGTCCCATCAGCTCCCAGTTCATGTGATCCTTCGTCTCCGCATCGACGACGCACTCCGCGGCGACGAGCTGCGCGGCGCCGGGCTCACCGGAGTCGAGAGCCATCTGCATGGCCTGGACGAGTGCCTTTCCCTTGTGCCTGACGATCTTGCGGCCGGGCGTCTCTTTGCCGAGGTCGAGGCCGAACTGCTCGCAGACTCCTTCCATGATGCGCACGTGGTTCTGCGTCTGTTCCAGATATTTCGCCCACTCTTCCTTCAGGTCTTCGTTTTCTGCACATCGGACGGCAGTCGTGTAGACCTGAACACCACCCAACTCCGTTTCGAGAGCCTGATAGAGAAGCTCTTCGACCTGATTGCGATCCATCGTCATGGTTCTCCTTAGTCGTATTGCAGAGGATGCGAATTGCCGGCATCTCGCGTCTCTGTCTTTGTCGTGCATCGCACGAAAACTGCCAACTTTGGTGTAGTTGAGCTCGAGCCGATGCGGGCTCGCCGGGTGGCAGTTGCTGGTCAGCGACCATCGCTCGCCGAACAGATGAGCGCGGCCTGTTGGGCATGACCCCAACATAATACGAGTCTGCCGCGATCGCTCTTCAGGCACGAATCGCAACGCCATCCGGCGTCAACGCGATTCGTTTTCGAAGAGTCTCGCGAAGCGCGCGCGGATGTCGTACTCGGGGATCTCTTCGATCAATTGCTCGATCTCGCCGCGAATCAACGCGCCGTCAAGCGCTGCCTGCTGCATCGCAATCACGCTGCGCGCATCTTCGAGATCCCGTTCGCGTGTGGAAAGCACTTTCAGGATCACGAAATCCTCGGGTGAGGTCGCGCGAATCTGCTGGCCACGCAACGAGCCCGCTACCGCCCGGCGAAAGACGTTGCTCGCAAAACGCTGCGAACGCGGAGTAACCAGATCGACGGTATTGACCTGGCTTCCGCCGACGAGCGAAAGACGTGAGAGATCGCATCCACCGAATCGAACCTTGGAAAACGCGATGACGACGTCGACTCCGACATCAGCAAGAGCGAGCCGCGCCCGTTCAATATCAACAGCCGTGACGGCAAAGTCGGCGTCTCGTGTCTCGCGGGGCTCACCGTACATTCCGAGCGCGAGCCCTCCGTAAGCCGCGCACTCGACGCCGGAACGCTCGAGCGCGGAAGCGGCGACGAGCATCAGCGCGATCGGGTCATCGAGATCGATCGTCATCAGACGGATGCTTTGCTTCGGCAGAACCGTCAAGCGAACCAGAGGTTCGGCTGGCCATCCGCGCGGCCATGGCCTGCTCGCCAAATCGCTGCAGCTCGCGCGTTGCGCGACGCAACTTTGTTCGAACCTCGTCGGCGCGACGGAGCATCCGGTCGACTTCGGCGCGAGTCAGCTCCATCGCGTGAGTTTAACTCGTTTCGCCTGCCTCGAATTTTCCGCAGGTCGGAAGGGCTGCGGCTTGGCATCGCCTGCCCACCGCACCGCCGCGTACTGCTGAGTGTCCCTTATTTGCATGACCTCCGGTCCGGAGGGAAGATCAATGAACGAATTGAATGGAAAGCGCGTGGCGATTCTCGTCACGGATGGGTTCGAACAGATCGAAATGACCAGCCCGCGTGAAGCGCTGGAGAAGGCCGGGGCGAAGTGTGTGCTGATCTCGAATGCTGACGGGAACGTGCAGGGGTTCAAGCACCATGACAAGGGGGAGCAGTTCGCAGTGGATCTTCCGCTCGCGAAGGCTAGCGCCGCGGACTTTGACGGCGTGCTCCTGCCGGGCGGCGTCATCAATGGCGATGCGTTGCGCATCGAACCGAAGGCACAGCAGTTCGTGCGGGAGATCGACCAGGCCGGCAAGCCGGTGATGGTGATCTGTCACGGAGGCTGGATCCTGATCTCAGCCGGCCTGGTGAAGGGCCGCACGCTGACCACCTGGCCGACACTGCAGGACGACATGCGCAACGCCGGAGCGACGTGGAAGGACGAGGAATGCGTGCGCGACCGAAACTGGGTCAGCAGCCGCAAGCCCGACGATCTGCCGGCCTTCAACCACGAGATCGTCAAGATCGTCTCGGAATCGCGAGCGCGAACAGGGCGCGTCGAACAGCGCGATGCACTCGACGCGCGCGCGGAATCGCGTTGAGCCGCGCAGGGCGGCACCTTGTCTCGACTGCAACGTCAGGCTGCGTGTTGCCCTGCGCTCCTGCCGAGCCTGCGCTTCAGCGTGAGCGCATTCTCGACGGCGTAGGCCGAATCATCGTTGTCGAAATAGACGTAGATCGCTTTCAGCGTGCGGCTCCAGGTGCGGATTCGTTGCGCCCATTCGGAGAGTTGCGCATCGCTGTAGCGTCCCTGATATTTCGACGCGCCAGGTCCGTGGAGTCGCATGTACGTCCAGTCCGCGGTGAGCTCGAGGGGCGATTGATATCCGGCCAGCTCATAGATACAGAACGCGGCGTTGTATTTCTGCAGGGCTTCGAGCACGCGATCGCTCATCCAGCTTCGGTCGCGCAGCTCGAACGTGTATCGATGTGTCGGCGGCAGGAGCGAGAGAAACTCTTCGAGACGCTCGACGTTCACCTTCCAATGCGGAGGAAGCTGCCAAAGGATCGGACCGAGGGCGTCGCCCAAGCGTTCGGCGCGAGGCATGAAATTCGTCAGACCACGCATCGCGTCTTTCAACTTGATCATATGCGTGATGAACCGACTTCCCTTCACAGCGTAAACAAATCTGCGCGGGACAGCTTCGCGCCACGAATCAAATGTTTCCTCGCTGGGTAACCGATAGAACGTGTTGTTCAGCTCCACCGTATCGAAGTCACGCATGTAGTACGCAAGCATCGCATTCGGTTTTGTTCCCGCGGGGTAGTACCGGCCGAGCCAGTGCTTGTAGTGGTAACCGGAAGTGCCGACCCGAATCTCCGCCATGCATCAACCTCGATGCAGGAGATGGCAATGTACGTGCCCTCGACGCGCGGCAGGTTCGATCCCATTGCGCCGCGGATGGTCCTCGATTGCCCGGGCGCCTGAGCTTGTTGACTACTCATGAGCTTCACCATCAACGCACGAGACTTGCACTGAAGTTCGCGGAGGCAAACGATGAAGAAGCGTCTGCTGTCCATTCCTCAACTGCTGTTCATCGCGGGTACCCGCGCCGCTTTGGGTGCCGGCGCCGCGCTGCTCGCGAGCGGCGATTCATCCAAACAGAAGCGGCGCGCGACCGGGCTCACTCTCGCCCTCATCGGCGCGGCGACCACGATTCCCGCGGCTCGGATAGTGGCGGCGGCGCGACCGTCCCTGCGGAAACGCCTGGCCCTTCGGTTCTCCTGACGACGATCCCGAAGTCGCGATCGAGGATGTCGCGCGAATCGCAATGAACCATACCGCCATTGCGAAGGTCGCCCGCCACGAATGCTAGAACAACGGCCACCTTGACGGTGGCCGTTGTGTCTTGCGGTCTACCATTGCGGAACGGCGAGTGCAGGAAGGGACCGAGTGAGCGACGAAACCAGCAGCGACAGGAGCTCCAGCGAACAGAAGATGCGACGCGCACTCGAGGCGCGCCGAGGCACACCGTTCACCGATGAAGAATGGGACGAGGCGAAGAGGAATCTCGTCGGGATGTTTCTGATGCTCGGCCTTCAGGACACGTCGGAGCCGGACGACGACGATCGTTCCTGAATCGGCTGTGGGGGGATGGATCGAACCTCGTACCACCGACGAACTTAGTGCAGCTTCTCGCTATCGATAGGAGCTATTCACAGGAGTTCGCGTCACTGCGTTCCCTCAGCGCGTTTTCAATCGTGCTCAAACGCTGCGCGAACTGCGCGCGGTCGTCCCCGTCGTCTGCTGCCGCCTCGATGATCTCTTTGTACTCCTGCGCCAGATCCTGCATCTCCGAGATCGTCATCTGCTTGCCATCGTATGTCCCTAGATTCCACGTCGCCCAGGCCACCGTGTCGCGGATGTTCGGCGACCACTTCCGCTTGTCCGGCTCGAGCGTGCGCTGATGCTCGACCAATTTGTCGAGCACTTCCTCAAGGTGTGGCGTGTCGAGCGGACCCTCGCGATTCAGGATGTAGTAACAGAGGTTGTTGTAGATCTGCACCTTGAGGTAATCATCCGAATCCTCATGCTCGAGCGCTTCGTTGGCCAGGACAACCGCTTTCTGTGCTGCTTCGTCGTCGCGCGCGGATTCATCCACTTTGAACAGCAAGACCGATTGTTCCTTGATGAAACGAGGATCACGATATCCGCCTGCAACGCGTTTCGATTTGTCCTCGATCGCTTGTTCGATCAGTTTCAGGCCCTCGCGCAACCGCTCCGGGGTTGGGTTGTGCTTGCGTTTGCAAACGGCGCGAAGGAAGAGAAACTCGTGATTGTGCTCGCGCTCTCCCTCGCGCAGAGCGCTCGAAACGGGATCGACATACTTCTCCGCCGCCTGCCAGTTACGAATCGACGCGGTGAGATAAGCGACGGCGAGCAACGCTTCGTCCTGCTGTTTCGCTTCGACCTCGGCGAGCAACCACTCTTCGAGAAATCGGCTGAACTCTTCGGCTTTGATGCCGCCGTGGATTTGCCAGTACTCTCGGATCGTCTGTCCGTGAAACTCGATCGAGTACGGCATCCAATTGAGACTGGACGAAAGCATCATCGCCCCGTCGCGGCCTTCACGCAGCGTCAGCGCTTCGATGGCCTTGCGCTTGATCTCCTGGCTTCCACCCATCATGAAGCCGAGGAGCATGAGGCTGCGGCTCACGCCGGCTGCGAAGCGCCTGACCCATTCGCTGATGTGTTTGCTGAGCGCGTCGGGATTCGCGGAGAGGGTGACGGCTCGCCGAAGCTGCTCGATCGATGCGTTAGCGTGACGCTTCGTGACGTCGGCTTCAGTGATCGAGAACGCTAATTCTCCGCTGGTGCGCCAGTCGAGCCGGATCTTCTCAAACTGCGCGTCGATGTCCGCGCCGCGCGTCTCGTCCGGACGTTCAGCGGAAAGGCGAAAAACCTCGAGGGACGTCGCAAGGCGTCGCAAACGTCCCAATGCACCGGATTTTCCGGCGATCGCGGTCGCGACGATCCAAGCGAGGATCGAGCGGGGGTGACGCAGCGGCGAACCGCCGACGGTGGACCAGTGCGGAAGGTCCGGCGTCGCGCCGTCGCGGGGTTGCATGACGTCTTGCATGGCCTGGCTGCGCGTGATCAGGCGGAAGCGCTCCCAATTCGGATTCCTGCTGTTCGCACCGTAGAGAAAGCCCATCGCCACGGAGTCGTGCCGGCGAGCGGTGTCGCGGCGTGTCTGGCCCTCGGCGAAATCACGGAGCCGACCGTCGTCGCGATCGCGAACCGACAGCCCGTTCCACCAGCGGTCAGCCGTCGCGGCGTGCATGTCCACGTCGGGATAGCGCGAACGGAGGTTTGCCACGCGATCCGACGTGAGCACGTCTTCAAGGCGCTCCGCAGGGTTGTCGAGCCGCACGACGTGCATCAGCCGTGATGCGCGATCGTTCAGAAATCTCGTCACCCGTTCGATGTCGGCAGCATCGACGCGCTCGAGGGCCAGCAACCTCTCGAACTGTTGGTATTCGGGGCTGCGGGCAAACTCCTCCGCTTCACGATCGATCTCCTGGCGGCCCTTCTCCAGCAGCTCTTTGTTCTTTCGCGCACGTTCGCTGACATTGTGGGCGAGGCCTTCGATCTCCGCGATGTAGGGCGGCGCGAGATACAGCGTCGCACCGAGGAGTTCGGACGACGCATCGCGGTGGCCGAAGAGGATGAGCGTCGTCAGTTCGTAGGAGATCGCGTGAGCCAACGGGGTCTCGTCTCCAACGAGTGCAATAGGCTGCGCCTCATCGGGTAGCACGTACGCGCTGATTTCCGAGGAATCGAGCAGATAGCGCAATACACCGCCGCGCTCGATGAACTCGATGTCGGAGATCAGCGCGCGAATGTCGCGCTGAAGTTGCCTGACGGCGTCAACGTGTTGACGCAGCATCGGCTTTCGTCCTCGGATTCAATCGCTGCATCAGCCCTCGAATCCCTCCCTCGTTCTCCATGCGCCGATCGATGATGGTCACGATGTCGTTCGTCCGGTTCGTGTCTGCCGGCACATATTCGACGGGCTCATAGCGCTCAGGTGCGAGCTGCAGCACGTAAGCGTCGCGCGAAATCCAGCGGCCCGGTGACAGCCGATCACCGCCAAGCAGTTCGCAAAAGCGAATATGCCACGGGTCGCGTAGCCGTGGAAGGCCGCTCACGATAGTCGCCGGTCCCGCGAGACGTACGATCTCGCGCGTAATATTGAAGAGATTCACCTTGATCTCGCCGTCACTCGCCATTTTCAGCAGTTCTTCAACATAGCCCGGATAGTTTTCACTGTCGCTGCGCACGAGCCCCGTGACGAGCATGGACGGGAAGCGCGTGCGGAAGCGGCGGTCAACGAAGAGATTCTGCAGCGACGCACGCGCGGCAGGCAGCGTGGCGAAGCTGGAAATGGAACTGATGACGAGCTTGATGGGCTCCTGCTGGTCGGCCAGACCGAGGAAGGGATCGATGCGGCCAGAGCGAAGGATCGTATCAAGAGACGCGACGACGTTCGTCGCCTTCACGTTCGTCGCGCAGCGCGCGAACGCCGCGAGCAGCGCGAGCCCGTGCGGCGGCTGCCATCTGATCACCGCTATGCTGAGTGCGTCGCGAAGGCGCTGCGCGAAGTCGTCGTCCGTGAAGCTGAGCTGCTGGAGCTGCGTCGGCACCGATGCCCGCTCGACCACGGGCAGATGCTCCACCGCCTTCCCGAGGAGAGCGTCGCGCAGCCACTGCGCGAGTCGTTCTCCAGCGTACAGCGGGATCGACGCACTCATGTAAACATCTGCTCCAATTCACCATAGTCGCCAGTCCAGCCGTGGGGCATGTGTTCGAGAACCTTCCTCGTGTCGACGCTCATCTCTCCAAGCACGAAGCCCACGCGTTTCATTGTGAAGCGACCGCTGATCGGCACGGGGCGGTGGACCGCCTCCGGGAGGCCGTCGCGAATTTCTGCGAGATCGAGCGCGGTCCCCCAGTTGCCTGCTTGTCCCTTGGAAACGTAGACGTGGTAGGGCGCCCCGTCGAGGAACGTTGGCGCACGCAGGTCGATCTCGAAGTCCGTCTCAGGGTACTGCACCTCGACATACTGGATCGGAACGGGACCGCAGTGATGCTGCAATCCGCAACGATTTCGCAGAGTCATCGCCAACTCATCGTCGGACATCGTCTCACGGAGTTGCCGCACGTCGCTCGTCCGAGTCACCCAGCCGAAGGGTCGTTCCTTGGGAAGATTGTTGGCGGCGTATCCTTCCAACGTCTCCTCGAGAATCACTAGGTATTCGTCAGGAACGAAATCGTCGATTTGCCATCCACCCGCGGCTTCAAGATCGATGTTCTCTTCGATGAAATCCTTTGCCGGCACAATGCGCGAGCAGCCCTCGGCGGTGACGATGGGCCCCTGGCAGAAATACGCAGTCGGCGTTTCGCGCGCGACGGTCTGAATCAGAAGATCCGGAGGAGTGGTCGGAGCCAAGGCATGAAGCGCTTCGAGACGCTTACGGAACGCGACGCGTTTTTCAAGCGGCACACGATCCTTGAAGCCATCGTAGCGGAGGTTGGAAAGGGCAATCTTGCCGGCGTACTCTTCAGGCTCGTTGCGAACCTCCACCTCTCGGCACCAAGTTTCGAAGGGGGTCATCCCAAGGTAGGAGTGACGCCGGAGAGTTCTTCCCTACCCAGACATGGAAAACCGACGAAACGCAGTCGGTCAGGAAGTATCGATTCTGTTGGACGCCGGCTCGAATGGACGCTGCTGATCCCGCTAAGTCTCCGAGAACCAAATTGGCTGTGGCGGGAGGGCTCGAACCTCCGACCACCGGATTAACAAACTGATTGCCGCCTCACACGATCAATTCGCACGATACGTGGCGACCAGCCGCGCTGACGGCGTTTGTCGTGGTCGTTAGGATGCTGTTCGTCACGTCCAACCATGGCGTGATCGAGTCTGGGATGTCCACGGCGTTGATGTTCGCGGCCGACGTCGCGGAGATCACCACTTACACATTTTGCGTGTGGCCGCTGCGTAGGGTGCAGCCGCGGATTATCGGCCGGTTCGGTCAGTACCCACCGAACACGCTCCTGTACTGATATGAGCTTCCGTAATGGAAATACTTCTGGTGCAGGCTCGTTGGGACTAGCTGCATGTAGGTTTCCCATTGGCCGGTGCTCGTCACGGAGTAACCCCACATGTGATGCCAGGTCAGCTGGTTCGTTTTTCGCCACGCCTCCGTGATCCCCGCCCCCGCCTTGGCGTTGCCTGCGGCGAAGTCGTCGGCGTACTTTCCCGTCATTGTGATTTTGACGGTGTATTTCGCCTGCCCGCCGAAGTCCACTGCGGGGAACGCGCCGGTGGTGTCGTATTTGACATCCGAGCCCGCGCGTTTGGGAGCGAGACGGAGCCGCTTGCCTTCCACTATGTTGTCTGGATCGACCCCCCGGTCGGCGTCCATGACGGCTTTGCGTTTCCCCCTCGTCACCCGCGGGCAGTCGCCGACGGGGTTGTGCGTGAGGAGCGCGAGTGATGAGACGAAATACGTGTGTGCGTCGCCGACTTCGATGTTGAAAAGCGCCACGCGGCGGGGCGCCGCCGTCACGGTGTCGACGGCGACTCGATCGCCGCGGGCCGTGACCAGCTCATCGCCGCGCTTCAGTGCCGCAGCATGCGTCCATCCTTTGGACGCGACCCAGAACGGCTGCTGCGGTGTCGTGGTGACCGTCGTTCCATCAACTGCGATCTTCACGATCTCCGTCGCGGTGCCGGAAAACGTCGCCACGACCGGGAACGGCTTCACTTCGCGGCCGTCCTCCGTCCCCAGCACGGAGTCTCCCGGTTGCAGCGTTTCCATCGGCTGAAGACCTGCTTCGGTCGCAACCGGCTCCCCGCCGAGGATCTGGGCGCACGGTGAATTTCCCCCCTCCTCCCCCGACCCGAGCTCCGTCATCTCGATCTCGCTGCGCTGAGCGAGCCGGCTGCCGCTGTTCGCGAGCCGGCTGAACGCGGCCGACAGCCCTTCGACCGCGCCGGCGGTGAGCACGGCCACACCGGCGCCGATGCCCGCCGACTCCGCGATCTCCTTCGCGCTGCCGCCGCCGAGGGCGGTGAAAGCGGCGCTCTCACCGGTGGCGATGACGATCTCTCCCGCGATCCCGGCAGCAACATCCGCGATCGCGAGCTCGGGGCCTGCAGCGGCACCGGCAGTGCCGATCGCCGCGCCGGCATAGACCCCCGCGAACGTGCGTCCGCTGCTCCAGTCCCACTGGAGAGGGTTGTAGGTGTGAGTCATCGCCTGCCCGCCGAAATATGCTCCCAACACGGCAGCGGGACCGACGAACGCACCGAGCGTGGCGCCGACGACGACTGCGATCAGCGCGTTGACGAAGAAGCTGAATCGCCCGTCAGGGTCGATGGTCGCCAGGGGATCGTTCCCACCATACACGTAGTCACTCGAGTACTGCCACGCGGGATCGGGCTCGAGGAAGCGGCCGATCTCGGAGTCGTAGAAGCGGGCGCCGAAGTAGTCGAGTCCCGCGCCGGGATCGCGTTCCTTCGTCGTGAACTTCGGCCGGAAGTTGTTCGGACCGGTGCTGCGCGGCTCGTCCAGCGTACCGAACGGCGCGTACGCAACGCGCGTGGTCTCCCCGCCGGCCGGATTCGAGACGAGGATCGTACTTTCGACCTGATCGCCGTGAAAGTAGAGCGTGCCCGCGATCGGGTAACCGTCGCCGGCACCGAGATCCGCGCGGAGATCCTCAACACCGACGAGGAGCAGTCCGGCGATGAGGAGCGGAACGCACCACGCGAATCGCGGACGACGGCGCGTTCGTAAGAGCGCCATACACGCCGCGGCCAGCGATGCGATCGCGAGGGCGGCTATCGCGGCGACACTGGCGGCGTGCCGAAAGCCACGGCGTACGACCGCAATCGCGTAGAGCGCGAGACCCCGCGGCGACTTGGTCGAGTAGCGGCCGGGGTCGAGCTCCGCCTGCTGTTTCTTCAGTGCCTTCGCGAACGAGTCAGCCGTGTACTGCGTGGTCACGGCACAGAGCGGCCCGGAAACGCCGCCGACGTACGTCGTCAGGAGGATCGTGTTCCCGTCCGTGACGAGGTCGACGTCCTTCGCGACGTAGGTCGAGACGACTCCCGCGGCATCCACGCGCCGGATGCGTTGATCCTGGCTGTCGTAGTCGTGCGTCGCGGCGCCGGCGCCGTTGACCAGCACCGCGGCCAGGCGGCCGGCAGCATCGTGCTGATACGTCCACGCCGACGACGCGAGCTGCTTACCGCTCATGTTGCCGGCGCCGTCAAAGTGGAATACCGCGCCGTTGCTGGCGTCCTTCAGAAGATCGGACTTCGCCAAGTAGTTGTAGTCGACGCCGTCCTTGCTGGTGATGTTGCCCGCGAGGTCATACGTGTAAGACAGGCTCCCGTATGGGCCGCTGGCCGCGGTGAGCCACCCCATGCCGTCGTACGAGTACGACTCGGTCTGCGGCGCCTCGGTTCCGCGCACGCTCTGCATCGATGTCATCTCCGCCACCGCGTTCCATGTGTACGTGCGCGACAGGAGTGGTGACGAAGCATCGGAGACGGTGGTCACGAACGGGCGGGCCATGCCTGTCGCGATCGGGTAGTAGGTCGCGTTCATGCTCAGGCCGTTCCCGTAAACGAGCGACTGCGGCTGGCCGAGCGCGCTGTACGATTTGTACGTCGCCACGTTTGTGAAATTCGCGGCGCCGCGCGCTTGGAGGTTCTGCGCGTTGAGTGTTCCGTCGACGAAGCGCGTCGTCTGCAACTGCGATCCGACGGGAAACGTGCGGAGCGACGGGCGTCCCTGGGGGTCGTACTCGACCCGGTCGACGAACGTGTGACCGTCGATCGTCAACTGCTCCGTCGACACGAGCGACTCGCGCGAGTAGGCGTACTCCTCCGCGTACGCCGGCCCGGTCACAGCCGTGAGCTCCCCCAAGGCGTTCGTCAGCCGCGGGTCGTCGTACGTGAGCGTGTACGTCTCGGTCGGCCCGCTGCTTTGCGTCAGCGTGCGCTGCGTCGGCCGGTTCAGCATGTCGTACTGGTACTGCTCCGTGTTGCCGCCGCCGTTCGTCGTCGAGTGCAACAGGCCGTCGGTCCCATAGCTCCACGTGGTCGTTCCCCGATTGCTGTCAACGCTCTTCACAATCAGTCCGGTCGAGTCGTGGGTGATCGCGGTCGACCGGCCGGTGGGGTGCGCTTTCGACAGAAGCTGGCCGACCGGATCGTATGTACGCGTCGTGACGCCGCCGTTCGGTGCGACGGTGCTCAGGTTCAACGACCTGGGATCATTCGTCTCTATCGAGGTCCGCGCCAGATCGGTTCCGGAGGCGCTCGTCGTACGAACCTGGAGCCTGCCCTTCAGGTACGCCATCGTCGTCAGGGTGCCGTCGGGCTGGGTGACCGTCACCGGCCTGTCGAGCGCGTCGTACGCAGTGACGGTGCAGACCGGAGCGTCGGCGGCGTAATGCGGCATCGACTGCCGCGACGGCCGTCCGACGTTATCGAACTGCGTCTCCGTGACGACGTCGGCGCCCGGCCGCGCGCTGCGGCGCGCCGTGCGAAACTTGCGGCCCATGCCATCGAAGTAGCGACGCTCATAGAACCAGTTCGCCGGATTGGGATCGTTCCACGACTGGCGGTCACGGCGCTCGACGTACAGCCCGTTCACGTCACTCGAGTACGCGAACGTGCTCAGGATCACCGCGGCGGTGCTGCTCGACGCCGCCGGATCGGGACCGAGACGTTGCGTGACGCGGCCGAAGCCGTCGATCTGCTGCGCGTGGACGTTGCCGTTCGCGTCGGTCGACGTGGCCTGCACGCCGAACTGGCGGAAGAACGTCGCCTGCGCCGTGAGCTGTCGCCCGTCCGCGAGCTTCGGGGAGACGACACTCACGGGAAACGTCAGTGTCGCGTCGTATGCCTTCGTCGTCACATTGCCCGCGAGGTCCGACACGGACGCCACATTTCCGGCGACGTCGAACGTTCGCGTGACCGCTCGGAAGGCACCATTGACGTCGTCCCAGATCGTCGCCGTGATGGCGTTCATCCGTTCGTCGTATGTCGTGCTCCCGTAGCGTAGATCGGTAACCGGGTTCCACGCCGTATTGCCGCCGAGGAATGCGAGGCAGGCCTCGTTCGTGCGGGTCGTCTTCTCCGCGAGCGCGTAGCCGAGACGCCAGGGCTGGGTCGAGTTGTCGTAGGTCCGGCAGTGGTAGACCGAGAAGTACGGAGCGCTGGCGTTGGCGATGAGGGTGGCGTTGCCGAAGTCGTCGTAGGTATAGGTCGTCGTTTCCACGTAATCGGCCGCACCGTTCGTGAACGTGGACGAGGTCTCGCTCGCCCCGAGCACCAGAAAGACATTCGGAATCCGATTCCGGACCATCGGCGTGAAAGTCGCGCCGGTGAGCTGGCTGCCGTTCGCGTCGAAGACATCGATGGACGTGACGAAGGAAATGATCGGGTAATCCTGCTTGTACGTGGTGACCGTCTTGCGCGCGAGCGCATCCTGCGTGAAAGTGACCTGCTGGAACCCGAGCCACCGCTGCGCGTGGACGTCGGTCCGCGCGCCCTGATAGGCATAGCTTAACGAATATTGATTGCCGCGTCCGTCGCCGGTCCTGTAGTGCGACACGACGTACATCGGCGGGCGGACGTCGATGGTCGGATACGACGACGCCTGGCCGGGCGTGTAGACGGTCGGATCGGTCAGCGGCGCGTATGTGATGGCGATGGTTTTCCCGACGCCGTCGGCAATGCCTGCGACCAGATCGGGCGCGCCGGCCGTGTGCACCAAAGCCTGCTGGGTTCCCGCCGTGGAGCACGCGATGTCGTCCATCGAATCGGCGTTGAAGTCGATCCAGGTCGGTGTGCCCTGCGCACACCATGGCCCGGGTAACAGCACACCGGTGGGAGAGGCATTCGGAGATCGCAGCGCTGTGCCGGTCGACAGCATGGCCATCAATTGCGCGTTCCCGTCGCGGCACTGTAGGTCGGCGAATCCGTCGCCGTTGAAGTCGGCCCACGCCGGAGCCGCGCCTGCTCCGGTACACCACGAGGAGATCAGATGTCCATCCGACGCAGCGGAGCTCGGACTGACCAGCTGACGGCCGGTGGAAAGCAGGACCCACTGCCCTCCATCGTCGCTGCTGCAGGTGGCATCGACGAGACCATCGCCGTTGAAGTCGGCCCCGCCGCGATGGTGATCGGCGCCGAGGCACCACGACTGTCGAAAGACGGTGCCGGTCGGATCGGAGTTGGGACTGACGAGCCGAGTGCCATTCGACAACAGCACCTGCTGCAGCCCCGAGGTCATCGCGCAGTGCGCGTCGCTCATGTGATCGCCGTTGAAGTCGGCCCACAGGACGGGACCGTTGGGCGCCGCGCACCAGTTCGGCGCAACCTCGCCGTTCGGATCGGAGAGGTTCGGGCTTCGGAAGCCGGTCCCGGTGGAGACGAGCACTTGCTGCAGGCCGCTGTTGCTGCTGCAGAGGAGATCGGCACGGCCGTCCCCGTCGAAGTTGCCCCATTGAACTTGCGCATTCGGCGCCGTACACCATCCGCTTCGAATCAGCCCATGGGGATCGGAGTTCGGACTGGTCAGCAATGCACCGTCGGAGACGAGCACGCGATGCGTTCCATCGTCGCCGTCGCAAGCGACGTCCACCTTGCTGTCTCCGTTGAAGTCGATCCATGACGGCTTCATCCCGTTGCCCGCGCACCACCCGGGTTTGACGAGTCCCATCGGGTCGCCGTTGGGGGTCTGCAACTTCGCGCCGGTCGAGAGAAGGACGCGATGGTCGCCGGCCGGCGTATCGCAATGGACGTCCGCGATGCCGTCGCCATTGAAGTCGGCCCAGCCGATCAGCGCAGTCGCCTCGGCACACCAGCTCGCGGCGAACAAACGGCCGTTCGGGTCGGCGTTCGGCGAGACGATCGAGTTGTGCTCCGGGTGCCAGGAGAACTTCGTCGCCGGAAAGCATTGCGGCTCGGGCGTGCATTTCTGAAACTCGACGAGCCGGTCGCGTCTCGTGCCCTCGCCGGTTTCATACGAGAAGGAGTAGTTGAGCACCTGCGCTCCGTCGAGCCAGGTTCGGATCGCGGCGAGACGTTTCGACGTCAGGAAGAGAAAGCCGCCGGATGCGCGAGGCGTCTGCTGCGCGCGCCGCTCGTACTCGAGCGTTACCTTGCGCGTGGCAACGAGATTCGCGGCGTCATTAGCCGTGTAGTCGATCTCGACCGGCAGGTTCTGCAGACCCGCCGGATCGAGTTGATAGGAGACGGAGACGCGATTGCCGTTGAGGTCCGTGTGTGACTTGATCTGCCACGCGGCGATCTCCGGGTGATTCGGAAGCGGAACTCCGGAGTCGTCGACGCCGAACAGCAGCGTCGTGCCGTCTTTGTTTTGCGCGGTGAACGAACATGGGCTGCTGCCGCACGACCCCACCGCAGTGACCTGCGTCCACGTCTCCTCGGCAGTGTGATAGACGCTTCGCGCGACACCGTAGCCTCCTGCGGGGCCCCCGACTTTCACCAGTCGCCGGCCGTCGAGGCAGAAGCGATCGTGGCCGTCGAATCCGACGCCGCCATTGAATCCGTCCAGCTCGATGCTGGCCTGGCAGCGCGTGATGGACGCAATCCCCTGCAGCGCAAAGCCTTTCCCGAGCAGTCCGTCCGTGCTCTGGCTGACGTACGCGACCGACAGCGCCGGCTGGACGCCGTGCGTACCGGGCGGCACCTCGATCTTCATCGTGTAGGTCGCGGCCCCGCTCGCGTTGACGGCGAAGTGACCCTCCTGCGTCCCCGACGCCACCGGTGGAACGGCGACCTTCGAAGCAGGACAGACCGAGAGGAGCGCAAGGAGTCCGAGCGGAACGAGTGTTCTCGCGAAAAGCATGATTCCTCCGTGAAGCGGGAAGGAGCGCGGCATCCACGCCGCCAGGAACGGCCGGCCGGAGGACAAGCAGACTGTGTGTGTGCTGCCTCTCCTCCGGCGTCTGTCGTTGCGGTCAGCCGCCGATCAGGTCCCGTTAAGCGTGGCGGAACCCTCAGCGCCGACATTGCCCGCCGCGCCGGGCTCCCCGTTGGCGGCACCCGGCGCGCCATTGCCGCCGTTGCTCCCGCCCTCGGAGCCGCCGGCGCCACCTGGGCCGCCCTGACCCAGAGCACCAGCCGCACCGGCAGTACCGCCCGGCGCATTGCCGTTGGTCACCAGGACGCTTCCGGGACCGGCTTTCGGCGCGATGATCGTGAGCGTGCCACCCTTCCCACCGTTCGCGCCGTTCGAGCCATTCCCACCCGTACCTCCCTGACCGCCTGCGCCGCCGGTGGCACCGTCGCAGTGAATCGCGCCGCAATAACCGCCGTTGCCGCCGTTGCCGCCTTGCCCGCCCTGAGCGCCATTGCCCCCGGCACCGCCATTTCCGCCGTTGCCTCCCTGATTGAGGAACGACAGCGTCCCAGTGAGTTGATCGGCGATCGAAAAGTACACGATCGGACCGTGTTCGCCCGGCGTGGCGTTGGCTTGTGCGCTTCCACCGTTCGGACCGACTGTTCCGGCGGCGCCGGGGACTGCTGCGCTGCTCTCGGTTCCGCCGCAACAATCGCAGCTATTGCCGGCCCCGCCTGCGCCTTGCGACGGCTGAGCGGGCGACGTCCCGGCCGTCGCGGCGGTGCCGTTCAACCCGAGAACGGAAACGTCGAACGCGCCGCCGGTGCCCGACTGCACTTTCGTGAGGTTGTTGCACGTGAACGTGCATGGCGCGGTGATCTGAATGAAACCGCCGTCCTGAATCGTGACGTTGTTGTAGATCGTGAGCACGCCGGCGTTGTTGATGATCAGCGGAGCCGCGGCGGTGATCGTGATGTCGGACGCGGCCTGTACATAGAGAAAGAGCCGGCCGGCGCGCTTCTCGAGCGCGCGGATTGTCGCGGGATTGATGATCACGCGCTGCTGGTAGATGTGCTCCGTGATATACCGGCGGACGAGCCCCATCGGCATCGTGGCGACTTTTTCTGGCTTCACGTCATTGATGGGCGCATCGTCATTGGGCGGAATGTCGTACCACCTCTTCAGTTCTTCGAGGCTGCGCGTGTGTTTGATGATCCCGCGATTGATCGCATCTAGATCGGGATCGAGATCGAGATCGATCAGTCGCTGTCTCCAGGCTGCCAGGGTGTCTGCTCCTACAATCTCCTGCACGGTCGTGGTCGTCATGACTTCACCTCGTAGTAGTAGTCCGGCGGTCCGCGCGATTTTTCCGTCACTACTGAAAAAATATCTGACTCGCCGTCTTTCCGCGTTAGCCCGAAGTCCATTTCGATCCGATTCGAGGCGGCGAGCAGGTCTTGAGCGGCAGCAGGATCGATCCCTGCCGTCATGAGCGCGGCGCGCAGACCGGCCAGCAGCGACTCGAGCCGGCGGTAGAGCGGTCGCTGCGGCACCCGCAGGAGGCGCGCGATGTCGGCGATCGTGTACGACGATTCGAACCGCAACTGCACCAGCAGCCGGTCTGCCGGCTCCCACACTCTGATGGTTTCGCGCAGCACGCTTCCGGCGCGTCGCGACAAGTCGCGCAATTCGCTGTCGAGCGTCGCCGCATCGGTGCAATCGAGCGCGGCGAGAGGAATCACGTCCTCAGACGGCAACTCGACCTTACGCGGACGCATCGAGCGCAGCGGCAGCTGGTCTGCGATCGCGACCACGTCACTCCGCGTGATCGAGGCGTCCGTAGAGTTCATGATCGCGAACGCTTCCTCGACGGAACGCCCCTCCCTACCGACGATTTCCTCGATGACGACGGCGCGCGTTCCCAGCCGCTCCGCCTCAGGCGACGCCCGCCACCGCCCGTGCGTGCGCTCGTGCTGATCTGACAGTAGCCGCTGGACAATGACGTCGAGATAGGTCGCCAGCGACGAACGCCCTTCGTATCTTCGGAGAATCGCGTAATCGTCTTCAATGAGCGCGAGCTTCACCAGCGAGGCGACGTCCTCGACCTCAGCAACGGATACACCGACGCGGCGACACGCACGACGGACGACACGGTCGATGAGCTCGACGTTGTCCTCGAGGAGCCGACGGGGATCCATCTGGACGCGATTAGGGAGTCCAGATGTTATGCCAACCCAAGCGGTTTGCAATTGACGAGACGAGGAGCGCGCGCGTGCATACCCGGAATCGGCCTCATGGATTCTGGTCAATTTTTACCCGCGATGAACGCCTGTCCTGAGACCCAATTGCAGATTCCTGGTATCGAGCGCGGTGCGTGCCTCGGCGATGGCGGCGTCATTCACACGAACATACCGTTCGGTCATTTTCGAGGACGTGTGTCCGAGAATTTTCTGAATAACCTGAAGCGAGACACCTGCCGAGGCCAGCGTGCAAGCGGCCGTGTGACGAAGGTCGTGGAACCGAAAGCGGCGCGTAACGCCCGCGATGCGCTTCGCTCGAAGGAAGCTGCGTCGCAGCGCGATATCGGGGATTCGGCTTCCATCATGACTGATGAAGACGTACCGGGCCACGCGCCTGCTCCGACACTCTTCGAGTGCGGCTCGGCAGAACGCGGAGATCGGGACGACGGCCCACTTCTTCGTCTTCTTCATGAGCAGACGAATGAAGCCGCCATCGAGATCCACCTGCCCCCATTCGAGGTTGAGCAGATCCATCTTGCGAAGACCGGTCTCGATGGCGACGACGAAGATCGGCTTGAGACTGCGGAAGCGCTCGAATCGCTCCCGCGTCGAATCGCTGTCCGGATTCGGCCCGAATCCGAAGCGACGCGGCGAGTGGAAGTGTTCGCTGACGATGACGTGTGCTTCGCGACGCCGCTTGGCCACATCCTGTTTGAACGCTGACTCATCATCGAACGCACCGAGGAACGCCAGGCGCTCCTCATCGTTCAGCTCGAGCTCAGGAAGCGGCACTTCCTCGAAGCGGATCTGCTCCGTGAGCGGCGAGGTCGCGATGAGCTGCCGCTTCACGGCGTGGTTCATCAGCGCCTTCATCGTGCGCGCGCAATTGTTGACGTATGCCGGACTACATTCGGCGAGCATCGCTGCCATGAAGTCCTCCCGTCGCACGAGCGAATTGCATCGAGCCGCTTGTCACCGAAGCATGGAATGAGCCTCGTGAATGCGATGGTCCGGTAGATGTCGAGCGTCTTCTTCGCCCGTCGCGCGCAGATCTTCTCGAGGTACTCGGTCACGAACGTGCGAAAGGTGATGACTGCCGGCAGTGGCGGTGGTGCCGGCGGTGAGGCCTTGCCGCTGATCTCGTCGCGGAAGTTCTGCCACAGACGAATCGCTTCCTCTCGTGAAGCGGCGGGGATCGTCCGTTCACGCCGCAGCTTTCCGCCGGTCTTCGGTACGTATAGTGAGAAGTGAGCGATGTGTTTCTTCGGGTCGTAGCTGAAACCGGGAATGCGGCCTTTCATCTTGGGATCTCCCATGCGTTTGCCGGCCGAAGTCCCGGAGGTGATTCGCTCCAGTCCACCTTCGGAAAGGCACGGCGTTAGTGGGGATTGATCCAGCCGCGGAACGACTTAGATGGCGCGCTGTGAGCGTGCTCTGGGAAAAATAGAGACTCTACACATCGCGCATCGGTTCGATCGGGCGCCGCAGGTCTCTGCTAAGTCTCTGAAAGGAAATTGGCTGTGGCGGCAGGGCTCGAACCTGCGACCACCGGATTAACAACTCCACGTTTGTCTCGGGACATACGCGGATATCTCCTTTCCTCAGTAGTTTACCTCGGTCTCGACTTATCCGCACTTGTCCGAAAACGCGTGAATTAGACACGCGTTAGACGCGCTCCGCGGCCTGCGGGGCTCAGCCGCCAGGCATCACTGGCGCGCTGACGTTCTGGTCCGATCCGGCCGTCTATTCCGGCACCCAACGCGTGGCCACGACAGGTAACGTCCCGCTCAGAGCGCGCACAATCTCTTCCGCCAGCAGCGTCGGGTCGAGCGGCTTGGCGATGAAGCCGTTGAAGCCAGCCGCAGCGACGCGAGCGCGGCTGGCGTCATCGGCGTGACCACTCACCGCGATCGCCGGAAGCATGCTGTGTCTCGATCGGAGCGTCTGGAGGAGCACGATGCCGTCGTTGCCCGGCATCTCGATGTCGGTGACGAGAATCTGTGGCTCGAAGCTGAGGAGAGCCGCCTCCGCGTCGGTCGCTGAGCCCGCGTCGGCAACATCGGCGCCGAAACTGCTGAGGATCGTGGCGAGCAGCGTTCGTGTCGACTGATCGTCCTCCACAAGCAGCACACGGATCGAGCGCAGGCGGTCGTGCCGCGGTTTGCCGATTTGGGATGGGGGCGCAGTTTCGCGATCGTGGCTCCGAAGCGGCAGCGATACCGTGAAGGTTGAACCACGACCCGGCCCCGCGCTGTGCACGGTGATCGACCCGCCGTGCAGTTCGACCAGATCCTTGGCGATGGCGAGGCCGAGGCCGAGGCCAGTGCGTCCCCGTTGGGGCGTAGCCGCCTGCCGGAAGCGCTCGAAGACGAGCGGCAGGAACTCCGCCGCGATTCCTTCCCCCGTATCCTCAATCATGACGACGACGTTCGGGCCAGAGTCGGCGGCGCTGAGACGCAGCAAACCGCCGGGCGGCGTGAACTTTACGGCGTTGCTCAGCAGGTTCCAGAAGACCTGCTGCAGGCGTGAGGCATCGCCGAGGACCATCGCCGAACTGTCAGACAGGCCGATCTCGAGGCGCTGCTTCTTCGCTTCGGCGGCCGGCCGGATGGCGGCGATGGCCCCCTGCAGGACAACTGCGAGGTCCACCGGCGCCGGACTGAGATGCAGCTTGCCGGTAACGATGCGGGAGACGTCGAGCAGATCATCGATGAGCTTCGCCTGCGCCTCGCCGCTCTGCCGGATCGTCTGCAGTCCGAGGTCGACCTGGTCCGGCTCCAGATCGCCGAGTTGCAGCAGGTGCGCCCAGCCGAGGATCGCTGTCATCGGCGTGCGCAGTTCATGCGAGAGATTGGCGAGGAACTCGTCCTTGGCGCGATTTGCTTCTTGAGCACTGCGGTAGAGACGCGCGTTGTCCACGGCGAGCGCCGCCCGCCGGGCCAGTTCCTCGGCGAGGCCGACGTCGTTCGCCTCGAAGCATGTGCGCTTGGCCGTGCCGAGAAACGTCATCACGCCAAAAGTCCTTCCGTGGCTCGTCATCGGCACGGACACGAAACAGCGGAGGCCCATTGAGAGCAGAGCGTCTCGATGATCGTCATCGCGCGCCACGGCCTTCAGAACCTCGTCGCTGACGTCATTCATCGTTGACGTCGCACCTCGCGCGAATGTGTCTGACACGCCATACTTCGCATTCTTCGGCGCATAACTCCGGCGCAAACGCGTCGCGAGCGCGTCGTCTCCCGGACCGCCCGGGTGCGCCACGGCGATACGCCGGAATCCGCCGTCCGCTTCCACGAGGTCGACGAAACACCAGTCAGCGAACCGCGGGACGACCATGCTTGTGATCGCGCGCAACGTCTCTTCGTAGTCGAGCGAGCGGTTGAGAATCTCGCCCGCCTCGGCAAGAAACTGCGCGGTGCGCTCGGCATTCTTGCGCTCGGTGATGTCGTAAACCGACGCCAGAAAGCCGGCCGTTAATCCTTGGGGATCGAACGGTGAGATGAGCACCAGCGCATCGAAGCGGCGTTCGTCGCGCCGCCGAAAACGCAGCTCGTACCCTGTCGGATCGATCTTCCCAGCCAGCACCTCACGCAGAGCGTTCTCGATGTTCTCCTGCTCCTCCGGCGGCCAATAAGGAAACGGCGGCATTTTCGCGATCAGTTCCGCCTCTTCCCAGCCGACCATCGTCGCGAAGGCTCGGTTTACGTAGGTCTGCCGTCCTTCGTGGTCGACAACTGCGACGCCGGCGAGCATCGAGCTCTCAATCGCCCGGCGGAACGCCGTTTCAGTCGCCGCCGTCGCTTCGGCGCGCTTCCATTCCAGCCACGTCGCAGCCTGGTTGATAGCGACGCGCAGAACGAGCCGTTCCATCTCATTCGGGAAGTCGCGCCGGCGCGCGGCCACAACGAACCGGCCGCCCATCTGGAACGAGAGCGGCGAGGACAATAGTCGCAGCGCCGCCGCCTCCACGTCCGTTCCGGAACCCACCTCCTCGGGTCCGTTGCCGGTCTCGCGCAGCATGCGCGCGGCCTCGCAATCGTCTTTGTCCCGGAGCCGGAGAAGTTCCGGACAGCCGTTAAGGGGTGAGGTGAGATAGACGCCGTCAGCGTCGATCATGCGAGCCACGACGTCAACGAGGTCGGCGCAAATCTGGCGCGGCTCGTAGCGGGCCCAGACCGTTGGGAGCATCGTCAGCGCGATCAGATCGCGCAGCGAGCGCCGCAGGTCCTGGACGCCTTCCGCGTCGTTAGCCGGCATCGGCGGCCCGCCGCCGGCTCAACTCCTCCAGCATCTCCTCGGGCGGGACGAAGAACGGATTCTCCTGCAATAGCCCGCCGATGATCACCATCGGATGGGTTCTCATGATGTCCATAACCACGCCCCCGCCAAACTTGGCGAGATCGTACGTTCACGTGACGGCGTCGTCGTACTTCGGAAGGACGAAGTTCAGGCGCGTCTCGTACTCGACGATGTCGGCGACACCCGGACGGTCTTCGAGCGCCCATTCCATATTCGCGACGAGACGCGTGAGCGGGAAGCCGAGCTCTTTGCCACCCTTGAGCACTTCTTCGATCAGCGCCAGCATCGCGTTCTGATCGAAGTGGCCGCCGCGGAGGTAGGCGTCTTCCCAAGGAAGCACGGTGAGCTGTCCGCGTGCCTCGGCAGCAGCCGTGTCGACGCCGGCCTCGCTAAGGCGTTCGAGGTGATCTGGACGGTGCGCGGGATCGACGATGTGAAAGGCGCGGTCGCCGTGGTCGAATCCTTCCTGGATGAACGGCATCAGGACGCGGTATTCCTCGTCGCGGGTATGGAAGAACGCGCAGACGTGGCGCGCACGATCGAGTGCCGAGCCTGCCAGATGGACGGGACGCTGCTCGTTCGATGTGTGCATCCGATGCTCCTTCAGTGCTGAGGAATCGAGAACTGATGCGGACGGTGCAAAAATCGTGCGGTTGCTGGTTGCGGCCTGTCAGGCGGCGACGCATTTGCGGACAGCATCGACGATCTCGTGAATGTCGAACGGCTTTCGGAAACGGGCAAAGATCACCGTGCCGTCGAGTGCGTCGAGCATCTCGGCAGGGGCGGCGGAGAGCACGATGACGCACTTGCGATCGGGCCTGTGTGTTTTGAGGAATGCGAGCACGTCGAAGCCGCTGACCCGCGGCATCATCAGGTCGAGGATGACGGCCGCGATACCGTTCTCGCGAAGCTTGTCGATCGCTTCCTGCCCGTCGCAAGCTTCGGCCGTGTGGTAGCCGGCACGTCGAAGCATGCGCGCGACCAGCGTGCGAATGTGAGCATCGTCCTCAGCGACGAGAACGACGTGAGGGTTGTTGGCGTGGCCTTCGTTTGTGATCGTCACACGGCGGTGCATTTGCGAAGAGCGTGCATGAACTGATCGATGTCGAATGGTTTGATCAATATGGCTCCGATTCCGGTCGTGTCGAGCTTCTGAACGAACGTCGGCGAGGCCGTAACGATCACGATTTTGCAGAGCATGGATGGCGCGGAACGGCGAAGCTCGTCGAGGATCGCCTCGCCTGAAACCCCAGGCAGCATGAGGTCGAGCACGATCGCGTCGTATCGGTTGTTCCGGATTCTCCCGAGCGCTTCCGCTCCGTCCGAGACTTCCTCAGCGATCCACCGTTCGCGTTGGACCAGCAGCTTGATCAACGAACGAATGGCGTCGTCATCTTCGACCACAAGTACATGATGACGGCGTTCCACCGGAGGGGATTCTACGGTGGACGGCGCCACGCGGCGACAGAAAACAAAAACTCGTTTCTCCAAACTGTCCCGTAGCGGTGGACTAGTAGGACCGCACTTCGCCATGCCGCGTCGCGGCGACGAGACTTTTCACGGCTGCAACGAGCTCCGACGGTTCTACGCGGGGCGGTGTATCGCGCGTTCTACTTGCGATGCCGGGAAAGGCTCTTCACCGCCGCGACCAACTCAGCCGGTTCGACCGGTTTGCTCATGTGAGTCTGAAACCCTGCGGCGAGCGCGCGCACACGATCGGCGCTGCGCGTGTAGGCGGTCAGCGCAATGGCAGGGACACGCTGAGACGACGGTTCCTGAAGCCGAATTTTGCGGATCAGCGAGTACCCGTCTTCACCCGGCATCTCGATGTCGCTGATGACGATGTCAGGCCACTCCCCTGCAAGGATGCGCAACGCCGTCGGCACGTTCTCCGCGACTTTGACAGCAGCGCCTGAGCGGGTCAGGATCGTCTGGAGGAGCTTGCGGGCGTCGTCGTTGTCCTCGACCACGAGAACGGAGACGCCCGTGAGATCCTCGAAGGCCTGCTCGCAGGTGCGAACCGCGGGCAGTTCGATCCGCGCGACCGCTTCATCCGCCCAATGATGTGCGACGAGCAACGGCAGACGCACCGCGAACGTCGCTCCCTGTCCTTCGCCGGGGCTGAACGCCTGCACCGTTCCGCCGTGCAACTCCACGAGGTGGCGAACGATGCCGAGGCCGAGGCCCAGACCCGCGTGTGCACGCGTCGAGGTGCTGTCCGCCTGACTGAAACGATCGAAGACGTACGGCAGGAACTTCGGCGAGATTCCCTGCCCCGTGTCGCTGACCGTCAGTTCGCAGTGAGAGTTGATGCGTTCGAGACGGATCAACACTTTGCCACCGCGCGGTGTGAACTTGACGGCATTCGACAGCAGGTTCCATACGACCTGTTGCAGCCGGTCCGCATCGCCGGAAGCATGTCCGGCCTCCGAGTCCAGGATTCGTTCGATCCGAACGCCTTTCGCGTCGGCCGCCGGCCGGACGACGTCGGTTGCGGCATCGATGACGTCGCTGAGGTCAAGCGGCCGAACGTTGAGATGCAGCTTCCCGGCGTTGATGCGGGAGAAATCGAGAATGTCCTCGATGAGCCGGCTCTGCGCGCGCGCATTGCGATCAATCGTGTCCAGCCCCTCGCTGAGGGATGCCTCGTCGCGCTCGAGCCTCAGCAACTGAATCCATCCGATGATGCTCGTCAGAGGTGTGCGCAATTCGTGCGATACGGTCGCGAGGAATTCATCGCGTGCGCGCGATGCCGTTTCCGCGGCACTCAACGCGTGCTGCAACTCGGCTCGCGTCGCATCGAGCTTCGCGGCCAGCGACGTTGCCTGCTGCGCCGCGCTCCGCGCCATCTGCGATTCGACCTCTGCGCGTGCTGCCGCCGCTTCGGTGCGAAAGAGAGCACCGAGCAACGGCAGAATCTCGCGGAGCAGCGGACGGGCCGGCTCTGTGATCGTTTCTCCCACCAGCACAGCGGCTGTGCCATCGGTGAGTCCCACGGCGTACGCCGGGCGCACCTCTCCCTGCTCGTTCTCCACCGAGCCCTCGGCCGTCCCCTGCTCGATCGCCGCGGCTACGAGCTCGCGCCACGCACGGGCGCCGCGGAGTGTCTGGCCGAATCCCGGCGCGGGCAGCGACCTCTCCACCGCGACGTCGCGTACGAAGACGAACAGGTCTTCGGCGCCCCACCGGCACGCGAAGGCCTTCGCCGCCGCCTGCCGTCCGGCTGGCTCCACGAGCGCCACGGCTGCTCTCAGCGCAGCGATCGTCTCCTCGAATCCTTCCACGGCTAATCCGGCAGCAACGCCACCGTCGCCGTGCAGTTGTGAAAGCCGCTGAACTGTCCTTCGGACCGGGCGATCTGGCCGTACGTGTTGCACCCGACGTACGGCACGGCGCCCAGCGCGCGCTGCAGCGCGTCCATCTCCATCCCGAACTCTCCTCCCATGCGAAGACGTGTTGCCACGCAGTCGAAGAAGAGCGCCACTTCGGGAGGCGTGCCGCGCATGTCGCTCATCGCCGAGTTCACCGCACGCATGGCGGCGTCGGCGGCCGATTGGGCGGTGGTTCTCATGATGTGCACCGTCGCTCCGGTTGGAATGTCGGACGCGCAGCCGATCGAGCCGTCCTCCAGCACCGCCAGCGGGACGCGAAGCTTGTATCCGGAGCCAGTGTCGATGCCCAGGACGTTGTGCAGGAAGAAGGGGATCGGATCGTTGCGGTCGAATCGCTGCCCCGTACTCTCCGCATGCTCCTGGAATACCTCGACGGCGGGCGCCGCGTTGAGGCTGATGACCGTCGAGCCGTCAGCCTCGGTGACGCGCAGCGCCTCGCTAGCCGGCTCCCACCCGTGACTCACGCCGACGCCGATCGGCTTGGAGGAGAGGATCTCCAGCGCCACCGCTGCATCGGTGAACGCCTCGGTGCCGCAGAACACGTGCGTCTTCGTGAAACGCGCGTCGTCGCCCGCTCCACCGCCGAAGAACCGGTAGTTGCCGAGCGTGGCGATACTGAGCTGCTCGATGAAGTCGTCGGTGTACCCGGCCAGCGCGTCGGCGAGGAGAAGCGCCGCGCGGTGAGGGTACTGGTGGCTGCTCAGCCCCTGAAACGAGCTCGCGATCTGGGCCGCCGCGGCGGATCGATCGGCGCGCAGGTCGCGGCCGAGCCCCGCCGTGAAACGCATGACATTCGACCGGATGCCCACGGCCGACGCGGAGCCCTCGCCTCGATCCCCGCTGACGAACTCCCCGGCAGAAGAACAGCCGACCAGCACGCCCGGCCGGCAGCTCGCATGAATCGCCTGCAACAGCGGAACGTAGTCGTGCTGCGACGAAGCGAACAGGATCACCGCGTCCGGCTCCTGATCGGCCAGTCCTTCCCGGAGCCGGGCACCGAGATCCGCGCCGGCCACGGCACTGTTCGTTTCCTTGGTGAACACTATTGTCGATTCGCTCATGGTTCGGGTCTGCTCCTTCAGTGAGTTGAGGTTGCGGCGGGCGGCAGCATCGCCGGGTTAGGCCAGAGCAAGTGCAAGGAGCGGTCCGAGCTGGCGAGCGTACCGCTCCCGGCTGTCTTCGTCCCGCTACGCTTTACGATACCGTCGTGCATTCATCGTCAGCGTCGGCGGCATCGCCGAGGACGTCGTGCTGCGCATGCGCCGGCGCTGACCGCCGTCGACGTCCGCGACCTGAAACGGCCCACGAGGTGGCGGTGCGACTGATGGCGGTAGGCGCGGAGTCCTCATACTCGAAGCTGGCCGCGCGGGAAATCCCTTCGTCACCCGATCGGACGAGGTGTTTCTCCGGCGACATGACGTCGCCTCACTTGACGAGACCGGGGCGGGCGACGCGCTAGTCGGTGCGGGTCGGTAGATCGCCGGTGAACAGGCCCCGAATGCGTCCCCGGCAGTCCATCATGTCGCCGAACCAAAGCGGCTCAGGTTGTACGGCATCGCTTCATCTACCCTCCAGCGTCGATTCTACCGGCGCGCCGAAAGAAGCTGGACCGCCTGCGCCAACTCGGCCGGATCGACCGGCTTCTTCAGGTAAGCATCAAAACCGGCATCGAGGGCGAGCAGCCGATCCTCAGGTCGTCCGAAGGCGGTCAGCGCGAGAATCGGTGTCGTCCGCAACGCGTCGGGACGCGCCCGTACCTCGCGGAGAAAGACGTATCCATCCTCATCGGGCATGGCGATGTCGCACACGACGACCTGCGGATCGAGCTTGCGAAAGATCTGCAGCGCTTCGCGAACAGAGGATGCGGTGTGCACGGACGCTCCCGTGCGCCGAAGAATTGCGGCGACCACGTCGCGGGTGAACTGCTGGTCATCGACGACGAGCACCGTGACATCCGTCAGCGCGGGGAGAGTGGCGGATGCAGCTGGCAGGACAGCGCGCTCCGAAACCGACGCGGCGGCGATTGCCGGCGCCGTCTCCAGCACCGGCAACTCCAGTGTGAACGTCGCGCCCTGTCCCTTGCCCTCGCTCGCCACACGGATGCGCCCGCCGTGCATCTCCACGAGCGAGCGGACGATCGCGAGGCCGAGACCGATCCCTCCATGCGGCCGTGTGGTCGAGCTGTCCCCCTGCCGGAACGGTTCGAACACGTAGGGCAGGAACGTGCGGTCGATGCCTTCGCCTGTGTCCGATATGATCAGACGAACGACCGATCCGTCATGTGCCATGCGAAGCGTGACGGTTCCACCGCGCGGTGTGAACTTGATCGCGTTCGCGAGCAGGTTCCAGATGATCTGCTGCAACCGCCCCTCGTCGCCGGGGATAGGCGGCAGCATCGGCGGAATTGCGGTGAGAATCTCGATGCCCTTGGCTACGGCGGCCGGATGTACGGTCGTGATCGCGGCCTGCGCCACGGTGCGCAGATCGGTCGGACGCGGATCGAAGGTCAGCTTGCCGGACATGATCCGCGACACGTCGAGAACGTCTTCGATGAGCTGCGCCTGCGCGCTGGCGCTCTGTTCGATCGCGTCGATCGCCACCTGCGCCTCCGTCTCGCTCAGCCCGAGCTTGAGCATGCGCGACCAGCCGAGGACCGCCGTCATCGGCGTCCGCAACTCGTGCGAGAGCGTGGCTAGGAACTCGTCTTTGGCGCGGTTCGCGGTCTGCGCTGCGCTATAGAGCCGCGCGTTCTCGATCGCGATCGACGCGCGGTATGCCAGCTCTTCGGCCTGCTTGAGGTCTCGCTCGGAGTAACGACGGTCGGAGGCCACGAACGTGATCGTTCCTACCACCTCGCCGCGCGACCGAAGTGGGACGATCATGAACGACATGATTCCCAGCTCGCGGATGATGCGCAGATGCTCGTCACTGCGCGCCGCCTGCACCAGCATCTCGTCGGGTACGAACGGCACGAACTCCGCCGTGCCGGTGCGCATGACCCGGTAAATGGCGTCCGTGTCCGGGTCGGGCGGAAACTTCCGGTAGAACTCCTCGGCCAGTGCGATTTTCGCGGGATCCGCATGCGCCACGGCGAGTCGCTTCCGAAGCTGGTTGCCTGCATCTGCCGCCATGTCCACGGCGCACCAGTCGGCGATGCGCGGCACCGCGAGAAACGTAACGTTCTTCAGCGTCTCGCGATAGTCGAGCGAAGAGGCGAAGATCTCGTTCGCCTTCGCAAGAAACGCAAGGCCTTCCTGCGCGACGTGTTGCTCGTGCGCGTCGATGGCCGTCCCGATCCATTCCTCGATCCTGCCGTCGTCCCCGACGATCGGCACCGACTTGTCGACGAACCATCGGTACGAGCCATCCGTCTGCCGCAGCAGATATTCATCTTCATAAACCTTGCCGGCGCCGAGCGCAGCATCCCACGCGTCGGCCACGCGCGTGCGATGGCTCGGATGGACGGCATCCAACCAGCCACGACCGCTCATCTCGCCGGGAGTCTGGCCGGTGATCTCCTGCCACGAGGATGACGGTTGCAGCGACCCGTCCGGAGTAGCAGTCGCGATCGCCTGCCGGGTCGGTGTCGCCAGGACCAGTGAGCGATACCGGCGCTCTTCTTTCCGCAAGGCAACCCGATCGCGCTCGAGCGACTCATACAGCCGGACGTTGTCGAGGGCAACCGCCGCATGTCCGGCGAGCGCCTCGGCGACCTTCTCCTCGGTTTCACCGAACACGCCTTCGTCCGAATGGCCGAAGAACAGGCCGCCGAGGACTTCTCCAGTGCGTGACTTCACCGGAATGGCGAGATAGCTCACGACCGGGAGATGTCCCGCCGGCATGCCGTTGTACGGCGCGTTTTTACCGTAACGCGGATCCTCACGGATGTTCCCGCTGCGCACGATGCCCGTGCCGGCGAACGTCGGCGCGAAGACGTGCGTGTTGCGCGGCATCGGGAACTTCGAGAAGTGCTCGCGCGGCACGCCCGAGATCGTATACAGCGTGTACGCCTCGCCGTCCGGGCGAATTACGTTGTAGAAAAACGCGCCGAACTGCGCGCCTGTCAGCGTGGTCGCGGCGTCTGTGATGCGCTGCACGACGGCATCGAGGTCGAGCCGGCCCGCGACGTCACGCGCCACGTCCGCGAGCTGGTCGTAGCGTTCGGTCGAGAGCGCGATCGACGCGATCTGTCCGAATGCTGCTGCCGCGTCGAGCTCCACCTCGGTCGCCTCCGTCTTCGGAGTGCGGTAGTAACAGGTGATCGTCCCCGCGGTCTCGCCCCGGATGAGGAGGGGAAGCACGAGAAAGGACGCGACCCCTTCGCTGTCGTACAACTCACGGCGGGCGTCGACGGCCGGCCACGCCCGCACATCCGCGATGTGCAGCGGCCCGGGGAGCATCGACGCGACGTTCCCGTTCGCCGGTGCTTCGATCGTGAAGGTCGAGTAGTCGGTGGACAAGCCCGTGGCCGCCGCGATCCGCCACGTGCGTTCGCGCGACTCGAGCCGCCACATCGCGACAGCGTCCGCGCCGAAGAACTGCCGGGCGTGCTCGACGATCTGATCGCGCAGCTTTTTGCCTGCGGCAGCCGTTCCCTTGAGCATCGAGAGATCGCGCAGAGCGCGCGCGACAGACGCCGCGGTCATCCTCTCCGTCTCCATGCTCACCTCGGCCTTGCCCAAACTCATCTCATCTCCGACCGACATTACCGGCGTCTATGCAAAAAGCGGAGGCAACGGTTCCGTTTTTGGATCCTGGTGAATGCGGACAAATGCCGTCCGTGGTGATATGCTGAAGCCGATCATTCCACCTGTAATGCACGGGACTGGAAGTTTCGTTGAGCGGAACAAGCGGGTTGAAGGAGGAGACCGATGATGCGACATTTCATTGTACTTTCGGCGATCTCTATCGCTCTTTTGGCCGGTAGCTGTGCCACCAGCCTTTCATCGACGGACAGGCCTGCCATGCTCTCGGGGCTTTACGGCATCTGGAGCGCGGACAAGGTGCCCGTCAGCGGTCACGGCTATTTCGCCGGAATCTCGACGCATGAATATAACGCTGACGGGACGTTCCGTTCGGAGGCCGAATTCACGGTTCCTGACTCAGGATGCCATGTCGAGCTTTACTACACCGGCAATTATTCTGGCGATCAGGCGGCAATTCAGGTCCGGCCAACCGGGGGAGAAGTCGAGGTCACTTCATGCAGGGAACTATCGCAGAATGCGGCTCGCCGTCCCTACGACGCGAATGAGTTGAAAAAGGCCAACAGCACCTTGAAATGGAAAATAGAGAATGGCGTGCTTTCACTCGTGCACGATGATGGCATGGAACGGACGTTCCGACGCCAGAAAGACACGCTGGCGAGCCTGTACGGGACGTGGGCCAGCGACACCGTGGCGGTGAGCGGGCACGGCCAGTACCCAGGAAAGGCGACGCACATCTTCAAGGAAGACGGGACGTTCCGCTGGACTGCGTCGTTCACAGACCCCAAGAGCGGGTGTCACGCCGATTTGTACTATCGCGGCAAATTCACGGGGAACGCGAGCTTGCTCAAGGCCAAGGTCTCTTCAGGCGAAGTCGAGGTGACCGGCTGTTCCGACAATGGCCGCAATGCGCCGAAGCGGCAATTCGGCAGTGCGGAACTGGCGGCGGCGAGTGCCTCAATCCCGTGGAACGTGGCCGGCAATACGCTTGTGCTTTCGCATACCGATGGTCTTCAACGCAGATATTCGCGCCAGTAGCTGCTTTGACTGAAGATCGCGGCCGATTCCGCGAGACCGGCCGCGATCAAAGCGCGGGCGATTCTCCGGACCGAGTGCCGGGCGACATGAGAAGGGAGCGGACGGAGAGCGCTCCGTCACGGGTTGTCCGCGCGCGCCGTGATTCAGGAATGGGATGAGGACGGCGTCGTCGAAGGCGTTGCGTGGAACGGCCCATGCCGCTCCCTGGGAACAATCGGAATTCAGGAGGCAACATGCCGGCAAGCAGGCATCTGGGCTGCGGAGTGCTCGCCGCCCTCGCTCTTTTTGCGATGAGCGGTCCGACATCGGCCTTTGCGGACGATCTGGCGCATATCGGCGAGTTGGCGAAGTTGCCCGCGCCGTCGAAGGACGACCTTGCCGGCCGGGCAGGGGCGTCGCCGTTGCAAGACGATGTCCTCGCACCGCAGACGGTCCACCCGCATGCGCAAGAGGGTGAAGCCTCCCAACAAAGTGGGAAGGCTGACGACGAACGCAGTAAGCCGAAAGCGACGCAGTCGGAGTCAATCGTCGTGGTGGGACAACGCCCCAGCGAGGCTTCGTCACTCTTGCGCAGCGGCTTGGAGCCGCGCGAAGTTCCGTGGTCGGTGCAGGTCATCCCTCAATCCCTCCTGGAAGAGGTCAGGCCCGAAGCCATCGAGGACGCGTTGACGCTTGTCTCGAACGTTGTGTTTCAGGGTAATAGCGATGGCCGGGAAAACGCCTTCCTGCTCCGCGGCTTCCAGGCCGCCACAGTCCTTCGGGACGGGTTCCGGGTGGAGAGCTTTGGCGGCATCACGGATCCAGAAATCTACAACCTGCAAAGCATCGAGGTGATCAAGGGGCCGCAGGCGGTGCTGTTCGGCGAGAGCAATCCGGGCGGGCTGATCAACCTGCGGACCAAGCGGCCGCTGAATCGAGATCATAGTGAATTTGTGCTCGACTATGGGACCGACGGGCTGATCAGCACGAGGACGGATTTCGGCGGGTCGATCGCCGGGAGCAACGCGGCCCGATACCGAGTGATCGGCGTTTACAAGCAGGATGCCGGCTGGCGCGGATATGACGCTCCGAACGAACGCTTTTTCGTCGCCCCGTCGGTACTATGGGCGATCTCGGACAACACCGCAGTCACGCTGATCGGCGAGCTTACCAAAGATGATTATCAGGCGGATTTCGGCACTGCGATCGATCTGCAGGGCGAGCTCACCGCGCCGATCGGGCAGGTGAACAATCATCCGCAGGACCGAATCCGGCGGCATCAAAATATTTTCGGCGCGGATATCGATCACCGTTTCTCGGACAAATGGCACGTCACCGCGCGGGCGCGGCATTTCGACGACGGCTATGCGTTCAGTTCGCTGTGGCTGCCAATCTCGCGCAATCTCGCCACGAACATCTACACGCAACTCGCGCTGCAGCAGGAACAGCAAAACAACGAGGACGCGATTCAGCTCAACGTCACCGGCAACCTCGGGGTGTTGGGCAGGCATACCGACCTCGCCGCGGGCTCCGACTACAGGCAAACGACGACGGAGCGAATCACGCGACTCGATGCGACCAAACTGAACTTCCTGAACTGGGCCCATCCCGATTATTCGCGGCGGCCGCCCGACACTGAATCGCTGCCCGTGGCGCCGGGCTTCCGCGCGGGCGAGGATATCAACCGGGGCGGCATCTTCGCGAAGATGCGCACCGAACTGACCCATGCGCTCTCGGTCAACCTCGGCGCGCGATATGACCGCATCGAAAGAACACCCCTGACTGGGAGCATCACGACCGCGCAGGAACTGTCGAAGACGTCGCTGCAAGCGGGAGCGATGTACGACCTTTCCAAGAGCGTGTCTGTATACGCCAGCTATTCGGAGTCGTTCAGCCCAAATTTCGTCCTGGACAGGAACAACAGGCTTCTGGCCCCGGAGGAAGGCAAAGGCTTCGATGTCGGCCTCAAGGGCTCCGAGCTGGGGGGATTGCTAACCTTCACCGCGAGCGTCTTCGATATCACCAAGCGAAACGTGGCGTTGCCGGATGCCACAGCCGCGCCGACGGACCCGAATCCTCTGGGCTTCATTGCCGCGGCTAAGCAGACCAGTCGGGGCGCCGAGATGGACTTCCAGGCGTCCATGACGCCCAATTGGAACCTCCATGGCGCGTTCGGCTATGCCGAAACAGGCGACCGGGGCGAGCGCATCGTCGGCGCACCCGAGCAAACGGCGTCACTGTGGACCAGCTATCGATTCGCCGGCGGCTTGCGGCCTTTGACTGTCGGCGGCGGACTTCAACATGTCGGCAACAGGCTCGCCATCGCGGATCCGAACGGTGACGGCAACACGCGTGACAGGGTCTTCGTCGATGGCTATACCCTGCTCGATCTATTCGCCCGATACGACTTAAGCGAACGATGGCGATTGCAGACGAATCTAAGCAACGCGACAGACGAACGCTACGTCCTGACGGCCTTGAACAATCTAAGTCGAAACGTACATGCGGGCGCTCCACTCGAGGCCCGGATCTCGCTCAGCTATCGACTTGCCCGGGCCGACCACTGAGCATGTTGCATGCAGACCGGCGCAGAAGCGATGGTGCGGTAGATGGCCAGCATCTTCGCAGCACGGCGTGCGCAGATCTTCTCCACATACTCCATGACGAACGCCGCGAGGGGTCATCGCTCTTTGCTGCGGCGGTGCGGCCTCGGGCGGCTTGTCGTTGATATCGCCGCGGAATGCCTGCCACAGCCGGACGGCCTCCTGGCGCGATTCGGCGTGCACCGTCCGCTCGCGACGCAGCTTGCCGTTCGTCTTCGGAACGTAGAGTCTTTGGCGGGATCACTCGAACCTACGACCTCCGGCTTAACAAAGTCGGACCAGTACACCAGAGTAGCGTGACGGCGGTTCTCCTGCGTTGGGGCCAGCTCGTGCACTAATATTCAACGACGGGGTGCGAAAAAAGTCTTTCCGCAGGACACATTGAGCGGTCGGGCCGCCGCTCGCAGGGAGAGGAAGTGTCCGCTCGCATCCGCTCGTCATGGTTCGACCGCATCAACGAACGCCTCCTTTCCGCACGGAAAAGCGAGGGTCTCAGGCTTTTGCGCGATACTTCGTGTCTCCTTTCGGGCGGCTCTCTGGAGGCGGCTCATGGCAATTGCTGAACTGCTCCTCGCGTTGCTCGCCATCTTTGCCGCGGCGAAACTCTTCGGTGAGCTGGCCGAACGAATCGGGCAGCCGGCTGTCCTGGGCGAAATGGTGGGCGGCGTCGTCATCGGTGTTTCCGGCCTCCATCTCATCAACCCACACGATCCGCTGCTGCATGTCCTCGCGGAGCTCGGCGTTCTGCTTCTGCTCTTCCTCATTGGGCTAGAAACAAACATCCAGCGTCTGCTATCCGTTGGCGTCGCCTCCCTGGCAGTGGCGCTTGCCGGTGTAATCCTTCCCTTCGCGGCCGGATATGGGGTTGGAATGTGGCTCGGCTACCCAACGACCATCTCCGTGTTCCTCGGGGCCGCGTTGACAGCAACCTCGGTGGGAATCACGGCACGCGTGCTGTCCGATCTCGGGCACCTGAAGAGCGACGAGTCGCAGGTGATTCTCGGGGCTGCCGTCGTGGACGACATCCTCGGGCTGGTCCTGCTCAGCGTCGTCAGCGCGATGGCGGCCGGCCAGAAGCTCACAGTGATTGGGGTTGGAAAAACGTTTGGGATCGCCTTTGGGTTTGTCTTCCTCGCGATCGTCATCGGATCGGTTCTTGCGCCGCGTCTCATCGCGCTCATCACGCGGCTTCGCGTTGCCAAGGCGCTCTTCTTCGCCTCCATCATGTTCGCGTTCGCGCTCGCCTATCTTGCCGACGTCATCGGCTCCGCGGTCATCATCGGCGCTTTCGCCGCAGGGCTCGTCCTGGCGAGAACTGATCGGGGGCGCGAGATCGAGCACGAGGTCTACGACGTCGCACAATTCTTCATCCCGATATTCTTCGTGTCGGTTGGAGCTGCAGTCGATCTCAACGCGTTGAATCCCTTCAGAGCTGACACTCGGCAGTTCTTCGTCGTGGGCATACTTCTCACCCTCGTTGCCATCGCCGGCAAGCTCGTAGCTGGATACGCGGCATTCGGGCGCCCGCTTCGGAAGATCGTCATCGGCGTTGGAATGATTCCGCGCGGTGAAGTCGGCCTGATCTTCGCGCAGCTCGGGCTGGCCGCAGGCCTGCTTTCCACGGGACTTTACAGCTCCGTCGCGATGATGGTGATGGTTACGACCTTCGTCGCGCCTCCGCTGCTTCGATCACTACTCTCAAAACAGACGGCCGATGAAGCCAGCCCGCTCTGTGATGTGGTCACGGCGACAATGTCCGATAGCGAAGAAAAGTCAGTCGAGTGAGAGACACAGACTGGAACGTCCATTCGAAGGCGACGGCACACATCATCGCTGCGTGGAGGGTAAGGCATGGACCGAATCGGTGAACCGGATCTCGGCAGTCCATCGTTCAAAGCAGACCCCTACGAGCACTTCGCGCTGTTGCGCCAGGCATCACCGGTTCACAGAGTCCGCCTGCGTAACGGAACGATCGCGTGGCTCGTCACGAGGTACGAGGATGGAGTTGCTGTTCTCGCGAACACGCAGTTCGCCAAGGACCCGTTGAGGGCGAAGGCGGACCAAGGCAGCAAGCCGCCGTGGTTACCGGCTCCGCTGCGCGCGCTGAGCCGGACCATGCTAGACCTCGATGGGGCTGACCATCGTCGCCTGCGCGGCCTGGTGCAGAACGCGCGTCAACCTGATCGGGAATGGCATGCTCGCGCTTCTGGAGAACCCCGAGCAGACGGCGCGGCTGCGAAACGAGCCGCAACTGGATCCGGCCCTCTCGCTGCCTTCATTCGGGGGGCGGCAGGCTGTTCTCAACGCCACCTAAGCGGTCGTAGTGTTTACGACATCGTGCACGGTTTGACGATCGGCCGGGTCATAAAAAGGCTGGGTGGCAATGAGTGTGCAGCAGTCTGATCGAACGGACGAGAACTCCATATCGATGATGACCTGTCTGGACTTGTCTGGAGATATCCCGAGACCACCGGATTAACAACTCCGCGCTTGTCTCGGGACATACGCGGATATCTCCTTTCCTCAGCATCTTACCTCTACCTCGACTTATCCGCACGTGTGCGAAAGCCACTAAATTAGACACACCTTAGACACCTGACTCACGTCCGGGGCGCGGCCGACGCCGATGGCGATCAAGATCGGATCCGGCATGTCCAAGCTCCTGCGGGCCATTTGGTTTTCCTTGAACTCAGCAACGACAGCCGACTCCATCCCTGAAGGTCGAGCAGCCGCCATGCGTGGCCTTTCGAAAGTCGGGTTCCCCGACACAAGGTACGGGCGCAGGCACCACACCAGTGTCCACGCGTCGTCCCCCTGTCTCATCGTCGTTCCTCGACCGCAGCAAACAACGCTGCGAGGCCGCTCTCCGCCTCTCGCGCAAGAAAGGCGGGGAGTCAATCCCGGAGCGTGAAGCCGTGCCACCTGAGTTCCGCGATCGAACTTCGCGAAGTTCGTCCGCAGGCTCATTGGTCGGGTAAGGGAGTTGAACTTCCAACCACCTGATCTCGTTCAGGAGATCTTCGCCGTGAACTCTCCCGGCCGGCAACGTTAACCGAGCGGACCTTGACGAACGAGGTATGCTCAGCTTGGCAGCAGGTGAAAGCCAAATGGAAGCGGGGCCTAGGTCACGTCGCACGAAAAGGTTGCGTACGGTCGAGACGGTGCTTGATAGCGCGCTCGCTTCCGGAAAGATTGCCTGCTATAGTTATACCGAACCATAAGGAGAGTCCGGCGTCTAAGCAGCCGGGGGTCAACGTCATGTCAAGCGGCTGCGACGAGAATGCCCTTCTCCGCTATGTGCTTAACCTCCTAACTAACGAGGAGGCGGCGGAGGTACAGCGCCATTTGACGCAGTGCCTGTCATGCGGGGCGTACCTTCGTACGTTCGAGACCCCCGAAGATGAGCCGGCAAGCGAGGCCGTACCGACGACGGTGGTTGAGGACCTTCTGTCCCGACCCCCGGACCGATGGGAACGACTCTACGCGGTAGAGCGATCCCGCTACTCGACTCCAGCGGCGGTCCAGGCGCTCATCCAGGCATGTGAGACGGCCCTCGATCATCGCGAATTCGATCACGCCGTCATCCTCTCGTCACTCCTTACCGACAGCGCGGATTCTTTAGTCCCAAGCTTTGCGTCGCGAACGCTTCAGGCTCTCGCATGGACCCGGCGTGCTACCGCGCTTCTCCGGCGCGGGCGGCTCAAGGAAGCACTTGACGCTGTAGCGTCAGCTGAGGAGCGAGCGAACAACATCCCGGCTGCCGACTACGAGCGAGCTCTAATAGCTTTCACGGCGGCAGACATTCTTCGTGAACTTGACCGACCCGACGAAGCATTGCGTCAGATCCGCGAGGCTGCAGACGTCTTCGCGAGCTACAACGATTCGCGCCGTCACGCATCGGCGAGAGAGATGGAAGCAGCAGTTCTCTTCCGCAGTAGCGAACATGAGGCCGCCGCTAAGATTTTCCTTTCACTCCTCGAGAAACATCCGACCGACTTGATCGTCCGGGCGCGGCTCGCAGCGAATGCGGCACATTGTCTCGTGAAGCTCGGACTGTTTAGTCGGGCGCTACCTCTCTTTGAAACCGCCGAGCGCGCATTCGCAGAACGCGGATATGACGCCTACGTCGCTCGCATCGGCTGGGGTAAAGCTCGCGCGTTGCGCGCCGTCGGCGATGACGATTCCGCTCTCAGCGCCTTGCTCGCGGTCTTCGATCGCTTCGACACGTTGAAAGCGGACGCGGACTGTGTGCGTGTCGGGATAGAACTTGTCGAATGGTTACTGCCACGGGACGCATTTCATGAGGCGCGCGAAATGTGTGTACGTGTCTATGAACGTGCAGTACGTGCACCAATGCCAATGCAAGCACTCGAAGCCGTCACCTACCTACGCGAAGCATCGATCGCCGAGTCATTCAGCGTGGATCAGGCACAATACGTTCGCGTCTTCCTCGAAACCCTCTCCTCCTCACCGAACACCGAATTTCTCCGACCTAACTAAGACCGGGTAGGGAAATCCTCGTCCGCGTCACTCCTTACGCAAGGGCGTCCTTCCACAACCAAGCCACGTCAAATCAGGCAGCGCTTTGAGCGCAGAAGGAGAAGGTCTATGCAGAGAGGTATCGCTATCGCTACGGTAGTTTTGTTGCTCACTCCGGGAGTATTCGCTTCGGAACCGCGGGTCAGGGAACCGCGGGAACCACGGCTTCATTTGCCGAAGATCGTGAAGCATTTGATCGGCACGATCACGACGCTCGACGAGATACTCACCGGATCGAAACCGTAGCGCCCTGCCCTTAGCGAGCTTCGACAGCGCGACACAAGGTGCCGCGCTGTCACCATCCCGCATTTCTTTTTTTGCGATCGGAAGGTAGGGATTTTGACGCCGCCGTCACTCCTAAGTAACGCAGCGTTTCCAACTCAACGTTTCTAACCACCGAGCAGGTGGGTCCTATCAATGGACACGATCGGGAAAGCTGCGGGAACTCGAACAGCACGTCGCGGTATAACCCAGAAGGACGAAGACATGAAACCGGAGTCGCCAGTGGTCCTCAACAATTCGACCGATAACGTGTCTGTCGGGAAGTCTATTCAGATCGCGCTTCGCGTTGTCGAATCTTGCGATCCCGCGCTGCTCGCTCAACTCCCGTTCCGGACCGGTTTCTCCAACGCGAATCGCGTCAAGCGCGCGCGGGAACTCGCCGAACGACTCAGGCTTCCTTCGTCGCAATCAGAGTCCGAAGGTTCTCAGTGAGAATCTCCGTGATCGTGTACGGCGACACTTCGACTTCGGTAGCATCGAGGAGTTTTTCGACGTCGAGTACGTGAGCCACAATGCCATCCTCGGACATGCGGAAGTAAACGCTGAGAGGGGCAAGCTCGGTTCCGTCCTGCAGCATCACAACTTTGTTCAATTCGATCAGCCGAATCCCTGACTCATCGGGCTCGATGTCACCCGCTGCCCACATCAACTTCACCAGAAGCAGCGTGAAAGTCTGCATGTGACTGGCCGTCAGATCTTTCGGGCCGAGCGGCGGACACGTCCGATGAGCCTCGACTCGAAAAAACCGAGTTCGCGGCAGGCTGGGTGGGAAAAGCCAGTCTTCCATCCGTAGGTTCCCCCGGCTGCGGGCTGCAAACGCCAGATCGGCGATCGCAAGGGCGCGCCACAGCGACAAAGCTGATCATAACACGATCCGAGCCCGATCAGGTACGGCTCGGACACCATTCTTATAGGTTGCGGAGCCTTACCAGATACGGTTAGAATACAGCCGAAAGGAGACAGTCACATGGCTACCACTAGCAACCTTCTGATGATCATCTCTTACTTTGGCGCGATCACCTACGAGGCCACGTCGTTCGCAAGTACCTACTTTGATCCGCCGGGAGTCTCGCCCTTGGACGAAACTGGACCGCGGCCTGCGTGCAGGCCAAACCACTCCGCGCACGTCGCCACGCTGATCCACAGGGAGGCAGTGAGAGGCGCATGAAGAAAACACCACCAGGCGCAGCCGACGTCGAGGCAGGCACCCCCGCCGAGAGCGCTGTTCCGTCAACGGCTGTCGTGAAGCGCACCTTCAACCTTCCTCTCGATTCCGATAACGCCGTGAGGAAGCTCGCCGCAGCGCGAGCAACGACGGTGACCGAAGTCATCAAGAGAGCGATCTGGATTGAGGAACGGTTGTACGAGGAAATCCAGAACGGGGGCCGGATCTACGTCGAGATGCCGGACAACACGAAGAAGGAACTTTTGATTATGACCAGATAGCCCGTGCGCGGCCCCGTCCGCCGTTTACGGCGGCGGCCGGGGCCAGGGCCCGGGGGAAAAGGAGTCAGCATGAAAAAGAAAGACCCCTGCTTGCGACAGGGGTCGTCATCAGAAAAAGCCGCTTCGCTCAACGCTTCAGAACTCTACCAGGAGCTTGAAAATGAAGAGTTTAGCTAACTTCCTCCAACACCTATTCTACGCTGTTCGGACGCCCGGTCAAGCCGGTAACGTCGCTGCGACAGGCATCTTGGTCGCAGCCGGGCTCAGCGCTTCTGAGGGGCGCTTCTCACTGTTCGGCCACCTCGAGCACTTTCTCCACTTCATGGCTGTCGTCATCGGCTCTACGGTCATCCTGAATCTGATCCTGCGGCACTCCAACGAATTGCTGCGGGTCTTGATCGGTCTGCAAAAAACGACGAAAACCGAGTCCAGTCAGACGGTCGGCTTGATCCAGGTGTTGCTGGGATTCAAGACCGACGACGAACTTTCCCCTTCAAAGAACGACGACAACACTTCCGACAACATCAATGCATCATAATAACTTTCCAACCAACCGACGTTGTTCCAACTCTACGACGTCGGTTGGTTGTTTTCGCGGTCGTCAACGCGACGACGGACGGTTTTGGACTGCCGTCGAGCCTAGCGGAACTCGAATAAGTAAGTCAACAACTTATGCTGCAACTGGTCGGAGGGCAACAGGAAAGTGGCGGTAGAGAGACGTAAGATGTCGTGGATGACGCGTCCACGCCGTAGCCGGCGAGCCGACGGCTATCGCCTGACTCTCTGCTGCGCTCGTGCAATCCACCAACTGAACTCCCCGGGATACCAGCGAAACAGTCCGTATCCAACATTCGCGACCACCCCGTGGACCCGCTTTCGTATCGCCCATTTCTGCTGCACCTGCATTGTCCATGTGTAGGGTTGGTCCTCGGCCAAGATCGCATGGAGCCGCCAGTAGACTGCCTGACGCTTCGCGCGGTCGAGCTCTCGCTGCGCTTGAACAATCAACCGATCCGCTTCAGGATTCGCGTAAAACGCGATGTTCAGTCCGTGCGGAGGCCATCGAGAGCTATGAAAGAGTCCGAACGGCTCAGGCTCGGGACCAAGATTCAGGCCTAAGGCCGCTGCGTCGTATTGCCCTTGGCGAACCAGACCGAAGAACGAGCCTTCCTCGGCCAGCGAGACGGTCATCACGATACCGATTCTCTTCAGCTCCTGTTCAATGGTCTGGGCTAGACGGGCAACCGTCGGGTCTCCGGACATGATCAACATGCTGAACGTCAATGGCCGGCCATCCCGATCCAGCCTGCCGTCCTTGTCACGGTCTATCCATCCCAACGACCTGAGGATTTTTCTCGCCTCATCAGGACGATACGGCATCAACGGCACCTTCGTATTGTAGGCATAGGAGCCGGGCATGAAGGGACCGCTCAGCCGACGGGCCGTCCCGTGATACAAGTCGTTGATGATGGAATCGACCGGAATGCACATCGCGAGCGCACGCCTGACTTGACGATCGCGGAGAATGGGATGCGTCCCGTTCCAAGCGATAAAGTTGTAGTTGAACGAGTAGAAGCGTAGAAACTCGACGTTCTTTGAAACTGCGGGATCGAGCCGCTCATGCATCCAGGCGTCCGAAGATATGTACGTTTCATCGATTTCGCCAAGTGTGATTTCGTTCCAGGCCGTCGTGTCGTCATTAATAACCTTGAAGACTATCGAGTTGGGGTACGGCTTCTCGCCCCAATAGTCGTCGCGGCGACGAAGAACGATGCGTTCGCCGATGTCACGTCGGAATAATACGTACGGCCCACTTCCGACCGCTATATTGTCGAAGTCCTCGCTGAACTTACCTGCGCCATAGACATGTTCGGGGATGACGAACAGTCTGCTGAATTCGAGAAGCTGGCCACTACGCGGCTCACGAAACACAACTTCAACGGTTCGGGGATCGATTTCGCGCGTACGTTTCACATCGAGCCACTGAAACGAACTTGCGATCTGTGGCGCGATCGACGAATCTTCTACAGCTTTACGTAGAGTAAATACAACGTCACTCGCACGAACGGGTGTCTTGTCCGAAAACGTCGCTCTCTCGTCGAGTAGGAATCGATATATGAGGCCATCTCTCGACACAAACCACTTCTTCGCGAGACCTGCAACAGGGTTTAGATCGCGGTCCAGACGGACGAGCGGTGTGAACAGGTAATCGACCACATAGCGCTCGCCTATCGTCACAACACGCACGGGATTGAGTGTCGTGACGTCCGATTTCAGACGCCGCGTGAGAACTCCACCGGCTTCTGCGCGAGCGGAAGCGCCGATACGGGACGCGGCCGGTTGCGCTGCTCCGACCTCGGTATACCAAACCAGCAGTGCGAGCGCACTTGACAAAATGAATCTAAACCACATGTGACGGCAGTATAGTTGAGATATCCGGAATCACGCTACTTGTCCCAATGGAGTTTATTGCGGCTTGACACTCGCTCGCCACGGAGTCGTCGAGCATCGAAACACCTCGTAACGAGTGGCGTCCGTTCGCAGAAAATAATCTGCGGCTTCTCATCAACAACGCAGTACGAAGCAGCCTTGGTAGCTCTCCGGCGGCTTGCGCATGCCGTACCGCGAAGCGGCGCAGTTTGGTCATTTCACCTCCATCTGTCTAGCCGTTGCAGAACGTCGTCCGTCGCTTCTATTTCTTGTTCGGGCTTATCGGCGAGGCGATGACACGGAATGCTCGACAGCGTCAGCGTCGTCAGCGGATGAAGAGGCAATTGAACGCGAGACCTTGAAGGATCAGCGCCAGGACAACCTGCCGCACGCTCGTCGCCTGCGTGTAGTGGCCCATCGGGCACACGGCGACGCTTCCCGCCCTGATTCGTTCGCCATTGGAGCAGAGAAGGCCGCAGTGGAGAAACGATTGAAAGCGAACGTCGATCTCATCAATACGCCCAAGACCATTTGAGAGCTCGCGACGGGCGGCGGCCGTGGCGTCATTTGAAGTCCAGCCTCAGCCAAGCTCTTTCCGCCTAGCTCCAATCCAATCCTTGATTCTTAACTGCACCCTGGTCGAGTCGTGGGTCCCGAGCTAGTGCCGAACCACCCGGCGTCGTCCGGGCAACTCGGGCGTGGTCTGCTGGACGCCCAGACTGAGAGGCTCAATCGGGTATCCGACAACAGCATTGCCCGTCGTCGACCTCGACCCAAAATTCGCGCCATGCTCTTGGTCGTCCGCGCTCAGCATCAACGTATACGCGCCCGACGACACCGCAACCGCCTCCACACGGTAGTCACCGCCAACCGCATCTTCGATGGTCACCACTTGCGGATCGCTATCGACGCCTGAGTACGTGGCTGTTGCGCCGATTTCGTTGATCGCCGCACCCGTCAAGGCGTCATACCCGACACGCCGCCCGCCGGGATCGCGAAGGAGGAGCCGGATTGGTACGAGGGGCACCGACGACGCGGCGATGATGCCCGCGACTCCAGAGGGCACGAACGCCACCGCCGTCACCGTGGTTGATGCCCCGCATACAGGATTCTCTTTCGTTTGCAGGTGGACGGCCCTCTCAGTGCAGGGCTCAAGCAGATTGTTACGTCTCACTACCGCCGCCCAATCTACCGGTGTCGGTACCACGGAAACATCGAGGGCATTCCCAAACTCGTGGTTAGAACGCTTACTGACAGCCAGTGTCCCCGGAATCTCAACGCCGTCAGGCTTTTGAGGACCAAGCTTATGAAAGATCTTCTCATCCTCAACCTTGGCTATCTCGCTGGCGCATTGAATGGCGGTGATCGAACCTCTTACCTTGTACATAGCCTCGTAAAGTGTCTTCAACTGATAGAGGTGATCCTGATAATCGGGCGGACGGTATCCAGATAGTCGAGTAAACGCCGTATTCGGCGCCGCTGCCTGTATTTGCACCTTGAGGTCGCGTACACGATTGTCGAGACTGCGGGTGATCATCTCGTAGAGCGTCGGGTGAGGGTCCGGTATATCTCCGTGAAACGCCTCCAACTCTTTCCCGATCGCGCTGGTCGCGAACTTCAAATCGCTCCATCCAGCATGTGGACAGGGACCACTAGCCACCGCGACGGTGACGTTCCTCGTCAACGAATCTGACCCGCCCGCGCTGGTCGCCGTCAACTTCACGGCGTAGGTGCCTACCGCGACGAACGTGTGCTTCGGATTGCGAGACGTGCTCGTCCCTCCGTCGCCGAACACCCACGACCATGAAGTCGGAGTTCCCGTCGAGGTATCGGAGAACTGTACTTCTTCGCTCGCCTTTGGCGAAACGGGTAGCCACTCGAACTTCGCGATCGGCGCGGTCGATGCGGCCGCCACCGTCAATTCTCTCGTAATTGAGTTTGAACCGCTTGAATTTGCGGCCGTCAACTTCACGCTGTAGGTGCCGTTCACCGTGAACACGTGGCTAGGGCTCTGTGAACTGCTCGACGTTCCATCGCCGAATGTCCACGACCATGATGCAGGTGTTCCAGTAGAAGTATCCGTGAACTGCACTTGTTGGCCTGCCTTCGGCGACGGTGGTGACCATGAGAAGGTCGCGACTGGGGCGGCCGGTCCGCTCCCTGATGTCTGCCCGGACACCTCTTCACTGAATCCGCTGACAACCGTGTTGCTGTTGAAGCTGTGCGGCTGCGTTGAGGTCGTGACGATGAAGTAGTACCTCGTATTCGCAGAAAGCCCCGCGACTACTAGAGACGAAGATGCTTTGCTTGATGTCGTAGCTGCAAACGTCGTGTAAGGACCCCCCGCCGTCGTAGAGTATCGGGTTTGGTAAAACCCGCTGTCGGCTGTGTAGGAAATAGGGGTCCAGTTCACGATGATCGCGTTGGCAGTCGCGTCCGAGGTGCGCAGGTCTGTGGGCGAGACCGTCTGAGTGCTCTGCCAGTCTCCACCATTCTGTTTGCCGTTAAGGAATGAGGTTAGTGCGGAACCGGTGCTGTAAAGTGCGTTCCACCGAATGTCGAGCCACACAAGACCCGTGAGATTCGTCAATGTCGAAGGGATGCTTCCACCTAGCTGATTTCCGTACAGATAGAGAAGTTGCAGACTGGTCAGGCTACCGATCTGCTGCGGGATGATCCCGGTAAGGCGGTTGTCGCTAAGGAAGAGATATTGCAGGCTGTTCAGGTTCCCCACCTGTGTCGGGATGCTACCGGTCACCTGATTGCGAGATAGGTCGAGCGCTTGCAGACTGGTTAGACTCCCGATCTGGGTCGGGATGCTTCCACTCAAATGGTTGTCAGCCAGATAGAGGAATTGCAGGCTAGTCGCGCTCCCGATCTGGGTCGGGATGCTACCGGTCACCTGATTGCGGGATAGGTCGAGGTATCTAAGGCTGCTCAGGTTCCCTATCTGCGTTGGGATACCTCCGCTTAGCTGATTGCTGGATAGACCAAGGTAATGCAGGCTGGTCAGGTTCCCTATCTGCGTTGGGATACCTCCGCTTAGATGGTTGAATCCAAGGTAGAGGTCTTGCAGGCTGGTCGCGCTCCCGATCTGCGTTGGGATGCTACCGGTCAACTGGTTGCCGGACAGATCGAGGTGTCGCAGGCTGGTGAGGTTTCCGAGCTGCGTAGGGATGTTCCCACTCAACTGATTAGTCGTCCCCGGAAGGAAGTTGCAGGGCAGGGGTGAGCAGCCGCCGAGCACCAAAGATTGCAGGCTCATCAGACTTCCAATCTGGGTCGGGATTGGACCTGTGAGCTGGTTGGTGCCCAGATAGAGGTCTTGCAGGTTGCTCAGGTTCCCCAAAGACGGAGGTAGAGTTCCGCTGAGCTTGTTACCGTTTCCCCCAAAGCTGATCCCCTGCACGGTTGTGTGCCCCGTGTTGCAGGTGATGCCGTACCACGTGCACTCGTCTGCCGCGACCAACCAGTTCGTCCTGTTTGTCCAGCCCGCCCCATTGGTGCTGTTGTAGAGGTCAACGAGCGCATCGTGTTGCGAACTCGGGAGGGCGGCGTTGGCAACAGGTCCACCGAGTAGCACCAGTACCATCACGATCGGAGTCACGCGATTCGGACGCATGGCGTGCCTGTTACTCGCGAAAGCTAAAGCACGCAAGCGCCGCATCAAGGGCTCCGTGCCGGTGCGGTATCGCCGTCCCGGCCTTGTTTGGATATGAGATTGCTTAAGACGTAACTACCGAGATCGGTAGTTACACAGCATAGCATCGGTACCGCGAGAACTGCGACCGGTCTATCATCCTTCGCGTGAAGTCCGTCTCCGCGTCCCTCCTCGCCTCTCTCGACCTCATCACCCACGAAGCGACATCCATGCTCACGGCGCTCGATAAAAGTGCGTTTTCGCTCGATCCCTCTTCCCTTCGCGAAGTAAAACGACGAGTTTTTGAGATTCGAGACAAGTCACAGGAGCTTCTGGAGTGGATCAGTGAGACGAGGTTGGAAGAGCCGAGGAACTAGGTTCCGCCGGCATAGTTTCGCGAGCGCCGGCATCAATCGCCTTGTTGCTCGCACTTCCCCTACCCTCTCGCCAGAATCTGCAGCGCGGCCAGATCTAGTGATCGTTGAAAATTTCGATGAACTCGTAGATGAAGTTACCCGTGCCGTTGGCGTCCGAGTTCTCGGAAATGAAGACGCCTTTCCCGCAGGTCGTGATCCCGCCGGTTCCAGGATTCGCGGAGCCGGCGGAGACTTTGGTCCAGGTGCCGGCTGAGCCAACCGCGCCGCAGTTCGCCCGCTGGAGGCTGTCGCCGGATGCGGCATCGTGCGCGAACGTCGGACCGTCAACCGTGACGTTGCTGGCATCCTTCAGCGTGTACGTCTCGCTGCCGTTGATCTGCGGCATCGTGTCGCCGGAGTTGATGTATGTGACGTTCGAGCCCAACGTGACGCCCCAGAACGTCTCGAACTGTGACTTCGTCGCGTTCCGTCCGACGATGACGTAGCCGTGATTCGGAATGATCGTGTTCGAAGGGATGGTGTAGTTCAGCGTGGCGTTGGCCTGTACAAGCTTCCAGCCGCTGATGTCGACCGCGTCGAGGTTGACCGTCCAGGGGAGTCCCGAGCTCACGTATTCGTTCGGACCCTGGTGCACCGCTCCGTCAGCATCAACGGTGTACGTGCTCTTCCCGTCCGTCGTGATGACGATGTCGCCGACGCAATAGCCGGAGGTACTGAGGTTCGATCCCGCGGGACTACCTTCTTCAGTCTGTAGGACGAGTGCATTCGGAGCCGTAACGCAGGCGCTGCCGAGGAGGACATCGTCGACCACATCGATGCGCGGGAGATCCCAGCCGGTGCTCTGGCCGTCACCGGTTCCGATGACGGCGAGTGACGGAGCGGCGTGATCGAAGTAAGTCGGATTCGTGCTCGATTCGCTCCCGTGGTGGTTGATGTGCAGCACGTCGATGCCGCCGTCGAAGATCAGCGGATTCGCGCCGCCAGGGATGATCGCTTGGATAACGGAGGTCTCGATGTTCTTCTGCGTCGTCGAGCGGCCGGTACATGCATCAGAGCCGCCTCCGAGATCGCTCGCCCAGAGGTATTCGAAGGCGCCGTACTTGAGGAGAAGCGCGATCGAACGATCGTTCTCGTCAGTGACGGAGACACTGCCACCGCCGATGATCGAGCCGTTGCGGGCGATACAGGTGAGCGTCGCACCACTGCCGAGGTTGATCACGGTGCCGACCGGCATCGCCACAGGCGAGCCCGCGGTGGTCGTCGCCGCGGCGGTGTTCCATCCGGTCACGCACGACGACGTGGTCGCGCTCCCGTTGTAGTAGTTCTTCACGTGCACGTTGTAGCCGGCCGAGATGACCTCGTCGAGACCGCCCAGATGGTCGCAGTGCTGATGCCCGGCGATCATGTAATCGAGACCGTCGACCGCGTTGATCCCGACTGACTGCAGGTAGGGAACGACGTAGTTCGTGCCCATGCTGTTCTCCCCTGCCTCCAGGAGAACGGTCGTTCCGTCCGGCCCCACGATGAGAACGGATCCGCCCCACTCGACGTCGATGTAGTGAATCTCGAGGTTCTGTGCGGCGAGAGGCAGGGCGAGGCAAACGAGGGCGGCCAGCAGTGCACGCTTCATCGGAACGTTCCTCCGTATACGGCGCCGCATACTAGGGGAATTCCGGCATAAATTACGTGAGGCGGATCACGCCACTCTTGCCAGTCTTCGCGCGCTGCAGACTACCCTCCGCCCTGCGTCGTGAGAAGGTGATCTCGCGGTGAGAGTTGCAGTACCTTTCTTCCTGCTCATCGTAGCCAGTGGCGGCGCCTCATTCGTCGGCGAGCTCGAGATTCACTACATCAATATCGGTTGGGGCAGGTCCGTCTTCGTCCGCGGTCCGAATGGAACAACGCTTCTCCTCGAGATTCAGAACACGAGGTCCAACGATCGGCGCACGGTGGCGAGGCGCTCCTCCAATGTCGCGACGCCCGTTCTCAGGTCGTTGCGCGGATCGGGATACCCGCGATTCCTCAGCCAACCAACGACGTTCTGCACGCGCTGACGCATCGGCTGAAGCGCCGGGCGTAGCTGAATGAGGTCGTCGTAGACTCGCTCTGATCGATCTCTGAATTCATCCGCGACATCCAGGGCCCTCTCGTGCAATCGGTCCCACGGCGGTGCGAAATTGTCCATTCGTTGTTCAAAATGATCCGCAGCGAGTAGTGACTCAGCGTCACCGCGATGGCGCTCAACTTCATCGATATAGCTGCGGACCGGCCGGTGCAGATCGCGAAGACGCTCCTCGCGCACGGCCGTCACTTCGCCGAGGAATCCCTCCGCTTTCTCTCTTGATGTCCATTCGTCTCTCCACGCGAGAAAGGAAGCGACAAAGAGACCAACGCCCAGGATCATGGCGTAATACTGAAACGGAATGCTCTGCTTCGAAACGCGCTCGTAGATGTTCAGGAAAACTCCGAGCACCACACTGCTCATCAGCCATCCCAGCCAGTGTCTGATGAGTGCGATGACGTACGCGAAAAACGGCTGCGCGATGGCCTTGCTTCGTTTCATTCGCCTGAACTTCCTGGAGATTGGAACGCCCAGGCACCTGGGCCTGGCTAGAAAACAGGGAGCGTGCCGGAGCAAGAATACGCCCAGTTTGGTCCGACATTAGAGATCCGAGAACCCCACTCCGCCGAGTTGACGTTTTTGGGTAGTTTCGTCAACTCGGGTTATTTGCAGCGATCTCGTCTGACAGAAGTGCTTCCTCATACTTGGTCTCCCTGCGTTTGTTCGTGACTGTGGCGTACACCATGGTGGACGCGATGTCGCGATGGCCGAGCCAGTCCTGAACATCCGCTGCATCCCAGCCGGCGTTCATGAGATGCACCGCGATCGAATGACGGAGGACATGCGGATGCCTCCGGTCCGACGGTAGTCCCGCAGCTTCTGCATACTCTCGGAAGAGCTGGTAGATCGTCGACGCAGACATCGGCCGACTCTCACTCTGGCGCGTGGTGAAGAGGTAAGGCCGGTCGGCCGACCCTAACAACTCCAGGTACTCCCAAAGAAGCCGGCGCGTCGTGGGATGGATCGGGTACTCGCCCGAGACACCGCCCTTGATTCGCGTGATCCAAATGCGCTCACCCACGTGCTCTCGCCGGATCAGCGCTGCTTCGTGACGGCGAAGGCCGTAACGGTACATGACATCGAAAAGCAGCCGGTTCCGTCCGTCCATATGGGGGATGACGGCGAAGAAGCGTTCGACTTCCGCTTTCGTGAGGTAGGCGAGTTGGTGCGCCGCTTGGCCAACGACGACATGCATTCGGTGTCTTTTTCCTACGTGGGACGCGATCTTGACGCTTTTACCCATTTTCGTGATCTCGTTCGTCAAGCGATCAGCGTAAGCGGCTTGCATGTTTCTTCGATGAAGGCCGCGTTGACCTCTTTCATCGCCGTCTCTCTGGCCGTCATTGCCTTGCCTATCATTGCAGCCGAGATGGGTCCGCGGATCAAAGCGGCGGAGCTCCTCCATGAGAGAGCTCTTCCCGTAACCATTGAAGGCAAAGTGCATATCTTTGATCGCGGAACTCTGATCGATCAGCGTCCCGATGGCTATACGGTACGCGCTATGATCGATAGTGATCCGGACCAATTTGCGATCACGACGACCGTCCAGGGCCTTACCGGCACCTGGATCACGACCTCGGCCGGGAATTACGAGATGTTTCCGGACCAACTCGGCAATATTGTCTTGCGCAAGCTCAGCGCATCTGAGGATTGCGTCACAGAGACTAAAGTTTCAAGCGAAGACCGCATTGAAACTAATGTGAACTCCGGCGGCAAACGCCGCGCAGTCGCTCCTTCAGGTCCGTATGTTTTTTGGGTGAACCAGTGGTATACGCCGCAGGTTCTCTCAAAGCTCGGGTCCGAGACCGCAGTGCATCTGAAGATGCAGATGGCGATCGACCAGACAAACACGATCTTTGCGCGTGCCAAGCTGACTCAGATCCAGTTTCGCACTAAGAACGTCTACCTTTACACCGGCGGCGGAGAGAGCGGCTACGAAATAGCCGCGCTCACCAAGGACCTCAAGGATTTTGCGGTGGCGGCGGAAGTGAACGCGAAGCGTGATGCCGACCATGTCCACTTCTCAACGCTGTGGCACGAGAACGGCAACAGTATGACTTGGAGGCCGATCGATTATTTCAGCCGGGACCAAGGCTTCCAGATAGTTTCTGAGGCTGGCGCACTTGCGTACCATTTCGTGCACGAATATGTGCACAGCTTTGGCGGCGATCATGATCCGGCGAACGCTCTCCAGGGTTTCACTGGGTCAGGCGGAGCTGGCGTGCAGGACCTTGCCCCCTACGCTCGCGGGTATCTGGATGAGGCGGGCCTCTTTTCCTGTCTCATGTCCTATCACACCCAGACATCCTGCGCTTGGTGTGAGACCGCACCCTTCATCTCTTCGGCCGATCCGGCCTTGCTTTATAAGGGGAGGCCAACCGGCAGTCCAATGAATGACAACGCGCGGGTAATACGTGAGAGCCTCTCTAAGGTATTCGCCTACGCGCAATAAGCCGGCGCACTCTCAGCCTTGGTACGGCCACCGAAGCGCAAAAACCAGGACGAGCCGGAGCGGAACTCGTCTGCCCTGGTTACAGGCTGGTTCGATCCCCTTTTAGGCAGTTGCCTATGTCGTCCGTCTCGCTAGCGAGGGTCACCGGATGGGGTGCCTAGTTGAGGGCTGAACGGGAACTTACCCCTCTTTGCAACTTCGATCACGAACGTTCCCGCCATATCGATGTCTCCCTTCGTGTCTGGACCGGCGACCGGCGTAAGTCATTCCAAGTACGTATATATGTCACCAAGAGGTGCGTCATGCGGGTTGCCTTGTATGTCCGACGGTCCACGATTGACCTTCAACCGGATAGCCTCGAGGCACAAGAGGAATTACTCCGAAAGCACGCGAAGGAGCATGAACAGGAAGTCATCCGCGTGTACGCGGACAGCTCCTCCGGCAGAAGCGTCGAGGGTCGAGGCGAATTTCTGCAGCTCATCGACGACGTCAAGGCAGGTGCCGATTTCGAAGCAGTCCTCGTTCGGGATGTGAGCCGCTGGAGCCGGGCGGAGAATACCGACGAGGCCGGATTCTACGAATTCATTTGCCGTTCAAATGGCGTCCAAGTCATCTACGTGGATGAGATCTTCGGCGCCGACACCTCGCCCTATTCGCTTCTGCTCAAGTCAGTGAAGCGAGTGATGGCCGCCGAATATAGCCTCGAACGATCGCGCCAGGTGAAGGGCGCTCACGCACGTCTCGTGAAACTCGGATTCTGGCCAACAGGAAGCGTCCCGTTCGGCCTGCGCCGCATCCTGGTCGAGCCGGACGGTGAGGTTGTCCGCGAGATGCTTCCCGGCGATCGCAAAGCGCTGTCTTCGCAACGCATCAAGCTGGCGCCAGGACCGGAAGCGGAGGTGGCCACCGTGCGCCGCATCTTTACGGCGTATGCAGTTGAAGAGAAGAGCGGAGAACGGATCGCGAAGGAGTTGAATGCCGACGGAGTTCCTGGTCCGAAGCGCGGTCGCTGGTCCACCGGCATGGTCATGTATTTCCTGCGCAACGAAGCGTACGCCGGGTCCTTGGTCTACCGGTTTGGCAACGGTTCGAGCCGCTCGGATCGAATGAACACGCGAGACACCCCATCCGACGACATCGTTCGATGCGAAAGTGCGCACGATCCGATCGTCGAAAAGGAGATCTGGACCCAAACGCAGACGCGCCTCGCGGCGATGTCCCGCCGGAAGTCCGATGCCGCGCTTCTCGCGGACCTCGAAGCGGCTCGAGAGCGATGGGGTTGCGTCGTCCTCAAAGAAACCATGACCGGAACTGCGCTGCGCGAACACAACAGCGCACGCGACATCAGTACCATCGGCGATGCGTCCGAGCTCGCGAAGGATTCTCTTCAGAAGAAGCTGTCCGAGCGGTTCCATGTACGGAGGTTCGAAGGCGGGGTTCTTCTTGATCACCTTCTTCACATCGGATTCAAAGTGTCGTTGCCGCATGCGCAGTTTGGTGGACTTCAATGGGACTTCCAGTTCTCGGGCGACGAACAAGAGGATGTGATTCTGGGCCTCGGCTTCTCCCCTCCCCCCGGACCTCAGCACGTCGAGACGTTTCTTTTCAGAATGGCTCCCTTCCGAAAGGGTCGCCGTCATGTCCGGCCGCGCATCGACAGCGCCGATGATCCGGTCTACTCGCGCTTTCCGGCCGATGCCCCGCCGGTTGATCTCCTTCTCCACGCGATTCGCTATCGCGGCACGAGAGCTGAGAAGGAACTCTTGCGAATCCTTCGCGGGCGGGAGAAGGTCAACCTCAAGCAGGTTGCGAGCGAACTCGCCTGGCCGGCGAGGTCCGTTCGGACGCTCTATCGAAAGCTAGAGATCCGCGGTGAGGTGCTGCCCGCATTGCGGAACGGTACGCCGGCGAAACGACTCACCGTGACATGCCCGCATTGCCGGCGAGACCGCAGCCTGTCCGCGACGACTGTCTTGAGCCTCCGAACCGACGTTTGCTTTGAATGTCTTCATCGACCTCCGCAGCTTACGCCGAACAAGCTCGTCGCCGAATGTCCTCTATGTGGCGCGCGACGACTTCTGTATCCGTCTGAAGTGGCCAGCCGATCGAGCGGTCTCGAAACGCCCTGCCGGAAGTGCACGATGGCCCGCGGACGGGCCGCGGGACGAGCGGCTTCGCACGGCCGAAAGCAATGAACGTCGCCCTTTACCTTCGCCGGTCCACCAACGACCGCCTACAGGCCGACTCACTGACCGTTCAAGAGCAGATCCTCCGCCGATACGCCGAGGGCCATGAGATGAAGGTAGTCGTTGTCTTCCGGGACAGCGCCTCCGGCACGTCAACTAAGGAGAGGAAAGACTTTCTGCGGATGGCCGAGATCATCACGCACAAGCCTAGCTTCGAGGCAGTTCTGACGCGGGACGTGAGCCGTTTTGGACGTTTCTTCGACGTCGACGAAGGCGCTTTCTTCGAAGTTCTGTTCCTCGGGCATGGTGTGAGGACGATCTACTGCGAAGAGGCGTTTGGCGAAGATACCTCGCCCATGGCGTCGCTCATCAAAAGTGTGCGCCGGGTGATGGCCTCGGAGTATTCGCGAGACCGCTCGCGACTGATCCGATATGCTCAATCACGTGCTACCCGATTGGGCTTCCATGCGGCCGGTCCGCCGCCCTTTGGCATGCGGCGCGTGATGGTAACCAAGTCTGGGGAGTTTGTTAGGGATCTTCATCCTGGCCAATGGAAGGCTCTGGCGAACCATCGCACGCGTCTCGTGCCCGGCGATCCCGCCGCCGTCCGGACGATTCAGATTATTTTTGATCTATACACCCGCGGAGCAACAGCTGCGGCGATCGTCGCGCAGTTGAACGCCGATGGGGTTGCAGGGCCACACGGCGGACGATGGTACGAAGGTTCGGTCCTCGGCGTTTTAGCCAACAGCGTCTACGCCGGAATCGGGCACTATCGGCCCCGACCGCGAGGCTTAACCGACACGCTGACCGCGGACCGGCGCGCGGAACTGCGCGTCGAGGATGGCTCAGGCCACACCGGCGTTGTCGAAAAAAGCATCTATCTGCAAGTTCAGGAACGCCTGAGTCAGAGCATCCGCCGCCGTTCAAATATGGCTTTAAGCGGGGATGCGCGGCGCGCATTCGAAGCGCATGGGTGTGTCGAGCGCTGCATGCTCGAAGCCCTTTCTGGTCACTGCTCCTGGGGAACGTATGAAGCACGGTTCGCGCGGGGTATCGATGAAGCACTGGAGAACGCCTACACCGAGTTGATAACCCGACGCAGTTCGCGGCTCAACGACATCCTTCGCACGGACCTTGGATCCACGCGGCAGGATGACGTGTGGACACTTCAAAACTCTCTTCGAGTGTCCTTGGCGGTCGCGTTTCCTCACCGCCGCAACGGTTGTAGCTATTGGCGGTTCCGAGCGGCCGCCGTTAGCGAAATTGTTGTGGGCTTCGGCATCTTGCCGAATGCTGCTACGACCCCGTACTGGTTCGTTTTCGACGGTTCTCGGCTCACGGTTCGCTCACGCGGCTTGTATCTTTGTTGCCATCGCCGCTACCCCGCTTACGAAAAGGCTGATGCCGATCTCGCGGCTGCCTTCGCACGGCGGCAACGAGGTCCGCGACAGCGGACGTCCGACCTTTTCCTTAGAGCGGCGCGTTCCAAAGCGGCCCTGAACTTGAGTGAGCTCGCTCGCGAGCTTTTCTGGCCGTACGACGCGACCCGAAAGATGTACTGGAATCTGGCGTCACGAGGCGAGTGGATGCCGCCTCTCAAATACCGCGCGGGTCGCGTGCTAGAAATCACTTGTGCAGCATGCGGCGTGTCGCGCCGTGTGCAACCGAGCCGAGCGCTTTCGCTGAGAGGAAGCCTATGCCTCAGTTGTTCGCGATCGAGGCAGATGGGGGCTGAACAGCGATTCTAAGAGTCGGAGAACCAGCATCTCTATCACCGAGAGTCTCTCTTCACTACACCCAACGCCGCGATGATTGGAATCAATGTTCAAAACCGCATTACTCGACGATCTATAGTTCCAGCGTGACATGGCCGGACGAAGTGGATTCAGGAGTCGCGGCTCCGCTGCATAACCCACCGAATCCAGGCCTCGGCTTCGCTCTTGAACTGCGGCGATCGGTCGGCGAGATGGTCCGACGCCCTTCGGTTGCCCTGGATCATTTTTAGCATCCACCATTCGACCATTTCGGAGACGGTCGTGCGCTCGGGTGCGAGTTCGTTCCCATGCTTCACGATCTCGCGCAGGTACGTGATCAGGAACTTCGGCAGACGGACACGGATGTAAGCGTGATGGGGGTACTCTTTCATCGCAGCAACTCCTCATTGATCTCGATTCGAAGGTCGAACAATTCGCCTACTTCCACGCGTCGCTTGACCATGTAGCAGGCGGCCTCGGTGAGCCATCGCATGACCGGCAACGTCGGCTCCATACGTCCCGTCTTCAGCCTGTAGATGTGCTGTCTTGATACTCCCGAAATCTCGGCAAAACGCACCAACTTGACGCGGTTCGTCGCGAGAAAGGCGGAAAGGAGTGTCGGAGCCATGGCGCGTAAAAGCGACAGCATCGTGTCTGGTGCTGAGCGACAGGATAGAGTTTTCTTCCATCCAACACAATGGTGTCGGATGCCAGTCTCCTGCGATCCCTCGGAAAGAGAGTCCGTGAGCTGCGAAAGCAGCGCGGATACTCGCAGGAGAAGTTGGCCGAGTTGGCCGGCATTCACGAGAACCATGTCCGGCGGATCGAGGGCGGGATCGCCAACCCAAGTTTCGTGGTGGTGGTGAAGATTTCGAAGGCTCTCCGGGTCAGCGCGGGCGACCTATTCAATTAATAGCTGGGACCATCATCTCCGCATGACGGCGCAGGGCATACAGCGCGACGTCAACTAGAACCATCAAATCCTCAACGAGATGGGCAAGCAGTTGGACCAACCGCCGCAACGCGCTCTCGCCATGATGGCCCTGCACATTCTTCCATCCACTTCGAGTAGCCCGACCGAGTAGCTATACGTACGGGTGGCGCTCCGTGCTAAAGTAACTTACACGTTCCAAAACGATCGTCCGGAGAGTGCAGAGTTGCGTGTGAGCCGCTTTCGGAAATGCTTCTGCGTCGCAGTCGTCTTGCTTGCCGCGCTCCCTTCGGAGGCAACGATCAACTCCAAGCTGCTACAGTCGCTTCACGGCAACAAGTTTGGCATCGACCGCAAGGGCAATTTGTGGGCTTGGGATCCTGTGACGTCGCAGGTCTCCCGCCTTACAGTCGCTGGTGCGATGACGACGAGCGCAGCGCTTCCGAAGTTCTCATCCGTCGACGCCGATGAGTCCTGGGGCATCGTCGGCATCGCAGAGACAACTGTGACGGTTGTTGACTGGTCCGGCGCGGTGCGCAAGCGGGTTTCCATCGGCGACCAAGCAGGCGATGTGTGCTGGATTGACAAGGATCACATCGCCGTTTCCCCGCGCGATGCGGATCATCGGATTGCGATTTGGGATACCGCCAAGGGCACAAAGGTGCGCACGATCGGTCCGATGCCCGTCATCGACCGCTCAACTCCCGGAGCATCGCTCGCGCATGCCACCTTGCTTCGGTACGACCCTCCCCGCAAGCGGATCGTCGCCGTCGACGCCGCCCTCGGAGATGTTCACTTCTTCGATGAGCACGGCTACGAGCTTCGACGTGTCGACGTCCCACCTTCAGATCGTTCTGAGGTAGAGGCATGGCTTCGGAAGATGGACGCCAGCAACAAGATGAATCGCAAGAGCTCAGTGCCTGCGATGTGGAGCTATCCAACCGTTGGCCTTTCTGAGGACGGAACGGTTTGGCTTGTGCGTGATCGTGACCATCCATCAGGATCGGTGAAGATCGCGAAGATCGGGACTAACTATGCGATTACCGAACGCACGCTTCAAGTCCCCGAGTGCACGGCGCTCCGCATCCAGGTCTGGCAAAACACCATTCTCATGTACCGGGAAACTGATGGACCTCGGACGGTATGCGTCGGGGTAAGGAGGAGTGAATGACGATGAGAAGAGTCGGTATCCTCGTGTTGGTGTTTATTAGCCTTGCCGGCGCTCTGGCAGTCCAGGCTGACGACAATCAAGGCGTTCCGAGCTGCGACGGGCAGTGCCAGGCCAACCATTGCGCCTGTACGGCTGCGCCTCAAGGGTACTATCTGTGCCACTGGGAATGCGCGTGCGGCTCCAGTTGCTCGCAGAGTTGCGACTATTGCAGGGTGTAAGCCGAGGCTTCCGCTGGAGTACGGCTGCGGCTGTGGCCGCAGCCGTACTTCCGATCTTCCTGAGCGCGGCGGATGGGCTGTCTGTCGTGGTCAAGGTCCGCGGCAGCGACCATCCCTGGATAGTTGCATCGCCCGGCGAAGGTCGGGCGCCGGTGACTGCCGCTGACGGCGCAGAGGTAACGCTTGAGTACGACCCGGCGCAGGAGTTTGTGGTCTGCGCTGGCGGCAAAGACGTTGCCACACAATGCACGCTTGTCGAGCATAACAACACGCCAATCAATCTCACGCTCCAGGCGGGACGAGCCGTCCGCGCGCGATTTCTCCTTGGCAAAAGACCGATCGTCGGAGCGTCCGTTGCGATAACGCCCCGCAGCCTTGCAGTACGTCGTGCGTTCGTCCTCCCTTTGGAACTGGCCAAAGACCGATCGGTGGTTACGTCGATCCGGACAATCGACGACGGCATCGTTGTCATTCCGGCTCTGGCGCCCGGCGACTACACGTTGAGCGTGAGCGTACCCGGCGGACGCACGTACGAAACGCTTGCGACCATTCCCCCGAAGGGATCCAAGGACGGGAACACGGTGACCCTCCGTGACGTACATTTCGATCCCGGTCTTTCAGTCACGGTCAGCGCACGCGCCGCCGACGAACCTGTTGAGGGGGTCGCCATCGGTGTTTCGCAACGCGACACGATGAAGCGCATCACCGAGCCTGGCGCCTTCCTGAGCATAACGGCACGCACAGACAAACAAGGACGGGCGGTGTTGAGCGGCCTTGATTCGCGACTTCCCGTGGACGTGGTTTGCAAAACGCCCGGGTTCGCTCCCACTAAAGAGGTCTACAACGTCCCACCTCGCTTTGTCGAGTGCGTACTGCAGCGCTACGCCAGCATCGTCGGGCGTGTGCTCGACGAAAACAACGCGCCTATCAGTGGTGCCGTTCTCGGAATCTCCGGGCGATCGCAGAAGCAAACAAGCGAGACGACCGGCGATTTTGTGCTCCCGTCGATCGTGCCCGGTACGGCTACACTCACCGTATCAGCGCCGCGCCATCGGCGCATTGAAAAGGAAGTCTCGCTCCTCTCAGGAGAAAAGCTCGACGTTGGCGATCTAACACTTGCCGCCGGGGACCCGTTCGTCGGCACAGTCGTCGACTATGCTTCACGGGATCCAGTCGCGAACGCCCGCGTTGAGATCGGAGGCACGACGACCGATACGGCTGTTACGGGATCCGACGGAAGATTTGAGCTTCGCGGAGATTGGAGCGGCGAGACGGTCGTAACCGCCACCGCTGCCGGGTACGCGAGAACCAAGCGGTATGTAGGCGCGGCGGAACTCCAGCAGAAGGACGGCTTCGTCGTCGAACTCCAGCACGAAGGATCAATCAACGTTGTCGCCTGGGATGAATCGGGTGAAAAGCCCTGCGCAAACTGCACAATCGTCCTTATCAGCGAGACGGACTCGCAATCGCGCCAAACATCCACCGACGGGACGACGATCTTCGTCGGCCTTGCGCCAGGAAGGTACGACTTATCGCGCGAGCGCAGACGCGCCAGCTCCGAAATGGTCTACGTCTCCGGTGGAGACGATGCGGTTGCCGCGGAGGTCTTGCCCGACAAAGTAACGACTGTCGTCATCGGCCGGAAACAGGGGACGATCGGCGTCAACATCTCGGCGGAGAGCAACTGGGAGCTCCGTGCGAAGGGCACCTCGGGAACGCAGTTCGTTCGCCAAGATTACCCCGGACACTATACGCTCCAGAGACGAGGGCAAGAGCCGCTGACACTGGAACTTGCGGACGGATTGCGGGGCGTGCGAGTGATGGAAATACCGGCCGAGTTTCGAAGCTCCGAGATCACCCGAGACCTTCCGCGCCATGTCGTTCGGCTATCGGTGACTCATTCATCCCTTCCGGCTCCAGGCGTTCGGCTTTCCTTGTTGACAACGTCAGGAATCGCTGCTTGGGGAATGACTGATCAAAATGGAATACTGCTGCTGCCGTACCTGGCGAGCGACAGGTATGCGGTTTCGAATGCGAACAGTCAGGTAGTGGCCGAGTTCACGCTTACCGATCAGGATACTGTGCGCGAAATCGCAATTGCCGCCGAGAGCCCACGCTGAGGCAAGAGATGTCCGAGTTGATCCGATCCTCTTGAGTTCCGTCTCTCTAAGGGCGGGCGATGCGGGAGTTCTCGAAGACATGAAAGAACCCCTACGCGTTAGCGTAGGGGTAGTGTCCAGACTAGACCGTTCTGAGAGTACTCCTTGGGAGGGACCTCTGTGGCTCGCTCCTCCTTTCTCGGACTTAATTGTCTCTGTTGAACTGTCCGAGGAACGGCGCAAGCCGCGCCGTAGCCTGGAACCTCGGGATCGGATCCAGCCGTCTTAGCGCTGACGTGAACGCATTCGAGAGGCTCCACATCGTGCGCGGCCGGAACTCCTCGTATCTTGGGTCGAAGTAGTGCCCATGTACCTCGCGGGCCAGATGCTTCGGGATCGCAAGGCCTTCCTCGATGAATGCCTGATAGATCACGAGCTTCGCCGACGCATCCGGCAGCTCGTACCCTTTCCAAGCGTCCACCTGGTTCAGCATCGGCAGGAACTTCCGCTGCATGCGGTCGACCGCGACCGCAAGCGCGTCTTCGAGTACAAGTTTCTTCGAATGCTTCCGGGTCAGCGCCTGATAGTCGCCATGGAAAGCCAGGTTGTCGCAAACGAAGACCCGGTAGCCGATCGTGATGCCAAGCGAGAAGCTCTTGTCGTGAGAGTTGCGGATGCCGATCGATATGCGCACGCCGTTCTCCTCCACGTTGAGCGCGAGCACTCCGAACATCCGCATGCCATCCGGCGAGACTGCGTACTGGTCTTCGACCACGGCGAGCTTGCGGAAACCCAAGGCTTCGATGAGCGCACCCACGAGCGAGGCATGAGCGATTGGTTTGTGCGTTTCGGTCGGTTCCGGGGTCGGGAGCGCGAGCAGGTCCTGCCGCCCCACGAGATCGGTACCGCAATGGGACATCAGGCCGGGAATCACTTGTCTAGGCGGGACCACTTCCACATCTTCCATGGACTCCTCCTTTTTTCATTCTTTGGCGGGTGGAACGCAGGGCGACGGTGCGGGTCAGCTGTTCGATCCGCGCTTTGACGGCGTTCGCGCCCTTCTTGTAAACGGCGACGCAGAGCAGCTCGCCATTCTCGGTGACACTCCAGAAGCGGCCGTACGGCCTGATCTCGAGCATTTCTCCTCCTTGGTCGTTTTCGATGCGAGCGGGCAGACCGCGAGGCTGACGAGAAATCTTGCCGCCTCCGGGACACGGCCCGCATCGCTTCCACGTCGTCGTTTGCATCCAGAATGGTCGGAGTAGCAGAGGCGGAGGCCCGCGTTTCCTCACGACGGCCTCCCGAAACAGCACTCCGCGTCCTCGACCAAGGCCCAGCGGAGGCAGTTTGGGCAGACTGGCGGCACCAGCTGCCAGCCGTTCTGGAACGCGCTCTCATCGGATTCCACCGCACGACAAGCCACGCAAATTACGGTGTCGTCGTCATCAACCTGCGTCTCTTCGCCCAGATCTTTCCCGCTCTTGAACATCGTGCATTCGGCCATGGGGCACTCCTTTCTTCAGTTGTGAAGTTGCTCAGCGGGGACCTCCCTCGCTGACCGCTGCGCCGGAGCGCAGAGCGTCAGGGAGCGACGGCCGGACGACCGTAGGCGTGAAGCGCGAGCGCGATTGCGTCGAAAAAACTCATCCGCTCGTCCTCAGGCTCGTAGTTCTTCCGCGGAGGTGGCAGGAACGGCAAGAGCTCAGGAAACTGCTCCGCGATGGCGGCGGCGACCTGATGTCTGTTACTCGCCCCTCGTGTGCGCCATGCTTTGCGCACCTCCGCTCTTGCGATGAGCCGGACACGGATTCCTCGGCAACGAGCGTGACGCGCGAGGGTTCGGAGTACTCTGCGTGCACGATCGCCAAGGCGGCATTCGTTATCGTCCGGATCTTCGAGAACGACGATGTTCTGCAGCGCAGCCGTCCATGATGCGGTCGAGGGTCGCGATATCTCCGTCCTCCTCGCTCCGGCGAAGGTTCTCCCATTCGATCAGGCGGCCGTTCTCGAAGAAAACATACGCGAGCCCTCGGGTTGTAACGTCGATCGCGACTACGGACCGGCGTTCAGAGATGGTCATTGGTTCAAGGCGATTGATTGGAGCGACTCTTTGCGGCGGGTCCGGTGGGTCTCCGTGCGGGCGGGTCCAAGTTTCTCGGCGCGGCGCCGGGCACGGGCTTGAATGCTTTCGCGGACCGCTCGATACGCTCCCGAGAAGAGTTCGGCGACCGGAACACCGAACACGGCTTCGTACGCAAGCGCTGTCGCAAGCGGCGGCAGACGGCCGTGCCGTTCATAGCGGCTGATCGCACGGACGCGCGTATCGAGGAGGGCGGCAATGTCCTCTTGCGAGAGCCCGGACCGTCTGCGTTCCGAACGAAGGTAATGTGGAAGTTTGCGCGCCATGTCGCGGTGAAGATTACTGGGCGGATTGGAATCCTGATAGTAGGGATAACCGGTCCAAACGAGCTGGTTTAAAGAGGTGTCGTTAAAGAGAAACGAAAGGACCATGCTGTCAAGAGGCGCGGATATTCTTGCAGAGGTCCATTGATAAACCTTCAACAAGATCTAAAGAAAGCCTCAAGAGTCTCCTCCGTCCGTGAGAGGAACAGTGACCGCCGTGAAGGGCGGAAACGCTTGGCCGCGAACCAAGACTCGAATCCAGAACTCGCGATTGCCTAGGAACGTAAGGTCCACCGGGTCCACCGTGGGACCAAGTTCCTTGGCGAGCCGCACTGCATCCGAGGCACCCACGCGGAAGACCGCCAGCGTACCGACGTTCCCTAAGATCGCGGCCCTCAGCTCCGGCGTCGCCTGTTCGAGAAACTGTGTCGAGAGCACAATCCCCTGCCGGTACTTGCGAAGCTCCGAAAGCATGTTCGCGAGCGCTACCGTCGTGAAGGTCTGGAACTCGTCAAGGTAGAGGAAAAACGGGCGACGGCCTTGTTGGTCGAGATCGGCGCGGGAAAGCCCGGCTAAAGCGATCGAGGAAACGAGGAGGCTTCCGAAAAGCATCGCCGGCGCTTCCCCGATCTTTCCTTTTGCCAAATTCACGATGAGCACCTTGCCGTCGTCCATCACCGTCCGAGGATCGAAGGTGCTCTTAGGGACCGTGAGGATTCGGGATACGAAAGGATCGACAAGAAAGCTTCCCAGCTTGTTTTCGATCGGAGATACCGCCTCGGTGCGGAAACGGCCCGGATAGTTCTCGAACTCCTCAGTCCAGAAGCGGCGGACCTGCGCGTTCGAAGCACGGGCGACCGCCTTCTTCCGGAACTCGGAGTCCGAGAGCAGGCGGAGCACGTCCGCAATCGTCGCCTCCGGTTGGTCGAGAAGGAGCAGAAAAGCGGAACGAAGGATGTACTCGAGCCTCGGGCCCCAGCTCTCGATGAAGATTTTCTTTAGCGCCTCCACAATGCCGTTCGCGGCGACTGATCGCCGGAGCGGCGGCACACCCGAAAGCGGATTGAATCCGAACTGTTGATTGGGATCTGGCACGTTCAGGTAGATGAGCTTCGCTCGCCGCTCTTGCGGCACCCAAGCGACCACCCGCTCCGCGAGATCGCCATGCGGATCGAGCAGCGCCAGCCCGTGTCCGCCGACGATGTCTTGCCGGATCATGGCCTCAAGGAGCGATGACTTACCCGTGCCTGTTTTTCCGACGACGTAGATATGCGCGAAGCGGTCGCCCTCGAGGATGCCGAACGGACGCGCATCATCGCGCCAGTCGACGCGGCCGAGAAAGGTGAGGGTCTCCTCTCTCCGTGTCTTTGCCATCAGGCAGCGTCGTACGCGGCAGGCGCGATGACCTGCTCTGGCTCGACGATGCCATAGCGCACATAGAGTGCCGCAAGCTTTGCCACTTCTTCGGGGCCGAGCGCGAAGACGCCAGTCGCACGGTTCGGCTTCAGACCCAGGCGGCGGCGAACGATCGAGCCGATCCACCGGGGTGTCACGCGCCGCTCGTAGTCCTTGCCGTGGCGAAGCGCGAATTCATCCGCGATATCCCGCATGGCAAGCCGGACATCGGGTCCGCGCGCCACCAGATCTCGGATGACCCCAAGCACTTGGGCCTCCGCGCTCTCCATTCGTTCATCTGCAAGATCTTCGTTCATCTTGCGCAGTACGCTCGTCACGCGTTCCCTCGCGGACGGATCGCCGACCACCGAGACGAGTGGCCCGAAAATCTGTTCGAGCCTCGGCTCGAGGCCGCGACCGCCCGCGCGGTCCAGGGACCGCACGGCCGGGAACATTCGGAAGCGGTAGAGCAGGAGCTGGTTCCGGAGGCGGAGGGCTTCGGCGCGGAAGCGGTCGTCGAGATTGAGCGGAATGCCGATCCGAAGCGATCCGCCGCGCATGTCCTCGGTAACGCACCGGCTCTCAAGCGCCTTGTCCTCGAAGAAGCCGCGCGTCGCGATCAGCTTCGGACCGAAGACGTGATACGCGCGCGGGTCGAACTCGCGTTGACGGGAGACTTCCGTCCGGAGAACCGGGAAACCGCGCGCATTACCGTTGTTCAGCACCTTGATGATCTCTGCCTTCTCGTCCGAGTAACGGAAGTCTCCCTCGTCCAAGATCAGGGTGCCGCGGAAGGCGTCGAGGAGCCGGAAGAGCGGCGATACGGTCGACGACGCCGAAGCAAAGATCGGCTTGTAGCAGAGCGATCCTATCGTCAGCAGGAACCGCGTCTTGCCGGAACCGTATCCGCCGCGAACCCGGACATAGGGGACTTCGTCGAAGGCGTCGTAGATCCACGTGAAAAGGATGTAGTAGGTCGCGACCTCCTCGAAGTCTTCAGAGACTTCAACGTACCTTCTGACAAAGTCCCGGATACGGGCGACGAGGTCCGCCTCGGTGCCGTACTCTTCAGGTTCCGACGGGAAAAGGACCACGCCGTGCTTTACCAAGTTGTTGCCTGGTGAGTACGGCACGAGGCGCTCAGTAGGAGAAAGGGAGATGCTCTCTTCGTACTCCCACGTCTCGCCCTTGGCACGCGCAAACCGAGTGGTTCGCAGCACCGGGTCATACACCATTTCGGCGACATTGCCGTCCGCGAAGATCACCGATGTTGTCGGCAGAATGGCGACCTTCTTCTCGCCTGAAAGTTGTTCAGAGTTCATCGGTGTGTTCGAAGCGCTCCAAGAAGTCGAGCGCCTCGTGAAATGTTTTCGACTCTTTGTGCATCACGAACGCGATCAGGTCTCCATGCGCTCCGCAACCGAAGCAGTTGTATGTGTTGGTCTCGGGATAGATCGTGAAGGAAGGCCGGTCATCGTCATGGAACGGGCAACGACCAACGAACTTGCCTCCAGCGTTTCTAAGATCGGTGTAGCGACCGACGAGCTGGACGAGTCGGATCGCGCGTTTCAAGCGGTCTGCTCGGGGATGCGGCCGAACACTAGGCGGCGGCTTGCCGCGAGAGAGTGTGGCTACTTTTCTCGTGTCGGCCGGTTCCTCTGCGGCGGCCGCGTTCGCGAGAAGGATCTCGAAATCAACGCGGTCGTGACCCAGACGCACGAAGTAGTCCGTCACGTCGCCCTTATCCCCGACCACGGCAGGAAGCCGGACGATCTTCGCGCTCGGCAGGATGGTCTTGAGACGCGCGGCGGCAGACTCCCCTGCCTCATCACGATCGAAGCAGATGAAGATGTGCTTCACTCCCACGAATGAAAGCGCCCACTCCGGTTTGAACGTCTGGGCGCCAGCAGTCGAGGTCACGGCCTCAAACCCGCGCGCCTCGAGAACGAGCCGGTCGAATTCGCCCTCGCAGATCACAATGCGTCTAGGCCGTTTTGCCAATCGCTCCCAGCCGTACAACTCGGCTCCGCATCCAAACTCCGTCGTGACCTTGGGACTGTCACTTCGGTCACGGGGAGACTTTGCGTAGCGGAACTGCACGATCGTGCTGTCGAGCCCGAAGACAGGAATCGTGATCCGACTGCCGGTCCAACCAAGAAGCTTCTCGTTCACCATCGCGTCCGGAATACCGCGACCGTTCAGATATCGCCGCATGTCGGCCGGCAGGTTGTTGTGATAGCGCCCCGCAAGGACGGCGCGAATAGATGGGTGATACATGCGGACCACTGTAGCGGCCGAGCGAAAAACAGATAGTAGGGATAACCCGTCCAAACGAACCGGTCATCCCTGCTATCAGCACTGTCATTCAGCAGTTAGAGTTCTCTGCTTATGAACACCGACGTTGACGCACTTCGGCGACTCTATCCTGAGTTGCGAGACGACCAACTGGGCACCGTCGCAGAGACACTACGCCAATATGCCGTGCTCGCGGCCGAGATTGTCGACGTGTTAGAACGTCCTGCTTTGACACATACCGGCAGCAGCGGTACCGTTTCATCGGGGCCCGTCGAGCCCCCAACATCAATACATATCGGATGAAGCAACTCTTTGCTTACATCCGTGTCTCAACTACCCGGCAAGGCGATGGCGTCTCTCTTCAGGAACAACGTGCCTCGATCGAAAGATTCGCGGCGCGCACCAACGCTACGATCGTCGAGTGGTTCGAAGAGCGCAAGACTGCTGCGAAGGCAGGGCGTCCAGAGTTCATGCGAATGGTCAGGCTCCTGCAAGCCAGAAAGGCGCAAGGAGTAGTCATTCACAAAATCGACCGCAGCGCCCGAAACTTTCGAGATTGGGCCGATCTTGACGACGTGATTTCTAGCGGAATCGACGTCTATTTCGCGAACGAAGACCTCGACCTGCGCTCTCGCGGTGGCCGGCTTGTCGCCGACATGCAGGTCGTCGTGGCTGTGGACTACATCCGCAATCTTCGCGAGGAAACGTTGAAGGGTATTCACGGCCGTCTCAAACAGGGCATCATGCCTAGTCGCGCGCCGATCGGATACCTTGATTCCGGCGCAGGAGTGCCCAAGGCGATCGATCCAATACGGGGACCGATCATTCTGCGGTTATTTCAGACGTACGCTACCGGCGAGATCAACCTGCGTGAACTCGCTACCGCGGCTGATACGCTTGGTCTCCGGAACGCTCACGGCAAGCCGCTCCGCCTTCAGCAGATACACGCCGTGATGCGGAACGGGTTCTACGCCGGCGTCATCAAGTCCAAACGCTTCGGATTGTTCGCAGGTGCACACCAGCCGTTAGTTCGCCGTGCACTTTTCGATCGAGTTCAAGAGATCCTCTCAGGGAAGGCCGTACGCCGCACTAAGTCTCATTCGCACATCTTTCGCAGAATGCTGCGATGCACGAGTTGCGGTCGCTCGCTTGTCGCGTCGAAGGTAAAGCGTCACGTCTACTACCGCTGCCCGACGATGAGCTGCCCGACGACCTCCTTCCGTGAGGATGTGATCACCGCTTCCGTCTTGGGTATCCTCCAGACGATCGCGCTAGGCAGTGACGAGGTGGCGCAAGTCGAGGCGGAGCTCGTCCTCACTGCAACGAACGCTCGGGAGGCGAATCGCAGCCGACAGACCGCTCTCGCCGAAGCCCAGTCCATCGCGAATGCCAGACTTCAGCGTCTCACCACCCTTTTCCTGGACGGCAAGATCGATCCAGCAACGCATGAGGAGACGCGCGCGAATCTTATCCGCGAACGTCAGCTCCTTAGCGATGAACTTGCCATACTCACGCGGGACGACGGCACCGTGATGCGGAGGACGCGCCGATTCCTCGAGTTCGTACAGAATCCATCGCTACTCTGGGAGAGTTGCAACATCGATCAGAAACGGCGACTGCTCCAAATCATAATGTTGAACAGCCTTGCGACCGGAAAAACGCTAGAGTTTTCAATGCGCGAGCCGTTTGGAACGCTCGCAAAACGGTCAAATCAGCAACTTAGTACCCCGGATTGGGACACGGATAAAACCTCCAAAGCGAATCCGACCTTGCCTGCCTCGACGTTTCTTGAGCTGGCGGCCGCGATCCCCGAGGATGTCACCGCCTCGATCGATGAACTTCTGGCACGAGACACAATTTAGAGACACGGATGGAAGACCGCCCGAACAGGCGGTCTTCTGTTTAGGTCACTCCAACGTCACCTCTCGACCCCAACGTCGCATAGTTAAGGGATGACTGAGAACCACGTGGGACTCACCGATGAATCGGCCAGCTCCCGGGGAACTGCGGCAGCGAACGATTTCGCCATATCGACTCCACTACTGGTTCGCGTTGCCAACTAGCTATTCTCCATCCCCGCGTTACAACCCACGCTTGCTCGAAGTACTCCCACCCGCCCATCTGCGGGACAGCGAGTATCGTACCAGCCGGAATTCTGACCGGATTTGCAGTGGACTGAAACCTGTTCGAGGAATCACGGCAGACCAGCCAAGCCATGGCGTCTTCCTTGAGTCTGTATGTGAAATCGGCACTCAATACTCGGTTCGCGTCGATATTGATATCGCATAGCGCCACTTGTGCCATACTCGGCCCCGCGTAGTCATGACTATTATCTACATTCGAGTCCGGTCCTGGATGGTCGTGGCTGTCCGCAACGTCTTTGTCCGTCGCAGCGGGTTCATTCTCCACTAGCGCAACAGGCTTACGGGTATGCGTGGTGCTATTGATACCCTTAGTCTTAACGGGTGCTGGCCTTCTGCGCGCAATCTCGTGAGTACTCGAAGCTTGGACATCCGTTGCTTGCGGAGCGAGAGGCGCTTCGGCCGATATCCTCGCTTTTGACAATTGCCGTCGCGGTAGCGCGCGCGTTAGATCTTGGCCATGGTCCCAAGGCCGATCGAACATCACGATCGATAGATAGACCAAACTTAGCATCGAGACCGAAATCATCGCCATCACCTGCACGGAGCCACGTCGAAATAACGAAACAATCAACAGTATCGCGATGGTCAATGCGAGGTACGCGTAAGGATGGTACTCACCCGGCTGCATAAAGTATGCGGCAACAGCCCCGATGATGGTAATCCACCCACCATGTCTCGTGGGGCGATCCACATCTTCGAGAACGTTAGGGCGATTCATTCATGCCAGCCATTTCACAAAGCACTCCTTCAACGACAAAAAAGCGGCCACCCTGTTAAGGCGGCCGCGAACACTAACGGCGAGTACATGTCTCAATACCGACACCGAACGATGACGCTGAGCGCGACGAGAGCCAGTCCCCCTCGGATCTCCCGGCGCAAATCAACGATCGTCGGAACTCTGTAGATCCACGTATTCATAGCACCCATCAGAATCAAAACACCAGCTGCGAGAGAAAACCTCTCAAGTTTCTCCGTCATTGACATCGCGCCCTCCTAGGCAGTTCGGAAAGCCTCTATTTGGCCTTCCCTCTGCCCACGAGTTCGCTACTGTCATAATAACTAATTGACATAATTTGTCAAGGCCACCCAATCCGATGGCCTACTCCCATAATGCTCATACATGAAAGCGGTAGTTGGCCACGAGAACGGTCGAGACCGGGCTCATGCGGTAACCTCCCCGGGTGACACCGCGGGGTGCCAAATGAATCATTTATTGATAGCTTCGGAGGCAAGACAAACTCGTTGCCCGAGTAAAAGCGATCGAGCGGCGCCTACGAATGGCAAAAGTTGAGCGGCGTGATTTCGCCTCCTGCAATGTCACCTCTCGACCCCAATGTCTGACTGCGGTAATGTCTTCCCGCCTTCGATAATGTCATCGACAATCATCGCGACAAGACCCGACAATGTAGAGGAAAGTTGATGCCATGGCTCGCGTTCGCCGCTCGGCCCCGAAGAAGACAAATACCAAGAAGCGACCCAAAACCGTCGCTTACTGCCGCACTAGCTTTTGTTCTATCATCTAGGAGTCAGACGGAAACTTCCCCTCCCGTCCTTTGGCGGGAGGCGTAACAGCTCAGATTGAGCAGACACCTCCTCGAGGTGCACCTCCGGCGGGTTCAAGTCCCCAAAGTCCGCTTTGCCCGGCCTCGCGAGCTAATCTCAGATTCCGCAGCCGCAAATTCGCGCATCGCTTCATCGAGATCCTTGAGGATTTCTTTCATGGCAGCCTGCGGCGTCGCCGGTCGCCGAGCGATCGTCGCCGCTTGACGCCACTGTATATCCAAGCTCGCCTTGTCGCGCGCCATGATTTCTGAGTATGTAAACCGCCTGAAAGACGCCGTCTCGACGCGCTTACCTCGATTGTCGGTTCGATAATTCTGAACGAAATCGACCAGATCGTCCGCTCGAATGGGGTTCTGCCTGAGGGAAAATCTCTGTCCCGACCGCAGGTCATAGACCCACAGTTCCTCCGTCGCTGGTCGTTTTGTTATAGGTCTCTTGTCAAAGAACAGCACGTTTGCCTTTACCCCGGGAGAATACCAAATACCAGTTGGTAGCCGCAGGAGCGTATGAACCGCGCACCGCTGTAGTAGTGCCCGACGGATCCTCTCGCCGGCACCTCCTTCAAACAATACGTTGTCTGGCACCACAATCGCTGCGCGACCGGTGTCGTTCAGCATTGAATGGACATGCTGGACAAAATTCAGCTGCTTGTTGCTCGTTGTCGCCCAGAAATCCGGCCGTCGATACGAAATTTTATCAGTCTGACCCTTTCCTTCCTCGCCGACTATCGTGAAACTGCTCTTCTTTCCGAAGGGGGGATTCGTTAATACCATGTCGACAGATTCGGATTGAGCCTCCAGGCTGTCGCCAACCGACACCACTGGATATCGCTGATCCGTACCGATACCGTGCAGAAATAGATTCATTGCACATAGCCGCGCGACATTAGGCACGAGATCGGTACCATGCAATGCCATGGTGTTTAGAAACGCCGCCTCCCTAGCGCTCCTTGTCTTCGGCTTTAGATACTCGAACGCCGCGATAAGAAAACCGCCAGTACCGCAAGCGGGATCTGAGATCCGCATCATTGGTTCTGGTCGCATCACGTCGACGATCGCTCTCACAACCGGTCGCGGCGTAAAATATTGACCAGCGCCACCTCTCACATCAGCGGCGTTCCTGGCAAGCAAACCTTCATATACCTCACCTTTGACATCGACGTCGAGATCCGACCAACTCTCGCTATCGATCATCTGAATGAGCAGTTGCAGTTTGGCAGGATCATTAATCTTGCTTTGAGGCTTCGTGAAGATCAAGCCGATTAGGCCAGGGCTCTCGCTCAACCTTCGAAGGCCTTGATGATAACGCTCAAGGCGTTTGACATTATCAGGGATGTTCCCGAGCGCGCCCCACGTATATCGGGACGGGATCTCGCTCGCGCCCGCACCACGTTGCTCCCAGGCCATTTTCAAGAAGAGTAGGTAGGTGATTTGCTCCGTATAATCCATGAAGGCAAGGCCGTCATCCTTAAGCACATGGGCATAGTTCCAAACTTTCTGCGCTAACGCTTTTGCGAGGTCTGACATATATTTTTAGTTCTGCCCTGCTCCGACAGCGGCGGGACCTCGCCGCTGCGCAGGGAGTGAGGCCAGCGCCCGGGCCCAAGGATAAGGAGAGTTTTGGAGGCAACTGGCGGCAACCGACGAAAATGGTTCATCGGGGTCAAGAAGCTTTCGTAGCTCGCTGAGAGCGTCGTTCTTTCTCTGTTGCAACACCGGATTTGGCGCCGCCTCTTGTTGTTGTTTCGAGGCCGCTGCCATGTAGCGTTCAAGGAGTCCCGTACAATTCTGCCAGATTCGTTGGCGACCCTCGATTAACGGTTGAAAACGGCTGAGACCGAAACATTCGTTGGTAATTACTACACGGAGTCTCTCCCACCCAGCCAAATCGGCCCTGGGCCTCATCGCGCCCGTCTCGTCGTATGCCACTAAACACACGTCATCCAAGTTCCTTGGGTCTAGAAAGGCAGGTATTTCGTTGCGCCATGCGGCTTGATCGTTGCTAGATGCGACTGGCGAAGCACAATGCAATGGAAAGAAGTTTCTCTTGTCCTCACGGTTCATGACCTGAGCGCATAAGAGAAGGTTTTCGCTATCAAACGCTAGCCACCAGTACCCCTCGCGGCTATCAGTTGGGAGCTTTAGAAGAAGATCATCTGACGCCTCGGCGCAATCGTTGACGGTCAATTCAATCGTGACGGCTTTAGGCCGAAAATGTTCGACGTCAAGTCGAGCGCCATAATTGGGGGCGTCGGTGTACCAGCACTTATGACCGAAGTGGGCGAGTAGCTCCTGTCCGAACTCCTTCCAGATCTCACTTTTTCTTTTGATGTACGCCAGTCTCTCTCCCGCGGTAGGCAGCGCCAAGAGCTCCGCGGTCGCATCGCGCGCCTTCTGCTGCCACGCCTCGGACGGCGCAAAGGTATCGATCTCAATATGTCGCATTGGTCAATGTTCCGCAGCAGAGAGGTCTTTCACGGCGGCCATTGCCTCCTCGTCAATCTCGCGAATCTCTTCACTCGTGAGGATCAGGCGCCCGGCGCCGCGGACCTTGGCTACGGCCGTCGCGTAGCGCTGATAGTTATCGTCACGAAAGTCTTGCGCGAATCCAGCGTCCGCGAGTTCCTCGGATAACTGCCTCAGCCGTCCGTCCTCTTCGTCGGAGCGCACCTTCTTTGCGGAGAGTTCAAATCGCTCATCCAGCTTGGCCTGCGTCGGAAGGTCTAGCGTCGTTCGCAAGCCAAACATTGAACTCTTTAGAATCCCTGACACACCCATGCCCCTGGGGTCGATCTCTGGATGCTCGGCGACTATACGTGAGGTCGCACCGTCACGATCCAAGACCAGGACCTGTTGTCTTCGTAGCCCCGAAATCATGAGGGGATCGTGTGTCGCAATGATGATTTGGCTGTCGCTGCCGGTATCGGCGATTCGCTCTAATGTCTCTAAGTACTCCATGCCCCAGGCCGGGTTGAGGTGAGTGTCTGGCTCGTCGAGTAAGAAAAGCGATTCTTCTTCCTTGGTGAAGCGCAACAAGCCTACGACCGTTAGAAGTTGCTGCTCGCCCTCGCTCAACTCGCGGAACGTTAGAGACCCATCGCACTCCCGTACTCTAACCCGTATTCGAGTCTCATGAATCAAACTCGACATGTAGGTGCTTTCGAGCTCCTTGAAAAACTCTCCAGGGCTCTGTGCCTTGTCTGCCAAGCTCTTAAGACTGTCGACATCTCGCAAATGCAGATACAAGAACTCTGTCTTCTGCCGATCAAAACCGTCGGGGATCGTTCCTGCAACCCGCATCGGTGCTAGCGAGATATCCCACAGTTTCGCTAGAAACTGCTGCACCGTGCCTATCGCCTTCCAGAACCGCGGGTCACCATGCGGGTTTCCTTTCCACGCAGGCTTCCGAAGGACAAAAAGAACGCTCTCCAACCCCTCGATCCGCAGCTTATCGCGAAGGAATTCGCTAACCACGCTATCTTCCTTTGTGAAGAACGCTAGCAAGACGAAATTGCTGTGCACAGGCCGAGCGTAAAACATTGGCCTGAAGGGACTCTCCTTGCCCTTCAGAAGGTCTCGGTAGAACTGCTTCTGATGTGGACGAAAATGCTCCTCCAGTCGGTCACTTGGGCCTGAATAATAGGCAAACACGTGCCGCGGTAGCCACGCCCGTCCGTCGGGCCGCGTAAGGTCATCGCGACGCAGTTCCTCACTGGTACCATCTTTCTTCAGGACGGCGAAGTCGAACCGACTTACTACCGACTCTTCCTTCGGTTGGTTGCGTACCGATACCTTGGTCTCGCCTCTTCGCAGCGTGTAACGCAATTCATAGCCAAAGCTTGTTTCATTGCCGAGAAACAAGTCCCTGAAGATCACAACGAGCACTTCGAGCAAATTACTCTTGCCAAGTCCGTTGCGGCCAAGTAGCACCGCAAACAGCTCGTTGGGGTCTTCATCGAAGTCGGCGCTGAAATCTTGCAGGTTCTTGAACGACTCTACCCACAGGTGATCAAGTTTCATTGCTTTGCCTGCAGCAGCACGGTCTTCGCGTCCGGTCGCTCTTCCCGAATTGAACCACCTGGCCCAATGAGTTCCCGCAATTCTTCGTAGAAGCTATCCACTACGTCCTGGCGCGACTCGTTAGCCTCAAACTCCTGCAAATAACCAGATTCGGCGAAGAGTTGCTCTGGTGTCATTGGTGCCCCATGCTCCCGTATCACTTCCAACAGTGGACGACGGCTAGGAACTCGTTTCGCTCTACTCTTCGGCATACGGCTGACCTTTCGCAAGCCTTCGGCGTCACGGCCGGCGCGTATGCGCGCGATCTGTGCCGAGGCTGGTTCGTCGTCATGGTTTTGTGGCACTAGCTCGCCGGCGAACGCCTGTTGCACTAGCGAGCGGCGTGTGGTGCGCGACAACTCCAGTTGCCGGTCCAGCGTGTGACCGAGCTCGCGAGCTCGGCCGAGGCGACGCTCTACCTCACGAAGCAGCTCTGCCAACTCACTGCGCGGCGGCAAAGGGATTGCTATGTCGGCTAGCCGCGACAAAGATACGTTGTATTGACCTGCGGTTGTTACGGCCCGCGATTCGATGCTTGATCGAAGTACATCGCTCTGCCAAGCAATGGATATCCATGACCAGACCAACTCGTCTCCCACAAGGCGAAAGCGGATGAGGTAGCTCGCGAAGGTGCATTTGCTAGCAGGAGAACCTTTCACTACGGCAGCACGTCCGATCAGGTCTCTGCTTCCGTTGGTACGGATCAGCAGGAGATCGCCGGGCGCTATGAAATCTTCGTCGCGAAACTTTTCAAAACGTCGGGCGAACTTTAAGTCGTCGAACTCCACAACACGATTGCGAATATTCGGTATCCGCAGCACTGCCGGGCCATCAGATTCATAGGTGCATTTAACCGATGTCCCATAGCCAGAATGCCAGCTTATTTGATCGATGCTCGCCCAAGTCCAGCTTGTTGGCAACTTGATCGGGTTCGCCTCGGGCGATCTCGGATCGGGAAGGCGCGATTTCCATTGGACGCCCGTTGGTTCTCTGCCAATAGCACGCAGCCGTTTGATCTCCGCCTTTTCCGATCGCTCGCGCCGCTCTGCCAGGAGGCTGCGCAGTAACGCTTTACCTGAGTCGATTACGGTGTCGGTCGGCGTTGCGCGCGAGCGTCGCCAGTCGCGGGTAAGGTTGCCCATAACCGCCGCGTGCAACACCGCGTCGGAGTAACCCTGTATTCGAGCGCGTGCGCGTCCTGCCGCAGCTTCCGCTCGGGATAGTGGCGACGCCACGGCGTTCAACTTCGCAACGATTCTTCCTTGCTCTGGGAGCGGAGGTAGCAAAATTGGGAAGCTCGATAGCTTTTCAAAATCGACACGGGGACGTTCTCCGCTTACTTGCGCATTCGCAAAGTCGCTAAAATCGCCGGCATTCAATCGCGCTGCGAGAAACTGATTATTCAACTCGGCACGTTTAGGAAAAACAAGGAACTCAGCGGAACATAACCCATCGAACTCTGCGACCCATACCTTATTCAGATAAGGTCGCATTTTCCCGTAGAGAACGTCACCCTTAGAGAATCGAATCGCGGAGCTACGTACATCTAGGCCGTGCGCGTATCCGAGAATCTTCATCGTGTGCGCTTCGATATGCTCGAGGCCGACATATCGCATGTCGGGAAATTCGCTGGGCGCCCCGCGCTCTCTCGATGGCATGGTGATGTCGCCGAGCGTTGTCTGTGTCCAGCCTTTCGGTAGTCTTTCCCTCATTCGTACCAACCAACTTTGCCGACGAGCCGTGCACGGGAGACACGTCCGTCCGGCCGTGAAGGATATCGCAAGCGAAGTCCTGAAGGATTCTATTTGCAGCCGTCACCGGTCAGAAGCGCCACCTAGCCTCGCGCGCTAACTACCATCCGCAGAAGGACTTACCGCGTTGGTCCTGTTAACTCGCTCGCACAGTCGAATACACAGGGAGAAGGAACCTCCTCTATCCTCCTACTGGATGAAGCTGAAGGTCGTGGCTAGCTCCGCGAGGCCAGGACGACCGGGCGACGGCGGAAGCATCTCGACGATCACGGGTAACGGTAACAGCGCTGCTCGGGTGCGCAACGCGTCGCGCCGCCGCATGTTATTCGTAAGCACGACGATCGCGCACGTAGCGCCCCCCGCCCAGGGTGAAAGTACCTCGCAAAGCTTTTCCAGTTTTGGGAGAAAGGTAGAGGTGAGGTTCTCGGAACCGCGATCGATCTCCACGCCGAGCAGTAGCGCTGGTTGCTCGGGCGGAGAGACAAACGACGCCAAGACGTCCGGGATTGCCACCGGCCGGGGCGTGAACCGCCGCTGCAGCGCCCAAGCGGGCTGCAGCAGGTCTGGCTTCCGCGCAGCTCGTCCGAGGATTATGAGTGTGTCGACTATCCAGAGCTGGTGTTCGATGTGGCCTTCCGCGATCGGGCCACGGAGTACGAAGAGCTCGTCGACTCCGCCGCCGTTTTGTACGAGATAGGAACGGCCACGAGACGTGAGCCGTAAACGGTTGATCCCGATCCCACGCCATCGCGTCGTCGCGACAAGCTCATGTTTCGCTGCGCGCTGAACAAACCGCGACACCACAACCTCACTCACATCGCCGAAGACCTGTTCGTGCAGTTGGTACTGCGCCAGCTCGCCCGCCTGCCCAATGAATCGCAGCGCAGCCAAGTCACGGGAACTGAGTGCGCCGTTACGCGGATCGGGACCGCGGCGTGTGCGCTGCGCCTCTCGACCTGCTGCGTCGTTGGCGGCTTTTGAACGGCCCGCCGCAGACGTGCCGCTCACCAGCCCAGCCATTCCAGTCGCGAGAACACCAAACCAGTTGTTTCGCGACGCTCATTCGTTCTGGCGACAGACTGCAGCACGGTCCCGCGGGTTTGGCGGGCGCGCTTCCGTTTCCTCGTGCCGGGCCGCTCGGCGAGGAGCGAAGAGCGGGGCGGCAACGAACGTTCGCGCGCCGGGCATCCCCGGCGGGACCGTGTGCAGCTCGAGCGTTGGAGGTATGCCGGCATTTCGTTACTTCGTTGCGATCAAAGGCAGCTGTGTGTGAGATGCGACTACGTCGTTGATGATCGGATCGATTCGCTCGATGAAAGCACTCACCTGACCAAGGTCAAGCGTCGCTTCGATCAAGAAGTGCGGAAACGGAACGAGCGGCCCGCCGTGATATGCGCCGAGTTCTTGGTGGAAGTGGATGTTGAGGAAGGCGCCAAACTCCTCGTTGGCGACCTTTTCAACGTCGGCCCACGCCGAAGGCTGGATATCGAGCAGGTGTCCGTCCTCTGTTTCTGCGGGGATGGTGCGGGTAATGGTTGTGTTCATGTGAGTAGATAGTGTTGATGAGTGATGCACAGTAGCTTGCCTTGCAGACAACGGTAAGAAATGCGGCAGTCTCCTTTCGCTCAAGACGATGTGCGGGTTGAAAGGCGCGCAGGCGGCTTGCCGGCGCGCCGGAGACGTTCCGAAGACGTCGGCCGATTGGATCGCCGAACCCTCAGAAGCGTGATGAAAAAGAATCGCGGGCATCAGAGCACCCTGATCCCTGCCGTGCAGCGGTCGCACGGGAACGCCTTCGTGACCTGTTTGCAGGTCGTGCAGTAGAGCCGCGATCCGAACTCGGCCAACCCGCAGCGGCGGCAGAGGGCCAGGATGTCGAGCGGGTTCCGGAAGCCGCAGTGCGGACAGTCGATGAATCCCTTCCGGAGTTCCGACAGATTGAAGAGGGACTCGACGGCCTGCCGCAGCCATTTCGCCGCGTAGATCGGCAACGCGAGCACGTGAAGGAGCACGAGCGTGACGTTCCACGCGACGGTCAACTTCTTCATTCCTCCTCCGAGGTCGTGAAGAAGCGCTTCAGATCTGTCAGGTTCGTGATCGACGGTTTGCGAGAAGCGCTCTTCGCTTGAGAAGGTCTCGCTTCGCCCTGCTCCACCACCCGTGCTTCCCACTCCGCGATGAGATTCATCGCGGTCGCGGTCGGGAGCATCGACTTCGCAGCGATCTCCCGGTTGAAGACTTCGAGGAGCTGCGCCTCCGACACCCCGAGCGCGTTGCCGGGTTTCGGAACATCCGGCGCGCGTAGCGGCAAGGCCGGATTCCCTTTGACGAGAAGGAGGTAACGCTGCCGCGCGAGTCCCGCCATCTCCCTGAGATAAGCGTCCCGCTTCGCGCTCTCGGTGCGGCGGACATCGGGAGTGCCCACGACATGCGGCCAGAAGATCTGCGCGTCCTCGCGCGCGCGGAACCCGGCGATCCAAGTCGTGTTCAGAAGCACGGTGCGCGCGACATTCGCCGGCACCGCGTTCGAGAAATCCTGCGCCGTGAGAACGATGCCCATGTTCACACTTCGGAGTGTGCGCATACCGGTCAAGAGCGTCTCGACGTGATCCGCGTTCGCGTCCTCCAGGAATCGGACCGCTTCTTCGAGGACGAACGATTTTGGTCGGCGCGGGTCGCGCCGTGGCGCGGCACAGAGAACGTCCGTTGCGCGCCAAGCGGCGCGCTCGTAACCGAGGGCCTGCGGCAACGTCGTCGTGCACGCCGTGTTTACGAGCGTGATCGGCGCTTCTTTCGTGAGGCCGAGCTTGTCCATTGCTTCCGGCGGAATGTAGGAGGCGCGGAGTTCTGGGAAGCTCGTGCCGTACTGCACGCGGCGAAGGAAACCGTCGCGCGTCTGGCGCGGCACCGTGAGATCAAAGTTCTCGAAGTAGTAGCGGACCTCGGGTTCCGGAACGCGCGTGAGGACGCCGTTGCGGAAACCGGCATCGTGCATGAAGCGGACGGCGAAGCGGTAACTCAAGGGATACCGCAACTCGATCAGGAGCCAATCGAACATATAGAGGAGCTGCCGCATCGCATCGGTGTAGGTCTGCGGGCTCGTGCGCGTGGTCACGTCAGCGCGCACGTGCGCAAGGTAGGCGTTCGAGATCTCGGTGAAGTGGTTGTCGAAGGGGGTGAGCGGCGTGACCCGTTCGTGCGACCAATCGATGACGCGCACGGAGTGTTCAAGGAGCTCGCGGCCGGCGTCGTTCGCGCCGAGCCACATAGCGGCCACCGACTTGCGGAACAAATCGAATGTCTCGAACTTGGGATCGATAAGCTCCAGCTCGACGCCAACATCAGCATGCCGGTGGGCGTCGCGGCGGAGGTCATCGATGACCTTACGGAGAGGCTCTAACAGCAGCGCGATGAGGAGTCGTGATTTGCCCATGCCGGTGGCGCCTAAGATCAGAGCGCTCATGAGACCAAGTTCCCGACGCACGCCGACCTTGTCCCCAGAGGGCAGCGTGCCGAACGTCATCGGCTGCGGTCCATCCATCCGCTGCGCTGCCGCGGCGTAGATCGCCGCAGGTGTCGCCGGCTCATCACCCATTCCGGCCCGTTCGTTCCTGAGGGCACGCGCATAGGAAGTGCTCTTCCCTAATCTCAGGGCAAGATCGGACCGTCCAAAGGCAACGGCAGTAGAAGCGGCGAGGGACTTGAGGATGCCGGCCATGACTCACGACTCCTCTTCGTCATCGAAGAGCGACGGCGCGCGCTCCTCGTGCCGGTCATGCTCGACTGGCCGCTTGCCGGAGGAGCGCACATGCTTCCACTCGCCCTCCCGGTCCTTGGGGCTCATCGTGAGTCGTTTTCGGATGAGCAAGATCAGGTAGGCGATGGGCGCGAGAAGGGCCAGCGCGCCCACCACCTGAAGCAGCCCGCCGCCCGTCATCGAGCCTCCCGGCGCGACAACGTGTGGTGAACCATGCGCAAGCGCTCGCACGAGATCAACGAACACGTACGGCGCGAACGCGAGGAGTATGAGCGCCCCACTCATCCGCCGGAGCCTGCCCGCCACCTCCATCTTGCCAAGCGGCAAGGACACCATGAAGAGGACACAGGCTCCGGCGATCGCGTAATAGATAACAAGGTTCAGCATCGACGACCTCGTTGATCTCCTCGCAACGACTAGTCGGTCGTGAAGACCGGTTGCGTGCGCGAAAGCGCGTGACGCTCTGCCCGCTGGAGAGCTTGTTCGGCTTCGCGACGCGCACGGTCCCGGCGCTCGGTGTCAGCGGCCTGGTACGCCTCGACGTCGACGACGGCCGCGGCTTCAATCGCGGGCTTGCCGTCCAAGGCTCGCACGCGCACGATGTGGAGTCGCAGCGCGTCCGGCCCGATCTCCGCCACCGCAAAGTCCCGACCACGAGCGATCGCGGTAGCCGGCGAGTCCACAACCTCCCGAGCGAGAACCGAAGGATCGCTCCAGCCGTCCGGACTCTCGTACATGAGGAGTGACATGGTCGTCTTGCCGTCGGTCGTGACCTCAAAGGGATCGCTCTCGGGCCGGATTTTGGCGACAATCTTTGTGAGGTTCGCGTTCATGTGGTCCGCGAACCACTTGCGGTACGCCGGCTCGATGGCAAGGTGTTCAGGCCGTCCCTCTGCTCCCAAGATGGCAGCGGCGCCGGAGCGCGCCGTAACATGCGCGAGCTTGCGAAAGTAACGCACCCCTACTTGCAGGTGTTCTTCATCGCCGCGCTGCAGGACCGCCCGGAAGCCGAGCAGCTCCTCGTTCGGCAACCGGATGAGGAAGTAGATGAGGACCGGACGCTCCGCGAGCACGACCGACTCAAGCGCGGTCGCGATCGCCTCCGCGTTATCGACGCTCAAGATCAGCGGAAGGTGTTTGAACTCGCGGGCAGGTAGTACCTCCTCCACCCGCGCTTCGATCGCGCGCGCGGACACGCCGCGTTTGGCCGCCTCCCGTACGAGGAGAGCGGCGCGCTCCGGTACCGGGTCTGCGTAGATCGGCGCCAAATTGAAGCGGTTCGAGGCGCGGTTGAACTCTTGAAACGCGGGCTGCATGAGACGCGCGCCGCGGTTTGCGCCGGCGGTGAGGACATCGACGCGCGCGCGTTCCGGGGTGGTGTTCGCGTCGATCTCAGAAACTCGTACAAGTGCGTTGGATGTCATTGCTTTCTCCTAGTGCCCGAAGGGCTTGTCTGTGGGTGAAGAGGTTCTGAGTGCAACTGCCGTTGAGGAACTGCTTCTTGTTGCTGAATCGCTCATCTCCGCGCGGGCGGCGCTGTGTGCAACGTCATAGATCGCGCGCCGCCGTGCCGCTTCCTGCTGCCAGTGGTCGCGGCGCTTGGCGACGCGCGTCACGAACTTCGACGCGCCCGTACGCGAGCGGCTAGACCTCGCGATGCGGCGGCGCAGCTGCCGGACGCGCCGCCAAACCGGGAGCGTTGGAGCGAGCAGCCGGAGGATGTACTCAGCCATCACGGCCGGCCCCACGGTGACCGCCATCATGATGACGGCGCTCGCCCCGTTGACCGCCTGCGAGCCGCCGTCCGTCGCGTTGTCGTTTACCCGGATCACCGAGAGCGCCGAGACCAAAAGGCCCAAGGCGATGAATGCCGCGATGGAGACCGCGCGCTTGCCCGTCCGCGAGGCGAGCCATGCCGTGAAGAAGACGCACACCGCGAGCGCCGAGCCGAAGACGATCCGTTCCGGGTTCTCGATCCCGAGCGTCTTCATGACGTAGATCGCGCCGGCCGCTTCGAGGATGAGAAGGAGCACGAGAAACAACGTCAGAAGCTGCGGCGACGGATGCCGCGCCAACTCGTCCTCGTCGTTACGAATGTCTTGCTGCAGCTCTGCGATGGTTGGGTCCTGAAGATGGCTGCCAACGCTCGCGTGCTCCAGGTTCTCGACTGGATCAAAGCTGGGCTCCGCGCCCTGGCTCGCGACGACATAGGCATCCGGTTGGTAAATGCCGAGCTGCGCGTCGTGGCGCGCCCGTTCTTCAACTGCTCTCCTATTGATCATTGCGTTCTCCTTGGTTGGGGTTGTTGCTGGTGGAAGCCGATAAAGCGCCGTCCGACAGCGCGACATCGCGGGCGCCGGCGGCCTTAAAAGCGGTACTCCAGAGGGTTCGCACCTGCGCGGCGCGACTGAGCGTCATGGGGCAGCGGCCGCCGTCGATCGGGGTGAGATCGAGGTGGCACATACGAAGGTGGACGGCTCGGAGGGAGTCGGGAACGAGGACGCGTTCTCGTTGAACGTTCGCTACGAAGGTCGTAGCGCGCGGCAGGCTGCCGCATTCAAAGTCACCGAAGGCCGACACTTCGAGCCCATCGCTCACGATTACGATCCAGCGCTCCGCGCCGACCGGTGCCGCAGAGAGTGCGACGCGCGTCACCGCCTCCGCAATCGGCGAACGGCGGGCATGTGTTCCGAAGTGAGGCCGCACGACGCGAAGCATTTCTGCGCGGCTCTTCGCGATCCAGTGGTTTTCAGCGTCACGAATCGCGCGCTGACCGGATCGCTTTGACTTAACGCTTGTGACCGCGCATACCGCGACCGTGCTTTCGACATCCGACCCCTGTATCCACACGCGTACCACGCTGCCGGGGCGAGGAGCTGCAGCCGCGAGTGCGACGTCCAACGTCTCCAAGAGCGTTGCTTCAGTGCAGCTCGATCCGCGGCTCGGGTCGCACAGAAAGTCGATTACGACCGGCTGGAGGGCGACTGGATCGCTCGTGCCAAGCCACTCGTCAACCTTTGAATTGCCGCCGCATGCGTCGAGGAACAGCAGACCGACGACGGAGAGAACAACCGCAAGGCGCCGTTTCACTTGGCACCTTCCTCGGCATCAGGGGCCGCATTCCGACGCCGCTGGCGGCGTACGGGATGGGCGTTGGACTGCACGCGGTTCAAGACGGCACTCACGATGGTGAGGGTCTCGTCGTCCGCATCGGTAACTTGGCGTACGCAGCGCAGGCGCAACGCATCGCCTTGCTCGCTGTGAGAATCAAAGTCGTTCATTCGCAGGCTCCTTTTCTTCGCTTCATCGTTCGTTCGATGTCGCGCAGAGGTGGAGCATGCGGGTCGCCCGTTTCGGGCCTACTTCCAAACAGTTCGAAATGAACTTGCGCGATCAGACAGATTTGATTTCGAACGACTGCGCTGTCGCCGGAGTACCTACGAGGCCGCACGAGACGCTGAGGTGGACGAGCCTCGTGTTTGGTGCCGGGAATGGTGGAAGGCTACTCTTCGAACGGCCGTTCTTTGGTTTCGGTCAATTCGGAGGTAGGGATTACACCGCCCGCCAACTCTCCTCAGTGGGAGGACCCAATGCGGCCATGGACGATCTTGGCGTATGTGCTGCTGGCGCCAGTCGCGGGGGCCAACACGGTGCTGCAGGCGTGGGCCTACGTTAATCTCACCGATGTCCCGCCGCGCCAAGTGTCGCGGGACGGCTCGCCCGTCCGTTCCAGCGCCGCCGGCGACGGATCGTCGGCGAGCGCGCGAGCGAGCGAGACATCTGTCTCTTCGCGCGCCGATTCGTCAGACGGGCACCTGACCACGGGCGCCAGTGCGACCGCGTCCGCCAGCACGACCTTCAAGGTCACGGGCGGCCACGGCGGCTCAGTTCCGCTCACCTTCAACCTTGGCGTATCTGGATCAATTCACGCGAATTCCTTCCTTGTGCCGGTTAACACGAACGTCAGCGTGGCGGAGGTGAGCGTGCGCTCCAATATCGATCTTTCGGAGGCGAACGGCAGCATCCTCCTTGGGTCGCAAAACGGAGTCCTCGTCATACATTCTGCGGCTGGAACGTTCGGCGCGGGCGGCTCGGCCCAAGGAGTTGTTGTCGACGACGTGGAAGTACACCTCGCCGACCCACTCGATTTAGGCGTAGTTCCGTTCAAGCTAATGAAATTCCTCGGCTTTTACCATCTCACGGGCCCGCTTGCAGAGGTTCTCGTAGAGCTCGACGACCTCATTTCGTCAATCAAAACGACGGCCGACAAGCTCGGGTTTCCCGACCTCGACATTCCCCCGGGCAAAGTCATTCCGGTGTACATCGATACGTTCACCATCAACAATCACGTTCCGATCACGGTTCCAATCGTGCCGGGCGACGGTAGGACCCACTTCATGGGTCTCTCGATCATCACTCAGGCATCTTCCGCTCCGGTCGCAACCAGCTCGGCGGACTACTCGAACACGTTCGAAATTAAGTCGGTGACCGTCGCGCCTGCGTACGAGGGCGATCCGTCCGACATCGTCATCACGTTCGAATCGGGAAAGACCATGCGCGCTACGCGTGCTTCCGCCGCGCGGCGGCGTGCGGTGCGACACTGACTGACGGCGACTGCGCCGGCATCTACCGCCTTTTATTGTGGAGCGTACGTAGCCTCAGGTCCGACTGATGCCTGGATGTCGGAATCAGCCGCCAAAACGATGGGACGTGCCCTCTTACTCACTCGGATCCTAACATTTGCAGAGAGTGGGTATTGACGACCGCCGCCCTTCCCCCAAAGCGATAGATTGTAGTCACCGGCCGGTAGTCGAAACTGTGCAATTTGTGGCTGGAAGCGTCGCGCTTTCGGTTCGCCGCCAATGGACGGGACATTCTCGCCCTGCACGCACTTTCGCAACAAGTTATTCTCCGCGCATATGGAATAAGCGACGTCGGCTTTGCCTAGGTATTTGGGCCATCTCGATGTATCCGGCACGACGGCTACGTAGATCATGTTGGTTTCAAACATGGCGTTGGAGATGACCATCTGGGGTCGATCGCCGATAACTGCCATCGTCACGTTTAGCATCCGAAAAGGCATGGCGCGCTTTACAGGAATAATCTCCGGTGGTTTACCGGCTGACACCGCCATATCAGCTAGATCAGTGACTTTCGTCCTGTTCGTGCCTTCATCGCCCATTGTCAACTTGTGCACTAAAGACACTCGATATGTGCCATCCGCTCGGTATTTATGGTCAGACTGAAGCATAAAGTGGTCGCCGTCAAGAAATGGAACCCAATTGACGTAGGGAAATGCCACGTCCCGGTACACGTGACCATCGTCACCGAAGTCAATCTGGAAGTTTGGCTGCTTACCGTCTAGGGGCCAGAATAGGCGCCGATCAATAATAACGGTCGCCCAAACGTGCCTGGTGTCTTTTAGCAAGGATCGAACTCGCAGGGTCGGCGCGATCGGCTCCATTGGTCCAGTCCATCTGCCAGTGACTTCGTCGATATCCGCCAGCACCAAGGCGCCGCTCATATCCGGAATCCATTGACCGGCCGCGCCTGGCCGCATTCGGAGGTAGGCTCCGGTACCGGGATTGCCCAACACGTCGACCCAATCGGTAAGTTGTTTCTGCCCGTTGAAGATCGCCACCTGTCCTGTGCGGTTCGTGTGAATCTCGCCATCGCGCGGGCCAATGAATCCGCGGCTGTCGCGGATAAGGATGGTGCCATCGGGTTTCACCGAGATAAGCGGCCGAAACGTCTTCGCAGAATAGCTTCGGTATGCGATGAAGCCGAGGCTAGCTATGACAAGTGCAACAGACGCGACGATCGCCGCAGTCTTATTACGGCGCTTCAGGTCACGAGTTTCTCGCTCGTGCTCCTCTAGTTTAGACATCGGTTGCGCAGCTAACGCGCGGCGGTAGTCCGCCGAAAAGGCACGCCCGCCAAAGTCGCGAACGAGGCGCGTAATGATACGCGTTCGCGCACCTGCCTCGCCAGGGAGCGATTCGGTCAGTCCGGGGGTTGAAAGCCGGACCCTCAGCGGAAGACCATGGAGGATTGATGGGATGCTGATGCGTTCGGTATTGTCGAGTAGAAAATTGGTTACGGATGCGCACAGTATGAAATCGGAGTGGTCGCTGCCAGAAACGTAATGAAAGACCACCTGGGTGCCGTAAGCGGTATAGCTTCGCGGCTTCAGCGCAATGCTCTTTTTCCAGTGGCTTGCGAGCGCCTTCATACTCCGACGTGAGTATCCGACACGGCCCTTCCCGGCCCGTGCCCAGAGAGACTCTACGCTCCGGGTAAATGCGTATAGCTCATCGTAAGTTCCGCCGGTAGCCGGAAGGGCGAGATGCAACGTATTTTCGAGCAAACGATCCAAGAGCTTGCGAAAATAGAAATCTCTTTGCGGTGATTCGCCGATCTCGCCACGCGAATGCTTTGTTGGGGGCGGAAACGCTTCTCGGCTTGCTTTCGAGAGCAAGGTGCGCAGCCGTGTGCGCTCAGCATCGGTAAGTATTGCCACGGGGTTCGGCTCTTGCCGATCGTCCGTAACGGAGGAGTCGCCCATAACACTTACAGGCCCTCCGGAACCCACAACGCGGCGCTAGCCCGCGTTGCAGCGCACTTGCAAACGTACGGAGCGCAAGTACTTGCGAAGGCGTGAAGTGAGCGGGCGGCTGATTGGACTAAGCACATCGCGAAGTTCCTCACGATGAAAAAGGTACGCGGCCACCAAGGAGTCTAACCGTGACTAAAAGTGTAGCGCAAGGCGCTCGATTCCGGCGATTGCCGGAGAGGGTTGTCGTTGACGAAACAGCGGGCGTCCTAAGGAACGCCCGCGAGTCGATGATGAGGGTAATGGGTCCGTCTAGGAGGACGGACCCCGCCCGGAAAACCCGAACGTCCAAGCGCTGCACAAGGACAAGAAGATGCAACGCTCAGACGACGACATTCCCGAGACGGGCAATTCAATTATAGACGTAAAGAAGGAACGCTGTCAAGGAAGGCTGCGACACTGCAGAATCAGCGATTGCTGGTGTGATCCAAAGGTGAGGCAGGAGACCCCCGGGCCACCGAGCACGGACGGTGTCGTGAGGACGAACTCTTGGGGAACGGAGGAGCCGAAGAATCATAGCGGCGCAACGTTCGTGCGGAGGCGGCAATGAATAGTTTCTCTCGCCCCTCTCGCTTCTCTTTTTCACCGAGAGTCAATCAGGCCATGGATGCGCTCTCGGAATTAGACAGGAGAAACCGGCGCGCGGGCGCGGACGTACGGATCGAGGCGTACCGCATCACCGAAGGGCTTCCGCAGCAGCGTGATTGGCTCGCGGAGAGCGATCGACTTGTCGATGAACTTCGCGGCTCCGAACGTCTCCGCCGGCGTCGGCGGCGGGGCATTCTTCGCCACACTGAAGGTTCAGCGAAGGGGATGCCGTACTTCGAGCCGCCGATGTACCCGACGAAGTTCGCGCCTGAGCCTCGGGCTTGGTTCCAAAAAGACGAACTCGAGGCTGTGGTAATCCCAGGACGGTTCGAGCACGGAATCTGGCGACCGGCGAAGGACGAGATCACGTTCGACGAGGCCCGCGCCATCGCGATGATGAAGGCCGGTACGCTCTACCGCCTGACCTCAAAGCGTCTCGTGCCCGGTTTAATCCGCCGCGGCTTGGGCGCGAGTGCGGAGTCACACACCGGCGAGCTGAGATTCTTGACCGTTGTTTACATGCGTTGGAGTGTCGTGTTGAGTACACTCGCGAAACAGCGCGCATGACGTAAGTTTGGTGTTGAGTGGCCGCCATGAAAGTGGCGGCCACTCACCGCCTCGTGAGAAGGCTTATCGCTTCCGATTGAGCGCTTCGCGCACCCGCTCCAGCACAACCTGATCGGGCCGAGCGTATCGCTCGGTCGTCGTCGAGTTCGTGTGGCCCATGACCTTCCCGATGAATCGCAGCGGCAGGCCTGCGGTGGCAAGGTCGCACCCGAAGGTATGCCGCAGGTCATGAAACCTGCATCGCCTAGCAATCCCGGCAAGTCGCTTGGCGATCTTGAAGTAGCGCCGCATCGTCGATTGGCCGTACGGAAGGCCTGTGTCGGTGACGAAGACCGAATCGTCAGCAGCAACTTCCCGAGACGCGAGCGCACTTTGAAGAGCGAGCCGGCATTCGTCTGAGATCGGTATCACGACCTCCTTGCTCGTCTTCTGCTGGATGAAACATATCCAACCCTCCTCGAAGTCGACGTGGTGGCGCGTGAGGCCCCGAAGGTCACCGGAGCGGATGCCCGTTTCGAGCGCCGCGACAAAGAGATCCCGGGATGCTTGGAAGCGGAGGAAGTATGCGTGCGCGGCGTCGCTGTCATCACGCATTCCCGCACCGTGCGCTCGTCGGGATCCGAAGCGGCCATCCTTCGTCTGCCGGGGCTTCCCCTTGGGCATGGTTTCGGCGAGATAGCGGCGGAAGCCCTGCTCGTCGTTGAACGCCGCGAGGAACGCTGCCCGTTCTTCGGCGTTTAGCTCGAGACACGGTTTGTTCGCCTTCTGCTTCTTGAGTTTTTTCTTGAGCGGCAATTCCGCGATCACGTCGAGTTCTACGGCATAGCCGAGGAGGAGTGCCGCGAGTGTCATGTACTTGTTGACCGTCGCGCCTGCGTAGCCCGAGGCCTTGAGGGAGGCGCCGAGACGGTTGAGAACGCCCGAGGTGATCTCAGTGAGGCGCAGCGCACCGAGCTGCGGAAGCAAGTGACGGTCGATGCCGTAGCGGTAATCGCTCGCGGTCTTTTCTTTGACGTTCGCTTCGATCGACGGGAAGTAGGCGGTGATGAACTCGCAGAACGTCGGGGCCTCGGGCGAAGGGCGGCGGAGTCCCTCGGCGGCGCGGCTCCGGAACGCGGACCAGAGCCCTACCGCCTGGGCATACGAGGCAGCACGCACCGTTGCGCGTTTCCGGACCCGGCCTGCTGTGCCGGGCACGTACATCGAGAAATGGGCGACGCCGGCGGCTTCGTCGTAGGTGAAGCCCACAAGCCGATCGTGCCGCTGGCGCACGTGTCTCACGCGCTTCGGCGTCTTGGCGCGACGCGCAGGCGTCTCGCTGCCTTCCTCTGATCGAGCGCGCGCCGCACCTCGTCGCGGTCGTAGAGGATGACGCGGTCCGAGAGGCATTCCTTCGGTTCCGGGAAGAGGCCGAGCCGGGTCCATTTGGCGATGGTCTGCGGGTGTACGTGAAAAGCTGCGGCGAGCTCGATGCGCGAGATGAGGTTCTTCGGGTCCATGCGATGGAGCAGATGCAAGGATCCCGTCCCGCAAGTCGTCTCGTTCCAAACGGAGCGAAACGATGTCATCGCGACGCCGATTAGACGCGCGATTAGACACCTGGGCTGAAACGGTGGAAGAGGCGGATGAAGAGGGTTCGGCTAAGTCGCTCGTGCGGAAGTTGTTAAGTTTGGCTGTGGCGGGAGGGCTCGAACCTCCGACCACCGGATTAACAATCCGGCGCTCTACCAACTGAGCTACACCACAGCAAGGAACGGTTTGGGAAAAGGGGCGTGCATGGTCGCTGATGGGTGGGTTATTTGTCAACGACGACAGAGCCCTGTTGCAACGGTGCGCGTGAGGCATCGGGACCGGCGCCTCGGACCACCGCGGGTGCGTTCAGCCTTGTGGCCCCAAACGCTGCCGGCCGGGCCGGCCGGCCTACACACGCACGAGTTGTTCGAGGTCGAGCTCTTCCCAGTCGAGTTCCTGTTCGACCTGTTGGAATGCCGCGTCGCCGATGGTGCCGTCGGCGCGGAGGGTGGTGAGGCGTTGGCGCTCGGCGGCGGTGGCGGCGCGGATGGCGGCGGTGTCGGCTTCGAGGATGCGCCAGAGGCGCGCGGTTTCTTCGTCGTTGTCGCCGTCGGAGAGGGGCTTGCCGTTCGCGAGCTCGGCTTCGGCGCGGCGCAGGAGGATTTGGTAGCGGCGTCGCACGAGCTCCGCGGTTTCGGCGCCGGGACAGGTGGAGCAGGCGGCGAGCGCGCTGCGCAGCGTTTCGACGCGGGCGAGACGGACTTCGTGCTCGACGCTGCCGTCGTCTTTGAGTTGCAGCCATGAGAGCAGCGGACGGAGTGTCATGCCCTGCAGGACGAGGGTTCCGAGCACGACGGCGAACGACGTGACGAGGATGAGATCGCGGAAGGGAAACGGCGCGCCTCCATCGCGGCCGGTCGGGAGTGCGAGCGCGGCGGCGAGGGTGACGGTTCCGCGCATGCCGCACCAGCCGACGACGGCGGCGGCGCGGGCGGAGAGTGCGACGCGATCTTTCGGTCCGGGCGTTCCGTTGGCGCGCGGGCGGCACCACCAGCGGCTCAACGCGGCGGCGCTGGTCACCCACAGAATGCGCGCGAGGATCGTGGCCAGGCAGACCGCGCCGGCGACCCAGGCGTATTCGATCCAGGCGGAACGCTCGAGGCGCGTGACGATGAGCCGCAGCTGAAAGCCAACGAGGATGAAGGCGAGGATGTTGAGCACGAACACGGCGACTTCCCACACCGCATACGACGGAATGCGGATGCGCGCGGGAATCACTTCGGCGGAGGGACGCGAGATCGCCATCGCGAAGACGACCATCGTGAGAATCCCCGAAAGGTGCAGTTGCTCGGCGAGGATCCAGACTCCGAACGTCGTACAGAACTGAACGATCACGGACGTTGCAACATCGTGGATGTGCTTTGTGACGACGAGCATCCCACGCGCGAGCACGAGTCCGAGAATCAGGCTTCCGAGCGTGACAAAGAGAAGCAGCGGGATCACGCGCCAGCCGGAGAGGAAGCCGGTGACGGCGGTGCCGACGGCGATTCGGTAGACGAGCAGCGCGCTGGCGTCGTTGAAGAGACTCTCTCCTTCGAGAATCATGAGCAGGCGATGAGGCGGACGAAGCTGTTTGAGCACGGCCGTCGCTGCAGCGGCATCGGGAGGCGCGACGATGGCGCCGAGGGCGATGGCGACGGCCCAGGACATCCCGGGAACGATCGTGTGGGCAACGAGGGCAACGATGGCGATGGTGAGCGCGACGGCGCCGAGGGCGAGGCTGGCGACGGTGCGCCAGTCGGCGCGCAGATCGCGAGGGGATGCGTCGAAGGCCGCGTCGAGTAGCACTGGCGCGACGAAGAGCGCGAGGGCGAGCTCGGGATCGAGAACGAGCGTCGGCACGCGCGGAATGAGCGCAAGCGCGGCACCGGCCACGGCGACGAGCGCCGGATAGGGTGTCGACATCCGCCGCGCCAGCGCGGCCAGACCGGCGCCGCCGAGGAGCAGCGCAATGACGATCTCGAAGACCTGCATCGAACCTCGCTTTCGGTTTCACGCGGAGAGACGCGGAGACACGGAGAGAAAGTCGGCAACAACCTTTTTTCTCCGCTCCTCCGCGTCTCCGCGTGAAATCTCTGGTTGCGGCTTCGCCGCGCAACGCTGGAAAACGATAACTCTTCTACTCTTCGATCGGGGGAAGGATGCCGCGCTCGATGTAGACGGGGCGGATGGCGTCGACGAGGATCGGTCGCCGGTACGCGAACCAGGCCGCGGCGGCGATGCAGGCGATGGCGCCGATGAGGATCGTGCGCGGAGCGCCGATGCGATCGGCGAGGACGCCGGCGACGAGGCTGCCGATCGGCTGCGTGCCGAGCACGGCGACGGTGAAGAAGGCCATCACGCGACCGCGCAGCTCTTCGCTGACGACGGTCTGCAGGATCGTGTTCGCCGCGGACGATTGCAGCATCATGCCCGCGCCGACGAACGGGAGCGCGACGAGCGAGACCCAAAGCACGTGGGAAAACGAAAAGGCGATGAGGCCCGCGCTGAGCAACAGCGTCGCGGCGATGATGACTTTGCCGAGGCCGACGACGGTGTGGCGCGAAGCGAGATAGATCGTGCCGAGAAGCGCACCGAGTCCCGAGGCGGTCATCAGAAGGCCGAGCGTGTGCGGCCCGCCGTGCAGAACTTTTGCCGCGAAGACCGGCATCAGCACGGCGTAAGGCATCCCCATCGTTCCGACGAGCGCCACGTTGAGGAGCAGCGCGCGCACCGGCGCGAAACCGAATACGTAGCGCACGCCGCTCTGCAGTTCCTCGAGCATGCGCGTTCCTGTTCGCGCGGCTTCGCGCGCAGGGAGGCGCATCGCCAGCAGCGAGAGGATCACCGCCGCGTACGAGACGGCGTCGATCATGAAGCACCAACCCTCGCCGACCGCGGCGATGATGAGGCCGCCGATGGTCGGGCCGATGATGCGCGAGGCGTTGAACATCGACGAGTTGAGCGCGATGGCGTTCGCGAGGTCGGCGCGATCGTCGACCATCTCCACGACGAAGGCCTGGCGCGCCGGCGTGTCGAAGGCGTTGATCACGCCCTGCGCGATCTGCAGCAGGATGATCTCGGTGACGGTGATTCGCCCGCTGAGCGCGAGCACGGCCAGCGCCAGCGATTGCAGGGCCGAGAGCACTTGCGTGACGACGAGCATCCGATGCCGGCTCCAGCGATCGACGAGCACGCCGGCGAAGGGCGTGAGCACGAGCATCGGGATCTGCGAAGCGAACGCGGTGACGCCGAGGAGCAGCTCGGAGCCGGTGAGTCGATAGACGAGCCAGCTCGTCGCGACGCGCGTCACCCACGTACCGACGAGCGATACGCCCTGGCCGCTGAAGAAGAGGCGGTAGTTCCGATGACGGAGGGAGCGGGTGATGCGGGACATCGACGCCGGGGAGACTCGCAAGGCGCGTTCCTGAATACACCAGATCGCCACAGGAATCACGGAAGGAACGCGGCGCGGGCGTGGTTTGCGGGGAGAGTTCACGCGGAGACGCGGAGACGCGGAGAGCGCGGAGAGAGAAACTGGAAACAACTTCCTCCGCGTTCCCCGCGTCTCTGCGTGAAACACTCTTGATATTTTGAATCCGAGGAGGAGAACGAATTGATGACCTCGAAGTTTTCGGTTGTCGCGATTTCGCTATTGGCAATGCTTTCTACGAACACCCCCACCGCATACGCCGGTGACACCACCGGCACCGCTCCGTCCACCGCTGCCACGGCCGCGAAACGCTACGGCACGTGGGGCGTCGAGCTCGAAGGGATGGATCCCACCGTCAAGCCGGGCGACGATTTCTTTCGCTACGTCAACGGCAAGTGGGCGGCGACGACGCAGATCCCGCCCGATCAGACGCGCTTCGGCGCGTTCAACATGCTGCGCGATCTCTCCGAGGCGCGCGTGCGGGAAATCCTCGACGGCTGGGCCGCCAACAAGAAACTGAAGGCGGGCACGGACGAGGCCAAGGTCGCCGCGCTCTATCGCACGTTTCTCGATGACGCGGCAGCTGAGAAGCTCGACGCGAAGCCGATCCAGCCGCTGCTCGATGCGGTGAAGAAGGCCAAGACGCACGAGGACATGGCCAGGATCATGGGCCACTCCTCTTCGACGTTCGGCCGCTCATTCTTCGGCCCCGGCGTCTCCGACGACGCGAAGAATCCGGAGCAGTACACGCTCTATCTCTCGCAGTCGGGCATCGGCCTGCCCGATCGCGAGTTCTACCTGCGCGACAATTTCAAGCCGCAGAAGGAGCGCTACCAGAAGTACGTCGCCGACATGCTGCGGCTCGTGGGCTGGGATGACGCGGACAAGAACGCCGCCGACATCGTGGCCATGGAGACGAAGATCGCCGAGGCGCAGTGGTCGCGCGCTCAGAGCCGAGATCGGGACAAGACGTACAACCCGATGACGATCGTGGAGCTCGACAAGAACGCGCCGGGCTTCCCGTGGGCGCTTTTCTTCAAGGAATCGGGCCTCGAAAAGACCGATCACGCGGTGGTGCGCCAGAACACGGCGTTCGCGCCGCTGGCGAAAATCTTCGCCGACGCGCCGGTCGCGACGCTGCAGGCGTGGGAAGCGTTCCACATCGCCGACGACGCGGCGCCGCTACTGTCGAAGCGTTTCGTCGATGCGCAGTGGGAGTTCCGTTCGAAGTTTCTCAACGGCGCGCTCGAACAACGCCCGCGCTGGAAGCGCGCCGTCGAAGCCTCGGAAGGGGCGATGGGCGAGGCGATCGGACGCACGTACGTCGCCGAGTATTTCCCGCCGGAGTCGAAGGCGAAGATGGAGAAGCTCGTCGCCGATCTCCGCACGGCGATGAAGGGCCGCATCGAGAAGCTGGAGTGGATGAGCCCCGAGACGAAGGCGAAGGCGCTGGAGAAGCTTTCGAAGTTCGGCGTGAAGATCGGCTATCCGGCGAAGTGGCGCGACTATTCGAAGCTCGAGATTCGCGAGGGCGATCTGGTCGGCAACGCGACGCGCGCCGCGAAGTTCGAGTGGGATTACGATGTGAACCGCATCGGCAAGCGCGTCGATGAGGGCGAGTGGGGCATGACTCCGCAGACGGTCAACGCCTACTACGCGTCGACGAAGAACGAGATCGTGTTCCCGGCGGCGATTCTGCAGCCGCCGTTCTTCGATCCGAAGGCCGATCCGGCGGTGAACTACGGCGCGATCGGCGGCGTGATCGGCCACGAGATCACGCACGGCTTCGACGATCAGGGCCGCAAGTCCGACGGCGAAGGGATGCTGCGCGACTGGTGGACGCCCGAAGACGCCGCGAAGTTCGAGGTACAGGCGACGAAGCTCGGCGCGCAGTACGAGGCGTTCAACTTCCCGCAGCTCCCCGACCTCCACATCATCGGCCGCCAGACGATGGGCGAGAACATCGGCGACCTCGGCGGAATCCTGATGGGTCTCGATGCCTATCGCATCTCCCTCAACGGCCAGCCAGCCCCGGTGATCGACGGCTTCACCGGCGAACAGCGCGTGTTCCTCGGCTGGGCCCAGGTCTGGCGCACACTCGTCCGCGACGACGCGCTCCGTCAGCTCATCATGACCGACTCGCACTCGCCCGGCATGATCCGCGCGATCGCCCCGCTGCGCAACGTCGACGCCTGGTACGAAGCGTTCGGCGTGAAGGAAGGCGACGCGAATTACGTGAAGCCCGAGGATCGCGTGCGCATCTGGTAGTTGCCGCAACATCGATGGACGAACGGCCACCCCGCGGGGTGGCCGTTTTTGTTTTGGGTAAACGAAGCGAGATTTCACGCGGAGACGCAGAGACGCAGAGACGCAGAGAGAAATTTGAACAGCTTCTCCGCGTCCCCCGCGTCTCCGCGTGAAACCGAAACCCTTAGCTTCGTGCGATGAGTGAAACCCTCGCGCGTCTCGCAAACGCGCACCGGGTTCGCGAAAACGCAAACCCGGTGCGCGAGAGCGTTAGCCGTTGCGGCGGATGAGGGCGATGGCGATGGTGGCCAGCATGACGGCGAGGATCGCGAGATGCTTCGGATCGAGCATCGGGACGGCGATTCCCGGCGTGAGCGTCACGGTTGCCGGTGCGCTGGTGTTGTTGCCTGGCGTCGGATCGGTCGTGGCGGAGGAGACCGACGCGGAATTGACGCTCACTCCCGTCGAGAAACCGGCGCTGACGTTGATCGTGATCGGGTTTGCGGCGCCGACGCCGAGCGAGGGCAGCGTACAGGTGACGACCTGCCCGACGTGGCCGCACGTCCAGCCGGTGCCGCTGGCGCTGACGAACGCGACGCTCACCGGCAGCGTGTCGGTCACCGTTACGGAAGTCGCGGTACTCGGACCAGCGTTGCTGACGTTGATCGTGTAGCTGAACGCCGAGCCGGTCGGAGCGGTACCGGTCGACGCGTTCTTGGTGATGGAGAGATCGGCCTGCGCGACGGCGTTCAGGATGTTGGTCGACGAGTTGTTCGCCGGCGTCGGATCCGTCGTCGCGGACGAGACCGTCGCGGTACTCGTCAGCGTCGCCGCGGACGCCGGTGCGGTGACGTTGATCGTAATCGGATTTGCCGCGCCGACCGCAAGCGAGGACATCGTGCAGGTAACGGTGCCGAGAGCCTGGTTGCAGGTCCAGCCCGTGCCGCTGACGCTCACGAAGGAGACGCCAGCCGGAAGCGGATCGGTGACGCTGACGCTCGATGCGGCGCCCGGTCCGTTGTTCGTGACCGCGAGCGTGTAGCTGTAAGGCGCACCCGCGGCGACGTTCGTGACCACGGACGCCGTCTTCACGATGGAGAGATCGGAGGAAGTCACGAAGTTCACGACCTGCGACAACTCGGTGGCCGAGAGACACTGCTGAGCGCCCGTCGGGAAGAGAGCGAGTGCCGCGGACTTGGCATTCGCCGCCGCTTTCGACTCCAGGCCGACGGCGAAGTTGACGATTCTCTTGGTCTGACCTGGCGTCACTGTGATCGAGTACACCCAGTACGGATTGTCATCGCCATTCGCGAAGTTGATGTTGGAAACCGGCGTCGCCGCTCCAACGCCCTGCAGGATGTGGCCGATGCGAGGATCGCTCGATGTGGATCCGCTGTAGTTCTGAAAGGTGGTCACCCAGGTGTCCGTCGTCTGCGCAACAGCGTCGCCGCTCGAGGAGTTGACGATGAGGGTGTTGGAGTCGGAGCCGAGGTTGTTCGAGCTGATCGTGGTGAACGTGATCGGAGCACCGGTGGTATTGGTGTAGCTGTCCAGCCAGCGGATGTACCGATCGTTGGTCGGAACGTAGACCTTGCGCTGAACGCTGAGTCCTCCGATGGTCTGCGCCGGCAGAACGTACTGCCGGTTGGTGCACTCCGGAGTGGCGGGCACGGTCGCATCGACCGAGGCCGGGCCGTTCTGATTGTAGATCGTGTAGCTCGCATTTCCGGTCTGGCACGGGCCGGTGGCGTTGGTCAGACTGACGCAGTTCGCGTGGTAACCGTCGAACGCGTCGCTGAGCGATGAGCTGGTGACGCCGCCCGCGGTCGTGCTGGCCATCACCGGCGCGGCGTACGAAGCCTCGGATGCCGCACCCGACGCCGAGGACGAAGTGGAGAAGGTGATGTTGGTGTTGACGAAGTACTGCAATCCGCCGGCATCGATCAAGGCGACGGATCCCGTCGCATCGATGCGCGGACGAAATGCCGTCGTCGAGGGGCTCTTGACCGGTTTGCCACGCTTGGCCTTTTTGGTCGCGCGCTTGGCCGCGTTCGCATCGCGCAACTCCTGCTTCTGCGCGGGCGTCATCTTCGAAGCCGCGATGATGCGAAGCGTCGAGTGTTTGTCGGTGAGGGATACGTCGGCGAAAAGAGCCTGCGCTGAAAACAAGAAAAGAAACGCTGCTACAACATGCTTCATCAAAAAATCTCTCCCCACCCACGGTGTGCCGCAATTTGTACCGATCGGTTTGCCGCCGCGTAGGATGCCGCACGATCGCCTTCCCGGCACCGTAGGATTAGCCGGAGCATCGGATCGTTCGCAACGAGCAGGGCTCTTTTTGCCGCGCGTAGAATGCCGCCCGATCATGTCTCGGGCCTTCCGGATTCTCCTGGTTCTAGCACTTCCTCTCGCGCTGGCGTCATGCAAGCGCTCGCGGCCGAATGTCCTGATCATCACGATCGATACGCTTCGCGCCGACCACCTCGGCAGCTACGGCTACAAGCCGGCACGCACTCCCGTCCTCGACTCGCTGGCGACGGAGGGCGTCCGCTGCTCCGACGCCATCTCCACGGCGCCGATCACGATGCCGGCGCACACGACGATCTTCACCGGACTCTTTCCGCCTGCGCACGGCGTCCGCGACAACGGCGCGTACGCTCTCGGCGAGGACGCCGTCACACTGGCCGAACGTCTCCACGACGCCGGCTACACGACACACGCGTTCGTGTCGGCGCTCGTGCTCAATCGCCGCTACAACCTCAATCAGGGTTTCGAAACGTACGACGACGATCTGTGGGCGGAAGATGACCCGAAGCTGTTCATGATCCGCGAACGCCAGGCGCCGAAGACGACCGATCGCTTCCTGCACTGGTTCGAAGGCTGGAACGCGAAACGCGACAAGCCGTTCTTTACGTGGATTCATTATTTCGATCCGCACCAGCCCTATCGCGCGTCCGCACAGGACAATGCGCTGTCGCCGACGCCTTATGACGCCGAGATCGCCGGCGTCGACCGCCAGATCGGCCGGATCATCGATACGCTGAAACGCCAGGGCCTTCTCGACAACACGCTGCTGATCGTCACCGCCGATCACGGAGAAAGCCTCGGCGAGCACGGCGAGCAGACCCACGCCATCTTTGTTTATGACGCAACGGTCCACATCCCGCTGATCCTGCGCTATCCGAAATTGCTTTCGCCGCGGATCTATGACGGTCCTGTGCGCTCGGTCGACATTACGCCGACCGTTCTCGACCTTCTCGGTCTGGAAGCCGGCAAGTCGCTCGACGGTCGCAGTCTCGCCGATTCATTGCGCGGCAAGGAGGCGCCGCCGAAGCTCGCACAGTATTCCGAATCGCTCCTATCGGAGGTCGGCTTCGGGATGGCGCCGCTCTTTGCGGTTCGCAATGGCGGATACAAGTACGTGCGCGCTCCGCGTCCCGAGCTCTACGATCTTCAAAAGGATCCTGGCGAGCTCAATAATCTGGTCACGCAATTCCCCCGCGAGGCCTCCCGGCTCAATGGAGAGCTCACGCGAATCATTGATGAGAGCGAACGCAACGCCGTCAAAGCGGCGAGCAGTCCGATCTCCAAAGAGACTGAGGAGTCGCTGCAGGCGCTCGGCTATCTTGCCCCGCATGGGGAACGTGCGGCAATGCAGGGCATCGATCCCAAGGATGGTCTGCCTCTGCACAATAAGCTCGAAGACGCGCGCCATCTCGCTCAACAGCGCCGGTGGGAGGAATCCGAAGCGCTGCTGCTCGAGGTCATCGAAGTCACGCCGCGAAATGTATCGGCGATCAACGTCCTCGGGCTCATGGGAATCAAGGAAGGAGATCGCGACAAGGCGCTACATTATTACCAGGCCTCGCTCGCCATCGATCCGACGCAATTTCGCGTTTACAGCATTCTTGGCGCTCTGGCGATGACCGACGGCGATATGGACACCGCGGAGAAGAATTTCCGCCGCTGTCTGGAGCTCAATCCCCATTTCGCCGAGGCCATGGCCAACCTCGGCTTCATTGAGTCATTGCGAGGCAACGAGGCACAAGCCGAAGCGTGGTATCGCAAAGGAATCGCCGTCGATCCGACGTTTCCGCGCGTTCAGCGCCGATTGGGCGATCTCTACTACGAGCGCGGCGATTTCGCACGCGCCTATACGTACTATTTGAAATCGACGCAGCTCCTCAAGTCCGACGTGCGAGGAATCCTGCAACTCGGCAATTGCGCGCGCCGTCTGAACCGCCCCGCCGAAGCCGAGGCGCTGTTCCGACGCGCCGAAGCCATCCATCCCGACGGCTGGATCCCCACCTACAACCGCGCCTGCCTCCTCGCAACGACGGGCCGCGCCCCCGAAGCGCTCGCCACACTGAACGCCCTCGCCGCCCGACACGCCCCACCCGCACAACTGGTCGAACGAGACACGGACCTCACCACCGTCCGCGCGCTGCCAGGCTACGCAGCACTGAAGCAGCAATTGGCGAAAAGCGAGGGGGATGGAGAGGAGCCGGAGGCGGAGTAGCCTTGTTGCTCGTTCCGACGTCAATGGCGTGCCGCGACCCAAGAGTCTCACGCGGAGACGCGGGGGACGCGGAGAGAAAGTCGCTGGCAACTTCTCTTCCTCGTCTCCGCGTCTCCGCGTGAAACCGAATTGTCGCACCTCTGACACGCGCGTCGAATCCGTGAGACCATCCGCGATTGATCGCACGGCGAGCCTGCGGCAGTAACGCGGCAAACAGCTGGCGGCGAAGAAAGAAGACTTCATGCCCTTTTCCTCATTCGGGCTCCATCCCGATCTCCTGCGCGGGATCAAGGAGCTCGGTTTCACACGTCCCACTCCGATTCAGAATGACGCGATTCCTCCCGCGGTCCTCGGGAAGGACGTGCTCGCGGCGGCGGCCACTGGCAGCGGCAAGACGGCGGCGTTCGTCCTGCCCATCCTCCATCGGCTGATCGGCAAGAAGCGCGGCACGACCCGCGCGCTCATCGTGACTCCGACGCGCGAGCTCGCGGCGCAGATCGACGAGCATCTGCGCGACCTCGCTGTGCACACTCCCCTCTCCGGCGCCGCCGTCTTCGGCGGCGTCGGCATGGGGCCGCAGGAGCACGCCTTCCGCAGCGGAGTCGACGTCATCGTCGCCACACCGGGGCGTCTGCTCGATCACTTCCAGTACCCCTACGCGAAACTCGACGGTCTCGAGATCCTCGTGCTCGACGAAGCAGACCGGATGCTCGACATGGGCTTCCTCCCCGACATCCGTCGGGTGCTGAAGCATCTCCCCACGAAACGGCAGACACTCTTTTTCTCGGCCACCCTCCCGCCGCCGATCGTGCAGCTCTCGAAGGAGATGCTCCGCAATCCGGCCATGATCTCGATCGAACGGAAAGCCGAGCCGGCGATCGGAATCGCGCAGTCGGTGTTTCCGGTGTCGCAGGAGCTGAAGATCTCGCTCCTCGAAACGCTGCTGGCGCGCGGCGAGATCCGCAGCGCAATCGTCTTCACGCGGACGAAGCATCGCGCCAACCGCGTCTTCGAACAGCTCGAGCGCCAAAAAGTGCCGGTGGCGCGAATTCACGGCAATCGCAGCCAGATGCAGCGCACCGAGGCGCTGGCGGGATTCAAAGCAGGCAAGTACCGGATTCTCGTGGCGACCGACATCGCCGCGCGCGGCATCGACGTGGAAGCGCTCTCGCACGTCGTGAACTTCGACGTACCGAATATCCCCGAGGATTACATCCATCGCGTCGGCCGCACGGCGCGCGCGGAGATGACCGGCGACGCGATCACGTTCGTCGCACCGGACGAGGAAAATGATCTGCGCGCCATCGAGCGCGCGATCGCCAAGCGTCTTCCTCGCGTGACCGTCCCCGATTTCGATTACACGCGCAAACCCGCGGAGCGACTCGAGATCCCGATTCAGGAGCGCATCGCGGCGATTCGCGCACGCAAGGCCGAGGAACGTGCGCGGGCGAAAGCGAAGCTCGAGCGACGCGCGGCGCCGCAAGGCGCGGCGAAAGCGCCGGCTTCACGCGGCGCGGCGCCATCGGGGCGGCCGGGGGGACGGCCGTCGGGTCCCTCTCGTCCATCGGGTCCTTCTCGTGGTCCAGCGCCGCGACCGCAGAATGCGCAGCGACCGTCGTCGCCCGCGTCGCCTCGTCCAAGCTCCGGAGGTTCCGCACCCGCAACGCGCAGCGATGGTGCAGGACGCAGACGGCGCCGGCCGTAAACGTGTGGCGCTGCCCTCGGCCTGTCGGTTGGCGCGCCACACGCACCGGCAAGATGGAACGCGCCTCGTTCTGCTTGCGGGCCGAGGGCGGCCAGCACTACACAGAACCGCGCTCGCTTTGCTCGCAACTGAGCGCGGCGCGGATGGCGCGCAGGCGGGCGGGGGCGCCGGCCATGTCGGCGTGGATGCAGAGTGTGTCGAAGGGAATCGCCACGCGGGTGCCGTCGCGCGCGATGGCGATGCCTTCGTGCACGAGGAGTGCGGCTTGCGCGGACGCTTCTTCGATCGTGAGCGTCGAGCCGGGAATCGCGCGCGGGACGAGCGAGGCGTCGGCTTCGTAGCGACGATCGGCGAAGGCTTCGCGGATGACGCGGACTCCCGCGGCGCGCGCGGCGACGGCCATCTGCGAGAGATCGCTGCAGACGATGGCCAGCGACGCGTCGAATGCGCGCATCGCGTTCACGATCACATCGGCGAGCGAGCGATCCTTGTGCGCGTCGTTGTAGAGCGTGCCGTGCGGTTTCACGTGGTGAACCGGCGCGAAGGCGCGAAGTGCCGCGAGCTGTGCGAGCAGCGAGTTGCGCAGATCATCGGCACTCATCGAAAGCGACCGCCTGCCGAAGTTCTCACGATCCGGATACGACGGGTGTGCGCCGAGACGCACGCCGTGCAACTCGGCGAGTCGCGCGGCTTCGCGCATCGAGCCGGCGTCGCCGACATGCCCTCCGCACGCGACGTTCGCGCTCGTGATCAGCGGCCAGATCTCGTCTTCGCCGGGCGAGCCTTCGCCGAGGTCGGCGCTGATGTCGATCATAGATCGGTCCCTTTCGTCTCCGGGAGCAACCAGATCAGCATCGCGCCGAGGGCGAAGAAGAGCGCGTCCGCGGCAATCGAAAAACCGAGGCCGTGCTTCGCGGCGGCGGCGCCGATGGCGTACGGCGCGGCGGCGGACGCGAGGCGGCCGGTGTTGTAGCAGAAGCCCTGCGCACTCGCGCGGATGCGCGTCGGAAAGAGCTCCGCGAGCATCGTACCGAAGAGCGAGAAGTAGCCGTGCGCGAAGTAGCCGACGAGCGGACCGATCATCAGCAAGGTCCATGTCGAGCGCGCGCCGAAGGCGAAGATCGGCACGACGATCGTCGCGGCGATCATGAAGAGCGTGAATGCCGGTCGTCGTCCGATGCGATCCGCGATCCAGCCGAAGCTGATGTATCCCAGGAACGCGCCGGCCTGCAGCACAATCAGCCAGGCGTTCGATTTCGTCACCGTCAATCCCCCGCCACCCTCGGCGACGGGCGTCGCGAGGAACGCGGGCAGCCAGGAGGTCACGCCCCAGAACGCGACGAGCACGCTGCTGGCAACGAGCGTCGCCAGACCGGTGCGGCGCCGATACTCCGGCGCGAAGATCTCGCTCCATCGCGACGGCGTGCGCCGCTGCTCGCGCCAGACTTCCGGTTCTTCGACCGTGCGCCGGACGAAGAACGCCAGCACCGCCGGCGCGGCGCCGATGAGAAACAGGACGCGCCAGCCGAACCGTTCCAACACGAGCGCGGAGAGTCCCGCGGCGATCATCGCGCCGATGGCCCATCCCGACTGCATGATGCCCATCGCCTTCGCGCGATGCTGCGCCGGCCACGTTTCCGCGACGAGCACGGAGCCGCACGACCACTCCCCACCCATGCCGAAGCCGACGAGTACGCGCCAGGCGACGAGCTGCCACAACGCATGCGATGTGGCCATGCCGGCGGTTGCGCCGGAGTAGAGCAGGATGCTGATCGACATCGCGCGCACGCGGCCGATGCGATCGGCGATGCGTCCGAAGGCGATGCCGCCGATGGCGCTGGCGACGAGCGCGGCGACGATCGGCAGCGTGACGTTCTGCTTCGAGAGTCCGAACTCTTTTTGAATCGGCAGAAGCGCGGACGTGAAGAGGAGGAAGTCCATGGCATCGAGCATCCAACCGAGCTGCGCGGCGAAAAGAGCGCGCCACGCTTTGCGATCGACGCCGGCCATGGACATGGAGTGGGGAGTGTAACGCGGAGCCACCTGTCATCCCGAGCGTTAGCGAGGGACCTGGGCGGGCGGTGGCGGAGTAACTTGCGTCGCAGCGAGTACGCTCGCAATTCGCGGCGTTCCAAGAAATGGCGTGCGCAACGCATGAGGCGCGTGCATTCCACCGCCCGCCCACCCAGGTCCCTCGCTAACGCTCGGGATGACAGGCGTTGGGGATGGCTTACACCGCGGAGTACATCTCGATCACTTCTTTCGCCGTGCCGAGTCCGCGCAGGCGGCCGTGATCGAGCCAGGCGGCGCGGGAACAGAGATCTTTGACGGCGCTCAGGTCGTGCGAGATGAGCACGATCGTCGCGCCGCGCTCGTGGAACTGGCGGATGCGCGCGTAGCAGCGCTCGCGGAAGCGCGCGTCACCGACGGCCAGGACTTCGTCGAGCAGGACGATGTCCGCTTCGATGGTCGTGGCGATGGCGAAGGCGATGCGGGCGACCATGCCGGTCGAGTAGGTCCGCAGTGGCGCGTCGATGAACTCGGCGCCGATGTCGGCGAAGTCGATGATCTCGTCGACGACGCGCTTCATGAACGCATGCGAGCGCCCGAGGAGCGCCCCGTTGAAGAAAATGTTCTCGCGTCCGGAAAGCTCGCCTTCGAAACCCGTGCCGAGCTCGATGATCGGCGCGACGATGCCGCGCGTCGTGGCCTCACCACCAGAAGGCGGGATGATCCCCGCGGCCACGCGCACGAGCGTCGACTTGCCCGCGCCGTTGCCGCCGATGATGCCGAAGGAATCGCCAGCGGCGACGGAGAAGGTCACGTCGCGCAGCGCATGAATCTCCTCGTGGCGCGCGCGTCCGCGACGCACCAGCCACTCCTTCAGCGACGGAATGCGCTGTGAGGGATACGACACCGAGACGCTGTGAAAGTCGACGGCGTTCATAGATACGGATAGAACCCGCGGGAGAGGCGGCGAAAAATCAGCCATCCGCCGATCAGCGAAACGACGGCCAGTCCCGCGGCGATCACCAGGTTGTGATTCGACGGCAGCGTGCCTTCGAACACCGGCGTGCGCACGATATTGATCATGTAAACAAACGGATTGAGCGTGAGGAACAGCCGAAATCGATCGGGAACGATCGACGCTGGATAGATGATCGGCGTGAGATACATGAGCGCGGTGAGCGCGACCGCGTACATCTCGCGCAGGTCGAGAAAGTAGACGGCGATCGCCGAAAGCGCGAGCGAGAGTCCAAACGTGAAGACGGCAAGGATCAGCACCGACACGGGCAGAAAGAGAATCGACGGACGGATCGGCGCGCCGCGCAGAAGCATGATGCCCAGCAGCGGAACATACGCGAACGCAAGGTTCACGAGGCCGGCGATCGTGATCGAAAGCGCGAAGATCGACTTCGGCACGCGCACGCGTTTCATGAGCGCACCGTTCCACTGGATCGCGGCCATCGAGGTCACCGTCGTCTGCGACGTGAACGACCAGGGAAGCAACGCCGACAACACGTAGACCTCGTAATGCGGCACGGTGTATCGGAACACTTCGGAGAAGACGATGACGAGGATGACCGTCAGCATCAGAGGATGGAGCATCGTCCAGAACCAGCCGATGAACGAGCGCTTGTAGCGCACCGTGAGATCGCGCCACACGAGGCTGTAGAGCAGGTGGCTGCTGCGCACGATGTCGCGCCATTCCTGCACGAGGCTCGTGCGCTGATCCGCCGAGTAGTAGTGGACCGGATGGTCGTCGAGCTCGTTGCGAATGGAGCTCATGTCCGCTCCTCGCAGGGCCGCGATTGTCGGTTGTCGGTTGTCGGTTGTCGGTGCCGAAGCGCGAGGATGTGCGGACAACCGATCACCGACAACGGCCAACAACTCATCACAGTCCCGTCCCCGAGAGCGATGACGACACCGCACGCAACAACAAACGCAGATCGAGCCAGACCGACCAATCACACATGTACATGAGGTCATATCTCAGTTTGACCTCCGGGCGTGTGTCGTATTCCGCTGAGACCTGTGCGAGCCCGGCGATTCCGGGACGCACGAGGCAGCGAAGATCGAAGTCGGGAACGTCGCGCAGAATCCTGGCGACGATCTCCGGGCGCTCCGGGCGCGGGCCGACGAGACTCATGTCGCCGGTGAGGACGTTGATCAGTTGCGGCAGCTCATCGATGTGATACGGCCGCAGCAGCGCCCCGACGCGCGTGATCCGATCCTTGACCTGCTCGACTTCCTGGCGCGTTGCTGGCGGTTCGGGCTCGGCGGGTCCGCGCATCGAGCGGAACTTCCACATCCCGTACGACTCGCCGCCGAGTCCCATCCGCTTCTGGCGGATGTAGATCGGCCCGCCGTCGTCGACCCAAATCGCGATTGCCGTGAGCATCCAGATCGGCGCGGTGATGAGGATCAGCAACGCGCTGCCGGCGACATCGATCGAACGCTTGATGGCCGCGCTCACTCCATAGCCGCAGCTCACCGCGACCTCGACGAGCGGCTGATCGCCGATCCATCCGAGCATCGTCGACGCCAGCAACGCATCGGCATGCGAAGCGAGCATCAGGAAGCCGCGCGGTCCGCGAATGCGCAGCAGTTCGAGGCGCGTCCGCGCGTCCGTGTCGGGAGAAACACAGATCACTTCTTCCACGGCACGCAACCGTTCACGCAAGGCATCGTCGCCGAGGTGCTCGGGACGGAGGCTCGCGCTTTCGATGACGCGGATGCGGTGATCGTCGATGAAGCGCAGGCCGGCGAGAGCCTCCTCGACATCGTGAGGCCCGCCGAGAAGAAAGGTTTCTCGCGGACGGATGGGCGCAACGCTGCGAAGGATGCGCCGCCAGAGCGGCAACGCGATCATCTCCAGAAACGGAACGGCGAGCAGCACCGTGCGCGGCATCGGCCGCACGAGCGCCGTGCCACCGATCGCGGTGAGCGCAGCCTGCATGAGGAGCGCGGTGATGATCGAAGGGCGCGTTCGCGGCGTGACGCGATCGTGGTAGAAGCCGCTCAGTGCGAGCGCGCCGACGAGGGAGAGTCCGAACAGGAGAATGATCGGCAGATCGAGCACGAACTTCTCCGGCGGCAGCAGAGATTTCGTGAAGGCGAGGTTCACGTTGCGGCGCAGCTCGACGATGGCGTAGAGCGAGCCCCAGGCGATCGCGAAATCGCCGGCGATCAATCCAGCGACGCGCAGCGCACGCTCTTTCGACCGCGGACGGATCATGCGGCCTTCCCGCTCCTGATGAGCGCGGCGAGTCGTGCGTAGGTGTCCTGACGTGAGTAGTTCGTTTCCACGGCCTGGCGGAGGGCACGCGCATGCGCGGCACGCCGCGTTTCATCCGCGATTGCGTCGACGGCCGCACGCGCCAGTCCCGCGGCGTCTTCCGCAAGAAACGCATGCGCTGCCAGCGGTGCGAGTCCGCGCATGGCGCGGGTCGTAGCGACGATCGCGCAGCCTCCTTCCGCCGCTTCCAACGCTTTCCCCGACTGTCCCGTTCCGTAGCGGATCGGGAAGAGCGCGACCTTGATCGTGCGCGCCATCACCGCGATGTCGTCGACCGGCGATTGCACGGTGATGCCGTCGCGCCCATGCGCCACGCGGATGCGCGCTGGTGCGTCGGCGCCGGCAATGAGCAACGTCGCATTCGGTCGCCGCGCGCGCACGGCGGGCCAGATCTCGTCGAGCAGCCAGGACACCGCATCGGCGTTCGCAAAGTACGCGAGACGTCCCCAGAATCCGAAGTCGATCGTCCGCGAAGTTTCCTGCAGCGGCGCGATCGTCGCGCCGCTCGAGATCACGAGCGCATTCACTTCAGCAGATTCGTCCTCGCTGACGACGACAACGCGATCGTAGGCGCGCGCGGCGTCCTGCTCCACGCGTCCGATCCGCCGCGACTCGCCGCGCCAGAACCAGCGCGTGAGCGGCGATGCCTCGCTGGCGCGCTCGTTCATGCTGCGCCGCAGAAGGTCGATGGCATCGAGCACGTGAAGCCCCGCGGGCAGAAGGTCGCGGACCCAGGGATCGAGTCGCGAGAGGATCACGATCGTTGCCTCGAATTCGCCGATGTCGTTCTGCGCGCGCGCGATCGCACCCGCCCAGTCGTACGGAGCCGCCAGCAGCGCATGCGCCGGAGTCCGGCCAAGCACACGCAGCACGCCGGCCATGCCGCGCGCAAGTGATCGCGCCGCGGGATAGAAACGAACCGGCGGCGCGCCCGCCGGCACAGCTCCGGCAGGAGCGACCAGCGCCACGTTCGCAACGTTCTCGAGCGCGGACATCCAGATCGTCGCCCGCAACCGATCCCCCGTGAACGGAGGCCACGGAAACCGCGATGACAGCAGGAGCACGTTCACGACTGGAATCCGCGCGGGAGGCAATGCATGGAGTGAAGGAGATTGCTCACGACCGGCCGGATAGCCTAGCCGATCCGACGGGAAAGTTTCATCAGCCGCGCGTGAGACATATCGAGCTACCTGTTCCGGTGACTCACGCGCAGCTCAATCGCGACAGCGTCGAGGCGCTTATCGTTCGTCCAGAGTCGCACGTCCGCGGTGAGCAATGCAGAGGCGAGAAGGTGGACGTCGACATAACCGAGCCCCTTCCCCATGAGACGCCGCTTCTCGATCAACTCCAGCACCTCGTCATCGCTTGCGACGGCCGCTGCTGGCAGCGCAGCGAGCAGATCGAGCACGGTACGGCGTCGCGTGAGCGTGCCACAGGCCAGCTCGCCGCGGATGAATGGGTGCGTCAACACTTCCTCATGCTCGAGGGCGTCGACCAGAGCTGGCTGCGACCGGTGCAGGTGATCGATCCAGAGCGACGTGTCGACGAGAATCACGACGAACGCCGTCTTGCCGGAGCCTTGGCCCGCGGGTCGGTGCCGCCGAGGAGAGCCAGACGTTTCGCACTTTCGCGGGCGATGAGCGCGCGCAAACCTTCATGAATGAGAGCGGTTCGCTCGACCGTGCCGGTTGCTTGCTGCGCTTTCGCCACGAGGTCGTCGTCGAGATTGATTGTGGTCCGCATTGGCTTCCTTGATGCACTTTTGTGCATCACATGATGCATAAGGCGGTGCACAAGGAAAATGATTCCAGCGCTCTCGCTCGTCCTATAGCAAGTTCCGCAACACGCGTGGCGTCAACGTCTGTGCCACACGCGCACTCGATTCTCTTCCGCAATCCAAAGATGACCGACCAGCGGCTCAGTCTCGATCAGCGGAAGCAGCGCGCGAAACACAGACATCACATGAACCCTGGACTGATTGCGCACTCGAAGCACGATGATTCCCGCGTAGTCCTCGGGAGGAAAGGTCGTGATGTCGGAGAAATCAAGATCGAGCGTGACGATGATTCGCCGTTCTGCCTTACACGCGGCGGCGAGATCGAAATCGGGACGGCCGTTGAGTTTCTGCTGACGCGCAGTGCAGGCGTCGTGGCCCTTCTCCGCGAGAAGTGCGATGAGCGCGTCGGGCAGGTTCTCGTCGATCTTGAACTGCATTACGCCGTTCGTGGGAACGGAACCATCCGCTCGTGTGCAAGTTCAGCCGCGTACGAGATCGCGGCGTGAACGTCTTCGATCGCGAGCGTGGGATAGTCAGCCACGATCTGTTCCGCCGTGAGTCCGGCCGCGAGATTGTCGAGAATAACGGAGACGAAGATGCGCGTCCCGCGAATGCAGACCTTTCCGTGACAGATCTCTGGATCGGAGGACAGCCTGTCTCTCCAGCTCATGGGACGTCTCCTTCCTACCACCGCCGAGGTTCCCTCGGGTCGCCACCGAATGCAAGTCTTTCGGCACCAACTGATGCGTGAACGATGCAAGTGAATCAAACGATTCCGAGCGGAACTGCTCTACCGTGAGTTTCGAAGGTGCTCGGCGATGAGCTCGTTCACGAGCGCTGCGTGCGAGATCGGTCCCATGTGGCCGAGGCCGGGGAGGAGCCGTGCGGTTGCGTGCGGGAGAGCGGCGCCGAGTTTTTCGACGACGCGGCGTTCGGCGATTGGGGAGTTCGCGCCGCCGAGGATGAGGGTGGGAGCGGTGATCGTCGCGTAGGTTGAGCGAGTGGTGCGGTCGGCGGCGAGGCTCATCACTTCCTGGAAGACTTTCCAGCCCATCGTTCGAAACGCGACACGCGTTTCTTCGCCGAGGCGGTTCCAGGCTCCGGGGCCGTTCCACCATTCGATGAAGCCGCGGAGCCACTCCTCGTCGACGCCGCTCGCGTCGGGCTGCCACTCTTGTCTCACGCGAAGGAGCTGGCTCCAGGCATCGGCGTCTTCGAGCTCGTCGAGGATGCCGAAGGCGACGGGTTCGTAGACCGCGATGGAACGCACCCGTTCGGGATGCCGCAACGCGAGTTGCAGTGCGAGGAAGCCACCGTAGGAGTGACCGACGAGATGGACGGGCGCTTCATCGTCGCCGAGCAGCGATTCGATGAACTCGAGGTCCTGGCGAAAGTGGAACGGAACTCCGTCCGGCCACCGTCCGGTTTCGCCGTAGCCGAGGAGGTTCGGCGCTTGCGCGTCGAAGTCGGACGCGAGCAATTCGCTCAGTTTGCGCCACTGACGCGAAGTGAAGCCGCCGCTGTGGAGGAGCAACGCGCGCTGCATGGTCATGTTGAGACGATACACGTGCCGCGACGGATTTGACTCCTGCGATTCCGATCCTTGCTCGCGTCAGCCCGCGAACGCGGGCGGAAAGATCTGTAGGCCCTGCCTTCAGGCAGGGTTTCTGAAGGGTTCAATGGCACAGCGCGCGTAGCGTGCGGCAGGTTCTTCGTGTTCTGTCGCCCGCATTCGCGGGCTTGTGATTGGGGGCGATCGATACCCGGCCTGAAAGGCCGGGTCTATCGATCTTTCGCCCGCTTTCGCGGGCTAGTTCATGTCGCGTCGCTCATTTCTCTTCTTCCCACGACGCGGAGCGGATCTCGTCGACTTTGCCGCCGACGAAGGTGATGGTCGTGTCCATCTTGCGCACGTAGTCGGTGAGGTAGCTCCACTCCTCGATCGACAGGCCGTCGTAGCGGAGGCGCGTGCTGCGGCGCTCGGGAGGCCGTCCCATGACGGCCTCCACTTCAGCGAGTGTTTGCCCGAGGCGCAACTTGTCGACGTGCGCCTGATTCTCGAGCGCGCGATGGAACGCGTAGCGTGGAACGGAGACGCAGGCGTCGAATGCGAGGATCGACGCCAGCGTCACCAGAACGAGCAGCGGCCTCCGCATCAGAACCAGGCGTTACCCGCCGGATTCACGAGTGCGCGATAGACGCTGGTCATCATCGCTTCACGAAGCTGCTCGGGAGACAGGCCGGCGCGAACGACCACGTAGCGCATCGGCAGGTCCGTCGGATGGAACTGCGAGTGATAGGACCAGAAGTCGCGCGTCGAGCCGACGGATGCCGATCCGCGATCGAGCACCACGACGTAGATCGTGTCGGGATCGACGTGCTGGATCGCGCCCGATTCCACGGCCTGCGCCAGCGAGCGTTGCACGTCGAGATCGGTGATCTCGCGCTCGACCGCACGCTCGTTCTCCCGCTCGGGGCGTCGCGGCGTAACGCCTTCCGGCAACACGCGGCTCGATCCGATGAGCAGTCCGGTGGTGCGCACGCCGTACTTCCAGAGCTGCGTGAAGCGCGCGTCGAAGTTGATTCCGCGCGCCATCGTCATCACCGATTCCCGTGCTTCGTCGGACCAATCGTTGCCGGCGAAGACGACCTGCAGCGACGGGTTCTCCACGACGCTGCCGCCGTGGAAGAGAACGTCGCCCAATCCATCGCCGCCGCGATAAACGTGGACGCGGCCACCATCGTTGTCGAGCACCATGTCGTCGGGCCACTTCACCTCGAACGATGGCTCGTCCTGCGATTCCGTGGCCGGAGCCATCGCCGCAGCGCCGAAGGTGATGTCGAGGACGGGATGGATCTCGATGCCATTCGGAGCGACGCCGGTCTGGCCGTGAAGGAAATCCCAGAAACCGACGCCGCGCACCGTGACTGCCGTCGACGTCGACTTCATCGTCGTCGTCGCCGTGAAGCGCGCATCGAACTGCGCGCGCGCGTGCGAGACGCCGGTGCCGAAGGGGCTGCCCGCGCCAACGCAGTTCGACGACGGGAGCTCGACGATCATCGTCCTTCCCGCTCCATCCTGAATGACGAGGTGGTAATCGGAATCGCCTTCACGAACGTACTTCGTCAGCGTTCCGCTGAGCCGATACTGATTCGTCTCGCGCGGCGAGAGCCGACTCGTCGCGGGCAGTGAAGCCGGCTTCGCCGACGAGTGCATGTTGTAGATCGTGGTGGAGATGTACGTGGAGAGATTGATGGCTGGGGCCTGGGAATCGGTGCCGGTCTTGATCGACCAACGTTCGACCCCGCACGCTGCATGAACCTGGAGTCCGACGAGGAAAAGAAGCAGGGCCGCGAGAACTCGGAACCACCGCATGGAGCCTCCTCTTGGGCAGGCATGACGAAGAACAAGAAGTGTGTCGTCACTCTGCACGGACGAGGCGCGTGGGTCAAGGGTGAACCGTGGGTCAAGTTGCGGCCGCGCTCGGTTGAAATTGGTAAACGGTAGACGGGTAACAGGGGACGCTTGCTTGACCTGCGGGTGTCGCCGGTGGCTCGTTCGCCGTGCTCGGGATTAGCGAAGACGGGCCAGAAGGAATGCTTGCTCAACCCGCAAGCGTCCCCTGTCCCCTGTCTCCCGTCTACCTGGCGTGCCGCTATCGAGCGCGCTGCAGCATGAACGTCTCCATCGCAACGTCCACCGGCATGCCGCCCGACTTCCTCTTGATCTCGAGATCCGCGACTTCGGCGAGCGCGCGAAAGAGATCGGCTTCGCTGTAGCCGCGGGCGGCTTCCCATTTCTTGTGCAGCGGAAAGGGATGCGGGCGTTGGCGCACGAGGCCGTACGATTTGAGGGCGTCGCCGAGGCGATCGGCGATCGTGTCTTTGAAGCGGTTGTAATTCACTGGGGCGCGGAGATTCACATTGTTCGCGCGCGCCCAGGAATGGATGCCGATCATCTGGCGGATCTCGTCGGCGAGCGGAAAGAGAAAGCGGCCGTAGTGCATGTCGACCGGCATCTTCGGATCTTCGCGCCGCCCTTGCGCCACGAGATCGCGCAGCTTCGCGATGGCTTCGATGATCTTGCCTTCGGTGAAGAGCGAGCCGAACTCGTAGCGCGCGCCTCCTTCGATGGCGGCGATCTCGCGCTCGACCAGCTCCGCGGTGACGCGACCTCCGCTCCCCACGAGCGTCGCCAGCCGCTCGGCCTCGGCCACGACGCCGCGAAGCTCCGGCACGTCTTTCGAGAACTTGTCGGCGAGCACGCGCTCGATGCCGAGACGTTGACGAAGACGCGCGACGGCATTCGCGTCGAAGCGAACGCTCGCTTCGGCGGCGACGTTGGCGAGCGCTTGATCGAGCGCGGAGACGAAGCCTTCGCGCGTGAGATCGGCGACGACGACCGCGCCGTTGCGGTCGATGAGATCGATCGTCGCGGAGTCGCGCGGCACTTCGCCGGTACGCATCAGGAGAATCGCGCCCGGCGCGCCGCCGCGCACGATCGCTTCCATGAGCAGCGCGGCGTCGTCTTCGCCGCGTCCTGCTTTCTTGCCCGTCACGCGGCAGAACGCGAGCATGTCGGCGAGCACGCCGTCGAGCGGAGACGCCGAGGGCGTCGGCGATCGCGCGATCGGTCATGTCGAGATCGGCGCCGGCCAAGCCGAGGACGTGAAGGAGCTTCGCCGCGGACGACGTGCGCTTGCGATCGGTCTTCGAGGCGACGCCAGTCGGTCGAGCGCCTTGTCATACAGCGACGCGATCTCTTTCGCCGAAACGAAGGCGTTCACTTCGGGCACGATCAGCAGACGCGCGCCGCCGAAGAGCGACATCGGTGCGATAGGAATCGAGGATCGAGGCGAGCTCGGTGCCCGGCTCGTACGTCTCGAGGGCGATCGAAGGACTCTTCGCCGCGATCGCGTCGCGCACCTGATGGAAGGCCTGCTCGGAGAGAAAGTCCGAGGTGCCGCCGATGAGGAGAACCCTCGGCGTGTTGCCCTTCTCGATCTGGGCGAGGACGGCGGTGAGTGGTTTCGGCATTACGAAAAAGGAGCGCCGAACGGCGCTCCCTGTTTCAAATCACGATCGAAGAAAGGAGAACGTTACTGCAACAGCCCCTTCTCCTGCAGCTCCTGGCAATCGATGCAGAAGGTCGTCCAGGGAACGGCCTCGAGGCGCTTCTCGCCGATGGTGGTGCCGCAGTTGGTGCAGGAGCCGTAGGTGCCGTCCTTCATGCGGTTGAAGGCTTCCTCGACCTGCATGAGGAGATTGCGCTCGCCGTCGGAGAGCGAGAAGTTGAGCTCTTTGGAGTAGGCGCTGGCGGCCTTGTCGGCGAGATCCTGAATGCCGTCGTCGGGTGAAGCGTTGCCGGCGGCCTTGTCGCGTTCGTAGGAGTCGAGCAGCTCGCGCTGCTTCGCGCGAAGCGCGTCTTCGTAAGGCTGATACGGATTGGTTTTGACTTTCGCTTTGGCCATTCGACCCTCGTGCTACTTGTGGTACGAAATGTTGCGCATCAACGTGCAGGCCCGATAGATCTGTTCCAGGAGCACGACCCGCGCGAACTGATGCGGGAGGGTCATGGCGAGTAGACTGAGCAGGGTGTCGGCACGCCGCCTGACGGAATCGTCGAAGCCCGACATCGCCTCCGACGACGAAATTCACGCCGTGCGGACTGTCGATCGTCAGCCTCTCGATCCACTTCGCAAACTTCAAAGAATCAAAGAGTTGCCCGCGCTCATCGAGGACGACCACGGTCCCGCGATCGGGAATCGAGGCCAGCAGGCGCGCCGATTGCGCGCGCATGATAGCCACATCATTCTGACCTTGTCTACCGCGCTCCGGCGCCACTTCGGTGACCTCGATCGGAAAGAAGTGTTTGATCCGATTGAGGTAACGGTCCGCCGCATCGGCCAGCTCGGCGTCGGCATGGGAACCGGCCCATATGAATCGAAATTTCATACGAGATCGCAGATCGCAGATCGCGGATCGCAGGGAGGAAAACCGCCATCCGCCCATGGGCGTCGATCATCAAGCCGCTCCTCGCAGACGCCAACTGCACGAGACTCGCGTTCGAGCTCCTGCGATCTGCGATCTGCGATCCGCGACCTACTCCAGCCCATACTTCTTCCTCTTCTCCGCGAGAGTCTTGCGATTGATGCCAAGGATTTCCGCGGCTTTCGAGTAGTTCGAACGCGTGACGCGAAGGATCTCGCGGATGTAATGGGACTCGAGCTCGTCGAGACTCCAGGTGCCGCGCGCCGCGGTGGTGACGAGATCGTTCGCCGCGAGAGGTAGCGAAGCGGCGGTGATGCGCGCTCCGCTCTCCATGAGCGATGCGCGTTCGAGGACGTTCCGGAGCTCGCGGATGTTGCCCGGCCAGGCGTAGCTGACGAGCACGCGTTCGGCCTCGTCGTCGAGGCGCTTGCGGCCGAGAAACTTCTTCGCCAGCGGGAGTATGTCCTCGGGACGATCGCGCAAGGGCGGAAGGGCGATGGTCACGACGTTGATTCGATAATAGAGATCGCGTCGCAACGCGCCGGAGGCGAGCATGTCGCCGAGGTCGGCGTTCGACGAGGAGATGACGCGCGCGTCGAAAGGAAGTGACGCCGTGCCGCCGAGGCGCGTGAACCGGCGTTCCTGGATCACGCGCAACAGTTTCGCCTGAAGCTGCGGCGTCAGCGCGCCGATCTCATCGAGATAGATCGTGCCGCGTCCCGCCATCTCGAGCTTTCCCAGCTTGCGCGCGTGCGCATCGGTGAATGTGCCGCGCTCGTGGCCGAAGATCTCGCTCTCGAACAACTCGGCGGGGATGCTGGCGCACTCGATGTGGACGAACGGTTCAGCGCTGCGCGCGCTGCACGCGTGAATCGCGCCGGCGAGATAGTCCTTCCCCACTCCGGATTCGCCGAGGATGAGGATACTGACGTCATGATCGAGGACCTTCTCCACCGTGTCGAGCACGTTTCGCATCGCGGCGTTGCGCGAGCGGATCAGAGCGCGAAGGGTGGTCTCGACGCGAAGCATGGGCGGAGACTAGTGCTGTTTCACGCGGAGACGCGGAGAGGCGGAGAACAGGTTGCTCTTCTCCGTGTCTCCGCGTCTCCGCGTGAAATCCTGTGTGTCATGACGTCTTGCGAACGTCTTGCGGCTCGCCCGTGAACTCCGCGGTGACGTTGGGGGCATCGCCCCAGAGGCGTTCGAGGCCGTAGAAGCGGCGCACATCCTCGGTGAAGATGTGCACGATGAAGTCGCCGAAGTCGACGAGGACCCAGCGGCCCGGCGTCGTGCCTTCGACGAGGAGCGGACGCACATCCAGTTCCGCCTTGAGCCGGTCGACGATGTTGTCGGCGATTGCCGTCGCCTGCCGCTCGTTGGTCGCGGAAGCGATGATGAAGTAGTCAGCGATCGACGTCAGCGCGCCAACCGACAGCACGTCGAGGTTCATCGCCTTCTTGTCGAGCGCGGCGGCCACGGCGAGGTGGACGCGCGATTCAATCGAGGAATCGTTCACGATTGGCCCTTTCGATAGAGTCCGTAGTGGTGAATGTAGCGCGACACGCGGGCGTCGACCAGATCATCGATCGATTCGCCATCGCGCAGACGTGTGCGAATTTCAGTGGCAGAGACAGGAACCGTCGGGTTGTGCGCGTAGATCATGGCGCCGTGAGATCGCTGCGATGGATCGGGAACGCAGCACGCCTCCCCGGCTTCCTCGTCGCGAACCGTGTGGCGTGTGAGCACCACAAAGTTCGCAATCTCGAAGATCGCGTCGATCTCTTTCCACTCGTGCAGCTTCTCGAGATTGTCGTCGCCGATGATCCAATCAAGCGTTGCGCCGGGATACTCCGCGCGCAACTGGCGCAGTGTGTCGACCGTGTACGAGACCGCGCCGCGCTCGAGCTCCATCGGTGAGACGAACATGTCGTCATGCGCCTCGGTCGCCAGCACGGCCATCGCGAAGCGATGAGGACCGGGCGCGGTCTCGAGACCCTGCTTGAACGGCTGCATGAACGCCGGAACGTAGAGAATGCGATCCCACTGCATCGATTCGCGAACCGCGAGAATGGGGTCGAGGTGTCCGCGATGAAAGGGATCGAACGTGCCGCCGCAGATTCCGACTCTCATGCTGCGCGGTGATGCTCGCGCACGAATCGCGCGAGCATGCGGACGAGATCGCGCACACCGTCACCGCCGACGGCGGAGATCTCGTGATACTCGTAGCCGTTCTTCTGCGCATAGGCGCGCAGCTTCTCGCCGTTGCCCGGAACAGCGGAATCGAGCTTCGAGCCGACGATGATGCGCGGCTTCTGCGTCAGCGTCTGGGAGTAAAGCGCCAGCTCGCGGGCAATGACTTCGGCGTCGTCGTCCGGCGTCTCGTTGACCGAGAGATCGACGAGATGCACGAGCACGGAGCAGCGCTCGACGTGCCGGAGAAACTGATCGCCGAGGCCGTGGCCTTCGTGTGCGCCTTCGATGAGACCGGGGATGTCGGCGACGACGAACGTCTGATCGTCATCGGCGCGGACTACGCCGAGGTTGGGCACGAGCGTCGTGAACGGATAGTCGGCGATCTTCGGACTGAGCCGCGCTGATGACGGAGATCAGCGTCGACTTGCCGGCGTTCGGCAGTCCGACGAGCCCGACGTCGGCGATCAACTTCAGCTCGATGAAGAGCTCGTGCTCTTCGCCGGGATTGCCATCGTGCGCGAAGCGTGGGGCCTGTCGGGTCGCAGTAGCGAAGTGCTGATTGCCCCAACCGCCGCGCCCGCCTTTGGCCACGAGCACGCGCTCGCCATCGGTCGCGAGGTCGGCGATCACTTCGTCGGTCTCCTTGTCGCGAACGACCGAACCGATCGGCAGCTCGATGAACGACGTCCTCGCCGTGGAGGCCGGAGCATGTTCGAGCCCATGCCGTGCTGCCCGCGTCCACCTTTCCACTCACGCCGGAACTGGAGGTGATAGAGCGTGTTCAGCCGTTGCGAGGCGACGAGCCAGATCGAGCCGCCATGCCCACCGTCGCCGCCGGACGGGCCACCCTTCGGGACGAACTTCTCCCGACGGAAGGCAATGCATCCGTTTCCGCCGTCGCCGGCTTTTACGTGGATCGTGGCTTGATCGATGAACATTGTCTGTTGGCAGTATGCAGGAGCGAGAGAGTGGCGATGCGTTTCTGCTGCCACTTCTCGCAAAAAAGCAAACGCGGCAGCTGACGCTGCCGCGCGGGTTGCAGAACGCGAGAGCGTTACTGCGCGACGACGGGCGTGACGCTGATGAAACGGCCGCGCTGAGCCTTTGTCGATGGAACTGAACGACGCCGTCGATCTTGGCGAAGAGCGTGTGGTCACGGCCGATGCCGACGTTGATGCCGGGATAGAACTGCGTGCCGCGCTGGCGGACGAGAATCGATCCGCCGGTGACGAACTGACCGGCGAAGCGCTTGACGCCGAGCATCTTCGGCTGCGAATCGCGACCGTTGCGCGACGAGCCCTGTCCTTTTTTGTGAGCCATGGTGATCTCTCCTAGACGTTGATGCTGTCGATGCGGACTCGACGACATCCTGACGGTGGCCATGCGTCCGCTTCGTGTGGTTCTTGCGGCGCTTCTTCTTGAAGACGATGATCTTTTCCCCGCGGGTCTCGCGGACGACGGTCGCGACGACCGAAGCACCCGATACCGTGGGGCTGCCGACCTGCGGCTGTTCGCCGCCGATCATCAGAACTTCACTGAACGTAACCTTGTCCTGATCCGCGCTGCCGAGGATGTCGCGCTCGACCTTGAGACGGTCGCCCGCGGCAACGCGATACTGCTTTCCACCGGAACGAATGATGGCGTACACAACGTCCTCCAAGAGAAAGTGCTGCGATGTGACACACCCGCTCTGGTGCTACAGCGACCAGAGTCAAGGGCGCGAAACGAGTTTAACTCGCTCAGATTGAAACGAATTCCCGGCGCTCGCTCCAAAAAAGAAAGGCGGCCGAAGCCGCCTTTCTACCATGAATCCGGTGAGAACTAGAAGCGAAGACGCGCGCCGAGCTGCGCCATGCGCTGTTCGCCCTGCAGCGGGTCGCCGGCGAAGACGTTGCCGACCTGCGCGGGGTTCTTGGAGTTGAAGAGGTTGAAGATCTCTCCGATCAGTTCGACACCATATCCACCACCGAAGCCGAATTCCTTCGAAAGACGAAGATCGATCTGCGAGAACGAATCGGCGCGGAGGGTGTTGACGTGCGAGGTGCCCGGGGCGAGGTCGTTGCGATAGCCATCGCCATTGAGATCTCGAGCCGGCGAGATTCGAGTACGGAATCGCCGAGCGATAGCGAAGAACGCCGGCGACGTTGATGCCTAGCGGGGCGCGGTAGACGGTGCTCAACGTGATGCGATGACGCGCGTCGGTGAAGAGCGGCCCGCGGTTCTGCGAAGAGCCCGGATCGAGAGAATTCGCGAGACTGTTCAGCTCCGCGCCCGGCTGCAGGGAGTTGTCCCACAGGCGGAACTCGTCCGCGCCGACCAGAACGTTTCCTTCCGCTTCGGACCAGGTGTAGAAACCCTGCGCTTCGAACTTGTCGGAGCGCGCGTGAAAGCCGACGTTGAATCCCTTGTACTCCGCGGAACCATCGTCCGTCCAAACGCGGGTGTTGCCGGAGACGCCCGGCAGGATGCGGTGGCCGGCCGTACACGCCACGCCGGGAACGGCGGGCACGCACGGATTGCCGCGGAACCGGTACGGGATCTTCGAGTAATCGACATGAACGGCATCGAACGTCAGGCCGAGCCAGTTGGTGGCCTGCATCGAGTAGCCGAGCGAGATCTGCTCGGCCTGCGGAGATTCCCATGAGCCCACCGAGATGTTGTTGGGCAGGATCGCGCCTCCGCCCTGATTCGGCGGCAGCGGATCGACGCCCGGCCGGAAGAACGTTCCGTTCGCGTTCTTGATCCCGCTGGCGTCTTCGTACGAGTAAACGATGCCGTAGGTCGACTGCACCGCGGCCGACGGGAAGAGCGAGGTGGCATTGGTGTACGGGAAGTCGTAGTAGAGACCGTAGCCGCCGCGAACGATGTGGCGCGAGTCGCCCTTCACGTCGTACGTGAAGCCGAGGCGCGGAGCGATGTTGCCGTCATCGTCCTTGAGCTGATCGGCTTCGCCTTTCGCGAACGGCTGCAGCCACGTCAGTTCGGGATGTGCCGCTGCTGCGCTCTTGAAGAGCGGCAGAAGAGGATTGGTCCGTTGATCGAGGTCGAAGCCGGTCCACTTGTCGTACCGGGCGCCGACGTTGACGGTCAACTTACTGTTGATCGCGATGTCGTCCTGCAGATAGACGTTGTACTGATCGATCGGAGTCTGATCTCCGAAGAAACCCCCGAAGATCGTGATGGCCACGACCGGAGACGTGGCGCTGTCTTCCTTCATCGCGAACTGGCCGCTCGTGCCGGTCGTGAAGTCGCCGCCGAGGATCGGCTCATGAATGGTGGCCACACCGAGCTTGAAATCGTTGCGGCGGCCGGCCAGCGACGTCGACCAGCTGAAGTCGTCCTTGAACTGCGATTTCTCCTGAACCGTCGTCTGCGGCGTGTTGTTGTTCTGTCCCGACTGCACGCCGGAAGGGAAGTAAAGATTCGGATCGTGGGAGTCGGGAGTGATGCCGTTCTCGAAACGGGTCCACTGGTAGACGAACTCGTTCAGCTTGTCGCCGCTGATGGTCCAGGTGTGCCCGAGGAGACCGGACTTGTAGTTGTTGGCGATCGTGCCCTGATTCGAAGGTGTATAGATCGGAGCGGCCGCGTACTTGTCGGTGTTCTTCTGATAACCCCAACGGACCTGGACGAGTTGCTTCGCCGTCGCGTTCCAGGTCGCCTTGGCCGTTCCCAGCTCGTCGCGGAAGGGCTTCGGAACCTTCGATCCGTCGAGAGACGGGAAGATGCCGCCGGTGTCGATGATCACGGTCTGATCGAGATCATTCTTCTCGTAGGTTCCGAAGAAGTGCATCTTGTCCTTGATGATCGGACCGCCGAGGGAAGCGCCGTACATCTTGCGCTTGTAGTCGCTCTTCTCGAGATTGTCGCGGCGCTCGCGGAAGGTTTTCTCGTTGAGCGATTTGTCGCGGAAGAAGCCGTAGACGCTGCCGTCGAATTCATTCGTTCCGGTCTTGGTGACGACCGTGAGGACGCCGCCCGACGAGCGGCCGTATTCGGCCTTGTACTGCATCGTCTGGATCTTGAATTCCTGCACTGCCTCGAGGTTGAAGTTCTGCAGCGCGCCGCCGATCGTGTCGTCGGTGTTGTCGCCACCGTCGATGACGAAGTTCACGTTGCGACCGCTGCCGCCGTTGAGAGCGACCGTCAGCTGGCCCGGCTTCGTCGGATCGGCGTTGACCGAGAGCTGCGTGCCCGGCGCCAGCGAAGCGAGGTTCGCGAACTGGCGTCCGTTGAGCGGAAGCCCCTCGAGCTCCTGCTGACTGACGACCGTGCCGACCGCCGGCTCCGTGGCCACGAGCGGCGCTTCCGCCGTCACGGTGATGGACTGGCTGACCGCGGCCTGTTTGAGATCGATGTTCAACGTGCGCGGCGTGGCGACGTTGAGCTGCACGTTCTCGGTCGTCACCGTTGCGAAGCCCGAGAGCTCCGCGACGACCGTGTAAACGCCGACGGGCAGCGACTGGAAGCGATACGAGCCATCCGTATCCGTGACCGCCGTGCGCTGGAAGCCGGTCTGCGTGTTCGTCGCGGTCACCGTCACACCCGGCACCGCGGCACCAGATTCATCGTTGACGCGACCCGAGAGCGATGAGCCCGCGGATTGTGCGAAAAGAATGGAGGGAAGGAAAAGTGTCAATACCAGTGCGAGGGTCGTCCACCTGAGAGAGCGAATACTCATAGTTCACCGTCCTTCATCGGTCTGTTGCCACCCGGCTTGAAGAGAAATCTGTGAGCAATCATACGGCAGACGTAAGGCGCCTGAAGTCCTGTTTTTCGAACGTTTTCCGCCGTTTTCCGCGCTTCATTTTATTGAACGCGAATATACGGAAAGCCGGATTTTAAGGAGACGGATCGCAGAGCGCAGATCGCGGATCGCAGCGACTTTCCGCGAAAAGGGAATGCTGTTGTGGCGACTACTTCCGAGAATCCTCGCGAGGCACGGCGATTTCTTCAACGCCGGAGGCGTTGCCGACATTAGCCGGCGTGTTGGCTGCGTTAGGAATCTCGAAGGCCTCTCGCTGCGCTGGAGCGCGGGACTCCTGCGATCTGCGATCCGCGATCTATTCTCCGCGCGACTCCAGCCTGGCGAGCATCGAACGCGCCGCTTCGCGCTGTGTTGCAAATGCGTGAACGTTCGATGACTGAGCGATGAACAGTCGGTACTCGCGAATCGCAAGAGGGGTGTCGCCCGCGAGCTGGAGCGCGACGGCTCGATTGAGCCGCGCTTCGAGATAGTCGGGCGACAGTTGCAGCGCGCGATCGAGAAACGGAATCGCTTCGCGCGGTCGGTCCCGATCGATCGCCAGCGCACCCAACCCATTGAACGGATCGGCATAACTCGGTGCGAGCGCGATCGCGTTCTTGTACGCGGCCACGGCTTCGGCCTGCCGCCCACCGGCGCGCGCGAGGTTGCCGAGGTTGTTGAACGCGCGCGCATTGCGCGGATCGATGGCGATCGCTTTCTCGAATTCTTCCCGCGCATGCGCCCCATCGCCCTCGGCCGAATAGGCGATGCCGAGGACGTTGTGCGATTCGGCGTTCTTCGAATCGCGGCGCAGCGCCTCGCGCGCCGCTTCGCCGGCGCGCGTCATGTCACCCGCCTGCTGGAACGCGCTGGCTAGGTTGTACCAGGCCTGGGCATCGTCGGGCGCGAACGCGATCGCTTCGCGATAGAGCTCGATCGCCCGCGCCGCGCGTCCGCGCTGGCGCTCGACTTTCGCCAGCGAGCCGCGGAAGACCGAGTTCTGCGGATCGCGGCGCACGAGGTCTTCGAGCATCGCCGCCGCTTCGTCGAGACGCTTGTCGTTGGTGGCCCACGTTGCTTCTTCGAATTTACGGAACAGCGGAACCATGACCTTCGGATCGGGACGATCGGCGCCGGTTCGCGCGGCCGGCGTTCCGCCGACATAGCCGAGGCTCGCCAGCTTCGCCATCGTCTCGGGATCGGGAGTCGACGCGGGCGGCGCGATCGGGCTGGCGCGCAACGCCTTCACCTTCTCTTCCAGCGCGCGCAGGAGGCGGCGCTCGTCAGAGATCACATTGCGCGTTTCTCCCGGATCGCGAACGACGTCGTAGATCTCCGGCGCCGGCGCGGAGATGTACTTGAGCGCACCGCGCCGCATCGCTGCGAGGGGACTCCAGCCGTAGAGCGCGGGATACTCCGTTTCCGCGTAGAGGTCCGCCGAGTGAGGCTCTTTCCTGCCGAGGATCGCCGCCGAAAGATCCTGGCCGTCCGTTTGCGTCGGAAAGGCGACGCCCGCGAGCGCCGCGATCGTTGGAGCGATGTCGGCGAGACTCACCGGCGTCGAGACGGCCTGCGTCTCGAGGAGACCGCGCGCCGCGATCACGAGCGGCACGCGCAACGTCGGCTCGTAAAGAAGAAGTCCGTGCGTCAGCTCGCCATGCTCGCCGAGCGCCTCGCCGTGATCGCCGGTGATGACGATGATCGTTCGCTCGCGCTGCCCGTGCTGATCGAGAAACGCGAGCAATCGCTGCACCTGCGCGTCGACGAATGCGATCTCACCGTCGTACGGCGACGCCGCGTACTGCGTGCGAAACGGCTCGGGTGGCCTGTACGGAAAATGCGCGTCGTACAGATGAACCCAGGCGAAGAACGGTCGGGCGTCGTCGTGCGACAACCACTCGAGTGCGCGATCGACGACGGCGTCGCCGCGACGCTCGGCCTCGAGGTGATCGCCGAGAACCGGATCGCGCGGAATCTCGTCGTCGTACAGATCGAAGCCGCGATTCAGTCCGAAGCGATGATCGAGCACGAACGCGCCCGTGAACGCCGCCGTGCGATACCCCTTCGCCGACAACAGCGACGCCAGCGTCGCCCGATCGGACGGGAACACGCCGGAGCCGTTGTTCCGCAGGCCGTGATGCGGCGGCAGCGCGCCGGAAAGAATCGTCGCATGCGACGGCAGCGTGAGCGGAACCGCGCTCATCGCATTCTGAAAACGAACCCCGCCCGCCGCCAGCGCATCGATCGCCGGAGTCGCTCCGCGCTTGCTGCCGTACGCGCCGACGTGATCCGCGCGGAAGAGTGTCGAGGGTGATGAGAAGAACGTTGTAGCGTGGCGTTTCTGGGCGGCTGCAGCCAAGAACGAACAGGAGCAGCAGGAACGAACGATGAACGATGAAGGATGAACGATGAACGTCACGCCGCGCGGCCATGTTCATCGTTCATCCTTCATCGTTCATCGTTAAAGCGGAATGTTTCCATGCTTCTTCGGCGGGTTCTTGTCGCGCTTGTTGCGCAGCATGGCGAAGGCCGTGATCAGTTTCCGGCGCGTGAAGCGCGGCTCGATGATCTCGTCGATGTAGCCGCGCTCGGCGGCGATGTAGGGATTGGCGAACTTCTCTTTGTACTCGGCGACCTTGGCGTTGCGGTCGTCGGCGCCGCGGTAGAGAATGTTCACCGCACCTTCCGCGCCCATCACCGCGATCTCGGCGGTGGGATACGCGAAGTTCATGTCGGCGCGGATGTGCTTCGAGTTCATCACGCAGTACGCGCCGCCGTAGGCCTTGCGCGTGATCACCGTGATCTTCGGCACCGTCGCTTCCGCCAGCGCGTAGAGGAGCTTCGCGCCGTGGATGATGATGCCGCCGTACTCCTGGCTCACGCCGGGAAGAAATCCGGGAACGTCTTCGAGCACGAGCAGCGGGATGTTGAACGAGTCGCAGAAGCGGACGAAGCGCGCGCCTTTGCGCGAAGCGTCGATGTCCAGCACACCGGCGAGAAATGCCGGCTGATTGGCGACGACGCCGATCGACTGTCCGTTGAGCCGCAGGAAGCCGACGACGAGATTGCGCGCGAAGTGCTGGTGGACTTCGAGGAAGTGCCCTTCGTCGGCGATGCGTCTTGATCAGCTCGCGCATCTTCGTACGGCTGATTCGGATTCTCGGGGATGAACGTGTCGAGCTGCGCGTCGACGCGATTGACGTCGTCGCTCGTCGCCACGCGCGGCGGCTCTTCCATGTTGTTCGACGGCACGAACGACACGCAGCTCGCGGATCAGCGGCGAGGCAGTCTTCGTCCGATTCGGCCGCGAAGTGCGCGACGCCGGAGACCTGGTTGTGCGTCTCGGCGCCGCCGAGCTTCTCTTTCGTCACTTCTTCATGCGTGACGGTCTTGATGACGTCGGGGCCGGTGACGAACATGTAGCTCGTCTTCTTCACCATCAGGATGAAGTCGGTGATGGCGGGAGAATAGACGGCGCCGCCGGCGCACGGTCCCATGATCGCGGAGATCTGCGGGATCACGCCCGAGGCCAGCGTGTTGCGAAGAAAGATGTCGGCGTAGCCGCCGAGGGAGACGACGCCTTCCTGAATGCGCGCGCCGCCGGAGTCGTTCAGGCCGATGATCGGCGCGCCGTTCTTCATCGCCAGATCCATGATCTTCACGATCTTCGCGGCGTGCGTTTCCGAGAGCGATCCGCCGAAGACGGTGAAGTCCTGCGCGAAGGCATAGACCAGCCGCCCCTGCACAGTGCCGTAGCCGGTGACGACGCCGTCGCCGGGGACGCGCTGCTTGTCCATCCCGAAATCGCTGGAGCGATGGATGACGAGCTGATCGAGCTCCTGGAACGATCCCGGATCGAACAGCAGCGCGATGCGCTCGCGCGCGGTGAGCTTGCCCTCGGCGTGCTGACGATCGATGCGCGCCTGCCCGCCACCGAGCTCACTCTGTTGTTTGCGGCTTTCGAGTTGCTGCAGTTGTTCGTCGTAAGACATGAGTTGAGCTCGCGGCTCTCAGCTCTCAGCTCTCAGCGGGCTCCTGCCAGCTGACAGCTGCGAGCTGCGAGCTACAAAACGATCTTCCTCTCGGCCGCGATGCGCTTCATCTCTTCTTCGACCTGCGCATCGCTGGCGCGCTTGCTGAGGCGGCCGCGCGCCTCGCGCTCGATGGCTTCGGCTTCGGCGAAGCTTTCTTCCAGCGCTTTCGTGACCACGAGGATGCCGGCCTCGGCGTCGCGGAATTCGACGAGGCCACGGTCTTCGAGCCGATTGACGATGGCTCGAGCCAGAAATTCGACACGTCTGCCTGTGGCACTCACGACCTTTCGCATTAAAGCATCATCTCCGCGCCGAAGGAACCGCCGCCATAGGGGTACCAGGTTCGCTCCGCTGCCACGGCGTCGATGCGGGCAACGCGGACCGTCGCCGGCCAGGCCTCCTCACCATCGTCGACGAGAACGCGTAACGAGAGCCCGCGCGACGCCGCGTCACGTACCGATGCCAGCAGTGCGACGGCGATCGGACGTTCGCGCTCGATCTCGGTGACGCCGCACTCCATTCGAACGTTGAGAGGCATGCGCACCGGCCGCGTCCGATAACTCGGCCGATACCAGTTCGGCCAATCCCCCGCCGCCTCGACGATCGGATTCCCTCGGCCGTCGATGCCGCCCGCCGTCTGCACGAGCCTGACATTCGGCGGCGCAAGATCGATCAGCAACGGAATCAACGCAGCCGTGACGTTCCGTGCGAGCCGAAGCCGGGCAGGCTGCTGTTGCTCGCGCTCATCGAGACGAGACAACGCATTCGCGATCGACTCGATCTCGTGGGGCCGCTGGCCGGCAGGAAACGCGCCGAGATCGACGAGCACTCGCACTTCCCCGCGCATGAGCGAAGCATGCACGCGCTCCGTCTCTTCCTGCCATTGCATCTCACCGTATTCGTGATGAGCAATGCCGCGCGAGAGGATGAGACGCTCGACCGTCACGCCGTTTGGGATCATCGATCGGATTTCGGCAACGACGGCCGGCAGGCTGCCGGCGGTACGGCCGGCCAGCGGCCGACCCGACGAACTTTCCGGTTTGCATTCGAAGAGGTCATCGCTCTCGATGGCGATGCCGCTCTCGCGCACTTCGATGTGCGTGCCGTTCTCCCAGCGCTCGACGATGCCCTGCTTGCGATAGATCATCGCGACACCATCACCGGCGCGTACGAGCCGACGACGAGCTCCTGCCCTTCGCGCGAACAGATCACGCCGGGATAACGAATCGCGTCGCCAGTTGCGCCGAGAAGCGAGGCCGCGATCTCGCGGCGCGAGCGCGTGATCTCGAACGGTGCGAGACGATGCGATCCCGCGGCGTCGACGAGATCGGCGTCGGCGACGCGAATCGTGACGGTCTCGGTCAGCGGCTCGTACGCTCCGCCGTCGATGAGGCGGATCTCGATCCGTTCGGCGGGAAGCTCGAACGGCCCATTCGTCTGCGTCGCGATGACGCTGGTCATGCGAAGAAGCGGAACATCGCGGAACGTCGCCCGTCGCGCGCGCATCGGGATGTCGGCGCTCAGCCACGAAGGCCAGTCGAGCTCCGCGTGACCATGTTCGCGCGGATGGCCGATCGCTTCGTGCAGCAACACCGACGCGGTTCCATGAAGCCAGACGTGTGCGACGTCGCGGCCATCGAAGTCGATCGTCTTCCCACGCCTTCCCAGCAACTGCAGATCGCGCTCGAGATGCTCGGGCGTCGTGACGATCGAATGCTCGCCGATCGTCACGGTCATCGTCCCCATCACACCGTCGTCGCTCGTCGCCTCGGCAACCAGCCGCACGCGTGCGCCGGGAACGACATGCACGCGCAGTCGCTCGATCTCCGCATCGCATGCCGCGACGAGCGCATCGTCACGCGCGTCCGAGGCGACGATCCCATTTTCGGTTTCAGCCGCTTCGCCGTGAGAAAGACGACGCTCGACGAGCCGACCGCGCAACCAAAGCTCATCCCGCGTGGCGATGACAAAGCGTCCGCTCGTCATGTCCAATCCACGAACCCCACGGAAACGCCACGAAAAACGCCATGGAGGGCGGGCTTATAGCCCGCCATGGGTGGGCGGGGAGCGCTGCGGAACGATGTTCCCCCACCCAAAACCGGCGGGCTATAAGCCCGCCCTCCGTGGATGTCGGCGTTCGAATTCAATTGAGCTCGTAGCTGAATTTCTTGCTCGCTTCGTCGTAGCGGATCGTCAGACGGTGCGAGCTGCCGGCATCGAAGCGGACGGCGGTCATGACGTGATGCTCCTGCACGTTCTGCTGCGGAGCGGTGACCCAGATCTGCACGTCGGCGTTTTTCGCGGGAAGCGAAGAGGTCACGTTCACCGGACGCGGGACACGCGATGCGCGGCGGAAGAGGCGGGCTGGTTTCTCGTCGAAGATCTTTTCGTTGACGACGATGTCGGCGCCGATGCGCACGACGACGTGGCCATCGGTGAAGGGATGCGTGAAGACCGTGGTCAGCGACGCCGGACTCGCCGCGACCGTTTGCGTCGTGCCCGTCGTGCCGGTCTCCGCCACCGTCCCGCCGATTGGAGTCGTCGTTCCGCGCTGCTGATTCGGCGGGCGATTGCGATTGCTCCGCGCGGCGTCGGCTTTCTGCTGCTCCTGCTGCGCCAGCTTCAAATACTCCGCGGCTTCGTTGGAGCTGGGGTTGATGCTGAACGCTTCCTGGAAGAGCTGAATCGCCTGCGGGTACTTCTTGTCGTTGAAAAGCGCCATCCCTTCCTGGAACTTCTGCTGGGACTGATCTCGCTGCTGCTTGCTCACCGCTTCCTGCGCACGAATGGCGTTGAGCCGCTGCATCATCGCGATGACGTAGGGCGATCCCGGCGAGAGCTTCAGCAGTTGCTGATATCGCGCGTACGCCTCCGTCACGCGTCCCTGCCGCAGCAGTGCGTTCGCCTCTTCGCGCAGCTTTCGTTCCTGCGCGCCACGCTTCTCCGCGGTCGTGTCGACCGGCGGGATGTCGGGATGTTTGCTGCGAATCGTGGCCACGCCGCCGATCAAAGCGGCGACGAGCAGAACGACGATTCCAAGGAACAGCGGCGGCGCAATCCGGCGGCGCCAGAGCGGCAGCGTGCGCACATTCGAGAGCGTGTTGCGGAACTGTCCGGCGATCGGTTGCTTCGGATTCGTTCGCGCCGGCTCGCGAATCATGCTGCCCGCGGCGACCGCCGCCGCGGCACTCCCGGCGACGGGATTCGTGTTTGCTCCGATCTCCGGCGAAAACTCGGCCGCTTCGGGGAACGGAACTTCGACGGTCGGCATCGCCGCCGGCAGTTTTTCGCGGTCGCGCGTGACCATCGTCTCGTCGGCGAGCATCGGATCGGGCGGACGGACCGGCCGTTCGCCGCGGATCACCGCACGCAAGGCGTTGGCGAGATCCTTCGCGCGCTGATAGCGCTTCGTCGGATCCTTGGCCAGGCAGGTCGCCACCACGTCCGTGAACCCGTCGGGGATCTGCGGATTGATCTCGTGCAGCGGCGGGAACGGCTCATGAACGATCTTGTAGGAGATCGACGTCAGCGAATCGCCGCCGAACGGTTTGCGTCGCGTCAGGCACTCGTAGAGGCAGATTCCGAGCGAGAAGATGTCGCTGCGGCCGTCGACCGGAGCGCCCTTGATCTGCTCCGGCGCCATGTAGTTCGGCGTGCCGAGGAACTGGCCGGTGGTCGTGAGATTCGCGCCGCCGGAGGCGATCTTGGCGATGCCGAAGTCGGTGATCTTGGCGCGATTGCCTTCGACGAGAATGATGTTCGCCGGCTTCACGTCGCGATGGACGATGCCCTTCGCGTGCGCGAAATCGAGCGCGTCGGCGACCTGGGACGACGATGTCCGCGATCTGGTCGAAGGAAAGCGCGCGGCCCTGCGAGAGAACTTCTTTGAGGTTGTAGCCCTCGACGTACTCCATGGCGATGAACGACGTGCCGGCGGTGTCGTCCTGCCCGATGTCGTGCACCGTGACGATGGAGGGATGGTTGAGGATGCCCGCGGCCTGCGCTTCGCGGACGAAGCGCAACTGGAACTCCTTCGTTTCATCGTCGTCCGCGTGTGCCGAGGAGCGGATCGTTTTCAGCGCGACCAGGCGACCGATCAGAGGATCTTTCGCCAGATAGACGATGCCCATCGCGCCCTTGCCGAGCTCGCGCACGACTTCGTACCGACCCAGTTTCAAGAGGGTCTTGTCTCCGGAGGCAGAGGTCGTCCCATGAACCGACAATGATAACTCCTGCTATCTCTCAACCCGTTCGAAGTCAGCGATGACAGGGATATGATGTCACGCCTGATTCTCAAATCCCTTACGGAGTCGCGCTCATGAAGGTTTACTCGGCTTCCGAGATCCGCAATGTGGCGATCGTCGGACACAACGACACAGGGAAAACGACCCTCGTGTCCCAGCTCCTATTCAACTCCGGCGCCACGACACGCATGGGGCGTGTCGAAGACGGAACGACCTCCACGGATTTCGACCCCGATGAGATCGACCGGAAGCACTCGATCTCCACGGCCATCGGAGTCGCCGAGTGGAAGGACACGAAGCTCAATCTCCTCGATACGCCCGGCTTCGGAATCTTCATCATGGAAGCGAAGGGCGCGATGCGCGTCGCCGACTCCGCGGTCGTCGTCGTCAGCGGCGTGACCGGTGTCGAAGTGACGACCGAGAAGGTCTGGAAATTCGCCGAGGAATTCGCGATGCCGCGGATGATCGTGGTCAACAAGATGGACCGCGACCGCGCATCGTTCTCGCGCACGCTCGAAGCGCTGCAGAAGAAGTTCGGCAAGAACGTCGTGCCGATCCAGCTCCCGATCGGCGAAGAGAAAGACTTCCGCGGCGTGATCGATCTCGTTTCGATGAAGGCCTGGATCTACCAGGGCGACACCGGCAAGTACGAGCTCGCCGACATCCCGGCGGACCTCAAGAGCGACGCCGATGATTGGCGCGAGAAGCTCATCGAGAAGGTTGCCGAAGGCGACGACACGCTGATGGAGCGCTTCTTCGAGCAGGGCGGGCTGTCGCAGGAAGAGCTGATCGAAGGCATGAAGCGCGAAGTCGCGCATCGCCAGATTTATCCCGTCGTCTTCGCCTCGGCCGGGCACAACATCGGCGGCCATTCGATCGCTCGATGCCTTCGTTTCGCTGCTGCCCGCCGCCGACATTGCGAAGACGATCGACGGCAAGAATCCGAAGGGAGAAGCGATCACGTTCGATCGGCGCCCCGAGGCCTTCATGTCGGCGCTCGTCTTCAAGACGTTCTCCGATCCCTTCTCCGGACGCGTCTCGCTCTTCCGCGTCTACTCCGGAACGATGCAGTCCGATCACAACTACTGGAACACGTCGCGCGATCACGAAGAGCGCGTCGGCAAGCTGCAGGTGCTGCAGGGCAAGCAGCAGATCCCCGTCTCGGAACTGCGCGCCGGCGACATCGGCGCGGTGGCGAAACTGAAGGACACATTCACCGGCGACACGCTCGCGCCGAAGGAACACCAGATCGTCATCGATCACATCTCCTATCCCGAAGCAGCGATCGCCTTCGCCGTCGAACCGAAAGCGCGCGGCGACGAGGACAAGCTCGGCGTGGCGATCCATCGCATCATCGAAGAAGATCCGACGATCAAGTTCCATCGCGACGAGCAGACAAAAGAGTTCCTCATCAGCGGACAGGGGCAACTCCACGTCGAGATCGTCGTCGGCAAGCTGCACAAGAAGTACAACGTCGACGTCATCCTGCATCCGCCGAAGGTTCCGTATCGCGAAACGATCACGAAAGCCGCCGAAGCGCATGGACGGCACAAGAAGCAGTCGGGCGGCCACGGCCAGTTCGCCGATTGCAAGATCACGATGGAGCCGCTCCCACGCGGCGCCGACTTCGAATTCGTCGACGAGATCTTCGGCGGCTCGATCCCGCGGCAATACATCCCCGCGGTGGAGAAGGGCATCCAGGACGCGCGCATTAAAGGCTATCTGGCCGGCTATCCGGTCGTCGATTTCCGCGTGCGTCTGAAGGACGGCCAGTACCACGACGTCGACTCGTCGGAAATGGCGTTCAAGATCGCCGGCTCCCTGGCCTTCCAGCAAGGGATGGAAGCGGCTCGTCCGACGCTGCTCGAGCCGATCATGCACGTCGACATCACCGCGCCGAGCGAATACGTCGGCGACATCATGGGCGACCTCAACTCACGCCGCGGACGCGTCGAAGGCGTCGACGCCGAAGAGGACACGCAGGTGATTCACGCCCGCGTCCCGCTCTCGGAGATGCTCACCTACGGCTCGACGCTCCGCTCGATCACGCAAGGCCGCGGCAGCTTCCACATGGAGTACTCGCACTACGAAGAAGTGCCGAAGCAATTCCAGGAAAAGATCATCGCCGAGTCGAAGAAGGCGAAGGAAGCGCAGGCCGCAGCGCATTAGCTTTTTCTCGCACTGTTCGTGACGGTCGCTCTCGGCCGTCCGCGACCACGCGCCGCGGCGTTAACTGGTTGCTGGTTGCTGGTTGTCTGCGGTGCATTGCTCTTGCGATGCATACCGGAAGATCAACACCCCACAGACAACCAGCAACCAGGAACCAGCAACGGCCTTTCAAAACTTGACGCTGATCCTCGCCACTTCCTGCTTCGCGTCATCGCCCGCCGTCACGATGAATGTCTTTTCGGCGCCCTTCGGCGAGACGATCTTCACCGTGTAGCTGCCGGGCTCGGCGAAGTCGTAGACCTCGTCCATCGAGTTGAACTGGCTCACCTGGCCGATCGGCAGGTCGTTGACGTAGACCATCGAGTCCTCGGGCAGAACGTTCATGACCATGCCGCGACGCGCCCAGATACGCACCGTCGCGTCGACGCCTCCGGGACCGCCGCTGATCACGGCGCGGGCGTCGCCGCTGACGGGCGCGTTCGCTTGCGGCGTGTTCTCGCCCGACTCGCCGTGAAGTACGAGCGACGCTCCCGCCCCCGGCTCGCCGGGCGGCGCGGGCGTCATCGAATGCTCGCGCTGCGGACGGACCTGCGAGGTCAGGCTGTCGTCGTTGCGATAGCGCAGGCCGGTGTAGACGGCCAGTCCCGCGAGCGCAACGAGCAGCACTCCGATGAGCACCGGAATCCAGCGCGGCATCGGGGTGGGCTCGTAGTCGTCCAGCGACTCAGGATCTTCAGGAACCGGTTCCGTCATCGTTCTCCGCCGACGCGTTCTCGTCGACTTCCGCGGGACCCTCGTCGGTCACGAGAGTCTCCTCGTCGTCATCGAGACGCTGATACTCGTTGTCGCGTTGCCGCAGCATCGACATCGCGTTCTGTTCGTCTTCCGTCGCCACGTAGATGCGGATGTCGCCCATGGTGCCGAAGTTGATCGGCTCCATGTGAAATTTCACGTCTTCGATCTGGGCCGGGATTCCCTCTGCCTGAAGGAAGCCCTGCAGCAACTTCGCCTCATCCTCGGTGCCGCAACTCGCGATCTCGACCCAGGTGGTTCCATCTTCCCCGGTGACGGTGTTCACGTTTTCTCGATCCACTTTCAATTCGGCCATGCGAGGAGCTCCTTACTCAACGAGTGTGATGCGACCGGAGTCGGCCGTCATTCTCCCGACCTTTGCATAGAACAGACCGCTTTCGCCGAACTTCGCCTCGAGCGCGGACGCCCGCGCGGAAGATACGGCGATCAGAAGGCCACCCGAGGTCTGTGCGTCACACATCAAGGTGAAGTCGGATTCCGAAACTGACAAGCGCACGCGATCCCGGAAGGTCTTCACGTTCCGCATCGTCCCCTCGGGACGGAAACCGCGCGCGAGATACTCACGAGATCCCGCGAGCAGCGGAACCTGGCTCACGCGGATCTCCGCGCCGAGTTTCGCGCCTTCGCACATTTCGAGAAGATGGCCGATGAGTCCATAGCCGGTCACGTCGGTCGCGGCGTTGACGCCGACGTCGACCATCGCCTTCGACGCATCGCGGTTGAGCGTGGTCATCCAGCGGATCGCTTCGTCGAGTGAAGGCATCTCGCCTTTGAAGAACCGTTTCGCGCTGATCGCGCGATGCGCGCTGACGAGAATACCGTTGCCGATCGGTTTCGTCAGATAGAGCACGTCGCCGTCCTTCGCCGTCGAGTTGCGCACGAGCTTATCGACCTGCACCACGCCGGTGACGACGAGTCCGTACTTTGGAACGTCGTCGATGATCGTGTGGCCTCCGGCGACGCTGAATCCCGCCTCGGCGGCCTTGTCCGCACCGCCGCGCAGGATCGACTCGAGCACGTCGAGCGGCAGCTTGTCCGTCGGAAAGCCGGCGATGGCCAGACCGACGATCGGCGTCGCGCCCATCGCGTAGACATCGGAGATCGCATTCGCGGCCGCGATCTGTCCGAAGAGATAAGGATCGTCGACGATCGGCGTGAAGAAGTCGACGGTCTGCGCAATGGCCAGATCGCCGGCGATGCGAATCACCGCCGCGTCATCACTGGTCGACGTTCCGACAAGAAGATCCCTGACCCCGTCCGTGGAGGGGAGATGAGAAAGGATCGATCGCAGGTCATCCTGACCCAGCTTGCACGCTCAACCACCGGTGGTGGCGAACGAAGACAGAGCCGGATGACGCCGGAAACTGTGCTTCACGCAGGCGATGGTATCGCTTCCGTGGATCGGATCGCAGATCGCTAGAGTCTGCGAGTCGACGAGTCTCCAGGTCGGCGAGGGGATACCTGTCATCCCGAGAGCGTCGAGCGAGGGACCTGGGTGGGCGGAGGCACGTCGCTCGTGGGGCCGTGCGGCGAGCCGCCCAACCGCCCAGGTCCCTCGCTCGACGCTTCGGGATGACAAGCTGGTGTCTCGACGACTTGACGACTCGGCGACTCGGCGACTCGAAGACCTAAACCACCTCGCCCAGCACCGTCGTCCTCGCCCCTTCACACGCTTCGAGCACTTCCTGGTAGAGCTCGAACTTCATCGGGTCGGAGAGCTCGGCTTCGCGGTTGATGATCTCGGCGATCTGGGAGGCGTAGTGCGAGGCGACGGGGAGGCGCTCGCCGTCCATCTGGATCTGGCGGAATCCGACGGTCAGCTCTTCCTGGAGGTCGCGGCGAAAGGTGCCGTCGAGGAGGTCTTGTTCGAGAGTGGCGTAATTGATGTTCATCGTTTCGAAAGTCAGTACGCGGCCTTCACGATCAGGCCTTCACGCGCGATCGTGGCCTTCACGCCGCGCTTCGTGAGGAAGGCACCGTAGGCATCGGCGAACGCGGTGGCGGCTTTCTCCGATTCCCACTTCGTCTCGACGTCGACGTGGCCGTTGCGATGCACGATGGCGCGGTCGTTCACCCAGCCCTGGGCGTTTTTCGCGCCGACGAGGAAGCTCCAGTGGAACTCTCCCATGTGCTCGGCGGAGATGGCGTCGGCCGGTTTGTCCGTGGCGAACGGTTCCGGCTTGAACGTCTTCTCGAAGTACTCCTCGGGGTGCAGGATCTCGCGCGTCGTGCGCGGAGGATTCGCGTGCACCTTGTCGAGCTCCTTCCATCCGCCGCGACGATATGCGGTGATGACGAACTTGAGGCCGTCGAGGTACGGGAACTTCAGCATCTCGGCGAAATACTTCGGCGTCGAGGGATCGATCATCTGCTCCGCCGACGCCGCCGAGGTGATCATGCTGAGCATCGCGTCGTCTTTGATCACTTCGTCGAGATCGACGCCCGACTTCTGCAGCATATGCGCGACCATCACCAGCACCGCTTCGCCTTCGAGCACGGAGTGATAGGCGAGATTGGCGTCGGTGTCGCGCATGAGCGCGACCTCGCGCTTGGCGAGATCCCAATACTGATCCTGCAGCGCGTGCGTGAGCTCGTGCACCGCAACCGTCTCTTCGAGTAGCACCGGATCGGCGAGCTTCGCCACTTCCGGCGGAAGCTTCGGCATCTGGCGGATGGAAAAGTAGGTGTGCGAGTGCGGGTCGTAGAAGGCGAGCACCTGCGACTCGTAGAGCGCGAGAAGTTTCGGCAGCGCGGGGCCGCTGTCCTGATCGATGAGCTGCAGCGAGCGCAACATCGTCTCCCATTCGGCGATCGAATAAGGCATCCCCTTCTGCATCTGGGCGCGGAGATTCGCGCTCAGATCGGCGCGGTCGATCGTGACGTTCTTGACGTCGTGGACGAAGGCCTTGCCACGGATGGCCTCGACCACTTTCATCGCCGGCGAGAGCGGTGAAGCCTGGGCGCAGGCGGCGAGGATGAAAACAAACAGCAACCGAACGCGGCGGACCGTCGTCATGCGCCACGCAACCATAGGTTTGCGCACCCCATTCCGTTCACTTAGAATGCCGGGCGTTCAGCCCATGGAGAGCGGCGACAGCGAGCGAATCGAGATCACGATCAGTAGCCGCTTCGAGAACATCGAACTGGTTCAAGTGATCGCGGAACACCTCTGCGAGAACGCAGGTGTGGATGAAGATGGGTCTCATTGGATCGGCATGGCCGTCCGCGAGGCCGTGGCGAATGCCATCAAACACGGCAACAAACTCGACGTTCGCAAGAAAGTGAACGCAACGTTCGAGCTGGCCGGGTCGGACCTGGAGATCACGATCTCCGATGAGGGAGACGGTTTCGATCCTGCAAAAGTAAGCGACCCGCTGAATCCGCAGAACCTCATGAAGACCAGCGGCCGCGGTATTTTCTACATGAAAACGTTCATGGATCAGGTGCACTACTCGTTTCAACCCGGAACCGGAACATCGCTGGTGATGACGAAGAACCTGGCCAAGGGCAGCGGCATCGCAACCACGAAAGCATGACTTGAAGAAGGAGATACGAGAATGAAAGCCACTTCCCGGAGCGTCGGCGACGTCGAGATCATCAGCCTGCAGGGCAAGATCACCATCGGCTCAGGTGATACGCAGTTGCGCGAGGTGATCAACAATGCCGTCAACGCCGGCAAAACGAAAATCCTGCTCGACCTTTCCCAGGTGACGACGATCGATTCCTCGGGTATCGGCGAGCTGGTCGGCTCTTACACCACGGTGACCAACCGCGGCGGAAAGCTCAGACTGCTTCACCTCCCGGCCAAGCTCAACGAGCTGCTCCACGTCACGCAGCTCATCACGGTCTTCGAGGTCTACGACAGCGAGAAGGAAGCGGTCGAAAGCTTCTGATCGGGGTCTCAACGGAGCGCAGGCATCTTGCCTGCCGGTCCGCCGGCATCCTTGCCGGCGCGTGCCGCCTGGAAGGCGGGGGACCGGCAGGCTGGAAGCCTGCGCTCCGTAGTTTTTACGTGACCGGCCTTTTTCGCGCGGGTGTCGGCCGCGGCGTTTCCGTCTCTTCTCCGGTCCCCTTCCAGCGCATCGGTACGGCGTTCGTGTAGACGACTTCGTTCCGCTCGAGCCAGATCGGAAAAAGCTCGTCGGCCAGCTTCGGATCGGCGATGCCACGCTCCGGGATGCCGACGAGCTGCTGAAAGCCGCCGCTCGTATCCCCCAGGAAGTTGACGCGGATGCGCAGCTCCGTGATGGGCGCCGCGCGATGCGCGTCGGCGTTGCGTGGCAGCGCGAAGACCATCCGCGCCATCGTGTTGAAGGTCTTCTTCTCACCCGGCGCGATGCTGATCAAGCGCGGCAGCAACGTGTTCCCCGGAACCTCCGTTCCGATGTCGACGGTGAGCGTCTGCGTTTCGGGATCGTAGGCCGTCGTCGGAATGAGATCGGCGATGGCGATCGCGGTCGTGCGCTGGTTCGTGATGACGTAGGTGATCGGGACGTGCGCGCCGTTCTGCACTTCCTCGCCGATGATCTCCGCGTCGATGCGCACCGCGTTCTCGGTTCCCACCACGCGCCGCGGCTCGTCCATGTTGATGTTCGTCGTCGCGCACGACACGACGCAGACGAGAAGCGCGGCAGAAACGAGCAGACGTTTCATGGACACCGCTATTGTGCGGGAAAACGGACGCGACGGCGATTTCGCTTCTGTGTCAGTACTTCACGTTGTCAGTCACTTCACGTCAATAAGACGCGTGCGAGGCGTCGCGGCTCTCGGCGTCGAACGCATCGCCTCCGCCGCGTGCCGTGAACTGCACGGGGACGCTGTTCAGCAGAATGGTGTCGTTGCTCTCGAGCCAGGTGTCGAAGAGCGCGTCGGCCAGCGGTTGCGGGCCGAGGGTCTGCTTGTCGATCAACGTGCGGAACGGGGTGACGTCCCGGAGGATCGAGACCTTCAACTGGACGTAGCGAGGAGCGCCGCCGATGTTCGCGCGCGATGCCGCCGCGGTGAGCGAAGGAAGTGCAGCCGCGTGGAAAATCTTCTTCTCACCCGGTGCGATGATCGCGAGATGCGGCAGGTTCTGGTCGGGAACTTCCGATCCGAGCGAGATCGTGATCGTCCGCGTATCCCTGTCGTAGCTGGCGGACGAGACCTTGTCGGCAACGGCGACCGGCGTCTCGGTGAGGTTCTGGATCTGATAGACGACACCGATCGGAACACCGGGAGCCACGCTGTCCTGCAGGAGCCGGGCGTCGACGCGAATGTCGTCTTCGCGGCCCAGTGCACGGCGGGGATCGTTCATGTCGATGCCGTCGGCGTGAGCGGCGGTCTGGATCACGATGATCTCGGCAACGACCAGGGCAAAGATGCGGGAGGATTTCATGGTGCGCTCCTCTTCGATGTCTCCAAAGAGCGCAGGAGCCGAAAACGTGCCAGTTATTATGAATGCTGTTAACTGGTTGCTGGTTGCTGGTTGTCTGTGGGGAGTCGGCGAAACGGAAGTCCGGTTGTGTGAGCAACTCACCCCAGACAACCAGCAACCAGGAACCAGGAACCAGGAACCAGCAACAGCTTCAATCGATCTTCAGCACCGCCAGGAACGCCTCCTGCGGGATCTCGACCTTGCCGACCCGCTTCATCCGCTTCTTGCCCTCTTTCTGCTTCTCGAGGAGCTTGCGCTTGCGGCTGATGTCGCCGCCGTAGCACTTCGCCAGAACGTTCTTGCGCAGCGCCTTCACGGTCTCGCGGGCGACGATGCGGTTGCCGATCGCGGCCTGGAGCGCGACTTCGAACATCTGGCGCGGGATGAACTCCTTCATCTTCTCGACGAGCAGCTTTCCGCGCGCGAAGGCCTTGTCCTTGTGGACGATCAGCGAGAGCGCGTCGAGCGGCTCGCCGTTGACCAGGATGTCCATCTTCACGAGGTCGCTTTCGCGATAGCCGATGAACTGGTAGTCGAGCGAGGCGTAGCCGCGCGAGATCGACTTCAGCTTGTCGAAGAAATCGAGGATCACCTCGTTCAGCGGCATCTCGTAGACGATCATCACGCGGTTGGCCGCTGACGTACTCGAGCTTCTTCTGCGTGCCGCGCCGGTCGATCGCGAGAGCGCGAGGATCGGGCCGACGTATTCGTCGGTCGTGAGCATCGTCACTTCGAAGAACGGCTCTTCGATCGTTCGCGATCTTCGAGGGGTCGGGCAGCTTCTGCGGGTTTTCGATCTTCGATCAGCTCGCCGTCGGTCAGCGTGACGCGATAGCGCACGCCGGGCGCCGTCGTGAGCAGCTCGAGGTTGAACTCGCGCTCCAGCCGCTCCTGGATGATCTCCATGTGCAGAAGGCCGAGGAAGCCGCAGCGGAAGCCGAAGCCGAGCGCGACGGAGTTTTCCGGTTCGAAGGAGAACGACGCGTCGTTGAGCTTGAGCTTCCCGACCGCGTCGCGCAGGTTTTCGTACTCCTCGGTGTTGATCGGAAAGAGTCCGGCGAACACCATCGGCTTCACTTCCTGGAAGCCGGGAAGCGGCTAGCGGATTCTGCTTCGCGTCGGTGATCGTGTCGCCGATCTTGGCCTGTACGATGTCGCTTGATGTTCGCGGAGAAGAAGCCGACTTCGCCGACGCTCGAGCGACTCGACCGCTTTCGCCTTCGGCGTGAAGATCCCCATCTCCGTGACCTCGTAGACGTTGCCGGTGGACATGAACTTGATCTTCTGCCCGCTGCGCAGTGTGCCGTCGACCATGCGCACGAGACAGACGACGCCGCGATAGGGGTCGTACCAGGAGTCGAAGAGCAGCGCCGCGCAGCTGGCCGTTCGGATCGCCTTTCGGCGCGGGGATGTTGGTGACGATCTTCTCGAGGATCTCTTCGATGCCGATGCCGGCTTTCGCCGAGGCGAGGACGGCGTCGTGGGCATCGAGGCCGATGACGTTCTCGATCTGCTCGCGCACGCGCTCCGGCTCGGCCGAGGGGAGGTCGACCTTGTTGATGACCGGAAGGATGTCGAGGTTGTTGTTGATGGCCAGGTAGCTGTTGGCGAGGGTCTGCGCTTCGACGCCCTGCGTGGCGTCGACGACGAGGATCGCCCCTTCGCAGGCGGCGAGGCTGCGCGAGACTTCGTAGGTGAAGTCGACGTGGCCGGGCGTGTCGATCAGGTTGAAGATGTAGTCCTGCCCGTCCTTCGCTTTGTAACGAAGGGTGACGGCGCGGGCCTTGATCGTGATGCCGCGCTCGCGCTCGAGATCCATGTCGTCGAGCATCTGCTCGTGCATCTCGCGCTGTTCGACGGCGCCGGTCTTCTGCAGCAACCGGTCGGACAAGCGTGGTCTTGCCGTGGTCGATGTGGGCGATGATCGAGAAATTGCGGATGTACTGAGGGTCAGCCATGCGGTAGCGCGCCAATTAACACGAATGACGCCCATTGTCATCCCGCCGGCACGGCCGGCAGCGTTTGGGGCCACAAGGCTGGACGCACGTGCGGGTGATCCGAGGCGTCGGACTGGGTTCCTCTCGCTTATGGAGTGCGGCAGATGAAAAGCGGCAGCTACAACCGGCGGTAGCGCCAGGAGAGAAGCATCCACGCCAACTCACGGGAATCGTTGCTGGCGCCGAGTTGCGCGGGGACGAAGGCGCGGCTCGACTCGATGCTCAGGACGTTCGAGGCATCGGCATTCGGCTCGACAACGAGACGCACCACGTTCTCCGCCTTCGTGATCGCGACGGTCTGCACCAGGTGGCCGTTGAACGAGAAGCGCATTTCCAGCGGCGCCTTCAGAAGTTCGTCCGACACTGCCAAGTGGAGCGTGATCTCGCAACGACCCGACATCGGCACGAGCGTCATCGACGATCGGCGTGCGGCCCAGCGCCAGTGCTTGGCGCCATCGATCTCGTCGCCGTACCAGCCGTCGCCGAATTGCGCGACGTCGAAGAGCGGAACGACGTAGGCCTCGAAGCCGCGTTGCGTGACGATGTTCCAGGTGCGATTGCGCGGTCTGCGAAACGCGACGGCATCTTCGGAATCGGAGTTACCGTCGCTGACGAACCAGGCCGCGCCGAGATTGCGGCCCGCGGGCGACGCCATGGCCTCGCGGTACGGGATGATTCTGCGATCGGCGAGGTAGTACTGCATCCACGGATAGACACTGTGATCGAACACGATCGGCGTCTCCGGCGTCGTGTGCGCGCGAAGCCAGCGCGCGGCTTCGACCTGCGGCGGATTCGTGCGGCGCGGGTTCTCGAATGCGGGAAGTACCCACGTGACGAGCCGCCCCACGATGATCGCCAGTAACAATGCCGCGATCGGGATGCGCAGCCGCGGCAGGAACCGCCCGGGCGCCAGCGCTCCCTCGGCCGCGAGCAGAATCACGCCCGCCAGATAGGCGAGGGACATGCGACTCGCGCCGAGGGGATTCGTCGCGATCAACGTGAAGAGGAAGATCGGCACGAACATCAGGAGGATCTTCGCGACCGCCTCGCGCCTGCCAAGCGCGATCCCGAGGAGCGCGAGAAGATTGATGAGGAGCGAGACCTTCCCTGCCTCGCAGGGATCGAGCAGCATCGGCAGCGCCGTGCGCAATGCCGGACGGCCGGCGCTGCCGATGCTGTCGGTGGCGCCGACGTTCGTCGCATGCGCCTTCGTCGCGTTGACGTATCGCTCGACTCCGGTTGCGGCGATCGCGCTGCCGTAGCCGATCGTCACGATCAGGAAGGCGATGACGGTTCCCGTCGCGAGGGCACGCCAGTTCCGCACGCGCACGAGGCGCCACGACGCGAGCGCCCAGGGGAACAGCACGATCATCGTGTCGTGCGGCCGGTAGAGCATCGCCGCCGCCGCGAGCGCCGACGCGAGCGCGTAACGTCGACCGTTCGTTTCACTCGACAGATACGCCGCCGCGGCAGCGAGAAAGAGCACCATCGCCGGCACGTCGCTGAATGCTGTCCCGCCGTAAAACCAGACGTTTGGCAGAAACGCGAACACCGTCGCGACCCAGAGAGAGCCGGCGAAGCGGAAGTGAAGCGTCCACGCCAGCCAGAAGAGGACCGGAAACACCGCGATCGCCGCGACGACGTTGACGGCCTGCAGCGCGTGGAAATCGGAATGCGTGATGAGCTTCGCGAGACGCCCTAAGAAAATGTGCAGCGGAAAGCCGGGCGGGTGCGGCCTGTGCCGCGCGACGTCGTAGTCATCGAGGGCGAGGCAGAAGAGCACCTCGTCCCAATCCCACGGCCCCTTCGACAGCGCTACGAAACGCGTGAGCGCAACGATAGCCGAGAGAACGGCAATCGTGATCTTCTGCCGCCCCGTCAGCGGTTCCGTTGATTCCATTCCGCTGATCAATACAGCATGAAGCTTACTCCGGCCCTCGCACCGCCGTCGCCGTCGATCGCTCGAGCGCCATCGCCGGAAGGTACATGCTCGGTCCCTTGAAGACCGACGAGACGCCGCCCTGCCACGGGCCATTGCCGGTGAGGCGCACGAGATGCCGTCCATCCACCGACGAGATGAAGGGCGGAGGCGATGGATTGCGGATCTCTTCCAGATTGATGAGCCGTGCCGACTTCGCCGGAACGTCGATCGTGGTCGCGCTCGAGAGATCGAATTCCGGACGCGTCATCTCCACCGTCATCGTGAGCGTCTGCTCCGATGGATTGATGACCAGGAGGTTCGCCTTGCGCGGTCCGTCATCGCGAATGATCGCTTCGGACACGGCCGTGACTCCCGCCTGAATCCAATCCGTCGACGCGTCGATGAGTTGCTTGTCCCATCCCGAGACGAGGTTCTTGTGGATGTCGATCTCGGTGCGCACGCTCAGCTTCGCGTCCGACTGAATCGCCACCGACGAGATCGACGCGAAACACGCTCCCCATCCGATCGTCACACGTCCCTGCGGCGGGACCGTGAACGGCTCGCTCGCGGAACAAGGCCTGCCGCCGTTCAGCGGATAGACGTCCGTGGCCTGGACCGTCGCTGGATGCGAGGAGAGGTTCTGCACGATCGTGCCGGCGTAGTAATACGTCCCATCCTCCGACGACAGATAACCGGCCAACGGAATCAGGTACCGATACTCTTCAGCGGCAGCGGCGAGGGAAACGCTCAGACAGGCGAACAGGATGAAGGCGCGCATCCGAAGATTATGCGCGCCTTCGCGATGGGTGGGGTAGTCGAACGAAACAAGCCCCGGTCGTGGATTCGTGCGCCAAACCCATTGGAGGGCGGGCTTATAGCCCGCCGATTCTGGTTGGGGCGGCAGTGGTTGGCGACCTCCCGCCCAAAACCGGCGGGCTATAAGCCCGCCCTCCAACGGTTTGCGGTTCGAGCGTGCACTCCGACTCACGCCCGCCATTGGTGCCCGCACTCGATGCACGCGCGCTCGTTCAGCGCCAGATGCGCGATCACGATGATGGCGATCATGATCGCGCCGACGATCGCGGCGTTGAAGTGGAAGGCGAGCACGGCGACGAGCGCGAGGGCGATCAGAACGACGTAGATCGTCCAGGTAACGTTGCCGCCGCGGCGGGTCTTTTCGGAAGAGCAACTCGGGCAGATCACGGTGATATTGTCGCTCGCATGGATCTCGGGATTCGCAATCGCGTCGCCATGGTCGCCGCCGCTTCGAAAGGACTGGGCCGGGCGATCGCCGAAGCTCTCGCCGCCGAGGGATGCCGCGTATCGATCTGCTCACGCTCGCTCGAATCGCTGGAGGATGCGAAACACGCCATCGAAGCGGCGGGCGCGGAAGTGCTGCCGGTCGCCTGCGACGTCTCGAAGGAAGCGGATCTGCAGCGCTGGTACGACGAAACGATCCGCCGCTTCGGGCAGGTCGACATCCTCGTCACGAACACCGGAGGTCCACCGGCCGCGCCCTTCGAGAAGTTGACCGAGGAGCTGTGGCAGAGTGGCATCGACTCGACGCTGATGAACGTCGTCCGCCTTTGCCACATGGTGATCCCGGGAATGCGGGAGCGGAAGTGGGGACGGATCGTGAACCTCACGTCGTTCGTCGCGAAGCAGCCCGTGGAACTGCTCACGATCAGCTCGACATTGCGCGCCGGACTCTCCGGACTCACGAAAACGCTTGCCGATCAGGTCGCACGCGACGGCATTCTGGTCAACGCGGTGCTGCCCGGCCATTTCCTCACCGATCGCCAGATCCATCTCTCCGAAATCCGCGCGGCGCAGCAGGGCATCACGCCGCAGGAGTATCTCGACAAGTCGGTCGCGGTCATCCCCCTCGGACGCTACGGCCGTCCCGAGGAGCTGGCGAACGTCGTCGCGTTTCTCTGCAGCGAGCGCGCGAGCTACATGACCGGCGTGTCGATGCAAATCGACGGCGGGCTGTATCGCGGGACGTTTTAGACCTGCCGATGGTCGTTGCGCAGCCGCGCCTGCGCTCCGCTGGCGATCCAGCGATACGGGATCTGATCCGAGTCGAATGGCAGTCGCCAGTGGTCGGGATCTTCGTAGTCGTAGGCGCGCGTCGGGAAGTTGAGCATGAGCGCTTCCGTTGATCCGACGTTCTGTAGACCGTGCCACACGCCGGTCGGAAGAATGAGAAACGTCGGGCGCGCATCGCCGACGAAGAGCTCCATGAGCACGCCTTCGGTGCTGCTTCCTTCGCGGCCGTCGTAGAGCACGAGCTTGAGGTGTCCCTGATTGACGAACAGGCGATCGATCGCTTTCGCATGGCAGCTCCACGCGCCGATCGCGCCGGGAAAGAGCCGCGATTGATAAATGTGGACGACCGGCAATCCGGTCGGATCCCACTCCGGCCGATACATCTCGGTGATCACGCCATGATCGCGCGGGACATGAAGCACTTCGCGGGCGACGACACCATCGATTGTGCGGCGAACGGCTTGCCATTCGTGGTCGACGATCTGGCCGTCCTTCTGTGCACCGGGCAACATCTTCATCATTCGGCTCCCTTGAATCCTTCTATCAGTCGCGCACGCCTTTGAACCGTAAGATCCTCCTGATGGCCTGACCCTTTCGAGGTCTGATCCGGCGCCAGATTCCCGCCGGCAACAGCGAAGGATTCCGCAACACGCGCAACAGCCGCTGGCTGATCGTGGGTTCCAGAAATCGAGCCAGTGAAAACGCCAGGTTCACCAACACCGTCGTTTCGAGATCCGGCTCGGACCGGATCCGCGCCAGCCACGCCGCCTGCTCATGACAGGGTCTCTCTCGATAAACGTTGCGGCGCGCCGAAGCACCGAACTTGATTGCGGTCAGTCGTCGTACAAACGTGAATCTCGAGCCTGCCGCCGCGGCACGTTGCCACAAGTCCTGTTCGGGAACGACGTCCAGCTCTCGATAATCGCGCCACCCACCGATGACGTCGATCATCGATCGGCGATGAGCGACGGACGTCGGAGGCAACGTTCCAGGTGCCACACTCTGGTCCGGCCCGATGTGCGCCAGCATCGAATGCGCGACGTCCGCTCCCGCGTCGAGCGCCGCGACCAGGAGGGCAAGATGATGCGGGAGCCAGAGATCGTCGTGCCCAAGGTACGCGATGTACTGCCCGCGAGCCTGGCGGATCCCTTCGTTGTTCGGCCCCGCCTGATGCCCGAAGCGCGTCTGCAGATTGATCCATCGCACGCGCGGATCGTCAATGGCGGCCACGACCTGTTCCGAATCGTCTGTGCAGCCGTCGCCGACCGCCAGCAGTTCGAAGTCGGTGAAGCTCTGCTCCAGCGCGCTCGCGATCGAGTACGGGAGCACCGTGCTCCAGTTGTACGTCGCGATGATCACGGTGACGCGCGGCATCGGCTGAGTATCACACGACAGCCAGGAGACGTTTCACGCGGAGGCGCGGAGGGCGCGGAGAGAACTTCGAAGCCTCCTCCGCGTCTCCGCGTCTCCGCGTGAAATCCCAGGTCGTCAATCCCAGCTCGTGCCGTTCATCTTCGCGACGATCTTCGCCACCTCGATGTAGTCCGCTTGATCCCCGAGTTGATGAAGTGCGCCGCTGAAGAGCTGCTGCGTGAGCGCGAGCATCGGCGTCGAGGCGTGTTGCTGATGCGCGAGCGATGCGGCGATGCGGATGTCCTTGTCGTGATGCGCGAGCTTGAAGACGAGCGGCCACTTGTGATCGCGCAGGCGCATCGGCAGCAGGTTCTCCGAGGCGTTCGAACGGCCGCTGCCGGCGTTGGTGACTTCGAGCGCGGTCTTCATGTCGATGCCGAGCTCTTTCGCGAGCAGGAGGCACTCCGATGTGATCCATACCGTCGCGCCCATGATCGTGTTCGTGAGCACTTTGATCGCGTGACCCGCGCCAATGTCGCCGACGTGAATGAGCGTCTTGCCGTTGAGACGCAGCACTTCCTTCGCCCGCTCGAAGTTCTCCGCCGTGCCGCCGATCATGATCGTGAGGGTGGCGTTCTCCGCGCCGACGATCGCGCCGGTGACGGGCGCGTCGACGAACTCCACGCCTTTCGCCGCGAGGCGCTTCGCGGTCTCGCGGCTCACGTTCGGATCGCCGCTCGTCGCATCGATCCACAACGTCCCGGCCTTCAAGTGCGGCAGCAGTTGATCGACGATCTCGTCGACCTCCGCGCTCGTCGGCAGCATCGTGATGATGACTTCCGCCGACGCGCAGTCGGCGAGATCGTTCGCCAGCCGCGTTCCATGCTCGCGCGAATGACGCTCCGCTTTTTCGCGCGTACGGTTCCAGACCAGCACGTCGTGCTCTTTGGCCAGGTGGCGCGCCATCGGGAATCCCATGGCGCCGAGGCCGATGAATGCGATGTTCATGTTCGATCAACTCCCATGCGTCGATAACCAGGACTGGAGATTCTGCGCCTGCAGCGTGCGGAGCTCGACGCACATGTCAATGCGCTCGAGTGCCTGCTTCAGCGAGCGTTCCGAGGCCGGGACCGGATTGGCCGCGAAGAACTGCCGCACGTCCTCGCGCTGCGTTGCGTCGCACAGCTTCCCGGTCGAGCCGACGATACCTGCTCCGCCCCACGGCGTGAAGTTCTTCCGCAGCTCGCTCCAGTGGCTCTTCACGAACTCCCATCCCTCGGCTTGCCGCTCCGGCTTGTCGAACATGCCGCCGATGTAGCCAGGCAAATCCTGATTGCGCATCTCCGGCGAGACCGCCATCGCGAACGCCTGCTGGCGCAGGTCCGGATTCTCGAACGCGAGCAGAACATTGAGGTAGCGGTAGTAATCGTGCGGCGACTTCGCGGCGATCCTCGCGGCTTTCATCTGCTCGAACAGCGCGGCATCGCCTTCCAGCGCAGCGAGTCCGACGACGACATCGAGCAGCGTCGGGTCGACGGCCGCGGGATCCTTGAGCGCGAGATCGGTGAGCTCGCGCGCGTGGCGCAGCGTCTCTTCGTCGCGTGCGACTACGCCGAGGACGGAGATGACGCTTCCGCGCATCCGCTTCATTTCGTCCGCCTCGCCCGGCTTCGGCGTCCAGCCGATGTCGTTCACGATCGGACGAAGGTAGGCAGCGAGCCATCGGCGGTATGCAGGCTTCTGCGCGTCGGCGACGAGATGCTGTCCGATGACGCCGAGCTGTTCGGCGATGGTCGTGACCACCGCGCGCTCGCGATCGTTCCGCAAACGCTCGACGAGCGCGAGGTGCGTGGCGATGTCCTCTTCGCCGATCCGGACCAGCGCCCAGGAGTCGCTGACCAGAGCCACGCGCTCCGAAGGCGAAAGCATCTTCGTGAGATCGCCGGACGCTTCGATCATGCCCGCGGCATGCGTCGCGCGGTAGTAGCCGCGGCCGTCGTAGTTGACGAAGAGATGCGGCGAGCAGCCGTCGATGCGAAACGTCTCTTCCTTCTTCGACAGCAGAAACTTCCGCGGTGCCGCGGCGGGATCATCGAGATTGCGAACGGTGACGGGAATCGTCCAGAGCTGCGGCGAGCCGGCGAGGAACGGCGCGCGGCGCGCGAACATCCGCCGCTGCGCGAGCGTCAGCAGCGTCGCCCCTTCCTCGCAATGCGCGGACGCGCTCACCAGCGGCGCGCCGGCCTGCATCACGAATGTCGGCATGATGCGGTCGATCGGTTGTTTCGTGGCCGCGGTCATCGTCGACCAGAAGTCCTCGGCCTGCGCATTTGCGAAGGCGAATTTCTTCACGTAGGCGCGAATGCCTTCACGAAACGCGTCTTCACCGGTGTACGACTCCAGCATGCGAAGCACCGCCGCGGTCTTGCCGTAGGCGATGCCGTCGAACATCTGATTGATCTCGGCCGGCGTGTCGGCTTTCGCGCGGATCGGTCGCGTCGACTCCATCGAGTCGAGACCAAGTGAGAAGCGCGTTTCCTCCGACTCCTCGACGCGAACGTTCCACTCCGGCTTCCAGGCTCCGACCGGCTTGCTCGTGATCCAGGTCGCGAAGCCTTCGTTGAGCCAGATGTCGTTCCACCACTGCATCGTCACCGTGTCGCCGAACCACATGTGCGCGATCTCGTGCGCGTTCACGTTGGCCACGGTGCGACGCTGCGAGACCGCGGCGCTGGCGTCGTCGATGAGCAGCGCCGTCTCGCGGAACGTGATCGCGCCGGCGTTCTCCATCGCGCCCGCTTCGAAGTCGGGCAGTCCGATGATGTCGAGTTTTCCGAACGGGTACTTGAAGGCGTAGTACTGGTTGTAGAACTTCAGCTCCGCCTCGGCCGCCGACACGGCCCATTTCGTCAGATCCTTCTTCTCCGGAATGGCGCAGACGCGGATCGGAATGCCGTCGACGCCCCCCTCGGAACACTGCCAGTCGCCGACCAGCATCGCCACGAGATACGTCGACATCTTCGCCGTCCGCTCGAAGGACAGTGTGTGCTTGCCGGGGCCCGGACCCGGCTCGTCCTTCGCGAGCTTCGCGTTCGTGATCGCCGTGTCGTCCTTGTCGACGACGAGCGTGAGGTCGTAGGTCGCCTTCATCGCCGGCTCGTCAAACGACGGGAACGCACGCCGCGCGTCGGTCGGCTCGAACTGCGTGACCGCGTACTTCCGGCGCTTCGTCTTGCTGATGTAAAAGCCGCGCAGCTTCTCGTTCAGCGTGCCGCGAAACCGAAGATCGATCGTGGCCGGCCCGGTCGCAATCGGCGTGGCCACCGTGAGGATCGCGATCTCAGCGGCGCCGTCCATCGTCACGCTCGCCTTCTGCGCATGACCTCCGGCCGTGATCGTCGCCTCGTCGATCTCGATCTCCGCGGAGTTGAGCACGACGGCCTTCGTCGCCTTCTTCACATCGACGCGGATCGTCTCGTTCCCGGAAAACGTCTCCGAGGCGAGGTCAGGAACAAAGCGCAGTTTGTAGTTCGAGGGGATGACGTCCCCCGGAAGGCGCTGTGCGAGAGCAGGAAGTGAAAAGAGAACGGCAAGCACGATGGCCGAACGACGCATCGGCGTAGTTTACTTGCGCGTCGAATCAGGAGAGGTTCCGTCACCGAAGGTTTCGTGTGGAGTGCGGCAGCGTTGCTGCCGCTTTGCTTCGCGTGGCAAGGCATAGGCACGCGCATCGATCACTGCACGCGGCGCAGAACGGCGCGCCAGGAGCATGGACGAGCGTCGCCCCGAGGCACGCGATGGAAAGCGGCAGCAACGCTGCCGCACTCCACAAGCGGACCGCCGGCGTCCTCGCCGGCTGGGCGAGCGGCGTCTCGCCGCTCGCGGGCGGGCGCCGGGACGGCGCCGCCCCAGCCGCCGAGACGGCGGCGGTCCACTCGACGAGCTGTATCGATCGATCGGCGTTCGCGGCTTTGCCACGGCCCGCCATCCGCAATACGCTTCGCGGATGCCGACCTTCGACGAGACTTACAAGCAGGCCTTTTCCTTTACCGATCCCGCGCTCGACCTCGGGTTCGTGATTCGTGAGGGCAGTCCCGCCGGCGATTTGCCGGTGCGGGTGCCGCTGCGGATGATGAATCGCCACGGAATGATCGCCGGCTCGACCGGCACGGGGAAAACGCGGACGTTGCAGTTATACGCCGAAGGTCTGTCGCGCGCGGGAGTGCCGGTGTTTCTCGCTGACGTGAAGGGAGATCTCGCGGGGATGTGCATCCCCGGCGAGGCAAGTGAACGGCTCGTCACACGTGCGGCGGCGGTCGGACGCAAGCAGACACCCGAGGCCTTTCCCGTCGAGTTCTTCAGCCTCACCGGCGCGCGCGGGATTCAGGTCCGCGCCACGGTCTCATCGTTCGGACCGATCCTCCTCGGCAAGGTTCTCGACCTCACCGACGTGCAGCAGAGCGTGCTGGCGATGGTCTTCAAGTACTGCGACGACCGTCGCATGCCACTCCTCGATTTCGAAGACCTGCGCGACGTTCTCCAGTATCTATGCGGCGACGGCAAGGACGATCTCAAGCAGTACGGCGGCATGTCGGCCGTCACGGTCGGCGTGCTGCTGCGCAAGATGGTCGAGCTCGAGCAGCAGGGCGCGGCGAAGTTCTTCGGCGAGCCGGAGCTCGACATCAATGACCTGATGCGCAACGTGAACGGCAAAGGCGTGGTGAACATCCTTTCGCTCTCCGACGTGCAGGACAAGCCTCGCCTCTACTCGACGTTCCTCATGTGGCTCCTCGGCCAGTTCTATTACCGGATGCCCGAGGTCGGCGATCCCGACAAACCGAAACTCGTCTTCTTCTTCGATGAAGCGCATCAACTCTTCGACGACGCGTCATCCGCGCTCGTCGAGCACATCGAACAGATCGCGCGCCTCATCCGCTCGAAAGGCATCGGCGTCTTCTTCATCACCCAGACTCCGAAAGACGTCGACGAGGATGTCCTCGCGCAACTCGGCAACCGCGTGCAGCACGCCATCCGCGCCTTCACGCCGAAGGACGCGAAGAACGTGAAAGCAACGGCGTCGACCTTTCCCACGAGCGAGCACGTCGACGTCGTGAAGTCACTCACGACCCTCGGCATCGGCGAAGCGCTGGTGAGCGTGCTCGATCCGAAAGGCGTCCCGACCTCCGTCGCCATTGCGCAGATCCTCGCCCCATCGTCCTCGATGAGCGCCATCGACGACGCGCAATACGAGCGCGTCCACGCCGCCTCTCCGATCGCGTCAAAGTACGCGACGGCACTCAACCGCGAGAGCGCGCACGAGATCCTGCAGAAGAAGCTCGAGCAAAGCGCCGCCGCGGCAGCGGCCGAAGAAACCGCGCCGGCTCAGGAATCCGACGACTTCGCCTGGCGCAAAGCGCCCGCACCGCGCCGAACCGCCGCCGCTCCACGACGCGCCGCCCCCGCAAGGCAGCCAAAGTCCGTCGTCGAGGAAGTCCTCGAAAGCCGCATCGCCCAGAACGTCGCCCGCCAGGCCACACGCACGGTGACGCAGTCGATCGTGAGAGGGATATTCGGAATGCTGAAGAGGTGACGCTGCGCGGTTGTCGGTTCTCAGTTGTCCGTTGTCTGCGAGTTATCGGCCTTCAGGCAACGCCTCTCGGACAACCGACTACTGACCACCGACAACTCGACGCCGCAAACGCAAAACGGCCGGGCCAATTTGGCCCGGCCGTTTGTGTTTGCGGCGTCGATCGAGACCCTCCGGCTCGCGTTGCAGAGAGAGAGAGTAGCTTCAGCAATTGGTCCACGGAGGCACGCCCATTCGCCCGCTCTTCCGTGGTTGGGTCCGAGGTGGGCGCGAAACTGAAGGGTCTCGATCGACGTCTCAAAGAGCTCGCAGGACTATTCGGAAAATAAAAAAGGGGCTCTACGCCCCTTTGTTGCCGTTTGCCGGCCGATTGCTGAATGCCAGGACAATCTATATCACAACCTCAGGCAAACTCGTGAGCTGGATCACACAAATCACGCCTTGGCCTTGTACCAGTCGGCGTTGCGGTCGATGAAGTGCTTCCAGTGCTCGGGCGTCAGCTCGGCAGGGAAGATCGCCTGAACCGGGCAGGCCGGCTCGCACGCTCCGCAATCGATGCAGACCTCGGGATCGATGTAGAGCATCTCCTCGTCGGCGAAGTCTCCTTCGTCCTTGCGTGGATGAATGCAGTCGACCGGGCAGACGTCGACGCAGGCAGTATCTTTCGTACCAATGCACGGCTCAGCGATGATGTAGGTCATTCGGGACGATTCCTCCGCTCACGAACTCGGAAAAGGATTGTATCGAAACCAGAGCGCGTTGGTCACTCGTCCCAGCGCCGGATCGACTCGATCACGTAATCGTTCCCCATGAACGACACCACGTCGCCGGAGCCGTGGCCCATCAGCTTCTTCGCCACGTCGGATTGATTCGAGTAGACGCCGTGCTCCGGATCGGACTCCCAGGGACCGAGGATCGTGACTTCGCGGCGCGCGTCGCCGTTGCTCAGCTCGAGCTTCGTACCAACGCGAACGACCGAGGTATCGAGCTGCGCCGGCTCCAGCACGCGAACGCGGGAGATCTCCGAAGCCAGCTCGCCGACGCGCGCGGAAAGATACTCGGCGCGCGCACGCGCGGCCTTGTACTCGAAATTCTCGCGAAGGTCGCCCATCTCGCGCGCGGCCTGCAGCGCCTTCGAGTTCGTGGGGATCTCGACGTTCTTCAGATGATGCAGCTCGGCGCGCTTCTTCTCCAGCGACGACGCCGTCGCGTAGACAGGTTCCGCGGCCGGCTCGCGAAGAGTCGGGTACTTCATGAGCGCCGCGGCCTTCACGATCTCGCGGCGATACTCCTCGACCGCGCCGTAGCGGTCGAGCGTCTCGACGAGCTTGCGCGCCTGCTCCTCGTTGTCCTGGCTCATCACGATGCGCACGGCCAGACCGCCCTTGTCGAAAAGATCCTTCAGGCGCGCGCGCACCGGCGAGAACTCGTCGTGCGTCAGCGCGTCGAGGAGCTGGAAGAGCAGCGTGTAGTTCGCCTTGTCCGAAAGCTTCTCGTCGTCGGCGGTGCGTTTCACGAACCAGAAGAACGCGCGCGGATGGCGTCGCGGATAGCGAAGCGTCTCGTCGATCAGGCGGTCGCGGATCTCCGTCTGCCCCGCTTCTTCGAGCGCGGTCATGATCGTCGTGAGCATCCGCGGCTCGTCGTCGAGGAAGAACTCCTCGGCGTACACCTTCGGCCAATCGGGATGATTCTCGCGGACGACGCCGAGCGCTTTCTCGCGGAGCGGCTTGTCGCCGATCGCCGCGACCGTGCGGGAGGCCATCGCGCCGGTGAGGAGCGACGCCGGCTCGATCGGTGAGTTGTATTTGCCGGGCAGCCCTTCGAGCGTCGCCAGAATCTGCCACGCCATCGCCGCGTCCGTTCGCGCCAGCCTCGCGGCTTCGAGCGCCAGCGACGTGGAGAACGCATCGGCGAGCTGCTGGCTCCGTCCGCTGTGTTTGCGTGCGAGGTCGAGCTTGGTCTTCGGATCCGCGCGGTCGAAGTCGCGCTTAATGGCTCCCTCGGCGTCGGTCGACGATCCCGCAAACGCGTACGTCGCCTTCGCGCCGGCGCCGCTGGTCACGACGCGTGGATTCTTGCGCGCCGCCGTCCACCACGACGTCCACTTCTCTTCCGGCACGATGCCGATGACCGCATCGCGCACTTCGCCCATCAGCATCGAACGGCCGAAGCTCTGCAGAATGCGGGCGAAGAACTCGCCCGGCGATTCCTTCGCCGCGGCCTTCAGCTTGTCGGGATCGGTGAACTTCTCGCGAAGCACATGACCCTTCGGCAGTGGGATAAGGAACTTCGCCGCCGCGCCGAGGGGAACGGAAACGCGCTTCTCTTTCTCGAAGTCGAGGCGGCACATCCCCAGTTGAGGATTCAGCTCGGTGATCACGCCCGCACCGCGCCCGGCCATGAAGAACATCTCCCCTTCGTCGTACGTCAGCCAGGTCTCGATCTTCTCGGCGCGCTCGACGGGATTGCTCTGCGGGTCGGAGAACTGCGCGTGCTGGAAAGCGCGGGCGAAGGACTTGTGATCGCTGAAGCTCTTCTTGAGCGCCTCTTCGATCGACGGCCGCAGCGTCGCCGGATGCTTGGAGAGGCGTCCGATCTCCTTGAGCACCTGCAGGCGCTGGTGCCAGAGCTTGCGCTCCTTGAGCGCATCGCCGAGGAGACCGAGGAGCGTATCGGACTGCGTGCGCTGCTCGGCTTTGCGCAGCGTCTTGGCCGCAGTCAGGAACGCTTCGACGTCGCTCGGATCGCTCTCGATCTGGTTCATCCAGAGCGCCTCGAGATCGTCGAATTTCTTTTTCTGAATCAGAGCATTCGCATCTTCGCGGAAAGGCATGGGCCGGGAATTGTAGTGCAGGCGCGCGCTTCGCGCCCGGGTTCTCTGTTATCGGTTGTCGGTTGTCCGGGAAGCAACGCGGGGCGTCCCGGACAACCGACAACCGATAACCCGACAACCGCTTTCTAGTGGCGCATCTTGACGAGCGCTTTGAAGACGTCGAACGGAAGCTGCTCCGCGTGGACGATGTGACGGAGGTGATGCATCGTCGTGCGACGCTCCTTCACATCATCGACCGTCAGGTTGTGCTTCCGCAGAAGGTCGTGGGCTTTGTTCTCAGACATAGTTCTCCCCTGTTGGTACAACGTTAGGAGGACGCGGCAACCCCAGGTGATCCGGCGCTATTCCCATCCGGCCCTCCGGCAAGTCGAGAAATAGGCGCGCGGGTCGCAATACATTCGGTCGCGTGAACCCAATACGAACAGCGGTCGCGACCGTCCTTCTCTTTCTGCTTGCCGGCGGAGCCCGCGCCGCGTGCGTCACGCCGCCCTTCAACGAGGAAAATGCGCCGTCGACGTTCAATCGCCACGTCACGGCCGACTTCGACAACGACGGGTTCCCCGACATCGCCGGGCTCAGCGGAACGAGCGTTCTGCTCTACCAGGGCAACGGCACATTCACGCCGGAATCTCCGGTGACGCTGTACACCGGCACGCAGCTCGACGACATCGTCGTCGCGGACGTAAACGCCGACGGCAAGAAAGATCTCGTCTTCACCGACTCCGGCGCGCGGCAGATCGGCGTTCTGTTCGGAACAACCGGCCTCTCCTTCACCGGCCCTCTCTTGTTCAGCACGCCGTCCCTGGGCGGCAGACGACTGGCGACTGGCGATTTCAACGAGGACGGCCGCCTCGACATCTTCGTACTCTTCGGCTCCAGCGGCTCGCTCTACGTGCAGGATGTCAACGGACAGTTCGCTTCGGCGACGAACCTCTTCTTCTCGAACACCCGCGACATCGTGGCGGGCGACTTCAACCTCGACGGCGATCTCGACATCGTCGCCAACACGACCGGCGGCATCGCCTTCATTCCTGGCAGAGGGGACGGGACGTTCTCGCCGGCGCAAAACGCCAATTCGGGCACGACCTCGATCGAGCTGGCGGCAGCGGACCTCGATGCTGACGGCAATCTCGATATCGTCTCCGCCGACGACGCGGATGTCTCCGTGACGGTCTGGCGCAACATCGGCGGCTGGTCGCCGCTCGCCTATCCGATTCTTCCACCCGATCCGCTCGAAGGAACGCCGCGCGTCACCGGACTGACGCTCGCCGACTTCAACGGCGACGGATTCATCGACATTGCCGCCGGCGCGGCGCGCGCGGGATACATCGCCGTGCTAACCGGCAACGGCGACGCGACGTTCGATCCCGCTTCGTACACATTCATCGACGCCAACGACAACACGTTCACCGGCGCGGGGTCGCTGCGCACATTGAGCGCCGCCGATCTCGATGGCGATGGGCGCGTCGACATCGTCGGCGAGCAGCAGTCCGACAACCTGATGTCGATTTTTCAAAATGTCTGCGGCCTCGCCGAGGTCGAAGCGGAGGCGCCGCCCGTCATCTCCGTCGGAACGACGCTGGAGGTGCCGGTGGCCGTTGCCGCGGAAGCCGAGGGAGGCATCACGCCCACGGGAACGGTGACGCTCCTCAACGGCGCAACGGTGCTCGACAGCGACACTCTCGTCAACGGCGCGGCTACGCTCCAAGCCAGCGCCCTGCCCGCCGGAACTTACTCGCTGACGGTCCGCTATTCCGGCGATTCCAACTACGACCCCGCGTTGAGCGAGCCGATTCCGGTCACCGTGACGACGGACACCACCAGCGTCTCCATCTCGAAGAGCGTTTCCTCTTCCGTCTGGGGACAACCGGTCACGTTCACCGCCACCGTCACCGCGACCAACAATACCGAGGCGATCGAAGGAACGGTCGAGATTCTGATCGATGACACCGTTGCAGGCAGTGGGAACGCTCCGGTGTTCGCGTTCAACACGAGCGGCCTGACCGCGGGTACGCACGCGCTTCAGGCCCGTTATCTCGGATCGGAAACCCATCCCCCCAGCAGCAGCGCGTCCTCCTCGCACGTGGTGAACAAGGCTGTCTCTGAGTTGCTGATTCGCAGTGACCCTTCGTTCGCTGGAGGCTCGGCAATCATCGAAGCGTTGATCAATCTGCCCTATGTCGCGTATGCGGGAGGAACGATTCGGCTGTACGAGGGCTCGACTCTCGCCGGCACCATCGACGCGGCCCCGCAACCGCGGATCTTCACGCTCGGTTCACTCGCGACGGGAACGCACTACTTCCACGCTGTTTACACGGGAGACGCAAATGTCCTCGGCGATGATTCGCCCGTCGTGGCGCACACGGTCTTCGCCCAGGCCAGCGGCCTCGATGCGCGCGGCGGCTCCAACTCCATCACGGTGATCTGGAGTCCGCTCCCGGCAAACGCGACACAGGCGCGCCTCCTTCGCAGTGTCGGAACAGGGTCGTTCGCGATCATCGGCGGATTCGACGGCAATACGCGGATGTACGTCGATACGAGTGTCAGTGCCGGCACGATCTATCGCTACATGGTCGAATACCTGAGCTCCGGTGGCGGCGTGGCTGGCACGACCAATACCGACCTGGCCCGCCTCACCGCGTTTACGAATGACGGTGACCTCACCGGCATCCCCATCCGCGCCGCGCATTTCAACGAGATCCGCGACGCCGCCAATGCGCTTCGCGCTGCCGCGGGACTCTCGCCTCTCACCCTCACCTTCTCCGGCGTGGTGCAGGCTGCGCACGTAAACCAGCTGCGCAACGCGATCAACGAAGCCCGAACCGCACTGAACACCAACCCGTACGATTGGTCCGTGACGGTCGAGCCGGGAGCTCCGATCCGCGCGTTTCCCATCCAGCAACTGCGCGACGCCGTGCGTTGAATCTAGCCTTTGCGCAGCGCCGCAAGAATCCGCTCGTGCACTCCGCCGAAGGCGCCCGACGACATCACGAGCACGACGTCACCCTCGCGCCCCTCGGCGGCGATGCGGGCGGCGATGGCGTCGAAGTCGTCGATCCGTTCCGCTTCGATCCCATCCTTCTTCAGGCTCTCGACGATCGCCTCCACCGACATCATCTTGTCGAGGCCGTAACGCGTTTCGTAGCGCTGGCGGTGAAAGACCGGACCCACGATCACACGGTCCGCTTCGTGGAACGCATCGATGTAGCCGGCCTCGAACTCCTTGCGCGAGGACGAGATCGAGCGCGGCTCGAAGAGCGCCCAGATGCGCTGGCCGGGATAGCGGCGCCGCGCGCCGGCGACGGTCGTGGCGATGGCCGTCGGGTGATGTGCGAAGTCGTCGATCACCGTCACGCCGCGCTCGACGCCGCGCACTTCCATCCGTCGCTTGATCCCCTGGAACGTCTCGAGTCCCTTCTGAATCTCGTCCTCCGACACGCCGCGCAGCCGCGCGATCACCGCGCAGGCGAGCGCGTTGAGCACGTTGTGCCGCCCCGACAGCGTCGTGTGGAAGCGTCTCCACTCCTTCCCTTCCCACCACGCCGTGAACGTCGTTCCCTCGGGACGCTCTTCGGCGTCCGTGGCAAACGCGTCGCACGTCCGGCCGAAGCCGAACGTGAGCCAGCGCGAGCGCGCGTCGCCGCGCAACGACATCACGTTCGCGTCGTCGCCGTTGGCGACGATCACATCGCCCGCCGCGACCTGCCGCACCGCGGCGCGGAAGGCTTCGATGATCGCGCCGAGGTCGGAGTAGATGTCGGCGTGATCGAACTCGATGTTGTTCAAGAGCAGCGTGTTCGCGTGGTAGTGCAGGAACTTCGGACCCTTGTCGAAGAAGGCGGTGTTGTACTCGTCCCCCTCGATGACGAAGTCGCTGCCGGCGCCGAGCTTGAAGTTGTGATTGAAATTCAGCGGAATGCCGCCGACGACCATCGATGGATCGCGGCCCGCCGCTTCGAGCAGCCAAGCCATCAGCGACGTCGTCGTGGTTTTCCCGTGCGTGCCGGTGACGACGATCGAATGCTTTCCGCGAATGAAGAGCTGATGGATCGCCTCGGGCATCGAGGTGTAGGGGAGATCGAGCTCCACCGTCGCGGCCGCTTCCGCGTTCGTGTTCGCGGCGGCGTTTCCGATGACGACGACCTCGGGGCGAAACGTCTCCAGGTGCTGTTTCGTATACCCCTCGAGCACAGGGATCCCCAGCCGTTCGAGATACGTCGACATCGGGGGATAAATGTGTTCATCGGAACCAGAGACCTCGTAAGCCGCGCTGCTGAAGCATGCCGGCCAGCGAGGCCATCGCTGTTCCGCAGATACCGATCAGATAGACACGCTTGATTTCAGGGATTTCTTTGAGATGAGGCATAAGAGAGTCGGCAGTATGCAGTAGGCAGTTGGCAGGAGCGAGAAGCCGTTGCTCTTCTCCTGCCAACTGCAAGCCGCCAACCGCCAACCAGGTCATGGAATGGTCCCTCAGGTGGGGCTGTTCGCAACTCACAGTTCGTCTTAATCACCAGGAGGATTCTGCGCAATGTCGAAGCGATTGTTTGCCACGACCGTTGCCTTGGCTCTGACGCTCGCGGCTCCGTTCGCCGTGGCTCAGGACACACCCAAGGCTGCTGATGCAGCGAAGGCACCGCACCTTACGCTGACCGAACCGATCAAGGATTTCGGGACCGTTCCCAAGGGTCAGAAGATCGAGTGGGCGTTCGAAGTCAAGAACACCGGCACCACCGACCTCGAGATCCTCGCCGCCAAGCCGACCTGCGGCTGCACCGTCGCCGACTTCACCAAGATCATCAAGCCCGGCCAGACCGGCAAGGTGACCGCCCACGTCGACACGACGAACTTCGCCGGCCCGATCTCCAAGTCGGTCCAGCTCGACACGAACGATCCCGCCGCCGCGTCCGCTCAGGTCACGATCACGGCCATCGTCAAGCCGTACGTGGACGCGCATCCGGCCGGCTTCGTCCGCTTCAACATGCTGCAGGGCGAAGCAGAGAAGCAGTCCGTCCTCCTCTACTCCGAAGAGACCGAGCCGTTCGAGATCGTGAAGATCGAGAGCCCGCAGGACTGGATCAAGGTCGAGGCCCTGAAGGCCGAAGGCGAAGACGCCCGTCCGAAGATCGGCCGCGATGGCCAGACGCAGTACCGCGTCGACATCACCGTCGGCGGCGATGACGCCCGCGTCGGCCCGCTCGCCGAGAAGGTCCACGTCATCACCAACTCCAAGCACCAGCCCGACTACTGGATCAGCGTCTCCGGCGTCGTCCGCCCGCCGTACCGCGTCGAGCCGACCGGCATCAACTTCGGCGAAGTCGCCCCGACCGATTCCGCCGCGACGCGCACCGTCACGCTGCGCTCGAACAACCTCAAGACCCCGGAGAACTTCATCGTCACCGGAGCCGAGTCGGCCGTCGCCGGCGTCACCGCCGAAGTGAAGCCGACCCCGAACAAGGGCGAGTACGAAGTCACGCTGCAGGTCGCCAAGGACGCCAAGCCCGGCATCCTCGACGGCAACATCCTCATCCACACCAGCGACAAGACCAAGCCCACCGTCACCATCCCCATCAAGGGAACCGTGAAGTAACTTCTCTTCACCAGTTTCGCAAGACGGCGGCCGCAAGGCCGCCGTTTTTGTTTTGGAGTGCGCTTTCAAAGCGAGCGAAGCGAGCATGTCATCCCGAGCGTCGAGCGAGGGACCTGGGTGGGCGGTGGCGCGCAACACGTGCATCGTGCCGCCCGTCCCCCAGGTCCCTCGCTCGACGCTCGGGATGACATGCTTGTCGTTTGGTTGCGGCTTTGTTGCGACGACTACACGACGACCGACACGCCCGTCCCATCGCCCACTGCAAGGATGCTCGTGATCAGTCGCGGATCGCCCGAGATGCGCTTGTTGAACGCGCGCAGCGCGTCGGTTGCGCGGTCGTGCTCGCCCGCTGCCACCTGCCCCTTCCAGAGCAGGTTGTCGCAGACGATCACGCCGCCGCGCTCGATCTTCGGCAGCAGGGCGTCGAGATAGTCCTCGTACTCGGTCTTCACGCAATCGATGAAGACGAAATCGAACGGCCCGGTCAGTCGCGGTAGCACTTCCAGCGCCGCGCCCTCATGGAACACGACGCGACACGGCAACGACGCCTCGGCGACGAAGCGGCGCGCCGTCGTGAGTGTGTTGTGGTCGATCTCGATCGTCTCGACGACCGCCTCGGCATCGCACTCGCGGCCCATCGCGATCACCGAGTAGCCGATGTTCGTCCCGACTTCGATCAGGCGGCGTGGACGTTTCACGCGCACCAGCGCGCGGATGAGTTGCGCGACCTCCGGATCGGCGATGGGATGGTCGTTCTCTTCGGCGAATTTCTCCATCCGCTCCAGCAGCGCATCGCGCGGCGGCAGGAGGTTTTCGAGATACTCCGCCTGATTCCGGCGAAGAATGGCGTCGATACGATCCTTCATGAATGCGAGATCTTAACGGAACCGGCCGTCCATGGCTCCAAGCCATTACGTCGCGTCTTCCTCGAACAGCAGCTTCTCGTTGCCAAGCTCGATGCCGAAGAGCTCGCGCGCGAGCTTGCGGATCTCGGGTGGCGTGATCGGAGTCTCGGTGCGCACGCCGTCGCGATAGCGCGTCACGACTTTCGTCCGCAGGATCAGCCGCTCGTCCGGCGTCGCACGTTGAATCGTCAGAGTGTGGCGAAAGACCGACGACGGATGCGTCGACGTGTAGTAGTTCACGATCTCGATGTCGCCGTTCGTGTGCGGGGCATCGGTGAACTCGTACATGTCTTCGCGGAAGTCACCGCAGCGCATCGAAAGCTGCCAGTGATGCGCATCGCGCCGCAGCGAGTATTCGATCCCAGCCTGCTCCTCGCGCAAACCGTCGCGCAATGGCAGCGGCTCGAGCGAGCCTTCCGCACCGAAGCCGACGTCGGCGATCCACTGCTGCCCATCGAGCTCGACCAGCAGGAACATGTGATTGAGACTGCGACGCTCGGGCGATCCCACGCGGCCGAGGTGTTGCGTCACGAAGAAACCGAGCTCGCGAAGCGCGGCGGCGAAGAGCGTGTTGTGCTCGAAGCAATAGCCGCCAGCGTGTCGCTCGAAGAACTTCTGCTCGATCGATTCGACATCGACCCGAATCACGCCGTGCTGTTGGATCTCGAGGTTGTCGAACGTGAACGCGCCGAGGTGGGCGACATGAAGTCGGCGCAGAGCGTCGAGCGTTGGAGGGAGCGGCCGGGCCACGCCGAGTCGCCCCAGATAGTCGTCGAGTCGCACGCGCTCAGATCCAGACGTCGTTCGCCGCGGTGAGCGCGCCGCCGGCGTCGCCCGTGTTCACCGTCCCCGCGGGCTCGATGAGCATGATCTTGCACTCGGCGCTCGCGCGCGGACGATGCTCCACGCCGCGCGGCACGATGAACATCTCCCCCGCCGACAGCGCCACCGATCCGTCGCGCAGTTCGATGACCAGATTCCCCTCGATCACGATGAACGTTTCGTCCGTCTCGGCGTGGCTGTGCCAGACGAAGTCGCCTTCGACGCGCGCGAGTTTGAATTCGTAGTCGTTCATCCGCGCGATCACCTTCGGTGACCACTGCTCGTGAAACTTGTCGAACTTTTCGCGCAGGGAGATCGGTGCGTAATCCAATGCGTAATCCAATGCGTAATCGACGTTGCGATTCTAACGCCTGAATCAGACGTCGCGCTCGCCCACCCAGAGCTCCGGCGGAGCGAGATCGGGACGGCGCGTGCGCCACAAGCGCACCGTGTCCCGCTGCTCCGCCTGCGCCGGCCAACCATCATCCGACGCCAGCTCGTACTCCCACGCGCGCAAATGCGCATCGCTGATCGCGCCCACCGAAGCCAGGGTTCCCCCGCTCCATCTGTAGACGACTTTCATGAGCCATATTCTGATCAAACTGCGGGGAGGCGCGTGTGAAGTCTGGGTAAAGAACCGATCGTGTCGAACCGTTCTCCTGACGTTTTCCACAACGTCGCTTTCCAATCCGGGCGATCTGACATGATCCCGCCCGCAAATGCAGGAAACCAAACAGCGATTCGACCGGTCGATCGTCGAGGGGCCGATCGGTCCGGCGGTGTGGAAGCTCGCGTGGCCGACGATGCTGCAGAACATCATCGGCGGCCTGCAGGGGATCATCGACCACGTGATGGTCGGCCACTACGTCGGCTTCACCGGCAACGCCGCGATCGGCGTGAGCTGGCAGATCTTCCTCGTCGTCATCGTCTTCATCTGGTCGCTCTTCACCGGCATGGGCGTGCTCGTGGCGCGCTTCGCCGGCGCGAACGAGCAGGAGAAGGTGAATCGCATCGTGTATCAGGCGTTCCTCACCGCGCTCGGTTCTGTCGGTGATCATGGCGCCGATCGGCTACTTCGCGGCGCCGGCCCTGCTGAACTTCGTCAACGCCGCGCCCGAGGTGCAGCAGCAGGCGCTGCCGTTCCTGCGCACCATGTTCGTCGGCATCTTCGGCATGATGATGTTCTTCATGCTGAGCGGCGCGCTTCGCGCCGCGGGCGACGCGCGCACGCCGCTGCGCCTCGGCGTGTCGATGACGGTGCTCAACGATCGTCTTCAACGTCATCCTCATCCCGCAGGCTCGGCACGCTCGGCGCCGCCGCTCGGCACGATCGTCCAGCAGCGCCATCGTGACCGTGTATGGCGTGTGGCGATTGTTCGGGCGCAACTCCGTGATTCAGTTCCGCCGCGGGATGGATCTCTGCTCCCGACTGGTCGATCATTCGCGTCGCTCTTCCGCTTCGGACTGCCCACCGGCCTGCAGGGAATCGCGATGAACGTCGCCGGCGTCATGCTGCTGCGCTTCATCGGCTCGCTCGAGCACAGCGCGGCCGCGCAGGCCGCCTACGCGGTCGGCTACACCGAGCTCTTCTCGCTGATCACGTGGACCTCGGTCGGGCTGATGGGCGCGTCGTCGACCATCGCCGGCCAGAACCTCGGCGCGCACAACCGGATCGCGCGATCCGCGGCGTCGCCGTGGCCTCGCGCATCGGTATGGGCGTCGCCGCGGTCGTCGGCGCGATGTTCCTGCTGATTCCGGAGCAGCTCCTCGGCGCTCTTCGGCACTGCAAAGAGCCACTCGTGACGTCGATCGGCTCACAGCTCCTCCGCTACCTCAGCGTGTCGGGCTTCTTCGTCACCGTCGCGCTCACCTACACGGGAGGCCTGCAGGGCACGGGCGACACGCGCAGCCCGCTCTACATCTCGATCGTCTCGCAAATCATCGTGCCGATCGGATACTGCGCACTCTTCCAGACGATGCGCGGACTGCAACCGCACGACATCTGGACCGCGATCGTGCTCGGCCACCTCACGCGTGCAACGCTGAGCGTCTGGCGATTCCGGCAGGGAAAGTGGCGGCACATCTCGGTCGGGATCGAATCCGCGTAGCACCGAGGAGGGCGGGCTTATAGCCCGCCGGTTCTTTGGGGACGGTCCCACGCCCCGCCCAGAACCGGCGGGCTATAAGCCCGCCCTCCTGCAATCGCCAAGTGCCGTGGCGAAGCGAGTTCGCCGCGTTAAGCGGCCCGTTCGATCATTTCCGTTCCGCGTCCGATGCGGGCTTCGTAGCCGCGCCAGGTGATGCGGTTCGAGAAGAACGGGACGAACCAGGCGGCAAACATCAGGGCGTCGAGGATCGGCGTCGCCGCGAGCTGTCGTGCGGAGAGGCGTGCGCGCGTTGCGCGACTGAGGAGCGCCATCTGCAGGCAGCGCGCCGCGGCGACGAAGAACGGGAACAGTGCGAGGCGTTCGGGCTCGAGGAGTGCCGCGGCGACCGCGAAGACGAAGGGGTTGAGCAGGAGCTCGCCGAGGTAGATGCTGTGCGAGAACGAGAAACGGATCTTGTTCCAGCGCACCTGACGATCGAAGGCGCGTTTCACGTCGCGTTGCACGATGACGTTGCGCACGACGACGGGCGAGAGCACGACGTCGTAGCCCGCTTCCTTCACCGCGAGACCGATGGCCTGATCCTCGGCGAGCACGCGGCGGAAGCGCTCGAAGCCGCCGATGGCGTCGTGGACGCGACGCGGAATGGCCATCGACTTGCCGACGACGCACGGCGTGTGAATCGCGGCCGCCATCACGGCGCCGGGAACGACGAAGCCGAGCAGGTGCAACGACTCGATGACCGCGCCGAGCGATCGCGCGCCGGCGCCGGTGAAGAGATTGGAGACGCAGCCGACGCTCGGATCCGCGAACGCGGAGATCGTTCGCGCCAGATCGTCCGGTTGCACGCGCACGTTCGAGTCGGAGATGACGAAGAGATCACCCGCCGCGACGCGCACCGCTGCGATGAGGCGCTCGACTTTGCGATTCACGACGCCGTGGCGCGAGCCGCCGTCGACGACGAGGCGGAACGGCGCTTCAGGATGCATGCGCATGACGCGGCGCACCACATCCACCGCGGGATCGTCCCACTCCTCCGCGGAGATGATGACTTCATAGCGAATCCCCTCGAGGCGAGTGAAGGAGACGAGATTCTCTTCGAGCTCGTCATCGAGACCGCAGACGGGCTTGAGGATGGAGATGAGAGGCAGATCGCAGATCGCAGATCGCGGATCGCAGTCCGTTCGCCGGTTTCGCTCCTGCGAGCTCCGTCGAAAGCGGCGCGTGAGCAGCGCCTGCATCGTGGTCACGATCGTGCCGAGGAGGGCGATCAGTCCGAGAACGAAGCTCGCGGTCATGCGCTCACCTCGGAGAACGGTGCCGCGAGCCGCGTTACTCCGAGGCCCGTTCCCTGCTCGAGCGCGCGGAAGATCGCCAGCTCGTTCTTGCGCGCGGGGACGAGCGTCTTCCAGGCGTACAGATGCTCCTCGCGATGGAAATCGCTGTTGCCGATGTACGGCAGACGCGCCCGCGCGACCGGCGGGAAGAGATCGAAGCGGCAGGCGACCTCCCAGAGGTCGACGAGGTGCGCGCACTTCGTTGCGGCGGTTCCAGAGATAGAACGTGTTGGAGAACCAATCCGACTGTTCGTGCGGATGACAGGCGACGACGATGCGGCTCTGCTTCTGCGCCCGCATGAGCATCTCCTCGACCGAGCCGTCCGCGGAGATGAACTCGTCCACGCCGAGGGCCAGGACGTGCGCGGAGTTCTTCCGCGTCACCGTGTTCTGCGTCAGCTCGAAGCCGGGAATCACAACCATCCCGTACTGATCGAGGGCGCGTCTCTTCTCGCGCTCGATCTCTTCGCGATACGCGGGGAAGTTCCGCTCGGTCACGGTGAGGCCGAAATGATGCGTGGCCTTGCCGACGAGTGTGTCGCTGTTCACGACGTGGTCGGTGATGGCGATGGCGTCATGGCCGGCTCGTCCGAACAGATCGACGACCTCGGGAATCGAGAGCTTCCCGTCCGACCATGTGGTGTGGATGTGGAAGTCTGCTAGCAGCATGGCTCGCAGTGTCAGGCCTGGATGTGCAACGGAAGTTGTGCGACTGGTAAAGAAGGAGTGAAGTCAGGGCGCGGTTTTCCCGGACTACCGCACCTGTCGGTCCGCGCCTGAGAACGACGCGGTGAACTCGCGGCCCAGTTCCCGGAACACATTCACGGACGGCCTCGGTGTCCGCTGCATCGTCGTGCGATCGACGGCGTAGAGGCCGAACTTCGGTTCGTAGCCGTCGAGCCATTCGTAGTTGTCGACGAGCGACCAGTGAAAGTAGCCGTGAATCGGGATCCCTCTCGCCTCGGCTTTGCGGATCTCCTCGCTGTGCATGCGCAGGTATTCGGGGCGCAGACGGTCGCTCGCATCGGCGATCCCGTTCTCGGTGATGACGAGTGGAAAGCCCGACTGCCGCGCCTCGTCGATCAACTCGCCGAGGATGTTCGGCGCGATCTCCCAGCCATTGTCGGTGAGGCCGTGGCCGGTGCGATCGTGATAGTCGAAATCGCCGATGACGCGCGTGCGGCCTGGGCAGCGCAGGTGGAGCCGCGAATAGAAGTTGATGCCGAACGCATCGAGCCAGCACGGAAGCTCGTCGCGGCGGCCGCGAATCATCGTGCCCGGCGGCAGGAGGAACTTCCATCGCCCCGTGGCGAAGGCCTCCATGATGCCGGTGTTGTACATCGTGTGCGCGGTCTTGGCGAGGAAGCCGTCGAGCGGATTCTTCTCGCGCTCCGGCGCGAAGCCCATCATGTTGTGCGCCACGCCGAGCACTGCGTGCGGGATGCGCGAACGGATCTCGTCCCCCGCCGCGCAATGCGCCGCGAGCAGGTGATCGAAGACCAGATTGAGCTGCCGCGTATCGCTCACGCCCGGCGGAATCTGCGCGTCGAGAAATCCGGCCAGCAGAAACACGAGCGGCTCGTTGAGGATCACCCAGAAACGCACGCGATCGCCGAGCGCCGCGGCCACGCGGCCGGCGAAACGGGAGAACGCGACGACGGACGCGGTGGAGGTCCAGGGCGTCTTCTCGTGAAACCAGCGCGGATGCGTGTAGTGAAACAGCGTGACGACCGGCTCGAGGTCGAGCTCCACGAGCCGATCGACGAACCGCCGATACCGCTGCAGCGCCGCTTCATCGAACTCACCGCGGCGCGGCTCGACGCGACTCCAGGAGATCGAGAAGCGAAACGCATTCGCGCCGGCATCGCGCGCGAGTAACGCATCCTCTTCGTAGCGCGACCAGGAGTCGACGGCATCGCCGCAGGGACCGCCGCGCGTTTTCCCCAACTCTTCCCAGTCCGTCCAATCGCTCGCGTCGCCTCCTTCGACCTGATAGTGCGAAACGGCAACACCCCAAAGCCTCGGGCGATCTTCGAACGGAAAGCGTCTGCGGTTCACCGTGTACTTCTACCTGTTGGATATGCAGAGCGTGTCAATGAAGCGAGGAGTTCCTGCGCAGCGGCCTCTGTGTAGCAACGACTTCTGTGTAGCGACGGCCGCCTCGGCCGTCGGGCACTCGCGAAAACCTTGATTCCAACCAGTTCCTCGCGAGATCCCGACGGCCGAGGCGGCCGTCGCTACACAGAAGCACAACAAATCCCTCTCCCCGCGTTGGCGGGGAGAGGGTTGATCGCGCGTTACTGGTTCAGCACCGCGTCACCGGTCTTGTTGTCGGTGACCGCACCGTAGACGAAGAGCGGCGCGCTCGCCGACCACGTCACGTAGTAGTCGTTCTGCGTCTGATCGGCCGGGAGAACCGACGAGATCAGGCTGAACGCGGGCTGCTGCACCATGGCGAAACCGGGGATCGTGAGCGTGCTCGAACCGAGGACCGCACCATCGCTCGAGCGGTGAGCGACGAACGTCGCCGTGACCGCGGAGCTGTTCGGATTGAAGTAGCCCATGTTCGTGCGGAAGTCGGCGTTGCTGCTGAGGAACGCGATCGTCCCCGACGTATCGGCCTTCTCGCGCGCATCGACGGCGAAACCGGCCGTGCCGAGGTTGGTGGTGCGCAGATCGTTGATGACCCGCGCGGTTGCGACGACGGTTTGATCGGACGTGATGCGAAGTCCGCCGAGGCCGCTCGTAGCCAGCGTCGCACCGACCAGGTCGTTGAGAACTTTCTGTTCGCCGGGGGCAATCGTCACGACCTTGGTGACGGTCGGCGCGGTCTGTCCCGCGGTCGAGGAGGCGAAGAAGTCGAGCGTCACGTTGGCCGTGGCGGCGCCACCGTTGACGATGCGGGCGTCGGTGACAAAGTTCGTGTTGTTCGCGCCGGTGACCTTACCGGCGACGGGCACGTACGACGTACGCGAGCCCTCGGAGCCGCTGGCGGCGACGAGCTGGCCGCGGATCGCGCCGTTCGCAAACTCGGCGTTATGCACGTTCACGTAGAAGCCGGAAGGATTGGCGATGATCTCGTTGATCAGCGCCTGATCGACGCCGGCCGCGCTGCCGTTCGACAGCGTGTTCACGTCAAAGCCGATCACCACGGGGCCGTTCGTACCGGCCGCGCCGCGGTGGATGTGCGCCATCGTCGGAGCGCCGATGTTCTGCGCGAGCACGGTGTAGTGAACCGTCGTGCCGGTGAACGTCACGACGGCCAGGCCGGTGCCGTCCGGATCGGCGGCGGGAACTTCATTCGCACCGGAGAGCAGCGCACTGAACGACTGTGCGTACGCGGCTGCCGGCAGAAGCGCGAGAAGGAACAGCAGAGTAGCGAAGCGTTTCATCATGTCTTCTCCTGAAAAGGGTGCGTTAGTTGTCCGAGAAGTTCGCCCAGCCGGAGAGGATCCAGTTGCTGCCCGGTCCGATCGCGCCGACGAAGTCGACGGACTCGAAGAAGCCGTTGTCGGGCGGGTTGGCGACGAAGTCGGCGTCGAGCGCCGGCGAGGTCGTGAGCGGAGCAACGTCGGGCATGTAGGTCTTGACGAGCGTCGGCGTTCCCATCGCCAGCAGCGGATTCACGTTGCGGTTGCGCTTCATGGTCGTGAAGAGGAAGGTGCGCGTGTCGTTGGCCTTGTCGGCGGAGTTGGGGAACTGCGAGTCGGCGAAGCTGCCGTCGAGGATGTTGTTGTTGATGACCAGCGATCCGGCGGCGGCGTTGTTGAACGTGCCGGTATCGCGAAGGGTGATCGGCGCGAGGCGGGTGCCGGTGATGATGGAGTTCATCCACTCGCCGGCGGTGTTGCGGCGGATCACGCCGCCGTAGTTGCCGACGCCGCTGGCGACGCGCACCGAGGTGACGTTGTAGACGTGCGGGTGAGTGAGCGGCGTATCCGCGCCGCCGGTGGCGTTGTTGTCGGACTCGGTGAAGCTGTTGGAGTCGCTCTCGTCATTCACCGGACGCTTGACCAGAAACGCGTACTGAATGTTGCCGAGGTAACCGTTGTCGAAGTCGAGACCGTCGTCGGCGAAAGCGATGCCGATGAGGTGTTTGGCGTTGACCGTGCCGCCGAAGAACTCGAACGCGTCGTCCTTGTTGTGAAGAACTTCGACGTAGTCGATGACCGTGCCGTTGCCGACGCCGCCGCAGGTGAGACCGTTGATCTCCTGGTTGGTCGCGATCTCGAAACCACCGAACTCGAGACGCACGTAACGGACGATGCCGCTCGAATCCGCGGCGTTCTGTCCGCCGTACGAATAGGCGGCCTCGCTGGGAAGACCTTCGAGGAAGGCCTGTCCGCCCGGAACGTTGATCGGCGCCGCGCCGAGAAGAACGAGCGAGCCCCAGTCGCGCTGCGCGCGATTTCCGGTGCGCTGCGCGGAGGTCATGATGATCGGACGTCGCGCCGTGCCGTCGGCGATGATCTTCGCGCCGCGCTGGATGAAGAGCGTTGCGCGCGTGCCGCCGCCGTAGACCACGGTACCCGGCTCGATCGTCAGGACGGCCGGACTGGCCACGCCGACGAAGTCGTTGAGCACGTAACGATTGTTGGCCGTCCACGTCGTCGAGGACGTGATCGTACCGGTGACGGGGACGCTCGACTGAATGTTCGAGTACATCGCGTTCGAGCGCGAGATCACGCGCTTGCCCGCGGCGTCGCGAAGCTCGACCACCCACTGATAGAGGCCGAGCGGACCGGCGGTGATGCCGCCGCCGAGCGCGCCGTTGACGCCGAAGCTGAGCTGCGAGGTATCGCTGGCCGAGCCGAAGAGCACGAAGTCATTCAGTGACGGCGCGAAGACCGGTACCGGCGATCCGACCGTGCCGAAGAGATCGGTGTCGGTGCCGGCGGCCTGCAGTCCCGAACCGACGCTGTAGAAGCGGCGCTCGCCGCTGGTCCGGTTCTCCTGGTAGAGGTACAGCGTGACCGGCGCGCCGAAGCCGTTGGGGTCAACGGTCAGGCGAAGCTGGAGCTGTTCGTTGGGAAGGAAGGTGTAGTAGTTGGTCTCGAGCAGAACGATCGGCCGCGGACCGGCGACGTCGGCCAGCGTTGCCTGCGCGACGGCCTCCTGGAGCAGGGCCGCCGAAAGAGGAGCGCGTTTGATCCACTGCGTGCCCGGCTCGCGTTGGCCGGGGGCGGCGAATGACTGAACTGCAAATAGAGCGATCGCTACAAGAATCGGGATTCTTCGCATCGTAATCTCCTTGATGATGGGGATGAAGCAGGTTGTCAGTAGTCAGTTGTCGGTGATCCGTGCAGCGCTCGCGAGGCCTCGCGGACAACCGACAACGGACCACCGACAACCCACGAAAGTGGCTAGAAAGGTGTGTAGCTCAGACTCAAACTGACTTTGCGACCGGGATCGAACTGCCGCTGAACTTGTCCTCCCTGAAGGAACTCGCGCTTCTCGTTGAAGAGGTTCGAGGCCGCCAGCTTCAGCTCGACTCCCTTCGCGTAGTTGCCGAGCGACTGGGAAATGACAACGTCGAAGGACTTCGAGGACGCTTCGTAAATGTCCGGAAGACCGAACGCTCCAACCTCGGCGAGGCGCTCGCCGTTGTAAGAGCCGAGGAGGCGGAGCATCGTGCCCCACTGCGGGTGATAGAACTGCAGCGCGACGTTCGCCGTCTGGTCGGATTGCCCTTCCAGCGGCCGGTCGGTATTCGTGACGACGGAGAACAGATGCTCGCCGACCGCGACGTCGGAGTGAATGTTGGCGTAGTTCACGTTCACCGACCAGAGGCGCAGCATCGGCGAGACGATTTCGAGCGAGCGGCGGAACTCGAGCTCGACGCCCCACAGCGTCGCGTTGTCGGCGTTGACGAACGACTGCCGCAGATCGCTCGTCGGCTGGATGATCCGCTCGATCGGCTTATCGATCTTCTTGTAGAACGCGCTGGCGGCGATCACCTCGCCCGACACCGGGAAGGTCTCCCAGCGAAAGTCGTAGCCGTCAATCGTGGCCTGTTCGAGATCGGGATTGCCGGCCACCGAACGTCCGCCGGCCACTTCGATGAATGCGAACGGGCTGAGCTCGCGGAACTCGGGGCGGTTCAACGATCGGCCGTATCCGAAGCGAAGGTTCGTCTGCGGTGCGAGCTGATAGACGACGTTGAGCGAAGGCAGAACATCGTTGCCGATGTTGACCGCTTCCACTTCGTTGGCAACGTCGAAGGGGTTGAACGTCGTGACGCGCTGATCCGATTTCTCGTAGCGCGCGCCGCCGATCACGCGCCACTTCCCTCGCGTCGTGTCGGTCATGAAGAAGGCAGCGTCGACCGTCTGCTCGGCGTCGTACGCGTCGTTGACGCCGGTGATCTCACGAACTTCGAAGCCGTTCGGTCCGATCGTCTGCGAAGTGAAGATCTCGTCGGGGGTGAGCGTGAGGTCGACCTGCGGCAGCGTCGCCGTCGTGAAGCGGAAGCGGCGCGCGCCGAAATCGCGCGTGCGCTCCTGGCGATCGACGCCACCTTTCAGCGTTCCCGACCAGCTTCCCTCGGGCGAGGCGAAGAAGACCGAGTAAGAGACTCCGCCCTGCGTGATGTGGTCGGAGAGATCGAAGAACTCCATCTTGCCCGACTCGGCGAGTCCGGTCTGAAGCTGGAAGATTCCGGGATCGGATTCGCGATAGATGTTCTCCCGCAGGTCCGATCCGTTTGTAGCCTTCGAGCGGGCGAGGTTCCATTCGACGAGGCTGCCGATGCCCGGGCCGCCGAGGTTGTGCTCTCCCCGAAGACGCGTGGAGAGGATCTGCTCGAGTTGATAGCGAACGCGATAGTCGCGGATGTCGCCGCCCGACGCCGTCTGCAACCCCTGCTGGAACCGATCCTCGGACGACGCGTCGCGCGTCAGGACGGAGTTGAACGAGATGCGGTTGTTGTCCGTGAGACGAAGCGAAAGGTTGCCGACCAGGCCCGCATTCGCGCTCTCACGATCGATGGACATGTCGTAGTCGTTGAAGGGAACGAGCTCGCCGCCAGCGTCGAGACCGAAGAACCGCTGCTGCTCGGCGACGTTGCTGTAGCCGTGATTCGAAACCGCGGAGAGGACGACGCCGAGGCGTCCGAACGTATTGCCGTAGGTGAGCGCGAGATCGTTCGCCGGCGCGGCGGACGAGATCGTGTTCCCGGTCCAGTTGCCGATGAACGCCTCGCCGAACGTCTCGAGCTCCTGCGGCGTATAGCCGGTCGGATCGAGAATGCTGCGGCGCTTCAGGAACTCCTTCGGAATGCTGGACGGAAGTCCCTGTCCGCCACGGCCGAAGCGATCGAGGCCGCCGGCGTAGCGGCGGAACGGCTCGCCGGTCGCGCTGCTGTTGTACGCGGCGCCGACCGTGACCTTCACGGTTTGCGCGCCGGGAAACTCGGTCGTCGTCATTTCGACGACACCGCTGCCGAAGTCTCCCGGCTTGTCGGGCGTGTAGGTCTTCACGACGTTGACGGTTTCGAGGAGCTTCGCCGGAAAGAGATCGAGCGGTACGACGCGCTTCTCGGTCTCGGTCGTCGGCAGCGTCGCGCCGTTGATCGTGGTGCCGCTGTAACGCTCGCCGAGTCCGCGCACGAAGACGTACTTGTCGTTCATGATCGTGACACCGGTGAGCCGCTCGACGACGCCCGCGGCGTTGGAGTCCGGTGTCTTGCGAATCTCTTCGGACGAAACGGAATCGCTCACGACCGCCGACTGGCGACGGCTTTCGAGAATCGCTACTTCTCCCGTCCGCACCGCTTCGCCGACGACTTCCACGGTCTCGCCAAAGGCGGGAACGAGCTTGAACGCAACATCGAGGGTCTGGCCGGTGACGAGAGTGACGTTCGTGGATACCGGTTTGAATCCGTCGAGCAGGGCATCGACGTGGTACGAACCCGGGCGAAGGTTGGCGATCTTGAATCGCCCATCACTCTCGGTGACGGCGAATTCATCGCCGGGCTGTTCGCCGGAGCGGGTGGCAGTGACCGTGACGCCGGGGATGGTTGCGCCGCTGTCGTCAGTAACGACGCCGGTGACCGCGGCCGCGCCGAGGCCGGCGTTGGTCACTTTCTGCTGGGCGAACACCGCCGGGGAAAGAATCAGAATCAGAACAGAAGCCAGAAAGCTGGTGAAACGAAGCCGCATCATGAGCGGCGTTTTACGCGGCTATGCGCGCGGCCGGATTGAACGTCATGTGAAGCCGCCGTAAAGCATCACGTCACGCGAGTGAACTGCGCACTGTTTACGCGAATCCCCACGGTCCTTCACCTCGGCTTCACTCCCGCGCCCTAAAGTCGCATGCGACGCTGACGAATGCGACCGCTGGCCATTATCGAGAATGACGTTGCGATGTCCGGGCAGATCCGCTCCGCCGTGGAGGCCGCCGGTTTCCGCGCCGACAGTTTCCGCGATGGCGCCTCCGCGCTCACGAACCTCAGCCGCCGCACGTTCGCGCTGGCGATCCTCGACCTCGATCTGATCGACACCGATCCCTTCTCCGTCTGCCGCGAGGCTTCGCGTTTCGTTCCCGTCATCGCCCTCGCCTCCGACTGCGCGGAAGAGCTCTGCCTCCGCGCCTTCGAGAGCGGCGCCGACGACTGCGTCGCCCGCCAGGTTCCCGGCCGCGAGCTCGTCGCCCGCATCCGCAATGTCCTCCGCCGCGCCGAGGAACAGGAAAACGAATCCGACACCCTCCTCGCCGCGGTGTCCGAGATGCGCATCCGCGGCGAAGGCGAACCGCGCGATCTCACCCGCGGCGAAGCCGAGCTCCTAGCACTGCTGCTGTCGAGAACACCGACGCCGCTGACCGTCACGCAAATGGCGGAGATCCTCCGCGTGAAGCGCGGCACCCTCGAGTCGCGCATCAAGACGCTGCGCAAAAAGCTCGGCCCGGAGAAACTCGTCAGCCGCGGAAGCCTTGGGTATCAGTTGGTGTAATCGTCACTTCGCTTCGACAGCTTCGCGCAGCTTCTCGGCCTGGAAGTTGGCGATGAGGGGCTCGATGACGACGTCGAGGCTGCCGTTCATGACCTCGGGGAGGTTGTGGACGGTGAGACCGATGCGGTGGTCGGTGATGCGGTCCTGGGGGAAGTTGTAGGTGCGGATTTTTTCCGAGCGGTCGCCGGAGCCGATCATGCCTTTGCGCGTTGCCGAGAGCTCGGCTTCGCGCTTCTGGCGCTCGATGTCGTAGAGGCGCGCTTTGAGGACCTTCAGCGCTTTCGCGCGGTTCTTGATCTGCGACTTCTCGTCCTGACACGAGACGACGACGCCGGTGGGAAGGTGGGTCATGCGCACCGCGGAGTAGGTCGTGTTGACCGACTGGCCGCCGGGACCCGAGGAGCAGAAAGTGTCGATGCGCAGGTCCTTTTCGTTCACCTGAATGTCGATGTCTTCGACTTCAGGCAGCACCGCGACGGTGATCGCCGAGGTGTGGATGCGGCCCTGCGTTTCCGTCGCCGGCACGCGCTGCACGCGATGCACGCCCGACTCGAACTTCATGCGCGAGTAGACCTTGGCGCCTTCGACCTGCAGCGTCGCGTCCTTGATGCCGTTGACGGACGAGTAGTTGGCGTCGGTGATGTCGACTTTCCAGCGCCGCGACTCCGCGTAGCGGATGTACATGCGCATGATCTCGGCGGCGAAGAGCGAGGCTTCGTCGCCGCCGGTGCCGGCGCGGACTTCGACGAAGACGTTCTTGTCGTCGTTCGGATCTTTCGGCTGGAGGAGGATCTGTAGCTCGGCCTCGAGCTCTGGCTCGCGCGGCTCGAGCTCGGCCAGCTCCATCGCCGCGAGCTCGCGCATCTCGTCGTCGGAGCTGCATCATCTCGCGCGCGTCGGCGAGACGCTTCTGCACGTCGCGAAGCTGCGCGATACTTCGCCACGACCTCTTCGATCTCGGCGATCGACTTCATCGCCTCGCGGAACGCGGAGACGTTGGTGGCAATGGAAGGATCTTCAATCTTCCGTTGCAGCTCTTCGTAACGTTTCTCGATGTCGTTGAGTTTTGAATACATAAAAAGCTCGCAGCTCTAAGCTCGCAGCTCTCAGGAGATCCAGCCCCTGAGAGCTGCGAGCTGCTAGCTGAGAGCTAAGCTAAGCGACCGCGGCTTGTTCGGGCTCGATCGCGTCGTAGAGCAGGGCTTCGCGCAGGGCGATGATGGCGATCTCGAGCTGGCGGTCGTCGGGCTCTTTGGTGGTGATGCGCTGGAGCCAGAGGCCGGGCTGGATGAGCACGCGGCAGACGGGGTTCTTCAGATGCCGCGCGGAGAAGCGGATGACCTCGTAGGCGAGGCCGGCGATGAGCGGGATGAGCACGACGCGCGCGCCGAACTTCACGTAGAACGGGGCAGCCGAGGGCATCAGCGAGAAGACGAGAATCGAGATGGCCATGACGAACATCAGGAAGCTCGTGCCGCAGCGCGGATGAAGTGTCGACTTGCCGCGCGCGTTCTCGACCGTCAGCGTCTTCATTCGCCTCGAACGTGTAGACCGTCTTGTGCTCCGCGCCGTGGTACTGGAACACGCGGCGGATCTCTTCCATCATCGAGATGGAGGCGATGTAGACGAAGAAGAAGATCGCGCGGATCACGCCGTCGATGGCGTTGTAGGCGAAGTTCCCCATGTCCGGGAACACGTAGTGCCGCATCAGGTTCGTGAGTCCGAGTGGAGCGAGGATGAAGAGGCCGACGCCGAGGAGCAGCGCCATGCCCATCGAACCGGCGATGGCCCAGTTCGAAATCTCCGGCTCCCCTTCCTCTCCTTCGGACGACACGCTCGCCGAGTAGTTCAGCGCGCGAATGCCGAGGATGAGCGACTGGATCAGCACGACCGAGCCGCGCAGAACCGGGAACTTGAGGAACGGATACTTCGCGGCGATGGAAGCGAGCTTGTCCTTCTTGATCGCAACCCCGCCGTCCGGCTGGCGAACCGCCACCGATAGCCGGTGAGCGAGCGCATCATCACGCCCTCGATGACCGCCTGGCCACCGATGAGCATGTCGACGTTCTTGTCGCCTTTGCCGGCCTCAGGCATGGCCGAGGTCAGACCATTCGTGAGAGCGCTGAAAGCACCTACGATGATCTTCGCGCGAGCCACGCCAGATGGACATTATTGTGCGCTTCTTCCCGTAGCGTTCTTGCTGGAAGCGGTCGATACGTCCCGCGGTGTCGACGAGCTTCTGCTTGCCCGTGAAGAACGGATGGCACTTCGAGCAGATCTCGATGCGCAGCTCTTTGCGAGTCGAGCCGTGGTCCAACGTCTCGCCGCATGCACAGTGAACGTTGACCGCTGATACTTCGGATGAATGTCTGGTTTCATGAACTTGCCCTTCAGATACAGTCTGGAGTTGCCGGAACGATGAGTATAGCGAAATTATTCTGTCGCCCTCGGAGCGGACCTGTTGCTGGTTGCTAGTTGCTGGTTATCTGTGGATGGCAGTCTGACGGAAAACCACAGACAACCAGCAACTAGCAACCAGCAACTACCTTCCTCCGAACAATCTCCACGCCCAGAACATCGACGCGCCGATCAGCGCGGACATGGGGATCGTCAGGATCCAGGCCCAGACGATCCGGCCGGCGACGCCCCAGCGCACGGCGGAGAGCCGGCGCGTCGCGCCGACGCCGACGATCGCGCCGGTGATCGTGTGCGTGGTGCTGACCGGGACGCCGAAGTGCGTGGCGATGAAGAGCGTGATCGGCGCCGGCGGTCTCGGCGGCGAAGCCGCCGACCGGCTGCAGCTTGCGTGATCTTCGATGCCCATCGTGTGGATGATCCGCCAGCCGCCGCGCAGCGTGCCGAGGCGCGATCGCGGCGTGCGCGGCGAGGATCACCCAGAACGGGATGCTAGAACGTCTTGATGTAGCCGGCGGTGAACAGCACGCCGGCGATGATGCCCATCGTCTTCTGCGCGTCGTTGCGCGCCGTGGCCGAGGCTGTAGGCGGCGGCCGAGAGCAGCTGCAGCCGGCGGAACCAGCGGTCGACGCGCGACGGCGGCGACCGGCGGAAGATCCACATGATCGCCATCATCATGCACGAACGCCGAGCGACCAGGCCGATGAGCGGCGCGAGGACGATGAAGATGAGCGTCTTCGTCCAGCCGCGACGGGATGATCGCGCCGAAGCCGGCCTTGGCGACCGCGGCGCCGGCGTAGCCGCCGATCAGCGCGTGCGACGAGCTCGTCGGCAGGCCGAAGTACCAGGTGATCAGGTCCCAGACGATCGCGCCGATCAGGCCGCCGAAGATCACGCGCGAAGGTCACGACGTTGAGGTCGATCATCCCCTTGCCGATCGTCTTCGCGACGGCGGTGCCGAAGGTGAAGGCGGCGACGAAGTTGAAGAAGGCGGCCCAGATCACCGCCTGTGCCCGGCGACAGCACGCGCGTCGAGACGACCGTCGCGATCGAGTTCGCGGCGTCGTGGAAGCCGTTGATGTAGTCGAACGCGAGCGCGACGACGATGAGGCCGACGACGGTCAGCAGGAGCATGCGTCGATCAGCCGTGCTTGACGACGACGCCCTCGAGCACGTTGGCGACGTCCTCGCAGCGATCGGTGGCCTCTTCGAGGAAGTCGAGGATCTCCTTCCACTTCATGACGGTGATCGGAGTCGCGCTCTTCGTCGAAGAGCTGGCTGACGGCGAGCTGGTGGATGCGGTCGGCCTCGTTCTCGAGGCGGTTGATCTCGATGGCGCGCTCGAGGACGCCCTTGCGCTGCTCGAGCGCCTCGACGCGCGGCGCGGATCTCGTCGGCACTGCGTGACGATGACGTGCGTCAGCTCGCGCGCGCCGGGGCGGACGTTGTCGATGCGATAGAGCGGGACGAGCGCGGCGGCGTCGTCGATGGCGTCCATCACGTCGTCGAGCGATCGCGCCAGCGCGTGGATGTCTTCGCGGTCGATCGGCGTGACGAAGGTCCGGTTGAGGCGCTGGATGATCTCGTGGGTCAGGAAGTCGCACTTGTGCTCGACTTCCTTGATCTCGTCCGCCTTGTCGGCGATGGGCGGATCGGTGGCGAGCATCTCCTCGAGCAGCCGCGCGCCCTGGCGCAGCTGGTCGGCCATGGCCTTGAAGTCGTCGTAGAACTTCTCTTCTCGGGGGATCAGACGAAATCGCGCCACGGGGCCTCCTCGGTGAGCGCGCGGATTGTATAACTGATGTGTTCTCGGTTCCGCTGTCGGTTGTCAGTTGTCAGTTGTCAGTTGTCCGAGGGACTGGCTCACCGACAACCGACAACCGATAACCGACAACAACTTCGTCAGATCGGCAATCGCACTTCGAACGTCGCGCCGCCGGCTTCGCGGTTCCAGGCCCGGATCGTTCCTCCGTGGAGGACGGCGAGGTGCTTGGCGATCGCCAGGCCGAGTCCCGTGCCGGGCGAGGAGCGGCTCCGGTCGACGCGGTAGAAGCGGTGGAAGATGCGCTCGACTTCGTGCGGAGGAATGCCCGGCCCCTGATCGGAGACGCGAACGACGGCCTCGGCGCCTTCGTGTTTCACGTCGACGCGAACTTCGCCGCGACCTCCGCCATGCTTCGACGCGTTGTCGAGCAGGTTGACGAAGATCTGCTGCGCGCGCGGCGCGTCGAGGGAGGCGGTGACGTCGTCGCCGTCGAGGATGAAGCGGACGGAATCGCTGCGGCCCTGGAAGTCGACGCAAAGGTCATCGAGCAGTTGCCGCAGATGCACCGGCCGCCGGGTGAGGACGAGTTGACCGCTCTCGATCTGATTGAGCTCGGCGAGGTCGTTGATCAGCCGCTCGATGCGCGCGAGCTGACGCTGCATCACCTGCCGGAGCTGCTGCTCGGTCTCCGGACCGACGCCTCCCTGCTCGAGCGTCTCCGACGCGGAGCGCAATCCGGCGAGCGGCGTGCGGACTTCATGGGAGAAGTCGTCGAGAAAGTCCTTGCGGATCCGCTGCAGGCGCTCGATGGTCGTGACGTCGATGAAAAGCGCCACGGCGGCGATCTCCGGCGAGGCCTCGACGGGCACGGCGCGCACTTCGATCTGCCGCTCGTCATCGCCCGAGCCGACGCTTACGCGATCGGTCGAGACTTCGCCACGCAGCGCCTTGTCGAGCGCGGCGACGACCGATTGCTTACGCACGACTTCGAGCACCGATCGTCCGATGATCTCCCGCCCGCTTCCGAACATCTCGGCGACGCGTGGATTGGCAACGACGACGCGTCCCTGAGGACTGATCGCCAGCAATCCCTCGCCGAGCGATGCGACGATCTCGGTCATGGCCGCCCGATGTTCTTCGTGGACGTCGCGCTGACGGACGAGCGCGGAGCGCATTTCCTCCATCGCTCGCGCCAGATCGTCGAGCTCTCCATGAAATCCGCGGTCGGCGATCGGCTTCTCGATCGACCCTTCCGCGACGTCGCGCCCGCGATCGATGAGCACTTCGAGATCAGACGCGCGCCGCACGGCCCACAGAAAAACGCCACTCCACGGAATCATGAACACGCCGAACGCGACGATGCCGAGGACCAGCGCAGCCGTAGGCGCTGCCCCCGCATGCTGCAGCGCAGCCCCCAACCCCCACGCCACCGCAATGGCAAGGACGAGCGAGGCATAGAGAAGGACGCGAAGAGGATGCATAGAAGCAGTTGCTGGTTACTGGTTGCTGGTTGTCGAGGGGATTCTGATGCTGCCGCAACACCGCAGACAACCAGCAACCAGTAACAAGCCACTCGCCTTACTGTTCCTCAAATCGGTACCCGTACCCGATCACCGTCTTGATCCGATCCTTGCCGATTTTCTTGCGCAGGTTTCGGATATGCGCGTCGACGGTTCTCGTCTCGACGTCATCCGCGACCTGCCAGACCTCGGAGAGGATGCGGTCGCGGGAGACGACGGAGGGGCGGTTGCGGACGAGCATCCAGAGGAGCTCGAGCTCTTTCTTCGCCAGCTTCACCTCTTCTCCTTCGACGTACACGCGGAGCGTGCGGCCGTCGATGCGGAGATGGCCGTCGTCGAAGACGGCGGCGTCGGTCTCTGTTCCTTTCGAGCGCCGGAGAATCGCGGCGACGCGGGCGAGAAGCTCGCGCACGCTGAACGGTTTGACGAGGTAGTCGTCGGCGCCGAGCTCGAGACCCATGATGCGATCCTGCTCCGAGGTGCGCGCGGTGAGCATCAGGATCGGCAGCTTCGAAGTCGGAGCACCGCGGCGCAGCTCGCGGCAGATCGTGAAGCCGTCGAGGTCGGGCAGGTTGAGGTCGAGCATCGAGGAAATCGAAGCCGCCCTGCTGCACGCCGAGGAGGCCTTCGTGGCCGTTGGCGTACGAGGTGACGACGTATCCTTCGCGCTCGAGATTGAGGCGGATCGTGAAGGCGAGGTCGGCGTCGTCCTCGATCAGGGCGACGCGCACGTCATGCCGATTCATTGCTGTGTTTGATCACTTTCCCCTCGGCCAGATAAACCACCATCTCACAGATGTTCGTCGCACCGTCGGCCATGCGCTCGAAGTATTTGCCGATGAACGTCAGGCGGATGGCGCGCGAGATGTTGCGCGAGTCCTCGAGCATGTACGTCAGCAGCTCGCGGAACGACTGCTCGGTGAGGATGTCCACTTCATCGTCGCGTGCGATCACCTCGCGCGCCAGTACGGGATCGCGGCGCACGAAGGCGTCGAGCGCCTGGCGCACCATGTCCTGCGAGATCCGCGCAAGCCGCGGGATGTCGATCAGCGGCTTGAGCGCCGGCTCGCGATTGAGCTCGATGGCCCGCTCGCAGACGTCGACCGCGCCAGATCGGCGATGCGCTCCAGCTCCGGCGTGATCTTCATCGCCGCCGCCACGAAGCGCAGATCGACCGCCGCCGGCTGCATCATGGCGATCAGCTCGATCGTGTGCTGATCGATCTCCAGCTCCATCCGATCGACGTCGGTGTCGGCGTCGATGACGCGCTGCGCGACATTCGTATCGCGCTCCAGCAGCGCGCGAATGGATTGATTGATCTGGTCTTCCACCATCGCGCCCATGCGCAACAGCAGTTCCTTGAGGTGCTCGATTTCTTTGTCGAAGTGGCGCATATCGTTTTGTTGCTGGTGGCTGGTTTCTGGTTGTCTGTGGAATCTCGTCAGGCTCAGAGGCTCATCGGCTCACAGGGAACGCCGTGCGCTGTGAGCCTGTGTGCCTTTGTGCCTGTGCGCCTACCTTCCTGCAAGGAACCACAGATAACCAGCAACCAGCCACCAGCAACTGCCTCATCCAAATCTTCCCGTAATGTAATCCTCGGTGAGCTTCTGTTTCGGCGTCATGAAGATCGCGCGCGTCTCGTCGTATTCGACGAGCTTGCCGAGCATGAAGAACGCGGTGCGGTCGGAGACGCGGGCGGCCTGCTGCATGTTGTGCGTGACGATCACGATCGTGTAGTTGTCCTTCAGCTCGTAGATCGAGCTCTTCGATCTTCTGCGTGGCGATCGGATCGAGCGCCGAGGCCGGCTCGTCCATCAGCAGGACCTCGGGGTCGACGGCCAGCGCGCGCGCGATGCAGAGCCGCTGCTGCTGCCCGCCGGAAAGCGCGAGCGCGCTGCCGTTCAGGCGGTCCTTCACTTCGTCCCAGAGCGCGGCGCGCTGCAGCGAGCGCTCGACCGTCTCGTCGAGGCTGCGCGTGTCCTGCACGCCGGCGATACGCAGGCCGTAAGCGACGTTCTCGAAGATCGACTTCGGGAACGGATTCGACTTCTGGAAGACCATGCCGACGCGGCGTCGCAGCGTCGACGACGTCGACGCCCGGCGCGTAGATGATCCTGCCCGTCGATGACGATGCGGCCCGTCACCGCGTGCACCGGAGATGATGTCGTTCATCCGGTTGATCGAACGGAGGAACGTCGACTTGCCGCAGCCTGACGGGCCGATCAGCGCGGTGACCTGCTTCTCCGGGATGTCGAGGTCGATGCCGTGCAGCACCTTCGTCTCGCCGTAGTAAAAGTTGAAGTTCCGCACCTCGATCTTCGGCCCCGGTCGCGACTGCGACTGCGGTTCCCGCGATGCGGTGGCGCCGGAACTCACGAGCTCCAGAGTCGTCATCGTGCAATCCTCGATCGCATGCGCATCCGGATGATCACGCCTGCGAGGTTCAGCAGAAAGGTCAGCGCCAGCAGTACGAACACCGTGCCGTAGAGCAAGGGCTTCGTGCGCTCCACATCCGGCGACTGCGTCGACAGAATCAGCACGTGATAGCCGAGGTGCATGAACTGATCGGTCACGTGCTTCGGAAGAAACGGCAGATAGTACGCGGCACCGGTGAACAAGATCGGCGCGACTTCTCCCGCGCCGCGCGAGATGCCGAGAATCGCGCCGGTCAGGATTCCGGAGAGCGATCCCGGCAGGACGACGCGCCGGATCGTCTCCCATTGCGTCGCACCGAGCGCCAGCGACGCTTCGCGCAGGTCGTGCGGCACCGTGCGCAGCGCTTCCTCGGTCGCCACGATCACCGTCGGCAGCGTGAGCAGCGCCAGCGTGCAGGCGGCCCAGAGCAGCGAGCCCTGTCCCCACAGCACTTCGCCCGGCGGCTGCGTCGCGCGATCGATCGCGCGGCCGATGAACTGGATGAAGAAGCCGAGGCCGAAGAGACCGAACACGATCGACGGAACGCCGGCGAGATTCGCCACCGCGCTGCGTGTGACCGTCGCCAGCAGCGCCTGCAGCGCGCGGACGAAGAGTTTCCGCCGGCCGGGACGCCCCTTCGACACGCGGAAGCGCCGCCAGGCGAGCGCGAGTCCTTCCGCGGGCGTGTATTCGTGCAGATAGATCGCCGTCGCGACGCCGAGCGGCACGGCCACGATCGACATGAGAATCACCAGCGCCGCGGTACCGACGATCGCCGGCAGGATTCCGCCCGCCATCAAGCCATCGCGCGGAGGCTGCGAAATGAATTCCCAGGTCACCGCCGTCGCACCGTGCATCACGATGTTGGTGATGATCACGACCAGGATCGCCACGATCAGCACGACGCTGAACCCGAGAAGCGCGACGGCGATCTTGTCGCCGATGCGGCGGTTGCTCTTCATCAGGACCGCGGGCGCGGGCATCGCCGTCACGACGCTGCTCCCTGCATCCGCCGCTGCATGCCGCGGATGACCCACTGACCGAACGTGTTGCTGACGAACGTCACGACGAAGAGCAGCGTCCCCATGAAGAAGAGCGCGGAGTAGTGCGCGCTGCCGTTCACGACTTCGCCCATCTCCGCTGCGATCGTCGCCGAGAGCGTGCGCAGCGGATCGAGCAGCGAGAACGACGTGATCGCGGCGTTGCCGCCGGCCATCAGCAGGATCATCGTCTCGCCGATCGCGCGGCCGAACGCCAGCACGAACGAAGCGAAGACCGCCGGCGCCGCCGCGGGGAGCACGACCTTCCACGCCGTCTGGAACCTCGACGCGCCGAGGGCATACGACGCCTCGCGATATGAGCGCGGCACCGCCGACAAGCCATCCTCGGAGATCGTGAAGACGATCGGCACGAGTGCGAATCCGAGCGTGAGCCCGGCATTGATCGCGTTCAGGCGATACGTGAAATGAAACAGGTCCTGCAGCCAGGTCGCGAGGACGATGAGCGCGAAGAAGCCCATCACGACCGACGGAATCCCGGCCAGCAACTCAATGACCGGCTTGATCACCTCGCGCAACTTCGGCGGCGCGAACTCCGACGAGAAGAGAGCCGCTGCCACGCCGACCGGGCAGGCGAACAGCAGTCCGACGATCGTCGCCTTCAGCGTGCCGAGGATGATCGGCCAGAGCGAGACCTTCGGCTGGTCCGACGTCGGCTGCCAGACGTAGCGATCGGTGATCGTCGCCCCTTCCTGTTTCTCCGCGAAGAACTTCGAGAGGTTCGCCTCCTTCCTCACCTCGGGATCGGTGAAGATCGGGATCGTCTCTTTGAAGGTGAAGAGAAAAATCAGGAAGATGAAAACGATCGCCACCCAGCCGGCGACCGAAAAAACGCCCGTCATCAGCGCGTTGCGAAAAAGACGTCGACGGCTCATTGCAGCGGGAAGTACCCGACCTTCGTCACCAGCGCCTGCGCCTCGGGCGTGAGCGCCCAGGCCGCGAACGTCTTCACACGCTCCGGCGCGTTCTGCGCGAAATAGAAGTAGAGCTTGCGGCTCAGCGGATACGTACCGTCCGCGACCGAGCTCTCCGAGGGAGCAATCGGAGCGCCGCCCTTCGCGGAGATCGCCAACGGGCGAACATCCTTCGCGTACGCGATGCCGCCGTAGCCGACGCCGTTCTTGTCGCGCGCGACCGCGTTGATGATCGCCGCCGTCCCCTGCAGCGTCTGCACGCGCGGGGAGAAATCGCCCTTCTCCAGCACGTGCTCGCGGAAGTAGTCGTACGTCCCCGAGGAGTTTTCGCGACCGTAGAGCACGATCGTCGCGTTTGGACCGCCGACCTCGTTCCAGTTCTTCGTCTTGCCGAGGAAGATGTCGCGCACCTGCTCGATCGTCAGCGACTTGATCGGACTCGCATCATTGACGAAGACCGCGAGTCCATCGAGCGCCACCGCCTGCTCGACGATCTCCGCGCCGCGACTCTTCGCCGCCTGCGCCTTCTCCTCATCCTTCATCGTCCGCGAGGCCTGCGCCAGATCGACCGTCCCATTGATCAGCGCCGCGATCCCGGTGCCGCTGCCGCCGCCATTGACCTGCACGACCGAGCCCGGATTCTTCTTCATGTACTCCTCGGCCAACCGCTGCCCGAGGATGACCATCGTGTCCGAGCCCTTGATCGTGAGCGGCTTCCGATCCGCCGCCGGCGCATTCGCCGCGGTCGACGTCGCAGCCTCCCGCCCCCCGCACGCGGCAAGCGCGACGATGAGGGTTCCTGTGAAGACAGTTCGAGCCAGTCGTGTCATGGCCCGGACTGTAAAAGGCGCGTGTGGCGTGGAAGGGCAGTGGAGGTAAATTCGGTGTGAAGGGCTGGCGGCTTACACCAGGCTCACAGGCTCATGGGCTTATGGGCTGGGGACGTTCCCTCTGCGCCTCTGCGCCTGTGTGCCTGTGTGCCTTCCAGCCTCTACGCCTACGCGCGTCAGGTAGGGATCAACCGCCGTTCGACACTCCTCCTAGCAGGAGGCTCCATGCCCAACCCCTACCCCACTCCCGCCCGGCGGTCGCTGCAGATCTTCGCGTTCGATCCGATGATCGCGCGGACCGAGCGGCGGCGGTTGACGCTCGACATTGCCAACGAGGAGCTCGCGCCCGGGCCGCAGGGATCGCGGGTCCAGGTGGTCGACTATGACGGGGCGCTCGATGAGCTCTACGAGCCGGTCGACCTGGATCATCCCTCGGTGCTCATGAACGATGGGCTCACGCCGTCGGAATCGGATCCGCGCTTTCATCAGCAGATGGTCTACGCCGTGGCGATGAAGGTCGTGGAGAATTTCGAGAAGGCTCTGGGGCGCAAGCTGCGGTTCTCGCATGCGCGCAAGGGACGGCCGCGGGGCGGGGACTCGCGATTGCGCATTTATCCGCATGCGTTCGAGGGGGCGAACGCGTTCTACGATCCCGATCGCGTCGCGCTGCTCTTCGGCTACTTCCGCGCCGATCTCGAGAACCCCGGTCCGAATCTTCCCGGCCAGACCGTCTTCACCTGTCTCTCGCACGACATCATCGCCCACGAGACGACGCACGCGCTGGTGCATCGCCTGCGCAAGCACTTCACCGACGCGACGAACTCCGACGTGCTGGCGTTTCACGAGGCGTTCTCGGACATCGTGGCGATCTTTCAGCACTTCAGTTTCCGCGAGGTGCTGGCCGACACGATCCAGAAGACGCGCTCCGATCTGCGCAGCCAGTCGGCGCTCATCGAACTGGCCTGTCAGTTCGGCTACGCCACCGGCTCGGGACAGGCGCTCCGCGACGCGATCGACGCGAGCACGAAGAAGGACGATGACGACGGCAAGGACGCGAAGCCCGACGCCACGCTGATGACGACGCTCTTCGAGCCGCACGATCGCGGATCGATCCTCGTCGCCGCGGTGTTTTACGCCTTCTTCCGCGTCTACCAGCGCCGCATCCGCGATCTCGTGCGCATCGCCACCGGCGGCTCGGGCGTACTGCCGGCCGGCGATCTTCATCCCGATCTCGTGAACCGCATCGCCGGTGAAGCGTCGCGGACGGCGCAGAACATCCTGACGATGTGCATCCGCGCCATCGAATACCTGCCACCGGTCGATGTGACGTTCGGCGATTTCCTGCGCGCGCTGGTGACGGCCGACTTCCAGATGGTGCCCGACGACGAAGCGGGCATGCGCGCGACGATGATCGAGTCGTTCCGCACGCGCGGGATCTTCCCGCAGGGCGTGACCTCACTGGCCGAGGACTCGCTGCTGTGGCGCGCGCCGGCGCAAACGCTGCAGCTTCCGTTCAAGCCGTACGAGCAACGGCTCGCGGAAAATCTGAGGGCCTTCGATCGCTGGGGAAAAACGATTCCGCCGCGTGACGAGGAAGGCGCGTCGATGGGCAAGTGGGCGGCGATGCTCAAAAACTGGGCGAAGCACGAGGCCACCTCCCTCGGTCTCGATCCCGCGTTCGAGATCTCACTCCTCGGGTTTCACACGGTCTTCCGCGTGTCGCCCGACGGCCAGCTCATCGTCGAGCTCGTGGCGCAGTTCAATCAGATCGACAAGGCGACCGAGAAAGATCCCGAGTACGGAGGCGTTCCGTTCCGCGGCGGCGCGACGGTCATCGCCGGCGCCGACGGCATCGTGCGCTACGTCATCTGCAAGGAGATGAGCGAGGAGCGCCGCACGCGGCAGAAGCAGTTCGTCGGCCAGCTCGACAACACCGACGTCGCGCTTGCCTGGTGCGACGACAAGTACGAAGCGCAGCGCATGCGCGCCCGCACGAACTTCGCGGCACTTCACCGCGGCCTGTATTGAGGAGCGACACGATGGCAAGTCCGAAAGTTTCGATCCGCATGTACAACGTCGGCCTCGGCGATTCGTTTCTGCTCCGCTTTCCGGACGGCGACCGCGAGCGCAAGGTGCTCATCGACTGCGGCGTCCACATGAGCGGTCCCGGTCCGCGCAAGATCGCCGAGGTCGTCGATCAGATCATCAGCGACATCACCGATGCCGACGGCAGGAAGCACATCGACGTCGTGATCGCCACGCATCGTCACCTCGATCACGTCAGCGGTTTCGACAACGCGCGCTGGGGCGAAGTGGAAGTCGGCGAGGTCTGGTTGCCCTGGACCGAACATCCGACCGATCCCGACGCGAAGGCGATTCGCGACAAGCAATCGAAAGCAGGCAAGAGCGCGCTGAAAGCGCTCGCGGCCTTCGGTGCGCGGCCGGAGGTCCTGCAGATCGTCGACAACTCGCTCACGAACGCGAAGGCGATGGCCACGCTGCAGGAAGGCTGGAAGAACAAGCCGAAGCTGCAATACCTCCCGCCGAAGGAGCGCGCGCAGCAAACGTTCACCACACCGTCTCTGCCGGGTGTGAAGGTTCACGCGATGGGACCGTCACGAGACCCCGAGGTCGTGCGCGACATGGACCCGCCGAAGGGAGGCGCGTACGAATTGCGCATGGCGGCGATGCAGATGAACGGTGAGAAGGCGGTGTCGATCTTCCCGACGCGATTCATTCTCAAGGACGACGCGCGCAACGCGCAGCTCGAGAAGTTTCACCTGCGCCCATCCGACATCGCCGACATCATGCAGCTCGCCAACGAAGACGCCTTCGCCGTGGCCGTGCAGATCGACAAAGCGGTCAACGGCACGAGTCTCATGCTGATGTTCGAGATCGGCAGCGCCTTCCTGCTCTTCCCCGGCGACGCGCAATGGGGCACGTGGCAGAACGCGCTTGCAGACCCGGAGTTCAAAGACCTGCTGAAGAAGACGAACTTCCTCAAAGTCGGTCACCACGGCAGCCACAACGCCACGCCGAAGGCGTTCGTCACCGACATCCTGGAGAAGAACCAGTTCGTCGGCATGGTCTGCACGAAGGAGACGAAGAAGTTCAAGAAGATTCCCCTTACCTCGCTCCTCGGCGCCCTCGACACCCAAAGCAACCGCCGCATCGCGCGCAGCGATCAAGTGGACGAAGTGAAGGGATTCAAACGGGAGGGGGACAAGTACACGGACACGACGATCGCGATTTGAGCCGGCGCAGCCGGCAGCGCCGGAGGCCACAAGGCTGAACGCACGCGCGGGTGATCCGAGGGGTCGTTACGGATTCCTCTCGCTTCCTGAGTTTCTGCCGCACGGTCTCCGAGACGGCGCTCCGCTTCGCTATCTCGCCGCTGCGAACGTCATCACGGCAACGTTCTCGCCCGGCACCGCGGCGAGCCTGAGGGGAGCTTGCGGTCCGAGACCGGAGGACGCCAGCCATTGCGCTTCGGCCGACGAGCCAACGGGCCAGAACTCGTAGAGGCCCGGCGGCATGTGCTCGAGAATGATGCGGCCATCCGGACCGGAGCTCGTCCGCGATCCACGGCCGACGAGTGCCGCAAGCACCTCCATCGGCAGAATGCGGCCTTCGTAACGAATGACGGCGGCTACATTCGGGATGGGTGCTCCTTTGTCCGACTCCGCACGAAGAATGATCCGGCTCGAGCCTTCTGCAAGGCGGAGCGTTGCTTTCGGAACGCCGGCGCGCAACGTCGTGAAGCCGAGCGAGCCATCTCGGGGAACCACGTAAACATCGCGCGTTTCGCCTTCCGGAACGAGCACCAGCGCGGTTCCGGACCCATCCGTTCCGACATACCCGGTGCGAGTCAGGCCGCGGAAGTCCATCACCGGCACATCAACGGCCGGATTTCCGCGATGATCGACGATGGTCACACGACAGGTGGCGCCCGCATCCAGACGGAGCGTGACCTTGTGGCTGCTCTCCGCTTCTGCAAATCGATACGAAGTCTCCACCGGTGCATATCCTTCCGCCGCCGCGGAGAGTGTGTGAGTGCCGTACAGCACGGGGCCAAATCGAAAGGCACCCTGATCGTCCGAGCGCGCGGTGACGGCAATGCTGAAACCCTCATCAGCTCTCATTTGAAGAGCCAGCGCGGCACGCGGGACCGGCGTACCACTCGCTGCATCAACGACGACCCCGGTCACCTCGAGATCAGGCAGATCGAGAACCCAATCCGTGTCATTGCCATCATCGATCGCGCGGCGCTCGACATACGGAGTGATGCCCTCTGCACGCACGGTGCAGCTCATCCTTCCTCCTTGCCAGAGATGAATGAGGGCTTCCCCTTCGTCATCAGTGGGAATGAACGCCTCCCAATAGAGATCTCGATGCCGGAGCCGCACCACCGAGTTGGCGAGCTCGTGGCCCATGCTTCGTGTCCGCATTCGAAGTTGGAATGGCGCGACGTTCAGAGCAACGCTCGATTCCACGCCTTGAATGATTTCCACCTTCTCGGCACGACGTTCCCACGATTCGTGACCGCTTGCGAGAACGAGATACGAACCTGCCTCCACATCGTCGAATCGGATCGTGACGTTTTGATCGATTGGCGAGACCTCTCGTTTTGCAACGGTCCGGCCCAGCTTCCGGCCTCCTTCACGGAGCTCCTGAAGCTCGAGCAGGACTACGTCGCCGGGCTTCGGTTGTTCGACGACCACCACGGCCGAGCCTCCCGAGGTGAGATGGATCGCTCCGAGCGCGGTGTTGGCGCGTGCCGGCGGGATCTCTCTCGTTGCCTCGGCGTATCCCGCGGCGCTGATTGAGATCTGCCTCGGCCATTCTTCGGGATTCACCTCAATCAAGAAACGGCCTGTCGCATCGATCAAAGCTTCGGCTCCCGTATCCGAACGGATCAGCCCACCTGCTGCCGGTCGTCCGCCCGCGAAGACCATCCCTTCAATGGCCGGCAGGCGCTCGAAGTGGACGACCATATCTGCCGGCGCTGCTTTCACTCCGATGGTCTTGAGTACGCGCTGAAAATGCGGCGTCTCGAGTGTCACTTCATACGTCCCGCGCGCGACACCGACTTTCACCGGCTTGCGCAGTTGCTGCTCCGTGAGCGCGACCGTCCAGCGGTTGCCGTGATCGTCGCGGATGTTCACGTGGATTGCGGCGCCGGGAGCGATGCGCGACGGAGCCAATCGAAGTTGAATTTCGCCGTTCGTCTCGCAGGAGATCACGGTCTGCATCGGTTGCACGATCCCCAGCCAGTAGGTCCCGTCACTCTTGATCAGCGTGAAGGGATGACTTGCATTCGCCGCCTCGATCGCCGTCCCACAGGTGAACTCCTGACAACGGCCGTCGGTCATGCAGAGGCGATCGCCCTGTGCCACCACCGCGACTGCAATCAACGCGCTCGAGAGAAGCGCAAGAAAGCTGGCCCCACGCATGGTCATCCGTTACTGCTCGCCCTCGGAGCGTGCCGTTGGTGTGAATGCTTTTGCGGTTGAACGCGCGTCCTCACGAGCAGCCAGTGATCTTGAAGACGCTCGCTTGGCATCACGGACGGCAAAGAGGTCTGCTGATCCGGTCCGCACCAGCCCTTCGCCACACCTTCGTAGGTGAAGCAATCTCCCTCTTCCTCGCAGTCATCCGGCCAGGAAGGGTATTGAGGCGTGCCGACGATATTGCAGGAAAAGTATCCGCAGTAGTAGTACTCGCAGTTCCAGCAATACGCCTGTGATGCGCCATTCCAGTGCCGGACGCACTTGTCGCAGGCAGCAGCGGCATTCGTGAAAAACAGGACTGCGAAGATGGCCACGCCGAACGCTGACAGTCGCATGTCGTTCTTATTATCACGTCTATGGATTTCCTTCAATCCACAACGCCGGTCAAACACCAAGCCGATTCTTGCCGGCTGATGCGAAGCATCGAGCTCCGCCGTCTGAGAACCGACAAGACAACTGACAACCAGCGACCCCCATCGCTATGCTGTCGGTCGTGACGGAAACGCTTTTCAATCGCGAGCTGAGCTGGCTCGAGTTCAATGCGCGCGTTCTGGCCGAGGCGCAGGAGGAGAGCGTTCCGCTGTTGGAACGCGTGAAGTTCCTGAGCATCGCGGCCACGAATCTCGATGAGTTTCTGATGATTCGCGTCGGCGCGTTGCGGGAGCTGATCGCCAACAACATTCGCGATCGCTCGGTCGATGGCCTCACGCCGAAGCAGCAGCTCAAGATCGTGCGCGATCGGGTGAAGGCGCTGCTCCGCGACATGTATCGCGTGCTCGATTCCCTGCTGCCGGAGCTGCGCGCGGAGGGGATTCGTTTCGATCAGGGCAAGACCGTCGCGAGGAAACCGCAGGCGGTGCTGGCCGAGGAGTTCGAGAGCCGCATCGCCCCGATCCTGACGCCGCTGGCCTTCGACCCGGGACATCCGTTCCCGTTTCTGGCGAGCGGCGCGTTGAACGTCGCCGTAATGCTTTCCTGCGGCACCGACGCGCATCTGGCGTTCATCAAAGTGCCGCGGATCCTGCCGCGCTTCATCGCCATCCCCGACGCAAAGAATCGCTTCCTGCCGATCGAGGAGCTGATCCGCATCCATGCCGCACATTTCTTTCCCGGCCTCGAAGTGCGCGAGGTCGTGCCGTTCCGCGTGCTCCGCAACGCCGACATCCTGCTGCACGAAGACGAAGTCGAGGATCTGCTCAAGTCGGTGGAGACGGAGCTGCGCCGACGCGAGCGGAAGGAAGTCGTCTGGATGGAAGTCGCGCGCGACGCCGGTGAATGGATCGTCTCGCTGCTGCAAAAGGAGCTGCGCGTCGCGCGCGAAGACGTCTTCTACACGCCGGCGCTGCCGAAGCTCGGCGATCTGATGGAGATCTACACACAGGCGGACGCGACTCCGTTGAAAGACGAGCCGTTCAATCCGCGCATGCCGGTGGAGCTGGCGTCACGCGAGGACATCTTTTCGCTCATCCGCGAAGGCGACATCCTTCTGCACCGCCCGTACGACTCCTACACCACCGTCGTTGAATTTCTCCAGAGCGCCGCCGACGACCCCGACGTGATCGCCATCAAGCAGACGCTCTATCGCACGGAAAGCGGCTCGGTGATCGTCGAGGCGTTGGCGCGCGCGGCGGAAAAAGGGAAGCAGGTGACGGCGGTCGTCGAGGTGCAGGCGCGCTTCGATGAAGAGCGCAACATCGCCTGGGCGCGACGGCTCGAGGAAGCGGGCGTGCAGGTCGTGTACGGGATGGTGGGGCTGAAGACGCACTCGAAGCTCTGCCTCGTCATCCGCCGCGAAGGCGGCGAGCTGCGGCGTTACCTGCACCTCTCCACCGGCAACTACAACGCGCGCACGGCGCGCATCTATACGGACCTTGATCTCCTGACCTGCGATCCCGATTTCGGCGAGGACGCGGCGCAGCTCATGAACCTCATCACCGGCTACAGCTCGGCGACGGTGCAGGAGCTCTTCGAGCAAGGCGCCCCGCAATGGAAGTGGCGCCGGCTGATCGTCGCGCCGACGGACTATCACGCCTGGGTGCTGCGCATGATCGAGCGCGAAACAACGAACGCGAAGGCGGCGAAGCCGGCGCAGATCATCGCCAAGCTCAACGCGCTGGTCGAGCCGAAGGTGATCGACGCGCTCTATCGCGCAGCCGACGCCGGCGTGAAGATCGACCTCATCGTGCGCGGGATCTGTTCGCTCGTGCCGCGCGAGAACATCCGCGTGACGTCGATCATCGATCGCTTTCTCGAGCACACGCGCATCCTGTTGTTCCGCAATGGCGGCAACACGGAGGTGTTTGTCACCAGCGGCGACTGGATGCCGCGCAATTTCTTCCGGCGCATCGAGGTGACCTGGCCGATCCTCGCCCCACATCTCCGCGAGCGCATCGAGCTTCAGATCCTCGGCACGTCCCTGGCCGACGACGCGAAGTCGTGGCGCCTGCAGCCCGACGGCACCTGGCGCCGCCGCCGTCCCGGTGTGCGCACGATCCGCAGCCAGCAACGTTTCATCGAAACCGCGCGCGCCGAGGCCGTGAAGATGGGCGTGTACGAGGACGTGGTGAAGAAGGCGGGGGCGGCGCGAAAGAAAATGAAGCGAAGGAAGTGAGGTTGGGTTCACGCGGAGACGCGTGAACCCCCCGGTTTGCGCTCAGCGCTTTCTTCGCGCTTTCCGTCGAATCTTCACCGCCTGCTCGATCGCTTCTTCGTACGGCCCCAGCGCGACCGACTCCGCTCGCGCGATCTGGATGAAGCGATCCTGACTCGACAGGCCTCCGCGGCGCGGGATCCAGGAGCCGTCGGGCTGCAGCTGCCAGGACGACGCGGCGTCCTGGAGGCTGATCTCCAGAATCTGCTCGACGCCTTCGCGCACCGCGCCGTCGAGCAGCGGGAACATCACTTCGACGCGGCGGATGAAGTTGCGCGGCATCCAGTCGCCGCTGGAGAGGAAAAGCTCCGGCGTGCCGCCATTCTCGAATCGAATGATCCGCGAGTGCTCGAGGAAACGGTCGACGATGGAGATCACGCGGATGTTCTCGCGCGGTACGAGCGAGCAGATCCCGCGGACGATGAGGTCGATCTTCACACCGGCGTCAGCGGCGCGATAGAGCGCGTCGATGACGACGGGATCGACGAGCGAATTGAGTTTCGCCGTGATGCGCGCCGGGCGCTTCTCCTTCGCGTTCTTCGTCTCGCGCTCGATCTTCGCCACGAGCTCCCGGTGATAGTCGAACGGCGCGATGATGAAGTGCGTCCAGAGCGGACGCGCGCCGTGGCGATCGAGCACCTGCGTGAGGCTGCTCGTCGAGAATCCGGTCAGGACGTTCAGAAGCTGTGACGCGTCGCGACCGAACGCATCGTTTGCCGTGAGGAGATCGATATCGGTGTAAACGCGTGCGGTGTCGACGTTGTAGTTGCCGGTCGAGAGGTGGAGATAGTGCCGCAGGCCGTCGGCCTCGCTGCGCACGACGACGCAGACCTTCGCGTGCGCCTGGATGCCGACGAGGCCGTAGACGACCTGCGCGCCGGCATCCTGCAACCGCGCGGCGAGAGCGATGTTGCGCCGCTCTTCGAAGCGCGCCTGCAGCTCGATGACGACGATGACCTGCTTGCCGCCCTGCGCCGCGAGCACGAGCTTGTCGATGACCGGCGAGTCTTCGTCGGTTTGATACAGCGTCTGCTTGATGGCCACGACCGCGGGATCAGTCGCCGCGGCGTGCAGGAGCTCGACGACGGCGGTGAACGAGTCGTACGGACGATGCAGCAGAACGTCACGCTCGCGGATGATCGAGAAGATGTCGGCCGGCGTCGCCAGTCGTTGCGGCAGGCGCGGATTGAAGGGCGGATAGAAAAGCGCAGGCGTGTCGACGCGATCGCACAGATCGGCGAGGTCGTTGATCTTGAGGAAGCCGGGGACGCGATAGACGTCTTCTTCGCGCGTGCGCGTTCCGGCTACGAGGAGGCGCACGATGTCGTCGTCGGCGCGCGCGTCGATCTCAAGTGAGACGACCTGCTTCCGCTCGCGCCGTCGCAGCTCGGCTTCGACGGAGTCGCGCAGGTCTTCGACTTCGTCGCGATCGATGCTCAGCTCGGAGTTGCGGATGACGCGGAAGAGCACGGCGCCGCGCACTTTGAGCGCGGGAAAGAAGTGATCGAGATGCGCGATCACCAGCGAGCCGACCGGCACGAATCGCCCGTCGCCCACCGGAATGAAGCGCGGCAGTAGCGGCGGGAGCTTGAAGAGCACGACGTGCTCGCCGCCTCGCCCCGATTCGACGGTGACGGCGATGTTGAGGCTCAGGTTGGCGACGAACGGAAAGGGATGGCCGGGATCGATCGCCAGCGGTGTGAGCACGGGACCGATGCGCTCGCGAAATTCGTCGGTGAGTTTCTTCTGCTCGGCGGGTCCGAGGTCGCGGAAGCTTTCGACGATGATGCCGCGCCCGCGGAGCTCGGGGAGAAGCTGGTCGTTGAGGCAACGGTACATGTCCGCGAGGAGCTCGCGCGTACGCTGGCGGATCGCGTTCATCTGTTCGACGGGCAGGAGTCCGTCGGGCGTCGGCTCGTCGATGCCGGCGTCGATGAGGTCGCGCGTGGCGCCGACGCGGACCATGAAGAATTCGTCGAGGTTGCTCGAGCAGAAGGTGAGGAATCGCAGCCGTTCGAGCAACGGAACCGACGAATCCTCGGCTTTGGCAAGGACACGCCGGTTGTAATCCAACCGGCTGAGCTCGCGGTTGAGCAGCGGAATCGTCAGTTTTGCGCCGGGCAAGCAATCGCGATTCTAGCGATGTTGTCGGTGATCGGTTCTCGGTTCTCTGTGAAGTCGGCGTAAAGTCGGACGCTGCAGCCCCTGACAACCGACAACTGAGAACCTGACAACCAATGCCTTATTTCTTCCAAAGCGACGAACCGCTGCCCGCAGGAATCGCGCGCATCATGAATGAGCAGCTCGTGCGCGCGCGCGAGCAACTCACGGATCCGTCCGCGCCGATCGACAAGCGCGTTCACGATGCGCGCAAGCGTTTCAAGGAGACGCGCGCGCTCATCCGTCTCCTCCGCGATCCCCTCGGCGCGCAGTACTCCGTGGAAAACACATGGTTCCGCGACGCTGGACGTGAGCTGGCCGCGGTCCGCGATGCCGATGCGGTGATCGAGGCGCTGCGAACGCTGAAGCTGCCGCCCCACATTCGCGCCCGCGCACGACGCGCACTCGCGGCACGGCGACAGAGCGATCCCGCCGGGATCGAGCGCCACATCACGGTCGTGCTGGACCAGCTCGTCGTCGCGCAGGCGCGCATCGCGCTCTGGCCGTCGATGAGCGACTCGTTCAACACGATCGCCGGCGGCCTGCTGCGCGCCTATCGCAATGGCCGTCGCGCCAGAAATCACTCCGGCATGCCCGACGAGCTGCACGAATGGCGCAAGCTCGTGAAGGAGCACTGGTATCACGCGCAGCTCCTCCGCGGGGTCTGGCCGGTGATGCGAAAGGCCTGGGCGTCCGTGCTCGAGGATCTCTCGCACGCGCTCGGCGATCACCACGATCTCTTCGTTCTGCGGCAGATCGTCGCGCGCGAGCCGGCCGCATTCGGAAGGCCGCGCTCCGTGCTCACGCTGCTCGACGCCATCGAATCGCATCAGCGCCATCTCGAAAAAAAGGCGCACGAGCTCGGACTTCTTCTCTACGCCGAACCGCCGCGCGCGTGGCTGGCGCGAATGCGGAATGAGTGGAACGCGTGGAAAGAATGATCTTTCGCGCAGTCCCCATGCGGCCCGGCCAACGCCTGATTCTCATCGGCGACATCCACGGCTGCTACGACGAGCTCAATGACCTCCTCGCGCGCGTCGAGCCCGCGAGCGGCGACGTCGTCGTGTCCGTCGGAGACATCGTCACGAAAGGCCCGGCTGCCGCGAAGTGCCTCGACCTCTGGCGCGAGCGCCGCTATCTCGCGGTGCAGGGCAACAACGAGATCAAGGTGCTGAATCGCGCCCGCCCGTTGCTGCGCTTCTTCCTTCGCGAGAACGCTGACGTGCTCCGTCGCGCGGACCTTCTCCGCTTCATCGAGTCCTGGCCGCTCGTGCTCGACTTTCCGGACGTCGCCATCACCGCGGTCCACGGCGGCTTTCTGCCGCAGATGGAGATCACGGCCGAGGACGTCGAGCGGGAGAAAGACATCGTGTCGCACCTGCGCTGGATCCGAAAACGCAACGGCGACTGGAAAGCGGTCCCGCGACAGAAACGCAAACGCGACGACGTGCTCTGGGCCGAGAAGTGGAAAGGCGACCGCTTCGTCGTCTACGGCCACACGCCGCTGCGCCAACCGAAGTTCGACAAACGCGCGCTCGGCCTCGACACCGGCTGCGTCTACGGCGGCTCCCTCAGCGCGGGCATCTTCGACGGCGAGTGGACGACGGTCAGCGTGGTCGCGAGGCGAAAATACGCGGAGTAACGCCGACCTCGTGGAGGGCGGGCTTATAGCCCGCCGATTTTTTTTGGGGGGGGTGGTGTGGATCACATTCCACCCACCCAAAAGAAGCGGCGGGCTATAAGCCCGCTCTCCTCACAGCTTGCGCAAAATCCGCGGCGGTAGCATCCACTCCAGCACGGCGGTTCCGTCGGCGTTCAGGCGCACGCCGTAGCAGCCGCCTTTTTTCAACTCGACGGAACGCGAGCGGCCGAGGCCGACGAGGGCGCGGAGGTTGTCGCTGAGAGTCGGTTCGTGGCCGACGAGAATCACCCGGCGTTCCTGCAGCGACGCGATGAGCGCGAGAAAGTCTTTTCGCGACGCATCCGGCGCGAGCGCGTCGGTGGTGTTGACGGCGGCGCGGGAGCGATAGGCCTTCGAGACCCAGAGCGCAGTCTGCACCGCGCGCAGCAAGGGACTCGTGTAGATCGCGGTGACCTTCGGCAACGCGACCTCGAGGCCGCGCGCGATCTGCTTCATGCGCGCGTGTCCTTCCGCGGTCAGGCTGCGGTCCTCGTCCTTTTTCTCCGCCGTCGCCTCCTCGGCGAGGCCATGGCGGAGCAGGATGATGAATCGTTCGGTGCGTTCAGACGGCGCTGCTTTCGATGTCGACATCTTTCTCGAACACCTTTCCGAAGTACTTCGCCCGCCGCGATGCCGCGGCCATTTCGACCCGCGCATCGCCGCGCAGCCTCACGTGGAAGTGAATCTTCTTCTTCGTCACGTCCACGCCGACGTCGCGCACCGCGCGCTGGCGCCCGCGATCGAGCGCGTCGGCGATCCGCAGCATGGCAGTCAATTTCCGCACCACTTCTTTCTGCGTGTCGGAGAGCGGCGCGAAATTCTCGTGCTCTTCCTTCGGGACCGACTTGCGGTAGTAACGCGCGACATTGGCGACAATGGCTACCTGATCGGTCGTGAAGCCGCGCAGGCCGGCGTGGCTGATGAGGTAGTACGAGTGCTTCTGGTGCGACTGATACGACACGTGCGTCCCCACCTCGTGCAGCAGCGCCGCGTACTCGAGCAGCTCGCGCTCGCCGGTGCGGAAGTGGTGCAGGTCCTGGGTCTGATCGAAGATGCGCAACGCGAGACGGGCGACGTGCGTCGCGTGCGCACGCTCGACATCGCTGCGCTCGACGAGGGCGAGCACCGAGGCGCGGCGAACGCTGCCGCGCTCCCGCGGCTCGCGGATGCGTCCGAGAACGTACTCCACGATCCCTTCGCGCAGCGCGGCATCGCAGGCGCGGAGATGCGCGATCTCGAGCTTGCGCATGATTTCATCGAGAACAATGGCACCGGCGAGAATCGTTTCGCCGCGGCGTTCGTCGATGGCGAAGCGCCTTGCGCGCTCGCTGGCGGAGAGCGGCGTCAGCGCATCGATCAGCTCACGCAAACGCTTGCGCGAGAGCCAGCGCAGACCCGAGCTCATGGCGTCGTTGTTCGTCATCGCCAGTGACGCGAGCGAGAGAATCGTTCCTGACGTGCCGACGGAGAAGTCGAAGCCGAGCGAGGCGATGCGGGAAAGCGTTTTCTTGAGACGCTTGCGCGCGTAGGCGCGGCACTCGTCGATCATCGCCGGCGTGGCCGGGCCATCGAGGTGGAACATCTGCGCCATGCGCAGCGCGCCCACCGGTTCACTGCCGGTGAAGAACACTTCATCGGCCGTGGCGACGATCAGCTCGACGCTGCCGCCGCCGATGTCGATGGCCAGCGCCGTGCCGCCGGCGAAGTCGATCGCCGAGCGCACGGCGCGATAGATGTAGTCCGCTTCTTCTTCGCCGGTGATGACGCGAATGCGAATGCCCGCGGCTTTCTGCGCGGCGTTGATGAAACGCCGCCCGTTCGGCGCTTCGCGAATCGCGCTCGTGGCCACGGCCACGATCTCTCTCACCTTCCAGCGACCGGCGATCGCGGCCATCTTGCGCAGCGCTTCCACGCCGCGCTCGACGGCATCGTCGGTGAGCGGCCGTCCTTCCAGACTGCCGCGCCCGAGCTGCACCATCTCTTTTTCTTTGTCGATGACGCGATAGCCGTGGCGCATCTCCTCCACGACGATCATGTGGATCGAGTTCGTGCCGACGTCGATGGCGGCGATGCGGTTGCGGGGCATGAGTGGGCGATTGTAGGTCGCTACTTCACCGGGAAGTAGCCGACCTTCGTCACAATGTCCTGCCCCTCGGGGCTCACGGCCCAATCGAGAAACTTCTTCACGTCGCCGGCCGGCTTCGTGCGCAGGTAGAGATAGAGGTAGCGCGTGATCGGATACTGGCCGTTGCGCACCGTTTCGAGCGACGGCAGGACCGCGGGACTCTTCGCGTCCTTCTTCACGGCAGCGAACTTGATCCCCTTCGCGTAAGCGGCGCCGCCGTAGCCGATGCCGTTCGGATCATTCGCCACGGCGTTCACGACTGCCGCGGTTCCCTGCAGTGTCTGCGCGCGCGGCGAGTAGTCCTTCCCCATGAGGACGTTGTCCTTGAAGTAGGTGTACGTGCCCGACGAGTTCTCGCGCGAGTAGAGGATGATCGTCGCGTTCGGGCCGCCGACCTGATTCCAGTTCGTGACCTTGCCCGTGTAGATGTCGCTGAGCTGCGCCAGCGTCAGCTCCTTCACCGGATTGGCGCTATTGAGGTACACCGACAGTCCGTCGCGCGCGATCGGAAAGGCGAAACCGAGCGTCGCGAAACGCGCTTTCAGCTTGTCCACTTCGCTCGTCTTGATCGGCCGCGATGAGGCGGCGATGTCGGTCGTTCCGTTGATGAGCGCGGCGATGCCGACACCCGATCCGCCACCGGTCACCTGGATCAGCGTTTCCGGCGCTTTGGCCATGTATGCCTCGGCGAGCCGCGCGTTCATGATCACCATCGTGTCCGAGCCCTTGATCGTCACCGGCTTCGCGGCAAACAGCGGCAGCGCAATCGCCGCCACGAGAATGGTCGTCAGTAGTCTTTTCATTGTGTTGTCCTCAGAAAACGAACGCGTATCGCGCCGTGAAGATGTTGTCGGTGGGATCGTTGGCCTGCGTCTGCGGGTGCTCGTAGGCGAACATCATTTTGCTGTTCGCATCCCAGTGAAAGATGTACGAGACGCCGAGTGTGCGCGTGGCGTCGTCGTTGGCGTCGGTGTTGGGATCGTATTCATCGACGCGAACCGCGACCTGGTGATGCGTGCCGATGCTCTGGATGGCGTAGAGATACCAGCCGTCGACATCGGGCGATTTCGTGCGCGTCGTGCCGGGCGACGGCGGCTGCGTGCCGCGAATGTACTCGCCGCGAAGGCCGAGTCCCTGAACGGGCGTGATCCACTGGAAATCGATGCCGGTGCGGTCCTTCGTGAACTCGATGCCCTTTGCATTCGCACTGGTGGCCACGAGATCCGAACCGCGGTAGAGCGACGCGCCGAGGTCGAGCGGACCGAGCGAATAGCGCGCGTGTCCCACGAAGTCCTTTCGTTTGTTGGTGTCGAACGTCTGCCCCGTGCCTGTGCCGTTCACCACGGCAACCTCGTACTTCAACTTTTCGAGGAATCCAGATCCGGAGAGCTGCACGCCTCGATCGCGTTCCGCGGGAAAGAGCGTGCGGATCACGCGTGACCGCTCCGGCAATTCGCGAAAGCTCGACGAGTAGGCGATCTCGAATCCGAACGGCCAGTTGAACTGTCCCGCGGTCAGAGTGTGATGCCAGCTCGTCCAGGGCTCGGTGAACTCGACGTAGCCGTCTTTCAGCGACACACCCGAGCTTGCGACTTCCGGCTGCAGCACGAAGCGCGACGTCGGGCCGAATTGATAGGTGAACTTCACACGTGCCTCGCGCACGGAGAACTGATCCTTGTTGCGCGTGCCCGCTCCGCTGACCTCGTTCAGCGACGACTGGTCGTTGACGTACTGCGCGAGTACGTAGCCGGTCATCTTCATCCGGTTGAGCACTTCGACCGAATTGCGCACTTCGGTCATGGCCTCGCCGAGGCTTTCCAGCTTGCCGGCGAGCTCCTCGACCTTGGCGTCCTTTGACTCTTCGACCTGGTCGCTCGCGGCGGAGACCTCGCTCGCGATCGTCGCCTTTCCATCGTCGGCAAACGCGGGTACAGCCAGCAGCATCACCATCAGGATGCAGTTCAGCTTCATGAAAACTCCCTTCGTCAGATGGAGGAGAGTTTAGGGACCGCCGGACAAGGGCCGGGGTAGGTGATGTGAAGTTGATGTGAAGAGAATGTGGAGACGCTTAGGCGGGCAAAGGCAGCCGCATGGTGAACGTCGATCCCTTGCCCTCTTCGCTCTCCACGGTGATCGCGCCGGAATGAGCCTCGACGATCGCGCGGGCGATGTAGAGACCGAGTCCGAGGCCGCCGTAGTAACGGCTCGAGACATTGCGGGCGCGATGGAAACGTTCGAAAAGCTGCGGGATCTCGTCGCGCGGGATGCCGATCCCGAAGTCGGTCACCGAGGTCAGGACCGAGCTGTCGTCGACCACGATGCGCACTTCGATGTCCGTGCCTTCCGCGGAGTACTTGATCGCGTTCGAGAGAAGATTGTCGACGACCTGGCGCATGCGATCGGGATCGGCATGCACCGGAGTTCCCGTCGCGCCGACGTTGTAGCGGATGATCCGCGTCGGATGCTGCACGCGGAACGCGGTGACGCGTCCGTCGATGAAGTCGGGCCAGCGGATCGGCTGCGGGTGAATCTGCAGACGATTGGTCTCGATGCGCGAGACGTCGAGAAGCTCGGAGATGAGCCCCATCATCCGCTCGATCTCGCCGAGGACGGCGTTGATGTACGTCGCGCGCTCGTCGGGCTGGAGGTCGTCCACGGTCTGCGCGAGGAGCTGCGTGTAGCCCTTGATCGTCGTCAGCGGCGTGCGCAGCTCGTGCGAAGCAACGGAAAGGAACTCGTCTTTCTTGCGATCGAGCTCCTGCAGCGCGGTGATGTCGCGGATGACGAGGACCGCGCCGACGATGCCGCGGCTCTCGATCGGCGCCGCGGCGATCGAAAGATCGAGATCGCGTCCGGTGATGAAGTGCCGCCCGATGGCCAGATAGTCGGGAACGGTCTGTCCGGCGAGCGCACGTGCATAGGGCATGTCTTCGGCGTGAAATGAATCGACCATCGGAGTTGCGAAGACTGAGTTTGTCGAACGAACCATGTTCCACGGCCTCGGCGCGCGAGGCGAGTCCGAACATGTTCAGCGCGGCCTGGTTGACGTCGACGACATTCGCGTTGGCGTCGTAGACCCACAGTCCGTCCGTCATCGAGCCGAGGATCGAGTCGAGGCGCGCCGAGCGCTCGGCCATCATCGTCGCAAGGTCTTCGATCTCGCCGCCGCGCCTTCACCTGATCGGTGACGTCCTGCACGAGAACGGTGAGGCTCTGCGTGATGCCGGAGAAACGTCCGCGTGCGGCGGAGATGATCCGGTTGACGTAGCTTGTCGCCAACAGGAAACTCCACGTCGATCCGCGGCTCGCCGGAGTCGGCGACCTGTTTGAGAATCTGATCCATGTCCGGCAGCACTTCCGCCGCGCGAAGCTCGATGACTTTCGTGTCGATGGCAGATTTTTCCGAATTGCGCGGCGAAGTCGAGGAAGCGGGCATTGGCGAGCTCGAAGCGAAGCTCGTCCGCCGAGATGACGGCGATGCCGATCGGCGCGCTCTCGAGCACGGCCTCGAAGCGCACGCGCGCATCGACCTCACGGCGCGCCAGCTCTTCCGCGGCGCGATGGCCTTCCTGCGCGATCGACGTGAGCCGGTGAATGTGCGCCGCAGCGCCGATCCGTTCTGCCACCGATTGCGCGAACTCCAGATCCTCGGCGTCGAAGTTCCGGCGCGGGTCGGACTGCGAAATGATGACCGCGCCGATACGCTCGCCGTAGGTCTCGATCGGGTAGGCGATGAGGCTCTGCTCGTGCATGGAGCGCTTGATCTCACGCTCTTCCTCGTCGCGCGCGTAATCGATCAGCGCATCGCCGCGCACTTCGTAGAAGAGCAGCGGGCGCCCGATGTGAAACACGGTGCCGGCCAATCCTTCGCCGGGACGGTACGGGTGCTGAAAGAAAAACTCGCGGAGATACACCATCGCAGGGTCGGTGGTGCTGTAGCCGACGAGATCGAGCGTCCCCGTGGCGGAGCGATAGAGATAAATGCGCACCGAGCCATCGACGGCCTGCGCCACGCGGCGCGGCAGGATCGTCGAGGTTGTCGAAGCTCGGCGCCATGGCCACCATTTCCAGGCCGAGGTTGGCGAGACATTCCGCGCGGCGGCGACGCCACGCTTCGCGCTCCGCGTTCTGCCGCTCGTCCGTGACGTCGCGCGAGAGCACGACGGAGCCGATGATGTGCCCGCCGTTGTCGCGAATCGGTGCAGCCTTCAGATTGACCACGCGATCGTCGCCGGTGCGGGCGTCGTGAACGAGATAGTCCGAGCGCACGACCTCGCCGCGAATCGCGCGCATCGAAGGCAACTCTTCAATCGACAGCGGGCTGCCATCGATGTAGCGGTGCTGATCCTTGCGCAGCCTTCCCTCGGGGTCGGGTGTGAAGAGCACGCCCGGCTCGCGCTGGGCGGCGACGTTCATCCGCTCGAGCTTTCCGGCGGCGTCGTAGATGGCCGCGGACTCGGGGATCTGATCGAGGATCGCGTTGACCTTCGACATCTCGCGAATGGCGCGGTTGTGCAGCAGCGTGTTGTTGAGCGCGAGCGTCGCGTAGCGGCCGATCTCCGCGAAAAGCGCGATCTCTTCCTCGGTCCACTCACGAGCCGAGTCGCGCGCGTGCATGCCGAACGCCCACGGCTCTTCCTCACGCGGACGGAGAATCTGCACGAGCGCGGAGCGAATACGGAAGCGGCGGGCCACTTCCGGATCGAGATCCGGTTCGCCTTCCATGACCACGACAGGGCGCGACGATTCCATTGCACGGCGGATGAGGGCTTGCGACTGCGCGAGAGGAATCGGACCCTTGTCCGCGAGCTCGCCGTCGTTGTCGGGAGCGGAAACGCTGAAAGCGACCTTGGCGTACTCCGCAAGCTCGTGTACGGGATGGAGCAGCCAGGCACGGTCGGCGCCGAACTCTTCGCGCGTCACGGCAACGATGCGACGCAGCACTTCGCGCAGCTCGAGAGTGCCGGTGAAGTTCTCCAGAATGCCGGAGAGAAAACGATACCGATCCTCGGTGCTGAACGAAGCGCGATCCGCGGAAACGGGAGCGAGGTATCGCGTCATCAAACTGCGGATGGCGGCATCGTCCGCGTAACGTTCCGGAAGCTCGAGGACGCGCGTCATCGGCTGCTTGCTCTCGGCCGCCTCGCGGACACGCTGCCAAGCCGAGGTGCCGCTGACGGCGATCAGGTGGAAGCGCTCGCGATCGAGCAGATCCATCGCTTCCTGCTCCGAACCTGCAACGACGGCAGAAAATCGCAGTGAGCGTGCGACGTCCACGAGAGTCCGTGCGGCAGTTTCGCCCGCCACGATGAGCACCTGGTTGAGCATTGGATGTCGTTGCATCCATGCTAGCAGAGGATCAGACGTGAACGATTCGATAGATCGCGCTCGCGCTCGGTACGCTGGAGCGAGCGTCGAACAGAACAAAATCGCGCACGGCACTGGTCGGCAACACGTCCACGCGATCGTCCGAAGTCAGCGTGAGCTTCCGGTCCGCATCCGCCAACGCGCGCTCGAAACCTTCGCGCGTCGTGGAACCGCAGCCGGCGACGACGGAACGGCCATCGTTGAGAACGAGCCAGACGATGCGCGGCATGGAGTCCAAGGCTACTGTCATGACCAGATAGTGTCGGTGAGGGGGGTCACCGTTTCATTTTGATGGAAGATCGCAGAGGACGGACCGCCGGTTCAGTCGATAGGTGTGGCGCCTGCGATCCGCGAACTGCGCTCTGCGATCTAGAATCCCGCATGCCGAAACGCTCCTTCGACGAGCTCGTCGCCCTCATGACCCGCCTCCGCTCTCCGGACGGCTGTCCCTGGGATCGCAAACAGACGCTTCCCGATCTCAAGCCGTACGTCATCGAGGAAGCCTACGAAGTCGTCGACGCCATCGACCGCGACGATCGCGCCTCGCTGATCGAAGAGATCGGAGACCTGCTATTGCAAGCGGTCTTCATCACCGAGCTCACACGGGAAGAAGGGACGTTCGACGTCTACGACTCGATCACCGCGATTCACGACAAGCTGGTGAGACGACATCCGCATGTCTTCGGCGACGTCGTGGCGAGCGATGCCGAGCAGGTGCTCGTCAACTGGGAGAAGCTGAAGCGCGACGAGCGCCAGGCCGAGAACAAGAGCGTCCTCTCCGGCGTCCCACAGTCGATGCCCGCGCTCCTCAAGGCCTCGCGCCTCACGGAGAAAGCGGCGCGCGTCGGCTTCGACTGGCGGCGCACCGAGGATGTCTTCGACAAGCTCGACGAAGAGATGGCCGAGCTGCGCGAAGCCGTGGCCTCGGGCGAAACGTCGAAGATGGAGGACGAGATCGGCGACCTGCTCTTCACGATCGCCAACATCGCCCGCAAGGTGAACGTCAACGCCGAGGAAGCGCTCCAGTCGACAAACCGGAAATTCATGCGCCGCTTCGAGAGCATGGAGTCGCAGGTGCGCGAACAAGGCAGGAATCTCGATCAGCTCGACCTCGAGGAAATGGACCACCTGTGGGACGAAGCCAAAGCCGCCGAGCGAGCCTGATCGCCATCGCCCTCCTGGCGATCGTCGCCGCGCACGACTACGCCGTCCCGCACGGCCGCGGCCTCGCCGCGCGCAGCGCCCTCTTCGCCATCGACGAATACCGCGCCCACATCTCCCCCCACCTCCGCGGCATCGTCACCTGCCGCTTCCACCCCACCTGCTCCGCCTACGGCCGCGCGGCGATCGTGAAGTATGGCTTCGGGAAGGGCTCGGCGATGACGGCTTGGCGGATCGCGAGGTGTGGGCCATGGACGAAGATAGGGACGGTGGATTTGCCGTAGGGAGTCTTAGACCATTCGTCAGCCCACCTTACACAAGCCTGCCAACAACGCAGATATCCGCCTGATATCTCGCGACGCTCTGAAACGCGCGCTGAAGATCACGCGAGGCTGCAGTGAACACGGAAACGACGTCGCTACCAAACATCGAAGCAACTTCGTCCTTGAAGACCTGACGATCAATTGACCGGATCCAACCCGCCAACTCAAGTGCTTGGTTCTTTCGCATGACAGCGGTCACGTTAAATTTCGACAATGCTTCAGGCACCTCTCCGAACCGCCCGACACCACTAATGAACTCCTCAATCGCGTATGCCGCGTGAGACGCCAAATCCGTAACGGCAGCGGCAGTACCGAGCGCATGCACAACCGAAATGACGAACCCACCCGACTCAAATCTCAGACCCATGGGAGCTACAGGGATGATTTCCGCAAGATCATTCTCACCAACGCTCTACCAAACGTCGTTCCCAACTCATCCTTTGATGGCGTTCTTGTGACACGCACTCGACGGTCCGATCCGTCTTGTCGTACTTGTAAATCTCTGGATACGTCTCATCTCCGCTTGGCCGGATGATCGCGATGAATGCGAGCTTCTGCAGGCCGCGCCCGTAGTCGCGCGACGCAAAACGCATATTTAGGTGATCCTCGACCTCGTTTCTCGCTTCGCGATGAACGTCGCCAACGTCTGCCATGATCTCGCCGGACATCCAGAACTTCATCTGATTGCGGCTCCTTTGTTAGTAGTCCGACTTGTTGAACGGAGGACGCTGTCCGCCATGTGCGGCTTTGTATTCAAGAATCTTCTGGTGTTGCCAATCGTGCATGGCAGCCTTTGTGCCCGATGCTCAAAGAGCATTTCAGCATCGATCGACTCAAGGTACTTACGGCTGCACCGTTGCTCACGGCGCGTCGTTTCTCCGTATTTGAGAACTTCGCCCGTTCGCCAGCTGCGGATTGAATATCCTTCGACGGGCAGCCCTGAGTCCTTGATGTTGCCGTGGGGTCTTAAGTCGACGCTTCGGCGCGCGCTTTCCGAAAGTCAGCCAGCAGACCCTTGTGGTCGGCGTCGATCTTCAGCTCAGCCATCCTCGCGATTGCTCGATCGAGCGCATCGAGAAGCAACTGTTTCCTGCTTTCTTTGTCTGGTGCCGCTCGAAAATCGCGATGGTTGATCTTCAGCCGAGCCTCAACGGTCCGACCCTTCCTGTCGTACTTGTAAATCTCAGGATACGCATCGTCCCCGCTTGGCCGGATGATCGCGATAAAGGCGAGCTTCTGCAGGCCATGCCCATAATCGCGCGACGCAAAACTCGCGTTCAACTCATCCTCCAATTCGTTGCTTGCCTCGCGAAGCACTTCTTCAACGTCTGCCATGATTTCGCCAGACAGCCAGAACTTCATCTCGTTGCTCCTTTGTTAGTAGTCCGACTTGTTGAACGGAGGACGCTTTCCACCATGTGCCGCTTTGTACTCGAGAATCTTCTGGTGTTGCCATTCGTGCATCTCGGCTTTAGTCCCCGACGTCTCAAAGACTAGACGTGCGTCAACCGCCTCGAAATATCTACGGCTATACCGTTGCTCACCGCGCGTCGTTTCGCCGTATTTGAGAACTTCGCCCGTTCGCCGGCTGCGGATTGAATAGCCTTCGGCGGGCAGCCCTGAGTCCTTGATGTTGCCGTGGGGGTACCGGAGATTCGCAGCATCGAGATCGCTCACGCGGATCTGCGCTCGCGCGCCACCGCCCGAGAGTTCAGTAACCGGTTCGACATGCGTCGGCGCGAACCACGATGGAATCACATCGCTCGCATAGAGTCCGACGTTGACAGCAATGGCCCATCGCCTCGCCGATGCTTCATCGGCATGTGTTCGCGTGGCATAGCCGCGTGACTCAAGATTGGGAATGTAGAAGATCGAGCCATCATCATCGGCACGCGCGACTGCTGATTCGAACGAAGCGAGATCGTTCTGGAGCAGTGCTAATCCGCGCTGGTACTGCGCAGAGGTCGCCGCTTCGACATCAAACGGCAGATAGGCGAGCGGGGCCTCCGAACTGCTTCGGTAAAGGCCCGGAATAGCCGCGTATCGATAGTCTGTGAATCTGGCGCGCCCGCTCCTCACCCAATCTTGTTGGTATGACGCGATTCTGCCCGCCAGACGAGCCATCTCTGCTTTATCGGCTGCCGTCGCAATGCGTTCGCCGGTCGGATCACTCTTGTTGACCGGATCTCCTCCGCAGAACGAATAGAGATTCGGCGAGTCGGCATTGCCTTCAGGATCAGGGATGAGGAACGATCCCGTAATCGGGTCATACCAGCGCGCTCTCACGTAATCCAGCTGCGTCAAAGGCTCGACGAACGGATGCGCGTGCATGCGCGCGCTGACGATTTCTTCGAGCGGGGTGTCGCTGACGTTCACGCCGAGGAGCCCGAGGGTCTCGACTTGGTAGAGATGCGTCGTGCGTTCTTCGCTTGGAGAGATCCCGGCCAGATAGGAGGAGAGCGACGAGAGCGATTCTCGGACTTCGACCGGGAGGTCGGGTGATGTGTAGATCGGTTTCGAGGCAGTAGCCCACTCGGGCGCGGGCATGACAGGTATCGAGCCGGACCAGGCGGTCGCGCGAAGGTCCTTCGTCGCCGCGATTGAGAGACGGAAGGGTATCCGCAGCGTCCCGTTGATGGAGACCGACGCCGGGTCGACGAGCGCGCTCCATTGGGTCGCGTTGAGTATCCAGTGAACCGCGTAGGGATCGTCCGCGGCGATCATAGGAAGTGTGGTCGCGATGCGAACGACGGCGCCATTCGCGTCGATCGCGGCGAGACGAGCGGCGGATGGGAGGGACGACGACGCGACCTGCTCGGTCGCGTGCATCGTCACGTCGACGCGCTCGATCGCGCCGCTTTCATCTTTTCTGGCCGTGATGCTCACGCCGTCGATCGCGGCTCCGGCGAGCGCGACGTCGTCGGAGCCGTAGGGGTCGTTGGTGAGGTTGCGGGCGACGACTTCTCCGCGGACGTTGAGCACGGCCTGGAGCGAGCCGGCGCCGGCTTCGTCGTAGATTGGGTAGAGGTGGGTGACTGCGCCGGTCAGGGGATCGAGGGTCGTGGTTTCGAGCGGGTCGTCGTAGGCGGCGTCGCCGTGAAGGATTTGCTTGATTGGGTCGCCCGTGGCTCCGGCGCGGTAGATGGCGAGGAGGCGGTCGCTGATCGGATCCCAGGCGAAGGTCGTTTCGGCGGGGAGGCCGGCGGCGGCGAGGATCGGTGGGCGGTCTTCGAGCTTCCAGTCGGTCGCGGCGGGAGATGCGACGGTCGCGTATTCGGCGCGGCGGCCGAGGAGGCGACCGGTTCCGCTGTAGTTGTAGATGACGCGACGGATCGGAGGGACGTTCGCTTTTCCCGTCGCGCGGATCAGGCGGCCTTTCGCGTCGAACGTGTAGGTGAAGCGGCCGTCGTCGATGCGCTCGGCTCCGTCGTAGCCGAACGGCTGGGCGAGCGGGCCCTTCGTCGCTTTGGCGATCTTGTGTCCGCCGCCCGGCTTCTCTTCGAACGTCGAGGATGGTGGATCGATCGTCGAGACGTCGATCGCTTTCGTCGCAAGCAGCGACGCGGTGGAACTGTCGAGTTGCGGCGTGCGCTCCTGTGCTTCGCGGAAGTCGGCGGGACTCAGCTGCTCGCGCGCGCGGCCGGGCAGAGGCACGATTGGCGGCGCGATCTCGCGCGTGCCGAAGACCGAGGCGGTGAGGCGGCTGCGATCGTCGTAGGCGAAGCGCGCGAAGCGTTCGTTCGAGGAGATGCCGAGGAGGCGTGTCGCGGATTTCTGGAGACCGTCGTAGGCGACGTCGCTGCCGGCGATCGGAACGCCGCCGGCGCTCACTTCCAAACGCGCGAGGAGCGAGGACGCGGGATCGTATGCGTAGCTGCGCACGATCGGATTGCCCGACGTGAACACGGTTCGGACATCAGGGCGACCTGCGCCGCGATGGCTCGCCGTCATCAGCGGCGGGTCGGGTTGCGAGGACTCGCCGGCGGCGCGGGCGATGGAGATGACGTTGCCCAGCGCGTCGAAGGTTTGCGCGATCCATTTCGTCCAACCCGCGCCGAGTACGACGCCCGGCGAGACGGGCATCGAGAAGCGCACGCGTTCGCCGTGCTCGTTCCAGCGATGTTCCTGCGCGAGCTCGTCGAGCACGATGGGTGTGGTCGAGAAGCCGCTCGCATTGCGGAAGCGTCGCTGTGTGGTCTGCTTCGGGTTGCCATCGAGATCGAAGTTGCTCCAGGCGATCTCGCTGTCGGCGTTCGTCCAGGAGACGAGACGTCCGGCGTTGTCGTACGCGAGGCGATCCACGAAGGCATTGGTCTCGTCGCGGATCGCGACGAGCTGGCCTTTCGCGTTGTAGTCGTAGCTCTGTTTGCGGTTCTGCCGGTCGGTCACGGACTTGACGCGCGAGCCATCCCACTCAATGCGCTCGGTCGTGCCGTCGGGATAGGTGCGCGTGAGCGGACGGCCGATGAGATCCGTCACCGTGTTCGTCGCTTCATTCGTCGGATCGGAGTAGCCGGTCTGCGCGCCGCTCGCGTGATAGGCGAACGCGTTCTCCGCGCCGTCGGGAAGGGTCTCCTTCTCGACCGCGCCGCGCGCGTCAACGTTCCACTTCGTCGGGGGACGTCCCGGCACGCTGGCTTCGGTCACGTTCCCAAGCTCGTCGTAGTTGCTCTTCCATTCGAGCGGTCCGACGTTCTCGCGCACGACTTCGCCCGTCGTGTTGCGATCCATCGACGCGATGTACGAAGCGCCGTTCTTCTCGCTCGACATCGCGGCAGCCGGCAACTCGCCTTCATAGGCCGTGATCTCCGATCGCTCGAAGACCTCGGTGAGCGCGCCGATGCTGCCCGCGCCGATCGCGCTGGTTTTCATGCGCCCGGCGAGATCGAACGTGGCCGCCGAGGCGCGGCCGTTCGTTGCCGCGCGCGTCGTGCGTCCGCCGCCGTCCCAGGCGAACGCCGTCGTGCGCTCGATGCCGACGTCGATCTTCGCCGTCATCGACTTCAGGCGCCCGGCGGCGGTGAAGTCGTAGCTCGATTCGGCGACGATCGACGATCCGTCGTCGGTCAGGCTTCTGACGGTGATCGGACGGCTCCACTCATCGAGCTCGGTCGTGGCGATCGTTCCGTCGGCGGCGCGCGTGGCGACGACGCGGCCGTGCGCGTCGAACGTGCTGGCCGATGCGGTTCGCATGTCGGTGGCGTAGACGCGATGGCCGGCGAGGTCGTAGGCGAACTGCTGCTCGATCGGACTCGAGCCAGTCTCGGTCACGCTTCGCTTTACGTGACCGAGCGGATCGAGCTCCGTGGTCGTCACTGCCCCGCCGGCGTGCGTTGTCGTGACCGTCCGCGCGGCCAGGTTGTACGCGGTCGTTGTCGTGATCGAACCGACGGTGGCGATGCCGTTCGTGGTGGTCGAGGTGCGCCGGCCCATCAGGTCGTAGGTGAAGCTCGTCACGACCTCGCCCGGACCTTTCTTCTCGGAGGTTCGAGTGAGTCGACCGGCATCGTCGTACTCGAAGGTCTGGTCGAGCACGAGCGGATCGCCCGGCCGTTCGACATGCATGTGCATGGGACGCTGCCAGGGATCAGAGTCCGTCGTCGTGACGACGCCGCGCGGATCGGTCTCCTTCGTTTGGGTCTCGCTCGGATACTCGATCTTCGTCACCAGCTCGTCCGCGCCGTCGCCTTCGCGCAGGAAGTGCGGCAGCCCGCGCGCGTGAAGCGGCGCGGTGTCGGACCAATACGCGATCCGGCTCTTCGCGCCGGCGCTTGTCGAGTCCGTGCCGCCGGTCGATGTCGTCGCGGTGAGGAGTCCAGTCGCGTCGAACGCTTGCGCCGTCGTGATCTCGCTGTTTGTCGTTGCCGGCGCGGTGTTTTTGCGATGCGGTTCGGCCGACTCGATGCGCTTGCCGCCCGCCTCGACGGCTTCGAGAAAGTTCGAGCCCGGCTGATAAACGAACGTGCGCGTGATCGGCGGCGAAGCAGGGATGAACGACGATGCGCCACCGCCACCCGACACGAGCGGTGCCGTTGTCGTCGCCTTCATGACGAGCCCGGGAGCGCCCGTCGCCGGCTGATATGCGAAGGTCGTCTCGTTCACGCCCTCGAGCTTCGACGAGATCAGCACGCCGTTCTCAAACGCGAACGCACGCGTGCGATCGGTCGTCGTGATCGCGGGTGCGCCGGGCGTGAGGGCGGTTGGGAGTTGGCCGAAGACGGCAGAGCTCCAGACCGGGACGCCGAGCTCGCGCTCCTCGGTAATGTGCGCGCGATCGGCGAGCAGGTTCGTGGTGTCGTTCGTCGTCAGCGTGTAGCGGCGCTCTTCGCCGAGGACGTCCTTCACCGTGACGCTGTTCGCAGCGTTGTACGTGAAGGTCGCCGACTCGCCCGTCGCCCACTGCTGGCCGATGACGCGATCGTCCGCGTAGCGGAATGTAATCCGCGGTGCACTTGCGCCCGGGTCCGTGATCGACGTCAGGTTCGGCGCGGTCTCGAGCTGTTCATTCAGCGTCGTGCCGCCCGCGAGATAGCCGTATTCAATCCGCGGCCGCTGGTTTGCGACCGCGGGCAGATCCACTCGCGCGAGCCGCCGCTGCGCGTCGTATTCGTACGTGACCTTGCGCGGCGGCGTGTGCCAGTCGGCGATCTCCTGAACGAGTCCCGATGCGCGGTCCCAGATCACCGTCGTCTGCCGTCCGACCGGATCGAGGATGCGCTCGAGTCGCCCCTCGCTGTCGTAAACGTAGCGGATCGTGTTGCCCGAGCCGGGTCTCGCGGGATCGAAGAACTCGTCCGATTCGCTCGCGAGTCGCCCGAGCGCATCGAACCTCGTCACGCGCGACTCTTGATCGACGAGCGTGAAGCCGTCGGATTCGCGCGTCAGCGCGAGGAAGAGGCCTTCCAGCGCGATGAACGTTCCGTCGCCACGACTCCGGAAGAGCCAGACTTCGCCGCCGCCGTCGCGATACTCGACGTCGCCGTTCGGCAACGCCCGCAGACGGCGGAACAACGTCGAGTCCCAACCGGCGCCAAATGGCGCGTCGCCGATGCTGCGCGAACGGTAAGTGCGCCCCACGACAACGTTCCAACCAGCGCGTCCTCCGGCATCGAGATCGACAACCTCGCTCCCCAGCTCCCCGCTGTGAAGGTACGTCTCCTCGGCCAGCAACCCATCCGCGATCGGCGGCGCGTTCGCAGCGATGCGTACCGAAGGTGGATGAACGACATCGGCGGGAACCGTCGGAACGCGAAGCTCCATCCGTCCGCTCTGTCCGAGGTAGGCGTACGGCGTGCCGGTGAAGACATTGCCCGTCGCCGTCGAGTCAGGACGGATCGCCACGAATCCGCCGCTCGTGAACAGCTCGAACACGCCATCGTTTTCGGTCTTGCCTTGCAGCGCCGCGGGCCGCTCGCAGTTGAAGCAGCCCGCCGCGCGCTTGTCCGCGCCCGCCGGCCACGCGTAGTGAATGCTCGCCCGCGGATCGGCGATGGCGATGATGACCGGCGACTCGAACTGACTCGCACCGCGCTGGAACTTGAGCCGCGCGCGCAACTCCGCGGGAAATGCGTGACGCATCAGGAGCGACATCGGACGCGGATCGGCAGCGCCGCTTCGATCGTGCGTGCGCAAGGCCGATCGCGGGTGATTTCCCAACGTCTGCGGCGTAGCGACATTCGGAGCCACCTCGCTCTCGATCGCCAGTCGCAGCTCACTTCCCGACGCAACGAGCGCAACATCGAGATCCGGCGGAAGCGACGCCACGACGCGAAACGCGCTCGCCGAGGCGCGACCGTCGGTTGGCGGGTCGACGCCCAGTGGCGTGAGGAACGTGATCGGACGTCCGTCCGGCGCCACCGCCACGACGCTCTGCGCACGTGCCGTCGCACACACGAACAGAATCGTCGTCAATGCCAGCGCCGCGCGAAACCGCGCGCGCTGATCGTTCCGTCGGAATTCACGCGCCACGAGTGACGGAATCCTTTCTGTATGGATCTTGCCGGAGAGTCTATGCGTGGCGTCTCTTTCCTCGCAATCCGTACTTCCGGCGTGCGCGTATCCTGATCCCGTGAAGGATCGCAGCGCCAGGGATTGGGAAGAGCTAGCGCAACGCGAGCCGTACTTCGCGGTGCTCACGAAGGACGGCCTTCCTGACGTGGAGAGCAACACGCGCGCGAGCGCTGCGTTTTTCGAGACTGGCGAGGAGGACATCGCGGCACTTCTCGCGGCGATCGCTTCGCTTCTCGGTCGTGCCATTCCGCTGGGGTCGTCGCTCGACTTCGGATGTGGTGCCGGCCGGCTGACTCTTCCTCTGGCGCGGCGTGCGACGAACGTCGTGGCCTGCGACATCTCCGCGACGATCCTCGATCACGCCCGGCGCAATGCCGAAGACGCCGGCCTGTCCAACATCGCATTCATGCTCAGCGACGACCTCGCGCGACTGCCTGACGGCCGATTTGATTTCGTCTGCTCGCTGCTCGTCCTGCAGCACATCGCGCCACTCGCCGGCTACGAGATCATTCGCACGCTGCTTCGCCTGCTCGCGCCGGCGGGGATCGCCGCGTTGCACCTCACGCTCGAACGGCCGGGCGGAGCGCTTCGTCGTCTCGCGCGAGCGACTTCGCGAAGGCCGCACGCCGGACGCGCCTCACAAGGCGAATCGATCGACGCCGACAGCAACGCATATGACGAGCGCTCGGTCCATCGACTGATCTTGGCCGCTGGTGCGCACGAGCTCGGACGCTTCCCGACCCGACAAGGCAAGGATACGGGCGCGGTCCTCGTCATCCAAAAACCACGCGCTACGGTCTGACGGCCGTCCGCTTCGTGGCCCGTTTCGCGGGGCCGCTTCGCGAAGCCTTCGCTTGCACCGCTTCCTTCAAGAAGAGGGCCGACGACGGGCAGATGTCGTTGAGTACGCACTCCTCGCACTTCGGCTTGCGCGCGATGCAGGTTTCGCGGCCGTGAAGAATGATCCGGTGCGAAAACGCCGTCCACTCCGAGCGCGGGAGGAGCGGCATCAGATCCTCCTCGATCTTCACGGCGTCGGTGTTTTTCGTGAGTCCGAGGCGGCCAGCGACGCGCGTGACGTGGGTGTCGACGACGATGCCGGCGGGAGTGTGAAAGGCATTGCCGAGAACGACGTTCGCGGTCTTGCGGCCGACGCCGGGCAATGCGGTGAGCTCGTCCATTGTGCGCGGCACCTCGCCGCCATGCTTCTCGACGATCGCGTGCGCGCAGGCGATCACGGCCTTCGCCTTATTGCGAAAAAACCCCGTCTGCTTTACGTCCTTCTCCATCTCGACCTGCGAGGCCCTCGCGAACGCAGCGGGCGACGGGTATTTGCGAAAGAGCGCCTTGGTGACGATGTTCACGCGCACATCCGTCGATTGCGCGGAGAGGATCGTCGCGATCAGCAGTTCGAACGGCGTCGTGAAGTCGAGCGAGCACTTCGCGTCGGGGAAGCGTTTTTTTAGACGGGCGTTCACTTCTTTCGCATGTGCTTTGAGTTCGGACATTCTCGATATGTTACTGGTTGCTGGTTGCTGGTTGTCTGCGGCAAGTCGCGAGATGCCACAAGCAATCAGTAACTAGCAACCAGTAACCGCAACGGCAATAGAATTCAACCCATGACGACCACGATTCACGAGCCCCGCACCATCCGCGCGCCTCGCGGCACGACGCTTCGCTGCCAGGGATGGCAGCAGGAGGCGGCGCTGCGGATGCTGATGAACAACCTCGACCCCGAGGTCGCGGAGAGGCCGGAGCAACTGATCGTGTATGGCGGGATCGGCAAGGCGGCGCGCAACTGGGAGTGCTACGACGCCATCGTCGCGACGCTGGAACGGCTGAAGAACGACGAGACGCTGCTCGTGCAATCGGGCAAGCCGGTGGGCGTGTTCCGCACGCACGAGAACGCGCCGCGCGTGCTCATCGCCAACGCCAATCTCGTCCCGCACTGGGCCACTTGGGACGAGTTCCGCCGCCTCGACGCCCTCGGCCTGACGATGTACGGCCAGATGACCGCCGGCTCGTGGATCTACATCGGCACGCAGGGGATTCTGCAGGGAACCTACGAGTGCTTCGCGGCGCTGGCGAAGAAGCACTTCGACGACTCGCTCCGCGGGAAGCTCGTCGTTACCGCGGGCCTCGGCGGGATGGGCGGCGCGCAGCCGCTCGCGGCGACGATGAACGAGGCCACGGCGCTCGTCGCAGAAGTCGATCGCACGCGCATTCAACGGCGGCTCGACAAGCGCTATCTCGATGAAGAGGCGCCGTCGCTCGATGCCGCGATCGCGCGCGCGCTCGAAGCACGCGACACCGGCGAGGCGGTGTCGATCGGCGTCGTCGCCAACGCCGTCGATCTCCTCGAAGCGCTGATCGCCCGCGGCATCGTTCCCGACGTGCTCACCGATCAGACCTCCGCGCACGATGAGTTGAACGGCTACGTCCCCGCCGGCATGTCCTTCGACGAAGCCCTCGATCTGCGCGAGCGCGATCCGAAGAGCTACATCGCACTGTCCTACGCGACGATGGCGCGGCACATGCGGGCCATGATCGAGCTGCAGAAGCGCGGCGCGATCACGTTCGACTACGGCAACAACCTTCGCGGTCAGGCGCTCAAAGACGGGCGTGACGAATGCGTTCGAGGTCGACGGCTTCGTTCCGCTGTTCATCCGTCCGCTGTTCTGCGAAGGAAAAGGTCCGTTCCGCTGGGCGGCGCTGTCGGGCGATCCGAACGATCTCTTCGTCACGGATGAAGCGATCCTCGAGCTCTTCCCGCACGACGCCGCCCTGCATCGCTGGATTCGCATGGCGCAGAAGCGCGTCGAGTTTCAGGGACTCCCCGCGCGCATCTGCTGGCTCGGCTACGGCGAGCGCGACAAGGCCGGCGCGCTGTTCAACCGGCTCGTCGCGGAGAAGAAAGTTTCCGCGCCGATCGTCATCGGCCGCGATCATCTCGACGCCGGTTCCGTCGCGTCGCCGAATCGCGAGACCGAAGCGATGAAGGACGGCTCGGACGCGATCGCCGACTGGCCGATTCTCAACGCGCTGCTCAACACCGCCGCCGGCGCGACCTGGGTTTCGGTGCACCACGGCGGCGGCGTCGGCATCGGCTACTCGCTGCACGCCGGAATGGTCGTCGTCGCCGACGGAACCGACGACGCAGCCGCGCGCCTGCAGCGCGTCCTGACCACCGATCCAGGCACCGGCGTCATGCGCCACGCCGATGCGGGCTACGAGCGCGCGATCGACGTCGCCCACGAGCGAGGCGTGGACTTGCCGATGGTGTAGCTTCACGCCCAACCCCCGCGGGAAGTTCGTGGAGGGCGGGCTTATAGCCCGCCGGTTTTGGGCGGGTGTGGGCTGCGAGGTGTGACTCGGGTGTGACCCACGTGTGGTTCAGGAACCCAACCCCGCCCAGAATCGGCGGGCTATAAGCCCGCCCTCCTACCGCACTCCCAAACGCTTCGCGATCTTCTTTGCCTCGGCGTCCTTCGGACGCGTGCGCAAGAATTCGCGGATCGCGACCTTGCCGCGATCCAGCCGGCACGAGCAGAACGACGCGGTTCGCGCGATCTCGTACGAATCGCCGAGCTCTTCGAACGCGGCGAAGGCGTCGTCCCATTGCTGCGACTCCTGGGAGAGCCAGCCGAGCCATTGCAGCGCCATCGACTTGGTCGCCGCATCGCGCGTCGTGCGCACGGCCTCGCGCAGTTCGCGGCGTGCGGTACCGAGCTCCTTTTCGCGGTAAGCGATGTAGCCGTGCGCGAAGTGGCCGAGGGGCGCGTCGCGACGGGCGATCTCGGCGGCTTGGCGGCGCGCTTCGTCCATGTCGCCGCCGGCGATCCGCGGGGTCATCGTGTGGAAGCGGACGAGATCGAGGCGGACCTGGACGTTATTCGGATCGCGCGCGAGTGCGCCATCGAGAGCCTTGTGAATGTCCATCGCCAGCAGCAGAAGGCGGATCGGATTCGTCGTTTCCTTCGCTTCCGCCATCCAGCGGCGCGCCTGCTGATGCTCGGGACCGGGAGCCGCCAGGGTGGCCCATGCGAGCGCGACTGCGAATAGGATGGAGCACGAAATCGTTTTCAATGGGGCTCAGCGAGTCCATACTACGCGTTCCAGCAGTTCCGGAGGTGTCACCATCGAAGCTCATCATCAGAAAAAAGACTGGGTGAATATCATCTTTCTCACCCTCACCCCCGTCATCGGCGTCGTGGGTACCGCGGCCTACACCTGGTACCGCGGGTTCCACCTCTGGATGCCGCCTCCTGATGGTCACGCTTTACCTCTGCGTCGGCATGTCGATCTGCGCCGGCTACCACCGCTTCTTCTCGCACAAGAGCTACGAAGCGTCGCGGCCCGTGCAGCTTTTCTTCGCTTTCTTCGGAGCGATGGCGGCGCAGAACTCGATCCTCTGGTGGTCGTCAGCCCATCGCGTGCATCACAAGTACGTCGGACAAGGACTGGGATCCGTACAACATCCAGCGCGGATTCTGGTGGGCGCACATCCTCTGGATCTTCCACCGCAACGAAAAGCGCGACGATACGTTCGCGAACTCGCCGGATCTCCTCGCGAATCCGGTCGTGATGTGGCAGCACCGCTGGCACAAGGTGATCCTGATCCTCGGCGGCTTCGGACTGCCGACGCTGATCGGCGCCGCGTTCGGTGATCCGATCGCCGGACTGCTCTGGGGCGGCTTCCTGCGCATCGTGGTCATCCACCACACGACGTTCTTCGTGAACTCGCTGGCGCATTACGCTCGGCAAGCCGAGTTCAACTCCGAGGTCTCGGCGCGCGACAACTGGCTCGTCGCGCTGGTCACGCTGGGCGAGGGATATCACTCCTTCCACCATCGCTTTCCGGCCGACTTCCGCAACGGTATCCGCTGGTATCAGTGGGATCCGGCGAAGTGGTTCATCGGCGCGCTGCGCGGTCTCGGTCTCGCCAAGGGACTGCTGACCACGCCGTTTCCGCAGATCGAGCAGGCGCGCATGCGCGCGGCGCTGGTCGTCGTCGAGCCGAAGATGGCTCACGTCCCCGGCACGCTCGCCGAGGAGGCGCGGCGCCGGCTGCAAGTGGCAACGCACCATCTCGAGAAGGCGATCGCGCTCTGGCGCCGTGCTCTCGAAGAGCGTGCACAGGGCATCTCCTGGCGCAAGACGAAGAAGATCTCGATGCGCCACGTGCGACGCTCGAGGCGGCAGTGGAAGCTCGCCGTGCGCATGCTGCAAGCCGCGTAGCCGGCACGGCCGCGTTATCAGTTGTCGGTTCTCGGTTGTCTGAGCGGCGTCGCTCCGTGGAGCGGCGTACTGTTCTGCTTCTGTGTGGCGACGGCCGCCTCGGCCGTCCTCTCGTGCAAAAGCACGTCCCCGGTCCTCTGACGCGCACAACGTGCTGCCGCACCTTGGTCAGTGAAAGTTCATCGTCCGTGGGGGGCCGAAGCGCCAGCGCAACACCGAACCGCGGTCATCGCACTGAAAATCGCAGACAACGGACAACCGTCAACCCGACAACCCCCGCATCGGCCAAGCGCACGATAGAATCGCGCTCAGTTCCACTCATCGTTTGTTCATGGGCGCACTTCAGGAGAGTTTCGGCCGCTACAAGGTCATCGGGCCCATCGGTTCGGGGGGGATGGGCGAGGTTTACGTCGCCCGTGATCCGCGGCTCGGCCGGAAGGTCGCGATCAAGATGTTGCCGCAGCGGCTCAACACCGAGCGCGACACGCTGACGCGATTCACTCAGGAAGCCCGATCGGCCTCGGCGCTGAATCACCCCAACATCGTCACCATCCACGAGGTCGATGCCTTCGAGGGCACGCCGTACATCGTGATGGAGTACATCGAAGGCGACGACCTTCGGACGCTCGTCCACGACGGCCCACTGGCGATCCGCAAGGCTCTCGACATCGCCGCGCAAATCGCCGACGGCCTCGCAGCGGCGCACGAGCGCGGCATCGTGCATCGCGACCTCAAGCCCGAGAACGTGATGGTCACACGCGACGGCTTCGTGAAGATCCTCGACTTCGGGCTCGCCAAGCGAGTCAGCCCGTCGCCCGATGGCGAAGACACGCAGCAGCTCGAAATGCCGGGCACGAATCCCGGCACGATCCTCGGCACGGTCGGATACATGTCACCGGAACAAGCGACCGGGCGCCGCCTCGACTTCCGTTCCGATCAGTTCGCGTTCGGCGCGATTCTCTACGAGCTCGTGACCGGTACCGCGGCGTTCAACGAAGACACGGCAATCGACACGCTCTCGGCGATCCTTCACAAGGATCCACCGCCGGTGACCCGCGTGAATCAACGCGCGCCGGTGCAGCTCTCCGACATCATCAGCCGGCTGCTCGAGAAATCGGCCGACGATCGCTACACCTCCTCGCGCGATCTCGCGCGCGAGATCCGGCTGCTGCGCGAGCGCGTGGTGGCCGAGGAGAGCGGATTCCATCAGTCGCAACCGATGCCGCCGCTGCGGCGATCGGTGGCGGCCGGCGTCGCGGCCGCGATCGCCCTGGCCGTGATCATCGCTGTCGTGATCCTGACGATGCGCGAGAAGCCGGGACCAACGACGACAAAGACGGCAGCTGTGAATGCTCCGGCAGCGAGAAAAGACCTGGCGGTGATGCGTTTCAAGGATCTGAGCGGTGACGCGAACGGCCAGCTCGTCGTCGATGGATTCGGCGAGACGCTCGCGGCGCGGCTCGCGCACTATCCGGCCGTTCAGGTCATGCGCTCTCCCGCGGCGGACAAGGAGTCGGACGACGTACGCGCGGTCGCCCGCAACCTCGGCGCGAATCTCGTGCTCAGCGGCTCGATGATGCGCGCCGGCGATCGCATTCGCGTGACGTATTCGGTCCTCGATCCTCGTACCGGCAAAGAATGGCGCGACCTGATCGAAGGAAACGTCTCCGATCTCTTCGCCGTGCAGGACGACGTGGCCGATAGCGTGGCCCGCAACCTTGCGTTGGGCACGGCGACGGTGAAGCTCGCCCTCGACCCCGCGGTCTCGCAGCGCCGGTATCTCGAAGCGCTCGGCCATCTGCGCAGATACGACAAAGAGCCATCCGTCGACAGCGCGATCCGTATCCTCAAGGAGCTCGGCGAGTCACCGTCGGTTCAGGCGGCCCTGGCGCGGGCGTATCTGTACAAGTTCCAGATCACCAGCGACCCAGAGCTGGCCGCGCTGGCGAGCAAGGCGGCGGAACGCGCGCTGAAAGGCGATCCGCAAAGCATGGATGTGAACATCACGCTCGGCGATCTGCGTCGGCAAACGGGACGCTACAAGGAAGCGATCGACGCCTACCTGCGCGTTCTGTCACAGCAACCGAACAGTGCCGAGGCCGTGCTCGGACTTGCGGAAACCTACAACAAATCCTCCGATTTCAAGAATGCTGAATTGTCGTATCGGCGCGCGATTCAGCTACAGCCGAACTTCTGGGGTGGTTACAACCAGCTCGGTGCGTTCTATTTCTCTCAGTCTCGCTACGCCGATGCCATTCCGCAGTTTCAGCGGGTCGTGCAAATGTTCCCCGACAATGAACGCGCCTACAACAATCTCGGCGCGATGTACCAGTTGCTCGGCCGCTATAGCGAAGCGCTACACGTTTACGAACAATCCATCGGCAGATCGCCGTCCGCCCAAGGCTATTCGAATCTCGGGACATGCAGTTACTCATTGGGACGCTATACGGATGCCGCTAAGGCACTCGAGAACGCGGTCAGGCTCGCACCACATGAATACCTCTACTCCCGTAACCTCGCAGACACTTATCGCTGGATTCCGGGCCAGGAAGCAAATGCACGTCACACATACGAGCGCGCGATCGAGCTCTGTGACGCAGCCATTCGTATCAATCCCAACGATGCTCGCGCTTACAGAACGCGCGCGAGCGCGCTGGCAAAACTTGGCCGGCAACGAGAAGCACGAACATCCATCCTTCGCGCACTGGAGCTGCAACCAAAAAATGCACCGAACGCCTATGAAGCCGCGGTGATCGCGATCATCGCCGGCTCCGAGGAGGAAGCGACCGCCCGCATTGAGCAGGCCCTGCGCCTTGGCTACAGCCCGGACGATCTGCTGCGCGACCCCGAGTTTGCTGCTTTGAAGAAAAGCGGTAGGCTGCAAGCCATCATCTCGGGATCCCGGTCCGATGCCCGAGGCTGATTCCAAGAGAGGAGCCTAGCCATGGCAAACGAACAAGCAGAGAAGGTCGTCACGATTACGATGCAGAACGGACGCCCCGTCGCCAGTCCCGATCCGGTTCAGATCAAGAAGGACGAGCAGAAAGTGAAGTGGTGCTCGGAATTCGATTTCAAGATCGAGATCGACGGAGTAGGAGTCAAATACAGCAGTGGTGGCAACGGATGCGCGTTCCAGGCGAAGAGCGACAAGTTCAGCCAGGAGAAGAAGTACAAGTACTCGATCACTGCGAACGGCGTGACGAACGACCCGGAAGTCGACGTCAAGCCGTAGCCAGCACTCGCCTCTCGCCAGCCGCCTGGCTGGCGAGAGGCACACTCCGCGATCTCCGCGTCTCCGCGTGAGATCGTTAATCACGCGGAGATGCGGAGAGAAGTTTGCCTCACGCATTCCTCGACGACGCGGAGCGCAGAGAGTCGGTAGCGAGAGGAATCCGGAACGACGCCTCGGATCACCCGCACGTGAGTCCAGCCTTGTGGCCTCAAGCGCTGCCGGCCGTGCCGGCTACTGAATGTTCTCGGGGAACACTTCGACCTTCCCCGACGCACGGAGCGCGGCCGTGGTCTGGCTCACGACCTCGAGGATCTTGTTCATGTTCATGCCGAGGAGATACTCCCGGAGCGTCGGACGCGCTTCGTCGAAGGTTTCCTTCTCCGGCTCGCGCTTGCGCTCGACGTAAATGAGCTGAATCCCGGCGTCATTCTCGAGCATCCCGCTCATCGTTCCCTCGGGCATCGAGAACACCCCTTCCGCGACCTTCGGATCGAGCCGCGACTCCTCGAACCAGCCGATCTCGCCGCCGTTCGTCGCCGTGGGATCCTCCGAATACTTGCGCGCGTAATCGCTGAACACTTTGCCGAACTCCTCCGGCGGACGATTCGCGCCCTTCGCCTTCGCCAGCTCGGACAGCAGCTCAGCGATGATCGGCGAGAGGATCTCGCGCGCTTCACCGACGCTGTGCTTCTTCGTGCTGATGAGGAGATAGCGGAGATAACGCCGTTCTCCGTACGAGAACTGCGTCGGATGCTCGTCGTAGTACTTGTGCAGATCCGCTTCCGACACCACCTGGGCCGAGATCACGTCGCGCACGTAGAGATCGAACAGCGCCGATTCCTTCGCCGGATCGAGATCCCCCTGCAGGTTCACCTTCTTGTCGAAGCCGCTGGCGACCGCCTTCTGAATCAGGAGGCGCTTGCGGATGTAGTTGTCGAGGAAGCCGGCCTTGCCGCCGCCCGACTTCTCGTATTGATTGCGGCCGCGCTCGCCGATGCGAGTCCAGAGCTGATCCAGCTTCCCGCGCGTGATCGTCTCGCCATTGACGCGAGCCACGACCAAATCCGCATCCACATCAACCGCTGCCGGAGCGGGCGCGGCCGGCGCCGGTTGTGCCAGTGCCGTCGAAAACAAAGGCGCCGCCGCGAGCAGCGCGACGCCAAGGAACGTCCGATTCATCGATCCTCCCGATAAAGCCCGCAGTGAAGCCGCAGAGTGTGACGCGCGCGAGGCCGGAAGGTTCCGATTCCGCGCGGCGTCGGTGGCAACAGCAGCGCGTCGCAGCAGCATTCCGATCTACCGATCGTAGATTCATTCCACCGCCTGCTCTCGAAAGGCTGTCAAGCGTTTTTCGCGTAATCCACAGCTGTGGAAAACTGACCTGCGCAGCGATAAACACGGCGCGTCTGGCGCTACGGGTTGTGGAAGTCCTGCGGACGCGCAGAGCGCCAAGATTTTCGTTCTTAGAATGCCGGTCATCGTTCCATGACGGTTGCTCAACTCGACGTAGCACTCGACCGGCAGATGCCGCAGTCGCCGGATGCGGAACGCGCCGTGCTCGGCGCGATCCTCATCAACAACCACGCCTTCTATCGCATCATCGGCACGATCGATACCGACGATTTCTTCAAAGATGCGCACCGCACGATCTTCGCGCACGATGCGGCGCATGGCCGAGAACAGCCAGGAGATCGAGACGCTCACGCTGAAGGAAGAGCTGGCCAAGCACGCCCAGCTCGACCAGGCTGGCGGCGTCGCCTACATCTCCGCCCTGCTCGACGTCGTCCCCGACGTCGCCAACGTCGAGCGCTACGCGAAGATCGTCAAAGAAAAGTCGATGCTGCGCCGCCTCATCGTGATGGGCAACAGCGTCATGCGCGCCGCCCTCGACGCCCCGAGCGAGCCCGGCGACGTCCTCAACATCGCCGAAAAATCACTCTACGAAATCGCCGAAGGCACGACCGACAAAGGCTTCGTCGCTCTCGACCGCATCACCCGCGCAGAACATGACGGCGATCGAACAGATTCACAGCGCGGGCAAGCTCCTCACCGGCATCCCCACCGGCTACGACCGCTTCAACGAATTCACGTCCGGCTTCCAGACGCAGGACCTGATCATCCTCGCCGCAAGGCCCTCAATGGGCAAGACGAGTTTCATGATGAACATCGCCGAGTCGATCGCCATCCCCGGCAAGGACGGGCTTCCGCGATCCGGCTCGCCGCGGCTGCACTCCGTCGGCGTGTTCTCGCTCGAAATGTCGAAGGAGCAGATCGGTCTGCGCATCCTCTCCTCGGAGTCGGGCGTCTCGAATCACCTGATCCGCTCCGGCATGCTCTCCGAGCGGAACTGGCGCGAGCTGGCGGAAGCGTCGGCGCGGCTGGCGAAGGGGAAGATCTACATCGACGACACGCCGGGCATCGATCCGCTGGAGATGCGCGCAAAGGCGCGGCGCCTTAAGATGGAAGCGGGGCTCGACATGATCATGGTCGATTACCTGCAGCTCATGGCGGTGAAGGGAAAGATCGAGTCGCGCCAGCAGGAGATCTCGCAGATCTCGCGCGGCCTCAAGGCGATCGCGAAAGAGCTCAACGTCCCGGTGATCTCGCTCTCGCAGCTCTCGCGCCGTCCGGAGCAACGCACCGGCGATCACCGCCCGCAGCTCTCCGACCTCCGCGAGTCGGGCGCGATCGAGCAGGACGCCGACGTCGTCTGCTTCATCTACCGCGACGAGGTCTACAACAAGGACACGGAAGAGAAAGGCATCGCCGAGATCATCATCGCCAAGCAGCGCAACGGCCCGATCGGCGACTTCAAGCTCGTGTTCCGCAACGACATCACCAAGTTCTTCAACTACGAGCCGCAGCCGGAGTACCTGCCCGCAATTAGTGGACGCCGTTTATGGAGTCGCAGGCATCCTGCCTGCCGGTCCGCCGGCATCTTGACCGAGGCTTCTCCCGTGCTCTTTCAGCGAACGTTGTCGAACGGAACGACCTTCTCCGAAATGAACGTCGTGAAGAAGTCGAGGTGAACAAAGTCGATCGCATAGGTACTGGCTGGCAGGACCAAGTCATGACGCCTCGACGACCCTTCTCTTCGGACCACACGAACCCACCACTCGAAACTGGTTTCGCCGCTCGTTACGTCGTGAATCACGATCGGCGCGTCCAGAACGCAGACCGCGAGCGTGAGAGTGGGGCGACAGGTATTGCTCTCGCGCGGAGCTGCTCTCGCCTGAAGGTCGGCGGACCGGCAGGCGGAAAGCTGCTGCTCCTTAAGGATCATCTCCGCACTGAACGCGCTTCCCTTCCTAACGACTTTGCTGAACGTTGCACACGTGGCGGCCCTGCTGCAACAAACGGCTCTGAAGAAAGGCCGAGATTGCGCACGGGCCAACGCTGGGCGGATTGCTCCGGTCCCGCGGTCAACCAGCACTGTCTTGTCACGAAGTCCTTGAATGCTCGGAAACTCACGTGGACGTTGATTTGTGACGCTCTTGAAGAACACAAACGGCAAGCGAGATAGCTTGCATTCGATGAGCAGGCGCACTGCAGTCGATCCATGGGCAGCCGGCGGGAGAAGTTGTCGAAACGCGACTAAGTCCAGAGTACGAAGCTCGCCGGTGAGACGATCGGCATAACCCCACTCCTCGATCAAGTCGAACGCCTCGGCCAGCATTGCCGGCAACCCTCATCTGCAGGGGATAGCCGCGAGTTCTCAATGGCTGCACGAAGGTGAGCATCGTCGAAACCATCCGGTAGCTTGTCGGTTCCGATCTTGTTTCCTCGACTCTCTTTCATTTGCCAGATCCCACGTTGAAACTCCCGGAGGTCACTCCATGAAACGCATCGTCCTCGGACTCGTGCTGCTGCTCGCGACGGTGAGCGCCAACGCTGCCGTTCTTCGCGTCGTCATCGACGACATGATTCATCCCATCAGCGACGAGTTTCTCGGACGCGCGCTCGATGCCGCGGCGGCACAGAAGGCGGATGCGGTGATCGTCGAGCTGCGCACGCCCGGCGGCCTCGAGACTTCGATGCGCGGGATGGTCGAGAAGATCATGAAGTCGCCCGTCCCCGTGATCGTGTGGGTCGGACCGAGCGGCTCGCGCGCGGCTTCCGCCGGATTCTTCATCCTCGAAGCCGCGGATCTCGCGGCGATGGCGCCGGGGACCAACACCGGTGCGGCGCATCCGATCCTCATCTCCGGCGACAAGATGGACGACGTCCTGAAATTGAAAATGCAGAACGACGCCGCGGCGTTCATCCGGACGATCGCGCAGCGCCGCGGACGCAACGTGCAGGTCGCCGAGAGCGGCGTGCGCGAGGCGAAGTCGTTCACGGAAGACGAAGCGCTGACGCTGAAGTTGATCGACGTCGTGGCCTCGGACGTGCCATCGCTCCTGCGTTGGGCCGACGGCAAGACGATCAAGCGCTTCCATGGCGCGCCGGTTGTCCTGCATGTGCGCGGCAAGCCGGTGGTCGATTACGCGATGTCGCTCAAGCAGCGCTTGCTCTCCTGGATCATGGATCCGAACGTCGCCTTCATCCTCATGTCCCTCGGCATGCTCGCGCTCTGGGCGGAATTCAACCATCCCGGCGCGATCCTTCCTGGCGTCGTCGGCCTCATCGCGATTCTGCTCGCCGTCTTCGCGCTGAACATCCTGCCCACGCGGTTCGCGGCATTGGCGCTGATCCTCGCGGCGTTCGCCTTCTTCGCCCTCGAAGCGAAGTTCACCTCGCACGGCGTCCTCGGCATCGGCGGCGTGATCTGCCTCATCTTCGGCGCGCTGCTGCTCGTCGACGGTCCCATTCCGGAGATGCGCGTGCGTCTGCTCACCGCGATCGGAGTGAGCGTTCCCCTCGGCATCATCGCCGTCTTCCTCATGACGCTCGTTCTTCGCGCGCGCGGCTTGCGCGTCGCAACGGGCGCGGACGCGATGATCGGCGAGATCGGCGTTGCACGAACGCTCGTCGGACCCGAGGGCAAGGTCTTCGTCCACGGCGAGCTCTGGAACGCCAACGCCAAAACCGAGATTGCGGAAGGCGCGCGCGTTCGCGTGCGCGCAATCAACGGGTTGCGCGTGACCGTGGAACCGGCGGACTGACGCGTTGTTGTCGGTTGTCAGTTGTCGGTTGTCTGGGCAGTTGTGCCATGACCTCACAGACAACCGACAACCGATCACCGACAACTCACTTCTTCCAGGGCAGTTCCCACCGCCCTTCTTCCTCATCGAGTGAAGGCAGCGGCACTGGCTTGCCGAGGCGTTGGAGCTGGCGGAGCTCCCAGAGCTTGGCGTACTTCCAGAACGTGTAATAGACGTGCATCCCGACGGAGATCAGGCCGCGCGTGCCATCGAGGAAGCCGAGGTTGAGGATGTAATCGCGGATGAACTTGCCGGCGGGATGACTGAAGATTCCCCACAGCCCGGTCGACTTCCCGTCGATGTACATCTGCGCCGCGCCCCAGTTCGCGTAGCGCGTCATCTTGGCGATCATGTGATCGAACGTGCGGATGTAGAAGTGCAGCATCTTGTGCCGCAGATCGAACGTCGGCCCGTCGACGAGGAGATCGGCGTGCACGCGCTTGTTGGGATAGCGCGCGTGACCGCGATGAAAGAGACGCGTCACGCGATCGCGCTGCAAACCGCTGTACTTCACTTCCTTGCCGAGCATGAAATTGCGGCGGCCGACGGAGTAGGCCCAGTGATCGAGCTTCCCCTCGAGCGTGCGCAACAGCTCATCGCGCAACTCCGGCGTCACGCGCTCGTCGGCGTCGATCACGAAGATCCAATCGTGTGCGGCCAGATCGATCGCGTAATTCTTCTGCGACGCCGCGCCGAGGTACTCGCGCTGCTCGATGCGTACCCGAGGGAACTTCTGCCGCACCAGCTCCACCGTCGCGTCGGTCGAGAACGAATCGACGAGATAAACCTCATCCGCCCATTCCACCGAGCGCACGCAATCCTCGATGTTCTCGATCTCGTTGAGCGTGTGAATGATGACGGAGACCGGGGGGCGCGGCATGGCGGGCGAAATTCTAATGGTTTCACGCCTTCGCGTCTCCGCGTGAACGTCTCTCCCGGAATGCACTCTAGAATTGCAGCATGACGCACGAATCAGATCGCAGATCGCAGTTTGCAGATCGCAGGAGAAGGCAGGACCAAGGTCGTGGGTTCGCTCCTGCGATCCGCGATCTGCGATCCGCGATCTCGTTTCTCCTTCTCGCCGCATGCGCGCATCAGCCCGCGCCGCAGACGCAGCCGCTTCGCTATACGGTGCTGATGAGCACGAACAAAGCGGGATCGCAGGTTGTGACGACGCACGGTCGCGACATCACCGCCGACTTCGAGTTCAACGACCGCGGGCGTGGGCCGAAAACGCACACCGTGATGCGACTCGACGAGCGCGGCGTGCCGGAGTCGATGGAGACGACCGGAAACGATTACCTCAAGCAGCAGATCACCGAGCGCTTCTCGATCGAGAACGGCACCGCGAAATGGACGAACTCCGCGGAGACCAGCGAGGCGAAAGCCGGCGCGTTCTACGCGAGCATGTACGGCGCACCCGAGGAGACGGCGGTGCTGGCCAGGGCGCTCCTGAAGGCGGGAGGGACGCTGCCGCTGCTGCCGGCGGGCACGGCGACGATTCGCAAGGTCGATGAGAGACGGGCAGGCAGCACGCACGTCACCGCGTATGAGATTGGCGGACTTGGATTTTCTCCATTTGAGATTTGGCTCGATGACGATTTGAATCTCTTTGGATCGGTCTCGTCGTGGTCATCGGTGATCCGCGAAGGATTCGAGTCCGAGGCGAAGGCGCTCATCGATGTGCAGGATGCGCGGGCACGCGAGCGCATCGCTGTCCTCGCGAAAAAGTACACGCATCATCCGGCGGGCAATCGCATCACCGTCGTGGACGCGCGGATCTTCGATCCGCGTACCGGCACGCTCTCCGCGCCGACGACAATCAACGTCGAAGGCAACCGCATCGCATCGATCGGCGTGCCGCAGGAGCGCAACGCCGCGGAGCTGATCGACGCCGACGGCAAGGTCGTGCTGCCGGGCCTGTGGGACATGCACACCCACAGCTCGGACATGGACGGCCTCCTCAACATCGCCGCCGGAATCACCTCGATCCGCGACCTCGGCAACGACAGCGACTTTCTCGTCGCCTATCGCCAGAAGATCGACGCCGGCGAATCGATCGGCCCGCGCATCGTCATGGCCGGACTCGTCGACGGCCGCGGCCCGTTCCAGGGACCGACGAACATCCTCGCCGACAACGAAGACGAAGCGCGAAAGGCCATCGATTTCTTCGTCGGGCGCGGCTACGAAGGACTCAAGATCTACAGCTCGGTGAAGCCGGAGCTCGTGCCGATGATGGCGAAGTACGCGCATGAGAAAGGGCTGCGCGTCAGCGGGCACATCCCGGCCGGCATGCGCGCGGAGCAGGCCGTCGACGCGGGCTATGACGAGATCCAGCACGCGAACATGCTCTTCCTCAACTTCATGCCGGACGTGAAGGACACACGCACGCCGCAACGCTTCACGGCCGTCGCCGAGCGCGGCGCCGATCTCGATCTCGAATCCGCCGAGGTCCGCGCGTTCATCGAGAAACTGCACGCGCACGGCACGGTCATCGATCCAACGGTCACGATCTTCGAAGGAATGTTCACCGCGCGAACGGGAACGATGTCGCCGAGCTACGCGATGATGGCCGATCGCTTCCCGCCGCAGGTGCGACGCTACTTCCTCACCGGCGGCCTGCCGGTCACCGCGGAGAACGACGAGCGCTACCGCCAGTCGTTCGCACGCATGCTCGACCTCGTGCGCACGCTGCACACCGCCGGCATTCGCATCGTCGCCGGCACCGACGGCCTCGCCGGCTTCACACTACATCGCGAGCTCGAGCTCTACGTGAAGGCCGGCATCCCCGCGACGGACGTGCTGCGCATCGCCACTCTCACTCCCGCCGAGATCCTCGGCCGCACCAAAGACCTCGGCACGATCGAGCCCGGCAAGCTCGCCGACTTCATCGTCGTCGACGGCGACCCAACGCAAAACATCAGCGACATTCGCCGTGTGGTGAAGGTCGTGAAGAACGGGATGGTGTTCGTGCCGGCGGACTTGTATCGGGAGTTGGGAGTGAATTGAGGGGCTAGGGACTGGGGGCTAGAGTCTAGTAGAGCCTAGTCCCCAGTCCCTAGCCTCCAGCCCCTCTTACAGCGTGTAATTCTTTTCCAGCAGCACCCGCGCCCGGCGATCGCGCAGATTGCGGATCTGCGACTCGATGTCGCGCTCGTAGGGGATCTTGCGGTGGCTGGCGTAGACCGGCGCGTCGACGGTGATCTTCTTCAGCTCATCGCCGAACGTGTTCGGGGAGAGATGGCCGGTCTCGTCGGCGAGCGATTGCTGGTCGTTCGGGAACGAGGCTTCCGTCACGACGGCGACGACGTTCTGGGTCTTGTTCGTGCGCTTCCAGATCTCTTGCGTCGGTCCGGTGTCGCCGGTGAAGACGATCGCCTGACCGTTCATCTCCACGATCACACCCGAGGCCGGGACCTGGTGATCGACGGCCACGGCGGTCAGCGCCATGTCGTTGAACATCACCTTCTTGCCGTACGTGAGCGGGCGATAGAGAACCGCCGGCTTGTTCGTGAGCGGCGAGACGATGCCGGAGAAGTCGGGCCAGATCGTTCCGTTGAACACATCGCGCAGCAGCAGGTCCATCACCTCACGCGAGGCGAAGATCGTCAGCGGACCGGTGGCCTGGCTGAAGCGGTTATGGATCAGATGCGGAAGATCGCGAATGTGGTCCGCGTGCGGGTGGCTGATGAAGACGCCCTGCACACGGGCCTGCTGCGCGAACGACAGCTTCGAAGTGAGAGTACCGGCATCCACCGCGAACCAGTCGTCGATCAGGTACCCGGTCAGATTATGTTCTGCATCTGACGCCCCATAGGCGCCGAGCACCTTCAGCCGCATCTCCCGTCCTTCACATCTGCCTTCGTGCGATTGGGGACTGCCCACTATTCTTGCAGTGGTCACACGGCTTGTCCAGCGGAGTGACGCCGCTCACTATGAGTCCTCGCTCTCGAATCGACCCCGCACTCGCACCGTTTCATCCGGCGGTAGGCGACTGGTTTACCTCTTCCTTCGACGCTCCGACCAAGGCCCAGCAGCAGGGTTGGCCGGCGATCGCGCGCGGCGATTGGACGCTGATCTTCGCGCCGACCGGCAGCGGAAAGACCCTCACGGCCTTTCTCTGGGCGCTCGATCGCTTGATGTTCCGCGCCCCGTCCTGCAAAGGAGAAACGCTGCCGCGTCGTCTACATCTCGCCGCTGAAAGCGCTGGCCGTCGACGTCGAGCGCAACCTGCGCGCGCCGCTCGCCGGCATCGCCAATCTGGCCCGGTCGCGCGGCGAGGAGTTTCTGATCCCGGCGATCGCCATCCGCACCGGCGACACGCCGCAAAGCGAACGCACGCGCTTCAGCCGCGACCCGGCCGACATCCTGATCACGACGCCCGAGTCGCTCTACCTGATGCTGACCTCGAACGCGCGCGAGGTGCTGCGCGGCGTCGAGACGATCATCATCGACGAGATCCACGCGCTCGTTCCGACCAAGCGCGGCGCGCACCTGGCGCTGTCGCTCGAGCGTCTCGCGCTACGCTGCGAGCAGCCGCCGCAGCGCATCGGTCTGTCCGCGACGCAGCGGCCGCTGGAGGAGGTGGCGCGGTTCCTCGGCGGCTCGGCGGTTCTGTGTAGCGACGGCCGCCCTCGGCCGTCGGGCGCTCGCGACTCGATGGCAGTCGCCGAGTCGTCCAGTCGCCCAGGCGCCGAGGAGCCTGATGACGACACTCGCTCGAAGACTCGCCGACTCCGAGACTCGATGGCAGTCGTCGAGTCGTCCAGTCGTCCAGTCGCCGAGGAGCTCGATGACGACAACTCGTCGACTCGACGACTCGACGACTCGACTCCTCGCCCGGTCACCATCGTCAACACCGGCGAGAAGAAACAGCTCATCCTCCGCGTCGAAGTTCCGGTCGAGGACATGGCCAGGCTTGCCGAGCTGCGAGCTTCCCGAGCGGCCCGGCGTCGAATGCCGCGCGGTCGGCTTCGATCTGGCCGGCCATTCATCCGCGCCTGCTCGAGCTGATTCGCGCGCACCGCTCGACGCTGATCTTCGTCAACTCGCGCCGCCTCGCGGAGCGGCTGGCCGGCGGCGATCAACGAGCTCGCGGGCGAGCCGCTCGTGCAGGCGCATCACGGCTCGATCGCGCGCGCGCAGCGGATCGAGATCGAAGACGCGCTGAAATCGGGACGCCTGCCGGCGCTCGTCGCCACGTCGTCGCTCGAGCTGGGCATCGACATGGGCGCGATCGATCTCGTCATCCAGATCGAAGCGCCGCCGTCGGTCGCCAGCGGGCATGCAGCGCATCGGCCGCGCCAGCCATCAGGTCGGCGCGGAATCGAGCGGCATCATCTTTCCGAAGTTCCGCGGCGATCTGGTCGCCTGCGCGGCGGTCGCCGAGGCGATGCACGAGGGGCACATCGAGCCGACGCGCTATCCGCGCAATCCGCTCGACGTGCTCGCGCAGCAGATCGTGGCCATGATCGCCGTGGACGCCTGGAACGCCGACGACCTCTTCGACGCCGTCCGCTCCGCCGCGCCGTTCGCCGGACTCTCGCGCACGTCGTTCGACGGCGTGCTGGACATGCTCTCCGGCCGCTATCCGTCCGACGAATTCGCCGAGCTGCGCCCGCGCGTCACCTGGGACCGCGTGACGAACATCCTCACGCGCGCGGCAAGGCGCGAAGCGCGTCGCCATCATCAACGGCGGCACGATTCCCGATCGCGGCCTCTACGGCGTGTTCCTCGCCGGCACGGAGAAGAATCAATCGGCGCGCGTCGGCGAGCTCGATGAGGAGATGGTCTTCGAGATCCGCGCCGGCGAGACGTTCCTCCTCGGCGCATCGACGTGGCGCATCGAGGAGATCACGCACGACCGCGTCATCGTCTCGCCGGCGCCGGGCGAGCCCGGCAAGATGCCGTTCTGGAAAGGCGACGCCGCGGAGCGGACGGTTCCCTTTGGCGAAGCCATCGGCGACTCGTGCGCGAGATTCGCGCGTCGAAGCGCGCCGCCGGCGATCCAGCGCCTCGTCGCGAAACACGATCTCGACCGCGGCGCCGCCGAGAACCTCCTGCAGTATCTCGCCGATCAGGAAGAGGCGACCGGCGCGGTGCCCGACGATCGCACGATCGTCATCGAGCGCGTGCGCGACGAGCTGGGCGACTGGCGGGTCTGCGTGCTCACGCCGTTCGGCGGACGCATTCACGCGCCGTGGGCGATGGCGGTGACGGCGAAGGTGCGCAACGAGCTGGCCATCGACGTCGAGACGATGTGGAGCGACGACGGCTTCGTCGTTCGCTTCCCGGAGACCGATCGCGCCGCCATCGTCCGAGCTGGTGCTCCCCGATCCCGACGAGGTCGAGGCAGCTCGTCCTCCGCCAGCTCGGCGCGAGCTCGATGTTCGCCGCCAAGTTCCGCGAGGCCGCGGCGCGCGCGCTGCTGCTGCCGCGCACGCGCATCCGCGGCCGCACGCCGCTCTGGCAGCAGCGGAAGCGCGCCTCCGACCTGCTGCAGGTCGCGTCGCGCTTCGGCTCGTTCCCGATCATCCTCGAGACGTATCGCGAAGTGCTGCGCGACGTCTTCGACGTGCCGGCGCTCGTCGGAGCTGACGAAGCGCATTCACCGTCGCGACATCCGCGTGCACGTCGCCGATACCGCGAAGCCGTCGCCGTTCGCGGCGTCGCTGCTCTTCCGCTACGTCGCGAATTTTCTCTACGACGGCGATGCGCCGCTCGCCGAGCGCCGCGCCCAGGCGCTCTCCATCGATCAGTCCCAGCTCCGCGAGCTCCTCGGCGAGCCGGAGCTGCGCGAGCTGCTCGATCCCGAGGCGCTGGAGCAGACCGAGCTCGAGCTGCAGCATCTCGACGAGAAGCGCAAGGCGCGCAACGCCGATCGATCTTCACGACCTGCTGCTGCGCCTCGGCGATCTCTCGATGGCCGAGATCGAAGCGCGCTTCCTCGGCGACACGACCGCCGACGCAGCCGTCGCCGCGTTGAAGCGCGAGCGACGCGTGCTCGAGGTTACGCTCGCAACGCGAGAAACGCTTCATCGCCATCGAGGATGCCGCGCGTTATCGCGACGCTCTCGGCACTCCGCTGCCGCACGGTGTGGCCGATCGCTACCTGCAATCAGTTGCCGATCCGATCGGCGATCTCGTCCTTCGCTTCGCGCGCACGCACGGGCCATTCACGCCGCACGACGTCGCGCATCGCTACGGCCTCGGCGTCGCGGTCATCACGCAGACGCTCGAGCGTTTCGTGGAGCGCGGACGCCTCCTCGAAGGCGAGTTCCGCCCCGGCGGCACGCAACGCGAGTGGTGCGAGAGCGACGTGCTGCGCACGATTCGCCGCCGATCGCTGGCGAAGCTGCGCAAAGAAGCGGAACCGGTCGATCCGCCGATCCTCGCGCGACTCTTCTCGAACTGGCAGAACGTCACGCGCAAGCGCCGCGGGCTCGATGGCCTCCTCGAAGTCGTCGAGTCGCTGCAGGGCTTCCCGATGGCCGCGTCGATCTTCGAGAGCGAGATCCTCGCCGCGCGCATCGGTCGATTACCGTCCCTCCGATCTCGACACGCTGAGCGCCGCGGGCGAGATCGTCTGGGTCGGCGTCGAGCCGCTCGGCGAGCGCGACGGCCGGATCGCGCTGTACCTCACGGATCACCTACCAATGCTTCATGCTCGCGGCGAGATCGCCAGCTCACCCGATCGCGGACTATCTCCGCGCGCACGGCGCGTCGTTCTTCAATCAGATGCAGGCGGACCTCGGCGGCTTTCCGAAGGATCTCGTCGATTCGCTGTGGGACCTCGTCTGGCAGGGCGCGATCACGAACGACACGTTTCACGCGTTGCGCGCCTTCACGCGCAAGAAAGCGCCGCGGGCCGTGTCGGGCTTCCGCTCGCGGCGCGTCGCCTCGCCGTCGACGCAAGGCCGCTGGTCGCTCGTTCCGCCGCCGGCGGGAAACGACACGCAGCGCACGAACGCGCTCGCGCAGCAACTGCTCACGCGCTACGGCATCGTGACGCGCGAAGCGCCGGCGCTGGAGAACATCTTCGGCGGCTTCTCCGCTGTCTATCCGATCCTCAAAGCGATGGAAGATGCGGGACGCATTCGCCGCGGTTACTTCGTCGCCGGCCTCGGCGCGACGCAATTCGCCAGCGGAGGCGCGCTCGACCTGCTGCGCTCCTTGCGCGACGAGCCGGAGAAACCGGAGACCGTCCTCCTCGCCGCGACCGACCCCGCGAATCCGTACGGCGCGATCCTGCGCTGGCCCGAGTCGCCCTGGACACTGTCGCGCAGCGCCGGCGCGGAAGTGATTCTCGTCAACGGTCTCATGGCCTGCTACATCTCGCGCGGCGAAAAGCAGTTCTACCTCTTCCTCCCCGAGGACGAACCAATGCGCTCGACCGTCGGAAGAGAAGTCGCAAAAACGCTCGCGGCCCTCGTCCACGAAGGCGGCCGTCGCGCGCTGCTCATCGCCGAAGTCAACGACGAACCGGCCGCACGTTCCGTACTGGCGCCGTTCCTTGCCGAGGAAGGATTCGTGGCGACGGCGATGGGATTGCAGTTGAGACAGAGGAACGTGGGCTCATAGGCTCATGGGCTCATGGGCGCACAGGATCCAGTGCGCCTGTGAGCCTATAAGCCTTAGAGCCCGAACCCCCATGCCCGAAGGCGACACCATCTTCCGCGCCGCACGCACGTTGCATGCGGCACTGGCCGGCCGGCGCGTCACGCGCTTCGAGACCGTGCTGCCGCAGCTCGCGCGTGTCGACGACGAGTCGCCGATCGCCGGACGCACGATCGAGCGCGTTTCGTCGGCGGGGAAGAATCTCGTGATCGACTTCTCCGGCGATCTCTTTCTGCGCACGCACATGCGCATGCACGGCTCGTGGCACATCTACAAGCCGGGCGAGCGATGGCAGAAGCGCAGGGATTCGATGCGCATCGTCATCGAGACCGAGGAGTGGATCGCCGTCGCGTTTGACGTGCCGATCGCGGAGCTGCATGACGCGCACTCGCTCGAACGTCAGGATGATCTGCGCCACATCGGCCCCGACTTTCTCGCCGAGACCTTCGACGAAAATGAAGCGCTGCGCCGCATGCGTGAGCGGGGCGAGGAATCGATCGCCGACGTGCTGCTCAATCAGCGCGTCGCCTCAGGCGTCGGAAACGAATACAAGAGCGAAGTCCTCTTCCTCGCGCGCGTTTCGCCATTCGCAAACGTGAGCACGCTCGACGAGGAAACGCTCCGCCGCATTCTGCGCATCGCGCGAAAGCTCATGCTGGCGAATGTCGCGAAGACCTCCGGCGGACGCATGACGACCTTCAGCCTCGACCCGCGCCAGTCGAAGTACGTCTACGGCCGCGCCGGCAAACCCTGCCGCAAATGCGGAACCGCGATCGAGATGACGCGCCAGGGCCGCGACACGCGCGTGACGTTCTGGTGCCCCAGGTGCCAGTGAACCAGATCGCAGTTTGCAGATCGCGGATCGCAGCGGGCCACCGCCCACCACGACGGCCCGCGACGGGTGGGGGCCCGCGATCTGCGATCTGCAAACTGCGATCTCGTTTGAGCGCCAGCTATAATCCGCGCCATGCCGATCATCCTGCCGAATGCTCTGACGACGCCCGAGATCCGCGTGCTCCAGGAGTTCCGCCGCCTCAACGCTGAAACGTTGCCGCTCGATACGATTAAGGCGATCAAGCATCCCGCGGGCGGTGGCGAAGCGCCTGCGGCGGGGCTCGTCGAGAAGGGTTACCTCGGCGCGGACGGCTCACGCGAGAACTTCGCACTGACGCAGAAGGCCAAAGACTTTCTGGCCGTCGACGCCAAACCGATGTTCGAGGAAACTTCCGTGGCGGGCTCAGCCGCGGAGAATGCCGACGAAGAAGCGGTTTGATTGCACAAGACTCGGTGCACCTCGGGATTTGCGTAACCCGCTCCCACTCAATGACTTAGCCGCCGTCGCCAATTTCCTTAATTGGCGGGTCAAGCACTGACTATGGCTTAAATCGCATTGACTCAGTGACTTAAAGAGAGCTAGGATGTCGAGCCTGAGGGCAGAAATGACGCATGGCGACAAAGCAAAAGCCAAAACCGGCAAAAGCAGCCAAGCCTCAGCCAAAAAAGTCAGCACCCAAGCCGCCGGCAAAGAAAGCAAAGGTGGCGGCAAAGGCGACAAAAGCGCCGGCAAAAAAGCCGGGGCTGAAAAAGCCGTCCCCGCAACCAAAAAAGGCGGCGGCTCCGCGAAAGATCTCTCCCCCGCGGCCGGCATCGACGCCAAAGCCAAAGCCCGCGTCTCCAGCGACGACGGCTCCGGCTTCTCCAACTCCAGCGTCGGCGCCTCCTTCAAGCGCGCTCTCAAGAAGTATCCCAACGCCTTCCGTAAGCTCACCGACTGACGGCGTTCGCTACCTGACGATCCAGGACGTCATCGAGCTGCACAAGGCCGTGTCGACGGAGTTCGGCGGCAATCAGGCGCATCCCGGCGTGATCGAGTCGCAGTTCGGTCTCGTCAGCGCGATCCAGCGCCCGCAGATCACGACTCTCGGACGCGAGGCCTATCCCGCGTTCTCCGACAAAGTCGCGGCCCTCGTCTTCGCGCTCCTGCAATCCCGTCCCTTCCGCGGAGGCAATCGTCGCGTCGCTCTCGCCTCGCTCGTCGCCTTCTGCGAGTTGAACAACCGCGCCCTCGACGCACGCATCTTCGACGAAAAGACCGCCGAGTCCCTCGTCAAACGTGCCGCCTCGTGCCAGGACACAGGCGTCCCGCCGGAAAACGTCTTCCGCGAGCTGCGCGAAGTGCTGAGCCGCGCGATCGTGCAAGCGTAGTAGGCAGTCGGCAGAACGCTTCGCTGCAGTAGGCAGCAGCGAATCCGCTGGCGTCGCTTGCTCCTGCAACTGCGATCTCGTTTAGGCACGCGTCGTGATCTTCCACCCCCTCGGAGGATCAACCAGCATGGCAACAAAGAAGAAAGCCGCGGCGAAGAAGGCCGCTCCCAAGAAATCGATGGACGCGGTCACGCTGCTCAAAACCGATCACGAGACCGTGCGCGGATTGCTCGGCCAATTCGAGAACGCCACCGGCGCGCGGCGCGAGAAGCTTCGTGGACAGATCGAGCAGGAGCTCAAGGTTCACACGACGATCGAGGAAGAGATTTTCTATCCCGCGTTTCGTGAGGCGTCGCGAAAGAAAGACGACAAGAAGCTCTACTACGAAGCGGTCGAAGAACATCACGTCGTCGACATGGTCATCCCCGAGCTCAATGACGGCCAGGACAACGAAGAGCTGAAGGCCAAGGCCAAGGTTCTGAAAGACATCGTTGAACATCACGCCGAGGAAGAAGAGACCGAGATGTTCCCCCGGGCGCGAAAGCTATTCTCTCGCGATGAACTGCGCTCTCTCGGCGATCAGATGCAGCAGCGTAAAGACGAGCTGAAGGCGTAGGCGAGCACGGCCGGCCGCGCCGGAGACTACAAAGGCCGGACGCACGCGCGTGTGATCCAAGCGGTCTGTCCCGCGGACTCCTTGGAGCGCAGGCAGGGATGCCTGCGCTCCTCTTCTTTTCTCGGAAGCGAGCGGAACCCGGAACGACGCCTTGGATCACCCGCGCGTGCGTCTAGCCTTGTGGCCGTCAACGCTGCCGGCCGGGCCGGCTACTGGCGCCGCTCTGCTTTCGCGTCCTCGATTCCGCGAGTCCGGTGCAGCTCGGCGTTGATGCGGCCGAGGAGGATGCGCGCAACGCGCACGTCGTGTCCCGCGTCGATCAGCAGCAGCGTGAGATCGCCGCCTCCCCACATCAGCCCTGCGAGCACGAGAAGTTGCGTCGCGCGTCCGATCAGATCGGCCAGCGTGAACGGACCTTCGGCTGTGACGGTGAAGTAGATCTCACCAATCAGCATCACCACCATCATCACCGCCAGCACCTTGAAGAGCCGCGCGATGTAGAGCAGCGTCACATACGGCTCGAGATCGGCCGAGCGTACTTCCTCGTCCGTCGCCCGATGGTTATCGTCGCGCACCGGCGGCGCGCCACACGTCGGGCACGTCGCCGATGGATCCGTCCTCACGCTCTTGCATTCGGGACAATGAAACTCTGTCGTCACAACGACCTCCTTGCCAACTGCTACTGCTTACGTCAACTTCCCACTTCGTTCAGCCGCTGCCCGTTCCGCGCCAGCGCGCGCGAAAGCCGCGCACGTCGACGTGAGTGAAAGGACCGTGCCCGCAACACGCGGGATACACGCCAATCCCTCCGATGACCGATCGATGCTGCCGTTCCACGAGTTCCGCCGCCTGGGCGAATCGCTCTGCATCATTCGTGTCCACGCGACCATCGCCGGTGATGTCGTCCGGCTGCCCGTCGCGGTTGTTATCGACGTAGACATCCGCGGCGTCGCCGTACATGTGCCGGCTCAGATTCGCGCGGCCGGCGGTGTTGCCGCCGCTGTGGTTGTATTGCGGCGTACGAAAGCCGCTCATCACGAACACGTGGTCGACGCGCACACCCTGGCGCTCCAGCTCCTGAATCGTCAGCTCCAACTTGTCGATGAGTCGCGGCTGCAGGAGCAGATACTTCGGCCAGACGTTTTTCTGATCCTTCGTCAGGAAGTCGCGCAGCTTGAAATGCTCGGAAACGTCGAAGTCCTGATTCTGCGGCGTGACTTCGATGAACCCATCGGGCGGCTCGTAGCTCGCCGAGCGAGGTGTGCCGCCCGACTCAAACGGCCAACTCCCGAGCTGATACGAACCGATACGTCCGCCGCGCTTCTCCGTACGAGGCACGAGCGTCACGATGCTGATGTCTTCGATCGCCCGCACCGCACGGTTCAACCCGATCGCGAGATCATAGATCCCGGTCTTCTCCGGCGCGGTGAAGTCGGGCCGCGCTTCTCCTTCGATGACCGCCTGCGCGGAGCCCGGCGCATCCTCGACGATCGGCTCGCCCGGAAGCACGGGCGCATAGCGCACTTCGCCGCTCTCTCCACGCAGAGGATGGATGAAGGAGAGCATGGCGTCGGACAGGTACGGCGTCTGCGGCGCCTGCGGACCGATCAGGCTCCCGGCGATGCCGATCGCCGGCGGCGCCGGTGCTCTCTTCACGACAACCTTCGGATCGCCGAACGTCGTCGGCGCATCCTGCTCCTCGCGGAGTTGCGCGATCGCCCCGACCCACGCCGTCGCGTACAGCAACACCACAACGACCGAGACCCACAGGAAAATGTGCTCCTGCCGCTCGGTCACCAAACCGCGGTGAATGCGATGGCGCTCCTGCGGCGCGGGAAACAACGGTGATGCGCGATCCACTTCGGCTCGGCAAGAGTTCACGCCCCGTGCCGGAAAATGGTTGTCGGTGGTCAGTTGTCGGTTGTCTGGGCTGAGCGGGTCACTCCATACTGTCTAATGTCCGGCAACGCCTCCGGCGTTCATGAAGTGTCCGCGAACACGCTGCTCCTCGCAGACAACTGACAACCGACAACTTGAGAACGCCCCTATGGGAAATACCCGCGCGGCGCGCGCAGCACATGTCCCGCCTTCGATTCGACCTTCAGCGCGCGCCACTGGTCGGCGATGTCGGCCTCGGAGTGAAAGACGATCTGGTACTGCTGTCGGAGCTCCGCCGCGATGCGCGCGTAGACCGCGCCAAGCTCGCGCTCGCTCTGGATGATGAAGTACGTGGCGCCGGTGTCCTCGGCGATGCGGTCGAGACGCCGCGCCTGCAGCCGTCCCACGCCGAGCTTCATCCAGCGAGACAGCGATCGATTCTTCACGATCGGATAGACCGGCACTCCGGCGTAGCGCGCGTAGTGCACGAGGTGATCGAGCTTGAAACGGCTCCCTTGATCGACGCCGTCGGTCAGCACGACCAGCGCGTGACGCCCCGGCGTCTTCTGCAACTCGTACAGCATCTCCACCAGGCTGTCGTACAGATGCGTCTCGCCGATCGGCTGCACGCGATCCACCGCCTGCGCCACCGCGTTCCAGTCGTTCGTGTAGCCGGTCAGCCAGAACGTCCGCTGATTGAATCCGACCACGGCGAGGCGGTCCTGCGGCCGGAGCAGCGAACGCGCGAACTGCTTCGCCGCGGCCTTCACGACCGGCAGCTCGTCGAGCATGCTCTCGGAGTAGTCGATGAGCAGAATCACGTGCAGCGGCTGATCGGCCGCGCCAACGAGCCATTCGATCGGCCGTATTTCTCCGTTATCGGTGAGCACCACGTCCTGCGCGCGCAACGGCGCGTTTCCCTCGGCAACGGATACCGGAATCTGCTGCACGGTGACATCGCTCTCGGCATGCGCACGATCGCCGAAGAACAGCACGTCATTCGCTTCCAGCTCACCGCCGCGTACAGCGACGCGCGCGTAGATCGCGCCCGGAAACTTCTCCGCATCGACAGTTACCGCATAAGGCGCGGTCGTCGCCGTTCCGACCTTCTCCTCGCCAACGTAGAAGTCCACGCCGCCGATCACGACTTCGGCGGGACGCAACACATTCGCGTGCAACTCGACCGTGCCGCTCTCCGGCCACTGCGTAGGCCCCTGCAGACGGACGCGGAACGGCGGACGTGGATCGTTCACCACCATCTCGTCATCGCCAACGATGTTCCCCGCGGCGTCATAACCAACCGCGCGCATCCGCAGACGCCGGATGTAATACCCGACGTTCACCTGCACATTCATCGCGCGTCCTTCGGTCTTGCTGAACGGAACGCCGTTGATCGTCAGCTCCAGCCGCGTCACCGGCTCCGTCGCCACGACCGGAACGTAGAGCGTTCCCGAAACGAGTCCCGTGGGCTTATCCGTGATGCGAACGGTCTGCGCGCCGGCGAAGCTGGCGAAGAGGAAGAGCGAGGAGAACAACGCGAAGGTGCGGATCACGCAGCATTCAACAGATCCAATACCCCCCTGTCATCCCGAGCGTCGAGCGAGGGACGACAGACGATTACAACGCTCCCAGCGTCTTCATCAAATCCACCCGCTTCTTCCCGACGACCGGCTTCCAGAGATCCCCCACCTCCTTCAAGCGTGCGACTGCGTTGTCGATGCGGAAGTCCTCGATGCTCACGCCTTCCTCGACCTCCTCCCACGTCACGCGGCGTCGACACGCCCGCGAACGGCGTCGGGCGGACGGAGTAGATCGACGCCAGCGTCCGCCCCCAGGCGTTCTGGTTGTAGTCGACGAGCACGCGTCCGTGCGGACGCTTGGCCTTGCGATACTCGGCGGTGATGACTTTGGGATGGCGGCGCTCGAGCTCGATGGCGATCGCCTTCGCAAACGTCCAGACCTCTTTCTGCAGCGGCCCGCGCACGATCGGGATGTAGACGTGAATGCCGCGCGAGCCGGTGGTCTTCGGATACGACGGGCATCTTCAGCGTCGCCGAGAATGTCGCGCACGCGAAGCGCAACCTCGCGGATGCGCGCGAAGTCGGCGCCGGGTCCGGGATCGAGATCGAAGTGCAGGTAGTCGGGACGATCGGTGTCGTCGCAGCGCGCGTACCACGGGTTGAGATCGATGCAGCCGAGGTTGATCAGCCAGAGCAGCGACGGCAGATCCTGCACGATCGGAAAATTCACGACGCCGGCCGAGCCATGCTCGATCGCGCAGATCTCGATCCACTCCGGCCGCGGCTCCGGCGCGCGCTTCATGAAGAAGAACTCGCCTTCCGCGCCGTTCGGGTAGCGCTTCATCACCATCGCCCGATCGGCGACATGCGGCAGCAGCCACGGCGAAACGTCGGCGTAGTACTGCAGCAGATCGCGCTTCGTGATCCCGAGCTTCTTCCAGAACGGCTTGCGCAGGTTCGTCAGCCGAACCTCCTGCGTCCCGAATTTCAGGAGCACTTCATTCGAGTCGGTTGGGAGAACGACGCGTTTCGCAGCCACGCGGTAAGTGTAGAGGACGAGCGGCGAAGGTTCGGTTTCACGCGGAGACGCGGAGACACGGAGAGGGTGGCAACACGTCTTTCTCCGCCTCTCCGCGTCTCCGCGTGAAATCTTTGGTCCCGGCGCCTAGAGCGCAGGCATCTTGCCCGTCGCACCCGGCGCGCGTTTTCGACTCGCATCGAGCGTCACGTAGGCGAGCTCTTTTCCTTCGCGGGCGGCGCGGAGCATGAGGCCGCCGCGGGCCATGTCGCCGAGGCCGGCGAAGGCGGAGGGGAAGCGGAGGCGCTCGCGGAAGATCGGGAGGAGGACGTCGACGTACTTGCCGGTGGCGACGCTCCCCAGCAGCACGACTTGATCGTCGTCGCCGAGAGCGCGGGAGATGAGCTCCGCGTGATCGCGGAGGGGACGGACGTAGTTGCGCGCGGAGACGTCGATGTCCGTCTTCTGCATCTTCTTCATCCGCTCCGGCGTGATGCACCAGTCGGGCGGCACGAGGCCGTAGCCCGAAGTGATCACGAAGATTCCGTCGCCGCCGACGGTGGGCGACGGAACGGCGAATCGGCGCGCGTACGCGATCTTTCCGCGGAAGTAGAGCGCGCTCATGAACGCGAACGCGTCGGCAATCGGTACGCCTTCGTCGCTGCGATAGCGCATCGCCGCCGCGAACGTCGCTCGCACCGACATCAGCTGCTTCGCGCGCAGCCCGCCGAGATTCGCCGGCGAAAGAAGAAACAGAGTCGACATTGCCGCTGGCCGGCCTTTATTTTCGCGACGCCCGCACCGCCGCCGGCAGGCTGCCCGCTGCGCGACCGGCCTGCGACCGTCCCGACAACATTTTCGTGAGGTACGGCGCGGTCGGACTGATCTTCGATTTCGCGATCTGCTCCGGCGTTCCCATTGCGACGATTTTCCCGCCGCCGTCGCCCCCCTCGGGGCCGAGGTCGATGACGTGGTCGGCGGTCTTGATGACGTCGAGATTGTGCTCGATCACCACCACCGTGTTGCCGCGATCGACGAGGCCGTGCATGAGGTGCAGCAGCTTCGCGACGTCGTCGAAGTGCAGACCGGTCGTCGGCTCGTCGAGGATGTAGAGCGTCTTGCCCGTCGCGCGCTTCGCCAGCTCCTTGGCCAGCTTCACGCGCTGCGCCTCGCCGCCGGAAAGCGTCGTCGACGATTGACCGAGCTTGATGTAGCCGAGGCCCACCTCGTCGAGCGTGTGCAGGATGTTGAAGATGCGCGGCACGGTGACGGAAGACGTCGAGCGACTGCTCGACCGTCATGTCCAGGATCTCGGCGATCGAGTAGCCCTTGTACTTCACCTCCAGCGTCTCGCGGTTGTAGCGCTTGCCGCTGGCAGACATCGCACTTCACGTAGATGTCGGGCATGAAGTGCATCTCGATCTTGATCTGCCCGTCGCCCTTGCACGCCTCGCAGCGGCCGCCCTTCACGTTGAACGAAAAGCGCCCCGGCCCGTAGCCGCGCATGCGCGCTTCCGGCGTCGCCGCCATCAGATTGCGGATCTCGCCGAAGAGCTGCGTGTACGTCGCCGGATTCGAGCGCGGCGTGCGGCCGATCGGCGACTGATCGATGTCGATCACCTTGTCGATCAGCTCCAGCCCGTCGATGCGATCGTGCTCGCCCGGCGTATCGACGGCATCGTAGAAATGCCGCGAGAGCGCCTTGTAGAGGATGTCGTTGACCAGCGTCGACTTGCCGGAGCCGCTCACGCCGGTGACGGCGATGAAAACGCCGAGCGGAATCGTCGACGTCGAGATTCTTGAGGTTGTTCTGCCGTGCGCCGCGAATCACCAGCTTGTTTTCGCCGAGTGGTCGTCGCACCTCGGGCACGGCGATCGTCGCCTCGCCGCGGAGATACTTCGCCGTCAGCGATTTCGGGAACGTCTTGATCTGCGCGAGCGTCCCTTCGGCCACGAGCTCGCCGCCGTGAACGCCGGCGCGCGGCCCGAGGTCGATGATGTGGTCGGCAGTCTCGATCGTCTCCTCGTCGTGCTCGACGACGATCACCGTATTGCCGAGGTCGCGCAGCTCGAGGAGCGAATCGATGAGCTTGCGGTTGTCGCGCTGGTGCAGACCGATCGACGGCTCATCGAGCACGTAGAGCACGCCCATCAGCTTCGACCCGATCTGCGTCGCCAGGCGGATGCGCTGCGCTTCGCCGCCGGAGAGCGACGCCGCGTTGCGGTCGAGCGTGAGATAGCCGACGCCGACGGCGTTGAGAAACCCGAGACGGTCGCGCACTTCCTTCAGGATCTTGCCGGCGATCGCTTCTTCGCGCGTCGTCAGGTTGATCGGTCTGGAAGAGCTCCGCGGCATCGCGAAGCTGCAGCGTCACGATCTCGTCGATCGGCTTACCGGTCACCGTCACGCTCAGCGCTTCCGGCTTGAGGCGGCGGCCCTTGCACTCCGGACACTTCGTCGGCGTCATGAAGCGCTCGATCTCTTCGCGGATGTCGTCGGAGTCGGACTCGTAGATAGCGGCGCTTGAGCATCGGGACGATGCCCTCGTACGTGCCGTTGTACGTGATACGAGCTGTCCGACCCGTTGAACTCGAACTTGATCTTCTCGTCCGAGCCGTGAAGGATTCCGTCGCGCGCCTTCTCCGGGAGCTTCGCCCACGGCGCGTCGAGCTTGAACTTGTAGTGCTTCGCCAGCGTGTGAATCTGCTTGAAGCGCCAGTTCTCCGCTCCTTCTTTCCAGAGCGCGATCGCACCTTCCTCGAGCGACTTCGACGGATCGGGAACGATCTTCCGCTCGTCGACTTCGAGCAGTACGCCGAGGCCGGAGCAGCGGGGCAGGCGCCGTAAGGAGAGTTGAAGGAGAAGAGCCGCGGCGTGATCTCGCCGATGGAAACGCCGCAATCGGGACAGGCGTAGGACTGCGACATCAGCTCTTCGCGCTTGTCGGCCTGGTAGAGGATCTTGACGAGCCCCTTGGTCACGCGCGTCGCGGTCTCCAGCGAATCGGCGAGACGCTGGGCGATCCCTTCCTTCACCACGATGCGGTCGATGCGGATGTCGATCGTGTGCTTCTTCTGCTTGTCGAGCGTCGGCGGATTCGGCCAGCTCGACCTCCTCGCCGTCGACGATGCGCGTGCGTGAAGCCTTCCTTCACCATCTGCAGCATCTGCTTGCGGTACTCGCCCTTCTTGCCGCGGATGTACGGCGCCAGGATCGTGAACTTCGTGCCGGTCGGCAAGCGTCGAGCAGGCGGTCGACCATCTGCTGGATCGTCTGCGGCCGGATCTCCTTGCCGCAGTTCGTGCAGTGCGGCACGCCGATCGATGCGTAGAGGAGGCGGAGGTAGTCGTAGATCTCGGTGACCGTGCCGACGGTCGAGCGCGGGTTGCGCGAGGTCGTGCGCTGCTCGATGGAGATCGCCGGAGAAAGTCCCTCGATCGAATCGACGTCCGGCTTCTCCATCTGCTCGAGAAACTGCCGCGCGTAGGCCGACAGCGACTCGACGTAACGCCGCTGTCCCTCGGCGAAGATGGTGTCGAAGGCCAGCGACGATTTCCCCGAGCCGGAGACGCCGGTGATGACCACGAATTTGTTGCGGGGAACGACGACGTCGATGTTCTTGAGGTTGTGCTCGCGTGCGCCGCGAATGATGATCGAGTCCATGGGTAAGGACCTAATCTAACTCCGGTGGGACCGAAGGTGTTCCCGCTCTACGCGGTGTGGATTGTGTGGTGTCGCTTGCTTCTGTGCAGCGACGGCCGCCTCGGCCGTCGTGGTCTCGCGAGGACTTGGTTGGAATCGAGGTTTCCGCGAGTGCCCGACGGCCGAGGCGGCCGTCGCTACACCTAGCCAGCCCTACTTCCTCAGCGGAGCGACCGCGAGCGGCGTGAACTTGTGGTCCGGCCCGAAGTTCTTCAAGAGGTACGCGATGACCACGCTCTTCTTCGACTCTTCGAGCGGCGCGCCCCAGCGCATCATCTTCTCGACGGCGGCGGTCCATTGCTTCTCGTTGAGGTGTTGCTGCGCGAGCAGATCCGACGAGTGGCAGGCGTAGCAGGCGGCCTCGACCTCGGCGCGACCCGCGCCGGCCGGCAGCTCGTGGAACTGCGTCCCTGCCACCGGGAGCATCAGCATTAGGACGAACGCGAGCATCACGACTTCACCTCCACTTCGACCGCATGCCACCCGTTGTAGAGATAGCCGCTCTGATTCCACACCGCCGCACGCGGCTGCACGGAGCCGCGGCTGTCCGTCGCACGCGCGACGAGACGCGCGCGGCCGGCGCGTTTCGGCGTCCAGCGGAAGTGCCAGAGCCTCCAGGCATGACTCGCATGACGCGCGTCGAGCGTCGCCGCGCGCCACGTCGCGCCATCGTCTTCGCTCACTTCGACCTTGGTGATATCCGGCGCTCCGGAGAATGCGAACCCGCGCACGTCGTACGCTCCGCCGATCCGCGCCCGCGACGGAAACGTGGTGATATTCGATTTCACGGCGAGCTCGGTGAGCGGCCTCATCTCCTCGGGCTTGAACACCACCCCCGGCGCGCCGGGTTTCAGCGGCCAGCGATACGCGGTGTCCATGTAGAACCCGGTCATCGGTTCCACGCTCGGCGCAAGACGCACGAGCCATTTCATCCAGTGATCGCCCGCCCATCCCGGCACGACCATACGCAGCGGCGCGCCATGCTCGGGCGTCAGCGGCGCGCCGTTCATTTCGTAGGCGAGGATGCAATCGTCGAGCGCCTTCTCCATCTCGATGCTGCGATGAAACGGCGGCACCTTGCCCGGCGGATCGTCGTTGCCCATCAGATGGAGATGTTTCGCCGACGCCTTCACGCCCGCGCGCGTCGAGCACGTCGCGCAACCGCGCGCCGCCCCAGCGCGCATTGCCGACCGCGCCGTAGCGCCACTGCACGCCGGGCAGCGCCGGATCGTGCAACGCGCGCCCGTTGCCCGCGCACTGCAACACGCACGTCGCTTCCGTGCGCGGAAACTTCTTCAGATCCGCGATCGAGAGCGTCATTGGACGCGCGACCTCGCCCTCGATCTTCAAGCGCCACGTCTTCGGATCGGGAAAGCGCGGAATCCAATGGCTGCGCACGAAGAAGAGATCGGACGGCGTCAGGTAATCGGTGAGCAGCTCGAGCGGCGTCTCGGCGTTGAGCGGATAGCCGTTCATCTGCAGCAGCCTCCGTTCCGCGCCGAGGAGCGCGGAAGGAGCGAGCGATGCGATGGCCGAGAGCCGGAGAAAATCGCGGCGATCGAAGGGCATGCGTTAGTGTAAATGGATCTTCGTTAACTGGTTGCTGGTTGCTGAATCCTAGTTAACTGGTTGCCTGTTGCTGGTTGTCTGTGGTGCCTCGCGAAGGATGATCAACTTTCGCGACGAACCAGAAGCAACCTTTGCATCAATCACGAAGCGCTTCGTCTAAGCCACTTACCCCCAGACAACCAGCAACCAGCAACCAGTTAACTGCTTCTCATGTGTCTCACTCTCTACCTCTTCACGACGCTCGTGATTCTCGCGGCCTGGAACCGCTTCGTGCAGCGCGTGAGCGTCGCCATGAGCATCGCGCTCATCGCGCTTCCGCTTCTCTTCGCCGGCAGGGCGATGCTCACCGGACGCACGTATGCGCCGGCGGACCTCTCGTTCATGGCCGAGCCCTTGCGCGATTACGCGAAGGACTTCGGCGTGGCCACGCCGCACAACATCGCGCTCTCCGATCTCCACTGCCAGATCCTTCCGTGGCAGAAGGCGGTACGCTACTCGCTCGCGCACGGAGAGTGGCCGCTCTGGAATCCGTTCATCCTCTGCGGCGACATCCTCGCCGCCGCCGCACAGCCCGCGGTCTACGATCCGCTCCAGCTTCTCGGACTCATCCTGCCGCTCCCTGACGCCTTCACCTTCGGCGCGACGATGACCTTCTTCCTCGCCGCGTTCTTCACCTGGGCCTTCGCGCGTGAGCTCGGCCGCGGCGAGATCGCCGCACTCGTCGCCGCGGCGGGCTTCGCGTTCTGCGGGATGATGGCCTTCTTCGTCGGCTGGCCGCTCGGCCGTTCCTGGGCCTACCTCCCCTTCGTCCTCCTCGGCGCCCGCTTCGTCGCTCGCGGCCGCTCGCCGGTCGTGCTCACGATCGCGCTCGTGCTCACGATCTTCGCCGGCCATCCGGAGTCGGTGCTGCATGTCGTGGCGGTGGGGGCGGTGTATGGCCTGTTCGAGCTCGTGCGATCTCGAAGCAAGAGTGGCAGAACTGTCATCCCGAGCGTCGAGCGAGGGACCTGGGCGGGCGGTGGCGCGCAACTCGAGCCTCGTGCCACACAGCCCCCAGGTCCCTCGCTCGACGCTCGGGATGACAGCTTGCTGAAACGCATCTCCCTCGCCCTCCTCGCCGGCGTCATCGCGCTCCTCCTCACCGCGATCTACCTCCTCCCATTCCTCGAAGCCGTCCCGCAAACGCTCGAGCATGAGATCCGCGATCAGCTCTACGCGAACACCAGCTACGACATCCTCGCGAAGCCGCAGGTGCGCGCCGAGCGGATCGCGCGAACGTTCATCCCCGGCAATCGCGAGGGGAACGACGTCCTCTCCGCGCGGGTCGGGCCGGCGATTCTTCTGCTCGCACTGATCGGCATCGCGCTCAACGCGCGCAAAGGCGAGACCTGGATCTTCACGATCCTCGCGCTCATCGCCCTCGGCGCGACCTTCGGCGCGTGGCCAGTCGCGCATGCGCTGCACGCTTTGCCACTCTTCAAGATCGCGATCAACGAACGGCTCGCCTTCGCGGCGGCGTTCGCGATGTCGATGCTCGCCGCACTCGGCGTCGATACGCTGGCCAAGGCCCGACACGGCCGCCATTTCGCGCTGGCGATCCTCGCGCTCGTGCTCGTGCAACGCACGCTCGACGACGGACGGATCTATCCCGCCCTTCCGCGTGAAGCGTTCTATCCGCGCGTGCCGATCCTCGCCGCGATTCCGAACGACGCGCGCATGGCCGGGCTCTGGTTCGCGTTCACGCCCAACAACAGCGCGCTCTACGAGCTCGAAGACGCGCGCGGCTATCAGGCGATGACCAACAAGCGCCTCACGGAAACCTATCCGCTCTGGTCGAAGTACCAGACCGCCTGGTTCAACCGCATCGACGATCTCTCGCGTCCGTTCCTCTCGTTCGTCAACGTGCGCTACGCGATCGCCAACACCGATCCGCCGCCGGGCTGGGTCATTCGCGCCGAAGATCGCGGAACGCGCCTGCTCGAAAATACGAACGCTCTTCCGCGCGCATTCGTCCCGCCTCGCGTGCGCTACGAGAAGGACGGCAAGGCCACGATCGAGGCGATGCAGCACGCGACCGACTTCGCCGACGTCGCCTGGATCGAGGCAGCGGAATACGAGTCGCACGAGGCGGCGAACGGGCCCGGTCAATTGACGCTGCGACGGAGCGGACTGGCCTACGAGCTCGACGCGCGGATGGAGAACGACGGCTGGGTCGTCCTTTCGGCCACGGCCTGGAACGGCTGGCGCGCCTACGTCGACGGCCGCCGCGTGCAGCCTCATTTCGCCAATCACGCGTTCCTCGGCGTGTACGTGCCGCGCGGAAACCATCGCGTCGCTCTCGCCTATCTCCCCGAATCGTTCACGCGCGGACGCAACATCTCGCTGTTCACGCTCGGGTTTCTCGCGGTCGCGGCGGTGTGCTATAGAGCGCGGCGTTCGTGGTTGCGATCCTCCTCTATCTCGTCACCGCCGCCTCGCTGATCGCGCTGTGGCGGCGCTTCGTCCGGCCGATGAGCAATGCCGCGGCGATCGTGCTGTTCCTGCTCCCGTTCTGCTTCACCGGTCGCGCGCTGCTCACCGGCCGCGTCTACGCACCGATCGATCTGCCGTTCATGTCCGAGCCACTCAAGGACTACAAAACCGAGGCCGGCATCGACAAGTCCTACAACGGCTATCTCTCCGATCTCTACATGCAGATGATGCCGTGGCAGAGCGCCGTGCGCGAGTCGCTCGCGAAAGGGACCTGGCCGCTCTGGAACCGGCACATGCTCGCCGGCAGCATCCTCGCCGCGAACATGCAGGCCGCGCCGTACGATCCGATCCAGCTCCTCGGTTTTCTGATCCCGCATCCGCAGGCGCTGACATTCGGCGCGGCGATGACGTTCTTCTTCGCCGGGCTCTTTCTCTTCTCCTTCGCCCGTTCCCTCGGCCTCGGCGAGACCGCGTCGCTCATCGGCGCGGCGGCCTACATGTTCAACGCCTTCCTGGCCTTCTTCGTCGGCTGGCCGATCGGACGCGCCTGGACCTTCCTGCCGCTCATCTTTCTCGGCGTGCGCATGGTCGTGCGCGAGACCGATCTCCGCGCCGCGATCGTGCTCACCAGCGGCTTCGTGCTGCTCATCTTCGCCGGCCATCCCGAAACGATGCTGCACGTCGTCGCGCTCGGAATCGTCTACGGCGCGTACGAGCTCGCGCAGATCCGCCGCGATCGCCGCGCGCTGCTGCGCGCCGTCGGACTCGCCGTGATCTCCGGCGCCGTCGCGCTGATGCTCACCGCAATCTCGCTCCTGCCGTTTCTCGCCGCGGCGCCGGAGACGGTCGAGTACGAAGTGCGCCACACGATGTACGCGAACGCCAAGTTCACGATCGCACCGGAGAAGATCGTGCAGCGCGCCTTCTGTTCGCTCTTCCCCTTCTACGGCGGGCAACCGTGGCGGGAAAACTCGACCGATGAATGGGATTCGACGTCGATGCGCGTCGGCAGCATCGTGCTCGCGCTCGCGCTGGCCGCCTTGGTCCTCGCGCGGCGCAAACGCGATACCTGGTTCTTCTTCGCGCTCGCACTCTTCTGCGCATGGGCGGGCCTCAACGCGTTCCCGGTCGCGCACCTCCTGCACGCGCTTCCGCTCTTCAACATCACGATCAACGAACGTCTGGGATTCGCTGCCTGCTTCGCGATGGCGATGCTCACGGCACTGGCGATGGATTCCTGGAACGCGGAGAAATCGCGCAAGGCCGCGATCGTCACCGGCGTCCTCGGAGTCGCCCTCGGCATCGGCGCCATCCTGCTACGCGACCGGCAGATCGCGATGGGCGTCGATCCCGACATCTTCTCGCTCGCCGTCGTCGCCGAGCTCGTTCCGCTGGCGATCCTCACATTGATGCTCGCGCTGCGCGTGCCCGCGCGCACCGCGCTCCCCGTCGTGCTCGGGCTGCTCCTCCTGCAGCGAACCGTGGAGGATGGATCGATCTATCCCACGCTGCCGGAGAAGATGTTCTATCCGAGTATCCCCATCCTTCGCACGATGCAGGACGATCAGGCCACGCCATTCCGCATGGTCGGCCTCCACTTCGCCTTCCTTCCCGACGCCGCGGCGCTCTACGGACTCGAAGACGCGCGTGGCTACGAGGCCATGACCTTCCGCCGCCTCTACGAGACCTATCCGTTCTGGTGCAAGGCGCAGGGCGTGTCGTTCAACAACGTCTTCGACAAGACGCGGCCGTTCCTGTCGATGCTGAACATCAAGTACGCCATCGGCTCGCTCGACGCGCAGCCGGACGAGCAGTGGAAGCTCGTCCTGCAGGATCGCCAGAGCCGCCTCCTCGAAAACACGCGCGTTCTGCCGCGCGCGTTCATTCCGCGGCACGTCCGTTACGCGAAGACCACGCAGGACATCCTCTACGGCATGTCCACGACGAAAGACTTCGCCGATCTCGGCTGGATCGTCGCGCCGCAATATCCGCCTCACGAGATCGCAAACGGCCCCGGCACGTTGACCATCCGCCGCGACGAATCCGATTCCGAATTCGACATCGACGCCGTGATGGATCTCGACGGCTGGGTCTTCATCACCGAATCCGCCTGGCCCGGCTGGCGCGCCTACATCGACGGCAAACGCGTCGAGACCCAATACGCCAACCACGCCTTCCTCGGCGTCTTCGTCCCCAAAGGCCACCACCGCCTCCAACTCATGTTCCGCCCCGAAGCCTTCACGCGAGGACGCAACGTGACGTTCGCAACGATCGCCGGGCTGGTCGTGTTTTTCCTCGTCCGCCGCCGCCGACCCGCGCGAAGCCCGTAGGAGGGCGGGCTTATAGCCCGCCGGTTCTTTGGGTGGGGGACCGTGCCGGGCTCCGTGTCGGGCTCCCCCCAAAAAAAATTGGCGGGCTATAAGCCCGCCCCTGGAGTTTGGCACTGCGAAGCGGGGGAAATGGATCAGATATGTAGTTTTTGAAGGATTTTCGCCCGGATCCGTTAGACTAGTGACATGACTAGTCGTCGAGGAGGCAGGTCATGGGGTTTTCCACGAAGGTACAGACCATCAAGCGCAAGGGCAGCGAGCAGTGGTACATCAACTTCCCCTCCGCTCTGGCTCAGGCCTGTGAGTTTGGCTACGGCGAAAATGTCGAGTGGATTCTCGAGGACAAGTTCACCTTGACTCTCAAACGTGCCGAGGCTGAGCAGGGTGCGGCCGTGGCTGTGCCCCAGAAAAAAAAACGCTCTTGATCACGCCCTGCTCGCCTTGGTCGAACACCTCCGTCCAGCGTTCGAGGATGTTCGCGTTTTCGAGCGGTTTCGCAGGCTGGTGTTCGGCATGTTGACGGCCGACGATCGACGGACCATCACGGCGCTTCTGGAAGCAACAGGCAAGTCGCACTGCGATTGGTCGGCCGACTATCGCGTCTTCTCACGCGGTGTCTGGGAGCCAACCGAGATCTTCGCACGACTGGTCCCTTCGATCCTCGCGCTCCACTCCCCGGCCGGCAATCGGATCCTCGCCTCTCTCGACGACACGAATGTTCGCAAGACCGGAACGCGGATACCGGGAGTGGCCTACCGGCGCGACTCCATGTCGCCGCCGTTCCGTGCGAATCTGATTCGGGCCCAGCGTTTCGTGCAGACCAGCATGGTCATTCCATTCGCATCGGGAGCCAGCGCCTCGCGCGCCATCCCGGTCGGCTTCGATCATGCGCCCTCGGCAGGCAAGCTGCGCAAAGACGCCTCCGAGCAAGACAAACAACTGCACCGTGACGAAGAAAAAAAGCGCGCTCTGTCCGCATACGGCAGCACCGCCATCAAGCGGCTCAGAGCAACGCTCGACGCTTCCGGGGCAAGCGGGACGCGGCTACTCATGGCCGTGGATGGGGGCTACACCAATCAAAAAGTGCTCAAGGATCTTCCGGAGCGAACCGATCTGATCGGGCGGATTCGAAAAGACGCCGTGTTGCATCGTCTGCCGGCACCGAGCGAGAAACGAGGCCGCCCTCAAAAGTACGGGACCGAGCTCACGCCCGAGCAGTTGCGCCAGGATGACGCGGTGGCCTGGAAATCAGTGCGCGTGTTCGGCGCTGGACGCATTCATGACTGCGAGGTGAAAGAGGTGGCTCCGTTGCTGTGGCGAAAAACCGGAACGGAGCTTCAACTCCGGCTCATCGTCATCCGGCCGCTCGCCTACCGCCGCTCGAAGAGCTCACGCCTTCTGTATCGGCAACCGGCCTTTCTGATCACCACCGACCTCGACTCGCCACTCGAAGAACTGGTTCAGGCCTACTTCCGGCGTTGGGACATCGAAGTCAACCACCGCGACGAAAAGCAACTCATCGGAGTCGGCCATGCCCAGGTCCGCGCCCCACGCTCGGCCGAGCGCGTTCCGGCCTTCGCCGTCGCCTGTTACTCCATGCTCCTGATCAGCGCTGCCCGCGCTTTTGGACTCGCCGCAAACGATCCGATCGTCGACCGTCCCAAATGGCTTACCGCATCCTCAAGTAAACCGGTACGCCTCTCCACTTGCCAGATGCTCCAACGCCTCAAACAGGAACACCGAGGCGCACCCATCGATCTGCCGAATTTCGACCACTTCGTTCTCAATGTCGCTCGCACGATGAAGTTTCCGAAATCCGCAATCTCCCTCGATCAGGCCCTGCAATACGCTCTCAACTAAGTCGCTTCGGCACATCAGCCGTTCACAGACTCCGACCGAGATGGCCAAACTCCAGTGGCGGGCTATAAGCCCGCCCTCCAGCCCGCCCTCCAGGACAAACCTACACCGACGAGAGCAGCCACTTCCCGTACGCCTCCGACGTCGACTCCACCGCCACGACCACGAACTCCGGCACGTCGTACGGATGGAGATCGAGGAGCGCTTCGCGCAACGCGTCGACGCGTGTGTCGGCGGTTTTGATTACGAGCAGCTGCTCATCGTCGGACGTCACGCGTCCTTCCCATCGGTAGATCGAATGCACGCTCGCGAGAATGTTCACGCAGGCGGCGAGGCGCGTCTCGACCAGCGCCTTCCCCAGCGCGCGGGCGTCGAAATCGCGGCCGACCGTCGTCAGCACGAGGACCGGTTTCATTCGCCGCGGATGGCCGTCGTCACGTGTTCCGCGGCATCGCGTGCGGCGGCGTGAGCGACGCGGCGGATCTGCGCCCATTGCACGAACGGCAATGCGATGTCGGCGTAGAAATCGCGGCCGCCGAGGCCGACGCTCGTCGGAAGAACTGCGGAGCTTCGGCGCGAGATCGGCTCGTTTGCGATCACGTCCATCGTCCGCGCGTCGTAGACGCGCAACTGTCCGGCGACGCGCGACGCAATCACGGCAAGCGTGACGTCGGCGTTGCGGTTGCCGATTCCGATTCCGCCGAAGTCGTCGCTGTACGCTTCTCCGCCAATCACTTCGACGAGGTAATCCGCATCGACACCACCATGTTCGGCTTCGTCGTACGTCATCTCCGCGTCGTAGGCATCGAAGCCGCGCTCGCGTAGTTCCGAGCACAGTGAACGAAGCACGAGCTCCTGAATCGACGACTCGCGTCCGCGGTCGTACTGCACTTCAGGCCGCAGAATCCCGATCCGAATCTCCGATTGCGCGGACCTGCGGCTCGTGTCGAACGCGAAGGCCGCGGCCGGCACCATCAACAGCAGCATGGCGACAGCGAAGCGTTTCATGAGTGTTAGTCTATTCGCATTGAGGCGCGCTCTTCTCATCCTGCTCCTCGCTCTCCTCGGCTGGCTGGCCTGGGAATTCATCACCTTTCCCAACGTCGCCGAGCTCGCAACCAATCCCCCGAAGACCACCGCGTTCATGGAGCTGCGTCGGAAACAGCTTCGCGCCGCCGGAAAGAACGACACGCTGGAGTGGAACTGGGTGCCCTACGGCCGCATCTCACCGTCGCTACGCCGCGCCGTGCTCGTCGCCGAGGATGACACGTTTTACGAGCATGAAGGCGTCGACATGAAGGGGATGCGCGAGGCCTTCGAGCGTAACTGGAAGCAGAAGAAACTCGCCGCCGGCGGCTCCACGATCACGCAGCAGCTCGCGAAGAACCTCTACCTCTCACCGTCGCGCAACCCGCGTGCGCAAGATCCGCGAGTACTTCATCGCCCGCGCGCTCGAAAAGCATCTGACGAAGAAGCGCATCCTCGAGATCTACCTGAACGTCGTCGAGCTCGGAGAGCGCGTCTACGGCGCGGAAGCCGGCGCGCGGCACTATTTCCACAAACCCGCGCGCGCGTTGAGCGCGAACGAAGCCGCGCTGCTCGCCGGCTGCCTGCCGAATCCGCGCGTGATGAACCCCGGCAATCCGAACAAGCGCTTGCGCTTCCGCCAGCGCATGATCGTCTCGCGCATGAAGCGCTGGGGCTATCTCTTCGAGCGCGAAGTGCTGACGGAGAAGAAACCCGCCGCCGAACCCTCGCCTGCCACCGACACCGTTGCCACAGATACGACCGCCACCACCACGAGCATCGAGACCGACACCGCCCCGGTGACCGACCCCGATCTCGCCCCGCCGGAAACCGACACCACGAGCACCGACGCCGAACCCACCGCGACGGATACTACAAAAATAGACACTATTCTTACGGACACTAAAGGTCCACAATAGGCTGACGGTTATCGTGGAGCCGGTCGTCGGACGAGCATCGCCGACAACCGTCAACCTCTTTCCACGCGGCGCAGAAATCACGCCGAATCAAATAGTTGCTCGCGAGAGTTGCGAGCTGGTCCGCGTTTTGCCCTCTGCACATTGCTGTGACGATCGACGACTACCGGAACATTTGCTCGTGCCAGCAGCACTCGGCGCGCAAGGGCTGGCGTCGCCCGCTTCATTTCGCGGCACGCGGCGCAGCGCTGCTTGTGAGCATCCCTCTCACCTTCGCCGCGCTCGACCTCCCCATCTCCGCGATGAGCATCAGCCTCTCCGATCTGCGCGCATCGAAGGCCGCCAACTGGATCGCGGAAACGACGTCCACGGATTCACCGAAGCCCGCGACGAAGAAGACCGAGCTCCCGATCTTCACCACGCCGGCCATGCGCGAGCAGTTCCTCTCGCCGCACCTGCGTACGATGACGCTCGACGTCTTCAAGGAAGAGTACTTCCGCCTGCATGTCCCTTATGGCGCGATCATCTATCGCGAAGCGCGCAAGAACGATCTCCCGCCGGAGCTCGTCGCGGCGATGGTCCACACCGAATCCGATTTCCGTCCGCACCTCGTCTCCCACAAGAGCGCGCAGGGACTCATGCAGATCGTTCCCGAAACCGCGCGCCTCCTCGGCATCGCCGATCCCTTCAGCCCCGAGGAAAACATCGCCGCCGGAACGAAGTACTTCCGCTATCTGCTGAATCGCTTCGAGAACGAGGCCATCGCTCTCGCCGCCTACAACGCCGGCGAAGGCAACGTCGAGCGCTGCCGCTGCATCCCTCCCTTCCAGGAAACGCGCGACTACATCGCCCGCGTCAATCGCCGCACCGACCGCTATCGCCAACGCGTCCACACGACCTATCTCGCGTCGATGCGGACGGAGATGGCGCTCGCGGATCAGTAGGCGGCGATAAGGAGCGCAGGCTTCGAGCCTGCCGGACCGCTGGCGTCTCGCCGGCTGGAGTGCGGGCGTCCCGCGCCCGCACCCTGTTGCCATCGCGATCGCTGAATATCGGCGCACGACTCGTCCTTGGCACCAGAGCGGCGGCGCGGGACGCCGCCGCACCAGCCGGCGAGACGCCGGCGGTCCGGCAGGCAGGATGCCTGCGCTCCGATCGTCGCTCCGACGCGGAGTCTTTTCTCTGCCCACTGCCTACTGCATACTGCCCACTCAAATGGAACCGAGATCCGAAGAGCGCCGCGAGTTTCAGCGGCTCCGACTCGACACTCCTCTGCCCGGCACCTTCGGCGCCGTCGCCGTCACCATCCTCGAAGCGGGCGTGCTCGGTGCGCGGTTGCAGCACGCCGAGCCGCTAGAGGAACGCGGAGAGCTGCGGTTCTGGTACGAGGGAAACGAGATCGCGCTGCGTTGCGACGTCGTGCGCACCTTCGAAGCGGACGTCGTTCGTTTTCCCGGCGGCGGTTTCATCACCGGACTTCGCTTCCGCTCCGCGCTCGGCAATTCCGGCGATCATCTGCGCGTCATGCTCGCGCAACTCGTATCCGTGGCCATCGAATCGCGCGGCGATTCTTCCGCGACGCGCATCCGGCTCCGCGCCGTCGACGGCGATCGCACCGTGCGCGGCAGCGACGCGCACTTCATCAGCTATCGTTTCGAAAACAACGGCTGGCGCAAGCGCCACGTCTTCCTTCCCGAGCAGCCGTCTCTCGGCTTTACGGTTGCGCGCGGAGAAGACGCCGACGAGATGCAGCGCCTCTGCGAAGTCTACGAAGCCTCGGACGAGGAAGGGCGCCGGCTCATCCGCCTCTTCGCGGAATTGAGCATCAGCGACGCGCTTCAGATCCCGCCGCGGAAGTAGCGCGTTCCGCCGTCGCCGCCACCGGCAGCGTGAAGTAGAAGCACGTGCCGCGACCCGGTTCGCTCTCCGCCCAGATCCTTCCGCCGTGCGCTTCGACGATTCCCTTGGCGATCGGCAATCCGAGTCCCGCGCCGAGGCGCTCGGTGCGCTTCGCTTGCCAATAGGGACTGAAGATGTCCTCGAGATGCCGCTTCGGAATGCCCGGACCCGTGTCCGATACGCTGAGCAGCACCTGGTCCTCTTTCAATTCGGCGCGCACTTTGATGCGTCCGCCGGGCGGCGTGAACTTCAGCGAATTGCCGATGAGATTCGACAGCACCTGCATCACGCGATGCCGATCGGCGTGCACCGGTGGCAGCGATTCGTCGTAGCCGTACTCGATGAACACCGACGCCGCTCCCGCCTGCGCGCGGAAAAGATCGTCGGCCTCGGAGAAGAGCTTGTCGAGCGACACCGGCGCGGGATCGATCGGCAGGCGCTTCCCTCCCTCGACGCGCGTCACGTCGAGCAGGTCGGCGATGAGATGGCTCATCCGCTTCGCCGAGACCGCCATCGTCTCGATCTGTTCGCGATCGTCATCCGAGAGCGTCGACGACGTCTGCAGCAGCGACGCACCGAGCATGATCGCGCTCAGCGGATTGCGCAGATCGTGCGACACGATGGCCAGCACTTCTTCGCGCGCACGTACCGCCTGTTGCGACTCGCGATAGAGCGCGGCGTTGTCGATCGACACCGACGCGCGCCGCGCCAGCTCGCTGAAGAGCGGGACATCGTCCGCCGTGTACGGCTTGGTTTCGCTCGACACCGCCGCGGCGACGCCAATCGTCTGGCCGCGGCTGGCCAGGGGCATGAACACCAGCGTGCGTGCACCGGCGACCGCCGTGCCGGTCACGTACTCGAACAGCGCCGACGACGATCCGACCAGCGTCGGTTCCCGCGTCTCGAGCACCCGAGTCATCGCCTCGGGCACATCGCGACGCACGTTGCCGATCTGCTCCTGCATCCGCGTTTCTTCCTCGGCGTCGCGATGCGCCAGCGCCACGCGACGCAATCCTTCGCTCTCTTTGATGTCCACCACGCACAGCTCGCCGAGGTTGGGAACCACGAGGCGTGCGAGCGTCGCGATCGTCTGTTCGTATTCGAGCGACGCCGCGAGCTCCTGCCCGGCCGCGGCGAGAAACGCCGCGCGCCGTTCCTCGGCCTCCGCCGCTTGCCGCGCCGCCTGCGCCTCGCGCGCTTCGCGCTCCGCCTCCTGGCGGCGCGCCATCGCCTCGCCCGCGAGCAAACGCATCTGCCGGCCGAGCCCCGCAACGAGCAGCGCCGACGTGAGCGCGAGCATCGTGAGGAAGATCGTCAGCCAGAGATTGAGTCGCTCCGTATCGCGCATGCGCTCCTGGCGCGACTGAATCGCCGTCTGCAGCTCGATCTCGAGTCCCGACGCCGCCTGCAGCGACTTCTCATACGCGCCGTGACTCTCGAAGAGCCGCAGGAGAAAGACCTCGTGCGGAAGCTGGCGCGTAAGGAGCTCGCCGCTCCGGACTCCCTCGTGCCACCGGCTGGTCTGCACGAAGAGCGCGGTCAGATCGTCGTCCAGCTCCTTGTCGAGGCGCGGCAGCAAGTCCACGAGCTGATGGCGGTTCTTCTCCTGGCGATCGACGAGTGCGTAATACTCGCGCCGGTATTGCTCCTGACCGGTCACCTGCCAGGCGATCAACTTGTCGAGCTCCGCGGAAAGATCCATCTGGATGTGATTCGCGGCGCGCCGCGCCGGCTCCGCGACACGCGAGATCTCCAGCCGCGTCGCTTTCGTCTTGCTCGAAACGACCAGTGGCAGGATGGCCAGCGAAAGCAGCGAGACAATGATGAACACCACGGGGACGACAGTCGTCCACGTGCTCTCCGGCCCGACGCGCCAGACACTGCGTCGATCGATCAATTTGAACGGACTCAACCGGTTCCTCTAGGGTCTCAGGTATCCTGAGCAAACAACGAGCCGAGCTCGGTATGGGTTGCTGGTTACTGGTTGTCGGTCGTCTGGGGATTTTCGCAGAACCTGATCAGCAACCTGCAACTGACAACCAGCCGCCTTCAGGGTTGTTCATTGTCTGTGATTCTCGCGAGATCCCACAGACAACCAGCAACCAGCAACTAGTTAACGCCTCTCTTGTTATGGACGATCGCCGCGAATTTCAACGCCTTCGGCTTTCCAAGCCGATCCTCGCCACGATGGGCGAATCCAACGCCCTCATCTTGGACGTGGGAATCGGAGGAGCGTTTCTGGAACATTATGGAAAAGCCGAGTCCGGCGATCGCTTCCCGTTGAAATTCCGCTGGCAGGGCGAAGAAATCGAGCTCGTGTGTGAAGTCGCGCGTTCGGAAGTCATCCGGGCACCCGGCGGCGACGGTGCGAGCAATGTCTCCCATACCGGCGTGCGCTTCGTCGACTCGTCCGCGGGCTCGACCGCGCGGCTGCAGAACCTCATCGCCACGTTCGTCGGCAAGGTCCTGGCGGCACAGAAAGCCAACGCCTCCGGCGATCGCGACGAGAATGCGGCCTCGATGCTTTCGAAACTCGGCGAAGCGCGTCGTATGCGCACGAGCGGCTTTCATTCGTATCACCTCGATGGCGGTCATTGGGTCAGGACCGCCACGCACTCCGCGAAGCAACCCGAGAACGGATTCACTGTCGCGGCTTTCGAGGATCAGGAAGAAGTCGACGCGCTCTGCCGCACCTACGAGCAGTCCGACGCCGAGGGGCGACGACTGATTCGCCTCGTCGCGGAGCTCAGCGTGAAATCGCCCAGGCCGTGACGTCGACCGCGGTCATGCTGTCGACGACCACATCCGCCGCGGAAAGATCCTGACGCTCCAATGCGCACGGATTGCGCACCGCGATGCAAAACATCCCGGCGCGCTTCGCCGCCACGACGCCGACGTGTGAGTCCTCGAAGACCACGCATTCCGACGGCGGCACCCCGAGCTTCCGCGCCGTGACCAGATACGCCTCGGGATCGGGCTTGCCATGAGCGACTTCACTGCCGTCGACGATCAGCGGAAACGCGTCGCGTAGACCGAGGCGCAGAAGAATCGTCTCGATCGACGCGCCAACAGCCGACGACGTGATGGCCAGCGTCGCGCCTCGTTTCACGAGTGCACGAACGACATCCAGCACGCCACTCATCGCTCGCAACTCCGCGTGCTCACAGATCGAATCGAAATGCCGCTGCCGGATGGCGAACAGCTCTTCCTCGCTCGCGGTCCATCCGAAGTGCGCGCGCATCTCGCGAATGTCGTCGATGATCCTCCGCCCAGAACCGCGGCGAAAACTCTCCGGCATCTGCCCGTAGTCCGCGTCGTAATCGCGGCACAACGCCATGTGCGCGGCGGTGTGCTGCGGCTCGAGATCGATGATCGTCTCGTCGAAATCGAAGATGACCGCGGAGATTTTGGGGATCACGGTGCGAGATCAAAACTCATGTCATCGCGAGCGTCGAGCGAGGGACCTGGGCGGTTAGGGGCGCGCAACATGAGCCTCGTGCGCAACATGAGCCTCGTGCCACCCGTCCCCCAGGTCCTTCGCTCAACGCTCGGGATGACAGCAAATCTGCGGCATGATGCATCGCAAATGGACCCCGAGTTCAAGCGCACCATGATCGTCATCCTGCTCGGAGGCTCCGCCGCCGTCGGCGCTGCCACGCTGGCGTTGTACTTCGCGTTCCGCGCCTTCGGCACGAACAAAGCGGAAAAGCCCGCGCACTTCGCCCTCATCTTCGGCCTCATCGCGTTCATTTTTCTCTGCTGCGTGATCCTGCTTCGTCTTTCGTGAGCTCGCGACGAAGCGCGTCCGTCTGCCCTCCGAGCGCCGGCGGCGCGGTGCGCAACGGAAGCCGCTCGCCGTCGAAGAGCACCGGATGACGCACCGTCTCCAGCGCACCGATCTTCCCGACGAGATTCCGCGCCGGCTCGCTGCGCAACGCTTCGAGCACACCCTGCACCAGCGACACCGGAATCGCCGCCGCGCGGCAGCGCTCGACCCACACCGCGGCTTCGCGCGTCCGGAAAATCTCCTCGAGCAACGCCACCAGCACCGCGCGATGCGCGACGCGTTTCGTGTTCGTCCCGAAACGCTCATCCGCGACCCACTCCGGCCGCTCGACGACCCGCTCGCAGAGCAAGCGGAAATGACGATCGGTCGCGCTGCCGATCGCGAACGTGCGATCCGATGCGTGGAAGAGCTGATACGGAACGATCGACGCATGCCCGTTGCCGTACCGCGTCGCCTCCCGCCCCGTCGACAACGCGCCCTGTCCCACGTTCACCAGCGACGCCAGCGTCGCGCTGAACAGCGAAACCTCGAGCCGCGAGCCGCGTCCGGTCCGCGTGCGCGCATACAGCGCCGCGCAGATCGCACCATGCGCATGATGCGCGGTCAGCACATCCGCCAGCGCCACACCCACCTTCGCCGGCTCGCCGTCCGCTTCGCCCGTGATCGACATCAACCCCGCCCCCGCCTGCGCCAACAGGTCGTACCCCGGCGTATTCGCCTCGGCCGTATCGGGATCGAATCCGCTGATCGAACAATGAATCGCCCGCGGATTCATCGACAGCACATCCGCGAGCCCCAGCGCCTCGCGCTGCGCCGGCAGAAAGTTGTCGACCACGACATCCGCCCGCTCGATCAACGCGCGCGCCAGCGCCTTCCCCTCGTCCGTCGCCAGATCGAGAACGACCGACTCCTTGTTCCGATTCACGGAGAGAAAGTACGTCGCGACGCCTTCGAAAAACGGCGGCCCCCAGCGCCGCGTCTCATCCCCACCCGGCGCCTCGACCTTCACGACGCGCGCTCCTTCATCCGCGAGGAGCTGCGTACAAAGCGGACCCGCCAGCACGCGGGAAAAATCGGCGACGAGGATGCCGTCGAGAGGCAGCTTTGTCGTCACCGGCCGAGTCGTCATCGATACGACTGCTTCAGCGACTCGAGATCGGCCAGCGTACGGCGCAGGATGTTGACGACCTTGAACACCTCGATCCCGTACGTCCGCAGCTCGGCATCGCAGTCCGTCATCGAGTAAACCGCCTCATCCTTCTCGAGGCGATCGCGCTCGAACCGAAGCCGCTCGGCCAGCTCCTCGATCTCGCTGATGATGACGAAATTGAGGTCCTTCTCGCCGAGGTAGCGCTTGCACTGCGGGCAGTGAATCGACTGATCGGCAGCCGACTCCACCAGCTCGACGACGAACTGTCGCTGGCACTGCGGACACTCGAAGACCTCGGGCAACATGGGTTTCAGCTCGCAGCTCGCAGCTGGCAGCTCGCAGGATGCGGAGGCGGCTGGGTTTGCCGTATCTCCTGCCAGCTGCGAGCTGCGAGCTGCGAGCTTTTCACGGAGAGGATTGTCCCACGTTGCGCAACCCCCGGCGCTGGAATGAGAGCCTTGACCCTCGCGTTCCCCGCCGTGTAGCATCCCGCCCCTCGATCGTTGGGAGATCGTTCAATGGTAGGACAAGCGGCTCTGAACCGCTCAATCGGGGTTCGACTCCCTGTCTCCCAGCCACACGTTTTTGCGCCCGTCGAATCAGCGACTTGCGAGATTGACGGAGACAAGGACTCGAACTGAGTCCAGCTCTGAACCCACTCTCGGTCTCGCTTCGCCGCGTGTGCGGCCAACGGTGACTAGGAGCTTGCGCGGCAGAACGGCGACAGAAACGAGAGTCGGCGACGGACTGCGTGCTGGAGATGCGACGCCACGATGGAAGGCCAGGCAACGGAACTTCGTTCGCTGCTGAAGTGTTCAAGGGGAGGTCGGCAGTGGGCCGATTTCCGACGGACGAGATCGAAGTTATTGTCGTTCTACGTGATTTTCATGCAACTGCGTGGCAGGTTCCACCACTCATGCGGCGAAGGTTCATCGCCAAACAGACCAGATGCCATTCGGCATTCGTCTTGTTCAGACCTCGAAAGCTGAACTGTCGAAAGCCCAGCACTCCTTTGATCCAGCCGAACACCGGTTCAACAATGACTTTTCGGCGGCGGTAGGCAGCCTCGCCTTCAGGGCTGGCGAGCTTTTCTTTCATCCGTTGGGTGGCCTTTTTCGACAGCGAGATCGGTGGCGCGTCCGGTTTCCCTTCCCGACCCAGCGCGATCACTCCATCGACCTTCCTGGCCTCGAGTCTCTCGAAGTTCTCATCCGATCGATACCCCGCATCGGCGATCACCTGCTCGGGGATCTGACCGATCACCGCTTCGGTCGCGTCAATCATCGGAATGAGTTGCGTGCTGTCGGCAGCGCAGTTGGTCACTCCCACCGCCACGATGATCTGGTGCGCTTCATCGACGCTCGCTTGCGCGTTGTAGCTCTGCTCGAAGCCATTGCCCATCTTCATGATCCGACTCTCCGGATCGGTGAAGTTGTCCTGTGCTTTCTCTCGCGGCTGGCCGAACTCTTTCTTGAACGGTTGGCCCTTCTTTCCATTCGGTCGCCCACCGTCGCCTTCATGCCGGCCCTTCTGGCGATCCTCTTCGGCCTGTCGTTCCTCGAGCCGCTTCTTCGCTTCACGGATCTTCTTGAGGCGGCTCTCCCGGCGCTGCAACTCTTCGGGAAGCTCATCTTCGCGGTTCTCGCTGCCGTACTCCTGATCTTCTTTGCGATCCGTTCGCTCGGCCTGTTTGAGCAGCTCTGCGATCTCGCTTTCCAACCGTTTCTCTTCCTGTTTCATGCGGTCATAGCTCATCGCTTTGTGCCGGCTCGCATTCGCCTTGACCTTCGTTCCATCGATGGCCACCCGACCCAGCGTGATCAACCCGCTGTTCTTCGCGATCAGCACCACCTGCTTGAATAGCTCCACGAACTTCTGCAAATGCTCCTGCCGAAAATCACAGATCGTCCGATGCTGCGGAAAGTTCCCCGCCGCCAGCACCCGATACGCCACATCCTCCTCGATCTTCTGCGCGATCTTCCGCGAGGAGAAGGTTCCTGTCGCATACGCGTAGATCAGGATCTTCAACATCATCGCCGGATGAAACGGCTGGTTCCCGCGGGGATCGCTCTCCTCATGCGGCCCATAAAACGCGCTCAGATCCATCTCGTCCACCACTTCCGAGATGAAGAACGCCAGGTGCTTTTCCGGCAGCCAATCGCTCGGCGACGGCGGCAGCAGGTAACTCTGCTCCGGTTGGTACTCGCGGTAGTTGCTCGGCATGCATCATTTTACGACGCACTACCGCTTTTGCCGCGCAGACTCCTAGTCGCGTATCACCGTGTCGCCCGGCGGGAACTGCACCGTTTCCTGGCCGTTGAGAAAGCTCTCGTAGTGACCCGTGTAACTGAGCAGCGCAAGGATGATCCGCTTTAGGACTTCGCGAATCACGGCGACGTGAATGTAGAAGTCTTTGAACTCAACGTCGTGCTCCCCGGTGTGAATGATGTCCTGCCTCGCCCTGATGAACGCCTTAATCCGTTCTTCCAAGCCAGCGATCGGTACTCCGTACGCGGACAGCATCCGAAAGAGGTCGTCGGTGAATGTCGTGTGATTCAGATTTCCGATTCGATCGCGCACGCGACGCAACCGCGCTTCGAAGTCTGCTTCCGCTTTCTCGTCGCTCGGTCGCGTGAGTGTTGCGGTGATGTCGTCGAATGCTTTTTCGAGCGCCGGTTTGATTTTCTTCCTGAACGTACTCTTCTCGACGGACGGCACCGCCGGGTGATGGTGTTTGAATACGCTGTTGAGATGCTCCAGCGCGGTCATGCCATTGATCACGAGCAAGTGAGGGTACCCGGGGTTAACAAGCAGGAGGTTGATCGCAAGCTCGATTCCGGTATTCGCTCGAATTGCTGGCGTGTAGTTGTTCACGGCGAGGTCAAGTACAGGTTGGAGGTTGAGAGAGTGAAACATGCCGTCGTACGGCCCCGTCCCGGCTCGACTTCCGTACAGGTCGGTCATCACGATGTTTTTACCCTGAAATATCTGCCGGATGCTCCAGAGTATGCGATGCATCTCTGCGAGACTCACGATCTGTAGTAAATGCTCGACGGTATCGTCGCAGGCGGCGAGCCACTCCGAGAGTGGCCGCAACTCCTGATCGTGAGTCTTGATTCTCAAGAATCCGGCGATCTCGTCGTGCTTTTCATTCTTTGTGACACCGACAAGCTGAAGTGAGCCCACGGCCGTCGTCGCGTGCTGCGCGCCGAACCCGCGCATCCCGACCGTGTGATAAACGGCCACGCAACCTGCTGCGCTGTCCGGTGCATCATGGTGGTATACCGTCAGCTTGCTGATGCTGGCTTGAAGCGTGACGTACGTTCCGTCCGCATTGGAAATCGTTCCGCGGCCGTGGATCGTGACATAGTCGCTTTCGATGCTCCCGTGTGACGCAGTCGCGCGCAACGTTACCCACCTCGCGAGACGCCCGCGTCGCAGCACCTCGTCGAATAGCCACGACGTATCGGGGGTGAGTGGGATCGGGTCGACGGCGAACGCAATGCTGCCGTCGCGGCGGACATCGATGGCGCCGGTGATCGGAAGCGTGTGCGTTTCGATCGTGAGATCACCAGCAATAGTCCCAATTGCCCAAAACGGTTTTTCATCGGTCATGTTCGGACTGTATTACGGGCATGCGAGTAGATGCCTGACCGCCCGCATCGTGACGTCGCGGGTCAAACCGTCAAGTAGGGGTAGAAGTTCATGGGGTAAAGGAAGCGACCGCGGCGGTTCGTACTGCGTCCAGAATACAAATCATCTTCCAAGCTACTCACTACTCGAAAGGTAGCAAGCTAGCCGAGAAGGGATACACGATGAAGATCCGTTTCGAAAGTGACAAGCGCCTGCTGGTCGAGGCGCTCTCGCATCAGGAAGCAGTGCTCGGCGATAACGCCGCTGCCGAATTACTCGCCGCCAGCTCGATGCTGCACGATTACACAATCGGCCAAGCCTTGATCGTTCAAGACGAGGCGGACAACGACGTCTGCTTCATTCTGAGTGGCAACGTCAGCATTCGCGTCTATGGTCGGGAAGTCGCCCGCCGGCACGCAGGTCAGCACGTCGGCGAGATGGCACTCATCAATCCGAGTTCCCGGCGATCCGCAACCGTGACCGCGCTCGACGTCGTGACAGTGGCGCGGGTTAGTGAGGCGGACTTTGACAAGATCGCCAGCGCACGGCCGGGACTGTGGCGTGCATTCGCGCGCCACCTCTGCACTCGCCTCGCGGAGCGGAACAAGTTTGTCCGACAACCGAACGATCGGCCGGAACTCTTCATCGGGTGTTCGGCGGAAAGCCTAAGGTTCGCCGAGGATCTGCAGCTTGCGTTCAAGTTCGATCCGGTCGTCGCTCGCGTCTGGAGCAACGACGTGTTCCGTGCCTCGTCGTTCCCTCTCGCGGATCTCGAAGACCAGTTGGATCGGTCTGACTTCGCGGTCCTCTTGCTCTCGCCTGACGATGAGGTGACGAGTCGCGCAGTGACGCGAGACGCGCCTCGCGACAACGTCATCTTCGAACTCGGTCTCTTCATCGGAGCGCTCGGCCATGCGCGAACATTGATCATTCAACCCCGCGGAACCGGTCTAAAGATCCCCTCAGATCTTCTCGGCCTGACGCCGCTCGAATATCTCGCTGGCTCAGCCACCGCGACGAAAATGCTTCGCACCGAGATCATGGGGATCATCAGCAAGGAGGGGGTGCGGTGAGATGGCTCTGAAGGAAGATCTCGAGAAAGAAGTCGACCAAATCTTTACCGAGAAATGGGCTGAGCGCGACGGCACCAAGGTCCCCGAGCCGAAGGACCTGAAGCTCTCGAACGACGCCGTCAAACTAGAAGGCACGATCCTGTACGCCGACCTTGCTGCATCAACAAAGCTAGTCGACGCGAAGAAGAACTTCTTCGCGGCAGAGATTTACAAGACCTACCTGCATTGCACCGCGAAGATCATCCGGGAGGAGAGCGGTGCCGTGACGGCTTACGACGGTGACAGAATCATGGGAGTCTTCATTGATGAAGATCGTGATGATCGCGCAGTCCGCGCCGCCCTGAAGATCAACTACGCCCGCGTGAAGATCATCAATCCGCGGATCACCAAGCACTACCAGGATGCGAATTACCTGATCGACCACTCCGTTGGCATCGACCGGAGCAAGCTGTTCATCGCACGCACCGGCGTTCGGGGTGATAACGACCTCGTATGGGTCGGAAAAGCAGCGAACTACGCAGCAAAACTTGCCGCACTTCCATCGTCGTATACGCGTATTACCAAACCGGTCCACCAGGCTCTTTCCAAGGCGCTACGCGTGAGTAGCACCGGCGTAGACATGTGGGAAGCGAGAACGTGGACGGACATGAGCAACTTACCGATTTACCGGTCCATATGGATGTGGAAAGTCTAATATTCACGAAGACGCTCAGAGCTAGGTTCCACCGAGCACGGCGGTTCGATACTCCGAGTACTCCCGGCCAACGCGTTTTCGGTCCTGCAAAATCTTCAAATTACGACGAGGAGACTCGCAGGGACTCGAACGAATTGCGCGCACCGCCGCCAGGTCTCGCCTGCGACAGCCGCCACGCGTTGCACGTCGCGCATCGCGAACGAGCCAACCTCCGAGACGTGGAGCACCGGTCATTGGCCGCACGGCAGTTCGATACTCGTTCAATGCCTGCACCGGCCCGTCGCTGGCGCGAGATTCATGAGCGCATCCATTCACGCGCCGATCCTCTGAGCGTCTGCCGCAGGTACGGCGCGGTGCGGCTCGCCTTCACATTGATTACGTCGCGCGGAGCGCCTGCCGCCACGATGCGCCCTCCTTCATCGCCCGCGCCCGGCCCCATGTCGATCATCCAGTCGCTCGCTGCAATGAACTGCATGTCGTGCTCGACAACGATGACGGTGTTGCCCGCATCGACGAGGCGGTCGACTTGCGCAAGGAGACGTTCCACATCGACGGGATGCAGCCCCGTGGTTGGCTCGTCGAGAATGTAGAGCGTGTCCGCGCGCCCGACGCGCTGCAACTCCGTCGCGAGCTTGATGCGCTGTGCCTCACCGCCGGACAACTCCGTTGCCGGCTGGCCAAGTCGCAGATATCCGAGGCCCACCTCGCGCAGCACGGACAGTGCGCGGTGAATGTGCTCGTCTTCGAAGAACTGCCAAGCGCCGTCGACGGTCATGCCCAACACGTCCGCGATGTTCCGCCCGTTGTATTCGATCTCCAGCGTCTTCTCGTTGTAGCGCGCACCCTTGCAATCGGGGCACGGCGCGTACACGCTCGGCAGAAAGAGCAGCTCGACCATCACGAACCCTTCGCCTTCGCACGTTGGACAGCGGCCTTTCGCCACGTTGAACGAGAAGCGTCCGGCATCGTAGCGTCGCGCGCGCGCCGCTTTGGTCGACGCGAAGAGCTTGCGCACGTAATCGAACAACCCGGTATACGTGGCGAGGTTCGAGCGCGGCGTGCGTCCGATCGTCTTCTGATCCACACGCACCAGCCGGCGGACCCCTTCCATTCCCGAGACGATCTCGCCTCCTTCCGTCACCACGCGCTTTTCCAGCGGATCGAGCTCTCCTTCATCTTCGACCGAGTGACCGAGGAGATCGGAGAGAAGTTCGACGAGGACCTGGCTGACGAGCGTCGATTTTCCCGAGCCCGACACGCCCGTGACGCTGGTGAGCACGCCCAACGGAAACTCGGCATCGAGGCCGCGCAGGTTGTTTCGCGTGACACCCGCGAGACGCAGCCATCCACGCGGTACGCGCGGCGTGCGTACCTTCACGTTGCGCTCGCCGAACAGAAACTCACGCGTGTGGGAGCGCTTCACGCCTGCGAGACCTTCCGGTGGACCGCTGTAGAGAATCTCGCCGCCATGCTCGCCGGCTTCCGGACCGACGTCGACGATCCAGTCGGCGTGGCGCACCACATCGAGCTCGTGCTCGACGACGAACAGCGAGTTGCCGGCCGCTTTCAATCGATCCAGTGCTTGCAGCAGTGCTTCGGTGTCCGCGGGATGCAGTCCCGCTGATGGCTCGTCGAGCACGTACACGACGCCGAAGAGATTCGAGCGGACCTGCGTTGCGAGCCGCAGTCGCTGCAGCTCGCCGGGCGATAGTGTGGGCGTGCTCCGCTCGAGTGACAGGTATCCCAGTCCGAGATCGAGGAGAACTTCGAGACGAGCGGCGAGGTCGCACGCGATGCGGTGGACCACGAGATCGTGCGCCTCGTCGTGTGTCTGGCTCGAGGCACGGCCGCGGCGCAGGCGATTGGTCTCACCCGCATGCGAGTCGTGATGAAGGAGGGCGCGTTCGCGTGTACTTCTCCGCGCGCGATCGACATCCTTGGCGTACGGCGCGATGATCGCGGCGAGCTTCTTCAGGGGAACGCGCGATATCTCCGCGATATCGAGGCCTGCGAACCTCACCGACAGCGCCTCGCGGCGCAGACGTTTTCCGTGACAAAGCGGACAATCCGCGCCGAGCAGGTACCGCGATACTCGCTTCTTCATGAGCGGACTCTGAGTATTCGCGAACGTGTGCATCACGTAGCGACGCGCGCCGCTGAAGGTGCCCATGTAGCCGGGTTCCTCTTTGCGCTTGAGCGCCGCGCGCGTCTGTTCAGGCGTGTAGCCGGGATACACGGGTACCGTAGGCGTGTCGTCGGTGAAGAGAATCCAGTCGCGATCTTTGCGCGACAGGTCTTTCCACGGCCGGTCGACGTCGTAACCAAGCGTCACGAGGATGTCGCGCAGGTTCTGTCCGTGCCACGCCGGAGGCCACGCGGCGATCGCGCGATCGCGAATCGTGAGCGTCGGATCGGGCACCATCGATTCTTCGGTCGCCGTGTAGATGCGGCCGAGGCCGTGACATTCGGGACAGGCACCTTCGGGCGTGTTCGGCGAGAATGATTCGGCATAGAGCAGGGGCTGACTCTTCGGGTAATCACCCGCGCGCGAATAGAGCATCCGCAGCAGGTTCGCGAGGGTAGTCACACTGCCGACGGACGATCGTGTCGTCGTTCCGCCGCGATGCTGCTGCAGCGCAACCGCGGGCGGCAGCCCCTCGATGTCGTCGACGTCGGGAACCGACATCTGATTGAACAACCGCCGCGCGTACGGCGACACCGACTCGAGGTATCTCCGCTGCGCTTCGGCATACAACGTGCCGAACGCGAGCGATGACTTGCCCGAGCCTGAGACGCCCGTGAAGACGACGAGCGCGTCGCGAGGGATCTCGACATTGATGTTCTTGAGGTTGTGCTCGCGCGCGCCGCGCACGCGAACGAATCGCTCGACGTCGTTTCCGATCACCGGTCAGCGCAGTTTCGAGATCAATGCCACATCGCGTTCATCAGCCAGTCGCGAGAGCCTTATCGTTTCAGGACGACTCGCCAGCGAGCGCCTGAGTTCGAACTTCGATCAGGCAGTCTTCTGACGGTCCTTCCGATCGGGCGAGGTCGGGCGTTTCCAGACGTTCCCCAAAATCACTTCGTCATCAGAGGCACGTAAACGCCGGGAGACATTCTCGTGACGATCCGCGGGAGGCATCCAATCCAAAGGTTGTGGTGTGACATCCTCGTCATGATCTCGGAGAAACGCAGCCCGTACGGAGTGAGAAATGAAGATCAGCCGCCGATCTTTCCTCAAAACTGCCGCAGCAATCGGTGCTTCGCTCGCATGGGTCGGACCGGCCCGCGGCTCGCGTGTCCACTGGCACGAACGGCGTGACCTTTATCCGCAAGGAGTCGCCTCGGGCGATCCTGACGCGCACAGCGTGATCCTTTGGACGAGGCGTCCGTTCACCGACGGCACGCGCCAGCTCCTGACCGTCGAGGTCGCAGAGGATGAGGGATTCCACCGAGTCATTGCGCACGCCGAGGCACCGGTCTCGAGCGCCGCGGACTGGACCGCGCGCGTTCTGATCGGCGGACTGAAGCCGGCGCGCACGTACTGGTATCGGTTTACCGACAGCGACGGAAATGGCAGCCGGGTCGGCCGCACGATCACGGCGCCATTGCCAAACGATCCCCGCGCGGTGAACTTCGCATTCGTGAGCTGTCAGGACATCAACGAGGGCAAGCTCAACGCCTATCGCCGGATGATTTACGAAGATGAACGCGCTCCCGCCGCCGAGCAGCTTGGTTTCGTTCTCCACCTCGGCGATTTCATCTACGAGGTGGTTCGAGTATCCCGAGGAGGTGAAGACACGCTACGACCGCACGATTTATGAGGTTGCGCGCATTCCTGATGGCCACAAGGTCGGCAACTTCCACATTCCGCTGACCCTCGATGGCTATCGCGCTATCTACAAAGGCTATCTCACCGATCCCGACCTTCAGGACGCTCGCGCGCGCTGGCCGTTCGTCTGTATCTGGGACAACCACGAATTCTCGTGGATGGGCTGGCAGAGCATCGTCAAGGCGGGGAAGTTCGAGCGGCCTGGCCAAAGCATCAAGGTCGCAGCGAATCAGGCCTGGTTCGAATACATCCCTGCACGTGTCCGCAGCGGGTCGCTCGAGCGCTTCGACCCACCGGCTGTCAAAGACGTACCGATCGAGGAGTGGGACAGCAATGGTCTGGGGGTGGAACCGAACAACCTGACGGCGATCAATAGTCTCAAGGGCTATCGCGCGCTGCGATACGGCCGCAACCTGGACCTGATCATTACGGACCAGCATAGCTATCGGAACGCGGATCCCTTCAGCGATCCGTCTCTCGCCAAACTCGGCGGTGACGAGTTCCCGGGAATGGCTCCTGAGCCTTTGATGCGGATCCTCGACGGCGGCCGCGGCTTCAACGGCGGCAATCCTCCGGCAGAAGTAAGTTTCAACGATGCTCATATCCCCAACCCGCAACGGAGCGCGCCGCCGCAAACGATTCTCGGGGCGGAGCAGAAGGCATGGTTCAAGGACAAGCTCAAGAAATCGACAGCGACGTGGAAAATCTGGGGGAACTCCCTTGGCACGCTGGATCACCGCGCCGACCCGGAGAACCTGCCTGCGGGTCTCACGAAAGAGTCGTGGCCCAAAAACACGTTCGCATCCATGGGTGCACCGGACTTCGGCCTCGCTTTCGCAGAGCGCGCTGAAATCTACAATCTCGTTCGCGACGCGAAGATCACAGGCTTCGCCATCGTCTCGGGCGACCTTCACAGCTTCTGGGCCGGCTATGCGGCTACTGAGCTTCCGCCCGGCAAGTTCGTGCCGGTCGGCTTGAGCTTCGTCGGCGGGTCGCTCGTCAGTCCCAACACCATGGAAGCCCAAGAGCACAGTCTGAAGAAGGACGATCCGCTACGAGCGCTGTTCCTTGCCGACAATCCGGCGCGGGAGAAGCCGGAATGGACCTTCAACATGCTGCTGAAGCACGGTGTCCGTTCCTGCCTCGAATATGCAAAGAGCTTCGACCTGAAACGCGCACGATCGCTCTCCAATCCCGATCTGGCTCCGCACCTCGAGTTCGTCGACCTTGGAGGACACGGGTACGCGAAGGTCCGATTGTCGGCCGATCAGATGCGCACAGAGTTTGTCTGCATCCCGCGCCCCATTACCCGTAGCGAAAGGCCGGACGGCGGGCCGATCCGGTATCGGGTATTGCACACTGCTGCACTGTGGAAGAGCGGAGAGCGCCCGCAGCTGAAGACATCGGTTCTCGAAGGCGACGTTGGACTGTCGATTTGACGGACTCGCGGAGCTCATCCAATCGCGTCGATCGTCGGGCAGCGATCGACGCGAAAACGTTTAGGAGTGCGGAAGCGCGTAGCTACCGCTTTTCATCACGCGCCAGGAACCGTGAACGTACGTCGCGCGATGCACGCTGCTTGAACGACGCGACGAGAAGCATGCACGCACGTACATCCAGGCATGCGATGAAAAGCGGCAGGTGAACGCTGCCGCACTCCGAAACGACGACGCTTCCGTGTGGTCGCCGATTGCCTCTACGAGGCTCCCGGTCAGCCCCGCCGCGCTGCTTCAATCGTGGCGATGTCGATCTTCTTCATCGGCATCATCGCTTCGAAGACGCGCTTCGCCTCATCGCCTCCAGCCGCCATTGCGTCGGTGAGCACACGCGGCGTGATCTGCCAGGAGAGACCCCAGCGGTCCTTGCACCAACCACACTGGCTTTCCTGCCCGCCGTTGTTGACGATGGCGTTCCAATAGCGGTCCGTCTCTGCCTGGTCGTCCGTCGCAATCTGGAAGGAGAAAGCCTCGCTTTGCTTGAACTGCGGGCCACCGTTGAGACCGATGCAGGGAATGCCTGCAACCGTGAATTCCACGGTCAGCACGTCGCCCTTCTTGCCGCCGCCCGGATACTCGCTCGGCGCTTTGTGAACCGCGGTCACTTTGCTATCGGGAAAGGTGGCGGCGTAAAAGCGCGCCGCTTCCTCGGCGTCTTTGTCGTACCAGATACAGATCGTGTTCTTCGACGTCATTCGTATGCTCCTCGTACTCGAACTCGCGACGAATCGAGCGCGACGTTAAGGCAGCGCGTGCACGCTCTCATTCGTCGCGTGGAGTGTATGCAAGTTCCGGACAGCCGAGGAACCGAATGCGACTGCTACGCCTGCGTCAGGCCTGCGATCCGCGCTTCCACCTCGTCGATTACGTAGTCGGGCGTCGACGCGCCGGCGGTCAGACCGACGACCCTGGCGTCCCGGAACCATTCCGGGTCGAGGTCATCCGTGCCTTGCACGAGATACGACGGCTTCGATGCGCGGCAGATCTCCCAGAGGTGTTTCGTGTTCGCGCTTTTCGTGCCGCCGACGACAATGATGAGATCGACCTCCGGATCGTGCGCGAGCAGGCTCGCGGCGTCCTGATTCTGTTTCGTCGCATAGCAGATCGTGTCGGCGCGCTCGACCTTCGGCGCGCGGCGCTCGATGGACGCGACGACGTCCTCGAATTCCTCGGCGTTGAGCGTCGTCTGATAGAAGATTTTGATCTTTGCGTATTGCGTCCAGTCGACCTGCCCGGCTTCTTCCACCGTCGAGACGATGTGGTACGCCGCCGGCTCGAGATCGTGCGTGTAACCGATCACCTCGCGGTGCTTCGTGTCGCCGATGAAGATGAGGTGATGGCCCGCGGCCAGCGCGTCGCGAGACTCGCGATGGACGTCGTAGACGAACTTGCAGGTCGTATCGAGAATCGTCAGCCCGGCCGCTCGGGCGCGTTGATGAAACGACGACGGAACGCCGTGCGCGGAGAAGACGATGGTCGGTTCTTCGACGGCCGCGATGTCGTCGACCGTCCGCACACCCAGCGTTTCCATCTCCTCGACGACGCGCTCGTTGTGCACGAGTTGCCCGAGGACCGCGCCGCGACCGCCGGCGGCAGCGAAACGTTTGACCTTGAGGTCGGCGATGCGAACGCCGGAACAGAAGCCGTATTTCTCCGCGCGCTTGATCGTACGCCGGCTCACGATGCCCGCGGATCCGAGGAAACCCGACTTCTGCGGTTCACCCATTCCAGAACTTTACATTGAAAAGTTCTTGCCTGAAAGAGAATTCGCAGCGCGTTTCAGCCAAGGCCATCGCAAGACGATCATGCGACCGAACGCTTCGGCACGCGTGACGCGGTTGTCGGTTGTCTTGGAGTCGTCGGGTCGTCGACTCGGCGACTTCGCAGCCTGGTCGAAAGAAAAACGCCAATGATTCCAAACCCAACTTCGCAACGAGCCTTCCTCAGCGCCTCGGCGCTGCTCTTCGCTGCCAGCGCGGCATTGACGATCATCTGGTGCGGATCGATGGCGGCGATGCGCGGAATGCCGATGCCCGGCGGCTGGACGATGTCGATGGCCTGGATGCGCATGCCCGGCCAGACCTGGTCCACCGCCGCCGCGTCCTTCCTCGGCATGTGGTTCGTGATGATGGTCGCGATGATGCTGCCAGCGCTCGTGCCCGCGCTGTCGCGCTACCGCCAGGCGATCCGCGGGATCAGCGCAACGCATCTGTCTCGCCTCACCGCTCTCGCCGGCGCGGGCTACTTCTTCGTCTGGACCGCATTCGGAATGGCCGTCTTCCCGCTCGGCGTCGCAGTAGCGACCATCACGATGCAACAACCGTCACTCGCTCGCGCCGTTCCACTCGCGACCGGCGTCGTCGTCCTCCTCGCCGGCGCCCTCCAGTTCACGTCGTGGAAAGCTCACCACGTCGCCTGCTGCCGCGAATCGCCCGGACACGGCCGCACCTTGCCCGCGAACGCCCGCACCGCCTGGCAACATGGCCTCCGCCTCGGCCTCCACTGCACCTATGCAGCGCCGGACTGACCACGATTCTTCTCGTCACCGGAGTCATGGACCTGCGCGCGATGGCTGCCGTGACGGCGGCAATGACCATCGAGCGTCTCGCGCCGAACGGCGAGCGCGTCGCGCGAGGCATCGGCGCGGTGGTGGTTGGAGCAGGGTTGGTCTTGATCGGGCGGGCGGCGTAAAGAAACAGCTCAGGCCTACTACTTCACACGATTCCTGATCTGCTGAAAATGCGTGGCCTTGATTTTCACGCCGCTGAGACTCGTGTCGGTCCAGCCTCCCGTAGCCAAGCCTAAGGCGGACATGGCCTGGTCGAGTGCAGTGCGCAGTTCGGTGATGTGAATCGCCTTCACGACGACGCCGGCAGTCGCGACGTCGGTGTAGGAGGCGGTGCTGAGGCTGGCCTGCGCTCGAACGGCGCTGACGGCGGTTCGCAATTGGGCCAGATGGACGGCCTTGACGGGCACACCCGCGGTCAGCGGATCGTCGGTGAAGATCACCGTCGTCGCGAGGTCCGAGGCGGAGTCGCCGGACGAGCCGCCGGCGTTCACGGCGCGCACGCGATAGAGATAGGCCGTGTTGGCGGTGGCCGTGTCGTTGAAGGATGTCGTGAGCGAAGTGCCGCGCAGGGAGAAAGAACCTCCCGGATCGCGGCGATAGATTTGATAGGACGTCGCGCCGGTGACGGCGTTCCAGGTCACCTGCACCTGCGTGGTCGACGTTGCGGTCGCGTTCACACCCGTCGGTGCGGCGGGTGCGATCTCGCCGTTCTGATAGTCGGGACAGCCCGAGCCGAATCCGAGAACGCCGGTGGTGGGATAGCGAATGATGTTGAGCGATGCGTCGGCGAACGAGAAGTAATAGGTGTGACACGACGTCGTGACGCCGCTGACGGTCGCCGTGTAGGCACCGTTCGTCGCCGTACCGCGCGTGCGCGTCATCGTGAACGGAACATTGTCGAGGACGACCGTCGCCGTCGCCGGTGCGCCGCCGGAGGGGTCATACCAGTTCGCCCAGAATTCGACGCTGCTGTCGCCGGCGCTCGGGTCGCGCTGATGATTTCCCGCTGTCCAGTGCGAACCGGAGGGGATTTTCGGAATCGTTCCCGAGCCGCCGAAGTCCTGCGTCCAATACCAGCCGTACGGTGAGCCGGAGACAGATGCGTAACCGACGCCGGCCGCGGGGCCACCGTTCGACAGGATATTGTTGCGATGCCCGTTCTGCTGCGTGAATCCGCAGGCGCTGGTCGTCGCCGTTTCGTACAGCCAGCCATAGAAGACCGAGTGCGGCGTGCTGTACCCGGCGGCGGCATTCTCGCCTCCGTATCCCGCGCCGAACAATTGCACGCGCATCGCGGCGGTGGTCGTTCCGCTGCCGCTGCACGACGATGCAAACGAGCCATCGGACGATCCGGGGAACCGCGTGTCGATGTCCGAGAACAACGCGCACGGCGTGTTGTGCGCGAAGAACGGGAACATCCCCATCGTCTGTGAATGAAATCGTGCGGACTGATTCAGATCGTAGTTCCAGATCAGCGGAGCCGCCGGCGAGTAACAGGCCGCCTCGAGACACTGCCCCGGCGGGCAGGCCGCGAGGTCCGTCGACGGCGCGACGCGCGCGCGGTTCGTGAGTTCGGCCACCGCCCGCTCCTGCCAATTCGGAAACGTCCCGTTCGCTTCGCCGTAATTCGGCTCCGGAGTCTTCGGCTGCGCGAAAAGAGACGAAACGAGGAGCACGCACAGCATCGCAGAAAACACTGCTGAGATCGGTGGACGCATTTTACAAATAACACTAACTGCAGAGTGGGCGAAAAAATTGTGCTGGGGCTCACGTCGTCCATCGCACGTACGCCGAGGACGGCCAGCGCTACCCAGCGCTCGCTACGCTCGCATGAACAGAAGCCGCAGGCTTCGGCGCTTCTGTGTGGCGACGGCCGCCTCGGCCGTCCTCTCGCGCATCTGCACGTCCCCGCGCCTCCATCGATCAGCGTCATCGATCAGCGGGCCAGGACGCCTGCGCTTTTGCTGCGATTACGGCTTCACCTTCAACACCAACGGCATCGGCTTGTCCGGTGGAGCCGTGGCGATCGCGCGGCTGAAGCGGAGCGTTGTGCCATCGAACGTCCAGGTGCCGTCGGTGCAGCGCGAGGCGGTTTGGATCGGCTTGCCTTCGCGGACGCGCAGCGCATTGGCCGTCGCTTCGCGTTCGGCGCGGTAGCGGAACGCGCGGCGCCAGACGGCGCGCAGGTCGGTCCCCAGCTCATTCATGGGCACGTTCACGTCGCATCGGTCGAGCTTGAACACTTCTTCGGCGATCCGGCGATCGTGCTCGACCGACGCGGCCAGCCACTTCGTTGGGAACATGTGCGCGCCGTCTTCCCAGTACGAGGCCGTCTGTTGCTGATACGCCTCGAGCAGGGGTCGCACTTCGTCGCGCTCCTGCAATTCATGGAACCAGGCTGGCGCGGGCAACGGCATCTTCCAGGCGAGCGCGTTGATCATCCGCGCCATCGACAGCGACGCCGTCTGCACCATCATCTGCGGATGACCATCCAAAGAGCGCGCGAGATTCCACACGGCGTGCAGGTCTTCCCATGCCGCGGGATCGTTGGCGCTCGCTTTCTTCAGCGCGCTGGCGATGAGCGCTCTCGCTGTCGTCAGCAGCATTCCGCGCATCGACGTCGTATCCGCGTCGCCGATCTCTTCGTGACGCCGCGCCCAGACGATGGGCTCATGCAGCAGCAGCTCGCGGATCGCCGTGACGTCGGGAATCGTCCGCGGCTCTCGGATCGTGATCTCGTCTCGCGTGATCTCGCGCCAGACATAGTCGTCGACGGTTTCGTTCTTCGGCAACGCGTTGGCAAGTGCCTTCAGCTTCACGGATGCGGCGTTCGCCTGCAGCGGCGGATACCGGGCGGCAACGGAGTTCAGCGACCCCATCCCTCCCGGCCACGTCCGAGCCGCCGAGGTGGCCACGGCCGCGGGAGCACGAAACCAGGAGATGACCCAGAGGACGAGTGCAATTCCCACGACGAGAATCAGCGCTTTTTTCATCGTTCCCTCAGATTAGAGCCACCGCGCGGAGAAAAGCGAACGGGCGAGTGAGCTCTCGAATTTGGATTTCGACTCACCCCAAGTGACTCCGCATGGGAAAACGACGGCGCGCGTCCCTCTCCTAGACGACATCAGGAGGCAGATATGTTGGAGCTCGCAATCGCGCTGGCGCGCGCAATCCTCGCGGACAGGGAACGACGGGAACAGGCTGCCGCGGACGAAGAACTCGCAAACTCGATCGTGGCTCGCGTTGCCGCGAACATCGAGCGCGCAAAGAACGACATCCTCAACTTCCTCAGACAGCAACAGCTCACGGAACTCTCCGGCCGCGTCGATGGGATGTTCCATACCTTCGAGCGCTACGCTGCCGATCCGCGTGCGAACGAAGACCGCCTCCGGGAACTCATCGACGATCTGGCACAGCTCCTCGGCATCATGAACCTGCTCATGGCCGAAAGTGAGCGGCAGCTGCTGGCAGTCTTTCCAACCTACGCGTGCGGTGTTTCGCTTTCGCTGTTGTCGATCAGCGAGCGCAGGCATCGCTTCGGCCGGAACGAGATCACCGCCGGCCTGCCGGCGGAAGCGAAGGCGCACGCTCTCGACGTCAAAGCGATCCTGCGCCGCCGCAGCGACAACCGCTTTCATCTGGCGACGCAGAGAGACGAGCCGGGCTCGTTCAACCTCGGGTACACCTTCGACGACCGATTCCATTTCGTCGCCATCGTGTTCGACCGCCAGAGTCCCGCGCGGGCACTGGAGCGTGTCAACCGGCAGATGGCCGCGCATCAGGAACGCGAATTCCCGCTGTTTCCTGGCGTCCTCGAAGTGACGCAGCTCCTCGAAGAGCTCGACGATGTCATCGCCATGGAGACCTTCATCGATGTCACGCGCGCGCTGCCCGTTGCCGGCCTGATCGCAGCGGCGCCGGCCGTGGCTCCGCAAATTGCCGTGCGCTGATCCCGCGAGCACCAGGCTGAGGGCGCCCACCGGCACGCCCTCAGCCGATGCTCCATCGCCGAGGATCGATCAATCCCTGCAGAACACCCGCCGTTGCAACGCGTATAGTCGCCGTCATGAAGCGCATTTCAGTCATCCTCCTTGCTCTCTTCTGCCTCGCCGCTGTCGTCGTGACGGCGGACGAACCCGCCTTCGACAGCGAGCTTGCGAAGAAGTTCGGCGCCGACGAGCGCGGCATGAAGATGTATGTGCTGTGCATCCTCAAGACGGGTCCGAAGGATGCCTCGATCAAGGGAAAAGAGCGCGAGGAAGTTTTCGCCGGGCATTTCAAAAACATCGGACAGCTCGCCGAGGAAGGGAAGCTCGCGGTCGCCGGCCCGTTCGGAGAGAACGACAAGGCCTATCGCGGTCTCTACATCTTCAACGTTGCGACGATCGAAGAGGCGGAGAAGCTGGTGATGCTCGATCCGGCGGTCAAGGCCGGAGTATTCGTTCCCGATCTGACGCCCTGGTACGGTTCCGCGGCGATGATGGTCGTGAGCGACACGCACAAGAGAATCGTGAAGCCGAAGAGTTGACTCGCAGCGTTCACCGCAGCGAATTCCGACAGCGCGTTCGACGCGCGGCCTGCAATGATGTGCGAATGAGCATCCTTCGGTCGTCCAGGGATTTCAAGCGCATCGGAAGTGCTTTCGGCTTGACGCTGCTGCTGTCGCTCGCGGCTTTCGCTGCCGCGCCCGCGAAGCAGACTCTCAGGATCGGCGTGGCCGAGGGGAAGGGCAAGCAGACCGCGGCCGATTCGTTTGCCCCTTTTCTCAAGCAGATGAACGCGTCGCCGAGCTACGCGTTCGAGATGGTGGTGTTCGAAGACGGCGAGAAGCAATACGAGGCCCTTCGCGATGGCAAAGTCGATCTCGCGTTTCTCGGTCCCGCGTCGTACGTGAAGGCTCACCATGAGTTCAAGGCCGAGCCGGTGGCTGCCGAAGCCGGCGAGTTGCGGAGCATGCTCGTCGTGCCGAAGAACTCGACGATCCACTCCGTCGAGGGACTCCGCGGCAAGTCGCTCGCCCTCGGCTACGAGGGTTCGACGACGACGCATCTCCTGCCGATGCTGCTGCTCTCGAAGCACCACATCAAGAGCGAAGACCTGAGCCACGTGACGTTCGTCGGCGACCAGACGAAGAAGATCGTCGACGCGCTCCTCGATGGAACGGCGATGGCCGGCGGCATTTCCGAGACTCTCTACGCCGCGCACAAGGACGAACTGCGCGTGCTCGAAACGTCAGAAGCACTTCCCGGCGCGCTGATGGTCGCGCATCCGAAGATCGGCGCGAAGGTCACCAAAGACCTCCGCGCCCTGTTCGTCAAATACGTGCCCGCCGCGGGATCGCCGCGCTTTCCAAAGGGCGCCGTCGCGGTCACCGACGACACCTACAACCGGGTCCGCTTCCTCTGCAAAGTGGTTCTCGGCCGGATGTATTTGTAGATCTCAGTGCTCGCTTGAATCAGAACCGATACGTCACTCGCGTGTACACGAACCTCCCGTTCATTCCGAATGCGGCGTTGATCGGGTAGGAGTTCGTGCCTCCGGCGCCGGCTTGTTGCGTGAGGACGCCGGGCAGTCCCGTGCCTGGGCCTGTGCCGGGGCGGAAGAGGAAGTTGCGATCAGGGAAGGTGTCGAGGAGGTTCTCCGCTCCGGCCGCGAAGGTGTACTGATTCCAGCGGTAGGAGACTTCCGCATCGGCGAGCCACGCGGCGTCGTACGTCTGATCGTCGATGGCCGCAAGCGTGAGGCTGCAGTACTCGCCGTAGCGGCTCTCGCGCGTGGTGACGTTCCAGCCTTTGCGATTCCAACTCTGCATGAGGCGAATGTTGTCGCGGGGCTGCCCGCATTCGAAGCGGCGGCGCTCCTGACGATCGAACAGCGTCTGGCCGAAGCCGGCCAGCGGTCCCGGTGTCGGCTCCACGTGCGTGACGTCGGTCTTGTTGTTGCTGTAGGCCGCCGACAGATCGATGCGTCCGCCGAGCCACGCTCGCTGGTAGTTGGCGACGAGGTCGTAGCCTCGGGTTTCGGTGTCGATGGCATTGGTGAGGAACCGCACACCGCCGACGCCGAAGGGCTCGAGGATCGGCTTCAGCGCGTCCTGATTGAAGTTGCCCGAATAGACGATGCGGTCGTTGATGTCGATGTGAAAGTAGTCGGCGGTGAGCTCGAGATTCGTCAGCGGCTGCCAGACGATGCCGCCGCTCAGATTCTTCGATTCCTCGGGCTTGAGGTCCGTGGCGCCGAGCGCGCGCGCGATCGGCGCGTTCACGCGGAACGTTCCGACCTGCACCGCTTCGACCACGCCGGCGGAGTTCGGAATGAAGTTTGTGCTGATCGCGGACCAGAACCCCTGGTTGAGCGCCGGAGCGCGAAAGCCGGTGCTGGCGGCGGCGCGGAAGATCAACTGCTGGATCGGCGAGAAACGCGCGGTGATCTTGCCGTTCGTCGTGTTGCCGAAATCGCTGAAGTGCTCGTAGCGTCCGGCCACGCCGAGGCGAAACTTCGCGTGGACGTCGCCCTCGATGTCGGCGTAGACGGCGCGGCTGTTGCGCGAGACGTCGACTTCATTGGACGGCTGGAATCCAGGAAACACCTGCGCGCCGGCGGCGGCGCGGCCGCCGGCCTGATTCGGCACGCCGCCGTTGATGTATGAGCTCGGCTCACCGGCGTGCTGCTCGAACGAGTCTCCGCGGTACTCCGCGCCGAAGGCCACGTTCAACGGACCGGCCAGGCCGACCGAGAAACCGCGCGACAGATCGAGATTCACCGTCCGTTGCTTGTCGCCGAGCGCGCCGGCGTAGAAGCGCGTCTGATTCGGCGGGATGGATGGCCCGAGGGAAGCATTGAGCGAGTCGGTGACATAGAAGTCGAACTCGTTCCGCCCGTAGGCGGCGCTCAGATCGTAGAACCACGTCGCGAGCTTGCCCCGCGCGCCAGCCGTCAGCGCGGTGTCGGCGACACGAGGCTCGATGAGCGGAAGGAATCCCAGCGGATAGATCTGCCGCCAGTTGTTGGCGTCGATGGCGCGGCGATAGTTGCCGCCGTGCGAACCGTGGCGGAGGCTGTATCCGCCGAAGGCGTAGAAGATCTGGCTCCCATCCGCGGTCAGCGGCAGATTCAGGTTCGAGAAGAGCATCACGTCGCGCGCGTACGAATCGCCCCAATGCGTGTTCGGCTGGCTGATGCTGTTGTTTCCGGCATCGCCGGCGACGAGTTGATCGCGGAGATCGGGATTCGCGCGATTCGTGTCGTAACGCGTGCGATGCTCGCCGGCGACGAAGAGCGCGCCGCGTCCCAGCGCCCACCCGCCGCTCACGGCGAGGTTCAGCATCTCGCCGTCATCGTGCGTCGTCATTCCCGTCTTGATGTCGACCTTCAGCGGCTCCGGCGACGACTTCATGACCAGGTTGATCACACCGGCGATCGCATCCGATCCGTACTGGGCGGCCGCGCCGTCGCGCAGAATCTCGATGCTCTCGATCGCCGACGCCGGAATGGCATTGAGATCGACTCCGCTCGATCCGCGGCCGACGGTATTGTTGGCGTTCACCAGAGCGCTGGCGTGCCGGCGCTTTCCGTTCAGCATCACCAGCAACTGGTCGGGTCCGAGCCCGCGCAGCGTCGCCGGTCGCACCGAGTCGGTGCCGTCGCTGATGGTCGGGCGCGGAAAGTTGAACGAGGGCGAGAGCTTCTGAATGATCTGATTCGTCTCCGTCGACGGCGCCGACTCGATCTGTTCCCGCGGAATGATGTCGACCGGAACGGCCTGCTCCTGCTCGGCGCCAATCGCGCGCGAGCCGACGGTGATCTCCTGACCGAACGAGACATGCAGCGAAAAATCCTGGGTGACCTCTCCCCCTCCCGCTGCGAGGTTCACCGTCGCCGTCCGTGTCTGAAATCCCTGGAGCGACGCCACGACCTTCGCCGTTCCGCTCCGGCCCGAAGCGTCGAGCGTGTACCGCCCGTCCACGTCCGTGACCGTCGTCAATCCCCATTCGTCGATCGACACGGTGACGCCCGGAATCGGCGAGTCGTCCGACTGCAGCACGACCCGGCCTCGAATCTGCTGCGCGGACAACGGCGACGCCAGTGCAAGGAAGAAAAGGACGGTACGGCCGAACCTGAGCATGAGCAGCTCCTTCGCGCCAAATTTACGGATTGCAGGAAGTATAGCGCGCAGGAACGATGATTGCTCGATCCGCGGCGCGGCTCTCTGTTGACGGCGACTCGTCCTCGTAGGGGACGCTATGATCGGCCCATGCAGTGGCGTTCTTCGTCAGTCAGGCCTTCCTTGTCGCTATCCGTGGTTATCACGCTGGCGATCCTCCCGCCGCACACGGCGCTCGCGTCCTGCCAGTTCAGATCCGCGATCCCATTCGCCGCCGGTAGTCGCCCGACATCGGTGGCCATCGCGGACTTCAATGGGGACGGCAAACCCGTTGACGAGCGGTGACTTCAATGGCGACGGGAAGGCGGATCTCGCCGTCTCCGACTGGACGCGAAACGCGATCGGCATTCTGCTCGGGAACGGCGATGGCACGTTCTCCGCGGCAGTGACCTTCTCCACCGGAATTACGCCCAACAGCATCATCGCCGCGGATCTCGATCGCGATGGATTGTCCGACCTGGCCGTTGCGAACGTGAACAGCGACAACGTCTCCATCCTGATCGGCAATGAAAATGGCGCGTTCAAGCCGGCCGCGAATTTCGCCACAGGACGGAATCCTCAGCGGATCGCCCTTGGTGATTTCGACCGAAACGGCACGCTCGATGTGGCCGCGATCAATCGCGGCGACGGCAGCATTTCGATTCTGCTGGGCAACGGCTCGGGCGCCTTCGCTCCTGCCGTGAACTACACGGCCGGTCCGGCCAACTCGCCGTATGCGCTGGCCATCGGCGACTTCAATCGCGATGGGATCTCCGACATCGCGGTCCCTCTCCAGTCCCAGGTATCGATCCTTCTCGGAAGAAGCGACGGCACGTTCGCCACCAGCGTTCGTTATCCAAGCGGAAACTTCTCGAGCTCGATCGTCGCCGCCGATTTCAATCGCGACGGAAAGACCGACCTCGCAGTCGACGGTAACGACGTGTCCCTGCTCCTCGGCAATGGAGACGGCACGTTCGCGGCGCCCTCTCATCTCGGGCGGCCGTCCATCTTCTTCGCCACCGCGGACATGGACGCGAACGGGCAGGTTGATCTCGTGGGAGTCGACGAGTTCGCAAACGAAGTCTGGCTCATGCGTAGCGCCTGTTTGCGCCGCAGTGCAGTGCGGCATTGAAAGCTTCTCCCTCTGTAAAGTGGTTCTCGGCCGTCTGTACTTGTAGCGCTTTCAGTGCCGCACAGCCTGCCGCCGCGATGGACGACAGACACCGCGATTCACGATCACGGAAACGGTGTGATCGTTGTTCGCGGTCACGAGGTCGGGAAAGCCGTCGGCGTTGACGTCGCCGAGGTCGAAGGCGTTGACCGGACCGCCGGCATCGATGGGCAAGCCCTCGGCGAAATCTCCCGCTCCATTGCCTCGGTAGAAGTAGACGTTGGAGGAGTGGAAGTCGCTCACGAGCAGATCGGCGTGTCGATCGCCATTCAGATCGGCCACTCGCACTTCGATGGGCAGCTCTGTTCGTCGCGGCACCCGAAGTTGCTTGCGCTCCTGAAAGGTGCCGTCCGAGTTCGCGAGCGTGACGAAGACCGGTTCGTTTGGATTCGCCGCGCCTGGATCGAAATCATTCGTGTCGACGATGTCGGCGATTCCGTCGCCGTTCACGTCGGCGAAGACGCTGCTCAGATCCGTCGCCGGTCCCGCGACGACGGTGGAAACGGCGATGACGCCATTCGCATAACGGAGAAGTCCGAGATGCCCCGAATGCTCGCTGACGAGTACTTCGAGCGCGCCGTTGATCGTGCGGATCGACGGCGAGTTCCCGTTCGCGAGCCCGGTTTCGAACGTTGTTTTCGTTCCGAGAGTGCCATCGCCGCGTCCCGGGAAACGATGGAGACGCACCGGATTCCCGGAACCGAATGAGAGGCTGAGGACATCCGGCTTCCCGTCGTGGTCATCGTCGGTGATCAGCGACGGGCCTCCGTGCGTTGCCGTTCCGTAAGGAGTGCCACCATCGAATTGCAGCGCGCCTTTGCCGAGGTAGATCACGATGCCATTCGCCCAGAAATTGGAGACGAGCAGGTCGGGAGCGCCGTCGCGATCCAGATCGCCAACGTCGCGGATCTCCTCACCGAAACCGCTCGGCACCAATCGCTGCGCGGCGAACGTGCCGTCTCCTCGATTTGGCAGAAGCGAGAATGCGCTCAGCTCATCGACGTGATTGCCCGAGGCGAGGATCTCCGGAGCGCCGTCGCCATCGAGGTCTCGCACGAGGACGGCCTTGTCCGCTGACGACGCATAACGGACGGGCGGGACGAACCCCAGCCAACCCATGCATTCCGCGGCGAGAGTCGCGGAGAGGATGAGTGTGAATGCGAGCGAAACCATGCGTAATGAGCTCATCGCCGACGGTCTTCAAAAACGTAGCGTCGCACTGATGGATTCGTCCGCTGAGTCACGGTTTTGTCAACGTCCGGCGACGAGCAGATCGCGCACTTCCGGCTGGGAAACTCCTCGGATGCAGGCTTACCATAGCGCGCACAGCACAAGGAGATGATGATGCCAGACGACTCCGGAATCTCGCGTCGCAGGTTCGTGGCTCGAGCACCCTCGCCGTCGCAACCCTGGCCGTGACGGATGCAATCGGACTTGTTTCGGAGCTCTATGCAAAAGGTCCGATCAGCGGGATCAACTACTTCCGCAAGTTCGGAGTGACCGAGGGGATGATCCGAGAGACGCTGGGGCATGCGCTCTCGCACGGCGGCGATTACGCGGACATCTTCTTTCAGCATCGCGTGTCGAACACGATGGCGCTGGAGGATGGAGAGGTGAACCAGGCCTACTCCTACGTCGGTCTCGGTGCAGGTGTCCGCGTCGTTCGCGGTGATCAGACTGGATACGGCTACACGGAAGACCTGACCGCGGACTCACTGACACGAACGGCACTCACGGCGGCAGCAATCGCCGACGGACCGTCGCGTCCTGCGCCGGCTCGCTTCCGCGTCACGACCGAAAAGGCGAACCGCTATCCGGTGAAGACGCGCTGGGAGGATGTGCGCCCGCAACAAAAGCTGGCGATTCTCAATGCACTCAACGAGAAGAGTTTCAAAGCGGACGAGCGCGTCCGAAAAGTCAGCATCGACTTCAGCGATGAATACGGCGCGATCCTCATCGCCGACTCCAAAGGCCACCTCACCTGAAAGGTGGGCGCGAAATCGCGTGCTGAGCTCCTTTCGGACATGAGCGAGGGAATCCTCGTCACTGGTTTTCTCGGCGGAAACTCCAATAGTCTCACTGGCGACTTCTCGTTCGGGATCCATGGCTTTCGCGTGAGGAAGGGGCAGCTGGCCGAGCCCATTGGGGAGATGAACATCTCCGGCAACCACCTCGAGCTCTGGAAGAAACTCGTGGCCGTCGGAAACGATCCGTACCCCTACTCGCCCATGAGAACGCCGACGCTCGTATTCGAAGACGTGAGCGTGGCAGGAGCGTGAGGCCGCGCGGAGGCCCGTTCATTCGCTCCCGTCACTTCATAGCCGCCACGGCGAGTCATCGGCATAACCCCTGGTATCGGCCCACTCCGACCGATACCAGGTGAAGGTCTTGCCCGTCAGCGGGACACGCACAGTTCGACGCGAACACTGCTCGTTTCTTTCTCATGCTCGAAAGACGTGAGCGAGGACATATATGAAGAAAGTCGATCATGGTCATCAAACCAAAGACTGATCAATCGCTCGTTCTTGCTCACGTAATAGTCGGGAATGGACGAGTCTCGGCCAGCCAATTGCGGCCTCCGAAACTCGCTTGCACCCATATCTGAAGCCAGCCGTTGAACTTCGCGAACCGTCATGCCACACGATAAGGCGCGCTCGAAGGCTTCGGCTTGCTCCCAATCGCGATGACAGGCACCGCAGATACTCACAAAGAGGAGCAGAAGCAACCGCCGACATCGATGCAACCGTGCGCGTCGAGATGATTTCATCGCACCCCTCGAGCAATCAGATACCGGTACCCGCACAAACATAATGGCCGTTGGACCATGCGCAGTTCTGCGGTGCCGTCGGTCGTGACGGCGTCCAATTCCCCTGACCCCAAGGCGAATACTTGCAGTCGCACCTTGATGCCTTTTGCAACGGCGCGTTGCTGCAATGCTGATCGCAAGAGTCGCCGCCGGTCACCATACTGCCCATATCGTTGTTCCACTCGTCCATCTCCCTCGAACAGGGCGGGTTTCCCGCGTAATTCTCGTGGGCACCGCTCATGTCTTTGGCCGCCGCCGCACCGGCTTGCTTTGCCATACAGCAGTTCCAGTAGCAATGCTTATAGGCATTCTGTGGCGAGCCATCTCTGTCATAACCAAACTTCTGCGTCGAAACCCTGATCGCCTCTTCTTTGCACTTATAGTTGGTCACGCAGTTGGCTGGATTCGAGATGCACGTCAAGATGTCACTCGTATGCGTGCTTTCGAGTCCTGTAGGATCAACCCATCGTTGCGGATTATTCAGTGCATAGCGATAGCCGTTGGTTAACCCTGGAATTCTGGAATCCAGCGGGTCAGACTGCGTGTATCGCGACCAGTCCGACCGATACCAGCGGAAGATGTTGTACGTCCTCTGCGTGTCGCCATAGGCGAGCTCCTGACCGGGGAAGCGTAGAATCTGCTCGTCCCCGCCGGCCCGCATCGCGAAAACGCTGCCGAACGGCTCATATTCGGCCTGCCAGACGACGTCGTTGTCCACCATCTGCAGGATCGGCGTGCCGAGATGATCGGTGAAGGTATAACGCAGAATCGTCGTTGGAAACCAGCCTTCGTCGCCCCATTGTGCGACAGGAATATTGTTGAGCCAGATGATGCTCGTGGCATACGTCTTCGTAGGAATGTTGCGCACGTATGACAGGAGCTTGAGATCATTGGAGTACGTGGCGGAGCGATTGTAGGGGAGCGAAGTTTCCGTCGGCCCTAGGTACTCGAACACGCGCACGCCGCGTCCGTCGTAGACATAGTGAGCCTCGCCGAACGCGACGAGGTTGCGTGCGTTCATCGTCACCGAATCCTCGTTGCCGGCGCTGTCGTAGCTGACCGACGCGCTATTGACCGAGGACAGCTTCGACGTCGTGCCGCTGTAGGAGAACGACGCCGAACGCGAAGAGCCCAGAGTGAGAGCGGTCATGTTGCTAGCGACATCGTACGAATACGAGCCGCTGCCCCAGAGCGAAGTGCCGGTATTCGCGGTGATCAGGCGATTGAGATCGTCGTAGGCAAAGTCGCGGTTGTAGCCGGAGCTCACGGCGTCGTGGATCTCGGTGATGTTGCCCGCCTCGTCGTTGTCGTAGACGTAGTCGGCGATCACCGTGGACGACAGCGTCAACTTGTTCTCGGACGGCCGGTAGCGCGAGTCATAGTCGAAGGTCTTCACCGCGCCGTTGCCGTACGTCAGTTCCGTCATCGGCCCGAACGGCAGATACTTGACCGAGTCGACGAACGTTACCGAGCCGTCATCTCCGTCCGAGAACGCACTGATCGGACGTCCGGCGAAGTCGAACGTGTACTGCGCAATGCCGAGCGTCGTGCCATTCCCCTCCGCATCGTATGTGTAAGTCGTACCGATCGGCGTCGTGTCGTTGTATTCGTTTCGCACAAGACCGCGGCGCTCGTAGTCGTAAGTCGTCGTGCCCGAAGGGTCGTCCATCGTTGCAACGCGTCCGAGGCCGTAATTGCCGGCAGTCGCGTCGTCGTAGGTCCAGGTGATCGTTTCCGTCGCGTAGCTGCTTCGCGTGGATGTCGCCGTGAGCGCGCGATTGAGAAGGTCGAACGTTCGCGCCGTGGTGGCACTGTTGGCATCAGTGGTCGAAGTCAAATTCCCGGCCTCGTCGTAAGTGTACGTCGCCGTACCGCTGACCGGGCTGGCTTGCGACTGCATGCGCCCAAAATCATCGAACGCGAACGTGGTGTCGTTGGCCTTCGGGTCCGTGACTTTCACGAGGTTGTTCTGATCGTCGTAAACGTACGTGGTGACCACGTCCGTGCCGGAGACGATCGTCCGCTTCTGCGTCGTGGTCGTGAGCCGGTCGCGGAAATCGAACCCGAACAGGATGTTCGCGGCGGTATGTCGTTCGTCGCGTGCACTGACGAGGTTCCCACGCGAATCGTACGTGTGCGCCACCGACGTCGAATCGGGATGCGTGACCGTCGCCAGGCGTCCGGCGGCATCGTAAGCGAAGGCATCGCTGCGTTTCGTCGTCCACGAGGAGCAGGGATTCGCTGGACTCGGACACTGCTGTGCCGCCTCGGATGTCTTGCGCCCAATCGTGTTGAGCGTGAGCAGCAAGCGCTCGTGTTCGTTGCCCGAGGAATCGGCGCGGATCGTCTGCAGAAGACGGTTCGTGCCGTCTTCGTAGACGTAACGCACAATATTGCCGAGGGGCGACGTCTTCGAGGTCAATCGATCGCGACTGTCGAACGCTTTCGTCGTGTCGTAGTCGGCCGGCTCGTTCGAATCGGAGCTCGGTTTGACGGATGTCGTCGTCAGCGTCCTCCCGCGCGCGTCGAACGTACGCGTCGTGTCGACGCTGTTCGGATCCGTCACCTTCGCGGCGGTGCCATAGACGTCGTAGTTGTCGAAGGACGTCGTGAGGAACGCCGAGGTCGTCGAATACGACTTCATCTCGTGCAGTCGCCCGCGCCGGTTCAGAGTCGTATCGGTATCGGAGTAATACGTCTGCGTCGTTTTCTGATTCGTGCGCGGTCCATCGACCTCGGTCAGCCGATGCTTCGAGTCGAAGATCGACGTCGTGACGTACGACGTTGCGCTGCTGTCCGACGAGTGGAGATAGCCGGACCTCGTCGTGGTGAGCTGCGTCTCGCCGCTGTTCCAGGCGAAGGTGGTCGTTCTGGATTGACCCGACTTGGCCACACTGGTTTCGGTGATCGAGGTGACGAACGACGGCCAGTTTGCCTGGCCGTAGGCGTATGTCGTGGTATGCTCTTCGGTTTTTCCGACGGCCTGCGTCGCCGTGAGCACGTTGCCATTGGCGTCATACGTGAAGCTCGACGTCACGCGCTCGTCGGTTCCGCCGGAGCCGGTCTTGTCCAGGCCAACGGTCTTCGTCAAAACGTGGTTGTCGTCGTCGAACGTGAACGCCTGCGCGTCCTCCGTTGCGCCGCACGATCCGCAGCTTCCGACGATCGAGGTCGCAAGGAAACGGCCGTGCCCCACCGTGAGCGTAAAGACAGAATCCTGCGTGAGACTCGTATCGATCTTCGTCGTCACCGTCGTCTGCGTGAGCGAGTCGTAGCTGAGCGTCACGAGGTCGCGCGCGTTCGTGCCTGGTGACGGTGCCGAGCCGCTGGTCGTGTCGCCCGACCATGATGAGGCCGCGCGGCCGCTCGTGTCGTATTGATGGCCTTCGAGCACCGCTCCCGAATCGTCGGCGACGAGAGCGACGGCGGATTTGCCGGTGGTGTACGTCGTCCAGGTGAATTGTTGCCACGGCGTGGTGCTCGTGTGCAGCGGATCGAAAATCTTTTCGAGACGACTCGAACCGTCGTAAGAGAAGCGCCACTGATTGCTGGCGCCGTCGGTGATCGACGTGAGCAAACTCCCGCTGTAACCGAGCGTCCAGGTGCGGCCGAGGGTGTCGGTGATGGTGGTCAGGTTCGAGCCGGTGTAGGAGCCGGTGAGCGTGTTGCCCCAACGGTCGGTCGTTTTTCTCCAGAGACCGGCCGAGCCGTCATCGACTTCGGTCACGGTGCCATCGAGCTCGGTCCACTTGTAGCGGCCGGCCGACGAGTCGTGAATGACGTAGCCGGTCGCGTCGCCGGGATAGATCGGGCGCCAGTACTCGCCGATCGGCGGATGGTTTTCGCGGGCGAACAAGACGCGAGTCCCATCCGGCCGGCGCCAAACGCGCACGGCCGAGGAGCCGGTGGTGCTCTTCATCGACGTGGCGAAGGAGTGCGTGAAGCCGGGACCGAGAGCGCCGGCGTTCGTCTCGAGCGAGTTGTAGGCGATGTTGAAGTCGAGCGAGCTGACCGGCTCATCGACGCGGAACAATGGCTCGGTGTAGTACATGTTGCCGGAGCCGACGTTGATCGGACCGCCGACGCCCGGCGACGCGCCGCCGGAAGGACCGGAGCCGCCGCTGCACGTCGGACAGGGACCCATGTCGGGAATCGCGGAGCAGGAGCTGCTGCCATTACCGCCCACGACGTCGCTCGATACGGCGTAGATGTTCGAGAACGTATCCATCACGAGATAGACCGCGCGATACATCTTGCAGCCGGGATTCATGTCCGTCATCTGCACCTTGCCGTGCTCCCAGTAGGGCGGAACGACGTGCTTCGGCGTGGAGTTCGTGGCCAGCGTGATCGGATCGATCTCGATGACATTGATGAAGAACGGAATCGCGTTCGGCTCGTGGATGTCGCCGCCGTCCGCCGGAGGATTGCAGTAGGCATTGCGCGCGAAATACTCGAGCTCCACGGTGTGATCGTCGATCACACGGAGGATCGGCTGCTGCAGCATCTGGCTCGGGTTGTAGCCGATCGGGCAGTCGCAGTAGTAGAGCGGCGAGCCCGATTGATTGCAGCCGGAATCGTGATGAAACCCGTCGCCGACCTTTTCATGGCTGAACGTTTCGCAACTCGAACAGAAGAACGTTCCGCTGAAGGTATAGGGTGAGGTGCTGCTGGGTTGAAAGGCGAGAAGGGGAAGAGCGAGGAACAGAAAGACCACGAACAGGATGGATCGACGACGATTCATGGAAGCTCTCCTTTACGTCAGGCCTTCCACTATTCGTCCGCGCCGGACGTATGCCTAGAGACATTGTGTGATCGGCGATAGTGCGCCGGAGAAATCCCGGTCGCGCGACGAAACGCGCGGTAGAACGTGCGCCGCGTGCCGAAGCCGGATCGATAGGCGATGCGCTGCGTCGTAAGCTGCGAGGTCGCCAGCAGCGTCATCGCGTGAGCGAGTTGCTGTTCCTTGATGTAATCCGTGAGTGATATCCCGAAGTCCTCGGCGAAGTGTCGCGACAACGATTCACGGGAGACGCCGAGGAGGCTGGCAAGCTCGGAGACGCGCGGGGGATCTTCGGACAGAAAACAACGCTCGAGGTACCCGTCCAAAGTGGATAGACACACGTCCAGCCTGTACGCCATCTGGGGGCACGCTCCGCGCGCGATGCTGAATATACGCTCGCAACGGCCGAAACGTTGTTTGTCTACGATGGTGAGATTTCGCCGGCTGAGAAGATCTCGAGTCCCGTCATCCTGGCGTGGCGCGACGATTTCTGAACGCCGGAGGCGTTGCGCGAATTAGCAGGTGGAAAGCGCCGAAGGCGTGCCGCCACCGGAACCGATGGTCATTCATGTTCGACCCCGGCGGGGTCGCAGAGGCTCCGCCACTCCTGCCGGAGTGCACTGTCAAACACGACGGACCCGGTGGCGGTGCGCCTTGCGGCGCTTGCCACCGGCTATTGTCCGTCACGCCTTCGGCGTGTGTGTGCCGCGGCTTCGTCGCGCGACGCAGTCCGCGTGCGGACGAAACTACTTTTCCATCTTCACAGCATCGAACCGCACCGCACTCTCACGCAACGTTTCATCCGAAAACTTCAACACCTCGGAAGCGGCGAGTAGCAGCGCGCCAGGGCCGTAGTTCAAGTTCACGATCGGATCGTTCGAGCTCACTTTGCCGCAGCCGGGACCAACATCCGGCGGCTGAATGCCCGATACCGTTCCGTCCACGCCGACCCTACGCATCAGCAACGCGAGCGCGCGTACAGCGACGGGCGCGTAGACGTCGCGATCGAGCCAGCCTTCGTTGACGCCGCGCGCGAGGAAGAACGTGAGGAGCGCGGTTCCGGATGTTTCTGCGATCGGGCACTCTTCCGTCTTCGAAAGATAGGCGCCCCATCCGCCGTCCGGCGTGCGACGTTCGGGCAGCGATGCGGCGGCGGTGCGCAGGATCTGATGCAGCTCCTCGCTCGACGTCACCTGATCGTAGCGACCGCCGGTGTAGGGCGCGTCGAGTGCGTCCGCGGCGCGCGTCAACGCGACGAGCGCCCAGCCGTTGCCGCGGCTCCAGAAGTACTCCGGTCCGGAGTCCGGGGCGTGGCGGAAGAGCCCGTGCGCCTCGTCCCAGAGCAGATCTCCGCGACGCGATCTCGACGACGGCACGGCCGCAGCGCGCGGATCGCCGTTCGCGGGACGATGCTCGTGAACGTACGCTTCGATCCATTCATAGGCCAGATTCCGCGCGAGCTCGTTGCCGGGAAGTCCGTTCCGCGTAGAGCCATAGAGCGAGAGCCAGGGCACGACCATGTAGAGATCGTCCTGCCAGTAGCGCGCGCCGTATCCGCCGGTGATCCACCAGGGATCGCGCGGCGCGCCATCGGCGGGCGTCACGCGAACAGCGTGCTGCGCGAACTGCATCGGTCCCGACAAAGTCATGAGCAGCGCCGCACGCCGCGGATCACTCGGCGGGAGAACGCGGTAGAGATCGAGCGTGGCCTGACCGAAGGCCGTTCCATCGCCCCAGTAGACGGTCTCGATCGGATCGTCGCTGTTGAGAATCACCGACGCCGCGCGCTCGACGAAGCGGCTGCCCGATCCCGGCGCGCGCAACTCCATCTGCTCGCCGAGGAGAACGAGGCCGTCGAAGTAGACGGCGTTCTCCCAATGGAGACGCGGATGGTAGGAGAGCGTGACGCGATCGGCGACCTTCGTCGACGTTGCGAGGATCGCTTCGCGCGTCAACGCGCCAGGATGTTGCACAGCGCGGCGCTTCGGCGCAGCCAACAACGGGAATGAGAGGACGAGGAGAAGCACCAGGGATAGGGACCGGGACACGTGAGCGCAAACAGGAGTTGCGACAAGGGCATTTCTTTCATGCGAGCGCGGCAGGACAGGGCTGCACGTCGAGAACTGGATGCGTTGGACGCACACGCGGACCGCCGGCGTCCTCGCCGGCTGGGTGAGCGGCGTCTCGCCGCTTGCGGGCGGGCGCCGGGACGGCGCCGCCCCAGCCGCCGAGACGGCGGCGTCCACGTCGCCTTGACACTTCGCGACCCTGCTCGCTACAGTTTCCCTCGGCTGTGCAGGCAGCCGTCGGTCCGCGAAAAGGGTCGAACCCGCCTGCTTCTCTACAATTCATCGCCTTCTTTCTGCCCGAGAAACGCGGACGCCGGGATTCAGGAAGGAAGGTGTGTCGATGGTTGCTTCACTCCCCCCACGTCCCAGTCTCAAATGGCTCCGAAAGACGGCGAAGGATCGGCTGTCTCAACTCCGCGCCACCCAACCCGACGCAAAGCTCGCTGATGCACAACTCGCGATCGCCCGCGAGTATGGGTTTCCGAGCTGGCGAAAACTCAAGGCGCACGTCGAAGAGAGCGCGAAGGCCTCCGCGCAGCCTGAGGCGCCGACGCTCGAGCAGATCGTCGACGCGTTTCTCGAGCGCGTTGGCACCGGCAGGATCGACGACGTTCGCGCGATCCTCGCCGCGGCGCCGAGTCTCGTGAACGCGGTCGGTCCGCATCCGTTCTGGGGCGGCCGTCCGCAGGCGCTGCATGTGGCGATCGAAGGTGGCCGGCGCGACATGTTCGATCTGCTCCTCGAGCACGGCGCCGACATCAACGGGACAAACGATCAGTACGATCTCTGGTCGCCGCTGATGCTGGCCATCAATCGCGATCAGCCTGACATGCGCGAGGAGCTGCTCCGCCGCGGCGCGCGCGTGGGTCTGCTCGAAGCGTTGATGCTCGCCGATGACGATCGCGTCGAGGAGCTGTTGAGCGAGGGCAAGCTGCCGGAGATCACACCGAACGGCGGCTCGATCCTCGCCTTCGCACGAACGACACGCGCCATCGATCGCCTGATCGCCCTCGGCGCGAAGACCGACGTCAAGGACCGCTGGGGCTCGACGCCCATCGACGCAATGAGCCGCATGGGACGCAAAGGCCAGGCGCTCGTGCAGCACATGATCGCGCACGGCGTCACGGCCGCGCCGAAAGAGTACGCGCGCATGGGCGACACCGAGACGCTGGCGCGCATGGTCGCCGACGATCCGTCGGTGGCCCGGCTCGACTCCGTGATAATGGCCGCCGTCGATTTCAACCATCACGCGCTCGTGCAGTGGCTGCTCGATCACGGCGGCAACGTGAACGCGCGCGCGGAAGCGCAATCGAAGCATACGGCCTTGCACTCCGCCGCCTGGAACGGCGACCTGCGCATGGCGAAGCTGCTTGTCGAAGCGGGAGCCGATCTCGCGGCGCGCGACGAGCAGTACAACGGAATCCCGGAGGGCTGGGCGGAGACGTCGGTCGAAGTGACGAACAATCCGAAGTGCGCGGAAGTGGCGGCGTATCTGAAGTCGGTCACGCCGTCTTAGCTCCGCGTTCTCGCGCAACACCGCCAGCCTCGCGTACGAATGGTTGATCGCTGAAGGTCTGCTCTCCAGTCGCGCGGGAGCGGGGACCTTCGTCGAGAGTGAGCCCGCCGCGCGTTCATCGCGCGCGCGTGCCGGCGTCCTGATCCGCCGTCGCGCGATCTGGATCTCCATCCGCTCAGTGGAACTTGGCCCAGTGAAGTTTGTCAAATGTGGCTCTTTTACAAGGCCGCTTCGAGCGCATCATGAACGAGTCGAAAGGAGTTGTCATGAACCTTCCCGCGCACTTCGCTTCCCAGTCCCTGCAGACCGCATCGATCCCGTGGATTCCACTGGGACCGGGTGAATCCTTCAAGCCGCTGCGCTTTCTTCGCAACGGCCGCGCACTCCTCCTGCGTCTCGAGCCCGGCACGATCATTCCGCGGCACCGCCACCTCGGCGAGGTCCACGGGCTCAACCTCTCCGGTTCGCGCAAACTGATCGAGAGCGGCGAGATCATCGGACCGGGCGACTACGTGTACGAGCCGGCCGGCAACGTCGATTCGTGGATGGCGGTCGGCGACGAGCCGGTGATCGTCCACATCGTTTCGTTCGGTGCGATGGAGTACCTCGGCGATGACGATCAGGTGCTGCGTCGCGACACTCCGGCCTCGCTGCAGGAGATCTATCTTCGTTACTGCGAGGCGAACCACCTCGAACCGCGGAGCCTGCAGTGAACGCCGAACGCGGTGCAATTCTCTACGCCCGTCTCGCACTCGGAGCCGCGTTTCTCTCTGCCGTGGCCGCACGCTTCGGTCTGTGGAGAGACCGCGGTCCGCATCCCTTCGAGGAGTTCATCCGCTACACGGGTGAAGTGAACTCGTTCCTGCCGGCGGCGACCTGGCCGTATCTCGCGGCGGCGACGATCGCGGAGACGACCCTCGGCCTCGCGCTGCTGGTCGGCTTTCGCACGCGATGGACGGCTCTGGCCAGCGCGATTCTCCTCGCGTCTTTCGGGTTGGCGATGACGGTCTCGTTCGGGATCAAGTCCGCCCTCGACGCCTCGGTCTTCTCGGCATCGGCAGCGGCGCTGCTGATCTGGAGGCTTTCGGCAGAACCGGCGACGTGATCGCGGTGCTAGAGTCCACGCGTGCCGTCCGCACGATCGATCGTCGCCGAAGCGTCGCTCGCGTTGCTCGTCCTCAGCAGCGTGGCGGCGGGCGCGGGACGGCTTCGCTCGATCGCTCTCCTGACGCGCGACATGGCGCGATTGCGATCGACCGAGGAACGCCGGCTGGTCCTGTTCGGCCCGTGGTACGCGAGCGTGCAGCATCTGCGCACGGCGATTCCTGCGAAGGCGACGGTCGACTTCGTGATGCTCACACCGGACGCGCGGGATCTCGCCGTGCTGGGCGGTGCCGAACTGCAGCCGCGCGACGTCCGGTTCTTCGATGGCTGGGAAGCGTGGAAGCTTCGCAAGCGCGCGGAGTTTCTGCATGACGCGCGCGCGGCCAACGCCGCACCTGGGCTGGCGCTAACGTCGGCGCAATTCGTCGTCACGGTCGATCCGAAATCGGACCCGCCGTTCCGCATCGTTCCGGCGCCGCAATGATCGACCTGCTCGTGACGCTCGCGGTTTTCTCGCTCGCCGGCGCGGCGACTACAGCGGCGCTGCGCATCCCACTACCGGCGTCGAAGCTGGCGCGCTGCGCATTCTTCTTCCTGACCGGCCTCGGCGCGAACGGCGCGATCCTCTATCTCCTCGGGACGTGCGGCGTTCCGCTGCGATGGACGACGATGGCCGCCATTCCTCTGCTCGCCGCGATCGTCGTCGGTCTTCGCTGGCGATCCTTCGCGTCACTCGCGTTGCCGCACGAGCGTCACGCCATCGCCGGCGTCGTCTTCGCGTTGCCGCTCATCACGTTGCTCTGCGCCGCCGCCGTGATTCCCACGCGCGATTACGACGGGCGCGTGACGTGGCTGCCGAAGGCGCGCGCGATTACAATCGACGGCGCGACCGACGGCCCCTTCTTTCAGGGAAAGCGCGGCCTGAACCTGCACAATCGCTATCCGCTGCTGATGCCGCTCAACGCCGCGGTGGTGATGGCTTCCAGCGGCAATACGCAAAACGAAACCACTCGCTGGCTCTACGCGCTGACGGCCGCGGCCGCGTTGATCGTCCTTCGCGGCATGCTGATCTCGTGGTACGGCGGAACCGGAGCATGGACCGCCGCGGCTGTCGCCTGGCTTCCGGTGCTCTCCTCGATTGAAGGAGGAGCGATCGCCGCGTACAACGATTTCGCCATCGCCGCGTTCTTCGGCATTGCCGTGCTGTACGCAATGGCATCGACCTCGGAGCGCGATGCCCTGCGCGCCGTCGGTCTCTTCGCCGCGTTTGCACTGCTGACCAAGAACGAAGGCGCCACGATCGCCATCGCCGTCTTCCTCGCAACAGCCGCGGGCCGCCGGCTGAAATCGCTCCACGACTGGGCTTGGGTCACGCTACCGATCGTCGCCGCCGAACTGCTCGTCCTCGTCTGGCGATTGCGCGTTCCGGCCGCCTACGACGAACGGTACGAATCGCTCGTCTCCGCTCTGCCGGTGTCGATGCCTCGCCTGCCCGCGGCCGTGCGCGCGCTCGCGATCCACGCGATCGAGTTCAACGAATGGGGCATCTTCTGGATCGCGGTCGCCGTCGCCACAACCGTCGCGCTTTTCGTCGAACGATCGGCGCGCCTCATCGTTCCGCTCGTCGCGATCATCGCCGCACTCGGCGCCTACACCCTCGCGCTGACCGTCACGAGCTGGCAGATCGAGGAGCTCGCCAACGTCGCCGCGAATCGCCTGCTGTCTCACGCATTGCTGCCGGCGGCGTGCATCGTTGCGATGACCATCCATCGGGGTGTTGCAAACGAAGTAACGCGCCTGCCGAAAGCATGACGTCACATCGGCGGAGCAAAGGCGTTCTGGTCGGCTGATTGGATCGCGTTGCACGTCCCTCGGCGGCGAGACGCCGCCGTCCCAGCCGCCGAGACGGCGGCGGTCCACAGGGCGTTGACGCCTCCGCGATGGGACCGCCGGCGTCTCGCCGGCTGGCCGAGCGGCGTCCCGCCGCTCGGGAGGGAGGAGTCGGCCACTGGAATCGCGATCATGTGCACAAGGATGTTCCGATGAAAGAAAGCCGATCGATTACCGAGCGCGCGGCACCTTGCCAACGCTCAAGGAATCGCGCAGATTCTCGGTTGCGTGGGATGACTTCACGCAAGACGTCGAGCTCTCCGCGCCGGCGATCGATCCTGATGAAATCTTCGCCGAAGTGAGGGACCGGTCAATCGGACGGGATCGAGCCGCGGCGAGACGTCTCCTTTCGTCAACAGATTGATTCTCGTCACCTTCAACGACTCCGACTTCAAGCGATTCAAGGGGCTGCGCGTACAAAGCTGGCGGTGAGCGCTCACGCGTCGCTAGAAGCCGCAGGCTTGGCGGTTCTGTGCAGTGCTGGCTGCGCCTCGGCCTGCCGGTTTGCGCGTCAGACGAAGCATCAAGACGGAACGCGTTTCGTTCTGCGAGCCGGCCGAGGGCGGCCAGCACTACACAGAATCGCCGCCGTTTCGCTCGCAGTTGACAAACCATCCTCGCGCACTTAACCTTATGGCTAATTAACCGTAAGGTTGAATACGCTCATGCCGGCCGATCAGCTCAGCAGCACCTTCGCGGCTCTTGCCGATCCAACGCGACGCGCGATTCTGGCGCGGCTGGCGTCGGGGGAGGCGTCGGTCACGGAGCTCGCGGATCCTTTCGAGATGAGCTTGCCGGCGATTTCCAAGCATCTGAAAGTGCTCGAGCGCGCGGGGTTGATTGCGCGCAGCCGCGACGCGCAGTGGCGACCCTGTCATCTCGAGGCGGGTCCGCTGAAGGAAGTGTCGGACTGGGTCGAGCGCTATCGCCAATTCTGGGAAGAGAGTTTCGATCGACTCGAAGCGTATCTACGCGAGTTGAAAAAGAAGGAGAAGAAGAATGTCCGGAAGCATCCTGCTCAGTAGCCCCACCGCGAACGCAAGCGATCGCGAGATCGTCGCCACGCGCCTGTTCGACGCGCCGCGCCAGATCGTGTTTCAGATGTGGACCGACCCCAAGCACATCGTGAACTGGTGGGGACCGCGAGGATTCACGACCACCATTCACGAGATGGACGTGCGGCCCGGCGGCGTGTGGCAGTTTGTCATGCACGGGCCCGATGGCACCGACTACAACAACAAGATCATCTATCGCGACGTCGAGAGTCCGGAGCTCATCACCTACTCGCACGTCTCCGGTCCCGTATTCGACGTGACGGTGACGTTCACCGAGGTGGACGACAAGACCTCGGTGACGATGCGGATGCTCTTCGAGAGCGCGGCGCAGCGCAACAAAGTCGCGGAGGAATTCGGCGCGGTCGAGGGACTGCACCAGACGCTCGATCGCCTCGTCGAGGAAGTTCTCGGCGATTCGTCGTTCGTCATCAGCCGCACCTTCGACGCCTCGCGCGATCTTCTCTTCCGCGTCTGGACGGAGAGCGAGCACCTGCAGCATTGGTTCGCGCCGAAAGGCTTTTCGGTCTTTCATTGCACGAACGATCCGCGGCCCGGCGGCGTGATGCACTACGGAATGCGTTCCGAGGATGGCACGGTGATCTGGGGCAAATGGGTGTACCACGAGATCACACCGCCGGAGCGCCTCGTCTTCGTCGATTCGTTCTCCGACGAGCAGGCGAACGTGACGCGTCACCCTCTGGCATCGATGTGGCCGCTCGAGATTCTTTCGACCGTGAGATTCACGGAGCGAGACGGCCGCACGACGGTGACGGTCGAGTGGGTGCCTTGGACCGCAACCGAGGAAGAGCGCCAAGCGTTTCGCGAAGGACATCCCTCCATGCTGGAAGGCTGGACCGGTACACTCGACTATCTCTCCGCGTACGTTCCGACGTTGGCTTAGAAAGGGTTTAAGGAGCAAGCATGTCCATCGCCGATCGCTTCACCGCACTGGCGCCGAGGATTCTCGGCATCATGCGGATTCTCACGGGAATCATGTTCGCGTGCTACGGCCTCATGAAGACGTTCGGCCTCTTTGGCGGAATGCCTCCCGGCACGCCGGGATACTTCGTCTGGTTCGTCGGTCCGCTGGAGCTTCTCGGCGGCGTGCTGATCGCCCTCGGGCTCTTCACGCGAGTCGCCGCATTCGTTTGCAGCGGGCAGATGGCCGTCGCCTACTTCTGGGGACACGCACCGGGAGGGTTCTGGCCGATTCTCAACGGTGGCACGCCGGCGATTCTCTACTGCTGGATTTTTCTCTACTTCGCCGCACAGGGACCGGGATCGTTTGCGCTCGACAACCTGCGCAAGCGCGTCACTCCCACCCCGCAGCTTTGAGCCGTCCCAAGGCCCCGCGATGGCTGGGGTTGAAGCGAAGAGCCTCGTGCAGATGTTCGCGCGCCGCGGTGTAATCGCCGCGGCGCGCGTCGATGTCGGCGCGGAACACGAGTGCGTCGGTCGCATACGGTGCGAGCGCGAGCGCGGTGTCGATCTCGCGCGCGGCGGTGTCGAAGTCCCCGCGATTCCCGGCGGCGACGCTGAGCGCGACGTGCGGCCGGAAGAGCGCGCTCGTCACCGGATCGGCAGCCAGCTTCGCGAGTGCGTTCTCGCCGCGCGGATCGCGCGCGCTGGCGAGAACCAGCGCGGCATTCTGCCGCACAAGCAGTGACGGATCGTCAAGGAAGCGCGCGATGACGTCGACGTGCGGACGTGCGTCGGTGAAGCCGATTGCCTCGATGAACCTCGCGCGCACGACGCCGCTGCGATCCCCGAGGAGCGGGACGAGGATCGCATCGGCATCTTTGGGGAAACGCTGCGCGAGCAACAGCGCGAGGGCACCACGCAGAATCGGCGCTTCCTTTCGATCGCGCACGATCGCGGAGAGCGCGGGAAGACTCTGCATCGCGGTCTTCTCGTCGATGGCATCGGCGAGCTGCAGGCGCCGACGCTGGCGATCGTTCGCGTGCGGCCACCACTGCGCGATCTCGCGCGCGACGACCTCCGCCGGCTTCTCGGCGTGACAGACACCGCATGCATTCGGCACGTTGTGGCGAATCGTGTTCATCGCATTCGGAACGTCGATGGTGTGATCCGCAAACTTGTCGAGCACTCCGGTGACGACGTGCGGCATGTGGCATCCGACACACGAAGCACCCTCGCGCGACGTGTGATGCGTATGCGCGAGGCCTTGCGCCACGACCTGCGCGTGGCATTTCCGGCATGACGAATCGACGTCGCCATCGACCTCGTTCGGACCGTGAACCTCATGCGGCGCCGTGTGACAGGTGAGGCACGTCGTGCCGCCGGCGAGATAGCACTTCGACTGCAGCAGCGCCTGATATTCGAAGCTCGAGCTGCTCGGCCGCCCGTCCGCGAAGTATTCGCCGGAGCGCTCGCGGCCGTCGACGATCACGAGTGCCTGATAACGATCGTCGTAGCGCTGTCCGGGACGGAACCGGTTCTTCGCATCGAGCATCGGAAACAGCGGCTCGCGCGGACCGTGACACGAACCACACATCGCCAGGCCGATCTCATCGTCGACGTCATCGGGTTGCAGGATGTCGCCCGGCTCCTTCGTCTGCGCGTGACGCGCACCCGGCCCATGACACGCTTCGCATGACACGCCGGCATCAGCGAACGTCGTCGACCATTGATGCGTCGCGCGGTCGTAGCGCACGTCGATTCCTGTCGCGTGGCAGTCGAGGCATTCCTTGTTGACCGTGCGACGAAAGTTCGTCCAGAAGTAGGGATGATCGGGACTGACCGTCCCCTGCTTCGCTTCGTTGTAGTCGACCCACGCGCCGCCGCCGGTGAGGTGGTAGTAAACCGGCAGCACCTGCCAGCGCCCGTCGCCGAAGACCGTGACGGTGTCCTGCATGCGCTTGCCGCCGATGACCCAGGAGACGTCGTAGCCGGCGAGTTGCCCTTCGCGATTGCGCGTGCGCATCACATAGCGATCGCCGCTGCGATCCATCCAGGCCTCGGTCGATTTCCCCTGGAAATGCGCCTGATCGAACCGTCCCGCGACGAAACGCGGCGTTGCCGGATTCAGCGCGCGCGCATGCCAGTCGTGCGTCCAACGGACGTAGTTCTTCTCGTGACACTTCCTGCAGGCGGCCGAACCGACGTAGGCATCACGCGACGGAAGCGATGCGGCTTTCTCGATCGTGCGCCGGCAACCGGCCAGAAGCATCAGCAGTGCGGCAATCGGAGCGAGCGTACGCCGCATCGTCATTCGACGTCAGTTTAGATGAGGCGGCAAAGGAGCGGGGACGTGCTTCTTGCGCGAGAGGACGGCCGACGCGGCCGTCGCCACACAGAAGCGCAGCCATGCGAAGAACGGCGCGCTTTCGCGGCAGAACGTAGTCGGTTAGTGCGGCGCGTGCCGCGCGGGCCTATCCGTCGTAGCGGAGGAACACTTCCTGTTGCGCGCGCGAACGCTCGAAAAGGAGCAGGAGGTAGGGGCTGCGATGCTGGCTGCGATAGCCGGCGAGCATGTTGCGCTTTCGTTCGACCGTCCAGGGCGCGAGCGGATAGACGACCCACTCGGCGTGCGCAACCGGGGTCTCGCGATTCGCGTGCAGGCCGCCGGTGTGAATGATGTAGCCGAGGCGCATCGGACGCAGGTCCAACTCGTGAAGTACGCGATCGACGAGCACCGCGGCGGTGCGGTGATCGGGATGCTGATCCTGCGCGGCAGGCGCGATCACCACGTCCGGCTGAATCTCGCGCATCACCGCGGTGAGATCGGACAGGATGCTGTCGAGACGATACGGCGCGCCGGGCGAGCGCGCTTCGAGATAGGGAACGGAACGCTTGCCGGTCGATGCGGAGCGCACCGCGAGGTCGGGACGCAGAAGCATGCGCCGCAGTCCGCGATCGGGATATCCGAGCACGACGAGATGCGATGGATCGAGGCCGATGCGCTCCGTCGCGTCGCGACCTTCGCGCAAACGCCGCTCGCCCTTGCGATTCAGAGGCGCGGTGGCGAAGAAGGTGAGACGGTTCGCCGCCAGCGCCGTGCGTGAGTGATCGCCCGCCGTCAGATACACGACGTACACCGACGCGCCGGCCGCGAGTGCGTCATTCGCGTAGCCCGCGGCAGCCAGCGCCTCATCGTCGACGTGAGGCGCGATGATGACGATGCGCTCGCCGGCGTGCGGACGCTCGAGCTGCAACTGCGACCCGGCCAGTGGATGTGCCGGCGGATGCGCGACGAGGATCGAGAACAGCAGCGCGAGCGCGGCACCGGACATGCCTCACGCAACGTGACGATTTCGCGACGCGATTCCGTTCCGGCCGAACTCGCCTCTCTTTCGTGACAGGCGTAGGATCAGGCCTATGTTCGCGCTGCTTGCAGCCGCCTGGATGACGGCAACCTCCCTCTCTCCCTTGCCGCATTCGTCGGATCTTTACGTGAGCGGATTCTTCACGTCGAGCGTGCAGCGTTATCGCGGTCCCTTCAACGCCACGCCCGGCCCGCGTCCCGGACCCGGTCAGAGCGACGCGTTCTATGCGCGTCCGGTGACACGCCGGCCCTGGGGAATCTCGTTCGGACCGGACGGCAATCTCTACGTCGCGAACTTCGGCACCGGCAGCGAAGCGATCATGCGCGTGCAAGGTCCGTTCAGCGCGACCGCCGGTACGGTCTCGACGTTCGTCGACGGTGGCGTCTTCTTCGACGTCGCCTTCGGCGCGGATGGAAATCTCTACGCCGCGGGACGCGGCCCCGTCCAGCGCTACGACATCATCACCGGCGCGCTCATCGACGACTTCACGCACGGCTACACGCTCGCCGAGGTGCGCGCCATCGCCTTCGGACCCGACGGCAATCTGTACGTCACGAACTACGAGAGCTGCGTGAGCGGACCGGTCGGATGCATCGGAACGCGCAACGAGATCGTGCGCTTCGACGGACTCACCGGCGCATTTCTCGACGTCTACGTGCCCGATGGCCAGGGCGGTCTCGATTCGCCCTGGGATCTCGCCTTCGGTCCGGATGGTGCGCTGTTCGTCGCCAACGCGAAGAGCACTGGCGACGGCAACGTGCTTCGCTTCGAGCGCTCGACCGCGCGCAGGCGATCGGTAGGAAGCCCGGGGACGCCCAAGCCGTTCACCACGCGTCCCGGTCTCATGCCGCTGGCCATCGCGTTCGGCCCGGACCACAACCTCTACGTCAGCACCTCCGACAACAGCGGCAGCAACGGCGCGGTGCTGCGCTTCGACGGCGCAAGCGGCGCGTTCATCGACGTCTTCGTGGCGAGCGTGGAAGGCGGACCGCGAGGGATGACGTTCGCACCGGGCCCGCGGTAGGGCATGCGTCGTTGTGGTGCCGGCTGCCAGCCGGCCGTGCCGCCGGCCGCTGGCCGGCACGCGAGAAAGATCACCACCGGCGAGCCGCCGGCGGCACGGCCGGCCAGCGGCCGACACCACCTAAGCTCCTTTTGACTACAACGCTCCCGCCCCGCCCCCACCCCGTGGCGCTGCCACCGGTTCCGGCACTGGGAGAAAGTCCTCGCCGGGATTGATGAACCGGTCGGTCTCGAAGTTGTACTGCTTGTCGTAGAGCTGTCGGTAGCGGCCGTTCGCGGCGAGCAGCTCGGCGTGCGTGCCGCGCTCGACGATCTCGCCGTCCTTCGAGCACGAGGATCTGATTCGGCGCTCGCGGATCGTCGACAGGCGGTGCGCGATGACGAACGTCGTGCGGCCGCGGCGCAGCGGCGCGGAGGCCGTCCTGGATCATCGCCTCGCTCTCGCTGTCGAGGCTCGACGTCGCTTCGTCGAGGATCAGGATGCGCGGATCGGCGAGAATCGCGCGCGCGATCGCGACGCGCTGGCGCTGGCCGCCGGACAGCTTGACGCCGCGCTCGCCGACGATCGTGTCGTACCCCTTCTCGAACGGCGCCGATGAACTCGTCGCAGTGCGCGATGCGGCGACGTCGCGCGATCTCCTCGTAGCGTCGCGTCGGGCTTGCCGTAGCGCGATGTTCTCGCGCGATCGTGCCGTCGAAGAGGAAGTTGTCCTGCAGCACGACGCCGAGGTGCGAGCGGTAGTCGCGCAGCCGCAGCGTCGTCGAGATCGCTGGCCGTCGACGAGCACGCGGCCGCTCTTCGGATGGTTGAACGCCATCACGAGGCTGATCAGCGTGCTCTTGCCCGAGCCGCTCGAGCCGACCAGCGCCGTCGTCGATCCGCGCGGCGCGCGGTGAACGAGACGTGCTTCAGCACCGGCACGCCGGGGTTGTACTCGAAGCTGACGTCGTCGAACGTCGACGTCGCCGCGCGATGTCGCCGAGCGGCGCGCTTGCCGGCGTCGTCCTGCGTCCTCGGTCGCCATCTGCATGATCTCGCGGATGCGATCGAGGCCGGCGAACGCCTCGCTGATCTGCGTGCCGATCGACGCGATCTGCACGAGCGGCGCCGCCAGCAGGCCGGTGAAGAAGACGTACATGACGAAGTCGCCGAGCGTCATCGTGCCGGCGAGGATCGCGCGGCCGCCGACGATGATCATGCAGCACGCCGATCGACGCCGATGATCACCGTCGAGAACGGCGCCGATCGCCGGAGACGCCGGTGATCGACTTGGCGATGTTGCGGAACAGCTTGTGCACGCCCTTGCGCGAAGACGAGCTCCTCGCGCTTCTCGGCGGTGTAGGTCTTGACGATGCGGATGCCGCCGAGCGTCTCGGTCGAGGCGGCCGGTGACTTCGGCGTTGATCTCGCCGCGCTCGCGGAACAGCGGCCGCAGCGCGCTTGAACGCGATCGCCATCACGCCGCCGAAGACCGCCGAGCGTCGACGAGCGTGACGCAGCGTCAGCTTCCAGTTCAGGTAGAAGAGCACGCCGAGCGCGAGCACGGCCGTGACGATGCTGCCGACGAGCTGCACGAGGCCGGTGCCGACGAGGTTCCGGATGCCTTCGGCGTCGGTCATGATGCGCGAGATCAGGACGCCGGTCTTCGTCGAGTCGAAGTAGCGGACCGGCAGGCGCAGCACGTGCGCCTCGACGCGCTTGCGCATCTCGGTGATCGCGCGCTGCGCGGCGACGCCGAGGACCTGCGAGAGCGCGAACGACGTCACGGCCTGGACGAGCGTGCGCCAGCGCCGGCGGCCAGCGCGAGCGGCAGCAGCAGTTCGTGCTTGCCCCTTGCCGATCACGTCGTCGATCAGGTACTTCGAGGTCGCGGGCAGCACCAGGCCGGCGAGGCGGTTGACGAGCATCAGCGCGAGCCCAGCGGCGAGTCGACCGCGGCGGGCCCAGACGAGATCTTTCGCCTCTCTCCAGACTTCATCCAGCTTGAGGCGCTTCTTCGGTTCAGGTTTCACGCGGCGATCATGCGTGAAAGCGTAGCTGGATGCCACTTTGCGGCGCGCTCTGGGGCAGAGGCAAAGGGGCGTCGTAACCGCACCAGAGGACGACCGAGGGCGGTCGTCACCACACAGAAGCGCCAATCGCTTCGCGATTTGTCGGGCCATCGCGGAGCGCGAGGAATCTGGAACGACGCCTCGGATCACCCGCGCGTGCGGCCAGCCTTGTGGCCTCGAGCGCTGCCGGCCGTGCCGGCTAGATCACGTCTTCGTTGCGGACTTCGCGGGGCGAGTAGAGCTCGCGGACCACGCGGCCGATCGACATCCGGTCGAACGCCTGCGACGTGCAGGCGTTGATGCGTTGGAAAAGCTCGCCCACGGCCGCACGCTCGCGATCGTCGGCATCGCTGTCGGGGAGCAGTCGCAGAACGCCTTCCATTTGCGCGACCACTTCCTCGATGCTGATGCGGTCGGGATCGCAGGCCGGGACGTAGCCGACCCATTCGGTGCCGGTCGGGGCGATCAGCTTCGCGCCCTCGAGTTTGCAGAGCACGCGCACCATCTGCGCGTCGGTGGCGCCGAACTGTTCGGCGAGACGATAGGGTGACGGCGGTTCCTCGCGGCGATCGAAGCGACGCGCGATCTCGATGAGGCCGCGCAACGCGAAGTAGAGGTCGTACTTCGGTTCGTCGCGCACGTGTTGCTCGGTCGCACGCAGCACGCCATACAGATTCTGCCAGACGTAGCTCACCTCTACGCCGAGAAGGATGACCACCCACATTATCTCGATCGCGAGGAGGAAGATCACGGCTAAGCCGACCGTGCCGTAGATCAGATTGAGTCGTCCGCTCATCAGGTGCGTGGCGTAGATGCCGAAGCCCCAGCGCACGAGGGTGAAGAGCGCCGTCGTCACGACCGCGCCGATCATCGCCGCCGGAAGCCGCACGTGCGCCGAGGGGACGAGCCAGAACAGCATCGTGAATCCGACGAAGAGCACGACGACCGGAAAGATGATGAAGATCAGATCGCCCTGCAACAGGATCCGCAGATAGCGGTTCCGCTCCAGCATGTTCGTCGTCGTGAACGAGAGTCCCATCAGCAGCGGACCCCAGAAGAACAGCATCGTGAAGGCGATGATCTTCTGCCGGTAGCCGCGCGCGCTGCGCACCTTCCAGATCTGATTGATCGCGCCCTCGACGGCCAGGAACAGCCGGAAGGCGATGAACATGAACACGATCGCACCGAACGCCGAGGCCGTCGCCGCGTTCTCCGCGAAACGCGCCAGGTGATAGTTGATCTGCGGCGATTGATAGGGGATGACGGCGTTGAGGACCGTGTCGATCTGCACGCGGAAGCCGGGGAAGAGTTTCGCGAAGTACTGCTGCAGCGCGGTCGTGAATGCGACGAGCAGCGGGATCAGGGAGAGCAGCGTCGTGTACGCGAGCGAAGCCGCGCGCGACGTTGCCTCGATGGCCCAGAACTCGCGCACGAGCTCGCGCACGAAGAGAAAGAACTCGACGATCGTCGCCCGCGCGCGCTTGTGGCCGAAGCCGTGGCGGCGATAGACGAGCACCGCCGGATCGGTAAGCCAGGACCAGAGAATCACGCGCAGCGACGCGATGCGCGTCGTCATGCGGGTACGCCAGCTCGGCGGGCGGACGGGGGGAATAGAAGCCACTTGCTGCAAGCATAGCGCCTGCCATGGGGGATGGGGGCATAGGCTCAGAGGCGCATGGGCTCATAGGCTCACAGGGGAACGCGCGTTTGCGTCCCGCATCTACCTGTGCGCCTGTGAGCCCATGAGCCTGTGAGCCTATGCCTCTCTCGCTTTGCGCGCGTCGCTTGCATAATGGCTGAGCGTGCCTGACACCATTCATATCCCCGAAGTCATCGACCCCGACGAGAAGCTCCCTGCCGACCTTCTCGCGTTGCGCAAATTCGCTTTCTTCATGGACGAAGCCTTTCGCGTCCCCGGCACTCGCATCCGCGTCGGCCTCGACGCTCTCCTCGGACTGATCCCCGGCGTCGGCGACATCATCGGCGCGCTGCTGTCGACGTGGATCATCGCCGGCGCGCTGCGTCATCGCGTGCCGGCGCGGAAGATCGCGCGGATGGTGATGAACATCGTCATCGATCTCGTCGGCGGCGCGGTACCTCTCGCCGGCGATGTGTTCGACTTTCTCTACGAAGAGAACATGATGAACATGCGCCTCCTCGAGGCGCATCGCGACCGCCGCCGTCCGCCGCGGTCGACGAAGTCGATCGCGCTCACGCTCGCGCTCATCGTCGCCTTCGTGTTCGTCCTCGCGGTGTCGGCAGTCGTCGGCGTGATTGCGCTCGCGCTTTATGTGATCGGAAGAAGGCCGCTGATTTGATCTTCCAGCGACGCCGCAAAACTCCGCGCTATCCGGGACGCCCGGCGCTGCCGATGGTCCGGCGCCGCGTTCCGATGCGCTATCACATGCGCCATCAGTTCGGCGTCCGCGACCTGGCCTTCTGCCAGACGATGCACGCGCTGACCGGCGCGGCGCTGTCCGAGGGAAATCGCGTCGACATCCTGAAGAACGGCGTGCAGATCTTTCCGTCGATGCTGAGCGCGATCAAAGGCGCGCGCAAGACGATCAACCTCGAGTTCTACATTTACTGGGATGGCGACATCGGCCGCACGTTCGCCGAAGCGCTCGCCGAACGGGCGCGCGCCGGCGTGAAGGTGAACGTCATCCTTGATGCCGTCGGCTCCTCGCCGATGTCTCCCGAGCTGGTGCTCTTCCTCGAGCGCAACGGCATCGCCGTCGAGTGGTACCACCCGATCCGCTGGTACACGCTCTCGCGCGTCAATCACCGCACGCACCGCAAGCTCCTCGTGATCGACGGCGAGATCGGCTTCTGCGGCGGAGTGGGCATCGCCGATCTTTGGCTCGGTAACGCCGATTCGAAGGAGCACTGGCGCGACACCGTCGCGCGCATCGAGGGCCCGGCCGTGACGCAGATGCAGTTCGCGTTCATGGACAACTGGGTGAAGAGCCGCGGCGAGCTGCTCACGGGCCTCGACTACTTCCCGCAACTTCCGCCGCGCGGCACCTGCCTCGCGCAGGTGCTCAAGTCATCGCCTTCCGAGGGATCGTCGGCGGTGAAGCTGATGTACATCGTCTCGATCGTCAGCGCGCAGAAATCGATCTACCTCTCCAGCGCTTACTTCATCCCCGACGCCGACACGATGCGCGCGCTGGAAGGTGCGGTGCGCCGCGGCGTCGACGTGCGCGTGATCGTGCCCGGCGAGCTCACCGACGTGCCAATCGTCCGCCACGCCGGCCGCTTCTACTACAACCGGCTCCTGCGCCGCGGCATCCGCATCTTCGAGTATCAGCCAACGATGATGCACGCCAAGACGATGGTGGTCGACGGCATCTGGACCACGGTCGGCTCGTCGAATTTCGACGACCGCTCGTTCCGCCTCAACGACGAGGTGAACGTGAACGTCTACGACGAAGGCATCGCCGCGAAGATGGAGCAGATGTTCTTCGAGGATCTGGCCCGCAGCGAGGAAGTGGAGCGTCGCTGGTGGAGGAAGCGCCCCTGGCTGGATCGGGTGAAGGAGCGAGTGGCGGGGTGGTTTAAGCCGCAGTTGTGAGTTGCGCGTTCGCGCTGGATTTTCCGCCCCACCGCACGACCGTTTTCCACCCGGCCGCACACCCGTTGCTGCGGGTCTTGCCCTTTATCGCTTGCGTCTCTGCTTCTTGTAGTCGTGCGTCGGATCGAAATCGTTGGTTCCGAAGAGCATTCGTCGAAGTCTTCTCGGAAGACCCACGCCATCGCATACTGCGCGCGGTGGCAAGGCGAAAGGCAGTCCTCGCGGCCGCGCTCATCGCGTTGGCCGCATATGCGTGGGCCTTTGCCACGCTCATGGCCGAGCGGCACAACGACATATCGTGGTTTGTTGTGGCCGGCGGCGCGGGCGTCGATAAAACTCGGATTCCCGCAGGGCTTTCCGTGATTCCGGGGATTGGGGGGTACGACGGGATGGCGTTCTATCGCCTCGCGCTCGATCCGTTCACACGCAAGACGAGCGACTTCGGGATCACGCTCGACAATCCCGCGTATCGGCAGCAGCGCGTGCTTTATCCGCTGATCGTGCATCTGCTGTCGCTCGGGCGCGCGGAGTTTGTGCCGACGTTGCTCGTGGTCGTGAATCTCATCGCGGTCGTCTTCCTGACGATCGCGGCGGCGCGGCTGGCGGTCTGGTACGGGCTTCATCCGTTCTGGGGACTGCTGGCATCCAGCTACCCGGGGCTGTTCATCGCGTTCTCGCGCGACACGTCCGAGGTCGTCGCGTGGGCGTTCGCGATGACGGCGATTCACGCATTCGCGATGAACAGGTGGCGGGCGACGAGCGCGCTTCTCTGCTGCGCGGTGCTGACGCGTGAGACCACGCTCGTTCTCGCGTTGAGTCTCGCCGCCCTGTTCGCGTGGGAGCTCGTGCGGCGGCGTGAACGTTCATATCCGGCGATCACGTTCGTCGCGCCGATCGTGATCTATGCGAGCTGGCAGACGGTGCTTCGGAGCTGGTGGGGCGTGACTGCGCTCGCCGCGGGAGCGGTCAACGCTGCGGTTCCGCTCTCCGGTTTCATGCGCGTGTTCGTCGCCGCGCTTTCGCGACACACGGCGCTCATGCGAATCCACTACGCCGAGTGCGTCTTCTGGGCCGCCGTCGTGTGCGCGGTGGTCTTAATGTTTCGTCGTACGACCGCCGCGACTCCCTGGCGCGTCGCCTGGCTCGCTTACCTCGCCCTCGGCTCGATCCTCGCCGAGGATGTGTGGACCGAGCACATCTCGTTCATGCGCGTGCTCAGCGATCTGTTCGCGATGAGCGCGGTCCTGCTCCTCGGCGCGAACGCGAAGGTTCGCGCGGTCGTTCTGTTCGCGTCGTGCGGGTTGTCGTATTACGTGATGTCGCACATGCGGTGAGACGGCCGGCAGGGATGCCGGCGGACCGGCAGGCAGGGATGCCTGCGCTCCGTTTGCTAATCCCACTCCGTGTGCACGAACGGCGTATCCGGGCCGGCGTCGTTGCGTTGGTAGGTGTGCGCACCGAAGTAGTCGCGTTGGGCTTGGGTGAGGTTTTGGGGGAGGTTGGCGGTGCGGTAGCTGTCGTAATAGGCGAGTGAGGCGGAGAAAGCCGGGGTCGGGATGCCGCTGGTTTGGGCGAAGGTCACGCAGCGGCGCCAGGCTTCGCTGGAGTCGTTGAGGGCGGCGCGGAAGGTTTCGTCGAGGAGGAGGTTGGGGAGGTCGGCGCGGCTTTCGTAGGCGCGCATGATGGAGTCGAGGAACTTCGCGCGGATGATGCAGCCGGCCTTCCAGATGCGGGCCATCTCGCGCAGGTCGATGCTCCAGTTCCATTCCTTCGAGCCGGCGTGCATGAGCGCCATGCCCTGCGCGTACGAGCAGATCTTGGCGGCGTAGAGCGCGTCGTGGACGTCCTGGATGAAACGATCGCGGTCGGCGGGAGGGACGATCGTCGGTCCGGAGAGCAACGCGGATGCAGAGACGCGCTCGTCCTTCATCGACGAAAGAACGCGCGCGTCGATCGCCGCGGCGATGGTCGGGATCGGGACGGCGAGGTCGAGGGCGACCTGCGCCGTCCACTTGCCGGTCCCCTTCTGGCCGGCCTTGTCGATGACTTTGTCGACGAGCGGGCCGTTCGTTTGCAGATCGATCTTGCGGAAGATCTTCGCGGTGATCTCGATGAGGAACGATTCGCAGCGTCCCTTCGTTCCACTTGTCGAAGATCGTGGCGAGCTCGCTCGCGTCGCAGCCCAGGCCTCGCCGCAACAGGTCGTAAGCCTCGGCGATGAGCTGCATGTCGCCGTACTCGATGCCGTTGTGCACCATCTTGACGAAGTGGCCGGCGCCGTCGGGGCCGACAGTAGGTGACGCAGGGACCGGAGTCGCTGCGCGCGGCGATCGCTTCGAAGATCTCGCGGATGGCGTCCCACGCTTCGCGCGTGCCGCCCGGCATGAGCGACGGGCCGAAGCGCGCGCCCTCTTCGCCGCCGGAGACGCCGGAGCCGACGAAGTGGAGGCCGTGCTCGAGAAGGCGCTTCGCGCGCGCCTGCGTGTCTTTGAACCAGGAGTTGCCGCCGTCGATGACGATGTCGCCCGGCTCGAGGAGCGGCACGAGCTTGTCGAGCATCTCGTCGACCGGCGCGCCGGCCTTGATCATCATCATGATGCGCCGCGGCCGTTCGAGCGCGGCAACGAGCTCCGGAAGTGTCTTCGTCGCCGGTGAATTTCTTTCCCGGATTCGCGGCGATGAACTGCTTCGTTTTCTCCGGCTCGCGATTCCAGACGGCGACGGAGAAGCCATGTTCTTCGACGTTGAGGGCGAGGTTCGAGCCCATCACCGCGAGGCCGATCATTCCGAATTGAGAGCTCATGGTTCGAGTCTATCGCCGGTTGGGTCTATGTGGCGACGGCCGCCGTTTCGCGCAACGAGCACATGGAGGGCGGGCTTATAGCCCGCCGATTCTTGGACGGGAGGGTCGCATAACCACGGCCCCCACCCAGAATCGGCGGGCTATAAGCCCGCCCTCCATGACGCTCGGCCGTCGATACGCACAAGCTGGCTCGCTATGCGCGCGAGAGCGTGGACGAGACCGCCTTTGCGAGTTGCTCGAGCCCCGCGTCCACGTCATTGCCGAGGTTGATGCTGAGCATGCGGCGTTTGCGGGTGGCGAGTGATTCGTAATCGCCGATCGCCTGCGCGCGGACGAGCGCGCCGAAACCGAATTTCTCGTTGGGGATCGCGACGTCGCCGCTCGGACCGCCGGTGAGTTGGAGGAAGACGCCGTTGTCGCCGCCGCCTTTGTGGAGCTGGCCGGTGGAGTGGAGGAAGCGCGGGCCGTAGCCGCTGGTCGTGGCGACGTGCAGCTCGCGCGCGATCGTCTTGCGAATCTCGGCGAGCTTTTTGTCGCGCGACGGCGTTTCGCCGAAGTACTCGGTGAGCGCGACGTAGTCGCCGGCTTTGACCTTCGCGAGCAGCGCGGCGATTGCATCCGCATCCGACACTTCGATCTGCGCGCCCGACGCGGTCATCGTCCCCTTCTCCGTGAACTCGGCGAGGAGCTGCTTCGTGTTGTCCTTCGACTCCTGCACGTTCGGCTGATCGAAAGGATCGAGGCCCATGATGGCCCCGGCGACGGCGGTGGCGAACTCGAAGACGTAGAAGACTTCGCCAAGGTCGAGCACGTCGTCGAGAACGTAATCGATGACCGGATGTCCGGCATCGGCAAGCTCGCGCAAACGCGCGGTGTCGTCGCTGCCGCGCAGGCGGACGGAGACGAAGATCCGATCGTTGCCGTACTCGCTTGCGGAGAGTGGCGGCTCGCCGGCGATGGGAACGATCCCTTTTCCTTCCTTCCCCGTGCTCTCGGCAACGAGCTGCTCGACCCAGAGGCCTAGCGAATCGAGCGGACGCGGCGTGATGAGCGTTAGCTTGTCGCGACCATTCAGCGCCATTGCGCCGAGGACCGCGCCGAGCAGCGCGGGAGGATTCTTCTGAAGCTGCGGAATCGCGGAAACGTGCATCGCGTGAACCGCCCGATCGAGCAACGTTTCGATGTCGACGCCGGCGAGCGCCATCGGCACGATTCCGAAGAACGACAGCGCCGAATAGCGGCCGCCGATGTCGGCCATGTTGAGGAACGTGATGCGGAAGTGATCGCGCGCCGCGTCCTCCACCATCTTCGTGCTCGGGATCGGTGATGGCGATGAAGCTCTCGCCGGCGCGCTGGCCCTTCACTGACTGCACGCGATCGTAGAAGTAGCGATGAAACATCACCGGCTCGGTGGTCGATCCCGACTTCGAGGCGACGATGAAGAGCGTGCGCGCGAGGTCAATTTTTTCTTCGAGCGCTTTCACTGCTTCGGGTACGGTGGAGTCGAGCACGAGCAGCTCCGGATAGCCTTCCCGTTTCCCGAACACGTTGCGCACGACCTCGGAGCAGAGGCTTGAGCCGCCCATGCCGAGGACGACGACGAAGTCGAACTCGTGGCGCAGGTTATCGGCCAGCTCGCGCAAATCCTTCACCGCTTTCTGCAGCACATGCGGAGCGACGAGCCAGCCGAGGGCGTTGTCGATGATCTTGCGGTGCTCGTCGTCCGACTTCCAGAGCGAGCTGTCCTTCGCCCGGATGCGCGAGACGAACTTCTCTTTTTCGGCGCGCGCGACGGCATCGTCGGCGCGGGCACCGTGAAACGTGATGCGCTCGGGAAGCCCGCGCGCGACGAGGTCGCGACGCTGCTCGATCGTCTGCATGAGCTGTTCGAACGATTCGCTGAACGACTTCACGCCGTCGACGGTGAGCTTGTGCGTGATGTCGTCGAGGCTGAAACCCTTCGCGGCGAACGTGCGCCAGCACCTGCCGCGCTTCATCGACGTCTTTCTCGATCGTCAGCTCGACGCGGCCGTGGTCCTTGAACGCCTCGTACGTCGCCGGCGGGATGGTGTTCACGGTGTCGGCGCCGATGAGCGATTCGATGTACATCACGTCGCTGTATTTCGGATTCTTCGTTCCGGTCGAGGCCCAGAGCGGACGCTGCACGCGCGCGCCGAGGTCGCGGAGCTTCTGGAAACGCTCGCTCGTGAACGCGTCCTTGAACTGCTGATACGCGACCTTGGCGTTGGCGATGGCGACTTTGCCCATGAGCGAAGAGAGCGACGGATCGTCCTTCAGCTTCGCTTCCATCTGCTTGTCGGCCTGCGCGTCGATGCGGCTGACGAAGAAGCTCGCGACCGAGGCGATGTAGCCGATCGGTAGCCCCTGGCTGGCGCGTCGCTCGAGTCCACGCAGATAGGCTTCGATCACTTGTGCGTAGACGTCGTTGGAGAAGATGAGCGTGATGTTGACGTTGATGCCGGTGGCGATCGAGCGCTCGATCGCCGGGATGCCTTCCGGCGTCGCGGGGATCTTGATCATCACGTTCGGCCTCGCCAGGCGCGTGAACAACCGCTTGGCCTCGGAGCAGGTCTTCTCGGTATCCGCGGCGAGTGTCGGCAGGACTTCGAGGCTCACGAAGCCGTCGTCATTGCCGGTGCGTTCGTAGACCGGTGCGAAGACGTCCGCGGCTTTGCCGATGTCTTCGATGACGAGCTCGTCGTAAATCTCTTCGCGCGATTTCCCCTGCGACGCGAGCATGCGCAGTTGTCCGTCGTAGTCCTCGCTCCCGCCGATCGCTTTTTCGAAGATCGTCGGATTAGAGGTGAGGCCGCGCAGATCGTCTTCTTCGATCAATTGCGCGAGCTTGCCGCTGGAAACGAGGCGGCGCTCCATCTGGTCATACCAGACGCTCTGTCCGACCTTGGGGAGTTGGGTGAGGGGGTTGTTCATGTGCACTGCCTCCGTGTGGGGGGAAGCATATTCGAGGCCGGAGTTTGAGTCGTCGAGTCGTCCAGTCGTCGAGCGGTAGAGTCAGAACCCTCGTCGACTTGAAGACTCGACGACTGGAAGACTACTCCTCGTCAATTCCCGCGCGATGAATCGCAACGAGCGCGAGCCTTCCGATGAAGAGGCTGACGAGCACGGCGCCGGCGGCGGTGACGATGAGGAAGACGCGATTGCCGGTGCCTTCGAGTGCGGCGGCGCCGGCGGCGCCGGTCCAGGTGAAGGCGAGCGTGCCGGGAATGATCCCGAAGAACGTGGTGACGATGAACGGGCCGAGGCGGATGCCTGTCAGACCGAACGCGTAATTCACCCAGGTGAACGGCGGAAACCCGGAGAGGCGGACGAGCCACATGATCTTGGTCGACTCGCGTGTGATCGCGCGGTCGAGAGCGCGGAACTTCTTGTTGTTCGCCGTCATCCGTTCGACGCGATGACGCAGCACCGTGCGCGCGAGCAGAAACGCCACGGATGCGCCGATCGTCGCGCTGATGACGACGAGCACGGACCCTTCGGCGAAGCCAAAGATCGCGCCGGCACCGATCGTCAGCGCGAGCGCGGGAACGATCAGGACGCAGCAGAGGATGTAGACCGCGCCGTAAACGACGTAGCCGGCCGGACCCGCGTGATCGACCCAACGCTTGAACGCATCCAGCCACGTGGCGATCGGGAGAAGACGGATCACCACCAGCACGGCAACCACGAACACCAGTGCAACGATCGCCTTCGCGACCGAAAACCTGCGACCATCACTCACTGGAACGCGATTGTAAGACGAGTTTGCCGGCCGGCAGGCGGGTCACAGAAACGACGACAGGACCTTTTTCATCGAGCGGGTCACGAGCACGAACAGACTCGCGGCTCCCACGATCGTCCCGGCGACGAAACCCATCGCGCCGCTCGCCGCGAGCTTGCCGAAGCCGCTTCCGGAGCTCGAGCGTTTGCCAGCCAAGACGGGCTGCGGTGACGCTGCGATCACCCGCGGCCGGTCCTCGGGACGTGCAGCCTGCGCGCGCGCATCACGCTTCGACGAATCGCCCTCGAGACTGCCGAACGTGCGCGCGTAAACCTGCGTGAACTCCGCGCCGAAGAAGAGAATCTGCGCCGACCAGTACACCCACACGAGCAGGATGATGAGCGAGCCCGCCGCACCGTACGACGATCCGACCGCCGCCTTGCCGAGGTAGAGGCCCAGTCCCCATTTGCCGAGCGCAAAAAGAAGCGAGGTGAAGAGCGCGCCGAACCAGACGTCGTGCCAGGCGATCTGCAGATCGGGAAGGAATCGGAAGATCGCCGCGAAAAGGATGGTCGCGAGTGCGAAGGAGAGCGCGATCTGGATCACCTGCAGAACCGATTCACCGCCGATGAAACGGCCGAGAGAATCGCCGACCGCCGCGATCATGGCGTCGAACACGAGCGCGACGAGGAGCAGAAACCCGACGCCGAGGACTGCCGCCAGCGACAGAAAGCGCGTCATGAGCAGGTTCAGGATGCCGCTCTTCGCCTTCGGCTCGACGTTCCAGATCGTGTTGAGCGCGTCCTTGAGCTGACCGAACACACCCGAGGCGCCGATGAAGAGGGTCACGATGCCGACGATCGTGGCAAATGCTCCGCTCTTCGGCTTCGCGGCGGCCTCGATCATCTCTTCCACGGACTTCGCCGTGGTCGCCCCGAAGACGTGGTTGAGCTGAGCCGAGATCCGTCCCTGCGCGGCCTCCTGTCCGAAGATCATGCCGGCCATGGCCACGGCGATCAGGAGAAGAGGGCCGATCGAGAAGATGGTGTAGTAGGCCAGCGCAGCGCCGAGGCGCGGCGCCTTGTCCTCCTCAAACTCTCGAAAGGTTTGTTTGAATAGGTCGAGGTATCGGGTCATGCCTTCGCTTCAGCGTCGCATCCATTCAGCGTCGCATCCATTGCACGCAACGCTCCAGCGACAGGCGCATTCGATCCGCCGGCAAATGAACCGGCCGGCCATGGCCTGGCAGCACCCACTCGAATCGAAAATCGAGAAGGCGCTCCATCGAACGGATCTGCTCGTCCCACGAATACCAGCACGCGCTGCGGAAGGCGTAAAGGTGACCGCGTGACTCGCTCCAGGCGAGGTGATCGCCGGTGAAGAGAAACGTGTCGCGATAAAGAAACACGGCGTGGCCTCGGGTGTGACCGGGCGTCGGAATCATGATCAGCTCGTCGTCGATCTGTACGGGATCGAAGCCGGACGGCTGACGCTCGACCGATCTCGTGCCGGACGAGACGTCATCGCGATGAAGCACGCGTTCGCAGCCGAAGCGCTCGTGAACTTTCGCGTGATCGGCGACATCGTCGCGATGCGTGAGAAGCATCGTGCGCACCGCGCCGAGATTCTTCGCCAGCGGTTCGGTGAAACGCGGCGAGTCGATCAGGACGTTGCCGGCCTCGCGGCGGATGAGATAGCTGATCGCACCGAACGAGCTCTCGCTCGTGTAACCGCAGCGATAGATGTCCTCGGTGACGAGCTCGGGCAGCGAGGCGACCGCCTCGCGCATGTCGTGCTTCTCGATCGAACCGATGGAGGCGGTCGGGCAGGAGATCAGCGCGCGCTGCGCCGCCAGGAGCTCGCTTTGGGATTCCGGCTGATGGAACACGGCCGACTGACCATCGGCATCGCGAAAGACCTCCGGCGCGAAGATGCGACAGGCATCGCAGTCGATGCACGACGAGTCGACAAAGAAATCGCCCGGAACGTTGGCGGAGAGGCGAAGCGCGGGCTGGGCCATGGCGAAGATGAAAACCGCTTTGCGCAAGCGCTCGTTCCCGCGAAGTTGATGGAGCGCAGGCATCCTGCCTGCCGGTCCGCCGGCATCTTGCCGGCCGCCTTCGATCCGTGACGTGCCGGCTGGAAGCCGGCGGACCGGCAGGCTGGAAGCCTGCGCTCCAACGTGCCTTCAACGCAGCTCTTTGAGATTTACCTTCTTCGCCGTCTGCTCCGACGACATCCAGCGGATCGAGCCGAAGATCGGGCGCTCCGGAGCCCAGGGGCGATCGTGTTTGCCGAAGCACCAGAGGATTCCGGCGTAGGTGTTGGGGTCGAGTCCGTCGAGCGCGTAAACGTCGTGCAGGCGCACCATCGCGTCGAAGGCTTCCTCGGGTGTCTCGCTCCATTCGATGATCTTCTTGCCCCAGAGCATCCGCAGATAGCCGTGGATCGTGCCGCGCTCGACGAGTTGCGTCTGCGCGAGATTCCAGACGTCATCGTGCGTTGCCGCGCGCTCGAGCTCTTCGTACGAATACGACGGCTTGCGCCGATCGCCGCGATGTTTGTCGAGTGTCTTCCGCGCCCACTCCGGCAACGCCGCGAGCGAGGCGTAGTCTCGGTTGTAGAAGCAGAAGTTGAACGAGAGCTCGCGCCGGATGATCGCCTGCTCGAGAAACGCGTCGACGTCTTCGTCACTGGCGTCGCTGTCGAGCACGCGCTCGGCGATCTCGTGGATGCCGATGTGTCCGAAGCGGAGATAAGGCGAGAGGCCGCTCAGGTGTTTCGCGGAACGATTGCGCGCGTTCGCGTAGCCTTCGAGGCCTTCGGTGATGAACGTTTCGAGACGGCGCAAGGCTTCATCGCGACCACCAGGGCCAGTTCTCAGCTCGCAGCTGTCAGCTGTCAGCCCCGTCCTGCTAACACCAGCTCGCAGCTCGCAGCTGGCAGCTCGCAGCCCCACCCTGCCAACACCAGCTTGCAGCTCGCAGCTGTCAGCTCTCAGCCCCACCTTGCCTTTGCTCCTGCGAGCTGCCAGCTGAGAGCTGAGAGCTGACGGAATGGCCCACATCTCAGGAAAGAGCTTGTGCGCGCGGTCGCGGAGGAACTTCGCGGAGTACTGCTCTTTGGCAAAGGCACGCATTGGAAGGATGCCGTTGCCGTCGATGTGGTGCGCGGCGGCGAGGTTCTCGAGCAGCGGATGTTCGTCGGTGACAATGATGCGCGCGCGGCGGATCCACTCGTCGCAGTCGGCAGAGAAGAGATAGCGAACGCCGCGCGCCTCGGCATCGCGGGCATTGACAACGGCGCCCGCGCGTACGAATGCCGCCCGTCGCGCATTCGCCTCCTCCGGCAATTCGCACACGACCAGCGGCAACTCGAACGCTTTCGCGATCGCGTACTCCAGCGCGAGGTTGTTCTGCATGCGTCTCGCGGAGCGCACGACGTAGAGAACGAGCTCTCCGCTCGGGTTCTCGTCGCCGGTCACCGTGACGCGCAGCGCGAATGGGTCGCCGGCCAGACGCAGGCGGCGCAAGGAGGCAAAGGAATGGGCTGGCACCGCCGGGACATTCTACGTCTCGCCTATGTTCGACAACCTGCAGGACAAGATGGACCGGGTCTTCAAGACCCTCCGCGGCGAAGCCACTCTCAACGAGTGGCACATCGACAATGCGCTCAAGGAGATCCGCGTCGCGCTGCTCGAAGCGGACGTGCACTTCAAGACCGTCAAGGAGTTCACGAACCGCGTTCGCGAGAAGGCCGTCGGCGGCGACGTGCTCACCGCGTTCTCGCCGGCGCAGCAGGTGACGAAGATCGTTCGCGACGAGCTGCAGAATCTCCTCGGCGGCAATGAAGTCGGGCTCGCGCTGGTCGGCAGTCCCGCGGTGATCATGATGGTCGGCCTGCAGGGCTCGGGCAAAACGACGACCTCGGGCAAGCTGGCGCTGCACCTCAAGAATCGCGGACGCCGTCCGCTGCTCGTGCCCGCCGACGTCTACCGTCCCGCCGCCATCGATCAGCTGCGCATCGTGGCCAACAACGTCAAGGTTCCGTTCTTCGAGATCGGCGACAACCGCAATCCGGTCGAGATCGCGCAGAACGCGCTTCGCGAAGCGAAGACGCTGCTCTACGACACCGTCATCCTCGACACCGCCGGCCGCCTGCACATCGACGACGAGCTGATGCAGGAGCTGCAGACGATCAAGAACGACGCGCGGCCGAGCGAGATCCTCTTCGTCGCCGACGCCATGACCGGCCAGGACGCGGTGAAGTCGGCGCAAGGAGTTCGACGAGCGTCTCGGCGTCACCGGCATCGTCCTGACCAAGCTCGACGGCGACGCGCGCGGCGGCGCGGCGCTCTCGATCAAGTCGGTCGTCAACCGCCCGATCAAGTTCGTCGGCGTCGGCGAAAAGTACGCCGACCTCGACGTCTTCCATCCCGACCGCATGGCCTCAGCGCATCCTCGGCATGGGCGACGTGCTCTCGCTCATCGAGAAGGTCGAAGCCGAAGTCGACCGGAAGGAAGCGGAGCGCCTCGCCGATCGCGTCGCCAAGGACAAGTTCACGCTCGAGGATCTTCGCTCGCAGCTCCAGCAGGTCAAGAAGATGGGCCCGCTCTCCTCGCTCGTCGGCATGCTCCCCGGCGCCGGCAAGATCAGCGAGGAGGACATCGACGAGAAAGCGATCGTGCGGATGCAGGCGATCCTCGACTCGATGACCGAAGAAGGAGCGCGAGTTCCCGCAGATCATCAACGGCCAGCGCAAGAAGCGCATCGCCAAGGGCTCCGGCACGTCGGTGCAGGAGATCAACCGCCTTCTGAAGCAGTACCTGCAGATGAAGAAGATGATGCGGACGTTCTCCAAAGGCTTCGGGCGCGAGGAAGTTCGGCAAGATGATGAAGGGGACTGCCGCCGGAGTTTCTTCAGTAGTACAGCGTGCGGCCAGCCTTGGGCAACCAGCGCTGCCGGCCGGGCCGGCCGGAATTGTTCCAGTAGGGGTTGCTGTTCGCCAGACCGCTCCGGTAGGATTACCGGCCCTCGTGTGTCGTTGCGGTAACTCGCAACTCGTTACACGCAACTAAGATCAAGGAGCAACACAAGCATGCTGAAGATTCGTTTGCGCCGCGGTGGAGCCACGCACGCGCCGTTCTACCGCATCGTCGTTTCCGATTCGCTCAAGACGCCCGCTGCCGCGACGGTCGAGCAGATCGGACACTACGATCCGAAGAAGAACCCGGCTGACGTGAAGATCGACCGCGAGCGCGTCGATTACTGGGTCAGCAAGGGCGCCCAGCTCTCGCCGACCGTGAAGTCGCTTCTCAAGAAGAAATAGTTCCTCATGACAGAGCTGGTCGAGTTCCTTGCGAAATCTCTCGTCGATCATCCCGACGACGGTGAAGATCCGCACGCGCGACCGCGACCAGCAAACCGTCATCGAGCTCGAGGTGGCACCCGATGACCTGGGCAAAGTCATCGGCCGGCAGGGCCGTACCGCGCGTGCCATCCGCACGCTCCTTGCCGCGGCCGGCCAGAGATCGCGCCGCCGCTTCACCCTCGACATCCTGGACTGATCATGTCCCGGGGACATCCGGAGAAACCTCCGGTCGGATCGCCGTCGGCATCATCCGCAAAGCGCATGGCGTCCGCGGGGAAGCGAGCGTCGAGCCATGGACCGATTCCGCGGATCGCTTCGCCGAGCTGAGCAAAGTGACGCTCGTCGCTCCCGACGACTCGCACACGCGCGTCGTCGAGATCGAAAGCACGCGCCCGCACGGCGAGCGCGCGCTCGTGAAGTTCTCCGGCATCGACTCGCCGGAAGAAGTCGCAGCTGCTCCATGGCTGGACGATCGAAATCCCGGAAGAAGACGCCCGCTCGCTCGAAGACGACGAGTACTTCATCCACGACCTCGTCGGCCTCACGCTCTTCGACGGCGAAGGCCGCGAGCGTGGCGCGGTCACGAACGTGCTCGAAGGCGGCGGCGGACTTCTCCTCGAGGTGAAGCGCGTCGACGGCAAGACCTTCGAGCTTCCGTTCGCCGCAGATCTCTGCACCGAGATCGACGTCGAAGCGAAGCGCATCGTCGTGAACCTGCCGGAAGGACTTGACGACCTCAACGAGGGGTGACCGAGTCGTCGAGTCGACAAGTCGACGAGGCTGAAGCAAGAACGACTGGGCGACTCGCCGACTGGACGACTGGACGACCCGAATGCGAATCGACTTCATCACCATCTTCCCGCGCATGTTCGACCCGCTGCTCGCGGAGGGCGTCATCGCGCGCGGCGTGAAGGGTGGGCAGCTCGACATTCGCGTCCACGACCTGCGCGACTACACGACCGATCGGCATCGCTCCACCGATGACGAAGCCTACGGCGGCGGGCCGGGCATGGTCATGCTGGGCGAGCCGGTGTTTCGCGCGGTGGAGGCGATCGACGGCGGATATCTCGTCATGACCTCCCCGCAGGGACGCCGTTTCGATCAATCGGTTGCGAACGAGCTCGCGCGGAAAGAGCACGTCGTCTTTCTCTGCGGGCGCTACGAAGGTTTCGACCACCGCGTTCACGAGTCGCTGCAGCCGGACGAGATCTCGATCGGCGACTTCGTCGTCTCCGGAGGCGAGCTGCCGGCGATGGTGATGGCCGACGCGATCGGGCGACTGATCAGGGGTCGTCGGCAACAGCGGCTCCGTCGAGGAGGACTCATTCTTCCGCGGCCTGCTCGACTATCCGCACTACACGCGCCCCGAGGAACTGCGCGGAATGCGCGTGCCGGACATTCTTCTCTCCGGTCATCACGAAAGATCCGTAAGTGGCGGAAGGAGCTAGCGCTCCGTGCCACGCTCGAAAAGCGGCCCGATCTGCTGGAGACCGCCGAGCTCGATGATGAGGCAAGGGAAATACTGCGCAAGCTCGGGAAGTTCTAGTTGCCCCCTGTTCCTAGTTGCTGGTTACTGGTTGTCTGCGGTTGTAGCGCCCGGCCCACAAGTAACTAGCAACCAGTAACCAGCAACACTTGTTATACTTACCCGCTTTTTCGAAAACTGGAGTTACGTCATGGCTGAGATTATGAAACTCGTCGAGTCGCGCGAGATCAAGCGCACGGACATCCCGGCGTTCGATCCCGGCGACACCATCAAGGTCCACGTGAAGGTCAAGGAAGGCGACAAAGAGCGCATTCAGATCTTCCAGGGCGTGGTGATCTCCCGCAAGGGCGGCGGAACGCGTCAGATGTTCACCGTCCGCAAGATTTCGGGCGGTATCGGTGTGGAGCGTATGTTCCCGCTCTACTCTCCAACGATCGATAAGATCGAGGTGGAACGTCATGGCCGGGTCCGTCGCGCAAAGCTCTACTACCTCCGGGATCTCCGCGGCAAAGCCGCGCGCATCGAAGAAAAGCGCCAGCGCTAAACGACGAAGCCGCCGCCGAGCGTCTGTTGCGACTCCCTCTTCGCGGAGCTGGCGCGCGTCGCTGAAATGTCAGCGATCGAGCGCCGGCTCCGCGATTCTGGTTTTCGGACCATCGCCGGGACGGATGAGGTCGGCCGCGGCTGTCTGGCCGGTCCCGTCGTTGCCGCCTGCGTCATCCTCGACTCCGACCCCACGGTCTTCGGCGTCAACGACTCCAAGCTCGTCGATCACGACGATCGCATCTCGGTCTGCCGGCTGATCCTTTCGCGTGCGCGGGCCGTTGCCGTCGGCGTCGTGGAAGCATCGACGATCGACCGCATCAACATCCTCCGCGCCAGCAAACTGGCGATGTTGCACGCGGTCGAAGACCTGCAACTGCGTCCCGACATCCTCCTCCTCGATGCCGTGACGCTCGAGACTCTCGAGATGCCGCAGGTCCCGCTCATCGGCGGAGACCGCCGCAGCGTTTCCATCGCCGCGGCGTCCATCGTGGCGAAGGTCTATCGCGATCTACTGATGGAGTCGTATCATGAGCTTTACCCCGTTTACGATTTCAAGCACAATCGGGGATATGCAACCGAGGGTCACCAGGCCGCACTGAAGATGTACGGTCCTAGTCCGATCCATCGCAAGTCGTTCGAAGGGGTGGAGGAGCCGATGACTGCTGTTCGGCGCAAGCGCAAAAGATGGCGGTCCAACGCGATAAAGTCATCGCCAGCGCGGAGAAGCTTGTCGCGAAGGGCAAGATCGAGCCGGCGATCAAGGAGTACGAGCGACTCCTCGAAGACAATCCCAACGACGTCAATACCCTCAATCGCATCGGCGATCTCTGGGTGCGCATCAACCGAAACGACGAAGCGGTCAAGGTTTTCGCCAAGATCGCCGACCACTATTCGAAGGATGGCTTCTTCCTCAAAGCCATCGCCATCTACAAAAAGATCAACAAGCTCGACCCCTCGAAGCTCGAGATCTACGCCAGCCTCGCCGACCTCTACGCCAAGCAGGGTCTGGCGATGGAAGCGAAGAGCCAGTACCAGGTTCTCGCCGACTACTACCTCAAGCACGGCGAGCCCGGGAACGCGCTGCAGATCTACCGGAAAATCTCCGAGCTCGATCCGCAGCTCGATCAACGTTCACGTCAAGCTGGCCGATCTCTACTCGCAGAACAATCAGACCGCCGAGGCGCTGAAAGAGTACGACCGCGTCGGCCGGATGCTGCTCAAGCGCGGCATGCTCGACGAAGCGGTGCAGGTCTTCCGCAAGGCGCTGAAGAACGATCCGCGCAACATCGGAGCTGGTCGACTCGCTGGTCACGGCTCTGCTCGAAGCGAAGGATTACGACAACGCGCGGCAGATCGTCGAAGCCGCGCTCGAAGGAAACAGCGGCAACGCACGGCTCCTCGGGATGCTCGGCAAGATCCAGCTCGGCCGCGGCGACGCCGCCGGCGCGCGCACGACGCTCGAACGCGCGCTCGCCGCCGATCCCGAAGAGTCCTCGGCACGCGAAGCGCTCTCCGATCTGTACCTTCGCCAGAACGATGCGAACCGCGCGTTGGAAATGATGGCGCCGCTCGTGGAGAAGACGCTCGCCCGCGGAGAGCGCGCCGGCGCGATCGAGATGCTGAACCGCATTCTCCGTGTCGACTCCGGGCAACGCACCAACGCTGGAGCGCCTCGTCGCCGTCTACTCGCGGCTCAACGAAGAAACGAACATCCTGGCCGCGATGAACAGCCTGGCCGAGGCGCACGTCTCGAAGATGCGCTTCGACGAGGCCTCGAAGGTCCTCGAGAAACTCATCCAGCGCGAGCCGCAGAATTCGCAGCACCGCACGAAGCTCCAGTTTGTCCGTTCGCAGATGGGCGGCGCCGACACGATGCCCGTGCGTCCGAAATCGGGACCGTCGCCCGTCGCCGATCTGCCGGCGATGGAGATCGACGAACCGGCTCCTTCGTTCGACGTCGTCGAGGAATCCTCGTTCTCGCTCGACCTCGACACCTCGGAGCCGATCGAGCTCGATCTCGACTCCGTGCCGGCCTCTCCCGCGCCAGCGGCGCCGCCACCTCCCCTGCAGCAGCTCATGCCCGCGGTGGAGATCGCCGCCGCCGACATGGCCGAGGGAGGCGACGATCTCGACTTCATCACCGAGCACCTCACCGAGGCGGAAGTGTTCGCGAAGTATGGCCTCGCGGAAAAAGCGGCCGAGCATCTCCGCGCGGTGCTGGAGCGCGCGCCGAAGAATCTCACCGCCCACGAACGGCTGTTCCGCATTCTGCTCGAGGAAGGTGACACCGACGGCGCACGCAACGCGGCGCTGGCGTATGTCGCAGTCCTCGAGGAGAAGGGCGACTCTGCGACGATCCAGGGTGTGCGGAACGAGTTCACGAGCCGCGGACACGCGCTCGAACGAACCGTCGAGAAGCCCGCACCGGCAAGACCGGCTACGCCGACGATCGAACGTCGCATTCCGGTTTCCGCGCCGGCACCGCCGGCACCTGTTCCCGCGCCCGAGATCACGCTCGACGATTTCTCTGGCGGCTCGGACGAGATGACGTTCGACCTCGATGGCTCGGCGGAGATCGAGTTCGACGTCGAGACGCCCGCGGAAGAAATCGCCGAGGAAATCCCGATCGCCGAAGAGGTCGTCGAGTTTTCCTCCGAGCCTCTGTCGTCCCCCGAACCTGAGCCTCTACCTGCAGCAGCGTCTTTGCCCGATTCGCTGTCGTTCGACGACGCCTTGCCGATTGCCGATGAAATTCCCGAGATCGTCGAGGAAGAAGTGACGTTCGACTTCGGGGATCCGGCGCTCCCTTCGATCGCGGAGTCCTTCTACGAGCCAACGCCGGCCCCGGTCTCGCCGCAGGAACTGGCCTTCGATTCCGATCCTCTCTCGTTCGCGTCGCCCGCATCGGACGTGGAACAGACCGAACCGTTCTTCGGCGTCGAATCGGATCTGGACGGACTCGGCTCGCTTGTAGAGGAGTTGCCAGAGGAATTGCCGCTGGAAGAGATCGGCGAAGTCGATTTCTACATCGAGCAGGAGCTGTTCGACGAAGCGCGCCGCAAGCTCGAGGCGCTGGAACTGCGCTTTCCCTCGAATCCCGATCTTTCGCTGCGACGCGACCGCCTCGATGCCGCGGCCTCCGCCGCCGCGACGAGTGCGCAACGCCCCGCGGCACTCTCGCGCGACGAGATCGAGAGCGAGCTGCTCTCCGCGATTCCGGATGACGATGACGAACTGCTCGCGCCGATTCCTCCACCCCCACCTCCGGCGCCCGCGGCGGCCCCTGCTCCGGCGGCGCTCAGCGCTTCGCTGATCAAGGAAGAGAATCTCTTCGCCGACGAGGACAACTTCTTCGACCTCGCCGCGGAGCTCGAATCCGAGCTCGCCGATGAAGAGGAGGCGATCTCGCTCTCGGAAGAGGAGCAGTCGCTCGAAGAGATCTTCAAGGAGTTCAAGAAGGGCGTCGAACAGCAGCTCGACAGCGAGGACTACGACACCCACTACAACCTCGGCATCGCCTACAAGGAGATGGGCCTCATCGACGAGGCCATCGGCGAGTTCCAGCTGGCATCGAAGGATCCGAAGCGCGCCGTCGAATGCGCCTCGATGCTCGGCCTCTGCTTCCTCGAGAAGGGCATGCCCCAGCTGGCGATCAAGTGGTACCGCAAAGGCCTGGAGATGCCGGAGATCACCGAGGAGGAGCACGTCGGTCTCCTCTACGACCTCGGCTCCGCCTACCAGGAAGTCGGCGACACCGAGAACGCGCAGAAGGCGTTCATGGAGGTCTACGGCATGAACACCAACTACCGCGACATCGTGAGCCGCATCAAGCAGTTGGAAGACTCGCGCAGGTGATCTGGAGGGCGGGCTTATAGCCCGCCGGTTCTTTGGGCGGGAGGTCGCCTAACCAACGCCCTCACCCAGAATCGGCGGGCTATAAGCCCGCCCTCGGCGGGCTATAAGCCCGCCCTCCACTTCGTCTGGCGCACGAACCGACGGCTGCGGCTTCTGTGACCGACAACCAGCAACCGATGGGAACCTTTCTCGCGGTCGTGCGTTCTTCCATCAGATGCAGGGCGAGACAGACGATCAATTGATGAAGCGTTGCGTGGATGGCGACGAAAGCGCGTTCGGCGTGATCGTCGATCGTTACAAGAACGCGCTCGTCAACTACCTCACGCACCTCGTCCGGTCCCGGGACCGCGCCGAGGAAGTGGCGCAGGATGCGTTTGTCCGGTTGTATCGCAATGCATCGAAGTATCGGGAGCAGGAGCGGCTGGGGCCGTACCTCTATCGCATCGCCACGAACCTCGTCGTCAGCGAGGTGCGTCGCGAGAAACGATGGAGCCTGCTCCTGCCGCGGCTGCACGCGAGCACGAGCCAGTTCGCACCGTCACCCGATGCGACGCTCCTCACCGACGAGATCCAACGACAGGTCTTGGCCGCTCTGGAAGAGCTGCCGATCAAGTACCGAGCGCCGCTGGTTCTTTTTGAGATCGAAGAATGGCCGTATGACGAGATCGCGAAGGCGCTGGAGATTCCCTCCGGCACCGTGAAGTCGCGAATCTCTCGCGCGCGCGAGTTGATGCGGCGGCATCTGGCACCCTGGTGGATCGGAGGAAACAACCATGAACGACACGCAGCTCGGCGACTGGATGCGCAGTCTGCCGCGAGCGACGGCATCGTCCAGCTTCACCTCTGAGGTGTTGCGGAAGACGAGAGGCGCGGAGCGCCGCGGGCCGTTCGTCTGGCGGATGGCAGCGGCACTGGCGATGGCCGCGTGCCTTGCCGTCGTCGTGCAACTGGCGGTCATCGAACACGCGCAGCGCGAGAAGTACGCGTCGATGCGCGCAGAACAAGAGAAGCTGCAGGCAGAACTTCAGGCGGTGAAAAAGAGCGCCGAGGATGCGGAACCGGTGGTCGTGCTCGAGAACGATCGCGGAACGCGCGTCATTATGGACATGGATTCCGCCATTCAACCTGCATCCCTGAGAACGTACGACTAATTCCGGAGGAATCATGAAGAAGAGCTTCATCACAGCATTCGCAATCACCCTCGCCTTCGCGACGGTGGCCCTCGCCGACGGACCGGTGCGCCGCACCATCATCGTCAAGGACGGCAAGGTCGTCACCGACGAGACCCTACCGTTCGATTCCGAGCTCCTCGTCGGCAAGCGCGCCTGGCTCGGCGTGAGCCTCAACGACATCTCGCCTGAGCTGCGCGACTACTTCGGTGCGACGAAGGAAAACGGCGTGCTCGTCGAGTCGATCGCGGACGACAGCCCCGCCGATAAAGCCGGCCTGCGCGTGGGCGACGTGATCGTTTCCGTCGATGGGAAAGACGTGAGCTCCAGTGGCGACGTGCGCCGTGCGATCCGCGAGAAGAAAGAAGGCGACTCCGTGCGCATCGAGATCGTGCGCGGCCACGCGCGGCAGACGCTGGTCGCGTCGGTCGTCGAAAAAGCAGGCCCGCGCCTCATGTTGCCCGGCGATCTCGAAGCGCTGACGAACAAAGTCGGCCGCGCTTTCGACGGCTCCGAGTGGCACGCCCGCGTCGAGCGCCTCGGCGACTGCAGCGAGCTGCAGGGCCGCATCAAAGAGCTCGAGACGCGCCTCAAGGATCTCGAGAAGAAGTTGCAGAAGTAATTCGGGGATCGCGACCAAGGTTTTCACGCGGAGACGCGGAGTTGAAGTCGTTCGCAAGGTTCTCTCCGCATCTCCGCGTCTCCGCGTGAAACCGAATCCTCAAACGTTGCACGCAAAGGTTGCCGTCGAGTTTCGTATACTTGTCGCGTGAATCGTTCGATCGAATCGGTCATTCGTTTCTTAAACCTGACGACCGCGGGGCTTCTCGCCGGCTCGCTGGGATTCGGGGAGGCGGCTTTGGTCCCGGGCTGGAAGGAAGAGCTGCCGCGTGATGCCGTGCGCCCCGTCGATCCGGTGAAGACCGCGACGTACTTCAACGCGATCGGTCCGGTCGCTCTCGCCACCGCGGTCACGCTCGCCGTCGCTGCGCCGCGCGGCGTCACGTCGATCCGCCGCGTGCTCGACTCCGCCTCCGCCGTCGCACTGGCCGGCGTTCTCGGCGCGACGATCATGGTGACGGTGCCGATCAACAAGGAGCTGCAGGCGCAACCGGCGACCGACTATCCGAGTGATCGCTCGCAATCGCTGGCGAAGAACTGGAGCCGCGCTCACGCGGTTCGCACGACCCTCGGCATCGGCGCGTTCGTCTGCGCCGTCGCCGCTTCAAACCTGAACTCGCGCAAGTCCTGAGACTTCACGAAGGTTTGAAGTGATCGAAGCCGCGCGCCGGCAACGGCCGCGCGATGCCGTCTTCGCTCAACATCACTTCGCGCGCCGACGTCATCCGGCCGATCGCGTACACCGGCCTGCCGAGCACGCGACTCAGCTCTGACTCGCGAAGCGTCGACGTGAAAAGCAGCGCGTACTCTTCGCCGCCATCGAGCACGACGTCGCGCACGGCGATCCCGAGCTTTGCGCCATGCGTCTGCAAATCGGGGAACACCGGGATGCGCTCCTTCTCGATCAAGGCGCCACAGTTCGATGCGTCGCAGAGATGATGAAGGTCCGTCGACAAGCCATCGGAGATGTCGATGCACGAGGTGACTTGCGGGACGCCCGCGAGTGCGATGCCAAGAGCGATCTCCGGCTCGGGATCGACCTGCCGGCGAATCGCGGACTCGATGAACTCGCGCTCGGCGTACGCCTTCGCGTCGGTCCCCCGCGTGAGCAGAAACAATCCTGCGCCGGCGCCGCCAATCGGCCGCGAGACGTACACGCGATCCCCGGGCTTCGCGCCGCTGCGAAGAAGCGGCCGCGTGACGACGCGTCCGATCGCAGTGATGGAGATCGTCAGCTTTTCCGCGCGCGAGAAGTCGCCGCCGACGATCTCGATACGATGCTCCTTCGCCGCTTCGGCGAACGCGGTGAGCAGCTCGTCCGCGTTCTCCTGCGCCCACGGCGGAAGAGCCAGCGCAAGCAGGGCGTACGCGGGATGCGCGCCCATCGCCGCGAGATCGGAAAGGTTCACCGCAAGACTCTTGCGCGCGATGAAGCGCAGCGGTGTCGCGCGTGTGAAGTCGACGTCTTCGACGAGCAGGTCGTTCGTAAGCACCTGGACGCCGCTTTCGACCGCGATCACCGCTGCGTCGTCGCCGATGCGCGGAGAGAAGAGCTCGCGCACGCGCGCCACGAGCTGCGCTTCGGTCAACGACGCTTCTCCACCGGCACGACCGGAATCAGCGGCCGGTCGATCGTTTCGCGCTCATAGGTGATCGATTCCAGAAAGAGTCCGGACGGCGGTGCGGTCGGCGCCCAGGACTCTCCTTTCGCGTGCAGGCGCGAACGGATGTCTTTCTCGTTGCCACGCCCGATCTCGACCAGCAGCGAGATCAACTTGCGCACCATCTTCCAGAGGAAATGCGACGCACCGATGCGGACGAGAATCAAATCGCCCTGCATCACCAGCTCGCATCGCTCGACGACGACGATCCGCGATTCCTCTTCCTTCAGTCTCTTGTCCGTGAACGCGCTGAAATCGTGGCGTCCCGCGACAGCCAACGCCGCGCGCTGCATAGCCTCGACGTCGAGCCGGTCTTTGATCCACCAGACGAACGGTTTCGCGAAGGCGGTGCGACGCGTAGCGATCTGGTAGAGATACGCGCGCGAGACGGCGTCGTGACGCGCATGGAAGTCGTCGCGCACGCGCACGGCATCGAGGATGTTGATGTCGTGCGGCAGAAGGTCGTTCATCTTGTGAACGATGAGGTGAGGCTCGAGCGCTTTGCGCGTGCGCAGATGCGCGACCTGTGCAATCGCGTGGACGCCTGCGTCGGTGCGGCCTGCGCCGCCGAGGTCGACCTCGCCGAGAACCTCGCCGGCGGCGCGCAGCAGATGGCCTTGAATCGTTTTCTGCGTGTTACCCTGCGCCTGCCACCCCGAGTAGCGAGTGCCTTCGTACTCGATCGTTAATTTGTAAGTCGGCATGCGCCCAGTTTCGTATCAGGTTGTCGGAGATCTGTTCGTCGTCGTGTGGGACGACGGACACGAATCATACTATCCGCTCGAAGAGCTCCGCCGCGCATGTCCCTGCGCGGTCTGCTCCGGCGAGCCAGATCTTTTCGGCCGGATGGCCGGCGGCGGACCGCAGCGCTACCGCCCCGAGTCCTTCACTCTCCAGTCCGTAGACGCCATCGGCAACTACGCCCTCCAACCCAACTGGTCCGACGGCCACGTCTGGGGAATCTGGACGTTCGAGCGCCTCCGCGCTTTCTGCCCCGATTGCAGAATTCAGTAACACCGAGGTAGCCTTCGGGTGCGGTGAATGCGCTCGCCAGTCACTGACTCGCCGCACCAACCCGCGAGCGCTCGTATGACATGACTCGGAAAGTGCGATCGGATCGGTTCGAATGGGACGATGACAAAGCCGTCGAGAATCTCGCCAAGCACGACGTGTCCTTCGAGACCGCGACGGAAGTGTTCGACGACCCACTTGGCATCACGTTCTTCGACGAGCGCAACTCCCTCGGGGAGATTCGGGAGATCACCGTCGGCTACACCTTCTTTGACGAAGTGCTCATCGTTAGCCACACGGCGCGTGGTGAGCGAATACGAATCATCAGCGCGCGACGCGCAGACAAGACCGAACGACGACGTCACATGGAAAAAGATCACGACCAGATCAACGACAAGGATGACCTGCTGCCGCACTACGACTTCGATTACAACAAAGGTGTTCGCGGTAAGTACTACCAGGGACGGGGCCGACTCGTCATCCGCGTGAATCTCGACGAGGATGTCGCGAAGCATTACTCCACGACGGAATCTGTGAATGCCGCCCTTCGCATGCTCATCGCGGAAGGCCGCGCGCCTGAGCCTCGGAACGAGTAGCGATCACGGCACGATCAACGTGCCGTCTTTTCCTTCGAGCGCTTCGCGGAGCACGTCGACGTCCGTGATCAGCACCTGCTTCTTCGCGGCGCGGACGAACTGGATCGCGGACTCGATCTTCGGACCCATCGAGCCGTCGGGGAACTGACCGCCGGTGAGGTGTTTCTCCGCTTCGGCGATGGTGAGGCGATCGAGGAACTTCTGCGTCGGTTTGCCGAAGTCGAGTGCGACCTTCGGGACGCCGGTGAGGATGATGAAGAGATCGGCGTCGAGATCCGCGGCCAGTCGTGCCGACGCGTAGTCCTTGTCGATGACCGCTTCGATGCCGCGCCACTGTCCGTCGCGACCGCGCACGACCGGGATTCCTCCGCCGCCGGCGGCGATGACGACGGACGCGGTCTCGAGCATGCGCGTGATCGTCCCGACATTCAGGATACGCACGGGACGCGGCGAAGGGACGACATGCCGCCAACCTCGGCCGGCATCCTCGCGCATCGTCCAGCCGAGATCCCGTTCCAATGCTTCGGCGCGATAGCGCGTGAAGAACGGGCCGATCGGTTTCGTCGGCCGCTTGAATGCGGGATCGTTCGCATCGACCTCGACCTCCGTAAGGATCGTCGCCACCTCACCGGTTGAGGCAGCGCCGAGGCCAATCGATTCGAGTCGATTGCGAATCGCCTGCTGCAACATGAACCCGATCGATCCCTCGGTCTGCGCGACGCAGACATCGAGCGACTGCGGAGGAATCTTCGTCGACGCTTCTTCCGCCTGCACGAGGATGTTGCCCACCTGCGGCCCGTTGCCGTGAACGACGATCAGCCGATAGCCGGCGCGGACGATCTCCGCGAGCCAGCGCGCCGCCTGCTTCGCGCGCGCGATCTGCTCTTCCTGCGTCCCGCGATCCTCCGAGCGCAGCAGCGCGTTCCCGCCGAACGCGACGACTGCGACGATGCTGCTAGTCATGACGGGTCACCGACAACGGACAACCGAGAACCGACAACCAAATCACAGTTCCTCACGCTCGAGCGGCATCGTCATGCAGCGCGGTCCGCCGCGTGCGCGCGACAGCTCATTGCCGGCGATCTGCAACGCGTACTTTTTGTCGGTCCATGTCTCGAGCTCGGTGCGACCGAGCAGCAGATCGTCTTCGTACACGATGTGATAGCCCTGCTTTGCCAGCGCCTCCGCGGTGCGGACGTTTCGCTCGTAGAGAAGAATGATCCCCGGCGCGAGCGCGAACGCGTTCGCGCCGTCCGTCCACTGCTCGCGCTGCTGATCGACGGCGTTCTTTCCGCCGCAGAAGATCGGTTCGAGATCGAAGCCTTTTTTCTTCAGCGCGCCGAGGAGCGACTTCTGCGGTGAATACGCCAGCGCGCGCTTCTTGGTCAGATCGATCGTCGTCACGGTGGCCGCCTGGCTGCCGCTCGGGAGGATGACCGGCGGATAGATGAGACATTCGGTGCGGCTGATGAACGTGAAGACCGTGTCGAGGTGCATGAACGACCGCTGCCGCGGCACTTCGACGATGATCACGGTCTTCACGCCGGCGTTCGAAGCCTTGAGCGACCGGATGAGTGTCTCGACGCCGGCCTTGTTGGTCCGCTCCGTCACGCCGACCAGGAGCAGATCGCGGCGCGGCACGAGGACGTCGCCGCCTTCCAGCGTCGGCAGGTTTGCGCGTCATCGGACGCTCGCGCTCCGTCTCCATGAAGTCGACCCAGAACGGTTCCGGACGCGGAAGGCGGGGGTGGTACTCGAAGACGTACTTCGACAGCAACGACTCGCGGCGGCGCGCCTGCGTGGCCATCGAGGAGATGACGACGCCGATCGCCGAGGACGATCTGCGGATCGCGCATGAAGAAGAGATTCGGAATCGGGAAGAGATCGAACTTCGGCAGCTCGCCGGACTCCATCTGCCGCTCGATGCCGGCGATGAGCACCTCGGCGAGTTTCGCCGCCGGCATCTCGCAGCAACGTCGCGACGAGCTTGCGTCCGAGGCGGTTGCGCTTGGCGAGATCGCGAACGATGTGCGTCTTGAGGTCGTCATCCTCGAAGCACTTCCTCGAGCAGATCCTGCATGTCGAACACGTCGTCGGCCACGAAGCGGATGAGCTGCTGAAAGCGGCGATGCTCCTCGCGCGCGACCTGTCCGTAGAGGATGTCGTCGAAGAGGAGCTGGGCCATCATTGGCGGGATCATGACGTCGATCTCGCGTCCGGGAAGGTGGACCAGCACGCTTTTCAGTTTGCCGATCTCGCTGGTGACGTTCAGTCGCATGCGGGCGGGATTCTACCCGGCGCCGCGAAATGCCGTAAGATCGGCCGGGTTCATGCGCACCCTCCGCTTTCGCTCATGGCGCGCGCTCGCCGCGCTTCTGAACATTGCGCTCGCGTCGTTCCTGGTCGCGGCGACCCCTCCCCGCATCACCTTCGAGCGCCTGCTCCCCGCGACCCAGAACCTCGGCGCGGAAGACATCGCCATCGCGCAGGCGATGGGAGATCAGGCCAGTATCGAGACGTTCGTGGAGGTCTTCGTCGAGCAGGTCAACAAGTCGCAGATCCTGCGCATGCGCGACTCGCGGCATGCCACCGGTCCGGCCGGCGCGTACCTGGACATCAAGACGTTCACGTGCGAGATGTCCGTTCGCCAGGGCGAAGGGAGCACGCGCGACGTCGACAACAATCGCGTCCGACGGCGCTACTACTGGGCCGATGCGATCTGCACGGCGCGCGTCGACGTGATGTCGAACACGATGCGCCGCGTGTCGACGTTTCATGTGAAGGGAGAAGGAACGTCGCCGCGCGTGGCCGAAGTGGGAGACGACGAGCGCAAGATCGCTCTCGAACAGGCCGCGCGCTACGCGGCCATCGGCGCCGCCGAGCGCATCACGCCGCGCCGCGTGCGCGAGACCGTGGTGCTCGACGAAAAGGCGCCGGCATTCGAGGAAGGAATGGCCATGATCGATTCGGGCCGGCTCGCGCAGGCGCGCGCGATCTGGGCGACCGCGATGCGCTCCAACCCTCGCTCCGGCGCGCTCCGCTTCAACCTCGGCGCGGTCTGCGAAGCGCTCGGCGATCGCCAGGCCGCCGAACAACACTACATGGCCGCGCGCGAGCTCACGCCAAATGAGCCGCGGTACGCACTCGAGCTGAAGCTGTTTCAGAAGCGACAGTGAATGCTGTTGCTGGCTTGTTGCTGGTTACTGAGGTCGTGCATCGCGAGATGACCACCTTCAGCAACCAGGAACAGGCAACCAGTCAGCTCGTCGTAATCCGCTCACCGCCACGTCGAACGCGCGGCGGTGAGCGGCGTCGAACTTACGACTCGATCGGCTTGGCGTTGACGTTGATCTGGATCTGCTTCGGAAGGGACTCTTCCTTCTTCGGGATCGAGATCTCGAGCACGCCGTTCTTATAGTCGGCGACGATGCGCGCCGCGTCGACGCTGCGGGGCAGCGTGAACGTACGCGTGAAGGTACCGTAGGCGCGCTCGATACGGTGATAGTTGCGGTCATCCTTCCGCTCGAACTGGCGCTCGCCGGTTACGGTCAGGACGCCGTCCTCGAACATCAAACGGAGATCCTTCTCGTCGATCCCCGGGACTTCGACCTTGACGAGGATCTTTTCCTTCTCCTCGACGACGTCCACCGGCGGATTCCAGGTTCCCGTCTGCGTCTCTTCCTGAATGAACGGGAAACGGAAAAACGGTTCGAACACGCGAGCTTCAAAACGGGTGAGATTGTTTCTCATGGTCTCTAGCCTCCTGAATATGCGCGCTTATGACTAATGTAACGACACGCATCATATCGTATCTTATCGTAAAAGACTAAGATCTTATTCCAGCGAGGCCGAACTGGGCTCGTGTTTGCCTGGGTTGACAGGGATGACATCGCCATCCACTCCTGTTCCTACCGGCGCATGACTGCCGTCCTCGAGCTCACTGACGACCTGGCCCGCGAGGTCGCGCGCCGGCGGACCTTCGCCATCATTTCGCACCCCGACGCCGGCAAGACCACCCTCACCGAAAAGCTCCTCCTCTACGGCGGTGCGATCGAAGAGGCGGGATCGGTTCGCGCGCGCAAGCAGCAGCGGCATACGACCTCGGACTGGATGGCGATCGAGCAGAGCCGCGGCATCTCCATCAGCTCCACCGTTCTGCAGTTCGAATACGACGGCTCGGTGCTCAACCTGCTCGACACGCCCGGTCACCAGGACTTCAGCGAAGACACCTATCGCACGCTCGCCGCAACGGACAGCGCGGTGATGGTCATCGACGGCGCGAAAGGCATCGAGCCGCAGACGCGTAAGCTCTTCGAGGTCTGCCGCATGCGGCACATCCCGATCCTCTGCTTCATCAACAAGCTCGATCAGCCCGCGCGCGATCCCTTCGAGTTGATCGGAGAGCTCGAGCGCGAGCTCAATGTCTCCGCTGTACCGATGAACTGGCCGATCGGCGACGGGCCGACGTTCCAGGGCGTGTTCGATCTGCGGCATCAACAGGTGCTGCGCTTCGAGCGCACGAAGCACGGCGCGTCGATCGCACCGGTGACGGTAAGCGGTCTCGATGATCCATCGCTCGCCGACGAGATCGGTCCGACGGCGTGGCAGGATCTTCGCGACGCCGCCGAGCTGCTCGAAGGTGCCGGTGCGGCGTTCGATCGCAAACAGTTCGAGTATGGCCGCGTGATTCCGGTCTTCTTCGGCAGCGCCGTGAACAACTTTGGCGTCGAGCCGTTCCTGCGCGCGGTGATCGAGCTCGCGCCGCCGCCCTCGCCGCGCCACGCCAACCGCGGCGGTGAGGACTTCGAACTGGAACCGACGTCGCCCGTCTTCACCGGATTCGTCTTCAAGATCCAGGCGAACATGGACAAGCGGCATCGCGATCGCCTGGCCTTCATGCGCATCACGTCCGGCGTTTTCGAGAAGGACATGCCGGTCCAGCACGCGCGCCTCGGGCGCGAGGTGCGCATGACCCGCCCGCATCGTCTCTTCGCCCGCGAGCGCGAGACCATCGAGCGCGCTTATCCCGGCGACGTGATCGGCTTCGTCAATCCCGGTCTCTTCCAGATCGGCGACGCCGTTTCATCCGATGAGCCGGTCGAGTTCGATCGCATCCCCCGCTTCGCCCCCGAGTATTTCGCCACGCTGCGCGCGAAGCAGGCCACGCGGCAGAAGCAGTTCCAGAAAGGTCTGGAGCAGCTCGAGGAAGAAGGAGCGATGCAGGTCTTCGTCGTCCACGACGGCCTGCGCAGCGAGCCGATCCTCGCCGTCGTCGGCGAGCTGCAGTTCGACGTGCTGCAATCGCGCCTCGAAACCGAATACGGCGTCGAGACCACGCTGACCAATCTCCCCTACAAGCTCGCGCGCTGGGTCAATCGCGATGTCGAAGATGTCGCGCGCATGACGCTTCCCTCGCGCTCGCGTCTGGCCACGGATCGCAAAGGCCAGGCGGTCGTGCTCTTCACCTCGGAATGGGAGCTCGAGTACGCGCAGAAGGAAAACGCCGGCGTCGAATTCCTGGCCGCCAGCTGACGCGTCAGCGACGGCGTAGAAGAACGATCGGACCGAAGCGCGCTTCCACCGCGTAATGCGCTTCGAGCCAGGTCTTGATCTCACGTCCGTAGTCGATGCCGAATCCGCGATACCCAAACTCGCGCACGTCGCGAGGCACGATGGCGACGTATTGCGGTGGCCTCGCCGCCAGCTCGGCAACGATGCTCGCCTCTTCGCCGGCGATTTCTACCGGCGTAAAGGTCTGATGGCGGAGCGGCGTTCGCAGCCCGGAGAGGTAATTGATCGCCAATCCCTCCGGCATCACGACGAGCTCCCGCGCGCTGGCGCGCTCGAGATGCTGCAGCAGCGCCGTCACGTATTGCGCGCGCCCGACGTTCGTATCCTCATACGTTCCGCGCTTCGTCGAAACCGGCTCCGCGCGCGCGTAGGCAGCGCGCGCCGCCAGAAGACCGCTCGTCGCGACGAGAGCGAACGGCAGCAGCCACGCGACCGCGGTCGCTCGCGAATACGCGCCGCGCTGCGGCAACCATTCGAAGAATACATAGACCATCAGCACGACGACCGGCGTGATGAAGACGAAGCCGTACCACGACGGCGTGATGTTGAGTGCGATCCGCGAGGACGCGCAGAGCGAGACGATCAGCAACAGCGCCAGCGGCTCGCGCGGCTTGCGCACCGCGAACGGGATCAGCGCGACTTGCAGGATCGTCCAGGCGCGGAAGAACGTGTCGTTCGCCAGCGCGAATGCGACCACCGCGAGCGCGACACAGATCGCGAAACGAAAGCGCGGACGCCGCTCCCACGCATACAAGAGCACACCGAACACGACGATCAGCGCCGCACCCCGCGCGGCAAGAGCGAGATTCGTTCGCCAGGCCGCGGTGCCGGTGACGTGCGCGTAGAACGTGCGCGCCGAGGAACCGCCGAGGAGGGAGGGAGGAAGGATGTTGGCGCGCAGAGGCTCGAGGCCGAACGTGGCGATGGTGATGGCAAGAACGGCGAAGTTCAGGAGCACGAAAAAGAGCGCAGCATGCAAGCCTGTCATCCCGAGCGTAGCGAGGGACCTGGGTGGAAGGGCGGCGCGTAACCCGAGCCTCGTGCCACCCGGCCGCCCAGGTCCCTCGCTCGACGCTCGGGATGACACGCTTAGATGCTGCGCTGGTAGCACCGCGAGAAGCACGACCGCAAACGCCGCGAACTCGATCTTTGTCCACGATGCGGCGACCAGCAAAAGCACCGCGAGGATCCAGCGGCCGCGCGTCAGGCAGGCCACCGCGGACAAAAAGAAAAGCATCGCCAGCGTTGCGGCGTGAGCGTAGGGGAAGAAGTAATTGCAACCCCAGCCCCCGATGCCGGCCATGCTGAACGAGAAGAAGATCAGCAGCGCGCATCCTGACGCGACCGCGCCGGCGAGCGGGCGGACGATCATCCACACCACAGTCGACGTCAGCAGCGCGATCGCGAGACCGATCGCGACGTAGGCCTGGAGCGAACTGCCGGTGACCGCGGTGATCGCCGCGAGCAGATACGGCGTCAGCGGCGGGTAGAAGTACAAGATGTCGCGATAGAGCGTCGTGCCGAGGCGGAGCTGCTCGGGGATGTAGAGATCGCGCCCGGCGTCGATGAAGGGATCGAGCCAGCGCTGATACGACTGCACGAACGCCACGACGCCGGCGACGAACGCCGCGATCGCGACGCTAATCGCGAATCGATTGCGGATCGACTCCTCTCGACTCACACCACTCACGATACGCGAACGGCGAGATCTCGCTCGGCTTGATCTCGCTGCGCCCGCCCCAGAAGACATTCGTGTACGTCACCGGAATCCCGATCTCGGCGAGATGCTCGTCGATCGCCTTCTTGTGCGCGAGCACCGCGTCCTGCTCCGTTCCGTGCGCGACGGCCATCATGTTCACGTTGCGAAACTCCGCGCCTCCCTCGCGCCAGTAGCAGTGCGTGAGGATGTGAAAGCGCCCGATCTCGCGCCCCGCTTCCATCTCGCGCCCCGGCGGCACCGCCCAGTGAAAGAGCGCATTGAATCGCGTCACGCGCTCGCCGCCTGCACCGCTTTCACGTGCTCGAGGAACGTCGAGAAGCGCCCGATGACACCGCGCTTGTTCAGATCCTCCGCGACCTCGAAGAAAGTCTCCAGCGGCACGCCTGCTTCCGCGGCCCGCTTTGCCCAGAGATCGCGCGTCACTTCCTCCGGATCGAGCTCGCGCTTGAGCGCGGTCAGCACCTGCCAGTCGAGATCCGTCAGCTCCACCTTCGCCGTGTCCTTCACCACCGCCAGCTCCTCGGACTTGCTCCCCGGCTCCATCCCCTTGCGGCGCACGTGGCCCACGCCCAGAGCGAAGATCCGATTCGCCGGCATCACGCGAAAATGCTCGGCTCCCGTGAGGCGCGCCAGCACCGCGCAGTGCTTCTCCACCGAATATCCCTGCGGGACCTTCACCGTCGTCCAGAGGCGGTAGCTCGATCCCGGCGTCGCCGCGTCGGTCGAGCGGATCACGACATGCCCGGAGAACGGATCCTCGCGGAACATGAACTCGAACGCGTCGTCCAACTTGTCGTTCGGAAACTGCCACGCCACCAGCGCCCCTTCCGCGAGATTCGTCGCCATCAACGTCTGCCGCACGCGCCGAATCGTCCCAGCGCGCAGCATCGCCGCGATGCGCTCCATCACGACGTCGACGGGAAGCCCTGCTTTCTCCGCGATCTCCCCGAACGGATCGCGCACGAATCCCTGAATCCGATCCTCGGAAATGGCGAGGATCTGCGCGTTCACGGGATCGGTGTGACTCGTGGCACTCATGGACATGTCTCGATGATAGTTCCAAAGGATTTCACGCGGAGACGCGGAGAGGCGGAGGAGAAAGAGTTGTCATGACCTCCTCTCCGCTTCTCCGCGTCTCCGCGTGAACCCGAATTCCACCCGTTTGACAAACCTTCTGGCGCTGCCGTAACCTCGACGCTCCTGGACTGATTTGCGGGCGGCTTGCAACCAGGTTAAAAAAAGCTAAAGAGCCAGCACTCGGCAAGCATTTGCGTTTCGAGCGGCCCCGCATGTTGCGGGGTTTTTTGTTTTTGTCCTGGAGACTCACGATGGCCCAACCTGATCGTTCCCAAGAACTGCGCGACCTTCTTGCCAAGCGGATCCTCGTCCTCGACGGCGCGATGGGCACGATGATCCAGCGCTACTAGCTCGACGAAGCGGCCTTCCGCGGCGAGCGATTCGCGCAACACCCGCGCAGTCTCAAAGGGGCCAGCGACGTCCTCGCGCTGACGCGCCCGCACGTGCTCGACGAGATCCATCGCCAGTACCTCGAGGCCGGCAGCGACATCATCGAGACCAACACGTTCAACGCCCAGGCGATCTCGTTCGCCGACTACGACCTCGAGCCGTACGTCTACGAGATCAACAAGGCCGCGGCGGAGATCTGCCGCCGCGCCGCCGACGATTTCTCGACTCCGGAAAAGCCGCGCTTCGTCGCCGGCTCGATGGGACCGACGAACCGCACCTCCTCGCTCTCCCCCGACGTGAACAATCCCGGCTTCCGCGGCGTGACGTTCGACGAGCTCGTCGACGCCTACTACGAACAGGCACGCGGCCTCGTCGACGGCGGCGTCGACATCCTGATGCCGGAGACGACGTTCGACACGCTGAACCTCAAGGCCGCGCTGTTCGCGATCGAGAAGTACTTCGCCGACACCGGCATCACGCTCCCGGTCATCGCCTCGCTCACGATCACCGACGCCTCGGGGCGCACGCTGAGCGGGCAGACCGTCGAAGCGTCCTGGAACTCGATCTCGCACGCGCCGCTGCTCGCCGTCGGCATCAACTGCGCGCTCGGCGCCGAGGAGATGCGGCCGCACGTCGAGGAACTGGCGAAGCTCGCGCCGGTCTTCATCACCTGCTATCCGAACGCCGGCCTGCCCAACGCCCTCGGCGGCTACGACGAAACCGCCACCGAGATGGCCGATGTCCTGCGCGACTACGCCGCCAGCGGCTGGCTGAACATCGTCGGCGGCTGTTGCGGCACCGGCTACGATCACATCCGCGCCATCGCCGAGACCGTCGCGACGCTCCCGCCGCGCGTCCCAAGCGCGCCGCCGACGCCATCTCCGCCTCACCGGACTCGAGCCGCTCACGGTCACTCCCGACGCCAACTTCATCATGGTCGGCGAGCGGACCAACGTCACCGGCTCGCCGAAGTTCGCGAAGCTGATCAAGGCCGGCGATCTCGACAGCGGCGTTGACGGTCGCCCGGCAGCAGGTCGACAGCGGCGCCAACATCCTCGACGTCAACATGGACGAAGGGCTGCTCGACTCCGAGAAGCTCATGCACGAGTTCCTCAACCTCCTCGCCTCCGAGCCCGACATCAGCCGCGTGCCGGTCATGGTCGACAGCTCGAAGTGGTCGGTCATCGAAGCGGGCCTCAAATGCCTGCAGGGAAAGTCGGTCGTCAACTCGATCTGGCTCAAGGAAGGCGAAGACGACGTTCCGCGAGCAGGCGCGTCTCTGCAAGCGCTACGGCGCGGCCGTGGTCGTGATGGCCTTCGACGAACAGGGGCAGGCCGACACGATCGAGCGCAAGGTCGCGATCTGCTCGCGCGCCTACGACATCCTGGTCGAACGAAGTCGGCTTCGATCCGACCGACATCATCTTCGACCCGAACGTCCTCACCGTCGCCACCGGCATCGAGGAGCACAACAACTACGGCGTCGACTTCATCGAAGCGCGTGCGCCAGCTTCGCGAGAAGTTTCCGCTCGCCAACACCAGCGGCGGCATCAGCAACGTCTCGTTCTCGTTCCGCGGCAACAACGTCGTGCGCGAAGCGATGCACGCGGCGTTTCTCTATCACGCCATCCGCGCCGGCCTGACATGGGCATCGTCAACGCCGGCCAGCTCGGCATCTACGAAGAGATCCCGAAGGACCTGCTCGAGCTCGTCGAGGACGTGCTGCTCAATCGCCGTCCCGACGCCACCGAACGGCTGATCGACTTTCGCCGACACGATCAAGGACAAGGGCCGCGACCAGCAGGAAGCGAAGAACGAAGCGTGGCGCCTCGGCACGGTCGAGGAGCGGCTCTCGCACGCGCTCGTGAAAGGCATCGTCGATCATCATCGACGCCGACGTCGAAGAAGCGCGGCAGAAGTATCCGACCGCGCTCTCGATCATCGAAGGTCCGCTGATGGACGGCATGAACGTCGTCGGCGACCTCTTCGGCGCGGGCAAGATGTTCCTGCCGCAGGTCGTGAAGAGCGCGCGCGTGATGAAGAAGGCGGTCGCCTATCTGCTGCCGTTCATGGAGGCGGAGAAAGCTGGCGTCGGGCGATCTGTCCGCGCGCGGCAAGATCCTGATGGCGACGGTCAAAGGCGACGTCCACGACATCGGCAAGAACATCGTCGGCGTCGTGCTCGGCTGCAACAACTACGAGGTCATCGACCTCGGCGTGATGGTCTCGGCGGACAAGATCCTCGACACCGCGCGAGCAGCGAGAACGTCGACATCATCGGCCTCTCCGGTCTGATCACGCCTTCGCTCGACGAGATGGTGCACGTCGCGCGCGAGATGGAGCGCCGGCAGTTCCAGCGTGCCGCTGCTCATCGGCGGCGCGACGACGTCGAAGCTGCACACCGCGGTGAAAATCGCGCCGCGCTATCACTCGCCGACCGTGCACGTGCTCGACGCCTCGCGCGCGGTCGGCGTCGTCAGCACGCTGCTCTCCGAGCGCCGCGACGACTACGCCAGGGACATCGAACGCGAGTACGACAAGCTGCGCGAAGGCATGGAGTCGCGCGTCGATCACCATCCTGCCGCTCGAACAAGCGCGCAAACGCGCCCTCTCGCTCGACTTCACTCCCGAGCCGCCGCCGTTCACCGGCGTGCGTGTTCTCCACGACGTGCCGCTCGATTCGATCGAGCCGTTCATCGACTGGAATCCGTTCTTCCAGACCTGGGAGTTGCGCGGACGTTACCCGCAGATTCTCGAAGACGCAGCGCGCGAAGGAGCTCTACGACGACGCGCGCAAGCTGCTGCACGAGATCATCGAGAAGCGCCTGCTCCAGGCACGCGCCGTCTACGGATTCTGGCCCGCGCATCGCGCCGGCGACGACATCGTTCTCCCGAACGCGACGCTCCACACGCTGCGCCAGCAGCAGGAAACGACGACCGGCCAGAACCTCGCGCTCGCCGACTTCATCGCGCCTTCGGGCGATTTCGTCGGCGGCTTCGCCGTGACCGCCGGCATCGGCGTCGAGGAGCTCGTGGCGCGCTTCCAGCGCGATCACGACGACTACAACTCGATCATGACCAAAGCGCTCGCCGATCGCCTCGCCGAAGCGCTCGCCGAAAAACTCCATCGCGACGTGCGCCGCGCCTGGTACGCGCCGGAGGAATCGCTCACGCCGGACGAACTGGTCGCCGAGAAATATCGCGGCATCCGTCCCGCCCCCGGCTATCCCGCAAGCCCCGATCACACCGAGAAGCGCACGCTCTTCAATCTCCTCGGCGCCGAAAAGCTCGGCATCGAGCTCACCGAGTCCTTCGCGATGAGCCCCGCCGCATCCGTCAGCGGTCTCTACTTCGCCCACCCCCGCTCCCGCTACTTCGCCCTCGGCAAGATCGGCCGCGATCAGATCGAAGACTACGCCGCACGCAAGAACATGCCCATCACCGACGTCGAGCGCTGGCTCGGCCCGAACCTGGCGTACGAGCCGGAACAGGTCGGCGTGTTCGTACGGTGAGAAGTGCGGTGGCAAAGCCACCGCGAGCAGAAGCCGAGGCTTCGGCGCTTCTGTGTGGTGCTGACCGCCCTCGGTCGGCGACGCGTGCGAAAGACGATGCGTCTTCGAGTCACGAAAGCCGTGGCATCGCGCTTTGCGGCAGAGGAGCGGGGACGTGCTTCTTGCGCGAGAGGACGACCGAGGCGGCCGTCGCCACACAGAAGCAAAGCTGCGCCGGAAGCCTTCGGCTTCTGATTGGAGTGCTACCCCGGGATCTCGCCGGTCAGCTTGTCGTTGACCTGCTCCACGACCACATCCTGGAACGGCCCTTTGGGCGATTCGAAGTGGAGGATGAGCCGGAGCGTGACCGGGCCGTTTGCGCCGACGATCGTTTCCTGCTCCACCACCGCGCTGGCGAACATCTCGACGTCCTTGTAGCCATCCGGCGGAATCAAGGCGTTGAACGGTCGCGACGTCGAGGCGAGCGTGTACGCGCCGGTGCCCATCGACGAGGCTTCGATCCGCTTGAGCGTGATCGCCACGTCCGCGCGGTTCTGCACGCGAATGGCGTAGCGCACCGGAATCGGGCCGGTGATGCCGCGTGCGGCGTTGGCGACGCCGCCGGTCTGCACGATCGTAACTTCGGGGAGTGCGACCGGAGCCTTCGAACCGCGAGAGGCACAGGCGGCAGCGACGAGAGACAGGACGAAACCGGCGACAGCTTTGCGCATAAGGTTTAGGTACGCGGCGGCTTGCGCCGCCGCGTCTCCTTGCTACGTGATGGATCGCTGCTATATGGACTACTTGATGTAGTTGAGCATTTCCTTCGCCGTCGCGGCGTCCTTGCCGGTCGGGTCGATCTCGAGATACTTGGTGAGTGCCGCTCGGGCGTCGGCGTTCTTGCCGGTGCGCGCGTAGACCATGCCCAGCTCGTACCACGCCACGGCCATCTTCTCGTCGATGGCAATGGCCTGCTTCAGCACCGCTTCGGCCTGGGCATCCTTGCCTTCGTTGATCAGACGCGCGGCGTCGTTGAAGAGCGAGCTGGCGTTCGCCGGCAGCTTCTTCTGCGCGATCGCGGCGTTGGCCTTGTCGCCCGTCGCCGCGTACGCCTGATAGAGCACCGTCCACATGTCGGTGTCATCGGCATCGACGTCGAGCACCTTCTTCGCCGCGTCGATCGCCTTCGGATACTGCTTCGCCTTCAGCGAGATCTTGGCGAGCGCCATCCATCCCGCGAGCAGATCGGGCTTCGCCGCCACCGCTGCCTCGAACTTCGCGATCGCGCCGGCGACATCGCCCGCGTTCGCGAGCTGCGCACCTTCATTGTACGCGTCGACTGCCGGATCGGCGGCCTTCTCCTTCTCGACGATCGTCGTCTGCGTCGTCGTGCCCGGCTTGGACAGGAGGAAGTCGCGCTGGTTCGTCTCGCCGAGCTTGAGCTTCATCGTCTCGACGTACGAGTCATAGCCCGGAGCGCTGACGGTGAACTTGTAATGGATCGTTCCGTCGAGCAGGAACACGGTGTACGAACCGTCCTTGCGGGCCGGAAACGACTGGTTCACGGTCTTCGACTCGGTCGCCTCCGCCTTGAGCACAGCTCCGGCGATCGGCTGCTTCGTTGTCGCATCGAGAACCTTGCCTGTCATCCGGGCCTCGCCGAGGGCGAAAGCATTCGTCGCCGTAAGGGCGAGCAGGATCAGGGGGAGCGCCAGTGTTCTACGCATGTGTCTGTTTCTCCTTGGTGGGTGGTACTTATGGAACGAGAAGGGAACCGTTCCGATTTCCACTCATTCGAAGGTCGAGCTCAGCTAAAGATTCCCGGTCAATCGAACGTCAGGTACGTCTGATCCTTGAGCCCCCGCTCGAATTCCTGCAGCAACCTCATCCCTTCGTTCGGTTTCAGCTTGTCTTGTTTGATCGCCACGTCGATCTGTGCTTCATCCGCTTCTCGAGATCGCGCCAGTCCCACTGCGTCATGGCCAGCACTTCGCCGATCGGCTGCCCGGGAATCTCTTCCTCGATGTAGAAGCCGCTCTCCTCGTCCGGGTCGAGGAACACGTGGACCTCGTTCACGCGCCCGAAGAGATTGTGGATGTCGCCCATGATGTCCTGATAGGCGCCGGTGAGAAAGATGCCGAGGTAGTACGGCTCGGTCGCGCGGATCTCGTGGAGCGGCAGCGTCTCGCGCACGTCGTTGAGATCGATGTACTTCGAGACCTTGCCGTCGGAATCGCAGGTGATGTCGACCAGCGTCGACTCGAGCTGCGGACGCTCGTCGAGGCGATGAATGGGAACGATCGGAAAGAGCTGTCCCAGCGCCCAGTGATCGAGCAGCGACTGGAACACCGAGAAGTTGCAGATGTGCTGATCGGCCAGCTCCACCTTCAGCGCCCGCAGGTCCTCCGGCACTTCCTCGGGATCCATCTGATTGACGATCGTCTGCAATCGCTCGGCGATCTGCCAGAAGAGCGACTCCACGCGCGCCTTGACGTCGAGATTGAGCAGGCCGAGCTCGAACATCGTCTGCACCTGCTCCTTGATCTGCTGCAGATCGTGCCACGACTCGATTGATCGTGTCCGAGCTCAGCGACTCGTCGATCTCGATCAGCTCGCGCACCAGCTTGTGATCGGCGGCGCGAATCTCCTTCGGCTCGAGCGGCGTCTTCTCGATCGCGCCGAAGGCCTGAACCACCAGCACCGAGTGATGCGCCACGATCGCCCGCCCCGACTCCGAGACGATGTTCGGATGCGGCACCTTCTCGTCGTCGCAGACGTCCATGATGTTGTAGACGATGTCGCGTCGCGTACTCCTCGACGGAGTAGTTCATCGACGAGTGGAACGTCGAGCGCGAGCCGTCGTAGTCGATGGCCAGCCCGCCGCCGACGTCGAGGTACTCGAGCGTGTGGCCGCTCTTGTAGAGCTTCGCGTAGTACATCGCGGCCTCGCGCACGGCGCGCTTGATGGTCAGGATGTCCGGGATCTGCGAGCCGATGTGGAAGTGCAGCAGCTTGAACGCCGCCGTCCATGTTCGCCGCGCGCAGTGATCTCGATCGCTTCGAGAATCTCCGCCGTCGACAGCCCGAACTTCGCGTGCTCGCCGCCGGAGGTGGCCCACTTTCCGGCGCCCTTCGACAGCAGGCGCACGCGCAGGCCGATCCACGGCTCGACGCCCATCTCCGTGGCGATCTTCGTGATCAGCTCGACCTCGGAGATCTTCTCCGCGATGAGGATGACCTTCTTGCCGAGCTTCCGGCCGATCAGCGCCGTGCGGATGTAGTTCCGGTCCTTGTAGCCGTTGCAGATGATCAGCGACTCGGGGTCGGTGTGAACCGCGAGCCCGGCGAAGATCTCCGGCTTCGATCCGACTTCGATGCCGTAGATGGAACGGCCGGCCGGCGTCGAGAATCTCCTCGACGACTTCGCGAAGCTGGTTGACCTTGATCGGAAACACGCCGCGATACGCGCCGCGGTAGTTCTGTTCGGTGATGGCGCTGGTTGAACGCGCGATTGAGCGTCTCCACGCGATGCCGCAGGAGATCCTGAAAGCGAATCAGCAGCGGCGCCGGGAGATTCATCGTCTGCGCCTCGCGCACGACGTCGATGATCGGCACGGCGATGCCCTTGTGCTGCAGCGGCGTCACCGTCATCAACCCTTCCTGCGAGACGTGAAAATAGCCCGCGCCCCAGCGGTCGATCATGTAGAGCGAGAGTGCATCCTCGACGCTCCAGTCCTTCTGTTGCGCTTCCTCAATGAGCTCGTGCGTGGTCAATTCGTTTCGTGCGCCTCCATGGAGGTTGAAGAATAAAGCAAAGATCGAGATCGCGGATCGCAGATCGCGGATCGCAGGCCACCGCCCTTCCCGTCATTCTGAGTCGGCGCAACCCCCGAGCGGCGTGCCGCGACGGGTGGAGCGCGACGAAGAATCTCAAAATGCCACGAACCGCGCCTTGAACATGCTTTTCGTAATCTGAGATTCTTCGCTCACGCCCCCCAACCACCTCGCTCAGAATGACGGAAAGGGTGGTGCCTCTCCTGCGATCCGCGATCTGCGAACCGCGATCTGCCTCTCCGTCACGTCCGATCGAACTCCGTCTCGTCGATCGCCCGCAGATCGTCCTCGGACAACACGACGTCCGCCGAGCCAGCGCTGTCGATCGCGTGTTCGATCGAGCGCGCCGCCGGAATCGGCACGACCGTCTCGCCTTGTGCGCGGACCCAGGCCAGCACGATCGCGTGGACGGAGCGATCGTGTTTTTGCGCGAGCTCGATCAGCACGTCGAACTGCGGCAGCTTCTTCGCGAGACGGCCGCCGCCCACCGGGCTGTAGGCGAGGAAGGTGATCTTGCGGCGCGCGCACTCCTTCACAACGCGCTGCGATTCGCGGAAGTAGGGATTGAGGCGATTCTGCACCGAGACGACGGGCAGGATTCGATTCGCGATCTCGATCTCTTTCACCGAGACGTTGCTCAGGCCGAAGTGCTGGAACTTCCCTTCGCGATGCAGCTCGGCGAAGGCTTCGACGCTCTTCTCGATCGGCACTTTCGGATCGGGCGCGTGAAGCTGATAGAGCCAGATCCGTTCGGTGCCGAGCGAGCGCAAGCTCTGTTCGCACGCTTCGCGGATGTGCGCGGGACTCGCGTCGTTCGTCCACGCACCGCGCGGACGGCGAAGTCCCGCCTTCGTCGCCACGCGAATCGCATCGCGATCGCTGCGCTCGCGCAGCACCGAGGCGATGAGTCGCTCGTTGTGTCCGATGTCGCGATCGTCGAGGCAGTAGACGTCCGCGGTATCGATCAATGTCATCCCGGCGTCGATGGCCGCGTGCAGCACATGCTGCCCCTGCTCCTCGGGCGGCCGTCCCTGAATCGACAGCGGCATTCCGCCGAAGCCGACGACCGGAATCACCTCGCCCGTGTCATTGAGATGCGTCGTTTGCATGCATTCCCCTCGAAGCAAGGACGAGGCCGAAGGCGAAGACGAGCGCGCCGAACACCGCCGGGCCGAGGTGCGTGAGATTCATGTAGCCGATCGCCGGATGCACGCCGATGGCGGTGACGAATCCAGCGGTGCCGGCGACCGCGAGCGCCTGCACGAGACTCCGCGTCAGCCGGCCGCACCAGACCGAAAGAAACATCGCCACACCGCACGACGCCAACCCGCCGCCGAAGCCGGCGCGATCGTGCGCGATCAATGGCACGAGACGTCCGCTGATCGCGCGGATCTCCGCGACGTCGACCCGCATGAACTCCAGATCCTGCGGCACGAAGACGTGCGTCATGCCGACGGTCATGATCGTCAGACCGCCGCCGATGATGCCGAGGGTCGTGAGGAGAAGGCAGACGCGACCGAAACTCAACGGCTCGCCGGGAACCAGCAATGCGCGCCAGCCAATCGGTAAACGGTAGACGGTGGACAGGGCTCGTGCGTCGCCGGACCGATCTTGCTCACGATCCCCGTCTACTGTCACCTGTTCACTCGTCGTCAGAAGCAGATGTCGCGTTCGCGCAAGTCCCCAGATGTAAAGAGGCAGAAGCGCAACGGTCGACAGCCCATGCCACGTGTCGAGATAACCGTAGCCGAGCCACGTGAGGAAACTCAGAAACCCAACCGTCCCACTGGCGGCAAACGTCCACCACGCCCACGCCTCGCCGGCGCGCAACGGGAAGAGCGCGAGCCAGAGATACATCGTGCCGATCGCCACGAGCACGCCGCCGAAGGAGATGCGGTCATGGATCATGAAATGCACGATCCGGCAGCCATGCAACGCGCAGAGCTGCTGAGCGGTCATGCCGAGGAACGCGGTGTCATGCGGAAGGAACTGGCCGGTCGCGGCCTGGAATCCGGCGAAGAGCCCGCAGCCGATGAGCACCAGCGCGAGAACGATCAGCAGAGGCCGCCCGTCGCCGATCAGTGTCGCGAAGAACGAGTCGCGCGCTCCGTCACGCGACATGCGAATATCCGCTTCGTCACGCGACATGCGAATATCGTACACCTCGCCATGAAACGGATCCTCTTCCCGCTGCTCGTTTTCCTCGCCGGCTGCGCGAAACCATCCACCGCTCCGGAGAATGCATCGACGCCATCCGCCGCGGTGAAGGACCCGATCGTCTTCGCGCGCGGACTCGAAGTCCCCTGGTCGATCGCGTTCGCACCCGACGGCCGGATGTTCGTCACCGAACGTCCCGGCCGCGTGCGCGTCATCGAGCAAGGCAAATTGCGCGCGGAGCCGCTGCTCTCGCTCACGAACGTCGTCGCCGACGGCGAGGCAGGCCTCATGGGGCTCGCGCTGCATCCCGACTTCGCGAGCAATCACTACGTCTATCTCTGCTACGCGACCGGCGATCTGACCGACACCGTCGCGCGATACCGCGACACCGGCACGTCGCTCGTCGAGCCTCACGCAATCCTCGAGAACATCCCGGCCGCGCGCTTTCACGCCGGTTGCCGCTTGAAGTTCGGACCCGATCGCAAGCTCTACATCACGACCGGCGACGCCACGACGCGCGCGATCGCGCAGGATCTCCACTCCCTCGGCGGCAAGATCCTTCGCCTCAACGACGATGGCTCCATCCCCGCCGACAATCCTTTCGCCGGTTCGCCGGTCTGGTCCTACGGTCATCGCAATCCGCAGGGCATCGATTGGGATCCGAAGAGCGGACTGCTCTTCGAGACCGAGCACGGTCCCTCCGGCTTCGACGGTGGCGTCGGCGGCGACGAGGTGAACATCGTCGAGCGCGGCAAGAACTACGGTTGGCCCGTGATCATGCATCACGATGAACACGAAGGCATGGTCTCGCCGCTCCTCGAATACACGCCGGCCTGCGCGCCCGCGAGCGGCGCGTTCTGGAACGGCGATTTTTACTTCGGCTGTCTCCGCGGCGCGAATCTCCATCGCGTCGTGCTCGACGCGAACGATCGCCGCAAGGTCCTTCGCGAAGAGAGCCTCTTCACCGACCTCGGACGCATCCGCGAAGTCGTCGCCGGCCCCGACGGCGCGTTGTACTTCACGACGAGCAATCGCGACGGCCGCGGAGATCCGTCCGCGGACGACGATCGGATTTTCAAACTGGAACGTTGAGACTCAAAACGCACATCCAAGTTGTCTCTCTCTCTCTCTCTCTTCGAAGGGGAAGCCTTCCGCGATCTGCGAACTGCGCTCTGACTCCTGTTAAGCTCCGCTCCCATGCGATCCATCATCACCGGCACCGGGATCGGACTCCCGAAGAACGTCGTTCCCAACGCCGCGCTCTCGCGGATCATGGACACCAGCGACGAGTGGATCCGCACGCGCAGTGGCGTCGAGGAGCGCCGCTACGCCGATCCCGGTCAGAGCTCCGCGGACCTCGGCATGATGGCCGCCGAAGGGGCGCTGAGCTCCGCCGGATATACGCGCGACGACATCGACGCGATCATCTTCGCCACGATGACGCCCGACTACTTCTTCCCCGGCAACGGTCCGGTCGTGCAGGCGAAGATGGGCTTTCGCGAGAGCACGCCGACGTTCGACATCCGCCAGCAGTGCTCCGGTTTCCTCTACGGACTCGACTTCGCGGACTCGCTCATTCGCAGCGGAAAGTACCGCCGCATCCTGCTCATCGGCGCCGACGTGCACACGCCGTTCATGCCGTGGCAGAACGGCTGGGACAACACGATCGGACTCGATCGACCGCGATGTGACGCCCGAGGAGTACGCGGCGAATACTGCGATCCGCGATCGGACCGTGCTCTTCGGGGATGGCGCAGGCGCGGTCGTGATCGAGGCCTCGCAGAACGGCGACGAGCGCGGATTCATCGCCGCGAAACTGTTCACGAACGGTTCGAACCTCGAGGCGCTCTTCGTCCCCGGCGTCGGCTTCCGCCGCCGTCCGTTCATCACGCACGACCAGCTCGACAAATCCGAGCCGATCCCGGTGATGGAAGGACGCGAAGTATTCAAGTTCGGCGTTCTCAAAATGCCGGAGGCGGTCCGCGAAGTCTGCGCCGCGGCCGGGTTCGAGATCGCGCAGATCGATCAGCTCATCGTGCATCAGGCCAACCTGCGCATCGTCGAAGCCGTCGCCAAGCAGCTCGGACTCCCACCCGAGAAAGTCCCGCACAACATCGAACGCTACGGCAACACCACCGCCGGCACACTGCCGATCCTCTTCCACGAATGCCTCGCCGACGGCCGCATCCAACCGGGCATGCTCGTCTGCTTCACCGCCCTCGGATCGGGGATGCACTGGGGCGCGGCGTTGTACCGGATGTGATCGCATGGATTCCCAGGAGGGCGGGCTTATAGCCCGCCGATCTTGGGCGGGAGGAAAGGCGATCTTGACAGAGGGGACGTTCCAGCCACCCATGGCGGGCTATAAGCCAGGCTATAAGCCCGCCCTCCATTGAACTATGAGACGAATCATCATTCTTGCTCTCGCACTCGTCATCGCGACCGGCGCGTTCGCCGACACCCTCCCCTTCCTCACCGACAAGGAAGTCACCGCCATCGCCACGGAGATCTCCGGCGACAGCGCAAAGCGCAATCTCGAAGGGCTCTCGCGTCAGCACCGGATGCGCGGCTCTCGTGGATTCAATGCCGCGACGGAGCAGATTCTCGGAGAGTTGAAACGCTACGGCTTCGACGACGCGCACGTCGAGTCGTTTCCGGCAGACGGGAAGATTTTCTACGGCACGCAGCGATCGCGTCCGGCATGGAACGCCGACTTCGCCGAGCTGTGGGAAGTCGGCACAGACGGCGCGCCGATCACGCGACTCGCGAGTTGGGACTCCGCTCCGATCACGCTCGCGCAGGACAGCGTGAGCGGCGACGTCACCGCGGAGCTCATCGACGTCGGCGACGGCACGAGCGAGTCGGACTACAAGGACGTGAAGGGAAAACTCGTCCTCACGTCGTCGCAGCCGGGCGCCGTCGCGCCGCTCGCGATCGGCCGCTTCGGCGCCGCCGGAATCATCAGCTACGCACAGAATCAAAAGACCGCCTGGTGGGGCGAAGACGAGAACCTCGTGCGCTGGGGACACCTCGACACCTTCGCACCCGACGACGAGAAGACGTTCGCCTTCATGGTCTCGCTCAAGACCGCGCGCGCGTTTCAGCAGCGCATCGGCAAGGGTGAGAGCGTTCGCCTGCACGCGATCGTTCGCGCGGAACAAACCATCGGCTCATACGACATCGCCACGGCGACGATCCGCGGAACCGAACTGCCTGATGAAGAGATCGTCTTCAGTTGCCATCTCGATCATCCGCGTCCCGGCGCGAACGACAACGCCAGCGGCTGCGCGACCATCCTCGAGGTCGCGCGCACGCTCTCGAAACTCATCGCCGAGAAACGACTCGCGCCGCCGCGGCGCACGATCCGCTTCGTCTGGCCGCCGGAAGTCGAAGGCACGCTCACGCTCCTCAATGGACGGCCGCAGCTCGCCGCGCGCATCAAAGCCGCCATCCATCTCGACATGGTCGGCGGCGGACCGGAGACGAAGGCGATCTTCCACATCACGCGCGGACCGGCCAGCCAGCCGTCATTCGTCTACGACATCGCCGAGACGATCGGCGCGCTCGTCAACGCCGAGACCGCGGAGCTGGCCATGACCGGCAGCGCGCGCTGGCCGCTCGTCGCGCCGGGCGGCGGCAAGGAACCGCTGCGGGCGGAAATGGTCGCGCTCACCGAAGGAAGCGATCATGAGGTCTACAGCGACAGCTCGTGGGGCATCCCGGCGATCTACATGAACGACTGGCCCGATCGCTACATCCACACCAACGGCGACGTCGCCGCCAACATCGACGCCACGAAACTCGGCCGCGCCGGATTCATCGCCGCCGCCAGCGGCTACGTCCTCGCGCGCATCACCAAGAGCGACGCTCCCATGCTCGTCGAATTGACGGTGCCGTTCGGTCTGGTGCGCTATGCCCAGGCCTTGCGCCGCAAGGACCCGAATGCGGTGGCGTTCAACGGCTGGTACGAGCTCCAGCTCCGCGCATCGGTCTGCACGTTCCTGCGATGCGACAACCGCAGCCACGGCGTCAGGCGCAGCAGCGTTAGACGCGACAACAAGGCCGCTGCGCTCCATCGCAATCCGAACATCAAAGGGACGATGGGCGCATTCGGCTACGACTACTTCAACGATCACTACCCGAAATACAAAGACATCAAGTTACCGGCGGAGAAACGCTACGAAGCCCTGAATCTCGTCGACCGCAACCGCACGGCCGCGGACATTGCCGTCGCGCTCTCCGCGATCTACGGACCAACGCCAACGGACGAGGTCGAGCAGTACCTCGCGGCACTGCAGTCCATCAACGTCATTCTTCCTTCAGGTAGCGCTCCATGAGCGTCGCGTTCTCGGTCATCGCGCGGATTTGAATCCAGTACGCCCGCGCGAACATGAAGATCGACAGCGCCGCCAGAGCGTCGTGCAGCCAGATCGGCGTCTTGCCGAGGCCGACACCACCGCCGGTGATGAACGTGACCATGATCGCCGTCATCGACCACATCGCCGAGGGGAAGACGCGCGACTTGAAGTCCTTCGTCCGTTGCACGACGTCCGCGTCCTGCTTCGACTTCTCCTTCAGCTCCTTCCCCGTGCCGATGAAAAAGAACATCGTCATCGACTGCGAGAACAGCCCGACCACGACCGTGACCAGCGCCACGATGATGTGATCGGCGACGTGCACCGGCGAGGCCTTGAATCCCAGCACGATCGTGATGATCAGACCGGCGATGGTGAGCAGGGTGGAGATGAGGAGGGCTTGGGCCATTTGTCGTCGCGCAGTAGACCCTGAGTGCGCCGAAGGGTCAATCCCGCTTCGCAGCGTTCAGTGTGTAGAACTCATGCAGCTTGGCCGCGAGCAGTTTCTTGTCGGGCAGTTGGGTCTGATACTCAGCGATAAGCGCGGGCGAGAGCGTGCGGCTCAGGGCATACTCGACCACTTCGTTGTCTTTCGAGGCGCAGAGCAACAACCCTATGGCCGGGCTCTCGTGCTGTTTGCGTGCGTCGCGGTCGAGAGCTTCGAGATAGAAATTGAGCTTGCCGAGGTGCTCGGGCTCGAAACGATCTACCTTGAGCTCGATGGCGACGAGACAGTTGAGACCTCGATGAAAAAACAATAGATCGAGCGCGAAATCTCGTCCGCCCACCTGTACCGGGTATTCGGATCCGACGAAGCAGAAGTCGCGCCCGAGCTCGATCAGGAATGCCTTGAGCTGCAGCAGCAGGCCGCGATGCAGGTCCGTTTCGCCATGTTCCTCGGGCAGGTTCAGAAACTCTACGACATAGGCGTCCTTGAAAATGCTGGAGGCGGCTTCGCCGTGAATCTGTGTCACCGACGGCGACACTCTTGGCGGATGCAGGACGGTGCGTTCGAAGAGAGCCTTGCGGAACTGCCGCTCCAGCTCCCGACTGGACCACCGCTCCTCAATGCTTCGTCGCAGATAGAATTCCCGCTCTTCCACGTGTTTGGCCTGCCCGAGAATGATGAGGTTGTGGGTCCACGGCAATTGTGTCAGCAGTGCTGACACTTTCTTCTCGCTTGCGTAGGTCTCGTAGAACTGCCGCATCCGAAAGAGGTTGCGGCGAGTAAAGCCACGCAAACCGGGCAGCGTGCGCGCCAGATGCTGCGCCAGTTGCTCGACGACACCTTCGCCCCATTCGGCCGCTGCGAGCTTATTGCTGATGTAACGGCCGATCTGCCAGTACAGGCCAACAAGCTCCGTGTTCACTGCCTGCAGGGAACGCTCGCGAGCCGTCTGGATGAGACTGACGATCTCGTCGAAGGCCCCTTCTGCCGGCGGCATCACCACGGCTTTCCGTGGGTTGCCCCTGCTTCTTGGAGAAGACTTCTTCGTCATCGCGTGGCCGGGCAAAGAAGTATAGCCCTCGTGTAACGGTTGCTTGTGGTGCCTCGCGAGAAACCACAGACAACCAGCAACTAGTGTCGTGTTCGAGAATACCGTTTACTAATTAGCTCCGGCGACGAGCGGCTTGCCGGAGTAGGTCCATTCGAACGGCCGTGCGTCTCGGTTGTACGTTTCCAGAAAGCTGAGAATGCGGTTGATGAGTTCTTGTTTCGATTTGAAGATCCCGCGGCGAATGATTCGGCGAGACAGGATTCCGAAGAAGATCTCGATCTGGTTGAGCCAACTCGCGTGGGTTGGTGTGTAGTGCAGGTGAAGGCGTTTGTGTCGGCTCGCCCAACCGCGGGTCTTCTTGCTGACGTGCGATGAGCCGTTGTCCAGAATCACGTGCAGTTCTGCCGAAGGGTGATCTCGAAGCAACACTCGAAGAAAGGCGATGAACGCATCGCTGTCGTTTTTCTTGATACAGACTCCGCTGACCTTCCCGCTGTGCACTTCCAGCGATGCGAGCAGCGATGTCGTTCCATTCCGCTTGTACTCATGGCTGCGTCGCTCGATCTGGTGCGGCCGCAGCGGTAGCAATGGTTGCGTCCGATCGAGTGCTTGAATCGAGGTTTTCTCGTCCACGGAAAGGACGATCGCGTTGTCGGGCGGGTTCAGATACAGCCCGACGATCTCCAACATTTTCGGCTCGAACTCCGGATCATGGCTGGTTTTCCAGTAACGGAATCGGTGGGGCTTGATGTCCTCGGCCGCGAGCACGTCCTGAACGATCGACGCTCCGACCTTGAGATGCTTGGCCAGGCTGCGGACGCTCCACTGCGTCCCCACATCCGCGGGAGGTGTCGTGCATGCGGTCGCCGCAATGCGATGCCGCATCTCTGCGTCATAGACCCGCTTCCGACCACGACCGCCCTCATCGACTAACCCAGCAAGACGCTTGGCCGCAAAACGGCTTCGCCATTTCACGATCACTGGTTTCGAGACTCGGAGCGCGATCTGAATCTCGTCGTTACGTTTGCCGGCCGAGGCGAGCAAAACGATCCTGGCTCGCAGGACATCGCGCTGGGCCGCCGTCGAAGAGCGCACCGTTCCTTCCAACGTCCTTCGCTCTTCTGGCAGGAGCTCGATCACTGGAGCGCGCCGCGACACACAACCAAGATAAGTTCGGCTTCTTTATACGTCAACGTATTTCAGCAACGCCACACTAGCAACAGCGTTGACCGCCGACGTTGACCCTTCGCTACGCTCGGGATAACGTGCGCCCGTGGCCACTTACAAAGATTCCGGCGTCGACATCGACGCGCAGGACGAGGCGCTACGCGAGGTGCGGCGGATCGCGCGCGATACCTACACGCCGGGCGTGCTCTCCGACATCGGCTCGTTCGGCGGGCTCTTCCGCGGCACGTTCGACGGGATCGATTCGCCGATCCTCGTCTCATCGACCGATGGCGTCGGGACGAAGCTGCGCGTCGCGCAGGCGATGAAGATCCACGACACCGTCGGCTACGATCTCGTCTCGCACTGCGTCAACGACATCCTCGTGCAGGGAGCGCGTCCGCTCTTCTTCCTCGACTACTACGCCACCGGCCGTCTGCGCCCGCCGGTGATGACCGATGTGATCCGCGGCATGGCCCGCGCGTGCAAGGAGAACGGCTGTGCGCTGATCGGCGGCGAGACTGCGGAGATGCCCGGCTTCTACGGCGACGATGACTACGACGTCGCCGGTTTCATCCTCGGCGTGGTCGATTCGTCGAAGCTCATCGACGGCAAGGCCGTCCGCGAAGGCGACATCCTCATCGGTCTCCCCTCGGTCGGTCTGCACACGAACGGCTATTCGCTCGCGCGCAAGGTGCTCTTCGAAAAGCTCGGCTACGACTACCAGACCATCATCCCCGGCATCGGCAAGGCCGGCGAAGCGCTACTGCAGCCGCACATCTCGTATCTCAAGCCGCTGCTCCCGCTGGTCGAGGAGAAAGCGTTTCATGCTCTGGCGCACATCACGGGCGGCGGTCTCACCGACAACGTGCCGCGCGTGCTTCCCGACAATCTCGACGCCAAGATCAAGCTAGGCTCCTGGCCGGTGCTGCCGCTGTTTCGTTTCCTTTATGAGAACGGCAAGATCGAGCGCGACGAGATGCTGCGCGTCTTCAACATGGGAATCGGCATGGTGCTCTTCGTCGCGCCGGATCAGGTCGAGCGCGTCTCGCGGCACTTTGCGCAGATCCATCAGGAGTTCTTCTTCATCGGCAACGTCGTGAAGGGCTCCCGAAGCGTCGTCTACGACACGCCTCCCTCCGGCTTCCCGAGCTGGATCGAGTGATGCGCCTCGCGGTTCTCCTCTCCGGCCGCGGCTCGAATTTCCAGGCGATTCACGACGCGATTCGCAACGGCACGCTCGACGCGGAGATCGTCTGCGTGATCTCGAACCGTCCCGACGCGCCGGGCATCGCCCGTGCCCGCGAATACGGCTACGACGCGCACGTCATCGATCACAAAGGAATGAAGCGCGCCGATCACGAGCGCGAAGTCCTGCGCGTCCTTGACGCCGCGAAGCCCGACACCATTGCGCTGGCGGGCTACATGCGTCTGCTCAGTCCCGCCTTCGTCGACCGTTGGCGCAACCGCATCCTCAATGTTCACCCGTCGCTGCTGCCGTCATTCCCCGGAGTCGACGCACAAGCGCAGGCAATCGCGCACGGCGTGAAAGTCTCCGGCTGCACCGTCCACCTCGTCGACGAAAACCTCGACGCCGGCCCGATCCTCGTGCAGAAAGCCGTCCCCGTCCTCGACGACGACACGCCCGAAACGCTCAGCGCGAGGATCCTCGAGCAGGAGCACGTGGCGTACGTGGAAGCGCTACAGAAGCTGGCAAGCAGTTGACAGGGGACGGTGACAGGGACGTGAGCGAGAAGCGCGCGTCTCGCTCACGTCCCCCGTCACCTGTCTACTGTGCACCAATTAGAACGGCCAGAACGCTTTCCACCACGACTGCTTCGCCACATCCGCGGCGGCAACCGCAGGAACCTTCGCCAGCGTCTCATTGCCGCGCTGCACGACGATCATGCCGATCCGCTGGCCGCGCTTCACGGGTGCGGTCACGGCGGCGCCGTTGAACTTCACGCTCACGCCCTTTTCCTCGCCGCGCTTCACGAGCGCGCGCACATCCTGCGGCGCCATCACCGGCACCGAGCTCGCGCGGCCGTTGCTGACCGAGGCTTGCGCGACGACGGCGCCCTGCTTCACGGGAGTGACCATCTTGTAGTTCATGAACGCCTGATTCATGAGACGCGCGGCGAGCTCGAATGAGCTCTCCGGTCCACGCGAGGTCTTCGCGCCCATCACCACGGCCACCAGCTCCATGTTGTTGCGCTTGGCCGATGCGGTGACGCAGAAACCGGCCGGGCCGGAGAAGCCGGTCTTGATTCCGGTCGCGCCTTCGTAGAAGCGCAGCAGGCGATTGGGGTTGTAGATCCGCTGCAGCGTCGCGTTGCGGAACTCCATCTCCGGAATTACCGCGAGCTGGCGCATGAAGGGATGCTTCATCAGCGCCTGGCCCAGCGTCGCCAGATCGCGCGCGCTCATGGCGTTGTTCTGCGATGGATCCTTCGCCGGCAATCCGTGCGGATCGTAGAAGTGCGAGTTCTTGAGTCCGAGCTCCTGCGCACGCGTGTTCATGAGATCGGCGAACGATTCCGCCGAGCCGCCGATCTTTTCCGCGATCGCCTCGGCCGCGTCATTCGCCGAGTGCACCATCGTGGCGATCAGCAGATTCTTCAGCGGCCACACCGAGCCCGCGCGCAGATAGATCTGCGAGCCGCCCATCTTGCTCGCGCGCGCCGAGATCGTCACCGGCGTGTCGTAACTGAGATTGCCCGCCTGGATCTCGTCCATGGCGATGAGCAGCGTCATCATCTTGGACATCGAGGCCGTCGGCAGCATCTTGTCGGCGTTGTATTCGTAGAGCACGCGGCCCGACGACGGCTCGAGCACGATCGCCGCCGTGTACCCCTGAGGATTGTTCTGAATAGCAGGGGAGACGGGGCCGCCTTCCTCCTGCGCGAAGATCGACGTCGCCATGGCGGCAACGACGAGAACTGCAACGAAAGCTCGTTTCATGAATGCGGCACTCCTTGCGTAGTCTCGGGCACGCCAGACTGCATGCCGCATACCACGGCTGAGTTCATTCTCCCGCGGCAGCGCGCTTCTTCGTCGTACGCGTCGTGCGCGGAATCGAGCCGATCACCGTCCAGTCGTGTTTGTGCACGACGATCGGTTCCTTCGCCTTCGGCCAGAGATCCACTGGGATGTAGTAATAGCCGTCGCCGAGAACCCGCGACTTGATGGCCAGATCGCGCATGCTCTTGCACAATCCCTTCTTCCCGCGAATCGCACTGCGATCGACAAAAACTCCCGTCGATTCGCCCACTCCCTGAAACACACTGATCTCCGCGCAGACAGAGTTCACCAGCGTCATTACCACCCCCTGATTGCCGAGCTCTTCCTGGCAGGCATAATCACGAATGGAAGAGTTAGCAAAAACAAGGCCCGGAGAGAGTTGCTGGTTGTCGGTTGCTGGTTGTCTGCGGTTCTTCGTCTGGGCGAAGTCTCAGAATCGATCAACACGAGATGCCATTGTTCGTGCCTTGCGATACGGGTCGTCCAAGCGAAACACCCCAGACAACCAGCAACCGACCACCGACAACTAAGTCGTCAGTTCGACGTTCCAGTACGCCTCATCCAGAAAGTTCTTCCAGATCTCCGGGTACGTGCGTCCCTGCAGGCGATGGAGGGGATGCCACTTCGGGCGGTGCGGCTGGCGGATGAGACGAATCTCGGTCTCGTGGAGAAGCTTGTTGCCCTTGCGCACATTGCACGGCAGGCACGCGCAGACCACGTTCTCCCACGTCGACTTTCCACCGCGCGAGATCGGCACGACGTGATCGAGCGAGAGCTCGGAGGACGAGAACTTGCGGCCGCAATACTGGCAGCGGTTCTGATCGCGCAGATAGATGTTGCCGCGCGAGAACTTCACTTCCTGGCGCGGCAGGCGATCGAAGATCAGGAGTTGCACAACATGCGGGATGAGGATGTTCCGGCTGGGCGTCACCACATAGTGATCGCTCGGCTGCACCGGGATGTCCATCCAGTTCTCGAAATCGTAGGTGCGGTACTCGGAATCGACGGCGCGAACCTGTCCCTTGTACAGAAGCGTCAGCGCGCGCCGCACCGACGTGATCTGCACTGCCTGAAACAAGCGGTTCAGAACGAGGACATGACCGTCGAGCATCCGTACTTCCTTACCACCCTCGAACGCATCGCGCGGCGGCACTTGTTTCCGTCTGCGTGCGGTCCTGAGGCCGGTTACGAACATCATACACGCCATGGCAAGACCTGCCGGAGCCGTTGTCGGTGACCTCCCATTTGCCAAAACCCCCTGATTTGCGACAAACTTAGAACCTAGACGAACTCGATCAGATGTTTGGAGGCGTTCGCGCGCAGGGATTGATTGCGGGCGTCACGGGTGTGTTACTGGGAGGCAGGTTATGCGCGTTTGGTCACGGGTCGCTCTCGTCGTCGTTGTCCTTCTCTCCGCCTTACCTCTCGTTGCCGATCATTTCAAGGCCGAGTGCCCGCTCTCATTGGCGGACTCGACGCCGCCGGCAACGGACTTCGATCTCTCGCCGCACGGCGTGTTCCGTTCCGGTTCTCTCGTCTACGCGCTGCGCGGACAGATCCTCGCCACGTACTCGACGACCGACGTCGGAAATCTCGTGCTCGCGCGCGAAGACTTCATCGGCTCCCTCGGCGCACGTGAGACCGAAGGAGGCGTGGCCTTCGCGAACGGCTTCCTCTACATCAGCAGCGAAGCCGGCCTCGAGATCTACGACCTCACCAACACACGCGTCGGCGGCACCGCGCCGGTTCTGCGCTCGCGCACGCCGGGCGTCCACTACCGCCGCATGACGGTCTCCGGAAATCGCCTCGCCGGTCTTTATCCGACGACCGATCTCCCGTGCTATCCCGTGACGTACACCTCGATCTGCTCGACCACGATCGACATCCTCGACGTCACGTCTCCGAACGCCCCGGCGCTCCTCGGCCAGATCCGCTCGAACTCCACGCCGATCCATCGCGGCTTCAACGACATCAAATTCAACTTCGGCTACATCATCGCCGTCTCCGAAGAAGCGCTCATGGCGTTCGACATCACGAACCCCGCGCTGCCCGTGCGCGTCGCCGCGATCTTCTTCCCCGGCAAGTGGCTCGTGAGCAACGGCACGAACTTCATCGGCGTCGGCAACGACCTCACCATCGACACCTTCTCCATCCGCCCGACGCTCGTCCCGTTCTTCGTGCGTACCTCGCAGCTCGCCGCGCCGCTCTATCTTCAGACCGAGCGCGCCAACGCCATCCGGTACAACCGCGACGCTTTCTTCGATGAAGCCAACGCGCGTCTCGTCACGCTCATCGACGAGGTCGATCCGCAGACGCTGAAAGCCGCACGCACCATCGCCTTCGAGATCTTCGACTTTACCGTCACCCAGTTCGAAGGCAACGTCGAGCGCATCTACGAAGACTCGACCCTCACCACCGACGACGAGCGCAAACACAACCCCGTCGCCGTCGGCGCGTACATCTACGTCATCGGCGAGCGCACCGGCGTGCAAAGTTACGGCGCCTGCGGCCAGGTCACCGGCCGCATCGAGCTCGATAGTCCTGTCTACCTGACCTGCGGCGGCGCCGAGGTCCACGGCTGGGTCACCGGCGCCCAACGCATCGTCAACGTCGAGCTCTTCCTCAACGACACCGCTCTCGGCGCCGCTACGCTCGGACCGTCCCGCGATGACGTCTCCTCGACGACGCCAGTCTCGATGTGGCGGATCAACGTCAACCTCGACGCCACCGCCCGCGGCGAGTACCAACTCCGCGCCATCGGAACCGACTCCCTCGGAAACCGCAGACAGTTCGCCAACAAGCGGATCTTCTTCGAAGGCCCGGGCAGAAACTGCACGACGCCACGGCGTCGCGCGGTTCGCTAGTTCTTTCTTACACCGTCCTCGTCACGAAGGATCTCGAGCGAAAGTTCGAGATCCTTCGCTGTTTTGCGGGAGTCACAAAGAAGCCGCAGGCTTCGGCGCTTCTGTGTAGTGACGACCGCCCTCGGTCGTCCCCTCGCGCAACTGACACGCCCGCGATCCTCTGCCGCTCCACGTGCAACCGCACTTCTCGCAGTCTGCAGAAGTCGCGTTTCAGGCACACGCCGCCGGCCGAGGGCGGCCAGCACTACACAGAAGCGCCCATCTCTTCGACAACGCGCATCGCCGCGGCCCGCGGGTCTTTCGCTTCCGTGATCGGCCGTCCCACCACGATGTAGCTCGCGCCCGCGGCGATCGCGTCGCGTGGCGTCATGGTGCGGCGTTGATCGCCGGCGTCGGTGCCGGCGGGGCGAATGCCGGGCGTGAGGATGACCAAGTCGTTGCCGCACGCTTCGCGGATCGGGGCGATCTCGAGTGGGGATGCGACGACGCCGCGCAGGCCGGAGTTTTGTGCGAGGCGTGCGAGGCGCACGGCGTTCTCGACAGGCGTACCGGCGAAGCCGATGCGTTGCAGTTCGTCCGCGTCGAGGCTCGTGAGCACCGTGACGCCGAGGACGAGGAGGTTGTCGTGCGCGCAGGCGCGGAGCATCGCTTCGCCGCCGGCGGTGTGGACGGTGGTCATGAACGCGCCGAGCTCCGCGGCCTCGGCGACGGAGTGCTTTGCGGTGTTCGGAATGTCGTGGATCTTCAGATCGAGAAACACCCGCTCGCCTCGGCCGACAATCTCGCGCACGAGCGACGGTCCGTTGGCGATGAACGCCTGCAGGCCGATCTTGAAGACGCCGGCAACACCGTGCAACGCTTCGACGAGGCGGAGGATGTCGTCGCGCTGCGAGACATCGAGAGCAACGACCAGGCGGTCGTGAGCTTGCATCAGGACATAATAGTTGGCGGTTGGCCGTTGGCGCCTGGCAGGAGCAAGCCGGCCGCAAATCAACTCCTGCCAACCGACTACTGCCGATTGCAAACTACGAATCATGGACAAATTCACCGTTGCCCGCATGCTCGACGAGATCTCGCGCTACATCGAGCTGAGCGATCCCAAACCATTTCGCGCGCGCGCGTTCGAGAACGCGGCGCGTGCTGTCGAAAAACTCGAAGACGACCTCGATGCGCTCGTCGCCTCCGGCTCGCTGAACGGCGTCTCCGGAATCGGCAAAGCCACCGGCCAGATCATCGAAGAGATCGTGAAGACCGGCGCGTCGCCGTATCTCGAGGAGCTGCGCGCGCAGTATCCGCCGGGGATCTTCGAGCTGTTGCGCATTCCGAAGCTGGGGATGAAGAAGGTCGCGCAGATTCACGCGGAGCTCGGAATCGGATCGCTCGACGAGCTCGAAGAAGCTGCGAATGATGGCAGGCTGGCGAAGCTGAAAGGCTTCGGCGCGAAGACGGCGGAGCAGATCCTCAAGGGCATCGCCTTCGCTCGCATGCGCGAATCGCAGTTCCTTCTGCCGATCGGACTCGAAGTGGCCGAATCGTTGCGCGCGCGCCTCTCGGAGCTCGACGTCGTCGAAGACGTCGAGGTCTCCGGCAGCGTGCGGCGTCGCCTCGAAGTGATCCGCAACGTGAATCTCGTCGTCGCCACGAAGCACGCCGATCGCGTGGTCGAATCGCTCAGCTCATTCGTCGCCGATCTCGAGCGCGTCGATGACTCGACGGTCAAGGGCGTCATCCGCGGCGAGATGGACGTCTACTTTCATCTCACGACGCCGGCGGAGATGGCATCGACGTTGTTCCGCACGACCGGCGGCAAGGAGTTCGTCGAAGCGTTCGGAAAGATCGCGAAAGCGAAGACGGAGCACGACGTCTTCACGAAGGCCGGCATCCCCTTCGTCGAACCGGAACGGCGCGAGAACGCCGACGATCTCAAATTGAAGAAGCGGCCGAAGCTCGTCGAGCACGACGATCTCCGCGGGACGTTTCACGTCCATACGACGTTCTCCGACGGGCGCAACACGATGCAGGAGATGCTCGCCGCCGCTCACGGGCGCGGCTGGGAGTACGTCGGCATCTCCGACCACTCCGTCGTTGCGTACTACGCGAACGGCCTCAGCGAGCAGGGACTGCGCGCGCAGCACGCGGAGATCGATCGCCAGGAGAAGAACGTCGCGCCGATGCGCGTCTTCCGCGGAACCGAAGCGGACATCCTCCCGAGCGGCGCGATGGACTACGGCGCGAAGATCCTTTCGATGTTCGATTTCGTCATCGCCTCGGTGCACTCGAACTTCACCATGGACAAGGACGAGATGACCGAGCGCATGCTCCGCGCGCTCGACGATCCGCACGTCACGTTCATCGGCCACCTCACCGGCCGCAAGCTCCTCGCGCGCGACGGCTACCGCGTCGACTACGACCGCATCTTCGACCGCGCCGCCGAGCGCGGCGTGATGATCGAGATCAACGGAAACCCCAACCGCCTCGATGTCGACTGGCGCCACATCCAAAACGCCGTCGATCGCGGAGTGACGTTCAGCATCAACCCCGACGCCCACTCGATCTCCGAGTACAACGCCCTCATCACCGGAACCTGGGTCGCGCGCAAAGGCGGACTGACCGCGAAGCAGATCTTCAACACGAAGAGCGTGGACGAGGTTGCGGAGCACTTTCGCAAACGCGCTGCGCAGCGCGGTTCTGTGTAGCGACGGCCGCCCTCGGCCGTCGGTTCGCGCGCCAAACGTGACGTCACGGAGCGGGCCTCGTTCTGCCCGACGGCCGAGGCGGCCGTCGCTACACAGAGGCAGTCTCGCCGGACAACCGACAACTTTGCGAAGACAAAAAAATGGGCGCGGCGCCCCGGGTGAGAGAACGCCACGCCCTTCCGAAGTGAGGAGAAATTACGCTGATCGTCTGGTTCAGCGTTTCGCGGTCACGACGATCATCAACGCACGCTGGCTTTGCGCCTCTTTCGTCACGCCGATGATCACGGTCTGCCCGAGCTTGAGATTCAGGGTGGTCTTCATCATGGGGGTCAACTGATCGCCATCGAGTTTGAGAAGGCGGAAGTCCTCCACTTTCAGGGAATCGCTGGCCGGATCGTACTCGCCGATCTGGAAGTCGGCACGGTAGCTGCCGAGATTCAGAAGACCGGGTTCCCCTTCCTTGCCCGTCACTTCGGCGGATCCGGTGCGCTCCAGCACGTTGTAGCGGAGCAGCGCGAGCTTGGGCGAAACGTCGCCCAGATCGGTGTCGACGCGCGCCTCGGCGGGCGTTCCACGCCGTGCGGAAACGAGGCGTACCGTCAGGTGAAACGGCTGCGGCGCAGTGTCGAACACCGCCAGCGCCGCGGCGATTTTCTTCATGTTCTCGGCGAGATCGGTCACGATCAGCGAGTTTCCGTTCGGCTGGATCGACATCGACCCGTCCGCGCTCATCAGCGACTTGATGACCGAAGCCGCGTTCTCAGCCCGCTTGTGCTTGAACTGGAACGTCTTCACGGACAGGTTCTTGCCCATCTCCCCCGCATCCGCGAACGCGGACACCGACACGAGGAGCAGGGTCAGGACAGCAATCGACAAACGCTTCATAGATCCGCCGGCAGATTCTCGTCGAAGATCATCACCATCTTCACGTTGTCGCCCGCCTCTTCGGCCGGCATTTCGAGAATCGTTGCATTCTGTGATTCATACGTCTCGACGATCGGTTTCGTCGCAAGTTTCTGTGCCGTGACCGGCGACACGCGACGCGCGACCGCGATTGGCATGACCAATTCCGGAGCGGCACCGCGGCCCTTGCCGTCAACGAAGAGCATCGCGCCCGTGAAGCCGGCGGCGATCGTCGCCGCGACGGCCATACGGCGCGGCCAGCTCACGACGTTGCGCGGCGTGAGCTTGTTCTCCGCGCCGCGGATGCGCACCTGGCGCATGACATCGTCGACGAAGGCATCGACGCCGCCGGGCGGAATCATGTTCTCGCCGCCGAGGGAGCGGAAGATCACGTCGGGATCGATGGAGGCCGCGTGGTCGAGACAGCGGTCGCAGGAGCGGAGGTGCTCGAGGAGCGCCGCGTCATCCGTGTTCGCATGGAAGCGCGTGCGGAACGATTCGCAGGAGATCATCGCTCCCTCCAGAGCTGCGCGTATTCGGGATAGCGCTTCTGCAACTGCAGCTGCATGGCCTTGCGCGCGTTGAACAGGTGATTGCGGACCGTCGACTCGCGGCAGCCGAGGATCTTGGCGATCTCGGCGGACGGCAGGTCCTCCATCTGGTTCATGACGAAGATCGTCTTCTGCTTCGGCGAGAGGACGTTGGAGATCTCGTTGAAGACGTTCTCGATTTCCTTGCGCTGCACGGTCACGGTCTGCTCGGCCTCGAACGACGTCTTGACGAGGCGGAGGTTCGAGTTGACGGCGTTGTCGCGCGACTGCTTGTTGCGCATGAAGTCGATGGCCACGTTGGTGACCATGCGATAGAGCCAGGTGTCGAAGGCGTACTGTGGGTCGTACTTTTCGAGGTTCTCCCAGAGCTTGAGGAACACGAGCTGGGAGATGTCCTTGGCGTCCTCGGCGTTCCCGATGATGCGGTAGCAGAGAGCGTAAACCTTCGTCGTCTTCCGGCGCACGAGGGTCTCGAACGCCTCGGCGTCACCCTCCCGGATCGTCTGTACGAGCTGGCGATCGTCGGGCTCGACGGCTGGAGTCGTCGGGATCATCAAGCGGAGTTCCGCGGACATTGATCGTACATACGGAGGCGCTTGGCAGAACGTCTAGGGGGGCAGGGCACTTCCCGAGCAGTTGTCGGTTGTCAGTTGTCCCGTGATTCTCTCCCGAAATCCCCACGACAACCGACAACCGACAACTGACAACACGCCTCCAACTGTTACAATCTCAGGAACATGCGCGTGTTGGTCGTCGGTCAGGGTGCGCGCGAGCACGCCCTTTGTTGGAAGCTGAAGCAGTCCCCGCTGGTACGTGAGCTGTACGCGGCTCCCGGCAATGCTGGAATCTCGGCGATCGCCGACTGCGTGCCGATCGGCGTAGCCGACATCATCGAGCTGGCCGATTTCGCCGAGAAGCTGAAGATGGATCTCACCATCGTCGGCCCCGAGCTTCCCCTCACCCTCGGCATCGTGGACGAGTTCCAGAAGCGCGGCCTTCCGGTGTTCGGCCCGACGCGTCTGGCCGCGGAGCTCGAGGGTTCGAAGGTCTTCTCGAAAGAGTTCATGCGGAAGTACTCGATCCCCACCGCCAACGCGGTCGCCTGCAACTCGGTCGACGAGGCGAAGGCCGCGGTCAAGGAGATCGGCTTCCCCGCCGTGCTGAAGATCGACGGTCTCGCCGCGGGCAAGGGCGTGGTGATCGTGAACTCCAAGGTCGAGGTCGACGAATATCTGCGCACGGTCTTCGAGGAGAAAAAGTTCGGCACCGCCGCATCGCGCATCCTCGTCGAGGAGTTCCTCACCGGCGAAGAAGTCTCGTTCATGGTGATCACGGACGGGAAGAAATCGCTCCCGCTCGCGCCGGCGAAGGATTACAAGAAAGCGTTCGACGGCGACGAAGGCCCGAACACCGGCGGCATGGGCGCGCACTCGCCCGCCGTCGTCCTCAGCGGCGAGACCGCTGCCGAGATCATGCGCACGATCATCCTTCCGTCCGTGCAGGGCATGTCCGCGGAAGGACGCCCGTACACCGGCGTGCTCTACGCGGGCCTCATGCTCACGCCGAACGGACCGAAAGTGCTCGAGTACAACTGCCGCTTCGGCGATCCCGAAACGCAGGTGCAGATGCTGCGCATGGACGACGATCTCGCCGAGGTGGCACTTCGCGTCGCGCGTGGCAACCTCGGCGACATGAAGACGCTCAACTGGGTGAAGGAAGCCGCGGCCTGCGTCGTGATCGCCGTCGACGGCTATCCCGACGATTTCCTGAAAGGCCAGGAAGTGGTGATCGATCCGATCGCCGACGAATCGGTCGTCGTCTTCCACGCCGGCGTCGTGAAGAAGGGCGGCAAGCTCGTGAACCAGGCCGGCCGCGTCGTCAGCGTCTGCGCCCGCGCCGCAACGCTCTCCGAGGCACTCACGAAAGTCTACGAAGCCGCACCGAAAGTTCGGTTCGAGGGAGCGCGCTATCGCAGGGACATCGGGTATCGTGCGCTGGAAGCGCGCGGCCTCATGAACGGATAGGCGGCGATTCATGCGGCGCGCCGGTTTCGGAGTTGCGGTTCTCCTGTTTACGACAGTCGGCGTTCTCGCGTGGCTGGCCGTTCATCAGATGATCGGGATCGGCACGGCCCTGACGCTCGGCATTGTTGCCACGATCATCGTGTTCACATGGGATGGCATGACAAACGTCTGCCCGCGCTGCAAACGTGCGCTCTATGTCCCCAATCGCTCACGCTGCCGAGTATGCGGCTTCGACCTGAGAGGCGCCTGACCTGCAAGACAACGAGCTCATATGAACAAACCCTGGGTTCTCATCATCATGGGCAGCGACTCCGACGCGGAGATCATGTCCCAGGCCGCCGCCGCGCTCGATGAAGCCGGCGTTCCTTACGAATTCACCGTCGCCTCGGCGCATCGCAGTCCGGAGCGGGCGAAGAGCATCATCACCGAAGCGGAAGCGAACGGCGCCGCGGTCTTCATCGCCGGCGCGGGAATGGCCGCGCATCTTCCGGGCGTGGTCGCTTCGTTCACGACACGTCCCGTGATCGGCGTGCCGCTCGCGAGTGGAGCGCTGCAGGGACTCGATTCGCTCTACGCCATCGTGCAGATGCCGCCGGGCATTCCGGTCGCGACCGTCGCCATCGGCGGCGCGCGCAACGCCGGGATTCTCGCGGCGCAAATCATTGCGACGTCCGACGCATCGCTGTCCGCGCGCCTGAAAGAACAGCGCGTGTCGATGGCCGATGCGGTTGCCGTGAAGTCGAAGAAGGTGGAGAAATCGACACGGTGATGGAGCGATGGCGCACGATCACCAGCACCACCTGACGGTCTCGCGCAAGCTCACTATCGCCACCGCCGCGAACGTCCTCGTCGTCATCGGCGAGATCGTCATCGGAATCTACGCCGGCTCGCTCGCGCTGATCGGCGACGCGCTGCACAACGTCACGGACGCCGCCGCACTCGTTCTTGCACTCATCGCCGTACGGCTCTCGCGACGCGCACCAACCAACAAGAAATCGTTCGGCTACCAGCGCGCAGGGATCCTCGCCGCCTTCGTCAACGCCGGCGTCCTCGTCGCGTTTGCGATCTTTATCTTCACCGAGGCCTGGACGCGACTGCAGAACCCGCACGCGGTCGAAACGACGGCGATGTTCTTCGCCGCCGCGGTCGCGCTCTTCGTCAACGCCGGGACGGCGCTGTCGATCCGCCACGAGAGCCGCGAAGACGTCAACATCCGCGGCGCCTTCGTGCACATGATCGGTGACGCGGTTTCCTCGGCCGGCATCCTCGTCGCCGCGTTTCTCATCCGCACCACCGGCTCATCGGTGTGGGATGCCGTCATCTCGATCTTCATCGGCGTATTGATTCTCTGGAGCAGCTACGGCGTGTTGCGAGAATCAGTGAACCTGCTCCTCGAAGGGACGCCGTCCGGCATCGACCCCGAAGCTGTCACGCAAGCCCTCGGCGCGATCGACGGCATCCACGGCGTCCACCACCTCCACATCTGGGCTCTCGGCCCCTCGAACCCCGCGCTCTCCTGTCACGTCATGGTCGGCGACGTCCCGCTTCGCGATACGGCCTCGATTCTCGACGAAGTGAAGGCCACGCTCGCCCGCGATCACCACATCGCGCACACGACGATTCAGTTCGAGTTCGCGGAGTGCGCGGCGGATGATCCATTCTGCGTGCGGTTTTGAAAGGAACGCCATGGCCGAAAATAGGTCGTCCTTGTCTGGTAGCCGATCGTACGAAGAGCTCAGCGAGTACTGGGATAGTCATAGCCTCGCCGATCATTGGGATGAGACCTCCGCTGTGGAGTTCGAGCTGGATGTCAAGTTACCAGCGGACTAGGACTGGAAATCTTTCGCCGCGCTTCACTTCGCGACCAAATACGAATCCGGATACGTGAACGCAACGATCGCCTTCGTCACACCGTTCTGCAGTGCGACCGCGAGATTCGGCGAGAGGACGTAGAACGGGCGCAGGTCGATCTGGTTCGACAGGAGCAGCGTTCCCGATGATCCGCAGAGGTCGCCCATGCGCATCACGTTCTCGATCGGCTTCTTGATGCGCATTCCGGAGAAGAGACGATTGATGTCGTCGCGCAGCGCGCCTTGCGGTTTCTGCTGGTAGGTCTTCGTGAACGACGTGACTGTGAGTTCTTCCTTCGCCACGCGCGCTTTGTCGTCGTAGGTGTACGCGACCGCGGCCTGCCACTCGGTCTTCGGCGACCCTTCGGCGGGGAAACCGTCGTTGCCACCTTTGAGAGCGACAGACATGAGGTCGTCGCCCGAATACGTGAAGTCCGCGGTGACGCCGATGAGGTGATTGCACGCGGCCGTGTTCTGGTAATCGGTCTGCTGCTGCACGATGTGGCCCGCGGCGTCGTAGGTGTAGCGGTTCTCGTAGCGCTGGGCGTCGATGATGAGGCTCTCGTGATCGAGGAGAAAAACGCCGGCGCCCATCGGATGCGCGGCGTAGTTCAGGATCTCGCCGCCGGTCGAGGTCGCGCGCTCGAGATAGTCCGCGCCTTGCGCGTAGCGGATCTGATTCCCCTGCTTGTCGCTCCAGGTCGAGAGCGAGTCGCCGGCGTAAGACCACCCCTCGGCTTTGCGCGCGTCCTGAATCGCGCGCTGCCGCGACGGTGTGTAGCGCAGCGATTCGAGCATCGTGCCGTTCTTGGAGAGGCACGGGAGGATGTCGTTGTTGTTGAAGCGCCCGTCGGCGAAGTACGTCGCGCGCGTCGCTGACGCGCCTTCGATGCACGGCCGCGAGTTCCAGACCGCGGACTTCACGAGATAGGGCCCGTGCCAACAGCGCTCGCACCATGTCGCGCCGGTGGGAAGTTTGCGCCCGCAGAAGGGACAGAGGATCTTCGTGCGCATGTCGTCGAGCTCGTGCTGCAGGCCGTAGATGCGCTCGTCGATGCTGCCGCGGCGATCGATATCGCCTTCGACTTCCGCATAGCGGCGAAAGCGCTCGATGGCTTTCGCGTAGTCGCCGAGCTTCTCGAGCACGACGGCTTCGTTGTACACGGCCGCGGGATCGTTGCTCCGCAGCTGCTCGGCTTGTTGAAAAAGGCCGAGAGCCTCGTTCAATTCACCGCGGCCGTAGAGGAACTTCGCGCGGTTGAAGAGATCGGTGTACTCCTGATCCGCTTGACGCTTCTTCTGCAGCTCGCGTTGAAACTCGAGCTCGAGCTGCAACTTCGCGATCATCGCCTTCTCCGCGCCCGCTGGAAAGAGCTGCAGATAGCGATCGACCTTCACCTGCGATTCGGAATAGCGGCCCGCGCGCGCGAGGACGACGGCCATGTTGTAGAGCACGGGCGGCTGATCGGGCTTGAGCGCGTCGGCTTTGGCGAACTGTTCGTAGGCTGACGCGTGCTCGCCGAGGTCTGCGAACTTGCGGCCGAAGAAGACGGCCTTCGTGAACTCATCGTCCGTTGTTGCTGGCGTTGCTGCTGCCGCGGGCGCCGTTGCTTGCGTGGGCTCCGGAGGAGGAGCGTCCTGCGCGAGGAGAGGAAACCAGAAGGCAGAAAGCAGAAACCAGACGCAAATCGCCGAGGCGCGCTTCATTTCAAGAACTCCTCGACCAGCGCGGACAGCCAGAGTCTCTGATCCTCGGTCGGCTGCGTTTGCGCCAGCACGAGGTAGAGCGCTTTCTTCTTCTGCTGCACGGAGAACTTTCCGGTCGTGTCGCGCAGTGCGCGTTCCGGCGCGGAGGCGACTTCGTTCTCGATCTCGAACACGACGTCCGCGGCATCCTTCGGCGCCCAGTGCGGCGCGATGCTGTCGCCGAAGAGGCGTGACATGAGCGCGAGGCGCGCGGTCTCGCTGTCGGCTTGACGCGCGGCCGAGGCGAGGCGGCTGCGCATGCCTGAGCCTTCGATGAGCAGTCGCAGATTCGAGAGCAACTGAATGCGCTGCATGGCCGCTTCGAAGATCTTCGACTTCACCGTTTCATCGGCGATCGCGGACGAGGCGCGGAGAACGTTCTGGATGCGCTGCGTTTCATAGGTGATGAAGTGCTCCGCCGTTTCCTGCGCCGACTGCACTTCTTCCTCCGTCGGCGCATCCTCGGCCTGCACGACTTTCTCCGGCTGCGGATCGATGTGCGTCTCGACCGGCGCGGGCGCGGGCACGTCGACCGTTTCCATCGGCGCTTCCGGTGCGGGTGCGGGTGTGGTTGTTGGCGCTGGTGAGACCTGCGGATTCGCCGCGGGTGTCGTTCCCGGCGCGGCCTCCGCCGGCGCGGCGGGCGCGGGCGCGCTGAGATCCGTGCTGAGATCGATGAGCGGAAGATCGAGCGCCGCGACCGCGGGCTTCGTCGTATCGACCGACTGCGTGGCCTTCAGATCCTCCGGCGAAGTGAGTGGCCTCGGCGCCGCGCCCTGCGGCATCGGCACGAGCTTGCTTCCCCCGACGAGCGGCATCGATGGCGGTTCGCTCCAGAGTCCGCGCACCGCCTCGGCGTCCGTCGTCAATCCGTTGTCGAGCAAACGCTCGCGCACGCGAAGGCGAATCTCCTCCGCCGCGCGCAACTGCAACGCGCGCTGCGCATCGGTCAGATAGTTCGTGCTGCTGCGATCGATCGTCATGTCGCAGTGACACGGCCCGAAGCGATCCGGCTCGTACTGCTGCTCGCGCACGCCCTTGAAGTACGCGACGACGCGCGCGTTCGCCGCCATCCGCACCTCGCGCGCGCGATCGCACGCCGCCTGCGACGAGAACTGATTCGCACCGAAGACTTCCACGAACTGCTTCGTGTCCGGCCGATACATCCCGACGTGGTAGTGAAACGTCTCGCACGGCCGCCCCGCCGACGCCGTCGTCGGACAGACGAGCCCCTGCTGCGCCGACGCGGAGACGGCCAGGACGATCAGGATCGAGAGCTGGAGTGAGCGCATCTGTTTGAACGAGATCGCAGTTCGCGGATCGCAGTTCGCAGGAGCGAAACCAACCAATCACTCCTGCGCACGACGATCCGCAACACTGCTCACGGAATGGTCGATTATACCGGCCAGCCTTTGCCGAAAGGGCGCGCGCCTTCCTGCGCTCCGCGAACTGCGATCTGCGATCTGTTGCGAGAGCGAGGTAAACATCCCTTTCAACGCGCGCGTCTCTCATTCGTAAGCAGAGAAGAAAAGGAGACCAACCCATGAAGAAGAACCTGATTCTGACCAGCGCCATCATCGCCATCGCGGCGCTGGCCATCGTTCCCATCGTCCACGCCGGCCCCGGACGTCACATGCGCGGCGAAGGATTCGAGGGCGGCGCCCACGGATTCGGCATGGGCCCGTTCGGCCACCTCGGCATGATGCAGCAGAAGCTCGACCTCAGCGATCAGCAGGTCGATCAGCTCAAAGCGATCTTCGCCGAGGCCCATCAGCAGAACGCGCAGTACCGCGAACAACTGCACGGCGGACTCCAGGGCGTCGCCAAGGCATTGCTCGCGAATCCGAACGACATCGCCGGTGCGCAGGCTCTCCTCGATCAGCAGTCGGACGCCGAGCGCGCGATGAAGTCGAACATCCTGCAGGCCACGTCGAAGGCGTTGAACGTTCTCAACGCCGATCAGCGCGCCAAGCTTGCCACGATCCTCGAAGAGCACGCGAATCGATGGGAAGCGCGCAAGCGGTAGCATCTGCCGCATGGCCCTCTCCTCCGGCCCAACGGGCCACTCGCTCCCCCGCGACATCGCGGGGGAGCGGGATCTCATCGAGCGGGTGCAGCGCGGAGACACCGAGGCCTATGACGACCTCGTGTCGAGATACCTGCGCCGGGTCATCTCCATCGCCTGGGGCTTCGTTCGCAACGCACAGGACGCGGAAGATCTCGCGCAGGAAGCGTTTGTGAAAGCGTACGAAAAGATCGCCCGCTTTCGTCCCGCCGAGCCGTTCGGTCCGTGGATCTATCGCATCGTCACGAACCTCTCGCTCGACGTCGTCAAGCATCGCGCGCGCTTCCGGCACGTGGAGATCGACGAGATGGGCGAGGAAGAATCGACAGCCCGGCGCGACGGTGCGGATCTGCCGGCGCGCAGCAACGAGATCGTTAGGCGGATCGACGACGCGCTCGAAACGCTGCCGGACATGCAACGCCTCGTCGCGCGGTTGCATCTCGTCGAGGAGCTCAAGCATCCGGAGATCGCAGCGATGACCGGACTGAGCGAGGGTACGGTACGCTCGCATCTCTCGCTCGCGCGGAAGAAGTTGAAGGAGAAGCTTACGGACCTGTATCCGGATTGAGAATTGAGGATTGAGAATTGAGGATCGGGGATGAGTGACGAACGGTTTTTCGAGCGGCTGCGTGAAGACGCGAGCGCGCTGCGCTACGACGCGGACGACGTAACGCTCTCGCGCATCCGTGCGCGCATCCGCGGACGCATCGAGAATCCGGCGACCGTCGCCGGCCTCCTCGCGGCGTGGTTCCGTCCGCTCGCCGCGACGCTCGTCGCGGTCGCGATCGCCGCCGCAATCGGCGTCGCCGCGTTCACGCCGGCCGAAGAGCTCAACCTCGGCGAGAGTCCCGTCGTCGTGTCGATGGCCGGAGATGCCTATCGTGTCGCGAACTAAGACCACCCTCGTCGCCGTCTTCGTCCTCGCCGTGACGTTCGTCGCCGGCGCGGTCGTCGGCATCTTCGGCGATCGGATCCTTCATCGCCGCCACGGCGTCCCCGAATTCGCCACGCACGTGATGGTCAACCGCCTGGCGCGCCATCTCGATCTCGACGACGCGCAACGTCAGAAAGTCACCGCAATCATCGAGCGCCATCACGCGCGCATCAACTCGTTCTTCAGCGACGTGCGCCCGCGCGTGCGCGAGGAGATCGAGCAGGCCAACCGCGAGATCGACGCCGTGCTCACTCCCGAGCAGCGGAAGAAGTTCGAGCAGGTGAAGATGCACCTCTTGCGTCACGTAGATAGAGTGCAAACGGCACCCACCAGATGAAGTCATTCGTCACGCAGAGCACGACGCTCTTCATCGGCCACGCACCGCTCATGATCAGTTGAACGAGCCCGATCGGCCCCAGCACCTTCCCAAGCAACCCCACCGCGGCAATCGCAAAGCCCCGCTCCGGCTCGCGCGCGACCTGCCAATAGAGCAGCCCATAAACGCCGACGACCATGCCGAGACAGGCAAAGATCTCGGGATGATTCGCGAGCGGCATGCCGGCGAAGCGAAACAACCACTGCGGATCGATCGCCGCATACACACCCCAACCGAGGTTGTAGGCACCGGCGAGCGCGAAGACGATCTGATGAAAGCGGCGGCGAGGCATGTGCGCGTAGTTCACTCTGAGCGCAGCGAAGAGTCAATGGACGCTTCTGTGTAGCGACGGCCGCCTCGGCCGTCGGGCAGAACGAGGCCCGCTCGCTCTTGATGCTCGTGTGGCGCGCGAACCGACGGCCGAGGGCGGCCGTCGCTACACAGAACCGCAAATCGCTGCGCGATTTAGTTGGCGACGAAATCGAGAAGCTTCTCCCCATCGAGCGTCGTCGGCGAGTGCACACCTCGCGGCAACGCGTCGATGCGATCGAGTGCGAAGACGAGCGGCAGAATCGCGATGTTCTGACCTCCGATGATGCGCTCGACCCGATCTCCCGCGCGCACTTCCACCCACCCGCCGCTCGTGCCGAAGCGGATGGGGATGCGCGAGAGAAGCTTCGCCACGCGTGTTCGCGCGTGCATCGGCAACTTCGCGAGGAGACGCATCAGCGTCTGCACGCCCGGCAGTTCGAAGCGCGTTTGGACCGTGGCGTCGATGCCGAGCTCGATGCGCAGGAGCTCGCGATCGGGAGTCTGCAAGATCGAGCCACTGGCGATGGCAGCGGCGCCTTTGCGATTGTCGTTGCCGATGAAGAGCGTGATGTCGACGTGCGTCGCCGGGAGCACGCGACGCACGAGCGCGCAGGAGATCGCCGGCAACGTCGAGAGGCCCGGCATCACCACGACGCCGCGTTCACGCGCGAGCCCATCGAGCTCGCGGTCGTCGAGGATGTCGAAGAACCACTGCGCGTCGTCGGCGATGTCGAGCCAGTGCGCGCCGCACTTCACCGCCTCGCGCACCATTCCTCGGTCGAGCTGCTGAAACGGGCCGGCCGTACACGCGACCGCAAATGCGCCGCGAAAGTCGAGCGCGCCGCGCGGTGGGCAGACGATGTCGTAGCGCTCGCGCAGCTCGTTCACGAGATGCGTTCCGAACACGCCCCGCGCGCCTACGACGACGATTCGTTTTTTCTCAGCCACAGTGCGATGACGGCGATCCAGAGCGTGAAGAGCGGAAAGAGAATGGCCGAGGTGACGAGCTCCAGCCGCGCATCACGCATCAGCGCTGCGGCGGAAAGCGCGAACCCGCTGATCGTCACCGGAATCGCCAGCGCGTTCGCGCTCCTCGGCATCGCACGCCATCCGGCGCCGACGAGCAGTGCGAAGCCGAGCGTGTACAAACCGTTTGCGGCGTAACCCGTCAGCATCTCGAGCTCGCGATCGAACAGCGCGAACGCGTCGCCGCGAAGCGAGGGCAGGATCGCGATGTAGCGCATCTGCGTGGCGATGTCGATCGCCATCCCCGCGGTCGCCACTGCCATCGCCGTCACTGAAAGCACGCCGCGAAAGCGCAACGCGAGTACGGCGTACAACGCGATGAGCGAGACGACAGCGACCTGCCACGTCATCCAACCGAACGTCCACGCGGCATGATGCGCGTCGAGGTACGCGAGCCGATGCGCCTCATCGAAGCCGGGCAACCCATCGCGCAGAAGAAACAGCATGGCCGCCGAAGCGACGACGTGCGTCGCCGCGGCGAGCCATGCGATGGAGGAGTCTTTCATTCGTCGATTACAAGGCTCTGGCTTGTCATCCCGAGCGTCGAGCGAGGGACCTGGGTGGGTGGGAGGCGCGAAAACTCGAGCGTCGTGCCGCCCGTCCCCCAGGTCCCTCGCTCGACGCTCGGGATGACAGATCTTTTTATGCCTGCGGTTGCTGCGCCTGCATTGCCGCGAGCATGGCCGGCGTAGTCGCTGGCTGATTGACGAGATCCGTGTACTCGAAGAGGGCCGTCGAGAGGTAACGCTCGCCGGTATCCGGAAGCACGACGACGACGCGCTTGCCGGGGCCGAGCTCCTTCGCGATCTCGAAGGCGGCCCAGGCGATGGCGCCGGAGGAGATGCCGACGAAGATGCCCTCTTCCTTCGACAGGCGGCGCGCCACGTTCACCGCGTCGTCAAACGCGACGTCGACGACGCGATCGACGACCGAGGCGTTGTAGATCGCCGGGATCATTCCCGCGCCGATGCCCTGCAGCTTGTGCGGGCTGTGCGTGCCGCCCTTCAGCACCGTCGACTCCACCGGCTCGACCGCGACGACCAGGATGTTGTCGAGCTCCTTCTTCAACACCTCGCCGACTCCGGTGATCGTGCCGCCGGTGCCCACGCCGGCGACGAAGGCGTCGAGGCGGCCGCCGGTATCGCGCAGAATCTCACGCGCCGTCGTTTCCCGATGGATCTTCACGTTGGCTTGGTTATCGAACTGCCGCGAGAGCCAGGCGCCGGGCGTCTTCTGCGCGTACTCCGCCGCGACGCGCTGACCTTCCTTGATGCCGAGCGGTCCGGGCGTGAGGATCAGCTCCGCGCCGAGGGCCTGCAGCAGCTTGCGGCGCTCGACGGAGAACGTATCGGGCATCACGAGCGTGCAGCGATAGCCTTTCGCAGCGGCAACGAAGGCGAGACCGATTCCGGTGTTGCCGCTCGTGGCTTCGACGATGACCGATCCCGGTCCGATCTCACCCGCGCGCTCCGCTTCCTCGATCATCGAGATGGCGATGCGATCTTTCACCGACGAGAGCGGATTGAACGACTCCAGTTTCGCGATCACTTCGGCCCCACCCTCGGGGGCGACGCGGTTGATCCGCACGAGGGGCGTGTTGCCGATGAGCTCCGTGATGCTGTCGTAGATCTTGCCGTGCATGGTTACTCCTTTTTGAGTTGGCGGTTGGCAGTTGGCAGTTGGCGGTAAACCGTCGGGATCTGCCGCAAAACAAAAGGACCCGGGCCGGGAAGGGCTCGGGTCCACATTCGAGTCAGTTGCAATACGTCGCTTACAGCGATAGCTCGAACGGGCCCGCATCGGGCCGACAACATGCGCAAGTTGCATTCGTTCGAAACATCTTGCAGATCATACCCCAGCACGCAGCCGGTGGTTCCACCGCCAACCGCCAACCGCCAACTGCCAACTCGACATCAACGCGCCAGCGCCGGCCCGCTCGCCGAGCCGAGATAGCGATAGCCGATCTTGGCCACGGCCACGATCACGGCGGCATCGGTGCCGACCGCTTTCTGCAGCTTGCGGCGAAGACGCGTGACGTGCGTGTCGACGGTGCGGCTGTTGAGGTTGAGATCAACGCGATAGTTCCAGACGCGTGAGAGCAGCTCGTCGCGAGGAACGACGCGCTCCTTGTTCTTGAAGAGGTACATGAGGAGATCGAACTCCTTCGGCGAGAGCTTCAGCTTCTGCTGGTTCGCCGAGGCCTCGCGCGTGGCCGGGTCGAGGCGGATGAGCGAGTCCTCGCAGACCGTCTTCGCCGTCGACGTCACGACCTCGCTGCGGCGCATGACCGCATCGATGCGCGCGAAGAGCTCCTGCACGCCGAACGGCTTGGTCACGTAATCGTCCGCGCCGCCGCGCAGACCGCGCACCTTGTCCGTCTCCTGGCCGCGGGCCGTGAGGAGAATGACCGGCACCTTCGACACCTTGCGGATGTGGTCGAGCACTTCGAACCCGCTCTTCTTCGGGAGCATGAGATCGAGCAGCACGAGATCCGGCGACTCGGAATGGAAAAGACGGATCGCCTCCTCGCCATCCCCGGCCGTTACGGTCTCGTAATTCTCGTGGCGAAGGTTGATCTCCAACCCCTGCCGCAGCCCTGCTTCATCTTCGACGATCAGAATCCTGGTCATGTACGCTCCATTCGATCGCTATTGTTACGGATTCCTGGGTTCTCGGTTCTCGGTTGTCAGTTCTCTGAGACTCTCGACCGACCAGAACGTCACAGACAACCGACAACCGACAACTGACAACCAATCTTCAAAATGCTTCGCGCGTCCGCGCCATCGAGGGCATATCGACCGGCGTCCCGGCCAGACCGCGTGGAAAGAGCAGGCGGAACGTCGAGCCGCTGCCGAGGGCGGACTCCACTTCCACTTTGCCGCCGTGAGACTCCACGATCTGCTGCACCAGCGTGAGCCCCAGGCCCGCGCCGCGCCGCGTGATCGTGTCGGAAAACTTCGCGCGATAGTACGGGTCGAAGATGCGCGACACGTCCTTCGCCTCGATCCCGATGCCATGGTCCTTCACTTCGATGACGACGTACTCCGACGTCTCGCGGAGGAAGACCTCGATCGATTTCTGCGCATCCTCACCCGAGTACTTGATGGCGTTGTCGATCAGATTGAGCAGCGCCCGCGACACGGCGTCGCGGTCCCACATCTGCTCCATCACGTTCTCATCGAGATAGAGCGCGACGGTGAAGCCCTTGCTGCGGATCCACGATTCGTAGGTCGTCACGAGATTGCGGATCAGCGCGCGCGGCTCGACCGGCGTGAAGGCCAGCGCCTTGCGGTTCTGGTTCTGGATGCGCGCGACGTCGAGCACGTTCTCCACCAGATGCGAGAGGAGCAGCACTTCGCGAAGGATCTGATCCTCCATGTCGGCCCGTTCCTTCTCTTTGAGCTTGCCGCGCTTCAGCGTTTCCGCGGCGAGGCGGATCATCGACAACGGCGTGCGCAGCTCGTGCGAGACGTTGGCGATCAGCGCGCCGCGCAGCTTCATGGTTTCCGTCTCTTTGTTGATGCCGCGCAGCGCCAGCGCCGCGCCGACGCCGGTGAGCGCGAGCGCGAGCAGGCTCACCCAGAGGCTCATGAGCCGGTGGTTCTGCCAGCCGCTGCCGCCAACGTACGCCGTCCGCACGACCGCGCGCACGCCGAATGAAGCCAGCGGAGGCGAGAGCGGAGAGACGAAGGCGAAGCCGTCGGCCAGTTTCTGCAATCCCTCACGCTGTCCCGGCACCACGGTGACGTCGGCCTGCTGCTGAATGGCCAGCCCGCCGCGATTGCGCACCAGCGGCGGCTGCCGCACCGACGCATGCACGGTCTCGATGAGCCGCACCGGGTCGTACGTGAAGCGCACCATCCCCGAGGATGTGTAGAACTCGCGCAGCGGCAGGGGCGTCCGCGCCGCGCTCGGCGCCTCGGCCGCGTACGCGTAGACCGAGCTCGCCGGATCGTCATCGGGAACGTAAATCGCCGAATCGACCCACGGATGCCGCGCGATCCAATCGCTGAGCGCGGCGAACGTCGGCGCTCCGAAGCGGCGCTCCGTCAACTGCCATTCATCCGACACTTCACCGAGCTCGACCCGCACCGCGGCATCGACGCGACGCGCCGTGATCTCCGCGGCGTAGCCGGCGTACTGCTGCGCCAGCGTCGTCGCGCCGTTCTCCATCTTCACGCTGAGCGTGTAGGAACGCCACGCCAGCACGCCGAGCCCGATCGAGATGATCAGAAACGGCAGCAGGATCGAGACGCGATCCCCCCTTCCTCCGCGGCGGGAGAACGATCTCAACTGCGCGAGAAACGATTCGAACATTGGAAATCAGATCGCAGTTTGCAGATCGCGGATCACAGCGCCTTTCGTTCCTGCGATCTGCGATCTGCAATCCGCGAACTGCTTTTCAGTGCTGTGCGCCGGACGCCGAGGAATGGCTCTGCGCCAGGTGAGCAGCAACGATCTTGTCGAGTTGCTCTTTCGAATACGGTTCCAACCGGGCTTCGATGCGCGAATACGAGCCGTGACGCGAGACGATGAGGAAGAGGCGGCCCGTTTCGCGAGCGTCGGCGAGGAGCTGCTTCAGCTCGCGGGTGGACGCCTGGGTCACCGATCTGCCGTTGACGGCAATGAGCCGGTCGCCCGGCTTCAATCCCGACCGCGCCGCCGGACCGTCGACAGCAACGGACTTGATAAAGAGTCCGGGGTTGTGCTCCTCGATCGTGGCGCCGAGGTAGCGGCGTCCAGCCAGAAACTTCCGAATCTGCTGGTCGCACTCTCGCGCGGACGCACCGCACCTCGGCTCGTCGGCACGAATGCTGATCGCGGCGACCAATGCCACGAGAATGAGTCTGGAAATCCGATGATCCATCTGACGAAAGGGGTTCCCTGGGCCGCGCTCACTCTAGCGCCGTTCGGACGGAACGCCGTTTACAAATCAGAAAAACTCGCATGAATTCCCTGTGCCGCAAGGCGTTAGCGGCGCGGAAAGGGGCTATGCCGGAATCTCCCCGCCGCAGCTACATCGCGGTGGGGAGAGGGGCTGTGCAGTGGCAAAGCCACCGCAATAAGGAGGGCGGGCTTATAGCCCGCCGACTCTGGGCGGGGGCGGGAAGACCATCCGCCACCCTCCCACCCAGAACCGGCGGGCTATAAGCCCGCCCTCCTCACAACGGCCAAACTCCAGCCCCCCTTCTCCCCGTTGACGCGGGGCGAGGGGAAAACAATTCGCGCGCTGCCGGCTAGTGCCCCACCGCCCTCCGGCGCGGGCTCGTCAGCGTCGGCGGTGGCGCTGTGTCGGGGCCGAAGACGCGGAGACTGTAGCGGTCGGCAACGACGACTTTCGCTCCAGCGATCGAGATCTGCATCGCGGAGATCGTGTGCATGTCGGTCGCGATCAGCGCCGTGGGGTTGAAGACGTCGAGGCGGTTGAGCGTGCCGTCGAGGTCGACGAGCGCGGAGTCCGCGGTCGTGGCGATCTGTCCCGGGACCGCGGAGAGAAACGCCGTCTGCTTCGGCACGAAGCGATTCGCCAGATCGAACACCCGCACGCCCGTGCCTTGCGTGACGACGAGGTGCGCCGGACGATCCGCGTTCGGCGGCGCGGTCTCCACCTGCACGCCGGGCATGTCGATGATCGTCTGGTCCTGTGCCTTAGAGCGATTCGTCACCGACATCGCCAGCAACCAGCCGCGCGCCAGCGCGTAGATCGCATCATCCCCTGCAGCAACGGAGTGAAAGTGCGAGATGCGCCCGCCGATCTGCACCGGCGGGTCGAAGTTCGTGTAGTCAACGACGTGAATGCCGCTGTGATCGTTCAACTCGACGAACGTCCCATCGGACAGAATCGCCGCGTCGTCCGGCGAATGTCCGCGAGGATCGAACGTCGTCATGAAGCGCGGCCGGATCGGATCGCTGACGTCGATGAGATGGACGAAGTCGTGTCCGTACACGATGGCGATTCCGTTCTTCACGCGCACGCGCGTCTGCGGCTTGTCGAAAGGAAGTGCGAGAGAGCCGATCTCGTGCGGCTCGGTGGTCTTCGAGACGTCGATCACGCGGAAGAACGGCGGGTCGATGACGCAGGCGATCGAGCCGTCCGTCCAGACGCCGCTCACCGGGCCTGCGTAGTCCTGCACTTCGCCGGCGAAAACCGGCTCGGCGATCTTCGCTGCATCGATCACGCGCAGCGGCTTGCCGGTCTCGTAGGTGAACTTGTCGCGATCGAGGCGCGGTCCGGAGAAGAAGAGTCTCGAGCCGCTCGCCGCGAGGACATTCACCCATTCCGTCTGCGTGGCCACGAGCTGCGGCGCCTGCACGTCCGTGGCGTTGAAGAAATAGAGTTTGTCCGGCGCACCGAAGGCGTAGACGCGCGTGCCCGCGGCGGCAACGCCATCGAGCGCGATCGTTCCGACTCCCGTCGCGCTGAGCACCTGCGGTGCGGCAGGGTCCGTGACGTCGATGGCGGTCAGGCCGCCGGTGGGCGACGCTCCCCACAACGTGTCGCCGGAGAGTGCGAGTGCATGCGCACTGCGCGCGATCGTCGTCACCGCGGTCGCCGAGGGCGGATCGAGGACGTAGATCCCTTCGTCCTCGACGGCGACGTAGAGGTAGCGGCCGATGAATTTCAGCGCGCGGATGGAGTGGGCGAACGGCACCTGGTTGCGCAACATGAGTCCCGTCGCATCGCGCTCGAGAAGGAACGCTTCATTCGCCTGCGCCGCGGCAACCCACGTCGCGGTCGCCGCGATGAGCGAGGTTCCGCCCTCTTCTTCCCACGATCCGATGCGCGTGAGCGAGCCGTCCGCCCCTCGGGCGTATCGATCGACGCCGCGATGCGTCGCCGTCACGAGCTCGTTCGCGGCCAACGCCAGGTCGAAGGTCTCCTCGCTCGCAATCTCGACCTCGACGCTGTGGATCGCCGCGGGATCGGAGACGTCGTACACGGTGACGCCGCGTCCGTCCGCCGCGTAAAGAAGGTTTCCTTCGACGGCGAAATGCTTACTGATGCCCCGCGAGCCCCATTGGCCCACGGGCGTTTCCGCGCGCGCAATCGAGACGATCAGAAGAAGAGGGAGAGCGAGAAGAGAGATCCGGCGCATGCGAGCGGCGCTGGTGCAAATACAGTGCAAAGTTGTCGGTTGTCGGTTGTCCGGGAGTGATCGCGAAAGATCAAGTGCTCGCAGACAACGGACAACCGAGAACCGACAACGTGACGCCAGGAACATTCAATCTGCAAAGCGCAGTGTTCCAAACGCCGCGGTGACGTGAAAGTCCGCGGGACTGCGATGCGTCGGCTGCCAGGCGCTGTATTCGTCGCCGTGAGCCGGGTGACGGTCGATGCGAAAGAAGTTCGCGCGCCAGCTCTCGCCCACGATCGGCGTGGCACAGCCGAGGGAGGCGAAGGGGACGCGGACGACGGTGTCGATCGTGGCCGAGCCGTCGGTCTCGATTACCTTGCGGACGGCGGCCATGAGACCTTCGCAGTTCCAGTCGCGATCGACGCGCATCGTTGCGCGCACGCCATCCGGCGATTCGATCGCGGCGTCGAACATCGTTCCGCGGGGACTGATCTCGAATTCGAAGTAACGCTCCGGACTCCGCGGCGCGAGGAAGAGCTCCACGACGTCTTCCTGATAGAGCGGCGCGTCGTGTTCGTCGAGCGTCGCCTGCACGTGATCGTCGGCCGAGGAGAAGAGAACGGTCAGGTACTCGTCGTCGAACCAGACGGCAATACTCGTCGGCAGCCGGGGAGTCGAACCATCCGTGGCGACGCGAAGACGAACCGGCGTACAGCCCGGCGGCGTCGCCCACGGCTCTTCCATGTCGAACCGCGCCCGCGGCACGATGAGGGTCTCGGCAGCCATCTCCAACTCCTAGTCTATTGCTTAGTCAGCGGCGAGAACCATGCGGCCTGCGGCATACCGCGTGCATCGTCGCGTTCGGGACCATGGTGGACTTAGAGCTCGATGAGCTGAAACGGGAGTTTCTCGACGAAGCCGGCGAAAAAGTCGCCGAGATGCAGACGGCACTCGAAACGGTGCCCGACTCCGCGTCTCTCGACCGCCTCGCTTACCTCGCGCATCAACTCAAGGGATCGGGCGGCAGCTACGGCTACCAGCGCATCTCCACCGACGCCGAGGAAGTGGAGAAAGCGGTGGAATCCCTCGCCGTTCTCCAAAGCGGCAACGTCGTTCTCGAAGCAAAGATCCAGCAACATGTGCTCAACCTCCGCGCCGAGATCGAGAAAGGCTCAAAAGAGCTGGCTAATTAATGAGCGAATCCAAAGAAGAAGCCGCAGGCTTCGGCGCTTCTGTGTAGCGACGACCGCCCTCGGTCGTCGGTTCGCGCGCCAGGCGCAGCACCAAGATGCGTGTGCCTCGTTCTGCCGGCACTACACAGAAGCGCCAAGCGAGACGAATCCGGAACGACGCCTCGGATCACCCGCGCGTGAGTCCAGCCTTGTGGCCTCAAGCGCCGCCGGCCGTGCCGGCCCTGGTCGTGCGCTGCAAGCCTTCGCGCCGCCGCTCCGCTTCGACTCGATTGCGGCCGTTCTTCTTCGCGCGATAGAGCGAGCGGTCCGCGGCGACGATCAGCTCCTTCGCCGTGTGCGTGCGTGTGTGCGGCACGCTCGCGACGCCGATGCTCACCGTGACCTGGATCGAGCCCGCCTGCGTCTCGAGCGGCGTCGACTCCATGAGATTGCGGATCTTTTCCGCGAACGTGCAGCCGTCGTTCAGCTCCGTCTCCGGCATCATCACCGCGAACTCCTCGCCACCGTAACGCGCGACGAGATCCGTGCTGCGCACCGAGTCGCGGAACAACGCCGCCGCGCACTTCAGCACGTCGTCACCGACCGCGTGACCGTACGTGTCGTTGACCTTCTTGAAGAAATCGATGTCGATCATCGCCAGCGAGAGCGGCCGCTGATAGCGCTGCGATTCCTCGAACGCCCGCGCCAGCTCGTCCTGGAAGAAGCGGTGATTGTGCAGCCGCGTGAGCCCGTCCGTCACCGACAGCAGCTCGAGTCGCTTGTTCGACTCCAGCAGCTCTTTCTGCAGATCGACGATCCGCTTGCCCGCGCGGATGCGCGCTAAGAGCTCCGGGTACTGGAACGGCTTGGTGATGTAGTCGTCGGCCCCGAGCTCGAGCCCTTCGATCTTGTCCTTCTGCTCGTCCTCGCCGGTGAGCATGATGATGTAGCGCGTCCGGAAGTCCGCCTTCGACTTCAGCTCGTGCGCCAGCACCACGCCATCCATGTCCGGAAGCCGCCGGTCGAGAATCGCCAGATCCCACGGCTGCGTCGTCAACGCCGCGCGTGCCTCCTCGCCCGTCGTCAACTCGAGCGTGTCGAATCCGGCGCGGCGCAGAAAAAGACGCACGAGACGGCGTATCGCCGCATCGTCATCGACGATGGCAATGATGAATGAAGTGCTCACCGCTCAGCCCTGACAGCAACGCGCGCGCCATCCATGAGTTGCTCGTTGCTGGTTGCTGGTTATCTGTGGTGTGCGGCGAAGCCGCGTGTCATCCCGAGCGTCGAGCGAGGGAACTGGGCGGGCGGGGCGGCGCGCAACACTTGCCTCCTGCGGGGTGCAACCCATCGAACACACATCTGTCGAAGCCGCACCCCAGACAACCAGCAACCAGCAACCAGTTAACTCAAAGTGATCCTCATCGAGATATCCAGCGCCGTTACCGAATGCGTGAGCGCACCGACCGAGATCCGATCGACTCCCGTCTCCGCCACTTCGCGCACGGTCTCCAGCGTGATCCCGCCCGACGCCTCAAGCGGAACGCGGCCCGCCGTGCGTTGCACCGCCTCGCGCAACTCGGCGGGACTCATGTTGTCGAGCAGGATGAAATCGGGCGCCAGCGCGAGCGCTTCCTCGAGCTCCCTCATGTCGCGCACCTCGATCATCAGCGGCTGCGGCATCTCCTTCGCGCGAATGTGCGCCACCGCATTCGTGATCGAGCCGGCGCGGTCGATGTGATTGTTCTTCACCAGGAACATGTCGAAGAGCCCGATGCGATGGTTCCGCCCGCCGCCGGCGCGCACGGCTAGCTTGTCGAGCATGCGCAAACCCGGCGCGGTCTTGCGCGTGTCGTGAATCCGCGCGCGCGTCCCGGCGACGGCATCGACGTAACGGCGTGTCATCGTCGCGATCCCCGACGCTCGCTGGAGGAGATTAAGCGCCGTGCGCTCACCGGAGAGCAGCGCGATCACCGACGCGCGCGCCTCCGCCACGATGTCGCCTTCGCGCACCCGCGCGCCCTCCTCGCTCCTCAGCACAACTTCCGCGGAGGGATCGAGCATCCGAAACACCGTCTCGATGATCGACAGCCCGGCGATCACGCCCTCGGCTTTCACGAGAAAGCGCGCCACCCCGCGCTCCTCCTTCCCGAAGATCGCCTCCGACGTGATGTCCGGCAGATCCTCGGCGAACGCGCGGCGTACGATCTCTTCGAATGGATTCATCGCTCGAAATTCTCGCACCCCTGCGCCCGTTTCGAGTGACTGATCGCAGCACCAAGATCGCTGATCGTTGACAAACTGTTGGGGGCGCACCGGTTTCGACGGGAGCACGTCGGGGCCGTGGTTGCATGCCGAGCTCGGTTCGCTCGTAAAACCGACCGAAAAACACAAACGCGAATAACGATTTCGCTCTCGCAGCCTAAAAACCTGTGAGCGCTCGCCCACCATCCGCTCACGATGGTGGGGTCGAGCGTCATGATGTGAGCTGGTGACGCGCGCAACGCCTAAGCGCGCGCCACGAGATCAAGGGGCTGGTCGCGGAATGGTTCCCGCTCTCCGGACAATTCCACGATGAGATCAATCGGAGAGACAAGCATGTAGTAGCCAGGCTGCCACTGTTTTCGGACGCGGGTTCAATTCCCGCCGCCTCCACCAAACGATTCTCGCGACGAAACCCCTGCGGAAGGCTTTGTGGTTTGTCGCACCGGACCGGGAACTTTTATCGAGCTGCGCGAACCTTCATCGAGCTGGTGGATTCCGCGGCGTGATCGACCAAAGGTTCCGTCCGAGTGCATGCTCAATTGCCACCGCTCTAGAGGACATCCTGAATTCGACCTCCCACACCCTATCGTCGAAGGAGACGTGCAGTACCTCGTCTGCAGTCAGGGGCACAAATCCCAGATGCGCATCGATAAGACCCCATCCCATCAGAGTTGTTAGCGGATGCTCAACGAAGGTTGGCATCCAATTTCGCGCTTGCCTCTGGGCAGCCGGAACCAAGTCCTCAAACTCGACGAGAAGACACACTTTTTCATGAAGACGGCGGAGCACGGCGACGACTAGGGCATCAGGCATGTGCATGTTCCTTGACCAGACCGCAAGAAGGATTCGCTTCGACCTTGTTTCCGAAATCGTACCCTGTGCAAATCAAAGTACCAACTCTCCTAGTTTAGTTAACTCGCGAAGACGCAAAATGAATTGCGGAGCCTTCCGTCAAGACCTGGCCCCGTCGAGAAGGTCAGATTCGGTACCGCCGACCGGCGACACGAACTGACGTAGATCCGCCGCGACGTATTTCATCTTCTATACAGTATAATGCGCGCTCACCTTGCAACAGGTGTCATTCCATGCCGACTCTCAGCAAAATCGAAGAAATGCATCTGCAAGTCATGGAGCACTTGCAGAGCATGTTTGCGGACGTACGGCGGTACGCGCAGCAGTACGAACTAGTCCGCGAACTCGACGCCGCGATTCTCCGCTCCACTTTCTCCCCTCAGCAAGTGCTGGAGCTGATTGTCGAAAAGTGCCTTGCGCACGCAGAAGCTCACCACGGGCAGATTGTTCTCTACCGCGGAGGGCATCTTTTTGTCGCCGCCAGCTCGGAGCCCAATCGTGTTGGTCAGGAACTCCCGATCAACAACTCGTTGTGCGGCAAAGCGGTCCTGGAAAGACAGGACCAGCACTTCCCGGATCTTTCAGAGGTTCCCGCAAACTCGTATGTTCGCTATCACGACACAACAAGGAGCGAACTTGCTGTGCTAATCCAGCCTCTCAACGAGGGCCGAGTGCTCGGAGTTGTCGACCTAGAACGAGAAGTCACCGGACTTTTTTCGGAGAGAGCCCTCGCATTTGCGCACCTGCTCGCCGGCCAAGCGGCGATCGCGATCGAGCACGCACGCATTGCGAGCGGTGTGCAGACGCTCTACGAGATCAGCAATTCCGTAGCCTCAGGGGCTCTCAGTCTCCAGGAGAGCTGCAGCGCAATCCTGTCAGCGCTTCTTGCGAAATCGGACTTCACGCACGGCCAGATTCTCATTCGGGAGGGCGATAAGCTTGTTATTGTGGCCAGCAGCCGTTCCGACGATATCGGCTTGAGGCCCGGGCCTGAGTCGTCTGTCTGCGGCCGTTATCTTCTTAGCGAAAAAGGCGACCAGATTCTGTTGGTCAACGACATTGCGAGTTCCTCCTATCGGGATTTCTACCTCGGACTGCTCGACGCGGAAGGCTCGCCGATGCGGAGCGAACTGATAGTTCCGCTTCTGGATCAATCCCGACAGACGATCGGAGCTCTCAATATCGAGAGTCCCGAGATCGGCGCCTTTTCATCGTTTGATAAGAATTTCTTCGGCGCCGTGGGCAACTTTCTTGCGAGCGCAGTCTGGACAGCACTAGCCCGTCAGAAGCGCATTCGCGGCGAGCAAATCAAGACTGCTGATCTGGCGATGACCCAGCTCGGCTCGATCGCCCATTCGTTTTTGCATCGTTTCGGTAGCGCGATCGGCGACACGCGACTACGCCTGATCGCACTCCGTAAACATCTCTCCGGAACGAACCTGCCGCCCGTTCCCAAGTATGAGGTTGACGTCGACAGTTTCGCCGGCGGAATGGTTGACAGCCTCACCAATGCCGCGAGAACGCTGATTGAATTCAACGATCACTTCAATCCTCGTGGCGAAGAATTCAAGTTCCACAACCTGGATCTTGTAACGACCAGCGAAGATCTCGTCCGAAAATACCAAATCAGGTACGAACGCTCGCAGATCGATTTCGTCTTTGACAACCAGCTACGAATTGTCGCACGGCCAGGTAAGGCTCCCGTGTACAGCAAAGCGATCTGCCGTCTGACCGACAAAGTGGGGGAAGTGATCGAGAATTTACTTGACAATGCCGTTCGCGCAGTCGAAGAACGGCCGCCGGGATTGCAGCGGGGCCGGATCGTCGTCAGCGTTCGCCTCGATGACGCGTTACAAGCGCGGCTGAGGGTCACAGACAACGGCGTAGGAATTCCGGAACGAGACTGGCCTCGCATCTTCGAGTTCGGATTCACGTCTAGAAAGAAGCGAGGTGTGTCGCACGGCATTGGACTCGCATTCTGTCAGCATTATGCATATCAGGTCGGCGGAGAGCTCAGCTTTCACTCGGTTGAGGGTCAAGGCTCCTGGTTCGAGATTCAGTTTCCAACGATCGATGCGTGAGAACCGGAGGCACAATGAATACGGAAGGGCGGATCCTCACGATCGAGGACCAATTAGAGTGGCGGCAGAACTTTGTCAACCTGATTCCGAGTGCGATCGCCGTGCAAGATTTCGTAACTAACGCGGCAGAAGCGGCCGCCCGATTACGACGGTTCTACTACGACCTCGTCCTGCTCGACTTATCGATGGATGAGGGCGATACTCTTAACCGGGACACTCGCCCGATACAGGAATATCTGGCAACAAAGCCGGAGGGAACGCGCTACTTCATCGTGTCTGCAACGATCCTGGCGCCCGAGACCGTCGATGCTGCATACCGGCTCGGCGCGGCATGGATCTTCTTCAAGGCGACCTTGAATCCAACCGAGCTTGCCGAAAAGGCGGCCGAAGCGATCACAGAGGCTGCGAGCTATCGAGCACAGAGCCTCATCGTCGCCCGGCGAAAACTTCTCCCCGATCAAATCGTCGAGCATCAGGTCTTCAGCCTTCTTAAGACCGGAGCGATTAACGGCTATCCGGTTCTCGATTCGTTGTTACGCACCGTCGCCCCCATCGCGCAACACGTCGACCGGCGACATATGTTCGTGGCCGGCGAGTCGGTCCTCGCTCTCTTCTGGAGTCGGCGCAAGGGAATGGCTCTGTCCGTTGTCGTGTCTCACGACAGTGTGGCCGAGCAATCGGCAATGAGTTCGCTCGCGGAGTGGCTTGGGTTCACGACGCGCGGACCCAGTGTCGTCGATACCAGCAGCTATCACGTTCGTATCCGCGTCTTCGAAGAACCTACGATCAGCGATGAACACTTCGATCTTCCAATTATCGAGATCACTGCGCCGTGATGCTGATCCCAGATGATCTGATCCACGCCTTTAAGGGCGCGGGCGGTCGTGGCGTTGTCGCGTTTATTGGGTCAGGACCGTCTTGCGATGCGGGCCTGCCGTCGTGGTCGGAGTTGATCCGTCGCGTCGCCGTCGACCTTTCACTCGCGGGCGCGGTGGCGCCGTATCTCGCGTCTGGGCAGTTTCTGGAAGCCGCTCAGTTCCTGAGCCGATCACGGTCGGAAGACGAGGTCCAGCAACGCGTGGCTAAGGAACTACGACGGTTTGACCGACCTGGAGGGCTCCATGAGTTGATCGTACGCGCACCGTTCTCCGGCATCGTTACCACGAATTACGACCTGTTGCTGACTTCCGCCGATCGGAACAACCAATTCGATCCACCGGTGACCTTCCGCAATGTAAGCGTACGCGATCATTTTCATCGTCGATTCCTCTTGCACATGCACGGACACGTCAACGAGCCGGAAACTATCGTGCTGACGCGGAAGGGCTATGACCAGATAGTCGCTCCTACTGCTGCACCGGCGCGACAGTTTCTCGCCAATGTCCTTGGTCTCTATTCCGTACTGTTTATTGGATTCGGTTTCCGCGATTTGAACGTCGACGCCGTCCTGCGCGATGGCGAAGAGCTTAGAACACTCGGTTACACAAGCGTGTTTGGCCTCGTACCATCGGCACCGAACTTCGACCCTGTTTTCGACGAGAATCTGAGGACGCGACGGGTGAACCCAATATACGTGCAAGATGCCAGCGACCATGGTACCGCTGCCCTTGGCGAATGGCTCAAAGACTTGACTCGTAGCGTCGAGAGGATCTCGCTCGCACGTCGGTTCTCTGCGCGGGCCGCCAAGCCCGCTAGCTTACTTAACAAGATCCAAACAGTTCTCGCAATGGACGAGTGGCGTCCTCTAGTCGCCAAGGCGATGGCGGATCTGCGCGATCGTCCCGATCTCCAAAATTATGATCGCATCGGCCAGGACATTCAGAGACTTTTCGACGAAGTGTCGTCCGAGGAACTCCGGCAGATCCTGACGAGGGTCAATGCTCAAATGCGACACAGCCTGATTGAGGACGCGCTATCGTGCTTTCCTCCTGAGGTGCATTGATCTAGCTCGTGATGGAAAAACAACCTTCGATACGATCGAGAAGCCTCGTGGTATCGCCGAGGTGCAGTACCTCGCTCGCGGTCATCCGCTGTTTCTGTTCCATCCAGAAACGATCCTTCATCGCTGCCAGACTCTTCCAGTCCCGTCGTGCGAACGCGATCAGGTCTTCCTCTCCTGAACCCTCACGGATCACCTGCGCGCAGCTCGGCACTGCGCGATACGCGCGCATGCACTACGGCGCGCAATAGCCGATGTTCTCTCCGCCGCCTTCAAAAAAGTGCCCTCCACCAGCGATGCAGCGCGAGCGAGCGTCGGCGCGCGCGCTTTCCAGCTTGCGCTTCGCTTCCGCTTTCTCTTCGGTAGTCGAGGCGGGATCGGACAGCACCGCGGCGACGGCGGCGACGAGGCCAATGGCGATGACGAGTGCTCCGAAGGAATCGCCTCCAGAGCCCCCACCGCTCGCGTATCGGCGATACGTGCGCTCGTTGATCCGCTCCTGCGCGTTCGCGGATCGGGTTCGAACCTCATCCAGCGTGCCGGTGCCCATCGCAACGAGCAGCTGTTCGTACATGGCTCGCTCCCGCTCGAATGCCGCGCGCGTGTCCTGCCAGGCCGCAACCTCGCGAGCCGTGCTGGCCAAGAGACCCCGATCCACGCCGTTGTCCTGCGATGCCGCCGCATAGCGCTGCTTCGCTTCGGACTCTTTGGTCGAGAGATGCTTCGCCGCGAAGTCGAGCTCGTCGATGCGCAGGGCGGCCTCGGTGTACATCCGCTCCATCTTGCCGGCTTCATCGATCGCAGCGATGCGGCGAATCGTCTCCCTCTCCTTCGACAGGTAGTAGCGGAGTTGTGCGAGCGCGTCGAGCTCGCGACCGATGGAATCCGCCTCGGCGCGGTGCCGGCGGTAGATCTTGTTTCGGTGAATCGATCGCTTGCGCTCCTCTTTCTCGATCGTGCGGAGCTGACGTTCGATCTGCTTGTCGCGCGCCTGTGCGGTGCTGGCGACTTCGTGGACTGCCTGCCACTCCGGCGAGGTGGTGGACAGCGTCGCCGCGAACGCGACACTCAACAAGAGGACCATCGTCAACCTCCTTCTGCGTAGACGCGGTTGTAGCGCCTCGCATCGTGGCTTCGTCTCACGTTCAAGGAGTACCGCGAGGGACGGCGATCCCTACCTATCGAAGATGCGGCGCGATTCGCGAGCTACTTCTTCTGCACCAGCTTGTATCCCGCCGGTGGCGCGAACAGCGCGTCGTCGAGCGCGCTCGTGTCGATCGACTGCACGGTCGTCGTCATCGTCATGCCGCCCATGCGGGCCATGACCGCGGCCATCGGGCCTTCGCCGGTGATGGAGACGTTCATCTCGGTCTCGTAGGGCACGCCGCCGGTGGCGGCGAGTTGGCGGTGCATTTCGGCGATGGCTTTGGCCTGGCCGGGAGAGCCTTTCGCGGCGCGGGGATCGCTGAAGATCCAGCCTTTTTCGACGGCGGCTTTGTAGAAGTTGAGGTACTCCTGCGTGCCGGGAGCGCCTTTGACGATCCACATCGGACCGCGGAGCGTGACGGTCATCTCCATGCCCTTTTCGCCGCCCATCATGGCTGGCACCGAGACCTCGAGGTCGTAGCCGCTGGCGCTCTTGCCAGCGATGTCTTTCTTCTTGCCGTTGGCTTTGACCGAGGCGTTGATGTCGCCGGTCTGGACGTTCTTTCCCATCTCCTGCGAAAACGCCTGCATGTCCCAGACGTCGGCGGTTTTCTTCCTGACGTCGAGGATGTACATCTTCTGGTTCTCGACGTCGAAGATCGTGGTCATCACGGTCCCGCGCACATCGGCCTCGGAGCGCATCTTCATGCCCTTGATGTATGTCGTCGTCGATCCCGACGTGGCGACGCCCATCCCTTTGCCGCCGGTGGTCTGTTTGACCGTCACATCGCCGCGCATCGAGACCGCAAGCGCGAGCGTCACTCCCATTACGAGCATCGAACGTTTCATGGAATCAGGCTCCTTTGAATGCGGCGATTATACGGAGCGCAGGGTTTCACGCGGAGACGCGGAGGACGCGGAAAAGGTTTTCAGTGTCGTCCTCTCCGTGTTCTCCGCGTCTCCGCGTGAACCCTCCAATCTTCAATGACGCGCGACGCTCAATTTCTTGTATGCGCTCGCGAAGCGGACGCGGAAGAGCCAGAAGATCGTGAGCACGACCACGATCCAGACCGGAATTTCGGGGAGATGCGTGGCGCGGATTTCGTGGGTGAAGAGCGTGGCGCGCAGGCCGGAGCGGCGCATGACGGGATCGCTGGCCGTGCCGAGGAAGAAAGAACCGGTGGCGACGAACAGGGAGAAGCCCATGCGCCAGATGTGACGGACGAGACGCTGCGCGCCGAAGACGCCGCCGCGCAGGAGCATGCGCACGTCGCCGGCGGCGGAGAGGAACGCGATCGTCGCGAAGATCACGAAGGCCACCGCGCCGCCGCCTTTGAGTCCCATCGCGCGGTACGCCAGGACCATGCTGGCAGCGCCCGTGGTCATGGCGATGAGCATGAAGGTGAATTCGGCGCGGCCGGTCGTCTTCTCGCGGCGCACCACCGTCAGCCAGGCGGTCGCGACCAGATAGAACGTGAGCACGCCGGCGAGCACGTTGAAACGCTGTCCCTTCATCAAAGCCAGGATCGCGCCGCTCGAAGCCATCAACAGCATGGCCACCGAAAAGATCTTTCCCGACGATCGATGAAGGCTCGAGCCTTTGCGAACGAGCAGCGCGATCAGCCCCGCGGCCACGGCGAGGATCCCGGCGCTGAAGTGCACGATGAGTCCAGGTGAGTAGTGCATGGTCATGACTCCTGTTGCAGGACCGCGTGCGCGGCTTGCGGAAGCGCTTGGGAAACGGATTTGCGGACTTCGTGAGCGGGCTTGAGGCGCGGGAGCCACATGACCATCGTGGCGGCGAAGATGCCGATGCCCATGGCCACGGTCAGCACCAGAAGCGACACTGCCGCGGCGATGCGGCCTCCCACGCCGGCGCGATCCTTCACCTGCAGGTAGAGCTCGAGAATCGCCAGCGGAAGCAGGTAATCGGCGAAGGAGAGGAAACTCAGAAAGGGTCCCGTAAAGGTCTTGGGATCGAAACCAACCGGCCCTCGATTGAGAAAGATCCACTCCATCAAACCGATCCGGAAGAACCAGCCGGCATTGACGACCATGAAGAGGCGCAGCGTCCAGCGCCGGTGCGCGTCCAGCTCACGCGCCATCGCGCGTCGCACGGCCAGCGTGGCGAAGGCGATGATCAGGATCGCATCGACGCTGATCCCGAGGCTCTGCGCGAGGCTGAGAATCCCGCGCGACCAGATCATGTACAGACCGGCAACGCTGGTCGCGCAGACGGCGACCGCGTAGAGCCGTCCGTTCCACCGATGAAAGGCGGGCGCGATGCGCCGCATCCGCGGGATGAGTTGCAGCGGTCCACCGACCATGATCACGACCGCCAGGAACAAGTGCGCGCCGATAGCGAAGTTGCTCATCGTGTGACCGGGCCGGTATCCGACGCCGTTCCAGGCGGCGAGATTTCCCTGCACGGCCGAGCCGCCGTAGAAGGCGATCACGTACGCCACGAAAATCCACTGGCCGCCGACGGCCACGAGAAACCAGAACTGCGCCGCGAGTTTCAGCGCCGAATCTGCAACCGAGCGCAGATCGGAACGCGCGGGAAAAATGGACAAAGCTTCGCTCATCGTCGTGCTCCTCACGCGAAAAAAGGGGATTGGTCTACGACTGAATCAGATCGGTTCGCGGTTGCGACGCAGTCGAACCGCAGCGGCCAGGAATGCCGCGGCGCATAACAGGCCGACCCATAAGCCAGGCGCGCTCAGGAATCGCACGGGAGAAAGCTGCGCGAGTCCCTCGATTAATGGGCCGCGGTGGCTCGGCGCGGTGATGAAGCCTTCGGACATCGCGCCGACCACTCGATACTTGAGCATGTTGGTGAAGTAGGTCGTGTTGAAGACGACTTTTTCCCCGAGCGGAATCGCCAGCAGTGGAAACGTCGCCCACAACAACGGCAGGCGTCGCGCCCAGGCCGAGACCAGCAAGAGCCAGCCATAGATCGGCGCAAACCAGAGCGCGTGGACGGTCAGTCCATAGATCATGACCAGCGGCTCCTGAATGAACCGATACTCGGTCCAGAGCGGGGCCGGGCTGAGACCGCGCGCCAGGAGTGCTGCAGTGCTGAAGAACATGATGAAGGCGACTGTGGCAAGGCTCAGCACGAAGGCGATCAGCGGCAGCACCACCAGCGGAATGCTCGCTTTCGAGAGCACGGTCGTGAGGTCCGAGACCGGGAGCGACTTCCAGAAGAGGATGCTCCGATCGCGGCGTTCCCCATAGAGCGCGTCGAGTGAATAAAACAACCCGATGAGAAACGTCGCGAGCATGATCGGCGCTGGCGCGAGGCTGAACGGTCGGACGACGACAGCGTGCAGCTTCGCCGGATCGAGCGCCGCCGCACGCATTCTCTTCGGCAAACCAATCGTGCCGATCATCGCGCCGAACAGCACGACCGCGGCGACGAGGAGCGGCGCGATGTAGAGCGAACGGTTTTCCCACACTTCGCGTCGCACCGACCAGTACATCGCGCGGGTCTCGCGCGGCGGCGCAGCCGTCGCGTCGGCGGCAGTTTGCGATGCGAAGTCCGTTGAAGAGTTCATGTCAGTGCTCCTTCTGTCTGGCCCGCCGGATTGCCCATGACGGCGACGAAGAGGTCGGCGAGGCTCGGCGTGCGCACGTCGCCCATCGCCGCGAGCTTCTCGCGATCCCCGTGGTCCGCACGATCAAGTTGAAAGAGCAAAATGCTGCGACCGAACACCTGCCGCTCGTGGATGGGTCCGAGCGCTCGCGCCGCGGCCACGTGCTCGGGATGCACCATCACCTCGATGTAACGCGCCTCGAAATCTTCCATGCTGCAATCGAAGACGATGCGGCCGCGATGGATGAACATGACGTCGGTCAGTACGTCCTGGATCTCTTCGACCTGATGTGTCGTCACGACGATGGTGCGGTTGCGATCGAAGTAGTCGTTCAGCAGCGAGTCGTAGAACTGCTTGCGCACGAGGATGTCCAGGCCAAGCGTCGGCTCGTCGAGCACCAGCAACTTCGCGTCGATGGCCATGATCAGCGCGAGGTGGAGTTGCGTGACCATTCCCTTTGAGAGTTCGCGGACCCTGCTGCGGCGGCGGATGTCGGTCTTCGCCAGAAAGCGCTCCGCCTTGGCGCGATCGAAGCGCGGATGCACGCCGGCGACGTAGTCGAGAATCTGCGCGACCCGGATCCAGCGCGGCAACAACGCGACGTCGGCGATGAAGGCAACGTCACGCGTCAACAGATCGCGCTCGGTCCAGGGATTGCGGCCGAGAACCGTCAGCTCGCCCTCGTACGGCGTGAGTCCGAGAATCGCGTGCAGCGCCGTGCTCTTGCCCGCGCCATTGGGACCGATCAACCCAAGGACGTGTCCTTCTTCCACGCGGAGATCGATGCCGTCCAGTGCGATGGTCGATCCGAAGGTCTTGCGGAGCCCGCGCGCTTCGATGCAGGTCATTGTTAGCGCTCCTCTCCGGTTGTCGGTTGTTGGTTGTCGGTTGTCGCGAGCGTTGTTGCTGGCTGCTGATTCGCGGCGTTCAGCAATTCTTCGGGCGTGAGACCGAGGCGTTGAATCGTCGCGTGAATCCGCGGCCACTGCTCCGCGAGAAACCTCTGCCGCTCGCCCTGCAGCAGCAGTTCGCGCGCGCCGGTATTGATGAACATCCCTCGGCCTCGCTTCGTCTCGACCAATTGCTCGTCGACTAGTTGCTGATACCCCTTCAGAACCGTGATCGGATTCACCCGATACTCCGCCGCGACATTGCGCACCGAGGGGAGCGGATCCCCTTCCTTCAGCACGCCATCGAGGATCATGTCCACCACGCGGTCGCGGAGCTGGCGGTAGATCGGTTGACTGTCGTTCCATTCGCGGTCCATTCGTGGTTCCAGGTTTCAGTGTCGCGTTCTGGTGTTGTAGTTAACTACAACACTTGATACGAATGCAAGGGGATTGAGTTTCGTAAGTCAGGTGGGACGACGGCGCAATCGCGGTATCTGCCCGTAAATCAATGAATTAGGGACTGCTGGCATCCTTGCCGACGTGTCCGGGGCCGGCTGGAAGCCGGGCGGACCGGCAGCCTGGAAGGCTGCGCTCCCGTGCGGGAGCGACTCGCTGTGACGCAGGCTTCTTGCACACGCTTCGTGTGAGTGATGATGAAAAGACAAGGAGCAGACTCATGTTTAAAGACACTGCCGCCTTCAGCGGCTTTTCAGTCAACGACATCCCCGCGGCGAAGAAGTTCTATGGGGAGACCCTCGGCCTGCAGGTCGTAGAGGACCATGGCATGTTGGATCTGCGGTTGGGAGGTGGAGGGCATGTGATGCTCTATCCCAAGCCCAACCATGCGCCGGCCACGTTCACCGTGCTGAACTTTCCGGTCGACAACATCGACAGCGCTGTCGACGAGCTCGGCCGCCGCGGCGTGAAATTCGAGCAGTATGGCGGCGAGATTCAGACCGATGCGAAGGGAATCCATCGCGGCGATGAAGGACCGAAGATCGCCTGGTTCAGGGACCCCGCTGGCAATATCCTCTCCGTGCTCGAAGGAACGATGTAATCGAAAAAAGTTTGCTGGCCGTGTCGATCGAGGCGTCGCTCGTTCGACGGAAGAGTAGAGCCGGGGAAAATCGGCTGACGCAAACGAAAGCACGAAGGAGAAACCGATGCGATTCCTGATGATGATCAAGGCCAACAAGGACACCGAGGCCGGCGTGATGCCGGAGGAGAAGACGCTCGCGGCGATGGGCGCTTACAACGAAGAGCTGGTCAAGGCAGGCGTGCTGCTGGACGCAACAGGTCTGAAGGCGAGCTCGTACGGCGCGCGCGTGAAGTTCTCGGGCGGCAAGCCCCATGTCATCGACGGACCGTTCGCCGAGGCGAAGGAACTGATCGCCGGCTACTGGGTGATCCAGGTGAAGTCGAAAGAAGAAGCGATCGAGTGGGCCAAACGCGTACCGTTCGAGCCCGACGTCCACATGGGCGGCGAAGGCGAGATCGAGCTGCGGCAGTTGTTCGAGATGGAAGACTTCGGTCCCAGCGAAGCTGTCGAGAAGATGAAAGAGCTGGGTTTGCAGAAGTAGTCGCGTGCCTCGCTCGTGGCGCGCCCCCTCACCCGTCGCTTCGCTCCCCCTCTCCCCGCTGAGGACCTGCGAGGGGAGAGGGGCAACACACCGCGGATATCGCGCGCTTCGTTGACCCTGTACTGACCGGAGAGATCGAAGACACCAAACCGGAGACATCGAAGACGACTCGACGAAGATGCATTCGGAGGTAGCGAATGCCCTGGAGGAGTCCGATGAGTGTGAAGGAAACATTGATCCGGGATGTGAACGGTGGAATGAGCGTGAGTGATGCGGCGGAGCGGCAGGGAATCGATCGGTCCTGCGCCTACAAGTGGGTGGCTCGGTATCGGAGCGAGGGGCGGGATGGGCTGGAAGAGCGGTCGCGAGCGCCGGAGTTGAGTCCCAATCGAACGCCACAAAAGTATGTCGATGAGCTGTTGGCGTTGAAGAAGAAGTATCCCGACTTTGGACCGGCAAAGCTGGCTCCGATGCTCGCGAGCAAGCATGGCAAGCGGATCATGGCGGTGAGCACGGCCGGGGAGCTACTGGCACGGCATGCCCTGGTCCGGAAGCGACCGATGCGACATCCGAGGGCTGGAAAGATCGAGCATCCGCCCTTCAAAGTCGGAGGCGCCGGGGACTCGATGACGGCGGATTTCAAGGGCCAGTTCCTGATGAAGAACGGAGCGCTCTGCTATCCGCTGACGATTGCCGATCCCTTCAGCCGCTACGTGTTTGCCATCGACGCCTTGCCATCCACGCATACCCAGGGTGCGCGTGCCGGATTCGAACGGGTGTTTCGAGAATACGGGATTCCGCGACAGATCATCACCGACAACGGAGGACCCTTCTGTTGCTCCAAGGCTCTGGGTGGATTGACCCGCTTGTCGCGGTGGTGGATCGAGTTAGGCATCCTGCCCACGCGCATTCAGCCGGGCCGTCCGCAACAGAACGGAGTCCACGAACGAATGCATCGAACGCTCAAGGACTGGCTTGGCAGGAATGTGCAGTCCAGCCTTCGCAAGCAGCAAAGAAGCTTTGACGCGTTTCAGAAAGAGTTCAATGAAGTGCGGCCCCATCAGAGCCTGGGACAAAAGACTCCGGCCAGTGTGGTTCAGTCGTACCGTCCCTACGCCTCGCGGCCGCGGAAGATGGACTACGACTCGAACATGACCGTCCGCTCGGTGCGATCCAATGGTCATATCAAATGGAGCGGAGGACAGCTGTTCCTCAGCGACGTGCTGATCGGAGCGCGCGTGGGACTGCTCGAGGTCGATGAAGCACTCTGGGCCATCTTCTTCGGACCGGTGCGCATTGGCTACCTCGATACGCAAACCGGTCGAGTCCAAAACCGAGTCCCCGAGCGCTTGGCGCCGAAACCCTCGGAACCGTCCGTGAGCTGATCACGAAAAGCGGACTATGGAAGCTGCCGTCCTATGGAAAGCCGCGATGAAGCCGCGCCTTCCCACAGGACTTGGAAAACGCCGGCAAGAAGCCGCCGGCGTTTCCCACATCTCCCACAGCCCCTGCCACTAGCGACCGAGAGAGGAAGAATCAGAAAGAAGACCAGAGGCCGAACCAGACCCCTGTTATCGTGTCCCAAACCGTCTTCGATGTCTCCGGTTTGTGTCTTCGATGTCTCCGGTGCATTCACCCTCGCCCCGCGTCGAGCGGGGAGAGGGACGCCCGGCACCTGCGCGTGGCAGGTTCGCAGCACTGAAATCTCAACCATGCGAACTTAGAACATCAGGCGCCGGGCTGGGTGAGAGGATGCGCCTTCGTCGCAAACGTGCAAGTCGCGCCGCCAAAAACTCACCGCTTGCGCCTCGTCGGCGGCACCACCGGCGGTTCCCCTTCCGCTTCGCGGATCGCTTCCGCGATTTCAGCGGGGACGTTGCGGCGAAGGGGATCGAAGGACTTGAACGTGATCGGTCCTTCGAACTTCCACTCGTGCGGCGGACGGTAGATGCCGATGTCGTGCATGCGGGAGCCGACGACGAAGCGGAGGACGTTGCGGCGGTAGTCGAAGGCGCGGCCGTTGCGGGTGTGGACCGCGGCGTCGATGCGATACGTGCCGGCGACTAGATCGAGCGAGGGAACCATGAAGCGGACGCGCGACGTTCCCTCGATCTTCTCCGGCACCCAGCCTTCGACCTCGGTGTTCGTGCCGTACACGCACGTGCCATCGGCGTGGTAAATGCCGATGCCGAAAACGAAGTCTTCCTGCGGGACGCGCGCTTCGACGTCGAGATCGATGCGGACCGCGGTCCCCGCGCCGAGGGCGACGAGTTCGCGGTCGTGATCGTCGGCGAGTGAAACGCGGCGGATCACGATCTCGCCGCTGCCCCAGCGCTCTTCGTCGTCCTTCCCTTTCGGCTCCTCGGGCACAGGTTCCGTCGAAGGTGAAGCGTGCTCGGTGGGCGGAGCTCCGCTCACTTCCTGCAGGTACGCATCGACGACGCGCATCGGATCGCCGACCGCTTCCACGCGGCCGTGGTCGAGCCAGAGAGCGCGGTCGCAGAGGTTGCGCACCTGATCGAGTTGGTGCGTGACGAAGAGCAGGGTCACGCCGCGATACTTCATCTCCTGGATCTTCGCCACGCAACGCGCGGAGAACTCCTCGTCGCCGACGGAGAGCACTTCGTCGATGAGCAGAATGTCGGGATCGACGTGTACGGCCACCGCGAAACCGAGACGGACGTACATGCCCGAGGAGTAGGTCTTCACCGGTTGATCGAGAAATTCGGCGATGCCGGAGAACTCGGCGATCTTGTCGAAGCGCTGATCGACCTCGCGGCGCGAGAGCCCGAGCATGATGCCGTTGATGTACATGTTCTCGCGGCCGGTGATCTCCGGATGGAATCCGGCACCGAGCTCGATCAGCGCGGCGATCCGCCCATTGACGCTGAGCTTTCCGCCGGTCGGCTTCAGGATTCCCGAGACGAGCTTGAGCAGCGTCGACTTGCCCGAGCCGTTGCGGCCGATGATGCCGAAGGCTTCCCCGCGATCAACTTCGAACGACACGTCGCGAATCGCGGCGATCGAGGCCTCCGGTGCAGGCTTGAGATCGCGCTTGAGCAGCGCGCTCTTGAGCGTTGCGAACTGCGAGCGACGCCCCCAGAGCCGGTAGCTCTTCTCCACGTTCTCGAGCGAAATCGCGAAATCGGCCATGGCGCGCTAGATCGCCTCCGCCAGCGTGTCGCGCAGGCGATCGAACACGAAGAAGCCCATCACGAGCGACGCCGTTGCGTAGAAGAGCATGAGGACCGTGTCGGCGAGACCCGGCAGGCGTCCGAAGAAGAAGATGTCCTGATAGGCGACCACGAACGACGTCATCGGATTGCAGCGCAGCAGCGCGCGGATCGTGCGCGACTGAATGTTGTCGATGAGATAGAGGATCGGCGTGACGAAGAAGCCGAGCTGCATCAGGTTGGAGACGATATCGCGCAGATCGCGGAAGAGCACCGACGCCGACGACACGGTCATAGCGATGCCGGCAACGAAGATCGTCTGCACGAGCATCAGCAGCGGCGCGGCGAGGATCGTCGCCGTCAACGTGAACTTTCCGAGCGCGGCGAACGTGAGAATCGCCGCGAGCAGAATCGGAACGGCCAGCGCGAAGTGCACGAGATGCGAGAACACGACCACGAGCGGCAACGCTTCCGCGGGAAACATCACCTTCTTGATCAGCCCCGCGTTCGACGTAATCGAGCCCGTCGACTCCAACGTCGCCGCGGAGAAGAACGTCCAGGGCAGGATTCCCGAAAAGAGAAACAGCGGATACGGCTGCACGACCTGCTGCGGAAAGAACTTCGTGAAGACGAGCGTGTACACCGCGAGGAGCAGCAGCGGATTGGCGAGCGACCAGAAGTAGCCCAGCAGCGACCCGCGATAGCGCGCCTTCAGATCGCGCGCGGTGAGCGCGGCGATGAGCTGGCGATGTCGAAACAGAATCCGAAGCTCGTACATTGGTTGTCAGTTATCGGTTGTCGGTTGTCTGCGACTTGACGCACGAGGGTATCTCACAGACAACCGACAACTGACAACCGACAACTAATCTTCAACCGACAACGAATGTTCAGTGTTCGTCGGTGACGATGAGCATCAGCGTCGTCGCGCCCACCTGGAACTCGGCCTTGTCCGAGAGCTCGGTGGGCTCCAGCACCTTCGCGCCACCGAGGAGCGTGCCGTTCGTCGACCCGAGGTCGAGGAGCTTGATCGTGGAATCCCGGACCTCGATCGCCGCGTGGTGGCGGGACGCTTCGCTGTCGTTGAGCGTGAGATCCGCGTTCGAGCGTCCGATCGTCACGCGCGGCTTTTCGATCCGATAGACGCTCCCGGCGTCAGGGCCGTCGAGAATCGCCAGCGAGAGTCGTTTGCCCACGGGAAGCGTGAGGTCGACGACAGTGCGGTCGGTCTTCGACGGCGGCAACGGCGACTGCTCGGTGGTGTCATGCGGAGCGGGCCGCGGGACTCCCTTCGAGTCGTGCTTCGAAGCGTAGGTCGAATCGGCGGGGTCGGCCGTTGCGACCGGCGCGAAGGCGGGATTATGAATCTCGAAGATCTGCTGGCAGCGCGCGCACTTGATCTTCTTCGAGGGCTTCCGCTCGAATCGCTCCTCGTCGTACTGATACTTCGAATGGCAATTCGTGCACTCGATGATCACTCTGCGGTTGACCTCGCTGAAGACTTCGTCCGACGATAGCACGACCCTCGACTCGAATAGAATCCCGGCGTCATGAAGAAGCTTCTTCCTCTTCTCCTTCTCTCGATCGTTCTCTTCGCGTGCAAGGCTCCGGAGACGGCGGCTCCCGCAACTTCGACGACAGCGACCGCACAGCCTGCGGCCGGACATCTCGCGGTGAAGCCGGATGTGTCGCAGCGCCTCGCGCAGCTCCCGCGCACGCCGATCGACTACGACCGCTCGCTGCTCAACGATGAGGAAAAGCGCGTCGTCGAGAAGCTCGTCGAGGCTTCGAAGTTCATCGACGAAATCTACTGGCTGCAGGTCTCGGAGCAGAATCCCGAATACCGCCAGCGTCTCGAGGCTCAGGCGAAGGACTCGCCGCTCGATCGCGACGGCTACGAGTACTTCCTGGCGAACAAGGGTCGCTGGGATCGGCTTGCGCAGGACGAGCCGTTCATCGAGCCGTTCGGCGAGGCCGGGAAAAAGCCGGAAGGCGCGGCGTTCTATCCGGCGGACATGAAGAAGGAAGAGCTGGAGCGCTACGTCGCCGCGCATCCCGATCAGAAGGAAGCGCTAGAAGGGCTCTTCACCGTCGTGCGCCGCGACGGTGACAAGCTGAAGACGATTCCTTACTCGCAGTTCTACAAGCAACAACTCGATGGCGCGGCAGCCAGCCTTCGCGCCGCGGCCGGGATCACGACGAACGCGACGCTGAAAAATTACCTCACGAAGCTCGCCGATGCGTTCGGCAAGGACGAATATCGCGAGAGCGACATGGCCTGGATGGATCTCAATGGTCCGATCGAAGTCGTCATCGGGCCGTACGAGGTCTACGAGGACAACGCGTTCAATTACAAAGCTTCGTTCGAGTCGTTCGTCACGGTCGTCGACAAGCCGGAAAGCGACAAGCTCGCGAGCTACGCGCAACACCTGCCGGACATGGAGAAGAATCTTCCCGAGCCGGAGCAGTACAAGAATCCGAACCGCGGCACGGAGTCGCCGATCCGCGTGGTGCAGGAGATTTTCACCGCCGGCGACGCGCGCCGCGGCGTGCAGACCTCGGCGTTCAATCTGCCGAACGACGAAGTCGTGCGCGAGCAGAAAGGCTCGAAGAAGGTGCTGCTCAAGAACGTGATGGACGCAAAGTTCGAGCGCAGCGGAAAGCCGATCGCGTTGCGCGTGCTCGAGCCGTCACTGCGCGATCTCATCTCCTTCGACGCCTACTTCAACCACACGCTCTTCCACGAGCTTTCTCACGGCCTCGGTCCCGGCCTGATCCCCGACCCGAACAACGCCGGCAAGCGCGTCGACGTTCGCATCCTTCTCAGGAATTCGTACTCGACGATCGAAGAGTGCAAGGCCGACGTCGTCGGCATCTGGAACATCCTCTACGCCCACGATCACAAACTGCTGACGAACGTCGACGAGCGCCAACTCTTCGCGACGTACACGGGCCTCATGTTCCGCTCCATGCGCTTCGGCATCGACGAAGCCCACGGCCGCGGCACGGCCATTCAATGGAATTGGCTGCGCGAAAAGGGAGCGATCACCCCACGCGGCGACGGCACGTACACCGTCGATTTCGCCAAATACCGCGACGGCATCCGCACGCTCGCGACAGAGCTGCTCACCATCGAAGCAACCGGCGACCTCGCACGCAGCCAGCGTCTGCTCGACAAGTACGGCGTCTCGACGCCGGAGATGCAATCAGTGATCGCCAAGATGAAGGACATCCCCGTCGACATCACGCCGGTGTATCTAGCGGCAGGCGAAACGATGAATTGAGCCGCGTGAAGGCGCGAGCTAAGCTTGATCGACAAGAACGACTCTTGGAGACCGAAAATGACCGACCTTGAAGCCTTGGAAGCCGAAGCGCTGAAGCTCGGGCCATCCGACCGCTCGCATCTCCTCGAACGCCTCATCGCAAGCTTTGATTCGGATCCCGAAGTCGACGAAGCCTGGGAACAGGAGGCAGACCGTCGAGAGGCCGAACTGGAGTCCGGTTCTGTGACCGCTCTTCCAGGTCACGAGGTCATGGCCCGGCTTCGATCAAGGTTTACTCGGTGACCTATTCGGTCCACCCGGGAGCCGAAAAAGACATCGATGATGCCTTGGACTTTTACACCAAGGAAGCAAGTCAACGAATCGCAGAGCGCTTTCTTGATGAATTCGATCGTGTGATCAAGCTCCTGACCGACCATCCCGGGTTCGGTACGCCGATTTCGAAGGGACGCAGAGTCTTTCCATTGCGGTTTTTTCCGTACTCGATCATTTACCGAAGCCTTGAAACAGGTATTCGGGTCCTCGTCGTTCGGCATCAGCACAGAAGACCCGGCTACGGAGGAACACGTCGGTAGGCACTTGGACGAGATCCTCAGAAGGCCTCTCAAGCCATGGCTCGCCTTGTGGCAAGCTATGCCGCATGCAGCAGATCGTCGATTTCATTCTCGAGTTGGACAGGCTCAAAGGCGTTACGCGCAAGACTCGGCCGGTTGGACTCGAGCGCTACGAGAACTCAGCAGAGCACAGTTGGCAGATCGCACTGCTCGCGGCATCGATGGCGCAATACGCCGCGGCGCCGGTCGATGTGAATCGTGTCATCGCCATGTTGCTCGTCCACGACATTGGTGAGATCGAGACCGGCGATACGATGTTTTACGTCGAAGGTGGCTGGCCGGAGCGGAAGGCCGCCGAACTGGCGGCGGTGACGCGGATCTTTGGCTTGCTCCCCGAGGGGCGAGGCTCCTGGTTTCTCGAACTGTGGAAAGAGTTCGAGGAAGGCACCACCGCCGAAGCGATCTTTGCGCATGCGGCGGATCGTGCGATGCCGGTGCTGCTCAATCTGGCCAACAACGGACAGAGCTGGCGGGAGAACGGAATCACCTACGAGCGCGTCGTGCAGCGCGTCGGACCTCCCATCAAGGCGGGCTGTCCCGCGCTATGGAGCTATCTCGAAGCGCGCCTCGAGGAAGTGCATCGCAGCGGCTGGTTCGGGACCGCATGAACCTCGGGGGACGCCCGCTCCCTGAGCAAGCGTCCCCCGTTCCCTGTCTACCGTGATCTGATCCTTACGCCAACTTTCGAATCGCCTCTTCCACCTGCTCGGCGGTCGGCACCACCGGCTGCACGAGGGAACCTTCCAGCCACTCGTACTCGCCCTTCATCATCTTCATCACGACCTTGTAGGCCAGCTCGTCGTGATTGTCGAAGAGCGTGCGGAAGTTCTGGTCGATGCGCGTGCGCGCTTCGCGGCAGAAAAGATCCGCGAGCTCCAGCGCGTTCGCCTCGCCCTTCTTGGCCAGCATCGTCGCGTAGCTGATCGTCGCCGCCATCGCGAAGAGATCAGTGCCGATGTCGACGATGCGGAAGAGCACCATCTGCTTCCGCTCCAGCTTCGCCTGGAAGCGCATCATGGCGTGGAAGATCGAGCGCGACAGATGCCGCGACTGGCGCTCGATGTAGCCCATGTGCGTCGAGAGCCGGCCGAACTCGCCGATGCTTCGGGAAGCGGCTCCAACCGACGTACTGCGTCGGATACCAGGCCGCGTAAAACGCGCCGGCTTTCGCCGCGGCGGAGAGCTTCTCGCCCGTCGGTGTTTCCGGCTGGAGGATCTTGTAGCCGCGCTTCATGTGCGGATCGACTGCTTCGCGGGCGATGAAGAGATGCTGGATCTCGCTCGTCCCTTCGAAGATGCGGTTGATGCGCATGTCGCGCATGATCCGCTCGACCGGCACCGCTTTCTCGCCGCGTGCTTTCAGCGATCCGGCGGTCTCGAATCCGCGTCCACCGCGGATCTGCACGAGGTGATCGACGCACTGCCAACGCCACCTCGGTGTTGAAGAGCTTCGCCATCGCCGCTTCGAGGCGGAGATCGACGTCGCCGCGATCCGCGAGACCCGAGGTCAGCCACACGATCGCTTCCATGGCCATCGTGTGCGACGCCATCCAGGCAAGCTTCGCGGCGATCGCTTCGTGTTTGCCGATCGGCAGGCCCCACTGCACGCGCTCGTTCACCCACTCGCGCGCGATCTCGAGCATGCGACGGCCGCCGGCCGCGCAACCCGCGGGAATCGTGAGACGTCCGGTGTTCAGCGTGATCAGCGCGAGCTTGAGGCCGTGTCCTTCGCCCCAGAGGAGGTTCTCCTTCGGAATGAAGACGTCATTGAACTTCATGAGCACGTTGCCGATGCCGCGCAGCCCCATGAATTGGCAGCGATGCGCGATCTCGATGCCCGGCGTATCCATCTCGAGGATGAACGCCGAGATCTGCTTCTTCTCCTTGCCCTTCACCATCTTCGGCGGCGTCTGACACATGACGACGATGACTTCGGCCTTGAGACCGTTCGTGCACCAGAGCTTTTCGCCGTTGAGGATCCAGCCCTTGCCGTCCGGCGTCGGAACGGCGTTGGTCTGCATCTTCGCCGGATCCGATCCGACGCCCGGCTCCGTGAGCGCGAACGCGGAGATCGCGCCGTTGGCAAAGCGCGGCAGATACTTCTTCTTCTGCTCTTCGGTTCCGAAGAGCTTGAGCGGCTGCGGAACGCCGATCGACTGATGCGCGGAGAGCCATGCGACCGTCGACGCGCACCACGTCGCGACGAGTCCGATGGCGCGGTTGTAGTTCGTAGCGCTGAATCCGAGCCCGCCGTACTCCTTGGGGATCTTCATGCCCCACGCGCCGAGCTGATTCAGGCCCTTGAAGAGCTCGTAGTCATACTCGCCCTTCTCGTCGATCGCGTCGGCGTCGACGTTCTCCGCCAGGAAGCGCTCGAGCTTCGCGAGAAAGTCGTCGGCTTCGGCCTTGTCGGCGGCGGGCTGCTCGGGGAAAGGATGAATGAGGTCGATGTTCACCTTCCCGAGGAAGAGGTCACCGACGAAAGAGGGTTTTTCCCATTCGGTCTCGCGCGAAGCCTCGGCGACTTCCATCGCCTCGACAGCGCCCTGGGTTTTGACTTCGGCCATATTGAAACTCCTCGAGCGCGGCATCGCCGCAGTTTGCTGGTTGCCGTCATTCCACACCGTTGCAATGAGTGCGGATGCCGGTCGGACTAGTATGAATGAGTCATCATTCAGTCGTCAAATCACCCTGCATTGCCGACCAGCGTCCGGCGGCTCGCCGGCCCCACAACGTAAGATACGCGATCATGAAAGAGCCCACCGATCTCGCCGTCCTTGCCCCCGAGCTCGATCACATCATCAACGATCGCGGGCTCCTCAATTCGCCGCGTCCCTCGATCGACCGGGAGAAGCTGCAGGATCATCTGCGCGAGGTGCTCGATCTTCTGCACGTCGATCTCCAGGATGAGAACGTTCTCGATACGCCGCGGCGCTGGGCCGAATCGCTCATCACGCTGACGAGCGGCTATGACTTCACCGACGTCAAGAAACTCTCCACGCTCTTTCGCAAGGCCTGTTCCCGCGCCGATGAGAAGTGTCAGAACATGGTCGTGATCGGCGGGACGTACAAGACTCTGTGCGCGCATCACATCCTCCCGTTCTTCGGCAAGTTCATCGTCGGCTACATCCCGCAGGAGTGGATCATCGGCGCCTCGAAGATTCCGCGTGTCGTGGAAGTGCACATGCGCCGCCTGCAGTCGCAGGAGCATCTCGCGCACGACGTCGCCGACACGATCGAGAAGATTCTCGAGCCGCGCGGCATCGCCGTCTGGATGGGAGGCGTCCACCTCTGCATGGTGATGCGCGGCGTGGAGCAGGAATCGTCGTTCATGGAGACCAACGTCCTTCGCGGCGAGTTCCTCAACGACAACCGCACACGCGACGAGTTCATGTCGATCGTCAATAGGCGCGGCGACCGCGACTGAAGATTGGTTGCTGGTGACTGGTTGTTGGTTCTTGAGGTCGAGCCTCTGACGCTGCACCGCCCTAGTAACCAGGAACCAGCAACCCAGTAACGCAGCTCCTGCGTGCTATCCTGACGGAACTCGGAGACCTCCATGCGGAACACCTGCTCTCTCGCGCTGTTGCTTTCCCTCTCCTTCGCCTCGGCAATCTTCGCCAAGCCCACGACGACGCAGTTCTCCGGCGAAGCCGTGATCCGCACGATCAGCTCCGACCGCGTCGCCGTTCTCCTCGACACGAATGGCGATCAGACGATCGACAAGGGCTTCCTACTGACCATGGATGTGCCGATGCACAACGGCTATTCGGCGCACTTCGCGAAAGCCAACGTCGTGTTCACGGACGGGTACGTGCGCGTGACCTCCGACAAGAAGCTCGTCGACCTCGTCGTCGCCGGCTATCCCGATCCTCCCGCGGCGCCGAAAGACGCCGACGTCGTGACGCTCATCGGCTCCGCGCTCACCCAGAGCAGCGGCGACAGCGGCTGCGACGTCACCCGCGCCAGCGAACGCGACGCCGGCGCCTGCTTCGCCTACGGCAAAGACTAGGCCGCCCGAGTCAAAGCCGAAGGCTTTTGCGGTTCTGTGTGGCGACGGCCGCCTCGGCCGTCCTCTCGCGAAGGCGACACGTCCGCGTGCCTCTGGCTCTATCCGCGACGCCTCGTATTTGCATCGGCCTTGCACGAGGCACGTGCTGCCGGCCGAGGGCGGCCAGCACCACACAGAAGCGCGCTCGCTTCGCTCGCCTCACTACGTCACCGGCGTGAATCGCCCAGCCGCGAATGCGCGCAATTGCGCGACGTCCTCGCGGCGTGAAACCGACAGCGGCACGGTCGCGCGAATCGCGTCAACCACGCGGTCAGTCGTGAGCGGTTGTTTCGCGTGCAGCGCGCGATAGAGCGCGGCGACGACGGCCTGCTCGATCTCGGCTCCGCTGAATCCCTCGGCTGCGGCGGCGATGCGCGTGAGATCGAACTGCGCTGGATCCTGCTTGCGCAGGCCGAGATGAATCGACGCGATGTTCTCTCGCTCCGATGCCGTCGGAAGATCGACGAAGAAAATCTCGTCGAAGCGGCCTTTGCGCAGCAGCTCGGGCGGCATCCGTCCGACGTCATTCGCGGCGCCGACGACGAAGACACCTTCCTTCTTTTCCTGCAGCCAGGTCAGGAACGACGCGAAGAGCCGTTGCGAGAGCCCGCCGTCGGCATCGGATGCGGCTGCCGAGGCGAAGGCTTTCTCGAGCTCGTCGATCCAGAGCACCACCGGCGCCATCGATTCCACGACCTTCGTCACGCGGCGGAAGTTCTTCTCCGATTCGCCGACGTACTTGTCGTAGAGCCGGCCGGCATCGAGCTTCAGCAGCGGAAGCTGCCACTGCCGGGCGATGAACTTCGCGGCCAGCGATTTGCCGCAGCCCTGGACGCCGACGAACAGCACGCCCTTCGGCGGATGAAGATTCCACGCCTTCGCTTCCGGCGTAAATCCGAGGCGCGCGTGCTCGAGCCAGGACTTGAGCCGCGCGAACCCGCCGATCTCGTGCTGGTTCTGTTCGGGAGGAAAGAACTCCAGCATCCCTCCGCTTTCGATGATCTCGCCCTTGAGCCGGATGACCCGCTCGATGTCGAGCGGAGAGAGGCGTCCATCATCGAGAATCGCCTGCGCGATCACGCGTCGCGTCTGATGCAGGGTCAGACCGGAAAGCGCCCGAATGAGATGCTGCACGTCGTCACGCGACAGATCGACGTGGACCGGTTGCCGCGCCTTCATCGCGTCGACCACCTCGCGCACGACCGCGCGGCGTTCCTCCTCGTCGGGAAGCTCGAGCTCAAAGCGCACTGCGATCGCCTCCACGTCGCGCGGCAGTTCCAGCGGCTCGCCCGTGAGCACGATCGCCGCCGGCGTGTGCGCCATCTTCTCCGCGACGTCACGCAGCGCGCGACACGTCTCCGGTTTGGTGAGATGCGGCGCCAGGTCCTTCAGCAGGAAGATCGCCTCGGCCGTCATCTCCCCGATGTGCTGCAACACCGCCAGCGCCTCGTGCGTGTTCCCCACCGTCAGCCCGTGACCGCGGCGGAACCCCGTCGTCACCGACCATTCGAACAGCGATTGCCCGAGGTCGTCGGCCACCTCCTTGAGCAGCTCCTGCACCCGCTCCTCCTCGACCGTCTCGATGACGATCAGCGGATGGAACGAGCGCACGAGGCTCTTGAGATCGTGCACCGACTGGCGATGAGACATGGCCGTTGAAGATACCAGTTTGCAGATCGCGGATCGTTGATGGCCGTCGAGAGAGAGCGGTTTCGCTTCTGCAAACTACGCTCGGCGATCCAGCGACCCCGTCTTGACGAATATCGCAATCCGCAATATATTGCAGATCGCAATGAAACTCGGAGATAAACTTTCGCGGCTACGCACGCTGGAAGGATTTGCGCGCGGGCTGGGGCGCGAGATGACGCAGGCCGAGGTGGGCCGGGCCGTCCGCGAGGAACTGGATGGGCAGATCAGCCAGTCCTACCTCTCCCAGCTCGAAAGCGGATCCCGGACGCACATGACCGGGAACACGCGACTCCTGTTGGCGCGGCTCTTCCGCGTCCATCCCGGTCATCTCGTCGACGACCTCGAGGACATGCCTCACGTGCGCATGCGTCCGCGGCGGGAGCTGGACGACAAGCTCGATCTCTGGCTCATCGAAGGCGCGGAGGATTTCTCCGAAGACCGCCATCTCAGCGAAGCGCTGCTACGCATCGCCAAACACCCGCACTCGCGCGAGTGTCTGATCCTCCTCGGCTCGATCGTGGAGAACGCGCAGCTCATCGATCACCTGATCGAAACGCTCTCGCCTCCGCCGCAGCCGTCGCGCAGAAAGCGCAAACCGTAGGAACATCCATGACTACTCTCTTCGTCGTCTGCTTCATCGCAGGCCTGGGACTCAGCGTCGTTTCGTTCGTCTCGGGGCTGCATTCCGTGACGCTGTTCGACAACATCTTCCACGGCGCGCTGCACGGCCATCGCATGCTCCATCTGCCGAACGCGCTCCGTCATGCGGGAATGAAGAAGTCGAAGTCCTCGGCGTTCAACGCCGCCGCGATCACGGCGTTCTTCACCTGGTTCGGCGGTGGCGGACTCCTGCTCGAACGCCTGACGCCGTTGTCTCCGCGACTCGTCGCCGGAGGCGCGGCAGTGATCGGCCTCTGTGGCGGCGCGTTGATCAACAGCGTCATCGAAGCGCTCGCGCGCCACGAAACGATCGCCGCCTCGCTGACGATGACCGGCGTCGTCGCGCGGACGGTCGTCCCGATCCGCGCCGGCGACGGCACGGGCGAGATCGTTTTCACGCACGCCGGAACGCGCCGCGTCTGCGGAGCGCGCAGCGACAGCGGCCAGGCGATCGACAAGGGAGTCGAAGTCGTCGTCACGCGATACGAAAAGGGCATCGCCTACGTGGCGACATGGAAGGAGCTCACCGAGTAGCAAGAAAGCTGTTGCCAGCTACCGGAGATGTTGCAGCCGCGACATCTCAGGCAACCGGCAACCGGTTGAGGAGGAAGAAACAGTCATGCTCAGTCTTTCAACGTGGATCGTCGCCGGCGGCATCGTCGTCGCCACCCTGATGCTTCTCGGCTTCATCGCGCAGATGTATCGGAAAGTCGGTCCGAATGAAGCGTTCATCGTCTACGGCGTCGGTGGAACGCGTGTCATCAAGGGCGGCGGCACCGTCGTCTTTCCGATGATCCACAGCTTCAAAGCGCTCTCGCTCGAGCTCATGTCGTTCGACGTCGCGCCGAAGCAGGATCTCTATACGAAGCAAGGCGTCGCCGTGACGGTCGAAGCGGTCGCGCAGATCAAAGTGAAGAGCGATCAGGAATCGATCCTCACCGGCGCCGAGCAGTTCCTGTCGAAGTCCGCGCAGCAACGTGAAGGCCTCATTCGTCTCGTCATGGAAGGCCACCTGCGCGGCATCATCGGCCAGCTCACGGTCGAAGAGATCGTCAAGCAGCCGGAGATGGTCGCCGACCGCATGCGCGCCACGTGTGCCGATGACATGGACAAGATGGGACTCGAAGTCGTGTCTTTCACGATCAAAGAAGTGAAAGACGGCAACGACTACATCACCAACATGGGCCGTCCCGACATCGCCCGCATCAAGATGATGGCCGACATCGCCGCGGCGGAAGCTGATCGCGACACCGCGATCAAGCGCGCCGAAGCGCTGCGCGAATCCGCGATCAAGAAAGCCGAGGCCGATCAACAGCGCGTCCTCGCCGAAACGCTCTCGCTCGCCGCGCAGGCCGAGGCGCAACGCGACCTCGAAGTGAAACGCGCGCAATACGTCGAGATCACCAAACGCCAACAGGCGCAGGCGGACAAGGCCTACGAAATCCAGTCGCAGGTCATGCAGCAGCAGGTCGTCGCCGAATCGGTGAAGGTCCAGCAGATCGAGAAGCAGGAGCAGATCAAGGTTCAGGAAGCGGAGATCCTGCGCCACGAGAAGGAGCTCATCGCAACGGTCCTGAAGGGCGCCGAGATCGAACGCCAACGCATCGAGACTCTCGCCGCCGCGGAAAGCCAGCGCCTCATGATCGAAGCCGAAGGCCGCGCGTCGTCCGTGCGCACCGAGGGTGAGGCCGAGGCCGCGATCATCTTCGCGAAAGGCGAAGCCGAGGCGAAGGCGATGAACGTGAAGGCCGTGGCGTACCAGGAGTGGAACCAGGCCGCGGTCGTCGACAAGCTGATGACCCAGATGCCGGAGATGGTGCGCGCCATGGCCGCTCCTCTCGCCAACATCGACAAGATCACCATCGTCTCGACCGGCGACGGACAATCCGCGGGCGCGTACAAAGTGACCGGCGACCTCGCCGCCATCGCCGCCCAGGTGCCGGCGCTGTTCGAATCGCTGTCGGGAATGAAGATGTCCGACCTCTTCGCCAAGGTAAAGACGATCGGCAGCGGAGAATCGAGCGACAATAAGGTCGCTTGATCCGCCTGATCTCATCGCTGACTCTACTCGCGTCGCTCGCGCTGTCTTCAACGGCAGCCGAGCGGCGCGTTTTGTTTGCCGTCCTGCCCGACGAGCCGGCGATCGAGCCGATCGTGTTGCTCGATCCGATCGAAGCACCGCGCGAGGAAACCTTTCCGAAGCGCTACTTCGACCCCTCGCGCTCCTACACGCTGTCGATGGATGGCAAGGCCGCGGGAACCGTCCGGCCCGCCGAAAAGACGCAGCTCGGATGCGTCTCCATCGCCGCGAAGGCGACAATCGCGGGCGACGGAAACTTCGCGACGAACTTCGAGCCGGCAGCACTCGTCGCACCGATCCGCGGAGCGACGGACGAGGAGATCGCCATGCTGCGTCGCTGGGCGCGGCTGTTTCTCGTGCATCACGGCATCGCTGCAGAGCACGCCGAAGGACTCGAGGCGCACATCGACGTCGTCGATCCCGGCGACGGCGATCCATTGTTTGTCGGATCGTTCACGACCCTCTCGACGGAGCCGCCAGGCGGCGCCGCCTTTGTCATCGTTCGCGTGACCGATGTGACGGCGACGCGCGTCGTCCCGCAGCTCGCCCTCTTCAATCTTCGCGATCCCGACGGCAATTCGGGCGTTCAACCGTTGTTCGGAGCGATCGATCTCGACGGCGACGGCTCCGCCGAACTGGTCACACAACGGCAGCACAAAGAGGGTTACGACTACTTTCTGTACCGCCGGCTGCGAGGCCGCTGGACCGTGATTTCAGGCGGCGGTTCAGGGTGCTGAGCCGTTTCAGGTTGTTTGCTGGACTACGACAGCCCTCGGAAACGTTCTCCGACCATTACGCGTACTGAAGAGAGCCATGGCGATCGATAAGAAGAAGGTCCTCAACGAGATCCGAATTTTTGTGCTGATGATCCTCATCGTCAGCTCCCTGCGCTCGGTTCTGGCCGACTGGAACGACGTTCCGACCGGCTCCATGAAGCCGACGATTCAGGAAGGCGACCGCGTCGTGGTCAACAAGCTCGCCTATGACCTCAAGGTCCCGTTCACGACCATCGACATCGTGAAATGGGGCAACCCGAAGCGCGGCGACATCGTCGTGCTCTTCTCTCCCGCCGACGGCGTCCGCCTCGTAAAACGCGTCGCCGCCGTTCCTGGCGACAAGGTGGAGATGCGGGAGAACCAGCTCTTCATCAACGGCCAGCTCGCGAAGCAATCGCCAATCTCCGTCGTGCCCACCGACGACTACGGTTCCGCCTATGTCCTCAACGAAGATCTCATGGGCCACAACCACCGCATGATGGTCACGCCCGACATCCCGGCGGTGCGCTCGTTCGGTCCCAACATCGTCCCCGAAGGCAACTACTTCGTCCTCGGCGATAACCGCGACAACAGCAACGACAGCCGCTTCATCGGCTTCATCGAGCGGCGACGCATCGTCGGCAAAGCCGTCGCCGTGGCCTTCTCACTCGATCGCAAGCACTACTTCGTGCCGCGGTTCAATCGGTTTTTCGAGGGACTGCAGTAAGTTGTCGGTGGTCGGGGACGTTGACGACCAAACGGCAAACCGTTGGTCACGCGAAAAAACGAGTATTACAATTCAAGAGACATGTCGCCAGGAATCCACGATTGGCGGGCCGATTTCGCCGTTTTCGACCAAAGCGGCCAACTCACGGTAATCGCCGAGGCAAAGAAAAAGTCCGGCGCCGATCCGCGTTGGGCTTCGGAGTGGTTCCGGAACTATCTGGCACACCAGCAGACTTCAGCTCCTCCGTTCATACTCCTCGCAACTCCGGAAACGCTGTATCTGTGGAAGCGATCCGCCGGATCATCGTCCTCAGAACCGACTGCGATCGCCGACGCGCGTCGAGTTTTTTCTTTCTATCTCGATCGCTCCAATCTCGACGCGACGACCCTGGGTGGCCAGGCATTCGAGATCGTCGTGGGCGCTTGGCTCCATGATCTTTCCCACCTCGGCTGGCAACCGTCTACTCCCGACGAACGACAGGTGCTGGTCGACTCTGGCCTGCTGGACGCGATCAAGAATGGCAGGGTTGTCTCAGAAGTCGCTGCGTGAACGTCTTCGTCGAGACCAATTTCGTTCTGGAACTTGCGCTTGAGCAGCGGGAGTCTGGGTCGTGCGAAAAGCTCCTCGATCTGGCGCGGTCAGGTTCCATACGGCTTCTTCTGCCAGCCTACAGTTTCATTGAACCGCACGAGACACTCACGCGCCGCCACATCGACCGGGAATCCCTGCGCTCGCGCAGTATCGACCGAGTTGACCCAGCTCGCACGCAGCACTCCGCTGGCTGAACGCGCTGCAGCGTCACAGGAGATCGTGAAGCTCCTGGTCGAAAGTGCGGAATACGAACGGAAGCGCGTCGAACACGTGAAAGATCAAGTTTGGACCGCGGCTGAGGTTCTGCCCTTGAATCTGGCCGTCCTTCAGAGTGCTATCGACTGCCAGAACAGATTGAACCTGTCTCCTCAGGACGCCGTCGTGTACGCGTCGATTCGGGCGCATCTGGCGCTCGATCACGGATCCGTAAGCTGCTTTGTGAGCAAAAATTCTGCTGACTTCGACGATCCGGATCTTCGCCGAGACTTGGCAACCTTCAATTGCAAATACTTCGCTTCGTTTGCAACTGCCTTGCGATTCGTCGAGCACAGTCCAATCGCAGAGTGAGTCCATGGCAAGAACCTCGAAGCGAGAGGCACCCGAAACGACGCCTCGGATCACCCGCACGTGAGTCCAGCCTTGTGGCCTCAAACGCTACCGGCCGGGCCGGTTACACCTTCGACGTTCGCGTCTTCAGCCTCGCCAGATAGTCGTCCATCGTGGCGTGGTAGCCGATCACATAGCGGGCCATGCAGCGGAAGAGCGGGTTGTGGATGACGCCGTCTTCGATGATCGTCACCTGCGTTCCGTTGCCCATCGGCACGAGCTCGTAGGTCCAGGTGCCGCCGAAGGGAAGATGCTTGTCGGCGATGCGCGTGACCAGGCGGCGCTCCGCCACTTCTTCGACCACCTCCATCGTCATGGCCTGGCCGTGGCGATCGGTCTCGCGCCAGACGCGGCGGCCCGAGCGCGCCGGCAGAACCACGGCGGCCTGAACGTCACGCCATTGTGGATAGGCTTCGACGGCGGTGATGGCCTTCCAGACCGCGGGAGGCGGCGCATCCAGAACGACGGTGCGCGTTGCGATGTGCGACTTCGGCAACAGCACGCCGAGGAGGAGAACCAGGACGACGAGCGCGACGAGAGTGGCCACCGCGACGACGACGATTCGCATGTTCGCGCAAGTTTACGCCGGGAAGATGTTCGAGGGAGCCCCGGTTCTCAAACCGCATGCGAAAGTTCATCATGGTCGCACTCATCGCCGCGCTCGCCGCAACCCTCGCCAGCGCGCAAATGAAGCCTCAACCGCGGGGAGCAGCCCCGACCTCGCCTCTCGTCGCGACGGGCACCCGCACGAATCCCGGAACCCAGTTCGCGCGCATCAGCCAGGACGACGCGTTCAAGCTCTACCGTGAAGGAAAGGCGACGTTCATCGACGTTCGCTCGAACGAACAGTTCTCCTTCGGCCACATCAAGGGCGCGGTGAGCATCCCCCGCAGTCAGATCCTCGGCCGCTTCAGCGAAGTGCTCCCCGGCAAGACGATCATCACCTACTGCGCCTGTGGCGCCGAAGAAGCCAGCGGCGTCGCCGCGGCGAACCTGATGTCGCACGGCGTCAAAAACGTCTTCGCGCTCAAGGGCGGCTGGACCGAGTGGAAGAGCGCCGGACGCCCGATCGCCGCGGGACCGAAGTAGCTCGCGGCTGGCAGCTCTCAGCTCTCAGGAGAAACGGGGCGGCGTGCCTGCGAGCTTAGAGCTGCGGGCTGCCAGCTTGGCCACGGGGCGGATATAGAATCCGCCGCATGTTCAAAATCGCAGAGCTCTTCGCGCGCGAGATCCTCGACTCGCGCGGCAATCCCACCATCGAAGTCGACTGTCTTCTCGACAACGGCGCGCTCGGCCGCGCCGCGGTGCCATCCGGCGCCTCCACCGGTTCGCGCGAAGCGCTCGAGCTCCGCGACGGCGACAAGAGATCGCTACCTCGGCAAGGGCGTTCGCAACGCCGTCGACAATGTTGATCTCATCGCCAAAGAGATCGAAGGCATGGACGCGCGCGAGCAGGCGATGATCGATCTGGTGATGAAGCAGATCGACGGCACCGAGAACGAAGGGCAACCTCGGCGCGAACGCGATCCTCGGCGTCTCGCTTGCCGTCGCACGCGCGGCTGCCGAAGCCGCCGGCCTTCCGCTCTTCCTCTACCTCGGCGGCACCGGCGCGCGCACGCTGCCCGTTCCGATGATGAACGTCATCAACGGCGGCGCGCACGCCGACAACAACCTCGACGTCCAGGAGTTCATGATCATCCCGGCCGGCTTCGACAGTTTCTCCGAAGCGCTCCGCGCCGGCGTCGAGACCTTCCATCACCTGAAGAAGATCCTGCACGACAAGAAGCTGACCACCGCCGTCGGCGACGAAGGTGGCTTCGCACCCGATCTCAAGTCCAACGCCGAAGCGCTCGACCTCATCCTCACCGCGATCGAGAAGGCCGGCTACCGCCCCGCCGATCAGATCTACCTCGGCCTCGACGTCGCGGCGTCCGAGTTCTACGAAAAGAAAAAGTACAAGTTCGAAGGCACCGATCGCTCGAGCGACGACATGGTCGACTACTACGTCGACCTGCGGAAGAAGTACCCGATCATCTCCATCGAAGACGGGATGTCCGAGGGAGACTGGGACGGCTGGGACTCGCTGACCGGCGTCCTCGGCTCCGGCACGCAGCTCGTCGGCGACGACCTCTTCGTCACGAATCCTGTCGATCTTCGCCAAAGGAATCGAGCGCGGCATCGCCAACGCGATTCTCATCAAGGTCAATCAGATCGGCACGCTGACGGAAACGCTCGAAGCGATCGAGATGGCCAAGCGCGCCGGCTATCGCTCGGTGATCTCGCATCGTTCCGGGGAGACCGAGGACTCGACGATCGCCGACCTGGCGGTGGCCACGAACGCCGGCCAGATCAAGACCGGCTCGGCCTCGCGCAGCGACCGCATGGCCAAATACAACCAGCTCCTGCGCATCGAAGAGGAGCTGGGCGACGCCGCGTCGTTTGCCGGGAAAAAGATTTTCAAAGCCGCCCTCTGAAACCGCATTCAGTCAGCGAAATCCGTTTGACAGCATCGGCCCGTGGTCAATATATTGACCAGAATGCCCGACGCGGTCACGGGGATCATCCAACTCGCGAACCTTCTGCAGCGGAAGCTGGCGCCTGTCTTCGAGAAGGCGAAGATCACCCCGCAGCAGTGGGCCGTTCTCTCCGCCCTCGCCGACGACTCCGCCCCGACGACGCTCGTCGGCCTCTCCCGCCGTCTCGTCGTGACGAAGCAGAACATGACCGGCATGATGTCCCGCCTCGAAGCCCTCGGCCTCGTCGAACGCCAGGACGACCCCAACGATCTCCGCTCCTCCCGCATCCAACTCACCCGCCGCGGCAAAACCCTCGTCGACAAAGTCCGCCCCGCCTACGAACAATGGGTCCAATCCCTCGGCGGCGGCGCGCTGTCCGAGCGCGAGCTGCAAACGCTCGTGCGCAACGTGGAGAAGCTGCTCGAAGCGCTGTAGGTTCGGGGCGTGCAGCTATCGCTTGATCCCCGGGACAACCGGCAGAATCCGAGCTCGAAGTCTGTCTCGCTCGATCGTGATCAATGCGCCTCGTTCCAGCAGCGAGCGATGTTCGTCGATGGCTGCGCGAACCAGCTCTCCCACGACTTCCGGCACAGGATCCTGTGTTCGGACCTGGATGACGCTCGGACCAAGCGCGTGAGTGACCGCGAGGATATTGCCGAAGTCCAGATCATGCGTGAAGACGACAAAACCATGCTCGCGTGCATAGGCCATGATCACTCGATCCAACGCTCTCGAATCGCCCAGTGATGACCAATGCTGCGCGTCGATATCAGCCGTTCGAAGATACTCAGCCCATGTCGGACTGAGGTTCATATCGATCACAATCTTCACGACGACGAGATGGGTACCTCGAACTCATCGGAGCGCCACGCTGCATACGCCAGCGCCTCGGAAATGTCTTCATCCTCGAGATAGGGATAGAGGCGCAGGATATCCTCACGCGAGTGGCCCGACGCAACGAGGCCAACGACCGTGCCGACCGTCACCCGCATCCCGCGAATGCACGGACGTCCACCCATCAGTTCGGGATCTGCCGTGATGCGCGTGAGCGTGTTCATGCCGAATGGAAGTATACGCGCGGTCGTAAGGCGCTCGGAACGGGGGCAGAATCGCTGCGCTCGCGGTAGCTAATCGCTACCGCACTCCTAGACGCTTCGCGTCGGCCGATCCGCCGACGACGCGGTTGCGGCCGAGGCGTTTGGCTTCGTAGAGGCGTTCGTCGGCGATGCGGAAGAGGGCTTCGCGATCGCGGGCGTCGGTGGGGTAGATCGCGGATCCGATGCTCACGGTGACGAGCGCGCCGTCCGGCGGCGCGGGAAGCGCTTCGATGTTGGCGCGGATGCGTTCGGCGATGGCGGCGAGAGCAAGAGGCTCGACTTGCGGGACGATGACCGCGAATTCTTCGCCGCCATAGCGCGCGGGAAAGTCGACGGCGCGGACGGTCTCGCGAATCGTTTTCGAGACGCGCTGCAAGGCGTCGTTGCCGGCGAGGTGGCCGAAGGAGTCGTTGTATTTCTTGAATCGATCGAGATCGAGGATGAGGACGCCGAACGATCCGGGATAACGATCGGCGCGCTCGATCTCTGCGGCGATGCGCTCGCCGAAAGCGCGGAAGTTCGGCAGCGACGTGAGGTCGTCGGTGCGCGCGCGGGCTTTGAGTTCGTCGGCCATGTGATTGAACGCGATGCCCAACGTCGCGATCTCGTGATCGCCGGCGACGGGCGCGCGTGCGGTGAGATCGCCGGCGGCGATGCGATCGGCGGCCGCGGAGAGCTCTTCGATCGGCTTTACAACTTTGCGCAGCGTCGTCTGCACGGCGGCGAAGCTGATCAGTGCGAGGATCCAGGCGACGGCGAGTCCGCTCGACATGAGGAATCCGGTCTCACGTTCGAGCGCCGGGAGCTGTCGCGCGATCTCCTGCTTGCGCGCAACGGCGAGCTGCTGCGCTTCATCGACGACCGCCGCCGAAGTCGCAGCGACATCCTCGGGGCGCGCCGCGGGATCGACGATCATCGATCGGAACGTGCGCACGCGCGCGTGCAGCGTGCCGAGGTCGATGCGCGAGAGTGCGTCGTCGCCCAGGAGTTGGATGACGAGCCGATAACGCGACGCGGGCTCGAGTCCGGCGGCGAAACGCGCGTGAAATCCGTTCTGCGCGCGGATCAACTCTTCGAGCGCGGAGACCGCCTTCGTCTCCACGGAGATGAGACGCGTCCACCGCTCCTGCGCCAGCTTCGCGCGCCAGCTCAGTCCGAACGTGATGCCGAACAGTGCGAGTGCGAACGCGCCGGTGAGGAGCAGAACGCGCGTTCGAAGATGCTGGCGGCGCACGACGGTGAGAATACGTCATCAAGCGACGGTTCGCTTCGCGCGCCAGACGAAGTTACGAGACGGCGCGTGCTCGTGTGGACCGCTGGCGTCTCGCCGGCTGGGTGAGCGGCGTCTCGCCGCTCACGGGCGGGCGTCGAGACGACGCCGCCCCAGCCGCCGAGACGGCGGCGGTCCAACATGCTCGTGTTTCGCGCGGCGTGTCATCCTTCGTTTTCGCATGACGATGCACGACCTCAATGCCATCTACCGCGCGACACTCGCGCGATGCGCGCCTGACGTTCTCGTGCGAGCGCACGTTGACGCGTCGATGCCGCGCAACGTTGTGGCCATTGGCAAGTGCGCGGCGCGATTGCTCGACGGCGTTGCGAGCGCGATCGAGATCGAGCACGCATTCGTGGCGGTGCCCGAGGGTTATCCGTTGCCGCGGACGCGCGCGGAGGTGCACGTGGGCGGGCATCCGCGGATGACGCGCGCGAGCTTCGATGCTGGGCGGGCGCTCGTCGAGTTCGTCGGCGCGCATCGCGACATTCTGTTTCTCATCTCCGGCGGCGGGTCGGCGTGCGTCGAAGTGGCGCTGCATTCGGAGGAGGAGACCGCGGCTGCGAATGCGCGGCTGATCGACTCGGGTCTGTCGATCGCGGAGATCAACGCTGAGCGAAGAAAGTTTTCGGCGATCAAAGGCGGGCGATTGCGCGAGCGCGTTCGCGGAAGGTGCGTGACGCTCGTCTACTCCGACGTTTCGCCCGGCGCGCTCGAAGACGTCGCATCGGGACCGACGATCACATTGGCGAGCGAGGCGACGCTTGTCGCCGACAACAGAACGCTCACGATCGAAGCGGCCAAACTCATTGGTGACGAGGCGTTAGTGCTCAGCGAGCAGCTCGAAGGCGACATCAACGATGCGGCGGAGTTGCTCTCGACCAACGCAAAGCTGTTACGACGAGGTCAGGTTCTCGTAGCGGGTGGCGAGCCGACGGTCGTCGTGCGAGGTGACGGCAAAGGCGGACGCTGCAGCGAGCTGGCGCTTCGGTTCGCGATGCGGTCGCCGTTCGAAGCGCTGTTCGGGAGCTCGGATGGCGTGGACGGAAACAGCGGTGCGGCCGGGATCCATGTCCGCCGCCGGCAAGTGGCCGGCATGGCGGCCGGCTGGCAGGCCGCCCTCCGGCGATCCGCCTCATTTGAGATCGCGATGCAAGTGGGTGAGCCGATTATGATTGCGCCGACCGGAAACAACCTCCGGGACCTCTATTTGGTGGCTCGCGATTAGCAAGCGCAACCGAGGCGCGAACGCCTCTCGGCAATGAACGTCAACGACCCATCCGATCCGCTGCTGCCCCCTCCGAAGGAAGGGCATCATCGCTCCGCGCGCGAACGGCAGCGCAAGGGGCCGATGTGGGGCTGCCTCAAGGCACTGGTCTGGACGTTCTTCGGACTCGCTCTGGTCCTGCTCATCGGCATCGGCGGCGGCTGGTGGTACCTCGGTTCGTCGAACTTCGCCGACTACGTGCGCAAGAAAATCGAAGCCACGCTCGAAGCACGCCTCGGCCGCGACGTCACGATCCGCAGCGTCGAGTTCGTCCGCACCCGCCCGCAGAAGATCATCCTCAACGACATCCGCATCGCCAATGCGCCGGGCGGCGTGGCGAAGTACTTCGCCACCGTGCGCCAGGTCGAGCTGACCGGCAACGTGCAATCGTTCTGGGGACGCGACGTCAAGATCGAGCGCGTCGACATTCGCGATCCGCGGCTCTGGTTCGAAGTCTTCCCCGCCGGCTCGACGCTGCTGCACAACTTCCCGAAGTGGAACAGCGGCCCGCCGAGCAAGCGGCAGATCGTGCACGTCGACATCGGGACGCTCTTCGTGAGCAACGGCGCGTTCAGCTTCAACGACCGCAAACACGACATCACCGCCGTCGCCTCGAGCATCGAATCGAAGCTCAACGTCACGCGCGCGGAAGACCTCTACGACGGAATCATGCGCAGCCCGCTCGTCCGCGTGCGCCTGCAGGACTATGAGCCGTTCGATCTGAAACTGCGCGGCGGTTTCCGCTACACGCCGGGCATTCTCGCTCTTCGCTCGGTCGCGCTCGAAGGGCGCGGCATCGAGACCTTCCTCTCCGGCAAACTCGATCCGCTGACCGAAGGCGCGTACGACCTTCGACTCGACTCGCGCATTCAGCTCGAGCGCGTGCGCGAGATCTTCCGCGTCGAGAAACTGCTGGCGGGAACGATCGCGCTCGATACGAATCTGCGCGGCAAGCAGGGCGAGTTCCGCCTGACCGGCGGATGGACTGCGCCGTCGATCGCCGCCGACGCCTACAAGCTCGCGGACGCGAAAGGAAAACTCGCCATCAACGGCGAGAACCTGGCCATCGACGTCGAGCGTGCGAGGTACGGCGGCGGCACGATCGGCGCGCACTACACGCTCGCGAATTACTCCGAGCCGTATCCGATGAAGATCGACCTGCGCTACGCGGGCATCTCCATCGAGCAGCTCTTCAACGACTGGACGGTCAAGGACACCGGCATCCGCGCCGCGGCGACGGGCAGCCTCGCGTACCACTGGAACAAGGATCTGATCCTCGAGGGCGCGGGCCAAGGAACGGCAAAGCTGGCGAAGAACGCGGTCGCGTTCTCCAACGCGCGCTATCCGATCCCGATCGCCGGCACGACCGACTTCGCGCTCGATCGCGGCACGGTCACGTTCCGCAGCGCGGAGCTCGATACCGACGCCTCGCACATCAGCCTCACCGGTACGCTGAAGATCGAAGAGGTCATCACCGATCTGAAGATGGCCATCCGCAGCTCCGACTTCAGCGAGCTCGATCGCATCGGCTACAACTTCGCGCATTCGGCGGACAAGAAGGATTACACGCTGCTCGGCCTCGGCGGCGCCGGCACGATCAACGGCACCGTGCGCGGCGCGATCGACAAGCCGCAAGTCGTGGCTTCGATCGCTGGCACGCAGGTGAAGTACAACAACGTCCTCCTCGGCGACGGCGCGATCGATCTTCGCTATGACGGCAAAGCCTCGGTGCTGACCTTCGATCGCGCGAACTTCAGCGACGGCGGAGGAAAGCTCGGACTCGCCGGCACCGTCGCCTTCCCCGACAACGGCGAGCCGCGCTTCGACATCGCCGTCGACGCGACCGGTTATCCCGCGCAGCGCGCGATCGACGCCGTCGGTCTCGATCTGAAGATCGGACCGGGACTGGCGAGCGGAAAGCTCATCGTGACCGGCACGCCGGAAACCGGCACGGCGCGATTCGTCAATCTCATCGTGAAGCGCGCCGACGCGACGCTGGCCCTCGACGGCACGGTCCACTGGCTGCCCGGCAAAGGCAACGTCGAGTTCGACCTCGCCATCGCCGCGAACAATTTCCCTGTCGTCGACATCGCCGCGTTTCTCGACTTCGGGAACGTCCCGGTCACCGGCGACCTCACCGGCACGCTGAAAATCGCCGGACGCAAGGAATCGCTCGAAGGGAGCGGCAAGATCGCCGTGCGTAATGGAACGGTGATGGACGAGCCGATCGATCTGGCATCGGCGGACATCGTCTTCACGCAGGGACGCATGCGCGCGACGAATCTGCTCGTGCAATCGCCGGCCGGCGAGATTCGCGGCGAAGCGGAAGTCGATCTCGCGAATGAAAAGTTCAGCTACGACATCGCTTCGAGCTCGATCGATCTCTCGAAGCTGAAGCTCCTCGCCGTCCTCAAGGACCTGCTCGGCGGTCACATCATCCTGAAGTCGACCGGCGCCGGCACGTTCACGCAACCGGAGCTCGTCGTCGAAGCGACGCTCGAGAACGCGACACTGCGCGGTCTCACGCTGCCTCCCGGCTCGGCCGCGCCGTCGCTGTATCTCGCCATTCGCAACGGACGGCTGATCGTGAAGGGCGCGATCGCCGACATCGTCACGATCGAAGGCGAAGGCACGGTCGGCGAGAAGATGGCCGTCGACGGCAACGTGCGCGTCACGATCACCGATCTCGCGCGCGCCGCCGCGATCTCACCCGCCACGGCGACGCTTCCGCTTTCGGGCAACGTCGTCGTCGATCTCCATCTCGGCGGACAGCTTTCCCCGATCGAATCGCTCGTCGTCGAAGCAACGGTTCCGACGCTGAACCTGCGCATCGCCGATCACGAGCTCACCGCGCCCGAACCGCTGCGCCTCGCGCTGCGCAATGGCCGCATCGAGTTCGAGTCGTTCGTGCTGCGGCGCACCGACTCCGTCTTCTCCGTCACCGGCTTCGCGGAGATTCTCGGCGCGAAGAAGCTCGATCTCGATCTGCGCGGCAGCCTCGAAGCGGCGCTGCTGCAGGTCTTCGTGCACGACGCGCGCGCCGAAGGAACGGTCGATGTCGCCATGAACATCGGCGGCACGATGACCGCGCCGCGCGTCCTCGGCACCGCGGAATTGCACAACGCACAACTGAAGGTCGCCGGTTTCCCGCAGCTCATCGACGAGATCAACGGCACGCTCCGATTCAGCGACGATCGCATCGACATCGCCTCCGTGCGCGCCACCGTCGGCGGAGGTCAGGTCGTCGCCGGCGGCTTCATGACCCTGGACGGGATGAAGCCGAAGAATGTGCGCATCACGCTCCAGGGCACCGAAGTGGCGATCCGCTACTACGAAGGGCTGACGCTGGAGAGCAACTTCACGCTGCTGCTCAACGGCGACATGGAGCGCGTCGTCCTGCAGGGAGACGTCGACGTCACGCGCGCGCTCTACTTCAAAGACTTCGACGTGCAGCAGACGCTGCTCAACGCCATCCTCGCGCGCAACAAGGTCACGCCCGTCGGCGCATCGACGTGGCAGGACCGCGTGTCGCTGCGCATCCATCTCTCCGCTCCCGGCACGCTGGCGATGAAGAACAACATCGCCGAGGTCACGGGCAGCGCGGATCTCGACGTCACCGGCACCATCGCCAATCCCGTGGTCCTCGGCGAGGTCACGCTCGACGAAGGAGGCAGCGTCCGGATCCAGAAGGTCGACTACCGCGTCGTGCGCGGCACCGTCTCCTTCCAGAATCCTTTCCGCATCGATCCCTTCTTCGACGTCACGATCGAAGGAACGGTCTCCGGCTTCGGCGGATCGGAGACGGAAGGCGGCCCGTACGAAGTGACCGTGAATCTCACCGGCACGCTCGACCGCCTCACGCCGTCGATCACCAGCGATCCTCCCGCCAGCGACATCACGCTCTTCTCGATCCTCGGCTTCGGCGGCGCCACGCAACAAGGCGCAGGCGGCGGCATGGGCGTGTTCGGACAATCGCTGCTCTATTCGAGTCTCTCCAGCCTCATCGGCTCGCGCGTGTTCCCGTTCGTCGACTCCTTCGCGTACGACCCGGGCAATCTCGACACCGGCCAGGGTGCGGGCGCGAAGGTGACGTTCGAGAAGCGGCTGTCGAACAAGGTCCGCTTCCTCCTCGTCTACAACATTCAGAATCAGCAGAGCCGCCAGGTCATCGAATGGCAGGTCAATCCTTCATGGACGCTGCAGCTCACGCGCGACGAGGCCGACGAGTACCGGCTCGACGCGCGATTCCGCCGCCGCTATGAAGCGCACTGGCAGTTCGGAAAAGAAGAGGAAGGGAACTACGCCAGCGGCGCGGTCCTGACCGGAAGCGCCGCCGCGGCCAATGAAGCAGTACCCGCGATTGCGACGCCCGCTCCTCCCGTGACGGCCGTGAACACGCGCGCCGCGGACAACCGTCTCGTGACGCAGATCAACCTGCGCGCCGATGCGCGCTTCGATACGAGCGCGGTGGCGCAGGAAGTCACGCTCAAGGCCGGGCAACCGGTGACGATCCGCGAGCTGCAATCGTCGATCAAGAACCTGTTCGCCACCGGCAACTTCCGCGACGTACGCGTCGACGCCGCGAGCTCCGACGCCGGCGTCGTGCTCACGTTCTCGCTCTATCTCCACTATCGCGTCGACGAGATCGCCATCGAAGGTCTCGATCGCGCCGACCGTACACGCGCGCAACGCGCGCTCACCGTGCACTCCGGCGAAGTGCTCTCTCTCGACAACGTTGACGACAGCGCGGCCGCGGTCGAGGAGATGCTGCAGCAGAACGGCTACCTCGAAGCGACCGTCGACCCGGAGACGAAGTTCGATCGTGCGCGCAACTCGGCCGACATCACGCTCCACGTCACGCCGGGACCGCGGGCGAAAGTCGCCAGCGTAACCATCGAGGGCGAGCTCGCGCCGTTCACGCAGGCGCAGCTCATCGAGCGGATGAAGCGGCGTCCCGGCCGCAGCTTCCACCTGATCGAAGTGCGCGAAGACGCCGAGCGCATGAAGAACTTCCTCGTGCGCCGCGACTATCGCCGCGCCGACGTCGACTTCCTCGGCCATCAATACGACGAGGCCACGAAGACCGTCTCGCTGCGCTATCGCGCAAAAGTCGGCCCGATCGTAAAGGTCGCCGTCGACGGCGTTTCCCGATCCTCGGTGCGCAAGCTGCTGCCGTTCCTCAAGAACCAGGAGTACAGCGAAGACGTCGTCGATCAGGCCGCCGACAAGATCGTCGAAGCTCTGCAGCAGCGCGGCCATTACCTCGCCACCGCCGATACCGAAAGCTCGCTCGCGGCGAACGTCTGGACGACGACGTTCCATGTGAATCCTGGTCCGCAATTCCAACTGAGCGCGGTCACCTTCAGCGGCAACCGTCAGGTGAACGAAGACGCTCTTCACAAAGTCGTCGCGACGTCGACCCGCGGAGGCATCAAGCAATTCATCGCCACGCTCTTCCGCCGCCCGACCGGCGTCACGCGCGGACAACTGAGCAGCGATCGCGATGCCGTCGAATCGTATTACCGCCTTCAGGGCTTCTCCGAAGCAACGGCCGCCGCGCCGGTCGTGACGACGAAGGCCGACGGCACGATGACGGTGGACTTCCCGGTCACCGAAGGACCGCAGACTCTGCTCTCCGACGTCGCAATCGAAGGAAACGAAACGATCAAGACCGGCAAGCTCCCCGAGTTGAAGCTCGAGCAAGGCGCGCCGCTCAATCCGCAGCTCCTGCACGACGATGTCGTCGTGCTGCAGACCTTCTACGCCAACCGCGGCCACGTCGAAGTGCAGGTCGCTCCGCGCGTCGAAGTGAGCGCCGACAAGACCAGCGCGAAAGTCACGTATGTGATTGCCGAAGGTCCGCAGGTCAAGGTCGACGAAGTCATCGTGCGCGGCAACACCTACACCGATCGCGACGTGATCCTGCGCAAGACCGAGCTCTCGCCGGGCGATCCGTTCAGCTACACATCACTCCTCGAAGCGCAGCGCGAGCTCTACCGGCTCGGCATCTTCCAACGCGTCGAAGTCGAGCCCCAACAAGCCGACACCACCACCGGCGATCGTGACGTCGTCATCCAGGTCGAGGAAGGGCGCAACCTCACGCTCAGCGGATCGGTCGGTCTGCGCGCCGAGCGCGGCAACGACCCCGACACCGGCACGGCGCTCCACGAGCGCATCGCCTTCGCCGCCGCTCACCGCAACCTCTTCGGCAGCGGCCGCTACCTCGGCGTCGAAGCGATCGTCAGCCGCGAGGAACAGGAAGCATTCATCACGTATCGCGAACCCTTCATCAGCCGCTGGAACGTGCCCGTCCAACTGCAGATCTTCCAGACCGACGACAGCACGCGGCTCGGGACCAGCATCCTGCAACGCGGTACGTCGATCGAAGCGCTGAAAGTGGCGCGCCTGCAGACGCGCTGGTCGCTGCGCTACGAGTACAAGATCTCAAAATGCCACGGTGGCCTGATCTGCGATGAGATCGAGAAAGGCAATCCCGTTGAGAATCTCGATCGCTCGCTGCTCGATATTCAGATCTCGAGCCTCACGCCGACGTTCTTCTGGGACACGCGCGACGACATCATCGATCCTCATCGCGGCTTCTTCACCAGCGCTTCGATCGAATACGCCTTCCCACTTTTCTCCGCCGACGCGGGGTTCTGGAAAGAGTACGCGCAAGGCGCCTACTACCTGCCGGTGAGCAGTCGCACGGTGATCGCACTCTCCGGACGCATGGGACTCATTCAACCGTACGCGAAGAAATTCGACGAAACCCTCGGCGAGGATGTGTTGCTGCAGATTCCGCTCTCCGAGCGATTCACCGCCGGCGGCGAATCCTCGCACCGCGCCTTCGGCCTCGACCGCCTCGGCGATCTCTGCCTCACGCCGCCGCCCGATCTCCAGCGCATCGAAGGATGCGAACCGACGCTCTTCGCCCGCATCAACACCGACAATCAGACCATCGGTCCCATTCTCCCGCTCGGCGGAAACTCGCTCTTCCTTCTCAATGCCGAGTACCGCTTCCCGATCTTCGGCCCCCTCGGCGGCGCCGTCTTCGGCGACATCGGCAACGTCTTCGCCGGCAAGAAAATCCGCTTCGACGATCTCCGCTACGGCGCCGGCTTCGGCTTCCGCTACCTCTCCCCCGTCGGCCCGGTCCGCGTCGACGTGGCCGTGCCCTTCGACAAGCGCTGGTACGAAGACTCGTTCCAATACTTCATCACGCTCGGTTACGCGTTCTGATTTGGCGTCACTCCGCTACGCCCCCTCACCCGGCTCGGCGCCTGGTCTTCTAACACCCCATCTTGAAAATCGCACGGGTAGCGAAGCCGCCACGCGCAGGCGCCAAGCATCCCTCCCCGCTCGACGCGGGGGCGAGGGTGAACAAACCTCGGGTGTCGTTGTCATCACGAACGTTGCCATCGCGATTGCCCCTCGCCCCTTTTAGGGGAGAGGGACGCTGGGCACCTGCGCGTGGCAGGTTCGAACGCCTCCCACGCTGGAGAGAAATCACGATCAGGATCAGGTGCCCAGCTGGGTGAGGGGTTCGTGCATTCCACCGTAAGGTAAGTTGGTTGCGGCTAATGCGGCCGCACTCTAAGCCAGCCAATCATGCGAAAATCATCACTCCCATGGCAATCCAAACCTTCGCCGAATTCTGGCCCCTCTACGTGCGCGCGCACTCGCTGCCGCGGACTCGAATGTTGCACGCCATCGGGTCGACGCTCGTGCTCGTCTGCCTGGCGCTCGGCATCGCGAAGAATCCGTGGTTCTTTCTGGCGGCGCCGATCGTCGGATACGGGTTCGCCTGGTATGGGCACTTCTTCGTCGAGCACAACAAGCCGGCGACGTTTGGGCATCCGTTCTATTCGCTGGCCGCGGACTACGTGATGGTCTGGAAGATGGCCACCGGGAAGATGCGCGGAGAAGTGGCGAAATACTGCCCGTAGTTGCATATGATCTAGATCATGGGCATGCTCGACGGTAAGATCGGAATCGTCTTCGGTGTGGCGAACAAGCGCTCGATCGCCTGGGCGATCGCGCAGAGGCTTTCCTCCGAAGGAATGCGTCTCGCGTTCACCTATCAGGGGGACCGCCTCAAGGAGAACGTCGAGGAGCTGACTGCGGCGATGCCGGACTCGCTGCTCCTGCCGTGCGACGTGACGAACGACGCGGAGATCGACGCCGTTTACGCCGCGGTCGACAAGGAGTTCGGCAAGCTCGACGCGCTGCTGCACTCGGTGGCCTTCGCGCCGAAAGACGATCTCGAGAATGAATTCGTAAAGACGTCGCGCGAAGGGTTCAAGCTCGCGCACGACATCTCGGCCTACTCACTCGTGGCTCTGACGCGCGGCGCGCTTCCGCTTCTCGAGAAAGCAGGCGGCGGCTCCGTCCTCGCGCTGACATACTACGGCGCGGAGAAGGCGGTCGAGGGATACAACCTGATGGGCGTGGCCAAGGCGTCGCTCGAAGCGAGCGTCCGCTACCTCGCCGCCAACCTCGGCCCGCGCAACATCCGCGTCAACGCGATCTCGGCCGGCCCGGTGAACACGCTCGCCGCGCGCGGCATCAAGGGATTCAGCATGATGCTGAAGCACCACGCCGAGCGCGCGCCCCTGCGCCGCAACGTCGAGCTCGAGGAGATCGGCCACGCCGGACTCTTCCTGCTCTCGCCGATGTCGACGGCGATCACCGGCGAGGTGATGTTCGTCGACTGCGGCTACAACGTAGTGGGACTGTAAATTTGTTGTCGGTTGTCAGTTCTCGGTTGTCTGCGGTGGTGATTCCGAAAGGCAATACACCGCAGATAACCAGCAACTAGCAACCAGCAACAGTTGCTCGCCGCACGTTCACATACTGGCGTTGCCCGCGACGTAGAAGCGCGTGTTCGTCGGCTGCGCGACGCCGCCCTTCGGTTCGAGCGTGACGGCGAGTGCTTTGATCTCGGTGGCGATGGGAAGGTTTTCGATCGAGATCGTGGCGGTGCCGGCGGCGTTGACGTCGAAGACGCCGGCGCTCATCGGCTTGGGTTGATCTGCACGGATGATCCAGAGCTGGTAGCTCTTGTCGCCGGGATTCGCGGGGAGGTCGTTGAAGAAGACGACGGCGCGGCGGCGATCGGGCTCGAGGAAAACTCTCGCCGATGCCGCGGGGGCGATTTCCTGCCCGGTGAGAGCGATGGTGCGCGCTCCGGTGGACGAGAGCGCCGCGATCTCGGACGTCAATTTCTGCGTGCGCAGTTCGAGCGTCGACTTTTCTCGCTGCAACTGTTCGATCTGCGCGCGCTGCGCGGACTCGCGAACGCTCGCGTTGCGCAGGCCGGCTTCACGCCAGCCCCAGAGCACGAGGAACAACGACGCGGCGATGCCGAGCCACCAGGCCGTATTGCGCCGCTCTTCGCCCTGCACGCCGGCGATGATCCGCTCGCGCAGAAAGCGAGGCGGCAGAACGGGCTCGAGACTGCGCGCGATCAGAGCCGCGGCTTCGCCGTAATCGATGCGGGCGCGGCGGCAGGGAACGCATCCCGCGAGGTGCAGCCGCAGCGCTCCCGCGTCCGTGGCTCCGGCAACGCCGAGAGCGTCGAGCGCTGCGATCGAGTCACACTCCTCATGGGTCATTGGTAGGCCTGCAGGCGATCCCTGAGCTTCTTCATCCCGAGCTGCATCCGCGTCTTGATCGTGCCGAGGGGCTCATTGAGCTTCGTCGCGATCTCGGACTGCGACAGGCCTTCGAAATACGCCAACTCGAGTGCGATCCGTTGAGCGTCCGGCAATTCGGCGAGTGCCCCGCGCACAGCCGTGCGCTCCTCGGATTGAATGGCGCTGTCTGCGCCTGTCGTGCTCTCTACGAACGAGGAATGAATCGAGATTTCCCGGCCCGCTTCGTCTTCACGTTCGTAACGGACTTTTCGCGAACGTAACCGGTCGATGCCTCGGCTTCGCGCGATCGAGATCAGCCAGGCCACTTCGCTTCCGCGAAGGGCGTCGAACATCTTCGCGCTCGTCCAGGCCTTCACGAACGTTTCCTGAAGCACTTCCTGCGCGTCATCGGCGTTGGCCAGGATGCGCAGGAGCAACGCATACACCGTGGAGGCGTAGCGGTCGTAAAGCTCCTCGAACGCGGAGACGTTTCCCTTCGCGACGGCAGGGAGAAGCACTGCTGCGGGCACGCTCGTATTCATCGACGGATGGGCGACAGATAGTTTACGCCCGAGCGGGGGAATTGGATTGGTTTCGAGTCGCCCGAGGCGCCGAGTCTCCTGGTCGTCGAGCGTCGTTCTCGGTTGTCAGTTGTCGGTTGTCCGGGAAGGCCTCGTTACGACGACGACGCACTCGACAACCGACAACTGACAACGCAGCCTCGAAGACCTGTCGACTCGGCGACTCGCCTACTTCTTCCCCTCCGGAAACTCCATATCCGTCCGCACTCCGGTCCGCTTCGGTTTCCGCGAGCCCGGCAGGCCGCTCGGACGTCCGGCGGTCTCGCCGTTCTTGTCGTTGCCTGCCGCGCCGCCGTCCCAGAAACCCTTGTCCTTCACGTTCTCGCGAGGATTGCCCGCCATCGTTTCACCTCAGTTGTTCAGCGCCTGAATCCTATGCTCATTGCGAATGGCGCGCGAAGAGAATCCGGACATCGGCGGGCGGATTGGCAACGCCCTCGAGGAACACGGTCGCGCCCGTTCCTTCCGGTCCTTTCGAGCGCGCGGTGCTCGTGATCTCGAATTTCCCGTCGCTGTCACGCTTCATCTCCGCCGTGACCGTTCCTTGAAAATCGTCGTCCGTGACCTTTGCCGTCGTCTTGGCCACGATTCCTTCGGCCGCGAGCTCGGCACCGTTCTCCGCCAGCGTCTGGGCCATGACCCGTCCGCGAAACCTCCGCGCCTCGGCGAGCTCGCGCTGGACGTCGATCATCAACAGCTCGACGAAGGCGAAGTAGAGCACCGCCAGCCCCAGCGCGACGAGGAGCGCGAATCCGCGTTCGCTACTTTGTCGCCGTGCGCGGGAAGAAGGTCTGATCGATTGCGATTCGGCCATATTTGTCCAAAGCCAGGAGGCGCACACCAAACGCACCCTTGGGATTTTTCGTGGCGTCGATGGTCACACCCGCGGCGAACTCCGGCGGCACGCCGCGCGCCTTCCACTCTCTCACTCCGCCGAGTCCGTAAGCACGCCGCACGATGACCGTCGGCGTCGAGAAATCCCAAACGACCTTCTGGGTGCCGCCGCTCAGATTCAACGTTTCGAGGATCAACGTCTTCGGCGAGTTCGTGTATCCGTCGTACGCAGGGAGATAAGGGTTTTCTCCGTAGGCATCGAGCACATCACGCCGCATGCGTGCGATCACGGCAATGATCTGCGGATGGCGGTAGTAGTCGATGCGCAGCTTTCGCTCGTACGAGTACATCTCCCTCGTCAGGCTGAGCGTGATGAAGATGAAGATGCCGAAGATCGCCATGGCCACGGCGACCTCCATCAACGAGTACCCCGCGGATCGCCGTCTCACCACAGGTTGGATTCTCCACCCGGGGCCACGCGAACGAGCCTGAGCTTCGCTTCGCGCTTGTCGTTCTCCCAGCGAAGGATCAACGTCACGTCCTTCACGCCCAGCGACTTCGGCGTAACCACGACGTCGGCCGTGTACGGCGCAAGCGGCGCGAGCACCGCGGTGTCGCTGCTGAACGAGGCCTGCGTCTTCAATGCAGAGAAGGGAAGATGCCTCTGCGCCTCGGCTTCGTTGGAGAGCGCTTGATACGCGCGGATCAGATCATTGGCCTGCTTGAGGCGCTTGTTGCGCTCGAGAAAAACGACGAGCGACATCAGGATGATGATCGTCACCACCGCCATCGCGAAGAGGACCTCGAGCAGCGTGAATCCTCGGTTTCTGCGAGGCATGCCGAGGCATTGTACGAGTTTGGTTCGCGGTTGACGGGCAACAGCACGGCCAAGTCCAACGACTACGACGGCAAATCTTCACGTCATTCTGAGTCGGCGGAGCCACCGAGCGGCGCGCCGCGACGGGGCGCAGCGCGACGAAGAATCTCAAGCATCGCATTTTGAGATTCGGAACACCACTGTCTCTTGGTTGCGAGCGAAGCGCCGAAGCCTGCGGCTTCTTTGAATCGCTACCGCACTCCTACGTTGCGATAGCCCTTCGGAATCGCAATCGTCGCCTGCGGCACGTCGCGTTGCGCGATGCTGGTGACGACGCGGTTGATGACCATCTTCGTTTCGCCGTAGGGGATTTCCGTGTGCTCAAGGAGCGGGAAGCCTTCCTCCTTCGCAAGTGCTTCATCGACCGCGCGCATCATCGGCGCGAGTGGTGACGAGGGCGTTTCCGCGGCGGCCATCATCGCGAAGAGGCCGGGCGGGATGGATGGGTGTTCGGCGAACCAGAGCTCGCGGTGATAGGCGCCGGCTTCGATCACGGATTGCTTCGCGGTGACGCCCTGCATCGTGCGCGTCGCGTTCTCGCGCAGGAGTCGTGCGCTGCGGTAATGCGAGGGGAGCGTTTCGGCGGTCGCTTCGCGGCGGCGTTTCGCGATCGACTCCAGCGACTCCGTACGGATCGTTCGCTCGACGTCATCGACGAACGTCACCGTCTTCGCCTTCGTGTCGAAGAGACGCCAGATGTCGAATTCCGCCGTGCTGCGCGCGCGATCGCCGAGGATCACGATCGTGTGCGTCAGCGTGCGATTGCCGGGCTGGATCGTCGTGCGGATCGTCACCACCGTCGCGCGGACCGTGGGACCGGCCGGTTTCGCGGCCTTTTGCGGTGGCGCGGGCGCGGGCTTACACGCAACGCAGAGGATCGCGGCAAACAGGAGCGCCACGAAATGGCGTGTCGGGACGTGAAGGATCATTCAGGAGACGATCGTGCCAGAGCCTTGGGCAACCAGCGCTGCCGGCCGTGCCGGCCCGGCTCATTCTTTCGCATCGAACCAGGTCTTGCCCCAGTGCGCATCGACAGCCAACGGCACCGCGAGCGGGAAGATGTTCTCCATCGTCTCTTTCACGATTCCCGCCACGTCCGCCGCGCCCGCTTCGGGAGCTTCGATCACGATCTCGTCGTGAACGGTCAACAGCATGCGCGCCTGATCGCGAAGCTTTCTCTCCAGCGCGATCATCGCAAGCTTCAAGAGATCCGCCGCCGTTCCCTGAATCGGCGCGTTGATCGCCATCCGCTCGGCGTTGCCGCGAACGGTAAACGACTTGTTCTGGATCTCGGGGATGTAGCGCACGCGTCCGAACAGCGTCGTCACCTTGCCGCTCGCACGCGCCTCGTCCAGCGTGCGGTCGAGGAACTCGTGGATCTTCGGATAGCGCGAAAAATAGGCGTCGATCCAATCCTTCGCCTGCGATGTCGAGATGTTCAGCTCATTCGAAAGACGGAACGCCGACATCCCGTACAACACGCCGAAGTTGATCACCTTCGCGCCGCGGCGCTGTTCGCGCGGTCAGCTCCTCCTCAGGGATGTTGAACATCTTCGACGCCGTGGCGCGATGGATGTCCGCGCCGCGCTGGAAGGTCTCGATCAGTGACTCGTCGCCGGACATGTGCGCCAGCACGCGCAGCTCGACCTGCGAGTAGTCGGCCGAGATCAGCACCGAGCCTTCATCGGCGATGAAGGCCTTGCGGATCTCGCGGCCGAGTCTGCGTGCGGATCGGAATGTTCTGCAGATTCGGATCGGACGACGAGAGCCGTCCCGTCGCCGCCACGGCCTGGTTGAACGTCGTGTGCACGCGCCCGTCGGCGGCGACGAGTTGCGGCAGCGCATCGATGTACGTTCCCTTCAACTTGTGCAGCTCGCGATGCTGAAGGATGAGCTGCGGCACCGCGAAGCCGTGTGACGCCAGCTCCTCGAGCACTTCGACGCTCGTCGACTAGCTCTTCGTCGTCTTCGTCTTCTTGATGACGCGGATAGTTCAGCTTCTCGAACAGGATGTGTCCGAGCTGCGCCGGCGAGTTGATGTTGAACTCGGTACCCGCCTCGGCGTAGATGCGCTTCTCGAGATCGGCGATCGTGCTCGCCCATCGTCTTCGACATCGATCGCAGCAGATCGCAGTCGATGCGGATGCCGCGCTCTTCCAGCTTGCGCGAGCACGGGAAAGAGCGGCATCTCGATCCGTTCGTAGATCTTCGACGAGCGCCGGATCGCGGCGGAGCTCCGGCTCGAGCACGTCGCGCAGCGCGAGCACGACGTCGGATTTCTCGCCGAGGTATTGCGTGTACGGGCCAAGTCGCGAAGAGCCGATCTCGTGATCGAGCTCGAAGAGCGGCGCGGTCTTCTGCACGTCCTTGCGCACCAGCACGTCGACCTTGAGGCGATCGCGGGCGATGTTCGCCAGCGCGTGACTCGGCAGACCGGGATTGAGCACGTACGACATCAGCATCATGTCGGCCCACTTCGACGGCACGGGCCAGCCGGCCGCGGCGAGGCGGCGCGACTGGGCCTTGGCGTCGTAAGCGATGAACGTGCGCGGCGACGCGAAGAGCTCGCGCAGCGCGGCGCTCATCTCTTCGTTGCCGCCGAATTGCTTCGCAATCGGCACGAGCAGCGACTCCGAGATGCGCACCGAAAGCGACGCCGCCATCGGCGTGTCGAACCCTTCGATCGTCGTCGGCTCCATCCAGACCGCGATCGCGTCCTGTCCTTCGACGAATGCGCGAATCTCGTCGGCCGACGTCGCGACACGAAAATCCTTCGGCACCGCCGGCGCCTCGGGCAGAAACTCCTGCATCAGCGAGGCGAACTCCAGCCTCGAGAAAATGTCGTGCAGCTTCGGACGATCGGGATCGGTGCGTTTCAGCGTCTCGAAGTCGATCGCCAGATCGAGATCGCACTTGATGCGCGCCAGGTCGCGCGAGAGATAGGCCTTCTCGCGATTCTCTTCGAGCGTCTTCCGCTGCGCGGCCTTCTTGATCTGATCGAGACTCTCGTACACGCCGTCGAGCGAACCGAACTGCTCGATGAGTGCCTTCGCCCCTTTCTCGCCGATGCCTGGAACGCCGGGGATGTTGTCGATCGCATCGCCCCAGATCGCCATCACGTCGACGACCTTCTCCGGCGGCAATCCGAACACCTCGCCGACTCCCTTGGCGTCGTACATCACCTCGCGGCCGGTGTGATAGAGCCGGATTCCGTCGCCGACGAGCTGAAAGAAATCCTTGTCGCTCGTAGCGATGACGACCTCGTATCCGCGATCGCGCGCGTTGCAGGCCAGCGAGCCGATGAAGTCGTCCGCTTCCCACTCCGTCGACTTGATGACCGGAATGCGAAAGCCTTCCAGCACCTCGTACACGAGCGGAATCTGCACGACGAGATCGTCGGGCATCGGCTTGCGATCTTTCTTGTAGTCCTCGAACTGCGCCGTCCGCGCCGTCTCCCGCCCGGCATCAAAGGCCACGGCGATGCAATCCGGCGCATGGTCCTTGAGCAACTTCCGCAGCGTGGTCACGAACCCATAGACCGCATTCGTCGCGAACCCCGAGGAGTTCGTCAGATTGCGAATGGCGTAGTAGGAACGGTAGACGTTGTTCGATCCGTCGATGATGAACAACGAGGGTTTCTTTTTGGCGGGCATCGAAAGCGATTATGTACCGTGGCGCGAACGGAACGTGCCGGGCTTCGATGAAGGCTGTTGCTGGTTACTGGTTGCTGGTTGTCTGCGGTTCTTCGTGAACCGCGCATGTCTCGCAAGAGACAGCCAGTACTATCGGTGAGGCTATCGCGATCATGACCATCTGATTCCTCACCACAGACAACCAGCAACCAGTAACCAGCAACTGATCTCAGCAGGAGATGAAGTCTCAGCAACACCCCTAAAAGCACTAAACGGAGCCTTTCGGCTCCGTTTGTGGTACTTCGCGCTGGACCGCTGCAGCTGTATGGTGGGTTCAAGGAAGCTAAGTGAGTAATCGTCCAAAATCGGTCCAATAGTCGAGGAGGGAGCCCGCAGCGGCCACTTGGCGCAGGCAGTCAGAAGGGACCCGCGCAAGCGAGGGTTTCGAGAATGCTGTCGAAACCTTGTTCATGGTGACTCGGACATTTGCGAAGTGCAGGCCAACTCTCGGACAACGGTGCGAAATCGCGCACAAACGTCGGGGCAGTAACGGGCACAGGCGTCGAAATCTCAGGAATCAGAGGAGATACGGCGAGCGCTGACGAATCGGACCAGCTCGGGAGCACTGGTCAGAACTGGCGGAAACTTTTTCCACACCCGGTAGCGGGGTTGCAAATCTGACCAATCCGAGGCTTCCGCTCACGTCGCCAGGAGGGCGTTCAGGTCGGCGAGCAGGCTATGGAGAGGGATCCGATAGCCATCCGCGAGCTCTTCCAACGTCTCGTTGCTCGAGCGATCGCAATCGCGGCAACCGCTGAGGTGATAGGCAGCAAAGACCCAGCGCGCTTTCGGATGAAGCGCGAGCGCCTCGGCTACCACCGTCTGCGGCTGGAACATGGCGGATCATTCTAACGGTTGTGGCGGGTCGTGAAAGTCCGCCTCCTCTTCTTCGCCGTGCTCCGCGACATCACCGGAAGCGACGAACGCGAGCTCACGCTCGACGAAGGAACGCGCGCGCGCGACGTCTGGCAATCGCTGCGCGAAACACACGCGAAGCTCGCTGACTACGTGCAGCCGCCGATGATCGCCATCAACGAGACGTATGCTGCGCCCGATGCGATCCTGCACGACGGCGACGAGCTGGCGTTCATTCCGCCGGTCGCGGGGGGGTAACGTCATCCCGAACTACCTCACCGACTCCACGATCGACACCCGCGCGCTCATCGATAGCGTGCTGCGACGCTCCGACGGCGCGTACGTGCTGTTCGAAGGCGTCGTGCGCGATCACCATGACGGGCACGCCGTGGAGTCGATCTTCTACGATGCCTATCGCCCCATGGCCGAAAAGGAAATCGCGAAGATCGTGCGCGAGATCGAAACGCAACTCCCCGACGTCGCCATCGCCGTGCTCCATCGCCTCGGCGATCTCGTCGTCGGCGACTCGTCGATCGCCATCGTCGCCGCATCGCCGCATCGCGCCGAGGCCTTCGAGGCGGCGAGGATGATCATCGATCGCATTAAGGAAACGGTGCCTATCTGGAAAAAAGAGCGCGGTCCGAACGGAGAGGAGTGGCAAGGTTGGCAGGGCAAGTGTTGACGCCTCATCCTTCCGCGAGCGTCATCGTGCTTCGCGACGCGGAGCCTGCCCTGAGCGAAGTCGACGGCCTCGAAGTGCTGCTCCTCCGCCGCCACGAGAAGAGCTCGTTCGTGCCGAACGCCTGGGTCTTCCCGGGCGGCATGGCCGACGAAGCCGACACGCGCGATTCGATTCTCCAGGGCATGCGCATCACCGCTGCGCGCGAAACGCGTGAAGAGACAGGTCTCGTCCTCGATCCCGATTCGCTCGTCTGGACCTCGCGCTGGATCACGCCTGAGGGGATTCCAAAGCGTTTCGACACCTACTTCTTCCTCGGCGTCGTGGCGCGTGATGCGATCGTGACCGTCGACGGCAACGAGATCGTCGAGTCGCTCTGGATCACGCCTGCCGACGCGCTCGCGCGACGCGATCTTCATCTCGTTTTCCCGACGATCAAGAATCTCCAGGCCATCGCAGGATTTGCGAGCACAAACGAGTTGATCGCATCGCGCCGCAACGCGATCATCGAGCCGGTGCAACCCGTGCTCGTGAACGGAAAGCCGACCCTGCCGTGAACATCCGCTCGATCACCGCACCGAATCCGAGTCCATTCACGCTCGACGGAACGCGCACCTATCTCCTCGGCGAGACGGCGATCGTCGATCCCGGTCCGCTGATCGACTCGCACATCGCAGCACTACGAAACGCCATGCCGCGGCTGCGCACGATCCTTATCACCCACCGCCACGCCGATCACGCACCCGCGGCCGTGCCGCTCAGGGAAGCAACCGGCGCGGAGATCCTCGCGCCGCGTGACGTCCTCGACGACTCCGTCGTCGATCGCCGCGTCGCCGGAGGCGAGTCGCTCACGATCGAAGGCACGCGCATCGACGTCATCGCCACGCCGGGCCACACAAACGAGCACGTCTGCTATCTGACCGCCGACGGCGATCTCTTCTCCGGCGACACGATCCTCGGCTTCGGCACGACGGCGATCTTCCCGCCCGACGGTCACATGGCCGACTACTTCCGCTCGCTACGCACGCTCCGCAACCTCGAGCCGCGCCGCATCCATCCCGCCCACGGCCCCACCCGCGACGACGCCATCGCCCTCATCGACGAATACATCGCCCACCGTATCCTGCGCGAGCAACAGATCCTCGACGCTCTCGCCGCCGGCGCGAAGTCGACCCCCGAGATCCGCGCCCGCATCTACCCCGACCTCGACCCCCGCCTCGGCTTCGCCGCGGAGATTCAGATCGAGGCGCATTTGATCAAGTTGCGCGACGAGGGCAGGGCGTAAAACGTTCCCTTACCGCGGGATCACGCTACGAATGAACCGCTTGTTCACGTAGTACGTCTCTGTCTCGTCGTCGATGCGCACAAACTCCTCGCGCGGATCGTTGAGCACGTCGGAGATGCGCGACTGTTCGCGGGGGCGATCGATCGGCACGACGCCTTCGATGCGCGAGCCGTCGGCGAGCTCGAGGATGGTCAGCTTCTCGATGATCGTCATCTCCAGATCGACGACCGCCGGCAACTTTTCGTAACGCAGCCAGACGACCTGATCGCGATTGATCATTTTGGGCGCGCCGCTTGCCATCATCGGGAAGAAGCGGCGACGGCCGTTCACGTAATCGGCGACCGACTCCGGGCCATCGCGGCGCTCGGAGTAAGGGGCCAGATAGAGATAGTGCTCCTCCGGATCGACACCAGCGATCGCGACGGTGACGGCCACCTCGATCATCGGGACCTGGTAGACCATGAGAGGAGGTTACCAGTTGGCTATGATGCGCGCGACATGAATCACAAAGACTTCATCGAAGTACACGACTACACCGCCGCCGAGGTCCTCGAGATCTTCGAGCTGGCCCGGGATATCAAAGCGAATCCGAAGAAGTACGCCAACGCGCTCGCGGGAAAAACGCTGGCGATGATCTTCGAGAAGTCGTCGACGCGCACGCGGGTCTCGTTCGAAGTGGGCATGTTCCAGCTCGGCGGTCACGCGCTCTTCCTTTCCGCGCGCGACATCCAGCTCGGCCGCGGCGAGCCGATCTACGACATGGCGAAAGTCCTCTCGCGTTACGTCGACGGCATCATGGCCCGCACGTTCGCGCACAAGACCGTCACCGACCTCGCCGAATACGCGAGCGTCCCGGTCATCAACGGCCTCACCGATCTCGTCCATCCCTGCCAGTCGATGACCGACTACTTCACAGCCTGGGAGAAATTCGGCGACCTCAAGGGACGCAAGCTCGCCTACGTCGGCGACGGCAACAACATGGCTCACTCGCTGATGTTCGCCGCGCCGAAGGTCGGCATGCACATCAGCGTCGCCACTCCCGGCGGCTACGCACCCGATCCGCAGGTCGTCGCCGAAGCGAGCACCGATGCGCAGAACGCCGGCACGAAGATGCATATCACCACGTCGATGGAAGAAGCGATCCGCGACGCCGACATCGTCGAGACCGACGTCTGGGCCTCGATGGGCCAGGAATCGGAAGCCGACAAACGCCGCCGCGACTTCGCCGGCTGGATGGTCGACCCGCGCCTTATGTCCCTCGCCAAGAAAGACGCGATCTTCCTCCACTGCCTCCCCGCCCACCGCGGCGAAGAAGTCTCCGCCGATGTCATCGACGGCCCGCAGAGCGTCATCTACGACGAAGCGGAGAACCGTTTGCACGTACAGAAAGCGATCATGGTTGCGTTGATGGGATCGAGATGAGACAGACCGCGGATCGCAGATCCGCCAACTGAAAAATGGCTGACTCCGAAACCCGTCATGGCCGCGGGCTCATCGTCGTCGTCGGCTCTGGGTGTGATCTTTTTCACGCTCCTCGGCTTGATCCTTGTGAAAAAAGGCGCGGCTCCGGTGACGGGATCGACGGTGTCGGAGACGCTCACCGTTCTTCCGATCCGCATCCGCATCCGCACCGAGCCGAACGCGCGCGCGCCGGTCGTCGCGACCGCGAGCAGTGGCGAGCGCCTGACGCTCGTCGAGGATCGCGGTGCGTGGGTGCGCGTGCAGACGTCGGAGGGATTGTCCGGCTGGGCCGAGCGCGCGAATCTCGAGCGCACGGCGGAACAGGAGCGGCGCACTGAAGCGCTGGGAGACGATCCGCCGTCTGCCGCCGCTCAAAGGCGCGGCGACCAACCGCGCGCAGCTTTACGCCGGTCCCGGCATCTTCTATCCGACTCGTCGGCGAGCTCGCCGAAGGGAGCAACGTCACCGTCTACACGCGCGATCACGACTTCTACGCCGTCGCGAACGGCAACGGCATCGCCTACGCCGACGTCGATGCGATCGACATCAGCGCGCCAGCCTCGCGGCAAGTCGACGTCGGCTCTGCGAGCGAAACTCCCGCCGAGAGCACGACCGACACCGCCGCGGTTCCGCCGCCGATCGCCGACACCGCCGTCGAGCTGCCACCGGTAGAAACGCAGCCCGTGCCGGAACCGACGCCGGCTGCGCCCGCGAGCAGCGTCTACAGTGCGGTTCCACCCGGCGGCACGCAGCCGCAGGAAATCGATCGCGTCATCCCGCGCTATCCATCCGCTGCACGCCGCGCGAACGTCCAGGGCTCGGTCGTCGTGCGCGGCATCGTCCGCCGCGACGGCACGATCGACGACGTCGAGGTCATTCAAGGATCTTCCCTACGGCCTCGGCGAAGAAGCACGCCGCGCCGTCAGCCGTTGGCGCTTCCGTCCCGCGACGTATCGCGGCGAGCCGATCGATGTCTATTACACCGTCACCGTGAACTTCCGTCTCCAGTGAATGTCCCGCTTCGCCTTCCCTGACGCACCTGGCGATCTCCTCGGCGCGCACATCTCGACGCAGGGCGGTCTGCACACGCTCTTCGCACGGGCCGATGCGATCGACGCTTCCGCCGCCGCGCTCTTCGCCAAGAACTCCAATCAATGGAAGGGCAAGGAGCTCACCGACGACGCGATCGCAACCTTCGCCGCGCAACGCACCGTCGGCCCGCTGCTCACGCACGCGTCGTATCTCATCAATCTCGCGACGACGAACGAAGAGTTCCATCGCAAATCGATCGCCGCCATGATCGACGAGCTCGATCGCGCCGAGCGCCTCGGCATCCACGCGGTCGTGCTCCACCCCGGCGCGCACGTCGGAGCGGGAGCCAACGCCGCGATCGATCAGATCGCGCGCTCGCTCGATCAGATCCACGCCGCGCTTCCCAACCATCGGGTCGTCACGCTGCTCGAGACCGCGGCCGGCCAGGGCTCGTGCGTCGGCTGCACGTTCGAAGAGCTCGGCCAGATGATCGATCGCGTCGACGACAAGCAGCGCGTCGGCATCTGCGTCGACACCTGCCACATCTTCGCCGCCGGCTACGACATCAAAACGCGCCGCGGTTACCGCAAGACCATCGACGAGATCGAGCGCTTCGTCGGCATCGAAAACGTCGGCGCCTTTCACCTCAACGATTCGAAGAAACCCCTCGGCTCCCGCGTCGATCGCCACCAACACATCGGCGAAGGCGAGATCGGCCTTGAAGCCTTCCGCATGCTCCTCAACGACCCGCGTTTCAAGCGCATCCCCAAAGTGCTCGAAACGCCGAAGACGATCGAGACCGTGAGCGATCGCAAGAACCTCGCGACGCTGCGCGCGCTCATCGAGTAAGGCCGGTAGACTCCCCCCGTTGGACCGCTGGCGTCTCGCCGGCTGGGCGAGCGGCGTCTCGCCGCTCGCGGGCGGGCGCCGGGACGGCGCCGCCCCAGCCGCCGAGACGGCGGCGGTCCAAAACGCTGTCATCCTTTCGATTCTCGCAGCGTCTCCAACGCATCGTTCGCCGCGCGGCGAACGTCCGCGTCCGCGTCGTTTGCGAATGCCGCGATCTCCGGCTCGACCGAGGGGTCACCGATGTCGGCGAGGATCTGCAGCGCCATCGGCACGTGTCGACGTTCCATCAGAGCCTCGCGCAGATACGGGATCGACTTGCGTCCGCTCTTCACGAGGAACATCCCCGCGAGCGTTCGCGCGGTTTCATCCTGCGAGTCCAGCGCGCGTACGAGCGCGCGCGCGGACGCCGATACGGACGTTGCCTTGAACGTCGCGTAGTGACCGAACAGCCCCAGAGATTTCGCGAGCTGCATGAACGAATCAGACGACAAACGGCTCAGACACGAACGGCTCAGACGACAAACGGGACAAACCGCTTCCTCGTCCGCATGTACGTCGCGTATGGCTCGCCGATCGTCGTCAGCAGCGCGTTCTCCTCGACCGCGATGCGGTACGAATAGACCGCCACCGAAACGAAGAACAGGATCGCCAGGCTTCCCCAGCTCGCCAGCACGATTCCGATCGCCGTGAACATCAGGATGCCCCCCGTGTACGACGGATGCCGCACCCAGCGATACGCACCGCGATCGATCACCGGTTGATCGGCGCGCGCGCGTACATCGCCGGTGAAGTACTCGCCGAGGACGCGCCAGCAGTGGCGGCGGATCAGACTGCCGGCAATCAGAAGGCCCGTTCCGATCCAGAACGCGGCGAAGTTCGCCGATGGAGGGAAGCGGAGCGGTTTCACGAACGCGATCGGAAACGAAACAAAGAGACCGATCCACATCCCGATCAGAATGAACCGCAACGACCCGGAGTCCTTCGACTCTTTCTCCGCCACCGCCTTGCTCGCGCGGGAAACCATCGCGAACTCGGGGACGAACGCCCAGATGTACACCGCCCAGAAAACGAGCGCGTAAGGCCAGACGAAGGCAAGCGGTCGCAGAAGTCCTCCAGCGCGGAAATGATACGCGCTCGAGCGCGCTACATGTTCAACAGCGCCGCCACACCATACTTCTGCCAGACCTTCGGATCGTGCGTCGCCGAGTGATTGAACCAGATCGGCAGCACGTGATCGTCGTAGCGAGGATCGGTGAAGCGCGAGCCGCTGCCGTCCGCCAGCAGCACGAGATCCATCCGCACGCGCACCGACGACACCGATCCGACGCGCGCGAAGTTCACTTTGTACTTCGACGGATGCACCGGCGCGCTCATGAAACGGAGCTTGTCGAACGTGATGCCCGCGTCGTCCCACGACGCCAGCATCGCCACGCTCGCGCCGTGACTGTGGCAGATGAGCGACGTACCCGTCGGACTGTGACTGAGCGCCCACTTCACGAGCTTCTTCGCGCCAGCCGCGCGCGCATCGTCGCTGTAGCCGCCCGACCAGCGATGATCGGTTCCGCGATAGAGACCGTTCCAGACGTTCGTGTCGAGGAACGTGTAGAAGTCACCGCCCGGTTGCCACCATGGATTGTTCGTCGCCCACGTGCCGTGCACGATGATGCGTTGCGGCACCGCGGAGACTTCGAGCGCGCTGGCCGCTTTCAGATCCGCGCCGCGCGGCGTGCGTAACCGCCGCAGCGACGGATCCTCGGGGCTGAATCGTCCCAGCGCCGTCGCCGCCACTTCACGAACCAGCGGATCGCGATTGCGCGTGCCGGCGCGAAGGACTTCCACCGCTCCTTCGGCGTCGCTCGAGAGCGGCAGCGCGGCGACCGCCGCGGCCACGCGCACGAGCACGTCGGGAGAATGGAGCGACGCGTGAATCAGCGCCGCGGCGTTCTCCGGCGTCGGCTCACCGTAGACGCGTTCCGCGAGCACGGCGCGATTCTCAGGCATCGCCGCAGCGAGCTCGAACGTCGCGCCGGTCACACGCTCCGTCACCGCACGCGCCGTGTCGAGCGGCACGCGCACGCCCGTCGGAGCGAGACGCGGGATCGGGAACTCATCGCTCGATCCGTCGTCCCCCGCGGCCGGCGCAACATCCGCCGCGGCGCCGAGAACCTCGGTGCTCTGTGCCGCCGCCGCTGAGCGCCCCGCGGTCTTAATGTCATCGCCGCGTAACTGCACGCCCATCCCCAGAAGAATGGCCGCCTGCGCCTGCGCGTGGACGTCGGAATCTCTCGTAAATGCTTCTGGACCCTTGGGCGGTGCGGTGGTGACACGTCGAGCCATGGATAGGACGCTCCTCACCTATGGGAGTGACATGCCGACGATCTTCCCTACCTGCCGCGATTTCGTCTAAAGTCGCCCGCGACATGGCAGAACGAATTCCGCAACCGACCTCCGGCACTCGCATCGGCTACGAAGCTCCGCGCATCATCGTTCCCGATGACCCGATCATTCCGTTCATCGAAGGCGACGGCACCGGTCCCGACATCTGGCGCGCCACGCGCTACGCGCTCGACGGCGCGGTCGAGAAGGTCTATGGCGGCAAGCGCAAGATTCACTGGCATGAGGTCTACGCCGGCGAAAAGGCGTTCGAGAAGTTCGGCGAATACCTGCCGCAGGAAACGCTCGACGCATCTCGCGCACTATCGCGTCTCGATCAAAGGACCGCTGGCCACGCCCGTCGGCGGCGGCATCCGCTCGCTGAACGTCACGCTGCGCCAGGTCCTCGACCTCTACGCCTGCGTGCGCCCCGTGCGCTACTTCGAAGGCGTCCCCTCGCCGGTGAAGCATCCCGAAAAAGTCGACATGGTCATCTTCCGCGAGAACACGGAAGACGTGTACGCCGGCATCGAATGGCCGGCCGACTCGGACGGAGCGAATCAGATCGTCAACTTCATCAATTCGATGGAGCGCCGCACGACGGCCAGGATCCGCGAAGGCTCAGCCATCGGAATCAAGCCGATGTCGGAGTTCGGCTCGAAGCGTCTCGTGCGTAAAGCGATTCAGTTCGCCATCGCCGCGAAGCGCGACTCGGTGACGCTCGTGCACAAAGGCAACATCATGAAATTCACGGAAGGCGCGTTCAAGGACTGGGGCTACCAGCTCGCCCGCGAAGAATTCGCCGACGTGACCATCCCCGAGTCCGAAGTGAGCGGCGCCGTGCCCGCCGGCAAGATCGTCATCAAGGACCGCATCGCCGACTCGATGTTCCAGCAGGTCCTCCTCCGCCCCTCCGAGTACTCGGTCATCGCCACCACGAACCTCAACGGCGACTACCTCTCCGACGCGCTCGCCGCCCAGGTCGGCGGCCTCGGCATCGCCCCAGGCTCGAACGAATCCGACGAAGTGGCCATCTTCGAAGCCACCCACGGCACCGCGCCGAAATACGCCAACCAGGACGTCATCAACCCCGGCTCCCTCATCCTCTCTGGCGTCATGCTCCTCCGCCACCTTCACTGGTTCGAAGCCGCCGACGGCGTCGAGCGCGGCGTCGCCCGCACGATCCAGCAGAAAAAAGTCACCTACGACCTCGAACGCCAGATGGAAGGCGCGACCAAGGTCAAGACCAGCGAGTTCGCGAAGTACATCGTGGAAAACGTGTAGGCGGCGGGAGAAGCACCAAGGATTTCACGCGGAGACGCGGAGCGCGCGGAGGGGTTGTCTTTTCTCTCCGCGCTCTCCGCGCCTCCGCGTGAACCCGAACCCGCCGCGAATCACGCGACCGCGCTGCGGAACGCGAGAAACCACGGTTCGCGGCGGCCGAATTTGGTCGCGAGGGCGGTGCCGACGCCGAAGATGCTGGCGAAGCCCCAGACGATCGTGCCGGCGACGGGGATCATGCGGATCGCGCCGAGGATCAGCACGCCGATCACGACCATCGCCAGATCGCCGCGCAGCCATTTGCGTTTCTGCAGTTGCTGGCGCGAGCGCACGCCGGCGACGAACGTGCCGACGGTGTGGAAGACGGCGATCATGCCGTAGACCTTCGTCAGGATCGCGAACACCGCCAGCGCGGCGAGCAGCGGGATGCCGACGACGTAGGGCACGAGGTAACTGAACGCGATCGCCGTCAGCACGAAGCTCGTCAATGCGACCAGGCCGAGGACGAAGCAGTGCAGCGCGCTGGTGCGCACTTCCATCGACGAGAAGCGGATCTCGCGGCCGCTCATCAGCGTCACGACGATCGCTACGAGCAGCCACACCAGCAGCAGCGAGGCCACGATCGCGTTCTTCGTCATCGATACCGCCGCTCCTTCGAGCGAGGCCAGCGGATAGATGCGGCCGCCGACGTGCGTGTCGGCGTTGCGGATCGTGCTCGCGGCGTGAATCAGATTTCCTTCGACACGCCCGCGGCCGACGAAGGTCACCGTGCCTCCGATGACCAGCAGGTCGCCGGCGATCACGTCGCGCACGGAGAGCGATCCGGCGTAGACCTGCACCGTTCCGGCGACCGGCTTGGCGATCACACCGTCCTGATTGAACAGGTAGACGTCGTCCGCCACCGTCAGTCCGTTGCCGCGCTCCGCGCCAGTCGCTTCATGCGGAAGCACGACAGCGAACAGCGCTGCGACCGCGACCAGCGCCATCAGCGGAAGGATCAGCTTTCTATACATCGAGCCCCTTCGGCGCGCGGCGCAGCAGCAGAAAGAGAATCGTGTTGATGATCACGAACAGCACACCGACGGTGATGTGTACCGCCGGAGGCGCGCCGTGCAATCCGCGTCCGAAGAGGCGGAAGAAGTTCGACAGCGCCTCCACCGAGGTCATGCCCGACGTGAGCGCGCTGGCCATGCCGCGCAGCGGTGGTGTGCCCGCGGCGAGGAAGAGAACCACGGCGAGGATCACGATCGCCACAACACCGGCAGCGACGAGCGGCCAGGTGCGGTGCGAGGCGCCTTCCCATCCGGCCAGCGGGAGCGCGTCGATGTTCAGCGGCCGCTCGCGAATCTCGATCTCGTCGTCGAGATCCTCGACGATGGCACGGCACATCGCACACGACTCGAGATGAGCCGCGTTCTCCTCCGGATCCTGAAGGTAGTCCTCACACGTCATAACGGTTCCACGAACGAGCCGAGCGCGTCTTTCAGCAGATTTCGCGCCCGGAACAGTTTGTTCTTCACGGTGCCGAGAGGAAGCTTCTTCATCGAAGCGATCTCTTCGTACGAAAGCTCCGCGAAATGGCGAAGCTGAATGAGCTCGCGATAATCCACCGGCAGATTCTCCACCGCCCGGTCGATCGCCGCACCCAATTGTTTGTTCTTGAGCGCGCGCTACGGAGAAACGCCGCCATCGGCAAACTCGCGCTCTTTCCCGGTCGGCTCTTCTTCCGTCGGCCTCGCCAGCGGCACCTCGGAAACACTCTTCTTGCGCAGCGCATCGATGGCGCTGTTCTGCGCGATACGGAACAGCCACGTCGAGAACTGATACTTCGAATCGTAGCGATCGAGTGCGAGGTAGACCTTCACGAAGATTTCCTGGGCCAGATCGTGTGCTTCTTCGTAGCGATGCGTGATCCGATACACGTAGTTGACGACGCGTTTTTCATAACGCTTCACCAGCACGGTGAACTGGTCCCTCTCGCCGCTGAGGATCCGTTCCACGAGGGAGCGGTCATCGAGCTGATCACGTTCTGCCATTCGTTTTACGGGCTTGCCTCACGAAGGTTGCCGGTGCCAGCCTCAGGCACGGCTTCGTTCGACCAAACCGAGGCGATGATACCCTGCCATAGGATGATCGAAATCCACGATCTCACAAAGAGATACGGCGATTTCACGGCCGTCGACCGCCTCAGTCTCCACGCCGACGCCGGGGAGATCTTCGGGTTCCTCGGGCCGAACGGCGCCGGCAAAACGACGACGATCCGCATCATCGCCGGCCTGTCGCTTCCCACGAGCGGCACCGTTACCGTCAACGGCATCGACGTGCTGCAGGACGCCGTGCGCGCGAAGGCGGTCATGGGCTACGTCCCCGATCGGCCGTACCTCTACGAGAAACTCACCGGACGCGAGCTGCTGCACTTCGTCGCCGACCTCTACCGCAAGCCCTGGTCCGAGTGCGAGCCGCGCGCGGTCGAGCTCCTCCGCTGGTTCGGCCTTGGCGACTGGATCGATGCGCGAATCGAAAATCTCTCGCACGGGATGAAGCAGAAGCTCGTGATCGTCTCGTCACTCGTCCACGATCCAGCCGTGCTCGTGATCGACGAGCCGATGGTCGGCCTCGACGCGCTCGCGCAGCGTCAGGTCAAACAACTCTTCCGACGACTGGCCGAGGCGGGAAAAACCGTGTTCCTGACCACTCATACATTGTCGGTCGCCGAAGCCGTCTGCGACCGCATCGCCATCATCAACCGCGGCACGCATCGTCGCCAGCGGCACGACCGCGGAACTGAAACAGGACAGCGCGCTGGAGGATGTGTTTCTGGAGCTGACGTACCAGGAGGAGTGAGTGGTTCTGTGTAGCGACGGCCGCCCTCGGCTGTCGGTTCGCGCACCAACCGAAGCGCTAAGACGGAACGCGCCTCGTTCTGCCCGACGGCCGAGGGCGGCCGTCGCTACACAGAATCCGCAGACCGCACTGCGATCTGAATGATGCGTCTCGACGAGCTTCGCTTCCGCCTGCGTGAAGACGCGCTTCAGCGCGGGATCAACCCGCGCGATGTCGATCTGCTGTTCAGCGATCACCTCGGGCGTTCCACGGCCTGGCTTTACGCGCATGGCGAGGCGGAGGTCGATCGCGATGCGATCACGCCGCTGCTGGAGCGGCGCTACTCCGGCGAGCCGCTGCAGTACATCCGGCGACGGACCGAGTTCTACTCGCGCGAGTTCTACGTCGACGATCGCGTGCTCATCCCGCGGCCGGAGACGGAGCTCATCGTCGAGGAGGCGATGGCGCGTGCGCCGCGCGGCGGACGCGTCGTCGACATCGGCACCGGCAGCGGCTGCATCGCCATCTCCATCGAGCGCGAGCGTCCCGACCTGCACGTCCTCGGCGTGGACCGGTCCACCGAAGCGCTGGCCGTGACGTCGATCAATCGCGCGCGGCTCGAGTCGCACATCGCGCTCGTCGCATCGGATCTCTTCTCCGCCGTGCGCGGTACGTTCGACATCATCGCCTCGAACCCGCCGTACATTCCGCTCGCCGAGTACGAAGAGCTCGCCATCGAAGTGCGCATTCACGAGCCGCGCATCGCGCTCACGCCAGGGCGCATCGGAACGGAGATCATCGAGCGCTTGCTCGACGAATCGCGCGCGCGGCTGGCGCCGAACGGCATCGTGATCCTCGAAGTCGGCTACGGCCAGGAAGCCGCCGCGCGTGCGATCGCACGCGATCGCGGGTACAACGTCGACGCCTTCCTTGCCGACCTCGCCGGCATTCCGCGCGTAGTCGTATTATCCCTGCATGGCCAGCAACGCTAACTGCCTGTTCTGCCGCATCGCCAACGGCGAGATCCCCGCGAAGAAAGTCTTCGAAGACGCCGACGCGATCGCCTTCCACGACATCAACCCGCAAGCGCCGACGCACGTCCTCATCATCCCGCGACGCCACATCCCCTCGCTCGACGACCTCACCGAAGCCGACGCAATGGCGATGGGCAAAACCCTCGTCCGCGCCTCCACCCTCGCCCACGACCTCGGCCTCCACACCGACGGCTACCGCCTCGTCGTCAACAACGGCGAAGGCGCGGGGCAGACGGTGTTTCACATCCACTTCCATTTGTTGGGTGGACGGCGGCTCGGATGGCCACCGGGCTGATGCCCGTCCGCCCACCCATGGCGGGCTATAAGCCCGCCCTCCAAACGATTCATGTCGATGGGCCCGGAGGGCGGGCTTATAGCCCGCCATGGGTGGGCGGGCGAACGCCGGACACATCACGCCGTCGGCGGCACGCGGAACCTCGTTCCGGAGAACGTCATCCTTCCGCTCTTCTTGCGCGCGCCGCGGCGTTGGGCGAGGAAGTCTTCCTTCGCTTCCTTCAGCGTCGCTGGAACGTACGTCGCGCCGGCGCTCAAGCGTCTTGCCTTTGTCGCGCGAAAACGCGGAGCCGCCGGCGACGATGCCGAGCTCGGGGAAGTTCGCGGAGAGGAGTTGCAGCAGCGCGTAGCCCTGCTCCAGATGCGACATGTTCGCGCACGACACGAACACCGCTTCCGGTTTCACCTCGTTGATGAACGCGACGAGCTCCTGCTCCGGGAGGTCGGTGAAGTAATCGGCGCGATAGCCTTCGCTGCGCAGAAGCTGCGTCAGCATCAGCGTGCCGAGGGAGAGACGCTCGCCGGCGACGGACACGGCGACGATGTGCTTGAGCGGATCGGGCGTGCCGGCGTTGCGATCGCCGAAGCGGATGATCAGCTCGCGAATCACGTCCTTGATGAAGTGATCGTGCGCCTGCGTGATCCGCTTGCGATCGAGCTCTTCCTGCGCGAAAGTAAGCGTCGGGATGAAGAGATCGTTGAACATCTCCTCCATCGTCGCCGTCTCCGCGTAGCGATCGGCGATGGCGATCGCGCCGGTGCGATCGCGCAGCAGGAGGCGGTTGTAGAAGCTGAGATAGCCCTCCAGCGGATCCTCGCTGCCGAACATGATCGAGAAGATCCGCAGTGCCGGAATGAACTCGCCGCCGACGGTGAGGCAGACTGTGATCGGCGTCGCCAGCAGCAGGCCGACCGGTCCCCACAGCCAGCCCCAGAAAATCGCCGCGAGCAGCAACGCCATCGGCGAGACGCCGACGCGATGACCGACCACGATCGGCTCGATGAAGCCGCCGATCAGCTGATCGCTGAACACGAACAGGCCGAGGACCGCGAGCGCGGTGTACCAGTTCGGGAAGAACGGCGAAGGCGAGGAACGTCGGCAGCCGCCGCGCTGAGCACCGCGCCGATGTACGGAACGAAGCGGAGCAGTCCCGCCAGCACGCCCCACAACGGCGCGTGCGGCACGCGCAGGAGCCAGAGTCCGAATCCGATCAGCACGCCGAATCCGATGTTGAGCAGCGCGATCGTCAGCAGATAGCGGCTGATGCGCTGTCCGACGTCTCGCCGATCGCCTGCGTCGTGACCGTCAGATGCGCGCGGCCGGCGAGCCGCAGGAGCTTGTCGCGCAATTGCTCGCGGTCGCGCAGCAGGAAGAAGACGACCACCACGACGAGGAAGATCGCCGCCACGACCTTCCGCCGTCGGCGCCATCTCTTCGTAGCGCTGCCCGAGCGTTTTGCGCTCCGGAATGACGCGCACTTTCAGATCCGGCTTCTCCGCGCGGTCATTCACTTCGGCGAAGCGCTGCAGCGTCCGCTCGACGACCTCCAGCGCACCGCCACTCGTGCTGCGCAGAAACCGCAGCTTCTCCTCGATGTTCTCGCTCGTCGCCGCGGTCGCCAGATCCTGCGCCACCGCATTGAACTGCTGATAGATCCACCACCCGCCGATCGACAGCAAGACCGTCGTCAATCCAAGCGAGAGAACAATCGCACCGGTGCGCCGGATGAACGTCCGCTCGAGACGAACGACGATCGGCGTCAGCAGAAACGCGAAGAGCACCGCCAGCGCCACCGGCACCACGACCGGCTTGGCGAGATGAAGCACGGCGATGACGATGACCGTGCCGAAGAGAATGCGCGAGTTCCCCGCGCGCCGCTCATTCGCGCGCTTGTCCCCCACAATGGGCTCCGCCTGTGTCCGCGGAGGAGGCCGCCGCATCGACAGCGTGCGGTCAAACCGATCGGTATCGTCGTCGTCGTGATGCACGTTGCACTGAGTCTACTGCAAGCAAGAGCGACGCCGACGGCGAAGGGCTCGCTGAGCGGCAGAGGAACTGGGGCGTGCTTCTTGAGCGAGAGGACGACCGAGGCGGCCGTCGCCACACAGAAGCACTTGGTTCGCTCCGCTCACCGGCTCATGATGCGCCGAGGCGAGCGCAGCGAGCGCGCTTCTGTGTAGCGCTGGCCGCCCTCGGCCGGCGGCACGTGCGAAAGACGATGCCCCGCGTCGTCAAATGTGATGTGGAGTGCGGCAGCGATCGAGCTGCCGCTTTTCATCGCGTTCCTCGTGCGATGCGCAGTGCCGGCCTTCTGTCGCGTCGCAGGCGCCACGTGCATCGAGATTCGGAATGTGGCTCGGCTCGGCCACTACCGAGAAGACCGCCGCGGAGGTTTCGAAGCCCATCGAGATCCGAAAGATGTTGCACAGGTGAGTTGACGCGGAAGCGGACCGCCCCAACTTCAGCGTGAGGTCGGCTAACGTTAGCCGGCGTTGGGCTTCGAGGAACTTGGAGGCTCGCCGTGCTCCGCGAGGAACTGCCGTAACGCAAGATTGACCGTCTCCGAGTCGTGAAACACTCTCGCGAGATCGGGCTCGATCAAAACAAGATTCGTTCCTTGGCGATACCGTTGATAGTACTTTCCGCGTACGCCCTTGCGAAAGTCGTACTCCGCTCTCATCCCGTCGTCTGGCTGCTCTTCATTCGCATTCTTCATATGTTTGACGCTCTTGCGTTGTGGCGCTTCTCGCGCTGATGACTCGAATCCGGTCGTCCCCATCTTCGGTGTGACAGAGAACAACAAGTTCTCGGCTCGCGATCAAGCCGATCGTCACGTATCGGAACTCACCAAATGAATGATCGGGATCCGGAATCGTAACTTGCAGCTCGTCGTCGAAAACCGCCACGGCTTCTTCGAAGCTGATGCCGTGCTTCTGCTGGTTCGCGCGATCCTAGCGTCTCGACTTCGTGAGGTGGCAGTTTTAGTCGATCGGCGCGTCCCTGCAAATCGCTGAACTCGCGGTAGCTGGCGCTACCGCACTCCGAGACGAACTGCGAACCGCTACCTCTTCCAGCGCAAAACCGGCTGCCTTGCCGCACGCGCCTCGTCCAACCTGCGCACCGGTGTCGTATGCGGCGCGCTGCGCACGAGCTCCGGGCGTTCCTCGGATTCGCGGGCGATGGCGATCATGGCTTCGCAGAAGGCGTCGAGCTCTTCCTTCGGCTCGCTTTCGGTCGGCTCGATCATGAGGGCGCCGGAGACGATCAGCGGGAAGTAGATCGTTGGGGGGTGGAAGCCGTAGTCCATGAGGCGCTTGGCGATGTCGAGGGTGTGGACGTCCTTCGGCGTCTGCAGTTTGTCGCTGAAGACGACTTCGTGCAGCGATCGGGGCGTCGTAGGGGAGGTGGTAGTGCGGGCTTGCAGGCGGGCGCGGATGTAGTTCGCGTTGAGGACGGCGAGTTGCGCGATGCGGCGCAGGCCGTCGGGGCCCATGGAGCGCATGTACGTCAGCGCGCGGACGAGGACGTTGAAGTTGCCGTTGAAGGCGCGCATGCGGCCGATCGGAGTCGGGATGGGAGTCGTCGAGGTAGAACGTTCCGTCGTCGCGGCGCTCGACGGTCGGCGTCGGCAGATACGGGACGAGCGTCTCGCTGACGCCGACCGGTCCCGCGCCGGGGCCGCCGCCGCCGTGCGGCGTCGAGAAGGTCTTGTGCAGGTTCGAGTGGATGACGTCGATGCCCATGTCGCCGGGGCGGGCGATGCCGACGAAGGAGTTGAGGTTGGCGCCGTCGCAGTAGAGATACGCGCCTTTCGCGTGGAGGATGTCGGCCATGCGCGTGATCTCGGACTCGAACACGCCGAGGGTGTTCGGAACGGTGATCATCAGCGCGGCGACGTCTTCGGTCGACCGCGGCTTCGAGCGTGGTCGAGGTCGACGGTGCCGCGGCTGTTCGACTTCAGCTCGCTTGATCTCGTAGCCGGCGAAAGCCGCCGACGCCGGGTTGGTGCCGTGCGCGGAGTCGGGGATGAGGATGTACTTCCGGGCGTTGCCGCTCTTCGCCAGCGCCTTGTGCACCATCAGGATGCCGGTCAGCTCGCCGTGCGCGCCGGCGACCGGCTGCAGCGTCACGCGCGGCATGCCGAAGATCTCCTTCAGCGTCTGCTCGATGTGTCCAGAGCAGCTCGAGGTTGCCCTGCACCTGGTGCTCGGCCTGCAGCGGATGCGAGTAGCGCGAAGCCGGGCGTGCGCGCGATCTCTTCGTTGATGCGCGGGTTGTGCTTCATCGTGCACGAGCCGAGCGGATAGAGGCCGGCGTCGATCGAGACGTTCAGCTTCGAGAGGCGCGTGAAGTGACGGATGACGTCGACTTCGGAGACTTCGACTTCGTCGGCGATCTCGTCGCGCCGCAGCGACGCGGGCAATCGCCTCGTCGAGCGATTCCTCGGGGACGTCGAGCGCCGGAAGTTGATAGCCGCGGCGGCCGCGCTTGGAATGCTCGAAGATCGAGCGAGTCGCTTCGGGATCGGTCATCGCTCCGCTGCATATTCGTTGTCTGCTTCGCGTCTTCGCGGCTTCGCGTGAGTCGTGTCACGCGAGACGAGCGCGAGTCATCGGCCTGCTCATCGCTCCCACGATCGCGGCGCGCAGTGCATCCGCGAAGTGATCGAGCTGCTCGCGCGTGTGCAGCTCGGTCACGGCGACGAGGAAATCGCGGTCGTGGCCTTCGTAGAACTGGCCGAGCGGAATGCCGCCGAGGATTTTCTCGTGCTCCAGATCGCGCGAGGATCGTCCGTCGGCCGGGAAGCGGCGTCCGGACGACGAACTCGTTGTAGACCGGGCCGCTGAACGGCAGCGTCGACGGAATCGATCGCGGCGAGTTTCTTGCGCAGATACGCGGTCTTCTGCAGGCACTGCGTGCGCCACTTCGCGCAGCCCTTCTTTGCCCATGAGCGAGAGGTACATGTTCGCGGCGAGCGCGATCAGCGCTTCGTTGGTGCAGATGTTCGACGTCGCTTTGCCGCGGCGGATGTGCTGCTCGCGCGTGGCCAGCGTCAGGACGTACGCGCGCTTGCCGTCGACGTCGACGGTCTCGCCGACGAGGCGGCCGGGCATGTGGCGCTTGAGCGCTTCGCGCACGACCATGAAGCCGACGTACGGACCGCCGAACTGCGTCGGGACGCCCCAGGCCTGTCCTTCGCCGACGCAGATGTCGAAGCCGTGCGCGCCCGGCGGGGTGAGGATGCCGAACGACGTCGCCTCGGCGACGACGGCGATCTTCGTCGCGTCGGCGGCGTCGGCGACTGCGCGATGGCGTCGTAGTCCTCGATCACGCCGAGGAAGTTCGGCGACTGCACGGCCACGGCGAAGACGTCCGCTCGTCACGCCGCGCGCAGCGCGTCGAGATCGATGCGGCCGTCGGCGCCCCAGCCGCACTTCCACGATCTCGATGCCGAGGTTCTGCACGTAGGTGCGCACGGTCTCGATGTACTGCGGATGGACCGACTTGCGCGATGACGACCTTGTTCTTCCCCTTCGTCAGACCGCTCGGCAAGCAGCACCGCCTCGCACAGCGCGGTCGAGCCGTCGTAGAGCGAGGCGTTGGCGACGTCGAGTCCGGTGAGCAGGCACTGGTGCGTCTGGTATTCGAAGATCGACTGCAGCGTTCCCTGCGAGACCTCGGGCTGATACGGCGTGTACGAGGTGAGGAACTCGGAGCGCAGCAGGAGCTGATCGATGCAGGCCGGCTGGTAATGCGCGTACGCGCCGCCGCCGAGGAACGAGACGTGATCGACGGCGGTGACGTTGCGCGCGGCGAGCCCGCGAAACCAGCGACGCGACTCGATCTCCGACCACGGTCCCGGGATGTCGAGCAGCGCGTCGAGCTTGACGTCGGCCGGAATCGAATCGAAGAGACGATCGATGCGACTCGACGCCGATCGACCGCGAGCATCTCGCGGATGTCTTCACCGGCGTTGGGGATGTAGCGGTGGGAGGAACGAGGGTCAGTGGGATCAGGAAGCATTGGATTGAGGATTGAGGATTGGGGATTGAGGATCGGAGAACGAAGAACGAGGACGTCAATCCTCAATCCTCAATTCTCAATCCTCAATCCGTGCTCAATGCGCCGACTCCTTCTCCAGGAACTCGTCGTACTCCTCGGCGCTCATCAGCTCGTCCACTTCCGTGGGGTCGCTGACTTTGATGCGGACCATCCAGCCGTCGCCGTAGGGATCGGTGTTGACGAGCTCGGGATTGTCGGCGAGGGCTCGTTCACTTCGACGACTTCGCCGGTGACCGGCGAGAAGAGCTCGGAGACGGCTTTCACCGACTCGATGCTGCCCAGCTCATCGCCGGCTTCGAGCTCGCGTGCCGACCTTCGGCAGCTCGACGAACACGACGTCGCCCAGCTCTTTCTGCGCGTACTCGGTGATGCCGATCGGTGCCGATGTCACCTTCGAGGTGAACGTACTCGTGGCTTTTGGCGTAGCGCTTGTCTTCGGGGGTGCTCATCAGCGTTCCTCCAGCGGCTTTTCCGCGATGCTATTTCGCGCGTTTGTAGAATGGGGTTGGGACGACGCGCGCCCGGGCTTCCTTGCCACGGATCAGGACCGTGAACTCGCTGCCCTGGGCGGACTTGTCGAGCGGAAGATAAGCGAGTCCGATCGCTTTTTTCAATGTCGGCGAGTGGGTACCGCTGGTGACGACGCCGATCTCTTCCGTGCTCCGCCGTTCAGCACGACCGGATAGCCGTGGCGGGCGATGCCGCGGTCGATCATTTCGAAGCCGACGAGCTTGCGCCGCGGCCCTTCATCCTTCTCACGCTGAAGGACATCGCGGCCGGCGAAGTCGCCCTTTTTCGAGCTTCACGATCCAGCGCAGATCGGCCTCGATGCGGCGTCGTGGTGTGGTCGATGTCGTTGCCGTAGAGCGCCATCTTCGCTTCGAGACGCAGCGTGTCGCGGGCGCCGAGGCCGCAGGGCTTGGCGCCTGCATCGATGAGCTTCTTCGCAGACGCGCGGACCGTGCTCGGGCGCGACGTAGATCTCGAAGCCATCCTCGCCGGTGTAGCCGGTGCGCGAGACGATCGCCGGCGCGCCGTCGACGTTGCCTTTCGCGAAGCGGTAGTACTTCACGTCGGCGAGATTGCACGTCGGTCATCGGCTGCAGCAGCGCTCTGCGCGTCGGGACCCTGCAGCGCGAGCTGCGCGTAGTCGGCGCTGACGTTCTTCACTTCGACGTCGAGTCCGTTCGCCGATTGCGCGAACCACTCGAAGTCTTTGTCGGTGTTCGAGGCATTCACGACGATGAAGTAATCGTCGGCAGCGTTGCGGTAGATGACGATGTCGTCGACGAAGCCGCCGGTCGGATAGAGCAGGCCGTTGTAGTGCGCGCGGCCGTCCTGCAGCTTGCGCGACGTCGTTGCAGGTCGCACGCTGCAGCAGCTCGAGCGCCTGCGGACCTTTGACGGTGACCTCGCCCATGTGCGAGACATCGAAGAGGCCGACCTTGGTGCGCACCGCTTCGTGCTCTTCCATGATGCCGCTGAACTGCACCGGAAGCTCCCAACCGCCGAAGTCGACCATCTTCCCGCCGAGGTCTTTTTCGAGCTGGTTGAGGGGGGTCTTTTTGAGAGCTCTCTGACATGGCGCGCACACTAGCACTGGCGGGCGGAATTGAGAGATTGAGAATTGAGGATTGAGAATCGAAGCCCGGCGGAGCCCGTTTGCCAATTCTCAATTCTCAATTCACAATTCTCAATTCGGAACAACGGGAGCGGCGGGCGTGACCAACGAAATCGGATCCTTCCTCGATTACCTCACCTTTGAGCGCAATGTTTCCCCGAACACGGTCCTCGCCTATCGCGACGATCTGGAGTCGTTCGTCGGCTTCCTCTGCAACGACTACCTCACGCTGGGGCGCGATCAGCTCGAGCTGACGACGATCGATCACCTCGCGGTCCGCTCGTATCTCGCGCATCTCTCGCGACGTAAGCTGAGCCGGGCGAGCATGGCGCGGCATCTGTCGGCGATGCGGACGTTCTTCAAATACCTCGTGCGCGAAGGCGTTGTCGAGGCCAATCCCGCGCGCACGGTGGCGACGCCGAAGAAGGAGAAGCATCTCCCCGCGGTGATGCAGACGTCGGATGTCGCGCTGCTGCTCGAACAGCCCGACACCTCGGTGACCCTCGGCGTCCGCGATGCGGCCTGGCTCGAGCTGCTCTACGCGTCGGGACTGCGCATCGGCGAGCTGGTGGGCATCGACATCGACGACCTCGAGCTGCGCGCGCGTCTCGTGAAGGTTCGCGGCAAGGGCTCGAAGGAGCGCATCGTGCCGTTCGGCTCGAAAGCGGAGGCCGCGCTGCGCGCCTGGCTCGCGGTGCGCGGCGAGCTCGCACACGACGTCGAGGAGCAGGCGGTCTTCGTAAACTATCGCGGCAAGCGCATCACCACGCGCAGCATCCGCCGCCTCTTCGACGATTACCTGAAACAAGCCTCGCTCCGCGCCGGCATCTCCCCGCACACGATGCGCCATTCGTTCGCCACCCACCTCCTCAACGCCGGCGCCGATCTCCGCGGCATCCAGGAGCTCCTCGGCCACGCCTCGCTCTCGACGACGCAGAAGTACACGCATCTCAACGACTGGCAGTTGATCGCGGTGTACAAGAAAGCGCATCCCAGGGCTGGTCTCAAACCCTGAGCGTAGCGAAGGGTCAAGGGAGCGACCGCGACCAGCGCGCGGAAAACTCGAGTTCGGCGAATGCTTCATTGATGCTTCGCTACGCTCAGCATTACCCTGAGAGGGTGATCCGCGCCATCGTCCACCACGGCTTCGTCGGCTCGGACATCGAATACTTTGCGGTTGTCGTCGGGCCGGATGTCGATCGACGCTTCTTTTTCGAGCAGATCTCGGCGATGCGCGGCGATGTGGTGCGCTACTTCGGCGGGAGCTCGGAGATCGTGCTCAATCCCGAGGGCGTGCGGTTTCATGGGAACGGCGGGATCTTCGGCGAATACATGTTCGGCGGACATCTGCCGGTCGGCGATCTGCTGAACGAAGACGTCGTGAACCGGCTCGTGCTCTTCGGCACGACCGTCGATCCGAAGACGCATGAGCTGCGCTTCACCACCAACACCTCGGGCTTCGAGGGTTGGGAGAATCTCTTCCTGCAGGGCAACGCCGTCGCGAACTATTTCTTTTTCGTCGATGACCGGAAGCGCTATCCCGACGTCGGCGACCGGCAGGAAGCGACGCTGCGCATCCTGGGGAAGCTGCTCAAACGCTCGCGCAAGGTCGGTGCGGGTCAGTTCCTCGCGCTCGCGCACGAGATGCACGAGCAGCTCGGCGAGCCCGATACGACGCTGGTCATCGTGCGCGCCGTCGATCGCGCGAGCCAGCGCTTCTCCGAGCTGTGCAAGGAGACCTATGCCAAGACGCGCTCGCTCGACAACGTCGGCTCGCAGCTTGTCGAGCTCCCGATCGTGCCGTATCAGCGCCAGCGGATTCAGATCGACGTCATCTATCGCGATCCCGCGAATCAGGAGCTGATCGACGAGTACAAGCGCATCCTGGCCTCCTGCGCCGGCGGCTCGATCGATTCCTCGGCGCGCGCGCGGCTGATGCGCCTACGCACGCTTTCGCTGCGCAACGAAGTGCCGCTCTCGATCTTCGACACGCTCGAGGAGATCGTGCTGCTCGAACCGCGCGCGGTCGTGAAAAAAGAGGAAGAAGCCGAGTACATCCAGTCGACGCGCGAGATCCTCGGCGGCTTTCTCCTCGGCCGCAACATCACGCGCAAGCTTTCCTCGCTCGATCTCGTGCAGCTCATGGAGAACAAGCAGCGCGCGGCGGGGAATCGCGATCAGACGTTCGAGGAAGTGCTGCTCGAGACGGGCCGGCTCATCGACGAGATCGGCCGCGAGGAAGAGGACTTCGAGCGCCTGGAATCGTTCGGCGAGCTGGTCACGCTCTTCGATCGCATCGATCACACGACGACGCTCGTCAACAAGCTCGCCTTCATGGACGACGTCGAGCTTTCCCAGGAACAGGTTCGCTCGCTCTTCGGCAACATGCAGGTCTTCGAGGGCCTGCGCCGCGGTCTCTTCCAGCAGCTCTTCATCGATCCCGTCGTCAACAACGAATACGCGCTCGCCTACGGCAAGAAGAAGCTCTACGCGCTGACGCTCGGACTGATCTCGATCGAGAACAACGAGGAATCGCTGGCCGGCGTGGTCGATTCGATTGCGTCCCTCAATCGCCACGAGCGCACCTACTTCGCCGCGTACAACCTCGCGCGGCGGCGCATGTCGAATTTCTATCTCGAGCTCAACACCGTGGAAGGACGCGAGACGTTCCGCCGCGAGATCCGCGCGGAGATGGCGCACGATCCGGAGCTGCACGAGTTGCAGGAGTACGTGAATGAAGGGCTGCTCGAGGAAGTGATCACGAAGATCCGCCTCGAAGCCTTCTACATCAATCAACTCCTGCCGCGCATCGTCGACGAACAGGACCCGAAACTGCGCAACGACTTCCTCTCCAACTCCGGCCTCGACCGCTTCCAGGTCGAAGAGCTCGAGCGCGAATACTTCGAGATGCGCGCGTTCCCGCCGCAGTTGCTGGAAGTGATCCAGCGACCGGCGATCTAGTTGTCGTCAGATCAGCGGACGCCATCACGCTTGCGGCGGCCCCGGAGCAGAACGAGAACGCCGGCAGCAAGCGTAAGAGCGCCAACAAGAATGAGCGCGAGCAGGAAATAGCGGCGACGCGCGTACGCCACACGGAAAACCTGCTCCTCGCTTTCGATCCGCAACTGCCGCACGACAGCGAACGCCGTCGCCCGCAGCGAATAGTCGCCCGGTACGGCCTCTTCCGTCGGCGTGATGCGGAGCTGGACGGTGGCCGATTCTCCGGGCGGGATCGCGTGCACGGTCGGCGGTTTCGTGTCGATCAAAAACCCAATCGGCGTCACCACGTCGACGCGCACATCCGGCGCTTCCTGTGATCCCAGATTCTCGATCCGAAGCATGATGATGCTCGGATCGTCATTGAACGAAGAGACGAGCAGGCGGTCGGCGTGAACCACGAGCCGAGGAGCGCCGACTACGTTCAACTGCAAGTCATACTCGCCCGACACCTTCCCATTCGGATCGCGCAGGTGAAGTCGAAATGGTAGTGGCCGCTGCAAAATCGCGGGGGCCACTCGTTCGGGCACGAAGACCTGCACGACCAACTTTCGTTGGTTCTCGCCTTCGGCGAAGGACACACCCGTCACAGCCGCCCTGCTGCCGGCATCCAGTAAGGACCAGCGAAAATCCTCCGGAAGCTCATCGAGCACAAAGTTCGCGGTTCTCGGACCACTATCGAATCGCTCCACCTGCAGGTCGTATTCGACCTTCCTTCCCGGAACACCCTCCTGCGACGGCGTCGCACAGATCATGCGAAGCATCGCGCCGTGCGACGAACGCTGGAGAAGCACCGGGATCTCTTCGCGCTTGCTTCCGGAAATGATCACGATTCGCAGCTCATCCAGATCACGAAGCAGCCGGAAAGTCATCTCCCGAGTCGCTCCGGAGGCAACGCCGACGGAGAGCACCTGCTGATAGGGCTCGGCGACGATCGCTGATGCGTCCATCAGACTGACCAAATACTGACGCGCCTGCGCCGAGTTCGGCGCGCCCAAAGGACGCAAATGAATGGTCACGAGACTTCCGCCGCGCGCGTCGGGCCTTTTCGTCGCCGAAAGGATCTGAAACGACGGCAAGTCGCCGGACAGCGAAAGCATCGCCTGATCGCGATCGATGATGGCCCGATCTCTCTGCCCCTCGATCCGATTCAGTTCAGCGCGAGAGAGCAGGCCCTCCTCGAAAAGAGCACGTGCCTGCTGAACTCCCGATTCCGCTTCGCGAAGGGCGATCTCCGCCCGTCGGAGATCGAGCACCTGCCGTTCATCCGATCGAGCCGCCAGGCCGATTGCCACGATCACCGCATAGAGCACGAACGATCGACGTCGCATTACCCGTCCACACGCGGACCGGCGCCACGACTCGGCACCGCGTCCAAATAGACTTTCCCATCCTGAAGACGTGCGACGACGTCTGCGACGCGTTCCGACATCTCCCAATGATGGGTGGAGAACAACACCGCATTCCCTTCATCCGCGACATAGCGCAAAATCCTGAGAAGCTCCTCCGAGCTTGCCGCATCGAGACCGCTGCTTGGCTCGTCCAGCAGGAAGACCTCGGCTTTCTTGAGCACTCCCATGGCCAACGACACCTTCTGTCTCATCCCTTTGCTGTACGTCCGCGCCCGCTGATCTGCTGCCTCAGTTGGAAGCCCCAGACGTTCCAGGGTGGCGAGGCATTGTGCTCGTGTTGCCCTCACGCCGCGCAAGCTTTCGAAGTACATCAAGTTTTCGACGGCCGAGAGGTGCGCATAGAGGCGAGCCACGTCTGGAACGAACGCGGTCTTCATGCGCGCCGCGATCGCCTGCGTTCGCAGGTCCGCACCGGCGACGACGATCCTTCCGCCGTCATGCGGAATGTATCCCATGCACACATTGAGAAGAGTCGACTTGCCGGAGCCGTTTGCGCCCACTAGACTGCAAACGCGGCCCGGCGGCACGGACAGCGATACATCGGTAAGCACGGCGCGCCCATCGAATTGCTTCTGCACGGCCTCCATGACCAGGCCGCTCGCGGAGCTCATCATGGCCTAGCGTCCGAGCGTCTGAATCGGTGGCAACCCGCGAGACAGCCGGCGGCAGCGAACGTGAGGAGAAGAAACACCGTCTCCGCGGCGATTTCTCGCGCCTCTCCAGGCTCGGCCCAGCGCGTCGTGAATCCGATCATGAACGGCTTGATGTCATCAAGGATCACGACCGCCTTGCTCTCGCCTCCGACGACGCCACCGTTGATCATGTGGCGGCTCTCCACGAGGCGTCTGCCGATCTCGTCGTCATAGATCCGGGCGTCGCGATAGAAGCGCCGGCGCTGAGAACGTCCGGTCCGGGCGATCTCCGCCAGCGCCTCCTGGAAGAGCGCGGGCGGACAGACGACGGAGGCGCGGCGAAGAAGGACGTCCCGCAACTCCTCCTCGTGTTGTTCTCGTTCCAACATCCGATCGACGAGCCGACGCCTCTCGTTGGCCAGTCGCATCGTCGAGTCTGCAACGGCTTTTCGCAACTCGTCGGCGTTGCCGTCCGACGTTCTTCCGGCGAGAAAGCTCTCATACGCCGCGGAGTCTTCCTTCGCTTTCTGCACTTTCAGTTTCGAGATCGCCGCGTCCAGCTCGAGCGCGCGGGAAGCCGCCCGCCTGGACGGAACGATCGCGCTCACGCTCACGGCAACGACCCTCGGTGCGACGTAGCACAGCATCGCCCAAACAGAGACGCAGAGAACCAGAGAATCGGCGGCGTCCATCACGGATGCACTCACAACCACTCCTATTACGGCAAAGAAGGCGGCGTACGCTAGGCAGAGAAGCAGGTTGAGTCCCCAGGTTTCGAGGCTGACCAAAGGAAGTCCACTGCTGACGTGGATGATCGCGGCCACCGAGGACCCGGCGAGCACGCAAACACTGCCGGCCATGGTTGCGGCGACGACCTTGGCCATGAACACCGTCGTGCGCGAAACCGGATAGGACAGAACGATCGCCAACGTACCGTCCTTACGCTCGCCACAGATCGTGTCGGCGGCGTAGGTCAGCGTCAGCAATGAAACGATCGTTCCGATGACGAAGGCGAGATCCAGGTAACCGAACAGCGCATCGACGGCCGAGGCGGCACCGCGCGCCTCACCGAAACGGATCCCTTCCTTGGTCGAAACTAATCGCACTGGCGTGATCGGTTCGAGCCCAACGGCAATCAGCGTCAACGGCGAAGTCGCTCGCATGCTTTCGATCTGCACCGTCTCATCCCGCTGAAGCTGCTCTGCAATGGACGCCGTCCAGCGCTCGGCCATTTCGCTCCGCGTTGCGTGGGCATCGCGATACTCCGCGGTCCGCGCGTATGCCGCCAGGGCGCACAAGACCATGGAAATCAGAATTCCATACTGCAGCCGCCGCGTGCTGACATAGACCCCCATCTGATGGCGTGCAATGGCAACACCCAGACCCCACTGTCGTACGGTGTGCGAAGCAGCCCGCGGAGATCGCACGCTGGAGCTAAGGTCCCGCGTCTCAGTGGCGAGGCGCCGGAATCGAGCGGCTGGAGGTTGTAGGCGCAACGGAATCCGTACAGTTCGGCCTCACGCCAACGTTCAACATCCCGCCCGCTGCGCCTTCGAAGACAACGCACAGATTCTTCGGAACGGAGTCCTCCGCGATCATTACCGGAAACGCCTGCTCACGAGTGAACGAGACCGGCTCCCCTTCCGGCGTGGTCGTGCTGCGCGAGATCTCGAGGCTCACCAAAAGCATGGTGACCCGGCTCGGAATGGTTTTCACACTCTGTCGAAAAGGAAAGCGGATTTCGCTGCCGCTGTACGTTCCGTTTTTGGCGACCGTCATTGTCCATGAAGCCTTTCCTGTCGACAGAGCGCGGAATTCCACCATCGATTCATCGACTTCCTTCCCGCCGTCAGACTGGCTCGCTGCTTTACGACTCGGATCGAGCACGACGTATTGCATCGTCGACGAAACGGTGAATTGATCGCCCGGAGTCAATCCTCTGCCTTGGAAACGCAGCTACACAGAATCCTCCGCAAACCGAGAAGGATTGCGACCAAGAGCAGAGCCGCAACGACAATGTTTCGCAGCAACATGGTGATCTCCTTGATGAACGGGACTGATGAACGGACTTCGGAACACTCTACCGGACGAGCAAGAGGCGCGTCAACGGACGTATGGTGGTCAACCCTTCTTGATGGTTGTAATTACGGATACGAGCAAGTAAGCTCTTAAACACCCCCACTTAACAATTGATCTGCACCGTCAATGCTGAAGGGAGGAAAGTCATGTCTCGTCGTGTCATTCGAATCTTCGTTCTCCTGGTCGTGCTCGTCGCTTCAACCAACCTGTTCGCCTTCCAGCAGGACCCGTTTCCCGGTCCCGGGACCGGCGGCGGCGGATGTCCGTTGATGATCATCTACCCTGACTGCGTCAACTGCTATCTCACGTCAGTTACGCTTGATCTTCATGGCCACGCGCTCTGCAATTACGAGTGCAGAACGGTCCGCTGTCTCCAGACATGAGCAGTGTGGAAGGCACCGCTCTCGCTCGAGGTAATCTGCCTCCAGCGAGAAACGTGGACGGCGGGTGATTTACACTGCGCGCTAGGTTGGCCGTCGTGTCGCGTGCTCGGTAAGACTGAGCGCGATGGCGTCGGTGCCTACAGAGATGCGTATGCCAAATCGCCTTTCGCACGAGACCTCGCCCTACCTGCTCCAGCACGCGCACAACCCGGTCGATTGGTATCCGTGGGGCGAGGAGGCGTTCGCGAAGGCGCGCGACGAGGATCAAGCCGATCTTTCTGTCGATCGGCTACTCGGCGTGCCACTGGTGCCACGTCATGGAGCGCGAGTCGTTCGAGAACGACGCGATCGCGGACGTGCTCAACGAGAACTTCGTGTCGATCAAGGTCGATCGCGAGGAGCGGCCGGACGTCGACTCGATCTACATGCAGGCCGTGCAGATGATGACCGGCCACGGCGGCTGGCCGATGTCGATGTTCCTGACGCCGGACGGGCGGCCGTTCTACGCCGGCACGTACTTTCCGCCCGAGGACCGGCACGGCATGCCCGGGTTCCGTCGCGTGCTCGAGCATGTCGCGGATCTCTATCGCACGCGACGCGTCGGACGTCGAAGAAGCGTCGGGAGAAGTGTCGCGCGGACTCGCGAGTCCGCTGCGCGTGAACAGCGGCGCGGACGTTTCGATCGACGTGCACGCGCTCGAGCGCGCCGCTGCGCGCATCGCATCAGACGTACGATCCGATGAACGGCGGCTTCGGCAACGCGCCGAAGTTTCCGCCTTCGATGTCGCTCGACTTCCTGATGCAGGTTGCCTGGCGGACCGGCGACGCGCAGCTTCGCGAGATCGTCGTGAACACGCTGACGAAGATGGCGCGCGGCGGCATCTACGACCAGGTCGGCGGCGGCTTTCATCGCTACTCCGTCGACGCGCATTGGCTCGTGCCGCACTTCGAGAAGATGCTCTACGACAACGCGCTCCTCGCGCGCCTGTACACGCGCGCTTGGCAATGGACGAAGGAGCCGCTCTTCGCGCAGGTCGCGAACGAGATCTTCGGTTTCGTGCAGCGCGAGATGACGGCGCCCGACGGCGCGTTCTACGCGACATTCGACGCAGACTCCGAGGGCGTGGAAGGAAAGTTCTACGTCTGGTCTCGTGCCGAAGTCCTTGAGCTCCTCGGTGCCGACGAAGGACGCGCGTTCTGCGCGCTCTACGACATCACCGAGGGGGGCAACTGGGAAGAGCACAACATCCTGAACGTCCCTCGCGATCCGGCGAGCGTCGCCGCCGATCTCGGCATGACGATCGATCAGCTCGCGGACATCGCCGCGCGCGGCAAGTGCAAACTCTACGGCGTGCGCTCGCAACGCGTCTGGCCGGGCCGCGATGAGAAGCGTCTCTCGGGCTGGAACGGCTGGATGCTCGCCGCGTTCGCCGAAGGATCATTGGCGTTCGACAAGGAGTCGTATCGCGATGTCGTGCGCCGCAACGCCGATTTTCTGCTGACGCGCATCGACGGCGACGGGCGTTTGACGCGCCACGCGAAGATCCCCGGCCTCCTCGAGGATTACGCCGGCGGCGCGTGGGGACTGACGCTCGCTTACGAAGCGGTGCACGAGCGCCGTTATCTCGACGCCGCGCGAACGCTCGTCGAGCAGATCCTCACGCGTTTCCGCGATGAAGAGAGCGGCGGCTTCTACGACACGCCGAACGATCACGAAAAGCTCATCACGCGTCCGAAAGATCTCTTCGACAACGCCACGCCATCCGGATCGTCCATCGGCTGCGACGTGCTGCTGCGCCACGCGATTCTGTTCGCGAACGAAGAGCTCGTCCGCGTCGCGACGGAGACGCTCGAAAGCACGTGGACCATCGCCGAGCGCTACCCGTCCGCCTTCGGCCTCCTCCTCGGCGTCGCCGAATGGCGCGCCGCGCAACCGAAGGAGATCGCCATCACCGGCGAAGGCGACACGTTCGCGGCGCTACGCCATGTCGTCGGCAGCGAGTTCATCCCGCACCGCGTGCTCGTCGCGGGCGCGTCGTCGTCCGATCTTCCGCTGATGGAAGGACGCGCGCACGACCGCACGGTCGCATACGTCTGTCAGGCGTACATGTGCCTCGAACCGACGAGCGATCCGGCGAGATTGCGGGAACTGCTTGTACGCGGGTGACGGTAGACGGTGAACGGGGACGCCTGCCCAATCGAGCAAGCGTCCCCCGTGGCCTTCTCTACCGTCAACCAGGTCCGGCCGGCAGGGATGCCGGCGGTCCGGCAGGCTGGAAGCCTGCGCTCCGCTGCAATTACACGACCTTGCGAATCACCTTCTCGAAGTTCTCGACCTGATCGTCGACAACGGACTTGAGCTGCTTCTGCAGCTTCTTGCCGGTGGTCGGGGCGAACAGGAGCGCGACGGCGGCGCCGACCGCGGCACCCGCGGCGAAGAACAGAGCGGCTTTGGCGAATTGATTCTCTTTGCGACGAAACATTTGTTTGGTTCTCCTTGAGTCAGAGTGTCATGTCCTCAGACGACTGCTGATGACAAAGGTCACAAGCGATGCAAGGCGCGCTCCGCTAATTTTCGAGCCTTCGCTCTCTTGTCGGCTTCGCTTCCCGGACCGCCCACGCTGATGCGCAGCACGGCGTCGCCCGCGCGGACGTAGAGAGCGCCACTGATCTTCGTGCCGCTCCAGAGCGCTTCATGTCCGAGGCCGTGAACCGGCAGGCCGGCGCCTTCCTTTTCGCTCTCGCGTTCGCCTTCGCTCTCGCGTTCGCCTTCGTCTTCGCCATTCTTCTCTTGGAGATCGCGCCAGAACTCGCGAGCGCCATTTCCTTCAGTGTTTGCGTCATCGCGAATGAGCTCCACGCTGACCGACTTCGTGAAGTCGGTCAGTTGAAAGAAACATTGCGACAGCGCGAGTCCGCCCGCGGTCGCTTCGGTCAGCTTCGCATCGGTGAATGGCTGTCCTTGCACCCCTGCGACATCCGCGGCAGTCAGGAGCTCGCAGGCGGAAGGAGTTGCCGCCGACGCAACGTGTGCGGCGGCAACGAGCGCGAGTGTCAGAACGATCGGTTTCATCGCCTCACCTGCGGCGTCACGACGCTCCAGACCTGCACGGGACCGATGCCGAGGTTGATCAACTTAACGATGAAGAGTCCGCCCTGCGTTACGTTTTGATCGAGCACCGCGACTCCGTTCACCGTGTTGGAGACCTTGAGCGCGAGTCCCCTGGGATCGACGAGCACGACCTTCACGAGTCCGCCCGTCGCTACGGCGGCGATCGAGATCGACGTCGCGTTTGCCGGGACGGTGATCGGAATCGCGACCTCGTGTCCGGCGAGGATGCTGTTGCTGCTCGTCGTGGTCGCGCCGGGTCCGCTGGCCGGAGTCGCATTCGACGAAGAGTTTTCGAGACAGAACCTGTCGAGATACGCGGCGCCGCCGGAGCTGCGAATCTCGATGCGATGCGCACCGCCTTGCAGCGGTCCGTAGGTCCGGCTGAAGCCGAATTGCGGCGCCTCCAGAGTGCCGAGCGTGCCGAGGTAGCTGATCGTGCCTTGCGAAACGCCGTCGATGAAGATCTCCGCGCTGCCGCCCTTCGGGCTCTGCGCGAAGTGATACGTCACCTTGCCGAACTGTCCGGCGGGAACGTCGAAGTCGAGCGACACAACGCGATCCCACTCGGCGAAGACGAAGTGGCCGTCGCTTGCGGCGCCGTTGACCACCGAATACCAGCCGTTGGAGAACTCGATGCGCGCGTCGTCGTCTTCGAGACAGCTCGACGCCGGCGGCGCGCACCAGGAATTGCCGACGAGACGATAGGTGCTCGATTGTGCCGACGTGGCGTCGATCGCCGCGCGCGAGCCGGTCTGCACGGCGCCGGTGTCGCTGTATGTACGCGCGTACACCTCGCCGATCAGATCGCCGGCGACGGCGTTGCCGATCTTGCTCGTCGAGAGCACGATGCGGATCGTGCCGTCGGGCGCGTAAGAACTGTCGGCATCCGCGTCGCCGATGCGCGTCGGCTGACCGATCGACGTCACGACGAGACCCGTCACGGCGACTTCTCCGTATTCGAACGAAACCGCGCCCGCGTCATCCGTGCGCATGTCGGCATAGTAGCTGCCGCTGGCGGTCGTCGGGAAGTTCCAGATCACGCGCCACTGACTGCGCGCCGGCAGCGACGCCAGCGACGCGACCTTGAGCGTGAAGACGACCTTCTGCGCGCCGTCGGTGAAGTAGGGCTCGGAGATCGAGACCGATTGAATGTCGTACGCGGCGCTCGTCACCGGCGCTCCGGTTTGATCGCCGCTGGGATCGCGCAGCACGGTGATGCCGGGCGCGGAACACGAGCTTCCGGCCGGTGCGCTCGGCGTGGAATTGTCGCCGGTGGAGTTGCCGAGGGAGTTGGTGGCGACGACGCGGTACTGATAGTGCGTCGCACTGTCCGCGGTCGGGTCGGAGTAACTGGAAGCGTTGCCGGCAACCGTGCCGAGAAGCGTCTCACCCGATTTGGTGCGGCGATAGATCGTGTACTGCGAGATCGGCGCGCCGCCGTTGTTGGCCTGCGACCACGTCACGCGCGCGACGTTGCCATTGCGCGAGACGTTGACCGTCGGCGCGCCGGGAATCGTCGGCTCGGAAGGATCGGAAGAAGCGAACATCCGGCGTCCGCCGCTCTGACGCACGATGGCCGTGATGTCTTCGTACGAATTGCCGCGCGCCTGATCGGGCGCGCCCACGCAATCGCCGACGCAGCCATCGGCGAAGCCGACGACGACGCGTCCGTCGCGATCGATCGTCGCGTCCATGAAGTCGAGCAGATTGCGCGAGATCTCCGCGCCGCCGCCGAGCCAGATCGGTCCGCGCTGCACGGGATCGTTCGGCGTCGCGTTCACGTTGTGCCACGTGTTGCCGCCGTCGTAGGTCGTCGCGATGTAGAGGTTCCAAACGCCGGGAAACGCGCGCGCCTGCGAATCGCCCTTCGACGATGTGCCGATGTAAGCCATCGCCGCGCGATCGTCGTCGCCGGCGACCATCACCGGGAAAACGACGTTCTCGATGCCGCTCGATCTGCCGACATCTTTCGCGTTCGTCCAAGTCTGGCCTTTGTCATCGGAGACGGCGACGACGGGATAGTTCTCGTTGTCGGCGAAGCCGAGGTAGACGCGATTGTTTCTGGCGATCGCGACCGACGGATCGCTGTTCGCGGCGAGACTGTTGGGCACCTTGCGGATCGCCCACGTCGCACCGTTGTTCTCGGAGACGACCACGGCCTGCTGACCGCCGCAGTTCTTGTTCGGCACGTATGCCGTTCCGTCGGGACCGACTTTCACATGGCCGTGCAGGCCGCCGCATTGCGCGCTGACGTAGATCGGAACCGCCGGACCGTACGTGCGTCCGCCATCGAGCGAGACCGCGCAATTCGCGAAGGCGATGTCCTGCGCGCAGTAGTAGACCGCGGTCGGAAACGCGAGGCCCGGAGGTACCGGAGTGTGGAATGGACCGCCGCCGAGCGTCTGGTGATCGACGCCCGACGCGATGCCGGCGCCGTAGCTCGGCAACCAGGTCGCGCCGTCGTCATCCGAATACGCGGACGCGGTCGTCGTGGTTCCGAAAAGCAGTTGCGAGACGATCGTGCGTCCCGTGCGCGAATCGGTGTAGAGAATCGGATCGAACGTCGTCTGACTCGTGAGCAGCGCCGAGCGATTCTCGAACGTCGCCGGCGGAGTCGTGGGACAGGCCGTGTCGTCGAAGGTCACCCGCAACGTCTGCAGCATCGCCTGGAACATCACCGATCCCGTGAACCAGTTCACGCCGATCGACGGCTCCCCGGCATCGACACCGATGCCTGCCGCGAGTTGCTCCTGCGTCGGGCTGTAGGCCTTATAACGCGGCGCGAGCCCGCTCGCCTGCGGCGCCGCCGGGAACGGCGTACGCACCGGCGCCGAGTGCACGGTGAAGCTCGATGGTGTCGACGTCGCGTTGTAGTGAACGAAGACTCCGTTCCCCGAGTCGACGAATTGCGGAACGACCTGGATCAGAAGCTCGTGCGTCACGACGCCGTTGACGGGAATCAAACTTTGGATGAGCGTCGGCGTCGCGCTGATCGAAGTCAGCGGAACGATCGCGCGTCCGATCACTTTCTCCGGCTGCCCGCGCTCCGCGGCGGCGTAATCGGGATCGGCGAAGATCGTGACTTCGATCGAACCGCCGAGAGCGATCGTCTCCGGATTCTGCGTCGACCAGTACCACTGAAAGTCCGCGACGCCGGAGAGGTTTCCGGAGAACGGAGCGGTCCAGTAGATGCCGAGGACGTTGCCGACGTAATCCGAGTTCGTGAACACGCTCCCGGTCTGCGTGATCGGCACGACGCCGGTCGGCGCGTTCGCATCGAACGTCGCGGTACCCGGCGCAGGATCATTGACGACCTTGTTCGCCTGATCGGCGGGATCGCCTTTGAAGTAGTAAGGCCCGAGGTCCGCGAGAGCGGGAAGTGAGCCGAGAGAGAAGAGAACGAGGGCGAGGGAAAGGACCAGACGGGCGCTTCGAGTCTGATGCATTGCTACCTTCTCCTATTCTGAGTGGTAGTGCCACTACCGAGCGCCAGGAGAAAGCTTAAATCGTGCCAAGGAATGCTATTTCATTGATTTATATTGGCTTATTGGCAGATGTGTCGCACGCGATGACGAAGGGATTTCACGCGGAGGCGCGGAGAGGCGGAGGAAACCTCTCCGTGTCTCCGCGTCTCCGCGTGAACCCGAACCTTAGGGCGTCTTCGGAACGATGATCGTTTCCGACTTCACCGGCGCGCTCTCGTTTCCGTTCGTGTCGATCGACGTCACTTCGTACGAATAGGCGATGCCGATGTCGATCGAGATGTCGGTGAAGTTCGTGTCCTTCAGCGGACCGGTCGAGAGCTTGAGACGATGTTCGCGTTCGATGCGATAGACAAGATAGCCCGCGAGGTCGGGCGCTTCGACCGGATCCCAGAGCAGACGCACGAGCTTCGTCTCCAACAGCGCCGTGACGCTTGCCGGCGTCGGTGGTGCGACGAGATCGCGGAACGTCGCTTTCGCGGGCGCGGACAAATCGCTTTGCATGAGCGGCGGACCTTCGTCGGCGACGGCGGTCACGCGATATTCATGATCGCCATACGGCGGGGCGTCGATGTAGGTCGTCGTTTTGACCGGCGCGGTGTTGATCGGCTTTGCCAGCTCGTCGAGCGTTTCGCCGGGTGCGGTGCGATAGACGTGATAGCCGCTGATGATCGGTGTGCCGGCGTTGCCGACGGCGGTCTTCGGTTCCTGCCACGTGAGCACGACGCCCTCGGGTTTCGGCGTTGCGACGAGCGATGCCGGTGCGTTGGCGACGGCGAGCGGCACGATCACGGCGAGGTTCGATGCTTCGCTTCGCGCCGAGGCGCTTTCGGTGACGACGGCGTACGTCACGCGCACGGGACGGCCGTCCTGCGCGCGAAGCGGCGGAACATCCGTGTACAGGAGACGCGCGCCGGTACTGGCGCTGGCGAGGTTCGCCTTCTCGATGCTGTCGACGCGCGTGGCCAGTTTCTCGAACTGTTCTTTCGGCAACGTCGGGATTTTCGCGAAGCGCGCGACCGGAGCCGGCACACCCGGATCCGCTGGCTGCAGGGGCGCGATTTCCGTGACCGCGGAGACCGGCAGCTCTTCGACATAGCGAAGGACCGTAATGCGCTTGATCTCGGTCAGGCTGCGACCGGCCGTCGTCAGCGAAGGATAGCTCCACGAGAGAATGACATGCTCCGCGCGCTGCGTGACCGCGAGATCACTCGTCGGTTGCGGGATCACCGGAACCGGCGGCTTCGGATCGCCACGTTTGCCACAGGCGAGGCACAGCAGGATGCCCATCACGACAGGGGCAGCGACCGTAGTTCCCAACAGCTTCCGCGTCATGCGGGCGGATTGTAGCGAGTTGGCGCTTTCCATGCTCCGCTGGATCAGTTTGGCTCAGCGCTGTGTTACTACTGCGTCGCTCGGAGGAAACCTGAATGTGCGGAATCATCGGCTACGTCGGCACTCGTGAAGTGGTGCCGGTGCTCATCGGTGGGCTGAAGAAGCTCGAGTACCGCGGCTACGACAGCGCCGGCGTCGCGGTCGTGAACGGCAAGCGGCGTCGACGTCGTGCGCGCCGAGGGAAAGCTGTCGAACCTCGAAGCGAAGCTGTCGGACAAAGCAGCTGCACGGCACGTTCGGCATGGGCCACACGCGCTGGGCCACGCACGGCAAGCCGAACGAGAACAACGCCCATCCGCATCGCGACTGCACCGGCAACGTCGTCGTCATCCACAACGGCATCATCGAGAACTTCCTCCCGCTCAAGCAGCGCCTGCAGAAGCGCAGGGACACGAGTTCAAGACCGAGACCGACACCGAAGTCGTCGCCCACCTCATCGAAGAGAGATGCAAGGACGGGACGAAGTTCGTCGATGCGGTGAGGAAGATCGCTCAAAGAGCTCGAAGGCCACTACGCGCTGGTGATGATCGACGGCGACGAGCCGGGAACGATCGTCGCCGCGAAGCACGGTCCGCCCCTCGTCATCGGCCTCGGCGAAGGCGAGAACTTCGTCGCCTCCGACGTCGCGCCGCTCCTCGCCTACACGCGCAACATCATCTACCTCGAGGACGGCGAGTACGCCGTCGTCGACGACAAGAAGGTCGAGCTCTTCGACCGCGACGATCAGAAGATCGAGCGCGCGCCGAAGAAGATCCTCTGGGACGCCGTGATGGCCGAGAAGGACGGCTACCGGCACTTCATGCTCAAGGAGATCCACGAGCAGCCGCGCGCGGTGCGCGACACCTTCACCGGCCGCATGTTCGAGGAGTCGGGCGAGATCTTCTTCAACGATCTGCAGTTCACACCCGACGAGTGGGCGAAGATCAGCGAAAGTCCACATCGTCGCCTGCGGCACGTCGTGGCACTCGGCGCTGGTCGGCAAGTTCCTGCTCGAAGACGCGGCGCGCATCCCGTCGAAGTCGATTACGGCTCGGAGTATCGCTATCGCGATCCGATCATCGACGAACACGACGCTCGTCATCGGCGTCACGCAGTCGGGCGAGACCGCCGACACGATCGCCGGCGATGCAGGAGGCGAAGGCGAAAGGGGCGAAGCTCATCGCCATCTGCAACGTCATCGGCGCCGCGGCCACGCGCATGTCGGACGGCGTGATCTACACGAACGCCGGACCGGAGATCGGCGTCGCGTCGACGAAGGCGTTCACGACGCAGCTCACGGCGTTCTATCTCCTCGCGCTCTACATCCGCCAGCTCCGCGGCGACGACAAGGACGACATTCGCTACGCGATGCACGAGCTGTGCGACGATCCCGCACAAGATCGAGCATCTCCTCAAGACGCAGGAGAAGCACATCGAGCAGCTCGCCCACAAATATCACCGCGCCGCAGGACTTCCTCTTCCTCGGCCGCGGCGTGCACTACCCGATCGCGCTCGAAGGCGCGCTCAAGCTCAAGGAGATCTCGTACATCCACGCCGAGGGCTATCCGGCGGGCGAGATGAAGCACGGACCGATCGCGCTCATCGACGAGAACCTCCCGATCGTCGCCGTGGCCACGCACACGCCGGTCTACGACAAGGTCGTCTCGAACCTTCAGGAAGTGAAAGCGCGCGACGGAAAGCTCATCGTCATCTGCGACGAGAACGACGACGCGATGAAAGCCATGGCCGACGATTCGATCGAAGTACCCTGGGCCATCGAGCCGCTCCAGCCGATCCTCACCGTCATCCCGATGCAACTCCTCGCCTACTACATCGCCCTGCGCCGCGGCTGCGACGTCGATCAGCCGAGGAATCTCGCGAAGAGCGTGACAGTGGAGTGAACCGGATTGAGAATTGAGAATTGAGAATCGGAGCTGACGAAGACCGTTCTCCGATCTCAATCCTCAATCCTCAATCCCTGCTGATCCATCCCCCACCCAGGCAGAGATCGTCCTGGTAGAAGACGACGGCCTGGCCTGGGGCAACGGCGCGGAGCTTGTGGGCGAAGCTCACGCGGGCGCGGTCATCGCCGAGAGGCGTGATCGTCGCGGCGACGTCCGCCATGCGGGAGCGGACGCGGGCCTGCACTTCGATCGGACCCGCTGGCGGCGCGCCGGCGATCCAGTGCACGCGCTGCGCGAACAGCTCGTCGCGCTCGAGCGCGGACGCGGGGCCGATCGTCACGCGCTTCGTGAACGGATTCACATCGACGACGTACGTCCGCTCCGACGATCCGCCGAGCTGCAGGCCGCGACGTTGGCCGATCGTGAAGTGATAGTAGCCATCGTGCGTGCCGACGACGTTGCCATCGACATCGACGATCTCGCCCGCGGCTTCGCCCGGCTCGACGCCGGACTCGCGCTCGACGATCTTCGCGTAGCCGTCTTTCTCCGGCACGAAGCAGATCTCGTACGACTCTTTCTTGCGCGCGACGGAGAGTCCCGCGTCCTCGGCGATCGCTCGCACCTCGGGCTTCGTCAGTTCTCGCCGAGCGGAAACAAAGCCTCGGAGAGCTGCGCCTGCGAGAGCTCGAACAGAAAGTACGACTGATCCTTCGCCCGATCGCGCGCCTTGCGCAGCTCGAAGCGGCCGCCATCGCTCACAACGCGCGCGTAGTGGCCGGTGGCGATCTTGTCCGCGCCGATGGCGATCGCCTTCTGATGAAAGAGATCGAACTTCACGTGCGTGTTGCAGAGCACGCACGGACTCGGCGTCGTGCCGGCGAGATAGCCCTGCACGAACGGCTTGATCACCTTGTCGTGAAAATTCTCCTCGAGGTTCAGCGTGAAGTGCGGGATCTCCAGGCGCCAGGCCACGCGGCGCGCGTCGGCGAGATCGTCGATCGTGCAGCATCCGCCGTACGTCGTATCGGCGGCGGTCGAGGCGCTGAGGTTGTCGTACATCTGCATCGACAAACCAACGACCTCGTGCCCCTGCGACTTGAGGAGATACGCGGCAGTCGACGAATCGACTCCGCCAGACATGGCAACGGCGATTTTCATGACGAGTTCGCGGATCGCAGATCGCAGATCGCAGAAGCGAATCCGGGTGCGGGTGGAGGCCTGCGATCCGCGATCTGCAGTCTGCGATCCGATCTGCACCTGCTGGAACGACTCACATCGGGCATAATTCCCCGCCAGTGGACGCAGAAACACACATCCCCTCGGTGCTGGTCGTTGATGATGACCCGAGTATTCGCGGTCTGATCGTCGCCGCACTCCGGCGCGACGGTTATTCGTTTCTCGAAGCTCCCAACGGCCGCGAGGCGCTCGACGTGATGCGCCACCAGCATCCCGACGTGGTCGTGCTCGACCTGATGATGCCGATCGTTTCCGGATGGGACGTGCTCCGCGAACGACAGGAAGACGACGAGCTCCGCCAGATTCCGGTGATCGTCGTGAGCGCGAATCGCGAGCCCGCGCTCATCGACGCCGTCGACGCTGGCATCTGCGCGTTCCTGCCGAAGCCGTTCGACATCGGAGCGCTCAGCGCGCTCGTGAAGAGCTGTATACCGGCGGGAACGGCGTAGCCCGATCGCGCTTCGTCACGTCGACACGTTTGACCGTCGAAAACACGTCGTGAGCGGTGTTGCTGGTTGCTAGTTACTGGTTGCTTGCGGTGCATGGCAGTCAAGCAGGTGACCGCAAGGAACCAGCAACCAGTAACTATTTCTCCAGCTCCTGCGCGTCCAACACCGCGATCGCGGCCATGTTCACGATGTCGTTGACGTCGACGCCGCGCTGGAGGACGTGGACCGGCTTCGAGATGCCTTGCAGGATCGGACCGATCACTTCCGCGCCGCCGAGGCGCCAGAGGAGCTTGTAGGCGGCATTGGCGGCGTCGAGGTTGGCGAAGACGAGCACGTTCGCGTCGCCGTGGATCGAGCTCCAGGCGTAGTCGGGCATGGCGATCTCCGGCGCGACGGCGAGATCGGCCTGCATCTCCCCTTCGACGATGAGGTCCGGCCGCCGCGAGCGCAGGATCTCCACCGCGGCGCGCACCTTGTCCGTGTTCGCGTGCTGCGTCGAACCGAAATTCGAGAACGAGATCATGGCGATGCGCGGCTCGAGATTGAAGCGCTTCGCCGTCTCCGCCGTCTGCTCGGCGATCTCCGCCAGCGTCTCGCTGTCGGGATCGATGTTCACCGTCGTGTCGGCGAGGATGAGCATCCGGTTCTTGAACATCAGCAGATATGCGCCCGACACGTGACGCACGCCGGGTCGCGTCTTCACGATCTGCAGAGCGGGCTTGATCGTCGCCGGATAATACGCGCGCAGTCCGGCGATCACACCGTCGGCATCGCCGGCGTCGAGCATCATCATCGCGAAGTAGTTGCGGCTGTTCAGGATGCGATGCGCGTCGGCCATGGTGATGCCGTGGCGCTTGCGCAGCTCGTGCAACCGTCGCGTGTAGCGCTCGTAATCGGGCGAGGCGTTGATGTCGATGATCGTGACCTTCGATTCGTCGACGTTGTATTTGCGCAGCGTCTCGCTGATCGACTCGCGATGCACGAGCAGAATCGGATGCGCGATGCGCTCTTCGATGAGGATCTTCGCCGCGCGGACGATCTTCTCCTGATCGCCCTCGGGGAAGACGATGCGCTTCGGCGACTTGCGCGCGCGGCCGTAGATGTCGTGCATCACACCGCGCGAGCGGCCGAGCATGTTCTCCAGCTTGCGGCGGTATTCGACGAAATCCTGAATCGGTTCCTGCGCCACGCCCGTCTCCGCCGCGGCGCGCGCGACCGCAACGGGCACGCGCAGCAGCACGCGATAGTCGAACGGCTTCGGGATCAGATACTCACGGCCAAACGACATCCGGTCCTTGCCGTACGCGCGCAGGACGGAGTCGGGAACGTCTTCCTTGGCGAGATCCGCCAGCGCATGCGACGCGGCGAGCTTCATCTCCTCGTTGATCGTCGTGGCGCGGCAATCGAGCGCTCCGCGGAAGATGAACGGAAAGCCAAGAACGTTGTTGACCTGATTGGGAAAGTCGGAGCGGCCCGTGGCCATGATCACGTCGGGGCGCGCGGCCACCGCTTCTTCGTAGCCGATCTCCGGATTCGGATTGGCCATCGCGAAGACGATCGGATTCGGCGCCATCGAGCGCACCATGTCCTGCGACACGATGCCTCCCGCGGAGAGTCCGACGAAGACGTCGGCGTCGCGGAAGGCATCGGCGAGGGTGCGTCGATCGGTCTCCGCCGCGAACTCTTCCTTGTAGCCGGTCATGTCCTCGGGGCGACCTTTGTAGATCACGCCGTGGCGATCGACGAGGAGCACGTTCTCTTTGCGCAGACCGAGCCTGATGTAGAGGCGCGTACATGCCATCGCCGCCGCGCCCGCGCCGGAGATGACGACCTTCACATCCTCGATCTTCTTGCCTGCCACTTCCAGCGCGTTCGACGAGCGCCGCCGCGGAGATGATGGCCGTGCCGTGCTGATCGTCGTGGAAGACCGGGATCTTCATCTCCGCCTTCAGCCGCTCTTCGATCTCGAAGCACTCCGGCGCGGCGATGTCTTCGAGGTTGATGCCGCCGAACGTCGGCTCGAGCAGCTTGACGCAGCGGATGAACTCCTCGGTGTCTCGCGTGTCGACTTCGATGTCGAAGACGTCGATGTCGGCGAAGCGCTTGAAGAGAACGCCCTTCCCTTCCATCACCGGCTTGCCGGCGGCGGGTCCGATGTTTCCAAGCCCCAGGACGGCCGTGCCGTTGGTGATGACGGCGACGAGATTGCCTTTGCTCGTGTACTTGTAGACATCGCGAGGGATTCGCGGCGATGTCGAGGCAGGGCACGGCCACGCCGGGGGTATAGGCGAGGGACAGATCGCGCTGCGTAGCGGTCGGCTTGGTCGGCACGACCTCGATCTTCCCGGGGCGCCCCTCGGAGTGATACTCGAGCGCCTCCTCGCGAGACTTGTCAGACATGTGGACTCCTTGCGGCGCCGGAGTCTATACGAAGGTGAAGCGCGAGGGATGTGATCGAAGAGTTTGGGCGTGCGGTAGCGAAAAGCCGGCGCGTTCTGGACCTTGGCGATCGTACCGAGGAGGGCGGGCTTAATAGCCCGCCGGTTCTTTTGGGCGGAGGGGGACAGTGCCAGGGACGATCCCCACGCCGCCCAAAGTCGGCGGGCTATAAGCCCGCCCTCCTTCGATGCAAAGCCACCGTAACAAAGCGTTGGCTTTCACTAGCGCACTCCAAAAAAAGCCCGGCCTTGGGAGGCCGGGCTTAAACAATCGATCGAAGTACGGTCAGCTCGCGCGCCGCTTCTGCGTCGCCGCGACGGGCATCTCGGTGCGCGCGGAAGCGGGGACCGGGCGGCCTCCGCCTTTCCAGTTGTCCAGCGCCACGGCGACGGCCGGGACGATGTACAGCGTCGAGTACGTGCCGCTGATGACGCCCATGATCAAGATCCAGGCGAAGCCGCGGATGACGTCGCCGCCGAAGGCGATGAGCGCGCAGAGAACGAGGAACACCGAGCCGCTGGTGAGGATCGTTCGCGACAGCGTCTGATTGATCGCCAGATCGAGGTGCTCGCCGAGAGACATCGGCTTCTTGATCTTGCGCTTGTTCTCGCGGATGCGGTCGTACATGACGACCGTGTCGTTGATCGAGTAACCGACGATCGTCAGCAACGCGGCGACGATGTTCAGCGAGAACTCGCGCTTCATGATGAACAGGAACGCCAGCGAGATCGCAACGTCGTGAATGATGCAGGCCACGGCGCCGAGTCCGAAGGTGAGATCGCGGAAACGGAGCCAGATGTAGAGGCCCATCGCCAGCGACGACAGGATGATCGCCCAGCAGCGCCTTCTTCTGGAGCTCTTTGCCGACCGCGGGTCCGACCGTCTCCTGATTGAGCACGTTGAACTCGCCGAGGTAGGTCTTCTCCGAGAGCAGCTTCGCGTCGGCGGTCGTGACGCCCTGAACCGACGTCACCTGCTGCATGTTCGTGAAGATGCCGACGTTCGAGCGCTGGTCGATGATGCGCTTGGCGAGATCGTCGTAGTACTGAATCGCCACCGGCTGCGTCCCGCGATTGTCGGGGTCCGCCTGTTTGAAGAGCGCGCTCAGACGATCGCGGCCGAAGTAGTTGAGATCGTGCTTGTCGCCGGCACCCGGATTGAGATCCGTGTGCAGCTTCTCGACGACCTGACCCGCGTAATCCGTTTCCTTGCGCAGCTGCGGAAGCCGGATGAGAAGGCTCTGATCTTCCGACTTGCCGTACTGCTGAATCGTGGCGTCGGGAAGATCGCTGCGCAGCTTCGCCAGCGGCGGAGCGGATTTGAACTTCAGCGTGATGTTCGCGCCGCCGGCGAAGTCGATGCCCCAGTTCACGCCATAGGCGAGATAACCGGCGATGCCCGCGATCACGAAGATCAGCGAGACCATCACACCCTTCCAGCGGTGCTTGACGAAGTTGTAGTTGGGATTGACGAAAATCTGCATGGTGGTTCTCCCTCGTCCGGCGGACTAGATGCTGATCTCCTTCGGACGATCGGTCGGCTTGTAGACGATGTCGAAGATCATCTTCGACACGAAGAAGGCCGTGAACACCGAGGCGCCGAGACCGATGAGCAGGGTCACGGCGAAACCCTTGATCGGGCCGGTCCCGAACTGGAAAAGAAACAGCGCCGAGATAATCGTGGTCAGGTGAGTGTCGATGATCGTGCCGAACGCGCGCGTGAAGCCCTGATCGATGGCGGCGCGCGGACGGCTTTCCTTCGCGGAGCTCTTCACGGATGCGCTCGAAGACGAGCACGTTCGATCGACGGCCATGCCCAGCGTCAGGATGATGCCGGCGATGTCCGGGAAGCGTCAGCGTGGCCTTGAAGTAGGCCATCATGCCGAGAAGGATGACGAGGTTCAGCAGCAGCGCCAGCACGGCGTTGACGCCCGCACCCTTGTAGTAGACGAGGATCGCCAGCACGAGCAGCGCGAATCCGATCACCGAAGCGAGCACGCCCTGGCGGATCGAATCGCGGCCGAGCGACGGTCCGACGGTGCGCTCTTCGAGCGTCGTCAGCGAAGCCGGCAGCGAACCGCTGCGGAGAACCAGCGCGAGATCGCTGGCCTGCTGATTCGTGAAGGTGCCTTCGATGACGCCTTCATCCGTGATCTGCGAGTGGATGTTCGGCGCGGAGACGACCTTGTTGTCGAGAACGATCGCCAGCTGCTTGCCGACGTTCTGACCCGTGAGGTGTCCGAACTTCGGAGCGCCGTCCGGCGTGAGCGAGAAGGCGATGACCGGCGAGCCGAGACGTCCCTTCTGCACGCGCGCGTTCTTCAGATCGCGGCCGCTGACCGGCGACGTTCTTGCCGACGGCATAGAACTCGGTGCCGACCTTGCGGCCCATCTCGTCCTCACGGTCTCCCGGAAGGATGTCCGAATCGGCGCGCTGCGCCGGCGTGAGCGAGTCGAAGACCGCCTGCGCGGTCGGTCCCTGGCTTCCTTCGACGAGACGGAACTGGAGTTGCGCGGTGGTCTTGATGATGTCTTTGACGCGAGCCGGATCGTCGACGCCCGGGAGCTGGATGACGATGCGATCCTCACCCTCGGGGACGATGATCGGCTCCGTGACGCCGAGCGCGTTGACGCGGCGGTCGATCGTTTCGACAGCCTGTTCGACCGTGTCGCGCGAGAGATCCTTCACGACCGTCGGCTTCAGCGTGAAGCGAAGATCGGCGCCGACGCGCGTCATCTCGAAGGTCGGCAGGAAGTCGTGACCGATACGCTCGTACGCGTCGGTCGCGACGCCCGCGGGCGGCGTCACCAGGAAGGCGGTGTCGCTGATGCGGCGCGTGGCCGGCACCGGGATGCTCTGCGTACCCGCCTGGGCGCGCATCGAGTTCATGGCTTGATCGACCTCGAGACGAACGGCTTCATTGACGTTCACCTTCATGACGAGGTGAATGCCGCCCTTCAGATCGAGACCGCGACGGATCGGTTCCGGATTGCTCTTCGTCGGGATGATGGCGACCGAGAACACCACCAGCACGGCGAGGATCAAGACGATTTTCCACAAGACGTTTCTGTTCAAGGTTTCCTCCGGCCGGTACAGCACTCCATTAGGATTCAGACTCTCCGGTCACGACTCCGGAGATCGCGGAGCGCGCTACCTTCACTTTGACGTTTTCGGAGATCTTCAGGTAGACGGCGTCGGGCTCAACACCCTGAATCGTCCCGTAAATCCCACCGGTCGTCAGCACCCGATCGCCCTTCTTGAGCGCCGTCAGCATCTCTGCTGTCTTCTTTCGCTGTTTGTTTGCAGGGGCAATGACGAGAAAGTAAAAAACGAGGCCGATCGCAACGATCGGCAGAAAGTTCGCAATCGCCGCCGTAGCGCCGGGCGAACTCTGAAGCAGAGCTATCGCATTCATGGTTTTCTTCTATTTTTCATCGGGCTGCTAGGGTTGTCTCCTGCTCGCCGCTTGCAACCCGTTTCAGGAAGTCTTCACGGTAAGACCCGAATGAATTGGACGCGATAGCCTGCCGGATCGCCCGCATCAAGTCAAGGTAGAAGGAGATGTTGTGGATGGTGTTGTACACCGATGCGGCGATCTCATCGTTGGTGTAGAGGTGTCGCAAATACGCCCTCGAGACGGTCGTGCAGGCGACGCAGGAACAGTTCGGATCGAGCGGCCGGTCGTCCGCAGCGAACCGCGCGTTCTTGATCGCGACCTTGCCGAAACTCGTGAAAAGAGTGCCGTTGCGGGCGTTCCGCGTCGGCATCACGCAGTCGAACATGTCGATTCCCGCCGCGACGCCGTTGACGAGATCCTCGGGCGTACCGACGCCCATCAGATAGCGCGGCTTGTCCTTCGGAAGCAGCGGTGCCGTGAAGTCAACGACTTCAAACATCTCTTCCTTCGGCTCGCCGACGGAAACCCCGCCGATCGCGACGCCGTCAAAGTCCATCGACGCAATTTCTTCGACACTTCGTCTGCGCAGATCGGTGTGAATCCCGCCCTGTACGATCCCGAAAAGCGCCGACGTCTTTCTCGCGGCGAGTGATCGCTTCGCCCAGCGGTGCGTCAACAACATCGACTTCTCGACGTCCGCGTGCGACAGCCCGTACGCAGGACATTCGTCGAAGGCCATGGCGATGTCGACGCCCATCCGCGTCTGAATCTCGACGGACGATTCCGGCGTGAGAAAGTACGGAGAGCCGTCGATGTGGCTGCGGAACTCGACACCCTCTTCACGAATCTTGCGGATCGATGCGAGCGAAAAAAGCTGGAAGCCGCCCGAGTCCGTGAGCACCGCGCGATCCCACCCCATGAACTTGTGCACGCCGCCGAGCTTCTCGATCAGATCGACGCCTGGCCGCAGCATGAGGTGATAGGTGTTGTTGAGAATGATCTCCGGCCCGAGACGCTGGAGCTGCTCGGTCGTGAGTCCCTTGACCGAAGCCCGCGTCCCCACCGGCATGAACACCGGCGTCTGAATCGTTCCATGAGGCGTGACGATCTCCCCGCGCCGCGCAGGGCCGTCGGTGTGAAGGAGGTTGAACTGGAGGCAGGACATCAGCGTGGTTGACGGAAGACGGTGAACGGGGATCGTGAGCCAGCGTGACCCACCTCGCTCACGACCCCCGTCTACTGTTTACCGTTTACTTTTAATTCAGCTTCATCTGCTCGACGTGCACGTTCGACGGCAGTTGCAGCGCGAACTTGCTGGCCGGGACGGGCTCGTTGATGCGCACGTTCGTGAACTCGTAGCGCGTGATGTCGCCGTCGCCTTCGACGTATTCGACCTTCGTCGTGAGGTAGGTCGTCTTGTCGATCCAGAGCTTGATGCGGCGCACGCGGCGCGAGACGGCGCGATTCTTCGGGGTGAGGTCGAGCATGTAGACCGGCTTGGACTTCGAATCGGTGAACGTGAAGTCGAAGTAGCGCGCCAGCTCGTCGATTGCGCCCGAGGCGCCCATGTACTTGAAGATGCGATCCTCGAAACGCTTCACGTCGACGCGCTCGGCCTTGCCGAGGTCGGCGTAGTACGTCGTCAGAACGCCGCCGGCGATCACCATCTGCACCTTCTTCGGCGCGGCGTAGGTCCAGAGAACGTTGTTCGGACGGGAGTAGACGAAAGTTCCGGTCGAGACTTCCGGCTTCGCCAGCAGCGCCAGTTCCTTCTCCTGGCGGAAATCCGCCTGGAGCGTGGTGGTCTTCTGCTGCTGCTCCTGCACCTTCTTGATCACCGTATCGAGGGTCACCGGGGTGGCCGCGCGCAACGGCGCCGTGCAGATCGCGACGGCACAGGCTGCTGCCGCGAGAAACGTTCGCTGGGACTTTGCTTCGGACATGCGCTGCCCAACCACCCGGGAACTGGTGAAAATTTCCCGTGTATACTGAGGCGACCGCGAGGTTATTTATGAAAAGACTGCTGGTTGCGGTAGCTCTTGCGCTCGTCACCGTCCCGACGTTCGCTGGCATTCAATATGACTTCACGCAGAAGCACACGTCCGATGACGTCGTGACTCCGACGCGAGACCTCGCCGGACGCGCGACCGTCGACGGCGCCCGCTCTCGCGTCGATTTCCTCAGCGGAAATCTCTATCCGCCCGGAACCTACGTCGTCTCCAACGACGGCTCGCGTCGCCTCTTCTTCGTCGATCCCTCGAACAAGTGGTACACCGAGATCAACACCTCCGGTTTCGCCACGGCCCTCGGCGCGAGCGGCATCAAGATCATCAATCCCAAGTCCGAGATCGAAACGCGCGACGACAGCGCGAAGATCGCCGGCCTCGATGCCAAACACCAACGCCTCAACATCAACTTCGACATCGCCGTGATGATGAAGGGCATCCCTCTTCGTCAGCACGCAAGCATCGAGATCGACAGCTGGACGACCACGAAGTTCGACAGCGCTGACCTCGGCCTCATCGACGCCATGCACACCGGCAACCCCGAGATCGATCAGATCCTCGAAGCGGAGTCGGTCAAGATCAAAGGCTTCCCGCTGCGTCGCACCGTCACGATCCGCATGACCTCCGAGCTCACGACCAAGTCCCAGCTCGAAGTGCCGCGCTCGAAGACGATCACCCACGAAACGCTCGTGACGTCGATCCGCGAAGCAACCCCCGACGCCGCGATGTTCACTGTGCCGGTCACGTACAAACGCGCCGACCAACCCGACGCCCCGCGCTCGGATACGAAGGTCCTCACGTTCGAACCGGGCAGCGAGTAGAGCTCGCAGCTGGCAGCTGGCAGCTCTCGCAGCTGGCAGCTCTCGCAGCTGGCAGCTCTCGCAGCTGGCAGCTCTCGCAGCTGGCAGCTCTCGCAGCTGGCAGCTCGCAGCTGGCGGCTCGCAGGAGCGGCGTTTAGAAGCCGCGGGCTTCGGCGGTTCTGTGTAGCGGCGGCCGCCCTCGGCCTGCCGGTTCGCGCGCCAAACGTAGCATCGAGAAGCACGCGTCTCGTCCTGCGAGCCGGCCGACGGCGGGCCAGCACCACACAGAACCGTGCTCGCTTCGCTCGCGCATGAAACCCTCCTGCGAGCTGAGAGCTGCCAGCGGCGAGCTAAAGAAGTGCTACCATCCCTCGCGAAGCTGTCCGGTTCTCCGATTTACGTGATGAAAACACGTCGCGCCATGGGCGAGCGTCTGGGTGGGGTATGGAAGCGGCCGCGGGTTTACGCCGCTCTGGCTCTGCCAATCGCAATCCCTCTGTTCCTCGCTGCCGTCCGTGCGCAGCCGGAGTACGGGATGGCCACGCGTGCCTCCATGGCCACGCCCGACCTGCGCTACGACAAGCTGCAGGAACCGTTCCGTGCCGACCTGCCGGAACATGCGCTGATCCTCACCGTCGAGAAGAACGACACGCTCGACAAGCTCCTTCTCGCCGGCGGCCTTTCGCGAGGCGAGAGCGCTCTCCTGACGAACGAGCTCGCGAAATCGATCGACGTCCGCCGCCTTCATCCTGGACATCTGCTCCGCTTCCACTACGACCGCACCGGCGCCGTCGACTCCGTCCAGATGAAGATCACCGGCTGGGGCGAAGTCGACGCGATCCGCAACGGTGCGGGCTTCGACGTCAAATCGCAGACCGCCGAGATCCGCCAGGTCGAGACCGCGATCTCCGCGACCATCGACCGTTCGCTCTACGACGCACTGCGCGAAGCGGGCGAAGGTCCGCAGCTCGTGCAGCAACTCGTCGACGTCTTCCAGTGGGACATCGACTTCTTCGAGCTGCGCGACGGCGACGCCTTCAGCCTCGTCGTCACCAAGCAGTACTCCGGCAATGACCTCATCGGCTACGGCCCGATCCGCGCCGCGCGGTTCACGCACAAAGGCACGACCTACGAAGCCTTCCGCAATGATCGCACCGACGGTGACGTGAATGGCGGAAGTAGCGGCTACTACGCCGCCAGCGGAACGCCGCTCCGCAAACAATTCCTGAAAGCGCCTCTCAAGTTCTCGCGCATCACCTCCGGCTTCACCAAGCGCCGCTTCCATCCCGTTCTCAAATACTTCCGCCCGCACTACGGCATCGATTACGGAGCGCCGATCGGAACGCCGGTGATGTCGACCGCCGACGGCGTGGTGATCGAAGCGCGCTACAGCCCGAGCGAAGGAAACTTCATCCGCATCCGCCACTCCTCGCGCATCGACACCTGCTACCTGCACCTCTCGCGCTTCACCAAAGGTCTGAAGCGCGGAACAAAAGTCCGGCAGGGCGACGTCATTGGCTTCGTCGGCATGACCGGTCTCGCCACCGGACCGCACCTCGACTACCGCGTCTCCGATGACGGCAACTGGCTCAATCCGCTGAAACTGAAATCGATCACACCCGACCCGCTGCGCGGACCCGCGCTCCGCGGCTTCCTCGCCGAGGTCTCCCGCCTCGAGCCCCGCCTCTCCGCGCCGGCGACCGGTGCCGTTGCGTCGAATGGGCAGCGCCGCGCGCTGTTTTAGCTCGCAGCTGGCAGCTCTCAGCTCGCAGGAGAAAAAACACCAGCACCTGAGCGAGATGCACGCGCTTTCGCTCACGAGCCCTGTCTACCGTCCGCTGTCTACCGTCCCTGTCTACCTATGCTGGCTACACGGTGACCGAGACGCTTCATCTAACCTGCGAGCTGCGAGCTGCGAGCTAAGATAAACTCGGGACTCCAATGAACAAGGTCATCGTCCGGGCGCCGGTGCGCGCCGATTTCTCCGGGGGCACTCTCGATCTCTGGCCCATCTACCTCTTCCACCCCAACTCGCGCACGGTGAACGTCGCGATCTCGTATTACGCGGAATCCGAAGTCCTCGAGACCGGGAACGCATCCATCGAGATCCATCTCACCGACCAGCAGTACCGGCAGCGCTATGAGTCGCTCCAGGAAATGGCGGCCGACCCGAAGGCCGCGCTCCTCCATCGCGCGCTCGAGCACTTCAAGCTGAGCGGCATCCGCATCACCACGCGCACCGACGCACCGCGCGGATCGGGGCTCGGCGGCTCGTCCGCGTTGGCCATCACCCTCGTGCGCGCGCTCTCCGAGATCGCCGGCCAGCCCATTGACGGCGAAGACCTGATCTTCCTCGTTCGCGATCTCGAGACCCGGCTCCTCGGCGTTCCCGCCGGCATTCAGGACTACTACCCGCCCGTCTTCGGCGGACTCGGATCGCTGCATCTCAATCCCGGCAAGCCCGCGCGGCATCCGCTGCAGACGCCCATTCACGATCTCAGCGCGCACATGCTGCTCCACTACACCGGCATCGCCCACTTCTCCGGCACGAACAACTGGGAGCTCTACAAGCGCCAGCTCGACGGAAAGAAGAAAGTGCAGAGCGGCCTCGCGAAGATCGCCGAGACCTCCATCGAAATGGAGCGCGCCCTCGACTCCGGCAACTTCGAAGGCGCAGGCGCCGCGCTGGCGAAAGAGTGGAAGCATCGCAAGGCGCTCATCGACGGCATCTCCACGCCCGAAGTCGACGCCGCGATCGAAGCGGCCATCGGCGCCGGCGCCTGGGGCGGCAAAGTCTGCGGCGCAGGCGGCGGCGGTTGCATCGTGTTTCTCCTGCCGCCCGACAAGCGCGAAGCGATCAAGCGCGCACTCGCCACCGTTCCCGGCCGCGTCCTCGAAGCCACGCCCGTCGCCGGCGGAATGACCGTCGAGCGCGATCGCGACGGCGAACGCGACGCCGCTCCCATCTTCGCACCGCGCACACGCCTCCACGCCGGCCGCGGAGCGGAAACGCTCGAACAGCTCTACGTCTACGGCGGCACCGGCGACTATCGCCCCTTCGTCCTCGCCGAGGGCATCGTCACGCACGTCGAATCACGGAGCGGCGTCCATCACGCCACCGCACGCGCCTACATCGCACCCATCGCCCCGAAAGACGGCCGCGTGCTCTGGCACCAGGCCTCGCTCATCGACCTCGAGCACCTCGACATCCGCGCCGTCCCCGATCCCGATCGCGGCATCTACCTCGGCGTCACCCCCGAAGCACTCGTGCAAACCGCCGCGCAATCCGAGGAAGGCTTCCGCCAGTTCCTCGAACAGAACGTCAAACTCCAACTCTTCTTCAACCCCGCCTTCGCCCTCTACTCCGAGCCCGCCGAAACGCGCGAAGCCTTTCTCGAGCGCTGCATGGAAATCGCGACGCGCCGCGTCGAAGACGAACAGGAGCGCCTCGAAAGCACCTTCCGCCGCCGCATCGACCAGCTCCGCGAACGCTCCGAACGCGAGCAGCGCGAAATGGACGACAGCGACGACCCCACCCGTGGCGACCACCAGGAAGTCAACGTGGCCTGGGGCCAAACCCTCTACAACATCACCAGCGGCCGCCCCGCCGCCGTCGCCGAAGCCGGCGTCTCCACCCGCGAAAACGACTACCTCGAAAACATCGCCCAGATCCAAAAAGCCTGGGACCGCGAGCTCGAAACCCTCCGCGAAGAGCTCATCGGCAACGCGAAATCGATCGAAGAGATGACCATCATCGCGACGGGGAGGAACATCGAGGTGACGAAGTACTTGATTCTCTGGGCGGCGGAGTTGGGATGAGCGAGCCCACGCGGAATTCCCTCCGCCGCAAACCGTTAGATCCCCCACGCGTGATAGCATCGCGCGCGAGTCGGGCAGTAGCGCAGCCTGGTAGCGTACCTGAATGGGGTTCAGGTGGTCGGGGGTTCAAATCCCCCCTGCCCGACCAAAATACCCCCCCACCTTTCCTCCCTAAGCTCGCCGGAGTCCGCAGCACGCATTGGATCGTTCCTTTCTAGGAAATGACGTCTCCACCACCGTGCAGGACTCTTCCGTCGAATTGAGCCCGTTACGTCGTTCGCTTCAAATACACCATCACATAAACCTGCGCCTTGCGCCATTCGGCCTGCTGTGCGTCGGGCAATGGCTTATTGTGGAGCACGTAGACGCGACAGCGATTTCGCCAGCGCCCGTCATTGCTAGATAGAAACGGCTCGATGAATTCGTGGCGGATGTACTGGGCGCGAAGGTCGGGCAGGTCTTCGTTCGTATAGGGATCGCTGATCTGACGCTTCTCTGCAAGCTTGCTGTAAATCAGCCAGTTGTCATTGGACTTGTCGCGTGGACTCAATACCTCAAAGGAGCGATATTGCGGTGGAAGCGGGCGGACTCGCGTTTGCCAGTCTTTCGAAAGCTCACCGTCTGCATAGCCCTTGATTGCGATTTCGACTCGGTCGACGCTCAGTTCGACGACGCCTTGGACGAGGCCCAGTAGTTGAAGGATGGAATCCACTGGGATGCCACTGACGCCGCCACCGGCGGACACGACGCCCCGGGGATCGGCAAAGCCGAGGTTCGCGCTGAGCTCACCCGGAAAAGGCGTGTGCTCCTGGTACGCGTGGTTCAGTGCCTCGGCAAGAGCTTCGAAGTGGAACTTGCTCGGGTCGCCACCGTAGTCGAGGTGATAGTCGGTCACGCGGAACCAGTGCTCATCGACTTTTTTGGCTGCGACCAGATAGGTCATGATGCGTTCGCCCCTGCCCGGTTCAATGACCGAGAACGGTTGCCGCTTCACGCTCAGATCGGGCATCAACTCATCCGCCTCTTCAACGAACGTGTTGACGTCCGATTCGCTCGCCGGAGGCAGTGCCGGCTCCCTGCTTTCAATCGATGGACTGGCGGCGGCAGGTTCTTTCCCTTTCTTCTTGTGGCAGATGCCAATGGGGATGGCTACGACAGCGATGATCGCCGCGCCTCCGAGAAAGGCGCCCAGTCGCTCCAACCACAGTCTGTGTCGAAAGCCCAATAGCAGTTCGAGACTTGTGGGTTCTTTTCCCGGTCTCTTTGAATCCTCTCTCCGCTTCATGGCCACAATTCCTTCTCCGACCCATCCGCAAACACCGCCGTTGCGGTCTCTCGATCACCGTCGCGCTCAGTCCGCAGCAGCGCTCCCTTGCTGTAATCCACTCCTCGGCTCATCCCGACGTCGATGAGGAACACGAGTCCGCCGAATTTTTCGAACATCGTTCCTTTCTTGCGTGTCGTGTCGTCGTTGAAGGTGTAGGTGCCGGGTTGGTGCCCGAAGACGATGTGGTGGACGCCGAGTGCGTCGGCGTAGCTGAGGAGGCGGGCCATGCTTTCGATGGGGGTATCGCTTTCTTTCTGCCACCAGGGCGGTTTCATGCGGGCTTCGAGGAGGCCTTTGGTGCCGAGGAGGACTTTGGCGGCGTAGCCGTCTTGGTCGAATCCCTCCTCGAGGTCGGTGGTAAGTTGGCTGAAGGTGCGGCCTTTGGTGCTGCCGGCGTGGGAGAAGAACCAGTCGTTGACTCGGGTCGCGAAGGGGAGGCAGAGGAGGAACGTGCCGATGCCTTGGCTGTCCGTTCCGTCGGCGACGTCATTTCGTTTGATGCCGGCTGCGTTGAGCTCCTTCTGGAACTCTTTCGTCTTGTCGCCGTGCGGGTCTGCGAGGAACTCGGCTTCGTGGTTGCCGATGGAGATGATGACGCGGCCGCCCTGCGATGCGGCGGAGCCGGTGAGCGCGCGCATCAGGGCGATCACGTTCAGCGACTGGTCCCACTTGTCGATCATGTCGCCGGTCACGACGAGAATGGAGCGGCCGCCGTTCCACGTCACCTGATCCGGCTTGTCCGGTGCGCCGGCGATGAGTTTTCCGGTGACGAGCAGTTTCACGAGGCGGTCGTAGTCGCCGTGGGTGTCGCCGAGTGCGTGGACGACTTCAGTCGTTTCGAGCGTGACGATCGCGGGACATCGTCCCCAGTTCCTCGGCGGCGTGTCGCCGAGGAGCGGAAGCGCGAGGATCCAGAGGAGTGCCAGGGCGCAGCGTCGAATCATTGCCATGACTGAGGAGTGCGCCCGGGACCTCGCTTCCCTACCCCGGAACAGCGGATCTCAGGACGCTGCGTTCGCGTCCTGAGATCCTGACGTGGAGCTTCGATCAGGTGGTCGCGGCGACGAGAGCAGGTTGGCCGAGGGCGGGAACGCTCCTGCCGATGCGTGCGCGCCGCCGTCCGCGCGTATCGGTCACGCCTTGTTGCAGGCCGCTGAATGCCGTGATCGCGGTAGTGGCGGTGTAGAAGACGAAGTCCATGCCGGCCAGGAAGACCACGGAGTTCCCGCCGGTACCGGCCGCGAACGCGGTAAGCCTGCAGAACTTGAAGACTTCAGGAATGGTCGGCAGGATGTTGCCGGCGACGTCGAGGGAGCTTGCCCCCATGCTCGCCGAAATGGAGAGCGCGAGATCGGTCCATCCGTAAAGCGTCGCCGACCATACGCCGACATCCGAGGAGGTTTCGGGCAACCTTTCGCCCAATGTCATGAAGACGCCGTCGAGCAAAGTGCCGGCGAGCGAGTGGTAGATCCACAGAACGTTCGCGCGACCGTCGGTCGTGGTGCAATTCGTCGCGGCATCGCTGGAGAACCAGGGAAACGTGCAGCCCTGGCCACCAACGCTCATGAGAAACGCCGCCCAGTTCGCAATCGCCGGCGTCGGAAGCGTCGGAGGCACGGCATCGAGCGACGTCGTTAGCACCGTGTAGAACGCGCCGAAGCCCGCTGCACCGAGGGACATGACCATGTTCCCCGTCGGCGACAACATTCCTCCGGTCAAGGGAGTCTGGCCCGCGGGCAATTGTGCCAAGCCAGCCGCCTGCAGCATGGTTGCGGCGCTGAAGGAGTCCTCGAAGGTGGTAACGCTGGCGGCATCGGGGAACGGCGCGGCATTCATGGCGATCTTGTACAGCACGGTCGCCGGCATGGCGGCAAGCAGACAGACGAGGCTCAACGTGCTCAGCTCATCGCCGTCCGTGATCAAGGAGTAAAGCTCGGAGAGGAACGGGATGTCCCATGCAGCGGCGAGCGCGCTCTGGATGGTGTCGACGAGCGTGGCAACGAGTTGCAGCAGCGCGTCGACGATGGCTTGCGCGCCCGACAACGCCGCCTGCACGAGCGCCTCGACGATCTCCAGCAATCCGGAGAGCAACGAAGTGAACATCTGATCGGGACTTCCGGAGACCATGTTCGTGAAATACGTCTGCGCATTCGCCCAGGCCGCGCCCGCCTCCTGAAGGTCGATGTAGTTCTCGAGCTGTGTGACGAAGTCGGAGACGGGACCGGTCACAACGGGATTGAATGCCGACGTGGCCGCGGAGAGATTGTCGATGAGAGCGTTGTAGATGACGTTGTTGGACATGCTCGAATCGACGTCCGGATCAGGCGGCTCATTGGAGGTGGCGTAGCCACCGATGCTCGACCCTCCGATTTGCTGGATCGCCCAGGCGAAGGAGCTCGCCACCGTCTGTTGAAAATTGTCGATGCCCTGATCGAAGAGCGCCTGAACGCCCGACGCCGACCCGGACAGGAATCCCATGTATTGATTGATGGTGTAGACCAGCGCCTGCTGCGTGCGCAGGATGTCGGCCCAGTCGAAGACGAATCCGAGCCAGGCGAACAGATCTTCGAATGCCGCTTCCACTTCGGCGAAGGTCGCTTCGAGGATGTCGAAGGCCTGTTCGACGAAGTCGACCGTCGCCGTGTACAGATACTGGAAGCCTTCGTAGAGGATCGTGAAGGTCGCCTCGACGGCGTTTCCCACCTCGGTGACGACGTAGTCGACGACCTCGACGACGTCTGCAACGACGTCTTCGATAAAGTCGCCGATATCGCTCACCCAGTCGAAGAATCCATCCGCGGATTGGATCGTGGCCCGCTTCTCCGCCAGGATCGCCGCGGCTTCCGCCTGCGTCAGCGCGCGATAGACAGGCGCACCGCCGGCGAACGAGATCTGCCATGAATGCATCCCTGCCGGAGGTGAAATCCGACGGCGTGTTCTCGGCGATCCCACCGGATGCATCGAGACTCCGGGCTTCGCGCGATGCCTACGGCTCTTGCCAGTCACGGTCGACGGAGCGGGTCCGGCGAGCGCCGCGCATTCGTTGCACACAGCCGCCAGAGCCTGCGCGCTCTCGATCGTCCGATACGTTCCCTGCAGCAGATTCCCGTTGGCGCCTTGCGCGTTCAGGAGGTCGTCCGCGGTGACCGTTGCCAGCGTCTGTTGCACCCCGGCCGGTTGCTCGAGCGAGATCTCGGTGCCCGAGCCGGTCAGCGTCGCATAGAGCGTCGGAACGGACAGCGATCCGGTTTCCTGTGCGATCGACAACATCGCCGACGCGTTCGTGGAAAGAATGGCAGGCCGCGATGAACTGACGAAATAGACGCCGCCGTTGATCGTGAGCCGGCACTCCTCGGAAGCGGAGACGCTGACCGCCTGGTTGATCAAAGCGACGCCGTCGGCATCGGTGAAGGTGAGATCCGTGCTGTAGGAGATGTAGGTCTCGATGCTGCCGTTGGTCGCCACTTCCACGGATTGCGCGACCCAATTGCCGCTGACCTCATCCTGGTACAGGTGAGTCAACGTGTTCTGCGCGGTTCCGATGGCGAAGATGTCGATTGCGCCGCCGTCGTTCGCGGCGAGCGCGATGGTGGCGACGTTGGCGTAGATCGGAACGGGAGGTCCGTCGAAGGCCGGCGTCCAGTGATAGATCTGGTTGTCGTTGCCGACCATGAAGACGTGGATCGCGCCCGCGCCGTCGGTGTCGGCAGCGAGCTGCATGAAGCTCTGGTTCTCGCTCAGCGGCAACCAGGTGTAGGTGCCGTCACTGTTGGCGATGAGCTGGTAGAGATTGCCGTCGGCGAGAATGGAAAAGACCTGCGTGTTCCCATTCACGTCATTCGCCGCGGCCGTTTCGTTTACGGTGCCGGCTCCGGTCATGTCGTACCAGACCCGTTGCTGTTGAGAGAAGTTGAACTCGCTCCAGTTGGGATATCCGTAGGCGGCGAATGCCGCGGTGTCGGCGCTGTTCCCGATCCACGCCGTGGGGATGCCGGGTGACCACGCGACATAGTTCTCGACGGCGAAGACCGGCGAGGCGGTGTCCCACGTGGAGTAGACCATGTACCCCGTGGCAGCTTGATTGAGGATGATCACCGCCACATAAAGGCTTCCTGCGATCTGTTGCGCGGTGATCGTGGTGACTCCGCCGGGCAGACCGGTGATCGGCGCCGGTAGATCGACTGTCGTGACCGCGCTCCAGCGCGACGCGCCGGTCCCGTTCTCATAGACGAAGTAGATGTGGTTCGGATCGCTGGTGTTGCCGGCGATGACGACAATCCGCCCTTCGCTGTCGACGCTCGCCGTGAAGGTAGCGCCCTGCAGCGACGTGGAGATGAAGCTGTATCCCGTGTCGCTGTTCGGATCGGGGTAGACGTTCCAGATCGTCCCGTCCGTGCCCTGGGTGAAGAGCTCTACCTGCCCGCTGCCGTTGCAGACAGCGACGCTGTCTCCTCCGGCATTCACCGGCGACGCGAGGCGATAGCTCTCCATGAACTTGGTCTCGATCGCCACTTGCGGCGGCGCGCCTGTCGCCGCTGTTTCGCGCTTCTGCTCCGCCCCGAGCCGCATGGTTACATGTTGTTCCCGATTGCCCGATTCCGATGGTTGTCCCGGTGTGTTGGTCATGAGTCCACCTTCCTTTCTCTCTGATTCGTTCGGTGGTCTGGCACGGCGCGCGACTTTTCCACGGTTCTTCGAGAAAGATTTTTCGGGACATCCGGAAGAGGCGTATCGTTCCGGCAGACTCACCTTCAGTGATGGATTGCCAGGAGTTGCTTCGTTCCAACCTCGCGCTGGTGGAACGGCTGACTCGTTTCGTCTGCCAGCGCGCACAGGTAGCGGGGGCGGATGTCGAAGACTTCGCCTCGACGGTGAAGCTCGCTCTGATCGAGAACGACTACTCAATCCTCCGCGCCTGGGAAGGACGATCGTCCCTGGCGACGTATCTCACCGTGATCATCCAACGCCTCCTCGCCGACGAGCGCATCCGCGATCTCGGGCGCTGGCGCCCCTCCGCGGAAGCGAAACGGCTCGGCGAAGCGGGCGTGCTGCTCGAGTTGCTCATCCGCCGGGACGAGCGTTCGCTCGCCGAGGCGATTCCGATGGTTCTCGCGGTCGACGACACGCTGACCGCCTCGGATGTCGAAGCGATGGCCACACGCCTGCCGCATCGCGTGCCGCGCGCGCGACTCGTCGAGATCCACGCCGTCGACACGTACGAGCTCGCATCACACGATGCCGCCGACCGCTCCGCGGTCGAAGCGGAGTTGCAAGCGGCGTCCGCGCGAACGAGCCGCGTGATTCGCAATGCGATCGCCGCGCTTTCGCTCAAAGACCGCATGTTGTTACGCCTGCATTTCGTGGCCATGATGGGCATCGCCGACGTCGCGCGCATCCTGCAGGTTCCGCAACGGCCGTTGTACCGTCGGCTCGAACAGATCCTCTCCCAGTTTCGTGCGACTCTCCGCGCGGTGGACATCGACGCCGGATCGGCCGCGGAGCTCATCGGCTCCGCGGTCGCCGCTCTGGACTTCGGTTTGAGCGAGGCGGAAATCTCGCCGCCCATGCCAGACCAACAAGCGAAAGGATCAGAGCAACGAGGAGGACTTTCATGAGCAGCGTGGAGACGGCCACCCGGCACCCGAATGCCGAGACGATCGCCGCGCTTGCCGAGGGCCGGCTCGATGCTTCGAAGCTCGACGCGACGCTCGAACATGTCGAGTCGTGCAAGTTGTGCATGGAAGGACTCGCTCTCGCCAGCGCAACACATGCGCGTGAAGGAAGCGCGCCGGCCTCGGCGCATCCATACGCCTGGTGGATGGCCGCGGCGGCGGTGATCGTTGCCATCGCCATCGGTGCGCCGCTTCTCTGGGAACGCGCATCACGCCAGAAGACGCCGTCGATCGAAGACCTCGCCGCACTCGTACCGCGCAGTGCCCGGCTCGTGGAGCCGCGGCTCTCCGGCGGTTTCGGCTGGGCGCCGTATCGCGGAGCGATGCGCGCCGATTCCCCGAAGGATCCGCAACTCCTCCGCATCGGCGGCGCGGCAGCCGACGCGATCGAACACGCCGATCGCGATGCGACTGCTGCGGCGCAGCACGTCGCCGGCGTGGCCGTGCTGCTCGCCGACGATCCCGCCAATGCCGTCGAGCGATTGACGATCGCCGCCGGACGCGCGCCGGACGACGCCCGCATCGCCAACGATCTCGCCGCCGCGCGCTATGCCGTCGCGCTCGAGTCAGGACGGGCGTCGCTCTATCCCGAGGCACTCGCGTCCGCCGATCGAGCGCTGCGTCTCGATCCGAAACTCGCCGAAGCGCTCTTCAATCGCGCGCTCATCCTCGAACGCCTCGGACTCGCGCAAGAGGCGGCGCGCGCCTGGGAGCGCTATCTCGTCGTCGATCCGTCGTCTCCATGGGCCGACGAAGCGCGCCGGCGCGCAACGGCACTGCCCATGACGACGTCCGGCGCGATGTTCAACAACGAGTTGCCGCGTCTCGAGCGATCGGCGCAGAACGGCGATCTCGCGACGGTCGCCCGCATCGTCCATCAGTATGCGCAGCAGAGCCGAACGTTCGCGGAAGCCGAATACCTCGGTCGTTGGGGCGAGGCGACGCTTCGCGGCGACGCAACCGAAGCAACGCGACTCCTCGGCATCTCACGCGCGATCGGCAACGCGCTGCCGCACGAGTCGCTGCTCCGCGACGCCGTCGCCGCGATCGATCACGGGAACGTGGCGCAGCGCGCAGCGCTCGCGCAGGCGCATCAGAGCTATCGGCGCGGACGCCTGGCGTACTCGAAGCAAGAGCTCGCCGACGCCGAGCGCGATCTCACGGCATCCGTGCCCGCGTTCGAGGCCGGCGCGAGTCCGATGTCGTGGGTCGCCCGTTATTTCGCAGCCTGCGTCGCCTACGACCGCACCGAGGTGCCACGCGCGCGCCGCGCTCTCGAAGAGGTCGAGCGAGAGACCGCCGCCGATCCCGACTACATCGCGCTCCACGCGCAGGCGCGATGGGAGCTCGCGCTCTGCGCGGCCTACGACAACGATTGGAGCGAGGCAACGACGCTGCTCACCAGCGCCGAGGCGTTGTTCGCGCGCTCCGGCGAGCGCGCGAATCTCGCGTTCGTGCGCGCACTGCTCGCCAGCGCGCTGATGTCGATTGGCAAGCCGGACGAATCGTGGGCGACGCGCATCCGCGCCTTCGAAGGCCTCTGTACCGAAGGGCGCGGCGATCGCCTGCTCGTCGCCCTCGGCGCAGCAGCGCGGATGGAGCAGCGCGTCGGAAGGCTCGACACAGCGCGGGCGATGCTCTCGGTCGAGATCGGAGAAGCACGAAACGCGGCGAACGAGTTCATCCTCCCCGATGCTCTGTTGCGCGACGCTATTCTCGCCGAGGAGCAGGAAGATCACGTCTCTGCCGTCGGACTCGTGAAGGAAGCTTCCCTCGCCGCGAATCGCATCTCCGACGAGTCGTTGCGCAGGCTCGCCCTCGCCAACGTAAGCGCGGCGGACGGCGCGGTCGCGCTTCGCGACGATGCGCGGCACGCGATCGAATCGCTGACGCGGGCGATCAACTTCTACCGCGACGCAAAGTTGCCCGCGCTCCTTCCCGCTCCGTATCTCTATCGCGCCCGCGCCGAGCACCGGCTGCGGATGGACGACGCGGCCATGCTCGATCTCGAGAGCGGCATCGCGGCGACCGAATTACGGCCGGTGGAGCTGTCGGGTCCGGTGGTTGCGGCACCGGTGTTCGACGTCGCGGACGCACTGTTCGAGGACGCCGTGCGCCTCAGCATCGAACACGGTGACCGCGCGAAAGCATTCGAGTACGCCGAGCGGCGGTACGCACAGTCTTCCTCCGGTGCGAGAACGCATCCGCCAACGCTTGCCGATCTGCAACGCAAGTTGCACGGCAGCGGCACGCTCGTGCTGCATTTCACGTCTCTCGCTGACGAAGTGGTCGCGTTCGCGATTGCGGAGAACGACGTGATGGTCGCGCGCACGGCGTTCACCCGCGATCGGATCGCGCAAGCAACGCCCACCGAGCTGTTCGATCTCCTGATCCGTCCCTCGATGCCAATGCTCGATCGAGCGTCCGATCTCATCATCGTGGCCGATGCTCCGCTGGCGCGCGTGCCGTTTGCCGCCCTCTACGATCGTGAGCGGAAGGCGCATCTCATCGAGCGGATCAGCGTGGCGATGGCACCTTCCGCCGCGGTGCTCGACATCGCCGAAGCGAACGTCCCCCGCTCGATCGTAGCGATGGCCCTCCTCACGGGCGAAGGCGACGCAACGCGCGCGCTGCCGGGCGCCGCGGGAGAGATCGACGACATCATGCCGCTCTATCCGCAGGCACGCGTCGTCGCGCCCGCGGACACGACCTACGCGGCGTTGCGGAGCGCATTGCAGCAGGAGGGTGTGGTGCACATCGCCGGACACACGACCCGCGAAGGCGACGACACTATGCTGCGCCTCGCGCGCGGCGAGCGCGCCAGCTGGGCCCGAATCGCTGCCGAGCCGGTAAGCCGTCACACGGTCGTCGTGCTCGCTGCTTGTGAAACATTGCGCGGCTCGACCGCACCGCACGTCCGCTCGCTCAGTCTCGGCGCGGCCTTCCTCGCCGCGGGTGCGGAGAATGCGATCGGCACACTCACTCCGATCGCCGACGCCGAGGCAGAGCCTCTGTTTCTCTCGATCCATCGTCAGCTCGCCGCCGGCGCGTGGCCGGCGGAGGCCGTTCGCCGCGCGCAGCTCGAGGCGCTGGCCAGCGGAAGGCTGCCGTCGTGGAAATCGATCTCCATCCTCACTCGCTGCATTCGCACACGTTCGCAAGGAGGACGTCCATGGGCCAGGTCGTGATCAAGTTCATCGGTCTCTGCATTCATGTCCAGAAGAAAGACTTTCCCAGCCTCCCAGCCGAGCATCGCGTGATCTTCCTCTCCGATCCGCGGCGCGAGGCGATCGACGGAAAGCACATCAAGCCTCACATTCCGCTGATCTACTTTCGCGAGCCGCCGCAGATCCTCGTTCCCTGCTTCGAAGCGCAGGGGCCGAACGTGTTTCGTCTCAAGGGAGCTCGCATGCGGATCACCAATGGAAAGAAGAATCTTGTCCGGCACAAGTCGTACGAGCGCATCCCGCATCTCACCGAACCGGGAGACCATCTCGAAGCAAAGGACGATGTGATCCTCGACGGCGCCGCTCCCGCGGTGGCGTACTTCGACACGGATCACGGCGTCCTGGCCGCCTGCCTCGCCACACCAAAAGGTGCGGTCGGAACGAATCTCACGATCGATACCGGCGACGAGGATCCCCAGCTCGAGATCTCCTGCTTCGGAACGCAATCCATCAAGCTCGCCACGGATGCGGTTCTGGAGATCGTGAACGTGGCCGACCACGGCCGCGACGACGACAACGACTATCTGCTCAACTACGACGTCGTGAAAAAAATCCCCGCGAATCTGAAGCCACCGCACCCCGATGTGACGGGCTTGGAGTACTGCACGGTCCTCGCGGGAATCGACCTCGATTTCGGCCCACCCTGTTCGAACTCGAATTACCCATAAGGGGTTCACGCGGAGACGCGGAGGGCGCGGAGAGAAAGTTGGCGAGCGACTACTCCGCGTCCTCCGCGTCTCCGCGTGAGCTCCCTCGTCTTCAGCGCTCGTCGCGTTTCCGCTCGTAATGCGCGCGGACTTTCGTGCGGTTGCCGCAGGCGGCCATGCTGCACCAGCGGCGGGTGTGGCTCTTCGTAGTGTCGTAGAAGAAGAGGATGCAGCCTTCGCCTTCGCAGCGGCGCACGAGCGAGAGGTCCGACGAGGCCAGGAAATCGACGGCGCTACGCGCGAGGAGGAACGGTGGATCGATTTCGCGCGGCTGAAACTGAACGCGGAGGTTCTCCTCCGCCTGAGTCAGCGAGATGGTCCCGTCCGTGCGCGCGAGAACGTCGTTCAGCATTCGGATGTCGGCAGGCCGCGGTGTTTCCTGACCCTCGGCAATTCGCGTGAAGAGCGCGCGCATCGCGGCGCGAAGGCGGATCGACTCCGCGAACCACGTCGACAACGCTGCGCCTCCGGCCGCGCGCATCGTGCGGAGCGCGGCCGGCGTGGCCAGTTTGCTTTCCGCCAGCCAGCGCAGGAGATCCTCGGCGTCGGTGAGGAGATCGGCCGGCGCTCCTCCGCTCACGACCTCCGTGTTGAGGAAATCGAGAGCCGGCGCGCCGGCGACGGAGAGGAATGGGCTTCTAACCATCAATCGGGCTCTTTGCCTTGACATCGTGAGGGCTCCAACCTATAACTGTCAATCACTTCATTTGCAGGTTATACGAAAGGACTCGAACATGCCGGCAGTAACGGGACACATTGGAATCAACGTGACGCACCTCGACCGCTCCGTCGACTTCTATCGCGACGTCTTCGGACTCGTTTCCATCGGAGGCCCGGATGTAACGCCGCGGCGCTTCGCCTTTCTCGGCGATGGCGAGCGGTTGGTGCTGACGCTCTGGGAGCAGAGCTCGGGGCGCTTCGACAAGACCGCGCCTGGGCTGCACCATCTCTCGTTCCAGGTGGATTCGCTCGACGACGTGGGCAAGGCCGAGGAGCGGCTGCGTGCGAGGAACGCGGCGTTCCTGTACAACGGAGTCGTGCCGCACGCCGAGGGGAGCCAGTCGGGTGGGATCTTCTTCGAGGATCCGGATGGAACGCGGCTGGAGATCTTCGCGGCGTCGGGTGCCGGCGAGTTGCGCGCGCCGGTTGCCGACGCGCCCTCTTGCGGGTTCTTCTGATGGAGACGTATCACAGCGGCGAGATCGAGGCGCAGCGACGCGCGGGCGTGCGCGATCTCGCGGAGCGCGTGGGGCGCATCATCGGCCCCACGATTCCCGCCGCCGCGGCGGCGTTTCTGGCACAGCGCGATTTCGTCGTCACGTCGACGGTTGCCCATGACGGTGCGGTTCACGCGTCGATTCTTAGCGGCGCCGCGGGCTTCGCGTACGCGCTCGATCCAACGACGATCGCGCTCCACGCGACAAGCGGCGATCTCGAAACGGTGCGCCGCGACCTCGGCGACAACAACTCCATCGGCCTCCTGGCGATCGACTTCGCCACGCGCCGTCGCATGCGCGTCAATGGCAACGCGGTTCTGAACGGATCGGAGATCGTGCTTTCGACGCGCGAGGTCTACTCGAACTGCCCGCAGTACATTCACGCGCATGAAGCGACGCGTTGGAACAACGCCCCGGAACATCACAGCGGACATCTCGATGCCGCGCAACGCGCGCTCATCGCTTCCGGCGACACGTTCTTCATCGGCTCGCATCATCCCGAGCGCGGCTCCGACGCGTCGCATCGCGGCGGCGAGCCGGGCTTCATCACCGTGACGCCGTCGTCCGTCTCATGGCTCGACTTTCCCGGCAACAACATGTTCAACACGCTCGGCAACCTGCTGGTCCACGACCGCTGCAGCCTGCTCTTTGCCGACTTTGCGTCGGGCACGATGTTGCGCATCGATGGACGCGCGTCGATCGAATGGAGTGACCCGCGGCGAATCACGGTCGCGATCGACGAGGTCGTTGCGCGCTAAGCGCAGCGGAGCGCAGGCGCGACGACTCCCGGCCGGCCGTCGCGACCGGCCGGGAATCCTTTGTTCATGCTGCCTGCGTGGCGACGGTACTCGACGACCAGCAGTTTGACGGTTGATCGTTCCAGTCGTCCACGAGTCCGACGAGGTCGTAGGCGAGCTCCGCGAGGAAGAGCGCAACTTCCGCCGGGCCCCAGGGGCTGAACCAGAGAGCGATCTTGGCAACAATGCGCGTGATCGTCCACCAGGAGATGCTTTGGGACAGCGCCTCCCACACGAACGACAACAGAGGCGAAAGCAGGTCCGCCTCCCAGAGGACCTTGATCAGATTCCAGATCATCGTCACCGTCGGTCCCGACGGTCCGACGCCGGAGAAACAGTTCTTGAGCGACGTGAGAATCGGATTGATCTTCGCGGTGAGATAGCCGACGAAAGCCGCCCCGGCTTGGGTGTTCTTCGCGGCGAAGCCGAGGACGGAGGCCACCACCATGAGGATGTCCCAGATGAAGCCGAGGACCCACGTCGTACAGGGATCGAGCGCGCCGTCGTAGATAACGTAACTGCCGCCGGGCGTGTGGAGCGTCATCATGCCTGTACCGTCGGGGCGCCGCTCGGTGGTGTAGTAGTGCGTCCGGCGATACGTTCCGGCGGCGAGATCGTTCGCGGCACGGGTGAGGTTCTCCTCCATGCGCGTCGCATAGAAATCCTGCCGCTCCGCGGGGATGTGAAGCTTTTCGGTCATGAAGAGCCGGAACTCGGCGAGCATCTCCGCGCGGCGCTCCGCGGAGAAATCGGCCGCGGTGACGTGCCGTGGAGCGAATCCCCCTTCCCTGCCTTGGCGCACGGTGCGTTTCGTGGCGTGGCGCGCGATGTCGTCCAGGCCGAACTCCAGAGGCGACGCGTTTTGCGTCAGGAGCTCCGCGCCGCCGGCGAGGCCGATCTGATTCGCGGTGACGTTGTTCATCGGCTCGGACACGGAGAAGTCGTAATCGGCGATGCACGTTGCGTCGGTGAGCGGAGGGGTGGTCATGTAGGTCTGGACGCTGGTCTGCGTCAGTACGGTGCTCCAGAGGTCGACCGACTGGACGAATCCGTAGAAGTTGTAGGAGGGCGTCCCGCCGGTCGTCGCCGCCGCGCCGATGAGCGGTGCTCCGGTGGCGAGAGACGTCGAAAACGTCAGCGTGGCGATGTTGTCGGTATTGCCGTTGACGAACAGCGCCGCCGCGCCGCTCGATGACGACCATGTTGCGGCGATGTTTGCCCACGAGCTTTCCGACAACTGAGCGTTCGACACCAGCGGCGTGGCGTTCCCGACCTGGAACACGACGTTGCCGTTCGTGTTGACGGCGAGGGACATGCCGGCGCCGCCGAACGATCCGTTGGAGAACACGACCTGCGTACCGCTCAGATAGCTCGGCGCGACCCAGGACATGATGCTGAAATCGCTCGAGGAGCCGCCGGGATTGATCGAACCGTCATCGTAGGGAATGCAGAATCCTTCTTCCAGGAACCCAACCGCCGGCGTGAAGGTCTGCAGTTCGACGCCGTCCGCCGACACGGTGATCGGCGTGTTGTTTCCTGAACTGTCGACGGGCGGCGATTGCGTGAAGTCGATCTGCGCCTCGAGGCCGGTCGTTCCGCCGGCGTAGTCCACGAACTGGTATTCGTAGACCTGGCCGGGCGGAACCGAGGTGCTCCAGCAACGCACGCTGTCGATCTGCCCGTAAAAGCCGCCGCCGATCGTCATCGGGTTCCCGGTGGGTGATGGACCCGAGCCCGCGGGCGTTTGAAAAGAGACGCGGTCCCCATCGACGTAGATGGTGATCGTCATTCCGTCCGAGGAGACGGAAACGAGATGCCACGTCTGCGGCTCGAGGATGGAATCCGTCGTGAGGCCGCCGCCCATGCCCGTGATCTGAACGAAGAGCGCATCGCCCTGTGTCTGCAGAACGAATTCGCCGGACCGGCTGATCAGATTCATCGAATCGAGCAGCGCGTCGGTATAGAACCAGACCTCGAATGCCCACGGATTGTCGTTGTTGAAGGCGATCGAGCTCATGGGGCCGAGGGTGACCGTGCCGGTGCCGCTGCTGACGACGGTTTCACTGAAGGACGCACGCGGCGTCTGTCCGCCGAGCGCAGCCTCGCGAGCCGCGCGTCGGCCGCTCATGACCCGCTCCCCGGAAGGAGATTCACCTGCCCGAGGGTCATCAGATAGGCGCTGGTCATTTCGACCGTCCCATCCGCTCGTGTCGTCGGGTACGTTCGCTTCTGGCGCCACTTGAGCTCGAATTCGTCGGTCGTATCGTTGTCGACGATCTGCATGCAGCTCGGATCGAATGTGTAATTCGAGCCGAACGACTGACCGCTGGGAGCGGTGCCTTGAATCATCATCGTGCCGCTGAAGTTGGCGGGCACGTTCTGCGTCGTCGACGTCGTCTGAATTCCCTCGCTATCGGGGCTGGGAAGGTTGACGGTCACATTGATCGGCGGCGTCGTCGACGTGCACTGGAACAGGACGGCCGTGTTGGTCGGACAATTCGTCGCCGTGATCATGAAGACCATCTCCGCCGACGCATTGTTGAGATTGCCGAACTGGCAATTGGTCACGATCGTCGGCGAATTGGGCGGCTGATAGGAGAAATTGCGCCAGGCGACGTTCGGATTGGACTGAATCCAGTTCACGAATGCCGAGTTCGTGGCGAAGCTAGTGGGAATGTTGGGGGATTGGCCCGTGAGCGTGCCCACGGAGATGAAGCAATAGTGCGAGCCCTTCGGCGGCGCCTGCAGGCTGGTGAGATTGAATTCGGCGAGAGCGATATCGCCGGCGCCGACATTGCTGCCGTTGCTCGGCGTCGTCGCATCTTCGAAGGTTGACGTCTGCGAGCCGCCGGCGGTCAGGACCTGATTGTTCGTCCATTGTGACGGCTGCCCCAGCAACGTGCTCAGCGTGTAATAAAGGCGGGCCGAACCCTTTTGGGAGGACGAGCTGAGGTTTTTCGCACGGATGTAGATATTGTTGATCGCGCCATTGAGCACGCCTATCCCGATATTCGACCCGTATGTGCTCACGGCAGTTGCGTCGGTGAGAATGTTGTTCTGATAGGGAATGATGTCCGGCGATTGAGAGGCGGCGCCGTTTGTGGGGGTGGTTCCGTTGTCGGCGAGGGTGTCGCGAATCAAAAAGCCCGTGAATGACATAGTGCGTTCGTGCAGGCACCTGACGAGGCGGAGCCATTTCCGATCTGCCGGCGCCTCACTATCTCCGCAATTCAGTGACTGACGACTTCGAGCGATTTTCCAGCAAATTCTGCTTTCATTGCATCAAGCCGGAACGTCGAACGTCTCAATGCCGAAGCTAACCTTGATCAAGCGATGCTTGCGCGCGACCGGGACGATCATCCGCAGCGCGGGGTCGAAGTAATCCTTCAACATGGGCGGGCGTTTCGCGCGCAGATAGAGATCGGGGCGCTGCTGCACGTCGACGGATGCGGCCAGTTCGAGCTCCTCGCGGCGCGAGAGGTTCTGAACGACACACGGCACATAGCGAATCCCGCGCTCGCGCAATGCATAGGCGCGATGGCTGCCATTGCCGAGAATCAAACGCCCTTCGAGCGAAATGGCATTGAGGAAATTCGATCCATAACCGAACATCATCGTCAGCGCGTTGGTCGTGCTTCCGATCCCCTGATATTCATGCGCTTCGTCCCAATCGGCGACGTCCATCTGGAGAAATCGGAAATCGTTTGACGGAGAGACGAACGTATAACTGTTCGGCGCCGTCTGCATCAGCCGCACCGGAGGATGTTCCCGCGTCATCGGCAGGCAGAAATCAAACAATTCCTCCAGCGACGGCTTTTCCGGGAGGCGGGCTTGTAGTTTTCTCGTGTGTGTGAGATCGATGTGCTTTTGAAAGACGACCAGGCGATCGAGGTCGACGAGATAGACGTCCGAAGGGATGGATTGAAAGGCGCGCTGAAAGATCGAGTCGTTCAGCAAACGCAGCCGGTGCTCGGTGAGCTCAGGCGGTAGCGCGGCATTCACAGGGTGATCGGCAAGGCCTGCTTCCTTCGATTCCAAGCGACGCAGGTGGTCGTTCGCGGCACGCCACTCGTCAACGAGGCTGCCTTGTTCGCGCGACTGGCCATCGACGGCCATCGTGCGAATGAAGCCGATCAGATCGCTGACGGGCGGCCGGCCGATCAGGAAGACGTGATCGTCGACAGCGCACGGGTGGGGGGAGACCGTTTGTAGTTGTGGATTCATCGAGGTGTTTCTCCTTTCATCGGTCCTTGCACTGGCGTAACTTTCAATACAGACCGACGAGGAGGTGTGGTTTTCCGTAAAGAAACTGACTCACGCGTTTTTGCAAGACGCGATGATTTTTCATGTCATCCCGAGCGTCGAGCGAGGGACCTGGGTGGGTGGTGGCACGCAACACGAGCATCGTGCCGCCCGTCCCCCGGGTCCCTCGCTCGACGCTCGGGATGACATCCTTGTCGGCCAGGCCGGCTCGCTAGGCGGGGGAAGTCGGCGTATCATTTCTTCCATCCAGCGGTCCAGGTAGAGAAGCAGTCCAGGCAGAAGAGAGGATGGACGCACCCGAGCTGTTCAGCGCGAACCTGCGTCTGATCGACCAGGTTGCGCGAAGCGTGTGCCGCCGCCGGCGAATGCCCGCGGACGATGCCGAGGACTTCGTATCGTCCGCGAGGCTCGCGCTGCTCGATGACGACTACGCCATCCTGCGGCAGTTCGAGGGTCGCTCGTCGCTGGCGTCGTTTCTCGCCGTGGTCTTCGATCGTCTGATCTCCGACCAGCGCGTTCACGCCCTCGGGCGATGGCATCCGTCGCGCGCCGCCGAGCGGCTGGGCCCCGCCGCAGTGCTGCTGGAAAAGCTCGTGCGACGCGACCACCGTTCCGTGGACGAAGCGCTCCCGATCGTCCGCCAGCTCGATTCCACGCTGACGCGCGAGACCGCTGTCTCGATCCTCGCGCAATTGCCGGATCGGTCGCCGCGGCCGCGCGCGGTCTCGCTCGACGAAGTGGAAGTGTCGACGCCGATCGCCGCTTCGGATCGGAGCGACGGCCGGACCCTCACGCGCGAGGCGCGCTCGCTGGCGACGCGGACGAGCGACGTGATCCGCCGCACGATCGCCGGTCTCGAGCTCGAAGACCGGATGCTTCTGCGCCTTCACTTCGGCTCGAAGGTGAGCATCGCCGATGTCGGACGGATGCTGCGCCTCCCTCCGCGCCCGCTCTATCGCAGGCTCGAGGCATTGCTGCGCAGCCTGCGCGAAACGCTCATCAAGACGGGGCTCGACAGCGGCTCGATCCTCGAGCTGATCGGCGCCGCGACAATCGAGATGAATTTTGGATTGGAATCCGCCGAATCGATGGAAATCCACGCAAATTGTCCGTCACTGAATACCGAGGTGGCGGCAGCGGGTGACGAGTTGTCATGACTGCAGCCGAACGACAGCAGCATTGTCCCGACGCCGGATCGTTGGCGGCCTTCGCCGAAGGTACGCTCCCGCGCGCGGAAGTGGCAGCGCTGCTCGCGCATCTCGAAGGGTGTTCGTCCTGCATGTCCGCCGTCGAATCCGCGCATCACGTCCTCGGGGAGACGAAGACGCCGCAACGCTGGCCGCTCTTCGCAATCGCCGCCGCGATCGCGATGGCGTTGTTGCTCGCGATTCCCGCGGTTCGCACTGCGATCTTCACGCGCGGCTCCACGATGACGAAGCTCGTGGCGCTCGCGCCGCGAGACGCGCGCATCGTCGAGGCGCGGTTGACCGGCGGATTCATGTACGTTCCGTATCGCGGTCCGGCGCGGCTTCACGAGGAGCGGGCCGACACCGAGAGCATGAAACGAATCGGCGTCGCCGGCGAGCTCGCCGAGCGCGATGATCGCGAGCGAACTGCAGCCAGCGCGCACGACGCCGGCATCGCGCTGCTGCTCGTCGAGCGTCCGCTCGACGCTGCGGATCGCCTGCGCGCTGCGACGTCGCGCGCGCCCAACGACGCGCAGAACTGGAGCGATCTCGCCGCGGCGCTTTACGCGGCGGCGCTGCAGAACGAGCGGCCTTCGCTTTACCCGCGCGCGCTCGACGCCGCCGATCGCGCGCTGCTCATCGCGCCTGACTTCCCCGAGGCGCTGTTCAATCGCGCGCTCATCATCGAGCGCCTCGGACTCACCGTCGCGGCGCGCGATGCGTGGAATCGCTACCTGCAGATCGATCCGGAATCGCAATGGTCCGATGAGGCGCGGCAACGGCTCGCGAAGCTCGGCGCACAAACCGGCGAGTCGCGTTTCGACGCCGATCGCCCGCATCTCGAGAGCGCCGCCTCGGCGGGCGACGTCGCAACGACCGCCGCGCTCGTAGCGATGTATCCGCAGCAGGCGCGTACGTGGAGCGAGTTCGAGTATCTCTCGCGCTGGGCCGATGCGACGCAGAAACACGACACGGCCGCGGCGGATCGTGCACTGACGATGGCGCGCACCATCGGCGACGCACTCGCACAGCGTTCCGGCGAATCGCTCCTGCGCGACGCGGTGCGGGCGATCGACGACGGCGACACGCAACAACGCGCCGCGATCGCCGAGGCTCAGCTCCTCTACAAGCAGGGTCGCATCGCGTACAGCAAACAAAAGCCGAGCGAAGCCGAGGGCGATCTTCGCAAGGCCGCGACACGTTACGCATCGGCGCACAGTCCGATGGCGCTGGTGGCGCGCTACTTCGCCGCGAATACGCGCTTCGATCGCAACGACGTCGCCGGTGTGCGCGCGGAGCTTTCGGCGCTTCTGCGCGAGTCCGACGCGAAGCCTGAATACGCCGCGCTCGGCGCGCAGGTTCGCTGGGAGCTCGCGCTCTGCCTGTTGTACGACGGCGACTGGTCGGGCGCGCTGCCGCTGCTGACGGCGTCGCGCGCGGCGTTCGAACGACTCGGCGAGCGCAACAACCTCGGCTTCATCGACGGATTGCTGGCCACGACGCAAATCTCCCTCGGCCGCAGCGACGACGCGTGGACCTCGCGCATCCGGGCATTCGAAACGCTCTCGTCCGAGGCGCATGGCGATCGCCTCGCCGTCAGCATCGGCGGCGCGGCGCAGATGGAGATTCGGGCCGGCCGGCTCGACGCAGCACGCGCGCTGCTCGCGCTCGAAGAACCGTTCGATCGCGCAGCGCACAACGATCTGCTGCTCGCGCATCTCTTCGTGCGCCGCGCGGTCGTGAGCGCTGCGCTATCCGATGAAGAGTCGTCGTCGTTCGCGCGCCAGGCGCGAGCGATCAGCGCGCGGATCCAGGATCCGCAAATGCGCGCGCAGGCCGAGGCGAATGCCGATTTCGCCGAGGGGGCGGCGGCGTTGCAACGCGATCCGAAGATGGCGAATGAGAACCTGGCGCGAGCCATCGCGTTCTATCGCACCAGCGCGGCGCCAGCCTTCCTACCCGAGGCACTGTTGATGTCCGCGCGCGCGTCGCTGGCGCTCGGCGATCGCGCGGCGGCGTTGCGCGATCTCGACAGCGGGATCGAAGCCGTCGAGCTGCATCGCGTTCGCTATGCCGGAGGAGTCACGGGCACCGGCGTTCTCGATGCCGCTCCGTCGCTGCTGCTCGATTCGATTCGCCTTCGCCTCGACTCCCGCGACCTCGACGGCGCATTCGCGTCTTCCGAACGATTGCACGAACAACTCACGCCCGCGGAGCACGGGGTCGTCTCCATCGTCGAACTGCAGCGCCGGCTCGCGAACAGCGACTCGGCGGTGCTGACCTTCGCGGTGCTTCCGAGCGAGGTCGTCGCGTTCTGCATCACCGCGAACGACCGCACGGTCGCGCGGCAGAAGATCGACGAGAGTCGCGTCGCCGAGCTGGCGCGTGCGTTTGAACGCGGAGATTCGGAAGCATCGCGCGCGCTTTACGACGTTCTCATTCGTCCGTCGCAGGCGGCGCTTGCGCATGCAACGTCCTTGATCATCGTGCCGGCGCAGGAGCTCGAAACGATTCCGTTCGCGGCCCTCCAGGACGCGAGCACGAAGCGCTTTCTCGTCGAATCGTTTTCGCTCGCGGTCGCACCCAGCGCGAGCGCTCTCGAGCCCGCGCTCGTGGCGCCCGCCAAGTCGGCCGTGGCCATCGCGCTGCCCGCACCGTCGCGTGATGCGGCACTGCCCGAAGGACGCGGCGAGATCGACGCCGTCAGCAGTCTCTATGCAGCCGCGGCGACGATCTCCGGCAGTGACGCGACATTCCCCGCATTCACGAAAGCGGCGGAAAACGCGGACGTCATTCACATCGCCAGTCACACCGAGCGCGCGGCATCGTCCGATGAATTCGCATTCGGTTTCCCCGACGAGCGCGTGTCCTGGCGAACGATCGCCACGTTGAAATTGCATCCGTCCGCCACGGTCCTTCTCGCCGCCTGCGAAACGCTGCGCCGACTGCAGCTCCCGGAGATGCGCACGCTCAGCCTCGGCGGCGGATTCATCGCCGCCGGCGCATCGGACGTCGTCGGCACGCTCACGCCGATCCAGGACTCCGACGCCCGCGAGCTTTTTCTCGACATCCATCGCCGTCTCGCCGCGGGCGAACGCGCTGCCGACGCCGTGCGCGATGCGCAGCTCGCCGCCCTTGCCACGGAACGATCGACCGGCCGCCGCGGCGCCTGGCGGTCCGTGGCCTTACTCACGCGCCGCATTCCGCAAAGGGGATCGTCATGAGTTTCCTCATCACGTTTGTGGGCGTCTGCACGGATCTCTGGGAAGATCAGCCCAATGCGATCGAGCCGAGTGAATGGTTCGGAAAGCGCATCGTGCTGGCCAATGCCAGTGATCCCGCGAAGATCGCCGGGCTGAATGCGTTTTACGGGTTCAACGATCCAATTGCTCCGCATGCGGCACAACTTCTGGTTTTCGCGGATGCCTTGCCGACGATCGAGGGACCGCTGGAATTCGCCTACGAATCTCCGATCAACATCTCTCCCGTGCTCGTCGCGCAACTCCAGGGCGTGACGATCACGGTCAATACGACAGAGACGGTCATCAATAAGAACGCGCGTTGCATCCCTCAATTGGGAACATTCCAGCCGAATGTCGCGCCGGGTCTTGCAGCGACGACCAGCGACCCGAAACTCGCTTCCGCGTATTTCGACATGACCGGAGGAACGATCACCGGAATGGCGCTGGTGGTCGACGGCGAAGCCGGCGTCCTCGTCTACACCACGGCGACGGGCCCCCAACCGACTCTCACCATCACGCCGTTCGACCCACTCCTCCCGCCGACGACCGTCACCTTCAGCGAGGGCAGTACCGCGTACGTGACGATCGCGAACAATCCGTCGAAGATCGATTTCAAAGACAATAAGAACGACTTCGTCCTTCACTACCTCGCCGCCGACGCAATGCCGCCGCAGTGGCCCGCCCCCGTTCCTCCCTTCGCCGAGCTCTCGATCGCGTGCGGGCCTCACCCGGATACCGACCATATCCCCGGGTTCCCCGTGCTCATCCCGCCCGAATTCGGCGTCGGCTGCTCGAACTCGAATATCCCGTAATCGTGACGCGTCAGAACACGATCGTCCACCCCGGATTCGATGCCTGCGCTTTCGTGTAGGAAACGCCGTCGACCTTCAGGCCCTCTTCATTGAGCAGGGTGATGATTCCTCCCTGATTGGAGAGCTCCATCGGCTTCTTGATCGTCACGAGGAGCGCCGCTCCGGGATCGATCGTGCCCTGTAGCGGCATCTTTTTCTTCTGCTTGTCGGCCAGCTGCCAGCCGTTCAATTTGATCGCGCCAGGCGACGAATTGACGAGCGTGACCGTCTCGATCTCCGGGCTCTTCTGCGAATTCACGAGCGCGGCGACGATGCGCACGACGCCATCGCTCGACCCGCCGGCATCCTTTCCAAGCGTGTGGCCGGTCTTGTCGTCCGTGTGCCAGGCCTGGGACTGGAAGCGCAGGAACACCGCCGTCCACTGATTCACGTTCGGATAGTGAATCAGCATCGCGCCGTCCTGCCACACGCCGTCATCGCCGGCGTGACCGGGATCGTTTCCCTGGTTCATGTGAATGTCGTGCACGCCGTTGCCGGGCAGAAAGCCGAAGATCTTGTCCTTGGTCGTCTTCTCCGGCCCCCAGCGCTGGCCGAACGCATAGAGCAGCGCGTCTTCGTCGCTCATCGCGCGCTGGATCTGGGCGTCAACCTTCTCGTTCAGATCGTTGTCCGGGCCGGCGACGTTGAAGGGCAACGGGACGAACTCCGTCGGATCACCGATGTTGGCGCGGATGAAATCGATCGCGGCTCCGCCGGGCTTGCTCGGGAGCGGATGCCATCCGGTACCGAGGGCGGCGAGCGGCGTCAGGAGCGAATGCTCGAAGTGGTCGCGGACGAGATACTCCACCGCCGACTTGTCGCTCGATTGCACGTTGACGGCAATGCGGTAGTCGGTGGTGTTGTCGACGACGTGAATCTGATAGTGCGGATTCTGCCCGGTGCCGAGGCGGCGATCGATCGGGCGGCCGACGAGAACTCCATATTGATTGAGGGGCATGGTGTCTCCCTGTTGTCAGTTGTCGGTTGTCCGTTGTCTGTGGTTTGTCGCGAACCATTGCAGACAACCGAGAACCGACAACGGACAACCGCCTTAAGGCTGTATTTAGGGAGGGCCCGCCCGAGCGATTTCCCTACCCGCGATCGTCGTCGGTTACCATTCGTCCCCCATGGCCGATCTTCGCGAGCGCATTTCGCAGCTCCAGCGCGTTGCCGGATTCCGCGGCATCATCCTCGCCGCGGATGCGCAACAGCTTGCCGGCGACCTCGGCGTCGACATCGATGCGTTGATGACGATGCTGTTGCCATTCGCCGCCGAATACGCGAGACCGCCGATCTCGAACTTCAAAGTCGGCGCGGTGTCGCGCGGGTTGTTGGGGAACCTCTACTATGGTACGAACCTCGAGTTCGCCGGTGAAGCGCTGAGCTTCACGGTCCACGCGGAGCAGTCGAGCGTGACCAACGCCTGGATGAACGGCGAAGAAGGCATCGACCGCATCGCCGTCACCGCCGCGCCGTGCGGCTACTGCCGCCAGTTTCTCAACGAGCTCGCGACCGCGGACCGTCTCGCCGTGGCCATGCCGAACGAAACGCGCTCGCTCGCCGAACTTCTCCCGAGCGCCTTCGGCCCACGCGACCTCGGCATCGACGGCGGTCTCATGCAGCACGAGCATCACCACCTCGCGATCGATGATGCCGACGAGCTCGCGCGCGCCGCGCTCGTGGCCGCGGACATGAGCTACGCGCCGTATTCGAAGTCCTACGCCGGCGTCACCCTCCGCGCGCGCGAAGGTCACATCGTCGCCGGAGCCTACGCCGAGAACGCCGCGTTCAACCCGAGCCTCTCGCCCCTCGAAGCCGCCCTCTCCCAACTCAACCTCGCAGGCCACGCGTTCGGTGAGATCACCGAAGCGCTGCTCGTCTGCGTCGATGCGATGCACGATGGCGCGACGCGCACGGTGCTCGCGACGCTGCCAGGGGTGAGGTTACGAACGGTGTTGGCGAAGCGCGGGAGGGCGGGCTTATAGCCCGCCGATTTTGGGTGGGGGCCGATTTGGCTGGGTTCGCGGGAACACACGCACGACCACACACCCAGAATCGGCGGGCTATAAGCCCGCCCTCCTCGATCCCTCGAGGAATTCGCCTCAGCCGCACGAAGGTTGGACGAGACCGCCATGGATAATCCGCAGCAGCAACAGACCATCCGCATCACCCTCGACGACGAGGTCGCGCAGGGTGAGTACGTGAATTTCGCGAACATCATTCATTCCCCCAGCGAGTTCGTCATCGACCTCGGCCGTGTCGTGCCAGGGCGGAGTGACGTGAAGATCTACAGCCGCGTGATCCTCGCGCCGCTTCACGCCAAGCAGTTCCTCGAGGCGCTCACGCACAACCTCTCGCTCTTCGAACAGAAGTTCGGCGAGATCCGCGGCGATGCCGCCGCGCATTTCTCGCAGAACGAGCCGGAGAACTAGATCGCGGATTGCAGATCGCAGATCGCAGGAGAAGCCCGCCACCCTCGGTGTTTTCCTGCGATCCGCGATCTGCGATCCGCGAACTGAATCATGAACATCAAAATCATCGGCGCCGGGCTGGCCGGCAGTGAGTGCGCGTTCGCGCTGGCGCGGCGTGGGCATCGCGTCGATCTGTTCGAGATGCGGCCGGTGAAGACGACGCGCGCGCATGCGACGTCGAATCTCGCCGAGCTGGTCTGCTCGAACTCCTTCCGCTCCTCGGCGCCGACGAATGCCGTCGGGCTCCTCAAGAAGGAGATGGCCCTCATGGGCTCGATGGTCCTCCGCTGCGGCGAAGTCGCGCGCGTGCCCGCGGGCGATGCCTTTGCCGTCGATCGCGATCGCTTCTCGGCGGAGGTGACGCAGACGCTCGCGGGCGAGCCGAACATCACCATTCATCGCGAGGAAGTGACGACGCTCGATCGCGGCGATCACGATTTCCTCGTCGTCGCTACCGGGCCGCTCACGAGCGATCCGCTCTTCGACGCCATCAACGAATTTCTCGGGCGCGACGGGCTCTATTTCTACGACGCCATCGCACCGATCGTCGCCGCTGACTCGCTCGATTTCTCGAAGCTCTATTGGAAATCCCGCTACGGCAAAGGCTCGGCCACCGACTATCTCAACGCCGCGATGAATCGCGAGCAATACGAAGCTTTCATCGCCGCACTGCTTTCCGCGGAGCTCTTCGCCGCGCACGACTTCGAGACCGCCGTGCACTTCGAAGGCTGTCTGCCGGTCGAAGAGATCGCCAGCCGCGGCATCGAGACGCTCCGCTTCGGACCGATGAAGCCGGTCGGCCTCGAGCATCCGGAGACCGGCGAGCGCCCGTAGGCAGTCGTGCAGTTGCGCAAGGAAGATCTCTCCGACGAGTACTTCAACCTCGTCGGCTTCCAGACCAAGATGCGCGTTCCCGAACAGAAGCGCGTCATCTCGATGATCCCCGGACTCGAGAACGTTTCCTTCGCGCGCTTCGGATCGATGCATCGCAACACGTTCATCAACGGACCGAAACACCTGCGTCCGACGTTCCAGACCAAACGCGACGATCGCGTCTTCTTCGCCGGACAGATCACCGGCGTCGAGGGTTACGTCGAGTCGTCTGCCGTCGGCCTGCTGACCGCCCGCTACATCGATGAGCTCGAGCGCGCCGGCACTGCCACGCCTCTCCCGTATCACACCGCCCTCGGCGCCCTCGGCCGCCACGTCGCCGAGTCATCATCCGATCGCTACCAACCCTCGAACGTCACCTGGGCCCTCATCGCCGACGTGATCGGCCGCGCCAGGAAGAACGAGAAGCGCGAGAAGCAGGTCGCGAAGGCGATCGAAACGATCGAGGCGATTGCGCGCGTGGCTTAGCGAGCTCGGTTTCACGCGGAGACGCGGAGACACGGAGAGAGCAGCAGCAACTCTTTCTCCGCCCCTCCGCGTCTCCGCGTGAAATCCTTGGTGCGGCCGCGCTCACACTTTGTTGATGTCGCTCGATTCCAGAATGCGCTTCGGATAGCCGTGCTTCGCGACGCCGAGCATGGCGCGGCCGAGTTGTTCGGTCGTCGTCGCGTATTTCGGAATTGCTTTCAATAGCGGCATCAGCGGCCAGAGGATCGCGTAGAAGACGCGATACAACGTCGTACGCGACTTGACGCCGTGCATCGGGCGAATGAACGCGGGGCGAAACACGTAGGTTGCCTTGAACGGCAGACGACCGATCGCGTTCTCGGTTTTCCCCTTCACGCGTGCCCACATCGTGCGTCCCTTTTCGCTGCTGTCCGTGCCCGCGCCGGAGACGAACACGAACGTCATGCCCGGGTTCAATCGCGCCAGCGTTTGCGCGGCGGCGACGGCGATGTCGTAGGTGACGCGGTGATAGGCCTCCTCGGTCATGCCGGCCGAGGTCACGCCGAGGCAGAAGAAACAGGCATCGAATCCGGCCAGCTCCGGCTCGATCGCGGAGTAGTCGGTGAGGTTCCCGTGCACGATCTCGCGCAACTTCGGATGCTGCTGCCCGGCCGCGCTGCGTCCGATCGAGACGACGCGCTCGACGTCGGGGTCGAGCAGACATTCGCGCAGCACGCCTTGCCCGACCATGCCTGTGGCGCCGAAGAGGATGACCTTCATGAATGGACAATCCTACGCGAAGGTGGAGAAGTGGCGCGAAACGCTGTCATCCCGAGCGTCGAGCGAGGGACCTGGGGGACGGGCGGCACGATGCTCTGTTGCGCGCCACCACCCACCCAGGTCCCTCGCTCGACGCTCGGGATGACAGGCAAACTCAACGCTCGCTCACTTGATCGAGTACCTTACCCCCACGATCGCTCTCCGCCGTCCGCTCGGGTAGCCGAAGACCTCTTCGTACTTTTCGTCGGTGAGGTTCTCGAGCTTCACGAAGGGACGCAGCGCGCCGACTTGGTAGTGCACCGTGACGTCGAGCGTCGTGAAGGCGTCGTTGCGAACGGTGCCGAACGGGAAGAGATCGGTCACGTCGTCGCGGACGCCTTTGTGGGCGACGACGAGTTGCGCGGAGTAGCGTGCGGCGTCGTAACCAATCGCAATCGAGCCGGAGTGACGTGGGCGGCGCAGAAGCTCCTGGCCGGTCGCTTCATCCTCGGTGTCGAGCCACGTGTAGCTGAGGTCGAGCTGCAGTGGACCGAAGCGACGCACCGCGCCGAGCTCGACGCCGCGCGCGCGCGCCGACTGAATGTTCTCGAACTGGAACGTCGGGCCGAAGTTGATGAGGTTCGTGTAATCGGCATCGAACAGCGTCGCCGAGATGCTGCCCGACGCCGAGAAGTGCTCATATCCGACTTCGACGTTGCGGCTGCGCTCGGCGCGGAGATTCACATTGCCGCCGAGGGGGAAGTAGAGCTCGCCGATCGCCGGCGCGCGGAACCCTTCGCCATACGACGCGCGGATCTTGTGGCCGCGATCGATCCAGGCCGCGGCGAGGCGCGGCGACGTCTCGCTACCGAACGGACCGAAGTCGTCGTAGCGCGCGCCGGCGGCGAGCTCGATCGAGGCGTCGCTGCCGAAGCTGTGCGAGAAGCGGTCTTCGACGAAAGCGGACTTGTTCGTGCGGCTGCGCGAGTCGATGCCGCCGAAGTTGCTCGTTGAATCGACCGACGCGCGCTCGTACTCGCCGCCGATCGTGATCGAGCCGATCGCCGTGCTCGTGCGCGCCGTCGCGCGCGCGCCGCGCGTCGAGGCTTCGACGTTGCTGTGCTCTGGTCCGAACGCGCCATCGGGATCGTCGAACGTGTCCTCGCGGCGATTGTCGGAAAGACGCAGCTCGAACGTCGAGCGCGTGGCCTGCAGCGTCAACGGAACCGACAGCGTTCGTTGCGAGCCATCCTCGCGGCGATGCGGCGACGGCACGAACGCCGTCGCAAATCCATTCGGCGCGAACGGATCACCGAGCTCATACGAGCTGTAGCGCGCGAGCACGCCCGCGGTGAAGTGCTCGTTCGGCAGGAACGTCGCGCCGCCGAGAATCGAGTTGCCAGCGAAGTCGTCGTTGTTGGCGAAGCCGTCGTCCTGACGGCGCTCCAGCGAACCGTTCGCCGACCAGCGATCGCCGACGCTCGCCCCGGAAACGGCGGCGTTGAAGAGACCCTGCTCGCCCCCTTCGACGTCGATCGACGCGCCGCTCTTCGAGGGCTGGGTGAGGACGTTGATCACGCCGCTCACCGCTTCCGATCCGTACAGCGCAGAGAACGGACCGCGCACGACTTCGACGCGCTCCACGCCGGCCGAGGAAAGCTGGCCGAAGTCGTAGCCGGAAAAGTAGGCGTTGTTCATCGCCACGCCATTCCAGAGCACGAGCGCCTGCTTGGTGCTCCCGCCGCGGATGAACAGCGTCGTGTTCTTGCCGGGCGAGCCGGTGCGCGAGATCGCCAGACCGGGAACCTCGCGCAGGATGTCCGAGACATCGCGAGCCTCGCGGCGCTCGATGTCCTGCCGCCTGATGACCGTCGCCGCGACGGGAGTCTCGCCCAATTCCTCGGGCGACGCCGCGGCCGTGACGATGATCTCTTGTTGAAGTGTGGGTGCTGCTGGAGTGACTGCCGCGAGGATGAAAACGAAAAGCAAATGCATGACGACTCCTTCCCTCCGAAGGCCGAACGTCAGAGCGCAGTTCGCAGATCGCGGATCGCAGGAAAATCACCACCACCCCTTCGAGGGAAGACGGTTTCTCCTGCGATTCGCGATCTGCGATCCGCGATCTGTTTCATGTCCGACGGGCCGGTCTCCTGGCTTCCGGGTCATCCTCCTCGCGCCCCCTTCCCGCTGTTCGCAGTGGGGATCCTCAGGATCAAGGCGCGATTCGTCTCCGGTTACAGTGGCGGGGGCCGCGCCGGCATCACACCGGCTTCCCGTTCACCACATCGAACGCAAGTTGAGAAAGAACAGGGAGGGGGATTGTATATCTGTTGTCGGGTTGTCGGTTGTCGGTGAGCGACTGTTCAGACGGAGAGACGGTTTCACGCGAAGACGCGGAGGTGCGGAGAGGTCTTCCGCACCTCTCCTCCTCTCCGCGTCTCCGCGTGAACCACGTCTCTCTACTTCGGTCGTTTCGAAAACTTCTCGTACAGCAACGTATGCCTCGACTCCATCGCGATCTCCTCGCCGGCGATGTAGACGCGCTTCACGTTCGTGCGGATCTCGAGCGGGTCGCCGTCGGTGATGAAGAGGCTGGCCTCCTTGCCGACTTCGAGTGATCCGAGGCGGTCGGCGACGCCGAAGATTTGGGCGGGGAAGAGCGTGACCGACTTGAGCGCGACATCCTTCGGCAATCCGAACGCGGCGCAGGCCGCGGCGTGGTAGGGGAGATTGCGCGTGTTGTGGGCGTCGGAGCTCTGGATCGCGAAGGCGATGCCGTTGTCGTAGAGCGTTTTCGCGTTCGTGAAGAGGAGATCGTACGGATCGTCTTCGCGCTGCGGTGAGGCCAGGATCGGGCCGAGGATCACCGGGATGTTTCGCTTCTTCAGCTCGGGGATCACGCGCGCGACGTCGCTGCCGCCGGAAAGGATCGCTTTGAGCTTGAACTCGTCGGCGAACTCCAGTGCGGCCTTGATGTCGCGCGCCTGGTTCGCATGCATCATCACCGGCACGCGTCCTTCGACGACCGGCACGAGCGCTTCGAGCATGAGATCGCGATCGAAGCGCTGCACGTTGCGGTCGAGCGCGCGCGCGGCCGCCGCTTTCGCGTAGGCCTGCGCGTCGCGGAAGAGGTCGCGCAGCGCATCGACTTCCTTCGCGTAGTTCTTCTTCAGATCCTTGTCCGCATCTTCGTCGAGCGACGCCTCTTCGAACGGCGCGCCGCGCAACCGCGGAAAGCGAATGTGCATCGCCGCCGGCGATTTCACGACCATCTGTTCCGGCGTCCATCCCGCGAGCTGGATCAGCGCGCTCTGTCCGGAGATCACGCCACCCTCGGGTGTGCTGACGACGTGCGTGACACCGTTGAGTCGCGTCACCGGAATCAGCTCGCTGTGCGGATTGATCGCCACCGCCGCGCGCGCGTTGGGATTGAATTCGCCCAGCTCCGAGGTGTCGACGGTACCGGCGACGGAATCGACTTCGACGAGTCCGACGCTGGACCCGGAGTCGATCATGCCGGGATAGACGAAGAGTCCCGTGCCGTCGATCACCGTCGCGCCGGCGGGAACGGCTGCGTTGGCGCCGATCGCGGTGATCTTTCCGTTGGCAAAGACGATCGTGCCGTTCGCAATCGGCGCGCTCGAGACGGGAACGATGGTCGCGTTGCGAATCGCCACCGTCGCTTTGATGCCGGGATTGTTCGGGATCGTGGATTGCGCAAATGCGCTTCCCGCCAGGATCAGAGTCAGAGCGAGATGCTTACGCATTCTTCTTCTCCTTCTTCGCGGAATCCTTCGCCTTCTTCGCTTCGTCGTCTTCTTTCTTCAGGCGCCGCTCTTTCTCCGCGCGACGTTCTTCGCGTTGCTTGAGATCCTGCTCCCGGTCGAAGTAGACGTCGCCTTCGATGAAGGTCGTGTCGACGCGCGAGTAGGTGGAGAGCGGATGGCCGTTCCAGATCACGACGTCGGCGTCTTTGCCGACTTCGATCGAGCCGACGCGGTTGTCGATGCGCAGCATCTTCGCGCCGTTGATCGTGCAGAGGCGGAGCGCTTCGTCTTCCGTGAGGCCGCCGTACTTCATCGACTTCGCGGCGTCCTGATTGAGAAGGCGCGCCAGCGCGTCGTCGTCAGAGTTGACCGCGGTGAGCACGCCCTGGCGCGTCATGAGCGCGACGTTGTACGGGATCGCGTCATAGGCCTCGGCTTTGTAGCCCCACCAGTCGATGAACGTTCCGCCGGTAACGCCGCGTTTCGCGATCTCCGGCGCGACTTTGTAGCCTTCGAGCACGTGCTGCAGCTCGCGAATCTTGAAGCCCATCTCGTCGGCGATGTTGAGCAGCATCATGATCTCGTCGGCGCGATAGCAGTGCGAGTGGACGTCGACTTCACCGCGCAGAATCGTCGGCCATCGTGTCCATCAGCAGATCCTTCCGCGGCGGAATCGCCGTTCTCGCCGCGCTTCTTCTTCGCGTCGTATTCGTCCCACTGCGCCATGTAATCGCGCGCGTCGGTGAACGACTTGCGGATCACTTCCTCCACGCCCATGCGCGTGGCCGGATACTGCCGCGGCTGTCCCTCTGGCGGACGGAAGTTCGAGCTCTTCGGATTCTCGCCGAGGGCGAACTTGATCGTGCGCGGCGCCCCTGCGATCGGCCATTCCGAGATCGGGCGGCCCCACTTCCACTTCACGATCTGGCTTTGTCCGCCGATCGCGTTCGCCGAGCCGTGCAACACCAGCGCGGCCGTCGTGCCGCCGGCGAGCTGGCGATACGCGGAGATGTCTTCGTTCGTCAGCGCATCGACGATGCGCACCATCCCCGTATTCGGAAGCGAGATCTCGTTGACGCTTCCCTCGACCGCGGTGTGGCTGTGCGTATCGATGATGCCTGGCATCACGAACTTGCCGGTGGCATCGATGACGCGCGCACCCGCGGGCGCGGCGATGTCTTTCCCCACCGCGGCGATCTTCGACCCGCGAATGAGCACCGAGCCGTTCACGATCGTCCCGTTCGTGATTGTGAGGACCGTGGCATTGCGGATGAGTGTGACGCGCTCTTGAGCGAAAGCGCCCATACACAGAAAAAGCAAAACGAGAATGGAGGGCGGGCTTATAGCCCGCCGATCTTCCCTGACGATTCTTCTCCTGGCGATTCTTCCCCTGGCGCTTCTTCCCCCATTCATCCTTCCCCCACCCATGGCGGGCTATAAGCCCGCCCTCCGAGCGTGTCGAATGGCGTTGGCTGGTGATTTGTCGATACGCCAGGTTCTTCATTCGGACTTACTCCCGCTGAATTCGAACTTGCCGAGGGTCGTGGTGACGTTGCCAGTCATCGTTTTGCCGTCGAGCTTTCCGTCGAACACCCAGTCGGACGCATCGGCGCCGGCTGCGTTGACCGAAGATCGTGAACTGGAATCCGTCGGCTTCGAACGTGCCGCCGCGGATGTCGCCCGAACCTCGGTCGCCGGAGTACGTGCCGGTGATCTTTCCGTCTTCGCCATGCAGCGTTGCCTGAATCGCAACGTTGCCTTCGGGTGCGCGAACGGTGATCGCCCACGCTCCGTCGATCGGCGACGCCCCGCTTTCCGCGGGCTTCTTGTCGTCGACGGAGAGGCGAATCTCGCGGCCGTCGACGAAGACGCGCTTCACCTTCGCGTCCTTGTCGAAGATCGGCTTGTCGCTGACGACGACGTTCGCGATCTTGCCCTTCTCGAGTGAACCGAGCTGGCGATCGACGCCGAAGATGCGCGCCGGCTGAATCGTCGTCGCGCGCAGCGCATCCTCCGCGGAGAGACCGTTCTCGATCGCCTTGCGAATGCCGGGGATGAAATCGCCGGTCTTGCCGGCACCGCTCACGAGCGCGAACGTCGCGCCGCTTTTCACCAGCGTGGCGGGCGTCGTCGGTGCGAGCTGGCGCTGGCGGATGACGCGCAGCGGCTGGTCCTCGCGATCGACTTTGTCCGTCGGCGCCACCGGCCACTTCACGGAGACGAGCACCGGAACGCTCTTCAGGTCATCGGCGACGTCGTAGCCCTGCCTCGCGCCGGACAGAATGTACTTGAGGTTGAACTCCTTCGCCAGCATCTGCGCGCGATGCATCATCGTCACGGAGTCGGCGATGAAGACGACCGGCACGTCTTTGTTCAGCGCGTGCCGCAGCGCTTCGAGCGCGGGATCGTTTTCGGGACGCTGCAGGCCGGCCGGCGATCGCGTCGTAGATGTCGTTGGCCACGCCCTGCCGCTGCGCATCCATGAAGTTCTGGCGGAGAAACGCGATCACGCCCATCAGACTGTCGGGATAGGTCCATGTCGGCCGCGGGTTGAACGCGATCTGCATCGCCACCGGGCTCTTGATCACGCGCGAGCCGACCGATCCCGTGCCGAGGTTGAGGAGCGCGGACTGGCCGTTGAAGATGCCGTTCGATGGAGCGGTGACGACCGACGTCACACCGATCGCGCGACGCGCATCGCGTCGTCGTCGGAAATGCTCACGTTGCGCGCGGCCATCGAATCGGGCGTCGGCTCGGCAGGACGCTCGCTCGCGCCGCCACCTCCACCGCCGCCTCCGCGTCGACGCGACGGTGCCGCGGACGCGAAGCCGAGCGAGGTCTGCGCATCGATCAGTCCGGGATAGACGTGCGCACCATGCACGTCGATGACCGTGGCATCGCGCGGAATCGCGACGGTAGCGCCGACCGCTTCGATCAAACCGTTGCGGATGATGACCACGCCGTTCGCAATCTCCGGCCCCGAAGCCGGATGCACGGTGCCGCCGGTGATCGCGTAAACGCCGGGAGCGTCCGCGTGCAGCACCAGGGGAACGAGAAGGACGAGAAAGGCGACGAGTCGCCGAAACCCCATGCTCACCTCCGAAGGGCGGGATGATAAGCCGAGTTGGCGGTTGGCGGTTGTCAGTTGTCAGTTGTCTGAGCGAGATCGCTTGACCCGGATCGCAGATCGCGGATCGCAGGCCCGCCCGGCGAGAGTCGCGCGAACGGGTGGGGCCTGCGATCTGCGATCTGCGATCCGCGATCTCGGTTCCAAGCGATCCGGGTTCAATTGACTCCCCTCCGGCCATTGGCTACTCTCGTCGGTCTCGGATTACCTCCCATGGTCCTCTTCAACTACGCCACCAAAGAAATCACGGCCAAGATCGTCTATTACGGGCCGGGTCTCTGCGGCAAAACGACGAACCTGCAGTTCGTCTACGACTCGCTGCCGTCGAACAACAAGAGCAAGATGCTCTCGCTGGCGACGAAGACGGACCGCACGCTCTTCTTCGACTTCCTCCCGCTCGACCTCGGCAAGATCCGCGGCATGCGCACCAAGCTGCAGCTCTACACCGTGCCCGGGCAGGTCTACTACAACTCCACGCGCCAGCTCGTGCTGAAGGGCGCCGACGGCATCGTCTTCGTCGCCGACAGCCAGGACTTCGCGCTCGATGCGAACCTGGAGTCGCTGCAGAACCTCGAAGACAACCTCAAACGCCAGGGGATCCGCATGCGCGAGATTCCCGTTGGTCATTCAGTACAACAAGCGCGATCTGCCGAACGCGATGCCCGTCGCCGAGATCGAACGCGGAGCTCAACAAGCTCGGCGTACCGAACTTCGAATCGGTGGCGACGACCGGGATCGGCGTCGAAGAAACGCTGAAGGGCATCACCCAGCTCGTGCTCGCGCACCTCGTGAAGAAATACGGACTCGAAGGCTCCGAGCCGATCGACAAGCGAGATCCAGATCCTCAATGCCCCGGCGCCGCGCGCGGCGGCGGAATCGCTGTGGGATGAAGAAGAGGATCCGTTCGAGAAAACCGTCGCCGCTCCGCTTCGCCCTTCCGGCGCCCATTCCGCCGCTTCCATCGCACCCGCACGCGAGCCGGAGTTCGAGCTCGACGAAGATCCGGACGAGAGCATTCCGCTCGTCGCCACCGAGCTCGTGAGCCACGCAGCGCCCGTGCAGCCGGCGAATCCGTTCGAAGACGTCGTCGACTATTACAGCTCGCGCGCCAACGCATCGTCCTCTTCGATGCCCATCGAAGTTCCGACGACCTCGATCGAGATCCCGCTCCCCGCCGGAATCCTCGACTCGCTCCCGGTCCTCGGCGGCGGCGACGCCCCCGCCACCACCAACGCCGCGCAATCCGCCCCCGAACGCCGCGTCACCGACGGCCTCGTGCGCGAAGTGACGATCCCGCTCAACCTCACGCTCGACGAGCTGCGCCAGCATAGGCGCCTGCGATTGAAGATCACGCTCGACGTGAATCTCCTACCGTAAACGGTAGACGGTAGACAGGCCACAGAGCACTCTTGCTCAACCAGCAAGCGTCCCCCGTTCACCGTCTACTGTTCACCCATTGAAAACGCCGTGCATCCGCCCGAGCGTGGGAAGCCACCGCTCCTGTGTTAGCGTTCTCCTCCCCGCCTAGCCGCATTTCACGGAGGAGTGGTCGAGTGGTTTAAGGCAGCGGTCTTGAAAACCGCCGTACCGGAAACGGTACCGTGGGTTCGAATCCCACCTCCTCCGCCAACCCGCCTACGATCGCATTCGGATTGCAGCCGCTACGGCCAATGCCGCGGCGAAGGCAATCAACATCCACGCCGACAACGTGGGAACGGGATTCTCAAAGGTCACGGTAAGCGTGCCTGACGCGGGGCCGCCGGGTGCAGCCTCGTTGGAGGTGACCGTCGACGTCGTGTTGACGTGTGTGCCGACGATGGTTCCCCGCACACTCACGGTAATCGTGCAGGACTGCCCCGCGGCAAGCACATTCGACGTGCTGGAAAACGTCTCCGTCCCGGGATTGATGGTGAACATGCCGCCGCCGGTTGCGACCGTGCTGCACGTGCCGCCGGTTTGGGTGATGAGATCGATCCCCGCCGGCATGACGTCGCTGAAGGCAACGTTCGTCAGCGGGAACGCGTTGGGATTCGTCACCGTGATCGTCCCGATGGACGCGCCGTTGAGCGCGACCACCGCGGGGGAGAAGCTCTTGGTGATGGTTGCGGAGGTGGCCTGCGCAAACGCCGATCCTGCGAAGGACGCGCTGATGAGCACAGCCATGGTGAGAGCCATGACGAGAGAAAGGCGCAAGGACTTTTGATTCATGGCAGCACTCCTTTTTGATCGGCGGAGTCGCGATTATGGTCGAATCCTCCGCGCTCGCGCAACGCGTTTCATGCGAAGACGCGGAGACGCTCTCGGCGTCTCCGCGTGTGATTGCTTCAACCCAACATCTTCGCCAGCTTCTCCAGTCGCTCCGCCCACACCTGCTTCACCGCATTCACCGCTTCTTTGTCGGCGAGCTTCGTCACCGTCAGCGCGACGGCGCTCTTCGCGGTGCCTTGGGGCGTCAGGTAGAACTGCACGGGCGAGCCGTCTTCGAGCGTCGCGCGGATCGTGCTGTTGGTTTTGTTCACCTTGGCGGTGCGGATCTTCATCTTCACGTCGAGCCAGCGTCCGCGCTTGCGCGCATTCGTGAAGGCCTCGAACAGCGTCTCGATCGGCACGGCGAACGTGCGGCTCTTGTTTGCTTCGTACGATCCGCCGCGGCGCTGGCCCATGGCGCGCAGTCCGCGGATGCGCTCGTAGCCGACGGTCACCATCTGGCTCCACCAGTTCGGTGTGCCGAGGGATGAAACGATTGCGACGATCTCGGAGTGCGGCTTTTCGCGACATCCGGCGGCATCGAGTGTCGACACCCATTCCTTCCAGTCGCGGCCGGTGGCTTTCTTCACGGCTTCGTGGCTCATGCCGGCGAGCGCGTAATCGGGCACAGGCGCGACAGGCACTTCTTTCTTACGAACGATGTGCAGACGCGCGGCTGTATAGGCTTCGCCCGTTTTCTGCATCCGGGCACGGACGATTTTCTTGAGGTCTTTCTGACTCGGCATCACGATCTCCTTCGTTCACGCCGCAAGCGAAGCTCCCCAGCAACTCCGTTCGCGACTGCGAAGGTCCGTCATACCGATCCGGGAGTATGCCCCCCTTTGCCTCGGCGAAGGCCCTTGCTGGGGAAAGGCCGTCGAGGTTGGGCGCGGATCAGCGCCGAAGAAAATGTAGCGCCATCGCGCCGGAGATGCAACCGCGATTCGACGGACCGATTCGAGGACAATGATCGCAAGGACATGAACGGCCGGCGCTACGCGATTCCCGATCGGCTCAACGCGCTCCTGACGATCGTCGCCTGCGCGCTGCTCGCCGGCCTGCTCGCCTGGCTCGCGATTGCGCAGCGCACGGAATCCATCGTCTTCGCCACTGTGCTATTCGCGCTCGTCTTCCAGACGAACTTCGCGCTCTTCCACGAAGCGGGACATCACAAGCTGCATTCGAATCCGCGACTCAATGCATTCCTCGGCACGATCTGCGGCATTTGGTTCGGCATGTCGTTCTCGATGTTCGCCGTGTCGCACACCGCGCATCATCTGAAGAACCGCACCGACGACGAGCTGTTCGATCTCGTCCGCGATGGCGAGTCGCCTCTGCAGAAGTCGATTGTCTGGTACGGGATGCTCCTCGGCATCTGGTACTGGACGATTCCGTTCGCGAACCTGCTCCTCCTCGCCGCACCCGGTGTCTATCGCAGCATCGCCGAACGGTGGCAGATCACGAACGATCTCTTCCGCGATCCGCGTCTCATCACGCGCATTCGGATCGAACTGCTCTTCGTGCTTTGCGCTCCGATCGCGTTTCTGCTCCTCGGCGTGCCGCCGTTGCGGCTGCTGCTCGCGTACGCGTCGTCAGCGTTCCTGTGGTCGACGACGCAATATCTCGAGCACGCCTACGCACCGCGCGCGGTGATCGACGGCGCATTCAATCTGCGTGCGCCGCGCGTTTACAGTTGGCTGAACCTGCATCGCGAGCTCGATCTCAATCACCACCGCCACCCGCATGAAGCGTGGCTTCATCTGCCGCGCCTGTCGGACGCGAAAGAGCCGCGACGCTCGTATGTACGCCACTACTTCAGCCAATGGCGCGGTGTACGCCGCACCGGCGAGCCATCGCCCGCGCCACTGGCGCTCGAGGACGTGCTCTGACCGAGCGCGTGCTCCTCACCGGAGCCCGAACCGCGATCGCGCTCGAAGTCGCGCGTGCTCTGCATCGCGACGGACATCGCGTCTTCACCGCAGAGTCGTTTCGGCGCTACGTGGCCGCGTATTCGAACTGCGTCGAGGCGACGTTCTCCGTCCCGCCGCCACGACTGCAACCCGATGCGTTCATCGACGCGCTGGCAACGCTGATCGATGCGCACGGCATTACCCGCCTGATCCCCACGGGCGAGGAAGCGTTGTGGGTCGCGCGTGGCCGCGCGCATCTCGAGAATCGCTGCGATGTTTTCTGCGATCGCATCGAAGTACTCGATGCGCTGCACGACAAGCAGCGCTTTCAGGAGCTCGCCGCCGCGGTCGGTCCGGTTCCGCAAACGTGGCTGCCGGCGAACGACGCGCATCTCGCCGAACTGCGCGCACGTCACGGTCCGCTCGTGCTGAAAGAGATCTACTCGCGATTCGGCCAGGGAATCCGAATCATCGATCACGAGCCTCCACGCGTCCCGCCCGGACGCTGGATCGCGCAGCAGCGGATCACCGGCCGCGAGTTGTGTGGCTTCGTGATCGCACGTCGCGGCGTGATCGCCGCACAAGTCGTCTATCTTCCGCGCTACCGAATGGAACTCGGTCCGGCGTTTTACTTCGAGCCGATCGAACATCGCGCCGCCGAGGAGTGGATGCGCGCGTTCGTCGCCCACAACGCGCTGTCGGGATGCTTCGGCTTCGACTTCATCGAACGCGACGGAACGCTCTATCCGCTCGAGTGCAACCCGCGCATGACGTCCGGCGTTCATCTCCTTCCCGGTGTCGCCATGAGCGCCGCACTCCTCGGCCGCGCCGCGATCTCCGCGCCGCCGCGAACCGCGGCCATGTGGGCCGTCGCGATGCTCGGTGTTGCGCTGCCACGCACGCGCTCACTCGCCGAACTGCGCGCATGGACCTGCGCCTTCGGCGACGCACGCGACGTCTTCCGCGATCGCAACGATCCGCGTCCCGCGAGGCATCTCCTCTCCAGCCAGCGCCACCTGCGCACCATCGCGCGGCAACAACACATCTCGCTTCGCGAAGCCGCCACCTTCTACACACGCTGGGACGTTTAGGAGTGCGGCAAAGCCACCGCAATAGGGAGGGCGGGCTTATAGCCCGCCGACTCTGGGCGGGGCGGGAAGACCGTCCCTCACCCCCACCCAAGAACCGGCGGGCTAATAAGCCCGCCCTCCTCACAATGGCCAAACTCCAGGTGCGGTGGAAGGCCACCGCGAGCGAAGCGATTGCTTTGCGACCTGCAACGACTGCGCGTTGACGACGCGGTGGCTTTGCCACCGCACTCCTAAACGTATGTGTTCTTCGTCACCTGTGCGTGCGACAACACCTCCAGCTCGTCCGAACGCGTTCGGGTCAAATCCACGCATCGAGGGTTTCGCCCTCGATCTGGATCTAAACTAGGAGAAAGGCACCCCACCCTGATGGCTCGCAGTTCTCAGTCCCGCAGACAACGGACCGCCGCACGCGCGCTCCAGATGATCGCGCTGATCGCGCTGGTCGCGTTTCACGTCGTGCTGCTTGCCGGGCGTCTTTCCGATGCCTCGATTCTCGAGCCCGCGGTGCTGGCACGCTGGGGCGGCGCTCTTGCGCTGATCCTGATCGCGTCTCTGTTCCAGCGCTTCGCGCCCGCGCGGCTCCGCGGACGCCGCGCGCTCATCGTCTTCTGGCTTCTGGCGGCGTTCCTTCATCTCTTCGGGCCGCTCGATCTCGACGGCCACCAACTCGACCTCGAGCTGGCGCTCGGTCTCGCCGTTCCCGTGCTCGCATTTGCGTTGCTGCTCGAAGCTGCATCACGCGACGCCCTTCCCGACTTTCGCATCTTCGCGCAGCAGTTGCTGCTGCTCCCTCCCGCTCCCGTTCTCTCCTCCGACGCGCCGCGCGGTCCTCCACAGCGCTCGTTGTAGCCGCTTGACGAATCGACGGAGCAGCGCGAGACCCGCGCTCTCTACTCCGGAGGACTTCCATGAAATCGCTACTCACGAGCGCGCTTGCGCTCTCGATCCTGCTTCTCCTTTCCCCGCGCGCCATCGCACAGACGCCCGCGGATGTTCCAAAGACAGAAAAGCCGAAGACAGAAGAGCCAAAGACCGAGACGCTCGCCGAAGCCGCGGACACGGCAGCGCCGCTTCCCTCGTTCTTCTCCGAGACCACGGTCACGGCGACCGGCTCCAAGCGCGACGTCTTCGAAGTCGCCACACCGGTGACGGTCATCCCCAAAGAAAAGATCGAGCGCAAGGCGCCGCAGAACGCCGCGGACCTGCTTCGCGAAGAACCAGGCGTCGACGTCGCCGGCGTGGGCCCCAATCAAATGCGGCCGGTGATTCGCGCACAACGCGGCCTGCGCGTTCTCTTCCTCGAGAACGGGCTGCGCCTCAACAACCCGCGCCGTCAGACCGACTTCGGCGAGATCTCCGGCCTCGTCGATCTCGGCAGCGTGCAGACGATGGAAGTCGTCCGCGGCCCGGCCTCGGTGCTCTACGGCAGCGACGCCATCGGCGGCGTGCTGAATCTCATCTCCCGCGATCCCTCGACGACGCCCTTCGCCGGCGCGCTCGATCTCTCCTGGGCGGATGCCGGCAACCGCCGCCACGCCGGCGCCTGGATCTCGGGATCGACGGGCGCGTTCTCCTGGCAGGCCGGCGCATCGAAGCGCAACTCCGACGACTATGAAGTGCCCTCGGGCGACTTCGGCGACATTCGCCTGCCGCACTCGACGCGCGTGCTCGATTCCGGCGTCGACGACAACACCGTCTGGGGCTCGCTCGGCTGGTCGATCAACGACCGCAACCTGCTCCGCTTCCGCGTGAATCGCTACGACGCCGATCAGACCGGCTTCGGCTACATCCCGGGCGAGCAGTACGGCATCGATGAGGAAGTGAAGATCCGCATCCTCTATCCCGAGCAGCAGTTCGACCGCTACACGCTCTCGTATTTCGGCAACAGCGACACGAACCGCTTCGCCAGCTCGACGAACATCCAGGCGTACTACCAGCGCAACAAGCGCGAGCTCGATAACGACATCGATATCAACATCGGACCGCTCGCGCCCGGCTTCCCCAATTCCTCCGTTCTGGCTCATACCCAAAACCACACGCTGCTCTCGACCACCGGCCTGCGCGCCGACGCGGTGAAGGTGTTTGGCGGCGACAAGCACGTCGTCACGTACGGCCTCGAGGCGTATCGCGATCGCAGCTTCAACACCGACTTCTCGGTGACGACGACGCACCTCCGTTTCGCCGGACCGCCGTTCGAGATCGTCCAGGTCTCGACGCGCGACATGGCCAACGCGCCGAACGCGACGAACACCAGCTCGGGCCTGTTCGCGCAGGACGAATTCACCGTCAATTCGCGGCTGCGCGTCACGGCCGGGCTGCGCTATCACTCGGTGCAGACCAAGGCCACGGGAACGCCGAATTGGGACATCACCGATCTCGATTTCAAGGACAGCAACACCGTCGGCTCGCTCACCGCGACGTATGAGCTGGCCCGCTACATCAACGCCTTCGTGTCGTACGGCACCGCCTTCCGCGCTCCGAACATCATCGAGCGTCTCTTCAACGGACCGACGCCCGAGGGGAACGGCTATCAGCTCCTCAACCCGGCCCTCGCTTCGGAGACCAGCGGAAACTGGGACGCCGGCGTGAAGTACCGCCGCGCGAACGCGTTCATGGAGCTCGTCGGCTTCCGCAACACGATCTCCGACGGCATCATCCAGGACTTCCTTTCGCCCGAAGAGATCCTGCAACTTCCGGCCGCCCTGCAGACCGCGATCAAAGCGAGCGGCGCGCGCTTCGTCGTGCAACAGGTCAACGCCGATCGCCTCCGCTACGAGGGTCTCGAATTCGCCACCGGCTACCGCACGCCGATCGGCATCACCCTCGGCGGCAATTTCACGCAGATCAACGCCTCACGCCTCGGCGCGACGACGATCCTTCCGCCCGACGACATCTATCGCACGAAAACGTTCCTCTACGCCCGCTACGAACCGACGACTTCGCGCTTCTGGGCCGAAGCCAACGTGCGCCACAACGGCAGCGCACGCGCCAACGTCGACCCCGACGAACCGCCGCCGCCGGTCGGCACCGAGCTCCCCGCCTTCACCGTCGCCAACATCGGCGCCGGCGCCCGCGTCTTCGAGCGCGGCTCGTTCACCCACGACATCACGCTCTGGATCGACAACGTCGCCGACACGCTCTACGCCGAATTCACCAACGCCTCGTTCTTCCGGCCGGAGCCGGGACGAACGGTGCGGGTGGGGTATCGGTTGGGGTTTTAGGCTTCGCGTACGAAGTGGAGCGCAGGCTTCCAGCCTGCCGGTCCGCCGGCATCTTGCCGGCAGTTTTCGCAAGGGCGGCCGGCTGGAAGCCGGCGGACCGGCAGGCTAAGAAGCCTGCGCTCCATTGGTGATAGCTTGAAGCATGCCTCCGGAGTCATTCGAGATCATCGGCCAGATCCGCGGGATCGATACGATCGCGACAGGAAGCGGCATTCGCGATCTAGCGCAACTGCAAGAACAATTCGGACGCGGTAACTGGCGGAAACTGAAGGGGTTCGCGACCGTCGTTCTCGAGGATGGTACGATTGCCGAAGCTGAAGTTCATTGGTATGAAGCGCACGGCATCGGCAAACGTTGGATGAAGATCAAGCGATATCTGGACTGAGCCCATGAGTGCACCGAACCACTTCGCGATCTGTATTCATAACGGTGAATACGCCGGCACACTGGAGCTTCGCAAAGTCTACGAAGTTCTCGATGATGCATCGGCTGAGAAGCGCAACTACATGCGCGTGATCGATGAATCCGGCGAGGACTACTTGTACCCTCGCTCGTGGTTCATTCCCGTCACTGTGCCAGAAAACGTCGAGCTGCTGCTGCACGAACTTGCAGCGAAATAGTCTCTGGTGACTCGGTTCGAAAAGCGGCCTTCGTCTTTAGCCAGCCGATCTGCAGGCCGCGATGCATGCTTCGAGTTTCGCCTCAAGTTCGTCGATCAACGACTCAACCGCAGCCACAACCGTTTCCACTGAGTCAAATGGCGCCGCCAGCTGTAATCCTCTAAACCTCAACATCTCATCTGGATAGATCGGATAGATACCTCTAAACGCCTTCTTTAAGAGGTTGTCAATCAGATCAATCATGGCTGCACCCGAATACCCTATGTCACCTACTTCTGGTCGAAGGCCGTAGTCAATTCTCTGCGACTTCGGAATATGCCAATACTGTTCTCTCGCTATTTCCATACGATCATAAAGTTCCAGAAGTCGCATGGAGAAGACCTCTGTTCGCGCCGTATTCCTGACGTCGGCAAGCGACGTAATGTGGACATTGGTCAAAGCCGCCGCCTCAACGGCGCCGCTTTGAAAGCCCCTCTCTGCGAGGAGTATTCCACGGTCTGCTCCCACATCTGACACGATCTCTCGCAGAGCGAGTACATGAAGCTTTGACACTCTCGAGTTCCATTGTTTGCACTCGACGATCCACGTGACGTCAAATCCCGCGTGGTGTGATTTGACGAGAACATCGACATCATGCGTCGTTCGTACGCCGTGCACCGTGACGTCAGTCTGAGCATCTAAGCCTAAGGTCGTGAAAAACGACGCTGCTTCTTCCTGATACTCTTTCCAATCAGTGGCCATATTCAAAGCCCGCGCATTAGGTGAGGTTAGCGTGATTGTCTAGAGTGCGGTAGCGCCAGCTAACGCGAGCGCAGCGATTCGCGTAGACATGCACGTTGCGGTGGCTCTGCCACCGCACTCCTAACAGCTCCTACACGTGTTGCGAGACCGAGAGCGTGTTGCCATCGGGATCCTTGAACCAGGCGACTTTGTCGCCGGAAGGAGCGGTCCAGATGCCGAGGGCGTCCTGTTCGAAGAAGCCGAAGCGCTCGAACGTGACACCGCGGGCCTGCATCGCGGAGACGACGCGTTCGATGTCGGAGACCTCCCAGCCGAGGACCGTGAAGGGAAGCGCCTTGAAGCCGGGGACCTTCGACATCCGCACCGTGATCCCGTTGGCGTCGAAGACGATGGCGAAGCCGTCGTTCTTGACGAAGCGCAGGCCGAGGATGCCTTCGTAGAAGGCACGTGCTTTGTCGTAGTCGGTGATGGCGACGAAAGCGACGATGTTCGTTGTGCCGAGCATGGGTTTACCCCGTCACCGCCGCGTCGGTGATCTCCAGCGCTTTGTCGATGATCGCGAACGATTCGCGGAGCTGCGCTTCGGTGATGCAGAGCGGCGGGTTCGTGAAGAGGTTGTTCCAGTTGAGGAAGGCGTACATGCCCTGCTCACGCAGGTGGGCGCCGAGCTTCTGCATCTCCGGACTCGTGCCGTTGAAGGGAGCCATCGGCTCTTTCGTCTCCCGGTTGCGCACGAGCTCGAGGACGCCAAAGAGGCCGATCGAACGGACATCGCCGACCGAGGGATGCTTCGCTTTCATCGATGCATGGAGCTCGGCGAGCACGCGTCCCATCCGATGCGTGTGGCCGATCGTGTCGTCGTCGATCATCACCTGCAGGCACGCTTCGGCGGCGGCGAGGCTCATCGGATGCGCGTTGTACGTCAGGCCACCGTAGAAGACGTTCTTGTCGAAGTAGCTCGCAAGGCGATCGCTGAGCGCCACCGCGCCGAGGGGGAGATACGCCGATGTCAGACCCTTGGCCATCGTGATCATGTCGGGCACGACGTTCCAGTGATCGGCGGCGAACCAGCGACCGGTGCGCCCGAGGCCGCACATCACTTCGTCGCAGACGAGAAGAATGCCGTGGCGATCGCAGATCGCGCGCAAACCCTGGAGATAGCCATCCGGCGGCACGATCAGACCGTTGGTGCCGGTCACGGTCTCGATGAACATCGCCGCGATCGTGTGTCCGCCCTCGTAGGCGATGATCTCTTCGATCTCCTCGAGACAGCGCTGCACGAACATCTCGTCGCTGTCGCCTTCGCGATAGAGATGGCTGCGGTACTTGTAGGGATCGAAGAAACGGACGACGCCGGGGATCCCGGGCTCGTTCGCCCAGCGGCGCGGATCGCCGGTGAGGGAGATCGCGCCCGCGGTCGCACCGTGGTACGAGCGATAGCGGACCATGATCTTCTGACGGCCGCTGACCATGCGCGCGACGCGAATCGCGTTTTCATTTGCCTCGGCGCCGCCGAGCGTGAAGAAGAAGCGATTGAGATCGCCGGGCGTGAGCTCGGAGAGCATGCGGCCGAAGCGCGCGCGGACGGGACTGGCCATGCCTGGGCCGGCGTAGACCAGCTCTTCGGCCTGGCGTTGAATCGCGGCGATGACGCGCTTGTCGCCGTGGCCGATGTTCACGCACATGAGCTGCGAGTTCATGTCGATGTAGCGCTTGCCGTCGGCGTCCCAGAAATAGATGCCTTCGCCACGCACCATCGCGATCGGATTCACGCTCGCCTGCGCGGACCAGGAGAAGATCGTGTGGCGCTTGGTCAACGCGATCATCTCTTCGCCGGTCATCGGGAGGGTGGTGCTTTCTGTCATCGTCATACGCAAAACCTCGAACGCGATCTTAACCCTGACCCTGCCCGGCGCCCCGCCCGGAGGCGCGAGAGCAGCCGAAGACCAAAGATCAGATTTTGGCGAAAATGCGCGCAATCTGATCCAACGCAGGGTCAATTTTAGATAAAAAGGATCAGATATTGGTCCAGAGCGATCCCCGGTCGAACCTCCCGCGAACATATTTTCAATGACTTACGGAAAGACACCGATCAGGCAACTTTTTGCAGTGTGCGGGGCACAGGAGAAATGGATCCAATGAAAAAACTGCTCGCTCTCTCGTTCTGTATAGCCCTGATCACAGTCAGCGCGTTTGCTCAGGAGCTGAATCCGAATTCGAGCCATCATCGCTCGCGTGACCGCCATCATGATCCCGACGAAGTTCAGGCTTACGCCGCCCCGGGCGGGAGCGGAAAACTGGTCGATCACGGCGGCGAAGTGTTGACGAACGCCAAAGTTGTCTACATCTTCTGGGGCTGGGCGTCGGGCACGTCGGATCCCTATGTCGCGGAAGTCATCGCGTTCCGCGACGATCCGAACGGAATGATGAAGCACATCGGCATGCTGGCGCAGTATCGCAGCACGGGCTCGACGAGCCTGAAGGGCACGCAGCCCGACGTGTTCGCCTCCGTTCCGCCCACCTCCACGTCCGTCACCGACGCAATGGTCCAGGCCAAGGTTGCCAGCTCCTGCGCCGCACTCTCGGGCGGATGCAAGACCGACACGATCTACGAGGTCTTCATCCCCTCCGGCTATTACTCGAATGACGGCGGCTCCACTTCCTGCGGCGGCCCGAACCTGCAGTACTGCGCGTATCACGGCAACGGCAACGGCACGAACCTGTCGGCCAGCATCAAGTATTCGATTCAGCCGTATCCGGGATGCTCCGGTTGCCACGGCAAGGCGAACTGGGGCGCAGCTCAGGATGAAGAGCACTTCATCGTTCACGAGACGCGCGAAGCGATGACTGATGCCCGTCTCAACGCCTGGTACGACCGCGCCGGTTACGAAGCCGACGACAAGTGCGCCTGGGGCGGCGCGACGCTGGCGTTCCTCTTCGATGAGGTGAGCGGCAGCCACACCTATGGTTACCAGATGGAGTATTCGAACTCGACCCGCACCTGCGTGAAGTAAGCGCGGATGCCCTCTCCCCGCCGCGCGGCGGGGGGAGGGCACACTCACGGTTGCTGCGGATTCCAGCGGTCCCAGTTCTCCGTGATGTCGAAGTACACGGTCTTCCGATCGCCATTCGCCAGTTCGATCTTCACGACGTTGTATCGCCGCCCTTCCACCGAACCCGTCCCTCCGCCGCTCCGGCGAAATCTTCCGTACTGCTGAAAGATCCAGCGATTCTCGAAGTCGGCGCCGCCATCCGGCGCGTCGACGGGAACGGCGATCGCCGTCTGCACCGAGTCGCCGGAGTGATCGACCATCTCCTCGGCGGAAACGGTCGCGGTCGGAGGCGGCTTTGGCGTAGTCGTCGCGCAGGAAAGGCAAAGCAGCGCAAGAGCGGAAGCGAAATGCTTCATGCCGCCCGGAAACGCATTGCATTGCGCGAACCTTCCACGGAGCGCAAAGCTGGAAGGCGGCGCTCCATAGGTCTATCTTGGGTTCACACATCATGGCAAACCGAAAGCTGCGGATCGCACTCATCTCGCCGCGAGGTCCGTTGTACCGGCATCGCTCGGGGATCTGGAAGAAGTCGCTGCGGTACGCGCCGCTGACGCTGACGACGCTGGCCTCGCTCATTCCACCCGAGCTCGACGCCGAGGTCGTGCTGATGGATGAGGGGATCTCGGACGTCGACGTCACGTGCGACGTCGATCTCGCGGCGATCAGCGCGATCACGGGAACGGCGCCGCGCTGCTACGACCTCGCGGCGCAGTTTCGCGCGCGCGGCGTGCCGGTCGTGCTGGGCGGGATTCATCCGACGCTGATGCCCGACGAAGCGGCGCGACACTGCGATGCGGTCGTGATCGGATACGCGGAAGAGACCTGGCCGCGACTCTTGCGCGACTTCGTCGCCGGACGGATGCAGTTGCGCTACGAACAGTCGCCGCATCTCAAACTGGAGAACCTGCCGATTCCGCGGCGCGATCTGCTCGACGCGAAGCAGTACATTACGCTGCACACGATCGAAGCGACGCGCGGCTGCATCCACAAATGCGAGTTCTGCGTCGTGCCGTCGGCGTGGGGACGTCCGCTGCAGAAACCGATCGGCGACGTCATCGCCGACATCCGGCAGATGCGTCCGCGCAAGCTGATCTTTCTCGATCTCAATCTGATCTCCGACACCGACTACGCGAAGGAGCTGTTCCGCGCGCTGATCCCGTTGCGCGTGCGCTGGGGCGGCCTGGCGACGACGATGATTGCCTGGGACGACGAGCTGCTCGATCTCGCCGCGGCCAGCGGCTGCGCCGGTCTCCTCCTCGGGTTCGAATCGCTCTCCGACGGCTCGCTCGCCGAATCGCGCAAGCAGTTCAACGCGCGCATCGACTATCGCACCGTGATCGAGAAGCTCCACGCGCGCGGCATCGCGATTCAGGGCTGCTTCGTCTTCGGCTTCGATCACGATGACGTCGACGTCTTCGATCGCACCGCGCAGTTCGCGATCGATTCGCACATCGACTTGCCGCGCTACGCGATCCTCACTCCGTTTCCGGGAACGCCGCTCCATGCGCGTCTCGCCGACGAAGGGCGCTTGCTGACGACCGACTGGAGCTACTACGACGGGCAGCACGTCGTCTATCAGCCGGCGCGCATGACGCCCGAACAACTGCAACAGGGCGCGGAACGGGCCTGGAAGAAAACGTACAGCTACAGCGGCATCGCCCGACGTCTCAGCGGCGCGCGCGTGCAGCTCGGCATCACGATTCCGACGAATTTCGGGTACCGGTTCTACGCGCATCACCTCAACCGCTACTACACCTGCGACTGGTCGCTGCCTGCAGGACGCCGTTCGGCGGCGTGAGCATCGGATCCCTCATGCGACTCACGCTGGTTCATCCGAGCATTGGCCATCGCATCGGCGAGAAGTACATCCGTACGTGGCAGATGGAGCCGCTCGCGCCGGCGGCGCTGGCAGGGCTGACGCCGAAGGACGTCGACGTCCGGTTCTACGACGATCGCATGGAAGCGATTCCGTACGACGAGGCGACGGACCTCGTGGCGATCAGCGTCGAGACCTACACCGCGCGCCGCTCGTACGAGATCGCCTCGGAGTATCGCAAGCGCGGCGTGCCGGTCGTGATGGGCGGCTTTCACGCGACGCTGGTGCCCGACGAAGTCGCGGAGTACGCGGAGTCTGTGGTGGTCGGCGAAGCGGAAGCGCTCTGGCCGCAAGTTATCGACGACGCGCGCCACGGAACGTTGCAACCGATGTATCGCGGGAATGGGCGCCCGAAGCTCGCCGGGTTCTTTCCCGATCGCTCGATCTTCGCGGGGAAGCGCTATCTGCCGCTCGGCCTCATTGAGGCGGGACGCGGCTGTCATTTCAAGTGCGATTTCTGCGCGATCCAGACCTACTTCGGCAGCACGCAGACGCGCCGGCCCGCGGACGATGTATGCGACGAGATCCGCCGGATGAAGAAGCCGCTCTACTTCTTCGTCGACGACAACATCACCTCGAACCTCGACGAGGCGAAGGAGCTGTATCGCAAGCTGATCCCGCTGAAGATCCGCTGGGTGAGTCAGGCCAGCATCAACGTCGCCTTCGACGAAGAGCTGCTGCAATTGCTGAAGGCGAGCGGCTGCCAGGCGCTGCTCATCGGATTCGAGTCGCTGAATCCGGAGAACCTTCGGCAGATGCACAAGTCGTTCAACACGATGAAAGGCGGCTACGAGGTGGCGCTGGCGAATCTGCGCCGCCACGGCATCCGCCTCTACACGACATTCATCGTCGGCTACGACGGCGATTCGCCGGAGTCGCTGCGTGAGGTCGTCTCGTTCGCGGAACGGCATCGCTTCTACATTGTGGCCTTCAATCACCTGACGCCGTTTCCGGGCACGCCGTTGTACGAGCGGTTGGAGTCCGAGGGACGGTTGCTGTTCGATCGCTGGTGGCTCGATCCTGGTTATCGCTACGGCATGGTGCCGTTCACGCCCGTGGGGATGACCGCTGATGAAGTGAAGGAAGGTTGCATCGAGGCGCGCCGCGAGTTCTACCGCCTCGGCTCGATCTGGCGCCGCAGCTTCGACGCGGTGAACAGCAGCTCGGCCTACATGTGGTCGAACTTTTTCACGATCAACTGGATGATCCGCAAGGAAGTGCTGCAGCGGCGCGACTACCCGCTCGGCGATGAGGCGTTTCGCGGACCACTCTTGCGTGTCGGCGCGACCGAGCGGCGAGACGCCGCTCGGCCAGCCGGCGGGGACGCCGGCGGTCCAACCGCGGAAACCGCGGCGCAAGCGACGCGGACCGCTGCCGTCCCGGCGGCTGGTTCGGCGGCGTCCCGCGCCGCCGCTCCCGGGCGGGCGGGAGGCAGCGCGTGAGCGATGTCGTCGTTTCGCTTGCGACGCGCGAGGACGACGCCGGAATCCGCGCGCTGCTGGCGGAGAGCGCGATGCCGGGACGGATCCGCATCCGCCTCGAGCGCGAGCCCGACTACTTCGCCGGCTGCGCGACGATGGGACGATTCACGCAGGTGCTCGTCGCAAAGGATCGCGAGGCCAGGGATCGCGATGCGATCGTCGGCGTCGCCTGCCGTGCCGTCCGCACGATGTTCGTGAACGGCGCGCGCGAAGACGTCGGCTATCTCTCGCAACTGCGCGTCCATCCGCGCTACCGCGGCCGCACGCTCGTGCGTCGAGGTTTTCGCAAGCTGCGCGAACTACACGACGACGCGCGCACGCGCGGCTACGTCACGACGATCGTCGACGGCAACGCCGAAGCCGAAGGCGTGCTCGTGAAGCATCCGCGCGGCGCGATGCCGCGATATCGCTTCCTGGAGAAACTGATCACGCTCGCGCTGAGCGTGAAACGGAGCGCCGCCGTCTCGGCGGCTGATGCGACGGCGTCCCGCGCCGTCGCTCCCGTGCCACGCGACGCGACAGGTCCAACCGGCGAAGACCATGTTGCAGCCCTCGACTTCCTCGAGCGACACGGCTCACGCCGCAACTTCTTTCCCGTCTGGAACAACGACTTCGATCCGCGAGACTTCGTCGTCGTGCATCGCAACGGCGCGATCGCCGGCGTCGCCGGGCTGTGGGATCAGAGCGCGTGCAAGCAGACCGTCATCGACGGCTACGACGGACTCCTGAGCGCCGCGCGTCCACTCTACAACTTCGCCGCGCGACTCACGGGAAAGGCATTACTGCCGCGCGCCGGCAGCGCGCTGCGACTCGCATACGGCAGCTTCTTCTGCGTCGCCGATGACGATCCCGCCGTCGCGCGCGACCTGATCGAAACGCTCCTGCACGCGGCCAGCGCGCGTGGCGTGCAGTATCTCCTCCTCGGCTTCGCCGAGAGCGATCCGAACCTCGGCGCTGCGCGCGCGTTCCGGCACGTCGCCTACCCGAGCAGCATCTACACTGTCGCCTGGGACGACGGAGACGACCTCCATGACCGACTCGATTCTCGACCTCGCTATCTCGAGCTCGGCACGCTCTGAGTCGGGCGCGGATATTCGCAACACAGTCGTCCGCCGCGATGAGCTCACGCGCCGCGATCGCGACGGGATGTTCGCGCTCTACGCCAGCTTCTTCGCGAACGTCAGCCAGACCGTCTTCGAGCGCGATCTCGACGAGAAGGATTGGGTCGTCATGCTTCGCGACGAGTCCGGAATGATCGACGGCTTCTCCACGCTCTTGCGCATTGACGTCGACGGCCGCGTGATCTTTTTCTCCGGCGACACGATCGTCACGCCGCATCGTCGCGCCACGACCGACCTCGGGCGTCTCTGGCTTCGGCACGTCCATTCGTTCTCTGCCACATCGCCGCGCGAGGTTTACTGGTTTCTCATCAGCTCCGGCTTTCGCACCTATCGTTTCCTGCCGATCTTCTTCCACGACTTTCATCCACGATTCGATCGCGCGACGCGGGAGCTAGAGTCGATCCTCCGCGGCATCGCGACGAAGAAGTTCGGCGACGCCTACGATCCAGCAACGGGCATCGTTCGCCTGGCCACACCCGCACCGCTGCGCGACGGCATCTCCGATCCGGCGCGCCGCGCCATGCACGATCCGCATGTCCGCTTCTTTCTCGATGCGAATCCCGGTCACGCCGAAGGCGACGAGCTCGCCTGTCTCGTTCGCGTGTCCGACGAGAATCTCACCGCGGCCGGCCTGCGGATGCTCCGGTGAATCCGCTCAGCATCGGCGCTAACGGCGCGTGGCTGGCTTCGTCGCTGCCGGCGGCGATGGCGTTCCGCCGCGGGCTGGATCGCGTCGCCGAAACGCAGGAGCGAATCCTCCTCGGCATCTTGCATCGCAACGCGCAGACGAGCTTCGGACGCGCGCATGGATTCGCGTCGATCCGTTCCGTCCGCGATTATCAGGATCGCGTGCCGGTGCGCACCTACGACGACTTCGCGAGCGAGATGCGTCGCGTCGAAGTCGGCGAGACGAACGTCCTCACCGCATCGCCGATCGATCACTTTGAACCGACGAGCGGCTCGTCGGGCGCATCCAAACTGATCCCGTACACGCGAGAGCTCCGCGAAGAATTCGGCCGCGCGATCGCGCCCTGGGTCTGCTCCATCGCCGCATCGAATCCACGCGCATTCACCGGACGCGCCTACTGGTCGCTCTCGCCGGTCGGCATCGCCATGCGACGCACCTCCGGCAACATTCGCATCGGATTCGACGGCGACGAGGAGTACCTCGGCCGGTTCCGCGGCGCGCTCGTGCGCGCGACGCAAGCGGTGCCGTCGAGCGTCCGCACGATCACGGATATCGACGCGTTTCGACGCACGACGCTCGAACATCTCATCGCCAGCCGATCGCTTTCCTTTGTCTCCGTTTGGCACCCGAGCTTCCTGGCGATGCTCGTCGAGCCGGTGCGCGATACGACGTCCGTCTGGCCGCACCTGCGCGTGATCAGTTGCTGGGCCGACGCCGGCTGCGCGAACGCCGCCGCGGAGCTCGGGCGCCGCTTCCCGCAAGCGCGCATCGAGCCGAAAGGCCTGCTCTCGACGGAAGGCTTCGTCTCGATTCCCTGCGACGGCGCGAACGTCCTCGCCTACCGCTCGCACTTTGTCGAACTGCGCAGCATCGACACCGGCCGCATCGTCCCCGCCGCCGAAGCGAGTCCTGGCCGCTACGACGTCATCCTCACGACCAGCGGCGGCCTCTATCGCCACGCCACCGACGACCTCGTCGACCTCACCGGCTTTCGCGACCGCTGCCCAATCCTTCGCTTCGTCGGCCGCGCGAGTCACATCTCCGATCACTTCGGCGAAAAACTGCACGAGGTGTTCGTTCGCGAGCGGCTCGACCGCGCGCTTCGCGAGCAGAATGTGATCGCGCGTTTTGCGACGCTCGTGTTCGAAGGCGATCGATACACACTGTTGATCGACAGCGACGCTGTCGACATCGATCGCGTTGCGTCGCGCCTCGACGAGCTGCTGCGCGAAAACTTCCACTACGACTATTGCCGGCGCCTCGGGCAGCTCGGTGCGATTCGCGCGAAGCGTGGGAAAGAAGATCTCGTGGCGAGCGCGAATGGGCGGCTCGGAGACGTCAAACCGAGCGTCCTCCTACACTCTCCATGACAGCCGAAGCCGTCATTGCGGACCGCTGGCGTCCCGCCGGCTGGGCGAGCGGCGTCTCGCCGCTCGCGGGCGGGCGTCGAGACGACGCCGCCCCAGCCGCCGAGACGGCGGCGGTCCACATGGGCACGTCCTATACGAACCTCTTCCGCGCCGACGCCAACCACAACGCCGTCATCCCGATCGCCACCGCCACCATCGTCCAGAGCACGAGCTCGTTCGGTGGGAGCATGAACACGATCGTGATGAATGCGATCCAGACGATGGCGATCCCGTTCACGAGCGGTGACCAACGGCCCAGCGACCAGACGGCGACTTCGCGCGTCATGAATTCGCCGCGGCCGCGGAGGCGGTTGCGGAGGTTCAACACGATCGGGATGCCGTAGGCGAGGTAGAGGCAGATCGTGCTGATCGACGTCACGACGAACCAGGCCGCGGCGTAGATGCAGATCAGAACACTGAGCGCCGAGGTCACCATGATCGCGATTGCCGGCGTGCGGTGCTTGCCGCTCACACGCTTCAGCCAGCGCGCGCCGGGCATGCCGTCGTCTCGGGCGAAGGCGTACCACATGCGCGCCATCGACGTGACCGAGGCCACGCCGCAGAGCCACATCGCCACGCCGATCACCACGGCGATGAGGTTCGACAGAAACGCGCTCAGGTTGTGCGAAACGATGTAGAGCACCGGATAGGGATCGTTCGACGTTGCCGCCACGTCGCCGTTCGGAATGCACCATGTGAGCACCATCAGCATCGCGTAACCCGCGATCGCCGAGACGCCGACGGAGAGCACGATGCCCCACGCGCTGTTCTTTCGCGCCATCACCGTTTCCTCGGCCATGTGCGCCGAGGCGTCATAGCCGGTGTACGTCCACTGCGCCTGCAGCAGCGCGAGCACGAACAACAGCATCGGCGGCGCGGAGAGATACAGCGTCGTCAGCCATGGGACGAGGTGATAGAGCGGCGACATCACTTCGATCTCGCCGATCGCCAGCGTCGGCTGCGGAATCACGCCCGACACCGGCTGAAAGCTGAAGAGAAATTCGAGCGAGTTGTGATGGCGGCCGAAGAGCGTGAGCAGAACGGTGATCAGGCAACACGCCGCCGATGTGCCACCAGACGCTGATGTCCGCGAGACGCGCAGCGGCTCGGGTACGCGCAGCAACTCCTGCGTGAGATGGGCGGCTTCTCACGATCGGCCCGGCGAACTTCAGACCGTAGCCGAAGAGGAGAACCGCTGTGAGACGAATGCCCCAGTGATTGATCCCGATCTGCGGGATGAGAAATGAGCAGCATCACCGCGAGTTGCGCGTTCCAGCTCGTCACGGGCTGGAAGCCGAAGATGTGCGAGAGCGCGCCGAGGATGTAGATCGCCGCGGCGATGTTGATGCCGGCGGTGATGGCCACTCCAATTTCGCCGTCTCGTTCTCCATCATCTCGATCCTCACCGGCGCAACTCGGTCGGCTGGCCGCTCGTCAGCGTGATGACGCTCGCCGTTGCCCGCGTCGATGGCGGAGATCGCGTCGGCGTATCCCACCGCCGGTGGTCTCTACTTCTGGTCGCGGCGTCTCGGCGGACGCAAGTGGGCGTGGATCACGGCGTGGCTGAACATGATCGGGCAGGTTGAGATCGCGCACGTCGTCACGGATGATCTCGTCGCGAGACCGATTCGTCATGAGTGCGCGGAGTATAGAGGAGGCGAGACGTGGCTCTCGCGACAAGCATTCATCAGATCGAAAAGCCTCCAAGAAGGCTATGCCAACCCACGCTGCCGACCGTGTCGGCTGGCGGAGAGAGAGGGATTCGAACCCTCGGTAGAGGTTTACCCCCTACGGCGGTTTAGCAAACCGCTGGTTTCAGCCACTCACCCATCTCTCCAGGCTGAACGCTTGCGAAGCCGAACAATGCACAAACGTCCGCGTGCATTCCCTCGGGGCGCGCATTGTACACGGTCGCTTGCTTCTTCACGGGCACGAATCGTGCTCGACCATGAGTGAAGTTATCGTGAGGTACGAGACCCCACACCGACACTGTTCACAAACTCAAGGAGACACACGATGGCAACCAGCAAGCGCGGTTTTGCATCGATGGATCAAGCGAAGCAGCGAGAAATTGCAAGCAAGGGCGGCCGTGCTGCTCATGCGAAGGGCACCGCCCACGAGTTCACCTCGGATGAGGCTCGCGTGGCGGGACGCAAAGGCGGAGAGGCCGTGAGCCGCGATCGCGCCCACATGGCGACGATCGGACGCGAAGGGGGCCACAGCCGCGGAGCGCGCGCACGCGCCGCCTCGGCGAACCCGAACGCTCCCGCTTCGACCTCGGGCAATGTCGACATCGAACAGACCAGCGGCTCTCAGCCGTTCGTCCGCCAGGCCAACGAAGAGCGCACCAATTTCGAAAATCGCAGCGGCTTCGGCACACAGGAGCGCAGCGGCGCGCAGCGCAGCGAGCGCCCGAATGACAACAGCAACAACGACAACAACAGCGCGTTCTCGGGCCGAGACCGGGCGTAACGAAACTCACTCCACCCACCGGGGTGGCGGCGCGGGACGCCGCCACTCCAGCCGGCGAGACGCCGGCGGTCCGCCTCTTGATCGCAGACGCTGTGCTTGATGGACCGCCGGCGTCCTCGCCGGCTAGGAGAGCGCCGTCTCGGCGCTCTCAGACCTCTTCCATTCGATCCGCGAGCTCGCCGCCAAGCCAGCCCGTCAGCACGATCAATGTCACGCCGCACGCCGACAACGCGATCGCGAGCCCGCTCGGGTGATGGCCGACCACATCGCGGCGCAAACTCCAGCTGAACGCGAAGAGCAGAGCCACGAGCAGGTTTCCACCGCCGTGCCACGCGCCGATGCGCCAGGCGCGCGTGCGTCGCGGAATCGCCAGCCAGTCGATGAGGCCGAAGATCGAGGCGATGGCGCCGCCGATCACGCCGGAGAAGATCAGCCAGTTCGCCACGATCGACAACTCCTCGCGTCCCCAGGTCATCCAGGCGAGGTCGAAGAAGAACGACGTCGCCAGGAGTCCGAGCGGGAACACGATGAGAATCAGGTGGATCGGATGGCCGAGGAAGCGTGCGCGTGGCTGCATGGATTATCGCGGCGCATCGTACGCGAGCTTCATCACCTCCGCGAAATGCAGCGTCTTTCGTCCCGTCGCTTGCTCGATCTGCTCGCGGCAACTGAAGCCGTCGGCGATGATCAGCGTGTCGTCGCTCGCTTCGCGCACCATCGGCAGGAGCATGCGATTGCCGATGTTCATCGAGAGCTCGTAATTTTTCTTCTCGAATCCGAACGCGCCGGCCATGCCGCAGCAGCCGGAATCGGGATGCGTGAGCTCGAGGCCGAGGCCGCGCAGCATGGACTCCTCGGGGTCGAAGCGCATGATCGCCTTGTGATGACAATGCGCCTGCACGAGCGCCTTGCGTCGCAGCACCGGCAGCGCGACGTTCTCGCGGGATAGAAACTCGCTGAGCGTGAACGCGGAGCGCGCGAGCTTCTGCGCGTAGGGATCGCCAGGAAAGAGATTCAGCAGCTCGTCGCGAAACACGGAGACGCAGCTCGGTTCGAGCCCGATGATCGGAAGCCCTTCGTCGAGCGCTGGCTTCAGCGCATCGAGCGTTTCGCGCAGCAGCTTCTTCGCGCGATCGAGGAATCCCCAGTCGTACAGCGGACGTCCGCAGCAGAGACGCTTCGCCGGAATCGTGACGCGATAGCCGGCGCGTTCGAGCACTTCCGCCGCGGCCATCGCCGTGTCGGGCGTGAAGTGATTGTTGAACGTGTCGGGCCAGAGCACGATCGTTGGTCCGCTGCGATGCGGCACGATCGCGGAATCGCTGGCGGAACGTCTTCGATGCGAAGCGCGGCATGCGCCGCTCCTTCGCCACACCGCCGAGCGTTTTCATCAGCGGCAGTCCCATCATCGCGTTCGCGATCCGAGGCGTGATCGACGCCAGACCCGCCCACCAGTAGATGAGCCCCATCGTGTACGCGCCGATCGGACGGATGCGGCCTTCGTAGTAGTGCGAGAGAAACTCCGCCTTGTACGTGGCCATGTCGACCTGCGTCGGGCAATCGCCTTTGCAGCCTTTGCATGCGAGACAGAGATCGAGCGATTCCTTCACCGCCTCGTTGCGCCACGAGCTTGGAATCGCGTTGCCCTGAAACATCTCGAAGAGCAGCCGCGCGCGGCCGCGTGTCGAATGCTCCTCCTCGCGCGTCGCCTGATAGCTCGGGCACATCGTGCCGCCATCGAGACGCCGGCAGCGCCCGACGCCGACGCAACGCAAGAGCGCGTGATTCGATGTGCCCTTCGTCTTCGGCGAAGGCGAAGTGCGTCTTCGGCGTCCAAGGATCGTAAGCCGCGCCGAGGCGGAGATTCTCGTCCGGCATGTAAGGGGAGACGACCTTGCCGGGATTCATCTTCCCTTCCGGATCCCACAGCGCCTTGAACTCGCGGAACGCGCCGATCAGCTCGGGGCCGAACATCTTCTCCAGTAGCGCGGCGCGCGCCTGACCGTCGCCATGCTCGCCGGAGAACGAACCGCCGTACGACGCAACGAGATCCGCCGCCTCGTCGAGAAACGCACGAAACTTCGCGATCCCCGGCGCGGAGGTGAGCTCGAAGTTCGTGCGCGTGTGCACGCAGCCGTCGCCGAAGTGACCATAGAGATCGCCGCCGAATCCGTAGCGTTCGAGCAGCTTGCGCAGATCGCGCAGGTAGCCGCCGAGCTTCTGCGGCGCAACCGCCGCGTCTTCCCAGCCTTCCCACATCGGCGGCTTGCCCGGAACGTGCGCCGTGGCGCCAAGTCCTGACTCGCGCACGGCCCACATGAGCCGCGATTCCTGCGCGTCGGTGATTAGTCGCGCCGTCGTTGCGTCAACGGACGCGAGCAAGCGCCGGCACTTCTCCGTCGCCTCCTCCATCGTCGAGCCGCCGAACTCGACGAGCAACCAGCCGCCGCCGGGTGGCAGCAGCGCGATGCCTTTCGGATTCAATCCCTTGTGCTGCTGATCGCGCACGAGCAGATCGTCGAATCCTTCGAGACCGATCGGACCGAATTCGAGCACGCGCGGCACATCGTCCGCGGCGTCGTAGACGGTCGGATAGCCGAGGACGAGGAGAGAGCGCGCGGGAGGGCTGTGGACGAGCTTCGTCTTCGCTTCGAGGACGAGCACGCACGTCGACTCCGTACCGACGAGCGCGCGTGCGACGTGGAAGCCGTTCTCCGGCAGCAGCTCGTCGAGGTTGTATCCGGACACGCGGCGCGGGATGCGCGGGAAACGTTCGCGAATCAGCGGCGCATACTTGTCGCGGATTGCGCGCATGCCGGCGTAAATCTCGCCGCGGCGCCCGCCCGCGGCGATGATGCGCGCGAGCTCTTCTTCGCTCGTCGCGCCGACGCGCATGCGCACGCCGTCGTACGTCAGCACCTCCAGCTCTTCGATGTTGTCGACGGTCTTGCCGGACATGATCGAGTGCACGCCGCAGGAGTTGTTGCCGATCATTCCTCCCAATGTGCACTGCGCGTGCGTCGCCGGATCGGGACCGAACGTTAGCGTGTGCTTTTCCGCCTCGCGGCGAAGATCATCGAGCACGATCCCCGGCTCGACGCGCGCAAACTTCTCCGCCGGATTCATCTCCGCGATGCGATGCATGTACTTCGACATGTCCAGCACGACGGCGACGTTGCAGCACTGCCCGGCGAGACTCGTCCCCGCGCCGCGCCCCAGAATCGGCGCACCGAACTTGCGCGCAAGCGCGACGGTGGCGATGACGTCGCTCGCATCGCGTGGCATCACCACGCCGATCGGAAGCTGCCGATAATTCGACGCATCGGTCGCGTACAGCGCCCGCGACCCGTCATCGAACCGCACCTCACCGCGAATCGCCCGCTTCAACTCCGCGGCGAGCAAGGCGGCATCGACGTTCAGCGTCTGGATGCGATCGCGATGCTCGATGTGATCCGTGACCGCGCGGTCTTCATGGAGGAAGGGGACGGGAGGATAACGATTGAATTCGCGCGACACGGGGAAAGTGTATTCGCGTGTTCGCTTCGAGGCTCGAGAGAATGGTTCACGCGGAGACGCGGAGGGCGCGGAGCCGTAAATTTTTCTCCGCGCTCCCCGCGTCTCCGCGTGAACTCCCTGCTGATCACATCGCTACACTACCAACATGCACTCCAACTTCCTCGCGCGCGCCGGCATGCGCATCGCCGATTTCTGCGAGCGGTGGTTTCCCGATGCGTTCGTGTTTGCGCTGGCGGCGATCGTGATCGTATTCATCGGCGGCCTTTCGATCGGCGTCGCGCCTGCGACGCTGGTCGCGGAGTTCGGAGGCGGGTTCTGGTCGCTGGTGAACTTCACGATCCAGATGGCGCTCGTGATCATCGGCGGCTTCGTCGTGGCCAGCTCGCCGCCGATCGTGCGGCTCACCGCGAGGCTCGCGTCGATTCCGAAGAGCGGGCGCGGCGCCGTCGCGTTCGTGGCGGCGTTCGCGATGCTGACGTCGCTCATCTCGTGGGGGCTCTCGCTGATCTTCACCGGCCTCTTGGTCCGCGAGATCACGCGCCGGTTGCGCGTCGATTACCGCGCCATCGGCGCCGCCGCGTACCTCGGCCTCGGCAGCGTCTGGGCCCTCGGCCTCTCGTCGTCCGCGGCGCTGCTGCAGGCGACGAAGTCGTCGATCCCGGCGTCGCTCCTTCCGATCACCGGCGTTATTCCGCTGACGCAGACGATCTTTCTCTGGCAGAGCCTCACGCTCGCGGCCGTGCTCGTCGCGCTCTCCGTAGTCATCGCCTACTTCTCCGCGCCTCGCGATGAAGATGCGAAGACCGCGGCGGCGATGGGCATCGTCGCCGTCGAGGCGACATCTGGCGTCTTCGAGCCGATGAGCGTCGAGAGCACAGGCGCGCGTACGCCGGGCGAGCGCGCGGAGAACAGTCCCGTGCTGAGCGTCCTCGTCGCGCTGCTCATGCTCGCGTTTCTCGTGCAGCAGATTCGCGAGAAAGGCGGGTTCGCCGCGCTCGATCTCAACAACTTCAACCTCACTTTCCTCGCCCTCGGCCTGTTGCTGCACTGGAGACCGCGTTCGTTCCTGCGCGCCGTTGGACAATCCGTGCCGGCCACCGCCGGCGTGCTGATCCAATTTCCGTTCTACGGCGGCATCTTCGGCATGATCTCGAAGACGCCCATCGCCGAACGCCTCGCAGACGTCTTCGTCCACTTCACGACGAAGAACACGTTCCCCCTCGTCGTCGCGCTCTACTCAGCGATTCTCGGCATGTTCGTGCCGTCGGGCGGAGGGAAGTGGGTGATCGAAGCGCCGTACGTCATGGCCGCCGCGAAAGCATGGGGCGAGCACCTCGGCTGGACAGTGCAGATCTACAACGCCGCCGAGGCGCTGCCGAACCTCGTCAACCCCTTCTGGATGCTGCCGCTCATGGGCATCCTCAACGTCAAAGCACGCGACCTCGCCGGCTACTCGGTGCTGCAACTGATGGTGCACGCACCGGTGGTGTTGTTTCTCTGCTGGTTGTTCGCGAGAACGCTGTAAATCAGTTGCTGGTTACTGGTTGCTGGTTGTCTGTGGTTGCTCGCAAGGGTCCAGTCTCTTGCGAGCAACCGCAAGCAACCAGCAACGAGGAGCCAGCAACCTCATTTCAACTTCACGTCCGGCATGTCCGTGCCGTAGTAATACTGTTCGAAGAATGGCGCGTAGTCCTTCTTCGTCACGAACTGCAGGAGGCCGATGACGTCGTTCGTGGAGCCGGCTTTTCCGTGGAAGCTGCGCTGGTAGGACTTCAGGAACGTGAGGAACTGCTGGTCGCCCATGTCGCGGTGGAGCGCGGCGAGCAGGTAGGCACCTTTCGCGTAGATCAGTTGCGTGCGCGTAACGTAGCTGCCGAGGGGATCGCCGGGGCGATAGATGCGATTGGCCATCGGGATCGACGCGTGCTTGGCACCTTCCTTCGCGTCGGCCTTCCAGTGCAGGAACGCTTTTTCGTAATCGCCGGGGCGTGAGCTCTGCTTCATGAAGAGCGCGGCAGAATATTCGGCGAACGCTTCGTCGAGCCATTGCTCTTCCGAGGAAGGCATGCGCACGCTGGCGCCGAAGTACATGTGCGCGATCTCGTGCGCGAAGCGCATGTTCACGCCGCCGACGGCTTCATTGACATCGCGGCGGAGCGGCATGAAGGCTTCGCTGGTGATGAACACGATGCCCGCGGGCGCCTGGCCGTAGCCGAGGTCGTCGGACTTCTCGATGACGTTGATCTCGTCGAACGGAAACGGTCCCAGGAAGAACGGGTAATAGTCGATCGCCGCCTCGGCGATGTTGCGCAGCTTCTTGTAGGCCTCTTCGTTCTTGTTGATGAACGACGCCACGCGAATCATCACGCCCTTGCGCGCTTCCTCGCTGAATTGATAGCGCCCGGCGAGAATCGCCACCCAGGGCACCGGCGTGTCGAGGCGCGTTTCGATGACGTTGTAATTGCCCGCTTCCTCGCGGCGGATCGTCTTGCCGGACGCGAACGCGACGAACGGCTTCTCGACCTTCACCACCGAGTGAAACTTGTAGATCTGTTCGTGATCGCGCACCCACGGGAACCAGGGCGTGATCCCCAGCTCCCAGAAATTGCTCTTTTCGGGGCGATAGAGAAAGTCGCCGTCGATGTCGAAGCGCAGCTTCACCGCCTTGCCCGCCGGCGCAGCCTCGGCGAGGCCGACGACGAGGTCGTCGACGTCGTGGACGAACGAGAGCTTGCGTCCCTGCTCGTCCGTCACCGCGCGAAGGTTGTAATGACGATCGCGCGCTTCCGACTCCATGTAGATCACCTTCGTCAGACTGAAGCGCAGCGCGTTCGCGGCCCGCTTCTGCGGAACGATCGTCTCGACGACGGCCATCGTTCCTTTCTCGTCCATCGTCCCCGTGAGATCGACGTCGACGTCGGTCAGGAGCACGCGCGCCGGCGCGGTGTCGCGATTGCCGCGTCCGATGGCCTGACGCGAAAGAAGCATCGGATAGAGCGAATCCTTGAAGCGGCTCAACCGCCAGGTCTCGCGGAGCAGCACCTGCAGCGTTTCGTCATTCGCGTGCGCGTCATCGAAGAGGTGGATGAACGTTCCCGCGCTGCCGGAGATCTCGCCGCGCACGAGGCGCGCCTGCGGATTGTCGAGTGTCTGATAGGCAAAGAGACTCGACGCCGGACTCTCGAAGATGTTGTGCGAGTACAGCTCCTGATGCGCGTCGAACACCGCTTTCTGCAACGGCGCGGCGTCTCCGGTCACCTCGGGAAGGCCGTTCCCGAGAAGCAGAACGTCGACGAAGGTGCCTTTCACGACGGCCTTCTCCGCGCCGTCGTCGTACTTCAGGCCGCTGTTCTTGGCGTTGTAGCGCAGCCCGGTGAGCTCGTCTTTGTTCGTCGTCTCGTAGGTGAAAGTCCCTCCTCCGGCGAGATAGAGGCCAACCTGTTTGCCGCCCGCGAGCACGGGAGAAACCGTTCCCGACGCGAGCCGGTACGTGCCGTGCCCGACGGTGATGCTGAAGTCCGTCGGGGATTTCGCTTCGCCGACCTGGAGCTTTTCGTAAGAGGCGGCGACATCGGCGATCGATGCGGCCTGAACGGCAGTGGTCAGGCAAGCAGACAGGGAGAGGACGCAAAGAACACGAAGAGGACGCAAGAGGGGCTCCGGAACTGCGGATTTTGGGACGGCAGGCATGATACCAGCAGGAAATCGCGACACTGGAACGAAACCTAACGTTCCCTGGTCCGTAACCGTCTATAGAGATAGTCATCATGAGATTGCTCTCACTCGGAATCGCGGCGATGCTTTTCGCCGCGACATTGCAGGGACGCCCGCTGGAGCGCCAGATCATCGGCGCCGAGCAGGATCACTCCCTGGAGAGCGATACCGGCGATTGCGCGCATTTTTTCAATACGACCTTCACGATCTTCCGCGCGCAGGTGAGCGATCAGGAGCAGCGCGAGATCGATCTCGACGGAGTCGATCAGCTCCGCGTTGTCGCCAGCGCCGAGGGAGGCGTCTCGGTGCGCGGCTGGAACAAGCCCAACGCGCGTCTGATCGTCTGCCGCTACGCCGTCGCCAATGACAAGCCGCGCGCCGCGCGCCTCCTGGGCATGATCCAGGTCTCGCATCGCGACGGCGAGATCGAAGCCTTCGGACCTCCGAACGACGAATCGCAGGCCTGGTGGGTGAACATGATCCTCTACGTGCCGCGTCGTGCCACGGTCGACGTTCGCGGCTCGAACGGCGGCGTGGCCATTCGCAACATGGGCGGCCACGTGACCGCGCACACTGGCAGTGGCGGCATCTCCGTCGCGCAATCGAGTGGCCGCTACAAGATCACGACCGAGACCGGCGGCATCACCCTCGACCGCGTCACCGGCGACGTCGATGCGACCTCGCGCGAAGGAGCGATCGCCCTCAAGCTCCACACGGCCGATCTCCCCACGATCGAAGCAAAGACCGCCGACGCCGGCCACATCAACTGCACGCTCAAAGGCTGCGAGGAAGGAACCTGGGCCGCCAATCGCCAGATGCTGCGCATCGGCGGCGGCATCCCGCACATCCGCCTCACGACGACCGGCGCGGCGATCACGATCGCGCCGGTGTATTGAGGAGAGGTTGGGGGCTGGAGGCTGGGGGCTAGCAAAAACTACGGCATCGCGTTCTGCCTCTAGCCCCTAGCCCCTAACCCCAAGCCCCTCGCTATCGCGTTCAGCTCTAGCCCCTAGCCCCAAGCCCCCAGCCCCTCTCTTCCGCGGCACAATCCCTGCACTTCTACGTCCCACGATGGCCGCCATCCCGCAGGACGTTCTCGCCGAGAGCAGCATTCGTTTCTATCGTCATGCCCTTTCGATTCTCGAAAGCGCCGGGATTCCGCATCTTGTCGGCGGGGCGTATGCGTTTGCGCGCTATACCGGGATCGAGCGGCACACGAAGGACTTCGACGTCTTCATTCGCCGCGAAGACTTCCAACACGCGTCGTGGGCTTTTCAGAAGGCCGGCTACGAAAGTGAGCTGACGTTTCCGCACTGGCTCGGAAAAGCGTTCAAGGGCGACGATTTCGTCGATCTGATTTTCAGCGCCGGCAACGGCGTCGCTCGCGTCGACGATCTCTGGTTCGAGCATGCCGTGCGCGACAAGGTCTTCGGCGTCGACGTCTCGCTCATTCCCGCGGAAGAGATGATCTGGTCGAAGGGATTGATCATGGAGCGCGAGCGCTTCGACGGCGCCGACGTCGCGCACGTGATTCGCGCGACCGGCCACAAGCTCGACTGGCCACGTCTCCTCGATCGTTTCGGCCCGTTCTGGCGCGCGCTCTACGCGCACATCGTGCTGTTCGGCTTCATCTATCCCTCCGATCGCGAGCAGGTTCCGGAGTGGGTCGTTGAAGAGCTCACGACGCCGCGTTCGCGAAGAAACCGGGAACTCCAAAGCGAAGGTCTGCTACGGCACGGTGATCTCGCGACAGCAGTATCTGAAAGACGTCGACGAGTGGGGCTATCGCGACGCGCGACTCGTGCACGGGACGATGAACGGGCAGGAGATCGCGCACTGGACGGCGGGCATCGCGATCGACGGAGCGAAGTAATGGCTTCCCGCGACACCCTCCGCATCGCCGCGGTCGCGGACATTCACGTGAAGAAGTCTTCGCAGGGCACGCTGCAGCCGCTGTTCTCTCAAGCGAGCGACGCAGCGGACGTGCTGTTGCTCTGCGGCGATCTCACCGACTACGGCACGGTCGAGGAAGCAACGATCCTGGCGAAAGAGATCCACTCCTCGCTGCGCATCCCGTCGATCGGAGTTCTCGGCAATCACGATTTCGAATCGGGCCTCGAGAAAGAGGTCGTGAAGATTCTCACCGACGCCGGCGTGGTGATGCTCGACGGCGATTCGTACGAGCTGCACGGTGTGGGCTTCGCCGGTGTCAAAGGCTTTGCCGGCGGCTTCGGACGCCGCGCCCTCGGCGCGTGGGGAGAGCCGATCATCAAGAGCTTCGTCCACGAGACGATCAACGAGGCGCTGAAGCTCGAAGCGGCGCTGGCGCGCCTGCGCACGCCGCAGAAAATCGCCGTCCTGCACTACTCGCCGATTCAGGCGACGGTCGTCGGTGAGCCGCCCGAGATCATCGCCTTCCTCGGCTCGAGCCGGCTCGAAGAACCGATCGACCGCTATCGCGTCGACGTCGTGTTCCACGGCCACGCGCATCGCGGCAGCCCCGAGGGAAGGACGAAGGCCAACGCGCCGGTCTACAACGTGGCGCAGGCCGTGCTCGCGACAGCGTTCCCCGACCAGCCGACGTTTCGCGTGGTCGAAGTTCCTGTCGGAGTCGAGTCGCTCGCATGACGGTCGGGTGCAACGAGGGATTTCACGCGGAGGCGCGGAGACGCGGAGAGAAACCGTTGCCATCGGACCCCTCTCCGCGTCCCCCGCGTCTCCGCGTGAAACCGCTCTCCGCTTCTCAGTAGAATCAAGACCCCATGCGCCACAACGCTTTTCGCGGCGAGGTCACGCGAGAGAATCTTCTCGATTGGTATCGCGCGACGCGCCAGCGCACGCGCGCTCTCTTCGACCTCGTCAAACCCGAGGCGTACTACGAGCGACCGATTGCACTGCGCAATCCGATCGTGTTTTACGAAGGGCACCTGCCTGGCTTCTCCGTGAACACGCTCGTGAAGCTCGCGTTGAAACGCGCGGGCGTCGACGAGCGGCTCGAAACGCTCTTCGCACGCGGCATCGATCCCGAGGATGAAGCAGCGGTACGCAGCCCGACCGATGTCTGGCCGTTGCGCGACGAAGTGCAAGCCTTCGCTGACGCGTGCGACGCGCTCATCGAAGCCACCATCGCCGAGGCCACACTCGAAGATGACCGCGTCCCGCACCTCCGCGGCGGCGAAGCCGTGTTCACGATCATCGAGCACGAGCTGATGCATCAGGAAACGCTGCTCTACATGCTCCACAACCTGCCGTACGAAATGAAGGAGGGCGGGCTTATAGCCCGCCGGTTCTCCGCCCCTCAGTTCTCCACCTCCCAAAACCGGCAGGCTATAAGCCTGCCCTCCTCCATTCCCCCCGGCACGGCCACGCTCGGCGCGGAGCGCGGCAGCGCGTTCGGCTGGGACAACGAGTTCCCTTCGCTCACCGTCGACGTTGATGCGTTCGAGATCGACGTCCACAGCGTCACCAACGGCCAGTATCTCGACTACATGACCGCTACCGGCGCGGTCGCGCCACATTTCTGGACGCGCGGCGAGCGCGAGTGGTACTGGCGCGGAATGTTCGCGCTCACTCCGCTGCCGCTCGACGCTCCGGTCTACGTCACGCACGACGAAGCAACCGCATACGCGCGATGGAAAGGAAAGCGCCTGCCCACCGAAGCGGAGTTTCATCGCGCGGCGTACGGCACGCCGTCCGGCGAAGAGCGTCTTCATCCGTGGGGCGACGACGCGCCCGACCTCACGCGCGGTCATTTCGACTTCGCGTCCTACGAGCCGGTCGCAGTCGGATCTCATCCCGCTGGCGCGAGCGCGTGGGGCGTGCACGACCTCGTCGGCAATGGCTGGGAGTGGACATCGTCGATCTTCGATGGCTTTCCCGGCTTCACGCCGATGCCTACGTATCCCGAGTACTCGGCCGACTTTTTCGATAATGCGCACTACGTGCTCAAGGGCGCGTCGCCACTCACCTCGAGCGCACTCATCCGCCGCAGCTTCCGAAACTGGTTCCGGCCCAACTATCCGTTCGTGTTCGCCAAATTCCGGTGCGTATCCTGCACGTGATCCGGAGCATGGACACCAAGATCTACAAACCCAAAACCTTCAATCTCTCCGGCCTCACCGGAATCTCCGACAAGACGCTCGAGATGCACTTCAAGCTCTACGAGGGTTACGTCACTAACACGAACATGCTGACGGAACGGATCGCTGCAATCCTTTCCGACGGCAAGGTCGATCAGGAAGAGATGCCGGCCTACTCCGAGCTCACACGACGGCTCGGCTTCGAATACAACGGCATGGTGCTGCACGAGTACTACTTCGGGAACATGAAGCGTCAGGGGGGCGATGAAGCCCCGCGCGGCTCCGAGTTCCGCGCCGCCGTCGAAAAGAGTTTCCCGAGCTACGACATCTGGAAGACCGACTTCGTCGGCGTCGGCAAGATGCGCGGTGTCGGCTGGGCCATCTGTTTCCTCGATCCCGACGAATGGCAAGGTGTCGAATCACTGGATCACGATGCATGAGACCGGCAACGTCGCCGGCTTCGTCCCGCTCCTCGTGATGGACGTCTGGGAGCACGCGTACCTGCTCGACTACAAGCCCGCCGATCGCCCGAAGTACATCGAGTCCTTCCTCGGCAACATCGACTGGGCCACGATCGAGAAGCGCATCGACGCCGTGCAGGTCACTGCGGCGGCGCGCTGAGTTTGGTTCACGCGGAGACGCGGAGGACGCGGAGAAACACTTTCACCTCCGCTTACTCCGCGTCTCCGCGTGAGACCGTTTCTCTGTGAGCGTTCGCAACCTTTTCCGATAAAGGGCCGTACATTGGAGGCATGACCACCTTGATCGAGGTGTCGGGCCTTCGAAAGCAATACCGGTCTTCCTTCGGGAAGGCGAAGATCACTGCCCTCGACGGCATCGACTTCTCCGTCGCCGAAGGTGAGATGTTCGGATTGCTCGGACCGAACGGCGCCGGCAAAACCACCACCGTCAAAATCCTTCTCGGCCTGACGCACGCCACCTCCGGCGACGCGAAGGTCTGCGGCCTGCCCGTGCGCGATCCTGAATCGCGCCGTCATGTCGGCTACCTGCCGGAGGGACACAAGATCCCCGAACTACCTGACCGCGCGGCAGGCGCTGTCGATCTTCGGCCGCATGTCGGGAATGGAGCAGCGCGCGCATCAAAGAGCGCATCCCGGTCGTGCTCGAACAGGTGCGCATGGCGCAGTGGATCGACGTGCGCATCAAGAAGTATTCGAAAGGCATGACCCAGCGCCTCGGCCTCGCCTGCGCGCTCATTCATCAGCCGAAACTGCTCCTCCTCGATGAGCCGACCGATGGCGTCGATCCGGTCGGACGCCGCGAGATCCGCGATCTCCTGCAGCGACGAAGCGAAGCAGAACGGCACCGCCGTGCTGCTCAATTCGCATTTGCTCTCCGAGATCGAAATGACCTGCGATCGCGTCGCCGTGCTGCGCAACGGAAAAGTCGCCGCCTTTGGCAGCGTCGAAGAGCTCACGCGCAAACAGGCGACCTACAAAATGGTCGCGACGCCGATCGACGACAGCCTCGTCAGCGCCTTCCGCGAAAGCGGCGCCGGCGTCGAGCGCGTCAACGGACACATGGTCCTCTCGGTCACCGACCTTCAGCACCTCAACGCGCTCGTCGATCAGCTTCGCGCGCGCGGCGGCGTGCTCAGCGAGCTCGCTCCGGTGCGCTCCACGCTTGGAAGACGTCTTCGTCGATCTCGTGCGCGCGGATCCGTCCGGATCGGTAGGAGCCCACTGATGAAAGTCCTCATCGCCAACATCGAAGACGTCATGCGCGAAGCGGCCGCGCGCTGGACGCTGCTCGCGTACTTCTTCCTCTCCACGATCTTCATCATCATCTTCGCCGCGGCGATCAATCTCGACATCGTCGATGGCGCGCTGGCCGGTGCGAAGCTGTTCGGCAAGGAAGTCAACGTCAACGAGACCATCAACATCGAGAAGCTCGTCCTCGGATTCGAGACTGGCTTCGCCGGCTTCCTCTATCTCCTCTGCACGTTCATGGCGATCTTCGCCACCGCGCATCTCGTGCCGCGCATGCAGGAGAAAGGAACGGTCGATCTCTATCTGTCACGCCCGGTCTCGCGCGTGAAGCTCCTGCTGTCGCGTTACCTCGCGGGACTCATTCTCGCGGGGAGCAACGTTGTGTATCTCATGGGCTCCATCTGGCTGATCGTCGTGTGGAAGACCCACGTAGCCCATCCGCGCTTCCTCGCCGGCGGCGCGATCATCTTTCTCGTCATCGCCACGCTGCTGGCGTTCGCGTTCCTCATCGGCGTCGTGACCTCGTCCACCGCGGTCTCGATCATGATCACCTACGGCTTCTCCATCTTCAGCGCGATGCTCGTGGCGCACGACAAATTCGCCGCCGCGGTGTCGCAGGATTGGCAGGCCTGGCTGATCAACGCCATGTACTGGGTCTTTCCCAAGACCGCGGAACTGGCACAGGCCGTCGTCGCCTTCGTCGGCGGCGACCAGGTTCCGGAGCGGATGACCAACGCACTTTCTCTCGCCCCTTTCCTGACAACCGCCGCATTTGGCGCCGGATGTCTTATCCTAGCGTCCTGGCTTTTCACCAAAAAGGAGTTTTAAGCATGAATCGAAAATCGTTGTCCGTCGCTTTTGCCGCAGTCGCCGCTCTCATCCTCGTCGCCTTTCCGGCGCTGGCCGCGAAGGACGACGCTCTCTCTCTCGTTCCGGCGAACGCCGTGACGGTCGGTCTGATCAAGCTGAACGAACTTCGCTCCAGCCCGCTCTCCTCGATGCTCCTGCAGCACACGGACAAGATGAGCAGCGACGGCGAAGCCCAGAAGTTTCTCTCCGACGCCGGACTCTCTCCGCTGAAGGATATCGACGTGCTCGTCGTCGCGACTTCACCGCAGGCGGCGCTGAGCACCGAGGCGGACGTCGTCGCTATCGCCGAGGGACGGTTCAATGTCGAGCGCCTCACGAACGCGCTCGTCGCGCATGGCGCCGTGAAGAAGGGCGCCTACCTGCTGCTTCCCAATGAAGGGAACAGCGAACATCAGAACGGCGCGGTCGCGTTTCCGAGCGCGGCGCTCGCGATCGCCGGCAATGAGCGCGCGGTCGTCGCCGCGCTTGCAGCCCGCGCCGCCGGCGGCACCGGCTTCCGCGGCCGCTCCGGCCTCGGCATGGACCTCGGACGCGTTGATCCCAATGCCTCCGCATGGGCTCTCGTCGACGTGACCCGCGCGCAGCGCCTCGGCAACGGCGCAGGCCACATCAACACCGGCAAGGGTCAGTCCGGCGAAGCGCTGCAGGCCGCGCTCAAGTCGATCACGACCGTCGCCGTCTGGGCCACCGACACCGGCGAAGCCCTCCAGCTCGGCGCCATCGGCCTCTCCACCGACACTGAGACGCTCGCACTGCTCGAAGACACCGTCCGCGGCGCCCTCTCCGCGCTCCGCCTCGCGGTCAAGGACAAGTCGCCGGACATGGTCTCCGTCCTCCGCCGCTTCGACGTCACCCGCAAGAGCGACTCGATCCGCATCGAAGGCTCCGTCCCCGCCAGCACGCTCCGCGAGCTGATGGCGAAGAAGAACGCCTCGAACGACTAACACTTTCACTACGCACGTTTCGAAAAGCGGTGGCGAAAGCCACCGCTTTTTGTTTTTGGAGAGAAGCCGCCAGGCTTCGGCGGTTCTGTGTAGCGACGGCCGCCTCGGCCGTCGGGCAGAACGAGGCACGTCCGTCTCGAGGCTTCGTCTGGCGCACGAACCGACGGCCGAGGGCGGCCGTCGCTACACAGAAGCGCACTCGCTTCGCTCGACGAACGACGCCTTCCGTTACACGAACCTTCGCAGGTGCTCGCGCCAGAACGGCCAGTCGTGGCCGAACACGCCCGGCCAGATCTCGAGGAGATTCGGAACGCCCTTCGACCGGAGCTTCGCCGAGAACTCGCGGTTCTCGTTCACGAGCGTGTCGTGCTCGCCCGTCGCGATCACCCAGTCGACGCGCGACAGCTTCCCTGCCCACTCCGCATCCATGTTCGGGATGTTCGCGATCGGGCAGTGGAAGTAGCAGTTGTCGTCCCAGTAGCCGTCGAGGAACGAGTGAATGTCGTACACGCCGGAGAAGCAGATCGCGCGGCTGACGATGTCCGGATAGCGCGTGGCGAAGTTGGAGGCGTGGTACGCGCCGAAGCTCGCGCCGATACACCACGAGATCTCCGCGCTGCGCGCGGTTGAAAATGTACGGCACGAGCTCGTGGCGCAGATAGGAGTCGTACTGCACGTGCCGCGCGATGCGCACCGCCGGGTGCACGCTCCGGTTGTACCAGCTCTCGGCGTTCACCGTGTCGACGAGGATGAGCTGAATCTCACCCGCGTCGACCTTGTCCGCCAGCGATCCGACGAGTCCGAAGTCCTCGTTCTCGTAGTAGCGGCCGGCAGAAGTCGGGAAGAGCAGGACCGGCCGTCCGAACTTCCGAACCACAGAAACTCCATGTCGCGGCCGAGGGAGGGGGAACGCCAGCGGACATAGTCACGGAACATAAATGGGGACGGAACTTCCCTTACGGGGCGGCGATTCTATACGATCGCTTTCATGCGCAAAAAGAAGATCGGCATTCTCTTCGGCATGGAAGACACGTTCCCCTGGGCGCTCATCGAAGCGATCAACGCCCGCGGCGGCGACGAGGTCGGCGGCGGCATCGTGGAGATCTCGTACATCAAGGACGATGGCGTCTTTCCATACGATCTGATTCTCGATCGCATCAGCCACGAGGTGCCGTTCTATCGCACGTATCTGAAGTGCGCGGTGGCCTCGGGCGTTCGCAGTCGTGAACAACCCGATCTGGTGGTCGGCCGACGACAAGTTCTTCGACAACCTCGTCGCCAAAGCGGCCAACGTCGCCGTGCCGCGCACCGTGCTCCTTCCGCACAAGAAGCATCCGCCCAACACCGAGGCCAAGTCGTTCCGCAACATGCGCCTCGTCGAACTGGGACGAGGTCTTCAAGTACCTCGGCTGGCCGATCTTCATGAAGCCCGCGTACGGCGGCGGCTGGAAGGACGTGTACAAAGTGCACGACCCCGCCGAATTCTTCGCCGCCTACGACCAGACCCGCGACCTCGTCATGATGGCCCAGGAAGCGATCGAGTTCGACGCCTACTACCGCTGCTACGTCCTCGGCCGCAGCCGCGTGCAGATCATGATGTACGACCCGAAGCAGCCGCATCACCTCCGCTACGTCGCCAACTACCACACCCCTGCCCGAGCTCGAAGAGCGCATCCACCGCGATGCGCTGGCTCTGTGCGACGGCCTCGGCTACGACATGAACACCGTCGAATTCGCCGTCCGCGACGGCATCCCCTACGCCATCGACTTCATGAACTGCGCCCCCGACGCCGACCGCAAATCCGTCGGCGAAGAGAACTTCGAGTGGATGGTCACCAACATGGCCGAAGTCCTCATCGAGATCGTCAAAGGCGAGAAGAAGTTCGAGCTCACCGGCAACTGGCCCACCGTCATGGACGTGAAGAAAGACGTCACGAAGCCGATCTGATTCTCACCTCGCGACGCTCCCCGAATGCTCCCCTGGAGGGCGGGCTTATAGCCCGCCGCTTTTTTTGGGTGGGGGGTGTCGAAGGGCGTGTCCATGGCTCGTCCCCACCCGCCCAAAGAATCGGCGGGCTATAAGCCCGCCCTCCGATGGCATATCCTTCCCCCATGCCTGTTCCATCTTTCACGCTCGGCATCGAAGAGGAGTTCCAGGTCGTCGACCCGGAGACGCGCCTGCTCAAGTCGCACATCCAGGAGATGTTCACCGAGGGAGAGAAGCGGCTGAAGGACGAGATCAAACGGGAAATGCACGATCCCGTGATCGAAGTCGGCACGCCCATCTGCCAGAACATCGCCGAGGCGCGGCGTGAGATCACCAGACTGCGGCGCGAGATCATCACGTCTGACGCGCGAGAACGGACTGCGCATCGCCGCCGCCGGCACGCATCCGATCTCGCACTGGGCGCAAGTGCCCATTACGTCCAACGAACGCTACGACCAGATCGTGTACGAGCTGCAGATGCTCGCGCGCGCCAACCTGATCTTCGGACTGCACGTCCACGTCGCCGTCGAAGACCCCGACACGTTCGGATCGAAATCATGAACGCCGTGCGCTACTTCCTGCCGCACATCTTCGCCCTCTCCGTGAACTCGCCCTTCTGGTGCGGACAGAACACCGGCTGGAAGAGCTATCGCGCGAAAGTATTCGAGCGCTTCCCGCGCACCGGCATCCCCGATCATTTCAACACCCTCGCGCGACTACGACGAATACGTCGACACGCTCGTCCGCACGCATTGCATCGACAACCCCAAGAAGATCTGGTGGGACGTGCGTCCGCATCCCTTCTTCCCCACGCTCGAGTACCGCATCTGCGACGTGCCGATGCGCATCGACGAGACCATCTGCTTCGCCGCGCTCTTCCAGGCGATCACCGTCAAGCTCTATCGCATCTACAAACAGAACATGGGCTGGCGCCTCTATCGCCGCGCGCTCCTCAACGAGAACAAATCGCGCGCGGCGCGCTTCGGCATCGGCGGCAAGCTCATCGACTTCGGCCGCCGCGAGGAAGTTCCCTTCGGAGAATTGCTCGACGAGCTTCTCGAGTTTCGTGGACGACGTCGTCGACGAGCTCGGCTCGCGCAAAGAGGTCTATTACGCGCGTGAGATCATGCGCCGCGGCACCGGGGCCGATCGCCAGCTCGCCGCCTACGCGCGGCGGAACGATCTCAAGGATGTCGTCGACGAGATCGTCGCCGAGACGGAGTACGGAGTGGTGTAGCTCTTGCCACTCGCAAACAGAACCTTCATGAACGCTACTCAAACCGAAGTCTTCGAGTTCCTCCGCGTCGAGGACTCCGTACCGCCGCCGCGCACCGACTGCATCGACGTCGCGCTGCTGGACATGAATCACTTCTGGCCCAACGTCGGGCATGACTCGCTCGTGCATGCCGTGCAGGAGGGAGCGGAATCCCTCCGCGACGAGCTCGATGCCATCGACGCGCGCGTGCGCGTGCTCTCCTACGACGTCCGCCGCCGCAACGCCATCCCCGAGTCGCCGAACGGCCGCTTCCAGCTCTACCTCGGCACCGGCGGTCCCGGTCATCTCGACCCGCGCCTCAACGACGGCAAGCACGAATGGAGTCAGGGCGTCGACGAGACCACCGAGTGGGAAGCGCCGCTCTTCCATCTCTTCGACGACATCCTCGCCCATCCCAGCGCGGCCATGCTCGCCATCTGCCACTCCTTCGGCCTCGTCTGCCGATGGAGCGGCGTCGCCCACGTCGAGCTTCGCGAAGAGAAGAGCAGCGGCATGCCCACCAACCGCCTCTCCCGCGAAGCCATGCAGCATCCCTGGTTCTCGCAATTCGCCCGCGAGCTCCCCGACCACCAGCACTTCCGCGTCATCGACAACCGCCTCTTCGACCTCATCCTCGACCAACCCGGCAAGAGCCAGCCCATCGCCTTCGAAGCCGAGGGAAGCACCGCCCTCACCATGATCGAGCTCGCCCGCGACCCCGCCGGCACCATGCCCCGTTTCCTCGGCGTCAACCACCACCCCGAGATCATCGACCGCAACCACATCATGCTCGTCCTCGACGAAAAGCGAGCCCGCGGTGAAGTCTCCAAAACCTGGTACGACGAGCGCGCGACGACGATGCGCGATCTCTTCCGCGATGAGAACGAACGACAGAGCCGCATTACGTCGCATTACACGCTATTGGAGCCGTTGCGGTTTCATTTGGCGCGTGTGATTGAAGAACGAGCGGCGAAGTAGCCCAATTTATTCGTTATAGACTCGCGAGTAATCATGGCGTCGTTGCTTGACTGGCTGCGAGCAAATGGTTCGTGGATCTTCTCCGGCATTGGTGTTTCCATCCTCACACTGGTCACCTCAGGAATTGCCAACTCCGTCCGAAGACGCCGCCGGCGGCGCGTGTCCATAGAGCATGGAGCAGCCATCGCGCAACCGCCTATTTCCAGCGATAACGTTCCCACGCGGACGGAAGGAGTTATCTTCTTTCCCCTATACGCCGCTGAGGATGCGCGCGAAATCTTTTACGAAACTCCATTCGCAAGACCACCGCATCTGATGTTGCGAATTGAGCCGACACCCGGCCGCACGCCAACCGTAAAGGTCATTGAACAACGTGCCGATGGGTTCAAGGTCGCACTGATGCAGCCGACGGCACGACGCGTTGTGCGACCGCAACTTGGAGAGCCTCAGCCTTCTGAATTTGTCGTCCGTTGGAACGCTGCAGGAAGCCGATCGTGACGTTAACCGATAGCGTGTCAACGTCGCACGGCTTCGACACGTTGCCTTAGCTTCAAGAGGTTTCGGCGACCGAGCACAAACGGGACGTCGCTCACCGTGTCGGCGACGTCTGGCCCTGCGACGCGCTCGCACGCAAATATCCAGGCGCCGGACGCGAAATCGCGTGACAGTACGTCTTTCCCGCCACCCGAACTTCCATCGACCCGCGGAGCGGAGTCCAGCGAAGACATCACCTCGAGGAATCTGCAGTACAACGGGCGGCAAAGGCTGCCGTCCAAGCCGCGCGCATCGAGAAAAATGCCGGCTGCCACACCTTGCGTCACTCCTTCGCCACGCACCTCCTGGAAGACGGCTACGACATCCGCACAATCCAGGAGCTCCTCGGCCACGCCGACGTCAAGACGACCATGATCTATACGCACGTCCTGCAACAGACCGGCAGCCGCGGCGTTCGTAGTCCCATGGACACGCTCATAACAGGGGACCGGCGATGAAGGATGTTTTGCACCTGGCCACACACAGCCTATCGCCCAGGCGCCAGATCTCGGCGTCCCCATGGTCTGCCACTGCGTTCGGCCATCGAATAGTATGAACCGATGGACCTGATCTCACCCCGCGCGTACCGAGAAATGCAGACTCAAGTTCTTGACGAGTTCTGCAATCGTCTGGAAGCCGATGCGCCCGGTGTTCTCGAGCGATGCGATGTGGAAATTCTTTTGGACCGCGCTCGACGCATGTATCGAGCCGGTGGCTCACCGCTTTCCGACGACGTGTTCGCGAAACCGGCGCTCATTCGGAAAATTGTCCGCGCCGCCGAGATCTTTCTTGTCCACACGGTTCAGCAGCAGAATCTCTGGATGGGAGATTTCGAGGCCGCCAAGGCTCAGGTCCAAGCTACCGCCGAACAAGAGTTCGAGGGTTGGATGTCTCGGTTTGAAGCATGGGTAGATGCCTGACCGGATCGCCTGCGGCTGCGCCTAGCTTGGCCGCTGAAGCCGACTTCGGCCCAGGGTCTGATACGCTTACCTTCACGTTCTTCGCGTGGGCCGAAGCGGCTTAGCTAGAGACGTTAGGGCGACGGAAAGACGCTCTTCGATGAACGGGCGTAAACAAGCGTTTCATTCAAAACTTGCGGCGCTTGAGCGGCAAGTTCAGAGTTACGCGTGTCCAATATACGGAGTTCGGTACAGTCACGTGGCAGGCGACGATCGCGGCCGACCAATTGCGTGCTTTCGTTCTCCGAATCGTTGACGACGTGGAGCAAAAGATTGGTTGATTTCGAACTAGCCGTAGAACTCGGCCGTTACCGGCACCCGCCTCGCGGTCGTCGTAAATGCTACTCTTTTGTAAGCGGCTGCCGCGACTGAACGGCGACCGTTGGACCTCGCTACATCGAGTAGCCATCGCACGAAGCATTCAATGCGTCACAAGACGAAGCAGCAGATCATCTCGGCTGCAGCGGGCACTCTCGCTGTCGCTGGCGGTGCCGCGTCGCCCTGGGCGACGTTTCAGTTTGGCGCTTCACACCTTGTTGAATTTGCGACATTCGTCGCCGGCACCGCCGGACCGCTGTGGACAGCGTCAGGTGTCCTGTTCGTGTACGTGGCATACCTGGCGCAGCGCGAGCAACTTGACCGGCAGGAGGTCGAGATTCGAGCGAACTCGGAAGAGTTACGACGTCAGAACTTTGAACGAACGTTTTTCACACTATTGGACTTGCGGGTGCGAATAATCGATGGAATCCAGGTTCGTCAGACCGACATTCAATTCTTCAATCGAAACGTAACTCCCGCTTCTCACGACCTCTATGGTCGAAGCGCACTGCAGAAGATTGCGTCATATCTCGTCTCAGGTGTCAGGAATGCGGACGACACCGCTCACCAGTGGGAGGCGCAAGGCGACAGACCGTATGATCTCATAGAGGCGTTGACCGATGGTTACGATGATTTCCACAAATCGTGGAAAGAATTTACGACTCCATTGAACGGCAACGCTCTCTTTCTTGTGTCGTTTGTTGAATCTGCATCCGGATCTGACCGCGAGAACTACCGGCGTCTACTTCGGGCACACCTCTCCATCGACGAGGTGGTCCTGCTCGTTTACCACGCTTGGTGGCTCGACACGGTAAAGCACGAAGATGAGTCCCGTGCTGCCCTTAGGTCCGCAGGATTTCTCGATGACTTGGCCGATCTCCCAATCCTTGAGATTCATCGCCCTTTGTTCCTGTCCTGGGCCGCGGCGCCGTCCAACCCACGCGTGCAGCCGACGTAGCCCGTTAGGTGGCGAGATGCGAATGACTCTGACGGTCGGCTTCCTGATTCTCTTGACGGCCTGCTCGTCTATCACGCCGCCTCCTTCGCAGGCCACGTCGCCAATCGTCGGCCGGTGGACGACTGGCAGTCAGATGAGTCAAATTGGACCGAGCATCACTAAACTCACTCTTAACGCCGACGGGACGTTCGTTCTGCGCTTTCGAAGCTTTCTCCTCTGGGGTAGTGATCGCGGAACGTACCGCGTTGAGGGCAACCGCCTCTTCTTGGATGGCAAGAAGTGCGCGTGCGTGGACACGTTCACTCTAGGCGCCGATGTGCTTGTTGTCGTTGAGGAGAGCGGCGATACCTTTCGCTACCACCGCATTAAGTAGAGTGTGCAAGAGACTTCGCCGTCCTGCTGGCCGCCACCTAACTCACGCTTGCAGCCGACGTAGCCCGCTGCTTTTTCATCGTGGTGCTACGATCTCGCGTGCGGGCTACGCGGCTGAAGCGTAGGACCTTAGGCGGCGACCCGTCACGTTCAACACGTCTACATCAAGGAGGCCACATGAGGAACGGCACATGTTCCCGCTGCAATAGCACCAATGTCTATCGTCAGGCCGGGCACCCCCTGCAGAGCGAGAAGATCACACTGAAACCAAGCCTGATTTTTGGTGCGACCAGCGCTCCGGACAGATACGCTTGCACCTCGTGCGGCCACATCGAGTTCTACATATCATCCGCCAAGGATCTCCAGACAATCCGCGACTCATGGGAGAGGGTCACCTCATAGAGACCGTGGGTAGTCGCCCGGTCTTGCTGGGGCAGCACACTCACTCGGACGTCTAACCCCTCCCGGGGTGCAGCGCGGGGTATCGCCTTCGCCAGGTTCACATGTTGAGAAGAGATCTCGAAGAGATCGGGTATCCCGTCGCCGTCTAACTGAGCGGTTGCAGCGGACTTCGTGCCGCCGTCTGCTACTCTCGGTTTCACGGTTTGCGCGCGGCACGAAGCCGCTGAACCGCAGGCCGTTGGACGGCTGAATGAGAGTCCGAATCATCACCCTCGTCGTCGTGTTCGCTGTCGCACTCGCGATCCCGCAGGTTCGTTTCTGGCAGGAAGACAGATGCTTGGACGCTGGCGGCAGGTGGACGAGTCGAGGCTGCGAGGGCGTGCGCTTCGAACCTGCTATTTCGAGACAGCTCCTTGCGGTCATCTCGATTGTGAGCCTGTCGGTATCTGTCGCCGCCGTGGCTGCGGGTCGCCGGATTCTTTGGAACGTTCGGCGGCTGAATGACACACACTGAACGAGCAGCGACGGCCGAGGAACTCGCAGAGAAGTATCGCGATCTGTCGTTGCTCCAGCTACGTGCGCGGAGAAACGCCCGCGCCGAGGCGAGAACCGGCACCGTTGTAACGATGTCCTTTTCAGTTCGCCGCGTGTGGAGCCAAATCACCTGCAGCGGTCCGCCGTGCTGCCCGAACGCGTGGTTCATTGAGACGGATGATTCCGAGTACGTCTCGATCGACTCTTGGCACTTCCTAAACGCGACGACTGAAGGCCTGTTTCCCGGCCGGCTCGTCGAGGTTGTTGTGTGGCCGGTGTCGGGCCGTGTCATTCGCGCCAAAGCTACTGGCGATCCCATCCCAGTTTCAGGCGTCCCCTCGGAGGCCCTTGTCGACCTGCAGAATCAGTATTGCGAATGCAGGGTGCTTGAGTGGAACGACCTCCCGCAGAGTGTGCGAGTAGTCCTCACGCCGCCGAACTAGCGGTTGCACCGGACTTCGACCCGCTCGCTGCTAGACTACTTGCACACGTTCCGCGTGGGCCGAAGCCGGTGAACCGCGGACCGTTAGGTACCTGAATCATGTGCGGAACGACGGGCTGAGATCGGGAACGTGCTGCGAACCTTCAACAAACGCGCCTCATTCGCTGTCGTGGCGTGGCTCGGCATCGGCACGGTGGTAGCTGCCGGCGTAGGGTTCGTCGCGTATGGAGTTTTCGTGTATTTCGGCACGGGGTGGATCGCGTTCTTCCTCTCGGCCGCTGGGGTCGCGAAAGACACCCGTGACAGGATCGTCGGAGCGATCATGACTCCGGAGGCTTGGCTCTACTACGCGCCAGCCGCATCAGTAGCGTTGTATTTCGTGAGCATCGCCACGTTCTGCTGTTGTTCACGTTCGCTGCTGTTGCGGTTTCTCAAGCGCCCGCAAACGCGTTGAGAACGGCGACGATGAAATCGAACGCATGTTGAACTCCGGACCGAACCACGGGGCGAACGGCACCTAACTTTTCGCTGGAGCCGAATTCGGCCCAGCGTCTGATACGCTCACCTTCACGTTCCTCGCGTGGGCCGAAGCGGCTCAGCTTGAAACGTTAACCGCCTGAGCCATGGATAACCCGGAAGAGATCTGGAATCTCCTGCACGATGGTGGGATTGCAAGTGTCCGAGGCGTCGTTCCGGGCGATCTGACCTTGCGCGTTGAGATCGGCTACCTCACTCAGATCATGAACCCTCCCTGCGATGCGATCGATCTGACGCTCGTGAGCAGCGAAAAGTTCGAGTACCTGAACTGGAATGACGATCGACGCACCACCGACGTGAACGTCCTCGCCGAGCTCAAGCCAGAGATCCTTTCAGCGACGAGCATCTCGACCGGTGTGCGCGTCATCTGCTCAAACGGTCAGTTTGACATTCAGTACGGGGGACTTCGCGTCGCTAGGGCAGATGGGACGCCGACCTCGGTTGAAGAAATCGATGTAACCGCCACGGCGTACTGGGATGCCTTCGGCTCCAAGCGCGGCACCTAACTCGCGGTTGCAGCGGACGCGGTGCCGTTCGCTGCCATGTTCAGAGTAACCTGCTCTGGTCCTGCCGCTCACACTAGTGTGGCACCGCGCCGCTGAACCGGAGGACGTTGGACGACGAAGACACTGTGCGGCGAACGGATCTCACGCAGGTTGAGCGGAAGTTACTTGGCCTCGGGGCTCTCACGTGTGCTCTGTTTCCGATCGCGTTCATCGTCGGCATGGTGGCGATGTGGTTGTGGCCATCTGCACCGAAATGGCTGTGGACAATCGGATTCGGCGTGTTCATTCTGTACGCTGGCATGCTCGTCCCCTTTTATTTCGTTTTCGGATACGTTGCCAACGAAATCCTTCCCGAAGAAGAACGGTCTGCGTGGGCGCGACGATTCAAGGGAAACCCATTTGGGTTCTGGAGTTTTTGGCGTCGATATCTCCAATGAGAGTGAGAGGACTTGGCAGCTAACCGCAGTAATGCGGATCGAGTTTGCGCCTTCGTGCTTTTGGGCTTTGCCGTTGCCGTCAAGGGCAGGCCGCGAGCAGAGAGAGTCCGCGTAGCGTCGCGCGAACCGCCGTCCAACTCGGCGCTGGAGCCGACTTCCCAGCGTCTGATACGCTTACTTGCACATGTCTCGCGTGGGCCGAAGCGGCTCAGCTGGGGATGTTAGGCTCGCTGAATCGAAGGCCTGTAGGTTTGGCTGATAAGAGGCGACGACGCGGATGGCTAGACTTACGTTCTTCTTCCTGGTGATGATGCTTTGCCGACCGGCCGCTGGCCAGAGCGACGGCTTGGTGAGAGTTCGGGTTAACGGCGTCGAGCTTCATTACGTCGAACGGGGCCGAGGCGAGCCGCTCATTCTGCTGCACGGTGGACAGGGGGATTATCGCTCGTGGGGTGCGCAGACCGAGGCGTTCTCCCGGCGCTACCGGGTTATCTCTTACAGCCGCCGCTACAACTACCCGAATCAAAACCCACTGACCGATAGCTACCGTTCAGCTTATTCGGACGCCGACGACCTCGCTGCTTTTATCCGCCACCTCGACCTCGGGCGCGTACACCTCGTGGGCTCCTCCGCCGGAGCGTCGGCGGCGCTGGTGCTGGCCATCCAACACCCCGAGATGGTCCGCAGCCTGGTGTTGGCTGAGCCGCCCGTACACCGCTGGGCAAAGGATGACGCGAAAGGCAGAGTTCTTTATCAGGAGTTTATGGCCTCCATCTGGAAACCCGCCGCGGCAGCGTTCAAGACGGGAGATGACCAGCGCGCGATGAGGATTCTGGTGGACGGATTCGGCGGGTTGGGCAGGTTCGACCGTCTACCACCTGAGGGCCGTGCCTTGGCGATGCAGAACTCTCGCTTTTTCAAGGCGGCTACCTTATCGAGGGACCCGTTTCCGAACGTGCCTAAAAGTAAGGTCCGGCGGCTGCGCATGCCGGTTCTAATTGTCAGCGGCGAGAACACGATCCCCCTACACAAATTCGTGAACGGCGAGCTCGCGCGGCTGCTCCCGAACGCCCCCCGAGTGAGCATCCCGGGAGCCGGTCACGGCTCGGCGCGCGAGAACCCGGAGGCATTTAACAAAGCTGTAGAAAAGTTCCTGGACAGCTTACAGCGGTTCGGCACGCAGGATCAGCACATCATCACTTGCGTGAACGGCGAATCGCTCGCGAAGCGTCTTCGATTCGAAGTCCTCTCCAGCAGCAGCCTTAAGCGCCATCGGTTCAGGATACCCTCCCGCATCAACGTCGGCATCACACACTCGATGCCCAACTCGACGCTGGAGCCGACTTCGGCCCAGCGTCTGATACGCTTACTTACAACGTTCATGGCGTGGCCCGAAGCGGCTCAGCTGGGGACGTTTAGGCGTCCGAATGACACGCGATGAGCAAGAGAAAATTGTCAGCGGATACCTCGGATATCTTGAGCACATTCGCCCATCTGGTCTATTACCGAGCACACGCGAAGAAGCCCAGGTGATGCTCGAGGAAATGAAGAGACGCTCAGTTGAGAATCCTCACGGCGACGCGTGCGAAGAGGTCGATGACCTTATCCAGACTGATCCAGGTGCCTGCTGGCAGATTCTGCGCGCATCGATCGCGCGGTGCCACGAGCTTGATCTGGGAATGATCGGCGCCGGATGTCTTGAGACATTCATGTGGTATCGCGGTGTCGAATTTCTTGACCGCGTGCTAGACGAGATCTCCTCGAATGCCAGATTTCGAGAGGCCTTCGGAGGCGTCTATTTGGGCAGCGAGTTTCCAGAGGCGCAGGGACGACAAATCAATTCAGCTTTGATTGCCAACGGTGTTTCGCCAGAATCGGTCATCGACTGGTGGTCATCGGGGGCAGACGCCTAACTCGGCCGCTGCAGCCGACGTCAACCGCACCGCGAGTGTCGTTGCTTGGTACTCTTTCGCGTGCGGTTACTGCGGCTAAGCGGCAGGCCGTTAGGCCGACCGGGGGTTACGCGAAATGACGAAGGTAGATGCGAAGATGGACGTTCTCGGGACTTCCTTCACCGCGCACATTCGCAGGTTGGTGTATGTCGGCGGCACGCTGATACTCCTGCTCTTCTTGCTCGCCTTCAGTGTCTACGATCGCGCGATTGACGAATGGTACTGGCTTCGGTTTGCCGCGCCTGATCTGCAAAGTGACCTCGGTTTCAGCACGGGAATGGTGAAGACCGGCAACTACGATGGTCGAGACATTAGGTTCTTTGGAGTGACGAATATCGAACCACGCGGGGCCTTCGACCGCGCTGGGTTTCGAGTCGGGGACATTCCGAGCGAATGGTTCATGCACGGTGGTGCTCCTGCCGGGTTCTACGCGCGCCTGGAGCACGGCCGAGGGCTGGCGCCTGTCGAGTTCAAAGTAGTTGCCGCATCGGATTTCTCAACTTCCGGGCGTAATCACGAACGGACGCTCATCATTCAAGTTCCGCCTCGCAGAAAGTAGCGCTCCCTTGGAACGCGCTAGAAACGGCGGCCCAACTAGGCCGCTGCACCCGACGTTGGGTGGCTATCACATTGTCAAGTTTCGTGCGATTCGAGATTCGCCCCCTTCCTGGGGAGTCCTTCAAAGGCTGTCAGGCACTCATCAGAGAGAGTCTTCCGCCAGATCGTGGCGGCGTCATCTCGTTCGGCGTCTGCTTCGCCGTTGTGATTGCTGCCTATGTGCTGGCGCCACTACCGCTGCCGTCACGACAGTGATTGCCGCCGGAGCGATCGTCGCGTTTATATTCGGATCTCAGGCGCACGCGAAAGCACGAGTGGCAAGGCTTCGGGCCGCGGACAAGCACTCACTCGAGACACACTTTATTGAACTCGACGACACTAGGGCGCGCACATGGTGCAACCACGTCGACGCACGATTCCCGTGGTGTGACTTCACGCGTGCAACAGAGAATGCTGAGTTCTTCCTGCTTATCCGCCCGGATGGGAGTGGATCGCAATTCCAAAGCGAGTTGTTGGAACCGGCGCAGCAGAACTTCGAGAACGTCTTTCAGCCTGGCTTGCCCATCCAATAGCATCTCCGCCGGCCGAAGTTCTCGGCGCTGGCACACAGGCCACCTAACTCCTACCTAACTCAACGTTGGACCGGACTTCGGCCCGCCGTCTGATACGCTTACTTTCACGTTCTCCGCGTGGGCCGAAGCCGGTCAGCTGGAGACGTTAGCCGCTTGTCGCCATGACCTTACCGGTTCCGATCGACGCTCTTGCCGAGGAACTTGACTGCTTACCGGAAGAAGCGCGTGTATACGTCAGCCGTGAGACAGGCGAGTTCCTCACCGTGCTGAATTCCGACATGGGGGTGATCGAGGAGGGCGACGAGACAGATGGCTTCGAGTGGGAATGGTCACCCGAAGACGTCGCGAAACTTCGCGAAATCGCCGAACGAGACGGTAAGTGGATCGCCATGCCCGACAAATTTGAGATTCACGAGTGGACCTTCATGGAGGCATTCGCAGACCAGCAGCGAGAGCCACTCTCGTCAAATCTCCAGAATGCCATTCGGGGGCGAGGCGCTTTCCGCGCGTTTCGCGCCGTTCTCGAATCGGTCGGTCGAACCGAGGCCTGGTACCAGTTCAAGCACGATCACCTGGTCGAACTTGCATCCGCGACACTTCGAGAACACAACGTACCTTTCAAACGGGGCCGCAGCTGATTCGGCGCCGGAGCCGACTTCGTCATCCGCGAACGGAGATCCATCATGGTCAGCGCACCAGGACAGAGTTTGAAGGCATTCATCGGTCTCACCCTGCTTTGCGTCATCGCCTCTTCAGCATTCGCAGCGCTCTCGCCGAAACTCGAGGAGTGGGGCAAGGGGCCGGCGCAGTGGATCATGACTTCGGATGAGCAGCGCGCCTGGCGCAAGGTGAAGACCGACGAGGAGGCCAATCATTTCATCGACCTCTTCTGGGCTCGCCGCGACCCGTCGCCCGGCACACCGGTCAACGAGTTCAAGGACGAGTTCAACGCACGGGTGGCCTACGCGGACAAGACATTCATCGAAAAAAACAAGCGGGGAGCGTTGACAGACCGCGGCCGCGTCTACATCGTACTGGGTGCCGCCACCAGGATCGCCGGTCAGACCAACGACCAGATGGGCGTCGCAGACACTGCGAAGGGCGCGCGCGACATCTGGGTCTGGGAGCGCGCAGACGCGCAGAAGTTCGACATGTCGCGAGTCGAGGTGGTCTTCGTCGAGGATCCGTCGACAGACAGACATCAGCGTGACCCAGGGCGCACCGACTTCGGACGCGCCAATTCCGTGGCCATTCGAAAAGCGATCGCCAGTGCCGATCTCACCGAGGTTCCGGCATGGGCGCTGACGGGTGGAGTGGATCCCGTCACGCCAACGCCCAAGACACAGCCACCGGGCACCCCCTCCGCGATCCCTGCGGCTCCCGAGGCAACCGAGAAGACACCGGCGGCGGCCGAGATCGACGAGCCTGCGGTTGCCGGCAGCGGCGCGCCGCCGTTATCGCATCTGACCCTGCTCCGAAGCGGATCGATCGATGCACGATCTGCAACGGATCCGTTCGCAGCAGCCCATTCCGATACTGTTTTCAAAAACCGTGACGACGCCACCTGGACGGTTCAGTTTTGCGCATCCAAGCCGGAAGTTCCTGCGCTGACGTTCCAGGTGCTCATCGCTGGTCCGCTGGACGGAACTTCGACGGACCGAGTGACACGGGAGAAGGAACTGAAGCCGGTGCGGATGGCCTCACGACCCGGGTGCTACATCCTGCGAGGCCCGCTCCCGTTTTCCACACTCGCCGCCGGCCGGTACACGCTCACGGTTCTGATCGACGAGTCCGCGACGGGCGAGAGCTACGACATCAAGCAGGAATTTCGGATCGAGTAAGCACAGAGGGAGGTGTCGTGATGGCCACAATTTCAAGGGCCGCTGCGCAGTTCCCTCGTAATCAACCTCCGGAACCGTTCTGGTACGCTCGGTCGAGTGCGTCGCAGTCCGCTACTTTTAGCGTTCTTCTTTCTCGTCCTTGCGGCGATTGCAGTGGTTGGGTACCTCTTTCTTCTCAATGTTCTGAGCGGGAAGATCGGTCCATTCAGCGCCGCCGTCCCAGCCATTGTTCTTGCACTCGCCGCGCTCCTCATCAACTGGCGTTTTCTTGAGGCCGAGGGGAGATCGCTCGCGGAGGTCGGATTCGACAGGCCCGTTCTGCGGCTCCGTCAAGCGACGATTGCTTTCATTGCTGGAGCGATCACGGTCGGCGCGTGGATCATTGCCATGCGTTGGTTCCTACCCGTGTCCTGGCAAGTCGCGCCGTCTTTCCACGCGTCGGCAGCGGCGGGATCATTCACCTTCGTCGTCTTTAACAATCTTGCCGAGGAGTTGGTCTATCGGAGCTACCTGTTTCTTCTTCTCAGGCGATCTTACGGAACGCTCATTGCCATCGTCTCAACCTCGCTTCTTTTCACTGTCTTACACATCCAGGCCGGGGTTCCGTGGCCGAACGCTCTCGCCGGAGTATTGACCTCGGCGCTCATCTACGCGGCGCTGTTTGTGCGCTGGCAGAGCGTTCCACTCGTTCTGGCCTTTCACGTCGGAATGAACGTCGCCCAGGAGGTTCTTGGTCTCCGTCACACCGGCATGACCACCTTCATGCCGCAGTTCAGAGGGGGCATCACCGTAGGGCAGTCAAGCGCGGTATTGGCGTCTGCTGCTGTCATCAACGTCTCTCTGGCAGTCGCGGTGCTGCTGTCCGCTCGAAGGTCAAGCGCAAGAGAACACTCGCGGGCGCGTGGCGACGCGGGCTGACACGGCGCCCCAGGTTCAGCTGCGCGAACTACCGCTGGCCTTGTGATTTCTGCTCGTATCTCCAGGGTGCGGCGACTTCGCTGGCCTGTATAGCGCGACGACTTTTGCGCTGCGCGACCTGACCTTACCGACCTTTGCCGCGCTTATCGCTTCTTCCCACCGAAGCCAGGTATGGCCGTGGCCTGTTTCATCCACGACGCGATCTGGCGTTCGTTGAGGTCGTCCAACGATTCGAGGTCCACGCCCCGCGAGTCCTTGCCCATCCCAATCGGTGTAATCGGTGGCACGGGCTCGAGTGAGGTGCCGCGTCCGAACGTGAGTTTGACGTGGCCGGCGAAGCCGCCGCACGAGAAGCACCAGCCGTCGCCGACGCCATACCAGGCCATGCCCCACTTCACGGAGCGCTGCAAGGCCGGCAGCGTTTTGGCCGCCAGAGCATCGACGCGTTCGGCGATGCCGCGTTGCGGCTGCGGCAGGCTGCGGATATAAGCAAAAACCGGCTCGTCCCCGTCCTTGGCCTTCGCGGGACTTGCCCTGCCAGTCATGGCGACCGGCAGTGTGGTCAGGACTTGCACGCCCCTGCGCTTACTGGGCGTGCGTGCCTTCGACTTCGCATTGGCGACAGGCTTGGCGTCTGGTTTCTCAGCCGATTTGCCCGCTGCCTTCCTGACGGGAGTTGCGCGTGCCATTGAGACCTTCAATCGTAGCATCGTGTTGCGCCGTGATCCTCATCGTCGTGCGTATGACCAGGAAGATTCTGCTGGCCCTCGATTTGTCCACAAAATAGCCGTTGTCGTCGTCGTGGACGCAGGCGAGCGACGCGCCGTACTACGTTCATGTCCCGGCTTGCCTCCGTCATTCTGCTGATCCTTTTCGTAGTGATTCCCGCGAGAGGTGCAGTCGTATTGGAGCCGATCGCTACTGGACTCGACCAGCCGGTTCAGGTCGTTACGGCGCATGACGGCAGCTCGACGTTCTTCGTCGCGCAACTGCCCGGCACCATACTTCGGTTCCAGCAGGCGGGCGTTGCGCCGACGACGTTTCTCGATCTCTCGCCGATCGTCGGATGCTGCTTCAATGGTGGGCTGCTCAGTGTCGCCTTCGATCCACACTTCGTTTCCAATGGGCGGCTTTACGTTCTGTATGTCGATCTGAATGGGGACACGGTGTTGGCGCGGGTGCTGGCGCCGCAGCGGCAGGTTGCTGAGTTCAGCAGCCTGGAGATTTTGCTGGTGGCGGATCAGCCGGCCGACAACGTTCCCAACCACCACGGAGGAACGCTCCAGTTCGGGCCGGACGGGATGCTCTATGTTTCGATCGGCGATGGCGGTGCGTTCGTCACGGTCACCCATCGCGCCCAAGAGCTCACACACGTCCTCGGCAAGCTCTTGCGCATCGACGTCAGTCGCTCTACAGGTTACGCAATTCCGCCGGACAATCCCTTCGCCGGCGTGGCCGGCGCACGGGAAGAAATCTGGTCGTTCGGGCTGCGCAATCCGTGGCGATACAGCTTCGACCGGAGCACCGGTGCGTTGTACCTGGCGGATGTTGGCCAGGATTCCTGGGAGGAGATCAACGTACTGACGCTTGCTGAAGCGAAGCATGCGAATTTCGGCTGGCCCGTGCTCGAGGGTGATCATTGCTTTCCACCCGGATCGATCTGTTCGACCAACGGCTACGTCTTGCCTGCGCTGGAGTACTCACACATCTCCGGTTGCTCCGTCACGGGCGGATATCGCTATCGGGGCAATCTCTGGCCTCAATGGACGGGTGTGTACTTCTACGGCGATTGGTGCTCTGGAAAGCTGTGGAGCGCGATCCAGCGTCCCGACGGTTCATGGGCAGCAATCGAAACGCAAGATACAGGGAAGCAAATCGTCTCGTTCGGAGAAGACGATTCAGGCGAACTGTATCTGGTCGATCATGCCGGAGCTGTTTATCGAATGGCGCCGTCCCGGCCTCCACGAAGACGATCCGCGCGCCATTGACGCGATGCGGGGTTGCGAAAAGAAAGAGATCGATCAGAATCGCTGACGATGAGCGATTCTCACGTAACGATTCACATGGCCGCGAGCCTGGACGGCTTCATCGCACGCAAGGATGGGCGCGTCGACTGGCTCGAGACCTCGGACGAATTCGCAGGCGGCGAGAGCATGGATCCCGGATTCATCGAGGCCTTCCTCGCGACGATCGACTGCTATGTCATGGGATCGCGAACCTACGAGACCGCGCTTCGCTTTGAAGCGCAGGGGCTTGGTTGGTCCTATGGCGACAAACCGACGTTCGTCCTCACGAGCCGCAAACTGCCGAGGACCCGCGATACCGTCGAGTTTCACGAGGGCGATCTCGCGCGGTTCGTGAATGAACGCCTGCGGCCGGCGTTCCGCAACATCTGGTTCGTCGGAGGTGGGATGGTCTCCGCGGAATGCCTTCGTCTTGGCCTTGCCGACGAAGTTCGTTATTCGATCTTGCCGGTCCTGATTGGCGACGGGATTCGATTCTTCGAGAAGCTCGACAGAGACATCGCCCTTCATCTCATGGAGCTCAAGGGCTATAAGAACGGTGTGGTCGACCTTCGTTACGAGGTGCGGCGTTGATCGTCTTTCGGACGAACATGGAGTGCCATTGCCGGCGTAATGGCACGTGTCAGCGACGAACAGACGGAGAGAGCAATGGCTACTAAACGCGCAAGCAAGGCAGCGGCAGGCAAAAGCCGGCGATCCACGGCAACCAAGAGCAAGTCTCCCGCGCGGGCCGCGAAGCCGGTGCTTCTCTCGGGCGGAAATCCTCAGATCGCGAAGGCCGATGGCGACGCGCCCGTGCAGGACTACCTCGCCGCGCTACCGGGCTGGAAGGGCGACGTCGGACGCCGACTCGACGCGATCATCACGCGCACCGTCCCTGGCTTGCGCAAGGCGGTGAAATGGAACTCGCCCTTCTATGGCATCGAGGGCCAGGGCTGGTTCGTGAGCTTCCATGCCTTCACGAACTTCCTCAAGGTGACCTTCTTCCAAGGCACATCGCTGCGACCCGCGCCGTCGGGAGGCAAGGCCAAGGAGGCGCGCTGGATCGACGTCCACAAAGATGATCTCGATGAGGCGCAGATGGTGAAGTGGATTCGGCAGGCGGCGGCTCTGCCCGGATGGGGCAAGTCGTAGACGCGGGTCCAATTCAGCGAAATCCCCTCCACTAGAATGCGTGCGCACGCTCATCAGCAGCAAGCGCGGCTCACGCGCGCAAAGCCGCGCGGCGGCAGCGAGAGTCCGTGCCGCGCGGCGCAGAACCTCTCGAGCGTTCATGAGCGCGATATATCGCGTCGCTCCATCATTGACAACTGAGAGCTTGCATAATTGGCGATCACTCGTGACGACCAGCGGAATCTCCGATTCGTGGAAACGCGGCGACAGCTACGAACGATACGTGGGCCGATGGAGCCGCCGTGTCGCGCCGCTCTTCCTTGCGTGGCTCGGCGTTCCTCCGAAACGACGCTGGCTGGACGTCGGATGCGGAACCGGAGCGCTCTGCGCGGCGATTCTCGATGGCTGTGCGCCCGCGGCGCTCACCGGGGTCGAGCCATCGCGTGATTTTCTCGAGACGGCGCGGAATGCGCTGCCGCACGAGGTCGTGCTCCTCGAAGGAACCGCGAATGCGATTCCGCTTCCGGATGACGCGGTCGATGTCGTGGTGTCCGGACTCGCGTTGAATTTCGTTCCGGACTCCGCGAGTGCGCTCGTGGAGATGCAGAGAGTCGCGGCGCCCGGTGGGCAGATCGCCGCGTACGTCTGGGATTACGCGAAGGGCATGCAGCTCATGCGGTACTTCTGGGATGCGGCGACGGCGCTCGATCGATCGGCGGAAGCGCTCGACGAAGGCTATCGATTCCCCTTGTGTCACGCCGAGGCGCTCGAGACGCTCTTTGACGAAAGCGGAGTGACTGGTGTCGAGGTGACAGCGATCGAGATCCCAACGCCGTTCGCGAGTTTCGACGAGTACTGGCAAAGCTTTCTCGGCGGAGCCGGCCCGGCGCCGGCGTATGTGGCTTCGCTGAACGATGCCGATCGGGAGCGATTGCGCGAACGTTTGCGCGAGCGTCTGCCGCACGACGTCGACCACTCGCTCTCTTTGACCGCGCGAGCGTGGGCTGTTCGTGGCAACGTTCCGCTCTGAGCTCGCGATCGCGGTTCGTCGACGCGGCTCTACAATTCCGAATCAAAATGCAGTCCGATCAGCCCAGCCGCACCGCGGAGCGAGTTGCGGCGCGCCGCGCCGCGCATCAGTTGCTCGACATGCCTCCCGTGTTTTCCGATCCTCTCGCGTTTTCGGTTCTGCCACCGGAGCTCGCGGCACGCATCCGCAACAACCCGTCCGAGTACGAGCGCTCGCCGCTGTCGCGTTATCTCCGCGCGTTTCTGGCCGTGCGAAGCCGGTTCGCCGAAGACGAGCTCGGGGCCGCGGTGCGCTCGAGGAATCACGCAGTACGTGATCGTCGGCGCCGGCTACGACACCTTCGCGTATCGCAATCCCTATCCCGCGCTTCGCGTCTTCGAAGTCGATCATCCGTCGACGCAGGAGGCCAAGCGCCAGCGGCTCGCCGCGGCCGGGATCACGATTCCCCCCAACCTCGACTTCATCGCCGCGGACCTCTCCGTCCGAAGCTTGGACCACGCGCTCGCAGACAGCGCCTTTGATGCGACGAGCCCCGCGCTTTTTGCGTGGCTCGGCGTGGTTCCCTATCTCGAACGATCGGCCATCGAGCTCACCCTCCGCTGCGTCGCAGCATTCCCAGAAGGCACGGCCATCGTCTTCGACTACGGAATCCCACGACAATCGTTGGGACTGATCGCGCGCCTGGCGTTCGACCGCATGTCCGATCGCGTAGCGGCGGTCGGTGAACCGTGGAAAACGTTCTTCACGCCGACCGATCTCCGCGATCTGTTGCTCACGCTCGGCTTCCGTTCGATCCAGGATCTTGGCCCTGCCGATCTCAACGTGCTGTATTTCGCTGGACGTGCCGACCAACTCCGCGTGGGCGAAGCAGGTCGCATCGCGAAAGCGATCGTGTGAGCTCGCGCACGCAGAAGCCGCAGGATTCGGTGCCGCTGTGTAGCGGCGGCCGCCCTCGGCCTGCCGGTTCGCGTGCTTCGCTCATTCCGTGTGGGAGTAATTTGCCTTGATGTTTCGGCTGATGTACGTCGCGAGGCCCTTGCCTGCGATAGCGAGTCGCGTCATTTGCTCGACGTGAACGCGACCGGGCTTACTGTCGTTGTAAACGTAGATCTTGCTGTCGTTGACGAACCGCACTCGAATGCAGTTCTCGCCCAGTTCGTACTCGATGACGCCGGAGTCGCCACTCAGGTTCGCGTACGGTGTCATGCGGATCGACTTGCTTGCGTGTGAAATGCCATCAGCGACGGAAGCACTCCTAAAAAAGGCCGGCCTTTCGGCCGGCCTTGGTACGAAAACGGAGTTGGGAAACTAGAAAGAAATCTTCGCCGCGAATTGAAGGATGCGCGGGCCGGCTGACACGGTCGGCGAGCCGAAGGCGGTGGCGCCGCCGGTCTGCGGGACGAGGGCGCCGCTGGCGGCGTCGAAGCCGTAGAACGTGGTGCGCACGCCGCTGACGTTGCTGCGATTGAGCGCGTTGAAGGCCTCGGCGATGAGCTGGACGTTGACGCCGTTGAAGAGGCCGATCGTCTTCGTCAGGCGCGGGTCGACGCTGAACTGACTCGGAAGGCGATAGGCATTACGCGCGGTTCCCGGCGCGCGATCGCTGCGCGCGTTGCCGTCGTTATTCAGGTCGCGGGCGATGACGGCCGAATACGGCTGGCCGGTCTGGTAGCTGATGATGCCGCTCAGCGCCCAGCCGCCGAGGAAGTGCTTGGAGAAGCCGGTGAAATTCTTCGCGTACGTGTCGAGGTCCCACACGCCGCTCAGCACGACGCGATGGCGCACATCGTTGTCGCCCGGCGCCCAATCGCCGTGAAGATCGAACGGATCCTGCGCGTTCTTCGCGTCGTCGGAGCCGCCGGGAACGACGGCCGTCGCATCCGGACGATCGTCTTCGACCTTCGAGTACGTGTAGGCCAGACGCGCCTGCCAGTTCGAAGTCATGCGGCGATTCAGGTCGATCGTGTAGCCGTTGTAGCGCGAGCTGGAGCTGCTCTGGAACTCGATGACGCGCGCGAAGTTCGCGAACGGGCGGTTGTTGTCGTAGCGGCGATACGTGACGGTCGGGTACGTGATTGTCGGGTCCGTGCAGTTCTTGTTGGCGACGCTCGGCGTGCAGATGATCGACGTGGCCGTGCCGGGCTGGCCGACGTTGACGTCGATGGAGCGCGGAAGGTCTTCACCGCGAACGTGCTGATAGGTGAAGCCGATCGAGAAGTCGCTGGTCAGCGCGTGCTCGATGCCGAGGGAGGCCTGCTGGACTTTCGGATTCTCGAAGTCCTTGTCGAACACGAGGATCGTCGGCTTCTGCGCGGCCGCGCCGGTTGGCGGCGCCGTCAGGATCGTTGGATAAGCCGGCACCGCGGTTCCGCTGAACGTCAGCGTCTGCACGTTGATGCCGTTGTTCGAATGCGCGGTACCGATCATGATCGCCGGCGTGCGGCCGTAGAACACTCCGTAGCCGCCGCGAATGACGGTCGGACGCGACAGGTTCGGCGTCCAGGCGAAGCCGAGGCGCGGACCGATGTTGTTCGAGTCCTCGGGGACAACGCTCGTGTCGATTCCCGCCGCGAGCAACTGCGCGTCGGGGTTCTTCACTTCCGGCTGCGCAATGCCCTGCTTGTCGTAGCGCAGACCGAAGTTCAGCGTGAGCGTTGGGGTGGCGTGCCATTCGTCCTGCGCGAAGAGCCCGATCTCATCGATGTCGGGATTCGTCGTCGGTCCGCTCGTGCCCGCACCGGCGAACGCCTGCAGGTAACTGGCGGCCTTGCCGTTCTGGTAATCGGCGATGCTGTTGAACGTGTACGAGCCGTTGAAGTTGCCGGGGAAGAAGTTGAGGATGTCGTCCTTGCTGTAATCGAAGCCGGCTTTCATCGTGTGGCTCGACCAGACATACGTGCCGGTGTCGGCGAGCTGCCAGCGCTTGATCGTGGTCTCGCGCGGGCTGAAGAAGTTGCGGCCGATGACCAGAACCGTGACGCCGTTCTGGCGGATCGTTGCTTCCGGCATCGCGCTGTTCGCCTTGCCCGGCTCCTGATCCTTCGCGTACTGGAGACGCGCTTCGTTGAAGAGCGATCCGCTGATCGTCGTCGAGAACACGGCCGACAGCGTGTCCGTGTTCACGAGCGAGTCACCGGTGTGCTCGCTGGCGTTGGTGATGCCGCCGCTCTCGAAGTTCACGCCCGTGAACTCCTGACGGTTGTAGCGCAGCGAGAGGTGATTGCGTCCGCCGAGCTCGTGATCGGTCTTGAGCAGGTAGACGTCCTGATCCTGATTGCGGCTGTAGCTTTCGGCGAGTGCGTTCAGCTTCGCGAGACCGGCCACCGTCGCGGCGTCGGTCGGGAAGCCCTGCGTCGGCACGCCGAGCACGACGAGATTGGGGATGGAGTTGCGCTGCGCGTCGTAGTTGAAGAAGAAGAAATGCTTGTCGCGAACGATCGGACCGCCGACGCTCGCGCCGTACTGGTCGAAGTGGTACGGGCTCTTCGCGCGATGGTTGATCTCGTTGATGTAGTCGTTGGCGTTGTAGTCCTTGTCGCGAAGGAAGTAGAAGAGCGTGCCGTTCAGTTCGTTCGTGCCCGACTTCGTCACGACGTTGATGACCGCGCCCCCGGCGCGACCGTACTCCGCGGTGTAGGCGTTCGAGTTCACCTGGAACTCTTTCACCGCGTCCTGCGAGAACTGATACGGAGCGCGGCCCGATCCGGTGCGTCCGAGAGCCTGGCCGAAGAACGTGTTGTCGTTGTTCGCGCCGTCGACGACGAGCGAGTTCAATGTGCCGCGCTGGCCGGCGAAGCTGATGTCGCCGAGGCGGACGTCCTTGACGACGCCGGGAGTCGTCAGAACAAAGTCGATGAAGTTGCGGCCGTTGACCGGCAGGTTCTGGATCGACGTTTCATTGACGACCGAGCTGACCTGCGTGCGCTCGGTCTCGATGAGCGGCGCGGACGCTGTGACGGTCATGGTCTCGGCGACGCCGACCTTCATGGTGAAGTTCAGCGAAACGTCGGTTCCGATGTTGACCGTGACGTTCTGGCGCACGGTCTGGAATCCTTCGAGCTGCGCTTCGACGCTGTACTTCGCCGGAAGCAGCAGGAGGATCTGGTAGAGGCCGTCCACGCCCGACACCGCGGATCGCGCGCGCCCGGTGGACGGGTCGGTGGCGGTGACGGTGACGCCCGGCAGCGCGCCGCCGGAGTCGTCGCTCACGCGTCCGGTGATCGAGCCGGAGCTGCTCTGCGCAAACAGCGCCGAAGTGGACAATAGACAGACGAATAGCAGGACGAGAGTTCGGCGAACGCTCATGTGGCACCCCTTCACGTTGGTTGATGGATTGAACGATTACAGCGTGTGGATATTATGACGCACCTATGACCATTGCCAGCGTGAATCCGGCCAGCGGCGAGACGATAGCGACGTTTGAGCGTCTGAGCCATGCCGACATCGAACAGAAGCTGCAAAGATCCTTCGAAGGCTTTGTCGTCAACCGCGGGCGATCGTTTGAAGAGCGCGCCAAACGGATGCATCGCGCGGGCGAGATCCTCGAGGCGCGCGCGCCGGAGACCGCACGCACGATCACGCTGGAGATGGGAAAGCCGATCGTTGCCGCCGTCGCCGAGGTGCGCAAGTGCGCGACGGTCTGCCGCCACTACGCGCAGAAAGCCGCCGAGTATCTCGCGCCTGAATCGATTGCCACGGACGCGAAGGAGAGCTACGTCCGTTTCGATCCACTCGGACCGATCCTCGCGGTCATGCCCTGGAACTTCCCGTTCTGGCAGGTGTTCCGTTTCGCCGCGCCGGCGCTGATGGCCGGCAACGCCGGACTGCTCAAGCACGCGTCGAACGTGCCGCAGTCGGCGCTGGCGATCGAGGACATCCTGCGCGAAGCCGGTTTCGATCACGGAGAGTTTCAGACGCTGCTCATCGGCGCCGATCAGGTATCGGCGATTCTCGAGGACGAGCGCGTGAAGGCGGCGACGCTGACCGGCAGCGAGCCCGCCGGCGCGAACGTCGCCTCGACCGCGGCGAAGCGGATCAAGAAGAGCGTGCTCGAGCTCGGCGGCAGCGATCCGTTCATCGTCATGCCCTCGGCGGATCTGGCCGAAGCGGTGAAGATCGGCGTGAAAGCGCGCATCGTCAACAACGGGCAGTCGTGCATCGCCGCCAAGCGCTTCATCGTGCACGAAAGCATCGCCGCGGAATTCGAATCGCGTTTCGTCGCGGCCATGGAAGCACTGAAGGTCGGCGATCCGCTGGACGAATCGGTGGAAGTCGGACCTCTGGCCACGCCGCAGATCGTCGACGACCTCGAGACAGCAGGTGAATGCCAGCGTCGCCGCCGGCGCGCGATTGCTCACCGGCGGCAAACGACTCACCGGTCCATTTGCGGGGCACGGCAACTTCTACGCGCCGACGGTGCTCGCGGATGTGCCGTTCGCCGCGCCGGCTTACGCCGAGGAAACGTTCGGTCCCGTCGCGTCGCTCTTCCGCGTCCGCGACGTCGACGAGGCCATCCGCCTCGCGAACGCCACGACCTTCGGCCTCGGCGCCAGCGTCTGGACACGCGATCGCGCCGAAGCGGAACGGTTCATCGTCGGAATCGAATCAGGCCAGGTCTTCGTCAACGCGATGGTGGCGTCCGATCCGCGCATGCCCTTCGGCGGCGTCAAGCACTCCGGCTTCGGCCGCGAGCTCGGCGTCTACGGCATCCGCGAGTTCGTGAACATCAAGACGGTCTGGGTGGCGTAATCTCCCTGGAGGGCGGGCTTATAGCCCGCCGTTTTTTTCTGGACGGGAGGGCAAAAACGTCGCCCCCCACCCATAATCGGCGGGCTATAAGCCCCGCCCTCCCGTCGTATCCAGTCATGGCGTGCGCGCTCCCATGTGCCGGCCAGGGTGACGTGGATTAGTTTGCCGCGGCGAGCGCCGAGCGGCCGTAGGTTTGCGTCGCCCAGCCGATCACGCCGCCGAGAATCGCTCCGGGAACGATGATCTGCCACCAGAAGTGCGAACCGTCGGGTTGCGGAATCGCCGCGACGGCAAAGGCCAGAACGAGTCCGACGATGAAGCCGAGGGTGATTCCTTTCGGCACCGAGTGCACGCGCCGCGCGTACCAGCCCGCGACAACGCCGGCGATGATGCCTTTGACCGTCGAGCCGATGATGATGCCGAGCATCTGGTCGCGGACCTGCGGCGTAAACCAGGCCGTGGCGCCGTCGATCGCGCCGAGAACGGCGCCGGCGATGAGTCCCACGAGAATCTTGTTCATTGCTTCGTTCCTCCGTTGAATGGATTCAACGTCGCAGACAAATCCTTTAAAGGCGCATCCAGAAAAAGACGATCACGCGCATGACGATGTACGCGGCGATGAGCGTCAGCACGACGCGGTTGCGCGAGACAAACCGTTCGGCGCGGCCGAGGAAGCCCTCGCGGTACGCGCTCACCGGCTCGCCGTCGAGGAAGTTCAGCACGTCGACCGCCAGCTCGCGCGCGTCGCGATAGCGCGCATCAGGATCGTCGGCGGTTGCGCGATCGAGAATCGCGATCAACCTGCGCGGCCGTGCGTCTTCTTGAAGAAGAAACGCGAGCAAGCGTCCCAGCGCATACACATCCGAGGCAGCCGTCGCTTCACCGCACCGCTGCTCCGGCGCCATGTAGCCGGGCGTTCCGACGCCGGCGACGCCCCAGTCCATCACCAGCACCGCGCCGAGCTCGCCGACCATCACGTTCTCCGGCTTCAGATCGCGATGCACGACTCCGTTCAGATGCGCGAACGCCACCGGCTCGCAGATGCGCGAGAACAGCCGCAAACGCTCCGTGCGTGTGTGCGAATCGCGCGACCATTCGTCGAGGCGCGTGCCGCGCACGAGCTTCATCGCGTAGTACACGCGTCCGTCCGCGAGCGCGCCGGCGTCATGCACCGGAACGATGCCGGGATGTTCGAGCCGGGCGATCGTTCGAGCCTCGACGCGAAGAGCGTCCGGCTCGCGGAGAACGACGTTGGTCACCTTCAAGGCGACGTGGCGATCGAGCTCGACGTCCTCGACTTCGTAGACGACTCCCATCCCGCCGCGTCCGAGCTCGCGCACGAGACGGTAGCGCGTGCCACTGAGATCGGGCGACTCCGTGATCTCGCGCAGGCGCGCGACGGCGTCATTCGAAAGCCAGGTCACAGTTGCACGCCGAGCAGAGCACGCGCTTCCGCGCGAAACTCTTCCTCCGTCGCCGTCACCTCGCGTAGCGCGTCGAGCACGATCTCGCGAAAGCGCCGCCGCATCGCGGCGAGATGGTTGGTCACCTGCGTCTCGGCGATGCCGAAGCGCACCGCGAGCTCGCGATAGGAAACGTCGCGATCCTCCTCGAGGTCATACAACTCGAAGATCGCGAACCGCGTGGCGTCGGACGTCGTGCGAAGCCGTTCCACCGCCAGCGCGAAGACGCTGCGCACCCATTCGGTCTGGAAGTACTCCTCAGGAGTCGCATTGCGCGTTTCCTCGCGGCCGATCTCCGCCTCGGCGGATTCGAAATCGAGATGCACTTCGGCGCCGCCGCGCTTCATTCGCTGTCCTGCCTTCCACTCGTTCGCGAGATGACGATCGAACAGCAGCCGCAGGAACGTGCGAAAGCTCGCCTTCGCCGGATCGTATGCAGCGAGCGATTCCTTTTCGAATGCCCGCGCGAAGAAACTCTGCGTCAGGTCTTCGCCATCTTCACGCGAGCGGTGCCACGAGACGCGCGTGTATTTGTAGAGCGGCTTCCAGTAGCAGGCGACGAGCGTGTCGAACGCGCGCGTGCGCTCGGCCGCATCTTCGCCGGAGAGCGCAAGCACGACACTGCGTCGCGTCGTTGGAAAAGGTGCGACGTTCATGGGGACCACGCCAAGAGTAGCACCGCGATTCGTCCGTCACGCGAAGGCGTCCGCTCGTCCGGCCAGGCCTGCCGCTCATCCCTTCCGCCTCCACCTGCCGCTCCGCCCCGCTATCATCGAAGGCTCGATGATCACGAGCGAGCGGTCGCGGTGGTGGATTGCCAGGGCGATCCTGTCGTTCTGGCTTCTGTACGGACTGCTCAACTCATTGCAGCGATTTCTGCAGGCGACGCTGATTTTGAAGGAATCGATGACGTTCTTCGACGCCATCGCGTTTCCGCTCTCGCAGGCGTTGACGTGGGCGTTGCTGACGCCGCTGATTCTTCTTCTCGTCGTTCGTCTTCCGCTGGAGAAGCTCTCGCGGCCGCGGGGCATCGTGATCGCGCTCTCGGCGACGCTGGCGATCTGCGTGGCGAAGATCCTGATCGACTTGGCGATCACGCCGATTCTCGCGTCGTGGGTGCCGGAGCGCGGCTACTCGCTGCTGCGGCGGCTCACGATCGCTCGCCTCTATACCGCGCTCATCACTTGCTGGATCATCGCCGCGGTCGCGCACGGCGTCCGCTACTTCGAGAAATACCACGAGCGGGAAATGCGAACGACGCAGCTCGAAGCGCGGCTCGCCGAGGCACAATTACATGTGCTGCGCATGCAGCTGCATCCGCACTTTCTGTTCAACGCGCTGAACACGATCGCCGCGTTGATGACCAAAGACATCGATGCCGCGGAACGGATGCTGGCCCGCCTCGGCGATCTTCTGCGGCTCGCGCTCACGAGCTCGGGCGCGCAGGAAGTCCCGTTGAAAGAGGAGCTGGCGTTTCTGCAGAGCTACCTGGAGATCGAGAAGATCCGCTTCCGCGATCGCCTGACGATCGACATCGATGCGAAAGGCGAAGTGCTCGACGCGCTCGTTCCGAATCTGATTCTGCAGCCGCTCGTCGAGAACGCGATTCGCCACGGACTCGCGCAACGCGTCGAACCGGGCACGATTCGGATCGCGGCGCACCGCGAAAAGAGCGGCCTCCTGCTCTCCGTCGAAGATGACGGCCCCGGCCTCGCTTCGTTCACCGACCGCGAAGGCATCGGCCTCGGCAACACGCGCGCGCGTCTCACGCAGTTGTTCGGAAACTCGCACCGCTTTCTCCTCGAAGGCGCGCCGGGCGGCGGGCTCGTCGTTCGCATGACGATTCCGTTCGTCATCCCGCCGAAAGAAGCCGCATGCGCGTCCTGATCATCGACGACGAAGATCTGGCGCGCGAGCGCGTGCGCGCGCTCCTCGAGCTGGAACGCGACGTCGACATCGTGGGCGAGTGCAGCAACGGCTTCGAAGCGATTCGCGCGATCGAGCAGCACGACCCCGATCTTATCTTCCTCGACGTGCAGATGCCGCAGATCGACGGCTTCGGCGTGCTCGAAGCAGTGCGCGATCGTCCGCATCTTCCCGCGGTCGTCTTCGTGACCGCCTACGACAACTACGCGTTGAAAGCGTTCGAGGTCCATGCGCTCGATTACCTTCTGAAGCCCTTCGATCGCGAGCGCTTTCGCGCGGCGGTCGAGCGCGTGCGCCGCGATCGCGCGAAGCCCGAAGCGACGCGCGCGCTGGAAGCGATGTTGGATGACGCCCGCAAGCGTCTCAAGCGCTTCGTCATCCGGCTGCCGGAGCGGATCTACTTCGTTCCAATCGACGACGTCGACTGGATCGAAGCGGCCGGCAACTACGCACGGCTGCATGTCGGAGCGGAGAGCCATCTGCTCCGCGACACGATGACGCATCTCGAGGACTCGCTCGACTCCGAGCGCTTTCTGCGCATCCACCGCTCGACGATCGTGAACGTCGCCAGGATCCGTGAGCTGCAGCCGACATTCGGTGGCGATCACTTCGTATTGATGCACAACGGCTCGCGACTTCACCTCAGCCGCCGCTATCGCTCCGCGCTCGAGCGCCTCCTCGGCGGCATCTGATCGCCGTCGCCTCGTCTGTCGCTTCGTCCCTCGCTGCAATCCGCTCGTCACTTCGCCATTCCGCAAAGACGGATGCACGCGGATGCTCGGCTCGCAGGAACGAATTTCAAAGGAGATCTTCATGAAGAAACTGCTCTGCACACTCACGTCCCTTCTGTTCGCGACCTCGCTCCTGGCATCCGGCATTCCGAAGATGGCGCCGGGCAAGCCGCTCACGCCCGAGGAAAAGGCGATCGAGCGCTTCAACTCCGGCTCCGATCATCTCGATCGCGCGGCGAAGATCCAGCAGGAAGCCGCGACCGCTTCCGGAGAGCGTCTGGAGAAGCTGCATAAGAAAGCGCTGGCCGAGTTCGAGAAGGCGTCGAAGGATTTCACGAAAGCGACGGAACTGAATTCGCAGATGTACCAGGCGCACACGCAGCTCGGGTTCGCGCTGCGCAAGCTCGGCAACTATCCCGAGGCGTTGGCGTCGTACGACCGTGCACTGGCGATCTTTCCCAACCTGAGTCCAGCGCTCGAGTATCGCGCCGAGGCTTATCTCGGCTTGAATCGGCTCGAAGAGGCGAAGCACACGTACGTGCTGCTGTTCTCGGGTGATCGTCCACGTGCGGACGAGCTGGCGGAGGCGATGAAGAGCTGGGTCGAGCAGCGGCGTGCGCAGCCCGGTGAAGTCGCGGCGGAGACGATCGACGCGTTCGAGAAGTGGCTCTCCTCGCGGCGTCAGGTTGCCTCGCAGACGAGCGATCTCGTCACGCCGAAACAGTCGTGGTAGGCAGCAGTCCAGGATTTCACGCGGAGACGCGGAGGGGCGGAGAAAAAGGATTGCTGCCAGCCCTCCTCTCCGTGTCTCCGCGTCTCCGCGTGAACCCGTTGCCTTCGTTCGCGCTACGCGTGACGCTCGCGATTGCGATCGTCGCGCCGCTCTTCGCGAACGATCTACGCAAAGACGACCTCCGCGCATCCAACGAGTTGCGCCGCATTCTCGGCGTGCCTCGCGGCTTTCCGCTGCCGGTCGTTCCCGCGACCAACGTTCCGACTCGCGAGAAAGTCGAGCTGGGCCGCTACCTCTTCTACGATCGGCGTCTCTCGGGCAACGGCACGCAGTCGTGCGCCGACTGCCACCAACAGGCGCGCGCGTTCACGGACGGACGCGCGCGCGCGATCGGTTCGACAGGCGAAGATCACTTCCGCAGCTCGATGGCGCTCGCGAACAGCGCCTACGTGGTCGCGCTTACGTGGGGCAATCCCGCGATGCAGACGCTCGAGCAACAGGCACTCGTGCCGCTGATGAACGAGACGCCAGTGGAGATGGGCGTGAAGAACCGCGAGTCGATCGTGCTCGCGCGGATCTCGGATGTGCCCGAATACAAAACGCTCTTCGCTGCCGCGTTTCCGCACGAGCCGAACGCATTCGCGTTCGCAAACATCGCCAAGGCAATCGCCTCGTTCGAGCGATCGATCCTCTCGGGGCGCTCACGCTACGACCGCTTCGTCTTCGACGGCGACGCGCACGCGCTGACAGACGCGGAACAGCGCGGCATGCGGATCTTCTTCGGCGATCGCGCACGTTGCGGAACGTGCCACAGCGGAATCACGTTTGCGGGCGGCGGCGCCTACGCGGAGAAGGCGCGCCCCGATCCCTCGTTCGAGAACACCGCGCTCTACAACCTCGACGGCGCCGGCGCGTATCCCGACCGCGACCTGGGGCTCGCGCGCGCGACGCACGACTGCAACGACGTCGGCCGCTTCCGCGTTCCGACGCTGCGCAACATCGCAGTGACCGCACCCTACATGCACGACGGCAGCATCGCCACACTCGCGGAAGTCATCGATCACTACGCGAAGGGAGGACGCGCCGGCGATCGCAATCCTCTGCGCAGCAGCGCGATGCAGCCCTTCACGATCACCGCTGACGAAAAGCAGGACCTCATCGCATTTCTTCGCGCGCTGACCGATGAAGAGTTGCTCGTGGATGCGCGTCTCTCGGATCCTTGGACTCGCCCCGATTCCGCGGGGCGATGAAACGCTGACGGCGTTTCCTTCACTACTGAGGAAGGAGACTCCTCTATGCGAAATTCGAAACGCAGCATTCTCATCCTCGGTCTCATCGCCCTTGCAGCCATTGCCGGCAGCGCGTCTGCGCAGCCGCGGCCGAACGTGTACGACGGCGGGAATCAGTGGCTCATCACCGCGTACGACGACACCTCGACCGTTCATGCGCGCTGGGCCACGCAGACGCTCTGCTTCATGCCCTACGCGGCGGTCGGAACGTCGATCCAGGGCGTCTGGTACTCGACGAGCTACCCGAACTGGCGCGGCCGCTACGATCAGGAAGGCGATCGCGTGCTGATGCACGGCGAGTGGGGAAACAACATGGGCCATGACGGCATGGTGATCGAGCTGTTCGCCGGCAACCCCGATCCGCACGAAGGTGCGGGCCAGTGGACCGAATGGGTCGAGAACACCACGTACGGCGGAACCGTCGGCTTCCTCAATACTCGCCTGCGCCGTTCCGGCAAGTGCGTGATGCCGGGAGTCGGAGACATGGCGAAGGTCGCCCGTCCGGACCTGGAAAAGCTGGCCCTTGAGCTTTCGAGCAAGGTCAAGCCTCGTCTGCGTCGCGACGGAAAGCCCGCCAACTCGCCGACCGATCCGGAGCAGGCACCGCTTCCGGAGCAATAGTGAGCGACGCTCCGGGAAGAGCGCGAACTTCGATCAGGCGTTTGCGATGATGCCTTCGTAGTTGCGTCGACCGCTGCCGGGCTCGTACAACGGAGCGATGTTGCGATGCGCTTCGAACACCGAGTCCGGCAGCCGTTGCACGCGCGGCACCGGCGCCGATTGCAGCACCGCCTCGATTCGCAGACGCGAGGTCTCGAGCGCCCACTGCGCATCGTCGGTGTTCGCGAGCTCCGTCACGTTGCGCGCCATCTCCGTGAGCCGTACCGTGTCGGTCCATGCGGCGCAAATCGACACGATGTCGCAGCCGGCAAGAATCGCCTGCAGCGCGCCGTCGGGCTGATGGAAGAACGGGTCGGCGCCCTTCATCCCGATGTCGTCGGAGATCACCGCGCCGGCGAATCCCAGCTCGCCGCGAAGAATGTCGGTCATGATCGTCCGCGAGACCGTCGCAGGCCGGTCCGGATCGATCTCGGAGAACACGATGTGCGCCGACATGATGAGACCGACATCGGCAATGATTTTTCGGTAGGGCACGAGCTCGCGGCGGGCGAGCACGTGCCTCGAAGCGGAGACGAACGGCAACGCAAAGTGCGAATCGGCGTCCGTGTCTCCGTGTCCCGGGAAGTGTTTCGGACACGCGCGCACGCCTTCCGCCTGCATGGCGTCGATGAACGCGATCGCCGCGTCCGCGACGGTGTCGGGATCGGGACTGAATGCGCGATCGGCGATCACCGGATTCGATTCATTCGTGTCGACGTCGACGACGGGAGCGAAGTTGACGTTGACCCCGAGCGACGCGAGCTCAACTCCCATCGCCGCGCCGACGGGACCGGCAAGGTCAGTCCATTGCGACGCCCACCCGAACGGCGTCACCGGCCGCGGCGGACGAATGACCCTTCCTCCCTCGTGATCGATGCAGACGAGAAACTTCTCCCGCTCCATGCACTGCCCAGCCTCGCGCAGCAGCGCGGCATAATGCTCGAGCCACGCGTCGTAAGGCACGCCTTCACGGAAGTTCGGTTTGAAGAGAATGATCCCCGCCGGCCGTACCGCAGAGAGAAGGCGACGGTCGTGATCGGTCAGCGTCGATGAAGGTTGCAGGCCGAGGAGAAAGTGGTGGCCGTGCAAAGCCGCCGAGCGCGATGTCATCGGGCGGATTCTAAGTCATCGGCGGAATTCAACGCGCGGGTGCTACGCTCAGCGCGAGAGGATTCCGAAAATGCCAGAAAGCGATGTCGCCGCGGCCCTGAGTCTGTACGCCAAACAAGCCAACATTCTCGATTTCGTGGTCGCCTTCAAAACCGCCGACGAGCTCACCCACAACAACTTCGTCCTCGAGACCGCCCTTCACGCTCTCATGTATCACACCAGCATCTATCACGCGGTGGCCCTCAAAGCGCCCGAATTCCTGAAGGTCTCGATCGACGAAACTCTGCTGAAAGAATACGTCGACACGTTGCGGACACCGGTCACGTCGAACGGCGCGATCGTGGCGTTTCTCCAGCGCGTGCAGGGCGATTTGACCCTGCGGAGGAAGTTCCTCTCCGCGGCCACGAGCTACGACTCGCTCGCGCGCTTTGCCGCCGCGAACGGACTGACGGCCTCGGCGACCGATCTCAAGAACTTCCTTTCCCCGTTCGAACTTCTGAGCAGTCTGCTGAAGGGATTGCTCGACCGCGGAGTGATCAACAAGAAGCAATTCGAGGAGAGGGCAGGCTTCTCGTTCACCGAGTACGCCGGCATCTCGGGTATGGGCCGCGACATTGACGAACAACTCTTCGCCGCGGCCTTCTCCGCCTCGGGGTGGGCCACGAAGATCGCGGGATTCAAGGACCTCAAGTATCCGATCGGCATCATCATCTTTCCCGTCACCGCGGTCGTCATCGGCGGATTCGAAGGGAAGACGTTCTCCTTCGCGCAGATCGGCAACATGCTCGCGGAGTCGTTCACGATGGCGCTCGAAACACTCGCCGCGTCGCTGGAGCAGTTTCGCGAGTCGGTTCGGAGTATTTTCGGATAGGAAGCCGCGATGGCGGCGGCAACGCGGGTCGCGCGCGGCGTTTGGGCTCGCGTCGGGCTCCCAGCAACAACAGGAAGGAAACTGGCTCCGGCAGTAGGACTCGAACCTACGACCCGCGGATTAACAGTCCGCTGCTCTACCAACTGAGCTATGCCGGAGTACTTTGCAAACTCCGAAGGGGGCGGAAAATAGCACCGCCCTCACCCCCGGTCAAGGCAGGCGGGCGATAGAACCCCGCGGCTGCCGGACGGATTCCCGAGGACGGTCGCGACCACGCGATCGCAAGGGGAATTGCGACCGGGCGAAGTAGATCGTCGCCGGCACTCGTCGCAGTCTACAATTCGCGCCGCATGTCCCGGGAGATCGTCATCAATGCGACTCGACACGAGTCGCGCATCGCCGTGCTCGACGAGGGTCAGGTCGTCGAGCTCTGGGTCGAGCGGACTCGTCATCGAACGATCGTCGGGAACATCTACAAGGGCCGCGTGACGAAGGTGCTGCCCGGCATGCAGTCGGCCTTTGTCGACCTCGGGCTCGATCGCGATGCGTTCCTTTACGTCTCGGACGTGATCGATGATCTCGAGGAGTACGAGAGCGAGACGACGGACGATCTGAATCTGGATCGCGGAATCGACCGCGGGCTGGAGCGAGGCGTCGACGACATGCAGTCGCATCGCTCCGAGGCGTCGATCGCCGATCTGCTGCGCGAGGGACAGGAGATCGTGGTGCAGGTGTCGAAAGACACGATCGCCGGCAAGGGCGCGCGCATCACGAGCCACGTCACGTTGCCGGGACGCTTCCTGGTCTACATGCCGACGGTGAATCACATCGGCGTGTCGCGGCGCATCGAAGACGAAGCCGAGCGCCTTCGCCTCAAGGAGATCCTGGAGCGGATCCGTCCGGGGAACCACGGCGGTTTCATCGTCCGCACAGCCGGCGAAGGGCGCGGCGAAGAGGAGTTCCTCGCCGACTTCCGCTACCTCACCGATTTGTGGGAACAGATCAAGCGCCGCGCGGAGAAGTCGTCGGCACCGGCGGCGATTCATCACGATCTCGATCTCGTGCTGCGCACGATCCGCGACGTGCTGTCCGCCGGAGTTCAAGAGCGTGTGGGTCGATTCGATCGAGCAGTACCAGCGCATCGTCGAGTTCCTCGATCAGATTCAGCCGCAGCTCGTCTCGCGCGTGCGTCTCTATCGCCGCGACGAAGCCGATCTTCGATGAGTTCGGGATCGAGCCGGAAATCGCGAAAGCGCTCAAGTCGAAAGTGTGGCTTCAGCTCCGGCGGCTACATCGTGATCAACCAGACCGAAGCGCTCGTCGCGATCGACGTGAACACGGGGAAATACGTCGGGAAGAAGAATCTCGAAGAGACGGTGTTCCGCACGAATCTCGAGGCGGCGAAGGAGATCGTTCGCCAGATCCGCCTGCGCGACCTCGGCGGCATCATCGTGCTCGACTTCATCGACATGGAGGAGCCGGGAAACCGCCAGCGGCTCTTCGAAGCGTTGGAGACGGAGATTCGCAAGGATCGCTCGAAGACGAAGGTCCTGCAGATCTCGGAGTTCGGTCTCATCGAGATGACGCGCAAGCGCGTGCGCCAAAGCCTCGAGCGCTCACTGACGCAGGCCTGCCCGTATTGCGGCGGCAGCGGCAGGATCAAGTCGAATACGACGATCGCGCTCGAGATCTGGCGCGAGCTGATGAAGCTTCGCGACATCCATGAAGGTCAGGATGTCATCGTGCGCGTCAATCCGATCGTCTACAGCACGCTGCACACCGGCGACCCGATCTTCGAGGAAGTCGAGCGCACGATGGGAATTCACCTCGTCTTCAAACCGGACGAGTCGCTGCATCACGAGCAGTTCGACGTCATGCGGATCTGAGTTCGCGGATCGCGAACTCAACGGGCACGTCGCGTGCAGGAAAGCCGTGGTTGGAGTCGTAATGCCCCTGGACGAGACCTTCACTAACCTAGCCTCTTTCCTGAACAGTCTGGATGCCGAGGGGGAGCAGAAGTTCGAGCTCTCCCACTCGCTGGTCATCATCTGTCCGGATTGCGGGAAGAACATCGCCTTCCGGGGGCGCTGTCCGAAGTGTGCCGGGAACAGTTGGATTCCCGCGGGCCACGCCGGCGGAATCTTCGAGCGCACCAAAGCGCAGCGCCTGCGCAAGATGATCGCCGACGAGGACGACACGCTCACCGCGCAACAGCGCGAGGCCGGCCCGGCCGGCAGCGTTTGAGAAACGAGCGAAGCGAGTGCGGTTCTGTGTAGTGCTGGCCGCCCCGGCCGGCAAGCAGAACGAGGAACGCTCGATCTTCATGCTACGTCTGGCGCACGAACCGACGACCGAGGGCGGTCGTCGCTACACAGAACCGCGCTCGCTTCGGCAAGTCGAACAATCCCGGACAACCGACAACTGACCACCGACAACTACGAATCGAGTCCTTCGCGGAGATACTCTTCTTCGACGAACTTCCGGAAGAGCTCTTCCCACTCGGTCGTGTTGGGACGCGGAGCGCGCTGCAGGGCGTTGATGCGCTTGCGGGCGCTGGTCTCTCGCTCTTCCTCGCGACGCAGCTCGTCGGCGAGGGCCTGGCTCACCGCCTGCTGCACGGCATCGCGGTCCTTGAGCAGCACGACGGCTCGCGTCCGCGCGAGCGCGTCGACGAGATCCCTGCCAAGCTGATTCAGGCGGTCCCGGGAGGGACGGACCATATCCCCGCATTGTACGGCGGCAGGCACCACAGAGAGTGCGGATTGCCATCCGGCCGTGCTGCGCGGGCGTTCCCGATCGGCGCGCTCGGTGCGCGCGGTCTTAGTGGACTGCTTCGCCTTCGTCAGGCGTTTCGTCGCCGCCACCGTTCTCCTCCGGTTGTTCTTTCTCGATCAGCTTCACGGCCGCCACGACCGTGTCGCCTTCGTCGATGTTGATGACGCGTACACCCTGCGTGTTGCGGCCGATCGAACGGATCGTCGTCACGGGGACGCGGATGATCATTCCCTGCTCGGTGATCAGGAGCACCTGATCCTCGTCGGACACGTGTGCGATGCCGGCGACTTTGCCGTTGCGCTCCGTGGTCTTGATGTCGATGACGCCATAGCCGCCGCGATGCTTCACGGGGTAGGCGGAGACCGGCGAGCGTTTGCCGAAGCCCTTCTCGGTCACGGTGAAGATGGATCCGCGCTGATCGCCGGCCAGCTCCACGTTCTCGTCGGCTTCCGCTTCCGTGTCGATCTCCGCGGCTTCGATCGTTTCCTCGGCGGATTCTTCCGCTTCGCCGGTAACGATCTCCGCGCCCGGAGACAGTACGTCCATCTCCACGACGAGGTCGTCGTCGCGCAGCGAGATCGCGCGTACGCCGGCGGCGCCGCGGCCCATGGGACGCACTTCCGATTCCTTGAAACGAATCGCGCGGCCATTGGCGGTACCGACGAAGATGTCGGAGTTGCCGTCGGAGAGCGCGACGCTGTGCAGATCGTCGCCTTCGTTGATGTCGATGGCGATGATGCCCGTCGCGCGGATGTTCGAGAACGCCGAGAGCTCGGTCTTCTTGATCTTGCCGCCGCGCGTGGCCATGACGACGTACTTGCCTTCGCTGAAGTCGCGCGTCGTGAGCAGAGCGCGCACGTTCTCGCCCTGTTCGACCGGCAGCAGATTCACGATCGCTTTGCCGCGCGCGTTCGAGGCGACCTCGGGGATCACGTGCACTTTCAGCCAGTACATGCGCCCGCGATCGGTGAAGACCAGGACGTAGGCGTGCGTCGAGGCGACGAAGAGGTGCTCGACGATGTCCTCTTCCTTCGTCTGCATGCCGATGCGGCCTTTGCCGCCGCGGCGCTGCGCGCGGTACATCGACAGCGGCGAGCGCTTGATGTAGCCGCCGCGCGAGACGGTGATGACCATGTCCTCGTCGGCGACGAGGTCTTCGATCGAGATCTCGTTCTCCTCGGGGATGATCTCCGTGCGGCGCGGATCGCCGTAATGCTCTTTGATCTCGCGCAGCTCGGTGGCGATGATCTCGAGGACCAGCGCTTCCGAGGCCAGGATCTCGCGGAGACGCTTGATGACGGCCAGGATCTCCTGATACTCCTGCACGAGCTTCTCGCGTTCGAGTCCCGTGAGGCGCTGCAGGCGCATTTCGAGAATGGCCTGCGCCTGAATCTCGCTGAACTCCCAGTTCGAGATCAGGCCGTCTTTCGCTTCCTGTGGCGTGCGGCTGCCGCGGATGTGCGTGATGATCTGGTCGAGGATGTCGAGCGCTTTGACGAGGCCTTCGAGGACGTGTGCGCGCTCCTCGGCTTTGCGCAGGTCGAAGCGCGTGCGGCGGACGACGATCTCTTTGCGGTGCTCGATGAAGTGCCGCAGGATCGTGGCGAGGTCCATGACCTCGGGCTTGTTGTTGACGATGGCCAGGAAGATGATGCCGAACGTCGTCTGCATCTGCGTGTTGCGATACAGGTTGTTCAGCACGATCTCGGGAATCGCGTCGCGCTTCAACTCGATGACGACGCGGATGCCCTCGCGGTCGGACTCATCGCGCAGATCGGAGATGCCTTCGATGCGCTTGTCGTGCACGAGCTCCGCGATTTTTTCCTGGAGCCGTGCCTTGTTCGTCTGGTACGGCAGCTCGGTGATGACGATCTGCTGCTTCTCGCTCTTTTTCTGCGTCTCGACGATGGCTCGCGCGCGAACCTGAATGATTCCGCGGCCGGTCTGATACGCCTGGCGAATTCCTTCGAGGCCGTGAATGAAGCCGGCCGTCGGAAAGTCGGGGCCGGGCATGACGGTCATGAGGTCTTTGACTTCGACTGCCGGGTTGTCGATGAGCATCAGGCAGGCGTCGATCACTTCGCCGAGGTTGTGCGGCGGGATGTTCGTGGCCATGCCGACGGCGATGCCCGACGAGCCATTCACGAGCAGATTGGGATACTTCGCGGGAAGCACGGAAGGCTCGGAGAGCGAGCCGTCGTAGTTCGGAACCCAGTCGATCGTTTCCTTGTCGATGTCGTCCCGCATCAGCTCTTCGGCGAGCCGCGTGAGGCGGATCTCGGTGTAACGCATGGCCGCCGGGTTGTCGCCGTCGATCGAGCCGAAGTTGCCCTGGCCGTCGACGAGCCGGTAGCGCATCGAAAAGTCCTGGGCCATGCGCACGGCTGTGTCGTAGATCGCGCTGTCGCCGTGCGGATGGTATTTACCCATCACGTCGCCGACGATGCGGGCCGACTTCTTGTACGCCTTGCCGGCGGTGTTCCCCTGCTCGTACATGCCGTAGAGGATGCGGCGATGCACGGGCTTGAGACCGTCGCGGACGTCGGGAAGCGCGCGTCCGATGATGACGGACATCGCGTAGTCGAGATACGACGTGCGCATCTCGTCTTCGATGTTGACGGGGACGCGAGGCTCGTTCAGGTTTGTGTAGTCGGTATCAGCCATGCTTTAAGAGTCGTACTTTTCGTGAATCGTTTCGTGTCGTTTAAATATCCAGATTTTTCACGTTGAGCGCGTTGTCCTGGATGAACAGGCGCCGCGGCTCGACCTGGTCGCCCATGAGCACCGTGAAGATCTCGTCGGCGGCGACGGCATCGTCGATGGTCACCTGGAGCAATCGGCGCGTCTCCGGATTCATGGTCGTGTCCCAGAGCTGTTCCGGGTTCATCTCGCCGAGGCCTTTGTAGCGCTGGATGGTGAGTCCTTTTTCGGCGAGCTTGTAAATCTGGTCGAGAAGATCGTCGACCTGCGTGAAGACCGTGGTGTCCTCGCCATGCTTCACGGTGTAGGGCGGCAGGCCGAGCGCGGAAAGTTGGTCGTAGGCCTTGGCCATCTGCCGGAACTCGTACTGTCCGACGAGCTCCGTGTTGAGGACGATCTTCTTGCCGGTCCCGTTGCTTCCGAGCTGGAAGACGACGGTCGGAGTGTCGGTGCCCTCATCCTGCACAACGCGCACGCCGAGGAAGCCGGCCTTGGTGAGAGCCTGCTCGACGAGTGCGATCTTCGCGACGTCGGCGAATGCGGTGCGATCGAAGAAACGCTCGCGCACCAGAACGTCCAGCGCTTCGCGAGGGATGCCGCGCGCCATGAGCTTGTGCTCGTGACCGCGAAAATCTTCCATGCGCTGGAGCATGTTCACGAGCGCTTCCCCGCGGAGGCCGATGCCGCCCTCGGGCGTGATCTCGACGGCTTCGGCGATGCGGCCGAGGAGGAAACGCGACTTCTCGGTTTCGTCCTTCAGGTAGTTGTCTTTCTTCCCCTGCGTGACTTTGAACAGCGGCGGCTGGGCGATGTAGAGATGCCCGCGCTTGATGACTTCCTGCATGTGGCGGAAGAAGAACGTCAGGATCAGCGTGCGGATGTGCGATCCGTCGACGTCTGCGTCCGTCATGATGATGATGCGTGTGATAGCGGAGCTCGCGCGACGTCGAAGTCGTCGGCGCCGATGCCCGTGCCGAGAGCGGTGATCATCAGGCGGATTTCTTCCGAGGAGAGCATCTTGTCGAGCCGTGCTTTCTCGACGTTGAGGATCTTGCCCTTGAGTGGGAGGATCGCCTGGAAGCGACGGTCGCGTCCCTGCTTCGCCGAGCCGCCGGCGGAATCGCCTTCGACGAAGTAGATCTCGCAGAACTTCGGATCGCGCTCGGAACAATCGGCGAGCTTGCCGGGGAGTGATGCGGAATCGAGCGCGCCTTTGCGGCGCGTCAACTCGCGCGCCTTGCGTGCGGCTTCGCGACCGCGCGCGGCGTCGATGATTTTTTCGGTGATGCGCTTTGCTTCGCGCGGATTCTCTTCGAGATATTCGGCGAGGCGTTCGTTGACGACCTGCTCGACCCATGTCTTCACGTGCGAGGAGACGAGCTTGTCTTTCGTCTGCGACGAGAATTTCGGGTCGCGGATCTTGATCGACACGATGGCGGTGAGGCCTTCGCGGATGTCATCGCCTTCGAGCGAGAGCTTGAGCTTCTCGAGGACGCCGGTGTCGACGACGTACTTGTTGACGGTGCGCGTCAGCGCGCCCTTGAATCCGACGAGGTGCGTGCCGCCGTCCTGGTTCTTGATGGTGTTCGTGAAGGTGAAGATGCTTTCGGAGTAGCCGTCGTTCCACTGCAGTGCGACTTCGACCTGCTCGCCGTCTTTCTCGTCGCGGATGAAGATCGGCTCGTCGTGGAGCGGGGTCTTGTTCTTGTTCAGATCCTTGACGAACGAGACGATGCCGCCTTCGTAGCGGAAATCGTGGTGCTTGTCGCTGCGCTCGTCGCGGATCTCGATCTGGATCCCGGAATTGAGGAACGAGAGCTCGCGGAGCCGCTGCGAAAGCGTTTCGAAATTCATCTCCATGACGGAGAAGATTTCGGCGTCGGCTTTGAACGTGACGCGCGTTCCGCGCTGCGTCGTTTTCTCGCCTTTGGCGATCGGCGCCATCGGCAGTCCGCGCTCGTAGCGCTGGCGCCAGACGTTGCCGTCGCGATGGATCTCGAGCTCGAGCCACTCGGAGAGAAAGTTCACGACGGAGACGCCGACGCCGTGCAGACCGCCGGACACTTTGTAGGAGTTGTTGTCGAATTTTCCGCCGGCGTGCAGCTCGGTCATGATGACCTCGGCCGCGGAGCGATTCTCTTCCTTGTGCAGATCGACCGGGATTCCGCGCCCGTTATCGCGCACGGTCACCGAGTTATCGAGATGGATCGTGACTTCGACTTTGTCTGCATAACCGGCGAGAGCTTCGTCGATGGCGTTGTCGACGACCTCGTACACCATGTGATGCAGTCCGGTGATGTCATCGGTGTCGCCGATGTACATGCCGGGGCGCTTGCGCACCGCATCGAGTCCCTTGAGGACTTTGATGTCTTCTGCTGTGTAGTTTTCTGCCATCGACAGTCGCTTTCGTGAGGCTCTTTCGGGCTGTTTCTCGCGGCGCTGCGAGGGGGAATTGACGCCGGGGAGAAGAACGCGAATGGACGGCAAAAAAATTGCCTGTTCAGTCGAAATCGCGAGAGGCCGTAACCCGTCCATTTTCAAGAGTTAGGCGGCGGTGCGGACCAGCCTCGAGCGCGGCCAGGAAGGCCTCCTTGGCCGAGGTGGCGAAGACCTGCGTCGTTGCTGGCAGCCTGGACAGCAATCCCTGGAGGATTTCGAGGTCGAGCTCGGCGTCGATATCGTCGAGCAGAAGCAGCGGAGCTTCCTCGTGCCGCCGGCGAAAGAGCTCGATTTTCGCGAACTTCAGAAAGAGCACGATCATCTTCTGCTCGCCGCCGGAAAGCACTTCCGAGGCCGGCCTGCCGTCGACCAGAAACTCGACGACGTCGCGCTGCGGACCGATGAGCGTCATCCGCGCGCGGAGCTCTTCGCGGCGCACGCGAGCCACGTCACCAGTGGCGTTCGGCCGATACGCCAGCTCAACGTTGGTGACGTGATAGCCATGGCGCTGCACGATCTCCTGAAACGTTGTGGCGAGATCCGCGGCGTACGACCCTCGCGCGCGATGAACCGCGTTCGCCGCAACCATCAGCTCGTTGTCCCAGGCGTCGAGCGTCGCCGGCGATTGCGTTTTCAATGCGATCTCGTTGAGCAAGGCGTTGCGTTGACGCAGCACGCGCATGTAGCGCGAGATCTGCTCGACATACGTCGGACTCACGCTGGCGATTCCGCGATCGAGAAAGCGCCGCCGCTCCTCGGGCGTGCCGCGAATCGCATCGAGCCGCGCGGCAGAGTAGGCGAACACGCTGAGCGCGCCGAGGTAGACGGGAAGCGTCACCTTCTCGCCGTTGATCATCAGCACGCGACGTTTTGTCTCGCCGGTTTCGAGTCCGACGGAAAGCGTTCGCACGATCTGATCGCGCTCGAGGCTTCCGCTGACGAACACGCTCGGCATGTCGAATCGAAAGACGCTGGCCGTGCGCGTCGTGCGAAAGGATTTGGTCGTGGAGAGAAAGTAGATCGCCTCGAGGAGGTTGGTTTTTCCCTGGCCGTTTCGACCGACGAGGATGTTCGAGTGCGGATGAAACTCGGTGTCCGCATCGGCGAGGTTGCGGAAGTTCTGGGTGGTGACGGACCTGAGTTTCATCCTGAGTGAAACGTAGGATCAGCGGAGCGGCCGCATCATGTGGCCCGTTTCTCGCGGCGGCTCCATTGACCCTTCGTCGCTACGCTCCTCAGGGTGAATCAAGACGGTCACGCCAGCCGCATGGGCATGACGACGTACAGGTAGTCGTACGGAAGATCCTCGGCGGCGGTCGCGGGGCGGCCGATGCACTGGCTGTTCTCGTCCTTGAGATCGAGCGACACGCTCGGAGTGTCCGTCGCGGCGAGGAAGTCCATCACGTAAGCCGCGTTGAGGCCAACGAAGAACGGAGCACCGGCGTAGTCGATGGGAACCGTTTCGCGTGCATCGCCGAGCTCCGGGTTCGTCGACGAAACGGTGAGCTTGCCCGGCGCGAAATCGAAACGCACGGCGCGCGTCCGCTCGTTGGCGACGAGCGAGATGCGCTTGATCGTCGAGAGCAAGCGCTCGCGATCGACCATCACGCGGCGATCGTTGTCGCGCGAAATGACTTCCATGTAGTTCGGGAAGTTCACGTCGATCATGCGCGCGAGGAGACGCCGATCGCCGGCTTCGAAGAAGAGCTGATTCTCCGAGACGCCGAATTGCACCGCGCCGTCTTCGCCGGACTCGAGCCGAAGAATCTCGTCGAGCGCTTTACGCGGAATCAGGATCGTAAGGTCGGAGCCCTTCTTTCCTTTCGCGCCGGTGATGCCGGAAGGAAAGTTGATGAGGGCCATGCGATGACCGTCGGTGGCGACCATCTCCAGTTTGTTCGGCTGCACTTTCAAGAGCGCGCCATTGAGCTGGAAGCGCGTCTCTTCGTGCGTGATCGCGAACTTCACTTTGCCGACCATCGTCTTCAGCTCGGCGAGCTGGATGCTGTAGCCGTCGGCAACGTTGACGGTCGGAAGCGTCGGGTAATCCTCAGCGGGAAGACCGAGGAGGCGAAACTTCGCCGTTCCCGACTCGATGAGCATCGAGTTGTTTTCCTGCAGCGTCATGTGCACGTCTTCGTCAGGCATCGAACGAATGACGTCGAAGAGGCGCTTGGCTTCGATGGTGACGCCGCCCGGGCGTCGTGACGCGCGCGGCGCAGGAACTGAGGATCGTGACGTCGAGATCGGTGGCGGCGATCTGCAGGCGGCCGTCGGATGCCTTCAGCAGAACATTCGAAAGGATGGGAATCGTGGAACGCTTCTCGACGACTCCCTGGCAAAGCTGGAGTTCTTTCTGAAGATCCGCTTTTCCGACGGTCAGCTCCATGTGGTCTCTTCCTTCAAACCAAGTCTATTTTTCTTGTAGAGGTAGTAGTAGTGGGTGTGGATATCGCCGGGAACTGACGCAAACTCTTCGAAAGTATAGCAGTCTTCGCCTTTGCGTCCTGTGAGTCGGCGAATGAAAAAACGTGGAAATTCGGGCCGTTTTCCGCAGTTTCGAGGCTCTGCCGATTCGAGGTCGATTTCGTCCGCATGTTTTCGTAGGTGCTTTCCGCAGGCCCTGCGGATCGTTCATCGGAACTGTTTCGCCAGTGAGTCGACCGTGCGCGCGAACTGTTGATCGTTGTCCATCTTCTTCTTGATCTGCTGCACCGAGTACATGACGGTGGAGTGGTGCTTGTCGGCGAAAAGCTTTCCGATCTCCGGATAGGAAAGATCCGTCAGATCCTTGCAGAGGAACATCGCCACCTGCCGCGGAAAGGCGATCGTCTGGGCGTTGCTCTTCTGCTTCAGATCGGAGGTCTTGAGCCCGTAGTGCGCGGCGACCACGCGAAGGATTTCCGTCGGCGTGATCGGTTTGTCTTCTTTCGAGAGGATGTCTTTGAGCGCCTCTTTCACGAGCTCGATGGTGACCGGCTTGCCAATCATCGACGCGAATGCGGCGACCTTGTTCAGATGTCCTTCGAGCTCGCGGATGTTCGAGCGCACGCGCTCGGCGATGAAGATCGCCACTTCCTGTGGCAGGTTCAGACCTTTGTCTTCGGCCTTCTTGCGAAGGATGGCGACCTTCGTCTCGAGATCGGGAGGCTGGATATCAGCGGTCAGTCCCCACTCGAAGCGTGAACGGAGGCGTTCTTCGAGAGTCGGGATCTCTTTCGGCGGGCGATCGGACGTGAAGACGATCTGTTTCTGCGATTCGTAGAGCGCGTTGAACGTGTGAAAGAACTCTTCCTGCGTGCGCTCCTTGCCGGCGATGAACTGAATGTCGTCGAGGAGCAGCGCGTCGAGGGAGCGGTAGCGCTCGCGAAACGGCGCCATGCGGTCGTAACGAATGGACGTGATCAGCTCCGTGACGAAGATCTCCGCCGACATGTAGAGAACGCGCGCCTGGGGCCGCATCTCCCGCATCTGCTGGCCGATGGCCTGGATGAGATGTGTCTTGCCGAGGCCCGCTCCACCATAGATGAAGAGAGGATTGAACGAGCCGCTCGGGTTTTCGGCGATGGACTTCGAGGCCGCGAGCGCGAGCTGATTCGAGTTGCCGACGACGAAGCTTTCGAAACGATAGCGAGGATTGAACGGCGCGTTGGGGATGTCATCCTTGATCGCCGCGGTGGTCGGTCCGAGGTCGTCGGTGGTGGCCGCGGAGCGGTCGATCACGAACTGAATCTGGACGCGCTCGGGAGAGATCTCGTTGAGCACTCCGCGGATGCGCGCACCGAAGCGTTCCCGAATCTCATCGACGTAGCGTTGAGAGGGGACGGCGACATCGAGAGTGTCGCCATTCTGCGCGAGAAATCGAGTCGGAGCGAGCCAGGTGTCATACTCCGTGCGATCTACGACCTGCTCGATTCGATTGAGGACTTGGCTCCACGTGCTCATGGGGAAGGACGCCGCTATCTTGTTGAGAATCCACAGCTTTTCCACAGTTGTGGAAATTCTGGTCCTGGATAGGGGGACGGAGTCTAGCATAGCGATGACGTCGCGAGGCAAGAGAAAACAGGCCGGGTTTTTTGGTGGCGGTTGGCGGTTGGGAGTTGGCGGTGGAACGACGCGACCTCCGGGTGGCTTCGCTCCTGCCGACCGCCAACCACCAACTGCCAACCGATGGAATATCCGTCTCTTCTTCCGCCGTTTGCGCGCTCGTCCCGCGGATCGCCGTGTACGGTCGTTGACCGTCTTGTCCGCGCCGACTATACTCACCGCTTTCTTTTCAGAGGGTTAGGCAAATGGGATCGAAACGTACCTTTCAACCGAACAATCGCCGGCGTAAGCGCACGCACGGTTTCCTCGTCCGCATGCGGACGAAGGACGGACAGGCCGTCCTTTCGCGCCGGCGCCGCAAAGGCCGCAAGCGCCTCGCGGTCTAAGCATCAAAATCACCGGTGGAAAGCCTTCGGTCCGAGGCTTTGCCGAAAGACAGACGACTAGCGAAACGTCGCGAGTTCGTCCATGTCTATGAAACGGGCCAGAAGCTGTTTTCCCGCTACTGCGGTTCTCTTCGTTGCCGGCAATGGACTGTCTTACTCCCGCATCGGGATCACCGCCACGAAGAAGCTCGGGAAAGCTCACGTTCGCAATCGTCTGAAGCGATGGACGCGCGAGACCTATCGGCGTCACCGCGAGCCACTGGGCTCGACGCCCGATCGCTCGACATCGTCGTCAATGTCAAACCGAATGCGGCCGACACGACGTTTCTGGATTTCAGCCGCGACCTCAGGCGGGTGCTGGAGCGTGTCGTAAACGACGCGCGGCGGCCATGATCATCCGTCGTTTCGCGCTTCTCCTTCTTCGCTTCTACAAGCGATTCATTTCCCCACTCTTGCCGCCGATGTGCCGCTTCGAGCCGACGTGCTCGGTGTATACGATGCACGCCGTCGAGAAATACGGCGTCGCTGCGCGGCGTCTGGCTCGGCATGCGCCGTCTGGCGCGCTGTCACCCGTTCAATCCTGGAGGTTGGGACCCCGTCCCTTGACATGGAAAAACGAATCTTTCTCGCGATCGTGATCTCGCTCGGCGTGCTCCTCGGCTGGGCGACGATTGCACCGAAGCTCTTCCCGGAGCTCGCCAAGAAACCGCAGCCGCCGAAGACGGCCGCGCAAACGACGACCACCACCACGACTGCCGGCACAACGACCGCGGCTGCCACGCAAACATCCGCGGGCCAGCCCGCTCCGGCGTCGATCGCAGCGGCTGCACCGGTAGCTCCGGTTGCCGGCCAGCGACTGCAGAACAGCGTCTTCGATACGGGCGATTACCGCGCCGTTTTCACCAATCGCGGCGCGGAGCTCGTTTCGTTGACGTTGAAGAAGTACAAGCAGAAGCAGAGTCACGAACCGGTTGATCTGGTGAAGAGGCGCGAAGCGGGCCGATGGGATTATCCGTTCGTCATCGTCACGACGGACCGCGCGCTGAACGAGCGAATCAACCAGGCGCTGTACGCGGTCACCGAACGCGATGACCGCGGAGAGCACATCATCGAGTATCGCTACTCCGATGGTCGCGTCGTCGTGACGAAGACGTTCCGCTTCTCCCGCAGCGAGCCGTATCTCTTCGACTTCGCGGTCGCGCTCACTCCGCCGGTCCCGTATCGCGTCGAGATCGGGCCTGGCGTGCGCACGCTCGCGCCTGAGGAACAGGACTCGCGCGTGGTGATGACCGGCAACGGCGTCGTGCAGCGCGAGGGCAAGTTCCGCGTGATCTCTCGCGAGAAAGCGGACTCGGTGCAGTTCCACCCCGGCATCGAGTACGTCGGCCTCGAGGACAACTACTTCCTCAGCGTGCTGCGCCCGACGCGCGGTGGCGAAGGGATCCTGCAGCGCGTCGTGTTTTACGAGGACGCCAAGACGAAGAAGAATCGCCCGGATCTCTACGCCGGCGTCAACGCGGTGAATGGTGTCGTGGAAGGCCAGGCGTTCTTCGGTCCGAAGGAGACGAAGCTTCTCGATCGCTACGGCCTCGAGGGTGCGTTGCAGTTCGGCTGGCTGGGCATGATCGCGCGCTTCTTTCTCGAGGCGCTGGTCTGGATCAACAAGTACACGCACAACTACGGCTTCGCCATCATCGTCCTGACGATTCTCATCAAAATCGTTCTCTATCCGCTGCAGCACAAAAGCATCGTCTCGATGAAGAAGATGCAGAAGGTGCAGCCGAAGATGGAGGTCATCAAGGCGAAGTACAAGAAGTCGAAGACGGACGCCGAGCAGCGCCAGAAGATGAACGTGGAGATGATGCAGCTCTATCAGAAAGAGGGCATCAACCCGATGGCGGGCTGTTTGCCTCTCGTGATTCAGCTGCCGATTCTCTGGGGCTTTTACGGCCTGCTGTCGCGGGCGATCGAGTTGCGCGGCGCGCCGTTCATGTTGTGGATTCACGACCTGTCGGACGAAGGATCCGTACTACGTGCTGCCGATCCTGATGACGATCACGATGTTCCTGCAGACGTACATCACGCCTTCGACGGGCGATCCGACGCAGCGGAAGATGTTCCTGATCATGCCGCTGATGTTCGGGTTCATGTTCAAAGACTTCCCGAGCGGTCTCGTGTTGTACTGGCTGGTGCAGAACGTCTTGACGATCATTCAGCAGACGATCATGAATAAGTGGTGGAAAACCCACCCCGATGACGTACAGAATGCATAACGGCGGAGAGTGATGAGCCAGCGTTTCGAAGGTCGGAATCTCGAAGATGCGCTGACGCATGCGTCGGAGACGCTGGGCGTCGAGCGGTGGCAGTTGACCTATCACGTCCTCCTGGAGAAGCGCGGCTTCCTCGGGGGCGTCAAGCGGATCGTGATCGAGGCGGACGTGAATCGCGAGGCGCCGGCACCGGCCGTCGTCGCGCCGCCGCCGCCGATCGAACGAGACGGCAATCGCATCGAAGCGCCGCGCGAGCCGCGTGAGACGCGCGCTCCACGCGCCGATTGCGGTCCGGGCCGTGAGCGAGGCGGCCGCGGAGGTCGCGGTCGCGGCGCGGGTGGCGGTTCTGCGCCGCGCGAAGGACGTGGCGGGGGAAGAGGCGGTGGCCGCGGACGTGGCGGTCGCGAGCTGCGGACCGGCGACTTCGAGACGTTCCTCGGGGACATCCCGGAGCAAGGTCCGGAGTCGGAAGGCGCGAAGCTCGTACGCGAATGGTGCGAAGACACGATCGTCCTGGCGAAGCTCGACCTCGTGCTGCGGACCGAAGAGAACGACGAGCGGATCCTCATCCGCCTTTACGGCGTGGACAGCGGTCTCCTGACGGATCGACACGGCGAGCTGCTCGACGCGATCCAGGTGCTGGCGAACAAAGCGCTGGTTGGACGCAAGGTCGAGAAAGAGATCGAGCTCGATTGCGAAGAGTTCAAGGAACGGCGCACCAGCGATCTCCAGAAGCGCGCGCAGGAAGTGGCGGAGCGGGTTCGTAGCGGCGGGCGCGAGGAGTTGCTTCCGGCGATGAGCCCGATCGAGCGTCGCATCGTGCACATGGCGCTTCGCGAGGATGCGGAAGTGACGACAGAGTCGCGCGGCGAAGGGTTCTACAAGCGAGTCGCCATCGTGCTTCGGCCGGTGGGACAGGAGCCCGCGGCTGCCGAGGCGCAGCCGGCGCCGGAGTCGTGAGCACGGGCGACACGATCGTCGCGCCTGCGACCTCCTTGGGTCGCAGCGCACTCGCGATCGTGCGCATCGATGGACCGGCGAGCGGAGCCGTTCTTGCGGCACTCCTGCGATCGGGACTTCCGGCGATCCGGAAGGCCACACACGTGCCGCTGTTCGTAGCGCCGCAGTTGTCAGTTGTCAGTTGTCAGTTGTCTGGGCCGCAAGGCGAAGACGCGCAGACAACCGATAACCGACAACCGACAACCAATGCGGAGCGCCTGGACGATTGCGTTGTCGTTCGCTACGAAGCTCCGCACTCGTTCACTGGGAACGATCTCGTCGAGCTGACGCTGCATGGCAATCCACTCATCGTCGAGCGGGTGATCGCCGCCTGCGTTGCGCTCGGAGCGCGGATGGCCGAGCCGGGAGAGTTCACGGAGCGGGCGGTGCTGAACGGGAAGCTCGATCTCGTGCAGGCGGAGTCGATCGCTGACCTGATCAATTCGCGAACGGCGTTGCAGGCGAAGCTGTCGCTCTCGAATCTCGAGGGTGCGTTAAGCCGGAAGGCGTCAGCGATCCGTTCGACGCTGCTCGACGTGATCTCGCGTCTCGAAGCGGCACTCGACTTTTCAGAAGAGGGCTACGAGTTCATCACGCGCAAGGAGTCGTCGTCTCAAATCGACAAAGCGCTTCGCGACGTAGAGGCGATGGCCGATACCTATCGCCGCGGCCACGCGACGACCACCGGTTTGAATGCGGTAATCCTCGGCCGGCCGAACGCCGGAAAGTCGACGTTGCTCAACCGGCTGGTGGGAAGCGATCGAGCGATCGTGACGCCGATCCCGGGAACGACGCGCGACATCGTGCGGGAGACGATCGAGATCGGCGGCTTGCCGGTGACGCTCGCCGATACAGCGGGACTTCGGGAGAGCGAGGATGTGGTGGAAGGAATCGGCGTCGCGCGCGCGCGTGCGGCCGCGCGCGAAGCAGAGATCGTTCTCTACCTGATCGACGCCAGCGACGGTCTGAGCGACGAAGATCGGCGTGAGCTATCGAGTCTGGAGAATCCACTCGTGGTCTATACGAAGGTGGACCTTGCTTCCGCGCCGGATAGCGCCTTCGCCATCAGCGCCATGACCGATCAAGGAATCGATGAGCTGCTGACGCGACTCGACGAGCTCGTGCGCGAGCGATTCGTCGCGCCGGAAGGCGCTCTCGTGAATGAACGACAGCAGCAAGCGGTGGCCGACTGCGCCGCCAGTCTCCAGTCTGCTCGACATTCCCTCGAAAGCGGACTCGACGAGCAGATCGTGCTCGTCGACCTCTACAGCGGCGCCAACTCCCTCGGCGTCCTGACCGGTGCGATCACGCGCAATGACGTCTTCGCGCAGATCTTCGGAAAGTTTTGTATCGGCAAGTGACGTTCCACGTGGAACATGCAGACGGTCGACTACGACATCATCGTGATCGGCGGCGGCCACGCCGGCGCTGAAGCGGCCCGTGTCGCCGCGCGCGGCGGTGTTCGCGTGGCGATGGTCACGATGGAGCGCGCCGCGATCGGCCGGATGTCCTGCAACCCGGCGATCGGCGGCCTGGCCAAAGGAAACCTCGTCAAAGAGATCGACGCGCTCGCCGGTTTGATGGGGGAGGCCACGGACCGCGCCGGGATCCAGTTCAAGATCCTCAATCGCTCGAAAGGTCCCGCGGTTCAGGGTCCTCGCGCGCAGTGCGATCGCGATCTCTACGCCAGCGCCGTGCAATCGATCCTCGATGCGGAGCCCAATCTCACCATCCTCGAAGGTTCGGTTGCGTCGCTGATTCAGGAAGGGCAGACGATTCGCGGGGTCGTGCTGCAGGACGGCCGGCGGCTCGAGTCGCGCGCTGTGGTCATGACCACCGGCACGTTTCTCCGCGCGCTCATGCACTCCGGTGAGGTGAAGACGGCCGGCGGCCGCTTCGGCGAAGCTTCGGCCGATACGATCTCCGACTCGCTCCGCGCTGCGGGGCTTCAGCTCGGACGCCTCAAGACCGGCACGCCGCCGCGCATCGACAAGACCACGGTCGACTTTTCCCGCCTCGAGCCTGCGCCGGGCGACGAGCATCCGCGTCCGTTTTCAATCCTCACCGATCGGATCGAGCAGCCGCAGATCCTTTGCTGGCTGACCTACACGGGCGGTTTCGCGCACGATCTCATCCGCGCCAATCTCCATCGCGCGCCGATGTACTCGGGTCAGATCCACGCCGCCGGTCCGCGCTATTGCCCTTCGATCGAAGACAAGGTGGTGCGTTTCGCGGAGAAGGAACGCCACCAGGTTTTCGTCGAGCCCGAGGGGCTGAAGCATCCGTGGCTGTACATGAACGGCATTTCGACGTCCCTTCCGCCGGACGTCCAGGACGGCGTGGTCCGTTCTCTGGCTGGTTTCGAGAACGCGAAGATCGCGCGCTACGGATACGCCGTCGAGTACGACTTCGTGAATCCGGAGCAACTCGAACCGACGCTGAAAGTGCGTGGCGTCGACGGGCTCTATCTCGCGGGTCAGATCAACGGCACGTCGGGCTACGAGGAAGCCGCTGCTCAGGGACTCCTCGCCGGCATCAACGCGCTGCAGTTCGTTCGCGACGCCGAACCGCTGATTCTCTCGCGCGATCAGGCCTACACCGCTGTGATGATCGACGATCTCGTTACGCACGGCACCGAGGAACCGTATCGGATGTTCACCTCGCGCGCTGAACATCGTCTTCTCCTCGGATGCGATTCCGTCTACGAACGGCTTTCTCCGATCGCCGAGCGCCTCGGCGTCCTCGACGACGAACGCCGGCGGCGCATCGAATCGCGCGTCGCACGGATGCATCGGGCGACCGGCGTTGCGCGAGTCGAGCTGCGCCCTGACAGGGAAACGGTTCATTGGCTGCGGGAGTGCGGAGTCGAGCTCACGACGCAGACAACGTTCGCGAAGCTGCTCGAGCGGCCGAGCGTTGACATCGACCGACTTCTTGAAGGCGCCGCAGGACCGCATCCCGATCTCAGCGAAGCGTTCCACATGCTGGGCGAGGAGGAGCGGGAAGGGGTTGTCAGCCAGTTGCGCTACTCGGGCTACATCGAGCGCCAGCAGCGCGAGGCGGCGAAGATGCACGAGGACGAAGACCTCGGGATCCCGCGCGAGATGTCGTACGCGTTGCCCGGTCTTTCCCGCGAGATGGTGGAGAAGCTGACGCGCGTGCAGCCGGTGTCCCTTGGACAGGCTTCGCGGATTCCGGGCGTCACGCCCGCGGCGATGGCGATCGTGAGGATGCATCTTCGGCGTGGTACTCGTCGCTTCAGCGGGGAGCGCGATGAGCGAGCGCTTGTCTGAGTCTCTCGATCTCTATAAGCGCGAGCTTCTGAAGTGGACCGCCAAGGTCAACCTGATCGGACCGGAAGCGCGGGAGCATCTCGACGAGCACATCGCGGAAGCGGTGGTGGCGGCGGAGATCCTGAAACCGAGGGGAGAAGTGCTCGACTTTGGCTCCGGCGGTGGACTCCCGGCGATTCCGATGGCGATCGTAGCGGACGCGAATCAGTGGGGTGCGCGCTTTCATCTGGTGGAGGCGGACCAGAAGAAATGGGCATTTCTCAAGCATGCGGTGCGGGAGTGCGGATTGAACTCGCAGGTTTACGGTGATAGATTGTCGCGCCTTCTGCCCCGGCTGCCCGCCGATCTCCGCTTCTCGCTCGTCGTTTCACGCGCCGTCGGGAACCCCGAGGAGTGGGTGCCGTCGCTGAAGGAACACCTTGAAGACGGCGCGCGCATCGCGCTGTTCCAGGGGTCACCCGAAACTCCCGAGCTCGAAGGATTCACGCGCGAAGAGCCGATTTCATTGCCGCGCGGCAAATCCAACTACCTCGCGCTATTGACGTTCCACGTGGAACACACGACATGAGTAAGATCGTATCGCTCGCCAATCAGAAGGGTGGCGTCGGTAAAACGACGACCGCCATCAATCTCGGCGCCTCTTTGGCGGCCTGCGAGCGGAACGTCCTTCTCATCGACCTCGACCCTCAGGCGAACGCGACCTCCGGTCTCGGGTTCCCGAAACACGAGGAGAAGTCGATGTATCCCGTTCTCACCGATGGGATGAACATCCGCGAGGTCATCCGTCCGACGGAGCTGCCGAACTTTCACATCGCGCCGTCGTCGGTCGATCTCGTTGCCGCCGAACTAGAGCTCTCCGACGCCATCGGCCGCGAGTTTCACCTCCGCCGCGCGCTGCAGGACATCGCCACAGAATACGACTACGTCCTCATCGATTCGCCTCCGTCGCTGGGCTTGCTCACGATCAACGGCCTGACCGCGGCGAACTCGGTGCTCGTGCCCATGCAGTGCGAGTACTTCGCGATCGAGGGCGTGGCGCAGCTCGTCAACACGATCGATCGCGTCCGCGACCTGCTCAACCCGTCGCTCGAGATCGAGGGAATCGCGCTGACGATGTACGACGAGCGGATGAACCTGGCGCGGCAAGTCGCCGAGGAAGTGCGGAGTCACTTCGGGGAGAAGGTCTACAACACCGTCGTTCCCCGCAATGTCCGCCTCGGCGAAGCCCCTTCGTTCGGCAAACCGATTATCCTTTACGACATTCGCTCGCGCGGAAGCGAGGCGTACATCAATCTCGCCAAGGAGTTCATTCAGCGCGCGGAGAACGTCCTGACATGAGCACGCAGAAGAAAGCGCTCGGCAGAGGTCTCGGAGCTCTCATTCCGTCGCGGCCGCAGGAAGCCGCGCCGCCAGCGCCACCCGCGCCGCGCGGCGACGGGCTTGCGCACGTCCCGATCGCGCAGATCTCGCCCAATCCTTACCAGCCGCGCAAGACCTTCAACGAGGCGTCGATCGAAGAGCTCGCGCGCAGCGTCCGCGAGCACGGGATCGTCCAGCCGCTGGTCGTCACGCGCACTGCTGACAATAAGTATCGCCTCATCGCCGGCGAGCGCCGCTTCCGCGCCGCGCAGAAGGCGGGCCTCGACACCGTCCCTGTCGTCATCAAAGAGACGATGGCGGACAGCGATGTCCTCCAGGTCGCGCTGATCGAGAACATCCAGCGCGAGGACCTGAACCCGATCGAAGAGGCGTTACGCCTACCACCAGCTGCACGAGGAGTTCGGTCTCACGCAGGAAGAGATCTCGAAACGCGTGGGGAAAGAGCGCTCGACGGTCGCGAACTTCCTGCGGCTGATCCGGCTGCCCGATGGCGTGAAGAAACTGCTCGCCGCGGGACAGCTCTCGATGGGACACGCGCGTGCGATCCTTGCCGTCGAGTCGACGAAGAAGCAGGAGCAGCTCGCCGAGCGCGTCGTGAAGCGCAATCTGAATGTCCGCCAGACGGAAATGCTCGCCGCGGAGAGCTCGCCGAAGGCCGAGGTTCCGGAAGAAAGAGAAAGACATCTTCACGCGGGACGCGGAAGACAAACTAACGAGAACTTTGCGTAGCAAAGTCGAGATCGATCGCAAGCGCCGCGGTGGCGTGATTCACGTCCGCTTCGCCAGCGAAGACGAATTGATCCGCCTCGTCGACGAGATCATGGGACGACGGAGATAGTCGTCGAGTCTCCGAGTCGACGAGTCTTCAAGGATTCCTCGGCGACTCGGCGACTGGACGACTCGAAGGCTCAGGAGAACAAGCAATGAAATCCAAAAGCGGTGAACTGAACGGCTTTCTCGATCGCGGGTCCTCGTTCAAAGGGGAGCTCGAGTTCGAAGACACGATGCGCATCGACGGCAAGTTCAACGGAAAGATTCATTCGAAGAATGAACTGATCGTCGGCGAGAGCGCGCACATCGAAGGCGACGTTCACGTCGGCCGCATCGCCATCAGCGGCACGATCGTCGGCAAGATCATCGCCGACCAGCGCGTCGAGATCCACCGCAATGGCAAGGTCTTCAGTGACATCGACACGCCTGCACTCATCATCGAAGAGGGCGCGGTGTTTCAGGGCAACTGCGTGATGGGCGACCGGAAGAGCGGCAACGTCACGAACATCGCGCAGAAAGCGTAGTAAGGCTGTTCCTGGTTGCTCGTTATCTGTGGTGTTGCGACTTGACGAGGCACCACAGAAAACTAGCAACCAGTAACCAGCAGCTGCTTCAAATCCACTTTCTCATTCTCGCGACCATCACGATCACTTCTGGGATCGTGAACTCGTCCTCGGCGCCGAGGATATCTTCCCAGCGGAGATCCCAGGCGGCGCGCATCCGCTCCGGCGCCGTTGACTTCGGTGAAGTTCAACTCGCAGACGTCGCCGAGTACTTCCGACCCTCGCGCAGCGGCAGGCCAAACGTGCGGCAGACCAGCGGACGGTGCTCGTACATCATGCAGAGGCCGGCGTCGTCGAGATTGGGACAGGCCGTCGCCTGCGTGCGATCGAAGAACGCCTCCTTTTCCTCGGGCGAGCATTCGCGAAGATTCGGGTGATCGCTCGACTCGACGATCTCGAGAGCGCGCCGGATGACCTTCTTCCTTCGCGCCGCCGGCATCAACTCGAGACCCTCGGCGATCACGGGGACATCTCCCGAACCGATCTCGAACAGGCCGTAGCAGCAGAGTGAACAGCCGGCTCCGCACTGCAGATTCTGGCCCTGCGTCTTCATGACCGAAGCGAAATGCGCGTCGGCGCGGTCGAGGATGTCGCGGTAGTTGTCGTCAGGCACCGGCGGGTCACAACGAACGGGATGACAAGCTTCTTTCCCTTATGCTATATAGCGCGGGCTTTGGGCTACGTGTGCGCTCCTGGAGCCCTCCTTGCCACGCGTTCCCGGTGCACTGATTTCCACTGAAAACTATGCAAATCAAACTAGCGCCCGATCTCTCTCTGCTCGCGATCATGGTGATCTTCATCCTGAATTACCTGGTCGTGCGCCGGTATTTCCTGAAGCCGGTCAATCAGCTTCTGGAAGCGCGTGAGGGAGAGACTCGGACGGCCGAGAAGTTGTACGAGGACGCTCTGGCGCGCTTCAACGAAGCAACCGCGCAGACCGAGGCGCAGCTCCATGCTGCGAAACGCGAAGCGTCGCAGCTCCGCGATCGGTTTCGTGGCGAAGCTGGCACCTATCGCCAGCAGGTTGTCGAGCGGACGAACGGAGAGGCTCGCGGGATCATCGGCGAGGCGGACGAAAAACTCGGACGCGACGTCGCCGTCGCACGCGAGAAGATCGTGACCGAGTCGGACGCGCTTGCACGTCTCGCCGCGGAGCGAATTCTCGGGAGGGCCGTCTGATGCGCCGGCTGCTTCTGATCCTTCTGCTCGTCGCGTCACCCGCGCTCGTCGCGCAGACGGCAACGACGGAGACGACTGCGGCCGAACATCCCGCAACGACCGCCACGCATGCTGCGGCGGCGGAAGAGCACGCACAGGCCGGCGAGGCTGCGCACGCTGCCGCCGAAGAGCATGGCGAAGAGCACGCCGAGAAGAAGTACTTCGGAATCCCAGCCTGGATCCTCAAGCTGGCGAACATGATCCTGTTCATCGGCGCCCTCGTCTACTTCGTCGGCGGACCGGTGAAGACCGCATTCGCCGAGCGTAGCGCGGCCATTCGACGCGCCGCGGATGAAGCGCGCGAGCGCCGCGAGAAGTCCGACCAGATGGCCGGTCAGATCCAGGCTCGCCTCGCGGCAATCGAAGTCGAAGTCCGCGCGATTCACGAGCGCGCGCAGGCCGAAGGCGAGCGCCAGAAGAAAGAGCTCATCGCCGCGGCCGAAGCCGAATCGCAGAAGATCCTCCAGGCCGCGCGGAACGAAGTCGACAACCGCCTCAAGCATGCCCGTGTCGAGCTGACCGAATTCGCGGGCGAGCTGGCCGCGGAACGCGCGGAGCAAATTCTGCGCGAGAAGATGACCGATCAGGATCAGAAGAATCTGTTCCAGGAAAGCCTGCGCGAAGTGGGCGAGGTGCGCTCATGATCCGTCGCTTTGCTCGTCCATACGCCCGCGCCTTCGTCGAGGCAGCCGGCTCGCCGGCCAAGGCCAGTGAATTGCGCGGCGAGCTGATGTCGCTTCGCCGCGGCGCTTCGCGGCTCGAACGAGTTGCGCGAGCTCTACGCCAACCCGGCCATCGACGAAGCGACGAAGCTCAAGATCACCGATACAGATCGCGCGGCGGATGAAAGCCGGCGAGCTCGCAACGAAGGTGCTCGAGGTCCTCGTCCGCAACCATCGCATCAACGACATCGACGCGATCCTCGAGGCCGCTCGCGACCTACGTCAACGCGGCGTTGGGCGTCGCCGTGGCCGAAGTGCGCAGCGCGAAGGCGCTCGACGCGAACGAGATTCAGACTAGCTCGCCGACACGCTTTCGAAGCGGGTGGGCAAGAAGGTGGAGCTCGACATTCGCACCGATCCGAAGCTTCTCGGCGGCTTCGTCGTGAAGATCGGAAGCGAGATCTGGGACGCCTCGGTCGCCGGCAAGATCAACAAATTTAGAGAATCGTTGACGTGATGCATTTTACGTAACACATTTTCACGCAGCGATTGATGAGACCTATTTCGGAGAACATATGGCTGTCGATTTGAGAGCTGAAGAAATCACAGAGATTATCCGTCAGCAATTGACGGGAATCGGACGCGGCGTCGACGTCACGGAAGTCGGCACCATCACCTCCATCGGCGACGGCATCGCCCGCGTCTACGGTCTCGAGCGCGTCATGGCCGGCGAGCTCGTTCAGTTCCCGCACAACGTCGCGGGCCTGGCGCTCAATCTCGAAGAAGACAACGTCGGCGTCGTGCTTCTCGGCGATTACTACGAGCTCAAAGAAGGCGATCAGTGCAAGCGCACCGGACGCATCATGTCGGTGCCGGTCGGTCAGGCCATGGTCGGCCGCGTCGTCAACGCGCTCGGCGTCGCCGATCGACGGCAAGGGTCCGGTCAACACCACCGAGTTCTACCCGATCGAGCGCCTGGCGCCCGGCGTCATCGACCGCAAGCCCGTCAAGGAGCCGCTGCAGACCGGCCTCAAGGCCATCGACGCGATGATTCCGATCGGCCGCGGCCAGCGCGAGCTGATCATCGGCGACCGCCAGACCGGCAAGACCGCCGTGGCCATCGACACGATCATCAACCAGAAGGGCAAAGACGTTCATCTGCGTCTACGTCGCCATCGGCCAGAAGAAGTCGACGGTCGCGCAGGTCGTGAAGACGCTCGAAGAGTACGGCGCGATGGACTACACCATCGTCGTCAACGCCTCGGCCTCCGAAGCCGGCGCCGCTGCAGTACCTCGCGCCGTATGCCGGCTGCGCGATGGGCGAGTACTTCCTCTACAACGGGCAAGCACGCGCTGGTCATCTACGACGATCTCTCCAAGCACGCGGCCGTCGTACCGCGAGATCTCGCTGCTGCTCCGCCGCCCGCCCGGCCGCGAAGCGTATCCCGGCGACGTCTTCTATCTTCACTCGCGCCTTCTGGAGCGCGCCTCGAAGCTGTCCGATGCGAAGGGCGGCGGCTCGCTGACGGCGCTGCCGATCATCGAGACGCAGGCCGGCGACGTTTCGGCGTACATCCCGACGAACGTCATCTCCATCACCGACGGCCAGATCTTCCTGGAGACGGACCTCTTCCACTCCGGCGTTCGTCCCGCGATCAACGTCGGCATCTCGGTCTCGCGCGTCGGCGGATCGGCGCAGGTGCGCTCGATGCGCTCCGTGTCCGGCACGCTCCGTCTCGATCTCGCGCAGTATCGCGAGCTCGCGGCTTTCGCGCAGTTCGGTTCCGATCTCGACAAGACGACGCAGGCGCAGCTCAATCGCGGCAAGCGCCTCGTCGAGATCCTGAAGCAGGGGCAGTACAGCCCGATGCGCGTCGGACTTCAGACCGCATCGATCTTCGCCGGCACCAAGGGACTCCTCGACAACCTCGCCGTCGAAGCAGTGCGACCGTTCGAAGCCGCGCTTCATCAGTACCTCAGCGACGAGCACGCGGAGCTGGTCAATCGCCTCGAGACCTCGCCGAAGTTCGACGCCGAGCTCGATGCCGCAATCCGCAAAGCGATCACCGATTTCAAAGAGCAGTACGTGAAAGACAACGCGAATGTATTGGCCGCTTAAGAGCTCTCAGCTCTCAGCTCTCAGCTCTCAGGAGTTGGGTTGCGCTGCGAGCTGCGAGCTGCGAGCTGCGAGCTAACCATGCCAAGCACGATCGATATCCGACGCCGGATCCGCAGCGTCAAGAACACGCAGCAGATCACCAAGGCCATGAAGATGGTGGCCGCCGCGAAACTACGCCGCGCGCAGGAGCGGATGATGGCCGCGCGCCCGTATGCGGCGGCGCTGCGGCAGGTGCTCGCGTCCGTCGCCTCGCGCGTCGACATCTCCAAACATCCGCTGCTGCAGGAGCGCGAGCAGGAGAACAAAGTTCTGTTGCTCGTCGTCACCGCCGACCGCGGATTGTGCGGCGCGTTCAACACCAACGTCCTTCGCGCGGCGCAGAACGCGATTGCCGAAAAAGGCTGGCAGGATGTGCATCTGCTGCCGATCGGCCGCAAAGCGTTCGACTTCTTCAAGCGCCGTCCGTTCCCGATCAAGCGCCAGGCGACGCACGTCTATCAGGCGCTTTCGCTCGAGACCGCGCGTGAGATCGCGCAGGCGTTGAGCGCCGATTTCATCTCCGGCGAATTCGACGCGGTCTACGTGCTCTACAACGAATTCAAATCGATCATCGCGCAGCGCGTGACGCTCGAGAGGCTTCTCCCGCTCGACCGTTCCTGGGCGGACACGCCGGAGCCGGCCATCGAGTATCTCTACGAGCCGGGCCCGGAGCAGATCCTCGGCGATCTTCTGCCGAAACACATCGAGTTCCAGCTCTATCGCGTGCTTCTCGAATCCGCCGCCGCCGAACAAGGCGCGCGCATGACGGCCATGGAAGCCGCGACGAAGAATGCCAGCGAGATGATCGATCACCTCACCCTGACCTATAACCGCATTCGCCAGGCCGCAATCACGAAGGAGATCATCGAGATCGTGAGCGGCGCGGCGGCCGCGGGATGACAAATGAGTTGACGGTTCTCAGTTGTCGGTTGTCCGTGAAGTCGCGTTAGCGACGCCCGGACAACGGACAACCGATCACCGGCAACAGTTCGGAGAAAGACATGGCAGAAACAACGAATCAGCAAATCGGTCGCGTCGTCCAGATCATCGGCCCGGCCGTCGACATCGAGTTCGAAGAAGGACATCTTCCGGCGATCTACAACGCCATCCGGATCGTCGACAACGGCGAGCTCGGAAAGGTGCCCATCGACGTCGTCGCCGAAGTCGCGAATCACATCGGCGAGAACCAGGTCCGCTGCATCGCCATGAAGCCGACCGACGGCATGGTGCGCGGCATGAAGGCGATCGACACCGGCGCACCGATCAAGGTTCCGGTCGGCCGCGAGACTCTCGGCCGCATCATGAACGTTCTCGGCGAGCCGGTCGACGAGCGCGGCCCGGTCAACTTCCGAACATCGCTGGTCGATCCATCGTGAAGCTCCGCCGTTCGACGAACAGTCGACCGAACGTCGAGATGTTCGAGACCGGCATCAAGGTCATCGACCTCCTCGAGCCCTACACCAAGGGCGGCAAGACCGGCCTGTTCGGCGGCGCCGGCGTCGGCAAGACCGTTCTGATTCTCGAGCTCATCACCAACGTCGCCAAGCAGCACGGCGGCTTCTCCGTGTTCGCCGGCGTCGGCGAGCGCACGCGCGAAGGAAACGATCTCTATCTCGAATTCGAAGAGACCGGCGTCATCACGCCCGGCGATCCTTCGAAGTCGAAGGCCGCGCTCATCTACGGCCAGATGACCGAGCCGCCGGGAGCGCGCCTGCGCGTCGGCCTCACCGGTCTCACCGTCGCCGAATACTTCCGCGATCAGGAAGGGCAGGACGTGCTGCTCTTCATCGACAACATCTTCCGCTTCACGCAGGCAGGATCCGAGGTGTCGGCGCTGCTGGGCCGCATGCCGAGCGCCGTCGGCTACCAGCCGAACCTGGCAACGGAAATGGGCGAGTTGCAGGAGCGCATCACCTCCACGAAGAAAGGCTCGATCACGTCGGTTCAGGCGATCTACGTTCCCGCCGACGATCTCACCGACCCCGCGCCGGCCACCGCGTTCGCTCACCTCGACGCGACGACGGTTCTCTCGCGTCAGATCGCGGAGCTCGGCATCTATCCCGCCGTCGATCCGCTCTCTTCGACCTCGAAGATTCTCGACCCGCGCATCCTCGGCGATGAGCACTACAACACCGCGCGCGCCGTCCAGGCGGTCCTGCAGAAGTACAAAGACCTCCAGGACATCATCGCCATTCTCGGCATCGACGAGCTCTCGGAAGAAGACAAGGTCATCGTCTCCCGCGCCCGCAAGATCCAGCGCTTCCTCTCGCAGCCGTTCCACGTGGCCGAGCAGTTCACCGGCATCAAGGGACAGTACGTGAAGATCGCCGACACCATCCGCGGCTTCCGCGAGATCGTCGAAGGCAAGCATGACGACATCCCCGAGCAGGCCTTCCTGCTCCAGGGCACGATCGAACAGGTGCTCGAGAAGTACGAGCAGATGAAGCGCGAGGCGGCGTAAGGAAACCGACATGGCCGATCTCCCAACGAAGATCAATCTCATCGTCGTGACGCGCGAGCGAAAGATCGTCGACGTTCGAGGTCGACGAAGTCATTCTTCCCGCGCTGGACGGCGAGATTGGAGTCCTGCCCGGCCACACGCCGCTCCTGGCGTCGCTGCGCATCGGCCAGCTTCGCTACCGCGCCGGCAATACCGTCACGCGTCTCGTGATCTCGTGGGGCTTCGCCGAAGTGCTGCCGGACCGCGTCATCGTCCTCGCCGAGCGCGGCATCCTGCCCGCCGAGGTCGATCGCGCCCAGGCCGAACAGGAGCGCATCGCCGCGGAGAAGGAACTGCTCTATCTCTCGTCGGATGATCCTGAATTCGCGATCGTCGAAGCGCGGCTCGAAGAATCGATCGCGCTGATCAGCGTCCATCGCGAGCATTAATCGCTTCTGTGTAGCGACGGCCGCCCTCGGCCGTCGGCAGTTTCTGCGCGAGAGCCCGACGGCCGAGGCGGCCGTCGCTACACAGAAGCTCTGCGACTCCCGCACCGGCCTCAGGTTTGCAATAAGCTCGTCGGTCCCATGGAACCCTGGCTCGAGAACTTCGCGCGCGCGAACTTCCAGAGGAGCGCTGACACCGCACACGATCTGAAGACACCGCTCAACGTGGCGGTGCTCAATCTGGAGCTGCTGCGCATGCGCCTGCGCAAAGTCGTGGGCGAAGACGACGAGAAGTCGTCGGAGTACGCGCACGCCATCGAGACGGAACTGCGGCGCATGGGACGCATCTTCGACGCGTTCTTCCTCCTCTCGACCCCGCCGCGAAATGACGAACCGCCCACCACTCTCGACATCGCCGCGATCTGTGCGGAGGAAGCCGCCGCGCACGGATTCGAGCTCGGGCCCGGTGATCCGGCGCTCCTCCAGGCGCATGAGTCGAGAATCCGCCAAGGCTGCAGGCTGTTCTTCGAGGGTGCGGCCAAGCTCTTCCCCGATTCCGGGCGCAGCGCACAAGCGTCGATCGACGGCAGCGACTACGTCCTCACGGTCGTCGGACGCCCGCTCGCGGACGAGCTCGAGCTCACGAAAGTCTTCAAGTTCTATTACACGGACCCCGATGGGAATCCCGATCTTTCCCTCGCCACCGCGAGGCTCATCGCCGAAACGTATGGCGGGGAGCTCGACGCCGCGGAGGATCGCGATCGTGATAACGTGACCGTTCGGTTGTCCTTTCCTCTGGGAGCGCGATGAGAAGAGTCCTGATTGTTGATGATGATCGGGCCACCAGTGCCGGTATGGCCGACGTGGTCGAAGAGTGGGGCTACGAGCCCGAAGTCGCCGACACGGTGAAAGCCGGATGGAACGCGATCAGCAAGCTCGTTCCCGACGTCGCCATCGTCGATCTCAAACTGCCCGACGGCTCCGGGCTCGACCTCCTTCACCGGGTGAAGGAAAACTATCCTGACGTTTCCGTCATCATCCTGACCGGTCACGCGACGGTCGATTCCGCGGTCAAGGCGCTCAAGGTTGGCGCCGAGGACTACGTCACCAAACCGGTCGATCTGCCGCGCCTTCAGGTCATTCTCAAGACCGTCGAAGACAAGCAGATGATGAAGCAGGAGATCCTCGAGCTTCGTCGTCAGCTCCAGAAGATGGGCGCCCTCGGCCATCTCGTCGGCAAGTCGCCGCGCATGCAGAGGCTCTTCGAAGAGATCGAGATGGTCGCCAACACCGACGCCAACGTCTTCATCGTCGGCGAGTCGGGCTCGGGCAAAGAAGTCGTCGCCAACACGATCCACTCTCTTTCGCGCCGCCGCGACGAAGCCGTTCATCGCCTTCAACTGCGGCGCGATCTCGCCGACGCTCATCGAGTCCGAGATCTTCGGCCACGAGAAGGGCGCGTTCACGAACGCCATCAAGCGTCGCGAAGGCTACTTCGAGCTGGCCAAGGGCGGCACGGTCTTCCTCGACGAGATCACGGAGATGCCGATCGAGCTGCAGGTCAAGCTCCTGCGCGTGCTCGAGGAAGGCAAGTTCCGCCGCGTCGGCGGCAACGACGAGATCAACATCGACGCGCGCATCATCGCCGCGTCGAACCGCGATCCGCAGAAAGCGATCGCCGACGGCAAGATGCGCGAGGATCTCTACTACCGCCTCAACGTCTTCCCGATCGAAGTGCCGCCGCTGCGCGAGCGCCTCGAGGACATCCCGCTCTTCTCGCACTTCTTCCTCCAGAAGCTGAACGAGACCGAGGAGAAGAAGGTCGAGAAGATCGACGCCGACTTCATCGAGGCGCTGCAGGCTTACGAGTGGCCGGGCAACGTGCGCGAGCTGCGCAACGTCATCAACCGCGCCTTCATCATGGCGCGCACCGATACGCTGACGCGTCGAGTGCCTGCCGGACAAGCTCCTCGGCGGCCGCCGCAAGCGCCGCACGGCAATCGCCGTGCACGATTCCCCTCGGCCAGCCGATGGAAGAGGTCGAGCGCATCGTCATCGAAGAGACGCTCAACATGACCGACGGCGACCGCCGCAAGACCGCCGAGATCCTCGGCATCTCCTACAAGACGCTCTACAACAAGACCAAGAAGTACAAGAGCGCCGGCGGCGAAGACGAGGAAGAGGAACCGTAGACACGGCCCTACCCCGTTCCGCCCGAGCGGGTGACGGGATACGGTAGACAGGGCTCGTGAGCGAGCGCGTGCCCGCGTCGCTCACGAGCCCCGTCTACCGTCATCTGTCACCCGAGTCGAGGCAAGCGAACTCCACACCCGGTAGCCGTTTTGCCCCCGTTTCCACCCTCTGATATCGTCCTGCCTCCTCCGGAGGCGAGCGGGGTCGCGGAATAACGGACCTTCCCGAGTCGCTTTGGGCGTTCCGCTATGGCAAAGAATCTCGTCATCGTCGAGTCTCCCGCGAAAGCGAAGACCATCAACAAGTTCATCGGGAAGGATTACGTGGTCAAGGCCTCGGTCGGACACGTACGCGATCTTCCCAAGAGCGAGCTCGGCGTGGACGAGGACACGTTCGAGCCGAAGTACGAGATTCTGGAAGGGAAAGAGAAAGTCGTCAGCGAGCTGAAGGCGGCCGCGAAGAACGCCGACCTCATCTACATCGCCTCCGACCCTGATCGCGAAGGAGAAGCGATCGGCTGGCACGTGATGAAGCTCATCGGCGGCGATACGAAGAAGATCCGCCGCATCCTCTTCCACGAGATCACGAAGAACGCGGTCCGCAAGGCGATCGAAACGCCCGGCGAGATCGACATGAACAAGGTGAACGCCCAGCAGGCGCGCCGCGTGCTCGACCGCCTCGTCGGCTACAAGATCTCTCCCGCTGCTCTGGGACAAAGTGCGCCGCGGCCTTTCCGCCGGACGCGTGCAGTCGGTGGCGATGAAGATGATCGTCGACCGCGAGGAGGCGATCAAAGCGTTCCTTCCGGTCGAGTACTGGTCGTTCGCCGCGCGGCTCTCGGCCGACAACCCGCCGCCGTTCGTGGCGAAGCTGACGAAGATCGACGACAAGAAGGCCGAGGTTCCGAACGAGGAGCTGGCGCGCAAGATCGAGGCTGCTCTCAAGACCGGCAAGTACGTCGTCGAGCGAAGTCGCGCGGAAGGAAAAGAAGCAGTCCGCCGCCCCTCCGTTCATCACCTCGACGCTCCAGCGCACCGCCTACAACCGCTTCAAGTGGCCGGTGAAGCGGACGATGCAGATGGCGCAGAAGCTCTACGAAGGTAAAGAGCTCGGCAGTTTCGGCTTCGTCGGTCTCATCACCTACATGCGTACCGACTCGGTGCGCATCAGCGACGACGCGCTCGTGGAAGTGCGACAGTATATCGCCGCGAAATATGGCGACGATATCCTTCCCGAAAAGCCGAACGTTTATCGTGTCAAAAAAGCTGCACAGGCGCAGGACGCGCACGAGGCCATCCGCCCGACGTCGATGGAGCTCGACCCGGAGAAGGTCAAAGACTTCCTCACCCGCGAGGAGTACAACCTCTACAAGATGATCTGGGACCGCTTCGTCGGTTCGCAGATGAAGCCCGCGCTCTTCGATGTGACCGATGCCGACATCAAGGTCGGCAACCTCACGCTCCGCGCCTCCGGCGAGGTCCTGAAGTTCCCCGGCTTCCTGGCGATCTTCCAGGATGCGCCCGGTGAGGACGACGATGAGGATCCTGCCAAAGAGAACGAGAAGAAGAACGACAAGGCGCTTCCGCCGCTGAACGAGGGCGACGTTCTCGACCTCGTCGAATTGGAGACGAAACAGAACTTCACCCAGCCGCCGCCGCGCTACACGGAAGCGACGCTCGTCAAGGCGCTCGAAGAGAACGGCATCGGCCGTCCATCGACGTACGGATCGATTCTCACGACGATCCAGGCCCGCGATTACACGTACAAGCATGACGGCAAGTTCCACCCGACCCACCTCGGCGCGCTCGTCGTGAAGCTGCTGAAGCAGTCCTTCGGCGACATCATCGACGAGGGCTACACCGCCGATCTCGAAGGAAAGCTCGACGAGATCGAGGACGGGACGCGCGAGTGGACCGACCTGATGAAGGAATTCTCCGGCAAGTTCAACGAGGATCTCGAGCGCGCCGCGACGGAGATGACGCAGGTCAAGGGCACGGGCCTCGAGACCGACGAGAAGTGCGAAACGTGCGGCTCACCGATGGTGATCAAGTTCGGCCGCTTCGGTGAGTTCCTGGCCTGCTCGAACTATCCGGAGTGCAAGACGACGAAGGAAATGCCGAAAGGCGACGCCGCGGAAGCGACGTCGGAAGACGAGCAGATCATCTGCGACAAGTGCGGCAAGCCGATGCAGCTCAAGCGCTCGCGCTTCGGCCAGTTCTTCGCCTGCACCGGCTATCCCGATTGCAAGAACACGAAGGATCCGAAGCTGATGAAGGCTTCGGCGAATCTCCCCTCCGAGCCGCAGCCGCCGTGCGAGAACTGCGGCAAGGAGATGGTGCTCAAGAGCGGCCGCTACGGCCCGTTCTTCTCCTGCTCCGGCTACCCCGACTGCAAGACGATCCGCAAGATCGGCCGCAAGTCGACGCCGCCGAAGCCGACGGGCGTGAAATGCCCGACGTGTAACGAAGGCGAGCTCGTCGAGCGCATCTCACGCCGCGGCGTGTTCTATTCGTGCAACCGCTATCCGAAGTGCGAGTTCACGCTGAACAACCGCCCGGTCGCACGCGAATGCCCGAAGTGTCATGCGCCGTATCTCCTCGAAAAGGAAACGAAGCGCGAAGGCCACATCGAGTACTGCAACAACCCGGAGTGCGATTACCGCGCGCCGATCGCAGCACCGGTCGTCGACGCCGCGACGGTATAACCGCTTAGCCTTGGAGCGCAGGCCTCCCTGCCTGCCGGTCCACCGGCTTCCAGCCGGTACGCTCTCGCCGCAAACGTCCGGCTGGCAGGATGCCGGCGGACCGGCAGGCTGGAAGCCTGCGCTCCGTAGCTACTGCCGTACGGCGCGTCTCTTGCCGCGCGATCCCACGACGAACAAGTGCCCCGCGTTCTGCGTGTAGATGCGACCGTCGCTGCCTAACGACAGCGGCGTGTAGGCGGCGCCGAGCGCGAATTGCAGGAAGATCCGCTCGCTTTGCGTGGCTCCCTGGTGAATCGCGTAGAGAAAGCCGTCTTCGCCGTTCACGTAGACCACACCGCCCGCGTCGATCGCCAGCGCGTTGACGCACCATTCGAAACCGCCCGGGTGATCGTCGACGCAATCGAGCGTGCCGTCGGGGTTGCGATGGCAACTGAACGTGTTCGTGTTCTGGAAGCGCCATTCGACGTCGAGGTTCGGCGTGAGCTGCGTGATGAAGTAGCCCTCTTCGTCGCCTGGAACGCGCGGGCCGGTTCCTTCGTAGCGGTTCTCCTTGGTCACGATCGAGAATGTGCCGTCGTGCTCCCAGATCGCCGGCGTGACGTCCCAGCCGAACTTGTAGAACGACAGGAACTGACCGCTCGACGAGAAGCGTGCGAGATGACCTTGCGAATGGTTGTAGCGCGCGTAAGTGCCGTAATAGACCGAGCCGTCGGGCGCGACGATCGGTGATGCCGTCGAGTTGTCGTTGACGATGCCCGATCCCGGTAGATTGTCGGAGGGATCGACGCCCGTGTTCGCGCCTTGCCGGCAAGCATTGACCTGTCCGTTCGACGGAACCAGGACGCCGCAGCCGTCGCGAAAGAGTGTGCGCAGCGACGTCGACCACTTGCGCGTGAGATCGGGATTCACGGCCACGACCCAGCCCCATCGATTGTTGAGATGTGCGCGCGAGACGGCGTAGATCGTTCCGTCGGCGCCGATCGCCGGCGCGACGTTGAGTCCCGATCGTTGCGATCCGCACGGAATCGATCCGGGAACCGCGGACGGACTCGGCGGCCATGGCTGCGGCTCGGTCGTGAACGCGGAGAGACAAAGATCCGTTGACGCAGGCGCGTTCGCCACGAGGCTGCTGTACGACACGCGCGAGGCGTTGCCGTCCTGAGTGATCTTCACCAGCCACGCGCCATCGAGGTCGTTGCCCCACGGATTGCTCGTCTTCAGCTTGAGCGTGTTGTAGTAGAGAGTTCCCGCGTCATCAATCGTGATCGGACCGATGACATAGACCGCCGGATCGATTGCACCGAACTGGCCGAGGCGACGCGCAAGAGCGCCAGTTGTGTGATCGATCTCCATCACCGTTCCGCCGGCGCCGGGCATGTAGAGAAAGCGGCTCGTGAGCGCGGCGTGGAACACCGGTTCGAAGCGCGCGGCGCCGGCAGGCACCGGATCCCAGTCGCTCGTCGCCGTCCACTGCGCGACCAGCGTTCCACTCTGCCAGGTGAATTTGCGGATCGACCACGTTTGCGACGCCCAGTCCGTGAACGTCGTGTACGAGCCGCCCTTCACTTCCATGAAGACGTCGTTCCCGTCGGAGAGCGGCGTTTGATAGTGCACGAGCAGCACGCCTCCCGCTTCGGCGATCTCCTGATCGACGAAGGGGTCGTACACGATGTCGGCGAGTTGCTCGCGCAGCGGCTGCGCAAACACCGGAAGCATTCCGGTATGTCGCGGTCCTCCGCCCCACTGACTCCACGCTTGCGCGACTGCGATCGGGGAAAGAGCCAGGAGCAGGGCGAAAAGAACCGGGAGCGGAGAGCGCATGCGCTCAGGATAAGAAGGATCGCACCAGTTCGTCGATGAGCGGGTAGTCGATGAGGAACGTATCGTGACCGTTTGGTGACTCGATCATCTGATGGCGCACGTCGACTCCAACGGTACGCATCGCGGCAGCGACGCGCTCGCTTTCGTTCGGCGGAAAGAGCCAGTCCGTATCGAACGAGACGAGCAACGTGCGCCCGCGCCATCGAGCGAACGCCGATTGCAGATCGCCGTACTGCTCGTCGAGATCCATCTCGTCCATGGCTGCCTGCACGCGGATGTACGAGTTCGCGTCGTAGAGCGCGGCGAACTTCTTCCCCTGATATTCGAAGTACGAATCGATCTCGAATTGCCGCGTTTGCCCGCGGCGCCGGCGGCCGAACTTCCGCTGCAGCGATTCCGGCGAGAGGTACGTCATGTGGCCGAGCATGCGCGCGACCTGCAGGCCGCGCAGCGATCCGTGATCGTAGTAGTCGCCGCCGTTGAAGGCCTGATCGGCCTCGATGATCTTGCGGCCGAGAATGTGCCAGGCAATTCCCGTCACGGGAACAGCCGAACCGCTGGCCATGGCGATGATCGACGCCGAGCGTTCGGGATACATCGCGCACCAGAGCAGCACCTGCATTCCGCCGAGCGAGCCGCCGGCGATCGACGCCAGCCGCGTGATGCCGAGGTGATCGAGCACGAGTCTTTGCGACTCGATCATGTCCTCGATCGTCGGCCAGGGATAACGCGAGCCGTGCGGCCTGCCGCTCGCGGGATCGATCGACTTCGGTGCGGTCGTTCCGAACGGTGAGCCGGGAAGATTCACGCAGATGACAAAGAACTTCTCGAGATCGATCGCCTTGCCGTAGCCGATCAGCCCATCCCACCAGCCCGGCTTCTCGTCCGCGGAGTCGGTGTACTTCCCTGCCGCATGCGCACTCGCGGAGAGCGCGTGGCAGACGAGGATCGCATTCGAGCGATCAGCGTTCAGCGTCCCGAACGTCTCGTAGACGATCGTGAACGGCGCGATCGTCTGGCCGTGCGTGAAACGAAAGCCCTCCGGGAGGACGAGCGTCTTCGGCGGATCGGCAATGAACGTGTCCTCGACTCGTACCGCGGGCATTGGGCGGCGAGGATAGCAAAAACCCAGATCGCAGATCGCAGTTCGCGGATCGCAGGAGAACCTTGTTTGGATCGCGCTCTCTCCGGGTGGAGGCCTGCGATCCGCGAACTGCAATCCGCGATCTGATTATCGCGGCGCGTTCGGCATCACGATCCAGAGAATGATGTAGACGATCATCCCGGGAAAGGCGACGGAGAGGATCGAGATCAGCACGTAGAGGATGCGCACCCACGTCGGGCTCCAGCCGAGCCATTCGGCGAGTCCGCCGCAGACGCCGGCGATCATGCGATAGCGATGGGAGCGATAAAGGGGCAAGGTTGGGGTCTCCTATTCCTGCGCCTCGCGGCGCAGTTGTCCTTCGTAGATACGGCGAACTTCGTCGATGGTTGAGATCTCGTCGAGATTCTTGTCGTCGCGGATGCGCACGATGCGCGGGAAGCGCAACGCGTAGCCCGACTTGTGGCGCTTCGATTCCTGGATGCGATCGAAGGCGATCTCCAGCACGATCGTCGGCTCGACGCGAAACACCGGGCCGTGCTGCTCGATCGTCGTGGCTTTCAGTTGCTCCGTCATCGTCGCGATCTCGGCGTCGGTGAGTCCGCTGTAGGCCTTGCCGATCGTCACCAGATCCCGATCGCGCCGCACCGCGAACGTGAGATCGGAGAGCACCGCGCGCCGCTTGCCGTTCCCCCACTGCGCGTACGTCACGACGCAATCGAGTGTCGCCAGCGCCTTCTTGTACTTTAACCACGACTTGCCACGACGTCCCGGCGTGTAGATCGAATCGGGATCTTTCACTACGAGCCCTTCGTTGGCCCGCGCGCGCGCGGCGTCGAAGAGCGCGTCGATGTGCGCGGCATCGCGAACCACGGCTTGATCGCCGGCGCGAATGCAGAAGTCGCCAAGTCTCCGAGTCTCCGAGTCGAGAACCTCGGCGACTGGGCGGCTGGACGACTCGGCGACCAGCTCCCGCATCTTCTCCAGCCTCTCCCGCAACGGCCGCTCGAACAACACCTCGCCATCGAGATAAAGCAGATCGAACGCAAAGTACACGACCGGCGCGTCCGCGCGCAGCTTCGCGCTCACCTCGCGGCGCCCGAGGCGTTTCTGAATGATCGCGAACGGAAGCACGCGATCGCTGAAGGCCACGATCTCGCCGTCGAGAATGAAACTGCGCCCGATCGCGAGCGCCGCTTCTTCGAGCTCGGGAAAACGATGCGTGACGTTGTCGAGCGTGCGCGAGTAGATCCGCACTTCCTTGCCGTCCGCATGGATCTGCGCGCGGATCCCGTCGTACTTGTCGTCGGCAAGCGCGTCGGCGCCGAGGGCCGCGACGATCTCCGCCGGATTCTCCTCGGGTTGCGCGAGCATGAATGCGAATGGATGGAAGAGCGACATCTTCGCCGATTCGAGCGCGTCGCTTCGCGCCAGGAGCGCGGTCGCTCCGATATCGCCGGTGAACATGTTCGCCTGACGCACGGTTGCGAGTGGCCGGCCAAAGGCTTTGGCGATCGCGGATTCGACGAGCCCTTCGACGAGTCCGATGCGCATCTCGCGCGTAAGGATCTTCACAACATAGCGCGCGCCCTGCGCATTCACTTTGCGCAGCAGTTCCGCGAGGATGTCCTTCTTCGCCGACGCGCCCTGTGTTGCCGCGAGTCGATCGAAATACTCGCCGAGCTCGGAGAGCGTGATGTCGCGCGTCGGGTCATCCGGAAACGACTCCGCGATCGTGTCGCCGGCGTCCGCGTATTTCGGCCACGGCGCCCACACCTCTTCCGGCGTTTTCCCACTCGCCTCGGCGACAGCGTCTCCGATTCCGGAGCCTCCGATCCCGGCGACGCGCTCATCGCGCCGCGGAAAGGGCGAGCCCGAGAAAAACACGGCCGCGCGTTCGAGCGAAGCGTCATCGAGCGAACGCAGATACTCGCCGAGAAGACGCTCTTTCTCGCTCTTCTTCGTCGTGGCAGCGATGGCGTTTGCGACGGCCGTGAAGTCGGAAAGCATGAGATAGAATTCGCGCCGAAAGCAGTTGGCCGCTGGCGGTTGGCGGAATGCGACTCAGCCAATCTCCTGCCAACCGGTCACTGCCCACCGCCAACCAGGAGAGGTTATCCCCATGAAAACCAAAGTAACAGTGGTCGGCGCCGGCAACGTCGGTGCGACCGTGGCCCAGGGAATCGCACTCAAGGAACTGGCCGACGTCGTTCTCGTCGACATCGTCGAAGGCGTTCCGCAGGGCAAGTCGCTCGACATGATGGAGACCGCGCCCGTCGAGAAGTACGACTCCATCCTGCGCGGCACGAACAACTACGACGGCACGGAAGACTCCGACGTCGTCGTCATCACCGCCGGCCTGCCGCGCAAGCCGGGCATGAGCCGCGACGACCTGCTCTGGAAGAACGAGGAGATCGTCGGCAGGCGTCACCGCCGAAGTCGCGAAGCGCTCGCCGAACGCGATCATCATCGTCGTCTCGAATCCGCTCGACGCGATGTGCGAAGTGGCGCGGCGCGTGTCGCGGTTCCCGCGCGAGCGCGTGATCGGCATGGCCGGCGTGCTCGATTCCGCGCGCATGCGCGCGTTCATCGCCATGGAGCTCAACGTCTCCGTCGAGAACACGCACGCCTTCGTCCTCGGCGGCCACGGCGACACGATGGTGCCGCTGCCGCGCTACTCGACGGTCGCCGGCATTCCGATCACGGAGCTCATCTCGAAGGAGCGCATCGACGCGATCGTCGACCGCACCCGCAACGGCGGCGCGGAGATCGTGAACCTCCTCAAGACCTCGGCCTGGTACGCGCCGGGCGCGTCGGCGGTGGAGATGGTCGAAGCGATCCTCAAGGACAAGCGCAAGATCCTCCCCTGCGCCGCGTATCTGCAGGGCGAGTACGGCTTCAACGATCTCTTCGTCGGCGTGCCGGTGAAGCTCGGCAGCAAAGGGCTGGAGCAGATCATCGAGATCAAGCTCGAAGCCGACGAGAGCCGCCGCGCTGCAGAAGTCGGCGGACGCGGTGAAGGAGCTGGTCGAGAAGCTGAAGACGCCTGCGTAGGCTTCGCGAAGCGAAGTGCGCTTCTGTGTAGTGCTGGCCGCCCTCGGCCGGCAGCACGCGGCAGGGGGACATGGACGTGCTATCTGCACGAGAGGGACGACCGAGGGCGGTCGTCCCTACACAGAACCCACGCGAGCAATCATTGACGCCCTCCGTTTGTTGCGTGACCATTGAGACCCCGGATGAAAAAGCTCGTCATTGACATCGAAACCGTCGGCACGCCGTGGGAGGAGCACGATCCCTACGTTCGCGAATACCTGATCAAAGGGATGAACGAAGCCGAGGCCGAGGAGGAGAAGCGGCGCGGAGCACTGTCGCCGTTCATCGGACGCATCGTCGCCATCGGTGTCGTCAACGCCGAGACGGGCCGTTCCTGCGCGATGTATGAAGTGCCGGGGCAGACGCAGGTCATCACGCGCGAAGAACGGCAATCGCACGCTGATCTCCGGGACGCGAGAAGCAGATCCTCGAGAAGTTCTGGGAGTTACCTCGACAAGGACGATCGCTTCATCTCGTTCAACGGCCGCCAGTTCGACGGACCGTTCCTCATGATCCGCTCGGCGATCCACGGCATCGTGCCGAAGCGCGACCTCGTCGGCAATCGCTATCGCTTTCATCCGAACTGCGACCTGCGCGAAGTGCTGAACTTCAACGGCACGCTCAATCCGCGGCAGATCCGCTTCAATCTCGATCTGGCCTGCAAGACCTTCGGCATCGTCAGCTCCAAGACCGAAGGGATGGACGGCCGCGCAGTGGAAACGCTCTATCGCGCCGGGCGACACGAAGACATCGCCGTCTACTGTCTCGAAGACGTGCGCGCGACGTGTGAGCTGTATCTGAAGCTCGAGAAGACGCTGCTGCTGTTCGAGCCGGCATTCAAGGAAGCGGAAGAGCGTGCATCGCGCCGCCGCACCGCGGAACAGCTTTCGATTCTCCAACCCGAGCCGGAGCCTTCGTTCATGGAGCCGCCCGAGCCAGCCGCCGAGCCGACCTTCATGGAGTCCGTGACCGAGACTTCGCTCACGCTGACGTCCTCGCTCGAAGCGATCAGCGACGACATCGTGACGTCGAAGCATCAGGCGCTCATCCTCGAGAAGCTCGCCGCAACTGAGCCGACGACGAGCCTCGACGGTTTCGAGTCCGTGAATCTCGAAGACTTGACCACGCGCCGATTTGACGACTGAGGGTTGGTTAGCGGTGATCGGTTTTTGGTTGTCTGGGATTCCAGTTTCCAAGCAGATTCGAGTCGCCCTGACAACCGACAACTGACAACCGACAACTCGTTACCAACCTCTTTACAATGCGCGGGTGCACGTCTATCGCGCGCGTCTCTTCACTCCGGTGGCCGATCCGTTTTCGGCGGGCATCGAGCCGTCGTATCGCTCGTTCGATGATGGTTATCTCGCGGTCGATGACGATGGACGGATCAGCGGCATCGGCGAATGGAAAGACGCGCCGGCGGGGACGGTTGTCGATTGCACGGGAACGCTGATCACGCCGGGTTTCATCGATACGCATCTGCACGCGCCGCAGCTGGAGATGATCGGCTCGTATGGCGGGCATCTGCTGGAGTGGCTGAATCGCTACACGTTTCCGACGGAGCGGAAGTTCGAGGATCCGGAGCACGCCCGCCGCGTCGCGCGCGCGTTCTACGACGAGCTGCTGCGCAACGGCACGCTCGCCGCGCTGATCTTCTCGACGGTCCACGCGACGGCGACGGACATCTTCTTCGAAGAAGCGGAGCGCCGCGGGTTCCGCGGAATCATCGGCAAGACGATGATGGATCGCAACGCGCCGGAGTATCTGCTCGATGCGACTCCGCAGCAGTCGTACGACGAGAGCCGCGTTCTGCTCGAGAAATGGCACGGCCGCGGCCTGCTGCGTTACGCGATCACGCCGCGCTTCGCGCCGACGTCGACGCCGGAGCAGCTCGAGCTCGCGGGCCAGCTGAAGCGCGAGTTTCCCGACGCCTGGGTGCACACGCACATCTCCGAGAATCCCAACGAAGTGCGTTGGGTGCAGGAGCTCTTCCCCGAGGCGGAGTACGCGGACGTCTACGACCGCTATGGACTGCTCAGTGAGAAGACCGTGCTCGCGCACGGCGTATGGCTCACCGCCGAGGAGCTCGATCTTCTCTCGCGTCGCGGCGCGCGCATCTCGCACTGCCCGAACTCGAATCTCTTCCTCGGCAGCGGACTCTTCCCGTTGCATCGCGTGCTCAACGCCGGCGTGGCGTCGGGCTCGGCAGCGACATCGGCGCGGGTACGACGCCGTCGCTCTTCAACGCCATGGCCGACGCGTACAAGGTGCAGCAGGTCCAAAACGTCTCGCTGAGCCCGTTCCACCTCTGGTACCTGGCCACCCTCGGCGGCGCTCGCGCGTTATCGCTCGACGCCGAGACCGGCAGCCTCGAGCCCGGCAAGTCGGCCGACTTTCTCGTGCTCGACCTCCGAGCGACCCCACTCCTCGCCCTCCGCACGCATCACGCCTCGTCCCTCGAAGACCTCCTGGCGGGACTGATCTTCATGGGCGACGATCGCGCCGTGCAGCGAAGCTTCATCGCGGGACGTGCCGTCTCAATGAGACAGTGAGCCGTTTTGTTGCTGGTGGCTAGTTGCTGGTTCCTTGCGGTGCACCGCAGACAACCAGCAACCAGTAACCAGCAACAGCAGTCCGGCATCTCCCTTGCGCTGGCAACTCTTTGAATGGAGGTTCTATGACACGAACCCTGCGGGTTTCGGCCCTTTGCGCGGTCTTTGCGCTGGCGGCCCTGTCCACTTTTGCTCAAAACAGTCCCTTGGTCGGGACGGTGATCGACGTCGATGAAGGTCGCAACCGGATTCAGATCGAGTCCGACTCGCGAAGCGCATCTCGAATCACGGTCGACACGGACGCCATCTCCACGATTTATCAAGGCTTCGGAAGCGTGATCGCCGGGAAGCCTGAGATCTTCACCGGCTCCACCGGCCTCTCGAACGTTCGCCTCGGCGATCGCGTGGAGATTCGCGGAACGATGAAGTCGGAGAACTTCTATCAGGCCGCGCAGGTCACGCTTCTCGGACGCTCGATTCCAGCCGATCCGGTCGGCGTCGGTCAAACGCGCAAGCAGACCGACGTTGCGACTCCGACGACGGATCGTGAAGTCGCGAACAGCAGCGCGCGCTCGGTCGAAGGCACGATCCGCCAGATCAATCTCAATGACGGCCGCATCGTCATTCAAACTCCGCAGCGCAGCATGCTCACCGTGCGCTCGACGCGCTCGACTCCGGTCAACTACCGCGGCCAGTCGTATCGGATCTCGAACCTCGAGATCGGAGATCGCATCCTCGTCGATGCCGATCCGCGCGTTGCGCAGAACGGTGAAGTCACCGCGCGCAGTATCGAGGTGAGAGCGTCGGTTCAGGACTCGGGCAGCACGAACGGCGCCGTGGTCACGATCGTCTCCGGCCGCGTGACGCGCGTCGACGCCGGCAACGACATCATCTACGTCGATGATGGCCGCGGCGGCGAGATCTCTGTCGACATGCGCCAGGCCATGGACGCGAATCGCGAAACCATTCGCGCGCGCGACGTGAAGGGCGGCGATGCGATCGAGATCAGCGGCAGCTACAACCGCGCTGGCGATCTCTTCCTGGCGTCGACCGTGCGCTTCACCGGCGGCTCCGCCGACGTCCACGCCTCCGACATCGGCTACCCGATGGACGACGATCGCCTCAGCCTCGTGACGATCACCGGGACGATCACCGAGACTCTCGAAGACTCCTCGACCCTCGGTTTCCGCGACCGGAGCAACAACCGCGTCGATCGCATCTGGGTCACCGAGAGCTTTATCGTGCGCACGAAGGCTGGAACCTATATCCGCGCCGACGCGCTCCGCGAGAACGACACCGCCGTCATCGACGCCTACCGCGACGCCTCCGGCAATCTCATCGCCCAGTCCATCCGCCTGCGTAACCGCTGATAGCAGGAGGGCGGGCTTATAGCCCGCCGACTCTGGGATGGTGGAGATCGTCACGGTCACCCCCGCCCAGGATCGGCGGGCTATAAGCCCGCCCTCCAGGGTGTCATTGCGTGACACGGAATAGTTATTCAAACTTCTTACTTGGACCATACACGAATGCCAAAACCTGAGCTGCTGCCGGGAGTCACGACCGACGGGTGTCCGCCGCGAGTCGCTTGCGATGCGCATGCGGCGATTCGTCGCGCGCGGGTTCGCGCCGGCGTGCGCGACTTTCTGCAGATTTCGCTGATCCTGGCCGTGGACTATCTGTTCATTCACTGGCCGGAGTCGCGGATGCCGTTTCTCGATCGCGGGCAGTCGCTCGCCTTTCTGCGCGGCGTGAACTTCGTGATCGTCGCGCATCTCTGGCTCGCGCGTGCGCTGCCGAAGTGGTGGGCGCGGCGGATCGCGGGGACGTGGTCGCGCCGCGAGCGCGAGCGCTTCAAGGCGTAGTCGTCGCCGGCGGTTCGCGCTTCATCATCACGAACTTCTGCAGCATCAGCCCGACGAGGACGAGCGACACGGCGAGACCGAACAGCGATCCGACGCGATAGAGCCCGCCGAGGCGTGCGAGATCGTGGAGGAAGCACTTGAGGATCGTGATCAGCAGGAGGCCGAGCGCGGCGACGCGGGCGCCGCGAGCGTGCAGCGCGATCCCCGTGACGAGCATGGCCATGGCGAAGAGCGCCCAGCCCATCGTGTACGTGAGGTCCTGCGCGAGGGACGAGCCCATGAAGTTGAACGTGAGCACGTCGCCCTTCGAGTAAAAGTCGGCGATCTCGATGTTCACGACGACGAAGAGCTCGACGGTCGCACAGATCACCGCAAACCAGCACAGCGCCATCTCCGCGCGCGGTGCGAGCCAGGCGATGACGAGCATCGCGATCGCGCAAAAGAGATACGTGTAGAGATACCAGTTGAGCGCCGGCATGGCGCTCTTCGGGTGATAGTCGTAGACGTACGGATTGAGCACGAGGCGCACGAACACCGCCGCCGCCAGTCCCGCGCTCCAGAAGAGAAGCCCGCGATGCGGGATGCGCGTGAAGAGCCAGACCAACGCGGCCGCCTCGAGCGCGAATGCGATCGTGATCCATTCCTTGTCGAGTTGCACCGGAATCGCCGCGGTGAGAAAGGCGAGGATCGTCGCGGCGATCATCGCCAGGCGCGTCGGATACGGATCGAGCTGCAGGAGCCGCCACAGCAACACGATCAGCAGCAGCGCCTCGGCGATCGGCAGGAAGCCGGCGTAGTCGGCGAAGCCGAGCTCCTTGCGCAGCGCGTAGGCGTGAATGAAGAAGACGATGCTGGCCATCACCGCCGCGAGGTGCGGCGCGATCGAGCGTTTGACGCGCGTGCCGAGGATCAGCGGATACAGAAGGAAAAGCGCGAAGAGAGCGCTGCCGATCGCGATCTCTTCCACGTCCGTGAGTTGGGTCGAAGCGAGTTGCGCCGCGATCGAGAATGGGATCGCCAGAACGACGAGGATGTGCGACTCGCTTACCCACGCGATCACGAGAAGCGTCGCGAAGAGCGCGACGTGCGCGGAGAGCACGAGCCAGAACGGCGCCTGTCCGAGCGTCATGATCGTGATCGACGCGAAGGCGAGTGCGATCGATGCGAGATGCGGCTTGCCGCGCAGTAACGCGAAGGCGACGACGACCGCGAGCAACGCGAACATCGCGCCGGACAGCGTCAGGTACCGCGACGGTTCGCGAATCGCCAGTCCGATGAATACGAAGAAGAGCAGCGGCGCCGTGTAGAGCGCCATCGATGCGATGCGGACGGAGGTCGCGAGATAGAGCGCGAGGAATGCCGCGAGCCACACGAGCGATAGCGGCCACGACGCGTGCGTGTACGACACGACGAGCCAGATGAAGAACGTCACCAGCGTCGCCCCGCCGCCGAGGAGGTGCAGCCACTCCGGACCGCGCCAGATCGCGATGGCCGCGAGTCCGGCGGTGATCAGCAGCAAGAAGCCGAACAGCACGTTGAAGTTCGCACCGTATTCCGGAACGACCGCGGTGAAGAACGCGAAGAGCAGCGGCAGCACCGCGCCGGCCGCGCCGATGCGACGGAACTCGACTTCGCGTCCGAACGAGATCGCACCGACCGCGGCGAAGACGAAGAAGATCGCCGCGGCGAGCGGCATCTGTCCCGTCGTGAGGAACTGTTTCACCCAAGCCCATTGATAGAACGCCGTAAGCGCGAGGCTGAGCGCGGTGAGGATTGGCCAGCGTTTGCGGAACGCGATCCAGGAGATGCCGCCGTTGAGCAGGAGGAGGTACGAGAAGAGCGCGATCGGACGGTTCTCGCCCGAGGAGAGCAGCGCCGGCGTAGCGAATCCGCCGAGGAGTCCGAGGAGCGCGATGAAGATCGAGTCGCGGCGCGTGGAGAGAAACACGGCCGCCGCGGTGACGACGAGCATTCCCAGAAACGCTGCCGTTGCGGGCCAGAGGTGCCAGCGTCCGTAGAGCGCGAACAGCGTGGCGTAGAGGATGGCGATGCCCGCGCCGTCCATCGCGTTCGCGGTGAAGCGATAGTTCCGCGCCATCCGCAGCTCGCACACGATGAGCAAGGCCACGCCGGTAGCGAGCCCCATCGTCGCGCGCACCGCGGGCCGCAGCCAGCCGTGATCGATCGAGTACTTGAAGAGGAACACCGCCGCGAGCACGAGCGCGATGCCGGCGATCCATCCGAAAAGCTTGATGCCGACGAGATTCTCCCAGTCGATGCCGCGCGGGGTTGCGACCGCTCGCGAAGGCGGTGCGCTTGTCGGGGCGGGTGGTGGGAGCGGGTTGTCAGTTGTCGGTTGTCGGTTGTCGAAGGCATGCGCGGCGATCGGCGCGATGGGTTCGAGAATCGGCGAGGGTGCAGGCGGCGGAACGGGTGGCGCGACCGGAGGCGGTGCAACCGGCACAACCGCTGGCGTTGGCGCTGGTGGTGCGGCAGGCGGCGGCGTTGGACTGGCGACGCTCGCCGGCGCGCTCGTGCCGTACGACGGCAGTCGGATCTCGCCGCGCGCGATCATGCGTCGGAGCTCACGCAGTTCGTTCTGCGCGCTCTTGGCGATGGCGATCGCCGCCGCGGCTGCGAGCAGCGCGACGACGGCCAGGACCAGGACACATCCTTCCATGAATGAAAAAGGCGGGCCGCTCAGGCCCGCCTCTATTGTCGCGCTATGCGCTTTCCCGATGCGCGAGTATTTTCTCGCGCCCGGTCAGGTACAACAGGATGATGAGGATGGCGAACGGAATCAGCGACAGGAGATCGGCCGATGCACCGCTGTACAGAGGATTGTGCGCGGACTTCTCGGCAATCCACTGATTCAGCCCGTCGAGTTGCGGCACGGCGGCGACGAGGGCGATGAGGATTCCGGCGATCGCGCCGCCGGCGATGTAGCCCGACGACATGAGGACGCCGGGACTCTTGTCGCCTTCTGCGATGAGTTGCTCTTCCGTCAGGTCCTTGCCCGCGAACTTCTTTCCGATCCATTTGTCGACCGCCCACCTCACCATGCCACCGATGAGAATCGGCGACGAGGACGACAGCGGCAGATAGACACCGACCGCGAACGCGAGCGATGGAATGCCCGACAGCTCCAGCACGATCGCGATCATCACGCCGAGGAGCACGAGTCCCCACGGCAGTTTCGCGCCAAGAATGCCCTTGATGATGTACGACATCAGCGTCGCTTTCGGTGCGCTGAACTTCTTCACATCTTGTCCGCTGGGCAGCTTGTCGATGGTTCCGTTGATGCCCGGATCGACGTAGTACACGGGCTTGCCGCTATCGTCGACGAGATACTTCTCGGCGTTGCTCCCCTCGGCTCCTTCACGGAACCAGACGTTGTATTCCTTCGTGTCCTTCTCGCCCGTGTAGACCAGGCCCCGCACGTGATCTCGGCCGTGATAGTTCTTCGGATTGGCGATCTCGCCCGGCGTTACGGAACCGACATGCGCAGCAGCCGAGACGCTTCCCACCGGCACGTACACGGAACCGGCGTTGTTGAGAAGAAGAAGAATCGGTCCGAGCACCAGAGCCGAGGCGAGGGCGCCGATGAGAATCGCGATCTGCTGATAGCTGGGAGTCGCACCGACAAGGAATCCCGTCTTCAGATCCTGCGAGGTCGTACCGCCGTTCGACGAGGCAATGCAGACGATCGCGCCGATGGACAGCGCGGTGACGAAGTAGTTGCTGCCCGTCCAGCCGAGCACGACGAAGACGAGGCAGGTCAGGAGCAGCGTCGCCACGGTCATGCCGGAAATCGGATTCGATGACGAGCCGATCTCGCCGGTGAGTCGCGACGATACCGTCACGAAGAGGAAGCCGAAGACGATGATGAGGAACGCCGCCGCGATGCGCGCCCCGATGCCGACGCCGCCGATGTACAGCGGGCTCGAGAAAGCGATCACGACGAGGAGCGCGATGATGCCGATGAGAACGAACTTCATCGAAAGGTCGCGATCGGTGCGCGGTGTCTCTGTCGCGGCGCGCGCCTTCGCCGTCGAAAGATCGCGCAGTCCGCCCTTGATGCCGTGCCAGATGATCGGCAGCGAGCGGAACACACTGATGATGCCGCCCGCGGCCACCGCGCCGGCGCCGATGTACAGCACGTAAGCGCTGCGGATGTCATTCGGACTCATGTCGCGGATCAGTCGGCCGCCCGTTTCCGGCGCAAGAGGAGCGCCGAGCGCCGAGCCGAAGTACTTGATCATGGGGATGAGCACGAGGTACGCGAGCACGCCGCCCGCGCACATGATCGATGCGATGCGAGGTCCGATGATGTAGCCGACGCCGAGGAGCTCCGGGGAGACTTCGACGGAAACCGACGCGGCACTGAACGGCGCACCGAAGATCTTCTCCGGCGTGTCCTTCCACGCGCGAAACGCGGCGTATGCCGACTTGTAGACGAATCCGATGCCGAAGCCCGTGAAGATGGTCTTGCCGCTCGTACCGGCGCCGCCCATCGCTTCCTGTTCGCGCTTCGCGGCTTCCGAGGCTGCCGCGCGCGATTCGTCACTCGCGCCGGCCTTCAGCACTTCGGCGCAGGCCGTGCCTTCGGGATACTTGAGGATGCCGTGCTGCGCGACGATCAGCGCGCGGCGTAGCGGGATCATCATCAGGATGCCGATGAGACCTCCGAGCACGGCGACCAGCATCACGCGTGTGATCTCGAGCTCGAATCCGAGGATGAGAATCGCCGGCATCGTCACGCCGACGCCAAAGGCGATCGACTCGCCCGCCGACCCGGCGGTCTGCACGATGTTGTTCTCGAGAATCGACGCATTGCGCGCGCCCATCTTCGAAAGAATGCGGAAGAGCGTGATCGAGATGACGGCGACCGGAATCGACGCGCTCACCGTGAGGCCGACCTTCAGCACGAGGTACAGCGACGAAGCGCCGAAGATCATGCCCAGGATCGTGCCGACGACCACCGCGCGCACCGTGAGCTCGGGCATCACGGTCTCGGGGGCGATGTACGGAACGAACGGAGGCGGACCTTCAGATTTGAACCCGACCCGGTCGGGAACGCCTTGCGGAGTAGCACTCATGCGGTTCTCCCTCTGAATGTAGTAGGCGGTGTAGCTGCTTCTGTGTAGCGACGGCCGCCTCGGCCGTCGGGATCTCGCGAGGATCGGCGTTGAAATCGTTGGTTCTCGCAAGTGCCCGACGGCCGAGGCGGCCGTCGCTACACAGAAGCGACTCCCTGCTGTTTTCGCGCATTGTAGCTCAGCAAAACCAACGGATTGCGCGCATGCGCGCCTTCCAATCGTGCCGCCGCGCCGCTACCATCCGCGCGAAACTTCTGATGAACAATCCCCTCCTTCCTCCTCTTTTTGATGTCCAGCCCGTCACCGTCGCCGACATCCTGATCTCCCGAGCCGCGACCGACTCCGAGCGCATCGTGTTCGCGGAAGGCGAAGCGCGCGTGACCTATCGAGAGCTTCTCAAAGACGCGACCGCGCTCGCCGCGGGCTTGTTCGATGCTGGTCTGCGTCCCGGAGATCGCGCCGCGCTCTCGATGTCCGCCGGAATCGATTTCGTGCGTGTGTTCTGGGCACTGCAACTCCTCGGCATCACCAGCTGCGCGTTGAATCCCTACGTGCCCGCGGCGACCTCCGTGCGTCGTGCGGCACGCGTGCGTCCGGCGATGCTCATCACCGACTCCGCCGACGTTGCACGCGAAGCGACGACGGTCTCGATGCGCGGTGTCGTCTTTCGCGACATCCCGCGCGTTGACCGAGCGCTGCCGGCGTTTCCCGCGGACGAGGACGCGATCGCGATTCTGCAGCCGACGTCGGGAACCTCCGGCGAATCGCGCACCGCGATGATTCGCCATCGCAATGTCATCGCCTGTCTGGCCAGCGCGGTCGGTGCGCTGCATTTCAATCCGAGCGACGTATTCGTGGCCTGGGTTCCACCCTGGCACGACCTCGGGCTCATCCGCTTCGTAATCGGGACGGTCTACTACGGTGGGCGCACGCACATCGTGCAGCCCGCGATTCAAACGATCCCCGAGTGGTTCCAAACGATGTCACGCGAACGCGCGACCGTGACCGGCGCGCCCGACTTCGCCTGGCGACTTGCGTCGCGGTTCGTCGATCCCAAGAGCGTCGATCTCACATCGTTGCGCGATGCGACGAACGGCGGAGAGCCGGTGCGTCGCAGCACCGTCGAGCTTTTCGAAGAGACGTTTGGTCTCCAGAGCGGGATGCTTCCCGGTTACGGACTGGCCGAAGTGACCCTCGGCGCGACCTGTATGTTGCCCGGCGAGCCGCAGCGCGTCGATGCCCGCGGCAACGTCTCCTGTGGCAGAGCGCTCCCCGAGGTCGAGCTTCGCATCGATGGAGAGGAGGGACAGCCAGGCGAGATCCTTCTGCGCGGACCGCTCGTCTTTGCCGGCTACTTCGATGCCGAGGAAGCAACGCGCGAGGTGCTGCGCGACGGATGGCTGCACACTGGCGATATCGGTCAGCTCGATTCCGACGGTCACCTCTACGTTCTCGGGCGCAAGCGCGCGATGCTCAAACGCGGCGGCGCCGTGCTCGCGCCGCGCGAGCTCGAAGAAGCAGCGCAACAGGTCGAAGGCGTGAAGATCGCCGCGGCCGTCGGTCTCTCCTCGGAAGCCGCGACGGAAGGAATCGTCGTCGCGATCGAAGTCGGCGATCACGATGACGCGAAGCGCATCGCGACCGAGGTGGCGCAGTCGATCCGCGCGACGCTCGGCTTCGCGCCGGAGCGCGTGGTCGTGTTGAAGAAGGGCACGATTCCGCGGACCTACAACGGCAAGCTCCGTCACGACGCGCTGCGCCTCGCGCTGGCGGGCGGCACGTTTGAGCGCGCCGGCGCAATCGTGGCGACCTCAGCGTGACGTCAGCTCGAGGACGCGCGCGCTGATCTCGGTCGGTGAGTCGAGAAGGTAGCGCTCCAGCCACGCCGCCGTTGCCGTCGCCGTCACACTCTCGTCCTCGGAGGGTGCGATCGCATCGCCGATGACGATCTCCACGCGCGCGTTCCTCCAACGAGCGACAATCGGCACGATCGGCACGTGCGTGATGCGCGACATGGCGAACGGCCCGCGCGCGAGCTGCAGCGTGTGTCCGTGAAACGGCACTTCGATCCGCACTGCATGCTCCGGGTCGAGCGGCATGAAGACGATGTTGCCGGCGCCGAGCCATTCGAGTGCGCGATGGAAGACGAGAGCGCGATGTTGATCATCACCGTCCGTCGATTCGACTTTGAGGCGCGACTCTTTCTGGCGTATGGACAGCGTGCGCCTCAGCACCAGCACTTCGCCCGGAACGCGCTCGAGCGCCGGTCCGAGCGCGGCGATGGCGCCGAGGTGGAAGGTGCCGAGGATGACCGGAGCATGGATCGCGCGAAGCTGATCGTTTTCGTCGACGAGCTTTCGCACCGGCTCGAAGCCGCTGACCAACATCGTCTTCATGACGATCTGATTGCGCAATTCGTCATTGCGCGCGTGGGCCAGGACACGATTCACCTCGCGCTCGGAGAGATGTGGAAAGAATTGACGGACGCGCTCCTGCGACAGGCGGCGCCACGCCAATGTGGCGACGATGTCGGTCGCGGCGAATCCGAGCCGCGGCGAGCGCGTCACCAACAGAGCCAGAGCGTGCGTGACGTAGGAACCGAGTCCGTGCTTCACGATGCCGGGTCTTGCTCCACGCGCGCGGCGATGCGTGCGATCGTCACCGGCGCGCCGTCGAGCAGATCCGTGAGCCGGATGCGAAACCGCCGCTCGCAATCGAGGAGCGCTTCCGCAATGGCGATGGAGTCGAGGCCGAGTCCATCCGAGCCGAGGGGCAGGTGATCCGCGGAGTCGCCGGCGAGGAGGAGTCGCGGCACGCGTACCGCGAGAACCTCGCGAACGCTCGCCACGCTGGAAGTAGAGACAGTCATGCGCCGCCAGCGATTCTAATCGCGCGCCGCCAGTTCGACGTCATTGGGTCGTGACCGTGCGGAAAAAACGAGTTTTCCACATCGCCGCGTCCGCCAGAAGAGATGCAATGCGAGAGCGTTTCCTCGGTTTTCCGCTTTTGCACAAGCACTGTGGATATTGCGCAAAGCGTCTTGTGCACCTCGAAGGGAAGTGGGAAAAGGACGAATGCGAGGGGGGTTGGACCTTGTGGAAAAGAGGACGAGGGATTTCACGTGGAGACGCGGAGAGAAAGCGCTTGGACCACCTTTTCTCCGCGTTCTCCGCGTCTCCGCGTGAACAAACTCTACGCCGCCCCGACGTGCGCCCGTTCCGTGAGCAGATACCGCCCCGTGATCGACTTCGGATTCGCGGCGATTTCTTCTGGCGTTCCGACGGCCACGAGCTCGCCTCCGAGGTCGCCTCCGTCGGGGCCGAGGTCGATGATCCAGTCGGATTGCTTCGATGAGTTGCATGTTGTGCTCGATGACGAGTACCGAATTGCCGCGGTCGATGAGATCGCGGAACGTGCGAATCAACACGTCGACGTCAGTGTGCGCGAGGCCGGTCGTCGGCTCGTCGAAGAGGAAGAGGCGCGGCTTCTCGATCTTGCTCGCGCTTTCGGCGAGGAACGACGCCAGCTTGAGGCGCTGCGCTTCGCCGCCGGAGAGCGAGTCGGTCGATTGCCCGAGGCGGAGATAGCCGAGGCCGACGGAGCGGAGAGCATCGAGGCGCTTGAGCAGCGCGCGCTTGGCGACGAAGAACTTCGCGGCCTCGTCGACGGTCAGCTGCAGGATGTCGTTCACGTTCTTTCCTTTGAACGTCACCTTCATCACCTGCTCGCCGAAGCGGCGGCCATCGCATTTGTCGCAGACCACTTCGACGTCAGCGAGGAACTGCATGTCGATTGTCACGACGCCCGCGCCCTGACAGACCTCGCAGCGGCCCCCGACCGTGTTGAACGAGAACATCCCGGCGGTGACGCCGTTGAGCTTCGCGCCGGTCGTATCGGCGAGTAGCTTGCGGATCTCGTCCCAGGCTTTGATGTACGTCGCGGGATTCGAGCGCGACGAGCGTCCGATCGGCGATTGATCGACGAGCTCCATGTCGTAGATGAGATCCGTGCCGATCAGCGCGTCGACCTTGCCGGTCTCCAGTCCCGCCACGCCGCGCACGTCGCGCTGGTAACGGTTGTAGAGACAGTTGCGGATCAGCGTCGACTTGCCGGAGCCGGAGACTCCGGTCACGGCGACGAGCTGACCGAGCGGAATGTCGACCGTGACACCGCGCAGGTTGTTCTCGCGGGCGTTGACGATGCGGATCGTGCCCATGTCTGGCCGCGGCTCGTCGAACGACTTCGCCGGTCGCGGAACTTCGAATGATCGCGACGGCCCGGCGTACAACACTTCACCGCCGTACTCACCCGCGCCCGGTCCGAGCTCCACGTTGTAGTCGGCGCCGCGGATGATCGTCGGATCGTGCTCTACGACGATGACCGTGTTGCCCGCGTTCTTGAGGCGCCGCAGCACGGCGAGCAGCCGTTCGCTGTCGCGCGCGTGGAGTCCGACGGTCGGCTCATCGATCACGTACATCGTCTCCGTCAGAGAGCTGCCGAGGGCCGCGGCGAGATTGATGCGCTGCGACTCGCCGCCGGAGAGCGTGCGCGTCTGGCGATCGAGCGTGAGATACGACAGTCCGACTTCATCGAGATACACGAGGCGGTTGACGATCTCGCGGCGCAGATGGCCCGCGCGCGCCTCTTCGTCCTTCGACATCGCCAGGAACTCCCAGAAGCGTCGTGCGCTCTTCACGTCCATTCCGAAGAGCTGACCGATCGTGAGATCGCGAAACTTCACGTGATTCGCGACGCCCTTGAGGCGCGAGCCGTGGCATTCGCGGGCAGGGCTCGTAGCTGCGATATTTCGCGAGCTTCACGCGCACGTGGATCTTGTACTTCTTCGTCTCCAGCCATTCGAAGAAACCCTTGATGCCGTACCACTTCCCGCGGCCGGTGTAGAGAACGTCCCACTCTTCCTTCGTCAGGTCCTTGATCGGCACGGTGAGACGTAGCTTGTACTTCGCCGCGTATTTTTCGAGATCTTCGTAGCAGTCCTCGTAGCCGGCGGAGTTCCACGGCGCGATCGGCAGCTCGTCGAGACGCAGATCGCGATTCGGAATCACCTTCTCCATGTCGATGCCGATGATCCGGCCGTAACCCTGACAGTTCGTGCAGGCGCCGAGAGGTGAGTTGAAGGAGAAGAGCTGCGGCGTCGGCTCGAGGAACTCCGTTCCGCAGCGGTTGCAGGCGAAGTGCGAGGTGAAGCGGTGAGAAATCCAATCACCGTCGCGATCTTCGAGCACGTTCACATTTCCCTTCGACAGTTCGAAGGCCTGCTCGATCGCTTCCGTAATCTGCGTGCGGCGTTCAGCGTCGACGCGCAGACGCGTGATCACGAGCTCGAGTGAGGTGAAGTTCGAGAGGTCGATCTCGTTGAGATCGCGCACCTCCCCGCCGATCCAGATGCGGAAGTAGCCGGCTTTCACGAGCTGCTCGACGACGAGCTGGCGATGCGAGACGTCGAAGAACACCGGCGCGAGCACGACGGCGCGTTTCCCGCCGAGGGTCTCGAGGATGTGCGACGTGATCGATTCCGGGTTCTCCTTCCGCACCACCACGCCGCAATCGGAGCACCACGTTTCGCCGCAATAGGTCATGAAGAGGCGGATGTGATCCGCCAGTTCCGTGGCCGTGGCGACGGTGGAGCGCGCGTTCTTCACCGAGTTCTTCTGCTCGATGGAGATCGCCGGAAGAATGCCGTCGATGGAGTCGACGTCAGGCCGATCGATGCGCTCCAGGAACTGCCGCACGTACGTCGACATCGATTCCACGAATCGTCTCTGCCCCTCGGCATAGAGCGTGTTGAACGCCAGAGACGACTTTCCCGACCCCGACGGGCCAGTCACAGCCGTCAGCTGGCGCTGAGGAATGTCGACGGAAACGTTCTTGAGATTGTGGGTCCGCGCCCCGCGGATGGAGATCGTGCGATTGGGCATTCGGGGAGAGAACGTCCCGAGACACGCCGCTGTTCCGTCAGGCGGCACTCAATGCGAGGAATCGCGCCGCAAGGCAAAGCGGACGCCCACATACACCGCCGCGGCGCGGGGACCTGCATTGCCGCCGCGGGCCTCGTGAATCTCGAAGGAGAACTGGCGCACGCGGGCGAAGGCTTCCACGCGAGACCAGCGATAACCGAGCTCGAGCTCGCCATTCCCGGTCGTGTTCAGTCCGCCAGTCAGCCCGCTGACGAATGTCGGACCGGCGCCGGCGAGCACGAAAACGTGGTCATTCAGACGCCAGCGATAGGTAACGTCGGCATGAGTGACGAGCACCGCACCCGTCTCGTCAATGTCGGCGTACTCCACCGCGACATGACCGCCGACGGCGTGCCGCTGCGCCAGCACTTCGACGCTCGTGAGGACGCGCGGATCATCGATGAAGCTGTGGTACGGCTGCTGACCGATGGCCACACCGGCGTCGATCGTTGTTTGAGCGGAAACGGAGACGGTGAGAAGGACGAGGAGGGAAATGAGGGCCGTGCGCATGCCTCCATTACGGAAGTCTGCCCGCGACCGTTTGGAGTGCGGTGGCGCTGAGCAGACATCGAGTGGACCGCCGCCGTCTCGGCGCCCGCCCTCGAGCGGCGAGACGCCGCTCGCCCAGCCGGCGAGGACGCCGGCGGTCCCGACACTAAATCCGGATGCCGTGCTTCTGGTAGAAGTTGTAGTCGCCGAGGCGCGTGCGCAGCTTGTCGATCACTTCCTGCGGTACCCGCACCTCGTCCGCTCCGACGTTCATCTCGACCTGGCGGACGTTGCGCATTCCGGGAATCGTCGTCGAGATCGCGTCCTCGGCCAGCACGAAACGCAGAGCTCCTTCGGCCAGAGATCGCGCCGTGCCGCCGATGATCGACTTCACCTCATCCACGCGTCCGATCACTTCCTCGAGCCGCTTCGCGGTGAGAAAATTCTGGCGCACGTCGTCGGTAGGAAAGGCCGAGTCGGCGCGAAACTTTCCGCTGAGCAACCCCGAGGCGAGCGGTACACGCGCGATGATCCCGTATCCCTTCTCTTTCGCCAGCGGAAACAGCGCGGTCGCCGGCGCCTGATTGAGCACGTTGTAAAGGACCTGCAGCGCGTATCCCCATCCCTGGTTCACGATCTCGATCCCCTCCTCGGGCGTCGTGACCGACACGCCCCAGTAGCGAATCTTCCCAACCTCCTGCAGACGCGACATCGCTTCGTGCAGATCGTCGCGCTTCAGCTCCGCGAGCGTGGGATTGTGCAGTTGATACAGATCGATGTAGTCCGTGCGCAATCGCCGCAGCGATCCATCGACCGCATGAGAGATGTGCTCGCGGCTGAAGTCCTTGCGCAACCGGCCATCGGGATCGCGCACGACGCCGACCTTCGTGGCGATGATCGCTTCTTCGCGCCGTCGCGACAGCACGATCCCCAGCAGCGATTCGCTCCGGCCATAGCCGTACGAATCGGCCGTATCGAAGAACGTCACGCCCAACTCCCGCGCACGCCGGATCGCCGCCAGCGAATCCTCGTCGTTCGTGCGGCCCCACCCGAGCGGCGCGCCGCCGGCATCCGCCGGCCCGCCGATCGCCCAGGCCCCGAAGCCGATCTCCGAGACCTTCAGGTCCGTCTTCCCCAGCTTTCGATAGTGCATCGCAGTCGATTGTATGGTTGCGAGTTGCGAGTTGCCAGCATGCTCCTCCTCGGCTGCACTCACGAGGGTTTGCCTGCATCTCGCAGTCGCTCTACATTGCTCAAGCGATCGGAGGTACGAATTGGCGCGTACAAAGATATCCGCGAAGTTTCAGGTCGTGATTCCAAAAGAAGTGCGCGAAGGTATGGATCTCCGCGTGGGCCAGGAGCTGCAAGTAGTTTCGAAGGGCGGCGTGATCACATTGGTTCCCTAACATCCGCTCTCTTCGCACAGAGGCTTCGCTAAAGGAGTTCGAACCGATAATCTGCGAGAGAAGAAAAGATGACCGTGATTATGGCTTGAGCGGCAGAGGACGCAGAACCGATCCACAATGAGCGCGCTAGGAACGGGCCGAGCGAAACGGTCCTAGCCACGCTTCGACGGCGCCGGCGTGCCACGCAGAAGACCGGTGACCGTCAGGTCTTCATCGATCTGCGGCCAACGAAGGTATTCACCGTCTTCGAGGATGCGGAAATCTCTTCGCTCTTCCTCTGTCGCGTTCAGAAGTCTCGGGTACCAATGCAGAGGCACGATGATCGTTCGTCCGTCGGCGAGATGAACGATTAGGTCCTCATCCGTGGTGGAGACTTCGGTTGCGCGCGGGACGTTCTCAATCGCCGAAGAAGTCATACCAAGCCTCGAGAAATTCTAACTGATGCTCGATCACGAGTCGTTCGATTCTCCGAAGTTCTACTTCTGCAACTCTTCCCGTTTTCGATAATTCCACGGGATCGAGCCAGAACTTCGCGACTCGTCCATCGAGCTCAACGTGCACGTGCGGCGGCTCACTTCCATCGCTGCTGGAGAAGAAGAAGCGATACGCTCCGATCGTACGGATCGTGGGCACGTAGAAATTCTCTCACGAACCTACAATCTCATCTGCTTCACCTGCACCATCTCCCGATACGACCTCAGAAAACTGAGCGTCTCCGGATCGAGCGGGGAATCGACTGTAATGATGGCCATGGCGCTTCCGCCGCTGGCGTTGCGGGCGAGGTTGTATTCGGCGATGTTGATCTCGCGATCGCCGAGGAGGGTGCCGACTTTGCCGACCACGCCGGGGACGTCGCGGTTGACGAGGTAGATGAGGTGGCCGTCCGGTTTGAACTCCACGCGGAAGTTGTTGACGGAGACGATGCGCTGGTTCTTTTCGTGGAAGACGGTGCCGGAGACGCAGGTCTCTTCGGTGGCGGATGAGGCGCGGAAGGTAATGAGGTTGGCGTAGTCGCGCGGAGTCGGGTGCGTGGTCACGCTGATGGCGATGCCACGCGTTTGCGCGGTCTGCTCGGCGTTCACGAAATTCACGGACTCGGCGAGGTGGGGCGTGAGCATTCCCTTCAGCGATGCGACGGAGAGGATCTTCTGCAGGCGCTCGTCGATGCCCCAGAGCTCGATGGCCGCGCGATTCACCGGACCGTTGATGACCTGCGCGGCGAAGAGGCCGAGCTTTTCGGCGAGCTGGATGAGCGGCGCGGCGTCGGCGTCGGAGACGCCTTCGAACGGAAGATTCACGGCGGAGACGAAGATCGAGCCGCGCAGCGCGTCGATCACCATCTCCGAGGTCTGCACGGCGACGCGGTCCTGCGCTTCGATCGTGTTCGCGCCGATGTGCGGGGAGAGGATCGCGTTCTTCGCGTTGAGCAGCGGATGGTCTTTGCCCGGCGGCTCTTCTTCGTACACGTCGATCGCCGCGCCAGCGACTTTACCGCTGTTGAGCGCGTCGGCGAGCGCGTGTCTCCTCGTAGATTCCGCCGCGGGCGATGTTGAGGACGACTACGCCGTCTCTTCATCTTCGCGAATTCGTGCGGGCCGATCATGCCGCGCGTTTCGTCGCTCATCGGTGTGTGAACGGTGATGACGTCGGCGCTGCGCCAGGAGATCGTCGAGTGAGACTTTCTCCGCGCCGACTTTCTCGAACGACGGTGGCGGCGATGTAGGGGTCGTAAGCGATGACGCGTCATGCCGAATGCGCGCGCGCGAATCGTGACGCGCGAGCCGATGCGGCCGAGACCGATGATGCCGAGGGTCTTGCCATTGAGCTCGATGCCCATGAAACTTCGAACGATTCCACTCCCCGCGCTTCACGCTCGCATGCGCCTCGGGGATGTTGCGGCAGAGCGCGAGCAGCATGGCCATCGTGTGCTCGGTGGCCGACATGATGTTGGCGGTCGGCGCGTTGATGACAAGAATCCCGCGCGCGGTGCAGGCATCGACGTCGACGTTGTCGAGACCGACGCCGGCGCGACCGACGATGCGCAGCCGCGTGCCGGCGTTCACGAGCTCCTGCGTCACCGCGGTGCCGCTGCGCGTGATCAGCGCGTCGGCTTCACGAACTGCGGCGAGCAGCTCTTCGCCTTTGAGGCCGGGACGGTAATCGAGGTCGACGTCGTCCGCTGCGTCGAAGGATGTCGAGGCCGGAGTCGGCGAGAGAGTCGGTGACGAGGACTTTGTACATGCGGGGTGGATTCTACGGTCTTGCGAGATGTTGTCAGTTGTCAGTTGTCGGTTGTCGGGGATCTCGACTTCACGGGACAACTGAGAACTGACAACTGACAACGCGATGCCGGCTAGCTGCGTACCACTTCTCCGAGGGCGTCGAGCATCGTCTCCAGATCCGCGATGGGGATGTCGCCCATGTGGCCGATGCGGAAGGTCGTGTCTTTCCATTGGCCGTAGCCGCCGCCGAGGGTGAAGCCGCGCTTTTTCATCTCCGCGCGGATGGTGTCGGGGGCGAGGATCGGCGTCAGAGCGGTGACGGTCGCCGAAGCGTGCTCGGGATCGGCGGCGATGCGCGCGTAGGGTGCGGTGCGTTCGTGCGTGATTGCGCGCATGCGGCGGTGGCGTTCGTGGCGCGCTTCGAGACCTTCGACGCGCAGGATGTGCTCGAGCTGCCGCGGCGAGGGCGTAGAAGTGCGGGATCGACGGCGTCGATGGGACGCTGTCCTTGTCGGCGTTGTCTTTGTATGCGACGAAGTCGAAGTAGGTGCCGCGATAGGGATGTTTTTTCGCCCGTTCGATCGCCTGATCGGAGACGGCGACGACGGTGATTCCCGGCGGAAGCGCGATCGCCTTCTGCACGCTGGCGAAGCAGACGTCGACGCCCCAGCTGTCGAAGTCGACGGGGATGCCGCCGAGGGAGGAGACGGAATCGACGAGCACGAGCGCGTCGGGTGCTTCGTCGCGCACGACAGCCGTGAGCGCCGCGACGTCGTTGGTGACGCCGGTCGACGTTTCGTTGTGCGTGATCGTGACGGCGTCGTAATGCGCGCGATGGTGTTTCGTCAGATGCGACGCCAGTTCCTCGGGGTCGATGGCGCGACCCCAGCCGCCGTCGAGTCGATCGACTTCGTAGCCGAGCGATTCAGCGATGTTGTACCAGCGTTCGGAGAACGCTCCGCACGTCGTCACCAGCACGCGACGCGCGACGCAGTTCTCGAGCGCGGCTTGCATCACGCCGGTGCCCGACGCGGTCATGACGAACGTCGTCTGCTTCGTGGCGAAGAGCTCCTTGAGATCGCGGTTGATGCGGCGGAAGAGATCGAGAAACTCCGCGCTGCGATGGCCGATCATAGGCCGCGTCAGCTCCTGCAGGATCTCGGGACGAACCCAGGTCGGGCCGGGGACGAAGTACTTGGCGTGAGCTTGTTCTGTCATGGTTTCACCAGATACGGCAGGACCGCTCGCAATGTCGGTTCCACCACGTAGATCTCGGCATTCTGCTTCACCCGCTCGCGCATGTGAACTCCGCCGAAGCCGATGAAACGATCGACGACCGGCTTCGTTTCGAGGTCGCTGACGCCGTCGCCGATGAACGCGGACGTTCCTTTCGCGCGCGCGAGAATCGCGTGGACGACGAGCTCTTTGCCGCCGTTGCGCGTCAGCAGCGATCGCCGATCGAAATCGACGTAGTTGCCGTCAGCGTCGAACTGCAATGCAACAGCGTGGACGTTGCGCTCGGCGACGCCGAGCTTCGCCGCGAGAGGTGCGATGGCCTGGGCGATGCCGGCCGTGACTAGATGAACATGCGCACCGCCGTCGCGAAGCGTGGCGATCGTCTCTGCGGCGCCGTCGACGAGCGAGGCGATGTAGCGCGCGCCGAGCGCTTCGACGTCGGCGAGTGTCGGCCGGATGATCTCGAGTCGCTTGCCGTAGACCTCGTCGATCGCGATCTCGCCGTTCATCGCCGCGTCGGTGAGGCGGACGACTTCGGGATTGCCGTTGGCGAGGACGTCGATCCCCTCGATCGTGACGAGAGTCGAATCGACGTCGAAGAAAACGAAGCGGTAGTTCGAGGTCACGCCGCTTCGCGTCTCACGATCCTGAGGAGATCGGAGAAACGCTCCAGGAAGTGATCGGGACGGGACGCGGTGAGCTGGTCGCGGCTCGAAGAGCCGCTGGAGATCACGGCGACGTCGAGTCCGGCGTTGCGCGCGGCGTTGACGTCGATGGGCATGTCGCCGACGAACAAGGCTTCCGCGGGCGCACATTGCACCGACTCCAGCGTGACCAGCAGATGTCGCGCGTCGGGCTTGCGCGCGCCGGCGATGTCGGGGCCGACGATGGCGCGGAAGTGATGCGAGAGGCCGAGGAAGTCGAGGATCTTCTTCGAGAACACCGTCGGCTTGTTCGTGCAGACGGCCATGAGGATGCCGAGAGAGGAGAGCTCGTCGAGCGTGATGTCGACGCCGGCGAGGATTTTCGATTCAGGGCAACAGATCTCGTCGTATTTCGACTCGAACGCGGCGACGACGCTCCGCGGTACTTCCGGACGCTCGAACGCGCGTTGCAGCAGACGCTCGACGCCATCGCCCACGATCTCGCGGATCCGCCCGGAGGAGAGCTCGTGCAGCCCGTGCGTGCGACGCGCGTGATTCACCGCTTCGGTGAGCGCGCTGTATGAGTCGACGAGTGTTCCGTCGAGATCGAACAGCACAGCACGGTAACGAAGGGCAACCATGATTCGCGAGGATTCTAGCGCGGCTGATCGCGCATGGCTCGCGCACCACCCGCAACAAGAAATTTCACGCGGAGACGCGGAGACGTAGAGAGAAGCTTGGCGACAACCTCTCCGCGCCTCCGCGTGAACCCGAGCTCTGGAGTTGCACCCCGACACATTCGGCGTTTTGCAACCGCTGCGCGTATTGACACCGCGTATCCTCTTCGATCACGTCATGCGAACTTTCCTTGCCGCTCTGCTTCTTGCCACAGCTGTAGCGGCCGTCGCCGAGGATGCGGTGAAGCCGTTGTCGATCGCGATCGAGCCGCTCGGGGATACCGAGCATGGCGTCGTCGCGCGCGTCTTCTTTCGCTTCGCCAATCCGCACGCCGTCACGGATGCGGGACTGTTTCTTCAGGGCTCGTTCCTCCAGGAAGGAAAGGTCACGCGGAACTTTCGTTTCGCCGTACCGCGTGAGGACGACAAGCTCGTCTGGCACAACACCATTCAACGCAACAGCACCGTCGTTCGCCACAGTCGCTGGGCCGTGCTGCCCGATCAGCGCAACGAGATGACGGCGGTCCACACGTTCGCCGAGGGGCCGGCGGAGATCGAGGTGCGTCTCATTCTCGAGTCCGACGATGGCGGCGCGCCGCTGCTCATCGCCAAGGCGACGGAGACCGTCACGCTGGCGAAGACGAACAAGCCGTACGTCGCCGATGCCAGCGAAGGCGTCGAAGCGATCGTCGCCGAGGGAGTGGTGCCGGAAGACGTTGGCGCGGTCACGATCCGCAATCCGCATCGCGACGTTGCGCCGAACCTTTTCATCGTCAACGTCGACGTCCTCCCGCCGGTGAAGCGCGTGGAGTTCTGGGTCGAAGGAAAAAAAGTCCTGGCCCGCAACGCGCCGCCGTACACCGCGGAGCTCGACCTCGGCAATCTGCCGAAGCGTGTCGAAGTGCGCGCGGTCGGCTACGACGCGGCCGGTCATTACGTCGACGCCGATGCGTTCATCGTGAACGAACGCGAGACGCCGATGGAAGTGAAGATCACGCGCACCGTCACGCCCGACGGACTCACGCACTTCAAGCTCAGCATCCAGAATCCGAAAGGCGCAGGCATCAAGAGCATCGCTCTCTTCGCCGGGGACAAGAAGCTTCACGAGTGGGACCGTCCGCCGTTCGCGCTGGAGATTCCGACGGCGAGTCTCGCGGGACAGGAGTTCGTCCGCGCCTCGGTCGTCGACGAGACCGGCTACGAGGCGAGCGATCTGCTCTTTCTGAACGGCGACCGCTTCACCGAAGAGATCGACGTCGACGTCGTGGAGCTGCCGGTGCTGGTGAGCGATCGCAACGGCGCGGCAATCACGAATCTCGAGGAGAAGAACTTCTCGGTATCCGAGAACGGCAAGCCGCAAAAGATCACCAGTTTCAACTTCGCGTCGAACCTGCCGATCTCCGTCGGTGTGCTCATCGATCAGTCGGGGAGCATGAAGGAGCGGATGACCGACGCGAAAGCCGCGGCGGTGGAGTTCTTCAAAAGCATCATCAAAGGAAACGATCGTGCCTTCATCGGCGCATTCGCTTCGGATCCGGCGAGCAACGCGCCGTTCGTCTCCGAGGTCGCGACGCTGGAGGCGCAGGTGAACGCGATCGGAGAAGCGGGCGGCGCCACTTCGCTATACGACGCCATCACCACCGGCCTCTATCGCTTCCGGAACATCCAGGGCCGCAAGGCGCTGATCATCATCACCGACGGCGAGGACACGAGCTCGCGTCTGACGCACGACGACATGCTCAACTATGCGCGCGCGGCGCGGGTGCCGCTGTACTTCATCGGCATCGGATTCGGCTTCTCCGATATCGGCGGGCCGGGCATGATGAAGTCGCTGGCGGCTGAGACCGGTGGCTCGGCCTACTTCATCCGTGGAACGAAGCAACTCGCTGAAACGTACAAACGACTCGAGGGCGAGCTGCGCTCGCAGTACCTGCTCACGTATCACACCGAGAGCACGAAGAAGGATCAGGCGTATCGCACCATCGAAGTGAAAGTGGATCGACCCGATGCGAAGATTCGCACCATTCGCGGCTTCATTCCTTAGCATCGCCGCCGCGACGGCAATGCTGGCGGCGGATCTCCGTCCGCAGAAGGATCCGGCCAAGATCGCCGCGGTGTTTCCGGCGACGGCGAAGGTGCGCATGGTGAACATCTGGGCGACCTGGTGCATCCCCTGCGTCGAAGAGATGCCCGATCTGCGCGCGATCGACGAGGCCTTCGGCAGCGACGTGACGATCGTCGGCGTGTCGATGGACGACATGATCCCGGGCGCGAAGCCGGCGACCGTCGCGTCGTTCCTCGACAAGCAGAAGGTCGTCTTTCCCAACATCTACTACACGGGCAACGCCGACGATCTGGCCAAGCACTTCGACTTCAACGGCGAGATCCCGGTCACCATCATTTACGATCGCAAAGGCAAAGAGCTGTGGCGGCACCAGGGCCGGCTCGATCGTGAACAAACCATCGCGCGCTTGCGCGAGCTTTCCAGGAGGACGCAATGAAGAAGCTTGTAGTGATGATGAGTCTCATGACGATGCTCGTCGCGGCCGTGGCCTGCGCGGACGAGCTGGCGGTCGGCGCCAACGCGCCGAAGTTCTCGCTCGTGAACGCGGTCGACGGAAAGACCGTGGCCATGAATCCGGGCGACGGAAATCTCAAGGTCGTCGTCTTCACGTGCAATCAGTGCCCGTACGCGAATGCGTTCGAGCCGCGCATCATCCAGGTCGCGCGCAAGTTCGCGCAGAAGGGCGTGCGCTTCTACGCCGTCGACTCGAATGACGATGCGAAGTACGACGTCGAAACGCTCGCCAACATGAAGGCACGCGCGACGGAAAAAGAGTATCCGTTCCCCTATCTCAAGGACGGCGACAGCAGCATCGCCCGCGCCTACGGCGCCCGCGTCACGCCGCACGTCTTCGTCGTCGACGGCCAGGGCGTCATCCGCTATCGCGGCTACGTCGATGACTCCGCGAAGCCGGAAGATCGCAAGACCACCGGCCTCACCGACGCCCTCAACGCGCTGACCGAGGGCCGCGAAGTTGCCAACGCGGAGACGAAGGCGTTCGGCTGCACGATCAAGTGGAAGACGTAGGTTGAAACTCCGCCGGCGCCAGCCGGCGTTGCGCTTCTGTGTAGGGACGGCCGCCCTCGGCCGTCCGTTCGCGCGCCAGACGTAGCATCAAGATGGAACGAGCCTCGTCCTGCCCGACGGCCGAGGCGGCCGTCGCTACACAGAAGCGCGCTGCTACGCTGGCCTCACAACGTCAATCGCGAATACGCGCTTCGGAGCATCGTGACGCGCTTCACGTAGTTTCTCGTCTCCGGGAACGGGATCGATTCGAGGAACTCATCGAGCGGTTTGGATGGCGCGGCGCGGCGCCATTTCATGACGTTGCCCTGGCCGGCGTTGTACGAGGCAACGGCGAGGTAGGTGTTGCCGCGGAAGAGGTTCATCAGCATGCGCACGTGAAACGTGCCGAGTTGGATGTTGGTCTCGGGCTCGGTGAGTCGTGATGGTGAGAACGACACGTGCAGACTGCGCGCGTGGTCCTGCGCGGTGGGGGCCATGAGCTGCATGAGACCCGTGGCGCCGACGCGCGACTTCGCTTTGGGGTTGTAGTAGCTCTCCTGCAGGATGAGCGCGCGCACGAGGTTCGGATCGACGCCGTTCTTTTCGGATTGCTTGTCGATGATGTCGACGTACTTGCGCGGGTAATACATACCGAGGAAGTAGGCGGGGACGCTGTCCTGCTCGACGGTGGCGAGCTGCGGCCAGGCTTTGCGCAGCGAGCCGTACATCGCCTGCGCGTTGCCCGCGCTCTGGTAGACATCCGCTTTCAACGCTTCCGCGAAGCGAACGTTTTCGCGGCGTGCGTTGCGTTGAATCTCGAGGCCGGCGTCGCGCATCGAGGAAAGCGCCGTCAGCTCGTACGCGAGCTGCAGTTCCGGCGGCATTTGCTTCTCCGCGATGTCGCGCCAGTCGGGACCCTCCTTCTGCAGAGGATTCGTCCGATTGTCGTGGCGCGCCGCGCCGCGGCCCGCGGAGTGGATGGCGTAGAGATCGGCGTAAGGAGCGGCCGCGAGCTTCGCGTAGATCGCCTTCGCATCCGCCTTCTTTCCCTGCCGCTCGATCGTGCGTGCGAACCAGTACTCCGATTGCCGGCGCACGTTCGGATGCGAATAGGTGTCGGCGATGAAGCGGAAGACCGCGTTTGCGGTCGCGAGATCGCCACGCGTGTACGCCGCCCATCCTTTGTCCCAGAAGTGCTGCAGCGATGGATCGGAATCCCGCTCGATTTTGATCGCGCGCGTCACGAGATCCTGGAGGTAGTCGTCCTGGTTCTTCGCCTCGGCGCGCGCGATGAGGATGTTCAGCGATTCGAGGCGGACGTCGTCCGTGATCGGAAGCGAGAGGAGATCCTTGAGTCGCTCGCTGGAGAGCCGTTCGTATTCGTCCTTCTTCGCCTTCTTGGCGAGGTCGGCGAGCTTCACCTTCTTCGTGACGGTCTGGTACTTCGGTTTCGTCACGGTGTGCCGCTTCTTTCCTTTGCCGACGCGCACCTTCACGGTGCCGACTTTCTTCCGCTCCTTCACGGTCTTGTAGACGAACGGATCGATCGACGCCGAGAGCACCGCGTAATTCCTGGCGGCGAAACGAAGCGCGGGGATGGCGTATTTGAACGAGCCTGACGTGAGAGGCTCGAGAAGTTTGTTCGAGTCGTCGTAGCGCCGGAGCTGCTGTAGCGCGAGACCGCGCTGCAGGCGGACGGAGGTGCGGAGCTGCGGCGCCTGCGCCTCCAGTCGTGTGAGCTCATCGAGCGATTGCTGCGAGTCGCCGGATGCGCGCAGTGCTTCGCCGCGCTCGAGACGCTCGCTCGGCGTGAGCGGTACATTCTCATCCGGCGCGACGCCGGTGAGCGCGCGCACCAGTGCGATCGCGCCTGCGGCCTGCGGCGATTTCGGATCGTGAATGACGATGTTGCGCGCGCTGAACAGCGCGCCGGAAACGTCGCCGGACGCAAGGCGCGTCTCGATGGCGTGCCAGCGCGCCGTCGCGGCGATCGGCGAGCTCGCGGAGGTTCGCGCCAGCGAGGCGTAGACCTCTGCGCTCTTCGACCAGTCGCCGTCGCGGTCGTAGAGATTGCCGAGATGAAACGAAGCATCGTCCGCGTAGACGAACTTCGGATTGCGCCGCCACAGCTTCGCGAGCGTCATGCGCGCGGCGGCGGAGTCGCCGTTCAACTGATGGCCGTTGGCGAGATAGTAGAGCCGGTACTCTTCGACGCTACGCGATCCGAACGTGAATGAGGAGAGCTTGCGGACCGCCTCCGCGCCGTCGTCGTTCTGCAGCGCCGCGAGTCCCGCGGCGTAGACGTCGCGAAGCTTTTGCAGATCGGCCGGCGCTTCCGCTGCTGCCGCCAGCTCCGCCTCGTCGGGTTCGCTCTTCGGCTTGGGACGAAGGAGAAAGAACAGAACGCCGAGGCCCGCGGCGAGAAGGATCGAACCTGTGATGAGAAGCCAGCGACGACGCACAACACGGCCTTACTGCAAGATTGTTGCTGGTTGCTGGTGACTGGTTACTTGGGGTGCCTTGACGACTCACCGCAACCAGCAGCCAGCAATTGAATTCAGAGTCCGAGCGGTTGCTGGTTGCTTGTTACTTGTGGCCCTCGACGACTCACCACAGACAACCAGCAACCGATCACCAAATTACAGTCCGAGCGCTTCCGCCTTGCCGTCGGCGAGAATCCTCACGAGCTCGTCGTAGAAGTAGTTCGATACCTTCCGCACTTCGTCGGCGATGCGCTCGTCGTACATCTGGCGGCTTCGATCGATGTCTTCCTTGAGTCGCTCGTAGAGGTCGTGGTTCTTGCGACCCTGCTCCACCTTCGATTCGTTGTAGAGCTTGATCTCGGAGACGAGCAGGCGCGCGAAGCGGCGAGCCTCGTCGTGCTTCTTCATGTCCTCGGGTTGACCACCGGAGGCGCCGCCGCGCGAGAGATTCGCCGGCGGGATGTATTGCGTCGTCGGCCTGTCTTCGCTCGCCGCGATCGCAGGAGCGGCGGGAGCCGGTGCGGGTGCCGGCGCGGGCTTCGGCGGTTCGACGGTGGCGGGGATCTTCGACGTTGACGCCGGCGCTCCGCTGAACTCGTCGGCGGCGGGAACGTTGAAGCTCGGTCGTTGCGCGGCCATCATCTCGCGCAGCTGCGCCGCGTTGATGGCGACAGTTCCGGCGTCCGTTCGCAAAGGAACGGGTTGCTCCACAGCTGCCGGCGCAGGCGGCGCGGGTTTCGGCGGCGGCGGTGCAGCCGGGGGCGCTTCGATCGGCGCGGGACGAGCCGGAGCTACAGATCCCGCGCTCTCCTCCGTGAGACTCGGCGAGGGAATCTTCTTCCGGATCGCGAGCGTGTCGACGAGAAGGCCGGTCATGAAGACCAGCATCTCGATCGATGCTGCGTCGAACTTCCCGGCGTCTTCGCTCGTCGCGTCGACGAACACCGCCGCGGAGACTTTGTCCTTGATCACCATCGGCACGAGCACGGCCTGTTGCGATCGCGCCGACGCCGAGGCGCGTGGCGAGGTTCTCGCCGTCCCAGAGCACGACCTGCTCATTGCGCAGCACGCGATCGAGCTCGGGGATCAGACCGGGCGCGGCGTTGAAGCGCTTGACCAGCTCGTCGTTTCCGCCGTGCGCGCTGAAGCCGACGCCCTTCCAGCCGCTGAACGTCTCGCCGCGCAGGATGAGCAGCGCGGCGCGCGAGCCGAACTCGAGACACTGTTCGAGCAGCGCGTTGAGGACGTCGACCTGCGACTTGCCGCGCTCGATGTTCTGCGCCGCGGCTTTCACGCGATGCGCGCTTGCGCCTGCCGCTGGTGCCGGTGCGGCGGCAACGGGCCGCTCCGCTTCCAGCGCTTCCTCGAGATCGACGATCGCTTTTTTGATGTGCGGAAGAAAGCTGATCGAGTTGACGTCGGCCTGAACGCTCTGCAGCGCGGCCTTGAGTTGCGAGTCGACGGCGACGCGCACGTCCTCGACGGACGAGCGGATCTCGGCCACCATCTTCTCGATCGACTCGCGCACGTGTGCGTCGATCGAGCCTGCGACTTCCTCGCCCCTCACGGCCATAAATCCTCCACCTGCTGTGGGTTGACCCGACTTGCACGGCCGCCCAAAAGCCTCGCGATTATGGGCGTCGCTCTCCGGCGCTGTCAAGGAAGCGAGCCTCGTGTTAACTTGTCCGTGGATGCGAGTTTTTGCCCCTGTTTGCAGCCTTTTCGTGCTCGTCGCACTTGGATGCGGCGGCGACGCCCAACCCGATCACCAGGCCGAGTGGCGCGGCGTGCTGCAACACAAGGCCGCCGCGACTGCCTCGGATGCCACTCCGGTGCACAAGCAGGTCTACGCCGATTCCGTCCGCGCGTTCGTGCAGAAACATCCGAATCACAGCCGCGCACGCGACGTCTGGCAGCGGCTGCAGCTCGAGTTCGCGGGCGACCTCGCCGCGATCGGCCGCTATCAGGACGCGATTCGCTACTACCGCGTCGTGCTCGCCGATTCTCCGGAGAACGAGGAAGCGCGCCGCGGACTCGCGCTCGCCGCCGATCGGCTCGCGGTCACGCGCGAGAAGCTCCTCGGTCTCGAAAAAGGGATGTCGCAGCGACAGGTCGCGTCGGTCCTCGGCCGGCCGATGCCCGGCTGGTCTGCGCAGAACCGCAGACCGGAAGCAACGTTCGACGCCTGGTATTACCGGACCTCGTCCGGCGGCGTCGCCGCGGTCTATTTCCGCGATGGAAAGGTCTTCGCCGCGGAAGAGAGCTCCCACGCCCGGCTCGGCAGGCTCGGATCGTGAAATCGTAATCGTTGCGGGAGCGTTCCCAACCATTGAGAGAGCCATGCCGATCTACGAATACCTGTGTAACGACTGCAACGAGCGAAGCGAGAGCATCCAGAGTTTCTCCGACGCGCCGCTGACCGTCTGTCCGAAATGCGGCGGCACGCTGCGAAAACTGATCTCCTCACCGGCCGTTCACTTCAAGGGCTCGGGCTTTTACAAGACCGACTACCCCAGCGCGAGCTCGAAGGCCAACACGAAGAGTGAATCGAAGGGCGATTCGAAGAGCGACTCCAAGAGCGAGTCGAAAAGCGAATCGTCGAGCGAAACGAAGTCCGAGACGAAGACTGAAACGAAGTCGGAGTCGAAGAGCGAGAGCAAGTCGTCCGAGTAGAGACTCGAATTCACATGGACTTTGCCGCCGCTCTTCCCACTCCCCAGATCCCGACCCCTACAATCCTCGAACGAGCCATGGTCAAAGCGATGGTGAAAGCGAAAGACATCAAACGCCGCGCGGACAATGTCCTCGAGGAAGTGTTTCGCGCGATGTTCGAGGAGATCGATACGGACAAGCTGCGCAAGGAGATCGAAGAGCTGCGCGAAAGCGCGCCCGACTATCACCAGGCGCAGCACGCGCGCGTGCTGGCGCGCCGTACTGCGATTCGCTGCGCGGCCGCGGGCGCGGTGACCGGCCTTCCGCTCGGTCTCGCCGCGATCGGCACTCTTGGCGCCGACCTCGCCTATCTCGTCTACCAGCAGTTCCGTCTCGTCCTCGGCATCGCCACGATCTACGGCTACGAGCCGACCTCGCGCGAGCGGTTCACGGAAGCGCTGGCCTGTCTTGCGTACGGCTCTGGCGTTGGCGTCGGCAAGCAGGGCATCGCCGCGATGCTCGGCTCGGCATCGGTCGAAGGCGGCGTGATCGCCGAGAAGATCGGCGCGCGCTTCATGCGCGAGCGACTCGCGAAAGTCATCCCTCTCGTCGGCGTCATCTCCGGCGGCGCGCTCAACTACGCCGCCGTTTACGCTGTCGCCCGCGGCGCGATCCGCTACTACGACTCGCGCGTCGATCCTGATATGGCCGCCGAGATCTGGGCCGAAGGCGATCGCGAGCACGCCTGACGAATCAGATCGCGGGTTGCAGATCGCGGATCGCAGTGAGACCGATTACATCGCCCCGTTGGCGTTTTTCTCCTGCGATCCGCGATCTGCGATCTGCGATCCGGTTGGAATGCACCCGTCACCATGGGGGTTTTGAGCCGCTGAACAGACGATGCCGAAATTTGAATACGAGTCGCAGACGGAGGTCCCCTCCGCGTTCTTTGAGCGCCGCCGCCTCCGTCGTGTTCGGATGATCGTCGAACTGACGCTCAACCTGATCAGCAGCGATCGCACGGTGTCGCATCGCGAAGCGCGCTGCCTCGTCGATTGCGCGCGCAAAGCGATCCACGAGCTTTTCCCCGGCATCGACTCCCGCTACGAAGCGATCGTGCGCCCGCACTTCGATCGCGTGTTACGCCAGCGCTGGCCGGAAGAAGAGCTGCATTACCCGGATCCGCACGAGACGGTCAATTGACCGGTAGACGGTAGACGGGTGACAGGGCTCGCTTGCTTGACGAGCGATGCCCGCACGATTAGCAAACGACCCCCGTTCCCTCCCTTCGCATCGTCCGGCACCACTCCCCGAATCTCCCACTTCTCGATGACCTCGCGTGGAAACGCATCGCGTCGCGCGAAGAGCATCGCCGCGCGGTCGTAGCCGATCAGTGCCCACTTCGAGCGCGGCCAGAACGCGAGTGACGCGGCCATCGGCCGGGTTTGATGCGTGACCGCATCGGTCACGAGCAACGGCGGCATGTACTCTTCGACGGCGAGATCGATCCTGTACTTGCTGAGCAGCGCGCGCCAGGCGCGCTCATCGCGGCGCGCGCGTGCGTACTCGGGGATGAACGTTCGATAGAGCTCGTTGCGGCCGTCGGTGAGAACGCGGCGCTGCGGATAGAACGCGTGAATGAGAAAGCCGCCGAACTGGTCGGCGTTGTAGATGTTGCCTCGCAGGCCCGTGGACTGAAGACGCGCGACAGCGTTGACCGGGAAGCGTTCCGGCGCGACGCCGAGGCGATGATCGGTGCGAAGAGCGATGAACGCGATGGCGATCGCCGACACCGCGTAGCCGAACGCGCGCGGGATGGAGCGCACCATCGGCGCGACGAGAATCGGAAACGCCGCGAAGAAGAGTCCCTGGTTGCGTACGTGACGCACGGCGAGATAGGCGAAGAGAATGAGCAGCGCGATACGCCACCATTGCGCACGACGATCGGCTGTCGTCACGCAGGCGACGATGGCGATCGCGATGCAGAGATAGAGCAGCGGAAAAAGCGCGATCGGACTCGGCAGCCACTCCGCATTGACGAACTGCCCGCTACGCGCGAACAACGTCAGCTCGATCGGCGCGAGGATGCCGCGGATGCCGAACGGATTCACGAGCAGCGCCGCCGCGCTCGCAAGTGCCGGCTCCACGCGTCGCGTACGCAACGCCGCAACGAGCGGCGCGAGCAACGCCGAGGGATGCACGTTCATCCAGAGAACCGTGTTGATCGCCTGACCCGCCGTCGACTCCGCACGCAGCGCGATCACGAGAAACAGCATCGCCATCGACGAAGGCCGCACGTCGAACGTCGCCATCGCACCCGCGTAAGCGAGCGCATAGAACAACGGACCGCCGGCGTCCCCGCCGGCTGGCAGAGCGCCGTCTCGGCGCTCTGAAACGAACGCCAGCCCGAAGATCAGAGCAGCGAGCAGCCCTCGCACCCACGACATCCCCAACGTTCCGATGGCGCGATGCGCGCCGTACAGAACGATCTCGAAGAGCCACTCGCCGTTGATCCACGGAACGCGATCGCTCGCCACCGTGAACGGATCCGTGAGCGGAAGCGCGCGATGCTCGACAATCCACCGCCCCGTCGCCAGGTGCCAGAAGAAATCGTAGTTGCGAATCGGAGCGATCGCGGCAAGAGCCGCGGCAACGAGAAGCGCGAGAAGAACGACCTTCTGCCAACGCGCGTTCGTCACGAGAGGATCATAACGACTTCAGCTCGCAGCTCGCAGCTCTCAGCTGTCAGCTGTCAGCTCTCAGGATGAGGGGCAAGAATCTCCTGCCAGCTGCGAGCTGCCAACTGCGAGCTGAGAGCTACTTCGTGTCGTTGAGTCGCGAGAGCTCGATGTCGCCGTTGACGGTGACGATCTTCAGCTCGTGCTGTCCGCCGTTCACTTCACCCGAGACGCGGCGGCTGCCGGGGTTCGAGTGGATGCTCAGCGGGAACGAGGCTTCGAAGTCGCCGTTCACCTGCGACAGGTCGACACTGAACGACGCGTCGTTGGGGAGAATCGCTTCCACCCCGCCGTTCACGCTCTTGAACTTCGCGCCCTGGAACGAGCGAAGGAACTTCGCTTTCACGCGGCCGTTCACGGTCGTCGCCGTCAGCTCCTGCATTCCGGCGGTCTCGAGGTCGAGCGTGCCGTTCACCGACGATGCCTCGGTCGAGCCTTCCGTTCCGCGCGTGACGATGCGGCCGTTCACCGTGCCGAGGTCGAGCGAGACCGTCGCGGGAACCTTCAGCACGTAATCGATCTCGACTTCGTTCCTCTCGAAGAGAAACGGGAAGTGCAGTCCCTTGCGCTTGTGCTCGCGCCGTCCGATGTGCAGCGTGTCGCCTTCGAGTCTCGTTTCGAACAGGCCGTCGTTCTCAGCGCCTTTCTTCGGCTCGAGCTCGCCCCGAGCCGTGGCTACGAGCGAGATCTCTTTCGTGTCCGCTGCCTCGACCGAAATCCGCCCGCCGACTTCGAAGACGTCGAGCTGGCGGACGCCGGCCGCGGGCCAGCTCCGCGTCACGGTCATCGTGGCCTCGTGATGACTGCGATGCTCGATGCGTCCGCACGCGGTCGCGGCGAGGGCCACGAGGAGTAAATAAACGGTCTGTTTCGCGCTGTTCATACGACACCTGCCGGTTGGATGTACGACAATCGCAGAGAGAGGTTTCATGCCCGAAGGTCAGACCAAGCTCCTGAGGATCGCCGCGTTCCTCGTCGACGCCCTGTCGATGGCGATTCTGCTCATTCTCCCGGCCTCAGCCGTCAGTTATGCCATGACCTGGACGACGACCCCGAAAGGGATCCAGCTGGTCTGGTGGGCGGCGCTCTGCATTCTCATGCTGGCGATGCTTTTCCGCGACGGCTTTCGCGGCCGCTCGATGGGCAAGCAGCTCCTCGGGCTCCGTCTGCTCACACCGCGCGGCGAGGGCTGTGGATATGGCCGCTCGCTGGTCCGCAATCTGCCGTTGCTCATCCCGGTCTGGAATCTCGTCGAGGTGATCCTCGTCGTCGCCGGCAAGCCGCGCACGGGCGATCGCATCGCCAGGACGACTGTCACCGAGGAATGAGCCGCGTCCGAAAATCCTCGGCGAGCGATGCACGAACGTCGAAGAAGAACTCGTTCTCTTCTCCGAATCGCGTTTCTGCCAACAGGATGTCGGGCGGTCTGACCAGTCGATAGATCGCGCCGATGGAGTCGAACGGCGCGACGACGCGGATGCGTTCGTAGATGTAGCGATCGACGGGCGCGGCGAGACGCAGCGTTTCCGCCGCCGTTTCGCGATAGGCGCGCGACAGTCCGCCGGTCCCGAGTTTGATTCCGCCGTACCAGCGGACGACGACGACCGCGACATCGTGCAGGCTCGCGCCTTCAATCGCCGCGAGGATCGGCTTGCCCGCGGTTCCCGAGGGCTCGCCGGCATCGGAGCTGCGCGATCGTCCGACGCTGAAGAGCCGGAAGGCCCAGCAGTGATGCGTGGCGTCGAAATAGCGCTTCTCGATGCGCGTCAGCTCGGCGAAGAACTGCGCATCGCTGGCGATCGGAATCGCGATGCCGAGAAACTCCGAGCGCTCGATCTTGTGGCGGAAATCGGCGACGTCGGCGACGGTCTGGAAGTGATCGGGGCCGTGAACGTGCTCAGACATGACGATAGGCCGAGACGTGGCGGTTGCCACGCAGAAAAAAGCGCAGAGGCCAGGCCGCCGCGTCGCCGGAGTTGTCGATGCCGATGCGCGGACTCACGGCGATGTCTTCCTTGTCGTCATCAACGTCGACCTCGAGGTCACGCGGCGCGAGCCAGAGCGACGAGCCGCGCAAGCTCGCGCCGTCGAGACGGCGATCGACGTCGAGCGCCATGCAAAGCTTCCCCGGTCCGTTCATCAGATCCGTTTCCTTCTTCGCCTTCGGGCGCCGCTCGCGCATCGCGTCGATCCCGCGTAACGGCTCCGCCGCCCGCAACAGTACCGCTTCGGCGAGTCCTTCTTCCTGCGTCACGACGTTCAGGCACCAGTGCATTCCGTATGTGAAGTAGACGTAAGCATGCCCGCCTTCGAGATACATCGACGCGTTCCGCTCGGACCGCAACCCGCGCCGCGCATGACTGGCCATGTCGTTCGCGCCGAGATACGCCTCGGTTTCCACGATTCGCGCGGCGAGCCGCGTCCCATCATCGAGCCGCCGCCAGAGCACGCAGCCGAGGAGAGCGCGCGCGACGGTCACGGTGTCGTGGAGGTAGAAGGAGCGAGGAAGTGAGCGCATGAGGGATTCAGTTTCACGCGGAGACGCGGGCGACGCGAAGAGGAGGCTATCTCAAAGTTTCTCTCCGCGATCTCCGCGATCTCCGCGCCTCCGCGTGAACTCTTTGGTTTGCAGCCTTGTTCACGATGAGGGGAGAGGCTCGCCTTTCCGATGATCCAGCTCCTCCTCGGTCACGTGCCGCGCGATGATGTTCATCAGCTCCGCGTGCACGCGGGGTGAAGCGCCGACGATGTTGCCGCGCTCGAGCCAGCGCTGGCCGCCGGAGAAGTCGGTGACGGTGCCGCCCGCTTCCGTCACGAGCACAGCGCCCGCGGCGACGTCCCACGGCGCGAGGTGCATTTCGAAGAAACCGTCGAAGACACCCGCCGCGGTGTAAGCGAGATCGAGCGCGGCGGAGCCGGCGCGGCGCACGCCTTTCGAGATGCGAATGACGTCGGTGAAGATGCGCACATACGCGTCGACGTACTCCTGCGCGCGAAACGGAAAGCCGGTTGCGAGGAATGAGCCCTCGACGCGCTCCTGGTTCGAGACGTTCATGCGATCGCCGCCGCGAAACGCGCCCGCGCCTTTCTGCGCGGTGAAGAAGAGGTCGCGCAGCGGCTCGTAGATCACGCCGGTCACGGTCTCGCCGTTCTGCTGCAGGGCGATGGAGATGGACCAGATCGGAAAGTGCTGGAGATAGTTCGACGTGCCGTCGAGCGGATCGATGATCCAGACGCGATCGCTCGCCCCCTTGCTGCGACCACTCTCCTCGCCGAGAAATGCATCGCCGGGACAATGCCCGGCGATAGCCGCGACGATCGCCTCCTCGCTCTCGCGATCCGCCTTCGACACCCAGTCGTGGCGCGCCTTGAGATCGGCGTCTTCTTTCCCGAGTGTCTCCCAATACTTGAGGAGCACGGCCGCTCCCTCACGCGCAGCGGCAATGGCAATGTCGACGTCATTCATGAGCGCGGATTGTATCCAGCTCGCAGCTCGCAGCTGTCAGCTCGCAGGAGAACGAGCGGCTTTGTTGCTGGTGGCTGGTTCCTTGTTGCTGAGGTCGTCCCTCTCGAGAGCGACTGCCTCAGCAACCAGCAACAAGCAACCTGCAACAAAAGGGGCGGTCCTGAGAGCTGAGAGCTGAGAGCTGAGAGCTGCCAGCTGAGAGCTGCCAGCTGAGAGCTGCCAGCTGAGAGCTGCCAGCTGAGAGCTGCCAGCTGCCAGCTGCCCGCTGAGAGCTCTTTCCCGAACGCCACTTTTCCGTTACTCTTTTCTGCAATCCATCATGAACATGCGTGGGGCCGCACGTCGCGGCCGCGACGTGACCGCGGTGACGCCGCGCGCCTTCGCGTGGGACCGCGCTGTGCTGGCAACGCTGCACCATGCAACGCTGCCCTGGGACGAGTCGCTCGCGCTGACGCCGCTCGTGGAGGTCGCGGAGTGCGGAACGCGCGACCGGCTGTCGTTGCTGGCGCAATTCGCGGCGCACGAAGCCTTTCTGCAATTCGCCGGAATCGCCGATGGCGAAGTCGATCCGGCGGAGTGGGCGGTCGTGCAGAAGCGGGGGAGCGACGTGCGTCTCGTGCGCATCGCGTCGCGGCATTGCGATCCGTCGACCGCTCCTCCGGCGCTGACGCTCGCGCAACAGTTCGCGGAGCAGATCGGCGCGGAGCTCGATGTGTTGCGCCAGTCGTGGGCGCGGGCCGACGCGATCTACGCCGAGGCCTTCGCGCGCGTCTCGCGCGACATCGCAGCGGACCTTCGATGGTTGCGTCGCGCGGCGTGTGGTGCGATCGCCGCGCCGGGCGCGGAAGGGTTGCGCATGCTCGAAAGCGGCGGGCGCTTCGGCTACACCGATCGCGATTGCGCGGCGACGATCGCGCGCTTCGCGGAGCTCGACGGCGCATTCCGTCCGATGGTGTTGCGCGGAGTCTCACCACTCGAACGCTATTCGGCGCTGCGTTCGTTCAACGCCGATCGCAGCGCGGACGAGCCGGCCGTCGCGGAGAAGATTCTGGCGGCGACGTCGCGCGGTCGTCACGTCTTCATCGTCGAGAACGCCGACGCATTCGACGAAGGATCGCGCAGAGTCGTCGAATTGCTCGCGCATGCGCACGGCACATGGCTTCTTCCGGAGGAAGCGAACGCGCTTCCCGAACGGCAATCGTTTCTCATCGCACCGCGCCTGGCCGCGCGGGAAGCGTTGCGCATCGATGTCGATACGTTCGTCGACGCGCCGCAATTCGTCGCGTATCTCGCTCATGGCGAAGTGCCGCGCGACAGCGCGTCGTTGCCCGGCCTCGTCGAGCCGGCGCGCTCGTATCTCGCGGCGCTGGCCTTGCTCGGCACGCGGATGACGCGAGAACGCGCGACCCGTTTCCTCGGCGATTTTCTCTTTCGCGGAACGCTCGAAGATTTGGTCGTCGATGGCGTGACGACGATCGAAGGCGAGACCTTCGCGTTTCTCAACGACTCGGTGCGCGAGGAAGCGACGAAGCTCGTACCGGCCGCATCGCGAGCGTCGATCTGTCGCGTCGCTGCCGCGCATGCCGAGGGAGTCGACGCTGCCTTGCTCTGGCTCGATGCCGGCGACAGCGCGCGCGCCGCGGAGATGCTCGAGCAGGCGCAGTGGCACAGCGCGAGTGCGACGGTGGCCGCGTTGCAACGCGTGCCGGCGGCGCTGCTCACGCCGTCGTTGTCGCGGCGCTACGCGAACGCGCTCATCGACTGCGGCCACTATCGCGATGCGCGCGACTTCGCTGCCGGCGACGAGCTCGTCCTGGCGCGTGCCGATCGCTGGACCGGCGACTACGCCACCGCGCTCGCGCGCCTCGATCGTACCGAAGAGTCGTTCGAGTCGACGCTCCTCCGCGCGGAGGTGCTGCGCCTTCTCGATCGTGAAGACGAAGCGCGCCACCTTCTCGCGGATTGCGCCGCGCCGAACGCCGAGGACCACGTCCGGCTCGAATTCGAGCGCGGTCTCCTCGGCGCGGACGTCGCGCTGCCCCACGATCACTATCTGGCCGCGCGACTCGCGACCTATCGCGCGCTGGAGCGCCACGATTACGCGGAGGCCTCGGGCCACGCCGAGGAATCGCACGCGCGGGCACGCAACACGACCGAGCGCATCGACGCGTCGCTCGATCGCGTCTTCGCGCTCTTCTCCGCGGGCGAATGGGATCGCGCACGCCGCTGTGCGGTCGAAGCGTTGCGCGAGGTCGAAGAGACACAGGGCGATCGCGCCGCGGGCGGCATCCTCTTCACGCTCGCCTACCTCGCCGCCGATGACGCGCAATGGGCGCATGCATCGCAGCGAATCTCGCGGCTCCGCCATCACTACGGCGCGACCGGCGATGCGTTGCGCATGGCCGAGCTGCAGCTCCTCACCGCGCACCTCGACTTCTCCCGCGGCCGTTTCGCCGACGCCCGTCGCGGCGCGCAGGCGGTGTACGTCGAACGTCGCGGTCACGATCAGATTCGCGAAGCCGCTGCGCTGATTCTCGATGAGCTGGATCTCCTCGACGGCACGCGCGCGCCGATGCGATCGACAGGCAAGTCCGGCAACGAGGAGTTGCGAAGGAGGCATGAACGAGTCGCCGGTTCCTGGTTGCCGGTTACTTGTGGGGCTGCGCCGGCAGCCGAGGCACCCCAGACAACCAGCAACCGAGAACCGACAACAGTTCCCGACCGCCTGTTTGCGTTTCGACGCGCGATCGCCACGAGAGACGAATTCACCGCGCGAGAGATCGCACGCGAGCTCGATCTCGTCTTCGAGCCCGCCGCCGCGCCCGCTGATGTCGAGTTGCGCGTGCTTCGCGCAGCGGCACTGCGCGAGTATCCGTTCGCGCCGAACGACTTCGATCTCCGTTGGTGTTTCGCGACGCGCAACCGCCTCGGCCAATGGAACGCCATCGGCTCCGCGGTTCCTGAATCATTTGACGAGGTGGAAGAGCAGCCCGACTGGATCGCCTGCAGCGAGCGCGAACTGCTCTTTCTCGAAGGCTGCTCGCGCTGGAGCGCCGATGCGCGCGACGCCGTCTCGGCGATGTTTCGCACGCGCTCCGACAATCATCGCCTGCGCCGTCTTCTCGAACAGGAAGAGAGCGCGACTCCCGCGCGCGCCGGCGCGATCGACGGCATCGTGGGACAGTCGCCGGCGATCCGCGAGCTCGAATCCGTCGTTGCCCGTCTCGCGCGGCGCGACGTCGCCGTCTGTATCCTCGGCGAGTCCGGCACCGGAAAGGAAGTGATCGCCCGCGCGATTCATCGACAGTCGCCGCGGCGCCAGAAGACGTTCACGCCGGTCAATTGCGCCGCGCTCCCGGAGAACCTCATCGAGAGCGAGTTGTTCGGTCACGTGCGCGGCGCTTTCACCGGCGCCGATCGCGATCGCGCGGGACTCATCGAGACCAGCGACGGCGGGACGTTGTTTCTCGATGAGATCGGCGAGCTTCCGCTGCAGGCGCAGGCGAAGCTTCTTCGTTTTCTGCAGGAGGGTGAGTTCCGCCGCGTTGGCGACACCGTCAATCGCTCCGCCGACGTCCGCATCGTCAGCGCGACGAATCGCAAGCTCGATGCCGCGGTGGAAGAAGGACGCTTCCGCGACGACCTCTATTACCGCGTGCGCGGCGTCGAAGTTCCGCTGCCGCCGCTGCGCGAGCGCGGCAACGACATCCAGCTGCTGGCCGCGCATTTCCTGTCCGTCGAGCGCGAGAAGCATCGCGCCGGACCGGCGCTGCTCTCACCCGACGTCGAGGCCATCTTCACGGCCTACTCGTGGCCCGGCAACGTGCGCGAGCTCCAGAACACGATCCGCGCCGCGCACGCGATGGCCGGCGATGCGAAAGAGATCGCCGTCGAACATCTCCCCGAACGCTTGCGCAGTGTCGCGCCCTCGCGCATCGTCGCCGGTTCCTACCAGGACGCCGTGAGCCGTTTCAAACGCGATCTCATCGAGCGCGCCCTGCAGCAATCGAACGGCAACCAGAACCGCGCCGCCACGATCCTCAAAATGTCGCGCCAGGCGCTCGCGTACCAGATCCGCGAGCTCGGGATTCTCGTGCGATCGTAGTCCAGGAGTGCGGTGGCAAAAGCCACCGAAATATGGCGGGCTATAAGCCCGCCCTCCCTATGTAGATCGACATGAACCGATTGGAGGGCGGGCTTATAGCCCGCCGATTCGCGGTGGCTCCGCCACCGCACTCCTAGACGCCCGCAAGACCGACCCCTCGGATCACCCGCACGTGCCTCAGCCTTGGGCAACCCACGCTGTCGGCCGTGCCGACCTGTGACGGATTGGGAAGGGGGTTGTGAGCAATTCGCGTCGCACGCGCTACCGTTGAAGAACCCCCGTACAATCCGCTCAATCTCGGGCGGGAAAATCGAAAATGTTGCGCAAGACGGTTCCGGTCGTCGTTCTGTTGGCCTTTCTGGCGGGCTGCGCGCTATACAGCGAGGTGAGCGTCGGTCCGCTCAATCTCCTGCCCTCGAACATCGAACGCGGCAGCGACCTGCAGGGCATGTTGCGCAAAGCCGATTACCTGCGCGCCATCGAATCGAGCGCCACCGTCGAAGCGCGCGCCAAGCGCAGCCCCACCGATCTCGCCGCGCTCGGCGCTGCCTATCTCGCCGCCGGCCGTCTCAACGAAGCGCGCGAGCGCCTTCGTTCCGCGCTCGACCTCGATCCCTTCCGCGCCGCCTACGCCGAAGTCGCGTGGGATCTTTCACAGGTCGAGTACCTCTCCAACAACTTCGACGCGAGTCTCGAGTGGGCGCTCATCGCCACCGATCGCGGGATGCACATCCGCCCCTGGCATCTCGACTATCTCCGCTCGCTCATCAACGTTCCCGTCTACCGCTTCAGCGGCGCGCCGAACGAGCGGCTCTCCTTCAAGTTCGGCCGTCCCGACGTGCCGCGCATCACCACGCGCCTCAATCACTCGCGCGACGTCGAAGGCATCATCGACTCCGGCGCCGTGCTCTCGATCATCTCGGAACGTCTCGCGAAATCGCTGAACGTGAAGCCGCTGGGGACGTTCGAAGGAACGTTCTACGGACTCCTCGGCGAGCCGATCGCCGTGCACTTTGCGCTCCTCGAATCGCTCGAGCTCGACAAGATGACCATCGAGAACGTCCCCGTGGCCATCATGCCCGACGACAAGATGCGTTTCCTCATGACCACGCAGGAGGAGAAAGAGTTCCGCATGGACTTCCTCCTCGGCTCGAACCTTCTCAAAGAGTTCCGCCTCGAGCTCGACTTCGATCATCGCCACGTGACGTTCCATCACCTCACCGAAAGCGACCGGCGTCCCGACGCCAATCAGAATCTCTTCTACGAAGGCTTCCGCCCCCACGTGCGCGGCGCCGTGAATCGCAGGGGCTGGTTCCTCTTCGTCCTCGACACCGGCTCGGAGATCACCTTCTTCAATGAGACCCGCCTCGGCTCCATGCCGATCCCCGCACTCGCCGGCGGCACGCACTCCGCGACGCTGCAAGGTCTGGGCGGCTCGATGAAACGCGGCTCGAAGATCGAGAACATCGAAGTGGGCATCGACGTCTGGGGCGGCACCTTCAAGACGATCCCGATGTACTCGAGCGAGACCAAAGACCACGCCGTCGGCATCATCGGCCAGAACTTTCTCAAGAACTTCAACGTCGTGATCGACTTCGGCCGCATGCGCGTTGATTTGAAGCGGCGATAGATTTCACGCGGAGACGCGGGGGACGCGGAGAGAGTCGTTTGCAGTTCTCTCTCCGCGCACTCCGCGTCTCCGCGTGAAACGAATCATTTCTTCTTTCTCTTCTCCACCCACCCCTCCACAACGCGTTGCGGCGTGCGGCTGAGAGCGAGCGATCCGGGCGGGACATCCTTCGTGATCGTGGAGCCGGCGCCGACGTAGGCGCCGCGTGCCGATGCGCACGGGCGCGACGAGTTGCGAGTCGGATCCGATGAAGACGCCGTCTTCGATGATCGTCTTGTTCTTGTTCACGCCGTCGTAGTTGCAGGTGATCGTGCCGGCGCCGATGTTCACGTTCGCGCCGACTTCCGCGTCGCCGATGTAGGAGAGGTGCGACGCCTTCGCGCCTTCGCCGAAGACCGCCTTCTTCGTCTCCACGAAATTGCCGACCTTCACGTGGCGCCCGAGGTGCGTGCCGGGGCGGAGATGCGCGTAGGGACCGACCGATTGCTTCGTCCTCGATCACCGCGTCCTCCGCGACCGTGCCGGTCTTCACGTGCACGTTGTCGCCGACCGTGACGTTGATCGAGATGCACGCCGGGCTCGATGACGACAGCCCTTGCCGATGCGCGTCTTTCCTTCGATCGTCACGAACGGATAGACGACCGTGTCGGCGCCGATCGCGACGGTCGAATCGATGACCACCGTCGCCGGATTGCGGAACGTCACGCCATCGGCCATCAGCTTCTCCACGACGCGGCGCTGAATCTCCTGCTTCGACGCGCGCCAGATCGGCGCGCGAATTGACGCCGAGCGCTTCCACCGGATCGTTCGCGATCACCGCGCCGACGCGATGGCCGGCGTCGCGCAATACGGCGATGAGATCGGTCAGGTAGTACTCGCCCTGCGAGTTGTTCGTTGGAGAGATTGCGCAGGTTGTCGAAGAGATGCTCGCCGTCGAAGACGTAGATCCCGGCGTTGACTTCGCCGATCTTCTTCTCCTCGTCGGACGCATCTTTCGCCTCGACGATGCGCACGACGGAGCCGTCGTCGTCGCGCACGATGCGGCCGTACATCGCCGGATCGTCGAGCTTCATCGTGAGCAGCGTCAGCGCGTTGCCGCGAGCGCTCGTGCTCGTCGAGCAGTCGCTCGAGCGTCTCGCGGACGCGTGAGCGGAACGTCGCCGGAGAGGATGAGCACGCGTCTGTCGCCGGCGTTCGCGAGCAGATTCGGCAGCCTGCAGAACGGCGTGTCCCGTTCCGAGCTGCTCTTCCTGAATCGCGAATCGCGCGCGCGTCGCCGACCGCTGTTCTGCACCGCTTCGCGCTGATGTCCGATGACCATGATCGGCGGCGCGGTCGCAGACATCGGCCGCGAGATCGAGCACGTAGTCGATGATCGGCCGGCCCGCGGCGCGGTGCAGAATCTTGATCGTCGCCGACTTCATGCGCGTGCCGAGTCCGGCGGCGAGGATGATGACGTCGAGGTTGTCGTTCATGAGGGTCGGTTCCGAATCCTAGCTGGGTCGCATCCCAATGCTAACTGGGTCGCATCCGAATGCTAATTAGGTCGCATCCGCTCTAGCGTTCGCCCATAGCGATCGTAGAGCCGAAAGATCGTCTGCGCGAGCGCCTGCGGGTCGTGTCGCACGAAGTTCCCCTCTGCAATGATGTCGCCGAAAAACGGCGTGACGCCGAGCGCGCGGATCGCTTCGAGATCGAAGGCGACCGGAAACTGGTTCATCGCCGCGTAGCTGCCGAGAATCGCCTCCGATGGGGCGGCGGCCATTGATCACCATCACGTCGACGACGAGACCGGCGTGCTCGACGATCGCACGAAGATGATCCTGCGCGCTGAAGCCGTCGGTTTCGTCCGGCTGCGTCATCACGTTGCAGATGTAGACGCGCAATGCCCGCGCCGTCCGCAACGCTTCGGCGAGCTTGCGAATCGCCAGGTTCGGCAGCACGGACGTGTAGAGCGAACCGGGTCCGATGATGATGAGGTCCGCGGCGTCGAGCGCGGTGAGCGCGCCGTCCGTCGGCTCGACGCCCGGCGGGTCGAGCGCGAGGTGCGTGATGCGCGCATGACGCGCGGCGATGCGCGGCTCTTCACCGATGTTCGATCCGCTGATCGCGACCTCGCCGACGAGCTCCGTGCCGTCTTCGAGCGTGGCGCGCAGGCGGACATCCTCGAGCGTCGACGGATAGATCGCCCCGCGAATCGCCAGCACCTCGGACGCCGCGAGGACGGCCTTGTCGAAGCTCCCGGTGATGTCCGTCATCGCCGTGAGCAGAAGATTGCCGAGGGAATGACCCTTCAGCGCGGAGTCGGTGTCGAAGCGATAGGAGAAGAGCCGCGAGAGAAGCTGCTCCTCTTCGGCAAGCGCCACGATGCAGTTGCGAATGTCCCCCGGCGGCAACATCCCGAACTCCTTGCGCAGAACGCCGGAGCTGCCTCCCTCATCCGTCACGGTCACGATCGCGCCGAGCGAACCGATGGAGCGCGGCCCCTCCGCGTCGACGTAGGTCTTCAGCCCACGCAGCAGCGTCGAGAGGCCGGTTCCTCCGCCGATCGTGACGATGTTGAGCCCGGACGGTCGCATCCGCGGGCGATTCTATCCGCTGGGGAGCGCGGACATGTTCCCGGCATCAGCGACGGGCCGGGATGCCGCGGAGAATGCCAGCGACACTCAAGTCCTCATCAACCCGCGGCCAATGAATCCCTTCGCCATCGCCGATGAGCTCCCATTCGTTGCGCTCCTCAGAGGAAGCGTGCAGGAGTCGGGGGTACCACGCCAAGGGGACGGACACTTTTCGGCCGTCTACGAGATGCACGATGAGCTCGTCGTCGGTGATGAACACCTGAGCTGCACAGGGCTCAATTTCGATCGCTGAAATGGTCATTCCACGCATCCAAAAACTTCTGACGATTCTCCGTAACTATACTCTCGAGGTCGCGCAGCTCGTGAGCCGCGAAACGCTTCGAGCTCGCCAGTTCCACGGGCTCGAGCCAGAACTTCGCCAACTTTCGATCACTCTTTACATGAACGTGGGGCGGCTCGCGATCCTCATTGCTGTAGAAGAAAAATCGGTACGATCCGATCTGTGCGACTCGCGGCACAGGATTATCCTAGTTCGCTCCAAATGGTGACCGCAACGTCGGCGACAGAGGAATGTCGATGTGGCATTGCGCGAGAGGACGGCCGAGGCGGCCGTCGCCACACAGAAGCGGAGACCCCCAATTTATGTAAACGCCCATTGACAAATCACTTTAGTAAATACACATTGACTTACCAATGGGCCGCCCACCCCGTATCCACCGTGAACAAATCCTCGAAGCCGCTCGTCAGGCCTTCACCGCCACCGGCTTTGCTTCGACCACCCTGGCCGGCATTGCCTCGACGCTCGGCGTGACCGCGGCGGCCATCCTCCGGCACTATCCGAGTAAGCAGGAGCTGTTTCTGGCCGCGATGTCCGAGCGAGGGCTGCCGCTGCCGCCGCCCGTCGAAGAGCTGGCGACCGTCGACGGCGCGACCGATCCGCGGAATGTGCTCCGTCGTTTCGCCGAGGAGATGGTTCCGTTCGTGAGCCTCATCATCCGGCCGGCGATTGCCGTGCAGATGCACGTGGCTTCGCAGCAGACCACGGTGACTGTTCCGTTCGACACGAGCTCGGAAGAGACGCCGCCGCGCAAAGGCCTGCGCATCGTCGCCGATTACTTCCGCCGCGCCATGGACGCCGGAACGATCCGCCGCGGTGATCCGCGCGCGCTGGCGCTGCTCTTCGCCGGCCACCTGCAGGGCTACGTCTTCATTCACTACGTTCTCAACGTCACCCCGGTCTTTCCTCTCGCCACGTATGTGGACGCGCTCATCGACCTCTGGGTCGAGGGCGCGATCCTCGGAGGTTCGCATGGCCGCAACACGCGCCGTACTCAAAAAACTGATTCCGGTACTGCTCCTGCTCGCCGTGGCGGGGGCGGTGTTCGCGTACATGCGCGAGCAACGAAAGCCAAAGCCGCTGGTCCTGTCCGGAAGCCTCGAAGCAAGGACGGTCAACGTCGGGTCCCTGGTGGGCGGCCGCGTTCTCCGCGTTCACGTCGATGAAGGCAACGCCGTCGTCGCCGGCCAGGTGCTGGTGACGCTGGAGACGGAGACGATCGATCGCCAGCTCGCGGAGCAACAGGCGGCCATCGCCGCGACGCGCGCGCAACTCGCGAAAGCTCTCGCCGGTCCTCGTGACGAAGAGATTCGACGCGCGGCCGCGATCGCCGAGAACGACGAGCGCGAGCGCCATCGTCTCGCGGCGCTGTACAACGCGGGCATCGTCGCGCGCGCATTGCTCGACGACGCCACGACGAAAGCGAAGACCTCCGCCGAAGATCTCAGGATTCTGCAAAAGGGAACGCGCAAGGAAGACATCGCGTTGGCGCAGGCCGAGGTCGCGCAGCAGGAGCGCCGCCTGGCGACGCTGCTCAAGCAGCACGACGAAACCGTCGTCCGCTCCACGGTCAGTGGCACCGTGCAATCGTTCGCGCTTCGTCCCGGCGACATCGTCGCGCCGAATCAGACCGTCGCCGAGATTCTGGAGCCGAGCCAGCTCTGGGTGCGCATCTACGTTCCCGAAACGCTCCTCGGGCTCGTGCACGTGAACATGCCGGTGAAGGTGCGCGTCGATACGTACCCGAACGTCTGGTTCGACGGACGCGTCTCGACTGTCTCGAGCGAAGGCGAGTACACGCCGCGCAACGTGCAGACGCGCGCGCAACGCGCCGAGCAGGTGTTCGGCGTGAAGGTGATCGCCAATCCTGATCCGCGCCTCAAGGCGGGCATGGCCGCCGAAGTCGACCTCGGCGTGAAGGGACGTGCGGAATGAGCATCGCGCCGCGCATCGCCGGCAATGGGCAGATCGGCATCGATGTCCGCGACGTCACGAAGTCGTTCGGAACCGTGCAGGCGCTGCAGAACGTCACGCTCCAGGTTCCGCGCGGCGAGATTTTCGGACTCCTCGGCCCCAACGGTTCCGGGAAGTCGACGCTGATCCGCATCCTCTGCGGTCTGCTCAAGCCGACATCGGGCGCGGCGACCGTCGACGGACTCGATGTCGAACAGCAGGGCGAAGAAGTGCGCAGCCGCATCGGCTACGTCTCGCAGGCGTTCTCGCTCTATCGCGATCTCACGGTCGACGAGAACCTCGATTTCTTCAGCTCGATCTACCGCCTCAAAGGCCGCGAGCGCGAAGAGCGAAAGCAGTGGGCCATCGATCTCACGCACATCGGTCCGTATCGCAAGCGGTTGGCCGGAGCGCTCTCCGGCGGCTGGAAGCAACGCCTCGCGCTCGCGGCGGCGATGATGCATCGGCCGAACGTGCTCTTCCTCGACGAGCCGACCGCGGGCATCGATCCCGTCGCGCGCCGCGAGCTCTGGGATCTGCTCTTCGGGCTCGCCGCGGAGAACGTGACCATGTTCGTGACGACGCACTACATGGATGAAGCGGAGCGCTGCGGTAGCGTCGCGTATCTCTATTTGTCGAAGCTCATCGTCAGCGGCCATCCGCAAGAGCTCAAGAAACTGCCCGAGGTCACGCCGCGCGGGATGAGACGCGTGGAGGCGGAGTGCCGCGAAGGTGTGGCGCTTCTGATGAGCTCCGCGCGAACGCTTCGCTACGTGCACGCCTCGACGATCTTCGGCACGTCGCTGCATCTTCTCGTAGATGAATCGGTATCGAATGAAACGATCGACACGGATCTCGAGGCCTTCGGAATCACCTCAGTGACCGTGCGCGATATCGATCCGACGCTCGAGGATGTCTTTGTGCGCCTCACCGAAGTGCGCGCCGCGGAGTTGGAGGCACAGGGATGAACGGCTTTACCGCAGTCTTTCGCAAGGAACTGACGCAGATGCTGCGCGACCGGACGACGGTCATGTTCGCGCTGGCCGTGCCGATCTTCGAGCTGATTCTCTTCGGCGTCATCGACATGAATGCGAAGAACATCCCGACGGTCATCTTCGATCAGAGCCGCACGCAGGAAAGCCGCCGCCTCATCGAACAGTTCGGCGCGACGTCGTTCCTCAAAGTCGCCGGGTACGTGCCGTCGCGCCAGGAGCTCCAGCACGCGATCGTCTCCGGCCGCGCCCAGGTAGCGATCGAGATCCCACCCGACTACGCGCGCGACCTCGCCGCGGGACGCCAGGCGAATGTGCTCGTGCTCATCGATGGCTCCGACTCCACGGTCGCGAATCAGGCGCTCTCCGCGGCCAACGGCGTCGTGCTGCACAACGCCGTCCTCGACATCATCGCGAAGAGCGGCCGCCTTCCGGGCAGCGAGGTGCATCCGGTCATGATGTTCAACCCCGACATGCGCAGCGCCAAGCTGCTCATCCCCGGCCTCATCGCCATCCTGCTCACCTTCTCCGGCACCATCCTCTCCGCCTTCGCCATCGTGAAAGAACGCGAGCGCGGCACGCTCGAACAGCTCATGGTCACGCCCGTCTCTCCCCTCGCCGTGGTTCTCGGCAAGATCCTGCCGTACCTCGGGCTCGCGTACATGACTCTCGTGCTCGTGCTGTTGCTGATGCGTTTCCTGTTCCGCGTGCCCTTCAACGGCAGCGTGACGCTGCTGCTCGGCCTCTCGGCCGTCTACGTCCTCGCGCTGCTCTCGTTCGGCTTGCTCATTTCCTCGCGCGCCGGGTCGCAGATGGAGGCGATGCAGCAGGCCATGGGGATCATGCTGCCGAGCGTGTTGCTCTCGGGCTACATCATCCCGCTGGGGTCGTTGCCGTTGCCGCTGCGGGTGATTTCGCAGCTTTTACCCGCGACTCACTTCATCAAGATCGCAAGAGGGATCATCATTCGCGGAGCGACGTTCGGCGACTTATGGCAGCCGGTGATCGCGTTGCTGGCGATTTCGACGGTGCTGATTGCGGCGAGCGCAAGGGCGTTTAAGAAGACCGTGTCTTAGTGGGGTAGGCGCATAGGCGCACAGGCTCACGGGCGCACAGAGGACGATGACGTTGTTTCGCCGCCTCGGTGTTGGATCATGCGTGTGAGACCACATCCGATTTGGGCAATCAGCTTTCGCACGCCGCTGACATCTCTTCCCAGACGCGCGCGCATCACGATCTCCAATTGAGTTTCGACTTCGTAGAGTGAGCCACGAGCCTGCACGAGATAGTGGCGGCGATCTCGATTCGTCAGGCGCCCTTCACCCTCGGCAATGTTGCTTGGTACGGAGATCGCTGCTCGTGTGAGTTGATCGGCAAGCGCAAACCGCTTGCGGGCGACCAGTTCATCAGAGAGTGCAATGATCCGTACCGCGAGATCGACAGACGCTTTCCACACAAAGAGACTACGGAATGAATTTGACATTGAGATGTCGGCGGAAGGAGAGCGTTCGGCGGGTGAGCCGGTTCAAGTGGGCTCGAAAATTATAGCAGCCTATGCGCCTATGAGCCCGTGCGCCCATGAGCCCATTCAGCTACAACACGTACCTCGACAAATCCTCGTCCCGCACAATCCCCTCCAGCACCCGCCCAACATACGCCGCGTCGATCAACACGCTTTGACCGTTCATATCGCTCGCGTCGAACGACAGCTCGTCGAGCAATCGCTCGAGAATCGTGTGCAGTCGGCGTGCGCCGATGTTCTCCGTCTTCTCGTTGACGAGCGCGGCGTAGCGCGCGATCTCTGTCGACCGCGTCGTCGTCGAACGTCAGCGTCACGCCTTCGGTCGCGAGCAGCGCGGTGTACTGCGTCGTCAGCGCGTTCTTCGGCTCGCGCAGGATGCGCACGAAATCTCCTTCGGTGAGCGACTCGAGCTCGACGCGGATGGGGAAGCGGCCCTGCAGCTCGGGGATGAGATCGGACGGCTTGGAGACGTGGAACGCGCCGGCGGCGATGAAGAGGATGTGGTCGGTCTTCACCATGCCGTACTTCGTGTTGACCGTGGTTCCTTCGACGATCGGCAGCAGATCGCGCTGCACGCCTTCGCGGGAGACGTCGGGGCCGTGTGCCGGCGTTCTGGCGGCCGGCGATCTTGTCGATCTCGTCGAGGAAGACGATGCCGCTCTGCTCGACGCGGTCGATGGCTTCGCGGGCGACGTTCTGCTGGTCGACGAGCTTCTCCGCTTCTTCCTGGACGAGGATCTCGCGGGCGTCGCCGAGGCGCATCTTCTTGCGCTTCGTCTTGCCGCCGAAGAGGCCGGGCATCATGTCCTTCACGTTGACGCCCATCTCTTCGACGCCCTGCGGCGTGAAGATCTCGAACGACGGAAACCCCTGCTCCTTCACTTCGAGCTCGATCTCGCGCTCATCGAGTTTTCCTTCATCGAGCCAGCGACCCAGCTTCTCGCGCGTCTCGTCCGGACGAATCCTCGGGCTCGGGACCGCCGACGAATGCCGGACGCGCGCGAGGCGGACGCGAATCGGGCAGCAGAATGTCGAGCATGCGCTCGCGCGCGTTGCGCTCCGCGGCTTCGCGCACGAGGCGATTCTTCTCGTCTTTCACGAGCTTCACGCCGATCTCCGTGAGATCGCGCACGATCGACTCGACGTCGCGGCCGACGTAGCCGACTTCGGTGAACTTCGACGCCTCGATCTTGAGGAACGGCGAATGCGTGAGCCGCGCGAGGCGCCGCGCGATCTCGGTCTTTCCGACGCCGGTCGGTCCGATCATGATGATGTTCTTCGGCGCGATCTCGTCGCGCAGCTCCGGTGCGAGCTGCTGCCGCCGCCAGCGGTTGCGCAGGGCGATGGCGACCGCGCGCTTCGCCGCGCGTCTGGCCGACGATGTACTTGTCGAGCTCGCGCACGATTTCCTTCGGCGTGAGTCGTTCCGGATTCAACAGAGTGTCGTCGAGTGAAGCCGGGGAGTTGGATGACCATAGGATTTTCGTTGCCGATCAGAGACTCTCGACCGTGATGTGGTCGTTCGTGTAGATGCAGATTTCCGAGGCGATGCGGAGCGATTCGCCGGCGACCTCGGTGGCGGTCATCTGCGTGTGCTTCATCAGCGCACGCGCCGCCGCCAGCGCGTAGGGGCCGCCGGAACCGATGGCGAGAATGCCGTCGTCGGGTTGAATGAGATCGCCGGTGCCGGAGATGAGATAAGCGCGCTCGTTGTTGGCGACGATGAGCATCGCCTGAAGCTGGCGCAGGTACTTGTCCATGCGCCAATCCTTCGCCAGCTCGACGACGGCGCGCTCCATGTTGCCGCGATACTCCTCGAGCTTCGCCTCGAAGCGCGAGAAGAGCGCGAAGGCATCGGCCGCGGAGCCGGCGAAACCGGCGAGGATCTCTGTCGTGATACAGCCGCCGCACTTTCGCGGCGCCATGCTTCATCACCGTACTGCCCACCGTGACCTGCCCGTCGCCGGCCATGGCCACCTGGTTGTCCCGGCGGACGCAGATGACGGTCGTCGCGCGAATGACCATTTCGTCCATGAGCGGAAGTCTATCCTCTCGCCGGTTTTCTGGTCTGCCGGCTGCCAGCCGGCCTCACATCAGACGGCTGGAAAATCAGCCGGAACAGGCGCGACGAGCTCGTCGCCGAAATACGGATGAGCGAGCTTCCACGCGTGCAGCAACATGCGTGGCGCACGCATGATCGAGCCGTAGCGGCGATCGCCGACCACCGGACGTTCGATCGACTTCATGTGGATGCGGATCTGATGCGTGCGACCGGTGAGGATCTGCGCTTCGATCAGCGTCGAATCCTCGAGTTGCCGCAGCGGATGGACGATCGTGTGCGCGTCCTTGCCGCCGATCGGGGATTCGATCGTCAGGTCATGTTCGACGCGCCCTTCGACGACCGCGAGATACGTCTTCTGAATTGCGCGCGACGCAAAAAGAGCAGACAGCTCGGCCGCGGCGACTCGCGATTTCGCGAACACCACGACTCCACTCGTCTGTGTGTCGATGCGATGCACGAGATAGAGGTCGGCGTGGCGCATGCGCATCAGCTCTTCGAGCGAGCGTTGATCCCGCTCGCGTGTTGGTTGCGTCGGCATGCGCGGCGGCTTGTCGACGGCGACCCAGGCCGCGGTTTCGCGAATCACGGTGAGGTCGGGAAGCTCGGCGACGATCGCGATGCGGTCCTTGTCGCTCACTTCGCGCGAGGCGACGGCGACGGGACGATCGTTGATGAGCACGCGATGCTGCGCGATGAGCTCACGCGCTTTGCGGCGCGAGATCTCGGGATTGCGCGCCGCTACGGCCTGATCGAGTCGCATCGCCCCTCACCCTAACCCTCTCCCCATCGCGATGAGGCTGCGACGGGGAGAGGGGAAGAGGTCAAGCTTACTTCCGAACCATGCGCTCCGGCTTCGCGGGAGTCGATGGCTCTCCCCCTTCGATCACCGTCAGCTCCGGACCGCCCATGCCCAGGACGCGGCGGACCTTCGTCTCGATCTCGGCGAAGAGATCGACGTTGTCCTTGATGAACGCCTTCGCGTTCTCGCGGCCCTGGCCGAGGCGGACGTCGCCGTAGGAGAACCAGGAGCCGGACTTCTCGATGATCTTGTTCTCGATCCCGATGTCGATCAGCTCGCCGGTCTTGGAGATGCCTTCGCCGTAGCCGACGTCGAACTCCGCGTGGCGGAACGGTGCGGCGCATTTGTTCTTCACGACCTTGACCTTGACGCGGGAGCCGACGACTTCCTCGCCTTCCTTGATCTGGTTCGTGCGGCGGATGTCGAGGCGTACGGACGAGTAGAACTTCAGCGCGCGGCCGCCGGTCGTGGTCTCGGGGTTGCCGAACATGACGCCGATCTTTTCGCGGATCTGGTTGATGAAGACCAGGGACGTGCGCGACTTCGACACGATGCCGGTGAGCTTTCGCAGCGCCTGCGACATGAGGCGTGCCTGCAGACCTACGTGGCTGTCGCCCATCTCGCCTTCGAGCTCCGCGCGCGGCACGAGTGCGGCGACCGAGTCGATGACGATGATGTCGATGGCGCCGGAGCGAACCAGCACCTCGGCGATCTCCAGCGCCTGCTCGCCGCTGTCGGGCTGCGAGACCAGGAGATTGTCGACGTCCACGCCGAGCTTGCGCGCATACTCGGCGTCGAGCGCATGTTCCGCGTCGATGAATGCCGCCAGTCCGCCCGTCTTCTGCGCCTCGGCGATCACGTGAAGCGAGAGGGTCGTTTTGCCCGACGATTCCGGGCCGAAGATCTCGACGATGCGTCCGCGCGGCAAGCCGCCGACGCCGAGGGCGGAGTCGACGCCGATCGAACCGGTCGAGATCGAGCTGATCGGAACGAACTCTTTCGAGCCCAGCCGCATGATCGAGCCTTTGCCGAACTGGCGCTCGATCTGCGTGAGCGCCGTTTCAGCTGCCTTCAATTTGTCATTGGGTACAGTGGCCATAAGCCTGCTCCTTCAAACGTTTTCCCGGAAGTGAATGCCGGAGAGGCGCGGGAAAAGGTCGATGCAAACGGGTCATTCGTGTGGTGAGGCGAGTGTACGACGGTGGTATGGAGTGCGCAAGAAAGTGCCGCAAAACAAGGCATTTTCACGCGCTGGCTCTACAACATGGAGAATGATCGAATGTTTTCACGCAGAGGATTGCTCATCGCAATGATCGCTACTGCATGTGCCGCATCACCATCGAAGCCGACCGCCCCCTGGCGCGTCGAGGTCACGACGAGCGGCGGGATCGCCGGCCGCGGCATCGGTTCTGCTGCGATCGATTCGCAGGGAAACGTCTCCGTGACGACGATGGCTCGCAAGACGTGCGCGAACCACGCGACGGCGGAAGAGTTCGCGAACATCGAAACGCTTCTCGGCATGAGCAAGCCGGCGAAGTGGGGCAGCTATGTGCCGGAGAACGCCTGCTGCGATCGCATCGAGTACACGCTGACGTTCGAGGAAGGCGACAAGAAGTACGGCGCGCGCTGGATCGACGATCCGCTGCCGCGGCCTGCCGATCTCGTGAAGGTCGCCGATGCGATGGGCGCGTTGCGGCAAAAGTACGCGGAGCAGTGCAAATGAAGTAAGTCTCGCGCGCAAATATTTGTCATGCCGAGCGTAGCGAGGGACCTGGGTGGGCGTGCGGCACGATGCTCATGTTGCGCCCCGCCCTTCCCCCAGGTCCCTCGCCACGCTCGGCATGACAGGTTTTGGGTCAGCGCTCGGCTCCCATCCTTGCATTCAAGACGGATTGCCGTACAATCACGCGCACAACACAAACCGACCGGCCGGTTTCAGCAAAAGGAGGCCTAATGCGCGTACGATCGCTCGTCGTCTTTCTCCTTCTCGGCTTCTCCCTCGCGGCTCATGCTCAACTCGAGTCCGATCCCGCGTTCGGATTCAGCACCGACTTCCGGAACTGGCTGAGCGCCAACGGTTACGGGTCGTACAGCTTCCAGCGCAGCGACGTTCCCGGAGGGAGCTACGGCGGGCGAACGTTCGCCGGGCAGCCGGTCGTCAATCATCCGGTGATCTTCATCCACGGAAACTCCGACTCGGCGATCGGTTACAACTCGGTCGAGACCGGGTGGCGCGCGAGCATCGAGTACTTCAAGTCGCAGGGCTACACGTCGGCCGAGCTCTACTCGACCACGTGGGGTCCAGCGAATACGGCGTTCGCGTCGCAGCAGTACCACTCGAAGGCGTACCTGACGCGGATCCGCGCGTTCATTCAAGCGGTGAAGGCCTACACCGGCGCGACGAAGGTCGACGTGATCACGCATTCGATGGGTGTGACGCTGGCGCGCAAGGCGATCAAAGGCGGCGCCGGCAACGATGCGCTCGACGGCGGCGCCTACAACCTCGGCAGCTCGCTCACGTCGTCCGTCGATACGTTCGTCGGAATCTCCGGCGCGAACCGCGGACTGACGACCTGCTATCTCAGCGGACCGACGACGCCGACGTGCGGCTCGACCAATGGCTTCTATCCCGGCTACATGATCGGCATCACCGGACCGTATGGCGTGTCGTCATTCCTTGTCGACCTGGCATCGTCGAGTCATTACGAAGGCTCGTTCGTCTATTCGATCTGGTCGAGCGCGGATGAAGTGGTCGGCTACGGCACGATCGTGTACGGCACGTCGACCTGCCGCATCCCCGGGCAGAACGGCGAGAAGACGTTCAACGCGTATCCCTACGGCCACATCGGCTCGAAGGATCAGACGGCGTATTACCAGTTGCGGATGGTGAGAGACCACGCCACCAACTAGCGCGAGATCGTTTCGCGAATCTTCCGCAGATCGTCGACGAAGCGCGCGCGCTCGACCCTCCGCGCCTCGTCGGATGGTGCGCGAAGAATCGATGACGGATGGACGGTCGCGGTGACGAGCGCCGCGAGCTCGGAAGGGACGAAGGTTGCGCGCTGCACGGATACGCGAAACTTCGGACCGATCACCGCCTGCGCCGCGGTCGCGCCGAGGCAGACGATGGCGCTGGGGCGGATCGCGCTGATCTCGGAGTCGAGCCAGAAACGGCAGGCTTCGATCTCGGAGGCGTTCGGCTTCTTGTGAATGCGCCGCTTGCCGCGAGGCTCCCACTTGAAGTGCTTCACGACATTGGTCACGTACACCTTCGCGCGATCGATGCCGGATTCGTCGAGAGCGGCGTCGAAGAGAGCACCGGCGGGACCGACGAACGGTCGCCCGGCAAGATCCTCTTTGTCGCCCGGTTGCTCACCGATGAACATCACGAGGGAGCTCTGCCGACCTTCGCCGAACACCGTCTGCGTTGCGCGCCGGTAGAGGTCGCAGCGCGTGCAGGCCGCGGCTTCCTGCCGGAGCTTGTTGATCGAGATTCGCGGCATGTTGACGCATCGAAGCTAGAATCAGACCAATGCTCGACCGGCGTGAGTTCCTCAAGACGGCCACGGTGGCCGCTGCGCTCGCGCCTGTCGCTTGTGCGACCAAACCCATCGTCGACGCATCGACCGGCGAGTGGGTGAACGACATTCACTCGCAGCTGAACCGCACCTGGGTCGCGCACGTGCGCAAGCCCGGTTCCGTCGACGAGCTCCGCGATGCGATTCGCGCGGCGCGGCGCTCGCCTGTTTGCATCGCCGGTGGCCGTCACGCGATGGGCGGACAACAGTTCGCAGCCGACGCCACGCTTCTCGACATGAACGGCATGAACCGCATCCTTGCCTTCGACGAGAACGCGGGAATCATCGACGTCGAGGCGGGAATCCAGTGGCCGGCGCTCGTCGCCTATCTCGCCAAATCGAAGTGGGGAATCCGCCAGAAGCAGACCGGCGCGGACCGGTTGTCGATCGGCGGCGCGCTCGCGGCGAACGTGCATGGGCGCGGCCTGACGATGAAGCCGATCGTCGGTGACGTCGAGTCGTTCGTGCTCGTCGATGCGAACGGCGGCACGCACGAGTGCAGCCGCACGAAGAATCGCGAGCTCTTCACGCACGTGATCGGCGGCTATGGTCTCTTCGGCGTCGTCTCCTCGGTGCGCCTGCGGCTCGATCCGCGTCGCAAGGTGCGACGGATCGTCGAGGTGGAGTTGATCGAAAATCTCATGCGCCGCTTCGAAGAGCGCATCGCCGCCGGCTTCCTCTACGGAGACTTCCAGTTCTCGATCAACGACGCGTCGGAGAACTTCCTGCGCAAAGGCGTCTTCTCCTGCTACGAGCCGGTCAGCAACGACACGCCGATTCCGCAGCAGGCCGAATTGAAAGCGGAGGATTGGATGCGGCTGCTGTATCTCGCGCATGCGGAGAAGGAGCAGGCCTTCGAACGCTACGTGGGCTACTACCTGTCGACGTCGGGACAGGTGTACTGGTCCGACGAGCACCAGCTCAGCTTCTATCCCGACGACTATCACCGCTCGCTCGATCCGTTTCTTAACACTGCGCGCGCGACGGAGATGATCACCGAGCTCTACGTTCCGCGCGCGCGACTCGCCGAGTTCATGCTCGCCGCGGCGGACGAGCTGCGGAAGCGGAAGACCAGCGTGATCTACGGGACCGTGCGGCTCATCGAGCGGGACGACGAGACGTTCCTGGCCTGGGCCAAAGAGCCGTACGCCTGCGTGATCTTCAACCTGCACACGGAGCACAGCGACGCCAGGAAAGCACGCGCGGCGGACGCGTTCTGCGCGCTCATCGATCTGGCGGAAGCGCGCGGCGGAAGCTACTACCTCACCTATCACCGCTGGGCGCGCCGCGAGCAGGTCGAGGCGGCGTATCCGCAATTCCAGTCGTTTCTCGCCGCGAAACGCCACGCCGATCCGCACGAGCGCTTTCAGAGCGACTGGTACCGGCACTACAAGGCGATGTTCGCCGCATGACCATTCACGAACCGTCGACGCTGCTGACGGACTACCTCGTCTCCGTTGCCGCGGTGATCTTCGGCGTTCGCCTCTGGTCCTCGTTTCGTCTCTGGTCACTCGCGTTCTTCGGCACGGCGGCGGGCGCGTTCCTGGGCGGCACGTATCACGGCTTCGCGCCGGTGATGACGCCATTCGCCGCCGCGGTGCTCTGGAAGCTGGCGATCTTTTCGATTGCGCTGGCGAGTTTCTTTCTCCTCGCCGGCTGCGGCCGCGCCTTCGCGGTGATCGCGGTCGTGAAGCTGATCGCCACGATGAGCTGGATGATCGGACACGATCAGTTCGTCTGGGTCATCCTCGACTACGGAATCACGCTCCTGATCCTTGGCGGCGCGCAGATCGTCGCCTGGTTCCGGCATCGCGCCCCGAGCGCGCCGTGGGCCGTCGGCAGCGTCGCGCTCTCCGTCGCCGGCGCACTCGTGCAGCAAGCGCAAGTCGATCTGCACGCGTATTTCAACCACAACGATCTCTATCACGGGATCCAGCTCGTCGCGCTTTGGATGCTCTATCGGTCTGGACGTTTGATGAAAGCTGCTGCTCGATGATCGTTGCTGGTTGCTAGTTGCTGGTTATCTGCGGGATCACGATCGGAAGGCAAGGCACCGCAGACAACCAGCAACCAGCAACTAACAACCAAATCACGACGTCAATGACAGCCCGACCGACGACCCCACCCACGTGAACTGCTTGTTGAAGTCGACGCCGAGCATCTTGCCGCGCGAGAGGCGGATGAGGTTCTGGGAGAGGATCGGCTTCGCTTCGTTGTCCGGCCGGAGGAACATCAGCCGGATCTCGATTTTCACGCCGCCGCCGTCCGCGGCGATGAGAGCGGGCTCGTATTCGATCTTCTCCTGCAGGCACCAGGCGTGGCGGTCGCGCTCGGGAATCGCGTCGATGTCGGAGCGGGTCGGCTCGATGTTCACGCCGCCACCGGCGAAGGAGAAGAGCGGCTTGAGCACATAGCGCGACAAATCCTCGGGGATCGCCTCGAGCTCGGAAACGAACGTCGCGCGCGGTACGGACTCGTGGCGAAGGAACGGCAGCGAGTACTTTGACCAGACCCAGTACCAGTTCGGATGCGGCGACCACTCGACGTCGAGCTCCTCGCGATAATCGAACGGCAACTCGATCCCTTTGTTGATCAGCTCATCGAACACGACGCGGTTGTAGATGCGCCGCACGCGCGTGTTTCCGCGAAACAGTTGCCGGCCGCGCTTCGTCAGCGTCATCGGATCGACGGCGTCGACGTCGAAGAGCAGCTTCGTCGCCGCGAAGTCCGTGTACGTCTTCTGCTTGCGCGGCTCGAGGTCCATCAGGATCACCTCGGCCGGGTCGTGCGTTCCGACGATCGTCCGCCGCGCCAGATCGACGAACTTCTCGCGATCGTAACCCGAGAACCAGCACGACCAGGGGCCATCCAGCCCCTTCATCTTCGCCAGCGTTTCCGCCCACACATCGCGCTGCACGACCTGCAGCCCGGTGAGCGAAGGAAAGCCCTGCAGCTCGATCAGCTTCGGAATGAGCTTGCCATTCTCGCGCACGACCGCGAAGTCGACCTGCGAGAAATTCGGCAGCCGGTCCATTCCCGGCGTGTTCCACCGCTCCGGAATCGCCGCCTTCATCCGCTCGATCAGCGCCGGATCGGAGAGCTGCTCGACGATCGCCGTCGCGCTCTCGACCGCGCGCCGCTTGAAATCGTCCGGCAGAAACACCGGCGTCTCCGCCAGCCGGAACTCGAACGGAGCATCGAGCCGCCGCGAAAGCTCGCTCGCGTACGAGTCGTAGACCTCGGGCGTGAATTGCGCGTTGAAGAGAGGTCGGAAACGCTGATCCATGCGCGGAGAATAGTGTTGCTGGTTGCTGGTTGCTAGTTGTCTGTGGGACTTTCGCGCTGTCATCCCGAGCGAGAGCGAGGGACCCGGGCGGATGTGCGGCGGAACTACCGAGACCAAGTCAAAGAGGTACAGGCTTATGGCGATTGCGATGCACCACAGATAACCAGCAACCAGAAACCAGCAACGCCAGGCTACTTCTTCTTCAGTTCCGTCAACACCAGCTTCGCGATCGCTTTGAGCGTATCGAACACGCCTGTTCCATTCATCGCGATCGCTTCGAACGTCGGCTCGCCTTTGAAATTGAGCTGGCGGTACATCTCGTCGGCGGCGAGGGCGGTGGGGAGGTCGCGCTTGTTGAACTGCAGGACGTAGGGGACCGTCTTCAGCTCGTAGCCCTGTTCCTTGAGATTCTTGTCGAGATTGGCCAGCGACTCGATGTTCGCTTCCATGCGCGCTTCCTGCGAATCGGCGACGAAGACCACGCCGTCGACCCCTTTGAGGATCAGCTTGCGCGAGGCGTCATAGAAGACCTGGCCGGGAACGGTGTAGAGGTGAAAGCGGGTCTTGAAGCCGCGGACCGTGCCGAGGTCGAGCGGGAGGAAATCGAAGAACAGAGTGCGATCCGTCTCCGTGGCGAGCGAGATCAGCTTTCCCTTCGCCTGAGGATTCGTCTTGTCGTAGATCCACTGCAGATTCGTGGTCTTCCCGCAGAGGCCGGGACCGTAAAACACGATCTTGCAGTTGATCTCCCGCGCAGCGTAGTTGATGAACGTCATGAGCCTTTATTCGCTGAACAGGCTGTCGATGTCCTCGTCCGTGATCTCGGCAAACGGCGAGTCGAAGCGGTTGGCCATCGACCCGCGATCTGCCTCGGCCTTCGCCATGAGCTGCTCGAACGTCTTCTCGAGCTCCTGAGATGCCTTCTTCACGCGCAGCCGCACGAGTCCGAGGGACGACTTCTCGTCGAAGATCACCACGAGGATCACGCGCTGGGCGACGAGGGAGATATGGATGTTGTCGCGTTCCCCTTCGTGGAAGAGGATCGAGAACTCTTTCTCTCCGATGAGCTTGGCAAGGCCATCGGTCGCCGCGACATTGCCTGCCGTCAACGATGCGAGCGAAGTCGCATCCACGCCGCGCATGTCGCCCTGCACGGCAATCTGCTGGCCGTTCTTATCGACCAGGAAGACGATTTTCGAGTTGGAGTCGACCTGCAGACGCTGAAGGATGTCCTTGATCTGCTGGTACTCCTCCTCGTACATCACGAGATCAGGAGTGGCCATTCATCACCATAGAAACCCCGATTCGCTGTTGGCGGAGGGGACGGAAATGTATAGCACAGGAAGACTTGCCAACCTAGAAATCAGTTGCTGGTTGTCAGTTGTCGGTTGTCTGCGGGTCGCGTCGACGCGTCAGATCTCCCGGCGTCCTTCGAGAGCTTTGGACATCGTGACCTGGTCGGCGTATTCGAGGTCGCCGCCGACGGGGAGACCGAAGGCGAGGCGCGTGGTGCGCACGCTGAGAGGACGGAGCTGCTGGGCGATGTAGAGCGCCGTCGCTTCGCCTTCGACGTTCGGGTTCGTGGCGATGATGACTTCTCGGATGCTCTGGCCCTTCACGCGCTTGAGCAGTCCGGCGACGTCGATGTCCTGCGGGCCGATGCCCTTCAGCGGCGAGAGCGCGCCGAGGAGGACGTGGTAGATCCCTTTGAAATCTCGCGTCTGCTCGATCGTCTGGATGTTGAACGCTTCTTCGACGACGCAGATCGACGACGGATCCCGCCGCGCATCGGAGCAGATCACGCAGGGCTCGACGTCGGTCATGTTGTTGCAGACCGAGCACCGGAAGATCTTCGCCTTCACATCGAGAATCGCCGCCGCCAGCGCTTCCGCCTCCGACGCCGGGCGTTTCAGGATGTGATACGCCAAGCGCGCCGCGGACTTGCCGCCGACACCAGGCAAGCGCGTCAACTCGTTGATGAGGTGGGCCAGGGGAGGAGCGGTCATGATTGCGAGATCGCAGATCGCAGATCGCGGATCGCGGGAACGGGAATCGGGTTCCCCTGCGATCGGCAAACCGCGGTCTGCGAGCTGCCTCTCAGAATCCCGGGATCTTCATCCCGCCGGTCATCGCGCCCATCGACGATTGCATCTCCTCGTCGACCTTGCGCGCGGCTTCGTTCACGGCGGCTTTCACGAGGTCCTGGAGCATCTCCACGTCTTCGGGGTCGACCGCTTCCTTGTCGATGGTGATCGAAAGGAGCTCCTTGTTGCCGGACATCTCCGCCTTCACCATCCCGCCGCCGGCCGTGCCTTCGACGCGGATGCTGGTCATCTGGCGCTGCATCTGATCCTGCATCTGCTGCGCCTGCTTCATCAGTTGTTTGATGTTCATCGTTTCTCCTTCACGAGCTCGCCGCCGAGGTGTTTGCGGAAGGCGCTGAGCACCGGATCATCGCTGAGAGGAGGAGGCTTGTCCTCGTCGCGGCGACCGCTCCCGGTCTCGGGCGTGCTCACCTTCGCTTCGACGGTGATCTTCGCGCCGTACATCTCCGACGCGATCTGCGCGATCGTATCGCGCGCGTCGCTCACCGTGTCCGCCGCGAACGAGTCGGTGAAGAGCAGCGTCAGCTTGTTCCCATCCCGCTCGATCTTCGCACCTTCGAGATACCCCGCCACCAGCGGCCGCACTTTCTTCACCCGCTCCACCAGCGAAGGACCACTTCCACTCGCACTGCTGTCATCCCGAGCGTGAGCGAGGGACCTGGGCGGCTGGGGGCGCGAGGGTTGAGCCTCCCGCGGAGCACGCGCCGGTTTCTCCCCGCTCGGAGCGACAACGGCACCGCCGCCCGCGATCGCCTCTTCCACGCTGCGCAGCTTCGGAAACGTCGCCGCTTTCAGCAGCGCGATCTCCACCGCCAGGCGCTGATGTTCCGCGCGGTTCACGGTCTCGTCGTCGCGCAGCAGCAGATTGGCGATGCGCAGCAGTTCCGTGTACGAGAACTTCTCCCGCGCCGCGCGCATGATGATCAGATCCTCGGGCGAAGCGGCGAGCATCGCTTCGTTCGCGCCGCCGGCGAGGAGCAACAGGTTCCGCACGAACGCCAGCAGATCGCGATACAGCATCTTGAAATCGCGTCCGGTGTCCGAGGCTTCCTGCAGCGATTCGAGGATCGACGCCGGATCTCCGTCGCCGATGGAACCGACGAGGCGCGCAAAAAAGGTCGTGTCCGAAAGCCCGAGGATCGTCGCGACGTCGATCGCGGTGACGGAGCGTCCGCTGAAGGCGATGATCTGATCGAGCAGCGACACCGCGTCGCGCACGCTTCCTTCGCCGCGCCGTGCCACGATCTCCAGCGCCGCGCGCTCGGCCTGAATCCCTTCGGCCTTGCAGATCTGTTCGAGCCGCGTGATGAGATCTTCGAGCGTGATCTTGCGCAGCAGGAAGCGTCTGCACGCGCGAGAGGATCGTCGTCGGGACCTTGTTCATCTCCGTCGTCGCGAACATGAAGATCACGTGCGGCGGCGGCTCTTCGATCAGCTTGAGGAGCGCGTTCCACGAGGCCGGTGGAGAGCATGTGCGCCTCGTCGATGATGAAGATGCGATAGCGGTCGCGCGCCGGCTGGAACTGCGAGGCGTCGCGCAACTCGCGAACGTTATCGACACCGGTGTACGTCGCGGCGTCGATCTCCCGCACATCAACGTCGATCCCCTCGGTGATCTCGCGACAGATCGTGCAGGTGTTGTCCGGCTCCGCCGTCGGGCCGTTGACGCAGTTCAGCGCCTTGGCCAGGATCCGCGCCGTGGTCGTCTTCCCCACGCCGCGGACGCCGGAGAAGAGGTAAGCGTGATGGATGCGGTTGCCTTCGATGGCGTTGTGCAACGTGCGCACAGCCGTCTCCTGACCGACGACATCTTCGAAGGTCTGAGGACGGTATTTCCGCGCGAGAGCCTGGTAGGACATGCGGGCGAGAGTTTAGCGCTACGCGGTTGTCGGTGGTCAGTTATCGGTTGTCCGCGATGCGCCGCTGCCCAGACAACGGATCACTGACCACCGAGAACGCAGCTCTGCTGCACGAAAGCCCGCTCGGAAGAGCCCAGGCCGTACTGTGTCACGCAGGGGAGGCACCTTATCGCTGCTTCCTTCCGGACCTGACGAGGTTCGGTGCTCCTGCTGCACAGGACCCGGGCTCATCCCAACGGGCTTGGTGCGCGCGGGATTGTAGAACACACGAGGAGGCGATTCGCTTCCGGGATGTTGGAGGTAGGGATTTTTGGGGTGCGGACACTCTCTAGATGACATGGATGAGAACGAGAAGAGCGATCCGGACGCCGGGAAGAACGCCGTCGCAGAACTGCGGCGCTACGAGGACGAAATCGCCAGGGAGCCAACGCATGAGGATCGTCAACGCCTCGTCTCCATGTGTGTCGCGTACCTCATCAACCTCGGACAGAGCGGCGCGACTCGGCAAATCGGAGCGATCAGCGACGAGCTGGAGATGCTCATCCTGGAAGGAGTGCAACAGCAGCAGTTCTGCGGGCGGATTGCTGTGGAACTTGCTCTGAGAATGAAAGGGAAGGACGTCGAGCACCTCGACGAGATGGTCTCGGCGTTGATCAAGGCGCTCGACCTCGCGTTGCGTGTGGGTGCGACGACGGTTCGCGACAGCTCAGTCGAGGGCCTCGGAGGTCTGATAAAGTTTTTTCCCAAGGATGCCGACGATAAGCTTCCTAAGCTCCCCAAGGCTGACGGTGACGAGGACAAAGAGCAGCAGCGCGTCGATGGCATTTTCTTCGAACGTCTGAAACGCCGCCGGCTCATGGTGTTGGCCGTCGGCGACATCGGCGATGCGCCGGCGAAGTTCTTCAAGCAGCTCGAAACGCCGTTGCGTTCGATGCTGGACGACATACGGTCGAAGCATGTCATTTCGGATCAGATTTCTAAGGAAGCGAAACAAGCCGCATCGGAAGCAAGACAGGCCGCGTTGCTCGCCGAAATCTATGCGCGAGCCGACCTTCTTCGAACGCTGCCAGGCCTTATCCGCCAGGCGCCGGACGCGAAGAAAGAGAACCTCCGGCAACGCGCCGTCACCTACCTGAGCCAGGCTGCCAGTCTGACCCACATCGCTGAAGACGAAGACTCCCTACGGATTGCGTTTGCCCGCTACCAGGAGAGCGTGTTTCGCACGATCGACGTCTTGATCAAACGCGAGCAGGCGTTGAAGCGCGACATGCACGCGACGTTCGACGCCGTCATTGCCTATGCGCTGGCAGAAATTCCTCGCACACTTGTCGGCCGCGCGACAGTTTCTAACGCGCAGGTACGCTCGACTGTGGCGCTGATCCGCACGGCCGCACGCCTGATCAGCAAGGACAATACGACATCGGACACGAAGAGTGTGCTCATGACGCTCTTCGAAACGTTGGGCACAACACCTCCATGGCCCAACCTCGGCATCATCGAGGGTTGTTACGCCGTCCTGCCCTATCTCCTGAAGAACGAAGAGCACAAGGAATTCGCGTTGCCGGCGTTGACGAAGGTGTTCCAACGAATCGAGAGCGCTCCCCCGTTCTACGACCTCATCGGGATTCATCATCAGCTCATCGCCTCCTCCTGTTTTCGTCGCGTTGTTCTGGAGCTGATTCGCCTTCCCGAAAAGCGCGGCCTCACGAAGGATGAGGGAGCGTACGCACAGACGAATCTCGAAATGCTGCTCGCAGAGCCGAAGCCCGAAGCCATGGCCGAGGCATTACGCATGCCGCATGCGACCGGAACGGCGGTGATGAAAACCTCTGCGACGCGATGGATGGCAGCGATGATCACCGCTGGAACGGCATTCGAACACGACCTGCTCGATTGCACACAAGCGCTCTTTGAAGATTTCAACAGCCAGCGGACGGACGTCCGGCTTTTGCTCACGCGCATCCTCGCGGCCGAGTTGCGTGCAACGGCTCAGGATTCACGCCGCATCAACAGGTTCAAGCAGCTGAGAAGTTTCTATCCGAACACGCTTTCCGAAGCGGAGCGGATCGAAAAAGCGCGCACGTTGTCGGCGAAGCTTCCGGCACGCATGGCCCAGGCCGCGGATCCGGATCTGCAGGATTTTCTCGAGCATTGCGGAAGGGGCGTCGATGAGCAGGCGGAAACGATCGCCGATTTGCCGGGCCATGTGCTGGCGATGGTGTCGGACAAATCGAGCAGTCGGATCGCGGACGCGATTGCACGCGTAATCGATCTTCGCTGGCGCCACTGGAAAAAGCAGGAGAAGCAAGAGGCAGACCTTGCGAGACTGCTGCATCAGGTCGCATTGCGCGGTCCTAATGAATTGATTTTCAGCGAATTGCTCCCTCGGGTGGAGAAACGCGAACGAAAGATCGTGCTGCTCTTCAAGAAGCACGTGCGCCGCATCCACGCCGGTGCGTCGATGACCGTTCAGGAAATGCTCGGTCACATCCTGGAACTGAGGAACGACATCAAGGAAGTCGGGACGAACGAGACTCTTGGCAAGCTCGATGCGATTCTGAATGATTACTTCGTTCTCTTCGAGCAGCGCGAATCGGTTTGGTCCACTCTGGAAAGCGGTAAACTCGAAAGTTTCCTCGCGCTTTGCGACGACCTTCGGAATGCGACACAACCAAAGGATAGGACGGCAGAATCGTCACTCGTCGATGCCCTCGGCGCTTCCGCGAAACGGCTGCGCGTCGTGGTCGTACGCTATCTGGCTTTGCCGGTCGGCGAGTTCGATGCGCGCGAGGATGCGATGCACGAAGCCGGCGCCCTTACCAAGGCGATGATTACGTCGTTGCATGGTTTAGATGAGCGCCTTCAGCCTCCGGAACGTGAGCTTCTCATACGAGTGGTCGCGCGGCTGGGCGACTTGTTCGACCGGACGATCGAGTGGTACTGCCGTCAGCCTCGCGATCTTAAGGCGGCGCGACAGCCGGCGGTGTTCTTCGAACTATTTGCCCGTCCGATGAAAATCTCATACGGGGATATGTTCGCCGACGCCAATGTGCTGAATCATGCGAAGGATTGCTTTCTCAATGCCACGCTGAAGTCGATTGGTTTTCGTGAGTCGATCGAGTTTCGGAAGATTTACGACGCGGCGAAGGATGCGCCTCCGGAGTTCCGGACGCAACGCCAGCAGTTCGAACAGTTCTTTGTCGCGTGGATGGAATCCGAGCTCGACGTCGACATGCTTCAGCGGCAGTTCAAGGACCGATGGTCACCGCCGCTGCGGTGGATTTACAGCGTCGCCACGAATCTGCCCGGCATTTCACTCATCATCATTCTTCCCTGTGTCGCTGCCGGTATGTTGCATCAGTCGAGCAAGCATGAATTCGAAGGAATCGGCTTCTTCCTTCTTGCGGCGAGCGTCCTCCTTGCCGCGGTACTAGCTTCAATCACGTCCATTTTCAAGTTCGGAAAGCCTCACAAGCACTACTTCGCGGCGTTGCTTCCACGTCTGGCGCGGCTCGTCGTGGTGCCGTTGGCTCTCACCGTGGAACTTGACCACAGCTACGTGTTCCCCCTGCGTGCATCGACTCCGGCTTTGCTGCTACTCATCGGCCTTTCGTTCCTGATGACTTGGTTCTACGTCGACGGGGAGATCGTCAGCGCATCGACCAAACGCCTTTCTGAATGGAAACGGACGGCCAAGGTCGTGTCGCTTGCGCTGTCGCAGGCATTCATCATTGCTGTTCTATTGGCGACGATCTTCGGGAGCCACGCCCATGAGATCTCCCAAATGTGTGATGAAGATGCAAACGCGCGGGCCAAGCTTTGGAACATCGATCAATTCCCGTCCGAGGGCGGTCACAAGCATCCATATTTTCTGGGCATGCCTCGCGACGTTCGCTTCGAGGGCGCCATACTCGGCAACGCTCGCTGGCCGGCATGGACCTCGTGCGTTTCCCAATTGAAGTTCACCTATTACCCAACGATCATCCTCGCCTGGACCGCGCTCGGTCTTTTTGTCGGCGTGTTCCTCGAAGGGTTCTTCAAAGGTGAACGATTGCGGGTCGATGAGTCGGACGAAGAAGGAAGCTCAGATTCTGCGGGTGGGTGAACGACTCCTCACGCCGGCATCATCGCCTCGGCCTCCATCATGCTCATTTCGATCGCCCCGCTCGGGACGCCGAAGAGGAATCCGATCACACGCAGGATGGATTTGCAGACGAACATCACGATCTTTCGCGCGATCCAGTAGGCGACGGCTTTGGCGAATTTGAGGGCCATGCGGCCGAGGGTGTTGACGAGCTCGATCATGGCGGCGATGGCCGTGGCGATGGCGGTGGCGATGGCGGCCACGATCGCGGCGACGATGCGCTGGAGGATCGGGGTGACGATCTCGATCACCTTCTTGACCGCGGCTTCGACGAGTTTGGCGATGATCTCGGCGGCTTTCTTCGTGACCGCGACGAACAGCGTGTGGAAGAGCTCGCGGATTTTCGCTTCGACCGGGGCAAGGAGGTCGTTGCGAAGTTTGTCGACGGCGATTTGGGCGTTGTCGAGAATCTGTCCCATGGCCCACTCCATGCGCGGGGCGAGGATGCCGTAGAGCTCGGCGATCGGTTTCACGATCTCCTTCGGTAGAACGTCGGACAGTTGCTTCGCGATCTCTTCGTTCTTCGCGGTAATCCCGAATTCGGCGAGGGTCGTGCGCATCGCTTCGAGGAGCTCTTTGAGCGGTTGCGCCGGATCAGGGAGGTACTTGACCGCCTCGGCCAGGATCTTGTTGTAGACGTTCGATTCCTGGCTGCGAAGGTAGTCCTCGACGGCTTTCTTGGCTTTGTCTTCGATGGGACCACCGACGAGAGGGGGCGCGGTTTCGTCTTGCATGGGACGATGCTACCGCGACGGTGGCGGCTCTGCACGACCGAACTACTTTCGTCCTCTCCGAGGTTTGCGTCGCGCCGCCCAGATCACGTCGATGTCGTACCGTAGAAACTGGTCGTCCGCCGTCATGATCGGAAGGTTCTCCATCTGAGCCTGCGCGATCAGGAGGCCAGGATTTTCACTGCCGCGGTTTGAACGTTTCGGGATCAAGGGGGGCGTCGAAGTCGTCGGCGACCCATAGTTTTCCGGCGTATTCGCCGAGTTTGCGGCCCTGCTTCGAGCGATCCGCGCGGACGAGTTTCGCGACGGGCTCTCCGGCGCGCGCAATCACCACTTCTTCTCCCTGCTCGACCTTCGCAATGAGCCGTAAGAGTTGGGTCTTCGCCTCATGGATATTGACCTCGATCATGACGCCGATGTTAGCTAAGCGATCGGCCTAGGTCCACGAGCGAGGAGTCTGGCAGGTTCTTCAGCGGCTGCGCGCCGGGCCGTGCCCGGTGGCGGAGAGAGTGGGATTCGAACCCACGGTACGCGATTAACGTACACACGCTTTCCAAGCGTGCGCCTTAAGCCACTCGGCCATCTCTCCGTGAGGCGCTGATATTGAGAATGATGAATTGAGAATGAAAATGCGTCATGAAAACGCATCGCCAATTCGCTGCATGAGATTCAAGCGCAAGATCGAATGGCGGAGAGGGGGGGATTCGAACCCCCGATACCCGTGAAGGTATAACGGTTTTCGAGACCGCCGCGTTCAACCACTCTGCCACCTCTCCGTTCGATCGCGCTCGCGCAGTTTCCGGAAGAACTCCTGGAGCATCTGGCGGGACCGCTCTTCCATGAAGCCCGCTTCGACATCCAGGCGATGGTTGAGACGGGCGTCCTGCACGAGATTGCCGAGGGAGCCGCAGAAACCGGCTTTCGGATCCCGTGCGCCGAACACCAGGCGCTCGACGCGGGCGTTGACCAGCGCGCCCGCACACATCGCGCACGGCTCGAGAGTGACGTACATCGTCGTGCCCTCCAGCCGCCAGTCGCCCACCGCCTGCGCCGCCTCGTGAATCGCGTAGATCTCGGCGTGACCCAGGGGGTCGCCGGACTCGCGCCGATTCCGTCCGCGTCCGATGATCCGGCCTTCACGATCGACGATCACCGCGCCCACCGGGATCTCTCCCTCGGCCGCGGCTTCCCCGGCGAGCGAGAAGGCCAAATCCATCCACTGCGTTTGATTCATCTTTCAAAGAATACGACGGCGGGCGATCAGCCCGCCGTCGGAGTGGATTGCGTTTGGTGCACCCAGGAGGACTCGAACCTCCAACCTTCTGATCCGTAGTCAGATGCTCTATCCAATTGAGCTATGGGTGCGAGCACGGAGCCTTAACCACCCCTCCGGACGGTTCATTCCGAAGGGGCGGGCATTCTACCGGGACGTTTCCGTCGCTGGCAACGGGGAACCGGAAACGAAACTTGTTTCCGCTCGCGGCAGTTGCGGTATCCTTGTTCTCCCGAGATTGCAGCGATTTCACGGCCTCTACGGTTGGCGAACTGCCTGCCTACCCTTCCCCAGCCAACCGTGGAGGCCAGTGATTTTTCTCCGATGAAGAAAGAGGACGTCTACGCGCGCATGATGCACACGCCCGACGATCCGGAGCGCGCTGAGCTGCGCGGTTCGCTGCGCGAGATTCGCAAACATCTGCTGCCGCTGCATCGTTCGCTGATCGACGCCGCCGGCGCCGAGTTTTCGGCGACCGTGGCGCCGATCAAAGGTCCGACCGATCTTCTGCAGCTCCTCCAGGACGATCCCTTCTTCGCCTGGCTCAAGCCGCTCACGGCGCTGATCGTCGACATCGACACGATGACCAGCACGGACTTCGAGCGCGCCGACGCCGACGCCCTCATCGCCCGCACCGAGCACCTCTTCAGTGGCGCGGCCGACTCCGATTTCGCCGCGAAGTATCTTCCCACTCTGCAAAACGACGTCGACATCGCCATTGCACATGCGGCGATCCGTCAAATTGTCCTGAGACTGCGGAAATAACGCGGTAACTGAGGGAATCCGCCCCTCCTACTGCCAGATGCAGTAAAGTAGGAGTCACTCCACTCTTATGGACCTCTTCGTCTTCGACGACGACTATGTCCGGCGTCTTCAGGAAGGCGACCGCGCGACGGAGGAGCATTTTGTACGTTACTTCACGCTCTTCCTCACGCTGAAGCTGCGCTCGCATTTTCGCCCGAACGAGATCGACGACTTCATCCAGGAGGTATTTCTCCGGGTGCTCAGTGGTTTGCGCAAGGGCAACACCGTGCGCGATGGCCATAAGTTCGGCGCGTATGTGAACTCCATCTGCAATCACGTCGTGCAGGAAGGGATCAATCCGCGCCACCGCACCGAGTCGCTCGACATCGACATTCCGTCGACGGAGGACGTCTTTGGCAATCTGGTGACGGCGGAGACGAGAGAGCTCGTGCATGCGCATCTCGAACGACTCGACAGTCACGATCGTCGTTCGGCGGCGATTCTGCGCGACCTCTATCTCAACGAGCTCGACAAGGACCAGATCTGCCGGATGTACGACATCGAGCGCGACTACCTTCGCGTTCTGGTACATCGGGCGTTGAAGAAGTTTCGGGATCTCATGAGCCCAAATGAAACGAAATGACGCCGAGCATCACTATGCCGGTGAGAAAGAACGATGAACCATTCAGAAGCCATCGAAACCAGTGCCGCCGAGGCCTACCTCCTCGGGGACATGTCCGCCGCGGACCGCGAGGCGTTTGAAGAGCACTACGTCGACTGCAGCGTCTGCTCGGACACGGTCTTCTCCGGCGCGGCAATGCTGGCCACCGGAAAGAAGGTGGTCGAAAGCGAGAATACCTTTCGGCGCGTGAACTCGAGATCGTGGATTCCGGCGAGCGTTGCCAGCGCCGCCGCGACCGCGCTTTTTGTCGTCGCCGGGTACCAGACCTTCGTCATTCCGCGCATTCAGAGTCTTGCCTCGGCTCCGCGTCTGGAAGTTGTGACACAGAATGCATTCGCCACCGGTACTGTCCGTTCGGGCGCGAAAGACATCGAAATTCACCTGGATGCGAAACAGCCGGTGGCCTCAATCACGATCGACATGTCGATGTATCCACCGTTCCCGCGGTATGTGATCGAGCTACGCAACGCGTCCGGCGAGCTCCTGGATCAACGCGACGTGAGCGCCGCTCAAGCCAAGGATAAAAATGGTGTTCTGTTCCTGCTTCGACTGTTGCCGGCGGGCAGACATGTTCTGGTGACCTCGGGTGTCCGAAAGGACGGCAACCGCTCAGAGGTCGGCAGGACGTTCGTAGTCGTCAAGTAAACGCGTCCACACCAAGTCCAACAAGGGTCCAACCGCAGAGAGACACGCCCTGAGAGAGCGTGTCAAGGAGGAGCCATGGCATTCACATTTCACGCAAATACGCTCGCGTTCGGCGGGCAGATCAACGAAGGCAACGCAACGAAGTACCTGCCCAGTCAAGCGTCGGTGGCGCTGCCGCCGAGTGGCGGCTTCGGCGAATCGGCCGTGACGTCCTACAGCCAGGAAGGAATCAAGTTCGATCGCGCCGAAAGCCGCGTGCTCGGAAGCACGTTCGATGACGGTGCGTCGAAGACCTATACGACCTATGCGAATGTCTCGGTGCTGAACCTCGACATCGAAAACCGCATTCAGGTGCTGGCGCTGACCAGCGGCGTGAAGTCGGTCAATACCCGCGAGGGGGACTGCACCAGCGAGTCGCGCATTTCGTTCGATGGCAACATCGCCGGTCTCGTCATCGACGGCGTGATGATCGACGTCACGTTCGATCTCGACACCTTCAGCCGCTACGGCACGTTCGACGAATTCGTCCATTCGTTCACCACGCTTTCGGAGGCGGAGATGATCGAGCGCGCCGAGGCGTACAACTGGCCGATGGAGGAGTGCAAGGACGTCGTCGAGGTCGAAGGTCACCCGGTAGTGCAATGCCACGTGCCGCGCCGCTGCACGACCGGCATCCGCGCGTCGCTGCTTCGCTCCACGAAGCCGCGTCTCGCGCCGGGCGAAATTCAGGGGATCACGCGCCGCGGCTTCACCATCGAGGTGGAGGGCTTCGGGCTGATTCACCTCGGCGAGGTGTTGCTGAAGGCCGGACGGCGCCGCATCAATCTGCTCCGGGTCGAGCGCGGAAAGACGCTCGATGGCGGAACGTCGAACCGCGTGTCGCTGCCGGCGACCGGCGGTGAGCCACGCCTGCGGGCGATCGCGATGGCGACGACGAATCCCGAGCCCAGCGCTCTCACGAGCGGCGGAGGTTCGGGCGGTGGTTACACGTTCTGCTCCGGAGAAGGGAATGGAACGGACTTCCTTCCATAGCGGGAAACTGGCGCCGCTGTTCCTTCTGCTCGTCATGTGCGGGAGGGCAGCGGCGCCGCCCTCGGCGGAGTCGGCCTATCGTGACGCTCAAGCAGCATTCGCGCGCGGAGAAGCCGACAAAGTCGTCTCGATTGCGTCGAGTGCGCTCCAGCAGCTCGGCGATCGCGACGATGAGTTGGTCTGGCGTCTGCGCATCGTCTGCGCCAATGGGTTCATTCTCCAACGCAACGGCGATGCGGCGCGGGCCGTTTTGAAGCGCCCACTCCCTCCAAAGTTTGCCGGCAGCGAAATCGAGGTGCTGCGTCTGCGAGGCCTTGCGATGGCCGCCAGGCGCCTCGGCGAAACTGACGCAGCGAATGCGCTGATCCGGCAGACTTATGTGCTCGCTCAGAAACACCCGCACACTCTGCCAGGCGTTCTGCTTGTACTGGCCACGTTCGACAAAGCGAAAAGCGATGAGTGGTCGCGCGAAGCATTGAGACTGGCGCGCGAGTACGGCGATGTGCAGACCGAGTCGCGTGTGCTTGGGACGATGGCGTTGCAGCTCGCGAACCAGGAACGCTTCGATGAAGCAATTGCCAAGTGGGAGCCGGGCCTGGCCCGTGCACGCACGTTGGGCAATCAGCAGATCATTGAAGCGTACGAAGGGAATCTCGGCTGGGCCTACATGGAGCTGGGCGACTACGAGACCGCGAGCGCTCTCCTTACGCGTGCGCGAGCGACCGCTGCGCGAATCGGAGCACGAAATGATCTCTTGCCGTGGACCTATCAGCTCGGCAACATCCGATTTCAGGACGGCGATCTCGCCGGGGCCGAAACGCTATACCTCGCCGCCCTCGATCTTGCCGTGAAAACGAAGCACGAGCAGAAGCCCATCATCCTTGCGTATCTTGCGAACGCCGCGTTGAAAGGCGGGCGTGTCGGCGATGCCAAACGATACGCGGATCAATCGCTCGCCGAACGGCAAAAGGCGAAGGAGCCTGCGGAGATCCTGCGCTCGCTGCTTCTCAACGGCCGCGTGGCCATGGCTGCTGGCCAGTGGGGGGACGCGGAGCGATTGCTCAAAGACGTTCTTTCTCAAGCGAGTTCGGTGCCGCTGCTGTGTGAAACGCATGGGCGCCTGGCGCAGCTCTACACAAGAGTCGGAAAGATCTCCGCGGCGGACGACGAATTCCGGCAATTGCTGACAACGGCACAGGTGGCGCGACAACACATTGAAAACCGCGAGCTCCGCTTTGCGTTCTTCACTGCGCTCACGGAGCTCTTCGACAGCTACGTCGACTTCCTGATCGCGCGCGGCCGCGCGGCCGAGGCGTTGGCGGTCACGGAAATGATCCGTGCACAGACGCTCGAGGAAGGGAGCACTGTCCGTCCGACGCATGACGTCCGCACCATCGCTCGTGACAGAAACGCGACCATCCTCTGCTACTGGCTCGGAAGCAAGCACTCCTATCTCTGGATCGTGACGCCGAAGCATCTCGACGCGGTATTCCTGCCGCCGAAGCGAATCATCGAAAACGCGATCGACGAATACCAGAACGATCTGCTCGGTCTCCGCGGAACATTGGAGAGAAGCGGCGAGCGAGGCGAAGCCCTCTGGCGGATGCTCGTCGGACCGGCCGAGCGAGCGATCGCACCGGGATCGCGCGTCATCATCGTCCCCGACGGGCGGCTTCACGCCTTCAACATGGAAACGCTGGTCGCGCCGCGGCCGGCGCCGCATTACTGGATCGAAGACGCGATCGTCGCCACCGCCGGATCGCTCAAGCTGCTCATGCGAAACGCGCCGAAACGAGATGCGACGTTGCGCTTGCTGCTGGTCGGCAACGCGCCCCCTCCGAGCGACGAATTCGCGCCACTCCCGCAGGCGGGCGTGGAAATGGAGAAGGTCTGGCTCCATTTCAATCCCGCGCAATCGGTGATGCTGTCGGGCACGAACGCAACCGCGACGCGCTATCGCGCGGCCTCGCCCGGGGCGTTCACGTACCTGCACTTCGTCGCGCACGGAGTGGCCACGCGCCTGAAGCCGCTCGACTCCGCCGTCGTCCTCGCGCGCGAGGGAGATGTGTTCAAGCTCTACGCGCGCGACATCGCCAAACAATCGCTCACCGCGCGTCTCGTGACGATCTCGAGCTGTCAGGGAGCCGGCACGCGCACGTATGCCGGCGAGGGGCTGGTCGGTCTGGCCTGGGGTTTTCTCCGTGCCGGCGCCGGCAACGTCATCGCCGCGCTCTGGGACGTGAACGACAGCTCCACTCCCGAGCTCATGGACAAGATGTATGACGGACTGCGCGCCGGCCACGACCCAGCCGTCGCGTTGCGCGATGCGAAGCTCAAGCTCATCCGCGACCACGGCGGCCCCCGTGCGTTCTACTGGGCTCCGTTCGTACTGTATTCAGGCTCATAGAGTGGCGATTTGGAGTGCGGTCGGCGTCAGCCACCGCTTTGCGTCGCATGACTCGAGGACGCACGCCCGATCGCTCCGGCAGCGTGGGTTCGCGCGGCGCTCCTCGTGCATCGAAAGTACAGATTTCTGCCGCGTGAAGCATAGCGGCTACTGGTGTCGCCGCACTCCAAATTACTTACGTAGCAGACGTTTCGGCATACCTCCCTCCGGCCGGAATTGCAGTAAAGTACAACGAATCCCAATGGACGAATTCGACGACGACTACGTGCGCCGTTTGAGGGAAGGAGATCCTTCAACCGTCGCTCACTTCGACCGGTATTTCCGGGCCTTGATGACCGCGATGCTGCGGAGGCGAAGGATTCCGCCAATGGCGATTGACGACATCATCCAGACCGTGTTCATTCGCGTCTGGGAGCGTCTCGATCGGATCGAGGACGGCCGCAAACTTGGCGCATTCGTCAAAGGGTTTCTGGATAACGTTCTCAAAGAGTATTACCGGCTGTTGGCGCGGATGGATCAGCTCGACCCTGACTGGGATGGACCCCATCCGAGCGAGTTTGAGCGGATCTTCTACCTAGAGGAGCTCAAGCGGCAGGTTCGTGCTGTGCTGGCCGCGATGGAGAAGAACTGGTCGGAAGATGCGGCCCTGCTGCGAGCCGTGTACCTCGACGAGGAGAACAGGGACGACGTCGGTCGCCGCTTGAACATCCCGCCGGAGAATTTCCGCGTCCGTCTGCATCGCGCCAGGAAAAGGTTTTTGGAGATCTGGCGCGAGCGGTCTAAACGTCGAAAAAATTGAAACGTTTGCGCTGGAACCGACATTACTGATCTGAGTGCTGAAGATGGAACACACCGAAGCCATGAAGTCCAACGCCGCCGAGCGCTATCTGCTCGGAGAGCTCACCGAAACCGAAGCGGAATCGTTCGAGGATCATTTCTTCGAATGCCGCATTTGCGGCGAAGAGATCCGCGAGGGGACGCGCGTGTTCGAGGCGCTGGGCGAAGTCGTTCGCGAGGTCAGGCCCGCCGCCGGGGTCATCGCGCCCTTTCCTGCGCCCGCGCCCGTTCCGCCGCCTTCGCGCCGGTGGCTTCAGCTGGCCGTTGCCGCGATTCTCACAATTGGGATCTCCGTTCCGATCCTGAAGACATTGGTGGACAAGCAGGTGCCGCAAACGGTTCAAGGGAAAGTCACCGTGCTCAACATTGGCGGCGCCGCACGCGGTCCGGAAGACAAGGCCGAAGTCCGCAAGGGATACGAAAACCTGATGCTGAACGTTGATGTTGCATCGACGACGCCGTTTCCGCGTTACGCGATCACTGTTCGTGATGCGCACAAGAAATCATGGGCTACAAAGTCGGTGGCCGCCGCCGACACTGAAAGTGCTGTGCCTTTGCTGCTGCTAGGCGAATTGCCCGCCGGCAGTTATGAAGTGTTGATCGAGGGGGTCCGCGAGGATGGCAAACGAACCACGATCAACACGCAGTCGTTCCAAGTCAAGCCATAGAAAGGGTTCATTGGTTTTTAGCAGCGCGCGCCCATTCGCGCGAAGGAGAGAGTCCCATGTCTGACTTTACATTCAACGCCAGTGCGATCGGGGTGGGCGGAGTCATCGACCACGCCGCAGGCAATCGCACCGTCATCTCCAGTCTCGCCTCGGTCGCTCTTGCGCCGACCGGCGGTGAAGGCTCCAACCTCGTGGAGAACTATTCGAACAACGGCGTTCTCGTTCGCCCAAGCCGAGAGTCGCGTATCCGGCTACGAGACCTCGCGGAGCACGTTCACCACGCGTACCGACATCTACGTGTCCGGTCTCACGGTGTTCAAGCGTTTCAAGGTCGCGATGATGCAGGTCACCATGACCTCCACGCGCTACCTGCCCAACGAGGATGACTCGACGTTTCAACTGAGCGCCATGTATCGCGGCGTCGCTCTGGACGGCGAGGAGATCATTCCCTCGATCGATCTCGATCTGTGTGGATCGGCCACCTACGACCAGCTCGCGCGGAAGATCGTGAAAAAGGGCGAGCACTACGCGAAGAAACTCGATGTCCCGAAAGAGGACTTGCGTGAGGCCCTGGTCGTCCGGCGTGCCCCGGTCGTCGGCAGCATCGTGTCCGACCTGGCCTGTCGCAACGCCGTCGCCCAGCGTCCCGACCACAAGCTCGTCGTGCCCCAGTTCGGGGCGGTTTACTTCGGCGAGTTTCTGGTCAAGCCGGGTCGTAGGCGGGTCAACTTGCTCCGCTTTGAATTTGACGCGGAGCTCCTTGAGGAGCAGCCGCCGGTGAGCGCCCCCTTGGGAATCGCGATGAGCGGCCCGATGGGAGCCGGGATGGGCCCGGAACCGCCGAAAAAAGCCACGTTGTTCAAGGGATCGCTGACGGTAGCCTCAGTCGACGGAAATGGAGTCCCAGTCTGGCCGCATTAGTGCGGCGATCGCGCCGCTGCTGATCCTGCTGGCGTTCAGCGGATCAGCGGCGGCGCCCTCCACGGTGGAGAAGGCGTATCGCTCGGCACGCGCGATCGCCGACCGGGGAGATCTGTCCCTTGCGCTTGCGGCCGCGGACGAGGCGTTGAAACCACGCGGCACCGCCGATGACGAATGGACGGCTGCGCTGCGCGTGATGCGCGGCGAGTTGCTGATCAAGCGCGGCACGATCGATGACGGCCTCGCCATCGTCACTCCCGAGCTTCCGCAGAAACTGCAGACGACCGAGGCCGCGGTGAGGCGACTCCTCGCGCTCGGTTTTGCGTCGCGAGACAAGAAGTACTTCACCGAAGCGCTCCATCTCGCCGAAGCCCATCAACCGAAGCTCCGCTTCGACGCTCACGTCGCGCTGATGAACGTCGAGCCGATCGAAGGGGCGCAGCGAGAGGCGCGAATCGCCACGAAGCTTGCGCGAGAGAACGGGAATGAGCTCGGCCTCGCCGTCGTCAACAACGCTCTCAGTTTCAGATACTCGCGGGCGCAGCGATATGCCGAGGGGATCGCGGTAGGGGAGGTTGCGATCCGCGGGTTCCACAAGCTGGGCGTGCAAGGGCGTCTCAGCGCCGCGTGTGGCAATCTCGGTTGGGCCTATCTCGAGCTTGGTGATTACGACCGGGCGGCCGAGCTGTTCACGTGCGCGATCGACGCCGCGCGGAACTCGCACAATCAGGGCGAGGAAGTCGTGTGGATCAATCACCTCGGCAATCTGCAATTCGTACGTCGTCATTTCGCCGATGCGGAGCGCGAATACACGCGCGCCCTCACCGCCGCGCGCAAACTGCCGCGCGAGGACGTGTCGCCGATCCTCACGAATCTGGCGCGCGTGGCGGTGGAAAGCAAACGCTTCGCGGATGCGGCGCGCCTGAATGCCGAAGCGCTGCAATTGAAGTTGCAGCGGAAGGACAAAGACGAGGTGCAGCGATCACTCATCCTCGACGCGCGCATCGCCATGGCCGGCGACGATCCGGCGAAGGCCGAGAAGACGCTGCTGTCGGTCATCGCCGCATCGCAACAGAAGGTGACGCGATGGGAAGCGCAGGCGCGGCTGGCACAGCTCTATGCGCGGCTGAGCCGTAAAGCCGACGCCGATGGCACGTTCCGCGAGGCCATGGACACCGTCGGCGACGCGCGCGCGGATCTCAAGTCAACGGAGCTGAAGCTGTCCTTTCTCAACGTCGCCGCGGACGTATTCGGCTCTTACGTCGACTACCTGGTCGCTCTCGGGCGTATCGACGAGGCTCTCGCCGTGACGGAAGAAGTGCGCACGCAAACGCTGGAGGAAGGCGTCGGCGTGAAACCGAGCAACAAGCGGGTCGAGCCCCGCGCGGTAGCCGGCGCGCACGACGCGACGATCCTTTCCTACTGGCTGGGCATCAATCGCTCCTACGTCTGGTGCGTCACCGCAGGGCGCGTCACGATGCAGACACTGCCCGCGGCGTCGGTCATCGAAGCGGCGATCGACAAGTATCGGAAGAAGATCAACCGCCCGGACGGAACGCTGCAGATGATCGCTCCCGATGGCGAGGCGCTCTATCGCATGCTCGTCGCGCCGGTGCTTGCAAGCGCCCGCCGAGGAATGCGAGTCATCGTGATCGCCGACGGAGACCTGCACGCGATCAACTTCGAAACGCTGGTCGTCGGAACGCCGCGTCACTTCTGGATCGAGGACGTGATTCTCAGCAACGCGGCGTCGCTGCAACTTCTCGCGCGCGGTGCGCCGAGGAGTGCGGAATCATCGATGCTGCTCATCGGAAATCCGCCAAGGACCGATCCGGCATATCCACCGCTCCTGCATGCGCAGGAAGAGATCGACAACATCGCGAAACGCTTCTCCCAAACGACGAAACTGACGGGGACCCAGGCAACGCCAGCCGCGTATCGCAGCGCATCGCCGGAAAAATTCGCGTTCGTCCACTTCGTCGCGCACGGCGTGGCGACGCGCGTGCGTCCACTCGATTCCGCCGTCATCCTCGGGCGCGACGCATCACGCGAGTACCGTCTCTTCGCGCGCGACATCGTCGAGGAGCCGCTCACCGCGCGCCTCGTCACGATCTCCAGTTGCCACGGCGCCGGCACGCGCATCTACGCGGGTGAAGGGCTCGTCGGTCTGGCCTGGGCGTTCCTGCGCGCGGGAGCGGGCAACGTGATTGCCGCGCTTTGGGAAGTCGACGACAGCGCGACGCCCGCGCTCATGGACCGGATGTACACCGGCATTCGCGCCGGCCGCGATCCCGCGACTGCGCTGCGCGACGCGAAGCTCACCCTCGTGCACGGCCAGACCTCATACAAGCGTCCGCGCTACTGGGCGCCGTTCATTCTCTACTCGGGATCATAATCATGGAGTGCAGGCTTCCACTGCCGGTCCGCCGCCTTCCAGGCGGCCGCGTGCCGGTCAACGGTAGACGGGCGCCGGGTGACGCTTGCTCGTTGAGCATGCGATCCCTGTTTACCGTGCACCGTCTACCGCGCGTGCAGGCCGGCAAGATGCCGGCGGACCGGCAGGCAGGATGCCTGCACTCCTTAGTTTGCTTAGTGTACTATCGCATTAGTACACCACGTCACCACTCATGATCGAGCTGTGCGGACTGACGAAAACGTATCCCGACGGCTACGAGGCCCTGCGCGGAGTCGATCTCCTGCTCGGCGACGGCCTGTTCGGACTCCTCGGGCCGAACGGCGCCGGCAAGACCACGCTGCTCTCGATCCTCGTGTTGATGCTCGAGCCGACGGCGGGCACGCGTTTGTATGACGGTGCCGATCCGCGTCGCGCGGCGAATCGCGCGGGCATCCGCCGCTCGATCGGCTATCTGCCGCAGGATTTTCAACCGATCGCTCACCTCACCGGATTGGAGTACCTCGTTCATTCCGCGAGGATGCGCGAGGTGAGCCTGAACCGTCGTGAGCTCGATCAACGCGCGCGCCAACTGCTCGAGGCCGTGGCGCTCAGTGACTCCGCGCATCGTCCGTCGGGGCAATACTCCGGCGGCATGCGCCGGCGGCTCGGGATCGCACAGGCGCTCATTCACGGACCGCGATTGCTGGTGATCGACGAGCCGACCGCGGGGCTCGATCCTGAGGAGCGGATTCGCTTTCGCAATCTGATCTCGGAGGTTGCGGATCAGGTGTCGGTGCTGCTGTCGACGCACATCTGCGAAGACATTGAAGCGACATGTGACCGCGTCGGCGTGCTCACCGGCGGGCGAATCGTCTTCGACGGCGCACCGGGCGAATTGATGCAGCGCTTCGACGGCGCGGAGACGCTGGAGGAAGCCTACGCGCGCGAGCTCGCGCGCCACGGCGCGACGATCGGGAGCGTGGCGTGAGATTGCTCCGCACATTCATCGCCCACGAAGCGCGGACGCAACTGCGCTCGATCCGCTTCCGCCTCGCCGCGATCATCTATGTCCTCGCTTCGACGGTGCCGCTAGTCATCACGGCCATCGTCGCCTCGCGCAACACCTCGTTCGGGGGAGGTGCCTTCGCGCGATCGCTGGAGATCCTGCAGCCGTTCATGACGACGATCTTCGCCGCCGTGCTCGCCGTCGATGCGCTGACGCGCGAGCGCGACGAGAACTCCTTCGCCGTCATCTCCCTCGCGCCGGTTTCCTCCGCGGGCTACGTACTGCGCCGGTGGATCGCGCTGCTCGCGATCGCGATTCCGGTGACGCTCGTTCCGCCGCTCATCGCCGCGGGACTCGCCGCGAATGCGCGGAATGCGATGCCCGATCTCGCGCCGTTCGCCTGGATCTGGCTTCTGCACGTCGCCTCCATCCTGGTCGTGATCTCCGCGCTCGTCCTCGGCGTCGGCACGATCACGGGACGGACGGTCCTGGCCGTCGTCGCGCTGATCCTTCTCATCACGCTCGGCAACGGTGCGCTGCAGAGCGTTCTTGCGCTCGCGCACCGCCAGCTCGGCGTGCCGTCCGACTTCTTCGGGATCGAGAGTCGCGACCTGATGGAGTTGGAGTGGACGCTGCGCGGTCGATGGCAACCGGTCTCTCCGAGCGAGGCGGGATATCCGCTGGCCGCGTCGCTCGACCACTTCGTGCCGAGCATCCTTCTGACGGCGGGACTCGCCGCGTTCCTGCTCGGTCTCGCGCCGGCGTTTCTTCGCCGCACGCGCCGCGATCTGCAGCCATGGCGCGTCTCCGAGTCGCATCCGCTGCGGACATTCCTTCGGATCGTGAATCGCGTGCGCGAGGAATACGCACCCGATGCCGGCAGGCAAGCCAGCGACGTCCTCGTGAGGTTCGCCGGCGTCGCGATCCTCATCGCTGCTTTGGCCACGCTTTTCCATCGCGAGACGCGCTTCCGCCGGCTCGCCGCGGAGCGCAACGCCGCGGAATCGAGGAGCGATCCGAGCGAGATGAGCACCGACATCGTGCCGCTCACGCTGCGGATCGAAGGAGAGGTCGGACGAATCGTGCGCACGCGCGCGACCTTCGTTCTGCAGAACGAAGGCGCGGTACCGCTGCACCATCTCGCGTTCGCCCTGCATCCCGGACTCGCGCTTCGCGCGGTCCGCGCGTCACAAGGAACAGCGCGCGTGTCTCGGATCTGGGAGCGCATCGGAATCGAGCTCGATCCACCGATCGCTCCCGCGGCCAGGCGCACGCTGACCTTCGACGTCGAAGGGAAACCGGACGACATCGAGTTCGCGCTGCGCGGCGGTGGCTCATTTCGCTCGCTGTACAACCGCTACCGACTCGCGACGCAGGCGATCGAGCTCAGTGACCTCTCGCAATCGCGAATCGTGCCGGCGGCGACCGACGACCGCTTGCTTCTCTCCGCGAGCGCGTTGGCGCCCCTTCCGCGATACACGGCCTGGTCGCTCGTCGACACCGACAGTAAGACGACCAGCTTCGTCGCCGAAGGGGTGCATCCCGCGACGGACCTCACGATCGCGCTGCGCGTGCCGCGTGGAATGACCGTCGCCGATTCCTGCGGAACGATCGGGACAAAGGAGCGCATCGACAGCCGCTGCCGGTTTGCATTCGCCGGCTACGAGCTCGCCGGAGCGCGCATGCGATCGTTGTCCGCCGGCCCGGGAGCGATCCTCCTTCATCTGCCGGTCCACGAGGAAATGGCGCGCATTCACGCTCCGGCGCTCGCGTCGGCGTTGTCGCTCGCGGCTCGCGGCTGGCCGGGATTGCGTCTGTCGCGAAACACGATCTTCTTCGAGCGCCCGGCCGACGGCGACGTGTCCTTTCGCGACGAATCCCGCGGATTGAGCGCAATCGAATCGACCGGTGCGCTGCTGCTGATCCCGGAGCCGCTGCTCGTCAGCCACGGGCCGCTCGATGCCGGCAAACTCGCCGCTTCGCTCGTGACCAGTTCGCTGAGCGGACAGCGACGCATCGTTCCGGCAGAACAGACTTTCTTCCGTTACTTCTTCGCGGAAGTGGCGAGCGGCCGGTTGAGCGGGGAAGAGCGAACCGCCGCCGTTCCCGCGATAAGCCGCCCCGAAATCTCGCCCTTGTTGACCTCTCCAGGATATGAACGGCTGCGCCCCGTGGTTGCGGATCTCGAGTATCGCGTCGGTGGAGAGCGCATCATCGAAGGCGTGAATGACTTTCTGGCGATGCCCGGACCGGGAACGGGCCGGCAGCTTCTCGATGCCATCGCCCGCCGTTCCGGCGTTTCGCTCGACAACATGTATCGCGACTTCTTTGTCGGACGCGCGTTGCCGCGTCTCACGCTCGAGAAGGTCGTCGTGCGTCACGAGGCGAACCGTTGGAACGTCTCAGGAATCGTGCACAACGTCGGGACAGGAGAAGTCTTCGCACCGCTCGTGTTGCGCACGAGATCCGGTTCGCTGCGTCGCGTCGTGCGCGTCGACAGCGATGAGGTCGCGCCGTTCTCGCTGATCGCCGAGTCCGAGCCGCGCACGCTGCAACTCGATCCCGATCACGTTTGCTACCGCCAGCCGACGATCGGTCTCGTCGACAGCATCGAACTGAAGGAACAGCCATGAGCGCCAGACCATGAGCGACGCGATCCGTTCCACGCTCCGCCGCAGCCGCCTTTCGCTCACGTTGCTCACCGAACGGCGCGCCGCGCTCTTCGCGATCGTCGACGTGCTGTTCCTCTTCTCCGGGATGATGTCCGCGCTCAGCGGCGGATCCGGCAGTGCGCGCTCGTTCTGGTATCCGATGTTTCTCTTTCCCGCGCTCTGCCTCGGCGTGCCGATGATGTCCGACGCCGTGAGTGTCGAGCGCCGCTCGGGCACGCTCGACCTCGCGCTGACGTCGCCGGGAGTGCATCTCTACTTCGAGCGCCGCGTCGGCGCCGTCGCCGCGCTCGTCGTCTTGCAGGGATGGCTCGCCGTGCTCTTCGCGCGCGCATTCGCGGCTCCGTTTCCGCTCTCCGGCCCCTTTCTGCAAATCGCAATCGTTGCGTTGTTCCTGGCCGCGATCACGTTGAGCTGGGCGCTGCGACTCAAGACCGCCGGCGCCGTTACGTTCGCGACCTACGCCACCGCGATCACCTTCGGGCCGTGGCTCTTTCAGAATCCCGTCTTTCCGCCGACGGAGATGGATGGACCGATGCGCTTCGAGAATTACGCCGACTACTTCAAGGTCAACTTCGTGCTCGGCCTGGCCGCGTTGATCTTCTACCTCTACGCGCTGCAGCGGTTGTCGCGTCCGGAGACGATCATTCAGTGATTAAGCAATGAGGAGCCGGTTCATGTCGTTTCGCGTGTCGTTCGTTCTCGGAGTGGTGGTGATCGCCGCGGGCTGCGCGCGCGAGAAGCGATTCCAGTCGGTGGCCACGCCCGTGCGCATCGAAGCCGTGAAGCGCTCCGACTTCACCCCGATGCTGACGCTCCTCGGAACGGTGCGCGCGGCGCAGACGATTCCGCTCACGGCGACACAGCGAGGCACGCTCGTGCTCGCGCCGCGATTCGCGCGCGGGCTGCGCACCGGCGAGCAAGTCGCGGCGGGTGAAGTCATCGCCGAGGTGAGGAACGATCAGGTCCTTTCCTCGAGAACGCAGGCGCGTTTGCAGCTCGAGGCGGCGACTGCCGATCACGATCGGATGGAGCGCAGCTACAAAGGCGGCGTCGTCTCGAACGCCGATTACTCCGCATCGAAACTGAAAGTGCGGCTTGCGCAGGAGAGCTACAACGCCGCGCAGCGAGAAACGGCGCGTCTGCGCATCGTCGCTCCGGCGAGCGGTCATCTCGTCGTGACCAAACCGGTCGCGTCCGGAGCGCAGATCGAAGCGGGAACGAGCCTCGGCGACATCGCCACCGGCGGCGTGCCCGTCGTCGAAACCGCCGTCGCTGCATCGGATCGCGAGCTTCTGCATCCCGGCCTGGCCGTGCGACTGCGCGGCCCGGGCGGTTGGGTGGGGAGCGGGCGCATCGCCGAAGTCGCCAGCGTCATCGACGCCGCGGGCACCGCGCGTGTCGTCGCGAACGTGATCGAAACGAACACGCCGGCGCCGGGCACTGGCGTGGACGTCGAGGTCGAGCTCGATCGTCATCCCGACGTTCTCACGATTCCCGAAGAAGCGGTCGTCGCCGGCGAAGACGGACCGGCTGTGTTTGTCGTCAGCATCGCCGAGGGATTCGAGAGCGGGTTGCGCGTCAAACGCGTAGCGATCGAGACCGTGGGACGTGCGGGAGGGCGAACGGAAGTGAAGAGCGGACTGCGCGACGGAGACCGGATCGTCGTCACCGGCGCGGACGGACTCTCCGACAACGCGCGCGTCGTGGAGGCGAAGCAGTGATTCGCGTGGAGAGTCGAGCGTGAATTCTCGTCGAGGCGACGGAATCGGCGATGGATGGATCGAGGAGATCCTGCGACGCCCCGTCTCCGTCGGCGTCGCGACCGTCGCCGTATGCGCGCTCGGCGTGTTCTCGCTGGCGAAGCTGCCGCTCGCGCTTCTGCCATCGATCGAGCGTCCGCGGCTCGTCATCGTCGCCAAAGCGCAAGCGAGCTCGCGCGACGAAATGCTGCACGACGTCACCGCGCCGATCGAGCGGCGACTGGCGTCGGTTCCGGGCATCACGTCGCTGGAGAGCGAGACCACCGACGGCGAGTCGCGCATCGAGATCGGCTCGGCGTGGCAGACCGATCCCGATCGCCTGCGCATCGACGTCGCGCGGCGCATCGAAGGCGCTGCGGAGGCGACACTCGACGATCTCGCGATCGACGTGGCCGGCAGTGATATCTCGCCGGTGATCGAAGTCGCCGTCATCGGCGGCTCGGGCGCGACGCGCACGCGCATCGCGGAACGCGTCGTCCTCCCCGAGCTCGCGCGCATCGCCGGCGCGGGCAAGATCGACGTGATCGGCGCGACGCCCTTGCGCCTCACCGTGCAGCCGAACGCCGCCGCGCTGATGGCGCGCAATCTCACGGCGCTCGACGTCGAAGATCGCCTGCGCGATGCCGGCACCGCGGTCTCCGCCGGCCGCGTGCGCGACGGTGCATCGATGCGTCCCGTCGTCGTCGTGCAACCACTGCGATCCGTCGAAGACCTCCGCTCCCTCCGCGTGCGCGACGTCGCCCTCGGCGAGATCGCTGACATCGCGCTCCGCGAAATCCCCGACGACACCATGTTCCTCAGCGCACCGCCATCTGGTGGACCGCCGCCGTCTCGGCGGCTGGGACGGCGGCGTCCCGCCGCCGTGAGCGAGACGCTCCCGGCCCAGCCGGCGAGGACGCCGGCGGTCCATCCAGACGTCGTCTCACCCACCGAAGGCGTTCTCCTCCGCGTCTATCGCGCGCCCGGCGCGAACGCCGTTGCACTCGCCAATGACGTGCGCAATCGGACCGAAGCACTTTCGGATCGCATCACCGGCGCGCAGATCGCCGTCATCAGCGACCGCAGCCTCGAAGTGAAGCGCGCGCTCATCGAGCTCGCCCTCGCCGCGCTCGCCGGTGTGCTCCTCGGCACATTCGTGCTTCGTTTCATGCTCGGCGTCTGGCGCCCGACGCTGGCGCTGGCGATCGTCGTTCCTGCGGCGTTGCTCGTCTCGTTCAGCGCCTTCTACTTCGCCGGCATTCAACTCGACGTCATCTCCCTCGCCGGGCTCGCGCTGGCCACGGGACTTCTCGTCGACAACTCCATCGTCGTGCTCGAATCGATCGAAAGCGCACGGGTCGCGGGGAGCGGCGATCCCGTCGCCAGCGGCACGCGTCTCATCGTTCGCGCCGTCGTCGCCAGCTCGATCACGCTGATGATCGTCTTCGTGCCGCTGCTCTATCTGCGCGGTCTGGCGCGGGCGCTCTTCGGCGAGCAGGCGCTCGCGGTCGTCGCCGCCGTCGCCGCGTCGCTCGCGCTTTCACTCACGCTCACGCCCGTGCTCGCGCAACGCGCCGCGCGCCCGACGCGGCCGCGCAGCCCGGGGCTCGACTCTTACCTGCGTCTTCTCGATCGCGCGCTCGCGACACCGGGACGCACGATCGCCATCGCCGCCGTTCTCGTCGCCGTCGCGCTCGCACTCGGCATGCTGCTGCCTCGCGAGCTCTTCGCGCGCGGCGGATCGCATCGCGTCGTCGTCGATGCGCAACTTCCTCCCGATCTCGATCCCGTCGCCGCGCGCGCGCTGGCGACGAAGCTCTGGCGCGCCGTTCCCGATCCCCGATCGCTCACGCTCCAACAAGGGCACGTGTCGATGGAGCTCGATCGAGCACCGAAGTCCATCGACGTCGCCGGCGTCCGCGCCGCGATTCGCGAGAAGGCGAGCGCATTCATCGAAGCCGTGAGCGGCGACGTAGATCGCGTCGAGGTCGTCGTGTCCGGCGCCAGCGATGCCGAAGCCGAACAGCTCGCGCAACGCATCACGAAAGAGATGCAGAGCGCCGGACTCGAGCCGGTCGAGGCCCGCGTCACGCGCGGACGCGCGGCGCTGTTGCTCCGCTGGAACGAAACGATCGCCACGGATCGCCGCGGCAATGAGCAGCAGGTGCGCGCAGCGCTCGGCGGCATCGACCTCGGCCAGAACGATATCGCCCGCGCCGAGCCCGCGATTCGTTTGCTCCCGATCGTCCCGCGCGAGCTCGGCGTCGTTCCGGTGCGCGTCGTCGATCGTACCGGCGATCGTGTTGAAGATCGCGTCGTCCCGCTCGCCGCACTCGCCGGCGCGCGCATCGCCGAGCGCACGCCGCTCGTGCAACACGACGAAGGACGTCCATCGCGACGCTTGCTGTTCGCTGGAAGCCGCCTGCCCTTGCTCGAAGCGCGCGGCACCGAGCGGATTCGCGTCGCCGGTCAGGCGCGCGAGCTCGCCGACGCGTTCGGACAGATGCGGCTCGCGATCGTGCTCGCCGTGATCCTTCTCTATCTCACCGTCGCGGCGTTCTACGAATCGCTCGTTCTTCCGTTCGCTGTCCTTGCAGCGTTGCCCTTCGCGGCAGGCGGCGCAATCGTCGCGCTGCTCGTCACGGGCCAGAGCCTCAACGTGATGTCGCTCATCGGCCTCGTGTTCCTGGCGGGCGTCGTCGTGAATCACACCGTCGTGCTGATCGATCGCGCCGAACAGCTTCGTCGCGACGGTGTTCCCGCGCTCGATGCCGTGCGCCGCGCCGCCGCTGATCGCTATCGCCCGGTGATGATGACCACGATGACCGCGATTCTCGGCATGCTGCCGCTGGCGATTCTCGGCGGCCCCGGTGTCGAGCTGCGCCGCGCGGTCGCCGTCGCGATCACCGGAGGACTGATTACCGCGACGATCGGCACGCTCGTCGTCGTGCCGCTGCTGCTGCGCGTCGTGCGTCGCGAACGCCATGCGTAATGGGATCGTTGCCGCCGCCTTCGTCGTACTGGCGATCGCCGCCGCGCCACATCTGCAGCTCGATTACGCCTCGGCGATCTCGCTGCCGCAGCTCACGGTCGAACTGTCCATGCCGCCGGGCGCGGGCTCCGATCTTTCGGACATCACCGCTCGCTGGGTCGAGCCGATCGAATCGGCCATTCGTTCGCTCGGGGATGTCACTGCAACGCGCGGCGAAGTCTCCGCGGACTCTGCGTCGATCACCGTTCGCTTTCACCCCGGCGTCGATGCGGAGATGAAAGCGGCGCGTCTGACCTCGGAGCTCGCTGCCGTTCGCGCGCGCCTGCCGGCCGATGCCGCGCTTTCGGTGTGGCCGTCGCAGGAGAGCAGCGCGCGGCCGAGCGCGCAGTTCGTGGTGACCTCGCCCGGCGGCACCGAAGCCGCGGAACGCATCGCCAACGAGCTGCGCGTCGTGCCGGGCGTGCGTGAGGTCGACGTCTACGGAGGCGATGACGTCGAGACGACCGTACAACTCGATCGCTTCGCCAACGTCAGCGCTGGTGCGGTTCGCGACGCCATCACCGCGAGTGTGGCTCCGCGCGTGCTCGGCGACGTTTCCCTCGGCGGTCGGACGTTCACGGTAACTTCCGCCGCGCGAACGCGCCGCATCGAAGACGTGCGCGTCGGCAGCGTGTCGCTCGGATCGATCGCCGAAGTGCGCGAGCGACGAACCGCGCCGACGTCCCTGTCGCGCTACAACGGAAAACAGGCGGTGCTGCTCGAAGTGAAACGCGACGACGGAGCGCCGCTGTTCGCGTTCGCCGCCGCTCTTCGAGAACGCGCCAGCGCACTCGGCATCACGGAGAGGTGGAGCGAAGCGACCGAAATGCGCGCGCTGTTGGTACGTCTCGGCACCGGTGCGCTCGCGGCGATGCTCATCCTCGCCATCGGCGGGGTTTTCCTGCGCGGGCCTCGCGCCGCTTGGTGCGCGCTCTACGTTCCACTCGCCATCGCGATCGCGTTGAACGCTGCGCGGATCCTCGGCGCACACATCGATGTCTACACGATCCTCTTCGGCACAATTGCGATCGCCGGAATGATTCCGCTCGCGCTCATCGGATCGCGCCGCGCGTCGATCGTCAGCGCGTTGTTTCTCGCGCTGCTGCCGATCGCCGTCGCCCTCGGCAGCGGCCAGCTCGCGCCGCTCCTCGAGAAGCCCGCGCGTGCCTTCGCCATCACCGGACTCTGCGCCATCATCGCCGCTGCACTCGTTCGTGGCCCTCGTGGTATCGGCCGTCGGCCGGCCGCTGGCCGGCGCTTCATCCCGCGCGCGCTCCGCAACAGCGTCACCATCGTTCTCGCGGCCGTCGCCATCTCGACTTTTCTCTTCTCGTGGTTTGGAAAGAGCCTCGATCCGCGCGGTGCCGGCAAGTCCATCGAGCGAGGGCGGCTCTATCTCTTCCTCACGTTCCCGGAGGGGACGACGCTCGTCACGGCAGCGAACGCGGTAGCGACGGTCGAAAACATCCTGCACGACGAACGCGACATCGCGCGCTTCTGGAGCGTCGTCATGCCGTCGCAGGCGCGCATCACACTCGAGCTGAACGATGACGCGCAGTCCCTTCGGAGGCTGGAGAACTTCAAACTGCGACTGCGCTGGGGCCTGCGCCTCGCGCCGGGCCACGTTCGGATCGGCGAGGCCTTTCAAGCGGGATCGGGCGCGAATTTCTCCGGTGATCTCGAGGAACGCCCCGAGGCGGATGAAGAGGGATTGTCGTACCGCGTGGTGTTGAAGAGCATGCGGCCCGACGCGCTGCAGAGCGTCGTCGACGAGATGGAGCGGCGCGCGGTGCGGCTCGGTTTGTCGCAGCGATCGGTGCGTCCGGAGTGGGCCGCGGGCACGACGCGCATCGAGCTCGTTCCGCGACCTGCGACCTCGTTCGAATCGGCGACGCGTGTTGCCGCGCAGATCGCCGAGCGAACACGCCCGCCGGGAATCGAGAGATTGCCGGATGGTCGATTGCTCCGCATCATCGCCGCCGGCGCACCCGTTTCGAACGAGCAGGCGCCGCAGCGCGCGGACCTGTTCACGCACACGTTTGACGGCGGAACGATTCCAGCCCTGTTCACGCCGCGCACGACAGCGCTCGTCGGACAACTGACGCGCGAGGCCGGCCGCTTCGTCCTGCCGGTCGACGTGCAGATGGGGGTGTACGGCGATCAGGGGCTCGAGCAACGCCTGAAAGTCGATCGTGCCTTTTCGAACATAGCGCTGCCCGCCGGAACCCTGCTCGAACGGCCATCGCTTTCGAAGTGGGCATTCTCGAGAGAAAAACTTCGGCTGTTCGGACTGGCCGCGTTTCTGCCGCTGCTGCTCCTCGCCGCCGCGTGTGTCGTGTTCAACTCCGCGTCGCGCGCTCTGCTGGCCGCCGCGCCGATCGTTCTCGCCGTGGCGTTTGCGGGGCCATCGCTGCTGTTCAGCGAATCCACGGTCGACGAGATCACACTGCTCGCCATCGCCGCCGCGATCTGCTGCGCTCTGCCGATCGTGATCGAAGTCGTGATTCGGGCGAAGGCCGCGACCGCGGCCACGTATCGCGCGGTTCGCGTCGCGGCTGCGCCGTTGATCGTCTGCGCGTTCGCCGCGGCCGCTTTTCTCGTGATTCCTGCCTTCGCGGCGGAAGCATTGCGAAGCGGCTGGCGCGCTCCGCTTTTCGCATGCGTCGCCGTGCTCTTCGTCAGCCTTGGCAGCGGCGCCGTTCTTCCCGCGGCGATCCTGATCTCGCTGCGCGAGAGGAAGCGGCGCAGCGGAAGCGTGGCCCACGCGACGCGACATCCCAAGGAATGGTCGCGTCGCGATGCGACCTCGCTCTCCCTCGACGTCGCCAGCCTCACGAAAACTTACGCCGGCGGCTTTCGCGCCTTGCATCGCGTCTCCTTCGAGCTCACTCCCGGAATCGTCGGACTCCTCGGGCCGAACGGCGCGGGCAAGACCACGCTCCTGCGAACGATCACCGGCCTGCTCACGCCGACGCGCGGCCGAATCGTCTTCCGCGGCGTGTCGGTGACGCCGGAAAATCTCGACGCCTATCGCCATCACGTCGGATTCCTTCCGCAGGAGTTCAACGCCTACGCGGGACTCACCGCCGAACAGTTCCTCGACTACTGGGCGATCGAGCGTGGCATCACCGATCGCGCGTTTCGTGTCGCCGAGATCGAGCGGCTGCTCGCGCTGGCGGGACTCACCGAGCATGCCACGCGTCGCGTGCGCGACTTCTCCGGCGGCATGCGCCAGCGCATCGGAATCGCCCGCGCCCTGATCGGAGACCCGGCGCTCATCGTCGTCGACGAACCGACGACCGGCCTCGACATCGAAGCGCGCGCGCACTTTCGCGAGCTGTTGCTGTCACTGGCCGCGGAACGCATCGTCATCCTCTCCACGCACATCGCCAGCGATGTCGAATCCACGGCCTCGCGCATCCTCGTCCTCGTGCGCGGAACGTTGCGCTGGGATGGAACGCCCGAGGGCTTGATCGCCGCCGCACGCGGCCGCGTGTTCGAAGCTGTCACCGGCGACGCCGAAGCGCGAGCGCTCAGCCGCCGCCATCGCATCACCAAACGCGTCCGCACGCCGGAAGGCATTCGCATCCGCGCCGTCGTCCGCGAACACGATGCGCTCGAAGGCGCGGCAGTCGAGCCGACGCTGGAAGAAGCGTATCTGGCGATGGCGAGCGAAGGAGAAGTGAAGGTGTCGACGTTCTCGTTTCTGGGTGAGGACATCGGGAACCGGGCAGGGTCATGGTCAAGAGAAGATCTTGAACAGACAACCGGTTACTCGCGCGGCGACTAAAGAATACGCCTAGATCCAAATGCACACCGAAGGAGAAGAGGGCATCGGTCGCACGCGGGACTTCGCGGAGTGCAGATCAACATTGTGAAGTCGAGGACGGCGTAGTTGTAATCGCGGAATGCTCGGCGCGGCGTGAGCTTGTCGGCCAAGTCATTGACCCAGTGCACTCCGCGAGGATCGCGCTGATAGGGCCGATCTAACAATCGACCAAGCCACCGAAAGACGTTGCTATCCACAATCGGCATTCGCTGGTTTCGGTGCAGCGATAGCCATGCTGCCGATGTATATGCGCCGACACCCGTCACGCGACGCAGTTCAAGGCGCTCAACGGGAGGGCCGCTTCGCTCGAACATCCGCGCGAGAGTGAGGAGCGTATCGCCACGCGCGTGAAGCCCAACACGTTCCGTTAAAGCACGAACGCCACGTTTTCCGGAACGGAGCATGTGGCGCGGCGTTGGATATCGGGCGCGAAAGACTTCGTAAACCGGCAACACCTGCGCGGCTCGTGTTCGCTGCAACAGCAGTTCAGCAATCAGTGTCAGCCACGGGTCGCGATCCTCGCGCCATGGGTACGATACATAGTTGCGACGGCCCCATCGGAGTACACGCGCGCGCACGTCGGCGATCCATGCATCATCGACCGCGGCCTTATTCTTCGATGCTTTCTTGTTCCTGACTTTCGTCATCGTCGGGCGGGATCTCCGCTGGACGCTTGCCCTCGAGGAATTCACGAAGCCGATTCTCCGCCGCCATCGCGTTGCGCGTCTGTTCGAGCTTCGCCGCCCAACTTCTCCCGGGATGCAAGGCGTCCCACCATGTGATTTCGCCCTTATAGCGACCCTTCCCGGGATCGTGATTGCCGAATCCGTCAAGAATGACGTTCCAGATCGGCTGATAGTGCTCCAGAAGAAAGCGCTCAGCCATCGTGATCCAGAGCGGCGTCACCACGAGATAGCGGCACATGAAATCGGATGTCTCAAGCGTTGCGGTCGCCTCGATGGATTTCGTGTGTTGCTGAATTCGGTTGAAAAGAGTCTTACCCGATGTTTGCTTCGCTAGACCTTTCCGCGCTCCGGCCGGAACCGCCTTGCCAACATAGATCGGACGGGTCGCATCGTCGGACCGAATGCGCTGATGTTGATACGGATTGAATGTGCCCTTGTAGAAAAGCGCGTAGATGCCCGCCCCGGTGAAGGACTTCTTGAGTGGCAACGGATGCAGCGGCCGACGCAGTAACTCTTCGACGCAGCTCTTGGTGAGATTGGGATAGTCGAGCGGGTTGTACTCGTCGATGTCAGTCATTCGTCTCGGAGCCGCTCCGCCACGCTCGTCGCGACCACGCGCGCGAGATCCACGGGCACCGCGTTTCCGAGTTGTCGCATTGCCTCGGACCATGCTCCCTCGAACTGCCAACTATCCGGGAACGTCTGCAACCGCGCTGCTTCGCGGACGGTGAAGTAACGAACCGTACCGTCCGCGAACGCTATCATGTTTTCTCCGCCTGGAACCCCGTGATCCCCTGCCTTCAGAGTCTTCGCCGGCAGATCGAGCGGGCTTCCCGTATGACCTGGATATGATCGTGCGCCCGGGATGAACTGATGATTGAGCACCTTTACTGAGCCGCCCGGCTTCTTCGTCGGATCGGGTAGGCCGGCCAACGCATCACGGACCGTCCGCCAGGGCTTGAGATTCTTCTCGGGTTCGATCAGCGGCAACTGTCGAATGTTTGGTGGCATGGGAAGAACCTTGGGTCGTTTCACACCGTGCCGTTCCCAGTAATCCTCCGTCGCGTACTGCGCTCGAAGCAAGGACTTGAGATCATGCGTCGGATCGGGGAAGTTCCACTGAAGACCCACATCCGACCGAAACCCGACGATGAATACGCGTTGCCTGGTTTGCGGTACACCGTAATCAGCCGCGTTTAAGAGACGAAAGACAACGTGATAGTGAAGGTCCTTGAACTTTCCACTGGTGTGCGCCTTCTCGAGCCGCGTCAGATGGTCGGTCCACGATTCTTGTGGCTTTGGCGCGATCGTCGGGTACGACAGCGATAAAAGTACGTACGAGAAGTAGGTCTCAAACCTCGGTCGCAAGAGACCCTTCACGTTCTCCATGATGAACGCGCGCGGTGTTAGCTCGCGGATCGACCGGCAGAACTGTGGAATCATATTGCGCCAGTCGTCAAAACCCGAGTGCTTCCCTCCGATGCTGAACGGCTGGCATGGTGGTCCGCCGGAAACGACGTCGACCTCACCGAACTTCGCGAAGTCCACGGTGCGAACGTCGGCCTCGATCACGTCCCACTTTTCCACACGCGGTAGAACACGCGACTCAGCGTTGTGGCGGAGCGTCTGGCACGCGTCGCCGTTCCACTCCAGCAAGGCCACGTGTTCAAAGCCGGCGAAGTGCGTTCCGAGCGCGAGCCCACCCGCCCCCGTGAAGAGTTCAAGGGACTTGATCGGTCGCGCTTTCGGACGAGGGTTCCGGGTCGTAGCCATCTCTTCGGCGATTGTACGGAAGCAACCGCACCGACCGAAAGCCCTAACGTCGGCAACCTGGCCTTTCCTCTCAAAAAAGGCAGTCTGACTCATCGCCGTTAGTCTCCCTCGGCCACTCCGCAATTCTCCGAACAGCTACATTGGGTGGAGCGAATTCATCAGTCACCTCTAGGCTCGCGTCATCACGGGCTTCGAAGCGCGGAGCGAAACGGATCGGCTCGAAAGTGAAGATGTCGCCGTCGCTTCTGGCGACACCCAATATGGTGGTGCGGCCGGCCAGCGGCCGACACTGCTAGGGCGGCGTACGTGTCGGTCAGCGAGGTGCGATTTCGCTAGTACAGCCTGAAGGAGGCTTGGCCAACCAACGCTGCCGGCCGGCCGGTGGTGTCCCCGGCAGGGATCGAACCTGCGACCCACAGCTTAGAAGGCTGTTGCTCTATCCGACTGAGCTACGGGGACGGGCTGCAAACGGCGCTTCGAGTCTAGCGCGGTTTCACAGAACCCGCATTCGGTCCGCTGCAATCCCGCCGGCGTTGAAACGATCCCATCGTCCGCCCCACTACCTCCACGAGAAGAAGAGGAGGTTGACGGTGAAAAAGAGATTCGTTTCAAGAGATCGCTGTTCGTGTCGATGTTCATGGTGATGACGTCCGTCTCGCTTCAGGCACAGAGTTGGACGCTGATTGCTCCGATGCAGCAGCAGCGCGATTCGTTCAACGCCGCGACGGGGTCGGACGGATTCGTCTACGCGGTCGCCGGCGGCCAGCAATCGCAGTGCCTCGATTCCGTCGAGAAATACGATCCGGTCGGGAACTACTGGACGCAGGTCGCGAAGATCGCCGTTCGCCGTTGCCACGCCAGTGTCGTCTTTGGCGCGGACGGATTCATCTACGTCATCGGCGGCAACATCGGCAATCAGTCGACGGATCTCGTCGAGCGCCTCGATACGGCGACGGGACAATGGCAAAGCGTCGCGCCCTTGAACACGAGGCGCGCCGGCGCCGCCGTTGCGGTTGGACCCGACTTGCGCATCTACGTCATGGGCGGGTTCGACTCACCGAGCAGCACCGACGTCACCTCCATCGAAGTCTTCGACGGAAGTACGTGGACCGTGCTTCCGATCAACACGGGCGTTCCGAGTCCGCGCCAGGCGGTCACCGGCCTCGATGGGAACATCTATGCCTTCACCGTAGTGCCCGCGACCGTGGCGCAATTCGACGGCAGCAATTGGATTCCGATTGGCCCTCTGGCGCCGAGCAACGGGGACTTCGCCGCGACGACCGGACCCGATGGGTTGATGTACCTGCTGGGACTCGGCATCGGTGGTCCGCTTTCGGGCACTGCGCAGGCTTACGCGTACGACACCAGCGCAAGCGGAGGGCCGATTCCGAACATGCTGCGATCGCGCGGAAACGCCGGCGGCGCGTCGGTCGTCGACGGCCGCGTGATCATCGCCGGTGGCTACAGCAAGTCCTCCGGTGTCATGAACGGCGCCGAGTCCTATGGCCCATTGAACGCTCCGCTCTTTTCGAATGCGCGCGCGTGGTGGCGGTTCAACGAACCGTCGGGCACATCGTTTTCGGATTCGGTGAGCGGGAACACCGGAACGGCAATCGGTGGCGCGGGCCATCCGCAAGGTCGCGTCGAAAACGCCGTCTCGCTCAACGGCGCGAGTCAATACGTGAAGGTCGCCAATGCGTCCTCCCTCGACTTCGGTGCGGGAGATTTCACGATCGAAGGCTGGATTCGCTGGTCGCCGTCGGCGGGAACGTTCAATCGCGTCGCGCCGATTCTCGACAAGCGGACCAACTCGTTCGGATCGATTCGTGGCTATCACTTCTGGATCTATCGCGGCAGACTCGGTGTGCAGTTGGCCAACGGCACGACCTACCGCAACGTCGCCGAAGTGACGGCCTCGGTGCGCCCGAACCAGTGGACCCACGTCGCGGTGACGATCGACAGGACGGGAAACGTCGGAACGCTTTACGTCGACAGCGTCCGTGTCGCGACGTTCGCGCCGTTGGGTGGATCGACCACGAGCTTCGCGCCACTGCTCATCGGTCGCAACAGTCTCGACGGCTCGTTGTTCCGAGGAATTGTCGATGAGCTGACGCTGTACGACCGTCCGCTGCGCTGGGCGGAGATTCGCGCGGTCTTTCTTGCCGGAAGAGAGGGGAAGCTGCAGTAGCTTCCGGGTTCTCGTCGTCGGTCGCAAGGCCGGCGACGAGACGTTTCGCGAAGGACGGACGAGAGTGAATGGTCGGGGCGAGAGGATTCGAACCTCCGACCCCCTGCTCCCAAAGCAGGTGCGCTACCAGACTGCGCCACACCCCGACAGGTCACGGCAGCCGGTTCGCAACAGGCTGCGACCGTTCACCATTCCGCGCGCCCGTCACATCGCACGCGGTTCAGACCGCGCGGGCGTTGGTCTGTCCGCCCATGCGGCGGGCCGGAAGGATCGCCATCCACTTGGCGCAATCCGCCTTCTCCAGCAGGAACTCGAACGTCGCGCCGTGGGAGCGCAGACGAAGCACTTCGTGCTGCAGATCATGGTTCTTGCCGGTCGAGAGATCCTGCGAGTATTCGACCTCATCGATGCGGTCGAGATCGAACGAAGCCTCCAGATCGGGATTTTCGTAGTAGAGCACGGTATCCGTCAGCGAAAGCGCGACCGGAATCTTCTCGACTCCCTCGACATACTCAGCGCGGCTGACGAGCTTCGAGGCCGCTCGTCGCTTCTCCATGAACGCACTCACCAGATCCTTCTGCCGGACTTTCAGAAAAATCACTACCAGCACGGCGAACAAGATGACTCCCACCACCGTTACGGTCGTAAGCCAGGGCATGCCTACCTCCTGAGTCGTCGTCCAAGAATTTGCGCTTGCGGAAAATGTAATCCTTTTCCGAGGAAACGACCAACAAAAACAACGGGCGGCAATAGAATGCCGTTGTGGGCGCATCGCGGCAGAAGACGCGAAACGAGCATTCTTCGGGTGGGGCCGTGTTCGACGTGCGTGATGGAAAGCCGCACGTGGCATTGATCGCCACACGCGGCCGCACGCGTTGGGGCCTGCCCAAAGGGGCGGTCTCCGTGGGCGAAACGTCCGAGGCCGCGGCGCTGCGCGAAGTGCGCGAGGAGACCGGCATCGAAGCGCGGATCGTCCGGCTGCTCGATACCATCGAGTACTTCTTCCGCGCCGGCGACACGCTCATTCACAAGCGCGTCGACTTCTACCTGATGCAGTACGTCGCCGGTGAGCTCGAGCCGCAGCTCAGCGAGGTCGACGACGTGGAGTGGGTCGAGCTGAGCGAGGCGCTGAAGCGGGCGAGCTTTGATTCCGAGCGGAAGCTGCTCGAGATGGCGAAGCAGGACGTTTCTTAGAGCCTCCCAGTCGCCGAGTCTTCGAGTCGCCGAGAGAGGATTGCGCCGCCGGCTTCTTTCTCGCCGACTTGACGACTGGCCGACTCGGCGACTTAACGACTGGATGCCGCGCCGACGTCGCAACTCGCCGACTCGCGGCCTTCATCTCATCCGCAATGGTCGGCGCTTTGCGCGCGCCCGCTTTGCGATTGCTGATCCAAACGTGCTCGGAGCCGATCTCGGCCCCCATTTCATCAACGGTGAGATTCGAAACGACGGAACGCGGTGCGACTTCCGTGACGTCGACCTCCTCGCTCGCGAATTCATCGCGATGCTTGAGGAGTAGCCATTCGTTGCCGCGCTCCGATTTTCCGCGGCCGTGGATTTTCACGAGCGCCCATTCGCCGAACATCTTCTTCCCGTCGAGGCGGAAGGTCAGCTTTCCTCCCTTCAACGCCTTCACCGGATCGTCGCCCGGCTCGATGAACTCCCACGTTCCCGTATCCCAGATGATGACGTTGCCCGCGCCGTAGTTGCCGGCGGGGATCTGTCCCTCGAACGATCCGTAATCGTACGGATGGTCCTCGGTCATCATCGCCAGGCGTTTCTGGGCCGGGTCGTAGGAAGGACCTTTCGGGATCGCCCACGACTTCAGCACCCCCTCCATCTCCAGGCGAAAGTCGTAGTGAAGATGCGAAGCCTGATGTTTCTGGATGACGAACATCGGCTTCTTCGTCCGCTTCGGCTTCCCTCCGGAAGGCTCGGGCGTGTCGCCGAAGTCGCGCATCTGGCGGTACTTTTTCAGAAGGTCGGGCATGACGAGTTTGTGGTGGAACCGTCGTTTACTGGGCGTTCCCTCGGGGGCGCTTGTTGCAAGTCGCGTACACGCATGGACTTAGTGCTGCCTCGGCGCTAATCTTGCATTCTCGCCGATTCGCTCGGTATGTCTCCATCCATTCGACGCATGCTCTGGGGAGCCTTTGGTGGCCTGGCCCTCCTTACAGCGGGAGGCGTGGCCCTCACGATTGCCGTGCTGCGCATGGAGCAGCGGTTCGAGCAGCGCCTCGTGCAGCAGTCGCGCCCCTTCATGGATGCCGTGAACCAGATGGATGACTCGCTGGCGCTGATGGTGTCGGCGTCTCGCGGATACCTCTCATCGGGCGACTCTTCATTCTCCGCGCAATACGAAGATGCATCGCGGAACTACGACGAGGCCGAGAAGACGGCCCGCGATCTGTCGAATGGCACGACCGACATCGGCGATCTCAACGAGTTTCGCGTGCACGCCCACGAGATCAAAGACCTGCTGAATCAGCAGAACCAATATCGCGACGACCACCGGCAGGCGGATGCCGAGAACATCATGCTGCGCGTCGCGCAGAAACGCCGCGTCGCTCCCGACTACGCGGGAAACATCTCCAACCGCCTGCGCACCGAACAACGTGCCGCGGTCGACGAGATCGCCGCCAAACGCCAGTGGGTGATGATGGCCATGGTCCTCTTCGGCGTCGGCTTCATCGGCGTGGGGTTGATCGTTTCCTGGCGCATCGAGCAGCGGCTCGGCGAGTCCATCGCGCGTCAGGTGCGGCGCACCGAGACGATGATCGCGGGCATGGCCGATGGCGTGCTCCTCGTCGACGGCGAAGGGCGCACGGTGTTCATCAACCCCGCCGGGCAACGTCTTCTCGGGCGAAAAGACGTTGGCGTTCCGATCACGCAACACGCGAAGATCTATCACCTCTGCGATGAGCACGGCCGCACGCTCGATCCCGAAGAGCTCCCCGCGGCCCAGGCCCTTTCGACGGGAAAGGCGGTGAACGACACCACGATCATCATTTCCCGCGCCGGATCCGACAACGTGGCCGTGTCGATGAGTGCGACGCCCCTCGAGGAAGACGGGCGCACTTCCGGCGTCGTGGTCACGTTCCGCGACATCACCGAGCGCCGCAAGCTCGAGGAGCAGATGCAGGTGCAGGCCGAGCGTGCGCAAATCCTCGCCGACGCCGGCGCGTTCTTCTCCAGCAACATCGATCCGAACTGGGTCAACCAGGCGATCGCCGAACGCGTGGCCGAAGTCCTCGGCGACTGGGCGGCGGTCATCCTTCGGGACGACGATTCCAAAGAGCTCAGCGTCGCGTCGATCTATCACCGCGACATGGCTTCGCTCGGGCTGGCCTGGTCGTACATCTATCGCCAGCCGCTCGTCGTCGGCGAAGGAATCATCGGTCAGGTCGTCTCGACCGGCTATCCGTCGTTGACGACGAACGTCCGTGCCCGGATTGGACAAGAGCAAGTCCGGCACGTATCACCCGTCGCCGCTGAACCTGGCGTCGCTGCTCATTCTGCCGTTGCGCACGCGCCGCGAGATGCATCGGCGCCCTCGTCATTGCCGCGAATGATCCCGAGCGCGCGATGACCGACGACAAGCTTCCGCTCGCGGAGATTCTCGCCGAGCGCGCGGCGCTGGCGATCGAGAACGCCAAGCTCTACACCGAACAGGTCGACGCGCGCCGCAAGGTGGAAGACCTGTCGCGCCTGAAGGACGAGTTCCTCTCCATCGCGTCGCACGAGCTGCGTACGCCGGTCACGTCGATCAAGGGCTACACGCAGCTCGCAAAGATGCTGATCAAGGAAGGCGACCTCGGCACGTCCGAGGAGTATCTCGACATCGCGCTCGACCAGATCGACCGCATGTCGCGGCTGATCCTCGAGCTTCTCGACGTCTCGCGCATCGAGACCGGCCGCCTGGAGATCCGCCGCGAACCGATCCGCTGGCCGCACTTCGTGCGCGAAGTCGTGCAGCGCCATCACACCGCGGTCAGCGACCGCCGTTTCCATGTCAGCGTGCCGCAGGATGGCAAATTCATCGCCGGCGATCGCGATCGCCTCGAGCAGGTGCTCGGCAACCTTCTCGAGAACGCCGTGAAGTACTCGCCCGACGGAAGCGACGTCACGATCACCGTCGAAGATCGCGGCGACAGTTTCGTCACCGCCGTCTGCGATCGCGGCATCGGCATCCCCGCGGACGAGCTCGGCCAGGTCTTCGAGCGCTTCCATCGCGGACGCCAGGTCTCGTCGACGAACTACGGCGGCCTGGGACTCGGCCTCTACATCACGAAGCAGATCGTCGAGCGGCACGGCGGCGCGATCTGGGTCGAAAGCCGCGAAGGCCAGGGAACGACGTTCCACTTCTCTCTGCCGGTCGTCGAAGTTCCCACCGAGTCCCCAGCGCAAATCGCCGCGCAAACGTAAACTCCAACGATGCTCGTCGCCGCACTCCTTCTCGCCGTCGATCTGCGGCTCGAGCTCGTGCGCCACTCGCTGACCGGCACGCACTATCGCTATCGCGAATACATCGCCGGTCTGCCGAGCGACAACTACGTGACGTCTAGGAGTGCGGTAGCGCCAGCTACCGCGTCTGTGGCGCCAGCCACCGACACTCCCGTCAGCGACTACGCCACTCCGCTCCGAAACGTAAATGGCCGTGTTGCGCGCCGCGTGATTCGCGACCATGTTGCCTACGATTACGACGCGATGACAGGCGCGCTGTTGCGCACGATTCCGATCTTCTTTCGCGGCAAGCCCGCGCGCGTGTTCGATCCGAATCCGGTTGCGTCGCTCAACGATCCGGCGCTGCAGGATCGCAATGACACGGCCAGCGCGGTTCCGGACCGCGCGTATCGAGCGGTCGAGCTCCAGGACGTCGCCGCCAGCGGCCCGTTGCGTGGACCGAATGTCTCGCTCATCGATCGGCAGCCGCCGAACACCGCGCCGCCGGATGCCTCCGGCTCACTCCTTTTCGATCGCGCCGCGGACGGCTTCGAAGACGTCAACGCTTACTTTCACATCGATCGCAATCAACGCTACCTGCAATCGCTCGGCTATGTCGGAGAGCGCAGCATCGCCGCGTATCCGATCGAAGTCGACGCCCATGCCGGCGGCGGTTCCGACAACTCGTTCTTTCTCCCGTCGCTGACGGCCATCGGCCGCGGCACGCTCTCCTTCGGCGAAGGAGGAACGGACGACGCCGAGGATGCGGACATCCTCATCCATGAATACGGCCACGCCATTCTCGAATGGATCGCGCCGGGGAGCTTCGCCGGATCGTTCGCCAGCCAGGCGCGCGCTCTGGCCGAGGGCTTCGGCGATTACTGGGCCTTCTCGCAGCATGCGGCGGTGCGCGTTGCCAGCGGCCGCGATCCGTACTGCTTTGCCGACTGGGACGCGCGCTGCGCGGAGGACGATCCATCGCAGCAGTGCGGCTACGCGCCGGGGAGCGATTGCCTTCGCCGGCTCGACAGCGCGCTGACGATGGCGGACTACGACGTCCGCGAGCAGTCGGGCACGGAGCACCGCAACGGCTCGATCTGGTCCTCGGCGCTGCGCGAGCTGCACGAGCGCGTCGGCAAATCGGTCGCCGACACGATCATCCTCGAATCGATCTTCGACCTGCCGCCGCTGCCGACCTTCAACGCCGCGGCGCATCGGATCGTCGTCGCGGACGAGGAGCTCTTCGGCGGCGCGCATGTCGCGGACATCTGCGAGGTCATGAGCAAGCGCGGCATCGTCGCCGACTGCGCGTTCGTACCCCGAGGAGAGCTCACGCACTTCCAGAGCAACGACCATGGCCTCGCCATCCCCGATAACGACACGACCGGCATCACATCGTCGCTGACGATCGTCGATCCGCGTGCGATCGAAGAGCTCTTCGTCCGTGTCGACATCGCGCATTCCTCGCGCGGCGATTTGCGCCTCGAGCTCATCGCGCCGGATGGAACGATCGTCCTGTTGAAAGAGACCTCGGTGGACGGCGGACATGACGTGCACGCGACGTTCGGAATCAACGCGACATCCGCGCAGCCACTCACGATCTTCCGCGGGCGAAGCGCGGCCGGCGTCTGGAAACTTCGCGTGCGGGATCTGCGTCCGCGCGACGTGGGAACGCTGCGTTCGTGGGATCTCGTCGTGAAATTCGCGGGTGCCGTTCCGGCCGTGACGCGGCCGCGCAGGGGAAAGACGCAGATGATCCCGGTGGTCGCGCATCTCTTCGGTGTCGGCGCGACGGAGTTCGCCTCGGATGTGCGCATCGCGAACATCGGCGCGGAGCCGCGCGCCGCGACGTTGATCTTCACGCGCAGCGGTGAAGACGGCCGCACGAGCTTCGCCGCGTTCGACGTCGCGCTCGCGCCGCGACAGACGATCGCCTTCGACGACGTCGTCGGCAGCGCGTTCCTCACCGCCGGCAGCGGCAGCCTCGAGGTCCTCGGCGACGTCATCGCGATGAGTCGCACGTACGCCGTGACTCCGCTCGGCACGATAGGCCAGCAAGTGCCGCCGCACCTCGAAACCACGACGCTCGGCGCGCCGTCTCTGCTTGTGACGCCGATGATCGCCGAGGCAAGATTCAACCTCGGCATCACCGAAGTCGGAGGCGCGCGCGGGCTGGTCCGCGTGAACGATCGCGAGATCACGATCGAGCCATTCAGCCACGTGCAGTTCCCCGTGCCGTATGGCACGCAGCAGGTGAGCGTCGTCAGTGGCGACGCGCGCGTCGTCACCTATCTCTCGCAGATCGACGCCGCGACCGACGATCCCATGTTCATCCCCGCCCTCGCCGTTCCTTCAACGATGCGCACCGTAATCGCTCCCGCGATCAGCGCCGAAGGCGTGAACGGCACGAACTGGCGCACCGATCTCTGGCTGACCTCGAACGCATCCGACACGTCCATCGCGATCGAAGCGATCGGCGCACAACGGCCCTCCGTGCAGATTCTTCTGCAGCCGATCACGACGTTCGAAGACGTGCTCGCGCGCCTCTTCCACCGCACCATCACGATCGCCGCACTGCGCATGAGCCTCCCGCCCGGCACCCTCGGCGCAACGCGCACCCGCACCGATGGCTTCAGCGAATTCGTACCCTTGCTCTCGGTCGAAGGCGACGCGGAGGAGAACCTCCTCTTTATCGAAAGCGGCACCGGCTACCGAACGAACCTCGGCATCATCAGCGACGAGCCCGCGCTCGCGGAGCTCGTGATCTACGACGCCGCTGGCCACGAGGTCCAACGAACCACGCTCGCCACGCCCGGCGGAGTGGCGCAGACCGCCGTGACGGCCCGCGTCGTCAACGGCCGTGCGGAGGCGCACTTTCTCTCCGGCCGCGGCCACGCCTACGCCTCCCTCATCGACAACGGCACAGGCGACGCGACGTTCGTGCACTGAGACAGATCGCAGAACAGAACGCAGAAGATTCGAACGCCACTGTGCAGAAGCCGTTTAGGCTTCGGCGCTTCTGTGTAGCGGCGGCCGCCTCGGCCTGCCGGTTCGTGCGCCACACATGACCTCAAGAACGAGCGAGCCGCGTCCTGCGAGCCGGCCGAGGGCGGCCAGTACCACACAGAACCGCGCTTGCTCCGCTCGCATCGAGCCCGAGTGGACCGCCGGCGTCTCGCCGGCTGGGTGAGCGGCGTCTCGCCGCTCACGGGCGGGCGTCGAGACGACGCCGCCCCCGCCGCCGGGACGGCAGCGGTCCAGCGCGCGTCGTCTTTCCTGCGCCGCACAATCCCCAATCTCGTCTTCGTGTATCCTTCGCCGGCCATGTCCGAAAGTCCTCTTCCGCAGGCGCAGCAGGCGCCGCCGGAGGCGCAGACGCTGGCGCAGCTCCCGGTCAGGATCCTTGACGAAGTCATCCGGCAGTTGCGCGGCACGCGCAACGACATCATTCGCTTCGCCGTCTGGAACATCCGGAATCTCACCGACGACGATTTCAACAAGACCGACGATCGCAAGCTCCTCGGCTATTTCCGCCAGGATCTTCTCGAGACACGCTTTCTCTCGAAGGGCCGGCGCATCGACCTCGTGCAGCTCTGGCATTGGTACGACGACCAGATGAGCGGCGTCGAACCTTTGCTCGTCGAAAAAGCCGAGGTGTTTCTCAACATCCACGACAAAGACCTCGACAAGGTTCGCAAGCGGATCGAGGAGATTCACTCGTTCCTGCCGACGCTGCGCGGCGACGATCTCGACGCCTTCCGCCGCGTGAAGTACAAGCTGCGCCGCACGGTGATGCGCCTGACGTACGACCTGCATCACCTGTTCAAGCGCCTCGAGAAATACCGCAAGAACATCTACATGTCAGGTGGCGGCATCTCCCGCCCCGAGCACTTGCCTCTCGAAGCGGTTCACCACGAGGAGCCGCATCTCGACGAGCCGCCGCCGATGGACGATCACGAAGAGTAAACGGTAGACAGCAGACAGGGGACGCTTGCTTGTGAGCGAGCGTTCCGCGGATGTTTCTTCTGCTTGTCGACCGGAAAGCAAATCCGAGGCGACGCCCGCTCGTTGAGCAAGCGTCCCCCGTGACCCGTCTCCCGTTTACCGATTCAGATCTCGGTCGTTGTCATCTGTCCTTCGACGATCGTCACGCGAACGGTATCGAGCACCGCGTCGTTGTCGCCGAGGAGTTGCAGGGTGTAGGTGCCTGGGTTGAGGTACTCCAACAATGTTGTGCCCGGGCTGGGGTTGAGCTCGGACCAGGAGGGGCGCGTGCCGTAGCGCGGGTAAGCGGAGCCTGAGGAATCGAGGAGGCGCACGCGGGCGCGGCCTGATTGCTTCGAGCGGATCGTCAGCTTGCCACCTGGCGTCAGGGGAACGGTTTTCGTCGACGGTGATTGGATCGAGATCGTTTGCATCGCGTAGCCCATTGACGAGACGGACGCGACGTAGCTTCCCGGAGCGAGCGGCAGCTTCGCGTCGGTCGCGCCATCCATGCCGCCGAAGAACATCCGGTTCTCGTGAACCAACCTTCCTTGCATGTCGTAGACGGACACCATCGCGCTGAGCGTTCGTCCGTCACGGCCGTCGACGACTTTCATCAGCACGCCGTCGTTCTTGGCCAGGATCAGCTCGAGATCATCGGGAGCGCGCTCGCCGATCATCAGATCTCTCGTTTGATTGCCGTAGCCGTCCTTCGTCGCGTTCGCCGTGTACGAGCCGGGCGAGACGCCGTCGAACACGAAGACGCCGTTGCCATCGGTCATGACCGCGCGGATCCCTCGGAATCCGCTAGTCTCGTCGACGGGACGCAGCTGCACTCTCGCGTCGGCGATCGGACCGCTGTTTTCCGCATCGACGACGCGTCCGCGCAGCGCGTTCGCTTTGTAGTCGATGTTGTAGGTAGCCGAGCCGCGGACCGTGTACGTCGTGCTGTACGGACTCAGGCTCTGCATGTCCATCACGGTGATCGTGTACTCGCCCGAATCGATCCCGGTGACGCTGTAGCGACCGTCCTCGTCCGTCGAGCCCGTCGCCATCCCCTGGGACCGGCCGGTCTTCGGCATGAAGCTGATCGAAGCTCCTTTCACCGGAGCGCCGTTGCGGGTGACGCGCCCGCTCACCGTGGTGCCGGTGGTGAACTCGAGATCGAGTTGTTGCGAGCTTCCTCCCGTGACTTGCAGCGTCTGCGTCGCGGTCGTTCGGCGATCGGAGAAGGTTCGCGACATCACCGCGGCCATGACCCGGACCGTGCCGACGGGAGCACCTTCGATCTTGTAGTTCCCCGAAGCGTCGACGGTCGCGTCCGCGGAGCCGCTGTCGCCAAAGGCTTGAACGGTCGCGTTGGAAAGCTCGTCCGCCGTCAATCCCGTGACGTGCCCATAGATCGTGGCGCCCGCGTGCATGGTGATGCGAAGCGGCGCGCCGGCGCTGATGTCGAAGTCTTCGACCTTGCCGTCGCCGAGGCCGGCCTTCGCGGCGGAGAAGCGATAATGCGCCGGCGCCAGCGATTCGAACTCGAACATGCCCGAGGCATTCGTGCGCGCCGAGCGGCGCGAGCCGCCTGAAGCCATCGCCATCACTTCTGCATCACCGACCGGCACTCCCGCGTCGGTCACAACGATTCCCGTGACCGGGAGCCCGCCTTCGAGCTGCGCGTCGAGGCGCATCTCCTTGCCCTTGAGCGACACCGACTTCCGCGTACCGATGTACTTCGGATGCGAGAACTCGATCGTCTCGTCGCCGCCTTGCAGCGCTTCGAGCGTGTACTCGCCATTGGAGTCAGTGACCGTGCGATTGGCCGATCCGGAGCGCGCGAATGCTCCGCCAGGTCCCATCGCCAGACCGACCGTCACGTCGCTGAGCGCCGCGCCGTTCGGACCCGTGACCTTGCCGGTCAGCCGCGTCCCGGTGTCGAGCTCGACCTCGAGACCGCTGAGTGCCTTGCCCTCTTCCACGTTGATGCTCAGACGCCCGCCGGCGAAACCGGGCGCCAAGGCGATGAGATCGTGTGCGCCGGCAGGAACGTTTTCGAGCGTGAATGAGCCATCGTCGCTGTTGACGCTCTTGAGCTGTGGCGGCGCCATCATGACCATGCCGCCCGTGCTGCGGGAGCGCGACAGTCCGATTTGAAACTGCGCGACCGGCTTGCTCGATCCCTTCTCGACCACGCGGCCGGAGATGCGGCTGCCGGGCGGAAGATCGATCACGACGTCGCTCGCTGGCGCGGTGAAGCTGCGCATCTCCTGAATGAACTCGTCGCCCTTGTTGAACTGGATGCGGACCTGCCCGGGCGTCATGCCGCCGAGAACGAACGAGCCATCCGGCGCCGTGACGGCCCGCGAATCGCTTCCCATCATCATCGGGAACACGTTCACTCCTTCGACCCCGTTGCCGTTGCGCACGACCCGCCCGCGGATCTCCACGGCGGGGTCGAGCTTCGCGTCGACGATGTTGTTGCCTGTCGCGACGACCGATTGCCCGCGCGTGTTGCGCATCGCGAATCCTTCGCGTTTGAACGTGAAGTCGTAGCTCCCTTCCTTGAGGCGGAGCATGTACTTGCCGTCGCTGCCCGTGACCACTCCATCGTCGTCGTTCTGCATCATTCCGGACATGACGATGCGCTGCATGCCTCCGCGTCCCGACTCGGCCTCCGCGGTGGTCACTGCGACGCCGGAGAGGGGCTTGCCCTGGGAATCGGTGACTGTTCCGGTGACCGGTACTCCGGTCGGAAGCGTGAGCACGACACCGCTCTTGCGCTCGCCCGGGCCGAGCTTCATCGAATCCGACTTCGCGGTGGGCAACCCACGCTTCGAAGCTCGGAGTCGCAGATCGGCTTCGCCCGCGAAGCGGATCGCAAAACGCCCGTCCGGACCGCTGGCCGCGCCACCGTTACCGCCGAAACGCATCATGCGCATCGCCATCATCGGATCGCCGGCGTTCTCGGTCGTGATCGAAGCGGCCGCGACTCCCTTGTTCGCTTCATCGACGACGACGCCGGTCACGCGCGCCAGTGGCGTGAGCGAAATTTCCTTCGAGACCGATTGCCCCACCGCTCCGGATACGTTGACCGGGTTTCCGTCGTACGCGGGGTGCGACGCAACCATCATGTAGGAGCCCGCGGGCACGACCAGCGAATACGACCCTTTCGCATCGGACACGGTCGCGTTGCCCGGCTCGCCGCCCAATCCCATCCCCATCCCCATGCGGGGCATCGCCGCGGTGACGATCGCGCCGACGAGCGGGAGCTTGGTTTTCGAATCGATGATGCGGCCGGAGATCGTGGATCCTTTCGCCACGCGGATGATCTGCTCTGCATCTTTAGAGAACGCGCGCTGTCCGCGGAGCGCGTCTTTGCGCGCCGAGACCGCCGTCCATTTCGCCGGCGCATGCGCGATCGTGAACGAGCCATCGTCGCCGCTCGTGGCCAATGGCCAGAGGTCGAGCGTGATGGCGGCGTTGGCGATGGGCGACTTGCCGTCTTCGCTCAGGACCTTTCCCTTGACCTCCGTGCCGGCGACGAGCGTTCGTTGCAACTTCGCCGCGGTTGGACGCGTCATCGCGAGGATCTCGCTGTCGATCGCGTACTTCGGATGGATCACCACGACTCGGTTGAGGTGCTTCACGTCGGGCGCTTCGTACTTGCCGTCTTCTCCGCTCCGCGTCACGTAGTCGCTGCCGTCGTACATGAGGACGACGGTCGCGCCGGCGACGGGCTTTCCTCCCGCCGTCACGCTTCCGCTGGTGACCTCGCCTTTCGACAGCACGATCGCGCCGGCTTCTTCGTCCTTCTCCACGCGACGCTGCGCTGGAACGTAGCCGCGCGCGTAGACGCTGAGATCGACGACCGCTTCCTTCGGCGAGGGAAGCGAGAAGCTCCCCTTGGCATCCGTCTGCGTCGTTGCCAGGGCCACTTCCTCGGGCGCCTCGGAGAGGAGTCGCGTGCGACTTGCTTCGCGAGTCTCGAAACCGAAGATCGAGACGCGCGCGTTCGCGATCGGAGCTCCGTCGATCGTCATCACCGTTCCGTTGATGGCGGCGAACGAGCGGAGCGCGGCTAGGCAGAGGACGAGCGTGGCGGCGAGAAGGCGAAGCTGTCGCATGATGCTGATTATGACGCCCGAAATCCGCGCCGGTTCCAGTACGTTCCGGAAGTGATGAGCGCCGTCCTTCTCTCTGTCGCATGAGATTGCGAAAACCGGTCAACGCTGAACGACTCGGCGATCGTCTCGACGCGCTCGTCGAGACCTTCGACGTCACGACGATCGCTCCCGATCCGCTGCAGCTCGTGCTGCGCTACGACGACCCTCTCGATCAGGAAACCGCCGGCCTCATCGCCGCGGCGTTCGCGTATGGCCGCGCCGACATCATCGTCAGCAACATCGGCGCGGTGCTCGAGAAGATGACGCCGTCGCCGTATCGCTATCTCGCGTCGTTCGACGAGCGCGAAGCCACGAAACGCTTCGCCGGCTTCGCGCATCGCTTTCACAAGACGCCGGAGCTCGTGGCGTTTCTCGCCTGCATCGCCGGCGCGATCCGCACGGACGGCTCCCTCGGCGCGCTCTTCGAAACCTGCTACGACGCCAACGACGCCGATATCGGTCCGACCCTCGCCAGGTTCGTGGAGAGTGTGAGGAGCGCAGGCAGGATGCCTGCGCTCCATCGCGCACTGGCGTACCTGCTCACTTCTCCCAACGACGGTTCTGCCTGCAAACGCATGAACCTCTATCTGCGTTGGATGATCCGCCGCACGGCGCCGGATCTCGGGCTCTGGACGTTCGCCGATCCGCGCAAGCTGGTGATGCCGCTCGACACGCACATCCATCGCATCGCGACGTTTCTCGGGCTCAATGATCGGAAATCGTTCGATTGGAAATCGGCGCGTGCGCTCACCGATCGCCTCGCGCGATTCGATCGCGCCGATCCCGTCCGCTACGACTTCGCCCTCTGCCGCCTCGGCATCCTCGATCTCTGCAGCCGAAAACGCCGCAAGGAAAACTGCGACGTCTGTCTCCTGCGCGACGTCTGCCGCTTCCCTCTTTAGAGTCCACGACGCGTTAGACCACGAAGCGACCGTACGTGCGTCCAGCCTTGGGCAACCCACGCTGCCGGCCGTGCCGGCTCCAAAAAACCGTGGAGTGAATCCAAGCGCTTGGAACCGAACTGCCCTTCTTCGGATAATTGGCGGGTGATTCAACGTTTCGAATCAACGAATTAGCCGTGCATTTCCCGCGGCACCTCCATTGAATGCTTCCCATCGGCCCATGCGCAGATCCTTCCTGACGAACGCGCTGATCGCCCTGCTCACGCTGGGTGTGGTCCTCGGTGCGTTCGTTTCGTTTCAGCGCAAGCGCTCCACCTTCGAGCGCATCGACTTCACGTTTCAGCGCGAGAACGGCGTCATCGTCGTCAACAGCGTCGACCCCGGAAGCAGCGCCGCACAGGCCGGCCTGCGTCCCGGCGATCACATCTGGCTGATCGGCGAAACGCCGACGACGGAGGTCGAAGGCCTGCAGAAGACGCTGCGGAAGATCGGCGAAAAGGTGCCGATGGTCATCGCGCGCAACGGGCATCCGACGACCATCCAGTATCGCCCGCCCGAGCTGAAGGTCGATTATCCGTATCTCATCCTCAGCTTCATCGGATTTCTCTATCTCGCCATCGGGCTCTTTACGCTCTTCCGAGGAGAGACGAGAGACAGCCGGCTCTTCTACTTCGTCACGCTGCTGTCGTTCATCGTCTACGTCTACACACCGGCGGGCGACATCGACTGGAGCTACAAGCTCCTGCAGATGATCGAGGATCTGGCGCACATCTTCCTGCCCCCCCTCACGCTGAACTTCTTCCTCCTCTTCCCGCGTCCGATGATCCGCGAGCGCAAGTGGATCGCGGCGATGTACGTGCCGCCGGTGTTGCTGGCGCTCTGGAACTTCAACCTGCTGCTCTTCAACAACGCGCTTGCCGTGGCGACGCCGCGCCGCACGCTGGTGGTGATCCAGCGCTGGGAGATTCTCGACTTCGGCATCTACTTCACGCTCGCGCTCATTGCGCTCGGCTTCACGTATCGCCAGGCCGCGCCGGTGGGAAAGAAGCAGATCAAGTGGATCTACCTGGGCCTGGTCCTCGGTTTCGTTCCCTTCCTCATCATCTACATCGTTCCCTATCTCGTCGCCGGCACCGTACGTCCGGCATTGACGACGGTGGCGATTTTGCCGCTGGCGTTCATCCCGCTCGCCTTCGCGGTCTCGATCCTCAAGTACAAGCTATGGGACGTCGAGGTCGTGATCAAAGAAGTGCTGGCCTATTCGGTCACCTTCGCCTTCGGCATGATCGCGTTCTCGAGCGTGAACCTCGTGCTCTCGCGCGTGATCGAAGAGCGTTCGGCGATGGAGCGCAACTTCCTCGCGTTTTCCTCGGGACTGCTCATCGCCGGCGTGCTGATTCCGGTGAAGGGGCGGATCGAGTCGGTCATCGAGATGATCCTGTATCGCGAGAGCTACCGGCATCGCCGCACGATGACCGACTTCGCGCAGGAGCTGGCAACGTTCCACGACGTCGAAGAGCTGATCGCCATGATGCGCGAGCGCCTGCGCGCGACGCTGCACATCGAGCGCGTGAACCTCTACATGCGCGAGGCGACGTCGTTGCTGATCTACGATCGCGAAGACGGCGTGCCGCGACGGGTGGCGCCGGAGGATCTCGGCAGCATTCCGAAGGAAGGGCCGGTCGTCCTCAGCCAGCCGCGCCTTCCCGACAAGAGCGACGTTCCCTGGAAGCTGCTCTCGGCCGGCTATCGCTACGCTTTCCCATTGCGCAACCGCGGCGAGCTGCAGGGACTGCTCCTCCTCGGCACACGCCGCGGCGAAGAGCCGCTCTCGCGCGATGATCTGCATCTCATCGGCACGCTCACCGCGCCGGTCGCGCTGGCGATCGAGAACTCGCGCCTCTACGGAAGGCTGCGCCGCCAGCTCGACGAGATCCGCGCGCTCAAGGAGTACAACGAGAACATCATCGAGTCGTCGCTTTCAGCGATCGCCGTCGTGAGCGGCGACGGCACGGTGCTCACCGCGAACCGCGCGTTCTGGGAGCTCGTCGGCGTCGATCATTCCGACGACTCGATCTCCGATCTCTTTCCGCCGTATGACGAAGTGTGGAAGAACACGTCGCGCACGATGGCCACGCACTTCATCAACCGCAACGGGGTCGAGAAGGAAGTCACCGTCACCGCGAGTCCGCTCACCGCGGGCGACGTCGCCGACGGCGCGCGCGTGCTCGTCATCGGCGACATCACCGATCGCGTGCGCCTCGAGCGCGAGCTGCAGGACAAGGAGCGCCTCGCGTCTCTGGGTCTGCTCGCCGCCGGTGTCGCGCACGAAGTGAACACGCCGCTCACCGGCATTTCGTCGTACGCGCAGCTATTGCTCGCGGAAACGTCGGCCGAGGATCCGAAATACAAGCTGCTGAAAAAGATGGAGCAGCAGTCGTTCCGTGCGTCGCATCTCGTCAACAACCTGCTCGACCTGATCGCCAATCGCCCGCGTTCGCGCGAGCTGGTGAGCATCGAAGAACTGATCGCATCGACGGTCGCGCTGCACGAAGACTTGCTGAAGTCGAAGCGGATCAACGTGCACCTTACGGTCACGCCGGCGAAGGTGCGCGGGAACTTTCACGACCTGCAGCAGGTTCTGACCAACGTTCTGCTCAATGCACGTGATGCCGTCGCCGACGATGGAAACATCTGGATCTGCGCAACCGAAGACATCGATCGGGTCATGATTCGCGTGCGTGATGACGGAAAGGGAATCGCCGCGGACATCATCGGACGCGTCTTCGATCCGCTGGTCACGACGAAACGCGGCCAGGGTGGAACCGGTCTCGGATCTGGCCATCAGCCGCCGCATCCTGCACGCGAGCGACGGCGAGATCACGGTGGAGAGCTCACCCGGCAAAGGCGCCGAGTTTTCGATTACGTTGCCCAAGGTGGAGCGAGTCGTAGGCAGTATGTAGAACCAGCTCGCGGTTCGCAGATCGCAGATCGCAGGGAAACCGATTCACGCCGAGCATGGCGAAAGTTCCTGCGATCTGCGATCTGCAAACTGCAAACTGACATGCGCATCCTCATCGTCGACGACGAAGAAGTTCTGCGAGACGTGCTCGACGCCGTGCTGCGGCGCGAGGGCTTCGACATCGTTTCCGCCGCGAGCGGGGAGGAAGCGCTCAGCAAGCTCGATGGCGAGGAGATCGATCTGGTCATCCTCGACGTCATGCTGCCGGGCATCAGCGGGATCGATACGCTGCGCGCGATCCGCATCTCCAATCCGGCGCTGCCGGTCATCGTCATCACCGCCTTCTCGTCGATCGACGGCGCGATCGAGGCGATGAAGCAGGGCGCGTATCACTACATCCCGAAGCCGTTCAAGAACGAGGAAGTCGTCATCACCGTGAACAAGGCGCTGGAGCAGCGGCGCCTCTCCAGTGAGAACGAGCGACTCAAAGCCGAGCTCACCGAGAAGTACTCCTACGCCAACATCATCGGTAAGAGCGAGACCATGCGGAAGGTCTTCGATCTCATCCGCCTCGCCGCGCCGTCGCGCTCGAACATCCTGATCTTCGGCGAGTCCGGCACGGGCAAAGAGCTCGTGGCCAAAGCGATCCATCACGCCAGTCCGCGCGCGCGCAACGCCTTCGTCACCGTCAACTCCGGATCGCTTCCGCCGGAACTGCTGGAGTCTTCGCTCTTCGGTCACATGAAGGGCGCGTTCACCGGCGCCATCGCCACGAAGCGCGGCCTGTTCGAAGTCGCCGACGGCGGTTCGATCTTCCTCGACGAGATCGGCAACATCAATCTGGAGACGCAGGCCAAGCTCCTCCGCGTGATCCAGGAAAAAGAGTTCATGCGCCTCGGCTCGGTCGAGACGCTGAAGGTCGACGTCCGCATCATCGCCGCGACGAATGCCGATCTGCAGAAGCTGATGGCGGAGTCGAAGTTCCGCGAGGATCTCTTCTATCGCCTCAACGTCATCACCCTGCAACTCCCGCCGCTGCGCCGCCGCCGCGAAGACATCCCGCTCCTCGTGTCGCACTTCCTCCACAAGTATTCGGAGGAGAACAAGCGCAAGGTGCGCGAAGTCACTGCCGAAGCGATGCGCGTGCTCATGGATCACTCCTGGCCCGGCAACGTGCGCGAGCTGGAGAACACGATCGAGCGCGCCGTCGTCCTCTGCACGGTCGACCGCATCACGACCGAGCTGCTGCCCGATTACCTGCGCTACCCGATGCGCACCGATCAGCCGGCGATGGTCGTCCCGCAGGACGGCATCTCCCTGAAGGACGCCGTCTCGAACTACGAGCGGACGATGATCCTGCAATCCCTCGAGCTCGCGAACGGCGTGCAAAAACGCGCCGCCGAGTTGCTGCAAGTGAAGCCCTCGACCCTCAACGAAATGATGAAACGCCTCGGCATCCACGCCAAGTCGGGGATTCAGGTCGAGGACGAGGTCGCGGTGGCCGACACCTAACCCTGAGCGAAGCGAAGGGTCAATGGAGCGGTTTCCGAGGCATGAGCATTCGTCGCGAATGCTCCACTGATCCCTCGCTGCGCTCGGGATAAACTGCGGACCATGATTCGACGCGTCGCACTTCTCCTCGCGTTCACTCTTTGCGCCTCGCTCTCCGCGCAGGTTCCGTCGCCCGAGCAGTACCTCGGGTACGCGATCGGTGAGCGATTTACGTCGCACCAGCGCATCCTCGATTACTTCACCGAGCTGACGAAACGCTCGAGTCTCATCACGATGCGGCAGATCGGCGAGACCTACGAGCATCGGCCGCTGATGCTGGCCACGATCACGTCGGCGAAGAATCGCGCGGCGCTCGATGCCGTGCAGCGCAACATCGCCATGCTCGCCGCCGGTGAAGGCGATGTCGAGTCTCTGGCGAAGAACACGCCCGCGGTCGTGTGGCTCGCGTTCGGAGTGCACGGAAACGAATCGTCGTCGGCCGAGGCCTCGATGATGGTCGCGCATACGCTGCTGACCGATCCCTCGTATCTGGCGATGCTCGACGATCTCGTCGTCGTCATCGATCCGCTGCTCAATCCCGACGGGCGCGAGCGCTACACCGAATTCTTCCGCCGCACGACCGGCGTGAATCCGAATGCGAAGCCGGAAGCGTTCGAGCACCAGGAGCCGTGGCCGGGCGGTCGCTACAACCATTACCTCATCGACATGAACCGCGATTGGACGTGGATGTCGCAGCGCGAGACGCAAGCGCGCGTGGCCGCGTATCGCGAGTGGAATCCGCAGGTCTTCGTCGACTTCCATGAGATGTCGTACGAATCGACCTACTTCTTCCCGCCCGACGCCAAGCCGATCAACGCGCATCTGCCGGCGGAAGTCGAGAAGTGGCTCGACGTCTTCGGCCGCGCGAATGCCGCCGAGTTTTCGAAGCGCGGCTGGCCGTTCTTCGTCGGCGAAACGTTCGACCTTTTCTATCCCGGCTACGGCGATTCGTGGCCGGCGCTGCACGGCGCGGTCGGCATGACCTACGAGATGGCCGGCGGCGGCCGCGGAGGCTCGGCGGTCGAGCGCGACCGACGGCACGGTCCTGCGTCTCAGCGATCGCACGCAGCGGCATTACACGACCGGCATCACGACCGTGCGCACGGCCGCGCAGAATCGCGAGGCGCTGCTGCGTTACACGTATCAGGCGGCGCGCGCGCAGATCGACGCGGGGAAGAACACGTTCCTGCTCGTTCCCGGATCGCCGAACTTCGACACGCTCATCGCGTTGCTGCAGAAGCAGGGCGCGCGCGTGGAGATGCTGGGCGCGGCGGCGACGCTGCGCTCGTCGCGCCTCGACACGCGGCGCGCAGGACACACACGCGTTTCCCGCCGGCACGGCCGTGATCACGACGCGTCAGCCGCTCGGCGGTCTCGTGAACACGCTGCTGGAGAAGGCGCCGGCATTCAGCAAAGGGTTCGTCGAAGAGCAGCGCGCGCGTGCCGAGGCCGACGAGCCGGACGAGTTCTACGACCTCACGACCTGGTCGTTGCCGCTGGCGATGAACGTCGAAGGCTGGGTCACGACCGCGCCGATCACGGGAACGACCGAGTATCGCGCCAGCGCACCGGCCGCGTTCCGCGCCGCGTCGTACGGCTATCTCATCGACGGCATGCAGCCGAACCTCTATCGTTTCGTCGGGCGTCTGCTCGCGGCGAAAGTGAACTTCAGCGTCTCCGACACCGAAGTCGATGCCGGAGCGCAGAAATTCGCGCGGGGAACGCTGGTCGTGTTGAAGGGAAACAATCCGAAAGAGCTCGACGCAACACTCGAAACGATCGCGCGAGAGACCAGAGTCGAAGTCGCGCCGCTGGAGTCGGGTTGGATCGGCGGCACGGCATTCGGCTCGGAGAAGATTCATCACGTCAAGAATCCGAAAATCGGTCTCGTGGGTGGTCCAGGCAGCAGCGCGTCATCCTACGGAATGCTCTGGCACACGCTCGACGTCGACACGCCGATTCCGCACACGACGCTCTCCGCGGAGTCGCTGCGCAGCGTCGACCTGCACGAGTTCGAAGTGCTCGTCTTTCCCGACGGCTCCTTCGCCGACCGCCTCGGCAAGAAAGCGATCGAGAAGATCAAAGGGTGGGTGAGCGAAGGCGGCACGATCGTGGCCGTCAAAGGCGCGAGCGAATTCCTGCGCGACAAGGACGTCGAGATCTCGAAGCTCAAGCATTGGGAGCCGAAGAAGAAAGACGACGACAAGACGCCGCCGGCCGACGAACGCTACAACGACTTCCGCATCCCCGGCTCCGCCTTCCGCACGTCGATGAACGAGCGCTCGTTCCTCACGTTCGGTGTGCCCCGCTCGCCGGCCGTGCTCGTCGAAGGCAGCGATGCGTTTCTCCCCGTCGCGCACAAGGTCGACAACATCCTGACGATCGACGCCAAGGACCCGCTGATCTCCGGCGTGGCCTGGGACGAGTCATTGGAACGGATCAAAGGCTCGGTCTACGTCGTGAGCGAGCCGTTCGGCCGCGGACAGGTCATCACGTTCGCCGACGATCCGAATTACCGGCTGTTCTGGCGCGGCACGCTGCCGATCTTCCTGAACGCGGTCGTCTACGGACCGACCTTCCCGCGGTAATTTTGGAGTGCGGTGGCATAGCTACCGCAAGTTCTAAAGCTGTCACCCCGAGCGTCGAGCGAGGGACCTGGGTGTGCGGGCGGCGCGTAACTCGATCCTCGTGCCGCCCACCCGCCCAGGTCCCTCGCTACGCTCGGGATGACATGGGTTTATGAGTGACGATGATTCGCCAACCCGCGGTCGCCGGAACGTTTTACGAAGCCGATCCCAGTCGCCTCCGTGCGCAAGTCGACGCCTGCTTTGACGACATCCCGTCAACGAAGGAGCGCTTCATCGGCGCGGTCGTGCCGCACGCCGGTCTCATGTACAGCGGACATGTCGCAGCCGCGTTTTACGCGGCCGCCGATCTCCCCAAACGCTTCATCATCCTCTGCCCGAATCACACCGGCGCTGGTCATTTCGCGGCGATCAACACGAGCGGTGTGTGGCGCACGCCGCTTGGCGATGTCTCCATCGACACGCCGCTCGCGAACGCACTCGTTGCGAAGACTTCTCTCCTTGCCGAGGACACACGCGCTCACGCGCGCGAGCACTCGCTCGAAGTCCAGCTTCCGTTTCTGCAACGCGTCCTCGGCGCGTTCACGTTCGTTCCCATCTGCCTCGGCGCGCATCGCTACGATTACGCCGAGGAGATCGGTGAGGCGATCGCCGATGTGGTGAAAGGCGAGACAGAACCGATCGGCATCCTCGCGAGCTCGGACCTCAATCACTACGAGGATCAACGCGTCACGCTGGAGAAGGATCAGTGGGCGATCGATCCCGTGCTCGCGCGCGATCCCGCCGCGCTCTGGCGCGTCGTTGACGACCGCGACATCTCCATGTGCGGCTTCATCCCCACGACCACGATGCTCATCGCCGCCAACCAGCTCGGCGCGACGCGGTCACGCCTGCTGAAGCACGCGACGTCGGGCGATGTGAATGGCGACTACTCGCACGTCGTCGGATATGCGTCTGTTCTTATATCCTGAGGAGCGAAGCGACGAAGGATCAAGGGCGCACCCGCCCTGATCGTTCCTCTGGGCGTGTCTCGCGAACGCTCCGTTGATCCTTCGCTTCGCTCAGGATTCGAGAAACAATGCGCGTCGTCTTTGCCACAGCCGAGGTCTCTCCGATCGCCAAAACCGGCGGCCTCGGCGACGTTTGCGGCTCGCTGCCGAAAGCGCTGGCGAAGCTCGGGCACGACGTCACGATCTTCATGCCGTTCTACCGGCAGGCGCGGCACTGGTTCGAGAAGAACGGCGTCTCCGTGCACCAGGCGATGCCGACGATCGTGATGGTCTGGGACAACTGGGTCGCCGAGGTGACGTTTCTTCGGACGACGCTGCCGGGAACGGACATCCCGCTGATCCTCATCGCGAACGACTACTTCTTTGAGCGCGACTCGATCTATGCCAACGGTCCGGACGGCATCCACGATTTTCTGCTGCGCTATACCTTCTTCTGCCGCGCCGTCATTCGCGGCTGCGAGCTCCTCGGCATCGCACCGGAGATTCTGCATTGCCACGACTGGCACACCGCGCTGTTGCCGGTGTATCTCCACTCCGGTCTGCGCGCGAGTCCGAACTTCGCGGAGACGCGATCCGTCTTCACGATCCACAACCTCAACTACCAGGGCGTCGCCGGCTACGGCGCGTTTTCGCTCACCGGACTTCATGATCGTTACTGGGCGCCCGATGCGATCGAGCACTTCGGAACCTTGAATCCAATGAAGGGCGGGATTCTCTTCGCCGATCAGGTCACGACGGTTTCGCCGAACTACGCGCGCGAGGTCATGACGCCGGAGCACGGCGCGGGGCTCGATGGCGTGATGCGCGCGATCGCGCCGAAGCTCACCGGCATCGTCAACGGCATCGACGATGACGAATGGGATCCGTGGTCCGACCTGCATATCGCCGCGAACTACGACGGCGACACGTTGGGCGAGAAGACGAAGAACAAGCGCGCTCTGGCGAAAGAGGCGGGCCTCAAGTATTCGTTGCGGCGCCCGCTTCTCAGCGCCGTCTCGCGCCTCGTCGGACAGAAAGGCTTTCAGCTTCTGATCCCCATCCTGCCGCGGCTCCTGCGCGCGGGCGCGCAGGTCGTGATCCTCGGCAGTGGCGAGCCGGAGCTCGAGGATGCGCTGCATCGCATCGCCGAAGAATATCCGGAAAATTGTCGCGTCTGGATCGGCTTCGACAACGCACTCGCCCATCGCATCTACGCCGGCTCGGACATGCTGCTCATGCCGTCGCTGTACGAGCCGTGCGGTCTCAACCAGATGTACGCCATGCGCTACGGCGCCGTCCCCGTCGTACGCCTGACGGGCGGTCTCGCCGATACCGTCATCCCGTTCGACGGTACGAACCTCGACGAAGCCACCGGCTTCGGCTTCGCCGCCGCACATCCCGTCGAGCTCTATCTCGCGACGTGGGTCGCGATGCTGAATTACAAAGATCCGAGCGTCTGGAGAACCTTGCAGACGAACGGCATGGCCTTCGATTTTTCCTGGGACCGCTCCGCGCGAATGTACGACGAGGTGTATCGGAAAGCGTAAGCGGCAATAGGGAGGGCGGGCTTATAGCCCGCCGATTCTGGGCGGGAGCGGGGAGACCGTCCCCCACCCAAAAGAAGCGGCGGGCTATTAAGCCCGCCCTCCACAATGGCCACCGCACTCCAAATCAATCCTCGAGCATCGTCAGAATCTCGCGCAGCTCGCGTTGCACTTTGGCGAGGGCGCGGGTGACGTCCGCGCGCGGCGGCGGCGCGGCGGGCTCGAATGGCGCGGCGACAACCGGCGCGGGCTCGGCGAGATCGGTCTCGAGCTTCTTCTTCGCGCCGGCGATCGTGAAGCCGTCGCGGTAGAGCAGCTCTTTGATGCGCAGGATGATGTCGACTTCCGTGCGCGTGTAGAGGCGCTGCCCGCCGCCGCTCTTGTTGGGCGAGAGTTGCGGGAACTCGGTCTCCCAATAGCGCAGAACGTACGGCTGCAGGTCGGCGAGCTTGCAGACTTCGCCAATCTTGTAGAGCTTCTCCGCGTCAGACGCCATTCATCACGATTGTAGTGCCGACGGCCCATCGGCCGGCACCACAAAGGCGCGGAACGAGAGGCATCCGGAACGACGCCTTGGATCACCCGCGCGTGCGTCCAGCCTTGTGGCCTCCAGCGCTGCCGGCCGTGCCGGCTATGTTTCCGGCAATTCGCCGCTGGCGACGCGCAGCTCCGCCGCCGGTTCGACGGTGCTGAACAGCCCGAGGGCCGCGACGAAGACCTCGTCGACCGAAACGTCGGCCATGCAGCGGTGATGACCCAGCGGGCATTGGCGCTGATAGCAGGGCTGGCAGGCGAGCATGCGGCGGACGACGTGCGATGCGCCGGGAATCACCGTGCGTTCGGGATCGGTCGGTCCGAAGATCGAGACGGAAGGAACTGCCAGCGCCGCGGCCACGTGCAGCGGACCGCTGTCATTCGTGATCACGGCGGCGCAGTGCGACATCGCGGCGGCGAGCTCGAGGACGTCGCCGTCATGTCCGATGATCGGCACGCCGTTGCACGTCGTAGCGATGCGCTCGGCCTGCTCGCGCTCCTTCGGACTCGTGAGCAGCACGACGTCGAACCCTTCGAGACGCAGGCGGTTGATCGTCTCGATGAAGCGCGTGTCGCCCCAATGCTTGGCCCGGCCGTACAAGCCGCCGGCGTGGATGCCGAAGACCGGCCGGTCGAGGTGCACGCCGATGCTGAGGAGGCGTTTCTTTCCGCGCTCGCGAATCGCCGCCGGAAGTTTGATGGCCGGAATGTCGTCGACCACGCGCGGCGCGTTGACCGCGTCGAGCAGCGCCGTGTAGTCGTCGAGCTGATGACCGCGCGTCGCGCGGCGGCGCACCGGATGATTGAGAAAAATGCGGCGCAGGTCGGTCGGATAACCCCAGCGCTCTTCGATGCCCGCGGCGAACGTGACCAGCGCCGCGCGGAACGAGTTCGGAAGGATGATGGCGCGGCGGAACTGACCTTCGCGCAACGCGGCGATCCGTTTGCGGCTCGAGCGCGGCCAGCCGATGACCTGCTTGAACACGCCGGTCGCCTCGAGCAGCGGCGCGACGTTCGCGGGCGCAGCCACGGCGATCCCGCCTTCACTGCGGAAGCGGTGCTGCAACGCCTTGTAGGTCGGGAGGGCCAGGACGTTGTCCCCCACCCAGTTGAGGCCGATTACGACCGTCTCACACGCCATTCGTCGATTCGCTTTCTCTCGTCCCTTTCCATCGATCGTGCATCCAAAGATAGAGCTCGGGCCGAGCCATGATCCTGGCAGAGATCACGTCGTTGATTCGCTTGGTCAGATTCACCGGGTCCTTCTCATCATCCGTCAACTCGTCGACACGAATCGGCTCTTCGAACTCGATTTGATGCCTGAGCCCGTCCGCCTTGCAAAAAGCGAACACAATCGTGGAACCGGCCCGCATCGCCATCTTCGCCGGAGCAGGAGTCGTCCAGGCCGGACGGCCGAGGAAGGGGACGAGGACCCCTTCACGCGGGAGCACGGCCTGATCGGGAAGGAGCACGACGACGGCATTCTCCGCGAGACCGCGCATGAGTGCACGCGCCGCGCGGCGACGGTCGACGACCTCGGCGCCGGTTTTGGCGCGAAGGACCTGCAAATCGCGCTCGAGCAGCTCGTTGTCGAGCGGCCGCGCGACTGTGCGGACGTTGCGCACGAGCGACATCAGCGCCAGTCCGCCGATCTCCCATCCGCCCCAGTGCGCGCTGAGCAGGAGCACGCCCTTGCCGCGTGCAGTCGCTTCTTCGAGGAGATGCTCGTTGACGAACGGGCAGGCCGCCGCGAGCTCCTCGAGCGACGCGTTGCGCAGATGCAGATATTGCAGAAGCTCGCGCCCGAAGTGGCGCCAGCATTTGTCGAGGATCTCGCGCAATGCGCGTTCGTCGCGTTCCGGGAACGTCGCGCGAAGGTTGCGCATGGCCATGCGGTCGCGGCTGCGCAGGACCTTTCCCGCGAGCGCGCCGAGTCGTGATCCCCAGCGCAGCAGCGACTCGTAGGACATCGACGAGACGCGGTTGGTCACGAACTGGTAGGCGAGGTATTCGATCCGCTCGACGAGCGGGTTTTTGCGACGTTTCTTTCTTCTTCCCCTCTCCCCGGTCGCGGGGAGAGGGTCAGGGTGAGGGGCCGTGCCACTGGGCGAGGCAGTCGCCACGCGCAGCACATCCTCCAGCACTTTCTCCTCGATCATCATCTCGGCACCGATGGCGACCAGGTCGGGGTCGTCGATCTTGACCGCATCCTTGCCTGTTGTGACGAGCGTCGCCCCCGCCGCGTCTCTCCGCAGGCCTTCGAGATCCGCGGCGGAGTAGCGATGGTGATCGCGGAAGCTCTTCGTGCCGGCGAGCACCAGCCCTTCCACGCGGAGGTCGTTGAAGAACTGCTCGTTGCGCGCGAGGCCGGCGAAGGCGAACACGCGCTTCCCGCGCAACTCCTCGGGGACGATCGTGCGCAGCCGCCGCGGAACGACGGCGTCGGCGTGGCGGAGCGCCGAGCGCCCTTCGCGATGAAACTGCGACGGCGCATCGACGAGGAGGTCGAAGTCGCGATGGAGCTGGAGATGCTGGAAGCCGTCGTCGAGCACGAATACATCGCAGTCATTCTTCGCCAGATATTCGACTGCATTTTGATATCGATTTGCGCCAACGATTACATCACCTTGAATAGACTTCTTAATTAGGACCGGTTCATCGCCGAATTTATCGGCGTCCAATGACGTCACGATTCCCGTATACGACAAATCGTGACGTCCGTAGCCGCGCGACAGCACCGCCACGCGCAGGCCGCGCCGTTCGAGAAACTGGCAGACGGCGATGACCGTCGGCGTTTTTCCCGCGCCGCCGGCACCGATGTTCCCGACCGAAATCACGGGCTTCGGCAGTTTCTTCCCCCGCAGTACCCCGCCTCGGTAGAGAGAGCGCCGGATTCGGTTGATTCCTCGATACAGAAGCTCGGGGATGCGCAGCAGCGCTTTCACGCCAGAAGCTCCCCCAGCAATTCAACGATGCGCGCCGCCGTTCGCGCCGATGCGCCGCGATTCTGCAGCACGGTCTCGCGGGCGCGCGTGCCCCACGCGTTCTGCCGTTCGTCGTCCTCGAACATCCCCGCCGCGAAGTCGATCGCGGCCGTTGCACTCGCTACTTCCTGCGCGGCTTCGTTGCGCAGAAAGACCTGCGCGATCTCGCGAAAGTTCGACATCGACGGCCCGAAACAGACCGGGACTCCATGCGCCGCGGGCTCGATCGGGTTGTGTCCGCCGATCGGAACCAGCGTGCCGCCGACGAAAGCGACCGTGGCGTAGCGATAGATCTTCGCCAGCTCGCCGAAGGTGTCGAGCAGCAGAATGTCGACCGCGTCGTCGTTCATCGCGCTGCGGCGCATGAAGCGCATCGAGGAGGTGGCCAGCAATCCCGCCACGAGCTCGAAGCGCTCCGGCTTGCGCGGCGCAATGACGACGAACGCGTCGTGCTCGGCGATGAAGCGCTCGACCTCGGGAAGGAAGGCTTCGTCTTCGCCCTCCATCGTCGAGCCGAGGACGAGAACTTTCCGTCCGGCGATGAGCGACTCCAGGCGCGTCGCGATCTCGAGCGGCGCATCATCGGGCTCGTAGTCGAACTTCACGTTGCCGCTGACCTCGACGACTTCCGGTTTCGCGCCGATGGCGACGAAGCGCTCGCGATCCGTCTCCTCGCGCGCCAGGATGCGGTCGTACTTCGCCAGCACCGCGCCGACGATCCGCCGGAACGCGCGATACCGCGGCAACGAACGATCGGAGATGCGGCCGTTCGCCAGCAGCAATCGAACGCCGCGCCCGCGCGCGATGCGCGTGACGTTCGGCCAGATCTCCGTCTCCATCGTGGCGAAGACGCGCGGCTGGTGATGGTCGAGAAACCTTCGCACCGCGAAGGCGAAGTCGAACGGAAAGTACGTCACCGTCGCGTCGGGATAGAGCCTCCGCGCCTGAGCCTGGCCCGTCAGCGTCGTCGTGGTGAAGACGATCGACGTCGACGGCCTCTGCTTCAGGATCTCCTCGATCACCGGCCGCGCGGCCAGCGCCTCCCCCACCGACACGGCATGCACCCACAGCTCGTGCTCCTCGGCGCGATGGCGATAGAACCCCATCCGCTCCGGGAAGTTCGCCAGGTACTTTCCTCGCAAGACTCCGGTCAGGAGAAAGTACGGCAGGGCCAGGAGAAGCACGAGGTAGAGAAGGACCTCGTACAGCACGTACATAGGGAGCGAATCATAGGTTGTCGGTTGTCGGTTGTCAGTTATCGATGTCGAGCCGGGCAGCTCGGACAACGGACAACCGACAACTGACAACTCCGGAATGGCAACGCCGTATCATTGACTGGCAGAGACCTCATGCAAAAAGCCATCGCCGTCGGGCTCATCCTTCCCAACCTCTCCCCAACTGCCGCCGAGGAACATGTCGAGGAGCTGACGAAACTCAGTGAATCGGCGGGAGCTCCGATCGTCGCGCGCGTCATCGGCAAACGTCCGGCGCCCGATCCGGCGACGTACATCGGCAAGGGGAAAGCCGAAGAGATCAAATCGCTCGCGGAGAAGCACGGCGCGGACCTCATCCTCTTCGACGACGACCTCTCGCCGGCGCAGGTGCGCAATCTCGAGAAGATCATCGGCGTGCGCGTCATCGATCGCAGCGGATTGATCCTCGACATCTTTTCGCGCCGTGCGCGGACGCGTGAAGCGCGCACGCAGGTCGAGCTCGCGCAGCTCGAGTACATGCTGCCGCGCCTCACGCGGGCCTGGTCGCATCTCGAGCGGCAGGCGGGCAGCAGCGGCTCGGGCGGAGCGGGCGGCGGTGCGCGGCGTGGCGTCGGCGAAACGCAGCTCGAGCTCGATCGCCGCATCGTGCGCACGCGCATCGCGCGGCTCAAGGAAGAACTGAAGCACATCGAGAAGAACCGCCAGACGCAGCGCAAATCGCGCAAGGCGGCGTTCACCGTCGCCCTCGTCGGCTATACGAACGCCGGCAAGTCGACGCTCTTCAATCGCCTCACCAGCGGCGACGTCGTCGCTGTCGACAAGCTCTTCGCCACGCTCGATTCGAAGTCGCAGAAGATCGTGCACGAGATGCCGCGCGAGACGGTGATGGTCGATACGGTCGGCTTCATCCGCAAGCTGCCGCATCACCTCGTGGCCTCGTTCCGTTCGACGATGGAAGAAGCCGTGGCCGCCGATCTCGTGCTGCACGTCATCGACGTCAGTCATCCGCAGTACTCCGAGCAGCGCGCCATCGGCGACGAAGTTCTCAGCGACCTCGGCGTCGATCCCGATCGCGTGGTCGAGGTCTACAACAAAGCCGATCGCCTCGAGGAACACTTCGACGTCCGCCGCAAGAACGCTCTCGTCGTCTCCGCGATCACCGGCGAGAACATCGATCGCCTCGTCGAAATGATCCGCGACCGCGAGCGCGAAGGAGGCGAGATGCTGCACCTCGACATCCCCCACAACGAATCACGCCTGCTCGCCAGCCTCCACGAGCTGGCCGAGGTTCTCGAACAGAAGTCGAACGACGAAACCGTGTCGGTGACAGCATGGGTCCCGCAGGACGCCGTGCATCGCTACGAGAAGTACGCGAGACCGCGAATGAAACGACGACGCGCGTCGTAGTTGCCTCTGGACCCTAAAAGGAGATTCTTCGTCGCGCTCCGCCCCGTCGCGGCACGCCGCTCGGGGGCTCCGCCGCCTCAGAACGACGTGAACTTGCACTGTCGTAGTTTGGTTGCGGCCTGGCCGCGCTACATAGCGATCTGTCTCCGATGCACAGACGCGGCGACGTCCTCAAACCGCATCCTGCTATTCTGTCTTTACTTCTTTCAGGACGAACATGGAACGCCCAACCGTCGCCGATCCGGACAGTACACCCGCGGAGGGCGGCTCCGATCCCGACGCGCCGAGCTCGGACCGGCTCTACGTCGAGTATGGTCTCTTCCTGCGTCGCGTGGCCATGCGCAAGTTTGCTGTTCCCGCGGCCGATGCCGAATCGCTCGTCCATGACGTCTTCATCAACTATCTCGTCCGGCCGCGCACCGTACACTCCAGTCTGCGCGCCTACCTGATCGGGGCCATCTGCAACGCCTCGCGCAACTATTGGCGGGCGCGCCGTTCCGAGGACCGCCTTTTCGTCGAGCCGCGGGTGGATCGTCCCGAAACGATCAGCGAGGATTTCTTCGACGGCGTCGCGCTGAACATGGTCGTGGCCTCGACGCTGGCCCGCCTCGGCGCGCGCTGTCGCGAGGTGATGCGCCGCTACTACCTGGACGGCGAAGACACCGCGTCGATTGCCGAGGCCATGCAAACGTCGCCCGGCAATGTCAACTACATGATGCACGTCTGCCGCAAGCAGGCGCGCGCGATCTACGAGCAAATCGCACGGGTGCCGGAATGCGGGACGAAGAACGACACATAGCCGAAGAGGTGCTCATCGACTACGCGGACGATCCCGCGTCGGTGCGCGATCGCGCGCTCCTCGAATCGCATCTCGCCGTGTGCGCCGCCTGCTGGTCGAAGCTGGACGACTATCGTCTTCTGGCGAGGGCCATGAGCGACGAGGAGACGTGGTGGACGGCCGGGCAATTGGAGTCGGGCGACGGCGAGCAAGCGCTGCGCGACTTCGTGGAGCGTTGCGCGGCGGAGGATGTGGACGCGGAGCGCCTGCTACGCGACGTCCGCGAATCGCAATACCGGTTCGCCTATGCAAAGATCGCCAGGCGCCGGCAGTTCCAGACCGGCGGCGTCGTACGTCGGCTCTGCCAGGCGGCGTGGGAGGAGTGTCCGCGGGATCCCCGCTTCGCACGCGACCTCGCCGAGGCCGCGTGTGCGATCGCCGATGCGTTGCCGGACGATCATTATCCGGCCGCCGCGGTGAACGAGCTGCGGGGGAGGGCATGGAAGGAGTATTCGACGGCCTGCCGGTATTTGGCGCAGTTTGCCGCCGGCTTCGATGCGTTGTCGCGGGCCGAAAGAGCGTATAAGCGGCTTCCCGATCCGGAGTCCCAAGTCGCGGCGGTCGACCTCTGCCGCGCGCTTCTCTTGTGGGAACAGCAGCGTTATGACGAAGCGCTGCCATATGCACGTTCGGCCGCGCGGGTGTTCTCAGAACGTCGCGAAACTCGACACTACTTCAATGCCCGAGAGGTCGAAGCCTTGATTCTTCATCGTCAGGGGAGCGTTTCCGCGGCGTGCGAAACCTACCTGCAACTATTCACCTATGCAGATGACATCGACGATGCGGAGCTGAAGGCACGATCGGCGCGCAATCTCGGGGTTGCTTATCGTGACAAGGCCGATGTGGGTTCGGCGAGCGAATACCTGCTGATCGCGCTACGCCTATTCGAGGAACTGGATCAACACGCAATGGTCGTGGAAACCACGGGACTGATTGCGCGTCTCACGTTGACGGCTGGCAACCCGACAGAAGCTGCGAACAAGCTGCCTGCTTTAATCGACGAAATGCGCCGACTCGGCAAGACCGCCGATGCTGCCCGCGCCCAGTTAGATCTCGCCGAGGCGCTGCTCATCCTTGAACGTTTCGAAGAGGTGGAGGCAGTCTGTGCCGGTCTGGCCGCGTACTTTCGAAAAGCCGAAATGTTGACGGGTGCCTTGACGGCCGCAGCGTATCTGAAGGAAGCGGCAGCCAGGCGCAGCCTCACCAAGGCTCATATAGACCAAGTCCGTGAATACCTCGCCGCTCTCGATCGTACTCCAAACCTCCCCTTTACCTCGCCACTCGAATAACAGGTCAAAGAAACACTTTAGACCTGGTTCTCCTTCGGCGCGAGGAGACATTCATGGCCGTGAAAACCCGGAAAGTCTGGTTTCAAATCGTCGGCATCATTTTCGTTGTCACATCGTTTACAGCGAATATTGAAGGACGACCGTCGCAAGTTCAAGGCACGGTCACGGCCACGCCCGACCAGCATTTCGGCGAGCCCAAGCAGTGGCGAGACACGCTGCCGCGTCTGCGGAGATTCCTGTTAGAAGTACTTGAGGATCTCGTAGGGCCGAGACCGTAGCGCTCGCGATGGGTGAGAATCGCACCCACTCCCCTGAAAGAACTGCGACACCGCACTACTGACGGGTAGGAGCGGACGCTGTTCGTGTCACTCCAATGCGGGAGGGGACGGAGTGACGAGCACGAAAGTCCGGCATTGAGAAGACCGTCGCCGTTATGAGCGCATCATCGACCGCTATCTGCGCGACTGCTACGCACAACGCTCTGCGGCCCGCGTCTCCGAGCTCGCACAATGGCTGGGCGCACCGCGCGCTCATCTGAGCCGCACGATTCCGCGCCTCTTCGGCAAGACGCTGCGCAACCTGCTCCGCGAAAAACAGCTCATGGAGGCGCAACGGCTCCTTCAACTGACTCCTCTCCGTGTCGACGAGATTGCGGCCGCGAGCGCGTTCGGCGATCGCAGCACGCTCTATCGCACTTTCCGCGAAATGGTCCGAATGACCCCGGACCAGTACCGGAAAAACGTCACCAATTGCGACTTTACGACGGAATGACGGCGGCGTAATGTCGCCGCCATTCCGGATGGAGCCGCGCACACACCTGGAGTCCCGCTTCAACGCAGCCCGACTGCCGTTGCAGGAGCGCGTGGTGGATCGCCTCGTCGATCTCCTCCTCGATGCCGATGAGTTACTGGCACTGCTGGAGAGCTCCGAGGCCGCTCCCATCCGCTGGATCGAGCCTCACGTGCGCCGCGCGTTCGAAGAATTCGATCTCCTGCTGCGGAGGATGAGCGAATGACACCGAAACGAGTCTCGACTGTAAGGAGCAAGGCGATGTTGACGTACTTGTTGCCGGCCACTATTCCGTCAAAGCACCCGCAAGCGATGGATTCTCGGGATCGTGCCCGTCGTGACTTCTTGCCAACGGAGGATGAGTGTGTTGAACACGAATCTGGCGGACTCGTTGCCCTTTGCACTTTGTCGGGCGGCATTGTGAGCATTGTCGTGCGAACCCTGTTCTGCGGCGCAGTACTGTTCCTGTGGGCCGTGTGCTTCAGCAGTGCCTCGGCGCAGCCCTCCGTTTGGTCACGTATCGGCCCGGACTACAGGTTCGGTGCCCATTCGGCGGTCGCCTCGGATGGAGCCGTGTATGTTACGGGTTATCACGGTCCAGAGTTGCAGGAAACGCTCACCCGACTGAGCGCATCCGGGTCACTGGATTGGGAACGGCGGTTCTCCTGGCCCTTCACTTGGGGCGTGACGCGCATCGCCGCGATGGCGAACGGTGGAGTGCTCCTGCTCTACGTTGCCGACACAGGGTATGGCGAGATGACGCTGACGCAGTTCAGTGCCGCAGGCGACATCGTGTGGTCGAGACAATATGACGCCGGTGACGAGGTCGGGGTTTTCCTGCCTCAGTTCCTGGACAGTCTCCCGGACGGGACGGTCGCCGTCCTGGGGCTGGCGGGTGTGGGGGATGGCTTCGGCTATCCGACGGTGCACGCCCCCTTTCTTCTGAAGGTTGCTCCCGGAGGCGCGGTTGAGGCGGCGACGTGGTTTGGGGGTGTGCCGGGCCAACCGGAGCTTTTTCCAGCTGGTCTCTCCCTCCGTTCGACGGGCGAAACGTTTGTGGCCTGCAACGACCAGTCAGGTGCAGGCGTGATTCTCAAGCTCGATGCGTCCGGTGCGCCGCTTTGGGCCCGCATTACAAGCGATGCGAGGGTCCGGGCAGTACATGCTCTTCCTGACGGGAGAGCCACCGCGGTGGTGGAGGCCGTCGACGCAGGGGGCTCAGCCCTGGCTGTCGGGATCGCTGAGTTCTCGGCAAGTGGCGCATTGGTACGATCGCTCGTGCAGCCGCCGCTCGCCTTTTCCGACGAAACGGTGGTGTTGCTCGATGACGGCGGCTATGCCGCGATCGGCAACGATGGCGTTCTGTTCCGCCGCGTCTCTCCTCTCGGCAGTGTCGTCAACCGGCAGCTCGCCGGAGATGGCCGTATCGTCGACGCTCTCACTGGCGCTACGGACGGATTCGTGGCCACTGGAGGAAAGCTCTGCAACAGCGCCGGTGAAGGTCAAGATGGCTCAATGGTTCTACGACTTGGTGCCGCGGGAGAGTCGTGCCTTGGCTCCACGACGGCCGGAAACGAGACAGCGATTGCAACGGTTTCGTTCGGCGACTACCCATTCGTGGACGACACGTTCGCGGTCACCACGGCAGGTACCACGTTCACTGTGAGCAACGCGATCTCGGGATGGGTGGAATCATGCTTGCCGGCCTGCCGAGCCGCCATGGAGACGGAGTTCGAGATCAAGGAGCCCCAAAAGGTGCTCTTACACAAGTACCGTGAGGACGATGACTATCCGTCAGAGTATCAGCGCCGCCTCGACGGAGACACCATCGTTGCTTCGCCAGACCGCCACATGGACGTCCGCGTACGAGTGAAGGCGGCGAGTGACGGAGCGCCGGTCGCCGGCAGGCCGGTCTACTTCCGGGTGAACGATCCGCCGGACACGGCGCCGTACGTGGTGCAGAACGGCGACGCACACGACAACGACAATCGCGATCGCAGCCTGTTGAAGGGGAAACTCCTGACCGGCGCCGCCTGCCCGGACGCTCCGGAGGGCGTGATCTGCGCGCTGTCGGGAGCGGACGGCTGGGCGCGCGTCGTTCTGGAGACCTCGGAGCACATCAGCGGCGAGAATTACGAGGTGGAAGCGAGTCTCGATCCCGGTTTCGACTGCCCGTCCACCTGTCCCCACAGTGCGACGATCACGACATGGAAGCGGGTGTATCTCGAAAATGACAGCATGTTCCGGCACGGCTCGTTCGTCGCCGCGAATGTGGCGGCGGGCGGGACCTCAATCGACGTGACGGACATCGATCCGTTTCGCGGGAAGGTGGGAAAGAAGATCACGCTCATTCACGCCGATCCCGTGCTGGCGATCGGGCCGCGACGGTTCTACATGGAGGAGCACATCATCAGAGCCATCACGCCCGGCACCGACGGGGGAGGAACGATCGCGTTTCGCGATGGCGAATCGCTGAACTTGTCCTACGCCCCCGCCGAGCAGGATCGGTCTGGCCGCACGGTGCGGCATCTCGCCGACGGTGTCGGCTTGGTCTCCGGAAACTGGGAGGCTGACGTGTTTTTCGCGGACCCCTCCTATCTCAACGCGTTGTTCGATCCAGCATTCGTCGAATACATCATTCTCGACGAAGGCGGGGCGAATACGGTTCCCTACGTGCCATTTGTGAAACCGGTCCCGGCTGCCACGGTTGGAACCTTGGATGATCCGCAGGTTCAGTTCGCGCAGAAGTGGTTCGAACGAAACGGCGCCTCGAATCAACACTACCTGGCCGGCGTGACGGGAGAAGACAACGGTTCCGGTCAACCATCGGACCACCGGGGGGTCACGACTTCCAACGTTGGGCTGACCCAGTCGCTGGTGTTCGTGCAACAGATCCAGGGGTCCACTCTCGTTGCCGAATTGGTCACGCACGAGGTGGCGCACCAGTGGCATGTCAATCCCAAGACCCGGCAGAGCGGGTTGAGGGAACATGACGGCCCAGACGGAGAAAGCGATTATCCGCAATGGGACACGAGCTCAAACGAGAAGAAGTGGTGCCAGATGAGATGGAACGCCGATTGCGACGGCAGCCAGACTTGCCCGAGCTTCAAAGACGGGATTACGGCGTTTCACTATCTTCAGCGGGTGCCGCGCGGCGTAGACAGCGAATATCTCTGGATTCGGGAACGCTGCGAGCCGGTTCCGGCGGTGCGTCCGGACATTCGGGAGTGGTGGCTCGTGCCGCCGGTGCCATGCCGATGAGCAAGCGATGGGAGAAGTCATGAAAACCAGTCGAATCCGCAGGTACGCAGGGATCGTCGTGTTGGGATTTGTCGCCGTGACCCAGGGTCTGCAGGCCTTCGCAGATGATCCGCCGCTGCTGATCACGCTCGCCCTCGATCGCGACCGGACCTTGCCGGGGCTTCCGGTGGGTCTGCGGTTCGTGGCCTTCAACCGCTCGGTGTCAGCCGCCGACATGCCGGCGCCGTTCGCGCTCGAGATCGTCCCTCCGAACGGAGAGCCGTTTCTCGGGTTCTGGCCGAACGAGAACTATCGCTGGGGCAGCATCCCGGCCGAGTACCAGGGTCATTTTTCCGTTCCCCCGCAGGAATCGAGGGAGTACCTGATCACTCCCGGCGATCAGATGACCTCACCGGCGGGCCTGCTGACGCGACATCTGTTCACGCCGGGAACGTACCGATTGCGGGCCGGGTTCCTCCCGGGAATCAGCGAGAAAATCGATGGGGCACTTGAACAAGCGCACACGATTGCCGAGTTGCAGGCGGAGGTTGCCGGGGTCGTCGCCACGAACGAAGTGGAGTTGCATATCGACCCGCCCGCCGGTGACGATCTCGCGGTGTGGAACTTGATTTTGGAGCGCCTGGGAGCAGGCGGCTGGAGCGGCATGCCCGATGTTCGGAAGCGCTCGGCCCTGGCTCGCGAAGTGTGGGACCGCTATCCCCGCTCGCAATATGCGCCGCACATGATCGGCGTGCTGGTTCCGAAAGCTGGCGAGACTCGGGAGATGATTCGGCAGCAAATCGCAAGTCTCGATGCGCATCATCCGATGCTCGATTGGTTCGATCTTGGCCGTGCGGAGCGCGATGCGTTGAACGCTGGATCTGCCGTCACGGCCGAGCGCGATCTGAGCAAGTCTCTCCGTCTGGCACAGCAGGCGCGCGACGAGCTGGCGGCGTTGATCCAGCGTACGAGCAACGAAGTGATCCGCCTCGCTACGCAACGCGTCGTTGTGTGGACGGATGAGGACATCGTGATCAAGGATCGGATTTACTCGCGAAATGATCCGCCTCCGCCGCCCGCGTCCGAGCCAGTGATCCCGTTCGTGACTTGCTCGACGACGACGCTGAATTCGATCCGCGTGGATTGGGGCTACGAGAACGCGAACGCCTACAAGGTGACGCTGAAGATCGGAGACGACAACAGCTCCTCGGTAGGAGCTCCGGACGGCGGGCAGCCGACGACGTTTCTGGCTGGGCGCCACGAGAAGGTATTCACGACGCGGGTGCAAGGACTGCACTTGAACGAAGAGGATGTCAGCTGGACGCTGAATGAAATCACGGTGCATCCGGACAAGAGACACGATCCGAAATGCCAGCCTTGATCGGTGGGATGAGTTGAGAGCATGTTCATCGCCGGCACGTTGGTGACCCTGGCGCTTGCCGCGAGCGTGAGCGAAGGCGCATCGCCCGCGCGTTCTCCATCACCGCTGCTGATCACGCTCGCCCTCGATCGCGACCGGACCTTGCCGGGGCTTCCGGTGGGTCTGCGGTTCGTGGCCTTCAACCGCTCGGTGTCAGCCGCCGACATGCCGGCGCCGTTCGCGCTCGAGATCGTCCCTCCGAACGGAGAGCCGTTTCTCGGGTTCTGGCCGAACGAGAACTATCGCTGGGGCAGCATCCCGGCCGAGTACCAGGGTCATTTTTCCGTTCCCCCGCAGGAATCGAGGGAGTACCTGATCACTCCCGGCGATCAGATGACCTCACCGGCGGGCCTGCTGACGCGACATCTGTTCACGCCGGGAACGTACCGATTGCGGGCCGGGTTCCTCCCGGGAATCAGCGAGAAAATCGATGGGGCACTTGAACAAGCGCACACGATTGCCGAGTTGCAGGCGGAGGTTGCCGGGGTCGTCGCCACGAACGAAGTGGAGTTGCATATCGACCCGCCCGCCGGTGACGATCTCGCGGTGTGGAACTTGATTTTGGAGCGCCTGGGAGCAGGCGGCTGGAGCGGCATGCCCGATGTTCGGAAGCGCTCGGCCCTGGCTCGCGAAGTGTGGGACCGCTATCCCCGCTCGCAATATGCGCCGCACATGATCGGCGTGCTGGTTCCGAAAGCTGGCGAGACTCGGGAGATGATTCGGCAGCAAATCGCAAGTCTCGATGCGCATCATCCGATGCTCGATTGGTTCGATCTTGGCCGTGCGGAGCGCGATGCGTTGAACGCTGGATCTGCCGTCACGGCCGAGCGCGATCTGAGCAAGTCTCTCCGTCTGGCACAGCAGGCGCGCGACGAGCTGGCGGCGCTGATTCAGCGCACGAACAATGAGGTGATCCGCCTCGCTGCGCAGCGCGTCGTGGTCTGGACGGATGAGGACATCGTGATCAAGGATCGGATCTACTCCCGAAATGATCCGCCTCCGCCGGAGACGTCCGAACCGGTCACACCGTTCGTGACCTGCTCGTCGACGACGCTTGGGGCTACGAGAACACGAACACCTACAAAGTGACGCTGAAGATCGGAGAGGAGAACAGCTCCTCGGTAGGAGCTCCGGACGGCGGTCAGCCAACGACCTTCCTGGCTGGGCGCCACGAGAAGGTATTTACGACGCGTGTGGAAGGACCGCCATTGAACGAAGAGGATGTCACCAATGGAATCACGGTCCATCCGGACAAGAGACACGATCCGAAATGCCAGCCATGACGGGAAGAGTTGAGCGCATGAGCCCGGACCGCCGGCGTCTCGCCGGCTGGCGTGCGGGCGTCCGGCGCCCGCACCTTCTTGCGATCGCGTGAAGTGAAAATCAATACGGGCTTCGTTCTCGGCGCGAGGGCGGCGGCGCGGGACGCCGCCGCGCCAGCCGGCGAGGACGCCGGCGGTCCGGCAGGCAGGATGCCTGCGCTCCGATCGTTGCGCCGTGCGAAGATTTTCAGAGGCAGTAATACAAATGCGATGAACCGCGTTGAGGCCATGCTTTCGTAATTTGAGATCCTTCGCTCACACCCGCCCGTCCACCTCACTCAGGATGACGGCGTCAAATCTTTGCGGGCCGGCAAGGGCGACTATCATCCTCCTCGCCGTATGAAAATCCGCCCCGCCCTCCCTTCCGATCGCCAGCGCATCCACGACGTCCTCACGGGGACGGCGCGGTTCACGCGGCAGGAGATTGGGTGGGCGATGGAGCTCGTCGATCTGGCGTTCGAGCATCCCGAGAAACACGACTACGCCGTTCACGTCCTCGAGGAGCCGGACAGCGGTCCGAGCCGGATGGTGCAGGGATACGTTTTATTCGGGCCGACGCCGATGACCGAGGGCGTGTTCGACCTCTATTGGATCGCCGTCGATCCGAAGCATCAGGGGCAGGGAATCGGCCAGGTCCTGCTGCGCTTTGTCGAGAACGAAGTGCGCCGGCAATCAGGGCGCATGCTGCTCATCGAGACGTCGTCGAAACGGAGCTACGCGCCGACGATTCGCTTCTATCAGCAGGCCGGCTACCGCGAGATCTCGCGCATCAAGGACTTTTACCGGATCGAAGACGATAAAGTGGTGTTTTGTAAGCAGCTCGCCCAGCCATGACGTTCTCCGCCGCCGACACCCTCTACCTCGCACTCGCCTGCTACGGCGTCGGAACCCTCGTCGCGCTGGCGTCGCTCTTCGTGCGCGAGAAGCGCCTGCAGCACATCGGGTTGGTGCTGATGATCGGCGGCTTCATCGCGCATACGTTCTGGATCGGCACGATCTGCGTGCGGACGGGACATCCGCCGATCACGAATCTGCCCGAGGCCACGAGCTTCATCGCCTGGATGGTCTTTGCGGTGGAGTTGGTGCTGTGGATTCGCTATCGCGTGTATGCCGCGGTCTTCTTCGTCTACCCGCTCGTGCTGTTGCTGCTGACGATCTCCGCGGTGGTCGGGGAGAGCTTCACCGTTCTCGATCCCGAGTTGCGCTCGAACGTCTTCACGATGCACCTGCTCTTCACGACCGTCGGTGTCGCCGGACTGCTGATCGGATTGGCGTTCGGTCTTCTGGCGATGGTGCAGGACCGCGCGCTCAAGAACAAGACGCGTGGCCGCTTGTGGGAGTGGATCCCGAGCCTCGACGTCTGCAAGACCCTCAGCTATCGCGCGCTGGCGATCGGCTTCAGCATCTACACGCTCGGCCTGCTCGCTGGCATTTTGTGGACCTATCGCACCGACCGCGGACTGTCGAACTGCACGCCAAGCAGATCGCCGCGATCGCGGCCTGGCTGCTCTTCGGCGTGCTCCTGCAGTCGTATGTCAACAACACCTATCGCCGCCCGCGGACGATCTTCATCTCCGCCGGTGCGTTCGTGGCGATCGTGATTGCGATCCTGGGAATCAAAGGGTGATGGGCCAGTTGTCCGTTGTCGGTTGTCAGTTGTCTGTGCATTCCTGCTCCGAATCCCGGACAACTGATAACCGACAACCGACAACCAATTCGCAACTGACAACCGGAGCGAAGCGATGCTGATCCTGGTCGGCCTCAACCACCGCACCGCTCCGGTCGACGTGCGTGAGCGGTTGAGTGTTTCCGAGGCGAAGCTGGCGGAGACGACGATCGGGTTGGCCGCGGTGCCGGGTGTCGATGGTGCGGCGGTATTGTCGACCTGCAATCGCGTCGAGGCGATCGTATCGACGCGCGACGAAGACGTCATCGAGGCGATCGTCGAGTGGCTGGCCGTGCGTGCGACGACCGTGCGCGCGGAGCTGGAGAAACATCTCTACATCCTTCGTCACGGCGACGTCGTTCGCCACATCTTTCCGCGTCGCCTCGGGGCTCGATTCGATGATCGTCGGCGAGCCGCAGATCGGCGGTCAGGTGCGCCAGGCGTTCCTGACCGCGCAGCGAGCTGGGCGTCACTCGATCCGCTTCTGCACCAGCTCTTCGATCAGACCGATGCGCGTCGCGCAAACGGGTGCGCACCGAGACCGGCATCGGCGAGCACGCGGTCTCCGTTCCGTACGCCGCGGTCGAGCTGGCGAAGAAGATCTTCGGCGATCTGCGCGGCCTTCGCGTGCTCCTCCTCGGCGCAGGCGAGATGGCGGAGCTGACCGCCGAGCATCTGCACGCGCACGACGTGAAGCACATCTTCGTCGCCAATCGTTCGCACGAGCGCGCCATCGAGCTGGCGCAGCGTTTCGATGGCGAGGCGGTGCAGTTCGATCGGCTCGACCGATCATCTCGCGCAATGCGACATCGTCATCGCCTCGACCGGAGCGCCGCACGCCCTCGTGCAAGCGCAGGACGTGCGAGCGCGCCCTCGGCGCGCGTCGCAAGTCGCAATCTCTTCCTCATCGATCTCTCCGTGCCGCGCAACATCGATCCTGCCGTCGCGCGATCGACGGCGCCTATCTCTACAACATCGACGACCTGCAGAACGTCGCCGACGCTAATCGCGAGCTGCGGCAGAGCAAGGCCGCGGAAGCGGAGGAGATCGTGTCCCGCGAGGTCGAGACGCTTCCGCAAGCGGCTCGTCGCGCAGGATGCCGTGCCGACGATTCTCGAGCTGCAGCAGCGGCTGGAGTCGATCCGCACCGGCGAGTTGGAAAAGTGCATGCGCAGGATGGGACCGGTGACGCACCGAACAGCGCGCAGCGATCGAGATGCTCTCGACGCAGCTCGTGAACAAGATCCTTCACTACCCGATCCTGCAGCTCAAGGAGGCTTCCGACGAGCCGCAGGAGCGCGAGTCGCTCCGCCGCACGATCCGGAAGATTTTCGGACTGCGATGACGACGTACGCATCGGAACGCGCGGCAGCCAGCTCGCGCTCTGGCAGGCCAATGAAGTGGCGCGATTGCTCGCCGCAGCGGGACACGAGAGCGAGCTCGTGATCGTGAAAACGACCGGCGATCAAGCGCCACGACGTCTCGCTCGCATCGATCGGTGGCAAAGGCCTGTTCATCAAGGAGCTCGAAGAAGCGCTCGACCGCGGCGAGATCGACGTGGCCGTGCATTCAGCTCAAAGACGTGCCGTCGATCATTCCCGATCGCTTCGCGCTGGCCGGCTTTCTCGAGCGCGCCGATCCGCGCGATGCCTGGGTTCAGCCCGAAGGACGCGCGATCGCGGAGATGCCGCCGGGCTCCGTGATCGGAACCAGCGCGCCGCGCCGCCGCGCGCAACTGCTCGCGCTGCATCCGCACCTCGTGATCGAAGACATCCGCGGCAACGTCGACACGCGCATCCAGAAAGCGCGCGACGGCAAGTACGCCGGCATCGTCCTCGCCGCCGCCGGTCTCACACGCCTCGGACGCGCGAGCGAGATCACGTCGTACTTTGACGTCGACACGATGGTGCCCGCGGCAGGCCAGGGCATCGTGGCGATCGAATGTCTGGCAAGCAACGATGCCGCGATCGCCGCCGCGCACGCGATCACGCACGAGCCGAGCGCGCAAGCTGCGTTGCTCGAGCGGGGGCTTTTGCAGAAGTTCGGAACGCGGCTCGATTGCTATTCGGCAGTCGCAGTGCACGCGACTGATGCGATCCGGATTCACGCGTTCGTCGAAGGCGTGCGCGTAGCGGGCAACGACATCGATTCGATCTATGAAGAGTTGCTTCGGCAAGGAGTGAGCCTGTGAGTGGCAAGGTCTATCTCGTTGGCGCCGGTCCGGGCGATGCTCGCTTGCTCACGCTGCGCGCGGCAGAGCTCATCGCCGGCGCCGATCTCGTTGCGCTCGATGCGCTGGTCTCGCGCGACATCGCGGCGATGATCAAGGCCGAGGTCGTGTATGTCGGGAAGCGCGCCAGCGAGCACACCGTGCCGCAGGATCAGATCAACCAGTTGCTGATCGACGAGGCGAAGAAAGGGAAGATCGTCGTGCGCCTCAAAGGCGGCGATCCCTTCGTCTTCGGGCGCGGCGGCGAAGAAGCGGAGGACCTCGCCGCGGCCGGTGTGCCGTTCGAGATCGTTCCCGGCATCTCCTCCGCGATTGCTGGACCGGCATACGCCGGCATCCCGGTCACCCATCGCGCGCACTCCACATCCGTCACGCTCGTCACCGGTCACGAAGCCGACTCCGGCACGACGGGCATTCGTTGGGAAGCGCTGGCGCAGCTCGATGGCACGATCGTGTTCCTGATGGGCTTCGCCAACCTTCCGACGATCGTCCACAAGCTCATGCACCACGGCATGTCTCCCGATCGCGGATGCGCCGTCATCTCGCGCGCCACGCGATTCGATCAGCAGACCGTCGCCGGCACGTTGCGCAACATCGAAGCGTGTGTGATGGGCACGACACTCGACACGCCGGCGCTCATCGTCGTCGGCGACGTGGTGAAACTTCACGACACGATCGGCTGGTTCGAAACGAAGCCGCTCTTCGGCAAGCGCGTCGTCGTCACCCGCGCTCGCGAACAAGCGTCCGATCTCAAGCGCCTGCTCGAGGATTCGGGCGCGCAGGTCGTGCAGTTCCCGACGATCGAGATCGCCGCTCCCGCGGACTTCGCATCGCTCGATCGTGCGATCGACGAACATTACGACTGGCTCGTCTTCACCTCGACGAATGGCGTGCGCTTTTTCTTCGAGCGCCTCTTCGCGAAAGGAAAAGACGTCCGCGCACTCGCGGGAACGAACATCGCCGCCGTCGGTCAGGCCACCGCCGCCGATCTGCGTGCGCGCGGCATCGCACCGGACGTCGTGCCGGAACGATTCATCTCGACGGAGCTCCTGCCACTCCTGGCCGAGGATCAGCGAGGCGTGCGGACGGCCGTCGTGCGCGCGGAAGACGGACGCGACGAATTGCTCGACGAGCTGCGGCGCCGCGGCGGCGAAGTCGACCTCGCGATCGCCTACCGTAACGTTGCAACGCCCGGTGACGTCGGCGAGTTGCCCGATGCGATCGACTTCATCACCTTCACCAGCGCGTCGACCGTCGACAACTTCTTCGCCCTGACGAGCGACCTCCGCGGCGCCCGCCTCGCCTCCATCGGCCCCACGACCTCGGCCGCGCTCCGCAAGCACGGCCACAAACCGGAGATCGAAACGCAGGAGTCGACGATCCAGGCGCTGCACGATGCGTTGATCGCGGCGTTGTGACTTGGCCGTGTGAGCCCTTATCGTGTCATCCCGAGCGTAGCGAGGGACCTGGGTGGGCGGGGCGCGCAACTCGTGCCTCGCGCCGCCCACCCGCCCAGGTCCCTCGCTACGCTCGGGATGACATCTCTCATGACCGTCTGGAACGACGCCCACTTCACCGACCGCCTCGCGCACGCGAACTGGATGGCCAACACGGCCGTGCTCATGTATCTCAACGAGCGCGCGACCGGCGATCCGGCGCGCGACTGGCTGTCGTCGTGGGCGCATCGCTACTTCGTTGGCGATGATCTGCGCGTGCTCGTCCTCGGCTGCGGCGAAGGGTGGTTGGAGCGCGCGGTCGCGCAGTGGCCTTTCGTCGCGAAGATCGACGCCGTCGATTTCGCAGCCGACGCGGTGGAGCGGGCGAAGGAGACGGCGCGTGGGATTGCCAAGATCGAGTACGGCGTCGTCGATCTGAATCGCGACGAGCTGCCGCGCGATACTTACGACGTCGTGGTCGCACACTCCGTGCTTCATCACGTCGAGAACCTCGAGCATGCCTACGCACAGATCGAGCGAACGATGCGCGCGAACGCGACGCTCGTCGTCAACGAGTACGTCGGCCCGAAGCGCTTTCAGTACAGCGACGACGTGCTGCGCATCATCAACGCATTGCTGCAGTGCATCCGTCCGGGTGAGGTGCCCACGCGGCCGACGGTCGAGGAGATGATCGCCAACGATCCAACCGAGGCCGTGCGCTCCGATGAACTGCTCGCATTCACCGCGCGGCACTTCGATGTGCTCGAACAAAAAGACCTCGGTGGCGCGATCCTTCAGCACCTGCTCTACGACATCGTCCAGCACTATCGCTTCGACGTCCCGCGCGAGCGCGGCCTGATCGAGATGCTCTGCGCGATCGAAGGAATGCTCGTCGATCGCGGCCGCGTACCGAGCGATTTCGTCCTCCTCGCGGCGCGTAAGAAGGGCTCGACCGTGCGCGCGATGCCGCGCCCATTGCCGCCGCGCGCGCAAGGCGCCGAGGACGTGGAAGGAGATCCGCTGAGAAGCGCAGGCCGATGGAGCGCAGGCTTCCAGTCTGCCGGTCCGCCGACTTCCAGCCGGCCCGTCGCGAGTGCGGCCGGCAGGATGCCGGCGGACCGGCAGGCAAGGATGCCTGCGCTCCCTACGCCTGCGGCGCGTGACTGGCAGCCGGCCCTCCGCATGCTTCGCATCGCTCTGGCCTCCCAGCAGTCGCATCGCGCGAATCTGTTCGAGGAGCGGGCGCTCTACTCCTGGCGCGAGCGTCTGCTCGCGCTCGGTTCGGATCCGTGGTCGTGGATTCTGCGGCGCATGCCCGGCGACCCGCCCTTCGTCGGCCTCGTCGAGACCGCTGCTACACTCGCCGCCGAGTGACCGAAAGCTCTCTGCGATCCGCGATCTCCGATCCGCGATCCGACTTGTACGCGCGCATCGTCGCAGCGTTTGCCTGGATCGCGGCGTTCTGCTTCGCCTGCGGCGTGTTCCTCTCGATCACCCTGCTCCTCGGCAATCTGCCGCCGACGGCGCCCGTCGCGATCGGGCTCGTCACCATCGAGCGTTACTCGAAACTGCGCGACTACCTCGGCGCGGCGCTGTTCTTTCTCAGCGTCCCGGCGCTCACGATCTGGTTTCGGGGCATCCTCACGCGCTTCGCCGCGCGCGAGACGTTCAGCGGCGCGCTGCTCTTCCTCGTGCCCTGGTTCTTCTCGCCGCTCTTCTATCTGACGACGGGAAAAGTCGGCTGGATTCTGCTGCTGCCCGCGGCGCTCGCGTTTGCGGGACCGCGCGCGCTCGAGCTCTGGCGGCGGCGCTGGATCCGCGCGCTGTTTCGACGCGAGCTCGCACCGTGGCATGCGTTGATCTTCGCCGAGGGCGTCGCGTGGTTGTTCTTCCGCTACATCGTCACCGGCCGCCGCATCGCGCACATCAACACGCTCTTCCTCGAGACCGTGTTCGTGGCGATGTTCATGGCCATTTTCTGGGGCGCGGCGATTCTCATCGCGCGCATCGCCGAGCTCGCATTCGGCGCGAAGATCGAAGAAGTCTTCGCGCGCGTCGTCACCGCGGGACTGCCAATCGTCGTACTGCCGTTTCTCGCCGCGGCCTGGACGCCGTTGCCGAAGCCGCGACTCGTGATGGTCGCGACGCTCCTTCTCGCCGGACTGCTCGGATGGCGTTTGCGGAAAGCACCGGCGCCGGCCACGGCGTGGCGGCTCGCCGCGCTGGTCATCATCCCGGCGTTGATCTTTCTCTTCAGCTACGTCTCCACCGCGCAGCTCTCGCAGTGGGTCGATCTCTTTCATCGCGGCGAATCGATCGGGCCGGCGTCTGATTACCTGCGCGGCAAGATCCCCTTTCGCGACGTCTTCGTGCTGCACGGCATGCTCGATGACGGACAGCTCGACGCCTGGCTGATGGCGATCTTCGGGCGCTCGCTGGAGGTCGCCGTGATGCGCTCCGTCATCCTCGGTGCGTTCCTCGCCGTGACCATCTGGTATCTCGGTCTCGTCGTCTTCGAATCGATTCCGCTCGCGCTGCTCTGCGTCGCCATGGGCTCGTGGACGACTGCGGAGAACAACCGCACGGTCTTTCAGGTCGCGGTGGTCGCGCTCTTCTGGAACGCCTTGCGGCGGAGAAGCCGAATCTCCGCGATCTTCAGCGGCGTCATCACCGGCGTCGTGCTCTTCTACAGCTACGAGATCGGCATGTACTCGATCGCCGGCGCGATCGCGGCGTCGTTGCTGCTCTGGATCGTCTCGCGCCGCACGCCGTGGAATGGGCTCGCTCCGGGCGTCGCGGCGGCGTTCTTTCTCATCGGCACGGCGATCGGTGCGGCTCCGTTCGCGATCTTTCTGGCGCTGCACGATGCGCTCGACGACTTCGTCGTCATTTCGTTCGGCGTGATCCCGAGGATCATCGACGCAGTCTGGTCGCTGCCGTTTCCCGATCTCGTCTCGACATTCCGGCAGGATCTCAACCTACACACGCTCGCCGACTTCGTGTTGTGGGAGAAGTTCCATCTCGTCGTCAGCCCGCTGACGATCGCCATCGCCGCGGTCTACTTCATCCAGCGCTGGCTGCGGCGTCGCGTCGAGACGCTCGATTACGCTCTGCTGATCCTCACGATCTTCGCCACCATCGCGCAACGGACCGCGTTCGGCCGCGCGTCGTTTCAGCATCAGTACTTCTCGGCGTTTCTCATCGGTCCGCTCATCGTGATGCTGGCGCTCATCGCCGTGCGCGTACTGCGCGACCGCTGGCGCGAGGGGGATCCCGGTACGCGCGCCTTCGTCGTGTCCCTCGGCATCGCCAGTCTTCCGGTGATCGGTGTCCTCTTCTGGATTCCGGACCTCGTCAACGCGCGGCTCGAGGACTTCATCCGCTATCCGTACCGGATCGCGCGCGTCGAGCACAACGCGCACGCCGAGGAAGTGCAGTGGCGGATCAAAGACGTCACCGCCGCGGTGCACGCGCTGACGAAGCGCGGTGAGCCGATCTTCGACTTCTCGAATCAGCCGGCCTTCTACTTCTTCGCCGACCGGCCGAATCCGACGCGCTTCTATCAGGTGCCGATCTTCTCGCCGAAGGAGCTGCAGGCGGAGACGATTCGCTCGCTCCAGCGCGCGAAGCCGAAGGTCGTGCTGCGCCGCTCGCCCGAGTTCTTCGATCAATTCGACGGCGTGACCAACGACCTGCGCGCGCAGGCGGTGTCGGCGTATCTCGATGATACGTATCACTTCTACAAGTCGGTCCGCGGCGTCGAGCTCTGGACGCGCCGCAAGGACGCGAGGCCGCGGCCGATGGCCAGCTACCTCGCGCTCTTCCGCTTGCCGTCGCAGAAAGAGCTCGTGAGCGGCGGCATGGCGCGCATGGTTTTCCCTGCTGTGGGCAGTGTGCCCGGCATCGGCGGCTCGTACTGGCAGTCGGAGCTCACGATGCACAACCCCTTTCGCGATCCGATTCCGGTGACGCTGCGCTTCGTGACCGGCGACGGCGGCATCGATCGCCGCTTCACGCTCGCGCCGCGGCAAACGATCCGCTGGCCGGACGTCGTGCGCATTCTCTTCGGCACCGGCGGCGTCGGCTCTCTCTGGGTCGAGCATCGCGAGGGGCGCGCGCCGGTCGCGGTCGTGAAGACGTCCGACGTCGCGCACGCCGGCCGCGCGTCGATCGAGCAGCCGCTGGCGAAGCGCGACTCCGCGACCTCGGCGACGGAAAGCGCCGAGCTGGCGATCGTCGGCATCCCCGCTCCACCCCCCGACGCCTGGCGCCGCGTGAACGCCGGCGTCGTCAACATCGGAACGATCCCGGCGACGTTCCGCATCTCCGCGCGCACGCGCACGGGACAGGCCGTCGGACGCAGCGTCGAATCAGGAGTCCCCGAGGATCAGGTCTGGCTCGTCAACGATCTCGAAGGCGCACTCGGCGTAAAGCTCGACGAAACGATGACCCTGCGCATCACCGTCGTCGCCGGCACCGGAGTCGGATTCGCGACCGTCGTCGGCGCGAATGGCGACTCGGAGTACATCGCGGCGATCCCGACGGAGCAATGACGACGGAGTTGTCGGTTGTCGGTTCTCAGTTGTCTGCGATTCCCGGACAACCGACAGCTGACAACCGAGAACCAATCTCTACCCTCCCCACTTCTTGAGAAGCGCCTTCGCATCTTCCGCGGCGGCAATGTCTTCGATGAGGAGAAGTGGATTGTTCGGCGTGGTGACCGCTTTGCGCAGGAGATCCAACGCTTTCGGCCGCGAGGAGGAATCGTTCGACACCATCGCCTCGGCGAGGAAGACGAGGGTGAGCTTGTTGGCGGGATCGATCTTCAGCGATTCGTTGAGAAAACGCACCGCCTCCTTCGACGACGCCCAGCCGGTGAGGAACGGGATCCGCGGCGTCTGATCGTGAAGGCGCCCGAGGACACGGGCCGGCGAGCCGCCTTCGATGCGTGGATCGATCAGCAGCGCGATCGTCGCATCGCGGCGGATGCGATCCGCGGCTCCCTGCCGCGCCGCGGCGAGCTTGCCGTACGCCAGCGCCCATTCGCCCCAGTTCACGGCGTCCCAGAGAAACACTTCGCCGGCGCCGGGAATCGTGCGCGCCGCATCGGCGACGGTCTTCTCCGGCGCATCCGCCTTCACGCCCTTCGCGCCGAGCAAGCGGTTCACGAGCTCCAGCGCCTTCTCACCCGCGCCCTTGGCGATGCCGTAGACCTGCTTCTTGGCGTCGTTCGTCGTCGCCACGTAAGCGCCTTTGAAGCGGTACGCGCGCAACAATCGCGCGTGGGCTTCGACGTCGTTCGGACTCGCCGTCACCGCGCGCTGATACGCCGCGATCGCCGCGTCGATCGTCTCGGTCCGCGCGTGCGCACCCTGCGCCCCCTCCGCGCGGATCGCATACTGCCGATCCCCCTCGGCGATCTGCGCTCCCGCGGGCAACGCCGCGAAGAGCATGAACAAAGCGACGGCACGTGCGGAGAACGGGATTGTGTTCTTCATGCGAGCGAAGATTGTAAGCGGGGATGGCCGCAACCAAAGATTTCACGCGGAGACGCAAGAGAGGCGGAGAAAAGCCGGCAATCGAACTTTCTCTCCGCGTTCTCCGCGTCTCCGCGTGAAACCGATTCTGTAGCCTCCGCGAACTAGAATGCACCTCCGTGCGCCTCGTCTTCTTCGGCACTCCCGACTTTGCGGTTCCTACGCTCGATGCGATCGCGCGCGAGCATGAGGTCGCGCTCGTCGTGGCGCAGCCGGACCGGCCGGCGGGGCGGGGGATGAAGATGCACGCGCCGGCCGTCGCGGTGCGGGCGCGCGAGCTGGGGTTGCCGCTTTTGCAGCCGCCGAAGATTCGCACGCCGGAGTTTCTCGACGAGATTCGCAGCCGCGAACCCGACGCCGCGGTCGTCATCGCGTATGGCCGTATTCTGCCGGCGACGCTGCTCGAGATTCCGAAGCATGGCTTTCTCAACGTGCACGCGTCGATCCTTCCGCGCTGGCGCGGCGCGGCGCCGATTCAGCGCGCGATCGAGGCCGGCGATCGCGTGACCGGTGCGACGATCATGCGCGTCGATGAGGAGCTCGATCACGGAGCGATGCTCGCCATCACGACCACCGAGATCGGCCCCGACGAGCGCACGCCATCGCTCGCGCAGCGGCTCTCCATCCTCGGCGCGGAAGCGCTGCTGCCGGTGTTGCGCGATCTGCCGAACGCGATCGCGACGCCGCAGGATCACGACAAGGCCACGCTCGCGCCGAAGATCGAGAAGAGCGAGGGCGAGGTGCATTGGATCGATGCGGCGTCGGCGATCTACAACCGATTCCGCGCGTTCGATCCATGGCCCGGACTCTTCGTGCGCCATGGCGACGAGACGATCAAGTTGACCGATCTGCGTCCGGCGAGCGGCTCCGGCGCAGCGGGCGAAGTGCTCGAGCTCGGCGATGACGTCGTCATCGCCTGTGGCGAAGGCGCGATTCGCATTCTCGAAATGCAGCGCCCGGGAAAGCCGCGCACGTCCGCCGGCGCAGTCGCGCGAGGGCTCGGATGGTCCGTCGGACGAACGGCGTCGAGCTGAATTTCATGACCGATCGCGAACGCGCGCTGCAACTCCTCCATCGCATCGAAGGCGAAGGTCTGTACGCATCGCTCGTGCTCATCGGCGAGACCGGCTTCGTGCGCACGGTCGTCCTCGGCGTGCTGCGCTGGCGCTCGCGCCTCGACTTCGTGATCGAAGCGCTGGCGAAGCGCGCGGTGAAGAAGCTCGATGAACCGGTGATCGAAGTGCTGCGCCTCGGTCTCTATCAGTTGCTGTTCATGGACGTCGCCAAGTACGCCGCGGTGTCGGAGACCGTCGACCTCGCGCCGAAGCGCGCGCGTGGATTCGTGAACGCCGTGCTTCGCCGCGCGGCCGAAGGAAAGGCGCCGGAGCCAGCCGATCTGGCGACGCGAACGGCGCATCCGCAATGGCTGCTCGATCGCTGGAGCAAGGTCTACGGCGCCGAGCGAACGGCAAAGATCGCGGAAGCGAATCAGGAGTTGTCGTATCCGGACGTGTTGTCGTTGCACGGCGAAGAGCCGCCGGAAGCGTTGCGCTCGGAGCTCGTACCGGGACTCTGGAAGCTGCACGGCTCGAGCGCCGCGCTGACCCGCGACGATTTCTACGCGATGGATGAAGGCAGCGCCGTCATTGCCGCCATCGCACGCGCCTGCGGAAACGACATCCTCGATCTCGCCGCCGCGCCCGGCGGCAAGACGATCTACATGACGCATGACGGAGGGCGCGTCGTGGCCAACGACATTTCGCTGCCGCGTCTGCGCCCGCTCCTCGGCCGGCATCCACGAATCGTCGTCAGCGACGGAAAACATCCGGCCTTCGCGCGACGCTTCGAGGTCGTGCTGCTCGATGCGCCTTGCAGTGCGACGGGCACGATCCGCAAGAGTCCGGAGCTCAAGTGGCGACTGCGCGAAAAGGATTTCGCCGCGTTCGCGACGCTCCAGCGCGATCTGCTCGCTCACGCGATGACGATGGCATCAAAGTACGTCGTCTACTCCACCTGTTCGCTCGAGCCTGAGGAGAACGACGCCATCGTCGATGGCTATGAGCGACTGGACATCACGCCGTTCGTGCCCGAAGACGCGCGACAGTGGGTGAGTGATGGAGTGTTGCGCTTGACGCCGGAGTCGGGCGCGGATGGTTTCACAGCCTTTGTACTGAACGCGAGCTCGGACGCGCCTCGCCCGTAAAATCATTACGCGTTGCGTTGACTTTCCCCGGGCGCTTACCTAGATTGTCGAACGATCCGTACAATTGAGCAGGCGCGGCGACGAGCCGAGGAGGGCTGTCATGGCTGGGAAGGCTGATGTAATCAACGCAATGTCCGAGCAGGCGGGCATTTCAAAAAAAGAGGCGGCGTTGGCGTTCGACGCGTTCATTGGCTACATCTCCGCGGCCTGCCAGAACGGCGATCGCTGCGCCATCCCAGGGCTGGGCAGCTTTACCGTGAGTCACCGGAAAGCCCGCGTCGGCCTCAATCCTCGCACAAAGGAAAAGATCGCCATCCCCGCCTCGAAAAACGTCCGCTTCAAAGCGGGCAAGGATCTGCGCGATCTGATGAACCTGCCGAAACGCGCCAAGAAACGATAGACATTGGTTGCTGGGTTGCTTGCGGGTCTACGCGAATTGCACCCCAGGAGGGTGGGCTTATAGCCCGCCGATTCTTTTGGACGGCGGGTCCGTCCCAACGCACGCAAAATCGGCGGGCTATAAGCCCGCCCTCCGGCGAAGCGAGCGCGAAAGTAGCGCAATGGTCTTACGCGACCCAAGGCTTCGGCAAAAAGAGTTGCGCGAATAAATTGAGCGCATAGCGATCGGTCATCCCCGCGATAAAGTCGATGGCCAGGCGCTCGACCGGCTCTTCACTCGACGTGTCGAGATACTCCTCGGGGTGTGCGACGACGTATTCGAAGAGCGCGATCAGGATCTTCTGCGCTTTCTCGAATTCCGTGCGCACTGTGGGCGTCAGATACATGTTCTCGAACATGTATTTGCGCAGCGCCTCGAGGGCCTGCTCGACTTCGGCGGACATTGCGATCGCCTCGTAATCGCAGGCCAGCGTCGAGTCGATGACGTCGCGCACCATGCGATCGATGCGCATTGAACCTTTGCGGCCGAGGGTCGCGCGGATGTCTTTGGGGATATCGTTTTCGCGGATGATCCCGGCACGCATCCCGTCGTCGATGTCGTGATTGACGTAGGCGATGATGTCGGAGATGCGCACGATGTCGCCTTCGAGCGTCAATGCCCGCGCTTTCGGCCGTTTTCGCAGCAGCTCACCTTTCTCGCCCTTGGAGTGCTTGAGAATTCCGTCGCGCACTTCGACAGTGAGATTGAGGCCGCGGCCGTCGTTCTCGAGCTTTTCGACGACGCGTACCGATTGGCGATAGTGATCGAATCCGCCGCGCACGAGCTTATTGAGCGCTGCTTCGCCGGCGTGACCAAACGCCGAGTGACCGAGATCGTGTCCGAGGCCGATGGCCTCGGTGAGCACTTCATTGAGGCGCAGCGACTTGGCGATCGTGCGCGCGATCTGTGTGACTTCCAGTACGTGCGTGAGGCGCGTCCGATAGTGATCGCCTTCCGGCGCGAGAAAGACCTGTGTCTTGTGCTTGAGGCGGCGAAACGACTTGCTGTGGATGATGCGATCGCGATCGCGCTGATAAGAAGGACGGATGTCGTCCTCGGGCTCAACCTGATCGCGTCCTCGCGTGTCGGAGCTCTTCGCTGCGCGCGCAACGAGCGTGTCCTGCTCGATCTGTTCGAGCATCTCGCGGATGTTCATCGGAGGGACACTTTATCTCTTTGGAGTGCGGCAGAGGCAAGCGTAGCGAGTGCGCTTCTGTGTAGCGGCGGCCGCCCTCGGCCTGCCGGTTCGCGCGCCACAGGTGAGCGATAAAGGACCGTGCCTCGTTCTGCTGCCGGCCGAGGGCGGCCAGCAACCCCACAGAACCGCACTTCGCTGCGCTCAGGGTTCACGGAGGAGCCGGAGCTCCATGTACCTCGACCCCGCGATCGGATTGAACCGGTACGCTTCGATATCGCGGAAGCCGAGCGATTCGTAGAGGCGCATGGCGTCCTGCATCGCGGGGAGCGTGTCGAGGCGCATCGCGGTGAAGCGGCGTTCGCGCGCGATTTCGATGAGGTGCTCGGCGAGCGTGCGTCCGATGGCGTGTCCGCGAAACGCGGGGCGGACGTAGAGGCGCTTCATCTCGCAGATGCCAGCGTCGATCGCGTGCAGCGCGGCGCAGGCGGCGGCTTCGCCGTTCCACCGCGCGAGCAGGATGGGATCGTAGTCGCCGGGCAGCGTGGCCAGCTCGCGATCGAAGTCCTGGAAGCCGAGATCGACGCCGGTGGAGCGGCCGTACTCCGCGAACAGTTCGCGGACGAGGTCCATGTCCGTTGCGATCTCGATTTGAAGCATCAGACCGCGAGCTCGCCGCGCAGCACGGTGACCGCCTGGCCGCCGAGCTTCACGCGATCGCCATCGAGCCGCACGCGCACGACGCCGCCGCGGCGCGATGCCTGGAATGCGACCATCTCGCTCTTGCCGAGCCGCGACGACCAGTACGGCGTGAGGCAGCAGTGCGCCGAGCCGGTGACCGGATCCTCATCGACGCCCGAGCCGGGCGCGAAGAAGCGCGAGACGAAATCGAAGTCCGCGTTCGACGATCGGCTCGTGACGATCACGCCGCGGACCGGAATCGTGCGCAACCGCGCATGGTCGGGCACGAGCGAGCGCAAGACCTCCTCGGACGAAACCTCGACGAGATAGTCGAACTTGTTGCGTCCGACGTAGACCGGCATCCGCAACGCCGAGCGATTCGAGAAGATCGGCCGGCGCATCCGAGCGCTCCTCGCGCGTCGCAGGAAAATCGAGCTCGATCAACGCGCCGCGCCGATCGGCGGTCAGCAGCCCGCTTCTCGTATGGAATCGCGCCTGCGCATCCGCCGCGAGCAGCCGCTCTTCCCAGAGCGCGTGCGCGCTGGCCAGCGTCGCATGTCCGCACAGCGCGACCTCGACGGCCGGCGTGAACCAGCGCAGCGAGTAGCCGTCCTCACGCGGAAGCAGAAACGCCGTCTCGGAGAGATTCATCTCCACGGCCACGTTCTGCATCCACGCATCCTCGCGCTCGCGATCGAGCAGACAGACCGCCGCCGGATTGCCTTGGAACGGCTCGGAAGTGAACGCGTCGATCTGGAGAAGACGCATGAAAAAGGGATGTCAGTTGTCGGTTGTCAGTTATCCGGGAGTCCGCGCAACATCGCAGACAACCGACAACTGACAACCGAGAACCGCGACTACATTCCGGTCACTTTCGCCGACTTCGCGTACATCCAGCGCGTGAATCCGAAGCCGACCACGATCACGCCGAGGAGGCAGAGATCGCGGTACTGCTGGCCGTACATCGTCGGGTAGTGATTGCTGATCATCATGAAGATCAGCGGTACGGACATGAACGTGTTGTGGCGGGAGCGGAGGCCGGCCTGCGCGACGAGCGCGGCGTCCGGCGCGGTGCCTTCCTTCGTCGCGGCGATGATCTTCTTCTGGTACGGCCAGATCACCATCCAGACGTTGAGCGCCATCATCGTGCCGAAGATCAGACCGGCGTGGATGTAGAGCGAGCGTCCGCCGAAGTGTCCGCAGTACTCGAGGAAGAGATAGACCGCGGCGTAGAGGATCAGCACGATCGTGTTGGCCACGATCACGTTCTTCACCGACTTCATGACCAGGTTGTAGATCACGAATCCGACGGCGAGGATCACCAGCACGATCGCCAGCCAGAGCCAGGCGTTGTTGCTCGGGTTGGTCGGGTCTTCGAAGACGATCTTCGAGTGGTAATAGACCAGACCGCCGAGGAGGATGCCGGTCAGCCAGGTCCAGGCGGCGCCCCAGCGGAACCAGAACAGCGCCCGCGGCATCAGCTCGGGAACGGTGATCTTCTTGGTGGGCCCGTCGAGGGCTTTGGCGAAGTGGGCGTTGACGAAGTTGAAGAAGTAGAGGTGGCCGATCCACAGGATGCCTGCGACCACGTGGGCCCAGCGCAGCAGCAGTTGAAGGACGTCGTTGACGTTCTGGGGCATATCGATCTCCTCAATTCTCAGACGATTGGGGTAGCCTCCCGATTATGAGTGAATTCGATGGAAACGTCGCGATCGTCACCGGCGCCTCGGCCGGCATCGGACGCGCGCACCGCGGAGATGCTGGCCGAGCGAGGCGCGCGCGTGGCGATCTTCGCGCGATCGGGCGCCAGGCTGGCGCACATCGCCGCGCCGTTCGGTGCGCGGATGCTCGCCGTCGAAGGCGACGTCGCGCAACTCGCGGACATCGAGCGTCTCTTCGCGGCGACGGAATCACAATTCGGCCACTGCGACATCCTGGTCAACAACGCCGGCATGATCGACATCGCACCGCTCGTCGACACGACGCTCGAGCAGTGGCGGCGCATGTTCGCCGTGAATGTCGAAGGGATCTACCTCGCCTGCCGTCGTGCGTTGCCGTCGATGATCGAGCGGCGGAGCGGCGCCATCGTGAACGTCTCCTCGATCTCCGGCATCATCGGTCCGGAGAAGTTCCCGGGTTGGGTCTCGTACTGCGCGAGCAAGGGCGCGGTGCTCTCAATGACCGAGGCGCTGGCCGTCGAGTTGAAAGAGCATGCGGTGCGCGTGAACGCGGTCAGCCCGGGATCTGTCGACACCGAGATGTGGGCCGAGGCGAGCGGTGGCGCGCCGGCGTCGATGACCGCGGAGGAAGTCGCGGAAACGATCCTGTTTCTTGCATCGGAGCGATCGAGGCCGATAAATGGACAGAACCTCCATGTCTTCAGCTCGTGATCATCGACCGACGTTTGTCGAGGTCAACCTCGCCGCGTTCGATCGCAACGTCGCGTCGATCGTTGCTTCGCTGCCGCGCGACGTGAGGCTGATCGCCGTGCTCAAGGCCAACGCCTATGGCCACGGCGCGGTCGCGCTCGCGCGGCGTTTGAAGCGCGAGCAGGTGGCGATGGTCGCCGTGGCGCTGCTCGAGGAAGCGATGGAGCTACGCAACGCCGGCATCACGTTGCCGCTTCTCGTCCTCGGGCCGGTGACCGAAGCGCAGGTCCGCATCGCGCTCGACCACGACATCACCCTCGGTGTTCCGGGCCCCGAGGAGCTCGAGCTGGTCGCGAACGCCGCGAAGGATCGCGACGTGGCCATTCATCTCAAGCTCGATTCGGGGATGGGCCGCATGGGCAGCGTCGAGACCGAACTGCCGCGCGTGGTCGAGCTGCTGCGCTCCGCTCCGCGCCTGCGCGTCGACGCGATCTACACGCATCTCGCCAACGCCAGCGATCCCGACGATCCGTTCACGACGGCTCAGATCGCGCGCTTCGACACGCTCGTCGAGACCCTGCGCCAAGCGGGAGTCGAAGCGCCGCGCCATCACGTCGCCAACAGCGCGGCGACGGTGCGGGGAATCACGCCGGGCGATTTCGTGCGGGTGGGGATTGCGTTGTATGGCGCGGAACCACTGGACGCGTTATGGTGGACCGCCGCCGTCTCGGCGGCTGGGGCGGCGCCGTCTCGGCGCCCGCCCGCGAGCGGCGAGACGCCGCTCGCCCAGCCGGCGAGGACGCCGGCGGTCCCTATCCAGTTGCAGCCCATCCTTCGCTGGCGCACCGAGATCGTGCGTCTCAAAGACCTCCCACCCGGCCACGCCATCGGCTACGGCACAACCTTCCACACCACGCGCGCCAGCCGCATCGCGACGTTGCCGGTTGGATACGCCGATGGCTACAGCCGCCGCTTTTCGAATCGCGGCGAGGTGCTCGTGCGCGGCCGGCGCGCGCCGGTCGTCGGCCGCGTGTCGATGGATCTGGTCACGATCGACGTCACCGACATCGATGACGCGACCCTCGGCGACGAGGTCGTTCTCCTCGGCGAGGGCATGCCGGTCGAAGAGCTGGCGGAGAAACTTGATACGATCTCGTACGAGGTGTTCTGCGCCATCAGCGCGCGTGTCCCGCGCGTCTATCGGAATGCCGACGACGAATGACTACGATCCTCGACCGCATCGGCAGGACCTTCATCCGCCTCTTCGAACAGACCGGGCTCTGGTTCGATGCGATGTGGCGCACGATCACGTGGGCCTTCCGCCCGCCGTATGACGTCGGCGAATGGTTCCGGCAGATGGTGCGCGTCGGCGTCGACTCGATCCCGGTCGTCTTCCTCACGACGATGTTCACCGGCATGGTCCTGGCGCTGCAGACCTTCTCCGGATTTCAGCGTGTGCACGCCGAACAGTTCGTGGCCAGCGTCGTCGCCCTGGCGATGCTGCGCGAGCTCTCGCCGGTGCTGGTCGGGCTGATGGTCACGGGACGCGTCGGATCGTCGATGGCCGCGGAGATCGGCACGATGCGCGTCACCGAGCAGATCGACGCGCTTAAGTCGCTGGCGACGGAGCCGATTCAGTACCTCTTCGTCCCCCGCGTCATCGCCGGCCTGGTCATGCTCCCCTTCCTGGCCGTCCTCGGCGACGCCCTCGGCATCTACGGCGGTTATCTCGTCGCCGTGAAATTGCTGAAGACGAATCCCGTGGTCTACAAACAGAACACATTTCAATTTCTGCAGCTCAGCGACGTCTGGAGCGGTCTCATTAAAAGCGCCGTCTTCGGTTTCATCCTGACGCTCACCGGCTGCGTGCGCGGTTATTACACGACCGGCGGCGCCGAAGGCGTCGGCCGCGCGACGACGTACGCGGTCGTATCGGCGTCGCTGATCATTTTGTTCAGTGATTTCTTTTTGACGAAACTCTTGTTCTAGTCGCCGAGTCGCCCAGTCTTCGAGTCTCCGAGAGGAGCGACTCGACGGCTCGACGACTGGACGACCCGACGACTCGAATGTCCATCATCGAACTACAGAACGTCTGGAAATCGTTCGGCGCGGACCGCCAGGTCCTGCGCGACATGTCCATCAACGTCGAGCGCGGCGAATCGCTGGTCATCGTCGGCGGATCGGGCACCGGCAAGAGCGTCACGCTCAAGCACATCATCGGCCTCCTGAGGCCCGACCGCGGACGCGTGCTCATCGACGGCAACGACATCACCGTCATGCACGACGTCGAGCTCAATCGCTTCCGCCGCCGTTTCGGCATGGCTTTTCAGGAAGGGGCGCTATTCGATTCGATGTCCGTCTTCGAGAACATCGCCTTCCCGCTGCGGCGCCACACCAGGATGACCGAAGACGAGATTCGCGCCCGGGTGGAGGAGTGCCTCGACGACGTCCACCTCCATGGCGTCGACAACAAACGCCCCTCCGACCTCTCCGGCGGCCAGCGCCGCCGCGTCGGCTTCGCCCGCGCCATCTCCCTCAAACCCGAGATCCTCCTCTTCGACGAGCCCACCACCGGCCTCGACCCCGTGATCAGCGACGTCGTCGCCGAGCTCATTCGTGGAGATGGACGAAAAACTCGGCACGACCACAGTGACGATCACCCACGACATGAACGTCGCCTTCAAAATCGCCGACCGCGTGGCCATGCTCTACGACGGCCGCATCATCGAAGAAGGAACGCCCGACGACTTCCAGGCCTCGCAGAATCCGTTCGTGCGGCAGTTCATCGAAGGGCGGGCGGACGGGCCGTTGACGGAGCAGTAGATCGCGTTCTCAGTCGGTGCAAGCTGCCGGGCTAGTGTCGGGCTAGTGGAACGTGTGGTCGTGAGAGTCATCGCCGTCGCCTTCAGTCGCGACGCGATGAATGTCATACAGCTGCTTTGCAAGCAACGCCGCAAGCAGTCTCTCAAGGACAGTCAGATCGCCGGCGTCCGCCGATTCGAGCGCTGCGTAATATGGGTCCTTATCTACCGCGATAAGCTCAGGAATTGTCTTCGTACCGGGTAATCTATAGCCAAGGCGGATACACAGCACAAGATAGGCGACGGCGCGAGCAGTTCGACCGTTGCCATCAGTGAATGGATGAATCCAGTTTAGTCGCCACAGTGCATAAGCTGTAAGGTGAATTGGCGGCTTGGTCCAGTTATCAGTGATGTAGTCGCACAGCTCCTCCACTCGGGAGGGAACGAGATGAGCTTCGGTCGGTTTGTGTTGGCTGCCACCGATGTCGACTCCAGCGGGACGAAATACTCCAGCGTAAGCGCTGAGCCCCTTTAGCGCGAGCCTTTGCAGTTGAAGAATTGTCGAAGCGCGCAGACGAAATGGCGGATGCTCAGGAGCGGTGAATTGTTCAACGAGACTGATGACAGCGTCAAACTGCTCGAGCGCATTTCGCGCCTCGAGCTTTGCCCGTTCGGCAGGATCGACGACAATTGACGGCTCGTCGGCCTTGCTATGTCGGTCGGTCATTACCGATTCTCTTTGAGCTCCTCTGCTTGTTGGTCCACAGTCTCGCGAGTTACGCTGGCATTTTCGATGTTCGCGTTCCCGTACGCGAAGCTGCGACGCTGTTCTTCCTGCTCTGAGGATGTCAGAGGGCGGTACTTGGCAGCTTCAAGAAGCCTTTCGAGTTCATCGCTCATTGGCCGTCTCCTCGTCACGAAGTGTAACCGTCTCGCGCTACTGGCAAGAACAATTCTCGGCTGCCGACAGTCGTCTATGCATACGAAGAGACTGTCGTGACGCCTAACTCTACCGGTTGGAGAGTTTAGCAACGTTGAGAGACGATGAAACGCAAAACGGCGGGCTTCCGCCCGCCGTTCGTCAGAGCACGAGTGCCAGTTAATCCTTGCGCAGACGCGTGCGCGTCGGAGTTTCGGTCGTCGTTTCCTGCGTCGAAGACGTCATCGGCGCTGTGGTCACGGTCGTGGTTTGCGTGGTCGTCGTGACAGTCGGTTCGGTGGTCGAGGAGGTCAGCGGCGCGTTGGTCACTTCCGTGACGGTGACACCTGTGGGCTCGCCGGTCGTCTCGGTGACGCTGACGGTGCTCTTCTGCGGGACGAGGTTGACGTTGGTGTTGGTGCCGACGCTCGAGGAGTTGCCGACGCCGCCGGCGGCGCTGCTCGAGTAGACGTTGCCGTCGTTGTCGACGAGTGCCGGGCCCGGGGCCGGAGTCACGCTCGTGCTCTGCGTGACGTTCTGGATGGTGTCGCTGGAGTCTGTGGTGTCGGTTGCAGTGCGGTTCGACGCGCATGCGCCGACCAGCAGAAGCGCCGCGAATCCCGCCGCGGCCAAGGTGTTTTGCCTCATCGTGTTGAACATGTTCATCGCTCCTCAGGTGTTCGTTTCTGCGGGCCACACGACGTGGCCGTCAGCTCAGCTGGAACGCAATAAGAGTGCCGGGTTATTTTGAGGAAGCAAGCGCGGCTGCGGCGGGCCAGCCGCGGTTGTCGGTTCTCGGTTGTCAGTTGTCGGCGAGGTACGTCAAGTTAACGGGACAACCGAGAGATCACCGACAACCGACAACCGACAACTGACAACCGAGGATCGCTCGCGTCATGATGCGCATCGTGACCGAACCCCGCCCTCTGTCCGTTTCGGAACTGATCCGCCAGGTCAATCTCGATCTCTATCGCTACAACGACATCTCCGTCGAAGGCGAGGTCACGAACTTCATGCGCTCGTCGGCGGGGCATTGCTACTTCACGCTCAAGGATGCACGGGCGCAGATTCGCGTGGTGTTGTTTGCGACGCAGGGGCGGTTTCTTCGCTTTCGGATCGAGAACGGGCTGCAGTTGATCGTGCGCGGGCGGCTCACGATCTACGAGCAGAAGGGGGAGTTCCAGCTCAATGCGATGAGCGCGGAGCCGGCGGGGCTGGGGGCGTTGCAGCTGGCGTTCGAGCAGCTGAAGAAGCAGCTCGCCGCGGAAGGGTTGTTCGATGCGGCGCGAAAGAAGGCGATTCCGATGCTGCCGCAGCGCATCGCGATCGTGACCAGTCCCAGCGGCGCGGCGATCCGCGACATTCTTCACGTCTTGGGGCGCCGGCACGATGGATTGGCGCTGCAGATCTATCCGGTGCGCGTGCAGGGGGCGACGGCGGGGCGCGAGATCGCGGCGGCGATCCGCAATCTGTCGCGCTGGAAGTTGCACGACGTCGTGCTGATCTGCCGCGGCGGAGGATCGCTCGAGGATCTCTGGGCATTCAACGAGGAGATCGTGGCGCGTGCCGTTGCCGACTGCTCGATGCCGACGATCTCCGGCGTCGGGCACGAGACCGATTTCACGATCTGCGATTTCGTCGCCGATCTGCGCGCGCCGACGCCGTCCGCGGCGGCGGAGATCGTGATCCGCGCGAAGAGCGAGCTCACCGCGCAGCTCGATGCGATGACCCGCCGCGTGCGTCACGTGATCGAGACGCGCGTACGCACGTATCGTCACGAGCTGCGCCATCTCTCTTCCTCCGATCGCCTCGGGCTCGTCGTACGCCGCGTGACCTCGGCGCGCGAGAAGCTGGAGCGGCGCCGGCTGATGCTCTATCGCCTGCTCGACGCGCGGGCAAAAATCCTGCGTCGCCGTCTCATCGCTTGCGACGAGCCGCTCGCGCAATATCCGGTGCGCATCGAGCGCGAGCGCAATCGCCTCCGCGGGGTCGTGTCCACGCTGCAGGCGGTCTCGCCGCTGTCGGTGTTGTCGCGTGGCTACGCGATTGCGTTCTCCCGCACGCGCCGCGGCCGCAAACCGATCCTCGATTCGTCGCAGGTCGGCGTCGGCGAGCCGATCGAAGTGCAGTTGAAGAAGGGCCGGATCTCGGCGACGGTCGACTCGCGCACCCTCGGAGTGGAGAGTCTGTGGCCGGAGGTTGAGAACGAGTGAGAATTGGTTGTCGGTTGTCAGTTGTCGGTTGTCCGGGATGCCTCGCGTCGCGTTCGCTTGCCACCGGCGGTCGGCGCGCGACAACTGACAACTGACAACCATCATCCACCGAAGGTGCTATAACGCGCCTCGCATGGCCGCCCGGCGTTCCAATGAGTTTGAAAAGGCCTTCCAGCAGCTCGAAAAGATCGTGCAGCGGCTGGAGGGGGAAGAGATTCCGCTCGACGAGTCGCTGCAGCTTTTCGAGGAGGGGATCAAGCTCTCGCGCTTCTGCCATCAGCGGCTCGAAGAGGTGGAGAAGAAGATCGAGCTGATCCTCGCCAACGCGAAGGGGCAGCCGGTGACGGAGCCCTTCGAAGAGGAAGGGCTCGAAGAGAGTGAAGACGTCGTCGAGTAGTTCATGAACCTCAACGACTATCTGCAGGCGCGTCGAAAGCTCGTCGACCGGACACTGGACGCTAATCTTCCTCCGGCGGACACGGCACCACCGATCATTCACGAGGCGATGCGGTACGCCGTCCTCGGCGGCGGGAAGCGACTCCGGCCGATTTTGGCGATGGTCGCGGCGGAAACGCTCGGTGCGGACGTCGAGCCGATCCTGAAGCACATCTGCGCGCTCGAGCTCATTCACACCTACTCGCTCGTGCACGACGATCTGCCGGCACTCGACAACGACGATCTGCGCCGCGGGCGCAAGACGACCCACGTCGTCTTCGGCGAAGCGATGGGAGTGCTCGCGGGCGACGCGCTGCTCACCGAGGCATTCTCGTGGCTGGCGAAACCGGTGGCGGGACTCGCGTCGGAACGGCAGCTTCGCGCGATCGCAGAAGTGGCGGTGGCGGTCGACTCGACGGGGATGATCGGCGGGCAAGTGGCGGACATCGTCGCCGAGCGTTCGCACGAAGGCCCCAATGAGAAAAACGTCGATCGCGAGGCTCTTTTGCGGGAGCTGCACTTCATCCATCGCAACAAGACCGGGAAGCTCTTCACGGCCTCGGTGGTGCTCGGCGGACTGCTGGCCGGAGCCTCCGAGGAACAGTTGGGGGCCTTGCGGCGTTACGGGACGCCCTCGGGCTTGCGTTCCAGATCGTCGACGATCTGCTCGACATCGAAGAGATCGCCGCGACGCTCGGCAAGACCGCCGGGAAGGACATCGCGCAGGGAAAACTGACATATCCGGCGCTTCTCGGCGTCGAAAGCGGCACGCGCGGAAGTGCGCCGCTGCTGGAGCAGGAGCACTGGAAAACGCTGATACCATGCGCGGTCCTGTGAACTATCTCGCCGCCATCGCGCGTTTCATCTGCGAGCGCCGATCAGTCTCGAAAGGGCCCCAGGACAACATGCCTCGACTTCTCGATTCGATCGACACGCCGCGCGACCTCCGCAAGCTCGATCGCAAACAGCTTCCCCAGGTCGCGCAGGAAATCCGCGACACGATCATCGACGTCGTGTCGAGGATCGGCGGCCACTTCGGCGGCAACCTCGGCATCGTCGAGCTGACGCTGGCGCTGCACTACGTCTTCGACACGCCGCGCGATCAGATCGTCTTCGACACCGGCCATCAGACCTATCCGCACAAACTGATCACCGGCCGCCGCGAAACGTTCCCGACCATCCGCCAGCACAACGGCATCTCCGGCTTCTGCAAGCGCGAGGAGTCGGAGTACGACGTCTTCAACGCCGGCCACGCTTCCACGTCGATCTCCGCCGCGCTCGGCATCGCCGTCGCGCGCGACTTCCGCAAAGAGGATTACCGCGTGGTCGCGATCATCGGCGACGGCGCGCTTTCCGGCGGTCTCGCGCTCGAAGGGCTGAATCAAGCCGGCCACCTCAAGCGCAAGCTGATGATCGTGCTGAACGACAACGACATGTCGATCTCGACGAATGTCGGCGCGATGTCGGGCTATCTCAACCAGATCATCAAAGGCCAGCGCTACAACCAGGCCAAGGATCTCGCCAAAGGTGTGATGGACCGCGTTCCGCTCATCGGCGGAAAGCTCCACGGCCTCGCGCACGACATGGAGCAGGTGCTCAAGAACATGGTCGTGCCGGGCACGCTCTTCGAGGAGCTCGGCTTCAAGTACCTCGGACCGTACGACGGCCACGATCTCGATCTGCTCATCAAGCTCTTCGAAGAAAACAAAGACTACGACGGCCCGCTCCTTCATTCACGTCATCACGAAGAAAGGGAAAGGCTACAAGCCGGCGGAGAACAAGCCGATCTGGTCGCACGGCGTCACGCCCGTTCGACGTCGGGACTGGCGAAGGTGAAAAAGTCCGACAAGCCCACGCCTCCGCCGACCTACACCGCCGTCTTTGCCGACGCGCTGATCGAGCTGGCGAAGCAGGATCCGAAGATCGTCGCCATCACCGCGGCGATGCCCGACGGCACGGGTCTCGACAAGTTCGCGAAAGCGCTGCCGGGCCGCATGTTCGACGTCGGCATCGCCGAAGAGCATGCGATCACGTTCTGCGGCGGCATGGCCACGCAGGGGATGAAACCGGTCGCGGCGATTTACTCGACGTTCCTTCAGCGCGCCTTCGATCAGGTTTTCCACGACGTGGCGATCATGGATCTGCCGGTCGTCTTCGCCCTCGACCGCGGCGGCATCGCCGGCGCGGACGGGCCGACGCATCATGGCATCTACGACATGGCTTACCTGCGGGTCTTCCCGAACATGGTCTGCATGGCGCCGAAGGACGAGAACGAGCTGCGGCACATGCTGAAGACCGCGTTCGAGACCGGCCACCCGACCTCGCTGCGCTACCCGCGCGGCAACGGCGTCGGCGTCGCGCTCGACGCCGAGCTGCACGCGCTGCCGGTCGGCAAAGGCGAAGTGCTGCGCGAGGGAACGGACGCGACGATCATCGCCATCGGCAACGAAGTGTGGCCGTCGATGGAAGCGGCCGAGCTCCTCGCCAAGGACAACATTAACGTCACGGTAATCAATGCGCGTTTCATCAAACCTTTGGATGACGAATTGATCGCGAAATATTGTCAGCCTTATTCGTCGGTCATTACCGTCGAGGAAGGCTCCTTGGCCGGCGGCTTCGGCGCCGCGGTCATGGAACGCTGCGAAGCCCTCGGCATCCGCGACGTCCACTTCCACCGCATCGGCATCCCCGACGAGTACGTCCACCACGGCACGCAGGACGTTCTCCGCGCGCAGTACGACCTGCACGCGGAAGGGATCGCCAAGCGGGTGAGGGAGTTCGTCGGGGAGAAGCGGTACATGACGATGGGCGAAGTGGGAAAGATGCTGGAAGAACAGGGCAGCCAGATCCCTGAAGAGGATTTGAAGCGGATGCATGAACGAGGCATCGATTCGGATCACATCGATGAAGTTGTTTATGGTCTCAAGCGCCGCGTCGCGAAGTAATGAGTCGATACTTCGCTGACGCTTGGTATTTCATCGCGCGGTTCGATCCGACCGATACGCATCATTCACGCGCCCTACGCCTCGACGCGCGCTACGGAGAATCGCATCTCATCACACACGATGCAGTTCTCACGGAGATGCTGGCCTATTTTTCGGCAGAGGGACTTCAAGCCCGCGTCCATGCGGCGAATTCGGTGCGTGATCTCGTCTTGAGAATCGAAGTGGTGCCCGGGAGCCGTTCGTTGTTCATCGCCGGGCTCAGTCTCTACTCCCGCCGACTCGACAAGGAGTACTCCCTCGTCGACTGCATGTCGATGGAGCTGATGAAAGCGCGTGGCATCACCCACGTCCTCACGAACGATCATCACTTCCGCCAGGAAGGCTTCACCGTCCTTTCCGACGCGCCATGAAAAAACAACGCCTCGACGTTGCCCTCGTCGAGCGCGGGCTCGTCGAGACGCGTGCGAAGGCGCAGTCGCTGATCATGGCGCGGCGCGTTCTCGTCAACGAACAGTTCGTCGACAAGGCGGGAGCGACCGTTGCCGCGGATGACGACGTTCGCGTCGCGGAGCTGGAGCATCCCTGGGTCGGCCGTGGCGGGATGAAGCTCGCGCATGCGCTCGAGCAGTTCGGCATCGACGTCACCGGAAAAGTCTGCGCCGACATCGGCGCTTCGACCGGTGGCTTCACCGACGTGATGCTGAAGAAAGGCGCGGCGAAGGTCTACGCGATCGACGTCGGCCATGGGCAGATCGACGTCTCGCTGCGCAACGATCCGCGCGTCGTCAATCGCGAGAAAGTGAACGCTCGCTACCTGCGGCCGGAGAACTTTGAGGAGCCGATCGAGTTCGTGTCGATCGACGTGTCGTTCATCTCGCTGAAGCTGATCCTCCCCGCCGTCGCAGGCTTTCTGCACGGCGAGCTCGTCGCCCTCATCAAGCCGCAGTTCGAAGTTGGCAAACACGAAGTCGGTAAGGGCGGGATCGTGCGCGACGACGAGAAACGGCGCGCGGCGGTGGATGGGGTCGTCGCGTTCGCGCGCGAGAACGGATTCGACGTGAAGGGCCTGATCGAGAGTCCGATCAAGGGCGCGGAAGGGAACGTCGAGTATCTGATGTATGGATTGAGGATTGAGGATCGGAGACGTTCTGATCCTCAATCCTCAATCCTTCATCCTCAATCCCGTAAATACTCGCGCAGCCCTTCCCGCCACGAATCGGGCCGCAGTCCCGTGAGTCGCTCGTAGCGTTCCGTCGAAAGTACGGAGTACGCGGGCCGCTTCGCGGGCCGCGGGAACTCGTCGCTGGAGACCGGCTTCACCTTCGTGCTCGCGCCGCTCTCTTCGACGATCGCGCAGGCGAAGTCGTACCAGGTGCATTCGTCGTCGTCGGCGTAGTGCACGATGCCGCGCGCGACGTCGGACGCCGAGGCGAGTTGCGCGAGGCGAAGGATCGCTTGCGCGAGATGCGACGTGTACGTCGGCTTGCCGCGCTGATCGTCGACGACGCGCAGTGGGTCGGTTCTTTTGCGAATCTGATTGCGGATGGCCTCGACGAAGTTCGGGCCCCGGCGGCCGAAGAGCCAGGACGTGCGGACGATGAGGTGTTTCTTTGCGTGACTCGCTGCGATCTCGCCGAGGAGCTTGGAGCGGCCGTAGGACGAGAGCGGATGCGTTTCGGCCGTCACTTCGTACGGCGTGGTACTCGTACCGTCGAAGACGAAGTCGGTGGAGACGGTGACGAGAAGCGCGCCGGTTTCGTTCGCGGCATGCGCGAGAATCTCGACTGCCGAGCCGTTGATCGCGTTGGCCGCGCTCTCCTCGACTTCGGCCTGATCGACCTTCGTATAGGCCGCACAGTTGACGATGATCGCCGGCGCGAGCTCCGTGATGCGGGTGCTCACGAGCCGCGAATCGGTGATGTCGAGATCGCTGCGGGAGAGGGCGACGACGTCTTCACCGCGGGCGGCGAGCTCGTCGTGCAGATCGGAGCCGAGCATTCCGCTGGCGCCGGTGATGAGCCACTTGGAACCGGACACTAGGCCTTGTCGTCGGACTTCGGAAGCGTCGGCTTCTCGTCTTTGCCCTTCAGCCCGTCGCGAAAGTTCGAGATCCCTTCGCCAAGGCCTTTGCCGAGCTGAGGAAGTCTGCTCGCGCCGAAGATCACGACGACGATCACGAGAATGAGAAGAAGCTCAGGAAAACCCAAACCAAACATGAGAGGCCTCCAGGACCGGCACGAAGTCTAACTTGAAACAGAGGAGAGGAGGCAAGCGTTCCATATTGGTTGTCGGGTTATCGGTTGTCGGTTGTCGAGCGACGATCGGTTGCTGGTTCCTTGTTGCTGATTGCTCAGGTGATGCATGTCGAGCTTCACGACTTCAGCAACCAGCAACCAGCAACCCATTCCTCGCAGAGAACCGACAACCGACAACTGAGAACCGCGCGCAACGCGCGCGTTAAGATGCGCGCCTCATCATGCTCGACCTCTCCGGACTTAACCCCCAGCAGCGCGAAGCGGTGACTCACGGGACGGGGCCTCTCCTCGTTCTTGCGGGTGCCGGTTCGGGAAAAACACGTGTCATCACGTATCGGATCGCCTATCTCATGGGCGAGCTCGGCGTGCGCCCTTCCAACATCCTCGCCGTCACATTCACCAACAAGGCAGCGGCGGAGATGCTCCATCGCGTCGACCAGCTCGTCCCTCCGACCGGCGGTGCGCGTCCCTGGATCGGCACGTTCCATTCGACCTCGCTGCGGATCCTCCGCCGCTACGCCGACCGCCTCGGCTACACGAAGTCCTTCGCCGTCTACGACACCTCCGATCAGATGACGCTCATCCGCCGCTCCATGCGCGAGTTGAACGTCAACGACGAAGCCTTTCCGCCGCGCCCTGTGCTCTCGCGGATCTCCAGCGCCAAGAACGAGCTCATCGATCCTGTCCAATACGAAAAAGACAACCTCGACTTCTTCGGCTCGCGCGTCGCCGACATCTATCGCCTCTACCAGAAGCGTCTGCTGGAATTCGACGCGATGGACTTCGACGATCTGATCGGCAACTACGTCAAGCTCCTCGAAAAGCACGAGGATGTCCGCGCCGAGCTTCACGATCGCTTCAAGCACCTGCTCATCGACGAGTATCAGGACACGAATCGCGCGCAGTACGCCCTCGTCAAACTGCTGGCGGGGAAGGAAGGGAACATCGTCGCCGTCGGTGACGAGGACCAGTCGATCTACCGCTTCCGCGGCGCCGACATCAACAACATCCTGAACTTCGAGGGCGACTTTCCCGGCGCGAAGATCGTGAAGCTCGAGCAGAACTATCGATCCACCGGCAATATTTTGAATGCCGCGACGGGAGTCGTCTCCAACAACATCGCCCGCAAGGGAAAGACCCTCTTCACCGCCGGCGGCAAGGGCGACCCGGTGCGGATCGTGACCGCCAGCAACGAGCGCGAAGAAGCGCAGTTCGTCCTGGAAAAAATCTCCAGCCTGCGCTCGAAGTACAAGCTCACCGACTTCGCCGTTCTCTTTCGCACCAACGCGCAGTCGCGGCCCTTTGAAGAAGAGCTGTTGCGCGCGAATCTTCCTTACTCCGTCGTCGGCGGCGTGAAGTTTTACGAGCGCGCCGAGATCAAGGACATCCTCTCGTACGTGCGATTGTCGATTCGTCCGCACGACACGCCGTCGATCGAGCGCGTCATCAACAGCCCGACGCGCGGAATCGGCGACACCACCGTCACCACGCTCACCGAGCAGGCGAACGCGGCGAACGTCTCGCTATGGACGATCATCGAAGGCGATCTCTCCTTCCTGCCGACGCGCGCCGCCAAGGCCGTGCGCGAATTTCGCGAGATCGTGCACGACCTGCAGCGCGCCGCGACGAATCCGATTCCGGAGTTCGTCGACTACGTTCTGTTGCGCACCGGCTATCGGCGCATGCTGCAGGAATCGCGCGATCTGCAGGATGAATCGCGGCTCGAGAACCTCGAGGAACTGCTCAACTCCGCGCGTGAGTACGCCGAACAGAATCCGCAGTCCGCGCTCGGCGATTATCTCGATTCGCTGACACTGATGTCGGATCTCGACCGCTACGAATCGCAGAAGGGCGTCACGCTGATGACGCTCCATTCGGCGAAGGGGCTCGAGTACAAAGTCGTCTTCCTCGCCGGGATGGAAGAAGGCGTGCTGCCCCATTCGCAGTCGAAGGAAGACAACGACGATCTCGAAGAAGAGCGCCGTCTCTGCTACGTCGGCATGACGCGCGCGCGGGAGATGCTCTTCTGCCTCCACGCGCACGAGCGTCGTCTGCACGGCAAGTTCCGCGAACAGAACGCCTCGACGTTCCTCGACGAGATCCCCGAGGAGGCGAAGGAACATCTGAGGCTCGCGAGCTGGCGCTCGAAACCGATCTCGAGCTCGACGGGCAACGCGTCGTGGGGACGGCCGCCGGCCGGCCGACCAAGCGGCGGCTCGCCGGCACCCCAGCGCTACAACAACACGCCGCCGCGAAGCGCCGCACCCGCACCGCGTCCCAAAGCCGATTCCGCGAACGGCGTGCTCTCGTTCTTCCAGAACGCGCCGGTGCAATTCGATCCCTCGGCGATCCGCGCCGTGAAGCAATCGGAATCCGCGCCGGCGGCGGAGCTGAAGCGAGGACAGCGCGTTCAGCACGAACAGTTTGGAGTCGGAACGATCCTCACCATGGAAGGAAGCGGACCCGACGCGAAGCTCACCGTCTACTTTGAGCGTTACGGCTCCAAGAAGTTCATCGCCAAATTCGCGAAGCTCACCCGAGTTTGAGGGCTCGTTGGGTCGCGTACCCAGACCGATGCGCGGGCCGTGTAAAGGAGGGCGGGCTTAATAGCCCGCCGTTTCTGGGCGGGGGAGGGACCGTCCTTGGCACTGTCCACCCAAAGAACCGGCGGGCTATAAGCCCGCCCCCTCGGGAGGCGGCGCCGCCGCGTTCCAAATCACCCCTTCGCGACTTTGCGTCTTCTCGCGTGCAGGCGGTCGATGAGCTTCGTCGCGGTGCGGACTTGCTCGAGGATCTTCTCTTCGAGGCCGGCGCCTTTGATCTTGAAGCTCTTGGCGCGGCGGAAGACTTGCGCGGGCGCGATCTTTTTCGCCGCTTTCGAGCAAGGCCATGCCGAGGTGCATCAGGTTCGTGGCGGTCGGTCCCAGATCGGCGGACTTGGAAAGAAAGTCGACCGCGTTCTTGAACTCGCGACGCTTGAAGTGCACCCAACCGAGCGCGGCGAGCGGGAACTGGCGTAGTTCCTTCGGCGAGTAGCGGAGCGCGAGCTGCGCGCTTTCCAGCGCTTCGTCGAGGTTCTCTTCCATCTCCGCGAGGTTGTAAGCCTTCTCGTAGTAGGCGATCGACTTCGCGTAGTTCGACGTGTAGTCGCGCAGCATTTCTTCGAGCGCGTGGTTCGCTTCCTTGAAGTTTCCCTCGGCACGCAGCGCTTCGACGAGCGTCGTGTACGCGGCGGCGGCGACCATCTCCGCGTCGGACGATGGCGCAGGATGCGCCGCGCGACGGCGATGGCTTCGCTGTTCATGTCGAGGTGCGAGCAAAGCAGCGCGTACGGCAGCAGGATGTTGATGTTGTCCTGCTCGTCCTCGGCGGCGCGGCGATAGTGATCGAGCGCTTCGCGTACTTCCCTTCGCTCGCCAGCGACTCGGCCTCGTTCACGACTCTGCGGCGGCCGGACCTTCGACCGGCATGTGGCCGGAGATGCCTTCGTAGATCTTGACGGCCTGCTGATACTCCATCTTGTTCGGATTGAGCTCCAGCGCTTCCTGGAAGCACTCGATCGCTTTGCGGTTCCAGTTGCGATCGAGATAGCAGAGACCGAGGTGGTAGATCGCTTCCTCGTAATCGGGATCGAGCTTCAGCGCGGCCTGGAACGAGCGCATGGCGCGCTCGAGCTGGCCCTTCTCGTAAAAGATCGTGCCGAGGAGGAAGTACGCCTGCGGGATCGCCTCGAGCTGAATCGCCTTCTCGAGGAACTTCTGCGCGCGAAGCAGCTTGCCTTTGCGCGCGTAGATCGCGCCGAGGCTGAAGTACGGGAGAAACGATTCCTGCGAGATCTGAATCGCGCGGCGCAGCCAGCGCTCGGCGCCTTTGAGATCCTGCCGCTCGTGGAGCAGCACGCCGTAGAAGACGGCGGCGTCGAAGTGATCGGGCTGCACTTCGAGCGTGCGCTCGAGATAGGACTTGGCGCGATCGAGATTGCCGTCGTTGAAGAACATCTCGCCGAGGAAGAACGAGAGCTCGTAGTTGTCGCGGTCGAGACTTGAACGCCTCTTCGAGATGCCTTCATCCCGCGATCGGGATCGAATGCGTCGAACGCCGCTTCGGCGTCGGCGACGAGCTGCAGAAAGCGCTCGCGCTTGTCGCCGCGGAAGAGCGAGACCATGCGGTCCTTGCGCTCGGTGAAGCGCTGCTTCTTTTCGAGAGCGAGCATCTGCTCGCCCATCTTCGATTCCCACAGCTCGACGAGCTTCGTCGGAGCTCAGACGATGTTCTTCTTCTCCAGCAGCTCTTTGACAGAGAGCAGGCCGGTCTGATTGATGAAGATCGCGCGCTCGTGCTTCTGCACGGCGTCGACGAGCGAGCGGATCGTCTCCGCGGAGCGCTTGACGATCTCTTCGATCGCCGAGACGCGCTCGAGCAGATGCTCGTCGAGCGAGAGATCTTCCTCTTCGTCGTAGTCTTCGAGCTCGTCCTCTTCGAACGAGCTCACGCCGGAGAGCACGAGGAGTTTGTTCTGACAGCGAAAGCAATACTCGCGTTCGTCGTCGTTGTACGCGCTACAGGTCTGGCAGAGCATGGTCGCTATTGGCGCGGATTAGAACACGTGATTCACGGCTGGAAATTCACTTCCATCTCGCGGGCCTGAATCACGAGCCATACGAATAGAAGCCCCGGCCCGTCTTTTTCCCGAGCCATCCGGCATCGACCATCTTCACGAGCAGCGGACACGGCCGGTACTTCGGATCGCCGAAGCCTTGTTCGAGCACGCGGAGGATGGCGAGACAAACGTCGAGGCCGATGAAATCGGCAAGCGTGAGCGGACCCATCGGGTGATTCATGCCGAGCTTCATCACGCCGTCGATCGCTTCGCGCGTGGCCACGCCTTCGTACAGCGCGAAGATCGCTTCGTTGATCATCGGCATCAGCACGCGATTGGAGATGAAGCCGGGATAGTCGTTGACCTCGATCGCCGTCTTGCCCATTCTCTTCGCGAGGTCTTCGACCTGCTGCCACGTCTCGTCGGAGGTGGCGATGCCGCGGATGACTTCGACGAGCGTCATCACCGGCACGGGATTCATGAAGTGCATCCCGATGACTTTGTCGGGGCGCTTCGTCGCCGACGGCGATTTTGGTGATCGAGATCGACGAGGTGTTCGACGCCAGGATGCATGTCGGGGCGGGTGATCGCGTCGAGCTTCGCGAAGAGCTGCGTCTTGGCTTCGAGGTTCTCGATGATCGCTTCGATGACGATGTCGGCGCCGGCGATCGACTCCATGTCGGTGGTCGTGCGAATGCGCCCGACGACTTCGTCGCGCTCGTCGGCCGTCATCCGTCCCTTGTCCACGCCGCGCTGGAGATTGGCGGTGATCGTCGCCAGCGCGCGCTGAAGGATGCCGTCATTCACATCGACGAGGGAGACCTCGAGACCGCTGGCCGCGGCCGCGTGAGCGATGCCATTGCCCATCGTGCCACCGCCGATCACCACGATGTTTTTCATACCGTTCGACTCCTGGACGTCAAAATTCGGGCAGACTCTATCAGGTAGAGATCGCGGTTCGCAGATCGCGGCTCGCAGGCCCGCCCACCCTTACCGCGTCCGGGTAGGATTCCACCTCTGCGATCCGCGATCTGCGTCCTGCGATCTGCCTTCGCAGGCCAAACTGTCGTACACTCGTCGGTCCCGGAGAGCACCGTATGGCTCGGAAATGTTTCATGTGCGGTCGTGAGGTCACGGAGGGAATCCTCTGTGCGAAGTGCGATACACCGCGCCGCAAGTCGAGCACTCCCGCTTCCGCCCCGCAGCCCGAGCCCGTTGCTGCCGCTGCACCTGCTGCTTCGAAGAGTGGATCGCAGCCGAGTGCATCTGCGAATGCAACCGCGAACGCGACCTCGTCGTCTTCGAGCCGCCGCGGAGATTCGTCGCGCGATTCCGGACGACAGGCAACGGCCGAGGCGCCGCAGCACGAGCACGAATCCGATCCCTTCCCGAAAGCGCCGATCCTTCCGTTCCCGGTCGAGTCGGCATCGCCTGCGATCACGAGCGTCGTCAATCTTCTGATCGCCGCCGGCGTCGCCTCGGTGCTGGTGGGTCCCGATCGTCATGTGAAGTTCGTCTCTGACGAAGCGCGCAAGATTCTCGACGCGCCACAGTCCGATCTCGCGACCGTCGCCGCGGTCGAGCTCAGAGCCGGCATTCGCGTCGGCGAGCTGTCGGTGCCGACGTCCGCCGGCGTGCGCGTCGGCAATCGCAATTTCATCTACACGCTGGTGCCGCTCTCGGGCGGCGCGAGCGGCGCGATCCTCGTTTTCCGTCCGGCCGATCTGTTGAACGAAGCGCACGCCTCATTCGTCACGTACGTCCGCGAGACGGTGCTCGGTCCTCTGCGCGCGATCCGCGAATCGCTCGTCGCCGCGGCGCGCTCGCGCAACGATCATTTCCTCGAAGACTCCGCGGCGTCGATCGATCAGGTGCTTTCCTCGCTCGAGCTCGCGCCTGAAGTCGAGGAGCCGTTCTCGGCGATGCGTCCGGTGCCGACGGTCACGGACGTCGTGCGCCGCGTGGCCGAGCGCTTCCGCGCGTACGCCGATCTCAAGGGCATTCGCATCGACGTCGACGTGCAGGATCTGGAGGAGCGTTTCTCCGATCACGAGCATCTCGCCGAGGCGTTGGCGATCCTGATGGAGAACGCGCTGCACTACGTGCCTGGCGCGGGTCAGGTCGTCGTAGGCGTGCGCTGGATGGAGCACAAAGGCAAGCCGCTTCTTCTCTTCTTCGTAATGGACAACGGTCCGGTCGTCCCCGAGGAATTGCGGCAGGCGATCTTCGAACCGTCGTTCGCCTGGAATCCCTCGTCGCAGGCGCGCACGGGGCGGGGCTTGTTCAAGTGCCGCGAGTTTGCGATGGCGCACGCCGGGTCGGTGTGGGTCGAGTCGAAGACCGGAAAAGCCTGCACGTTCTTCCTGCGCGTTCGGCCGGACGGCATCCGCTAAGCCATGAAAAAGATTCTCCTGCTCGCGGTCAGTCTCGCGTTCGCGACGGCAGCGTTCGGCGTGGATCTTTCGAACGAAATCACGCCCGACAATGTCCTGCGCCTCATGAACGACTACCGCGCCGATCGCGGTCTGCCGCCGCTGCACGAGAACGCGTGTCTGATGAAAGCCGCGCAGGACCGCATGCGCGACATGGCCGACGGCGGCTGGTGGAATCACGAATCGCCGGACGGCGTCTCGCCCTTCGTCTGGCTCAACGCGCGCGACTATCCCTACGCCTACGCCGGCGAGAACCTGGCGATGGGTTTCGAGACTGCGAAGGTCCTGGTCTCATCGTGGATGGAGTCACCCGGCCACCGCGCCAACATCATGGGCGCCCAATACGACGACTGCGGCATCGCCATCATCGAAGGCGCGACGACGGGTCCGGCGAATGGGAAGTCGGTCGTAGTGATGTTCGGAAAGAAGAAGTAGTTCACGCGGAGGCGCGGAAGACGCGGAGAAAATCGACAACGATTCTTTCTCCGCGCGCTCCGCGTCTCCGCGTGAAACGTCTCTCCTGCTATGCCACCCTCACGCTCGGATCCACTTCCCGCGCCCACCTTGCCATTCCTCCGACGAGATTCAAGACGCGCGTGTAGCCCTGATTCGCGAGGAAAGCGCGGACGTTTTCGCTGCGGGCGCCGGAGCGGCAGATCATGACGATGTCGCGATCCTTCGGCAGTTCGGCGAGGCGCTGGGGGATCTGCTGCATGGGGATGTGCTGTGCGGACTCGATGTGTCCGGCGTTCCATTCGAACGGCTCGCGGACATCGATGAGAAGAACGTCGCCGCGGGAGATTCGTTCGGCGAGCTCGGTGGGTGTGATGGTGGTTTCGTTCACGGGGTTGCAGAGCTCCTCGTAATCAATGAGTCTGGTGATGGCGGCGTGCTCGTGGCAGCGCCTCCGCAATTGGATCACGCGGAAGGTCATGCGCAACGCGTCGAAGAGCAGGAGCCTTCCCGCGAGCGTCTCGCCGATGCCGAGAATGACTTTGATCGCCTCGGTGGCCTGGATCGTTCCGATGATGCCTGGAAGCACGCCGAGGACGCCGGCCTCCGCGCAGGAAGGAACGAGATGCGCGGGCGGCGGCTCGGGATGAAGACAGCGATAACACGGCCCGTCGCTCGTCGCGAACAGCGACGCCTGTCCTTCGAAGCGCAGCACGGAGCCGTACACGTTCGGCTTGCGGAGGAGCACACAGGCGTCGTTGATCAGATAGCGCGTCGCGAAGTTGTCGGTGCCGTCGAGGACGACGTCGTAGCCGCGGAGAATGTCGAGCGCGTTCACCGACGTGAGCCGCGTATCGTGCGTTTCGATCGCCACTTCGGGATTCAGATCGTGCAACCGTTCGCGCGCGGCTTCGAGTTTCGGCCGTCCGATGTCGGACGTGGCGTAGAGGATCTGGCGATGGAGATTCGTCTCATCGACGCGATCGAAATCGACGAGACCGATGCGACCGATCCCCGCCGCAGCGAGGTACGTCGACGCCGAACTGCCGAGGCCACCCGCGCCGACGACCAGAACGGACGCGTTGGCGAGCTTCGATTGACCGGCAGGGCCGATTTCCGGAAGTTTGAGCTGGCGTGAGTAGCGCATCGGTTGTCAGTGATCGGTTATCAGTTGTCCGGGAAGACTTGCGTCACGACGATCTCGCGTTCGACAACCGACAACCGACAACTCAGGGAAGCAGCCGTGAAACGATCTCCTGAATCTTCTTCCCATCCACCCGCCCCTTGTAACGCGCGGTCGCTTCCTTCATCACCTTCCCCAGGTCCTTCTTTGACGCCGCGCCGGTCGAGGCGATGATCTCGCGCAGGCCGGATTCGACTTCGGCGTCGGAGAGCTCGGCGGGAAGGTAGGTCTTGAGCAGTTCGAGCTCGGCGCGTTCTTTGTCGGCGAGCTCGGTGCGGCCGGCGTTCGTGTACTGCTCGATCGAATCGAGGCGCTGCTTCACCGCCTTGCGAATCACGCTCATCGTCTCTTCGTCGGACAGCTCGTGCCCGACGTGGATCTGCTCGTTCTTGAGCGCGGACTGGAGCATGCGCAGCGTAGAAAGACGCTCCTTCTCCTGCGCCTTCATCGCCGAGGTCATGTCGGCGCGGACCTGCTCGCTCAGTGTGCCCATGATGTTCTCCCTTGTTGTCTCGCCCCTTGTTCTTCGGGGGATCGCATTCTATTCTCCAGCGCCATGCCGCTCGATGTCCGCGCCCTGCTCGAAGAGACCGGCGCACTCCTTTCCGGCCACTTCCGCCTCTCCTCCGGCCTGCACAGTCCGAACTACGTGCAGTGCGCGCTGCTCCTCGAGCATCCGCGACACGCGAAGTCGATCGGCGAGGCGCTTGGCGATCGCATTCGTCCATTGGCCGCGCAGAAGATCGTCGCGCCGGCGCTGGGCGGCGTGATCATCGGCTACACCGTTGCCGAAGCGCTCGGCCTCCCGTTCATTTTCACGGAGCGAAAGGACGGCCAGATGACGCTCCGCCGCGGTTTCCATCTCGCCTCGGGCGAGCGCGTCGTGATCGTCGAAGATGTCGTGACCACCGGCAAGTCGACGCGCGAGACCGCGGACGTGATCGCGCAACACGGCGGAGTCGTGACCGGCTTCGCGTCGATCCTGAATCGCAGCGGAAAGGCGAATCCGTTCGACCTGCCCTACGAGTCGTTGCTCGCGCTCAACTTCGAAACCTACGACGAAAACGCGTGCCCGCTCTGCGCCAAAGGCGTCGCGCTCGACGCACCGGGATCAAGGTTTATGAAGGCCTAGCTTCTGTGTAGCGACGGCCGCCTCGGCCGTCCTCTCGTGCAGGTGACACGTCCACATCCCTCTGTCGTGGAGGTTGCATGCGCGATTTCCGTCGATTCGACGGCGTCGTTCCAGGCGCGCGCTGCCGGCCGAGGGCGGCCAGCACCACACAGAACCGCGCTCGCTACGCTCGCCGACAACCGATCACCGACAACCATCTCACCCTCCCTTTTGCATCAACCGGAAGTTCACGGTCAGTTCGTGAACGACTTCCATCGCCTGGCCGTTTTGCTTGAAGGGGCGGAAGCGCCAGAGGCGGATGGCGCGGAGAGTCGGCAGCTCGAATAGTTGTCGCTCCGGTGGATCGACGATCGTCACTTCCTTGACGCGGCCGTCCTTGCCGATCACGTAGCGCACCACGAGTTGGTCTTCCCATCCGAGGTTGGCGGCGGCGTAGGGATAGATCGGGTAGACCTGGGCGAGGACTTTCATGCGCAGCGGTTGGTCGCGCTCGATGTGAATGCGTCCGTCGGAGGGAGGTGGGGGCGGTGGCTGCGGCGTGGCGGCGACGACGCTGCCGATCACGCCGCCGACGACTCCGCCGATCTCGCCCCCTTCGATCCCGCCCTCGACTCCGCCTTCCACCGCACCCGGCGCTTCGATTTGCGGGACGACTTCGTTCTCGACGATGGGAATCGCGTCAGGCACGACCGAGGGGGCGACGATTTCGTCGGGCGGTCGCACGACCGGCTTGACCTGCGCGGTCTGTGGCTTGGCGGCGGGTGGAGGCGGTGGGGGTGGAGGCGGCGGAGGCGTTTCCGACAGGCGGAAGGCCATGTAGAGCTTCGGCGATTGGTCGGGAAAGCTCACGTTCCAGACGGCGCTGATGATCAATGCACCGATCACAATCGCGTGAGCGGCGATCGAGACCGGCAGCAGTTCATAGAACAGCCGCCTGCCTCGCGATGAAATCTGCGGACGAGATGTCTCGAACATGCCCGGTGAAGGTGAGGGATGGTAGCACCTCGGATAGACTCCATCACCGTGGACGATCAGATCGTAACCGTGCTCGCGCACCGCGAAGGCGAGCTCGACATTCGCGTCGGCAGCCGGACGTATGTCGTTCCCTACGCGATCCAGGGAACAACGGTCAGTTTCTCCTTCGACGGCGAGATCTATTTCGTCGAAGCGGGCGAGAAGGGATCGCGCGCGAAGGCGCGGCACCGCGACCAAACGACTGAAGCTCCGATGCCCGGCGCGGTTCTGAAAATTCTGGTGAGGGTGGGCGATGTTGTGAAGCGCGGAGCACCGCTGTTGATTCTCGAGGCCATGAAGATGGAGCACCCGATCGTCGCGCCACGTGATGGCACCGTCGCCAGCGTGAACTGCAAAGAAGGGGAGCTCGTGCAACCGGGAGTGGAGTTGGTGACGCTGAAAGAATGAGTTGGCGGTTGCCAACCTTGCCAAGCCATGAAGATCCTCATCGACACCGTCAAGATCGTTGAAGTCGGGCCGCGCGACGGCCTGCAGAACGAGAAGGTCACCGTTCCGGCGGCAGGCGAAGATCGCGTACATCACGGCGCTCGGCGATGCCGGATTGCGCGTCATCGAAGCGGGAGCGTTCGTCAGTCCGAAGTGGGTGCCGCAGATGGCCGATACCGCCGAGGTTTATCGCGGAGATTCCGAAAGACCCGGGCGTCGAGTATCCGGTGCTCGTCCCGAACATGAAGGGACTCGAGCGCGCGATCGAGGCCGGTGTGACGATCGATCGCCATCTTCACTGCATCGTCGGAGACGTTCAACAAGCGCAACATCAACATGTCGATCGATGAGTCGTTCGACAACTACGCGCCGGTCGTGATGCGCGCGCTGCAGGAAGGGATGCGCGTGCGCGGCTACGTCTCGACGGCGTTCGGATGTCCGTACGAAGGCGACGTTGCTCCGGAAAAGGTCCTCGAAGTCTGCGCGCGTCTGCTCGATCTCGGTTGCTATGAGGTCTCGGTCGGCGACACGATCGGCGTCGGCACGCCGATGCAGGTGCAGGGTGTGATCGGGATGCTGCTGCAGGTGATTCCGGCGTCGAAGCTGGCGATGCATTTCCACGACACGCGAGGCACCGCGCTGGCGAACACGCTGGCCGCGCTGGAGATGGGCATCGCGACATTCGACGCCTCCGCCGGCGGCCTCGGCGGCTGTCCGTATGCGCCCGGCGCGTCCGGCAATCTGGCGACGGAAGATCTGGTCTACATGCTCGATCGAATGGGTATCGAGACCGGGATCGATCTCAATCGCCTCGTGCAGGCCTCGGCGGTCATCGCGCCGTATCTCGATCATCCGCTCCCCGGCCGCTATCTGCAGGCGTGCACGCGGAAGACGATGCCGGTCGTCACTACCACGGCAGTACAATAAAACTGTTGCTGGTGACTGGTTGCTGGTTGCTTGCGGTGCAACGGCGTGAATTTCACGAGCGGTGAGGCCTTCGCGTGAGAACCTCAGACAACCAGCAACAAGCAACGAGCAACCCGCGAAGCGAGTGGCGCGATGGCTGGTTCGTCGTTCCCTACGACGTGATCTTCCGTGACCTCGACGCCTTCGGCCACGTGAACAACGCGGTCTTCCTCACCTACTTCGAGATCGCCCGGACGCTGCTCTGGTTCGACGTCAGCGGCGGACGCGAGGCGCGCGACGTGGCATTCATCGTTGCGCGCGCGGAGTGCGACTTCCGACTGCAGGTGGGCATGGAACGGATCGAGATTTGCGTGCGCTTCGGCGACCTGCGGAACGACTTCGTTCGATACGCTCTACGAGATTCGCAACAGCAGCGGCGCACTCGCGGCGACGGGGAAAGTCGTCGTGGTGATGTTCGATTGGGAGAAGCAGTCGAAGGTCGTCATCAGCGACGATCTGCGGAGGAGGGTGGCGGAATGCAGCCTGGTCGCGTCCTGACGCATCCGGCGGTCGCACGGCGGCGCTTCGAGGAGATCGCCGGTCGTCCGGAGGAGTTGCTCGATCTCGTCGAAGGCTCGCTGGTGATCGCTCTCGAAGAGGATCCCGCTCTCGACATGAATCATCACCTCGGCCATGTCCGCGCCTGGAGCGATGCGGTGCTGGAGCGTCTCGAAGGATCGCGGGACGTCGATCGGATCGTGGAGACGATCAATCGCTTGCTGTTCGACGAAGAGGGCTTTCACGGCGAGGACGACGATTACTACGATCCGCGCAGCGCGCTTCTGAGCGAGGCGCTCGACCGGCACGCCGGCAGGCCGATCGCGCTGTCGATCCTCTACATCGAGATCTCGCGTCGCATCGGCGTCGAGGCGACGGGCGTCGCGCTGCCGGGACGGTTTCTCGTGAAGCTGAGCGGCGCATTCGGGGTGATCGTGGTCGACCCCTTCGACGGCGGCCGCGTGTTGAACGACGCCGAGCTGCAGAAGATCCTCGACGGCATGTATGGCGGCGGCGTGCGCCTGCGCGAACATCATCTGCGCTCCTGCACGCCGCGGCAGGTGCTCGCGCGCGAGCTGGCGCAGTTGAAGGCCGCGTATCTCGCGCAGCACGACCTCACCCGCGCGGCGGCGTCGATCGACCGCCTGCTCATCCTCGACGATCGCGACGCCTGGGAGATTCGCGATCGCGCCGGACTGGCGGTGCAGATGCACGCCTACGAGCAGGCCATCGTTCTCTTCGACCGGTATCTCTCGCTGATCCCGTCGGCCGGCGACGCATCGCGCATCCGCGAGCAGGTCGCCTATCTCAGGGCCTGGCTGGAAAACTAGAGAGCGTGTCGTCGGTTGTCGGTTATCCGTTGTCTGGGGCTGTCCGCAGGACTTCATGGACAACCGACAACCGACAACATCGCTCTGAGTCGGCAACTCGAAGCGCGCAACGCGAGACCCTCTGCTAAGATCCCAGTCTCAGGCACTTACACGCGCGCGATTGGGGAGCCCCGCCTTGATTACCGGGTTCAACACCGACATCAAGCACAACGAGAAGGTCTACCACGTCCAGACCGAGGATAAGGGTGTTGCCAACCCCTACATCGAGTCGCTCGTGTACGTAGGCGGGGAGATCCTCGCGTCGAAGAAAACGTCGTACGCCGAGCAGCTGAAGAGCGGCGTCGACGAGAAGTGGATTGGCGGGCTGATGGAGCAGCAGCACCGCACGATGATCGCCGCCATCAAGCGCGGACGCTTCGATCAGCCGGCCGAGACGACGAAGACCAATACGCCGACTCCGCAGCGCGCTGCGCCGACGCTCTCGGCGGAGAGCTCTGCCGGAGTCGTGTTCGAAGAGGCGGCCATTCCGGCCGTGACGATCAGCGAGGAAAAGACGCTCGATCAGGTGATCATCGACTACCTCGCCTCCGAGGCCGAGAGTGAGCACCTCGAGCTCGCGCTCATGAACCAGATCGACTTCATCGCCGGAACGCCGATCGAAATGCGCGTCGCCGCCCGCAAGAGCCTCTCGCAGAGCCCGATTCCCGCCGCGGCGATCGAAGTCCGAGTCATTTCCACTGTCGAGCCGCCGCGCGTCATCTTCCGCGGCAAAACCGCCGCCGACGGCACGGCCATCATCCGCTGCACCATCCCCTCGTTCCGCGACGGCACCGCCGCGGTGATCATCTCCGCCCAGAGCGCGATCGGGAACGATGAGGTGAAGCAGCTCGTGAAGCGGAAAAAGTAGATCGCGGCATGAAGGAGGGCGGGCTTATAGCCCGCCGATTGGGAGGGCCGCACGCTGATGATTCCAACCCTCCCAGAATCGGCGGGCTATAAGCCCGCCCTCCAAGGGCAGCGGTTTGCCGGTACGAAGGATTTCACGCGGAGACGCGGGGAACGCGGAGAGAGGAAAGAAGGTCGCCTGGAAGATGACCTCTCCATGCCTCCGCGTCTCCGCGTGAACCCGACCCTCCCGGACAACCGATAACCGACAACCGCAAACCTCTTGGCAGCCTTCTTTCATAATCCCGTCAGCTGATGTTCCGTTCGAAGTCGTTTCGCGTACTCGCGCTGCTGGCCGGCATGGCCGCGGTCATGTATCTCGTCGTCTCACTGTTCCTCCCTTCGACGCGCCGTTTGATCTTCGGCGTCGACAAGAAGACGGGGTACGTGCGGCGGGTGCAGAGCCACATCACCTTCCTGCCGCCGCATCAGTTCTATCGCCTCAGCTTCGACCAGCGCGACGGATATGCGCAGCGCGACGGTCTCGTGCGGATCGTCTCCAAGGAGCACGTGCCGGTTACGATCACCTACCGGCTGCGCTTCACGATCCCGGTGCAGCGGATCGAAGATGCGCGCGGGCTGGTGCGCAACGGCTGGAACGCCTGGATCCGCACGCGCGTCGCCGAGGCCATCTCGGCGGTGACGCAGCAGGTGCCGATCGAGGAATTGGTCTCGCCGACCTCGCAGTTCGCGGCGCGGCGTCACGTGCTGCGCGAGGTCGTGGCGAACCATCTCGCGAAGAGCGGACTCAAAGTCGCGGCGTTCGAGATCGCGCGGATCGAGCCCGACCGCAACGCACTGCTCGAGAACAAACGGCAGGAACTGCGCCGCAACGCGCGCGGCGTGGCCGGACGCATCGCCATCATCGCTATCGACGGCGCTGATTGGGAGTTGCTCTCCGAGCTCTCGAATGACGGCCGGATCCCGAACATTCAGGCGCTCATCAAAGGCGGCACGACGGCTTCGTTGCAGACCATTCAGCCGACCGTGTCGCCGATGCTCTGGACGACGCTCGCCACGGGCCTGCCGCCCGATCGTCATGGCGTGATCGACTTTCGCGTGAACAACCGTCCCGTCGACGCCAATACGCGGCGCGCTCCAGCGCTCTGGGACATCGCCGAGGCCTTCGGCCGGCATGCGATGGTCGTCGATTGGTGGACCGCCTGGCCGGTGCGGCGTGAAGGCGCAGTGACATTCGATACGCCGATGCTCGTCCAGCCGGCGGCGATCTATCCGTCGCAGCTCGCCGCCCGCGTCGACTCACTCGACGTGCCGGTGGAGACCGTGGGCTACGAGCAGGTGCGGCGCTTCCTCAACATCACGCAGGCCGAATGGGATGCCGCGGTCAACGGCGGCAATCGCATGGATCCGATCAATGTCTTCCGCGAGACTCTGGCGAAGACCTGGACCGATCATCGCGTCGCCATCAGCCTCTATCAGCAGCAGGACCCGCTCGTCACGATGATGTCGTACGAGGGAACGGACGCGGTGAATCATCTCTTCGCCCCGTACCATCCGCCGTATCGCGAGGGAATCGGCGAAGAGAGCTATCGCAAGTACTGGCCGGCGGTGGCGAACTATTACGCCGAGATCGATCGGCTCATCGGCGAGTGGATGCGCGTGCTCAGCGACGACACGACGGTGATCCTCGTCTCGGCGCACGGCTTCCGCTGGGACAAGGAGCATCGCCCGCGCGTGCAGCCCAACGGACGCAGCGCGCTCTCCGATCATCGCAATCCCGGAATCTTCATCGCCTACGGGAATCACGTCGCGCCGTCGCGCGCCGCGCACACGATCAGTCTCTACGACGTGATGCCGACCGCGCTTTCGATCCTCGGACTGCCGCGGTCGTCGGAGATGCCGGGGCAACACGCGGGGTGGATCTTTCGCGACATCACGCCGGTGACGTCTGTGGGCGTCGTGAGCTACGACGAGTTCTTCGGCCATACGATCGTCGGAGGATCGTCGATCGATCCGCAGCGTTACGCGCAGTCGCTGCAGTCGATAGGGCATCTCATCGACACGTCGCGCATGCAGGCCGTGCTCGATGACGAGGACGTGCAGCGCAACGCGAAGGCGACGCCGCTTCCGCCGGCGCAATGGGGCGCGTATGCCTACGCCAACAATCTCGGCATCGAGCTGCGCCGCCAAGGCAAGCTCGCCGAGGCCACGGATGCGTTTCAGAAAGCAATCGACCTCAATCCCGCACGCCCGGCGCCGTACCTCAACATGGCCATGACGCTGCTCGATCGCCAGCAGTACACCGCCGCCGATGACGTGTTCATCATGGCCGTGGAACGCGGTCTGCCGAATCCCGACCGCTGGTTCGCCGACTTTGCGGCGTTCTATCGCTCGCGCGACATGACCTCACGCGCGATCGCACTGCTCTACAAGGGCAAGCAGTTCTTCCCGCAGTCCGCCGCAATTGCTGCCAACCTCGGCTCCGCGCTGGCGCAAGCGAATCGCTACAGCGAGGGATTGCCGGAGCTGGAGCGCGCTCTCGGATTGCAACCGTCGTCGACGCTGGCGCTCAACAACATCGGCACGTACTACGCGCGCAAGGAAGACTACGCGCGCGCCCTCGACTTCTGGAACCGCTCGCTGAGCATCGATCCGCGCCAGCCGAAAATCCGCGAAGCCGCCGACGCGGCACGAACGCATTTGTAGGAGCGCAGGCTTCCAGCCTGCCGGTCCGCCGCCTTCCAGGCGGCCGGACGGATTGGTACACGGGTGACGGGGAACAGGGCACGCTTGCACAACGAGCAAGAGTCCCCTGTTCCCTGTCTGCCGTGACCTTGGTGCGGCCGGCAAGATGCCGGCGGACCGGCAGGCAAGGATGCCTGCGCTCCTTGGCGCCGTGTACTTGACTCGCGCAACTCCCACGTCTAGACTGGCAGGCAACTGAGACTCAGTCTCAAAACACCATGCCCGCCGTCGCCAGAGAGATCGTCAAGTTCCAGGAGTTCCTGCAGCAGCAGGGGCTCAAGCTCACCTCCGAGCGCACCGCGCTGCTGCGGGAGATCTTCTCGATTCACTATCACTTCGAAGCGGACGAGCTTCTCTTCAAGATGAAAGAGAAGAACGTCAAGATCTCGCGCGCCACCGTCTATCGCACGCTCGAGTTGCTGGTGAAGTCGAACATGGTTCGCCGGGTTCATCTCGGCGAGGATCACTATCACTACGAGCACGTCAGCGGGAACTCGCACCACGACCACCTGATCTGCACGGTATGCGGCGGCGTCATCGAGTTCCATGACGAGATCCTCGAGCAGCGGCAGATCGAAATCTGCGAGAAGAAGAAGTTCACGCCCACGTTCCACAACCTCCAGATCCTCGGCGTCTGCGATTCCTGCAGGCGCAAGGGTCAAACCCCCGACGCGCCGGATCGCGTGAAGATGATCCAGGCCTCCAAGCTCAGAAAGTAGCGAAGCTGAGGACAGAACGAACCCATGCTCCAGGCACTCATCATCGTCTTTCGCGAAGGTTTCGAATCCTTCCTCACCGTTGCGATCATCTTTGCGTACCTGAAAAAAACGGGACGTACGTGGTTGCGCCCGGCGGTTTGGTGGGGCATCGGCGTTGCCGTCATCGCCAGCGCCGCGCTCGGCTATGTTCTGCAGTCGGTGAACCAGCCGCTCTGGGAAGGGGTGCTCGGACTCGTGGCCGCGGTGCTCGTGGCGAGCTTCGTGATTCACATCTGGCGCATCGCGCCGCGCATGAAGCGCGACATGGAAGCGAAGATCGAGCAGCAGGCGGTCAAAGGCTCGACGTTCTGGGCGTCCCTCGGTGTTTTCGGTCTCACGCTGCTGATGATCACGCGCGAAGGGATGGAAACCGCGTTGCTCCTCATCCAGGTTCCGCCGGGACGTTTCTGGCTCGGTTGCGCGCTCGGGACTCTCGCCGCGGTCGCGATGTCGTGGGGTTGGGCGCACTTCGGCCACCGCGTGAATCTCAAGCGCTTCTTCCAGGTCACGGGCCTGTTCCTGCTGCTGTTCACGATTCAGATCGTCTTCCACGCGATTCACGAATTCTCGGAAGCGGAGATCCTGCCGAACAGCGAGGCCATTCACACCGCCACCGAGCCGTACTCCTCGGACGGCCGCTACAGCCTCTGGATCATGTTCGGCATGGTCGCGATCTGCGGCATCTGGCTCGCCGGTGTGACGCTGATGGATCGCGCGAGGGCACATCGCGACGCCGCCATCGGCGCGTAAGACTGCGCGCGGTTCTGTGTGGCGACGGCCGCCTCGGCCGTCCTCTTGTGCAGGCGACACGTCCGCTTGCTTCCGGCTCTAGCTGCGGCGTCTCGTATTTGCATCGGCCTCGCACGAGGCACGTGCCGCCGCCCGAGCAGCGTTGCACGCCTCTGTCGCACGCTACGCGTGCTGATTTTCTGAATCTGGCAGGCCCCCGGCTGAAGCCGGGGTCTACAGGCCTCTTGCCCGCATCCGCGGGCATGTTCTCGCGTTTCGTTGATCGCGCGTGGGATGCTCGAGCGTGACGTAGTCGTGGCGGCGGCGAAGGCCTCGTGATCTCATCGAGGATTCGCGGGGGACGAAAGAAATGCTGCCGTTAGGCAGCATGAGATCTATAGGCACGGCCTTCAGGCCGTGCAAAACGGCCAAGCCCAACCAGCCCGCGTTAGCGGGTGGTAGGCGAGACAGCGCACGCAATATTCGCGACATGCGAAGAAAAGTACAGAAGCGCACTCGCTTCGCGAGCTCAGACATCACGTCAGAGCGTCTCGATCAGGCGCTTCAACCGGCGTAGCGTTCGCTCTTTGCCCAGCACGACTGCTACGTCGAAGATCGGTGGCGAGGCGCCGCGTCCGGTGAGGGCGAGGCGGAGTGGGTGGATGAGCTTTGCCGCGGAGACGCCGCGCGATTCGGCGAGCGCACGCAGCGACTGCTCGGTCGTCGTGACGTCGAACGGCGCCGTCGCCGCGAGAGCGTCATAAAGCTCGGACATGCGCGTCGCGAGTTCGTCGCCTTTGAGATGCTTCTTCACGGCTTCGGGGTCGTACTCGAGCGTGTTGTCGTCGACGAAGAACGGCGCGATCAGCTCGGCGAGCTCCACGAGCGTGCGTGCGCGGGTGCGATTGAGATCGATCGCCGCGCGGAGCTCTTCGAGCGATCGCGGCGTGTCGCCGAGGAAGCGAACGAGATGCGGATAGATCTCGTCGGCCGACATGCGCATCAGGTACTGCCCGTTCATCCAGAGCAACTTCTCCGGATCGAACACCGCCGGAGCCTTGTTGACGTCGGAGAGATCGAAGAGCGGGATGGCCTCTGCGCTCGTGATCAACTCGCGGTCGTCCCCGGGATTCCAGCCGAGGAGCGTGAGGAAGTTGAAGAGCGCGGCGGGGACGATCCCCATGTCGCGATACTCCTCGGCCGACGTCGCACCGCTGCGCTTCGAGAGGCGCTTGCGATCGCTGCCGAGGATCAGCGGGAGATGCGCGAAGACGGGAACCTCGGCGCCGAACGCGCGGAACAGCACGATGTGCTTCGGCGTGTTCGACAGATGATCGTCGCCGCGAGCCACATGCGTCACCTCCATGTCGACGTCGTCGACGACGACCGAGAGGTGATACGTCGGATTTCCATCGGAGCGAATGAGCACGAAGTCGTCGATCAGCTCGCCCTCGAACTGCACATCGCCGCGGATGAGATCGTGAAACTCGATCGGCCCCGCGCTCACCTTGCAGCGGATGACATGCGCCGTGTCGTCAGGCTGCGCCTTCCCGGCATCGGCGCGTCTGCGGCAGCGGCCTGAATAGCGATACGCGCCGCCGGCCTGTTCAGCGGTCAGCCGATCGTGCTCCAGCTCTTCGACGCTGCAGTAGCAGCGATACGCCTTTCCGCTCGCGACCAGTTCCTCGGCGCGCTCGCGATAGCGCGCCAGGCGATCGCTCTGATAGACCGGACCCTCGTCCCATTCCACGCCGAGCCACTGCAACGAGCTCACGATCTGCTCGGCGTGATGCTGCTTCGAACGCTCCACGTCCGTGTCCTCGATGCGCAGCAGCATCCGTCCGCCGTAGCGACGCGCGTGCAGCAGATTGAAGATCGCCGTGCGCGCGCCTCCGACATGCAGAAAACCGGTGGGCGACGGGGCGAAGCGGAGCTTCATGGGCCGAGATGCTACGCGAGACATGGGCCGGGCAGTCTAGCAGCCCGGAGCAGCGCAGGCATCTTGCGAGCGGAAAAATCGCCGCCTGAAAATCGACTCATCCCTGAAAATCGACTCATCTACGACACGATCTGACGCTTCAGGCAGGCTCGGCCTACAACACCTTTCGCGAATCCCCCACCCGCTTCGTAGCGCCTTCGCGATCGAAGAGCTCGAGCAGGGGGATCGCGACTTTGCGCGAGATGCCGAAGAGATCCTTGAATTGCGCGACGTCGATCGTCAGGCCTTTCTTCGTCGAGAGGGTTTCGCGGGCGGCGGCGACGACGTCGCGGTGGAGGTAGACGCCGTCGGCGAGGCGGATGAGCGTGCCTTGCTTGACGAGGAAGAAGATCACGCCTTCGATCACCTTCGGCTTCTGCGGGATCGCTTTGATGATCTCGGACGTCGCTGGTGTTTGCAGGCCTGCTTCGGCGAACTTCGCTTCGATGGCGCGGGCCAGCTCGCCTTCGGCGCCCCCGAGGGTTTTCGAGCGGCCGGGGATGTCGAGGGCGTCGCCTTGTACGACGGCGATGCGTTGATTCGCCAGATCGGCGAGGAGGAAATTCACTGGCGCGCCGTTCGGGATGAGCTTCTGCACGAACTCTCCCTTCGGCACATTGATGGCCATCTTGTTGGTCTTGAAGTAACTCTCCAGGAGCTCCATCGATCGGCGGCGGAAATCGGCGAGGACGTCGTGGTGCAGAAACGCCGAGCCGACGCTGACGACGTTCGGCACCTTGCGCAGCTCCTTCACCAGCGTCTGCATGCGGATGCCGGTGCGCGCCTGCACCTCATCGAGCGTCACGCCGCGGAGGCCGCGCAGTTTCGACATCAACTCGACGCGCTGCTGCAGCGAACCGTTGGCGAGCGTGTCGAGAATCTCGGGACGCGTGCCGCGACTGAGCTTGCCGAGGTGCGCGTCGAGGATCGTGCCGCCGCCGATGGTGAGCGCGGGGGAGTAGCGGCGGATCACGAAGCGATCGCCAGCAACGGCGACGACCGGCGCTTCGAGGCGGATCTGCGCAAAGCCGCTGGCGCCGGGCTTCAGCGCCTTGTCGGTGTCGTCGACGAAGCGGATCGCGCCGAGCAGCTCGGCCGAGAGGTGATGGAAGCGGATGCGCGTCTGATCGTTGAGCGGCTTCGCATCCTCGAGCAAGTCGAGCTTCACGGTGATCACCTGACGAAGGCCGCAGCGTGTCCGGCGTGGAGCACTTGCTGTCCGCGATGCAGCTCTTCGAGCGGAATGTCGGCGAGATTCATCGACGTCCGTTCGCCGGCGGATGCCTCGTCGCGCGGCTCGCCATGCACCTGAATCGCGCGCGCGCGGCTGGTGAGTGCGCCCGGCAACACTTCGACTTCGTCTTCGACGCGTACGCGGCCGGAGTAGGTCGTGCCGGTGATGACCGAGCCGAAGCCCTTCATCGTGAAGACGCGATCGATGGGAAGGCGAAAGACGCGCGTCGTCGCGTCGCGATCGTCGACGGAGGCGACCGATTGCAGAATCGCCGCGCGCAACTCGTCGAGGCCGGCGCCGGTCGTGCTGCTCACGGGAACGATCGGCTTGCCCGCGAGAAAACTGCCGGCGACCAGCTCTTCGACTTCCATGCGCACGAGCTCGAGGATGTCGCGCTCGACGAGATCGCTCTTCGTCAGCGCGACGAGCCCGGTCGGAATGCCGAGAAGCCTGCAAATGGCGAAATGCTCGCGCGTCTGCGGCTTGATCGATTCGTCGGCGGCGACGACGAGCAGCGCGCTGTCGATGCCGCCGATGCCGGCGAGCATGTTCTTCACGAAGCGCTCGTGGCCCGGGACGTCGACGAAGCCGATCTGGTACTCGTCGGTGAACCAGCTCGCGAAGCCGAGGTCGATGGTGATGCCGCGCCGTTTCTCTTCCGGAAGACGATCGGTATCGATGCCGGTGAGCGCGCGGACGAGCGAGGTCTTGCCGTGGTCGATGTGGCCGGCCGTGCCGACCACGCGTTTTTTCCGAATCATTCTTCGCGCCGAAGAATAGACGATGTGGTGAACCCGAAGTGGACCGCCGCCGTCTCGGCGGCTGGGGCGGCGCCGTCCCGGCGCCCGCCCGCGAGCGGCGAGACGCCGCTCGCCCAGCCGGCGAGACGCCGGCGGTCCGCGCGTTGGCTCGCGTTCATCGCGTCACTCGTTCTCCGTAAACCTCTTTCAACTGCGGCGGGAACTTCGCCTCCTGTCCCAGCGCTTCCTTGATCTCGCCGGCGTTGACGATCGCTTGTCCGCGGAAGTGGTTATTGGTGACGACGTAGGTGTCCTGCTGCTGGGCCATCGATTCGATGCGGTCGACCCACGGCTGCAGCTCTTCCTCGGAGTAGAGGTAGTTGTAGCGTTCCCACGACTCCGCGTGCGCGAACCACTTCTCGTAGTTGCGGCCATGCAGGCGGGCGTAGGCGACGGGACCGGTGACGGTGGCGGCGGGTTTGACCGAATCGTGAAACAGCGGCTGATCGACGTTCACCCAGCCGACGTCGTGCTCGTTGAGAAACGCAGAGAACTCTTCCGACTGGAACGTCGCGTGGCGCACCTCGAGTGCTTTCGGATAGGCGTCGAACGCGCGGAAGAGAGCGGCCAGTTTCTCCAGCGATTCGGGCGTGTTCTTGAAACTCCAGGGGAACTGCAGCAGGATCGCGCCGAGGCGGCCGGCGTCCATGAGCGGGTCGAGGTAGTTGCGGAACGCGGCGACATCGTCGGCGACGAGCGCGGTGTCATCGTGCGTGAATCCGCGAAAGACCTTCGTCGTGAACTTGAATTGCTCGTTCTCGCTGACGCGGCGCACCCAGCTCTTCGCGTGTGATGGCGGAGGGATTCGATAGAACGGCGAGTTGATCTCGATCGTGTCGAAAAACGACGCGAGATAGGCCAGCGGATCGAAGCGCGAGCCGTGTGGCGGATAGACGACTTTCTCCCAGTCGGTGTAGCTCCAGCCTGCCGGTCCGACGCGAATCTGATGAGCGGATTTCAATGGTCAATACCTTGACGAGCTTATTTGAAGTTACGCCATTCCGCGTTGCCTTCCCTCGGAAAACTATGTTAAAACGACGGGCATCGGGATCATTGCGACACCTCACATCGGACAACGGCGTTCGTTCTGGGGGATCGTGTTGCATTTCGAGTCCGGAAGGGGGCGATTCTCGAGTTCGTCGTAACTATCCAAAAGGCGGGGGCGGGGTCGCGGCCCCCCGCGCGTGTCACCGCTGCGGCACCGACTTTCACTGGTTCAACCATTAGGAGATCAAGGTTTCATGGACACTTTCAACGATAAGTCCCTCAACTGCGCTGACTGCGGCCAGGAGTTCATCTTCAGCCGGAACGAACAGGCCTTTTACGCGGAGCGCGGATTCACGAACGAGCCGAAGCGTTGCAAGAACTGCCGCGACAAGCGGAAGACAGCGCGCGACGGAAACGGCGGTGAAGGGCGTACGCGCCAGATGGTGAGTGTGACATGCGACAGCTGCGGAATCCCCACCGAGGTTCCGTTTACCCCTGTCAGTGGAAAGCCGGTCTATTGCCGCGATTGCTACAACCAGCGCCGCTCGAACAGCCGCCCCTCGAGCTGGGCCTGACACGCCCCGAACAAAACGTTACCTTCACGAAACGGCCGGCGCGATGAGCGCCGGCCGTTTTGTTTCTGGCTTAGATCGCAGATCGCGGATGCAGGAAAGGCGGATTCGTTGTCGGTCGTCGGTTGTCAGTTGTCTTGGGCCTCGGGACTTGAAACAACAACCGGCGAGATCCGCTGCGACACCGCGATCCGCGATCTGGTGTGGCGTCACCGACAACTGACAACCGACAACCGCCAACTGCTTTAGAATCCGCCCGCTTGATCCCCACTCATCCTCCCAAACCTGTTTCTTCCATCCTCGACCTCATCGGCAACACGCCGATGTTGCGACTGCATCGCATTCCGGGTCCTGGCGATGCCGACATTTTCGTGAAGCTGGAGATGCTGAATCCCGGCTTTTCCGTGAAGGATCGCATCGGCGTCGGCATGATCGAGCGCGCCGAGCGCGATGGTGTGCTCAAGCCGGGCGGCACGATCATCGAGCCGACCGCGGGCAACACCGGCGTCGGACTCGCGCTGGCCGGCGTGCAGAAGGGCTATCGCGTGATCCTCTGCGTTCCCGAGAACTTCTCCATCGAGAAGCGCGAGGTGATGAAGGCTCTCGGCGGCGAGGTCGTGCTGACGCCGAAGGATGGCGGGATGAAGGCGGCCATCGCCAAGGCGCAGGAGCTCTCCGAGCAGATCGAGGGCGCATACGTCCCGCAGCAGTTCGCCAATCCCTACAACAGCGAGTCGCACTACGAGACGACCGGCAGCGAGATCTGGGAGCAGATGGATGGCCGCGTCGATGCCTGGGTCGCCGGCGCGGGCACCGGCGGTACGTTCACCGGCGTGGCGCGGTACCTGCGCGAACGCAATCCGCTGGTCGAGTGTTATGTGGTCGAGCCGCAGGGCTCGATCCTCAAAGGTGGCGAAGCGGGTCCGCATGAGGTGGAAGGGATCGGCGCGTCGTCGTTCATCCCTCCGGTGCTCGACATGTCGCTGGCCACCGATGTCATTCGCGTCGACGACGATCCGGCGTTCGACATGGTGGCGCGGCTCGCGTGCGAGGAGGGCGTGCTCGGCGCGTCGTCCGCGGGAGCGAACGTTCATGCCGCGCTCGAAGTCGCGCGACGCCTCGGGCCCGGGAAGCGCGTCGTGACGCTGATTCCCGACGCCTCGGAGCGGTACATGTCGAAGGGCATCTACTCGCGTTGGAAAAAGGAAGAGTAATTTTCAGTTGTCGGGGTTGTCGGTTGTCAGTTGTCCGTGACGCAGCGCGATGCTGCCCGGACAACCGACAACCGAGAACCGACAACATCGTTTCGAACGAAAGCGAGTAAGCCATGGGTTTTTCCACGGATTGCATCCACGCCGGGCAAGAGCCCGAGCCGCAGACGGGCGCCGTTTCGGTGCCGATTTTTCAGACGTCGACGTACGTCCAGCCCGAGCTCGGACGGCACAAGGGTTACGAGTACGCGCGGACGAAGAATCCGACGCGCTCCGCGCTGGAAGCGAATCTCGCCGCGCTGGAGCGCGGGAAACACGCGCACTGCTTCGCCTCGGGGATGTCGGCGACGGACACCGTGTTCCGCATGCTGAAGTCGGGCGATCACGTGATCGCCGGCGAGAACATGTACGGCGGCTCGTATCGCCTGTTCAGCAAGGTCCTGGAAAAGTACGGACTCGAGTTCACGTACGTCGACACGTCGAAGGTCGATGCCGTGCGCGCGGCGCTGCGGCCGAACACGCGCATCGTGTTTCTCGAAACGCCGACGAATCCGATGATGACCATCACCGATCTCGCGGCCTGCTCGGAGATCGCGCACAAGGCGGGAGCGCTGGTCGTCGTCGACAACACGTTCTGCTCGCCGTATCTGCAGCAGCCGATCTCCCTCGGCGCGGACATCGTCGTGCACTCGACGACGAAGTTCATCAACGGGCATTCGGATTCGGTCGGCGGTGTCGTCGTCTCCAACAGCGACGAGATCGCGGAGCAGATCGGGTTCCTGCAGAACGCGGTCGGCGCGATCCTCTCGCCGATGGATTCGTTTCTCGTGCTGCGCGGCGTGAAGACGCTGGCCGTGCGCATGAAGCAGCACGAGGAGAACGGCCGGGCGATGGCGGAGTATCTCGTCACGCAGCCGAAGGTGAAGAAGGTCAACTATCCCGGTCTCCCCGAGCATCCGCAGCACGAGCTGGCCAAACGCCAGATGCGCGGCTTCGGCGCGATGATCTCGTTCGAGCTCGGCTCCTACGACAACGCCAAGAAGTTCCTCGACCGCGTCCGCCTCTGCTCCCTCGGCGAGTCGCTCGGCGGCGTCGAGACGCTGATCTCGCACCCGGAGAGCATGACCCACGGCTCGGTCCCTCGCGAGATGCGCCAACGCCTCGGCATCACGCCAGGCCTCGTGCGCATCAGCGTGGGAATCGAGGATGTCGAGGATCTGATCGCGGACGTGACGCAGGCGTTCGCGTAAACAGGAGTTGGTTCACGCGGAGACGCGGAGGGCGCGGAGAAAGGATTCTCTCTCTCCGCGCCCTCCGCGTCTCCGCGTGATCACATCTCTCTTTGCAAGCGAACCAAAGAAGGTCGGGTCGCGGTCCGCAGCCGCTTCTCAGGTGGGCGGCCCGCGACCCCAGCTCGTGCGCCACGCGCGCACGGCTGTTTTCTGGTGTCGATCGACTAGCGAGGACCGCCCGGTCCGCCGGGGCCGGGGCCGGGGCCGCGCTGGTGGAGGAACTCGACGGCGGCCTGGAACGCAGCGAACTTCGTCTTCTGCTCAGCGGTGAGCAGCGCGGCGAACTTCGCGTCGGCGGCATCACGCGCGGCTTCGACCTGCGTGTGGATCGCGCGGATCTGCAGCATCAGATTGCCGATGGCCGTTGCGTCGTTGCCTTCGAGCGCGGTCTGGAGTTGCTCGTGGAGCGTGCGCTCCTGCGTGTGCAGCGCTTCCATCGACGTGCGCAGGTCGGATTGAATGGTCTGCCAGGCAGCTTTCTGCTCGCTGGTGAGCGAGAGGTAATCGGCAAGAGCTTGCGAGTCGCCCTGCGGACCTCCGCCGCCCGGGCCTCCGAACGGAGCGGGACCGCGTCCCTGGGCGAACAGTCCGGCGGCGGCGAGAACGACGATGGCGATGGCGATGAATGAAATGCGTTTCATGAAGGTGGTCTCCTTTTCAATCGCGATCGTCGCTCAGCGGGGCGGCGCGAGTCTTCATGCGTGCGAAAGGTGTTCGTAAGAAACGTAAAAGCTGCGCCGGCCGCGGTTCGCGCATGCGCATCGGGTTGTAGACTCGCGCTTCGATGCGGCCCACTCGCGCGAATGCGCTGCTCATCGGCGTCCTTGCTCTGCTCGCTGCCGGACTGGCGGTGCTGGCGACGCTGCAGTACCGCTGGATCGATCAGGTGAGCGAGGCCGAACGGATCCGCATGCGCGCGAGCCTCGAGCTCGCCGCGCGTCAGTTCGGCGGAGATTTCCAAGGCGAGATCGAAGAAGTGTTCGGCGCGTTCGCGGGGCCTGAGAGCGACGACGTCGCGCGCAGCTACGAAGAGTGGCGTCAGAACGCCGCGCATCCGAAGCTCATCGAGGCCGTGTACTCCGTGATGCCGGACATCGAGCAGTCGCTCGATCTCAACACGGGCCGGCTCGAAGATGTTGTGCTTCCGGACACGATCGATCGGCGCCCGACAGGACCTCCGTTCAATCTGCAGACGCTCACTGTGACCGTACGCGAACGGCGACCTGGCGGGCCGGGCCCGGATGATCGAAGACCTGAAGACCGAAGACCTGAGGATCGGAGCCCCGAAGATTCGAGGCCTGATGGTTTCGCGGGAGAGGGCGGTCCGCCGCCGTTCGCGCGCGAGATGATGGGATTGGGCGGTGGCGGCAGGCCACGCGCCATGACAATCGTGCGTCTCGATCGCCACACGGTGACGGGCGCAATGTTGCCCGAGCTCGTGAAGCGCCATTTCAACGGCGGATACGACGTTGCTCTGGTCACGCGCGACGGAGTGCTTTTTCAATCCGATCCGTCATGGCCGGACGGACGCAACGAACCGGACGTCGACGTGCCGGTGCCGGCGCTCACTCCGCCGGAAGGCGGGCGCCGTTTTCGCGGCGGCGGCCCCGATCCGCAACGGCAGTCGCTGCACCTGGTGGTTCGCCGTCGCGATGGCGGTCTCGATGCGAGAGTCGCGTCCATTCGACGACGCAATCTCGCGGTGAGCTTCGGCGTCATGGTGATCCTGGCGTCGACGATCACCGTGTTGCTCTTCCTGCTGCGCCGCGCGCATCGTCTGCGCGAGCAGCAGATGGAGTTCGTCGCCGCGATCAGTCACGAGCTCAACACTCCGGTGACCGCGCTCCGTTCCGCGGGCGAGAACCTCAAGGACGGGATCATCACCGAGCGCGAGAAGCTCGCGCGTTACGGCGAAACGATCGTCAAGGAATCGGCGCGCCTCGCGGACATGATCGAGCAGGTGCTGGAGTTCGCGGGCATGCGCGGCCGCCGCACGCGCGCGAAGAACGAGCCGGTCGATCTCGCCGCGATTCTCGAAGACGCGGCCTCGCAGTGCCGGTTGCTTGGCGAAACGGCGCGCGAGTCGGTGCGCATCGAGGTCACGGTCGATCCCGATCTGCCGCAACCGCCGGGCGATGCCGGCGCGTTGACGCGCGCGGTGCAGAACCTCATCGCGAACGCGGTGCGCCATGGCGGGAGCGGCGGTTGGGTGGGCGTGCACGCGGCGCGCGACGGTGCGTCGAACGTGACGATCACCGTCGAAGATCGAGGCCGCGGCATCGACAGCCGCGATGCCGCGCATCTGTTCGAGCCGTTCTATCGCGGCCGCGGCACGAGCGCCGTGCGCGGCGCGGGGCTCGGCCTCACGATCGTGCAGCAGATCGTGTCGGCGCACGGCGGTTCCATTCGCGTCGACCGCCGCCGTCGCCAGGGCGCGGCGTTCATCATCACGCTTCCGGTGGATCGACATGTCTGACGAAATGCAGCGCCGCATTCTTCTCGTCGAGGACGAAGAGAGTCTGATCCTCACGTTGCAGGACCGCCTCGTGAGCGAGCACTACGACACCGCGGTGGCGCGCGACGGCGAAGCCGCGGTCGACATGGCCACGCGACGCGTTTTCGATTGCATCCTGCTCGATGTTTCGCTGCCGAAGAAGAACGGTTTCGATGTCTGTCGCGATCTTCGGCAGAAAGGCGTGCAGACGCCGATCCTCATGCTCACCGCGCGCGGCCAGGTGATCGACCGCGTCCTCGGGCTCAAGCTCGGCGCGGACGATTACGTGACGAAGCCGTTCGAGATGGCCGAGCTCCTGGCGCGCATCGAAGCGCTGCTCCGCCGTTCGCGCACGCTGGCGTCGAGTGGCGCCGGCGCGTTCTCCTTCGGCGAGATCGACGTCGATTTTCGCAGCGCCGAAGTGCGGCGAGGAGGAGTGCTGGTCGAGCTCTCGGGCCTGGAGCTCAAGCTCCTCCGCTACCTCGTCGAACATCGCGGCGCCGTCCTCACGCGCGACGAGCTTCTCGAAAAAGTCTGGGGCTACGACGCCACGCCCGTGACGCGAACCGTCGACGTCCACATCGCCTCGCTCCGCCAGAAGCTGGAAAAGAATCCGGCGCGGCCGGAGCACATCGTGACGCTGCACGGGCTGGGATATAAGTTCGTAGGGTAAAGGCGGTTCTGTAGAGAGCTGGGTTTCACGCGGAGACGCGGAGACACGGAGAGGAGATTGGCAGAACCTCTTTTCTCCGCGTCCTTCGCGTCTCCGCGTGAAATCTTTGCTGCTGATCTCCGCTCACCGGTTCTGCACCTCCATTCACCGGCGTACGCGAGACGCGCGACCCATCCCGCCGTAACTTCCGGCATCAAGTGGAGGTCGCGATGGAAGCTCAACCCGGAATCCCCATCAAGAAACTGGTCTTCGGAGTTTGTCTCGTCGCCGTCGGTGTGGCGGCGTTTCTCGGATCGATCGATGTCTGGAACGTGCGGCACATCGGGAGGTTCTGGCCGCTGATCCTCATCGCCATCGGACTGTCGGGCGAGATCGAGGCCATTCAGCGACGGAAGGGCGATGGCAGTTACATCCTGCTGGCGATCGGCTGCTGGATGCTCGTCGGCACGTTTGGTCTCTTCGGGCTGACGCACTCCAGCGCCATGCCGGTCGGCATCGTCGTCGCCGGCGCTGCGCTGGTGCTGCATGCGCTCATCGATCGTCCCGTGAATCAGCAAGAGGAGAAGGACAATGTCTGCTAATCCGAACTCGATCACTCCGTCCGCGAGCAGCGGCACTCGGGTCACGCCGCGCCTGATCGTCGGCCTCGGCGTGCTGGCCATCGGTCTGCTCTGGACGCTCGACAATCTGAACGTTCTCGACGCTCATCACTATCTCGAGTGGTGGCCGGTGATTCTCGTCGTGGCCGGGCTGGTGCGACTCTTCGAGCCGCACGCGGGGAAGGCCGGCTCGGTCGTGCTGGTCATCGTCGGTATGGTTCTGTTGCTCGACAGTCTCGACATCGGCAACGTCGATCTGGGCGATCTCTTTCCGCTCTTCATCGTGCTGATCGGCGGCAAGCTCGTGTGGGATGCGATCAATCGCAAGCAACGCTCCGCCGCGTCGCTCACCGATCCCAACGCCGAGGTGCATGCGTTCGCGATGATGGCCGGCGTGCGCCGGCAGAGCACGACGCGCGAATTTCATGGCGGTGACGCGAATGCGATCATGGGCGGCGTGGAGCTCGACCTGCGCAACGCCGAGATCCGCGCTGGCGAAGAAGCGGTCCTCGACCTTTTCGCGATGTGGGGCGGGATCGAGATCTCGGTGCCCGAGAACTGGAGAGTCGTCGGCAAGGTCCTGCCGATCATGGGCGGTTTCGAAGACAAGACCACGAACCGCACGGGAACGGGTCCGGTGCTGATCGTGCGCGGGACGGTCATCATGGGAGCGGTGGAGATCAAGAACTGACAAGGTGTCATCCCGAGCGTTAGCGAGGGACCTGGGTGGGTGGGCGGTGCGAGGTACGTGCTTCGGAACGAGCAGCGCGCCCCCGCCCACCCAGGTCCCTCGCTCGACGCTCGGGATGACAAGCGAGCGATTTCGCTCCTTGCCAACGCCTGTTGCAAACTGACCACTCGCCATGCATCCCGTACTCGCTGACCGGAAGCGGCTCGCGCTCTATCTGCTCGTCTGGACGTTGCTGGCGTTTCTGCTGGCGCTGCTGACGATGGAGCCGGGCCGCGTTCCGTTTGCGGCGGCGATGCTGCTGACGTTTCCGCCGACGATCGTCTACGCGTTCATCTGCCTGGCGGCGTGGTATCCGTCGCGGGCCATGCCGCTGCATGCGGCGCGCGTGGCGTCGCTGCTGGCCACGCACTTTCTCGGCGCGCTGGTGCTCAGCGGAATGTGGGTGTTGTTGTTTCGCGTGTGGGCGCGGTTGCTCGATTTCGTGCGCGGCGGTACGTCGAATCTGGAGATCGTCTCGGCGCGCGGATTCGTGTTCGTGGTCACGGGCGCGCTGCTGTATCTGCTCGCGGTCGCGTTTCACTATCTTCTGCTGGCTCTCCAGAACACGCGCAACATGGAGCGACGCGAGATGGAAGTGAGAGTGCTGGCGCGCGAGGCGGAATTGAAGGCGTTGAAGGCGCAGCTCGATCCGCACTTTCTCTTCAACAGCCTGAACTCGATCAGCTCTCTGTGCGGATCGAATCCATCGTCGGCGCGCACGCTCACGACGCTGCTCGCCGAGTACCTGCGCAAGAGCCTGCGCTTCGGAAGCGCTGAAGCGATCACGCTGTCCGAGGAATTGGAGCTGGCGTCGAGCTACCTGGCGATCGAGCGCATTCGCTTCGGACCGCGCCTCGAAGTCGAACAGCAGATCGACGAGAACGTGCGCGGCTATCGCGTGCCGCCGCTGCTGTTGCAGCCGCTCGTGGAAAACGCGGTGACGCACGGTATTGGCAATCTCATCGAAGGAGGAGCCGTGCAGATCGAGGCAAAACGCGACGGCACGCACGTGCGGATCAGCGTCGAGAACCGTTGCGATCCCGATCGCCCATCGGCGCGGCGCGGCGAGGGAATCGGTCTTGCGAATACGAAGCGCCGCGTGGCAACGTTCTACGGCGAGGGCGCGCGCGTCGAGATCACCAACGAGCCGGGACGCTTTCGCGTCGCGCTGGCATTGCCGCTATGAATCCGATTCGAGTCATGATCGTGGATGACGAAGCGCCGGCGCGGGCGATCCTCGCGGAGTTTCTCGCCGATCACGCGCAGTTCACCATCGTCGCCGAATGTGCGAACGGCTACGAAGCGGTGAAGGCCGCGGCGGAACAGAAGCCCGATCTGATCTTTCTCGACATTCAAATGCCGAAGCTCGATGGATTCGAGGTGCTCGATCTTCTCGATCCGAAACCGAAAGTCGTCTTCGTCACGGCCTATGACGAATACGCGATCCGCGCGTTCGAGGTCCACGCCATCGACTACCTGCTCAAGCCGTATTCGGCGGCGCGCTTCGCCGAGGTTGCGGCGCACGCGGAGGAAATCGTAAGACGGAGCGAGCAACAACCGCTTGCCGGCGTCACCGCCGCGGCGGTGCGCAGGCCGTTGCAGCGCATCGCCTTCCGCGACGGTGCGGCGATCGAAGTCGTGCCCGTGCAGCGCATCGATTACATCGAGGCCCAGGACGACTACGTACACGTCTGGACGCGCGGCGAGAAAAAGATGAAGCAGCAGACGCTCTCCGAGCTCGAGCAACTCCTCGACCCAACCCGCTTCGTGCGCGTGCATCGCAGCTACATCGTCAACCTCGAGAGCCTCGCGCGCGTCGAGCCGTACGCGAAAGACAGCCGCGTGGCGTTGCTCAAGGACGGCACGAAGATCCCGATCTCGCGCGCAGGCTACGAAAGGCTGAAAGAGCTTTTGTAGTTTGGAGTGCAGTCCAATGGCCTTCACTTAACGCGAGAGCGGCCCCTCACCCAGCCCGGCACCTGATGTTCTAAGTTTCGGAGCGTGGTGTTTGAGGGCGCTGCGAAACTGCCACGCGCAGGTGCCGGGCGTCCCTCTCCCCGCTCATCGCGGGGCGAGGGGAAAACAAACCCTGTCTCGGTCCACGGGGTGGTTGCTGGGTGAGGGGTCGCGCCATTCGCCACAAGCGCACACCGCTATCGCACTCCAGACGTCTGCCTTGCCGGAAATCGTTGCAGCAGATTCTCGATGTCGCGCGCATCGGCGGGCTTGGTCAGGTGATCGTCGAAGCCGGCTTCGAGCGCTTTGCGTTTGTCCTCGGGCTGGCCGAAGCCGCTGAGGGCGATGAGGATCACGTCGTCGCCGAGCGTGCCGCGCACCTGCGTCGCGACCTGGTAGCCGTCGAGCCGCGGGAGACCGATGTCGATGAGAGCGAAATCGGGACGCGAATCGAGGATCGCGTTCACGCCGCTCACGCCATCGCCCACCGCGATCACTTCGTGTCCGAGCTTGCGCAAGCGCAGGCGGAGCAGGTCGCGTACGTCGGTGTTGTCTTCGACGATCACGATGCGCCGCGGCTGCTGCGGTTCGTGTTCCTTCCTCTCTGTCACCACGTCCGTCTTCGCATCGGCCGGCGCGAGGGGCAGGCGGATGACGAACTCGCATCCGGCGCCGACGCCGTCGCTTCGGACCGAGACCGTTCCGCCGTGCAGGTCGACGAGATTCTGGACGAGCGCGAGGCCGATTCCCATGCCGCCCTGCGAACGTCCAATCGCGTTCTCGGCCTGCGCGAAGAGCTCGAAGATCGTGCCGATGCGCTCGGGCGCGATACCGACGCCGTCATCGCGGACGCAGATCACGGCGACGCCGCGTTCCTCGGAGAGGGTGATCTCGACGTGACCCCCTTCCGGTGTGTACTTGATCGCGTTGGTCAGCACGTTGTTGAGGATCTGATCGGCGCGCACCGGATCGGCGCGCACGAGAAGTGGCTCGTCGGGCGCGTGAAGTTGCACGGAGACCTGGTGCGTGCGCGCGGATTCTTCGAGGGTCTGCAGACATTGCCGCGCGATCTTTCGGAGATCGATGAGCTGCGGCTGGATGACGATCTTGCCCGAGACGACGCGGGAGAGATCGAGCAGGTCGTTGACGATGCGCGTCAAATGGCGTGATTGCCGTTCGATGAGCCGCGCGTGCTCGCCCGCGAGTTTTCCATCCTCGGGCTCGACGAGCTGAGACGCGAGCAGAATCGCGCCGAGGGGATTGCGAAGCTCGTGGCCGAGGATGGCCAGAAAGCGATCGCGCTCGCGAACGCGGTCTTCGAGCTTCGTCATCAGATCGCAGATCTCGTACTGACGCATGCGCGCGTTGATCGCTGTCTGCACGGCGCTGATGAGACTCTGGATGCGCACCGGACGATCGAGCAGCGTCAGATTGGCGCGCTTGCTCAGATCGGGAAACGAACGGTTCTTGGCCTCCAGTTCCGGCAGGCCGGTGAGTACGAGGATCGGAACTTCGGACCACGGTGGTTGCTCGGAAAGCGCGCGCGCGAGTCTGCGTCCGATCTGCGGCAGCAGCGCTTCCTCGGTGAACAGGAGAGCGCCGGCGCCTTTCTCGAGCTCCGTGCAAAGGATCTCGATGTCCGTGCAGACGAGCGAGGGGATGGCAGCCCTCCCAAGATGGGTGGACATCAGCACCGCGTCCCGGCCGATCGGCGCGAGGATCAGTACGCGCGTGGCGACGCTGTTCGCGCTCACTCGGTCTGAATCTCCTTGACGATGCGATCGAACGTCGGGATGCCGGTGAGCACGCCGCGGAACTCTTCGAGCGGTGCTCCGATCTGAATGCCTGCCTTGCCGAGCATGAGATCGCGGATCGCCGTTTCGTGCTCGCCGCTTCGTTTCTTCACCACCGAGAGTGCCTTGCGGATGCGGCCACGGGATTCGAAGTAGCGGAGGAGAATCACGCAGTCGGCGAGATAGCTGACGTCGACGGCGGAGTGCATCTGCCCGACGAGTCCTGCCTGTGCAAAGACGAGGATCGAGGCTACGCCGTTCTGTCCCAGGTAGCTGAGAAGCTCGTGGAGATGCAGAAGCAGAAAGCGCTCTTCGGGCACGGCGTTGAGATAGCCGTTCAGGCTGTCGATGACCAGTACGCGCGTCTTGTGAGTTTCCACCGATCGACGCACGTGATGGGCGAACTCGCCCGGCTGCAATTGCGCGGGATCGATCTGTTGCACGTCTATCAGGCCCTGATCGACGTACTCGCGTAACGGCATGCCGAGGGATTTCGATCGATTGAAAAGACTGGAGAGACTCTCCTCGAACGCGAAGATGGTGGCCTTCTCGCCACGCGACGCCGCGGAGACCGCGTATTGCGATCCCAGCGCCGACTTGCCCGCGCCGGCCGGCCCCATGATCAGCGTGCTCGTGCCGCGATCGATGCCGCCGCCGAGCATGTCGTCGAGTGTTTTCAGCCCACTGGAGATCTGTTCGGGGGCGATGATCCTTCGGTGCTCCGCGGCGACGAGCCGCGGATAAACCACGATGCCGCCGGTGAGGATATTGAAGTCGTGATAGCCGTCGCGAAAACTGAGTCCGCGCATTTTCACGAGCTGCAGGCGCCGACGCGACGCGCCATAGAGCGGCGTAAAGCGCTCGAGCTCCACGACGCCGTGCGGCACGCTCTGAAGTTGCATGTCCGTAACGTCGGACGTGCGATCGTCGAGACAGAGCACCGTCGCATTGCGGCCGGCGAAGAACTGTTTGAGCGCGAGAATCTGCTTGCGATAGCGCAGCGTGCTTTGCGCCAGCAGGCGGATCTCGGAGAGCGAGTCGAGAACGACGCGATCGGGCTTGAGGCGATCGACTTCCTGAAGGAACGAACGGATCGTCTGCCCCAGCTCCACTTCTGCCGGATAGAAGACCGTCGTCTCTTCTTCGTCGAGACTCTCCTCGCCGATCAGCTCCTCGTAGATGTGAACTCCGCTGATGTCCCAGTGATGCGACTTCGCGACCGCCAGCAGCTCGTCGCGGGTCTCGGAGAGCGTGATGTAGAGGACCGTCTCGCCGGAGCGCGCGCCCTCGAGAAGGAACTGCAATCCGAGGGTCGTTTTTCCGACGCCGGGATCGCCTTGCAGGAGGTAGACGTGATTGCGCGGGAACCCTCCGCAGAGAATGTGATCGAGTCCCTCGATGCCTGTCGATGCGACTTTGTCGTTAGTCACGGCCTACAGCTCCCTACCTTCGATTTACGGGGCTATAGAGCGAAATCTTTGCCAAGAATGGATGGGCTTGGGGGGCCGTTTGTAGGCCTCGACTCACGCCCGAAAATGACGCCGATTCAGCGCTCGGAAGTCAGCGCCAGACCGGCGCCGCACGCGGTCAGCATCGCTCCGGCCACGATGTTCATCCGCCGCGAAAAGCGCGGACTCGATCCGAGTCGCGCGAGCTGCGCGGCGAGATAGCCGTAGCCGCCGAGCACGAAGAATTCGATGACGATCGAGGTGACGCCGAGGATGACCATCTGCAGCGCGATCGGCTCGGAAGGCGTGATGAATTGCGGCAGCAGCGCGGTGAAGAAAATCAGCGCCTTCGGATTCGCGGCCTGCAGCACGAATCCGCGTCCCAGAATGTGAATCCCGCGCACGTCCGCGGGCGCCGCGGCCTGCGCGGCGAAGGCCGATCCTTTTCCGAGCATCATGCGGATGCCCGTGAAGATGAGATACGCCGCGCCGACATACTTCACGATTTGAAATGCGTCGTGCGACGTGCGCACGAGCATCCCCAGTCCGGTCGCGGAGATCGCGAAGTAAAACGTGTTCGCCGCGAGAATCCCGCCATTCGCCCAAAGCGATTTCGGCCCGCCGTAGCGCAGCCCATGCGCAAACACGAACAACACCGCCGGCCCGGGCGTGAGACAGAGCGCGGTGTCGGTGAGCGTGAAGAGCAGCCAGGTGGCGACGGTCATGCGGGAAGAAGTGTAAAGCGCGACCATCGAACCGGCGCCACACATGTCATCCCGAGCGTAGCGAGGGACTGGGCGGGTGTGCGGCGGATGGCTCGTGTTACGCGCCGCCCGTCCCCCAGGTCCCTCGCTCGACGCTCGGGATGACATGGCAATGGCCTTAACTTAAGGGCGGGAGGGTGTGATGGGACGATCACGAAAAGACGGGGAGATCGTTGGGCTTGGGGTGCTGGATACCGAGTTTCCGCTGCGAGATGTGCAACAGATCTTGCGGGAGACGAACCGGGAAAGTCGGCGCAAGCGAAAACTGCCAGCCTCGATGATGGTGTACTACGCGATCGCTTTAGGTTTGATGGCCAGCGTTGGAGCACGGCAAGTGCTGCGGCATTTGCTGGACCAAGTGCGGGAAGACGAAGTGGTTGGTGGTCCTTTGGCGACGGAAGCAGCCATCACCAGAGCTCGGCAGCGGTTGGGAGTCGAGCCACTCAAAGAGCTGTACGAACGATTCGTGAAGCCGCTCGCCCAGAAGTGGTTGAAGAGCGCATGGTATCGGACGTGGCGCGTGGTGAGTCTGGACGGGAGTACGCTCCGTGTGCTGGATACCGACGCCAATGAACGTCGATTCGGGCGGCCGTCTGCCAAGCGAGGCACGGCTGCCTATCCTCAACTGCGGTTGGTCGGGTTGCTCGAGAACGGAACACGGATCATGTTCGCTGTTGCCATGGGTGCTTACCGCGTAGCCGAGAACACTCTGGCACGGCTGATCGTGACCAAACTCAGCAAGGGAATGCTCTGTCTTGCGGATCGTGGATTTTTCGGCTATGAGCTATGGAATCAATCAGTTGCAACGGGCGCCGATCTGCTATGGCGTATCAAGTCAACGATCAAACTCGGACAGATACAGCGCTTGCCTGATGGGTCCTATCGCGCCTCGCTTCGTCGAGGTCAGGTGGTTCGCCTCATTCAGTTCACACTCACCTTCAAACAGACCGGCAAGCGCGAACACTATCGACTCATCACCACCATTCTGGATCACCGAAAGGCTCCCGCCTCCGAGTTGGCCATGCTGTATTCAAAACGATGGACCATCGAGACGATGCTCGACGAGTTGAAGGTTCGCATCGGCGGGCCAAAATTGCTGCTCCGCAGTGCCACGCCCGATTTGGTCGAACAGGATGTTTACGGCTTGCTACTCGCCCACTTCGGCGTTCGTCACGAGATGCTCGGCGCGGCACGCGAACACAACGACGATCCAGCCGAGTATTCCTTCGTCAACGCACTCCACGTCATCATTCGACGCCTTCCTGAGATGGTTTCTTTTTCCCCCTCAGCAGAGGCAGCGCTGCCGTGAGCACATTCATCGCGAAATTCGAGAGGTTCGTGTCCGCTACCGTCCCCATCGTCATTACCCGCGCGGAGTCAAACACAAAGCCAGCAGCTTTCCCATCTTCAACCGCACCCAACGCCGAGCTCTCACTTTCCTCGAACAGCCCGTACTTGCCTTAAGTTAAGGCCATTGGGATGACATGGGAGTTTGCGAGCGATCGCTTACAACGACGCCGCGCGTTCCAGCAGCAACTTCTGCTCGCGCACGTTGCGCGTGAGCGATGCCGCGCGCTCGAGTTCTTTGCGCGCTTCGTCGATGCGTCCGAGCTTCGCGAGGAAATCGGCACGCACGCTGGGGAGCAGGTGATAGCTCTGGAGCGAAGGCTCGGACAGCAGCGCGTCGGCGATCTCGAGTCCGGCCGCGGGGCCGAAGGCCATCGATACCGCGACGGCGCGATTCAGCTCGACGACCGGCGATGGGGTGAGCTGCACCAACGCCGCGTAGAGCGCCGCGATGCGCGGCCAATCCGTCTCCGCCGGCGTGCGCGCTCGGGCGTGACAGGCGGCGATCGCGGCCTGCAGCGTGTACGGTCCGCGCGCGCCACGCGACTCGGCGCGTGCGAGCGCCGCGAGTCCGCGTCGAATCAGAAGCTGATCCCATCGCGAGCGGTCCTGATCGAACAACAGCACCGGGTCGCCCGTCGGTCCGATCCGCGCGTGCGATCGCGAGGCCTGAATCTCCATCAGCGCCACGAGTCCGTGGACCTCGGGTTCGTTCGGCACCAGCTCCGCGAGGATGCGGCCGAGGCGAAGCGCGTCGTCGCAGAGCGCGGGGCGCAGCCAGTCGTCTCCCGTGGTCGCGGAGTAGCCCTCGTTGAAGACGAGGTAGATGACTTCGAGCACGGACGAGAGCCGTGCCGCCAGTTCGCTGCCACGCGGCACTTCGAACGGAACCTGCGCGTCGGCGAGCGTTCGCTTCGCACGAACGATGCGTTGCGCGACCGTCGGCTCCGGAACGAGAAACGCGCGCGCGATCTCCTCGGTCGTCAGACCGCCGAGAAGGCGGAGCGTGAGCGCCGCGCGCGCCTCGGTCGAGAGCACCGGATGGCAGGCGATGAAAACGAGGCGCAGCAGGTCATCGCCGATCGGATCGTCGAGCGCCGAGTCGTAGTCAGGAACGGCTTCCTGACGTTCGAGGACGTCGTGCCCGATCTCTTCAAGCTTGCGCTGGAACGTCTGATTGCGGCGAATGAGATCGATCGCGCGATGCTTGGCCGTGGCCATGAGCCACGCCCCGGGATTGTGCGGCACTCCCGACTCCGGCCACTGCTCCAGCGCCGCCACCAGCGCATCCTGCGCCAGCTCCTCGGCCGCACCAACGTCGCGCACGATGCGCGTGATCCCAGCGATGAGCCTCGCCGACTCGATCCTCCAGACCGCGTCGATCGTGCGATGGATGTCGGTCGCCGTCACGGCGACCGATCAGACCATCAACGTGAGCAGGTCGCAAGGAGTGCCCCTCACCCTCCCCCGCCGCGATGAGGCCGCGCGAGTTTGCCTGGAGGGCGGGCTTATAGCCCGCCGGTTCTTCGGGCTGGAGGTCACGTTCTCCCCCACCCAAATTCGGCGGGCTATAAGCCCGCCCTCCGGGTCGTTCGAAATGCGGCGGGGGAAGGGGAAATGAAGAAGCGCGAGTCCCTGGTTTTTGTTTCCCCTCTCCCCGCGTCAGCGGGGACCCCTCGCAGGGGCCTCGCAGGGGAGAGGGATGCCGGGCGCCTGCACGCGGCGGTTTCGCAACACTGCTCCAATCCGACACGGGCCACCGTAGAAGACCAGGCGCCCGGCTGGGTGAGGGGTCGCGCGCGATAGAATCATTGTGGAGGTTCCTCCATGACGGTCCCGTTTGTTTTCATCATCATCATCGGCATCTATCTGCTCAGCTCGATCAAGATCCTTCCCGAGTACGAGCGCGGCGTGATTTTCCGCCTCGGTCGTTTGCTCCCTGAGGCGAAAGGGCCGGGCATCTTTCTCGTCTTCGCGCCGATCGATCGCATCGTGCGCATCTCACTGCGGCAGGAGGCGTTCGAGGTTCCGCCGCAGGACATCATCACGCGCGACAACGTGACGCTGAAGGTCAACGCGGTCATCTTCCTGCGGGTCATCGAGCCGCGGCGCGCGGTGGTCGAAGTGCTCGACTATCGCTATCAGACCTCACAGTTCGCGCAGACGACGCTACGCTCGGTGCTCGGCGAGGTGGAGCTCGACGATCTGCTCGCGCATCGCGATGCGCTCAATCTGCGCATTCAGTCGATCCTCGATCAACACACCGAGCCCTGGGGCGTGAAGGTCGTGAACGTCGAGGTCAAGCAGGTCGATCTGCCGGAGTCGATGCTGCGCGCGATGGCCAAGCAGGCCGAGGCCGAGCGTGAGAAGCGCGCCAAGCTCATTCACGCCGAAGGCGAGTACGCCGCCTCGCAGCGCCTCGCCGATGCGGCGCACATCCTGGCCGCCGAGCCGATGACGATTCAGCTCCGCTACCTGCAGACGCTCACGGAGATCGGTGTCGAGAAGAACACGACCATCGTCTTCCCGCTGCCGGTCGATCTCATCGCCGGCCTGTCGAAGCTGGCAGGGAAGCAATGAATGAGCTGGTGATGATGGAGGCGGCGCTCTTTCAATTGCGCGCCGCGCTGGAGGACGATCCCCAGCTCCTCCCCATCCGCCTCAGCTCGGAAGTTCTCGGCCACGCCGTGCTCGCAGCGAAGGAGCACGGCGTGAATGCCGCGCGCGTGAACGACATCGAGTTCGCGCTCAATGATCTCATCGCCGCGATCGATGACGCCGGAGCTCCCGACGTGATCTGTGCGGCCGTGGCGATGCTGCAGAACGATGCCGCGAGTCTGCGCGCCGCCAGCGCAATGCGGAGAGAAGTGATCGCCGCGATCCGCACGTTCCAATCGCAATTGCGGACGCGCGCGAAGGCGCTCGAGCGCGGCCAGTACCGCGCGGAAGGAACGGAAGCGGAGCCGCTGCCGCATCCACCAGAGGAGCTACGCGAGGCGGCGATCCCGCTCGCGCGCCAACTCGCCGCGGCGGGCTTCACGATGCCCGCGCTCGATTCCCTCGTCGAGAAACCCAACGAGCTTCGCTATCACACGATCAACGAGATCGTGGACGAGCTGGATGTGGTTGCTGGCGGGTAATACGGAGCGCAGGCTTCCAGCCTGCCGGTCCGCCGCCTTCCAGGCGGCCGTGTGCCGGTAAACAGTAGACGGGCAACGGGGGACGCTTACTCAATGGAGCAAGCGATCCCTGTTCACTGTCTACCGTTTACCGCTCGGGCCGGCCGGCAAGATGCCGGCGGACCGGCAGGCAAGGATGCCTGCGCTCCTGGACCGGCCTTACGAGGATTGTTCCTTGATTTGTTGCGCGAGGTAGTTCTGCACGCCGATCTGCTCGAGCTGCGCGAGTTGCGCTTCGATCCAGTCGACGTGCTCTTCTTCTTCCTCGAGGATCTCTTCGAGGAGGTGGCGTGAGTTGTTGTCGCCGAGCTCGCGGCAGACTTCGATGCCGGAGTTGAGCCGCGGCAGTGCGTCGATTTCGAGGGCGTAGTCGAGCTTGAGGATCTCCGGGACGGTCTCGCCGATGTTGATCTTGCCGAGGCGTTGGACGTTGGGGATCCCTTCGAGGAAGAGCACGCGCTCGATCACTTCCTCGGCGTGCTTCATCTCGCCGATGGAATGCTTGCGGATGACCTTCTGGATCCGCTCGTAGCCCCAGTTCTCGCACATCTCGCTGTGGACGAAGTACTGGTTGATGGCCGTTAGTTCCGCCGTCAACACCTCGTTGAGAATCTCGATGATCTTAGGATCGCCCTTCATGCTCGACCTCCGCCAAAGAATGGGAGCCTATCACCTCGATGCAGCGGCGATTACGCCATCGCCGGGACGGCGACGAGCGCGTCGGTCACGCAGACCGGGCAGGGTTGCGCGGCGACCGCGCTGGCGGCGATCATGGCCCGAAGGGAGCTGTGGCAGGAACCGCACTGGTCGCCGATGCCGCAGCGCTGCAGGTCGCGAACGGAGCTCGCACCGTTGTGGATCGTTCGCACGATCTCTCGTTCCGATTTGCCGCGGCAGATGCAGATGATCACGGGTTGGGGTCGTCCTTTACTTTGAGACTGAGTCTCAGTACGCAAATCATGACGACTTCATTCCCGATGGTCAAGTGTCGGGACATCACACGCCCTTGTGATGAGGGCTTATCTCTTCGCCTTCATCCGATCCTCGAGCTCGAAGATCGCCAGGTAGCGCAGGCTGTTCGGATAGGGCGGGTCGGCGGGGAGAAGTTGCGATGGGAGCCCCAGCTCGGCGGCGAAGAGCTCCGCTTCCTCGCGGTCGCCGGTCGAGTCGATTCCTTCGGCGCGCGCGCGATGAAATTCGCGCTTCGCGGTCTCGAGGTCACCTGCCGCCCACGCTTCGCGCGCACGGATCAACACCGCGCTCGCTTCAGTCGCCGGATCGGAATCGATCTCCTTCATGCTCCACGTTCGCCAGAGCGGAGAGCCAATGCGGATCGCCAGGAGACGCAGCGACGCCAAGGTCGATGATGGAGGGTGAACGGCGATCGCCGCGGCCAGTTTGCGATCGCGCTCACCGGCATCGCCTTCGCGCCAGGCCGCGTACGCGCCGAACGCGCAGGAGTCGAAGACGCGGTTCTGAAGACCGAGCTGCCGCGCACGCAACGCCACGGATGCCAGGCGGCGCTGCGCTTCGTTCCACGCTCCCTGACGGATGTTGGCCATCCCGGCCAGCACGCGCGCTTCCGCTTCGAGCGGCACGAGATTCTCGGCCGCGGCATCGTCGGCAGCCTGATCGAAGAGCTCGCCCGCGCGTTTCGCGTTGCCACGGCTCCAGGCGATCCGCGCCTCGGTGTAGTGACGGAACGATGGGTGCGACATCAGACGGCTCGCGTGCAGATCGCGCTCCGCCCCCTCGATGTCGCCGAGGGACGCGCGGTCGGCGAGCACGAGCATGAGCCGCCGGTCGTCGGGCTTGCGGATGTCGATGCGCTGCAGCTCGCGCCGCGCCGCGTCGCGCTCGCGTTGTCCGAGATAGATGTGCGCGGCGGCGAGGCGCAGACGCCAGGCGTCGGGGCGCACTTCCAGCGCCGAGTTCGCAAGCGCGAGCTCGTGCGAGCGATCGCCGGCCGGCACGAGCAGATAGCGCGCGAGCAGCGACTCGTATGTCGACGCGCCGGAGTCGAGGCGTTTCAGCGCGAGATTGCCCCACGATTTCCCCGCGGCAAAGTTTCCCGCGGCGTCGTTGAAACTCGACAGAAAGGCGGCCGGAAACGCCGTCTTTGCGTCGCGTCGCTGCGCTTCCTCGAGCAGTTCTATCGCCTTCGCGCGATTGCCGTCCGCGTCGGCGCGCAACGCCAGCTCGATCAGCCGCGTCGTCTCGCCGTCGCCGCGAATGTCCGAGGCGCGGAGGTCGTAGCCGTGATCGATCTGGCGGTTGCGCGTGCGATCAACGAAGAGAAGCGTTGCCGCGATCAGCGCGAGAAAGAGAAGGATCGCGATCACGCGCGGTCCGAGCGCCTTCTCGGCGCGGACCGTCGCGCGAAACTTTCGCGAGAGCCGTTCGCCGCCGAGCAATGCGCGCACTTCAGCGCCGAACTCGCCGCCGTCCGCGGGGCGGTCGCCTGGACTTTTCTCCAGGCAGCGCTGCACGAGCGCATCGATGTCGCGCAGGAGCGGATTGCCATCGACGACCAGTCGCGGCGCGTCGTCGTGAAGGAGCGCCACCATCGCGTGCGCGGCCGAGGCGCGCTCGAAGGGCACGCTGCCGGCGATCATCTCGTAGAGGATGCAGCCGAGCGCGAAGACGTCGGCGGCAGGAGTCGGACTGCGCGCTTCGACCTGCTCGGGCGCGAGATAGCCGACCGTGCCGAGGACCATGCCCGGCTCGGTGGGGAGCATCTCCGTCAGCGCCTGCTCGCCGCGCGCGGCGAAGATGCCGCTCGAGCTGCGCGCCAGACCGAAGTCGAGCACCTTCACGCGTCCCTCGCGCGTGATGAAGATGTTCTCCGGTTTCAGATCGCGATGCACGATGCCGCGCGCGTGCGCGGCGGCGACGCCGTCGGCGATCTCGAGCATGATCACCAGCGCCTCGCGGGTCTCTAGCTTCCCGCGCGACATCCGCGCGCGCAGGGTCTGCCCTTCGAGCAATTCTGTGACCGCGAACTGCACGCCGTCCGCGCTGCCGACGTCGAAGATCGCCAGGATGTTGGGATGGGACAGCGCGGCAACGGCGCGCGCTTCGCGTTGAAAGCGTTCCAGCGATCCGCGATCGGCAGCCAGATGCGCGGGCAGCACTTTGATCGCGACATCCCGATGCAGCCTCGTGTCCTCGGCGCGATAAACCTCACCCATCCCGCCAACGGCGACGAGCTCGATGATCGTGTATGGACCAAGCTTGGTGCCGGGAGCGAGCAAGGCGAATCCTCGCGGCTACGATACGCCAGGAGGCAGCGCGTCGCGCGGGTTGCGGGGGAGGAGTCCCACTACAATAGCCGGCGCATGCTGCCCGTGGCGCTGATCGTGTCCGCGTATCTCGTGGGCTCGATTCCGTTCAGCTTCCTCATCGTCAAGCTCGTGGCGGGGAAAGACGTGCGCGAGCACGGGAGCCGCAACGTCGGTGCGACGAACGTCGCGCGCACGGCCGGCAAACTTCCGGGGATCATCGCCCTGGTACTGGATGTCGCGAAAGGCTACGCGGTGATCGTCATCGCGCGCTGGATCACCGCGCGGCCCGGGTGGCCGTTCCCTGCGGGCCTCTTGCCGTGGCAATCGCACGAGATGTGGATCGCGCTGGCGGGGCTCATCGGCGTGCTCGCGCACATGTTCCCGGTCTGGCTGCACTTTCACGGCGGCAAGGGCGTGGCCACGGCCACGGGCGTGTTTCTCGCGCTCGATCCGTTCGTCATCGCCGCGGCGGTCATCGTCTTCGCCATCGTCCTGCTCGTGTTCCGCTACGTCTCGCTGGCGTCCATCGTCTCCGCGGCGTCGGTGCCGATCTTCTTTCGCTATCTCGCGTATGGCGCACCGTTCTGGCGCACGGTGATGAGCATCCTCATCGCCTTCGCCGTGATCGCCAAACACCATTCGAACATCGCCCGCCTCGCTGAAGGCACTGAACGAAAAACCGGCCGCAAGAAGGAGCCTGAATGAAGATTTCGGTGATCGGCGCCGGCGCGTTCGGCACGGCCATGGCCATCGCCGCCGAGCGCGCGGGGAACGACGTCGTGCTCTGGGCCCATGACCCCGAGGTCACGGCGGCGATTCGGGAGACCGGCGAGAATCCCGACTACCTCCCGCGCATGGCCCTCGGCCCGCGCATCACCGCGACGAGCGATCTCGTCGAAGCGGCGCAGTTCGCGGACATCGTTTTCATGGTCGTCCCCAGCCATCACTATCGCGAGGTGCTGACGAACCTTCGCCCGCACCTCGCCGGACGGACGAAGGTGATCTCGGGCACGAAGGGAATCGAGAACGAATCGCTCGATCGAATGTCGGTGATTTCAGCCGAAGTCCTTGGCGACCAGCTCGCTGCGTTCGCCGTGCTCTCCGGACCGACGTTCGCAATCGAGACCGCACGCGCCGATCCGACGGTTGCCGTCATCGCCTCGAAGAACACCGATTTCGCGCAGGAAGTGCAGTCCGTGATGTCGTCCGCGGCGTTCCGTCTCTATCACTCGAACGACGTGACCGGCGTGGAACTGGCGGGCTCGCTGAAGAACGTGATTGCTATCGCCGCCGGCGTTCTCGAAGGTCTCGGCCTCGGCTCAAACACGAACGCCGCGCTCATCACGCGCGGCCTCCACGAGATCACGCGCCTCGGCGTCGCCCTCGGCGGCCGGCTCGAAACCTTTGCCGGCCTCGCTGGCATGGGCGACCTCGTCCTCACCTGCACCGGCGCCCTCTCACGCAACCGCACCGTCGGCGCGCTCCTCGGCAAAGGGCAGAAGCTCGAAGACATCCTGCGCGACGCCAAGTTCGTCGCCGAGGGACTCAAGACTTCGAAGTCCGCGCGCGCGCTGGCCGAGCAGCATCAGATCGAGATGCCGATCACGACCGAGATGTACCGCGTGATCTACGAGAACGCCTCGCCGCGCGAGGGAATCCAGCGATTGATGTCGAGAACACTCAAAGCGGAAGTCGCGTAGGCTCGCGTGGCCTGTTCTCCATAACTCCTCAGAGCGCGCCGCTCAATGCCGCTTGAAGAATTGCACTGCTCTTTCGTGCTTTTCGGCAGCGGCACGAGTGGAAAAAGTCCCGAGGTTCTTTCGCTTTCCCGTCTTTGCTTCCTTCTTCCGTGAATAGAGCCTGTATTCACCGCTCTTCAACTTGCGAATCATGCGCGGCACCTCCAGCGAAGGGAGAAGCGAGCTGCGTGCCGCTTGCCGCTTCGTGAAGCACGAGGATGTTTGGCGATGGCTTCGCTGTTGAATCCGCAAACATGAGCTCTCAGCGAATTCCGATTCTCTTCGACCGCTGGTATTCCGCGCTTTCGAGCGCCCTCGGACTTTTTCCATCGAGCTCGTACATCGACGTCAGCAACGGCGAGGTGCACGTTCGAATGGGCTGGGCCTTTCGCGCCACGTTCCCGCGGCGTGCAGTCGCGTCGACGAAGATCGTTGAACAGAGACCGATCAGTAGAGGAGTCCATGGGTTCGCAGGCCGGTGGCTCGTGAATGGGTCGGGAGATGGAATCCTCGAGATCAGCCTCAACCCGGCGCAACGTGGGTATGTTCTCGGGTTTCCGGTTCGATTGCGACAACTGATGGTGAGCGTCGCCGACCCGATGGCCCTCGCCTCCATGCTCAACGCATCCAGTCGTGGTCCTTTGCAACGCGAATGATGGAGCGCATTCAGTCCGCGGCCAGCGCATCGTCGAGCATCTCGATCACGGTTCGCGCGCCGTCGCCGAAGGCGTGGCGTTTCCAGCGAGGGCCGATGAGACGATCGAGCGCCATCACGACCGCGAACCCTTCTGCCTGCGACCAGTGACGGTCTCTCGAGAAGCGGGCCATGACTTCCGCCGGTGGTTGTGCGCCTCCGCGCGGATGGACGAGCCACTGATACGCCGTCCACTGGCCGGCTCCTTCAAACGTCAGCCAGATGTCTTCGGCTTCGACGAAGTACGCATCGTCTCCGACGAGCCAATGCGACTGCCGTTCGAGCATCAGCCTGCGCGCTTTCCGGGCCAGGGTCCTGGCCTCCACGTCATCTTTCGAGGCGGCGGCATCGAGGAACAGGAGCGTCTCCTGCTTCACGGACTCAGCGAACTCGGGATTCTCCTTGAAGCGTTGCTGCAGGCTGTCGTCGTTGAACGATTCGGGAAGTTTGTAGCGCTCGATGAGCGCGCCGAGTCGCGGGCCGTACGGACCGATCTGCGCGACGTGAGAGGCCTCGTGCAACAGGACCGCAACCATCAAGGTCTCGAGGCTGCTCCCCTGGCCGACGTGAGCGGCCTGCCACACGCTCGGCGTCGACATCACGAAGTAGTACGACGTTTCCTTCTTGCCGGAAGTGTAGGAGGTGACACCGACGGGAATCTCCGAGCCGTCCGGCAACGCGATGGTTTCGCCATGAGGCGTAGCGGTCCAGGTCACTCCCTCGACGGTCGGACTGCTGAGCGCGTTCCCGCTTCTCATCACGCAATCCGCGCTGAAGAAAATCGCTTGAAAGTCCGTCACGTTGTCGATGCCGGTGATCTCCCGCGACGCGAAGCGCCAGCCTTCCAACGCGCGATCGACCCAGGCGCGATCCCTTTCCGGCAAACGGCACCCGGGCGACGTGGGCACCGAGGCGCAGGCAAGACCCGCGAATGCAGCAACAAGCGCGAGGATCTTCAGGCTCTGCAATCCGATGGGAGCGCGAGTGGGGCGCTTGTGTCTGAGGTTCATTGCTATGGTTAGACGCAAAATGAGGCTGCGGGTTCAAATCGGGCACCAAGTCGCGTCATCGTGCGACATAAAACCGTCAGCGAATCCAATGCGACCTGATCCCCGATACGAAGTGATCATCTACTGGAGTCAGGAGGATCGCGCCTTCGTGGCCGAGGTCCCCGAGCTTCCCGGGTGTGCTTCGGATGGACCGACGTACGAAGCCGCGCTTGCGAATGTGAAGGTGATCATCCAGGACTGGATCGAGACAGCCCAGGAAATGGGGAGACCCATCCCAGAGCCTCGCGGTCGACTTCTCTACGCCTGAGCATGGGCTGACGCGCGCGTCGCATGACGCATGAAGCGAGTGGAGACGGTCTTGCTGCGCTTGATCTTCGGTCATACCAACGTCATACTCTTTGTATGAAAGCAGCAGTCTCGATTCCGGACCCAGTCTTCAAGGCAGCGGACAAGCTTGCACGGCGCATGGGCGTGTCGCGGAGTCGTCTCTACAGCGTGGCGCTCCAGCGTTTTGTCCAGGAGCACGACGACGATGCGATCACCGCGAAACTCAACGAGGTCTACGCACAGGAGTCGTCGGAGCTCGATCCTGTCTTGCAGTCGATTCAGACCCGTTCGCTCGAGAAGGGTGAATGGAAATAGTTCGCGGCGAGGTTTGGTGGGCGGACCTCCCTGATCCGGTGGCCTCCGATCCAGGCGGCACGCGCCCAGTGTTGGTCGTTCAAGCAAATGCGTTCAACCGCAGCCGCATCGCGACCGTTCTGGCTGTGGCCATCACTACCAATGAACGACTCGCGGACCTCCCCGGGAATGTGCGCTTGTCTCCACGCGACACGGGACTCAAGTTTTCATCGGTCGCCAACGTCTCACAGATAGTCACCGCCGATCGAACATTCCTCAGGCAACGAATCGGACGGATTCGGCCAGAGACGATGGCGAAGGTTGAATCGGGGCTTCGACTCGTTTTGGGTCTCACTTGAACGAGCAACGAGCATTTGCCGTTCTGCATCGCATTCGGTCAGGCGTTTGCGAGAACCGGCGTAACATTTGTTCGTTGGTTCTACCGCGATGAAGCAGTGTCGAGCGTGCGCCGAGTCAATTCAAGACGAAGCGGTGATATGTCGCTACTGTCGAAGACATGTCGATTCTCACTTTGTCAGGCTTGCGCGGTTGTGGAAGTTGATCCTTGAATTCGAGACGGTGTTCCAAGTCCAGTTGCTTTTCGCTATCAGCTACGGCGTGAATCGGTTCAGTCGTGATCAAGAATCATGGTTGTCCATGTCGCTGATTGTAGTCCTCGCGATAGGCTCATTGCTTTGGGCAGTTGTCGCCCCGTGGAGCACTCTGGTTCAGTACGACTATCGCATGATGATCGGCACTTCGGATGAAACGGAGTCGCTGATCAGCGAACTGCTGAAAGCTCGTGCGCGCCTGGCAAATGAAGGGATGGCACTCGCGTTGTTGGTTGTAGTTGCCCAAAAGCTTCCGACGCTCGTCGCATTTCCGGCGTGTTGGACGTACTACTGGATGAGAGTTCATATGCTGGAGCGGACCGTCACGATGGTCGGGTGTTCAAGAAAAGCGTCGCAACAACATCGTTTAGTTTGATCAAACGTCGGCAGCGTGGTTCAGCTCTCGTACCGGCGAGGGCAACCGCGCTGCACAAGGATCTAGCTTTTGCTACCGCACTCCTAACTCCTAGACGTTGCGCAAATGCGGCGCGTCGCGCGGCGCATCCAAGAGATACAGCCGCAGCCAAGCGGCACTTACGAGCGCGGCGAGCAGCGTGATCACGATTCCCACCGTGAAGCCGCTCGGCCGATTGTTGGGTGGGATCGGCGTTGGACTGACGCCGGGAATCTCGTACACGCCGACCGCTGGCGCCGGTGGACCGGGGAGGCGTTGGGCGCCGGCGACGTCGTGGCGGCTGAGGACGAAGCGGACTCCGAGTTTGCCGAGCTCGCGCACTTGTTCGGGACTCAGGATGGGATTGAAGGTGTGCAGGATCGGGTCGTAGCCGGCGGGGAGGAGTTGGAGGACGCGCTTCTTCGTGTTCAGCGCGTCGTAGGAGATCGCGTCGCGGACGCCGTAGAGCGTTGAGAGGTTGGCGGGGAGGACTTCGAAATGCTCGGCGATGAGGAACTGGCGCGCGGGATCGAGTTGGCGGATCGCAGCGATCGCCTGCGGCTCGGGAGGGACGTCGGTCATGCGCACGGCGGGGTTGAAGCCGAGGCCGAAAGCCACGAGCTCTGTGGCTGCGGCGATCGAGAGCAGGAGGGCGCGGCGATGCGTGATCGAAAGCGCGATGCCGGCGAGGAGCCAGCAGGCGCCGGGGATGGCGAGTCGGCGCAGTGTCGTGAGTCCCGCGGCAGATAGGTAGCCGGCGAGTCGCTGTTCGTAGACTTCGGGTGCCTGGCGGAGGTGTCCGCGCGTGCGCAGCTCTTCGATGCCGGTTCGCGCGACGCGTGTGAGCGCCGTGCGTGCCGGAGGCAGGAGCGGCAGCACGCCGGCGACGAGTGCGAGTGTGCCGGCGATGATGAGCGCGGGGCCGAGTTTTCTGCGGCGTCGCGATGCGGCGATGGCGATGGCGGGTCCGGCGGCGATGGCGGCGAAGAGGACGAAGAGTGCGACTCCGTACTCGAGCGTAAGGACGCGCAGCACAGGCGCGTGGCGCAGTGCGTTCCACACTCCCGGCGGGTACCACGACAACACGAGGGCGATGAAGCCGATGATCAGGCCGCGGCGCAGCGAAGGCACGAGCTCGCGCCAGGCGAGGAGGATCGCCAGCAGCACGATCGCGCCGATGTAGCCGCCGGCGCGCAGGTTGAAGTTTTCGGCCATCGGCAGCGCGGTGAGATCGAGCTCGCCGCGAAGCGGAGTGCCGAGGATGCCGGGAAGAATCTGCGAGGCGATGCCCCAGACGCGAAATGGATGCGGCATGCGCGGACGGAGCATTTCCGCGTAGCCGTCGCCGAGGATGATCAGGAATGGGACGAGTTGGACGGCGAGGAGAAGAAAGCCGAGGAACGCGCCAATGCTCGCGGGGATCAGGCGAATCACGCCGAGATCAGGGCGCTTCTCGGATTCCCACGCCAGAAAGATCCAGATGCCGATGACGCCGATGAAGAGCGTCTCCGGATGTCCGCCGGCGGTGCAGAGCGCGGCGAAGAGAATCACGAGCGTCGCGTTGCGAATCGTGGCCTGCTTCATCAGGCGCAGCGCGGCCGCGGCGAGCGCGGGAAGGAGCGCGAAGACGTTCGTGATCGGATAGAGCAGCCAGACGATCGTATAGCCGGCGGTGGCGTAGACGAGGCCGGAGAGCATCGCTTCGCGCGAGGGAACGTCGAGCTCGCGCGCGAGCCAATACGCGCAAAGCGCGGCGGCGAGCAGTTTCAGGATCGCCATCAGCGCCCAGCCCTTGAGTCCGAAGATGAGGCGCGGCCAGGTGAATGGCGAGAAGAGTGCGGTCTGCGGATTGGCGAAAAGCGGCGCGCCGTCACCGGCGAAGCGATTCGTCCAGGGCAGCTCGCCGCGCGTGAAACGGCGCAGGATCTCTTTGTCCCAGGCGACGAACTGCACGACGACGTCGCCGAGGAGCGTGTTGGAGACGCGGAGGCGCTGCGTGGGATCGGGCTTCCAGGCGTCGGCGTCGAGCGGCAGGTCGAGCGGCGCGAACGTGCGTCCGGGCAAAAGTCCGAGGCCGGCGTACAGCAATGCGACGGCAAGGAAGAGGACCGCGACGCGGTAGGAGGGCTTCAATCGCGCCAGAGGGTAACAAGGGGGATTCCGTAACACAACGCGGCGACGAGAAGAGGCGAGGCGCCGGCGTAGAGGAGATAGGAGAAGGGAGCGCAGAGAGCGAAGGCGAGGAAGGGGATTTCGCGAGCTCTCTTCGATTCGCCCTCATCGCCGGGACCGCGCTCATGTGCGCCCGTTGTCGGTTGTCGGTTGTCGGTGATCTGGGAATCTTTGTCGCGCTGCCCAGACAACCGAGAACGGACAACCGACAACCACCCTCGGGACGCCGGCGGTCCGTTTTCCATGAATGCCGTCGGCACGAGCGTGAGCCAGTACCACGGATGAATTGCCGGCGAACAGAGCAGGAGCGCGCCGACGGCGGTGGTCACGCGGCGCGCGAGGAGGATGCCGCCGATCGCCAGCACCGCCAGGATCGCGCGCGTGAGGAAGTCGGGATAGATGTGCTGGTAGACGACGTCGGAGATGGCCTCGAAGCGGAGCGGGTGATGGGTCCAGATCTCTTTCGTCGGGATGCGCTCGACGATCGCGCGCACGACCGTGTACAGCGGCGAGTTGAAGATCCAGCGCGTGGCGTAGTCGCGGAAGCCGGGCATGATCGGGCCGCCGAGGAAAAAGTAGAAAGGAAAGAAAAACGTGAAGAGGAAGGAGAACGGTGGGCGCAGTTTTCCGAATAGCGCGGGCACCGCGGCGAGAGGAATGATTTTCAGTCCCGCGGCGAGCGCGGCGAAGAATCCGGAGCGGCGCGCGAGCGCGAAGGCGAGGAACACCGCCGCGAGTGCGTCGAGGTGGCCGCTCCATGCTCCTTCGAAGATCACGAGTGGGCAGGTCGCGAAGGCGAATGCGGCGCCGTACTTTCGCAGCAGCAGGATCACCGCGAGATCGGCGCCGATGAGGATCAGCTTCCAAACGAGCATCGCCACGCCGGAGCTGGGACGGCCGTAGAGCGCGAGGTGCGGTTGTTCGAATTGCAGGAAGAGAAGTTGCGCGAGCGGCGGATAGATCGAACGGATCTCGCGGTGACTGATGCGCGTGTCGTCCGGCATGTACGTGTATGGATTGTGTCCGCTGGCGAGGTGGCGGCCGTCGGCGATGTAGCGATGGACGTCGCCGGAGAGCGCGGGCTCGGGCGCGAGGATCAGCATGCGCAATCCGAGTGCGATGATGAGCGTGGCGACGATGGGCAGTGAGACCCGGCGCAGCTTCAGCCAGGGCAGGACGGCGACGACATAGATCGCGACGAAGCCCGGGAATCCGAAGCGCTCCATTGCCGCGGGCGCGAGCAGGATCGCGGCGGCGAGTAGAATCAGCGCGATTCCATGAGCGCTCCCGAAGCGGGCATCCTGACGCTGTACTACCTCGTCCTCGGCGTGCTCACCGTGTACAGCGTCCATCGCTACCATCTTGTCAGATTGCGGCGGCGTTCACCCGAGCCGCGTCGCGTGGTGGCCGATGAGTTCCCGCCGCTGACGATTCAGCTTCCTCTCTACAACGAGCCGAATGTCGCCGAGCGTTTGCTCGATGCCATCGCCGCGATCGAATATCCCGGTGCGCTCGACATTCAGGTGCTCGACGATTCGACGGACGAGACGCCGTCGCTCGTCGCCGCGCGCGTCGAGGCGATGCGCGCGCGCGGAGTGCGCGTCGCGCACATCCGCCGCGGATCGCGCGAGAGCTTCAAGGCCGGCGCGCTGGCGCATGGGATGAGCCTCAGCGACAGCGAATTGTTCGCGGTGTTCGACGCAGACTTCGTTCCCCCGCCGGATGTCCTGCTGCGCATGGTTCCTTACTTTGCGGCGCCGCTCGTGGGGATGGTGCAGGCGCGCTGGACGCATCTCAATCGCGATGAGTCGTTGCTCACGCGCGTGCAGGCGTTGTTTCTCGACGCGCACTTTGCAGTCGAGTCGGCGGCGCGCAGTTTCGGAGGACGCTTCTTCAATTTCAACGGCACGGCCGGGATCTGGCGGCGCACGGCGATCGCGGAAGCGGGCGGGTGGTCGTCGTCGACGTTGACTGAAGATCTCGACCTTTCGTATCGCGCGCAGCTCGCGGGATGGGAGTTCGTGTTCTGCACCGACATGGAAGTGCCGGCGGAGCTGCCGGGCGCGCTGAGCGGCTTTCAGGATCAGCAGCATCGCTGGGCGAAGGGATCGATCCAGACCGCGCGCAAGCTGTTGATGCCGATCCTGCGCAGCGATCTCGCGCGTCCCGTGAAAACCGAGGCGCTGTTTCATCTGACGAACAACGCGGCGTACCTTCTGAGTCTCCTGCTCTCGCTGCTGATCGTTCCGGCGATGCTGATTCGCTACCGGAACGGATTGCTCTGGTCGTTCCTCATCGATCTCGCGTTGTTCACGGCGTCGAGCGGTTCGGTGCTGCTGTTTTATCGCGAAGGGCAACGATGGGCGGGACGTCCGCGGCCGCGTCTGCGCGAGTGGCTGGCGGTGTTGCCGGTGGGCGTCGGGATGTCGGTGCGCAACGCCTCGGCGGTGATCGAAGGACTGTTCGAGAGCGGCGGGTATTTCAAGCGGACGCCGAAGCGGGGAACAGCGATTGGCGACCGGCCCGCTGCCGGCACGACAACCCGGTTTCCTTTGCTCGAGCTCGTTCTGGCGATCTTTTTCGCGGGCGTTGTGGTCGCGTTCGCTGAAGCGAGCCGATGGGCATCGCTCCCTTTTCTCACCCTGTTCGTGACGGGCTACGGATACGTCGCGGTACTGGCATTAAGTGAAGCGAGAGGAAACACTTAGCGCTGGCTTCCAGGTTGCAATTCAACTCTGCATTGGAGGCCATATGTGGAGATTCCTCAAACAGCTTCTCGTTTTCAAACTGGGACAGAAATCAGTCCGCGGCACCGCACGCATGCTCGGGTTCGGCCGGTTCGGCACGATCCTCGGGCTCATCGGCGGATGGCGTGCGGTACGACGCCATCGCCACGCCTAACCAACGGTTTGTCAGCCGACCCTCTCCTCGCATTGGCGGGGAGAGGTACGATGTCGCGCGATGCACCGCCAGAACCTCGGAGACATGCTGATCGCGGCGAACCTGATCGACGAGGTTCAGATGCAGATCGCGCTTGCGGAGCAGAAGCAGAGCGGTACGCGATTCGGTTCGACGCTGGTCGCGCTGAATTTCATCGACGAAAACGTTCTCGCCGCTTTTCTCTCCAAACAGATCGACATCCCGTGCATCAGTCTCCTGCACATCGAAGTCCCCAAGAAGGTTCTGCGCAAGCTCACCCGCTGCGAGGCGCTGGAGTGCAAGGCAATCCCGGTGCGCACGGACGCCGATCGCCTCGAAGTGGCGATGGTCGATCCGACGGACATCGAAGTTCTCGACAAGCTCGAGAAGGCATCGGGGATGACCGTCGTGCCGCTGATTGCACCGGAGAGCTCCATCCGGACGATGATCGAGCGTTGCTACCCGATCGAGATCAACGGCGATGACACGCTCTCCCAGCGCCAGCGGCCGAAACGCAACGCCTCGAACGATCCGATCTTCTGGGACATCCTGGCGGAGATCGAAAGCAGCGATCTCGACGAGCGGGTGACGCGGATCGAGCAGAAACTCGATCAGGTGTGGGTATTGCTGGAGAAGCTGATTCGAACGCTGGAACGCGAAGGAGCTCACCGCGTCGAGCGGTGATGGCAATGTCGCCAGAAGCCCTTCTCGAGCAGTTCGGGTACGTCGCCGTCTTCTTCGGGACGTTCCTCGAAGGCGAAGCGATTCTCGTCGCGGCGGGATTCTTCGCGTCGCGCGGAAGTCTCCACTTCGTTCCCGTGGCCGTCGTGGCCTTCTTCGGCGCGTTCTTCGGACATCTCTTCTGGTTCTGGCTCGGCCGCGCGCATGGCGTGCGCCTGCTCGATCGCTTCCCGCGCATGAAGCGCCACTTCGGCAAAGGCATTCGCGTCTTCGAGCGCTACGGGGCCTCGGCGATCATCATCACGCAATGGCTCTACGGCCTGCGCATCACCTGCGCCGTGATCATCGGCATGTCGCGCATCTCGGTCTGGAAGTTCATCCTCTACGAAGCGGTGAGCTGCGCCGCCTGGAGCGTGGTCATCACCGCCCTCGGCTACTACTTCGGCCGCGCCATCGACACGCTCCTCGGCCGCGTCGAGAACGTCGAGAAATACGCCCTCGGTTTCATCGCCGCCATCGCCATCGGCTTCTGGGTCTGGCATCGCTGGAAAGAAAAGAAGGAAGAAGCGTCGGAGTAGCGAGCGGGATTCGTTTCACGTGGCGCCGCCCCTGACCGGTGGAGCCCGCGAATGCGGGCGTGAGATCTTAGGCCCGGCCTTCAGGCCGGGCTTAGAGTGACGATGAACAAGGGCGCGTAGCGCGCGACAGAAAAAGAGAACGCGATCAGCCTTCGTACGCCTTCTGTTCCAACTCCGCCTGCGCCGCCGCGAGGCGGGCGACGGGGACGCGGTACGGGGAACAGGAGACGTAGTCGAGGTTGCAGGAACGGAAGAAGCGGATCGAGTCGGGGTCGCCTCCGTGCTCGCCGCAGACGCCGACCTTGAGCTTCGGATTCGCGCTGCGTCCGCGCTCGGTGCCGAGGCGGACGAGTTGGCCGACGCCGTCCTGATCGATCGACTCGAACGGATCCTTCGGCAGGATCTTCTTGTCGACGTACTCCGGCAGGAACGTGCCGGCGTCGTCGCGCGAGTAGCCGAAGGTCATCTGCGTGAGGTCGTTCGTGCCGAACGAGAAGAACTGCGCGAACTCGGCGAGCTTGTCGGCGACGAGGGCCGCGCGCGGGATCTCGATCATCGTGCCGACGAGGAAGTCGACGGCGACGCCGCGCTCGGCGATCACTTCCGCGGCGACGCAACGCACCATGTCCGCGGTGAGCTGCAGTTCCTTCGTCGTTCCGACGAGCGGGATCATCACCTCGGGACGCACGTCGACGCCGTCTTGTTTCACGTCGCACGCGGCCTGGAAGATCGCGCGCACCTGCATTTCGTAGATCTCGGGGAAGGTGATGCCGAGGCGGCAGCCGCGATGGCCGAGCATCGGATTCGGTCTCGTGCAGTTGATTGACCTTGCTGCGCAGCTCGACGAAGCCCCAGTTCATGTCGCGCGCGACGGTCGAGATCTGTGCCTCGGTGTGCGGCAGGAACTCGTGCAGCGGCGGATCGAGCAGGCGAATCGTCACCGGCATGCCGGCGAGCTCGCGGAAGATGCCTTCGAAGTCGGCTTTCTGGAACGGCAGCAACTCGTCGAGCGCCTTGCGGCGTCCTGCCTCGTTGCGCGCGAGGATCATTTCGCGCACGTGGAGGATGCGCTCCTCGGCGAAGAACATGTGCTCCGTGCTGCAAAGACCGATGCCGTTCGCGCCGAAGAGGCGTGCGACGCGCGCGTCGTTCGGCGTGTCGGCGTTTGTGCGGATGCCGAGGGTTCGGATCTCGTCTGCGGAGCGGAGGAGGCGATCGAAGTTGCGATAGACCTCGGACTCCTCGGGTTTCAGCGTTCCTTCGAGCAACACCTGCACGATCTCGGACGGTCGCGTGGCGAGCTTGCCGCCGAGGATCTCGCCGGTCGTGCCGTCGATCGAGAGCCAGTCGCCTTCCTCGAGCGGCTCGTGGCCTTCGCCGCTGCGCAGTTCGCCCTTCTGATAATCGACACGCACGCCGCCCGCGCCGACGACGCAGGGACGGCCCATGCCGCGCGCAACGACCGCGGCGTGCGAGGTGAGTCCGCCGCGCGTGGTGAGGATTCCCGCGGCGCTGTGCATGCCGGCGATGTCCTCGGGTGACGTTTCGATGCGTACGAGAATGACCGGACCGTCCTTGGCCATGCGCACGGCGTTCTCGGCGTTGAACGCGATGCTGGCCGGTCGCGGCGCCCGGTCCCGCGGGAAGTCCGCGGCCGAGGAGACGTCCGCCGCTGAGTGCTTTCGTCTTTTCCTTCGCGTCGAAGACGGGCGCCAGGAGCTGCGTGATCTGTCCGGCCTCGACGCGCTCGACGGCTTCCTTGTTCGTGATGAGCTGTTCGTCGACCATGTCGCAGGCGATCTTCACCGCCGCGAATCCGGTGCGTTTGCCGGTACGCGTCTGCAGGAGATAGAGCTTGCGCGACTGAATCGTGAACTCGATGTCCTGCATGTCGCGGTAATGCGACTCGAGTTTCTTGTAGACGTCGACGAGCTGGTCGTAGACGTCGGGGAAAGTCTCTTCGAGGGATTTCTCGTCGCCGATGACCTGCGCCTTCGAGATCGGCAGCGGCGTGCGGATGCCGGCGACGACGTCTTCGCCCTGCGCGTTCGGCAGGTACTCGCCGAAGAATTTCTTCTCGCCGGTCGACGGATTGCGCGTGAAGGCGACGCCGGTCGCGCAGTCATCGCCCATGTTCCCGAAGACCATCGACTGCACGTTGACGGCGGTGCCCCAATCGTCCGGGATGCCGATTGAGCTTGCGATAAGTGATCGCGCGCTGGTTGTTCCAGGAGTTGAACACGGCGCCGATCGCGCCCCAGAGCTGTTCGTGCGACGTCCTGAGGGAAGTCGCTGCCGCGCTTGTCGCGCACGATCTTCTTGTACGTCGCCACGAGCTCGCGCAGCGACTCGGCGGGAATCGCCGCGTCGTCTGACGGCGCCGATGCGCTCGCGGAGTGAATGGATCTCGTGCTCGAAATGCTCGCGATCGATCTCCAGCACGACGTCGCTGATACATCTGGATGAAGCGGCGATAGGAATCGAGCGCGAAGCGTTCATCGCCCGACGACACGGCGAGTCCCTTCACGGTCTCGTCGTTGAGCCCGAGGTTGAGGATCGTGTCCATCATCCCGGGCATGGACGCGCGCGCGCCGGAACGGACGGAAACGAGTAGGGGCTTGCTCGGATCGCCGAACGTGCGGCCGACCGAGGCCTCGACTCTGGCGAGGTTCTGGGCAACGGTTTCGTGCAGCTCGGGCGGATAGGTTTTGTCGTGATCGTAAAAGTACGTACAGACGCCGGTCGAGATCGTGAAGCCGGGCGGGACAGGAACGCCGATGTTCGTCATCTCGGCCAGGCCCGCGCCTTTGCCGCCGAGGACGTTCTTCATCTTGGCGTTGCCTTCCGCGTGACCGTCGCCGAAGTAGTAGACGTACTGCTCTCTCGTCGTCATGGCAGGAGCGGATTATGAAGCATCCGTTGCCGCGAAGAACATGCCTGTCGTCATTCTGAGCGAAGCGAAGTGCGCTTATGTGTGGTGCTGGCCGCCCTCGGCCGGCAGCACGCGCCGGGAGCGAGGTCGTCGAATCGTCTGAAATCGCGCAGGCAACGTCGGCGGCGGAAGAACGTGGACGTGCTATCCGCGCCAGAGGACGGCCGAGGCGGCCATCACCACACAGAACCCGCGATCAGTTCGTTCAGCGTGCGGCGCGAACCAATTCCAAGTCCACCCGGCTGGCCATCAGCCGTTGAATCGCGGTGATGATCGCGGGCTCGCCCCAGTGCTTCCCCGCGGCGATGAACTCGACGCGGCGGAGATCGACGTTGCGCTTGGCGAGCGCGGTGCGAATGGAGGCGATTCTTGCGGTGGTGCGGCGATCGGCGTCGTTGAAGCGCAGCTCGTGGGCGACGATGCGGAAGCGCTCCGCGGGAGCGGCTGCGATGCGAGCGGCGGCCTCGTCGAGCGTCGACTGGCTGAGGTTCTCGATCAGTTGATCGTTCGCATCAAATGCCAGTCCGTACATCGGCCATTGCCGCGTGGGTGCGCGCGGCGCGGTGGGAAGGACGGCGGACGGTGATGCCGTGCAGCGCTTGCCGAGCCAGGCGCCGGCGGCGTAGGCGATGGAGATCTCTTCGTACATCGTCAGGCCGCTGATCGTTTGCGTCGCGGGATCCATCGACACAGTGGCGTAGCCGTGGTTCGGACCGTGGGTCCAGGTGAACATGGCCACGTGTCCGTCCGTGCCGCCGTCGAGGAAGATCGGCGGCTCGCTGGCGATGACACCGGTGATGCGCGCGCCCTTCTGTTCCAGCCGCGCGGGGAAGCCGTTGATCGTCCAGCAACCGTCGAAGTTTCGGAGCGGTGGCGGTTCCAGCTCGTGGCCGATGGCGTGGAGCGACCGGATGAACGCGTAGCCCGTCTCCGGCTCGAGGATTTCGACGCGGAGATAGCGGGCCTCGAACGGTTCGATCGGCGCGATCTGCGTTTCGATCGAGGCGGCGTAGTTCCGCGTTGCGACCTCGGTCCATTTCCTGCCGTCGAGCGACGCGTCGAAGCGGATCTTCTTCGGATAGTTTTGTTCGTACGTCGTGATGCCGATGCGCTCGACGCGCGAGCGCGTGGGAAGTGCGAAGACCAGCGTCTGGCGCGGATCGCCGGGAGGCGAGGACCAGAACGTCGTGGCGAGTCCGTCGATGGCCTGCATCGCCGAGACCTCGAGGTTCGACTCGCCGGTGCGCGAGACCACGGACGCGCCGTAGGCGAGATTGAGGAGGTTGTCGCCGTCGAGATCGACGTCTACGTCGAGGTTGTTCGCGGGCGCCGCTTTCGTCGCGGGTTGCTGCGCGGGTTTGGGAGGAGGAGGCGCGGGACGCTTGCACGCGACCGCGAGGATGAGGAGGAGGGCGGCGGCTCGGGCTCTCACGCTTTGTAGTCGCGGCGGTCGACGACGATGTGCGTGAGGTCCGCGATCTGCCGCACGCCGTTGAGCACCTTGCGAAGCAGCGACTTTCGATTCGACCGTACGTTCGGATCGTCGACCATGACCATGACATCCTTGAAGAAGTTCTCGAGCTCAGGCGCGAGTCCGGCGAAGGATTCGAAGGCTTTCAAATATCGATGTTCGGTGATCAAGTCGCCGATTTGCTCGGATACGAGACCGGCAAGGTCGTTGAGACGCTTCTCACTTTCGTTCTCGATGAGCGCGGGATCGACGTGCGTTGCCGAGTGGTCGGCGGTGATGTTCTCGATGCGCTTCACGGAATCGAGGACCGAAAGGAAGTTCCCGTCGTTGCGGATGGCCTTCAGCGCAGAAACGCGATCTGTGAGATCGGTGAGCAGGAGATCCGACCAGCGGGCTTCCATCACCGCACGGACTTCGTCGTACGCGAATTGCTCGGAGGCTTGGAGGATCGTGGCGATGCGCTCGGAGAAGAAGGCGAGAAGCTCGTCTTTCGGATGCCAGTTACCCGTCGCGCCATTCTTCGACCACGCGACTGTGCCACGCAGCTGGGTCTCGGGACTCATGTAGACGCTGATCGCGATGTCGATCAACTGCGTAACGTTGATCTTCGCTTCCCACTTGTCCTGATTCAAGAGAATCTGCACGACTCCCTGTGCGGCGCGTCGAAGTCCGAAGGGATCTTTGGAGCCGGTTGGCTTGGCGCCGACGTAGAAGAATCCAACCAACGTGTCCACGCGGTCGGCGAGTGACACGATCGCGCCGGCGAGTTTGCGTGGCAGTTCGTCATCGACATTGATCGGTTGATAGTGATCGTAGATTGCCTGCCAAATCGACTCGAGGTGCCCTTCCTCGCGCGCGTAGATCCCTCCGATTCGACCTTGGAGATCGGTGAACTCCTTAACCATCTCCGTGACCAGGTCGGCCTTGCATAAACGAGCGGCTACAGCGACTTGCGCACTGTCGACCCCTATGATCTTGCAGATCTCGATCGCGATGCGCTCGATGCGTTTCGTCTTCTCGAGGTAGTTGCCGAGCTTCTCCTGGAACTGCAGATGCGCCAGCGATTCGAGACGCTCCTCGAGCTTGCGGCGGCGATCGGTCTCATAGAAGAACTGCGCGTCGGCGAAGCGTGCGTTGGTGACGAAGGAGTTGCCGTACGCCGCGTTGCCGTCGGGATCGCCCTCGTTGTCCATCACCGCGAGGAACGAGCTCGTGAGCTTGCCCGCCTTGTCGCGGATCGGCAGCTGCTTCTGGTGCACGCGCATCACCGTGACCAGCACTTCTTCCGGCAGCGCGAGGTAATCGCGGCGGAACTCGGCGCGGACGAGTCCCGGATATTCGGTCAGGTATTGCCACTGCGACCAGATCGAGTTGTCTTCCGCGGGCACGCCACCCGCTTCCGCGGCGAGGTCGCGCGCGCGTTCGACCATCGCGTCGCGACGACGCGCGGGATCGACGACGACCCGCGCCTGCTCGAGCTTCGTCACGTAATCATCGAACGACGTCACGTCGAATGCTTGCGGCGCGAGCGTGCGATGACCGACTGTGCTCGTTCCTGCGGCGATGCCGAAGATCGACAGCGGGAGTGGGGCGCCGTTGAAGATCGAGATGACGGAATGGACGGGCCGGATGTAGGAATGCTCGCCCGCGCCCCAACGCATCATCTTCGGCCAGCGCAGGCCCTCGATGACCTCGGGAATCTTCGCTGCCAGCGTATCGGCGGTCGGCCGCCCCGCGACTTTGCGCGAAACGCGCACGTACTCATCGCCGGAGTCGAGGACATCTTCGATCGCTGCGCCTTGCTTCCTCAGAAACCCGAGCAGCGCAGGAGTCGGTTTCCCTTCCGCGTCATAAGCCGACTTCTTCGGCGGCCCCTTCACTTCCTGCACGCGATCGGCCTCGCCGATCGGCAGGTCCTTGATGAGAATCGCGATACGCCGCGTGGTCGTGTGCACGGTGATCGCGCTCTCGGCGCCGAGGTCGGCCTTGACGAGACGTTCCTTCAGCGACGCCGCGGCAGCGTCGTGCATCCACGCCGGGATCTCTTCGGTGAGCAGTTCGAGAAAAAAATCAGCCATTTGCTTTCAGCAACGGGAATCCCTGTTCCTTGCGCGACTCGAGATATTGCGCCGCGCAGCGCACGGCGAGATCGCGAACGCGTTTGATGATGCCGACGCGCTCGGTGACGGAGACGGCTCCGCGCGCGTCGAGAGTGTTGAAAACGTGCGAGCACTTGAGCGTCCAGTCGTAGGCCGGCAGCACGAGCTCCTGATCGAGGCAACTTCTCGCTTCTTTTTCGTAGATGTCGAACAGGTTCCAATGCACGGCTACGTCGGCAACTTCGAAGTAATACTTCGAGAACTCGCGCTCGTCCTGTTTGCGCACCGCGCCGTACGGGACGCCTTCGGTCCAGTCGATGTCGTAGATCGAGCTCTTGCGGTCGAGGAACATGACCAGCCGCTCGATGCCGTATGTGATCTCGGCGGAGATCGGCGCGAGGTCGATGCCGCCCGCTTGCTGAAAATACGTGAACTGCGTGATCTCCATGCCGTCGAGCAGGATCTGCCAGCCGACGCCCCACGCGCCGAGGGTCGGCGACTCCCAGTTGTCTTCCTCGAAGCGGATGTCGTGGCGCGTGAGGTCGAGACCGAGCGCGCGCAGCGAGTCGAGATAGAGATCCTGCACGTCGAGCGGCGACGGCTTGAGGATCACCTGAAACTGATAGTGCTTGCCGAGGCGGAACGGATTGTCGCCGTAGCGCCCGTCCGCGGGGCGGCGGGAAGGCTGCACGTACGCGACGTTCCAGGGCTCCGGTCCGAGCACGCGCAGATACGTCGCCGGATGCATCGTCCCCGCGCCGACCTCGAGGTCGAGCGGCGTTTCGAGCAGACACCCGCGCTGCGCCCAGAAGTTCTGCAGCGTGAGGATCAACGACTGAAAGGTCACCCGCGACATAGGCCGCGCATTCTACAAGGAACGGAGCGCGTGCCAATGGAGCGCAGGTAGACGGTAGACAGGCCACTGGGGACGCTTGCTCATTTTGCGAGCGTCCCCTGTCTGCTGTTCGCTGTCTACCGCTCGTGTGGCCCGGCTGGAAGCCGGCGGACCGGCAGGCAGGATGCCTGCGCTCCATAGGCTTCGCTTCAGCATCCCGGACAACCGACAACGGACAACTGCTTTAGAATCTCGTGACCATCGAGATCGAACCGACCTTGTACTGATCCGACGTGTCGTAGGCCATGTCAATTTGGAAGCGGGTCCAGGCTACGCCGGCGCCGACGGAGAAGTGGTTTTGGGCTTCGCCTTTCGGGTAGAGCATCGACTCCGCGATGAAGCTCGGGTCGTTGAGCGGGCCCTGCCACTCCACCGAGTGCGCGGGGTCGCGCCAGAACCCGGCGCGGAGGGCGAAGGGGATTTTCGTCGAGAAGAAATACTCAGCGCCGGCGTGCAACTCGACGACATCGTTCGCGCCGAACGGTGCTTCGACCGCGCGCACGTCGGCGACCGTGGCCACGAAGTCATCGACGAGATTCGAGTACTTCACATGCACGGCGTCGACGTTGACCGTCAGCGCGGGGATCGGACGCACCGACACGCCGAGGCCGGCGATGTCGGGAATGTGGAAGGTAGTGTCCGCGGCCTTGATGAACTCGAAATTCGTCGACTGGCCGGCGAAGAAAAACGGCGAGACGAACTTCGGTCCCTTCTTGTACACGCCACCGATGCTGATCTTGTCGGTCGGCGACCACTTGAAGCCGGCGGCGAAGGTCGTATCGGTCTCTTCCTGGATCTCGACGTCGCCGTTCTTTTCTTTCGCCGTGGCCTGGATGGCGATGGAGCTGGTCTGGAAGTTCTGCGTGAAACGCACCGTCGCCGCGCGCTCGACGAAGCGCTGATGGCGGACCGTGGCGCCGATCGAGAACTTCGGATGGATCTGCCATGCGCCGGCGACGCCGAAGGTGCGCAGCCGCACGTTCACCGCGGAGAGGAAGGGATCGAGCCGGAACTCGAGGCAGGCGAACGGATTGTTGGTCGAGTTGCGCAGCGCATCGCACTGCGCCTCGGAGATCGGATCGCCGAAGGTGTTCCCGCTCTGCACCGGCAGGAAGAAGTTCGGAAGCTGCGTGGTGGTCTGTCCCGTGACCGGATCGATCACCGGCGCGACGAGTCCGCCTCCTTCATTGCGCAGCGGCTGATGGAAGTAGGCGCCGAGCGTGAACTTGTTTTTGATGGGCAGCACCGCGCTTGCGAACGTGACGACGACGCGGTCGCTGTGATGCGGGAAGGGCGTGCGCTCGATGTCGGGAAAGGTGCCCGTCGTGGTGAAAAGCTGTTCCTCGAGGTAGTTGCGCGCCTCGAGCGAGACTTCCGCTTTCCGCAGGATCGTCAGACCGGCCGGATTGGCCTCGGCCGCCGAGGCGTCATCGGCCAGGCCGAGAAACGCACCGCCCATGCCCAGCGATCGCGCGCCGGGATTGCCGAAATTGAATTGCAGGCCGGACAGCGATTCGATGTCGACGTTCTGTGCCGCGACCGGGATCGCGAGAAGTGCAGCCACGAGGACGAATGCGAGTTTGCGCATGGAACCCCCTCCCGAAAATCGTATGAGGAAAGGTTACCACGCAGGGGGATTGGTTCACGCGGAGGCGGAGGACGGGTTCACGCGGAGACGCGGAGAACGCGGAGAAATGCAGCTTTTCCTCCGCGCCTCCGCGTGAACCAATTCCCTCGGGCGTCCCGCTAAAAGCCCGGCCGGAGCCGGTTCGCTTCCTCGATCACTTTCGCCAGTACTTCGTCCGGCGTTCCGAGCTGCTTCGCGCGTTCTTTGCGCGTGCTCCATTCGATCTGGCCGTTGGCCAGGCTCTTCGCACCGACGGCGATGCGCAGCGGGATGCCGATGAGGTCCGCGTCCTTGAATTTCACCCCTGGGCGTTCATCGCGATCGTCGAGGAGCACGTCGATGCCGGCGGCGAGCAGCTTGTCGTAGACGTCGTTCGCGGCGGTGGCGACGCTTTCGTCTTTGCCGAGCGTGGTGACGAGGACTTCGAACGGCGCGATCGGCATCGGCCAGATGATGCCGTCGTCGTCGTGGCTCTGCTCGACCGCGGACGCCACCGTGCGTCCGATGCCGAGGCCGTAGCAGCCCATGATCATCGGCAGGCGCTGGCCGCTCTCGTCGATGAACTCGCAGTGCATCGCCTCGGAGTACTTGGTTCCGAGTTTGAAGATGTGGCCGACTTCGATGCCGCGATAGATCTCCAGCGCCGTGCCGCAGCGCACGCAGGGATCGCCTGCGACGGCGGTCGTGAAGTCGCCATACTCCGGCTCCGGGAAGTCGCGGCCCGGAACGGCGTAGTCGAGGTGGTGATCCTTCTTGTTGGCGCCGACGATCCAGCGCTTGCGGCCCTGCAGCGAATGATCGGCGAGGACGCGTTTGCACTTCGTGCCGACCGGTCCGCAGTAGCCGATCGGGCCGCCGGTCGCGTCTTCGAAGCGCGATTCGGCGATGAGCTCGAGGAACTGCGCGCCGAGGTGATTCTTGATCTTGACCTCGTTCCCTTCGCGATCGCCGCGGATCAGCACCATCACCGGCCCGAGGTCGGAGTCGAAGACGAGCGTCTTCACGAGCTGCGCGGTCGGCTGGTGCAGGAAGCGGCCGACGTCGTCGATCGACTGCGTTCCCGGCGTGTGCAGTTCGGCGATGGCCTCGGACGGAGCGGGCTCGACTTCGTCGTCGAAAAACTTCGACGTCGCCTTCTCCACGTTCGCGCCGTAGCGGCAATTCGGGCAGCTCACGACCGCGTCTTCGCCCGACTGCGCGAGAACCATGAACTCGTGCGACGCCGATCCGCCGATGTTGCCGGTATCGGCTTCGACCGGTACGTGGTCTAACCCGCAGCGATGAAAGATCCGGCCGTAGGCATCCCGCATCGCGTCGTAGGTCTCATCGAGCGACTCGCGGGTCGTGTGGAAGGAGTAGGCGTCCTTCATGATGAACTCGCGTCCGCGCATGAGTCCGAAGCGCGGACGGACTTCGTCGCGGAACTTGGTCTGGATCTGGTAGAGCGAAACCGGGAGCTGGCGATACGAGCTGACCGAGTCGCGTACGGTCTCGGTGATGACTTCCTCGTGCGTCGGGCCGAAGACGAAATCGCGATCGTGTCGATCCTTGATGCGGAGCAGCTCCTTCCCGTACTTCTGCCAGCGGCCGGACTCCATCCAGAGCTCCGCCGGCTGAATCGCGGGCATCAGCAGTTCGCTGGAGCCGGCGCGCGTCATCTCCTCGCGGACGATGTTCTCGAGCTTGTGAATGGAGCGAAGGCCGAGCGGGAGATAGGTGTAGATGCCGGCAGCAACTTTCCGGATCATGCCGGCGCGCATCATCAGCTTCTGACTGATGATGTCGGCATCCGAGGGAACTTCTCGCAGGGTATTGATGAAAAAGCGGGTCCAGCGCATGGGGCGGGGATTCTATCTCCAGATCGCGGATCGCAGGACGAGATCGCAGTTTGCAGATCGCAGATCGCAGGAGAAGTCCCCGACCCCGCGTCGTCTTGTGCGGGTGGTGGCCTGCGATCCGCGGTCTGCGAACCGCGATCTCGCGTCACAAACCGCGAGCGGCGTTCTGCGTACTCATCGTGTGTTATGAGTGATTGGCTCTCATGAACGAACGCACCATCCTCGTCTTCGAGCGTCCTCCCGTCCCTCGCATCGTCTCGTGTGCGGCTTCGTTCGGATCGGCGGCGATCTTTTTCATGTATCTGTCCGAGCATCCGACCGATTACTCGTTTCTGCCGATGGCCGGTCTCGTCCTGCTCTTTCTCGGCACCGTCGCCGCGGCGGTGATGCAGTACGGCGATCACATCTATCTGAGCGAGATCGGCGTGAAGTACGAGAATCGGCTTCTGGTCTGGTTCGGCCGGCACAGTGACTGGATGCGCTGGGAGGACATCATCGAAGTGCGCGAGGTGAAGGACAAGATCCTCATCCTCCTCTCGCGCGACGGGCGGCGCGTGCTCGTCGATGCGATTCTTGGCTATGCGATTGCACGGGCGGAGATCGTGAGGCGAGCTCCGCAAGCGATCCTTTCGGGAACGCTCGCCCGAGACGATCGTTGACGCGGAAACGGCTCACTCTTGCGGCAGTCGCCGCATTTCTCCTCGCCCTGGCCATTCTCGGAACGCTTCTGATTCGCGAGCGGGTCCGGCGGCGCAGCGTGTTCCGTCCCGCGGCCGGCGAGGTCGCGCCGGTTCCGCCCGCGGGGATTCCGCCGGTCGAGCAGTGGACGCAGGCGTTTCAGCTTGCGACGCCCGCTGAGCTCGATGCGCTGCTCGACGCGATCGAAGTAAAGCATCCCGATCTCTATGCGAAGTGGTCGCTCGGCTACCTGCACGCGCGTGCGCTCGTCGAGCTCGACGAGAAAGAGGAAGCGGCGCAGAAGCTCGCGCCGTATCTGGTCAAGGGGCATCCGTTTCGCGATCTGGCGCTCGATCATCACGCCGAGGTCGCGGATGACGAGGAAGCGAGCCGCGATCGGAGAGCGATCATCTTCGAGTATCCCGGTTCGATTGTGCGCGAGCAGGCGATCGACGACGAGCTCGACGCGCTCGCGGAGAAGGACGATCCCAAAGCGCTCGCCGGCTTTGTCGCGCAAGTCTCGCCGACGGCGACGACGGAGCGTCGCCGCGAGATGAGCGCGCGCATCGTGGAAGCGCTTGCGACAAACGACGAGCTCGACGCCGCGTTCACGCGCGGCGTGCAGATCCTGCGCGGAGGCACGGTCGATGACGCCGCCGATCGCGTCGCCCGCGCGCTCGATCGTCCGGAGATCCTCGGCCGCCTCGATGCGTCGCAGCAGGTGCTCTTCGGCGAGACGTTCGCCAGGCATCGGCACTTCGATCGCGCTGCGGAAGTGTTGCAACTCGCGCTTCGCCACGCCTACACCGACGACCTCCAGTTCTCCCTCGGCCGGAGTTACTTCGGCGCCGAGAAGTTCGTGGAAGCGCAGGCCGCGTACCTGCGCGGAGCGAATGCAACGAAGAGCGCCGAGCAGAAGGCGACGTTCTTCTGGCACGCCGCGCGTGCGGCGCAGCTCGCCGGCGACGATGCGACCGCCGAGCGCTGGATGACGGCGTCGATCGCGGTGAAGGGAAAGTTTCCGGCGACGACCGCCGCGTTGACGCAGCGACTGCGCACGCGCCTGTACCAGCGCCGCATCGCCGAGGCGGCGGAGGATCTGGCGCTGTTGCGAAAGATCGCCGGCAACGATCGCGCGGTTCTCGAAGGCTCGCTCGCCTACGCCGTGGCCATGGTCGCGGCGAAGAATCCGGGCGCGGCCCTCACGACGCTCAACGCGATTCCGCCGAAGCTCGCCGACGACTACGACAAGGCCGAGATCGCATACTGGCGCGGCCGCGCGCTCGAGGAGCGCGATCCCGCCGCCGCGGTACGCGCGTATCTCGACGTGTTGCGAGCAACGCCGCCGTCGCACTTCCAGGTGTTCGCGCGAGAGCGGCTCTCTGCCACACAAGAGGCACCCAAAGGACTGGCGGCCGCGCTCGCTCGCGAGTTGCAGGCGCGCGATGCGCAGGTTGCGAAACTCGTCGCGGCGAAGCAGTTCGATCTTGCGCGGCGAGTCCAGACCGATCGCGTCTTGCTCTCGCGCGACGATCGCGATGCGCAACTGCAGAAACTCGCGGCGATCGATCGCGAGCTTCCAGACCATCGCAACGTGATCGAGCTGGTGCCGCAACCATTTCCGCGATTCCCGAATGTCGACACGAGTGATTCGGCGTCGCTGTTGATGGCCATGGGACTCTTCGACGAAGCCGTTCCCGCCATCGAATCGCGCTGGCCGCTCAAGCCCGCGCGCGAGGCGCTCACGCGCTCGTTCGCGCTCAACCTCGCCGGAGCCGCGAAGCCATCGATCTATGCGATCGAGGTGATGATGAAGCGCGTGCCGGATGATTTTCCGTTCGCACTTCTGCCGCGCATCGTCCGCGATCTCCTCTATCCCCGATACTTCCGCAACTTCATCGCCGAAGACGCGAAGAAGTACGAGGTCGATCCGGCCCTCATCTTCGCCATCATGCGCGAGGAGTCCCGCTTCGACCCGCGCGCGAAGTCGCAGGCCGCCGCGCGCGGACTTCTGCAGTTCATCATTACCACCGCCCGCGACATCGGCCGCGACGTCGGTCTCGTCGACGTCGCCCCCGAAGATCTCTACGACCCTCGCGTCATCATCCGCCTCGGCGCGAAATATCTCAGCCAGCTCGGCGAGCAGTTCGACGACAACCATTACCGCGTCGCCGCCGCCTACAACGCCGGCCCCAAACAAGTCGCCCTCTGGACCCGCCTGCAATCCGCCCCCGGCGACGACTACTTCCTCACCGCCGTGAACTTCGATGAGACGAAGGGGTATGTGCGGAAGGTGATGAACTCGTACGAGCGGTACGAGTAATCGCACAGCTGAATTCTTCACAAGCCGTGGGAAAAGCGAAGCCCGGTCCATCTACAGCAGATGAGCAGAGAGCGGCGTTTTCAGCAAACGCGCTGATCGGCATAGAGCGAATTGGAGGGTTCAGATGGCAACGCAATTGGAGATCATCATTTACGGTCTTGCGTGTTTCCAGAGTACGAACCGAGGCGCGGCATTTCGAGTTCTGTTTCCCGATGGACGCAATCCAGCGCCCTATCGCATTCCGCCTCACAAGGCGGCGCTTTGGGTCCGGGAGCGTAGCAGTCCGGCGACGGCGCGTTGGCCCTTCCTCGTGGACCGAAACGACTTCGCGGTAGACGTTCGCGGGAAGTTGACGATCACGGGGTTGAAGAAGACGCCGCTCGACGACAAGAACTTCAGCGGCCGCCTGGCCGACCTCCGCGATTCCGATCCCAATTTCAAGATCGATGCAAATCCCGAGGCGATCATCGAGATGACGATCGACCGCGGAAGACTCAGCGCGCACGAGTTTCCGACCGGAATGATCCTCGTGCGCTGGCTGGCCGACGTCGAGGAGGGGCAGAAGGTCACGCTTTCATTCGCCGACGGATACATCGAGCTTCCGGAGGACACGAAGCAGGTGGTCATTGCCAACGCCGGTGAGCCGGAAGATGAGCGCATCGAGGGCGACAACCATTTCATGCTCTACAGAAAGCTGGCGACGCAGAAGACGGGTCAGCTCCGTCCGTTGCAGTCGCGAACAACGCCGCAGTTTCAGGGCTTGACTCTCATCGACCCGACGCACAAATACGTTCGTCCGAGAACGCCCTTCGTCGACTGTTCATCGGTCATTGGTGGCTGATTCACGATCACCGCTGCAATCATTGAGAAGGAGAAAGTCATGACACAGGCCACTGCATTACACATCGGCTTGAACCGGATCGACCCAGTTTTCTACACAACCGAGGGCCGGCTCGCCGGATGCGTCAATGACGCGATGGCGATGAACGACCTCTCTACTAAGGCAGGGTTCCAAAGCACGACGCTTCTGAACGAGAAGGCGACGTGCCGGGCCATCTTCAACAACATCATCGACGCAGCGCGCGTTCTGAAATCGGGTGACATTCTGCTCGTCACGTTTTCGGGACACGGTACGCAGACCGAAGACGAGAACGGCGACGAGGCCCCGGGAAGGTTCGACCAGACGTGGTGCGCTTACGATCGCCCGCTCGTCGACGACGAACTGGCCGAGCTCTGGGCGATGTTTCCTGCCGGCGTCCGCATCGTCCTGATCTCGGACAGTTGCCATAGCGCGACGATCGCGAGACAACTGGAGCTGCTAGCGCGGGTGCGCTCTCAATCACGCGATGCCGCAACGCTCCGCGGAATCGACGATCTCCGCCCTGGCCTCGACGAGAACGTTGTGTTTCGCACATTGCCGCTTGAATTTCAGGCTCGTGTGCTGCGCGACAATCGCGAGCTCTTCAGCAACATTCAGCAGCAGACTCGTGGCAACAAGAACGTCAAGATCGGTGCGACGGTCATTACGCTGGCGGCCTGCCTCGATACCGAGGTGACCCTCGACGGCGATCAGAACGGGCTATTTACCAGCAAGCTGTTGCAAGTCTGGAATGGCGGTTCATTCCTCGGGAACTACGCCGAGTTCCTGAAGCAGATCGCCAGCCTCATCGGCAGCGGTCAGCACCCGCAGTACAAAGTCGACGGGAAGCCGAATCTCTCATTCCAGGCGGAACGACCGTTCACGATTACGGCTGGTCCAATCCCGACACCCAATCCAAATCCGAGTCCGGATCCCTACCCGAATCCGGGCCCGGTCGGAAACAACGGTGACTGCCGGATGGAGTTGACGATTCCCAGGAAATTGATCGACGCGCTGAAAAGCGGAGAAACACTTTCCCTTTCCGTCGGCGTGAGGCCTTACTGATCGAGTCGGGTCGAGATCGCGAGCGTGTGGTCGGGAGCTACCCAATCACACGTTCGTACATCTCGCGATACCGCGGCACGATCTTCTCCTCGTCAAAGCGTTCGATGGCGACTTCGCGGGCGCGTTTGCCCATGCGGCGGCGGAGGTCGTCGTTGCGGAGGACTTCGATGGCGCGTTCGGCCATGCCGCTGACGTCGCCGACGGGGAGCAGGTAGCCGGTCTCGCCTTCGGTCACGACTTCGGGGAGGCCGCCGGAACGCGTGGCGATGACGGGGACCTCGGAGGTCATTGCTTCGAGTGCGGCCATGCCGAAGGATTCGGTTTCGGAGGGCAGGAGAAAGAGATCGCAGCCGCCGAGGACTTCTTCGAGATTCGGAACGTTGCCGAGGAAGACGACACGGTTGCGGAGGTGCTGGGCGCGCGCGTAGGCCTCGGCGCGCGAGCGGTCGGGGCCGTCGCCGATCATGATGAGGCGGCTCGGCACTGCGCTGGCGATTTTCTCGAACGCGTGCATCACATCCATCACGCGCTTCACGGGGCGGAAGTTGGAGACGTGGCAGACGAGCTTCTCGCCGCGCGCGCCGACCATGTCGCAGAACTTGTTGTTGTCGCGATGGAAGCGTGCGGGATCGACGAAGTTCGGGATCACGTCGATCTCCTTCTTCGTATCGAAGTTCCTCGTCGGTCTCGTCCTTCAGCCACTGCGAAACGGCGGTCACTCCGTCCGAGACTTCGATGCCGAATTTCGTGATCGGGAGATAGCTCTCGTCGCGGCCGACGAGCGTGATGTCGGTGCCGTGCAGCGTGGTGATGACTTTCAGCTTCGACTGCAGGATCTGCTTCGCGAGGTAGGCGCTGATGGCGTGCGGAATGGCGTAGTGCACGTGCAGCACGTCGAGCTTCTCGTAGGCCGCGACCTCGGCCATCTTCGTCGCCAGCGCCAGCGTGTATGGCGGATAGGGATCGAACAGCGGATAGGGCGTGACCGAGACCTCGTGAAAGTGCACGCGCTCGTGCAGCAGGTTCAGACGCGAAGGCATCGCGTAGCTGATGAAGTGCACGTCATCGCCGCGCTTCGCAAGCGCGAGCCCGAGCTCCGTCGCCACGACGCCGGAGCCGCCGAAGGTGGGATAGCAGGTGATTCCGATTCTCATTGGTTAGCTCTCAACTCAGCTGGCAGCTCTCAGCTCGCAGGCCCGCCGCCCGTTTCTCCTGCGAGCTTAGAGCTGAGAGCTGCGAGCTGCTAGGGGATCTCCCTTCCCGCATAAGCGCCGATCACATCGTCGATGCGCGGCGGTTGCTTGCTCATGAATGCTTCGCCGAAGTTCGCGCCGATGAGGGCGCCGAAGTGTTTTCCGCGGGCGTCGATCATCTCCAGGAACTTCGGGATCGGAGATGAAGGTCTGCGGCTCTTTCGATTTGGGATCGTGGAACTGCGACTTGTACGCGGCGACGGCGCGCATCTTCGTCTTCCAGGTCTTCGTGCAGTCGACGACGAACGACGGCGGGACCATGTAGTTCTGCATGTAGTACAGAACCGTCTGCGGCCGATGCGCGGGGAGGCCGGTCTCCAGCGCGCGCAGTCCGGCGTAGAACGACGCCTCGGTGACGATCTGTCCCGTGCGTGTGTGATCGGGATGGCGATCGTCGGGCCACGGCGCGACGACGAGCTTCGGGCGCCATTGCCGGAGCACGGCGATGATCTCGAGCTCCTGCTCGCGCCCCGTCTGCAGGTTGCCGTCGCCGAAGTCGAGCTGCTGGCGGAACGTCGCGCCGAGGATCTTCGCGGCGTTCTGCGCCTCACGCTTGCGCGTCTGCGGCGTGCCGCGCGTCCCCATCTCGCCGCGCGTGAGATCGATCATGCCGACGCGCAACCCGTCGCGCACGAGCTTCACGATCGTCCCGCCGCAGGAAAGCTCGACGTCGTCGGGATGCGCGCCGAAGAAGATGATGTCGACGGTGTCAGTCATAGCAATTCAGATCGCGGATCGCAGATCGCGGATCGCAGCGGCCAAGCCGAAGCTCGCTCCTGCGATCTGCGGTCTCGCCCTCATAGTTCGTCTTCATAGTTCAACAACCGAAACCACCGGCGCGTTCGGTTCGATCTCGTCGATCATCCGTTCGACGAGCGTGTTGCCGTAGGCGCACCAATAGGCGAACCAGCTCACCACGCGGTCCTGCACGTGGCGATCCGGATAGAGCGTGGCCACGAGCTCGCCGGATGGCCTGATGGCGCTCGCGGTCCTTGCGAACGAGACCTTTGATGGCGCGTTCGGCGAGCTTGGCGAAGTGATATTCGAGATGGCCGATCGATCGCTGGATCGAGCCGGCGAGAGAGTGATCGGCCGGGAGCGCGAGATCGCCGATTTGTTCGATCCGCGCGAGAAGCTCGCGACGGCCCTCCTGAGCGATCGCGCGAATGCGCGCCACGGCTTCGGGCTCGCGGTCCGCGACGATCTCGTCGGCAGAACGAAAGATCTCCGCGGGATCGATCTCGTAGCGCGCGATCGCTCGCGTGATGTGCCGCGGCGCGACGAGTGCGTGACCGCGCAGCGCTACTTGCGGCATCGGCACGCCAAGAAGCTCGTGGAGCGGCGCGATCTGGGCGTAGTACGCGACCTCCGCCGGCCCGCCGACGAAGACGTCGGGCTGGAGAACGAAATCCTGAAGGAGTGGACGCGTGAGTGCCGACGTCGAGGTCTGTTCGGGTTGCTGGTTGTTGGTTGCTGGTTGTCTGTGGCCTTGCTCATCCAAATGGAAGAGCAGCGTGTATTCGCTGCCGTCGCGCGGGACGACTTGCTCCTGGTAGCCGGCGGCTTCGAGTTGATCGGCGCGCTTCGACAGCGCCTGCTGGATCTCGCTCTGCTTCGCGCGAATCTGTTCGAAGAGCGGCGCGCCGGCGCGGCGCAGCTCGGGGAGAAGAGCGTCGACGAGGACGATCTCGTTGCCGAAGAGCGAGGCGATGAGCTCTGCAAATGAATCGCGAAACGTGATGCCTTCGCGGAGCCAGGAGGGACGGGGAATGTCGAGGAGGGCGAGGAGCTGCGTGATGAGTGCTTCGGGAACGGGCTGCGGTCCGACGACGCGACGCCAATCAGTCGCGCGGGCCGCGCGCGTACAGACGAGATCGAGCTGGCGATTGACGTCTTTGTCGTGCGGGAGCGTCGCGATCGGCACGTTCAGCGTCGCTACTTCATCGAAGTCGTGATCCTCGGTGGCCAGCCAGAAGAAGAGCGTCGTGGGCTTCGCGAGCGCTTCGCTTCATCTTCGACGAGCTGACGCGAGCTTGGCGAGCGTGTAGAGCGGGCCGCCGGCGAAGCCGACCTGCTGGCCGGCGATGATGCGTGAAGGTTTCGCCGCGCGCCCATGCGTCGAGGTCGTCGGGAAGAGGCCCCAGTGGCGGTTGGAGGTCTTCGAGCGCTTCGACGAGCGTGCCGGCTGGAAGCCGGCGGACCGGCAGGCTGGAAGCCTGCGCTCCTCGGGAAGAAATCGCTCGTCGCCGTGCGATCCAGTCGAGCACGAAGCGATTCATGCCGGGATAGCGGTCGAGAGGAAACTTCATCGTTCGCGGTTCCCCATCAGGATGAGGCGCGGGGACGCGTGGTCGAACTTCGTGCCGTCGAAGTTGCCGAAGGCGGAGCGGATCGAAAGATTGCAGGCGGCGAACATCGCGGAGATTTCGTCGAGATCGTACCCGCGCACGCGCTCCAGATATCGCTTTTCACCGATCGTTATCCGTTTGTTGAACGAGCGGTCAGAAGAATCGAACCAGCGCTCGATCTGGACGTGCCCATCGGCTGTCGTGCTCGCGCTGCACGAGCTTATCGAGCTCGCGATGAACGTTGAGATAGTCGAACAGAAACGGCGCCCCCGGCTCGCAGTACGCGCGCCATCTCGCGCACGACCTGCATGTTCTCTTCTTCGGTCGGGAAGTATCCGAAGCTCGTGAAGAAGTTGACCAGCGCGGCGAAGACGCCGATCGCAGAACGGAAGATGGCGCATGTCCGCGCGCGCGACCGGCATCGGTCCGTACTCGCGAATGCCGGTGCGCAGCAGCGTGAAGGAGAGATCGCAACCGACGGCGCGATAGCCGGACGCCTGCAGTTCCGTGACGTGCCGCCCCATCCCGCAGGCGAGATCGAGGACCGGCCCATCGACGCTCCCGATCTCTCGCTGAAAGAACGCCACCTGCCGCTTCGCCTCGTCCTCATCGCGATGCGCGTAGAGCTCGAGGTACTCCTCGCCGAACCACTCCTGGTACCAGGCCATCGGCTGCGCAGTCTATCGTGAGTGCGAAGTTGCATAGTCACGCTCGCGACGCAGTTCCGGTCATCCAGAGCGTCGAGCGAGGGACCTGGGCGGGTGGGGGCGCAACATGAGCCTCGTGCCACCCGATCCCCGAGGTCCCTCGCTCGACGCTCGGGATGACAGGGAAGGGTGCGGGATTACCGATGGACTCGCGCCGTCAACACGCGCTCATTTTCGCGCGCGCGTTCCAGCGCGGTCTCGAGCGAGGCCACGATGGCGCGGGCGTTGGCGAGCATCCCGTCGAGCTCGGCGCGTTCGCGATCGGCGTCGTGGATCTCGGTGGCGCCTTCGGCGAAGGGATCGTCGATCTCGACCGCCGTTTCCGGCTCGGCCACCGCGACGGCGATGTGCGCGAAGGGATCGTCCTCGGCTTCGTGGACGCCTTCGTGAACGGCAACGTCACCGGTCTCGAACGGGTTGTCGTACGAACTTGCGACCGGCTCCGGCGCGAGCGCGGACGCGAATGGCGCCTGCGCGGTCACGGGAGCGGCGGGCGTCGCGGCTGGATGGGGGGCATCAGACTTCATCGACAGCTTCGGGATCCCGGCGGACACTGCTCGTCACGCCGGACTTCGCGATCATGTCCGGCGCGGCGAGCTCGGAGCGGCTTCGTGCGATCGTCGTGTCGACGTTGTTCTTCAGGTTGTCGAGGATGCGCGCCACCGCCGCGCGCAGCGTCGCCGTCACGCCGCCGCCGTTGATGCGCCGACGCTTCGACGACCGGCGCGCCGCCGGCGCCGAGGTACTGCGCTCATCTCCGCGACCGAGTCGACGTTCGGGAGATCGCGCTTGTTGTAGCTGAAGACGACCAGCGCCATTTTGTCGGGATCGATGCGGTTGAGGCGCAGGTTCGTCTTCAGGTTCTCGAGGCTGTCGAGATTCGACTCGCGCATCGACGTCCTGCGAGTCGGCCACGAAGACCACGCCGTCCGCGCCGCGCAGCACGAGCTTGCGCGTGGCGTCGTAGAAGACCTGGCCGGGCACGGTGTAGAGCTGCACGCGGACCTTCTGCCCGGCGATCGTGCCCAGCTCCATCGGCATGAAGTCGAAGAAGAGCGTGCGGTCGGTCTCCGTCGACATCGAGATCATCTTGCCCTTGTTGTCCAGCTTCGGATTGGCGTAGATCTTCTCGAGATTCGTGGTCTTCCCGCACAGGCCGGGCCCGTAGTAGACGAGCTTGACCGTCACCTCATTGATCGCTTTGTTGATCAGGACCATTGGAAACGTTCCTCTCGGAGGGAGCGCAATGTTAACCGTTGCTGGACTTCAGTTGCTAGTTGCTGGTTGCTGGTTGTCTGGGGTTTTTCGCGAAACACGCAGACACGAGGACGAACAACCATCAGTTGCTGGTTGCTCATTGTTTGTGGCTTTTCGCGAAACACCACAGACAACCAGCAACTAGCAACCAGCAACTCCTCATCAACAACTAGAATACGGTCGGTGCTGTCTCCCGGATCGAGAGTTGGTCCTTACGAAGTCGTGTCCCTCCTCGGTGAAGGAGGGATGGGACAGGTCTATCGCGGACGCGATCCGCGGCTCGGACGCGACATCGCCATCAAGGTTCTGCCGAAGGACGCCTGGCAGGACGTCGAAGCGACGGCGCGTCTCGAGCGCGAGGCGCGCGCCATCGCGGCGCTCTCGCATCCGAACATCGTCGCCGTCCATGACTGTGGGACGAGAGAACGGCACGTTCTATCGTCGTCACCGAGCTGCTGCGAAGGGAAGACGCTGCGCGATCAGATGGTGCTGGCAACGATGCCGCTGGCGCCGCGCCGTGGAGATCGGAGCGGAAGTGGCCGAGGGGCTGGCGTGCGGCGCACGCGAAGTCGATCGTCCATCGCGACCTCAAGCCGGAGAACATCTTCCTCACCTCCGACGGCCGCGTGAAGATCCTCGACTTCGGCCTGGCGCAGACCGATCCCGCTGCTCGCGCAGCGCGACGAGACGAACATCCCGACGACGCGCTGGTTCCAAACCGATCCCGGCACGGTGATCGGCACGCTCGGCTACATGTCGCCCGAGCAACTGCGCGGCGAGGCCGTCGATCCGAGCGCGGACATCTTTTCGCTCGGTTGCATTCTGTTCGAGATGGTCACGGCCAAGAAGCCGTTCCATCGCGAATCGGGCGCGGCGACGATCGCCGCGATCCTGATGGAAGGACTCCCGCGCGACCTCCTCGGCGCGAATGCGCCGCCGGAGTTCCAGCGCATCATCGAGACCTGCGTCGAGAAGAATCCGTCGTCGCGCTTTCAGTCGGCGCGCGACCTCGCGCTCACGCTGCGCGCCATCGGCAGCAGCGCCTCGATGGACAAGGAAGCGCTGCTGCGCACGATCACGCGGCGGCGCTCGACGAAGACCGATCGATTCGATCGCCGTTCTTCCGCTGGCCAACGCCTCGAACGACCCGAACACCGAGTACCTCAGCGACGGCATCACCGAGGGGATCATCAACCGCCTCTCGCAACTGCCGAAGCTCAAGGTCATGGCCCGCAGCACGGTGTTCCGCTACAAGAATCGCGATCTGGACGCGCAGAGCATCGGACGCGAGCTGCGCGTGCGCGCGGTGCTCACCGGTTTCGTCAAACAGATCGGCGAGCGATTGCAGATCAACGTCGAGCTGGTCGACTCCGCCGACGGCGCGCAGCTCTGGGGCGAGACCTACAACCGCCAGCTCGCCGATCTCATGACGCTGCAGGAAGAGATGTCGGGTGAGATCGTGGAGAAGCTTCGCCTCAAGCTCACCGGCGCGGAGAAGAAGAAGCTGCGCAAGCGCGCAACGGAAAACAGCGCCGCGTATCAGCTCTACCTCAAGGGCCGCTATCACTGGAACAAGCGCACCGAGGAGAGCCTGCAGCGCGGAATTCAATTCTTCCGCGAGGCGATCGAATCGGATCCCTCCTTCGCCAGCGCGTACGCCGGCCTTGCCGACAGTTTCATCACGTTGGCGACGAACATCCCGCTGCCGCCGCAGGAAGCGATGCCGAAGGCGAAGGCCGCGGCGATGAAAGCGATCGAGATCGACGAAGGCCTGGCCGAGGCCTGGGCTTCGCTCGGTGCGGTGCGCTGGTGGTTCGAATGGGATTGGGCGGGCGCGGAGGAGGCGTATCGCCGCGCGACCGAGCTCAATCCGAACTACGCCACCGCGCACGACGGGTACGCAATGCTCCTCTCGCGCGCGCGGCCGTTTCGGCGACGCGATCGATCAGGTCACGAAGGCCGCGGATCTCGATCCGCTGTCGATGATCATCGCCGTGCACGCCGGATGGCCGTTCTACTTCGCGCGCGATTTCGAAGGCGCGATCCGCCGCTTCCGCAAGGCGCTCGAGCTCGACGAACGTTTCATCCCCGCGCACGGCTGGCTGGGCATGGCTCTCGGCCAACAGCAGCGCTACGCCGAAGCGAGGGACGCCTTCGCGCGCGCACTGGAAGTCGATCACGTTCCGATCCTCTCGGCGATGCTCGCGCATACGCACGCCATCTCCGGCGATCGCAAGCGCGCGCTGGAGCTGCTCGACGCGCTGCTCGCCGAACGCCAGCGCCGCTACATCTCCCCCTACGACATCGCCGTCGTCTACGCCGGCCTCGGCGACACCGCGAGCGCGATCGCACAACTCGACGCCGCGCTGGAAGAGCGCTCGGCGTGGATGGTGTTCCTCAACGTCGATCCGCGACTGGATGGTTTGCGCGCAGAACCGAAGTTCAAAGAGATCGCCGCGAAGCTGAATTAGTGCAGGTTCTTCGCGTCTTCGCGTCTTCGCGTGAGATCGATCTCGCGCGAAACCGCGAAGGCGCGAAGAATATGCGTCGTCTGCTACCCTTATCGCCGAACATGTCGCGCAAAGAGCTCCTGTCACGCGTTTACAGCGAACAGATCATCGGTGTCGTCCGTGAAGACACCATCGAAGCGGCCCGCGCGGTCGCGGACGCCTACGCGATCAACGGCATTCGCATCGTGGAGATCACGATGACCACTCCGGACGCGATCGATCTCATGGCCACGCTCGTCGAACGCTACGGACCGGAGATTGCGATCGCCGCGGGCACCGTGCGCAGCACGAACGACGCGGCTCTGGCGCGGCGCGCCGGTGCGCAGTTGATCGTTTCTCCGCACACCGATCCGCGCATCATCGAGTACGCGAACGAGAATGAACTGCTGTCCATCGCCGGGGCGGCGACGGCCACGGAAATTCTGCGTGCGTGGGAAGCGGGCTGCGACATCGTCAAGGTCTACCCGGCACAGCACCTCGGCGGGCCCGACTACATTCGCACGATCCGCGGTCCGATCCGCGATGTGCCGATGCTCGCCGGCGGTCCCGTGCCGCTCGACATGATCGATCCGTATCTCGACGCCGGCTGCGTCGCCGTCAACCTCGGCGGATCCCTGGCGGTGCCCGATCTGGTTCGTGAAAAGCAGTGGGAAGAGATCGGCCGTCGGGCCATGCTCGCCGCCTCGATCATTCAATCGCGCCGCATGGCGGAAGAACCGGTTGTTCCGTATATCCATTGAAGCCACTTCACCGATGCCTTTCCTTCTCGCCCTTCTGCTCCTCACCACACCGCCCGCGTCCGCGTCGAAAGTCCGCACCGACTGGATGCGCCCCGACGCCTTCCACCTCGCCATCGGCATGTCGCGCATGCAGGTCACGAGCATCCTCGGCGCCTGGAGCCCGAAGCAGGGAAAAGACGCGAACGAAATGGTCGTCGAATACAGCGACGACAAGGCGATGACGCTCGAGTTCCACAACGAGCGCTTGCGCTCGATCCGCTTCGAGCTCTTCGTCATGCTTCCCGCGGTCCGCAAAGCCTTCGACGAAGAACGCAGCTTCCTGCAAAACGACCGCGGCAACCCGCGCAAAGCGACGAAGTCGATCCTCATCTACGACAACGCGCTGCCGAACGTGATGGTCGTCGTCACCGACGACCCCAACTCGACACAAGGGAAGCAGGGACTGGGCGTGCTCGCGGTGCGGTATTACGACCCGCGGTAAACCTGCAACCAGGGATTTCACGCGGAGACGCGGAGTCGCGGAGAGAAAGTCACAAACAACCTCTCCGTGTCTCCGCGTCTCCGCGTGAAACGGTTTTCTTTACTGCGATCCACCCGTCATCGTGTGCTGGGTCTCCGCGACGTACTTCGTCGTCTTTCCTTCGAACACGAACACTCCGTCGCCGAGCGTGCCGACGTAGTAGCGATCGGGGGAGAAGGGATCGGGGACGACGGACGTGACCTCGGCGTTGCGGACGGGGAGCGTGAGTTGGGTCCACTGCGTGTCGAGCGGCTCGCCGATGAGGATCTCGCGTTGCTGGCGTGAGGTGAGGAACAGCATCTGTCCGCCGGTGCGGCTGCTGCCGTAAACGGCGGCGTATTGCGCGTTCGGCGACTCGGCCGGGACCCACGCGTGCGTCGTGCTGTCGATCGTGCCGGAGTTCACGCCTTGCGAGCCGGCGATGAAAACGTGTTCGGTTCCTTCGATCGTGCGGATGGCGATCGTGCGGCCTTTCGGTGGCGCGCCGGCGATCGAGCTCCAGGCCTCACCGTCGAAGACCTCGAGGCCGCCCGCGGTGAGCGCGTAGATCGCGCGTTTGTCGTCGAGCACGCCCATGGCGACGTCGACGGCGCGATTCTTCGCACCCGCTAGGCGGTACCAGTTCTTGCCGCCGTCGCGCGTCGTGAAGACGCCCTCGGCGGTCGCGGCGAAGGCGCGCGTGCGATTGAAGCGCAGCACCTTCGTCGACGCGAATCGGAAAACTCGACGGCTCGGCCTGCGTCCACTCCTCGCCGTCATTGCTCCAGAAGAAGCCTTTCTCCGTGCCGGCGAGGAACTTCACATCAGCGTCGGCTTCGGTCGCGATTGCGAGGGACAACACTTCCGGCAGCAACGCCCGGCTCGTCTTCTTCCACGTCTTGCCGGCGTCGTCCGAGCGATAGATGCCGGAGGCGGCGCCGCCGAACATCGACCGCGCCGTAGACGCGATTCTTCTCGAACGGATCGGGCGCGAGCGCGGTGATGCGCACATTGTGCAAGCCATCCGAGGTGCGCGCGAACGAGCGCCCGCGATCCTCGGAGACGTAGACGCCATCGCCCTCGATGCCGAGGATGATGCGATCGGGGCGCTGGGGATGAAGGACGATCGTGTTGATCACGAGACCTTCATCCGACATCACGTACCACGACTTCCCGCGATCCTCGGAGCGATAGAGACCGGCCACCGAGCCGGCGTAGACGACGTCGGGATCGCAGGGATCGATCTCCACGTCATGGATGCGGCGGTTGTTGAAACCATCGCGATAGCGCGTCCACTTGTCGCCGCCGTTGATCGAGTTGTAGACCCAGCCGCACGTCGCCACCCAGAGATTGTCGGGCTGCGACTCGTCGATGGTGATCGAGAACATGTCGGTGTCGAGCACCATCCCGTCGGCGATCTGCTTCCACGTTCTTGCCGCCGTCTTCGGTGCGCCAGCCCTGGCGCCACGTGCCGACGTAGATGCGATCGTGCGAGCGCGGATCGATGGCCAGCGACTCGACGTTGATCTGATCGGAGATCTGTTCCCAGGTCACGCCGGCGTCGTTGCTGCGATAGACGCCGGTGAGTCCACCGACGACGACGAAACGCGCGTCGTTCGGATCGATGGCGATCGCGCGCACGGAGAAGTCCTCGAGACCCGCATCGCGGCGCTGCCAGGTCTTCGCGCCGTCGGACGAAACGGCGATGACGCCGCCGCCCCAGAGGCCCCAGACGCGGCCCAGAGATGCCCTTCGCGATCGAGGAGCAGATTGTCGACGACGTAGTTCGGGAAACGGACTCCCGTTGCGCGGGTTCGTCCAGCTCTTCGCGCCGTCGTGGGAGACGTACACCTCGCCGCCACTGGTGCCGAGGTAGAGAGTATCGGGATCAACCGGATCGGCGATCAGCGCGCGCACGTCCGCGCCATGCAACCCCGCACGCCGCCACTGCGCCGCTGCAGGAATCGCCAGGATCAAAATCACAAGGAGAATCAGGACTTTACGCATACCCGCCCATGAACGAAGTTGTTTTACCACAGGTGCTGCAAGCAAGGGTCGGACCGGATTGAGAATTGAGAATTGAGGATTGAAGATCAGAGACCGGAAAGCGGTCATCTCGATCGTCTCCGATTCTCAATTCTCAATCCTCAATTCTCAATCCGGTATTCTGCGCCGCATGAACACCCTTCGCACCTGCGTCTTCCCCTGCGCCGGATTCGGCACGCGGTTCTTTCCGGCGACGAAAGTCATTCCGAAGGAGATGCTGCCGCTCGTCGACAAGCCGATTCTGCAGTACGGCATCGAAGAGGCGCGCGACTCCGGGATGGACAAGCTGGTCATCGTCACGTCGAAGGGGAAGGACACGATCCTCGATCACTTCGACCGCACATCCGAGCTCGAGCGTTCGCTGCGCGAGCGCGGCAAGAACGATCTGCTTGCGGAGGTCGACAACGTCAGCCGGATGGTCGATCTCATCTCCGTGCGCCAGAAGGAAGCGCTCGGCCTCGGACACGCGGTGCTCACCGCGCGCGACGCCGTCGGCGATCGAGCCATTCGCGGTGGTGCTGCCTGATGACGTGATCCTTGCCGACGAGCCGTGCCTGCTGCAGATGCGCCATGTGTTCGAGGAGACCGGCCGTCCGGTCGTGGCGCTGATGGAAGTGTCGCCGGAGGAGACTTCGCGCTATGGCATCGTGGCGGCGAGATTTCGTGAGCGACCGGCGCTTCAAAGTTCGCCGACATGGTGGAGAAGCCGAAGGTCAATCCGCCATCGCGTTACGCGATCATCGGACGCTACATTCTTCCTCCCGACATCTTTCCGCTCCTCGAGAAGACTGAGCGCGGGGCCGGCGGCGAGATCCAGCTCACCGACGCGCTTCGCGAGCTGGTCCGTACGGGCGACTTCTACGGCTACGTCTTCGAAGGACGCCGCTACGACGCGGGAGAGAAGCTCGGCTATCTCAAAGCCACGGTCGACTACGCGCTGCGGCATCCGCAACTCGGCGGCGAGTTCCGCCAATACCTCGAGACCGCGGTCCGGTCGTAACGCTCGTGAAGCGCATCGACCTGCTTTCCGTTCCCGAGGAAGTGCGCGACCTGATCCGCGAGAGCGAGGTCCGCGGAACGCACACCGTCTTCGAGCGCAACGGCCGCGCCGTGGCGATCCTCGTCTCGCACGATGAGTACCTGGCGATGAGCGAAACGCTGGCGATCGCGAACGATTCACTCCTCTTCGCGAAACTCGCCGAGGCCGACCAGGAAGAAGTCGAAACGCGCGGCGTGTACGAACGCCTCCGCTTCGCGAAATCAGCGCCGCGCATCTTCGACGCCTCGTTCCGCACGATCGAGAACGACCCCATCGCCGGCGCCCCGCTTTTCGAACCGCTCAAGGGATTGTGGAGCTACCGCACGGAGGAATTGCGGATCATCTACAAGATCGTGGCGGATGCGAAGATCGTCGTGATCTTGAGCATTACCCACCCGTCATCCTGAGCGAGAGGAGTGGACGAGTGGACAGTGGACCTAGTGGACGTCGTGGACATGGACAGAGCAACGCTCGGCGTCCATGTCCAATGTGTCCACGTGGTCCACTAAGTCCATTGTCCACTCGTCCACTCCTCTCGCTCAGAATGACGGGTGAGCGATAAACTCCACTTCGTGAAATTCATCCTCGCCTCGGCCTCGCCGCGGCGGCGCGAGCTGCTTGCTTCCATCGGACTCGACTTCGACATCATGCCCAGCCACGTGCCGGAGGTGCATGCGGAAGGCGAAGCGCCGGAGGAGTATGTGGCGCGGCTGTCGCGGGACAAGGCCGGTGCGCTGGCGCGCGAGCATCCGTCGCGATGGATCATCGCCGCCGACACGACCGTGCGCCTCGGCGATCAGCTGCTCGAAAAGCCGGAGGATGCCGCCGATGCCGCGCGCATGCTCACGACGATCGCCGGCAAAACGCACATCGTCTATACGGGCGTCACGCTGGAAAACATCGAGCGCGATTACCGCGACACCCGCGTCGCCGAATCGGAAGTGCGTATGCTGCCCCTCTCCGCATCGGAGATCGAGTGGTACGTCCGCACCGGCGAGCCCCTCGATAAAGCCGGCGCGTATGCCGTCCAGGGGAAGGGCGCCATGTTCATCGATTCCATCCACGGCAGCTACACGAACGTAGTCGGACTGCCGCTTGCTACGCTGTTTCAAATGCTCAGGAAAGCGGGGATCGACCCCCTGAATTGAGATCTGGGAGAACACCATGACCTCTGCAGCAAAAGTCGGGATCGTGATGCTGGTTGCGCTGGCCGTGCTGGGCTACTTCGTCCTCAGGATCGAGGACATCAGCCTGAGCCGCTCGCGCACGACACGCGAGGTGAAGGCCGTCTTCGACGACGTGGCCGGGCTCGATGACGAGTCGGCGGTCCGCATCGCCGGCGTGCGCAAAGGGCACGTGACGAACATCCGCGTCCTTCCCGATGGCCGCGCCGAGGTGACGATGGACGTCGATGACGACGTGCCGCTGCGCTCGAACGCCAGCGCGAAGGTCGCCAACCTCGGACTCCTCGGCGAGAAGTACGTCGAGCTCGATCCGGGTTCGCCTGGCGCGCCGGTCGTGCTCGAGCAAGGGCCGGTGACCGTGCGCGGCTCGCAGCCCGCGTCCTTTGACGACATCACGAATCAGGTCGCGCTCATCGCCGAGGATGTGAAGGCGATCACGACATCGATGCGCGCCGTGCTGGGAGGACCGAACGGACAGCAGCGACTCGAGTCCATCGTCGAAAACGTGAACGCCATCACCGCCGAAGTCCGTGCGCTCGTGGCGGCAAATCGCACGAACGTCGATGCGACGCTCGCGAATACGCGCGCGATCACGGAAGATCTGCGGAAGTCGTTGCCGCAGCTCGCGGCGACTCTCGATCGCGTCGCCAATCAGATGGGCGGAACGGTCGGCGAGAACCGCGAGGACGTGCGCAAGGTGGTCGAGAATCTGCGCGGCCTTTCCTCGGATCTCCGCGTCACCGCCGACAATCTGAACGACATCACCGGCCAGGTGAAGACCGGCGAAGGCACGGTCGGGAAGCTGTTCTACAGCAACGAAGCGCACGACAAGCTCACCAGCGCGCTCACTTCGGTCGAAGGGGGCGTGAAGTCGCTGCAGGAGACGCTCGGCCGCGCCAACCGCATTCAGATGGACCTCGGCATTCGCGCCGATTACATGGCCGGCCTCAGCGACACGAAGGTCGACGGCATCGACACGGCGCAGGGCAACTCGCGCTCGACGGTCGGCCTGCGCATTCTGCCGAATCCCGAGCGCAATCGCTTCTACAACATCGAGCTCGCCGACGATCCGCGCGGCCGCAAGCGCGACAAGATCACGGTCGAGACGAAGACCGATCCTGCAACCGGCCAGAGCAACACGATCGTCACTGAGCAGACCAAATACGATCGCGACTTTCTTATCTCCGCGCAGGCGGGCTGGGTCCTCGACGATCTCGCCGTGCGCATCGGCCTCTTCGATTCGACCGGCGGCGTCGGCGCTGATTACCAGTGGAACGATCGCCTCCGCTTCACCGGCGAAGCCTTTGACTTCGGCAAGAAGCGCGACGACCTCCCGCATCTCCGCCTCCTCGGGCAATACGTCATCCGCAAGGAGAAGCCACACACGCCGCAGATCTTCGTCACGACCGGCGTCGACAACGCCCTCAACGACACCGCGTTCCTCTTCGGAGGAGGCGTGCGCTGGAAGGATGAGGATCTGAAGTACCTGATCGGATCGGTGCCGCTCGGCAAGTAACTCGGTTGCTGGTTACTGGTTGCTGGTTGTCTGCGGTTTTTCGCCGGACGCCACAAGTGCGGTAGCTTGCCCATGGAGACAACTCGCAAAGCAGATGAACTCGTTGTTCGTTGCCTGTGTTCTTTCGAGAAACCGCAGACAACCAGCAACCAGCAACCAGCAACATGACAACGACAACCTCGAAACTACGAACGATTCTGTTATTCGGCGGCCACTCCGCCGAGCACGAAGTCTCGATTCTTTCCGCGCGCTCCGTTGCCAATGCCGCGCCGCGCGAGCGGATTGAGATCGTGCCGGTCTGCATTGCACGCGACGGACGGTTCGTCGAGCCGGAGCGCAGCGCGCGGATTCTGGCCGGCGATGAGCCGAGCACGACCGGTCATCCCGGCTTCTCCTTCGAGACCTGGTCGCGCGCCGCGGCCATCGACATCGTCTTTCCGCTGATCCATGGCACCGGCGGTGAGGACGGCGCGCTGCAGGGTTACCTCGAAACGCTCGGTCTTCCCTACGTCGGCAGCGGCGTCACCGCGTCGGCGGTGGGGATGGACAAGGTTCACATGAAGCAGGCCTTCGCCGCGGCGAAACTGCCGATGGTCGATTACGTCGCCGTCCTTGAGTATGAGTGGAAGCACGAGCGGGAGCGCGTGTCGCGCGCGCTTGCCAACGCTCTGCGGCTGCCGTATTTCGTGAAGCCGGCGAACAGCGGCTCGTCGGTCGGTGTGACCAAGGTGAAGAATGACGCCGACCTCGGTACCGCCATCGAGCACGCGCTGCGCTTCGACGCGAAGGTGCTGATCGAGCGCGGCGTCGAAGCGCGCGAGATCGAAGTCGCCGTCCTCGGCAACGACACTCCCGAGGCATCGGTCGCGGGTGAGATCGTCGCGGGAGCGGAGTTTTATGACTACGCCGACAAATACGTCGACACGAAATCACAGCTCGTCATCCCGGCGAAGCTGGCGAACGACAAGTCGGAAGAGATTCGCAAGCTCGCCCTGGCCGCGTTCAAAGCCGTTGGCGCCGCCGGTTTCGCCCGCGTCGACTTCTTCCTCGAGCGCGGCACGAACCGCCTCTATGTCAACGAGATCAACACCATCCCCGGGTTCACGAACATCTCGATGTACCCGAAGCTCTGGGAAGCGACGGAGCTGAAGTACCCGCGGCTGATCGAGCGACTCATCACACTCGGCGTCGAGCGCTCGAAATTGCGCGCCGATCGCGGGAGGTCCACGATGGATTGGCTCGCCAGCGCCACACCACTGGCATGATGTTGTCGGTGATCGGTTGTCTGGGCAGCAGCGCGATGCCTCCCGGACAACCGACAACCGACAACTGATAACGGCATGTGGTCCATCAAACTCACGCTCGCCAAACTCCGCCCCTTCAACGCGGCGACGATCACGCGTACGGTGATCGTGCTCCTGCTAGTCGTGGCGTTTCTGATCGGTGATTACCTGCTGTTCAGCCGGCTCTTCGGAGCGACGAGTAACGTCGAGAAAGAGACGCCGTTCTTCGCGCTCGGCCTTCTGCGCAATCTGCTGGCGCTCGTCTTTCTCGTCGCCAGCGTGATTCTCTTCTCGTCGTCCATGACCGTCGCCATCGGCTCGTTTTTCACCGACCTCGATCTCGACATCTACCACTCCGGTCCGCGCTCAAGACTGCGCATCGCGCTCTCGCGTTACCTGAAGACGCTCGTCCAGAGCGCGGCGATGGTCTTTCTCTTTCTCGTGCCGATGATCGTCGCTTTCGCGCGGCATTACCCGCAGACCGCGCGCTTCTATCCGATGATGCTCGCCAATCTGGCGATGCTGCTGACGATCCCGGTCTCGCTGTCGTCGCTGCTCATTCTGTTGCTCGTGCGCTGGTTTCCCGTGCAGCGCGTGCATCAGATCGTGGCCACGATCGCCGTGCTGGTGATGACGGTCGTGGTTCTCGCATTCCGCATGAGCCGGCCGGAGCGCTTCTTCGCCGAGATCTCGACCGATGACGTGCGCCGCGTGCTGAGCACGATCGAGTTGCCGTCGATGAGCATCTATCCGAGCACGGCCCTCGCGGCGATGATGACACGTGTCTCGCCGCCGTTCGTTTCGCCGCGGATCGCCTGGACCGCGGCGGCGTTCTTTCTCGCGTTCCTGCTCGTCGCCTGGAGGTCGTACTTCATCGCCTTCGTCCGTGCGCGCGAAAGCCTTGCGCCCGTCGCGATCGGATCGGCCGCGGCGACGCGTCTCTTCGATCGCCTCATCGCTCGCGCCGATCCGCAGTTGCGAGCGATGTTCGGCAAGGAAGTGCGCACGATCGGCCGCGACGTGGCGCAGTGGTCGCAGGTGTTTCTGATGGCGGCGCTGTTGTTCATCTATCTCTACAACATTCGCATGCTGCCCCTGGGCGGCGACGCGCGCGCGACGATCGTGGCCTACGGCAACCTCGGCATGGCCGGCTTCGTGATCGCCGCGATCTGCTTGCGCTTCGCGTATCCCTCGGTCTCGACGGAAGGAAAAGCGTTCTGGATCGTGCAGACCGCGCCGGTCTCGTACCGCTACTTCCTGCGCGTCAAGGTTCTGGTGTACGCCGCGCCGCTGACGTTGCTGGCGCTTCTCCTCACGACGTTCGCGAACGTGATCCTCGACGCCAATGCTGCTGTCTGGACGTTCACGCTCATCGGCGCGTCGCTGCTTTCCGTGACGCTGGTCAGCCTCGGCGTGGGCCTCGGCGCGCTGGCGCCGAACTTCAACGCCGAGAATCCGCTGCAGGTCGGACTCTCGCTCGGCGGCTTCGCGTACATGGCGTTGTCGATGGCGTACGTCGGGACGATGATGGTCCTCATGGCACGGCCGGTGATGGCGTACTTCCTCGGGCACGTGCTGAATATTCGAGGTGGGATGGAATGGTTCGGTCTGGTGTTGCCGATCGTGATTGCGCTCACGCTCTCCGCCGCCATGTCAGTGATACCTATGCGTCTCGCGGAACACCGCCTCTCTCACACAGCCGAATCGGATTAGAATCGTTCGCGCCACCAACCGTGCGCGCAAGGAGAAATCATGACTGACATGCCTCCGGCCTCTTCCTCGACCCCAGGCGGTTCGTACACACCACCACCGCCGCCCGCTCCACCTGCCGGCGGTGGCGCCGGCCCGGCGAGCTCCGATCGCACGCTTTGGGTCGTGCTGTCGTATCTCGGAATCCTCTCGCTCATCCCGTACTTCGCGAAGAAGGACGATGCCGATCAGGAAATCCGCTGGCACGCCAAGAACGGCCTCGGCCTCTTTCTCGCCGAGCTCGTGATCTGGGTGATCTGTTTCGTGCTCATGATCGTAATGAGACGGATCCCCGGCCTCGGCTGCGGAGTGAGCGTTGTCCAGTGCGTGGTCTGGCTGGGCTTCCTCGCCATCAGCATCATCTGCATCGTGAAGGGCATCGGCGGCCAGCGCTACCGCATCCCGGTCATCACCGATTTCGCCGAGAAGAGCCTCTAAGGAGAGAGCATGTCCGAACAACCCGGCTCGTACACGCCACCGCCTCCACCCGCGCCGCCGCCCGGCGGCGGAGCACCCGGCGGCACGCCCGGCGGTGAGCTCGTCTATCCGACGACTCCACCGAAGGATCCCATTCTGGTGCTGGTCCTCAACCTCCTGCTTCTGGGAGGCGTGGGCTACATCATCATGGGCCAGAAGATGAAGGGCATCGTCGCCATCATCATCTACGTCGTCGTAGCCATCCCGACCTGCGGCGCGGGCAGCGGCCTCCTCGCCGTCGCCGCCGCCATCGACGGCTACATGCAGGCGCAACAGCTCCAGGCCGGACACCCGGTCGCACAGTGGACGTTCTTCAACGACCACCGGTGATCGTTCAGTTGGCAGTTGGCAGTAGGCAGGAGTGAAGCTCCTGCTTACTGCCTACGACGCGCGCCTTTTCTTGCGACTTTCGGTCGCGGGCATGGCAGAGATTGCGGATCGCAGAAAGGCGTTCACGGATTCAGCGGAGTCGAAGACGCTCGCGACATCCGGATCGAGTACGACCGCCACGGTATCGCCGGAAAAGCGAGCAGCGAACCGATTTGGCTTTGCCTTCGAATAGTCGAAATCGTAGTGAGGTCGCAGCTCATCGCGTTGCGATTTGGCGCGCGCGCGTTTCGGCGCCGCGATACTTTTGGGCGATACTTTCGAAGGTTGGCTAGTTTTCTTCATGGTTGCGTCGTTCCGAGGCGTCGGTTTGCCGCGCATGGATGATTCGCGCAGAACCGCCGCGCTCTGTAAAGGATACCAAGAGCAGGCGGCCGAAGATCGAGCGGCCGACGATGATCTCCCGATGTTCCCCCACAGAGTGATCGGGATCGTCGTGAATGCGTGACAGAGGGTCTTGGAAAACGGTGGCGCTTTCCTTGAACGAAACTCCGTGTTTCTTCAGGTTTGATCGTGCCTTTTTCGGATCCCATTCGAATTGCACAACAACCGCCTTATGGGTGCCTTCGCCGAAAGCCTAGAGCAAGTTCCTCCCGATCCACCACGCCGTAATCACCACAAAACTTCCCCACCCAAACCACGGCTTCATGAGGAACTCCGGCGTGCGACCGCGCAGGAAGCTGGGCGTGGCGAAGCCGCCGACGAGCATGAGGGGGAAGAGCATGGCATTGAGGCGGAAGGCGGCGCCGACGTTGCCGTGCAGGAGTTGGTAGAGAGCGCGCGTAGTACCGCAGCCGGGGCAATCGAGGCCTGTTGCGTCGTGGAAGACGCAGTGCGGGTAGAACGAGCCGGGCGCCGGCGGGTAGTGATAGAGCACCCACCCACCGGCGACGGCGAGGATGATTGCGCTAGCGTCGCGCAGCAGCTTCACGGAACGCCTCGAGGAAGGCGGCGCCATTGATCAGCATGGAGACGCAGATGGCGACGATGCCGAGGATGAACGCGATCCAGACGAACTTCTTGGCGTTCGCCGAGGCTTCGCGTGCGCCGGCGATGTCACCGGCGGCGAGTTTCGAGTTCACCTGGGCGGCGAAGATGATGGCCACGACGCCGAGCGGCAGGCAGCAGCAGAGCGTGACGAGAATCGACTGGATGAGGTAGTTCGGAATCGGTGTCGTCGGAGGAGGCGCGCCGTACGAAGGGCGCGGTGGTGGCGGCGTGTAGGTGGCCTGGGCCGGTGGCGGTGGTGGGGCAGGTGCGGCGCTCAGCAGGCGGCCGCAGTTCGCACAGATGCTGGCGTTGTCGAGATTCGAGGAGCCGCAATTCGGACAGTTCACGTCACTTCCTCCATTCGCCGGATGGGGTCATTGTAACCGCGCGCTCAGTTCGAGAAGTACGAAACTCCGCTGACGACGCCGATGCTGACGATGCCCAGGATGAGGGCAACCAGAGTCCAAGTGCGCGCGAGCTTCGATGCGCGTCGCGCGCCGGCGACGTCGCCCACCGCGAGCTTGGTGTTCACCTGCGATGCGTAGATGATCCCGACGATGCCGAGGGGAAGGCAGCAGCAAAGCGTGACCACGATCGCGTGCACGAGGTAGTTGGGGATTTCATCGGCCGGCGGGAGAAACGCGACGCGTTGTCCGCACATGCTGCATACGGTCGCGCCGTCAGCTCGTTCCGTGCCGCATTGGGTGCAATACACGGTCAGTGCGCTCCTTCGGGATAGCGAACGAACTTGCCGTCGATGAACACGATGTCTTCGTCGAAGGTCGATGTGGTGCCTTGCTCGTATTCGCGCGCGAGCACATGCTCGTACATGCGATCGGAGCCCGAGCTCGTGATCGCGTAGCTGCTGCAGGCGTCATCGGAGCATCGGTAACGCAGCTCGTTTCCCCAGCCGTCATTGCGGGGAAGAGCGCCGAGGTACTTTGGAACGAGGAGCGGCTTGAGCTCGTCCATCGACTCGGCGCGGGGATAGACGTTGTTGTCCGTGGCGTAGGACTCGACCGCCGTACCCAGCAGGCGGATGTCGGCCATCGTGCGTTTCTGTTGCGCGCGCTGCTTCGCGGTGAGGAAATTCGGGATGGCGATCGCGGCGAGGATCCCGCCGATGGCCACGACGAAAAGCGCACCGACGATGACGATGCCGACGATCAGCGCTACATTCGTTCCCGCGGACTTCACGCGAAGTGGTGCGCCGTTCGTCGGTCGGCCACATGAGGCACACGGGACGTACGAGACCTGCTCGACCCAGCTACCGCAATACGCACAATGCATGGATGGATGCATTGTATGCGACGCACAAAGGTTTCACGCGGAGGCGCGGAGACGCAGAGAGAGGTGTTGGCGGTTCTCTCCGGGCCTCCGCGTCTCCGCGTGAAATCGACGCTCTAACGAGCGCGCATCACCACATCATGCCGAGTTGCAGCCTGGCGGCTTCGGTCATCATGCTGCGATCCCAGACCGGGTCGAAGACGACTTCCACATCGGCGGTTTTCACGCCGGGAAGCATTTCGATTTTCGTCTTCACGTCGGTGGCCAGGACCGGGCCCATGCCGCAGCCGGGGGCGGTGAGGGTCATCTTGATGTGGACGTTCTTTCCGCCCTCTTCGGCTTCCTTGAGCTCGCAGAGGTAGACCAGGCCGAGGTCGACGATGTTCACGGGGATCTCGGGGTCGTAGCAGGTCTTGAGCTGTTCCCAGACCATCTCTTCGAGCTTCTCGGGCGTGAGCTCCTCGAGCTTGACGTCGGAGGTTTCCGTCGCGGTCTTGCCGATCGCCTCGACCTCGCGGCCGGAGATGCGGACCATAAGGCCGCGGTCGGTGATGACCGTGTATGCCCCGCCGAGGGACTGCGTGATCGTCGCCTGCGCGCCGACCGGCACGAGCACTTTCTCGCCGCTCGGGATCATGATCGCTTCGGCGCTGCGGTTGAAGGTGACTTCTTCTCTCATGTTTTCTAGCTCTCAGCTCTCAGCTCTCAGGCCCATCCGCCCGCTTCGTACTCCTGCGAGCTGACAGCTGCGAGCTGCCAGCTATTCCGTCGAAACGTGATCCTGCTTGCCTTCGAGAGCGCTCTTCAGCGTATGCCAGGGCAGCGATGCGCATTTCACGCGCGCGGGAAATTCACTCACACCGGAGAACGCGGCGAGGCGCCCCAAATCTGCCGCGTTGAGGCTGCTGGCGTCGCCGGTGACGAGTTGGTGGAAGGTATCGAAGAGCGTTTCGGCCTCATCCTTCGACTTTCCCTTCAGCGTCGCACTCATTACCGAGGCCGATGCCTTGGAGATCGCGCAGCCGCTGCCGGTGAAGCTGACTTCGCGGATCGTCGGCCCGTCCATCTTCAGGAAGATGGTGTAGTGATCGCCGCAGAGCGGGTTGTAGCCCTCGATCTTCGACGTCGCATCCGGCATCTCGCGATAGTTTCGAGGATTCTTGTTGTGGTCGAGAATGACCTGCTGGTAGAGCTCGCGAAGATCCGACATCAGCGAAACACCTCGATGACCTTATGCAGACCCGCGACCAGCGCGTCCGCTTCTTCGCGTGTGTTGTAGAGACCGAACGAGGCGCGGCCGGTGGCCGGGAACGTTGAAGCGCATCATGAGCGGCTGCGCGCAATGATGGCCGGTGCGGATGGCGATGCCTTCGCCGATCGAGGATCGTGCCGATGTCGTGCGGGTGCACGCCGTCGAGCACGAACGAGATGACGGCTGCTTTCTCGTGCGCGGTGCCGATGAGTCGCAGGCCTTCGATCTCCAGCAGGCGTCGCGAGGCGTAATCGTGCAGCTCGTGCTCGTGCGCGCCGATCGCTTCGAGGCCGATCCCGGAAACGTAGTCGAGCGCCGCGGCGAGGCCGATCGACGCCGGCGATGTTCGGCGTGCCCGCCTCGAACTTGTAGGGAAGCGCGTTGTAGGTCGTCTTCTCGAACGTGACGGAGAGGATCATGTCGCCGCCGCCCTGCCACGGCGGCATGGCGTCGAGGAGCGATTCGCGTCCCGTAGAGCACGCCGATGCCGGTCGGGCCGTAGACCTTGTGGCCGGAGAAGGCGTAGAAATCGCAGCCGAGGTCCTGCACGTCGACGGGAAGATGCGGCACGCCCTGCGCGCCGTCGATGAGGATCAACGATCCGTTCGCGCGTGCGGCCGCGGCCATCCGCCGGATCGGATTGATCGTGCCGAGAGCGTTCGAGGCGTGGCCGACGGCGACGAGCTTCACGTGCGGGTTGAGCATCCGCTCGTACTCGTCGATCAGCAGCTCGCCGGCGTCGCTCACGGGGATGACGCGAACGTCGATCCCCTTCTCGTCGCAGAGCATCTGCCAGGGGACGATGTTGGAGTGATGCTCCAGCGCGGAGATGAGGACTTCGTCGCCTTCGCGAAGATTGGCGCGCCCCCAGGTCTGCGCGACGAGGTTGATCGACTCGGTCGTGCCACGCGTGAAGACGATTTCTTTCTCGCTGCGCGCATGGATGAAGCGCTGCACCGTCCCGCGCGCGTTCTCGTACTCGAGCGTCGCCAGCTCGCTGAGGAAGTGCACGCCGCGATGAACGTTCGAGTTCTCCTCCGAGTAATAGCGGACGAGGCGATCGATCATCTGCCGCGGCTTCTGCGTCGTGGCGGCGTTGTCGAGGTAAATCAGGCGCTTGTTGCGAACGTTGCGCGCCAGGATCGGAAAGTCGTTGCGAATGTGCTCGACGTCATACGGTTCTCGCACGACCGGAAGTGGGGCCACGACCGGTTCATCGTTCATCGTTCCGCGTTCATCGTTCATTGCGCGCGCCTCCTCTCCGCTCCGGCAGGCGTTCCGGCATCTGCTGGAACAGCGCGCGTCGGACCTGCTCGCGAACCGGCTCGAGCTTCATCCGGTCGACGATCTCGCCGGCGAAGGCGAGGACGAGCAGGCCGCGGGCCTCTTCTTCGTCGATGCCGCGCGAACGCAGGTAAAACAGCGCTTCCTGATTGAGCTGACCGATCGTCGAGCCGTGGTTGCACTTGACGTCGTCGTTGTGAATCTCGAGCGTCGGCTTGGAGTCGACGATTGCCGTTTCGGACAGCAGGAGATTGCGATTCTCCTGGCGTGAATTCGTTTTGGCGGCGCCGGGCCGCACGATGATGCGCCCGTCGAACACGCCGCGGGCGCTCTGATCGAGCACGCCTTTGTAGAGCTCGTGGCTCTCGCAGTGCGGCTCGACGTGATCGATGACGGTGTGGTTGTCGAGATGCTGCGTGCCGGTTCCCGTGAAGAGACCATCGAGGACGATCGAAGCGCCTTCGCCTGCGAGCGTCACGTGGGTCTCGCTGCGCGCCAGCGCCGCGCCGATGGCGATGCTGCGCGAGGTCACGCTCACTGAGCGGCTCTGATGAATGTAGACGTTGCCGATGTGGTACGCGCTCATCGACTCGCATTCGACGCGATAGTGATCGACGACCGCACCGTCTCCGGCGACGATCTCCGTCACCGCGTTCGTGAAGTAGGCGCCGTTGCCGATGTAGGTCTCGGCGATGGTGACCTGCGCGTTGTTGCCGACGACGATGATGTTGTGCGGGTGCGACCAGAGGCCATCGCCCTCACCGACGAAGAGCAGATGGATGAAGCCGTCCACGATCGCGTTCGCGGGGATCTCGATGCGTGCGCCTTCCTGCGAATTCGCGGCGTTGAGCGCGACCATCGCGTTGCGTTTCCAATCGGCGATCGATGCGCTGATCTCTTTGTTGACGAAGCGGGTATCGCCGATCTGGCGCAGATACTTGCCGTTGACGAAGACGATCTCCAGCGTCGCGCGTCCGGCGAGGCTCTGCGTCGCCAGGACGGCCTCGACGCTCGCCGACCGGCCGAGCGCAGCGGCGCTGGTCTCGTCGATCTGCCACGGCACTTTCTGCACGCGCTCGAGGTTCGTGTAGCGCCAGGCTTCGTTACGCGTCGTCGGCCAGCCGAGCTTCGCGAACGATTCGGCGGCGCGGTCGCGCGCGGTCACTTCCTGCTGCATCGCGCTCATGTCGCAGCCGCCGTCGCGGCCTCCTCGTCGATCCAGTCGTAGCCCTTCTGCTCAAGCTCCTCGGCCAGTTCTTTTCCTCCCGACTTCACGATGCGGCCGTTGGCCAGCACGTGAACGAAGTCGGGAACGAGATAGCGAAGCAGACGCTGGTAGTGCGTGATGACGAGCACCGAGTGGTGTTCGCTGCGCAGCGCGTTGACGCCTTCGGCGACGATGCGCAAGGCGTCGATGTCGAGTCCGGAATCGGTCTCGTCGAGGATGGCCAGCTTCGGATCGAGCACGGCCATCTGGAAGATCTCGTTGCGCTTCTTTTCGCCGCCGGAGAAGCCTTCGTTCACGCCGCGGTTCATGAAGGATTCGTCGAGCTCGACGACCTTCATCTTCTCGCGCGCGAGCTGCAGGAACTCGATCGGCGTCGAGCTCTTCCTCGCCGCGATGCTTGCGCATGCGCGTTGAGCGCGGCCTTGAGGAAGTAGATGTTGTTTACGCCCGGGATCTCGACCGGATACTGCATGGCCAGGAAAACGCCCTCACGCGCGCGCTCTTCGGTCGGCATGGACGAGCAGGTCTTTCCCCTCGTACAGCACGCTGCCGCTGGTCACTTCATAGCGCGGTCGTCCCGCGAGAACGTTGGCGAGCGTCGATTTGCCGGAGCCGTTCGGCCCCATGATCGCGTGGACTTCGCCCTCTTTGATCGAGAGGTCGAGGCCCTTCAGGATTTCTTTGCCGTCGATTCCGGCGTGGAGGTTTTTGATTTCGAGCATGGTTCCTCGTTGTCGGTTGTCGGTTGTCAGTTGTCTGGGCCGCAGCGAGTTGCTTCGCGGACAACCGACAACTGAGAACCGACAACACTCATCCCACGCATCCTTCCAACTGAACTCCGAGCAGTTTCTGCGCTTCGACCGCGAACTCCATCGGCAGCTCGCGGAAGACTTCGCGGCAGAAGCCGTTGACGATCATCGACACGGCGTCCTCGGCGGTGATGCCGCGCTGCTGGCAATAGAAGAGCTGGTCTTCGCCGATCTTCGACGTCGACGCCTCGTGCTCCATCGTCGCCGTGGAGTTGCGCACCTCGATGTACGGGAACGTGTGCGCGCCGCACTGGTCGCCGAGGAGCAGCGAATCGCACTGCGAGTAATTGCGGGCGCTCTCGGCGCCCTTCATGATCTTCACCTCGCCGCGATACGTGTTGCTGTCCGTGGCCGGCGGAGATGCCCTTCGACACGATCGTCGAGCGTCGTGTTCTTGCCGATGTGGATCATCTTCGTGCCGGTGTCGGCCTGCTGGTAGTTGATTCGTCAGCGCGACCGAATAGAACTCGCCGACCGAGTTGTCGCCCTGCAGGATGCAGCTCGGATACTTCCAGGTGATCGCCGAGCCGGTCTCCACCTGCGTCCAGGAAATCTTCGCGTCCTTGAACGCCTTGCCGCGCTTGGTGACGAAGTTGTAGATGCCGCCCTTGCCGTTCCTTGTCGCCGGGATACCAGTTCTGCACCGTCGAGTACTTGATCGATCGCGTCGATCGAGCGCGACCAGTTCGACGACCGCGGCGTGAAGCTGATTCTCGTCGCGCATCGGCGCGGTGCAGCCTTCGAGATAGCTGACGGTCGCGCCTTCGTCGGCGATGATCAGCGTCCGCTCGAACTGGCCCGTGTCCCGCGGTGTTGATGCGGAAGTAGGTGGAGAGCTCCATCGGGCAGCGCACGCCCTTGGGGATGTAGCAGAACGAGCCGTCGGTGAAGACGGCGCTGTTGAGCGTGGCGAAGAAGTTGTCGGTGTACGGCACGACGCGAGCCGAGGTACTTGCGCACGAGGTCGGGATGATCCTGCACGGCCTCGGAGAACGAGCAGAAGATGATGCCGAGCTTCGCCAGCTCGGCCTTGAACGTCGTGGCCACGGAGACGCTGTCGAAGACCGCATCGACGGCGACGCCGGTGAGGCGCTTCTGCTCGTCGAGCGAGATGCCGAGCTTGTCGAACGTCGCGCGCAACTCGGGATCGACTTCATCGAGCGAATTGAGCTGCTTCTTCTGCTTCGGCGCGGAGTAGTAGCGAATGGCCTGGTAGTCGATCGGCCGGATAATGGACGTTCGCCCACGTCGGCTCCTTCATCGTCAGCCAGTGACGGAACGCCTTGAGGCGCCACTCGAGCATCCACTCCGGCTCCTCTTTCTTCGTGGAGATGAGGCGGATGATGTCCTCGTTGAGTCCGGGAGGAGCAGTATCGGATTCGATGTCGGTGACGAATCCGTACTTGTATTCCTGTCTTGCGATTTCTTCGATTTGGACGTTGCTCATGAAACTGCCTCGCTGGCCATCAGTTGGTTCTTGTCGATGACGGGCATCGCTCCGCCGCGCGCGAGATCGGCGAGCGTGACCTGCTCGAACGCTCCCTTGATCGCGCGGTTGATGCCGAACATGAATCGCCGCGACGGACAGGCGATGCGGATCGCGCAGGTCGCGTGCCCGTCGTCATCGAACGTCTCGCACTCGACGAGGTCCCACGGACCTTCGAGCAACTCGATGAGGTGCCCGAGCGTGACCGCCTCGGCGTCGCCGTCGAACGAATAGCCGCCGTCGACGCCGCGATGCGAGTGAATGAGAGCGCCATGGTTCAGTGCCTTCAACACCTTCGTGATCGCCGGTACCGGCAGGTGGTAGAACTCGGCGATCTCGCGAGCGGAGACCACCTCTCCGCGATGGCGGGCGAGGTAGACGCTGGCGAGGAGTCCGTAGTCCGTGAGTCGGGAGATTTTCAGCATCGGGATTGAAACCGTACCATGTTGGTTCGGTATTCACAACCGCCTGAGGGCAGGATATGTTCCGGGTAGGAACTGGCCTCTGATCAGCGCCGCATCATCGTCGCCAGCATCGTGGCGATGAGCGTCTCGCCGGCGAGCACATCCGCGGACGTGACGGTGAGCGTGCGACCCGCGCGCAGGACGCGAGCGCGAGCGACGATCGAGGAAGTAGCGGGCGCGAGCAGGTTGAGCTTGAACTCGACGCTGACGACGTTCGAGCCTTCCGGCATGAGCGAGAGCGCGGCGTAGCCGCACGCGCTGTCGGCAATCGAGGAGAGGACGCCGGCATGCAGCGTTCCCGACTGCTGCGTGAGGTCGTCGCAAAAGTCGAGCTCGATGTCGACTTCGCCCGGCGCAACGCGGACGAGACGCGCGCCGATCGTGCTCATGAATGTCTGTCGCGCGAAACTCTCTCGGACTTCCTCTTCGCTCACGAACGTGATTCTACGTGGCAAGCAGCTTGCGATCGTCTTTGACGGCGAGTCATGAAAAAGAAACTGAGCGTTTCCCTGATCTTCATCGTGCTCTTTGCCGCCTGCGGGCGGAGCGCGCTGCGGCGCGATCAGAAGACGTACGAGACGGTGGAGGAAGGCTCAGCGACAGGAGTGACGTCGACGATTCAGGGACCTGGCGAGACGCTCCCCCCGATCACGGGGACGAATGCGGATGGCACGACCGCGTTTGCTCTCGATCCGAATGCGGTGTCGACCGCGATGCCCGCGACGCAGGTGCCTGTGGCGAGCACGCCGATGACGAGCGCTTCACCGGCGAGTGTTCCCGTCGCCAGCGTTCCGACCGCAACGAGCGTTCCGACTGCCACCGTCGCGAAACCAAAACCAACTCCGGAGCCGGCCGCTCCCGTGCGAACGGAAACGACCGCGGCAGCAGCGCCAGAGCCGTCGCCCGCGCCAGAGAACACCGATACCGCGAAAACGCCGCCTCCCGAGGACCCTCCCGCCGAGGCAACTGCGACGGAAGAGCCGCCACCACCGCCGCCCGCGATCTGAGCAAGTGGGACCGCCGGCGTCGCGCCGGCTGGGTGAGCGGCGTCTCGCCGCTCACGGGCGGGCGTCGAGACGACGCCGCCCCAGCCGCCGAGACGGCGGCGATCCGTCGCAGTCGTCCCTACAACCTCTCCAGCGGCACATCCATCAGCTCGAACCGCTCCCAGCCCGTGAAGTCGTAATGCCACCATTCCGAGGGGAGTGCCGCGAAGCCGTGGCGGGTCATGACATCGCGGAGCAGCGCGCGATTCGCGAGAGCGTCGGCTGGCAGATCCGTGAACGCGTGTGCCGCGCGCGGCGTGAAGTCGTCGTAGTCCGTCGGCATCGGGAGCTCGGTGCCGGTGCGGAGATCGATGAGCGTGAGGTCGACCGCGGCGCCGCGATTGTGGCGTGAGCCTTTCGCCGGATCGGCGACGAAGTCGGGGTTCTTGATCGGTTCCCACATCGCCTCGGTGACGCGATACGGGCGATAGCCATCGAACACTTTCACTCCGATGCCGCGCGCGGCAAGTTCTCGCTCCACCTCGGCGAGCGCCCTCGCTGCCGGCGCGCGCAGGAACGCCCTTGCCACCGGATAGAGCGGCTTCTTCATGAAGTTGTTCGACGTCGCGTAGCGAATGTCGATCGGGATGCCGTGCGATTCGACATTGACCAGCCGTTTGTCGGGATCAATACGCGCGAGTCGCTCGTAGGTCGCGAGATCGGGCACGACAACGAGTCCGTAGCGATTGGGCGCGATTCGCGGCGCGGAGGCGCAGGCGATGGCCCAGCCGATTTCGATGAACAGCAGGAGGGTTAGCGCGCGTTTCATGTTCGTAAGGTAATGTATCGGGCCTCATGGAGCTCGACGTCTTCTTCTCCATCTGCCAGACCGAGGTGAATGGCTATCTGCCTGACGAGCGGACGATGTTCGAGAATTTCTTCGAACAGGTCGAGCTCGCGGACGAGCTGGGATTCGGCACCGCTTGGGTGGCGGAAAGCCATCTCTCCACGGAAGTGCAGAAGACCAATCCCGGCGCGGTGATCCCCCACTTCGTCGGCGAGATCGGGCTCAACACTGACATCCTGCAGCTCGCGCCATCGCGTGTTTGCACGCACGAAGCGCATCGGCATCGGCTCGGCGATCATGAACATCCTCTGCAATGGCGGACCGATCGCCGCGGCGGAGCGGATCCGGACGTTCCTCGCGCTGCACGGACTCGATCGCGACGAGAAGCGCCTGCTCACCGTCGGTTTCGCTTCGGGACGTTTCCCGTTCATCAACGTTCCGTACGGCATCGTGCCGCGCAATCCGGTCGAGGCCGCGGCCTGGCCGGTGGTGAAGAACAAGATCTTCGAGGAGGCGACGGAGATCTTTCTGCGCCTGCTCAAGGGCGAAACGCTCAACTCAGGGCTCATCGCGCCGCGCTCGCTGCGCCGCGCCGGACTTTCGCAAGGACGAGGACTGGCAGCGCGTGCAGGATGCCTACGGCCAGTTCGTCGACGAAGTGCCGCTCGAACCGCGCTGGCGTTTCCCGAACCTCAAGATCGTCCCGCAGGAGTCGCGGATGGATCTCTTGCGCCTCTCGATCGGCTCACACGATCCGGCAACGCAGATCTTCGCCAACACGATCCTTCCCGTCGGCGTCTTCAACCTCTCGATCACGCCCGGCGACGAGATCGAGAAGACGAATGAGCGGATGCGCACGCACTACCATCCTGATGGCGGTCCGTGGCAGCGGCGATTGATGCCGCGCACGGTGCTGGTGTTCATCAACGACGATCGCGAGAAGGCGCGCGAGGAAGCGCGCGATGCGCTCTCGAATTACTGGCGCGCGCTCGAAGGAACGCTCGACGAGGAGAAAGTCCGCCGCGCCACGAACAACGCCCTCGTCGGCGACGCCGAGGAGATCGCCGCGCAGATGAAGGAGCGCTTCGATCCGCGGATGATCGGCTCATGCTCTGGTTCGACTTCAATAATCATGACTCGAAACGGGTGATGAAAAATATGCGCGATTTTGTGAAGCGCGCGGTGCCGAAGGCCTAGTCGCCGAGTCGCCGAGTCGCCGAGAGAGGACTCGACTCGACGACTGGACGACTCGTAGACTCGGCGACTCGCAGACTCGAACGCCATGACCGTTACCGACGAACAGAAAGCATCCTTCGACGAAGCCGCCGCGCCGAACTTCGCCCGGGTCATGCCCAACTGGCAGCCGCTGGTCGAGTACCGGCGCAACGGCGTGGCCGAGAACACGATTCACGGCGCGGTGTCGTGGGTCACCGGCAAGAACCTCCTCTACTCGTTCGGCGGGAACGTCGAGGTGTACGGACGCTCGATGGTGAAGCCGGTGATGATGAAGGTCTTCACCCGAGAGTTCGCGCGCGAGCTGACGCAGGAGCAGCAGGCGATCTCCGTCGCGTCGCACAACGGCGACACCGAGCACGTCGCCGTCGCGCGCTCGATTTTGCGCGAGGCGGAGTGGGGGATGATGCAGGCGCCGCACGATGTGCCGCTCGTGCAGTTCGGCCGGCAGGTGCGTCGCCCGCGGCGTTGGTATCACTGCTGTTCCGGCGAGCACGCGGCGATCCTTCGCGGATGTCGCCTCAAGGGCTGGTCGCGCATCGGCTATGTCTGGCCGCACCATCCGTTTTTCCAGGAGTACCTCGGCTATCTGCGCGGCGTGCTCGGCGCCGGACTGGACGGATGGGACGATCGCGAAAGACGGCTGCGGATTGCCGACCGTGTCGATGACGGTCACCGATCTGGCGAAGCTCTTCGCGAATCTCGTCACGGAGAAGAACGACGACTGGATCTGGGGCGCGATGACCGCGCATCCCGATCTCATCGGCGGCTTCAATCGTCTCGACTCGACGATTCTCAAAGCCTGCGGCGGGCGCGTGCTGGCGAAGGAAGGGGCCGACGGTCTCCTCGGACTTTCCATCGAGCATCCCGAATATCCCGATGGTCTCGGCGTGGTCGTGAAGATCGCGCACGGCTGGAATCCGCAGGCGACCTGGTACATCGCCCGCTACATCCTCGGCGTGCTCGGCTTCGAGTTCCGCAATCCCTACAAGCTGCGCCGGCAGAAAGCGTTCATCGTCCCCGAGGTGATCCCGCCGGGGCTCAGGGAGCGAATGGCGTCGATCGTCCCGTGGGACTCGTGGGATCCGGACATCGATCGCTGGGAGTTCGATCCGGAAGAGTACATTGCTCCGCGATGAGAGCGCGGAGGTGTCTATGAAGCTCGCGAACTTCATCAACGGCAGCTTCGCTGGTCCGTGCTGCGATCAGTACTTCGACGACATCGCACCGGCGACCGGGGAAGTCCTGGCGAAGATTCCGGACAGCGACGACCACGACGTGCATGACGCCGTGTTCGCCGCGCGCATGGCTTTTCCGGCCTGGTCGCAGACTCCGGCGGCGGAACGCAGCCGCCTCCTGCTCAAGCTTGCGGATCTCATCGAACAGAATTTCGACGAGCTTGCGCGGATGGAGAGCCAGGACTGCGGCAAGCCGATCTCGCTCGCCCGTCGTCTCGACATCCCGCGCGCCGTCGCGAACTTCCGCTTCTTCGCCACCGCGATCCTGCACGACAAGAGCGACGCGCATTTGACCGACGCTACTGCGCTCAACTACACGCTGCGCCAGCCCCTCGGCGTCGTCGGACTCATTTCGCCGTGGAATTTGCCGCTCTACTTGCTGTCGTGGAAGATCGCGCCGGCGCTCGCCGCTGGAAACACTTGTGTCGCGAAGCCGAGCGAGCTCACGCCGCTGACCGCGCATCGTCTCGCGCAGTTGTCGCTCGAGGCGGGGATTCCGCCGGGGGTGATCAACATCGTGCATGGTTACGGCGCGCGTGCCGGTGCCGCGCTTTGCGAGCACGAGGACGTGGCGGCGATCTCGTTCACGGGAGGGACGGCGACCGGCGCGAAAGTCGCCGCCGCGGCGGGGCCGATGTTCAAGAAGGTCTCGCTGGAGCTCGGCGGCAAGAATCCGAACGTCGTGTTCGCGGATGCGGATCTCGACGAGTGCATTGCCACGTCGATCCGCTCGAGTTTCTGGAACCAGGGTGAGATCTGCCTTTGCGGCTCGCGCATCTTCGTCGAGGAATCGCTCGTTCCGGAGTTCGTCGACCGCTTCGTCGCCGCGACGCAAGCGCTGCGCATCGGCGATCCGCTCGACGAAACGACGGATGTCGGCGCCCTCGTGAGCGAAGCGCACCTGCAGAAGGTACTCGGTTACATCGCCCTCGCGAAAGAGGAAGAGGGCACGATCGTGACCGGCGGCCGTCGCGTCGATCGCAAAGGCTTTTTCGTCGAGCCGACGGTGATCACGGGACTCGGCGCGTACTGTCGCGTGACGCGCGAAGAGATCTTCGGCCCGGTCGTGACGATCACACCGTTCAAGAACGACGAGGAAGCGATCCGCTTTGCGAACGCGACGAAATATGGCCTCTCCGCGACCGTCTGGACCCGCGACCTGCAACGCGCCCACCGCGTCGCCGCCGCGCTCGATGCGGGCACGGTATGGGTGAACTGCTGGCTGCTGCGCGATCTGCGCGTGCCGTTCGGCGGGATGAAAGAAAGCGGCGTCGGACGCGAAGGCGGGTTTGAGTCGCTGCGGTTCTTTACCGAGGCGAAGAATGTGTGTGTCAAGTTATGAAACGAGTGATCAGTTCTCGGTTGTCGGTTGTCTGGGCTGAATCGCCGGACCGCACGGACAACTGACAACCGATAACCGACAACAAACGAAGAGGAACCATGAGCGACAAACCTGGCGAAATCATCGGCGGTGTTCTGGCGCCCCACCCTCCCCACATCGTCTACGGCGACAACCATTGGCGCAACGAGCCGAAGTCGGAGTGTGGGTGGGAGGTCTTGCGCTGGGGATACGAGCGGGCGCGCAAGCATTTCCTGGCGAAGAAGCCGGACGTGTTTCTCGTCCACTCGCCGCACTGGCAGACCGTGATCGGCCATCACTTCCTCGGCCTGCCGGAGTTTCACGGGCTGTCGGTCGATCCGATCTTCCCAAATCTCTTTCGCTTTCAATACGACCTGAAAGTCGACGTCGAGCTCGCGGAGCTGATCGCCGAGGAAGGGCGCGAGATGGGACTCATTACGAAGATGATGAAGAACCCGCACTTCCGCGTCGACTACGGCACGATCGTCTCCTGCCACATGATGAATCCCGACTGGGACATCCCCATCGTCGGCATCTCGTCCAACAACTCGCCCTACTACTTCAGCAACGAGATGGGACAGGCGCAGATGGTGAAGCTCGGTCAGGCGACGAAACGCGCGATCGAGAAGAGCGGCCGCCGCGCAGTGCTGCTGGCGTCGAACACGCTCTCGCACCGCCACTTCACGACCGAACCCGAGATCCCCGAGGACATGTCGCGCGAGCACGTGTACGAGCACTCAGGATACCTGTGGGACATGAAGGTGATCGACCTCATGCGCCGCGGCAAGACGAAGGAGCTCATCGCGATCCTGCCGGAGTTCATGGATCACGCGGTGAGCGAAGTGAAGGCGGGCTCGCTTGCCTGGATGCTCTCGGCGCTCGACTTCCCGGATTACGCTGCCGAGGTGTACGGCTACTGGACCGTGATCGGGACGGGGAACGCGGTGGTGGGGTGGGACCCCGCTACGAGATGAGAGTCAAATGCCCACCGCCCGAATTGAGAATTGAGAATTGGGAATTGAGAATTGCGCAAAGGCGACGATCTTCGCGACAGGGCGTTTCGGTTTGCGTGCGAGATCGTCGCGCTCAACGACTCGGCGGCGCTTCGCGGCGATTTGATGCGGCAGCTCTTACGCGCTGCGACCTCGATCGGAGCGAATCTCGAAGAAGCCGACGCCGCACAGAGCCGGCCCGATTTCATTTCGAAATGCACGATTGCACTGAAGGAAGCACGCGAATCGCTGTATTGGCTTCGTCTTCTCCAAGCAACACGCACGCTCCCGAACGGCGAGCGACTCCTCAACGACGCAAACGAGCTCGTCGCCATCCTCACAACCATTGTCAAAAAGGCCTCCATGACGTGAATTCTCAATTCTCAATTCTCAATTCTCAATTCGGGCGGGAGGCGAATCCGTGATCCAGAAGGCCTACATCGTTTCCGGCCAGCCTCATCCACTCCTCGCTCCCGAAAGGAGTCCAGCGTGGTCGAGCCTTCGCCGCGCTTTCGAAGCCGTCGGTCGCGAGATCGAGAAGTCCGGCGCGGAGCTCTTGCTCGTTTACTCGACGCAGTGGTTTTCCGTCATCGGACATCTTTTTCAAGTCGATCCGAAACCGAAGTGGACGCTCGTCGATGCGAATTGGTACGAGTACGGTGAGATTCCGTACGAGTTCCGCATCGATCCTGAGTTCGGAAAGCTCTATGCGAGACTGTGCAAGGAGCATGGGATGCAGGCCGCGACCGTGGCCTATCACGGCTTTCCGATCGATACCGGAACGGTCGTCGCGCTCAAGCTGCTGACGCCGAACAACGCGGTGCCGGCGTCGATCGTCTCCTGCAACATTTACGCGGAGCGCGAGGAAACGCGTGCCCTCGGCTTCGCGGCGCGTGCGGCGATCGAGGCCTACGGCAAGAAGACGATCGTCGTCTGCGTGACGAATCTGTCGAATCGCTACGAAGTCGGTGAGATCGATCCCGCGCAGGACCACATCTCGTCGCAGAAAGACGACGAGTGGAATCGCAAGATCCTGGAGATGCTCGGCGAAGGGCGGCTCGAGGATGTCGCACAGGTCGCGCGCGACTTCGGGCGCGAGGCCAACGCCGACATGGGCTTCAAGGCCATCTGGTGGCTCGGCGCGGTGATGGGCGAGCACAATCGCTACGACGGCAAGGTCTGGGATTACCAGCCGGTCTGGGGAACGGGCAACGCGATCGTGGAGTTGACGCCGAACGATCGGAAGCAGATGGACTGGGAGAAAGAATTCGACGAAGGCCCGGTGCCGGTATTCGACAGCGGGAGCGGAACGGGGCTCGAAACGCACAACGTCCTCGCCGAGGCGCCGAAGCGCGATGAACAGTCCACGGAGAACGAGCCGGCGAATGTGATTCGCACGGACGTCATTCGCACGGAAAAGGCTCCGAAGCCGGTCGGACCCTATCCGCACGCGCGACGCGTCGGCGATTTTCTGTTCCTCTCCGGAATCGGTCCGCGCAAGCCGGTCACGGGAGAGATCCCCGGCCTCAACGCCGACGGCACGCACGACATCGACGTCCAGACGCGCGCGTGCATCGAGAACGTGAAGACGATTCTCGCGGAAGCCGGCAGCTCGCTCGAGAAGGTGCTCGACGTGACTGTGTACCTGACAGACATGAAGGGCGATTTCGACCGGTTCAACCGCGCCTATGGGGAGTACTTCGGCAAGATCCAGCCCACACGCACGACGGTCGGAGTGGACTCGCTGCCGACGCCGATCGCGGTGGAGCTGAAGGTCATCGCCGCGGTGTAGGTTTCGGAGTGCGACAGCTCGAGCTGCAGCTTCCATCACGCGGCGGGATTCGATTCCGTTCCCGACTCGATGCGCGTTGCATCGAACTACGCTGCAGAAGAATCTCACGCGCAGTTCTCGAGGCGCGTGAAGAAAACCGGTGGCTTTGCCGCCTACTCCTAAACGATGGCGCCGTACGCGTCGATCAGCCGTCGTGCCGCACTCGCGTAGCCGAAGGCCTGCGATTGCTCGATGACCTGTTCGCGCAGCGGCGCGAGGTCGCGGGTGAGGAGAGTCGCGGCAAGGGACGCGAGTGACTCCGGCGACGAACGATCGGCGATGAGGTCCGTGCCGGTGAGGGCTGCCACTCCGTCGATCGGAAACGAGGCCGGGACGACGCCGCAGGCCATGGCTTCGAGGATGGCGCGGTGGCCTTCGTCGGAGCCGCGGGCGGTGAAGAGGAGGAGGTCCGAGGCGCGGTAGTGATCGGCGAGGTCGTCTTCGTGATAGCCGGCCCAGATCACGTGCTCGGCGATGCCAAGCTCGCCGGCGAGCACTTTGAGGACGGGACGATGTTCGCCGTGGCCGATGATCATCATCCGCGTGTCAGTCGTTCGACGGAGAGCGGCGAACGTCCGGAGCGCTTCTTCGAAGCCGCGGCCCTTCGAGAGCTTGCCGATCACAGTGACGAGTTTCGCGCTGGCGGAGATGCCGTAGGTCGCGCGTGCGTTCGAGCCGGTGGCGACGAATTGACGGTGATCGAGTGGCGGCGGGGTGAAGAGCACGCTGCGGCCGAGGAAGGCAGGATTCTCGAGGAACGACTCGTTGACGGCGCAGAGAATCTGCGTCTTCCGGAACATCGAGCGCGTGAACGGATCGCCGCGCAGGACTCTCCGCGCGTGGACGGTGCGGGCGATGCGCACGTTGTGATTGCGCGCGACGAGTCGCGCCAGCCAATGGTCGTAGGTGAGATGCGCGTGAATGACGTCGAAGCCGTGGCGGTGCACGAGGCGATCGACGTTCGCGATCGAGCGCGTGAACGTGACGGGGTTCTGTGCCTTCTCGATCAGCGGATGGGCGAAGTCGTGATGCCCGATCTTCTGCTGCAGCTTGTACCCGCCGACGTACGCGTAATGCGCATCGATGCCGGCCATGCGCAGCGCCTCGACTTCGGCGAAGGCGGGAGCTGCCGCGCCGGTCCAGCGATTGCCCGAAGCGAGGTGAAGGACTTTCATCAGATCGCAGATCGCAGATCGCAGATCGTAGGAGCGAAACCCGACGACAAATCGCGATCGCAGGGCCGGGTGGTGGCCTGCGATCCGCGATCTGCGATCTGCGATCTCGAATGCATGATCTGCGCTATAGTCCGGAGCATGGCCGTCGACCAGGAGTTGCTCGAGATTCTAGCCTGCCCGAACTGCAAAGAAGAGGTGAAGCTCGTCTCTCTTTCCGATGCGAGGCGCACCGCGGTGCGCGACAAGTTCCGCGAGAAGTTCCGCGGCGAAGAGCCCGTCGTCGAGCAGGGACTGCAGTGCGTGAAGTGCGGCCGGATCTATCCGATCGTGAGCGACATCCCGGTGATGCTCATCGAAGAGGCATTCGAAGACTGACCTCCGAGATAACGATGAACGATGAATGATGAACGATGAACCGAAGCGGGGACTCTCATCGTTCGTTGACCATCCTTCGCGGCTCGTACGCATCGCCGCGGTCTTCTTCATCCTTCAGATCCTGCTGATCGTCAAGATCGCGCTCCTGGAGCTGACGGCCTTCTGGGCGATCTTCTTCCTCGGCTGGGCGATCGTGAAGAAGGAAGCGCGCTTCTCCTTTCACATCCTCGAATATCCGCTGATCGTGTACGGCATCGCCTCCACGCTCTCGGCGATGGCGGCGTCGCGGCGGCTGCATCCCTGGGGCGAGGGGATGCTCTGGTTCAAGATGCTGATCTTCCCCTGCGCGGTGATCCTTTATCGCGAAGTGCCGCGGCTGCGCGAGCTCGTGGTCTACGCCTTCGCTATCGTCGCCGGCGGCGGTGCGACGTGGGGACTGCTGCAATTCACGCTGCTCGACCAGCGCGATCTCGAGCATCGCATCAGCGGCCCCTCGTCGCACGTGATGACCTACTCCGGCATCCTCCTTCCGCTTTCGCTGATGATGCTCGTGCTCTGGATGCGGCAGCGGAAGTGGTGGCAGCTCCTGGCCTGCTCGCTGTCGACGCTGACACTGCTCCTCACGTTCACGCGGAGCGTTTGGCTTGGATGGGCGGTGGCCGTCGCCGTCCTGATCGTCGCTTCGCGCGCGCGACTCGCTTTCTACGCGTTGCCGGTGGCGATCCTCTTCGTCACGTTTCTGCCCCTTCCTCTCTTCAGCCGGCTCGTCTCGACCTTCGACTTCAAACAGTCCTCGAACTTCGATCGCGTGCGCATGCTTCAGGCGGGTGTGGAGATGATTCGCGACAAGCCGCTCCTCGGCGTCGGGCCGGCGAATGTGAAGGAGGTCTATGCGCTCTACCGCAAGCCCGACGCGCCGCGCGCGCGGCCGCCTCATCTCCATAACAACGCCGTTCAGCTCTGGGCCGAGCGGGGCATCCTCGGTCTAGCCGCCTACCTCCTCCTCCTCGGCCTCTTCCTCCGCGAATGCATCCGGGCCTGGAACGGTCCACGGCGGATGTGGGGAGAGATCGGCGTGGTCATCCTCGTCAGCCTCACCGTCGCCGGCCTCTTCGAGTTCAACTTTGGCGACACGGAGGTTTTCTACATGATGCTGAATCTCTTCGCACTGGTCGCCGTGAACGTCGAGCGAACGGAGCAGGCGAATGAAGTCGCGCCCAGCCTTGTTCCCGCCGTAACGACTGTTGCTGGTTGCTAGTTGCTGGTTCCTTGTGGATCTCACGGGGAGCCGCAAGCAACCAGAAACCAGCAACCAGTTAACGAGCGTTTTGCGCTCCGTAACCTTCCGGCCATGTCCACGTCCAAAGTGAGAGAAACAGGGGAGATGAAACACCTGAACGATCAGGAATTGATGCGAATCGTTCAGGCCGGTGATTACTCCCCCGCGTCGGAGATCTACGACCGCTACAGCGGAAGGATCTACAACTTCGCGTTTCGGTTTTTGAAGAACGCCGAAGCTGCCGAGGACGCGGTGCAGGAAGTGTTCGTCAAGATGATGAAGCATGCCAATCAGTTCAACGGAGATGCAAAGCTCTCCACCTGGCTCTTCTCGATCACGGCGAACTGGTGTCGCGACTACCTTCGGAAGTCCGACAACAAGGCCAAGGAGCCGGCGGAAGTCCTCGTCTCGCTCCCGACGTCGAGTGAGCACGCGCCCGATCGGAATCTCGAGCGGCGCGAAAACGAGTTGATGGTTCGCCGCGCGCTCGAGGCCCTCACGGCCGAACAGCGCGAGGCCATTCTCCTGTCCCGGTATCAGGGACTGTCGTACGCCGAGATCGCACAGATCGCCGGCTGCTCGGAAGGCGCCGTCAAGACTCGCGTCTTCAGAGCCATGGAAACGTTGAAAAAAACACTCGCTGGTGAGGCGCGTGGAGGTGACCGATGGCTGAATGCAGTGCCTTGAGAGAAAGTCTGCCGCTCCTTCTGACCGAGTCGCTCGACCCGGCCGGGCGCGAGCTGACGCATCAGCACATCGAAAGTTGCGATGTCTGCCGCGAGGAATGGGCCGCGTACAAAGAGACCTGGACCGTCCTCGGTGATCTGCCCGAAGTCGAAGTGCCGGCTCGCGTGAAGGCGCAGTTCCTCGGCCGCATCGGCGTTGCCGATGAGCGTGCGTCTCGGGCGTCGAACGTCATTCCGTTTCACCGCAAGCCGGCCTTCAAGTGGCTCGCGCAGGCCGCGGCAGTGACGCTGCTCGTCGGCGGTGCCTACTTCGCCGGCGATCACAATGCCGATCGCATTCAACGGACCCCGGCCAGCATCGAGGCCATCGGCCAGACGGCGACGCCGATCCAGGCGACCCGCGTCTCGCTCGCGGAAACGCGCGACCTTCAGGCGGACGCGCTCAATCCCGAGATCGAAGGCCGTCCCAACATTTCCAACGTGCAGTTCCTCGACGGCGACACCAGCGACAACGACATCAAGGTCTCTTTCGACGTCACCTCGCGCTGGACGGTGCGCGGCAATCCGAAGGAGAAGAGCATCGTGCGCCTCCTCTCGTACATGCTCGAGAACGAGGAGTCGGTCACTCCGCGCTCGAACGCGATGGAATGGGTGCGCCGGACGTACTCGAATCCGCAGTTCGCCGATCCGGAGATCGCCAATGCGCTGGCCAAGGTCCTGCGGAACGATTCGCACGAAGGCGTGCGCATCCGCGCCGTCGACACGCTGACGACGCTTCCTCCCACATCGGCCACGGATACGCGTGACGCGCTCATTGAGGCGCTCAAGAGCGATCCCAATCCGGCCGTGCGGATGAAGGCCGTCGATGCGCTGGTCAACCTCGCGCGCGGCGGTGCGTCGTTCGATCCGGCCATGGTCGACACCCTGCGGCAGAAAGCCTCGCAGGGAGACGAAAACCTCTACGTGCGCGTCAAAGCAGCGGAAGCCCTCAGCAACATCAAACCTTGAGCATGAAGAATCGAGTTTTTCTCGCGGCGGTCGTCTTCGCGGTCAGCGGACTGGCATCTGCCCAGCCGATGACGAAGATGTTCCGCGCGGACGGACGATTCACGATCGCGCCGGGGGGCTCTCTCGTTCTCGAGAACGCCTTCGGCAACATCGAGATCTCCGGCAGCGACGGTACGGAAGTCGAAGCGACCACGATCACCACGGTCACCGGCCTCGGCGCCGCGGCGATCGAGGAAGGACGCCGGCGCACGAACGTGCTCGTCGGCGGCGATACACGAACGCGCATGCTGCGCTCGAACATCTCGACGGACCACAAGGAGTGGGACGTCAGCGTCGACTGGAGCGTGAAGGTCCCGCGCACGACCAACGTGACCGTCATCTCGACCGCGAGCCGCCGCATCGGCGTGATGAACATCGCCGGCAACGTCCACGTGAAGAACATCGCCGGGACGGTCGTCGTACACAACAACAGCGGCGAGACGCTGGTCGAGAGTGTGAACGGCTCGATCGCCTACAGCACACAACTACTGGCATCGAATGCCGTGTTGACGACCGTCAACGGCCACATCACCGCCAGTCTCCCGCCGGATGCCGACATCCAGTGGATCGCGGAAACGGCGAAGGGCGAGATTCGCACGAACCTTCCGGCGCGCGGTCAGTTCGAAGGCAACGTGTATCGCGGCACGATCAATGGTCCGGGCGGCTCGACGATCACGACCGCCACACTGATGGGGAACATCTATCTGCTCGGACTGGGCTCGGGCATGAGCGGAGCGATGGCGCTCAAGCGTCCGCCGGCCGCGGGCGGAACGCCCGCCTCGACGAGTGGCATCAAGCAGGACGAGCCATACAAGGGGTTCTTCCGCTTCTACACGACTCTGGGCGATGTGTCCCTGCCGCAGATCGAGGGCGAAGCGGACATCTTCACCGGCGCCGGCCGCGTTGAGCTCGGAAAAGTGACGGGCACCTGCAAGGTGTACTCGAATGGCGGGCCGCTGCAGTTCGGCGACATCTTCGGCCAGCTCGAGGCCAACACGCAGGCGGGAGACATCACCGTCGATCGCGCTCGCCGCGGCGGAACGGCCACGACGCGCGGCGGCACGATTCGCGTGTTCTACATGAATGGTCCGATGCAGCTCGTGTCCGGCGGCGGCGACGTCACCGTCCGGCGCACGACCGCTCCCGTGCGCGCGCAGACGAGCTCGGGCGATATCTCCATCGCCGTCGACAAGGGCTCGGCGACGGAAACCATCGACGCCAAGACGGAGAAGGGAAACGTCACCGTTCATGTCGGCGTGAATTTCGCGGCTGACGTCGACGCGACGATCGTGACGACCGATCCCGATTCCGACACGATCGTCTCCGACCTGCCGGGACTCTCGATCACCCGCGAACAGATCGGCGGCGGCCGCACGCGCGTCCGCGCCACCGGCAAGATCCACGGCGGCGGCGAGCGCATCCAACTCGAAGCCACCGGCGGCGACATTCGCATCACGACCGCGCCGCTGCCACCAGTGCCTGGTCGACGGAAGTAGTTCACGCGGAGACGCGGGGAACGCGGAGCGGCGGCCGCTTCAAAACTCTTTCTCTCCGCGTCCTCCGCGTCTCCGCGTGAAACAGACTGCCATGCTAGGATTCGCCGCCTGACTACGACCCCGGAGGTAAGAACTTGAAACGAGCTCTTTTTGGTGCCCTGATGATTGCGTTGATGGCCTGTTCGCAGACCAATGGCGAGACCACGGAAACGCAGCCAGCGACTGACACTGCAACAACGACGGTTTCGTCCTCGACGACGGAGACGACCGCCACCGAGACCGCCGCAACGGCTACGCAGCCGCCCGCGGCAGAGGAGAAAACCATGTCCACCGACAGCAAAGTCGCCGAGCTGCACACCACCGCCGGCGAGATCGACATCCGCTTCTTCCCCGACGTCGCTCCGAATCATGTGAAGAACTTCCTCGATCTCGCGGCCAAGGGCTTCTACAACGGCACCAAGTTCCACCGGATCATCCCCGGCTTCATGATCCAGGGCGGCGACCCGAACACGATCTCCGGCGATCCCAGGACCTGGGGCACCGGCGGCTCGCCGAACAACGTGAAGGCCGAGTTCAACTCCGTCTCGCACAAGCGCGGCATCGTCTCCATGGCCCGCTCCAATGATCCGGACAGCGCCTCCTCGCAGTTCTTCATCGTGGTCAAGGACTCGAACTTCCTCGACAACAACTACACCGTCTTCGGTCAAGTGACGAAGGGGATGGACGTTGCCGACAAGATCGTGAGCGCGGAGAAGGGGCCGCAGGATCGCCCCACGAATCCGGTGGCCATCACCAAGATCGTCATTCGTGATGCGCATGACGACGAAAAGGGACCGGCCCCGAAATAGCAGATATCGAGTCGCCTAGTCTTCGAGTCGCCGAGTCTTCTTGGAGACTCGACGACTCGTCGACCCGGAGACTTCCGCGTGACCGCCCTCCCTCCTGAAGCACTCCCATACGTCGATCAGTGGCTCGGTCCGAACTGGACCGCGCGTCCTCTGGCCGGGGACGCTTCAGTGCGCGCGTACTATCGCGTGACATCGACGGATGGAGCGACGTTCATCCTTGCCTACTACCCGGAAGAGGTGCGCGGACAGCTCGCGCGGTTTCTGGCAGCGTACGAAGCGATCAGCGGTCACGGCACGATTCCCGAGGTGTTGCAGCATTGCGAAGTAGCCGTGCTGCAGCGCGACGCGGGCGATCGAACGCTGTTCGACGTGCTGCACCACGATCGCGCAGAAGGTCTGCGGTTGTATCGCGAAGCGATCGGACTGCTCGTGGCGTTTCAGGGAACGGGGGATCGCGGTCTCAATCCTCCGTTCACGGCCGGGTTTTTTCTCGCCGAGCTGGAGATGGCGCGCGAGTTCTACGTCGAGAAGCTCATGGGCGCCAAGGGTGAGCCGCTGCAACCATGGCTGAAAACGATCAGCGAAAACATCGCTCAACATCCGTACGTGTTATGTCATCGTGATTATCATGGCCAGAATATTCACCTAACGAATGACGCGTTATTTCTGATCGATTATCAGGATCTGAGAATGGGTCCTGATACGTACGACCTCGCTTCGCTCCTTCGCGACCGCGGCGTGGCCCGCATCCTCGGCGACGACGCAGAGCTCGACCTCCTCGCCGACTACGCGTCACGGATCGGCGCGGACGCCAACAGCATTCGCGGCCGCTATTTCGAAACGCTGCTGCAGCGCTCGATCAAGATCCTCGGGACGTTCTCCAAGCAGCCGATCGTCCGCGGACGGATGCATTACCTCGACTTCATCCCCGCGACCGTGGAGAGCATCTCGCGCTGTCTCGACGAGCTTCCCGCCTTCGCCCCGCTTCGCGATATGTTTCCCCTGCAGTTCGACCTTTCCGCGGCGCGCAAACGCGTTGCGGAGCTGGCAGCTCTCAGCTAGCAGCTCGCAGAAAACCCTGAGAGCTGAGAGCTGCGAGCTAGGAGCTAAAAAGAAATGGCAAAACACAAGATCACGCTTCTTCCCGGCGACGGCATCGGACCGGAAGTCACGGCCGCGGTCGTGCAGATCATCGAATGCGCCGGCGTGGACGTGGAGTGGGAGAAGTACTTCGTCGGCGCCGAGGCGCTGGCGCGGTCGGGCGATCCCCTTCCGCAGGAAGTCCTCGACTCGATCATCCGCAACCGGATCGCGCTCAAGGGTCCGGTGACGACGCCGATCGGAACCGGCTTCGCTTCGATCAACGTCCGGCTGCGCAAGACGCTCGACTTGTACGCGAACCTTCGTCCCGTGAAGTCGATGCCGAGCATCATCACGCGCTACGAAGACATCGATCTCATCGTCGTGCGCGAGAACACCGAGAGCCTCTACGCGGGACTGGAGCACGAAGTCGTGCCCGGCGTCGTGGAGTCGCTGAAGATCATCACCGAAAAAGCCTCGACGCGCATCGCGCGCTTCGCCTTCGAGTACGCGCGCGTGCACGGCCGCAAGCGCATCACCTGTGTGCACAAGGCGAACATCATGAAGTTGTCGGACGGCCTCTTCCTGCAGTGCTTTCGCAACGTCGCCAAGGAGTACCCGAACATCGTCGCCGACGACCGCATCGTCGACAACCTCTGCATGCAGCTGGTGATGAATCCGACGCAGTTCGACGTGCTCCTGCTCGAGAACCTCTACGGCGACATCGTCTCCGATCTGACCGCGGGTCTCGTCGGCGGGTTGGGCGTCGTCGCCGGTGCGAACATCGGCGAGAACGGCGCGGTCTTCGAAGCGGTGCACGGAAGCGCGCCCGACATCGCCGGTCAGAACAAAGCCAACCCGCTGGCGCTCCTCCAGTCGGCCGTGCTGATGCTGCAGCACATCGGCGAGATGGATCCCGCGAAACGCATTCACGAAGCGATCATGAAAGTGCTGGACCTGGGACCCGAAAGCCGCACCCGTGATATCGGCGGCACCGGCTCGACAACCGACTTCACGGTCGCGATCTGCGATGTGCTCAAGAAGGGAACGCGCGCGACCGACTAACAGTGGTTACTGGTTGTCGGTTGCTGGTTGTCTGCGGTGCCGGGATGATGGAACGTGATGCGATTCAAAACACGCTCAAAGGCGTGCTCTCTCGCTCATTGGTACCCGCCGTCCGCGGAGCCACGATGAACCGCAAGGAACCAGCAACCAGTAACCAGCAACGCGTAGCCAGCAACCAGCAACAGCTTGTCGCTGGCATCGACCTGTTCAACGAACACCAGTTCTGGCATGCGCATGAAGCGTGGGAAACAATCTGGCTCGTTGCGCAAGGGGACGAGAAGCGATTTCTTCAGGGGCTGATCCAGCTCGCGGCGGCGTATCACCATGTGAAGCGAGGGACTTTGCGCGGGGCAGGGCGGCTCTTCGACGCTGCTCGGGCCAAGCTCGAGCCTTTCCCGGACGGCTACCTCGGCGTGGAGCGGTCGGACGCGATGACGGCGTCGATTGTGCATCGCGCTTGCGTCGTGCGAGGCGAAGGAATCGAAGCGAGCGACTACCCAAAGCTGCGCTACAATTCTTCCACCTCGTCCATCCAACGGTACCTCCCGCACTGAGGGGTTTAAATGCAGGAAATCGATCAACGGGACCGCGAGCTGCTGGGCAGTCTTCAAGGGGAAGTTCCGCTCGTTGCCACGCCCTTTGCCTTCATCGGACAGGCTCTGGACATGTCCGAGAAGGAAGTGATCAAACGCACCGAGCGCCTCAAGCGCGACGGGATCGTGCGCCAGCTTTCCGCGCAGTTCGATGCGCGAGCGCTCGGCTACCGCTCCTGTCTCGTCGCCGCGCGCGTGGCGCCCGATCGGGTCGATGAAGCGGCGGCGGCCATCAACGCCCATCCCGGTGTGACCCGCAACTATCGCCGCAACAACGATCTCAATCTCTGGTTCACGCTCTTCGTCTCGCCATTGTCGAAGATCGGCCTGGAAAAGACGATCGAGACCCTCGGCCGCGCCGCCGACAGCGAGAGCGTCCGGCCCTTGCCCACGCTCAAGCTCTATAAGACGAGCGGTTCCGACGGCGAGAGTCATTCCGACAACGATTTACCCGGCGAGTACACACCGCTCACGCCGCAGGAGATCGAATGCGTGCGTCTGTTGCAGCGCGATCTGCCGCTTCAGCCGCGTCCTTTCGACGCTCTCGCACGAACGTCGGGCATCGCCGCCGAGGAGCTGCTCACTTCCGCGCGGGCCTTGCTCAAGCGCGGACAGATCCGCCGTTTTTCCGCAACGGTGCACAACCGCAAGTCCGGATTTGCCGCCAGCGCGATGGGCGTCTGGGTCGTTCCGCCGGATCAGGCCGACGAGTACGCGGCGAAGCTCATTCAGCATCGCGCCGTCTCGCACTGCTATCTCCGTCCGGTCTACGACGACTGGCCTTACAACCTCTACACGACCGTTCACGCGCGATCCGTCGACGAGTGCGAGTCCGTGATCAACGACCTCGCCACCGACTCCGGACTCGCGCAGAAGCAGGCGCTCTTCCCGACGAAGGAGTACAAGAAAGTGCGTGTGAGCTTCTTCTCGCGCGACGCCGACGCCTGGGAAGATACGCACGCTGCGGCGCGAGTGGTCGCCGCCGGATGATCGAGTTGTAGTGTTCGAAACCGTTTCCTCCGACAGCGTTCCTGAACGCATCCGCCACGCCGCCGTCGCTCCGATGGTGGCGTTTCTGTTTGCGCAGTTTTACGAGACGCTCTATCCGTTGTTTGGGCGCGTGCCGGCGGCCGTGTTCTGGAGCATCGACGCGATCCTGCTCGCGGGATCCGTCATCGGCGCGATCGCGTTGCTGCGCGTCGTCCGCGCGGAAGTGATCCGCGGCCGCGCCATCGTCTGGCTCACTATCGCTATCACCGTGGAACTGCTCTGCACCGGGATGTTTCTCGCGAAGACGTTCCCCTGGCTTTGAGTCCTGGACGAATTTTTTGACACGAGATTCGGCCCTTCCCCTCTACGCGCGCGCGGAACGCGGCATGAAGAGAGCGTGTCCTGGAGGAATGGACCGATGGACACTTTGCCGGAGTTTGTGACCGACAGCGAGACGGGAACGGCGCGCCGTGAGGCGCGCCGCGATCTGACGGGATGGGAAGCGGTGATCTTTCAGCTCGAGGACGACGAGCCCGGGTCGGTTTGCTCGACCGCGGCGTTGGCGCCCTGAAAGCCGATCTTCGAATGCGTGCCGTCGCAGAACGGCTTCATGGTCGAGCCGCCGCAACGGCAGAGCGCCTTCTTGACGATGGGAACTTCGTTTCCGTTGTGGTCGACGAGCGTGAAGTCGCCATCGACGAGGTACGGGCCATTTTCGCGAATCTTGATCGTGACGGTCATGGAGTCCTTTTAGAAAACGGGGTTATCGGTTGCGACGTGGAAGTGCCACTGATAAACGTAGCCGGGGAACGTGACCGGCACCGTGTACTCCACGTTGACCTGAATGTTGCCGATGTTGCCACCGGTGCGTTTGATGGAGATGTCTTTGTCGGTCACCGGAAGCTCGAGCTGCTCGGCCTTGGCGAGGATCTGCCTGCGAATCTGAGCGTCCCCATGCTGCCCGGCCGATTTCGACTCATCGACGACCGTCTCGCGAAAATCAGCTGCTTTGACCTTGACCGGAATCATCTTGTAGGCGATGAGCCCGGCGATGAGCAGAAGGACCAGGCCGACCAGACAGCCGAATTGCCCTTCACCTCGTTCACGGCGATTGCGCATGTGACCTCCGAACGAGATCGCAGATCGCAGATCGCGGATCGCAGGAAAACCGCGGCGAAGGCCGGGCACTCCTGCGATCTGCGATCTGCAAACCGCGATCTGCTTTCGCACGGAGAGTATCAGGTCACTCGACCCATTTGAAGAGACGGCCGGCGCGGTGGGAGACTTCGTCGCGGCGCATGCCTGCATCGAGCGCGCGAACGACGCCGTCGCTGCCGGGCCCTGACCAGAGCACGGACCAGAGGACGAGTCGCGCGCGGCCGACGATCTTCTCGCGGGGGACGAAGCCCCAGGAGCGGCTGTCGAGCGAGTCCTCGCGGTTGTCGCCGAGGACGAAGTAGCAGTGCGCGGGAACGAGCTGCGTTTCGATCGCGCCGGTCGTCGCCTGATGCATCACGTAGGGCTCGGCGACGGTGTAGCCGCCGATGCGCAATCGCCCGAGGCGGCTGTCGATGAGATCGCCCGGCACGGCGGCAACGCGTTTGACGAGCAGCTCGTCCGCTTGCGTCATCGATTGAAAGACGATCACGTCGCCGCGCTTCGGCTCGCCGCCGAAATAGCGCGTCACGACGATTTGATCGCCGGTCTGAAGCGTCGGCGCCATCGACGCCGAGGGAATCGAATAGATGTGCACCGCGCCGCGCACGGCAAGGGCCACGGCGACGGCGATGCCGATCGGCTGAAGAATGGTGCGAAGCAGTGACTTCGACATCGCGGGCCTTTGTACAACGAATGAAGAGGGCCGAAAGTTCCGTGGAGCGCAGGCTGGAAGCCTGCGCTCCAAGCGGCCTGCGCTCGTCTTGCGAATCGATTACGAAGGCGTGGCCGCGTGGAATGTGTCCGAGGCCGTGCGCTTCGAGACGCCGACCGGCTGCGTGACCGAATAGACCGGCATCTTCTGCTGCAGTCCCTTCAGTGCGAACTCGCCGAGGGATTCGGTCTCGAAACTGCCGAGGACGCGGTCGAGCGTGTTTTGCGAGATCACGAGCTGGCCCGGCTTGGCCACGCCGCTCTCCAGGCGCGAGGCGATGTTCACGGAGCTGCCGAGGACGGTGTAATCGACGCGCTTCTCGGTGCCGACGTTGCCGACGACGGCCGGGCCGCTGTTGATGCCGATGCGGATCTTCACCACCGGCAGTCCCTGGCTCTCGCGTTCCGCGTTCCACTGCGCGATGCGATCCATCATCATGAGGCCGGCCATGACGGCACGGTCGGCGTGATCGTCCTGCGGGATCGGTGCGCCGAAGAATGCCATCACCGCGTCGCCGATGAATTTATCGAGCGTGCCGCCGTAGGCGAAGATCGACGTCCACCGCCGCCGAGAAAAAGTTCGAAAGGAACTGCGCCACTTCCTCGGGCTTCTTCGTCTCCGACACGCTCGTGAATCCGGAGATGTCAGCGAAGAGAATCGAAACGTCGGCGTTGCGGATCTCCGTCTCGTCGGCGGAGATCACGCCCTTCACGATCTCGTCGATCACGGCGGGCGAGTGATAGCGCTCCATCTTCGAGCGGATCTTCCGCTCCTGCACGATCTTCTCGGCGAGCTGCGCGCGTTCGATGGCCACGGCCGCGAAGTTCGCGAGCGCGGTGAGCAGATCGAGGTCCTCTTCCGTGAAGCGGCCGATGTGAATCGGCGAGTCGACCTGCACCGCGCCGATGACGCGCTGCCTGTTCCAGAGCGGAACGCACATCGCCGAGCGGATGCCGTGAATCGCGATCGATTTGCCGCCGAGAAGGCGCGCATCTTCCAGCGCGTTCGAGGTCATCAGCGAGACCTGCTGCTCCGCGACCATCTTGAGGATCGTGCGCGAGATCGGGATGTCGTGCGCGTCCGAGCCCTCGATGAACTTCGTGAGCTTCGGCACCGGGTTGCCGTCTTCGTCGAAGAGGATGATCAGTCCGCGCTCGACGGGGAGGTAGCGGAAGATCATGTCCATCACGGTGTTGAGCAGCGTCTGCAGGTCTTCGGTCTGGAGCAGCGACTTTGCCACCTGCACGAGGACCTGGAAGATTTTTTCGCGCGAGAACGAAGGCTCGGGAACCTTGCCTGGCTCCGACGGCGGACGCGACGCCGCGGCGGCGTCCTGAATCTCGCCGAGGTCGAGGCCGAACTCGGAGTTGAAATCGGAGATGCGGCGGATGACCGTGCCCGACGGGTTGTCGAACATCGACTCGCCGGTGAATTCGACCGACGGCATCGCTTTGATGTCGAGCTGCACCGAGCCGACGAGAACCTTGTCGCCGGCATTGATCTGCGCCTCGGTCACGAGGTTGCCGTTGACCTTCACCCCGTTCGTCGACTTGAGGTCGATGATCCACCAGTTACTGTTCCGCTCCTCGAGCCGCGCATGCTTCCGCGACACCGACGGGTGGTTGAGCACCAGGTCGTTTCCTTCGGTCCGCCCGATCGACAGATCCGACTTCACGTCGGAGATGCGCGGAACGCCGAGATCGACGTAGTGGATCTGGAGCTGGTCCATTGAGAGAGAGAATTATACGGGAGCGGGAGGAACGTGCGCGCGAAGGTACGTGCTCGTTGCGCGCACCGCGTAGGCATGCGCTCACGCACTCGCACTCGCTCTTGATCCCATCGCGCGTCCCGAGCCTTGGATCACCCGCACGTCCAACCAGCCTTGGGCAACCCACGCTGCCGGCCGTGCCGGCCACCCGCACGTCCAATCAGCCTTGGGCAATCTACGCTGCCGGCCGTGCCGGCCCGGCCGGGTCGGCTTATAATGACGCACTTCTCCCTGCGCCATGAGCGAGCAAGCAACGTCGGAAGTCGTTTCACCGCGCCGCCTCGTCGTTCGCGCAGTCCTGCGCACCGACGTCGGGCTCGTGCGTTCCGAGAATCAGGACTTCGGAGCGCTCACCACTCCGCAGGAAGAACAGATCAGTCATCCGGGCGGACGATTGCTGCTCGTCGCCGATGGGATGGGCGGTCATCGCGGCGGCGCGACCGCGTCGAAACTCGCCGCGGAAACGGTCAAAGCGCAGTACCTCGGCAGCGAAACGACCGACGTCGCCATCGCGCTGCGCGACTCGCTGGCGCGCGCCAACGCGCGGATTTTCTTCGAGGCGCAATCGAATCCCGATCTGCGCGGCATGGGCACCACGACCTCGGCGCTTGCCGTTCGCAACGGTCACGGATGGTTCGCGCACGTCGGCGATTCGCGCATCTACCGCATGCGCGACGGCGTGCTCGAACAGCTCACCGACGATCATTCACTCGTCGCCACGATGGTGCGCGAAGGATTGCTCACGAGCCAGGAAGCCGAAACGCATCCGCGGCGCAACGTACTGCAGCGTTCCATGGGCGTGTCCGAGGACGTCGAGATCGACGTGCGCGGCCCGTTCGAACTGCGCGAGGACGACGTCTTCATCCTCTGCAGCGACGGACTGCACGGCGTCGTGAAAGAGCCGGAGCTGAAAGAGATTGCCGCGCTGCCGATCGAACAGGCCGCGGACGAATTCATTCAGCGCGCGCTGGCACGCGGAGCGCCGGACAACGTCACCGTCATCGTGGCGAAAGTCGAGGGGACGGACGAGCCCGAGCCGGCCCCTGAAAAGCGCGACGAAAAGTTCGACGAGACGCTGCCGCTCGACACCGTCGAGCTCTCGCAGTTCGACGAGACCGTGAAGGACACCGACAAGATCGCGGTGCCGCCGGATCAGCGGATCACCGACAAGATCCCCGCTGTCACCGACGACGAGATCGATGGCGTCGCGCGTTCCGCCGCACCGACCGCGGCCCCGGCGAAACGCCCGGTCCTGAAGTGGATGCTCGTCGTTGCCCTGGCCCTTGGCGCCGCGGGCGCGTGGTTCTATTGGAATCATCAGCAAGAGATTTCCAACGAGCCTCCCTCTTCATCGGCCCGCTGATCCCATGTCCCGCGCGCGGCTTCTTCCGATTGCCGTCGTTCTCATGGCCGGCTTCATCGCGGGCTGCCGTCGCAACGTTCCCCGCCTCGACGACATCACGAAGATCGCTTACGGCGTGAAGCCCGCGGTCGTGCGCATCAGCGCCTTCGCGACCGCCGACTTCCGCTATCCATCAGACGCCGTATCGCGCATCGGCGCACAGCTTCTCGCCGACGGCCACGATATTCGCGCGCGTGACGTGGCTGCGCCGCCGACGGAGATGAAAGTCGAGACCGGCGCTGGCGGATCGGGCAGCGGATTCATCATCCATCCCGACGGCTACATTCTGACGAGCGGCCACGTCGTCGCCCCGACGCGCGACATTCGCGCGCTCGAGCGCGACCTGCAGCGCAACGGTGCGATCGCCGCGCTCGTGCGTCACTTTCCGATCGAGACATTGCGCACCGTGTTTCGCGACGAAGATCTCGATCGCTACGTCGCGCCGCTCGCCGCCGCGGGACGCCTCGAGAACGTGCGCGTCGTCAGCCAGGTCGAGCTCTCGAACGGCGAGACGCTGCCGTTTCGCATCCGCCGTTACTCGCCCGCGCTTCAGGAGCGCGGAACCGATCTCGCCGTGCTGCAGATCGAGCGCAAGGGACTTCCTTCGCTCGCGCTCGCCGATTCCGACGCCACGCGCGTCGGCGATGCGATCTGGTCGGTCGGCTATCCAGCCGTCGCCAGCAGCTCCGACGAAGTGATCGGCGGATGGCTGTCGAGCGATAGCGATCTCGAGCCGACATTCGGAGCCGGCATGATCACCGCGATCAAGCGCAACGTCGCCAACACGCCGGTGTTCCAGTCAAACGTCGGCATCTATCGCGGGAACTCGGGCGGTCCGGCGGTGAATCGCGAGGGTGAAGTCGTGGGCGTGTCGACGTGGGGTCACACGAACGCGGAGCAGATCAAGTTTCTCGTCCCGATCAACGTCGCGCGCCAGATGCTGGCCGAGGCGAAGATTCCGGCGAGCAGCGGCGGCGAGTTCAACACGCGTTATCGCGCGGCGCTCGACGAAGCGTCCGAGGGGCAATGGATCGCCGCGAAATCGGATCTCGAAGTCGCGTCGCGGCTTTTCCCGAAGTCGCCGGACCTCATCCGCTTCAGCCACGACGCCGATCGCGGAATCGCAGCGATGCCGCTCTGGAGGATGCATCCCGTCATCACCGGATTCGTGGCCACGTTGATTCTCGCGGTCATCGTCGCGGCGCTCTTGCTCATCCTGCGACCGCGCACGTCGCGCATCCCTGCCGACCTCATGAAGTCGCCGACCGTGGAGACGGTGGTCGCGCCGTCCGGGTCGAGCTGGTCGCCGCAGTCGCTCCTCGGGAAGTTCACGATCCTCAACGGGACGCGCGCGGGCGAGAAGCTGGGCCTCGGCGGATCGGGCATTCGTATCGGGCGGGAATCGACAATTTGTGAGATCGTATTGGAGAATCCAAAGGTCTCGCAGACTTCATGCCGAGGTCGTTTCCATCGACGGCAAGGTCCTGCTGATCGACCGGAATTCTTCGAATGGGACGTACGTCAACGACCAGAAGATCGACAAACGCTATCTGAAGGACGGAGACATCATTTACTTCGGCGGCAGAAACGCCGTCGCGGTGGCATTTCACGCGTAGGGTTTTTCCAAGAGGAAGCGGAGTGACAAATTGAGCGATGCTCACGAGTGCGGTCTTGAACGCTGTCATCCCGAGCGTCGAGCGAGGGACCTGGGGGACGGGCGGCACGATGCCCGAGTTACGCGCCGCCCGCACACCCAGGTCCCTCGCTTGACGCTCGGGATGACAAGTCATAGTCGCGAGCGCTTTCCGCTCAGGATGGGGTTGGAACGTGGCTGACAAGCGGTGTGAGAACGGGCACTTCATCGACGAGGCGTGGGATCTCTGTCCCTACTGTCCGCAGGATCAGAGTGAGCCCGAGATTCCCGTCGTGCGGCCGCGCGTCGTCGAGTCCGCGCCGGCGACTCCTCCGTCGCGACCCTCCACGTTCGGCGGTGCCGAGGCGGACGCCGGACCGAAGCCCGTTCCTCGCCCCGCGACCGTCTCCGGTCCGGCGATGTCCGGACCGGCATCGGCAATGGCGCTCGTGCAGGAACCGGAGCGTACCGTCGCCGCGCCGCGGCTCGAGTCGGGCGCGCAGAAGCGTTACGTCGTGGCCTGGCTCGTCGGAATCAACGGCGCCACGCGCGGCGAGTCGTATCCCGTGCGCATGGGACGCAACGTCATCGGACGCGATCGCCGCTCGGACATCGTGATCCATGACGATCAGGCGTCGTCGCATCACGCCGATCTCGTTTTTCGTCCCGAGGAGCGGCGCTTCATTCTGATGGACCACAACTCCACGAACGGCACGTACGTGAATGAACTGGAGATCGAGCCGCGGCGCGATCTGGTGAACAAGGACATCATCCGCATCGGCGCGCATCGCTTCGTGTTCACGCCGCTCTGCCACGACGGCTTTCACTGGGATGACGAGGGTCTGCTGAAATGATCGGAGCCGTTGAATGATAGGGGCCGTTGAATGATCGGAACCGTCATCGGCAACTACCGCATCGATCGCGAGATCGGCGAAGGTGGGATGAGCCACGTTTACGTCGGCCGCACGAATGCCGCGACCGAGGTGCTGCCGAAGGATTTCCCGATCGTCCTCAAAGTGATGTCGGATGAGCTGGCGGGCGACGTCGACCGCGCGCAAACGCTTCATCAAGGAAGCGCAGATCCTCTCCAAGCTGCGGCATCGCTACATCACGCGCTTCTACGAATTCATCAACCGCGAGTCGGGCGCCATCCTGGTCATGGAGTTCGTCGAAGGGACGCCGGTCGACATTCTACTCACCGAGCGCGGCGCGCTGCCATTGAACGAAGCGATCGGCGTTGCGCAGTGCCTCCTCGAAGCGCTCGTCTACGCGCACGGCAAAGGAATCGTGCATCGCGACATCAAGCCGGCGAATCTCATCAAGGAGAAGTCAGGCGTCGTGAAGGTCACCGACTTCGGCATCGCCAAGATCAAGGAAGGCGCGGACCGTGACCGGCCAGACCGTCCTCACGAAGTCCGGCTTCCTCCTCGGCACGCCGCACTACATGTCGCCCGAGCAGATCCGCGAGCCGAAAGACGCCGGCGCGAAGAGCGATGTCTACTCCGTCCGGCGTCGTGCTCTACGAGATGCTCACCGGCGCGCTGCCGTTCAACAGCCGCTCGCTGCCGAAGCTGATCGACGCCATCTATCGCGGCGAGAAGCCGGCGCCGAGCGCGTTGCGTCCCGAGATCGACAAGGAGCTCGAGGAGATCGTGATCAAGGCGATGCATCCGCGGCATGGATCAGCGCTACGAGACCGCGCGCGAGTTCTTCGAGGCGCTCGAGGAGTACACCGCGCGCCAGCCCGTCGCGCCGCACGGCGACGGCATCCCGTCGCCGACGATACCGACGCCACGGCCGATGCCGATCCCGGAGATCGCGACCGGCACTGGGCGCTCGTGAACGTGAAGGCGGAAGCGAACGAGAAGCATCCGATCAGCGGCGACAGCGTCATGGTCGGCCGCGACCGCACCTGCTCGATCGTCCTCGCGCACCCCGCCGTCTCGCGCCGCCACGCGCGCATCACGCCGCGGCGGAACAGAGCCGGTGCTCGAGGATCTGCAGTCGGCGAATGGAACGTACGTCAACAACACCCGCGTCGAGCGAGTCGCTTTGAAGCCGGGAGACATCGTGCGGTTCGGAGCGGATCCGGCGTGCAGCTATGTCGTTCGTGATTGAGAGAGTTCGTTGAGACGGTTGTCAGTTGTCAGTTGTCGGTTGTCTGAGAATCCGGGAACGGGGCGCAGACAACCGACAACGGATCACCGATAACCGCCCGAGGGCGCCAAATGAGTCAAATCAACTGCCTCAAATGCAAGCAAGCGATCGACGCGCAGTACGACCACTGTCCGCATTGCGGGGAGAAGGTCACGCTGTTCCAGCGGACGTACGCGAGCCGGCTGCTCGACGGCAAGTACCAGATCCTCGACCGCCTCGGCATCGGCGGCATGGGCGAGATCTTCAAGGTCCGCCACATCCATCTCAACGAGCTGCGCGTGATCAAGATCATGCGGCCCAACGTCGCCGCCGACGATCAGGGACTGCAGCGCTTCCTCCAGGAAGCGCGCACGTCCACGATGATCAAGCACAAGAACCTGGCCATGCTGTACGACTTCGCGCAGCTCGAAGACGGCTCGTACTACATGGTCTGGGAGTTCATCGACGGCACGAACATCCAGAAGTGGATCGCGCAGAACGGCGCCGATGCCGCCGCGGCTCACCGTCGAGATCGCCATTCAGGCGCTGCATCGGACTCGAGCACCTCCACTCGATGGGTCTCATCCATCGCGACATCTCGCCCGAGAACATCATGCTGTCGCAGGACCATCACGGAAAACTCGCTCGTGAAGGTCATCGACTTCGGCATCGCCAAGCAGCTCGCCGAAGGCGAAGGCGGCCAGGGACTGACGCAGACCGGCATGTTCCTCGGCAAGCTGAAATACGCGTCGCCCGAACAGGCCGGCTTTCTGAAAGAGAACGAGCATCTCGATCCGCGCTCCGACCTCTACTCGTTCGGCATCGTCATGTACGAGATGCTCGCCGGACGCGCGCCGTTCCAGGCCACGAATCCGCACGGCTACATCCTCAAGCACGTCACCGAAAAGCCGGCGCCGATCCACGAGCTGAATCCCGGCGTGAAGGTCCCGCCGCAGCTCGAGTCGATCATCATGAAGTCGCTGGAGAAGAATCGCGACGACGCGCTTCGCGACCGCCGGCGAGTTCGCGCACGCGCTCGAAGCGATCCGCAACACGATCCCGCCCGACCAGAAGTACGGCCTCGGCGAGCGGATGATCACGCTCTCCGGCGCGCAGACGCTCGCCGATCTGAAGAACACCGCACCGGCCAGTCGGGAACGTTCGGCGGCGCGCAACAGACGCAGCAGACGCAGCAAACGATGGGAAGTACGCCGCAGCCGACGCAACAGACGTTCGCCGGCGGACCGGGCGGCACGATGCCGGGACAGCGCGTCGGTCCAACCGGCACGCGCGTCGGCAGCGACGAAGCGACGGTGATGGAGCGCAACCTCACCGCCGCCGGGTCGGGGAAGATCGGCAGCGATGAAGCGACGGTCATGGAGCGCTTCGGTGCCGCGGGCGCCGCGCCGACGTCGATCGAACAAAAGTGAACTTCGGCGCTTCGGGACAGGCCGAAGCGACGGTGCTCGAACGGAAGTACGACGCCGGCACGGCGCCGAAGAAGAACACGGCGATGATCGCCGCCGCGGCCGCCGTGATCGTGGCAATCCTGGCCATCGGCGGTTACTTCGCGCTCAAGCCGAAGAACGCTCCGATCGCGCAGGTGCCGGTGACGACGGCCGGGACCGACGTCACGTCGACGGCGGCTCGCAGCCGGTGCCGGCCGGCAAGGGCGTGCTGCTTCTTTCGGCGACGCCATGGGGCGAGCTCGATCGGATCGTGAATACGAGCAACCAACAGCAGATCTCCAGTCGAAGAAGAGCTTCGCTCGACGCCGTCGCGGATCGCGCTCGATCCGGGTGAGTACGACGTGACCCTCAACGGCCCGAACGGGCCGCGGACGGTGAGTGTGAAGATCAAGGCCGGCAAGCCGACGCTGCACAACATCGAGATGGAAAAGGTCAACTACGACGAGCTCGCAAAGGAACTGAACAAACCATGACCCGCCGCACACTCGCCGTCGCCATTCTCACTCTCGTCTTCGTCACGGGCGTGGCCCAGGCCTCGTGGTACGACGATTACGACGCGGGACTCGCCGCGGCGCGCGCCGGAAACTGGGGCGTCGTCGCCCAGAAGATGACCGCGGCGATCAGTGGCAATGGGAAGGAGAACAACAAGGCCCGCACCTACGGAATGGACTTTCGCAATTACCATCCGTACTACTACCGCGGCGCGGCCTATCTCAACCTCGGCAAGTACGAGCAGGCCATCGCCGATCTCGAGAAGACGAGCGGACCGGGGCCGGAGAACATCGGCACCGTCGAGTCGATGCTCGATCGCGCGAAGAAGCAGCTCGCCGCGGCCGGCACGCCGGAGCCGGAGACCGTGCGTCCAACGCCAACGCCCGTCAATCCCACGCCGGCTCCGGTGACGCCGCAGATCGATCCCGCATTGCGCCAGCGCGCGTCGGGCGCACTCAACGCCACGAAGCAGAAGCTGCAGGCCGCACAGCAACGCCGCGCCGGCAGTTCGCCGCAATACGCGCAGGCGATGCAGATGTACTCGGATGCGGTGACGCGCAACGCCTCCGCGCGCAACAACGATGATCTCAACGCCGTGATCAACGCCGCCGACAACGCCGGCGATCTCGCGGACCTCGCACAGCCACCGAACGTTCCCACGCCCACTCCGGTCGCTCCAATGCCGGTGACCCCCACGCCGACGTCGATCACGCCGAAGCCGTCGGCCGCGACGACGGCAGTGCTCGCGGATACGACGAACGAAGTGCGCCAGGCGCTGGAAAACTATTTCGCCGGCGAGTTCGACGATGCCAGCCGCGCCTTCGAAGCACTCACGCGCAAGATGCCGACCAACGGCTGGATCTGGGCCTTCCTCGGCGCCTCGCAATACTCGCAATACGCCTTCGAAGCCGACGAAAGCTACCGCACCGCCGCGCTCCGCTCGTTCCAGAAAGCGAAGAAGCTCCGCACCTGGAACGGCGGACTGCCGTCAAAGTACTTCTCGAAGAAGATTCAGAAAGCGTTCCGCGACACGTCGTCGTAATGTTTGGGAGTGCGGTGGCAAAGCCACCGCGCGGCGAGCGAAGCGAGTGCGGTTCTGTGGTGCTGGCCGCCCTCGGCCGGCAAGCAGAACGAGGCGCGGTCGTTCTTGAGCAACACCTGTGGCGCGCGAACCGGCAGGCCGAGGGCGGTCGCCGCTACACAGAAGCGGACTCGCTTCGCGAGGGGAAGTGGACCGCTGCCGTCTCGGCGGCTGGGGCGGCGCCGTCCCGGCGCCCGCCCGCGAGCGGCGAGACGCCGCTCGCCCAGCCGGCGCGGACGCCGGCGGTCCGCTTGTGGAAAGCGGTGGCCGGAGCCACCGCACTCCATGCGTTTCGACGAACTCGTTGCTACCCGTTGCCTACGCCGTCTCCACCGTCCGAATCGGAGGCCGGGGGCGCGGGCGGTGGGCTGGGTGGTTCGGCGGGTTCGGGAGAGCTGCTGCCTGGCATCACCGACGCGACGGTTTCCTTCACGGATGACGCGGTTTCCTTCGCCGAATCGACGGCGCGGCTGATGATGTTGCGCGCGGTCGAGGCGGCGCGGCGAACCGGGCCGGGCTTCGGCGCCGGAGCTTTCGCGGGCGCCGCTTTCTTCGCCGGAGCCGCTTTCTTCGCCGGAGCGGCCTTCTTTGCCGGGGCGGCCTTTTTCGCGGGAGCTGCTTTCTTCGCCGGCGCGACTTTCTTTGCCGGGGCCGCCTTTTTCGCAGGCGCCGCTTTCTTCGCGGGAGCTGCTTTGCGAGCAGGCGTCTTCTTCGCGGGAGCCTTCTTCACGGCTGCTTTCTTCGCCGGACGCGCGGCGGCGCGGCGGGCGGAGGTCTTCTTGGCAGCCGCTTTTTTGGCCGGCGCTTTTTTGGCAGCAGCCTTCTTTGCCGGAGTTTTCTTGGCGGCCTTCTTCGCCGCCGGTTTCTTTGCAGCGGCCTTCTTGGCGCTGCCCTTCTTCGCGCTCATTTTTTTCGCGCTTTTCTTCGCAGCCATGGACTCTCTCCTATTCAAAAACTTTCCGGTGGGGCCGTACTTTTTGATCAGAGAACTGCGTTCCGATGTGCGACTCGGTCTGCGAGTTGCACAAAAAACAATGTAGACGAACATGCAACGAATGTCACGCGGAGCAACGCTGCTTCGATGGGCGCTGCCGCTCATCATCCTTCTGTTGATCGCCGGCGAAGTGCTGGCGGTGTACCTCTTCATGCTCGATCGCCGCATCGCACGCGAGCTTTCGGGGCGAAGCTGGCGTGAGCCGACGACGATCGTCTCCGCCGCGCACCGGCCGGAGCGCGAGCTCGTGCGCGTGTACGGCGCGGACTGGCGTCCGACGACGCCGGTGCACATCGACGAGTTGCCGCCGCACGTCGCCGATGCGTTCATCGCCGCCGAGGATGTTCGCTTTCGCAGCCATCCCGGCGTCGATCCGATTGGAATCCTGCGCGCGCTGTTCGTCAACGTGCGCGCCGGCGGCATCTCGCAAGGCGGCTCGACGATTCCGCAGCAGATCATCAAGCAGCGCTTCCTCACGAACGAGCGCACGTGGACGCGGAAGATCGTCGAAGGCCTGCTGGCGGTGAGGCTGACCCTGCGACTTTCGAAGAACGACATCCTCGAGCTCTATCTCAATGACGTCTACCTCGGTCACGATCGCGGCAGTCCGATCCTCGGCATCGATGAAGCGTCGCGGCTCTACTTCGACAAGCCGCCGCAGGCTCTGCGCGTCGACGAGGCGGCGATGCTCGCCGCGATCATCCGCGCGCCGAATCGCGACAATCCCGAAAAGCGTCCCGACCTCGTGCACGCGCGGCGCGACGTCATTCTTCGCGTCATGCGCGGCGAGGGAATGCTCGATGACGCCGAGTTCGCGAGCGCCATCGCCCATGACGTCGACCTCACGCGCGGCGCATTGGCACCGCCGCCGTTTCCCTACTACCTGCGCGCGCTCCGCGCGGAAGTCGTGCGTGAGGTGGGTTTGGACACGGTCATCGCCGGCGGCCTCACCATCGTCTGCGAGATGGATGGCGACGCGCAGCGCGCCGCCGAGCGTGCTGCGTCGCGCGGAGTGTCGCGACTCGAATCGCGATACTCCTGGATCCGGAAGCAATCGCGGAGCGAGCCGCTGCAGGTGGCGATCCTCTCCGTCGATCCGCGCAATGGCGGCATCCGCGCGCTCGTCGGCGGCAGCGACTTTCATCGCTCGCCCTTCGATCGCACCTCGCAGATGCGACGTCAGCCGGGGTCGGCCTTCAAGACGTTCGCATATCTCGCGGCCATCGCTTCGAAGCGCGTCACGCCGGCGACGCTGCTGCTCGATGCGCCGGTGAAGATCCGGCTGAGCGGCGACGAAACGTGGGAGCCGCAGAACTACGACGAGCGCTTCCGCGGCCGCGTGACGTTGCGCGAATCGTTCGAGCGTTCGCTCAACGTGCCGACCGTTCGCATGACCAACGACATCGGCCTGCAGCGCGTGAAGTACACGGCCGAGAACTTCGGCTTCACGAACGTCGACGCCGTTCCGGCGCTGCCGCTCGGCGTCGGCGAAGTGTCGATGCGCGAGCTGACCGCCGCGTACACGCCGTTCCCGAACCTCGGCGAGCGCGTCGAGCCGTTTCTCTTGACGCGCATCGTCGCGCACAACGGCAAGGTGCTGTTTCAGAAGGCGCCGGTGCAGCGCAAGCGCGTCGTCGATGCCAGCTCCGCGTATGTCATTCACACGCTGCTGCGCGGCGTCGTGCGACGCGGCACCGCGACGCGGCTGCGCGGCTATGGACTCGGCTACGTCGCCGGAAAAACCGGAACGACCAGCGACTATCGCGACGCCTGGTTCGTCGGCTACACCGCCGACATGGTCACCGCGGTCTGGATCGGTTTCGATCACGGCGCGCCGTTGCGTCTCTCGTCATCCGAGGCCGCGCTGCCGGTGTGGGGCGCGTACATGAGCGCGATTCCGCACACGCCCGCCGATCCGAAACCGCCCGCCGGCGTGACCTTCCGCGACATCGATCCCGAGTCGGGCATGCTCTGGCGCGATGGCTGTCCCGGCCCGATCCGCGAAGTCTTCCTCGACGGAACCGCGCCGACGCACTTCTGTCCGCGCGGAATCTTCGGCGGCATCCTCCGCCGCGTGCTGTTCAACGAAGACCATTTCGACGAACCGCCGGCGATCACGTTCGAGAAGTTCCGCCGTTGGGCCAACGACGTCGATCGCAATCGCCGGCAGGTCGAAGGGACGCTCGGCAAGTTGCGGCGCATCTTCCACTGACAACTTTATTTGCAAACGAATAACCTTTATGGGATAACGCCATAAAGGTTAGTGAGAGGTTTCAGCAGGAGGGTAGCCATGTTGCGCAAATCCCCCTCGGCGGTTCTGGTTTTTCTGGTCTTCTGCCTCTCCCTCCCGGCGTTTGCCGACGCACACTTCACGACGAGGAACGACGACAGTTGCGACGTCATGGTGTTGCCGGCGGCGACGCTGCTGCTGCCGTATTTCGAAGTCGATCTGACGTCGCCGAGCGGCACCACGACGCTCTTCACGGTGTCGAACGTGGCGCCCCAGCCGCAGATCGCGCACGTCACGATCTGGACGGACTGGTCGTTTCCGGTCGTCGACTTCGACATCTTCCTCACCGGATACGACGTGCAGTCGATCAATCTCTACGACATCATCGTGCGCGGCCGCGTCGCCGAACCGGGAACGTCGAAGGAGACCGATCCCGGTGCGCGTTCGCGTCCCAACAGAGGCAATCCGCTGCTCAACCTCAACGACTGCGATCATCTCGCCGTCACCATCCCGTCGTTTCTGCTCGCCGACATGCAGAACGCACTCGCCGCCGGACGGACGTCCCGCTGTCCTTCGACGACGAAGGTCGGAGGCACGCATGCGAACGCGGTCGGATACATCACGATCGACGTGGTTTCAGCCTGCCGCGCCAAGTTTCCGACGGACGCCGACTACGCATCGACTTTGCTTCTGTACGACAACGTCCTGACCGGCGACTATCAGCAAGTCAACTCATCGCAGAACTTCGCGCAGAGCGGACCGATGGTACACATCCGCGCCTTCCCGGAAGGCGGCGCGCCGGGCGCGAAGACGACGAATCTGACGCAGACGTTCTACGGCATCTATCAGAACGGAGGGACCGCCGACCGTCGCCAACCGCTCCCGGCCACGTTTGGCGGGCGTTGGATCAACGCCGGGACGACGGGATTCAATACGACGTACAAGATCTGGCGACAGGGAAGAAACTTCTCGGACGCCTGCTCCACGTCGCAGAACAGCCGGCTCGACATCACGGAATTCGTTCGCTTCGACGAAGACGAGAATCCGACCACGGTGACGCCGGACGTCATCATCGATCCTTTGCCGCCGGCGGGGCCCTTTCTCCCGTCCGTTTCGCGGATCAACTCCAGCGGTTCGGAGTTTCCGCCGAATCCGGACGGAGCGGTCGCCGGATGGATGTACATGAATCTCGACAACGGGCTGCAGGTCTTGAGCGGTGGCGTGAGCCAGAACTGGGTCGTCGTTTCGATGGCCGCCGAGGGACGCTACTCCGGCGATTTCGACGCGGCAGCTCTCGGTAATGGCTGCAGTCCGCGCGTGCCCATCACGGATGAAGACGGAGGTCTCCCGGCGATCGAACCGGCGCGGAGCGCCGACAAGACCTTCACTACCGGCTCACCTTCGACGCTGAACAACGATCAGAGCTGCGACATCATGGTCACTCCGGCGGCAACGCTGCTGGTGCCTTACTTCGAGGTCGATCTCACGTCGCAGTCAGGCGAGACGACGCTCTTCACCGTCACGAACGTGACCCGCTTTCCTCAGATCGCACACGTCACGCTCTGGACCGACTGGTCGTATCCGATGCTCAGCTTCGACGTCTTCCTCACCGGCTACGATGTGCAGGCGATCAATCTCTACGACATCATCGTTCGCGGCATGCTGGCGCCTCCGGGGACGTCGAGCCGAGTGGATGAAGGACGGAGATCGGCCCCGAATGACGGCAATCCGCTCATCGACGTGGCGAACTGCGGGCAGCTGCCCCTGCAGCTCGGCAACGCGGCCATCAATGAACTGCAGAAGGCGTTCACCATTGGCAGGACGAGCTCGTGCGGCACGAGCGTGGTGGGCGGCACGCATTTCAACGCGACCGGCTACGTGACGGTTGACGTCGTGGCGAGTTGTGGTGCCGGGCTGCCGGCGGACCCCGGCTACTTCGCGTCGAACATTCTCTACGACAACGTGCTCATCGGCGATTACGACCAGGTCAACTCGACGGAGAACTCCGCGCAAGCGAATCCGATGGTGCACATCCGCGCCGTTCCCGAGGGAGGCGCGGCGGGATCGAGAGCCATGAACTTCCCGCGCACGTTCTATGGCCGCTTGCAGAACGGAGGCAACGACGATCGGCGTCAGCCGCTGCCGTCGACCTTCGCCGCGCGCTGGATTCGCGGAGGCGCCGGCGGATTCGAAACGAGCTTCAAGATCTGGCGCGAAGGAAGAACCGCCGCCACCGCCGGATGCGCGGTCTCGGCGAACGGGAGAGCCGACTACGTCGAGTTCGTCCGCTTCGATGAATCGGAGAACCCCACCGTCGCCTCCGTCGGTCTCGGAGATCCTCCCTACTTCCCGAACCCCCGGCTTCCGAGCGCGACGCGTCTCTTCGATCGTGACAGCGGCGATCTGCCGCCTCTCTACGATCAGGCAGACGTCGCCGGATGGCTCTACATGAACCTCGACAGCGCCGAGGCCCCGCAGGTCGCGGCGAGCCAGGCCTGGGTCGTCGTCTCGATGGCAGCGGAACAACGCTACTCCGTCGATTTCGACGCCATGGCCTTCGGCAACGGATGCAGTGCAGCCGTTCCGAAGACGGATGAAGAAGGAGGCACGCCCGCGATTGAACCCGCGGGGATGCCATGAAACGCGCGATCACGTTCGTCGTCGTTCTTTTCGTTTCGGCGGCCGCATTCGCGAATGTGCCGGCGCCGGGCAACGATGACAACTGCGACATTCGACTGGCGCCGGCGGCAACGTTGCTGCTGCCTTACTTCGAAGTGAACCTGAGCGATCCGACCGGCGAGACCACGATCTTCACCGTGGTCAATGTCGCACGCGTTCCGCAAATCGCGCGCGTCACCATGTGGACCGATCTTGCCTACCCGGTCCTCTCCTTCAATCTTTTTCTCACCGGCTACGACATGCAGACGATCAATCTCTTCGACGTGCTCGCGCGCGGACGCATCGGAGATCCCGGAACGTCGAGTCTCGCCGCGTCCGGAAGACGCTCCAGCGACAACGATGAAAATCTGCTGCTCGACGACGCGAAATGCGCGAAGCCGATCGATCGCCTCGCGCCCGCCGTTCTCGCCGAAATCCAGGCCGCGCTCACCAGCGGCCGCACGCAGAGCTGCGGAACCGCGCGCATCGGCAACACGCACGCGCGCGCCATCGGCTACGTCACCATCGATCTCGTCGACAACTGCGGTTCGTCACTGCCGACGGATCCTGGGTACTTCACGACGCAGATCCTTTTCGACAACGTGCTCCTCGGCGACTACCAGCAGGTCAACCCGTCGCAGAATTTCGCGCAGGGCAATTCCATGGTGCACATCCGGGCCGTCCCCGACGGCCGCGCCGAAGGTGCCGGTGCGACACCGTTTCGCCGCACCTTCTACAGTCGTTTTCAGAACGGCGGCAATTTCGATCGACGGCAACCTCTCCCTTCGACCTTCGCGGCGCGCTGGATCAGCGGCGGCCCCACGGCATTCCAAACGACCTTCAAGATCTGGCGCGAGGGTGTGACCGGCGCGACGTCCGGCTGCGCGGTATCGGCGAATTCAGTCATCACGGTCTCCGACATCGTCCGCTTCGATGAGGACGAGAACGCGACGGCAATCGTGAATCCCTGTTGCTGCATCCTCTGTCCGCCGTACTCCGTGACGCTGCCGCCGGTCGCCCGGCTCCCGGCATCGGACGGAGTCCTTCCTCCGAATCCGGACACCGCGATCGCCGGCTGGATGTACATGAACCTCGACACCTATACGTACTACTGGCAACCGCAGCACGACGTCCCGCTGCAGAGTTGGGTCATCGTGTCGATGGCCGCCGACGGCCGCTACTCCGTCGACTTCGACGCCTCGTTCCTCGGCAACGGCTGCAGCCGCGCAACGCCCGAGACCAATGAAGACGGCGATCCGCCGGCTGTCGGTCCGGCGCCGAATGCGAATCCGTGATGGAGGTTCGGGACGGACCCTCGCGGTTCTGTACTACTCATTGTCGGTTCTTCGCAGATCGCGAAGATTCCAGTCCCCTCTCCCCGTTCGCGATGAGGCTGCGAACGGGGAGAGGGGACTCACAAACGCCAACTCGTGGTTTGGTTGCGGCTTCGCCGCGCTACACAGAACCGCGAAGTTTTTTTCCAGCTTCACTGCTGCACTGAAAGAACGCGCGGAGATCAGGACCGTTCGGGCTCGTTTGACAGAACGCAACCGCGGGCATAATCTCACGCAGCTGGACTGATTTGGGGCCGATTGCAACCAGCCTAAAAAAAGCTAAACCGCCGGCAAGTCGAACCTGGTTTTCGAATTGGCCCCACGTCGCAAGGCGTGGGGCGTTTTTTTTAGTTGGCAGTTTGCAGTCGGCAGGGACTCCATTGTTTCGCTCCCGCGATCTGCGACCTGCGATCCGCGAACTCGCTATGCAAGACTTCATCAAAGCAATCGCCGACGAGCACGTTTACCTCTTCGATGGGGCGATGGGCACCATGCTCTATTCGAAGGGCGTGTTCATCAACAAGTGTTATGACGAGCTCAATCTCCGCAGTCCCGAGATCGTGCTCGAAGTCCATCGCCAGTACGTGAAGGCCGGCGCGGAAATCCTCGAGACCAACACCTACGGCGCGAATCGCGTGAAGCTCGAGAGCTTCGGCATCGCCGACGACCTGCGCGAGATCAACCTGCGCGCGGCGGAGCTGGCGCGCAAAGCGGCGGGCGATTCCGCGTACGTCGCCGGCGCCATCGGCCCCCTCGGCATCCGCATCGAGCCCTACGGACCGACGTCCGAGGTCGAAGCGCGTGCCTTCTTCCGCGAACAGGCCGAGGCGTTGCGCGATGCCGGCGTCGACCTCTTCATCTGCGAGACCTTCTCCAACATCGCCGAGATCGAACAAGCCATCGCCGCAATTCGCGAGACCTGCACGCTGCCGGTCATCGCCCAAATGACCATCGGCGTCGACGGCCGCACGATCTTCGGCGACACGCCGCGCGTTCTCGCGCAGCGTCTCGATCGCGCCGGCGCCGACGTCATCGGCCTCAATTGTTCCGTCGGTCCCGACCTGATCCTCGACGCCATCGAAGAGATGGCCGCCGTGACCGCGAAGAAGATCTCCTGTCAGCCCAACGCCGGTCTGCCGCGCGACGTCAATGGCCGGCAGATGTACATGGCCTCCCCTGACTACTTCGCGAAGTACGCGAAGCGGCTGATTCACAAAGGCGTCAAGTTCATCGGCGGCTGCTGCGGCACGACGCCCGAGCACATCAAGATGATGGCCGACGCCGTGCGCCCGCTCTCGCCGCGACGCTCGTTCGTCGTCGTCGAGAACGAGGTCAGCGACAAAGCGGCGGGAGTGCAGCCGTCGCCGATGTCCACGCGCTCCAACTGGGGCCGCAAGATGGCGGCGGGCGAATTCGTCACGACGATCGAGATCGTGCCGCCGAAGGGACCGAACCCCGAGGCCATGATCAAGTCGGTACGCGCAATCCGCGAAGCGGGCGTCGACGCCGTGAACGTGCCTGACGGTCCGCGCGCGCAGAACCGCATGGGAGCGATTGCCGTCGCCGTGCTGCTGCAGCAGCAGATCGGCATCGAGACCGTCCTTCACTACTGTTGCCGCGACCGCAATCTCCTCGGCATGCACTCCGACCTCCTCGGCTGCGCCGCGCTCGGACTGCGCAACCTCCTGCTCATCACCGGCGATCCGCCGAAGATGGGTCCGTATCCCGAGGCGACCGCGGTCTTCGACATCGACTCGATCGGCCTCACCAACATGGTTGCCCTCATGAACCGCGGCCTCGACCTCGGCGGCAATCCATTCGGCGAGCCGACGCGCTTCACCATCGGCGTCGGCGTCAATCCCGGCCATCTCGATCTCGAGTACGAGCTCCGTCGCCTCGATTGGAAAGTCAAAGCCGGCGCTGAGTACGCCATCACGCAACCGGTCTTTGACGTTCATCAACTCGAGCACTTCCTCGATCGCATCGAGCCGATGAAGCTCCCTGTCGTCGCCGGCATCTGGCCGCTGCTCTCCCACCGCAACGCCACGTTCATGAACAACGAAGTCCCCGGCGTCTCCGTCCCCGACGACGTGATGGAACGCATGCGCCTCGCCAGCGAGAAAAGCAAAGAGCACGCGCTCGTCGAAGGCGTCACCATCGCCCGCGAAACGCTCGAGCGCGTACGCGGCCGCGTCGCCGGCGTGCAAGTCTCCGCGCCATTGGGCCGCGTCGATCTCGCGCTGCAGGTGTTCGACGGCATGACGACACCGATCGTCTCGACGCGTAGCGTCTAATTCATCGCACGAGGCAAGAGAAGGCGGGTTCACGCGGAGACGCGGGGGACGCGGAGGAAATCCTGGCAACAGTCTTCTCTACTCCGCGCTCTCCGCGTCTCCGTGTGAAATTGCCTCTCCGCGACCTCAGATCGGCTGGCCGAACGTGAGCCAGAATCGATTGAGGTCGCGGATGATGAACTCCCTCATCCCATAGAACGTGTCGTGCAAAGGCTCGAAGATTTCCACGCGACCCTCGAGCCGCGCGAACGTCGCGTCGACGTCGTCGACGTGAATGTAGAGGTCCACCTCGCGCCGATGAGCCGCGCTGGCGCTCCCGCCTTCGTTGAGCATCAGCTCCGATGATCCAAATGCCAATAGCGCCCAGCTCATGACATCCTCTTCGGCATGCGTGCGCACCACCTGGAATCCACGCGCCTCGTACCACTCCGCGGTTGCGCGCACGTCCGGGACATGGATCATCGGAACCATTTTCGAGATCACGAATCCTCCTCAGGGAGGCGTGTCCTTCTCCGCACCTCCACGTCTCCGCGTGAAATCCCGCGCGCTGGAACCATGAAACAAATCAGAACAGCGGCGCTTCGACTTCAATCCATTTGTACTCGCCCGGCGCAATGCTCGCCTTCTGCAAATAGAGTTGCAGCGCGGGGAGCGTTTCGGTGTGCAGTTTCCAGAGCCGCTGCTCGTCCGCGGGCACCTTCAGGATGTCGGCCATATCGCGCTCGAATGAGGTCATGTCGCCGTATGGACGCTTCGGATTCATGAACAGCCCGCTCCAGCGCGCGTGGCGCAACAGCGTCGCATACTGCGTCGTGAATGCGAACGAGGCGCTTTTCTCCTTCGCGAGATGCGCGAGCTCGTCCGGAAGCGTCTGCGCAGCGAACGAGATCGTGACCAGCGGATTGTCGTAGCGATAGCTCCCCGCATCGAGGTTTCCGTGCTCGAGCATCTGCGCGAGCGCCTCGGGCATCTCGGCCAGCAACTGGTCAATGTGCTGCGTGTTGACGGACGGAAGTCCCGCGCGTTTGGCGAGGTCCTCGTAAAGCTCCGGCGTCGGTTCTTCTTCGCCGCCGGCCTGCAGTGGCGAGATCAGCACCGCCGGCGCGCCTGATTCAATCGGAGCCCACACCACGACCGCGTTGCGCAGCAGCTTGATGTGCGTGCTGGTGAGCGAGAACGTCGTTGCAAGCATGAGTGCGGCGAACACGATCAACGCTCCGCGAGGACGAGACGTTTCATGGACGGAATGGTACTGCGATTCCCGGCCGCGGGTCCGTTGCAAGCGGTAGCGAGATGTTTTCCGGCGCGCGATCGCATCTGAACGATACTCGGCGAACCGTCATTCACAACTGACCGGAATCAGGCAAAGGGGCAACTGATGCGCCGTCTTGTAGCCTTGACTCTCGCGCTGACCCTCACCAGCGGATGCGCCACGATCGCATCGCGACCGAGCGAAACGATTACCGTCAACACCGATCCGAGCGGCGCGGAAGCCACGTTGGATTGTGGCTCAGAGAAGAACGTGATGATCACGCCGGCGCGTTTCGACATTGCCCGTAAGACCTCCGATTGCACGCTGACGCTTTCGAAAGGGGGCTTCGAGAAGGACACGGCGATTCTCGAACGAGGCGTCAATCGCTGGACCTGGGCCAACCTTCCGATCGGCTTCGTCGGTGTCACCATACTGGGGATGTCCGGCTTCACCGATGATCCCAACCAAAGCGCACAAGTGGGAGCCGCGTTTCTCGTGGCCGGCCTCGGAGGACTCCTCCTGGACCGCTTGACCGCGAGGTTTTACGACCACGACCCGAAGACGCTCCACGTGAAGCTGCGGCCGTCGTCGCCGTAGGTGCCTCGCGCCAAAACTCGAAAGCGGAGCGTCGGTGATCAGTTCTCGGTTGTCAGTTGTCCGGGCTTTTCGGTTCGACTCTATTTCGCAGACAACTGACAACTGACAACCCGAGAACGATTTCTGCCGCCCGGTTCAGCGGTAGTCATTCTCCTTGAGCGGGATCACCCACGCCCGGCGCTCCGCAATCTTGCCGTCGCGCATCACGAACACCTCGGCCATCGACATGCGCATCTCACCGCCCGCCGCGCGCCTCGCCGTGCCAGTGAGCTCCGCCATCACCACGTCGCCCTGCTCGACCATGCGAACGACCTCCAGCTCGGGCGGATCGATGAACGCCGGCGCGCCATCGATCGCCTTGTCGTAGGCATCCTTGCCACTCAGGCGGAAAGCGCCATAGACGGTCCACAGGATGTCGTCGGTCAGGCAGGAGAGGATCTGCGCGTGATCATTTTTGCGGAAGCCGTCGAGGTACGTGTTCACGGTCTCAATGTTCTGCGACATGTCTTTCTCCATGGAGTGTCGAGTCATAGGGGTTCACGCGGAAACGCGGAGGACGCGGAGAATTCACTCTGCGTCTCCGCGTCTCCGCGTGAAATCAGTGCTGCGCGCATTTACCTTGCGGGAGCGAACTTCTTCGACTCCCGGACTTCCGGCAGCGCGCTCTCCGGCACGAAGTACTGAAAATAGCCGCAGGTGCAGCAGACGTAGACTTCGAGCTGCCCGCTCTTCCACCACGGATGCGTTCCGGGCAGCAGATCCGGTGCGTGGCCGCCGCCGGCATACACGACGGTCGTTCGGATGTCGGAGCTGCCGCATTCGCCGCATTTTCCGCTGTGCTTCATTTGGTTCCTCCGTCGAACCGCGTGATCGACGGTCGACGTCAGGCTGGAGTCCTGACGCGACTCTCTATGGTGCCGACTTGACAACCACGACGCCGAGCAGCGTGAATTCGTCGCCATCTTCGACATATAGAACTGGATAGCGTGGATTTGCGCTCACTAGCGTCTTTTGGCGACCTCGAAGGTCCAGCCGCTTGAGATATAGCGTTCCATTTAACAGGCACATGATGACTTCGCCGTCTGCCGCTGCAAGATCGAGCGTCGACCTCGTGTAAATCACGGCGCCCTGGAGAATGCCGTCTCCGATCATCGCATCAGTAAGCACTCTGAATGCGCGACGCGCGCCGTCACGATAGTACGGCTCAGGAATGATTTCGTTTGGCAAGTTTTCCACTTCGTTATTTTCAATCCGCCTGGGAGGAGGCGCATCGCGAATTCTGCTGACCGATGGCGCGATCGAATGCGTTGCTGCCGTAGCGGTCGATGAGCGCGCATGTCGCCGCTGCCTGGGTGCGCGGACGGACACGTGAGTTTGCGCCACGGCTTTTTGAGCAGAATCGTTCTCCAGCAGGCGCTGTAAAAGACCGTGGAAGTTTCGCACGTCCTCCGCGTCCTCGTAGGAGAACTGGATTCGTGGCTCATCGAAGAGCTCGCCGAACGTCGTGCCGATCGCCACGACCATCCTCGCCACCGTGTCAAACGTGGGATGGCTACGGTCGTTCACGACGTCGCTCACTGTTGCTTTCTGAAGGCCGGCCCGACGCGCCACCTCTTTCTGTGTCAGACCGGCACGTGCCATCTCGCGCCGTAGTCGCTGGCCGATGGTCATGACGTTAAGCTACTGGCAGTTAAGGGCTTGTGGTCTGCGTCGAAGTCGTGGTGCTAACCAATCGCGGTTCGCAAAAGTACGCTGTAGACTACTCAAGACACTCTTAGTTGTCTTACAGACCAATCGTACCAGAAGAGGGGATCGGGTGTAGGTGCCGATCAAGGGTGGCAAGGTTTCGACGAACGCGCGCCCTTGCGCTCAGCCGCTGCTTTTTCGATACACGTCTTTGCGATCCCCGATCTTGACGACATTCACGACCAGCACATCGTCCAGAATCTCGTAAAGGATTCGAAAATCGCCTTGCCGGATGCGGTACTTCTCGCTGTTGCCGGACAGCTTCTCGACACCCGGTGGTCTAGGATCGTCGGCCAGGGCCAGGATGCGCCGCGTGATCCGCTCGCGATCCTTCTTGCCGGCGATGGACTCCAGTTCCTTCGCAGCGGATTTCTTGATGAGAATCCTATAGCTTGCCACTGCGCCGCAGCCTCAGCACGACCTCGTCAAAACTGACGCTCGGCTCGCGGCGTCTCTTCTCGAACACCTCGAGATCCGCGGCATCCTCGGAAAGCGTCTGCCTTACGGCCTCGTTCACCACCTCCGACATCGACCGATCCGTTGCCGCCGCCTTCATGCGCAACGCTCGATGGATGTCAGGGTCGAAGTAGATGGTTGATCGTTTCGGGCTCGCCATGGAGACATCATAACGTTTTGACGACGCCGAAGCATTCTTGTGAGCATAACTGTGGCCCGAAGCTAGATTTCGATCTGTCCGTAGCGGGAGCGCGACGATTCCTTCGTAGGCACCGGCATAAGATGCCGGTCGGCACATCGAAGCTTGCGGAGATCCGGCGGTGAGTGGCAAACACGCGATTCGCCTGACGTTCTTTCGCTCAGGTACGCAGCCGGCCCGTGCCGATCCGCCCGGCACGACGGATGGTCGGTTCGCGACAACCCATGTTTAGCTGGTGTGACGCCGCGGCGTACGCAACAAACGAGATGGAGTGGGTGGCGGACCGAAGCCGGACCGCAACAGCTCAGCGAACAATTAGGCGAAACGCGCCATACTTCCTGCTACGCTGCGTTCATGCAATGGTTATTCGACGCCGCGCGCGAGTTTTTCAAGGGTACAGACTGGCGCCGAACCGGGGAAGAGATCGCCGCGCTGCTGGCGATTACACTGGCCTATGTTCATGCAAAGCACCTTCGCGATCAGATCGATCGACTTGAGGAGGTTCGACGCGCACTCCCGACACAGCATCTAGGGAAGTTCCCGGACTACATGAGCAAAATCGTGGACATTGTTCGGTCCGCTCAGAAGGAGGTGGTGATCCTGTGCGATTTTCCGGCGTATGGGGCTCTCTCTAATCCTGACGCCTTCTTGCAATATCGACATGCGATTGAGGAACGTGCTGCAGGTGGCGTTACGATCGAAGTCGCTTGCCTAAACGACGGCCTGCGCGCCGCTGCAATAGAGACCGAGCTTGAGAAGACTGCTGATTGGAAGAGCTGGCGCCGCAAGCCGAAGAATTTCGAGCACCTTCAGAAGTTGTTGATACGGCACGGCCGGCATAACAAGCCAGACTCGGTTGATCGCGAAGACATAGCAAGACTATTATGTATTGACGACAAGCGGACTCTCGACGAAACCTTTGGTAGCGCACATCGCTGCGCGCTGGGTACGCCGGTGCCTTTGTATTTGTGGCTTGTCGATGGATCGCAGGCTGTTTTCGCGATCCCGAGCTTCAAGCAGCGTTCAATCGAACATGGCTTTTACACGATGGACCCGCGTTTGATTGAAGGCCTTTTGGACATTCGATCGCGATATCTCGCTGAAGCTGTCTGTGACCTTCCGTCATAGTCTTGCATTTTGAGCAACGTGGATTTAGGCGATGTGAAGTAGCCGATCGGCTTGAGCTCGACATCGTCCACAATATCTGACAATGTGCACGTCGTCTAACGGGAAGTCGGCGTTACGCGGGAAAAACGCCACATAACGCGTTCGCGAAGCGAAGGCGGCGAGTGGATGCCTTTCGCCTACCTCCTCCTCAACACCGTCAAACTCACATCATCCTCCGGCACCGTCGTCCCCATGAACATCCGCCACTCCCCGACAATCGTGTCGACCATTGCGGGCGCCGTGGCTTCCGGGTGCCATGCGGCGATCACCTCCACATAGTGGTCGCCGAATTCGTTGTCGGTGGCGTTGCGGGCTTCCGTCAATCCGTCGGAATGAAGGAGCAGGCGTTCGCCGTGGCTCAGGGAGCCGGTGATGATTTCCCAGGTGAGGCCGGCTTTGACGCCGAGTGGATAGGCGCCGCGGCCGATGCGGCCGGTGACTTGGCCGGTGGTGTCGATCTGCAGGATCGGGGGATGGCCGGCGATGGTGCCGATGAAGGAGCCGTTCTGCGAGAGCAGCAGGTAGCAGCAGGAGAAGAAGGAGCGGGAGCCGCCGGTGCGGCAGAGGATGCGATTGAGCGACGCGATGATCGATTGCGGGCTGGGGTCGACTTCGAGTTGCGTGCGAAATGCTGCGTGGGCGACGGCCATGACCAGGCCGGCGGCCATGCCGTGGCCGGAGGCGTCGCCGAAGAGGACGGCGATGCGGCCGTCGGGAAGCGGGACGAAGTCGTAGATGTCGCCGCCGACGGTGTTGGCGATGCGGTTGAACGCGGCGATGTCCCACTGTTCGCTCTCGGGCATGTCGCGCGGGATGAGACTGGCCTGCAGGTCGCGTGCGAGCTGGAGCTCGTCGCGGAATTTCACTTTGTCGATGAGCTCCATGGCCAGGAGGAGCGTCATCATCAGAAACGTGCCGGCGATCTCGAAGAAGGTGACGACCGGCGGCGCTTTCATCTCATGAAAGATCGACATCAGGCAGACGAAGAAGAAGATGAAGGCGAGGACGAAGAGGATGCGCCGGTGCGGCGCGAGCTTCTTGGCCATGCCGTAGAAGATCGCGCTGGTGGTGCGGATCCAGCGGCGGATGCGCCGCGGGTCGCGCTCGATCGCCGCGCTGTCGCTGTGCTCGGCGAGGAGCATCTTCTTGGTCTCCGGCCACTCCAGGGCATAGAAGCCCGTCACGTCGTTGGTCGTCAAAGACGTGAAGGTGCTTCTGGCGAGGTCGAGCCAGTCGCGAAGGCGAGCCACATGTGCATTCTACGGAGAACGGGGCGGAGGGTTCCGGAGAGGCGGATTGCGGATCGCAGATCGCGGATCGCAGGAGAAGCCCGCCGCCTTCCCGTGGGGGAGGGTTCACGCGGAGACGCGGAGCGCGCGGAGAAAGCAGTTGCAAATCTCTTTCTCCGCGTCTCCGCGTGAGACGGTTCCTGCGATCTGCGATCTGTGATCTGCGATCCGCGATCTGATCCCGTTAAACTGTCGGGATGCGTCGCAATTGGTGGTTGTTTCTTTTCCTGTGTGGAACTCTTTCCGCTCAGGAGCTGCCATTCACGCACTTCGCGCCGGGTGGTCCTTCCGCGGCGCCGCTGCCTTCGGCGAGCGTGCAGAAGATCATTCAGGATCATCAGGGATTCATCTGGCTGGCGTTTTACTCGACCGGCATCGCGCGCTACGACGGGCACAACATGGAGACGTATGGCGTGGCCGATGGCCTCGCCGATCCGACGGTGCGCGAGATCGTGGAGGATGCGGCGCATCGGTTGTGGGTTGCGTCCGAGGCGGGGCTCGTGGTGTCGAGCAAGGCGCTGGATGACTATGCGGTCGGCGAGCGGATTCGATTCGTTTCGCGAGTCGGCAACGTTGCGTTGACGCCGTCGCGCATGCGGCGCAACTGCGTGATCGCCGCGCGCGATGGCTGGCTGTGGGTCGGGACGCAGGATGGGATTCTTCGGTATCGCTTCGATGCCCGCGGACACCTGCAGGTCAAACCATACGACCTCGGCGTCGAAGGTCCGAGCGGCATCCTGGCGATGCTGCTTCGCCGTGATGGATCGATTCTCGCCAGCCGCGCCGATCAAACGATTTTGTCGATGAATGGCGACGCCGCGCCGCGTCTGTTCCTGCGCAGCGACGCACCGACGAGCGCGCTCGCCGAGACGGGCGATGGAACGCTGTGGGGCGGCGATGTCGATGGCTCGGTCTGGAAGCTCGAAGGGGGTGTGCCGCGCGTCATCAATCACCAGCTTTCGGAGCGGGTCGTCGCGGTCGTCGCCACACGCGACGGTAAGGATCTCTGGGCAGCAAGCCTCGGCAGCGGAGCGGTGCGCATCGACCTGCACGATCCCGCGGAGAACATGGTCGTCACGCGCGCGAATGGACTCCTCGGCGAGACGCTCTGGACGATTTTCGAAGATCGCGAGAGCAATCTCTGGTTCGGTCAGAACGGCGGCGTGTCGCGACTGCGCAAGGGCTACGAGGCCTTCAACGCCTGGACGGCGCGGACGTCGCCGGCGCTTCCTGATCCGAGCTCGTTCGCCGTGCTGCCGCAATGGCGCGGCGGGATGTGGGTCGCGACCGGCGGCGGTGTCGCCGCGCTGTCATCGACTGGAACGGACACGCTCACCGTCGATCAGGGTCTGCACTCCAACCAGGTTTACGCACTTGCGGAGGAGGGGGACAAACGCCTCTGGATGGCGACCGCCGCGGGTTTGAACTGCCTCTCCGTCGCCGGCGAAGAACCGCCGGCGATCGGTGTGAACGTACGGCGCACGCCGGTCACGTTGCATGGAACGCCGTACATCGTCAGCGCGCTCGGACTCGATACGACGTACGCCGCCCGGCGCTTTGGCGACGCGATGTGTTTCGCGGGAAGCTGGGGCGCGGCTTGCCTGGCCGAGGGGAAATGGCTGCAGTTTCGCGCGCGCTCGGGACTCTCGCCTGCCGGCGCGACGAGCGTGGCGATGGACAGCCATGGATTCCTCTGGGTCGGCAGCACGGACCGCGGACTCTTTCACTCGAACGCGTCGCTGGCGTCGATCGTTCGCGATCATCCCGCGGGCGAAGTGACGACTCCGGTCTTCCTGTCGGCGTGGACGACCGCGACGGGCGCGCAGACCAACGGCATCCGCTCGCTGTTGCATCACAACAATCTGCTCTGGGTCGGCACGGGCGCGGGACTGGCGGTGCTGCGGACCGAGAAGCCGTACAGCGCGACGAATGTGTTCAGCGGACAACCCGTGGTCGGGATGACGCCGTCGACGGATGGCCGCACGGTGTGGGTGAGCAACAACGCCGGCCTCGTGCAGATCGATGCGCAGACGCGGCGCGAGGTCTCACGCGTGACGAAAGCGGATGGCCTCATCGACGACGAAGCGTGGGCCTACGGTCCGCTGGCGACGGATTCCGAGGGCCGCATCTACCTCGGCACGCCGAGCGGCGTCTCCGTGTTCAATCCGGCGGCGCGGGAGAAGAACTTGCTGCCGCCGATCGTCCGCATGCGGCGCGTGACGCTGAGCAACGACGCGGAGATCGAGCTCGAATACGCGGCGCTGACCTTCGCCGACGAATCGCGCGTGCGCTATCAGACGCGCCTCGCCGGCTTCGATCGCAAGTGGTCGGATGAGACCACCGATACGAAGATCCGCTACACGAACCTGCCGGCGTATCTCTTCCCGCGCACCTACACGTTCGAAGTGAAGGCGCGCAACGCCGATGGCGTCTGGTCCGCGCCGGTGGCGAACTCGTTCGAGATCCGGCCGTCGATCTGGCTGCGCTGGTGGGTGGCGCTCATTTACCTCGCGGCGCTGATCGTCGCGCTGTGGGTGTGGAATCGCTGGCGCATGCGGCAGCTCAAGCGCAAGAACCGCATGCTCGAGGATCTCGTGCTCGCACGCACCGAGGAGATTCGCGCGCAGGCGGGAGAGCTGGAGACACTCGACCGCATCGTCGAAGTGATCAACCGCGAAGTCGGCCTGGAGAACGTGTTGAAGAGCGTTCTCGATCAGGGGATGAACCTCTTTCCGCAGGCGGAGAAAGGAGTCTTCCTCAAGTTCGATCACGAGACGCGCAGGACGGAAATCTTCGCCGTCTCCGGCTACGATCCCGATCCGCTCAAGGGCCTGTCGCTTTCGTTCGAAGAAGCCATCCGCCGCTACTCCGAGCGCGCCGAACAGCTCGAGGAAGGCGTCTATCTGATCAAAGGCGGCGACTTCGGTCACCTCGCCGGCGCGGAGAAGACCGCGCATCTTCCGGTCCCGAAGGCGATGCTGGCGATGGCGGTGACGCTGAGCGGTCGGATGGAAGGCTTTCTCATCTTCGACAACTTCACCGACGAAAACGCCTTCGGCCGCAACGACCTGCAGAAGCTGGCGCGCGTGCGCGAGCACGCGGTATCGGCCATCGCCAAGGCGCGCATCCTGCGCGAGCTGCAGATCAAGAACGAGCAAGCCGAAGAAGCGAATCGCGCCAAGAGCATCTTCCTGGCGAACATGAGCCACGAGCTGCGTACGCCGATGAACGCCATCATCGGATTCTCGGAAATCCTCGTCGAGCGATTGAACGACCGCATCGAGCCAAAGTACGTCGGCTTCCTGCGATCCATTCTGCAATCGGGACAGCACCTGCTCAGCATCATCAACGACATCCTCGATCTCTCGAAAGTCGAGGCCGGGAAGATGGAGCTCTATCCGGAGACCTTCCCCGTGCGCGCGGCGATCGAAAGCGTCTGCGCGGTGATGAAAGGACTCTCGGCGAAGAAAGGGATCACGTTCGAGGTCGACGTCGCGGAAGACGTCGACAAGATCGAGACCGATCACGCCAAGTTCAAGCAGATCCTCTACAACCTTCTTTCGAACGCCGTGAAGTTCTCGCGCTCGAACACCACCGTCACCATTCGCGCGCGGCTCGTGCCGGCCGGCGTCGCGCTTCCGGGCGTCGTGGGGCCGACCGACGTTGCCGTCACCGTCATCGACCACGGCATCGGCATCGCGAAAGAAAACGTCGGTGTGATCTTCGACGAGTTCCGCCAGATCGATACCGCGACCAGCCGCACCTACGGCGGCACGGGCCTCGGACTGTCGCTGGTCAAAAAGTTCGTCGAGCTGCAGCGCGGCTCGGTTTCGGTGAAGAGCACTCTCGGCGAAGGAAGCGAGTTCACGTTCGTGCTGCCGCTGCGTTTCGCCGGTACGGCAATCCCGAGTCCGATCGTGGGACGCGATGGCGTCGTCGTTCCTCCGGGTGAGCGCGTGCTCGTCGTCGAGGACGAGGACGAGGCCTACGAAACGATCAGCGCCTATCTGTATTCGGCCGGCTACGTGCCGATTCGCGCGCGCTCGGGCGAAGACGCGCTCAAGCTCGCGCGCGTCATGCGTCCGCTGGCGATCACGCTCGATCTCGTGCTGCCGGGCATCGAAGGCTGGCAGGTGCTCAAGTCGCTGAAGGCCGACGCCACGACGTGCGACATACCGGTGATCATCATCTCCATGCTCGACAATCGCGAGCTGGCGCTTGCGATCGGCGCCGAGGATTACTTCACCAAGCCCGTCGAATGGCCGCGTCTTCTGCGCCGCCTCGCGGAGATCACGGGACGCGACGGCTCGCCGCGTGCCGCGCGTCTGCTCATCGTTGACGATGATCTCGACGTGCACGCGCTCCTCGAACAGGAGCTATCGAAGGAAGGTTACCTGCTCGATCGCGCAATGACCGGCGCCGAAGCGATCGAACGCGCCGAGACGCTGCGGCCCGACGTGATCATTCTCGACCTCATGATGCCGGGGATGAGCGGATTCGAGATCGCCGAAGCGTTGCGGATGCGGGAGTCGACGTCACGCATTCCGATCGTCGTGCTCACCGCGAAAGAGCTCACGGCCGAAGACCGCGAGCGGTTGCGTCACTGGGTGAGCGGGATGGTGATCAAGGGAAGCGCCGCGGGCGCGCGTCTCATCCGCGCGATCCGGTCGCTCGAGGCTTCGTCGAATCCTCGCTCTTCGTCGAGCCAGGGATCGAGCCAGGGGCCGGCGTTTTCCTGAACGGCTCGACCGGCGCCGGCGGCTTCGTTCCGTCAGCCGGCGGAAGGATCGACGTCGGGACCTCTTTCGGTGTGCGCAGGATGAGCGCGAGGATGCCGAAGCCGATCAGTCCGATCACGAGCAGCAACATGCCGCGGCCCGAGAATGGATTGTTCGTCGCGGCAGTCTGCGGATTCGATTGCGTTTCCGTGGGGACAGCAGTTGCCGGCGCCGGCTCTTCGGCTTTCACGACGATCGGCGCCTCGGTGGGAGCGGCCGTGTCGGTGGCGGAGGTGGTCGGAGCGGGTGCCGGCGTCGTGCTGCTCGAAGTCGCGGGCGTTGTCGTGACGGGAGTCTGAGCAGCGGGAGTCTGCGCGGCCGGAGTCGATGCAACGGGCGTGGAGACGGCGGGTTTCGATGCGGCCGGTTTGGTGACGGCGGGCGTTGACGTGGACGGTGTCGAAGTCGCGGTCGTCGAAACGGCCGGCTTGCTCGCGACGTCCGTTTGTACTTTCCTGCTGTGATGCGAGCGCGGGACGGAGTGCGGTGTCGTGGAACGCTGCGCGGTGGAGCGAGCCGGCTGAGTCGCCGCCGGCTGCCGCGTCGTGAATGCGTGCGACGTGGTCGTAGATTTATGCGACGTAGTCGCGGATACGTGCGTGGTGGTGCTCGTCGTGTCGCGCTGCTCGCCGCTCCGCGCACGTGCAGTCTTCGTGATCAACGGCGACGACGCGGCCTGTCCTTCGAGCGCGCGCGCCAGAAGAAATGCGCGCGTCTCACTCGTCGGGTAGAACGCGTTGCCGTTGTTGTCGACGATGCTGTATTCCTCGATGAAGCGCGCGTAGCCGGGGAAGGCGCTTGCGAAACGTTCGTGGATGTCGCGGCCATAGAACGCGCCGATCGGATCGGACATCGACCACGACCAGAGCTCGTGGAGCGTGGAGTACGCGGCGACGGGTTGTCCGAGTTTTCTCGCGCCTCGGTAGAGCGCATCGAACGCGGCGAAGTCATTCGCGCGTGCGGCCTCGGCGAGCAGCGAGGGATCGAACGGCCGGTTCAGCGCGACGGTGAGATAGGCCGCGGGTCGCGGGACCGGAAGGTCGCTGGCTGACGCTTTCGCGTGAACGACCGGGAGCGGCTCCTCCTGCCCCGTCGTGGAGAAGGTGATGGCAACCGCCAAAGCCATCGAAGCAACGAGATATGAGTTCTTACGCACGGCCAACCCTCCCAGCCTGAGCCTGGAGCAGGGAAAGTGTAGCGCGAATTACGGCCTGGTGGCGTTCCGCTACTGCGGTCGTGCCGAAGCTTGCTGTCCGAGGACGCGGGCCGTGTCGATCAGTTCCTGAATCGTCGTCTGATCCTTGCCGCCTGCCTGGAGCAGCGTAATGCGGATTGCGGTACCGATCGGAATCACCGTATTCGCCGGATCGGCGAAGAAGCGCTCGAGGCTGGAGACGAGCTCGAAGCCGCTGAACTTGCCGGATGTCGAAGTCTGATTCTCAGTGCGCACGGCGAGGCTCGCGCAGGGCGAGGTCGGGCCGGAAGTCACGTCGATCTTTTCCAGACCTTCGCGATATCCCTGCGCGTAACCGATGGCCCAGAACAACTTCTCCGTGCTGCTGAGTTTCAACCATTCCGCGCCGCTGTTCGGAGGCGTGATCTCGGGAGCGGAGGGACGGTCTGCGGCGAAGGCGGTTGCCGCGTACAGGATCAGAGCAAGCCCGAGGGCGATTTTTTTCATCGACGCACCTTTTGAACTGAGCAACGGCTAGGACGAATCGGCCGCGATTCTAACCAATATGAGGGGAACGACGGAAGAGAATCAGTCGACAGCGCTTTCGATCCTGGCCCGGTACCGCGCTACGTCGGGGGTGACCTCGATGAACGGGAGTGCCGCGGCGAGCTCGTTTTTCGCGCGCGCGATCTGGCCGGTCTCGTAGTAGGCGACGGCGATGTAGTAGTGGTACGGCTCTTCGCCGCGTCGCAGCGCTCCCGCTTTTCCGAACCCGGCCAGCGCTCCGTCGAAGTCGCGGGCGCGATAGAGACCTTCGGCGGCGCGAATGAGAACGTCGCGCGCGACGCCGGTGTCGATCAACGTGCGATAGGTCTTGCGTGCTTCGACGAGTTGTCCGGTCGAAAGTGCGCGTTCACCCGAGGCCAGCCGCGCGGAGGCTTCCTGCGCCGAAAGAGTTTTCGGAGCGGAGGTCGGAGCCGGTGCCTGAGGCGTCGGAGCGGGAACGATCGGTTTCGAATTCGAGGATGCCTGGACCGGAGGTTTGATCGGCGGTCTCTCGACGATCGGCTTATCGGCCGGCTTCTCAACGGGCTTGTCCACCTGTTTGTCGGCAGGTTTGTCGACCTGAGGTTTCTTCGTCGAATCGACTTGCGGCGGCTTCGTGGTCGCCGGCGGTTTCGGCGCGGGCTGCGGATTCTGCGTCGCCGGCGCGGGCGTCATCGTCTGCTGCGGTCTCGTCTCCGTCGCGCGCGGCTGAGTCCTCGGCTGCTGGGAGGGCGTGTTGGTAATCGTCGGCGGGCTGTGGAGAAACGTGGCGTCGGCGCTTCCGAGGAGCTTCGAGACCGAGCCGTCGAACGAGCGGGCGATGTTGGCCGGCAGGGTGACCGTGGCGAAGCGGCGTTCGATGCGCTCGGCGAGCACGACACGATGGGCGGCATCGCGCGCTTTCACGACGTCGTTGAGATGTTCGTAGGTGAGGGTGAGGTAGACCTGCGCGACCTCGTACTTGTCGACAGAGTCGATGAGGCCGAACGCGGCCAGCTTCAGATAACGCGCGGCATCCGCGTAGTGCTCAGCATCGAATGCGCTGATTCCGCGCTGCAGGAGGCCGGTGTAGAAGTCGGATGACGTCGCGGCCACAGCGGGTGCCGCCGCGCAGAGCAGAACCGACAACAACATCATGGCGCGAAGTAGTTGGCGCATTAAGGTTCCAGACGCCGCCGACAACATCGTGGCGTCGCATCAAATTCGCAAATATGGAGGATACGGCTCTTCGGGGACTCTGCGATTCTCCCACAGGATAGCCGTTTCGTGCGCGAAATGGCGCGTCAGAAATCGGTTACCATCGCCGCCGACCCATGGCCAAGAACATAGTGATCGTCGGTGGAGGGGTCGCCGGCCTGGCGGCTTCGATCTATCTGGCGCGCGCGGGTCGCACGGTGACGCTCTTCGAAAAGCGGCGTTTTCTCGGCGGCCGCGCGATCACGAATCTCCGCCATGGCTATCGTTTCAACCTCGGCGCGCACGCGTTCTATCGGACCGGCGCAGGCGCCGCTGTCTATCGCGAGCTCGGCGTTCCCGTGCGCGGAACGCTGGCCAAGCCCGACGCCGTGGCGCTGTTCGGCGGCAAGGAGTACGGCCTTCCGACGAACTGGCTTTCATTTCTCACGACGTCACTGCTCTCCCTCGGCGGCAAGTGGGATCTCGGCGGCGCGCTGATGCACATCCGCCGCTTCGGCGGTACGCGCGCCGGTGCGATGACGCTGCGCGAATGGATGGATGCGCATCTCTCCGACGCCCGTGCCCGCGAGGTCTTTGTCGCGCTTGCACGTCTGGCGACGTATTCCGATCGCGTCGAAGAAAGCAGCGCCGCGTTGACGCTCGCGCAGATGAAGGTCGGTCTGCGCGGCGTGCTCTATGTCGATGAAGGCTGGCAGAAGATCGTCGATTCGCTGCACAGCGCGGCGATCTCGTCGGGCGTGAATTTCGTTTCCAGCTCGCGCATCGTCGGCGTGCAACATGACGGCGCCGTGCGCGCGGTGGAGCTCGGAGGCCTCGAGCTCGACTCCGATCGCATGGACACGCAGGCCCTGGCGTATCCGGAGATGCAACCGGAAGACGTGGACGGCGCGCGGCTGCCGGCGGAGATCGTGCTGCTGGCCGTCGACCCGGTCACCGCGGCGGAGCTGGCGGGCGATGCCGGCAAGGATTGGACGAGCGCGCAACCGGTGATGGCGGCCTGTCTCGACGTGGCGCTGCGCTCACTCCCGCGTCCCAAGCGCACGTTCGCGCTCGGCATCGACAGCCCGATCTACTTCTCCGTGCACTCCGCCTTCTCGCAGCTCACGCCGAAAGGCGGCGCGCTCCTTCATCTCGTGAAGTACGGCGCCGGCGATGCAACCGCCGACGAGCGCGCGCTCGAAGCGCTCCTCGACGAAATGCAACCCGGCTGGCGCGAAGTGCTCGTCCACCGCCGCTTCCTCCCGTCGATGATCGTCTCGAACGCGCTGGTCCGTCCCACCTCCCCACGCCCGTCGCCAATCACGAACATCCGCGGCCTCTACATCGCCGGCGACTGGGTGGGCGACGAAGGCCTGTTGTCCGACGCCGCCCTTGCGAGCGCGAAAGCCGCGGCAAAGGCGATTCTGGCTGCGGAGTAGTTGTGTTCTGTCGCCTAGCGATCTTGCGCTGCCTCGGTGCGGCAACCGGAGGGCGGGCTTATCGCCCGCCATGGGTGGGTGTCCAAGGCAGTTAGGAGTGTGCCTGCCGCACAAACCGGCGGGCTATTAAGCCCGCCCTCCTCGCTACATCGAATTCACGTGAATGCCGCCGCCGGAGCTGCGGAGGACGAGTTTGGGGCCGCCGCCGTTGATGCGTCCCTGGAGCGAGTCGTCGTCCTGGGTGCCCTGGATCGTGATGGGCACTTCGGAGTGCACGCCGCCGCCGCTCGCTTTTGCGTCGAGCTCGACGCCGATGCCGCTGGCGATGTTGACGGTGACGCCGCCGCCGGAGGTGGAGAGACGCGAATCGCCCGCAGGTTGAGAGGAGATCGTGGCGGTGATCGAGCCGCCGGAAGTCGAGGCGTCGACGCGCCCCTTTGCGCCTTCGATGCGGATACCGCCGCCCGAGGTGCGGGCCAGCACTTCGCCGCCGGCATGCGCGAGCTTGATCGAGCCGCCGGACGTACGCGCTTCGACGCGGCCCGAGGTATCGCCGATGTCGATGCTGCCGCCGGACGTGTTCGCGACGACTTCACTGTTCGCGCCGGTCACGGTGATCGAACCGCCGGAGGTCGAGAGCTTCGACGGACCGGCGAGACGGCCGGTCTTGATGCTGCCGCCGGACGTGCGCGCGTCGACGGTACCGCCGATATCCGCGAGGTCGATCGAGCCGCCGGACGTTTTCACGTCGAGGTTGTATTGCGACGGAACGCGAATGTTCCATTGCACTTCATAGTCGCGGAACCAGCGATCCCACGAGTCGTCGAAGTCGCTGGTGATCACGACGTCGTTGCCGTTCTGCTTGAAGTCGATCTTGTGCTCGCTCAGCAGTTCCTCGGCTTTGCGGCCGCGCGCCTTGCGAACGACTTCGATCGCGACGCCGGTTCCTCCACTGACGATCTTGATGGCGCCGATGTCGGCGTCGAGGTGGAGCGTGCCGCCCGGAGCGACGTTGAATCCCTTGCGGATGATGTCGTCCGCGGCGAACGCGCCGGTGGCGAGGATGAGCGTGATCGCGAATGTGGCGAGGCGGCGAAGATGCATCGGTGTTCCTCCAACTTGCTGCTGAAGATCTGTTGTCGGTTGTCGGTTGTCGGTTGTCTGCGGTGTGCGGACTGACGGGACACTTTTCGAAGCCGAGCACCGCAGACAACCGGCAACCAGCAACCAGCAACAGTCTTTCTACGCCTCGTTTGGCGAAAAGTTTGAAGTAGACTTCGCCTCGATGTCGATCGACGAAGCCCAGTTCAAGACGGCCATGTCCCATTTCGCCAGCGGAGTCACGATCGTGACGACCGCGCATGCCGGGACGGACTACGGCATGACGGTCGCCTCGTTCGCTTCGCTGTCACTGCATCCGCCGCTCGTGCTCATCTGTATCGAGAAGAATGTGAAGTCGCACGACGCCATCGCTGGCGCCGGGATGTTCGGCGTGAGCATCCTCGCGCACGCCCAGCAGGCGATCTCCGGCCGCTTTGCCTCGCGAATCGACGACCGGTTCGCCGGCGTCGACGTGCGGCGCGGCGAGCTTGGAATTCCATTGATCGAGGGAGCGATTTGCACGCTCGAGTGCCGTCTCCACGCGCAGCTTCCCGGCGGGGATCACACGATCTTCGTCGGCGAGGTGATCGACGCGCGAATGAATGAGGGCGCGCCTCTTGTCTATTACCGCAGCGGCTATCGCGAGCTCACGTGAGATGAGTTGGCAGTTAGCGGTTGGCGGTAGAACGCAAACCACAACTGTCGAATCCACCCGCCAACCAATCATGCAAGAAATGTCTGAAACTCTCGCCGCGACCTTCCGGCGCGTTCTGCGCCGCGAGAACCGCCGTACGGCGCTTCGTCCGGGCCGCCTGGAGCGGATCCACGGCTTCAACTCCACGATCCTCGGCAATGTCCGCGAGATCACGATCTACCTTCCGCCCGGTTATGACGATCGCGACGATCGCCGCTATCCCGTGCTGTACATGCAGGACGGGCAGAACGTTTTCGACGCGCACCGCGCGTTCATCCCCGGTCAGCACTGGCGCATGCAGGAAGCGGCCGATGCCGCGATCGGGCATCGCAAGGCGAGTCCGATGATCATCGTGGCGTCCGACAACGCCGGCGTGGGACGCATCGACGAGTACACGCCGACGCGCGAGCCGAAGCACAACGGCGGCGGCCGCGCGAACGATTACGCGCGGATGCTGCTTGAGGAGTTGAAGCCGATCATCGACACGCGCTTCCGCACGATTCCCGGAGACAACGGCATCGCCGGTTCGTCCCTCGGCGGTCTCTTGTCGCTGCACATCGCGCTCACGCATCGCAATGTTTTTTCGCGCGCCGCGGTGATGTCGCCGTCGATCTGGTGGGGCGGCCGCGCGGTGTTGCAGACGGTGGAAGCGTTCGACGGTCCACCGCCGCGGCTCTGGCTCGACATCGGCGGACGCGAAGGGATGCAGGCGCTCCACGACGCGCGCGCGCTTCGCGATCTGCTCGTCCGCAAGGGCTGGTCGCCGGAAACGTTCCACTATCACGAGGATCGCCGCGGCGATCACAGCGAGCGCGCCTGGGCGCGCCGCGCCCGGATGGCGCTGGAGTTTTTGTTCCCTCCGACGTAGTTTGACGGGCGTGAGCGTTCGCGATTCTCTGGACCGGCCGGTGCGCGATCTGCGCATCTCGGTGACCGATCGCTGCAACTTCCGCTGCACGTACTGCATGCCCAAGGAGGTCTTCGGCCGCGATTTCGCGTTCCTTCATCGCGAGGAGTTGCTGACGTTCGAGGAGATCGCGCGGCTCACGCGGCTCTTCGTCGCGCATGGCGTGGAGAAGGTGAGGCTCACCGGCGGCGAGCCGCTGCTGCGCCGCGATCTCGATCGCCTCGTCGCGCAGCTCGCGCCGATCGAAGGCCTGCGCGACATCGCATTGACGACGAACGGCTCGTTGCTCACGAGGCTGAGCGCGCGGTCGTTGCGCGCCGCGGGACTCAGTCGCGTCACGGTCAGTCTCGACTCGCTCGACGACGCGATTTTTCGCAAGATGAACGATGTCGATTTCCCGGTGACCCGTGTGCTGGATGCGATCGATGCGGCGGCCGAGGCGGGACTCACGCCGGTGAAGATCGACGTGGTCGTGAAGCGCGGGATGAACGACGGCGACGTCGTCGCGCTGGCGCGGCGCTTCCGCGGCACGGGGCACATCGTCCGTTTCATCGAGTACATGGATGTCGGCAATACGAACGGCTGGCGCGTCGACGACGTGGTCTCCGGCCGCGAGATGCTGGCGATGCTGCAACGCGAGTGGCCTCTCGTTCCCGCCGATGCGCACTACTTCGGCGAAGTCGCGGAGCGCTGGCGCTACGCCGACGGCGCCGGCGAGATCGGCATCATCACTTCGGTGACGCAACCGTTCTGCTCGACCTGCACGCGCGCGCGGCTCGCCGCCAACGGTGAACTCTATCTCTGCCTCTTCGCCGCCCGCGGCCACGATCTCCGCGCCCCGCTACGCGCCGGAGCCAACGACGACGAGCTCTCCGCGCTCATCGCCAACATCTGGCGCGCACGCGACGATCGCTACTCCGCGGTCCGCTCCGAAGCGACTCCGGGCCTGCGCAAAGTCGAGATGTCACACATTGGAGGCTGAGTTCTATCTTCGCGCCTTCGCGTCTTCGCGCGAAACGGTCTCACGCGAAGACGCGAAGACGCGAAAAAGCCGTCTATTCGCGTCCCCCGTTGAACTTCTCTTTTGACGAGCTCGGGACCGTCGTCAGCTTCACGGCGTTTTCGTTCGTGAGTGTGACGCGGGGGCCGAAGGGTTGGACGCGGCCGGAGTAGACGCGCTCGCGCATGGCGCGGCCTTCTTTGATCTCCTGGATCTGGCTTTTCTTCTTCATGCGCAGACTTTACTTCGAGATTCGGGCCATGCCTTCGAGAAAGAGGTTCTTGCCGCCCATCGACGGGTGGCGCACTTTGGCGTGCTCGATGCCGATGCGTTGCAGGGAGAGCGAGGCCTGGTTGCCGATGGCGACGATCGTCCCGAAGGTGAAAAGGCGCAGCAGGGCTTCGATGAAGGTCTGGCCGATGAGCAATTCCGCGGAGCTCGGCACGCGATTGGAGAGCGGCTCGCCGGGATGAAAGGGGTGGAAGGGAAAGGCGTTCCAGAGCATCGGCAGCGGCGTGATGTCGCGAATCGTGCCCCAGACCATCGTCGCACTCGCCTCGGTCGAGAGGCGCGGACCGGGCGTGGCTTTGCGATAGCCGCGATCGGCGCCGAGGAGTGGACCGTTGCGCGTCTCGACGCCGGCGAGCATGAGCGACTCGCTCACGAAGGCGATACCGGTAAGGCGGCCGCCGCGATGGCTGACCGCTTCGCCGATGAGCAGCGTTCGCGGCGCGATCTCCGCCATCTGTTCGAGGTAGAGGCGCAGATTGCGGCGTCGAATCGCGTTGCCTTGCAGATCGCCGAGGCTCGATGAGAATTGATTGCAGGCGCGATCGGAGACTTCGGTCGACGCCAGCGACGCGACGAACCGCTGAATCCGCGCCGTGACGTGACTCGCGGTGACGTTACTCGATGTCACCAGCCTCCGCCCCCACCACCGCCCGAGCTCGAGCCACCACCGCCTCCACCGCCACTCGACGATGACGAAGGCGCCGACACGCCCGCGGCCATCGCGCCCGCGGCGATGGCCCAGGAGCCGGTCGCGCCGGCGCCGCCGAATCCGCCACCGCCGCCCGTCCATGACGACGAGCTGCTGGAGGATGAGAAAGAGGAAGAAGACGACGACGTCGAACCGACGTGCGAATACGAGCTCGACGATGTTCCGCCATGCGCGTGAAACCAGCGATCGACATTCGTGCCGAGGCCGAATGCCAGCACGTACGGGAACCACTCGTCCTTCAGCGCCGGCTTCGGGAGCGCGAGCTGTTCGATGAAGTAAAGACGCACGCCGGCAATGCGTTTGCGGAAGGCGATCTTCTGCGGCGTATCGCGGATGCGCATCAGATCGATCACGAGCTTGATCCAGGCCAGCGTGTAGAGCGCGATCGCGACGAGCGCGTAAGCCGGGAGATCGATCAAACCGGCGACGCGGCAGCACACGAGGAGCGGCAGCGAGGCGATGGACATCGTGATCGCCGGTCCGACGAACCGCCAGCCGTAGTTCGTGACCGAGTTTGCGCCGAACCAGGCCGCCAGGGAACCGAACAGGGAGAAGAAGAGCACGACGAAGAACGAAACGGCGGCGGCCCCGCGGGCGTTGCCGCCGAAGTAGAACGTCGCGCCGAGAAGCAGCAGCGCGCCGAGGATGAAGAATGTATCGGTGCGGCCGCTGAAGCGCTTCACGTCGGCGCTCCACGTCGGAAGCTGCGCGAGCTGTTTCTGAATCCCCGGCTCGATCTTCTTTGCCGGATCGAAACCGCTGCTCTTGTAGTGCTCTTTCACGGCGTCGGTGCTCGTCGAATCGAGTCCGCTGAAGAAGAGCGCGTCGATCAGCGCGCGCTCGTAGTCCGGCAGCGTGTTTCGGTCGACGAGGAGTTGCATGTGCAGCGTCTTGCCTTCGACGTTCGTCGAGAGCTTCTTCTCCTGCGTCATGCGCGCGAGCACGGCCGCGACTTCCGGCGCGCCGATGGTCCCATCCCAGGCCGCGCCCGCGACCTCCGCGGACATCGCCAGAATCTCCTCGTCGAAGCGCGCGGTGACCGGCGCGAACCGCCCCGTGGCGCGCTCGCCGGCGATGAATCCGAAAATGAGAAACGCGACGACCGCGAGAAACGAGAGGATGACGGCAATCGGCACCCAAGGCGGAAGCGGCTTGAACGCGGCGGCCGGCTCGCCGGCGCCGGTGAACGTCAGCTCGCGCGAAACGAACACGTCCTGGCCCGGCGGCACGTTCGTGCGCTCGACGGAAATCGGCGACGTGAGCCAGACGGGATCGAAGGCGAGGTAGAGCGTGAATCGTTCGATCACGCCGTCGCGCTTCGGCATCCCGAAGTTGTGGTTCAACCGGTAGCGATGATCGCCCTCACTCGCCAGGACGCCCGAGTACGTGACGTCGAGGATGTACGTGATCTCGCGATTCTCGAACTCCGGATCGCTCGGCATCCGGCTGCGCCAGCGCACGACACCGGGCGACGTGAGGTCCCAACGATCGACGGACGAGAGATCGCCTTTCGTGAGCTCGATCTCGCTCGTCCCTTCGAGGCGCTTGACCGAATGCACTTCGATGCTCTGGCGCCCGTGGATGTTGAAGTCGCGCTCTCCACCGTTCCAATCGCCGTCGAAGACGATGCGCTGCTTCTCGATGACGTGCAGCCTGCCGTCGGCATCGAGCTTCGCATCGACGTCGATCGCCGACCAGTGAAGCGACTTTCCGAACGCGGGAGCGGCGAGCAGGAGGAGCAGAAGCAGGCGACGCATGCTGCGCATTATTGCAGGCGGGTGATGGTAGAGCCGCAACCAGCCGACAAGCATGTCATCCCGAGCGTTAGCGAGGGACCTGGGGGACGGGCGGCACGATGCTCGTGTTGCGCACCCCCGCCCACCCAGGTCCCTCGCTCGACGCTCGGGATGACATGCCCTGAGCTAGTGCCGAACTCCTCTCCTCCTCACCACCGGCTTCGCATCCGTCACGTGATAGATCAGTCCGCGGTCGTAGTCGGCGACGTAGATCTCGCCGTTGGCGTCTTCGCCGAAGGTGCTGATCGAAAGGTTCGTGTCGAGGAGCACGCGCGAAGTGACCGACTGATCCTGCTTGCGCGTCGCGCCCCAGAGCACACCGTTGCAGTAGTCGCCGTAGAGATACGTTCCGGCGAGTCGCGGATAACGCGCGCCGCGATAGATGGAACCGCCGGTGACGGAGCAGGCACCGTTGGTGTGGCCGTACTCGATCACCGGCAGCACGAGCGTGCCGTCGTTGCAGTTCGACGACGGATTGAAGCAGTGCGTCGCTTCCATGCGCCGCCAGCCGTAGTTCTCGCCGCCGATGCTGGTCGCCGATTGGAAATCGATCTCCTCCCACGTTCCCTGTCCGACGTCGGCGATCCAGAGATCGCCAGTCGCGCGATCGAACGAGAAGCGCCACGGGTTTCGCAGTCCATACGCCCAGACCTCGGGGCGCGCACCCGTTCGTGTCGTGAATGGATTCGACGAGGGGACGGCGTAGGTGTTGGCGTCGACGTCGATGCGCAGCAGCTTGCCGAGGAGATCGCCGAGGTTCTGCGCGCCATTGCCGGGATCGCCGCCGGAGCCGCCGTCGCCCATGCCGATGTAGAGATAGCGATCGGGACCGAACTGCAGTTGCCCGCCGTTGTGATTCGCGAAGGGCTGCGTGACGAAGAGGATCTGCACGCGCGAATTCGGATCGGAGACGTTTGGATTGTTTGCAGAGACGTTGTAGCGCGCGATGACGGTGTTGCCGTTGCGGTCGGTGTAGTCGACGAAGAAGCGCCCGTTGTGCGCGTAGTCGGGATGAAACGCGATGCCGAGGAGTCCGCGCTCACCGCCGCTGGAAACGAGCGCGCTGATGTCGAGAAACGGCTGAGCCAGCAGGCGCGTACCGTCGAAGATCATCACCTGCCCTTCCTGCTGCACGATGAACAGCCGCGAGTCCCCGGCATGCGCGATCGACACCGGATGCATGAGACCGCCGACGACGTTCTGCAGCACGATGTTCGGCTCGTCTGCCCTGCAGAGAAGCGCAAGGAGAAAAACGGGGACGAGGCGTTTCATGACCGTCGTGAGATGCAAGGATCGGGGGCAGCTCGCGTTCATGAAAGCCCTTCGAGCGAGCGCACGCCGGTGCATTTGCGGAGCAGGCTTCTAGCGGCGCATGTCGCCGCTGTGTCGAGCATGCCGTTTGTAAATGGTGACTGGTAAGCAACTTGCCCCCAACGGTGAGCGTCGTCGTCGGCCGATTCTTTGGCTGCGGTACGATATGCTCAAAAGGAGTGAATGAGGCGCGAATGGCCGCAGCGAAGAAGAAGAAAACGTGGCTGGTCTTCGTTAGCCACTCCGGCGAAGACACATGGATTGCTCGCCAGATAGCTCGTGGGATCAGCGATTATGGGGCGAGGCCTTTCCTCGATGAGGCGGACGTTGATGTAGGTTCTGAATTTGAAGAAGACATTCGCGACTTCTTGGATAAGGCCGACGAATTGCTCGTTCTTTTCACGCCTTGGGCGTTGGAGCGAGCGTATGTTTGGATTGAGATTGGGGCAGCGTGGCAACGACGCCTACCGATTGTTGTTGTTCTGCTTGGTCTTTCCGCCAAGGAGTTTCAGGCCCATCCGAATGCGCCGGTATTTCTGAAAAAGCGGGACATTATTCGCTTAAACGACTTCGATAAATATCTGCAACAGCTGCCATCGCGTAGCCGTCCGAGGAAGAAGAGCAATGGCTGAAGCCACAGTAGTCGAGACAACTCGAAAATCGCCTGAGCCCAAACGCCGTTCCTACGACGTATTTCTGTCATATTCCTCTGCCAGTCAGCCTTGGGTGCGCAAGTTCACGGACGCACTGACCGCATCTGGCATATCAACCTGGTTTGACGCGCATGAGATTTTACCCGGTGAGCGTTGGCAAGCTCAAATCGAGAAAGCGCTACGTCAGAGCCGGGTTCTAATCATGTTGATTACGCCCGAGAGCGTTCAACGCCCATGGACATTTTTTGAACTTGGCGCCGCCTTAGCCGACGGGAAGCGAATTGTTCCCGTGCTATCTGACGATGTCGACCCTGCCGATATCCCCTCGGTCGTTCGTCAATTTCAGTTTGTTCGCGAGAAGTCACCAGAAGCGGCTGCCAAGCGCGTCGCGGAAGCCGTGCTGCACGAAACCGCGGGCGCCTGATTTCAAAGGCCCGTGCTCCGGAACATCTACGTCACGCGGGAGGCGACCATGTCCGACCTGACCAGCGAGCCTGGCGGCGCGAGCCGCATTCTTTCCCTCGACATCGTGCGCGGCGCGGTGATGGTGCTCATGGCCATCGATCACGTGCGCGTCTATGCCGGCGTGCCCGCGGGCGGTCCGGCGCCATCCGTGTTCTTCACGCGATGGGTCACGCACTTCTGTGCGCCGGCGTTCATCTTTCTCGCCGGCACTTCGGCGTATCTGTACGGCGCGAAAGTCGGATCGCGCGTCGCGCTGGCGAAGTTCCTCGTCGTGCGCGGCCTTTGGCTCGTGCTGCTCGAGCTGACGCTCCTTCGCTTCGCCTGGACGTTCAACTTCGATTACGCCAACTACACCTTCGCCGGCGTGATCTGGGTCATCGGCTGGTCGATGGTGATCCTGGCGGCGCTCGTGTTTCTGCCGGTCGGTGTCGTGACCGCGATCGGACTGGCGATCATCGTCGGCCACAACGCCATTCCTCCGATCGATGAACCGTCGCCGCTGATGCGCGTCGTCTATGCCGGCGGCGATTTCGGCGCCGGGCCGTTTCACTTCGTCGTGCTCTACGTGTTGATTCCGTGGATTGGCGTCATGGCCGCGGGCTACGGATTCGGCGCTGTCATGCGCATGGCGCCGGAAAAACGGCGTCGCATCTGCCTGTCGATCGGCATCGCCGCGGTCGTGTTGTTCCTGGTGCTGCGCGCGACCGGCATCTACGGCGATCCTTCGCCGTGGAATCCGCCGTCGATTCTCAGTTTCCTCAAGACGTCGAAGTATCCCGCGTCGCTGCAATTTCTGTTGATGACACTCGGTCCCGTGCTGATCGCGATTCCGCTGCTGGAACATGCGCGAGGTCGCGTGGCGCGTTGGCTGAGCGTGTTCGGGCAGGTGCCGTTCTTCTACTACGTCCTGCACATTCCACTCATTCATGTCGTCGCCGTGTTGATCTCGCTCGTGCGCACGCCGCAAAGCACCGGTTGGCTGATCGCCAATCATCCGATGTGGCCGCCCGACGTTCCTCCCGACTATCGCTGGAGTCTTGCGCTCCTGTATCTCGTCACGGCGTTGGTCGTCGTCGCGCTGTACTTTCCGTGCCGCTGGTTCGCGGCGAAGAAGCGCGCACAGCCAGCGGGCTGGATGCGTTTTCTATGATGCGTTTCTGTTGAGATCGGTGGCGCGCGTACAATCGCGCCACCATGCGCCGCACACTCGCCGTTCTCTTTCTCGCCGTCATCGCTCTGCCGCTGTTCGCAACGGAGCCCAATCCCTCCAAGCGTCAGCGTGAGCTCATCGACAAACTGCTCGACTCGATGAACATGGGCAAGACCGGGCAAGCGATGATGGACGCGGTCTTCGGACAGATCGAGAAGCAGTTTCTCGACAATGCGGCGATAAAGGGGAACGATCCCGACGACGTCGCCGAGGCGAAGGAAATGTTCGCCAGCTTCCGCAAACACTCCGCGGCGATCGACGTTGCCGGCACGCTCTACGAAGCCCAGGTACGCATCTACGCGAAATACTTCACGGAAGCGGAGCTCGCCGATCTGGCAGCGTTCTACGCAACGCCGACGGGACAGAAAACGATCGAGGTCATGCCTCATCTCATGAGCGAAGGCATGGAAGCAGGCGCCAGCGAGCTCGGACCGAAGATCGAAGCGGTGATGAAGGAAGTCACCGAAGAGCAGGAGAAGAAACGTCCCTGGCGCCGGACGATGTCCGATATCCGCAATGTCGCCACGGCCATCGAAGCGTATGCCGTCGACAACGACGACACGTATCCGACCGGCGACTACGCGGCGTTGAAGGAACTGCTCTCGCCGACGTACATCGTCAAGTTTCCGGAGAAGGACATCTGGGGCCACGAATACGCGTACGTCGCCTCCAGTGACGGCCTGCACTATCGCCTCGTCAGCGGCGGCGCCGACAGCAACTTCGAGTGGGACAGCCGGCGCATCGCCGAAGCGGCGAAAGGCGCGGACGAAGAAGAGTCACCGGACGTGCGCTATCGCGACCGCCTGGAGGACGACTTCATTTACGCGGACGGCTCGTTCCTTCAGCTTCCTGTTCAGGCCAAGCCGAAACCGCAGAACTGAGGCGGGGCGGCCGCTGTAGTCATTGCTAAATTTCTTCGCAAGATGCGGCGATGATCAACATGTCATCCAACATGTCATCCCGAGCGTAGCGAGGGACCTGGGTGGGTGGTGGCTCGCAACATGAGCATCGTGCCGCCCGTCCCCCAGGTCCCTCGCTCGACGCTCGGGATGACATGCTTGTCGTGCATGGTTTAGTTGCGGCTTCCGCTTCTGTGTGGTGCTGGCCGCCCTCCCGGTAGCGCGCGCCTCGTGCGAGGCGGACGCAAAATACGAACGGGTCGCGGATCGAGCCAGAGGCACGCGGACGAGTCGTCTGCACGAGAGGACGGCCGAGGCGGCCATCACCACACAGAAGCGCGCTCGCTTCGCTCGCGGATGAACCGCGCTGGTCGCAACGGACAGTCGCGGACAACCGACAACTGATCACCAAACCTATAATCGTCGTCCATGAAGCGCCTGCTGTTTCTTCTTCTCTTCGCGTCTGCGCTGCTCGCGCAGAAGCGCCCGGTCAATACGTTCTCGATCGTTGCGCGCGATCCGGAGACGGGGCAGATCGGCGTGGCGGTGCAGTCGCACTGGTTCGCGGTCGGACAGATCGTGCCTTGGGCGGAGGCGGGCGTCGGCGCGGTGGCGACACAGAGTTTCGTCGATCCGTCGTATGGCAAGCTCGGTCTCGACCTTCTCCGCGCCGGCAAGTCCGCCCCCGACGCGCTTCGCGCGCTCCTCGGCGGCGACGCGTCGTGCGACGTGCGGCAGGTCGGGATCATCGACGCGAGCGGCAACGTCGCGACCTTCACCGGCAATCACGACATCATCGCCGCCGGCGGCATCGCCGCGAATGCGACAACGAATATGAAGATCGAGTGCGGTTCGACCGGCGGGCAACTCGGCGTCGGACGCGACTTCGCGGTGCAGGCGAATCTCATGGCCAACGATCAGGTCTGGCCGGCGATGGCCAAGGCCTACGCGAGTGCGAAAGGCGATCTCGCCGATCGCATGCTCGCCGCGCTCGACGCCGCGCAATCGGTCGGTGGCGACATTCGCGGCAAGCAGTCGGCCGCGCTCATCGTCGTCAACGCGAAGTCGACGGGACGCCCGTGGCAGGACAAGCTCTTCGACGTGCGCGTCGACGACAACCCGACGCCCCTCGCCGAGCTGCGCCGCCTCGTCGCCCTGCAACGCGCCTACAACCACATGAACGCCGGCGACCTCGCCGTCGAGCACAACGACAACGAGAGCGCGCTCCGCGAATATAGCGCCGCCGAACAAATCGCCGCGACGACGGCGGGCATCCCGCAAAGCCGCCACGCCGAGATGATCTACTGGCACGCCGTCGCGCTCGTGAACATGAAGCGCGTCGACGAAGCGTTGCCCTTGTTCGCGCGCGCGTTCGCCCTCGAGCCAGGCTGGCGCGAGCTCACGCCGCGCTTGCCGCGCTCGGGATTACTCCCCGACGACGCGAAGCTCATCGAGCGCATCGTCGCAGCTAAGTAGGGGGAGTCGTTTCACGCGGAGGCGCGGAGAGATACATGTCATCCCGAGCGTAGCGAGGGACCTGGGGGGATGGGCGGCACGATGCACGTGTTGCGCGCCACCGCCCACCCAGGTCCCTCGCTCGACGCTCGGGATGACATGTTGGTCTCTCTGCGTCTCCGCGCCTCCGCGTGAAATCCCTGGTTGCTAGACGGTTTTCAGATACGCGGCGACGTCCGCTTGTTGATTGTGTTCGGCCCAGCCGAGGGGCGTCGCGTTGTAGCTCGGGTCGCGCGCGTTGGGGTCGGCGCCGAGCTCGATGAGGAGTTGAACCATCGCCAGGTTTCCGGCCCATGCCGCGTTGTGCAACGGTGTGCGATCGAGGCCGGCCTTTGGAGAGACGCCGCTCAATTCGAATCCGAGCTCCGCGAGCAGGCGCACGCCCTCGGGGCGATTCGCTTCGACGGCGCGTTGGACGAGCTCGACGCGGCCGTGGATTCCGAGTTGTTGCTTCAGCATCGGATTCGAGGCGAGGAGCGCGAGCGCCTGATCGCGAGCGCCGGCCACGCACGCGGCGCCGAACGTTTCGGTCGGATCGAGCGCGATCGTTCTCGCGCCGTGCTGCAGCAGATACTCGGCGATCTCGCGATTGCCGGTCCGCACGGCCGATTCGTACGGCGTGCGTCCGTCGCGAACGCCCGGCGTGTTGACGTCGGTGCCGTGCTCGACGAGCAGCGTCACACGTTTGCCGTAGTTCTTGCGCGCCGCGGCCCAGAGCTCCTCGATCAACATGCGCGCCGGACTCTGAATCTTGTCGCCGAGGAGCTGGAACCACCGCCCTTGCTTGTCCTGCCCGAGGCCGTAGTCGAAGAGGATGCGCAGGTGATCGTCGTTCTCGTCGAAGTGGCAGTTGTAGAGCGTCTGCCCATCATTCGGATCGGCGCCCGCTTCGAGCAGCAAGCGCGCGAGCGCCTCGCACTGCGCGTGCGGCGGCATGTTGTTCCCATCCTCGCCCTTGCCGAACGCGCCGGTCAGCGCGGTGAAGGGCGGGACGAGGCCTTGCCAGAGAAAACCGGCGTTCGGATCCGCGCTGGCGTCGAGCAACACGCGCGCGACCTCGAGCGTCCCTGCGCCATTCAGGCGCGAGTAACAGGCGTAAAGCAGCGGCTCCCATCCGAGCGCGCCGCCTCTCGCATTCACGAGCGCGGGATCACTCGCGAGCGTCGCGCGCACCGCGTCCGCGTCGCCCGCGCTTGCCGCGGCGTAGATGTTCGCGCGCGCGATCTCGGGATGTTCGTCGAGCATCTGCCGCGCCTTCTCCGCGCGCGACGGATGCCAGTCGCCATAAACGAGACACGCGCGCCGCACGAACAGATCGGCCGGCGCATCCGCGTCTGACCCTTCCGCGGGCGGCTCCCAATGAAGAGGATCGATCATCTGCGCAAGTATAGAAGTACGAGTTCACGCGGAGACGCGGGGAGCGCGGAGAGAAGTTGATCGCAATTCTTCTCTCCGCGAGCTCCGCGCCTCCGCGTGAAATCCCCGGTGCGTTCAGACTTTGCGCGCCCGCACTCGGCGAATCCGCCGGAACGTCTCGTACGCCACCGTTGCGGCGATGACCCAGATCAGGCCGCCGGCGATGCCCGCGGCGATGTCGGAGATCCAGTGGACGCCGAGGTAGACGCGGGAGGCGGAGATGGCCAGGGCCATCGTGCAGCAGAACGCCAGCGCTGCCGCGCGCGTGCGCCAGGAGTGCAGCGAACGAAACGCGAGATAGCCGAGCGCGCCGAAGACGATCGTCGAGCCCATTGCGTGTCCGCTCGGAAACGAGTAGCCGTGCGCGGCGCGCAGCGCTTCGGCGAGATCGGGCCGCGCGCGGGCGAAGAACGACTTGAGCACGAGATTCAGGAGTCCGCCGACTCCGCCGGTGAACGCGAGATAGACCGCCCAGCGCCAGCGTTTTCGCAAAGCCAATACGATCGAGAGCGCTCCCGTCACGATTCCCATCCCCACCGGCGTTCCGAGCAGCGTCATCGCCACGAACAAACGCGTTCGAGCCATCCGAGCGCACCAGGCTGGCCATGTCGTGAACCTCGCGATCGAAACGCGCCAGGCCCGGCGAGCTTCCCTGCACCGCCTCGGCGAGCTCCTCGAACGCATGACCCGCGAGCAGCGCGACACCGAGTCCGACGGCGAGGATGAGTGCCACCGGAAGGTAATCGCGATACCGAAACTTCGCCGCGCGATCCGCGAGCCGCGCGAGCAACCGTTCCAACGCCGGCCCGGTCCAATAGAACACCGCCCAGAAAAACACGAACAGCGCGATCAGTACGAGGAGGAAGGTCATGTCAGCGTCGCGTTCCCGGCGACCGGCGATTGCAAACCGACAACCAAATCAGAATCCGCCGCTCATGTACTTCCACTGCACGATCTTCTCGTTGATCTCGCGCAGGCGCCGGCTGATCATCCGGCAGAGGAGGTTCAGGAACTGCAGCGACGCGTGCGGATCCATCGACAGGATCTCGTTCAGCGTCGCGCGATCGATCGACAGCACCGTCGCATCGCCCTCGTGGGCCTTGCCGTCGGCCGAGCGCGGCTTATCGTCGATCAGCGCCATCTCGCCGAAGAAGTCGCCGCGATCGAGCACGGTCAGCGCTTCTTCGCCGACGCCAGGGATGAACTTCGAGATGCGCACGCGGCCGTCGAGGACGATGTAGAGCTTGTCGCCCTTGTCTCCCTCACGGAAGATCATCGAGCCCTCGCGAAACCGTTCCTCGGTGGAGAACGTCGCCAACAGCTTCATTTCCGCCGCGGACAATCCGCGCTCGCGGAAGAGGTCGACCTTGTCCTCCGACTTCACCGTGATCTGCTGCATCTCGCGCTTGCCGTCGACGCGTTTGCGGCCCGCGCCGCGCTTCGCGTCTTCCTGGAAGAAGAGCTTGAGCTGCTCGTTGGCGTCGCGCACCTTCACGGTCAGCGAACGCCAGAACGCCCAGTGCAATCCGACCGCGAGCTCCTTGTCCTCGTCCATCAACTGATCGAGCGCGCTGAACGAGAACGTGTAGCAGGCCGAGGGCTCGACGGCCAGGCCGTCACTGGAACGGTGTGTCCGGTCGATGAAGTTCATCTCGCCGAAGATCGTGTCCGAATCGAGCGAGCCGAGGATCTGCGGACCGAACGGCGTCTCCTTGCGGATCTCGATGCGCCCGTCTTTGACCACGTAGAAATCCATCGAGCGATCTTCTTCGCGGAAGACGTAATCGCCGCTGGCGTAGCCCTCGACGCGTGCGAATTTCGAGAGACGGAAGATCTGCTCGTCTTTCATGTGCTGGAAGACCGCCAGGCGCCGCAGATCGTGGGCGACGATGATGAGGTCTTCGCGCTTTTCTTCCGCGCGCGTGATCTTGGCGACGATGTCCTTGAGGTCCTTGCGCGTGTCGAGACGGAAGAGATTCTCTTTGCGGAACTCGAGGCGCTCGGTGCAGAGCTGCAGCTGCTCGACGCGCGCCTTGATGCGCACGTTCAGCTCCTTCGTCTCGATGTTGTGCACGCGCTTGAGCGTGTTGATCATCCGCCGCACCGGCTCGCTCGATTCGCCTTTCTGGTCCGTCGCCAGGAGGAAGGCGTCGATGAAATCGTTCAGCGAGTCGTCGAAGCTCTTGAGCTCGAACTGAATGCGGCCGGAGATCTCGGCGAGGCCGCGGTCGAAGGGATTGAGCTTGCGCGCTGTCGCGATCTCCTCGTGCGCCGCTTCCCATTCGCCTTGCGAGTAGTAGAGGCGGCCGAGGATCTCGTAGGGACGATAGTTGTTCGGGGTCTTGATCTTGGCGATCTCGAGGAGCTCGATGGCCTTCGAGGTCTGATCCTTGGCCATGTGGTACTGCGCGAGTCCGACGTACTGCGAGGAGTCGATCTCATCGCGCGCCCGCTCCGCGGCGACTTCGCTCTTCACCGCCGAGTAGCGCATCTCCTCGGCGGCCTTCTTCATGTCCAGCACGCGCGCCAGGTTGATGCGTAGCGAGACCGAGCCGGGCTTGAGCTTCTCGGCCATCTCGTAGAGATGAATCGACTCGTCGAACATCCCTTGGTCGGCGTAGCGCCGCGCCAGCGTGAGCAGGTCGTCGGCCTCGATGGGAATGCTCGCCTCGGCCGCCAGAGTGCGGAAACGCGCGCGAGAAGGGAGAGGCTGCTCAGCCATCGGAGCGCCTATTATGCGTGAATTGAGAACTCTCGCGCTCCTCGCGATTCTGGCGACTTCCTTCCGGCTGGCGACGCCGCCGTACGAGTTCCAGTTCCCGCGCGATCACGGCTCGCATCCCGAGTACAGCACCGAATGGTGGTACTACACCGGCCACCTGAGCACAGCCTCGGGGAAGCGCTACGGCTTCGAAGTAACCTTCTTTCGCGTCGGCATCACGCCTCCCGGCGCGCCGACGGAATCGCGCTGGGATCTCGACCAGGTCATGCCCGCGCACTTCGCCATCACCGACGTCGACGCGAAAGAGTTCCGCTACTACGAAAAGCTCAACCGCGCGTCGCCCTTCACCGCGCTGAGCGAGGAGGGAAAACTCGACGTCTTCAACGAAGGCTGGCGCGCGATCACCAATCCCGACGGGTCGTGGCGACTCGTCGCGAAAGAAGGCAAAGACGCCCTCGACCTCACCCTGCGCACGCGCAAAGCCCCCGCGATCCACGGCAAAGACGGCGTCAGCGTCAAAGCCCTCGGCATCGGCTACGCCTCGCACTACTACTCCATGACCCGCCTCGAAGCAGCGGGCCTCGTGAACGGCGAACGCGCCACCGGCCTCGCCTGGATGGACCACGAATTCGGCAGCTCCGTCCTCCGCGAGAACCAGCAGGGCTGGGACTGGTACTCCATCCAACTCGACAACGACTCCGAGCTCATGCTCTACATCATCCGCCGCACCGACGGCACCGCCGACGTGACGTCGTCCGGCTCTCTCGTCGGCAGCGACGGCGAAGTCATCCCCATCCGCCGCGACCAAATGCGCATCACCCCGCGCTCGCGGTGGAAATCGACGAAGAGCGGGGCGACGTATCCGATGGGGTGGCGCGTCGAACTGCCTTCGTTCAACGTGTCTTTGGAGCTTCGCCCGCTGCTTCAGGGCCAGGAGCTCGTGACCGCAGGCTCGACGCGCGTGACGTATTGGGAGGGGGCGGTGGACGTCGAAGGCTCGTTTGGTGGGACGAGTGTGCGGGGTGAGGCGTATGTGGAGATGACGGGGTATGAGAGGAAGTTTCGGACGCCTTGACCTAGAGCGAACGATAAACGACCCCGCACTTCTTCAAGACAAATACCGGCTAATTGTTCTGCCCTAACAATATTCGGTAGGAAATGTTGTTCGATTGCGAGGCTGACTCCTATCTTCTTCTTGAACGAACCTCCATCGCACGCTCGCTTCCAGCGTAGAATGCTTGCAGTACGACGCAGACGCGCACCCTGGTAGCGAATCCGGAGTGCTGTACACGTATGCTTCGCGACGATAGATCCTGGTCTATTGCCGATTCATCTCCGTCAAACTATGAAGGGAAATTGTGATGACCAAGATCTTTCGTCGGTTGACCCTTGTTGCTGTCGGCTTCGTCATACTGATCGTAATGGTTATTCCAGCCACCATTTACGCAACAACGATCATCAAGTCGAAATCAAATATCGCGAATAATCGGCCTATTGTCCTTTCAACAACACTCAGTCAGGCGAACGCCACCGATGGAGGCCGCCTGCTGTTGCTGGACACGGAAACCGGGGAGATCTGGGAATACTCGTATAAATCTCTCACCGGTGGTGCCCCACCAAAGTACGTCAGTACGATGCAAGGGGTTGGCGATCCTGTGCTGGTGGAACAGAAATATGTGAAATAGCAGCGAGCTAGATCCAACACGAGTCGGGCGCTCGTGCGGTTTGAGTTGAAGTGCCCCCGACCCGCCGGAGTCGAAACATGAACCCCTCATCCGCCCGTCGTTTCGCTGGGGCACCTTCTCCCCTCACGAGGGGAGAAGGGCAATCGATACAAAGCTTCGTGCGATGAGCGAGTCTCGCGATCGCGAAACTCGCGCGTGCTCCTGGACGTATCAAGATGCATGCTGCCGCTCATTCTCGTGGTCTTCGTTTTCTGCTTCGTGCTGGAGCGGGTGATTCCAGGATGGCGTTTGCCGCGCGTCGAGACGTGGCCGTTTCGCGTCGTGGCGATCAATGTCGTGCAGCTCGGGGTGGTGCTGCTCGCGGGGATTTCCTGGGAGCGCTGGCTCTCCAGCCGCGCGGTGTTTCACTTGTCCGCGCATGTGCCGGCGGCGGTCGGTGGATTCATCGCCTATTTCATCGCTACATTTGTTTTCTATTGGTGGCATCGCTGGCGGCATGAGGTCGATGTTCTGTGGCTGGGATTTCATCAGATTCACCACAGCCCGCAGCGGATCGAGGTCATCACCTCGTTTTACAAGCATCCGTTGGAAATGACCGTCAACTCGATTCTGGGATCGCTCATCGTCTACACGCTGCTCGGGCTCGATCTCAAGGCTGGCGCGATCTACACGGCGTTCACGGCGCTGGGCGAGTTTTTCTATCATACGAATGTCCGCACGCCGCGCTGGATTGGCTTCATCTTTCAGCGTCCGGAGATGCATCGGATTCATCACGAGTACGGACGTCACCGCAACAATTACGGCGACTTTGTCTGGTGGGACATGCTCTTCGGCACGTACGAGAATCCTCAGACCTTCGAGTCCTCCTGCGGGTTCGACGACGTGCGCGAGCAGCAGCTGCTCCCGATGCTGGCGTTCCACGACGTGCACCGCGACGAGGGTCCCGCCGGCAGCTGAAAATCGCCGCTTGCGGGTAGGGCTTTCGTCTCTCGCCGACACTCCTTGCGAAGGAGGGATGTCATGCCGGAGATCCATATCGGGCCGCCGTTCTCGAATTTTCGTGTGTTTCGTGAATTTCCAAGTGCTTCCGAGGGGGCGTGGGCGGTGGCGAAGTTGAATACGACGAGTGGGCAGATGGTGCTGCAGTTGGGGGGCCAGCCGCCGAAACCGTTTGTCGATGAAATCTTTGCGGGGGCGGGGTTCGAGGGTGATTTGCACATCAACGTGGCCAATACCTACACGTTCAGTGTGAGCGTCGATGTCGGACCGGTGACGGCGCTTCCGCGAGGATTCGCGGCGATGACGAGCATCGACTTCGGAATCGATCGCGTGGACGGACGAACGGAGGTTCTTCCTCCGGGCGGGGGCAGGGTTCTGGGTGCGTATTACGGCCTTCACACGATGGCCTTCAGCGCAGCCTTGCAGCCCGGGACCTACATCTTCACCGTGGCGGTCGGAGCGTTGATCAATTACACGGGTGCGCCGAATCCCGCGCCTTACGCGGAGATGATCGCCACGTATAAGAGTGCGATTCAGGTGAGCAGCGGTCCGACGGCGCTGACCAGTGAGCCGGCGACGGGGTGGAAGCGGGCGAAGCGTCACGAGCGTGTGGTTCGCGCGGTCACGGACGTGGAGATGGCGATGGAGGGTGTGATCACGATGAGCTCGAAGTGAGCGCTGCGGTCGAGAGATCGAGCGTCGCCGACAGAGGCAGAGGCGCGCGGGCGTGTCTTCCGCACGAGAGGACGGCCGAGGCGGCCGTCGCTACACAGAAGCGCGCTCGCTTCGCCGCAGGATTTCTCGATTCGCGCCACACGAACGCCGCAATCGGCGGGTAGCGTAGCGGCATGATCGCAGCGCTGATTCTCGCCACCACCTTTCACCTGCCGCCGCAGAAGAGCGACGCCGTCATCGGCGTCGCGGCGATTCATCTCGAGTCGGGGCGGCGTCTCTCCGTGCGAGGGACGGAGCGTTTTCCGATGGGGAGCGTGTACAAGTTTCCGATCGCGATGACGGTGCTGCGCCGCGTGGATGGTGGTGCGTTGTCGCTGCGTCAGCAGGTGACGATCGAGCCGAAGGAGTTCGCGCCGGGCTGGAGTCCGTTGCGCGATCAGGCCGACGGGAAGGCAATCACGCTGAACGTCGCGCAGCTGCTGCGGCACATGGTCTCGATCAGCGACAACACGGCCTCGGATGCGCTGCTTCGTCTCGCCGGCGGGCCGCACGCGGTGTCGGCGCGCATGGCGGAGCTGGGGTTCGGCGAGCTGCGCGTCGATCGTTCGGAGACGCAGATGGCCGCGGATCTGTCGAAGCCGCACGGAAAGGCGAATTACGCGATCGATGTACGCGATACGGCGACGCCCGAAAACATGGCGGCGCTGTTGTTCGCGTTCTGGCGCGGACGCGATGGGCTGTCGAAGGAGAGCCACGCGCTGCTGGTCACGCTGCTGACGGAGACGGTGACGGGCGCGCGGCGGATCAAGGCGGCGGTTCCGAAGGGCGCGACGGTGGCGCACAAGACGGGGACGATGCCGGGTACGGCGAACGACGTCGCGGTGATCACGAGTCCGGACGGCGCGAATCACATCGCCATCGCGATCTTCACGAAGGGTGCGAGCTCGAAGAACGAGATCTGCGAGGACGACATCGCTGCGGTGGCGAAGAAGGTGTACGAGGCGTTGGTGCCGTGAGCCTAATGCGCGATCATTCGACGAATCTCTCGCACGAGCTGCTCGCGAGCGGTTCCCCCTTTGCGGACGAAGCTCGTCACTTTGGTGTGGAGCATCCGGCGTTCGTCGGCAGAGATGTCCTTCGAGGTGAGTACGAGGATGGGGATGTTGGCGGTGCGGGAGTCGTCTTTGAGCGAGCCGGCGACTTCGAAGCCGGTCATGCCGGGCATCATGAGGTCGAGGATGATTGCGTCGGGGGCGAGGTCGATAGCCGTGCGCATGCCTTCTTCGCCGGAAAAAGCATTGGCAAATGAGTATCCGAGCTCGGCGAGCTCTTCCTGCAACAGCTCGTGCACGCCGACGTCGTCGTCGATGATGAGGATGCGCGGCAGCGCGCCGTTGCCCGGCCGCGCGGTGATTCCGCGTAAGCGTTCGAGCAGGCGATCGCGATCGACGGGCTTGACGAAGTAGTCGTCGGCGCCGAGGGCGATGCCGAGGTCGCGGTTGTCGACCATGGAGACGATGACGACCGGAAGGTGACGCGTCGCTTCGTCGGACTTGAGGCGCTTGAGCACTTCCCAGCCGTCGGCGCCGGGGAGCACGACGTCGAGCGTGACCGCGATCGGGTGAGACTCGCGGGCCATGCGCAGCGCTTCGTCGCCGTGGCGTGCGCGCAACGAATGAAATCCCGCGGAGCCGAGTGCCGAGGCGATGAGCTCGTAGGCATTGGCGTCGTCTTCGACGACGAGCACGGTCTCGCGCAGGTCCTCGCGCGCCGGCGGCTCCTGCATCGGCGTGATCACCGCGGCGCGCGAGCGGATCGGCAGCGTGAAGGAGAACGTGCTTCCTTCGCCGAGCGTGCTGTCGATGGCGACGCGGCCGCCTTGGAGCTCGACGAATTTCTTCACCAGCGCGAGCCCGAGGCCGGTGCCTCCGAACTCGCGCCGCGCGGTGCCGTCGACCTGGCGAAACTCTTCGAAGACCAGGCCGTGATCGGCGGCAGCGATGCCCATCCCTTCGTCGCGAACGGCGACGGTGATCGTGTCGCGATCGAAGCTCGCGCGAATCGTGATCGGCTTTTCCGGCGGCGAGAACTTCACTGCGTTGGAGATCAGGTTGAAGAGGACCTGCTTGAACTTCGCGAGGTCGGTCTCGATCGGCGGGATGTCCTTCGGAATGTCGATAACGAACGTGCGCGCCGTGCGCGCGGTGCCGCGCATGACGTGACACACGCTCTCGACCACCTGTGCCACATCGAAATCCTCGGGGAAGATTTCCATCTTCCCGGCCTCGATCTTCGAGAGGTCGAGGATGTCGTTGATCATGCTGAGCAGGTGCTGCCCGGCGGCGTGGATGTGATTGAGGAAGCCGACGTGCTTCGGCTCGATCTTTCCTTCGAGCCGCTCGGAGAGGATCTCCGAGAAGCCGATGATCGAGTTCATCGGCGTGCGCAGCTCGTGGCTCATGTTGGCGATGAACTGGCTCTTGAGGCGATCGGCCTCCTGAATGTGCCGGTTCGCCCCTTCCAGTTCTTCGGTGAGCCGCGTGAGCTCGGCAATCTTGCTACTTCGTTCCCCTTCGAGCTGGCGGATGCGTAGCCGCTTTTCCTGCAGGTTGGAGATGCCGACGAGGAAGAAGAAGGACGCGCCGAACAGATAGAGCATGCGCGTGAAGGCGATGAGCAGCGATTCGTGCATGAAAAAGATCACGCCGAGATAGGCGATCACCGTCGCGGCGATGACGACGAAGGTCGTGCGCTTGCCGCTGGCGAAGGCCGCGCCGGACGACGTGGCCACATACCAGATGAACCAGGGGCTGTTGATGCCGCCGGTCGCGTACACGCCGGAGGTGACGACGATGAGATCGACGGTGATCCAGATGGGATTGAGATACCGGCGATCGACGCCGCGCCGATAGAGGACGTAGAGGATCGCCGACGAGACACAGCCGAACGCCCACATGGTGACGCCGATCCAGAGAATCGCCGGGTAAACGCCGAGGACATGGCCGAGCAGTCCGACGAGAAATCCGATCGTGTAGACGAAGAAGTGGTTCCGCTGGATCGCGAGATCGAAGCGAGTGACGCTCGAGACAGGGCTCGACACGCCAGGACTCGACACGGCGGAGCGCGACGTAGACATGGATGGATGGGTGGATTCTACGCTCTCAAGACGAATAAGAAGCCGCAGGCTTCGGCGGTTCTGTGTAGTGACGGCCGCCCTCGGTCGTCAGTTTGCGCGCCAAACGTGGCCTGAGACAACATGGGCCTCGTTCTGCGAGCCGGCCGAGGGCGGCCAGCACTACACAGAACCGCACTCGCTTCGCTCGTTTCTAGATGCGCGTTACTCGATCGTCATCCCGAGGAACGCGATACACATCTCGTCGGTCGTGGCTTCGCCCCAGGAGACGGGCTTCGGCGGCGAGTTGGGGTTGACCGGATTGGCCTCGGTGTTGTCGTACCAGGCGCGGAGGGAGAGGCGGGCGCCGGCGGGGACGTCGATCGGTTGTCGATAGAGATAGGCGCCTTGCCAGTTGAACTCCCAGTCGGGAATGTCGACGAGGCATTGCGAGGCTGCGTTGGGCGGGGTCATCTCGACGGTCATGTGGCGGCCGAGGAGGTGCATGTGCGGGGCGATGAGCCAGATCTTCGTCGGGAACGGCGTGGGAATCGGGAGCTTGGCCGTGACCTCGTAGTGTCCGTCGTTCGGCGGGATCGTAAACGATTGATTGATCAGCGGAACGATGCGCATCATCCGCTCCGGTGTCTCCCTCGCGAAGTAGATGCCGAACTGGGTGCGGTCGGGTGACGGTTGCGAGTGGTGCGGGTGATAGTGAACCTGCAGCACGATGCGCGATGCCGCGGGCAATTCGAAGGCGACGCCTTTCGGAAGTTGCAGGCCGCGCATGCCGGGCGCCCATCCGCCGAGGGTGCCGGGGAGATCGAAGCCGGGACCGCCGAAGCAGGTGTAGCCGGGGCCGGGCTCCGCTTCGTCGAGCTTCACCGATTCGCCGGTCGTGTCGATGAAGCTGATGACGTGATGCACGGTGGAGCGATCGCCGGGATGCGTGTCGATCGCCGAAACATAGGCAGTGGCAATGAGGTTGGTCGGCAGCGTGAAGCAGCGATACGTGTCCTGATTGGGCGGAGGCGTGAACGTTTCCGGACTGGCGAGGATGAGGTCGGGATCGCCGAGCGCCCACTGGCTTCCGAAGACCAGCGGTGCCGGCAGATCGGCGCGATCGCCTTCGGGCGCTCCAGCCTCGACCCACTTGCCAATCGTCGCGATCTCGTCGTCGGTCATGCGACGCTCGCCTTCGAAGTCGCCGCACCCGTCGGATGGTTTCCAGGGCGGCATGCGCCGGGCCATGGTCATGAGCTTCATGAGCGTTGCGTGCGACTTCGCGTCCTCGTAGGTGACGAGCGGAAACGGCGCGATGTCACCGTCGTGATGGCAGGTCTGGCAATGGTCCTGAAGGATGCGCACGACGTCGCGGCTGAACGTCGGCCCGGACTCGGGGAGCGGATGTCGCACCGCGCGCACCTTGCCACCCTGCGCGGCGGTTGCGAGGAGGAGGCCGGCGAGGAGGAGCAGGCGCTTCACCACTGCGAGTCTACGCCAAGCGTTTCGGAGTGCGGTAGCGTCAAGGAGGGCGGGCTTATAGCCCGCCGGTTCTTTGCGGGAGGGGCGCCCACAGGTGTCCCTCAGAATCGGCGGGCTATTAAGCCCGCCCTCCGACGCCGCACTCCACATCATTCGCTCTTCAATGCACTGGCGATGTTGATGCTGCGCGCGAGGCGCGCGGGGGCGAGGCCGGCGAGGGCGGAGGAGAGGAAGGTGATGGCGAGCGAGCCGGCGATGAGCGCGGTCGGTGTGTGGAAGTCGATCGTCCAGCCGAAGGATTGTTTGTTGATGACGTAGATCAGAATCCACGACAGCGCGTAGCCCATGACCAGTCCGGTGGCGGTCGATGCGGCGCCGAGGATCGAGGATTCGAGGACGAGCATCGTGCGCAGCTCGGAAGCGGAGAGGCCGCCGACGCGCAGCAACGCGAGCTCGCGTGTGCGCTCGAGGATCAGCGCGGAAAGCGTGTTGATGATGCCGAGCACAGCGACGGCGATGGCGACGCCGAGGAGGGCGTAGGTGATGACGAAGGTCTGATCGAAGATTTTCATCACCTCTCCTTTCACCTCGGCATTCATGACGACGAACGCGCCATAGCGCGGCCCGAACTTGTCCTGCAGCGCTTTGCGCGCGAAGTCGCGATCGACGCCCGGTCTGAGGTAGACGACGATCGTGTTGATGGCGTGGTCGCCGAACGTGCGCACAAACAGCGCGCGGTCCATGACCACGATCCCGCGGTCGCTCGAGTAGTCGCGATAGATGCCGCGGATCGGAAAGCGCGTGCCGCGAATCACGATCACGTCGTCGAGCTTTTTCCTGAACTTCGTGGCGAACGTCTCGGAGACGAAGACGCCGTTCGTGCGAAGCGCGCGAAGAAGCGCGGCGCTGGAATCGCGCGGCGTGATCATCGGCAGATTTCCGAAGCGCGAGGCGACCTCGAACTCGCCGCTGCCGAGGGCGATGATCGTGTCGCCGTAGAGGATGTCTTTGCCGCGGATGCGATCGACGGCGGCGACGAACGGCATCTTGGCCACTTCATCGCCGACGATCGGAGCGAATACGGCGACGTCTGCGTTCGTGAGGCCCTTCGACGGACGGAGCCAGAGATCGGAGCGCACGGTCTGATCGACCCAGATGCGCACGGTCTCGCGGAAGCTCCCGACCATCAGCGCGACGGCGATCATCATCCCCGTCGCCAGCGAGAGCGCGGCGCCGGCGACGGACGTGCGGCGGAGCGACGCGGGAAGCGAGACCGCGGCGAGACGGCCGACGATGCCGAACATTCGTTCGAGCAGCGGTGAGAGCGCGCGTGACGTTCCGCGCACGATCGCCGGCGCGAGCAGCGAGAAGCCGGCGACGACGAAAAGCACCGCGACGTAGCCGGCGACGGCGACTCCGGCGATCGGAGGAATGCGAGAGACGAGCGCACCGGCGATGAAGCAGAGGATCGCGAGCAGCGCGAGGAGTTGCGGCCGGGCGATGCGTTGCTGCAGGCCGGGGCGGATCATCGCGTTCGGTCGCACGCGCGCGGCTTCGAGCGCGGGCTGCAATGCGGAGAGGATCGAGAGCAGCGTGCCGACGGCGAGTCCGAGTAGCACGACGCCGGCAGTGAGCGAGACTGCCTGCGGCTGCGAGCGAATGTAGAGCGAGTTGATCGTTCGACCGACGACGCCGAGGATGCTCGACGCCAGGAGCACGCCGAGTGCGATGCCGAGGATCGAGCCGGCGAGCCCGAAGAGCAGTCCTTCGAACAGGAACGCGCCGAAGATTTGACGTGGTGCGACCCCCAGCGTCTTCAGCACGCCGACGTCCTTGCGCCGGCGCAGAATCGAGATCAGCACCGTGTTGTAGACGAGGAACATCCCGACGAGCAGCGCCACGCCGGCGAGCGCGAAGAGATTTACGCGAAACGCCTGGAGCATCTTCTCGACGCGCTCGTTGCGACGCGTGGGGCGCTCGACGCGCACGCCGGACGGAAGTCGAAGATGCGAGAGCGTCTTCGCGTCAGGGATGATGAGATCGATACGCGAGAGCTTGCCCTCGAGTCCGAACGCGCGCTGCGCGGTGGAGATGTCGCAGACGGCGAGGTTGCCGTTGAAGGCGGTGGCGGGACCGCGCGCTTCGAGGATGCCGCGCACGACGAGCTCGCGCCGATGTCCGAGAACGTTGAGCGTCACGCGGCTGCCGAGGCGCAAACCGCGCTCGCGCGCGAACGGCGCGGGAAGGATCAACGCGTCGGGACGGAACAGCGCGAGCGATTGTCCGAGCGCGTCGCCGCTGCCGGTCTCGATCCTCGCGTAGCGGTAATCGCGAAAGTGGAGATCGCTGAAGAGATCGACGGCGAGCAGGCGGATCGGCTGATGCGCCGGCTCGATCAGTCCTTCGACGTCGATGACCGGCGCGAAGCGCACGCCTTCATCGCAGAGCGGACGGCAGCGACAGCAGCACGCGCTCATCGAGCGGCGCGACGTCGGGGACGATCTGATAATTCGCGCGCCCGGCGATGGCATCGACCGACTCTCGAAACGCGCGCAGCGCGCTCTGATTCGCCAACTCGATGGCCACCACCACCGCCACGCCCACGGCGATGCCGAGGATCGTCAGCGCCGTGCGCGTCTTCTCGCGGAGAATGGGGCGGAGGACCAGGGCTTTCAGGATTGAGAATTGAGGATGGAGGATTGAGGATCGGGGACCGTTCGGGATTGAGGATGGAGGATTGAGAATTGAGGATCGGGGACCGGTCCCCTCGTCCTCGGCTCTACGATCCTCAATCCTCAATTCTCAATCCTCAATCCGGCCAATTCGGCCGTCGGTGATGCGCACGATGTAGTCACCGTAACCCGCGGCGACGGCCGAATGTGTTGCCATCACGATCGTCGGCCGCACCGATGGGTCGTCCGCGGACTCGTGGAGCTCGCGGAGGAGGTCGAGGATCTGGGTGCCGGTCTTGGAATCGAGATTGCCGGTGGGCTCGTCGGCGAGGAGGAGCGGTGGGCGGTGGATGATCGCGCGGGCGATGGCGGCGCGTTGCATTTCGCCGCCGGAGAGCTCGTTCGGGAAGTGCGTCGCGCGATGGGCGAGGCTGACGCGCTCGAGCGCTTCGGCGACGCGTGTGCGGATCTCGCTCTTCGGTTTTCTCATGAGCGACAGCGGGAAGGCGACGTTCTCGGCGACGTCGAGGGTGGGGATGAGGTTGAAGAACTGAAAGATGAAGCCGATCGATTCGCGGCGCAGTTTCGTGAGGCGCGACTCATCGAGCGCGGAGGTCTCGACATCGCCGAGGAAGACCTGTCCGGTCGTCGGCCGATCGACGGCGCCGATGAGATTGAGCAGCGTCGACTTCCCGCTCCCCGACGCCCCCATCAGTACCGCGAAATCTCCCGACGCAATCTCCAGCGAAACGCCGTCGAGAACATGGACCGCGGCCGATTCGTCCGAGGAGCCGTAGTCGTGGCTCACATCGCGGAGTGAGATTTGCACTGAGTGATTGTAGTAGGCAGTTGGATGTTGGTTTTCAGTTGTCGGTTATCGGTTGTCTGGGAGTGCCGCGCGACCTCTCGTTGACAACTGTTCACCGACAACGGATAACCAACACGCGGTGGTATTGTCATCTTGCAAACAGGAGGTCCCTGAATGGACGAGAACAACAACGCGCCCGACGCCGGCGCCGAGACTGGCGGCGGTGAAGCATCGGGCCGCTTCGGAAAAGCGCGTGATTACGCCCAGCAGAAATACGATTCGGCGACAGGCGCCGTTCGCGACGGCTACAACACGGTGCGCGAGAAGGTCGAAGACGTCGATTTCGGCGCGATCACCGATCAGGTTCGCACCTACGTTCGTTCCAACCCCGGGAAAGCGCTGCTCATCTCGGTCGGCGTCGGATTCCTGATCGGACTTCTCCTGCGCCACGACGATGACGAGTAACTGCGAGGAGTGAATCGATGGCGACACGTACGACTGACGAACATGAGCGATCCGCGGCCGGTCTCGACTTTGAGGACGAGGGCGGCATGCGCGATCGGGCCGCGGCGTTCGGCTCAAAGATGATGGAAGAAGGTCCCAGCGCGCTGTTGGAGGAGGTCGAGAACCTCCTGCCGGAGACATGGCGCGAGCACATCCGCACGTTTCCGATCACCGCGGTCGCGCTCGGAGTGGGCGTCGGGCTCTGGCTCGGTTTGAAGAAGAGTGAAGAGATCCTGGCGGCCGGCACTTCGCTGGTTTCCGCGGCGGCGATGGCGAATGTCACGCAGGTGATGGATCGAATGAAGCAGGGATGATTCATAATGGCAGCGATGCCGGTGCCCAAAGCCGACACGCTGCCTATCCCGTTTCTCGTCCCGGAAACCCGCCGTCTGGCGTCACTCGCCGACGAGGTGCATCGCACCTACTTCTTCAAATATCCGCCGCTGCCGGTGCGCTGGGGTCAGCAGATCTCGCGCAAGCGCCGCCGCACGATCCGCCTCGGCTCGTATAACCATCTGACGACCGAGGTGCGCATTCACCCGATTCTCAACTCGCCGCGCATCCCGGCGTTCTTCATCCAGTCGATCATCTACCACGAGTACCTGCACCACGTTCTCGGCGCGCACCACAACCGCAAGTTCCACCAGCACGAGCGCAAGTTCGCGTATCACCGGGAATCGCAGGAGTGGATCCGCCGCAACCTCTGGCTTCTCCTCGGCCGCCCGCGCAAGAAACGCGTCGTGCTCGCGCCGGTGTCCGCGCCGCAACAAGCGGCGTTGTTTTAGAACGAGGCACCTTCGTCATCGTTCGCGTCTTCGCGCGGACCCTGGAGGGCGGGCTTATAGCCAGCCGGTTCTTGGGGGAAGGTCGCCCAACGCCCCCACCCAGAATCGGCGGGCTATAAGCCCGCCCTCCATGACGTTTGGCGCGGGGAACCGCCACACAGAAGCTCCACACCTACACGCCCATCGGGAAGGTGAGGCTGTAGACGTAGCGGCCTCGCGCTACGGATAACACGACCGAGGAGCGTTCGGCGCCTTTCATGATCTCGTTGTTGAGTTGGATCGAGGAGCTGATCTCGGTGCCGTTGACGCCGACGATGACGTCGCCGGCGCGGAGGCCGATTTCTTCGGCGCGGCTGCCGTTGAGCACCTGATCGATCACGACCGAACGGTTTTCATCGGCGACGCGCAGGCCGGCGACTTCTTCGAGGATGCGCAGGCCGAGGCCGCCGGGCGGGTCGACCGGCGTGATGTTCACGTTGCGCGAGGAGCCACCGCGATCGACGGTCAGTGGCAGCGATTGCGCGGTCGGGATCGTCGCCGTGTAGGTGGAGAAGGCTTCGCGGGAGTCGACCGGTTTGCCGGCAACGGACGTGATCACGTCGCCGGCTTTGAGTCCGGCGCGCGCGGCGGGGGAGTCGGTGAAGACGCGCGCGACGAGTGCGCCGCGTTGCGTTTCGTGTCCGAGGCGTTTCGCTTCCTCAGGCGTCAACGTCGCGGTGACGGCGCCGATCCAGGCAGCGTGGACCTCGCCGAAGCGCAGCAGGTCCTGAATGACTTTGCGCGCGCGATCGACAGGAATCGCGAAGCCGATGCCCTGCGCCTGCGCGTAGATGGCGACGTTGATGCCGATGACTTTTCCTTCGATGTTGAGCAGCGGCCCGCCGGAGTTGCCGGGGTTGATCGACGCGTCGGTCTGGATGAAATCGGTGAACGTGCGACCTTGCTCCTGCGAAGGAACGGAACGCCCGAGGGCCGAGACGACGCCGGTCGTCACGGTGCCGCTGAGGCCGAACGGATTGCCGACGGCGACGACGGTCTCGCCGATCATCAGATCGCCGGACGATCCGACCGGCGCGGCGGTGTAGTTCTTTCCTTCGACGCGCAGCACCGCGAGGTCGGAATCAGGATCGACGCCGAGGAGCTTGGCCGGGACTTGCGTGCCGTCGTTGAAGTTGACGGTGATGCGCGACGCGCCTTCGACGACGTGATTGTTCGTGACGATGATGCCGTCGTTCGACCAGACGAATCCCGAGCCGAGCGATTGCGAGGTGTAGGAGCGCTCGGTGCCTCCGAAGAATCCGAAGGGATCGGAGAACGGGTCGGCGGCGCGCCGCCGGATCGTGGCCTCGGTCTGGATGTTCACGACCGACGGCAGGACGTTGTGCGCAACGACGACGATCGGCGTGCGCCGCGATGCGCTGACCGTCGCCGGAATCGTGTTCGTGGCGACCGCCGGCTGTCGCGTCTGCGCCGGCTGGGACTCCGCGGCCGGACGGCCGCAGCCGATGGTGACGATGAGAAGCGCGAAGAAGGTGCGAATGGATTTGGACATGTTGTTGTCGGTTCTCGGTTGTCAGTTGTCAGGGGAATCTCGGTCGAACGTACGGCCCGGACAACCGACCACCGAGAACCGACAACTGATAACCTTCCCTTCCAAACTCGTGCAACATCTCAAAGTCATTTACAACCCGACCGCGGGGCGCGGACGCGCGCGACGTCACGTTCGCGAGGTCGAAGAATATCTCCGTTCGCGCGGAGCGCGGGCCGATTGCGAGCCGAGCACGGGGCCGGACGATCTGGTGCGCATCGCCGCGGAGAGCTCGCGCGCCGGCTACGATCGCGTCGTCGTCTGTGGCGGCGACGGCACGCTGAACCTCGCGCTGCGCGACTTCGATCTGGCGAAGGGGACGCTGGCGCTGATCCCCACGGGCTCCGGCGACGATTTCGCGCGGGTGATGGGCATTCCGCGCAACATCCGCGGCGCGTGCGACGTCGTGCTCGACGGCCGCATCCGCGAGGTCGACGTGGCGCTGGCCAACAATCTCCGCTACCTCGGCGTGGCCGGGCTCGGTTTCGATTCCGAGGTTGCCGAGTACGCGAATCGCGACGTGAAGTTCCTGCGCGGATCGGCGGTCTATCTCTACGCGATCTTCCGCGTGCTGCCGAAGTTCACGCCGCGTCCCGTGCGCATTCAGTCGGAGACCGGCACGCGCGATGCGCAGATCATGTTCGCCGCAATCGGCAACACCCGGCAATACGGCGGCGGCATCCGCATCACCCCCGACGCGATCGTCGACGACGGATTGCTCGACCTCTGCATCGTTCACGAGACGACACGCGGCCAGTTGCTCAAGACGCTACCGAAGGCCTACACCGGCGCGCACGTGAAGAGCTCCTTCGTCGAAATGATCCGCGGCCGCGAGTTCCGCTTCGAGAGCGAGCAGGCGATGGCGGTCTACGCCGACGGCGAGCCGCTCACGAGAACGCCGGTGTCGTTCGGGATTGCAGGGGAGAGGTTGAGGATCGTGGTGCCGCAAACGGCGAACGAATAAGGTCATTCAAGGGTGGCGGGCCTCTGTGTGGTGCTGGCCGCCCTCGGCCGGCAGCGCGCGCCTGCGACGAGACGGGCGCGGATACGAAGGCTCTGGGCGATCGCGACAGAGGCACGCGGACGTGTCGTCTGCGCGAGAGGACGGCCGAGGCGGCCGTCGCCACACAGAAACGCGGTCGCTCACTCCACCAACGTGATCCCTCCGCGCTCGATCGTCGATGGCGCGCTGGTCGCGGGGCCGCCGACGGCTCGGGAGAGGAACAGATCCGTGTCGGGTTTGCCGTCGGGGGAGAAGCCGATGACGAGGTAGCGGTTGCCGGGCTGGAGGTACTTGTACGCGTTGCCCCAGGGGTCGCGGAGCAGTGATGGCGAAATGAAGTGCGGCGTCAGGTCGGTAAGGTCGCCCGGTAGGCGGCCGTGGACGGCGCTGTATTTTTCGAGCGCCTGGCCGATCGTTTCGATGCGCTGGAGCGAGATGGCTTTGCGCGTCGAGGTCACCGCTGACGATCCGCCGCGGAACGAATGCAGGCTGTTCAGCGGATTCTTCACCGACGTCACGAGCGATGCGATGGCGATTACGACGAGGATGAGGACGAGCGGGAGCGGAACGGGCGTTTCCGCGACTTCGGTTTCGTCGAGCGGTGTCGACTGCGCGAGTACCGCCGCGGCGCTGGCACCGCGGACTTCTTCGATCAGATCTCGTGTGAGCAGTTCGTAGAGGCCTTTGTTCGTGTCGAATTCGGAGAAGCGTGAAGCCTCGACGATGTCGCCGACGGTCATCGTGCCGTCGACCATGTCGTAGATCCATTTCTCGTCTGCGAGATGCGGATCTTGTCGCCGAAGCCGCCGCGGCGGCGCTTCACGGCGTCGCCGTCGAAGTCGATCTCGTCCGCTTCTTCCGCGCCGACGACCACGATCTCCTGGTCGGTCAGCTTCTTGCGGAAGACCATGTCGTAGGAGCGGACGCGCTTCTCGATGATCGGCCATTCGTCGATCATCCGCGCGCCTTCCATCAGGATCGATTCGGCGCTGATCGGCGTGACGTTGTCGCGGTCGTACTCGATGGTCGTCTCCTGCGAGAAGTGGTAGTCGCCGTCCTTCCAGCGGAAGAGGCGATAGACGACCTGCATGATCTGCAGCTGAATCGCTTCGCGCAGCGAGTCGGCGGAGATGATGCCGTAGTGCGTGAGGATGAAGCCGAGGCGCTGGAGCGTCTCTTTCTGGATCTCCAGCGCGCGATTGAGCTGATCCTGCGTGAGGAAGCCGGTGCGCATCAGCACCGTGCCGAGGCGGTTTTCGAGGCGGCGATTCAGCGAGTCGGCGCCGACGACTTTTCCGTCGAGGAACGTCACCGTCACCGTGTCGTCCTTGCCGCGGAGCGTGAGCACACCGGTCTTCCGCTGCAGCCCGATGAGCTGCAGGATGTCGGCGAGACTGAAGTCTCTCAGTGTGCCTTCGAGTGCCATGGCGTCAGACGACCGCCCTCCTGCGGTAAACGGGAAGCGTCAGCACGAGCCAGAGGACGAGCGCGATCACGATGGCTCCGATGCGAACCATGAACTGCGCGACGTCGGCGGCCGGTCCGAGCGCCGGCGCCAGGCGTCCGACGAAGATGGCGATGGCGACGAAGAGCGCGAAGAAGAAGACGCCGATCGCGCCGGTGATGAGGCGTCCTTCCAGCAATTGCGCGGAGCCGGGGAGGAACGTGGCGAAGAGGCGATTGCGGATCTGCACCGCGCCCTGGTAGTCGGTGACTTCCTCGAGCTTCTTGCGCTTGGTGTCGATGGAGACGCCGTCGCGCTTGAGGTAGATGTGGATGCACTGCGTGCAATACGTCGAGCTCTCGCGAGCCGATTTGCAGCGATGGCAAAACGTCCGCCCGCACTTGATGCAGGAGTTGGCGAATCCCGTTCCGCGCCGCACGAGCCAGACCACGACCGCGAGGAGCAGCGAGATCAGCGCGCCGAGCGTGAGCGGGTTCAGCGCGCTGCTGGCGAGATTGAAGGTGGAGTAGTTTCCGAACAACGCGCGCACCGACGGGTTCCTGGCGACGATGTTCCGCACCTTCCAGGCCTCGGCGATCGATGGGCTGTACATGACGATCTTGCGCGGCGGCTGGTTCCCCGTCAGTTGCTCGACGAATGCCTTGTCCGCCTTGCGCGCGCGATCCAGCATCTGTCCCTGGAGGTCGTACTTGTAGATCTCACTGGCGGCGACGGAGTGGTTGTAAAAAGCGATGGCGAGATTCGGATCGGCCTTCTCCGCTTTTTCGTAGGCGTTGATCGCGGCCGGAAATTCGTTCTTCAGAAAGAGGAGATTGCCGAGGTTCACCTGCGCGCCGGCGTAGGAAGGATTCAGCTGAATGGCGCGGCTGTAGTAGTTCTCGGCCTGATCTTCCGCGCCCTCGTACTGCAGCAGATTGCCGGCCAACACCTGAAGCGCCGGTTGATCGGGAGCGAACACGAGCAGTTCCTGCAGGCGGCGCAACGCTTCCGGCTCATAGGTCTGCGTGCTGCTCGAGACCGCGGCCATCACGACCGGGCTGTCGACGCCGGCGACGCGATCGGCAGTCCACTCGACCGTGATCGGCACGAGCGCGACGAGGATGAGCAGCACGACGGTGGCGATTCGCTCGCCGGGGCCGGCGTAGCCGAAGCAGATCGCAAACCAGTAGAAGAGCAACCACATCGGACCGAGCCAGAGGAAGAGCGGCAGAAACAGCAGCGCGAAGGCGAGCACCGAGACCGAGCCGCCGCTGGTCCGCTTGCTGAGCATCTCGCGGAAGTCGTGCGACATCGAGCGCCCGTAGCGGATGAAGAGCACGAGCGCGAAGAGGATCGCGGTGACGACGATGGCCAGAGAGGCGACGACGAGGAAATCGGCGCGCCCGAGAAGGTTCGTTCTGTAGTTGCGAAAGACGCGCGCGAATCCCTGCGTCGCCAGCTTCAGCGCGGAAGGGAGGTCGCCTTTGCGGCGCGCGCGGTCGGCTTCACTGAAGGCGACGGCGGGCGATTTCGGATCGAGCGCGCCGGCGGCTTTCACCGCCCAGTTCGTGAGCTCGGGATTCTGCGCTCCTGCTTCGCTGGCCATGCCGGCCGCAGAGGAGGCGTAGAACGGAAAGGAGTCGATGCCGTGCGTTTTCTCGATTGCCAGGAGCTCGCCGAGTCGCTTGTCGGCGCCGTCGAAATCGTTTTCACGCGCCGCGGTCGCCGCCTGAGGCCAGAGGTCGCGCGGGGAGGTCTGCTGCGCCTGCACGCGTGCCGCGCCCATCCATGCGGCGACTGCGAGCGCGACGACTGCGAGGCGGCGGATCATCAGATGCTCTTCGTGCGCTGGACGAACGCGAGCTTCAGCTCGCCGAGGTGTGTGTCGAGAAAGTCTTCCTCGTCGGGCTCGAGATTGCCCTGCGTTTTCGCTTTCAGAAGCGTGAGGATCTCGATCATCTGCCGTGCCGCGTTCGCGTCGATCTTCGTTTCGGGTTGATACGGATTGCGCAAGAGACCGAGGGACATATAGGACTGCGCGATGAGAGGCTCGATGAAGTTCGAGAATGGCGTTCCCGGATTCTCGGCCTTGTCGGCGAGCGTACGGCGGCGCTCTTCGCCCGAATGCGGACGCTGTTCCTGCCGCCGGTCCGTCCCTGGTCGTTCCGTCTGCGCCGCCTCGGGAGCCGCGGGTGCGGAAGGCTGCGGTGCGGATGGTGGAGGAGCGGCCATCGGATCGGCCGGAGTGATGTCGTTCTTGAACTCGTCGCGGATGTCGCCTTCAGCCGTGAAGATGCGTTTGTCCGTAACCTTCAGTTCTTTCGGCGCCTGCTTCTCGTTCGGCAAGTCCTCCTCCGCCCCTCGTTTTCAAACCGATGATTGTTAGCGATGTCGTGTGAAATCAGGAGTTTGGGATGTTAGCACGCAGCTTTGCCGCGAAGAAACGATCGATCCGTTTCCACGCGTCCGCGGTCGACGCGTCGCGGTAGCCTTCTTTGTTGTTCGGGTTCATGAAGCCATGACCGGCGTCGTCGTAGATCTTGATGTCCGCTTCCTTGCGCGCTTTCTTCAACGCGGCTTCGAAGGCTTTGATGTCTTCGGCCGGAATCCCGCGGTCCTGCGCGCCGAAGCTGCCGAGGATCGGAGCGTGAATCTTGGCGATGGTCGCGGGATCGGTCACGAGGCGGCCGTAGTTGATCACGTCCGCGGCGAGCCGCGGCTCGATCGTCGCCAGAGCGAGCGAGTAGCCGCCGCCCATGCACCAGCCGATGGCGCCGATGTGCGAGGCATCGACGTCAGGACGGGAAGCGAGATAGTCGAACGCCGCTTTCAGATCCGCGGCCGCGCGATCTTCCGGCAACGCGCGCATCAGCTCGTGCGCTTCATCGGGAGTGGTCGCCGTTCTGCCGCGATAGAGATCGACGGCCAGTGCGACGTATCCCTGCTTCGCGAAGCGATCGGTCTGTTCGCGCACCCAGTCGTTGAGCCCCCACCATTCCTGAATGACGATGATCGCCGGCTTTTTCCCTTGGCCGGCGGGGAGCGCGAGATATCCGCTTGCCTCGCCGCCGAGGGCTGAAGGGAACTTCACGACCGGAGCGGCGATGCTCTTCGCGGTCGCGGTGCTCGTCGCAGCATTCGTTGCAGCACTCGTTGCGGCGGGGGTTCCATGCTCATGCTCGTGCGACTGGCCATTCATGCAGGCAGCGAGCAGGGACAACGAGAGGGCAAGAGCGGCGGCGCGCATGACGGAACGATATCAGTGTTAGTAATCGGTTGTCAGTTGTCGGTGCTCATCGAGGTCGCGGCCGTCGCACGGACAACTGACAACCGACAACCGAGAACTGCTAGATTCGCGCGAAGACGATGAAGATTTTCCAGATCCTCGAATTCAACCAATTCAACACCGGCTCCGTGCACCAGATGTTTCAGGCCGCGTCGGGCCTGCGCGAGCGCGGGCATGAGGTGACGATCCTCAGCCGGCCGGATCCGGTGCTCGCGGCGAAGGCCGAGGAAGCGGGCGTTCGCTTTCACGGCTTCCCGTTCCGCCAGCAGTTCGATTTCCCGACGATCCGCGGGCTGCGGCGTCTCTTGCGCGAGGAGCGGCCGGATGTGATTCACGTACACAAGGGAATCGCACACGCCCTGGCACTGGCGGCGATATGGCGCGAGCCGGTCGGCGCGTTCGTCGTCAATCGCGGCGTGTCCTTTCCTCTCGATCTCTGGAATCGCGGCAAATACCGCACGCATCGCGTCGATCGCGTCGTCACGGTCTGCCAACAGATCAAGGACGTCATCGTCACCAGCGGCAAGCTGCCGCCGGAAAAAGTGCAGGTCGTCTACGCCGGCACGGACGTGACGCTCTTCGATCCCGCGCGTTGGGATGCGTGCGCGTTCCGCCGCGAGAAGTCGATTGCGGACGATCGCTTCGTCATCGCCCAGGTCGGCGTGCGCGACTGGAAGGGCTGGAAGGAACTGATCGATTCCGTCTCCGACATCGCGCCGCGCCATCCGCGCGTCCATCTCCTCCTCATCGGCTGCCGCGGCGAAAACGAAAAAGAAGAAGTAATGTCCTATGCGCGAGCGGCCGGTATCGTCGATCACGTGAGCGCCATCGAATACCGCACCGACATGCCCAACGTCTTCGCATCGTGCGACCTCGTCGTCGACGCCTCCTGGGCCGGCACCGGCATCACCGGCACCATCCGCGAAGCGATGGCCATGGCCAAACCCGTCATCGCCACCGACGCCGGCGGCAACCGCGAGCTCGTGACATCGCCCGACGTCGGCTGGCTCATCCCCATGCGCAATCGCGCCGCCCTCACCGGCGCGCTGCTCGACGTGATCGAGAACCCATCCCGCGCGTCCGCGGTGGGACAGGCCGCGCGGGCGTGGGTGGTGGGCGGGTATTCGAAGGAGTTGCGGATTACGAAGCTGGAAGGGTTGTATCGGGAGATTCTGGATTCGAAGCGGGCGTCGAGGTGAGGATTGCGTAAAGGTTTCTGTCAACGTCGCTTGGCGCGAGCTATGCCGGTGGGAGTGATCGCCTAAAAGAGTATCGGCGCGATGAAGTCACAGGAGTCGTTCGCTTTGAGTGCGGAGCATGTGGTTTTCCACCGCAAACGGACGGATTAGTTTCAGGTCACGAGGCGGCCTAATAACTTGACCGCTGAAGGTGGCGCAGCTCGGCTTCGGGCCGCCACTCTCTCCGCCGTCGTGCATTCCTAAGGTCGTGGCGTCATGGCGACGGTATCTCGGAGCCGCGCCCGTCGATTTCTGACGGACGACGGGCGCTGGGCGAATAGAACTCGCTGCGTGCTTTGAATTAGCCGCGCGTTGCGGTAGCTTGGAGCCGTGGCACCGAAGGTGTATCTCGAAACCAGCGTGATCAGCTACCTCACAGCGCGGCCTGCCCGCGACGTCGTTGTTCTTGCGCATCAGCAGCTTACGCGTGACTGGTGGGCAAGCGAGCGTCGAGACTATGAACTGTATTCGTCAGAGATAGTATTCGCAGAGTCGGAGAAGGGAGACCCGGAAGCAGCGCGAGCACGGCTCGAAATACTGCTGGAAACAAAGCAACTGGCGGCAAGCGACGTGGCGGAGCAGCTCGTGCCCATATTGCTGCGGGAAACCGGCCTGCCGGCGAAAGCGCTCGCCGACATGGCGCACATCGCGCTCGCGACAGTTCATGGGATGCAGTTCCTGCTCACGTAGAACTGCAAGCACATCGCGAATGCGAATGTCCTGAGAACAGTGGCAAAGACATGCCGCCGTGGTGGCTATGAGCTGCCTGTGATTTGTACACCGGAAGAACTTCTGGGGAATCGCTATGCATAATGATCCGATTGTCGAAGAAACACGCTTGGCCCGAGCCGAAATCGTTCATGACTGTGGTGAGGATGTGCACACATTCTTCGAGTATCTTCGCGAACGTGAGCGCAAGAACCCTCACGGAGTCGTGACATTAGAGCCGGTTGTACCTGAGCCGATCATGCAAAGTTCCGCGTCGCGATAGGAGACGGGCCGTGTTTACTTCGCTCAAGCTGGCACGGCCCGCCCCCATTCCACCTCGTCTCATGCCGATGTCACGGCGTCATAGCGGCCGCAGTTCACTCCTTCCGAACTGTCTAGTCGCGGGTGCCGCGCGACTTCGGCACGCGACCCGCCCGCGCAACTTAGCGAAAGAACGTTAGCCGGACGAATCCAAACTCTCGGCGAGACGCAACGTCTTCACGGCACCCTGGAGGTCAGGATACGATTCAGAAGGCAACCGAGTAATCGCGGCTGCTGCGTGATGAATCTACTTCGCGAATTCGTTGTTTCTCGCGTGCGCGTTCTCGCAGAAAACCTGCGAAGCGCGGGAGCTGTTCCTCATGGGGCAACAGTCGGTGCCCTTCGCGAGGCGCACCTGCGACAGTTCCTGGCGGATCTCGTGCCGCAGCGATTCGCCATAACTGCGGGATTTATCACTGATCCCCTTGGCACACTCTCCCCGCAGCTTGATTTTGTCGTGTATGACCGCACGAGCCTCCCGCCGCTGCTTCTGCCGACAGACGTTGCGGTTGTTCCAGTTGACGCCGCAGTTCTTGTGGCGGAGATCAAGTCGCAGCTCGTGATGGGTGATATAGAACAGGCCGTGCGCCAACGTGAGGCTCTCAGCGCGATGCACCATACAGGGTTCATCGGCCCCTTAACGTCCGTTACGCGGAAGGACACAGGCGACCGGTTTATCCTTCCCCACATCATGTTGTCATACGACAGTGCCATCGCGCCGGCAAGCGTCCAGCGCTGGTTCGACGCCATGCCAGACCTGCTCGCGGTCTGTTCTGTCAACTCGTTTACTGCGAGCCGCATCGGTAACAATGAGGTTGAAGTCCTTGCGAAAACTGAAGGCTATGAGCATGTGCTGACCTTCATCGTTCGGCTGTCCAACATCATCGAGCAAGTCATAGCGCCGCGCGAGTACATGTCGCCGCGGCTTGGCGCATACTTGCTCAGTTAACTTGCGCACACCTGAGCGGAGGGGCGGCGCGTAACTCGAGCATCGTGCCGCCCGGCCCCCAGGTCCCTCGCTACGCTCGGGATGACAAGTGTTGTGCGTTCCGCGGCTGCCCGCGGATTTGACGCGGAGACGCCGAGAACTTTCTCCGCGTTCTCCGCGTCTCCGCGTGAAACCGTCGCTCACTTCAGCAAATCGTACGTCTCCCCCTTCGCCTCCACCTTCATCACCTGATACGTCCACTTCCCGGCGGTCTTCGTCGCGCGGACTTCGAGGATGCCGCCGCCTTTGGGGCCGCGGATGGGGATGGAGAGGTTGGCGTCGCCGTCGCGGTTTTTGGTGTTGATGGAGCCGCTGAAGAAATAGCCGGGGCGGATGGGACTGCCGAGGGCTTCGATCACGCGGGAATCGCTTTGGGCGAGGGCCAGCGGTTCCTGATACGGAGCGGCGCGGCGCATCGAGCCGAAGACGACGATGACGATGAAGGCGACGAACGCGGCGAGGCCGAGGGCGAGGACGCCGCAGCCGATGCCGAGCCACATCCAGGGACTGGATTTCTTTTGTACGGGCTGCCCGTAGTCACTCATGCATTGCCTCCAGATGACTGGCGACGCTGGCCGCCAGTCCTTCGAGATCGTAGCCGCCTTCGAGCAGCGAGAAGAGACGGCCTTCGCACCAGCGGTCGGCGCATTCGACGATTCTGCGCGTCAGCTCGCCGTAGGCCTGTTCGGTCACGTTCATACCACCGAGGGGATCGCGGCGGTGGGCGTCGAACCCGGAGGAGAGCAGGATTGCATGCGGCTGGTAGTCGTCGATGATGCGCACGATGTCGTCCTCGGTCGCGCGCAGAAACGCGGCGTCGCCTTCGCCGCCTCGCAGCGGGATGTTCTTCGTGAAGCCGCGGCCCGCTCCTTCGCCGATCTCGTCGGCCGCGCCAGTGCCGGGATAGAACGGGTAGCGATGAATCGATGCGTAGTAGACGTCTTCGCGCGTTTCGAAGAGATGCTGTGTGCCGTTGCCGTGATGGACGTCGAAGTCGAAGATGAAGACGCGATCGATTCCGGGACGTTCGCGCAGCCACTCGGCGACGCAAACGATGGTGTTGAAGAAGCAGAAGCCCATCGCTTCGACGCGCTCGGCGTGATGGCCGGGCGGCCTCGCGACGACGAACGCGCGTTTGGCGGCGTTGGTCTCCCAGATCTCGTTCGCTGCCGCGAGGGACGTTGCCACGGCGGCGCGCGCGGCGGCGAAACTGGCCGAGGAGATGGGATTGTCGATCGAGTGAAAGAAGCGCGAGCCGGATCTAACAGCGAGCTCGAGGTCGCGCTCGTACTCGGCGGAGTGGACCTTGTGAATGATCCGGTCCGTGTCGGGATGCGCAGCGGCATCGCGGACGAGATGCTGCGCATCGCCGGCGCGCGACACGCCTTCGATCGCCGCGTCGATCCGCGCCGCGCGCTCTGGGTGATCGATCCCGGTGTCGTGTTTGTAGAAGAGGGAGTTCGTGTGGATTTTGAGCATGATCGAGATGCCGGGCTTAGAGGCTCACGGGCTCAGAGGCGCAAAGGATCAGGGGCCGAGACGTTGGTCGCTGTGAGCCTGTGAGCCTCTGAACCCATGAGCCTATGAGACTATGCGCCTCGTTTGAAGCGAATACTACAGATCGCCGGCGTCATCGCCCTGACCGTCCTCTTCCTCTGGCTTTTTCTGAAGAACGCGAACCTGAGTCAGGTGGGGGCGATTCTGCGGGCGACGTCGGTGCGTTGGGTGCTGGCGGGGTTCTTCATGAACTACTGCGCGCTGATGCTGCGCACGATCCGCTGGCGCACGATTCTCGATCCGGACGATCCTCCGCCGTTCTATGCGACGTTTTTCGCGAATGCGGTCGGCTACATGTTCTCGATCATTCTGCCGATCCGCGCGTCGGACGTAGCGCGTCCGGTTCTACTCTCCCGCCGGACGTCGCACCGTTTCTCCGGCGCCCTCGGCACGATGCTCATCGAGCGGATGCTCGACCTCACGAGCATCCTGACCTTCTTCGTGATTTTCGCGTTTCGTCGCTGGAACGAGTTCTCGCACGATCCCGACATCGCCGCGTGGTTCTACATCGTTCGCGCCGGCGCCGTGGCCGCGGCGATCGCGCTGGCGATGATGATCTTCTTCGTGTTCGGGCTCTACTTCTTCCGCCCCACGATCCGGCGAATGCACGAAACGCTCGGACGCATCCTGCCGCAACGCTTCCGCGAGCCGTGGATGAATTTCTTCGATTCCTTCACCGACGCGCTCGAGCTCACGCGTCATCGCGCGGCCTTCGCGCGCGTCGTGCTCTGCACGGTGGGGATCTGGCTCTGCCTGAACTCGCAGTTCTGGCTGGCGACGCGCGCGGTGCATCATCCGCTGCCGTTCGACGCCAGCTTCTTCGTCACCGGCGTCACGACGATCGGCCTGGCGATTCCGACCCCCGGCGGCATCGGCGGCTTTCACAAAGCCTGTCAGCTTGTCCTGACGCGCTTCTACCGCTTCGACATCAACTCCTCCGTCGCCGTGGCCGTGATCTTTCACCTCATCGGCACGCTGCCGGTGCTGATCACGGGCCTGCTGCTCTTCGCGAAGGAAGGGCTGCACTGGCGGGATGTGACGCAGAAAGAGTAGATCGCGGATCGCAGGCCACCACCCGATCGAGTACAGCGGCAACGCATCTCGGTGGTTGGGCGGGGTCTCCTGCGATCTGCGATCTGCAAACTGCGATCTGGTCGGTGTGATATACGGCCCCCTATGCGATGCCCGTTCTGCGGGAATCTCGAAGATCGCGTGGTGGACTCGCGCGAGGGCCGCGAGGGAGACGTCATCCGGCGTCGCCGCGAGTGTGCTCAGTGCGAGCGCCGTTTCACGAGCTACGAGAAGATCGAGCTGCCGACGTTTCAGGTGGTGAAGCGCGATCAACGGCGCGAGCCGTACGACCGCGTGAAGTTGATGCGCGGGCTGCAGATCGCGTGCCGGAAGCGGCCGGTGCCGCAGGCGGAGCTGGAGCGCGTGGCCGATGCGATCGAGTCGGCGATGTCGGATTCGACCGAGCGCGAGATCTCGTCGCAGGCGCTCGGCACGATGGTGATGGATCGCCTGCGCGATCTCGATCCGGTCGCGTACGTCCGCTTTGCCTCGGTCTACCGGCGATTCGAAGACGTGGATGCTTTTGTGAAAGAGTTGCACCGATTGAGATGAGAGCGCAGAACGCAGTTCGCAGATCGCAGGAGCGAAACCAACGACGTCCTGCGATCCGCGATCTGCGATCTGCGATCGGGTAGTCGCGGGAATGGGCATTGCACCGAACAGCACGCCTCCCGGCGGAGAATGAGACATGACTGACGCGAACGAAACCGCGAAAGAAGAAGCCATCAAGATTCCGGATGTCCTGCCGGTGCTGCCGCTCAAGGACCTGGTGATCTTTCCATTCATCATCGTGCCGCTGTCGGTGTCGCGCGAGAAGTCGATCAACGCCGTCGATCAGGCGCTAGCCGAGAACCGCGTGATCATGCTGACGGCGCAGAAGGACTTTCAGAACGAGGATCCGGGCGAGGAAGATCTCTATCGCGTACGGGAACCGTGGCCATCATCATGCGGATGCTGAAGCTGCCCGATGGCCGCATCCGCATCCTCGTGCAGGGGCTGTCGCGCGCGCGCATCGATTACTTCATCCAGACCGCGCCGTTCTTCAAAGCCAAGATCACGCGCATCGAAGAGCCGGTGACCAAAGACAAAGGCCTCGAAGTCGAAGCGCTGATCCGCGCCGTGAAGCAGAACCTCGATCGCGCCGTCTCGCTGGGCAAGAACATCTCGCCCGAGGTCATGGTCATCGCCGCGAACCTCGACGACCCGGCGCGTCTCACCGATCTCGCGGCGTCGAATCTCGATCTCAAGCTGGAAGAAGCGCAGGGCATTCTCGAAACGATCGATCCCGTCGAGCGACTCAAGAAAGTCAACGAGCTGCTCACGCGCGAGATCAACCTCCTGACGATGCAGCAGGAGATCTCGTCGGCGGCGCAGGGCGAGATGAACAAGTCGCAGCGCGAGTACTTCCTGCGCCAGCAGCTCAAGGCGATTCAATCCGAGCTCGGCGAAGGCGAAGAGATCGCCGAGGAAGTCGAGAACTACCGGAAGAAGATCGAAGAGAAGGCCGATCGCCGCAGGAAGCGAAGGAAGAAGTCGAGAAGCAGATCAAGCGCCTCGAGCGCTCGCATCCCGACTCCGCGGAGACGTCGATCATCCGCACGTATCTCGACTGGATGACCGGACTGCCGTGGGGCGTGATGTCCGCCGACAATCACGATCTCAGCCGCGCGCGCGGCGTGCTCGACGAGGATCACTACGACCTCGAGAAGATCAAGGAGCGCATCCTCGAATACCTCGCGGTGCGCAAGCTGCGCGGCACAGAAGATGAAGGGTCCGATCCTCTGTTTCGTCGGGCCTCCCGGCGTCGGCAAGACGTCGCTCGGCCGTTCCATCGCTCGGGCGCTCGATCGCAAGTTCGTGCGCATCTCCCTCGGCGGCGTGCGCGATGAGGCGGAGATCCGCGGCCATCGCCGGACGTACGTCGGCGCGCTTCCGGGCCGCATCATCCAGGGCATCAATCAGGCGCAGACGTCGAATCCGGTGTTCATGCTCGACGAGGTCGACAAGATCGGCGCCGACTATCGCGGCGATCCGTCGTCCGCGCTGCTCGAGGTGCTCGATCCGGAGCAGAACTATCTCGTTCCGCGATCACTACCTCGGCGTGCCGTACGACCTCTCGAACGTGATGTTCATCGTCACGGCGAACGTGCTCGACACGATCCAGCCGGCGTTCCTCGATCGCATGGAAGTCATCCGCCTCTCCGGCTACACGGACGAAGAGAAGCTGATGATCGCCAAGCAGCACATCATCCCGAAGCAGATGGAAGAGAACGGCATCAAGGAAATCCCCGGTGGTCTGGACCGACAACGGCGATCATGCGCGTGATCACCGGCTACACGAAGGAAGCGGGCCTGCGCAACATGGAGCGCGAGATCGGCACGATCTGCCGCAAGATCGCCGTGCAGGTCGCAGAAGGAAAAACCGAGCAGCAGTACCGCATCACCGACGCGCAACGTCGACAAGTACCTCGGGCCGATGAAGCATTTCGCCGAGGAGTTGCTCGAGCGCGATCAGGTTGGCGTGGCGACGGGACTGGCCTGGACCGCGGTCGGCGGCGACATCCTCTTCATCGAAGTCACGGCCGTGCGCGGCAAGGGCAAGCTCTCACTGACCGGCCAGCTCGGCGAAGTGATGAAGGAGTCGGCGCAGGCCGCGCTGACGTATGCACGCGCGCATGCCGACGAGAACGGGCATTCCGCCCGACTACTTCGAGACGCACGACATTCACATCCACGTGCCCGCGGGCGCGATTCCGAAGGATGGCCCGTCGGCAGGCATCACGATCACGACGGCGATCATCTCCGTACTCACCGGCCGTCCGGTGCGCCGCAATGTGGCGATGACGGGCGAGGTGACGCTGCGCGGCGACGTGCTGCCGATCGGCGGCGTGAAGGAGAAGGTCCTCGCCGCGCGCGCCGCGAAGATCGAACACGGTGATTCTGCCGAAGCTCAACGAGCGCGATCTCGTCGACGTGCCGGAGCCGATCAAACGCGACATGACGTTCCACTTCGTCGAGCACGTCGAGGATGTGCTCCAGATCGCGCTGCTCGTCACGCGACGCGGCGGAACAGAAGACGACGGAACGCTCCGGTCGCGAATCGCATCCGCTGCCGGAACCGGAGCCCGCGCCCACGCACGAGCACGTGCCGGTGTAGGACAATCACACAGAGCGCCGAGACGGCGCTCTGCCAGCCGGCGAGGACGCCGGCGGTCCACAGTCTACGAGGCGCCGCTTGCGGCGCCGAGTGGACCGCCGCCGTCTCGGCGGCTGGGACGGCGGCGTCTCGCCGCCGTCGTATTGCTAAACCCGTGCGATGAGCTTCTGCGCTTTCGGCAGCAGCGCCGCGCCGAGGGCGACCTTCACGATGTCGGCGAGGACGAACGGGGCGACGGTTGCCGCGAACGCCGTGCGCTTGTCGAAGATCGCGGCGAACCAGGACCAGCCGCCGAGGTAGATGACGCCGAGGGCGAGGAGCATGCCGGTGATGGCGCGCAGGATCGAGTTGCCCCAGCCGCGTTCCGAAACGAAGCCGGCGAGCCACGCGGCGAACGGATACGAGTAGAGGAAGCCGGCGGTCGGTCCGAGCAGCGCGAAGAGGCCGGAGTGTCCCTGCGCGAACACGGGAAGTCCGCCGAAGCCTTCGAGGAGATAGAGCATCGCCGCGGCCGCGCCGCGCGTCGAGCCGAGGGTGACGCCGATGAGAATGACCGCGAGCGGCTGGAGGGTCAGCGGCACGGGAGTGAACGGAAGCGGAATCGCCACCTGCGCCGCGATTGCGATCAAGGCAGCTCGCTCCGATGACGAGCATGACGTCGGCCGCGGCGCGTGCCGCGCACCAGACGCTCGATCACGACCGCGGGGATGGTCATCGTCTTCGTCATTCATTTCACTTGTCTCCCGTTCCACCATGTGAGGATCGCGGGCAGCAGCGTGATGGCGGCCAGTCCGCTGAAGACGATCCCGAAGAACGAAGCATATCCAATCGACCGCAGGCCGGGATAGTGGGAGAGCGCAAACGATCCGTAACCGACGATCGTCGTGAGCGCGGCCATGACCATCGCCTTGCCCGTCTCCGTGCGCCGTTCGTCGCGAACTCGCTCGGATCTTCCCGGTAGCGCTGCAGCATGTAGACGGCGTAGTCGGTGCCGCAGCCGATGATCATCAGGCCGACGAAGATGTTCATGAAGTTGAACTCGCAGCCCGAACATCGCCATCAGCCCGAGCATCGCCACCGCGCCGGCGAGGAACGGCACGAACGTGAGGAAGGCCGGGCCGATGCGCCGGAAGCGAGATGAGCATGATGAGCGACGACCGCGATGAGGCCGATGATCGTCGAGCGCACGGCGTCGGCTTGCACGATGCGGCGCAGCGTGCCGCTGACGAGGTTGATGCCGGTGAGGATTCCGCCGGATGCCTGTCGCTGAGCGCCAGCAGCGACGTGCGGCACTTCGCGCGGCCACTTGCCGCCGGTCGGATAGAGGTAGGTCACCGACATCCAACCGTCTTTCGTTTTCTTCACGAAGCGCGAGGTCAGCGCCAGCAGTTGCGGATCCTGCAGCGTGTCGAGGCTGATCTGTTCCTTCGGCGCAAGCGTCTGCGCGAAGAGCGTCATGTAGTCGTCGTAGGCATCGGGGCGGAAGCCGCTCTCGCGCCAGCGCCGCGCGGAAGGTCTTGTCGATGCGCGCGAAGTTGAAGCGATCGGCGCTGCCGGCCGCGAGCTCGCGCATGACCGCGGCCTGTTGCGAGGGCGGCGGGATGAACGTGGCGATCGACTGCGACGAGGCGATGGTCTTGTTGGCGACGAGCGGCGCGATGTCATTCGCCGCCGCGTGCGTGCGCGTGATGACATCCTGCGGTGACTTTCCTTCGATCGACGTACATCATGAACTCGAAGGACTGGCCGAACTTCTTCGTCACCTTCTCCTGATTGACGACGCCGGTGTTGCCCTTCGCGCGCAGGTCCTGGATGTTGTCGCTGAAGCGCAGGCGCGTTGCGAAGATCCCGCAGAAGGCGATGAAGACGATCCAGATCCAGATCGTCGCGCGCGGATTCCGCAGCGACGCGCCGATGAGCTTCTCGGAGCCGAAGGAGTGGAGGTAGAGCTTCGGCGCCTTTTTCTCGCCGTGACGCTCGGAGATGACGATGAGCGCCGGCAGCACGAGCGCGGTGCAGAGCAGGAAGAAGAGGACGCCGGTGCCGGTCAGGAAGCCGAGCTGCGTCATGCCGCGGAAGTCAGTGGCGAGGAAGGCGTAGAACGTCGCGGCGGTGGTGAGCGCGGCGACGGCGATGCCCGGCAGCGACGAGCGCATGGCGATGACCAAGCCGTGCGACATCGTGGCGCCGCGGTTCCGCTCGTCGACGTAGCGTCCGTAGAGGACGGTGATGAAGTCGATGCCGAGTCCCGCGAGCAGCGCGGCGAATCCCGCGCTCGCGGACGAGAGCTGGCCGTAGACCGTGCCGGCGATGCCGAAGGTCATCAGCAGCGCGAGTCGCCATCGGCAGCGCGCCGTAGAGAATCGCGACGGGACGGCGGAAGGCGTAGAGGAACAATCGCGAGAACGCCGAAGAAAGAGCCGAGGATGTTGATGATGACGTCGCCGCGGATGAGGTCCGCGTCGCCGGCCGCGATCTGATAGCCGCCGGTGTGCTCGATGCTGCGGCAGGGCGGCGTTGGGATTGCTCTTCCGGAAATCGGCGAGCGCCTGCGCTTCGATGGCTGCTCCGTCTTCGAGTAATCCTTTCGCGAAGGGCACGTCCTGCGCGGGGTGGCGCGGCCGCGCGAGAATCAGGAGCATGGTGTGGTCGGACGAGAGGTAGTAGCCGCTGGAGGCGTCGATGTGGAAGCCGCCGCCGGCCGCCTGGAACTTTTCGAGGAAGATCGGTGCGAGGTTGAAGGGGTCGTATTGAACGAGCTGCTTCAACGCGAACGACTGCGGCGTCTGCAGGAGCGTGCGGTTTCGCTCGACGGATTGACGGATCCCTTCGTCGGAGAGTTTCTGCGCGACGGCTTGCAGTTGCTCCGGCGAGAGGAAGAGCATCGCCCGCGGAAGGATGATCTCCACGAAGTCGAGCGGGTTGGGAATGCGGTACTGAACATCCTCGATGCTCGCGTTTTTCTGATAGCCTTGCGCGATCGCCGTCGATGAGGGAGTCGTAGGTGTTGATGTCGGTGCCTTTCGGGAACTCCAGCACGACGACGTGGTTGTCGAGCGTGCCGAGGTCGCGAAGAACCTTGCGGAACTCGTTGACCTCCCGGTTCTGCTGCGGGATGAGGTTGAGCAGATCGGGGTCGAAATGGATGCGCGAGGCCCCGATGAGGGCGATCACGCCGACCGCGAAGGCGACGATGGCGATTTGTTTGCTGTGCCGGAGGCAGAGCTTGGCGAGAGAGTCGAAGATTCGAGTAATCAACGGGCGGGCAGTTAACATGCTGAGAAGAACGAGTCAAGGTTTGTTGCTGTTGAGTGTGCTGGCAAGTGTGCTGGCAAGCGCATGCTCGGACCCCGGTCCGCTGACGGAAACGAAGGCGAATCAGATCGTCGGCGCCTGGTTGTTCAAGCGCGAGCCGGTGTACGGCGATGTTCCGCAGAAGGTGTGGTGGACGCCGCAAGCGCCGAAGGATGATTACGACGAGAAGGCGCTGCAGACGCTCCGCAATCTCGAGCGCGCCGGCCTGGTCACGCTGACCTCGGAGGTCCACGGCGATTCCGCGACCTACATCGCGAAGACGACCAAGAAGGGCTTCCCGATCCTCGGCACGGCACCGAGCATGCGCGGCCCGGTGTTCCGCGGACAGATCGCGGAGAAGCGCTACGACGGCCTCCGCAACTTCGTGCGCCATCCGCACGAACCGAAGGTCGGCCACGCGGAACTCGTCTGGCACTACGGCAACCCGACCTGGCTCTACCCGCTGTTCGAAACGAAGATCAACAAGCCCCTCGACAAGCCGTTCGTCTCGACGGTTTCGTTCTGGTACGAGAAGCACGAGTGGCGTTTCGAAGTGAACGTGCGAAAAATCGAAGGGTAGTTCACGCGGAGGACGCGGAGAGGGGATCACAGCAAACTCTCTCTCCGCGTTCTCCGCGCGTGAAAACGCTTCTTAGACGTTTCGTTTCATCCACCGCGCTCCGTCCGACCCGGCGATGATCGCTTCGGTGGCTTCGTTCGGGAAGAAGCCGGTTTCGACGACGCCGGCGTGCTCGCGGAGGCGGGCGACGACGTCGGCGATGTCGGTGTTCGCGGGGATACGGATGTCGAGGATGCGATGACCTTCGTCGGTGATGCGCGGCGCGCCTTCGTGCATGCGCAGCGTGGGCGCGAGTCCCATCTCGGAGAAGCGTCGTTCGAGAACCGCGAGTGCGAACGGCGTGACTTCGACGGGAAGCGCGCCGACGCCGAGGCGGTCGACGACTTTGGAGTCGTCGGCGATGACGATGAAACGCTTCGCTTGTTGCTCGACGATCTTTTCGCGCAGGAGCGCGCCGCCGCGTCCCTTGATCAGACGTAGATCCGCGTCGATCTCGTCGGTGCCGTCGACGGCGAGATCGAGCGGTGCGATCTCGCCGAGGGGAAACGTCGGGATCGATTCTTCGCGCGCCTGTGCTTCGGTCTTCTCCGAAGTGCAGGTGCAGCGAATGTCGCGTAGCGTGCCGTTGCGCAATGCTTCGCCCAGCAGGCGCACGAACTCGGACGCGGTCGAGCCGGTGCCGAGACCGAGCTTCATTCCCGAGCGAACTTCCGCGAGCGCGGCACGCGCCGCTTCGGTTTTCAGGTTCACTTACATTCCTCCAGCCGCGATCACATTCCACCGGCTGCGCCTAGATGTCGTGGATCGGCCACCGCGGTGAGCTTGCCATTCTCGAACAGGATGGCGTGGACGTCACCGATCGATTTGCGCTCGACGACGCCGTGGCCCATTCCGTTGAGCGCGTCGATCGTCGCTTGCGGCGCGCCGTGCTCGTACTCGATCTGATCGGGGATCGCCTGATGATGCCAGCGCGGCGTGGCCACGGCCTGGGCGAGCGTCTTGCCGTAGACGACGATGTTGAGAAACACCTGCAGCATCGTCGTCGGAATCGACGCGCCGCCGCTCGTTCCGAAGGCGAGGAAGGGCTTGCCGTCGCGCAGCACGAGCACGGGCGAGAGCGACGACGCCGCGCGCTTGAGCGGATCGACCTGATTCGTTCCGGTTGGGGTGAAGTCGGTCATCGCGGTGTTGAGAAAGAATCCGAGTCCGGGAAGCAGCACGCCGCTGCCGAAGTCGTCGCCGAGCGTCGTCGTGAAGGCGGCGATGTTTCCCGAGGCGTCGGCGATCGTGAAGTGTGTTGTGTGCTCGCCTTCGGGTCGCAGCTCCGAAGGTTCGGCGAGCATGCTCGTCGCCACGGCGCGCGCGGGATCGATCGTCTTCCTCCACGCTTCGGCGCGCTTCTGCGACAGCAGATCGCGATACGGAATGCGCGTCGTGAGGGGATCGGCGACGTAGCGATTGCGATCGATGTACGCGCGCCGTTCGGCCTCGACGAGAAGATGAATCGCCTTCGGCGTTTGGAAGCCGCGCGCGGCGAGATCGTCGCCGCTGAGGATGTTCAGCGCCTCGCCGATCACGAGACCTCCGCCCGAGGGAGGAGGAACGGTGACGATTTCATAAGCGCCGTAGTGCAGCTTGATCGGCGCGCGCCACACGGGCTCGTATTCGCGGAGATCGCGGAAGCCGATGATGCCGCCCGCGCCGCGAATGCTTTCGACGATGCGCTTGGCGAGCTCGCCGTCGTAGAAATCCTTCGAGCCATGTTCGGCGATGCGTTGCAGGGTCGCCGCGAGCTCGGGTGGTGGAAGTGCTTTCGGGATGTCGAGTCCGCGTTCTTTTTTCGCCGCTTCGATGTCGAGTGCGAGCTCGGCGTCGGTGCGTTCGCCTTCGCGGGCGAGCGCGATCGCCGGCGCGAGAAGTTCCTTCCACGATCGCTTGCCGAATTTTTCGTGCAGCGCGTTGAGGCCGGCAACGGTGCCCGGCACGCCCGCGGCGAGCGCGCCTTGCGCCGGCACTTTCGCGAACATGTTGCGCTTGGCGTCGTGTGGCGAAGTCTCGCGAAAGTCGAGCGTCCAGACCGCGCGCGTCGAGGCGTCGTAGTAAAGCGCGAATCCGCCGCCGCCGAGGTTTCCGGCCTGCGGGTGCACGACGCTGAGCGCGAACGCCACCGCGACCGCCGCGTCGGCGGCCGTCCCTCCGCGCTGCAGCACGGCGAGGCCGGCCTTCGTCGCGAGTGGGTGAGCGGTGGAGAGGGCGGCGTGTTTCGCGGTGATCTGTCCACCCGCGAACGCCGGCGAAAACCAGAAGGCAGAAACCAGAAACCAGAAGACGGCCTTCGTTTCTGGTTTCTGGTTTCTGCTTGTTGCTTTGGTCATTTCCGCGATCGCCGGGGTGCGCGGTTCCGATCGTAGATGATCTTCAAGCCTTTCAGCGTCAACTCCGGGTCGACTTCGTCGATGTGCTCGCTCTCCTCGGCGAAGAGCGTCGCCAGTCCTCCCGTCGCCACGACGCGGCGCAGGTCGGGCACTTCGCGGCGGATGCGCGCGAGGATTCCGTCGACGAGCCCGAGGTAGCCGAAGTAGATGCCGGACTGCATGTTGACGACCGTGTTCGTGCCGATGACGGAATCGGGACGGCGGATGTCGACGCGCGGCAGTCGCGCGGCGCGCGCGAAGAGCGCTTCCGCGGAGATGTTCAATCCCGGAGCGATGACGCCGCCGATGAACTCCGCGTTCGCGGTGACGACGTCGAATGTCGTGGCCGTGCCGAAGTCGACGATGACCGTCGGCCCGCCGTATTCGTGATGCGCGGCGGCGCAGTTGACGATGCGGTCCGCGCCGACTTCGAGCGGATTGTCGACATGAATCGCGATGCCCGTCTTCACGCCCGGCTCGACGAAGAGCGGGTCGACGCCGAAGTACTTCTGCACCATCAGCGTCATCGGTCCGTTCAGCGGCGGAACGACGGAAGCGATGATCGCGCCTTCGAGCGACGAGTGCAGCGCATCGCCGACGAGCTGCCGCGCGAGGATGCCGTATTCGTCCGCGGTCCGCTCGCGCGCCGTGGCCAACCGCCACGAGCTCACCAGCTCATCGCCGCGATAAACGCCGAGGACGAGATTCGTGTTGCCGAGATCGATGACGAGAAGATTGGAGGACACCGCGTGATGGTAACAGTTGGCTGGGAGTGTTGCGGCGCGGTCGGGCAGTCGTAGTTCGCATCGTCGCGCGAACCGTGGAGGGCGGGCTTATAGCCCGCCGGTTCTTTGGGCGGAAGGTCGCACATCAGCCCCCCACCCAGAATCGGCGGGCTATAAGCCCGCCCTCCACAACGCGCGCTGCATAGAGGCGGTCGCTGCACGCTTAATGTTTACGCCAAAACCAGATCCCCCGCGCTCACCGCGACGATCCCGTCACTCGAATGTACGAGCGCGCGGCCCTGCTCGTCGATTCCGGTCCAGGTGCCGGCGATGGTGCGGTCGCCGAGGACGCATTGGATGCGGTCGCCGGGGAGATGGACGGCGAGGGAGCGCCAGCGGGAGAGAACGTCGTCGTGATCGAACGGGCGTGAGAGCTGTTCATCGATGTGCTCGATGAACGCCAGCGTGGCCAGCTCGATGCCGCCGAATTCGCGCGGTGTCGCTTCGCTGATGGCGATCGCGTTCGGACGGGCGCCGTCTTTTACCGGCGTGACGTTGATGCCCGTGCCGATCAGGAGGAACACGCGATTGTCCTGCATGCGCGCTTCGATCAGGATGCCGGCGATCTTGCGATTGCGCACGAGGATGTCGTTCGGCCACTTGATGCGCGCATCGATGGCGAACATGTCGTGCAGATACCCGGCGACGATGTTCGCCATCGCCAGCGGAATCAGCGGCAGCTCGTGCGCGGGTCGGCTGATGAGCGTCGTCGCGTAGATGCCCTTTCCCGGCGGCGACGACCATTGACGTTCGTTCCGTCCGCGTCCGGCGAACTGCTCGCCGGCGATGATCATCGCGTGCGGCAGCGACAGCTCATTCTCGATGCACTCGCTCATCACGCGCCGCGCGATGAGATTCGTCGACGCTACGCGCGGGATCACCGCCAGCGATTCGAGCGTCCGGAGACGCGGAACGATCTGGCGGGTGTCGAGCTTGGAGAGCATGAGCGGAGTTTACAAGTCTGGGCGCACAGGTTCACAGGCGCATTGGCTCACAGGGTGAAGCTGCACACTCGGCGAAGATCTGTGCGCCTCTGCGCCTATGAGCCTGTGTGCCTCTGAACCTCTGCGCCTGCCTCACTGGTTCCCCTGCAACTTCTCGATCCTCGCCCGCAGCTCCGCCACGCGCGCCTGCGCCTGCTGCACGACGGCGGCGGGGGCGTTGCGGACGAACTGTTCGTTGCTGAGTCGCGAGTCGAGCATCTCAAGCTCTTTCTCGCTCTTCTCGATCTCGCGGCGTACGCGGTCGAGCTGTTCCTGCGAGACTTCTTTTTCCGGGAAGCGATGGCGATGTGGAAGTTCTCCACGACGTCGTGGTGCGTGCCGGCGGGTGGCTCGCCTTCGACCACGACTTCGTCGAGGCGCGCGAGCTCGGTGAGCAGGTAGGCGTAGTCGCGAAAGAAGTTCGACTGTCGGGAATCATTGCCACGCACGTAGAGTGTGAAGCGATCCTTCGGCGTGAAGCCGCGCTCCGCGCGGACGTTGCGCACGGTCGTGATGATCGCGCGCACGGCGTCCATCATCCGTTCGGCGTCGGGATCTTCGAGCACGTCTTCGCCGACCGGATACGGCGCGATCATGATCGACGGCTCCACGCCGCCGAGCTTCTGCCAGATCTCTTCCGTGACGAAGGGCATGAATGGATGCAGGAGGCGCAGCGATCGATCGAGCACTTCGAGCAGCACGCGTTTCGCAACGCGGCGATCCTGTTCGTTTCCGTGCTTGCCGATCAGCACGGGCTTGGCCATCTCGATGTACCAGTCACAGAACTCGTGCCAGAAGAATTTGTAGAGCGCGTTGGCCGCTTCGTCGAAGCGGAACACGGAAAGCTGCTTGTTCACCTCGGACGTCACACCATTGAGGCGCGACAGGATCCAACGCTCGACGGTACGCAGGTTCTCGCGCTCGATCGGACCCGCGTCCTTCAGCTCGACGTCGATGTGCATCAGCGCGAACCGCGAGGCGTTCCAGATCTTGTTCACGAACGCCGAGTAACCCTGAATGCGCGACTTGCCGAGCGGAATGTCGCGGCCGGACGCGGAGACGGCGAGCGTGAAGCGGAGCGCATCGGCGCCGACTTCGTTCACGACATCGAGCGGGTCGATGACGTTGCCTTTCGTCTTCGACATCTTCTGTCCCTGCTCGTCGCGCACAAGACCGTTGAGGAAGACCTGGCTGAACGGAGCCTTTCCGGTGAAGCGCAGGCCCATCATGATCATGCGCGCCACCCAGAAGAAGAGGATGTCGAAGCCGGTGATGAGCGTGTCGGTCGGATAGAAGATCTGATAGTCGGGCGTCGTGTCCTGGCCCGGCGCATTCTGCCATGACGCATTTTGCCAACCAAGCGTCGAGAACGGCCAGAGTCCCGACGAGAACCACGTGTCGAGGACGTCGGTCTCCTGCGTGACCGGCGCGCCGCATTGCGGGCAGGCGGTGAGGTCGTCCATCGACACGCTCGTGTGTCCATTCGGACAGTGGAACGCCGGGATGCGATGTCCCCACCAGAGTTGCCGCGAGATCGTCCAGTCGTGGATGTTCTCCATCCAGTTGAAGTACGTCGCTTCCCAGCTCTGCGGCATGATCGTGATCGTGCCGTTGCGCACGGCCTCGATGGCCGGCGTGGCCAGCGGCTCGATCTTCACGAACCATTGCCGCGAGACCATCGGCTCGATGTCGGTGTCGCACTTGCCATGGACGCCGATGTTGTGCAGATGCTCTTCAACCTTCACGAGCAGGCCCTGCTCACGCAATATCTCCACGACTTTCGTGCGCGCTTCGAATCGGTCGAGCCCTTCGAAGTCCGCGCCGGCCGCGGAGGTCATGCGGCCGTCTTCTCCGATGACCTGAAGCTGCGGGAGGTTGTTGCGCAGACCCGCTTCGTAATCGTTCTTGTCGTGCGACGGTGTGACCTTCACGACGCCGGTTCCGAACTCGCGATCGACGAGGATCGGATCGCCGACGATGGGAATCCTGCGATTGACGATCGGCAGAATGGCGAACTTGCCGATGAGGTCTTTGTAGCGCTCATCGTCGGGATGCACGGCCACGCCGGTATCGCCGAGCATCGTCTCGGGACGCGTCGTCGCCACGGTCAGCTTCCTGTCACTGCCTTCGACGCGATAGTCGACGTGGTAGAGCTTTCCGTTGCGCTCGCGGAACTCGACCTCGACGTCGGAGATCGCGGTGCGGCAGCGCGGGCACCAGTTGACCATCGCCAGGTCGCGATAGATCAGGCCGTCGTCGTAGAGCTTCACGAAGACGTAGCGCACGGCGTGCGAAAGACCTTCGTCGAGCGTGAAGCGCTCGCGTGTCCAGTCGCAGGAAGCGCCGAGGCGCGTGAGCTGATCTTTGATCTCGGTGGAGTGCTGTTCCTTCCACTGCCAGACGCGCTCGACGAACTTCTCGCGGCCGAGGTCGAAGCGCGAGATGCCTTCCTTCTCGAGCTGCTTCTCCACCATCAACTGCGTGGCGATGCCGGCGTGATCGGTGCCGGGAAGCCAGAGCGTGTTGAAGCCGGACATCCGCTTCCAGCGGACGATGATGTCCTGCAGCGTATTGACGAGCGCGTGGCCGATGTGCAGGCGGCCGGTGACGTTCGGCGGAGGAATGACGATCGAGAACTTCGGCCGCTCGCGTTCGACGACCGGCGTGAAATAGCCCTCGCGCTCCCACTTCTCATAGATGGCGCTTTTCGAAGGTGGAGGGCTCGTAGCGTTTGGCTAACTCTTCTTTCATGGCAAGGGCGGGCATTATAGTGAGGCAGATCGCGAGATCGCAGGAGTACCCGCCGCCCGCGCGCTGTTTCGCCCTGCGATCTGCAAACCGCGATCTGCAATCTGTCTTCATGATTCTCGGAATCGAAACCTCCTGCGATGAAACTTCCGTAGCGCTGCTCGACCACGACGGCAGCGTGCGGGTGAACCTCATCGCCTCGCAGATCGAGCGGCATCAGCCCTTCGGCGGCGTGGTGCCGGAGATCGCGTCGCGCGAACATCTGCAGCATCTCTTTCCGCTCGTCGAGCGCGCGCTGGGCGACGTCGGCGCGGCGTGGGGCGACGTCGATACGATCGCCGTCACCGCGGGGCCGGGACTCATCGGCGCGCTGCTGGTCGGCGTCGCGGGCGCGCAGGGAATCGCGTACGGACTCGGCATTCCGCTCGTTGCCGTCAATCATCTCGAAGGGCACATGTACTCGCCCTATCTCCAGAAAGACGGCGCGTCCACGCCGTTGCCCGATCGCTTCCTTTCGCTGGTGATCTCCGGCGGGCACTCGGCGATCTACGACGTGCGCGGTGCGCAGGTGACGCAGATCAACCGCACGCGCGACGACGCGATCGGCGAGACCTTCGACAAAGTCGCGAAGTTCATCGGCCTGCCGTATCCCGGCGGTCCGCAGATCGAGAAACATGGACGCGAAGGGACCGCGGATCCGAAGCGCTTCCCGTTTCCGGTTCCGCAGTTCAAGAAGGACGGGTCGCTCGATTTCTCGTACAGCGGAATCAAATCGGGCGCGATCCGTCTCGCGCGCGAGCACGGCGTGAATGCGAGTGGCGACGCGAAACTGCTCGCCGATTTCTGCGCCACGTTTCAGGACGCGCTCATCGCGCAGCTCTTCGACCGGCTCGATGCCGTCTGGTCGAAGCTCGAAGCACCGAAGCCGGCCGAGCTCGCGATCGCGGGCGGCGTGGCGGCAAACGGCGTCATCCGCGAACGAGTGATGCGCTGGGGCGAGCAGCGCGGGTTGATCGTGCGTCTGCCCGAGAAGCGCTACTGCACCGACAACGCCGCCATGATCGCCTTCGCCGGGTTACAAAAAGGAAACGCCGGCGACCCGCGCCGTGTCGCAGCACGATCGCGTGTGGGATGACCAGCACGCAAGTTTCCCTCTTGTCATTCGCGCGAGGTGGCTGGGCGGGCGTGAGCGAAGAACCTCAAGTTACGCAGATTGAGATTCTTCGCCGTCTACGCCGCTCAGAATGACGGGTAGTCACCTTCGGAGCGACCGCACGTCCGGTAAGCCTTAGGGCAACCTGCGCTGCCGGCCGTGCCGGGCCCGAAACCTTTTTTCGCGTCCTTCGTCAGAACTCATGAAGGCAACGAAAAGCAGCGAACGAAAACCCCATATCTCCTACTCTCCTCCTGACCTGAACATCAACGCCGGCCGCGTGGGCCGGCGTTGATGTTTTAGGGCATAGAATCCTCGGACGATGGGAAAGAAAATCGTCATTGCGGGTGGAAGCGGATTCATCGGCGAGCCTCTCGCACGGCAACTCATTGCGCGCGGTGACGACGTCGCGGTGCTGTCTCGCAATCCCGCGAGTGTCCGCGCGGGCCGCGGCGTTTCCTGGGATGCGAAAACGCAGGGCGCCTGGTCTGCGGAAGTTGCGAACGCCGACGTCATCATCAATCTCGCCGGAGCGAACATCGGCGATGCGAGATGGACGGACGAGCGGAAGCGGCGCATCGTCGAGAGCCGGCTCGACGCCACGAACGCATTGATCGAAGCGCTGCGCGGTGCGCCTGCGCGCGCGCGAACCTTCATCAGCGCGTCGGCGATTGGCTACTACGGCCCGCATGGCGATGAGCTCCTCAATGAATCCTCGCCGTCCGGCGATGACTTCCTCTCCGTCGTCTGCCGCCGATGGGAAGAAGCCGCGCGCGGTGCCGAGCCGCTCGCGCGGCTGGTGATCATCCGCATCGGAATCGTCCTCGCGAAAGAAGGTGGCGCGTTGGGAAAGATGCTGCTGCCCTTTCGCCTCTTTGCCGGAGGCAAGTTCGGAAGTGGCAGGCAATGGATGTCGTGGATCATGCGCGACGACCTGCTGCGATTGATCGAGTGGAGCATCGACCACGACCACGCGCGCGGCGTGTACAACGCAACGTCACCGCATCCGGTTCGAAACGTGGAGCTGACGCGGGCACTCGCGCGGGCGCTGCATCGTCCGGCACTCGCATCGATGCCCGCGTTCGCATTGCGCCTCGTGCTTGGGGAGATGGGAGAGGCACTCCTGCTGGCGGGGCAACGCGTGCAACCCGTGCGAGCCCTCGACGACGGCTTTCAATTCGCCCACGAGCAGCTCGAACCGTCACTTCGTGAACTTTTGGTCACGTGACCGTTTCCGAAACGTCAATGAGGCGGTCTGCGCGGCGCCATCAGTCGATTTATCCGGCGAAAAAGCTGGCTAAAACCGAACGTTTGTGATCTTTTTGTAACGGCCTGGTTTCAAAGGACGGGCAAGGGTGCTTGCGGCGAGCGTGCAAAGCGGGCTATTGTGCGCAACTCCAGCCCGACCGCGGCCTGCATTCGCGCCTGATGTGCCGAATTGCGGTTTTCCCGGATGAGAAAATCCAGGCCATTGAATCGGCGAGAGGGCAGGAGGGCCGTTGTTGAGCCCCAATTGCTTAATTTTCAACGACTTGCGGGTTCAGGCCCATTCGGCTGAAACCATGCACAGGCGGGGTTGCAATGCAGTTCGGAGTCTTACGTAAAAACACGGAGGAGGTATGAATGAATCTAGCAAAACGTAGTTTCATCACGATCGCAGCGCTGCTGCTCGTTGCTTTGCCGATGCTTGGTCAGACGGTCGGCAATCTGACGGGAACAGTCGTGCTCGACAACGCGCCGCTGCCGGGCGCGACGGTGACGATCTCGTCACCGGCGCTTCAGGGAACGCGCGTCGCCTACACGGACGTCAACGGCAATTACAACTTTGCCGCTCTTCCCCCGGGCGACTATCAGGTCAACTTCACGATGGAAAGCATGCAGCCGGTGAACACGACCGCGCGCATCACCCTCGGCGGCACCGCGCGTGCGAACGCGACGATGCGGCTGACGGCGGTGGCGGAGTCGATCACGGTTACGGCCTCGGCTCCGGCAGTTCTGGAGTCGACCGAGGTTCAGACGAACCTGCAGGCTGACCTCATCGAGAACCTGCCGATCGGCCGCACGATCCAGGCCACGGTCACGCTCTCCCCGGGCGTCACGACCAACGGCCCGGGCGGCGCGCTCGTCGTCGGTGGCGGCTACGCGTACGACACGCTGTACGTCGTCAACGGCGCGGTCACGAACGAGAACCTTCGTGGCCAGACGGACAACCTCTTCATTGAGGACGCCATCCAGGAAACGACCATCATGACCGGCGCGATCTCGGCCGAGTTCGGTCGTTTCACGGGCGGCGTGGTCTCGGCGATCACGAAGTCGGGCGGTAACGAATTTTCGGGCACCTTCCGCGACAGCTTGACCAATCCCGCGTGGGACAAGGTCTCGGCCCAGGGCGAGCCTCAGCAGAAGAGCCACATCGACGAGACGTATGAAGCGACCCTCGGTGGCCGCATCATCCGCGATCGTCTCTGGTTCTTCGGCGCAGGCCGTAAGGCGGAAACCAGCCTTCCGCAGTTCCTCATCAACGGCGGTGGTCTGGCGACGCCGGTTCCTCTCCCGTCGCAGGTCACCAAGGACGATCGCTACGAAGGCAAACTGACCGGCCAGATCACGCCGCGCCACAGCCTCGTCGGTTCGTACCTCAGCTACAAAGTCAATCAGACCCCGTTCTGCGCCTTCGGTTGCTGGGATCTCTCGAGCGTCGACATCAACGGACGCGACCTGCCCCGCGACATGAAGACCGCGCACTACAACGGCATCCTCACCGACAAGCTGCTCATCGAAGCCAACTACTCTTCGCGCAGCCTCGAGTTCAAGGACAGCGGGTCCGATCACCTCGTGACGAACCACAATGATCCGCGCGAGCTCGCGCATGGCACCTGGGCCTATGACTACACGGTCGCCGGTGGTATGTGGGGCGACGCCGTCTTCTGCGGCGTTTGCGATCCTGAAAAGCGCACCAACAAGGATTACGGCCTGAAGGGCACGTACTACCTTGCCACCAAGAGCATCGGCACGCACAACATCGTTGCCGGTTACGACAACTTCTCCGAATCGCGTTTCGCCAACAACCACCAGTCGGCCAGCGACTTCGACGTCTACATCTACGGCAAGTCGCCGCAGTACGAGGCCAATGGCGCGTTCCGTCCCATCATCAGCCCGGGTGACGTCCTCAAGTGGGTGCCGATCCAGGTGCTGTCGAAGGGCTCGGACTTCGTCACGAAGTCGATCTATGCGAATGACAAGTGGGACCTCAACTCGAAGTGGAGCTTCAACATCGGCGCCCGTTATGACGTCAACGACGGCAAGGACAGCGCTGGTCACCCGATCTCGGATGACAGCACGGTCAGCCCGCGCCTCGGCCTGACGTATGACGTGTTCGGCAACGGCCGCTTCCGCGTCAACACCAGCTACTCCAAGTATGTCTCCCGCATTCAGGAAGGCATCGGCGGCGGCGCTGGTGGTGGAAACCCGAGCTACTTCCTCTATTACTACGACGGTCCGCAGATCGGCGGCCTCGGTTCGGGTCTCGACTCGTTCGGAGCCCTCGAGGAGCTGTTCAAGTGGTTCCTCAGCCCCGCCATCGGTGGCACCAACAACACCTCCAATCTCATCGGTGTCACGATCCCGGGTCTCAACACCCGTTTCGACGGTCACCTGAAGTCCCCGAGCGTCGATGAGTTCACCGTCGGCGTCGGCTCGCAGATCGGCACGAAGGGCTTCATCCGCCTCGACTACATCGACAAAAACTGGGGCGACTTCTATAGCGTCGAAACGCGTCCTCATGACACGATTGCGAACCCGTTCATTGCCGGCGAGCTCCTCGACATCAAGACCACGACGAACACCGACGGAATCGAAAGAACGTACAAAGCGATCCAGACCCAGGCCAGCTATCGCCCGCTTCAGCGCCTCAACCTCGGACTGTCGTACACCTGGTCCGAAGCGAAGGGCAACGAGATCGGCGAGAACACCGGCAGCGGTCCGGTCGCCTCTGCTCCGTTCTCTTACCGTGAGTACAAAGCGTTCGCGCAGAACAACCCGGTCGGATTCCTCCCGAACGACCAGACCCATCGCGCCCGCCTCTGGGCGTCGTGGGATCAGCCGATCGGCTTCCTCGGCGACCTGAACATCAGCGTCCTCGAGCGCTTCGACTCCGGCACGCCGTACTCGGCGTCTGCCACGGTCAACGTCAGCAACTTCGTGACGAACCCGGGCTATGCCACGCCGCCGTCGACCGCGACCTACTTCTTCAGCGATCGTGGTGAGTTCCGCACCGACAACGTGACGGCCACCGACCTCGCGCTCAACTGGACGCTGCCGATCACCAAGGTCAACGTCTTCGTTCAGGGCGAGATCATCAACCTGTTCAACGAGCAGGCTGTCATCGCTCCGAGCTCCAGCATCCGCACGTTCAACGCCGCCAACCAGAACCGGTTCAACCCGTTCACCACCACGCCGAAGGAATGCCCGCAGGGTCAGACCACGGCGCAGTGCGTTGCCGGCGGTTTCAACTGGCAGAAGAACGCCACCTTCGGTCAGCCGACGGCAGCGGGCTCCTATCAGCTTCCGTTCACCTATCGCGTCTCGGCGGGTATCCGCTTCTGATTCGGTAGCAACACCCCGTAGTTCACAAGGAGGCCTCGGCGAAAGCCGAGGCCTCCGCTTTTTTGGAGATGCGAAATTCACGTTTCGCGATTCATTGTTGATCGTGATCCGATGATTCTTCCGAAGGCATGTCGATGAAACGGATCCGCGCGATCGCGCTGTTCACCGCTCTGCTCCTCGCGGTCGCGGGCTGTCACAAGGAGAAAGTCGTTGCGCGCGGCGCGTACCGCGGCGCACCTGTGATCCTCATCTCCATCGACACACTCCGCTCCGATCACCTTCCGATCTACGGCTATGCGAAGGTCGCGACGCCGGCGATCGATGCACTGGCCGCCGACGGAATCGTGTATGAGCGCGCCTACTCCAATGTTCCGCTGACTCTCCCGTCGCACACTTCGATCCTCACTGGATTGCTGCCGCCGGAGCACGGCGTCAGAAACAATCTCGGATACATCTTCGACGCGAAGAAGCATCCGCCGATTTCCTCATTGCTTCACAATGCCGGCTACGAATCGGCGGGAATGATTTCCTCGTATGTACTGAGAGGGAATACAGGACTTGCCGCCGGTTTCGATCTCTATGACGACGCCATTGCCTCGGAGGCAGGTGTCGCGCTCGGCCGTCTTCAAAGACCCGGATTGTCGACGCTCGCCGCCGCGACGGCGTGGCTCGAGAAAATACACGAACAGCCGTTTTTTCTCTTCTTTCATATTTACGAGCCGCACGGTCCTTATGAAGCGCCGGCACCCTTCCGCCGCCGCTATGACAGTCCTTATGATTGTGAAATCGCGGCGTCGGACGACATCGTCGGCAAACTCATTGAAGAATTGAAGAAGAAAGGTCATTACGACAACGCGGTGATCATTCTCCTTTCCGATCACGGCGAAGGCCTCGGCGATCATGGAGAAGACGAGCACGGCGTCTTTCTCTATCGCGAAGCGTTGCAGGTGCCGCTGGTCATCAAGCTTCCTGGCGGGCAGCGAAAGGGAGAGCGCGTAACGACACCCGTCGAGCTGATCGATGTCGCGCCGACGATCGCCTTTCTCGCGGGCATCGATCCGCCAGCTGGAAGCAGCGGCGTCAATCTTTTCGATTCGACGGCGTTGGCGAAACAGCGCGGAATCTATTCGGAGACGCTTTATCCGCGCATCCATCTCGGATGGAGCGAGCTGCGCTCTCTAATCGAGCAAGAGCACCATTACATCGATGCTCCGCGACCCGAGCTCTACGACCTGGCGAATGATGCCGCGGAAAAGAAGAACGTCCTCTCGGAACAGCGGCGCCTCTATGCGTCGCTTCGCGATCGTCTCGCGAAATTCGGACGAGAAATCGAAGCGCCGAGCGCAGTGCCTCCCGAAGAGGCGGCGAAACTCGCGGCGCTCGGATACCTCGGATCGGTGAAAACCGCGGAGGGACCGCTTCCCGATCCGAAGGACCACATCGGCGAGCTCGGAACGCTGCAGCAAGCCGGCCGGCTCGCGGCAGAGGGAAAACAAAAGGACGCCGTCGTCGTGCTGCGCAAGGTTCTGTCGAGCAACCCGCGGTTCGCGGATGCGTGGGCAAAGCTGGGAAGCGTGTACGAGGAATTGGGACAGTACGACGACGCGATCGAGGCGTATCGCGAAGGGATCAAGGCCTCGCCGACTTCGTCCGGAGAATTTGCGCTGTCGATGACCGCCCTGTTCCTCAAGCAGAATCGTCTGGACGAGGCGAAGAAGCATGCCGAGCTCGCGCTGGAACGCAATCCCGCGGGCGCGCATCAGTTCCTTGCGCGCATCGCACTCGCGTCCGGCGACTTCGCGAGCGCAGAGCGCGAGGCTCGTGCGGCCATGGTCGACGAAGTCGCGAAGCCGAATGCGATGGTCGCGCTGGCGGAGATTCGCGCGAAGCAGGGACGGATGGCGGAAGCAGTGCAGATTCTCGAGACCGCGCGCGCCGATGCCAGTGCGCGCGCGATGCACGTCGAGCACCTCGAGTCGACGCTCGGCGATCTCTACGCCAAGCTCGATCGCCTGCCGGAGGCGGAGCAGGCCTTTCGCAGAGAGATCGAGCTCTTTCCGACCGATCTCAACGCGTATTCGAATCTGGCCGTTGTCCTGGTCGTGCAGAAGAAGTTCGACGCGATCGATCCACTCTTCGCGCTGATGGCGCAGAGGAATCCGAACCGTCAGGCGTATCTCGTCGCCGCGAAAACGTACGAAGTGCTCGGCGATCAACGAACGGCATCGCAATGGCGCGAGCGCGCGGGACAGGTTCGGTAGGCAGAGATGACGAGAACGCGAGCGAATGCGGAAGAGGCGCGCGTAGTCGCACGTTACCGCGCGGCGATGACTCACCGGCGACGGTCGATCGTGCTCGTTCTTTCCGCGGCGCTTGCATTGTTCCTGATTTCCTGCGGGCGAGAGGGGAAGGAATCGAGCGCGAACGGGTCGCAGGACGGCCCGGTCATCATCGTGTCCATCGATACGCTCCGCGCCGATCACCTTCCACTCTACGGCGCAACTGGCCTTGCCACGCCGAACATCGACGCGCTGGCGAAGGATTCGATCGTCTTCGAGAACGCGTATTCACACGTTCCGCTGACGCTCCCTTCGCACACCACGATCCTTACGGGACTGCTTCCCGAGGACAACGGCGTGCGGAACAACCTCGGATACCGTTTCGACAGCGCGGGACACGCCAGTGTTCCGACGCTCCTGAAGGCGAAGGGCTACGCAACCGGAGCTGCCGTCTCCGCGTACGTTCTTCGCGGTGCGACCGGCCTGGCCGCTGCATTTGACGATTACGACGATCACATCGACCGCTCTTCCGAAGGCGGCGCGATGGGTGAGCTGCAGCGCTCAGGCGACGAGACGGTCGCCTCCGCGATTCGCTGGGTCGACGCGAAGCGCGATCGGCCGTTCTTCTTTCTCCTTCATCTCTTCGAGCCGCACGCTCCGTACACGCCGCCCGAACCGTTCAAGTCGCGCTACGCGGCGACGCCGTACGACGGTGAGATCGCCGCCGCGGATGCCTACGTCGGCGAGTTCTTCAACGCGCTCAAGCGCAGCGGCGTCTACGACCGCGCCACGATCATCCTGCTCTCCGATCACGGCGAAGGCCTCGGCGATCACGGAGAGGACCAGCACGGGATCTTTCTCTATCGCGAAGCGATTCACGTTCCGCTGCTCCTGAAACTTCCCAACGAAGAGATGAAGGGAACGCGCGTGAAAGCTCCGGTGCAACTCATCGACATCCTTCCGACGATCGCGGGAATCGCGGGCTTCAAGGTTCCGGAGAATGCGAAGGGTCTGTCGCTGGTCGAGATCGCGCGCGGAACGGCGCCGCAGGATCGGCGCGTTTTCAGCGAGACGATGTATCCGCGCATTCATCTCGGCTGGAGCGACCTCGCGTCGCTCGTCGATTCGCACAACCACTACATCGATTCTCCTCGGCCGGAGTTGTTCGACATCACGACGGACACGGCGGAGAAGCAGAACATCCTGAGCGATCAACGCCGCGTCTATGCCTCGATGCGTAGCGAGCTGCAGACGCATCCGCGCGTGCTCGCACTGCCGGCGAAAGTCGATCCCGAGGAAGCGGCAAAGCTCACGGCACTCGGCTACCTCGGCTCGTCGAGCTCCGCGCCGGCGAACGGACCGATGATCGATCCGAAAGACGGCATCGCCGATCTCCAGCGCACCAATCAGGCAACGACCCTCGTGGGTCAGGCAAGGTACGCGGAAGCGGTGGCGATTCTTCGCGACGTGCTGAAGCGAAATCCGTCGTTTGCCGATGCGTGGACGCTCCTCGCCAAAGCGCTCGATCGGATGGGACGTCCGCAGGAAGCGATCGACGCATACAAGAAGACGATGGAGGTCGCGCCGATGCTCGCGCCGGGCACGGCGATGTCGATGGCCGATCTGTACATGCGCCTCGGTCGTCTCGACGATGCCATTCGCCACGCGGAGATCGCGGTCACCGCGCATCCCGGTGCGGCGCGCTTGACGATGGCCCAGGCTTACCTCGGCAAGAAGGACCTGGCGTCGGCCGAGCGCGAAAGCCAGATGCTGACGAATGATCCTGACAAGAAGAACGACGCGGCCGTGCTGCTCGCGCAGATCAGGACGGCGCAGCGTCGTTTCCCCGAGGCCATCGAGATTCTCGATTCGCTGAAGAGCCGTCTGGATGCCGGTCGCGAGACCGTGCCTCCGAGCTACTGGTTTGCGCGTGCCGACGCGCTGGTGCGGCTCGATCGCGTCCCCGAGGCGGAGCAGGCGTTCGCCGAGGAGATTCGCCTCTATCCGCACAATCGCGAGGCCTACGTGCGACTGGCCGTTCTCGAGATCTTGTCCGGAAGAGACGCCGACGCGAGGAAGACCTTCGACCTCATGGTGCGCCTGAACCCGGAAGCATCGAGCCGCGCACTGGTCGCGGATACGTACCGCGCTCTCGGTCGCACGCGCTAGTCAGGCACGGAGCGCAGGCTTCCAGCCTGCCGGTCCGCCGGCTTCCAGCCGGCCCATGGCGCCGCGGAAGAGTCGCATTCCATTCCGCGTTACCGCGCGGCAATGGTTCGCTCGCGCCTGAGTCTTGCGCTTCTCCTCCTCGCTATCGCGTCGTGCGGAAAGATGAAGGAAACCGCGCAGACGTCCTCGGATACCCCGGTCTTCATCATCTCGGTCGACACGCTACGCGCGGATCATCTGCCAGCGTACGGCTACACGAAAGGATCGACTCCGGCAATCGATGCCTTTCGTCGTGACGCAATCCTCTTCGAGCAAATCTATTCGCAGGTTCCGCTCACGCTACCGTCGCATTCGACGATCCTCACGGGCGAGCCTCCGTACATTCACGGAGTCCGCAACAACCTCGGATATTCGCTGGCGGCCTCGCATCCCACTCTGGCGACGATCCTGAAGAGCAAAGGCTACGAGACGGGCGGCGCGGTCTCCGCGTTCGTGCTTCGCAAAGAGACCGGCATCGCTGCCGGTTTCGATTTCTTCGACGACTACATGACGAACTCGCCACTCGAATCGGCGACGTCGTGGCAGCGTGATGGCGACCTCTCGCGCCAGGCGTTGAGCGGATGGCTCGATACGGCGCACGGAAAGAAAGTCTTCGGCTTTCTTCACCTGTATGAGCCACACAGCCCGTATTCGCCGCCGGCGGCGTTCGCCGCCAATCGCATTCCGTACGACGGCGAGATCTCGTACGCCGACTCCATCGTGGGAACGTTTCTCGATGATTTGAAGAAGCGCGGCCTATACGACGACGCGCTCATCATCCTTTTGTCCGACCACGGAGAAGGACTCGGAGACCATGGAGAAAAAGAGCATGGGATCTTTCTCTACCGCGAGTCGATTCACGTGCCGATGATCGTCAAGCTCCCAGGCAATCGACGAAAGGGCGAGACGATCGATCGCGTCGCTGGGCTGACGGACGTCTTTCCGACCGTCATCGAAGCTACGGGAGGCACCGTCGAAGCCGGACACGTGAGTCTCATCGATGCACCGCCAGCGGGCGAACGACGGATCTATAGCGAGAGCTACTATCCGCGTCTCCAGTACGGATGGAGCGAGCTCATGTCGATCGTGGGTCATGACGTTCACTACATCCAGGCCCCGCGCGTCGAGTTGTATCGATATCGCTCCGATGTTGCCGAAAAGAACAACGTGGCCGATCAAAACCGGCGCGAAGTCTCGGCGTTCCGGCAGGAGATTCAGCAGATCGGAACGGCGCATCCATTCGCGGAGCCTCGCGTGAGCGATCCGGAGGACGAGAAGAAGCTCGCCGCGTTGGGCTACGTCGGTTCGACGGTATCCGCGAGCGGCGCGTTACCCGATCCGAAGGACAAGCTCGGTGTGCTGAATGAGTTTGGCGCTGCCAACGATGCGTTTCGTGAAGGCCGCTATGTTGAAGCAGCTTCGCGCATGGAAGTCGTGATGAAGGAGAACCCCGACTTCATCACAGGATACGGCGTTCTGGCGCAGGCCTACCGAAAGCTCGGCAAGCAGGAGCTCGCACTGGCCACGCTTCGCACGCAGATGAACCACTCGCCCGGCAATGCGCAGATCGCCATCGCCCTGGCCGATCTGCTGCTGGAGATGAAGCGATACAAAGAAGCACGGGATCATGCGCTGCTGGCGGTGAAGGGTGGGGGGCCGTTCGCGCACGAGACGCTGGCGATGATCGCTCTCGCGGAGCACGATCTCGATACTGCCGAGCGGGAGGCGAATGCCAGCCTTTCGACCGAGCCGGAGCGGATCCAGGCGCTCTTGCTGCTCTCGCAGGTTCAGCGCGCGCGCCATCAGGCTGCCGAGGAGCTCGCGGTGCTGGAGAAAGCCAGCGACGTCGTCAAGCGCAGGCACTTGCCGGCGATTCGCGATCTCGAGCTTCGTCACGGAGATGCGCTCCTCGCGGCACAACGTATCGCCGATGCGGAACAGGCCTATCGCGCGGAAACGAAGGCATTCCCTTCGAACATTCAGGCCTGGGCAAATCTCGCCCTCGTCGTTGGAGCTCAGGGACGTCAGACGGAAGCGCGCTCGATTCTCGATGAAGCCGTAAAGGAGAATCCCGGACGTGAGGCTGCGAAGGTTGCGATGGAAGCGCTCCTGACGATGAACGATCGGGAGGGGGCGAGAGCGCTCAGCTCACGACTGCCGCATTGATTGCTGGCGGTTCCGGAGCTTCCGCGCAGCGTGTTCGCGTCTTCCGAACGAGAGCACGCTGCGCGGACTTCAAGTCAGTTGCGAGACGTCAGCATGTGCCACTCCGGATTCTCGCGCACGTAGGCCGGGCGCTTGTCGCGGATGTGATTCACTTCGGACGCCGTTTCGAGCATCAGCTGGAACTTCGAGAGCATCGCCTTCTGCACCGGCTTGGGCAGAATGCGCAGGTCTTCGACCAGCCGTTGCGACGCGCTCTCTTCTTCGTCGAGCTCCCACGGAGCGATCTGACGTTCCACGGAGCTGCCGAAGAACTCCTGCTCGGTGAGGCCATAGACGCCGAGGAGTTTTCTGAGCTGCGCGAGCTTGAGTGAGCCGATGCGCTGCCCCGTCTCGAACGAGCTGATGGTCTTTTCACCGACACCGGAGATGCGGGCTACATCTTTCTGGCTCAGCCCGCGGAGCCTGCGGATTTCACGGAGTTTGAGTACGAGATCCATGGCTTCCCTCATCCCTTCGCTTCAGAAAACAACCAACGATCAGAAACGCCTCATGAGCCCAACCACTACACCCTGGACCGCGACGTCTCGCGCAGCAGCGTAGATCGGAGTCATCATCGAATTCGCCGGCTGCAGCCGGACCCGTTCTCCCTCGCGATACAGCCGCTTGAGAGTCACTTCTCCATTCACGTTTGCAACGACCATCTCGCCGTTGTCGGCGCGCTCGCGGCGCGAGATGATCACCAGGTCGCCGTCGAGGATCCCGTCGTCGACCATCGAATCGCCGCGCACCTTCAGCACATAGTTTTCGCCGCGACTCGTCAGATGTTCCGGTACCGCGATCATCTCGTCCTGCACTTCAACATCGAGCGGACGACCCGCGGCGATGTAGCCGAACAGAGGCAGCTCCCGCGCATTACCTCGCGCCTCGCTGCGCCGCGGCTCCGGCGCTGCTTCCTCGACGAGCTCGACTCCACGCTTCTGATTCCAGTCGCGGCGGATGAGCCCCTTCTTCTGAAGCAGCGAGAGGTGCTTGTAAACCGTGCCGTACGACGAGAACCCGAAGTGATCACAGATCTCGCGATGCGTCGGCGCCACCCCGCGTTCTTTCTGAAACTCCCGAATGAAGTTCAGGATGTCGCGCTGTCGTTCGGTCACGTATTTCATTGCCGCCTCACAGACGACAATGTAGGCGGTAACAGGGCGAAAGTCAAGCGTAAGTGCGGCGAATTTTCTACAGGGGGGGGGAGTGGTCTAGTTTCAGCCCAAGTTGTACAGGACCACCCCTGGGTTCCTCAGCGATGAAAGCGGCAGCTACCCGCTGCCCACTCCACACAACGCTACCAACCTCCCGGCCGTCGTTCGCCTCCGCGCCGCCCACCCGGCCCGCGCCCTCCACGGCCGCGCATTCCTTCGCGGCGCATGGGACGCAGATCTTCGGCGAGCTCGCGTTGGAGGAGGGTCCACTGATCGATCGTGAGGACTTCGCGTTGATCGCCGAGGAGGGCGATCTGTCGTTCGAGGAGTGAACTGCGCAGTTCGCGGAGGTGATTGCCGGCAGCGACGACGCTGGCCGAGGTGGCATCGCCGGCGTCGAGGGCAGTGCGGACCTCGCGCATGGCGACCAAGGTATCGCGCTCGAGGCTCGAGACCTGCGCGTGGCGCGGCGCCAATGCATCGAGGCGTGCGACTTGATCGGCGGTGAGATGGAGTGATTCGGTGAGATGAATGTCGCGCCACCAGCTTGCGGGAAGCGACAGCATCCCGAGCGCGCCGCCGCCTTCCGTTCGCGCGCCGCGCCGCGAATCCTGATCGTCGCGCGGAGGCGGGGTCGTGGTACAGGCGACAACGAGCGGGAGGACGATGAGCAGAGAGAGCGTGTGCCGGCGGAAGCTCATTGCATGAGGGTACGTCCGACGCCGCCAACTGTTGAACGCAAAAGAAAAGACCGGCCCGATTCGGGCCGGTCTCATTCCTGCGATCCGCGATCTGCGATCCGTAAACTGTTAATCGAGTTTGATCGACTTCTTGGTTTTCTCGCGGCGCGAGCTTTCCTTCGCCTGGTACTCCGACTCGCAGCCGTTCTGGTCGACCATCACGCAGCCGAGGTAGTCGGTGATTTCCATGATGACGGCGCGGATCGCCTTGCCGGTCGGCGTGTTCTCGTACTTGCCGAGGCCACCGGAGAAGCCGCCGCGGGAGATGCCGCCGCTGAGGCCGTAGCTCGTGGAGCGCGCTTCAACGGTGCGCGAGTACGAGATTTCGCCGGTCGTCGTGTCGACGACGCGAAGGTCGACGGCCATGTAGGCCTCTTCCTTCTTTCCGCCGACGCTGATGCCCTTGAAGCTCAAGCCGCCGCCCGTGCCTTTGCTGTTCGTGTCGAACGCCGAGACGGTCGCAAACACGAGGTACTTGGCGCCGGTGAGCTTGCCGATCTTGGCGCCGCTCGACTTGCTGATGCGGCCGGAGTCGGCGAGATCCTGCTCGTCGAGGACCTTCTCGAGCTTCGTGCGCTCGACGACTTTGAACTTGCCGGTTCCGGCCAGTTCGTTGGTGAGCATTCCCGAGAGGTCGCGGCCGACATCCGAGTACCACCAGCTGGCGGTGGTGTCATTGGTGAACTCGGCGACGCCGACCGAGGGCTTGCCATCCGCCATCGCCGCGGAGGCGATGAGCGTCAGAAGAATTGTGAAGACGAATTTGGTTCGCATGGTTTTTCCTCGTTTCCCGATTTTGGTCTATCTAGTGTACGTCCGACCGCCCGGATGGTGCCGTGACCCGGCTCACCACGGCGTTCAAACCAGACGATCCCGCTTTTCAAGCGTCAGTGACCGATGGATTCGTCCACGCCATCGAGCAGCGTGGTGTCCCATACCTCGACTCGATTGCGGCCGTGGTTTTTCGCCGAATAGAGAGCGCGATCCGCGCGATCGATTAGCGCTGCGGGACTAAGCAGCGCCGCGGCGTCGGGTGCATCCATCCCGGCGATGCCGATCGACGCCGTCACGACGATCTTTTCGTCGCCGCAGAAGAGCTCCGTCGACTCCAGCCGGCTGCGGATCCGTTCGGCGACGACGTTCGTGTTGCCGACTCTCGTCTCCGGCAGGAGCACGCAAAACTCTTCGCCGCCGTAGCGCCCCGGAACGTCGTACACGCGACAACTCTCGCGCAGCAGTTTCCCGATCGCCTGCAACACCTGATCGCCGGCGGCATGGCCCCAGGTGTCGTTGATGCGCTTGAAGTGATCGAGATCCATCATCAACAGCGACATCGACGAACCGTGGCGCAGCGCGCGATTGATCTCGCTGTCGATCTTCTCGATGACGAACCAGCGGTTGTACAAACCGGTCAGCGAATCGCGCGACGAGACTTCGGACAGCAGACGATTCCTGACGACGAGATCGAGGTTCTCGCGCTGCAGCATGAGCATGCGCTGCTCGAGCTCCTCGTAACGCGCCTCGCTCTCCTTCGCCGAGCGGATGACGTCGAAGAGCTCATGAATGAGACGTCGCTCGTCCTCGGCGAACGGGCGCCCGTCGGCGCAAACGACGGCGACGCGCGGGATGTCGAGACGCACCGCGAACGCATTGCCCGCCTCGGGAGATTGTCCGTCGACGAGATAGAGCGGCTTGTGCAGCAACTCCGAAAGCGGCGACAGAATCCGGCCAGCCGCGGATTCGAACGTATTCATCGTGTTGTCCTGAGAGAGAGTGGACCGAGTATAGCCACGCACGTGCATCCCGCCAACGCACAATCTGGGAACGCATTAACGACGGCTTTCCGGCTGAGTCGCCGTCAGTCCCACCACGATTCTGCGCGTCAAGAGCTGTTGTCGGGTGTCCGTGATCGGTTGTCTGTGATTGTCGCGCTGAATCGCAGACAACGGACAACAGGACAACCGATCACTACCTGTCTACGCCCGCTGCTCGACTTTGAAACGATTCACTCCCGCGCGGATCTCGTCGCCGGCGTGGACCTTCGTGTTGTGCGCGGGGAGGGTGTTGAGGAACGTGCCGTTGCGGGAGCCGAGGTCGCGGACGCGGACGGTGCCGTCGTCTTCGCGGACGACTTCGAAGTGGCGGCGGGAGAGGAACTCGTCGGGAACACGCACGTGACCCTCGCGACCGACGACGAGACCGCCGGGCGGAAGCTCGAACTCCTGGCCGGCGAGGGCGCCTTCCACGCAGATCAACACGACGCGCGCCGCGGTCGCCGGTTGTGTCGTGCGCGAGAGGCGGATCTTTTCGGCGAGCTGAGACTCGTCGGTGATTCCCACGGCATCGAGAGCGATCGGTTCGACCGCGACGCCGCTTTCCTCCGTCGGTTCGACGCTCACCAGAGCGGAGCCGACGCGGAGGATGTGGACGCCCTCTTCGATCACGGCTTCCTCGATCGGTCTGGCCATCGAGAAAGGTTCCCATGTGCGAATCGGCGTCGCGCACGACGAGTTGATCGCCGCGCACGAAGATGGAGCAATGCCGCAACGAAAGCTCGGCTTCTCCGAGCTCGACGTGGCAACCCTTCCTGCCGATCCAGAGCGGATGCTCGTGAATCGTGAACACCTTGTTGACCGAATCGTCCGCACCGCGCGCCACGATGCGCAGCGAGCGTGGACGCGCCGGTGCGGCCGCGGGCTCGCGACTCGGCTCCGCCTGCGGTTCCGCCGCGCGATCGACGCGATACGGAGCCATGTCGATCTCGCGAATCTGGTTCACGTCGACGAGCCGCGCGAGCACCGCGGCCTTGCTCCCGGAGAGCCATTCCCCGCAGCGGCAGGTGGCGATGGAGTTCGGAAGCCGGACTGCGATCACGCCGGGGATGTCATAAGCCTGTCCGCACTTCGGACAGCGAATCAGGGGCATGGGGAGGATGATAAACGAGTCGCCAAGGTGTCGAGTCTTCAAGTCGCAGAGGAAGCCGGTATCCCGACGCAAGCGATCGCCGCATCGACGCCTGTGTGCTCGACGACGTGAAGACTCGACGACTCGACGACTCGAAGACTACACTTCGCCCGGTCCTATGCTGTCACCAATGAAAACCAACAAAGGCGTTCGCATCGGGCTTCGCTCGAAGTTCGTCGCTGCCTTCGCCTCGCAGATCATCGTGGTGACGCTGCTGGTCCTCGGCATCCAGCAGGTCCTCGTCCGCCGGGCGATGATCGGACAGACGGTCGAGCAGGGAGCGGCGATCGCGCGGCGCGGTCGAAGCGACTGCTGGCTACTACGTGATCTTCGGCCTCACCGACGATCTCAAGAACATCGCCGGCGATCTCGGGCACAGCCCTTCGGTCTCGTATGCGGAGTTCCTCGACGGCAGTGGCAAGGTGCTGGCCTCGAGCAACGCCGAGGTCCCGGCCGTACTGGCGAATCGCAAACTGCAGCGGGAGCACGGCGAGCTTGCCGGAGCGGGACAGCACATCTACACCGTTCCGTTTTACGAGACGAAAGCAGACGCCGCGAATCCGAACGCGAAGCCAAAGGGCTACTTCCGCCTGCTGATGAACGAGTCGCAGGCGGAGAAGGCCGCGTCGTCGCTGCGCCGATGGAACACGGCCATCACCGCGCTGGTCCTCGCGCTGGCGAGTGTCCTGGCCTGGGTCGCGTCGCGTTACATCGTGCGGCCGATCCTCGCGCTCGTGGAGACCGCCGGGCAGATCGCGAAGGGCGATCTCACGCAGCGCGCCAACGTCGGCTCCGCCGACGAGATCGGGAATCTGGCCGAGGCGTTCAATGTGATGGCGGCGAACCTCGAGCGGACGATCAAGAGCCTCGTGCAATCGCAGACGAAGCTCAAGTCCGTCGTCGACGTCGTCGACACGCGCTCGCAGTCGGTCATCCGACCGCGTCGACGAGCAGCGCGCAATCATCGACGACACCTACAACTCGATCGATCAACTCAACAGCGGCGTCCGGAAAATCACCGACAACGTCGAAGCGCTCTCCGCGTCGTCGGAAGAAACGTCGTCGTCGATGCTGGAGATGGTGGCGTCGATGGAAGAAGTGAGCCGCCACACCGACACGCTGTTCTCATCGGTCGAAGACACGGCCTCGGCGACGCACCAGATGGTCTCGTCCATCAACGAAGTCGATCAGAACGTCGTCTACCTCACGAACTTCGTGACCGACACTTCATCGTCGATGGTCGAGATGTCGGCGTCGATCGCGCAGGTCGAGGCCAACGCCGCGCGCTCGTACGATCTGGCGTTGGCCGTGGCCGACGCCGCGGAGTCGGGGATGAAGGCGGTGCGCGAGACGATCGACGGGATGGAGCAGATCCGCCAGTCGGTCGTCGAGGCCAACAGCGTCGTCGCGTCGCCTCGGCGATCGTTCGATCGCCATCGGCAAGATCCTCAACGTGATCGAAGACGTCGCCGAGCAGACCAATCTCCTCGCCCTCAACGCCGCGATTCTCGCGGCGCAGGCGGGTGAATACGGCAAAGGCTTCTCCGTCGTCGCCGCCGAGATCCGCGATCTCTCCGAGCGCACGGCCTCGTCGACGCGCGACATCGCCGGTCTGATCCGCAGCGTGCAGGAAGAGGTCGACGAACGCGCTCAAGGCGACGTCGGCCGGCTCGGCGCTGGTCGAGAGCGGCGTGACGCTCTCGCATCGAGGCGGGACGCGCGCTCAACAACATTCTCGAGTCGGCGTCGAAGTCGTCGAACATGGGAAAAGAAATCGCCGGCGCCACGCGCGAGCAGGCCACCGGCAGCGAGACCATCACGCGTTCCATCGATCGTCTGCAGTCGATGGTCAGCCAGATCAACTCCGCGACGCGGCAGCAGGCGCAGGGCTCGGATCACATCCTGCGCGCCGTCGAGTCGATGCGCGAGGTGACGAAGTACGTGCGCCAGGCGATGATCGAGCAGAAGTCGGGCTCGTCGATGATCTCCGCGGCGGCGGAGCGGATGATCGAGATGATCCACGAGATCTTCCAGGTCGCCGCGAATCAGGCGTCGGAGAGCGAGAAGATCGTCGGCACGATGCAGCAGGTGCGCTCGATCGCCGACGGCAACCGCGAAACAGCCGCCGACATGAGCGCGGCCATCAGCCTTCTCAACGACGCCATCCGCAGTCTCGATGACGAAGTGAAGAAGTTCCGCGTCCGGGCGTAGCGCCATGGCAGACGCCACTCTCCGCCTCATCACCTTCCGCGTCGGCACGGAGACGTTCGTGCTCGACATCATGGCCGTACGCCAGATCGTTCCCTACACGGGCTCGACGAAAGTTCCGACCGCGCCGTCGTTCATCGAAGGGATCATCGTGCTGCGCAATGACGTCATCCCGATCGTCGATCTGCGCACGCGGCTCTATCCGCTGATGGACGAACGATCGGAGGAAGCGCTCGTGCTCATCACGCACACGAGCGCCGGCGTAATCGGCCTCAAAGTCGACGAGGTCCGCCGCATCGTCAACATCGCCGGCGACGCCTTCCTCCCACCACCGCCACTGGTCCGCGGCATCCGCGGCGAGCTCCTGATCGCCGTCGTCCCGCACGGCGAGGAGATCTACCTGCTCATCGACGTCGAGAACGTGCTGACGGCGGACGAGAAGGTGGAGCTCCGCGAAGCGGAGCTGGCGGAGGGAGTTGTGAACGCGGAGCGATGAACACGGAACACGGAACGATGAACACGGAACACGGAACGCGGAACACGGAACGCGGAACACGGAACGAACAAACAATCCGCTCAGGATGACGGGAATGTCGGTTCGTCGCCCCGCTGATCCTTCCTGAACCCGTACGGGCAATGCCGGCACCCCGACTCGCAGCAATACCCGCGGTTGCGAAGGTACTTCTCCGTGAAGACGACGTACGGTCCCTCACGATAGAAATCCTCGCCCTCGACGAGGCGCTTTGGCTCGGGTTCCATGTTCATCGTTCCGCGTTCATCGTTCCCTGTTCTATAGTCCCCTCGTGTTCAGCCGCTCCCGCTTGTTGCAGATCACGGAAGCGATGAAGGGGAAGCTGGTCGTCGTCTACGGCGACATCGTAGCGGACCGGTTCATCTATGGAACGCCGAAGCGCATTTCGCGCGAGGCGCCCGTCCTCATCCTTCGCCAATACCGCGATGACGTTCTGCTCGGCGGTGCCGGCAATGCCATCCACAACATTCATGCCCTTGGCGGCTTGCCGTTGCCGGTGTCGGTGGTGGGCAACGATACTGCCGGCCAGACGCTGCTGGCCACGCTCACGGCGCAGGGGATCGATTGCGGCGGCATTCTTCGCACCGGCCGCTATGCCACGCCGACGAAGGTGCGCATCCTCGGCGGCATGCCGCACGCGAGCCGGCAGCAGATCGTCCGCTACGACATCGAGGACAAATTCGTGATGTCGAAGGACGAGGCGGATTGCTTCAACGTCCTGCTGAAGGACTCGATCGCCACCGCCCACGCCGCGCTGATCAGCGACTACGGCTACGGCGTCGTGCGCCCGAACGTCGTGGCGACGCTGACGCGATTCGCGCACGGAAAAGCGGTCACGCTCGATTCGCGCTACGACCTGCTCGATTATCCCGGCGTGACCGCGGCGACGCCGAACGAAGAGGAAGCGGCGGCAGCGGCGGGGACGTCGCTCTGGAACGGCGAAGAGGAGAAGCTGGCCGAAGTCGCGCGAACGCTGCAGCAGGGTCTCGATTGCGAAGCGGTCCTCGTGACGCGCGGCAGTCGCGGGATGGCTCTGCTCGAACGAGAGGCGGAGTCGCCGCTGCTGATTCCCGTGTCCGGCACCGACCAGGTCGCCGACGTCACCGGCGCAGGCGATACGGTGATTGCGACGTTCACGCTCGCCCTCGCGGCCGGCGCTTCGTTCGCCGAAGCAGCGAAGCTCGCGAATTACGCGGGCGGTGTCGTGGTGATGAAGATGGGCACGGCCACGGCGTCGAATGACGAGTTGCGTCATGCGATCGAGCGCGATGAGGAACTGGATGATTAGTGGTCGGTTGTCAGTTGTCGGTTGTCCGGGAGTTCCCGGTCAACGCAGCATCCCGGACAACCGATAACCGACAACTAACAACCAATCATGAACGCCCCAATCCTCACCGAACGCGAACTTCTCGCCGCACTCGCCACGGAGCGCGAGCATGGAAAGAAGATCGCGTTTGCGAATGGATGTTTCGACCTGATTCACGTCGGGCACATTCGCTACCTCCAGGATGCGGCGCGCGTGGCCGATTTGCTGGTCGTAGGCGTGAACGGGGACGATTCGGTGCGTGTGCTCAAAGGTGAGGGGCGGCCGCTCATGCCGGCGAGTGAGCGCGCGGAGATCATCTCCGCGATTCGCGGCGTGTCGTACGTCATCGTCTTCGACGAGAACAGTCCTTCGCGACTCCTGCAGACACTCAAGCCAGAGTTTCAGTGCAAGGGGACGGACTACACCGCCGACTCGGTGCCGGAAGCGGAGATCGTGAAGTCGTACGGCGGAAAGGTCGTGATCGCGGGGGATCCGAAGGATCACTCGACGACCGCCGTGCTCGAAAGAATGCGCGGGCGATGAAACGCCTGCTCGTGCTGCGCCTCTCCGCGCTGGGCGACGTCATTCACACCATTCCCGCGGTCGTCGCCATTCGCGAGGCGAATCCGGAAGTGACGATCTCCTGGGTCGTCGAAGAGCCGTATCGCGAGCTCGTCGAGATCGGCGCCGGCGTCGAAGCGATTCCCGTGCGGCTGAAGAAATGGGGCAAGTCGCCGCTGGCCTCGCGTCGCGAGATCCGCGCGGCACTGCGAGCGATGCGCGGCGCGGACGCGTCGATCGATTATCAGGGGCTCGTGAAGTCCGCGGCCCTCGGGTGGCTCTCGGGAGCGAAGACTCGCATCGGATTCGATGCGGACGCGATTCGCGAGAAGCCGGCGCTGCTGTTCACGAACGCGAAAGTCCGCGTCGATACGACGCAGCACGTGATCGATCAGAACCTCAGTCTAGGAGTGCGGTGGCGTAGCCACCGCGCGGTGCCTGCCGCCACTGCACTCCCAAACTTTCCTCGCAACAACAACCTCGACGCGTACGCCGGCTCCATCGTCTTGCTGCCGGGCGCGGGCAAGGCGAACAAGCTCTGGCCGGTCGATCGCTTTCGGGAGCTGGCGCGCCTCCTCGGCGAGAAGGCGCTCGTCGTGTGGGGTCCGGGCGAGCGCGAGCTCGCCGAGGCGATCGGGGCGCGGATGGCACCGCCGACGAACCTGCGTGAGCTCGCCTGGATCTTGCAGCACGCCCAGCTCGTGATCGGCGGCGATACGGGTCCTCTTCACCTCGCGGTGGCCCTCGGCACGAAGGTTGTTGGTCTCTACGGCCCGACCGATCCGCGCCGCAACGGCCCCTACGGCCAGCTCGACCACTGCGTCAATCGTTTCCCGACGACGAAATGGATGGAATCGATTCCTGTTGAAGAGGTGATGACCATGGCGCAAAGGGTGGCCGCGGAGTGAACTTCATCCTCGCTGCAGTCCTCGCGGCGTCTCTTCTGCCCACTCCGATCGAGTCTGCCTTTTCGAAAGGGGAGACGCTCGACTACAACCTCACCTGGCTGAAAGTCACCGGCGGCACGGCCCGGATGACCATCAGTCCGTTTGGCGAAGACCGTTTCCGCATCACCTCGACGGCGCACTCGAGCACGCGTTTCTCTCGCTTCTTCAAAGTGCGCGACCAGATCGAGACCGTCGTCGCGCGCGGCGACTTCTCCACGCTGCGCTACGTGAAACGCCTCAACGAAGACGGCGACACGATCGAAGAAGTGACGACCGTCGAAGACGGCATCGCCACGCGCACGCGCAAGAAGGTGAAGAAGGTTCCGGTCCCGCGTCCCGTGTTCGATCCGATCTCGGTCATCTTCTACCTTCGCTCGCTCGACCTCAGCTCCGGCAAGTCACACGAGATGACGCTCATTGCCGACGGCAAGATCTACACGGTTCACGTGCGCGTCGTCCGGCGCGAGGTTCTGACGACGCCGGCGGGAAAGTTTTCGACGGTGATGGTCGAGCCGCAGATGACCAGCGGCGGAGTGGCGCGCGCGGAGCGGCTGTTCATCTGGTACTCGGATGACGAGCGTCGCATCCCCGTGCGCATCCGCACCGAGGTCAAGGTGGGAGCGATCACGGCCACGCTGACCGGAGTCCAGAGCGGAGTGAGCTCCGTCGACCCGCCAGTACTGAAGACGGAGTAGCCCGGTTGTCGGTGATCGGTTGTCGGTTGTCTGGGATTTCCGACGGGATCTCGCGGACCACGGACAACTGACAACCGACCACCAGCGGGGCCACCCGACCACTAATAACCGACAACCCAATGATAGACTCGCCGTCTCTCGATCGAAGATCAGATCGGTTGTGCATAGTTCTCGGAAAAACAGATGAGTGTTCGTCTCGGTGAGTTACTCACCAAAGCGAGTCTGATCACCCAGGATCAGCTCAAAGAAGCGCTTCGGGTTCAGAAGGAGACCGGCGGCAAGCTCGGTGAGACTCTGATCAAGCTCGGCTTCGTGTCCGAAGAGGACATCACCGAGTGCCTGAGCCAGCAGTTCGGAGTGCCGTCGATCAACCTCCAGCACTTCGAGATCGACGCCGGCGTCATCAAGCTCATTCCGGGCGACGTCGCGCGCAAATACAACATCCTCCCGGTCAACAAGACCGGCGCCACGATCACCATCGCCATGGCCGATCCGACGAACGTCTTCGCCATGGACGACATCAAGTTCATGACCGGCTACAACGTCGAGCCGGTCGTGGCCTCGGAGCTGGGGATCAAGGCGGCTATCGACAACTACTACGGCACCACCTCGTCCCTCGAGCTGAAGAAGGTCATGGAAGACCTTCAGACCGCCGAGTCGGCCGACCTCGAGGTTCTCGAGGAAGAAGACGAGATGGACGTCAACGCCCTCGCCGATTCGGCGGAAGAGGCGCCGGTCGTCAAGCTCGTGCAACCTGATCCTCACCGACGCCATCAAGCGCGGCGCATCCGACATCCACATCGAGCCGTACGAGAAGGAGTTCCGCGTCCGGTTCCGCATCGACGGCATCCTCTACGAGATCATGAACCCGCCGCTCAAGCTGAAGGACGCCATGACCTCGCGCATGAAGATTCTCGCCAAGCTCGACATCTCCGAGAAGCGTCTCCCGCAGGACGGCCGCATCAAGCTGAAGATGAAGCTCGAGGACAAGAACAAAGAGCTCGACTTCCGCGTCTCGGTGCTGCCGACGCTCTTCGGCGAGAAGATCGTCATGCGGCTGCTCGACAAGGACAACCTCCGGCTCGACATGACCAAGCTCGGCTTCGAGCAGGAGTCGCTGGCTCGATTCGAGGAAGCGATCTTCAAGCCGTGGGGGATGGTGCTCGTCACCGGCCCGACCGGCTCGGGCAAGACGAACACGCTCTACTCGGCGCTCTCCAAGGTCAACTCGCCCGAAGTCAACATCATGACCGCCGAAGACCCGGTCGAGTTCAACCTGCCGGGCATCAACCAGGTGCAGATGAAGGAGCAGATCGGCCTCAACTTCGCCGCCACGCTGCGCTCGTTCCTGCGGCAGGACCCGAACATCATCCTGGTCGGCGAGATCCGCGACTTCGAGACGGCGGAGATCGCCATCAAGGCCGCGCTCACCGGCCACCTCGTGCTCTCGACGCTGCACACCAACGACGCGCCCTCGACCGATCAACCGCCTCATGAACATGGGCATCGAGCCGTTCCTCGTGGCCACGGCCGCGCAGCTCATCGCCGCCCAGCGCCTCGTGCGCCGCGTCTGCGCGCAGCTGCAAGGAAGTCGTGGACATGACGCCGCAGGCGCTGCTGAACATCGGCTACAAGAAGGAAGAAGTCGGAACGTTCAGCGTCTACAAAGGCCGCGGCTGCGAAAAGTGCAACAACACCGGCTACAAAGGACGCGTCGGTCTCATCGAAGTCATGGTCATCGACGACGACATCCGCGACCTCATCCTCTCCGGCGGCACGGCCATCGACATCAAGAAGCAAGGCGATCGAGAACGGCATGATCACCCTCCGCCGCTCCGGGCTGGTTAAAATCAAGGAAGGCATCACCACGGTCGAGGAGGTTGTTCGAGAAACAGTCGCGTAGATCAGCTCTCAGCTCTCAGCTCTCAGCTCTCAGGATCCTGCGAGCTGCGAGCTGCGCGCTGCGAGCTACGGAGACAGAATGGCAGCAGTCACCCTGCACCAGCTTCTGAAGACGATGGTCGAGCGCGGAGGCTCCGACCTTCACGTCACCACCAACTCGCCGCCGCAGATCCGCATCGACGGCAAGCTCGTGCCGCTGGACATGCCGCCGCTCACGGCGCCGGAGACCAAGCAGCTCGCGTATTCGGTGCTCACCGACGCGCAGAAGCATCGCTTCGAAGAGAACCTCGAGCTCGACCTCTCGTTCGGCATCAAGGGCCTGGCGCGCTTCCGCGCGAACATCTTCAATCAGCGCGGCGCCACGGCCGCCGTCTACCGCCAGATTCCCTACGAGATCCTCGGTTTCAAGGAGCTCGGCCTGCCGCCGGTCGTCGAGGAGATCTGCAACAAGCCGCGCGGTCTCGTGCTGGTCACCGGCCCCACCGGCTCCGGCAAGTCGACGACGCTGGCCGCGATGATCGACAAGATCAACCGCGAGCGGCACGAGCACATCATCACCATCGAAGATCCGGTCGAGTTCCTGCACCAGCACAAGAACTGCATCGTCAACCAGCGCGAGCTGCACGCCGACACGCATTCGTTCGCGAACTCGCTCAAGTCGGCGCTGCGCCAGGATCCGGACGTCGTGCTCATCGGCGAGATGCGCGACCTCGAGACCATCGAGTCCGCGCTGCGCATCGCCGAGACGGGCCACCTCACCTTCGGCACGCTGCACACGAACTCCGCGGCGCAGACCATCAACCGCATCGTCGACGTCTTTCCCGTCGCACCAGCAGCCGCAGATCCGCGCGCAGCTTTCGTTCGTGCTCGAGGGCATCCTCTGCCAGGCGCTCCTGCCGAAGGCGAACGGGAAGGGGCGCGTGATGGCGATGGAGATCCTCGTCCCCAACGCCGCCATCCGCAATCTCATCCGCGAAGACAAGGTCCACCAGATCTACTCGATGATGCAGACCGGCCAGGCCAAGTACGGGATGCAGACGTTCAACCAGTCGCTGGCGACGCTGTACTTCAAGAAACTGATCTCGCTGCAGACGGCGCTGTCGCGCTCGTCGAATCCGGATGAGCTGCAGGAGATGATCTCCCGCGGCGCGGGCTCGCTCCCGACTCCGGCGCCTTCGATGGCGGGCCAGAGATCCAGACCGGCGTAGAATCGAAGCGGATAGGAATTGAACAGGGCGCGGCGATCAGCTCTCAGGGAGCGCGGCGCGCTGAAACGGGTGAGCCTGAGAGCTGACGGCTGAACGGCTGGGAGCTGGAGGAGAAACAATGCCGACATTCGAGTGGAAAGGCACCGCGAGGAACGGACAGACGCAGACGGGCGTGCTGGTGGCCGACTCGAAGGACGCGGTCATCGCCGTCATGCGGCGGCAGCAGATCGTCGTCACCGCGGTCAAGGAGAAGGGGAAGCGAGATCGCCGTTTCCGAAGTTCGGCGGCGGCGTTCCTCCGCAGGTCGATCGCCATCTTCACGCGGCAGTTCTCGGTCATGATCGACGCCGGCCTGCCGCTCGTGCAGTGCCTCGAGATCCTCGGCTCCCAGCAGGACGCACAAGGTCTTCAAACGCGCGCTGATCCAGATCCGGTCAGGACGTCGAATCGGGCTCGAACCTCGCCGACGCGATGCGCAAGCATCCGAAGGTCTTCAACGACCTCTTCACCAACATGGTCGCGGCCGGTGAGGCGGGCGGTATCCTCGACACGATCCTTCAGCGCCTGGCGACCTACATCGAAAAATCGGTCAAGCTGAACTCCCAGGTCAAGTCGGCCATGATCTATCCGGTGGCCGTCATCTGCATCGCCTGCATCGTCGTGGCGGTCATTCTCTGGAAGGTCATCCCGGTCTTCGCGGCCCTCTTCGAGGGCCTCGGCGCCGAGCTCCCGTTGCCGACCCGCGTCGTCATCTGGCTGTCGAACTTCATCGGCGATTTCTGGTGGCTCATCGGCATGCATCGGCGTGGCCCTGTTCTACGGCACGAAGCGTTACCACGAGACCTACAAGGGCAAGCGCGTCCTCGACGACCTTCTTCTCAAGATGCCGGTCATGGGCATCCTGCTGCGCAAGATCGCCGTGGCGCGCTTCTGCCGCACGCTGTCGACGCTGACGTCGTCGGGCGTTCCCATCCTCGACGGTCTGCAGATCACGGCGCGCACCGCCGGCAACTCGATCGTCGAAGACGCGATCATGGCTACGCGCAAGTCGGTCGAGGAAGGCAAGACCATCAGCGAGCCGCTCGGCGATACGTCGTCTTCCCGTCCGATGGTCGTGCAGATGATCGCCGTCGGTGAACAGACCGGCGCCCTCGACACCATGCTCTCGAAGATCGCCGACTTTTACGAAGACGAAGTGGACATCGCCGTTGCCGGTCTCATGAAACTGCTCGAGCCGGTCCTCATCGCCTTCCTCGGCGTGGCCATCGGCGGCATCGTCATCGCCATGTACATGCCGATGTTCTCGCTGATCTCGCAAATTGGGTAGTAGCTCGCAGCTGTCAGCTCTCAGCTCTCAGGAGAACCCTGAGAGCGAGAGTGTCGGACGGTTCTCCTGCGAGCTGCCAACTGAGAGCTGAGAGCTTATGAGCATGTCCACCGACACCCGGATGCTCATCGCCGTCCGGGTGATCGTCGTTACGACGCTTCTCCTCGCGGCGCTGATCATTCAGTACACGGTCCGCGAGGTCCTGCCGCTCGACTATCTCTACGTCGCCGCCGGCGTGACGTACGCGCTGACGCTCGCCTACATCGCGCTGGCGTTCCTCGTCCCTTCGCGCGTCGTGAATCTGACCGTGCAGATCGGCGGTGATCTCGTCGTCGAAACGCTGCTGGTCTACTTCACGGGCGGGCTCGACTCGCCGTTCTCGTTTCTCTATCTCGTCTCGATCATCACCGCGTCGATGCTGCTCTACCGGCGCGGCGGACTTCTCGCCGCCTCGGGCGCGACGATCTTCTACGGAGCGCTCGTCGATCTCATGTACTACGGCGTGCTGCCGATGCCGGCGCAGTCGTTGTTCCTTCCGAGCATGTGGTCGGCGTCGCGGCTTTACTTCAACATCGCCGCGAACTTTGCCGGCTTCTACGCCGCGTCGCTGCTGACGTCGTATTTGTCCGAACAGCAACGCACGACGTCGCGCGAGCTGTCCGCGGTGCGGCAGAACCTCGCCGAACTGCGCGCGCTCAATCAGAACGTCGTCGAGTCGATCCCGTCGGGGCTCATCACCCTTTCGACCTTCGGCACGGCGACGTTCGTGAATCCCGCGGGCTCGCAGATTCTGCAGCTCCCGCCGCTTTCGATCCTCGGCCGTCACGTGACCGAGCTCGGATTCTTCACGGTCGAAGGCTGGAACACCGCGCGCGACGAGCTGGCCGCGGGGACGATCGTGCGCAAGGAAAACGACACGCTGTCCGAGGATCGGCGGAGCATCGGCTTCGCCGTATCGCACCTCAGCACCCTCGATGCGCAATCGGCCGGTTACACGCTGATCTTTCAGGACCTCACGGAGATGAAAAAGCTCGAGGCCGAGCTGCGGCTGAAAGACCGCATGGCCGCCGTCGGTGAGCTTTCGGCGGGCATCGCCCACGAGATCCGCAACCCGCTTGCTGCCATCGCCGGTTCCGTGCAGGTACTGAAGGGCTCGAAGTCTTTGACGGCGCAAGAACAGCGGCTCATGTCGATCGTGCTCAAGGAATCGGAGCGGCTCAACAAATCGATCTCCGATTTCCTGCGCTTCGTCCGCCCGCAGGAACGGCGCGCGCTGGAGTTCGACGTCGCCGCGAGCCTCGACGAGACGCTCGATCTGCTGGAGAACTCGCGCGAGCTCGACGCGCGCCATCAGATCCAGCGCGAGATCGACCCGCCCTCGTTCTCGATCGTCGGCGATGGCGATCAGATCCGCCAGGTGTTCTGGAATCTGGCCCGCAACGCCGTGCAGGCGATGCCGCACGGCGGCGTGCTCACCGTGCGCACGGCGGTCGAGGGCGATGCCTACAACATCGTCTTCACCGACAGCGGCCGTGGCATGTCGCACGCCGATCTGCAGCGTCTCTTTCAACCCTTCCGCACCAACTTCCCCTCCGGCACCGGCCTGGGCATGGCCATCTCGTATCGCATCGTGCAGGAGCACGGCGGCCGGATCGAAGTGTCGTCGAACGAAGGTTCAGGAACCGTGATCACGATCTCACTGCCGCTCGTGGCGCGATCGCAGTTGCCGGTTGCCCAAGGGTAGTTCGCAGCTGTCAGCTCGCAGCTCGCAGGAGAAACCGACGCTCATGACCCGGTCTCCTGAGAGCTGAGAGCTGAGAGCTGCGAGCTGCGAGCTGACAGCTGTGAGCTGCGAGCTGCGAGCTGCAATCAGGGCCTACTACAATGCACCGAGTGACCGACGACCGCATCCTCACTCCGATCGCCGACCCGGACGACCTCCAGACCGAGCTCTCCCTCCGCCCGAAGATGCTGCGCGAGTACATCGGGCAGCACAAGGTGAAAGCCAATCTGGAGATCTCGCTGACGGCGGCGCGGAAGCGCAATGAGTCGCTCGATCATGTCCTGCTCTTCGGTCCCCCTGGCCTTGGCAAGACGACGCTGGCGAACATCGTCGCCAACGAAATGAACGCCAGCATGCGCACGACCTCCGGTCCGGCGCTGGAGAAGCCGGGCGATCTCGTGGCCATCGTCACGAACCTCGAGGCCGGCGACGTGTTGTTCATCGACGAGATCCATCGCCTTCCTCCGATCGTCGAAGAAGTTCTCTATTCGGCGATGGAGGATTTTCACGTCGACGTGATCATCGGCCAGGGACCCGCGGCGCGCACGCTGAAGGTCGAGCTGCCGCGCTTCACGCTCGTCGGCGCGACGACGCGCGCGGGATTGCTCACCGCGCCGCTGCGCGCGCGCTTCGGCATCGTGCATCGACTCGATTTCTACGACGTCGACTCGCTGACGATCATCGTCCGCCGCTCTGCCGACATCCTCGGCATTCCGATCGAGCGCGACGCCGCGGTCGAGCTCGCGCGCCGTTCCCGCGGCACGCCGCGAATCGCCAACCGCTTGCTGCGCCGCGTGCGCGACTTCGCCGAGGTGCGCCACGAGGGGAACGTGAACGTCGCGATCGCGCGCGAAGCTCTGGTCATGCTCGAAGTCGATGAATACGGTCTCGACGAGATCGACCGCAAGCTTCTCACCACCGTCATCGAGCGTTTTCACGGCGGCCCGGTTGGTCTCAATGCACTGGCGTCGTCGGTCGGCGAAGACCGCGGCACGATCGAAGATCTCTACGAGCCCTATCTCATCCAGATCGGCTTCCTGCAGCGCACACCGCGCGGCCGCGTCGCCAGTCGCATCGCCTACGAGCACCTCAAGTACCCGATCGGCGGCGCAAGAACGCTGTTCTGAAAGATCCACTTTCCCGGCATAAACACGCCGGAGGCGTGACGGATATTAGACGGTGGCAAGCGCCGCAGGCGCGCCGCCACCGGTTCCGTCGTGTTTGAAAATGCACTCCGGTAGGAGTGCCGGAGCCTCTGCGACCCCGGCGGGGTCGAAATGGAATGACCCTCAGTTCCGGTGGCGGCACGCCTGCGGCGCTTGCCACCGGCTCATGTCCTGCAACGCCTCCGGCGTTCATGAAATCGTAGCCATTGTCGACTCAGTTTGGCGTGACCACCGTGATCTCCTGCGTCACGTTGTTGGTCGAAGAGACGAACGCCCAGAACGGCATGTCCGAACCGAGCGGAGTGTCGATGTCGATGTGGACCGACGAAGGATTGCCGGGCAACTGGCCCTTCGTCGGGAAGTCGCTGAACGATGCAAACCACGGCTCGAATCGATTCTCGCCCGCGGTCAACGGGATCGGATACACCAGGTTGTTGATGGAAACGTTCACGAATCCCGGCTTCAAGGCGTAGATGCGCAGCGTGTTGCGGAACTTCGGATCAACCGGCACGTTCAGGAGGGAGAGGTGCTCCGTGCGGAAGTCTTCGTCGCGCACGACCGGAATCTCAACGCCCTGGCTCTCGGCTTGCCGGCTCACATCCACAACGCGCAGATTGGCGGCCAGCGATTTTCCGCTCCCTTTCGGGACATAGAACAACCGTCCCGTCGACGTCGAGCATAGGGTAAACATCTCCCGCTCGGGCTGGTCGGCCCCAAGAGGGAAAGGATAATCAGGAAGGGTGGGTGGATCCGCGAGGGAGCAGTTCGTATCCGTACCAAAGAACACGACCACTGATTGACCCTGGTTATAGATGCGCGCAATCGTGTGGAACTCCGAGCCGAATGCACCGTGCACCGGTGGCATGAAGATCGGGAAGAGAATCCGGTCGAACGTCTCTTCGAGCTCGCCGGTGTAGAGGAAGCCGTTCTCGCGGGTCGCGCTGTCGTCGAACTGGACGACTACGACGTCAACATTGCCCGGGAGGTGCTGCGGCGTGACCGCCTGGATCGTCTGCGCATCGATGTAGGACACAGTCGGCGAAGCGTTTCCGCCGAAGTAGACGCTCGGCGTGATAAACGGCGGCGAACAGATAGGGCAGTTGTTGCTGAACCCTGTGCCCTTGATGACGACCGTCGTGCCGCCGGTCGTGGGTCCGGCCGCCGGGGTGATCGAAGTGATCACGGGACTCGCCAGGGCAATTGACGCAGTGAAGAGAACCAGCAGGAGAACGGGCAAGCGTCGCATAGCACCTCACAATAAACTTATGGTGTTATAGCATAGGCGCTTTGCCTAAGAATGCAAGGGGTGAGGTCAATCTTTGCGGAAATGTGCACCGATCGACTTCGGATTGCGAATCGCCGCATTGGCGACGATCGCCGCCATCTGCTGGCCGTGAAAGAGCTCGACGATCGACTTGCTGATCATCGACTCGTGGTAGTACTTCGTGAGTCTGCGAGCCGAGGTGCTGCATGTCGGAGACGGCGCGCTTGAGACGTTCGTACGAACGCACGATGCCGACGTAGTTCCAGGTCGTGTGCTGGATGATCGTCCAGTCCTGCAGGATGAGCGCGGGATCCTCGAGGTTCTCTTTTCCAGGCGGCTTCCAGTCGGGCACCGAGCCGACGATGGAGTCGGGATAGTGTCCGGTGCCGGCGGCGAGCGACGAGAAGGCGCGATGAACCGCTGGTGATGCGCTCGACGAAGGGCCGGCGAGCTTTTCGCGAATCGACTGCGCGGCGTAGTAGCCCCACGTCAGTCCTTCGAGCAGCGACGTCGATGCCAGGCGGTTCGCTCCGTGAACTCCGGAGCATGACGTCTCGCCGATCGCGTAGAGGCGGCTGAGCGTCGTTTCGCCGAACTGATTCACGAGCACGCCGCCGCAGAAATAGTGCGCGGCGGGAACGACCGGAATCGGATCGTTCTCGATGTCGACGCCGATCTCCGAGACAGGCTTTGCGGATGTTGGGGAATCGCTCGGCGATCGATTGATGACCGCGATAGAAATTCGCCAGATCGAGATAGACGAATTCTTCCTTGTTGCGCGTCATCTCCTCGACGATCGCCCGCGCCACGACGTCGCGCGGCGCGAGATCCTTGAGCTCCGGCGCATAACGTTCCATGAAGTACTCGCCGCGCTGATTGCGCAACCGCGCGCCTTCTCCACGCAGCGCTTCGGAGATCAGGAAGTGATTGGCCTTCTTGTCGGCCAGCGCGGTCGGATGGAACTGCACGTACTCGGCGTTCATGATGCGCGCGCCGCCGCGATGGGCCATCACGACGCCGTCGCCGAGGGAGTTGCGGGTGTTGGTCGTGTGGAGATAGATCTGGCCCACGCCGCCGGTGGCCAGCACGGTGTAATCGGCGAAGACGGTGTAGACCTCGTTGGTGCGGTTGTCGAGCAGATACGCACCGAGGCATTCGTTGGTGAGGCGATAGCGCACCTGAATGTCGGTCGGATGGTGATGCGTCGTCAGCAGATCGATCGCCGTCACGTCCGTCGCCAGCGTGATGTTCGGCTCCGACTTCACGCGATTGAGGAGCGATGTCTCGATCGCTCGACCGGTCGCGTCGCCGGCGTGGATGATGCGCGAGAGCGAATGCGCGCCCTCCTGCGTGAGGTCGAGCTCTCCTTCATCCGTCGTCGAGAACGGGACGTGGATCTCTTCCAACAGCAGTTGTTCGACGACGCGCGGCCCTTCCTCGGCGAGAAAGCGGACGGCCGATTCGTTGGAGATCCCGGCGCCGGCGCGAATGATGTCGGCGATCAGCCGGTCCGGCGTGTCCCCGTCGCCGCGATAGATGATCCCGCCCTGCGCCCACGACGTATTGCAATCCGCGGGATCGACAGCCTTCGTGACCAGCAGCACTTTGATGCCCGCGGCAGCGAGCGTGAACGCCGTGGTGAGCCCGGCGATCCCGGTGCCGATGACAAGAGCAGGGTAATGCTCGCGGTTGCGAAGGTTCGGCACGCCGGGCATTCTAAAGAAGTTGAGCCTTGCATTGCTGCGCGTTCTCTTCGTCCTTTTCCTGATGCGCGTCGCCGCGCAGGCCGTCGTCGTGCTCGTTCACCCGCGCTGGCTCCCTCCGATGAAGGACTGGTACTCGGGCCTCCTGCCCTATCCGCTGCTCCTGCCGGCGCAGATCGCGATCCTCGTGCTGATGCTGTTCATGATTCGCCAGGTCGCGCGAAAGGCGCCGCGCAACCGGCGCCTCTCGATCGGCATCGTCATCTTCGCGACGCTCTACGTCGCGGTGATGGTCGTGCGCCTCGCGATCCTGCGCACGCATCATCCCGACTACCTCTGGTACGAGGGCGGAATGATCCCCATCCTCTTTCACTGGGTGCTTGCGGGATTTCTGTTCACGTACGCGAGGGAGAGACTGTAGCGACGGTGTCGTGGAGGGCGGGCTTATAGCCCGCCGATTCTTTGGGCGGGCGGGTCGCGCATCACACCCCACGCAGAACCGGCGGGCTATAAGCCCGCCCTCCGGGGGCATATGCGCTAGGTTTCGTTATTTGGACCAGTTCACAGCGGCTAAGGCTTGACTGGGTCTGGAGCGTGGGGTGTTGAAGAAGTGCCGTCGACTGGGAGAGTGAGGCAGGAGCCAGCGTTGGAGTGTCGGTGGACCAAGAATGATCCGACGCAGGGCGCAGGTGACGTGGTCAGTGATGCGCCAGTGAGACGGGGGGCGCGTGGTCGATTGGGATGGGGTACCCCCAGGGGGAAAAAGAAACATACCTTTCCGTGTAGTCGTCGACCAAAAGCGCGCCAAGAAGCTTGGCGAACAAAATCACCTGAGCGAGCGCAGCATTCTTTGCGGGCAGCTGATCAAGGTGGATGATGCTCTTGAGCCGTTTGAAGGTCAGTTCGATCTGCCAGCGAAATCGGTAGAGTTCGAAAGCCTGCTCGAGCGAGAGCTTGTCGGCAGGGGCAGAGGTCAACAGCATCACGTATTCGGTCGCTTCCAGAGTCCGCAGATCGACGACTCCTTTTTTGCTGCGCTCTCTCTGTTTGCGCTGCCGGCTTGCTGCCGCTACGGCCTTGGTCTTGCGCACGATCAGGAGTCGCACAGGCGCCATGTTGCTGGCGCGAACGCGAACCGTGAACTCAGCAGGCGTGGTCCCCTCGACAGTTCTGGCCAATGCGAGAAGATCAACAGGCTGTCCATCAAGGGTGACCAGCGGTAGGTTTGACCAATTCAGGCGGACCAGGAAGTCGGCCCCACTCCGGACGACCGACTCCAAGCCGGCCCGGTGGGCATAGCCGGCATCGGCGACGGCAATCTCCTGCGGCTGAAAAGTGAAGCGCGACAGACGCTCGCCGCCAGAGACGTCCGTGATGGCAATATCGTCGATCTTCAATGAAGCCAAGGACAGGGTCATGTGCAGACGCCAATCCGTTCCACGACCGCCCACGCGGGTGATGCACGAGGCATCGATCAGCCGAGCCTTCAAGGTGGAAGAGACAGCGGTGGTCAACGCGGCATGATCCGCTAGTTTAATTGCGAGCAGGTGACCGAGCCACTCCGCCCCGTTCCGAAAGCGATCGAGAAGCGATACGTCCGAGATGTTGGCCACGCCTGCTTCGGCCGCCCAAGCTGCGGTGCGTCGAAGGGACATCCCACAAAAGCCGTAGGCCATCATCAGGCGGAGCAGCGAGCTGGCGCTAGAAATCTCCCGAATCCGCCGAATCGCACCAAACCGTGCCGCTGATCTCTCTAACTCGTTTCGGGCCGGAAGGAACGACAGCAGGTAGGACCAGTCTTCCTCAAGAAAGAGTTGTTGATGCATGCGTCCGAGGATAGCCGAACCAATCCAGCACAGCAATAACTAACCTAGCGCATATGCCCTCCGGGGGTGGGGCTCCTACGCCGCGGGTTGCGCGAAGCCGGTGATCACGTAGGACCCTGACTTCACGTCCTTCTTGATCTTGATGATGTTGTTCGTCTGCGCATCCTCGAGGAGATCGCTGAACGTGTTGTAACCGTAATACTCCTCGTTGAACGTCGGCTTCTTGCGCTGCATCGTCTGCTTGACCATCGAGCCCCAGAGGATCTCTTTGTTCTCGCGCATCAGCGCCTTGATCGAATCGATGAGGAGCTTGAAGACCTCGCCCTTCTTCTTGTCCTGGAACGCGACCGTCGGCGCCTTCTGCACGCCGCGGACGAGATCCTCGTAGAAGATGAACTCGTCGCAGTTGTCGATCAGGAGGCTGCTCGACGAGTTCTTCACCCCGCAGCCGATGACCGACTTGTCGTTCTCTTTCAGCTTGGAAACGAGCGGCGAGAAGTCGGAATCGCCGGAGGGATGACGAAGAGGTCGATGTGCTCTTTCGAGTAACAGAGTCCATGGCGTCAACGGCCAGTCGGATGTCGGCGGAGTTCTTTCCGGAGTACGAGCGCGCCGGAATCTCGATCAGCTCGATGGCCGCCTCGTGCAGCTCGCGCTTGTAGTCGGGAAACTTGTCCCAGTCCGAGTAGGCCTTCTTGACGACGATCTTCCCCTTCTCGAGCAGGCGCTCGAGCACGAGGGCGATCTCGAACTTCTTGTACTTGGCGTCCATGACGCCGATGGCGATGTTCTCGAAGTCGATGAACAGAGCGATCTTGCTCTCGCTCATTCTCCGGTTGCTGGGAGCCGAGCCGTAATCGGCGTCGTCTCCGTCAAAGATGGGCTTTCGTGACACGGCAGGAGTCTATAACGAAGTTGTCGGGTTATCGGTTGTCGGTTGTCCGGGAGGTGCAGGTCCGACCCGGCTGCACAGACAACCGACAACTGACAACTGACAACCGATAGCCAACGGCGGCCACGTTCCTCGTTACACTACGCCCCGCCGTGAACCGCTACGCCACCCTCGCCCGCCCATTCACCCTCCTCCCGCCGCTGCTCGGCATCGTCTCCGGTGCGGTCTGCGCGTGGGGCTCCGCGCACAATCCCGATCCGGCGCGGGCGCTGACGAGCTCGGTCATCCTGACGGTCGATCCTCGGCTCGGTCTGCGCCGCGTTTCTCAACGCCGCAAACAACGCGCTGAACCAGATCTACGACCTCGAGATCGATCGCATCAACAAGCCAAACCGTCCGATCGTCACCGGCGAGATCTCCATCCGCGAAGCCTGGATCTTCACCTGGATCATGTACGCCCTCGGCACGCTGCCGACGTGGCTGGTCGTCGTGTATCCCTACACGACGTGGCAGGCCAAGCTCACCGCGCCGCTCGGCGCGCACGAATGTTTCTTCATCTATCTCACCGCGCTCGTGGCGACGTTCGTCTACTCCGTTCCCGCGCTCGGGCGCACGAAGGCGCATGCGATCGGCGCGAATCTGACGATTGCGATTCCGCGCGGCTGCCTGCTCAAAGTCGCGGGCTGGACGATGGTCGCGCATGCGTTTGCCGCGCGCCGGCCGTTTCTCGCCTCGAGCGAGCCGTGGTTCATCGGCTCGGTCTTCATGTTCTTCCTCCTCGGCGCGGCCTCGACGAAAGACTTCACCGACATCGAAGGCGATCGCGCCGGCAATTGCCGCACGCTGCCGATCCGCTATCGGCGTGCGCCGCGCCGCCTGGATGATCGCGCCGTTCTTCGTCTTCCCCTGGCTGCTCCTTCCGCTCGGCGCGAAACTCGACGACCCGCTCAGCCCCGGCAATCACATCCTCACCGGCAACGCCACCTTCCTCACCGCCTTCGGCCTCTTCCTCGCGCTCTGGGGCATCTACACGGTCTGGCTCATCGTCCGAAACCCCGACGAGCTGACGGCAACCGAGAACCATCCGTCGTGGCGCCACATGTACCTGATGATGATGGCGGCGCAGGTGGGATTTGCCGTGGCCTACGTGCTCTGATCGCCGTGCTAAACTTCGGCCCGGTCCGATGAAAATCAATCAACCTCCTGTGAGTCACGAGTGTATCGATGGCGAGGTGGTCATCATCAACATGGCGACCGGGACCTACTACAGCCTCGTCGATCTCGGAGCGCATCTCTGGTTGCTGATCGGCGCCGGTTGCTCGCGCGCAGAGTTGTTGCGTCGTGTCGGGGACCACTACGGCGACGCCGCAATACCGCCGACGGACGTTTTCCTGGACGATCTGATCGGAGAAGGACTCGTGATCGAGGGCGGCAGCGCCTCGACGAGCGCGATCGTCGACCTGCCCGCCGTCTTCGTCGCACCACGCATCGACAAGTTCACCGACCTTCAGGAAATGCTACTGCTCGACGCCATCCACGAGGTTGACGCGGCCGCCGGCTGGCCCTATCGACCCGACTAGGCACGCGTGGCGATCTCCCTCTCCCTCACACGCCCGTCCGGCCTCGCTTCGGTTCTGGATTCATTCACTCGTGAGTCGGCTCAGCGAGGCCTGGGCGACGCCGATCTGTCGATTGCGGGAGTCGCGATCCGCCTTTCATTTGCCGGTCAGGCGATTCGTGAACGTCTCCTTCCGGCGCTGGCGCATCGTATCCAGTCCACGCTCGAGCCCGACGTGCGGATTCTGATCATGGACCGCGTCGATCGCGGAATCGAAGTGCCGAGAAACGAAGGGGTCATGCGCGTCGAGCACTTCGTTCCCTCGCGATCACTCAGCATCTATGATTCGAGCGCGGCCCTCGGTGCCTTTCTCGTGCCGCGGGCTGAGGCTCTGCCGAGCTATGAGCGCGCGGCTCCCTTGCGCACTTTGCTGCACTGGATTCTGGAACCGAGAGGCTGTCGGCTCGTCCATGCCGCGGCGGTTGCAACCTCCAACGGCGGCGCCCTCCTGATTGGACGAGGGGGCTCCGGCAAGTCGACGACCGCGCTCCTGTGCGCGGCCGCCGGATTGATGTGTGCGGGTGACGACTATGTCGGCATCACTCTCGACGATGCAGTCGAGGTCCACTCGATCTACGGCACGGCGAAAGTCCATCGAGAGAGTCTGGACATGATGCCGGAGCTCCACTCGAATCTGTTCATCGCGCCACACGCGCACGACAAGGGCGTCGTTTTCCTGCCCGTCGCGCGCTCTTTTCCGGTCCGGGCGCTGATCGTGCCTTCGGTGACTCGTTCGTCTTCGAGGTTGCGTCGCATCGGAGGAGCCGAGGCTTTGCGAGCGCTGGCTCCGACGACCTTGCTTCAGCTTCCGGGCAGCGGCTCGGAATCACTCGCGCGCATGGCCGTGATCGCGCGGTCGTTGCCGGCCTGGGCGCTCGACCTCGGTAATGATCGAGAGAACATCCCCGCGCTGGTCGCACGCGCAATCGAGGAGAGTCGATGACGGCCTACGATGTTAGCGTCATCATTCCGACTCATAACGGCTCGAAAACGATCGCCGCTGCGATCGCCAGCATCCGCGCGCAGGAAGGGGTTCACGAGATCATCGTCGTCGACGACGGCTCGACAGACGAAACTGCGAGCATTCTCGAGACCTTCGCGAACGTCATCGTGGTGCGACAGGAAAATCGCGGCCCGGCGGCGGCGCGCAATGCCGGGGTGCTCCGTGCCTCGGCTCCGATCATCGGCTTTCTCGATGACGATGACCTCTGGTGCCCAGGCAAGCTCGCCCAGCAACTCGAGGTGCTGGCAACGCACCCGGACGCCCTGGCGACGCTCGGTCACAGCGCCCTGGTCCGCGACGGCGACACGTCCGTTCCGGAGCCTCGGTTTCTCTATCTCGTCGGCGCGGTACTCGTCCGCCGCGAAGGCTTCCAGCGCGTTGGAATGTTCGACGAGACTCTGCAGGCCAGCGAGGACGTCGACTGGTTCCTCCGTTTCCGCGATGCGGGTCTGGAGATGATCGTCACGTCCGGCATCGTCCTGTTCGTTCGGCGCAACGCCGAGAACATGACCCATGGGCGAAGCCTGCACGACCTCGGGATCCATGCGGTCATGAAACGGTCGCTCGACCGTCGAAGGCGGCTGCGCGGATGAGCGTTGTTCTCAGCGTGATCGTGCCGGCCTATAACTGTGAGCGTTATATCGGCGAGGCGCTGGAAAGCGTTCTCGCGCAGACCACCAGCGACGAAGAGATCATCGTGGTGGATGACGGATCGACGGACGACACGGCCTCCATCGCGCAAGGGTTTGGCCCGCGTGTGCGCGTCGTTCGCGAGCCCCATCGCGGGATCGCGGCGACGTTCAACCGAGGCATGAGCGAAGCGCGCGGCTGGCTCATCGCCTCTTGTGATGCGGATGACCGATGGTTGCCGGGCAAACTGCAGTTCCAGCGCGCCGCGCTCGAGGCCGATCCGTCGCTCGAAGCCGTGTTCGGTCACGTGCGCCAGTTTCTGTCGCCGGAAGTCGAGGATCGTTCGCGGTTCCCCATCTCCGATGATCCGGTCCCGGGCATTCACCGCGGAGTCATGCTCCTGCGACGACCGGCCTGGGAGCGAGTCGGTGAGATGGAGACCGAATTCCTCGTCATCGATTTCGGGAGCTGGTATGCGCGGGCGGTCGATGCAGGCATCCGGATGCGAATGCTGCCCAACGTTGTGTACGAGCGCAGAGTCCACGGCAGAAATTCTGTCCTGCAGAACCGTGACGCGACACACCGCGACTATCTCCGCATGGTTCGGGCGACGATCGAACGCAGGCGAAAGGGGAATTCGTGATTCGACTCTCGGAGAGAAGCGGGAGCTATCTTCCGACCGCGTCCGAGCACCATCTCCTTCGCGCCGCGTTGCTTGCTGATGCCGACCAGGTCCAAGCGTCCCTGCGAGCCTGGGAATCGGTAGTCGATCTGGATGCAATCGGGCGGGGCCCCTTTCGTCTTTTCCCGCTCCTGCATCGGAACCTGAGCCGGCACGGGATTGCATCTGCGCTCTCGCCGCGGCTCAAGGGCATCTACCGCAAGACGTGGCTGCATAACCAGATCATCGTCGAGCACGGCCTCGCGGGCCTGCGCATTCTGCGTCGGGCGGACATTCCGGTGCTGCTGCTCAAAGGCGCCGCTCTCGTAGCGTCGACGTACGAGGAGAGCGCGCTTCGGCCGATGGATGACTTCGACCTGCTCGTTCCTCGCGAGCACTTTCGACGAGCGGTCGATCTGCTCGAGGCGGATGGATGGCAGCTCACGCCACCTGTCCCCGATCGGGAGTCCTATTTCGCCTTTCGTCATGCCGTGGGTTTCGCGCGCGACACCGGGAGCAATCTCGATCTCCACTGGTCGGCGATTCGTGACTGCTTTGACGAAGAGGGAGAACGGGAATTCTGGAGCGGCTCGATTCCGGCGAGACTCTCGGGAGAGGACGTACGGGTTCTCGCTCCCCCCGATCAAATTCTTCAGATCTGCGCGCACGCCTGCATTCGAAACCAGGTCTCGCCGATTCGATGGGTGGCCGACGCGGTGTTCGTCCTGTCGCGCGCCGGCGACATGTTCGACTGGGATCGGCTGGTGAAACTGGCGCGCGTGCGGGGGCTCTCCTACACCATCCGCGTCTGTCTCGAGTACCTCCGCGACGGACTCGGCGCGGACATCCCGGTTCAGGTGTTGCACGCGTTGCGGCGGGATTCGAAGATGAGCAGCCGGATCGCATTCGCCATGCGTCATCGAGGCGGGGTGGCGACCTACGCATATCTGGGCACGCTCTGGATGCGGCTCGCTTTTCTCGGCAAACTGGCCGAAGCTCCAGGGCGCCTGCGCCTGCTGCCGCGCTATGTCCATTTCTACTTCGGCGTCGATCAGGCGCGATCGCTTCCTCTCTATCTCGCGAAACGGTTCGTTCGGCACGTGATCGGACCGGCGCGGCCGGCAGCGTAAGCGGTCGCTAAGACTGGCGTACGTGAGCGGGACTGATTTCGAGCCCGGTTGCGCATTTTCGAGACGCTGATGGCTGGTCGGAAGGTCCGCCATTACCATGGCGCATGATTTCCTACGAGCCCGAGCTCGAATCTCTCCGCCCCATCCTCGGCGCGCGCGCGACCGACGTACTGATCGCGCGCGAGCGTCGCGAGGTCTTCTCCATCTATCCCGAGCTGCGGATCGCGAGTTGGGCCGGCGTCATGCTGCTCGCCACCGCCGCGGGGATCGTAGTGAAGAACAACCTCGACCGCATCGGGCCACTGGCGCTGGCGATTGCCATCGGACTCGCTTCCGCGGCCTGCTATGTCTGGGTTTGGTGGCGTCGCGAACGCGCTTCGCTCGTCGATGATTACGTTCTTCTGCTCGGAGCGTTGCTGCTCAGCTCCTGCGTCGGATTCGTGGAGACGCAGTTTCATCTCCTCGGCGCTTCGTGGCAGCGGCACTTTTTGCTCCTCGCCGTCGCACACGGAGTTGCCGCGTATGCGTATCGCTCGCGGATGTTGCTCTCGCTTTCGATCACCGCGTTCGTCGCCTGGCTCGGGATCGAACAGCAACCGGTGCGTCTCTTCGACGCCGATCCGCCCGCGTTTGCCGCGCGCGCGATTCTCTGCGCGGTGCTGCTCCTCGCCTGGCGCGCCATCGATCGGCGCGTGCGTCCTGCCACCGATTTCTCTCCGCTCTTCGAGCACTTCGCCGCGAACCTCGGGCTCTCCGCGGGCATGGTGCTGATGGTCGAGGACAAGACGCGCGTCATCGGTTGTCTTTGGACGATCGCTCTCGCCGCGGCCGTGATCGCGTGGGGCGTGCGCACGAAGCGCGAGTCCTTCGTGCTGTACGCGTTTCTCTATGGCGTCATCGCCGTCGACGTGCTGGTCGTCACCTCTCTTCCGAGTCAGATCGACGGGCTGGGGCTGCTCTTCATCGTCTTCTCCACGATCGCCGCGATCATCGGATTGATCGTCATTCACGCGCGCATGAAGGACTTTCGATGAACGCGCAGGACGAACGGAATCGCACCGTACGCGATCTCGCCGAAGCGTGGCGCGAAGAAGGACTCATCGACATTGAGACGCAGCGAGCCGTCGAGTCAGCGATCGTCGTTCCCTGGCGATCGTACGGCGTCGTCGCCCAATGCGTCTTCTTCGTGCTCACCGCCGTCGGAATGGTCGCGGCGTATGGACTCGCGCACATCATCGAACTGCCGTTGCGCGGACTCTTTGCCGGTCTCGCGTTCATTGCCGCCGCGGAGTTACTGATGCGACAGAAGTGGTTCGGCACCGGCGTCGAGGCCGCGCTCTGGATCGGCGGTCTGCTGGCGATGATCAGTGAGCTCCCGAGCTCGGGCAAACCGGAAGCGATGCTGGTGCTGGCCGCCGCATGTGCGATCGCTGGCGCGCGCGTGCGCAACCCGATCTTCGGCACAGCGGCTGCGATCCTGATCATGCTTTACGCCGAAAAGAAGGCCGACCTCGGCGTCGTCACCGCGCTGGCTCTCGCCGGAATTGCCGTCGTCGCGCTCGTCCGCGAAGTGCGTCGCCCCTCGACGGAATGGCTCTGGATCTTCATCGCGCTCGTGCTGCCGCTCGCAGGTTTGTTCGCCGCCGATACGAACTGGCGAAGCGCCACGATCGCGCTCTACGCGACGTTCGGCGTCATCACGCTCGCACTGGCGATTGCCAAGCGCCATCACGCCCTCTTCCTTGCCGGCGCGATCGGCATCGCCATCGCGATCGGCGAAAGCTCCGAGCTCATCACCTGGCCCGCCGAGATGAAGCTCGCCATCGCCGGCGCGCTTTTCCTCGCACTGGCCATGATCCTCTCGCGCGCGTTGCGTGCGCGTACGACGGGACTCGTCGTCACGCCCGCCAAACTCACCGCCTCCGACAGCGCCCTCTCGATCGCCGGAGCATTGCTCGCCAGCCGCGCATCGCAGTCCGAGGCGCCTTCAGAGTCCGCCGCCGACGCGCGTCCCCACGACGAAGGCGGCTTCGGCGGCGCCGGAGCGACCGGCGACTACTGACGCGCCAGCACACTACCCAGCAGGAGGGCGGGCTTATAGCCCGCCATGGGCGGGTGGGCGGCCATCGCAGTCCAATGTGCGTCCCGCCCGAAAAGAACCGGCGGGCTATTAAGCCCGCCCTCCACGTCACTGCGATCCGCGAACTGCGATCCGCGATCTGAATTCCGGCAAATTGTTCCACGTGCCACAAATTGTGTGCACCACGCCGAACCACCCCCACAAATGGTGGTTCTCTCGTTTCGATCGAACCTCCAACGGCCACTTTTCCACAGATTATGGATTCTGCCACTCTTACGCCCATTTTCGTTCCGGTCGCGTCCGCTATTTCTTTCGGAATTCGAATGAAAAAGTTGATGAAAAAGAACGCTCAATGTGTGCCTGAATCTCCTGATGAAATCCAGTAGCAAAACCTGTGGGAAACCCGTGCATTTCCTAAGGAATCTGTGGAAATCGCCTTGCGGAAAACGCTGCGGATAACTTGTCGAGATCACGTGGATAACCGGCGGAACTGTGGCTGAAAACGTCTCGACGAGCTCAACCGCATGTTTTTCGCAAAGTGCTGCAAAAACGAATAGTTACCCACGATATTGCGTTCTTCCTTTCGGCAGCCACAAGATGTAGGGGTCGTCCCCTTGACTTCATCTGTCACCCGGCGTAGGTTGTTTCCACTAGAACAACTGAAGGGAAGTGAGGGAGGAGCATGAAGGTATTGAAGCATTCGACTCGTCCTGCCAATCGCCTCGCAGTACGCTCCGTTTCGATTCAGATCCGCGAGTATCAGGTGACGGTCAAGGTGAAGTCCGCGGTGCCTCAGACCCCTTCGTCTTCGGCAGTTCGTCCCGCATTTCGCTGAGTGTTGTTTGCATTACGCCGCCCGCAACTGCCCTGAGCGTTAGTCGAAGGGTCACGCGGACGGCTCGGGAGGGGAGAAGGGGATGGACGTTCGATAGAGGGACATCGGAAAACGCGGCGTAGATTCGCAATTCAAGAATCCGCGAGCACGCCGGCCGAAATCCTTCCCACGCAATCGAGCGACCCTCCTCTTATTTTTTTTCTGTTCGCCTGTGTGTGTGTGAAAAAGAGGAGATAGAGTCATGACTTCCATCGATTTGTCGGTTCGCCCCCGCACGACCACGCCCCGCAAGTCTGCCCGTAAAGAGACGCGGACCGGGGGGATCGACATCGATCGTTACTTCACCAAAGCAGGCGTCGACGTCTACGACACCTGCGAATGGGAAACCCGCAATGCCGCCATCAGCAGCGAGAGCGGCGGAATGGTCTTCGAACAGAAAGACGTCGAGATGCCGAAGTTCTGGTCGCAGATGGCCACGAACGTCGTCGTCTCGAAGTACTTCCGCGGCCATCTCGGCACGCCCGGACGCGAGACCTCCGTCCGCCAGCTCATCGGCCGCGTCGTCCGCACGATCACCGCAGTGGGGACGCGAAGGCGGCTACTTCGCCACCGAGGCCGATGGCGACACGTTCCGCGACGAGCTGACGCACCTCCTTCTCCATCAGATGGCCGCGTTCAACTCGCCGGTCTGGTTCAACGTCGGCATCGAAGCAGCAGCCGCAGTGCTCGGCGTGCTTCATCAACTCCGTCGACGACACGATGGACTCGATCCTCGGCCTGGCGAAGACCGAGGGCATGCTCTTCAAGTACGGATCGGGCACCGGCTCCAACCTCTCCAGCATCCGCTCCTCGCGCGAGCTCCTCGCCGGCGGCGGCACCGCGTCCGGCCCGGTCTCGTTCATGAAGGGCTACGACTCCTTCGCCGGCGTCATCAAGTCGGGCGGCAAGACCCGCCGCGCCGCGAAGATGGTCATCCTCAACGCCGATCACCCCGACGTCGTCGACTTCATCGAGTGCAAGGAGACCGAGGAGAAGAAGGCGTGGGCGCTGATCGAAGCCGGCTACGACGGCGCCTTCAATGCGCCCGGCGGCGCGTACGACTCCGTGCAGTTCCAGAACGCCAACCACTCCGTGCGCGTCACCGACGATTTCATGCGCGCGTACGAGAAGGACGGCGACTGGTCGACGCACGCCGTCACCGACCGACGCGCGTCATGAACACCTACAAAGCGCGCGACCTCATGCGCAAGATGGCCGAGGCGGCGTGGGTCTGCGGCGATCCGGGCATGCAGTTCGACACCACGGTCAACGACTGGCACCCGTGCCCGAACACCGCGCGCATCAACGCCTCGAATCCCTGCTCGGAGTACATGTTCCTCGACGACTCCGCGTGCAACCTGGCCTCGCTCAACCTCATGAAGTTCTACAGCGAGACCGCCGGCTTCGACGTCGAGGCCTATCGCGCCGCGCTGCGCATCGTCATCACCGCGCAGGAGATCGTCGTCGACTACGCGTCGTATCCGACTCCGGCCATCGAGAAGAACTCGCACGCCTTCCGTCCGCTCGGCATCGGCTACGCCAACCTCGGCGCGCTGCTCATGGCCCGCGGCGTTGCCTACGACTCCGAGGAAGGCCGCGACTACGCCGCCGCGATCACGTCGATCATGTCCGGCGAGTCGTACGCACAGTCGGCGCGCATCGCCGAGAAGCTCGGACCGTTCGCCGGCTACGCCGTCAACCGAGAGCCGTTCCTCCGCGTCATCGACAAGCACCGCCGCAGCGCCTATCGCCTCGACGTCCGCTCGCTGCCCGCCGATCTCGCCGACGCCGCCTGCAAGGTCTGGGACGAGGCCTACGCCCTCGGCCAGCAGCACGGCTACCGCAACGCCCAGATCTCCGTCCTCGCGCCGACCGGCACCATCGCCTTCATGATGGATTGCGACACCACCGGCATCGAGCCCGACATCGCGCTCGTCAAGTACAAGAAGCTCGTCGGCGGCGGCATGCTGAAGATCGTCAACAACACCGTGCCCACAGCGCTCAAGCGCCTCGGCTACGACGACAAGCAGGTCAAAGAGATCGTCGAGTACATCGACGAGAACGACACCATCGAAGGCGCGCCGCACCTCATCGACGAGCACCTCACCGTCTTCGACTGCGCCTTCAAGCCGACCAACGGCACGCGCTCGATCCACTACCTGGGCCACCTGCAAGATGATGGGCGCCGTGCAGCCGTTCATCTGCGGCGCGATCTCCAAGACCATCAACATGCCCGCCGAGCGCCACCGTCGAAGAGATCGAGCCGCGTACTACGAAGCGTGGAAGCTCGGCCTCAAGGCCGTCGCCGTCTATCGCGACGGCTGCAAGCGCTCGCAGCCGCTCTCGACCGGCAAAGGACAAGAGACAAGTCCTCGAGCAGCTCGGCATCGCCCCGACGGCCGTCCGCCGCAAGCTCCCCGACGAGCGCGAGTCGATCACCCACAAGTTCTCGATCGGCGGCCACGAGGGCTACATCACCGTCGGCAAGTACGAAGACGGCACCCCCGGCGAGATCTTCATCACCATGGCCAAGGAAGGCTCGACCATCTCCGGCCTGATGGACTGCTTCGCCACGATGACCAGCCTCGCGCTGCAGCACGGCGTCCCGCTGCAGCTCCTGGTCGACAAGTTCACGCACACCCGCTTCGAGCCGAGCGGCTTCACCAAGAACCCCGAGATCCCGATGGCCAAGTCGATCATGGACTACATCTTCAAATGGCTGGCGATCAAGTTCCTCAGCCGCGACGCCCAGGAGCACGCCGGCGTCATCCTCCGCGACGACCTGCCGATGTCCACCGCCGCACCCGCCGCGCCGAAGACCCCGTCGAACGTGAGCACTCCATCCGCGAGCGACCTCTCCTTCATCGACAAAGTCTCCGCCGCCGTCCCCGCGCCTGTCATCAACGCGATGACGGACACGAAAGTCGTCGGCTTCATGATGCCCGCCAAAAACGCCGACGGCGTCAACCCGCAAAAGCACGGCACGTTCCTCTATCAGCAGGACGCACCGAGCTGCTCGGACTGCGGCGAGATCATGGTGAGAAACGGGGCTTGTTATAAGTGCTTGAATTGCGGAAGCACGAGTGGATGTTCGTAAGACGTGTCGCTCACGTAGAAACTAAAAGGGCGGCCTCGGCCGCCCTTGATGTTTATGAAGACAAGAACGACGTTTGAATGCTTCTCAGGTGAGCCGCTACGTTATGAGCGTCGTGAAACCGCGGGTCTACCTGGAAACGATGATCTTCAGTTACTTGGTCGGTTGGTTGAATCGGCACGATCTGTACGTCGCGGCGAATCAGGAGCTCACGCGCGATTGGTGGACAAGACGGCGCGACGCTCCCGAAGGTTTACGATGTTTGTCGAAATTCGGGATACGAGCCACCGTTTGTGTGCACGCCTCTCGAACTCATGGAAGGCAAGCAATGATCGACGATCCCATCGTGGCTGAAGTGCACAAGACTCGTGAGCGTCTGCTGCGGGAATTTGGTGGCAGCGAAGGCCTGCGACCCGAGTTTCGCGCGACCTCATAGATCTTGCGGACTTCGAGCGACTCCTCGTTGCCCTCGTTCTTCAGGCAGACGGCGTATTGTTTGGTTTCGCTCATCGACTCCACGAAACGTTTGTTCTTCATCTTACGCTGCTCGACGCCGTGCGCTTCGTACAACCGCCGCCAGGCTTCTCTCTCGCCTAGCGCCACTTCTCAATCGTACGCTTTGCTTCGGTGACGCACGCGTATCACGTCAATGACCCGTTCGCGGTCGTCGATCGGGTAGATGATTCGGTAGTCGCCGACGCGAATCCGCTACAGATCGGATTCGCCTTTGAGTTTCTTCACGCCGGGCGGGCGTGGAGCGTGGCGGAGGGCGAGGATCTTCGCGTCGATCCGTGTGACCAGGGCTCCAGGCAGCGACTCGAGCTCTTTCGCTGCCTCTCGCGCAATCGTCAACCCATATTCAGGCACGCAGCTTTCCGGTTTTGATCAGACGCTTCCGGACCGCTTCGTACGGCTCGCGCTTGTCGTTCTTTCGCTCCGCTGCGACGAGCTGATCGTAGAAGTCTTCCCACAACCCGCCGTAACGTTCGAGGTCGATCTGTACGGCGACCTTCTTCCCCTCTTCATTGGTGACGAAGTGAATCCCGACCATCGCGTCTCCTCGCTGGACGACAACGATCATCGCACGAGTTGAAATCCCACTTCCGTGAATTCAAGCGGGCATGGAGTGCGCGGGGCTTCATACTGATCGCATGAAACGATTCGCGATCCTTCTCCTGGCTGCCGTTCTCGCGCACGCGGCGTACGCTGCTGATGCGAAGCTGGTGACGACAGTGATTCTCGTCCGTCACGGGGAGAAGGTGACCGAATCCGCGGTGAAGGATCCGCCGCTTACGGCCGCGGGCGAAGCGAGAGCGAAGGAGCTCGCTCGCGTGTTGACCGGCGTGAAGATCGATGCGATCTACGTGACGCCCTTCAACCGCACGAGACAAACCGCCGTGCCGCTCGCGGAAGCAGCGAACGTGAAGGCGATTGAGATCGCTGCCGGCGCGGACTATCCCGCCGAGATGGCGAAGAAGATTTGGACCGAGCACACGGGACAGACGATCGTCGTCGTCGGACACTCGAACACGACGCCGGACGTGATTCGCGCCCTCGGCATCGCGGATCCTCCTGCGATTCCCGACTCGGAGTACGACGATCTGTTCATCGTCACGCTCCCCGAGGGGAGTGCGCCGCGATTGCTGGCGCTTCGTTATGGCGCAGCGGCAAGGTAGGCACGTGACAGCGGAAGAGAAACATCTCATTGACGCGTTCGGGGCGCTCCCTGACTTCGCAAAGCGAGAAGTACTCTCTGAGCTTCTTCGCCAACTTCGTGATCTCGATCTCCCCGTGATGGGCGAACAAGAACTGACTTCCGCAGCGGACGAGGTCTTCCTCGTTTACGACCGGCGTGAATCGGTTGGATAAACGTAGTCGTCGAAGGCCGACGGTCCGTATCTGCCTACGCCACCCTTGCACGCCTCCGATGGGCACACCTGCGACATAGAATCGCGGCATGACCAACCGCGTGACCTTCATTCGCCATAAGGCTGTAGAAATCCTCTCGATCAACTGGTCCGGAGCGACCGGGGACGAGATCCTCGAGGCGATCGAGGAGGCGAAGCGGATCATTGCCTCGCGGCCGGAGCAGTCGGTGCGGACGCTCACGAACGTGACCGACGCGCGGATCGAGCGGCGCGTGACCGACGCGCTGAAAGATTACGTCGCGCACAACAAGCCGTACGTGCTGGCCGGCGCCGTCGTCGGTCTCAACGATCTGAAGACCGTCATTTTCAATTTCATCAATCGCGTGACGGGACGCTCGCTCCGGGCGATGGGCTCCGTTGATGAGGCCAAGGATTGGCTCGCCGACACCGCCCGGTCCTGATTGACGAAGCTCGGCCGCGCTCGCTAACGTACGTCGAGTCAGATCGACGAGAGCGAGGACGCGATGGCAGAGCAGGGAACGGTCAAGTGGTTCAATGAAACGAAAGGCTACGGGTTTCTCGTGCGCGAGCGTGGCGCGGATGTGTTCGTGCACTACAAGAGCATCGTCGGCGTTCCGCAGGTGCTCACCGAGGGAGAGCGCGTGAGCTTCGACGTCGTCGAGGGGACCGAAGGGTCTGCAGGCGAAGAACGTCGTGAAAGTTTAGGAGTGCGGTGGCGGAGCCACCGCGATGGGCATAAAAGGAGGGCGGGCTTATAGCCCGCCGACTCTGGGCGGGAGGGACCATCCCTGCACCGTCCCCTCCACCCAAAGAACCGGCGGGCTATAAGCCCGCCCTCCTCGGTCCGATGGCCAAAGCGAAGCGAGTGCGTTGATGTGTGATGTTTCTTCGCAAGCGAACGCAATGCGAGCATCACCGGGGAGTGAGGGCGCGGGACGCCGTTACATCAGCCGCCGAGGACGACGGCGCTCCGCCGAAGCCTCGGCTTCTCCACGCCCAAATCGAAGTAGAGTGCGGAAACCGGAGGTTCTCTTGATCACCAAAGACCAGCTCGAAGAGAGCATGTTGCGCGAGTGCGACATCCTCATTCATCTCTACACGAAGTTGCCCGATGGGGCGCTGGAGTATCAACCCTCGGCGGAACAGCGCACGACGCTCGCGTTGCTGCGTTATCTCGCGATCTGCGCGGCGGCGGGGATTCGTTGCATGTCACAGGCGGATTGGAAGCTCTTCCGCGGGTATGGCGAGCGCGTCGCCGAAATGCCGGCCGCGGATTTCCCGGCGGAGATGGAGCGGCAGAAGAAAGAGATCGCCGACTTCTTCGCGTCGGTCTCCGAGGAAACGCTGGCGACGCAGGCAGCTCCGATGCCCGGCGGAGCCGTGATGTTGCCGCTCGGGGTGGCGATTCTCAACGGGCCGTTCAAATGGCTCGCCGCATACAAGATGCAGCTCTTTCTCTACGCGAAAGCGGCGGGAGCGACGGAGCTCAAGACGTCGAACCTCTGGCGCGGAACGGATCCAGCTCCGGCGAATTGAGTGCGGTGATTGCCTCGCGCCGCGTGGCTCATGCGACGCGGCGCGAGCGCCGCGCGTGACTGCGTCACCCGCGTGATGGAAAGCGGCAGTTTGACTGCCGCACTCCACAGGCCTTACTGCGTGTCGGTCTTCGCCTTTTCCTGCAGCTTCTTTCCGGCCTTCTCCAGCGCCGTGCCGGTCTTCTGGGCGGCGGTGCGCGTCGCGTCGGCGGCGTCTTTCGCGGCTTCGTGCGTCGCGTCGGAGACGTCCTTCGCGGCAGCGGCGGTTGCGGCCGTGTCGACGGCGGGGTAGGTGGTCGACTCGACGGTCGTGCTGGTCTGCGAGCCCGTGGTATCGACAGTCGTTTCGGAGACCGATTCGGCTTTGCAGGCGGCGAGGAGGAGCGTGAGGGAGGCGGCGGCGATGAGCGTTTCCTTCATGATGGGTCTGGTAGAGCAAGAACGTGGCCGGGTTGCAAAGTCAGGACTGTTTCACGCGGAGACGCGGAGATACGAAGGTACGGAGAGGACGTTGGCGTCATCCTTTCTCCGCCTCTCCGCGCCTCCGCGTGAAATCCTCAGCTGCCGCCGAAGCCTCACTCCGTGACGGCGTAGTAAACCGCGAACGGTGCGAGCAGCAGGATCGTCGCGGCGGCGGCGATCAGCGGGAGGTTCCAGGGAATCGCGGGCCAGTCGAACTTCAGGAGCGAGAGGCCGCCGAGGCTGAAGAGGACGGCGAACGCGGTCGCGGCGAGCGTTACGCCTTCGACGAAGGTGATCGCGCGCTTGGCGTTGATCGTCGCTTCCATCTGCGTGCGGCGTTGCATGCGCCACCAGACGAGGCCCGACGACGGGATCGGCGCCTGGCGCACCGCGTCGCTCGCGTCTTCGGCGATGGCGGCGGCGACGGTGGCGAGATCGGTGCACGTGGCGCACGATTCCGCGTGAGCGCGCAACTCGTCGTCGCAGGTCTCCGGCCAGCGGCCGGCAGTGATCGCTTCGAGCACTTCCCCTTCGCGCGCGCACTCGGAACGGAACATGAAATTAGTCATGACGGCCTCCGAGGAGCTTGGCGACGGTTCGTCGCGCGCGGAAGAGGAGCGTCTTGATGCTCGCCGCGCGCAGGCCGAGGGTCTCGGCGATCTCCGCGTGCGACGCGCCTTGCGCGTATGCGAGCCAGAGCATCTCCCGTTGCCGCGGCTCGAGTCGCGCCATGGCCCGCGCGAGATCCGTCCGCCCCTCGGCGCGCGTGCCGACGTCGTCGTGCGCGCGCAGCGTGTCGACTTCATCTTCCTCGGGCAGCGGAACGTTGGATCGCTTGCGATTGCGCCGCGCGGCATCGCGAACGAGATTCGTCGCGATCAGGTAGAGCGAGTTGCGCCGATGCGTCTCGCTCTCGTGATTCGCGCCGAGGCGGTAGAAGCGGTAGTAGGCCTCCTGGAGGAGATCGTCCGCGAGTTGACGATCGCCGCTAATGCGCGCGAGATAAGCCCACACCCCGCGCGCAGTCCGTTCGTAGAAAGCCCGGAACGCATCCTCGTCCATGAAGACCGTCGTCGCGGCTTCGGTGCTCGACAGTGCTTCGAGGCGGGAGAGCGTCATGTCCCCGCTATTCATGGCCTGTAGTTTCGGCGGAAATGGGGTCTCGCCACAAGCCCAACCGTCTCGAGAGGACGAACGAGGCACCCGCGGAGACGACGAGACCGATGCCGATCGAGATGGCCAGCACGCCCAGTGCGATGAGCGGTTCGCCGGCTTCTTTCTGCACGCTGGCGCTCACGACGCGAAGGCCGATGCCGCCGGCGAGCGCGACGAGTCCTGCCTGCACGGACCAGAGGATGCGCCCAATCGGCGCGCTCACGGGACGTGACGAAGGCTGATCGAGAGGAATGGGCGCCGACTCGAGGAAGCGCCGGCCGGACGGGGTCTGGATGTAATTGAGCAGATCCTCGTTCGAGGCGAAGCGGTCGAGCAGCTTGTTGTGCACGTCGGATTGCGTTTTCGTGAGACGCGACCAGCGCCGCTGCTCGATCAATGTGCGAATCAGCCACGTCAACACGAATGCCGCGAAGAGAAATGCGCCGAAGATCGAGAACGTCTCGAGCAAGCGGCTCCAGAGCCGGGAGCTCGACGTCTCCGGTGCGGGATCGTTCGGAACGTACACCGACTCGAGATAGAAGTTCGGGCTGTGCGCGACGTCGGGATGGGCCGTGACGAACGCGGCGAGCGCGGGGTAGTTGGCGAGGTACTTCTCGTTGGACCAGAGCGCGGGATCGAGCTTCAGGACCTTGCCGACGTCGGGCGGAAGGCGCTGCAGGAGCTCCTGGAGCTGCTGGCGCGTTTCGCGGCTGTCGGACTCCAGCACCATCGTCGTGGTGTTCGGCGCGGGCTTGGCGGTGGACGAAGTGTCGGTCTCCTGCGCGAAGAGCGAGCAGCTCACGAAAAGGAGGAGGGTGGCGAGGAAGCGGCGAGCGAGTTCGTGCGTCATGTGGGCTAGTTACGCGGGAGGGGGTGGGTGGTTGACAGACAAACTCACTTGCCGCATTGCGGCGCTCCCGTCTTCAACTCGCGCCGGATTTGCGGGAAGAGCAGCGCCGGGTAGCCGTGATGACCATGCTCCGCGAGCTCGGCGAGGACCTCGGCGGCTGGTTTTCCGAGGACGAGCTCCTCGTAGGCACCGACGATGTAGCCGGTGCGGTCCCTGCCGGCACTGCAATGGACGTAGACGGGGCGATTCGATTCGCTCTCCATGATCCGGAGCACTTCTTTCACGCATTCACAGGAATCCGGCTTGCCGATCGACCACGCGCTGAAGGAAAACGACTTCATGGTGATCCCCGCCGCCTCGGCCAGTCTCGCTTCGTCGGAATCCACCGTCGACGTGCACGACTTCGACTTCGACGCGGGCGCATTCAACTTGATAATCGTCTTGACGCCGAGCTCCTTGAGGAACGCAATCTCACCGCACGTGCGCAGTTGCTTTCCTCGATACACGCCGGCGGATGCGCCGGCGCTGCCAAAATTTCGCGGAGCTGTCGACGGGCAATAGACCGGCGAGGATGATCGACAGCTGATGGCTAAGGCTCCGAGCAACACACTGAACACGACAGCTCTGCCGCGATGGATCATGACGATGTCCTCCGAGAGATCAGAGTGACATGGATGCGTGGATTTCGCGTGAATCACCTGCGGTGGCTTTGCCACCACACAAAATGTGCGCTGGCGTCGGCCGTGAGGAGGGCGGGCTTAATAGCCCGCCGATTCTGGGTGGGGGTGGTGGGCGACCCGACCGCCAGGAGAACCGGCGGGCTATAAGCCCGCCCTCCTCGGTACAGCACGGCGTAGCCTACGCTCGGCCGACGAAACCGCTGGAGGCGGCGACGCGACGTCCGGCTAGCGCGGTCGCGACGTTCATCGCGTCGTCGGGGTTCATGTCGGTGAGGGGGCGGACGTAGTCGCCTTCCATCGCCGAGATGGCAATGCCGTCGCGCTAGGCGAGGCGGTTGCCGGCGACGGCGCGGACGCGCTCTCCGGTGGTGAGGATGCCGGTGAGGTTCAGCGGGTCGGCGGTGCTGAGGACGATGATCGTTCCGTCGGCAGGGGTGCGGCGGATCTCGCGCAGCCGCTCGATTGCTTGCGGCAGCGCGAACTGTTCGCCGGACATGCCGGTCACGAAGCGACCGCCGCGGATCTCGCCGCGCGCTTCGAGGCGCCGGTAGACGCGTGCGAGCTCGCGCCAGGGCACGGCGTTCGTTTCGCGCGTGAGGAGCCGGCGGAAGACGACGCCGTAGCGGCGCAGAAGCACGCGCGCCTGCAGCTCGATCGCGGCTTCGCGATCGGACGTCGCATCACTGTCGGCGGACTCCACGCAGAGACTCCAGCGGCCGGACATGTCGTTGCGCGAAGCGTTTCGCTGCGTGCCGCCGATGAGCGAGCGCAGTCCGGCGAAACCGTCGGAGGTCGCGAGACCGTGCGATACGAGCTCGCCCAGGCCCTGGCGAAGGGCATCGGCATCGAGATCGAGATCGCGCGAGAAGGACGCGCCGCGCGCACGCAGGAGCTCGAGCACGCGCAACGCCGCGTCGCTCAAAGTCAGCGCGTCGAAGTCGAGATTGCGCAGCGCCTGCCACGTGCCGGCGTGCTCGCGGAGGAAGAGCGCCATCGGCGTCGCGCTCGACCGGCAGCGCCGCGCCGGATGGCGGCGAGAGCCGCGCCCAGCCGGCTTCGCCGGTGAGGCAGAGCATGTCGAGCATCGACGGTTCGTAGCGCTCGACGCGCGCCGGAAGAATCGCGCGCTCCCACGCGCCGGCTGCGAGCTCGAATCCGTCGAGCGAGGCCGATCGCCGCGCGCAGGCCGTCGATGCCGGTCAGCTGTCGCCGAGGGCGCGACGTGCTGCCAGGCGAAGAGGAAGCGCATGAAATCCGCGGCGCTGACCGGCTCGATCTCCGCGCGCAGCCGATTGAGCGTGTAGCGATGGATGCGCGCCAGCAGTCGGCGATCGCACCACTCGGTCGCGGCGTCCGCGTGAAGTGCCCGCGCAGCACGACTCCCTCGGATTCGAGTGCGAGCAGCGCCGCATCGGCCTCGCGCTCTTGGATCGTCGAGCGACGCCGCGAGATCGCGCGCGGTCGTCGGCCCGAGGATCGAGAGACGTCCGCGCAGCAGCTCGACGATCGCTTCCTCGCGCGTCCAGCTTCGCGCAGCGCGCGAGCGGAGGTGCGGCGATCGGCGAAGGTGAGCGTCCGGATGGATCGCTCGAGCTCGGGCAGCCGTTCGGCGGCGATCCACAGACCGCTCACCCGCCCTCTCCCACCGCGGTGAGGCTGCGGCGGGGAGAGGCGACTGACGGCTCGTCTCGCGGCGGCGAGCGCATCGAAGAGCGCGGGCGCGATGTCGGGGCAGTCGTCGTCGGTGAGGAACCCGCGGTCAGCAGCGCGTCGTGCAGCTCGTCGGCGTCGCGCGGGTCGGGACGCTCCTCGTCGCGCACGCGCTCGATCGCGTCGGCGTCGAGCGCGCCGAGGTCGTCGCCGACGGCGGCTCGCCGCCGCGGCGCGTCGTAGACCGCCTGCGTCCGCCGCTCCTCGAGCGGCGCATCGTCGAGGAACGCGTACGGCTGCGCGTTCAGGATCTCGTGCGCGAGCGGCGACGGCTCGGGCGTGTCGCGGGCGACGCAGACGGATCTCGCCGGCGTGAATGCGCGTCGAGCACGCGCGCCAGGCCGTCGAAATCCATCGCCTCCTCGAGGCAGTCGCGCACCGTCTGCGCTGACGAGCGGATGATCGGGAATCTGCGCGATCGCCGGGAATGTTCTCGAGGCAGGCGGCGGCGTCGGGGAAAGACCGCGGCCATCAGATCGTCGGCCATGCATCCGCTGCAGCTGCGGCGGCACCTTCCTGCCGCCGCGATTGCGCGGCACGGCCAGCGAGATCGTCGTGTTCCAGCGCCAGCGCGTCTGGAACACCGGCGCGTCGAGGAACGCCTGCACGAGCACGTCGCGCGCGGTCGCCGGATGCAGGTAGCGGAAGACGTCGGCGAGCGGGAACGAATGCTGCGGCCCGAGCGAGAGCAGCAGCGCGTCTTCGGTCGCCGCCGCCTGCAGCTCGAAGTTGAACTGGCGGCAGAAGCGCTTGCGCAGCGCGAGGCCCCACGCCTTGTTGATGCGGCTGCCGAACGGCGCGTGCAGCACGAGCTGCATGCCGCCCGACTCGTCGAAGAAGCGCTCGAGCACGAGCGTCTCCTGCGTCGGCAGCACGCCGAGCGCCGCGACGGGCGTCGGCGAGGTAGCGTGACGATCTGTTCGGCGGCCGATTCGGGGATGCCGGATTCGGTCGCGAGCCAGGCAGTCGACGGGTCGTCGAGTCGTCCAGTCGCCGAGACGCCGGTCGCATCGCTGTCGTCGACTGGGCGACTCGTCGACTCGGCGACCCGCTCCAGGTCCACGCGCAGATCGCTGACCGCGCGCGACAGCTCGTCGCTGCGCGCCGGCGCTTCGCCGAGCCAGAACGGGATCGTTCGGCGGCGCGCCCTTCGCGTCGGCGACGCGGACCACGCCGGTGCCGACCTGCAGCGACCTGCCACGACGCGTTGCCGAGCTGGAAGATGTCGCCGGCGCATGCTCTCGATCGCGAAGTCCTCGTTCAGCGTGCCGATGAACGTGTCGTCCGGCTCGAGGACGACGCGGTAGTCGGCGACCTCGGGGATCGCGCCGCCGGAGGTGAGCGCGAGCAGCCGCGCGCCGCGCCGGCCGCGCACGCTGCCGTTGCACCTCGTCGCGATGCACGAGCGCGCCGCGGCGTCCGCGTCTGCGTCGCGAAGCCGTCGGCGACCATCGCGACGCACGGCGTCGAAGTCGTCGCGCGTCGAGCGCGCGATACGGCCACGCGCGGCGCACCAGCGCGAAGAGCTCGTCCTCGGCGTAGTCGCGGCAGGCGGTCTCGGCGACGATCTGCTGCGCGAGCACGTCGAGCGGCGCGTCGTGCGACGACGATGCGATCGAGCTCGCCGCGCCGGACGGCGCGCAGCAGCGCGGCGCATTCGACGAGGTCGTCGCGCGACACCGGGAACAGCCGGCCCTTCGGCGTGCCGGCGATCGGTGTGGCCCGAGCGGCCGACGCGCTGCAGGAGCGTGGCGATGCGATGCGGCGATCCGATCTGGCAGACGAGATCGACGTGGCCGATGTCGATGCCGAGCTCGAGCGACGCCGTGGCGACGAGCGCCTTCAGCTGGCCGGCCTTCAGCCGCGATCTCGGCGTCGAGCCGCTTCTCCTTCGAGAGGCTGCCGTGATGCGCGGTCACCGCGTCGTCGCCGAGCCGCTCGCTGAGATGCCGCGCGACGCGCTCGGCCATCCGCCGCGTGTTGACGAAGACCAGCGTCGTGCGGTGCTGCGCGGATGAGCTCGGCGAGCCGGTCGTAGTACTCCTCCCACACCTCGTGCGACATCACCGCTTCGAGCGGCGAGCGCGGCATCTCGAGCGCCGAGGTCCATCGTCGCGGCGGTGCCCTTCGTCGACGATCGCGCAGCTGCCGCCGTCCGCGCCGACGAGATACCGCGCGACCTCCTCGATCGGCTTCTGCGTCGCCGACAGGCCGATGCGCAGCAGCGGCGCTTCGGCGACCTGCTGCAGCCGCTCGAGCGATGAGCGCGAGGTGCGCGCCGCGGCGCGTGCCGATGACGGCGTGGATCTCGTCGACGATCACCGTGCGCACCGTGCGCAGCATCTCGCGGCTGCGCTCGGCGGTCAGCAGCAGGTAGAGCGACTCCGGCGTCGTGACCAGGATGTGCGGCGGCGTCTGCAGCATCGCCGCGCGCTCGGCTTGCGGCGTGTCGCCGGTGCGCACGGCGGCCGTGATGCGCGGCGCCTCGAGTCCCAGCTCCTCGGCGATGCGCCGGATGCCCTGTGCGCGGCTCGGCGAGATTCTTGTGGATGTCGGCGCTCAGCGCCTTCAGCGGCGAGACGTAGACGACGCGCACCTCGTCCGGCAGCGGCGCGGCGAGCCCTTCGCTGAACAGATCGTCGAGCGCGGTGAGAAACGCGGCCAGCGTCTTGCCGGACCCGGTCGGCGCGGCGATGAGCGTGTGACGCTTCGTCGCGAATCGCCGCCCACCCGCGCGTCTGCGCGGGCGTCGGCGACACCGAGCGTTTCGGAGAACCAGCGCTGCAGGACGGGATGAAAAGCGGAGAGGGCCATGGGGTCAGTTACGCCGCGATGAGTATAAAGGAGGGCGGGCTTATAGCCCGCCATGGGGGGTGGGCGTGCATGGCGGCGCGAGAGAACCAAAAGAATCGGCAGGCTATAAGCCTGCCCTCCTAGCGATGACTCCAGATCGCGCGCGAGACGGCCGCGATCGCTCGATCGCCATCCTCGGTTTTGACGAAGCCGCGCGTGAGGACGACGAGGACGTATTTCGAGCCGTCCGGTGCGAACACGACTCCCGCGTCGTGGGCGATCTTCGTGATCGAGCCCGTCTTGTGTGCGACGCGCGTGCCGCGCGGGAGACCGGCGGGGATGCCGTGGTTGTGCTCCTGCGCCAGCAGAATGTCGACCATCTGCTTCGAGGCTTCGGCGGACACGGCGCGGCTCTCGGCGAGCGTGCGGAAGATGAGCATGAGGTCGTACGCGGTTGTCGTGTTGTTCATCCCCGCTTCGTAGGCCTTGTCGTCTTCTACTCCACGTAGAACCTGGATCTTCTCCGCGCCGATCTGTTTCATGAGCGTCATCACGCGCGGCGCGCCGATCAGCTCGATGACGAGGTTCGTGGCCAGGTTCGAGCTGCGATCGATCATGCGCCTCACGAGCTCTTCGAGCGTCACGTCGGTGCCGGCGAGCGCGTAGAGCGTCGGGTCGGAATCTTCGTTGGCGTCGAGCGCGAAGTGCGAGCCGTCGAAGATGCTGACGAAATCGTTCCGCACACGCACCTTCTGATCGAGACGCAGCTCGCCGGGCGTCACGGCCTCGAAGATGCCGAGCATGACCGGCACTTTCATCGTGCTCGCCGCGTGAAAGACCTCATGCTCGTTGCGCAGCAGCGTCGCGCCGCTGCCGAAGTCGTAATAAGCGACGGCGATGGTCTGCTGCGGATGTTTCGCCAGGATGGCGTCGACGGCACCGGGCAGATCGCGATGTGTTGCGCAACCCGTGACGCAACCGGCGATCAGAAGAAGGGCGAGCGCGAATTTCCTCATGCGCAGAGGATTGTCCCACCGGCCACGAGGCGGTGAACAGGGAACGGTGTACGGGGGACGCTTGCTCAACGGGCAGGCGTTCCCTGTTCACCGTCTACCTGTGGATCGTCAGAAGCCGTGCAGGGAACGCCAGCCGAGGTAAGAGAAGAGCAGGGCGAGCGACCAGGAGATCGTGACTCCGATGACGGCGAGGCGAATGCGCAACGAGTAAGGGGCGGGAGCGACCGAGGGGACAGAAGACATCGCGATCATTCTCGATGGCCCGCGTCAAGCTCGCGGGCGGCACCGCGTGAGGAAAACGAGAGACGGGCGTAGGACGTTGCTGTCAGCCGAAGAGGATTCGATTTCACGCGGAGACGCGGAGTACGCGGAGAGAAGTGTTCCTGACGTCCTCTTCTCCGCGTGCTCCGCGTCTCCGCGTGAACCTCACTTTGCTCGCGTCACGAAGTCCGCTCCGAACGCCGTCGCCGGCGTCCACGCCCCCGGCTTCGCTGCGCGCAGCACTTCCTTCACCGCTTCGAGCGACGAAAGTACGGTGAAGTCGTAGCCTTCGGCCACGGTCATCGTCATCGTTTCCTCGCGGCCGGCGGCGTTCGCGACGCGTCCCCAGAGCTCGACGCGCGAGCGCGCTCGTTTTTCCGCGGAGGGTCCGGTCGTGCGATCGGCGTACTTCAGCGCGAGGCGTCGCAGCCAGCCGAGCTTCATGAGCGGGAGGAACGGGCGCATGAGGCGCATGCGCTTGATTCCTTTGCGTGACTGTGCGGAGTAGACGCGGATGTTGGGGATGCCGGTCGTGCGGAACGCTGTGGAGACGTCGCCCCACGGAATGGTCGTCGCCAGACGTGGGCCGGATGGGAAGGGGATCTCGCGGACGTCCCACAGATGCGGCACGCGCGTGATCCTGCCGTTGCGGCGGATCGCCGAGCCCCAGCCCGCGCCTTCGATCATCGTCTTCAGCGTCCCGCGGCTCACGCCGCTCTTCGACGAAAACGCCAGCCAGAGCTCGTTCGCGTCGGGCAGCTTCGCGTGCAACTGCGCGGCGAGGCAGTCCGTCGGCACGACGTCGAAGCCAACGCCGGGAACGAGCATCACGCCGCGCTTCTTCGCATCGGCGTCGCGCGCAAAGATCGATTCGAAGACGGCGATTTCGCCCGTGATATCGAGGTAGTGCACGCCGGCGTCGAGGCAGGCTTTTACCATCGGCGCGCTCGTGTGCAGAAACGGTCCCGCGCAGTGCAGGACGAGCGCGACGCCGGAGAGGTCGGGCGCGGCGAGATCGAACGCGCGCCACTCGCAACCGAGCTCGCGCGCCAGCGCTTCGATGCGTTCGGCGCTGCGCCCCGCGAGCAGCGGATGCTCGCCGCGACGCACGGCCTCGCGCGCGATCAGCTCGCCGGTGTAGCCGTTGGCTCCGTAGATCATCCACATATGCGGTTCACGCGGTTGTCAGTTGTCGGTTGTCGGTTGTCTGGGGTGCATCGTATCCCGCGGACAACCAGCAACCAGCAACTAGTTAACTAGTCGATAATCCGCACGTGCATTGTCCCAAATGCGGCCACGAGAATCCCGCCCGTGCGACGGAGTGCTGGCAGTGCGGTGTGATTCTGGCGAAGGCGACGCAATCGCGACCGATCGTGATCCGGCCCTACGCGATCGAAGAGGAGCGCATCGTCGACGGGAGGATCGGACGCGGCGAGGTGAAGGTCCTCGGCTTCGGACTCGTCGCGGCGATTCTGGCCTACGCGTTTCCGCTGACGCGCTTCATCCTCTCGACGCTGGTCACGCTCTTTCACGAGCTCGGGCACGCCGTGGCCGGCTGGCTGATGGGATATCCGTCGCTTCCGGCGTTCGATCTCGTGTACGGCGGCGGTCTCACGCATCACGGCGAGTTCCATCTCTCGATCGCCATCGCCATCGCTCTCGGTTTCGCCTACCTCGGCTGGCTCGTACGCGAGAACAAAGCGAGCCTGACGATCGTCATCGCGCTGTTTCTGGTCTGGCTCCTCTTCGTGTCGAAGGAATGGCATCGCGAGCTCGCGTTTGCGGCAGCGGGCCATCTCTCCGAGTTCATCCTCGCCGGCATCCTCTTCTACAAGGCACTCGCCGGCGTCGGCTGGCGTTCTCCCGAATTCGAACGCCCCCTCGGCGCCTTCGTCGCCTTCTTCGTCCAGATCCACAGCATGCTCTTCGCCTGGCGTCTCCTGCACGATCCCGCGTTTCTCGATTGGTATCGCGAAGGGAAAGGGGGCGCGCTGATGAACGACCTCGAAGTCGTCGCCCTCGACCTTCAGATCTGGCTCGGCATCTCGCCCGGAATCGAAGGCGTCACCCGCTGGCTCCTCGTCTTCTCCTTCGTCCCGATCACCGTCGCGCTGCTCTGGTATTTCGAGCGCACGCGCTGGCACCGCCTGCTCCGCGCATTACGAACGGTCTAGGAGTGCGGTGGCAAAGCCACCGCGATAGGAGGGCGGGCTTATAGCCCGCCGACTCTGGGCGGGGCGGGGGGACGGTCCCCCACCCAAAAGAACCGGCGGGCTATTAAGCCCGCCCTCCTGGGGGTAGCGAAGCGAGCGCGGTTCTGTAATCCTTACGAGGAATCGCTGCGCTCGCGGTGGCTTCGCCATCGCACTCCTAGACTTCACGATCCGCGGAACCAGCGCTTTACGCGCTCCCAGCGAGACGGCGCTTTCTTCGGCTCCGGTTGCGCGACCGCCTCGGGCTCGCGGCGTGGTTTGCGGGCGGTCTCGGTGACGACGGTCTTGGATGCGGCGGCGTCGAGCAGTTGCTGCACTTCGTTGCGCTCTTCGGCGGCGGCGAGGCTGTGGGGGTAGCGCGAGAGGATGTCGTCGTAGGCGCGGATCGCTTCGTCGTAGCGGCCGTTGCGGGTGTGCTCGCGCGCGGTGGCGTAGGCGCGGCGCTTGGCTTCGGTCTCCTGCATCTGCGCGGGCGTGATCACGCCGGTGGGTTGGCGGCGCATGTCGTTGCGCAGCTTGCCGACGGCGACGGTCAATGCGCCGGCGAGCGCGATGGTGACGATCCAGAAGACGATCGCGGGAACGGGCCTGCGAAAGCGTGGGCGTTCGGCGACGAGGCCGGCCTCGCGAATGGGAAAGGGTGTTGTGTCATCGTACGGCGCGATGGCGATCGTTTCCATGTCGCTACTCGAGGTGATCGGCTGCCCGGTCCTCGCCGCTTCGAGCTCGGCCAGTGCTTCGGACGCGCTCGCCGGCCGCGCGTCGGGTGACTTGCGCAGGAGCTTTCCGACGACGCGACTCACGGCCTCGGGCACGTTCGGATTCACCGCGCTCGCCGCGACCGGATCGTGATTGACGACGTTGTAGAGGATGCCGCTCAGCTCCGTCGACGCGAACGGTTTCACGCCGGTGAGCATCTCGTACATCACGACGCCGGCGGAGAAGAGGTCGGAGCGCGGCGAGACGGGTGCGGTCTTCACCTGCTCGGGCGACATGTAGTTCGGTGTGCCGACGAGCGAGCGCGTGGCGGTGAGGCTCGAATGCAGCGGCCGCGCGACGCCGAAGTCGGCGATCTTGGCCTGGCCTTCCGAGGTGAGCAGGAGATTCGCAGGCTTGATGTCGCGATGGATGATGCCTTTCGAATGTGCGTAGGCGAGACCGCGCAGGAGATCGGTCGAGATCGACAGCGCCTCATCGAGCGGCAGTGGCCGCGTGCGCCGCAAGCGCGCCAGCAGCGACTCGCCGTCGACGTATTCGGTGGCGAGATACGACACGACGTCGCCGTCATAGCCGACGTCGTAGAGTGTGACGACGTTCGGATGCTGCATGACGGCGCAAAGCTCGGCCTCGCGCTGCAGACGTTTGTAGAACTCGGTGCGATCCTCGTCGTCTTCGAACTTCTGTTCGAGGTGCACGGTCTTGAGCGCCACGCGCCGTCCGATGCGCCGGTGACGCGCGAGGTAGACCTTCCCGATCGACCCCTTGCCGAGGAACGACTCGACGTCGTAGTCGCCGTATTGCTCCGTCACGGTGGGTAGATTACACGGGTGAGATCGCGGATCGCAGGAAGAGCGTCAGAGGAAGTAATTCATTGCCCCTCTCCCCGCCGCAGGTTCATCGCGGTGGGAGAGGGTAGGGTGAGGGGTCGGTCCTTGCTCGAGGCGCGTCCCTCACCCGTCGCTTCGCTCCCCTTCTCCCCGCTGCGCGGGGCGAGGGGCAATGAGAGAGGCGCTGGCGCGCCCGCGATCTATCTTCGTACGGCGACGTTACTCGTGTGGCTGGTGACGAGCAGCCACTTTCCCTTCTTCTTCACCCAGACATCGGTGTAGCGGAGATCGTTGGCGTAGCGGATGTGGCCGAGGATGAAACGCTGGAGCATGCGGCCGGTGATCACCGCGGCGTCGCCGTAGACGCGGATCTGCGTTTCCAGCGGCTCGTAAGCCTCCATCTTGAGACCGGGCGTGGCGAGCTCGCGGATGATGTCGCGTTTGATGCGGATGGAGCCGTTCGGCGCGATGAGCATGTAGTCATCGACGAGATTCTGCTCGAACCAGAGCGCGTCGGCCGTCCAGGTCGCGACCGTGATCTCCTTGTCCAGCCGGCGCAGCTCGTCGACGTCATCGGCATGGGCATCGACGGCGAGAACGAAGAGCGCGATACCGATCGCGCGGAGCGGAGATCTCATCGGCTGAACCTAAAGGTGAACGGACGAACGGTCAAGGCGGGGTGGGGCGGTTGGTTCGGTTCCGTAACGGGAGGCTCACAGGATCACAGGCGCAGAGGCGCACAGGCTCAGAGGCGCACAGCGATCGAAGCGTTTCCCTGTGAGCCGATGAGCCTCTGCGCCTGTGAGCCCAATCTCTCGGGAATTGCCAGCCCCCTTCGCGATATATAAGCCTTCCAATGACCGTCACCGAAACGCCCTCGAACGAAACCCGTTCGCTCGATTTCATCCGTGAGATCGTCGAGGAGGACCTCCGCACCGGGAAGCACTCCACCGTCGTCACGCGATTTCCGCCGGAGCCGAACGGCTATCTGCACATCGGCCACGCGAAGTCGATCTGCCTGAACTTCGGCGTCGCCGCGAATACGGCGGGCGCTGCAATCTTCGCTTCGACGACACGAACCCGGACGAAGGAAGAAGCGGAGTACGCGCGGGCGATCGTCGAGGACGTGCAGTGGCTGGGCTTCGGCTTTGGTGGTGGCGAGCCGTTGCACGCGTCGGACTACTTCGAGCAGCTCTACGACTGGGCGAAGTTCCTGATCGCGCAACGGGCACGCCTACGTCGACAGCCTCGAGCGCCGACGAGATGCGCGAATATCGCGGCACGCTCACCGAGCCGGGGAAGGATTCGCCGTACCGCGACCGCAGCGTCGAGGAGAACCTCGATCTCTTCCGGCGGATGCGCGCGGGCGAGTTCCCGGACGGCGCGCACGTGCTGCGGGCGAAGATCGACATGGCGTCGCCGAACATCAACATGCGCGATCCGGTGCTCTATCGCATCCGCCACGAGGAGCATCACCGCACCGGCGACACGTGGTGCATCTACCCGATGTACGACTACGCGCATCCGCTGTCGGACGCGATCGAAGGGATCACGCACTCGCTCTGCACGCTGGAGTTCGAAGACCATCGGCCGCTGTACGACTGGCTCGTCGAGACCGTGCCCGTGCCGTCGCGTCCGCGGCAGTACGAGTTCGCGCGGCTCAACCTCAACTACACGGTGATGTCGAAGCGCAAGCTGCTGCGCCTCGTGCAGGAAGGCCACGTCAACGGCTGGGACGATCCGCGCATGCCGACGCTCGCCGGCATTTCGGCGTCGCGGCTACACGCCGGCGTCGATCCGCAACTTCTCCGAGCGCGTCGGCGTCGCGAAGCGCGAGAACGTCATCGACGTCGGCCTGCTCGAGTTCTGCGTGCGCGAGGATCTGAATCGCACCGCGCCACGCGTGATGGGCGTGCTTCGTCCGCTGCGCGTCGTGATCGAGAACTATCCGGAAGGGCAGAGCGAAGAGTTGGAGATCGCCGAACAACCCCGACGATCCGTCGATGGGAACGCGACGCGTGCCGTTCTCGCGCGTCCTCTACATCGAGCAGGACGACTTCATGGAAGAGCCGCCGAAGAAGTTCTTCCGCCTCGCGCCCGGCCGCGAGGTGCGTCTCCGCTCGGCGTACTTCATCACCTGCACCAGCGTCGTCAAGGACGACGCCGGCAACATCGTCGAGCTGCGCGCGACCTACGATCCCGCCACGCGCGGCGGCGACGCGCCCGATGGCCGCAAGCCCGAAGGCGACGCTGCACTGGGTCTCCGCCGAGCACGCGATCGATTGCGAGGTGCGGCTCTACGATCGCCTGTTCAGCGTCGAGAATCCGGAAGAGGGCGGCGACTTTCTCGCGCACCTCAACCCGAAGTCGCTCGAAGTCGTGCCCAACGCCAGGCTCGAGCCCTCGATCTCCGGCGCCCCCGCCGGCACGCGCGTCCAGTTCGAGCGCCTCGGCTATTTCTGCGTCGATCGCGATTCGAGGGCAGAACGGCCGGTGTTCAATCGCACGGCGACGCTGAAGGATAGTTTCGCGAAGGCGGCTTCCGTGTAGAGGGTTGTCGGTTGTCAGTTGTCCGGGCTTTTCGGCAGCGGCGATGACTCCCAGACAACGGACAACCGACAACTGATAACGGTCGCTCGCGAGCCCGCTAGACTTGCCAACGTGAAACGCGATCTCGAGATCGTCGCCGCGGTGGCCGAGGCGTTGAATTCGGCGCCGACGGTGCAGAGTGCGTTGGAGCGGACGCTCGAGGTCATCGATCGCGAGCTCAAGCTCGACACCGGGTGGGTGTGGCTCGTCGATCCCGGTACCGGTCACGTCTACAGCGCGGCGGCGCGCAATCTGCCGCCGTATCTGCAGGAGCCGGTGCGGATGACCGGTTCCACGTGCTGGTGCATCGAGCAGTTCCGCGACGGCGCGCTCGAGTCGCGCAACATCGACGTGATGGGCTGCAGCCGTCTGCGTCCGGCGGTGCGTGAGCAACAGGATGACTTGACGCGCGGGATCGCGCATCACGCTTCCGTTCCGCTTTCCTTCCAGGGCAAGCCCCTCGGCATCATGAACATCACCGCGCCGGAGATGCGCCGTCTCTCCGCGCGCGAGTTGCGGTTGCTCTCGACGATCGGCTTTCAGCTCGGCGTGGCCATCGAGCGTGCACGCCTCGCGGACGAGAGCGCGGTGCACGCGCGCGCGGACGAGCGCACGCGATTGGCGCGTGAGATTCATGACACGATCGCGCAGAGCCTGACCGCGATCGCGCTGCGCATCGAGTCGGGTGACAGCGGCGAAGCGCTGCGGATCACGCGCGCGACGCTCGAGGAAGCGCGGCGCTCGGTGATGAACCTGCGCGCGGAACCGCTGGCCGGCAAGCCGCTGGCGCAGGCGCTTGCATTGCTCGTGCGCGAGTTCACCTCGCAGAGCGGCATCCGCGTCACGCTCGACACCGCGCGCGCCTGCGCGCTCCCGCTCGAGGTGGAAGCGGAGCTTTACCGGATCGCCGAACAGGCGTTGGCGAATGTCCACCAGCATGCGGCAGCGAAAGAGGTCCACGTCACGCTGGCCTGCACGCGCGCCAGCGTGAATTTGACCATTGAGGATGACGGCCGCGGTTTCGATCCGCGCCGCATCCCCGAGGATCGTCACGGTGTCCGTGGAATGCGCGAACGTGCGAAGCTCGTGGGCGGAACGCTGGAGATCCGCTCGCGACCGGGAACGCGGGTGGTGGCGCGGGCGCCGGCGGCGACTCGCATACTTTAGGAGTCTGCGCGGTAGAAACTGTTATCGGTTGTCGGTTATCGGTTGTCTGTGAGGTGTCGCGCTGAATCCCAGACAACTGACAACTGACAACCGATAACCACCGTCCAGTAGACTCGCGGACTTGAAGATCATCATCGTCGACGATCATCCCGTGGTGCGTGAGGGGCTGGCGGCGGCGCTGGCGCGGCGCGACGAATTGGAAATTGCCGCGGCGTATGGATCGGCCGAGGAACTGCTTGCATCGCGCGTGAAGGCCGACGTCGTGTTGCTCGACCTCGAACTGCCGGGGATGAGCGGGATCGACGCGATTTCTAAGATCAACGTTCCGGTGCTGGTGCTCACCGCGTACGCGAACGATGAGCAGATCGACGCCGTGCTGCGCGCGGGTGCGCGCGGATACCTGCTCAAGGGCGCGTCGATCGAGGAGATCGAGCGGGCGATCCGCGTTGTCGTTCGAGGCGAGAGGTTTCTCGATGCCCGCGTCGCGTCGCGCGTGGCCGCACTGGCGCGCGCCCCGCGACTCTCGCGCCGCGAGCGCGAAGTGCTGACGCTGCTCGCCGAAGGAAAATCGAACAAGGAGATCGCGCTCGAGCTCCACGTCACCGAGCGCACGGTGAAGTTTCATGTGACGTCGATCTTCAACAAACTCGGCGCGGAGAATCGCGCGCAGGCGGTGACGCTCGGGCATCAGAAGGGGCTGGTTTAACGCATAGGCTCATGGGCGCATAGGCTCATAGGAGTTCCTATCCGCCGTCTATGCGCCTGTGAGCCCGTGAGCCCGTGAAGCCTGTACTTTCGTACGATGCCGCGCCTTCGCCGCGGACCGATCATGAGTGACATGAAAACCGCACTCATTACCGGCGCATCACAGGGGCTGGGCCGTTCCGTGGCCATGCTCCTGGCGAAGCGCGGATACGCTCTCGTTCTGAACGCCCGCCGCCCGGAGCCGCTCGAAGCGGTCGCGCGCGAGCTGGCGGAAATCACCGATGTGCTCGCCGTGGCCGGCGATGTTTCCGAGATCGCGGAGGAGATTGCCGAGAAGGCGCTGGCGCGTTTCGGCCGCGTCGACGTACTGATCAACAACGCCTCGGATCTCGGTCCGTTGCCGATGCCGCGGCTTGATGAATATCGTTGGCCGGTGCTGCTGCGCGTGTTGCGTACGAATGCCGTCGCGCCGCTGCATCTCACGCAGTTGCTGCTGCCGCAGATGAAAGAGCGCGGCGAAGGAGTGATCGTCAACATCACTTCCGACGCCGCGGCGAATCACTATCCGGGTTGGGGCGGCTACGGCGCGAGCAAGGCGACGCTCGAACATCTCTCGCGAACCCTCGGCGCGGAGCTGGCCGGTACGGGCGTGCAGGTGCTGGTCATCGATCCGGGCGACATGAACACGGAGATGCACCGTCTCGCCGAGCCGGGCGTCGATCTCTCGCATCTCCCGTCGCCGGACGACGTCGCGCCGCGGATCGTCGAGCAACTGGAGGCGGCGTGACCGCGGTCGACTTCGTTCTGCCCCGCGAGCTCGAGGCGCGCGAGCCGGCGGAGTTGCGCGGCAGTGGTCGCGACGATGTACGGCTGTTGGTGACGCGGCGGTCTGATGATGCCGTGATCCACGCGCACTTTCGCGACCTGCCGCAATTTCTCCGCGCCGGCGATCTCGTCGTGCTCAACACGACGGCCACGCTTCCGTCGGCACTCTCGGCGATTCGCAACAACGGCGAGATCGTGACGCTGCACATTTCGACGCCGCTGCCGGGCGGACTCGTGATCGTCGAGCCGCGCGACGGTGGTGGACCGCCGGCGTCCCCGCCGGCGGTCCGTTGGGAGGGCGAGCGGCTCACGCTTCCTGGTGACGCGAGCGCGACTTTCCTCGCGCCGTATCGCGATTCGCGGCGCCTGTGGATCGCACGTATCGACGTTGCCGATTTGCGCGCGTATCTCATGCGCTACGGACGTCCGATCACGTACTCCTACATCGAACGCGCGTATCCGATCGACGCCTATCAGACCGTCTTTGCCGACGAGCCGGGATCGGCGGAGATGCCGTCCGCGGGACGCGCGTTCACGCGCGGCATGCTCGTCTGCCTGCGCCGCGCGGGCGTTCGCCTGGCGAAGCTGGTGCTGCATTCAGGCGTTGCCAGTCTCGAAACGCACGAGCGTCCGTACGAGGAGTATTACGAAGTGCCGGCGCGCACCGCGGACGAAGTGCGTCGCGCGAAAGAGCGCGGCGGGCGCGTCGTGGCGGTCGGCACGACCGTCGTGCGCGCGCTCGAATCCTCCGTCGACCGTGCCGGACGCGTCATCGCCTCGCGCGGCTGGACCGATCTCGTCATCACCCCCGAGCGCGGAGTTCGCGTCGTCGACGCTCTTCTCACCGGTCTCCACGAACCGCGCGCCACCCACCTGGCCATGCTCGAAGCCATCGCCGGCCGCGCCCACGTCGAAAGAGGCTACGCCGCCGCGCTAGGGCAACGGTATCTCTGGCACGAGTTCGGGGATTTGCATCTTCTTGTTTAGCTCGCAGCTCACAGCTCTCAGCTCGCAGAAGGAGAGTCCCGGTGGTTTCGCTCCTGCGAGCTGACAGCTGACAGCTGCGAGCTATTTTTCGTATGCTATTATCCGCACCAAAATCAATGGCCGTTTGTTGGCGCTGTCCGCGTTGTAAGGAAGTCAGTTGTGAGGAGGACGTGAACGCCTACGGCCGTCCCCTCGCTTGCGATCACTGCGAGCGTCCCTTCCTTCCGCGAGAGACCGAGTGCACCGTGTGCGACGCCGTCAATCCCTGGGTGCGTCGCGATTCGGTTCATTACTGGTGCCGGGAATGCGGGCACACCCAGACGTTTTATTCGAAGTCGGCATAGCCCTTCCCACACTCATTCGCCAGCCGGAGGAAATCGCACGTTGAAGAACGATCGCATCTTCACGTTTCTCGTCATGACCGCACTCGCACTCACCGTCATCGCTGACGATGTCACCCCGCCCATCGCCAAGAAAGTTCCGAAGACCGTCACGCTGCACGGCGACGAGCGCGTCGACGACTACGGCTGGTTACGCGACAAGACCAGTCCCGAGACGCTCGCCTACCTGAACGCCGAGAACGCCTACGCCGACGCGATGACGAAGTCAACCGAGCCGCTCGCCAAGAAGCTCTACGACGAGATGCTCGGACACATCAAGCAGACCGACATCCAGGTTCCGTATCGCAAGGACGGCTACTTCTATTACACACGCACGATCGAAGGGAAACAGTACCCGGTCTTCGCGCGGAAGAAGGGCAACCTCGAAGCGGCGGAAGAGATCCTCCTCGACGTCAACCAGCTCGCCGAGGGGAAGAAGTTCATGTCGGTCAACGCATTCAACGTGTCCGACGACACGAACCTCCTCGCGTATTCGATCGACGACACCGGCTACCGCCAGTACAAGCTCTTCGTCAAAGACCTGCGCACCGGCAAGGACACCAAGATCGCCGAGCGCGTCGACAGCGTCGAATGGGCGCTCGACAACAAGACCCTCATCTACAGCGTCGAGAACGACGCCAAGCGTTCCGACAAAGTCTTCCGCCACGTCCTCGGATCATCCGAGCACAAGCTCCTCTACGAAGAGAAAGACGAGATCTTCGACGTCTACGTCGAGCGCGCGCACGACGGCCAGTTCATCTTCCTGCAGTGCGAGAGCAAGACCTCCAGCGAGGCGCGCATCATCCCCGCCAAGGCGCCGCTGACCGCGCCGGTCGTGATGCTCGCCCGCAAGCCCGATCTCAAGTACTACGTCGATCACCGCGGCGGTCTTTTCTACTTCATGACCAATGACGCGGGGATCAATTACCGCATCGTCACCGCGCCGGTGCTGAATTACGCGCAGAAGAACTGGAAGCCGCTCGTGGCCTACCGCAGGCCGGTGCGCGTCGAAGCCTTCGACGTCTTCAAGAATCACCTGGTCCTGCGCGTGCGCGAAGGCGGCCTGCAACAGCTCGAGATCTATGACCTCCGCGATGCCGCGGCCAACGCTGCAGCAACACCAAAGGTGCATCGCATCACCTTCCCCGAAGCGTCGTACGCCGTCTCCGGCGCGGCGAACCCGGAGTTCGATACCGACCAGTTTCGCTACAACTACACCTCGTTCATCACGCCGCTGTCGGTCTACGACTACGACATGGACTCGGGCAAACAGACGCTGCTCAAGCGCACCGAGGTCCTCGGCGGCTACGATCCGGCCAAGTACAAAGTCGAGCGTTTCTTCGTCACCGCGCGGGATGGCGTGAAGGTGCCGGTCTCGCTCGTCTATCGCGCCGACCTCGATCCGAAGGCGAAGAATCCGATGCTGCTCTACGCCTATGGCTCGTACGGATCTTCGTCGTCAGCGACGTTCAACTCCTCGCGCTTCGCGCTCATCGACCGCGGCGTCACCTACGCCATCGCGCACATCCGCGGCGGCGGCGAGATGGGCAAGGAGTGGCACGAGCAGGGACGCATGATGACGAAGAGGAACACCTTCACCGACTTCATCGACGTTGCCGATGCGCTGGTGAAGGACGGCTACACGTCAAAGGAGAAGTTGGCCATTCAGGGCGGCAGCGCCGGCGGCCTGCTCATGGGCGCCGTGACGAACATGCGCCCCGATCTCTTCAAGGTCGTGCTCGCGTACGTGCCGTTCGTCGACGTGATGAACACCATGCTCGACGCCAGCCTCCCGCTCACGACCCAGGAGTACATCGAGTGGGGCAACCCGAACGAGAAGGACGCCTACTTCTACATGAAGAGCTACGACCCTTACTCGCACGTCGAGAAGAAGGACTACCCGACGATGCTGGTGCGGACGTCGCTCAATGACAGCCAGGTCGGCTACTGGGAAGGGACGAAGTGGGTCGCCAAGCTCCGCGCCAACAAGACCGACTCGAATCCGCTCCTTCTGCGCATCAACATGGGCGCCGGCCACGGCGGCGCGTCGGGCCGGTACGACAAGTTGAAGGATGACGCCGCGGATTACGCTTGGTTGTTGGCGCAGCTGGGCGTAAATTGACGGCGGTGATCTCGGTTGTCAGTTGTCCGGGATTTTCGTTCGACGCGCTATCTCGCAGACAACTGACAACCGACAACCCGAGAACGATTTCTCCGTGCGAATGACCGCCAGGTGATCCCCATCACACATCTCCCGGCACATCCGGTGCAGGCTGCTCTTCTCGATGTCGGAATCCGAGCCCCTGACGACGTTGATGGCGTCGGGGCCGATGCCGTTGGAAGACGTGTTGCGCATCGGTCGTGATGCCGCTGCCGCGCTGACGAAGGTCCACGGTGAGCTCTGGCCGAGTGCTGTCCTGGTCTCCGACGACGGCGTTTCGGTCGTTCCGCCCGGTAACACCGATCGCACGCGTTACGGACAATACGCCGCACCCGAGCGCATCCTCGGCAAGCCGGCGACGCCGGAGTCGGATGTGTTCTCCCTCGGCGCGATTCTCTTTCACGCGCTCGTCGGCCGTCCGCCGTTTCGCGGCAACACGCCCTCCGAGGTAATGCTCGCCGCGTGCGCCGACGCGCCGCTGGCCCTGCGCACGTTCCGCAGCGATGCGCCGCGCGAGATCGAGAGCGTGCTTGCTCGCAGTCTCGCCCGCGAGCCGGAGGAGCGTTATTCGTCGGCGTCGCTCTTTGCGAAAGCGCTCGACGACGCCACGCCGCGAAAAAAATCGTGGCCCGGACGGCGCATCCTCATCGCTGATGACGACCAACCTGTCCGCGATCTCCACGCCACGATCATGGCCCGGGTCGGAGTCGAGGCGGACGTCGTCGCCAGCGGTCGCGACGCGATCCAGGCGCTCAAATCGCGCCACTACGACGTTGCGCTTCTCGATCTCAACATGCCCCGCCTCAGCGGCTGGGAAGTCCTCGACTACCTCCGTACGCGCCCCGAGCTCCGCCCGCAACGCATCTTCATCGTCACCGGCTTCACCGACCAGGCCATCAGCGAAGCGGATCGCGATCTGGTCACCGCCGTGCTGTACAAGCCGGTGGTTCCCGATGATCTGCGCAAGCTCGTCACGACCTGCCTCAATGGCGAGACGCTCGTGCTGAACGCGCGGTAAGGTGCAACACCAGAAGCCGCAGGCTTCGGCGCTTCTGTGTAGCGATGGGCGCCCTCGCCCGTCCTCCCGTGCAAACGCGTCGTCCGCGCGCCTCTGCCTCGCGGCGCGCGTCGCCGACCGAGGGCGGTCAGCACTACACAGAACCGCACTCGCTTCGCTCGTTGGTGGTTCACGGTTGCCTCTTCTGCATGGAGCCGGTACCATCTCTCTTGTCCCAAAGCGAAAGCGAACGCTTGAACGGGAGGGTGTGATGGGTGAGATCAAGCTGTTCCAGATCTGCTTCGAGGGCGAGCTCACCGCGGAAGTCTCGCATGTGATGCGCCGGCTCGCGGCGGAACCAAACTTCGACCAAAGCTGGCAGGTGTTTTTGCCCGAGGGCCGTCACGCCGTAGCTCTCATCCGCTATCTGCGCGCGCAACTCGCGCCGGAATCGCAGCTCCTCGTCGCCTGCCTGCAGTTCACGACCACCCGCGATTTCCTGCTGGTGCGCCATAGCCTGACGCCGGGAGCGGACTATGCCGAGCTTCACGACGCGTTAGGCCGGCTCGGTACCGTGATCCCGTTGCCGTTCGAATCGACGTTCGTCATTCAATCCGATGACCGATCCGACGTGCAGACTCTCGGTCTCGCCCTCGGCGAGCTCTGTCCCGACGAGTCGCTGATGGTCACCGGAATCAGCCACGACTGGGCCTTCTGCCACGCCGGCTCGAGCCAGATGTACGTTGCCGCGGATGATCAGGAGTCGCTGTTCAAGTCGTTCTGATCTGCGCGTTCTGGCTGGGGATCAGTGCACGTCCCCCATCAGCCTGCGAATCGGCTTGATCAAGATCGCCAGAATCAGTCCCGCGACAATCGTGACCGCCGCGACCGCGCCGAAGAGCGTTGGCAGCGGCAGGCGTTCGAAGAACCCTGCCGTGTAGCCGCCGAGCTTGTTGCCGAGTGAGATGGACATGAACCAGACGCCCATCATCAAGCCCACGATGCGCTGCGGTGCGAGCTTGCGTGACGATCGAAAGTCCGACCGGGCTGAGACACAACTCGCCGACGGTGTGGAAGAAGTAAACGCCGACGAGCCACCACGGGCTGACTTTTCCATGCGTCTGCGCGAGGCCCGACGCGGGCACGAGCAGCAGGAAGCCGATTCCCACGAAGAGTAATCCGAGGCTGAACTTCGTCGGGCTCGACGGCTCGCGCGATCCGAGACGCAGCCAGACCCAGGCGAAGACCGGCGAGAGGATGATCACGAACAACGGCTGAATCGACTGGAACGTGCTCGACGGAACATCGATGCCGAACATGTGCAGATCGCGTGAGGCGATCGGCGAAGAGATTCAGACTCGAGCCGGCCTGTTCGAATGCCGCCCAGAAAATCGTGGCGAAGACGAAGAGGATGAAGATCACGATGATGCGATTCCAATCCGACTTCGTGAGCGGAGGCGCCGGAGCTTCGCTGCACGCTCTGCTCTTCACGCGCCTTGGCGGCTTCCGTGCGCGGGGCCTCGCTGCCGATGAGATAGCGCTTGCCGGCGACGTACTGGACCAGGCCCAGCGTCATGCCGATCGCCCGCGGCGCCGAATCCCCAGTGCCAGTCGATCTTCTGCGCCAGCGGCCCGCAGATCAGCGGCGCGATGAAGGCGCCGAGGTTGATTCCCATGTAGAAGATCGAGAAGCCGGCGTCGCGTCGTGCATCGTCCTTGTCGTAGAGCGTGCCGACCATCGACGAGACGTTCGGCTTGAGCATGCCCGTGCCGAGGACGATCAGACAGAGGCCGAGATAGAACATGGTCATGCGACGGGAACGCCATCGAGAAGTGGCCGAGCGGCGATGATGATGCCGCCGACGAGCACGCTGCGGTAGAGGCCGAGGAAGCGATCGGCGATCCAGCCGCCGGGAATCGACATCGCGTACACGCCCATCGTGTACCAGCCGTAGATCGACGTCGCCTTTTTCGGTCGCGAAACCGAGCCCGCCGGCGGTGATCGGCGCGACCATGTAGAGAATCAGGATCGCGCGCATGCCGTAGTAGCTGAAGCGCTCCCACATCTCGGTGAAGAAGAGCGTGGCCAGTCCGCGCGGATGGCCGAACCACTGCTTGCCGCCGGCGATCGATGTATTCATGTGCGCGCTACATTAAGGGTTCGTACACGTCTGGTAAAGTGCGGAGCGATGACGAACGAGAAACATCCTCGCGGGCTCTACGTCCTCTTCGGCACCGAGATGTGGGAGCGCTTCAGCTTCTACACGGTCAACGCCATGCTCTCGCTTTACCTGCGCGACGCGGTGCAAGGCTTCTCGTTTTCGAATGCGCATGCGGCGTCGGTGGTCTCGACGTACAACATGTTCATCTACTTCACGCCGCTCCTCGGCGGTTTGCTGGCCGATCGCATCCTCGGCTATCGCAAGGCCATCGTCATCGGCGGCATCGCCTTCATGGCTGGCCACGCGCTGCTGGCCGTGCCGAACAACTACAGCATCGTGTTGTTCGCGCTGATGTTCCTCGTGATCGGCAACGGCTTCTTCAAGCCCAACGTCTCGTCGATGGTCGGGAACCTCTACTCCGAGGGGAGCCATCTCAAGGACAAGGCTTACGTGATCTTCTACATGGGGATCAATTTCGGCGCCGCGGGCGCGCCATTGCTGGCGAACTGGATCCAGCCGCGGTGGGGGTTCCATCCCGCGTTCTTCATGGGCGCGATCGGCATGTTGATCTCGCTCACGGTCTTCCTCATCAACCAGCAGTACGTGCGCCATGCCGATCGCACGAAGAACCAGGAGCCCGCGGCTGTCGCGGTGACCGAAGACCTTCCGCCGAATACGGCCAACCAACAGGCCGCGATCATCGACGCCGTTCCGGAGTGGAAGCGCATCATGGCGCTGATCGTCATCTTCATCATCGTCATCGTCTTCTGGATGGTCTTCCACCAGAACACGCTGTCGCTCGTCTTCTGGGCCAACGACCACACGCGCAACCTTCCGGGCATCCTCTCCGGCTCGATCAACCCGCTCTGGATCATCACCCTCTCGCTGCCGCTGGCCTGGTTCTGGACCTGGCTCGACAAGCGCGGACTCGAGCCGTCGACCCCGGTGAAGATGATGTTCGGCATGCTGCTCACCGGACTCTCCTTCACGATCCTCTACTTCGCCGCGAACTCCGGTGGCTTCACGAAGCCGGTGTTCAAGGTCGTGAAGTCGGAGGCGGGACAGACCTGGGCCGCGATCTCACCGGAAGCGCGCGAGCATCTGAAGATCGCCGCGCCGCCGGTGAAGGTCGATGACAAAGATGCCTGGCTCGTGAACGTCGCCGGCGGTGCAACCGTGCCGAAAGGCGAGTACGTGCGCCTCGAGACCGCGAATGCGAATCAGATCAGCGTCGTCCCGGCCTCGCGCGTCTCCATGTGGTGGCTGATCATCGCCTACGGCGTGCTCTCCCTCGGCGAGTTGATGCTCAGTCCGATGGGACTCTCGCTGGTCTCCAAGGTCGCGCCGATCCGCATGCGCGGTCTGATGATGGGCGGCTGGTTCGCGGCGACGGCGATCGGCAACAAGCTCACCGGCGTGGCCAAGTACTGGGACCTCTGGAGTCATGCGAACTTCTTCATCATCCTGGCCTCGATGGCACTGTTCATGGCCTTCGTGCTCTTCGTTCTGCTCAAGCCTCTCAAGCGCGCAATGCCTGGAGTTTGATGGACCTTCGCGAGAACGTAGCCCTCGCGCCACTCACCACCATCGGCATCGGTGGTGCGGCGCGATTCTTTTCGCGCGCGCACAACGTCGATGAGATCAACGAAGCGCTGGCCTGGGCCCGGCAGCGCGACCGGCGCGTCTTCATCCTCGGCGGCGGCAGCAATCTCCTGATCGCCGACAACGGCTTCGATGGTTTGGTGATTCACGCCGATCTTCGCGGAATCACGATCGAGTGGAACGAAGGCACGTACGCGATGGTGAAGGTCGCCGCCGGCGAGCCCTGGGACGCGTTCGTGAAGTACGCGGTCGTGCGAGGATGGGCGGGCATCGAGTGCCTTTCCGGAATCCCCGGCTCCACTGGCGCGACGCCGATTCAGAACGTCGGTGCGTACGGCCAGGAAGTGAGCGAGACCATCGCGCGCGTCGAAGCGCTCGACCGCACGACGGGACGCGTGGTCTGGTTCACGAACGAAGAATGCCGCTTCGGCTATCGCTCGAGCCTTTTCAAGAACGTAGAGCGCGAGCGCTACATCATTCTCTCGGTGACGTTTCGGTTGCGACGCGGCGGCTGGGCCACGGTGAAGTATCCCGAGCTGCGGAAAGCGATCGAAGAGCAAGGCATCCCCCTCGACGACCTGCGGGGCGTGCGCGCGGCGGTGATCGCCATTCGCAAGAAGAAGGGAATGGTGCTCGACAAGAAGGATCCCGACACGCGCAGCGACGGCTCGTTCTTCATGAACCCGATCCTCACCGCCGCGCAATACGAAGCCTTCGCGCGCCTCGCCCCCGACGCCCCGCATTTCCCCGCCGGCGACGAAGTGAAACTCTCCGCCGCCTGGCTCATCGAGCACGCCGGCTTCGACAAAGGCTTCACGCACGGCAACGTCGGACTCTCGTCGAAGCATTCGCTCGCAATCGTGAATCGCGGCGGAGGCACCGCCGCGGAAGTGATCGAGCTGGTGAAGATGATTCAGGGCAGAGTGCGCGAAAAATACGGGACCGAGATTCTGCCGGAACCGTGTTTCGTGTCATGAAGCTGTTGCTGGTTACTGGTTGCTGGTTGTCTGGGGGTTGTCGTGAGCTGACGGATCCCACAGATAATCAGCAACCAGCAACCAGTTAACGGTTTCCAAGTCACCCGTTCGGAATCACCCGCATCTGCGACTTACGCGCTTCGGCGCGTTCGGCCATGCGCGCGCGCTTCTTTTCCATCGACTCCGTGTCGAGTTGGAGGGCGCCGTTGCGGAAGAGAGTGTGGAGCGCGGCGGCGTATTGCGCGTCGGGGTTTTCGAGACGGAGGCCGCTGATGTAGAGCAGCTTGCCGGAGGAGTCGGGAGTCTGAGAGAGATGGCTCCAGAGGAGCCGCGCCTGGGCGACGACGGTGAGGTCGCCGCGATGGAACGCGAGGCGCGCGCGGGTGCCGATGCGCATCGGATGCGCATGCGAGATCTGCACGCCGGCAATGCCGAGGTTCGTAATCGTCATCTCCGAAGGACCGAAGGTCCCGGCGATCAACGCCACGGCGGTAAAACGTTCTCCTTTACGGAGGTCGGACGCGTCAGTCGTCATAGGGAATCGCTGTAATTCTAACGCGTTTCGCCTTCGACGAGGCAGATCGCGGATCGCAGTTCGCAGGCCCACCCGCCCAGATGTTGCGGATGGGCAGCGAACTGCTGCGATCCGCGATCCGCGATCTGCGATCCGCGATCCGCCTCCTGTTAACCCAAACCGCCTCCCCACCGTATTAGCTCCAGTCAACGCAACACGGAGGCTTCAGCATGGAAGGTGGCATGATCTTCATTCCCATTCTCGGGATTCTTTGTTCCTCGGCGATGGTGGTTCTGGTCGTATGGCTCGTCACGCGCTCGCGGCATCGCAAGGTCGAGGTGCAGGTCGAGATGCAGTCGAAGCTCATCGATCGTTTCGGCTCGGCGCCGGAGCTCATTCAGTTTCTGCAGTCGCCCGCGGGACAGCAGTTCGTCTCCGGCGTGCAGATCGCGCCGGCGCTGCTCACGCGTGAGCGCATTCTCAGCGGCTTCTCCCGCGCGATCATTCTGACCATGCTCGGCGCGGCCTTCATGGGTCTCACGTTCTGGATCGACAACGACTTCGCCGTGCCCGCCGCGGTTCTCATCGCCCTCGGCCTCGGCTATCTGCTGGCGACGTTCGTCACCTACAAGCTCTCCGAAAAGCTGCACATCGGTGAAGTGACCTCATACTCCAGCGGGTCGTGAGTCTGAATCATGTTCGCCGCCGCCATGACGCTGCCCACGCAACTCCTTTCGGATGCGCGCACCCGATCGGGGAAGCCTGATCCGATGAACGAGGCTCGCTTCGAGGCCTTCTATCGCCGCACGGCGGGAGGCCTCTGGTCCTACCTCTATCGCATGACCGGCGATGCGGCGGTGGCCGACGATCTTCTGCAGAAATCGTTTTTCCGTTTTCTCCGCGCGAATCCCGCGGTGGCGAGCGAAGAACACATGCGGCGCTGGATCTTCCGAACGGCCACGAACCTGGCGCTCGATCACTTCCGCGAAACGAAGCGCGATCGCACGCGCGCGGAGGAGCAGGAGCCGCGGAGCGAGGCCGGGCCGGCGACGGAATCGCGCGAAGTGTTGCGGCACGACATGATGAGGACGTTCTCCGAGCTCAAGCCGCGCGAGCGCGCGCTTCTCTGGCTCGCGCACGTCGAGGAAGCGGACCACGAGGACATCGGCGACGCTCTCGGTCTCAAGACCAAGAGCGTCAAGGTGCTCCTCTTCCGCGCCCGCAAGCGCCTCGGCGATCTCTTGACGAAGAAAGGATTGGCGCCCGAGGTGAAGCGATGAGCGCATGCCGTCACGAAGCCGAAATTCTCCGCGCCGCTTCCGAGGATCGCTGGAACGAGGAGCTGCGCGCGCATCTGCTCGAGTGCGATGACTGTGTTGCGGCGATGAGCGTCGCGCCGTGGATGACTCGCTTCTCGCGGATCAGCGATCGCGAGCACATCCTGCCCGATCCCGCCGTGGTCTGGCTGAAGGCGAGGCTGCTGCAGGGAAGCGCCGATGCGTCGCGCGCCTCGCGGCCGCTCGACGTCGTGCAATTCATCGCCTACGCCGTCGTCGCCGCCGGATGGGCCGCGCTGCTCACCTGGCGCTGGGATGCGGTGCGTTCGTGGATCACCGGATTCACGCCGGCGAAGATCGTCGCCGCCGCGCACAGCAGCTCGCTTTCGATGTCGTTTTTCGCGATGGTGTTCGTGCTCGCCTCATTTACGGTCATGCTCGCGCTGCACACGATCCTCGCGGAGGAGTAGCGCCGAGCCCTCGCGCGCCGCGCCCACACCTTCGCGAATGCCTCGCGCGGTCGCGGTCGACGCCGGCGCACGCCGTTGCACGAGTGCCGGGAAGGTGTGTTTCCCCGGAGTCCATGGCCGGTTGACAACGACTTCGGTGTGACCGCCGCTCGTTTTCATGATGGTCGACCGCGTGAGCACGTAGACGGGAAGGCCGGTCTCGATCGCTGTTTGTGCGTCCAGCCTGGAAGGGTTCGGGAACTTGTTGGGATGCGTGTGCACGATGGCGATCGCGTCGCTGGGAAGCGCGCCTTTCCAATGCGATTCGTTCAGCCCACCGGTGGCCGGCCATGGCATCAGCGACAGCGTTCCGTCAGGAGCAGAAAGGACGAACGCGGCTTGCTCGAGAGAAGAGAACCCGAATTGGGCGCGCCCGAGCATGGCCCAGAGGCCCTCGAGGATCACCGGATCTTTCGCGAGCTCACTGGTGACCGTGAGTGTTGCGCGATGAACCGCGGCGGGATCAAACAGCAAACCAAGAAAGGCGAGGACGGCGGCCCACGTAAGTAGCATGACGTCGCTCCATGCATGTGCTTACGCTTCGATCCGCGCGCAGTTGGCTCCGCGCTGTACCGGTGCTGTGAACCGGAACTGGCGTAACGGTGTCTTTTTCGTTACGGGTCAGGAGGTGCGGGAATGATGGAAGGGTTGTTGGTTACTGGTTGCTGGTTGTCTGGGGGGATTGCCTGACGATGACCCTGACAACCAGCAACAGATTTCATGTCTTCTCTGACGATCTGCGGAGCGTTGTCGTGACAACGATGCACCCCAGACAACCAGTAACCAGTAACCAGCAACAGATTTTTCAGATCTTCGGCTTCGCCTCTCCCGCCGCCGCCAGTTCCTGCACCCAATCGCGGCCGAGCGCCGGCTGGTTGAGGATCTGGGCGATGCGCTTCACGTTCGCGCCGTTCTGCGCGCTGTTCGGTCCCATCTGCGCGTCCATGAGATTGCGGGTGCGGTCGGCCAGCAGCCAGCCGAGGGGGAAGACCGCCTTCGACTGCACGAGCTCGAAGCTCGTGAAATTCGTGGACACGCGGCGCTTCAGCTCATCGGTCGCGAGATCGGCGTGCGCGCCACGAACGGACATCAGCGCGCGAACCGGCGAGAGCGTTTCATTCGCGAATCGCTCGCCGGTAATCTTCGCCGGAGTCGCCATTCGGAACTGGATGAAGATCACGTGCGGCTGAATGCGTGAGGCGTACTTGCTCGTGGCCAGCATCGTCAGCAGATCCGATGCGGTCGCGGAGCCGGAGTTCTCGAAGTAACCGCCGTCGACCACGTGCTCGCACGGCTTGCCGGGATCGCAGGTGAGCGGCGATCCGCCAGTGCCGGTCGTCGCGCGCAGCAGCGTTCCCGCCGGCGCAACGTAGGTGAAGCGCGCGCTGTTGTTGACGGCGGTGCTGACGCTGACGTCGGCGCCGATGGCGCCGAAGAGGTCGACCGCTTTCGCGAGCTCGTGATGATTGTCCGCGCCGATGATCTGCAGGTTCGTGGCGATGATCCGCTGCCCCGTCTCGACGATCGTGCCGTTCAGGAACAGCGACGGCATCGCACTCTCGCGGCCCTTCATCATCGCCAGGAAACCGCGGGCGAAGAGATCGTCGGGCGCGCCGCCGCGCGAGATCGTCGTGCGCCAGGCGCGATTCCATCCGCCCTGCAGCGCGCGGGCTCGATCGGGAAGAAAGGCGAACGGGATGAAGCGCTGCGCGAAGTCGGGCTGCGTCATCGCCGCCAGCGTCGGCGCCAGCGCGTCCTGCGAGAGCATCGCCTTCGCGCGCAGGCGCAAAGAATCGGGCTCGCCCGCTTGCGGCGTGTACTCGATCTCGTCGAGCTGCACTTTCGAATCGCCGCGCCTCACGAGCAGCGCGTCGTACACCGCCGCGCCGAGGGCCCCGCCGGAGACGGCGCTGATCGCGAAAAGATGATCGGAGAACGTCGGCACCGTATCGGTGAGCGACGTGAGCACCGCGGCGGTCCAGTAGCCGGCGCGGATTCCGCCCCCCTCCGTCGCGACGATGAACACCGGATACTTGCCGTCGGGGCCCGCGGGATGTTGCGTCTGCAGGCGCTCGAACCAGGAGTCGAACGCGTTCACGACCGCGGGACGCTCGACGCTGGCGGGGATCGTCTGCACGACGTGGTTGTCATTGAACGGACTGATGAGGAAAGCCCACACGATCAGCAGCGTCAGCACCGGAACGGCGACGCGCATGCCGATCCAGACGATGACGCTGCCGACCGGCACGAGCAGCGCGAAGGCGAGGATCACGATCGCCGCCGATCCGAAGATCACCGTGGACTGCACGTAGAACGTCGTCCAGCAGAAGAAGAGAACGGAGAGAAGCAACGTGCCGGCGAGCAGCGCTTTCGTCACGAAACCGCGTTCGTGAACGTCGCTCTCTTCGAGTGTCGACTCGTGCAGGTACTTGCGACGCATGACGGTGAAGAGAACGAAGAGCACGAGCGCGATGATCAGGGAGATCGCCATCAACCTCAGTTCATGCACCGGTTCCGGCACGTCGTAGTTCCTGGCCACGCGATAAAGCGAGGCGGCGGCGATCACGAACGTCAGCGCGCCGAGGATGCGCGGGAGCCAGGTGGCGAGCCAGGGGAACTCGCTCAAGTGTGGATGGCCCTCGGCCGGTTTCACGCGCACGAGCTGACGCGACCAGTACCAGATCTGCACGGCCATGAAGATGACCGTGAAGATGTATCCGATGCGCTGGCCCGTATGCGGGGGCGTCGCGCCGGTCGGATCGTCCTCGGCGAGGCTGGCGATGATGTCATAGCCCTGCGCGGAGACGAAGAACGCGAACGCGATCACGATCAGCGCCAGGAAGCTGAACCGAAGCGGCAACAGGAAAAGATAGAGACGCTTCGCCTTGTGCCAGAGAGACACGATTCCCATCCGATCCTCCTGAGGTGTGTCCTTCAGGATATCAGTAGGTCGCCCACATCAGCACGCGCTCGTAGGTGTAAAAGTACGGACTCTGATCGCCGATCGCGGCCAGCAGACTCTCGCGATACTCGGCCAGGAACTCCGCGAATTTGTCTTCGGGCAGGAGCTCCTCGTAATGCGTGAGCAGCGCGCCACGCACCCACTCCACGACGTCCGCGCTCGACGGCAGGAGGTGCCCGTAGATCTGCGCGCGCACATGCTGCCGCTCGTATCCGAGCTGGTGCAGGATCTCGGAGTAGCGCGCGATGGGAAGCAGGTAGTCGGGTCGCGGACCGATGCCAAAACGACCCGCGACCTCCGCGGCGATCACGTGCGACGGATGCGCGTCATTATCCGGCATCTGCACCGCGAGCTGCCCGCGCGTGGAGAGCAGGTTCGTGAGACGCGCGAGCAACCGCTCGTGATCGGCGACCCAGTGCAGCGCGGCGTTCGAGAAGATGAGATCGAACGGCCGATCGGTGACGAACGCCTCGATGTCCCCCTGCTCGAAGCGAAGCATCGCATCGCCAAAATGTCCCGCCTTCAGCAGCATCGTCTCCGAGTTGTCGATCCCGATCGTCTCCTCGGCGGCGAGCGTCTCGTGCAACTCCCGCGTCAGCTCGCCGGTCCCGCATCCGAGGTCGACCACTCGCATTCGCGGCCGCTTCTCGACCAGCGCGACCAGATCATCGAACGGCTGCCGCCGTTCGGCTTTGAATCGCTCGTACTGTTCCGGTGACCACATCGGAGGAAGTTAGCACCAAAGAGGAGCGCAAAAGGAGCGCAGGCTTCCAGCCTGCCGGTCCGCCGCCTTCCAGGCGGCCCGGCAAGATGCCGGCGGACCGGCAGGCAAGGATGCCTGCGCTCCTCGGCTGCGACGAGATGATGTCACTGGTACCATGAATGACATGGACTACCCCGACATCATCACCGTCGAACCGGATAAGCGGGGTGGTCAGCCATGCATTCGAGGGCTGCGCATCACCGTGTACGACGTGCTCTCGTATCTCGCTTCCGACATGTCCGAGGAGGAGATCCTCTCGGATTATCCGGATCTGACGCACGAAGACATCCTGGCAAGCCTCAGCTACGCGGCTGACCGTGAGCGCAAGACGACGGTGTCGCACCGGTGAAGTTGCTGTTCGATCACAACATCTCGCACAAGCTCGTGGGGCTTTTGGCGGGTCTTTCCCGACAGCAATCAGACGCGGTCGGTTCGCTCGTGAGGCGTCGAGTCTCCAAGTCGCCGAGAAGCGAGCGGGAGACAGCTCGACGACTGGGCGTCTAGACGACTCGGCAACCTACTCCGACAACATCACCGCGTTCATCACCAGCGCGTACATGCCCGACGTGTTGCCGCGCCACATCGGGTTCGGGGCCATGAGGATGATGTGGCCTTTGCCGTGCGGGGAGTCGATCACCGCGGGTTTGCCGGAGAGCTCGTCGGCGCGTGAATGTTCCGGCCCGGTCGACCCGTCACCGGCAAGCCGCCGTTCAGTTGGGAGGACACCGCTACCGATGCGCTTACCTTCAACGGCTTCACCTCGCTCTACGCCAAGGCGCGCAACGGCACGAAGCTCTCGCTCGAAGCAACGATCACCCCCGGCACCAGTTCGTTCGGCGCGAGGGTGCCGGAGGCAAAACCGGAACCGAAGGGGACTCAAGAAGCAGAGCGGTCAGGCGATTACTCAAGAGTTTGCGTTCGATGGAATCAAGGGAACGGATGCTGATTCACCTGTCACATTCACTCTGACAAATGGAGTGGCGGCTCATGGCACCTAGGGCCAGACGCTGTTACACATCACGACCCCAGCATACAATCGTCCAGCATGAACGACAGCGAAATCCAGACCGTGTCGTGCAGAACAGCAGTTGAGTTGCTGGAGCAGCTCTCGCCCCGCGGGCCAATATTCGGAAAGGATGGCGCCGAGTCGTGGGCTTTTCGCGGGCACGAGGACGCGTCCTGGGATCTGACGCCGTCCGCATTTAGGCCGAATTCCAAGCTGGCGCCGAAGATATTCCGGAAAGGCCTAGTCTGGGAGAAGTGGACGAATGCCGATCAGATCCAATCAGAGGCGACGACAATTCTAAGCTTCCTCAAGGAAGCTGACGGCGCTGGCCTACCGATACCACGGGAATCACATGAGCTACGCGAACAGCTACAATTTCCCTTTAAGATTGAGTATGAGCGGCACTTTGATCTCGGAGAGGTAGAGTGGCCACCGCGGAGGGCGTGGCCAGTTGTGGCCCTTGCTCAGCATTACGGGCTCGCGACACGATTTCTTGACTGGACCTATTCTCCGTATGTGGCATGTTATTTCGCAGCGATTGGCGCGCTAACCTCCGAGACTGCCGCAGAGCACCTCGCGGTGTGGGCGTTCTCGGTGTCGAAGAGATATGCGTGCTGGGGACTCTTATCGCCGTTCGGACAACTACCAGACCGTTTTCCGGAAGAAGTAATAGCGCCGTATGCGGGCAATCCGAACCTTCGCGCGCAGGAGGGCTTGCACATCGCCGTTACCACCGGCACTCTTAAGTGGCGAGAATTGGCCGCGCGACTCGACTTTATCCCATACCTTCAATATGTGGACCGATTCAGCCAGCGTACCGGAAAGGCTCTTCTCAAGTTCACACTACAGTCATTCGAGGCAGATGCATTGTTGTGGCATCTCGCAAAGGAGCGAATTACAGCAGCGAGACTATTTCCGGGTTATGGAGGAGCGGCACAAAGCGTGCTCGAAAGACATCTGTATCGCGACCGATAGGCATCGACATCTTCAGCATCTTCGAAGCTCAACGCAGCCTATAGAGTGTTCTTATCTGTGGTAGCACCGTGACCGGTGATGCAGTTGGCGATGCTAGGTGACGCGCTTAAGAAATGGAGCACCAGCATAGCAGGTAACTATCGCGCGATCCTGGAGTGGAGCTGTCATCGTGTTGGGTTGCCAAATCAGGCGATACTCCCGTTCGTAGGCAAGGCTCGGTGGTTTGAGAAAGAACAAGTCGGGCTCAGGATCGGTACCTACATATGTCCGTTCGCGATAGACGACTTGGGACAGTTTAGAACTCCAACTCGCAAAACCCTGTCGTTGTAACAATTCGCCGACTCGTGGGCTAAGTAAAGCGTGAAACGCCTCGGGATTCATAATCTCGACGCAATACTGGCCAAAGCGCTCCTGCATGCCGCGGCTGATGTGGTCGGTCAGACATAGCAAATAGGCGTTCGCGTCCACTATTAGTGCGCTACAGTTCTTAATCATCAAGTCTTCAATTCGGGCACCGGGACTCACATAGATTCCGATTCTCTCAAGCACCGTTCGCATCGCGGTGTCTTGAGAGTGGCCTTGGATGAGTCCCGACTCATATCTGAGCGTACCTTCTCCGGCGTCGCCATGTTCGATCTGTCTACATCTAGCGAACGTAGACAGCATGATCTCTTCACCGCGAGCGAAGCGATTGGCGTGTTCTGCCGTGTCAAAGAGTCGATACAGGCGTTTCATGAAACTTGATCCTGCGAAACCGTAATGAGCTTGCCGCCCCGAGACTCGTCACAGGCATTCAGAAACTCTGTGCGTATCACAATCTCGTCGACCGGCCGATTCCACGGTTCGCGGTCATGACGCGCGTCACGCGTAGCGACGAATTGAGCGATCGCATCGCTGAGAAGGTCGTCCCGAAGATGCTGCGTGTCTTCGCCGGCAACGAGATAGTCGCGCATCGCATCGCTCGTCACGCTGATGCGGAAAAGTCGTGAACGCGTGCCGTGAGCGTCGAGCCCCCAGTCCGCGTCGATGAGGCAGCAGGTGTTTTCCGTGTACCGCTCCACGTCCGCGTTCACGGGAAAGAGCGGTGTGAGCATCACCGCCCAGCGCTCCAGCGCCTCTTCGGCAGTCATCCATTCATTGTAGTCGGGGAATCCAGCGAGCCACGAGTGTGCTCGTGCCCGAACCCCGCCGGTCTGCGGGCGCAATTGCGGTATGTGAAAGGAAGAGAGGGAGATCAATTGTCGAATACTCGGCTGTTTCACCCGCGAAAACGTCGCGGTCCCGACGCCGTTGCCTGCTAGCGGTGTCGGTCACTTTCTGGCAATGGACGGCCAGGAGCTGAAGAAGCTCGCAAAGAAAATCGTGCTTTTCGAATACCTGCGCGACAAGAAGGATCGCTATGTCTTCAACCCGGCAAGCCGGTTCCGAAGATCGAGCAGGACGACGAGGCACTCATCAAAGAGGCCTGAAGAAGTGCCGCAAGATCACGGAAGATCCCTCCCGAAGAGCAGCTAGACACCCTCGAAAAGTTCCAAGTGATCGTCGAGGTGTTCGTCGCGAGCTGCGCCCGCGCCTAGGCCGAGGACAACCGGCAAAGGCGCTTGACGTTTGGCAGCCGAAAAGCAACCTCTCATCCACGAGGTCGGCCCCACGACTGCTACTCCGACATCAACATCACCGCGTTCATCACCAGCGCGTACATCCCCGAGGTGTTGCCGCGCCACATCGGGTTGGGGGCCATGAGGATGATGTGGCCTTTGCCGCGCGGGGAGTCGATGACGGCGGGTTTGCCGGAGAGTTCGTCGGCGCCTTCGAGCATGCCGGAGAGGAGGAGGTCTTTCTCGGCGAACGAGATCACGACGCGCGGACGATCTTCGGCGCGCGGCATGATGGCTTCGGCGCTCCAGGGCGCGTCCTCGGGCATCTGGAAGCCTGCTTCGCCGGGCGCGGGCTTGGCGCGCTCGGGGAGGCCGACGAAGGGGCGGCCTTGCGGGACGTCGGGATCGTCTTTGCCGCCGCGGCCGCTGGGACGTGAGTCCTGCGCTGGTGGCTCGTCGCGGAGGCCGACTTTGAAGACGGGGTCGCCCGCGAAGTAGAGCGGCAGGGTGTCGTCGTAGCCGCGCGCGATCGGGTGCGTTTTGTCGGTCACTGTGCCCTGCACGATCGTGCCGGGCGCTTTCAGTTTGTTCGTGTCGACGACGCGGACCCAGCGCGCGAGGCCGTACTGGATCGCCCACTCCGAAGTGTCGCGGGACGTGATGAGCAAGCCGCCGTCTTCGACGAATCGTTGGATGCGCAGCACGCCGTCCAGGCCGAGGCCGGGACGCATGTCGTCGGTTTCATCGACGCCGAGGTTGGGAGTGAGCGCGGTCTTCTTCCAGGGGAGCGGTGGGCCGGGCGCGTAGCCGTTCACGATGTCCTGCGGAGAGCGGCCGACCGGCGGGAAGAGGATGACGTCGTATTGCGCGCGGAGATCGGCGATGCGCGCGACGTCCTGCGTCGAAATGTAGTCGTAGGGAACGCCCATCGATTCGAGCGCGAGACGCCACCAGCCCTCGTCCTGCGTCGTGAGCCAGGTGTGCATCAGCGCGATGCGCGGCGCGCGCAGCTCGGTCGTCTTCACGGTTGGCATCGACGCCAATGGTGTCGTCGTGAAGTGCAGCTTTGCGAGTGCGGCGCCTGCGCCGTCGACGATGACCGTGCCGGCGGCGAGTTTCGTTTTGCCGCTCGTGAACTCCTCGGAGGTGACGACGATCTTCGCGTTCGGTGCGGCGAAGCGGAGACGCGCGAGATCGAGGTCGGCGTTGTTGGCGATGGCGACGATGCCCGATGGCGACGCTGCAGTTGCGACGGGCGTCCACTCGTGCATCTTCACCTTCAGCACGTCGGGATTGGCGACGCGGCTCGTGCTCACGTTCTTGAGATAGCCGAGCGTCCAGCCGGTGTCGTCGTACACCTTCTCTTCGCCGCGCACGTACTGCACGTCGAGCAGCGTATCGGCAAGCCGCGAGTACGGCTGGTCCATGCGAACGATGAACGAGCCTTTCGGAAACGCGACCGGCTCGACCTTCTTGGGCTCCTTCTTCTCTTTGTCGCCGTCCTTCTTGGCATCCTCTTTCGCCGGCTCCTTCGCGGGCTTCGGCGGCGGCCAGTTCGTGGCGATCGTGAACGCTTCGTCCGACTGCTGGATCTCGATGCCCTGCTTGTGCAGAAGGTCGAGCAGATCGTGCAGTTGTCCCTGGCGTTTCTGATTGCCGTCGAGCACCCATGCGGCGGGGCCTTCGTTCGTGGCCTTCTGAGTCGCGCGCTTGCCCATCGTCCAGAAGCGCTCGAGGAAGCGCTGAGGGTTCTGGGCCATGTCGTTGAGCGCGAAGAGCAGCGCCGACTGCTGATAGTTGACGTTGTTGCGGATCGACCAGCGGACGACAGGGAGCGGCGGATTCTGGCGGAACCAGGTGCGATCGCTCGCGCCGCGGATGACGCGATTTTCGGTCGTCGGCCAGCGATTGCCGAACGTCTCGTAGAAGCGGGCGATGCTGTTGCGTCCCGCGGCGAGCCAGAAGAGGTAGTTCGGCGCCCAGCCATCCCAGAAGCCGTGAAGCCAGACGCCGGGAAGGCCGCGCTGCGTGAGCTCGTCCATCTCGTGGAAACCCATGCGGTGCCACTCGTCGATCATCATCGGATCGAGCGCGGGGTTGTACGGTCCCGTGCCGGTGGAGATGTAGAGGAAGGGCACCGACTCGTGCAGGTCGTGCATCACCTGCGGATGAAAGTCGTCGTAAGCCTTCATGGCATTGCGGCTCAGCGCGAGCGTGAGGCCGATCTGATCGCGATTGTCGTCGTGCGCGACGTAGTGGCCCCAGTACATGAGCGGCGGCGTCGGCACGTTCGGATTCGCTTCGCGGTAGTGCCAGAGATCGACCTGGCGATCGCGGCCGTCGACTTCGAGCACGGGCGTGATGAGCGTGATCACGTTGTCGCGAATGGATTTGATGAACGGCGTGTCTTCGACGGCGAGCCGATACGCGAGCTCCATCAACATCTCGGGACTGGCGGTCTCCGGCGAGTGCATGGCGCCGGTGGCGTAGTACATCGGCTTGCCCGAGGCGATGAGCGCGCGCGCCTCGTCGTCGCTGATCTTGCGCGGATCGGCGAGCTTGCGCGTGATGTCGCGATAGCGATCGAGGTTGGCGATCGTCTCTTCGTTCGCGACTGCGACGAGGATCATCTCGCGGCCCTCTTCGGAGACGCCGAGGGAGAAGACCTTGACTCGAGGGGACGCGGCGGCGAGGGCGCGCATATAGCGATACACATCCTCGGCGTACGTGAGCTTCCCTTCCGCCCCGGCGATGTAGCCGTTGAATTTCAGCGGCGAAGGAACGGTGTCGGATGCCGGCAGGTGGTCGACGAGCTCGGTCATGAACCGCGCCTCGGTCGTATTCGCACGGATCGCGTCGGTGTATTGCGCGTCCTGTTGAGCGAGCGCGGAGGTGGCGAGCAGCAGGAGGAAGGCGAGTGCGGATCGCATGGGCGAACCTTATCGCGAAACGGTTGGTGGTCGTCTGGAAGGGATCGCAGAACGCAGATCGCAGAACGCAGCGATGCCGTCGCGAGAGCGCCGAGCCTTGCGCGATTGTGGTTGGGCGGGTCGGCCTGCGATCCGCGATCTGCGTTCTGCGATCTAGTCCCGGGCGCAGATCCCGTTCCGAATCACATCCGCGATCTCGCGCACCACGTCAACGGAATCCTTGCCGAACGGCGTGTCGACGCCGAAGAGGATCTCCATCGAGAAGTAGTTGAAGAAGAGGCGCGCGGTGAGGAGGAGGGCGGAGGCGGGGGAGACGTTGGGGCGCAGGCGGGCGCGGACATCGTCGAGCATTCCCTGCTCTTCGAGGATGTGCGCGAAGCGTGTTCCCATGTCGCTGTAGAACTGGCGCACGTGCGTCCCGCCGAACTCGATGACGTCGACGTAAATGATGGCCAGGTAGCTGCGGAACTGGCGCACGCTGTCGCGCGCGGCGAAGCCGAGCTGCTCGATGTTATCGGGAAAACTCTCGGCCGCGTAGAGCGAGCGCGTGAACGGGAAGCGCTGCGTCGCCGTGACCTGAAAGTACTCGTCGATCAGGGTGCGGAAGATCGCTTCCTTGTCCGGAAAGTGGTGATAGACGTTCCCGGTCGACACCTTCGCGCGATCGGCGATCTCACGCACGGTCGTGGCCCCATAGCCGTGATGCGAGAAGAGGTGAAGCCCGGCATCGAGCACCGCCCTGCGGCTCTTTTCAGACTTTTCTTCGCGCTGCATATCGGCCGCTGCACGCTAAACGTTTTCGCAACGCCCGGTCAACCGATGTTGTCGGTTGTCAGTTGTCGGTTGTCTGCGGGGCAATGGTGAACAGGAAACAGTAGACGGGGCTCGCTTGCTGGAGTCGTGCGTATGGCAAGTGAACCCTGTCTACCGTATCCCGTCTACCGCTCCGTCGAACGCCAACCACAGACAACCAGCAACCAGGAACCAGCAACCGCGGTTATACACTGCGCCGTCCGTGTCACTCTCTCCCTACGCCTCGCTGCGCATTCCCGATTTTCGCCGGCTTCTGCTTGCGAATGGTGCGTTGACCGTGGCGCGCGAGGCGCAGGTGGTCGTGGTGGGGTGGCAGGTGTTTGCGCTGACGCGCGATCCGTTGACGCTCGGCCTCATCGGTCTGGCGGAGGCGCTGCCGTACATCGCCGTGGCGTTATATGCGGGACATGTCGCCGATCGCACGCAGCGACGCACCGTTGGAATCGCCGGGACATTCGGACTCGTGCTTTCGGCGGTTGCGCTGCTGATCCTCACCATCTCGCCGCATGCGATCACCGCGCAGCGCGTCTGGCCGGTTTACGTCGTCATCGCGCTGAGCGCGACGATGCGCAGCTTCATGCGCCCCGCGGTCTATGCGCTGTCGGCGGAGGTCGTGCCGCGCGAGCTCTATCCGAATGCCGTGGCCTGGCGCACGTCGTCGTGGCATCTCGCGGCGGTCGTCGGTCCCGCGGCGGGAGGTCTGCTCTACGGCATCGCCGGCGCGACGATGGCTTACGGCGCGGTGATCGTGATGATGGTGCTCTCACTCGTCGCGATCGTGTCGGTCTCGCCGCGTCCGCGTCCGGCGCCCGCGGGCGAAGAGATGCCGCTCGGTGAGAGTCTGCGCATCGGTGTGCGCTTCGTCCTCGGCGAGCCGGTGCTGCTGGCGGCGATGACGCTCGACCTCTTCGCCGTGCTCTTCGGCGGCGCGGTCGCGCTGCTCCCCGCGTTCGCCGCGCTTCTGAATGCGGGGCCCGAAGGGCTCGGCCTGCTGCGCGCCGCGCCGGCGATCGGCTCGATCGCAACCGGAATCGTCATCGCCCATCGGCCGCCCATGCGCCGCGCCGGCCTGTCGCTGTTCCTGTGCGTCGCCGCATTCGGCGGATGCATGATCCTCTTCGCGCTCTCCCGCCAGTTCTGGCTGTCGTTCGCCGTCCTCATCGCCAGCGGCGTATTCGACAACGTCAGCGTGGTGATTCGCTCGACGCTCCTGCAGACGCGCACGCCCGAACACCTCCTCGGCCGCGTCTCCGCCGTGAGCCAGATCTTCATCGGCTCCTCGAACGAGATCGGCGCCTTCGAATCGGGCGTCGCCGCGAGGCTGCTGGGTGTCGTGCCCTCGGTCGTGTTCGGCGGATGCATGACCCTGCTCGTTGTCGCGGTGACCGCGTGGCGCTCGCCGAAGCTGCGCGTGTTGCGCGAGATGTAACGGGCGCTTGGTTCACGCGTCTCCGCGTGAAACATCTCTTCGTCTCGTAGATTTTCTTGACGCCCGCGCTACGCTCGATCCGATGATCGTGAAGGGTCGCGGTGCGAGTTGGAATCCGCAGAATCGGTTCGAGACGCTTGCCTACGTCGTCGATGAGGACGCGCATGTCGAGGAGAACGAGAGCGGGCCGCGGACGATGTATCTGCGCGATCCGTCGCGAACGATCATCGCCACGAACGACAGTCCGGACATCGGGTTCGACGCCAGCATCAATCCGTATCGCGGCTGCGAGCACGGCTGCATCTATTGCTACGCACGGCCGACGCACGAGTTCCTCGGCTTTTCCGCGGGTCTCGATTTCGAGACCAAGATCCTGGTGAAGGAAGACGCGCCGATGCTTTTGCGTGAGGAGTTGAACGCGAAGAAGTGGGAGCCGAAGGTGATCGCGATCAGCGGCGTGACTGATCCCTATCAGCCGATCGAGCGCCGCCTCGGCATCACGCGCGGCTGTCTCGAGGTGCTGGCCGAGTTCCGCAATCCGGTCGGCGTGATCACGAAGAATCATCTCGTGACGCGCGACGCCGATGTCCTCGGCGAGATGGCGTCGTGGAACGGGACGCGGGTGTTCATTTCGATCACGACGCTCGACGCGAAGCTGCAGCGCACGATGGAGCCGCGAACCTCGTCGCCGGAGCTGCGGCTCGAGGCGCTGACGAAGTTGAGCGAGGTCGGTGTGCCCGTCGGCGTGATGGTCGCGCCGGTCGTGCCGGGCCTCACCGATCATGAGATGCCGTCGATCCTCGCCGCGGCGAAGAAGGCGGGCGCGAAATGGGCCGGTTTCGTGGTGCTGCGATTGCCTTGGGCGGTCGCGCCGCTGTTCGAGCAGTGGCTCGAGGAGCAGTTCCCCGACCGCAAGGACAAAGTCCTGAACCGCATTCGCGATCTCCGCGGCGGCAAGCTCTACGACGCGCAATGGAACGTGCGCGGCCGCGGCACCGGCATCTTCGCCGACCAGATCGAATCGCTCTTCGACGTCACCTGCCGTAAGCTCGGCCTGAACGAAGAGGACCGCGGTCTCTCGACGAGCGAGTTTCGGCGAAAGACGGCGCAGGCGACGTTGTTTTGAGGAGCAGATCGCGGATCGCAGAGCGCAGATCGCAGGGATGCATCGCGAGAGCGGCCGACCTTGCACGATTCGTCGTGGGTGGTGGCCTGCGATCCGCGATCTGCGATCTAATCTCAAGGAACAAACATGACCAAACGCATTTTCGAAGGCGCACACCTTCTCGTTTTCAAGCGCGAGGAATGGGAGTACGCGGAACGGAAGAAGGGGAAGAGCGCGGTGGCCGTCGTGGCGGTGACGGAGGACGGGAAGCTCGTGTTGACGGAGCAGTACCGGCGTCCCGTGAACGCGCGCGTGATCGATCTGCCGGCGGGGCTCGTCGGCGACGAGGATGGCGTCGACGATCCGGAAGGAACGGCGCGGAAAGAGCTCGAAGAGGAGACCGGCTACTCGTGCGATTCCGTCGAGCTCCTGGCCAGCGGGCCGACATCGCCGGGCATCACCTCCGAGCTCGTCAGCCTCTATCGCGCGCGCGGCGTGCGCAAGACGGGCAAGGGCGGAGGGGTGGCTGGAGAAGATATCACCGTGCAATTGGCGGGGCTCGAAGAGTTGGAAGCCTGGCTGCAGAGAAAAGCCGAGAGCGGCGTGCAGATCGATATGAAGGTCTGGGCAGGTTCATACTTTTTAACAAAAAGCACTTGACATCGAATCACGTAAGGCACAAATTGGCCGCATGCGACGCCTTCTCGTGCTCCTCCTGGCCATCGGTTGTGCGGTGACGGGAAAGAACGAAAGCGAATTCATCGGCGCTGTCCGCAGCGGGGACGTCGCGGACGTCCGCGCGATGTGCTCGCACGGCGCGGATCCCAATGCGCCTTTCGGCCCGAACGGATGGGCGCCGCTCATTCACGCGGTCCACAAGCATCAACTCGGAACGGCCGCGGCTCTGATCGACGCCGGCGCGAAGATCGATCAGCCGGCCCCCGGCGGCATGACGGCGCTGATGATGGCCGCCGGATACGGCCACCGCGAGATGGTCGCGCTTCTGCTGCGGCGCGGCGCGAATCCTCGCCTCACGAATCCCAAGGGCGAGGCGGCGATCGATTACGCGCTCACGGGCATGACCGACTCCGATGAGTTCACGTACTTTCGCTGTCAGAGCGACACGGCGGCGCTCCTGAAAGCGTCAAGTCCGGCGCCGCGGCCGAGCTCGCAGCGCTGGGCGCACCTCAAGGGTTGCGCCTGAAATAAGTTATATTGCGCTCCTGATGTCGCGTCTCCTGGTCGTCGTCACGACCATCCTCTTCGCAATTCCCCTCTACGCCGACCGTGTGCACGTGGTCGTTGCGCTGCACGATGCTGGCTCGTCGCGCATCTCGACGGAGTCGGTGCGCAGCAGCGTGCTCGAGTCGCTCGATGCGCGCGGCGTACAGCCGTGGGGTCGCGGTCGCACGTTCGCCGTGGAGATCGATCGCGCCGATCTGGAACGTCTCGCCAGCGATCCGCGCGTTCGCGCGGTGGAGATCGACGAGGGTGGCGGCGGTGCTCTGCTGCAGAGCCTTCCGCTGATCGGAGTCGACGTCGTGCGCGCGCAGGGCTACGACGGATACGGCATCACGGTCGCGGTGCTCGACACCGGTGTCGACGTCGACAATCCCGATTTCGCGGGACGCATCGTCGCGCAGCGCTGTTTCTGCGACAACCTCGACGGCAGCGGATGCTGCCCGAACGACGATGTGCAGCAGAGCGGCGACGGCGCGGCGGTCGACGACAACGGCCACGGGACGAACGTCACCGGGATCGTCGCCGGCGGTGGCGCTTCCGCGCCGGCTGGCGTCGCGCCCGCGGCAAAGATCGTGGCCGTGAAGGTCATGGACCGCACGAACTCGTTCCGCAGCTTCACGCAGATCTATCGCGCCCTGCAGTGGATCGCCGAGGAACGGCCGGATGTGAAAGTGATCAACATGAGCCTCGGCTCGGCCGCGCTCTACACCACGACGAATTGCGGCGGCGCGGCGATCGCCCTCGGCATGCAGGACGTGATCGGCAAGCTTCGCGATCGCGGCGTGCTGATCACGGCGTCGACGGGAAATCAGGGATCGAAGACCTCGATCACACTCCCGGCTTGCATGCAGGACGTGCTCGGTGTCGGCGCGGTCTATGACAGCGTAGGCAGCTTCACGTTCTACAACTGTCCCGATCCTTCCGCGCAGCTCGGATCGGTGACCTGCTTCACGAACAGCAGCGATGCGATCGACATCGTCGCGCCCGGAGCGCCGATCACGGCATCGCGTCGCGGCGGCGGACTCGCGACGTACTCCGGCACATCGATGGCCGCACCGCACGTTGCCGGCGTGATCGCGCTGATGCTCCAGGCCAGCGGCGGCGCGCTCACCGCGGATCAGACCGAGCACATTCTGAAGTCGACGGGAAAGATCGCCGTCGACCCGCGCAACGGCCGCATGTTCCCCAGCCTCGACGCCGCCGCGGCCATCGCCGCAACACCCCGCGCGCCCGCGGGACCGCGACGACGATCGGTTCGAAAGTAGGGCGCGGCCTCTGTGTAGCGACGGCCGCCTCGGCCGTCCTCTCGCGCAGATGACACGCCCGCGTTCTCTGTCACTGTCCGCGATGTCACGTCGCATTCGTATTCGTCGCGTGCCCCGGTCCACGGCGCGCGTCGCCGGCCGAGGGCGGCCAGCACTACACAGAAGCCCACCACCCGCCAATAGTGGGCTATCCCACCTTCAACACGATTTTTCCGAAGTGCTCGCTCGCGTCCATCGCGCGATGCGCGTCGGCGGCGCGGTCGAGGGGCAGGACGGAGTCGATTACCGGATGGATGCGGCCGGCGTCGAGGTCGGCGCCGAAGCGGTCTAGGAAGGCGGCGACGATGGCGGCCTTCTCCTGCGCGGGGCGCGCGCGCAGTGTCGAGCCGATGATCTGCGCGCGTTTCATGAGGAGCATGCCGGTGTCGATCTCCGCCGTGCGTTGTCCTCCCATCGAGCCGATGAAGACGATGCGTCCGTCGAGAGCGAGCGCTTCGAGATCGCGTTGCAGATAGCGCGCGCCGATGTGGTCGAGGATCACGTTCGCGCCGCGCGCTTTCTCGACGAAATCCTCTTCGCGATAGTTGATGGCGGCATCGGCGCCGTGTGCGATGCAGCGCGCGCACTTTTCCGCGGAGCCCGCGGTGACGATCACGCGCGCGCCGGCGAGCTTGAGAAGCGTCGTCGCGGCCGTACCGATGCCGCTGCCACCGCCGTGAATGAGCGCGGTCTCTCCCTCGCGAACATGCGCGAGCATGAACAGCGTCAGGAACGCCGTGAGAAACACCTCGGGGATCGCCGCCGCTTCTTCGTCGGTGAGCGCATCGGGCACGTGCATCGCCGAGCCCGCGTGCACGACCACTTCCTCCGCGTAGCCGCCACCCGGAAGCAGCGCCATCGCGCGATCGCCGACCGTCCAACCTCGCACATTCGCGCCGATCTCCGCGACGACGCCCGCGCATTCGAGCCCGAGGATCTCCGAGGCGCCGGGAGGTGGCGGATAGTGCCCCTCGCGCTGCAGAAGATCGGCGCGATTCACGGACGTCGCCCGCACCGCAATGCGGATCGAATCGGGCGTCAGCGGCGGCGAGGGCTCGTCGCCCAGGTGGAGGACGTCGGGAGGGCCGGGGCGGGTGATTTGGATGGCGCGCATTTCAGGCTCACGGGCTTAGAGGCTCACAGGCTCATAGTGTCACGTGTCGGTTGCCGGTTGCCGGTTGTCGGTTGTCGGTTGTCCGTGAGTTCCGCGCTGAATCCCAGACAACCGACAACGGACAACCGACAACGCGAGCCTGTGAGCCAGTGCGCCTCTGAGCCCATGAGCCTGTGCCCACCGCCGACTCGACGACTAGGCGACTCCTAGACTATCGTGCTCGCCCGTGACCGACCCTGTCATCTCCTGCGTGAATCTCCGCAAGCGCTATCCCGACGTTCTGGCGGTCGACGGGATCGATCTCGAAGTGCTTCGTGGCGAGTGCTTCGGGCTTCTCGGGCCGAATGGCGCGGGGAAGACGACGACGATCGAGATCCTCGAAGGGTTGAACACCGCCGACAGCGGCGACGTGCGCATCCTCGGACTGACCTGGGAGGCGAATGAGCGCGAGCTGCGGGAGCGCATCGGCGTCTCGCTGCAGGAAACGCAGCTCGCGGAGAAGGTGACCGTCTACGAGACCGTGCGCCTCTTCCGTTCGTTTTATCGAAACGGTCCTGATCCCGATGATCTGCTTGCGCAGTCTCTCGCTCGACGAAAAGCGCAACGCGCGCGTCGGCAAACTGTCCGGCGGGCAGAAGCAGCGGCTGGCCGTCGCCTGCGCGCTCGTCGGCGCTCCGGACATTCTTTTTCTCGACGAGCCGACGACGGGACTCGATCCGCAGAGCCGTTTGCAACTGTGGGAAGTCGTCGCCCAGTTTCGCAAGGGTGGCGGAACCGTGCTCCTGACGACGCACTACATGGAAGAGGCCGAGCGACTCTGCGATCGCGTGGCCATCGTCGATCACGGCAAGCGCATCGCCCTCGGCACTCCGCAGGAGCTGATCGCGAAGCTCGAGGCGACGAACATCATCGAGTTCGCCAGTACCCCGGCGCTCGAGGAGTCCGACTTCGCGAAGATCGGCGGATGCCACGGCGCGACGCGGCGCGGCGAGAAGTGGCTGCTGCGCGTCGATTCGCTCGCGGTCGCGGTGCCCCAGCTCATCGATGCAGTCGATGCGCGGGACGCGCGGCTGGACACGCTGAGCACGCACGCGGCGACGCTCGAGGATCTCTTCGTCGCCCTGACCGGGAGGGAGTTGCGGGATGCCTGAGCAGCGCAAACAACATCCGACGTATCACCCGATGCTGGAGCTGACCATCATCCGGCTAAAGGAGTTTCTCCGCGAACCGGATGCGGTGTTCTGGGTGTTCGCGTTTCCGCTTCTTCTCACGGTCGCTCTCGGGTTTGCGTTTCGCGAAAAGGCTCCGGAACGCATTCCGGTCGGCGTGGTCGACGGACCGATGGCGAAGCAGCGCATGGCCGCGCTGCAGAAATCACCCGCGCTTCTTCCGCGGCTGTACAGCGAAGCGGATGGGCGCGAGGTTTTGCGGCGCGGAAAGATCTCGCTGCTCGTCGAAGGCGAGGGCGCGCCGGTGTATCGGTTCGACGCCACGCGACCCGATTCGCGCACGGCGCGCGTCGAAGTCGATCACGCGCTGCAGACCGCGGCGGGACGTCGCGATGTGTTCAAGGCCGCGGAGACGCACATCTCCGAGCAGGGCGGCCGCTACGTCGACTTCCTCGTGCCGGGTCTCATCGGCATGAACCTCATGGGCACGAGCATGTGGAGCATCGGCTTCAGCGTCGTCAACGCGCGGCTGCGCAAGCTGCTCAAGCGGATGATGGCCACGCCGATGCGGAAGTCGCAGTATCTCTTCTCGCAGTTTTTTTCGCGCCTCATCTTCCTGGTGATGGAAGTGGCGATCGTGGTGATCTTCGCCTGGCTGGTCTTTCACGTCACGATCCGCGGCTCCGCGTTCACGTTCGCGCTGGTCTGTTTCCTCGGCGGTTGCGCGTTCTCCGGACTCGGCCTGCTCATCGCCTCGCGCGCGAAGACGCTGGAGGCGATCAGCGGATTGATGAACGTCGTGATGATGCCGATGTGGATCTGCTCCGGCGTCTTCTTCTCCTACGAGCGTTTCCCCGACGCGGTGCTTCCGGTGATCCGCGCGCTGCCGCTCACCGCGCTGAACGACGCCATGCGTGCGGTGATGAACGACGGCGCGGGAGTCGTGCAGATCGCGCCGCAGCTGCTGAACCTCAGCGCCTGGGCGATCGTCACGTACGTGATCGGCCTCAAGATCTTCCGCTGGAACTGAGGACGATCGTCTCGCGATCGTTCGTGAACCAGAGGCGGAAGCCGCGATCGTTGGAAAGGTAGTGGAGGATCGTGGGGCGGAGTCCGCATCGGCAGGGCAGCGCGATGCCGAGCTCTTCGAGGCGCGCGGGATACTCGCCGTTGCGCGCCAGGAGCGCGCTGCGCACGATCGGTGCGTTGGCGACGCAGTCGTCCCACGCGCGCGCGAACTGGCGCTGGCCGAGTACGAGACCGCCGAGCATGACCAGTCCCGTGACGAGCACGAACGCGCGTCCCTGCTTCGCGAGAATCGTCATCACGATCGTCGCCAGCGGAATCACCGCGGCGAAGACGTACTGCACCACGCCGAGCTCACCGCGCTCGCCGAGCGCCAGCCCAAACAAAAACGCCGCGCCGGCATAGGCCAGCGCGGCGATGAGTCGAGTGGATGAGAACACTCGACGACGATAACAGGAGTTGTCAGTTGTCAGTTGTCAGTTGTCTGGGATCTATCGTTGTCTCTCGGACAACCGATCACCGACAACCGACAACTGATCAAAACGAGAACGTCAGTCCCACGTTCACTTCGCCCTGATAGAAATCGCGGTTGTAGAAGTTCTCGCAGAAGCTGCAGTCATTCCTGTTGTCTTCGAGCGCGGTGTAAAAGCCGCGGCCTTCGAAGTGCAGGCTCATGGCGCGGTTCATCGGCACTTTCACGCCGATGCCGGCCGAAGCGGAGAAGCGATTCTCCGCTGAGACGCCGTTCACATGCGGATCGAGATTCGCAAGGCCGGCGCTGACGACGCCGTAGGGAATGGCGTTGCGCGATACGCCGAACGGAATCTGCAGGCCGGCGTGGAGATAGGTCACGTCGATGTCGGCGAGGTTCGCGCCGGGATCGAACAGACCGCCATCGTCCTCGAGGTGCGAGGACTGGCGATTGGCCAGGAGCTCGAGCTTCATCCCGCTGTCGCCGAGGGGAATGCCCAGGGACGCGCCGACACTGGCGCTCGGTGCCACGTCGACGTTGCGGTTGAAGAGATCGGTCTCGCTGGCGAAGATCGTTCCGCCCCAGCGATAGCCGAGGAACGGAGTGATCTCGAACGCATCGACACTCGGTGCGTCGCGATAACCGCGACGGCGCTCGCGGCGCCAGTCGTCACCGCGATCCTGAGCGAACAGCGATGTCGAAGCGAGAAGAAGAAGAACGAGGGTGAGTTTACGCATGGAGCCTCCGATGTGAGATCGCAGACCGCAGATCCCGGATCGCAGGAGTTCTGGGTCTCGCTCCTGCGATCTGCGAACTGCGTTCTGCGATCTCGTGCCGATACAATTCGCGGACCATGAAAATCGCCACCTGGAATGTGAACGGAATCCGCGCCCGGCACGAGCAATTCGCGCAGTGGGCGGCGGCGGAGCAGCCTGATGTGATCTGCCTGCAGGAGATCAAGGCCAAGCTCGATCAGATCCCGCAAACCTGTTCGATCGAAGGGTATACGTGCTACTGGCACGGCGCGGGCGGCTACTCCGGTGTAGCCATGCACGTGCGTCGCGGCTTCGCATCCGAACCGGCGTTCACGCATCCCGACTTCGATCACGAGACGCGCATCGTCCAGACTCAAATCGAGGACACTGTGTTCACCAGCGTGTACGTTCCGAATGGCGGAAAAGACTTCGAAGCGAAGATCGCCTTCGTCAATGCGCTGATCGGATACGCCACTGGATTACGCGAGCGCGGACTCAGGCTCGTGCTCTGCGGCGACATGAACATCGCCCGCGCGGAGATGGACGTGCATCCGAAAGAGCGCAAGCCCCGCGCGATCGGCCAGCTCCCGCAGGAGCGCGAGCTCTTCGAGCGCCTCCTGCACGAGGGCGGCCTTGTGGACGTCGGACGCAAGCTCTATCCCGACGACGACAATTACTTCAGTTGGTGGGCGCCGTGGCGGAACATGAAAGAACGCAACATCGGCTGGCGCCTCGACTACGTCCTGGCCAGCGAGTCGCTGGCGAAGAGCGCGGTGTCCTGCCCCTCGCAACGCGAGATCGGAACGAGCGACCACGCGCCGGTCGTAGCCACGTTCGAATAGATCGCGGGAAAGACGGAAGTTGGTTCACGCGGAGACGCGGAGCACGCGGCGAAGAGTTTTTTCTCCCCGGCCTCCGTGTGATCACTTCTCTCTGTCTTCCGCGATCCGAAAGGGTCGTGCTACCGACGACCCTCCCACAAAAGAAAAAGCCGGCGTGCGATACGCCGGCTTTTCTCGTGATGCGTGTGGCGCGAGCTATTCGAGAACGACGAGCACGACGCGGCGGTTGGCCGAGCGTCCTGCTTTGGTTTTGTTCGATTCCAGCGGCAGCGTGTCGCCGTAGGAGATCGTCGACATCCGGTTGAGCGGGAGCTTGTGCTCGCGCGAGAGATAGCGGCGGACGGCATCGGCGCGACGCTGGCCGAGCTCCTCGTTGTAGCGCTCGCCGCCGGTGTCGTCGGTGTGTCCCTGGATCTCGACGAAGTACTGCGTGTCGAGCGCTTTGACGCGATTGCCGAACTCGTCGAGCGCGGCCTTGGCGTTGGCGTCGAGGTCATATTTGTCGAGCGCGAACTTGATGCGATCCTCGGAAAACGACTGCTCGAAGACCACCTTGCCCTTGGCCAGCACGCCCGCTTCCTGCGCGCGCTTGAGCGCTTCCTGCGCCGACTGGCTGAGCTGCTCGATCTTCACGTCGGTCTGCTGCTGCTTCTGCTGCAGATCCTCGACCTGCGAGGCGACGGATTCGATCTTCTGATTCGACGTCGCCTGCGAGGCGGCGATCTTTTCATCGACCGACTTCGATGTTGCGCATGCGCCCAGCGTTGCCGCCAGCGCCGTCACGGTAAGAACCTGGGATAACTTCTTCATCAACTTTTCTTCCTTTCATTACGCTTGTTGCGTTCACGGGCGGAAGCGCTCAGAGCCGGGGGCTCGGTGCCGCGGTAGCCGGCCCGAACCCGAACTGATCGCACGCGTCCCGCGAGCTTGAGCGAAATATGGCGGTACTTCACCGCGCCCTTCCCTGTCGGGGTGAACCCTATCAAGTATTGGGCCCGGAGCGCCTTCTCGATTCCATCCATTGCACTTGCGAGCTGTTCCGGCTGGTTGCCGATGAACAGTTTTCCACCGGTTGCCGCGGCGAGCGCGTCCAGTACGTCGATGTTCGACATCTCTTCGCTGACGGGCACGACCCTCGCCGTGTTGTGCTCGCCTGGCTCGCGAAGTCCGAACGCGTAGACCGGGATCGAGACGCCCTCCATCCGCTTCTCGATATCCCCGCGTGCGAGCGTCGAGTTGTTGTCGATACCATCGCTGAGCAGGATGATCGCGCGCGACGGATTGCGTCCCAATTCGCTGCGCGCCGGCATCTCCGCGAGCGCGTCAAAGAATGCGGTCTTGCCCCACGGCTTTACGACATCGACCGCGCGGGTGATGGCCGCGGGATTTTCGGTGAAGGGTACGAGCTCGTTGGCGTTGCCTCGCGAGTCGAAAACATAAAGCGCGAAGTCATCGCCGGCCTTGCGCCGCGCGGTCAAAGTGTTGATGACCGCCTTCGCCGCGTCCATCTTGCCGGCCAGTCCCATCGATCCCGAGCCGTCGAGGAGGATCGTCCACGAGACCGGCGCATTCATCGAAACTTCGAACATGTCGGTCGAGACCGGCTTCTCGTCGACGAGCAGCGAGACTTCCTTCGCGTTCAGATCCGTGATCGGAACGCCCTTCGATCCGAGGACCGTGAAGGGGATCATCACGTAACTGACGGAGACCTGCTCGGTGTAATCCTGCGCGGACGCGGGAACGAACAGGGACGTGCTCGCACAAAGCATGAGCACGGTGAAGAAGCGTTTCATGCGATCAATAACCAAAGTTGCCGGTTCGCAGTTCCCTCACCGGCCGGCAAGCGACGATCTCAATTTCGCGTCAGGGGAATGAAATCCTCGTCGTCCTGATGCTTCCGCTCCCAGCGAAGAAACTCGTAATAGCCGCAGCGCGGCTGATCGGGATATTCGTGGCAGACGCCGGGGCGGGCTTCGTAGATCGTGCAGCGGCGGGTCTTGCTGTCGAGGAACATGCAGACCGTCCCGTAGATCTTGTCCTTCTGATGACGGAGAACCTGCTCCCCTTCCCGGATTTTGGTGAAGCGCTTGCGCGCGGTCTCGACGTCGATACCAAAGTGTTTCGCCAGACGATTCAGATCGCGCCCCGTGACGGAGATCCGCTCGTAGCTGCAGCAGTACGCCGGGCATTTGAGGCAGTCGTAGAGCGGCTTTGGAGAAGCTTTGATTTGCGTGCTCATGCAGGTGGCGTTCAGTGTAACAGGGGGCAAACGAAGAACGGCGCTCTTTCAGGGCTGGCACAACGCACGCTAGGGCTTGCCGTCATGGATCATGCTGTCGCGCTCGTTCAGGCTTATCTCCAGCTCAACGGATACTTCACCTCGGCGGAGTACCCGATCATCGCCGGGACCGCGCGAAACGGGTTTCGCACGATCACCGACATCGACATCCTCGCCTTTCGCTTTCCCTCGGGCGCGCCGATGGCCCCGCATCCGCGCAAGACGCCGAAGGGTCTCGACGTAACCGGCCTCGATCCTGGGCTGGGCGTTCCTGTCGATTCGATCGACATGATCGTCGGCGAAGTGAAAGAAGGACGCGTCGGCATCAACACCGGCATTCGCGACCCGGACGTGTTGAGAACGGTGGTGAATCGATTCGGCGACGTCGGCGATACGCCGCGTGTCGTCGATCATCTGCTGCAAACCGGCAACGCCTCGATTCCTCCGTCGTTCACCGTGCGGCTGATCGCCTTCGGCTCATTCCCTCCCGGCTCCGAGGTTCCTCCGTGCCGCATCATCAGCCTGGGGCACGTGCTGACGTTCCTGCAGGCCTACGTGCGCAAGCACTGGCACATGCTGCGGCACCTGCAGTTCAAGGATCCGGCGTTCGGTTTTCTCATGACGCTCGAGAAAGCGCGGCGGGGAGGCGCGGGCCGCCGCGGCGTCGCCGGCGTGGAGATCGTTCCGCCGCGTGAAGAAGCGCGACCAGGGAATGGTCAGCAGAGGCGAAATAAGTGACGTGAGTTTTCGCGCGAGCCGTCATCGGCCGCAGGTCGTGAAAACGCTCAGTCCTTCTTGAGCAACGCTTCGCCCAACTCGCGCGATCGCCGCGTTGCCGCTTCGACGGCGTTCATCAGCGTCGTGCGCACGCCGCCGTTCTCCAGCGTGTGCAGGCCGGTGATCGCGGTGCCGCCGGGCGAGGTGACCATGTCCTTCAAGCGGCCCGGATGCTCGTTCGTCTCGATGAGTAGTTTCGCCGAGCCAAACACCGTCTGCGCGGCGAGGAGCTGCGCGGTGCGACGCGAGAGACCGACTTTCACACCGCCGTCGCTCAATGCTTCGAGGATCAGGAAGACGTACGCCGGCCCGGAGCCGGAGAGTCCTGTGACCGCATCGAGCTGCGATTCTTCGAGGATGACCGTGATGCCGATGGCGTCGAAGATCCGTTTCGCATCGGCGAGATCGGATTCGCGCGCATGCTCGCCGCCGGCGATCGCCGTCGCACCGGCATCGACCAGCGCCGGCGTGTTCGGCATGGCCCGCACGACGCGCGTGCCTCCCGCGAGACGCGCTTGAATCGCCGCCACGGGGACGCCCGCAGCGATGGAGATGACCAGCGCGTCCGGAGAGATCGTCTCCGCGACTTCATCGAGCACACGGCTGAGAATCTGCGGCTTCACGGAGAGCACGACGATCTCCGACGACGCCACGACCTTGTTGTCCGTCGTCGTCTCGATCGCGTAGGCCTCGCGCAACTCGCGCATCCGCTCCTCGCGCGGCCCGGAGGCGCGCACCTGTGCCGGCGCAAAGTCCTTCCCGCGCAACAGCCCGCGAATCATGGCCTCGGCCATGTTGCCGGCGCCGATGAAGCCGATGGTGCGTTCGGTGGTCATTGGGTCGTCCTTTTCACGCGAGGTCAAGCGGGACCGCCGATTCCAGAATGGCCTCGCGGCGTAGATAGTTGCGCGCCTTTTCAATCGCCTCGCGCTCTACGAGATCGACCTCGCGGCCGAAGATGCCCGCCAGTTCTTCCTCCATCGTCACCCAGTCAAATAGCCTCCAGGGCGCATCAGGGACGAACCGCACCAGCACATCGACGTCGCTGTCAGCTCTGAATTCTTCCGGCCGCACCGCGCTTCCGAAAAGCGCAAACTCCGTGATCTTCCACCTGCGGCAGAAGTCGCGGATCTTGTCCTTGTCGATTTCGATTGCGACCGACGTCATCGATATTCAGTGTACATGAGGGCGATCGTGCATTCCGTGGTCGTCAAGGAATGCTCAATAGGTACGCTTCGAGCTCGTCACGAAGAGGCGATAGCTTCTCATGTACGACGTCCCAAACTCTTTCGTAGTCAATCCGACCATAGTCATGCGCCAGAATGTTGCGCATGCCGACCATCGATTGCCACGGGAACTGCGCAAACTCCTCACGGGCATCTGACGATAGCCGTCGTGACGCTTCACCGATGACGATCAGGCAAAGAACGATCGCATCGAACGTCTTCTCATCGGTAGCGAACTGATCGAACGATAACCCGGCTGCATGCCTCAGAGCGCGATCGGAGTACTTTCGCACGTCTTCGAGTAATCCAAGGTCGCGCTCAGGCAACGTCAAGCAACACCGCCGAATTCAGGATGGCTCGCTTGCGGAAGCGATTGTCACTCGACTCGACCGCCTCGCGTTCAACGAGATCGACTGGCCGGCCGAAAATTTCGCTGAGCTCATCCTGGGCTCTGACAAACTCGTACATTGTCCAGCGCGCGCCCGCGGCGAATCTCACCAGTACATCGACATCGCTGTCAGGCCTGAACTCTTCCGGCCGCACCGCGCTCCCGAAAAGCGCAAACTCCGTGATCTTCCACCTGCGGCAGAAGTCGCGGAGCTTGTCCTTATCGATTTCGATCGCGACCGTCGTCATCGCCATGCCCGTTCATTCACGTCATCCTGAGCGAGGTGGCCGGGTGGGGTGAGCGAAGGATCTCAGCTTGCGTAACTTGAGATCCTTCGCTCACGCCCAGCCACCGCCCTCGCTCAGGATGACGGTGGCTCGAGTTTACGCCCGTGCGGCGGCCCGTTGCGATCCGCGATCTGCGATCCCCGATCCCATACTCACGCCGCCGTCCCGTGGCACTTCTTGTACTTCTTCCCCGAACCGCAGGGACAAGGATCGTTGCGGCCGACTTTCGCCTGCGCGCGTTTGACCGGCGCCGGGGCTTCCTTCGGCGCGCCGGAGAACGTGAGCTGTTGCTTCGGCGGCTGCGGTGGAAGCGCGCGCTGCACGCGCTGCGATTCTTCGTGATCGCCTTCGCGGCCGGCGAGCTCGATCTTCCAGAGCACTTTCACCACGCGGTCCTGAATGCGCTCCATCATTTCCTGGAAGAGCTCGAACGACTCGCGCTTGTACTCCACGAGCGGATCGCGCTGGCCGTAGCCGCGCAGGCCGATGCCTTCCTTGAGGTGATCGATGTTCAGCAGATGGTCCTTCCACTGCTGATCGATGACCTGGAGCAGAAGGTACTTCTCGTTGAGGCGCATGTTGTCCGCGCCGATCAGTCGTTCCTTCTCTTCGTAACGCGCGTGGACGGCCTCGACGATCTTGTACTTCACCTCGTCGCGGCGGTCGGCATCGAGATCGGCGCCGGCGGCTTTCAGATCGAGACCGAAGTAGTCGTACAGCTCCACATTGAGCTCGACTTCATTCGGATGTTCGCGCTGATCCTCGGGGTAGTGGCGGTCGACGAGGTACTCGACGATCTCGTCGGCGGCGTTGACGATGTACTCCTTCCCTTCGCGGCCGTCGAGGATCGAACGGCGCAGCGTGTAGATCGACTCACGCTGCTTGTTCATCACGTCGTCGTACTCGAGCAGATGTTTGCGCGCTTCGAAGTTGCGTCCTTCGACCTGCTTCTGCGCGCGCTCGATGGCGCGGGTGACCATGCCGTGCTCGATCGGAACGCCCTCTTCCATGCCGAGGCGTTCCATCAGACCCATGATGCGATCGCCGCCGAAGATGCGCATCAGATCGTCTTCGAGCGAAAGATAGAAACGCGACGAACCGGGATCGCCCTGGCGTCCGGCGCGGCCGCGAAGCTGATTGTCGATGCGGCGCGACTCGTGACGCTCGGTGCCGAGGATGTGCAGACCGCCGAGGCGGACGACTTCCTTGTGCTCGTCCTCCCAGGTCTCGCGGATCTGTTCCTCGATCTTCGTCCGCTCTTTCGGGTCCTCGACTTCCTTGTTCTTCTGCGCGGCGAGATACTCCGGATTGCCGCCGAGGAGAATGTCCGTGCCGCGGCCGGCCATGTTCGTGGCGATCGTCACCGCGCCTTTGTGACCGGCCTGGGCGACGATCTCCGCTTCGCGCTCGTGATACTTCGCGTTCAGGACGACGTGCGGAATGCCCTGCTTCTTCAGCGCCGCGGCGAGCTGCTCCGACTTTTCGATCGAGATCGTGCCGACGAGCGACGGCTGTCCCGTCGCCTGCATCTGCTTGATCTCGTCGACGATGGCGTCGAACTTCTCGCGTTCCGTGCGATAGACGAGATCGGGCAGGTCCGAGCGAACCATGATCCGGTTCGGCGGGATGACCACGACCTCGAGCTTGTAGATCTTGTCGAACTCCGCCGCTTCCGTATCGGCGGTACCGGTCATGCCGGCCAGCTTGTCGTACATGCGGAAGAGGTTCTGGAACGTGATCGTCGCGAGCGTCTGATTCTCCGATTCGATCTTCACGTTCTCTTTCGCTTCGACCGCCTGATGCAGACCGTCCGACCAGCGGCGTCCGGGCATGAGGCGTCCGGTGAACTCGTCGACGATGAGGACTTCGCCGTCCTTGACCACGTACTCGACGTCGCGCTTGTAGAGCGTCGCGCGCGCGCACGGCCTGATTGACCGAGTGGAGCATGTCCATGTTCGCCGGGATCGTAGAGCTCGATCCCGCCGAGAAGTTTCTCGGCGTGCAGCACGCCTTCTTCGGTGAGGACAGCCGTGTGCTGCTTCTCGTCGACCTGGAAATCCTTCTCCGCGATCAGCTTCGGCACGATGCGCGCCGCGGTGTAGTACTTGTCCGTCGATTCTTCCGACGGTCCGCTGATGATGAGCGGCGTCCGGGCTTCGTCGATGAGGATGGAGTCGACCTCGTCGACGATCGCGAAGACGGGGTCGCGCTGCACCATCGCTTCGAGATCGAACTTCATGTTGTCGCGCAGGTAATCGAAGCCGAACTCGTTGTTCGTGCCGTAGGTGACGTCGCAGCGAGTAGGCCTGCTGGCGCTCGCGATCGCCGTGCGGGTTCTGGATGACGCCGACGGTGAGGCCGAGGAACTTGTAGAGACGGCCCATCCACTCGGCGTCGCGGCGGGCGAGGTAATCGTTCACCGTGACGACGTGCACGCCGCGGCCGGTGAGGGCGTTGAGGTAGACCGGGAGTGTGGCGACGAGCGTCTTGCCTTCACCGGTCTTCATCTCGGCGATCTTGCCGCGATGGAGCACGATGCCGCCCATGAGCTGGACGTCGAAGTGGCGCATGTTCAGCACGCGCTTGCCGGCCTCGCGCGCGACCGCAAAGGCCTCGGGGAGGAGATCGTCGAGGGCGCTCTGGAGATCGGCCTTCGCCGCGGTGATCGCGTTCTCCTCGCGCGGCACTTCCTTCTTCACATCTTCCAGCGCCTGGACCGCGGGGCGGAGTCGTGCGCGGAACTCATCCGTTTTGGCACGCAGCTCTTCGTCCGAGAGCCTGCTCACTTCCGCCTCGAGCGCATTGATCTGCGCGACGATCGGCCGCATGGCTTTCACGTCCCGCTCGTGCTTCGAGCCGAAAATCATGGTGAGAACTTTGTCGATCATTGGTTAAAACCTTATCAAACTTGGCGGTTGGCAGTAGATCGAGCCGCCGGCTTCCGCCGCCAACCGCCAACCGCGAACTACCGTCGTAGTAGCTCCAGCCTGTCATACGTCATCCAGGTCTGGTGGCCCAGAAAAATGACTAACGCGAAATAGAGGATTGCAATTGCCGCGCGCTGGCCGGGGGTGACTTCGTAGAAACGTTTGTCCGTTTTCTCACGGAGAATCGAGGCGTAAACCTGGAAAGCGGCCAGGATGGCGATGACCACGGTCAGGGGGTTGGGCTGGTGGAGCATCTTGTAGACGACCGCCCCGCCGCCGACGAGCCACATCCACTTGGTGATGGCCGCGGAGATGCGGCCGCCGTCGAGCATGCCGATCGGCAATAGATTGAAGAGGTTGAGACCGAAACCGAGGAACGCGATCAGGAGCCAGAGCGGATCGGCGGTCCACTTGTAGACCTGCAGACAGCCGAGCGAAGCGGCTGTTCCCGCGGCAGGGCCGGCGAGGCCGATCAACGCGTCGTCGTATGCCGTCCGCGGCTGATCGCGCAGCGTCACCGCGCCGCCGATGAAGGGGATGAAGACCATGAACCCGGCGCGCAGTCCCTTCGCGCGAATGATCACGGCGTGACCGATCTCGTGGATCAGCGTGATCACCACGAACCCGACGACGACCGCGAACGGAGCCTGCGTCGTATACGCCGCGATGGTGACCACGAACGATCCCCCGGCCACCGCGTACTGCATCGCGCCGAATCCCTCGAAAGGATTGACGAACAGCAGGCGCGCCTTTTCCACGAAAAGGATCAGCAGACCCTTGGCCTTCAGCGCCCAGACGCCAAGGAAAAGGATCAATCCCGAGAGGAACTTAGGTACCGAACCGCGCCGCGATGTGGAGGTGGACATGAGCCCGGCTGTACAACGCGGCACCCGGGGGTGTATTCCGAACGATGAACGATGAACGATGAACCTCGCGGACCGTTCATCGTTCATCCTTCATCGTTCATCGTTTCGCATTCATCCTTCATCGTTCATCGTTTAGCATCGCGCCGTGTCCGTCGACGACCTTCGCCAGCAGCTCCGCGACCGCGGCTATCTGACGCACGGCATCGAGCGCTGGTTCGCGCTCGATCCCTGGAGCTCGCGGACGTTCTGGTCGGAGCTGTTCATCGTCGCGGCCAAGGCGGCGATTCTCATCGCGCTTTTCGGCGCGTTGCCGCTGACGGCGGTGATGCTGGTTCGCAATCACCCGCTGTCGGCGTTCGAGATCCTCGGGCTTTTTCTCTCCTATGGTGCCGTCTGGATCCTCGCGGGCTTCGCGTTCGTCGTCGTGATCGCGCTCGTGCTCAAGGTGCGGCCGGCCTTGCCGATCGACACGCCGCGGGCGCTGTTGGTCATCTCGATGATCGCCGCGGCGGCGCTGATGGCACCGATCGCGATCTGGTGGTCGCGCTTCGACACCGCTCCTTCGCTCCCGGAACTGGCCTCGGGCGTCCTGCTCTGCGTGATCTTCTTTCTCGTCGCTTCGATCGTCGTGTCGGCGGCGCTGCTCTCGTTCTCCATCTACGAGCTCAAGCGCATCCCGGCCATTCATCAGAAGCGCCGCGGATTTCCGATGACCATCGCCGCGGCGGTGCTGATCGCGCTGTTGTTCGTCCCCGCGTTTGCCGATCGCGAGGCCGTGACGAATGCTCCAATGGTCGTGACCACGCCGACGACGCGCCGCATCGCGCTCATCGCCGTCGACGGCCTTACGTGGGAGATCCTGCAATCGCGCGCCGATCTCACGCGCTTGCTTTCTCACGTCTCGGCCATCGATCCGATTGCCGGCGAGTCCACGACCGAGCGCTGGGCGACGATCGGCACCGGCGTTCCCGTCGAACAACACGGCGTGCGCGCGATTGAAGGGATCCGCTTTCGCGGCGGCTCGCACATCCTCCAGCGCATCTCCCGCGCCGACTTCCTGCTGCGCACGATCGGGCAACGCGAGCCGCTTCCACCCACGGTGCGCAGACGCGATTACGTTTGGGAGATCTTTGCGGAGCGCGGTCTGCCGAGCGTTTCGGTGAACTGGTGGGCGACCAGCGACTTGCAGCGCGGCGCGCTGACGTCGATCAGCCCCGACACGATCTTCGTCGCCGCGAAGGCTGATCCGCTGCGTCTCGACGCGCTCGCCGAAGAACGTTTCACACGCGCACTCGCATCGAATCCGCGCTTCGCCACGGTCTACCTGCCCGCGCTCGACGTGATTCTCAATCGACTCGATCTCGATCAATCGACAAAGCTCGCACGATCGCTGCGCGCGCTCGATCGCGTGACCAGTACCGTCGTGCAAGCGCGTAACGCCGGCTACGACGTGGTTCTGACTGGAATGCCAGGCGACGGACAGCGCGGCAAGGCCGTCCTGGCTTCGAACGCAGAGCTGGCCACGGGAACGGCGTGGAGCGTCGCACCGACAATTCTCGAGGCGATGGGATTTCCGGCATCCGCCGAGATGCCTGGCGCCCGTCACGCGGGGATCGCGACGTATGGCGCACGCGAGTCGAGCGCGGGTGCGCCGACTGTCAACAAGGAGTACTACGACAACCTCAAGTCCCTCGGCTATATCCGCTGAAACACTGTTGCTGGTTCCTGGTTGCTGGTTGCTTGTTGTCTGCGGATCTGCGTCAGGACGATAACCCACAGAGAACCAGCAACCAGGAACCAGCAACGGACCCAGACAGCGAACGGGGGACGCATGCCCGTTTGAGCAAGAGTCCCCTGTGACCTGTCTACCGTTCACCTGAAGAGGGCTACGTTCTGGTGACGCCGGCCGGCGTGGCCGCGGATCCGCTGGCGATGCCGCCGTCTCCCGGCCCGAGGGCCGGACGGGCGACGGTCGACGTGATACCGACGGCCTCCGCGTACTTCAGGTACGTATCGATCGATGCGATGACGACGCGTGCTTCAACCGTGATCAGATCGATGCCGACGAGGGAGATGCGGACCCATGCGTCGACGACGATTCCCTTATCGAGAATTCGGTCGAGTACGTCAATCAGACTCGTGCCGCCTGGGGCGCGTTCCACAGCCATGACTTACCTGCCTTTCCTCTCTCCCGGCTTCCCAGCAGGAAGCTCACGAGCGGTGAGTTGTTGTTCGAGGTCAGTGATGCGGTTGCGAAGCTCGTCGTACTCCTGAGCCTGGAGCGCACGAGGATCGCTCGAATAGAACCGGTCGGAGCGCCACCAGTTGATGCCGATTGCCTCCGCCTTGTCGATCGAACAGATCACGAGACGGAGCTGGATCGTCAGAAGCTCCACGTTCGCCAGCGACACTTTCACGTCGCCCGCGATCACGAGCCCCTTGTCCAGGATCTTGTCGAGGATATCCACCAGTCCCTGCGGCTGGCGCTGGAGTGCTCCCCGATGATCATCCATGGGCAATCGTCATTCTCCTTGAGGTGATTACGTTTAAACGATTCGGGGACAGAGAGTCAACAGATGTTGTCAGTTCCCGGTTGTCCGTTGTCTGCGACCTGCGTGCCAAGCTCGACCGTGACGCTGCCCACCCGCCCATGGCGGGCTATAAGCCCGCCCTCCGGTCCGGACCGTTGGAGGGCGGGCTTATAGCCCGCCGATTCTGGGTGGTGGAAACGCTCTTCATCACTCCCACATCTTCACCGGCCCGAGCTTCATGTTCAGATCCTCGTCGCTCAGCCCGAAGGTCCTCTTCAACTCGGACATCTTTTCCTCGAGCTTCATCAGCGCATTGCCGAGGCGCTCGATTTCTTCGTCGGTGAGATTGCCGGCGTCCATGCGGCGCAGCGCCTGCTTCTCGAGAAGCTTGCGCACCAGCTCGATGATCGACAGCACCAGCTTGGCCAGTCCGTTCTCGACGATCTCCGGATCGGCGGAGATGCGCTCGGGAACGATCGAGTCGGTGAACGTCAGCGCCGCGCGCAGCTCGCGCTCTTCATTCGTGATCATCATCGGCGAAGACCTCCAGCGGCCACGGGCCGGAAAGCAGAAACGGGACGTCCGGACATCGCCCGCGCAACGTCTCGCCCGCGGCGTTCACGGCGCCGAGTTGCGCGCGTGGAACGAGCGCCGCCAGCTCGACCGACTTCTCATCGCGATGCAGCCAGCGATGCTTCACCGCCAGCGGCGCGATCAGCTCCTCCGCGCCCGCGCGAAATTCAGGATCCGCCGAAGCGGACTGCGTCGCCTCGTGCAGCGCGCGAAGATAGTCCGCGCCGTTCGTGAAGTCGTGACGGTCGGGACGCGCGCGCGGCGCGAATGCCGACGTCTTCAGCGTCATCTCGACGTTCTCGCGATTCGCCGTCAGCACACCTCTCCACTTTCCGATGTGCGCCGCGCACTTCCACTGCGCCTCTTCCGCGCTCCACGCCGTAAACCCGTAGCGGATGGCGACGAACGTGGCCACATCGAGAAGTCGCGCACGCACCCCAGCCACGCGGAGCAGCAGCTCGCGATCGCCGAGAGGCTGATCCGCTTCGATCCCGATCGCGCTCAGATACAAGTCGCCGACCGGAAGCGCCTCGGCCACCGGCTCGATGTCGTCGCGCAAGAGATGAGCCCCGATGATCAGCGATCGCACGAGCGCGTCACTTTCGTGAAACGCGCATCACCGCGTCCACATTGGCGAGCACGATGTTGAGCCCGAGGTAGAGAAGATCGACGTCGCCGATCGAGATCACCGCCTCGCCGGCAATCACCACACCGCGATCGAGGAGATGATCGAGCATCTCCAGCAGAGCCAACTCTTCGAGTTCTTCAGGCATGAGAGAGAGAACACGGAACGATGAACACGGAACACGGAACACACGAATGGCGGCTGTTTCTCGTTCCGTGTTCCGTGTTCATCGTTCTACGTTCCCTGCAAATGTATACGGCGGCCACGGTCCGCTGAGTGCAAGCGTGACGCCTTCCTGTTCGTAGTGCGCGGCCAGCTTTTCGTGCAGCTCCTGCAGGACCGCTTCTTCGTCGCGGTTGATGAGGACGTTGATCTCCGGAAACGCGCCATCGCGGCGCTCCCGCGACTCGGCGACGGTCTCGCACTTCAGTACATCGACGACTTCGCGCTCGATCTCGGTCAGCAACGACTCCTCGGCCGCGCGCGACACGCGCTTGCGCTCGTCGTCGAGCTTCTTGCGCAGGAGAAACGCCTTCCCTGGCGGTGCGGATTCGATGTCGTGTTGCAGCACGCGCAGCGATTCGACGCGAGAGCTCAACGCCGCGCTCCATCGCACCGGCTCCAGCTCGATGCGCAGCGTCCACTCCTGTTTGCCGTCGAGCCGCTCCAGTGCCTCCGCGAGCATCGCGCGATGTTCGTGGAGATACGCGCGCAGCGCATCCTCGCTGCTGAAGAGCGTGAACGCGCGCAGCGGTACGATGGCCGCGGCCTTCATCACGTCGCTGACGACGGCCTGATGCCGGTAACCGACCGCGCCGAGCCACTCGAGATCGCCCGACTTCCGATCGATCGACTCCTGCGAGAACTCCTCGTCGTTGACCGGCGTGAAGACGCGCCGCGATGTCCTCAACGACCGCGATGCCGAAACGCCGCGTCCCGTCGATCCCATCCACCTGCGGCGCCACACCGGCACGCGTCACGACGTAAACGTAGAGCACGGGGGGAAGTGTAGCGGAGCGCACGCGCGCAGTGTTGTCTTCAAGTGAGCGAAGCGAGTGCGGTTCTGTGTAGTGCTGGCCGCCCTCGGCCGGCAAGCAGAACGAGGCATGTGCCGTCTCGAGAGTGAGTTTGGCGCGCAAAGAGGCAGAGGGACTCGGACGAGGCGTTTGCACGAGAGGACGGCCGAGGCGGCCGTCGCTACACAGAAGCGCACTCGCTTCGCTCGTTTACCCCAATGGCACGAGGCGCTCGAGATCGTCGAGCGCAGACGGTGGCGTGTCGTGTCGTTCGATCGTCACGACGTCGCCCAGCTCGCCGATCGCCGCGAGCTCGTAGGAGCGCATCGACGCATCGCAGGGATCGTCGTTCTCGGGCGTGAGGTAGTTCGCGATCACGCCACCGATCGCGATCCCGCGGCGCTCGAGGTCGGCGAGGAGGCGTTTGGTCTCGGCGATCACGATCCGTTCGGGGCGTGTGACGACGATGACCGCGGTGCGCATCGGAGCGGAGCGTTTCGTCGAGATCTTTGAGCGCGCGCGAGGCGCGGACGAGCTCCTCGCCGAGGGAGGCGGGAGGGACGAGATCCTTGTAGCGGAGCAGGAGGCGCATGAACTCGCGCACCCACTCGCCCGCCGTCGCGGGGGAGATCGAGCAGGCGGAGGAAATGTCCGGTCGGCGCGGTGTCGACGATGACGCCGGCCAGCGTGTCGTCGGCGATGAGATCGGCGAGCCGCGTGATGGCGAACAGCTCGTCGGCGCCGGGCGGCGCGATCTCGAGCAGGCGCCGCATCGCTTCGGCGTCGTACGCGACGCGACATTCCGCGCGGCGTCAATGCGTCGACCGCCCGCTCGATCTCCTCGCCGGTCGTCTCGCGGAACTCGCGCCACTTCGCCTTCGTGTCGATCGTCTCGACCGTGAGATTCGACGGCGGCTCCTCGCGCGCGAAGACGTCGCGCAGCGAATGCGCGGGATCGACGGAGATGATCACGAAGCGATGACTGCGATTGCGCCGCGCGAGCTGCAGCGCGATCGACGTCGCGCACGAGGTCTTGCCGACGCCACCCTTGCCGGCGAGGAAGAGAAGGGGAGCGCGCGCGTCCAGCGCGCCGGTGCGTGCGCTTTCAACCAGTCCGGCCGGCAGGGATGCTGGCGGACCGGCAGGCAGGATGCCTGCGCTCCATTGACGGAGGCGTTCTTCCGAATCGAGAGGCAGACATGCTCGCGGCGCCATCACGACGCGTGAAAACTGCGACAGCGCTTCATCGCCTTCGTCGCGCGATTCAGAATCACGAACGGCACGTCGATCTCGATCTCGTCCATCAATCGCGCGGTCTGCTCGATCACCAACGGTTCGATCGAGCGTCACCGGGACGAAGGCCGTTCGCGTCGGGTCGACGAGCAGACTCGCGGCGGCGCCGCGCGCCCGCGTCGAACTCGTTCGATGAACACGTCCATCGCATCGCGCGACCTCGCGGCGTGCGAACTGCCGGACCATGTCGCGATGCTTCTCCTGCATCGCGTCGAGCGCCACGCGCGAACTGGCGGAAGTGTTCCGCCGACGAGAGCATGCGCAGCGTGTGGCCCGTCGGCGCGGTGTCGACGACGACCATCGTCGTAGTCATCCGACTCCGCCAGCTCGCCGATGCGCATCCACGCCATCAGCTCGTCGACGCCCGGCAGCGACAGCTCGAAGAAACGCCGCAGCTCATCGCGGTCGAGATACGTCCCGCGATCGCCGAGCTCGAGAAAACGAGTCGAGATTCGTGGCGAGAAAGCGCTGCGTAAAGCGCGCGCGCGTCGAGCGACTCGATCTTCAGTTTGTGGCCGTCAGTGCCGAGGAGATCGTCGAGATTCGAGGCCGGGTCGGTCGTGAAGAGGATCGTCTTCCGCGAATCGCGGAAAAGTGCAGCGCCGCCGCGGCCGCGATCGTCGTCTTGCCGACGCCGCCTTTTCCGCCGAAGAGGACGACGCGGCGCGTCGCGAAGCGTCGTCGAGCGCGTCGCTGAACGTCACTCACTCGGCCGTATCCGGTGTAGATGCCGATGCCGCCGTCGTCCTCATCGCGCATCGGCGGCCATCTGCCGCGCCAGCGCTTCCCGCCGCGCGCGGATGTCGCGCAGCGCCTGAAACACGACCGCTTCCTCGACGACGTAATCCTCTTCCGCTGATCTCGCCGAGCTCGAGGCATCATCTGCAGCTCGATCAGCCGTTCCTTCCACGGCTGATCGTTCATCAACTCCTCGTTCGCCATCTTCTGGATCTGTTCATGATCCAGTTGAAGCCGGCAACCGGCAGCCCGGAAGGGGAGCAGCAGGATGTCGTCGAGGAGGAAGGCATGGATGAACCTGTTGTCGAGTTGTCAGTTAGTCTGGGCAGCATCGCCGGACGTCACCGACAACCGACAACCGACCACTGACAACCATTACCGCTCCGCGCGCTCCAGCTTCAGCCGGATATTCACGAAGTTGTACGGCGGCCATGGGCCCGTATAGAGGAACGACAGCTTGTTCTCGTACTTTTTCGCGATGTCGGAGATCTGATCGTCGAACGCTTTCGTCTTGTCGCGCTCGACGAGGAACGCGGCGTTCATGATCATCTTGTCGCCGATCGGCTTGTTCGAGCGCGAGGCGATGGCGGCGTCGCGCAGCGCTTCGTAGATCTCCGTCACGTACGCGTCGGCCTTGGCCTGCAGCGCCGACTCGACGACGCGGCCGAGCTGCATGCGCGAGAAGTACGTCGACGTCGACGTGTTCGACTGAGATCTCTTCCTTCAGCCGGCGGATCTCCTCGTTCTCGGTCTCGATCTCCTTGATGACCTGGTCCTTGTCCCAGTTCACCTTGAGGCCGAACTCGATCTTCCCCTCCATCTTCTGGAGCACGTCGCTGAGCGCCTCGTAGGTCCCCTTGAGGAACTCCTTGATGTCGTTCTCGGTGCGGAAGACGGTGCCGAAGCTCATCGGAAGGACGGTGAAGTCCTTCATCACCAGCTCGTTCACGTGCTCGTGCGCGAGAGCGTTCTCGCGCGTGGGATCGAAGACGATCAGCGGGCAGTTGGAGACGACGGCCGCGAACTCGCGGTGATGGACGCTGTAGACGCGGTCGCCGCGCCCACCGATCCCGACCGTACCGAAGTCGCGTGGCGTATCGGTCTTGATGATGCAGTAGACGTACTTGCCCTGTTCGGGCTCTGACGATCCGTGAAGCTGCTCGCTCATAGTTTTCGCTCATGGTTTTCGCTCGGACGTTTTCGCTCGCGACTTATCGTTCGGGTGTCGGGCTGAAGAATACAATACAAGCCGCGTTTGCAAACCCCGGACCGGTCCGCCATCGCCCGAACGACCGAATTCTGGTTCGCCCGCCATCAACGTCCTCTCCCCTGGCGCGACGGCGTACGACCCGTACCACGTCTGGGTGTCCGAGGTCATGCTGCAGCAGACGCGGATGGAAGTCGTCCTGCCGTTACTTCGAGCGTTTCCTGGACCGCTTTCCGACGATCGCCGCTCTCGCCGTCGCATCCGATCGACGACGTGACGGCCGCCTGGTCGGGACTCGGGTATTACCGTCGCGCGCGCATGCTGCGCGAAGGCGCCGTCGGCGTCGTGGAGCGCTTCGACGGAGTGCTTCCGTCGACGTCGACGGAGCTGCTGACGATCCCCGGCATCGGGCGCTACACCGCCGGCGCCATCGCCTCGATCGCCTTCAAGAAACGCGCGCCGATCGTCGACGGCAACGTCGGCCGCATCGTGGCCCGCCTCTTCGGCGCCGAGCCGTCGGAGTACGTGGCAGCACGCCGAGGATCTCGTGCAGGTCTGCGAAGTCGCCGCGCAACTTCAATCAGGGATTGATGGAGCTCGGCGCCCTGATCTGCAAACCGAAAAATCCGTCATGCCTTCTCTGCCCGCTGCGCAGCGAATGCGTCGCACTGGCAACGGGCCGCGTCGACGAGTTTCCGCGCGCGAAAGAAAAAAAGGCCACGCGTGAGCTGCAGATCCCGCTCTACCTGATCGTCGATCGCCAAGGCCGCATGCTGATGCGACGCGAATCGGGCGCGCTCATGCACGCGATGTATCACCTCCCGCACGGCAACACCTCCCTCCTCGGCGGCCACTCCCTCGACGCCGAGCCGCGCGATCGCCTCGGCTCGTTCCGCCACACCGTCACCACGCGCAAGATCGAGTTCACCGTCTACACCGCCGACGTCAGACGCCTGCGCGATTCGGGTGGCGACTACGAATGGATCGATCCGGAAAAACTCGACGCGGTGCCGCATCCGTCGTACGTGCGGAAGGCCATCGCCGTCTGGAGGGCGGGCTTATAGCCCGCCGGTTTTGCTTTTTTGGGCATGCTCATGGCTCGACGGCTTGCCACCACCACCCGCCCATGGCGGGCTATAAGCCCGCCCTCCTCGCGATCAGCGCGTCGCACAGGCTCACAGGCACATGGGTTCACCGGGCTGTGAGCCCGTGCGCCTTTGAGCCTCTGCGCCTTACAATCTCCCCAATGCGCGGGCGTGTGATCTCGGTTCTCCTTCTCCTCCTCTCCCTCTCCTCGGTTGCACAGTCGCAATGCCCCTGGACGCCGCGCTACAGCGGCCAGTTCCGCACCACGGCGCTGGACGTGGCCGTCGATGGCAACTTCGTCTGGCTGGCGACCGGCTACGGCGTGCAGCTTCTCGAGCACGGCGCGAGCGGACAGACCACCATCGCCGACTCCGTGGCGATCCCTGGATCCACGCGCGTCATCGAAGCCGACGGCACCGGGCTCGCCTATGCCGGCAGCGGCGCGCGCGTGTATGTGCTGCGGCGCGAGGGCAAGAACATTCGCGTCATTCGGAGCGTCGCCGCCTCGGGGACCGTCAACGACATCGCTGTCTCGTCGTATCTCTTCGTAGCCACGTCCAGCGGCATCGATCACTTCGATCGCTTCGATCCCGAGAATCCGACGAAAACGAGCGCGTTTCTCTCGACCAGCTCGCCGAACGTCACCTCGCTCGCGCTCGACGGCGCGAAGCTCTACGCCGCGGATGGCGACACGACGCTCGAAACGTTCTCGCTCGCCATTCCTTCGATCCCGCAGAACACCGGCACGATCGACACGGTGCGCGCGACGTCCGTACACGTCACCACTGACGGTCTCGTCATCGCCTCGGACAACATCCGACGCAGTTCCGATCTCTTCTCGGGCAACACGCGCCTCGCGCGGATGCCCTTCGCGGCGATGTCCTTCGCCTCGTCCTCGCAAGCGCAGTTTCTCGCCGGCCCCGATCGCACGGTCCTCGCCGTCGACCTCACGAATCCCGCGCGCATCGCTGAGCTCTTCGAGTACCAGCTTCCGCCCACCGACGGAACCGACAACACCATCCACGCCATCAAGCGCTCCGGCAACACGCTCTACGTCGCCGCGGGCGATATCGGCCTGGCCGTCTTCGACGTGGCGTCGATCGCGCGTCCCTGGCCCGTCGTCAGCTACACCGCCGGCGCGACGACGAGTGTGCGCGTCGCCGGTGACAAGGCGTGGTTCTCCGACAGCAATGGAACGATCACCGAGAATCGCATCGTCACGACCGGTCTCGCGCTGAACGAAGAGCGCAACTGGAACGCCGGCGCCGGTTCGGTCGTGCGCGACGTGCAGGATCAGACGCTGCTCACGACGAATGGCGCCATCGCGACGATCTGGTCGCTCAGCGGCACACCGGCGACGACGAGCACGACGACCTTCGCCGCCGCGATCAGCAATGCGGTGTTGCGAGGAACTGGCATCGTCGCGTTGCTCGCCGATGGCACGGTCTGGACCGCGCAGCCGCCCTCGGTGCCAGTGAAAGCTACGGTTCCCAAAACCGCGCTGCTCGCGCGCAGCGGCGCGGCCCTCGCACTCGCCGAGGTGAGCGAGGCGACGGGAAAGACGACGCTGCACTACTACGCGAATGGCGATCTCACCGCGGAAACGCGAAACTTCACGGTCGATGGCGCGCCGGTCGGCAATCTCGCCCTCAGCGCGACGCGCGCGGCAATCTTCACGTTCAAGGGCATCAATGTCTTTGATCTCGCGTCCGGGACCGCGACCGTCGCCGTCGATTCGAATCGCATCATCCCGCGGCAGATCGCGCTCTCCGGTACGACGCTGCTCGCTGCCGACAATCGCAAGCTGCTCGTGTACGAAGACGCACACACGCTCTCGCGTGAGCATCTCCTGCCAGCGAGTGTCGTCGCTCTCGATGCCGTGTCGCCGATCGCGTTGATGGCCACGAGCGAAGGCACGGCGGCCGCGACGTTCTTTGGCAACCTCCCCGAGGCCAGCGTGCGGTTCCGCAGCAGCTTCTATGCGAAGGTCGTTGCGGGGAGCGATCGCATCTACCTCTCCAGCGATGACGGCGTCGATATCTTCCGCACCGCGACGAACGACGTTCTGCAATTCATCGGCGGCATTCGCGCGCAGGGGATCATCGACATCGCCGCCACCGACTCCACGCTCTTCGCCCTCGGTGCGAGCGGCACGGTGACGGCCTATTCGAGCACCGGCGCGCAGCTCGCGCAGATCACGATCGACGAAGGATCCGACGCGCAACCGCGCGGCATCGCCACGGCGGGCAAGGCGGTGTGGGTATCGCTCTCGAAGGGCTGCAGCAGCGGCACGTGCGAAAAGAAAACGCTCGTCCTCGATCCCGCCTCACTCGTCGTCACCGCCTCGATGACCGGCGGCGTCGATGACGTCGTGACCGCGGGTACGCACGCCTTTGCGCTCGTCGATCTGCCGAACGAAGTGCGCGTGATTAACATCGCCGATCCGCTCCATCCCTCGCCGCTCGTCTCAGCCGCGCGCCCGACGTCCGCCGCCTCGATCGCCGCGTCGAACGGAAAGGTCTACGTCCTCGGCGACAAGGTGTACTCCTACTCCGAAACCTCGCTGACCCCGAGCGGAGACTTCCTGACCGCCATCGCGCCGACGGAGTCGACGCGCATCCGCGCCGAAGGCAACTGCGCCATCGTCAGCGGCCGCGGCGACAGCGCGGAGAAATACGTCCTGCCCGCGTTCACCAGCGACGGCTCCCTCATCGAGATGCCCTCGGCGGTCCGCTCGTTCGTCCTGCAGCCAGGCCGCGTCATCCTGCTCACCGGCCACTCCCTCGAGCTCTGGACGACGGGAGGGCCGGTCACGCCCTCGAAACGAAGAAGTCTGCGATAAAAGCCGAAGGCTTCGGCGGTTCTGTGTGGCGATGAGCGCCCTCGCTCGTCGGTTTGCGCGCCAAGCGAACCATCGAGAGGAACGTGCCTCGTTCTGCGAGCCGGCCGAGGGCGGCCAGCACCACGTAGCGCGGCGAAGCCGCAACCAAACTGCGACGGTCCCTCTTCACGTTATTCTGAGTCGGCGGAGCCCCCGAGCGGCGTGCCGCGACGGGGCGGAGCGCGACGAAGAATCTCAAGTTGGGGCATCCGGGAATCGAGTGGATTGAGAACGGAAACGACCTATGGAAAAGCGGAAAAGGCCAACCGCCCGATCCGCCGCCTTTTCCGCTTTCCCACAGGTCCCGCTGCTACGAGCAAGTGGGTAAGATTCCAGGGTGAACGATCGAAAACTGTATGAGCAGATTCTAGGCATCGCAGCGCCGTGGCACGTCGAGGAGGTCGAGCTCAAACTGGAGATCGGACAAGTGCTGATCCGAGTGGAAGGATCGTCGGCGTCTGAGGTTTGCCCGGAGTGCCGAGAGCGAAGTCCTCGCTACGACAAGAGCGAGAGGCGCTGGCGACATCTCGACACGTGCCAGTACCAGACGATCCTCATCGCCACGGTTCCTCGCATCAAGTGCAACGAGCACGGAGTTCGGCAAGTGCGGGTTCCGTGGTCCGAGGAACGCTCACGATTTACGGCCCTGTTCGAGGCATTGGTCATCGACTGGCTAAGGGCCACGGAGAGCATTGCCGCTGTCGCGAAGGGAATGAGATTGAGCTGGGAAGAGGTGGCCGGGATTCGCTCGCGTGCCGTGGAACGGGGAATGAAGCGACGTGGAAGAGCCGTGCTGCCCGCGAGCATCGGCGTCGATGAGACTTCCATCAAACGGGGACACGAGTACATCACGGTGGTCAACGCTTTGAGTGAAGCTCGCGTGCTGGATGTCTTCGATGAGCGGAAGGAAGAGAGTCTCAACAAACTCTGGGCTCAGTACAAACCGGAGGAACTGGAGCGGGTGGAAAAGGTGGCCATGGACATGTGGCCTCCGTACATCGCCTCCACCCGGAAACATCTGTCGTTTGCCGATGACAAGATCGTGTTCGACAAGTTCCACATTATGAAGCATCTCGGCGACGCCGTGGACCTGGTGCGACGGGTCGAGCACCGGCAGCTGCGTGCCGCCGGTGACGAGCGGCTGGCCAAGACTCGCTACTGGTGGCTCACGCATCCCGAGCGCCTCGACGGAGAAGCGCGAGCAAGGATCGATGCTCTGCGCGGCGGGACGTTACGAACGGCCCGTGCTTTCCGCTACAAGGAACACGCCTCGATGCTCTGGGGCTACGTCCGAAGGGGCATGGCCGAGCGGCTTTGGCGGCAGTGGCTCCACGGGGCGTTGCGCTGCGCGCTCGAGCCTATCCGCGTCGTGGCCCACATGATCCGAAATCACTGGAACGGCGTGATCAACGCCGCCACATCCGACATTACCAACGCCATGTCCGAATCGGTCAACTCCCACATTCAACGGATCAAGAAGCGCGCTTGTGGTTTTCGCAGTCGAACGCGCTTTCGCGAAGCCATTCTCTTTCACCTCGGCGGCCTCGATCTCTATCCCGCGTTTCCATCTTCAATCCACACGAAAGCCTGAAGCGCCCTCAAGTTGCGAGGAACGGCGCTTGAGCGATGCTCTTCGTAGGTTGAGATCCTTCGTTGTGCTACGCCGCTCGCGGCATGCCGCTCGTGGGCTCCGCCGACTCAGGATGACGGATTCAAAATCTTCGTAGGCCGGCAAGATCTTGTCGTTAAGTAGTACAGAACCGCACTCGCTGCGCTCGTCTAGATTTGTCGGGAGCTTGGTGAACTCGTTCGCGAGGTACCCGGAACGGCGCCTTGGATCACCCGCACTTGAGTCCAGCCTTGTGGCCTCGAACGTTGCCGGCCGGGCCGGTCAGTCCGCTTGCTGGTCGAACGTGACCGTGGTGTCGGCCTTCAGCTTCACGTTCATCTTCTTGAGCGGCTGCACGCCGGTGGGGAACGTCACGATCACGACGACGCCGGAGCTCTTGCCGTCGCAGCCGACGGGCATCGGGCGAACGACTTTCAGCTGGCCGAACTGCTTGGCGATCGTCTTGCCTGCATCGTCGACCCACTCCACGACGGGCGCCTTCTTTTGCTCAATGGCGAGGGACAGCGCCTGCGCTTCCTGGAATGTCAATTTGCCGGTCAGCAGCGTTACGACCTGATGAGGCCGTTCGGTGCGGCTGACGAAACGATTGACGCAGGCCGCCGACGCGGCATCCGCCACCGCGAACAGAACGCACGCGGACATGGCGAGGCGAAGAAAGGGGCGAGAGATCATGATTTTGCAGGACACCCGAGGAGACCGGGACGATTTTGAGGCATAGACAGCTGCCGCGCCAGTGGAATTCCGCTGGCATGACCGAGCAAGTCGACGCAACCCCTTCGCAAACGGAACGTACTAAGCAATGACTCGCGCATTATCATGAACTCGATGGACGAACGACCCGTCACGAAGCGGCGTGGCCTATCGCCTGCGCTCGTGGTCTGGCTCATCGGCGTCGGCGCAATCGTCGTCCTCGAATACACCGATCGCCTCCTCGACCGCCTGGGCCGCACGTTTGGCTTCCTGAACTTCCTCGCTTTCCTGGCCTGGTTGCTGGTCATCGCCCTCTCGCTTTACGGCCTCGCCCTCTTCGTTCGCTGGGTGCTGAGGCAGCTCTTCTGGACCGTCGGACGGCGCCTTTTCCTCAGCTACCTCCTCATCGGGCTCCTGCCGTTCTTCCTGATGACGATCCTCCTCATCACGATCGCCTACATGTTCGCGGCCGTGATGACGCAGGCCGCACTGCGCGCGGAGCGCCAGGCGACGCTCGGTCAGCTCGAGAGCTGGGCGCTCGAGTACGTCGTCACCGGACGCCACACTTCCGGCGCGCTCAAGACGCTCGAGATCTACGACACCAATACGGCATCGGGAGCGAAGCTCCCCGAGTGGCTGCGCACGCGCAGCTTCAGCGGCCTCGTCTCCCGCGACGGCAAGCCGTTCCTCGTCGCCTCGCGCCAGTTCGACGGCCAGCGCGCGGTGGTCTTCGCGCAGCCGCTGGACGATGCCTGGAGCGCTCAGCTGTACGACCGCTACGGCATGATCGTCCGCACCGCCAACGCACGCGGCTCGCGCAAGAGCGACCGCGGCTTCACCATCGACGGCAATCTGCAGGGCGTCTTCAAGAAGAACGTCATGCGCAAGATCATCTGGGGAGATCTCGCCGATCTCGACGACTGGAACACCGGCCAGTCGCTCAAAGATCGCAGCCTCTTCACGCTGATCATCAACCCGCCGCGTAACATCTTTTCGTACTACTTCGGCTCGTCCGCCGGCGATTACCTCGGCATTCTGGTCAACGTCATCGCCGGTCTCGCGTTCGCGTTGATGGCGATGTACGCCGTGGCCGCGCTCTTCGCCGCGATTCTCATCTTCTCGATCTCGCGCGCCGTGAATCGCATCGAGAAAGGAGCGCACGCCGTCGAGCGCGGTGACTTCACGTACCGCATCCGCATGCGCCGCAACAATCAGCTCGGCGCGATGGCGCAGTCGTTCGATCACATGACCGAGTCGATCGCCTCGCTGCTGCAAACCGTCGCCGAAAAAGAGCGACTGCAGAGCGAGATCGCGATCGCCGCGGAGATCCAGCGCAATCTGTTGCCCGCATCCGGTCCCGACTACGGCGGCGTTTCGTTCTCCGCGCACTTCGAGCCGACGACGTCGATCGGCGGCGATTACTACGATGTCTTCCGGATGGGCGACTCACGCCTCGCCGTCGCCATCGGCGACGTTTCCGGCCATGGCCTCTCGACGGGGCTCGTGATGGCAATGGTGAAAGCAGCGATGACCACGCTCATCGAAGAAGGCGCGGACGAGACGTCGCTCTTCCGCCGCCTCAACCAGCTCGTCTATCGCTCCACCGAACGTCGCGCGTTCATGACGCTGGCCTTTACCGTCTTCGACCTCGCGCGCGGCACGATCCGCCACACCAACGCCGGGCATCTCTACCCCTACATCCTCCGCCTCGGTCACGACGCGCCGATCCCAATCGAAGGTCCGTCGCTGCCGCTCGGCGTGCGCAAGGAGCTGGTTACGCACACGACGGAGACCGAGCTCCGCGAGGGCGACACGATCGTCTATCTCTCCGACGGCATCGTCGAAGCGCAGGACGAAAACGGCGAGCCCCTCGGGTTCGATCAACTCGAAGCCCTCCTCGCCGGCCGCGCCGGCTCCACCGCCGACGAAGTCCGCAACGCCATCCTCGATGCCGTCGCCCACCACTCCGGCACCCGCCCCGCCGACGACGATCGCACGGTCATGGTGATCCGCTTCGAAACGCTCGTGCACGCCGCGGAGCTCGAGTTGGAGAGCGCCGCTGTGTTGGTGTGATCGTCTCGCATTTGCGAGCGTAGCGAGCGCGGTTCTGTGTAGCGCTGGCCGCCCTCGGCCGGCGCGCAGAAAGAGGCACGTCCGTCTCGAGTTTACGTCTGGCGCGCGAACCGACGACCGAGGGCGGTCGTCGCTACACAGAATCGCCGAAGCCTGCGGCTTCTGAAATTCAAACTCCCGGACAACAAACAACCGACCACGCGACAACGGCGCGTGCGCGCTCAGCGGCGCGGCAGTCCGGCAGTCGCGACGCTCGACGCTTCCTCGGTGACGCCGGGGATCACGTCGTCCTCGATCGCTTTGCGGATGTGGCGCGCGATGCGGTTGATGTAGTTCACGGTCTCGCGGAACGGCGGGACGCCGTTGTACTTCCAGACGTTCCCTTCGCCGGCGTTGTAGGCGGCGACCGCGAGATCGGCGTTGCCGTCGAAGGTCTTGCAGCAGCCAGCGGAGATAGCGCGTGCCGGCGTAGATGTTCTCGGCGGGATCGTAGGAGTTGGTCACACCGAAGCGCTTCGCCGTGGCCGGCATGAGCTGCATCAGCCCTCGGGCGCCCTTGTTCGACAGGGTGCGGGGGTTGTAGTCCGACTCCGCCTTGATCACCGCCGACACCAGCGCGGCGTCGATGTCGAAGCTCTTCGAAGCCTCGATGATGATGTCGTTGTATTTCGACTTGAAGAGCGGCTTGCTCTGCTCCGTGTATTGCCACGAGCGTCGCGGAAACACGCCGCCTTCTTCGACGATCTTCTTCACTTCCTCGATCACCTCGGGCGTGGCGATCTCGTCATCGACGATGCGCTCGATCCGCGCCAGCGGCAGGGAGATCTTCGAGCCGCCGGAGAACGTGAGATGGATCGTGTCCTCCTCGACGGCATAGGCCTCGATCTTCATGTTCCGGCCGTCGGAGAAGAGCGCAATGCTCGCGCTTGCCGAGGTGGCGGCAAGACAGGTAGCGAGCGCGAGAAGGACCGTCTTCATGGGGACGTGGCTGTTAACGCATTGGTGGGACGATTATGCCCGATAAGAAGTTCGCAGAGCGCAGATCGCGGATCGCAGGAACCCACCGCCCACTCCAATCCGCTCGTGGTTTCTCTCCTGCGATCTGCGATCTAGGCTCTCGGGTGAAAACTCTCGTACATCTTCTGCAGTCGCGCTCGCGAGACGTGCGTGTAGATCTGCGTCGTGGAGATATCGGCGTGGCCGAGCATCATCTGCACGGAGCGGAGGTCGGCGCCATTTTCGAGCAGGTGCGTGGCGAAGGCGTGGCGGAGGACGTGAGGGGAGATGTGCGCTCGTGATTCCCGCCTTCGTCGCGTAACGGACGATCTTCATCCAGAACGACTGCCGCGACATCGGCCGCCCGCGCCGCGACAGAAAGAGATGCGGGTCGGTATGCTTGTCGAGCTCGCGACGGCCCGATTCCATGTAGGCGACGATCGTCGCCTTCGCGCTGTCGCCGAACGGGACGATGCGCTCCTTCGAGCCTTTGCCGATCGTGCGAAGAAATCCGGCGTCCATGACGACCTCGTCCACGCGCACGCGAATGAGCTCGCTGACGCGCAGTCCCGTCGCGTAGAGCAGCTCGAGCATCGCCGCATCACGTTGCCCGTCAGGCGTCGTGCGATCGGGCGCGCCAAGGAGCGCTTCGACCTCGTCCGGCTGCAGCGACTTCGGCAACGTCGACCAGAGCTTCGGATTCTCGAGATTCTCCGTCGGATCCTTTTTCAGATGCCGCTCGGCGACGAGGAAGCGGAACATCCCGCGAATCGCCGCCAGCGCACGCGCCACCGATCGCGCCGAGATGCCCGCCGCGCGCAGCGACTGGAAGTACTTGACGATGTGAATCCGCTCGACCTGCTCGACGTCGATGCTCTGTTCGTGCAGCCAATGCCCGAAGTGGCGAAGGTCGATCGCGTACGAGGCGAGCGAGTTCTTGGCCAGCCCTTTCTCGACCGCGAGGTAGTCGAGGAAGATCGGGAAGTAGGTGGTGAAGTAGGCGGACTTCGGCGTTTCGGCGTCGATGGAGCGGGGGTGGCGTTTCATTCTTTTCCAGAACCCTGAGCGTAGCGAAGGGTCAATGGAGCGGCCGCGAAAAACGGATCATTCTTCGCGGCTGCTCCATTGATCTTCGTCGCTACGCTCCTCAGGATAGGTGGGAAACCACCTCGTCCGCCATGTACGAGCTCCGCACGAACGGGCCCGAAAACACGGCGCGGAAACCCAGCGATTCTCCGATCTCGCGGTACTCCTCGAACACGCTCGGATGCACGTACTCGACGACGTCGAGCTTCTCGCGCTTCGGCTGCAGATACTGGCCGATCGTCACGATCTCGACGTCCGACGCGCGCAGGCGCTCGAGTACGTCGACGACTTCGTCGCGACGCTCGCCGAGACCGAGCATGAGACCGGACTTCGTGACGACGGCGGAATCGAAGCGCTTCGCCTCGCGCAACACCGAGAGCGAGCGCTCGAAGCGCGAGCCGGGCCGCACGAAGTCGTAGAGGCGCGGCACGGTCTCGACGTTGTGATTGAAGTAGTCGGGACGTGCCTCGACGACCGTGCGCACCGAGGCCGATGTTGCCGCGGAAGTCGGACGTCAGCACTTCGACCGCCGCGTCCGGGAGCGCCTCGCGCAACTCGCGGATCGTCTCCGCGAACTGATGCGCACCGCCGTCCGCGAGATCGTCGCGCGTCACGCACGTCACCACCACGTGCCGCAGCCCCATTCGCCGCGCCGTCTCCGCCACCGCCCGCGGCTCGTCCGCCGACGGCGGCGCGTACGGACGCCCGGTCGTCACATTGCAGAACCCGCACGAGCGCGTGCAGACGTCGCCGAGGATCATGAACGTCGCCGTGCCGCGCGAGAAACACTCCGTGCGGTTGGGACAGGCGAGCGACTCACAGACGGAGTGCAGGTTGTTCTCGCGAAGCAGCGACTTCACCTCGCGCAGGCTCGCCAGATTCAGCTTCTTTTCACGGATCCAGGTCGGGAGACGTTGCGTGGACATGTTCGGGATCATTCTAGCGTCGGTCGTGGAGCGCAGGCTGGATGCCTGCGCTCCAAACGTTGAAAACAAAAAATGCCGCCTTGCGGCGGCATTTCGAGCACCAGGAAACCGTCGGTCAGTGGCTGACGGCGCCGGCGACGGCCAGCGATTTCTCCAGGCACTTGTGGATGAGCTTCTCCGCTTCCGGCTCGGGGATGTCCTTCACGATCGCGACCTCGGAGACGAGGAGGTACTTCGCGCGGTCGTACATCTTCTTCTCGCGGAACGACAAGCTCTTCCGCTTCTGGACCTCATTGAGGTTCTTGAGAACGTCGGCGACGTCTTCGAGACGACCGGTCTTCATCTTCTCGAGATTCTCGCGGTAACGGCCCTTCCAGTCGGTGTGGCTCTTCACCAGTTTCTGCTCGAGCAGACCGAGGAGACCTTTGATCTCCTTCTGCTGGTACAGACGGCGAAGACCGACGCGGTCCGTGTTCGTGATCGGCACCACCAATCGCGAGTTCGTCGCGAGAAGGCGCAGGTGGTAGTAGCTGGATCCCGACGGCATGATCGGCGACTCGCCGATATGCTCCACCACCGTCACACCGTGGTTCGGATAAACAAGCTTGTCCCCGACCTTGAAAGTAAGTTTGACTGACGACAAGTGAGGCTCCTTTCGGAATGCGCTAAGGGATACAACAAGAGGGACGGGCATTCTACGCCACGGAACGCGGCAGGTCAATGAATGCGAGGATTTCACGCGGAGACGCGGGGCGCGCGGAGGTCGCTTCAAACCTCTCTCCGTGTGCTCCGCGCCTCCGCGTGAACCCAATGGTTCAGCGTGGTGCGGCGAGTGAATCCTCGCTTATTGCCGCAGTCGCCGGATCATCTGATGCAACTTATCCAATCCCTCGCGTCGTTCCGTGTCGTTCCCGGTCAGCAAATCCTCAATGAGCTGCAGTTCCGTCTGCATCTCGAGGCGTCCGGCGGTGTCCGGTTGGGGTTTCGGCGCCACAACAGCTACCTCGGCTGTTGAAGGGCGGCCGGAAGCGATCGCCACAGTCCCGCCTGCAAGAGAGCTCCGCAGCCGCTGCGCCATCGAGCGCAGCGAAGGAATCTCGCCATTATCGAGCGCTCGAAGCATCGCCTTGGCACTCGTCACGGCGTCGGCGTAGGGGCTATCGGCCTTGTCGATGATCTTCGCCTGCACCAGCGCGACGTCGACGTTGCCGTATCCCCCTTTCGGATCCGCGGTCGCAATCACCTTCACCGTCGCCTGGCGCGCGATCGCCGGCAGATCGAAGGGCCGCACCTCGTCCGGCTGCAGCCAGGCCTTGACCTCGAACGACTTGATCTGCGACTGCGTCGCTCCGTCGGCGACGAAGTCGAAGTCGACGCGCTCGATCCAGATCGGCCGGTTCTTGCGCACGAGCAGCCGGCGCGACGGGATCTCCACGATGACGCGATAGATCCACGCCCCCTTGATCTCCAGCGTCGCCATCTTCTCCGCGCTCGGCTGCACGGAAAACGAATTGCTGATCCGTCCCGCCTCGAAGCGTTCCCAGGCCGCGTACTCATACGAACCATCGGTCCGCTTGCCGCGGAGAAGATCGATGTCGTCGTTGACGATGCGCTTCAGCAGATCGCGCGGCAGATCGCGCTTGCTCGCCTCGGCCACGCGATCGACGACCATCGCGTCGTCGGCAACGCGTTGCGCCGGATTCGTCTGCGCCTGCAGCGACGCGGCAATCATCACGATCAGAAAAACTCGCTTCATCGTTGCACCCCCAGCTCTCCCAACACGCTCGTCCCCACGATTCCTTCGCGCGAGAGATCGAGCAACTCGCAGATCGTCGCGCCGAGGTCCGCGAACGTCGAGCGCGTCCCGAGAGGACGCGCGCCGCGAACCTGCGGACCGGCGACGATCAGCGGCACGTACTCGCGTGTGTGATCGGTCGAAACGTCACACGGATCGCAGCCATGATCCGCGGTGATGAACACGTAATCGTTGTCCTTCAGCGAATCGAGCAGCGTCGCCAGCTCGCCGTCGAACGTCTCCAGCGCCTTCGCGTACCCGATCGGATCGTTGCGATGCCCGTACTTCGAATCGAAGTCGACGAGATTCGTGAAGATGAAGTCGGCATTCGACTCGCGCACGAGATCCATCGTCTTGCGCATGCCGTCGGAATTCGACTCCGTGCGGATCTCGGTGCTGATCCCGACACGATCGAAGATGTCGGCGATCTTGCCGAGCCCGATCACCTCACGCCCCGCCTTGAACGCGCGCTCCACGACCGTCTCGCCCGTCGGCCGCACCGAGAAATCCTTGCGATTCGCGGTGCGCTTGAAATGCCCCGCGCCGGTCCCGACGAACGGCCGCGCGATGATCCGCCCGATGTTGTGCTCCCCGCGCATCAGCTCCCGCGCCTCCGCGCAGATGCGCCAGAGCTCCTCGATCGGGATCACGCTCTCATGCGCTGCGACCTGAAACACCGAATCCGCCGACGTGTACACGATCGGCGAACCGGTCCGCATGTGCTCCTCGCCCAGCTCGTCGAGAATCACCGTCCCCGAAGCCGGCTTGTTCCCGAGCGTCTTCCGCCCGATGCGCTTCTCGTACTCCGCGATGATCTCCGGCGGAAACCCGTGCGGATACGTACGGAACGGATCCTCGACGATGAGCCCCATCATCTCCCAATGCCCGGTCGTCGTGTCCTTCCCCGCGCTCACCTCCGCCATGCGCCCATACGCGGCGCTCGCATGCTCCGTCGTCGCCGGAGTCGGGAGCGTGTGGAGCAGGCCGACGCGCGTGAGCGTCGGGAGCTGCGGGTGTTGCGAGTCGAGCACATGCCCGAGCGTATTGGAGCCTTCGTCGCCAAACTCCTTCGCATCGGGAAGCTCACCGACGCCGAGAGAGTCGCAAACGATCACGATTGCGCGAGGTTTTGCCATAACGATGAACGATGAAGGATGAACGATGAACAGTCAACGAAACGATGAAGGATGAAGGATGAACGATGAACAAGTCGTCGGCAGTCAGAGGTTGTTCATCGTTCATCCTTCGTCGTTATGGCGCCCTTGTTTTTTCGTCGCTTGATGGTACGCACCGACGTTACCAAGATCGCCATCAATTCGTTTGATTCGGCCATCAGGGCTTCGAGACGATTTGGTGTGACAAGGTTCGCCTCGATGAGGATCTCCATCCAGTACATCGATTCGTCGAGTTCCTGAATCGCAACCTCGAGCTTGCTCACTAACTCGGCGTTTGATCGAGCGCGAAATGCTTCGCGCATGCGCGCCCACCGACGTTCCGGATCGAAGCAATTGGCGCCCGACGACTCGACGGACATCATCCTTGGGCAAGGCGGCAAAAAGACGAACGATACGCAGAGCGAATTCTTTCGTACGCTCCGCCAACGATCTGTTCATCGTTCATCCTTCATCGTTCAAACGAGATGCTCGTGGACCATCGGCCGCGCCGCCGGCGCCTCGTCTCCGAACGTAACGAACGCCAGATATCGTGCGGTCAACTCCGCAGCGTTGCGTCCCTTCTTGCCGAGTTGAATGCGTGCGATCACGTCGCCTGCTTTCACTTCGTCGCCGGTCTTGCGGTCGAACATCACGCCGGCGGCGTAGTCGAGCGTGTCGTTGGCGGTTTTGCGGCCGGCGCCGAGGTCGACGGTGAACATGCCGGCTTGATAGGTGTCCATGGCCGTGATGAAACCGCTGCGGGGCGCCTTCACCTCGATCGTCTCGACTGGCTGTGGCAGTAGCGAGTAGTCGTCGACGATCGCCGGATTGCCGCCCTGCGCCGCGATCCACTTGCGCGCCTGATCGAGCGCGCGGCCGGAGGAGAGCGCTTCGTCGAGCGCGCGGCGCGCGGATGCTTCGTCGAAGCGGCGCGACATCACCAGCGTCCGCTCAGCCTGCGCACGCGTGACTTCCATGAGATCCGCCGGACCGTTGCCTTTCAGCGCTTCGATCGTTTCCATGATCTCGTTCGCATTGCCGGCGGCGACGCCGAGCGGGCGATCCATGTCCGTGATTAGCGCTTCGACCTTCGTGCCCGAGCCCGCGGCCGCGGCGATGAGGCTCTGCGCCAGCGCTTTCGAATCCTGGTAGATGCGCATGAACGCGCCGCTGCCCGTCTTCACATCGAGGATGAGCCCCGACGCGCCCATGGCCAGCTTCTTCGACATGATCGACGCCGTAATCAGCGGCAGCGACTCGACGGTCCCCGTCACGTCGCGCAGCGCGTAGATCTTCTTGTCCGCCGGCGCGATCCCGTCCGTCGAGGTCGAGATCACGCAGCCGCTTTCGGCGACGCTACGCTCGAACTCCTCGCGCGAGAGCCGCGCATTGAAGCCCGGAATCGCCTCGAGCTTGTCGAGCGTGCCTCCCGTATGACCGAGCCCGCGGCCGGAGAGCATCCCGATCTTCACCCCGCACGCCGCGACCCAGGGCGACAGCACCAGCGACACCTTGTCGCCGACGCCGCCGGTGGAGTGCTTGTCGGCGATGAAGTCGTAACTGTCGCGCAGATGCCACTGCTCCCCCGAGCGCAGCATCGCCTGCGTCAGCGTCGCCATCTCCTCGGCGGTCATGCCGTTGATGGCCACCGCCATCAGCAGCGCCGACATCTGATACTCGGGGATCGTTCCGCGCGTGAATCCGTCGATGAAAAACTCGATCGCCCGAGGATCGAGCGGATTGCCGCGGCGCTTGCTGTTGAGGAGCTCGTAGACGGAGTAGTCAGCCATAAGGGCGCCATTCTAGGCGCAACGCGGTAACATCAGCGCCGATGAACGAGCTGATTTTCCTGGTTGAGGAAGCGCCGGAAGGCGGCTACACGGCGCGCGCACTCGGTCAGTCCATCTTCACGGAGGCGGACGATCTGCCGACTCTCGAAGAAAACGTGCGCGATGCCGTGCGCTGCCACTTCGAAGAAATGATCGTCGTTGAGATTCGGGCGACGATCGGGTCGTAATCAGCCACGAGCTCGCCAGCCTTCGTCAAGCGCTTTCTGACTTCGTTCAGCGGGATGCGTTGTCGTTCTTGCGATCCGCGGCGACGAGCTGGTCATAGAAGTCTTCCCACATCTCGCCGTAGCGTCCCAGATCGATCATGACAGCGACCTTTTGCCCTTGTCGTTGGTGACGAACTGAATGCCTTCCATCGGTTCTCTTCCACGGCAGAACGATCATCGCGTGAGTGACAGTCCGGACGCGATTCCGCCACGACGGCCATCCTCTCGTTCCGTGCGTCTATTGCTCCGTCGCGCTTTTCGTTTCGCCTTTTCCTTCCGCCAGTCCGTCGAGTCCCTTGACGCCCAGCGGAATCAGCAGGGAGTTCTCGGAGACTCGGGTCGCTGCCTGAAGCAATTGTTGCTGGAGATTGAGAAGATCGAACAGTGTCATCTCACTGCGATCGCCGAATGAGGTGTCCACCCGCAGGATGCCGCTCTCCAGAAGCCACTCCACGATCTCCGGGATCACCGAGGCGAGGAGTCCGTTGGGAATCAGATTCACGCTTCCCGCGTCGACCTCGCCTTTGGTTTCGAGCTTTCCTTTCAGCAGCGCCTTCTGCAACTCGATCGTCAGATCGGACGTCGCTTCGCCGTTGCCGGTGATGCCGCTTCCGGCAAGGTCGACGCGCAATCCACACGGTCCGTTCATCCACGCGGTGGAGCTCAGATAGAAGACGACCGGTGGATCTGCATAGTCCAGCGGCGACCACGGCAGGGAGGCGGGCGTCGAGGTCATTCTCGGCAGCAGGCGCGCTTCCGTCTTCGGCGTCTCACAGTCTGCGATGACCACGCGTGCTTCCTTGGTCCAGGCCATGAGGTATCCGTCGACGATGTCGCATTCGATGGACGGCACCGGTGCGATGTTGCGAAACATCCTCAGGAGTTGCGGAAGCGGAATGCTTCGGAAGACTGCCCGCACGAGACCGCGCAGGTTCACCCAGAGGAAGGGGTACATCACTTCCTGCTCGAAACGCGCGAAATCCGCGGCTCCGCCGGCGTCGACGAATCCCGCGGAAATGACACGGCTGGCGGTCGTGGCGTCGTGGACGTCGTATTCGCGTCGCAATTCTCGCGGCCGAACGTTCGGCTCCGGCTCCAGATAAACGCCTCCGTCGAGTGGATCGGCGAAAGCAATCATCCGGGCGTCCCGGATCTCGAGATCGAAACTGGCAATGCGTGCCCTTGGGTTTCCGGCAACGTGCAGCCACGTCGTCAACGTCAAGGTCAGGGTCGGCCCTGTGGTATCGATCAGAAATGTGTTCGCGTCGACGGTGAAGGCGGCTTCGACACCCACCCGCCGGATAGAGCGGAATGTTTTCATTCACTCCACTGACGCCGGTTTTCGAGAAGTTGGTGATTGCGGCGATCGACAGGCGTTCCACTTCCTTCATCGCGATCGCACCACCGCACTCCAATCTTGATTGCTGTTCATCGTTCATCCTTCATTGTTTCGCCCCCCTTTCCCTGCGCGATAAACTACACACTGGTGGACATTCCCTCCTTCATCGACGAGTGGAAGCCCTCCGGCGCCTCGGAGCGTGCGAACAAAGACTCCTTCCTCCGCGATCTCTGCGACATCCTTGGTAATCCGCGCGCCGCAGCGCCGTCTCCGCCGTCCTCGATGCCCTCGGCGCTCTCGGCATCGTCATCGCCTCCGACGCCGGCGAAGGGAAACGCTGGCGCGCGGCGTAGGCCGGCATGAGGTTGTTTCGCACATGCGTTTTCGTGCAGCACTGATCGCGACGCTTTCCCTCGCGGGCGGAATGCTGCACGCGCAGAGCGTCGTCGCAGTGGCGCCGGACGGGCGGCCGATCACGTTCCTCACGCCACTGGGCGTCGACCCGCCAACCGACGGTCGCGCCTCGGCGAGCGCGTTCCGCGTCGTCGCGTCGCTTCCGCCGGATCTCGATGTTGCGCTCGTTGCGTCGGGAAGTGAGCTGCGACTGGCGATCGAGAGCGAGGTGGCTCCGAATGTCGCTACGCCGCAGACGTTGGGAAATCACCCGCGGTCGGCGTTGCGCACGCACGATCGTCGCGGCGTCGCCGATGCGCGGCCGGTGTCGCTCCTGATGCGTCACGCGTTTCCCGCGGAGCTGCGCGCGCGCCTCAAGTTCCAGCGCGGTGCGAGCCAGTTCGAGTCGCCGGTCATCATCGCCATCGCTGATTCGCGGGCGAGCATTCACTACGCGTGGCCGGCGGGCGCGGACAAGCGCGCGGCGGGCTGCTTCAACTGCGAGCGGCCCGCGGCGCTGCAAGGCAAGACCGAAAACGATGGCGTGTTCGAGCTGTTCACGAGCGGCGGATTCGTGGCGATCCGTCCTGACTCGACGGCGACGGGCAATGTCTTCACCGGCACGCCGTACGCCTACCTCGGACAGAGCGGACGGATGGAGCTTCGCGTGCCGACGGTTCCCGCCGATGTCGTTCGTCCACCCTCGGTGCGCATCGCCGCGAACGCGCCGCCGATCGCGGATGGGATGCTGGCCGAAGAGACGTACCTTCACAGCGGGGAGTTGGAGAGCGAGGCGGTCGATCTCGATGGCGGAGGGCGCGCCGGTTGGAGCGTTGTCGTGGGGCGCACTTACCGTTCGCGCAGCATCGGCGACGCGCCATTTGGCGCCGGTTGGGACTCGACGTTGTTCCGCCGTCTGCGGGCGTTGCCGAACGGCGACGTTGAGTATCGCGACGGCGGCGGCGAAGTCTGGCTCTTCCGGAGTGGTGGCGACGGAACGTTCATCGCGCTGGAAGGCCTCTTCCTCGCGCTGACGCGCGAATCCGACGGCTTCACGCTCGTCGATCAAGAGTCGCGCGTGACGCGGTTCGATGCGCTCGGGCGACTCGCGAGCGAATCGGACGAGTTCTTCGATCCCGCGAAACCCGGCTCGGGCAACACGATCCGTTATGTCTACGACAGCGAGGGGCGACTCGAGCGCATCGTCGATCCGGTCGGACGGCAGACGACAGTGACGTGGGATCGCGGGTCGGGACTCGTTCAGGAGATCGCCGACTGGCACACGCCGCCGCGCAAGGTCACGTACGAATACGACGCGCAGCGGCGGCTCGCGCGAGTGGATCTGCCCGCGGTCGCAAACCAGCGGCCGCGGATTGAATACGGCTATCTCGCGGGCGGCACGACGCTGAATGAACAGCTCGAGACTGCGCCGAACCTGACGTCGATCACGGACCCGGGCGCGAGTGCACCGCGGACTACATTCCGCTACGCGGACGATCGCGTCATCGGCCAGCAGTGGGCGACGGGCGAGTCGGCGACCTTCACGTACAACGCTGCGAACAGCGTCACGGTGAAGGACGTCCTCGACGAAGAGCGTCGCTACACGCTGACGACGAACGACCCCACGAACCTGCTCGCCGATCGTGCGCACATCACCGAAGAGCGCGAGCTCGGCGTTCCAGTCTGGAGCTCTGCCGGATTCGGCCAACTCCCAACCGCCCTCACGCCCGGCGCACCCGCGATCACGACGACCGATCGCACGCGCATCTTCGCGTTCGAGAACGGCGTTCTGATCTCGTCGAAGCTCGAGGGCGTGAATGAGACGACCTTCGCATATCAGCCGGCGACGGGCGCTCCCGGGCTCGTCATGAAGGCGACGACCACGGCGCCGCTCGCGTCGGGTGGCAGCGCATCGTCGTTCATCCCAGCTTCGACGCCGATCACGCGGACGTTCGTGTATCAGCCGGGCTCGAACTTTCTCGAAGCCGTCGAGGCGGGCGGCAAACGGATCGAGGCGGCCGAACCGCATCGCAAGAACACCACGCCGACGACGACGAACAGCGAGATCACCTCGGCGCAAGCATTCGACGCGAACGGACTCCTCACCGCGACGACATCGACCGGCGGCACGGACCCGACGAGCGCCGGCGCGAAGAGCCGGATCGAGTACTGGCCCGACAGCGCGCCGCTTCACGCGCGCGGACTACCGCACTTCGCTCGCGAAGGCACAGGCGCGGACGAGCTGGTGACGAGGTTCGAGTATCCGAGCGAGACCCAAACGAAAGAAACCGATCCGCGCGGCGTCGTCACGACGACGGACTTTGATCCCTGGCAACGTCCCGTGCACGTGCATGTCGAGCGCGCGGGCGATCCGCTCGTGCTCGACCAGACCTTCGAGTACGACGATGCCGGTCGACTCGCGCGGATGATCGAGAAGAAAGGCGCGGGCGAGGTCGTGACGAGCTTCATGTACGACCTGATGGGACGTCGCACGTCGACGACCACGAACGGCATCGCCACGGTCGGTTCGATCACGACGACTACCGCCTACAACCTGGCCGCGCGCACAATCACGATCACGCACGCCGGAGGCGCGGTCACGACCACAGAGCTTGATCCGCTCGGTCGCGTGAAGCGAAGCGTGACCGAGACCGGCTCGAGTCCGATCGAGCAGCAATTCGCGTATGACCTTTCCGGCAATCGCGTTTACACCACCGACATGCGGACGGCTTCGGCGAGCGCGTTCGATGCCCACGGCCGCGTCGTGGCCACGCGAGCCGCGGACGGAACGATCGCCACGACCGAGCTCGATGCCTGGAGCCGTCCGACGATGATCCGGAATCTCACCGACGACGGCGCGTCGATCGTCGCCGAATCGAGCTACGACTTCACCGCCGCCGGGCGGATGAAGTCGATGACCACCAAGATCGACACCGGCATCGAGCGCACGACGGCGTTCGCCTGGGACGGCGGCGGACGCACGACGCGCGCATCCACGAACGGCCGCGCCTCGGCGACGACGTTCGATCTCGCTGGACGCCTGAAGACCAGCGCGATCGGCGCGGGCAACGTCGGAGCACTCACGGAAACGTTCGAGCGATCGGAGATCACGGCCTACGAAGGCGACCTGCCGGCTGCCGCGATGTCGAGCGAGAAGAACGGTGCGACGTACATCGCGTCGATGGATCGCAACACGACGGGCGACGTCGTGCGCGAGAACGTCGGACCGCTCGAATGGAAGAGCAACTACGACGAGCTCGGGAACGCGACCGAAGCCAGCGTGCCGGGACGCCCCTCGACGAAGTGGAACGTTGACGCGCGCGGCGCGGTCGAGAAGGAGACCCTTCCCGACGGCGCGGAGAACGCGTTCGCCTATCACGCGAGCGGCGCGCAGACCGGCTACTCCGATCCGACGAATGAAGCGACGAACACGGTCACGGACCTCATCGGCCGTCCGCTCACGCGCACCTATCCCGACGGCACGACCGAGCGCATTGAGTGGGATGGCTCGCGCGTCAAGTCCGTGACCGACCGGCAGAACCGCAAACAGAGCTACGACTACAACGCGAAAGGCCAGCTCGTCGCGATCCGTGATGATGCGAATGCCGTCGTGGATCGCCTCGCGTACGACAACGCCGGACGTCTCGTCTCCTGGACGAACGCCGACAGCGAGATCGCCTGGAGCAACTTCGATCTCGATGGCAACCCGAAGCAGACCACACAGCGACGCTTCCGCAATGCGAGCGGCTTCTCGACCACACCGATCGTGCTCGACGAGCTCGTGCAGGAACATCGCTGGAACGAGCACGGCGAACGCGTGCGCTTCTCGATGCCCGTCTCGCCGGGCGTCGTACTCGGCGCGGGTTGGACGAAATGGATCGCGCAAACCTTCGACGCGCTGGGCAACGTCATCTCCATCGCCCGCGCCGCCGGCGAGTCCTCGCAACCCGACCCGCCGCTGATGACGGCGAGCCATCGCGGCGCAGGTCGCCCTGATGTCCGAACCGTGTTCACGTCGGGCAATCCGATCGTGCGCAGCTACGCATACGATCCCGCGTCCTCGCTCCTCGCGCGTTTGGAAGTGAGCGCCGGCGGCGTTCCGATCGCCGGCAGCGACGTCGCCTACGACGGTCTCCAGAAATCCGCGACTCGTCTCCTCGGCATCTCCTCGGAGAATCGCTTCGCGCGCTACGCCTACGACGATCGCAGCCGCCTCACCGCCTCGGTCTTCGGCACGCGCGAGATCGCGCCGCCAATCGTGCCTCTGCCCGGCCGCGCGCGCGAGCAGCTGAGTCCCGCCGACTTCCGCGAAGCGCAGGAGCGCACGCCGCAACTCGATGGTTCCACCGCGTCGATGCTTGCATCAAAAGCGATCGATGTTTCGAAAATCGATCCGTCATCATCGACGTTCGAAGAGAAGCCCGGCGGCGGACACAAGATCGCGAAGCTGACAAAGGGTCCCGTCGTTCGCCCCTTCGCCTACGACGGAGCCGAACGCGTCGACGACGGCCGCTTCACCTACACGTTCGATGCGAAAGGCCGCTTGATCCGTGCCACGGAAAAAGCGAACGTGGCACCGATCCGCCGCGTCGTCTACAGCTACAGCGGAACCGGACGCCTCGTCGGCCGCCGCGCCGAATACGCGACTCTCGCATCTCCCACCGCGACCGACTGGAAACTCGAAGATCGTCCGCCGATCCTCGCCGCAGACGGCCTCCCCGCGGAAACGACCTTCGCCTGGGATCCAATCAGCGACCGCCTCCTCGCTATCTACCGCGCCGGAGCCACGGGCGACCCAATCAAGCAAATCCTTCACGGCGACGCCGCCTACGACGACCCGCTCGAAACCACGACCCTCGATCCCCTGACCGGCGCAGTCACCCACCTCTACCCAATCTACGACGAAGCCGGCGCCGGCTCGCTCCAGGCCGTGCTCAACACCCGCGGCGAAGTCGTCGCCCGCAACCTCACCAACGACCCCTACGGCTCCGACGACGTCGCGCTCGCCGGAGCCGCGATCGACGGCGTGAGCATCACGGCCAGAAAAGATGAAAGCGGCGCGATCGAGCGCGTCGACGTGACGATGCATTCGACCGAGCGGGTCGCAGCGTCGTCTCTCCCGGCCGGCGCTCGTCTCGCGGTTCTCGACACCAGCGGCGCCGTCGTTCGCATCGCAACCACGCCTCCGTTGATCGCCGCGGACGACCCCTACGCCGTTCGCTGGACGCTCAACGCAACCGAATGGAACGCGCTCGTCGATCCAACGCCCCTCACCGTCAACGGAACGCTGCGCACACCATCCCGGCTCTCGATCGCAGCAACGAACGACCTCCCCGCAATCGCCTGGTCTGCCTCGATCCCGCTCATGCGCGCCCCCGACTGGGCCACTGCCACGAAGCCGATCTACACATCACCGGACCTCCCCGTCGAAGTCCGCGAATCACTCTCCTCGCTCTCCGCCTACCTCGCCAGCATCTCGCCCAAAGAAGAGCGTACGACGCATGTTTACCAAGTCGAGACTCTCGCCCTATTGGGCGTGACCGTCAGCGACACCCCACTCGACGAAATCGTCAGCGCGCGTATGCACGCGCACCCGTTTGCGGAGCCATTGACGGAGCTCGATTACGTGCGCAGTCGCTGGTATGACCCGAACACCGGTACTTTCCTCACTCCTGATCCTCTCAATTACAAAGACTCCTCAAACCTCTACGCATTCGCAGGCGGTGATCCCGTCAACGGGAGAGATCCGTCCGGCCGACTGTGCGAGACGGGCAACGCGAGCGGCGTCCTGGATTGGGTGCGACGCTGTAATCAGGACTTGCTCAGCGTTCAGGATGAATTCAACTCAGGGGTCATTCTTCATCCGTTGAAGACCGCTGGCCGTGCCATCGCCGGTGAGATAGGCACGAGGGCGATGATCGCGAAGTCAGCGAGCAGCGTAGCGTTGATGGCCATAGATCAGAGCCTCGCGAACTCTGGCGATGCGAACGCCATGATGCGGCAAGCCAAGCGTGCCGCAGCCATGGGCAATGCAGCGAGGCATCCGATCAATACCGTTGTCGACTCCCATACCGCGGCAGCGACTTCGATCCTGAAGGCTGAACAGGAGGGGCGATGGTTCAGCGGGTCATTTGAGGCAGCGGAGGCTGCATCGGGCGATGCTGCAACTGCTGTCGGAGCAGTTGAATTAGGTATGGGCCTTGGCCGTCTATGGTCCGGGTTGCGTGGGATGAGCTGGACGTCGGAAGCAGGGGCAGCCGGGGGCGACATCAGTGGAGCCATCGAACAGGAATCTGCGAGAAGAGCATTGAAGAATGCGCGCCAGCGCGGCGTGGAACGGGCCAAAGCAGCCGAGCGGGAATTGGTGAAAGCCGGTGATCCTGGGACTGTGGAAGGAGGTTGGTCTTTCGCAGAGCGTAAGGTAATCGCCGGGAATGGCCAATACCCTGCGGATACCCGTTGGCACCACATCAACGATGTCAAACGGAATCCGACTTTGGCGGATAACCCTGACAATGTTATTCCTGCACGTGGAGGCAACCTAGGACATGTGCAGCTCTACCACCCGCAAGGCACGCGAGCAGGGTCAACGGGGACACTTCTCGACCGTGAGTTGCTGATCCGACTGTTATGGGGTGACTTGTAATGGATCTTCAGATCTGGCTCAGAAGTTCGGTAGGCGGTGAGGAGACTCGAGCAGCTGATCATGTGGATATCTTGCACGAGACTGGGAGCGTCTCAACGCTTTGGTTGCGCAGATCAGAAATAGATCGGCCTGATGAACTGAAAGGACTTGACGTCTACGAGTCGTACGACGGCGTCGACCTATTTTCTAGCACGTTCAAGATCGCGTCACTCCAGGAGTCGCGTCTACGCAATGGCGTGCCTATGACGCCGACGTTGAATCAACTCGCAGGGATGGCAACGGAGGATGGTTGCCGTTTTCCAACGAACACAGTTCCATTCATGTTGCAGGCGGGTATCGGCTTCTACGCATTCGACCGTTGGCTTGCGAAGATTTACGAATGGGATACAGAATATGGCGAGATGACAGGTGAGTACAGTGATATTTATACGATTTTTGATGAGTGGCTCGACGCCACTCGACCATAGGGAAGCACGTCGGAAGTCGCTGAAGAGTCTTGCGACACGGTGGGAGCGTTACATCGCACCGTGCAGCCGATTCGCTAGGAGTGGACGCAGTTGTATAGGGGAATGGTTTTCCGGTGCTGGGGTTCGATCTAAAGACCGTGGCCTGCGCTTAGCGATCCCGCTGAACAGGAGTTGATCGTGTCGGGCGCAGTACTTGTCGGACGCGGTTCGGCAATTTCTTATGAGGAAATCAAGAGTCGTCTTGTGTCGAATGCGTTCAACGCGATGAAGCATGCCGTCGACGTTGGTTCCTGATGTCGTGATGAAAAAAGAAATTACGGAATCACTGACGGCACAGATCCAAGTCAAAATCCTAAAGGCACTGGAGCGAGGTCGCATTCGAGGGGAGCTGTTCCGATGGCCGTAGCGCACGCAGACTGGAAAGATTTGTTGCGGATTCGCGTATGGACGCCCCTGGCGGCAGTGTCTATCGAAACGACAAAGCTGTCGGAAAACGTGCGCAAGATCGAGGACGGCAAGTACCTCGTTGTGGTTGAAAGCGATCTCGCGGGCAACGCGAATGGCGGACCTTATGTGACGATGGTTGCGTGGGCTGGCACTGACGGTGCAGTTTTACGAGCAATCGACGGTGCTCTTGAAGCGGATGTCGAGCAGCGCGCCAACGTGAAGCCGCCCGATGAGCTGATACCGGCGGCGGAAGCGTCGGAATACGTGTCAATCAGTGCATCGCTCAAAAAGCGAGGCGAATCAGTTCTCGAGTCGGGTGAATACCGGATCGCATCGGACGGCATTTTTCTGCACAAAGTCGTTCGATCGACGAATGCAACTTATTACTTTCGTAGTCCTGAAATGATCGATGGCGAAATACCTTTTGCGATCACGCACCGCATTGCGGCGCCGGCGTAACAAGTAAGACCGTGCATGAGAACCTGTAAATAGAGATCGAGAGAAGCGGCAGTGTCCGGCCACCGAGATCCATCACGCTTCTTTTCGAAATCGCGAAATCGTTATGACACCGTCACGCTAAACTCTTGCGAATGCCGAAAGCCGTGATCCTTCTCTCCGGCGGACTCGATTCCGCCACCGTCCTTGCCATTGCCAAGAGCGAGAGGCGGGAGTGTCATGCGCTTTCGATCGTCTACGGCCAGCGGCATCACGTCGAGCTGGAGGCGGCGCGGCGCGTGGCGGCGGCGATGGGGGTCGCCGAGCATGTGATTCATGCGCTCGATCTGCGCGTGTTCGGGGCGAGTGCGTTGACCAGCGATATCGACGTACCGAAGGATTCGGTCGAGGCGGCGGGGATTCCGGTGACGTATGTGCCGGCGCGGAATACGATTTTTCTGGCGCTGGCGCTTGGGTATGCCGAGGCGCGGGAGGCGAGTGAGATCTGGATCGGGGTGAATGCGCTCGATTACAGCGGCTATCCCGATTGCCGGCCGGAGTTCATCGATGCGTTTCAGGATGTGATCTGGAAGGGCACGCGCAGCGGCGTCGAGCATCATGAGCCGCGCCTGCTCGCGCCGCTGCTGCACATGACGAAGGCGGAGATCATTCGCCGCGGTGTGGAGCTCGGAGTCGATTACGCGCTGACGCACTCTTGCTACGATCCGGCGCCGGATGGGCGGGCCTGCGGACATTGCGATTCGTGTCTGCTGCGGCGGAAAGGATTCGAGGAAGCGGGAGTCCCGGATCCGACGCGGTACGTCACCCAACCCTAGAATGGCGGCAGCGATGCGCATCACCGAGATCTTCCATTCCATTCAGGGCGAGTCGTCCCACGTCGGACGTCCCTGCGTATTCGTGCGACTGACGGGCTGCAATCTGCGCTGCGTCTGGTGCGACTCGGAGTACACGTTCACCGGCGGCGAGCGGATGTCGCTCGATGATGTGATGGAGCGCGTGAAGAGTTACGGCTGCAATCTCGTCGAGGTGACGGGAGGGGAGCCGCTGGCGCAGGCGGAGGCGTTCGATCTGATCGCGCGTCTTTGCGACGAGGGTTTCGAGGTGCTGATCGAGACCTCGGGGTCGATCGACGTGACGCCCGCGGACCGTCGCGCGAAGCTGATTCTCGACATCAAGTGTCCCGGCTCGGGCGAGGTGGCGAAGAACCGCTGGGCGAATCTCGACGATCTGCGTCCGCACGACGAGATCAAGTTCGTGATCGCCGACCGCGCCGATTACGAGTGGGCGCGCAACGTGATCGCGGAGCGAAAGCTCGATCGCTGGACGGTGCTCCTCTCGCCGGTGTGGGGAACGATGAATCCGAAGGATCTCGCGGAGTGGATGCTCGCCGATCGCCTTCCCGCGCGCTTTCAGACGCAGTTGCACAAACACATCTGGGGCGCTGACGTGAAGGGAGTGTAGGAACGATGAACGGGGGACGAAAAGCCCGATCGGCGCAGGCTTCGTTCGTGTTCCGTGTTCATCGTTCATCCTTCCTCGTTCATCGTTCACCTCCTTCTATACTTCGCACGCAATGACCGTAGACGCGCGCAACGACCTCCTGCCCGAGATCCGCAACCAGGTGTGGACTGGGCACAACATTCCGTTGACGCCGACGGAGTCGACGCTTGGGCCGGACATTCCTCTCATTTCGGACGATGCGCGGACGATCACGATCAAGGCGCTGATCCGCCGGCTCGGAAAGAAGAACGTGCGCGTTCTCGATCTCGGGTCGCTGGAAGGGGGGCTTTCGTTCGAGATGGCGCGGGAGGGGTGGGAGACGCTGGGGGTCGAAGGGCGGCTGTCGAATTTCGAGAAGTCGGAGCTGATCCGCCGCTATGCGGGACTCGAAAATCTTCGCTTCGCGCATCGCGATGTGAAATCGCTCGATCCGGCGCTCGATGGGACGTTCGACGCGATTCTCTGCTGCGGGCTGCTCTATCACCTCGACAATCCATTCGCGTTTCTTCGCACGATGGCGTCGCTCCTCGCCGAGGGTGGATTGCTTTTTCTCGATACGCACGTTGCACCGGACGAAGAAGCGGCGCGCTACGGCACGCATGCACGCCAGCTTTCGGAGCCGGTCACGTTCTCGCACGACGGTCACGACTATGATGGCCGCTGGTTCGCGGAGCCGGGTGCAGGGGACGTGCTCGACCGGCAATGGAGCGCGGTCTCGAACGAGCGATCCTTCTGGCCGTCGCGGCGCTCGCTGATCCGCGGCGCGTACGACGCCGGATTCCACGCGATCGCGGAGCTGTTCGGCATGTTCGAGATCGATCGCGAGTTTGCGTTGCGCGATAAGTTCTCGAGGTTGTATCTGGAATGCTATCGCGAGTGGTGAACAATCGTTGCTGGTTGCTAGTTACTGGTTGCTTGCGGTTCTACGTAAAACTCACAGACAACCAGCAACCAGCAACATTTCCCGGAGCAAATGCGCAAAATGACCAAACCCGTGTTGGACCACATCGGCATCGCCGTCCGCTCCATCGAGGCGGCGAAGATTTATGAGGCGATGGGGCTCACGATCGATCACGTGGAGATCGTCGCGACCCAAGGCGTGAAGACGGCGTTTCTTTCCGTCGGCGACTCGAATCTCGAGCTGCTCGAGCCGACCGGTCCCGATTCCTCGGTGGCGAAGTTCATCGAGAAGCGCGGGGAAGGGATCCATCACCTCTGCTTCCGCGTCGACGACATCGAAGCGCATCTCGAACGTTTGAAGGCCCAAGGCTTTCGTCTCATCAACGAGGCGCCGGTTCCCGGCGCGCACGGCTGCCGCGTGGCGTTCCTGCATCCGGCGGCGGGGAATGGGGTGCTGATCGAGTTGTCGTCGGTCCTCCACTCTGAGGAGCGAAGCGACGAAGAGTCAATGGAGCAGTCACGATGAACGGCCCATGCACGCAGGCTGCTCCATTGACCCTTCGCTACGCTCAGGGTTAACTGCCGATCCCATGATCGAAGGCTTCGACAAGGACGCGCTCGTCATCGTCAATCTCGTGAATCCGAAGGAGAAGTTCTTCGGGCTTCTGCGATCGGTGTCGGCGGCCGGCGTGACGATGCGGGCGGTGAATCTCGATTCGTTCGAGGACTGGATGCACCAGATCGCGCGAGACGAGGATCCGGACATCGAGATGATCACGATGTTCGTTCCGCTGTTCCGCGTGGAGCGGATCTTTCTCGACGAGGCCGCGGGTACCGTGCAGTCATACGGACAGCGCTTCGAGGCCGTGGCAGGCAGGACTGTTGCGGAGCATCTGGGCATCGATTCGGGGCGGTCCGTATAATTCGCGCCGCGAAACTGAATCCAGAGGAGCAAGCCTTGCCAAAGAAGTCCCTCAAACACCCGAGAATCCTGCTGTCCGCCCTCGTCGTGCTGACGGTGGTGTTCACGTACTGCAAACACGAAGACGACTACTCCGAGCCCGAGGCGTTCAGCTTCGTCGTGTACCCCGGCGCCAAATACCTCGGCACGCTCACGGAGAGCTTCAAGCAGGCCCACAAGGTCGCCGATCCGGCCCATGAGCCGCCGCCGATGGCGGTGTACGACACCGATGCGCCGGTCGAGCAGGTCGCCGAGTACTATGCGAAGGAGTACGCGTACGGAAAGGTCGCGCCAGACGTGACGAACAACCTCAGCGCGGCGAAGCCGCAGGCGTACTACCGCGCCGGGGATCTCGCCAGCGACACCAAGGCGATCGAAGGTCTGCTGAAGCAGATGAACATGCCGACCGACGTTTCGAAGGCGTCGGGCGCGTACAAGGCCGCGGAGATCGCGCCGCGCCCGAATCGTCCGCGCGTGACGATTCAGCGCCCGTACTTCGACGTCACGACGTCGACGGTCGTCGATCGCACGCTGATCCTGATGGCGAGGTAAGGCCATGCCGCGTCGAGCGCTGATCATCGGTCTCGGCCTGATCGGCGGCTCGGCGGGCATGTCGTTGCGCGCGCACGGCTGGCGCGTCGGGTACGACGATCCCAACGTCGCACTCGACGACGCCCGCGCCGCGGGTGCGGCGGACGAGGGGCAGCTCGCGGATCCCGATGTCGTGCTGATCGCGACGCCCGTGGATGTGGCGTTGGAGACCGTTAGCACTGGGCGGCTGTCAGTTGGCAGGAGCGAATCCGGGCTTCTGACAACCGACAACCGACAACCGACAACCGCCTTCCAACCGCCAACTTTCACTTCTGCTTGCAGCGTGATGCGTCCTTTGCGCGCGGTCGCGGGGTCGAATTTCGTCGCCGGTCATCCGCTGGCGGGATCGCATCTGCGCGGTCTTGCGGCGGCGCGCGGCGATCTGTTCGAGGGGAAGCCGTGGTTTCTCGACGCCGAGGACGAGCGCGTCGATGCGATGGTGCGTGACTGCGGCGCGATCGTCGAGCGCACGAGCGCGGAGGAGCACGATGCGGCGATGGCGTTGACGTCGCATCTGCCGCAAATCCTTTCCACCGCGCTCGCGGCGTACCTCGATCCCGAGGACTTGCGATTCGCGGGGAGAGGGTTGCGCACGTTTCTGCGCCTCGCGGGGAGCGATGGGTCGGTGTGGGCGCCCGTGATTGCCGCGAACCGCGATCATCTCGCGCCGCACGCGGAGCGACTCGCCGCGCTGGTGCGGGAGATCATCGCGGGCGATCCGCGGGACGCTTTCGAAAAAGCGCAAGCAACGTGGCGAGCGTTAGAAGAGAAATCGCGCCCGTGACGTAGAACGACGCCGGGCGATAGCGCACCTCGATGTCGTGATCGCCGGCGGCGACCGCGAAGCGGAGAAATACGCCGCTCGTGTCGATGCGCTTCGCGCCACGAATGCGCCATCCGCGATAGAGCGCGACGCTGCTCTCGATGATCGTCTCCTTCGCCGCGTGAACGCGCAACGAGTACGCGTCTCCCCTTGCACGCACGATCTCGACCTGCGCATCGTCGCTGTAGAAGCGCGGCTTCACGGTCAGGTTCTCGTAGATGCGCCCGTCGCGGCCGGAGTAGAGCAGGCGATAGCGAGGCGGTTGCAGCTCGCGCGACGGCTCGGTGACGACGTACTTCACATTCAGCGTATCCAGCAGCGGCGTGTCGGTGTCGTTCCACTTCGCGTAGTAGTTGTTCGGATCCCAACCGACCGACTTCACCAGCAGATCGACGTAGCGCGCGTTGGCCATCGGGTCGTGAACGCGCACATCGTCGAAGCCAAACATCGCGCCGGCATTCGGGTAGAGCTGTGAGCCGGTGCCGACGATGCGCGCGTTGCGATCGAGGCGTTGCAGCGCCTCGATCAGCGGAGTTCGCGGGAACATCTCGCGCAGCGGCAGAACCGGATTCCAGTGCGCCATCGCCACGAAGAGCTCGACGACGGTGAGCAAGGCCGCGAGCTCAACGCGCGGAACGACAAGCGCGCCGAGGACGGCGATGCTTGGCAGGAGCGAGAGGATCGCGCTGATGCGATGCGCGTCCGAGGGGAACGGCATCGTGCGCAACAGCACCAGCATCGCCGCGGCGACGGTGAGCGTCCCGATGAGGAGCGGCACGCGCGTGTCGCGGCGCGACCAGTCGATGACCGCGGCGACGAGCAGGCTGGCGAACCAGCAGATGCCGAGGCGCATGCGCATCGCCGGAGCGAGTCCGGCGATCGAATGAAAGAGCGGCGTGATCAAAGGCCAGCCGAGAACGACGGCGAGGGAGAAGAGCGCGCCGAGAACGTAGAGCGTCTCGCGCTCGCGCCAGCGGCGGCGGATGACGATGAAGATCGCCGCGGCGATGACGCAGGCGATCGACAGAACGCCGGTGAATCCGCAGACCGACTCGAGACTCGTCGGCCCCCACGGCCGCTCGATCGGCAATTCGCCGAAGAATCGCGGTTGCAACAAGAGAACCGCGGAGTTGAAGTCGGAGTACGGCGGCACGAGCGTTTCGCGCGGCGCACGCACCTCCGCGAACCGCTGCGAGCGAACGACGGCCTCGGCGAACGGAACGAGAAACGGAGAGGAGAGGAGCACGGCCACAACCGAGGCTAGAGCAACGGCTCCCAACGCGGAACGATGAACACGGAACACGGAACGCCGAGTGCCAAGGCGCGGATCAGTTCCGTGTTCCGTGTTCATCGTTCCGTGTTCAAAGACCACCCGCCACATCGTGTACGCCAGCGCGATCAATCCCACGTGGTACACGGTCTCGGGGTGTCCACTGAGCACCGTCACCGCGAACATCAGCGTCGCGGCGACGAAGCGCTTCGGCGTGTATGCCTCGAGCAGTTGATCGATCACCAGCATCACGCCGGGCAGGAACGCCGCGGCGGCGGCGATCGGGAATTGGAGCCAGGTCGTCATCCACGTCGAGAAGCCGTAGGCGATCGCGGCGACGATGCTGGCGAGCATCGAGTAGCGCCGGCGGCAGAAGAGGAACATGAGCGTCAACGCGAGTAGGAGTTTCATCGCCGCCTCGGCCGTCATCGCGTAGCCGATCGGCAGCGGGCGCACGAGCCATCGCAGCGGGGAGAGCGGCGTGCTCTGGCCATTTGCTAACAACGGCATGCCGCAGCCGACGGCCGGATTCCAGAGCCACACCGAGCGCGTCTGCTGCATCCACGGCACGATCTGCATCGGCACGTCGTGCAGGTTGAGATTCGAAACCTCGTACTTTGTCACCTGCCCGCGATGCGGAGCGTGCAGCTCCGCCCAAGGGGCGGTGAGCTTCACGACATCCGCGGGCACGATCACGACTTGCTCGGTCATCGGCCGCCAGAGAAACGCCAGCACGAGTAGATAGAAGAGCGCGGCGACACGGCGCGGGATCGCCACCCGCCAGATCGCGAGTGCGTAGATGGCTGCGACGTAGAGCCAGGTGAGATTCATAGTCGCCGAGTCGCCGAGTCGCCGAGTCGCCGAGTCGCCGAGTCGTCGAGAGTGTACAAGCCGCGAGACTTCAGATCGCAGATCGCAGAGACGAAACTCGACAAACTCCTGCGGTCTGTAAACTCGACGACTCGCCGACTGGGCGACTAGCCGACTGGGCGACTCGAAGACTCGTTTATCATCCGCCGCCGGTGTTCAATCCGACGTGGCTGTACGCAGGAGCCGTGTACGCGGGCGCGATTGCGCTGGCGCGGCGCGGCGGGATCGAGATCCCGAAACGCGTTGCGCTCTTTTTCTACGCGCTCGTGCTGCTGTTCCTGTATCTGCCGATGACGCAGGACTACGTCAACGTCCCGGTCGACTTTTTGAAGACGCTGCCGCCGTGGGTGTACACGACGTCCGATCCGCACGCCGCCAATGGGCAGCTCAATGATCTGACGCTGCAGATCGTGCCCTGGGCGCATCAGGTGCGTGAGAGTTGGAAGTCGCTCACGCCTCCGCTCTGGAACGCCGCCGCGGCGTGCGGTTATCCGCTGCTCGCCAGCGCGCAGAGCTCGGCGCTCTCGCCGCTGCGCATCCTCGGCCTTCCTCTCTCGCTCGCGCACGCGATGACGTTCGAGGCGGCGATGAAGATTCTCATCGCGCTGACGTTCATGTTTCTCTGGTGCCGCAAGCGCGGCTGTTCGGAATTGGCGTCGGTCATCGGCGCGGTGGCGTTCGGCTTCTCGACGTTCATCACCGTCTGGCTGCACTTTCCGCTCATCACGACCGCCTGCTTCGTGCCGGCGGTGTTCTATCTCATCGACCTCATCGCCGAGCGCCCGACGTACGCGCGCTTCGTCGCCGCGGCTCTGGTGTGGGCGGCGATGCTGTTCGGCGGACATCCGGAGACGGTGTCGCACACGTCCTTCCTGGCGTTTCTGTATGTCCTCTGGATCGCGGTCGTGGAGCGCAGGGGACTTCGTTTCGTCGCGACACTCATCGGTGCGCTGGCCGTGGCCGGACTTCTCGCCGCGCCGCTGCTGGCGCCATTCGCCGAGGCGGTGACGAAGTCGAAGAGATACCAGGAGCTGGCGGGAACGGCGACGACGTCCGCGGTGCCGTTTTCGGATTGGCCGTCGGCGATCGTCCTCTTTCAGCCGGAGTTCTTCGGGCAGGTCCCTGAACATTCGGGCGGCGCGACGCACGCCGAGTCGATCAGCGGCTTCGCCGGTTTCCTCGGCGTCGCGGCATGGTTCGCCTTGCTCGTGCACGTCTTCGCCAAACGCAAGTGGCGCTCGCGCGAGATGTTCTTCGTCGTGGCGACGCTCATCGTCCTCGGCGTGATCATGGCCTGGCCCGGCATCAGCGAGCTCTTTCACGTCGTGTTCCGGTTAGCCGCAAACGCGCGTCTACGACTGATGTTCGCGTTGCTCCTGGCGATGCAGACGGCGATGGCCGTCGATCTCATCGATCGCGATCGCCGTTCGATCCTGATCGGCATCGCCGCGGCGAGCGGACTGCTCTTCGTGATGTTCCACTCGATCCCATGGACGACCGCGTATCAGCGCGACATGGCGATGCTGGCGATGATCCCGAGCATGATCGTGCTGGTGATGGCGCTCGCCACCAGCCTCTGTCATCCCGAGCGTAGCGAGGGACCTGGGGGCGCGGGTGGCGCCGTGCTCGTGCCTCCCGCCCCGCCCAGGTCCCTCGCTACGCTCGGGATGACAATCGGGCCGCTGCTCCTCCTCACCGCGATCATCGTCGAGCTCTGGGCGGTCGGCTACGACTGGAACCCTGTCGTGCTCGACAAGTGGATGTATCCGAAAACGCCGCTGCTGCGCGCACTCGATGACCTCAAAGCAAAGATTCCCGCGAACGAGCCGTTCCGCATCTCGGCGAATGGCGCGACGTTCTTCCCTAACGTCGCCGCCGTCTACGGGTACGAAGACATTCGCGCGCACGATCCGATGACGAATGGCCGCTACATCGGCCTCCTCTCCTGGATCACGGACTACGACGCGACGAACTATTTCGCGGAATGGAACGAGTGGGAGAAGCGCTACATCGACTTCCTCAACGTGCGCTACCTCATCACGAGCTGGCACGGAGAGCTCCCGCCGCGCTATCGCATGGTCTACGACGGCTTCGATGGGCGCATCTTCGAGAACACCGACGTGCTGCCGCGATTCTTTGCGGTGCGGAACGTCGTCATCGATTTCAAGGACGACTCGTTCCTGCAGCGGCTGAAGGCGACCGAAGAGTGGTCGCAGACGGGATACCTCGACGCGCTGGAGCTCGAGAATCCGCAGATGGGCGATGACTTCTTCAAGCCCCGCGCGCCGAATGCGCCGTTGGCCACGGCGAAGATTCTGAAGGCGCAACCGACCGACTACCGCCTCTACGTGAAAGCGCCGCGCTACTCGCTCGTCGTCAGCAGCATTCCCTGGTGGCCGGGCTGGAAGGTGGAGCGCAACGGCGCGCGCATCGATCCGATCCGCGTCAACGGCGGCTTCCTCGCCTTCGCCGTCCCCCCCGGCGAGCTCGACGTCCGCGTCTGGTACGACCCCTGGACGTTCCGCTTCGGCGCAATCATCGCCGGGGCGACACTTGCGGCATTGATTGCGTATGGTGTGAAGAGATCAGTTGGCGGTTGGCGGTTGGCAGTGAACGAGCCGACGCATCCCTGACAACTGACAACCGACAACCAACGATGAATCCGACCTGGCTCTACGTCGGCGCGCTCTACGGCGCGGCGGTTGCGCTCGCGCGGCGTGCGCGCGTCGATCTGCCGAAGCGGATCGCGTTGCTGTTCTACGCGCTGGTCCTCGTCTTCTTCTTCAAGCCGATGACGCAGGCCTACGTGAACATCCCCGTCGATGTGCTGTCGGTGCTGCCGCCCTGGTCGTTGCTGGAGACGCCGCATTGGCTCAACGCGGAGATGAACGACGTTCCGTTCCAGCAGGCGCCGTGGGCGCATCAGGTGCGCGAGAGCTGGAAGGCGGGACGCGCGCCGCTCTGGAACGAAAACGCCGGGTCGGGCTATCCACTCCTCGCGAACGGCCAGAGCTCCGCGCTCTCTCCCATCCGCCTCCTCGCGCTTCCCCTCAACCTCGGCCACGCGATGACCGCGGAAGCGGCGATGAAGATTCTCATCGCGCTGACGTTCACGTTCCTCTTCTGCCGCGGGCGAGGCTGGTCCGAGCTCGCGAGCACGGTCGGCGCGGTGACGTTCGCCTTCGGCGGATTCATGGCCGTCTGGATCCATTTCCCGCACGTCACCACGGCTTGCTTTCTGCCGGCAGTGTTGTATTTGATCGACCGTCTGGCGCGATGCCAGATCGCAGATCGCGGATCGCAGATCGCAGGTGCCGACAACGCAACTCGTTCCGAGGTTTTTCCCGCGATCCGCGATCTGCGATCTGCGATCTCGCCTTTCATCGCCGCCGCGGTGGTCTGGGCGGCGATCTTCGTCGGCGGTCATCCGGAGACGGCGTCGCACATCTTCGTGCTGGCGCTGCTGTACGCGTTGTGGATTGTCGCCGTCGAGCGATCGGCATCGTGGAAGCTCTTGCTCGTCCTCGGAGGTGCGCTCATCGTGGCCGCGCTGCTTGCGGCGCCGTTCCTCGCGCCATTCGCGGAAGCGGTGACGAAGTCGCAGCGATTCGAGTTGCTGAAGGTGGCTCCCTGGTCCGCGGAGCGCTTGCCGTACAAGGATTGGCGCTCGGCGCTGGTGCAGGTGCAGGCGCATTTCTGGGGACGCGTGCCGATGGAGTCGAAGTGGGGCCCGTCCGAGCCCGATCCTCTTTCGGGATTCGCGGGCGTCCTCGGTATCGTGGCCTGGGTCGCGCTGCTCGTGAGCGTCGTGAGACGCCGCGCGTGGCGATCGCGCGAGATGTTCTTCGTCCTGGCGACGCTGTTCGTCGTCGCGGTGATCCTCGGATGTCCCGGCATCAGCGAGGGGATGCACCACCTCCTGCCGCTCGTGGCGCATCATCGCTTTCGATTGCTGCTCACGATGCTGCTCGCAATCCAGGCGGCTTGTCTCGTCGATCGCATGCAACGCGGCGAGGATCGGAAAGAAACGCTCATCGGCGCCGCGGTCGTCGCGATCGTGCTGGTCGTGCCGTTCGCGATGGTGAAGTTCCCGACGCACGAGCGATTCGTCGGTTCGTTGCAGGCGGCCGTGCCGAGCGTCGTGGTGTTGGTGCTTGCATGTGGACCGCTGCCGTCCCGGCGGCTGGGGTGGCGGCGTCCCGCCGCCACCGACGGCAGCGAGACGCTGCCGGCCCAGCCGGCGGGGACGCCGGCGGTCCACACGGTTCCGCAGTTTCACTGGGCTGGCGCGCTTCTCCTCGTGGCCGTGATCTTCGAGATCTGGTCGGTCACGTACGTCTGGAGTCCGCCGTTGCGCGAGGAGCTCATGTATCCGCGCACGCCGTTCATTACCGCGCTCGAACGATTGAAGGCGCAGGAACGCGAGCCGTTTCGCATCGCCGGTTGGGGATCGACGTTCTTTCCGAACAACGCGGCGATGTTCGGGCTGGAAGACATTCGCGTGCACGATCCGATGGGTTACGCGAAGTACATGGGCTATCTGCGCCTCGCCGCCGGCTACGAAGCGTGGGAGTACTTCGCGCACTGGCTCAACGTCGCCACGCCGCTGCTCGATTATCTGAACGTCAGCTACGTTCTCGTCGATGATCCAAAGCTCGCTCTCGATTCCCAGCGCTACGAGCTCGTCTACAGCGGCCGCGACGGACGCATCTTCCGCAACCTGCACGCATTGCCGCGCTTCTATCCAGTGCGCAATGTCGTTCTCGAGTTCCGCCGCGAGCGCTTCTGGCCGCGAATGAAAGAGCACCGCGACTTCGCGAACACGGCGATTCTCGACAAGCTCGACGTCGAGACGCCGCGCATGAGCGAAGACTTTCTCTCGCCGCGCCCGGCGGATGCGCCCCTCGCGAAATCGACGCTCGTCCGCAAGGGCAACGCCGACTATCGCATCGCCGTGAACGCGCCGCGCTGGTCGCTCATCGTCAGCAGCATCCCCTGGTGGCCCGGCTGGAAGGTCGAGCGCAACGGCCAGCGCATCGAGCCGATCCGCGTCAACGGCGTCTTCCTCGGCTTCGCCGTTCCGCCGGGCGCGAGCAACGTCCGCGTCTGGTACGCGCCATGGACGTATTGGGCGGGTGTGTGGATCGCGATTGGAACTGCGTTGCTGTTGCTGGTCGCTGGTGTGCGTGGATCATCCAGGAGGGCGGGCTTATAGCCCGCCGATTCTTTGGGTGGGAGGGACGGTGCGTACTCGGAACCCAAAACCGGCGGGCTATAAGCCCGCCCTCCTAAAGCATTTGCGTAGAGCTGTTACTTGAACTTCCGGCTCAGGCGTTCCCGCGCGACCGTGTCGACGCGCGTTTGGATCGGCGTGAGTGCTTCGCGTTGCTTTTCGACGAGCAACGCGATGCCGCTCTTCGCGAGCGAGACCATGGCCTGCATCTCTTCTTCGCTGAAGCTTGCGCCTTCGGCCGTGCCTTGCAGTTCGACGAAGCGTCCTTTGCCGGTCGCGACGACGTTCATGTCGACGCCCGCTTTCGAGTCCTCGGCGTAGTTGAGGTCGAGCGTCGGGACCCCGCCGATCATGCCGACGGAGATCGCGGCGACGGAATCGATCACCGGCCAGTTCTGCAGATTGCCGTCGACGTAGAGCCGGCCGAGGGCGAGGACGAGCGCGACGTAGGCTCCGGTGATCGAGGCCGTGCGCGTGCCGCCGTCGGCCTGGATGACGTCGCAGTCGAGCCAGATCGTGCGCTCGCCGAGGAGCTCGAAATTGACTGCTGCCCGGAGAGACCGGCCGATGAGGCGCTGGATCTCCATCGTGCGGCCGCCCTGCTTGCCGCGCGCCGCTTCGCGCTCGGTGCGATCGGTGGTTGCGCGCGGGAGCATGCCGTACTCCGCGGTGACCCAGCCCTTGCCGGTGCGGTAGAGAAACGGCGGAACCTTCTCCTGCACGGACGCGGTGCAGATCACGCGCGTGTCTCCGACCTCGATGAGTACGGAACCTTCCGCGTGTTTCGTGAAATTGGTGCGAATCGTGACCGGGCGCAACTCATCGGTCGCGCGTCCGTCGATCCGGCCTTTGCCGTTCATGCCGTCACTCTTTCTTCGATCTTCGCCCCTTTGGGCACGACCACGATGCCGGATTCCGTCACCGTGAAACGCTCGCGATCGAGGTCGGCATCGTAGCCGATGCTGGAGTAGGGCGGCAGTTTCACGCCTTTGTCGATGATCGCGCGGCGGATCTTCGAATGCCGTCCGACCTCGACACCGTCCATCAGGATCGATTCGTCGACGTCGGCGTAGGAGTTGATACGAACGCGCGGGTGCAGCACGCAGCGATTGATCGTGCCGCCGGAGATGATCGTGCCGTCGGACACGAGCGAGTCGGTGGCGATGCCGATGCGCTGCGACTTCGAATCGGCGAAGACGAACTTCGCCGGCGGAAGATGCATTCGGCGCCGAGACGATCGGCCAGAACGGGTTGTAGAGGTTGAACATCGGCGTCACCGCCACGAGATCGAGCGCACGCGGCGAAGTACGACTCGATCGTTCCGACGTCGCGCCAGTAACCGTGGTTCGTTTCCGTCCTCGCCGGGGATGCGGTTCGTGCCGAAGTCGTAGGCGTGCACGTGCATCTTCGGATACATCTCCGGGATGATCTCCTTGCCGAAGTCGTACGCCGGAGTTCGCGCAGGGCGTTGCGCTGCAGGACCTCGATCATCGCGCTGGCCTTGAAGATGTAGTTGCCCATCGAGGCCAGGACCATGTCCGGCCGGCCGGGAATCGTCTTCGCGCCGTGCTTCGGCTTCTCGACGAATCCGGTGACGCGGAAGTTCGTCGTCGATCTCCACGATGCCGAACTGGTGCGGCTTCCTCGACCGGCACGGGGATCGTGGCGATCGTGAGGTCGGCGTCGTTGTTGATGTGCTCCTGCAGCATCTGATTCACATCCATCTTGTAGATGTGATCGCCGCCGAAGACGCAGACGTACTCCGGCTGCTTCGTCGAAGATCAGCTCGAGGTTCTGGAACACGGCGTCGGCCGTGCCGCGGAACCAGAACGGTCCCTTGCGCATCTGCGCCGGCACGACGTCGACGTACTGGCCGATGTCCGGGACGAGCCGCCAGGTGCGCGTGATGTGCTCGATGAGCGAGTTCGATTTGAACTGCGTCAGGATCTTGATCTTGAAGAAGCCGGAGTTGATGAAGTTGTTGATGACGAAGTCGATGATCCGATAGCGGCCGCCGAACGGAACGGCCGGCTTGGCGCGATCGCGCGTCAGCGGGAAAGAGCCGTTCGCCCATCCCACCGGCGAGGATCATCGTGAGAACGTTGCGTCGCGAGAGCGATCCGTACATGCGTCCTGCCTCTGGTGCGAGATTCCTTCCAAGTCGGATCGCGGATCGCAGATCGCGGATCGCAGGAGACACCGCCCTGGTTTCGCTCCTGCGATCCGCGATCTGCAAACCGCGATCTCGGTTCGGCATCCAACTATACTTCCCGCGATGGCGGAGAAGGACTACTACGAAATTCTGGGCGTGAAGAAGACCGCGACCGAGGCCGAGATCAAGAAGGCCTATCGCGACCTCGCCAAGAAGTATCACCCCGACAAGAACAAGGGAAACAAGGACGCGGAGAATCAAGTTTCAAGGAGATCTCCGAGGCCTACGCCGTGCTCTCTGACGCCGACAAGCGCTCGCAGTACGATCGCCTGGGACGCGAAGCGTTTGGTCCGGCGGAGGCGCAAATCCATTCGCCGGCTTCGATTTCTCGGAGTTCATGGGTGGAGGCGGCGGCGGACGGGGACGAAAAGCGGGCGGACGGCGCACATCGACGACGACCATGGATTTCACGGACATCTTCGGCGATCTTTTTGGTGGTGGCGGCGGGCGCGGCTTCGAGCCGCCGCAACCGCAGACAGTCGAGGCCGAAATCACGATCGAGTTCCGCGACGCGATCCTCGGCACGACGATGGGCCTGCAGGTCAACGGCGATTCGATCAAGGTCAAGATCCCCGAGGGAATCGCGGAGGGCCAGAAAATCCGCGTGACCCGCAAGGGACAGCCCTCGCTCCAGCTCACGGTTCACGTGCGACCGCATCCGTTCTTCGAGCGGCGCGGAGACAACATCCACATCGATCTGCCGATCACAGTCGGCGAAGCGATTCGCGGAGCGGAAGTGGATGCGCCGACGATTCATGGTCCGGTCCGCATGCGCATTCCGGCGGGTACGCAGGCGGGACGCACGATGCGGCTCTCGGGAAAAGGGGTGAAGAAGAAAGAAGGGAGCGGCGATCAATACTGTCGCATCCTGATTTTCGTCCCACCAGAGATTTCCGACGCGGCAATGGAAGAGATCGAAAGCTCGTATCGAGAGAGCCCGCGGGCGAATTTGAAGGTATCGTTGTGACTCGCGCCTGATTGCGCGCCAACCTATGGACATCGAACTTCTCCGTGCTGATATCGCTTCGCTGAAAGTCGACGCGATCGTGTTCCCGAGTGATCCGCAGTCGCACGACAATGACGGACGCGCGGCCGTCGTGACCGGCGGCAATCTGCTGGCGCGTTTCATCATCCAGGTCCAGGTGCCCAGCGCCGAGGATCCCGATGCCGATCTGAAGCTGCGTACGGCCACGCACGCGGCGCTCGAGCGCGCCGAGGAGCTGGCGGTCGGATCGGTGGGATTGCCGGCGATCGGAACCGATCCGTTCGGATTCAGCATCGAACGCTGCGCGCGAGCCATGCTGGCGGCGACGATCGACTACCGTTCGCGCGGGCGTTCGCTTCAGCGCGCGGTGTTCTGCATGTTCGGTCAGGAGGAGTACACGACGTTCGAGCGCGTGCTCCGCGAGTTGGATCCGCAGTTCGGTCAGGAGCCCGAGGGTTGAAGGGTGCGATCTATGTCATCGGCGACTCCCACATCGGACTCGCCGACGGCAACGAGAAGGCGATCAACGCCTGGCTCGATCGTCTCCTCGCGCTCGAACCGAAAGCGCTCTACCTCAACGGCGATCTCTTTCACTATCTGATCGCGCATCCGAAGTTCAAGACCTCGTCGGTCGAGAAAGTGATGGCGAAGTTCCGCCAGGTCGTCGATGCCGGCACGCCGATCCACTACGTTGAAGGGAATCGCGATTTCTTTCTGACTGGATCGTTCGTCGAGGATGCCGTGACCGACATCGGCATCGAGTATTCGGTGCCCGCGGGAACGAAGCGATACCTCATCGTTCACGGCGACATGATCAACGACCGCGATTGGAAATACCGCTTCTGGCGGCGCGCGTCGAAGAATCCGATCATGAAGCTCGGCGTGAGCCTCATCCCCAAGAAAATCGCCCGCAACGTTGTCGACAGCGTCGAAGCCCGACTGGCGCGCTCGAACTTCAAGCACAAATCGCGCGTGCCGGTCGAGCTCATGGAAGCCTACGGCCGCCGCCGCGCCGCCGAAGGCTTCACCCACGTCGTCTTCGGCCACTTCCACCAAAAGCTCGAGATCCCCGCCGGAGAGTCGATGACCGTAACGGTGTTGCCGCCCTGGTACGAGACGGGTGAGGCGATGAGGATCGATCCGGCGACGGGCGGATTCGAGTGGGTAGTGGTGTAGGAATTGCGCTGTAAAGATGCGAGCGAAGCGAGCGCGGTTCTGTGTGGCGACGGCCGCCTCGGCCGTCCTCTCGCGTAAACAGCACGTCCCCGCTCCTCTGTCGCTCCACGTGCTGCCGCAACTTTCGCGACACGAAAACGCATCGTCCATCGCACGCGTCGCCGGCCGAGGGCGGCCAGCACCACACAGAACCGCAGTCCTGTCTACCCATTCAACGCTGCGTTGATCGCCACATCCCAATCGATCGTCATCGCCGCGCTTTGCTTCGGTACTTCGTCGTTTCCGGCCTCGCTCACGGCGATCCAGTCGTAGCGCACGTCGGCCGAGCAGGCATCGTCGCCGGCGGGCGTGAGCTCGACGCGGATGCGCGTGACGATGTCGGCGCCGAAGCGGACGTACTCGGCAACGTGAGCGTCAGAGTCGAGGCGAACGTTCACCCAGATCTCGCCTTTCTGGCGGAAGACCATGCCTTCGCGATCGCCGGGACCATCGGCCCAGAGAACCTCCGGTTGCCACTCCGCCCCGGCCCAGGCGCGCTCGCCGAGGGGACCGAACATCGGGAACGCACGATCGGCAGAAGCGTGAACGGAGAGCCTGCGTGATGTTGTGTCGTGTTGGTACATATGTACCATCATAACGAAATCCCAGGCAACAGACAACCGACAACCCGACAACGTCGTCGCAACCTCAGTAGAATCGCGCCCCAATGCGCGTGACGTTCCTCGGCTCCGGCACTTCGACCGGCGTCCCGGTAGTAGGCTGCCGCTGCCGCGTGTGTGTTTCCGCCGATCCGCGCAACCAGCGGCTGCGCCAGTCCGTGGCCATCGAAGCGAACGGCAAGCACTTCCTGATCGACACGACGCCCGACTTGCGCATGCAGCTTCTGCGGCACCCGATCCCGCGCCTCGATTTCATCCTCTACACGCACTCGCACTCCGATCACCTCATGGGGCTCGACGACATCCGGCCGTTCAACTTCCGGCAGCGCGAGACGATCCACGCCTTCGCCAGCGCGCCGACGGCGAAAGCGATCCGCCGCGCGTTCGCCTATATCTGGGACATGCAGTCGCAAATCGGCGGCGGCAAGCCGCAGCTCGAGCTGCATGCGATCGACGGGCCGTTCGCGCACGAGGGAATCGAGATCGTTCCCATCCCGATCACGCATGGCGACTGGACGATCCTCGGCTTTCGCATCGGCGGCTTCGCCTACCTCACCGACACGAACGGCGTTCCGCCGGCGTCGATGAAGTTGCTCGAAGGAATCGACACGCTCGCACTCGATGGCCTCCGCCCCGCGCCGCCGCATCCGACACACTTCACGATCGGCGAAGCGGTACGCGTGGCTCAGGAGATCGGTGCGCGCCAGACCTACCTCATTCACCTCACGCACGAAGTCGAGCACGCCGAAGTCGACGCGACGTTGCCGCCGGGAGTGCGGTTGGCCTGGGATGGGTTGGAGCTGGAACTGTGAAGCCGATTCCCAAGACCACCCCTCTCCACGCCACCGTCACCGTTCCTCCATCGAAATCGTATTCGGTGCGCTCGTTGCTCCTCGCGGCGATGGCCGAGGGAACGACGACGGTGACGAACTGCCTCGATGCCGATGACACGCGGTATGCGCTCGAGGCGTTGAAGACGATCGGGTTCGAGATCGAAGGGACGCTGCAGAAAGGCGTGACGATCGGACCGCGGCGCTCGATGTCGGCGAACGAAGTGCCGATCTTCGTCGGCAACGCCGGAACGGCGATGCGTTTCTTCACGGGCTGGCTCGCGTTCACGCCTGGCCGGTTTCTGTTGCACGGCGAGTCGCGGATGCACGAGCGGCCGATCGGCGATCTCGTCGAGGTGCTGCTGTCGATCGGCGCGGAAGTCGAGTACGCCGAGAACGAAGGCTTTCCGCCGTTGCGCATCCGCGGCAAGAAAATGCGCGGCGGTTTCGACGTCACGATCTCCGCGGAGACCTCGAGCCAGTTCGTCTCCGCGCTCATGCTGGGCGGTGCGACGCTTCCCGACGGCATCACACTGCGCATCTCGACGCTGGCCTCGGGGCCGTACATCGACATCACCGCCGACATCCTGACGACGTTCGGCGCGCGCGTGGCGCGGGAAGCCAACGTCATTCACGTGCGCGCGGGCCGGCTCGCGCGTGACGAATATCGCGTCGAGGGTGACTACTCCTCGGCGTCGTACTGGTTCGCGGCCGCCGCGGCGACGCGCGGCACGATGCGCGTGCGCGGTCTCGCCGTTCCGACGGCGCAAGGCGACGCAGGCTTTCTCGACATCCTCGCCGCCATGGGCTGCAAGATCGACGTGAGCGAAAGCGAGATCGTGGTCACCGGGCCGGAGACGCTGCGCGGCGGCACGTTCGATTGCAACGCGACACCCGACGTCGTCCCGACACTGGCCGCGATCGCGCCGCTGGCGTCGAGTCCCGTCGAGATCGTGAACGTCGGCAATCTGCGCGTGAAGGAATCCGACCGGCTGGCGACGGTCACGAGCGAGCTTCGCCGCCTCGGCGCCACCGTCGACGAGCGCCCGGACTCGCTGCTCATCCAACCCGGGTGGAGCCCCGAGCCCGCGGTCATCGAAACGCACAACGATCACCGCATCGCCATGGCCTTCGCCATCGCCGGCCTGGCGCGCGGCAACGTGACCATCGGGAAGGACCAGGTCGTGTCGAAGTCGTACCCGCGTTTCTGGCGGACGCTGGATGAGGTTTGCACGCAGGGATGACCAGAGAACTCACGCAGAGGACGCGGAGAGGGATTTGGCAATCCGCCCAGTCTGCGCGTTCTCCGCGGCTCCGCGTGAACCGAAGAGAATCCTGAGCTGCGGCTCGGGATAAACTCACCCCACACGTGTCTGCCTGGTATCTGCTTCTCGCTCTGCTCTTCGTCCTCGCGAATGGTTTCTTCGTGGCCTCCGAGTTCGCGCTGGTCAAGGTGCGTCCTACGCAGTTTGCCGAGCTGATCGAGCACGGCAGCAAGCGCGCGAAGATGACGAAGCGCATCCTCAAGCGCCTCGACGCCTATCTCGCGGCGGCGCAAGTCGGGATTACCTTCGCCTCACTGGCCCTCGGATGGATCGGCGAGCCGGCGTTCGCCACGCTGATCATCCCGTTGTTCAAATCGCTCGGCATCTTCGCCGAGCCGATCGCGCACTCGATCGCCATCGACCATCTCGTTCATCCTGATCTCGGCCCTGCACATCATCTTCGGCGAGCAGGTGCCGAAGTTTCTGGCGATCGAGAAGCCGGTTCGACACCGCGCTCTGGACCGCTCACGTTCTGCATGGCTTCTATATCGTCACGTATCCGGCGATCTGGCTGCTCCGCGCGCTCACGAATGGAGCGCTGAAGATCTTCGGCATTCGTCCGACGGCCGGCGAAGAGACGGTGCACTCGGTGGACGAGCTGCGCATGATCCTGGCGAGCTCGGAGAAGGCCGGGATTCTTTCCGAGGAAAACCGGGAGATCATCGAAGGCGTCTTCCAGTTTTCGAAACGGACGGCGCGGCAGATCATGGTGCCGCGCACCGACGTCGTCGTGCTCTCGATCAACAAGTCGATCGAAGAGAACCTCGAGACCATCCGCACGACACGCCACACGCGCTACCCGCTGTGCGAAGGAACGCTCGATCACACCATCGGCCTGATTCACGTGAAGGACCTGCTGCTGGCGCAACTGCGCGGGCCGGGCCGGCATCTCGAGGATTTGAAGCGCGAGATTCTTTTCATCCCCGAGAACAGCACGGTCGAGTCCGTGCTCTCGCAGTTCATCGAGCACAAGACGCACATGGCGGTGATCCTCGACGAATACGGCGGCGCCTCGGGCATCGTCTCGCTGGAGAACATCACCGAAGAGCTCTTCGGCCAGATTCAGGATGAGTTCGACCGCGAACGTCCGGAGATCGAGCCGCTCGGCAATGGCCGCTACCGCGTGCGCGGCGACTATCTCATCGAGGATCTCGCCGATCGTCTGAAGATCGATCTCGGCGAGCCCGAGGAAGAGACGGTCGGCGGCTACGTCGCCGCGCGCCTCGGACGCGAAGTCGCGCCCGGCGATCACGTCGAGCTCGGCGATCTCTCGATCCGCGTGCTCGAAGCGGAACGCTTCCGCGTTCGCTGGGTGATGGTGGAAACGAAGATGCCGGCGACGGTGATGATGGAGGAGGAGAGTGCGGGGTGAGTTTTGGCTCACAGGCGCAGAGACTCACGGGCTCACAGGGAATGCTATGAGCCTGTGTGCCTATGAGCCTCGGTACTGATCGGCTGTCCGAAAACTTGTGTTTGCCGCCGCTCCCGAACGACCGACAACGCACGACTTCTTGGTTAGTGCTTCCTGAACAACCCCGTCACCTTCGTGGGGAGGCTCGAGACCATCCTCCACGCGCGCGACATCATGCTGCTTCCTTCATCCTCGTGTTGATGGGCGGCATGGCGCGCGACGCGCGATTCTTTCAAGATCCGATCCGTTTCCTGGATTCTCATCGACCTTCCTTTCGGAAGGATTGAACTGCGAGCGGAGTGCCATCATTTGCCTCCGCGCTCGGCCTTCTGGTGATACTCGACGACGATGTCGCGCACACGCTCGGGCTCGTCGACGACATGAATGCTGTCGACGTCCTCCTGGCCGATGTTGTTCGCCGCGAGCACCTTGTTGCGCATCCAATCCAGCAGCCCGGCCCAGTACTCGGTGCCGTAGAGAATCACCGGAAAGTCGGAGATTTTTTTTGTTTGGATCAACGTCAGCGCGCCGAAAAGCTCATCGAGCGTGCCGAAGCCTCCGGGAAACGTGATGAATGCCTCGGAGTACTTGATGAACATCGTCTTGCGGACGAAGAAGTAGCGGAAGGCCATCGCCTTGTCGACGAAGAGGTTCAATTCTTGTTCGAACGGAAGCTGGATGTTGCAGCCGATCGACAACGCGCCGGCCTGCCGCGCACCGCGATTCGCGGCCTCCATGATGCCCGGTCCGCCGCCGGTGATCACGGCGAAGCCGGCGCGGCCGAGGAGCTCCGCGGTGCGGACGGCGTCGTTGTAGTAATGATCCGAAAGCGCGGTGCGCGCGGATCCGAAGATCGAGACCGCCGGATAAACGTCGGCCAGATGATCGAAGCCGGCCACGAACTCGCTCGTGATCCGCAGCACGCGCCATGAATCGCTCTGCAGTGTCTCCGCGCGGCTCGGACGATCGAGCAGCTTGCGGTCTTCGAGATCTTCGCGCTGCGTGGGCGGTACGTGATGGGTCGGTTCGTCCATGAGGCGAAGTATGCAGTAGCCGGCACGGCCGGCAGCGCTTGGGGCCACAAGGCTGGACTCACGTGCGGGTGATCCGAGGCGTCGTTCCGGATTCTTCTCGCTTTCGAGTTTCTGCTGCGCAGACTCTTAGTGTTGGCCGAAGCGAGAGCTCGCGAGACATCGCGCACCGCAGACAACCGGCAACCAGCAACTATTTTCAAGCAGCTCTTTTGCAGTAGCGTTCGCGTCATGACGTACTTCATTGGCGTCGATGGCGGCGCGTCGAAAACGGCTGCGCTCGTCGTGGACGAAAACGAGAAGATCCGCGGGCGCGGAATCGCCGGCGGCTCGAACCATCTTCGCGTCGGAATCGAAGAGGCGACGCGAAACATCGAGCGCGCGGTCAACATCGCGTTGGTCGAGGCTGGCATCGCCATTCGTGAAGTCGAGTACGCCTACTGCGGCATCGCCGGATCGGATCATCCGGCGCACCGCCAGCGCGTCATCGATTCGCTGATGGTTTTCTTTCCTCGCGGCAACTTCATCGTCGACACCGACGCGCGCGTCGCGCTCACCGGTGCGGTCGGCTTCGGGCCCGGCATCGTCATCATCTCCGGCACCGGCTCCGTCGCTTTCGGCCGCAATGCGTCCGGGCAAGAGTCGCGCGCCGGCGGCTGGGGTCCGACCCTCGGCGACGAGGGAAGCGGGTTCTGGATCGCGCGCGAAGGACTCTCGGCCATCGTGCGCGCGCACGACGGCCGCGGACTCGCCACGCGCATGACCGAGCTCCTTTGCGGGGAGTACAACCTCTGCCGCGCCGAGGATCTCCCGCAGTTCGTTTACGCGACGACGACTCACGCCGACGACATCGCGCGTTATGGCAAGCTCGTGATCGAAGCCGCGCAACTCGGCGACGACGTCGCCCGCGAGATCATGACGCGCGGCGGATCCGAGCTTGCCGAGTGCGTGCTCGCCGTCGCGCGAGGACTGCACATGACGAACGACACCTTCCCGGTCGCGTACGTCGGCGGCGCGTTCCACGCCGGCGAGCTCCTGCTCAACCCGATGAGCCTCCGCATCCACCGCGACGCACCGGGCGCCACGCTCGCGCCGCCTGCACGCCCCCCGGTCGAAGGCGCCGCCATGATGGCCATGCGCGCCGCCGAAGTGCCACGCGTGGGCAGAGTCTAGGAGGGCGGGCTTATAGCCCGCCGGTTCTTTTGGGTGGGAAGACGGTCCCGGATCGTCGCTACGCCCCGCCCAGAGTCGGCGGGCTATAAGCCCGCCCTCCTTTACGGCCCGCATCGGTCTCGCGGTGGCTTTGCCACCGCGCTCCTAGAAACAAAAACGGCGGCCCTTGCGGGCCGCCGTTTCGACTTCGATGTTGCGGATGCTTACGAGAGCCGGATCTTGGTTGCCGCGATCGCGATGAGCGCGAGGGCGAGCAGGATCAGACCGAGCTCGGATGCGGTTGGGATCGGGGCGACGACGACGAAGGACGTCGGATCGTTCGCGGCGCCGGTGCCCGGGTCGTCGCTGAGAGCCGTCGTTTCGTTCGTGCCGTTCGAATCCGTGTCGTAGAGGTGCGTGGCCTGGTTGCTGATGGTCTGGCCTTCGTGACCCGGATTGATGGTCGCGGTAATCGTGATGGTGACACTGCCTCCCGCGATGATGCTGCCGTTCCACGTCACGGTGTTCGTGCCGATCGTCGCGACTGCCGCGCCGCTCGAGGCGTTGGCGCCTGTGAGCGTCAGCGACGCCGGGAGAACGTCGGTCAGCTCGTTGCCCGGGTTGTCGCCCGCCGTCGAGTTGCCGGTGTTGTTGATCACGATCGTGTACGTGACGACGCTGCCGGTCGTGAACGGGCCGCTCACGGTCTTGGTGACGACGTCGTTGGCGAGACCGGCAACGGCGAAGCCGGTTCCGTCGCCCGCGGTGCCGGTACCCGGATCGTCGGTGACGCCGGACGACTCGTTCGTACCGTTCAGATCGGCGTCGTAGGAGAACGAGCCCTGATTCGTGATCGTCGTGCCGCCGGTGCCGGAGTTGATCGTGGCGTTGATGGTGATGGTCACGCTGCCGCTGGCGGGAACGCTGCCGTTCCACGTGACGGTGTTCGTGCCGACCGTCGCGACCGCCGTGCCTGACGAGGCATTGGCGCTGACGAGCGTCAGGCCGGACGGAAGGACGTCCGTGAACTCATTGCCGGCGTTGTCGGGAGACGCGGCCGATCCGCTGTTGCTGAGGGTGACCGTGTACGTGATCGGGCCGCCGACCGTGAACGATCCGCTGACCGTCTTGGTGCCGGTGACATTCGAGCTGGCGACGAGGAAGACCGTCGGATCGGCTGCGCCGCCGACGCCCGGATCGTCCGTCAACGCGCTTGCTTCGTTGACGTTGTCGTTGTTGGCGTCGTATGCGATCGAGCCCTGGTTGCTGATCATCGTGCCCTGCGTGCCGGCATTGACGGTCGCAGTGATCGTGATCGTGACGCTGCCGCCGAGAGGTGCCAGCGAACCGTTCCAGATGACCGTGTTGACGGACGCGCCCGGAGTGCCGCTGGTGGCAATTGCGCTGACGAGCGTCAGGCCGGAGGGCAGAACATCCGTGTACTCCGCGCCGGCGTTATCAGCCTGGTTGTCCGTGCCGTTGTTGGTGAGCGTGATCGTGTAGGTCACGGTGCCACCGACCTGGAACGTGCCGGAGACCGTCTTCGTGCCGGTCACGGCTGCCGATGGCGCGAAGGCCGTGCAATCGAAGTGGACCGGGGTCACCAGCATCGACCAGGAGTTGAGCGTGCCGGTATCGACGGCGAACTGATCGGAAACCGAGACAGACCAGGTGCCGAGCGTGCTCGTACCGTCGTAGCGCGAGAACGTGCCGACCGGATCTTCCGGCGGGAAGCCGGCGATGGTCGTCCACGGAGAGTTGAAGACCGGCAGCCACGACTTCGTGTACGGAGCGGAAGTCGGCGGCTGCTGAACCATGTCGTTCGTCGAGTTCGACGCGACGTCATCGTCGGCGACCATGTTGGTGATGTTGTCGCCCGAGCCACCGTCGATGAGACCGCCGATGACCGCGATCGAATCGACGCCGATGCCGCCCGGCGAGCGGAGCATGAAGGTGAGATCGCCGGTGAACGTGTGCGTGACGCTGTCGAGCCGGAAGTCGAGATCGGCGATCTCGAAGTCGTCGGTGATCGTCAACGTGTCCTTGACGGAGGCGAGAGGACGTCCATCGGTGATGGCTGCGTCGGGAGTCGTGTCCTTGGTGTACGTCACGACGGGATCCGTGCCGTTGGCGTTGCCGACGCGGAGGCGGAAGGTCGTGGCCGTGACGCCGAGGCTCGATGTCGTGGTCAGCGTGAAGTCGATCGCGCTGCCGCAAGTGACCGTCGTGTCGAGCGAGATGAGGAACGTATCGGTGCCGGCCGTCGTGCCCTGCGGCGCGATCGCGCCGTAGGCGGCGGAGTTGTCGTAGATCGTGACGCCCGGAGTCGACGTCGTGAGCACCGCGGTGGCGGAGGCCACGGCCTTGCTCGCGGCGCGCCACGGATTGGTCAGCGTCACGTTGAGACGGACCGCTTCGCCCGGATCGATGGTGCCGTTGTTGTTGCTGGCGCTGTCGTCGATGGCGACATCCGTCGTTGCGTCGACGACGTCGAGGTACGGCACGCTGAACGACTCGTGAATGCCGAGGTGGCCGGCCGTGTATCCGAAGACCACGTTGAACGGAGCGCTCGATCGCGTAGCCGAGGCCGCGATCGGCGAAGCCGCCCCAGACTGAATCTTCGTTCGCGCAGGCGTTGGTCGCGCAATCGGCGTCAAGGATCGCATCGCGCGCATCGGTGAAGCTCGAATCGATCGGCGTCATCTTCAGGCCGTCGGTGACGAGCTGCAGCATCGTGGTGTTGCCGGTCGGCACGTCGCCGTTGGCGCCGGCCGCGTCGGCGATGATGCGGCTGCGGACTTCCCACAGCGTCAGCGCCCAGACCTCACCGGAGTTGTGAACCTCCATGCCGCCGTTGTTGTTGAACTGGATGCCGTTCGTCGGAGGAATGCCGCCGGTCAGGCTGTTGGTGAAGTCATCGACGTCCGCCCAGGTCATCGGGTTGACGCTGTTGTCCGTCGTGTACGGGAAACGGCGGATGCCGTAGAGGTAATTGTCGGTGTAGCCGACGAGGCCATTGAGCTTGTACGTCGCGTAGCCGCCGCTGGCGTAGTGGCCGTTCGGATTATCAGCGTTGGTGTTGTTGAGCAGCGAGAGCGCGTAGAAATCGCTCCAGCCCTCGCCCATGCCGGCGGCGGGATCCCAGTTCAGGCCGGCGCCGTTGCCGACGAGACGGTTGCTCGTGCCGTGACTGATCTCGTGCATCACGATCTCGGCATCGAGGCTGCCGTCGCGGTCGATCGTCGGACCGGTGAAGCGATACATCTGCATGCGGCCCGAGACGCCGTCCGGCGGCGTCGCGAAGTTCGCGTTGTTCGTGCTGGTGCCGTCCTGGGCGTCGCCGAGCACGCGGTCGCCGCCGAGTCCCATGCCACTGAAGTTCGTGTTCTGGAAGTTGCCCGAGGCCTCGTCGAAGCCGAGCGCGTAGAGTTTGTCGTGGTACCAGTTCGTGATGTAGAAAAGCTGCGTCACCGAACCGCGGCGGAAGATGTCCGTCGGGCCGGTCGAGCTGCCGTTGCCGGCGCCGGTCGCGGTCTGGCCGACTTCCGCATCGGTCGCGGTCGTCTGCGGCGGCGGCAGGAAGTTCGTCTGGAAGTCGCGCGGAGCGGTTCCGAGGAAGTCGCGGTTGCGCGTGTTCGCATCGGGATTGCCGGTCGGCCGGCCGTTTCCGTCGAGCTGGCTCGCCGCGTCTGTATCGCAGACGTTCGAAGCTCCAGCGCGATCGAGGCAGGTCAACGTGTTGTTGCCGAGGGTCTGCGTCTCATTCGCCGTGCAGATGCCGCCCGGGCAATCGTCGATCCAGCCGTTCGGGCTGGCCACGGCGTCCATCGCCGTGTGCATGCTGACGATCGTCAGAGGAAGGAACGGGAACTGCGTACCCGAGCCGTTCGTGACGATGTTCGGCGAAGCGGGTGCGGGACTGTCCGCGGGGGTCACACCGTCGGCCTGCACGAAGACGCGGAAACGCGCGTCGTGCGCGGAAACCGAGGCGCGAATGTTCTTGCGCCAGAGCAGATCGCCGGTCGCGGCGTCGACGATGGCGTACCAATCGTTCTCGCCTTCGGTGAAGACGACCAGCGCCCAGGCCTGCACGAGCTGTCCCGGACCGAGCGGGAAGAGAACCGGCCGCGCGTAGACCGTGCCGGCGACATAGTCGTCGTTTTCGGCGATGGACGTCCAGACGCCGCTGTTCGCCGGCGGGAAGCTGAACGACGCCGGATCGGCGGTCCTTCCTTCCACGGCCAGCAACTTCACGATGGCCTGCACCGCGCTGAGGTCAGTGCCGTCCGGCTTCGGCGCGGCGCTGCGCGCGTGCGGAATGATGCGGCCCGTGCTGCTGATCAGCCGGCCCGTGCGATCGAGAAGGAAACGCGTCTCGGACTGAAACACCGGCCGTCCGTCGATCTGCTGTTCCATGCGAAGCATGCGCAGGCCGCTCTTGCCGCCCTTGCTGTCGCCGAGCACCACGAGATCGCTGATGTCCGCGGCGGACAGGCCGTACAGCGAAGCGTTCGCGCTGAGGAACGAGCGCACGATGTTCTCGCTGCTCTGGCCGGAGGCCGCGGTCAGCGCGCCGCGCTTGTTGCGAACGGTGTCCACGCCGCCGGTCTGTCCGGCGAGCTTCACCTCGAGGCCCGGCATCTCCTTCTTCTTCTGCTGCGCGGCGGTCACGATCGACTGAACGCTGACGCGCGCCTGCTCGAGACCGGCCGCTGCCTGGCCCGGCCGCGCGGCATTGGCGTGCGTGTACGAGCCTTTCAGATTGACTCGCGCGTCGAGCATGCGCGGCTGCGCCGGCTTCGTCGCTTGAGGCGCGGGCGCCACGGCGAGCAGGGGAAGTGCGCCGGCAAACAGCGCAATAAAGGAGATTGAACGGCGTAGACCGTTCCTGAGGTTTTCGAGCACGGTGCCTCCTGAGGTTTGAAACGTTCTCTATTCAGTTGTGGGAGCGAGGGAAATCGGCGGGACTATACATGTCGCAAGATACCTCGGGCAAGCCCGGATTATCTACGGAGTGATGGAGGTCCGGCCGACGCGACCCTGCTACTGCGGCGTCACGAGCGTCACATTCTGCGTGGCGTTGTTCGTGAGGCTGACCAGCGCCCAGTAGCGGCTGCCCGGCGTCAGCGGCGTGATCTCGACGCGGACGGTGTCGGGCCAGTTCTTCTCGAGCTTCAGCAACTCGCTGACGTCGATCTGCACGTAGCCGGCTTTCGAGCGGAACTCGCCATTCTGCTGCGACGTCGCCGTCAGTTCCATCGAATGAATGGGAACGTCCTCGCCTTCGCTCTGCGGATAGAACGTCACCCGAAACGCGGACGAGGGCTGGTCGATCTCGTACATCCGCAGCATGGCCCGGAACGACGTGCCGAGGGGGATGTTGAAGAGCTGAGAAACGCTGGTGCGCATCTCCCGTTCGCGGATCACCGGAAGATCGACGCCGCCGTCGAGCGTGGCGCGCGAGACGTCGGCGAAGCGGAGACTGAAGGAGACATCGCCGACACCCGCGCGATCGACGTAGAGCAGGCGGCTCGGATTGCCGTCCGGCACTTCGCCGAGCGGCGGCAGATTGCGCAACGAGCGTCCGGAGCGGAATGAATAGATCAATGGATAGCTCGACGCGCAGACCTGATCGGACGGGCAGGCCCACGGCCCGATCTCGATCGATTCCTGGCTGTTGTTGCGGATCCAGAGATCGGTTTGCCAGCGCGAGCCGAAGGCGCCGTTGACGAATCCGTCGAAGTAAACGGGGAGCAGCAGCTTCTCGTACCGCGCCTCGGTTGCTGCCGAATACGTGAACGCATTCGGCATCGTGACCGGCGGCTGCCCGGCGACGCTCACGGTGACGTCGACCACGCCCGGCGCATGCGCCGGCGCGACGGCCATGATTCGCGCGTCCGACTCCGCTTTCAACGGCACGGTGGTCTGATCGAAGGTGACGGTGGTCGGGCAGGGAAGGAGGCACTGCACGCGCGTCAGAAAGCCGCTCCCGGCGATGACGACGTCGGTTCCGCCGCCCGTGGGTCCGAGCGCGGGCGAGACCTGGGCGATCCTTGCGCCGGTTTCAGCCGAGGCGGCAAGTGTGATGACCGAAAGAGCAACCGACGTGACGAGCGCGTAACGATTCATGGCAGCAAACTCCGAGGTGAATGTACTCCTCCGGGTTCGATTGCGCCAGCAGAGAAGCGGTTGTCGCGGTTGTCGGTTGTCGGTTGTCTCGTGACGAGACTCTGTTGCTGGTTGCTACTTACTGAAGAGGTGCTTGTCGGAGTGCGCGACCTCAGTAACCAGAACAAGCAACCAGCAACCTCGGGTCGCCGCATCGCAGACATCGGACAACTGAACACCGACAACCGACGCTAGACTCCGGTGGCTCGTGCGCAAATACATTCTCGAATTCTGCTTCGGCGCGCTGGCCCTCCTCTTTCTTCTCACCGGCCGCGTGACACCGCTGGCCGCGTGGCGGGCGATCGATCTCGATCTTCTTCTCGTGCTGTTCGCGTTGCTCGTGACGGTCGAGATCCTGCGCACCTCGGGATATCTGGACGTCATCGTCAGCGCGAGCGTCGCCCGCTTTCGCACGACGCGCGCATTCGGCATCGCCGTCATCGCCTTCAGCGGTGCGCTGGCGGCGCTGGTCACAAACGACGTCACGCTGTTCGTGGTCATCCCCTTCACCGTCATCGCCAGCCGATTGTCCGACTTCGACATTGAGGACGCGGTCATCCTGCAGATTGTCGCCTCGAACCTCATCGGCTGCCTCACGCCCCTCGGCAATCCGCAGAACCTCTTCATCTATCACCGCAGCGGATGGGACGCCTGGTCGTTCATCCGCGTGATGTTCCCCTTCGTCGCCTGGTGCGCCGCGGGCCTCCTCGCCGCGGCATTCCTCCTCGGCCCTTCGCACGCCATGCGCCGCAACGCGCTCGCGCTACCGCCGCGCAACGGCCGCACCGCCCTTGCCGGTGCGATCTGTTTCGTCCTCGTGCTGCTCGAAGTCGCGCGCGTGCTCAGCGCCTGGCCCGCGGCCATCGCAGCAGCGATCGCCGGAATCGTCGTGCTGCGACGCCGGCTCTTCTCCTTCGATCTCTCGATCGTCCCGCTCTTCTTCCTCGCCTTCATCGTCGTCGAAGGAATGCGCTCGTTCGCCCTCGAGCTCCACACCAGCGTCTACTTCACGTCGATCGCGATCTCGCAGGTCATCTCCAACGTTCCCGCGGCCGTGCTGCTCACCCCCTTCGCGCAGGGCGGCTGGCGTGAGCTTCTCTACGGCGTGAACGCCGGCGGCTGCGGAACGATCATCGCCTCACTCGCCAACCTCCTCGGCTGGCGCATCTACGTCCGCGAATCGAATCGCGATCCGCGATTCTTCCGACGGCTCATGGCGATCAATGTCGCGTTTCTGTTGTGGGCGACGGCGGGTGGGTGGTTGTTGCTCAAAGCGCAATGACGATTCGACGGAACGTCGCTTGGGAGACTCTTCACGAAGGCGACCGAGTGGTAACCTCGCTTCGTGACGCGACGCGAGAAGCTGATTGCGGACGTCCTCGGTGGCCGCGCCGAAGCGAACATCGACTTCGACGATCTTCGCGGACTCCTTCTCTCATTCGGATTCGACGAGCGAACAAAAGGCAGTCATCATCTGTTCAGGAAGTCGGGAATTGAAGAGCGGATCAATCTGCAACGCGATGGGCGAAATGCCAAGCCGTATCAAGTCAAACAAGTCCGGGCTGTGATCTTGAAGTACAACCTGGCGGGAAACGACGAATGACCAACCGGTACGAGATCATCATTTTCTGGAGCTCCGAAGATCAGGCATTCATCGCCGACGTCCCTGAACTTCCCGGCTGCATGGCCCACGGCGATTCTCACGCGGAAGCTCTGACCAACGCCCAGGACGCGATCTCGCTCTGGATGGAGAGCGCTCGCGAGCACGGTGATCCCGTTCCTGAAGCCAAGGGTCGGCGGCTGCTCTACGCTTAAAGTCGGCCAGATCGCCCGCTGTATTTCAGGAGACGGTGATGTCGAATCAATATGACGGCAAACGTATTCACAAGTACATGAGCGCTTCCCAAGCGGAGTTCGAAGTGCGCGGCTCCTGCATCTACAAGGTCATGAGCGCATCGCAACCCGTGTATGAAATCCGCGGGAACTACGTCCATCAATACATGAGCGCATCACAGCCAGTCTTCGAGATTCGGGATGGCCGATATTTGTATGAGTACATGCGCGCCACGCAAGCAGTTTACGAACTGCGCTAAGTGGTACAACGTTGCGATGGAGCGACGTCGTTGACGTTTAGGCAGACGAAGAGATATCGAGCGGCCGGACACGCAAGACGCTCCTTTCTGATGGGTGAGGGATTGCGCCCGCGGTTCTCGCGATTACCGGTACAGGTAGCCGCCTTTCTAAAACCGCAGCGACAATCCCGCCGACACGATGATCGGGCTGATGTCGACCTTCCCCTCGCTCGTCTCGCCCGTGCCGAGAACCACGGCTTTGGCGTTTGATTCGAGTGGGACGTACTTGCCGTCGAGGACGATGCCGAAGCGGTTGCCGAGTTTGAAGCCGAGGCCGGCGTTGACGGCGAGGCCGGCGTCGTCTTTGAGGTCGATCTGATCGAGGCCGCTGAGGCCGTTGTCTTTCACGTCATCGAAGAGGACGTAGGCGGCGCCGGCGCCGATGTAGGGGTCGATGAAACCGTTCGGTGCGAAGTGCCACTGGACGACGGCGGTGACGGGCATCATCTCGAGCTCGCCACCCGGCGAGGAGACGGCGCGGCGGCGAATGGTGGTGTCCGTCTTGACGCGCGAGATCGCGAGCTCGACGGAGAAGCGGTCGGAGAAGAAGATGTTCGCGGACGCACCGTAGCCGACGCTGGGATCGAAGTCGATCGTTGCGGGATCGGCGAGGTCTTTGAACGAGCCTTCATTCGTCGGATCGACCCAGACGGCGTTCGCGGAAAGATCGAAGAAGCGTTGCTGCGCAAGAACAGGAGTGGCAAGAGCGACGGCGAGCACTGCAATGGCGAGGTGTCTCATGCGTTGCGTGCAGGCAGTTCGGATGCCAGCTTCAACTCGTCGCATGAGGCCAGACAATCGGTTTCACGCGGAGACGCGGAGACACGGAGAGAAAGTTGCCAGCGATTTTTCTCCGCGTCCTTCGCGTCTCCGCGTGAAATCCTTCTTACCGCCGCGCGTCGAATGTCTTTTGGTAGAACTCCTCGCCGGGCAGCCACATCGGCAGCTTCGCGCCTTGCGCGACTTCCCAGCCGAGCCAGAAGGCGAAACGGCCGACCTGCACGGCGGAGTTGAAGTCCCAGGAGGGATCGAACTCGTCGCTGGCCTGGTGATAGTGCTTCTCGCGATACTCTTTCGACTGCTCGCGGCCGTAGTCGTCTGGCTTTCCGACGATCTCCAGGCCTTGCTTGATCGAGAACGCAGGGATGCCTGCTTTGGCCATGCTGAAGTGATCGGAGCGGTAGTACGAACCTTGTTCCGGCGCCTGGTCCGGAACGATGGTGAGGTTCATCGCCTTCGTCACCTTCTGCGCCATCGGAAAGATGTCCATCCGATCGATGCCGATCATCGTCACGCTCTTCGTTTCGCCAAACAGATTCAGCGCGTCGAGGTTGATGCCGAGTCCGATCTTGCCGGCGGGGATGGCCGGATGTTGTCCGAAGTACTGCGAGCCGAGCAACCCTTGCTCCTCGGCGGCGACGAACGCGAAGAGGATGCTGCGCTTGGGACGCGGTTGCGTTTCGCTCCAGACGCGCGCGATCTCGAGGATCGTCGCGCAGCCGCTGGCGTTGTCGATGGCGCCGTTGTAGATCGTGTCGGTCGGATCGTCGTCGTCGGGAGTGCCGATGCCGAGGTGATCGTGGTGCGCGCTGTAGAGCACCGCTTCGTCTTTCAATTTCGGATCGCTGCCCTCGAGCTTCGCGACAACGTTTGCCGTGTCGAACGCACGAATCGAGCTGACGACGTTTCCGCGAAGCTTGATGTTGAGCGGGACCGGCTTGAAGTCGCGCGAGTGCGCCATCTTCGTGAGCGCATCGAGATCGAAGGCCGCGTAGTGAAACAGCTCGCGCGCCACGTCCTCGGTGATCCATCCGGCGAACGACAGCGCCGGCTGACCCGCGGCCTTTTTCACGTAGGCCTGTTCGCCGGTCCACGAATTGCGCACGACCTGCCAGCCGTAACCCGCCGAGGTGTCGGTGTGAATGAGGATCACCGCCTGCGCGCCCTTCGCGGCGCCCATCTCGAATTTGTAGGTCCAGCGTCCGTAATACGTCCGCGCGCGGCCCTTGAAGAGATCGGGCTCCTTCTCCGTCGCCGGCGGATCGTCGACGAGCATGACCAGCGTCTTGCCGCGCGTGTCGATGCCTTTGTAGTCGTCCCATTGATATTCGGGCGCGACCACGCCATGGCCGACGAAGATCACGTCGGAATCGAGCGACACGTTCTCGAGCTGCGACTGATTGCCGCCGACGAACTGATCGCGATAGCGGAGCGGACTGGGATCGGCCGCGGCGCTGTTCTGCTTCACGAATCCGACGGACGATTGATCCGCCTTCATGGCAATGCCGAGGAGCGAGACCTTCTGAAAGAACGTTCCGTTGTCGCCGGCCGGAGCGAGACCCATGGCCTCGAGTTGCGCGGCGATGTAGCCGGTCGCCAGTGCGTCGCCGCGCGTGCCGGGCCCGCGGCCTTCGAGGAGATCGCTGGAGAGGTACTTGATATGCGCGCGAATCGCGGCGGCACGGAATGCATCGAACGGCTGCTTCAGCGGAGCGGGAACCTGAGCGAAAACCGGAATCGCGAGCGCGGCGAGAAGGATCGGGAGTCGAATGCGGTGCATGGCGGTGCAGGATATCAGCGGCGTAAACTGATCGAATCCGCGATCGTCGAATCGCCAGTACGAAGGAGGAATCCATCATGCGTCGTTCCGTCATCCGGGTCGCCCTGCTCACCCTCGTCCTCGCCGTCGGCTTCATCGCCGGCCAGCTCAGCGCGGCGCAGCCGCAGATGCAAGCGGCCCTTCGCGATCTTCGCCAGGCGCGCGTCGATCTGAATCGCGCCACGTCCGACAAGGGCGGCCATCGCGCGCGCGCGCTCGAGCACGTCGAACAGGCGATCGCCGAAGTGGAGAAGGGGATTTCGTACGATCGGCGAAACTGAACGTTGGTTGTCGGTTGTCTGTTGTCGAGTGACGTAATGTCGGCCGCTGGCTGGCGTGTCGTTCACCAAAATGTCACAACGGAGTCCTCCACAGAGGGTAGGGATTTCGTGACATAAATCACTCCCTTAGCAGAGTGAATTACAAAGAGACAGCGATCGAGTTCGATTCCGTAAGCGCAATCCACCTCCCGATGTCGGAGCGTGTGCTCGACAAACTAGCCGATATCCTCTTTGCTTCCGACGAGATCCTCGACATGATCCGCGTCGAGGAACGCCTCCCCGACGACACGACCTCCGCCGTCGAAGAGTCCGTGCAGACGGTCTACAACCAGGTCAATGAGCTGATGAAAAGACTGAGTGACTAGCTGTTGTCGGTTGTCGGTTCTCAGTTGTCGTTGGGCCTCCCTTTCCGGATCAACACTCGTAAGTAATTGAACATATTCAGCTTGCGCGTCAAGCCAGCGTGAGCTCCGTTTCCCGCCGGCGACTCCCCACGACAACCGACAACTGATAACCGATAACCCCTCTTGACATCCTGAACGTTCGAACTTAACTTAACGCTGTTAAGTAACGGAGGATCGTTTGGGCCCGAAAGAACGACGAGAGCGAGAACGCGAGGAAATCCGCACGAGGATCCTCGATGCTGCACGCGAGCTGTTTGCCAGCGAAGGCGTCGAGTCGGTGACGATGCGGCGCATCGCCGAGCGGATCGAGTACTCCCCGACCGCCATCTACTTCCACTTCCGCGACAAGGAAGCGCTGCTTGCCGAGCTGTGCGACACCGACTTCCGCGCGATCGCGCAGGAGTTCGTTTCCATCGCGGCGATCGCCGATCCGATCGAGCGGCTGCGCGCCACCGGCCACGCTTACGTCGACTTCGGGATCAACAACCCGAATCACTACCGGGTCATGTTCATGACGCCGAAGCCGCCGGTGACCGAGGAAACGAAACTGCGCAAGGGGAACCCGGAAGAAGACTCGTACGCGTTTCTTCACAGCACGGTCGAACAGGCTCTCGCCGAGGGGCGGTTGCGCGCGGACGCCACGAACGTCGACCTCCTGTCGCAGGTGATCTGGTCCGGCGTGCACGGCGTGGTCTCGCTGGAGATCGCCAAGTGCAACGACGACTGGGTCGACTGGCGGCCGATCCGCGAGCGCGCCAAGCTGATGATCGACGTGCTCGTGGATGGCGTCACCGCCGGCGTGAGCGCGCCGGCGAAGACGATCGCCATGGTGAAAAGCACGACGAAAAGCACGACGAAGAGCACTACGAAGAAGAGGAAGTAGCCATGGCCGTCGATCTCGCAACGAAGTCTCTTCTTCACGACAAGCTCCGCTTCTTCATCACCGTTTCCGGCGTGGCCTTCGCGGTGACGCTCGTGTTCGTGCAGGTCGGTCTCTTTCTCGGCCTGATGAGCAACGCTTCGCTGACGATCGATCAGATCGACGCCGATCTCTGGATCACGTCGCACAACACGCCGAACGTCGACTTCGCCCACACGTTCCCGGAGACGTACATCAAGCGCGTGCGCTCGATCCCGGGCATCGAGCGCGCGGACAATCTGATCGTCTGGTTCATGAACGTGAACCTGCCGACGGGCGCGGTGGAAGGCACGGAGGTTTACGCGCTCGAGAGCTTCGAGAAGTGGAACTTTCCGCAGAACGTGGTCGACGGAAATCTCGCCGATCTGCGCCGCGGTCCGTACATGGTGCTCGATGATTCGGCGAAGAAGCGCTGGGGCGCGTTCGCGGTCGACGATTACCGCGAGGTCCTCGGCCGTCGCCTGAAGATCATCGGCCGCACCGTCGACGCGAAGTCGTTCACGACGACGCCGCTGACGTTCATGGATTACCGCCTCGCGCAGAGTCTCAACGAAGGAGAGTTGCGCGGGAACACGACATACATCCTCGTCAAGCTCGCGCCCGGCGCCGATGCGGAAGCGGTGCGCGCGGAGATCCGCCGGCGTCTTCCCTACAACGACGTCTTCACCAAATCCGAATGGGCGACGCGCTCGCGCTCGTACTGGATCGATTCGACCGGTCTCGGACTGAACATGTACATCACGGTCTTCCTCGGCTGTCTCGTCGGGATCGTGGTCGTCGCGCAGACGCTCTACACCTCGACGATGGAGCACATCCGCGAGTTCGGAACGGTGAAGGCGATCGGCGGAGGAAACGCCGAGATCTATCGCATCCTCGGCAAGCAAGCGACGATCGCCGCCGTCGCCGGCTTTGCGCTCGGCGCGCTGCAGGCGTTCGCGCTCGCGCCGGTGATGGCGAAGATCGATCTCAAACTGATCATCCCGACCACGCTCTACGCGGCCGTCTTCCTCGGCGCGATCGTGCTCTGCCTCAGCGCCGCGATGATCTCGTTCCGCAAGGTCGCCTCGATCGATCCCGCGCTGGTGTTTAGAACGTGACACCCATGTCATCCCGAGCGTAGCGAGGGACCTGGGTGGGCGGGGGCGCGAGGTGCGTGCTTCGGAACGAGTAGCGCGCCACACGCCCGCCCAGGTCCCTCGCTAACGCTCGGGATGACAGAGAAAAAGGAGTTTGATCCATGTCCATCATCGAGACCCGCCGCATCGAAAAGACGTTCTCCGAAGGCCGTGAGACGGTCACCGTGCTCAAAGGCATCGACTTTGCCGCGGAGCGCGGGGAGATCGTGTCGCTCGAAGGACCGTCCGGCTCCGGCAAGACGACGTTCCTTTCGATTCTCGGCTGCATCCTCACGCCGTCGAGTGGCGAAGTCATCATCGATGGCGCACCGGTCGACGAGAAGAATCTCGCCGCGATTCGCAAACGCTCGCTCGGCTTCGTGTTTCAGCAATTCAATCTCTTTCCCTCGCTCACCGCCGGCGAGAACGTCGAGTACGCGCTCAACGTGAAGGGCATTCGCGGAAGCGAGGCGCGCACTGAAGCCGCGCGCGTGATCGAAGCGGTCGGCCTCGGCGATCGGCAGAACTTTCTGCCGCGCGATCTGAGCGGAGGACAGAAGCAGCGCGTGGCCATCGCCCGCGCGCTCGCCGGCAACGCGCCGATCCTGCTCGCCGATGAACCGACGGCCAATCTCGATTCCGCGGTCGGCGTGCAGGTTCTCGAAATGTTCAAAGCACTCGCGAAGAAGGAAAACCGCGCGCTGGTGATCGTCACGCACGATCCGAAAGTGCGCACCATCGCAGATCGAGTCGTAAAAATTCAGGACGGAGCACTCGTATGAACCGCATTCTTTATCCCATCCTCGGCATCCTCATTCTCGCCGCCACCGTCGTTCAGGTGAGCGCGAATCGCCCGAAACCGCCGCTCGTTCCGTCGCCGGCGACGAAGAACGCCGAGGCGCAGCGCGTCGTCGCGGAAGGTCGCGTGGTGACCTATCCCGGCGCCGAGATCACGGTCGGCAGCGACGTTGCCGGCACGATCGAACGCCTTGCGGTCGACGAGAAAGAGACCGTGCGCAAAGGCCAGATCATCGCCGTGATCAAGGCCGACGACACGCGCGCCGCGCTCGCGGTCGCGCGCGCTCGCGTCGGCGAAGCGGAAGCCGACATCCGCCTCTACGAGCTCGAGGTCGAGCGCGCGAAGAATCTCTGGCAGCAGGACGTCGGCTCGAAGCAGGCCTGGGAAAAGGCGGAGCGCGATCTCGACGCCGCGCGCGCGCGACGCTCGTCGGCATCCGCGGAGGTGCAGCGCCTGACCGCGCTGGTCGAGAAGACCGTCATCGCCGCGCCGATCGACGGCGTCGTGATCACGCGCCACGTGCACGCCGGCGAAACGATCGAGTCGGGCGATCCGATCGTGACCGTCGCCGACCTCACGAAGCGCCGCGTCGAAGCCGAAGTCGACGAGTTCGACGCCGCGCGCGTCCGACTCGGCGCGGGCGTGAGCGTCAACGCCGAGGGCTACGACCGGACCTGGAAGGCAACGATCGAAGAAATCCCCGACTCCGTCGTGAATCGTCGCCTGAATCCGCAGGATCCTTCGAAGCCGATCGACACGCGCGTTCTGCTCGTCAAAGTCGCCTTCGCCGAGGCCACGCCGCTGAAGCTCGGGCAAAGGGTGGAAGTCAGGATCGCCACACCTTAGAGGGACGTCAGAATCGAATGGCGGACAGGGGCCGCAAGGCGTATCCTCGCGCCATCCCATGAGGCCTCTCGCACTCATCGTCGAAAACGATGACGGCACTCGCCGTCTCCTCGAAGTCCTGCTCACGCGAGCGGGATTTTCGTGCGACTGCACGGGCAGCTTCGCCGATGCGATGCAGTTGATCCGTCACGTCGAGTACGACGCTTACTTCTTCGACCTCATGCTCACCGGCGCGAGCGGCATGCAGATCCTCGAGGCGCTCGCCGCCACGAAACCCGACGCGTTGCGGCGCTGCACGATCATTTCCGCGGCGTCGGAAAAGCAGCTCACCTTCGTGGAGCGCGCCTGGCCGCATGCGCGCGTCGTGCGCAAGCCCTTCGATCTCGATGACGTCACAACGATCGCGCTGCGTGCGGCCGCGGGACGTCCGCCTCGCGAAGAACGGGATTCCGAGGAGTTCTGCCGCCGCTCCCTCGTCGCCGGCGCGAAGACGGGCGTCATCGTTCGGCGCACCGGCACATCCATGGCGCCGGTCGTGAGCTTCGGCTATCCGGAGGGATACCTCGACGCGTTCTTTCCGCTCGCCCTCGATCAGCAGTATCCGATCTGCGACTCCGTTCGCAACGGGCGCGCGGTATGGCTCGATTCGACGAGTGATGCGGCGGCGGTGTATCCGAACGCAGCGCCCATCTTCGCGCAGAACCACACCGCGGCAGCCGCGATCGTGCCTCTGGTTCGCAACCAATCGGTCATCGGGGCGGCGGGGTGGAGCTTCCGCGAGGCGCATCATTTCGCCGAGGTGGAACAGCGCGCGCTCACCGCGATCGCCGAGACCTGGAGTGTTCGCCTCGACCCCGCCGGCACGGTTCACGGGTAAGCTTGCACCCGACCGCATCGGAGAGCTGCCGGATGGATGATCCGCGCACCGCACAACTCGAGGTTCTGAACGAGGTCGCGCGCATTGCGACGCTCGACGTCGAATTGCGTCCGCTGCTGCAGCGCATCACCGACACGCTGGCGCGCAAGTTCAACTGGGAGTTCGTGGCCCTCGTCACGATCGATCACGAGCGCGACTCCTTCGTCTGCGACGCCGTCACCAGCGCCTTCGACACCGAGATCCGCGTCGGCTACACGCGCCCGCTCGGCAGCGGAATCGTCGGGCACGTCGCCGCGACGGGCCAGCCGGTGATCGTCGATGACGTGCGCTCGTTCCCCAACTACGTCGAGACGATGGCCGGCGCACAAGCCGAGATCTGCGTGCCGGTGCTGCATCACGGCCGCACCGTCGCCGTGCTCAACCTCGAGAGCCGGCGCAAGGCGGCGTTCCACGAACAGCTTCCGTTGCTGAAGATCGTCGCCGATCAGATCTCCGGCGCGATCGCCAACGCGCAGATGGTCGCCGAGCTGCGGCAGCGCGCGCGACTCATGGAAATGATGGGCGAGGTTTCCCGCACCGCGCTCGAAGCGACGGATCTCAGCGAGCTGCTCGGACGCGTCGTGAGCTACATCCAGGAACGGTTTCCGCTCGAGTTCACAGCCATCGTGATGCACGACGCGGACGCCAGCGATCTCGTTCATGCCGCGCACGCCGGCAGCGTCGGCGATGGGCACGCCGAGCGCTGGTCGATCGAGCGCGGCGTCGTCGGACTCTGCGTGCGGAGCGGACAGACGATGCTCATCCCCGACGTGTCGCTCGAGCCGTCGTACATCCGGCTCAACCCGCGCGTGAAGGCGGAGCTCGTCGTGCCGATCCGCCATCATGGCGAAGTTCTCGGCGTGATCAATCTGGAGAGCGCGTCCGTCGACGTCTTCGGTCCGGCGAACGTGCTCGCCTTCGAGGCCTTCGCCGATCAGGTGGCCGGCGCGATCCACATGGCCGCCGTGAATGGACGTCTGGCCGAAACGACGCGGCTTCTCGAACTGAAGACGCGTGCGCTCGAAGACGCCAACGAGCATCTGGCCGGGGCGATCGAGACGTTGCATCGGATTTCCACGCAGGATGGACTCACGGGTGTTTCGAATCGCCGGCATTTCGACGAGACGCTGGCGACCGAATGGCGGCGCGCTACGCGGAAAGGGTCGCCGCTGGCGCTGCTCATTCTCGACATCGATTACTTCAAGAACTTCAACGATTCCGCGGGGCATCAGGCCGGCGATGATTGTCTCCGCCGCGTGGCGCAGGCGCTGCGTGATTCCGTCCATCGCGCCGCCGACCTCGTCGCGCGCTACGGCGGCGAAGAGTTCGCCGTGCTGCTTCCCGACACCGACCTCGAAAGCGCGCGCCTCATCGCCGAGACGCTCCGCCAGAATGTCGAGGCCCTCGGCCTCGTCACCGCCAGCATCGGCATCGCCTCGGGCGTTCCGCCGCGCGAGGGCTCCGGCATCGAAGACCTCGTCGGCCGCGCCGACGCCGCGCTGTACGAAGCAAAACGCGGCGGCCGCAACAGGGTCGTGTGACGCGCCAAAGATTTCACGCGGAGACGCGGAGAGGCGGAGAGGCGGAGAGAAAACTTCTTTCTCCGCGCCCTCCGCGTCTCCGCGTGAATCAGAAGAATTCGTAAAGACGGCGTGCCCGGTGCTACGATTCTGAAGTTCCGAATCAAGTTGTCGTCGAGAAGCTGAGAGGAGAGTGTCCATGTCCCTCACGAGTCTCATTTGGTTTCTGCTGATCGGTCTGATCGCGGGTTGGCTTGCTGGTCGCGTGATGCGCGGCGGCGGCTTCGGGGTCATCGGCGACATGATCGTCGGCATCATCGGCGCGCTGATCGGCGGCTGGCTCTTCGGCAAGCTCGGAATCGCCGCCGGTGGTCTCATCGGCGCGATCATCACCGCGTTCGTGGGCGCCGTCCTGCTGATTCTCATTCTCCGGCTGATCCGACGAGCCTGACGAGGCACGCGATAGACTTCCCTTCGTGGATGCCATCGAGCAGCTGGAGAAGGAGCTGAACCAGGCCACCGCGCGTGCCTGGACGCTGGTCAGCACGACCGATGGTCGTCTCTTCACCGTGAGGCCCGCTCCGATGAGTTGGTCCGCGGCCGAGTGCATCTCGCATCTCAGCATCTCCTCGGAACTGTTTCTGGCGCCGCTTCGCGCCGCGATCGACAACGCGCGTGCGAAGGGTCTGATGAGCAAACGTCCGCCTAAGATGGATCTCATCGGGCGCGTTCTCAAGTGGTTCCTCGAGCCGCCGATCCGCCAGCGCGTGAAGACGAGCGTGCCGTTCGTGCCGAAAGCAATCCGCGCGAAAGCCGAGGCCTTTGGCGAGTTCGCGACGTTGCAGGCCAAGCTCGCCGAGCTTCTGCAGGAAACGAACGGTCTCGATCTGAATCGGATGAAAGTGATCTCGCCGTTCGACAAGCGCATTCGCTACAACGTCTACTCCGCGTTTCACATCCTTGTCGCGCACGAGCGCCGCCATCTCTGGCAGGCCGAGCAGGCCATCGCTGCGCTGAAGAAGTAGCTGCGACGGGGGAGCTCACGCGGAGACGCGGAGTCGCGGAGAAAAACGATTGCTTCATCTCCGCGGCCTCCGCGTCTCCGCGTGAAACCGAACTCTCGCTGTTTCTCGCCGGCTCGTCCAATTCGCGCTTTTACGTCCAAGCTTGATCGCGCGCAGCAACCGACATTGCCGCCATGCACAGCTACAGTCGATGTCTTGGGCTCGCGTTGTTGATCGTTGCCGCGACGCATGCTCATGGAGCGAAGCTGCGCATCGAATTCGATCGCGGCGCGGAGAAGGGACCGCTCACCGTTCGCGTCGCAAATCATCCAACGGTGAAGACCGCGAAACCGACAGAGAACGCGGTCGTCTTCGACGATCTGAGCGAAGGTTCGCACGAATTGCTCGTCGAAGGCGATGCGCCGTTGAAGGTGATGAGCGTGATGACCTTCGTCAACGCGAAGGGGACCCGTTTTCGGATCGAGATTCCCTCGGGATTCGTCTTCGGCACGTTCACATACGGTGGACACGCGCTCGCGAATCGCGAGATCACGCTCGACAGCGAGGCCGAATCGTGGCGCACGAGACTTACGACCGGCCCGGACGGCAGATACCAGAGCGTCGTCTGGCGGCGCGGCGACTACAACGTCGTCCTCGACGGCCAGTCCGTCGGCGCGCTCACCATTCCCGAGGGACTCGCGCCCCGCGTCGACTTCGAAGTCCCCGATCGGCGGATCACGGGTCGCGTCACGACGGCGGATGGTGCGCCGGTCAGCGAAGTCGTTCTCGTACTCGAGACGAAGGGTGCGCGGCACACGAACCGGCGCATCACGACGGATGCGGACGGCGAGTTCACGTATATCGGCGTGCAGCCGGGAAAACAGATCCTGCGCGTCGTGACCGCCGAGGGATTGTTGCGGCCGAAGACGATCGAACTGGAGCTCAGCGCCTACGACGAAGAGCGCGACGTGAACGTCGTCCTCGACGACGGTATGCGGCGCATCGTCGAGGTCGTCGATCATCACGACGTTCCGCAGAGCGATGCGAGAGTCTTGTGCGTCGTGGGCGAAGAGATTCGTTCCGAGGCGAAGACGGGAGCGAAAGGCGACGTCGCGATCGACGTGCCGCGCGGCGGAGGTTGCACGCTTTACGTTCTGCCGCACGATGGTGTGCTCGCGCGGTATCGCATCGCGTCCGATCCTCTCGCATCGGAAAAGGGACGGATTCGCATCACGCTCCCCTCGGTGACCGCGGCCATCGATCTCGTCGCCAAACGCACCGACGGCACCGCAATGCCCGAGGTTGCGTTCCTCATGCGCTACAACGGCGAGATCGTCCCGTCCGTCGTCGCGCGCGAAGTGGGAGTGCTCTACACCGACGGCGATGGCATGGCGCGATTGCCGCGCGTCCCGCCCGGCTTCTACGAATTCTGGCCGTATCGAAGCCTCGACGAAGTCGCCGCGCTCCTCGAGACGGCAGATGCGCTCGAACCGCCGATCCAGTTCTACGCGAAGGTCGGCGAGAACCGCATTACGGTGCGCTTCGCGCGACGCTGATTTTCAACGCCTGACATTCATCTGCACGCCTTACGGCGGGTGGTCGGAAAACAAATCATAAGGAGGATTTCATGAAACGAATGGCTCGCTTCATTCTCGTCTTGACTCTGCTCGTCGTCGCCGCGCAACCGATGTTCGCCTGCGTCATCTGCGACGGTGTTGGTGGCTGCACGTGGGGTGGCGGTGCGCGCTGTAAGCCCACGATCGACGGCTTCATCTGCGGAGCTCCCTGCGGCGGCGCGCTCACCGAATCGCTGGCGGGCGAGTTCAGCATCGCCTCGGTCGAAGTCACGCACGGCACGGAGGCGCAGGTCGCCGTGGCCGAGAAGAAAATCGAAACTCCAGCCGTCGTTGCCGACGCGCATCTGGAGAAAACCCGCAAGTAATCGAACGATCCGACCGGCCGCCACCGGACGTGCCCGATGCCCGGGTGCGTCCGGCTATTCTTTTCGCCGGAAGGCACTCGGCGTGAGGCCGGTCTTTCGTTTGAAGAGCCTGCAGAAATGCGCGTGGTCATAGAAGCCGCACGATTCGGCGATCTCCGAGGACGAGAGGGTGGATTCGCGCAGCAGCGTCTCCGCGCGCGCCAGGCGCAGATCGCGCAGGTAATCCATCGGCGTCTGCCGCAGCTCCGCGGTGAAACGCTCGTGCAGTCGCCGCACCGAGACGTTGGCAGCACCGGCGAGCTCGCCGAGGGTGAGCGGATCGGCGTAGTGCTCCCGAGCGAAGCGGATGGCCTGATTGACCGCGAAGCTCACCGGACTCGCGCCGCAGACGAGGCGCATGGCGCGCGCGAGCATCTCGTAGACCGCGGCCTGCACCGCCATCGGCGAAGCGTCATCGCGCCGTTCCGCTTCGCGGAGAAGCCGTTGCGCCGCGCCTTCGAAGCGATCGCTGGCGATGGGAGAAGGAGAGGGCGGGAAGTAGTCGGCGACGTGGCGATAGATGTCGTGCGAGAGCTCGACCTGCAACGAGCGCGTGCGACGCATGAAGATGTCGCGATGCGTCGCGCCCTCGCGCCAGAAAACCACGTCGCCTTTCCGAAACGCGTCGACGCGTCCGGCGGAGTGCTCGATGACGTTTCCTTCGAGCGTGAGCGCGATTCGCGCGTGGCTGTGCGAATGGCTGGGCAGCTCGCCGCGCGCCTGCTTCACGTCGAAAAGCAGAAGCGACTCGGAGCGCCGCGCGTTCTTCATGCCGGCGACTATGCTCCCGGCGACCGATGGATGGCTCTCCGTCCGCGTGAACGTTACCGAACTGTAGCGAAGCGCCCTTCCATATGAAGACCTACAAGCTGGTATCGCGCAACGACGCCACGGGCGCGATCTGGGTCTACGAGATCCTCTACGAGCGCGGCACGATCGTCGCGCCCTACTTCCACGACCGGCCCGAGCTCGTGGTCGTCCTGTGCGGCGAAGTGGACATGACCTTCGAGGAAGAGCAGCACCATTTCCGCAAAGGCGACGTCGTCTTCGTCACCGCGGGCATCACGCATTGCAACGTGATCGTGAAGCGCCCGGCACGCATCTTCCGCTGCACCGTCAGCGCTGCACACTTCGCGCGCGCGGTGTTCGACGCGCCGGTGACGGTGATCCGCTCCGAGCTACTGGAAGGCGCGCTCTCACGACTCGTCAGCGAAGCGCGCCTCAGCGACCGCGGCATGCCGCTGGCGCTCGAAGCCGCGGCGCTGGCCGTGCTCGCCTCCGCACGCCGCGTGCGCGAAGGAGGTCGCGAGCCGGAGCTCGAAGAGAAGATCGAAGGAGCGATCCGTCTCATCCGCGACACGACCTACACCCTCTCCGAGATTGCCGCCCGCAGCGGCTTCTACGACCACGCCCATCTCACCCGCGCCTTCCGCCGCCACCTCGGCATCACGCCGGCGGAGTACCGGCGGCGGCACACGTTCTCGGCGTGAGCACTACGCCGCGCGTTTGCGCGCGCGCATCCACTCGATCACGCCCGGCAGCAGCGAGAGGACGATCACGATGATGATCACCTTCTCGATGTGATGCTCCGTCGCCGGGAAGATCGTCACCAGCAGGTAGCCGATCATCGTCATCGAGACGACCCAGCTGATGCCGCCGACGATGTTGAAGAGCGCGAAGCGGCGGTACGACATGTTCGCCATTCCGGCGACGACCGGCGCGAAGGTGCGGATGACCGGGACGAAGCGGGCGATGATGATCGTCTTGCCGCCGTGCTTCTTGTAGAAGTCGTGCGTAGCCATGAGGTGCTTCTTCTTGAACAGCAGCGAGTCTTCTTTTCGAAAGAGCGCCGGGCCGAGCTTCCAGCCGATGTAGTAGCCGGTGGCGTCGCCGGCGATAGCGCAGAACGACAGCAGGCCGATGAGATAGAAGATGTTGAGGTCGCCTTTCGCGGCGAAGAGTCCGGCAGTGACGAGCAGCGAGTCGCCGGGGAGAAAGAATCCGACCATCAGTCCGGTCTCAATGAAGACGATGACCGACAATGCGATGTAGCCCCCGGCCTGCACGAGGCCGCGGACATCCGTGATGAAATGAAACCAGTGTCGTAAGGTTTCCATGAAGGGCGCGAATCCTAGCATGCAAGATCAGTACGACGTCGTCATCCTCGGTGGCGCTTTCAGCGGCGCATCGACGGCGATTCTCCTGCGGCGCGAGATGCCGCACCTGCGCGTGCTCATCGTGGAGAAGGCGGAAGCCTTCGACGAAAAGGTCGGCGAAGCGACGACCGAGATGTCGGCGATGTTCCTCACGCGCCGCCTGGCGATGTGGCATCACCTCGAGCGCGAGCAGTTGCCGAAGGAAGGTTTGCGCTACTGGTTCTCGAATGCGAAGGTCACCGGACACGCGAACGCCAGCGAGACCGGTGGCTTCATCCGCAGCGTCGTTCCCGCGTTTCAGCTTCGCCGCGATGCGCTCGACGAGCATCTGCTCGCCACGGCGGTGAGCGAAGGCGCCGAGTTGCTGCGTCCGGCGAAAGCGCGCGATGTCGTCGTCGGCGATTTCGATTCGCGCGTGATCCTCGACGACGATCGCGAGATCCGCTGCCGCTGGCTGCTCGATGCCACCGGCAAGGTGACATTCCTCGGCCGCCGCCTCGGGATCATCGAGCGCAACGATGAGCATCCGACCGCGGCGATCTGGTGCCGCTGGAAGAACGTGCGCAACATCGACGATCTCGCGGTGCGCCTCGGCATCGCCGGCGGCAACGTCGGCTCGCGCCGTCTCGGGACGAATCACTACACCGGCTACGGCTACTGGATCTGGGTCATTCCTCTCGGCAACGGCGAGACCAGCATCGGCGTCGTGTTCGACAAGCGTCTCGTCGATCTGCATCGCAGCCACAATCGCGGCGACGACTTCATCGCGTTCCTGAAAGCGATTCCGTCGCTGGCCGAGCTTCTCGATGGCGCCGAGCCGCGCCTCGAAGACCTGCGCTTCTATTCGCATCTGCCGTACGCGACGAAGCAGTACATGGGCCGCGGCTGGGCGCTCCTCGGCGATGCGGCGGCGTTTCTCGATCCCTATTACTCGCCGGGACTCGACCACGCGTCGTTCACCGCCGAGGCGACGTTCGAGATGATCCGGAAAGACGCGATGCGGGAGAACGGCGAAAGCGTCGAGCACCTCGACGCCGCGATCGCCGAGCACAACGAAACCTTCGTGCGCTCGTACTGGCGCTTCTTCCGCGCCGCGTACCAGGACAAGTACTACTACATGGGAGAGTCGGATCTCCTCAGCGCGGCGATGCTCATCGACACCGCGCAGTACTACATCTTCGTGGTCATCCCGGCGTATCGCTTCCTGAAGAAGTTCCACTGGATGCCGGTCCTCGGACCGAAGCCGGCCTTTCTCAGCTACCACATGATGCGGATCTACAACGCCCGCTTCAAAACGATCGCCGAAGCGCGCCGCGCGGCGGGCGAGAGCGGAAAGCTCAACGACGGACGCCGCATCAAGGCCTACTTCGATCTGGGTTTTGCACCGATGCGCATGGCGATGCGCGGCGTGAAGCTCTGGATGTTCGCCGAGCTCGGAATGATCCGATTGCTGTTCAAGCGGAAGAGGAAGATCGCGAACGTCGACGCCGCGACGCCGGCACCGCTTCCCGAGCAAGACGCGCCGTAGGAAACGAAACGCAGGCTCGTGGAGCGCAGGCTTCCTAGCCTGCCGGTCCTCCGCCTTCCAGGCGGCCGGCAGGATGCAGGCGGACCGGCAGGCTGGCAGCCTGCGCTCCATTCGCGTACGCTGTGACCTCACCTTCCGGAGGATCGTCCATGCTTCGCTTCCGTGCGCAGTTCGTCTGCTTCGTTCTCGTCGTGGCGATTCCGTTCGCCGGTATTGCGCAGCAGGAATCTCCCGCGATCCCGAAGCTCTCCGAGAAGATCGAAGTGCGCGTGGCGAACGTCGACGTCTTCGTCACGGACCGGGCGGGCAATCCGATCAGCGGCCTGACGCGCGACGATTTCGAGATCGTCGAGAACAAGATTCCGCAGCCGATCGTGAACTTCTTCGAGGCCCGGCCTGATGCGACCGCTTCGCTCGTTCCCGCCGCGCCGCCGGTGCCGGGAGTCGTGGCGCCGGTCGACAGTCCCGCGCCGCCGCCGCGCCGCGTCGTCTTCTACATCGACAACCTCACGCTCACCGGATCGCAGCGCAATCGTCTGATCGCGGAGATGAAGTCGTTCGTGAACGATTCGATGCGGCCCCACGACGAAGTCATGGTGGCGACATTCAATCGGATGCTGCACATTCCTCTGACCTTCACCGACGATCGCACTCAGATCGCGGCGGCGCTCGATCGTCTGGCTACGGAATCCGCCTCCGGCGAGACGCGCTTCAACGAAGCCGCCATCGCGCAGCAGGACATCCACGCCTCCGGCAACAGCGACCAGCGCGTCTGGCTGGCCAAGGCCTACGCGCAGACCGTGCTCAATGACGTGCAGCAGTCGGCCAAGGCCGTGACGACGCTCATGACGAATCTGGCCGGGCTGGAAGGGAAGAAGGTCCTGGTCCTCGCCAGCGAAGGTTTTCCGATGCAACCGGGCGCGGAGATGTTCGAGTACATCGATCGCCTCGGCGAGGAGGTTTCCTCGCGCGACGAGATTCAGGTCCGTCTGAAGAATCCGCCGGAGATCCGTGGGGGCGCGGCGCAGCCCTCGGCACCACCGGCGCCGATGCCGGGCATGACGAAGATGCGCGGTTCGGCGATGGTCAACGCGCGCGAGTTCAGCGCGGAGAAGGTCATCGAGTCGATCGGCTCAGCTGCCAATGCGAATGGCGTCACGCTCTACACCATTCACGCCGGCGCGCTGGACGGCGGCGTCTCTGCCGGCGCGGATCGCAGCCGCGCGATCTCGAACACCGTGGCGATGCAGAGCCGCTCCAATGCAGAAGCGGGACTGAAATCTCTCGCCGAGCTGACCGGCGGTCTCGCCTCGGTGACGGCGTCGAAGCACCAGGGCCTCTTCGACGGCATCCGCCGCGATCTCGATTCCTACTATTCGCTCGGCTATCGGCCCGCGGCCGGCGAAGGCGAGCGGACGATTCAGGTCAAGCTCAAGAAGGGCGGCCGCTACATCGTGCGCACGCGCCGCACCTTCGTGCAGAAGTCGCTGGACCAGGAGATGTCGGACCGCGTCATCGCCAACCTGCTCAGCAAGCCGCGCGGCAACGACCTCAAGGTCCTGGTCACGACGGAAGAAGCGGTTGAAACGGCGAAGGGAAAGATCCGCATCCCGGTGAAGATCCACGTACCGATCGATTCGCTGACGCTGCTCGAACAGAACGGCGGCGGTCTCGAAGGCGGCTTCGACGTCTTCGTCGTCGTCGCCGACGCCGGCGGCGCCCTTTCGCCAGTCGTGCATCGCACGCAGAGAGTCGGCGTCGCCGCGGATCAGAAAGAAAGCTCGAAGGGAACGAACTACACCTACTCCCTCGACTTCCTCATGAACCGCGACGCGGCCCGCGTGTCCGTGGCGATCGTCGACTCGATCTCGAACGTCACGAGCTTCGCGCGCTACGACAGGTAAAGAGTAGTTGTCGGTGATCGGTTGTCAGTTGTCTCGCGCAGTGTCGCTTGGCGATCGCTCCCAGACAACCGACAACGGACAACCGATCACCGCCGCAGGCGTTACAGTGCCGCTAACGCTGCGCGGCGGATCTTGCCGCGCTCGTCGACCGGCATGGCGTCGATGATCTTCACGATGCGGGGCACTTTGTGCAGAGAGAGGCGTTCGCGGCAGAACGCTCGGACCTGTTCGCGCGTGACGTCGGGCGTGGCCACGACCGCGGCGGCGACGACTTCGCCGCGCGCGCCGGCGGGCTCGCCGTAGACCTTGGCCTCGCGCACGCCTTCGATCTGCAGCAGCACCGCCTCGACTTCGCGCGGGTTCACCTTCTTGCCGGCGGTATTGATCAGATCTCCCGCGCGGCCGGTGAGCGCGATCTCCGCGTCGCGGATCTCGGCTAGATCGTCGGTGACGAAGACGCGCTCGATCGCATGAAACGTCGCGGCATCGAGGAGATAGCCCGCGGCGACGGACTCGCTGCGCACGGACAGGCGCGTCGCACTCGCGTCGAGCGAGACACCATCGAGCGGCGTGCCGACGGTGCCGCGCTCGACCGCACCGCCGCGGCGGTCGTACGTAATGCCGCCGCACTCGCTGCAGCCATAGAACGAGTGAATGTCGATTGCGAAGCGCTCGCGAAAGCGGCGTGACGTCGATGGCGGAAGCGGCGCGCCGGCGGAGATGAACGTGCGCACGGTCTCGAACTCGCCGTGCGCGGTGGAAGTGAGATGGGCGAAGACCATCGGGATCAGCGGCGCGACCGTGCAGCGATGCCGATTCGCGAGCTCGAGCAGCGATTGCGGGAGGTAGTCGTTCGAGTAGACGACCGCCGTCCCTTGCAGGATCAGAGGCGTGACGAGATTCGAGAAGCCGTAGGAGTGCGAGAAGGGGATCGCGCCGAGGTTGATGTCGTCAGCATGGATGCCCATCGATGAGCAGATGTTGCGGCAATCGGCGATCAGATTCGCCTCGGTCGTGGCGATGCCCTTCGGCAATCCCGTCGAGCCCGACGTCAACTTGATGAGTCGCGTTTCGCGCGGCAACTCTGTTGGTTTGCCAAAGTGTCCGCGGATCGCCGCGACCTCGCTCTCCGGTGCATCGCGATCGATCGGTACCGCGACGAGCTTCAACTGCAACGCCGCGAGAAACGCCGCCACGAAGTCGACCGAGTTCGGGAGCTGCAGCGTGTAGAGATCCCCTTCGCGGAGTCCCGAGGCCGACAATCGTGCGGCATGCTCCTCGGCGCAGGTCAGAAGTGCCTGACGTGTCGTGATCGCGCCACTGTCGCCGTCGATCATCGCGGCCGCGTCCGGTGCAGCCTTCACGAGGGAGAGAAAGGTATCGAGCATAGGGACCGTCAGGAGAATAGCATCCGAGAATCAGAACGCGGATCGCAGAACGCAGATAAACTTGAAACGCAATGGACCTCAAACGAAAGCTCAAAGAGCTCCTCATCGAACGATTGAAATTTGAAGACATGACCCCGGACGACATCCCCGACGACGATCCTCTCTTCGCCGGCGGCCTCGGACTCGACTCCATCGACGCGCTGGAGATCGTGGTCATGCTCGAGAGCGAGTTCGGAATCAAAGTGAAGAACGAAAGCTCCGCACGCGATTCCTTCCGCTCTATCTCCACCCTCGCTGACTTTGTCGGATCGAAGCTGGGAGAAGAAAGACCGCAAGCGTAGTTGTCATGTTGTCGGTTGTCCGTTGTCTGGGACTCACAGACAACCGACAACGGACAACCGATCACCAATCATGTCCTGGCTCGCAGCGCTCCCTCATCAGATTCCCTTTCGTGCCGCGAGTGCGGTGCGCCGGATCAATGAGAAGACGGTGGAAGGGATCTACCTCTGCACGGCCAACGATCTCGCGCCGAGCGGCGTGATGGCCGTCGAGGCGATGGCGCAGTTCGCGGGAGGGCTCGTGCTGAAAGAGCGTGGATTCCTGACCGGGATCGATCGCTGCGAAGTCCTGCGCGAGATTCGCGCGGGGGATGTCATGACCTGCGTCGTCACGCTTGAAGCCGAGTTCAGCGGGACGTTCCGATTCAGCGGGACGGGAACCATCGACGGAGTCGAAGTTGTGCGCGGGCGGTTTTATCTCGCTGGGGACGCGCGATGAAACAAAACATGTCATCCCGAGCGTCGAGCGAGGGACCTGGGGGATGGGTGGCTCGAGGTTCGCGTTACGCGCCGCCCGCACACCCAGGTCCCTCGCTCGACGCTCGGGATGACAAGGATTGCGATGCGCAAGCCTGACCTCGCGACACGCATCGCCGTCACCGGCGTGGGGATCATCTGCTCGATCGGCCGCAACAAGGACGAAGTGTGGCAATCGCTCGTCGAGGCGCGCGCGGGGATCGGCAAGCTGACGCGATTTCCGGGCGAGACGTTTCCGACGGACATCGCCGCGGAAGTGGAAGGCGAGCTGCCGAAAGGGAAACGACTCTCGCGTACGGATCTGCTGGCGGTCGTCGCGGCGAAGGAAGCGCTCGCGCAGGCTGGCGATGTTCCCCGCGATCGGGCCATCGTTTCGACCGGAACGTCGACCGGCGGCCTGCTCGAAGGTGAGGACTATTTCGTGCGACGCATCGCGCGCGGACGTCGTCGCGCACCGGCGTCGCGTGTGTTGCAGCAGCCGACCTCAGGTCCCTCGGACGCGGTTGCAGCGGCGTTCGATCTCGGCGGCGGCGTTCTCTCGAACGCCACGGCCTGCGCGTCCGCGGGCGCGGCGATCGGCATGGCCGCGGACTATCTGCGCTCGCATCACGCTGACGTCGCGATCTGCGGCGGAAGCGATGCGCTTTGTCGCCTGACTTACAGCGGCTTCAACGTGCTGCAGGCCGTCGATCCCGAGCCTTGCACTCCGTTCGGCGCGACTCGGAAAGGCATCACGCTCGGCGAAGGCGCGGGCTATCTCGTGCTGGAGCGATGGGACGACGCGATCGCGCGCGGCGCGACGATCCTCGCCGAGCTCTCGGGCTACGGCGCGTCGTGCGACGCGCATCATCCGACCGCGCCGGTCGAGGATGGCCGCGGCGCGAACGCCGCGATGCGCGGCGCGCTCGGTGAAGGTGGGATCGCGTCCGTCGACTACGTGAACGCGCACGGCACGGGCACGCTCCTCAACGACTCCGCGGAAACGCAGGCGATTCTCTCCGCGGTCGGGGCGGACGTTCCGGTCTCGTCGAGCAAGTCCTACTTCGGTCACACCCTCGGCGCATCGGGCGCAATCGAAGCCGTCGTAACCGTGCTGGCGCTGCAGCATCAGATCGCACCGCCGACGCTGCGCCTGCACGAGACCGCCGCCGATTGCACGCTCGACTACATTCCGCTCACTCCGCGCGCGATGACGATGACGAACGTTCTGTCGAATACGTTCGGATTCGGCGGCAGTAACGTGAGTCTGTTGTTCCGGCGCGTATGAGCTCGCAGCTACACAGCTCTCAGCTCGCAGGAGCGGCTGGTACGATTCACCTCCCAATGAGCGGAACCCTGAAAGCTGAGTGCTGCGAGCTGCCAGCTGCGAGCTGAGAGCTGATGATGTCCCGCGTCCCCATCACAGGCATCGGCGTGATCGCGCCTCATGCAATCGGCGTCGCGATCGGCGTCGACGCATTCCGCGCCCTCCTGGCGAGCGGCCAGACCGCCATCGCGACGATCGATCGATTCGACACGAGCGAGCTTTCCGCGCACAAAGCGGCGCTCGTGCGCGATTTCAAGCCGCGCGATTTCATCCATCCGATGAAGATGCGGCGGATGAACGTCCTCTCACGTCTCGGCGTTGCCGCGGCGAAGCTGGCCATCGACGATTGTGGCGCCGCGCCCGTCACGAATACCGGCGTAGCCATGGGCACGGCGTTCGGTCCGGTGCAGACGTCGGTCGAGTACATGCAGGAGTACGTCGACAAAGGTGCCGCGCTCGCGCCGCCGCAGCTCTTCGCCGAATCGGTGGCCAATGCGCCGGGCAGCCACATCGCCATCGAGTATGGCCTGCAGGGCTTCAACGTCACCTTCACGCAACGCGAGTCGTCGGCGCTGGCGGCGGCCATGTACGCTTGTACGCAATTCATGAAAGGTTCCGTGGAGATGGCGCTCATCGGCGGCGTGGAAGAAGTGAACGAGATGCTGTTCAGCGTCCTCGATCGCATCGGCGCGCTGGCGCATGACGTGGCCCTTCCCTTCGATCCGCGGCGCGACGGCATGTCGATCGGCGAGGGAGGAGCGGTGCTGGTGGCCGGTGGCGGATCGCGAGCACCGTATGGCTGGCTCTCCGGATTCGGTATCGCTCGCGACCGCACGGCGCCGATCTCCGACTGGGGCACGGATTCCGAAGCCGTCGTCGCGGCGATGCGCGCGGCGATCGACGATGCCGGGCTCAAACCGGACGACATCGACGCGATCTATGCCTCCGCGAATGGTTCGCTGCGCGGCGATGCGCTCGAGCAGCGCGCGATCGAAGCATTCCTTCCGGCGAAGCCGATCGTGACCACGAAAGGCATCTTCGGCGAGTACGCCGCCGGCGGGGCGCTTCAACTCGTCGCCGCGCTCCTCGGCGTCGAACATCAGTATCGCAACGTGCTCGTGAACTCCGTCTCCGCCGGCGGCGGCATCGTCTGCGCGGTCGTGTCGCGGGAGGGTGAGTGAGCGAGCGTATCGAGCGCATCGTCGCGCTGATCCCCGCGCTCAACGCGGAACGAACCTTGCCGCAGGTGATCCTCGATGCGCGGCTGTACAGCGATCCGGTCGTCGTGATCGACGACGGCTCGTCCGACGACACCAGCGGCGTCGCGCGCACGGCGGGAGCGATCGTGTTGCGTCACGACGTCAATCAGGGGAAAGGCGGCGCGCTGAAGACGGGCTTCGCCTAGGCGCTGGATCAACAGTACGACGGCGTGATCACCCTCGACGCCGACGGCCAGCACCTCGCGCACGAGATTCCGAAGTTCCTCCGCGAGCGCGAAACGAGCGGCGCGGACCTCATCATCGGCGGCCGCTCGCATCTCTTCGGCGGCATGCTCCCGCGCCGGCGCAACGCCAACCGCTTCTCCGCCTGGTGCATCTCGAAAAGCTCCGGCGCCTGCATCACCGACTCGCAGAGCGGCTTCCGCTTCTACTCCACGCGCCTGCTGCGCAACATCAAGCTGCGCACCGACGGCTTCGACATGGAGAGCGAGGTCATCGTCCTCGCCGGCAAGCGCGGCTACCGCATCGTCACCATCCCCATCGAGCTCGGCTTCGTCGACGGCCTGGCGACGAGCCACTACAAGCCGCTCAAGGACACGGTGCGGATTGCGTGGACGGTAACGCGGGCAAGATTTTTGTGGTGAATGAGGGCGTTTCACCGCCCGGAGTTTGCCATTGGGAGGAGGGCGGGCTTAATAGCCCGCCGGTTCTTGGGTGGGGGACGGTCCCCGTCCCGCCCCAGAATCGGCGGGCTATAAGCCCGCCCTCCTGTTACGATCGGCGATCTATTTCGGCAGTGGCTTTCTGGGCAACATCTCCGCGCGATTCGCGGTCTCCCAGATGAACGTTGCGGCGACGACGGCGGCCTGCATGAGGTCCTCGCGCTGCAGGCGTTCGTACGTATCCCACTTCGTGTGATGCGTGCGGGCGTCGTATTCGATCTCGTCCTGGATGAACTGGAAGCCGGGGATGCCGGCGTCGTCGAAGGAGACGTGATCGGTGCTGCCGGTGTTGCGCATCGTCACGGTCGTGGCGCCGAGGTCCTTGAGCGGCTCGAGCCAGGCCGCGAAGAGCGGCGCGACGGCGGCATTTTCCTGCGCGTAGATGCCGCGGACCTTGCCCGTGCCGTTGTCGATATTGAAGTAGGCCGAGACCTTGGCCTGCTCCGGTTTCACCATCAACTCGCCCTTGTCGGTCGTGCGTGCGAACGCGGGGAGCTTGGCCTGTTCGGGATCCTTCGGTTCGGCGCGCTTCGCGAAGTGCTCCTCGACGTAGGCCTTCGAGCCGAGGAGTCCCTGCTCCTCGCCGCTCCAGAGCGCGATGCGGATCGTGCGCTTCGGAGTGACGCCGAGGGACTTGAGGATGCGCGCGGCCTCCATCATCACCGCCACGCCGGCGGCGTTGTCGGTCGCGCCGGTGCCGGTGTGCCAGGAGTCGAGGTGGCCGCCCATCATCACGATCTCGCCCTTCTTGTCGCTGCCGGGGATCTCGGCGACGGTGTTCCACTGCGGTCGGATCGCCGTCGATGTAGTGCGAGCGCGAATCGATCTCCAGCTCCACTTCCTTCTTGTCATCGAGGAGCCGCGCGATGCGCGCGTAGTGCTCGGGCGCGAGACCGACCGTCGGCACGCCCGACGATTCGTCATCGCGCCACGTGCCGGTGCCCTGCACGCGGAACACGCCGCCGTCGCCGTTGGGATTGGTGAGAATCGCGGCGATCTTCTCGTCGACCGCGAACTGCGCCAGCAGCTTGCGAAACTCGCGGCGCTTCGTGAACTCCGCGCGGCGCGCGTCGTCGCGCGCGGCGGGGACCTCGTACTCGCCGAGATCGTCGAGCATCTTCTCGTCGTAGCGTTCCAGCGCGGCCTTGTCGAGCGGCTTGAACTCGCGCGGCTCGGAGGTCATCACGATCGCGCCGGCCAGCTTGCCCTTGTTCTTCTCGAGATCTTCCTTCGACTCGAGCTTCACCTTCACGACCTTCCCGCGCACGACGCCGTTCGTCGACGGCGACCAGGCGCCCGGGAGCGCATAGAGCTGCTGCGCATCGGGCGAGATCATGCGCACCACGCAGGAGTCGGAGACCCAGCCGCGGCCGAACTTGTACGCCTCGAGATGCGCGTTGGAGAGCCCGAGCTCCGTCAGCTTGTCGCGCGTCCACTCATTCGCCTTCTTCATGTTCGGCGATCCGGTAAGACGTCCGCCGATTCCGTCGGTGAGACCGCGCGCGATCTCCATCACCTTCGAATTGCGGAACCCTTCCTGGCGGATGCGGGTGACGGTCTGGAGATCCTGAGGGTGGGCGGACAATGTTGCGAACACGAACAGCGTGGCGGGGACAAGCTTTTTCACTAACACTCCTCCAGTTGTTATCGGTTGTCAGTTGTCGGTTGTCTGTGAGGTTGTGTCGAAAGTCGCGGACAACCGACAACCGATCACCGACAACCCTTTCTACTCGAGCTCTGACCAATCGATGGTCGTCGGCACATTGGACTTCGCAAATAGATTGTCGAGCATCTCATGCGGCGTGTAGATGCGCACATCGCCGAGCTCGCTGGGGCGGCGGTTCTTCATCGTGAAGAGCGTTCGCTGGGTGACGTAGTCGAAGTTGGCGTAGTAGTCGTCGTCTTTCTTCTGATCGAACATCGTCCGCAGCACGTCGAGCTGGCGGGAGAGGTGATCGTCGAGTGAGGCCAGCGACTCGAGCGGGACGATCGTCGGCGCGCTCTTCTTCGGCGGCTCGAGCCCGATCGCGGTGACGCGGAGATCCTCGAGCTGTTGCGCGACGCGGTCCTTCTTCGTCTCTTTCTTCTTCATGTGCGGAAGGAGAATCGCCGGGATGCGATCGCAGTTCGCGCGATGAATGGCGTCGCTGCGCGTGATCCAGCCGAGGTTGGTGACGCCGCAGCGCGCGGAAACGTTGCTGGTGAGATTGTCGAGGAACGGCTTCACCGCCGTGTTGAACGAATCGTCGACGCCGTTGAAGAGATTCAGCACGTAGTGGACGCGGAACTCGTCGATCGTCGTCTGCACCGTACGCGTGATCGGATGATCGCCGAGACTCTGCGCGAGATCGAGCGCGAAGGCGTCGAGGTTTTGCACCGACGAGTCATAGACATCCTCGACGCGATCGATCAGATCGTTGATCAGCTTCCAGAAATTCAGACTGTTGTCGACGGTCTGGAAGAACGGCGATTCCTTCGTGAAGATCAGTCGCAGCTTGCGGAAGAGAATCGCCTTGACGATGTCCGATGCGGCCAGCGTGGCGCTCGGCAGATGCGGCGTGAAGATGAGGATTCCGGAGTTCGAGAACGGCAGGAAGTCGATGACGTTGGCATCGAGTCCGGCGCGCATGTCCAGGATCACGTAGTCCGCGGGAAGCTCGTTGATGGCGGCGATGAGCTTGGCCTTGTGCGACGCGCCGAAATTCGTGATTTCGTCGATGAGGTGCAGCGGTCCGGCGATGAATCCGAAATTCTTGAACCGCCCCTCGGGGTCGAGGCGGCTGTCGATCTGGCTCACGCAGTTCGCCAGCGGCTCGCCGCGCGGAAGAAGTGGTAGAGGTCCTTTCCGATCGGAGTGTCGATGGCGTTGCGAATCGCCGACGTGCCGGTATCGAGGTCGACGAGGATCGTGCGCCCATGCTTCGAGAGCGCCAGCGGCAAAGTTGATCGCGAACGTAGTTTTACCCACGCCGCCTTTGCCGGATGAGACGGGGATGATTCGCTTGATGCCCACGCGTCGCGCCAGTCTAGCGACTCGGTTGTCCGTTGTCAGTTGTCGTGTGGAGTTCGACAACAGTTACAATCCACGCGATCCCCATGCAGACAGCCTTCTTTCGCAAGTTTCCTCTCTTCGCGAATCTCGATGATCGCGAGCTCGCGGCGATCGCGGCGGTGGCGAAGACGCGCCGCTACGCGAAAGACGACGTCGTCTTCTATGCCGACGAGAGCGGCGACGTGTTCTGCCTGATTCAGGCGAGGGCAGGTGAAGGTGACCATGATCTCTCCCGAGGGGAAGGAGATCATCCTCTCGCTCCTGGGACCGGGCGACTTCTTCGGCGAGATGGCGCTTCTCGATGACGAGCCGCGGTCGGCGACGGTCGTGGCCACGGAGTCGCTGGAGCTGGTGACGATCTGGCGCAAGCGACTTCCTGCAGATCCTCTCCGAGAACTTCGACATCACGAAGAAAGTGCTCGCTCGAGATCTCGCGGCGCCTGCGCAGCGCCTCGAGCCGCATCGAGTCGCTGGCGACGATGGACGTCTATGGCCGCCTGGCGCGCTTCTTCCTCGACCTGGCCAAAGAACAGGGCAAGACTCTCGACAACGGCTACATCGCCGTCACGCGCCCAACGCACCAGGCCATCGCTAACATGATCGGCACCTCGCGCGAAACCGTCTCGCGCCTCATCCACGACCTGATGAAACAGAACCTCCTGCTCTCGGAGGGGAAGACCATCTATCTCAAGAAGACTGCGCTGGAGCAGTTCAAAGCCGAGGTTTAGCTGTTGGTTGTCGGTTGTCGGTTCTCAGTTGTCTGTGAGACATCGCGAGACATCCCAGACAACGGACAACCGAGAACCGACAACCCATGCGTCACATCCCCAACATCCTCACCACGCTCCGCCTGATTCTCGTGCCGTGCTTTCTCGCGGCCTCGATGCAGCGGATGTACGTCGCGGCGTTCGTGATCTTCGTGAGCGCGGCGGTGACGGACGTGCTGGATGGGATGATCGCGCGTCGCTGGAACCTTCGGTCGCGATTGGGGGCGATTCTCGATCCGGCGGCGGACAAGACGCTGATGGTCTGCGGTTTTCTCTACTACACGCTCGCTCGGCGCTTGCCGGTCATCGGCATTCCCGGATGGCTGACGTTCGGCGTGATGGTCCGCGATGTGTTGATCGTGATGTTCGTCTACCTCATGTACACGCGCGTGCAGATCAAGCGTTTTCCTCCTTCAGTCGCGGGGAAGATCTCGACGCTGCTGCAGGCCGTGACGCTGGCGGCGGTGATCGGCGCGAATGGCTTCGCGCCGAAGCTGGCGGCGCTGGCCCAAGTGCTGTTCCGCGTTTCGCTGGTGGTCACGTTGTACGCGGGATGGGGCTACATGCGCAGGGCCGCGGCGATGCTGCACGAGACGTCCGGCGCGCACGCGTGATGTTGTTCGCGATGCTCTCCTGGACATGTCCTTGACAAGGCGAGGCAACCGAAATACTTTCCGCGTCCGCTTGTTGTAGCGGGCCCTGAGCCTCCATAGCTCAATTGGTAGAGCAGCGGACTCTTAATCCGTTGGTTCCAGGTTCAAGTCCTGGTGGGGGCACCAATCTCCGTTGTCTGTTCTCGGTTGTCGGTTGTCCATAAGGTGTCGGGTCGGCCTGATTGTCCCTGACAACTGATAACCGACAACCGATAACTTTTTGCGAAAGTGGCGGAATTGGCAGACGCGCTGGACTTAGGATCCAGTGGCCCAAAGCCGTGTGGGTTCGAGTCCCACCTTTCGCACCAATTCCTCCAACCGGCAAGCGCAGACAACCATGACAGTTCTCAATTTCGAAGACGTTTCCTCCGTTCGCAAGACCATCGAGGTCGAGATTCCGGCCGAGATCATTTCGCGTGAAGCCAACCGCGTCACGTCGGAGTTCAGCCGGCACGCCAAGGTCCCGGGCTTCCGTCCCGGAAAGATTCCGTCCAGCGTCGTGCGGAATCGTTTCGCCAAAGAGATTCAGGACGAAGTCGTGACCCGCGTCCTCGGCCAGACGTTTCGTGAAGTGGTCGAGGAGAAGGGGCTCGAGCCTGTCGGCGAGCCGCGACTCGAGCATCTCGATCCGTTCATCGACGGCGCGCCGATGAAGTTCAAGGCGAACTTCGAGGTCAAGCCGCGGATCGAGCTGCGCGAATATCGCGGCCTCGAGATCGAAGATCCGAAGATCGAAGTCACCGACACCGACGTCGACGCGATGATCGAGCGGCTGCGCCTTTCGGTCAGCCATCTCCGTCCGATCGAAGATCGCGGCGCCGAGGATGGCGACGTGGCGATGATCGAGCTCGTGACCAGCGTCGAAGGCGAAGAGCCCGACACGAAGAGCGGCGAGATCACCATCGGCGAAGAGAGCCCGCTGCCGGAGCTGCACGAAAAGCTGCAGGGCATGAAGCCGGGCGAGACGACGTCGTTCGATCGCGCGTTCGACGAGACGGCCGCGAACGAAGCGTGGCGCGGCAAGAACGTGCACTTCGACCTCTCGCTGAAGGCGCTCGCGATCCGCGAGAAGCCGGAAGTGACCGACGAGCTGGCGAAGAGCGTGGGCGGATGGGAGACGGCCGAGGAGATGCGTACGGCGATCACCGCCGACATCCGCCGTCATCGCGAGACCGAAGCGCTGCGCTTCAAGCGCGGCCAGATCGGCGATCAGCTTCTCGCCGCGCACGAGCTCGAAGTGCCGGAAGCGCTCGTCGAGGAAGAACTGGGCAAATCGCTGAACAATTACGCGCGCTACCTCGCGTCTCAGGGTGTCAATCTCGAGACCGCGGAAGTCGACTGGCAGAAAGTGGGCGAAGAGTTCCGCCCCGAAGCCGCTAAACGAGTCCGCCGCTCGCTGATCCTCGAAGCCATCGCACGGAAAGAAGCGATCACGGTGAGCGAAGTCGAAGTCGACGCCGAGATCCGCAACGCCGCTCGCGAGCAGAATCGCGATTTCGCCGACGTGAAGCACCACCTCAAGCACGAAGGCGGATACGAAGCGCTGCGCGCGTCGATGGCGCAGGATCGGGCGCTGGAGTTGGTGCTGCGAGAATCGCGCACGCGGTAGCGCCGCAATCAGATCGCGGATCGCAGATCGCGGATCGCAGGGGCCACCGTCCTCAGCCGGGATGCGGTTTTTCCTGCGATCCGCGATCTGCGATCTGCGATCCAACTAGAATGGCTCCATGAAGGAGACCCGCACATGGTTTTGATTCCGATGGTGGTCGAGCAGACGTCGCGTGGCGAACGTGCCTACGACATTTACTCGCGCCTTTTGAAAGACAACGTCATCTTCCTCGGTCAGCCGATCGACGACAACGTTTCGAACCTCATCATCGCCCAGCTTCTCTTTCTCGAAGCCGAGAACCCGGAGAAGGACATTTCGATCTACATCAACTCGCCAGGCGGCTCGATCACCTCGGGCCTGGCGATCTACGACACCATGCAGTACGTCAAACCCGACATCGCCACGATCTGCATCGGCCAGGCGGCGTCGATGGCGGCCGTGCTTCTCGCTGCAGGCTCGAAAGGAAAGCGCTACTGCCTCCCGAACTCGCGCGTTCTCATCCACCAGCCCCTCATGCACGGCCTCGGCGGCCAGGCCGTGGAGATCGACATCCACGCGCGCGACATCATGCAGATGAAGACGCGCCTCAACACCATCCTGTCGAATCACACCGGTCAGCCGATGGAGAAGATCGATCGCGACACCGATCGCGACTACATCCTCCAGGCCAACCAGGCGCAGGAGTACGGGCTCGTCGATCTGGTGATCTCGAAACGGGACTAGCTCTCAGCTCGCAGCTGTCAGCTCTCAGGAGCTTACAGCTGTCCACGTCTCAGCTTGCGGTTTCGCTCCTGAGAGCTGAGAGCTGACAGCTTGGAATGCGCTGTCAGCTCTCAGGAGCTTGCAGATGTCCGCTCTCAGCTCGCAGGTTGCTCCTGCCAGCTGGGAGCTGCAAGCTGCGAGCTTGGAATGCGTCTACCCCTCGCTCAGTTGACTTGAACGGCTTCGAGGAGTTCAATTCTCGAAGAGCTCACAAAAAGGACCCAATCGGACATGTCGAAGAAGGGGAACAGCGGCGACGTCCTTCGTTGCAGCTTCTGCAACAAGTCACAGCGCGACGTGAAGAAGTTGATCGCCGGGCCCACGGTCTACATCTGCGACGAGTGTGTCGACATCTGCCTCGACATCATCGCCGAGGACCGCAAGGATGAGCCGGGCGCGCTGGAAGGGGCCGGTCATCTTCCGAAGCCGAAAGAGATCAAAGAGTTCCTCGACCTCTACGTCATCGGACAGGAGCGGGCCAAGAAGAAGCTCGCGGTGGCCGTCTACAACCACTACAAGCGGATCGATTATCACCAGCGCAACACACGCCAGGATGTCGAGCTGCAGAAGTCGAACATCCTGCTCATCGGCCCGACCGGCACCGGCAAGACGCTGCTCGCGCAGACGCTGGCGCGGATGCTCTCCGTGCCGTTCACGATCGTCGACGCCACCACGCTCACCGAGGCGGGGTATGTCGGTGAGGACGTCGAGAACATCATCCTCAAGCTCTATCAGGCCGCGGGCAACGACAAAGACAAGACCCAGCGCGGCATCGTCTACATCGACGAAGTCGACAAGATCTGCCGCAAGGGCGACAACCCGTCGATCACGCGCGACGTGAGCGGCGAAGGCGTGCAGCAGGCGCTCCTCAAGATTCTCGAGGGGACCGTGGCCAACGTTCCGCCGCAGGGCGGACGGAAGCACCCGCACCAGGAATTCATCCAGATCGATACGACGAACATCCTCTTCATCTGCGGTGGCGCGTTCGTCGGTCTCGACGGCGTCATCGAGCGCCGCCTCTCGGCGACGTCGATGGGCTTCGGCGCGAAGATCGCCTCGAAGAAAGAGCGCAAGACCGGCGAGCTTCTCGCGCAGGTCCATCCCGAGGATCTGATCAAGTTCGGTCTGATCCCGGAATTCGTCGGACGTCTCCCGGTCGTCGCCACCCTCGGCGAGCTCGACAAAGCCGCGCTCATCGAGATCCTCCGCGAGCCGAAGAACTCGCTGGTGCGTCAGTACCAGACGATCATGGGCTTCGAGAACGTCGAGCTGCGCTTCACCGACGAAGCGCTCGAAGCGATCGCCGAAGAAGCGCTCAAGCGCAACGTCGGCGCGCGCGGCCTCAAGATCATCATCGAAGAGCTCATGCTCGAAATCATGTACACGATTCCCTCCGCAGCACACGATCAGCGAGTGCGTGATCACGCGCGAAGTCGTCGACAATCGGAGCCAGCCCGTGACGCTTTATAAGAAAGCCGGATAGATCGCAGTTTGCAGATCGCAGATCGCAGGAGCGAAACCACGAAAGGCCGCGCGAATCGCGCGGCCTTTTCGTTTTTACACGTTGGAATGCGAGATTGTTGTAGCTAGAGGTGACCCGCTTCTCCTGCGATCCGCGATCTGCGATCCGCGATCTCAGTCGGGAAGTTTTTCACATCAAATCAGCGTATAACTGGAACGAAATGTCCAATCCTGAATCCAACATCGCGCAACTACCGCTCGTCCCACTGCGGGACATGGTGGTCTTCCCGTCGATGATGGCTCCGTTCGTCGTAGGCCGCCGGGCTTCCATCCTGGCGCTCGAGGCGACGCTGTCCACCAGCGAGAAGAGGATCTTCCTCGCCACGCAGAAGGACCCCAAGATCGACGACCCGTCGATGACCGAGATCTATCCGATCGGCGTCATCGCCACCGTCGTGCAGAATCTGAAGCTGCCCAATCAGAACGTGAAGGTGATGGTCGAAGGCCTCACCCGCGGCGAGATCGTCTCCTCCGCCGATGCCGACGGCTATGTCACCGTCGCCGTGCGCGAGATCGACACCAAGTACCCGCTCACGCCGGAAGTCTCCCAGTACATGCAGAAGCTGATGGAGATCTTCGAGCAGTACGCGAAGATGTCCCATCACCTCGCCTTTGAAGGCGTGATGTCGACGCTCAAGCTCGATGATCCCGACAAGTTCGCCGACACGCTGGCCTCGCACCTTCTCATCACCACCACCGAGAAGCAGCAGCTGCTCGAAACGCCATCTCCTTACGAGCGCCTGCAGAAGCTGCAGGACTTCATCGAGATCGAGATCGAGAAGATCAACATCGACAAGCGCATCAACTCCAAAGTCAAAAAGCAGATGGAGCGTGCGCAGAAGGAGTACTACCTCAACGAGAAGATCAAGGCCATCCATCACGAGCTGGGACGGAAGGACGATCGCTCGGATGAGATCGAGGAGCTTCGCCAGAAGATCGAAGACGCCGGCATGCCCAAGGAGACGAAGGAAAAGGCTCTGCAGGAGCTGAAGCGTCTCGAAGCCATGCCCGGTGTGAGCGCCGAGGCCACCGTGTCGCGGAACTACATCGAGTGGCTCGTCTCCGTTCCCTGGAAGAAGTCGTCGAAAGAGATCCGCGACATCGAGCTCGCCGAGCAGATCCTCAACGAAGACCACTTCGGTCTCGAGAAGATCAAAGACCGCATCCTCGAGTTCCTCGCGGTGCGCCAACTCGTGAAGTCACCGAAGGGGACGATCCTCTGCTTCGTCGGACCTCCCGGCGTCGGCAAGACGTCGCTCGCGAAATCGATCGCCCGCGCCACCGGACGCAAGTTCGTTCGCCTTTCCCTCGGCGGCGTGCGCGATGAAGCGGAGATTCGCGGTCATCGCCGCACGTACATCGGCGCGTTCCCCGGCCAGATCATCCAGCGGATGAAGAAGGCCGGCACGACGAATCCGGTTTTCCTGCTCGATGAAGTCGACAAGATGTCGATGGACTTCCGCGGCGATCCCTCGGCGGCGCTGCTCGAAGTGCTCGATCCCGAGCAGAACAACGCTTTCGTCGATCACTATCTCGACGTCGAGTACGACCTCTCGAAGGTGATGTTCATCGCCACCGCCAACGTCACGCACACGATTCCCGCGCCTCTCAAGGACCGCATGGAGATCATCCAGCTCTCCGGCTACACGCACCTCGAGAAGCTGGCGATCGCGACAACAGTTCCTCGTGCCGAAGCAGAAGCAGGAGCAGGGGCTCGAAGACGCGAAGGTGACGTTCGAAGACAACGCGCTCGAAGAGCTGATCGACGTCGTACACGCGCGAAGCGGGCGTTCGCAGTCTGGAGCGCGAGGTCGGCTCGGTGCTGCGCAAGATCGCCCGCACGGTAGTCAAGGACGGTCCCGATTTCACGACCGTCATCGATCGTCCGAAAGTCCGCGAGCTCCTCGGCAAAGCGAAGTTCCGTTCGCATCAGATCCACGACAAGGCGGAGATCGGCCTGGCGACGGGTCTGGCCTGGACGGAAGTCGGCGGCGAGATTCTCTCGACCGAAGTCGCGCTCTCGCGCGGCAAAGGCAACCTCACGCTCACCGGCAAGCTCGGCGACGTGATGCAGGAGTCGGCGCGTGCGGCGTTGTCGTACGTCCGGTCGCGCGCCGAGATGTTCGGACTCGATCCCGACTTCCACGCCAGTCTCGACATTCACATTCACGTGCCCGAGGGAGCGATCCCGAAGGACGGTCCCTCGGCGGGAATCACGATGGCCACGGCGCTGCTCTCCGCGGTCACGAAGATCCCCATTCATCGCGACATCGCCATGACCGGCGAGATCACGCTGCGCGGCAAGGTTCTGCCGGTCGGCGGCGTGAAGGACAAGATGCTCGCCGCCGCGCGCGCCGGAATCACGAAAGTGATCCTGCCCGCGGAGAACGAGCGCGACCTCGAGGACATCCCGGCGGAAGTCCGCGAGCGGATGGAGTTCAACCTCGTCGAATCGATGGACGAAGTCACCGCCATCGCCCTCGACGGCACGATCGTTCCCTTCTCGGCGAAGCAGAAGTTGCCTGAGCCGGAGAAGGTGATCGGGCCGGACACGCCCGTCACACACTGAGTTTTCGAAACGCGGTGGTCGCAAGGCCACCGCGTTTTTTGTAGGGGTCGCGGTAAGTGTCATGTCGTGGCCGGCGGCGTTGCGGGATTCCGTCGCACGGACTTCGTTGTTGCCGCGCCGTAACGCAGAGTCACGCGAGGAGCCCAAACCAGGATCGTTTTTTGCGCGTCACCTCGCCCGGAGGTGTGCAATGAAACGGCTCACGATTCTGGCGGTCGCGCTCGTCCTGGCCGCGTGTTCCAGCAACAACGGGATGTACAGCTCAGCCGAGTCCGGCGTCTCGCTAAAGCTCGCGCAGGTGGGAAGCGCGGCCGACACGTTCTACTTTCGCGGACCGGTCAATGTTCAATACCAATTGACGATCGAGAATCCGACGGATGACACGATCAAGCTCCGCCGGCTCGATCTGCAGACGATTGGCCCGGGTGCCTATACGTTACGAACGGGCATGACGCCGATCTCGGCCACGGTCGCGCCGCACAGTACGGCGACGATTCCGCTTTCCGCCTGGGCTCGCTCGGCCGGTGGCTTCCTGCGCTCGACAGAACCGGTCACGGTGCGAGGCATCGCCGACTTCGAGTCTCCGCACGGCTCGTTCCGGAGTCAGTTCAACGAGATCATCTCGCAATAGCGAGCGAAAGCACCGTGTCGCGTTTGGAGTGCGGTGGCGGTGAGCCACCGCTTTCCATCGCGCGGCGGAAGCGATGGGACGCTCGCTCCTCCAGGGCTCGCCGCGGGAACCACATGAACGAAGCGCGGTTCATGCAGAGCTCGAGGCACGCGATGGAAAGCGGCAGCTACGCGTTGCCGCACTCCAAACGACACGCGCTCGTGGCATGAATGTTCCATTGGCGAAGGGCACCGTTCATTGACACGGCGGAAGAATATCCGCACAATCTCCGCCGTTCAGCTTCACAACTCGTTCTTCTTCGACGTACCCGCGTAGTTCTCACACCGGGCTTCGCATCAACTACTACTGCCAACACCGTATCCGGTTCCCCGGATATCCGTCGTTATAGCAGCCAATTCACTTGGACATTCGGTCGGTAACATTTCATCGGGCGGCGTATCAGCCTGGCGATTTCCCGCGTGATCAACGACCTCAGTTCGCGATGGTCGGACGATCCAACGTAGGGAAATCCAGCCTGATCAATGCTGTCCTCGGTCGGAAGGGCATCGCCCGTGTGAGCCAGACTCCCGGCAAAACGCAGGCGATTCAGTTTTACCTCGTGAACGAAAAGTTCTATCTCGTCGATCTTCCCGGCTACGGCTACGCCAAGGTGCCGAAGAGCATGTCCCGCACCTGGGGCGAGCTCGTTCGCGGATATCTGGAGAATGCCGAGGATCTGCGCGTGATCTTTCTCCTCCTCGACGTACGGCGCACGCCCGGCGAGCAGGATCTGCAGATGCACCAGTGGGCCCGCGATCTCGACAGCGTCGACGAGCGCATCGTGCTCACCAAGAGCGACAAGCTTTCCACCAACGAGTTGATCAAGAGCCGGCGGAGCATCGCCACTGAGCTCGAGCTGGATGACGCGCAACTCATTGCCGCGTCAACCGTCAGTAAGAAGGGAATCGACCAGATCCGCCGCGAGATGATCACGAGGATGTGAGCTCGCCACTCCGAATCGAGGAAACAATGGCACACACAGACACCGACAACGAAACCGCCGTGATGGACGCCGAAGCACCGGCGCCGGAAAAGGCCGAGAAGGCTGAAAAGCCGAAGCGCGCTCCGCGCAAGAAAGCCGCGGCGAAAGAAGTCGCCGAGGAAGCAGCGCCGGCCGAAGTCACTCCCGCGGAATCGGCATCCGAGCCCGTGGAGAGCAGCACTCCCGCCGCGAGCGAAGCTCCCGTGGCCGCGAAACCCGAGGCCGTCGCCGCATCCGCGCCGCCGCAGGAAGACGTTCCCGCCGAGCCGCGCGAAAATGGCCACGGCAATGGCAACGGCAAGAAGCACCAGGTGCCGACGCAGCCCGCCGCGGAGTTGCTCGACATCCGCATGCTGAAGGAGATCAAGCTTCCCGATCTCTCCAAGCTCGCCAAGGACCTCGGCGTCGAGAACGCCTCGGGCATGCGCAAGCAGGATCTGATCTTCGGCATCCTGCAGGCGCAGACCGAGAAGTCGGGACTGATCTTCTCCGAGGGTGTGCTCGAGTGCCTGCCGGACGGCTTCGGATTCCTCCGCGCTCCCGAGTACAACTACCTGCCGGGCCCGGACGACATCTACGTCTCGCCGTCGCAGATCCGCCGTTTCGATCTCCGCACCGGCGACACGGTCTCCGGTCAGGTGCGTCCGCCGAAAGAGGGCGAGCGTTACTTCGCGCTGATCAAAGTCGAGGCGGTGAACTTCGAGCATCCCGACGTCGCCCGCGAGAAGATCCTCTTCGACAACCTGACGCCGCTCTATCCCGAGAATCGCATCCGTCTCGAGACGCCGGTACAACATGTCGTCGCGCGTGCTCGATCTCATCGCGCCGGTCGGCAAAGGCCAGCGCGGACTAATCGTCGCGCCGCCGCGCACCGGCAAGACGATGCTGCTGCAGAGCATCGCCAACTCCATCACCACCAACCATCCCGAGGTCACGCTCATCGTGCTGCTCATCGACGAGCGCCCCGAGGAAGTCACGGACATGCAGCGCTCGCGTGAAGGGCGAGGTCATCTCCTCGACCTTCGACGAGCCGGCCTCGCGTCACGTGCAGGTCGCGGAGATGGTCATCGAGAAAGCGAAGCGCCTCGTCGAGCACAAGCGCGACGTGGTGATCCTGCTCGACTCCATCACGCGTCTCGCGCGCGCCTACAACACCGTCGTGCCGCCGTCGGGCAAGGTGCTCTCCGGCGGCGTCGACTCCAACGCGCTGCAGCGCCCGAAGCGCTTCTTCGGCTCGGCGCGTAACGTCGAAGAAGGCGGCTCGCTGACGATCATCGCCACGGCCCTCATCGACACCGGCTCGCGCATGGACGACGTGATCTTCGAAGAGTTCAAAGGCACGGGCAACATGGAAGTCCACCTCGACCGCAAGCTCTCCGACAAGCGCGTCTTCCCGGCGATCGACATCAATCGCTCCGGCACGCGCAAGGAAGAGCTCCTGCTCGAGCGCAACGAGCTCAATCGCATCTGGGTTCTGCGCAAAGTGTTCTCGCCGCTGTCGACCGTCGAGTCGATGGAGCTCCTCGTGGAGAAGCTCGACAAGACGAAGACGAACAGCGAGTTTTTGAACGCGATGTCGTCGATGTAACGACTGCAGTTGCTGGTTGCTTGTTGCTGGTTGCTTGCGGTTTCGCGCGGCACCCCAGACAACCAGGAGCCAGCAACCAGTAACAAATTGAGATGGGAGACTTCCATTGAAGCGAATACTGCCAATCCTGCTCCTCCTCTCCACCGCCGCCCTCGCCGACGATGGCATGTGGACGCCGCAGCAGGTTCCCGCGCTCAGCGATGAGTTGAAGAAGCTCGGGCTGAAGATCGATGCGAATCAGTTCGCCGATCTCACCGGGTTCCCGATGGGCGCGATCGTCAGCCTCGGCGGATGCAGTGCGTCGTTCGTGTCGCCGCAGGGACTGCTCGTCACGAACCATCACTGCGTCTTCGGCGCGCTGCAGTTCAACGCCACCAAAGAAAACGACTACATCCGCAACGGCTTTCTGGCGAAGACGATGAAGGATGAGATTCAGGCCTCGCCCGATCAGCGCGTCTTCGTCACGACGAACATCGAGGACGTGACGAAGCAGATCCTCGCGGCGTTCCCGAAGAACACCACGGACCGCGACCGCGCGAAGCTCATCGCTCGCCGCCGCCGCGAGATGATCGAGGCCTGCGAGAAGCCGGGCGGCGTGAGCTGCCAGGTCGCATCGTTCTTCGCCGGCGCGCAGTACCAGAAGATCACCCGCATGGAGATCCGCGATGTGCGGCTCGTCTATGCGCCGGCCCTCGGCGTCGGCAACTTCGGAGATGAAGTGGACAACTGGATGTGGCCGCGTCACACCGGCGACTTCGGTTTCTATCGCGCCTATGTCGGCAAGGACGGCAAGCCCGCGGACTTCTCCGCAGACAACGTTCCGTATCAGCCGAAGGTCCATCTCAACGTCTCGACCCGCGATCTCGATGAGGGCGATCTGGTGATGGTCGTCGGCTTCCCCGGAATGACCGATCGTTACGCGACGGCCATGGAAGTGGAGAACGCGCAGACGTTCGAACTGCCGAAGTCGGTGCAGTACCGGACGATGCTCACGCGCCTCCTGCAGGAGCGCGGTGCGAACGATCGCGACATCGCGCTCAAGAACGCCAACCGCATCGCCGGCCTCGAGAACTATCTGAAGAAGCACACCGGCACGCTCGAAGCGTTCAAGCGCGGCAGCTATCTCGAAGCGAAGCGGAAGCAGGAAGCAGAGCTGCACGCCATGCTCGCGCCGGAGCTCGCCGCGTCGTACGACAAGGCACGCGCGGAGCTGGAAGGGATGCTCAAGGAGCAGTACCGCACGCAGGAACGCGACAACGTGTTCGCCTGGCTCTACACATCATCGCCGATGCTGCAGCAGGCGAATCGCCTCTATCGCCTCAGCGTCGAGAAGACGAAGGCGGACCTCGATCGCGACGAGGCCTACACGGATCGCAATCGCAAGTCATTGCAGCAGACCGTCGCGCGCTCGCGCCGCTCGTTCGAGCCGGGAAGCGATCGCGCCGGACTGCGCATGTTCCTCGTCGAAGCGACAAAGCTGCCAGCCGATCAGCGCATCCCGCCGATCGACGCCGCGCTGACCGCGACAGGCAAGGCCACGATCGACGAACAGATCGACGCGCTGCTCGATCGTATTTACTCCTCCACGAAGATCGGCAACGCCGAGGCCGAGGGGCAGATGCTGAACGAGACCACGGCGCAGCTCGTCGCGCGCAACGACTCGCTCCTCACGTTCGCCGCGTCGCTGCGTCCGTTCGCCGAACAGTTGCAGGTAGCCGAGCAGACGCGCACCGGCGCGATGTCGCGCCTTCGGCCGGTCATGCTCGACGCGCTCCGCGTCGCACGCGCCGGCCGGCTCTACCCGAACGCCAACGGCACGCTGCGCGTCGGCTTCGGCGTCGTGAAGGGCTACGAGCCGCGCGACGCCGTCTACTACCAGCCGCAGACCGACATTCACGGTGTGATCCAGAAGTCGACCGACGAAGAGCCGTTCAACACGCCGAAGAAACTCCTCGACATCGCCGCGCGCGGTGACTTCGGTCCCTACGCCGATCCCGAGCTCGGCACGCTGCCGGTCGCGTTCCTCTCGACGAACGTCGTCACCAACGGCAGCTCCGGCTCGGCCACGCTCAACGCCTGGGGCGAAGTCTGCGGTCTCGCGTTCGATTCGAACTGGGAAGGCGTCGGCTCCGACTACATGGTCGAACAGGACATCACCCGCACGATCAGCGTCGACTCGCGCTACATGCTCTGGGTCATGGATGCCGTCGACGGCGCCGACGATCTGCTGCGCGAGATGGGCGTGGAGCCGAAGCTTTAGGAAAAGCTCTTGTTCACGCGGAGACGCGGAGAGCGCGGAGAAAAGGATTGCTACAAATCTCCTCTCCGCGCGCTCCGCGTCTCCGCGTGAACTCTTGCGTGCGGCTACGCCGCGCTACGTAGACGAACTTGGGACTGCCCAACCTGTCCCCTTTGTTGCTACCGTGAGCATCGATGCCTAAGCGCTCGCGTTTCAAGGATTTCCTCTGGCGTCATTCGGCTGGGATCGCTTTCCTGGTCATGGTCGTCTTCGTCGCGTTCCTCGGGTTCGTCGGCTATACCTACGTCGTCATCACGAAGAAATTCGACTCGTCCCGTCGCTGGGATCTGCCGAGTCGCGTGTACTCCGACGCCATGCCCATCGTTCCCGGCATCCGGGTTCCGAAGGCGTTGCTCGAGCCGAAGTTGAATCACGCCGGCTATCGCGAGGTGAAGAAGCGCGTCGAGAATCCGGGCGAGTATCGCTACGACGGCGACAACCTCGAGATCTTCCTGAACAACTTCGAGTATCCCGACATGGAGTTTCGCGCCATGCCGGTGCTGCTGGAGATGGACGGCTCGACCGTGCGTTCGATCAAGCGCGTCACCGACGGCATCACGCTGCGCGGCGTGCGCATCGAGCCGGAGCTGATCACGTCGATCTATGACAACGAGATGGAGGACCGCGTCCCGGTCTCGCTCGAGGCGGTTCCGAAGGTACTGACCAACGCCATCATCGCCACCGAGGATCGCGCGTTCTACAGCCATGAAGGGGTCTCGTTCCGCGGCATCGCGCGCGCGATCTGGACCGACATGCGCCACGGCGCGCTGACGACCGGCGGCTCGACGCTCACGCAGCAGCTCGTGAAGAATCTCTATCTTTCGTCGGAGCGCACGTTCCGTCGCAAGGCCATCGAAGCGCTGATGGCGGTGCTGCTGGAGATGCGTTACTCGAAGGACGAGATTCTCGAGGCGTATCTGAACGAAATCTACCTCGGACAGAACGGCTCGGTGCAGATCGTCGGCGTGGAGCAGGCGTCGCAGGTCTACTTCGGCAAGAAGGTCACGTATCTCACGCTCCCGGAGGCGGCGACGCTGGCGGGGATGATCCGGTCAGCCGAACGTTCTCAATCCGCTCAAGTATCCCGATCGCGCGAAGCCGCGGCGCAACGTCGTCCTCGGCAGCATGCACGAGCTGGAGATGATCAGTCAGCGCGAGACGGAAGAGGCCATAGCTTCGCCGCTCACCGTGAGCCGCTTCCCGAAGATGTCGCGAAGCGCGCCGTTCTTCGTCGACCTCGTGCTCAAGCAGTTGCGCGAGACCTATCCCGAGACGCAGCTCAAGACCGAAGGACTGCGCATCTTCACCTCGCTCGACACGATCATGCAGAGATCGGCCGAGGAAGCGCTCGACAACGGCATCGCCAACCTGACGAAGAAATACAGCGCCATCAAGCGCTCCGCCACACCGCTCGAAGGAGTCGTACTCACGATCCAGCCGGGCACCGGCTACGTGAAGGCGCTCGTCGGAGGACGCAACTACGGGACGACGCAGTTCAATCGCGCGATTCAGGCGCGCCGTCAGCCCGGCTCATTGTTCAAGCCGTTCGTCTACGTGACGGCGATGGATCCCGCCCGCGGACGTGCGGCGTTCACGGCATCGACGGTGCTCGACGACTCGCCGATCTCGATCAGAACCGGCAACGGCAACGCTGTCTGGAGCCCGCAAAACTACGACAATCGCTTTCACGGCCGCGTCACCGTGCGCGAAGCGCTCGCGCACTCGTACAACATCCCGGCCGTCCGCGCGGCGATGGACGCGGGCGTGCCGAACGTGATCAAGACCGCGGCGAACATCGGCGTCGAGAGCCGCTTGCAGCCGTATCCCTCGATTTCCCTCGGTTCGTTCGAGGTCACGCCTCTCGAGATCGCCTACGCCTACTCCGTCTTCGCCAACCTCGGAGTGAAGGCGGAGCCGGTGTCGATCCTCGCGGTCGTCGGACGCGACGGACATCTGCTCGAGACGCGTAATGTGAAGATGAAGCGCGTTGCGCCGGCCAGCGTCTGCTACGTCATGAACAACGTCCTCGAAGACGTCTTCGAGTACGGCACCGCGGCGCGCGCGCGCCAGCTGGGCTTCGAGCATGCGTATGCGGGAAAGACCGGCACGACGAACAACTATCGCGACGCCTGGTTCGTGGGCTATTCGCCGCGCATTCTCTCGCTGGTCTGGGTCGGCTTCGACGACGGCCACAGCGTGCGCCTCGCCGGCGGCGATGCCTGCGTGCCGATCTGGGTGCGTCACATGAATCGCATCGACGGCCTGATCGCCGACGTCGACTGGCGCCGCCCGGAGGACGTGACCGAGCGCGAGATCGATCCGCTGTCGGGAATGCTGGCCACTCCGTACTGCCCGACGACGCGCAGCGAGATCTATGTCGCGGGGACGGAACCGGAGTCGGTCTGCCCCTTGCACGCAGGCAGTGGCGAGCCGAGCCCTTTCTGGCCCGAGCCACGGATCGCGGATCGCCAGGGACAACAGCCGTTCCCGAACGCGGTCGAAGAAACGCAACGCCGCGCGGAGCAGGATCGTCGCAAGGCGCGCGAGAAGGAAAATTCGATCAAGAAACTGCTGCGCAGGATCTTCGGAGACAACTAGGAGGGCGGGCTTAATAGCCCGCTGGCTTTTCGCCCGAGGAGGGCGGGCTTATAGCCCGCCGATTCTTTTCGGGCGGGGGAAAGATCAGCGGGAATACCAGCCCCCAACCGCCCATGGCGGGCTATAAGCCCGCCCTCCTGCACTAAACTCTTTGCTTCGACGCATGACCACAACCCTCGACACACCACCCGTCCCGCAGAACCTGTTCGATCGCGTGCGCGAACGGGCGGAGACGGCGTTCGAATACGTCGGCGGGATCACCGATCTCGCGGTGCAGACGATCCAGCAGATGCGCCGCGGGCCGATCGAGCGCTCGCTGCTCATGGCGCAGTTCGATCAGATCGGCGTGCGCTCGATTTCCATCGTCGTGATCACCTCGGCGTTCATCGGGATGGTGCTCGCGCTGCAGACCGCGTATGCGCTGGCGGACTTCGGCGGCAAGCTTTTCGTCGGGATGATCGTCTCGCTCTCGCTGGTGCGCGAGCTGGCGCCGGTGCTGATGTCGCTGATGGTCGGTGGACGCGTCGGCGCGGGCATGGCCGCCGAGCTCGGAACGATGAAGGTGACCGAGCAGATCGACGCGTTGCGCGCGCTGGCGACGAATCCGGTGCGCAAGCTCGTCGTGCCGCGCGTCATCGCCACTACGCTCATGTTCCCGATTCTCACTGTCGTCGCGATCGCCCTCGGCATTCTCGGTGGCTTGTTGATCTCGGTGACGAGTCTGAATCTCAGCGCGAATTACTACCTGCGCAGCGTCATTGAGACGGTGAAGTACAACGATCTCGCCTCCGGAATCGGCAAGACCTTTTTCTTCGGCTTCTCGACGTCGCTCATCGCCTGCTATAACGGCCTGCTGACCAGCGGCGGCGCGGACGGCGTCGGTCGCTCCACGACGCAGACCGTGGTCACCGGCGCGATCACGGTCTTGATCATGGATTTCTTTTTGACGAAGCTCTTCCTGTTTCTCTTTTGATGAACGATAGGCAATGACGGACACGATCATCACCGACCGGCGAGCCGTGGAGCGCGGAGGCGTGGAGCGCCGCCGCCAGCCGCGCGAGCCGTTCGTCGAGTTCCAGGACATCTCCAAGGCCTTCGGCACGAAGCAGGTTCTGCGCGGCGCGAGCCTCAAGGTCTACCGCGGCGAAGTGCTGGTGATTCTCGGCGGCTCGGGCAGCGGCAAGTCGGTGACCCTGCGGCACATGCTCGGCCTCGATGCGCCCGATTCCGGCCGCGTCATCGTGGAAGAGGAAGACATCACCGATCTGCCGGAAGAGGAGCTCTACCGGATCCGCAAGAAGTTCGGGATGCTCTTCCAGAGCGGGGCGCTCTTCGACTCCATGACCGTGTTCGAGAACATCGCCTTTCCGCTGCGCGAGCACACGGACATGAGCGACGAGGAAGTGGCGCGGGCTGTCCGCGAAAAACTCGAGCTCGTGAATCTGCCGAACACCGAACAGCTCATGCCCGTCAGTCTCTCCGGCGGCATGCGCAAGCGCGTGGGGCTGGCGCGCTCGATCGTGCTCGATCCCAAAGTCATCCTCTACGACGAGCCGACGACCGGCCTCGATCCGATCACCGCGCAGACGATCAACGAGCTCATCGTCGATCTGCAGACCAAGCTCAGCGTGACATCGGTGGTGGTCACGCACGACATTCACTCGGCGTTCTATGTCGGAGATCGCATCGCGTTTCTGAATGAGGGTGTGTTCGAATGGGTGGGCACGATGGATGAAGCACGGGATTCCGATCATCCGAGGCTGCGCGAGTTCCTGAAGGCCAGCGCCGTCGTTGCGGCGCAGCCGACCAAGTAAGTAAACGATATGGCCAAGACGACAACTCAGAAATCGACGCGCGTCGGACTGCTCGTGTCCGTCGCTCTCATCATCCTGATGGTCTTCCTCTTCTTCATCGGGTCGGAGCAGAAGATCTTCGCCCGGAAAAACGAGTACGAAGTGCGCCTCGAGAACGTGACCGGCCTGTCGCAGGGAAACCCGGTGCGCATGTCGGGCGTCACGATCGGCGTGATCCGCGACATTCAATTGCCGAAGGATCCGAAAGAGAAGCAGGTCAAGATCCTGATCATGATCGACCGGCAGTTCGCCGAGCGCGTGCGCGGCGACTCGCGCGTGCGCCTCAAGAAGCTCGGCCTCCTCACCGGTGACGCCTACATCGACGTGACTCCCGGAACGCCGCGCTTCGAGGTCATGGAGCCGGGATCGATGATTCCTTCGCAGCGCGGTACGGACGTCGAGGCGCTGATCTCCTCAGGTGAGGATCTCGTCGACAACTTCGTGCAGATCTCGTATTCGCTCAAGAACGTTCTCCAGCGCATCGATCGCGGCGAAGGTCTCCTCGGCGAGATCACGACCGCGCCGGAAACGAAGCAGCGCCTCACCGACACGCTGCTCACGACGCTCAACAAGACCAACGCCGCACTCACGCACATGGAGAGCGGCAAGGGTGTCGTCGGCAAGCTCGTGTACGACGACAAGTACGCGGAACAGCTCACGGCCTCGATCACTGCCGCCGCGGGATCGCTGCAATCCGTGACCTCGAACATCGAACGCAGCTTCGCGACCGGCGACGGCGTGGTGCCCGCGCTCCTGAACGATCCGCAGAGCAAGCAGAAGGTCTACGAGCTCATCGAGAACCTGCGCACGACGTCGATGAATCTTGCGGCGTTCACGGCGTCGATGCAGAAGGGCGAAGGCCTCGTGCCGCGCCTCATGAACGACAAGGAGTACGGCGATCAGGCTCTTGGCGAGTTCACGATGCTCGTGCATCAGCTCAACGAAGTCGTCGGCAAGATCAACAACGGCAACGGCACCGCCGGCAAGCTGATCGCCGATCCCGCGGTCTACGAATCGATTAACGACATCCTCATCGGCATCAACGAATCGAAGCTCCTGCGCTGGCTGATCCGCAGCCGCCAACAGAGCGGCATCGAGAAGCGCGTCCAGGAACTCCAGAAAGCGCCGGATGTGCCCCCGCCGCCCACGAACACGACGACGGAGCCGCCCGCGGAGAATCCCCCCGCGACGACACCACCGCCCGAGGTGACGCCGCCGCCGTCGTCGACGGATACGACGGGGACGTGAGCGAGTACCCCCACCCAGAATCGGCGGGCTATAAGCCCGCCCTCCATAGGTCACACGATCGAATGTGAAGCCGGAGGGCGGGCTTATAGCCCGCCATGGGCGGGTGGGCATGACGCTCACGACAGACGGCGGTCCGCCGCATCACAACACCTGCGATCGGCCTCTGTTACGATGCGCCCGCAAATTGTTGCCCCTGGAGGCTCCCCTGTGGACATTGCTGTCATCGGCACCGGCTATGTAGGTCTCGTGACCGGCGCCGGATTGTCGGACTTCGGCAACGACGTGATCTGCGTCGACGTCGACACCAAGAAAATCGAAGCACTCAACAACGGCGAGATTCCGATCTACGAGCCTGGTCTCGATCAGCTCGTCAAGAAGAACGTCACCGAAGGGCGGCTGCGCTTCACGACCAACCTCGCCGAGGCCATCGAAGCCGCGCGCGCGATCTTCATCGCCGTCGGAACGCCGCCCAAGGCCGACGGCTCCGCCGATCTCCGGTTACGTCAAGGAAGTCGCGGCGTCGATCGCCGAGCACATGAACGGCCCGAAGCTCATCATCACGAAGTCCACGGTTCCGATCGGGACCGGGCAAATGATCGACGGGATCATCGCCGCGAAAGGGACGGGTCACAAGGCATCGATCGTCTCCAATCCTGAGTTCTTGCGCGAAGGCTCGGCCATCGAAGACTTCATGCAGTCCCGATCGCGTCGTCATCGGCGCGTCGGACGACGAGTCGGTCGATCTGATGAAGGAGATCTACGCGCCGCTGCACTCGCTGGAGATTCCCTTCGTCGTGACGAACGTCGAATCGTCGGAGCTGATCAAGTACGCGGCCAACGGTTTCCTGGCGACGAAGATCACCTTCATCAACGAGATCGCTGTGATCTGCGAGAAGGTCGGCGCGAACGTTCAGGATGTCGCCCTCGGCATGGGACTCGACTCGCGCATCGGTCCGAAGTTCCTCCAGGCCGGCCCCGGTTTCGGCGGCTCCTGCTTTCCGAAAGACACCTCCGCGATGGCCGACATCTCGCGCAACATACGGTTACGACTTCCAGATCATGGAAGCGGTGCTGCGCGTCAACGACGACAGTGAAGCAGCGCATGATCGAGAAGGTCGTCGATGCTCTCGGCGGCGACGTTCAGGGCAAGATCGTCGCCTTCCTCGGCCTGGCCTTCAAGCCCGAGACCGACGACATGCGTGACTCGCCGACCATCCCGGTCATCAAGGGCTTGCAGGAGCGCGGCGCGGTCGTGCACGCCTACGATCCGCAGGCGATGGAAAACTCGAAAGCACGATCTTGAGCAACGTCGTTTACTTCGACGACGCGTACGAGACGGCCGAGGGTGCCGACGCGCTCGTCCTGGCGACGGAGTGGAACGAGTTCCGCGCGCTCAATTTCGATCGCATCAAGAAGGCGCTGCGGCAGCCGATCGTCGTCGATCTCCGCAACGTCTACGATCCGCATCGCATGGCCGCCCTCGGGTTCTCGTACACCTCCGTCGGCCGCCGAGGACGTGCGATCCCAAGGGGACGCACTGATGTCGCGAGCTCTGATCACCGGCGGCGCGGGCTTTCTCGGCTCGCACCTCTGCGAGCTCTTTCTCGCGCGCGGCCATGAAGTCGTCTGCATGGACAACTTCATCACCGGCTCGCCCGACAACATCAAGCATCTCTTCGGCCGTGACGGTTTCCTGTTCATCAAGCACGACGTCACGCAGCTACATCCACATCGACGGTCCGCTCGACTACGTCCTGCACTTCGCGTCGCCGGCCAGCCCGATCGATTACCTCGAGAAGCCGATCCAGACGCTGAAGGTCGGCTCTCTCGGCACGCACAAGACGCTCGGCGTCGCCAAGGACAAGAAGGCGCGCTACCTCATCGCGTCGACGTCCGAGATCTACGGCGATCCGCTCGTGCATCCGCAGCGCGAGGACTACTGGGGCAACGTGAACCCGGTCGGCCCGCGCGGCGTCTACGACGAAGCCAAGCGCTTCGCCGAGGCGATGACCATGGCCTATCACCGCTTCCACGGCGTCGAGACGCGCATCGTCCGCATCTTCAACACCTACGGCGAGCGCATGCGCGTCAACGACGGCCGCGTCGTGCCGGCGTTCATCGCCCAGGCGCTCCGCAACGAGCCGCTCACGGTCTTCGGCGACGGCTCGCAGACGCGCTCGTTCTGCTACGTCTCCGATCTCATCGAAGGCATCTATCGCCTCCTCATGTCCGACGAAGTGCAGCCGACGAACATCGGCAACCCGGCGGAGATGACCGTGCTGCAATTCGCGCAGGAGATCAAACGCCTCACCGGCACCACCGCCCCGATCGAGTTCCGCCCGCTCCCCGAGGACGACCCGAAAGTGCGCCGCCCCGACATCACCAAGGCCCGCACGCTCCTCGGCTGGGAACCGAAGGTCCCGCTCGCGGAAGGGCTGCAGCGGACGATCGACTACTTTCGCGGCGTCGTGACGTAAGAGCGATACTTCGCCGCGGGTAGGGAAATGGAGTTTCGATCCTCTCCTATGAGGAGATGAGATTCGCGTTTCTAGCCGTTGCGCTGGTCGTTCTGTGTCCGCTGGAACTGCTGGCGTTCAATGGCCAGGAGCATCGGGACATCTCCAATTTCGCCCTGCTCGCCGCGCTGGCCTCTGAGCGAGGTTCCGTCGAGATTCGGGATTGTGCGCAGGACATGCTCACGGGTTCCGAAACGGAAGGAACCTTTGGAGAACTGGTCAGCGCCGTCGATGCGTTCTCGCACCCCGAGGTCCGTCTCACCGGCGAGGATGCGTGGAAGGCGGTCGGGAAAAGAAAGAGTCAGCCAGTTTTTCACCTTCTGGCGCTTCATCGCAACGCCGCGCATTTTCAGCGCGAGGCCTTGTCCGGATACACGAAGAATCACGCGAAGGCCATCAAAGCAGCGCTGGATGGCGATTCAAAAACGGCCCTTCGCAGCGAAGCGGTGGCGTTGCATTTCCTGCAAGACTCGCTTGCCGGTGGTCACTTACTGACGCCGCGGCGCGGCATGTCGAATGCCGTGGCAGGTGCGATCCACGATCGGATGAATGGGCTGGGTGCCGTCGTTGACATCGCTCCGCCTGACCCCGATGTCTGGATCCGCTGGCTCGACGTCCTGAAACAGAACAAATTCGTGCTCCCGCCTTCGCGGGTTGTCCTCGTCCATGTGCCGCCGCCATCGGTCACCGTGAGCGACGACGAGATCGAAAGGATGCGGACCGATCTCCGCGCCGGAGCCACGGCACGCTTTCGTGGCGACGATCTTCTCAATACTCCCGATGCGCAGATCGGAAAGATGACGATTCTCCTGTTGTGCATTCAATCGATCGCCGACGTTCTCGATGCCAGTCGCGGCGAGAACCGTTCCGCCGTGCAGGCCTGTTTCTCGCCCCGCAGCATGGAGCTCGAAGGGTCCCTTCCGAAGAAAGGCTCGTTTCAGGGCCCGTCCGCGGTCATCGATCTCCGCGACGTATCGAACCCTCTTTGGGATGAGAAAGGCGAGGCTTGCGAGATTCGCGAATGCGATGGTCTGCCACTCGGACTCGTTCGCTACTCGGCGGAGCAGACTCCGGGGTTCGACACGGAGGACTATGCCTATCACGGCGTTCAGGCGACCGCGTTGATGGGTGTCAGCCGAGAATCCGGAGATCAGCGGACGATGATCGAGATCGGCAGCCTGTTCAACGCCGGCGATCCGCCGGGCACCGTCAGAGTTCGCGGTGCCAACCCGGAACAGTGGTGGCCCGGTTATCTCGATCTCGACACCTCATCACTCGCCGTCAAGGGATCGATCGTGAAGGGTCCGCATTACTACGGCGTTGGTCTCAACGCCGAGTGGATGCTCACCTTAAACGTCCTTCCGCGTGGCATCTCCGTCGGTCCGCGTTGGGGATACTGCCACTACAGCGGTGCCGGCCGGACGTCGAACGTCTTCGAGTACGGTGCAAAGGCTGCCGTCGGCATCGAGGTGCTGAATCTCACGCTCGTCGTCGATCGCGGCATCGGCGTCGACAAGGGCGGATCGTTCCACAACGAAACGTTCGTGATGGGCGGTCTCGAAGCATCACTTTCCTGGGGATGGGTTCGGCATGTCTTCGGACAGGCCCATTGAAGTTCGAGAACATGCCGCGGCTAGCCTGTAGGAGTGCGGCAAAGCCACCGCGAGTTGCAGATCGATCCAGTAACGGTCTCACCATCACGAAGGCCCGCTCGATCCAGCGGAGCGCGACCGTCTCGGCTCCTGATGTGACGGCGTCCCGCGCCGTCACTCCTGGCCGATGCGCGCATTACGTTCGCTTGCCACGGGTCGGGCGGCGCAGGACGCCGCCCGATCAGCAGCCGAGACGGAAGCGAGGCGAGAGTGCGCTGGCGTTGAGACGAACGAGCATGAACCACAACGTGCTGATGTAAGCGCCGTAGACAAGACCGTTCCAGTCCGCTCCTGCTGGTGCGGCTCGCCAGTCCGATGATTCCGCGCAACAGCGCGAAAAGGAAGAACCAAGACTATCTTGTTCTATTGATGTCTACCGTGATTGTGAGCGTAACAAACCCAATCGCGACCAGTACAAACGAGGAGTATCTCCACATCGACTGACGTTGATCGTTCTGGCTCTGCGGCTCCGGAGGGAGATCGGGACCTCGTGCGGGAAGTGGCGGTCCTTCCGTCATAGCAATTCCTCTCTTCAAGGAGAGACAGTACCTACGTTTCCCTACCTCGGCTCGTCTAAAGCCAGCCATTTCCGTTCCGATATCGCCGTAATCGACAGAAACTACGGCACTCGCTTCGCGACCAGCTTCGCGAATCGCGGATCGCTCCGCAGCGGATCGAGCGCGGGATCGACGGTGAGCCAGACCATCGCGCCGGTGCGTTCGCCGAGGGCGCGGTTTAGTTCTTCGAACGCCTGATCGCGCTTACCGCGATGAGCGTCGAGCGCGGCCATGTAGTAGGGCGGGAGGTATTCGCTGCGGCCGCGTTTCTCCAATTCGCGCGTGAGGCGCTCGGCTTCGGCGGTGTTTCCCGCGGCGAGTTGGGCGCGGATGAGCCAGGTGAAGACGACGACGATGTCCTGCAGTTTGCGCGCGGCTTCCAGCGCGGCGACGGCTTCGCGCGGCTTGCCGGCTTCGAGATAGGCGAGGCCGAGGTAGGCGTGGCCGGGCATGAAGGTGGGGAAGAGCTGCGTCGTGCGGATTCCCTGCTCGATCGCGGCGTCGTAGCGGCGGGCCATCATCCGGTTGTAGGCGACGACGGCGTTGATGATCGGCGACATGGGATCGAGCTCGAGCGCCTTCCGCCCCTGCACCTCGGCTTCGTCGAAGCGCCCCGTCGCGGTGAGGAACTCCGCATACCACTGGCGCGCCGTTGCGTAATTTGGATTGAGCGCGATGGCTTTCTTATAGTCACGTTCCGCCGCGGCCCAATCCCACTCGTAGGTATGAATCGCATACGCGAGTGATGTGTGGGCCTCGGCGAGCTGATCGTCGATGGCCAGCGCTTTCTGCGCCGCGGCTTTCGCGCGCGGGAACGTTTCCTTCGTCGGCAGGCCGGCCCAGATGTCGAGGAGGTTGTAGCAATCGGCGAGTCCGGCGTAGGCGGGCGCGTATTGCGGATCGATCTCGATGGCCTGATTGAACAACTCGATCGCCTTGTACAGGCCCGCGGCGTCGCGCTTGTTCCACTGGAAGCGTCCCTTGAGATAGAGCTCGTACGCGCGCGGATCGGTTGTGTGGCGCTTCGCCAGCACCTGCTCCGTGCGGCCGCTGATCTGCAGGCGCAGCATGCGCGCGATCTCTGAGGCGATGGACTGCTGCACGGAGAAGACGTCGGAGCGCGCGGTCTGATAGCGGTTGCCCCAGATCAGCGCGTTGTCATTGGCGTCGATGAGCTCCGCGCTGATCACGAGTTGATTTCCGACGCTCTCGATGCGCCCGACGACGACCGAGCTGACGTGCAGATCGCGTCCGACGCTCGATGGGTTCGGCGAGAGGTCTTTGTAATGAAACACGGACGTGCGCGACATCACGCGCAGTCCGGGAACCTGCGCCAGCGTGTTGATCAGCGTTTCCGTGACGCCGTCGGAGAGGTACTCCGCTTCGCGATCGCCGGTGGCGTTGACGAAGGGGAGGATGGCGATCGAGCGGATGGGTCTTCGAGTCGCCGAGTCGTCCAGTCGTCGAGTGGTGGCCTCGTCATCTCGAAGACTCGACGACTGGAAGACTCGGAGACTGACGAAGTAGGCGAGAACGCCGAGGATGAGGAGTCCCGCGAGGCTCGCGAGAATCAGCCGCCGCCGCTTCCTCCTCGCCGGCGCTTCGAACGAGAGACTGGTCGACGTGCTGATCGCGCGCAGCGCGAAGGCGAGATCGCGCGCGGACTGAAAGCGCTCGGCGCGATTCTTTTCCATGCAGCGCGTGATCACGCGCGCCAGCTCGTACGGAATCATCCGCGCCGAGGTCGTGAAGACGTCGGGTGTATCGGTGAGGATCGCCGAGAGCGAGTCGATCACCGTGGCGCGGATGAACGCCGGCTTGCCCGCGACCATTTCATAGAGGACGCAGCCGAGGGAGAAGATATCGCTCGTCGCATCGACGTTCTCGCCGCGCAGTTGTTCGGGCGACATGTAGCCGGCGGTGCCGACGACGGCGTTGGAATCCGTGCGCATCGGCGCGGTCGGCATGAGCGTCGGATCGATGTCGTGCGTCTCGGGCTCGGGAGAGCGGACGAGTTGCGCGATACCGAAGTCGAGAATCTTCACGTGACCGTCGGCGGTGAGGAAGATGTTCTCCGGCTTGAGATCGCGATGGATGATCCCTTTCGCGTGCGCAGCCGCAAGCCCGTCCGCAACCGCGGCGCCGATCTCGATCGCCTTGCGCCAGGCGACGGGGCCGTCGTGAAGCCGCTGTCGGAGCGTCTGTCCTTCGAGCAATTCGGTGACGATGTACGCCGCCGACTCCTGCGAGCCGTAATCGTGAATGGCGAGGATGTTCGGATGCGAAAGCGCAGCCACGGCCTTGGCCTCGCGCTCGAACCTCAGCCGCGCCTCGGCGTCGCGCGAGAAGCGTTCCGGCAACACCTTCACCGCGACGTTGCGATCGAGACGCACGTCACGCGCGCGATAGACATCGCCCATGCCGCCTGAGCCGATCGCATGAACGATCTCGTAAGGACCCAGACGTGTACCCGTGGGAAGTGACATTGCCTGCGGGTTGGATTGTATGTTGGCGATCGGTTGTCAGTTGTCGGTTGTCTGTGGCGAAGTAGCTACGTGTCATGCTCGAGGCCGGCGTCGCTTGTCACAGACAACTGACAACCGACCACTGACAACGCCGCAAAGCGGAGATAGAGTCACGCGCCATGAAGCGATTGCTCGCCGTCTCGTTCCTTCTGTTCTCCGTCGCCTGTCGTAAAGAACAACCGCAGCCTCCATCGACTGCGACGACGCCCGCGGCGAAGCCGGCGGAAGTCGCGGCGGTGCGCGATCCTCATTCCTACGCGCGGCCCGACGAAGTGCGCGTCGAGCACATCGCGCTCGATCTCAACGTCGACTTCGCGAAGAAGCAGCTCGCGGGAACGGCGACGCTGCGGATCAGGAACGAGAAGGCCGCGAAGACGCTGGTGCTCGACACGAACGGTCTCGACATCCGCAAAGTGACCTTGCAGCCGGGCGCGACGCAGGTGCAGTTCAAGCTGGCCGATGCCGATCCGATTCTTGGCCGCGCGCTCGAGATTCCGATCGACGCCGCGACGAACGGTGTCGTCATCGAGTACGCATCCGATCCGTCCGCCCGCGCGTTGCAGTGGCTCGAACCGGAGATGACCGCGGGGAAGAAGCATCCCTTCCTCCTTTCGCAGTCGGAAGCGATTCTCGCGCGGACGTGGGTGCCGTGTCAGGACTCGCCGGGCGTGCGCTTCACGTACGAGGCGACGCTGCACGTGCCGAAGGAATTGCTGGCGGTGATGAGCGCGGAGAATCCGCAAGCGAGGAACGAGCAGGGTGTCTATCACTTCTCGATGTCGCACCCCATCCCGTCGTATCTGCTGGCGGTGGCGGTCGGCGATCTCGAGTTCCATCCGTTCGATGCGCGCAGCGGCGTCTACGCCGAGCCGTCGATGCTCGAAGCCTCGGCGAAGGAGTTCAGCGATACGCCGAAGATGATTCAGACCGCGGAGGCGCTGTACGGGCCGTATCCTTGGGAGCGTTACGACATGCTCGTGCTGCCGCCGAGCTTTCCGTACGGCGGGATGGAGAATCCGCGGCTCACGTTCCTGACGCCGACGGTCATCGCCGGCGACAAGTCGCTGGTCTCGCTCATCGCGCACGAGCTCGCGCATTCGTGGTCGGGCAACCTCGTCACGAACGCGACGTGGAACGACTTCTGGCTGAACGAAGGCTTCACGACCTACTTCGAGCATCGCATCTCCGAGCAGCTCTACGGCCGCGATTACTCCGAGATGCTCTGGCTCCTCGGCGTCACCGACGTCAAAGAGGAACTGGCCACGCTGCCGCCGAAGGATCAGCAGCTCTACATCGATCTCACCGGCCGAGATCCGGATGACGCGCCGGGCACGGTCTACGAGAAGGGTGCGCTCTTCCTTCGCCTCCTCGAAGAGACTGCCGGCCGCGAGCGCTGGGACAAGTTCCTGCGCGCCTATTTCGAGACGTTCAAGTTCCAGCCGATGACGACGGTCCGCTTCATCGACTACCTGAAGACGGCCATGCCCGACGTCGTGCAGAAGGTCGACATCAACGCCTGGATCTACGGTCCGGGACTGCCGCCGAACGTGCCGAAGCCGCACTCGGAGGCGTTCACGAAGGTCGAAGCCGAGGCGAAGGCGTTCGCCGAAGGAAAACCGGCGGCGACGATCGACATGTCGAAGTGGTCGTCGCACGAGCGCGTGCACTTCATCCAATCGCTGCCGAATCTCTATCCCGAACATCTCGCGGCGCTCGACGCGCAGTTCCACTTCAGTGAGAGCGGGAACAGCGAGCTGCTGTTCGCCTGGCTGGAGAAGGCGCTCGACAGCGGCTACAACGGCGTCTATCCGGCGGTCGAGCGGTTCCTCACCAGCCAGGGCCGCCGCAAGTTCGTGAAGCCGCTGTTCGAACGTCTGGAGAAGAGCGATCCGGCGTTCGCGAAGCGGATCTACACGAAGGCACGGCCGACGTATCACCCGGTTACGCGAGACACGATCGATGGGATTCTGAAATGGCCGGCGAACTAGATTGATGGAGCGCAGGCTTCCTAGCCTGCCGGTCCGCCGCCTTCCAGGCGGCCGGCAAGATGCCGGCGGACCGGCAGGCTGGAAGCCTGCGCTCCGCACAGAAGCCTGCGTTTCTCATTTTCGGGTTAGAATCCGCCGACCAATGACTGAGCGAGATCAGGAAGCTCTGCAGTTCTGCGAAGCAGGTCTGCAGCACATGTGGCGGGACGAGGTCGAGGCCGCGCTTGTGGCGTACGACCGTGCGCTCGCTACCGTCGATTCCGACGAGACGCGCGAGCTGATCACGATCCGCAAGGCGGAAGCGTTGATCGCCTCTGATCGCGAAGGCGCGGAGATCGCGGCGTTGCCGGCGATCGTGATGCGCCGCCGTTCGCATCGTCACGTCTACATGGCGGCGACGGTGCTCATGCGCCGTTTCGTCGAAGCCGACGATCGACGCAAGGCGATCTTCTACGGTGAGGTCGCGCGCACCGCCGTGACCGAGCTCGATGACGCGATGGCTCTGGCCTCCGTGCTCAATCACCTCGGCATCACGCTCGTCGCCGACTCGCAGTTCGCGCCGGCGATCGATGCGCTCGATGAAGGGCTTGCCGCGCTGGCGACGCTCACCGAGGCGCGCGAAGAAGCAAACGCGCTCAAAGACTCGCTGCTGGTGAACATCGGCGGCGCGAAGGTTCTCTGCGGCGAAGACGCGGAAGGCGTGGAGATTCTCGAGAGTGTTCTCGGACGGCTCGATGACGACTACACCGTCGCCGAGGCCTGTCTCGACCTCTGCTTCGGCCACATGCAGCTCGAGCATTATGTCGAGGCCGAGCAGTACGGGCGCCGCGCGCTCGCGCTCGCGTCAGTCAAGCGCCAGGTGCGCAACGCCAATCACCTGCTCGCCGAAGTCTGCCTGCGCCTGGATCGCTACGACGAATCGGATGCCTACTTCGAGGTCGTGGCCAGCTTCTATCCCGATTTCAAGAACGTGAAACAGCTCCTGGTCGCGGTCGATCTCTGTTCGGTCGTCAACTGGAAAGCCTGATGAAGACCCGTCTGCTCATCGCCGTCTTTGCCCTGTTCGCCGCGTTCAGCGCGGCGGCGCTGGAGACGGTGTTGACGTCGGACAACGTGGTGTACACCGTCGACGGAACGGCGGAGACCAACCAGCTGCTGCTCACGCGGCGCACGACCGACACCGTGACCGCGGTCGTCGTGCCGTCGACCGACGACGACGAAATGGAATCGCAGGCGCGGCTCGTATGGGACGCGGCTTCGACGACGCTGTTCGTCGTCTGGAATCACCGCTCCAGTCGCGGCGACGAGATTCGTCTGGCGGGGCTCGACAGCAATGGCAAGTGGTCGCAGGCGATCACCGTTGCCGGAAGCGCCGGACTCCGCCGCGCCGGATTGCAGATCGTCCTCTCGCGTGCCGAGACGGCAGGCGCGGGAAGCGCGAAGGCGACGTTGATTCACGCAGCGTGGTGGAGCCTCATCGACCCCGCGCCGATCGCCGAGTACGCGCTGGTCGCCTTCGAAGCAGGCGAGCATGTCTCGACGGAAGTCGACACGCTCGACACGCTCGCGCCGTCGTATCTCGATAACGAAACGCCGCCCTACGAAGACACCGGTATCGCCTTGCATCCGCCGATGGCCCTCGCGCGCACCGCGAGCGGTGTCGACGTGGTGTACGGACGCACCGGATCGACGATCGTCCGCCGCATCAGCCTCGACCCGCAGCGCGTGCAGAGCGACGCCCGCGCCTGGCGCCCCGTTGGCCGTAGCGGCGAGCAGACGGGGCGCACGATGATGGCCTCCTCCAACTCCGCACCGGTACAGGCGTTCCTGAGCAAGGGACGCATCGTGTTGTTCACTCCCGACGAGCAGTTCCGCTACATGGTCTACGACGACGGCCACTGGTCGCGTCTGTACATGATCAAGCTCGACGAGACGCTGACGAGCGACCAGCTCGTCGAACAGCTCCACCGCACCGTCGACGACCTCGTGCCCGTCGTCCCCGCGCAGCAGTAACGAGCATCCCCCGCGCCGCAGTAAAGGAGCGCAGGCTGGAAGCCTGGGCTCCGTTGCTACTCACGACGCGAAGTAGATCGCCACCGCCAACGCGAACAGCGCGATCGCTTCCGCGATCACGCAGCCCGGCAGGACCGAGCCGCCGAGGACCAGCGCCTGCGCGCGGGCGAGCTGGCGGCGCTGGACAAAGACTGTGATCGCCACGACGGCGATGAATGCTGGAGCGAACCAATGCATGGTCGCGCGCTACCTCAGGATCGTTTCTTCGCGTCGCGGGCCGGTCGAGATGATCGAGGCGGGCGTCTCCGTCTCGTCCTCGATGAACTTCACGTAATCCTTGGCCTCCTGTGGGAGATCGTCGAAGGACGTGATGCCCACGGTGGACGTCTTCCAGCCCTTGAACGTGCGGTACTCGGGCTGGTAATCGTTGTGCGCGACCGCGAACGCCGGGAACGTGTTCCAGGTCTCGCCGCGGACCTTGTACGACGTGCAGACTGAGATTTCAGTCGAACTCGTCGAGCACGTCGAGCTTCGTGAGCGCGAGCTCGTCGAGGCCGTTGAGCATCGTCGCCGTGCGCAGGACCGGGAGGTCGAGCCAGCCGGTGCGGCGCGGGCGTCCGGTGACCGTGCCGAACTCGTTGCCGCGGCGTGCGCAGGTGCTCGCCATGCTCGTCGTTCAGCTCCGTCGGGAAAGCGCCGCCGCCGACGCGCGTCGTGTAGGCCTTGCCGACGCCGATGACTTTGTGGATGTGCTTCGGCGCGACGCCGAGGCCGGTGCAGACGCCGCCGACCATCGTGCTGGACGACGTGACGAACGGATACGTGCCGTGATCGATGTCGAGCATCGTCCCCTGCGCGCCTTCGAACATCACGCTCTTGCCGGCGCGGATCTGCTCGTTGAGCAGACCGCGCCGTTCGTGATGCGCGGCGGCCAGGATCTCGCCGAAGCGGAGATAGTCGTCGTACAGCTTCTTCGGATCGAACGTTTCCTTGCCGTAGACGTTGCCGAGCACCGGTTCTTCTCGGCGCACGCGAACTCGATCTTGCGCGCGCAGCACTTCCGGATCGAGCAGGTCGGCGGCGCGGATGCCGTAGCGGCCGACCTTCGTCTCGTACGCGGGACCGATCCCGCGGCCGGTCGTGCCGATCTTCGCCTCGCCTGCCGCTTCCTCGCGCGCGAGGTCGATCGCCTTGTGATACGGGAGGATGCACGTGCGCGGAATCGCTGATGAGCAGGTTCTCCTCGATCACGACGCCGGCCGCGCGCAGCTTCTCGATCTCCTCGAGCAGCGCTTCGGGGTCGATGACCATGCCGTTGCCGAGGAGGCAGAGCTTGTTCGGATGGATGATGCCCGAGGGGATCAGCCGCAGTGCGAAGTGCTTGTCGGCGAACTTCACCGTGTGCCCGGCGTTGTGGCCGCCCTGATACCGAGCCACGACGTCGAAGCTCTCGCAGAGAAGATCGACGATCTTCCCCTTTCCTTCATCTCCCCACTGCGCGCCGATGACGGCGACATTGTTCTTGTTCATGGCTCGAAACCCGGCGGAGACTAGCACAAACGACCGGCGCACAACTTGCTCCCAAACCTCGCGAACGCGCTATATTTCCCACAGTTCGGAGGCCCACCATGGATATGCAGAATCTGACGGCGGTACCGCAGCAGATCTACTCGCCGGCCGGCGTGTCGGCCGACCAGTTCATCGACGGCATTCGCCAGCTTTCCGAGGGGGTCATCACCAAGCAGAAGATCTACGACTACCTCGTCGCCTACGAGATCCGCGCCGACGAGCTCGAGCAGTTCAAGCAGTGGCTCCCGGACCGGCACACGCGCAACAAGATCTTCCGTAACGACATGATGGAAGTGATGCTCATCTGCTGGCCGATCGGCGCCATGACACCGCTGCACACGCACAACGGGCAGCTCGGCTGGATGTCGATGATCGAAGGGAAGCTGATCGTCGAGAACTACAAGAAGCTCGACTGCAATCGCCCCGAAAACCAGCAGGTCGTCGGCATGGATTGCCTCGCCGGCGCGACGAAGATCGACATGGAGCATCTCGAGAACGAGCTGGCCATCCCCGGCGGCCCACTCAATACGGTCGACAAAACGCAGACCATCCATCGCATCCGCAATCTCGCCGAATGGAACGAGCGCGCCGTCAGCATGCACGTCTACTCGCGCCCCATCGACTCCTGCGTCGTCTTCGACATGGACGCGCAACGATGTTATCGGCGGGAGTTGAAGTACGACAACGAGTGACGGGAACGATGAAGGATGAAGGATGAACGATGAACGTTCCGCGTTCATCCTTCATCGTTCATCGTTCGATATGATTCCGCCCATGAGTCTTCTCTCTACGCTCGAATCCGAACTCGCCTCGATGTCCTCCGCCGGTACGCTCAAGCGCGAGCTGTCGCTGAAGGGGGCGCAGGGGCCATTCGTCGATAGTCGAGGGTGATGGGCGAGGTCGTGATGCTCACCTCGAACAATTACCTTGGCCTCGCCAATCATCCGGCGATCGTCGAGGCGGCGGAGAAGGCGGAGCGCGATTTCGGGTACGGGCTGGCGTCGGTGCGGTTCATCTGCGGAACGCAGACGATTCACCGCGAGCTCGAGGAGAAGATCTCCGAGTTCCTCGGCACCGAGGACACGATCCTCTACGGCTCATGCTGGAACGCGAATGAAGGTCTCTTTCAGACCGTCGCGCACGGAGCAGGATGCGATCGTCTCCGACGAGCTGAATCACGCCTCGATCATCGACGGCATTCGCCTGGCGAAAGCGCGCAAGGAGCGGTACAAGAATCGCGACATGGGCGATCTGCGCCGCGCGCTCGAAGCGACGAAGGACGCGCGCAACAAGGTCGTGATGACCGACGGCGTCTTTTCGATGGAAGGTTCGATCGCGCCGCTGCCGGAGATGCTCGAGATCGCGCACGAGTACGACGCGTTCCTCGTCGTCGATGATTCGCACGGCACCGGCGTCCTCGGCAAGACCGGTCGCGGCACGCCCGAGGAGCTCGGCGTCTTCGGGAAAATCGACGCTTACACGTCGACACTCGGCAAGGCGCTGGGCGGCTCACACGGCGGCTTCACCACCGGGCCGAAGGTGCTGATCGATTACCTGCGCCAGAAGTCGCGCCCTTATCTCTTCTCGAACACGCTCCCGCCGGCGGTGGTGATGGGATCGCTCGCCGCAATCGACCTCGTGCAGAGCGACACGACGTTCGTCGATCGCCTCCGCGAGAACACGCGCTACTTCCGCGAGCAGCTCACGACGCGCGGCGTGAAAGTGCGCGAAGGCATCACCCCGATCGTGCCCGATCCTCATCGGCGACACCGCGAAGGCGATCGCCATGTCCACAGAGCTTCTCGACTCGCGGCGTCTACGTCTCCGGCTTCGGCTTCCCCGTCGTCCCACAAGGCGCAGGCGCGCTTGCGCTGCCAGATCAGCGCCGCGCACACCCGCGAACACCTCGACCGCGCCATCGAAGCGATCGTCGCCGTGACCGCGGCGAACTGAGCGTTCATACAAACCCCAGCCGGAGGGCGGGCTTATAGCCCGCCATGGGTGGGCGGGTGCTCCATCGCAGTTGGAGCTTCCCCCCAAAAGAAGCGGCGGGCTATAAGCCCGCCCTCCTCACGCCAAGCTGGCTTCGTGATTTCTTCGCAAGACGCCATGACTTCGGCCCACGGGCAAGCGGGCGACGCCGAAGGGCCGTCGCCCGCTCGTTGCGAGGGCTAGTTCCGCATCTTCATGAACGCCGTCATGCCGAGGAGCGCGGCGAGCGTCAGCAGCATCCACTCGGACAGCGTCGGGATCTCCGCTTCGTTTTGGGCTCCGGGGACGACTGGCGTCGCCGGTGAGGTCGAGCTGTTGTTGCCCGGGTTGCCGTCCGAGGTTGCGGACGAGACCGAGGCGCTGTTGGTGATCGTGCCGCTCGTCGCGGTCACGATTGCTTGCAGCATGATCGTGGCGGACGTGCCGTTGTTGAGCGTGCCGAGGTTGCAGGTGAAGGGATCGGTGCCCGTGCACGAGCCCTGGGACGGGACCGCGCTCACGTACTGCAGTCCCGACGGGAGGTTGTCGGTGACGACGACGCTCGTCGCCGGATCGGGTCCGTTGTTGGTGACGGTGATCGTGTAGGTGATCGTGCTGCCGACCGGAGCCTGCGTGGCGGCGGTCGTCTTGGCGATGGAGAGATCGGCCGACGCGACGACGATGCCGGGAGTCGAGGCCGCGGAGTTGCTGCCGTTCGGATCGGAGGCGTCGCTGCTGACGCTGGCGGTGTTGGAGATCGAGCCGGTTGCACCCGTCGCGATCGCGGTCGTCAGTGTGAACGTCGCCGTCGCGCCGTTGGCGAGCGGGCCGCCGGTGCAGGTGATCGTGCCCGAGGCGCCGACCGCGGGCGTGGTGCAGTTGAACGTCGCCGCGGGAGCGATCGACTGGAACCAGAGCGATGCCGGGAGCGTGTCCGTCATGACGACATTCGTCGCCGCGTCAGGACCGTGATTCGTCACCGCGATCGTGTAGACGACCGTGCTGCCCGGGCCCGCGGTCGTGGTCGGCGTTGTCTTCGTGATGGAAAGATCAGCGCTGGTTGCGGCGAGGATCGTCGTCGTCGCCTGCGCGGAGTTGTTCGCGGGGATCGTGTCCTGCAGCGGGCTGCTCACCTGCACGGTGTCGACGATCGTGCCCGAGGTGGCGATGACGCTGACGATGAGCGTGAACGTGCCGCTCGCGCCGCTGGCGAACGTCGCGTTCGTGCAGGTGATGGCTCCGCTCGCGCCGATCGCGGGCGTCGTGCAACTGAATCCGGCCGGAGCACTCATCGAGACGAAGCCGACGGATGCGGGGAGGATCTGCGACACGGTGGTGTTCGCGGTGTTCGGTCCGTTGTTCGTCACGACCTGCGTGTAGGTGATGGTTCCGCCGGGCAGCACCGGATCGGGCGTATCGGCGTTCGTGATCGCCAACTCCGCGTCGGGCGTGACGTAGGCCGTGTCCTCGGTTTCGCTGTTGTTCGGATTGCTCGGATCCGCGGCGCTGCTGCCGACGCTGAAGGCCGTCGAGACCGTACCGTCGTTGATGCCGAGGATCGCGTCGTCGGCGTTGACGACGATCGTGAACGACACATTGCCGCCGCTGGCGAAGCTCGGGTTCGTGCAGGTGAAGGTCGGCGTCGCGCCGACGGACGGCGTGGCGCAGCTCCAGCCCGCGGGCGCGGAGGCGGACACGAACTTCAGCGAGCCGTTGTTGAAAAGATTCAGCGTCGCGTTGGGTGCGGTGTCCGGTCCGGCGTTGGTGACCTGCACGGTGTAGGTGATGTTGCCGTCGGGGAAGACCGGATCGGGAGAGTCGGAGACCGAGACTCCCATGTCCGCATCGGGCGTCTGATACGCCGTGTTCTCGGTCTCGCTGTTGTTGGCGTTGTTCGGATCGGTGAGGCTGCTGCCGGCGCTGAAGACCGTCGAGACCGTGCCGTCGTTGATGCCGAGGATCGCGTCGTCGGCGTTGACGACGACCGTGAACGTTACGTTGCCCCCGACGGCGAAGCTCGGGTTCGTGCAGGTGAACGTGGGCGCGGCGCCGACGGCCGGTGTGGCGCAGCTCCATCCGGCGGGCGCAGAGGCCGACACGAACTTCAACGTGCCGTTGTTGAACGTGCTGAGCTGCGCGTTCGTTGCCGGATCGGGTCCGTTGTTCGTCACCTGTACCGTGTAGGTGATGTTGCCGTCGGGGAAGACCGGGTCGGGAGAATCGCTGACGGCGACGGTCATGTCGGCGTCGGGCGTGACGTACGCGGTGTTCTCGGTCTCGTTGTTGTTGGCCTGGTTCGTATCGTTGCCCGTGCCGTTGACGCCGAACGCCGTGGAGACGGTGCCGTCATTCGGCCCGAGAACGGCGAGATCGGCGCGAACGACAATCGTGAAGTTCGACGTGCCGGGCGCGAAGCTCGGATTCGTGCACGTGAATGTCGGCGTGCCTCCGACGGCAGGCAGGGTGCAGTTCCAACCAGAAGGAACGACGGCCGACTGGAACTTGAGCGAGCCGTTGTTGAACGAGTTGAAGTTCACGCTCGTCGCCGTGTCCGGTCCGGCGTTCGTGACCGGGATGGTGTAGGTGATGTCCTGATTCGGCCCGACGGGATCGGGCGAGTCAGAGACCGTGAGCGAGAGATCGATCTGCGGCGAATCGTAGTTGGTCGTCACGGTTACCGAGTTGTTCGCGCTATTCGGATCGGATGTCACTCCGGAGGTGGAGAACATCGCGCTGACGCTGCCGTCCGGGAAGTTGAGCCGGCTCGGATCGACCTGCGCGACGACGGTGACCGTGGCGGTCTCGCCGGTGCCGAAGGACGGCTTCGTGCAGCTCATGATCGACGCCAGCCCCGTGCAGGTGAAGCCGGCGGGGGCCGTTCGGGAGACGGGAATGAGGCTCCCACCCAGAAGGATGTTCGCTCCTCCGTTCACCGCGGGGTCCGGACCGTTGTTCACCAGGTTGATGGTGTAGGTGATGTTGTTCCCCGGGATCACCGGATCGGGCGAGTCCGAGGCGGTGATGCCCTGGTCGGCGGACTGCGCGAATACCGCTGTGGAAAAGGCGAGAGCAACGAGTACCACCATGGCGCGGCGCATTCGGGCGGAGTTCTCCTCATTCAATGTGGCGTTTTCTGTAGTCGCGCAAAGAAGAGGAAGAATCCCTCACGGTCGTTTGGAGTGCGGCGACAAGGTCACCGCTGGCAGGCAATGGAGCGCAGGCATCCTTGCCTGCCGGTCCGACGCCTTCCAGGCGGCCGGCAAGTTGCCGGCGGACCGGCAGGCTGGTAGCCTGCGCTCCAGGAGCGCGCCGCGCTGCCGCACTCCAGAGCTACAATCCCCCGTCCTCCGATGCCCGTCCCCGATCGCTACCGTTCCGCGTTTTCCCGTTCCACGCACCAGACCATCGAGACGCACGCGGATCGCTTCCGCGTCAGGGATCCGCTCTTCTTCCGCAACGCCTATACGGGCGACATCACGGAGAATGAGCGGCGCACGTATTCGCCGGTCGTGGTTCTCGACCCGGCGCGGGTGATCACGTCGCGTTGCACCTGCGCGCCGGTGATGCGGTTGGACGATCTCTGCCGGCACATCGCCGCGCTGCTCCGAGAGATCGCGACGGAAGATGGCGCGCTGCCGTCGGAGCGCTTCGAGCAGAGCGTGTGGCGCGCGATCGGATTCGCGCAGTTCTCTGAGGGGCGGTCGATCGATGCGCCGTTGGGCGATCCTCGGGAGCAGTTGCTGCGCAAGTACGCGATGACGGATCAGGAGCACGCGCTGCTGCGTCGCGGATCGGGCTCGACGCGGCTTCTCTTCGAGGCCTCGCCCTGGTACCGCTGGAGCAAGGAGATGTTTTTGCGCGGCGCGGACCGTCGCGCGCGGCTCGAGTTGCGCGATGGCGGATTCGAGCTCCTGATCGAAGAGCCGCCGAGTCTTCCAGTCGCCGAGTCGGCGAGTGAAACCTCTCGACGACTGGACGATTCGGAGACTCGGAGACTCCCCCTCCCGCCGTCCGCGGTAGAGCAAGTCATCCACTCCGCGCCGCACATCGTCGTCCGGAGTGGATTCGAGATTGCACCGCAATCGCTTGCGCCGTCGCTGCGCATCGAGATTACGCGTGGGCGGGAGTTGAAGTTCTCGCCCGTCCTTCTGAGCAGCGGCGGCGCGGTCCTCGACCGTCATCTCCTGCCGTCGTATGGACGCTTCTTCCTGACCGGCAACCGCTTCGCGTCCGCTGCACCTGCTGATCCGATGTTCATCGAGCGGGCGTCGGGAACGCAGTCGTCGTTGTTCGAGACGCGCCCGAGCGCCGGATTGCCGTACGACCGCGAGACCGTGATCGCCGAGGACGACGTCTTCGCGTTCGTGGAACGGCATCGCGATGAGCTGGCGCGTTTGCCGGAATTGCTCGCACCCGCGGCCATCCGCAACGCCGCGCCGGCGCGGCTCGACGGCGAAGTCGTCTTCGATTTCTCGGCGCCGCATCGCGATCTGCTCGAAGTGGAGATCACGTTCCGCGTCGGTTCCGAAGCGAATGTCGAGACCATCGCCGCGACCGACATCGCCCGCGCCCGCCGCGAAGGTGTGCGCGCGCTCATCCGCGGCAATCTCTGGATCGACATCACCGATCCGCAGTTCGCTTGGCTCGACGAGGCGACTCTGGGTCCTCAGGGCCACATCCTCGTCACCAAGCTCGAGCTGCTGCGCATCCGCGGCTCGCTGCGCGGCACCGCGGTGTTTCGCGGCGATGATTCGTGCGAGCGGATCTTCCGTCTCTTCGATGAGATCCAGACCGATTCCGACGCGCCGGCTGCCGCGGATCTCGGGCTCGATCTCTACGGTTATCAGCAGACCGGCTATCAGTGGCTCTGGCTCTTGCAGCAGAACGGTTTCGGGGCGCTGCTCTGCGATGACATGGGCCTCGGCAAGACGCATCAGGCGATGGCGCTCGTGCGCGCGGTCACGCATGTCGATCCCTCGCGTTCCGTGCTCGTGGTCTGCCCGACGTCGCTCCTCGATCATTGGCGCGAGAAGCTCGCGCGCTACGTGCCCGGCGTGCCGGTGACGCTGACGTCGTACGGCATGGTGCGCAGCCGCATCGAGCAGTACCGCGGCAAGCGCTTCGACCTCATGATCCTCGACGAGATGCAGACCATCAAGAACGCCGACACCGCGACCCATCACGCGCTGCGCGCGATCGAGAAGCGCATCGCCATCGGTCTCACCGGAACGCCGATCGAGAATCACGAGGGCGAGCTCAAGGCGCTGCTCGACTTCGCGGTGCCGGGCTATCTGCCGAAGCACGTCGACGACCGGATGACCTTGCAGCGGCTCGTGCGTCCGTTCGTGTTGCGCCGGACGAAGGCGCAGGTGCTCACGGAGCTGCCGCCGAAGATCGTCGACAAGCGCTACTGCGAGCTGACGCCGGAGCAGAGCGTGCTCTACGCGCGCGTACTCGAGTCGCGCGTGAAGCCGCTTCGCGCGCAGCTTCGCGCCGGCGATACCGTCTCCTACGTCCACATCTTCGCGGCGCTGAACTATCTGAAGCAGATCTGCAATCACCCGGCGTCGGCCGGCGGCGGTTTCGGCGCCGCCGATGTTTCTTCGGGGAAGTGGGAGATGTTCGTCGATCTGCTCGACGAGTGCATGACCAGCGGGATGAAGGTCGTGATCTTCAGCCAGTACCTCTCGATGCTCGCGCTCATCGAGGACCATCTGTTCCGCCACGACATCGGCTATGCGTCGATCAAAGGCGCGACGCGCGATCGCGGCGAGGAGATCAAGCGCTTCCGCGACGATTCGGACTGCCGCGTGTTCACGGCGAGCCTTCGCGCCGGCGGACTGGGGATCGATCTCACCGCGGCTTCGGTCGTCATCCACTACGACCGCTGGTGGAATCAGGCCCGCGAGGATCAGGCCACGGACCGCGTGCATCGCCTCGGGCAAAACAAGGGTGTGCAGGTCCTCAAGCTCATCACGCGCGGCACGATCGAGGAGAAGATCGACGTGCTGATCGCGCGCAAAGGTGCGCTGGCGACGGACGTGATTCGCCCCGACGATCCGACTCTCGTGAAGCAGTTCACGCGCGAAGAGCTCGACGAATTGCTGGCGTGAACTGAAGAGATCGGTTCACGCGGAGACGCGGAGAGGCTTCGCGTCTCCGCGTGAAATCCTTCGCCTCGAAGCGAGCCGAACAACACAATTCGAGGGAAAATCGGGGGAAATGGCCTCGACGTGAGAAGGGTCACACCTTTCCGAGTCTGTAGGCTTTAGCTTTCCCGCCTTAACGGCGTGAGTCTCGCCTTGCGCTTGTCCAGATAGGCGGAGGAAATGATGCGAAAGACCCTGGCGATTGTGGTTCTGCTGATGGCCGTGGGAGCCTCGGCGGGCACGATCACGTCCCTGAACCCCTCAACGATCAACCTGAATAGCGGTGAATACTTCATGACCATCTCCGGGTCGAACCTCGGAGATCAAGTGCAGTTCAGCGGCCCTGGCGGTACCTTCACTCTCGACATCAACGCACAGGAACCCGGCAACGTCGTGACCTGGATCCCGATGGGTGTCGTCACGCGCGCCGGTACGTACAGCGTGACGGTGCTCGGCGCCAGCGGGAACTCCGGACCGGCGACGTTCACCGTCGTCAACCCGAACCGTGTCCGCTGGCCGCTGAGTCTCAATCTCCCGGACGCCGTCGCGGTCGTCGCGAAGGGGCGCTCCGCGGTCGTGAATTACGCCGTCAACGCCACGGATGGAGAAGAGTCGACCGCCACCGTGAAGTGCGATCCCGCCTCGGGCTCGCTCTTCGGCGTCGGTGCGACGCAGGTGAACTGCTCCGCCTCGAACGTCGAAGGCGAGGCCGCCCGCGGAAGCTTCACCGTGTTCGTTCATGACGCAACGGTTCCCGTACTCAAGCTTCCAGGCCGTCTCAGCGCGAAAGCGGACGCCAAAGAAGGTTCGTACGTGAAGTTCGAAGTCAGCGCGATCGACGAAGTCGATGGCGTCGTTCCCGCCGATTGCGACACCAAGTCGGGCAGTTTCTTCCCGGTCGGCATCACGACGATCGGTTGCTGGGCTTCGGACGCTTCGTTCAACACCGGCCGCGGCACGTTCACGGTCGAAGTCGTCGATGAGCAAACGAAGATGGCGCTGCGCGTTCCTGATTCCGTCTTCGCCGAGGCGGAGAGCAAGGAAGGAGCGGTCGTGACCTACGACGTTTACGCCGTCGGCACGCTCGACCCGAATCCGAAGATCGAATGCGATCCGAAGTCCGGCTCGCTGTTCGGCATCGGCACGAAGTCCGTCTACTGCCGCGCCACTGATTCGTTTGGCGCGAGCGCCGAAGGGAAGTTCGAAGTCACCGTTGCCGACACGACCGGCCCGCTCCTCGACACGATCAAGGCCAGCCCGAGCGTCGTCAATGCCACCGGCGATTACGTCGGCGTGACGATCGACGTGAAGTCCTTCGACGCCGTCGACCCGATGCCGCAGTGCTCGATCTCGTACGTCTTCGGCAGCGAAGCGCTCAGCGAGAAAGACTGGAGCATCTCCGCCGCGCTGCAGCTCAAGCTCCAGGCCATCACCTCCGGCCCCGACAGCCGCGTCTATCACGTGGTGGTCGAGTGCAAGGACGAAAGGCGCAACTCCTCGTTCGGCGAAGCGCTCGTCACGGTGAACGCCAAGTAAGGCAAATTCACCCGCAACTCCGAAGCGCCGCCGGCAACGGCGGCGCTTTTTTTGGAGTGTTGCGACCGCAAAAAATGGCGGGCTATAAGCCCGCCCTCCTCCGACGTTGGCGGGTCTTGCCAGGGAGGGCGGGCTTATAGCCCGCCGTGGGCGGTGGCGCCACCGCACCCCCAAAATTACGGCAACGGTGCTTGCAGGTTGATCCCCGTCGCCCAAGGCACGACCACGAAGATCAGCACGGTGATCACTACCGCCGCGGCGAGGTCGAGGAGGATGCCGCTGCGCGCCATCGCCTTCACGCGGATGAAGCCGGTGGCGTAGACGATCGTGTTCGGCGCGGTGGCGACGGGCAGCATGAAGCCGGAGGACGCGGCGAGGACCGCGGGAATCATGAGGAAGTAGGGATGCACGCCGATCGACGTCGCCAGCGCGGCTGCGATCGGCATCATGGCCGTCGCCGTGGCCACGTTCGACGCTACCTCGGACAGCAGCGTCACGACGATGCAGATGACGACGATCATCAGCACCGGCGCCCAGCCTCCGACGAACGACAGCCGTGCGCCGGCCCACTTCGAGAAGCCGCTGATCTCGAGCGCTTCGGCGAGCGCGAATCCGCCGCCGAAGAGGATGAGCACGTCCCAGGGGATGCGCTTGAACTCTTCCCATTCGAGAAGGCGCTTCCCCTCGCCGGCCGGCAGAAGGAAGGCAAGAATCGCCATCGCTACGGCCACCGTCGCGTCGCCGATCATCTTCGCGCTCGGAAAGAGATTCGCCCAGCCGGGGATCGTCCTCGCGCCGAGGCTGATGTCGGCGCGGAAGATCCAGAGCAGCGCGGTTGCGGCGCAGAGAACGAGCGTCATCTTTTCCGCGCGTCCCATCGGTCCGGGCTTCGCGATGCCGAGCTTCTCGATCGGAATCGCCGCCGCTTTCGGCACGCGCGCGGTGTGCACGACGATGAGCCAGCAAACCGGCACGAGCACGATCAGATACGCGACGCCGAAGAGCATCCACTGCGCGAACGAAATCGTCTGCGCATGCGGAAAGAGCGTACGCGCCGCGCCGAAGAAGATCAGATTCGTCGGCGTGCCGATCGGTGTGCCGATTCCGCCGAGCGACGCCGCGTAAGCAACGCCGAGGAGCGTCGCCTCGGCCGTGCGCGCCTCGGGCGTTTCCTGCTCGTCGTGTTTCGCGCCGAGGCCGCCGAGAATCGCCACGGCGATCGGCGTCATCATCAACGTCGTCGCGGTGTTTGAGATCCACATCGAGAGGATCGCCGTCACCAGAATCACGGCGAAGACGATGCGCCGCGGCTCCGTGCCGACGCCTTTCAACACGGAGAACGCCAGACGGCGGTGCAATCCCCAACGCTCGAACGTCGCCGAAACGAGAAACCCGCCGAGGAAGAGAAAGACCGCTGAATTCGCATAGGGAGCGGCGATTTTTTCCGCCGTGGTGATGCCCGCCAGCGGAAACGCGACCAGCGGCACCAGCGCCGTGAGCCCCATCGGCACGGCCTCGGTGAGCCACAACAACGCCATCAGCAGCCCGATCGCCGACGTGAAGCGAACGGCCGCGGTGAAGCTGGCGGAGGTCGGAAAAAGCAACAGCAACGCCGCCACCGCGACGCAAACCATCGTCTTTCTGAGGGAGATCTGAGCGGACAACGCGCGGATGTTACTTTGGACCGCGCCAGCGAAGCCACCACATCGGTCCCACGTCTTTCGCTCTGGCCTGAAAGCGGTTACATTAAGGAGATTGCCATCCACCACTACGTCTTCCGCGCGCGCATACGTTCAGTTGCGTGAAGGGATCGAATCGTTCCTGCGATCCGCCAAGGGGCGGCTCTGGACCGAAGCTTCGCCGCGCGAGCGTTTGCACGCTCTGGCCGCGGCGGTGCGGCGTCCTGCGCTCGACGCGATGCGCGAGAGTGAGGGGCGTTACCGGCGAGCAGGACGCGAAGCGCGTCTATTACCTCTCGATGGAGTTCCTGATGGGCCGCGCCCTCGGGAACAACCTCACGAACCTCGGCATCTACGACGAAGCGAAGAGCGTCGTCTCCGAGCTCGGCGCCGATCTCGAAGAAATCGAAACCACCGAGCCCGACGCCGCCCTCGGCAATGGCGGTCTCGGTCGGCTCGCCGCCTGCTTTCTCGACTCCCTCGCTACGCTCGATCTCCCCGGCTTCGGCTACGGCATCAACTACGAGTACGGCCTGTTCCGCCAGAGCTTCATCAACGGCTATCAGCACGAGAAGCCGGACCACTGGATCGACGGCGGCTCTCCCTGGCTCATCGATCGTCCCGACGACATGGTGGTCATCCCGGTCTACGGCACGATCGACCAGGCCTCGGAGGGTGGGGTCTATTCGCCGAAGTGGGTCGACTACAAGGTCATCCTCGGACTTCCGCATGACATGCCGATCGTCGGCTACGGCGGACGCACGGTCAACGTGCTGCGCCTCTTCTCCGCGCGCGCGTCCGATGAGTTCGACATCGGCATCTTCAACTCCGGCGATTACATCCGCGCGGTGCACGAGAAGATCACCGGCGAGTCGATCTCGAAGGTGCTCTATCCCTCGGACGTCGTGGCGGCGGGGAAGGAGCTGCGCCTGCTGCAGGAGTACTTCCTCGTGGCCTGCTCCGTCCGCGACATCTGAAGCGCTATCGCGCGACGCACGATTCGTATCGTGAGTTCTCGATGAAGGTCGCCATCCAGATGAACGACACGCATCCGGCGCTCACCGTCGCGGAGCTGATGCGCGTGTTCATCGACGAAGAGCGGATGGCGTGGGAAGAAGCGTGGGCGATCACCGTCGCGACCTGCGGCTACACGAACCACACGCTGCTCCCCGAGGCGCTGGAGCGCTGGTCGTATGAGCTCGTGCGCCGCGTGCTGCCGCGGCATCTGCAGATCATCCAGGAGATCAACCGCCGTCTCCTCGCGGAAGTCGAGCATCGTTTCCCCGGCGAGATCCGGATGCAGCAGAACGTCGCCATCGTCGCCAACGGCGAAGTGCGCATGGCCAACCTGGCCATGGCCGGCAGCCACTCGATCAACGGCGTCGCCGCACTGCACTCGGAGCTCGTGAAGACGCACGCTCGCGCCCGATTTCCATCGCCTCTATCCGCAGCGCTTCAACAACAAGACGAACGGCGTCACGCCGCGGCGCTGGCTGCTGCACGCGAACCGTCCGCTGGCGTCGCTGATCATGAAGACGATCGGTCGACGACTGGGTGACCGATCTCGAGCGCCTGCGCGAGCTTGAGCTGTTCGCCGGCGACGCTGCGCTGCTCGAGAAGCTCGACGGCGTGAAGCGGCGCAACAAGGTCACGCTCGCCCGCGTAACGAAAGAGCTTACCGGTGTGTCCATCGATCCGCTGTCGATGTTCGACGTGCAGGTGAAGCGCGTTCACGAATACAAGCGCCAGCTCCTCAACGCGCTGCACGTGATCGATCGCTACTGGTCGATCGTCGAGGACGGCGTGATTCGCCGTGCAGCCGCGCACGGTCTTCTTCGCCGGAAAAGCGGCGCCGGGCTATTTCCTGGCAAAGCTGATCATCAAGCTCATTCACTCGATCGCCGAGGTCGTGAACGCCGATCCGAGAACTCGCGCAGCACCTGCAGGTCGTCTATCTGCCGGACTACCGCGTGTCGCTCGCGGAAGTGATCATGCCGGCGGCCGATCTGTCCGAGCAAATCTCGACGGCGGGAAAAGAAGCGTCAGGCACGGGCAACATGAAGCTGGCGCTCAACGGCGCGCTCACGATCGGCACGCTCGACGGCGCGAACATCGAGATCCGCGACGAAGTCGGCGCGGAGAACATCTTCATCTTCGGCCTGAAGGCGGACGAAGTGAGCGCGCTGCTCGCGAACGGCTACGACCCGCAACGCTACCTGCACCAGCATCGCTGGATGCGCCGCGCCCTCGACTCCATCGCCGCCGGCCACTTCTCGCGCGGCGACAAAGACATCTTCCGCCCGATCCTCGCGAACCTCCTCTCGATGCGCGACGAGTATCTGCATCTCGCCGATCTCCCCGCCTACGTCGAACGCCAGCGCGACGTCGACGTCGCCTACCTCGATCAGAGCGACCTGGCTGCGCAAGTCGCTGCTCAACATCGCCCGCATGGGCAAGTTCTCCTCGGATCGCACGATCGCCGAATACGCGCGCGAGATCTGGAACATTCGGCCGGCGACGGTGGAGTAGATCGCAGAACGCAGGGAATGCGACACAACCGGAGGGCGGGCTTATAGCCCGCCATGGGCGGGTGGCCATGCCAGTTAGCAATGTGCCTCCCCTCCCAAAAAAATCGGCGGGCTATAAGCCCGCCCTCCTTCACGCCATGGTGGCTTCGTGGTCGTCGAGGGCAAGAAGAACGCGAACCGCGATCTCGTCTCAGGCCAGCCCGTTGACCATCGCCGTGAACGTGCGCACGACCGCAACGTCATCGTACGGATGCGACTCGCCGTTCCGTTCGGCGATCACGCGGTCACGGATCATGCCCTCGGCGCAGCCGAGCATGGCCGATGACAGCACTTTCGGATCGATGTCCGTGCGGAACGAGCCGTCCTGGCGCCCGCGCTCGATGAGCATGTCGATCACTTCGACGAATCGGAGGTAGCCCTTCGACAGCAGCACCTCTCGCGAACCGCCACGGATGCGCCTTCCCTCGAAGAGGAAGAGAAAGGCGATGTCGTGATCCTGGCTGAAGGCCTGTGTCAGCATCGAGAGGATGCGGATGATCGCCTCGCGACCGTGCTCCGACTCGTCGATGTGCTGCTGCACGAGCTCGTTGAGGCCCGTCCACGATTCGTTGAAGATCGCCTCGAGAAGCCCGGCCTTGCCGCCGAAATAACGGATGAGCTGGGACTCCGAGCTCCCCGACTCCCGCGCGATCGCCGCGGTCGAGGTCTGCTCGTACCCGTTCTTCGCAAACAGCGTCCGTCCCGCGTTGAGCAGACGCATCCGCGAGGTCTGGGTGCTGTCTCCGTCCTGGACTGTCACGATGCAGGCAGCCTACGCATCGCGACCGATGGGGTCAAGGTAGTGGTGCTACTAACGGAGATCGCGGATCGCAGATCGCGGATCGCAGGAAGGCCAAGGTGCGCTCCCTGGGTGGGGGGCTGCGATCTGCGATCTGCATACCGCGATCTGCCTCCTATAATCCGCGCCGCATGCGTTTCAAGAAGACTCGATTCGGCCCGCGCCTCGTCGCAGCGGCGCGCTCCGGTCGTCACTATCGCGATGTTCACGTCTTCATCGGCGGCACGGGAGCCGTTGGTGGCGCCGCTGCGCTGCAAATGGTGGCGATGCTCGAGGAGATGATGACCGTCGTGCCGCCGGCGTCCGACGCCGATGTGCCGGTGCTGATCATCACCGGACGCACCGACGACGAGGTGCACTCGTTCGAATCGCGCCTGAAACGCTACACGCGCACGCGCTGGGGCGCGGGGACGGCGCCGCGTCCGTTCGAGAGCGGATTCGTTTCGCCCGGCGGCGTCTATGTCGCGGTCACGAAGTTCGAGTTGAAGCCGATCCCCGGACTGGAGATCGTCACCGACGCCGACATCCACTCGCGCGCCGCGGCGGTCGACGAGTTCCTTCGTCACGCCGGAGTCGATCGCTCGCTACCCAAAGATGAGATCGGCAACGCGCTGATGCGCTACGTGCGCGCGTCGCGTCCGATCGATTCGTTCCTGAAGGACCGTCTCACCTGGCTTGGCGATTACGGTGCGAAGCCGTTCCGCTCCGTCCTCCTCGGCTTTCCGCTGCCGAGCATCCTCGCGTATCAAACCGGCGGACTCACGGTCGTCGCTCGCGAGCTCGGGCTCGACGACGCGTTCATCGGCGCGGTGAAGGACGCGTTCGAGAGCACGTTCGCCGATGATCTCTCGGCCGTCTCGAATGAATGGGAAGCGCGCGTGCTCGTCGCGCACACGACCGGCGTCGGCGGGATGTACGACGAAACGCCTGATGGCGAAACGACGCTCCGCCTCGGCTTCGCGCACGCCGCGCGCGACGAGTTCCTTCGCACGAAACATCACGAGGCCGAGCACCTGACGCAGAAGTACGCGCGGCGCGGCATTCTCATGCTCGTCACCGCGGCGGCCATCGGCATCGACGAAGTGCGCATGCGCGAACGCATTCCGCTGCATGGCGGCATCGTGAAGGCGCTGCGCGACGCGCCGCACGAGCTCTTTCGCGGCTCGCGCGAGCGCCGGCAGTTCATCCAGATCTTCAAACCGACCACTCTGCGATTCGACGCGACGGAGAAGCCGAAAGCCCTCCACTTCAAACGCGGTACTGACCTTCGTCCCGAGCACGCCATCCGCAGCGGCGAGAACGGTTTCTTCAGCGTGGCCAATGCCGACGCGCTCTATCGCGTGATGAAGGTCGCTTCCGTGAGCGAGCTCGGACATGTTCTGGCCACCGTTGGGCTCCTCGGCGACGATCCGAATGTGCCCTGGTTCCAGAACGGCATCTGCTACTACACCGAGACCGCGAGCTCGAATCAGGTCTTCGATTTTCTCTACCAGCCGCTGCTCCTCGGCGCGCAGCTCGGCGGCGTCGATCCGATGGCGCTGCAGGACCTCGGTTCGGCGAAGCATCAGGCCGAGCTGCACACGCTGGCGATTCTCATCCTGCTGCATCGCCTGCGCACGCTCGACGTCGACGCCTTCGAGGAGTATCCCGACGAGCCGTTCAACGCGCGCCGCTTTCTCCTCGAGAACTCGCGCGCGCTCACGTTCCGCGACGTCGAGTCGTGGGACGTCGGCGCGCTCGCCCACGACCTGCGCATTCTCGTGAGTGCCGACAAGCCGGGACAGCTCTTGCCGCTGAAACCACTCGTCGATCCGAATCAGTTTGGTGCGCGCGATGCCGCACACATGGCCGTGCTCAAAGTCGTACTCGACGCCGTCTTCGCCGTGACCTCGCTCGGCTCGCCGATCGTCGTCGAAGACGAGAGGGGGACTCCGCTTGCGCGCACCGGTTACTGGATCGCGCCGCTCGGCGACATCGTGACCGACGACGACGCACTCCGCCGCCTCTTCACCGACGGCTTCGCGAAGGCCGCGCCCGCGTGTTCGCTCGAGGAGTATCAAGCCTTCCAGATGGCCGTGAATGGCTTCATCGATCTGCGTCCAGTCGGAATCGTCTCGAGCGCGAAACTCCCCGCGGATCTCGCTCCCGGAAGCGTGACCGTGCATCGCGACGCGAAGTCCTTCGCCGCACGACTCACGTCGCTCGAGCCGTACTCATTCTTCGCGACGTGCGGTCTCCTCGCCGTCGTCCATCGCCTCCGCGCTCTCGGCGCGCTCCTCTCGCAAGCCCGCACGGACCTCGGCACGATGCAGGACTGGGTCTGGACGATGCTTCGCGACGCGCGAGGCCACACCTACGTCGTGCCCGGCGTCGTCGAATCGCTGCGCATGATTTCCGAAGCGCAGGAAAAAACAACCGGTACCGAATGGCTCGACGGCATCTGGGGCTACGAGCGCCGCATGCCGAGGGAACGAGCCGACGCGGTCGTGGCAATGCTCGAAAAACGCCAGGAGTAATTGAGAAGCCGCAGGCTTCGGCGCTTCTGTGTAGCGACGGCCGCCTCGGCCGTCGGTTCGCGCGAGGATCGAGGTTGAAATCGTCGTTCTCGCGAGTGCCCGACGGCCGAGGCGGCCGTCGCTACACAGAAATCGCGTTCGCTTCGCTCACATCGCGCCCAATTGCTTGAGCAATCCCAGTTGATCGAGTACGACGCGGTGCTCGCTGATCTTTTCTTTCTCGAACGTGAGGATGTCGATCACCTCGAACTCCACGGGACGTCCGCTCGCCGGGACGCCGAGGAAGTCGCCGCGGTGCGTGCCGCGGAACGTCTTGCGCGTCGCGACGCGATTGTCTTCGGCGATCTGTTCGGCGATCGTGACGTGCAGATCGGGGAAGGCGGAGCGGAGCCCGGCGAAGAGCATCTTCACGCCCTCGCGCGTGGCCGGAAGGCCGGGTAACGGCGAGTGATCGACGAAGTCCTCGGCGAAGAGCTCATCGACGACCTCGAGGCGGCCGTTCGACTGTGCTTCTTCGACGAGGCGGCGGACTTTCGACTTGTGTTCTTCGAGTGACATGTCTTCATTACGGTCGTCGTCAGGAAACGGTTTGGCGCCCGCGGCATCGAAGGAACTGTGAGACATCGCCGGCTACTCCTCGCGGTCGTTTTGCTCGTGTATTGTCACGGCCGCGCCCAGGCTCCGGTGACGCGGGCCGGTCTGGCCACGGCGGTCTTTGCCGGCGGCTGCTTCTGGTGCATGGAGCCGGCTTTCGAGAAAGTGAAGGGCGTCGTCTCCGCGACCTCGGGCTACACCGGCGGTCACACGACGAATCCGACCTACGAGGACGTCTCGTTCGGCAGCACCGGCCACTACGAGGCGGTCGAAGTTCTCTACGACCCGAAGCAGGTCACGTACGCGCAACTGCTCGACGTCTTCTGGCGCAACATCGACCCGACGAACGCGCACGGCCAGTTCTGCGACGACGGTGATCAATACCGATCGGCGATCTTCTACGGCAATGAAACGGAGCGGCAACTCGCCGAGCAATCAGCGGCGAAGCTCGTCGAGTCGCGGATGCTGATGATCGCCACGTCGATCGTGCCGGCGTCGAAGTTCTATCCCGCCGAGGAGTATCACCAGGACTACTACCGCAAGAATCCCGTCCGCTACGAGTTCTACCGCTTCAACTGCGGACGCGACCGGCGACTCGAACAACTTTGGGGGAAGCGATGATCGATCCCGAACTCCTCTGGGACACGCGACTGCAACTGCACTGGGCCGCGCAATCCGCGGCGGGAGTAGGCCGCACGCTGCTGACGCCGCGCCACGACTTCAGCCACGAGGCGTTCACCTGGTCGCCCGATCTTCACGCCCTCCTCGGCGATGGCGATCGGCGGGCAGGCATCCGGCTGCGCGACATGACGCTCATCGTCGTCGAAGGCGCGCGCATCGTCGAGGAGTTTTCGCTGGATGGACGCACGCTCCACGATGCCTTCGCCTTCTTTGGCCGCGCCTGCAATTCTGATTCACTCGCGAGCTCACCCGAAGGGATGCCCGACCATCCCGTCGCCCACGGTGCGACGTTCCATCCGAATCCCGATGCACTGATCGAGCTCGATCGAATTTACACGAACGCGGCGATTGCACTCGATGAAGTGCGGCGCACCGAACCCGGCGCCGGTCCGCTGCGCTGCTGGCCGCACCACTTCGACCTCGCGACGTTGATCACGATCAGCGGCGAAGGAGAAACCGCGCACACGATCGGCGCGGGCATGACGCCGGGCGACGACACGTACCGCCATCCGTACTACTACGTCACGCCCTGGCCGTACCCGAAGGAGCCGTTACCTCCTCTGTCGCACGGCTCATGGCACACGCAGGGCTGGGTCGGCGCCGTGCGTCCCGCGGATGCGGATGGCGCGATCGAGTTTCTGCGCGAAGCGATTCGTCATTGCCGCGAGCTCGTTTGAGGGATCGCGCAGGTATGCTCAGGCGATGAAAGTCGCCATCGTTCAGGCCGCGCCGGTCTACCTCGATCTCGAGGCCAGCACGCGCGTGTGCGTGGAGTGGATCGCACGCGCGGCAGCGGCAGGCGCGAAGCTCGTGGCGTTCGGCGAGACCTGGTTGCCTGGATATCCCGCGTGGCTCGATCACTGTCCCGATGCGGCGCTCTGGAATCACGAGGCGACGAAGCGCGTGTTTGCGCGATTGCGCGCGAACTCGGACCCGACGGCGCCTATCTCGCCGGGCCGGTCTTCGACGAAGAGACGCTCGTCATCGCCGACCTCGACCTCGAAGCCATCGACCGCGAGCTCATGACCCTCGACGTCGCCGGCCACTACGCACGGCCGGATGTGTTTGCGTTCGAGATGAAGAAGACGCGAGTCTAGTGGAATTGGAGTGGACCGCCGGCGTCCCGCCGGCGGTCCGTTGGCCTGAAACTATCGGCCTTGCTCCGGCATCTCAGCCTTCATGGAGCGAAATGAAACCGCGGCGGGCGTGATAATTTGCGCGCACGTCAAACTCGACTCCCGGTACCGGCCCTTCGGACGAGGCCGCGCTCGTTCCGCGGCTGCAGCGCGGCGATCCTGCCGCGTTCGAGGAGTTGGTGCGCCAGTACGGTCCGCGCCTCCTGCGCGTCGCGCGGCGAATGATGCCGGCGGAAGAGGATGCGCGCGATGCGGTGCAGGACGCGTTCGTGGCGGCGTTCAAATCGATTGGAAAATTCGAGGCCCAGAGCCAGCTTTCGACGTGGCTGCATCGCGTGCTCATCAACGCCTCGCTGATGCGGTTGCGTAGCAGCCGGCGGCGTCCGGAGGAAGACATCGAAGAGTATCTGCCACGCTTCAAGGAAGACGGCCATCAGGTCGAGCCGAGCATTGCCTGGGGCAGCGTCTCCGAGCCCGCGGACGCCGTGCTCGAGCGCGAGGAGTTGCGCGATCAGGTGCGCGCCGCGATCGACATGCTGCCCGACACGTATCGCGCCGTGCTGCTCCTGCGCGACATCGAAGAGATGTCGACCGAAGAAGTCGCGGAAATGCTCGGCATCACCGCGAACGCCGTGAAGATCCGCCTCCATCGCGCGCGCCAGGCGTTGCGTGCGCTGCTCGACCCGGCCATGCGAGGACTTCCGTCATGAGCGGAATCCCGACGTGTCGCGAGGTCATCACGTTTCTCGCCGATTACCTCGCCAACGAACTGCCGCCGGAGCGCCGCGCGGCATTCGAGCGCCACCTCGCGCTTTGCGATTCCTGCGTCGACTACATCGCCATGTACGAATCGACGATTCGGCTCGCGCGAGTCGCGACGGTGGAGACGGATCTACGCGTCGAGGACATGCCCGAGGATCTCGTGATCGCGATCCTCGACGCGGTTGGAATCACGCGCTGACGGACTCGCGACTGCATCGTGGATGGTGCGGTTACGGAGAACCGCACCAACGATCCCAGCATGAGAATCGGTTTGGATTGAGATCCGCCGGTCGGCGGCGCACGCCGCTTCCGGCACGCGATCGCGGCGAGCGCCGCGACCTACGGGATCAGTCGATCTTCTTGACGTTTTCCGCTGCCGGACCCTTCGCGCCCTGCACGATGTCGAACTCGACGTGATCGCCTTCGGCGAGCGACTTGAAGCCCGAACCCTGGATGGCGGAGTGATGAACGAAGCAATCCTTCTTCCCGTCATCAGGCGTGATGAAACCGAATCCCTTTTCGGGATTGAACCACTTGACTTTACCGGTGTTTGGCAATTTCAACCTTCCTCTCGCACTTCGTCGGAGTGTCCCATCGTGAGACGCGCTTCCGCTTGTGCGACCCAGAGGATAGCCGGGTTTCGCGAAAACCGGAACGAATTTGACCGATTCGCCTCTAAAGGATGCGATCCAGGCCGCGCACGAGTCCCTTGAATTCGCGCACCCGCCGGATGGCCAGCAGCGTTCCGCCGACGTACGGTCCAGCGCCGGGTCCGCCGTCGTAGTGCAGCGTCAGCCGCTCGTCCTGCCGCCCGAATCGAACCTCGAGACCGATCGTGTAACCCGGCAGCCGAAGTGAATGGATCCTCGATTCGTTGACGTTCGCGCCGCGCGCTTCCTTCAAGCCGATCGTCTCCTCGACCGGCACATCGACGTTCGGAGTCCGCACCTCGGAAAGGCGCCACGCCAGCTCGCGCGCCATGCCGCTCGGTGCGTCGATCTTGCCGGCGTAGGCGCTGTCGAGGATCTCCCAGCTCGGCAGGTAAGGCGCGGCATCGACGGCGAAGCGTTGGAGCAGCGCGGCGGCGATGGCGAAGTTACCGACGGCGATGACCCCGACGCCCGCGGCGTTCGCGGCCAGGTCGATCTCGCGAAAGTCGTCCTGGCTCAGCCCCGAGCTCCCGATCACGACATGCCTCCCGGCCCGAATCGCCGCGAGGACATGACCCTTCACGGACGCCGCGCTCGTGTAATCGACGAAGACGTCCGAGGGAGTCGCCAGCGCTTCCTCGACCGAGGCCTGGATCGTGACCTCACCGATCCGCTTGCCAGCCGCGCTTCGCGCCGTGGCGGCGACGAGTTGAAGATCGGGAGCTTCGGCGATCGCTTCGGAAAGAGGCTTACCCACCCAACCGGTCACGCCGGCGATCGTTACGCGAATCATCGAGCGATCATACGGCGGCGCATCGTTGTTTGGAGTGCGGTGGCGGCGAGTCACCGCTTTCGATCACGGGCAGATGCGATGGACGTTCGCTGCCTTGAGGCAGGTCGCAGAAGCCGCGCGAACGCAGCGCGGCTCGTGCAGAGCTCGATGCGCGCGATGGAATTGGGCGATTTACTGCGAGCGGCCGGAGATCGCTGAATTGCTTCGGGGTCGCGGCTCGGCGACGGCGGCAGGCTAGAGGGTGTACAGCAATCTTTCGTATTGCTCATGCGGGCCGATCCAAAACCAGATGACTTCATCGGCGCTCGCGAGTATGCCCACGGCTCTGTAGCTTCGTCCCACCCGGGCCGAAACGTACCGTCCACCGCCGTGCACCCGTTTGAAGTTGAGTCCAGGATGCCGAGGATTGCTGCGAAAGAGGCGATACGCAGCTCTCGCTTGTTCGCGGACATCTGCAGGCAAGGCCGCGAACATTCGGCGGAAGCTGGGATTGGTGTGCGATTTCAAAGGTCGTCAGGATCGAGTGGCAATGTGCGACCGGCGTGGAAGTCTTCGAGTGCTTGCGCGGCCATTCGTTCCAGTGCGGCTGACGGCGGACGAGAGAACAACTCATCCCAACGGCGTTCCGATTCGATCTCCGCAAGGAGCCAGGCTCCGATGGACTCCTGTTCGTCCTCGGCCAGCTTGTGCGCCTCTTCGATCGCGCGCTCGAGAAGTTCACCCATTGGTCTGTATTTTACCGCGTTCGCTGTGTCTCCCGCTTGCGCGGAACGAAATTACGTGAGGATCGTCGCCGTCGCAGAAGCCGCGCGAACGCAGGGCGGCTCGTGCAGAGCTCGAAGCGATGGAATTGGGTGATCTACTGCGAGCGGCCGTCGACGACGTGACGCCAGCCTTACTTTGATCGAACGATGCTCCTGCGCATTTCCGATTTCGCTCTTCGACTGGTGATGCCCTTACCGGCCTCGATCTGCTTGAGAGCGGCCCGGATGTCTTGAATTAGCTCGGTTCCTTCGACCATCTCTTCATTGCCAACGAGACTTGCTTCACGAGATCTTTCGCTTCGTCTCAATTGGAGACTTCGGAGGAAGGCTGATGACCCGCTCCGGCATCTCGGACTGAATCTTCCGTAGATGTTTTACCAATCCCTCAAGCCCACCGTATTGCTCCAACATCTCTTCGCGAATTCTGTGCAATTCTTCGACGACGGGATCTTCGATCATCACGGCTCCAGCAGTTCCTGAGGTGTGCAAATTAACGGCGGTTCATATCCGGTTGAACGGCAAACGGCATAGATCTCAGGAAGGATATTGCCATTCACGATGTGCTTACAGTTCCAGCTAAGCAAATAATCCATTCCATGAACCGTTGCCAGTGCCATGTGTAGCGCATCCGCGTCGGCCTTGGCAGGGATTTGAGTACGGTGAAGAAGCTCCAATGCCAGAGCCAACGCTGCATCATTCACATCCAATAGCGTCGTCTCACGGAGGAAGTTCAGCCGCTCCTTTGCCAGAGATGCTTCACCCTTGCTGGCCTCGTTCACGGCGACCACCGATGAAAACAGCTGATAGTTACTTCGCCGTGTCAGCCACCATTCGCGCGTGAATTCTTGATTGTTTGCAACGAGGATGCTTCGCTGGTTCAGCCAACCAACGAGGTAACTGATCACGGAAGTCTCTAGGTACACCCGCGATTTCATCGCGGTCGAGCGTACCTCGGACAACCCTTCAGGGGAAGAACCGAGCGGTGAGATTGAGGATCGTCGCCGACGCGACGACCCTCAACTTTTTTTAATCACTGCGCCGGAATGTACGTTGGATCTCCTGTCGCTTTGTCGATCACCGATCCATACGCCGTGACTCGTCCCTCTCCCTCCACCACCCGCACCGTGACGCGTGTGTTGTAGAGGGCGCCGAGGTTGAGGTTGGCGAGGAGGGGGAGTTGGCGGAATTCGTTGGCGGCGAGTGAGACGCGGACGACGGGGGTGATCTTGGAGTCGGGCAGGTGGACTTCGATCTCGACGACGGCGGGTTGGCCGGTCATTTCGGCGATGCCGACGTTGGTGCGGAAGCGGGCGGATTCTTCGGTCTGGAGGATCTGCAGGGAGCGACCGCCGAGCGACGCGGCTTCGGTCGGCGTGACGGCGGGAACGAATTGGCCGACGGTGCCGCCGGGGCGTTGGTCGTAGGTGCGGGCGGTGACGACGAGCGGGATGTCGACGGGAGTGGTGACGTGCAGGGCGCCGCCGGTGTTGGTCAGGCCGAAGAGGGATTGCAGGACGCCGTCGAGCGCCTGGACTTCGCCGGGATTGAGGGTCGTCGTTTTCACGCTGCTGTGCGTGGGATCGCCGGTCGGGTAGAACGTGAGCGTGGCGATTTGCGGAAGCGTCGTCGGATTGAAGAGACGGACGTCGCTGCGCCAGCTGGCGTTCTCGCCGGCGAGGTCGGCGACGCCGGGGACGACGAAGCGCTTCGCGCCGGTTCCACCGATGGGGACGCCGAAGACGAGGAACGGGTCGCCGGTGCTGTTGTCGACGACAGAGGCGTAGGTCGTGACCTTGCCGTCGCCGTCGGTGACGCCGACTTCGATGCGGCCATTGGGAAGCGTGAGGCCACGCTCGGCGAGGAAGCCGTTCAGCTGGCGTTGCTCGCCGCCTCTGAGCGAGAGCGGGAGGTCGAGGACTTTGAGACCGAGCGCGTCGAAGACGCTGACGAGTACCGACGCGGACTTGCCCGAGGACTCGAGAACGCCGAGGTTCGTGCGATAGGCGCTCGATTGCGAGAGCTGTTGCAGGCTGAGGAGCGAGCTGGCGGCGTTGCCGGTTTTCGTGATGAAGCTCGCGAATGGGAGGCCGGGGATGAACTGGCCGAGGGTGCCGTTGAGCGAGGCGTTGTAGGTGCGGCTGGAGACGGCGGTGGTGGTCGAGAGAACCGGCGAGACTTTGCCGTCGCTCTGCAGCGGTTCGATGATGAGCGAGCCATTCGATGATTCGCCGAGCGAACCGATGCCGAACCATTTGCGTACGACGTCGTCGAGCGCGGTCGTGCTTCCACCATCGACGCTGACGGTCGTCGTCTTCAGCAGCTCGGAACTGTTGCCGCTGCCGGAGTTGAAGGTGACTTTGTACTTCTGCAGCAACGCCGCGGTGTTTGCGAGACGGACGTCACTACGCCACGTCGAGTCGAGTCCGGCGAGATGTCCGACCGCGGGAATGATCAACGCGCTCTGCGACGGGCTCGCGGCGGAGGACGGCGTGATCGGCGTGACGAGGCTGACCGACACCGGCACGATGTACGGCGGCGGCGTGGATCCGTGCGTTTCGAAGCCGTGCGTTTCGATCGGGCGCGCGACGCTCACGGAGCCGTAGACGACGAGCACGGTGCCGGTCCACGTGCCGTTGGCGAGCGTCGACGGATCGGCGGCGATCGTGAGCAACATGCCGGATGGCGCAACGACGCCCGAGGTCGGCGAGACCGTGAGCCACGGTTTGTCGACGGTGGCGATGAACGTGGTCGTGCCGTTGGCGAGACCTGGGACGAAGATTTGCCACGTGACCGGCGTCGTGCTGCCGACGGGAACGTTGAGATTGATCGTCGTCGCGGTCGGTTCAGGCACCGGCACGACGGCGACGCGGATCACCGGCGAGAACGGGCCGATGAGGCCACAGCTCGAGAGCGCGCGCACGCGATAGAAGAAGGCTGTGCCGGCGCTCACGTTTTTCGCGAACGACTTCTCGGTGCCGTTGAGCGGAAGAATCTGCGGACTGGTGAATGCTTCGTCGGAGGCTTCCTGCAGTTCATAAGACGACGCGCCGGCGACCGCGTCCCACGAAACGACGTAAGTCTGGCCGGTCGTCGTTTCGGCGACTGCGCTGGCGAGTGGCGGCTGCAGCGATCCGCCGCAGACGATGAAGGACGCGGGACCCGAGGTCTGCGTCGGACAGGTCGCGTTCGCGGCGCCGACGGTCCAGGTGTACGCGCCCGGCGCGAGCGTCGCGCTGGCGTTGGCGTTTGCGGTGTTGATCGTGGTGGTGCCGTTCGGACCGTTGATCGTGACGACGTACTGCGTCGCGCCCGGCGTGGCGCTCCAGGAGAAGGCGACGGGCGAGCTGACGGCGACGCCGTTGATCGGCGCGATGAGTTGCGGCGGCGCGTTCGGGCAGACCGGCGCGGACTGAATCACGACCGCGGCGGAGCTGGTGTTGTTGACAGGAACCGGATCGGTTTCGGCGCTGGTGACGGACGCGGTGTTCGTGACCGTCGTGCCGACGGTTGCGAGCACGAAGTACTTCGTCTGCATCACCGCGGACTGCTGCGGGGCGAGCGTGCCGATGACGCAGGGGAACGAGGTGCAGGCGCCAGTGCTGGAGACGAAGGCGAGTCCCGAGGGAGTGGGATCGCTGACGACGATTCCGGTCGCGGCGTTCGGGCCATTATTGGTGACGGCGATGATGAACTCGACCGTTCCTGTCGTTGAGACGCCCGGTCCGCTCTTCACGATCGAGAGCTCGGCGATGCCACCCGAGGCGCGCGGCGTCGTCGCCGTAGAGCTGTTGTTCGCGGAGCTGACGTCGGTCGTTGACGAGCTGACGGACGCGGTGTTGACGATCGATGTGCCGACGTAATTCGACGGCACGTGGAACGTCGAGGTGATCGTGACCGTCTGGCCGACGGCGAGCGCGCCAAGGCCGCAGGGGAACGGCCCGCTGCAGGCGCCGCTGTTGGAGACGAAGGTGAGTCCCGGCGGCGTCGGATCGTCGACGAAGACGTTGTTGGCGACGAGCGGGCCGTTGTTGGTGACGTCGATCGTGTAGATGACGTTCGAATCTGCGGTGAACGACGCGGGACCGGTTTTCGCGATGGCGACGTCCGCTTGCGCGACGACGGGCGTCGTCACGCTCGAGGAATTGTTCGTCGCGTTGGAGTCGCTGGCGGCGGAGCTGACGCTGGCGGTGTTGGTGATCGTCGTGCTGGCGTAGCCGGCGGGAACGCTGAACGTTGCGTTGATCGACGCCGAGGAGCCGGATGCGATCGAGGCGATGTTGCAGGGGAACGGTGTCGCGCAGGCGCCGCTGTTGGAGACGAACACGAGTCCGGGCGGCGTGGAGTCGCTGACGACGACGCTCGTCGCGGTCGACGGCCCGAGGTTGGAGACGTCGATCGTGTAGGTGATGAGCTGTCCCGGCGCGACGGACGCGGGGCCATTCTTCACGATGGCGAGATCGGCCTGCGGCGTGATCGTGGTCGTCGCCGCGGAACTGTTGTCGCCGGTGGCCGGATCGTTCACGTCGGACGCGACCGAGGCGACATTGACGACGCTCGCGCCGCCGTAGTTCGCGGGCACGGTGTAGGTCGAGGTGATCGAGACCGACTGTCCCGCGTTCAGCGTGCCGATGTTGCATGGATACGGAGTCGCGCAGGCGCCGCTGTTTGATTGGAAGGCGACGCCGACCGGCGAAGGATCGCTGACGATGACGTTCGTCGCCGGAGACGGACCGGCGTTGCTGATGTTGATCGTGTAGACGATATTCTGTCCCGGGCTGACGGAGGCGGGTCCGCTCTTGAGAATCGAGAGGTCGGCTTGCGCGCCGACGTTCGTGACCTTCGTCGAGCTGTTGTTGGAGTTGTCGGTGTCGAACGTCGTCGACGAGACTGTCGCCGTGTTCGAGACATTGCCGCTGAAGCTGGGCGAGGTCGAGTAGGTCGAGGTGATCGTGACGACCTGCCCCGAGGTGAGCGTGCCGAGACTGCAGGGGTAAGGATTGCTGCAGCCGCCGCCGTTGGAGACGAACGTGAGATTCGGCTGCGCCGGATCTGTCACGCTGACGCTGTTCGCGGAGGCCGGCCCGTTGTTGGTGACGACGATCGTGTAGACGACGTTCTGTCCGGCGGCGACGCCGTTCGGACCGTTCTTGACGATCGACACATCCGCGGACGGCGCGAGCTGCGCGGTCAGCGTGAAGTCATTGGCATTCAGGGACGAGGTGAACGTGCCGAGGCCCGAGTTGTAGGTCGGGAGATTCTGCGTGGCGAAGACGCCGCTCGCGGAAGGGAACGTCAGCACGGCGAACGTCGCGCCGTTGGCCGGTGCGAAGCTGTTGAGAAGCGACGCGTTGAACGTGCCGTTGAGCGATACCGAGCCGCTGACGTTCACCACGTCGAACGAGGACGTGTCGAGTTTGATGTCGAGCGATGCGCTGCTGCCCTGCGAGTAGTTGCCGCTGATGTCGAGCGTGCCGGTCGACGTGGACGTTCCCGGTTTCACGCTACCGCCGTCGTTCTGGACGTTGGCGTCGACTGAGCCGGAGCCATCGAGGATGCCGCCGCTGATGATGAACGTGCCGGCGGCGAGTGTTCCCGGCCCGATCGTGGTCGAGCCGCTCATCTGCTCGAACATGTTCTCGACGTCGAGCGTGCCGGACTGCGCCTTGATCGCGCCGTCGTTGTAAAGATCCGGTTCGAACGACGTCGTGCCGCTGCCGCCCGATTTCTGCAGCGTGCCGTAGTTGTCGAACGTGTTCGCCGGCGGAGCGCTGTCGGTGCGAATGCGCGCGACGATGAAGCCGATGATGCTTCCGCCGACCGTGATCGGCGCGTCGTTCTGCAGATCGAACAAGCCGTTGTTTTCGATCGCTCCGTCCTGCAGTTCGAGATGGTCGCTGCCGGTCGGCGCGTAGTCGATCGTGCCGTCGTTGGTCAGCACGGCCGTGTCGAGATAGACCATGTCGTTGTCGGCGTCGATCGTGAGCGTGCCGCTGCCATCGACGGTGAACGACGTGCCCTTGATCGTGCCGCCGGACCAGGTGCCGGCGCCCGACATCTTGAAGTCGTCGACGTCGATCGTGCCGTCGAGGAGCGTGAAGTCCTTCGTCGTCGCCGGATCGTGGAAGGTGACGTTCGTGCCGTCGATCGTCGTCGTTTCGTGGACGTCGAAGGTCCCACTGATGTCCGCCGATCCGCCGGTGAAGCTCGCGCTTCCGTCGATTCCCAGGTAGCCGGTCATCGTCGTGGAGGAGCCGGCGAAGTCGAAGAGCGTGCCGGCGGAGCTGAAGAATGCACCAGCGTGATTGCCATCGGCGCCGAACTTCAGCGTGCCGCTGCTGACGGAGATGAAGTTGTCGTTCTCGGTAGGGACATTGATGAGGAAGATGCCGGGGCCGCCGCTCTTGGAGATGCCGCCGTTCGGCGAGACCTTGAGCAACGGAGGCGTCGTGCAGTCGCAGGCGAGCGTGCCGTCGTCGCGGATGTCGAAGGAGCCGTAGACGGCGAAGGTGGCGCCGCCCTTCAGCGTCAGCGGATTCGTGGTGGCGCTGTATTCGAGATAGCCGTAGTGATCGAAGTCGCGCGCGTCGAGGAGCATCGCGCCGTCGGCGCCGGTGAAGTAGCCGTGGCCAGTCCCTTCGATCTGCGTGCCGCCGGTGCCGGTGATCGTGCCGCCGGACCAGGTGAAGTCTCGCGACACGGTGAGGAAGCCGTCGCCGGTCAGCGTGCCTGCGCTCAGCGCAAAGTTCGAAGGCGCGGTGACGCCGCCGATCGAGAGCGTGCCGCCACTCAGCGCGAGCGTTCCGCTGCCGGAGACGATGCCGTTCGGCGTCATCGTGTAGGTGCCCGACGGGAAGTCGAGCACGCCGTCGTTGTTGATCGCGAACGGCGCGTCGCCGTTTCCTCCGGCGGCGAGCGAGAGGATGCCGCTGTCGACCTGCACGCCGGTCGCGCCGGCGAGGTTGTCGAGCTTCACGTGGACGGTCGTGAGGTTGCCGCTGTTCATGTTGACGAGACCGCCGTTGTGAATCGCCTCGGTGCCGGCGCCGAAGAAGATGTTGCCGAGGTTGCTGCCGATGAAGAGCTGGCCGGTGCTGGTGTTGTTGATCTGCGCGCCGTTGGCCATCGTGAGATCGGCGCTCGATGACGGGACGAGCGAGATCGCGCCCGAATTGTCGATCGTGACGCCGTCGATCATCGGCGACGAGGAGGAGTCGAAGTCGAGCGTCGAACCGCTGTCGAATTTGAGGACGCCCGAGCCGCTGATGTTGCCGGAGACGAGATGCAGCCGCGCGCCGTTCTGAAACGTGAGACCGCCCGGACCCGCGGCATTGACGACGAGCGTGCCGCCGCTGACGACGATCTCCGCGCCGCTGGCGATGGTTCCGCTGCCGCCGATCGTGAGCTGTCCGCCGCTCTGGATGTCGATGACGCAACTGGCGCAGTTCCACAGCAGAGTGCCGAGCGGGCTCGGGATGACGCTGTCGACGACGACGGTCGTTGGGACGGCGGATGTGTTGGTGGCGTTATCGCAGGCCGCGGTGCCGGGATACCCGGACGGGATCCACTGCGAGGTGTCGGTCCAATTGAATGTCGGGGGTGGCGTCCCGGTGACGGTGTAACTGACGCAGACGGCCATGCTGCGTGGCGCCGCGAAGATGAACATGAATGCTGCCACTGCAAAGAGAACTCGCCAGGTACCGACGTAGTGACGCATGCGCGCTCCGGAATTGATCTAGTTTGAATGGAAAACCGCGGTCGCGCGCGACCCTCGGCGCGCGATGCCGGTCGCTCAATACCTCTCTCCAGGTCGCCGGGCAGCGTAGCACAGCAACGCGGACCGATCTGATTACGGTGGGGGCGGCGGAATGGTCGTGCGCGTGGGGCGATGATGAGTAACCTAACCTGTCATCCCGAGCGTCGAGCGAGGGACCTGGGTGGGCGGGAGGCGCGTAACTCGATCATCGTGCCGCCCGTCCCCCAGGTCCCTCGCTCGACGCTCGGGATGACAAGCCAAGCCTTGCTCACGAATCTTGTTTCGGGTTCCTGCGCCGCTCCACCACGTCGCGATGATGTTCCTGGTGATAGATCGTGAAGAACAGCATCTCGCGCACCGTCAGATTGCCGAGCAATGGATGCGGGAGTTGATATCGATCGAGCTTTGCGTCGGACCAACGACTCACCGCAGCAGCGAGTTGCTCCTGCACGGCGCGATGCTCGTTCATGATTCGCGCGCGCCACGCGTGCAGGTCGGGCTCGGATTGCGGCGAAGGCGCGAAGCGTCCGGCCTTCCCGCCCGCGGCGAGCGCGTTGTCGTAACGTGTGTGCAACTCGTCGAACGTGACCGAGGCGCGCCGCGGCCATCCGAACCGAAGACGCAGCACGATGCGCGGGATCGCCAGCGCCTGCGCCACCGGGCGGATGGCTTTCGTCAGATGCCGCACGTTCTCCGCCGGAGACCACGCCTCGCCGATCCGCGCGAAGAAGGTTTCGTCATCGAAGCGGTTCCAATACGCGACCGCCTTCTCTTCCTCCTGGTGGAGCGCGGCGAGAATTTCGGTGGGTGAGTCGTTCATTTCTCGGCATGTTAGATCGGTTTCACGCGGGGGACGCGGAGAGCACGGTCTCGCAGAATTCTCTCTCCGCGCCTCCGCGTCTCCGCGTGAAATCCCTGGTTTCGTTCTCACGCCTGCCTCCCAACTCGCGATCCCTCGCTCCGCTTCTGCTATATTTCGATCTCCGCATGTCTGACAAAAAGAGCTGGGGCTCCGCGGTCATGGGGTGGTTCGTCGTGCAGGACTCTCCTGGCGGCGGGACGGCCGATGCGGTGCCGAGTGACGATGCACTCATTCAGAGCGCGGCCGCTCAGCCGGATGTGCCGCAGGTCTTCGCGTCCGATCCTCCTCCCGCGCCGGGTGGCGAGGTCGATTTCGAGGCTGTCTACGAGGCTGCCGGAATCACGAGCGAGGAGCATCAGCGCGTCACGCGCACGCTCGATCTGCTGAACTCACTCCCGCCCGGAACCGAGGAAACCGTCAAGAAGCAGATCGTGATGGCTTCGCTGCGCGCGTTCGGCGTGCCGATCGAAAAGATCATCGAATCGGGCGCGGAAGAGTTGCAGGCTCTCGAGGCCTACATCCGCGGCGGCGCGCGCGACGCGGAGAAAGAAACGTCCGACGCGGAACTACGTATCAAACAACTCGAGGAAGAGATTGCCAACCTGCGCGCGACGATGCAGAAACGCGTCGATGAACAACAGAAAGTGATGCGGGCCTGCAACACGAAGAAGCTCGAAGTGCAGAAAGTGCTCGAGTTCTTCGGGCAGGACGCCGTCGCTCGCGTGGTGCGCGAGTCCCCCAAGCTGCACGAGCCCGGTACGGGAAACTGACGATCGGGAACACGACGAGCGGGGAGCTGGAGGAGAGCCAATGGGCGTGATTTCGAGGCTGAGTAATCTGTGGAAGGGGTTCCTTTCGCTCTGGATCGCGGACATCGAGAAGGACCATCCGGAGATCGCGTACGAGAACGCCATCAACTCGATGGTCGGCAAGTACGCGAAGCTCAAGAGCGCCACCGCGGCGATCATCCGCCGGCGTGAGGAGCTCGAGGATCGGTTCAAGCAGTCGAGCGCCGAGCTGGCGCAGACCGAGGCGGAGCTCAACACCGCCGTCGAAACGAATCAGGACGATCTCGCGGTCGTGCTGATCCAGAAGAAGAATCAGCTCAGCGCCGACATCGCCGAGATGAAGACGGACATGGAGACCGCGCGCACCGACGCCGATTCCGCGAAGTCGTCGCTTCTCTCCGTCCAGACCGAGATCCGCAAGCTGAAGGCGGAGCGCGAAACGATGCTGGCCAAGATGCAGTCGGCCCAGGCACGCCTGCGCATCCAGGAACAGCTCGACGGTCTCTCCGTCGACGAGGAAGTACGCGCGCTCGACAACGTCCGCACGCACATCAAGAACACGATCGCCGAAGCGAACCTCGGCAAGGAGCTGTCCGACACCTCGCTCGACGGCCGCCTGGCGAATCTCCGCAATCAGGTCGGCGACGTCCAGGCCAAGCAGGAGCTGGCCGCGCTCAAGGCGCGCAAAGCCGCGGCGCAGGCGGCGCAGGGACAGAAGACCATGTAGGGGCTGGGGGCTAGGGGCTGGGGGCTAGAGCGGGCTGTTGTTTGCCAGCCCCTAGCCTCTAGTCCCTAGCCCCTTTCCCTGCCTATTCAACGAATCGCGCATTTGGAAAGAGGTTGCTCAATGAAACTCACTCCGTTCGCAAAATTCTTCATCACCGTCGTCGTTCTGGCCGTCGTCGGATATGCCGTGTACCACTACAAGGGCGCCGACGTTCGCAAGTGGGCTACCGGAGATGAGTCCGGAAAGACCACGACCGCCGAGGTCTCGAAGGGCGACTTCGACGCGCTGAAGAACGCGCCGGCCGATGCCGCGCGCGACGCCGGTTCGACGGGCGTGCAGACCGCCTCGCTGCGCGGCAGCGGGCGTCTGAATCGTCCGCTCGTCGTGGCCATCAACACCTGGGCCGGCCACGCGCCGGGAATCGTCTACAACTACGGGCTCGATCCGAATCCGAATTCGCAGTATCAGAAGAAGTACAACATGGAAGTGAAGTTCGTCCTCATCGAGGATCCGGCCGCGAAGCTGGCCGCGTTCCGCAAGGGCGACGTCGACGTGATGTGGGATACGGTCGACAACTGGGCGCGCGAAGCGTCGGTGCTCACCGAGAACAACGCCAAGGCGAAGTCGATCATGATGCAGGACTGGTCGCGCGGCGGAGACGGCATCGTCTCGCTGTCGTCGATCAAGTCGATCGAAGACCTCAAGGGCCACAAGACGGCCTGCACGCAGTTCACGCCGTCGCACTTCCTGCTCCTCTATCTGTTGTCGCAGTCGGGCCTCTCGCCGCAGGATCGCGCCGAGGTGGAGAAGAACATCATCTTCTCGACGGACGCTCCGGCCGCGGCGGCGATGTTCAAGGCCAAGCAGGTCGATGCCGCCGTGACCTGGGAGCCGGATCTCTCCGCCGCCGTCGCCGCGCGTGGCGATCGCGCACACGTGCTCGTCTCCACGACCGCGGCGACGAACATCATCGCCGACACGCTCGTGGCGCGGCAGGACATCATCGACAAGGCGCCGGAGACGCTGCGCGACTTCGTGCACGGCTGGTTCGAAGGCATCGAGCAGATGAAGACCGATCCCGCCGGCTCGTACGCCGTCGTCGGCCACGCGCTCAAGCTCGACGACGACACCGTCTCGGGCATGCTCTCGGGCCTCAAGCTCACGCCGTACGCCGACAACGCGCAGTTCTACGGCCTCTCCGGCGGCACGCGCGCATTACGAGACGCTGTTCGACACCGCGTTCGTGATCTGGCGCAAGAAGGGACTCGTCACGCGTCCCGTCGAGGCGAAGGATTGGGTCGACACGCAGTTCATCGGCTCGCTCGCATCGGATTACGTGACGCAGAAGGTCGAAGAGCCGAAGGTCGCGGCGAAGGCGCCTTCCGTGAAAGACCGCGCGATCATCAACAAGCAGATTCAGATTCATTTCACGCCCGGCTCGGACGAGATCATGCCCGGCTCGTTCTTCGTCCTCGATTCCCTCGGCGAGACGATGACGTCGTTCGGCAACACGTACCTGCGCGTCGAAGGCAACACCGACGCCACCGGCTCGCCGACGGCGAACATGTCGCTCTCCGAGCGCCGCGCGCTGGCGGTGAAGAACTACATCGTGCAGACGTTCCCGAACATTGATCCGAATCGCTTCCAGGCCATCGGCCGCGGCTCGACGAATCCGGTTGCCGACAACGCCACCGAGGCCGGACGGCAGTTGAATCGCAGAACCGAGATCAAGGTGATTCTGGCGGCGGAGTAATGGCCAAAGCGCGAACCGCTTCTATCTGGTCGATCCGGCAGACGCTCCCACGCGGACTTTCGCTCGTGCTGGGATTCGTCATGCCGGTGCTCGTCCTCGGCGTGTGGTGCATCATCAGCTACGGCGATCTGGCGCCGGCAGACTTCCTGCCGTCGCCGACCGACGTGCTGCGCGGCACGCTGCAGCTGTTCATTCAGCACGACCTGCTCGGCGCGATTCTGGTCTCGACGCGCAGGATCCTGTTCGCGTTCCTGCTCGCGGCCGGTCTCGCGCTGCCGCTCGGCATCTTCATGGGCGCGTTCGCGCCGGTCAACGCGGTGTTCGAGTCGATCATGGCGCCGCTGCGCTACATGCCGATCTCGGCATTCATCCCGCTGCTGATCCTCTGGTTCGGGATTTACGAGAAGGAAAAGATCGCCTTCCTCTTTCTCGGCGTTTTCGTCTATCTGTTGCCGGTCGTCGTGTCGGCGATCCGGCTCGTGCCCGAGGAGCTCGTGCAAACCGCGCTGACCCTCGGCGCGTCGAAGGGGCAGGTGATCCGCACCGTGCTCGTGCCGGCGGCGCTGCCGGAGATCTTCGATTCGTTCCGCGTGATGAACGCGATCTCGTGGACGTACGTGATCCTCGCGGAGGCAGTGAATCCGGAGCACGGCCTCGGCTACATGGTCGAGCTGGCGCGCACGCATCAGAAAGCGTCGTGGTCGTTCGCGGGCTTGATCGTCATCGGCGGCATTGGTCTTCTGACCGATCAATTCATTCGCGCTCTTTCGAACCTGATGTTCCGTTGGCGTGAGGTTGCGTGATGGCGAGTCATAAAGAGACGTCGACGCCGCAACAGGGCGAGCCCGGCACCGTCGCCATCACTCCCGGCGATCGCGATTATCACGGGACGTACGAGCCGAAGAAGATCGACGGGACGCCGAAGCTGCGCCTCGATGACCTCGGCGTGACCTACATCGATCGCCGCGGCAATCACACCGAGGCCGTGCGCGAGGTGACGCTCGACATCGCCGACAAGCCGGGATGCGGCGAGATCGTCGTGTTCCTCGGACCTTCAGGCTGCGGCAAGTCGACGATCCTCAAGGCTGTTGCGGGACTGCTCCCGCCGTCGCGCGGCGAGGTGCTCGTCGATGGCCAACCGGTGACCGACGTCGGCCGCGATCGCGGCATGGTCTTTCAAACCTACACGTCGTTCGCCTGGCTCACGGTGCGCGACAACGTCGAGTACGGACTGAAGCTGCGAGGCGTTCCGAAGGCGCAGCGCCGCGAGGCGTCGCAGACCTATCTCGAAACAGTCGGCCTCGCCGATTTCGCCGATCGTTACCCCAAGGACCTCTCCGGCGGCATGAAGCAGCGCGTGGCCATCGCCCGCACGCTGATCAACAAGCCGAAGCTCGTGCTGATGGACGAACCGTTCGGCGCGCTCGATCCGCAGACGCGCTGGGGGATGCAGAGCCTGCTGCTCGACGTCTCGCGCAGCGAAGACAACACGATCCTCTTCGTCACGCACGACGTCTCCGAGGCCGTCTACGTCGCCGACACGGTCTACGTTTTGTCGCCGCGCCCAACGCGCGTCCTGCACCGCATCGACGTCCCCTTCTTCGAATCGCGCGGCATCGGACTCAAGTCGTCGAACGAGTTCCGCAACGTGGAGAAGAAGTTGCTCGATTTGATTTACTCGAATGCGTAGAAATGCAGGCGAGCGTAGCGAGCGCGGTTCTGTGTAGTGCTGGCCGCCCTCGGCCGGCGACGCGCGCCCGGAAGGAGATGGTCGAAGATCACGAAACACTTGGTGGCATCGTCCACCGCGGCAGAGGAGCGCGGGCGTGGCGTTCGCGCGAGAGGACGGCCGAGGCGGCCGTCGCCACACAGAAGCAGGATCGTAGACAATAGACCCGTGCCCCCGATCGAGAAACAGAGTCCGGCCACCCCGCCCGTGCGAAAGCCCGTGCAGGCGCAGGCTCCCGCGAAAGCGCAGTCCGTGCAGGACGCGATGCGCGAGACCGCGAAGGACATGGTCACGAACGCGGTCTTCGAGAAGAAACCGTACCTCAAAGTCGCCTTCGCGAATCCCTACAACCTCTCGCTCTTCTTCGGCTCGCTCACCGCGGCTCTCGCCACCGCGAATCCGATCCTCGCTCTGATCGCCCTCGGCGGCGAAGCGCTCTGGCTGCTGCACGGTCCCGACTCCAAGACACTGCGCCGCCTGCTCTGGGATCCGCGATTGGAGAAAGTGCGGCTGGCGGTCGAAGCGCGCGAGCGCGAAGAGCGGATGAAGAGCCTGCCCGACGCCGAGGCTGGCCGCGTCAATCAACTCGTAGCGAAGCAGGAAGAAATCAATCGCCTGGCGTCACAGAATCCGTCGTTCACCGGCGATCTGTTGCGCGGCGAGCTGTTGAAGACGCGCCGCCTCGTCGACGCCTTCCTGGAGATGGCCATCACCTGCTCGCGCTATGAGAGCTATCTCGACACCGTCGACCTCAACGAGCTCGAGCGCGATCGCGATCGCTGGCAGAAGAACATGTCCTCGGAGAAGATCTCCGATCCCGAACGCGACGTAGCCAAGAAGAACTTCGCGGTCATCATGAAGCGCATCGAGAAGCTGCGTGAGCTGCGCGATTACCTGCGCGTCGCGCGCGGGCAACTCGATCTCATCGAGAACTCCTTCCGCCTCATCGCCGATCAGATCGTGATGATGCAGTCGCCCGCCGAGCTTTCCGGGCAGCTCAACGATCTCCTCGACGGCGTCGAGTCGATCCGCCAGACCGCGATCGACACCGAGAAGTTGCTCAACACACTGGAGGTGTAGTTGGCCGATACGCGCACTCTCCCGATCTGGGCCGACGATCTGCGCCGCCGCTATCTGCGCGGCGAGGCGTCGATCTTTCTGCTTCACGGAAACGTCTACGACATGGTCATCAGCGGCGGGCGCACGCTGACGCTCACCGATTTTCTCGGCACTGTGCTGCTGAAGGACTCCAAGGAAACGATCGCCGTCTACAACGTCGCCACCGGCATTCGCTTTCTCAAGCGCCCGAAAGACGACATCACCAACATGGACGAGCTGTTGCTCTCGACGGAGAAGCCGCGCGTTCTCGCGGCGATCGAGCGCCTGCTCATGGGCGGATCGCGCACGGCGGTGATTCTCGAGTACGCCGAGGTGCTCGCGCCAGCGGGTGATCCGAGCTTCCAGAGCGATGGAGATCGCGCGGCCGTGGTCACGCTGCATCGCTGGTCGTTCCTCCCGGAGATCGAGCGCAGCGACAACGTCGTCATCCTGATTGCCGAGAATCTCGCCGAGCTCTCGCCGAAGCTCGTTTCCAATCCGAAAGTCGCGGTGGTCGACATCCCGATGCCCGACCGCGACACGCGCAAGACCGCGGCGGCGCTCGCGGACAAGGCATTGTCGGAGAAAGAGACCGATCGCTACGCCGAGATCACCGCCGGACTGAAGACGATCCAGATCCTCTCGATCCTCACACCGCCGCCGGCCAGCGAGACCGAGACTCGCGATCGCGAGGCCTTCATCTCCGGCATCCTCGTCGGCGGCACCGACGTTCCCGAGCGCGCGCACAAACTCGCGCAGCTCACCGCGGGCATGAGCCGCGACGAGATCACGAAACTCCTCGCGCCGGGCGCGACGCCGATCGCGCAGGTCGAAGCCGATCGCGCCGATCACGCGCGGCAGGAAGTCGATCGCCTCATCGCCCGTCGCAAGCGCGAGATCATCGAGCGCGAATGCTTCGGCCTCGTCGAGTTCGTCGAACCGCAGCACGGCTTCGAAGTCGTCGGCGGCATGGAAGAAGTGAAGAAAGACCTCTCCGTCATCGCCGCCAGCATCCGCGACGGCCAGACACAGCGCGTCCCGATGGGTGTCCTCTTTACGGGCCCGATGGGCACGGGCAAAACCTTCGTCGCCGAGGCCTTCGCCAAAGAGTGCGGCCTCACGACCATCAAGCTGAAGAACTTCCGCTCGAAGTGGGTCGGCGCGACGGAAGGGAACCTCGAGAAGATCCTCAACGTCATCCGCGCCATCGGCCAGGTCGTCGTCATCATCGACGAAGGCGACCGCGCGTTCGGCAACACGGATGGCGACGGCGACGGCGGGACGTCGTCGCGCGTCATCGCCCGCATCAAGGAGTTCATGTCCGACACCACGAACCGCGGACGAATTCTTTTCCTGGTGATGACCAACCGCCCCGACAAACTCGACGTCGACTCTGAAGCGCGCCGGCCGCCTCGACCGCAAGATCCCGTTCCTCTATTCGCAGACGCCGGAAGAAGTCGAGAACATCACCCGCGCCGTCGTGCGCAAGAACAAAGTCCAGACCAGCGTCGACTTCACGACGATCCGCGACAGCTTCTCGACGAAGCTCGTCGGCTACAGCAACGCCGACATCGAAGCCGTCGTCCTCATGGCCCTCGACGACGCCGCGCGCGAGAGCATCACCGAAGTCAGCGCCGACCGCTTCATCCGCGCCGCCGCCGACTACTTCCCCAGCCGCGACGTCGAGCTCCTCGAATACATGGAGCTCCTCGCCGTCTTCGAAGCCTCCAGCCGCCGCCTCCTGCCCGCGAAAGTACGCGAGCGTGACGCCGGAGGAGCTGGATTTACGGCTACGCACGTTGCGGGCGGTGGTGGGAGGGCGGAGGTAGGGGTCGTTTGCAGCGTATCAATTACCGTGGTAATTTGATTTTGTGTCGCGGCCACAATCGAAACTCACCGCCCAGGGGCAGATCTCAGTTCCGGCTGAAATCCGCCGGAAGTTGGGCGTTGGTCCAGGCTCCGTTCTCGAATGGGACGACGAGGGAGATCGCGTCGTTGTGAGACGCGCCGGTCGCTACTCGTTCGAAGACATCCATCGTGCTGTGTTTGCGAAGCCACCGAAAGCCAGGACCGCGGAGGAACTGAAACAGGGCATCGCCGCGCACATGCGAAAGAAGCATGCGCGCCGTTGATACGAATGTTCTCGTTCGTTTGATCACGCGCGACGATCCCAGGCAACTCGCGTTGGCCGAGGATTTCATCGCGAAAGGTGCGTGGGTGTCGACGCTGGTGCTGGCTGAGACGGCGTGGGTTCTCGGAAGCGTCTATGAGCTGGGCCACGGCGAGATTGCGACTGTTGTCGAGATGATGCTGAGTCACGAGCACTTGTCTTTGCAGGACGCGGAAGTGGTCGCCGCCGCGCTGGAGCGGTATCGCGATGTGCCTGCACTGGGGTTCAGCGATTGCCTCGTGCTGGAAATCGCGCGCAAGGCGGGTAACTTGCCGTTGGGAACATTCGACAAGCGCCTCGGTAAGCTTGACGGTGCGGAACGGCTGTAGCCCTCGCGCAGAACGTCAGAGCGAGAGGAATCGGGAACGACGCCTCGGACCACCCGCGCGTGCGGCCAGCCTTGTGGCCTCCAACGCTGCCGGCCGGGCCGGCTAATGTCCGTAGCTCAATTCGCGCGTGACGCGCCAACCGGCGTCGGTCTTGTGCCAGACCTGCGTGAACTGGAAGACGCCGCAATCGGCTTTGCCGTTTTCGGTATGGCAGAAGCGATGCTTCCCCGTCTCGAGTGCGCCGTAGCCGGGGAGCGGAAAGACCTGCAGGCTGCCGGGGACGAGCTCGCGGCGAAGGTCGGGGTTGTTGGCGAATACGTTGGTGAAGCCCTTCGTCACTTGCTCGTACGACAGCAGGCCGTCCTTGTCGTGAAAGAACTCGAGATCGGGAGAGAAGTGCGCCATGAGACCGGCGACGTCGTGCGCGTTGAATGCGGCGAACATCGCGGCATCCTCCGCTTCGATCTCGCGCTCGAGCGCTGATGGGACTGGCGCTGGAGGCGGGCCCGAGGCCGTCGCGCACGACGCAAGACAGATGCACAGCATCGGCGCGAGGAAACGGATCGTTCGGTTCATTTGCGCTGATCTACGGGGAACGAAGAGAGAATGTTTCTGGCAGGTGAGAGACGTGTCGACAGGCGAGCAAGCCAAAGCGTCGCAGATCTGTGCGAACCGCGGGGGGCGACGTTGCACCGTGAGCTAGATTGGGTATGCCGACGATTCTTCGTCAAGGTCCATACCGCTTCTACTTTTTCAGCGGTGATCTCGGCGAGCCTCGGCATGTTCATGTCGATGCCGGCGACTCGACGGCGAAGTTCTGGCTGACGCCCGTTTCGCTTCATTACAATATCGGCTTCCCGGCGAGGGACCTTCGAGCGATCGAGCGGATCGTTGTGGATCACAGCCGGGAATTCGTGGAGGCTTGGGATGCGTACTTCGGAGGCTAAAGCAGGCGAGAAGATCACGGCGGTTCGCATCGATGAAGACATGCTGACGGTCGATCTGGCCGATGGTCGGACCTTGAGCACGCCCATCGCCTGGTATCCCAGGCTCTTGCATGCGACACCCGCACAGCGATCGAGTTATGTCATTTCCGGCGGCGGTTTTGGAATTCATTGGCCTGAAATTGACGAAGACTTGAGCGTTCACGGAATGTTGGCTGGCGCTGCGGCGCCCGGCGTGCGGGTTGCCGTCTGAGGCGTCACGCGGATCGTCCTCGTCGCGAATTTTTGACGGACGACACTGTGGCGAGGAAGCCTGATCGTCGACGAAAGGGAGATGAGCGTGGACGTGTCGATCCGGAGCGCTGAACCGAGGGACGTCGATGCCGTCCTGAAGTTGATGAGTGAACTGGCCGCGCACGAAGGTCTCAGCCAGTTTTTCGTGCTGAGTGCCGAGGCGCTGCATCAATTCTGTTTCGAGTCGCCGCGCCGCATCGAATTGATCGTCGCCGAGCGCGGCGAGGGGATCGTTGGCTACGCCACGTTGTTGACGCAGCTCTCGCCGTGGATGGGGCGCGAGTACCTGTTTCTCGATGACCTCTACGTTTCCGAAGCGGCGAGGAGCTCCGGCATCGGATTGCGTTTGATGAAGCACGTTGGAGCGCTGGCCGTCGAGCGCGGCCTGGACATGAGATGGCACGTCGAGGTCGGCAACGAGCCCGCGCAGAAGTTCTATCGCGCACTCGGCGCAGAACTGCGGGAGCAATTGATTGCCTATTGGTCCATCGAAACGATCCGGAAGCAGCTCGGGAGTAGAATTCGAAGCGATGGCTCGTGATCTGAAGGACATCATTCGAGAGGCCGCGGAGCTCACCGAGCCCGATCGTGCGACGCTTGCCGGAGTCATGATTGAGAGTCTGGACCCGCGCCCGACTCCTGAAGTGAAGGCAGCGTGGTCGCGCGAGATCGAACGCCGCGTCCGTGAGATCGACGACGGGAAGGTCGAGCTTCTGGATTGGGAGGATGTTCGGGCGGAGCTCTTTGCCGACGAATGAAGCTGAAGTTTCATCCCGAGGCCCGAGTCGATCTCAAAGAGGGCAAGACCTTCTACCGACATCGCAGCCCGATGGCGGCGGTGGCGTTTGCGCACGAGATCGATGCCGCGATGTCGCGAATCATCGAGGCGCCTTTGAGATTCCGGGAAGGTGAGCATGGAACACGCGAGTTCGTCTTGCCTTGGCGGTTTCCCTATACCGTCATCTATCGAATCATTGGCGACAGGGTCGTCGTCATCGCCTTCGCGCATCAGAGCAAAGAGCCCGAGTACTGGCGCCATCGAATCTAGTCGGACCCCATGAACGTAGCGTGGCGCGAAGGATTGAAGAGGCTTGTATCGAAGATTCGGCCGACAGCGCGAGTCTCGTCGAAACGCCAGCGCGAGATCTTCACCGCCGTTCACCAGAGCAACGGCTGGGGTGATGCAGAAAGCGTCTCGGGCCCGGGATCGACGATCGAGCGTGCGCTGCAGTTCCGGGATGAACTGGTCGCGTTGCTTCGCCAACTCCAGGTCAGGTCGATCCTCGACGCGCCTTGCGGGGACTTTAACTGGATGGGACTCGTACTGGGCGAGCTGGACGTGTCGTATATCGGCGTCGACATCGTCGAGGCGCTCGTTCGTCAAGCCGAGCGGCGCGCCGGCGAGGGGCGTCGATTCCTTTGGCTCGATCTCACGAAGGACGACCTGCCGGCAGCCGATCTGATTCTCTGCCGCGACGCGATGGTTCACCTTTCCTTCGCCGATGCGCTTGCGGCGCTGCGCAACTTCAGGCGCAGCGGAGCGTGCTACCTCCTGGCCACGACGTTCATCGACCGCGAACGAAACGAAGACATTCGCACCGGCGGCTGGCGTCCGCTCAATCTCCAAGTGCCGCCGTTCTCGCTTCCGGAGCCGCTGGCGCTCGTCGATGAGCATTGCACGCACACCGGCGGGATCTATCGCGACAAACGGCTCGGACTGTGGGAGATCAATCCGGCGGCTTCGTAGGACCGGCGCCGTCTCGGCGGCCGGGGCGGCGCCGTCCCGGCGCCCGCCCGCGAGCGGCGAGACGCCGCTCGCCCAGCCGGCGAGGACGCCAGCGGTCCGGGGCGAAGTCGTTAGAACAGAAGCTTGATCGCTTGTAGGTGCAAGCGCTGGAACTCCGGATCGATTCTGCGCGCGAGCTTGGGCCAGTTCTGATGGGGAACTTGCGGATAGAGATGATGCTCGAGGTGATAGAGGTGCTGCAAGGCGAGCACGCGCAGCACGATGCCGCGAAAGAGTCGCGTCTGCGTCAGCTCATCTTCGCCGCGCGCGTCGTGAGGGATGAACGCGGTGATGAAGGGGAAGATCCAGCTTCCGCCGATGATCAGGAATGCGTAGCTGGCCGGGATTGGCGTGATGGGAACGACGGCGATGCACGTGGCAAGGCCGAGGAGGATGGCGATTCCTTCGCCGACCATCCATCGACGATCGCGAACGCAGTGACGCACCGCGAACCGCCAGAGTCTTAGTTGCAGCGTCACGCCTTCGAGCAGTGCGCGCCACCAGCTCATCGCCGCGGCGCGGCCTTCGAGATCTTCGGGTTCGGGAAAATGCGCGTGGTGATAGAGGTGGGAGCAGCGATAGGCGTGGCCGCTGCGGAAAGTCATCAGCTCCATGAGGCACAGGAGTGATTCGTTCAGCCATCGCGGGAGTGCAAGGTTGCGGTGGACGAGATCGTGGGAGATGGAGCCGTAGGTGAGGAAGCTGATGAGGACCGGGCAGAGCAACGCCAGGACGTAGTGCCCTCTCGATGCGGCGACGAAGAAACCGGCGCAGAGGATGAATGGTGTGACCAACGCCAGCGCGCGACGCCAGGCCGGCACGCGCAGGATCTCGGGTCCGAGATCGTGGAGCGTCGGGAGGGTGGCGTGGTTGGGCATCGCGAAAATTCTATGCCTCGGCGGAGAAACGTGGCTCGCTTGTCATCCCGAGCGTAGCGAGGGACCTGGGCGGGTGGGCGGCGCTTATCGTGAGCTTCGAGCCGCCCGTCCCCCAGGTCCCTCGCTCGACGCTCGGGATGACATGAAGGATGACATGAGGGGTTGCGCAAGCGAGACGCCGGCGGTCACTTTCCCTTTCCGACTTCGGGTATCGTTCCGCGGTTCAAACCGGTCAGGAGGGATTGATGATTCGTCGCCTCATGCTGTTGGTCGTTGCCGCGTTGCTCGTGCTGCCTGCATCCGCGGACTCGAAGTTCGCGTATCCGAAAGCGAAGAAGGTCGATCAGAAGGACGTCTATCACGGCGTCGAAGTCGCCGATCCCTATCGCTGGCTCGAGACCGACGTGCGCGAGTCGAAGGACGTGCAGGAGTGGGTCGACGCCGAGAACAAGGTCACGTTCGCCTATCTCGAAAAACTTCCGTATCGCGCGGCGATCAAGGATCGCCTGACGAAGCTCTGGAACTACCAGCGGCAAACGATTCCCTTCAAGGCCGGCGGGCGCTACTACTTTCAGAAGAATGACGGACTGCAGAACCAGGCCGTGCTCTATGTGCAGGACTCGCTTGTGCACGAGCCGCGCGTGCTGATCGATCCGAACACGTGGTCGAAGGACGGCACCGTTGCGCTCAATGGCTACTCCTTCAGCGACGACGGGCGGTACATGGCCTATGGCGTCGCCGAGGCGGGATCGGATTGGGTGACGTGGAAGGTGATGGACATCGATTCGGGCAAGACCCTGTCCGACGAATTGAAGTGGGTGAAGTTCTCCGACACGTCGTGGAGCAAAGACAGCGAGGGCTTCTTCTACTCGCGTTACCCCACGCCCGATGCGACCGCACAGTTCCAAAGCCTGAACAAGGATCAGAAGCTCTACTACCACCGTGTCGGCGCGCCGCAGTCCGACGACGTGCTCGTGTACGAGCGGCCCGATCAACCCGACTGGTCGATCAGCGGACAGGTGACCGACGACGGCCGCTATCTCCTCGTCTATCTCAACACCGGCACCGATCCGCGGAATCAGCTCTTGTACAAAGACCTGCGCGATCCGTACTCCGCGCCGGTCACGCTCATCGGCAACCTCGACAACGAATACACCTTCGCCGGCAACAAGGGGCCGGTGTTCTATGTGAAGACCGACGTCGATGCGCCGCGCCGCCGGATCGTGGCGATCGACACGCGGCATCCCGAGCGCGCGAACTGGAAAGAGATCATCCCGCAGCGCGACGACGTACTGACCGGCATCAATTACGTGGGTGGACTCTTCGTCGCCGAATACCTGAAAGACGCACGCAGTGAAGTGAAGGTCTATACGCCGGAAGGGAAGTTCGTACGCGACGTCGAGCTGGGCACGATCGGTACCGCCGGCGGATTCGGCGGACACAGCACGGACAACGAAATCTTCTACTCCTTCGCCAGCTTCACCGTGCCGCCGAGCATCTATCGCTACGACGTCGGCACCGGCGAGAAGAAGCTGATCTTCCGTCCGAACGTCGACTTCAATCCCGATCAGTTCGAGGTGAAGCAGGTCTTCTACAATTCGAAGGATGGGACGCGCGTGCCGATGTTCATCGCGTACAAGAAAGGGTTGAAGCTCGATGGCTCCAATCCGACGCTTCTCTATGGCTACGGCGGCTTCAGTATCTCGACGACACCCGGCTTCTCCGTCTCTCGCGTGGTCTGGATGGAGATGGGTGGCGTGGTGGCGCTGCCGAATCTGCGCGGCGGCTGCGGAGTACGGCGAGGCGTGGCACAAGGCGGGGACGAAGCTGCAGAAGCAGAATGTCTTCGACGATTTCATCGCCGCGGGCGAGTGGCTGATCGCGAACAAGTACACGAGTCCGAAGAAGCTGGCGATCCAGGGCGGCAGCAACGGCGGCCTGCTCGTCGGCGCGGTGATGACGCAACGCCCCGAGCTCTTCGGTGCCGCGCTGCCGGCGGTCGGCGTCATGGACATGCTGCGTTTCCACAAGTTCACGGCCGGACGTTTCTGGACCGACGATTACGGCTCGGCCGACAACGCCGACGAGTTCAAGGCGCTCTACGCCTATTCGCCGTACCACAACATCCGCAAGGGCACGCACTATCCGGCCACGCTGGTGACGACTGCCGATCACGACGATCGCGTTGTCCCCGGCCACAGTTTCAAATTCGCGGCTGCGTTGCAGGAAGCGCACAGCGGCACTGAGCCGGTCCTGATCCGCATCGAAACGCGCGCGGGACACGGCGCGGGAAAGCCGATCACGAAGTCGATCGAAGAGATCGCCGATCTCTGGTCGTTCCTCGCCGACAATTTGCATTTCGAGTTGCCGAAGACGTTTGGCGCGAAGGCGGCGAAGTGAGATCGCGCTGGGCGTGACGAAGGATTTCACGCGGAGACGCGGAGATGCGGAGAAAAAGCTTGCTAAGGAACTCCTCTCCGCGGTCTCCGCGTGAACCAGATTGAAGAGAGAAAGGACCAACACCATGCCCGACCGGCGACCGCAGCCTGACGAATACGCTCCCCATCATCAGCGCTACATCGACCTGGCGGCGACGCCGATCCTGGAGTCGCTCAGCGATCAGTGCGCGAAGATCGAGCGGTTGATTCCTGCCGTGCCCGAGGAGCGCGCGGGGTTTCGGTATGCGCCGGGGAAGTGGACGATTCGCGAGGTCGTCGGGCACCTCTCCGATGCCGAACGCGTCTACGCCTATCGGACGCTGGCGATTGCGCGGGCCGATCCGAATCCGCTGCCGAAGTACGATCCCGATCGCTACGTCGACGAGGCTTCGTTCGACGCGCGGACGATGGCCGATCTCGTCGCCGAGTTCCTGGCGCTGCGCGAAAGCACGATCCAGTTCCTTCGCCATCTGCCGGCGGCGGCGTGGTCGCGCAGTGGGACGATGGGCGGCCATCCGCTTTCCGTGCGTGCGCTGGCGTTCATCGCCGTGGGGCACGTCGAGCAGCACCTCGCCGTGCTGAGCGAGCGATACGGCGTCGCGCTCTAAATAACCTAAAAAGCGGGCGGTGAGGTAGGGAAACGCCTGCCTTAAGGAACTCCTTAAGCATTGGGTGCCACCAATGCGAGAAAAGAAGGAGCCGGATGATCGAGCTCTGCTCGACGAAATCAGTCGCGGAAACGAGTCTGCGTTCTGGTCGATCTGGGAGAACTACGGCAATCACCTCTACGGCGTCTGCCTCCGCCATCTGCGCGGCGTGCACTCTGACGCCGCCGATGCGGTGAGCCGTTCGATGTTCGTCGCGCGCAACCGCCTGCCGAACTACGCGCGGCAGATCGAGAACCTCGAGGCCTGGCTCACGCGCCTCACCTGCAACGTCTGTCTCGACATCCATCGCGAGCGCCGCCGCGACGCGCGGGCGACGATCGAGCTCGACGAGGTTGTCGATGACATCCGCGACGTCCGCGCGGTGCGCACGCCGACGCCCGAGGACGAGGTGCTGCAGTCGGAAGCCTACGACGCGATCGCCGGTGCAATCCACGACCTCCCTCCGCGCCTCGGCGTCGTCGCGGAGCTGCGGTTCCTCGACGATCTCGACTACGACGTCATCGCCCAACGTCTCGCCATCACCGAACCGAGCGCGCGCAAACGCGTGCAACAAGCGCGCGCGATGCTCAGCGAGAAGCTGGGGCATGGAGTGACGTTGCGACGGCCGGCGGGAGCGTGAGGTTGGTGGTCGGTTGTCGGTTGTCGGTTGTCTGCGATGCCCGAGAGAATCGCGGGTTCTGTGTAGCGATGGGCGCCCTCGCCCGTCGGTTCGCGCGCCAGACGATGTATCAAGTTGGAACGAGCCTCGTTCTGCGCGCCGGCCAAGGACGGCCAGCACCACACAGAAGCGCGCTCGCTTCGCTCGCCTAATCGCCCCGACAACCGACAACCGAGAACCAACAACGCCTCACTCAATCTCCACCCACGCCGACTTCGCCGGTTGTCCCGGCTCGAAGGCGACGATGTAGCAGCCGGTGGAGCCGATGTGGCGGTCGGGGCGGAAGGTGAGGGGTGGGGCGAAGCCGGAGCGGAAGGCGCGCGTGGCGTCGATGGCGTCGAGCAGCGCGTCGCGCGAGAGGTTGCGGCCGGCGCGGATCAATGCGTCGGTGACGAGCGACGCTGACGCGAGCGCCGCGATCTGCGTCGCGCGATGCGTTGTGCCGATGCGGTTTTCGGTGATGAGGCGTGTGTGCATCGCGTTCGATGATTCGGTCGAATCGCTCGGCAGCATCGGGAACGAGACCAGCGAGCGCACGGCGGCGTGCGCGAGCAGGTCGGGATCGGCGATCGGCGAGGGGACGAGCAGCGCCGGCGTCCAGCGTTGCGCGTCGATGTTGCGCAAGAGCGCATCGAGCGCGGAGGAATCGAGCACGAGGATCGTGTCGATCCCGCGTTCCTGCAGCGCGGCAGCATCGAGCGAAGAGCCATCGATCATTTCGACGCTCGCGAAACCGTTGTCGCGTGCTTCCTGCAATGCGGCGTCGCGAACATCCGCCAGTTTCGCTCCCGCGGAGACGATGGCGATGCGCTTCGTTTCCGGCTTTTCGCGCGCGGCGACGCGCACCAGTGCACGCGATTGTTCCGCGAGTCCGGCGAAGAGCTCGCGCACATAGCGGCCGGGTGCGAGAGTGCTGCGCGGATTCGACGTGATCGTCGCGACGAAGGGGATCTGTTTTTCTTCCGCGAGCTCCGCCAGCTCGCGTTCTGTCCCTTCGCTGAAGCTGCTGACGAACGCGAACAGCGGCGCGCGATCGACGAATGCGCGAACGGCGGCGACACGTTCTGCGGGCGTTCCCTCGGGATCGACGAACGCCAGCTCGATCGTGCGCCCGAAGATTCCGCCGCGCGTGTTGACGTCGGAGAACCAGGCGCTGACGACGGCGCGTGTTTCCGCCGAAGCTTCCGGCATCGTGGCCGCCGGCGGCAGCACGACGGCGAGGCGGATGCGATCCTCGGACACGCCGATCTCGCGGCCGGTTCCGAGTTGCTTGAGATAGCCGACGAGCGCGTCGAGGTCGCCTTTCGCCATCGCATAGCGTGGCATCACCGCATCGAGGCGATGGCCCGCGGGATCGAGACCGGTGGAGATCGCGCGGCGCAGCGTGCGATCGTCATACGCTCCGTGCGTGCGTCCCGTCGGCGTCGTCACCGAATACGACCTCCGCAGCGCCGCGAACGTGATGTCGGACGGCGTCGCGCCTCCCTCGGCGCGTCCGCGTCCATCGTTCCCGTGGCAGCTCGCGCAGGGGAGCGACTCCGCGGGAACGCGCGTCGCGCCCGCGTCCAGGGTCGCCGTGATGTTGCCCGATGCGCCTTTGCCACGCATGTAGATCTCTTTGCCGCGCGCCTCGAGCGGCGTCAGGTCGGCGGCGAATGTGGCCGTCAGGGAGAACGTGACCGACGCACAGAGTGCGAAGAGGAGCGCGGGACGTCGCGTGAGCTTCATCCCTTGTCGTTCAACACACTGTCGACGATCGGGATCAGATCCGCGGGCTTGGCGAGCCCGAACGCTTTCTTCCAGAGCCCCGTGCGGTCGTTGCCGATGATGATGACGTTGAGGTGGTCGTTGCGATCCTCGACGTACTGTCCGAGTTTCTTGAGCGCGAGATCGACGTTGGTCTTCGCGCCGGTGAGGAAATACCAGCCCGGCTTCGCGTGATAGTGACTGGCGTACTCCTTCAATTTCGCCGGCGTGTCCGTGAGCGGATCGACGGAGATCGAAATGAGCACGACGTCCTTGCCGAGGCGATCGCCGAGGTGCTCCTGAATCTGCGAGAAATTGCCGGCCATCACGGGGCAGCTTCCGGCGCACGAGGCGAAGAATGAGTTGATGATCACGGTCTTGCCGCCGATGAGATCGGAGTAGAGCCGCATCGTGTCGCCGTTCTGATTCACGAGCTGCACGTCCGTGAAGTAACGACGCGCGGCGTCGCTGTTCATCGCCGGCATCGTTTCCTGGCCCGCGCGCGGAGCGGTCGTCGTCAGCAGAATCGCGCTCAGCGCGAGCGCGAGAACGCGAAGCGATTTCATTTTCTGGCTGCCTCCGATTTTGGCGCGCTCGTGCGCAGACCGTCGAGGATGCGCATCATCTGATCGGGCTCGAGCAGTCCGCTCACGCGCTCCCAACGGCCGCTGGCGTCGCTTCCGATGAGCGCAATCGGCGCATGGCTGAAGCGATTCGGTGAATAGACGCGCAGCGCCTTGAGGAGCTGTTCGACGTCGCGATTCGGCCCCGTGACGAGCGTCCATCCGCTGCGCGCCTTGAAGCGCTGACTCCAGGCCTTCAGCTTCGCCGGCGTGTCTGTCGATGGATCGATCGAGACCGAGATGAGCGCCACGTCGCGCCGGTCACCGAGCCGCGTCTGCAATGCCGCGAAGTTCGCTCCCATCGGCGAGCAGACGGTCGTACAGCTCGTGAAGATGAAGTTCATCACGACGAGCTTCCCTTTCGTCAGATCGTCGAGACGAACGCGCTGTCCATTCTGATCGACGAGCGCGACGTCAGGAATCGAGAGCCCGCGCTCCGTCGCGGAAAGCCCCACGGCGAACAACAAGAGCGCAGCGACGAGAAGTGATTTCGTAATGCCCCCGATTTCGTGAGGTAGACGAACGAATGGTTGTGTTTGTGATTGTGCGCCCATGCGGCGGTTGTGGAGTGACGTGGTTGTTCCCGTTTTTGCAAGAACCCTGGAGGGCGGGCTTAATAGCCCGCCGATTCTGGGTGGAGGTTGGCTGGGCGACCCTCCCGCCCAAAGAACCGGCGGGCTATAAGCCCGCCCCTGGAGTTTGGCACTGCGAAGCGGGGGAAATGGATCAGATATGTAGTTTTTGAAGGATTTTCGCCCGGATCCGTTAGACTAGTGACATGACTAGTCGTCGAGGAGGCAGGTCATGGGGTTTTCCACGAAGGTACAGACCATCAAGCGCAAGGGCAGCGAGCAGTGGTACATCAACTTCCCCTCCGCTCTGGCTCAGGCCTGTGAGTTTGGCTACGGCGAAAATGTCGAGTGGATTCTCGAGGACAAGTTCACCTTGACTCTCAAACGTGCCGAGGCTGAGCAGGGTGCGGCCGTGGCTGTGCCCCAGAAAAAAAAACGCTCTTGATCACGCCCTGCTCGCCTTGGTCGAACACCTCCGTCCAGCGTTCGAGGATGTTCGCGTTTTCGAGCGGTTTCGCAGGCTGGTGTTCGGCATGTTGACGGCCGACGATCGACGGACCATCACGGCGCTTCTGGAAGCAACAGGCAAGTCGCACTGCGATTGGTCGGCCGACTATCGCGTCTTCTCACGCGGTGTCTGGGAGCCAACCGAGATCTTCGCACGACTGGTCCCTTCGATCCTCGCGCTCCACTCCCCGGCCGGCAATCGGATCCTCGCCTCTCTCGACAACACGAATGTTCGCAAGACCGGAACGCGGATACCGGGAGTGGCCTACCGGCGCGACTCCATGTCGCCGCCGTTCCGTGCGAATCTGATTCGGGCCCAGCGTTTCGTGCAGACCAGCATGGTCATTCCATTCGCATCGGGAGCCAGCGCCTCGCGCGCCATCCCGGTCGGCTTCGATCATGCGCCCTCGGCAGGCAAGCTGCGCAAAGACGCCTCCGAGCAAGACAAACAACTGCACCGTGACGAAGAAAAAAAGCGCGCTCTGTCCGCATACGGCAGCACCGCCATCAAGCGGCTCAGAGCAACGCTCGACGCTTCCGGGGCAAGCGGGACGCGGCTACTCATGGCCGTGGATGGGGGCTACACCAATCAAAAAGTGCTCAAGGATCTTCCGGAGCGAACCGATCTGATCGGGCGGATTCGAAAAGACGCCGTGTTGCATCGTCTGCCGGCACCGAGCGAGAAACGAGGCCGCCCTCAAAAGTACGGGACCGAGCTCACGCCCGAGCAGTTGCGCCAGGATGACGCGGTGGCCTGGAAATCAGTGCGCGTGTTCGGCGCTGGACGCATTCATGACTGCGAGGTGAAAGAGGTGGCTCCGTTGCTGTGGCGAAAAACCGGAACGGAGCTTCAACTCCGGCTCATCGTCATCCGGCCGCTCGCCTACCGCCGCTCGAAGAGCTCACGCCTTCTGTATCGGCAACCGGCCTTTCTGATCACCACCGACCTCGACTCGCCACTCGAAGAACTGGTTCAGGCCTACTTCCGGCGTTGGGACATCGAAGTCAACCACCGCGACGAAAAGCAACTCATCGGAGTCGGCCATGCCCAGGTCCGCGCCCCACGCTCGGCCGAGCGCGTTCCGGCCTTCGCCGTCGCCTGTTACTCCATGCTCCTGATCAGCGCTGCCCGCGCTTTTGGACTCGCCGCAACCGATCCGATCGTCGACCGTCCCAAATGGCTTACCGCATCCTCAAGTAAACCGGTACGCCTCTCCACTTGCCAGATGCTCCAACGCCTCAAACAGGAACACCGAGGCGCACCCATCGATCTGCCGGATTTCGACCACTTCGCTCTCAATGTCGCTCGCACGATGAAGTTGCCGAAATCCGCAATCTCCCTCGATCAGGCCCTGCAATACGCTCTCAACTAAGTCGCTTCGGCACATCAGCCGTTCACAGACTCCGACCGAGATGGCCAAACTCCAGCGGCGGGCTATAAGCCCGCCCTCCACGACACTCGCGGGCGAACCCTCGAAATCACAAGTGACGTTTCCGAGACGTCTGCGAAGTGTCCGAGAGCGAATCGCATGAAACGCGCGACCGTCGTTGCCACGATCGATCGACCGATCTCCGCGTCTGCGCTTGCGGCGCTTCCGCGGGAGGTCGAATGGCTCGAGGTTCGGGCCGATGTCGATCCGCGGTGGTTGCGGCAGCACTTCGACGGACGGCTTCTGTACGCCGCGCGCGATGTCCACGATTGTGAGCCTTGTATCCGCGAGCAGCGCATTCTCGACGCGGCGCGCGACTACGACTTCGTCGAGATCGAAGAGCGCGACCTGTCGCCAATCGTGCTCGATGCCATTCCGGCGTCACGGCGCGTGATCGCGTGGCATGGAGCAGCGGCGGCCAGCGGTGAGCTCGCCGCGACACTCGCACGGCTCTCGCAGCACGCGGCGCGGTTCTATCGCATCGCGATGCGCGCTGAGCGCGCGGGCGATGAGCTCGCGCCGTTGCAATTGCTGCACGCCGCACTGCGGAGCGATGTCGTCGCGTATGCCGAAGGTCCGATCGGGACTTGGACGCGCATCGTCGCATTACAGCTCGGCGCGCCGCTCGTGCTCGGATCCGTCGCCGACGAGATCGAGTGCGACGGCGTTCCCTCCGTCGAGCAACTGATCACCGACTACGGACTCCCGGTGGTCCACGAAGCGATGGAGCTTTTTGCCATCGCCGGGAATCCGGTCTATCGCTCGCTCTCGCCGCGCCTCCACAACGCCGCGTTTCGCGCGTTGCAACGCGCCGCGTTGTACGTCGCGTTTCATGTGCCCGACTTCGATCCGTTCTGGCAATCGATCGTCGCCAGCGGCGCGCTCGACGCGCTCGGGCTTCCGCTGCGCGCGATTTGCGTCGTCTCGCCGCACAAAGAAATCGCGCTCGCGTCGACGAAGTCGAAGACGTACTTCGTGCAGCAGGCGGCGTCGACGAACTTCATGGTCCGCGACGCCGGTCATGGCTGGACCGCCGACACCACCGACCCCGAGGGAGTGATGTTGACGTTGCGGGAACGGGGAGTCGAGCCGGCGAAACAACGAGTGGCCGTCGTCGGCTGCGGAGGCTCGGGACGCGCGATCGCCTCCGCGCTCTCGCAATCGGGCGCGGACGTCACGCTCGTGAATCGCGGACTCGATCGCGGCGCGCTCGCCGTTCGTCTACTGCAGCTGCCGTTCGTTCCGCTGTCGAAGTTCTCCGCCGACGATTTCACGATCGTCATCAACGCCACGCCGCTCGGACGCGATGGCGAATCGATGCCGTTCGTCGTCGATCCGAGCCGCAAGGATGCGGTGGTCATCGATCTCGTCTATGGCAGCACGCCTACGCCGCTCGTGGCCTCGGCGCGCATGGCCGGGCAGGTGACGATCGACGGCGTCGACGTGCTCCTGGCGCAGGTGCGCAGCCAGTTCCGCCTCATGACCGGTGAGGAGATGCCCGATGGAATTGCCAATCAGGTCGCGGGCGCGCCGTCGCGCCGCGCGATTGCAGCGCAGCCGCGCTGAGAAAGAAGGACGACGTTGAAAGCCCTGCGTGACCACGATCAAGTCGAAATCACTTCTCCGACGCCACTCGATCTCGAGCCGTACCTCGGCATGTGGGAGAAGACGAACGAGAAGCCGGGGCAGTGGATCCGGCGCGTCACGATCACGCGCGACGGCGCGCACAACATCGCCGTGCACCTCTGGGGCGGCGACGCGCCGTCCCCGCGGGACTGGGGTACGAGTCCCGCCGACGCACTTTTCGCCAACGCCATCAATGCCTCGACCGGCGCGGGCTTCATCGTCCGCTACGACCTCGGCTTTCTGCAGAGCGAGATGCAGGGCAACGTCAATCTCGGCCTGCTCGTCCTGGCCGGCTTCAATCGCTTTCGCGATGGCAGCGGGCGCTCCGACATCTTCACGCGCGAGTTCTTTCACCGGGTGAACGTATGACCTCGACCTTCGCCGAGCCCGCCGTCGCTCTGAGCACCGCCGATCTCGAAGGATCGTGGCGCAACACCAACGCGGTCTCGCGAGGCATCCCGCGCATCGACGTGACGAAAGGCGGGCCCCTGACGATTCACGTCTGGGGCGCGGGCAATCACGACTGGGGAAGCGTGAGCGCTCCCGTCTTCACCGATTCGATCGAGTCGCGCGAGGCGATGGCGTTCAGCGCAGTCTTCGACCTCGGCTACGCCGACGTCCACATGCAGGCCAACATCAAAGGCGGCGTCCTCGTCGTGGCGACGTTCAATCGCATCAAGGACGACAGCGGACGCTCCAGCTATTTCGCGCGCGAGTTCTATTGGCGGATCGGGTCATGAGCGCAGCGACTCCTGACTCGCGGCCCCATGCGAAACCCGACGCCGGGGCGCCGCGCTCGATCGCAGACGTCTATCTCACGCCGGAACAGCGCTCGCTCGTTGCCCGTGTCGCGTCGCTGGCGCGCGATCGCTTCGCCGCGCGCGCGCCGCTCTACGACGAGACGGCGACGTTCCCCCGCGAAGACTTCGACGATCTCTTTGCCGCGGGCCTGCTCGCGCCGTGCGTGCCGCGCGAGCACGGCGGCCGGAACCTCGGCCCCTATCGCGGCGATGTCTTCACGCTCTGGATGATGACCAAGGAGCTGGCGAAGGTCGATCTTTCGCTGGCGCGCTGCTGGGAAGGGCACGCGAATTCGCTGGTCATCCTCGACGGCATCGCCGACGAGGAACAGAAAGCGCGCTGGTTCGCCGGCGTCGTCGAGCGCGGCGAGATGTGGGTGGCCTGGAGCGGCGAGCCGCAGGCGCGCGCGCTCGGCGAGAAGCCGCGCTTCGGCACGTACGTCGAGCGCGTCGACGGCGGCTGGATCGTCGAAGGAACGAAGGCGTTCTGCACGAGCGCGGGCGGTGCGCGCTGGGCGATCCTGCTCGTCAACAGCGCCGGTCCCGGCGGCGCGCGTCACGCGAGCGGCTCGCCCGACACGCTGCTGCTGCTCGCGGTCGATCTCAGCGATCCGACGATCGCGTTCGACGGCTCGTGGTGGAACCCGATCGGCATGCGCGCGACGGTGAGCCACGCGGCGCGTTTCGATCGCACGTTCATCCCCGACGCCAACGTCATCGGCGCGCCGGGCCGCTACCTCAACGAAGGCTGGCAGACCTGCTTCGCGCCGCACTACGCGGCCGCGTTCCTCGGCGCCGCGGAAGGTGCATTCGAGTACGCGCTGGCGTACGTGCGAACGCAGAACAAGGGCGACGATCCGTACGTCCAGCATCACCTCGCGGCGATGTCGATGAACGTCGACAGCGGACATCTCTGGCTCCGCCACGTCGCGAATCTCTGGGAGAGCGGCGCGGTCGAAGAGGCGCAGCTCGCCGGCAGCCGTGCGCGTCACCTCGTCGAGCATTTCGCGCAGGAGACGGTGGAGCACGCCGTGCGTGCTTGCGGAGCGCGAAGCCTCAATCGGCCGAGCGCGCTCGAACGCATCCATCGCGACTTGTCGATCTACCTCCGCCACGACAACGACGATCAAGTGCTGGCCACCGTCGGCCGCGCGGTGTTGGGGAAGAGCTTCGACGCGAGCTTCTACAAGCCATGAGATTCCGCATCGCACCTTCCGTGTCGGCGCATCGCGTCGTCTGGTTGTACGCGTTGGGATTCCTGTTTTTCTATACGCCTTACGCGGCGTTGTCGAAGGCGATCGCGTCGGGTCTCGTGCCCGGAGTGCCGAAAGGTCTCGTCGGACTCGAGATTCTTCCGGCGGCAATTCTCGGCACCGTGCTCACGGTGCCGGTGATCATCACGCTGGTCGGCTGGTGGAAACACACGTCGATCCGCCGCTGCCTCGGCGTTCCGCTCCCGGTGACGAGTCCGGCGATCGCGCTCTCCGGCCTCGGCCTGGCGATGATCATCGGCTCGACGACGGTGGCGTTCACGTTCAAGGGGATCTCGATCGTGCTGGCGCTGCTGCTCATGCGCGGCGGATTGCTGATCATGGGTCCGATCGTGGATCTCGCCTACGGCCGGCGCGTGCGATGGTTCTCATGGGCAGCGCTGGTGATCAGCTTTCTCGCGCTCTTCGTTTCCTTCGCGGCGACCAAGGATTTCTCGCTCCCGCTTCTCGCCGCGCTGAACCTCGGCGTCTATCTCACCGGTTACGCGCTGCGCACACCGTGCATGACGAAGCTGGCGAAGGTCACGGATCCCGAGGTCACGAGATGCTACTTCGTGCAGGAAGTGCTCGTGACGATCGTGCTGCTGCCGCTGATCCCGTTCGTCGTCGCCTTCGCGGGAAATGGCGAGACCTCGCTCGCGCTGCGCCGCGGCTTCACGAGCTTCTGGAGCATGCACCCGGCGGCGGTGTGGCCGATCGTGCTGATCGGAGTCTTCTACGCCAGCCACAACATCTTTGGAACGCTGATCTATCTGGACCGCCGCGAGAACACGTTCACCGTGCCGCTCTTCTGCGGCGCCAGCTTTCTGGCCGGATTCCTGGCGGTCTCCCTCCTCTGGAAATTCGCCGGCCTGGCCGCGCCGCCGACGGCACAGATGATCTCCTCGGCGATCTTTCTCTCGGCATTGCTGCTGCTTTCACCCGCGCACCATCACGTCGAAAACGCCTGGGCCTTTCTCCGCGGGAGAAGACTGCGCAGCGTGGCGCTCGCCTCACCATCGCACTTCATCCTCTTCGTCTGCAGCGGCAATACGTGCCGCTCGCCGATGGCCGCGGCGATCGCCAACGCGGAGATCGAGCTGCGACTCAATGCCTTGCGCGGCGGCGCACGCGCGGAAAGCGCCGGCCTCGATCCACGCCTCGGCTCCGGCTTCGACGACTCCTCGCGGGCCGCACTTGCCGCGCTGTCGATCGCCGCTCCCGCACACGAAGCGCGCACGATCACGCGAGAGCAAATCGACGCCGCGCAAGTCATCTACTGCATGACCGAAGCGCAACGCGCCACGCTCGTGCAGCGCTTTCCCGAGGCCGCGGCGAAAACGCGATGCCTCGACGCCAGCGGCGACATCCCCGAGCCGACCGGCCAACCCGCCGCGGTCTACATCGAAGTCGCGCGCCGGATCCAGGCGCTCGTGCGGCACCACTTCGACGAGGCGTTTGTTTAGGAGCGCGAAGCCACCGCCCGTGGCGGGCTATAAGCCCGCCCTCCTTGACGTTTCGGCCTACCGCCGGCACACAACGCAACCGGAGGGCGGGCTTATAGCCCGCCATGGGCGGGTGGGTAGCCATGAGCGAACGCGATTCCGTACTCCTCACGTCGGTTCGTCGCGCTCGCTCCCCACCACCCTCCTAAAAATTGCCGTCACGAATTCACAACCGCCTCCCGCCCGTCGTCTACCTCGTGAACTCTTCCCATCAACGGAGGTCTCTTTATGTTCGTTCGATGGTCTTCCCTCGCCCTGTTGGCCACACTCCTTCTGACCTCGGTCGCGTCCGGCGCTGTGACATGCACGCCGGCGAATACCGTCACCGCGCAGATCGCGGCGCTCGATCAGCCCCTCATGCTGAATCGATACGGCGCCTCGCTCCCGCAGGGGCAGATCTTCGCGCTGGTAAGCGATCTCGTTCCGATTTCGGGAACGACGCTTTCCCCGGGCAATGTCCGGCTGCGGCCCGACAAGCGTCCGCGACCGCTCGTGCTGCGCGTCCCGCAGAAATTCTGCCTGCAGGTCACGCTCTTCAACTACCTCGGGCCGTCCAACAGCGCGCTCGGGACGTTCCAGCCGGCGACGAACGAGGCCTCGTTCCACGTCAACGGCCTCAACCCCGTGAAGACGATCGCCGACGACGGCACGCTCGCCGGCGCGAACACGCCGATGAGCGGGATCCTGTGCAATACGCTCAACGCCGGCTGCACCACGACGAGCATGACCTATACGCTCTACGCAGCAGAGCAGGGCACGTTCTTCGCCCACACCATGGCCGCGAGAAACGGCGACTGCAACAACTGCGGCGGCCAGCTCACCGTCGGTCTCTTCGGCTCGGTCAACGTCGAACCGCCCGGCGCCGAGGTCTATCGCAGCCAGGTCAGTCAGTCTGACTTCAGCTACGCCGCCAGCGGCCCCGCTGGCCAGCTGCCGAAAGTCAATTACATCGCGCGCTATCCGGCGAACTACACGCCGCCCGCCGGTTCCAGCGCTCCGAAAGCGTGCTGGCCGGTGCTGGCGATGGTCGCGCAACCAGCGGTTCCGTACGGCAATCAGTGCCAGACCCAGACGGGGCCGCTCGTGACGTATTACAGCGACCTCACGGCCATCATCACCGGTCCCAATCAGGGCAATTTCACTGGCGACGGTCCGGAGTTCGATCCCGTCTCCGCGTTGCCCAATCGCAGGTTTCCGTTCCGCGAGTTCAACATTCACTATCACGAGCTCGAGTCCGCGGTTCAGGCCTTTCCCGACTACTACTACAGCTCCGCGACCGGCATGACCGGCGCGATCGGTTCCGTGCAGGATCAGTTCTCGATCAATTACGGCACCGCCGGCATCGGCACCGAGATCATGGCCAACCGGATGAACGTCGGCGCGAACGCCGGACCTCAGGGCTCAACGCAGGCCGCGTGCGTGGAGTGCAAGTTCGAGGAGTTCTTCCTCACCTCGTGGGCCGTCGGCGATCCGGCGATGGTCGTCAATATCCCCGCGAACTCCGGCAGCGGGGCGGCTCCCGATCAGCCCAATGTCGTTTCGAGCACGTCTCTCGCACTGACGAACTGCGCGCTGAACCAGAACGCCGCGACCTGTACCGCGCCGGCCATTCCGACTCCGAAGACCGGCAGAAAAGCGACGCAGGCCTTCTTCCCCGACGATCCTTCCAACGTCTATCACAGCTATCTCGACGATCACGTGACCTTCCGCATCCTGCACGCGGGGCCGGAGTTCACGCACGTCCATCACCAGCACGCGCATCAATGGCTGCACACTCCCAACAGCCAGGACGGCAGCTATCTCGACAGTCAGCTCATCAGCCCGGGCTCGGCGTTTACGCTGGAGATGGTCTACGGCGGCGGCGGCAATCGGAACAAAACCACCGGCGATTCGATCTTCCACTGCCACTTCTATCCACACTTTGCCGCCGGCATGTGGTCGCTCTGGCGCGTTCACGATGTGTTCGAGGGCGGGACGTTGCTGAACAACGGTGTCCCGGCCAGCGGTGCGCGAGCGCTGCCGGATGGCGAGATTCCTTTCGGCACGCCGATTCCGGCCATCGTTCCGCTGCCGACGTACGCCATGGCACCGCTGCCCGCGCCGACGAAGATCGTTCCGTCGTGCGCTTCGACAGTGACTCCCTGTCCGCCTCAGGACGTCGTCGGCTACGTGGCGCAGACGCTGCCCGTGAATGGCGTGATCGGCAATCCCGGATATCCGTTCTTCGTTCCCGGGGTCGCCGGACACCGTCCGCCCCGTCCGCCTCTCGACATCGCCTGTTCGGTCCCGAACGACCCCGCAACGTGCATGGACGGGGGGCTGCAACGTCACGTCATCCTCCAGGGAACGATCACCAATCAGCAGATCAATCAGTGGGATTTCTCCAAGGACAATTTCGCGAAGCTGACGAATCCAATCTCGATCTGGAATCCGGCGACCTGTCCCATGGGCACGACGCAGCCCGGTTTCACCGCGCCCGCGACCTGGCCGTCCGGTTGCGTCAACGGCTGCATCAACGCCATGCAACTTCCCGAGGGTGGCACCGTGGTGGAGAAGGCCGCGATGTCCTTCATGGGCATCCGCAATCATTCGAGCGTTACGCCGACCGGCGTGCCGGCGATGTATGTGACCAACGGCCTGCCGAAGGGGCCGCAGCCCGGCGCGCCGTATGCCGATCCCGCGATCGACGACAATGGCGCTCCGGTCGGTACGATGCGCCGCTATAAGGCCGCCGTCATTCAGACCGACGTCGCCTTCAATAAAGCGGGCTGGCACTATCCGCAGCAGCGTTATGAACTGCTGTGGGACGACGTGCAAAGCGCGGTCAATGGCGGCAGCAGTACGTACACGCCGCAGCCGCTCTTTTTCCGCGCCAACAGTCTCACCGACTTCGTGGAGTTCTGGCACATGAACCTCGTGCCGAGCTATTACGAGCTCGACGATTATCAGGTGCGCACGCCGACCGACATTCTCGGCCAGCATATTCATCTCGTGAAATTCGACGTGCTCGCCTCGGATGGCGCGGCGAACGGCTTCAATTACGAGGACGGCACGCTCAGTCCCGACGAAGTACGCGACCGCATCGGTGCGATCCGCAATTGGAACGCCTGCACGTCCAACGACCCGCGCAATGGAACGTTCGCCTGTCCTGTGCCGAAGGCTCCGCCGATCAATGTCAATCCACCAGCCGGCCAGTGCTGGCTCGGCGCGCAGGTGACGATTCAGCGCTGGTACGCCGATCCGCTCCTCGGCTGCGTCGACGGACGCAATGCGCCGTGCAACCGACAGGCCGATCGCACGCTGCGCACGGTCTTTACGCACGATCACTTCGGTCCCTCGACGCACCAGCAGACCGGTCTTTACGCGGGCCTGCTGGTCGAGCCGACAGGCTCCACTTGGACCGATCCGATCACCGGAGTACCGCTCGGATCGAATTCCGGCCGTCCGAACTCCGACGGAGGTCCGACGTCGTGGCAATCGATCATTTCCGCGACGCAGCAGAATCCCGGCTATCGCGAGTTCGCGATCGAGTTTCAGGACCTGACGCACGCCTATTTGACCAGTGCCAGCACGCTCTATCAGGCCAAGGACTATGTTCCTTATGCACAGGGTCCGATCACGGCAGCAGGTCCCAGGGCCTGGGGCTGGGCCGATTGTGCGAATGTGATCAATGGCGGGAACAAGGGCCCCAAGGGCGCTCCCTGTCCGCTCGACCTCAATAATCTGGCGCCGACGGTCATCGACTCCGGCCAGCAGATCGGAACGATGTCCGTCAATTACCGCAATGAGCCGTTGCCATTGCGCGTGCAGCCGGCCACGGGAACGCCTCCCGCCGGCGCGAGCCCCTGGGCCAGCGACCTCGGTCATGTCTATTCGTCGCTGATTCGGAACCAGAACTATCTGAACGTTCAACCGACGGGCTGCCTCAATGGCTCCGCGCCACCGTGTACATCGAATTTCAAGTTTCCGCCGCAATTCCCCGGCGCACAGGGAACCGATCCGTACACGCCGCTCTTGCAGGCCTATCAGGGCGACAACGTGCAGATTCGCGTTCTTGTCGGTGCGCATTTCTTCAATCACAACTTTGGCATGCAAGGGATCAAGTGGCTCTTCGAGCCCTCCAATGGCAGCTCCGGCTGGCGCGACAATCAGGGCATGGGCATCTCCGAGCACTTTGAATATCTCTTCAATGTACCGTCGACGCCGGCGTCGGCCGTGACGCCACCGGGCGGTGTGCTCCCCTTCGCCGATTATCTCTATACGCCCGGTTCTGGCATCGGCGATCAGGGTCATGGTCTTTGGGGGCTTCTCCGCGCGTACACGACGGGTGGGAATCCCGCGAAAGTGATGCCGAATCTCAAGACCGCGCCAGGAAATCCGAACGGCGGAAATTCGTACAGTTCGGGGAATATCTGTGGGACCGCGAACAAAACCTATTACGTCGCGGCGATCAGTCCGCAGAATACGTCGATCAACTACAACACGCGACCGAATACCGGCGGGCCGATTCAGAACACGCAGCCGATTTTGTATGTGCCTACGAACGCCAACGGCGCCATGCCGGCGACCATGCCTACGGCGCCGCTCGTTCTGCGCGCCAATGCCGGCGATTGCGTGGATGTCGTTCTCTTCAACCTTTTCGACACGACCAATACGGTCTTCACCACGGCCGACACGAACATCAATGGCGCGTATCCGCTCAATCAGTCCTCGACATTCCCGTTGATGCCGTCGACGTTCGCCGGCATTCATGCACAGATGGTGACGACGAACGCGTCGACCGCGAATGGAGTGAACGTCGGATTCAACCTCCAGATGTACGGCGACACCGCCGTTCCCCCGGGAAAGCGAGCGGCAACAATTGCATGGGCCTGAGCGGAGGACCGAACTGCACGCGGTATCGGTGGTACGCCGGAAACGTGAACGTCTCGACGAGCGGTGCGGCGTCCGGCGTGCCGATCGAGTTCGGCTCGGCCAATCTGATCTCCACCGATCCATTGGAACAGCAGCCGCACGCAATGATCGGCTCGCTCATCATCGAGCCGCCGGCCACGCTCTGGTGCAACAGCGCCAAGACCATGTGCAGCTCGGCGATGGGCACAGCGACGGTCGGTCCGGTCTATGACACGACAGTCGACGTTTATTCGGGCGGCACGCCGAGCCCGCTCTTCACCGAGTTTGTCGGTATGATTCAGGACAACGTCTACCTCGGGATCAACGGCTCGACCAGCCCCAGCGTCTTCAATGCCTTCAACTTCGGCACCGAGCCGATGAACAATCGCTTCACGAATTACAGCGGCTATAGCGCCAATCCGAATACCATCGATCAGTATCAGTCGTATTCGAATTACATGAAGGTCAATGTCGGGACTCAGCTGATGGGTGAGCCGCAAACCGCGGTCTTCAAGGCTCCGGCGTTCCGGCCTCTCCGCTTCCGCATGCTGCATCCCGACGGCGTCGGAGGCTTCCCCGACAATGTCTTCACGCTGCATGGCCACGTCTGGCAGGAGGAGCCGTATACGCCGGACGGATCCGGCAATGCCAGCGCGCGCCTCGGCACGAACCGCTCGTCGCAATGGCTCGGCTCGCGCGACGGCTTCGGCCCTGGCAATCACTTCGACATTCTTCTGTCGAGCGCCGGTGGTCCGAATGGAGTCCAGGGCGACTATCTCTTCGAAAGCTTCCCGGTGCAGGAAAGCCAGCTCGGAATCTGGGGCGTGCTGCGCGTCGGCCCGAGCACCGGTGTCCAGGCGGCGGCCATCGCCGCCGCTCCGGCACTCCCCGCGCCGGCGACTGTGATGAAGAAGGCGCCGCCCATCCCCGGCGACGAGCGCTTCAAGACCGCGCGTGAGAAGCAGAAGGACCTGCAAAAACAGAAGCCATGAGAATGACGAAAACGGCGACGCAGCAATGCGTCGCCGTTTTTCGGAGTGCGGCAGCCCAAGCTGCGCCTTGTTTGACGTGGCAAAAGCTCGTCTTGCGCGTTTCCCGATGCACACCGTTCTCGCCACGCGATGCGCTTGTGGAAGCGGTGGCTTTGTTGCCCCCGCACTACAGGCGAAACGGGTAAGCTTCTGGCGCACTCATGACCGATCGCAAACCGTCGTACCGTTGGTCGATCAGCGTCTATCGCGGCGACACGCCCTTCGTGTTGAAGCCTCCGTCCAGTGCGCCGCTCCTCGTCGCCGAAGACGTCATCGACATTCGCTCGTCGTTCGTCGCCGATCCCTTCATGCTCCGCCGCGCCGGCCTGTGGCACATGTTCTTCGAAGTGCTCCGCGCCGACGACGGCCGCGGCGAGATCGGCCACGCCACGAGCCGCGACGGCAACGACTGGCAGTACAACCAGATCGTTCTGCGCGAGCCCTTTCATCTCTCGTATCCCTATGTCCTGCGCTGGAAAGGCGAGACCTGGATGATCCCCGAAACCCTCGGCGCCAACGCCATCCGCCTCTACCGCGCCACGCGCTTTCCCGATCGCTGGACGCACGAGGAAGACCTCCTGCCGATCTACGCCGCCGACCCCAGCGTCTTCCGCCACCGCAACCGCTGGTGGATGTTCGTCTGCACCACGCCGCACACGCAGCAGACCCTCGCGCTCTACATGGCCGACGACCTGCGTGGCCCCTGGCGCGAACATCCCGCGAATCCCATCGTCCCCGACGATCGGCGCATCGCCCGTCCCGCCGGCCGCCCGCGCCGGGTGAACGGACGCCTCATCCGCTTCGCGCAGGACTGTTCCGAGATCTACGGCAAATACGTTCGCGCGTTCGAGATCCTCGAGCTCACGCCCGACACCTACCGCGAGCGCGAGCTCCCCGAAAGCCCCATCCTCGGCGCAACCGGCAGCGGCTGGAACTCCCACGGCATGCACCAGATCGACGCCCATCATCTGCCCGACGGCACCTGGCTCGCCTGCGTCGACGGCAAACAACTCGAACCGTGATCATCGACGCTTTCATGACGCGCAACGCGGTCGCCACCCTCGAGCCGGAATGGGATGCGCTGCTCGACACGACGAACTGCAACCGCGCCTTCTCGTCCTACACCTGGTTCGAAGCCGCCAGCGCCGAAGGAGCATCGCCCCTCGTCCTCACCGCCCGCCGCGACGGCCAGCTCGCCGCGCTCCTCCCCCTCATCGTCGATGCCGATTCCAGTGAACCGCGATTCGCATCCCGCCTCGCCGACTACAACGACATCGTCGTCGCGCCCGGCAAGATCGCGCTGGCGCGTTCTCTCGTCGTCGCCGCGCTCGACATCGCACCGTCGCTTCACTTGCGCGAGTTGCGCGAAGACTCCGCGCTCCTCGGCGCCATCCGCGACCTCGGCTCCGACCTTCGCATCGAACGCGAACCTTCACGCCCCGCCGTCTGGACGCCCATCGAAAACGGCTGGGTCCACTGGCTGTCGATGCGAAGCCGCGCCTTCCGCAAAAACCTCTTCCGGGCCCAACGCGCCGCCGCCGCGGCGGGCCTCGAAGTGTGCGAGCTCGACGCCGCGACCATCAACGGTGATGCGTTTCTCGCATTGCACGATCAGCGTCGTCCCGAAGACAGTTGCTTCGCGGAAGAGCAACACCGCGCGTTCCTCTGTCGCGTGCTTCCGCCGCTCATGACACAAGGACGCATGCGATCGTTCGGAGTTCTCGACGCAGGTCGCATCGTTGCGATCGACCTCTGTGTCGTTGGCGCGAACAGCCTCTGCACTTGGAACACAGGATTCCTTTCGCAGTACGCCGATTACTCCCCCGGCACCCTTCTCCTCGCCGCAGAGATCGCATCCGCGTGCCGCGAAGGCCTCACCGAGTTCGACCTTTGCCGCGGCGACGAGGAGTACAAGAGGAGTTGGGCCTCGGAGCGGAGAGAGCTCCTTCGATTACGCGCGAGCCGGTGATGACGTAAGGCTGCCTCGTACCATCGCTCCGCGTGACGTACACGCGTCGCTTCGTAGCCCAATCGAATCATCCGCTGCTTCGCCCCACCCCGAGCACTATCTTTGGAAGATCCCCGACAACTCGTCTTTAGATAAGTCGCCGTAGATGGATGAAACCTTACCGCGTGCCAGCTCGGATATAATTCAACCAACCATGCGGAGGTCACATGGAGATTAGTGAATTCAAAGATCTTGCAGCCGCCATCGCAGATATCGCCACCGCGGTGGCGATCATCCTGGGCGGAATGTGGGCTTACTGGAAGTTCTCAATCCAACGGGAGCGAGAACCTCGCGCCGAGTTTGACTTGGCAGCTGAGTTTGTTGGACAGCAAGATGGCAAATGGTTAATCGAAGTGAGCGCTCGCCTTACCAATAAGGGCAAGGTAAGGCATCCAATGATCGACGCGACTATGAATGTTCGATACCTTGTTTCGTCGGACGTCGTCGTTGAAAGCCAGGACCCAACGCACTTCCGCCAGCTGTCGTTTCCTCATGCCGTCGGGCGGCGGAAGATTTGGCAAGATAGCTACATCGATCCGGGTTTGGAGTTCAGAAATAGTTACATCATTTGGGTTCCTGCCCAGGCGACGTTCGTTCTGCTCCTATGTAAGTTTCGCTATGACAATGAAGAATGGCCGGCGCAGCGTCTTGTTAAAGTGCCGGGCCATCCACAGACGATTTGCTCGACCGAAACGTTGACGAAGTCAGATCTTTCGCGCGCCGAACCCGCGCAGTTCGCTTCGCCGACGTGCTGATTGGGGCGGCAAATCCCTTAGAATCGTCCCGTGATCAGCAGGAAGACGATGGGAGCGTTTCGCGAATGGCTTGTTGGAGCGGCCGTGCTCGGCCAAATCCGTGACATCTTTGAGGGCCGAGGTTTTCAAGAGATCGACGTTCCACAGGAAAGGCTTCCGAATGGCCAGCGAAGACAGCTCATCGAGCGATACTACGCCGGCGTCGATCTGACCAGCCCTGACCAAGCGAAACGGCTCCTGGCGCTGTTCGAAGATGTTCTCATCGACATTCCGTCCGATCGGTCTGACGACCGCGAGAAGCTGCTCAAACAGCTCGAGCGTGACGGGTTTAAGTATCTCGAGGGCCGCCTCTTGTCTGAACGGCTCGATCGCGCGGCGCTGAAAGCCATCGGCCGAAGCGACATCGACACCGAGCACCTCGAGGTCTACCTTCAACGAATCGGACAGGCTGTTTCGGACGATCCGAGCCTAGCGATCGGCACCGCCAAAGAACTTGTTGAAGCGACTATCAAGACAATTCTCCGGGCGAAATCTGTCGAGTACGAGGAGTCGGAGGACATACCGAAGCTTCTGAAGCGCGTGCAGAAAGCCCTAGCGCTAGCACCTGAAGGCGTCGCCGATACCGCCAAGGGCGCCGAGACAATCCGACGACTCCTCAACAATCTTGGCTCGGTTGTTGTCGGCGTAGCAGAACTTCGAAACCTATATGGGAGTGGTCATGGACGTTCAGGGTCAGTGAAGGGGCTAACGCCGCGTCACGCACGCTTGGTGGTCACTGCTGCCGGAGCAATATGTACATTTCTGCTGGAGACGTACGACGTCAAAACGCCCGCGGGCGCCTAACTCCTGTGCACACTGAGAGGAGTGCCATGAAGCAGCGCAAGTTACCGCCTGTACACCCCGGGGAGGTTCTCCTCGAAGAGTTTCTGCGGCCGCTCGAGATCTCTCAGTATCGGCTCGCAAAGGACATCAGCGTGCCGCCGCGTCGCGTGAACGAGATCGTTCTCCGCAAACGAGGTGTTTCCGCGGATACGGCGTTGCGCTTCGGCCGGTATTTTGGCACATCGGAGCAGTTTTGGATCAATTTGCAAAGTCAGTACGATCTCGACGTGGAAAAGGACAGATTGGGTAACCGTCTCGAAGCAGAAGTTGTCCTGTTCACGCAACGAGGCGCGAGCTCCTCTACGAAGCCGAAGGCGTCGCCTGTTCAACGAAAACGCCGCATTTGGCGATGACACGTTCGAAATGACCCCGGCGTCAAAGAGATGCTTTTCAATCGGCCGGACTCCCGCGGTGAGGCTGAACGCTCGCCCATAGTCGCGTTTACCTCGTTGCTGTACGATGGAGATCTCGGAGGAAACATGAGAACGATCTGCGCGGCGTTGTGCCTTGGTTTCGCTGCACTGTCTGCATTCGCGGGCGGTGCGGTGGTGACGTCCGAAACTCCGCAGGGAAAGCTGGAGCTCACGGTGAAGACCAAGTCGGTCAGGAACAAGGCCGGCGTCGTGACCTTCGACGCGGTTCTCAGGAACGTGACGTCGGGCCGGATTCTGGCCGAGCCGCGCGTGGCGTTCAAGCCGAGTGACGGCTTCAAGGTGTCGACGAAAGGGGAGAACGATCTGTTCACGGCCTCCTTGTCGAGCGCGGACTCCGGGCACGCGACGCTCGATGTCGAATACTCCATTGACGGCGAGCTCGTGTTCGCTCCACGCGTCACGCTCGAGTTGAAATAGCGTCGCAACGGTCGGCGGATGAGGAATGGCCGTCAAGCGCGCGCAATCTTGCGCGTCATCCCGATTTCCTTTTCATACTCGCGCACGTAACCCTCGGCCATGCGGTGATAGTGATAATCGCGCATCGCTTTTTCGCGGCAGGTGCGAGGATCGATGCGATCGAGATTGGCGAAGGCGTGGCGATAGTCGTCGCGCGTCGTGCAGACGAAGCCGACATCTTCGGAGACGAGCTCGGGGCAGGCGCCGCGGTCGGACGTGATCACCGGGGTGCCCGACATCAGCGCTTCGGCGAGGACGAGGCCGAAGGCTTCGTTGACGCGCGTCGGGAAGAGGAAGGCGCGTGCGGCGGCGAGGAGCTCGGCTTTCTCCGAGCCCCAGACTTCGCCGCGGAATTCGACGTTGGCTCCGGTGGAGAATTCGCGGAGGCGCTCGATATCGTCGGGATCGACGGAGCCGCCGGCGACGACGAGTTTGAAGCCGATCTCGCGGCAGAGGTCGAGGGCGATGTCGAAGCCTTTGTTCGTCGCGCGTTTGAGGTCGCACATGAACAGCACGTAGTCGTCTTTCGTTTCGGAATAGACCTGTTCCTCGGGGTCGATGCCGTTCAGCACGAATCGCTGGCTGCCGTACGTTTCAGCGAGCGTGCGGGAGACGTAGACCCAGTTCGGCGTGGCGACGCTGCGGCTCACGTTGCGGACGGCGAGGTCGGTGTGACACGTGCGGACCCAGGGCCGATCGCCGGTGTCGGTGACGGGGTCCTCGAGGTTGCCGTTCTGGTAGTGGATGACGTCGGCGTCGTGCGACATCTCCGTCGTGTGCGTGACGCCGTTCGGGAGCGGCGCGAGCAGACCGCGCGGGAGGCAGTAGAGAACGTCGTGTCCGAGCTCGGCGAGGCCTTTGGCGATGAGATCGAGAACGCGATAGCCGGCCTGACCGCCGTTGCCGAGGGGCTCGAGCGCGGCGGGATAGCGATGGAAGTTGCTGCAGATCTCGATCCGCATCGTCGTGTCACACGGCCATCGACGACTCGAAGAGACAGTCATCGTCGAGCAGCGTGAGCGGCTCGGATGACGGCGGCGCGAAGTACTCCTCGCGCGAGGAGACGCAGCGATTCGAGACGGTGTTGTAGACGACGTAGAGAATCGCGCGGCGGAGCGGCGTGATGTTCTCGTTCGAGGCGTGGACCAGATTTGAGTGCATGAAGAACGTCGAGCCGGGAGGGCCGGTCAGCGCGCGGACGCCACCGTCGGCGACGAGGTCGCGCATCATCGCGCCGTCCATCACGATCTGGCCCGTGCCGAGGGGATCGGGATCGGTGGTGCTGCGCGAGATGAGACCGCGGTGATGCGAGCGCGGCACGACCATCACCGGCGCGTTGCAGGCGTCGATCGAATCGAGAAACACACCGATCACGATCGGCTTCGGCGCGACCATGTGATCCATCAGCACCCACGTGGAGAAATCCTGGTGCCACGGATAAGGCGTGTACGCGCGGCGCTCGAGTCCCGCCTTCACCACGACGCGCGTCTGGTAGAGATACACGTCTTCGCCCGAAATCTGGCGCGACGGCTCGAGGAGTCGTGGATGCTTCGTCAGCCGGTCGAAGAGCGTGTCCTCCATGTGGATGCCGCGCAGCATGCGGACGACGTTCGAGCCGTCTTCCGGCTTCGCGCCCTGCGAGCGCGCCATCGATTCGGAGAAGGCGTGCTCGCGCAGCAGCTCCGTCTCGCGCGCGGTGAAGAGATTTTCGAAGAAAAGGTAGCCGTCGTGTTCGTATTGCTGGAGTTGTTCGCTCGAGAGTCGCATCAGGCGAAGGCCTCACTTTGCGGGCGCAGGCGCGCGGGACTCCACGTGCAGAACGCGTGGTCCGCGAGACCGCGGTGATAGGGACGCGTATCGCGCCCGAAGAGCAGCGGATCGAGGGTCGAGCCGACGTCGAGGTATGTGTTGCGCGGCGCGTGCGCGAAGAGTTGCTGCGCGACGACGCCGCCGAACGGTCCGGCGGCGATGAGGAAGAGTGCGCCCTCGATTCGATCGCGCTCGATCGTCGCGTGCAACTCGTCGATCAGCGCGTAGTCGTGAATCCAGGCGTTGTCGCCGACGCGCGAGATCGAGCGAACGGGAAAGGGGAGCGCATCGGTCGCCATCGCGTCGCGGTGGCAGATGAGGAAGACGTCGTGTTGCGCGAAGAGAGGCAGCCAGGCTTCGCGGAAGAGCGGGTAATTCGAATTCACGAAGAGACAGGCGAACGTCAGCGACTCGTCGGGTTGTCCGGCCAGCGCGCGATAGACGAAGAACTCGGCGTCGCCGACGCAGCAGGGCGCGGAGATGGCCACGAAGTAGTTCTCCTGCTGATGACGCAGCGCGTCGATGAGGCGGTCGCGATACCAGCGCTGTTCGCGCGCGCTCGGGTCGTACGTGAAGTCTCCGTAGTCGGTCGATGCGTTGCGGGCGATGTGAATCTCGCCATCGCCGAAGCGCGCGATCGCAAACGTTTGGCGATGCCGCAGCATCGACTCGAAGCGCGCCAGCTCGCCGCGAAAGCTCTTCATGCGCCGCCTTCCGCGCTCACAAGAACCGCCGCCGGTTCCGACTTGCGCACCAGCGGCAGGATGTCGCTGGCGAAGAAGAGCATCTCCTCGAGCTTCGGCCAGCCGGAAAAGATGAACTGCGTGACGCCGGCCGCTCCGTAGTCGAGGATCGTCTCCGCGACATCCTCGGCCGATCCGACGAGCGACGTCGACGCCGGTCCGTGCGAGCGCAGCGCGCCGTTCCAGATCACCGGCGTCAGCCACTCGTCTCCTTCGATCGCGTTCGAGTAGCGCGCGCGGAGCGTGTTCGAATCGCTGTTGCGGATGAAGCTCGACTCGAGCTGCTGATCGCGCACCGCGTTCTCCACGAGCTCGCGTGCCGCGCGTCGGGCTTCGTCGCGCGTCTTGCGGGCGATGACGCAGAGTCGCACGCCGACCGTCTTTCCCGCCGCGAGCACCGGCGCCGCGAGGGCGCGCATTTTCTCCGGCGTCTCCGCCATCAGCATCCAGCACGATCCTTGTCGGATCGCCACGTCGCGCGCCTGCGTCGAGTTCCCGGCGACGTAGATCTCAGGCGTCTTCTCCATCGGCGAGTGGAACGGCGTGTTCACGCGTCCCTGCTCGATCGTGTAGTGCGCTCCGTGAAAGTCGACCGGCTGCTGCCCGCGCCAGAAGGCGTTGCACACCGCCAGGAACTCCTCGGTGCGCGCATAGCGATCGTCGTGCGGCAGGAAGTCGCCGTAGCCGCGCTGTTCCTGCGGCGAGTGGCCGGCGACGATGTTGAGCGAGAAGCGGCCGTCGATCAGCGTCGAGAGCGTGTTGAGCTGCTGCACGAACATCGTCGGCGAAATGAGGCCCGAGCGCCAGGCCATCAGGAAGCGGATCGATTGCGTGCGCGTGCCGAGGACCGCGGAGAGAACGATCGGATCGGGCTTGGCCCAGCCGAAGTCGACGAGCAGTGAGTCCATGCCTGACGCTTCCGCGGCGCGGCAAAAGTGCGTGAGCGATTCGACGTCGGGGATGCCGGTCTCACGTTTCGCGCTGCCGGCGCCGCGCGATTGCGTGTCGTCCTCGCCGGCCTGTGGCAAGCGCCAATGAAACCGCAGCGTCATGCGACGCTCCCTTTCGCTGCAGCCTCTTTCGCTCGCACAAGCGGGAGAACATCGCGCGTGAAGACCGTGACCTCTTCGTAGTCGGGCCAGCCCATGAAGAGGAATTGCGAGATGCCCATCGCCTTGTAGTCGAGGATCGCCGACGCGACGTCATTGGGAGAGCCGACGAGCGCGATCGACGGCGCGCCCATGTAGGGCACCGCGCCGGACCAGAGCGTGTCGGTGATCCAGTGCGATTCGTTGCGCGCCAGATCGTAGGTCGAGCGCCAGGCGACGGAGTCGCTGCGGCTCTCGAAGTTCGTGTGCGTCTCCGCGGCCTTCGTGCCGAGCGCTTCGACCATCGCGTACACGCTCTGCACCGCTTCCTCGCGCGTCGGACGGACGCGCATCGAGACGAGCAGCCCGGCTTCGACGCCGGCATCGAGCAGGGGCGCGATGTGCTCGCGTAGCTTTTCCGTCTTCTCCGGAACGGTCCAGAGGCAGTGGCCGTGGCGGATCGCGAGCTGCGCAGCCTGTGTCGACGCGCCGCCGATGAAAATCTCCGGATCCTTGCGATCGGGAGAGCTGAAGCCGACGTTCAGCTTCGCGTTCTCGACGTGGAAATGCTTTCCCTCGAACGTCACCGGCCCGTCGCCGCGCCAGAGCGCGTTGCAAATCGTGAGGAACTCGTCGGTGCGCGCGTAGCGCTCGTCGTGCGCCAGAAAGTCGCCGTACGCGGCCTGCTCCGCGGGCGTGTGCCCGGCGACGACGTTGATGCAGATGCGTCCGTTCGTCATTGCGGCGACGGTGTTCACCTGCTGCACGAACGCGGTCGGCGAGATGAGTCCCGACCGCACGGCGACCATGAACTTGATGCGCGTCGTGAGCATGCCGATCGCCGACGCGAGCGCGATCGGGTCGGGACGATGGAAGCCGACCGCTGTCAGCAGCGACTCGATCCCACACTCCTCGGCGTGCCGGCAGAACGCGACCAGCCCGTCGAAGTCGGGCAGCCACTGCATCCGCGAACGCTCCTTCGCGCCGCGATAGCTATCGCCGGCCGAAGACATGCTCCAGTGGAAGCGAAGGTCCATCGGAAGTGGAGTCCCGTCTGTTGGAGAGACGTTGGGTGGAGGGGCGGTGTGAACGGCCGAGCGAAGGTCGCACGTGGAACGGAGGGCGGGCTTATAGCCCGCCGGTTTTTTGGCGGGAGGCGCATCGCGAACTGCCACGCCTGCCACGCCCACCCACCCATGGCGGGCTATAAGCCCGCCCTCCGCGTGTCCGCGTGTCCGCGTCTCCGCGTGAACCAATTCACATCTTCTCCCTCGCCACCGTCTTCCGTCTGACCGCTCCCTTGCGATGAAGAGAATCTCTGTCCTTGCGTTTGCGATGTTGCCGCTGGTGGCGGCGCTCGCTCAAACTGCGCCGCCGGCGAATGTCGATAACGGGATCTCCGTCGATCTCGCGCTTCGGCCGTTGGGTGGTGGGAAGGGGCCGGTGCGCGCGGCGTCGGATGCCGAGGTGCTGGTGCGGGTGCGGGATCAGAGCGGGGCGCCGATTGCGGGATCGTCGATCAATGCCTGGTTCGCGATTCATGCGCCGGATGCGCCGCCGCTGACGCAGCGCGAGTGCGTTGCGCGCGTCGCCACGTTCACCGCGGGGGGACTCTTCCGGCAGCCGGCGCTCGATCTGAATGTCTATCGCGTCGTGGTTCTGAATGCCGATCCGACGCTCTCGGTCGTCGATCCGAAGCTCGGGTTTGGCGGCACGCATCTGCTGGCGATGGTGCAGCTCGAATCGCCGGCCGAGGACTGGACGCTCGATCGCGAGCAGAACCGCATCTACGTGGCGATGCCGGCGGCGGGAAAGGTCGCCGTGGTCGACACGACGACGTGGAAAGTTGCGGCGAACATCGACGTCGGGCCGCGCGCCGGACGCGTGGTGATGCAAGCCGATGGCGGGTATTTGTGGGCGACGTACGACGACGGCGTCGCCGCGATCGATCCTCGCGAGGCGAAGGTCGTGAAGCGGATCAAGACCGGCGTGGGTCCGCACGACCTCGCGATCAGCGACGACAATCGGTCGCTCTTCGTGACGAATGCGGGCGCCGGCACGACGTCGGTGATCGACGTGAGGAACCTGAAGGTCGCGCGGCAAATCGAGAGCGGCAAGAATCCGGTGAGCGTCGATTGGTCGCCGCTCGCGCACGCCGCGTACGTCGCAAGCAGCGATGGCACGGTGACGGCGATCGACGCGCATCGCGCCGCGCCGCGCGCGCGTGTCGCATCGACGGCTGGACTCACGCGGCTTCGATTCGCGCCGGGCGGACGCCTCGCATTCATCACGAATCCTTCGAAGGGAACGGTGATCGTTCTCGACGCGGCGTCGAATCGCATCGTGCAGACGGCGGCCGTGGACGATGAACCGTTCGAGGTCACGTTCTCCGACACGATCGCCTACATCCGCCGACTCGGCAGCGAGACGGTGCTGATGATCACGCTGGCGAATGTCGGCACCGAGGGGACGCCGGTGTCGGTGGCCGATTTTCCTGGAGGACAGCGCGCGTTCGGCGAGAACGGTGTGACGCCAATTCCTGCGCCTGGAATCGTGCAGACCAGCGGCGAGAACGCGGTGCTGGTCACGAATCCCGCCGACGGCGAGATCTACTACTACCGCGAAGGCATGGCCGCGCCGGCGGGCGATCTCTCGGCATACTCGCACACGCCACGCGCGGCGATGATCGTCGATCGTTCGTTGCGCGAAGTGAAGCCCGGCATGTTCGCGACGGTGGCGACGATGCCGAAGGCGGGACGCTACGACGTGGCGCTCTACATCGATTCGCCGCGCGTGGTGACGTGCTTTCCGGTCGAGGTCGGAGAGCGCGTGAGCACGGCGGACAAGTAACGGCGGCGAGACGCCGCCGTCCCAGCCGCCGAGACGGCGGCGGTCCAACAGGACGTCCTCTTTTCTGTCTCGAACGTTTCGTCGGACCGCCGGCGTCCCCGCCGGCTGGGTGAGCGGCGTCTCGCCGCTCACAGCGCATCATTCCTGCATGGGAGTGAACGACATGACGGAAGCCGCGCTCGATCTGACGAAGGGCATTCGCGTGGAGGACCTCGCCGACGGCGCGATGACCGCCGGACGCGTGGGCGAGGAAGAGGTCGTGCTGGCGCGAAAGGGCGATGAGTACTTCGCCGTGAGCGCGCACTGCACGCATTACCACGGGCCGCTCGTCGAAGGGCGGCTCGATGGCGACACGATCCATTGTCCGTGGCATCACGCCTGTTTCAATCTGCGCAACGGCGATGCGCTTGCCGCGCCGGCGTTTCGTCCGCTGACTGTTTTTCCGACGACGCGTGATGGCGATCGCATTCGCGTCGGGCCTGCTGCACCGGTTGCCACATCGCCGCGTGTGAGTTTGTCCGAGGAGCGCATCGTGATTCTCGGCGCCGGCGCGGCGGGGTCGTTCGCCGCGTCCGAGCTTCGTCGCCTCGGCTATGGAGGTCGTGTCACGCTGCTGACGCGGGAAGAGCGCGTTCCGTACGACAGGCCGAATTTGTCGAAGGACTATCTTGCCGGCCGTGCGCCCGAGGATTGGATTCCGTTGCGTTCGGAGGAAGAGTACGCGGCGATGGATATCGAGCTGCGATTGAGCGCGGTGGTCGAATCGATGGATGCGGCGCGACAAAAGTTGCGGTTGGCGGATGGCGAGACGCTGGCCTATGACCGGCTCATCCTCGCGACCGGCGCGACGCCGCGACGCTTCGACGCGAAGACCGATCCTGCGGGCCGCGCGCATGTTCTGCGCACGTGGACGGATGCCGAGGGTCTGCGCAAGATCGCGGAGAGTGCGAAGAGCGCGGTCATCATCGGCGCGAGTTTCATCGGCCTCGAGACCGCGGCGTCGTTGCGCGAGCGCGGACTCGAGGTCACGGTCATCGGCATGGAGGAGCGTCCTCTCGAGAAAGTGCTTGGACGCGAGCTCGCCGATTTCGTGCGCCGCACGCATGAGAGCCACGGCGTTCGTTTTCGCCTCGGGCGCAAGCCGGTGGAGATCCAGGCGAGTGGCGTTCTTCTCGATGACGGTAGCACCGAGGCGGGCGACATCGTGGTCGCCGGCATCGGGGTCGCGCCGGATCTCGCTCTTGCCGAGAAGGCCGGACTCACCATCGACGGCGGCGTCGTGGTCGATGAATATCTGCAGACCAGCGCGTCGAACATCTTCGCCGCCGGCGACATCGCGCGTTTCCCGAACCCGCGCGGCGGCGAGCGCATTCGCGTGGAGCACTGGGTCGCGGCGGGACGGCAGGGACAATTCGCCGCGCGCAATGCGATGGGATTGCGCGAGCGCTTCACGGCGGTGCCATTCTTCTGGAGCCAGCATTACGATCTGGTCTTCGCCTACGTCGGACACGCGTCGCGCGCGGACGACGTCGAGCTCTTCGGCTCACTCGACGCGCAAAGCGCCGTCGCCGTCTATCGCGAGAACGGCCGCGTCACGGCGGTGGTCTCGCTCTTCCGCGACGACATCAGCCTCGCCGTCGAAGCGGCGATGGAGCGCGGCGCGACGGATGCGGAGATCATGGAGATCATCTCCTCGGGATTCTGAGCGATATCCACAGAGCTCGGTGTCACGCGAAGACGCGGAGAGCGCGGTGAATTGAAAACTCTTTCTCCGCGTCCCCCGCGTCTCCGCGTGAAACCTCTCTTTGCAAACGACGCGGGAAACGATTCGCCCTTCTCCTCCGTCAATAACAACATGACTCGCACTCTCGCGCTCCTCGTGCTGCTGCACGCTGCCCTCGGTGCGGGCGCGGAAACGGCCGTCACGCTCGAGAGCGATGGCGGGCCGGTCACGAACGGCGAGATCTGCCGCTTCGCGGCGCGCGATCGCGAGAATCCGCTGCGGCGCTGGCTGTCTTCGCAGGCGGTGACGTGCGTCGCCGCGAATTCAGCGATGACGTTTCCCACGGGGATGTGGAACGTCTTCGCCAAGGTCGAGGGAAAGTCGATCTCGGATCCGGTGCTGATCGATGGCAGCAAGGCACCGCCGTTTCTCAAGCTCGTGTTGAATCCCGCGGCGACGCTGATGCCGATCCTGCCGGCGGGGAAGAACGCGATCTTCTACGCGCCGCGCCGCGGGATCGCGATTCCGTACGTCGCGACGATGCAGCGCGTGACGGTGCCGGCGGCCGTGGATCTCTGGGCGATCGTCCTCGAGAAATCGCAACCGGTGTCGATCGTGTCGATTCCGGCGATCGACGCGGGTACGGAGCGCGGTGTCGACATCCAGGGGAGTGTGGGCGGTCCGTTCGTTCTCGGCTGGATGCAGGTCCCGGAAGCGGATCGCAACGTGCTCGTGAAAGCACCGGGTGTTGCGGTGCCGCGCGTGCATTTCACGTCCGGAGGATCGGCGCGCGACGTCGATCCGCCGCCGCCGATGGCGTTGCTCAACGGATCGTTCGTGCTCGTGCGCGGCGTGCCCGCCGGCGAAGGAGAGCTCGATCTCACGGGGCGCGGATGGATTCCGTCGCGCACGCGCGTGAAGGTCGATGCGCAGATGGTCACCGTTGCGAATACGCCGCTCCTCGCGCGCGCCGCGGCCTCGATATTCGTGAGCTGGAGCAAGGGAAGCGATCTGATCGCGCTCGATCGAGGCCTCGGCTCGTGCGGCGGCGGCGAGTCCATGCCGCGTCTGACCGTCTCGGTCTCGGCATGTGCGAGCGAAGAGGACGATTCCTGCCGCGTCATTCGCCAGGAAACGTTCGACCCGGAGATGCCGTTCGGCACGTTCACGGTCGACGACATCCCGCCCGGCAGTTATCGCGCCGAGCTGCACTTCGGCAAGTTGCCGCCGATTCGCGAAGACATGAAGCTGCATCCGTTGCAGCAGCAGCGCGTCGATCTCTATGCGCAATATGAGGAGATCTACGGCAGTCTCATGCTCGGCGGCGCCCCGCTCGACGAAGACGCCAACATGAAGTTTCCCGCGCGCGGCGTCGGCTTCGCGTCGCACGAGAGCGGCGAGTATCGCGCGGTGCTGCTGAAGATGTTTGAGACCGACGCGCGCATCGACGTCGCTGCCTGCCGCGGCGGCTTCAAGGCCTTCGCGCTTGCCTCGCGCCCTTCGTCACCGAATGCGCGTTTCGACATCGACATCCCGGACAACGTTCTCGACATCCGGGTCACCGACACGTTCACGCGCATGCCGCTCGATGGAGCGACCGTGCACTACTCGATCATGTCCATCGCCGTGCCGAAGCATCCCGTCGTCACCGGCGAATCGCGAACGCGCGCGGAGGATGGCGAGTCGGGCCGCGTGTTGCTGAAGTCGGTCCCGGAACGCGAGCTGCGGATCACGGTGCGCCGCGCCGGCTATCAGAAGCAGGAGATCAAGTCGTTCACGATGCCGCGGAGCGACACGAAGAAGCTCGAGGTGGAGCTGGTGCCGCTGCGCGGATACAGCGGACGGATCGTTTCGCCGATTCCGTTCGATCGCGCGTCCATTTTCTGGTCCACGGCCGGCGGCGCGGAGACGGAGCACACCGACCTCGAGCCGGACGGCTCGTTCATCTATTCGGGCGAGCATGGTCCCGATGAGACGATGGTGCTCGTTTCGCTCTCGCATCCGCTCTGGGTGATGCGCGCGCCGACGATGGATCGGCGCGAGACGTTCACGATGCCGTTCCCGGCGGCGCCCGCGCGCGATTTCGAGATTTCAATCGCGGGCGCGCCGGACCCGTCGCTGATGTACATCGGCATTCTCGTGAGCGGAGTGCGCGTGCCGTATCCGATGCTGAACTATCACCAGGACCTTCGCGATCTCCCCTCGCTCGTCCGCAACGGTGGCCCGCTCCGCATCGTGGCCATCGCCGAGACCGGACCGATCGACGTCATTCTCGGCCCGCGCCGCGACGACATTCCTCAACGCGGGAGAATCCTCGATCCGCTGGCGCTCCCGCAATTCGCGGGCGGCGCGCGAACGCGATTGATGCCGGGCGCGTCGTCGGTGGTGCTGAAACCGTAGGCGTATGCGGGTCTGCGTCGATTTTTTCGCAAGACGTGATGATTTGAAGCATGTCATCCCGAGCGTCGAGCGAGGGACCTGGGCGGGTGGGTGGAGCGCAACACGAGCATCGTCCCGCCCGTCCCCCAGGTCCCTCGCTACGCTCGGGATGACATGCTTTTCGTTGGTTGCGCGCCTGAGTTGAGACACAGAACCGCACTCGCTGCCCTCCGTGAAAGAATCCGTTTCGATGGCGAACGCGAACCAGACCGTAATCGAAGTCGCCGGCCGCGAGGTCGTGATCACGAATCCCGACAAGGTGTTCTTTCCGCGCGCCGGATACACGAAGCTCGATCTCGCGAAGTACTACGCGGCGGTTGCGGAGGGCGCACTGCGTGGCATCGCGGCGCGGCCGATCGTGCTGAAGCGCTACGTGAACGGCGCGGAGAGTGAGCCGTTTTTTCAGAAGCGTGCGCCCGAGCATCTTCCCGACTGGATCGAGACGGTCGAACTGAAATTTCCCTCCGGCCGCACGGCGCGCGAGGTCGTCGTGCGCGATGCCGCGCAGCTTCTCTGGACGATCAACCTCGGCTGCATCGATCTCAATCCGCATCCGGTGCGCGCTGATGATCTCGATCATCCCGACGAGCTGCGCGTCGATCTCGATCCGGGTCCGGGCGTCGGCTTCGAGGATGTGCGGCAGGTGGCGCTCGTCGTGCGCGACGTGCTCGAGGAGCTCGATCTGCGCGGATGGCCGAAGACCTCGGGGTCGCGCGGCATTCACGTCAACGTGCGCATCGAGCGGCGTTGGAGCTTCGATCAGGTGCGCCGCGCGGCGCTGGCGATCGCGCGTGAAGTGGAGCGTCGCGCGCCGGCGATCGCGACGAGCAAGTGGTGGAAGGAAGAGCGCCACGGCGTCTTCCTCGATTACAACCAGAACGCGAAGGACCGCACCGTTGCCTCGGCGTAGTCGGTGCGGCCGCTGCCCGATGCGCGCGTGTCGATGCCGCTCGATTGGAGCGAAGTTGCCGACTGCGATCCCGCGGAGTTCACGCTCGTCACCGCACCGGTGCGTTTCGCGGAGCATGGCGATGCGTCGGCCGGTGTCGACGAAGCCGCGGGCTCGCTCGACAAGCTGCTCGAGCTGTCCGCCGCGCAGGAAGCCGCGGGACTGGGCGACGCGCCGTGGCCTCCGAATTACAAGAAGCAGAGCGGCGAGCCGCCGCGCGTTGCGCCGTCGAAGGCAAAGGCAATGGCGAAGGGCGCGGGACGGCGGCAATCGACGCAACCGCTGATCACCATCGCGAAAGCGGAGCACAAGGAAGAAGCGTTGGCGGGATTCGAACGCTGGAAGGAGCGCCATCCCGAAGCAGCGGCGCTGTTGCAGATCGACGATGTGCTCATCGACTCGATGCGCGGACGCTCGAGCACGTGGACGCGCATTCGCGTCAACCTGCGTAATGTTCCCGAAGCCGAGCGGCCGGCGGAGGAAACGCCCGATCCCGATTACGACCCGTGGCGCGGCTTCACACCGCCGCCGCGCAAATCGCGCGCGCCGAAGACGCGCTCGAGCTCGTAAGCCGGCGTGACTTCGAGCTGATCGTAGCGACACTCCTTCGGCGGCTTGTCGGGACGCCAGCGAACGAAACGCGCGCCGTGGCGGAAGCGCGTGCCCTGCATGTGGTCGTAGGCGACTTCGCAGACGAGCTCGGGACGCAGCGGCTCCCAGCTCAGATCCTTTCCGCGATTCCAGCGGCTCGATGCGCCGGGCATGCGTTGCCCTTTCTCGCTGGCCTCACTCATCGCTTCGGCCCAATGGCGCCACGGATGCCCTTCGAGCGCGTTCACGCGCAGCGGCGCGAGCTCTTCGACGAGCTCCTTGCGAACGACGTTCGTGAATGCCGAGGTCACGCCGACGTGATGCAGCGTTCCTTCGTCGTCGTAGAGGCCGAGGAGGAGAGAGCCGACCATCGTTCCTGCGCCGTTCTTGTGCCAGCGAAATCCGGCGACGACGCAATCGGCGGTGCGCGAGTGCTTGACCTTGATCATCGTCCGCTCGCCGGGGCGATACGTCGAATCGAGACGCTTGGCCATCACGCCATCGAGTCCCGCGCCTTCGAAGCGATGAAACCAATCCTCGGCCAGCGCACGATCGCGCGTCGCCGGTGAGAGATGAATCGGCGCCTCAACCTTCGCCAGCTCGCGCTCGAGCCGTTCCCGCCGCGTCTCCAGCGGCACCTCGCGCAGATCCTCGTCGCCGATCGCGAGGAGATCCCAGGCAACGTACGAAGCGGGCGATTGCGCCGCAAGCATCTTCACGCGCGACGCTGCCGGATGAATGCGCAGCAGCATCGCCTCGAAATCGAGCCCGTTCGTTCCGACGATCACGATCTCACCATCGAGCACGCAACGCTCCGGAAGCGCCGCCAGCAACGGCGCGATGAGCTCCGGAAAGTACCGGTTCATCGGCTTCTCATCGCGGCTCTGCAGCACGATCTCATCGCCATCGCGAAACACGAGCGTCCGAAACCCATCCCACTTCGGCTCGAACAACCAGCCCTCGCCGTTGGGTAAGGCATCCGCGGCAGCAGAGAGCATGGGAGCGATCGGACCTGCGACTGGGAGATTCACGAAGCGAATGGTAGCGCGCGAATGCCAACTGCCGCGTCAGCGCTGACGGGATGATCAGTTATGCGGCGACGTGCACGGCGACGCGTTCGGCGGTGGATGTCGGTGGCGGGACATCCTCGCCTGCGCTCTGAAGGCTCTCCACGTGAAGCTCGATTGCTTCTCGAATCAAGGACAGCGTCTCCTCGCGGCTTTCGCCAACGGCGACGCATCCGGGAAGGTCGGGAACGTAGGCGCCGAAGCCAGTCTCGCTTTTCTCGATGACCACGACGTATTCGGTGTTCATTTCTTCAGCCCCGCCTGTTTGAGAATGCTGTTCAGCGTTCCAGGAGGAAGGTCCAGGCTTTCTTTTCCTGCCACCGTAACGGTCCCGGGTTTGACGGTATGCCGCAACTGTCGATGGCTGCCGGAGGTGCGGACCAACTCCCACCCGTCCTCCGCGAGAAGCCTGAGTAGGTCACGAACCTTCACGCAAGTTGAGAATACCTCGGTCTGGAGTTGGCGGGAATCGGGCTACTTCTTCGCCGTGGAGTCCCGAACCCAGGTCCACACCGCGACGGTCGAGGGCATACCGATGACGCTGGAGGCGAGCGCGACGACCTGATTCATCTCCTCGGCTGTGATCCCGAGGGCCGCCGCCTTGCGCGCGCTCGAATGAACGGCCCCTTCGCGCATCGCGCCGACGGCGATGCCGAGTTTGACGAGGCGCGCGGTCCGTTCATCGAGCGGACCTTCTTTTCCGGCGTCGCCCAGGAGATCCCACGCCTTGCGGAGCGTCGGAAAGGTGTCGCTGAATTCTTCAAATGCACGCGGCGGCTTCGGCAGTTTGTCGGTCATCTCTATCGCCTTGTGTCGCGCGGTCAGAGCACCGTGGGACGGATCAGTGCGTGGACGACTCGAGACGCTCGACGCGCGCTTGCAGCTCCGCGAGAGTTTCTTCGAGCGTTCGCTGATTCTCCTGAAGCTCCTGATGATGCTCTTCCAGGGCGCGAACTCGTTTGTCGAGCTCGGCGTGGGAGAACTTGATCATGGCCTGTGTATCGGAGAATCCACGCTCCATCCGATCTTCGATCGCACTGGCCCGGCGTTCGAGCCTTTCGTCCACACCCGCGATCGACTCGGCGAGCCCGTTGATTCGCGTATCGAAGTGCTCGATGGCGACTTCAAAGTGGCGCCGGGTCTCGCTGTGGGCGGTCGCGTTCTCCTGTCGCAGCGTTGCCGCGAGGCTCTCGAAACGCGCACTGAAGTGCTCGACGGCGACCTCGAAATAGCGCCGCGTCTCAGCGTGTGCCTCGACGTTTTCGTCGCGCAGCGCTTCGAAGAGCCGCTTCAGTTCCTCGTCCGTCACCGTTTTATGCTACCTCGGACGGACGAATAGCGAAACGCTAATACTCGACGAACGCGTCATCCGGATAGCAATACAGCCAGCGCTCTCCCGGCTCGGCCGAGGCGATGACGGGGTGCTTGGTGGCGTGGGCGTGTTTCGTTGCGTGTTGATTGGGGGACTGGTCGCAGCAGAGCGTGGCGCCGCATTGCTGGCAGGTGCGGAGGTGGACCCAGCGCGAGTGGATCTTCACGCACTCTTCGCATTCGTGGCGCTTGGCGTGAACGACGTTCTTGATGGCATTGAGATGCGCGCAGAGGCTGTCATTCATTGTTCGGTCCCTCTACTTTATTCGTGCAGAACCTGGTGGACGAAAGAGATGGCGATCGCGCCTTCGCCGACCGCGGAGGCAACGCGTTTGATGTTGCCGCCGCGGACGTCGCCGACGGCAAAGACGCCGGGCAGTGTCGTTTCGAGAAGGTGCGGATTGCGGGAAAGCGGCCATCGGGCGGCGGAGAGATCGTCGCGCGAAAGATCGGTGCCGGTCTTGATGAATCCATGTCTGTCGACGGCCACGCATCCGTCGAGCCATTTCGTCGTCGGAACGGCGCCGGTCATGACGAAGACGTGGCGGATGTCGTGCGTGGAGCTCTTGCCGTTGTCGAGATCGACCCAGCGCACGCGTTGCAGATGGTCGTCTCCTTCCACCGCTTCGATCTGATGGCGCGTGTGGAGAACGATGGCCGGATTCTGCTCGATGCGCCGGATGAGATAGCGCGACATCGATTCCGAGAGACCTTCGGAGCGGACCAGCACGTGAACGCGTTTCGCCGTTTCGGCGAGGAACACGGCGGCCTGACCCGCGGAGTTGCCGCCGCCGACGACGATCACTTCCTCGCCGCCGCAGAGCTGTGACTCGAGATGGGTGGCGCCGTAGTAGACGCCGGCTCCCTGAAAGCGCGACATGCGCTCGACGGGGAGCGTTCGATATTCGACGCCGGTGGCGATGATGATCGAGCGCGCGAGCAGGCGCTGGCCGTTTTCGATCTCGATGGCGAACGGTTTGCGGTCGCAGGCGAGCTTCTTTGCTCCTTTGGCGATCATCAGCTCCGCGCCGAACTTCTCGGCTTGCGTGAACGCGCGCCCGGCGAGCTCCTGACCGGAGATGCCGGTCGGAAAGCCGAGGTAGTTTTCGATGCGCGAGCTCGCGCCGGCTTGTCCGCCCGGCGCATTCGATTCCAGAACCAGAACGTCGAGACCTTCCGAGGCTGCATAAACCGCGGCGGCGAGACCGGCCGGTCCGGCGCCGACGATGATGACGTCGCGGATGCGCGACTGATCGATCGCATCGTTGAAGCCGAGGCAATCGGCGATCTCCTCGTTCGTCGGATTGCGGAGCACGAACTCGCCGCGACAGATCGTCACCGGAATATCGGTGTCGTTGACGTTGAATTGATCGAGAAGATCCTGCACGCCGGAGTCCTGATCGAGATCGACGTAGGTGTAGGGATGGCCGTTGCGGGAGAGAAACTCCTTGATGCGCAGCGTGGCCGCGGAATGCATCGAGCCGATGAGGACAACATCGCCATAACCATGCGCGATGAGCTCGACGCGCCGCAGCAGAAATGCGCGCATGAAAATCGCGCTGAGCTCCGAATCGTTCTGCACGAGCCCGAGGAGATCCTCGCGATCGAGCTCGATCACTTCGCTCGGTTTGGTGGCGCGAACGCTCACGAGGCTGGGACGTCCGGTGAGCATGCTCACTTCCCCGGTGAATTGGCCGGGCGCGTGCGAAGTGACGAGATCCTCTTTCGTTCCCGAGGCGATGACGACGTCGAACTCGCCCGACGTGACGACGAAGAAGGAGTCGATCGGGTGACCGGCTTCGATCAGCAGCGCACCCGCTTCGACGGATCGCGCCTGGCCGAGTTTCTCGACGCGCGCGATCTGCTCGGCGGTCAGCGTCGGAAAGACGTGCTCGGCGCGCGAGGTGAGCGTCGGCGCGGTCGGAGGCGTTGCTTCGGTCATCGGTTTCTATTGTTCCACGTTCGCGGCGCGGGAGTGGAAGGCCAATGCGTCGCGAGAACAACCCCTCATCCGCCCCATCGCTATCGCTCGTGGCACCTTCTCCCCTCACGAGGGGGAGCGAAGCGACGGGTGAGGGGACGTGCCTCGAGCGAGAAGCGTGCCCCACCCAAATGGGTGGGCCACCTCCCACCCCGCCGTGACCTCGTGCCGTCCGAACAGGGTTCGCTTGCGCATGGAGCGTGCGCGAGACTCACCCTCGAACAAGGAACCGACATCGCTCACGGACGGGAGTCGATCTCGCCGGAGCCGGGCTATGGACACGACACTGGAATCGCCGCACGCGCAAGCCATCGACGCGAAACATGTTCCGGCTTACCCTCTTGCCGAGGATGAGCTGGACGTGACGCTGAGACAGCTGCGTTGGATTGCCATCGCCGCGCCGATCGGGATCGTGTTGCTGCTGGAGGTCGTGCGCATCGCGACCATCGGCGTCACCTCGACGTGAGCCGCGTTCTGCTCGATGGCCTCGTCGCCGTCGCGCTCGTTCTCCTGAGCGTGCTGATGGTGCGGTCCATCGGACGCATACAGCAGCGCCTGGAGCGGCACAACGAAGAACTGCTCGCACTGCACGGCGCGGGACTCGACGTCTCCGCGGAGCTGTCGCTCGACGAGTCGCCGAGTCTTTCAGCCGACTTGACGACTCGACGACTTGGAGACTCGCCGACTCGTCCACGCGCTTCGCCGTTCCAGTTTTGACCAAAAAGGGCATTTTTCGGCCCAAAATCGCGAGATTTCCATTGCTTCGCGGGCCGTTCGTCGCTACATTGCGTCGGCTCGTCCGACAGGACAAATCGCCGAAAAGGAGAAGCATCCACAATGGCAGCAGGCCCAATGACGAAGTCGCAGCTCATCAACTACATCGCCGAGGAAGCGGAAGTTCCGCGCAAGACGGCGGCACGCGTGCTCGAAGTGCTCGGAGCGTGTGCGTACAAGGAAGCCAAGAAAGGCTTCACGATTCCGGGACTCGGCAAGCTCGTGCTGGTGAACCGGAAGGCCCGCATCGGACGCAACCCGGCCACGGGCGCGTCGATCAAGATCCCGGCCAAGAAAGTTCTCAAGTTCCGCATTGCCAAGGCCGCCAAGGACGCGATCCTGGTCGCCAAGAAGTAAGTTCGCCAATGCGCGCGAGGGCAGGCGGTCTCCGCCTGTCCTCACTTGATCGAAGGGAGATCTTTTTGCCGCACCACTATCCGCAGGAAGCCGTTCTCCGCGACGGCCGGCGCGTTCTTCTGCGCCCCTTCACTGAAAAAGACGTCGACGCCGTCTACGATTTCTTCCACCGCATGCCGATCGAGTACCGGCGTTTCGCGTGGGACAACCTCGACAACCGATCCCTGATCGAGAGCTGGGGCCTCAACATCGACTACGACAAGGTCTTTCCGCTGATCGCCGTCGATGGCCATCACGTCGTCGCCGATGCCACGCTGCATTTCCGCAAAGGCGGTCCGCTCCGTCTCGTCGGCCGCATCAAGTGGATGCTCGACCCCGCCTATCGCGGCGACGGCCTCGGCACCGCGATGGTGAATCAACTCATCCACATCGCCGCCGAGCGCGGCATGCGCCACATCAGTTGCATGCTGATCTCCGATCTCGAATCGGACGCCGTGAAAACGCTCGAAGGCCTCGGCTTCACGTCGTACGTGCAACCCGGCTACGGAACCGATCCGGACGGGAACCAGCACGACATGACGAAGCTCGTCCTGAAACTCTGAAAAGCAGTTGCTGGTTGTCGGTTGTCGGTTGTCAGTTGTCTGTGGTTCGTCGCGAGGCATCGCAGACAACTGAGAACTGACAACTGACAACCGCTGCTTCATCGCGCTCTTCCGTACTGATCCGGCCATCTCACCTCGACGCCGAGCTCCTTCGCCGCGTGCGCGGCGAAATAGGGATCGCGAAGGAACTGTCTCGCGATGAGCACTGCGTCGGCCGATCCGTCGTGGAGGATCGCCTCGGCTTGCTCCGCGGTGGTGATGAGGCCGACCGCGCCGGTGGCAATGCCAGCCTGTTGGCGGATCGCGCGCGCGAAGGGAACCTGGTAGCCCGGCCCGAGTTCGATCTTCGCGTGCGGCACCGCGCCGCCGCTCGAGCAGTCGACGAGATCGACGCCGCGGTCGCGCAAGCGCTTCGCGAGCTCGATCGATTCTTCGAGCGTCCATCCACCGTCGGCCCAGTCGCTCGCGGAGATTCGCACGAACAGCGGCAGCTCCTCGGGCCACGCCGCGCGCACGGCTTCCGTCACGCGCAGTGTGAAGCGCATGCGATTTTCGAGCGAGCCGCCGTATTCGTCGTCGCGCGTGTTGGAGAGCGGCGAGAGGAACTCGTGCAGCAGGTAACCGTGCGCGGCGTGAATCTCGACGACGTTGAAGCCCGCGCGCAACGCCAGACGCGTGGCACGTGCGAATTGCTCGACGATCTCGTCGATTTCACCAGTTGTGAGCGCGTGTGGAATCGGATCGCCTTCGCGAAACGGAATTGCGCTCGGTGCGAGCGGCGTCCACGCATGCGGCCCTTCGTGAATCGCCGCGCCGCCACGCCAGGGAACTTGCGTCGAAGCCTTGCGTCCCGCGTGTGCGATCTGGATTCCGGCGACCGATTGCTGCGCATGAATGAAATCGACGATGCGGTGGAACGCATCGGCATGCGCTTCCGACCAGATGCCGCTGTCCCACGCCGTGATGCGCCCTTCCGGCGACACCCCGCTCGCCTCGACCATCACCAGTCCCGCGCCGCCGACCGCGCGGCTGCCGAGGTGCACGAGATGCCAGTCATTCGGCATCCCGTCTTCGCTCGAGTACTGACACATGGGCGAAACGAAGACGCGATTGGGAAACGTCACGGAACGCAGGGAGAGGGGAGTGAAGAGATGGGACATGCGCGGATGATAAGGCGGGGAAACAGTTGTCAGTTGTCGGTTGTCTGTGGCTTGTCGCTCCGCGTCATAGACAACTGAGAACTGACAACTGACAACGCGCTCCGCGCGTCAACTCATCGCGCGCACGATTTCCAATCGCTCCTGCGCATCCGACGAACCAGGGCTGAGCCGCAACGCAAGCTCGAGCTCCGCGATCGCTTCGCGGAAACGCTTCTCGATACTCAGAACGTGGCCGCGGCAGACGTGACTTTCGGCGAGATGCGGCGCGAGCTCGACGGCGCGATGACTCGCGGCGTCGGCGCGGGCGAGCAGTTGCGCGTCGCCGTTGGCTTTGTGCATTTCCGCCAGCGCGTCGGCGAGACCGGCGTACGCGGGCGCGTATTCGCCGTCGAACTCGAGCGCGATCTCGAACATCCCGATCGCGGCATCGAGCGCGGCCTGCGTCTTGTGGCTGAGGTACGTGCGTCCCTTGAGATAGAACTCGTAGGCGTCGAGTCGCACGGGCGTCGATTTGATGGCGTTGCGGTTACGATCGGAGAGCACGCCGAGGAGGACGCGCGTCGTGTTCTCGGCGATCTCCTCCTGCAGCGCGAAGATATCGCCGACCTTGCGGTCGTACTTCTCCGACCAGATGTGATGTCCGCTGCGGACGTCGACGAGATGCACGCTGATGCGAAGGCGCTCGCCGTCTTTGCGCACGCTGCCGCGCAGCACGTGATCGACGTCGAGCTTCTGCCCGAGGTCGCGGAGATCGCCGTCGGCGCGGAGATCGAACGCCGCGGTGCGCGAGACGACACGCAGCTCGGCGATGCGCGTCAGCGTGTTGATCAACTCCTCGGCGATACCGTCGCAGAAGTGGCCCTGATCGCGCGCGGGACTGAGATCGGTGAACGGCAGCACGGCGATCGACTTGCGGCGCGCCGCGGCGACCGGTGCTGGCGCGGCTGCTTCCGCTGCACGCTCCTCGGCGGCCGTCACTTCGCCAACGAAACGGAAGCCGCGGCCGTAGACGGTGCGGATCCAGCGCGCGTCGGCGGGGGAGTCGCCGAGTGCGCGTCGCGCGTCGCGGATCGTGGTGGTGAGCGCCGACTCGGAGACGTAGACATCGCGCCAGATCGAGTCGTGCAACTCCTCCTTCGGGACCACGCGCTCGCGTTGCGCGATGAGGTAGTTGAGAACCTCGAGAACGCGCGGTTCGGTCTTCACGACCTCGCCGGCGCGGCGTAACTCATATCGATCGAGATCGAGCTCGAATTCACCAAAACGGAACATAGAGATGGATTACGCGTGCGAATCCACGCTTTCCCCACATTCTCGCTCTGTTTCATCGGAGCGGCGGTTTTAGATTGCGTGAAACCGGTTACACATCGGTTGTCAGTTGTCGGTTATCCGTTGTCTGGGATGGCCGGGCACAACCTCACAGACAACCGAGAACGGATAACTGACAACGGCACCACTGCCAGGGAGCTTCATGTCCACCATGCTCGAACCCACTCCAAGCGCGGACGTCTATGCGTTCCGCATCGCGCGCACATTGAACAGCGGCTTCATCGCCCTGATGATCAGCGTTGGGCACCGCACGGGATTGTTCGACGTGATGGCCACGCTGCCGCCGTCGACGAGCGCGGAGATCGCCGCGGCCGCGGGTCTGACCGAGCGCTATGTTCGCGAATGGCTGGCGGCGATGACCAGCGCGCACATCGTCGATCACGATGCGCGGACGTCGACGTATTACCTGCACATCGAATACGCGGCGGTACTTTCGCGCGGCGCGGGCTCGGACAATCTGGCGCCGGCGGCGCAGATTCTCGCGCTCGTCGCTTCGATCGAGGATCAGGTCGTCGCCGGATTTCGCAGCGGCGGAGGCATTTCCGCGGAGGCCTATGAGCGCTTGAACGAGATCGTCTCCGCGGAGAAGCGGCGCCTCGTCGACGAGTCCTACGTCGAGACGCTGCTGGAGTTCATTCCGGGAATGAAGGCGCGGCTCACGCACGGCGCCGTCGTGCTCGACGCGGGTTGCGGCGACGGCGCGGTGGTCAACGTCATGGCGCGCATGTTTCCGCGCTCGGCGTTCCGCGGCCTGGACCTTTCGGAAGGTGCGATTCTTCAGGCGCAGGCAATGGCCGCGGAAGCGAATCTCACGAACGTCGACTTCGTCCGGGCCGATGTCGCGACGATCGACGAGACGCGCAACTACGATTTCGTGCTGGCGCTGGAGTCGATCCACGAGCTCAGCTTCCCGCGCATCGCGCTGCGCCGCATCGTCGCCGCGTTGAAGCGCGATGGCGTGTTCCTGATGCAGGAAGTCGCCGCGTCGAGCCACGTCTCGCGCAACATCGATCACCCCTTCGCGCCGATGCTCTACGCCCTCTCGACGATGCACGCGCTCCCCATCGCTCTCGGCCAGGAAGGCGAAGCCCTCGGCCGCATGTGGGGCAAAGAGCGCGCCGTCCAACTCCTCGGCGAAGCCGGCTTCCGCAACTTGCGCTTCGATTCGATGGCCGGAGATGCGCTGAGCTATTACTGCATCGCGATGAAGTGAGGATTCGTTGCGGGCCGCCGGTTTGGGGTGATTCTTCGCCTTGCGCTAGACTTTGACGCGGAACATTGATGTTCCCTGACGAGACTATGAGCCAACACGAAGTCATCACCGTCGAAGCCGGAAAAAGAGGGGGCCAACCGTGCATTCGCGGCATGCGCATCACGGTCTACGACGTGTTGTCCTATCTTGCATCCGGGATGACAGAGCAGGAAGTTCTTTCGGACTTCCCAGAACTCACACACGAAGACATCCTGGCCTGCCTCAGCTTTGCGGCTGACCGCGAAGGCCGCCCTTTGGCGCACGATTGAGCTTCTGCTCGATCAGAACCTGTCGCGCAAGCTCATCCCTCGATTGGATGAGGCGTTCCCAGGCTCATCGCATGTCGTGTATCTCGGTCTTGATACCGCGAATGATGCAGAGATCCGGCTTTACGCCAGAGATCATGGTTTCACGCTGGTCACGAAAAACACGGATATGGTCGATCTCTGCGTGGTGAAGGGCGCGCCACCGAAGGTGCTCTGGCTTCGTGTCGGAAACTGTTCGACGTCGTTGATCAGCGAAGTACTGGAGCTTAACGAGCGGCGAATTCGGCAATTTGACAGTGTGCGATCACAGATAGTTCTCTCGCTGTTTCGACTCGCGCCTGTCGAATGACCAACTCAATCGCGCTTCCTCAGTTTCCTCACCAGTGACAACAGCATCGACGCTTCTCGCGTCGAGAGGCCGGCGCGGCCGGTGATGGCCTGGAGCTCGGCGCACATGCGTTCGGGGTTGTGCTGGCCGAAGTAATTGATCTCGTCGAAGAGCTCGCGGGTGTGGGTGTTGAGGTGGTGGAGGAGTTGGTGCGGCGCGGGATCGGGGGCGGTTACGGGCGGGCGCAGGCCTTTGCCGAGCTCGTAGCAGAAGATGCCGACCGCCATCGCGAGATTCATCGTCGCGAACTCGGGCCAGGTGGGGATCGATGCGGTGCGTTGACAGAGCATGATCTCCGCGGCGCTGAGGCCCCATTTCTCGCGGCCGAAGACGATCGCCAGGCGATGGTCCTCGCCGAGCCGCTCCTCCGCGAGGCGCGCGACGTCCGCCGGCGTGAGCTGCTCGTGGACGTGACGCTCGCGGACCGCGGTCGTGGCGACGGTGAGGTGGCAATCGACGAGCGCTTCCTCCAGCGTGGCCACGCGCGTCGCCTTCTCGACGACGTCGAGTGCGCCGACGGCCCACCACGCCGACACATCGTCGACGCGCTCTTTCTTCTCGCTGACGATCCAGAGATCGGTGAAGCCGAAATTCTTCATCGCGCGCGCCGCCGCGCCGACGTTGCCGGCTTCGAGGGGAGAGACGAGGATGATGCGAACGTGCATGGGGTCACAGGCTCACGGGCTCACAGGCGGAGCGAATGCTCGCATACTCTGTGCGCCGATGAGCCCCTGCGCCTTTGAGCTTTGGAAGCGTCTCGCGGTTGTCGCCCTCATTGCGGCGGCCTGCGCGAAGCCCCTCCCTCCCGGCGCGATCCAGACCGTTGTCGATCGCGGACACGAGGGGCGTCGCGTGATTTTCGTCGGGCTCGACGGTGCGGACTTTCGGCTGCTCGATCGGTTTGTTGCTGACGGGACTATGCCGCAGCTTGGAGCAATCCTTGTGCGGGCGGAACGGCGCGTGTTGCTCACGCAGCATCCGCCGCTCTCGCCGCTCGTCTGGACGTCGATGATGACCGGCGTGTCGCCGGTCGAGCATCGCGTGCTCGATTTCACGCGCTTTCATCCCGTGACGCGACAGCAGGAGCCGATCACCTCGGACGAGCGCGCGGTTCCCGCGATCTGGAACATCGCGCAGTACGGCGGCAAGCGCGCCGGGGTGTTCGGGCTCTGGGCGACGTTTCCCGCCGAGGCGGGGGTCGTGCTCACCGATCGCGATCTGCCGCGCGACTACGTCGCGGCGACGGAGCTCCTGCATGCGCGCGCGAGACAATGGATCGCGGACGAGAAGCCGGATCTGGCGATCGTCTACTTTCAGGGGACTGACGAGATCGGCCACTTCACCGCCGGCGACATCGAAAAGGCGCGCGCCTACTTCCATCGCATCGACGCGATCCTGGGCGACTACCGCGCGCTGGCGGAGAAGCTCGACGCCGAGCTCGTGATCGCATCCGATCATGGCTTCGACTGGGGCGGCACTCACGAAGAGTCGAGCACCGCGACTGCCACTGCCGCGAAGTGGCATCGCAACGAAGGCGTTTGGATTCGCTGGCCGCATGTCGCGACGAACGCCGAGCCCGCGCACGTCGATCAGGTTTGCGCAACGCTCATCGAAATTCTCGGACTGCCGCGCGCGGAAGGAATCGCTGCGCCGATCGGAGATGCAGCGGCGGGCGAGAGCGTCAACTATCGGCGCTATTTTCACGTGGCGTCGCAAGCCGCGGAGCGCGGAGGCGGCAGCGACGAGCAGGTCGCGAAGCTCAAGTCCCTCGGCTACATCGCCTCGACCGCTCCGGCGCCGGCGAGTGCCACCGGCACGCGCACGCCGCAGTCGTTCAACAACGAAGGTCTGATCCTGCGCGAGCAGACGCATGTCGACGAAGCGGAGCGCGCGTTTCGCGCGGCACTGGCGATCGATCCGAAGTATGCCTCCGCGCGCAGGAATCTCGACGATCTCTTGTCCTCGCGAGGCGTGGCGCGACTCAAGGCACACGACTGCGCCGGCGCGCTCGCTGACTTTCGCGGCGTTGCGCAAGAGAGCGCGCTCTTGTGGACTGGAATCGCGGCCGCCGAAGGATGTCTCGGCAATGAAGCCGGGGCGAAGAAAGCGATCGATCGCGCAATCGCGCTCGATCCGAAGGTTGCTACCGCCTTCTGACGCGTCGCGCTGCTATGCTTAGCGAAACGTCCAATTGAATTGCCAGGAGGCTCCTTTTGACTCGCTCTCTCCGGGTTCTCGTTCCGCTTCTTTTGATCCTCATCGCCGGTATGGCCTCTGCCCAGCTCACGACCGGCTCGCTGTACGGAACCGTCGTCGATAACCAGGGAACGCCGCTACCCGGCGTCACCGTCACGATCACCGGTTCAGCCGCGCCTCAGGTGCAGGTCACCGATGCCGAGGGAGGGTTCCGCTTTCTCAACGTCCAGCCGGGCGCGTATCGCCTGCACGCCACGCTCGAAGGGTTCTCGCCGGTCTCCTATCCGAACGTCACCGTCGGCCTCGGCCGCACGACGAGGGTCGAAGTGACGCTCACTTCCGCGGTGTTGGAGGAGATCACCGTCAGCGCCGCCGCGCCGCTCATCGATCGTTCGACGAGCTCGGTCAGCACGAACTTCGATCAGCGATCGATCGACACGCTGCCGACGGGGCGCAATTACTCGTCCATCGTGCAGGTCGCGCCTGGTGTCCAGTCGGACGCGAATCCTTCGAACTCCAGCCAGCAGACCATCAGCATCTACGGCTCGTCCGGCGCGGAGAACGCTTTCTTCGTCGACGGCGTCAACACCACGAACATGGAGTACGGCTTCCAGGGGAAAGAGCTCAACTTCGAGTTCATCCAGGAAGTCGACGTCAAGACCGGCGGCTATGAAGCCGAGTTCGGGCGTTCCACCGGTGGCATCATCAACGTCATCACCAAGTCGGGAAGCAACCAACTGGCCGGCGACGTCTTCGGCTACTACGACGCCGACTCGCTGCAAGCCACGCCCAAGACCGTCGTCTCCACCGGCGGGACGATCGACGGATTCACGCGCCGCGACGTCGGCTTCGACATCGGTGGCTATCTCCTCAAGGACAAGCTGTTCTTCTTCGGCGCGTACGACACGGTGAAGCACTCGCTCGACAGCCTGCTGCCCAACGGTCCGCGCATCGGCGAGCTGGAGACGTCGGACAGCGATCGCGAGCTCGCCTCGGCGAAGCTGACCTACAACTTCGCGCCGAGCCAGTCCGTGGTCTTCACGTTCCTCCAGGATCCGCGTGAGGACACCGGTGCGATCAACGACGCCAATCACACGCTCAACGGCGATCCGGCGACGTACCTCGGCAAGCAGGAATTCGGCGGCCGTGATTGGGCGCTGCGTTATGACGGTGTCGTCGCCTCGAACTGGGTGCTGACCGCGCAGGCGGCGCAACACAAGGAAAAGAACTCCGTCGGTCCGTCCACGCCGGGTGGCGAGGCGGTGCAGTTTCGCGACTTCACGAAACCCGACGTCGATGTCTTTCAGCGCGGCGGCTTTGGGCTGATCCAGGAGAAGAACTTCGACCGCAAGCATTACGGCGGCTCGGCGATGCGGATTCTCGGCAGCCACGAGCTCAAGGGCGGCATCGAGTACGAGCATGACAAAGCCGAGGTCATCAAACGGATGTCGGGAGGCCAGCAGGTCGACGTCTTCGTGGACGAAGTGAACGCTACGAGACCGTTCATCTATCGGCATTTCTACTGGACGACGCCCGACGCTACGATCGCCAACGCTCCGACCTCGCAGCTCAACGCGTCGCCGGCGCACAAAGTCACGACGGCCTTCCTGCAGGATCGCTGGAGCGTGAACGACAAGCTCGTCGTCACGTACGGCGTGCGCTGGGATCGCCAGCAGATCATCGACGCCTCGGGCATCGTGCAGATTGATCTGAAGAAGGACTACGCGCCGCGGCTCGGTTTCGTGTTCGATCCGAGCGGCAAGGGTTCGGAGAAGCTCTACGGATCCGTCGGCCGCTTCTATGAAGAGATTCCGATGGATCTCGTCATTCGTTCGTACTCGTACGAGCGCCAGCCGCGCATCATCAATTACAGCCCGACGAGCACGACTCCCGATCCGCAGGCCGAGGCTGATTTCGGATTGCAGTCGGCGATCCTCGGCGGTCTCCAGACGCCCGCCGATCCCGATCTTCAAAATCAGTACCTCAACGAATATCTGATGGGCTACGAGCGCGAGGTGCGGCCGAATCTTTCTCTCGGCGTCAAGGGCATCTACCGCAAGTACGGCCAGGTCGTCGAAGACTTCCTCTGCGCCGACGACGGTACGTATTGCATCGGCAATCCCGGCGAAGGTCTCATGAAGGAAGTCTTCACGCTCGACTATTCGCACACGCTTCCCGCGCCGAAGGCGAAGCGCGTCTACAAGGGCATTCAGCTCGACGCGACGAAGCGCTTCTCGAACAACTGGCAGGGCATCGCCTCGTACCTCTACTCGCACCTCGACGGAAACTTCGACGGCGAATACTCACCGTTCACGAACATCGGCGCCGATCCGAACATCACCGCGGCGTACGACTACTTCGACTTCTTCACGAACGGCAGCGATCTGACGAAGATCACAAATGACGGTCCGCTCTCGAACGATCGGCGTCATCAATTCAAAGTCTCGGGCGTGTACAACACTCCCTGGAAACTGGAGATCGGCGCGGCCGCTTACTGGCGGAGCGGAACGCCGGTGACGCGCTACGGATACTCCGACGCGTACAGCCGCTACGAGTTCTTCCTGACCAAGCGCGGCGCCGAAGGCCGCACGCCGAGCAATTACGAAGTCGATGTCCACCTCGGCTATCCGCTGACGCTGGGCCGCACCGACATCCGCTTCCTCGTCGACGTGTTCAACGTGCTCGATACACAACGAGCGGTCCTCCTGGATCAGCGCTACGGCTTCCAGGAATCCGACAACGCTTTGGCAAGCTCACCCAACCCCGGCTACAAGAAAGCCGCGCTCCGAACGCCGCCGACGAGCGTGCGATTCGGTTTACGCGTGACGTTCTGAGCCTCGTGCAAAGGACGGCGCCGAGACGGCGCCGTCCCAGCCGGCGAGACGCCGGCGGTCTGGAGCGCAGATCCGGAGCGCATGCTTCCAGCCTGCCGGTCCGCCGGCTTCCAGCCGCAGTGAATGACGCATGAACGAACCCATTCTCACCACCCCGCGCCTCAAGCTGCGCATGTTGCGGGAGAGCGACTTCGAAGAATACGCGGCGATGCACGCCGACTTCGAAGTCACGCGCTTCACGACGCGCACGCACCTGACGCGCCTCGAAGCCTGGCGGCATCTGGCCATGATCGTCGGACACTGGCAGCTTCGCGGCTTTGGGATGTGGGGAGTCGAAGAGCTCGCCACCGGACAGCTCGTCGGCCGCGTCGGTTTCTATCAACCCGACGGCTGGCCCGGCTTCGAGCTCGGCTGGACGATTGGCCGCAAGTGGTGGGGCAAGGGCTACGCATCCGAATCAGCCCGGCGCTGTCTCCGGCATGCATTCGACGATATGCATCGCGACGCCGTCATCAGCCTCATCGATCCCGCCAACACGGCGTCGATCCGCGTGGCCGAGGCGATCGGCGAGACGCTCGAGGGAGAAGTGGAGGCCGGTGGATATCGAGTGTTGAAGTACGGCATTCGTCGCACGTCGTGATCGGGAAGCTGGTGCGAGTTCTGCTGTGTGTGCAGCGGAATTTACGATCAGCGATGTTTACCGTGATGTCAGCGGAATTCACCGTTTCGCAATGGAGTTGCACGGGGAGCTGGTCGTCACCTCTGCGCCCACGGAAGGAAATCAGGAATGCTCTGTGACGATGTAAAACGCTTCGCGTATTTTTTCCTCGACGGATCCCTCGCGAATCAGAAGAACGCCGACATCGAGATTCATGTGAGCAACTGCCCCGATTGCGAGATTCGCATCCTCGTGCATCGCAAGCTGCGCTCCTTCGTTCGCCAGCGCCTCTCGCCCGTCTCCGCGCCGGAGCGATTGCGGTTCCGTCTCAGCGAGTCCATTCGCCACTTCGCGCCGGCCGAGTAGAATCCGCCTCTGTGGCTGTTTCGAAAGCGTCTGACGACAGGCTGATCCTCGTCTCCGGGAATCCCAACAAGGGCATCGAAGCCGAGCGCATCCTCGGCGTCTCCTTGTTGCGTGCGTCCATTTCGCTGCCCGAGATCCAGGCCGCGACAGTCGAAGAAGTCACGCGCTACAAAGTCGAAGCGGCGAAGACGAAAGGCTACGGCCGGCTCATCGTCGAAGACGTATCGCTCGGCTTCGACGAGCTCGGCAACTTTCCGGGTCCGTATGTTCGCTGGCTCCTCGAAGCCGCGGGCGGGAAAGGTCTCGCGGCGATCGCCTATGCCCTCACCAACCGCTCCGCGCGCGCGCAGTGCTGCATTGGCTATTGGAACGGACATGAAGTGAAGACCTTCACCGGCGAGGCCGCGGGCGAGATCCTCGTCACTCCGCGCGGCGAAGCTCGCTTCGGATGGGACGCCTGGTTCGTGCCTCGGGGATCGGAGAAGACGTTCGCGGAAATGACCGACGCCGAGAAGGATGCGGTTTCCCATCGCGGTGATGCCTATCGCAAACTCGCGGCTCACCTCGCCACGGAAAACGCTCCGCCAAATGGACGACAGTGATCGGGAAACTGGACACTTCCTGTTTCGGTTCCGACACCGCGCCGATCAAACTCCTCGCATAAGTCCTTCGTATTAAAGTTGTTGACGGTGAGCGCGACCGTAGCGCGCACTGGCAGGCCCCTTGAACTAGTCGCAGTCGAACGAAAGGACAGCGTATGTGGGTCTTCGACGGAGAACAGTGGACGCAAGACGACGGCAGCGAATGCTCGACGACGGTGGTCAAGCCCCAGAATCCGCGCCCTCGCTACGACGAAACGATGCCTGAGCTTCAGGTCGTCGAGATCGTCGTTCCGCTACGGCGCAACCGGGACGTGCCGCCGCTCCCGATGCCATAACGCAACGATCACCGATCCGGCTCGTTGAAAAGCCGCGCGCGAAGCGCGGCTTTTTGTTGCTGGGGGATCCCCTCGCAGATTCTCAGTAGGAGGGTGGGCTTATAGCCCGCCGGTTTCGGGCGGGATGCACGTCGTTTCTTCGGAGGTCCACCCACCCATGGCGGGCTATAAGCCGCCCTCCACGGCGATTCTCGATCCCGTTTCAGGTTGCGTGTGGCGCGCGAGGAAATCCTTCGTGATCGGCACGATCGTTTCCGAGGCCACGTTGAAGATGCGATCCGCGTGATAGTTGCCTTCGATGTCGAGGATGTGCAGCTCCTTCGGCTCGTTCGCCGCCTCGTAAAGAGCGACGGAGTGGCGGTGGCCGATGAGCCAATCGTTCTTCACGTGAATGAGACAGATCGGCACGTGGACATCGCGCACGTCATCGATGGCGCGGATCTTCGCCGACTTCCGCATCGTCCAGGAGAAGCGCGGCTTTCGCAGCGCCTGCGAAAAAAACGCGACGTGGCGATGCAACGTGAACGGGTTGAAGCGAGGCGCGATCATCTCGAAATCGGCGACCGCGGAGATCATCAGCAGAGAAGAAATCGGCAGATCGTGACGCGCGGTCGTCGAGATGGCGATCGATGCGCCGTAGGAAAAACCGACCAGCGTCAGAGTCGACGTCGTGCCCACGCGTGCCAGCAGATCTTGAGCGACGGCGGCGACGTCGTGATGCTCGTGCAGGTTGAAGCCGTACGTCCCTTCGCTGTCGCCATGACCGCGGACGTCGGCGACGGCCGTGCGGTATCCGAGATCGGTGAGGAAGCCGGCGAGCCTGAGCATCGAGGCGTGGCGCCGGTCCCGCCAGAAGCCGGGAACGACCAGAATCGTCGAAGAAGAGGGTGCGTCGTGGATGTCGTAGACGATTTTCGTACCGTCGAAAGACGTCACCGAAGCGGTGATTGGCTCGGGGCGAATGGGTGCGACGGGGACGGGGTGACTTGACATTGCTGGGTCTGTTCTTATCATATCCACCGTGCGGGGGGAGTCTGTGCCCTCCTTGCCCATCGTCCTCCAAGATCAGGTTCGCGCGAAATCGCGAATAGGTTTCAGCAACTTAAACGCAAAGCGAGGTGAGTCGGGCACCCAGACAGGCATCTCAACCGTCGCTTTCATCAGAACAACAACATTCAGGTCGAAGATCTGAAAAATTGAAGGAGAATTACGCAATGAAGAAGTCTCTTGTGATCACCCTGGCTGCCCTTTTCGTCGTTTCGATGCTCGCCGTTGGTTGTAAGAAGGAAGAGGCCGCGACCGACACCGCCGCGACCGACACCTCGATGACGACTGCCGACACGATGGCTTCGGACACGATGGCCACCGACACGATGGCGACCGACACCACGATGACCACCACCAGCACCGAGACGTCGGCCACCGACTCGTCCGCCACGGGCACGACGATGACCACGACGTCCTCGACGGCCGCCACGGCGACCCACACCTAGTCTTTCGTTTTTCACGCTTCACCGAAACGCCCCGCCGCAAAGCGGGGCGTTTTGTTTTTTGGCGGCCGCTTCACCTTGGTGCACGGTAGACGGGTGCGGGGGACGCTTGCTTTGCCAGCGGGTGATCCGTGTTGTTCCGCCCGTCATTCGATGGGCCTGGACTGGGCTTCGAACAATCACGGCGAATGAACCGCTTGGGGAATCGCTCGCTCGCTGAGCAAGCGTCCCCCGTCACCCGTTTCCCGTCTACCGGTCCTTTTCGGCTGGCACTCCTGTTGCTCGTCACCCAATGTCGTCGAGCACGAACGCTTCCAGTTACTCCCCCGGAGTGTGGATTGTCTAAAGATGCGAGGAGGTGGCTGGCACTTTCTACCGTGACGAAGAGACGCAACCGAACACGACCACAAACAAGAGAGGAATTCGCATGATCAAGAAAACTCTGGTTTTCGTGGCGGCGCTGACGCTCGTCGTCTTTGTCGCCTGTAAGAAGGAAGAGACCACCAACAACATCGACACCGGCACCGACACGTCGATGACCACGAGCGAGACCACCGTGACGTCGGCCACCGAAACGATGTCCACGGACACGATGGCAACCGACACGATGTCGACCGACACGACCGGCACGGGCAGCATGTCGACCGACACCTCGAGCACGACCATGACGAGCGGTACGAGCTCCACCAGCACGACCTCGACGACCACCCACACGTAAGAAGATCGTTTTTCGAGAGAGACTCCGGGCGTCTAACAGCGCCCGGAGTTTTTCTTTTTCGCGTCGAGATCCGCGCGGAGCAAGTCGTAGACGCGCTGGACTTCCACGAGCGCCGCACGTTCGTCGTTGCTGTTGTCGATCACGTAGTCGGCATGACGCAGGCGTTCCTCGCGCGGCATCTGGTGCGCGATGCGGCTGGTCACATCCGCGCGCGTCATGCCGCGGCCGATCGCGCGTTCGATCTGCACGTCCGGCGCGACGTCGATGACGATGATCTTGTCGTAGCGCTGCCGGCCGCCCGCTTCGAGCAGCAGCGTCGCTTCGACGACGTAGATCCCATCGCTTCCGCGCTCTTCCGCTTCGCTCATCATGCGTGCTTCCTCGGCGAGCACGATCGGGTGAATGAGGGCGTTCAGCTTCTGCGCTTCCTCGGCGTTGGAGAAGGCGAGCGCGGCGAGCTTCTTCCGATCGATCTCGCCATCCGCCAGGAGAATGCCCGGACCGTACGTCCGCACGATCGCTTCGTGGCCAGCTTCACCCGGGCGGTAGAGCCGCGCGACGATGGCGTCGGCGTCGACCGTGATGCAGCCGAGGCCGGCCAGCATGCGCATGATGGTCGACTTCCCGCTGGCGATGCCGCCGGTGAGGCCGACGCGCAACACCGTGCCTCGGCCCGCGACGGCATCGGAGGACATCACCCCCGTCTCCGCTTCGCCGCGTCCACCGTGTTTTTCATCAGCATCGCGATCGTCATCGGCCCCACGCCTCCAGGCACCGGCGTGATCCACGACGCGACCTCGCGCACTCGCGCGAAATCGACGTCGCCGACGAGCACGGTGCCGTTCTTTTGCAGCAGGCGAGTCTTGTCGGGGTCGTGAGCGAGGTTCATCGCGTGCTCGGGGCCGACACGGTTCATGCCGACGTCGATGACGATTGCGCCTCGCTTCGCGTATCTGTCGATGACGAAGAGCGGCCGGCCGATCGCGGCGACGAGAATGTCCGCCTCGCGGGCAACGCTCGCGAGATCGCGCGTGCGCGAGTGGCAGATCGTGACGGTGGCGTTGCGTTGCAGGAGCAGCGCGGCCATCGGCTTCCCGACGATGTCGCTTCGTCCGATGACGACGGCGTGCTTCCCGTCGATGCTCTCGCCCGTCGATTCGATGAGGCGGATCACGCCGGCGGGCGTGCATGGAACGAGCGTGGGGCGCCCGAGGTGGAGGAGGCCGACGTTGATGGGATGAAAACCGTCGACGTCTTTGGTCGGTGCGATCGAATCGATGACCGTGCGCGGATCGATCTGCTTCGGCAGCGGAAGCTGCACGAGAATGCCGTCGATCGTGTCGTCGTGGTTGAGGCGATCGATCTCGGCCAGCAGTGCCGTCTGCGTCATCGCCTCGTCGAATACCAGCTCGGTTCCCTCGAGTCCGAGTTCGCGCGCCTTCTTCGCTTTGTTGCGAACGTAGATCTCCGAGGCGGGATCGTTGCCGACGCGAACGGCGACGAGGCCCGGTCGGAAGCCGAGCTCGACGATCGCCTGCGCCACCTCGGTCTCGATCTCGTGCGCGACGGCCTTGCCGTCGATGAGGCGTGCGGACATGGCGCGAGCTTTTATCACGGGCGGTTGGACGGTTGGCAGTTGGCGGTTGGCGGGAGGCCCAACTACCGGGTCCGAGCGCATAGCTCGAATACACCCTCAAACTCGCTCCTGCCAACCGCCAACTGCCAACTGCCAACGTGCAGGGAATGAATTCGTTGACACTGCCTGTTCGGCAATGTTACCGTTTTGGCCCTTTCCCCCTGAGGGGAGAGTGTCCTCGTCTTTGATTCGTCTGCGGCGTTTGCGGTCCACACCTGCGCCGCCGGCTTTCAAGGTAGTACCTGTCAGTTGCCCGCTGTCCGGCTTCCGCCGCGGACATCGGATGACGGACAACCGACAACGAGATTTTCAGGGAGAGTCATGCGTACGTATTTTCCCAAGAAGGGCGACATCGAGCCGCGTTGGTTCGTGATCGACGCCGAGGGCCTGGTCCTCGGACGTCTTTCCACGACCATCGCCAACATCATCTCGGGCAAGTCGAAGCCGACGTACACGCCGTTCCTCGACACCGGTGATCACGTGATCGTGATCAACGCCGAGAAAATCCGTCTCACCGGAAAGAAAGAGACGGACAAGATCTACCGCCATCACTCGCTCTATCCGGGCGGGCTCAAGGAGCGGGCCGCGCGGTTCGTCCGCGCCGAGAAGCCGGAGCGGATGATCGAGGAAGCGGTCTGGGGCATGCTGCCGAAGAACAAGATCGGCCGCAAAATGCTGAAGAAGTTGAAGGTGTATCGCGGCACGAATCATCCGCATCAGGCGCAGCAGCCTGAGGCGTTGAACGTCGTCGAGTAATCACAGGAGGATTCCTTGGCTTTGGTCGAATACTACGGAACGGGAAGACGGAAGACCTCGACGGCGCGCGTACACCTTCGTCCGGGATCGGGTGCGATCACGGTGAACCGCCGCTCGCTGGACAATTACTTCGGCAACGAAGTGCTGAAGATGATCATCAAGCAGCCGCTCTCGCTGACGGAGACGGTCGACAAGTTCGACATTCTCGTCACGGTGGACGGCGGCGGTCCGAGCGGACAGGCCGGCGCGATCCGTCACGGCATCTCTCGCGCGCTGCAGGTCTACAACACCGAGCTGCGCAAGCGTCTCAAGAAGGCCGGCCTCCTCACGCGCGACCCGCGCATGAAGGAGCGCAAGAAGTACGGTCAGAAGGGAGCCCGCGCCCGCTTCCAGTTCTCCAAGCGCTAGGTCCTCCGATGTTTCTGTTTCACCTGATCGCGTGTTTGTTTCGACAGGAGCGGTATCACCGCTCCTGTCGCTGTTTTTAGCGGCAGTAATCCGATCAACATTCAACACTTCACTGATAAAGGAGGGTTCACTTGGCGGTCTCTATTACGATGAAAGAGCTATTGGAGGCTGGCGTGCACTTCGGTCATCAGACCAAGCGCTGGAACCCGAAGATGAAGAAGTACATCTTCGGCAAGCGCAATGGGATCTACATCATTGACCTGCAGAAAACGCTCAAGCTCTTCAAAGAAGCCTCGGCATTCATCGCGGACCTCGCGTCCGCAGGGCAAGCGCATCCTGTTCGTCGGCACCAAGCGCCAGGCGCAGGACGCCATTCTCGAAGAGGCCAACCGCTGCGGCATGTTCTACGTGAACAACCGCTGGCTGGGCGGCACTCTCACCAACTTCACGACGGTCCGCAAGTCCATCGAGCGTCTGAAGGAAATCGAATCCCTTCTCAACGACACCGAGAAGGAGATGTCGAAGAAAGAGCGCGCCGCGCTCGATCGCGAGCGTGAGAAGCTGCAGAAGAATCTCATCGGGATCCGCGAGATGGACGGCCTTCCGGACGCGCTCTTCGTGATCGATCCGAAGAAGGAGTACATCGCCGTCAAGGAAGCCAAGAAGCTCGGCATCCCTGTCGTCGCCATCGTCGATACCAACTGCGATCCGGAAGACATCAACTATGTCATCCCGGGGAATGACGACGCGATCCGCGCGATCCGTCTGTTCACGCAGAAGATCGCCGATGCGGTCCTCGAGGGCTACAACCTCGCCGAGGAGCGTTACATCGGGACGGAAGACAAGGGTGAGCCGCCGGCTGACGACGTGATCCCCGCGGAAGCCGTTCCCGAAGCGATGCAGGCTGCTCCAGCGGTCTGAACGTCAGTAGGCAGTTCGCAGTAGGCAGTTTGCAGGAGACCCTCGGGCGTTCCTGCTCACTGCCTGCTGCGAACTGTACGACTTCTTTGTACGCACGTCGTTCGCAGGAGCGGTTGCTGGTTACTAGTTGCTGGTTATCTGGGGTGCGTCGCCATTCGCGCAAAACCCCAGACAACCAGCAACCAGCAACTGACGGAACGACCCAACTCGCAAGAGAGGTAATCAAATGACTCAAGTTACGGCCGCGATGGTCAAAGAGCTCCGCGATTCGACCGGCGCCGGCATGATGGACGCAAAAAACGCTCTCGCGGAATCCGAGGGCAACATGGAAGAAGCGGTCAAAATCCTTCGCAAGAAGGGCTTGGCCGCGGCGGGCAAAAAGGCCGGCCGGATCACCGCGGAAGGCACAATTGCCGCGCACGTCGCCGATCACGTCGGCGTGATCGTCGAAGTGAACTGCGAGACCGATTTCGTCGGCCGCAACGAGAACTTCCGCAATTTCGCGCAGGAAGTGGCGAAGATCGTCGCGCAGAGCAAGACCACGACCGTCGACGAGCTCCTCGCCGAGAAGTGGCCGGGCAGCGACGACACAGTGGGCATCAAGGTCGCCGAGCAGATCGCGTCGATCAAGGAGAACATCTCCGTCCGCCGCTTCGCGCGCTACGAAGCTCCGGAGCACGCGACGATCGGAACCTACATCCATGGCGGCGGCAAGATCGGTGTCATGGTCGAAGTGGTCGGAAAGAACCGTGAGGTCGGCGCGGAAGTGGCGAAGGACATCGCCATGCACATCGCCGCCGCCGAGCCGCGTTTCCTCCGCCGCGAAGACGTGACGCCGAAGGATCTCGACACCGAGCGCGAGATCGCTCGTGACGCCGCGGTCAAGTCGGGCAAGCCCGAGCCGATCGTCGAGAAAATGGTCTCCGGCAAGATGGAGAAGTTCTACGGCGAAGCCTGTCTCCTCGAGCAGCCCTACATCCGCGACGACAAGGCCACGGTCTCGCAGTACCTCTCGCGCCGCGGCAAAGAGTCCGGCTGCGAGTACATCGTCACCCGCTTCACGCGCTATAAGCTCGGTGAGGGCATCGAGAAGAAGAGCGAAGACTTCGCCGCGGAAGTGGCGTCGTACATCAAGCAGTAGATCGCAGTCCGCGGATCGCAGATCGCAGGGTTGATTTGGACGCGCCGGGGTTTTTGCCCCTGCGCACTGCAAACTGCGAACTGCATCCTGTTCAAGGCGGCCTTCGGGCCGCCTTTTTTCTGCTATAACCCGCTGCTGATGAGTGCCCCTAAATTCAAGCGCATCCTTCTCAAACTCTCCGGTGAAGCACTCATGGGCGGGCGCCGGACGGGCATCGACGCCGACGTGCTGGCGGCGATCGCCGACGAGTTGGGCGAGGTGCGCAAGCTCGACGTCGAGATCGCGATCGTGATCGGTGGCGGCAACATCTTTCGCGGCGTCACCGCCGCGACCGAGGGCATCGATCGGGTCGCCGGCGACCACATGGGAATGCTGGCGACGGTGATCAACGCCATCGCCCTGCAGGACGCGCTCGAGCGCCGCGGCGTGGCGACGCGCGTGACCTCCGCGATCACGATGGCCGAGGTGGCCGAGCCGTTCATTCGCCGCCGCGCGATCCGTCATCTCGAGAAGGGGCGCATCGTGATCTGCGCCGCGGGCACGGGCAATCCGTTCTTCACGACCGATTCCGCCGCCGCGTTGCGCGCCGCGGAGCTGAAGTGCGACATCATTTTCAAAGCGACGAAGGTCGACGGCATTTACACCGCCGATCCGGAGAAGGATCCGAACGCCGTCCGGCTGCCGCGCGTGAGTTATCAGCGCGTGCTCGCCGAGCGTCTGCAGGTGATGGATGCCGCGGCGATCGATCTCGCTCGCGGAAGCTCGATTCCGATCTATATTTTCTCGCTGCGTGAGAAGGGCAATATCAAGCGCGCACTGCTGGGCGAAGACGTTGGCTCCATCGTGTCCGACGACGAAACCGGCGAGAGCTGAGCAGTTGGCAGTGTGCCCGCATACTGGAGTGAATCATGGCCATCAATGATGTGATCAAGGACGTGCAACACCGCATGCACGGAGCGATCGAAGCGCTGCACGCGCATTTCAAGACTCTGCGAACCGGGCGCGCCAACGCGGCGATGCTCGACACCATCCAGGTCGACTACTACGGCACTCCGACGCCGCTGGCGCAGGCCGCGAGCATCAAGGTGCCGGAGCCGGCGCTGCTGGTGATCGAGCCGTGGGACAAGCAGATGGTGAGCGTGATCGAGAAAGCGATCCGCACCTCCGACCTCGGCTTCAATCCCGCCTCGGACGGAAAGGTGATTCGCGTGCCGGTACCGACGCTCACGGAAGAGCGACGCAAGGATCTCGTGAAGAAGGCCCACGCGATGGCCGAGGAGTCGCGGACGGCGATCCGCCAGGTGCGTCGCGACGGCAACGAGAAGTTGAAGAAGATGCTCAAAGACTCCGGCATCTCGGAGGACGACGAGAAGCGCGGCCTCGACGAGATCCAGAAACTGACCGACAAACACATCGATGAAGTGGCGTCTGTGCTGAAGCAGAAAGAGCACGACATCATGGCCGTGTGACGACCGAATTGAGGATTGAGAATTGAGGATTGAGAATCGGAGCACGATGTGGTGCCGACTGCCGGCCGGCCGTTCCGCCGGCGGCTCGCCGTTGGAAGCTCTCCGCGCGAAGTCATTCATTTCTCTGATTCTCAATCCTCAATCCTCAATTCTCAATTCCGTACGATGAGCATCGTCGTCATCGTTCCTGCCGCGGGCAGCGGTTCCCGTTTCGGCGGTCAGCTCCCGAAGCAGTTTCTTCCCCTCGGCGGTAAGCCGATCATTCAGCACGTGGTCGAGCGCTTTCTGCTCGACGACGCGGTGTCGCGCGTGATCGTGCCGGTTTCCGAGCTGCTGCTCGCGGCGGTGAGCAAGTCGCCGAGCGATCGCATCACCTGGGTTGCCGGCGGCGAAACGCGGCAGCAATCGGTGATCCGCGGACTCGCGGAGGTGGGCGACGCGGAGCTGGTCGCGGTGCACGATGCGGCGCGTCCGCTGTTCAGCGCGGAGCTTTTCCACGCGGTCGCCGAGGCCGCGCGTGCGGTCGGAGCAGCGCTGCCGGTTGTGCCGGTCACCGACACGATTCACGAGATGAACGACGACGCGACGATCGCCAGAACGCTCGATCGCTCCATGCTCGGAGCAGCGCAGACGCCGCAGTGTTTTCGCACGGAACTGCTCCGCGAGATCCTCGATCGCGCGGTGCGCGAAGGCATCGACGGCACCGACGAAGCCGGCCTCGCCGCGCGCTTCGGTCATCGCGTCCACGCGGTTCCCGGCGATCCGCGCAATCTCAAGATCACGCTGCCCGAAGATCTCGAAGTCGCCGAGTCGTATCTAAGGCAGTGGAGTCAGTCGTCGTGATGCGCATCGGCCAGGGCGTCGACATTCATCCGTTCGCGCCCGAACGGCCACTCATCCTCGGCGGCGTGCGCATCTCCGAGACCGGTGGTCTCGAAGGGCACTCCGACGCCGACGCGGTGCTCCACGCCATCACCGACGCGATCCTCGGCGCTGCCGGCGCGGGCGACATCGGCAACTACTTCCCGTCGACCGATGAGCGCTGGCGCAACGCCGACTCGACGATCTTCGTGCGCGAAGCAAAGCGAATCCTCGACGAGCGAAGCGCCGAGATCTCGAACATCGACGTGACGATCATCGCGCAGCAACCGAAACTCTCTCCGCATCGCGACGCCATGGTCGCCTCGATCGCGCGCCTCCTCGGCCTGCCCGAGGGCCACGTCAACGTCAAAGCCACAACGACCGATCACCTCGGCTTCATCGGAAGAGGTGAGGGGATCTGTGCGATGGCGATCGTTCTCATCGAGTCTCGCGACCGGAGGGCGGGCTTATAGCCCGCCGATTCTGGGCGGGGGCTCACGTTTTCGACGGACGTTCCCCCGCACTCCCATGGCGGGCTATAAGCCCGCCCTCCTCACGATAGACTGCTGGGCGAATGACTCGTGTCCGATTTGCTCCTTCCCCCACAGGCCACCTGCACGTCGGCGGTGCGCGCACGGCCATCTTCAACTGGCTGTTTGCGAAGCATCATCGCGGGACATTCGTCATTCGCGTCGAGGACACCGATCAGGCGCGATCGACGCGCGAATCGGAGGCGATGGTGCTCGACGATCTGCGCTGGCTGGGGCTGGCGTGGGATGAAGGTCCGGATGTCGGTGGACCGCATGCGCCGTATCGCCAGTCGGAGCGCGTCGAGCTCTATGGTCGTGTTGCGCGCGAGCTCGTGGAGCGGGGAGTTGCGTATCGCTGCTACTGCACCGAGGAAGAGCTCGAGGCGAAGCGGAAGCAGGCGGAAGCCGATGGGCGTCCGCCGCACTACGACCTGACCTGCTGGCGGAACCGGCGCGATGACGACGCGCCACATGCGATTCGGTTTCATGTCCCGGAGGATGGTGACGTCACGATCGACGATCTCATTCGCGGCGAGGTCACTTGGCGCAAGGAATCGCTGGGCGACTTCATCGTCGTGCGCTCCGATGGTCTGCCGACCTACAACTTCTGCGTCGTGGTCGACGATCACGACATGGAGATCACGCACGTCATTCGTGCGGAAGAGCATCTGACGAACACGCATCGCCAGGTGCTCATCTATCGCGCGATGAGCTGGGACGTCCCGCTGTTCGCGCATGTCTCGCTGATCCTCGGGCAGGATCGGACCAAGCTCTCGAAACGCCACGGTGCAACCTCGGTGACCGCGTACGCGGAGCAAGGTTTCCTTCCCGACGCGATGCTGAATTACCTGGCGCTCCTCGGATGGTCGTCGTCGGAAGGCGTGGAAGTTTTCTCGCGCGAGTATGCGGTCGAGCATTTCGCGCTCGATCGCGTGAACGCCGCGCCGGCCGTGTTCGATCCGCAGAAGTTCGAGTGGCTGAACGGCCAGTACATTCACGCGATGAGCGCAGCGGAGCTCGCGCCACTGGTCCGCCGCTTCTTCGACGTGCCGTGGCTCGAAGAGGGGATCGACGTCGTGAAGACGAGCGTCCACAAGCTCACGCAGTTCGGCGAGGTGTTGCGATTCGTCACGGAGTACGCGGCTCCATCGATCGATCGCGCGTTCGCCGAGCAGCTCGCGGCGGAGCTCCGCGAGCATGGTGCGCCGACAGATGGCGACGGCTATCACGCGATGGTCGAGCGGTTGAAAGTGGCGACCGGTGCGAAAGGGAAGGCGCTCTTCATGCCGCTGCGCCTCGCGATCACGGGCCTCGAGCACGGGCCGGAGTTGATCCGTTCGATCCCGCTGCTGCAGCATGCGAGCGAAGTGGATGCGCGCGTGCTCTCGCCGTTGGCGCGGGTCGAGCGAATCCTGGCCGCATGATCTACGCGCTTCTCCGCCGGGCGCTCTTCCACCTCGACCCCGAGGATGCGCACGAGTGGACGACAGAGCAGATGCGGCATCTGCAGCAGATCCCGATCGCTCTGCGTGCGATCGATCATTTCTGCGCGCCTCCTGCGTCGGCATCGCGCGAGCTCTTCGGCCTGCGCTTTCGCTCACCGATCGGGATCGCCGGAGGCTTCGACAAGAACGCGCTGCTGATGCCATTCCTCGCCGCGCTCGGCTTCGGCTTCATCGAAGTCGGAACCGTTACGCTGCGGCCGCAGTCGGGAAACCCGAGGCCGCGGATGTTTCGCTATCCGGAGAGCGGAGCGCTCATCAATCGCATGGGCTTCAACAACGACGGCGCAGATGCGATCGCGGCGCGGCTTCGCGAGCGGGATCGCGGCACGACTCCGGTCTTCGTCAACGTCGGCAAGAATCGCGACGTGCCGATCGAAGGCGCGATCGAAGCGTACGTCGAGTGCTATCGGCGCGTCGCGCCCCACGCAGACGTCGCGGTGCTCAATCTCTCTTCACCGAATACGCCGGGACTGCGCGATCTGCAGCGGCCCGAGCATCTCGAAGCGCTGCTGAATGCGGTCCGAAGCGTGCGCAGCGGGCCGATTCTCATCAAAATCGCGCCCGATCTCGACGAGGCGCAGATCGCCGAGATCTGCGAGATCTGCGTGCGTCTCGCGGACGGAATGATCTGCACGAACACCACGCTCGACCGGCTGCCGGGAATGAACGAAGGCGGCGGTCTGTCGGGACGGCCGCTGATGGAGAAATCGACGGATGTGCTCGCGCGTGTTCGAAAACGGGTCGGTCCGGACTATCCGTTAATCGGAGTCGGTGGCGTCTTCACGCCTGACGACATGCGCGGCAAGCTCGAGGCAGGCGCGAATCTCGTGCAGATTTACACCGGCTTCGTCTATGAAGGGCCTTTTCTCGCGCGAAAACTTGCGCGTTCATCGTTCATCGTTCATCGTTCACCGTTCCAATGATCGTTTACGGCGCGAACCCTGTCTTCGAAGCGATCCGCTCCCATCCCGATCGCGTGCGGTTCATCGCCATCGTGCGTGAGCAGAGCGGGCGGATGCAGAAATTGATCGCCGAGGCGAAGACGGCGGGCGTCAATGTGCGCATGTTGCCGTTGAGCCAGGTCAACCATCTCGCCGGCCGCGTCGTGCATAACGGCGTTGTCGCCGAGGTCGCGGAGATGCCGTACGCCGACTTCGATGCGGTCGTGGCGAAGGACGAGACGAAGTTCGTACTCATCCTCGACGGCATCACCGATCCGCAGAACTTTGGCGCGATCCTGCGCGTGGCCGACGGCTTCGCGGTAGACCTCGTCATCATCCCGGAGCACGAGAGCGTCGGCCTGACGCCCGCGGCGGTGAAGGCTTCCGCTGGCGCGTCGCAGTGGGTGCCGGTCTCCGTGGTGACGAACCTGGCGCGATCGATCGAGACGCTGAAAGAGAAAGGCTTCTGGGTTTACGCGGCCGCGGCGGACGGCGATCGCGCCGACACGATCGACTTCACCGGCAAGGTCGCGCTCGTTCTGGGAAGTGAAGGGAAGGGCGTGCGCCGCAACGTGCAGGACCACAGCGACCGCTCGGTGAGCATCCCGATGTTCGGGCACGTCGATTCGTTCAACGTAGCGACCGCGACCGCGATTCTTTGCTATGAGGTGGTGAGACAGACGAGGAAGTAGTGATCGGTGGTCGGTTGTCGGTTATCCGTCACTTCGCCCAGGCTCAACCTCCCGGACAACCGACAACTGACAACCCGAGAACCAACGCCGCAGCGCGTGCAACCGGAATAGCTCCCACTTGCGTCCCGTTTGGCCCTCTGCTATAACCCGCAGTTCCTCGGCCGCCGCCGTTGCAGAATCCTATCCTCTGCCTCATGCGAACAGGCTGTTTGTGTCTTTGAAATCAAGAAATTGGCGCTGGCATAGCTCAGTTGGTAGAGCAGCTGATTTGTAATCAGCAGGTCGCGGGTTCGAGTCCCGTCGCCAGCTCCAGAAGCAGCTCGCAGTGAGCAGCTCTCAGCTCGCAGGGAAAACCCGGCGTGTCTGCGGAGAGTTGGTCACTGCCAGCTGCGAGCTGACGAAATGGAGAGTTGGCTGAGCGGTCAAAAGCAGCAGACTGTAAATCTGCCGGGCAACGCCCTACGAAGGTTCGAATCCTCCACTCTCCACCATTTTTCAGTTGTTCGTTCTCGGTTCTTGGCTGTTAGGAGGCCTCCACAGGCCACCGACTTAACCGTTAGTGCTCTCTGCTCATGGTCGAGCGGGGACTGCTAACAGCTGAGATCCAAGAATGAACAGCGGTGTTTTCGCGGGAGTAACTCAGTTGGTAGAGTCACAGCCTTCCAAGCTGTTGGTCGCGGGTTCGAACCCCGTCTCCCGCTCCATTCTGGTTGTCTGTTGTCGGTTGTCCGTTGTCTTGCGATTCAGCGCTATGACAACCGATAACTGAGAACCGAGAAACAGGTTCATTTGGCCCTCGTAGCTCAGGGGTAGAGCACGTCCTTGGTAAGGACGGGGTCCCGAGTTCAAATCTCGGCGAGGGCTCCAGTTACACATGGATTGAGGATGCAGGATTGAGGATTGAGGATCGGAGCCGCTGCGGCGCTGTTCGGTCTCTGATCCTCAATTCTCAATTCTCAATCCTCAATCCGGAGGAATCATGGCAGCAGCGCGCGAGATCATCACGCTCCAATGCACCGAGTGCAAACGGCGCAACTACACCACCACCAAAAATAAGAAGACCACGACCGAGAAGCTCGAGCTGAAGAAGTTCTGCCGGCACGATCGGAAGCGGACTCTTCATCGCGAAACCAAGTAAGCTCTCAGCTCTCAGCTGGCAGCTCTCAGGAGATCGCAGTGGCCGGTCTCCTGAGAGCTGTGAGCTGCAAGCTGCCAGCTCAACCAGGGAATATCACGAGAAGGCCCTGCCTTCTCGGCAGTTTGCGGCAATTGCAGGCCAATAGCTCAACTGGCAGAGCAGCGGTCTCCAAAACCGCAGGTTGGGGGTTCAAGTCCCTCTTGGCCTGCCAAATCTCTTAGTAGCTCGCAGCTCGCGGCTCTCAGCTCGCAGGAGGACGGTGCTTCCTCCTGCGAGCTGTGAGCTGCCAGCTGACAGCTTTCAAAAGGTGTCAGATGGAACCATCGAAGGAAACCGCGGTCGTCTCCAAACCGAAGCAGTGGGTGGCTTCCACTCGCGAGTTCTTCGGCGACACGATGTCCGAAATGAAGAAGGTCACCTGGCCGACGCGGAACGAGGTCGTTGGAACGACCGCCGTCGTCATCGTGGCCACGCTGGTCTTTGCCCTGTTCCTCTGGGGCTGCGACGTCGTCTTCTATAAGGCCATCAACTTCTTGTTTACCCGGTTCGGGACGAGCACCTAAAGACATGGTCGAAGCGACGTCACAGAAGCAGTGGTACATCGTCCACACCTACTCCGGATTCGAGGAGCGGGTGAAGGAGAATCTCAGCCAGCGCATCGAAGCCCTCGGTATGCGCGAGAAGTTCGGCGAGATCAAGATCCCGACGGAAACACTCGTCGAGATGAAGTCCGGCAAGAAGCGCGAAGTGCAGCGCAAGTTCTTCCCCGGCTACATCCTCCTCGAGATGGAGATGTCGGACGATGCCTGGCATCTGGTCAAGAACACCCCCAAGGTGACCGGCTTCGTCGGCACCGGCAAGAAGCCGACGCCGCTGACGCAGGAAGAAGTCGACCAGATCCTCACGCAGGTCGTGACGACGAAGGAAAAGCCGAAACCGAAGCACGTCTACGAGCACGGCGAGCACGTCCGCATCATTGACGGCCCGTTCAGCAACTTCACGGGCGTCGTCGAGGAAGTGAATCTCGATCGCTCGACGCTCAAGGTCATGGTCACGATCTTCGGACGCTCCACTCCCGTCGAGCTCGATTTCCTGCAGGTGGCCCGATACGACGCCAGCGACGATCAGGCCGGTGGCGCCGGAGCGGCCAAGGCGAGATAACGGAACGAAAGAAATTCGGATGAAGAATTAAGAAGCACGAAAAACCTTCTCAATTCTTCATTCGAAATTCGAACTCTTTAATTCATAGGATTTAATCATGGCTAAAAAGATCACCGGATACATCAAGCTCCAGATCCCCGCCGGCGCCGCCACTCCCGCGCCCCCGGTCGGTCCCGCTCTCGGCCAGCACGGCGTGAACATCATGGAGTTCTGCAAGACCTTCAACGCCCGTACGGCCAAAGACTCGGGACTCATCATCCCGGTCGTGATCACGGTCTTCTCCGACCGCACGTTCACGTTCATCACGAAGACGCCGCCCGCGGCGATCCTTCTGCTGAAGGCCGCCGGAATCCAGAAGGGCTCGGGCACGCCGAACAAGACCAAGATCGGCAAGGTCACCCGCAAGCAGGTCGAGGACATCGCCCGGCTGAAGATGCCCGACCTCAACGCCGCCAGCGTCGAGTCCGCGATGCGGACGATCGAAGGCACGGCGAAGTCGATGGGACTCGAGATCGCCGACTAGCGTCGGCGATGTTGTCGGTTCTCAGTTGTCGGTTGTCCGCGCATCTCGGCAGGCATTCCAGACAACCGACAACAAGACAACCGCTTTTTAAGCGCTTCAGCGCGTGGCTGAGGCAAAACAAAGTAGGAGGTGGCCTTCACGGGCTGCCGTTATCACTACGGAGGTGAAATTGGCCAAACACGGCAAGAAGTATCGTGCTGCGGCAGAGAAGGTCGAAGAACGACCCTATCAGTTGGACGAGGCGTTCAGTCTGCTCAAGCAGATTGCCTACGCCAAGTTCAATGAGACGGTCGAGCTCTCGCTGCTTCTCGGCGTCGATCCCAAGCATGCCGATCAGATGGTCCGCGGTACCACCGTGCTCCCGCACGGTACCGGCCAGACGAAACGCGTGCTCGTGATCGCACAGGGCGACAAACAGAAGGAAGCGCAGGACGCAGGCGCCGACTTCGTGGGTGGCGACGACATGGTGGAGAAGATCCAGGGTGGCTGGACGGACTTCGACGCCGTCATCGCTACGCCGGACATGATGCGTTCCGTCGGTAAGCTCGGAAAGGTCCTCGGCCCTCGCGGCCTGATGCCCAATCCGAAGACCGGCACCGTCACGTTCGACGTCGCCAAAGCATTGCAGGAGATCAAGGCTGGTAAGGTGGAGTTCCGCGTCGACAAGACGTCGATCATCCACGTTCCGGTCGGCAAGGTTTCCTTTTCCGCCGATCAGCTCCGCGACAACGCCTCGGCGATCATCAACGCCGTCCGCAAGGCGAAACCCGCGGCTGCGAAAGGCAAGTACGTCCGCTCGATTTACATCTCGTCCACGATGAGCCCGTCGGTGCAGATCGACTCCGCCGTCGCTGAGACGAAGGCTGAATAGGAGGAAGCATGAAGAATCGCGAACAGAAAGCAGAAGCGATCTCCGCATTCTCCGAAGGCATCGGCCAGGCCACGAACGCGTTCGTGCTCGACTTCAAGGGCATCACCGTTCCCCAGGTCACCGAGCTGCGCAAACAGGTCCGCGAGTCGGGATCCGAGTACGTGGTCATCAAGAACACGCTCGCCCTCATCGCCGTCAAGGACTCGCCGCTGAAGACCCTCACGAACACCTTCACCGGCATGACCGCGATCGCCTACAACACGTCCGATCCGGTGGCGCTTGCGAAAGTGCTCACCAAGTTCGCCAAGGACGTTCCCACCGTGCAGTTCAAGGGAGCGCTTCTGGCCGGACAGGTCGTGGCGGCGAGCCAGATCCAGAACATCGCCAACCTGCCCTCGCGTGACGAGCTTCTCGCGAAGCTCCTCTACCTGATGCAGCATCCGATTCGCGGTCTGGCGGTCGTGCTCAACGGCACGATCCGCAACATCGCCGTCGTGCTGGATCAGGTTGCCAAGCAGAAGGCCGGCGGTGGTGAGGAAGCAAACGCGTAATTTTGAGATGGCGCGGATCTGGAGCCTGCCCTGAGCGCAGCGAAGGGATCCGCTTGAAATTGAGACTGAGTCAGAAAACTTTTGGAGGCTGAAATGGCTATTTCTACCGATGATTTCGTGAAACAGATTGAGACGATGACGGTTCTCGACCTCGCCAACCTGGTGAAGGCACTGGAAGACCGCTTCGGCGTCTCCGCCGCCGCTGCCGCCGCGCCTGCCGCTGCCGCTGCCGGTCCGGCCGCTGCTGCCGCGCCTGCCGAAGAGCAGACGGAGTTCACCGTCGTCCTGCAGGAAGCGGGCGACAAGAAGATCAACGTCATCAAGGCAGTGCGCGAGGTTACCTCGCTCGGCCTGAAGGAAGCGAAGGACCTCGTCGAGGGCGCTCCTCAGACCATCAAGGAAGGCGTGTCGAAAGACGAAGCCGCGAAGATCAAAAAGGTCTTCGAGGACGCCGGCGCCAAAGTCTCGGTCAAGTAAGTCGGTTTCATGGATTCCGGGCGGCGCGAATAGTGCCGCCCGGAATTCGCTTTTGTTGTGCAGTACACAACTTTGGGCCAGAGAGGGGGGAGCGGCCTTCTCGATAGCGCCCACACATCGCGTACACCGGTTTGCGTCGCCTGCAAACCGGCCTCGCCTACACGCGTGATGGTTGTTGGTTGCAAATGATGGCTGACGGGAGAACGACTTTGGTGCTCCTGCCAACCGCCAACTGCGAACCGCCAACTGAATAAGGAGTCCCACCGAATGAACGGAGCCATGCCCAAACAGGAGCCGGTTCGTCACGACTTCTCCAAGATTCGCAGCTATATGGCGCTGCCGAATCTGATCGATGTCCAGAGAAAGTCGTACGACCGTTTCCTTCAGATGAATCTCCTTCCGGAGGAGCGCGAAGACACGGGCCTTCAGTCCGTCTTCACCAGCGTCTTCCCCTTCAGCGATTTCCGGGAGACCTGCTCGCTCGATTTCGTCCGCTTCTCCATCGGCAACTGGGAGTGCAAGTGCGGACAGCTCAAGGGTCTCGAGCACCTGCGCATGACCTGCGCGAACTGCGGGGCGAAGATCATCACCGACCATCCGCACGAAGAGACCGTCAACTGCGGCCAGTGCGGCGTGATCAACAAGAACCGCGTCGAAGTCTGCGACATCTGCGGCAACCCCGTCGATCTGCAGATGAAGTACTCCGTCGAGGAGTGCCAGGAGCGCGGCATGACCTACAGCGTTCCGCTGAAGGTCACCTTCCGGCTGTTCGTGTATGACAAGGACCCCGACACCGGCGTCAAGCACATGCGCGATGCCAAGGAAGAGGAAGTGTTCTTCGGCGACATCCCGCTGATGACGGACAACGGAACGTTCATCATCAACGGAACGGAGCGCGTCATCGTTTCGCAGCTCCACCGTTCGCCCGGCGTGTTCTTCACCAAGGAAAGCGCGCACACCTTCCTCTCGAAAATCATCCCGTACCGCGGCTCCTGGGTGGAGTTCGAGTACGACCAGAAAAACATTCTCTACGTCCGCATCGACCGCAAGCGCAAGTTCCTCGGCTCCGTGTTCCTCCGCGCGCTCGGTCTCACCACGGACGAAGAGATCCTTCGCCAGTTTTATACGCCGATCAAGGTGCATCTCTCGGACTCCGGCGCGGAGCTCAGCTTCGACCGCCGCGTGCTCGATCAGGAAGAAGCGAAGGAGCGCCACTCGATTCGCGGACGTCGTTCGGTCCGCACCGTCTTCGCCGGCATTAAGCTCGACCAGAAGATGGCCGACCAGCTCACGAAGAGCAATGAGACGAGCGTCAAGGTCGACTACACCGCGCTCGACAAGGCCGTGTTCCTCAGCGACGTCGTCGACGTCAACACGGGCGAGGTTCTCTTCGAGGCCAGCGAAAACGTCCCTGCCGATTGGGCCGAAGTTCTCGGCAGCCACGGCATCAGCGAATTCGAAGTCTTCTTCCCGGAGTGGGATCTCGTCTCCGACATCCTGCTCAATACGGTCCGCAAGGACACGTCGAAGTCGTTCGAAGCCGCGATCATCGAAATCTACCGCCGCATGCGTCCGGGCGATCCTCCGACCCTCGAGTCGGCCAAAGCGCTCTTCGAAGGCATGTTCTTCGACGCCCGCAAGTACGACTTCTCGCGCGTCGGCCGCTTCAAGTTCAACATCAAGCTCGACCTCCAGTCGCCGGTTACGCAGAAGACGATGACGCCGGAAGATTTCTACGTCGTCATCAACTACCTGCTCCGCCTCCGCAAGGACGTCGGCCGCGTCGACGACATCGATAACCTCGGCAACCGCCGCGTCCGCGCAGTCGGCGAGCTGCTCGAGAACCAGTTCCGCATCGGCCTCGTGCGCATGGAACGCGCGATCAAAGAGAAGATGTCGGTCCATCAGGACATCGACTCGGCGATGCCGCACGATCTGATCAACTCCAAGCCGGTCATCGCGGCCATCAAGGAGTTCTTCGGCTCTTCGCAGCTCTCGCAGTTCATGGATCAGACGAACCCACTCTCCGAGGTCACCCACAAGCGCCGTCTGTCGGCCCTTGGACCGGGCGGTCTCTCTCGCGAGCGCGCCGGATTCGAAGTCCGCGACGTTCACCCGACCCACTACGGCCGTATCTGCCCGATCGAGACTCCTGAAGGTCCGAACATCGGCCTCATCTCGTCGCTGGCCTGCTACGCGCGCATCAACGAGTACGGCTTCATCGAGTCGCCGTACAAGAAGGTGCAGGGCGCGCGCGTCCTCGACCACTACCGTGTCGTGAAGGTCGGCGACGCCAACTTCACCCTCGGCCAGATCGTCGAGAAGCGCGATCTGCAGAAAGAGAACAACCGCATCGCCAAGGAGAACGCGGCCAACACCGGCGCGAAGAAGAAGAATCTCCTGCAGTCGGCCGAGGCCGAGCCGTACGCGTTCTATCTCTCCGCGTGGGATGAAGAGCGCTACACGATCGCTCAGGCCAACGTCATGCTCGACGATGACGGCAACCTCGTTCACGACCGCGTCATCGCGCGCCAGTCCGGCGACTTCGTCTCCATCGAGAACGAGAAAGTCGACTTCATCGACGTCTCGCCGAAGCAGCTCGTCTCCGTCGCCGCATCGCTCGTTCCCTTCCTCGAGAACGACGACGCGAACCGTGCACTCATGGGCGCCAACATGCAGCGCCAGTCCGTTCCTCTGCTCCGCACCGAGTCGCCGCTCGTCGGCACCGGGATGGAGAACGTCGTCGCCAAGGACTCCGGCGCCGTCGTGCAGTGCAAGCGCGGTGGCATCGTCGACCTGGTCGACTCCAACCGCATCATCGTCCGCGTCGAATCCGAGGACACCGAGACCGGTGAGACCAAAGAGTTCGGCGCCGACATCTATCAGCTCATCAAGTTCAAGCGCTCGAACCAGAACACCTGCATCGCGCAGAAGCCGATCGTTCGCGAAGGCCAGCGGGTCCGCAAGGGCCAGGTCCTCGCCGATGGTCCCTGCACCGACGCCGGCGAGCTGGCTCTCGGCCGCAACATCCTCGTCGCCTTCATGCCCTGGCGCGGCAACAACTTCGAGGACGCGATTCTCGTCTCCGAGAAGCTGGTGAAAGAGGACTACTACACCTCGATCCACATCGAAGAGTTCGAGATCGAAGCCCGCGACACGAAGCTCGGTCCCGAGGAAATCACGCGCGACATTCCGAACGTCTCGGAGTCCGCGCTACGCGATCTCGACGAGAGCGGCATCATTCGGATTGGAGCTACGGTCAAGCAGGGCGACATCCTCGTCGGCAAAGTCACTCCGAAAGGCGAGACCCAGCTCACGCCGGAAGAGAAGCTGCTCCGCGCGATCTTCGGTGAGAAGGCCGGCGACGTTCGCGACGCCTCGCTCAAGACGCCCCCGGGCATCGAAGGCACCGTCGTCGACGTGAAGATCTTCTCGCGCAAGGGTGTCGACAAGGACATGCGCGCCAAGTCGATCGAAGAGGGCGAGATCGAGCGGATGAACCGGAACATCCAGGATGAGATCCGGATCATCACCGACGCCCGCAACAAGCGAATCTCCGAGGTTCTCGCGGAGAAGAAGCTGCAGCGCGACGTCGTCGACTTCAAGACCGGCGACGTTCTCGTCCGCAAGGGCGAAGCCGCCGATCGCGACACCGTCAATCGCCTCAGCCGCCGCGAGCTGCTCGCGCTCCCCGTCGACGAAGAGTCGCGCGAGACCGTGCGCATGTTTGTCGAGCGCGCCGAGAATCGCATCCGCGTTCTGGAGCAGAAAGCCGAAGAGCGCCGCGAAGACCTGCAGAAGGGTGACGAGCTTCCCCCGGGCGTCATCAAGATGATCAAGGTCTACGTCGCCATGAAGCGCAAGCTGTCCGTCGGCGACAAGATGGCCGGACGCCACGGCAACAAGGGCGTCATCAGCCGCATCCTCCCTGAAGAAGACATGCCGTACATGCCGGACGGCACGCCGGTCGAGATCGTTCTCAATCCGCTCGGCGTTCCCTCGCGTATGAACGTCGGTCAGATCCTCGAGACGCACCTCGGCTGGGCCGCGCGTTCCCTCGGCCTCCACTTCTCCACGCCCGTTTTCGACGGCGCGACCGAAGCGGAGATCAAGGCGCAGCTCAAGGCCGCAGGCCTCCCGAGCGACGGCAAGACGAGCCTCTACGACGGCATGACCGGCGAGAAGTTCGAGCAGCAGGTCTGCGTCGGCTTCATCTACATGCTGAAGCTCTCGCACTTGGTCGACGACAAGATTCACGCGCGTTCGATCGGACCCTATTCGTTGATCACGCAGCAGCCCCTCGGCGGTAAGGCGCAGTTCGGCGGCCAGCGCTTCGGAGAGATGGAAGTCTGGGCTCTCGAGGCATACGGCGCCGCGTACACGCTGCAGGAGCTCCTGACCGTGAAGTCGGACGACGTCGAAGGACGTTCGAAGATCTACGAGGCCATCGTCAAGGGTGAAGTGCCGGACGATCCGGGCCTGCCCGAGTCGTTCAACGTGCTCGTCCGCGAGCTGCAGTCTCTCTGTCTGGATGTGGAGTTGTTGAAGGAGTAACGACCACAATGGGACGCAAAGTCACGATGCTGAACCGAATGCCGAACCCGTCCTGCCGTGCCTGTCACGGCATGGGCTCGATCCGCATGACCGTGCATTTCCATACGGGCGACCACGAGTGGGAAGCCCCGTGCTGGGAGTGCTTCGGCAGCGACGCCAAGCTTTCGTTCCCTCATCCAACAACGACCGATAACTGACGAACAGCAAACGTGGAGGGCGGGCTTCACGGCTCGCCACAAACCGGCGGGCTATAAGCCCGCCCTCCATCGGGAGGCGCAAATTGGAAAGTTTCAACTCACTGTTTCAGCCGGCGAAACCTCAGGCGATCAACGATTTCAACGCCATCAAGATCTCGCTCGCTTCTCCGGAGAAGATCCGGTCGTGGTCGTACGGCGAAGTCACCAAGCCGGAAACGATCAACTACCGTACCTTCAAGCCGGAGCGCGACGGTCTCTTCTGCGCCAAGATCTTCGGCCCGATCACCGACTGGGAATGCCTGTGCGGTAAGTACAAGCGCATGAAGCACCGCGGCGTCATCTGCGACAAGTGCGGTGTCGAAGTCACGAAGTCGAAGGTTCGCCGCGAGCGCATGGGTCACATCGAACTGGCCTCGCCGGTCTCGCACGTCTGGTTCTTCAAGGGCCTGCCGTCGCGCATCGGCCACCTGCTCGACATCTCTCTGCGCGATCTCGAGCGCATCCTCTACTTCGAGTCCTACGTCGTCATCGACTCCGGTGACCTCACGGGCGTCATCAACGAAAAAGAACTTCTCCCCGAGGAGAAGTATCGCGAGCTGCGCTCCCAGTACGGCGACGTCTTCGTCGCCAAGATGGGCGCCGAAGCGATCAAAGAGCTCCTGCGCCGCGTGACCGTCGATGAGCTCAGCGACGAGCTGCGTCTCATCATGCGCACCGAGACCTCGCAGATCAAAAAGCTGAAGGCGGCCAAGCGGCTCAAAGTCGTCGATGCCTTCCGCAAGTCCGGTCATCGTCCCGACTGGATGATCCTCGACGTCATCCCGGTCATCCCGCCGGAACTGCGTCCGCTCGTGCCTCTCGACGGCGGCCGCTTCGCGACGTCGGATCTGAACGATCTCTACCGCCGCGTCATCAACCGCAACAACCGCCTCAAGAAGCTCCTCGAGCTCCGCGCGCCCGACGTCATCGTGCGCAACGAGAAGCGCATGCTTCAGGAAGCGGTCGACGCGCTCTTCGACAACGGTCGCCGCGGCCGCGTGCTCAAGGGCTCGAACAACCGCCCGCTGAAGTCGCTCAGCGATACTCTGAAAGGCAAGCAGGGCCGCTTCCGCCAGAATCTTCTCGGCAAGCGCGTCGACTACTCCGGCCGTTCGGTCATCGTCGTCGGCCCCGAGCTCAAGCTCCACCAGTGCGGTCTTCCGAAGAAGATGGCGCTCGAGCTCTTCAAGCCGTTCATCTACCACAAGCTCGAGCAGAAGGGCCTCGTCGGCACGATCAAGGCCGCCAAGGAGCTCGTCGAGCTGCAGACCAACGAAGTGTGGGACGCGCTCGAAGAAGTCATTCGTGAGCATCCGGTTCTTCTGAACCGCGCGCCGACGCTCCATCGTCTCGGTATCCAGGCCTTCGAGCCGGTGCTCGTCGAAGGTAAGGCCATCAAGATCCATCCGCTCGTCTGCACGGCCTTCAACGCCGACTTCGACGGCGACCAGATGGCCGTTCACGTTCCGCTCTCGCCGAAGGCACAGGTCGAATCGCAGATCCTGATGCTGGCGTCGAACAACATTCTCTCGCCGGCGCACGGCAAGCCGCTCGCCGTTCCGTCGCAGGATCTCGTTCTCGGCTGCTACTACCTCACCAAGGCCAAGCAGAACGCGAAGGGTGCGGGCAAGGTCTTCGGCGACTTCGATGAAGTCGGGATCGCGCTGCAGTCCGGCGAAGTCGAGCTGCTCACGCCGATCAAGTGCCGCGTCAGCGGCCGCTACATGGACCTCACCAAGCAGTTCAACGATCAGGACGTCACGCACGCCGAAATCCTCGAGCTCGACAAGAAAATCGTCGAGACCACGGTCGGCCGTGTGATCTTCAACCAGAACCTCCCCGAGGTCATCCCCTTCATCAATGGACTGATGAAGAAGAAGGGCCTGCAGGAACTGGTCAACTACTGCTTCATCAACTACGGCAACGACCAGACGGTCGAAATGCTCGACGGCCTCAAGGACCTCGGCTTCCTCTACGCGACGAAAGCCGGCGTCTCCATCGGCGTCGACGACATGGTCATTCCCGCCGCGTAAGCAGGACATCGTCGAGAGCGCCCGCCGTTCGGTACTCGAAGTCGAGCGCCAGCGTCTCGACGGCGCCATCACCCACGGTGAGCGCCACAACAAGATCATCGACATCTGGCACCGCGCGACCGAGCAGGTGTCCGACGAGATGTTCTCCGAGATGCGCCGCACCGAAGAAGAGCGCGGCGAGTTCAACCCCATCTTCATGATGGCCGACTCCGGCGCTCGTGGCTCCAAAGAACAGGTCCGCCAGCTCGCCGGTATGCGCGGCCTCATGTCCAAGCCCTCGGGCGAGGTCATCGAGACGCCGATCACCGCGAACTTCCGCGAAGGTCTGTCGGTGCTCCAGTACTTCATCTCCACCCACGGTGCGCGTAAGGGTCTCGCCGACACCGCGCTCAAGACCGCGGACTCCGGATACCTCACGCGCCGTCTCGTCGACGTCGCGCAGGACGTCATCGTCACCGAGCAGGATTGCCAGACCTTCGACGGCATCATCGTCACTCCGATCATGGAAGGCGGCGACATTCTCGAGCCGCTCCGCGACCGCATCGTCGGCCGCATCTCGCAGGAAGATGTCTACGATCCGCTCACGACCGATCAGATCCTCGCCGCAGAACGACGAGATCACCGAAGAGCTCGCGAACGCCGTTCAGGAAGCGGGCATCGAGCAGGTGAAGATCCGCTCGGTGCTGACTTGCGAAACGCGCCGCGGCGTCTGCCGCCGTTGCTACGGCCGCAACCTCGCGAGCGGCAAGCTCGTCGAGATCGGCGAAGCGGTCGGCGTCATCGCCGCCGAGTCGATCGGCGAGCCGGGCACGCAGCTCACGATGCGTACCTTCCACGTCGGCGGTACGGCATCACGCGTTTCCGAGCAGTCGAAGCACGAGGCCACGAGCCCCGGCCGCGTGCAGCTCATCAACGTCCAGACGGTCACGAACAAGAACGGCGATCTCGTCGTCATCAACCGTAACGGCAAGCTGCTGATCATGGAGGACACACCGACCAAGAAGTCGAAGAAGGCCGGTGCGGCAGACGTGGCAGCAGGCTCGCGCGAGAAGGAGCGTTACGCGCTCGTCTACGGTTCGACGCTGAAGGTCAACGACGGACAGCACGTCGACGCCGGTCAGCCGCTCGTCGAGTGGGATCCGTTCACCTCGGCCGTGCTCACGGAGCTCGGCGGCAAGGTTCACGTTCAAGGACATCGTCGAAGGCGAGAACGTCCGCGAGGAGACCGACAAGGTCACCGGACTCACGCAGATGGTCATCGTCGAATCGTCGACCGCCGAGAAGCGCACCCCGACCCTCATCATCAAAGCGGGCAAAGGCGACGAGCGTAAAGTACCTGCTCCCGACCGGCGCCCACGTCATGGTGCACAACGGACAGGAGGTCTACCCGGGCGACATCCTCGCCAAGATCCCCCGCGCCACGACCAAGACCAAGGACATCACCGGCGGTCTGCCGCGCGTCGTCGAGCTCTTCGAAGCGCGTCATCCCGCGCGACAAGGCCGTCATCACCGAGGTCGACGGAACCGTGCATCACGGCGCCGATCGTCAAAGGCATGCGCCGCATCATCGTCGAGACCGACGAAGGCACGCGCCACGAGTACAGCGTGCCGCGCAGCGTGCACGTCAACGTGCAGGAGAGGGAGCGCGTCCGCGCGGGCGACCCGCTCATCGACGGCCCGATCGACCCGCACGACGTGCTGGCCGTCCTCGGCATCAAGGAGCTGCAGCGCTACCTGGTCGACAAGATCCAGGAGGTCTACCGTTCGCAGTCCGTCGCCATCAACGACAAGCACATCGAGACCATCTGCCGCCAGATGCTCCGGTCGGTGCGCGTGACCCGGGTCGGCGACACCGACTTCCTCGTCGACGAGCAGGTCGATCGCTTCCGCTTCATGGAAGAGAACGAGAAAGTCATGAACCGCGGCGGCGAGCCCGCCGACGGCGTGCCCCTCCTCCTCGGCATCACCAAAGCATCGCTCTCGACCGAGTCCTTCATCTCCGCCGCGTCGTTCCAGGAGACCACGCGGGTTCTCACCGAAGCCGCCATCGCCGGCCGAGTCGACTACCTGCGCGGCCTCAAGGAAAACGTCATCGTCGGCCGCCTCATCCCCGCAGGAACGGGCATGCCGACGTATCGCGAGGTCTACCTCGAAAAGGACGAAGCCGCCCGCCGCAGCCTTCACTCGAAGACCTGCTCCAGCGCGAGACCGAAGACGAGGACGCCCTGTCGCTGGCGGATTTCGACGACGAGCAGTAGTCGTCGGATTTACAGTTGTTGGTAATGAGTCGGGCGGCCGAAAGGCCGCCCGATGTGTTTAGCTCGCGCATATGTCTGCGAGTGAATGCGTACAGCTGTGTTAGCCTGACGTCAATCGCCAGATGGTGAAGAGCAATGCCGCGTCCAGGTACGTTGCGCCATAGAATCCGATACGCGCCACGGGGTCGGCTATTGCATTGGATTGTCAGGTTGGAGGGGTTGCCGCTCCTCTGCCTATTCATCGTGCTGTACGTTAGCGTCGCGCTTTTTTTTTCGGCGATCTATGCTGGCATACAGAATCCCTTTTTAGTGCATTCAGCTGACTCTGCTCCATCCGGAATTGACTGTGTTCATTTTTCCTTCGTTACCCAAGCGACTGTTGGCTACGGGGATATCGTGCCATTGGGTTGGGCGAGACTTGTGGCTGCGATACAAGCGATGGTTGGCCTTGCGCTCAATGCGGTAGGGTTTGGCGTCATTCTCCTGCGAATTACAAACCGGCCACCACGATGGGTGTTTGCGGATCACTTAGTCTACGATCCTCGTCGGCACCAAATGGTCGTATGGCTATGGAACCGGGATGCCCGATCATTTTACAACGCCAACGCCACCATTTTTGCAGGACGAGCGCTGCCACAGGGGGCGTCGGCTCGAGTAAATCGCGTAGGCATACATATCGCTGCCGGACCACCGTCCGTTTTGCCACCAGGCCGCACAGTCTTGATTCGCGCTGAGTCAGCGCCGCCGGAGCAGCAATTGTCACAAGAAGCGTCGGAGACGACCAGTCTCGGTCCTTGCGTGCTGAGATCGGATGATTACGTCCAGGTTATCTTCAACGCTATCGCGGACGACTCCGGCGCGACGTTCTTCGTGCAACGGATCTTTCGTCTTAAGGATGTTCGATGCGGAAGGCGAAAGAACGTCCTGCCGGTAGGTGAGTCGGAGCCCGACTGGATTGCTTGTGATTACGATCAATTTGGCAAAATAGTAGCAACTCCGGTGGACGAGTGCCGTCGCTGTCTCTTACATGCGAGCTGTCCATTGGATGTGGCGATCGCCGCACGATTCCACCCTTCCTAGTCTCACTTGTGGGAGGGGGCTTGCCGGTCGCATGTCCCCCGACTCGCTGCACGTCCGTCCGGACACACACAGATGACAGTGGAGACAAATACGCGCGACTCTGGGGGCGCCGGATACTAGTGAGTTTGTGCGAGCGCAGCGTTGACGTCGTCCGTGAACGATAAACGCAAGCCAGCGTAGGCCAATGTCGTCTCGAATGCAGAATGGTGGGAGCCGAGAGCCAGGAAATGTACGCCGTCGGGCTTGAGCGTGGCCGTTTTGAGCATTTCGTCCGCGAGCGGCGCCAGTTCTTCTTCCGTGATCTGGGAGTTCGGGACGCTGTCGTCATCGGCAAGAGACTGCCGCCATTGCGACGAAACGATGCGTTCGAGCGTCTCCCGCACCTTCTCGCGTCCCTTGGGATGGAAGAGGTCCTCGGACTTCAGAGAAGCCACCGCCGTCGCGTCAGGCGATAGTAAGAACAATAATGAAGTGTAATGCGTTGCGCCGCGCCCTGCTATGTGCGCCTCGTCTGAACATTCGATCGAAACGACGCGCGGCGATTGAAGGGTAACTCTACAGAATACGATTCGTCTCGAGAAGACAGGGACGTCTGGAGACTGTTTCTCGCAGCTCTTTCCGGCTTAAAGGGTTCTTGTAGCGAGCAGGTTCATCACGTGTTTCGCTACAGTGGCATTGATTGTTTGTGAACAACTCTGACAATCCAGGGACAGGGTCGGGAAGTCCCAGCTCTCTTCGTCGACGTAGACCTCACCGTCGAGATTGTCTTTGGAGCATCGTGCTCCAGTGATTCGCGAGTCGCCCAGAGCGGAACAATCGGCGAGCACGGCTCCGAGGAGCGTGAGGATCGCAAGCCATCGCATGGCGGTGCAGAATATCAGTTTGCGCGAGGACCGATCGAACGCGCGATGGTCAGGAGGGGCCAGGGAGTCTGCGAGGTGTTCTGCGGCTCTCGCGACCGGCGGTGACCGCCGAAAAGCGCAGTTGCGATTTGAAGCCTCCATCGACCCATCTGATATTCTTCGGGCCGATCCATGCCTCCCGAAGTGACCGCGGTCATCACGACTCACGCTCGTCCTGCGCACGTCTACGAGGCTCTCGCGTCGGTGCAGGCGGAGACGTACAAGAGCGTCGAGATCATCGTGGTCGACGACGGTGGATCCTTCGTCGCTCCCGCTGATGATTCCGGCACGCCCGTTCGTGTCGTTCGCGGTGAGAAGCTCGGAGTCGCGCGGGCTCGAAATCTCGGTCTCGAGGCAGCGCGGGGTGAGTTTGTGATTTTCCTCGATGACGATGATGTCGCCCTGCCGCACCGCATCACCAGCCTTCTGCGCGCGGCGCGACTTTGCGACGCAAGTCTCTGCTTTGGAATGACGCGCAGAGTGGCGGAAGACGGGACGCGGGCGCTCGAGGACGTTCCGACACACAGGATCGCTGCCGGGTCCGTTGGATTCTGCGATCTGCTCGCGTGTGCGCCTCACATCAACGCCGTGCTGGTGCGCGCCGAGGTGCTCCGTTCCGTCGGTGGCTTCGACACCGTCGCGGAGCATTTCGACGAATGGTCCGCGTGGCTTCGCATCGCCGACCGAGGTGCGGCCATCTGGCGCATCGCCGACACCGTTGCCGAATGGCGTATCCATCCCGAGGGGCTGTCCGCCCGCGTTTTGCAAACCGGCGCGATGAGAGCGCGGCTGCTCTCGCTGTTCGAAAGGCTTCAGCGCGATTTGTCTACGGAAAACGCGCGAGCCGTCGCCGCGGCGTGTCTCATCGTCGCCGACGCGGCGATCGTGACGTATGACGACTACGCGGACGCAATGGCGCAGGCGCGGGAGGCTCTGCAGGCGACGGGAGCGCCGCTGGTCTCCAGCGGCGCGGCGATTGGAGATGAGGTTGGTGTAGCGTAGCGATCGCGATCCGTCTACTTCGCTCGCGCGCGCGATGTTCCGAGACTCGCGACCTCGTACAGGAAGCCGCGCTTTCTCCTTCATCTTCATCGATCCGCTTGAACACCTTGCCGGTCGAATTCTTCCTGCGGTCGCCCACTGAAGGACGATCACCATCGGCCACGGTGTGAGGCCGGCCATCCGAGATTCGCACTCGCCTGCCATGTGCCGGCCAGTTGACGCGCCATCACGCTTTCTTCAGCTTGGCGCACGTTGTAACGGTGGATGACGTCGGCATTTCCGTGAATCCGATGGGATGGAGACGCTCCGCTGTGCATGCGATTTTGCGCACGACGGCCAAGTAACGGCGGGCAAATGATGGAGTCGTCATCTGCCCGCCGGATGTCAGCACGTCGAAGGGTTACCACCGCATGGCGGGATCGGCGGAGGAGGAGGCGTCGTGCATTTCGAGCACGTTGCAACCACTTGTGCGCGTACGATCAACCCACTTGGACTTGCGCCCGTATTCTTCACTTCTACGGTAAGCGTATTCAGAAAGCCTCCGGTTCTGGTGAATGCGTGCCAGTCCACTGGTGGCGTGATGGGTTTCCACGAATGAAAGCACCACGTCGCGGGAGTTGAGCCGGGGGAGCAGAGCGAGAGCGGTATTCCGTTCAGCTTGACAGCGAACCCGTCGTCGGCAGCAACATCGCCGGTTACCGTGATGCCGGTGTAGAAGTATGGGTCCACTGGCGTTACAAACTGGGTGCTGTAGACGTAGGTTGCGAGGGGGAATATGACGGGATTCCCCGCAGGCGACGGCTGAATCCACTTTTCGGATGCTGAGTTCGGGAGCCAAAGCGACGGTGAGTTGACAGGAGTGGTCGTGAAGGGAGTCAACGCGTTGGGCGCAACGACGCGCCAGAATGGATCTGCGACGGGCGGAGCAGCGCCCGCCGTCCCGGTATTGAGGATCAGTTTCACTTGCTGTCCGACATCTTTGCAGATCGGCAGACTCCTGAAGTGAGCGGATGGTTGCTCCGGCGCCATGATTTTGGTCGGCGGCGGCTGGGCTAAAACGGTATTGCGGAAGCATAGACTGCCCACAATAAGCAATGCGGCGAGTTTCGGGAGCAACGCGATCGTAGCTTTCATGTCGTTCACCTCTTCTTGTAGTAGTGAGGCGAAGCGGAAAAACGTTTCAGCGGCGGGCTCCGTTCGTATCCCTGCCGGATTCCTCGCGGCTTAGTTCGCGAAGTACTCTGCAGGTTCCGAGGGCTTCTTTCCGAGGTATTCAGGCCGATTTGTCGATGGAAGCGGTCCTGAGGTCGGTACGCGCGTATCGTGACTTACGATGACTGCGCGGACGCGATGGCAAACTTAAGAGAGGCGCAGCATGCGGCGAAAATATTTGAGTCCGTCACCTAAGTGAGGTGGGTGGGTCAGGTGTGAGCCGAAGGTTCTCAAACCCCGTAAAGCAGCTAAAGGCGCGGTTCATCGCATTTTGAGATTCTTCGTCGCGCTCCGCCCCGTCGCGACACGCCGCTCGGGGCTCCGCCGACTCAGAATGACGTGAGCAGACGCTGGTGTAGTTTGCTTGCGCTTCCTACACGCGGAGCGAACCGCCGCAGCCAACCTCTCCTAATCCAAATTTCCCGGGATGGTTGGCGGCGTTTGCGACGGGCCATTGTAGAAATTGCCGGCGCAGTTGCTGCTGACGGGGAGGTCGACGCTCCAGCCGTCGTCGCCGTACATGAGATTGAGGATCACCGGTTTGCCGGAATCGTAATCGTCCGAGGTGATGCTGCAGACTTTCTCGAAGCGCCACCACCAGGGAGCCGGCGGGCCAACATAGGCTGCGTCGGACGCGCCGGCCAAAGCCGCATGACCCGAGGTCCGGAAGAGGATGCTCCAGAGATCGTTGCTGTCGCTGACGCCGATCGTGAATGTGAAGATGTTGCCGGACGGGATCGTGATGCTACCGTTATTCGCCGGCTTGTCGACCGCGCCGTCTCCGGACTGGTGCCAGACGTAGAGGTTGTTCACCGTTCCGCCGGTGGAGTTCATGATCTCGCACAGCATCGTGCCTGCCCACATGGACGTTCCTCCCTGCGTTTGGATCGGCTGAGTAGATCGATTGGCGTGTGCGGTGATTGTAGTCTCCTTCCGTCCGCTATACTGCACGCGTGTTGCGCACGGTACTGATCTTCGGGCTGGTGCTGCTCATCGCGTTCCTGCCGATGGCAGTGGCGGCGATGCCCGGGACGTTTGCCGTCGAGGCGCCATTGAGCGTCGCTGCGGTCGCGGCGCTGCTGGATGCGGCTCCGCCTACCGTCGCACTCCTTTCCCTCCGGTTTTTGCGCGCGCCCCCTTCGCGTTGAGCTCCCGCTCACATTCGCGAAGGAGGACGTATGTCGCTCAAGAAGACTCTGGCACTTGTGCTGGTCTATGGCGTGCTGCAATTCGGCGCGCTGGCCGGCGTTCCGATTGACCCCGAAAAGATCGAAAGGCTGATGCAGGTCATGCACAGGACGAAGATCGAGCATGTGGTGAAGAAGAAGAGGGAAGGGCCGCCATGGTGACGGCGGAGCGCAGGCGAACCGCCCGCGCTCCGCTCCTCCAATCGCAACGCTGCCGGACTAAGGGAGAATCGCGACGCGGACCGCGGTCTTTGCACCGGTCGACGCGACGAGCGCGCCGGCATACACATGTTGCCCGACCTGGAGATCGGCGATCGTCGCCGGCTGATCCGTTCCCTTCGTAATCCTGGTCAATGCGTTGAGAAGCATCGACACTTCACCGTCGCGGGTGCCGATCACGAGACGGTCCGGCGATACGCTGCGCACGGTGCCTTCGTAGGTCTTGAGGACCGGCGGCGGAGGATCGATCTGCACCTGGATATTGATGCGGGTCGCGGTCTTCGTGCCGTCCGTGGCGACGAGCGCGCCGACATAGACGGACATGCCGGTCTGCACATCGGCGAGAGTCGCCGGCTGATCGCCTCTCGTGACTTTCGTCGATGCGTTGAGGAGAAAGGACACTTCGCCGTCGCCGGTCAGGATCGCGAGGCGATCCGGCGATACCGTGCGAACCGTGCCGTGATAGGTGCGCGTCACCGGGGGCGGTGGCGGCAGAATGGCGACGCGGACCGCGGTCTTCGTGCCGTCGGAGGCGACGAGCGCACCGACGTAGACTTCCTGTCCGGCCTGCAGGTCGGCGATCGTTACGGGCTGATCGCCCTTCGTCACTTTCGTCAGGGCATTGAGAACGAACGACACGTCGCCGTCGCGCGTCGTGATGGTGAGGCGATCCGTCGACGCAGTGCGCACCGTGCCCTGATAGGTGCGAGCGACCGGCGGTGGCGGGTGGGGCACCCGCAGGATGGCGATGCGGGTGGCGGTCTTCGTGCCGTCCGGCGCGACGAGTGCGCCGACGTAAACGTTCTGGCCCGCCTGCAGATCCGCGATCGTCGCCGGCTGGTCGGCTTTCGTGACTTTCGTCAGAGCATTGAGCAGGAACGACACCTCGCCGTCCCGCGTAATGACGACGAGACGATCTACCGACGCGCTGCGGACCGTGCCTTGATAGGTCCGCGTCTCGTTGTGCTCGGCGTCCCTCGCCAGGACGACAATGGCGAGATAGGCGTCGCCTTCTTTATGCGCCTTCACGAGCACGCGCAGTCCGATCAGCCCGCCGAGCGGCGTGTCCTGGTCGTTCTTCTTCACGATGGTCTGCGCGTTTACGCCGATGGAGACATCGCCGCGCTCGGTCGTCACGACCATCCGGTCGGCGCTGGCGCTCTTGAGGAGGCCTTCGAACTCGAACACGCTTTCGGTGCCGCGGCCCGCGGAGCGCCGGCGGGACGAGCCTGTCGGGGTAGCATTCGATTGCGCGAGCTCGACGACGAGGGGACTGGCGCTCTTGTCGACGCGTAGCGAGGCATCGATGCCATCCGCGGCGCGCCGGAAGCGCAACGTCGTTCCTTCCGGCACATCCATGAAGGAGAACTGTCCGTTTTCGCCGAGGACGGTGGCCATGCCCGTATCGGGGGTCGATACCTCTACGCCTGCCGCACTCCCGCCTCCGGCCATCACGACTTCGCCGCTGATCACGGAGTTGCCGTATCCGCCGGTGATTGTGTTGCGCTCGCGCTGACACCCCGCGAGCAGGGACATCATGACTACGATCCAGACGCTCTTCACTCTCATGGTTGCCTCAGAAAAACAAAAAAGGAGGCTTACGCCCCCTGCTGGTTGACTGGTTCCGACCTTGTTGGAGCTCATTGTCGGTTGATTGATCGCGCCCGCGCGTGAGTTTGATCACAAGGAGAACAATTTCCTGCTTTGCGCTCGCGGTGTCAGGAACGGCGAGAATTCGCTCGACATACGTGAGGCATCGCGGTCGGCGCCTTGGATCACCCGCACGTGCGTCCAGCCTTGTGGCCTCCAACGCTGCCGGCCGTGCCGGCTAGCCCAGGTTGTTCTCGTAATCCGTGTCGCGCGTCTCCGTGCTGATGAACAGCGCGATCAACGACAGCGCGGCGGAGAGCGCGAGATAGACGCCGACCCACATCGTCGTGCCGCCGCCGGCTTGCCAGAGCGCGATCGCCACGAACGACGCCGGTGCCGCGCCGATCACGGACGAGAGGTTGTACGCGACGGCCGAGCCGGTATAGCGGACGTTGGACGGGAACAGTTCGGGGAGGATCGCGGCCATCGGTCCGAATGTCAGGCCGGTGAGCGTGAAGCCGACGATAAGGCCGATCATCGCCGCGCTCTTGCCGGGTCCGAAGAAGAGTGTCCACGAAAGGCCGAAGAGAAGGATGGCGACGCTGACCGCGATGAGGAACTTGCGGCGGCCGAATTTCTCGGCCAGTGGTCCGGAGATCACGGTGAAGACGCCGAAGAAGACGACGCCGACGATGAGCATCGTCAGGAACTCGGGACGCGCAATGCCAAGGCCGGGGACGAAGCCCGCGGGATCGAACGCCTTGCCTTTCGCCGCGGCGGCCGCGGCGGCTTGTTGCACGGTCGCCGGCGCGGTGCCGTAGGTCAGCGTGAAGGACGTCATCAGGTAGAAGATGACGTAGGTCGCGAACATGATGAACGTGCCGGCGACGACGCCGCGCCAGTGATGTTTCATCGTCGCCGCGAACGGAGAGCGCACGACCTTCGCCTGCTCGACGACCTTCTGAAACGTCGCCGATTCGACGAGGTTGAGGCGGACCCAGAGGCCCACCGGCACGAGCAGCGCGGAGAGGAAGAACGGCACGCGCCAGCCCCAGTCCATGAACTGCGCTTGCGTCAGAAACTTTTGCAGCGCGACGAAGACGGTGTTGGCGAGGATGAAGCCGATCGGCGCACCGAGTTGCGGAAACGTGCCGTAGATCGCGCGCTTGTTCGCGGGCGCGTTCTCCGTTGCCAGAAGTGCAGCGCCCGACCACTCGCCGCCGAGGGCGAGTCCCTGCGCGAAGCGCAGCAGCACGAGCAGGAGCGGCGCGATCACGACGAACGAGCCGCTGGCCGCGGGGAGGAATCCGATGAGGAACGTGGCGATGCCCATGACGAGCAGCGACAGCACGAGCGTTCCCTTGCGGCCGAGGCGGTCGCCCTGATGTCCGAAGAGCACCGATCCGACCGGGCGCGCGACGAAGGCGACGCCGAAAATTGCGAAGGCGCTGAGGATCGCGTGAATCTCGCTTGCCTTCGGAAAGAAGAGTGTCGGAAACACGAGCACGGACGCGGTGGCGTACGCGTAGAAGTCGTAGAACTCGATCGTCGTTCCGATCAGGCTCGCGAAGAGGACGCGTCCGCGGGTGTTCTGTGCGGGCGCGGGCAGGGCCGTGGCGGTGGATTCGATGGTGGTCATCCTCGAGCGATTGCGATGGCGCATCGTACACGTCGCGACCAGGAGATTTCACGCGGAGACGCGGAGGCGCGGGGAGAAGCATGCAGCCGTGTTTCTCTCCGCGTTCTCCGCGTCTCCGCGTGAACGGTTCATGGTTGCGCGCAGTGCGACTGTGCGATCCTGCAATCCGATGAAGCCTGCCGTAGTCGCGCGATTTGGTTCCCTCGGCGAGGCGGAAAGCGCGCGATCGGCACTGCAGGCAGCGGGAATCGATGCGGTTCTTGCCGACGACGAGATCGTCGCGCTCAATTGGCTTTACTCGAACGCGGTCGGCGGCGTGAAGGTCCTTGTCGCCGAGGAAGACGAGGAACGAGCGGCGGCGATCCTGAGTACGGACGCGATGGCCCCGAGGAGGGTGATGTCGTCGATGACGCGATCGAGCGCCCTGAGGAAGAGCGCGATGAAGTAGAGGAGATCGTCGAACAGCAGTCGCCGTCTCGATGTTCTTCCTGCGGAAGCGATGACGTTCGTCCGATTCCGCGACTGGCGCTATTCGGGTTCATCGCGTTCCTGGCCGTCAGCGTTGCCTACACGCTCGGGCGACTCGATGTTGCCCTGTTCGGGCTCGCGGCGGCGTTGTTGGTCGCCGTTTTCGCTCCGTCGCATCGATGCGGCGAATGCGGAACGACGTGGACGGTGAAGGGATCGCGTAAGGCGGCGGCTCCCGTGCTGGAAGTCTCCGATGTGATCGTCGAACAGTGTCCCTATTGCGGTTCGACCGACGTGCATCCGATTCGTTACCGAAGGCTTCAATCGATCGCGTTGCTGTTCAGTCTCGCGATCATCCTCGTCGTGCCGATCTGGTTGTGTCTGCCGAAGCGGAAGTGCGATCAGTGTGGCCGGAAGATTTGGCAGAGTCACCCGATCGCGGTTCTTTGAATCGCAAGTCGCGATGTTTTCAACATGTCATCCCGAGCGTCGAGCGAGGGACCTGGGTGGGCGGGCGGCGCGCATCACGCTCCTCGAGCCGCCCATCCGCCCAGGTCCCTCGCTCGACGCTTCTAATGACATCGAAGATGTCATCCCTCTCAGCGAGGCCGGCGATTCAGATCGAAAGGCGTGACGCAGGCTTGGCCAACCGACGCTGCCGGCCGGGCCGGCTCGGGATGACATGTGGTTGCGTTGCGCCGCGCGGAACGCTCATCACGAACTTGCCTCGCGCTCCTCGTGCATCTACCCTCGCTCTGTGCTGCTGGATCTCGAACCACCCGTTCCATTGCAGCACGTGCTTCCATCGCGAACGGAGCTCGATCGGATCGCCACGGTGCTGCTGCGTTCATCGTCCTCTTCGGCGGATCTTGCGCGGGCCGCCTCCGATCTGTACGCATGCCTCTCCGCGCCGGTTGCGGACATCGTGCGAATGGAGTCGCGAACCTCGCTGCCGAACGGGCTCGCCCTCGGTCCTTCCGCGGCGGCAGCGTGTACGAAGGAGCCCCTGCGCACGGCGGTGTTTCTTCGGGGCGTCGATGCAGCGTTGACCGAGGCGTTGCGGCGTTTTCCAGGAGAGACTGTCGAAGTCGTGTATGCCGGCACGGGTCCGCTCGCGCCGCTCGTGATTCCGCTTCTGCCTCGCTATGCGAATGCGCCGGTGCGGTTCACGTTCATCGATGTTCACGCGGATTCGGTCGAGGCGACGCGCGTGCTCGCCGAACACTTCGACGTTGCGCGATCGATCCGCGCGTTTGTCGTCGGCGATGCGACGCGCTACGAGCATCCGAAGGAGCTGCGTCTTCATGGGCTCATCAGCGAGACGATGCAGAGCGCGTTGCGACGCGAGCCGCAGGTCGCGATCGCGCGGCAGATCCTGCCGCAGCTCGTGCCGGGCGGCTTCATGGTGCCGGAGAGCGTGCGGGTCGACTTGCTGCTGGGCGATTTCGAGGCAAGAACGCGAGAGAGTCGCGACGAGCGCGACGGCGACGACCTTCAGTTCGTGCAGACAATTTTCGATCTGCGCGCCGGCGTTGAGCGATGGCCGCTCGACGCCGATGGATGTTTGCCGCCGGTCTTGGTGACGTTACCGGCCGATCGCTCCGTCTCGAAGCTGCAGGCGTTTTTCGGAACCGTCATCGTCACCTATGGCGCGCACGTCCTCGCGTCCGGCCAGTCGGGTCTCACGCTGCCTGGGGTCGTGCTGGAACTGCAGGCGTTGCAACCAGGACGCACATTGGAGTTTCGCTATCAGGTCGGTCTGGAACCGCGATTCCTCGTGCAACAACGTTCGTGAATCGGCGAAACCACGAGCGTTCCATTCGCGTCCTAACCACAAAACAAACAGAACGAGAGTGTGCGCATCGCGAATGCACCCGCGATTCGCCTGCGCGCAGCTCGTGAAGCAGGAGGCAGGTTCATGATCCAAAACCTCGCGTGCGCGTTGACGCTCGCACTTCTCACGCAGTCGATTCACGCCGCCGATCTCGTTCGCAACGTTCGTTCGAAACTTTCGGCGGGCGATCTGGCCAGCGGCATCGCGCTGGCCGAGGACTACAAGAAGACGACGGGAGTCGACGAGGAGTATCTCAACGCGATCGGCTGGATCGCGCGCGGCGCGGAGATGCTCGACCGGCCCGAGCTCGCGCGCGAGGCGCTCGCGGAACTGCATCGCGAGATCAAGAGCGAAACGCCGGCGATGCTGACGCCGTTCGGCGCGGCCATCGAAGTGGAAGGACGACTGCTCGAGCGCACCGAGGGACGCGGTGCGGCGATGCGCTACTTCGACGAACAGCTCGCGCTCGCGAAAGCGCCGTCGCTGCGCTCGCGCATCCGCAAGAACATGAACCTCCTTTCGATGGAAGGGCAGCCGGCGCCGGCGATCGAGACGACGGACTTCGTCGGCGCGACCGCTCCTCCGACTCTGGCGTCGCTGCGCGGAAAGCCGGTGCTGCTGTTCTTCTTCGCCGAGTGGTGCGGCGACTGTCGCGGCCAGGCGCCGTCGCTCGCGCGCGTGTGGCAGAAGTATCAATCGCGCGGACTCGCGCTCATCGCCGCGACGCGTCTCTACAGCACGCCCACCGACGAGAAGCCGATGACTCCCGCCGAGGAGAAGGCGCAGGTGGAGAAGGTGTGGAGCGAGAACTACAAGGGCCTCGCAGGCATCCCGATCGGGATCGACACCAACACGATGATCCGCTACGGCGCCTCGGCAACGCCCACGTTCGCGCTGATCGATCGCAAGGGAATCGTGCGGCTGTACACGCCGACGCGACTGTCCGAGGCGGAGTTGAGTCGGAGGATTGAGGGATTGCTCGCGGAGGAACCGTAGGCGTGCGGACCGGTGCCTCTGTGTGGCGACGACCGCCTCGGCCGTCCTCTCGCGCAAGCAGCACGTCCCCGATCCTCTGCCGCTCAACGTTCACGCCGCGGCGTTCGTAGTTCGGAAAAGCAGCGTCCATTGCACGCGCCGCCGGCCGAGGGCGGCCAGCGCTACACAGAACCGCGAAACCGGCTCCGGTACCATGGCCCAATGGCGCAAACCTCGTGGCCCGACCTCGCTACCGCAGTTGTCGCAATCTATGGCGCGATTCTCGCCACTTACAGCTTGCTGAAGGACCGACGTGAGCGGCGGCGTCTGCTGAAAGTGCGGCTCTGGACAGCGCTTCCGGTCGCTGCGGCCGGCGCAGGAGATCCGCAGCTGATGATCGGCGCGGCAAACCCAGGCGAACGTGTCGTGCATGTGGTCGGAGCGGGGTTCAAGATCGGGAGTCGAAAGCAGAGTTTTGCCCTTTTCCAGCCCCAAAGCGACGTCCGCTTTCCTTATGCTCTTGAAGAAGGGAAGAGTTGCAACGTTTGGATGGCATCAAGGGATATTGCGATACAACTGCAAGAATTGGGGTACGGAGGAACCGTCCGCCTCGTAGGCTATTTCCAAGACGCCGTCGGCACGCAGCATTTCAGCAAGGCGCTCAGCTTCGATATTGAAGAGTGGAGCAAAGCCAGATCCACCAGCTAAACCCTCGCCTGCAGCCGGCAGCCTGTTGCGCGCGTAGATGCTACGATCTCGCGCGGGCTATGCAGCTGACACGTACGCCGTAGGCGGCTACCCGAAAATGTCTAAAGACCACTACGTTTCGCGGTTCCACCTGAGCGAGTTCTGTGACCCGGCTTCGCTTGACACCCCGGACCCATGGGTGTGGGTTGGAACATTGACAAACAACTCCATTAAGCGGCGATCCCCAAAGAATGTCGGGACCTCGCACGATCTATTCGCAGGCTCTGGAGCGCTATCCGATTCTGAGGCGACAATCGAGACCTTTCTCGCCAATAAGGTCGAAGGTCCAGCGGCCGTTGCCTTGAGAGCGCTTCGTACTGTGGAGCTCGAAGGCGGTCGACTGCCTCCGCCATTGATGCGTTACTTGGCGTGGGCCGCTTCGCGTTCGTTGGTGATGCAACGGCTTGAGGTCAAATGGGCGCAGCAGTCCCGCTTCGCGGAGATCGTTGAGCCGCCGCCCGATGGCATGAGCAATACCACCGAGCGACGCCGTCCCCTTCGTCTGCGGCATCCCGCGTTGGGTCAAATGATCGTATCCGAGAGCGAGGATCCAACTCATCTATTGGATGCGGGGTGGTTCCCCGATCCAAGCGAGCGAGCAAATTTCCTGGAAGGGGTCCACATTCAGGCGTATTACTTTCAAGTTCGTTGGTTTCCACGCCTTCGATGGTTTACTTTGCGGCCGCCGGAAGGGTCCCATTTTGTGATCGGCGATAGGCCTGTGGGTTGGGGAGTTCCCGGCTGTCTTGATGCGCCTCCCGCCTGTCTTCGCGATGCCGACGCGTTCCTGATCGCACCGCTCTCTCATAGTCTGGCCCTCGTCGGTCGGAACTCTCCAGAGCCTTGGGTTGTGACACCGGCTCAAATCAATGCGCTCTTGGCGACTTGGTCGTTCGAGTGGATCGCGGGACCTACGTATGACTGCGTCGCCACTGCGTTGTTGGATCGAAGCGCAATCGACGTTCCGGGCTGATGCGTCGAGCGGGATCGGAAATACACTCGAGGGTGGTCATCACGAACATAGCGTGGAGTACTAGAAGCGCGGGAGTCTTCGGCTTCTGCGATGTCAAGCCTAGAAGAGGTTCGGGATGTGCTCGAAGTTTCTCATCGCCTCGACCGTTCGCGGTGAGATCGGGCTCAGGAAGAACGTGAGCGCTTCCACCGTCGCATCGGGAATCGCGTAGCGCGTCACGAACCGCACATCGACTTCGTGATGGGAACCATTCGACGCTGCGCCGAAGAGATCGTCGACCGCGCGCTCGTTCGGATTCACGACTGTCGCCGCAACACCCGCCTCTTCGAACGCCGCTGCGAAGATGTCTTTGCGATAGCCGTAGTGCGTACACGCGAGCGCGGCAACGACGGGCGCGTTGGGGTCTTGCATTTTGTCTATGGCGATGCCGACCCACTTGCGGATCTCCGTCCGCGTCTTCGTCCCTTCGCGATCCTCGGAGATCGTGTCGGCGAGGCCGGGGCAGGCCTGGCTGACGATGCGTGACGGCGCGATTCCGCGATCGAGGAGGATGCGCGCGTACGTGTCGGCGTCGATCGTCGTCTGCGTCGCGAAGATCATCGCGATGCTTCGCGGGTTCGCTTCCAGTTCGCGCAGGAGAAGCGAGGCGCCGGTGTCGACGATCCCCTGGATCGCGATCGGTGCGCGCGCGGCGAATGGAGTGTCCGGCAGCAGGACCGAGAGCGTGTTGCAGGCGACGTAGATCGAGTCGGGAGCGAAGCGCTCGGTCACGTTGCGTAGGAAGCGGTCGAACGTCGCCAGCTTCTCCGCGCGCGTCGGCATGGAGTTGTAGCCGTAGTCGTTCGCCGGTGCGGCGTTGGCGAAGGTGAGCCGCACCGGTTCGCGGAAGCCGTGCGTGCGCACGAAGCGCTCCGCGTACGCGACGACCGAGAGACCGCCGACGCCGGAGTCGGTGATGAGGATGTGCATCGCTAGGCCTCGAGCGCGAACCGGCCGGTCATGAGATCGATGAGGATCGGGACGTGATGATCCTTGAGCGCGTAGAGCGATGCGTCTTCGAGCTCGAGCGTCACGAGATTCAATCCGCGCTCGCCGGCCCATGTGCCCATCGAGCCGGGCGTCGGATAGCCGATCTCGGTGAGGAACGGGAGCGCGCAGCGATCGGCGAGTTGTCGCCCGAGGTGCGAGGCGCCGGAGTCGTCGATGCAGGCGAGCGCGGAGTGGAGGCTGACGACGGCGCGCGGCTGCAAGCGATCGATGAGCGTGATGAGCGCGCGCGTTTCCGGTTCCGAGGCGGGTTGGGGCCGGGACTGAGCGCGATGTCGCGCGCGTCGTTCGCGCGGCTCTTGTAGAACACCGGAGCCGGCCGCCAGTTCGACGTCGGAAAGTTGCGATTGAGATCGATGCCCTTCGCGTTCCCGCGCGTGCCGCGCAGCATGCCGTCCGGGTTGCCGCAGAGAATCACCGCTGCCCGGAGAGCACCGGTCGGAAGACAACGAAGCGCTTCCGACACCGCGACCGTCGTCTCCGGCTCATCGCCATGAATCGCGGCGAGCACGACGAGCGTGGCGCGACCGGAGTCGGGGAGGTAGACCGTGATCGGAAGTCCGTCGTTCGACGTGCCGTAGCTGGAGCTGGCGTGACGGATCACGCCTCGTTCGTTGCGCGCTACCAGTTGCTGTTCCGTCGTGTCGCTCACCCGCACCTCCGTTTGATCACGCTGATAAACCGGCAGGGCGAGGGTTCAAAATCCCGGCACGTGAGGCGAGCAATGAGTTCACGCGGAGACGCGGAGGTCGCGGAGAGGAGGTTTTCCGCTGACTTCTCCGCGCTCTCCGCGTCTCCGCGTGAAACTCTCTGGGTGGAACCGCGCCGCTACGGGTGCGGCACCGTCCGATGAATCTTCGGCGGAACGTATGTCCCTGCGAGCGCGCTGCCCAGCGGCCCGTAGACGCGGAAGAGAAGGCTGAAGTGTCCCTTCGGAACCGGCAGCCAGTTGGCGGTGTTCGTCTTCGGCTGCTCGGCTTGCACGTAGATCGTGATCGAACCATCCTCCGCGGTCACGAGTCCGGGCGTGTAAGAGGCGACGACGTACTTGTCGAGCGCGTTCGGGACGAGCTCGATGGTCTCCGGCGTGTAAGCCGTCATCGACCAGAAGCGCTTGTACGCGGGCAGCGCGTCCTTGGCGAACTGGATCGTGTAGGCGAAGCTGCCGCCGTCGAGCGGCAGTCCGCTGGCGTCGACGAATGCGTTCGCGTAGTAGGCGGCCTTGCGGTCGTTGCCGACCTGGATGTACTCGGTGAGCGCGGCGCGGTCGAGGTAGCTCGTTCCCCAGTGACCAACGTTGTCGAAGTGGATCCAGTTCGTCGGGCCGCGGTGCGACTGCCAGCGATTGATGATCGCCGCGTACGCCGCCTGCGCGCCGCGCACGATCGCGGACATCGGACGCGAGTCGGGATCGACGACGCTCTTCGCGACCGCGAACAACGTGTCGAATCTCTGCAAGAGCGCGCGGTCGTCTTCCGTCAGCGGTTGCGTCGCCGGCGAGGCCATCGCTTCCTGCAGCGTCGTCAGGAAGGACTCCGGCCATTTGGCGAGACCTTCATCCGCCATCAGCTTCACCGACGGCGAGAAGAAGTAGAGCGGCAGGACGAGCGTTCGTCCGGAGTCGCCGCTCGGATCGTAGTTCGTGAGCGTCTGCATCGAGAGGCTGGAGCGGAACTTGTTGGCGGCCTCGATGTGGTTCTCGCCGGAGGAGTACTTGTCGATGCGGATGGCGATCGTCGTGAAAGAGTACGGCAATTCGACTCTCGTGACGCCCTCGGGCAGTGTGTCGAAGGAGCCCCGTTCAACGAAACCATAAATCCCGCCACCGGACGGCGGACTCGAGGAGAGCACGGTCGAGAAGATGTTGCCGTAGACGTCCAACTGCAGGATCGAGTAGCTGTTCGGATACTCCGGAATGGTGAGGATCACCGGGCCATCGGACACATCGAGAAACGCCTCGGCGTAGATCGTGTCGTCGTTGATGGCGACGACGACTTTGTACTCCGGCCCCATCCCGAGCGGTCCCGTCAGGCGGTTCTCGTAATTCTGCCCGCCGGTCTGCCCCTGGCTGTTGTCGCTGTTGATGTTGAACTGGACCCAGGTGAAATAGCGCGGATAGAACCGCACCGTGTAGTCGTAGGCAACGTCGAAGCCTTCGTGATTGCTCATCGCTCAGTTCCTCCCTGCGCGAAAGGGCGAAGCCCTTCCGCGCGGCGTCGTTCTTGTGGTGGGGGTGATGGCAATATTCTCTTACGGCCCGTTGCGGGAACGCAACACTCGGGTAGCGGATGAAACGAATTGCCGCCCCCGCCTACTACTCCTTGAACGAAGAATCCAAGGAGCGACAGATGGCCAAGAAGCCGGAAGAGAAAATCGAAAGCGTCAATGCGGTATTCAGCGCCCACCGGGCGGTACCACCACTCACATGCGAGCGGATCCACGACGCCGTGGACGGGCTGCTGCACGCGGTGTGCGGCAAGAAAAAGAATCATCTCGAGCATTGCCGGGAAGGGGGCGAGTCCGACTGCCCCTGTAGCGGCGGCAGCGGCAGCGGGCCAAGCATGGCCGATCTGGTGGTGCTGATCGACCGCAGCGGCTCGATGGGCACCGCCGCGATGACCGTGAGCAACGCGGCGGCCGCCGGCATCGAAAAGGCGAAAGAGACCTGTCCGTCGGACGTGCGCGTGGTCTGGCTGGCGGTCGACAGCAGCAAGCCGGGCACGACGCCCGGAACGTCTGGCGGCTGGCCGGGAACGAAGTTCACGCAGTCGCACGAGCAGTACCTGAATTCGGTCGGCGTGACGGGACCGTTTTTCGGGGACGCGCCGCCGGCGGTCAGTAACCCGAATGAGCAGGGAGCGGATGCAATCGCCGACATCGCCAAATACTTCGACTGGAGGAAGGGTGCCTGCCGGGCAGTCTTCTACATCAGCGACACGAATCTCGATGCCGACTGGACGCGCACGGCCGACGACGCCGCGGCCACCACGAACGCCATCAACGAATCGATGGCGCACGACGTGACCGTCTTCGCGCATTTCATCAAGCCGTTCCAGACCGACAACGCCGCCGCTACGCAGCAGGACTACCAGAACCTCTGCGACCAGACCGGCGGCGTGCTTTACGTCGGCGCCGTCGACCAGGACAAATACGTCGATCTGATCAAGGACGCCATCTGCAACGCCTGCGGCGGCTGCAAGAAGGTTCCGCAGCCCGACGTGAAGCCGTGCATCAGCGTCAGCTGGGGCGACAGCAAGTGCGACTGCATCGAGACGGACGACGTCGAGACGCTCTGCATCACCGTGTGCAACTGCTACACGAACGTCACGTTCTCGAACTTCACCATCAACCTCGTCTACGTCACCGATGCGGCGGGCGGACCGGTGCCAACGCTGCCGGACGGCACGCCGTCGGTCGAGGTCACGCCACTCGGGCCGCTCTGCTTCGACGACATCGGCCCGTGCGTGGACAACAAGCCGACCTGCGTCTCGCGCCAGGTCGTTCTCCAGACGCGCGGCGCGAAGGGCGGCGGCTACCAGCTACACATCCTCGGCATCTGCTACGACGTCTGCTTCCACTACCTGGCGGCAGAGTGTTTCCGGCTGGAGCTCTGCTCCGATCGATAGACGCAACAGCGGCGGCCACCTTCCGGGTGGCCGTCGCTTCGGCCTGCGCGGGGACGTCAGCTCTGGCGAAATGGACTCGCGCTCTTCGTCCGATCTTCGATCGCGCACAGCACCGCGGCCATGTCCAGCTCGCCGTGTCCCGACGCCTCGGTTTCGGCGAACAGCGCGTGACAGACGTCGAGCAGCGGCGATGCGATGCCGGCGTCGCGCGCCGCTTGCGCGACCAGGCGGTTGTTCATCAGCACGTCGCGAATCGAAGCCTGCACCGAGAACTCCTTCGCGATGAGCTTCGGCAGCTTGGCCTTCGAGACGGCGCTGGCCATCGGCCCGGCGTCGAGCACTTCGCGGAACAGGTCGAGATTGAGCGCGTGGCGTTCCGCGAAATGCGTCGCCTCCGCGAGCGCCGTGACCATCGCGATCAGGTAGAGGTTCACGGCGAGTTTCATCTCCAGTGCGTGAGGAACGGTGCCGCAGACGAAGGTCTGTGCGCAAATCGGAGCGAGGAGTGGACGGACTTCTTCGACGCTCGCGGGATTCCCGGCGAGTAGTCCGATGAGCTGCCCCGCTTCCGCGGGCTTGCGCGAGCCTGACACCGGCGCTTCGACGTAACTCCCGCCCGCGGCGAAAATGTCGGATTCGAGACGCCGCGAGAACTCCGGCGATGTCGTTCCCATTTGCACGATCGTGTGGCCGTTTACCATCGCCTGAAATTCGACTCGGCCGCGCATCAGCAACTCGTCAGTCGCCGCTTCGTTGGCGAGCATGAGGATCACGATGCGCGCGGCGCGAAAGACATCGCTTGCGTCGTTGACGCTTTCGGCGCCGAGATCCACCAGCGGCTGATATTTCTCGGTCGAGCGATTCCAGATCACGAGCTTCGTTCCCGCGCGCGCGAGGTTGAAAGCCATCGGCGCGCCCATCACACCGAGTCCGATGAATCCGATCTTCATGGCCATGTTTTACAGCGAACCGAGGCGCTGGGCGAAGAAGGAGAGGATCTCGTCGCGCGCGGCGATCGTCGGCTGTCCCGCTTCGTTGATGAGATGCGCGGTGACGACGCTGTGCGGCGACGCCACGACCTTCGCGAAGAACGGCGTCGTCTCCGGATTCGCGGCAGTGTCAGGCAGCACGCGCGCAACGAAGCGATCGCCGAGGGCCTTCGCGTAGGCGCAGAAACGCTCGGCGGTGCAGAAGCGATCGCCTTCGAAGCGATAGCCGAGGACCGTCAGATCCTCGCGATCGAGGCGTTCCCGCACCATCGTCAGATCCTCGGGCGCGATCTCCAGCGCGGACAGATCGTTGAGTGGCAGCGACGGCTGCGACAGCACCGGCGCCAGCATCGACGGCTCGAGCATCATCGTCAGCGCGAAGTTGCCGGTGAAGCACATGCCGATCGCGCCGACGCCCGGACCGCCGCACTCCTCGTGCGCCACGCGCGCCAGTGCGCGCAGCCAGATCGTGATGGGACTCGTCTCGTTCGACACCATCGCCCGAAACTCCGCGCTCACGCAGGCGCGTTGCATGACCGCGAGTCCTTCTTCGACGTTGGGCACCGCGCCGTCGCGGCCGAAGAGCGACGGCATGTAGACCGTGAATCCGGCATCGCGCACCCAGCGCGCGAAGCGCGCCACGTGCGGACTGATGCCCGGCATCTCCGCCATCACGATCACCGCCGGACCGCGACCGGCCGTGTAGACCGCCTTGCTCACGCCGTCGAGCGTGATCTCGCGGCGCGTGAAGTCGTCGAGAGGATCGTCGTGCCATTCAGCCATACGCGCAGTGTCGCCGTTGCGGGCTTCGCGCGGAACTGTCGCTTTCGACAACATTCATGCTGAAATGGACAAATGAAGCGGATCCTGATTCTCGCCCTCGACGGCGTCATGGACTCGAGCCTCACGATCACGCTCGACACGCTGCGCACGGCGCAAGCCTTTCGCGAACGGGATCGCCGAGGCGAGGGTCTGCAGTGGTCGGTCATCGGCCAACGCAAGACCGTTCGCACCGGCGGAGCGTTGCGCATCGACGTCGATTTCACGTTCCGCGAACTACTCGCCGGCGCGGTCAACGCGGAGTGGCTGATCGTACCTGGCCTCGGCCTCACTTCCGAGCGCGCGATCGCAACACGCTTCGGGAAGAACGACGCCCTCGCGGCGATGCAAGTGCTACGCGATCGCCGCATCGCCAAACGCATCGCCGCGTCGTGCTCGGCGGTCTTCCTCCTCGCCGAAGCCGGCCTGCTCACCGGCCGCAGAGCCACGACGACCTGGTGGCTCGCCCAGACCTTTCGCGACCGCTATCCTGACGTCCAACTCGACGAGTCGCGCATGCTCGTCCGCGACGGCGCCTTCCTCACCGCCGGCTCCGCCTACGCCCAACTCGATCTCGTCCTCGCCCTCATCACCGCAACCCTCGGCCCGACGATCGCGCGTCTCTGCTCGCGCTACATGCTCATCGACCAACGCGCCTCGCAAGCGCGCTACATGATCCCCTCGCACATCCGCCACGTCGACGCCACCGTCATCGCCGCCGAACGCTGGATCGACGCCAACCTCGCGAACCCGATCCCCATCACCACCCTCGCCTCCGCCCTCGCCGTCTCCCCCAAGACGCTCTCGCGACGTGTCTCCGCCGCCACCGGCCTATCCCCCATCCGCTTCCTGCAACGCCGTCGCGTGATGGAAGCCGTGCATCTCCTCGAGACGACCACGCTGACGCTCGACGCCGTAGCAGCACGCGTCGGCTATCAGGACGCGACGGCGCTGCGCAAGATCATCAAGAGGGAGTTGGGAACGACGCCCTCGAATTTGCGGGGGTGACTTGGCCGCGCACGACCGTTCCCGATCGAGCCTCCAATAGGAACGTCTACGGTTCTGACGGCCGGAAGGGAAATTATGCTCGTGAAGCGTGCTGTCGTTCGACAGGACTCACATGGTCATGCCGCTGTCATCGCCTACAATTCGCTACGAGAAGTAGGGTTACAGCTCTGCGATTGAGGCGACGATCGTGTCAGCTTTTGAGCTGCACCAGTCCAGATCTACCGTGCCACGCGCATGCTGCCCTCAAGACCGGGCACTGAGGTCCCTGCACTCATCATCGTTCGATCGGCCTCTCGTTTTTTGTTCCGTCCAAAGCCCACCCATCACGCAACTCTTGGCTTCGTTGGACGCGCGGCGTCCGGCTCGCTGCTCCTGCCCGGCGCGCCTTCTCGCTCCCAACCTTGCATAACGGCGGGGCAGGCCATGCCGAAAACTCATGTGCTCGTACCGTTCGACGACGTTTGGGTAGGGAATTCCGCTTCTTCCGGTCCTCCTAAGCGGAGAGTCGTGCTCATTCCCGCGACATTGCCAATCGTTTCAACCAACGAGCATGGCCGACAAGAATGCATGAATTGGAGACACGCTACATTAGGTCTACCCTCACTTTGCGCTGCTGCTCTCTTAGCCGGAAACGCCGCAGCAATTTCACCGCACAAACCGGCGTGCGATGCGCTCGCGCTTCGCGCGTTCTCTTCTTCTTCGTCGCGTCCGGTTGAGATCGACCAATACGTCCGAGCCAGCGTCTGCAAGACACCGCGGCCATCCCTCAGCGAGATCTCCGCAATCGGCATCAATCCGGATGGTCTTATCGCATCAACGCGCCTGGCGGACCTTTGGAGTCCGGATGTCAAGACGAAAGCTGCAGCGGAAGCTGCGATCTGCTCGTCACCTGTTGCCCTTCCAGCCGTTGACCTAACAACGCTTGGCCTTCAGAATCTCGGCGGTCAGGCGCTTGATGACCTGCACGCCTGCATGGTCGTTTCGTACGTATCTGGCTCAACGGCGTGCGTCACGAGATATCCGTCCGCAGTCGCCGTCGAAGCAGTTGCCCATGTCCTTCCCGGAGTTGGCCCGTCCCCGCCCAATATCACTGCAGTAACCACAAGCAATCTCAGCGGTGCTACTTCGGCTCCAATTTCCGGGTCCGCAACGCGAACCGTGGTCATTCCGCTCGGCGACAGGATGAAGGGCGTTCCCTTCACTGCCGACTTAGGCTTTGACGCAGCACCAAAATGCAGTGTCCGCGGCCCGTTGCCACCTCATCTCCTGCAGATAGCCATGACCGCGGAAGGTGAGAGCGTCAAATGTGGGCCGGCGCACATTTGGGATTTATCAGATAGTGACGGATGCGACAGCGATTCACGCAGCGTGAAGTTCTGCATCGATCCGAAGAAAGAGCGTCTCGTTCCCGGCGGCGTGCCGTCGTCCTCGCGATACACCTCGAATTGCCCCGATGGCGCGTCCCACATAACCGGTCATCGCCGTCTGCCAGCTAGCGATCCCGACGTTGACAAGTGCTTCATAACGGACTACCACCTTCAAAGCTGTGGCATCACAAAGATCTGCTTCGGCGACGAGGATCACTGCATCGGTTGGTGCAACGGCAGCTCATGGCTCGGAGAAACGGTCGTTGCACCGACGCTGTTTCTGAGCGGTCACAAAGCAGGACAAACGCAGACGTCGACACTTCTTGCAAACTCACTCCCCTGGGGCGGAATCGCATACTTCACGCAAGCGATGCCAGACGATTTCGTACTCAAGTCCGTAACGTGGTCTGTGGGGGTCTTCCTCGGAGGAACTCCTTCACCGTCAGGCCCGGATTTCACGCTCAACGCGGCGGCCCCCACTCACTCTGATGCGCACTTGGGATTCTGCTACGCGGCGCTATTCGATCAGTTTCGCGGTGGGCTCGTGGTTGTTGCGCTGAACGACCCCCAAGCTTGTGACGAAGCGCTCAACAAGGATCGCGTTAAGGAAATCCTCACGTGGGGTGATCCATGTTCCGATCGCGGGGATGATGGGTTGGTTCGGACTGCTGATCCAACGAAATGTAACCAGCCCTGTAGCCGACGTCATTAGCGCAAACGATTACTGAGGTTCAGGATGCCGAGGACCGCGCGAACCGCGGTCCTCGGTGTTGCGAGCGAAGCGAGTGCTTCTTTGTGGCGCTGGCCGCCGCACTCCGCCGGCTGGCAGAACGAGGCACGTGCGTCTCGAGGGCTTACCTTTGGCGCGCGAACCGACGACCGAGGGTGCACGTCGCCAAACAGAAACGCTGAAGCCTGCGGCTTCTTGAACATCCCCTCTCTACGTTACGTGGAGTTCACGCCTTCCCTCCCATTCCCTTGCTATCCTGCGCGCTCAACTTTGACGAGGTCGTACGTATGCGTAAGCGGATGCTCCTGATGTTGGTCGTCGTCATCGCGTTCATCGCGATCGTGGGCGGCGTGAAGTACGCGCAGATCAAGAAGGCGATGGCGCAGCATGGGTCGTTTCAGCCGCCACCCGAGGCGGTGACGACGACGGTGGCGAAACAGGAGAGCTGGGATGCGTCGCTGAACGCGATCGGTTCGGTCGTCGCCGTGAATGGCGTCACCGTGAGCGCCGACCTGCCGGGCGTCATCGAATCGATCTCCTTCGACTCCGGCTCGCGCGTCAACAAAGGCGACGTGCTGGTGCGGCTCGATGCGAAGCAGGAGCGGGCGCAGCTCGTCGCGGCGAATGCGCAGCTCGATCTCAGCCGGGCGCAATTGCAGCGCGCCAGCGGTCTTCGCGCGCAGGACATCGTTTCGCAGGAGCTCGTCGATCAGACCGCGGCGGAGCAGAAGCAGGCCGCGGCACGCGTCGGCGAGATCAACGCCACCATCGCCCGCAAGACGATCCGCGCTCCGTTCTCCGGAGTCGCCGGCATCCGCCAGGTGAACCTCGGCCAGTACCTCGCCGGCGGCGCGCCGATCGTGTCGTTGCAGGCTCTACAGCCTGTGTACGTGCAGTTCAACGTGCCGCAGCAGGAAGTCGCCGCGCTCCGCGCCGCTCGCGAAGTCCGCGTGACGTCGGACGGCTTTGCCGGAACCGCGGTCGGCAAGGTCACGGCGGTCGATTCGCTCGTTGACGAAGCGACGCGCAACATGCGCGTGCAGGCGATCTTCGACAATCACGATCTCAAGCTGCGGCCCGGGATGTACGTGCAGGCGCAACTCGCGCGCGGCACGCAGGCGCCGGTGATCACGCTTCCGACTTCGGCGATCAGTTACGCGCCGTTCGGCGATTCAGTCTTCATCGTCGAGCAGGTCGCTGGTCCCGACGGCAAGAGCTATCGCGGCGTGCGCCAGCAGTTCGTCAAGCTGGGCGCCTCGCGCGGCGATCAGGTGGCCGTGCTCACCGGCGTGAAAGCAGGCGAGGAAGTCGTCACGTCGGGCGTCTTCAAGCTGCGCCCCGGCGCGGCGGTCGTGGTCAATAACAAGATTCAGCCGGGGAACAACCCGGCGCCGAAACCCGAGGATAGTTAGAGCGATGTTGTCCGTTGTCCGTTGTCGGTTGTCTGTGAGGCCTCGGGCCACTGCGCAGACAACCGACAACGGACAACCGAGAACCATGCGAGAGCGATCATGAAAATCACCGACCTCTTCGTCAAACGCCCGGTTCTCGCGACCGTCGTCAATCTCGTGATTCTCATCGCGGGCCTGCAAGCGATCCGCTCGCTCAGCGTGCGGCAGTTTCCGCGCTCGGACATGGCCAACGTCACGGTGACGACGGCGTACATCGGCGCGAATGCGGACCTCGTGCGCGGGTTCATCACCTCGCCGCTGGAGCGCGTGATCGCCAGCGCCGACGGCATCGACTTCCTCGAGTCGTCGAGTGCGCAGGGGGTCAGCTCGATCACCGTGCACCTCAAGCTGAACTACGACACCAACGCCGCGCTGACGCAGATCCAGTCGAAGGTCGCGCAGGTGCGCAATCAGCTTCCGCCCGAGGCCGAGGCGCCGATCATTCAGCTGGAGACCTCGGACAACCAGTTCGCCGCGGCCTATCTCGGATTCGCGGCCAAGGACCTCGACCAGAACCAGATCACCGACTATCTGACGCGCGTCGTCCAGCCGCGGCTCAGCTCCATCAGCGGCGTGCAGCGCGCCGACATCTTCGGAGAGCGCATGTTTGCCATGCGCGTCTGGCTCAAGCCCGAGAAGATGGCCGCGTTCGAACATCGCGCCGTCGCACGTGCGCGACGCGCTAGCGCAGAACAACTACCTCTCCGCGCTCGGCAGCACGAGGGGGATGATGACGTCGGTCAACCTCGTCGCCAATACCGACCTCAAGACGGTCGACGAGTTCAAGCAACTCGTCGTCAAAGAGGAGAACGGCAACGTCGTCCGCCTCGGCGACATCGCCGACGTCGTCCTCGGCGCGGAGACGTATGACGCCGAGGTGCGGTTCAACGGGGTCAGATGCCGTGTTCATCGGCATCTGGGCGCTGCCGACCGCGAACACGCTCGACGTCATGAAGAGCGTTCGCGAAGCGATGCCCGACATTCAGGCGCAGCTCCCGGCGGGGATGAAGGCGGGGATTCCGTACGACTCCACGCTCTACATCGAGAGCTCGATCGAGGAAGTGCTCAAGACGCTGACCGAGACGCTGCTGATCGTCATCCTGGTCATCTATCTCTTCCTGGGATCGGTGCGCGCGGTGATCATCCCGATCGTCGCGATTCCGATCTCGCTCGTGGGCGCCGTGTTCCTGATGCTGGTGTTCGGCTTCACGATCAACCTGCTGACGCTGCTGGCGATCGTCTTGTCCGTCGGTCTCGTCGTCGACGACGCCATCGTCATGGTCGAGAACATCGAGCGGCATCTGCACATGGGCAAGTCGCCGTTCGAAGCGGCACGAGACGCGGCGCGCGAGCTCGTCGGACCGATCATCGCCATGACCATCACACTGGCCACGGTCTACACGCCGATCGCGATTCAGGGTGGCCTCACCGGCTCGCTCTTCCGCGAGTTCGCGTTCACGCTCGCCGGCGCGGTGATCGTCTCCGGCGTCGTGGCGCTGACGCTCTCGCCGATGATGGGCTCGAAGCTGCTGCGCGCGAAAGACGCCAACGCCGGATTCGCCGGCCTGATCAACCGGCGCTTCGACGCGCTGCGCGAGCGCTATACCCGCGTGCTCACCGGCACGTTGCGTTATCGGCCGGTGGTGCTGACGTTCTGGGCGATCGTGGTCGCGCTCATCGTGCCGTTCTACATGTTCTCGCAGAAGGAACTGGCGCCGACGGAAGATCAGGGATTCATCTTCGGCATCATCCAGGCCGCCGCGAATTCGACGATCGATCAGACCAAGCTCTTCGCGACGCAGGTCGACGAGGTCTATCGTTCCATCCCTGAAGCGGAAGGAACGTTCCAGGTCATTCTGCCGACCGGCGGTTTCGGCGGCATGGTCACGAAGCCGTGGGACGAGCGGAAGAAAACGATCGGTGAGATCCAGGTGGAGGCGTCGACGAAGTCGGCGGCGATCCCCGGCATCCGCTCGATTCAGATCATCCCGCCCGCGCTCCCCGGCAGCGGCGGCGGCTTCCCGGTCGACTTCGCGATTCTCTCGACCGCGGAACCGGAGCGCCTCGCCGAGTTCGCGAATCAGCTCGTCGGGAAAGCGTTCGCCAGCGGAAAGTTCATGTACGCCGACACCGATCTGAAGTTCGACCAGCCGCAGGCCAAGGTCGTCTTCGATCGCGACAAGCTGCGCTCGCAGGGCGTCGACATGGCCCAGGCGGGACGCGATCTCTCCACGCTCCTCGGCGGCAATTACGTGAATCGCTTCAGCATCCAGGGCCGCAGCTACAAGGTCATTCCGCAGGTGAAGCGCAGCGAGCGTTTGACGGCGGATCAACTCACTGACATGTACGTCACCGGCCCGAACGGCAAGCTCGTGCCGCTCTCGACGTTCGCGACACTGGAGACGTCGACCGGCCCGCGCGATTTGAAGCGCTTCCAGCAGCTCAACGCCGTGCGCATCCAAGGCGTCATCCCTCCCGGCGTCTCGCTTGATGACGCGCTGAAGATGCTCGAAGACGAAGCGCGCAAGATCCTCCCGCGCGGATTCACGTTCGACTACGCCGGCGAATCGCGCCAGCTGCGCACCGAGGGGAGCCGCTTCCTGCCGACATTCCTGCTCTCGGCGATCCTCATCTACCTCGTGCTGGCCGCGCAGTTCGAGAGCTTCCGCGATCCATTCATCATCCTCGCCGGCTCCGTCCCGCTCGCGCTGTCCGGTTCGCTCCTCTTCTCGTTCCTCGGCTTCACGTCGATCAACATCTACAGCCAGGTCGGTCTCATCACGCTCGTCGGACTCGTCTCCCGCAACGGCATTCTCATCACGCAGTTCGCGAATCACTTGCAGGAAGAGGGGAAAGACAAACTCTCCGCGGTCATCGAGGCCGCCGGCACGCGTCTCCGTCCGATCCTCATGACCACCGCGGCGACCGTCGTCGGCCACCTCCCGCTCGTCTTCGCCCACGGCCCCGGCGCCGGCGCCCGCAACAGCATCGGCATCATGCTCGTCACCGGCATGATCATCGGCACCGCCTTCACGCTCCTCGTCGTCCCGTCGATCTACGTCGTCGTCGCCCGCACCCACAAGCGCGAGGACGTCGTCGAAACGGCGACGGAGCCGGATCTCCAGGCCGCGGCCGTGTAATGTGGAGTGCGGCAGCGAACGCTGCCGCTTTCCATCGCGCGGCCGGAATCAGGCGCGTGCCTCGCTCCGAGGCACGTTGTTCCTGCCGCGCGGCAGAATTCGGGCACGCGCGTAGCTCGAGGCGCGTGAAGTAAAGCGGTGGCCGATGCCATCGCACTCCAAACGGCGCACAATAGCGTTGCGATCACTCACCAGACGGGAGTTGCTCATGGCAAAGCTGGATCGAATCACCGTCGAGCCGGGAAAGATGAACGGGCAACCGTGCATTCGTGGACTGCGAATCACGGTCAAACGAGTCCTGCTCGCGATCGCAACGTTTGGCACGGGCGAAGAGCTGCGTCGCGCCTATCCCGATCTCGACGATGAGGACATCCGCCAGGCCCTCGAATACGCGGCGGCAAATCTCGAGGATCGTGTAGCGGAGCTCGCGGCGACTTGAAACTGCTGTGCTAGATGAGCGCAGAATGATTCCGCGCTCATGTACGAATCCCGGCTCGTCTACATCGGACTCCTGTTGGTCTTCACGGGAATCGTGCTGATTCTGCTGCCAGCGCGGTTTCGGAGCATTCAAACGCGCCCTCGCGGAGCGATGACCTTCGCGGCCGGGCTTCTGATCGTCATCGGTGGACTCGCGTTGCCGGCGCGCGAGAAGCGCGTGGAAGAGGCGGTCACACATCTCGATGAGCTCATGCCGCGCTGGCAGTTCAGCGAGCATCACACGACGCAGATCGCGGCTTCGCCGGAGCGCGTGTACCAGGCGATTCGCGAGGTGCGCGCGGATGAGATCGCGCTCTTTCACGTCCTGACGTGGATCCGCCGAGGCGGACGCAATGCGCCGGAGAGCATCCTGAACGCTGGCAGCTCCCGGCCGCTGCTCGACGTCGCGACGAACAGCGGTTTCATTTACCTCGCCGACGATCCGCTGCACGAGCTCGTGATCGGCACGGTCGTCGTTGCTCCGCGCAGCACGAGCGGACCGCACCGCACGGTGACGCCCGACGTCTTTCGCAGGCAACTGCCGCCCGGCTTCGCCATCGCGGCGATGAACTTTCTCGTCCGACCGAACGGCCGCGGAGGCTCGTTCGTCTCGACGGACACGCGCGTCTACGCCAACGACGATTCGTCCCGTCGCCGCTTCGCGATGTACTGGCGCGTGATCTATCCCGGCAGCTCATTGATTCGCGTGATGTGGCTCCGCGCGATCAAGAAACGCGCCGAAGGTTGACGCGCGATGCGAGCGCCGAGGAGGGCGGGCTTATAGCCCGCCGATTCTGGGTGGGGGGGACGCTGTTGGGCGACCCGTGCTTCCTCCCCATCCAAAGAATCGGCGGGCTATAAGCCCGCCCTCCACGGAACGATCGAGTCGTATGCGGCGCTCCTCGGCATTCTCATCGGTGCGGGGATCTTCAACGTCACCGGCGATGCGTGGGCGCTCACCGTGCAGCGCGTGTTGGGCGTGCTCTCGATGATCGCGATGGCCGTGCTGCTGGCGTTACTCGCGCGTGACCGGACGACGATCGCGCTCTTCGGCTTCTGGTCGTTGACCGGCGCGATTCTGTATGCGTTCGGATGGAGCCGGCGGCGTCACGAAGCGGGGTAGCGCACCGCGGGGCTGCCCGAGGGGTAGAACACGCCGAGGAGCCGCATGTCGGAGGTGCCGGTGTTCTCGACGCAATGGCGCTGCTTGCGCGGAAGAAAAATGCACGAGCCGGCGGCGATCGGCGTCGACGAATCGCCGGCCCACATCGCGCCGGTTCCTTCGAGGATGCAGATCACTTCTTCGTAAAGATGAAAATGATCGGGCGCGCGGCCGGGCGGGATCGCGCCGACGAACTGCGTCGTCTCTCCCTGGATCAGCTCGCGATACCAACGGTCGCCGGTGCGCTGCATCGGCTTGTCGTCGAGGCTCACGATCGCAAGCGCTCGGGACGTTTGCGATTCCGCGGCGAGGCAGAGCGAGCTGACGAGCGTCATCGCACCGCGCAGCGCGAGGGATTGTCGCGGCGGAAGATCGATCGCCGTGTCGCGCGCGATGGCGACGCCGTTCGCGGTCCCGCTGCCGTCGAGAACGTAGAGCGTCTCGTCGTGCGTTTCGTTGCGCAGCGTCGCATCCCCGTCGAGCTCCAACACGCGAAGCGAAAGCGCGGCCTCGAAGTGGGACCAGACGCGCAACGCGCCCTCGCGTACGGCCTCGCCTTCCTTGAGATCGACGACGCGGCATCCGCCTTCCAGTGCAACGGCCATGAATCGCATTATGCTAACTGCAAGACCGCAGATCGCAGATCGCGGATCGCAGGAAGAACCCCACTGCCGGGTGGGGCCTGCGATCCGCGAACTGCGATCCGCGAACTGCCTCTCATGAAACTCGACGCCACGAATCAGGACTTCATCCGCTACGAAGGCGTGGCGAAGGAGCAGACCTATCACCTCGCCGAGCCGGCGTCGGGCGAGGAGTTCGACGACGAGTTTCAGATCCGCACGTGCGATCTGCGCAGTCCCACGTTCGCGAAGGACCTCGGCGACGCGCTGCGCGAGATCGGATTCGCGATCCTCGAGGGACACGGCATCGATCCGGCGCTGTACGACGAAGCGTACGAGAAGGTCGCGGAGATGTTCGGGCGGCTGTCGCTCGAGGAGAAGATGCGCTTTCGCGCGCAACGGCACGGCTCCGTGAATCAGGGTTACTTCCCGATCAAAGAGACCAGCAACATGCACCCCGATCTCGTCGAGGGCTGGGTGTTCTGCCGCCGCGCATTCGAGAGCAACGCCGCTGAATTCTGGCCGCTCCCCGAGTACGAGCCGTTCTTTCGCGAGCTCGTGCGCGCACAAGAGCGTCTGATCCATCCGGTGATGCAGAGCCTCCTCGCATACCTCGGCTGCGATCCGCACCTCTACGACAGGCAGCTCACCGCGACGAACTTTGGTCTGCGCCTCAATTACTACCCGCCAATGTCGCGCGACGATGACGAGTCCGGCGCAGCGCGCCTTCTCGGACACGAAGACGTCGACCTCTTCACCTTCCTCCCCGCGCCGCGCACCGAAGGTCTGCAGGTGCTCAATCGCCGCAACATGAAATGGATCCGCCTCTCCGCGCCGCCGGGCTCGATCATCCTCAACACCGGCGACTACATGCAGCGCATCAGCAACGACCTCTTCCCCTCGACGACGCACCGCGTGAGCAAGCCGCGCGGCGCCGCCGCGCGCCTCGAGCCGCGCATCTCGTTTCCGATGGCGGTGTACGTCTGGGAAGACGAGATGCTCGAAGTGCTGCCCTGCATCGCGAATCCGAAGTACCCGCCGGTGAAAGCGATCGAGTTCCACACGGCGATCACCAGCAAGTTCTACGGCGACGACTACGCGGTCAAGGCATAAGAAGCCTCAGGCTTCGGCGCCTCTGTGTAGCGACGACCGCCCTCGGTCGTCGGCTCGTGCGCCGAACGTAGCGTCAGCACGGAACTTGCCTCGTTCTGCGAGCCGGCCGAGGGCGGCCAGCACTACACAGAACCGCACTCGCTTCGCTCGCTTCGGCGCAGTCTTACTCGAGCGGCGTCGAGAACGAACTCTCGGACCACCCGCGCGTGCGGATAGCCTTGTGGCCTCGAGCGAAGCCGGCCGTGCCGGCCTAGTTTTGCGTTTTGTCCCAACTCCACGCCGCTGATGAACTGCACGTGCTCCGTAGTGTGTTATGAACGCCTCGATATGAAAGCAAAACTCACTCTTTTCGCGTTGATTCTGCCCATGGCGGCCTGTACCACGCAGGGGCCCGTGGTGCCGGGCACGACCACACCTCCTGTCGCGGTGTCCACCGCGAGCAATCCGTTCTTCTCCGTGAGCACCCTGCAGTACCAGGCGCCGCGGTTCGATCTCATCCGCGACGAGCATTACCTGCCGGCCTTCGAGGAAGGGATGAAGCAGCATCGCGCGGAGATCGAGGCGCATCGCCGACGATCCGGCCGCGCCGACGTTCGCGAACACCATCGTGGCGATGGAGCGTTCGGGCGCGCTGCTGACGCGCGCGGCGAAGGTCTTCTTCGACCTCACCGCAGTCGAACACGAACGACGCGCTGCAGAAGATCGAAGCCGAGGTCGCGCCGAAGCTCGCCGCGCACCAGGACGCGATCTACCTGAACCCGAAGCTGTTCGCGCGCGTGAAGACGCTCTACGACACGCGCGACACCCTCGGCTCGATGCCGAGTCGAAAGTGCCTCGTCGAGCGCTACCTACCTCAACTTCGTCCGCGCCGGCGCGCAGCTCTCCGACGCCGACAAGGCCACGCTGCGCGCGCTCAACCAGGAAGAGTCGAAGCTCACGACGCAGTTCCGCGAGCAAGTCCTCGCGCGACACCGACAAGTCGGCGCATCGTCGTCGACGACAAGGCCGAGCTCGCCGGCCTGAGCGACGGCGACATCGCCGCCGCCGCCGACGCGGCGAAGGAGCGCGAAGCTCGACGGCAAGTGGGTCATCGCGCTGCAGAACACGACGCAGCAGCCGGCGCTCAGCGTCGCTGCAGAATCGCGCGCTGCGCGAGCGGCTCTTCAACGCCTCGATCAGCCGCGGCCGATCACGGCGGCGCGAACGACACGCACAGCGATCGTCCAGCGCCTCGCCCAGCTCCGCGCCGAGCGCGCCAAGCTCCTCGGCTATCCGACCTACGCGGCGTACGGCTCGACGATCAGATGGCGAAGACGCCCGAGACCGCGATCAAGCTGCTGACCGACATGGTCCCGGCGCGCGACCGCCAAGGCGCGCGCCGAGGCCGCCGAGATGCAGACAGCTCATCGACGCGCAGAACGGCGGCTTCAAGCTCGCGCCGTGGGACTGGGAGTTCTACGCCGAGCAGGTGCGCAAGGCCAAGTACGACCTCGACGAGTCGCAGATCAAGCCGTACTTCGAGCTCGACCACGTGCTGCAGGACGGCGTCTTCTACGCCGCGCAACAAGCTCTACGGCACTCACCTTCAAGGAGCGCAAGGACCTCCCGGTCTATCAGCCCGACGTGCGCGTGTTCGAAGTCTTCGACGCCGACGGCAAGCCGCTGGCGCTCTTCTACGCCGACTACTTCAAGCGCGACAACAAGAGCGGCGGCGCCTGGATGGACAGCTTCGTCGACCAGTCGCAGACTGCTCGGCACGAAGCCGGTCGTCTTCAACGTCGCGCAACTTCACCGAAGCCGGCGGCCGGCCAGCCGGCGCTGCTCACCTTCGACGACGTGACGACGATGTTCCACGAGTTCGGCCACGCGCTGCACGGCATGTTCTCGAACGTGAAGTACCCGACGCTCGCCGGCACGAACGTGCCGCGCGACTTCGTCGAGTTCCCGTCGCAGTTCAACGAGCACTGGGCGCTCGAGCCGACGGTGTTCGCGAACTACGCGAAGCACTACCAGACCGGCGCGCCGATGCCGCAGGCGCTGGTCGACAAGATCAAGAAGTCGCGCACGTTCAACCAGGGCTACGCGACGACCGAGTATCTCGCCGCCGCGCTGCTCGACATGGCCTGGCACACGCTGCCGGCCGACGCGCCGCTGCAGGACGTCGACGACGTTCGAGAAGGCGGCGCTCAAGCAGTTCAAGATCGACATGCCGCAGGTGCCGCCGCGCTACCGCACGACCTACTTCTCGCACATCTGGGGCGGCGGCTACTCGGCCGGCTACTACGCCTACCTCTGGAGCGAGGTGCTCGACGACGACGCCTACGACTGGTTCGACGAGCACGGCGGCATGACCCGCGCGAACGGCCAGCGCTTCCGCGACATGATCCTCTCGCGCGGCGGCACCGATGGACGACGGCCGCCATGTACCGCGCCTTCCGCGGCCGCGACCCGCAGCGTCGAGCCGCTGCTGAAGGAGCGCGGATTGATCGAGTAGCGACTGCGGACCAAGGATTTCACGCGGAGACGCGGAGACACGGAGAGAGGTTGGCAGCAGCCCTTTCTCCGCCGTCTCAGCGTCTCCGCGTGAAACCGATCTCTTTAGCCGTCACTTCGTAACCGCGATTCACAAACGGCGTCGTGTACTCTTTGCCGCCTATGAAATCGTTTCGCCCGCTCGTCCTCTCTCTGCTCGTTCTTCTTGCCGGTTCGCTCTCCGCGGACCTCGTGCGCCTCGGGAAAGACGTCGTGCCGACGTCGCAGTCCGTGACGTTGACCGCCGATCCGCGCAAGGACGACTACACCGGCTCCGTCGCCATCGCGCTGGAGGTGAAGAAGGCGACGCAGGCGTTTCGGTTTCATGCGCAGGATCTCGAGATCTCCACGCTGAAGCTCACGAACGCCAAGGGTGCGGCGATCGACGTCACGCACGCGGCGGACAAGGACTCGACCGTGCTCGTCACCGCGAAGAAGCCGCTGGCGCCGGGCAAGTACACGCTGGCCATCGAGTTCGCGAACAAGTTCAATCGTCAGGCCGTCGGCCTGTACAAGATGACGACGAAAGACGGCGAGCCGTATCTCTTCACGCAATTCGAAGCGATCGATGCGCGGCGCGCATTTCCGGCTTTCGACGAGCCGGGCTTCAAGATCCCTTACGAAGTCACGGTCCACATTCCGGCGATCTACGACGCGGTCTCCAATCAGCCGGTCGCATCGGAATCGAAAGACGGCGACACGAAGACGATTCACTTCGCGAAAACGAAGCCGCTGCCTTCGTATCTCATCGCCCTGGCCATCGGGCAGTTCGATTACACGCCGATCGAAGGACTCGGCCGTCCCGGCCGCATCGTCGCGCCGAAGGGACAGGGCAAGCTCTCGAAGCTCGCCGCCGAAGTCACGCCGGGCATCGTCGCCGCGCTCGAGAAGTATTTCGGCGGGCCGTATCCGTTCGACAAGCTCGACCTCATCGCCGTGCCGGAGTATTGGGCCGGTGCGATGGAGAATCCCGGCGCGATCACGTATCGCGACACCGTCCTTCTCCTCGATTCCACGAACGCCACGCCGTCGCAGCGCCGCAACATGATCCGCATCACCGCCCACGAGCTCGCGCACATGTGGTTCGGCGATCTCGTCACGATGGCCTGGTGGGACGACCTCTGGCTCAACGAATCCTTTGCTGATTGGATGGGCGACAAGATCACGCAGCAGCTCTATCCCGGCTTCGGCAGCGAGACCGCGGAACTGCAGGGCATTCAACAGGTGATGAGCACCGACTCGCGCGCGACGACGGATCCGATTCGCAAACGCGACTCCACGCCCGAGGATGCGATGCGCAACGTCGGCATCGCCTACAACAAGGGCAAAGCCGTCCTGACGATGTTCGAGAAATGGATCGGACCGGACAAGTTCCGCGAAGGCGTGCTCGCGCATCTGAAAGCGCACGCCTGGGGCAATGCGAACGCCGAGGAGTTCTTCGCGTCGCTCGGAAAACACGCGCCGGAAGGCACGTCGGCGGCGCTGCAGACCTTCATCGATCAGCCGGGCGTTCCGCTGGTGACGGTCGAGATCACCGGTCCGAACGAAGTGAAGCTAACGCAGTCGCGCTTCTCGAACAGCGGCAACGTCGCCGCGGAAGCGTGGCGCATTCCGGTGACGATGCGCTATCCGTCCGGCGCGAACATGCGCACCGCCGCGGTCATGCTCGACGAGCAGACGAAGACGCTGAAGATCGAGGGCATCGGCAACTCCTGGCTCTTCCCGCACGCCGAAGCCGCCGGCTATTACCGCTGGCAGATGGCGCCCGAGGCGATGGCGAAGATCGCCAGCGTCGCGCCGGAAGTGCTCACCGCGAATGAGCGGCTCGCATTCGTCGGCAACGCCGGCGCGCTGTTCCGCAGCGGCGTTCTGCACGGCGACGCCTACCTCGATCTCCTCGGACGTTTCGCGAACGATCCCGATCCGAGCGTGCTCGGTCAGGTGATGGGCGCGCTGGGCGGCATCCGCAGCACGTTCGACAGCCCGGAGAATCGCCCGCTCTTCGCCGCGTATGTTCGCCGCGTGCTCGGACCCGCGCTCGACCGCGTCGGCTTCACGCCGAAGGAAGGCGAAGCCGATCCGATCACGATTCTCCGGCCCGATCTGCTCAACATGCTCGCCGTCGCCGGCGACGATCCGCGCGTCTGGCAGTTCGTGCGCGAGCAGTTCCCGAAGTACATGGAGAATCCGGCGGCTGTGCATCCGACGATCGCCAGCGCGGTCGTGGGGATCGCGGCGATGCACGGCGACGCTGCGCTCTTCGATGAGTATCGCAAGCGTTTCGAGACCGCGTCCGTGCCGAACGATCGCGCACGTTACCTCGGCGGCCTCGGTCGTTTCCGCGATCCCGCGCTCAAGAACAAGGCGCGCGAGTACTCGCTCACCGGCGCCGTGCGTCCGAACGAATTCTTCCTGCTCTGGGGCGGCGCGGACACGGCAGAAGAGCGCGACGAGATGTTCACCTGGACCACCGCGAACTTCGACGCCATCATGAAACGCCTCCCTCCCGCCTTTGCGCCGGCCATGGCCGGCATCGCCAACGGCTGCGAGCCCGCGCGCGTCGAAAAGACCCGCGAGTTCCTCGCAGCCCGCAAGATCGAAGGCGCCGAACGCCAGCTTGCGCGCGTCGCCGAGCAGGTGAATGAGTGCGCGGCGTTGCGCGCTCGCGACATGGCCGTGATTTCGGAGTATTTGAAAAGGTAGACAGTGGACGGTAGACGGGGGACGCCTGCTGGTTGGGCAAGCGTTCCCTGCATCGCCCTAAGCCGGGGAGCGCAGGCTCCCAGCCTGCCGGTCCGCCGGCATCCTGCCGGCAATCTCTTTCGATCGACCGACATGAACGCGCCACATGCTGCGCCTGTTCGTCAAGCAAGCGTCCCCCGTCACCTGTCCCCCGTTCACCATCATCGGCACATGCACGTTTTTCTTTACATCGCCCACCCGCCGAAACGCGTTGACCTCCACCCTTCCTCCCGCTATCGTTGACGCAATACGTCCAACGTGTTCTTGCAAGGAGGCTTCATGCGCCACGCGTCCGCCCTCCGGTTGTTTTTTGCAGCACTTCTCGTTTTCCTTCCTCTTCTCACCTTCGCACAGTCCCAGGCCACGACCGGTGTCATTGAAGGCACCGTCACCGATGCCACCGATGCCGCGTTGCCCGGCGTCACCGTGACGTTGCACAACACCGCCACGAACTTCGAGCTGGTCAACGTTACCGACGCCGCCGGCCGTTATCGCGGCGTGCTGTTGCCGCTCGGTCCCTACGAGGTCCGAGCGAGCCTCGCCGGCTTCTCGCCGCAGCTCATCAAAGGAGTCGACCTCGGCGTCGGTCAGACGCGAGTCGTCGACATCAAGATGAACCAGGCCGCGGTGTCGGAGGAGCTCGTCGTCACCGCCGAGGCGCCTCTGATCGATACGGCGCGCACGGAGGGAGCGACGCGCATCGACGAAGACGCGATGTCGTCGCTGCCGAACAACGGCCGCAACTTCCTGGAGATGACCAAGCTCACGCCCGGCGTGACCATCGTTCAGGGCCCCGACGGCGATGAGCTGTCGATCAACGGACAGAAAGGCATCTCCAACAACGTCTCCGTCGACGGTGCCGACTTCAACAACCCCTTCTTCGGCGAACAGCGCGGCGGACAGCGTCCGGCGTTCACGTTCAATCTCGACGCCGTGAAGGAAATGGTCGTTGTCGCCGACGGCGCGAACGCCGAGTTCGGGCGCTCGCAGTCGGGCTTCGTCAACGTCATTACGAAATCCGGCACGAACGAGATGAACGGTTCGGCGCACTTCGTTCTCAAGAACGACTCGCTCAGCTCGAATCCGAAGAATCCGGACGGCTCGGAGTCGCCGAAGTTCGACGCCGAGCAGTACCAGACCGGCTTCACCCTCGGCGGACCGATCATCAAGGACAAGGCCTTCTACTTCACCGCGTTCGATTTCCAGAAGGCGACCACGACGAAGCAGACCGACCCGACGCGCATCGAGCCCGCGGTCGTCGCCGCGTTCGCCTCGCTTGGCTCACCGAATGAAAACGCGCCGATCGAACGCACCAACGACGCGCGCGTGTTCCTCGCGAAAGCCGATTGGAACGCAACCGCCAGCAACCTCGTCACCCTTCGCTACAACTACACCTGGTCGGAACAGAAGAACGGGACGTTCGACGTCGACTCCTGGGGCGCCAGCGCGAACGCGACTGAGAAAGACGATTCGAACGCCGCCACCGGCAGTCTGATCACGACGTTCCGCAGCAATCTCCTCAATGAGTTCCGCTTCCAGTACGCGAAAGAGAATCGTCCGCGGCCTTACAGCGGCCCGCTCATTACCGGACAGAACCGGCCGCTCCCCGACACCGCCTTCGACTTCGGCAGCAGCTATCGCTTCGGCATGCCGTTCTTCATCCCCGTCGAGTACTACGACACGCGGACGCAGTTCATCAACAACGTTTCCTACCTGCGCGGTGCGCACTCGATCAAGGCTGGCGTCGAGTACAACCGCGTGAACTCGGTCCAGACGTTCCTCGGGTTCGCGAACGGCCGCTACATTTTCGATTCCACGGCCGGCTTCCTCGACGATCTGGCGCATCACACGAACAATCACGTGCTGCTCTATCTGCAGCAGGCCGGCGTCGGCAACATTTCCGTCGAAGAGGCGGGGACGCAGAGCATTCCGCAGAACGAGCCTGGCGCATTCCTTCAGGACTCTTGGCAGGTGACGCCGGACTTCAATGTGCAGTACGGATTGCGCTGGGACGCTGAAATGGAGCCCGATCCGATCACGCCGGCGAGCGAGGTCTTCTACGCGCCGTTTATCGGCAAAACCGTTCAGGGCGTGGAGTTCCCGTCGAACGGCGAGATCCCGTCCGACAACAGCATGTGGCAGCCGCGCTTCGGCTTCTCGTGGAACCCGGGCGGCGACGGCAAGCGCGTGCTGCGCGGAAACGCCGGCATCTTCTACGGCCGCATTCCCGGCCTTTCACTTGCGTCATCGCGCTCGACGAACGGCAGCCGTGGACAGACGATCTTCCGCAGCAGCGCCGTGAATTTCGACGGCTGTCTTCCCGTCTATCCGAACAAGCTCTCCGCCGCCTGCGTCGGCGCGCCGGATCATCCGGACGTCTTCGTCTTCGACAAGGATTTCCAGAACCCGCGTACGACGTCGATGTCGCTCTCGTGGGAGCAGGAGCTCATTCCAAATTACGCGTTCCTCGTGAAGTACAACTACGCGAAGGGATCGCACATCACGCGCTTCCGCAACGGCAACGATCCGCTGCTCATCAATGCTCCCGCGAGCTGCTCGTTCGCCTGCGGTCCGTTCAGCAGCGGCCTTGGCGCCGGCGGCACGAACGGCATCGGCGCGCTGACGGTCGTCGAGTCGACGGCGAAGAGCCTCTACCAGGGACTCACCCTCGGCGTGACGAAGCGCGCGTCGCACAACATGCAGTTCCAGGCTTTCTACACGTATTCGAAGGACAAGTCGGACGACGACAACGAGCGCGACCCGTTCTCGTTCCGCTATGCGAAGGTGACCGATCTCGACGCCGAGTACAGCTACTCGGATCGCGATCAGCGTCATCGCTTGAACAGCTGGCTGCTCTGGAACGCGCCATACGGCCTCGACGTCAATCTGCGCTACTCGTATCGCTCCGCGCAGCCGAAATCGATCACCGCATCGGGCCTCGACGCCTTCACCCCGGCCGACCGCTGCTCGACGCATCGCCCCGATGGCACCTGCGCTATCGACGCCGTCGTCACCCGCCGCAACCTCGGCCGCAAGGACAATCAGTACTCCTCGCTCGACTTCCGCATCTCCAAACAATTCGCCGTCGGCGGCGTGACGCTCGAGCCGGCAATCGACGCCTTCAACATCTTCAACAGCAAAAACCTCCGCCGCCCCGAAGTCACCAGCCTCGTCTTCAACTTCGACGGCACCGTGCAAAGCGGCGTCGGAGACCCGAGACAGTTCCAGCTCGCGATGCGCGTGCTCTGGTAGATTGCGCTTCGCTCATGACCTCCCCGCCGAAAGGCGGGGAGGGTTAGGAGCGTTCAGGCGACTGCGAGGAAATCGGGCAGCGCGATCAGATTGCGGCGAAGCAGCGGTTCCGGTCCGCCGCTTTTTGCGCGCGCAAATGAGCGTGGCATCTGTTCGAGACCAGGGTCGAGGACGACGACCTCGCTCGATCCTCCCACTGTTGCTGTCCATGGCGGCGGAGTTGCGTCAACGCGCGAGGCAAGAAGCTCGACGATGGCTGCGGCGACCGACAGCTCGCGATCGCTCATGGCATTCGGCCGCTCGAGAGTCTCCCATTGCACTTGCTCGCGATAGGCGTCGGCCACGCATTGCCTGGCGGTCAGCAAGTCGCCGGAAAGAATCGCTCCAACGAGTTCAGTGAGGTCCACGTGCCTCCCAAAGATCCTCGAATGCGTAGGATGCCTTGTTGAGTTGAGGCGGCGGAACGAAGTCCTTGACCGCTGCCCAGACCTCTTCAGGTGACCCAGCCATTTGCGCTAACAGCAACCTGGCGTCTTCGCGATCGATCGCGTCGCGCCAAGCGGAAAGCTTCATCGCCAGCAACTGCGCTGTTGACGCGACACGGATTATCAAGGAGTGAGACTCGAAGACCACGGCGCCAGTCGTGATCCCGACCATGTAACCCTTGGCCCCATCGTTGAGCCAATCGTTCGGCAGCTCGAGACGTTGCGCCACGCGCTCGACCGCGTCACGAATCACCGATGCATCCGGACTCACGAAGTATGCGTCGACATCCTTCGTACTTTCGCGAGCGCCGAAAAGCAGAACCAGTGCCGCGCCTCCAACGATCACGATCTCCGCATGATGTTGTCCGCGCTCCAATTCTTTCGCGAGAGCAGTAAATGCGCTCCGCATATCAGCGGCAGAAAGCGACATGAATGTACCTTAGCGGTTCTGCCTGTGGCGGTCGAGAGGCACGTCTTTGTTCCTTTTCGGAGTGCGGTCGCATGGGCGACCGCTTTCCATCACGCGCCGGGATTCGATCACGAGCGGCGCTCGATGCACGTCGAGTGGAACGGCGTGCTCGGAGGACTCACGCGCGTAGTACGAGGCACGTGATGGAAAGCGGAGGCTGCCTCCGCACTCCGCGCCTACCGCACCGCGCGGCGGCGTGGAGTCACCGCTTCGATGCGCGCTTCGGCGCTCGTGTTTGTGCAGACGCCGATGGCGGAGACCCAGACCCATTGTTCGCCGGCGACGGTCGGGGTGAACGTGACCTGTGCCGATGAGAGTCCGAGGGGCTTGGAGCGATCGCCGATTCGTCCCGAGTACCAGAGGAGCTGTGTGTCCTGCATGCGGTCGGCGATTGCGGTCAGCGTGACTGGCTCGCCGACTCTCGTCCAAAGCTTGTCGTTCTCGAGACGCACCGGCTGCGGCGGTCCGCAGACGACGTCGATGGCGAGGTGCGTGTCGATCACGGCCCAGCTGTCGCCGATGCGGCGAGCGAAGGCCAGGCCGGGAGTGAGGGCGGTGATGGTGACGATCCCTCGTCCCGTCGTTGTTGAGATGTCGCCGTTGACGATCGCGACTTTGGAATCGGTGCTGGTGTAGGTCGAGGGAGGGAAGGGGAAGTAGCTGAAGCCGCTCCGCCATTCGATGTGCACGCCGACTTCCGTGGTCCGGCCAACTTGTACCTGAACGTTGTTGGTGTCGAAGACGATCGTCCACGCCGCGGAGGCGACGGTCGGAGCAAACAGGAGCGCGGAAGCGGCGAGAGCGAGGAGAGCGCGGCGTTGCATCACTCTTGATACGGCGCGTCTCGTCATCCGTCTAGAATAACTGGATGGTGAAGGCGGTCCTGTTCGACTGGGACGGCACGCTTGCCGACACGGCGGAGGCGAGCTATCGCTGTTACGTGCGCATGTTCGCGGAGCTGGGCATCGCGTTCGATCGCGAGACGTACGCGCGCACGTATTCTCCCAACTGGTACCTCACGTTCCGCGCCCTCGGTGTTCCCGAAGAGCGGTGGAGTCATGCCGATGCTCGGTGGCTGGCGCACTTCGCCGAGGAGCCGGTCGAGCTGATCGACGGCGCGCGTGAGTTGCTGGAGTCGTTGACCGCGCGCGGACTCTCGACCGGAATCGTGACCAGCGGCGGTCGCGAGCGCGTGTCGCGCGAGCTCGACGAGCATCGGCTTACGGCGCACCTCAACGAGTGCGTGTTTGGTTGCGACGTGAAGGAGAAGAAGCCGCATCCGGAGGGACTGCTGCTCTGTCTCGATCGTCTTCGCATCCGCGCGGAAGACGCGGTGTACGTCGGCGATAGTCCCGAGGACATCGCCATGGCGCGCGCGGCGGGCGTGTATTCGATCGCGGTGGCCGGCAATTATCCGAACCGCGATGCGCTCCTCGGCGCGCGCGCGGACGCATTCGCGGAATCCATTCGCGCGATCACGGATCTCATCGATGCCCGGTGAAGTCGCCGCGATCTGGATCAAGCGCTTCAAGGGCGGGCCGATGGATCCGGTGCTGTTCGCGGAAGCGGTTGCCGGGCGTGGTCTCGCGGGCAACGCCAATCAGGGCGGCAAGCGCCAGGTCACGATCATCGACGAAGCGCGCTGGCGCGAGGCGCAGGAGGAGGTCGGCGCGGACGTGCATCCGAGCGCGCGTCGCGCCAACGTCATGCTGCGCGGTCTTGATCTCGAAGACTCGCGCGGACGCACACTGCGCATCGGCCCGGTCGAGGTGCGGATCTACAACGAAACGCGTCCCTGCGAGCAGATGGAGGAAGCGCACGCGGGACTTCGCGAGGCGCTCGGCACTCGCTGGCGCGGCGGTGTCTACGGCGAGATCGTGACGGCAGGCGTGATCCGGGTGGGGGACGGGGCGGAGATTCTTTAGGACGAGAATCGCAGATCGCAGATCGCAGTTCGCGGATCGCAGGAGAGACGGCGTGAGGAGCCTACGCTCCTCGGCGCGACAGGCGACAATGGCTTCATGAAACTCTTCGCGCGGATCGTGCTTGTGTTGTTGTTGCTGGCGATCATCGTTTGGTTTGGCGTTCCTCTGTATCTGCGGCGTTCGATCGCGCGGCATGAGGGGACGGTCGTCGCCGCGGTTCGTACGCCGGTGGAGATCGCGTTCGATGCGAAGGGGATTCCGCAGATCTGGGCGAGGACGGATGGCGATGCGTTCTTCGCGATCGGCTGGTTGCACGCGTCCGATCGCCTCTTCCAGATGGAGCTCGTGCGGCGCTTGGCGCGCGGAGAGTTGTCGGAAGTGTTCGGAGCCGTGGCGATCGACGTCGATGAGCGGCAGCGGCGCATCGGATTCGCGCGGCGGGCAAACGCGAACGAGCTCACACCCGCGGCGCGTGCCGCGTTGCAGCGATACGTCGATGGCGTGAACGCCTGGGTCGCGCAGGCCAGTGTGTTGCCGCCGGAGTTCGTGATCCTGCGGCTCACGCCGCGGAAGTGGACGATCGAGGACTGCCTGGCGGTCAGCGGATATCAGACGTGGTTTTCGCACGAGCTGATGGATCAGGATCAGCGCTACCAGAAAATCATCGAGAAGCTCGGGATGCCGGCGCGCGCGCTGGCGCATGCGGGACATCCGTGGTCGCCGTCGACGGTGCCCGAGCTGAGCATCACCAACGCGTCGAACTCGTGGGTCGTGGCGCCGTCGCATTCGGCGACGCACGCGGCGCTGCATGCGGCCGATCCGCATCTGTCGATCGATCAGGCGCCGGGGCTCTGGTATCTCGCCGGTCTGCATTCGGACGAAGGACTGAACGTCGTCGGCGCTACGTATGCCGGAGCGCCGTTCGTGGTGATGGGACACAACGAGGCCATCGCGTACTCGTTCACGGTCGCATCGGTCGATGTCATCGACTACTACGACGATCACGCGGCCGGCGCGGCGATTCGCGAAGAGATCCGCGTTCGCGGCGCGAAGCCGCGGGTCATCGAGGTCCGCGAGGGGGCGCGCGGCGTGATGATCGACGATCACACGTCGCTGCACTGGGCGGGATTCGACTTTGCGCCGGCGAGGATCAGTGACTCCGCGTTGCGATTGCAGAAGGCGGCGACGTTCGACGAGTTTCGCCGCGCGGTGACGGGATTCGGCGCGCTCGACGCGAACTGGATCTACTCCGATCGCGCCGGCAACGTCGGCTATCAGCTCGGTGCGCCGGTGCCGATCCGCGATTACGACACGTACGTCCGCCAATCTGCTTCCGATCCGCGCTCGGCGTGGCGCGGCTATCGCGCGCTCGACGAAACGCCGTACGCGCTCAATCCGGCGCAGGGATTTCTCGCCAGCTCCAACAATCAGATCGTCCCGAAGAACTGGCCGTACGCGATCCCCGGTTTCTACGATCCGTACCGGGTCACGCGCCTCGCCGCGCAGCTGCCGTCGACGCACACGCCGGCGCAGATGCACGCGCTGCAGCTCGATGTCGTCTCCGCGCTGGCGCTGCGCTGGAAGTCACTCGCCGCCGCGGGGGCTGAAGCGGAGGACGCGCACCTGTTGAACGCGTGGGATGGACGCATGAGCGCGGACAGCAAAGCAGCGACGCTCTTCGAAGCCTGGTGGCGCCGTCTTCCGCGCGCGATTTTCGAAGACGACCTCGGCGAGGACTGGGACACGGGCCGCGTGCTGCTCGACGAAGCGCTGACGTCGAATACCGCGATCGACGATCGCCGCACGCCGCAAGTCGAGACGCGCGCCGACATCTCGAAGCGCGCGATGCGCGAAGCGAAGGAGATCGCCGCCGGCCGCACGTGGGGCGAGGCCTGCAAGCTCGTGATCGAGCATCCGCTGGCGCGCGTGAAGGTGCTCGACTGGTGGCTGCATCTCAATCGCGGTCCGCTGCCGGGCATGGGCGATCCCGGCTCGATCAACGCGAATTTCTACAGCTACGATGGCCGAACGAAGGCGTTCCGCTCGCGCGTTGGTCCCAGCATGCGCTTCGTGCTCGACTGGTCCGATCCCGATTCGTTCACGCTCACTGCCGCCCTCGGGCAATCCGGCAATCCCTTCAGTCCGCACTACGACGACTTCCTCGGCATGGCTCAGCGAGGCGAGTCCTGGACGGTGCCGTTCACGAAGGAGAAGGTCTACGCGAAGAGCGTCTCGATGCTGCGCTTGAATCCCGGCCGTTGAGTTAGTTCCGCGCAACGACCCCTTTGCGTCACTGCGCCGCAACACACGATCGCCTTTGCGAACGCAGATTGAACGCGAGAGGTGATCGATGGATTTTCTCGTGTGGATTTTCGCAGGACTCTTTTCGTCAGCACAGACCAGCGCCGCGGCAGCACCGCCGCCACCCCCGCCGTCCTCGCACGGCGAGTGGCCCTGGCAGTTGTAGGTGGCGTGAGCAAGTTGTCATCCCGAGCGTCGAGCGAGGGACCTGGGCGTGTGGGGGCGCGTAACACGATCATCGTGCCGCCCGTCCCCCAGGTCCCTCGCTCGACGCTCGGGATGACATGGAATGCCTCGCGTGTGGTCGTGTGGCACAGACGCCTGTCGTCTGTGCCACACATGAAACGCGTTACTTGTCGTTGTGAAGCTCGATGAACTCGTACACGAAATTGTTCGTGCCGGCGGCATCGGAGAATTCGTTGATGACGACGCCCTTCGCGCAGCCGGCGCCGGCGCCGCTGCCGGGATTGGCGGCGGTGGTGACGCCGATGGTCCAGCTCGAGGCCGTTCCGGCGGCGAGGCAGGGATCGTTGCGGCGGAGGTCCTCATTCGCTGAGGAGGCAGTCGAGATCGTCGGGCCGTCGATCACCGTGCCGCTCGAGTTCTTGAGCGTGTAGTTCTCGCTGCCGTTGATCTGCGGGAACGCACCGGCCGTCGTCAGGTAGACGACATTGCTCGCCAGCGTGACGCCCCAGAACGTCTGGAACGCGGCCTTGGTCGCGTCGCGGGCGATGATCACGTAGCCATTCGCTGGAATCGTCGTTCCGGCGGGGATCGTGTAGACGACCGTGGCATTGGCCTGCGTCACCGTCCAGCCGCCGATGTTCGTCGCCGTGGCATTGCTCACCGTGACGCTGATCGCGGTCGAGGTGGTGTTGTTGGTCGCGGCGTCGTAGGCCTTCGCGGTGAGGGAGTGCGTGCCGTTCGTGGTCGTCGTCGTGTCGAAGCTCCACGCATACGGAGACGAGGTGTCGGTGCTCTTGAGCGTGCCGTCGAGATAGAACTCGACTTTCGTGACGCCGACGTTGTCCGATGCGGTTGCAGTTACGGAAGTCGTTCCGCTGATGGTCGCGCCGTTCGACGGCGCAGTGATCGACACAGTGGGCGGCGTCGTGTCTCCGCCGCCGCCACCGGTACCGTTTGCGAGCCAGGCCACTGCATTCGCGATGATTTTGCCGTTGTCGTAGGACGGATCGTTGTAGCCGAGGTACGTCGTGTGGCTGCAGCCGTTGGTGGCGTCTTCCGCTGTCGAAGAATCGCCGACGGCGGCGATGCGTCCGGTGCCGTACGTCGACGTGGCGAACGTGACGCCGGTGGACGTGTCGTGCGTCGACGTCGTGCGCCAGATGTGGCCCTTGCCGTTGCCGCTGAGCGTCATTGTCGTCGAGCCGAAGAGACCGAGGCCGCGAGTCGATGAGGGATTGCCGAACGCGCCGGTGTAGATGATCGGCGAGGTCGTGTCGGTGGTGAAGTTGCCGTTCGGGTGATCGTCGAACCAGCCGAGGACGGTGTCGGCGGAGTTCGCGTTGAAAGTGAGACCGAAAACACTCGGCGATCCCATGAGATCGTTGAAGATCTCGGCGGCGTCCCAGCCGTCGCTATTGCGATCGGCGCCGGCGTGGTCGGAGATCATGAAGAGACCTCCGCCGTTCTGCACAAAATTGCGGATCGCCGTGATCTCCGCCGCGGTGAAGCGGATGTTCGGCTCGGGGATGATGTAGACGTTGTAGTTGCTGAGATCCTGGGCGTTGGTGCCGTCGCCGTAGGTCACGCGGGACCCGACGGGGAGACTTTCGACGTGAAAGCCTTTCTTGACCAGATCGACGCCCATCGCCGAGAACGCGCCGGACCAGTAGGTCTCGGCAGTCCCGGACGTGATGCCGGTTTGATCGGGCGTGGGAAGGCGCTGCGCGGTACCGCAGGTGTTTTCATCGAGAGTCCAGTCGGCATTGCCTGCCGTCTGGGCGTGCATGGCGTCGAAGAGGAGCGACTTTTGTTGGGCATTCGAGGGGAGGGTCACGAGGAGCATAGACAGACCGAGAGCGAGCACAGAGATCCGCAAGTTCATTAGTTCTCCCTGAAATTTGTTTGCGCGAGTGTCGGGGAAGAAGGTCGCGGATGCAAGGGATAGTTTCGCGTTTGCGCTGTTTTTGACCCGCTCTTCACTTCTGCTTCGAACAGATTGCCAGAGGGATTTCTCCCGCGCCTCCGTCCATTCGGACCTGGATCGCCTGACCGAGCGAGGGGTCGTGATAAGTGTTGACCCACGACCGAACTCGATCGTCGACGTAGTGCGAAAGCGTCTCGGCGGTGACGAGTCCGTGCCCATCAGAGTCGGCTTTACACTGCAGCGCGTCGATGACCGCAGACGTGAAAACGCCATTCTGACGATCGAGATCGTCGTACGAGTACTTGCCCGGAGCGGCGGCAAAAAGGATCACGTGACCGTCGGAGTGGGTCATCCCTTCGAGAAGAGGCGTGGCGGCAAGCGGCAGTGACGTGGCGGCGCGCGCGCGCGGAGAAGAGTCCTGATCGCGGCAGGCGTCGAGAAGAACGAGCGCGCGTTCGGCTCTCGACTGGGACGCGATGTCGAGCACGGTGGCGGTGGCCAGCGCGGTCTGCGGCTCCTGTCCTAGGGACGTGGAGGTCAGAACGTAGGGCACGCCTTTCCGGCTGAATCCGTGACTGGCGATGGCGACGATGAGCATGCCGTCTTTGCCGGCGCGCTCGGCTTGACGCTGCAGGAGTGTGAGCACGTCGTCGCGCGTCGCCGGCGCGACGGTGGCACCTGCCTCGAGGAGTTGGATCAGCCGTTGTCGCGACTCTGCTTTGAGCGCTTTGCCGGACAAGGCGAGGATGACGGCGCGCGGCGTGACGAGGCCGACGCGGGGATCGAGTGCGAGCACGTAGGCGAGGTCGATGGCGTCATCGACGGCATAGCGCACCTCGGCCATGCCCGGATCCTGCGTGAATTGTTGAACGCCGACGAAGAGTGCCGCGGATTGCCGGCGATCGAAGGCCGGCCCAGCGGCGCTCTGTGCGCTCGCCGCGAGCGCACAGAGGATCCAGAGTAGAGCCCAGCGCTTCACGCCTCAACTCTTGGTCTGCGCAAAGACCAACAATTGCCATTCGAGCTTTCCCTCGCCGCGCGTGTGCGGATGATGGTTCTGCGCGGGAAGGGTCAGGCCTTTGTTGACGATGATCTCGTGGCCGCAACCGGCGCATCGATAGATGCCCGGATTCTCAACTTTGGTTCCGGGCGCATAACGCGTGTCGAAGGCGGCGCTGGTCGATTGATTGAGGTTCTGCGGGTATTTGTATTGGGCCATCGATCCTCCCGAGGGAATGACCTTCTCCGCCGCGGAGTCGCGTTTGTGAGTGCAAGGAGTGCGAGTGCAGGCTTGCGACGAAACCCCAGCGGGGAGAAGGTCACTCAGGAAGACACGCTGTTTGGAACTTTGTGGCGGCCGGCACGGCCGGCGGCGTGGGTTGCCCAAGGCTGGTTGGACGTGCGGGTGGTCCAAGGCGTGGGAACGCGCGGTGGATAGAGAGAGATTTGAGTCCGTCGCTCCGGCGCGCGTCGATCACTTCCTCACACGCGCAGGCACCGACTCGAACACGACCTTCTCGAGCGACCAGTTCGATGGCGTGAGCATCGGGCTCGAGCGGGTCGCGGAGCCGGTGAGGGCGAGGAGTTGTTCGAGCGGGGTCATGGTGGTGGCGGCGCGCGTGCGGATGCCGTCCCATTCGAGGACCCACGGATTGGGAAGGGGTTCATCAGTCGTGAGAAGAAAGTACGTGTCGACGCCGAATGGTGGAGCGATCTCGAACGAGCCGGCGTTGCCGAGGCGGATCTCGGGGGGCGGAGGCATCGTGAGCGGGAAGCGGTTTTCGACAGAACCGCTCGCCGGAAACAGCAGAACGCTTTTGCCGAAGCTGTCGATCGTGAAGACGTACATGTAGCGCTGCGGTGCGCGGGCCAGTGGCGTGGCCGCGGCGCGGAGGACGAGCTCGTACTGTTCGTCGCCGATGACGACGGCATCCTTCACCAGCTCACCGTCGCGCGTGCGGCGGATGCCGAGGCGGTATGCGGCTCTCGCATCGGGAGGGGAATCGAGAAAATGCCAGGCTTGAATTCTGCGAAGACGGAGCAGTGCGTCGCGCAGATTCAATCCGCGATCGTCATCCTCGAACCAGCGTGAGCGCAGCGGAAGGCCGGTCTTTCTCCGATCCGAGCTCTGGACCGAGGGACGCAGCCATGCGTACGCGATGCGATTCGCGTGATAGCGGCCGGCGAGGATGTAGTCCGCGTCCTGCGCGCGCTCCACGGACTCGATGTCCTCGCGATCGGTTCCCGGACCGATGGAGATCGTGTCGAGTAACGCGGAAGGCGCGGCGAACTGCACGAAGAGTGACGAGCCGGCGGGGATTCTGGCGACGGCGGCGATTGCGGCAGCGTCGGTCGCGAAATGCTCGACGCGGCCGCCATGCCCGAGAAGCTCCCAATCGCTGTTTGTGCGGCGCAGGAGGAACGCCGGCGTGTTGGCGATCGGATCGTGGATCCAGCGCACATTGCGTCGAGCTGCTTCGACGGCGAGAGAGCGCGCGACCTTCGTCAACTGGTTGACGTTCATCGTCGCGCGCGGCATCCAGACGCGGAGTGGGCGGGCCGGAGGCGCGGCCCAGCCGACGACTTCCAGCAGCGCGCCCGGTTTGAGATCCTGTGGCAGGGCGCGACTCGCGGCCTGCATGCGCGCGTCGCTCTGGCCGAGTCCGCGCAGCGCGGTGATGGTGAGGCGTGCCGTCGCGCGTCCTTCGCTCATGATCTGCAGCTCGCTGCCGATCGAGAGCCCGTTGGCCCATCCTCCTTGAAGTGCGACGCTGCCATCGTTGCGCAGCTTTTCGACTGCGACGACGGTGCGATCGGCGCGGCGATCGACACGAACGCCGAGGAAGGGATTGAGGCGCGCTTCGGCATTGCCGGCGAGCACGGGCTCCTGAAACGGCGTCTCCGCGCGCAGTCGTGCGGCAGCGCGTAGAAACGTCTCGAACGCCGGCTCGCCGGACGAGGAATCGCGCAACGCGCGGATCCAGGCCCAGGAAAATGCGCCGTGAAAAACGCCCAATTCGTCGTGCGTTTCCCAGGCGAGATCGAAATCCTGCGACGCCGAGAGCACGAGCGCGCCGCGATTCTCCGGTCGCGGACCGTGATCCGCGCCGTCGGCGACGTCGCGAAGGTCGGGACTCACGCCGCGCGGCCGCGCTCCGGTTGCTAGACCGCGCGCGCCCGATCCGCTGTGGCAGTTGTCGAGCAGGATCGTCAGTCGTGCGCCGCGATCGAGCACGCGATTGAACAGCCCGCGCAGCTCCTTGTCGCGGATGTCGCGCGCGCCCGCGCGCGAGTCGGCCGGCACGAGCGATTCGTCGAGTGCATCGGGCTCATTGGAGAGCGAGTTGCGGACCTGCGATCCGTGGCCGGCGTAATAGAAAAACAAAACGTCACCCGGCGCCGCCGGCTGCACGAGGCGTTGCTCGATTGCTTGCAGAATCGCCGTGCGCGTCGCCGCCTGATCTGTGAGCGTGACGATGTCCGCGCGTTCGAAGCCGTAGAGCAGAACGAGCATCTCCGTAAAGGCTTGAACGTCATTGACGGCGCCGGTGAGGTTCGGCCAGTCGCGCGACGGCGCGCCGGCGGACTTTCGTGCGCCGAGGCGTGAAGCGGTGTAGTCGTTGATCCCGACGAGCACCGCTCTGCGGCGACCCGCCGGCTGCGCGTTGACCGTGAGCGCTGCAAAGAGAACGATGGAAACGAGTGAGAGGCGAATGGGGATTTCTCCTGCGCGCTCAAGACACGTTTCGCAAGGAATTGTGTCTTGCATCGGCGAGGAGATTCGCAAGTGAGAAACGTTCCATGCATTTTGATGGCAGTGCTGTTTCTAGCCGATCGCACGGCGATTGCCGGCGTGAGGCGACCAATGCGCGATCCGGGGCGCGGCGCGGTGCAGCCGATGGAATCGGCGGCCGTCTTCGTCGGCATCCGTGATTTCACATATGACGCGACATTGACCGAAGTTCCATTCGCGGTCGATGACGCCATCGACCTCGCTTATGTACTGGCGGTGGACGGCAGTACGCATCTCGTTCCGCCCGAGCGCGTGATTCTCGCGCTCTCCGGCGAGCCGCAGAAACCGCGCTCGCGGCAGAACCTCGATGCCCTGATCGCCGCCGGCGCGGCGGTGCGTGAGGCCGGGCAATCCGACATCCTCACGATTCTCGAGACCCAATCACGCGCCGTCGGGACGAACGGAATCCTGATCGTGTCGTTCGCGACGCACGGCATCAGCGAAGGGGGAACGCAGTATCTGCTCACCGCGCATTCGCTGCTGCATCATCGCGAGACGACGATCGCCGAGTCCACGGTGCGCGACATCATCACGCGCGCCGGCGTGCCGCGCTCGCTGATCCTTCTCGACGCCTGCCGCCAGAATCTCACCACGGGCCGCACGGGCGGTCCCGATCCGCGATCGGCGGCCGGTACGCTGCGCAGCGTCATGGGCGACGTCAGCGGGCAGGTGGTGTTTTCGGCCGCGACGACCGGCGAATACGCGTATGACGACGACGTGCGCGGCAATGGCGTCTTCACGGCGGCGGTCATCGATGGCTTGCGCTGCGGCGCCACGACCGATTCGCGCGGATTCGTCACGGTCGAGACGCTGTCGGCGTTCGTCGAGGAGCGCGTGCTCGCGTGGGTTCAGAAGCATCGCGATCCCGACCTCCGCCATGCGACGCAGCTCCAGTTCGAGGGACGCTCGAAGATGATGCCGTTGTCGGTCTGCAGCGGCGCTCGCGCGCAATGATGTCCACATGATCATTGACACTTGGCGAGGCCCTCCGCTTCGCTCTGTGTCAATGCGCCATACGTCCAGAGACGGCCGGAGCCGTCTTTGTAGGCGACTCCGCGAAAAGCGCGGTCGCGCGAGAATTGCTGTACTCCGCCGCGGTATACGTCATAGGCGCCGGCGCCGTAATGCATCGACTCGATCATGGAGTCCTCGAGGACGATCGGTGTCTCGACGAACAACACCGCGCAATCGCCGCCGCCGGCGCTGCCGCGAATGTTCCAGGCCGACAGCCGCGAGTGCGCGTAGCGCTCCGTGAACAGTTTCGCCGCCTTGACGCGATCATCGTTGTGTACAGAGGGCGGCGACGGCGACACCAGGCGATCGGGCTCACAAGAGCCGGCCATGAAGATGATCAATAACGCCATTCCAATCCTGCGCATCCTGAACCTCCTTTTCGCAATTAGGGTGAAGGGAAATGGTTCGCCGCCCGTTCACCTCACAGGGCGGCGAACCATTCCCGACTTCATTGATTGCGGATCGGCGGACAGAGGATCCGGTCGTACAGCGATCGGCCGATCTCCATGCGGAGTCCGTTCAGGAGATCCGACCAGACAGCGGTCTGCGGATGGATCGTGTGCCAGTCGACCTGGGGATAGGAGTCGGTACCGGCGGCGGCGCCGGCGATCGGAACCAGACGCGTTTCGGCGGCGGGCGGCTCTTCCGTCAGGTCGTAATAGATTTCGAAATGCTTGCCGACCTGTGGCGCGTCATTGTTCGCTGACGAAGGGGGGACGAACGGCGGAAGGTTCAGTATGGCCATTTCCACTTTTCCGTTCGTGTCCGGCGAGAGCGTCATCGTGCGGCCGGGATCGCCGCCGAACGATTCCTCGGAGATCTCCACGCTGCTTCCGGAGATCGCGATGTCGGCAGCGACCCAAGTCGCTACGGCCTGCGTGTAAGGCGAATCGCTCCCCGTTCCGTCGAGCCGCTTGAAATGGACCGGTGTGACGTCGCTTCCGATGCGGGCGATGGAGTACGTGAAGAGATCGCCACTGCGCAGGTGCAGGCGGGCGGCGACGAGACCCTCGGGTGGATTGGAGCCGATGAGCGACGCATCGAACGTGCAGCCATCGCAGATGTCCGAGAGCTTTGCGATCCAGCTGTAATCCTGGCGCTCGGTGGACGACGTCGGAATGATCTCCGGCTCACCGTTCACGGTCGTGCGTACGTTGTCGCGCAGAACGAGCGAGGGGAGATCGGGATCGGTCGGACTGCCTTTCGCCAGCGAGAGATCGGAGCTCGCCAATTTCCAGGCGCCGCCGCCGGACACCGCTGCTTCGAGCGAATCCTGTGCGGTAGAGAGCGTCTGATCGGCGAAGAGAAACTGGGCGACGTCTTCGTCACGCTTGGGGCAGTCGCCGCTGCAATCGCCGGCGCGCGCCAGCAGGAGCGGCATGTGGTGCGTGAGCGAGGTGCCGTCGGACATGTGATAGTTGTGGTCGACATTGAGCAGAAGTGCGGTGACCTCGTGTCCATCCTCGCTGGGAATGAACGCAATGAGGCCGCTGAAGAGAATTCTCAGAATGAAACTCACGGGTGGTTCTCCTTAGTTATGGTGCAAGGGCGCGTAGGGTGACGATGCATGACCGATCACCTGAAACGGAGCCCATGCGAAGACCGACCGAAGGCCGGGGTTCTTGTTCCGGAGCAGTTCGAGTTGTGCGGTTTGCATCGCAACCGCCGCGTCGCTGCCCTGCCGATAGTGACGATGGAAAGACACCAGTAACTCCTCCGCTGTGGCGTCTTGCACGTCCCATAGGCTGCCAATGACGGCCGGAACCCCCGCGGCGATCAGCGGCCGCACCAGCGGCGCCGCACCTTCGGGACCGACGGGAAGCCCGCCCGCGCTGCTGCAGGTCGAGAGCACGACGAGCTTCGTTCGATCGAGTTTCAATTGTGTAAGGAGCTCTTCCGCGTCCAGTACTCCGTTTTGTGTGGGCGACGGGGCCAGAAGCAAGAGCGAGCGCGACGGCGCCTGGGCATTCACAATGCCATGCGCGGCGATGTGCAGGATCGTGTTCTCACGTGCCGCGCGCAAGAACTCCGTCGCCGTGGCCTCGGCGTCGATGCGCATTTCCGCGTGAGGCGCATAAAGGTCGCGAATTCGTTCGACTTCCGTTCGCGCAAAGGGAAGGCGGCTGAGCCCTCGCGCGAGCGGCAGGCGATCGTTGAATAGGGGATCGCCTACAAGGAAAATGGATGGATTCGCAATTTTGGCGAGTGCCTGATCCTGAAAGAGGGAAAAAAGGTACAAGGCGGTGCTTGCGGCGATCTCTACAGGAGCTTCCTGCAAAAGGAATCGCCGCGTCACCGGATCGCGCAGTGCCGAGAACGGCAGACCGTGCATGGCACCATCGGGAACGAAGACGAGTCGCTCCGGTCTCGCGCCGTATGGCATCTTGCGGATGGCCGCCAGCGGCCGCGTGATGAGCGCGTCATAGGGAGCGAGCAAGCCATCTTCGAATGCCGATGCCTGTCGCTTCCTCGCCGCGTTTTGCAATGCCTCCGTCCAGCGATTGACGTCCTCGCGGCGCACGTTCTGCGTGAGGACCGTGAACGCATCGCGCGAAAGGATCCAAGTGTAAATGCGATCCTCGAGGATGCAGTACTCGATCACGAAGGTGCCGGGCGGAAGCGCGGCGCGCATGCGCGCGAGATCCATCGCCTGGTGCTCGTCATACAAACGGCGGAACGCCGGCGGCAGCGTGTCGAGCCGTCGAATGAGATCGAGCGGCTCGAACGCACGCGCCTTTTCCGCGTACGCAAAAGCTTCTTCCGCCCGATGCTCTTCGATCAGTTGCCGGATCAGGAGCCGGTAGGTTTCCTGCGCGCGCGAGAAATAGGAGCTCCAGATGTCTTCGCCGCCGCCTCGGATGCGATGTTCGAGGACGAGCTTTTCCTCGGTGCGCAATTCGGCCAGCGCGGCCTTCAAGTCGGACTCGGCATCGGCGCGGCGGCCGGCGCGTCTCCGTGCATCGGCCCGTTGCGCGAGCAGGGCGGCCCGAAAGGTGTGGTACTCGTCGACGGCCGCGAGCCCGAGGGCGCGAGTGAACGCTTCGGCGGCCCGAGGCGGATCGGTGCTGAGAAGCTCCTGCCCTCGAACTTCCTCGCTGCGCGCATTCATCAGGCGACGGAGGTTCGCATCGCTTTCTCTCCCGGCGAGGCGAATCGCCTCGTCGAGGTCGCTCGATGCGCGCGCGTCGTGATGCAACCGCAACTCGATCGCCGCGCGGTGGCGCAGCGCGACGGAGAGATTCTTCTGAAGCCAGCCGATGCGGCGGAGATTTTCGGGTGGTGTGCTGGCGATGTCGCTGTGAATCAGGCGCAGCGCAACGTCCTGATAGAGGAGAGCGATGCGCGGATGATCGAGCGCGAGGGCGGCGCCCGCGGTCTCGCCGAGGAGGCGATGGCGCGCTTGCAGATCGACAAGGTACGGCAGCGAGCGCATCGCCTGCCAGGCCTCGCTCCAGGCGCGCTCCGGTTGACCCACCGCGACGAGCACCGTGCTGCGATTGCCGCGCACCGCGGCCACGCCTCCCTCGTCCCGCATTCGCGTGTATTGACGTTGCGCGGTATCGAGCTCAGTGAGCGCCTCGACGAAGCGTCCCTGGAACTCGAGGAAGAAAGCGCGCGTCGCGGCGATGCGGGCCAGCACGCTCGCGTAATCGGACGCGCGCGCGACCTCCTCGGCGTGATCGAGTGCGTCCAGTCCACGCGCCAGTGCGTCGGGCTCGGGTCCGTAGGACGTCTGAACGGCGAGGCCGATCTCCGCGAGGAGGCGCAGCGGACTCTCGCCGCGCGTCAGTCCTTGCACGGCAGCGGCGTACGATGCGACGGCCTTGTCCGGCTCGATCGCCTGGTCGGCGAGCCGCGCGTCGCGGAAGGCGAGAAGTCCTTTGCGCAAGGCATCGTTGTTCTTCGGCGAGCGCGTGATCGTCGCGACGACGGCCAGCGCGAAGCGATCGCCCGTGAGCCGGGACCATTCCTCGGCGAAGAGCTGCGCATCTTGCAACCTTTCCGGCGATGGCGATTTGGCCCATCGCGGGAGAAGCTCCTCCTCCAGATAGCGTTCCGCACGCGAAGGGAACGGCGCGATCCATTTCGCGACCTCGGCGCGATTCTTCGCGCGAAGCGATGCCGGAAGCCTCTTCTCGCTGACTCGCCATTGCGTCATCGCGTCCTGCGTCCGCGCGTGCGCGAGTCGTGTGCGATGTTCGCTCGCCTCGGCGGCCCAGGCCGGACTCGCGTCCTTGCGCACTTCGTCCCACGACGCCATCGCCGCGGCGGAAAAGCCGAGAGCCTCCTGGATCAGCGCGCGATTGAAGCGCGCGGCAGGAAGCTCCGGCGCGGCGACCACGGCCTGATCCGCCGCTTCGAAGGCGCGCAGAAAATCGGAGGTTCGATCCTCGCGCTGCGCGCGGATCGTGTAGGCGGCGGCGACGTCGCTCATCGCGCCGGCGTCGGTGCGCGCAAACCGCTCGAGCGCGGCGATGGCGGCGTCGGTGCAGGCGGGCTGCAGAGAAAGGATGCGCAGCGCCTCCTCGTGCGTCGTGACGATGTCGTCGCAATAGCCGGAGGGCGGAGCGCTTTCCTCGCTGCACTGCGCTTCTTCGACGATGTGACCGGCGCGCAGAACCTTCCGGCAAGGGCGCCATGCGACGCCGGCGCTCAGCCGCGGCTCGACCGTGCGGGGCCACACTTCGCGCGATTGCGTGTCTTCCCTGTTGCAAGCAGTAGCAACGCTGCAAAAAGCGATGACGATGAGCGAGAGTTTCTTCAAGCCTCCCATAAGATACGCGGTTCGCGAAGACGGGCGACGATGACGATGATTCCGGGCGAGCACGACGCGCGATTTGACGCGATGTATCGGAAGCACTACGGGCGCGTCTACCGCTCCCTCCGCGCGTACGGCGTGGCCGATGGCGAGGCGCAGGATTTGGCGCAGGAGACGTTCAAGCGGATCTTCGAAAGCTTTCATCAGTATCGCGGCGAGGCCGAGTGGTCCTTTATTGAGACGACCGCAAGACGCGTTCTTTACAACTGGGTGAGGGCCGGGAACACAGCGAAACGAAAAGTTGACCTCGTGGAGATCGACGATCCCGACTTTTCGTACGAGCCGCCCGCTGCCGAAGAGCCGGATTACGCCGAGCGCCAGCAGGACGAGTTACGGAAAACGAAGCTGCGGCAGGCCGTCGCCGAGCTTTCGCCCGGGCAACGCGAGTGTCTGCGGCTCTGGGTTCAGGGATTCAAGTACACCGAGATCGCGACGATTCTGCGGATCAGCATCGACGCGGTGAAGTCACGGCTGCGCGACGCAAAAAAATATCTGCGCGAGCGGCTGGGAGGCGATCAATGAGCAACGAATCGGGTTTCAGAAAAGCGGAACTGCAAGACCTCATCGGAGAGATGAACGAAGGCGATCGCCGCAAGCTCGGCGAGCCGCCGACCTTCGACGAGATGCTCGCCTACACGCGCGGCGAACTGTCGGGCGCAGAAGAGCAGCGCGTGCGCGAGCTCATGGTCTGCTACCCCGAGCTGGCGCGCACCGTCACGGAGCCCTTCGAACCGGAAGAGACGACGCTCGCGCCGGTCGTGCGCTTCCGTCACGTCTGGACAGCCATCGCCGCCGCGATCGCGCTCGTCTTCGCCGGCCTGTACTGGCAGGCGGAAGCGAAAGCGCGGCGGATGAGCCATGAGCTCTCCGTCCCGCACGTGATGGCGAGCGAGCAGCTCCTGCTGCCCGACGGCAACCGCGGAGGCGAGCATGCCACGATCCTCTCCGTCGCCGGAGACTCGTACCTTCTCGTCGCGACGATCATCAACGCCGCACGCTTTCCGCAATACCGCTTGGACATCGTCGACGCCAACGTAAAGACGCTCTGGACCCAGACCGGCCTGCAGCCCCGCGACAACGACACCTTCGCGATCCTCGTCCCGCGCTCGTTTCTGACACCGGGCGAATATCAGGTCGTGCTCTCCGGAGTAAACGGCACGCGCAGCGAGCAGATCGCGACGTACACGGTCAGAGTGCCGAAGGGGTGACAGGAGACCAGCGGACCGCCGGCGTCTCGCCGGCTGGGTGAGCGGCGTCTCGCCGCTCACGGGCGGGCGTCGAGACGACGCCGCCCCAGCCGCCGGGACGGCGGCGGTCCACTCGGTAATGCACTGAGCTCCAGCGATCGGGTTGCGGCCATCTACGCAATCCCTTAGTCTGGCTTTCTTCGGCCGGACTTATGGAGAAAGATCCCGTTGACGCGCCGCGCAACCGATCGTCGAGTGGCGCCGGCGTCTCGCGTCTATCGAAGGAGCGTTCCTCCGATGAGATCTATGTCGAGCACGGCCCGTTCCTGCGGCGGGTGGCCATGCGTAAGTTCGGGATCCCACATGCCGACGCCGAGGCTCTTGTCCACGACGTCTTCATCAACTACCTGATTCGACCGCGAACCGTTCACTCGGATCTCCGCGCCTATCTGATCGGCGCCATCTGTAACGCGTCCCGGAACTACTGGCGTTCACGGCGTTCGGAGGATCGCGTCTTCGCGGAGCCGGAAGGCGATGCGCCCGACGTCGTCAGTGAAGACGTGTTCGACGGCCTGGCCCTCAACCTTGTCGTCGCTTCGACGCTCGCGCGCCTCGGCGCGCGTTGTCGCGAAGTGCTGCGCCGTTATTACCTCGAGGGAGAAGACACCGCTTCCATTGCCCGGGCGATGAACACCTCGCCTACGAACGTCAATTACATGATGCACGTCTGCCGGAAAGAGGCGCGCGCGATCTATGAATCGATCACCCAGGTGCCTGCATGTCGGACGAAGACAAACACATAACCGACGAGATGCTGATTGCTTACGCCGATGATCCGGCAGCGGTGCGCGAGCGGCCGTCGCTGGAGACGCACCTCGGGACGTGCACCGAATGCCGCTCGAAGCTCGATGACTATCGTCTGCTGGCGTCGGCTATGTCCGATCAGGAAACGTGGTGGATGCTGGAGGAATTGGAGGAAGGACGCGGACAGCTCGCATTGCGCGAATTCGTCGCGCGTTGCGCCGCGGAGGACGTTGCCGCGGAGCGGATGCTGCGCGAAGTCCTGGAGTCGCAATACCGGTTCGCGTACGCGAAGGTCGCACAGAGAAAACGCTTCCACACCGGAGGCGTGGTGCGCCTGCTCTGCGACGCTGCCTGGACGGAATGTCCGCGCGATCCACGGTTCGCCCGCGATCTCGCGGACGCGGCATGTGCGATCGCGGAAGCACTGCCGGACCATTATTACCCTTCCGATGCGGTCCATGAGCTGCGCGGGCGCGCATGGAAGGAGTATTCGTCGGCGTGCCGGTACCTGGCGGAATTTGCAGCCGGATTCGATGCTCTCACAAGGGCGGAGCGCGCCTACCGGCGACTTCGGGACGGCGAAGCACAATTGGCGACGGTTGATCTCTGCCGGGCGATTCTTCTCTGGGAACAGCAGCGCTATGGCGAGGCCCTGCCCTACGCGCGTTCCGCCGCGGTCACATTTTCAAATCGGCGCGAAACGCAGCGCTACTTCGAGGCGAAAGAAGTCGAAGCTCTGATTCTTCATCGTCAGGGAGATGTCGCCGCCGCATGCGAGACATACCAGCAGATGTTCATGTACGCGGACGAACTTGGCGATGACGAGATGAAAGCACGCTCAGCGCGAAATCTCGGAATTGCATACCGGGACAGGGCTGAGGTCGGGTTAGCGAGCAGATACATGTTGATCGCGCTGCGCTTGTACGAGCAACTGGACCAGCATGCGATTGTCCTTCTCATGCGAGGGTTGCTTGCCCGCCTTGCTTTGACCGCCGGTAACGCGAGCGAGGCAGCCCACAAACTTCCTGAGTTGATCGATGAGATGCGGAGTCTTGGGATGAGAACTGATGCTGCGCGTGCCCAGCTCGATCTCGCCGAGGCGTTCCTCATTCTCGGTCGCCTCAAGGAGGTAGAGGAGGTCTGTTCCGGCCTTGCCGCATTCTTTCGTGAAGCTCAGATGTTGACTGGCGCTCTGACAGCTGCGGCGTATCTCAAGGAAGCCGCGGCAATGCGCCGGCTGACGATGACTCACATCGAGCGGGTTCGTGCCTATTTCGCTCAGCTCGAGCGCGCTCCCGACCTTCCCTTCGTCCGCCCCTCCGAGCTCGGATAGGTTCCAAAGAAACGCTTCGCCTGTGGTTCTCCTCCGGCAACAGGAGAAGCAATCATGCGAAAAATTCATGGAGTAAGACTCGCCTTCGCTCTGGCCTTCGTGGTCTCGGTTTCAGCGCAAGGACAACAGCCGCGCGAGCAACACACCACATCCATAGTGAGTTCTCCAGCGGATGACGCTCCGCACTGGAAAAATGCTCTGCCAATGTGGCGAAGGTTCATCATTCGTTTGCTCGAGGATCTCGGAGCACCGCGACCCTGAGGAACTCGAGTGGGTGAGAACCGTACCCACCGGCAAAGTCTCTTCAAAAGACTCACTCAACACGGGTAGGGTAAGGCGGTACTTGTGTCACTCCGAGGCTGAGAGGCCTCGGAGTGACGAAGAACGATCGCGCTTACTGGGATGACCGTCGCCGTTACGAACGCGTCATCGACCGCTACCTGCGCGACTGCTACGCCCAACGAACGGTCGCCAGAGTCTCCGAGCTGGCTCAGCTCCTCGGTGCGCCGCGAGCACATTTGAGCCGAACGATCCCTCGACTCTTTGGGAAACCGCTGCGAAAAATCCTGCGTGACAAGCAATTGGTCGAGGCCACGCGTCTCCTCAGATTAACTCCTCTCCGAATCGAGGACGTCGCCGCGGCAAGCGCGTTCGGTCACCGCAGCACGTTTTTCCGCATCTTCCGCGCGGCGACCGGAATCACGCCGGACGAGTACCGTAGAAAAGTCACCAATTGCGACTTTACGAGGTAGGGATGTCCGAGTATTGTCGCCTGCATTCCGGATCACTGTCACGCAGTAAAGGAGTGCGTCAAGCACAATGCAACGCCACAACACGGTCGAGCGAAACCGCGATCATGCCGTAATCGCGAGAATGCCGGTCCACGAGCGCGTTCTCGATCGGCTTGCCGACCTGCTGCTCGACGCCGACGAATTGTTGGCGATGCTCGATGACGAGGACGCTGCAAGGGTTCGCTGGATCGAGCCGCATGTGCGACGCGCCTTCGACGAAGTCGATACGGCGATGAGGGGTATGACCGATTGAAGGTACGTCACGAAGGATATGGCAAGGAGCAGGTGCGTGAGAGCCTCCACCCACACCAAAGCGGACCTCTGACGAGGCGAATCCTGTGCGCGACTCTCCCGCGAATTCGCCCATTCGTTCTCCGCGCCTGCTCCCGGCCACCAAGAGTCTAGAATGCTGCCCCGCCACCTCAGCCTGCCTAAACAATGAATCCAACTCTCGGAAGATCGATGCAGAACATGTCCTCCGGACGTCTGATCGCGGCGTTGACGCTCGTTTTCGCGTCGATTGCATTCCCATTGTTTGCGAGCATTCAGTACAAGATCGACGACGAAAAGCTTACGCCCCTATCCGGTCCGCTCGCATCGGGCGCCAAAGTGAGGCTCGAGAGGATTCCGATCGACGGCGATTGGGAGACACTCGAATTGGAGCGCTTCGAGGTCTTTGCCGCCGATGCGGACATCAAGGTCCTGGGAGCAAACGACGAGATTCTGGCCCGCCTTTCGATTCCTGCCATTCGAACCTACCGGGGTTCCATCGCCGGCGATCCCGATTCATCTGTCTTTCTGGCGGTCGGCCCCGCACGGATCGACGGCATCGTTTTTCGCGGTGATCGACGCTTCGGTATTGGAAGTCGCCCCCGGACGCACCAGCAACGTGCGCGTGAAAGCGAAGGCATCGACGTATTCATTCAAGAGTCGGACGTTCTCGATGACATGCCAGCGAATGGCAAGGGATTCTTCTGCGACGCGGATCAGGCGACGCTGCCTCGGATTCCGACCCGTGTCGTGACGGACGGTTTGATCCCAGGGGCCGACGGGACGCTGTCGACGCCGTCGGCGCGCTGGGCGATCAACCTCGCCGTCGAGACTGACTACGAGCTGTACGTCAATGTCGGTTCGAGCAGCGGCAACGTCACAACCTTTATCACGAACCTCATCGGGGCGATGTCGACGATCTACGATCGAGAACTGACGACGGAAGTGTCCGTTGCGTCTTTGACCATCAACTCCTCCGTCGCCGATCCGTTCACAGTCGTTCCGGGAGCGAGCGGCGATTGGAACGGCTCGACGATCCTGTACACCACGACGCATGCCCTTCTCGAGTTCGGAGATCGCTGGCACAACAGTCCACCGTCAGCCGCGCCGCATGCTGCAGCGGCGCTCGTCAGCGGCAAAGACGTCAATGGAGGGATCGCCTGGATCGACTGGTTGGGAAAGGTCGATTTCTTCTTCGACCCTGCTGAACTATGTTCGGGAATTCCCTGCTATCCGGAGCCCTATGCGAATCACTATGGTGGTCGCTACAGCTTCAACGGCGAGATCTCTCCCGGAAACCCACCGCTCGTGCCGAACCCGGATGCCAACGCTCCGGCCTACACGGCTCCGGCTTCGAACTATTGGCCTCTTCTTCAGATCGCGCACGAGACCGGACATAACGTGTTCAGCGGACACACCCACTGCCGTGCGCTGAGCCCCTCCGATCAGATTGTGTACGGCCGGACCTTCGTCGACAACTGTTTCAACGGCGAGGGGGCTCTCGGATGTTATGCCGACGTCAACACGCTGCCCGCGGAGAAGGGGACGATCATGAGTTACTGCCACTTCACGTTCGGGGGCGAGAACACGCGATACATCTTCGGCAAGGCCGGCGAAGCCAGCTACGTGATGACCGAGGAGTTGAAGGCCGCGATTCGAAACGCTACGCCCAGCCTCTCGGCAATCACAGCTCCGGCGACGCTGGCCGCCGGTGCGAGTGGCACCGCATCAGTCACGAATGTCGCGGGCCTCAATTACCTCTGGACGGTCACGAACGGCGTGATCAACACCGGTCAGGGAACGAGCTCGATCAATTTCACGGCGAATACCAATCCGACGAGCGTCAGGGTCACGGCCACCAACACCGCTTCGAGTCCGGGACCTCAAGGGCAGAGAGATTGCTCGATCACAGACAACAAGGACATCGCGGTAACGGGCGCGACGTACAATCCGCCCACCAGCGTACTTGCGACAGCTTCCAGCACGACCAGCGTCTCAATTGCCTGGTCCGCTCCCAGCGGAACGACGCCCGCGCAGTACGACGTTTACCGCAGCAGCGATCATGTGAATTATGCTCAGATCAATTCCGTACTTCATCCGGCGACGACGTACACGGATAGCAGCGCGACGGCTGGCACCGCATATCTCTATAAGGTTCGCGCGGCCGGTGTTGCCGGGGTAAACGAATCAGCTGACAGCAACAAGGACCTCGCAACGACGGTCATCTTCACCGACGACCCGCTCCTGACGAATACGACCCTCGTCAAAGCTGCGCACATCACGGAGTTACGCACGGCGGTGGACGCCGTACGAGCTCTGGCTGCCCTCGCGGGCGGAACCTACACCGACCCGACGCTGATCGCCGGCACGACGCTGGCGAAAGCAGCTCACATCAACGACCTGCGTGCCACCCTCGATGCTGCTCGCTCGAATCTTTCACTCACTGCCCTCAGCTACGGCGAGACGATGACGGCATTGACGACGATCAAGACCGGGCACATCACGGAGCTCCGCAACGGTGCGAAGGGGTGAGCATTCCCTGGGGTAGGGAGTTGGCAGCTTAGGTCACTCCTATGATGGGAACACCTAAGGTGCGCGTGTATCGCAACAGTCCGATTGAAATGAGCAACGGATGAGCGACGCGAAATTCTCGCTCACCAGAGTGGTCGATCATCTTTCTGACCGGTGTACGCGAAGGCTGTCTGTTCGCGGTTCTTTGCTGGTTCTCTCCACGTCCGCGTTCACCTCAGCGCGATACGGCGCGAGACCGCGAACCGATCATCAAGCGAATCCTCAAGATCATCAAGCATCTGCCTGTACTGATCGGCGTGAACGAAGATGCCACGCTGCCGAAACCGTAAATCCGAAGCGACTCGTGAGATCCGTGCTGGTCCGCTCCGAAGAGCGGGCCAGCCAAAGAGGAGGCATCTCTCATGCCGATGATCGTGTGTCCAGACTGCCAAGGTGAAGTGTCGACTTTGGCCGCTGCGTGTCCAAAGTGCGGGCGGCCAATGGCGAGGACACAGGGCACGCCCATGAAGACGTGCCCGTTCTGCAGGAAGACCGACGTGCCGGTTGAGGCGCGGGTCTGCCCATACTGCCGCGGCGACATTCAACGCCAGGAACTGCTCACCTCGAAGGTGTGCTTCGTCGCAACAGCGACGCTCGGGGAAGACCACCCTGACGTGCAGATCCTGCGGGCGTTCCGAGACGCGGTGTTGGTCCCGTCCCGCGTTGGGCGGCTGGCGATTCGAGTGTACTGGATGGTCGGTCCACCACTTGCCCGCGCGATTCGTGAATCATCAATCCTTCGTCGCGCATCCCGCGTGCTGCTAATCAGGCCGGCGGCACGCCTAGCGAAGTTCGGAATTCGGGGCTGGCGGTGGTGAATCGCGCAAATGCGCGGGCCAGCCAACGAAGGAGGCGTTCGATGAGGAAGCTCTTCGCGCTCGCACTCGCGGTTTGGGCGACGGCGACCATCGCAACCCCGGCATCGCCAACGAAGAACGCCCCCACGGACGGCAAGGAGCCGCGCTCAATTCGGGGCGTTGCATGGGGTGCGACGAAGGCCGAAGCCGAATCGATCCTGCACTTCAACGCAGAGTCTTGCTACGCCTCCATCCTCGACGAGAACGAAGTCACGTGCGGTGAGGATTTCAAGCTCGGAGAGGTCGACGCAACAGCGCAGTACACCTTCCATCACGACCGGATGACGCAGGTAAAGCTGTCCTACGCGCCCGGCGACATGGGATTCGTGAGAGAGGTCTTCATCGAGAAGTACGGGCCTCCAACCACGATGACGAATCCTGTTCTACAGAACAGCATGGGCGCGCGGTACGGCGACACGGCGACGCTCTGGAAGTTCCCAAATGTCGAGATCGAGATGCACATGTACGGCATGACGATCGACCGAGGCGTGACGTTCATTACGGACCTTCGATGGGAGCGCGCGCAGCGAGCGCGAAAAGAAGACTCGAAAGCGAAGGCTGCAGATGCACTTGACGGGCCGATGCCATCACCAACCTCCGGCCCGGATGCCGGCGCAACTGGCAAGCCGCCATCGCCGTGACCGACCTTGCGATCATTGTCGTCTCCGCGATGAGCGGCGTCCTCGGGTGGATGATCTTCGCTCCGTTCGGAAAAGCTGGTCATGGCTTGGTTCTTGGGCTGCTTCTCGGTCCCTTCGGGGTGCTCATCGCGGCGGTTCAAAGGAGCAACTGGAAGGAAGAAGCCGAACGTCGACAGCAATACCTGGAGCGACGCCGCCAGAACGAAGACTCGGACGAGAGGGCGCGTATCGAAAGGGAATGCCCGCGCTGCGCTGGCGTGATCCTTCGGCGCGTCGAGGTCTGCAAACACTGCGGCCGAGACGTGCCGGCGGAGGCGCAAAGGAGTTGATTTTATGAACCGAAGCGCGCTCGCCGTCATCGCCGTCGCCGCATCCATCTCAATTTACGCGGTAAACTCCGATCAAGAAGGTGGGGCGCCGCCGCCGAAACCTCAATGTTTGATGATCTAGCCTCCAGCCTCCAGCCTCCAGCCCCCAGCCTCCAGCCCCTAGCCCCAGCCCCTCCCTCACTCCTCGCTCAGCGTCGCATTGATCGTTCGTAGCAACTGCGAAGTGGCGATCGGCTTTTCGAGATAGCGCACGCCATCCGGCAGGTTCGTGTGATTGGTGACGGCCTGGTTGCTGTAGCCGGACATGAAAATGATTCGCGTGGCCGGCCGTTCGCCGTGGATGCGCGCGGCGAGAGACACGCCGGTCATGCCGGGCATGATCACGTCCGTGAGCAGGAGGTGAATCGGCTCGGGGAAGGAGCTCGTGATCTCCAGCGCGTGATCGGGAGTGCGTGCCTCGAGGACCTGATAGCCGTGCTCCTCCATCGCTTCGCGGAGAACGGCGCGGAGGAGGTCTTCGTCCTCGACGAGGAGGATCGTCTCGGCGCCGCGCGCTGGAAGCGCGTCGTCCACGATCACTTCCTTCGTGACGCCGCCGGCATGGCGCGGCAGAAAGATCTTGAACGTCGTGCCGCGTCCTTCCTCGCTGTACATCCAGACCAGACCGCCGGTCTGTTCGACGATGCCGCGCACGACGGCCAGGCCGAGGCCGGTGCCGGTCGCCGGATCCTTCGTGGTGAAGAAGGGATCGTAGATGCGGTCGCGAATTGCCTGCGGAATGCCGGAGCCGGTGTCGCTGACGAGGAGGGAGACATAGTCCCCTTCGTGCAGGCCGACGTGCTGCCGCGCGTACGAAGCATCGACGCGCACGTTGCGGCTTTCGATCGTCAGCGCACCGCCGCCGGCCATCGCGTCGCGGGCATTGATCGCCAGATTGAGAAGCACCTGGTGCAGTTTCCCGGGATCGGCGCGCACGTTCCAGAGCTGGTCCTGGAGGTATCGCTGGATGACGATGTGCTCACCCAGCGTGGGAGAGAGAAGTTGCATCGCCGATTGGATCACGTCGTTCAGGTTCACGACCTGCGGATCGAGAATCTGCCTGCGCGCGGCGCCGAGCAGTTGTTGCGTGAGATCGCGGTTCTTACGCGCCGCCATGCGGATGTCTTCGACGTATTGGCGCTGCTTGTCCGATTCCACGACGCGCATCAGGAGATCGCAGCGCGCGAAGATGACCATCAGCATGTTGTTGAAATCGTGGGCGATTCCGCCGGCGAGTTGTCCGAGCGCCTCGAGCTTCTGGGCCTGATTGAGCTGAGCTTCGATCCTGCGCTGCTCTGTCGCGTCGCGCGTGACGGTTGCGTAGCCGACGAGCTCTCCTTTGCGATCGTAGAGCGGGGCGCAGTAGACATGCGCCATGTAGCGGACGCCATCCTTCCTGACTCCCACGTCATCCCACTCCGCTCCTCCTTCGCGGCGGACTTTCTCGAAGTGAACCTCGACGTCCTCGGAGTTCGACGGCCGGAGGAGGTCGATCGGTTTTCCGATCACGTCTTCTTCCGTGAACCCGGTCATCCGTTCTGCGCCCGAATTCCAGCTCACGATGCGGCCGTTCAAGTCGATCATGACCAGCGCGTACTCCTTCACCGCGTCGACCAGAAGCCGGAAGCGTTCCTCGCTTTGCCACAGCGAATCGAGCGTCTCCTGCCGCGTGCGCTCCTCGGCAGCGCGGCGGCGCAGGGCAATCTCCACGATGCGGTGCAGAGACGGCTCGTCGAACGGCTTCAGGAGATAACCGTGCGGCGAGGCGGTTTTGGCCCGCTCGACCGTATCGACGTCGGCGTGGGCGGTGAGAAAGATGATGGGGATCGAGAGCTCGCTTTGAATCACCGTCGCCGCCTCGATCCCATCGATCGATCCCTTGAGGCGGATGTCCATCAGGATCAGATCCGGCTTCAACGTGCGCGCGGACTCGATGGCCCTCTCGCCTGTTCCGACCGTCGCCACGGTTTCGTATCCGAGACGTCGCAGCGTTGCCGCGATGTCCATGGCCACGATCGTCTCGTCCTCGACGACGAGAATCCGGGTTGTGGTCATTGCTGCCCTCTTTCCGCCGGGAAAACGATGAGAAACCCTGCTCCTTTGTCGCCGGCTTTCGTGGTGATGGTTCCGTCGATCTGTTGGACGAGACCCTGAACCAGTTGCAGCCCGAGCGTGCCCGTTCGATTGAAATCGAATCCCTCGGGCACGCCGATGCCGTCGTCCTGAACGTCGAGGGCGACCCACCCGCCAGGCCGCTCGTCGAGATTGACGTGGATCGTTCCTGCACGCCCGTTTGGAAATGCGTGTTTGAGCGCATTGGAGAGAAGTTCATTCACGATCAACCCGCAAGGGACCGCCGTGTCGATACTCAGAAAAATCTCGAGGCCGGAGACCTCGAGCATCACGACCTCCGGACTGATCGCCGACGAACGGAACAGCAGGTCGCCGAGCGAACGGATGTAGTCGGCGAGATTGATGCGCGACAGATTGCTCGACTGGTAAAGCTTCTCGTGCACGAGAGCCATCGAGCGGATCCGCCCTTCCGTCTCCTCGAACGTCGCCCTCACCGCGGCGTCATCCGTGGCCGCGGCCTGCAGGCGCAGCAGACTCGACGTGACCTGCAGATTGTTCTTCACGCGGTGATGGATCTCTTTGAGGAGCGCTTCCTTTTCGCGTAGCGACGCCTGGATGATCTCCTCGGCTCTGCGGCGCTCGGTGATGTCGCGGATGATGCTCATGACCATGCGCCCCTGGTCCGTCACCAGAGGGCTAAGGCTGATCTCGACGGGGAACTCGTGCCCGTCTTTCGTGCGCCCGGTGAGCGCGCGTCCGGCACCCATCGGCCGCAACTTCGGATCGGACACGTACGACTGGCGATTGCCGTTGTGGGAGCCGCGGAAACGCTCCGGGACGAGCATTTCGATGGCCTGACCGATGAGCTCCTGGCGCGTGTAGCCGAAAAGCCGCTCGGTCTGGGAGTTGACGATGACGATCGCGCCGTTCGAGTTCACGACGACGATGCCGTCGGGCGCCGATTCGAGAAGCGCACGAAATCGCGCTTCTGCCGCGCGCTGCGTGGTGACGTCGCGGATGATGCTGATGACGAAGCTCTCACCCTCCGACTCGATCGGGCTGAGGCTGATCTGGACGAGGAACTCCTGTCCCGACTTGCGCCGGCCCCAGAGCTCGCGGTCGAGACCCATTGGCCGGGTGCGCGGCGCTTCGGAGTAGGCGGCGCGATCGACGTGATGGCGGTCGCGAAACCGCTGCGGGACGAGGATCTCGACGGGCTCGAGGTCGACTTCGTCGCGCGTGTATCCGAACATCTCCTCAGTCAGCGCGTTGATCCCCACGATCCGCCCGTCATGGTTGACGACGACGATGGCGTCCGGAGCCGATTCGAGAAACGCCTGAAACTTCGGATCAAGCCGGTTCATTGGGGCACGCGCAAGAGACACCACTCCTTATCAGAGGAGTGTCGCGAGTCGGCTAAGCCTTACATCTTTTTTCGAAAGCGCAGCCGAGGCCACGCGCTCGCCATTCCTTTTCGATCATTGAGATATCGCCCTCGAAACGGGCGCTTGCGTTTCACACGCAGTGGCCGCGCGAAGCTGACGACGACTTCGTCCGAGGGGCGCACGCTCATCGTGAAGATCATCAAGCCCGGCGAGATCCTCGGCGCGAGCGCCTCGATCCTCGGCAAGCCGTACGAGGTGTCGGGCGAGACGCTCGACCTTCGCAGGTGAACTTCATCGGCCGCGAGGATTTCCTCCGCCTGCTCACCGCTTACTCGGTCCGGCCGGCAAGATGCCGGCGGACCGGCAGGCTGGAAGCCTGCGCTCCATTCACGGGTAGCGTGAATCCGAGCACGCCGGGCCGATGTCGCCGGGGAGGATGCGGGCCAGTTGCTCGTCGGAGGGTCGGCCGGCGGCGATGACGCTTGTCAGTTCGCGCAGGGCTCGTGCGACCGATTCTTCCGTGAGGAGGGGTGGGTTGAGGCCCATGCCTGGCGTGGGCTTCAGAATGCGCGATGGGATTCCGGCGCGCGCGGTCAGGTAGTGCAGCAGGTAATCGAAGTGCGGGTCGTCCTCGCTCGATTCGAGCTCCAGGTTCGCGATGAAGAGCGTGTCGGTATCGAGCGTGATTTTCGCCGGTTGGATCTTCTGATCGAACGGCGTCAGCAGCAGTACCGGCGGGCCGTCGGTCTCGATGTCGATCCGCACGCGCGTGGCGCCCTTCGGCAGCGGCTCGGTTTGCACCTTCCCGGCGAAGACGTCGAAGTAGCACGCGGCGCGTCCTCCCATCACGACATCCTCGGACCAGGAGTAGTCGCTCACGAATTCGGTGATCGAAGGGGTTCGGTCGAACGAAAGATCGTTGATCTGATCGCCGATGGCGTTCGCAATCTGGATGCGCGCACCGGCGAGGAGATAGCCGTTCGACATCACGTCGGGCACGGTGAGCTGTTCGACGTTCTTCGGCGTGCGCAGAAATGCGAAATGCGGCGCCAACGCGAAGCTGGCGAGCTTGCTCGACCATTCGAGATGGATCTGCCCGAAGCGCAAGGCCGATGCATCGGGCAGTACGACACGGTGAGGAACGCCGGGAACGACGTCGCGGAAATGGGTGCAGATGCCGGCGAACTCGAGAGTCAGGGATTGTGTGGCCATGTGGAGCCTTCCTTTCCTTGCATCGGTGTGGGAATGGTGCGAGTCAACAACGCGATGGCGCGCCACGCGCGGCGGCCGCCCGGTTTTGCTTCGAGCGTGTTTGCGTCGAGAGCGATGGCTTCCTGCTGCGCGGCGCGAAGCGCGTCGGCGACGCGTTCGCCGTTGGCAACGCGGCGATGCAGCGCGGTGAAGAGCAATCGCGCGTCGCGGTCGCCGATCGGCGCAAGGGTTCCGACGACGTCGCGCGCGCCGGCGGAGATGAAGGCTTGCGCGAGACTCGGCGCACTCGTCGCCGCTGATTGGGGAGGCCGAAGCGTTTCGCACGCCGCCAGAACGACGATCCTCGAACGAATCGGAGTTGCGGCAAGAATCGTTTTCGAGGATACGCGTTCGATTGCATTCGCGGATTTGCCAGCAAGGAGGAGTGCCTGCTCGCCGCCACCAGGCTGCACTTCGGTGTGACCGGCGATATGCAGCACATCCGCGCGCGCCGCTGCACCTTTCAGCGTGGCGAGTGTCGCGCCCTCGGCGTGAATCGCTTCCGCCCGCCGGTAGAGCGAAGTGATCTCGCCAATTTCCCGTTCGGCCTCGGGGAGCGCGAAGGATTCGGTGGCTCCTGCGGATGGAAGCGCGATCGCCGCGATCGCCGGCGCGGGCGGACCCGCAACCTCGGGCTGCAAGGACGCGGCGTTCGAGGCGACGGAGATCGCGAATCGCTCGATGAGATGGCGATGCGTTTGATCGTCATACAACGCCGCGAAGGGAACGCTCTGCAGTTGAGGATCGGGAACGATGACCACTTCGCGCGCGCGCGCCAGGACTGCATCGACGGGACGGATCAACGCGTCGTACAGCGCTGCAGCGGCGGTCGTCGTATCTTCCTCGAGACTGCGACCAGCCAGCGATGCCAGCGTTTCACGTGACTGTCTTCGACGTGCGACCACGGTGTCGTTCTCCGAGATCGCGAAGAGGACGAGCTCGTCGGGAATGCACACGATCTCGAGGACGACGGCGCCGCTGCCGGCGAGACGGCGCTGCAACTCCGCCCGCGTGATCGAGCCACCGCGCAATCGTTCGGTAAACGCGAACGCCGCGGCAGGGTCGTTGCGGTCGAGGCTGAGGCGGATCGCGTCCGTGAAGAGCGCGTGATCGGCATCGAGCACGCTCGCTCCGGCGGAGGTTTCCGTGCGATGGCGCTCGACCACGGCGATGCCTTCTTCGAGGTCGCGTAGGGCCGCGTTGGTGTCTCCCGTGCGCACCGCGCAGCGTGCGCGAAGCAGTAGCGGCTCGGGTAAGCCGACCGGAAGGTCGTTCCTCTTGTAGAACTCGATCGTGCGCGTGAGCGACGCGATGGCGGCGCGCGGATCGGTAGCGGCGAGCGCTGCGCCGCTGGCGGCGGCGACGTCTGCGAGCTGGCGCGCGCGCAGCGCCGGATCGGTGGTGCTCCGCGCGGTTTCCTCGGCCTGCCGCGCCGTGTGAAGCGCATCCGCGGCATGACCGGTCATCGCCTGCAGCATCGCTTCATTCACCGAGGCATAGAGGACGAGCTGCGGCTGCGCGCCGGATCGCGCGATCGCCAGCGCGAGCGTGGAGAGTGCCAGCGCCGCGTCGTTGCGGCCGGAGAGCAGTTCCGCGTGCATCGCGGCGTCGACGCTCGTCGCCAGTAGATCGTTTTCCCCTTCCGCACTGAGCGCCGAGAACGCGCGCATGCGGGCCAGCCAGGCGTCATCGGCGCGGCCCATTGATGCCAGAGCGCGTGCGAGCAGCGATTCGACGAACGCTTCGCTGGCGCGTTCGCCGGAGCGCTGGAACATCGACGCTCCCTCGGTAAGCACCGGCACCGCGCCGGACCAATCGTCGTCGAGCATGAGCGCGCGGCTGAGCTCCCAGCGCACGTGCGCGCCGAGGTTGAGAAAATTCGGATGCGCATCGGCCTCGGCGCGCGCGCGCTCGAGATCGGCGCGCGCGGCGATCGTGTCGTTCCGCGCGAGGCGAACTCCGGCGGCGTAGTAACGCGCGGAAAGCGCCATCGGATCGTGCGCGGCGTCGAACGATTCCGCCGCCTGGCGGAGATCGCGCTCGGCGGCATCGTGCTCGCGCCGGCTATAGGCGATCCGGCCGCGGCGATAGGCGACGTGTGCGGCGGCGATGATTTGGCGATCGGATTCGGAGGCCTGATCGATGGCGCGCACGGCCTCGCGGGCGAGCGAATCTCCGGAGAGTTGCGCGACGGCGTTGGCGATCGCGCGTGAGATCGTGAGCCAGCGCGTCGCGGCCGGCGCGTCCTTGCGCTGCACCGCCTCGCCCCATTGCCCGAGGTATTCGGCTTCGACGAACGCGCGCGCGCGATCGCGGTGCGCGTCGACGTAACTGCGTACCGCACTCGTGTCGCCACGCTCGGCGGCGAGCTCGAGTTTCGGGCGATCGCGATCGAATTGCGACGAGCGGGTCGAAACGGGGAGCGCGGCCATGCGCGCGCGTGCTTCATTCGCCCAAGGCGAGGAAGGATCGATTTCCAGGTAGCGCTGCCAGGCGTGCCGCGCTTCCTCGGCGAGTCCGATGCGCTCGAGGATCAGCGCGCGATTGAAGAGTGCCTCGGCGAGTTTTGGATCGATCCGCAGCGCGGAATCGGCGGCGGCCAGCGCGAGTGGATAGAGCGAGGCGCGGCCGTATTGCGAAGCGGCCGCGTAACGCGCGGCGGCGAGATCGCTCCAGATGTTCGCGTCCTGCGATTTCGCGGCAACCGCTTCGAGGCGCGTGACGGCATCGATCGGATTCTCGACCAACACCATCGCTACGCCGGCCGCGTGTTGATTCTCGGGATCGGGATCACGCTCGGCGCGTTCGACGAGCTCGCCCGCGGCGCCGGCCAGCTTGAGCTTCGTCGCGTTGGTCTCTTCGCGCGTCGCGCGATGCGCGCCCGCATACTCGGCCCAGCCGAATCCGCCGCTGAGACGTGGCTCGATCACGCGCTCCGTCTTCGGTGCGAGCGCGACGAGCCGGCGCATCGGCGATCGGCCAAACGGAATCGCGTCGCGCATCACCGTCAGCGCGACGACGGCCAGCACCACCGCGGCGGCGAGCGCGAACAGCCACTTCGGTGGGGCAGATCGCGGATCGCGCGTCGCCTCACGTTCCGCCCCTGCGACCTGCGATCCGCGATCTGCGATCTCGTTCTCGCTGTGCGCCGACATCGCCAGCGCGACTTCGCTCATGCAGTCGTCGCAGCGGTCGATGTGCTCGACGATCGCCGTCACGTCGGCTCCGTTCAAGCGGCCTTCCGCGAATGCGGCCAGCGTGACGGGATCGGGATGCGTGGTCGCGCGCTCGTTCGTCATGGTGCTCCCCCGGCGCCGTCATCCGCTCTCCAGCCGAAGTCGAGCGGGTTCCCGGCGTTGCCGATCAGATCGGTCACCGACACCGCGTCGATGCCGGCCTGTTGCAGCGCGCGGCGCAGATCGTCGAGCAACGATTCGATGCGGCGATAGAGCGGGCGCTGTTCGATTCGCAACGCGCGCGCGATGTCGGCGATCGACGAGCCCTTCGCGTAGCGAAGCCGCAACACGACGCGATCCTGCGCCGTCATCGCCGCGAGCGCGGCGCCGAGGATCTGGCCGACGGACGCGGAGCGCTCGCTGAGCTCGCGCGCGAGCACGCGCTCCTCGGCCGACTCGCGCGCGGCATGCTGTTCTTCAACCTGCTCGTCGATCGGCACGAGCCGCGGCCGCGCCGCGCGCTCGGGCAATGCCGCGGCGATCTCTTTCAACTCCGCGGCGGGCACGTCCGGATAGCGCGCGATCACGATCGCCGATGCTTCGGCGAACGTGTTGTGATCGCGATGCAGGAGCCGGTCGAGCAGCATGGCCACTTCTCCGCGCCGTCGCGCTTCCGCCGACACGTACCATCGTCCCTCGCTGCGCATCTGATCGACGAGCAGCCGCCGCACGACGATCGTGACGTAGGTCGACAGCGAACAACGTCCCTCGAACTTTTGCAGGATCGCGCCGTCGTTGGCCAGCAGCGCGAGCTTCGCCACGGACGCGAAGTCCTCTTCGTCGGCGCCCGTGACGCGTGCATCCAGACAGACGCGGTGGATCGCACGTTCGATGACGTCGAGATGCGTCTCGAACAGCTCTCGGGGGTGCATGGCGGTGCGGCAATAGTGCCATAGCGCCGCGATTCCCGGGCCATTGTTTACGCCATCGAACGTTACGCCATCGAACGTGCCGATGTTGCTCATCGCAGGTGTGAAGACAGACGCTTGATGTCCTCGGGACTGAGCGCGATGCCGTGCGGACGGAGAACCTCCTGCAAGCGCTCGGGAGTCCACGGCTTGGTCTCGCGATAGACGAGTCCCGGTTGCAGCGACGTCGTGGGCTGGAGGAGAAACAGCGCCGCGTTCGGATCGCTGCCGGTGCTGAAGAGGCGATAGCCGGTGTGATCGTCGTGCTGATCGGGCGTGGGGTTGACGATGATGTACTGCCCGTTCAATCCCTGAAACGTCGCCAGCGAGAGATCGCGCATGTTCATCGTGATCGTCTCGTCGCCGCCGACCGCGGTGATCCAGTCCGCCGACCAGGGCGCCTGCACCTGCACGCCGAATCCGATGTCGGGACGGACGCTGGCGTACAAGGTCATGCCCTCATACGGCAGTGTCGGCGACAGCGCGACCTGCGTGTCGTTGAGCTTGATGAACGTCCAGAGAAACGTCGACGTGTCGTTCGGGTCACAGTTGAGCGAAGAGTAGAGCCAGTTGTACGTGACGCGGACCTTGCCTTGCCCGCTCGCGGGCACGAGGTTGGCCTGCATGAATGGGCCGGTCGCGGACCTCTGGAAAAGCAGCTGCGGGTTGTCTTCGATGATGGTGGTCATGGTTTCTCTCTCCTTTGTTTTGCAGGACTCGATGAGTGCTGGTCCCCCTCTCCCCACCGCGGTGAGGCTGCGGTGGGGAGAGGGGACATGGTTTGCGCTGCTCGCGCATCCCCATCACGCCACCCGCCCGTTGAGATACACCTGCTGTCCCGCGACCATGCTGCCGAACGCGGTTGCTTCGATCTGAATGCGTTGCCAGGCGGCGATCGAGACGTCGAGTTGCAGTCCGGTGAGGAAGGGCATCGTGATTACGACCGTGTCGGCCGCGGCGACGGCGAGGTCGGCGGTGATGGCGGACCAGGTTCCTTCGACGTGACTGATGGCGGTGGCGACGGCGCGTGTTTGCGCGGAGACCGTGTGCCAGGTACTGACGGGCGAGCGGAGGATGTCGGTGTCGACGGCATCGTTGACGATGCGGAAGTCGTCGATCGCTTTCGCGAGCGCGCTCGACGTGTTCGCGTGAACCATTGTTTGCTCGTGCAGACGACGGAGTGTTTGGCGCACCGTGCTGGCGAGTGCGTCGGGCACGACCGTCGAACCTGGTGGCAGCGCGGCGATGCGATCGCGCAGCGAAGAAAAGTCGTCGATCGAGCGTCCGGCATACGCTGCGACCTCCGCGGAATGCGTGACGATGCCGGGGAACGTGATCGCTCTCCATTGTTTCGACGAGAGGAGCAGAGAGGGATACGACGGCAGCGTCTTCTGCATCTCGGCGCCGATGTTCTCGACGAGGATGGCCAGACCGACGCGCTTGTTGATGACCGTCCACTCCGACTCCGGAACGGTAAAGAGTTTGGCGACGTCTTCGTTGGCGAGCCGTGTCATGGGCGTGGCCTCACTGGCGCGGACGCATGGAACCGATTGCCGAGCCGGTGAACGTCATGGCGATCTTGCTGAGACCGGAGAGATCGAGGCTCGGATTCAGCGACGGCGGGATCCGCAGATGCCATTCGGTGAACGGCGTCGGTTGGAAGTACGCGAAGCGATTCTCGTCTGCGACCACGCCATCGCCATCGATGCCGCTGACGTCGCCGGGCGCGCCGTGATACTGGAAGAACCGCTGCAGCGGCGCGGCGGTGAAGGTGTACGCGCTCGTGCCGAGGCGGTCGCGATAGACACCGTTCGTGCGGATCTCGATGTACGTCGGACCGCGGGCGCCATCGAGCCAGACCCGCACGCGCGAGACGCGCACGCGATCGTACGCGGCGAACTGCGGCAGGCTGGCATCGACCGCGATCTGCGCTTCGCCCCGCGTGCGCAGCGCGTTGAGCACGGACGGATCCGAGATCTCGACGACCACGCCGCCCTCCTGCGCGCCGAACTCCTGCGGTGGCGGTTGGAACGATTCCAGCGCATCGGAGTAATCGCGCTGCATCGTGGCCATGTCGTCGATGAGCTTCGAGGCCGGCGCGAGGATCGACGGTGTCACCGCCGATTTGCGCAGCGCCCAGTAGCGATAGGACCAGGTGTAATTGCGCAGCGCGATGAACAGCCAGCGCTTCATGTTCAACCCGCGCACGTAGAGCAGATGCATCATCAGCCGGTCGGGCTTCTCGCCCGCTTGCATGCGCGCGATCGAGTCGGCGATCGTCTTCGTCATGCCGCTGCTGACGCGCGATTGCAGGCGCAGGCGCGCGAGTTCCTGCGCGGTGCGGATGTACGACGACTGCGTCGCCGCGAGCGCCTTGCCGTAGATCGACAGCTCGTCGAGCGCCATGCGATACGGGCGCGCGCCTTCGATCCCTTTGTCGACGGGGAACTGCATCATGTCGTCAACGCGGAGGCGGAACACGTCCCACTCCGCCTGCGCCGAGATGTCGTCGATCGAAGGCACCGGCTTGTCCACGCCTCCCGGTTGCAACGACGAAGCCGCGGCGACGATCTTCTGCACGAGGGTGATCGTCGCCATCAGCGCCTTGCCGATCTTCTGCAGCGCCTTCATCGCGTCGGCGAGCTGGGACATCGTGCCCGCGACCCTGGCCGCTTCGCCGCCCGCCTTCGCCGCATCCGCCGCGGCCTTGCCCGCGCCGGCGGCTGACTTCGCGGCGGTACCGGCCGCGGCCTCGTCGCCGACAGCCATCGCGCCGATCGCGGCGCCGAACGTCACCACCGCGCTCAGGATGTCGAACACCGCCTTCAGCACCTGATCGCTCTTCCAGATCTCGATGCCCGCCTGGAACTTCGCCTGCAGCGGCGCGATCGTCAGTTGCGTGAGCTTGAAGCGCAGCTTCGCGGCGTCGACGGCATCGGATGCGCCTTTGAGATTCGCTTCCGCCTGCGCAATGAGCTCGCGATTGAAGTCGTCGGTCAGCGCGAAGTACTGCTGCATGTTTCTCGCGGACGCGATCCACTGCTCCTTCGTCGATGCCTGCGCGCTGAAGTACTGGTACTCGGTCTCGTAATCCTTCGCCGCTTTGCCGAACGCCGTGGCCGTGTCGCGATAGACGGTCGGGCTGAGATACGGGACGAAGTTGACGCCGCTCGATGAAACCGTGAGCTGCGTCTGCAACGCGGCGCTTTGCAGGCAGAAGTCATTGAGTGCCGCGGACGGTGCGCTGGCCGCCTGGATCCAGGCCAGCATTGCGCGTGCGACCGGCGGATGCGGATCGACGAGCATCGACGCGAATTGGAAGTTCGTCGAGAGCGACATCCACAGCGGATCGCCGGTGTTGAGAAGCTCATCCGGAAGCACGGGGAGCGGAATCTGATCGACGAGGCCGTCGAGGGATCGAATCTGCACGCCGAGGGAATCGAACTGCGTGAGATCGAAGAGGAAGGGCGAGGACGGACTGGCCGCGGTCACCGCGTGTACGCTGAGCGGTCCTTCGATCTCGTTCGCATAAAGGACGAACGTCGCCTCGGTGTTGGTGCGGTAATCGAGTTGCAGAAACGTACCGCTCGTGGCCACGACGCGTCGCGCGACGATGAAGAGCGCCAGCGGCGGCAGCGCCCAGTTGCGCGTCGCGGAAAGCGTGACGACGTCGGCGAAGACGTAGACGAACAACGGAGGCGTCGCCGCTTTCTCCACCGCGTCGATGACGGTGTCGAGGCTCACGAGAAGGTCGCGGACGACGAGGCGCGATCCGTCGCGCGTCGTCTCCGTCGTCGAGGGCACGTTCGCCTTCGTCTGCACCCCGGAGTAGATGCCGTTCCAGTCATAGCTGTCGCTAACAGGGGAAGCCATTGGGTTCTCCTTCCGTTGTTTGGCGGGCTCCGGCCTGAGTGCCGAAGCCCGCGCAGCTCTTCGTAATTGCAGAAGGTCAGGCGACCGCGCGAATGCTGTCGCTGAATGCCGCGGCCTGTCCGTGGATCTTCTGGATCTTCGCGGCCATTCGGATCGCGGACTGCGTGGCCTGCGCCGGCGGCTGGACGGTGATGTAGGCGTTGACGCGATACTGATCGGCCTCGGCGGCGACAGCAGCCCAGTCGGCGATCGCTTCGTCGATGCCGAGGCTCTTGATGATCGCCGGAGCCTTGCCGATGTCGTCGCTGATGACCGTGCGGATGTGATCGAGATCGCTGCTGATCCCTTCCCACGCGCCGCGCATCTTGTCGAGCGCCGGCACGGCGTTGTCGATCTTGCCGCCGAGGTCGATGAGATCGGCGTTGATGCGCGAGAGATCGGACATGAGAATCGCGGCGGAGCGCAGCTCGGTGTTGAGCGTATCGATGGCCGAGCTCAGGCCGCGTGCGCGCGCCAGCGCATCGGTCGCTTTTTTGCCGTAGATGCCAGCCACGATGCCGGCGGCCACGGTGCCGACCGGAAAGATCCAGCCGTAGGCCGCGGACGTGGCGGCGACGATCACGTCGTGGTTGTACTCGTCGTACGCCGACTTCATGTCAGCCTTGTCCTGTGCGATCTGCGTGGACAGTTGCTGAATCACGGGACTCTGGTCGCCGAGCTTCTTCTGATAGCTCCCGTGCAGCGTGTGGATCGTCGCCGCGTCGGTCTTGCTGTCGGTGTCGAAGGCCGTCATGGCCACTTTCACCGAGGCCGCGTGGTCGGCGTAGCTCTTCGCATCCGCGCTCAGGTTGTCGAGGATGGCCTTGAACTGCGCGACGGCCGTCGGGTCGGGCGGGTTCTGCTGAAGTTTCGGAAGGAGCTTCGTGAGCGCGCCGTAGTAGATCGGCACCTTCTCGTTGTAATGCACGATGTCCGACGCGCAATTCACGCTGTCCGGCAGCGTGTGCGAATTCCAGAACGAACAGCGATCGTGCATGACCTTGTAGGCGGCGAGGAGATCGTTGAACTGATCCATTCCCCCCGGAGGGTCGCCCGGCAATTGGCTCTTGAGCGTGGCCTGATCCGTTGGCAGGTTCAGAGCACTGGTGACGTAGCACTGCACGGCCAGCCACTCCGGCCTGGCGAGCACGAAAGGTCCTTTGGTTTTGAGTTGTCCCGGTCCGATGTTGGGCATGACGCTCTCCTCCGTCTGAAGTTTGGATCGATCGTTTGTGGGCGTGATGTCGATCTGAAACCTCAGACGGTGATGGCTTCTGTTTTTTCCATTGCGCGGTTCGTGTTTGCGCGATTTGCGGTGATGGCGACCACCCGGTAACAGCCGTAACCCATGGAGGGCGGGCTTATAGCCCGCCGATTCTGGGTGGGGCGTTGGTTGGGCGACCCTCCCGCCCAAAGAACCGGCGGGCTATAAGCCCGCCCTCCAGGGTTCGCGACGCGAACTCGACGTCTTCTGGTTTCCCTCACGCGCTCGGGCGAAGTTTCCACGCACGTACGGCGCGGCCATCCAGCGCAACGCGCGGTTCTTGAGGCGGTACAGCTCCGTGGCCAGCGTTTGCTGAAGGGCTATCGCGGCTCCGGTCCCTCGGACACCGCTGCGCTGCACGACGCCATCCTGCGCCGACGTCGCGTTCCGCATTCATCCGCTGAGTGACGTCGATGCGACGGATCTGATTGCCGAGGTGGGCGCCTCGGCTCTAGAGTCCTTTGACTTGCGAAGCGACCAACAGCAGTCCGAATCCGATGATCCAGGACCAGACGGCGATGTCGCCGCCGACGTGTACGACGCCGAAGTGGGCGAGTAGAGCGACGATGTAGAGAACGAGACAGATGATCCAGGTGATCTGCTTCGGAGCGTTGCCTGAGCCTCTAGCCATGAAAGCCTCCCTGCGCCAGTTGTGAGTTGTGAGTAGAGTGGCCACTGTATCGCGGGAGCGCCTCGCCACGTCGGGTTTTTCCGAGATGCTGACCATCGAGCCGAGCTCGCGGTGCTCACCTCTCCTTTCTCGCACAGTCGCGTGTGACAACGCGCACCGAGGGACCGTTCAGCCATCGCAGCGTGTGGCTCTTGCCGTGCGTACGCTGTCATGGGAGGTCCACCATGACCACCGCAGCTCTCGAAGAACAACTGACTCATGAAGCCGCCGCGATGACGATGCGCGCGGCTGTCTTTCACGGCGTCGACGACATCCGGCTCGAACACGTGCCTCGAGGCGGGGTGGCTGGGCATGAGCGAAGGATCCTAGCGCGGCGAAGCCGCAGCCAAATGGAGTGCTGGCTTCCAGCCGGCTGGAGTGAGGGTGTCCCGCGCCCTCACTCTCTCGCCATTCGCGTTGACGGAAATAGCACCCGGGTGAGCAGAATTGCGTCGAGGGTCTCCGCGCCGGCGCTCTATGCTTGCGGTCATGAACAAGATGACGGTCTCTTTCCCTGGAGGCGTTTCCGTGGATGCGACGTTCAAAGGGCACACCGTGCATACCGATCAGCCGGAGAAATCGGGCGGAGCGAATTCCGCGATGTCGCCGTTCGATCTCTTCCTCGCCTCGATCGCCACGTGCATGGGCTACTACGCGCTGCGCTTCTGCCAGGAACGCGAGCTCTCGACGGATGGACTGGGCGTCACGCTCGAACCAGTGCGCGACGAAGAGAACAAGCGCGTCGCCATCCTGCGCATCCACCTCGCGCTTCCCACCGGCTTTCCTGAGAAGTATCGCCAACCCATCGAACGCGCGGTCGATCAATGCGCGGTGAAGAACCACATGCTCGCCCCACCGCAATTCGAACTGACGATGGGCGACCACGCCTGAAGCGTGAAACCGAATCCCCTACTGCGAGTTTTGTGCGAGCCGCGCCGGATCGGCGCCCCGGATCACCGCGCTCAGCGCGAGCATGGAGCCGATGGCGGCGATCACGGGCGCGTCGGTCTGCAGGATCTGCGCGAATTGATAGACGTCGTCGGCGACGCGGAGCTGGCGCTTGCCGAGCTTCGTCAGCGTGCGCGTGAACACGGCTTCGCCCTCGGAAACCCCGAGCACCCGGACGAGTTTCGTTCTCGCCAGGTCGTCCCAGTCGGTGCCCTTGATCACCGGTTCTCTTTCTCCGCAAGCGAGCGCACGGCGGCGTCGCGTTCGCGATTCGCCGCAAGGAGTGCCTGTTCCATCGCCGCGGACTGCTCTCGGACTTCGGCAGCCAGACCTTCCGCCGCGAGGCGGGCGCGCTCGCTCTCGTTCACCTTGGCGAGATAGATGTCGTCGATCATGCCGAGCTGGCGGCGCAGAAAGAAGAACAACATCGCCGCGAAGACGACCACGAGCACCGCGCCGACGCCGAACAGCGTCACGTTGGCGCGATCGGACTCCGCCTGGCGGATGGCCAGGAGCCGTTGCTCTTCGCCGTGCATCGTGGCGAACGCGACGCGCATCCGATCCATCTGCTGCTTCCGCAGGATGAGACGCTGCCGCGAGGGGAGGTCCCGCAACGCCGCGTCGCGATTGCTGCTCACGATCCGCTTCTCTTCTTCCGCGTCGCGCGACCATTGGCGATAGCGCTGCTGCAGGTCGTCGATGCGCTGAAGCTGCGCCGCGTTATCGGCGGTCTCGCGCCGGAGCGCGGTGATGCTGTCCCGGAACTTCCTGCTACCGTCGATGTAGGGTTGCAGGAACGCCGGATCGGCCGTGAGGATGTAGGCGCGCAGACCGGTTTCCTGATCGACCAGCCGCCGCTGCGCTTCGTTGATTTCGGCCAGGACGTTGTAGGTGTGCTGGACCCAGACCTCGGAGCGGATCATGTGCACGATCCACAGGGAGAGCACGACCGCAACGGAGAGAAGCAGGAGCACGGGCAGCGCGAGCGTCCGCGTCACCACGCTTCGAAGATTCGTGGAGGCATGTCGTCTGATTATGAGCACGAGGCGTTCCCGAAGTCGAATCCCGGCGCACGGCGGCAGTGAGCCTGCGATGATGGGTCGTTCATGCTCACATTTTTCTTTCTCGCAAAGCATGTCGCAGTGCTCTTTCTGGCGCTCGCGGCAGTCGCTGGCGCGGGCACTCTCGTCGCCGGAAGCCGCGAGCCGCTGGCCCTTCGCGCGGCGTTGGGCCTGGCCGTCTGGGCCGAGGCGCTGTTGCTGCTCGCGCTCGCGGGCTGGCTGCGGCCGGCACCGGTTCTTCTGCTGCTGATCGTCGCCCTTGCCGGCGGGGCGCTGCGGATGCAATTCCCGGAGAGCATCAGCAAGGCCTGGACAATTGCGTTCGTCGCGATGGGGATTCCGGCGTTTCTGCTCGCGTTGCAGCCGCCGCTGGCCTTCGACGAAACGCTCTATCACCTTCCCTACGTTCGCGCGCTGGCGCAGAACGGCGAGCTGCGCTTTCTCGGGGAGCTTCGCTTTCCTGCTTTCCCCTGGTTGCACGAGTTGCTCTGTGTGCCGATCTATCTCCTGGCCGGCGACACGGCGACGCATCTGATGTCCCTCGTCGAGATGTTGATCGCGACGACACTCGTCGCCACCTGGGCGCGCCGCTATGCGCCGCGCGCCGCGCCGCTGGCAGCGGCGCTGTTCGCCGGCAGTCCGAACGTGGTGCACCAGGCCACGATTCTCTACGTCGAGGCGGCGCTGACTCTTTTCGTCCTGGCGGGCTTTTACGCGCTCGACGTGGCGATCACGGAGTCGCGACGGAAGCCGTTGCTGTTCGCCGGTCTCTTCTTCGGTGCCGCTTGCAGCGTCAAGTACCTCGGCGGGTATTTCGCCGTGACGGCGCTGATCATCCTGCTCGTCGTTCGTCGACGCGATGCGCCGCTCTTCGCGATCGCGACGGCCGCGGCGGCGCTGCCGACGACGCTCTGGCTGACGTTCACGACGGGGAATCCGGTGTTCCCGTTCCTGACGCGCATCTTCGGCCGGAGCGTTTGGGTGCCTCTGCCGGAGCCTCACAATCCATGGGACATTCTGCGCGTCCTGTGGGACGTGACGTTCGCGCGCGAGCGCGTGAACACGCAGCCGCCGGTGACGCCGTTGCTGATCGGGCTCGTGCTGCTGATCGCGATTGCCGCGTATCGGCATTGGCGTCCGCGAGCGCTGCTGCTCTTCTCCGCCGTCTACCTCGCGATCTTCATGTTCCTCCCGCGCGATTCGCGCTATCTGCTGCCGCTCCTGCCGCTCGTCTGCGTCTGCGCGGCGGTGATCGTGGCCATCCGTTTCCCGCGACTGACGACGATCGCGACGCTCATCGCGATCGCGCCCGGCGCGGCGTATCTCGCGTGGCGTCTCGTCCGCGCGGGATTGCCGCCTGCCGACGCGCAAGCGCGCCACGCGGTGATCGCGAAACGCATCGCCGGCTACGAAGCGCTGACGCACGCCGGCAATTCGAGTGTCTACGTCTGCGGCGCCGAACAGCTCCAGTACTACGCCGCCGGCCCTCTCCGCGGCGATTTCTTCGGACTCCATCCCTACGCCGAAGTCCTCGACGGCGCCCACGACACCGCGACGCTTGCGGCGCGCCTGCGCGCGCTCCATGTCGCGTACTTCCTCGCCGACAAGGAGCGCTGCGTTCCGCGAAAGGCGGCGGGCGGAATGGTGCTCGCGTACGAAGATGCGCGCGCGCAGTTGTGGCGGGTGCTGCCGCGGTAAGACGGGTTTCACGCGGAGACTCGGAGGCACGGAGGAGGATGGTCAGGTTGAAGTCTTTGTCTCCGCGTCTCCGCGTGAAATCCTTCCGTCGCCATAGAATCCAGCCGTGCCACACCGCTCGATTGGAACGCGCGGCGCCGGACGGCCGCGGCACGAGCGGCCGGAGGCGGTCGATGTCATCGTGCCGGTCTACGGCGCGGCGGCGGAGTTGGGGCGCTGCCTCGAGAGTCTCGCGCGCGAGACCGATCTCGCGCGGCATCGTGTGATCCTCGTCATCGACGGGCCGCAGGACGATGAGGTCGAGCGTCACGTCGCGCGATTACCGGTCGCCGAGGTGTTGCGCAATGACGTGCGGCGCGGCTTTGTCGAGAGTGTGAACCGCGGCATGCGCGCGTCGTCGCGCGATGTCGTGCTGCTCAACAGCGACACGGTCGTCACGCCGCGCTGGCTCGAGAAGCTGATCGACGCCAGCGCCTCGTCGGGTGATGTCGGAACCGTGACGCCGCTCTCGAATCACGCGACGCTCTGTTCCGTGCCGCGCGCGTTCGAGGAGAATCTTCTCCCGACCGGCTTCGACGCCGCGTCGTTCGCGGCGCTGGTCGAGCGCGTCTCGCGGCGCGACTATCCGCGGCTGCCGACCGGAGTCGGCGTCTGCTTCTACATCCGCCGCGCGCTCCTCGACGACATCGGTTTCTTCGACAGCGAGCACTTCGGCCTCGGCTACGGCGAGGAAAACGATTTCTGCATGCGCGCGCTCGCGCGCGGCTGGCTGCATCTCGCCGACGATGCGACCTTCATCGAGCACGCGGGGCATCGCAGCTTCGGCGCTTCGCGCGCGTCGCTGCAACGCGTCGCGGCGAAGACGCTGTCGCGATTGCATCCCGACTACATGCCGGCGATTGCCGCGTACATGCGCAACGATCCGCTCGCGCCGGCGCGCGCGCGCATCACCGCTGCGCTGCGGACGAGGATCCCGTTGACGCGGCCGCGCGCACCGCGGCGCATCGTGCACGTGATCCACGGATGGCCGCCGTTTCAGCACGCCGGCACGGAGCTCTACGCGTACTGGCTCGTGCGGCGGCAGTTGCAGTGGCGGGAGGTGTCGGTCTTCGGGCGGATGGCTGATCGGTCGCGCGCGCAGGGAGAGGCGGTCGAGCTCTTCGACGACGGCGCGCGCGTCCGTCTCGTGACGAACAATTTCGTGCAGCGCGATCCCTTCGCGCGCAACTCCCTGCGCGACCGGACGTTCGAGCGCGCGTTCGAGCGCTTCCTCGACGAAGAGCGGCCCGAGTTCGTGCACGTCCACCATCTCGCCGGCCACGCCTTTTCGCTGGCGCGCATCGCGAAACGGCGCGGCATCCCGATCGTCCAGCAGATTCAGGACTGGTGGTCGCTCTGCGCCCGCGTGAATCTCTTTCACGCGAATGGGGGACGCTGCAGCGGCCCCGGTCTGTCGAAGTGCGCGCAATGTGCGCCGCTGACGCGCATCGCGCCGGCGCCGCTCTGGAATCGCGCGCTGCACCTCGCTCGCCGTAACGCCGCACGCGCATCGCTCGCGGTCGCCGATGCCTACGTCATGGGCTCGCGCTTCATCCGCGACGACTACGTCCGCGCGGGACTCCTCGCGAAAGAAACGCCCCTGTTCGTGCTGCCGTACGGCGTCGACATTCAGCGCGGCGCGGAACGCAGGCGTCGCGTGTTTCCGCTGCGCTTCGGCTTCATCGGCTCGATCCTGCCGCACAAGGGATTGCACGTTGCCGTCGAGGCCTTTCGCACGATCCCTCCAGCGCAAGCGACGTTGCACGCATGGGGCAATGCCAGCGCGTCTGCCGAATATACGGCGATGCTACGCGAGCGCGGAGGCGTGTCGCTGACGCTCGAGGGAACCTTCGCCGAAGCCGAAAAACCGCGCATCTTCGCCTCGCTCGACGCACTGCTCGTCCCGTCGATCGGCCTCGAATCCTTCGGCCTCGCCGCGCGCGAAGCGATGATGTGCGGAGTCCCGGTCATCGCCGCGAACGACGGCGCGCTCACCGAGCTGTTCGAACACGGCGCGGGCGGCGAGCTCTTTCCGAACGGCGACGCCACGGTGTTGAACGCGATCATTCGTCGCGTTATCGCACGGCCGGAAATGCTCGACGAATGGGCGTCGCAGATCCCGCGGCCGAAGAGCGTCGACGAACACGCCGAGGAGATCGAAGACGTGTACGAGCGCGTCCTCAACGCGAGAGAGCGGCGAGACGCCGCTCTCCCAGCCGGCGAGGACGCCGGCGGTCCACACGCAGTTTAGCGCTGCGAGTGCAATCAAACGACACGCATGTCATCCCGAGCCGGCCCGGCCGGCAGCGTCGGTTGGCCAAGCCTGCGTCACGCCTTTCGGTCTGAATCGCCGGCCTCGCTGAGAGGGATGACATCTTCGATGTCATCCCGAGCGTAGCGAGGGACCTGGGGGGATGGGCGGGCACGATGCTCGTGTTACGCGCCGCCCGCCGCCCAGGTCCCTCGCTCGACGCTCGGGATGGCATCTGGATGCGAAGAAGAGCAGTGTCCTCGTGATACCGCCGTGGACCGCCGCCGTCCCGGCGGCTGGGACAGCGGCGTCTCGCCGCTGTCGGGTTTGCGACAGAATGACGAAACGTGAGGATGGAAACCATCGTGCGCGTGGCGCACGGCGAGGGGCTCGGGTCTGTCGCGGTGCGGGCGGGCGAGCGGGTGAGCGAGGCGTGGCAGCGGCGGATGCGGATCGTGCGCGGCGCGGCGGCGCCGTTGCCGCATCCGCGTGTGCTCAATGTGCTCACGCTTCCGCCATCGCCGCGACTCGGTGGTGTTGCAGTCCAGCTCAATGCGCGATTGGACGAGGAGCGACGGCTGCGCGACGTTGCACTCTTCGATCAGCGGCTGCTGCACGTGGGTCCGCGCGCGTGGCGTGTGGAATCGCTGGGCGCGATTGACGCGCGGACGCTGATCGTCGAAGGAGCGTTTGGCGATCTGACGGTGATCCCCGAGGGCGGCGTCGAGCTCATTCTCGCGATTCACGATTTCTCGCTCATCTCCTCGCATCCGCATGAGCTCGAAGTCGATGAGGTTCGTCGCGAGATCGCGCGGCGTCTTCTCGAGCGCGCGCGGGTCACGATCTTTCCTTCGAATTTCTTGCGCGATGCCTATCGCGCGGTCGTGCCGCGGCTCGAGGCACGCCTCATTGAGCCGGGCATCGCCGACGTGGTTGTGCCGGTGGCGCCCCTTCGCAATCGAATCGCGTTTGCCGGCAGCGTGAAGCCGCACAAAGGCGGCGTGCTGATTCCCGAGATCATTCGCGCGGCCGGCGACGCGGAATGGCATGTGTTCGGTGGCGGCGACGTCGAGCTGCTGCGTCCCGTCCGCGGCCTGGCGGCGGTTCATGGGTACTACCGCTCCGGTTCGCTGTCGCAACTTCTGGCGCGGCATCGCATCGGGTTGGCGATTCTGCCGTCCATCGTGCCGGAGAGTTTCAGCCTGGCGTTGTCGGAATGCTGGAGCGCGGGCGTGCCGGTCGTAGCGTTCGATCATGGTGCGATCGCGGAGCGCGTCCGCGCACATGGCGGCGGGTTTCTCGTGCCGCGCGAGGCCGGTGTCGAAGGGATCGCGGCGTGCGTACGCGACTGGCTGCGCGGTGCGACGATGACCGTTCCTGCGCGCGTTCCTTCCGCGCGCGATGCGGCGGCCGCGCATGTCGCGTTGTACGAGGAGCTGGGCGTTCTCTGATGCGCATCCTGCAGCTCACGCCGCGCATCGCCTGGCCGCCGACGGACGGTGGCCGCGTCGTGATGTTGCAGGTCGCTCGCTCGCTTCAACGCCTCGGCGCCGAGGTCGAAGTGCTCTCGCTCAATCCGCGCAAGCAGCGTGTCGATGTCGATGATGCGCGGCGGGCTCTCGCGCCGGTCCCGCTCGACGCGATCGACGTCGACACCTCCGCACATCTCGCTGCATTCCTGCGATCGTTCTCTCTCGGCGCGCCGCAACTCGTCGCGCGTTTCTACTCCGCGCACTTCGAAGCGGCGCTGCGCGAGCGGCTGCGCGGCCGCGACTTCGATGTCGTGCAGATCGAGAGCCCGTTCCTGTTGCCGTATGTCCGCGCGATCCGCGAGAGCTCGCGCGCGGCGATCGTGCTCCGGTCGCTGAACGTCGAGTTCCGCATCTGGGAGCGGCTTGCGCAGAGTGAAACGAACGTCGCGCGCCGCGCGGCACTGCAAACGATCGCACGCAGTCTGCGTCGTTACGAAGTCGCGCAACTCGATGCCTGCGACGCGATCGTGCCGATCACCGCGGCCGATGCGCGCGATTTTCGCGCCCTCGGCGCGACACGTCCGATGCACGTGCTCCCTGGCGGCGTCGATGTCGAGAACGCGCCTGTTCGATCGAAGTGCCGAGCGGGCGAATGCCGCCGGCTTCCTCGGGTCGCTCGATTACCGGCCCAACCAGGAGGCGGCGCTCTGGATCGCGGACGAGCTTCGGCCGCGCATGCGCGCGGAGATCGAACTGCATGTCGCGGGCGCGCGCGCGCCGGAGTGGCTGCGCGTGCGACTCGCGTCGTCGGGCGTAGTCTTCGCCGGCGAGGTCGCGGATGCGGCGGCGTTCGTCCGCGAGATGCGCGTGATGATCGCGCCGATCCTGTCCGGTGGCGGGATGCGGATCAAGATCCTCGAAGCGATGGCGGCGGGGAAAGCTGTCGTGACGACGACCATCGGTGCCGAGGGGATCGACGTGACGGATGGAGTGAACGCGATCGTTGCTGATGATGCGGATGCATTCGCCGCGGCGATCGAATCGCTGCTGCGCGATCCGGAGCGCGCGCGTGCGATGGGCGAGGCGGGGCGCGAGCTTGTCGCGACGCGCTACTCCGCGGACGCGTTAACGCGGGGGCTGCTCGCGTTCTACGAAGAGCTGACGCAGCGCCGCGACGTACGCGGCTGTCGCTGAGCGCGAGACCTCACGCGCTTCGCCGCGCAGCACGAGCTCGCGGATGCGCCTTGCGGCGATGCGCGCGGTTGCGGCGGCGCACATGAGCGCGCGGGCCAACGCGGCCCAAGCGGCGCCGTGATATTCGCGGCTCCACGCCAGTAGGTCGAGCCAGAGCAGCGCGGGATCGTGCGGCAACTGCGCGACCTCGTGCGTTTGACGCAGCGTCGCGCCGCCGCCGTGAACGACGCGCGCGTTGTCGACGATCCGCACGTTCCACCCGGCCTTGCGAGCGCGTGCACAGAACTCGAGATCCTGCGCGTAAAAGCGATACCGCTCGTTGAGCGGACCCGCCGCGTTCCACACTTCGCGTCGAAACGCCATCGCCGCGCCGCTGACCCAGTCCACGTCCGCCGCGCCGCCGATCGCGCGAGCGCGCCGCGGCAGAACGCTCGCGAAACCGCCGGCGAGCACGATCAGCCAAGCCAGGGTCGGGAATCGTCCGCCGCTCCATTGCGGCGTGCCGTCGGAGTTGACGAGCCGCGCGCCGGCGACGCCGAGACGTGGGTCGGCGTCGAAGGCGGCGAGGAGCGCGCTCAGTGCGCCGCGCTCCACGACCGCATCGCTGTTGAGCAACAGCACGATCGCGCCGCTTGTCGCGGCGACTCCCGCGTTTGCCGCACCGCCGAAGCGCCGATTCGCCTCGAGTCGCACGACGCGCACGGCCGGTACTTCGTTCGCGAGCAGCGCGGACGTTCCATCGGTCGAAGCATCATCGACGACGATCACCTCGCTCGCTGACGGCGCCGCGGCCAGCGCGGCGCGAACCGCGGTGAGCGTCATCGCCGCGGTGTTGAACGTCGGAATGACGATCGAAAGCGCGATCCCGTCTCCCCGATTCTCAATTCTCAATTCTCAATTCTCAATTCGGTTCAGTAGTCCCAGAAACGCGAGCCGTCGCCGGTAACGAAGTCCCGCCGCCTCCGGACTGAATTGCGAACGAATCGTTCGCCGCGCGCGCTCGCCAATCTGCGTTCTGAATTCCGCGTCTTCGACGACGCGCTTCATCAGATGCGCCGCGTGGTCGACGTCCGGTTCCGCCCACTGCTGTCCCGCGTCGTAGGCGCGATAGGTGCAATCGAGCGTCACGAGCTCGTAGCCGACAGGGCAGGAATTCGCGCTGTTCATGAAGTCCATGTTGCCCGACCAGCCCGTGGCGATGACCGGTTTGCCGAGGTCCATCGCTTCCGCCAGGATGAGCCCGAAGCCCTCGGAACGATGCAAGGACACGACGCCGTCGCACGCGGCGATCAATCCGTTCACACGCGCGCGCGGCAGCATGCGGTCGCTCAGATAGACGCCGGGAATGCCGCGCAGCCGCTGCTCGAGCTCCGCGTAATCATCGCGATTGCGCTCCGCGCGTCCCGCTTTGATCAGCAGCGCCGTGGATGACGTATCGGGAAACGCGCGGCGAAATGCTTCGATCGCCGCGAGCGGATTCTTCCGCTGCACGACGCTGTCGAGATCGAACATGAACAGGAACGTGAAGCGTCCTCGCGGCACGCCTAGCTCCTCGGGCGAGCATGGCTCGATATCCGTCACCGCGACGCCGTGCGGCATGTGCACGACAGGAATCGTCACCTTGTGGCTGATCGCGCTTTGAATGAATGCGCTCGGCGCCCAGATTTCGTCGAGCGGATTCGCGGATGCGATCCAGGCGTCGGGCAGCTCCGGTAATTCCCAATGCCAGCAACCGATGTTGTACGAGCTCGCGTCGAAGAGCGGCCGCAGCTCATCGTGAACGATGGGGATCTGATCGGCGTTCACGTGATAGATGCTCGTCCGGCCGATCGCGCGCTGTGCGATGCCGTCGGGCGCGTCGACGTCGATGAGACGGCTCTCGAGCCCCGCCGCCTCGCAGGAACGCTGGCAGAGCCGCGCCGACTCGCCGACGCCGGTGTCGCGCGTGACGTAGCCGACGACGTTCAATCCCGGCGACAACGACGCTTCGGTGTGAAACGTCTTCGGCTTCGACTCTTTGCGGCCGAGCAGAACCTCGCGCATGGTCACGCGCAGCGCAGGAGGGATCAGGCGGACGAGCGGTCGTGCGCTCGACAGCAGCCGATACGACACGACGCCGGCTTTCTTGCGAAGCTGTCCGCGCCGTTGCGGATCGCGAATCCCGGTGAAGAGCTCGGGATGCTGGAAAGGATCGCTGCCGGCCGCGCTCTGCAGCGCAGCAGAATTTCGGTACGCGACACGCGCGGCATCGGGCACGCGCGTTCCGTCGGCGAAGAAGCCGAATGCATACGGCGCGCTCCGCGACGATTCATATCCCGCGGCACGGAGCGCCGCGCAGTAGCGTTCGATGAGTGTCGCGGCGCCGCCGGCGTCGGTCAGTCGCAAGCGGCTGTCGTGTTTCGAGACCATGTCCGGCATCGCCGGATCGAAGCCGCTGAAGTGATAGAAGCGAATCGGCTGGCTGTTGGACGTCGGCGGATCGCTTTGCGCGGACACCGAGCGTTGCCCGAGGTTCCAGTAGGCGACGTTGTATCCCTCGTGGCGAAGAATGGCGACGTTGGGAAAGAGTCCGGGCACGAGGTCGATCCACTTCTGATCAACGAAGAGACCGTTGGCGACGTCGACGACGCACTGGAACTCGAGCTTCTCCTGCCACCAGGCGAGAAAGTGCGCGAGCTCCGGCTGTCGCGATACCGCGAGGAAGCCGAGGTTGTACGTGCCGGCCTGCAGGATCGAGCGCTCGCTCGGATGTTCGTCACCTTTGATGAAGCCGGTGAGATGCGGCGTGACCGTGATGAATGTTTCCGGCGCGGCCGCTTCGATCTCCGCGAGCGGACTGTAGACGACGATGTCGGGATCAAAGTAGACGACGCGATCGTAGCCGCGCGCGAAAAGATGGTCGAACATCCACGGCTTCACCGCCGTGTTCAGCTCGAGGATCGAGTAGCGAAAACAGAACTGCCGCGCATTCGGTAACTGCAGCGCCTCGAGTGCAACCGTCGTGAACGATGGTTCCTCGACTACCGACGCATCGCCGCCGACGAGCAGGACGAACCGATCCCACCCCGGATGGTGCCGTCGCACGGAGTCCATGAGGACTCGCGCGTAGTGCCGGTAGTTGGGGGAAACGATCGAGAAAACCGCTGTGCGCATGAGGAGGGGCACTGCCTGGCCGCCGTAGGAACTGGAGAGTACCGTACGGCGTCACCGCGCGGAAAGTGTCGCAGGGAATGGAGTTCACGCGGAGACGCGGAGGCGCAGAGGGGAGAGGTTGCGGCCAATCTCCTGTCCGGGTCTCCGCGTCGCCGCGTGAAACCGAAACTCCCGATACGTCCACTCCGCCGTTCGCCACGTAGGTCGAACGAACAGAGAAGGAGGATCGTATGTTTGTGGTTCGCTTCACTCCCCAGTCGATGACGGCAGCGCGGTACGACGAGGTCATCCAACGTCTCGAAGCGGTGGGCGCCGGGTCACCGCAGGGACGTCTGGCTCATGTCGCCTTCGGAGATCCCGAAGCGCTGCGCGTTTCCGACGTCTGGGACACGCACGAAAACTTCGAGCGATTCGGGCAGACGCTGATGCCGATCCTTCAAGCCGTGGGCATCGACCCGGGCGCGCCGGAATTCGTCGACGCCTACAACTGCATCGCCGGCGGCTGAATCTTGCTCGGGTGTCCACCGCATGTGCGGTGGACACCCGGTTCGATCAATCCATTTGCCTACGTCGCGGCGTTCGGCGCCAGTGCCGGCGCTGCGCCCGAGGCGCGTGCGGCCTTCTTCCGACGTCCGACCTTCAGCAGCCAATACAAAGCGCCGACGGCGATCACGACCAGCGTGACTCCGAGCACCGGCCGCACGAACACCCAGGCGATGGCGATCGTGAGGAACGACAGCGCCGCCGCGCCGAGGAAGGCGAAGAAGCCGATTCCCGCGCCGAGCATCGTGCCGAAGAGCGGAACGACGTCGGCGAAGACGGCGATCGGGCGGAAGACCATGAAGATGCCGAGGAACATCACGAAGAAGCCGACGCCGCGGAGGATCCAGGTCAGGACCGCGTTCTGATCCTGCGCCTTCTGGAACATCTCCGCCGCGGTGTGGACGCCGCTCTGCACGAGCAGAATCGAATCGCCCGCTTTCGCCTGATAGGCCGAGAACGTGTCGCCGGTCTGCACCGCGGCGAGGCTGACCGGCCCCGCCTTGATGACCTGGTAGGAGATGCGGGCGTCACCCAGCGCCGGCGAGGCCGGATTCGCACCGATGTAGAACACTCCGTCCGCGACCTTGATCTGTCCCTGCTGCTCCGCGGAGAGTTTTTGCGTCGCGGTTGCGTCGAGCTTCAGGTCTTCGGTGTCGGTTAGTTGTCCGATCTGCTCCGCCGACAATTTGTGCGCGCCGACCTTCACCGGATCGGCGGTGAAGCTCTTCGATTCGTACGCCGGTGCCTCGGGATTCTCATGCCCCTCGGGGTGCTGAAACTGCGACGAGTCCGTACGCCCGCCAGCCCATTCTTTCTTATAGCTGTACGTCGTGACCGTCTCTTCGCCGCCGCCGAGTTTCTTGCGCGTCTCGCTCTTCTTCTCCTCGGCCCACTGATACATCTCGACCTTGCGATAGAGCTTAACGACTTGCGACTCCACTCCCAGCTCGTCATCCACGACCGGCGCCTCGGTGGTGATGGTTCCGCTCATGTGCACGAGCTTCCCCTCTTTCGAAGCGTCGATCGAGTCCGCCGGCGACGAAACGATCGAGCCCGCCCCCTCGCTCAAACTCCGCGCCGTCCGCACCGCGCGCCCCTCGTTCCACCAAAGCAACGGGAACGAGCCCACGAAGAAGATCAGCCCCACCAGCACGCTCTTGATCGAACCAAAGAGCCGGGAAAACCACGATTGATTGCTCGTGACCGAATACGAGTCAGCCATGACGAATCTCCTTACGCCTGCGTTTTGGGCACGGTAGTCCTCGGAGGTGGCGAGGTCAACCGTGGGGAGACTGATGCGTCGGATTGCCTGTTCTGGAATGTGCATACGCCTGTGCATATACTGGATGTGTGGCCGAATTCGAGTGGGATCCGGCAAAGGCGGCGACCAACTACCGGAAACACGGCGTGCATTTCGCCGATGTGGTTGGTGTTTTTGAGGATGAACGCGCAGTCACGATTGAGGACCTCAGCGTTGAGGAAGAGCGATTCAAGACGCTCGGGACGGATTTTCTGGGCCGTCTGCTCGTGGTCGTTTACACCTACCGAGGTGAGAAGGTAAGGCTGATTTCCGCGCGAAATGCAACCGCGCCTCAACGCGCAATGTACGAAAGGAAACGACGATGAAAGCGACGGACGATTTTTCAAAAGGCAAACGCGGCGCGGTCGTTCCGGCGCCGGGAGGGAAATCGCGGATCACGATCAGGATCGATGACGATGTTCTGAATTGGTTCAGGGATCAGGTGAACGCAGTCGGAGGCGGCAACTACCAGACGATGATCAATGCCGCCCTGCGTGAGCACATCGCAAATCAGACGGTGCATCTGGAAAAGACTCTTCGACGCGTTATCCGGGAAGAGCTTCGGCGGCGCGGGGCGGCCTGACAAATAGCAAGACCTCACGTCCTCCGCAGAATCGCCTTCCGCGGATGCCGCTCGACCACCCGCGATTTGAGCGCGGCGTCGGCGACGTGGGTGTAGATCTCGGTGGTGCCGATGCTGCGGTGGCCGAGGAGGCGTTGGACGTAGCGGATGTCGACGCCTTCTTCGAGGAGGTAGGTGGCGATGGAGTGGCGGAACATGTGGGGGGTGACGCGGCGGGTGAGGGCGACGTCTTCGCCGAGTTTGCGGATGAGGCGGCGGATGAATTGCGGGGAGGCGGGGCCGCCGCGGGAGTTGACCATGAAGGTGTCGGCGGCGTAGCCGCGTCGGGCGCGGGCGACGCGGTAGCTGTCGAGGAGGTCGCGGACTTCGGCGTCGGGGATGTAGACGCGGCGTTGGCGGTCGCCTTTGCCGATGATGCTGATGACGCCGGCGGCGAGGTCGACGTCGTGATCGCGCAATGCCGCGAGCTCGGCGACGCGGACGCCGGTGGCGAAGAGGAGCTCGGCGGCGACGCAGGTGGCGAGCTGGATGAAGTCGTCGGCGGGTGAGGTGCGGTCGAGCAGGGCGAGGAGCTCGATTCGGGAGAGGACACGCGGGAGTCGCTTCGGCAGGCGGATGCGGATGCGCGCGCCGATGAAGGGGTCCTGCGCGACGTGGCCTTCCTCTTCGAGAAATCGGAAGAGCGAGCGGAGCGAGGCGAGGTGCCGTTTCGCGGAGGTTTCTTTCAGTTTGTGCTCGGTGAAGAGGTGCTCGACGTAGCGCTGCAGAGTGCCGCGATCGCACGACGCGACGGTGGCGCGCGCGCCGGCGAAACGGGCGAAGCGGTTCAGGTCGAGGGTGTAGGCGCGAGTGGTGTGTTCCGAGAGTTTTCTGACGCCACCGCAATGCCGAATGAAGATGTCGCAGGCTTCCGCGATCCGCACGCACGTCCCCCCAACCCGTTTGTTTCGCGTGAAGGTACTTGAAAGCGGGAAGGGCTGTTGACGGAGATCGGGAGGGATGTCGCTAACCGAGGATTTCACGCGGAGACGCGGGGGACGCGGAGAGAGTCGCTGGCAAGCGTTCTCTCCGTGCCTCCGCGTCTCCGCGTGAACCGAATCGCGTCCCTACTTGATCTCTTCCGCCAACGGCTGGAAGCGCCAGCGTTTGTCGACGATGGAGTTCTTCGCGCCGGTGGCGATGGCGTTGAAGAGGCCGAGGGGGGCGTAGTGTTCGTCGATGCCGTGTGGGGGGACGGCGTGTGGTTCTTTTTTCGTGCCGGGCCAGATGACGTCGCCGGTGGCGGTGCGGGAGGGGATGAGCCAGTAGTCGCCGCCGCGGAAGCCGGCCAGGGGGGCGTCGGCTTTCGAGAATTGCACTTCGACGCCGTCGGAGAGCTCGACCTTTTGATTCTCGGACGCTGGGATGGGGAGGACGTCGCTGGCCCAGCGGCGGAGGATCTGATGCTGCGGATTGCCGGGAGTCTTCAGCGGTTCTCCACTGAGCGTCACGGTCATGCGGTGGCGATCGACGTCGATGACTTGGAGGAGCGGGTGGATCTGGCGTTTGAGCGTGATCGTGTCGTCGACGAGCTCGACCCAGTCGTTCTTCATGATCGCGGTGCGATCGTCGCGGCCGAGGGATTCGAGTGAGACCGTGGCGCCACTGATGTCGCGCACGGGATAGGCAATCGATGCGTTGTCGGGGGACCACTTGAACGTCGGCGCATCGCCGGAGTCGTGGATCTCGACGCGGTAGAGACGATTCTCGCCGCCGCGATAGCGCGCTTCGGGCGAGATCGCGCAGGCGTCCATGTCGGTGTTTTCTTTGGCGGTCGCTTTGAGACGTGCGCCACTGCGGAGCGTGAGGTTCAGCGCGAGGTAGAGCGGATCGATCTTCAGCGAATCGGGATCGGCGGGATCGAGGCCGAGGTCTTTCTGCAGCTTCGACGCGAGATCGAGGATCGGTTTCGCCGGCGTCGTGCGGATCTGCCAGATCACGAGCGCGCGGCTGGCGGTGTCGGGACCGAGCAGCGCGACCTCGCGGATGGCGTCGTACTCGGCGGCGGAGATGTGGCGTTCCCAGACCGCGAGATAGATGAGGTGCTGATCGGAGCGATTCGCTCCCGACCCGGAGGCATTGAAGACGTCGGGATCCCAGTACGAATCTTCGTGCTCGGTGATCAGCCGGCCGTCGCCCGCTTTCTTTCGCGCCGCGGGGTCGGCGACCAGCTCCCAGAAATCGGCGGCGGGCATGTTCACGCAGCGAATGCCGTCGACGTAGTAGACGCCCCAGCCGATGCGGAACGGCTTCTTCGGATTGTCGGAATCGGGGATGAGGCGGAAACCGCCGTCCGGTCCGCCGTGATAGCCGATCACGTCGATGGCCAGGCCGCGCAGGAAGCGCAGCGTCGATTCGGTTTGCTCGTTCGCATCCGAGTCGAGCTGCACGCGTCCCATCTGATAGAGCACGCGCGAGACGCGGTCGCGGTAGGTGAGAGGGTTCAGTGAGAAATCGCCATGCATGATTTGCTCTCCTAGTCGGCGTAGATGATTCCGGTGTCCATACCGGCCGCGGTGGAGTGGTCGAGCCGCGCGCGCAGGTTGGCGATGCGTTGTGGCAGGAAGCTGTCGTGGAACGCGCCCATCTCCGACTCGTCGTCGGCTCCTTCGGTGATCTCGATGGCGCAGTCGAAGGCGAGCTGCGCGTAGTCGGGCTTGCCGAAGCGCACGCTGCCGAAGACCGGCTCCACGCGGCGGCGCTCGTCTTCGATGAGCGGGCCGGGCGGAGTGTTCTCTTTTTTGGCCTTCTCCTTCGCCGCGGCATCGACGAGATCGGGCTGGCAGTGATAGCGGCGCGGCGTGCGCGATTTCGGCGGCACCCAGCAGAAGCGGATGCAACCGAGCTGGCGGCGTACGACGCGCACGGTGCCGGTGAAGATCGAGTTCTCGCCGAGCTCGATGGCATGCGTCTCGATCCTGCCGAAGACGGTGCAGCGAGCGATCCGCAGCGTGGCCCAGGCGTACGACGCGCCGGGACCGACGACCGCTTCGCGCTCGTCGGAGGTCGCGTCGAGGATCGAGTCGCTGATGGAGATGCGCAGCGGCTCGGACTCGATGGTCTCGTCCATCACCGCGATCGTGCCGAGGATGCTGCGCTCGATCGTCACGCGTCCGCGCAGATTGCGGAGGTCGAGACTCGATTCATCGGGCGCGGCGGGATCGCAGTCGGGGCGCACGGTCCATCCGGGAACGAGCGTGCTGCGGCGGATCACGACGTGTCCGTCGACCGGCTTGTCCCCTTTGCCTTCGACGCGCAGGGGACGTCCGACGACGAGGATGCCGTCGAGCGTGAAGCGCGAGTCTTCGTTGAGCACGACGCTCAGCGCTTCGCCGCGCGACGGGTGGTAATCGAGGATGTGGATCACCGGGCGGCAGCGATTTGCGGCGCGGATTTGCAGCGTGTGACTGGCGGGGATCTCGACGTCGAACGACTCGGTGTAGAAGCCGCTGTCGGCGATCTCGATGACGGCATGCGGCGGTTTGTCTTTTTCCCAGAGCGTGATGGCGTCGGCGATCGTGGACAGCGTGAGGCCGGAGCCGAGGCGATAGCGTTTCGCGTTGCGCGGCTGCATCAGCGTGCGCGCCGATTCGTGCGCGCCGACGTCGTCGCTGAAGCCGTAGTGATACGTGACCCACATCGCCTCCGGCTCTTTCGACACAGCGATGCGTCCGAGCTTCGGATCGACGGCGACCTTGCCGTCGGGCGGTCGATACTCCCAATCGGAGAGATCGGCGGCGATGATGTCCGACGCCGGGACCGGCGTTTCCGGATCGTCGATCCAGATCGTGAAGCTCTTGCCGGGGCCGTAGTAATCGGCGGTGTGATGTTCGAGTGCGCGGCGGCGAATCGCCGTCGGGACCTGGATTTCCGAGGCGATCGTCGCCAGATCGGGCTCGCGCTCGGCCTTGGTGAAGATCGGCGCGTCGTTGCCGAGGGCGCTGAAGGTGAAGAAGAAATACCCGCCGCCGCGCTGCACGAAATACGCGGGCGCGTGCGTGATCGGATAGGCGCGCAGGCGCCAGATCCAGGCGCCGATGGTCGGGATGTTGTGCAGACCGTCGGGCCGCGGCGGATTGATGCCGCGGATGTCGACGGTGTGCCCCAGCGAATCGAACGGACTGCCGAGGAGATCGAGCTTCTCGCCGTCGCGCAAGTTCACGAAGCGTCCGCGGTGATCGAGATGATTGATCGATTGCGTGCGCCCGAGGAGCGTGTAGTACTCGACGGCGCGCGAGGAAAAACCGCCGACGTCCATGGCCAGCTCTTCGAGCAGCGCCAGCGTGCCGCGGCGGCGGAGATCGCGAATGTAGTTGGCGACCGCGCGCCGCGGCGCGAGTGCGCGCGTGCGGCCACGTGTGAGCAGTTCCGCGCCGCCGGCGAAGGGAACGTCGTAGCCAACGAGCTCGCCGATGTACGGGACGACCCAGTCCTGGCAGGTCTCGATGAACCAGTTCTCGTAGAGCTGGGCGATGTCGTCTTCGACGAGGTTCACCTGCTCGGCGATGATGCGCAGCAGGTCGCGCAGAGCGTGGCCCTGCTCCTCGTCGCGCTGGCGGTAGACGACCGGCAGCAGTTCGTAGAGACGGTCGATGCGAGCGTCTCCCGGCGTTGGCGCTTCGCGCTCAGGGTTCATCGGTGATCTCCGTGAGGATGAAGAGCTCGGCCAGTGCGGGAGGGAGGTAGACGATCTGCGCAGGCATCAGGATGTCCTTCTCGAGACGCGCGGATTTCGGGACGATGGGGTGGATGCCGGCGATCTCCGGTGCCTTGAGGTCGTCCGCGTCGGTGTCGATGATCTGCGACTGCGCGATGCCGCCGAGGGTGTCGAGATCGACATAGGCGACTCCCTCGATTCCCTGGATCGTGGCGATGACCTCGGCCGGAAAGACGACCTGTCCGAAGTCGCGGCGTGCGTACGAAAAGACGTGGAGCAGTTTCGCGCGGATCTTCGGCGCGACGTTCTCGAAGAGATAGTCGGGATGGATGCGCACCTTCGCGCTCCCAGCGACGACGATTTTGTCGCGCGGCGCGACGACGAAGGGTTGATAGGGATCGCCGAACTTGCGCAGCGCTTCGACGAGGTTGCGATAGAGATCGGAGTTGACGTCGATTTCGATGTCGCCCGCGCCGCCGACGGTGAGGTGCACGATGCGCCGCAATCCGTCCGTGAGCGCGGTGGCGATCGCCTTGTTGATGCCGGCGAATGTGCGCGCGAAGTCGGCGAAGTCCTGAACCGAGACGATGCGGCCCATGGCCTGAAGAGAAACAGGGATGTTGCCGCGCGCGTCGTCGCGTGACTCCGGATCGGCGCCGCCGCTCGCGGCGATCGGATTGACAACGTCCTTGACGCCGAGGGGACGCGAGATGGCGGTGGCGATCTGTCCGCCGCGCACGTTGCCCGCTTTCCCGATTCCGCTGCGGTACGTCGCGCGCACGTTGTCGCGTCCCGTCGGCACGCGCGAGCCTTCGCGGCCGTTGCCGAAGGTGATGGAGACCTTGCCGTCGTCGGCGGTCTTGGTGACGAAGACGTGATCGACGGGGTCGTGACCGTAGAAGGTGTCGTCTTCGTGCCAGAGGACGTCGTTCACGCGCACGGCGAGCGTCGAGGTGACGCCGGCGACGGTGGGTGCGGAGACGAACGTCAGCGGCTTCTGGTTCAGCGCGAAGGTCTGCAGCGATTTGGCGGCATCGCCCGCACCGAGGATCTCGTTGCGCGTTTCGCCGTGCGTCGCTTTCACGACGTTCCCGTAGATCTTCGCTGTCGCGCGTTTGTATTCGTACTTCAATCCCTCGGGCGCGAGGACGAGTGTGCTGTAGGCGGTGCCGCCGGCGCCGGCGTTGGGATGGATCTCGATCGCGGCGACCATGGCCAGTTCGTTGGCGATGATGCCGCTCGTGCCCGGGATGTCGACGCGCTCGCCGCTGACGATCACCCAGCGTCCCGGCTGGAGACCTTCGGTGACGATGTCGAGATCGATGCGTGTCGGACCTTCCTCGTTCGCGCTTCCCTCGGGCACGGGTTGTCCGGACGCTGATTGACCAACTGAGCGCGTGATCGGCTGCTGCGCGATCGGAAGCTCTTCGCTCTCGGCGAGGATCGAAGCGTGGCGGATGACGCCGAGGTTGTCTTCATTGCGGCCGCCGATCTGATTGAAGAGTGCCCACGGCGCATTGAGCGTGAGGGCCGTCGACTTCGTGCTGATCGTGTAGGCCGTACGCGGCGCGCTCGCGGCGTAGCGCACTGTGCGGACCGTGGTGGGCGGCAGGAGCTCGCCATTCGAGATGAGATCCGGCATCGCGTCATGTCGCTGCACGACGACGAAGCTCTGCGTCCGGATCGCGTCGGCGGCGGTGTCGAGATACACGACGTTGTTGTGCTCGTTGATGGTGGCGACGCTCGGCAGCGCCGCGGATGCATTGACGTCGGTCGTTCTCTCCTCGAAGAGTGCGGTCGGCGCGTTATATCCGAACACCGCGGCGCGGCGCCGCAACACGTGGAGGCTCCGGAACTCGGCGTAGGGAACGTCGCCCGTCTTCGCGTTGGCGATCGCCGCGTGCAGTCCGACCGAGGGGAGGAAATTCGCGACGAGGCGCGGCAGAACATCGGAAACTTTCGAGAACTGAATCGGGAGCGACTGGCTGACGGCCCACATGCTCGACGGCGCGAGCGCGCGCGGCGCGGCGAGCTGTTTCACGATCTTGCCCACGCTCCATTTGCCGATCACCGGCGTGATGACGATCTCCTCCTCTTCATTGACGACGGTCGGGTAGAACGGGTCTTCATCACCCAGAGCCCGGTCGGCGATGATCTTCAGTTCGGGACGCGGCGTGCCGAGGAGCACCTGCTCGAGGATCGTTCGCAGGGTCACGTCGCGCGGTGGCTTGGTCGGTGGCAGGATGATCGAAGCCGCCGCGACCGGCGCGGTCTTCTTGCCCTTCTTCGAGGAAGAAGTGATTGCGGGCGCATCGAGCAGCGGTTGTGGCGACGGAGGCGCCGGGGTTGCCTTGGCCAGCTCCGCCTTCACGGCGGCGTAGAGGTTCTGGTAAAGCATCCGCACCGGCTCCAGCACGATCTCGGTGCGGTCGCGCTCCGTATCGATGATGCCTTTCACGGCCTTGCGCATCGCGTGCATCGTCGTGCCCTGCGACTGGAAGACGAACAGCAGCGGGTCGGCGGCGTTAACGCGGGTCGATGTGCCCTTGACCCAAACGGAATCGAGACTGAGCACGTTGTCGAGCGTGATCTCCTGCGGCTTGCTCAGCCGCGGTTTGAGCGCGTTCCAAACGCCGCGCGCGGCGAGGTCTTCCGAGGTCTCGAACGTCTGCGGCAATTCATCCGCGCCGGGAATGCTCTGCGCTTTCGAGCCCTTGGGGATGATCGTCTTGGCGGTGTCGTCGACGGTGTAGGCGAGATAGACGCTCGAGGAAACGCCCGGCTTGAGTTTGTAGCCGACGAGTCGTCCGAGCTCGAGGATCGAGCGGCGTTCGGTCGCGGTGCGCAGAAATCCTTCGTTGGCGATGCGCTCTTCGTAGAACGTCAGGACGTCGCCGACGACGGCCCAGGCATCGAGAAACGCGACCGCCGGATCGTCGCTCTCGCGCGTGGTGAGCTCGTGCAGCGAGTAGCCGGACATGACGCCATCGGCAGGAATCGTGAGGCGCCGGATCATCGCGTCGAGGAAGGTGGCGTGCGTTCCGATCCGATAGTGCAGCGTCGACAACCCGGGACGATTCGCGACTTCGACGTGAGCGCCGGCGCCGGAGAGACAGGCGCAGCAACCGCAACCGCTCATGATTCACCTCCGGCCGGCCCGGCCGGCAGCGTGGGTTGGCCAAGCCTGCGGCACGCCTTTCGATCTGAATCGCCGGCCTCGCTGAAAGGGATGACAGCGCACGTGCTGTCGCGGTTCATCGTCCACCTCGCACATTCACGAACGAAAGGATTCCGTTCTCCGGCGTCGCCGGATCGTTGTCGAGGCGCGCGATCTCGTCGGGGCGCAGTTTCAGGATGCCGGTATCGGGCGGCGTGCCCGGCGTTTTCTGCGCGATGCGCTCGAGACGTTTGATCTCGACTTCGGCGACGCCGTCGACGGCCATGACCGCGGCGACGATGCGGCTGATGTAGACCGCTTCGCCGAAGGTGAGGTTGTCGGGTTGGAAGAATGTTTTGAGCGCGCTTTTCACCGCGGCGAGGACGTGCGCGCGCAGGTAGTCGGGCTTGATGCAGAGTGCGAGCTCGAGGCGGAGCGGAACATAGTGCGCGCCGCGGACGCGCAGGTCGTGGCCCATGCGGCGGTAGCGTTCCAGCGAATCGGTGATCGTGTCGCGAAGCGGGTGATCGAGGTGCGCGGAGCCGAAGGGATCGACTGCCACGTCGGCTTCGTACCAGCTGCCGCTCCAGACCAGTGAGCCGGCGCCGCTCTGCACGCGCGGATTGCGAACGGGGTAGCGGAGATATTGCGCGAGCGTCGCGTAGTCCTCGCCGGTGATGGCGCGCTGCAGGTCTTTGCGGAAGGCCATCGGCGCGAGCATCTTGATCTCGGCGATGGGTTCCGGCGCGCTGGCGCCGGTCGAGGGAAGCGGATTGCGCACGCGGGCGATGACTTCGCTCGTGCCGTTGCGATAGACGACGTGCGCGATCGCTTCCGGTCCGACGATGCCCGCGCGGCCGTTGCCGGTGCGATAGCGCGCATGGAAGGATATGCCGACTTCGACGGCGCGGCCGTTCTCGCCGTCGCCGAAGCGGAGGTGCGCGCGGCCGTCGTCGTCGATCTCGGCGACGAAGTCGGGATCGTCGCGGCCACTGTCGAGCAGGTCGTAGGCGGCGGTCCATGCCGCGTCGGGATCGACGCTGGTCACGCTCACCGCGGGCAATGCCGCGCGCGGATGTTGCGCGAGGAGAATCGTCGCGGGGGCGTTCTTGATGAGCGGTTGCGCGAACGTGAGCGGCGCGTACTTCAGCGCCGGGCGATACCGTTTCGCGACGAGGGCGATCTCGGAGAGGTCGTCCTCTCCCTCGCAAACCTCGGTCTGCGGTTCCTCGGGGACAGACTCGAGATCCTCGTCGGTCGTGCGGCCGTGATCGGTGAGGAGGATGTTGCCGCGCGCGACGGCGAGCGGCTCGACGAGATCGCATTCCGGCGCGGTGCCGATCGCGGAGACGCAGAGCATGAAGGGCATCGCGTCTTCGCGGCTCCACTCGACTTCGAGCACCGGCTGATCGAGCAGGGGATCGATCGATGGCGTGACTTTCGTGAGGCGCACGACGTGGCGATGCGTGCGATCGACGTCCGGCGTCGGTGCGGGTTTTTCAGGATCGAATACGCCGTCGCCTTTTTCCGTCGTGCGGAAGACCGTGCCGGCGCAGGCCAGCTCTTCGAAGAGCAGGAAGTCTCCCACCTGCAGTTTCAGTTTGCGCGGCGGCTCTTTCGGTTCCTCGGGCGGCTCGCAATCGTCGTCGTCGTCTTTGTCGTATCCGTGCCCGTGACGGCGGCGGCGTTTGCGCGGCGCTTCTTCTTCCTCGTACTCATCCTGCTTCTGCGGATCGTTCGGATCCTCTTGCTCCAGGTAGCCGTCGACGAGCGTCGCGCGTGTCGCGCCTTTCTCGAGACAGCACTCTTCGTTGCCCCATGTGTAGATGCGGATCTCGTTGTGCTCGAGCCAGACGGGGAACTTTGCCCTTTCGTCCAGTGGCTCGAAGACGAGCCATCCGGGAGGTGCGGCGTCGAGCTCTTCCTGCCGCAGCACCGTCTTCGTGCTGTCGGCGATGCGCGTGACGAAGTAGAGCTCCGCGAGCACGAGCGCGTCGTCGCGGACGACCTGCAGGAAAAGAAACGCGCGGGCGTTGCAGCCCTCGTGCATCAGGTAGTCGACGAGCCGCGCGTGACGGCGCACGGAGATCCGTTGCCTCGCCGTATCGAGATAGGCCTCGGTGGCGACGGCGTCCTGGTAGTAGCTGAGATAGTCGGCGACGTAGGCGAGCACTTCGACGATGGCGATGCCGGTGTCGGGCACGTGGCGCTCGCGCCAGTCGGGCATGAGCAGCGCGAGGCGATCGAGGATGAGCTGGCGGAAGGTCTGGTAGTCCTTGGCCAGGTAGTTGATCGACGGGATCGGACGCTCGGGCGGAGGGCAGACCGGATCGGTCTTGCAATCGATCTCCGCCGGGCAATCGATCTTGAACGAAAAGTCGACGCAGTCGTAGCGGGGATCGAGCGACTTCACGCCGCGGAGGCAGAGCGTGTAGGTCGACCAGTCGCCTTCGCGATCGACGTCGATGCCGAGGCAGTCCTGCTCGTAGGTGTCGTCGGTGGCGTGCGGATCGAAATCGATGGCCTTGATGTTGGCGATGCGCCGTCCGCCGCAGATCTCGATGTGCTCCAGCGCTTTTGATTTCTCCTGCGGCGTGAGCGGCTTTCCTTTCTCCTTCGGGAGAAACTCGGCGGGGATGTCGGTGAGGAAATGGACGCAGAGATGCGTGCCGGAGACGTCGACGTAGTCGATGCCGTTGTGGCCGCGCTCGCGGATGATCTGGCGGCGGCGCTCGTCGCTGCAGGCGAGGTCGCTGCTGCTGTGGTTGCAGTCGGTGCCGAGGCGATCGCCCTTCATGCAACCCTCCGCTCGATCGTCTCGGTGCGCGTCTCGCCGGTGCGGCGCAGCGCGTAACGGATCGTGATCCGCAGGATGTTGTTGTCGGCGGTGACGTCGAGTCCCTGCAGCTCGAGCACGTCGCCGAGCCACTGCTGAATCGCCGCGCGCATCGTGAACTGCAGCGCCGCAGCGAGCTCGGGACTGTTCGGCGCGAAGATCAGCTGCATCAAACCGCTGCCGAAGTCGGGGCGGTTCACGCGCTCGCCAGCGTTGGTGAAGAGCAGTTGCTCGAGCATGTCGCGCACGTGCGCGGCGTCGTTGCATTCCGCCGTGCGGCCGCGCGAGTCGATGTGGAACGGGAAGTCGATGTTCATGCCGGCCTCATTGCGCAATGACGCGAGTCTGATCGGGGATGAAGATGACGGGCACGGCGTTCGGAATGGTCACGGCCTGGCTGTCGGCCAGCAGCAGCGGCTGGCCGTTCGACTGCACGCGCGTCGCCGCGGTCGTGAACTGCGCGGTGACGCACGGCTGCGGTGAAGCGGTCGCGAACGGACATCCGGCGATGACGTACGGCGAGGTGATGAGCACCGTGGGCTGAGCGTTCACGGTCACACGCGGATTCGGCACGGTGGGCGTGGCGCGTCCCATGTGTGCGCATTGCGCGGTCGTGACGGCGGTAACGAGCGGGCCGGGCATGACTCTCCTCCGTATCGGTTCAGATGATCGTGAGTGCTCCGTTGTTGATGGTGATCGTCGGTCCGATCATGGTGATCGACGATCCTTTGCCGTTGTCGATGTAGATGCCGGTGTCGTTGACGGTGATCGACGCGCCGGTGAGCGATTTGAGGATGATTCCGCCGGTCGGTCCGGGGAGGTCGCTGATGATCACGCGGTTCTGCAGCGTGGTCTGCAGGACGATGCTGGGACTCGCGGGGTTGTTGGTGATCGACGCTTTCGTGGCGTCGGTCGGCAGCTCGGCTTCGATGCCCCAGAAGCAGCCGCTCCAGATCGGATGATCGGGATCGCCACCTTCGAACTCGATCCAGACGCCGGAGCCGATCTGCGGGACGAACGACGTTCCCATCAGCTTTCCCGCCAGCGGATAACAGGGCATGCACCAGCTCGTCGGCAGCAGCGAGGAGACCGCGGGAACGGACGCGAGGATGCGGCCGATGCCCATGATGTCGATGTTGTTCAGTACCGTTCCGCGGTACTTGCCATAGAACTTGTGCACGCTCATGCCGGAACCCTCGGTGTGATGGAGACGAGTCCGTTGCGGATCAGTGTGAAGTCCTGTTTGTACTCACCGCGCTTGATCTTGTGCGTCACGCTCTTGACGAAGTAGAGGCCGTCGAAGGCCGTGCCCGCGCCGCGCACGCCGACGAGCTTGCGCGCCTTCAGCACGCGTCCGTAGCGCGACACGTCGAGCGTGCCGGTGACGGACGCGGCGTCGGCGGTCATCGACGCGCGGGCCAGTGCGACCAGCAGCGCCTGTGCCGGATTGCGCCGCGCTGATTCGGTGTCGATCTCGATGTTTTTCGGGATCGGCGGAATCGCACCCAGCGGCGGAGAGAGCGGGTTGACGTTGGGGATCGGAATCGGAATGCCGACTTTCAGCTCCTTCGGATAGATCATCACGATCGGCAGCGTTGCGCTCTCGGTATCGTAGGAGAAGCTCATCGCCTCGACGTTGGTCTCGGCGTCCATGTTCGTGTTGAGCGCCGGCTGCGGAATGCCGATGCGTATCGACGGTCCCCAGTAGGCGATGCTCTGCAGCGGCAGCGGACCGGGATCGACGTAGAACTCGTAGCCGGAGAGATCGGCGAGGTACTTGATGTACTCGAGATCCGTTCCCTGCTGCCGCGGGATCTCTTCCGTAGGGATCGGAACGTCGGGGATGAGCGCCGGAATGACGATCGGCGTGACGCCGAAGATCATGTACTTCGCGAGCATGGCCATCACGCGGACGTTGGCGGGCATCGCCGGATACGGGAGTCCGTCGAGCGGCAGATAGCTCATCAGCTTCGAGAGGTCTTCGCCGGTGATGGTGAGCGTGGAGAAGCCGGCGTCGTTGCCGGGCTGGATCTGCTGATGCGTGACGATCCCGTCCATCAGCACGTCGGGCATGCCGTTGACGATGACCATGATGACGACGCGCATGATCGGCAACTGCGCGCCGCCGGTGACGAGAAAGAGCGTGTGCAGCGGCGACTTCACGGAAAGGCTGAACGAAAGCTGAAAGACGCTCGCACCCTGCGTATTGCTGGTGACGCTCACGGACGTGAGCGAGTCCATGATGTCGGTCCCCACGGGCACGGGCACGCCGGGGCCGATCATGAGCTGCAAGTAGTAGGGCGGGTTCAGCATGATGAGCTGCGCTCATGGTTGTCGGTTGTCGGTGGTCGGTTGTCCGGGAAGCAGATCGCAGATCGCAGATCGCGGAACGCAGGCCCGCCCACCCTGCGAAAGCGGAGAGGTCGCGTTGGTTTCCTGCGAGCTGCGAGCTGAGAGCTGTGAGCTGCTTTAGGCATTCGGAGCTCCCGGCACTCCCTCGGGCAACGTGATCGCGAGCGATCGTCCGACCGTTTCGGTGAGCTCGTCGGGGCGCATGGCGCGATTGCCGTCGCAGATGCGCCAGAAGAGCTCGGGGTCGCCGAGGTAGCGGGCGGCGATGTGATCGAGGCGTTCGCCTTGCGTCACCGTGTGCTCGCCGATGACGGCGAGGCGCTCGGGGAGCGGAACGAATCGGCGGCGGACGTAGGCGTACGTCTCGCGATCGATTTCGATCTTGGCGATCTCGAGTCCGGCGTATCGGCTGGTCGGGCCGAACGGAGAGATCGGAACCGCGAACTGCATGGCTAGAACGTCGCTCATGGAATGGCTCCCAGTCCGAGTTGTCCGAGGGTTCCTGAAGTGGGGATCTTGGCGAAGGTTTCCTTCACGCGTTGATAGGCGAGATAGATCGAGCTGCCGCGGTGATCGAAGCCGAGATCGGAGACGCTCAGCACGCGCATGCCGAGGCTCACCTTCGCGCGGATCGGGTTCAGATTCGTGTCGAATGCTTCTTCAGTCACGGAGAACTCGGTGATGCGCACCGGCACGATGCGCGACGAGCTCCAGACGAAGAGCGTCAGCGGCGCTTCCATCGGCAGGATCTCGAGCATGCCCGACGCCGCCATGGCGTGATTCGAGAGCAGCACCGAGGTCGGGGGATAGAGGATCGTCTCCAGCGCCGCGAGCTGCGGGAAGATGCCCGACTGCAGCACGACCGCGCCCGGCTGCGCGACTTCGAGTTGATCGGTGGCGTCGATCTCGGCGTCGATCTTCAGCGTCTCGACGGCGGGACCTTTGAGCCGCAGCACTTCCGAACGATCGCCGTTCTCGCCCGTCCCCTGCGCCTGCAGCGTGCGCGTGAGCGTGTCGGGGTTGTACTGCATGACGATCACACGCGACACGATCGACGTGACCGGATCGAGCAGGACGAGTCCGGCCTTGAGCGTCTGTGGAGAGATGGGTGATGTGGTCATGCCGAGGCCCTTCCGACGACGAGGTGATAGATGCCGCCGTTTCCGGCGACCAGTTCGAGCTTGCGATCGGGATGCGCGAGGTCGCGCACGAGCGCGGCGAACAAGCGAGCATCGCGCGCGGTCAACGACCGGGCGTCGCGTGCGGTGAGCGAGTGCGGTGCGGAGATCGTGTAGTGCTCGGCGCCGGCGGTCGTTCCGTGCGAGATGCGCACGCCGGCGGCTTCGGCGACGCCGGCGGATGCGCGAGCCACGAACAGTGCGCGCGCCAATGAATCGAGGTCGATGCGATGCGCGCGATGAATCGCGATTGCGGCGAGGACGAGCGCGCCGGCGACGACGATCGTGAATCCGCGCTGCCATGCCGCGACGGCGATCGCCGTGACGAGGCAGATCCATTGCGCCTCGGAGAGTCCGGCGCGATGGGGGCGCACGTCGCCGCGGAAGAGCTCGAGCGTGAAGCGCGCGATCGCGTACGACGTCGCGTAGAGCACGAACGCGGTTCCCGGCGCGCTGCCGATCGTCAACGCGATGGCGATCGCGATCACGAAGAGCGCGCAGGACTCAATCCACTGCACGGGGAAGAGCCGCGCGCCGGACCAGTGCTCAGCGACGTGGGAGTTGTCGTAGCGGATGCCGATGCGGAACGGACGGCCGTGGCAGCAGCCGGCACCGGCGCAGCCGATGCGCCCGAGGGCCTGCGCGATGGCGAGCGTTAGCGCGAGCAGATCGAGCGCGGGCAGCAGCGGCGCGTGCATCGCTGCGAGCAGCGCGCTCGTCGACGCGAGCGCCGCGAGCTGATAGTGGAGGAACGAGAACGACTCCGTTCCGAACACGACTTTCGTGATCGCCGCGAGGAAGAGCGCGATGGCAACGGCGAAGCTGACGACGGCGATCCAGAGCAGCGTCGTGAGGCCGGCACGCGGCGCGAAGTACGTCGACACGGCTATGCCGAGGGAGACGCCGCCGAGGACGCAGAAGCGGTAGGAAGGCATCACGACCAACCTCCCGGCGGGCAGGATTCGGGCGCGCACGATCCGCCGCCGGAACCGCCGACCACGCTCACCGTCTTCGGATCCATGACCGTGGTCATGTCCTTCGCAAGCGGCACGGTAGGATGCATCGCGCCGGCGACGAGACTCTCGCCGGTCTTTTCCGCCTTCGTCGAGCCGGTGATCTCCCAGCCCTCGCAACCACCGCCGCCACGCGCCGGACACTTGCCGCCGTCGCGAGCCGCGGAGCCGACCTGCTGCCAGCTCATCCAGGCCAGCGGCATGAGCTGCTGCGATCCGTTTTCATAAACGAGATACGTGACGAACTGATCGCGCATGCAGACGCGCGCGAAGCCGGGGAAGACGTGATCGCCGGAGATGTTGCGCTCCGCCGGAGAATCGCCGGACCAGACTTTCTGCGTGCCGGGCGTCTTGGTGAGATCGTCGATGCGTGACGCGTTCGCGTACGGCCAGAGCGCCGTCGGCAGCGCGTCGATTCCCCATCCGGCGTTCACGCACGTGCCTTGTGGTGTTGAATCCGCGCAGCCGGTCTTGCTGCGCTGCACCTTCGTGTATTGCGCGAAATACACGCGTCCCGGACAGTTCGGCGCGACGCCGATCGAGCCGTGGATCTGCATCCCCTCCGCGGCCTGTCCCTCGACGACGTGCTCCAGCGTCAACCGGCACGACCCGCCACCTTCCGTGAGGAGGCGCGGCGCGGAGTCGATGTCCATCTTCAGCGTGCCGAGCGTCGGCGGACAGGCGGGGTTCTTCACCGGATCGACTTTGCGATTGGCCGATTCCTGTTTCACCGGCAACGTGTCCGAACAACGCTGCAGGCGCAGTCCCGACTTGAGGCGCGGTCCGGTCTTCGTTCCGAGCTCGCGCGCGAATTTCGTCGTGCGGCCCCAGAGCGAAACGACGGCGTTCACGGCGGCGTCGTCGGCGTCGTGCTCGAGCGGCGCGGACGATGCGTCGTCGCCTTTGAGCATGGGACCTGATGCGCCGTCCTGCTGCGAAACATGCGCGAGCTCGTGCGCGAGCAATGCGTCGCCGACGAGCGAGCCCGGTTGGTACTGGCCCGCGGCGAATGCGATGTCGCGTCCGATCGTGAGCGCGCGCGCTCCCGCCGCGGTCGCGGTGCTCGCTCCCTCGGCGTCGGTGTGCACGCGCACGTCGGAGAAGTCGCGCCCAAGTGCGCTCGACATGCGCGAGGCGACGCCGCTCTCGAGCGGGCGTCCGCCGCGCACGGTGAGCCAGGGCGAGACATTCGAGCCGCCGGTCGTGTCGTCGGCAGCTTTGCGTCCGCCGAACATTCCGCCGACGAGACCGCCGGCCAGTCCCGAAAGGAGCGAGCCGACTCCGACCTTGATCTTGCCGAGGCCGAAGTCGGCGGCGAGATCGGGCGGAACGTCGGGGATCCGTCCCGTGCGTCCCCACTCGCCGATCGATTGCGAGATCTTGCGCGTGATGATCGGGATGTAGTCGCGCGCGGAGCGAACGCGCTCCGCTTCGGCGGCGTAACGGCGCGCGGACGTCTCGAGCTGCGCGGCGTTCTTGTTTTTGCTGAAGGCCTGCCACTTGTCGAGCAGCGGACAGCCGGCGGTGGAACGCCCGAGGCGCGCCATCTCGGTGTCGGCGGTCGCGCAGATGGCGGTGTGCAGCTCATCGAGGAAATCGCGACGGCGCATCTGCCCCGGCACGGGAAGCTCGCGATCCTCGACGATCCAGCGTTGCTGCGGCGCTTGTTGCGGCTCCGGACTCTCTTCGTCGCGCTGCCGGCGGATCTCACCGTCGATGGCGGGCGAGACGCGCAAGGGCGAATCGCCGGCGAAGTCGTTGGCGACGCGATCGGCTTCGCGTTCGAAGGCATCGCCGGCGGGACCGATGCCGCTGTTGCTGGCCGCGCCGCTGCGCTGCTGCACGACGTGCGTCAGCTCGTGCGCGAGCAGGCGGCGTCCGCGGTCGGTGTGCGGCTCATAGCGATTCGCGCCGAACACGATGTGCGACCCCGAGGTATAGGCCGCGGCGTCGATCTCACGCGCGGCGCCTGCAGCCTGGCTGTCGGCGTGAACGCGGACGTCGGTGAAGCTGTGCGCGAAGCGGCTCTCGAATCGCGCGCGCGTGTCGGGGTCGAGCGCTCGTCCCTGCGATTGCATCGCCGCGCGGGCCGCACGCGGCACGGACGCCGGACCAACACCAGTCGCGCGACGCTGCACGCGCGGCTCGTCCTTGCGGCACGAGTCGCACGAGCCTCCGCAGGCGCACTTGCGTTGGATGAGGGGCGCGTTCATGGCTTCAGCTTCGGCGCCTCCATCGCGAACGAGGCGTAGCTGTCGGGATTGGTGCTCGGCGTGGCGCCCGGATAGTCGTCGCGGCCGGCATATTTCTCTTCGCCGGCACCGAGCATGACCGGCTTGTTTTCCTTGATGCCCGACGTTTCCTTTACTTCGCAGAGAGTGTGGGCGTATTCGTGAATCAACGTCTTCACCCAATCGGTGCGCGTGCGGTTTTGCGGGAAGTTCCTGATCGTGGCCTCTTCCCAGAGGAACTGCGTGCGTCCTTTCGAGTCCTGGCGTCCGGCGTGGTTGCCGCAGAGAGAGATGCGGCTGGGTTGGCCCGCGGTCTGGGTCGGATCGCCATAGCAGCGTGCGGTCTCGGCAGTCTTCACCTTTCCAGGATCGGAGGCGCAGGTGGCGTCCGTGTAGTCGAGGCAGACGAGCTCCACGCCGGGGGAGATCATTTTTCCGAGCATCCAACTGAAGTTGTCGCGGATGTTGGCGACTGCGGCCGTGTCCTTTGATGTGACGTGGAAGTGTTTTTGGAGCGAGGCGTCGAAGTCCGCGATCTTGTCGCTGGAAAGGATTTTCACGGCCGTGCGCACGCGGCCGATGGCCTCGGGGTGCAGCGCGCGGATTTCTTCGACTTCCGTCGCACTGCAGTTCGGGCTCGTGAACGCGCCCACGTCCGTCGTTTCCGGTTTGAACTCGTTCACCGGCGTGCAGCGCTGCAGGCCGAGCTTCGATTTCAAGCGCGGCATCGCCGTTTGACGCATGCCGCGCGCAAAGCGGCGAACGCCCGGCCAGAGTGAAACGACCGCGTGAACGGCGGCGTTGTCGGCGTCGTGTTCGAGTGCGCCGGTGTTGGCGTCGCTCTTCGTGAGAGGACCGTCGTCGTGCGCGTCCTGCTGCGCCCCGTCTTGCTGTGCGACATGCGCGAGCTCGTGCGCGAGCAGCGCATCGCCGACGATCGTGCCCGGCGCGTACTCGCCGCCGGCGAAGGCGATGTCGCTGCCGATCGTGAAGGCGCGCGCGTTCTGTTGCGCCGCGGCTGATGTTGCGTCGGCGCCAGTGTGAATGCGCACGTTGGAGAAGTCGCGTCCGAAGGCGGCGCCCATGCGCGAGGCGACGCCGCCATCGAGCGGACGTCCTTCCGCGAGAGTGACCGGTGCGGCATTCGCGGGAGCGGGCGCACCGTCGCGCGCTTTGCGGAACAGACCGCCGATCGCGCCGCGCAGCAAACTCCCGACGCCGACTTTGATCTTGCCGCCGCCGAGGAGCTCCATGAGATCGGGCGGAACGCCGACGATTTGTCCTGTCGCGCCCCAGACGCGAATCGATTGCGCGAGTCGCTGCGAGACGAGCGGGATGTAGTCGCGCGCGGAGCGAGCTTCGTTGCCTTCGCCGGCCCAGCGGCGCAGCGAGACTTCGAGCTGCTTCGCGCTCATCGCACGGATGCGCGGACGCCACTGTTCGAGCAGCGGACAACCGTCGGTCGAGCGGCCGAGGCGTCCCATTTCCTGTTTCGAAGTCGCGCAGATCGCGGCGTCGAGCTCGTCGACGAAGGCTTTGCGTTGCATCTGGCCCGCGCCGGGAGTCGCGTCGTCTTCGACGATGAAGCGCGGAGGCTCCACGACGGCGGTCGCCGGCACATCGTCTTCGCGCTTGCGGCGTACGAGCCGCTCGGCGATCGGCGCGATGACCGGCGGCGGCGCGAAGACGGGACCGTGCGCAACGACGGCGTCGGCGATGCGATCGGCGGCGCGCTCGTGCTCGTCGTTGGCGGGTCCGATGCCGCTCGGCAATGCCGTTCCGTTGCGCTGCTGCACGACGTGCGCGAGCTCGTGCGCGAGCAGGCGTCGTCCGTGCGGAGTCTGCGGCTCGAAGCGACCGGCGCCGAACACGACGTGTGTGCCCGAGGTGTAGGCCGCGGCGTCGATCGCGCGCGCGGACGCGGCGGCGTGCGAGTCGGTGTGCACGCGCACGTCGGCGAAACTGCGGCCGAAGCGGCTCTCCATCGACGTGCGCGTATCGGTGTCGAGCGGACGTCCCGGAGATCCGAGGATGTGCTCGACGGACTTCGGAACCTCGGGCGTTGTGTCGCCGAGCGCGCGGCGTTGAATCTTCTTCTTCTTCTCTTCTTCCGAGCAGCTTCCGCACGATCCGCCGCAGCCGCACTTGCGTTGCACGATCCGCGTCGGCGCGAGCGCGGCATCGCGCACGCGGCTATCCGCGTCGGGAGTGCGAAGGGCGCGCTCCTGTTGCGGCGCGCTCATTTGCACTTCTCCTCTTTGCCTTCCTTGTCCTTCGTCACGGTCACCGGCGTATCGCCGCGCAGGATCGCCGTCGCCGCCGGAACGCTGGACTGCGCTTCCATCTCGTGATTCCAGGCGTCGAACTTCGCCTTCCCGAGCGCGTTGCAAAGCTCCGTGACCGCGCCTTTGAAGTGCACGCGCGCCAGCAGGTCTTCACCGACGACGATCGCCAGTTCCTGGATGGCGTTGTACTCGAGCGCGTAACTGCCGCCGAGGTAGATGCGCTTTTCATCGCTCTTGAGACCGTGGCGTTGGACGACGCGGCGCGTGAAGAACTCGGTGAGCCCTTCCTTGGCGAACTGCGCGAGTTGATCGACGCCCGGATCGGCGTAGGCGTGCAGCACCTCGTGCAGCATCGTCTCCGGCGTGGCGCGGTTGTCGCGGATGTTGATGGTGTTCGTATCGCGCTCGAACATCCCCTGAACGTGCTGCTCCTGCGCGTCGCAGATTTCGCGGGCTCGCGTGCGATCCTTCTCCGTGCTGCTGTTCATGCAGGCGATGAGGAAGGCTTCGAATTGCGCGGTCTTCTCGACATCGTGTTGGACGGAGGTCTTGTCGACGAGCGCGGCGTGCTCTTTGGAGATGAGGTTTCCGTAGACGGCGAGGACCCACTTCTGAGCGGTCTCTTTCGAGGGTCGTGTCGTGTCGCGTTTGGTCTCGACGCGGTCGGGCTTCGCCGTCTTCGGCAGCTCGTCGCCGAACTGCACGATGGAGAAGGGAAGCGACGACGGCTCGATCGTATCCAGCGTTTTCTTGTCAGGAGGCGACGGTTCGGGCTCGTCGTGGTTATAAAAGTCGTCGATCTTTTCCTGCACGTCTTTGGGAAACGCTTCGGGATAGCGGCGCATGTAGAAGCGCCAGAGCTCCTCTTTCCAGGACGTGAACTTGTCGAGGAGTGCGCTGTGCGGAATCGCGCCGTCGGGGCCGAGGATCTGCTTGAGCTCGAAGCTCTCGGAGCGTTCGAGGATGTTGAGGATCTGCTCCTGATCGTCGCCCGAGGGGCCGTCGGCGAGCATTTGTTGAATGAGGAGGATCTTGCGGCGGATGGTCAGGATGTACTGCGTGTCTCCCTTGCTCCACTCCTCGGCCAGCTTGCGCGCTCGTTTCGCGCTGTCGCCTTCGTTCGAGATGGTCTTCGTGCTGTCGAGCGTCTTCAGGTAATCCTGCATCTCTGCCGGTTTCGGCGAGCAGCGCTGCAGCCGCAGATTCGATTTGAGGCGCGGCATCGCGTTCGTCTGCAGGTCGCCGGCGAAACGGCGAACGCTCGGCCAGAGCGAAACGACGGCGTGAACCGCGGCGTTGTCGGCGTCGTGCTCGAGCGCGCCGGTGGCGGCGTCGCTCTTCGTCAACGGGCCGTCGTCGCGTGCGCCATCCTGCTGCGCGACATGCGCGAGCTCGTGCGCGAGCAGCGCGTCGCCGACGATCGTGCCGGGCGCGTACTCGCCGCCGGCGAAGGCGATGTCGCTGCCGATGGTGAACGCGCGCGCGTTCTGTTGCGCGGCTGCTGATGTTGCGTCGGCGCCGGTGTGAATGCGGACGTTGGAGAAGTCGCGGCCGAAGGCGGCGCCCATGCGCGAGGCGACGCCGCCATCGAGCGGACGTCCTTCGGCGAGCGCGATCGGTGCGGCACTCGCGGGAGCGGGCGCGCCGTCGCGTGACTTGCGGAACAGACCGCCGATCGCACCGCGCAGCAGATTGCCGACTCCGACTTTGATCTTGCCGCCGCCGAGGAGCTCCATGAGATCGGGAGGCACTCCGACGACCTGGCCCGTCGCGCCCCAGACGCGGATCGATTGCGCGAGGCGTTGCGAGACGAGCGGGATGTAGTCGCGCGCGGAGCGAGCTTCGTTGCCTTCGCCGGCCCAGCGGCGCAGCGAGACTTCGAGCTGCTTCGCGCTCATCGCACGAATGCGCGGACGCCACTGTTCGAGCAGCGGACAGCCGTCGGTCGAGCGGCCGAGGCGTCCCATCTCCTGTTTCGAAGTTGCGCAGATCGCGGCATCGAGCTCGTCGACGAAAGCCTTGCGCTTCATCTGGCCCGCGCCGGGAGTTGCGTCGTCTTCGACGATGAAGCGCGGAGGCTCGACGACGGCGGTCGCCGGCATGTCGTCTTCGCGCTTGCGTCGCACGAGTCGTTCCGCGACCGGCGCGATGACCGGCGGCGGAACGAAGACGGGACCCTGCGCGACGACGGCGTCGGCGATGCGATCGGCGGCGCGCTCGTGCTCGTCGTTGGCGGGTCCGATGCCGCTCGGCAATGCCGTTCCGTTGCGCTGCTGCACGACGTGCGCGAGCTCGTGCGCGAGCAGGCGTCGTCCGTGCGGAGTCTGCGGCTCGAAGCGACCGGCGCCGAACACGACGTGTGTGCCCGAGGTGTAGGCCGCGGCGTCGATCGCGCGCGCGGAGGCCGCGGCATGCGAGTCGGTATGCACGCGGACATCGGCGAAGCTGCGGCCGAACCGACTCTCCATCGACGCGCGCGTGTCGGTGTCGAGCGCGTGCCCTGGCGAGTCGAGGATGTTCCCGACGGACTTCGGGATCTCGGGCGTCGTGTCTCCGAGCGCGCGGCGTTGGATCTTTTTCTTCTTTTCTTCGTCGGAACAACTTCCGCACGAACCGCCGCAGCCGCACTTGCGCTGCACGAGACGCGCGGGCGCGAGCGAAAGCTCGCGATTGCGGCTGTTCGCGTCGGGAGTTTTCAGTGCGCGCTCGCGCTGCGGCGCGCTCATGTTCTGGTCACCTGACTGCAATACGCCGGAGGCGTTTCAGAGATTAGCCGGTGGCAAGCGCCGCAAGGCGCGCCGCCACCGGTATTCGTTGTTTCTGAGAATGCACCCCGGCAGGGGTGCCAGAGCCTCTGCGACCCCTGCCGGGGTCGGAACGTAATTACCGAACCGATCCGGTGGCGGCACGCCTTCGGCGCTTGCCACCGGCTAATCTCTCGAACGCCTCCGGCGTTCATGGAAGTCGTCGCCCGGCCGCTCATGTCATCTCGAGCTTCGTCTTGCGGGCGTTTTTGTCTTTCGAGCAGCAGTCCCACGTCGCCTTCGCGCTGTGCTCGATCGCGCCCGTTCCTCCGGCGAGCGTCGGAGCGCTCTTCGTCATCGGGAGATCGTGCGCCGGGGCGGTCCGCGGATGACGAAGGTATGCGGAAGCGTGAGCCCGTCGTAGAACTCCGCCGTGCCGGTGACTTTGAAGTAGCCCTTGGTCTTTTCGTTGAGGCCCCACTCGAACGTGTCGTCGTCGACTTCACCGCGGTCGCCCCATACGGTCAACGTGCTGCCGGGGTCCACCGGCCAGGCTTCCCAGTAGGGGAACCAACCGGGATCGGGACTCTGGAGCGTGCGCGGCGTGTCGCCGCAGGTCGTGACCTGATAATCGAGCTCGAGATGCTGAATGATCCAGCCTTTCTTGTCGGTCTTCTTGTCGAGCGTCCAGAGGATGGGCCACTTGTACTCGCCGCACGTTTGTGGCCACGGTGCGATGACCGTTTTCTTCGAGAGCTTTGGTCCCGCCGCGGGTTGCGTCGCGGGTGCGCTCGCGGGTTGTGATGCGGTCTGCGACGCTGGTTGCGATGCCTGTTGAGATGCGGGCTGCGACGCCGGTTTTGGTGCACTCTTTTTCTTGCCGCCGCGGCCGAGCGTCGGGACGGACGTGAAGTCGCGATGGAACCGGCTGTCACTTGCCTCACTACACGATGCTGATGATTCAGGCGGCGCAAAAAAACGCGCGAGCAGCGAATCGCCGGCAGAAGAGCGAATCGGTCGTCGCGCCGTCGCTCTCATCGTTTTCCTCCCACGCCGCCGTATACCGAGGCCGCAATCGCCGATCCGAGTTGCGCCGGTTTCGCGTCCGGCGCGACCGTCATCTGCGGCGCGCGAATCGCCGGCACGGCGATTCCGCGCGCCAGCTCCGGCGAGAGACCGCCCGCGGCAATGAGCCGCGTGAGCTCCGCTTCGATCGCCGCTTGCAGACGCGGACGACCGCCGGCGGAGAGGTTGACTCCGTCGAGCACGAGGCGATCGATGTGGAGGCGGACGTTCATACCGCGGCCAGGCCTCCCTGCCATCGGAAGTCCGCTTCGTTGATCGGCTTCTTCAGCTTGCGCATCTCCATCTTCGCGGCCTCGAGCACGATCGGCATCGAGACCGTGGAGTTGCGATCCGCGGCGAGGAACGCGGCGTTGAGCGACGATGTTGTGCACGCTGCCGCCGGTGATGTTGATCTTGGCCAGGCGCTCGAAGTCGAGTCCCTCGGTCGGTGTCGCCGCGGGGAACGCGCGCTTCCAGATGTCGCGGCGCTCATCGGGTCCGGGGAAGGGGAACTCGACGATGAAGCGCAGGCGCCGCAGGAATGCGGGATCGAGCGCGTCTTTGAGATTGGTCGCGAGAATCGCGAGTCCGCGATACGACTCGAGCCGCTGCAGCAGGAAGTTGATCTCGATGTTCGCGAAACGATCCTGGCTGTGCTGCACCTGCGTGCGCTTGCCGAACAGCGCGTCCGCTTCGTCGAAGAAGAGGATGCCGTTCGAATCGTCGGCGGCGTTGAAGAGCTGCTGCAGGTTCTTCTCCGTCTCGCCGACCCATTTGCTGACGACCGACGAGAGGTCGATGCGATGCAGCGCGAGTCCGAGCTCGTTGGCGATGACCTCGGCGGCCATGGTCTTGCCGGTGCCGCTCTCGCCGGCGAACAGCGCGCTGATGCCGAAGCCGCGGTTCATGCGCGCGCGGAAGCCCCACTCGTCGTACACGCGGCTGCGCCCGGCGACGTGCGCGGCGATTTGCAGCAGCAGCTCCTTCTCGACCGGCGGCAGCACGAGATCGCTCCAATGCGCCTTGGCGTCGATGCGCTGCGCGAGCGAGTCGATGTGGAGCCGCGTTTGTTTTCCCGCCTGCGTCCAGAGGCGTTCGCCGAGCGGCGTGGACGGATCGTCGTCCTTCGCTTCCTCGACGATGCGGCGGATCGCTCCGCCGCCGAGGTTGAACTGTCCTGCGAGACGCGTGGCGTCGGCGGCGTTTTCTTCGCCGAGCGCGGCCTGCCAGAGGTCGCGTTGTTCGCCGGGCGTCGGTTTGTCGACGTCGAACGTGTGCGAGCCTTGCGGCACGGGCCACATCTCGCGCGCTTCGACGAACAGCACGCCGCCGCCGCGCGACAAAAAGCGCTTCACTGGAGTTGCGTGTGCTTCGGCGGCGCGGTCGACGTCGCGGGCATCGAGATAGAGCGCGACCGGCAGCAACAACGTTTCGCGCTGCCAGAGACGCGAAAGCGTTTCGAGCTCCGCGGGCTGTGCGGGGAGCATGTCGGCGGCGACGCGATAGAGACTGAGCCCGAGGCGCTGCGACGCCGCGCGCGCGACGAGCTGCTTGCTGTCCGAATCGCGGCCGAGCAGTTGCAGCGGGCGGAGATGCGGCTGATCGTGCTCCAGCGCGCGTAGCATCGATTCGACGACGGCCTGTTGCGACGGCGGAAGCGTTTCGTCCTCGGGTCCGGTGAGCGGCATCACGAACGGCGCGATGCGGTCATCGAGGTGGCTGAGCCCCTTCACGTAGTTGACGATCCGCTCGTCGGCGCGCATCGCGCTCGTCGTCAGCGGCTGCGTCGAGATCTGGCTGATGTCGATGAACCGCCAGTAACGGAGCGGGCGATCGGGCGAGATCGCGTCCCAGCTCGGATTCTCGAAGATCGCCATCGCCAGCGCGTACGTCGGGAACGGACGCGAGAGATCGTCCTGCGCGCGCGCGCAAAGCGCGGCGATGCGCGTGTCGAGCTCCATGGCGATGCAGAGCAAGAGCACGTCGCGCTCGAAGTCGGTGAGGCCCGTGCGACGCGCGAGGAGTGCCATCGCCGACGGAGGATCGCTGACATCGGCCGCGCGCATCCGCTGCTCCGCTTCGCGTACCTGTTCGGCTGTCACTTCGGTCGATGCCGGAGGGAGGGCGCGTTGCGGTGGAGGTGGCGCGGGAGTCGGGGTCGTTCCCGGCGACGTGCGACGGAGCGACCACCATGCCGCGGACGCGGTCTTCTCCTCGGCGGTTTCGTTGCGCGGCGTCGCGCGCTGTTCGCTAATCACGACTGGCGCAACGCTCGGAACGTGATGCGCCAGCAGGAGGCGCAGCCACTCCACCGCCGCGGCGAGATAGCGGTCATTCGCCTGATGCCACGACGCCAGATCGGGAATCGTCGTCATGGATTTTTCACCTCGACGCTTTGATCGGCATCGAATGCCGGATGGTCATTCACGCTCTTGATTGGAATCGAATCGATCCCGTCGACGCGCAGCCGCACGCGATGCACGCCGAGGTCGCCCGGCGCATCGAAGACCACCGTCGTCACGGCGTCGGGATCGTTCGGCGTCGTCATCGACTTCGTCGTCATCTGCTGGTCGCCCCAGATGGCGATGACGGTTTGCTCTTCGCGGACCTGCGGCGTCGCCTCGATCGTGACTTCGAAATCGGAGCCGGGATTCGTGTTCGTCGTCGGAGAGACGGTGATCGAAGGTGCGAGCGCGAAGTACACGGGATCGGTCGGCCACCGCGGCATGTTCGGACGCGTGATGAGCAGTACGAGCGAGTAGACCCCCGCCGGCCACGCGAGGGAGACGCCCGAGCCTCCCGTCGCCGCGGGCAGCGTGACGTTCACGCGACCGGCATCGACGGGCGTCACCGGCAACTCGACGGGATCGCTCCAGAGCCGGTGCTTGAGCAGCGCGGAAAGACCGCCGGCGTCGAGTCGCTCGCCGAACACGGCGACGTCCTCACCGAGTCGCGCGGCGGAGAAGCCGCTGGCCGCTTTCGCGTATTGGAGAACGGGCGGCATCGAGGCCATGGCGATGACGCCGGTGTCCTGCGGTCCGCGTGTGAGCACGGGGAGCACGCTCTTCGTCGCCGCGCGGCTGTCGATGAGGAGGACCGTGACGAGGTAGGTCACGGAGATGCGGAACTGCGTTCCGAGAATGCTCCAGAGCTTCGACAGCTCTTCGATCGACAGCGGCTTCGGCGTGATCGTCACCTGCTCGATCTGCAGATGCACGTTCGCTTTCGGCAGGACGTTCTTGAACGCGGCGCGCGGAAGGATCGCGCGGTCGTGCAGCACGCGCATCGCCTGGCCGAGGAAGAAGTGCGCGGCGTCTTCGCGATCGTCTTCGCCGTACGCGGTGATGAGGTATTCGAGATTGAGCGCCAGCGGAGCGGGGCCGTCCTCGCCCGATTTCGTCTGCGACGGCAGCGGCATGTTGCGCCAGGCGGCGTTGAGATCGGTGCGGAAGAGAAAGACGTTGATGACGTTCTGCGCCGGCTGGGCGTCGCGGACTTTGTGAGGCTGCAGATTCGTGACGACGAACTGCTTGGTCAGATCGCCACCGAGAACGTCGTTGCCCCACTTGTCGGCGCACTCGTCGTCGAGGATCTGGCGGATCGTCCGCGTGACCGCGGTGATGGCGAGGTCGGTGCTCATCGACGCTCCTTCGCCTTCCGTTTCGCGACGTAGTCATCGATGGTCATGGCCGCGCCGCGCTGCGCGCTGCGCGCGGGCGAGGCAGGCGTGACCGCGCGCACTTCGATGCGGCCGATGGAGACCTGGATGACGGGCTCCGGCGCCGCGGCGGATTCGATCGACTGCGCTTTTCCGGCGATGCGATGAATGCGATCGGTGGCGGTGTGAATCACGCGCTCGTGCTGGCGTTCTTCGATCTCGCGCGAACCGCGGCGCTCGATGATCCGCGGCGGCTGTTCGTCGAAACGGTGCGGACGCGCGGCGATGGGAACGACGCGCTCGTTCGTTTCGACGATGCGTTGGACGTCGTGCTCGATGACGACGCGCGTTTCTGGCTCGGCGGATTTGGATGGATCTGGACCGCCGGCGTCCTCGCCGGCTGGGGCGGCGTCGTCCCGACGCCCGCCCGTGAGCGGCGAGACGCCGCTCACCCAGCCGGCGGGACGCCGGCGGTCCGCTTGAGGGGCGGTGGTTTGCGCGGGTGTCGATGGCGTCGGTGTCTGCGTCACGACTTGGGGCTCGGCGGCGGTCGTCGTCTCGGGCCAGACCAGCGGCGCTTCCTCGATCGTCGGCGATTCGAAGCGTGAGCGCGTACGGGGACGCAACGACGGTTGCGCGATGGTGCGCGCGACGAGATGGCCGAGGAAGTCGCTCATCGCAGGATCTCGAGATAGGCGTTGCGGCGTGCGGGGGAGAGGTCGAGGATCTGCGCTTCACTCCAGCCGTAAGCCGAGGCCAGTTCGTGGACTTCGCCGAGGAGACGACGCGCGAAGACGGAGAGCTCGTTCCAGAGAAACGTCACAATGTCGAACGGCTCGCGCCAGGCGTGCGCGCACGCGGGGCAATCAACATCGAGCTGCACGTCCGCCTGCGGATCGGCCGCGGCCATTTGCGCAGTCACTGCGTTGACGACGTGCGCCGGCAGTTCGTGAGCCGCAATCGGATTGCCGTTGAGCGTTGCGCGCGTTACGCACGCCGCGAACAACCGCTCGCGCGCCGCATCGAGATCCTCCATCGCGTCGATCGCCGCGAGATCCTTCGTCGCAGGCAACCGCACCTCGACGCCATACGCCCCCTCGTCGACCCGAAGACTCGTCGACTCGAACGCGTGCTCCCGCCGCACTTCGCGTGCATCGAACGCCAGCTCGATCTCCTCGCCGCACGACGGACAGCTCGTCACGCCCGAGAATTCGCTGCCGAAGAGTTGTTCACGCAGATCGAGCAAAGAAGCATCGCGGCGGCCGATCGGCATGGCCGCCAGCTCCACCTCGGTCGAATCAGGAGCGGCTCCGGACAACAGAGCCAGTGCGCGACGCGGCGTTCGCTGTCTCTCGCCGCGCTCCCACATCGACAGCAACTCCGACTGCGTCAGCGTCCGGTCGATCACACCGTGTCACCTGCGAATTCCGGTTCCGGCTCGATCGCAAGCGCCGGGTCGCGCTTCCAACCTTCGTTCTCGATCTTGATGTGCTCGATCGCCACGGCGTTGGCGTTGGCGTCGAGATCGGGCAGCGCCTGATATTCCGAGACCCAGCAGCGGAAGAGGAAGTAGCGCAGCACGGTCTGTCCCGCCTCGTTGCGCAGCTCGATGGTGATGTCGCGCCGGAAATTGCCCAGGGCCGACTCGCCCGGCGCTTTCGCTTCGAAGAACCAGACCTGGTTCGCCCACTTCTCGAACTCGCGGTCGGCAGTGACGCCGCGCTCGAGCGTGATGGCCTCGAACTCGGTCTTCCCCGGCGACTTGCGGCTGGTGCTCGGGTCGGAGCCCTCGCGATGCTTCACGACCTCCGTGGTCTTCTTCAAGCCGCCGACCTTGCTCGCGCCGGCGACGATGTTGTTCCCGAATTTCACGACGAACTTGAAGTTCTTGTAGGGATCGAAACGCTTCGTAGTGGCCATGCGTCTTGCTCCTTCGACGAATCTCGACGAACGATTACGTTTGGATCTGTCCCGCCATTTGCTGGATCTTGAGGACCACGAACTCGGCGGGCTTGAGCGGTGCGAATCCGACGACGACGTTGACGATGCCGGTGTTGATGTCCTGCTGCGTGGTGGTGGTCTTGTCACACATCACGAAGTAGGCATCGCGCGGCGATCCGCCCTGGAACGCGCCCTGGGTGAAGAGCGAGTGCATGAACGCGCCAACGTTGAGGCGGATCTGCGACCAGAGCGGCTCGTCGTTTGGTTCGAAGACGACCCACTGCAATCCGCGGAAGAGACTCTCCTCGAGGAAGAGCGCGAGCCTGCGGACCGGGACGTACTTGTACTCGTCGCCGAGGAGATCGGCGCCGCGGAGCGTGCGCGCGCCCCAGATCACGGTGCCGATGATCGGGAACGTTCGCAGGCAGTTGATGCCGACTGGATTGAGCAGACCGTTCTCGAGATCGGTCAGCGTGACCGTGAGCCCCTGCGCGCCGTTGAGCGCGGCATCGACGCCGGCGGGCGCTTTCCACACGCCGCGCGTCACGTCCGTTCGCGCCATCACGCCGGCGACCATGCCGCAGGGAACGAACGTGCTGGTCTGCGAGATCAGCGGATCGTTCACCTTCACGCGCGGGAAGTAGACCGCCGCGTTGCGCGCATCGGGACCGGCGAGGCCGAGGTCGTTCGTGACCGCGGTGTTCGGCGTGATCTTCGAGATGTCGGTCCAGCTCTTCGGCGGATCGACGATCAGCATCGCCCGGCGCCGCACGCAGTAGGGCAGCGCCTTCTGATAGATCGCCTTGTCCGTTTCCTGATCGTCGCCGAGCTTCTGCGGTGGGATGCAGAGGAGATTGAAGAGATCGACGCGCTCCAGCGCTTCGATTCCCGTCTTCGGAATCGGGTTCTGCTGCGCATCTTTCTGCAGCTCGAACGAATTCGAATCGAGGTCGACGCCTTCGTCGCCGCCCGTGAAGTTCTTCGCGGTCGCAGGATTCGCGGTCGGCGGATAGTTCGCGGCATTCGTCGGATCCTCGCCGGCCGGAGTATCGGCCGGAGCGGCTTCATCGGGAAGCGCGCCGTCGACGGCGATGAGATTCGAATTCTGCGCGAGCACGCGATCGAGGCGTCGCGATCCGCCGTTCGGACGCAGCGTTACGCCGAGGTAGATCTCTTTCGGGCCGGTCGGCCCGCCGTAGATCACGGTGAGGTTGAAGAAGTCCGCCGCGGCCAGCGCGGGATCGACGGCATCGGCGACCGCCTCGGTGATCCCGGCGTGATCGATCTTGATCCCGATCTTGTCGCCCCATTTCCCTTCGCTCGTGGCTATCAGCTTCAGAGTGCTGGGGGCGGCGACGGCGTACTTCGACACGCCGGGCGTCTGCGCGTCTTTCGCCTTGAAGAGGCGGAGGATGATCGCCGTGGTTCCGCCGTTCTCGTAGAAATCGCGAACGGCGTAACTGAGCGGGTAGTCGCGCGAGAGTCCACCGAAGGCGCGCTCGAAATCCGCCCAGCTCGTAATCGTTCTCGGGTTCTGGGCCGCGCCTTTTCGCGTGCGGCCGACGAATGCGGCGATCGAGGTCGCCACCCCGGTGATGGTGCGGACTCCGCTTGGGATTTCCTCGACGTACACCCCGGGGAAGGTCAGCGCAGAAGGCATACGATCTCCTTGCTCGGATCTGGCGATCCGTTATTCAACGACAGTGTTCGACGACAGCTATCGCACTACACCGCGTCGGAACCCGACGACGTCAGCGATGTGCTCTCGGATCTGGGACGTAAGGCCGTCGATGTTTACAAATGCAGGGGTGGGGTGCAATCGAAAAGGCTTGGTATTTTCTGCATTCACTTGGTGGATTCTGCTTCGGTGCCGAGAGTGCGGATGGCCACCGCACACTGGAGTTTGGCCATGGTGAGGAGGGCGGGCTTATAGCCCGCCGGTCTTCTGGGTGGGGGACGGTCTTCACGGCTCGCCTTCGCGGCCCCGCCCAGAGTCGGCGGGCTATAAGCCCGCCCTCCTGCGACCGCACTCCTGGACGTTCACGCCGGCGGATCGGCGTGGCACATCGTCTTCGTCCAGGAAACGTTCGCGCTCGAATCCGAGGCGCCACCGTACTTCGGCTCGAGACCGTAGATCGTGGCGGGGGGATGGATCATCCGCTTGGCAATCTGCCCATAGAGTTTGTGGACGTTGAAGCAGCGCGGATCGTCGTGGCCGCCGGGGATGTCGCGATCCTCGTAGCGATGCGTGCTGACGAAGGGCCAGCGGTGCGCGGCGAGGGCGGCCCGGAGATAAATGGTGGCGACGCCTTCGTATTGCTTTTCGCTGTAGGGCGGATTCGGCAGCGGCTTCCCTCCGCCCACCTGCGCGATCTCCACGTTCGTGCGCTCGCCGATGCGATTGCGCGATTGCAGCCAGGCGGCGAATTTCTTGTCGCCGCAATGCGACTCGATCGCTTTCACCGCCGCGGCGTGTTTGGCCTTGTCGGGATTGGCGATCGCATCCGCTCCGACGTCGGCGGCGCGTGCGCAGATTTCCGCCACCGCCCAGCCAGCGGTGGTCTTGGTGCCGTCGACGCTCGGCGCGGCGCCGGTCGTGAGGAACTTGTCGGTCGCTTCCTTGAGCTCTTTCTCGGCCGGCGCCGAGAGTCCAGTGCCGGCGGCAGCGCGGTCGAGCGCCGGGCCACGCTCGGTGGTCGCGGTCGCGTTCCAGATCGCGTGGAAATGCGCTTCGCGCGGCGCTTCGCCGATGATGTCCTCGCCCTTCTCGAATCCGGTCGTCGTCGGGCGTTTGCTCTCGAAGAATTCAGGACGCGCCACCACGGGATCGTGGTCGACCGTGACCGTCTTCATTTTCTTCGAGACCGGATCCCAGACTTTCTCTTTCTCCGGACCGGGAATCCAGGCCATCACGCCTTTCCCTTTCGGTCCGGTAAGGCCGACCTGCTTGTTGAAGTGCGCCATCTTCATGTCGGCGTCGGTGTCATGCAGCACGAAGCGCGGCTCGAGTCCGGCCGATCGCGCCGCCTGTGCCGGAGCTGTCGTTCCCGTTTCCTTCTCCGCGGTCTCGGTCTCTTTCTTCGAAAGCTCGAACCCGGCGGGATGCGTGCCGCGCCATTCGAGATACGCCGGCATGCCGGCCCGAATCTCCGCCGCTTCGGTCTTCTCGGGCCAGGGATCTTCGAAGCCCTTTTCGAACTGTCCGCGCAAGACTCCGCCGTCGCGCGAAGCGATCGATGCGTTTTCTCCGCGTGATACCGACGATGCAACGCGATCCGCTTCGACCTCGGCCGCATCGCGCGGCGCGCCGACGGAAAGGCTCGACGCTTGCGGCGCTCCCGACTGCTGCGCCCCCGACTGCTGAGCAACGTGCGTCAGTTCGTGCGCGAGAAGGTGCATCCCATCGCGCGTGTGTGGCGCGTACGCGCCGGGCGCGAAGGCGATGTGATCCGAGACCGTCCAGGCACGCGCATGAATGTCGGCCGCGGATCGCGCCGCCTCGCCGTCGCTGTGTACGCGCACTGTCGAGAAGTCATGTCTGAATCGCGGTTCGAGTGTGCGGCGAACGGTCGTGTCCAGCGGCGCCCCGGCGCTGCCGAGGACGCGATTGACGCTGCCCGGCACGCCGCGTTGCGGTTCACGCTTCGAGGTCGTCCGGCCACCGCATGTTGCCGTGTCCATTTCTCAGTCCTCGGGCTCGTTTCCGGCCTCGCGATATTGCCGCGGAGAAACGCCATAGCGCTTCTTGAAGGCGTGATTGAAATTCGAGACGTGTTGAAATCCGACGTGGAAGCTGATCACGGAAACGCGCTCCTCGGTCGCCAGCAACATCTGCGCGGCCTCGCGAAGCCGCCGCTCGTGGATGAACTCCCGAATCGAGGTCCGCGCCTCGTTCTTGAAGAGATGCTCGAGCCGCGAAACTCCGACTCCGACATGACGCGCAAGTTCTTCCACCCGTACCGGCCTGCGCCAGCACTCGTCGATGACCTGCACGATCTTCCTCACCCGGCGATCCATCACATCACTTGTTCAGGAGTAGCGTAAAGGTGGCTTTGCCGCATTTTATGGAAGTGGGGATTGTGTTGTCATCTTCAAAGATTCGGTTCCACGCGGAGACGCGGAGGACGCGGAGAGAGAGACCCAGCGAACACTTTCTCCGCGTTCTCCGCGTCTCCGCGTGAAATCCCCTGGTGCAAGAACGTGATTACGCCATCAATTCCACGTCCGCGAACGGCAAGTGATTCGCGGGTGTGATGTTCACGTTCTTCACTTTTCGCGAGCGGATCGCCGTCGAGGCGCCATAGACCAGCGGGACGAGGATTGCTTCCTGCTCGATCATGTCGGTGATCGCCTTGCGATTGGCGATCGAGGGGTCGGCGCGGTAGGCGACGAGGGCTGCGTCCATAGCCGGTTTGTTCCAGCGCGCGAGGTTCGAGAGATATTGATTCTTCGTCGAGACTTGCGCGGAGTGGAGGAGCGATTCGTAGAACTCCGCGGGATCGGGATTGTCGGCGACCCAGCCGGCGAGGGCCATGTCGTATTCGCCGCGCGCGAGGGTGCTGAAGAAGTCTTCGGCGCTCTTCGTCACGATCAGCTCGACGACGATTCCGTACGCACCGAGCTGGCGCGCGATCTCTTCGGCGGAGAGCAGCGGCTTGAGGATGTAGGGCCGCGGCGTCCAGGGGACGACCAGCGTGAGACGCGGCGGCTTGTTCGGAAACTTGCGCAGGAGCTCGCGGTCGCGCCGTTCGAGACTGCCGACGGCTTTGCCCATGAGCGGCGGAATGATGTCGGCGGCGGTGAAGGCGAGGTGGTTGCGCTCGTAGTTGATCTGCGCGATCGGCGTCGTGTCGATGGCGTGCTGCAGCGCGCGCCGGAGCGTCGCGTCGGTCAGCGGCGGCTTCTGGCTGTTGAAGTAGAGGATGCTCGTCGAGTTGCTCGGCAACTGCATCGGCTGATAGCCGCTGATCCCGTACTTCGCGACTTCATTGACGGAGAGGTTCAGCGTGAGGTCGATGTCGCCGCGCTTGGCGGCGTCGATGAGTTTGAGCGGCGTGCCATCGGCTTCGGCGGGGTAGATGGCGAAGAGCAGGTCGTCGATGTGCGCCTTGCCCCAGTAACGCGCATTGCGCTCGAGGTGACTGACGCCGGCGCGTTTGATGTTGTCGAGCGTCGAGCCGGGCGCGAGGACGTACGGTCCGGTGCCGAGGAAGTTGGTACCGCGCTCGAGGACGATGGCCGTGTTCCACTGCGTGAGCACCATGTCGAAGCGCGGACTCGGCCCCGACATCGTGAACACGACGCGATCGTTGAGCGCGCTGACTTTCGTGCGGCCGAAGAGCGCCTTCGTCTTCGCCAGCGACGCTGCCGCGAGCTCCGCGGTGAGCGGAGTGCCATCGGAGAAGACGATGCCCTGCCGCACGGCGGCGGAGTAGACCGGCCGATCGCCGCCGCGATCTTCGCGAAGTTTCTCGGCGAAGAGCCAGGGCTCGATGGTTCCTTGCGGTGTGACGGTGTAAGGCGTCTCGAAGATCTGTTCGAGCACGAGCGCGGTGATCGTGTCGCCGGCCTGGCGCGGATCCATCGCGCCGGGCGCGCTGAGGACTCCGATTCGCAGTGCTTTCTTCGCGGGCGCTGCTGTCGATGGGGGCTGTGTCTGGACGCTGCTCATGCAGCGCAGACTAGCAGCGCGATGCGGGCGGGGTTGTGAATGTGCTGTGAGACTTGAGTCGAGCGACGCGCGTAAACTCACCCTGAGCCGATGACCTTGAACCTGCCGGTTTCGATCGAGCTGTTCGATGCCTTTGGTGCCGGCATCTACCTTTTGTTCGGGGTCATTCATCTCGATCTGTGGCTGAAGCGCAGAGAGCGGCCCAGCCATCTCTGGCTGGCCAGTGCCAGCGCCGGCGCGCTCCTCGTCGATCTCACCGGCATGGCCTTGCGCGGTTCCGGCACCGAGCGGGGGATTCTTCCGACGCTGAATCTTCTCGGCGTAGTGATCGTGACAGCCAGCGTGCTCGAGCTCGTGCTCTCGCTCGGGAACCAGCGCTCCGGACTTCTCGCGCGCGCGGCGTATCTGCTCCTGACGCTCTGCGCGCTGTGGATCGGATTGGGCGGATTCGTTCCGCTCCTTACGCTCTTCTTCTTCGCCAGCACCGCAATTCTTCTGTGGGCGTTGGCGCGCGCTCATCGCGCCGGAAAGGCCGGCGACCGCGAATCGAGAGCGATCGCCGGCGGACTCGTGATCCTGATCGCGTCGCTGGTGATCGACGTCCTCGGCGAGGTCCACGTCATCCCGCTTCTGCCGGGCATCCCGATCGTCGGATTCACCGCGCTCTTCATCGTCTCCGCGCGAGCGCTCAACGGCCGCTATCAGCGCGAGCACAAAGAGCTGCAGCGTTGCGGATCGAGCTCGAGCAGCGCGTCTCCGATCGCACGCGCGAGCTGCGCGACGCCAACGAACGGCTGGCCGAGGCTTCGCGGACGGATACCTTGACCGGCTTGCCGAACCGGCGCGGATTTCTCGACGCCGCCGAACGCGATGCGCAGGACCGCGCGATGTGCAGCGTAATCATGGTCGACCTCGATCACTTCAAAGAGATCAACGACCGCCACGGCCACGCCGGCGGCGACGCCTTTCTTCAGGCTGCGGCATCCGTCCTGCGCGATGCGTTGCGTCGCGAGGATCTCCTCGCGCGTTGGGGCGGCGAAGAGTTCATCATCATGATGCCGGAGTTGGACGTCGATCGCGCTCGCGACGCGGCCGAGCAGGCACGGCGCGCGCTTGCGAGCTATCCCTTCAAGCGCAACGGCGTGACGGAAACGATCACCGCCTCTTTCGGAATCACCGCGCATCGCAACGGCCACTCGCTCGACGCCACCATCGCCGGCGCGGACGCAGCGCTCTATCGCGCGAAAGAAGAAGGTCGCAACCGCGTCACGGTTGCTCGCTAAGAACGCGCATCGTCACGGCTGCACGAACACGCGCCCGCCTTTCATCACGAACGACACATGCTCGATCGTCGTGATGTCCTGCGTCGGATCGCCGGCGACGGCGATCAGATCGGCGAGCAGACCGGGCGCGATGCGGCCGAAGCGGTCCTGCTCGCCGAGGACCTTCGCGTCGACGGACGTGGCCGCGAGCAGAGCCTGCGCCGGCGTCATGCCCGCGCGCACCATCCACTCCAGCTCGCGATAGTTCTCGCCGTGCGTGAACACGCCGACGTCGCTGCCGCAGCCGATGATGACGCCGTGCGCCATCGCCAGCTTGAACGCGCGCAGCGCATTCTCCATGTCCGCCGTATACGGCTTCGTCCCGCGCTTGTAGCCTCCGAAATATTCGGAGATCGCTTCCTCGCGCGGCCAGCGTCGGAAAGAACGCCACGCCGCGCTCCGCCATCAGCTTGAACACCTCGTCCGTGCCGCCGTAGCCATGCTCGATCGTATCGACTCCCGCCAGCACCGCGCGCCGCATCCCCTCGGCCGTGCTCGCGTGCGCGGAAACCGGCTTGCCCGCGCCATGCGCCTCGTCGACGAGCGTCTTCAACTCCTCGAGCGAAAACGTCGGCATGCTCGCCCCGCCGCCGCGCCGGTAATCGGCGTACACCTTCACCCAATCCGCGCCATGCCCGATCTGCTCGCGCACCGCGCGCAGAATCTCCGCGGAGCCGCTCGCCTCCTGCGCCCCGCGCGGCGGATCGAACTCCGGCGCAAACCCGCTCGGCCCCGGTCCATAGCTCGCCGTCGCCACGATCGCCCGCGTCGCCACGAACAACCGCGGCCCCGGAATGCGCCCTTCATCGATCGCCCGCTTCACCGACGCATCCGCGTACCCCGCCCCCTCCGTTCCGAGATCGCGAAGCGCCGTGAACCCCGCCAGCAACGTGTCCCGACTGTGCAACGTCGCCGCAATCGTCCGATACGCCAACGCCTCCTTCAGCACCTGGTCGTTCCACACCGTCTCGTTGTACGGATGCAGAAACACGTGCGAATGCGCATCGATGAGCCCCGGCAACAAGGTCATCCCCGGCAACTCGATCGTGACCGCGCCCTTCGGCACCGTCACACTCGATGCCGGTCCCACCGCAGCGATCGTCTCGCCCGAGACGAGGACCACCCAGCCTTCGTGCGTCGCGCTGCTCGTGGCGTCGAAGACGCGTTGGGGGTGGAGAAGGGTGGGAGGGGCCTCCGCGAACGCGAACGTTGCGAGAAGAACGATGAGCGCGAAGGATGTGAGGCGAGAGCGCATCTCGGCATTCTGTCGCAGGGTGGGAGGGGGCTCAAGGGTCAGAACCTTCCTGAAGCAGAATCAGGCAAGAACTTGCGCGATTCAGGCAAGAATCTCGTCCTCTTCGGCCCTACATTGACGACGAAGAAACGGACGGCACGAAAGAAACGCATGGCACTCACACGAGAACACTCTGACGAACGAAAGGCCGAGATCGCGAGGCTGGGGAAGTTGATCGCTCGCCATGCTCCGTACGACGGCTCGTTCGAGTTGCGCGCGCCCGGTGTCTTCGCGATTCGGATCTCGCGCATGAATGCCGAGCTGACACACGCCATGATGCAGCCGGCCGTTTGTCTCGTCGCGCAGGGAGCGAAGAGCGTGATGATCGGGGAGGACGTCTTCGAATATGAAGCGTCGCAGATCGCGGTCTATTCGGTCGATGTGCCGGTGGCGGCGCAGGTGACGCGGGCGAGTCATGCCGAGCCGTATCTGAATCTGAAGATCGATCTTGATCCGACGAAAGTGGCCGAGCTGGCGGCGAAGGTTTATCCGCACGGTCTGCCGCAGCCGCGCGAGGGACGGGCGGTGTGGGTTGGCGATGCGGACGCGAACATCGTCGATGCCGCGACGCGGCTGCTCGAAGTGATGGCGCAGCCGGCCGAGGCGGAGTTGCTCGCGCCGCTGATCATCGATGAGATTCTGATTCGCCTGCTGCGGAGCCCGATGGGGAGCCGCGTCGCGCAGATCGGCCACTCCGAGTCGAGCCTGCAGCGCGTCGCGAAAGCAGTGTCGTGGCTGAGGACAAGCTTCGATCAGCCTGTCGACGTCGACGATCTCGCGGCGCTGGTGAATATGAGTGTCTCCTCGTTCCATCGGCAATTCAAATCGGTCACGTCGATGAGTCCTCTCCAGTATCAGAAGGCGCTGCGGCTTCAGGAAGCGCGACGTCTGATGCTCACCGAACAGCTCGACGCGGGGAATGCCAGCCGGCGCGTCGGCTATGTCAGTCCTTCGCAGTTCAGCCGCGAGTACGGGCGCTTCTTCGGCGCCGCGCCTGCGAGGGACATCCACCGGCTGCGCGAGGAACATCACAGCGGGGCCGAAGCTCCAGCCTAGGCCGGCACGGCCGGCAGCGTAGGAGGCCACAAGGCTGCACGCACGCGCGGCTGATCCAAGGCGCCGTTCCAGATTCCTCTCGCTCTCGAGTTTCTGTTGTGCAAACGCCTGAGACCAATTTGTTCAGAAAAGGAAAACAACCATGTACGACGCAAAGGCCTACTCCGCAGTCAGTGCTACTTCTCCGCTCGCTCCGACGGTGATCCCGCGGCGTGACGTCACTCCGAACGACGTCCAGATCGAGATCCTCTTCTGCGGCATCTGCCACTCCGATCTGCACATGGTGCGCAACGAATGGAGCGCCGCTCTGCCCACCGTCTATCCGATCGTTCCCGGCCACGAGATCGTCGGCCGCGTGACGAGCGTCGGCTCATCGGTGACGAAGTACAAGCAGGGCGACCTTGTCGGCGTCGGCTGCCTCGTCGATTCCGACGGCACGTGCGACTCGTGCAAGGCGGGACTCGAACAGTTCTGTCCGAACGCGACGTTCACCTACGGAGCTCAGGACAAGCACCTCGGCGGTGTGACGTTCGGCGGTTACTCCGAAAGCGTCGTCGTCGACGAGCGTTTCGTGCTGCGCATTCCGGAGAACCTCGATCCGGCCGCGGCCGCGCCACTCCTCTGCGCCGGAATCACGACGTACTCGCCGCTGCGCCATTGGGGCGTGACGAAAGGCAAGAAGGTCGGCGTGGTCGGACTCGGCGGACTCGGACACATGGGCGTGAAATTCGCGAAGGCGTTCGGCGCGCACGTGGTCGTCTTTACCACCTCGCCGCACAAGAAGGACGACGCGCTGCGTCTCGGCGCCGACGAAGTCGTGGTCTCCACGAATGCCGAGGAAATGCAGAAGCACGCCGGCACCTTCGACTTCATTCTCGATACCGTCTCCGCCGATCACGACCTCGGCGCCTATCTGAATCTCCTCGGTACCGACGGCAACATCACCCTCGTTGGCGCGCCGCCGAGGCCGCTCGCCGTTCCGGCATTCGCCCTGATCATGGGCCGCCGCAGCGTGTCGGGCTCGAACATCGGCGGCATCGCCGAAACGCAGGAGATGCTCGATTTCTGCGGCAAGCACCACATCACCTCGGATGTCGAAGTCGTGCCCGTGGAAAAGATCAACGAGGCTTACGAGCGTCTGCTCAAGTCGGATGTGAAGTATCGCTTCTCGATCGACATGAGCACGTTGGTCTGAAGGGTCAACAAATGCGAGAGGACACGAACGACAAGAAAGTCTGGCTCATCACGGGGGCCGGCCGCGGAATGGGAACCTCGTGGCCTGGAGCGCTGCCGGCTAATCCCGCGAGGAATTGAGACGGGGTTTGCGGACCAGTAGTCGACGTGTGAACCGTCGAAGAGGGCTTCGCGGGAATGGAGTTTTCTCCGCAGGTTCTGAGCGCGACGCCAATTCCGTCATCGTCTCTCTCAATTCTCGACGGAGTCTTCGCGTAGTAGAAATCCTTGCCTTCCTCGGGACGCCGAGGGAACCTCGGACATGGCGATGGAGAGAGCGCGGATGACAAAGCCGAGGGGAGTGAAGCAAACCGTGGTGCGTCACGCTGAGGTACGTCAGCATCTCGAAAGGTTCCCAGGGCCAAGCGTCGGGCTCGAGCTGAAGAAGGGAAGGGCGATAGCCGTCGGTGCGAAGATCGGCGATCGGGTCGAATTCTTGATTCTCGAGGGTGAATTCGAGCTGCCGGCGGACCTCGCCAGGACGCTCGAGGCACGGATTCGCCATATCGATGACACGCGCCGCTACGTGATTGTCAGTACGTACGGTACGAAGCCGGATTTCTGGTTCTACTACTGTGTCGAATCGGACTCTTACATCGTCGGCGATCTCCAGTCCGCGACGGCTTTCAAGCGGCGCGAGATCGCGGAAGCAGTCATGGCGCTGCTGCGAAGCGAATGGCACGAGGTCGTGGAGTGCCGCAAGCTCAAAGACGGTAAGTTGAAGCTGACCGGACGACGACGGCGGCCGTTACGCCGATGAGGAGCCCGGTGTGATTCCAGTCAAGGTTCACGATCGAGATCGATTTCTGCCGGATCCTTTCTCGATCGTGCAGCGGTGCGGGCTCGGAACGGACGACCACCCTGCACCGCCATTCTGATCGGAGCATCATCATGGGACTGTTCGACGAGATTCGCTGCGAGTTGTCGCTACCGGACGGCTGGAGTCCCGGTGATAGATGGTTTCAAACGAAGAGCTTTCCCCATCCACTCATGCAGCGTTACATCATTACTTCGCGAGGGAGACTCGTCGACTCGCAAGGAAACGACCTGGAGCCCGATGGCTACATCGCATTTTACGCGGAGGACGCCGACGGACGCTGGCGCGAGTATCGCGCCCGCTTTCGCGAGGGCAACCTGACCGGAATCACCGCCGTGACCGACCCGAATGATGGTCGCGTCTACGGGCTTGCTTCGTTTCGGTGGTTCCACGCACCGACCTTCATGTTCGGTGACGAGAAAGGAGCACCCGATGCTCCGCTGTCGCCTCCGCCACCCGTCCATGAATCCGAGCGCGAAATGCAGCTCCTCGACGCAATCAAATCAGGCCTGCCGGCGCTGGAGGAACTGTTGGAGCGCGCGAGCAGCCACTGGGGATACGAGGATCCCGTCTATCGCCTTTATCACGCCAGCTTCAAAGTGTTCGGTCTCCAGCATTCCACGAATGAGATTGTCGCGGCCCTTCGCGCGCTTCTCCCGGCTGTGGAGTTGAACGAAATGTTCCTGTCGATCATCCAGGATGGGACGGGCAAGTCGTTTACGACACGAACAAACAGCCGATGGCTCGCCGAGACGCGGCCAATCGCCGAAGCATTCTTTCACGCGAAGTACTTTCTGGAGATGGCCATCCGATATGGGAAGGAGCTCGACGGGCCACCTTCAACACTTCCCAGCGGTTGGGCAGCGGTGTTGTATCTCTACAACCTTCGTTGAGTCATGCGTTGCTGTCGTCCGCTGCAAGCGATGGACATTTTGGGGAGGAAAAAGACCGAGTCCATCCAGAAGCAAACGTACGGCGAGCAGGATTGGTACTACTCGGGAAGCTGCTACTGAGCGAAGGGCCTAAGCGAAGAAATGAAGCCCGCGGTTGCAAAGATCGCGATCAGCACGAGCGTCATCCCGCCGATGAAGATCGCCTGCGTCCTGGCGGAGCGCCCTTTGAGCGACGAATAGCGCAGGCTGAAGAGATACGGCACGAGGAAAGCCAACCCCGAGAAGGCAGTCACGTACGTTTGGCGACCGTACTGGACACGCACCATCATCCAGATCAGCGTGAGGAACAACGTTCCTCCGAGATTGACCGCAAGGCTTTTCCAGACATCCTCGCGCGCGACGCGGAATTCGCCACAACCGAGTTTCATGATCGTTCCCAACGTTGTTCCCATCATGGTTTCTCCTTCTTTCGCGCCGGCAGTGACCGGCTCGGACTTCGGAATGTTTTGTGGCTCGAACCAGGCGTCGATCGCTCCGGCGATCAAGTCCACGGCCGAATGAATCGAGAAGCGCTGTGCGGCGAGCATCGCCCGAACTTCGTCGCCGTAGCGACGGCGCCAACGCGGCGGATACAACGCGAGCAGCCAGGTCATGCGCTGGCCAGGCGCCGCTGCCCGATGCGCGCGACGTTCTGAATGCTGGCCAGCCGCACGCGCAGCGCCTTTTCCCCGAAGGCGGTGATCCGGTAAGGGTTGCGCCGGTCTTCGACGCCGACCGACTCGATCATTCCCCGCGCTTCGAGGCGAGCGATCGCGCCGTACAACGTTCCCGGTCCCAGGCGCAATTCGGTGATGCTGGCGATGTCCTCGGTCATCGCGTATCCGTGCTTTGGACCATCCGCGAGGCTGATCAGGATCAACAGCGCCGGCTCGGAGAAGCGCCCGAACTCGTCCAGCTCCCGATCGATGTCTGCTTTTCTCATGCTTCGCTACTCCGTCTCGAGTAGTACGTGATGCGTACTACGTTGTGCGAATTAATACGTCCGACGTAGTAGAAAGTCAAGAGAGTCGCCTGATTCATTGGCTAGGAAAGAGCGCGTTCAAGTCGACCCTCTCGCCAATGTGCGCGTAAAGCGCGTCGGAGTCTCCATCGGCGAGGAAGCGCTCCGCCAGTTTCGATGCCAGCGCCACCGCCGCGCGTCCGATCGCTGCGCCCGCGCTCAAACGGCGCACGCCGAGCCGTCGCAGTTCGGCAGCGGGCGGGACGCCAGGGGAGGCCAGCACGTTGAGCGGCAGAGGATCGATCGCCCGCACTACGGTTTCGATGTCCTGCGCATCCGCGACGAGCGGCAGGAAGATGCCGTCGGCTCCGGCGTCGCGATAACGCGCGGCACGCGCGAGCCCCTCCTCGATCGCTTGCTCGCGCGGCACGAGCTGCTTGAGCAGTACGTCGATCCGCGCATTGACGAACAGATCGACGCCCGCGCGCTCGCCTCCGCGCTTCGCCGCCTCGATCTTCCTGCAAAGCAGATGGGGCGAATCGGTGCCGTCCTCGATGTTGATCCCCACCGCGCCAGCGCCGGCAAACATGAAGATGTTCTCTTCCACCTGCGCCGGATCGCTCGCGTAACCCGCTTCGCTGTCGACCGAAAGCGGCACGTGAATCACGCGCGCGATCGACTCGATGATGCGCGTGAGCACGGCCGGCGGCAACGCATTGCCGTCCGGATAGCCCGCCGCCCACGCCACTGCCGCACTCGAGGTGGCAATCGCAGACGCGCCGCGCGATTCGATGATCCGAGCACTCCCCGCATCCCATGCGTTTGGCAGGATCAGTAGTTGTCCGGGAGCGTGAAGCTGGCGGAAGACGTTCATGTTGTTACTCCTCTAATGAGGAACACGTCTCTCCGGTGAGACGTTCGCCCTTTGTCGAACTCACTCCTCACTGCACGAGTCAGGAATCTTCTCCGGAACGCTCGTGGTACGGCGCGAGAAACCGGGACGGCGCGACAGAGAGACGTGGCCGTTGCGATCACGGCGTTGCGAGACGCAGGGTGTACTCAGCAAGTGGCTCGGCCGTTCCGGTCACGCCGTAGAGGATGAGACGGTACAGGCCTGGCTCGAGCTCACCCGCTGAAAGGCTGACTGGATATGTGTCATCCGACTGTCGAGAAATTTGCTCGCGCAACCAGACACGGCGAGGGGGCACGCTGCCGAGGTCGAGGAGCTCGAGTCGGTATTCGCGGTAGCGGCGGCCGGGACTGAAAGCCGGCTTGAGGGTGTAGTCGGTGGTAGTGGAGAGCTGGATCGGTGGCTGCGCCGGAACGCCGCGCCGGTCGATCGAGCCGCCGCGCACGCCGTCGGCGTCGAGCACCATCGTCTTCATGGCCCGCGGCTCTCGCGTCATCTGACGGATCGCGATGCTACCGACGGCGATCGCGATCACGATGCCCGCGGCGATCGCAAATGTTCGAGAGGGAAACCGTTCTTTGCGAAACGCAAGCGTTGGTGCGGTCGTGCCCCGAACCCGGTCGCGGATCTTCGCGAGATCCGTCGCGAGTTGTTCGTCCGTCAACACTCCCTCGGCATTCGCAAGGAACGGCTCCGATAGAACGCGCAAGAGATCGGGGTAGTGGGAGAGCAACGCGCGTACGCGCTCGGCATCCGCCTCCCGCAACTCGCCGCGCGAGAGCGCTTCGACTTCTTCGAAAGCCGGCGGCGGGCCGGCGTGCTTGCGGCCTTCGGCGATCAGACCGCGATAGGCGGCGTCCCACTCTTCTTTACTGATCATCGCTTCCACCCATTCCTTTGGGCTCCTCGCCCAGCAGCTCGCGCAATCGTCGCCGAGCGGCGTGGAGGCGGGACTTCAGCGCCGAAGCCGTGATACCGAGTGCCGGGGCCATCTCTTCATACGATTCTCCGGCGAGTTGCATCAGCACGCTGGTTTGTTCGTTCGGTCCGAGCTGCTGGATGGCGTGCCGAAGGCGCTCGGCGCGCTCCTTCTGCTCCAGCGACACGTCGGGTGCGGGGGTTCGTTCGTCGTCCAGCTCGAAGAGCTCATCTGTAGCGACATGGATGCCGTTGCGCTTCGCGGCGTGGCGATCGCGCGTCGCATTGTAGGCGAGGCGTCGCGCCGTCTTCTCGAGATAGCTCAGTTTCGACTCGCCGCGATACGCATCCATGTGTTCATAGACACGAACGAAGACTTGTTGTGCAAGGTCGCGTGCATCTTCGAGGTCGAAGTCGAGGCGCAAAAGCAGAGACACGACAGCCGGATAGTACTTGTACAGCTCTTCGAACTTGGCGTCGCGATCGTCAGGCATACGGCGTTCCCTATATCATTACTCCACTCTTTCCTGCGGGTAAAGCTATGAACATTTCACTCCTGTCCGAGCGGAGGAGGTCCGCCCTCGTCCTCTCTCTGTCTGTTCTTGCCTTCTGTTGTGGGCGCGAACCGTCCATGCCTCGAGCCGCCCGGCTCACCGCGCCGCGCCTGACCGAGCCACGGCTGAGTGGATTCGACGGTTGGCAGAGGTGCGCTAGATCGCGGCCGGACGGTCATGTCGTCGACAGCTTTGATTGCAAGGTAACCAACCTGCCGAGCGATCTCGTGTCTCTTGCCGTCAGTGAATGTGACGACAATATGAATACGGCCACGAATACTGTGCGAACTCTTGCGTACGTGCCGCAATGCACGGACGCGGCAGTCGAGAGGCTGGAAACGCTGGCGAAGCCGCGGTCCGACGCGCGACTCATGAGCGATCTCGCGGGCGCGTACTACGTTCGTGCGCAGCGCAAGGACCAGCCGTCCGATTTCGTCCGCTCACTGGAGGCTGCCGATCGCGCTGTCGAGCTTGCGCCGGCCATGCTCGAAAGCCGATTCAATCGCGCACTGGCCTTGGAAGCATTGGGGTTTGATGCGGATGCAATCGAGTCGTGGAGCGCATTGCGGCATGACGCCGGCTCGCAGTGGGCGAAAGAGGCGGAAGAACATCTTCAGCGCCTCCTGTCGAAGCGTAGTCGCACGGCGGCGGTGGAATGGCCGCTAGCCGAGGAGCGGCTGCCGATGGTGGCGAGGACGGGCGATCACAAGGCGGTCCGGCAGCTTGTCTCGCCATATCGAGATGCCGCCCAGCTCTATGTGGAAGAAAAGGTCCTGCGGGCATGGGCCGAAGCATCGACGGCGGGCCGCGCCTCTGAGGCGGCCGAACAACTCGAGCTCGCGAAAATGATCGCATCCGCGCTCGCGGATTTGACACAAGACCGGTACCTGCTGGACGCAGTCGAACGGATCCGTGCGAATCGCGAGCCGCGCGTGTTGAAACAACTCGAGGACGGCCATCGCTGGTTCGCTCTCGCACGCCAGAACGCGGCAGGTCTGAGAAGCTCGGCTGCCCTATATGAGCGCGCCGAGAGCGCACTCGCGGCGGCTGGCAGTTCGCTCCGGTTCGGCGCAACGCTCGGCCGAGCGACCGAGCTCTCGCAACGTGCTCACTACGAAGATGCTCTCGTGCTGTTCCGTTCGATCGAACGTGCCGCAAACGAGCATCAGTACTTTCATCTTCTTGCGCGTGTTCACGCCGGCCGCGGATTGCAGTTCATGACACAGGGGCGTGACCTCGATGCGCTTGCCGAATACTCCGAAGCGCAATCCATCTTCAGGCGTATCCAGAATGGTGAGAGGATTGCGCGTACCCAGGATTACATCACCGGTCTCTTTCGTCAGATCGGCCATGAGGAGTTCACGTGGCGTGCGGCGTTTCAGGCCGCGCAGTACGCGGCGGATCTCGTTGACCCTCAGGCGCGACACGTTCATTTCGGCGAGAGTGCATTGTCCGCCGTCGAGCTTGGTAGTCCCTCGGTCGCACTGCGTTATCAAAACATCGCGGTGAGGCTGCTCCAGGACGAGCTGTCCCGTAGCTCTGATGAATCGGTGGACAAACTGCGACGCAATCTCGGCATCGCTCTCCGCACGCGCGCCGGCATTTACGTACACCTCAAGAATCGCCAGGCCGCGGAGACTGATCTCACCGAGTCCTCGCGGTTAATGGGTGCAACGCACGGCAGGAAGGTCGATGACTACATTCCTCTCGGATTTCGCGCCCGACAGTTGGAAGCGGAGGCGAATAAGCTTGCAAACACGGACCGCCGGCGCGCCATTGAGGCGCTCTCGCAAGGGATTCAGATTGCATCCGGAACGTACTATCGGTCGCTGATCGCATCGCTGCGACTTCAGCGTGCAGCGCTGTATCGGTCTGATGGAAACCGCATCGCCGCGGCTGAGGATCTACGGAGCGCCATTGCGTCCCTGCGCGCCGAGGAGAAGAGTGCGCTGGATGGCCACAAAGACGGAAAGCAGGGTTTGGATGAGCGCCTCTGGTCCGCTTACTTTTCCCGATCTCAGGATGCATACCATCAACTGATCCGGATTTACGTCGAAGACGGTGCCGACGCCGAAGCGTTCGAGTACGCGGAAAAGGCACGCGGATACGAACCGCTGCATCGGATCCTCCGACGAACCGATCTTCCGAAAGCATTTCGCGATCGGATTCATGACGACGAACCGCTGCGGCTCGCGGATGTGCAGCAGTATCTTCCGGCTGGAACATTTCTCCTCGAATACAGCGTGCATGACGACGACCGGACGGACGTCTGGATCGTCGGGTCCACCAGTTCCGAACGGCGGACCTTGCGAGTCGGCGAGGCCATCATCAAGGAGTGGACGCGCTCCCTCCAGCGATTCGCGTCGTTGCGGAACGACGATCGACGGTTTGATGCCGCTCTCGAGGCACCCTACAAAGCGCTGCTCGAGGAGCCGCTCGCCATTGTCGCAAAACTGCAGGGCAAACACACGGAGGCGAAGATCGTCATCGTTCCCGACCGATCGATGCACGGACTGCCGTTCGCCGCGCTGCGGAATGGCGGCCGATATCTCATTCAGGACCATGCCGTATCCGTCGCGGGAAGCGCGACACTCTATGCATTCTCCCGGATTCAGGATCGGCTGCTGTCTCGCCAGGAGGAGCAATCCGTGCTCCTGTTCGCCGATCCCAAGATCGATCCCAATCTAAGCTCCATGTACCAGCTGAGACCTCTGACGACCGCGCGTAGTGAAGCGGAGCGAATCCGGGGTGTTTATGCCTCAGTCGCGCGCGTCGAGCCTCCGCGCACGGGTGACCGCGCCACGGTGCCGGAATTCCTCAAGCTTGCAACGAGCAGCACAATCATTCACCTCGCTGTACACGGGGTGGCGATCCCCGACGCTCCGTCCCGATCGTTCCTGCTGTTGGCGCCAACAGCGAATGACTCGGGTGCCATCGATGCGGAGCGTCTTTCCCAGGAATTGCAGTTGACGAGAACCCGCCTGGCCGTGCTTTCGGCGTGCAGCAGTGCGGGAGGAACGCCGGTCGGTCCGGAAGGTCTTTCGCCGCTCGTGCGGCCATTGATTGTCGCTGGTGTGCCGGGTGTGGTAGGCACGTTGTGGAACGTGAGAGACAGCATTGCGACCGAGGATCTGCTCGTGCGGTTCCATCAGTATTACCGGGACGGACATGATGCCGGCGATGCATTACGCCGAGCCCAGCTGGACAGGATCGCTCACCACGGAGTGGGAGATCCGGGTGCCAGGGGCTGGTCGGCGTTTCAGATGATCGGCTACGCGTCGTCCCCTTTTCCGGCTTCGGCCGAAACAAGGAGAACGCAATGACAGGGTTTATCTTGAAGATTTTTTTCAGCGGGCTGATCACGTTCCTGCCAAGCGCTGACGGCAAGGAAGTCACCGTGCTGCTGGTCAACACACCGCACGAATATTCGCTCGCAGACGGAGCGGCGCTCGCACATCACACACCGCTCGTCGTCGCTCGCGCGGCGAATTGCCTGGGGACGTGCACGACCGGAGATTACGGAGATATCGCGCAATTTCTGTATTCAAAAAAACCGCGTTCGGAGGCTGAGACCGCGCTCAACGGAGCGCGTCTTGACGGCGGCGCCTGGAAGCTCTCGAGCTCCGATCTGACACTGGTTGGACCGGAGGAACCACTCGCGATTCGGACGAACGTGCGCGGACATAACGAGGACGGCACTCTGAAACTCGTGCCAACGACGCCAGCCGAGCGCGAGGACTTCACATGGGTCGCTTCTCTTCCGCTGATCTCGCCCGGGATTGGAGGCTTCAAGGCCGCGGTAACGAGCACCGAACCGCCGCCGGGTTGCATGGTCGCGGCACGGCTGAAACTGCGCAGCGGGAATCTCTTCACGTACTCGCTGGTCAAGATCGATGGGAAGGCGCGGCCGGTTCATTTCCGGAAACCGTCTGGCGAAGGTCCGGAGGCCGCGTACACGCAGGCCGTGGCCAATTGGGTCGAGGCCGAGATCCATGTCCCCGGCGAATTCGTCGAGCTTGTCGATACAAATTTCAACAACAGCACGGTTCGTCGTTCGATGAAGCTGTATCCGCAGGATGGTGTCGTGGAGATGGCCGTGCTCAATCTGCCGCCATTCGAAGCTCCAGCTCCGGGTGCCGAAGCGCCGCTGCCCGCACCCGGTCAGCATTTCCAGATCTACTACGACTTGGTCAAGACGCCGCCGGCGCGCGCGGATCGGCTCGTGCCGCACACGGCATCCACCCCTTCGGCATCGGAGCCTCAGTTCGATTGGGCCGCCTTGCATCCGCGACAGGCGCTCTGGTCGAATTTGCTCGAACAGCTCGACCTCAGCCCCCGAGGGAAGGCGCCGTACGATATGGCCCTCTGTCCGATGATCCGGGACAATCAGCCTTGAGTGATGAGGGAGCGCCGCGGCAACGCGGCGCTCCTCTATCTTACGGCATGGAGTTGTACCTGGCGTTGAACGCTTCGTCCGACATCGAGAGGTAGACGATCGCTTCGATGAGACCGGCGATGGCGGGCACGAAGGTCCAGAAAAACAGCAGGTAGAGAATGCCCAGTCCGGGTTGGCCGAGGTAGAACTTGTGCACGCCCAGTCCTCCCAGAAAGAGCGCGAAGATCGCCGCGCTCGTTCGATTGCGATTGCCGGCAATCATCACTTTCTGGCGGACACCGCACTTCGGACAGACTTCTGCACGGACATGGATGACGGAGCCGCAGTCGCGGCAAAAGCTCTCTGCTGGGACGATCGAAGCAGTCATATCTCCTCCTTAATCTTTCGTTTGATTGAGGAGATGGACACGGCGCTGCAAAAAAAGTCGTGAGGAACGTGAGACCGCTTTTCGTGTCCTTACGCGGAAATGCGAGGGCGAACGTTCATCGCGGTGCTCCTGACGGTTCTGTTCGCGGCCATGCTGCAGGCGCAGCCCGGCCGCCGGCGCGCGTTGTTGATTGGCATCAACGACTACTCCGCGTCGCGACTACCGGCGATGCCGCGCGGCGCGCCGGTGGACCGCGCATGGTCGAGTCTCGATGGCGCCGTCAACGACGTCGACATCATGCGCGGCCTGCTCGTCGCGCTCTACGGCTTCAAGCGCGCCGACATCGTCACGCTCACGGATCAGCAGGCCACGCGCGACGCCATTCTGCGCGGTCTGCAGAAACATCTGCTTGCGGGCGCACAGAAGGGCGACGTCGTCTTCTTCTACTTTTCCGGCCACGGCTCGCAAGTGCGGAACTCGCTTTCGAAAGAAGCTGATCGACTCGATGAGTCGCTTGTGCCGGCGGACTCGCGGCGAGGTGCAGAGGATCTCCGCGACAAGGAACTGCTCCCGTTCTTCAACGGGATCCTCGACCGCGGTGCGCGGCTGACGATCGTCCTAGACACCTGCCACAGCGGATCGGGCGCACGCGGTCTCGACGGCGGCCTGCACTATCGCGCGATTAAGCCCGAGCCGCGCGACGTCGCGGATCCTTCCACTGGGCCGCGCCCGGAACAGCGCGGGGCATTGATCCTTTCGGCGGCGCAGGATTTCGATCTGGCCTTCGAGACGCTCGCTGAGGGCGGAAGGATTCGCGGAGCGTTCACCTGGGCTCTCGCGCGCGCTTTGCGCGATGCCGAGGCTGGCGAGCCGGCGAGCGACACATTTCTCCGCGCACGTGCACGGCTCCAGGCCGAGCGGCCGGCGCAGGATCCGGTGCTGGCGGGACGAGCCGATGCGCGACGAAGTCCGTTCCTCGGTGTTCGCATCGATCGCGACAACAATCGCGCGTTCATCGCCGTCGAGAAAGCGATCGGGGACGGGACGTACCTGCTGCAAGGGGGATGGGCGAGCGGGGTGACGATCGGCAGCGAGCTTCGGCTCGTTGATGAGGTGAGCGGGCGCGCCGATGTGAGGCTCGAGGTCACGTCACTCCTTGGCGTCTCCCATTCCATTGTGCGCGTTCGCCAGGGCGTGCCACCGCTGTATCCCGGCGAGCTCCTCGAGCTCGTCTCGTGGGCCGCGCCGCCGAGTCCACCGCTGCGCGTGTGGATTCCTCACACGCAACGCGATGAGCTCGTGGCTGCACGCACTCTTCACGACGAAGCCGCGAAACGGGGGATCCGATGGATCGACGATCCGACGGACGTGACGCCGACACATCTTCTTCGTTGGCGCGACGATGCGTGGGAGCTCCTGACGGACGGTCATTCCAGCAAGGCCGCTCCCGCGCTGCTCGAGGGAGTTCCCGCCGGGGCATCGCTCTTTGTCCAGTTCCCCCCGCCGCCGCGGCTGATGGACGTAATCGACAGCGACGCAATCGGCAGCGTGGTTGGCGTCGAATTCACGTCAGGACCTGAGACCGCCGATTACGTCCTCGCCGGGCGCTTTGCGCAAGATCACATCGAGTATGCGTGGGTGCGCCCGTTCGTCACGGCGAGCGATCGCACACGCAGTGTTCTTCCTTTGCGCACGGCGTGGACCGATGCAAGCAACGCCTTCGCGCTGCGCGAAAACCTCATGCGGCTGCGACGGGTGCAGGGGTGGCACGAGCTGCGCTCCCCGCGGGGTCCGGCTCGTACTATCGCCTCGCTGTCCGGCGCGCCGGCGACGGCAAGCTCGTCGAGGACGGAAGACTCATTGGCAATTGTCAGTACAGCCTGGTGCTGCGGGCATGTGAACAGACGCCGGCGGAACCACTCTATTCACGCTACGTCTATCTGTTCGTCATTGACAGCAATGGCACCAGTGTCCTGCTCTTTCCGGGCGACAGCGGATCGGTGGAAAACCTCCTGCCGTTCACGCTCACTCCCGGCAAGCCGCTGCGCCAGGCGCCGCTCGAGATTCCACTTGCCGGCACGCGGCCCTTTGTCGTCGGGGAGCCGTACGGCATCGACACGTATTTCGTGCTCTCCACGGACGAGCAGTTGCCGAACCTCGCCAGCCTCGAATGGTATGGAGTACGCGGACCCCGCGCCGCTGCAAGGAACCGCCCGCTCGAGGATCTGCTCGCAATGACGCTCACGGGCAAGCGTTCGCCGGACGAACCGATCCGCACGCCGCCCAATTGGTCGATCGAGAGGGTCGTCTTCGAATCCGTTCCACCGAGGAGAAATGGACGATGAGATCCGTCCAACCGTGACGAAAGTCGGCGCCGCCCCTGTGCGGCGTAGCGCTCCTGAGCCCCGAGTTCGCACAAGAGGTCGCGCTCGTCACCGACAGCGGGAACAGAACCATGCGTCGCATGCCGGAACAGACACGATCGGTCTTCCGGTGGGTTGCACGACAAAGTCTCGCGACTCGTGTCTTCTGCAATGTGACTCGTCTGCTTGCGCTCGCTCTGTTGGTTGCACTGAGCACCGTGGCGTCGGCGAACGCAGGGCTCGACCTGGCGGTGCTCGTCGACCGATCGACGAGCATGGCTCGTCGTTCCCGAAGCGACGCCTTGTTTCTGCGCATGACGCTCGATCTCCTCACACGCAATGCCGGGAGGAATCGTGTCGAGCATCGCATGGCCGTAATCGGCTTCGGCTCGTCGGCGACGGTCGAAATGCCGTTTACGCCCATCCGCGAGAGTGAGTCGCGGCAACTCCGCCGCCGCATCGACGCGTTGCGGGAGGATGACCGCGGCGATACCGATGTCTTCGCCGCTCTCGTCGTCGCGGAGAGACTGTTTCGCGTGCTTCCGGCAAGCCCCGAGCGGCGGCGGGCCATCGTGTTGTTGACCGACGGCGTGCCGTACGTTCGCGGCGTGAACATGAACTCGTATCGCGAGAATCTGCGACGCTTCATCACGACGCATTTCGCCGGGCCGGGCATCACGATCGATGTGTTGGTGCTCGATTCACGCAACAGCGCGATGTGGCGGGACCTCGCTCGCGTGGATCTCGGCGGTCGCGCGCCGGATCAACTGCTGCCGCGGGCGTATGGGGTGATCGCGCGGCTCGTCGGTACGCGAACCGCGGAGAGCGCGCCTGCCAAAACCAATCCGACCATCGACACGCTGGTCGTGCCCCCATACCTCGACATGATCGTGTTCGACATCTTTCGCGCGTCCGCCGACTCGACGGTCGAGGTCTTTTCACCAGGCAGCGCGACGCCGATCCGCGCGGGTGTCGACGGCATCGAGTCGATGCGGCTCGGCGACGTGCTGACCACGCTCGTGGTGCCGCGCCCGCCGCCTGGAGAGTGGACGATCCGCAAGTCGCGGAGCGACGCGCACGTGCGCATCCTGTCGCAACAGTTCTTCCCGCGCGGCACCTTGCTGCGTCCCTCGGAGATGGAGCCGCTGCATCGCTGCGATCGCGTGTCGCTGGCGTACGGTGTACTTGACGGCGACGGCCGGCCGTTCGCAGAGCTGCGCGAGTATGCGCTCTCGCTCGAGGTGACGCTTGCGAAGCCGGGCGGCACCAGCACGACCATCGCCATGGAGCATGATCCGGCTCTTGGCCCGGGCGTGTTTCGCAGCGCGCAGGAGCTCGTGTGCGATGCGACAGGACGGTACTGGACAGACGTGCGGATCACGACCGTCGACGCAAACGGTCGCCGCCTCGACGTCTTTCGCGATCGCTGGTCGGGTTTTTCCGTCGCGCCGGCCGCGTACGCGGACTGTCGCTCGCACGCCGCAGAAACGAGAGTGTCGAGCTCTCGGAACCGTCCACAGGTCACGAAGTGGGTCGGCGCCGCATTCCTGATTGGCGCGATCGGAGTCGCTGTGTGGATCCGGCGAAAAACCAAATCGTGAACGCGGTGTCTTTCCGGTCATCGCGAGTAAGACGACGTGCGAGAACGAATCGGGTCGTACCGGATCGAGAAGGTTCTGGCCGAAGGCGGCATGGGCCTTGTCTACAAGGGCCGTCACGACGGCCTCGGACGAGACGCGGCCATCAAGGCGTTGCTGCCGAACGATGCCGGCGATGCCGCGCTTCGCCAACGTTTGCTCCGCGAGGCCCAGGCTCAGGCGCGTCTGCAGCATCCGAACATCGTCACGGTCTACGACCTCATCGATGAAAACCAGGAGCTGTTCATCGCCATGGAGCTCGTCGAAGGGGGAACGCTCGAGGCCCATCTCGTGGCTTGCCCGCGCGGCCGCATGCCCTTCAATGAAGTGTTGCCGCTGTTCGAGCAGATCCTCGACGCGCTCGAGTACGTTCACGGCGAAAAGATCATCCACCGCGACGTCAAACCGTCGAACGTGATGATCTGCGGCAGCCGTGTCAAGCTCGCCGACTTCGGCATCGCGCTACTGACCGAAACACCTCGCATCACCACTTCGCTGCGCGTGATCGGAAGTCCCCCGTACATGTCGCCCGAGCAGCTCGAGGCGAAGAGCATCGATCACCGCAGCGATATCTACAGCGCCGCTCTCGTGCTTTACCGCATGCTTGCCGGCCGGCTGCCGTTCGAAGCGAAGGAGTATCTCGCCCGGATCCACGAACGAATGGTCGGGCCGCCCGATCTTCGCACGGTGGTTCCGGAACTGCCGGGCGGCTTTTGCGAAGCCGTGGCGATCGCGCTGCGACATCACCGCGAGCATCGGTTCCCTTCCGTGGCCGCATTCCGTGGCGCACTACGCGAAGGTGCGGCCGGGTTCTTCGTGTCGGAGCCACAACCGTTGGACGAGATCGTCGTTGCCTCGGACGCACCGACCGAGCCGCTGGGCAATGCCATCGAGCCGGCGTCCGAATCGGAGCCACGGAGAGCGACCGCCATCGTGTCCATCGTCATCGCCGGGGCGTTCGTCGCTGCAATTTCCGTCGTCGTCGCGCAACGCAATCGGCAGCCGTTTCCTGTTGAGGTACCGGCGCAGAAACTCGCGGCAGTCATCCCGGCGCCACTACCGATCATCCTCGAAGCGTCCGCACCATCCGTGCCGGTCGTTGCACAGCCGAAGCAAGAGGAGCCCCGCGACACGGAGCCGCGAATGGCGAAGAGAGAGCCGTTCGCGACGCCGAAGAGTGAATCGACCGAAGACGAAGCAACAAAACGCCGCCGTGAGCTTGACGCGCTACGCGAGGCGATCCACCGCGGCCTCGCGCGCGCGGAGCAGGAGCTTGGCGTGGAGAACTTCGGTGCGGCGATCGATGAGATCGATCGCATTGCGGAGATGGCCCAGCGCCGCCCCGAAGACCTGCGGGAGGAGCGCGAGCAGATCGCACAGCTGCGCGGGCGGGTGATCAACGTGCAGGTCGCGGGGCAGACGCGCAAGGCTCAGGACGCGCTCTGGGCGTCGCGGATTGCGGAGATCGAGGAAGACCTGCGTGCCGAACGTTGGCCCGAGGCCGAGCGTTTCGCGAAAAACATCGCCGACGATCCGCGCGCGCCCGAATCGATCGCCGCACGTGCCCAAGCGCTGCTGCTGCAGGCGAAGGAAGGCCTCAGGAGCGCCTTCAGCGACACAAAACTTGGACCGAACTCCAACACGATCCGGAAACCCTCGTCACCGCCGAGGAAAGAACACTGAGGTAGTCGAAATGAGAAACGGAATCGCGTCACTTCTCGTCTGCACTGTGCTGTTGAGCGCCTGCGCCAGTACGCCCGCGCCGAAGGGCGCGCCGCCGGCGAAGCCATCCAACATCAAAGATTGGATGTCCCATCAGAGCCGCGCGAAGAAGAAAGCCATCATCGGAGGAATCGTCGGCGGTGTGACCAGCGGTCTCCTCGCCAAGCTCGCCGGAATGAGCGACGAAGAGGCGGCGAAACGCATGGTGGCAGGTGCCATCGCCGGCGCGGTCACCGGATATGCCATCGGCAAGAATCAGGATCGCATCTTCGCAGGCCGCGATCTGGCCGTGCGCCAGGCCGCCTACGACAGCTCGCAGGGCTACGTTGCACGCGTGGAAGAAGTGACGTTCGATCCGGCCAATCCAAAGCCGGGCCAGACCGCCAGGTTATATGTCCGCTATCTCGTTCTTGGTCCCGATCCGAACGAGGACATCAAAGTCCAGATGTTCCGCGGCCTCAAGTACGGCGACGACTACGTTTTCGGCGCCGGTCCCAACGAGTTCGTGATCCCTAAGGGCGGCGCCGTCGTCGAGTCGACCGTAGAGGTCCAACTGTCGGAGAAAGCACCTGCTGGAACGTACAGCATCGAGGCGCTGCTCGAGGATTCGGAAAGCCGTTTTCCGCAAGCTCTCGGAACCGGCGCGGTCTACATCGTCGCGCGGGCGCAACAACGCGGCGGAGTCGTCACGGCGGCGCGATGAACCTCTCCCGCGACTCGATGCACGCGTTGCAGCGGCACTTCCTGGGCGCGCTCAGCGCGCCCGCGCGGACGTGGCTCGAGCCGTTGCCGTCGCCGCCGCTCGCGTTCGCCGGCAACGCGATCCGGCCCGCGCGCGACGGCTGCGTGCTCGATTTCGGAAGCGTCGCGTCTCCCGGCGAAGAGCGTCGCCTCGTACGCGTCTGCAATCGCGGGATGAAGCGTGCTGACGTTCGCCTCGCTGATCCGCCGCCGTGGCTCACCGCGCGCTGGCTCGATGGCAATGGCGACGCGATTTCCCTTGGAAGCGGAGACGCCGGCGCGACGCTCGAAGTGTTCGTGAAACACGACGCCGAGTGCGAATTCAGGGGTGTGCTCCGTTTTCTCGTCGCGGACCACGTCGAAGAGCTGAGGGTCTGCATGACCGCGCGACGCTCGCATCCGGCCGCACGGTTCGCCTTCAACGGAATCAGCTTCGATGGATCGGTGACACCGCGTCCGTTCGACTTCGGCGACGAAGGCCGTCCATACGAATTGTCGATCACAAACGCGACGTCCGTTTCGCTCGTCGTCACGCTCGCCGATCTTCCGGCTTTCCTTGTGTGTGAAGTCGACGGTCGGCGCCGGGACGGCCCGATCGCCGGTCCATTCTTTGAGCGAGCTGCTCCCTTTACTGTGTCGTTCCGTCCGCGCCTGCTCGGATCGCACGACGGCTCCGTGCATGTGCGCACGAACGATCCGCGGCCCGGCATGCAAAGCATCGAGCTGCAGTTCGCCGCGAGTCTCGTTGCCGCGAAACCGTACGTGCAGGTGGTTCCGCAGCGTCGCGTTCGCATACGCGCCGATCAGACGCACACGTTGGATGTGCGTCTGGAGAACTGGGGCCGCTCGCCCGCGCGAACGTCGAAGCAAGCGATTCCCCGCCCTCTCGACGTCCGCGAATGGCCAATCGTGCCGGCCGCGCACGGTGGACGGCCCGGTTCCGCCACGCTGCCGATCCGCATCGCCGCGTCGCGGCTCGCGCCCGGTCCGCATACGCTGTCGCTGTCGGCGCAGGTCGAAGGTGGAGATCCGCCCACGGTCGGCGTTTCGTTCGAGATCGACGTCACGCCGCGCCGGAATCCTGTCCTGCGCCCCGAGACCATCGCCGCACTCCTCGCGTTGCTCGTGCTCACGCTGCTCTTCGTCGTCATGCGAGGGTTCTCATGAGCCGGAACGAGTGCCGCTATTGCCACCAGTGGGAGCCGGGCGCGGACGACGCGTACTGCAGCAATTGCGGCCGTCTGCTGCTGCTCCTCGAGCTCGAGCCGGAGACGCTCGTTCTGATCTCGACGATTGCGCCTGCGAAAGAGTTGCGGTTGCGCAACGGGAGCCCGCGGATCATGCGGGTGTCGATCGAGCCGCAAGAGGGCGCTCCCGTTGCCGGCGTGCTGTTCGAGCCTGGGACAGCGCTCGAGATCGAGCCGAATGCCGAGCTGCGCGTACGCGTCAGCGTCGATGCACAGAAACTCCTGTCCGGATCGCAACGCGTCGTCGAGTACGTCTGCATCGTCGACGGCGATACGCGCAAGCAGCGGGTGCTTTCGCTCGACATTCGTTCCGGACCGATGCCGAAGCTGCTGACTCCGAAGCTCGATTTCGAGCACGTCGCGGAAGGCAAGTCCGCCGAGCGGATTCTGCAACTGACGAACGGCGGCAGCGTTCCGCTGCGGATCAGGAACGTGCGCGCCGAAGGCTCGCCGCAGTTGCAGGTGCAGGGCGAGTACGCGGGCCGTCTCGTGCAGCAGGGCGAGAAGCTGGCGATCCCGGTCGTTTGGCAGACGACGAGCGTTGAGAGCGCGACGGTCGAGACGTTCGTCCGCATCGAGTTTGCAAATCATCCCGATGTTCTCTTCGTTCCGGCGACGGCGCAGACGTTCCGGTATCGCCTCGAGCTCAAACCGTCGATTCTTCGTTTTTCGCCGGCGCTCGCGAAGCGCGACTACGCGACGTCGATTCGCCTCGAGAACCTCGGCACGAGTGATGTCGAGATCACGTCGATCGAAAGCGATCAACCGTGGATCACGGTCGTGGCGCGGGCGGCGCGGTTCACACTGCTCTGCCCGGAATCCGCGACACAGAAAGCGCTCTCGCCCACGACGTTCGGGCGCGGTTTCGACTTCAGAGTCGTTTGCTCGCCGCGCGAACTTGCCGAAGGAAAGCATCGCGGGACCGTGACGATCCGGCCGCATGGCCAGGAGCTGCTCGTACTGCCAGTCGAGCTCACGGTCGTGAAGCCGAAGGAGTATCCCGACTACATCGGAATCGACTTCGGCACGACGAACTCCGTCGTGGCGGTGCTCAGTCATCGCGAAAAAGGCGGCGTCGCGCTGGTGAAGGACGAATCCTCGGGCAAGGAGCTCATCCCGAGCGTGCTGGTGTTCGATGATCCTGAAACCTACAAGATCGGTGAATCCGCGCGGAACGAAGCCGACACCGCGCCCGATCGCACCGTGCGCTCGATCAAGCGGGTGATGGGCTACGAGCGCACGCGTTCGTTTTTCGACCGCTCGTACTCGGCCGCGCAGCTCGCATCGCTCATCATTCGCAAGCTTGTGCAACTCGCCGAGGAGCGGCTGCACGCCGACTCGGGCAACGGTACGCATTTCAATGTCCGCAAGGCGATCATCACCGTCCCGGCGAACTTTCACGACCTTCAGATCCGCGACGTGCTCGAAGCCTGTGCCGCCGCCGGTCTCGATACCGAAGAAGAAAGAGCACAACGGGTCGAGACGCGGCAGAGCGAAGAGGTCGGTGCGAGCGTCAGTGCCGGCATCATTCTCGACGAGCCTTCCGCCGCGGTCCTCTACTACCTCGACTTCCTGCGCAAGACACGCAGCTCCGCGGAGGTCACCGAGGCCATCGCGCGCGAGCAAGGGTTGAAGCTGCTCGTCTTTGACTACGGCGGCGGCACGCTCGACGTTGCCGTCGCGAGCGTGACGCAGGTGCAGGGTGGCGGGACGGGTCTGCGCATCCTTGCGAACCTCGGCGACAACGACATCGGCGGCGACCACATCGACATCCTGGTGATGAAGGAGCTGCTGCGGCGTTGCAAGCAGGAGCTGCCGAAGTTCGAGTTCGACACGACGCTCGTCGCCAGCAACTTCAGCGACTTTCAGCGCCGGAGCGAAGTCGAGGGCTGGAGCGCCGATGTCTGGCGTGAGCTGTTGCGCATTCGTGCGCAATGGAAGGATCTCGCCGAGCAGGCGAAGATTCGCATCGCCGAAGCGAAGCAGATCGCGATCGACATTCGGCCCGACCTCCTCGTCCGCATCGACGGCGGCAGAATCGAGCAGGCCCCGCGGGGCGCGAAGATTCAACCTCTCTCCGTCGAGGTGGTGAACAACCTTCTCCAGCCGGTGCTCGCACGCTGTGAAGAGTTGATCCGATCTTCGCTCGGGCTCGCGGACGTCGATGCCGGCAACATCGACTACATCCTCCACACTGGAAGGCAGAGCCTCCTGCCTCAGATCCGCAAGTGCGTTCGGGCGATGTTCCCAACTCTGGGCAACGATCGTGATCTGCTCGAAGAGGAGCATCTGAAGGTTTGCGTCGCCAAGGGAGCCGCACTTTACGGCTCGATGCGCGACCGGCTCGTCGGTCGCAACGCGCAGATTTTGCTGCTCAGCGACGGCCGACGTTTGCCGCATAGCTACGGCGTCGAGACGTTCACGAATCCGGTAGAGCCGGAGTTCGATGAAGTGATTGGCCGCGGCACGCAATATCCGATCGAGCGCACCAAGCCTTATCCGCCCGACATGATTCCGCCGAGCGGCTATCTGAACCTAAAGTTCTATCAGAACACCGGGACCGCGAAGGCAATCGTCGGGAATCCGCACGTGAGTCTGATCGGGCAGATCTCGATCGATACCGCGGGCACGTCCGGTTGCGACATCACGTTCGCGATCGGCGCAAATCGCACGCTTCGCGTCTTCGCCAACGGCAATCCCGTGACGATCGAGCGCGCGCGACTGCTCGAAGAAGAGAGCTGGACGGGATGAGACCGCAACTGATCATCGATTGCGGAGGCCGCGTGCTCTCGGCGCTTCTCGTCACCGCCGATGGCGAGCTCGTACCGTGCAGCCAGGAAATCCGCCAGGTCGCGACGCGGCATGTGTCGGCAGACATCCTCTTCGAGCCGCGAATTGCCGAGGATCGCGAATTTATCTGGGAAGACGCACTCGAGACGGTATCGAAAGCGGGCGCACACAACTTCTTCCAGCGCGCACGGCGTATTGGTCTACGGCGGCCGTGGGATCCACAGGCGCTCGCCGATGCATTGCAGATCACGTCTCCGCTGTCGGTGCTCTCGTCTCCGGCCGCGCTTGCCGATCGCGTCGTCGGAGCAGCCTTGCCGGGCATCGGATTGGCGTTGCTCGATGCGCTGCTGGATCCAATGTTCGCGTTCATCGCGGAGCGAGAGATCGCACCGAATGATGTCGATTCTGTAGTGGTGTTGCCCGCACAGACGGGACGGCACGCGCGACTCGTGCTGCAAAAACTTTTTCGGCACCGAGGCTTTCGTCGCGTAACGACCGTGCGCCGCGAGGCCGCGGCGGCGATGGCGCTCGTGGGGCAGGCGCCGTGCGAATGCGTCGTCGTCGAAACGTCCGAGACCGATCTGCACTTTCATCGCGTAGTCATCGGGGGTGATGCGGACGAGCGTCGTTTCCAGACCGCGGCTTCAGTCACGCTGACGGGGTTCGGCTGGAACCACTGGAGCTCGCGCATCGCCGAGGCGTTGCGCACGACGCCGTGCGCGGCATTCGAGCGCTCCTTGACGGCACTCCTGACCGGCTCTCCTGATTCGCTCTCGTCGAGAATCACGCACGGTGCGTTGCAGAGCGTGCTCGATGACACCTGGATTGCCGCGCACGACATGTCGGATCGTCTCCGCGAGCCGCTGGCGCGTCTCGATGGCGAAGGGCTGCCGCTGATTTTCGCGGGCGAGATCTTTACCCTCGATGCCGTGCGCAGAGTGTTCGGAGGATGCGCGGCCGACGCGCCGATCCTCGACCAGATCGTGCGCAACGTAGCACTCGCGGTGCGCTCGCCGCTTGTGCTTGCGTCAGGCGGCAGTCTCCGCGTGAATACGTTTCACGGCGAAGCGATCGAGCTGCTCGCGCAGGCGCAACTCCCTGCGTCCGGCGAGGCCTGTCATGTCGAGATCGACTTTCGCGTGGCCGGCGATGCCGCTGCGGGCAAGGTATTCCTCATTCACCTGCTGTGGGGCGCCGACCGCGCACCCGAAGGAAACGCGACGCTCTGTGCGCTCCCGCTGGAGTTGCGCGGTCACGGCGAGGTGCGTCTGGCGGTGGACGTCCGCCGTAGCCGCAACGGCCGCCGTCTGCACGGAACGGTCGAAGCGCGTATGCCGCGAGACGTCGTCGTGGCGCATGCACGGTTCGGCGAGGAACTGGAGGTAGCGAGATGAATCTCACGACGACGTTACTGATTGTGTGTGCGGCCTTGTCGTTGACTGCGGTCGCGCTGCTGGTGTTCTTGCTGATCCACCGAAAGCGCGAAACGCTGAAGGAGCGCGATGCCGCTCAACGGCTCGATGCCGCCATCCGCCTCTTGGATGAAACGGTGCGCGGCGCCAACGTCCTCAGCGCCAAGGAACTGATGCCGATCGCGCACGGCCTCGAGACGCTGCGCGAGGAGATCGCGAGGATCTTTCGCGCCGTTGAAGAGATCGCGACGCGGCCGGCGCATTTGCCCGGAGATCCTGTCGTCCTGGAGCGTCAGGTCCTCGTTGAGTCGTGGAAGCAGTTCCGCGCGAATCACGACTTGAGCACCGCACTCGACGGCGCACTCCAGGATCGTGCCTGGGGAACATTGCTCGATGCATTGAAAGGCGTTGTCCCCACCGACCTTAAACCGACCTTCGACGCGGTGATCGTTCCATGCCGCGAGCATCGCGCGTTCGTGCACAAGATCGACCTCATTCCGCGCGTGGTCAGCGGGACGTTGCCGCGTCTCCCCACGGAAGCCGAGGAAGTACGCCGCACGCGCGAGCTCGCGAGCCTGCTCACGACAGACGCCGCGAACCGGCTCGATTTCCGGTTCAAGACCTGGGTCACCGACACGTTCCTTCCGTTCGCCGATCTCTATCTCCAGCGCTATCAGCAGGCGCAGCTCGAGAAGCGCGGCGGGGAGTGGCAGGAGGGAGTGAGTCTCGTTCGGCAAGTGCTGCGGATCGCTGCCGTCGAGCCGATCGATGTGACGCCCGGCGAGACACCGTTCGACAGCATGCGCCACATCGGCCGCTCGACCACAAACGACCCTCGGTTCTCGGATGGTGTCATTACCGGTGTGGTCCGCAACGGCTTCATCGAAGGAGGGCAGCAGGTGATTCGGCAGCCCGAAGTGATCGTCAATCGGATGCGGTGATGGAGAGCATTGTGACTTGTCCGTATTCGGAACCGGATCGCGCGCATGACGTCATCACGGACGCAACGCGATGTCTATGCGGCGGTTATATGAAGCGCTGCTCTCACTGCGCGACGCGCAATCGCGCCTTCGCTAGTTATTGCCGCGGCTGCGGTGCCGCACTGCCACCGTCGGCTGGGAGCTGGGCCGGATACAAAGGTAGCCCGCGGCGTCTCGGTGTCAATTCGGCGTTTTTCGGATCCGACTGCATCACCCGCTTCACGGGTCTCCGTCTCCGGCTCGGCGATGCCTGCCGCTCACTCCTTGGCGATGACGGACATCTCGTTGCGGTGTCGCTCAAAGGCGTCGTGGAAGTCGCCGATCCGACGCAGGCGAAGAGCCTCTGCCGGTTTCAGGCGCAGGGTCCGATCACGGCGGAGCCGTGCATTCACAATGGAGTGCTCTACCTCGCCACGCGCGGTCAAGTGAGCGCGTATGCGCTTGCCGCAATGACGCTCGAGGCGCCGCGCGTGCGGCCGCTGTGGTCTGTTCCGCTGAGCGGCACACCGATTCAGGCGCTGACGCCTGTCGGCGACCGTTTGTACTTCACAGTAGCGTCGGCAGATCGACGCGAGATTCAGGTGATTGAGCGGCAGACGGTCCGATCGCTCGAGCGGCAGACGGTCCGATCGCTCTTCGGCGCACCGAAAATGAGCTGGATCGCGGCTGATCCGGCGAGCTCACACGCGGTCTTCTTGTCCGAGGAGGACGGACGCGTGCAATTGCACGTCGCTGGCGACGAGCTGACCACCCATCCCGTCCCGCTCCGCGCGCTCGCCGAGCATCCGATCGCCCTCCTCGGCACAACGCTCTTTGGCATCTTCGGCGACGCAAATCGCCTCTATCGCATTGATGCCACGACGGGAGAGGTCGAAGAGGCGATCGAGGAAGACACGCAGTTTTTCGCACTCACTTCCGAAGGCGACGATTGGGATCGCAAGAGCGTGTGCATCGACAGCAGCGGCATTCGGTTTTCGGGCTCCGGCGTTCGGGATTCGTTTGCGCCGCACGAACGCGCGACCAAGGGCTCACCGGTCATTGTGCAAGGTTGCGCGATTGCTGTCGGCATGGAGGACGGACGCGTCCTCCTCTACAATATCGCTCAGCTCCCGCGGCACGAAGTCTGGCGGCTTGACGACAACAGCGGTGCATCGATCACGTCGCTCGCCTCATTCGATTCCTACATCGTCGCAGGGAACAAAGACGGCGTCGTCGAAGTACGCGAGCTTCTTGGGAAAGGCTCGTCCCAATGAGGTCGCTCTGCGCAATCGCCATTTCGCTATTCGCATTCGCGAGCAATGCCGCGAGTCTCAGGCCCGATGCGCCGCTTCCCGTGCGTATCCTCTATGACAACTCCGGCAGCATGTACCCCGGCTACCGTCCGCCCGGCTCGCCCGATCGCCGCTCGCGCGAACAACTCGGCGTTCATTTCTTTCACCAATCGCCCGGTTTCGCCTCCTGGCTCGACGAGTTCGTGCAACGTCAGGCTGCGATCGGTGGCGACACGATCGGAATGTGGACCTTCACATCCGATGCTCAGTTCACACCAGCCGATATCCGGGAAGTCCATCCGGCGGTGCCGCTGCGTGAGTTTCATGCCGAAACCGCCATCGCCAACTTTCCTCCGCATACCGGCAACAGTACCTATCTCACCGAAACACTCAACACATTCACGCGCGACTTTACAGGCCTGGTCTGGCTCGTCACGGACAACATCGTGGAGGCGAATGCCGGTGAGCCCGACGCCGGAGTGCAGCGCTTTTTCGAAACGCTCGCGCAGTCGAACGAGCTTCGCTCTGTCCATCTCTTCAAGCACACCTTCGAGGAGAACGGGCAGACTGCTGCGCTCGCGGTTTATGGGATTCTCGTTTCCGCCGAAGAGGTGCCGGAGGAAACGCTCGCGCACTATGACAACAAACTTCGCGATCTCTTCCCCGGCCAAGAGCACCTCAAGCTCAAGAACCTGGCCATCGAGCCCCTGACTCTGCATGCCGACCTGCAACTCCTGCTCGCCGATCGGGACAAGGGTATGTTCGAGGAGGGACAGAGCGTCCACCTGGAGCTCGAAGGTGAGATTCGGAGCCGCCTGACCCAGCACGCCGTCACCTCCGGCAATTATGAGCTGGCCATCGCCTCACCGTTCGTCGCTGAGTCGTGGGCGCAGCGCGATCTCGGTGCGCAATCGCTCGCGCCGGAAATCTTCGAGCCCGTCAGCGGCGAAATCGATGCGGAGATTCCGCCGAACGGATCACGTCGCCTCGAGGCACTCCTTCACTCGAATCAGCCAGTGTCGTTCAGGCCGACGGGCGTAGGCGAATGGCTCCGACTCGCATGGAGCGGAGCCGCGGTGCGCTACACCGGCACGGTGCGCATGTCGCTCACGGACGTCAGTGTCCGTCTGCAGCGCCAGGAGATGGCCGGAATCTTCGGCATCGATCATGCCTCTTCGATCTTCGCGTTTCAGGACGTCACGTCCCTCTCCGGCATTCGCCCGAGCGTTGTGCCGGTGAGTTTTGCATTGCGCACCGGTTCGAGCCGGACCGCGATTCTGCTGGTCATCCTTGCCATCCTCGCCGCGCTCGCGGTCGCGGCGGCGTTGGTCCTGTGGCGCAAGCAGACATTTCGCATTGCCATCGCCAACGCTCCGGAGACGCTGGCGGCTCTCCGCCGCCTCGGCACCCACAGTGTTCTCTGCGAAGGAAGACTGCTCGGCCGTCTGTCGCGCGGCCTGATGGGCGGCTATGAGTTTCATGCCGCGAGCGGCAACCCCGAATTCATCGTCGTGCCGGCAAGCGACGGCGAAGCGTGGGAGATCAAGTTCACAGGCGGTCCGAGTCGCCGCCTGTCCATCAAAGCGGAGGGTAGCGGGTCGCGGAAACGGCCGAAACCGAGCGTCCCTGCAGCTCGTGCGGCGCCGCTGCCTCCTCCTCCCCCGTTATCCAGAACCCTCCCGCCAGACGGTCGACCTCCGAAGATCGGCCGCTGAATCGAAACCGAAAGGATTCGTAATGATTCTTCGAAACGCATTGCTGTCCACACTTTTGACGCTTCCGTTGTTCGCAAAAGCCGAGGCACCGGCGCTCGAGCAATCCGACAACATGCTGCTGCGAGGCGGCGCGGTCTTCCTCGCAGTCGTGATGATTTGGGTGGTCCTCTACAAGGCGGTCTATCCGTTCTTTCTCCGCTATTACCGCGACGAGTTCTGCAAGACGATCTTCTGGAATCTCTTCCTTCTCTACACCCTCACCTGGCTTTTTGTGTCCTTCTACGTCGTGTTCGATGTCGGCTTCTATTGGTCGTGGTTGCCGTGGGTCGCTGTGTTCCTCTGCGTCTGGTGGCTGATCTCAGGAGCGGTTCTGTTGCTGCGGCGCGTGCCGGCATAAAGGAAGAATTCCATGAGTCTCGACTCCATCCTGCAAGCTGCTCTACCCCTCAATCTCGTCAACGACAAGCCGGTCGGGCCGACGCTTCTGATCGGCCTGGGCGGCACCGGCAAGGAAGTTCTATTGCGCCTGCGCCGCAAGATCGTCGAGGGCTACGGCACGCTCGACCGGTTGCCGTTTTTGCGCTTTATGCATATCGACACGGACAAGAATCAGACGGCGTCCGAGCAATACGACCTTCGCATGAGTGACGATCCGCTGTATCGCGAGGTGAAATTCTCGGTGACCGAGCGTATCGATCTCACGGTGGCCGGCGGAACCGGAAAATACGTGGCGCATTTGAGCAACTTTCCCAGCATTCAGCGCTGGTTTCCGAGCGGCAGCAAGATCACGCAACTTGGCGATTTGCACGAAGGCGCAGGGCAGGTGCGTATCGCCAGCCGTCTCGGCTTTTTCGATGCCGCCAATCATCAGAAGATCACCGGCCGCCTCGAACAGTGCCGTCGCGAATTGAGCGATGCCTCGATTCTCGCGGAAGCGGCGCGGTTCGGCTTCAACTTCAACGCCACGAATACGCGCGTTGTCATCGTCGCCTCGCTGGCCGGTGGGACAGGTAGCGGCACGTTCCTCGATACCGGATTCCTTGCCCGGCGCTACTTCCCCGAGGCCGAACGCGTCGGGATCCTCCTCCTGCCTGGTTTCTTCAGCGGCTACGCCGGTGCCGAGCGCGTACGTGCCAATGGCTACGCCGCGCTGATGGAGCTCAATCACTACACCTTCGGGCATCCGTTTACCGCCGACTGGAATGGCCACGAAGCGGAACGAATGGTTCCACCGCCATTCAGCAGTACATACCTGATCGACGGCCGTAACGAGGCTGGGCTCGTGATCGGTTCGGGCGGCAAGGAATACGACGTCTACCGTATGGTGGCTGAGGTCCTGTATCAGGATTACTCGATCGGTGCGTTTGCCGGAATGAAGCGCGCAACGCGCGTCAACCTCGAGCAGTACAACCTCAACGTCTACACACACAACTTCCTCAACGAGGCACTGCGACGGGACAATAACGCCACTCACAAAGCCATCGTCGGGGACGCCTTTCCCTGCCGTTTCGGTTCCTTCGGTCTGGCCACTATCTCCTTCCCGACCGAACGCGTGCAAGCCGCCTGCGCCAGCCGGCTCGCGTCGCAGATTCTCGACTATTGGCAGAAGAGCATTGTCGACGATCCGCTCGAGCATCTCTTCACGAAATTCCTGGTCGACGAGCGTGTGCAGTTTGCGCAGGGCAGTTACGAGCGCCGCGACGGTGGTGGCACCATCGATCACGTCGACATCGAAGACGCGCTGGCGGTCTACGACGCCGGCGGCGGCCGGACGTTCGAAAACTTCCTCTGGCAGAAGGCGCAGACGTTGCGCGTCGAGCTTCAAGCCACGCCGAACGGCCAGAAAGGCGCGCTCCTGAGCCAGCGGCGGAGTGAGCTCGATCAGTTCTTCGCCAAGGAGGATTCCGAGAATCCCGACGAGTGGGGGATGGGCGTCCGCCACCTCGAGACGAACATGCGTGTGTACCTCGAGCGCGTCAAGGCGGGGATCGAGGCGAAGGCAGCGGAGCTGTCCGACAACCCGCAGTACGGCGTGAACTACACGCTCTCGCTGCTGAGGGAGCTCAAGGCGCTCTTGCGTAACGAGAACTTCCGCTACATGCATTACTTCGACGAGCGCATTCCGCAATGGCGTGACAGGGTGCAGTACTACGCCTACGCGCTCGACCAATTGCAACTTGACATGGGTCGGCACGAGGGGCAAGTGCTGTTCCGTTCGCCGGATCTGAAGCGCGATTATGAAAAGCTGGTTGCCGAAGACGGCGAAGAGGATCGCGGCATTTTCTACAATCATTTTCATGCCCGCGTGGGCAAGCAGATCGCGAAGCGCGGCCACAGGATCTGCGACGAGCTCGATCACTTCCTTGGAGCCGATCATCAAGGTGCCGATGGTCTTCTGGGCCGCTACTACGAGCTCCTCGTCGGTTTTGCGCGCGTCAAAGAGCATCTGCAGAAGAAGACCGCCTATTTCTCGAAACCAGAGAAGTCGGAGCTGACGCTCACTCTCTTCCGCGACGGCGACGTCGAGGAGTGGTATCGCACCTGGATCGGCGATCCGGCCGCGGAGGCAGAGACGCTGAAGGCGGTCGGCAGCCAGGTTCTTGCTGACGTGTTCGAGGTGGAAGGTGTGACCGCTGCGCTCGAGAAAATTCAGCGGACACCGTCAGAGACCGTCGAGGCGCAGATTCTCTCGAAATGCCGCGACTTCATCCTCAGGAAGCCGAAGCAGCCCGACGCGCTGACGATGCTCTTCGACGCCAATCGCTTCAGCGTGCGCGAGCGCACGGACATGGTGCATCAGGCCTATCGCCTGTCAAAAGTGTGGGCGGCGCCGAGCGACCACGGATTGGAGCACACCGGATTGCCGCCGGTGAGCACCGATCAGCGGCCGTGCCTCATCGGTTTCGAGGAGGGCGGCAACGTACAGAGGGTCGTGGAATTCAAGCATCTCGTCGAGAGCGGACGCTCGTCGGGCGATACGATGCCAAGTTATCAGAGCATCGGCGCGCAGCATCGCGGCACCATCGTCTTCTATCACGAGCTCGCCGGTGTGCCGGCGTTCTATCCGAGTTCCGTCACCGCGCCGCACGGACTACGCGCGGCCTACAACGCCTTCCCGGAAAAGGAAGAGCTGCACACCGATAAGAACCGCTTCCAGTTCGCAGATCTCATTCCGAAGGAGGCCGGTGAGGCGCAGAAGTACGCCGATTCTCTGCGAGCGTTCGTCCTGGCACGGGTGCTGGGGCTGGTCAAGGTGTACGAGCTTCCCGCCGACGGCGATCAGTTTACCTATCGCTACAGCTATACGCGCATGGAGGGCATGATCGCCGAAGAGATGAACCTCGGCGGTGCGGCTCACGCGGTCGATTATCTATACCGGGACAAGCAACCGGAACACGTGACGCATCGCCGCTATCTATTGCAGAACATCGAGAAGACGATCCAGTCGCTGCTGAAACAAAAGCAGCTGGCCGTGTATCGCCTGCTCCTCGACTTCTATATCAACAAAGTCTATCCGCCGCGCGATATCGAAAAGAGCGGGATTCCCGATCTCACGATGACGCTCTATTCGCCGGAATACGCGGTGTTGCGACAGGCAAGGACGCGACTGGATCAGCTCGTGGGTGACCCGACGCAGTTCCAGCAGCAGTTCAGAACCATCACCGGCAAGGAGCTGACGGACGAGCTCAAATATGAGGAGTACGCTCAGTCTCTGGCACCCTATTGCAAGACAGCGGACAAATATTCCGATCAGAGCCAGGATGCCGCCGTTCATCACAGCACGGTCTGGCGCGAGATCTTTGCGCTCGACATCGCGAAGATCGACAAGAGCGTGGCCAAGGAACAGCCGGCGCCTCCTCCTCGTCCTGCCCCTCCCGTCGTCACGATCGAGAAACGGTTCGGCGACCGGTCGTGTCCGAACTGCGCGAAACCGGTCGATCAGCGCGCGGTCTTCTGTACGCATTGCAAGAAGACCATTGCCACGCACGTTACCTGTCCGCATTGTCAGGAAGCACACGTTCCAGACGATCTCGAGCTCTGCTGGAAATGCGGCCTCCGGATGCGTGAAGACGAGCCGATCGATTGTCCTCAGTGCTACACCTGGCGCGGCTACGAGGATCAGTACCCCTGTCCGAACTGCGGCTATGACCCGAAGGCCATACCAGTAACGCCGGCTGCCGGGACGCCGACTCTCACGGTGCTGGACCGTGGCGACCGTGACGACAATGCCCCGCAGGCGCCGGCGATCGTGGACCCGGTCGCGGTTGCCACCGTCGCGCTCGTACAGTGTTCGATCTGTTATTCAAACGTGGCGCCCGGAGCACGCTGTCCGGTGTGCGAAAGCCCGCTGGAGTTGAGGTAAGTCATGAGCCGCAATACACCGGCGCGTGCCGCGCTCGTTCTCTTCTTCCTCTTCTTTCTCGGCCTGGCCGTGACTCTTCTGGCGCTCATTGACCTGAATTGGACGCATCGCCTGCTCGTCAAAGACTCACCGGCGCCAAAAATATCTGCATCGTCACTCGAGACGACCGGACAGGAGTTGCAATGAAGTCCAACCCGAGCGAAAGGAGAGCGCTGATTCTTCTCTCCTCGATGTTCGTCGCCGGAATCGGTCTGCTCGCGATCCCTTGGTTTCTGACGCCACCCGCTTATCTCGAACTCGCGCTTCGCGATGTGGCGTTCGGTTCCGATCTGAGTGCACAGAACGTCGTCCTGACAAATGACACGTCCGGCAAGACCAGCACCGCGGCGATTCGGCGGGTGGGGAACGCGTTCGTTGCACACATCGGCCGCATCAATAGTGGGCCGGGTAGCTACACCGCCCGCATCACGGGCTACAAACCGGGTGTCGCACATGTTGAGGCAGCCCCGCTGCAAAGCGTTCGTCTGCCGATCGATCTCACGCCGGCGTTCGGGAGGCTGGAGATTTCGACCTTCAATGCAATGCGTTCCGTCGATCCGGTCGCCGCCACCGTGAAGGACGGATCGCGCGCTCTGACCGAGGAGCCGCAGCGCGTGGTAACCGTGGACCTTCCGCCTGGTAGGCATCGTCTCTCTGCGCAGGCTCCCGGTTTCTGCGCATTCGAGCGCGAGTTCGACGTGCGCGCGGCGAAGCTGACCAAGGCCGCCTTACCACTCTCGCCGGATCTCACTGACGAGGAGATCGCGCGCTTCGTGCTCGGCTGGCGCAATGAGCCGCGCGATCTCGATACGCATTTCTGGAAGTCGGACGCGCCCGATTTTCCAAGTCCATTGACGGTCTATTTTCGAAATAAGAACGGGCTTCTGCCGAATGGCGAAACGTTTGCGCGCCTGGACGTCGACGAGGTCTATCCCGGCCGCTATGAGACGCTCACCGTACGCAGCGCTGCGGCCGGCCAGTTCCGCTACTTCGTTCATGCGTACCAGGGCAGCGGCACGATTGCCGACGCCGGTGCCACGGTGCAGGTCTACACGCGCGGCTGTCAGGTGCGAACGTTTACGCCCCCGGCGAACTGCACCTTCCGCATCTGGAATGTGGCGAACCTCCGCTATGACGGCAATCAGGTCGAGCTCTTGGAGCGGCAGGTCTGTGAGCCGGAGGGGACGACGGCGATACGCAAGTAGGCTTGGGCCCGAGAGTTGATCGTTTGCAACTCCCTCTCGCAAAGAGTGTCTCTGATGCCAGGGAGCTGTGTCGCGGGCTCTGAGTAGCACGCCGTTCTCAGTAAAAACTACAGGAGGAGATATCTATGTCGACAACAGGCGAGAAACCGGGCAAGGGAACCTACCGCTGTACGAAGTCAGGTTGCGGACAGACAGTGACGCTCGACAACAATTCAGATACCTTGCCGCCGTGCCCGCGGTGCGGCGGCACCGACTTCAGACCGTAGCGCAACCCGCTGCCGTGACTGGCTCCCTGCCAATCTCTGCGCCGCGCTGCCCGATGGATGCGTTCATTGATGCAGCCGGCGCGCGCGGCGGCCTCGGCACGCCCTATCTTGCCGAACGCTCTCCTGCTGGTGCTATCTGTTAGTAACGGCGTCGTTATCGAATGTGATGTCGATGCACCCAAGCACTTTCGATGCGCTTGCGCGCGCGCACGGCGACCGAGGCCGCGATTCCAACATACATCACGAACGCTACATATCCGAATGTGGGAATGCGGACGCCGATTGAGGTTCCGCGGAATCGAGGGAAGACGTACTGGTAGTACTCGACAAAGCTCGTGTTGTTCGCCCAGGCCGTTAGGCTGAGCGAGATCGTGAGAATGCCCGTGGCAAGCACGACGGCATAAGCGGTACCGAGTACGGTGAACGTGGCCGACAGGCCCGGATGCATCCGTTTGCGATCGAGTTTCATGATTTTGGATTCTCCTCGTTCAGTTGGGTTTCGTCGGGAACGTCCGGGCGACGGTTCAGCAGCCACCTGACCGGCAACACGACCATCTGCGAAACCAGTCCCACGATGCCTCCTCCCACCATCAAGTCGATAAACGGTGGATCGGGCACCAACAACGCACCGACCGCACCACTGGCCACGCCCGCGATCGCGCCCGTGACGATATCGTTCACCCACTCACGCTGGTCAAACTCTTGTTTCGGCATCTGCTCTCTCAATAGACACCAATCGGCGCAATCGGTGTGGCGCCGCACCTCTGCTCGTCAATCCGTGTCTATTCCCGCGGATGATTCCCACATCCGTGAGCGACGACCAGTCGGTGCGGGACGCCTTCGCGCAATGGGCGTCGCTGCAAGCGGGAGCCCCGCGCGATTCCGCCAAGCTCATCGAACACGTGGATGTCTCGCACGATCATCTCGGTCTTTTCGATACGGAAGTACACGGACGCCGTTTCGTTTGGAAGTCGGTACCGGTCAGCGCAAGGTCGCGCGCCACGACCCCAGCGGTCGCGATCGAGACCCTGGAGCCGTGGAGTATTGAGGCGGTACCGCTTCGGGAGCAGACCATTCACATCGCCGCATGCACCACATGCGCGGGCGAGAAGAAGGTTCGCTGCCATACGTGCGGCGGCACCGGCAAAACAATCTGCCCAGCATGCAACGGCCAGCGCAAGATGTATGGCTACTCCGCGAACGGCGCCTATCGTCTGCTCAACTGCACTACGTGCCACGGAAAGGGCCAGCTCGATTGCATCGCCTGTCGTCGCGGGATTGCTGTCTGCGCGGAATGCGCCGGCGAGGGTCGCGTGCAGCGCTGGGTCGAGATCGAGACCTGGAACCGCTCCGTTTCGACCGTGCATCCGCGGACGATCGGTCTGCAGTTCGCCTGGAGAGAGAATCCCGCGACCGAGGTGATCACGCGCGATGCGGAGTTTCTGGCCGATGTCGAACGTCCGTATCCCCTGACTTCGTCCGACCTCGGTGATGTTCCAGCGCAGTGGCTCGACATCCTCAAGTCGGAGCTCATGCCCGGGGAGCGTGTCGCGCGGCAACTGCTGCGGGTCGCCCGTGTTCCGACGTACAGCGTCGACTATCGGCTCGGCGCTGACGAAGACCGCATCTCCTTCGTGGGGCTTCGGCTCGTTGGCCCTCAATCAGGCGCGGGAAGCGTCTTCGCGCGTCGTGCCGTGAGGTTGCGCTCACTCCGATGGCTGCTCATCGCAGTCGGAATCGTCATAACGCTCGTGTCCCTCAGTCGCGGCGTGTTCTTCTGGAGCGTTTCGACATTTCTGAGTCTCTTCGCGTCCGGTGGGGCGCTTGTTGCGATCTACGTCGCCGCAGCCGATTGGACTGCCGCGCGGCTCCAGACACGTCGCTGGCTGATTGTCGCCGCCTCGTGTCTCGTCGGCGCGATCGTGTTTGCACTGGCATCGCTGCCGCGCGTCGGTCACGCGGAGCGTCTCATTGTCGTCGCCCATCTCGAGGACGCGGATGCGGAACTACACGCCCTCGGCGACGAGGCCGCGCCTTCGACGTGGGCCGATCTTCGGCTCGCACAGATTCGCGAGGCAACGAATATCGAAGCCGCCCGTGGCACTTTGGCAAAGATTCCGCGGGAGTTGCCCCAATACGTCACGGCGACGAATGCTGTCGATGCGCTGATCCTCCAGACGGCCCGCAATCACGCGCGGATGCGGCGATGGTCGAGCGCGTCCGATGCGCTGGCCCTCTTGAGTCAGAACGCGCGTGGACGACCGGAAATCGTTGCAATCGCGACGACGGTGCATGTCCCCCTGGCGCGGCAGAGGATCGAGGCCGCTGATTGGCCGGGTGCCGCAAGCGTCATTGTTGCCGCGCGTCGTTTCGGTGTTGCGCCGCTCGCATTGGAGCCGCTGACTGCCGCGATCCGCACGGCCGGTATCGATCGTGCGGCCGAGGCGAAACGCGAGAGCGATGCTGGGAAGCGCCTGCGTCTGCGGCTCGCTGCCGAGGAGACCCTCGTGTCGTGGGAGCGTTCGACCGAGACGTGGGGAACGCCTTTCCTCATCGCACTGCGCACGTCGATGGCGCACGACATCGCCCTGCTTGAACACCGTGAGCGCCGCCGCCGTGCATCGTGAAAGGAGATCTATGCCTGAGTCGCGTTGGAAAGATGCTCTTTGGAAACTCCTCGAGGTCCTTCCGCTGCAGCCCATCACGGCGCGGGTCGCATTGAGCGCGGGTTTGTTTGGCCTCGCGACGCAAGTTGCGCCGGACGCGGCCGCGCAGCCGCGCGTTCCGGTGTCGCCCCTGTTGATGACCCCCGAGGCGACCGTGCGGAAGTTCAAAGGCCGGTATGTGCTCAAGCGCGCGGCCAATTCGTTCTTCGTGCACCTAGCCGGGCATCGCTCTCACAGTTCCCATGCTTCACACGGCTCGCACGGCTCCCACAGTTCGCATAGCTCCAGCACGCACTATTCGGGTTCGCACTTTTCTTCATCGCCATCGCCGCCGCGCAGCGCCCCGGTTGCTCCACCGGAACCGGCCCCGGTGCCACCGCCACAGGCTAAACCGCAACCGCTTCTTCGTGACGAGTTCGATACGAGGCAGCGTCTCGCCGGGCAATGGACTGTCGGCATTCTCGCAACATCTTCGGAGACGTTCGATCCGAACATTTCGACGGAACAGACCGGCGGCCTGCTCAGCATCACGCCGGTGGCGCAGAAACCGGGTGCGCACTTCAGCGGATATATCTCGATCCCATCGTTCGATCTGAACAAGTCCAGCATCGCGGTGGAGCTACGCCGCTCCGCTTCCGGCGCGACGACCATCTTCGCGGCGGCGATTGACTCCGCGAACTGGGTCGGATTCCGGATTGAGGGCGGGCAGCTCTCGATCGAGAGTCATACGAAGGGCAATCTCGCTTCGAGAAAAGTCGCCTACAGCGCGGCACAGCATCGTTTTCTTCGGCTCCGCACGAGCAGCGTCGCACCGGTTGTGGTGTGGGAGACGAGCGCCGATGGCGCGAACTGGAATCCTGAATATGTCGAGACGGCGAGCATCCAGGTGACGGCGCTCCGGATCGCGCTCAGCGCCGGCACCACGAAAAGCGTTCCCTCCAGTGGGCCGGCGACGTTCGACAGCGTGATCGTGGAGCGCAAGCCATGAACATCACGATCGATCTCGCCATCTATCCGCTCGAGCTCGTCCTGCGGACGTGTCATGCGTTCACCGCGCGTTGCTACGTCTTTCCGCGCATCGACAACGGTCAGGTGCTCGTTGAGCTTGTTGCACACGACGAGCGTGATGCGCTGGACGCTCTTGCGGGCGAGTTCGCGAACGCCCTGCTGGATTTTCGCCTGCGCGCGCTCATCGCCGACGAGACGCGGACGATTCGCGAGCTTCTCGTCGCGCAGGCGTTCTGCGAGGCCGACCTCCTGGATCGGCGTGAGGTCGAGAGCGACGAATGCGACGATCTCCGAGGAATTGCGCGATGAGCACGTACAGCCTCCTGCCGTTCTGCTTCCTTCGATTCGATGAGTCACGGACGCTCGTCGTCAACGACGTCGGTGAATTTCAATTTCTTACCAACGACGACTTCCTTTCGTTTGTGAAGCACGAGCTCTGCGCGAACAGCGATGCGTTTCTCGATCTCAAGGCGAAGCAGTTTCTCTTCGACAGCGAGAGCCTTGCTCCATTCGAGTTGCTGGCGACGAAGTACCGGACGAAGAAGGCCTTCCTTGAGGGTTTCACCAGTCTGCACATCTTCGTCGTCTCGCTTCGCTGCGAGCATTCGTGTCACTACTGTCAGGTCTCGCGCGTGAGCGCCGACCGTGCGCGCTATGACATGAGCGAGGAATCGGCTCGGCGGGCGCTCGACCTCGTGTTCCGCTCGCCCGCGCCGCGATTGAAAATCGAGCTGCAGGGTGGCGAGCCGCTGCTGCATTTCGATCGCGTCCGCCAGATCGTGCTGGAGGCCCGCCGGCGGGCGGACGTCGAGAATCGCGAAATCGAGTTCGTCGTCACGACGAACCTGGCGCTGCTCGATGAAGAGATGCTGGCGTTTTTCCACGAGCACGAGGTGGTCCTCTCGACCTCGATCGACGGCCCTGAGGAACTGCACAACGCCAATCGGCCACGGCCGGGGAACGACAGCTATGCGCGTGCCGTCCGCGGCATCCGCCGCGCGCGTGAAGTTCTGGGTCATGACCGCGTCGCCGCGCTCATGACGACAACGCGCAGCTCGCTGCAATCGCCCGAAGCGATCGTCGATGAGTACGCGCGCCTCGGCTTTGCATCGATCTTTCTTCGGCCGCTCAGTCCATACGGCTTCGCGCTCCGCAGTGCCCGCACGACCGGCTATTCAATGCGCGAGTTTCTCGACTTCTACGTCCGGGCGCTCGATCGCATCCTCGCTCTCAATGCCAATGGAACCTATCTGGCCGAGGCCTACGCGCAACTGCTGCTCACGCGCATGCTCACGCCGTTCGCGACCGGATACGTTGATCTGCAGAGTCCCGCCGGCGCGGGCATTGGAGCGGTCGTCTACAACTACGATGGCGATGTCTACGCGTCCGACGAGTCGCGCATGCTCGCGGAGATGGCCGACACGCGATTTCGCCTCGGGAACGTGCATCGCGATACCTACGAATCGATCTTCGGCGGTGAAACGCTGCGCAGGATCATCACCGCGTCCGTGGCGGAATCGATCCCGGGATGCGCGGACTGCGCATTTCTGCCATGGTGCGGCGCCGATCCGGTCCACCATTACGCCACGACCGGCGACCTCGTGCCGCGGATCCCAGCCAGCGATTTTCACGAAAAGAATTTCTTCATCCTCAAGCACCTGCTGTCGCTTTATGAACGCGATCCAGCGATGAGACGGATCTTCTGGAGTTGGATTCGCGCAGAGGCGTTGCCCGCCGAGGAGGTCGCGTGAGATTGCACGAGACCGCGCGTGCCGAGAACGTCGATCGCCCGCTCATCGGCCGCGTCGCGCGGACGCCGCTCGACGCGGGCCGCGCCGATTCCTGGCTGCTCGCGGAAAACGGCCTGCTGCCCTGCAACCCTTCCGGTTATCTCGGTGTGCTCGCCCTCGGCGACACGCCGCCGGTCCGCGGGATCCCGATCGCGCATGGCTTGCGCCAGCTCAGCTATCTCGATGATGGCGATGTCGTTGCCGTCGATCCAACCGGGTTGGTGCGCGTGCTCTATCGCCGCGCATCGCGGCACAACGTCATCCTCGTGACCGAGCAGTGCAACAGCCTCTGTCTCATGTGCTCACAGCCGCCGAAATCGATCGACGACTCCGACCGTCTTGCTGAGCACCTTCGCGTCATCGATCTCATCGATCCTGCAACCGGGGAGTTGGGCATCACGGGCGGCGAACCGACGCTGTTTCGCGACGGGTTCCTCGAGCTGATCGCACGATGCAAGGAGCGGCTGCCTTCCACGGCACTGCACGTGCTGACGAATGGGCGCATGTTTTTCTATCGCCGTTTCGCGGAGAAGCTCGGCCATCTCCACCATCCCGATCTGGTTCTCGGCATTCCCCTCTACTCCGATATTGACCAGCGCCACGACCACATCGTGCAGGCGCAGGGAGCGTTCGAAGAAACGGTGATCGGGCTGCTGAATCTGGATCGGTACGACGTGCGCGTCGAGATTCGGATCGTTTTGCACGCGCTCTCGATTCCTCGACTGCCACAGCTGGCGACATTCATCGCACGCAATTTCCCGTTTGCGTGCCACGTGGCGCTCATGGGACTCGAGATGTTCGGTCTCGTGCACCAGAATCTCAGTGAGCTCTGGATCGATCCGGCGGATTATCAGAGTGAGCTCGGCACCGCCGCCGACATCCTCTGTAACGCCGGCATGAACGTCTCGATCTACAACCATCAACTCTGCGTCCTCGACCCGCGGCTCTGGCCTCTGGCGCGCAAATCGATTTCGGACTGGAAGAACGTCTACCTGCCGGAATGCAACGGCTGCAGCGCGATCGAGCAGTGTGGCGGATTCTTTCAGTCGGGGGCGAAGATCCATAGCGCTTCCATTCATCCGCTGCATACGGTGGAGAATGGCCGCGCATGAAGAGATGGAAGCTGCCGTTAGTCATCATTGCCATCCTGGCAATTCTTGCGGCGGCGGCCACATTGATCGCGCCGGCCGTGCGCGGCACGCGCGGAGTTCAACTTCTCACCCCTCCGGGAGCGAAAGAGTTGCGCGCCTTTGATCGGAGGCAATCGGCGGCGCTCTTTATCGGCGTGCGGAAGTTCACGAGGGACGGTACGCCCGAGGTACGGTTTGCCGCCGACGACGCCGTCGACCTGGCGTATTTGTTCGCGCTTTGTCCGCGTGTAGGTCTCGTGCCGCCGGAGCGCGTCGTGCTCGCTCTTTCGGGATCACCTCAGAAGGAGGAGTCGAAACGCCACCTCGATGAGCTGAAACAGGCGGGCGCCAAGGTCGAAGGTGCGGAACCGAGTGACATCCTGCTGCTGCTCCAGCGGCAGGCGGCGCTGGCGGGGAAGGACGGCATTCTCATCGTCTCGCTCGCGACGCATGGATTCGTAAGAGACGGTGTGCCGTACGTGCTCGGATCGAGTTCCGTATTTCAGTACGAGAACACAGCGTTGCCGATGCCGAAGCTATTCGACATCGCGGCGACCTCCGAGGCGCGGCGGTCGCTGTTCTTCATCGACGCGTGTCGCGAACGCATCACCGGCGGCACGCGCGGCGGACCCAATCCCGCTACGGCCGCGCCGCTCATGGGAAGAATGGGACGAGTCGATGGACAGATCGTGTTCTATGCGGCCGCGGCAGGCGGATATGCGTATGACCGCGACGACGGCAACGGCGTCTTCACCAGGGCGGTGATCGACGGACTGAGTTGCAAGGCGAGCATGGTACGCGGCGCAGTCACGTTCGCGACGTTGTGGGTTTTCCTGGAGCGCGCAGTCAAGACCTGGATTCGCGTACATCGAAATCCATCGATCCGCTCTGCCACACAAGTGAGCATTGACGGCGGCGCCAGGAACATGCCTCTCTCCATGTGTGCCGGTCCGCCGCGACCACCTCCTCCCGGCAATGTCGCACACGTAGAGTACGAAGGTGCGATCGTCACTGCCTTCTCGGCTGAGGGAACACAGTTGTGGCAGCGAGACGTGAAGACACACATCGTGCGCGCCCGTGTGGCGGACCTCGATGCGGACGGCAGCCGGGAAGTCGTGGTCGGTGCGGATGCGATCACGGTTTTCGATCGCATCGGCGCTCGATTGTGGTCCGTGAAGGAGGGCCTGACGCTTCGTGAGTTGCTCGTGGACGATTTGCTGGCCAAAGCTCGCGGACTGCAGGTCGTCGCGCTCTGGAGTGACGGGCGTTCCACGTCGCGCGTCTCCATCTATGCCGGGGGCGGCCAGCGCTTTTCCGCCTACGACCATCGAGGTCCCTTGACGCAAATCGCGATCGACCGTCCGACCTCACGCCACAGGCGCAAGATCATCGTCGCCGGCATCGATGATCAAGCCGGATCGAGCTTTGGTACCCAACGACCGGTCGCGAGCGTCTTCATGCTCGACGCGAAGAGCGAGCGCGTTTGGGCCGGTGTCCTCTTCCCATTCGAAGAGCGGATCGCACGCCTCGAGATCGTCGATCAGGACAACGATGCGAAACGCGACATTTCCGTCTCGACCGCCAGCGGCAGCACGTTCGTCCTCGATTTCTCCGGCAACGTCATCAACCGCAGGAACTCATCGGAGCGCTTGCAGTTCAAACTCCTGTCGCGAACTGCGCGACGCTGAGAATGGGTGACAGTATGGTCACCCGCGTGATGTTCCGATGCGGACGCCGCAGCCACCTCCCGTAGGCGCTGCAGCGCTTCGAGATCCGAAATCTCGCCGCCCATCTCGGAAACGTCGCGGCTGACCTCTCCGGGCGAGATACGCCGCTGCGTGAAGGTCGCGGAATGCAGTCATGTGGTTCCTCCGATGAACACGCCGATGCGCCGCGTCGTTCGGAGTGCCAACCGTTCACGAGAATCCCGCGATCGAGACGCCGGAAGATTTGTTGGCGAGTGGGAAACGAGCGAATAGCATGGGCGATATTGGAACAAGGTCTGAGTGATACGCCGGCGTTGCGGTTTCAGCGGCTGCGCCGGCTTGCCGTCGAATGGAGCGGGAACGGAGCTCTCTATCTCTTTCTGCTCCTTCTCGTCTACGGTCTGACCGTGCCGATGCGCGGCTTGTGGCAGGACGACACGCTGTTGCTTCGGTTGGCGCGCGTGCATCAAGGCCACGGTTTCATGGCCGCGCTGTATCCCTCGGGCTCTCCGCTACGACGCCTCTATACGCTGCCGTACCGCCTCGCACTCGCGACGCCGCAAGTCATTTGGACCCTGCACCTGATCCACGGAGCGATCTGGTTCGGTCAGGCCCTCGCCAGCGGTTGGATCGCCTGGCTTCTGCTGCCGGGCAGGCGACTCATCCGGTTCCTGGCGATCTGCCTCACGCTCACCGCGACCAGCGATTACCTGACCGGAAACCTGACCGCTCTCGGCTACAACTTCGGCGCGCTGTTGCTGCTGCTCGCCCTCGGCTGCAGCCTGCGCTTCGTGACCGGAGGAAATGCCGGTTGGATCGTGATTGCATGCGCCGCGGCAGCCGCCAGCATCTGGACCATCGACGTTGCGATCCCTGCGCTTCCCTTCATCCCGCTGCTTCTCTTGTGGCGAGGCGGTCTCGCAAGCTGGCGGCGGATTCTCGGAGTGCTGTCAGCAGTCGGTCTCGCCCTGGCTCCCGCGGTCCCGGTCGAGTGGCAGTTTCTGCACGACCCGTCCGGCTACGCCGCCGTAGCCCAGCAATCCATGAGTCTCATGGTGCGTCTCCATCGCGCGGCCATGTTGTGGGGCGACAACTTCGCTCCATGGCGTTGGGTCTATGCGCGCCCGAGCTGGTATCCGCGACCGCCGCGGGAGATTCCGTTGTGGATCATGACACTTGCGGCGGGAGTGGCATCCGCATGGTTCGCGCTTCGGGCGCACAAGACACGGGATGCCGATCGGGAGCGTGCATCGCGGACGCTTCCGCTTGCCGGGATCTTCGTCGCGATGGCGTTCGCTGCGAATTTCGCGTACGCCGGATTGCAGATGGCCGAAATTCACTATCGCACGCACATCCTCTCGCGCGTGTGGGCGTCACTGGCAGTCGCCGTTCTCATAGGCTGGGCGATGCAACAATGGCCTCGCCTTCGCGGCGGGGTTCTGGTCGTGCCGATCCTCTTCGTCGGATTCGGAGTCTGGGGAGGCCTGGAACGTCAGGACCTTTGGGTCTCGACCTGGCGGCTGCACAAGAAAGAGCTCCTGTCGATCGTCACGACCGCCCCGGCCTTCGAGCCTCAAACGGGGATCATTCTGCGCAGCGGGCCGACGCCCGATCTGTATCTTGCGACCGAGGCCAACTATCTGGCGCAAAGCTGGATGATCCTGCTCTATGACGATCCAGACATCCACGCAATGCGTGTCGCCCCGGATCGGGGAACGGACTGCCGTGCAACGCCAGAGGGACTCGCGTGCTGGGACGAAGGCCAGGCCGACTGCTTTGCGGCAGGCACCTGTGCGGGCGATCGGTTTCCTTACGACACGCTGGTGATCCTGGATTTCGATAATCGGAAAGGAACCTGGAACTTGCTCGCCGATCCGCGCGGTGATCGTCTCCTCGGCAGCGATCCCGCGGCGTTGGCCGGCTACCGGCCTGTCCATCGAATTCTGAAGCGCCCGCTGACGCCACGACAGCGCGCGCTGCTGCTGGAGTAAATTCGGAGTTGCTCATGGGTCCGGAGCTCTCTGTCGTAGTTCTGTGCTATCGCTCTGGCGATGCGGCGCGCTCGTTTGCCGCTGGAATCAGTCAGGCGCTCCTCGCCGCGGGAATCACCGACTATCAGCTCGTGCTGGTGGGCAACTACGTCTCCGGCGCGATGGACACGACTCCGGAGGTTGTGCGTGAGCTTGCGGCCCGCGATTCCCGCATCGTCTGCTCGGCGGTGCCGAAACAGGGAATGATGGGATGGGACATGCGCAGTGGCCTCGCTCTCGCCACCGGTGAGTGCCTGGCGGTCATCGACGGCGACGGACAGGTTCTCGTCGAGGACCTCGTGCGGGTCTACCGCTTGCTCCGCGAACAGAAGCTCGATCTGGCGAAGACCTATCGTCGGCAGCGCGGCGATGGTCCGAAGCGTAAGCTCTACTCCTTCGTCCTCAACGGCCTCTTTCATCTTCTCTTCCCCGGCCTTCGGCTGCGCGACATCAACGCCAAGCCCAAGGTCCTGACCCGCTCCGCCTACGAGAGCATGACTCTGCAATCCACCGACTGGTTCATCGACGTCGAGATGCTGATCCAGGCCCGCCGCCTCGGCCTGCGCATCGGCGAGATCGAAACCGAGTTCCTCGGCCTGACCGGCCGCCGTTCCTTCGTCCGCGTGTCCGCGGTTTTCGAGTTCTTGCGCAATCTGTTTCGGTATCGGATGCGGGAGTTTCGGCGGGGGAGGAAGTGAGATCTCGATCCTCGCGGCGCGCTCACTTCGCGGGCTTGCCATTCAGCAGATCCAGAAGGATCGCGACCGCCGCCTTCAACGCTTCTTTCGTTTCGACGCTTCTTCCCAAATCCCCTTCCTGCTTTTTCCCACGATCTTCCCCTCGAAAGTGAACAACGTCGTTCCGCTCGCGGTGGCGACGGCGATGGCGCGGTGGAGGGTGGTGCTCGGATCGGTGATGTGAAGGTCGGAAATGGCGTTGGGGGTGTGGAGGAGTTGCTGCCAGATGGGCGTGCTGTGTTGGAGTTTGCGAGGGTGGAAGAGCAGGAGAGAGTTGGCGGTGGCGACGACGATTTTTGGGGCGTGCATGTTCGTCGGACGACCGATGGCGATGTGCAGCAATGGGCCGGCGAGCGCGAGACTCGAGCGCTCACGGCCGTCGCTTTCGAAGACCGTGAGGCGCGAGCTATGGGCATCGTTCCAGAGCGCGACGATCTGTTTCGTGTGTTTTTCGAAGAGATCGCCCGTGGCGAACGTCTGAAGGGTTCTCGCGTCATTCGTCCGGGTCCAGCGCGACTTGCCGTCGCGGTCGAGCACTTCGATGCGATTGTGAAAACCGACCACCACTTCCGAAAGCGCATCGGCATCGAGGTCGACGGCTTTGGCGTCGACGATCGGTTCGCCGAACTCTTTTCGCCAGAGTGGCCGCGTGTCTTCGGCATAGGCGGTGAGGGTCGCGTGATCGACGGCGAGGCGGATGCTCGGGCCGGGAGGGCGCCAGCATTCGCAGAGCGGCATGTTGCGCGTCTCGCCTTCCATGCTGATCTGCGTCGCGGGATTGACCGTGCGCTTCTTGTTCTCGCGGATCCAGCGGCGGACCTCGCGATCGACGTAGGTCTGCAGCGTATCGATGAGCACCGTGCCGTTCGGCGCGGAAGCTTCGCAGTTCAATCCGTCGAGTACCGCTCGCGTGAAGACGCCGTTCTGATGCTCCGGATCGTCGTATGCGTACTCGCCCGGCGCCGCGGCATAGAAGATGACCTGTCCGCGCACGTTTTTCATGCGGCGAATGTGCGGCGCGGCCGCGGCGGGATCGGGTGCCGCGCCGCGCGCACCTTGTTGGACGCGGTCGCGGCAGGCGTCGATGAAGATCAGCGAGCGGCTCGCCTTCGCGGCGACGTCGAAGATCGCGGCCGCGCGCAGCGCCGTCTCCGGTGCGCCGAAGTCGGACGTCGCGCCGAGGATGAAGGCGTCGCCGTTTTTCTGAAAGCCGTGCGACGCGATGGAGAGGACAAAGAGTCCTTCCTGGCCGGCGCGTGCCGCCTGCTCCTTCATCAGATCGAGGAGATCATCCGCGCTTGGACTCCTGACGATGCGTGTGCCAGCCTCCTTCAGCTCGCTCAGTCGCTGTTTCGATTCCTCTTTCTGCGGCGAGCCGGATATCGCCAGCACGACGCGCCGCGGGGGAAGGAGCGCGACGCGTTGATTGAACACGAAGCGATACGCGAGATCGATGGCGTCGTCGCAGGCGTACGGAACCTCGAGCAGCCGATCGTGCGGAAACTCGCGGATGCCGACGAACAGACCGGTTGACGCGTCGCGCGAGAACCTGGGTGTCGTGGGCATGTCCGCGAGCTGTAGCGGAGTTGCCGAGCGCGACGCCGATGGTTTCGGGCAGGCGACGAGCAGCGTCAAGAGGCCGATGGCGAGAGACGCGATGAATGCGGCGAGAGACGCTCTTGCGGTGTTCACGCCTGGAAAGACCCCGATTGATGGGAAGAGAGGCGAATGATACGCCTCCTGCCGCCGGCCTGCGGACTCGGAAAGAGCGCGTTCCAGCCGACACGCTCTCCGACGTGCTCGTAGAGCGCCACACGCCATTCGTTCGCGGCGTTTGCATTGCAACGCCTCCCGCGACACGCATCGGGGTCTTCTTCCTCGACACCGAGGAGACGCGATGCGACGACTTTCCCTTGCGGCGGTTCTGCTTTTGGTGACCGGTGCTCTGTCCGCGCAGAGCCTTGGCCCGGTCGATTGGGTGTTTCTCGTCGATACATCCAAGTCGATGCGTGGCGTCGGGTCGAAGGACATCTGGGCGGATGTGAAGGTGAGCCTCGACTCGTTCGTGCGCGAGGCGGGCGAGCAGGACACGCTTGCGATTTATTCGTTCGATCGCGGTGTGCGCGAGATCCAGACCGCATCGCGCAGCGATCTCTATCGCGCCATCCTCCTCCTCGGCGCCGAGGGCAATCGCACGCACCTTGGCGCCGCGATCGCGAAAGGACTCGAGCGTGCGGAGTTGCTGCGCCGCAATCGCAGTGATCCCGCGCGCCGGCAGGTCGTCGTGCTCTTCACCGATGGCAAGGAAGATGTGCGCGGCATCGAGAATCCGGTGCGCATCGATTCGAACGTCGATCGTGTCGGCGAGACCTTCGTCTATTTCGTTTCGATGGGCGAGCACGAACCGCAGCTCGATGACTTTGCCGCGAAAACCGAGCGGACGACGGTGTTGAAGGCGCCGACCGCGGAGGCGATCCGCAATATTGCACGCGAGATCCGCGCGCACATTCCGCCGCCACCTCCACCGCCGACGCCCAAGCGTCGAGTCGTTCCTGCGCCGAAGCCGTTGACGGTCGAGCGACCGTTTTCGGTCGCGAAAGTGCTGATCGCGCTCGCGATCCTGGTTCTCATCGGCTTCCTCCTCATCCGACAACAGCGCAAGAAGAACCGCCTCGAAGGCGAGCTCGAGATTCTCCGTCCGCGCGCCGCGCCCGATGCCGCGTTCGTCGGATTGCCAAAGCTGCAGGCGAACGAGGTCGCATTGAGCGCGATCCTTCCGCTCGAAGTCCTCGGCGGGAGCGACGCGCGACTGTTCGTCCGGCGCAAGGGCGGCCGCAAGAAAGTCTGGATCGCCGCGCAAAACGGATCGCTGCGCATCAATGATGTCGAGACGCCGATGAGCGAGCTGTACGACGCCGACACGATCGAGATCGGCGACGCGAAGGTTCGCTTCAACCGCGTCGGCGACGAACGTCCAATGGAATCCAATCAGGAGGCAGACCTGTGAAGAACAACGTCGTCTTTCGTCCGACTGTAGTGCTGGGACTCGGCGGTACCGGCTACAACACGCTGCTCAAGCTCAAGCGCCGCTTCGTTGACGCCTATGGCTCCGTTCCGCCGATCATTCGCTTCCTCTCGATCGACACGACCGAGAACGCGGAAGGATCGACGCGCACCGAAGAGAGCTCACCCGACGGGCGGCTCGATCACAACGAGACTTACGTGCTGCAGGTCGGCAATCCAGCGAACCTCGTCAACGGTACGAATCCGCACATCGACGAGTGGTGGCCCCCGGAGATTCCGACGCAGGCCATCATGGCCGGCGCCGGACAGGTGCGCGCGCGTGGGCGCCTGGCGCTGTTCGCGAAGGCGGCCGAGGTTTATGCGCGCATCCGCCGTGCTGTCGACGACGTGCGGAACATCCGCAATCAGAAACAGATGTACGCGGATGAATTTCAGGTCTCCGATCGCTCCGGCGTCGAAGTACACCTCGTCGGCAGTCTCGCCGGCGGCACCGGCAGCGGCACGTTTCTCGACGTCGCCTTCATGGCGCGCGACGTGATCGGCAGCGACGAGCAATCGAACTTCACCGCGGTGCTGCTGCTGCCCGGGATCTTCACGCGCATGAACGGCGTGGCGCTCGTCAAGCCGAATGGGTACGGCGCTCTGAAGGAGATCGAGCATCTCTCGACGTCGCGGTCGACGTTCACGGTTGATTACGGCTTCCGACGCATCGACGTCTCGCGGCCGCCGTTCGACGTCGTCTATCTGATCGATAGCGTGAACGAGCAGGGTCGCGTGGTCTCGGAGCAGAACGATCTGCACACGCTGATCGCCGACGGCATGTACGTGCAGATCGGATCGCAGCTCGGCACCGATGCCGCGAACGCGGTCGACAACATCAAGACGCAGATCGCCACGCAGCCGCGCGTGAAGGGACGTTCGCCGCAGTACTGCAGTTTCGGCGTGGCCTCGCTGACGATGCCGAGCTTCGACGCGCTGCTGTACGAGGATGCGAAGCGCCTCGTGCACGACGATCTTCTAAATGGCGCGGTGCCCGACGCGGAGATCGAGGAAGAGGTGCAGCGCTTCATCGACGCCAACGGTCTGCGCGAAGACGAAGCGGATCAGGTCATCGAGGTCCTCAGTCAGCGCGAGGGCGGCGGTCAGTTGCGCATCCCCATGTCCCTCACGCAACTCGCCTTCGACCCCAAAGCGCTCGGCGCGATCAAGAACCTTCACACCGTTCATCGCTCGAAGGCGGAGCGGCAGATCGCGCAAACGATCGGTGCGAATTTCGACGTGCTGCGCGATCGCTCCGCGGCGGCGATCAACGCGCTCTGGGAGTCGATGGTGAATCGCAACAACGGCTTCACCCGCGCGGAACGATTCTTCGAGAAGTTGCAGGCGAAGCTGGAGTGGTACCGCAACATGATGGACGGCGAGGCGAAGGAAGAGCGCGTCCGCCTGAAGGCGATCGGCTTCAAGCCCGCCGAGGATCAGATCGCCGAGGCCGCCGGCGCGTTCATTCGCCGCGAGGCGAAGATCAAGTCCGCGTGCGAGGTGTACGGCGGCTTGGTCGATCGCGAGACCGAGCTGTCGATCCGCATCGCGCGTTCGGAGAAAGCGGCCGAGCTCTACTCGACGCTGCACGCGCACACGCAGGCGATCCTCGACGGTTGCTATCGCATCCGCGAGAACCTCAACGCCGCGCGGAAGCAGTTCGAGCAGCAGTACCTCGATGCCACGAATCCGCGCGGCGCGGCGCGGCTGTTCGAACAGACCGTCGGCTTCGATCCCGCCGCGCATCGGCCACAAGTCACGGGCGAGGACTTCGTGAAGTGGTACGCGGATCAGCATCGCGCGTCGCTGTCGCAGTGGGCCGGATTGCGCGCGGCCGAGGTCCACGCGGACATCCAGCAGTTCGTGCAGAAATGCTACGAGCCGCTGACCTCTCTGACGATGGACGAGATCCTGCGCCGCTCATCGCCGGAGGTCGTGGCGCAGCAGCTCAAGCGTCTCGACAACCTCGCCGTGCCGTTGTGGCGCTACGACATCGGCCGCATTCCCGTTGTCAATCAGACGCTCATCAACGAGTTCTACCACTACGGCGTGGCCGACGCCGATACAACGGTGCTGAAGGAGTCGCGTTACGAAGCGGGACTGCCGAAAGGGATGGCCAGGCCCTCCCTGGTCTCGACGCGCGACGCGAAGCGCATCGTCCTCTTCAAGGTGAAGACCGGCTTGCCGCTCTTCGCGCTCGCGGAGATGGAGGACATGGAGCGCGCCTATTGCGATCCGAACAAGATCATCTCCAACCACATCGATAAGAGGTGGCAGGAGCTGTCGAACCTGATTCCGCGCAGCGGCGACGGCGAGGCGTTGCGCTGGTTCGCGCTGTCGCAGGCGCCCGAGCCGTTCGCGATCATCCGCCGCGACGGCGCGTGGTACTCGATGAAATCGAAGAACGGCCGGCGCGTCGACAACAACATGGTTCGTCTCGCGCAGGGACGCGTGCCGGCGTTCTCGGCCTTCGAAAAGAACCGCGAGCTCGTGCAGGAGGCGGAGGAGGCCATCGACGCCGTGGTCACGCGCGCGGGCGCAGTGCGCGCGGCGCAGATCCTCCGCGAGTACACAGAGTCGCTGTCGAAGCAGATGGCCAGCGCGGTCGAGCCGCAGGTGAAGGATCAAGTCGAGCACGAGATCGTGGCCATCGAGGAGTACGTGCGGCGCATGGAGACGCTGGCCTAGCGGGCGGTTGTCGGTTGTCCGTTGTCTGGGGTGATTCGCCTGGGCGACGTGCGCAGACAACCGACAACTGACAACTATCTAAGGAGACGCATGCTCAAACCGGTCAGCATTCTCGCTCTCGACGACATCGTCGCGCCGCTCGCGCACGCGGTTCAGCAGCGCGTGGCCGCGGTGCACGGAGTCGACGATCTCGTGCAGGCGCGCATCGTCGATGGCGATCTCGAGATCGCGATTCAGTCGATGCACGGGCAGCGGCAGCGCCCCGACACACCGCTGCGGTTGCGTGATGACGTCGGCACGCGCGAGCTCGTGCTGGTGATGCTCGCCGCGGCCGGTCCGGCGCGAACATCGCTGCTGGAGACGACGCGGCGCATCCGCACGATCTACGAGACGCGCCGCTTCGCCTCGTTCGTGTCGATCGAGATTCTCTGTCTGCTGCCGGAAGCGGCCGGCGCCTCACAGCCGGAAGACTACGCGGCTGCGTATGCGCTGTTGAAGACGCTCAGCGCCGAGCACGAAAAGCCGTTCGATGAGGTCTGGCTGATCGACGCGACGAACGGGAAGCGCGTCCGCTTCGGCGCCGTCGACACGTGCCTCGACGTCTATGCCGATGCCATTGCCGGAGCGCTCACGTACGAGCCGGAGATGAGCGGCGCGTTGCCGGGCATCCATCCGCGCGGCATGCATCCAACGTTCAGCTCATTTGGTTACGCGTCGCTCATCTTTCCGCGGGAGCTCGCGCTGCAACGCGTCGAGGCGCGCTTTGCCGCGGAGCTGGTACGGGAGAAGCTGCTCGCGGGATTGCACGCGACGCGCGTGCAGCTCCCGGCGAAGCAGTTCGTCGTCGCCGACGAGTTCGCGCTGCCGCTGTCGCGCATTGGCGTCGAAGGCGGCCAGTCGCTCTTTCGACGTTTCCAGCCGACGAGCCGTGTGAACGAGCGCACGCGCAGCGCCGACGAGGTCATCGCCGCTGTGCGCAGCGAGCTGCAGACCTTTCGCGACTCGATGCATCTCCAGAATCTCGACGCGCTGGCGAAACAGGGCGAGCAGACGATTCACGATCATGCCGCGCTGCTCACTCGAACCGTGGACGACACGCTCGACCGCGATGGTTACGACTCCGCGTCCGGCCTCCTCGAGGCGCTGCTCGATCCGTTGCCCGAGCTGCGCCTCGACGCCGAGCTGGCGCCGCGGAATCTGGTGACCGAGATCCGCTTCGCCACCGCGGCACTCGACGAGCGTCTGCACTTCACCGCGAACACGGCCGCGAGCGACGCCGCGCGCAAGCACGTGCGCGAGCTCGAGTCGCTCATCGAGGATCAGAAAGTGGTCGCCGACACTTTGGCGCCGGACGATGCCGCGAAGCAGTTGGATTCGCTGGCGCGCGAGAGGACGTCGCTTCTGGCTCGCGTGCCGGACCTGATCTTCGCCGAGGAGCGCGAGAACAGCGTCGCGCGCACGGCGGCGCGCGAGGCCGAGGCGTCGCGCGTGGCCGCGGAGACCCTCGCGCGGGAGCAGGAATTGCGGGACTCGTTCGTGCAGCTCCCGCGGATGGAGCAAGCGCTGCGCGAGGCGCTGGAGACGCGGCGAACCTGGCTCTGGCAGCAACTGCTCTTCGCCATCGCCGGTGTGGTTGTGATCGTCTCCATCGGATTCGCGCTGCACGTGCGTGTCACGTCCGCGGTGCTCGTTGCGCTCGTGACCTTCGCGATCGTCACCGGCATTCGTTACGCGACGCGGATCGCGCCGCTGGTGCGCGACGCGCGGGAACGGCTGGCGCGGCTCCGTTCGCAGATCGAGACCGCTGATCAGGCGAAGAACGTCGCGCACAACACCGAGCTGCAGTTCGAATACGACGTCATGCATCGCCGCACGGCGTTGCGCGCGCTACGCGCGACCCATGATGCAGCGAAGCAGGTGCTCGACTCGTTGCGCGCGCGCCAGGAAGCACTCGCGATGCTCGCGGCCTCCTTCGTGCCGGTCTCTCTCGCATCGGGCTCGCTCTCGATGAGTGTGCTCGAGGACGACGAGCTCGACGCCTGGTACACGCGCACGCTCGACGATCGCAAGCCGTTCACGCGCGAGTTTCCGATCCGCCGCTCAGAGTCGCGCCGTCTCGAGATGGACGCGATGCGCCAGCGCATCGCGTCGTACGCGGCGACCGCGTTCGCCGATCTGCGCAAGCTCACCCTGGCCACGGCATCATCTCTCGCTGATGAAGCGAAGCTCACGCATCGCCTCAAGCGGCTCGTCGACGTCAGCGCGCCGCTGATCGAGCTGCGCGAAGACGATCTTCAGGCACAGGGCTCGATGCAGCAGGACTGCACGCTCTGGCTCGAGTCCGAGGACGCGAAGTGGACCGCGCAACTGCAGCGACGCTTCGCCGAATCGCACGTGAGACCGGCGCCCGATGCGCTGTCCGTGCACGTGATCACGCGGGTCCTGCACTATCCCGGCTACATCCTCGGGTCGATCGACTACTACCGCGCGCAATACGAATCGGCGTCCAATCCCGAGCACGGTGATGTCGCCGATCTCATTCCGGCGGAAGTTCTGTTCGGCGCGCGTATACACGCCGCCTACGAGCAGGTCCTCCTCGCGCGCGCACTCGGCATCGTGAGCATATCCGGCGGAAAGCTTACGGTCGGCGACGGGATCGTGAACGACGGAGTGCTGGGCGACACGCATCTCGCGGCCGCGCAGCTCCTCGCCGATCCTGAGAGCGCGGCCACGCGCGAGCACCTCGAAGACGCGCTCGTACCGCGCATGGAAACGACGCGCGACGTGTCGCGCGATCTGCGTTCGCTACGCCAGTCCGTCGCGCTCACGCCGCTCGACCGCAACGTGCTCGACGGCCTGCTGCGCAAATACGCGCCGCTCACTTGAGGGAGAGAGCCATGGGTTTCTATCTGCGCAAGAGCCTCTCGGTCGGACCGTTCCGCTTCAACCTTTCCGGATCGGGCGTCGGTGTCTCGGCCGGCATCCCTGGATTTCGCGTCGGCTCGGGACCGCGCGGCAACTACGTACACGTCGGTCGCCGCGGCGTTTACTACCGCCATACGTTTTCCTCCGACTCCGTTCCGACGAACCCTGTCGCGACGCCGCGCACGATGCCCATCGCGACGCCGCGGGGATCCATGCAGGAGATCGAGTCCGGCGCCGCCGCGGCGATCGTCGATTCGTCATCCGAGGAATTGCTCGCCGAGCTGCGCGCGAAGCAGCGCAAGCTCACGTTGCGGCCCTTCGCCGTCGCCGGCGCGGTGGTGTTGCTGTTCATGGGATTCGGCACCGGCTCCGGATGGGCGATCCTCTTCTTCGCCATCCTCGGTCTCGCGCTTATGCTCGCCGCTGGATATCGCGATCGCATCGCCAAGACGACCGTCATCCTCTACGACCTGGAGCTGCAGGTCGAAGACGCATTCCGCCGCTTCACCGAATGGGCGCAAGCCCTGGCCGGCGTCGGCAGGATGTGGCACATCACCGCCTCCGGCGGCGTGAGCGATCGCAAGTACCACGGCGGCGCGAGCGGTCTCGTCCAGCGCAACGTCGCGACGGTGCGCACTTCCGATCCGCCCTTCGTCAAGACCAACGTGCCGATACTGAGCATCGGCGCGGGATTTCAGATACTCTACTTTCTGCCCGACCGCCTGATGATCTATGACGCCAACGGCATCGGCGCGATCTCCTATCGCACGCTCCGCCTCTCCGTAATTCCGCAGCGTTTCATCGAAGAACAAGGCGCCCCCTCCGACGCGACCGTAGTCGACTGGACCTGGCAATACGTGAACAAGAGCGGCGGTCCCGACCGCCGCTTCGCCAACAACCGCCAACTCCCCATCTGCCTCTACGACGAGCTCTCGTTTCAGACATCGAGTGGCTTGAACGAGACATTTCAAATCTCGCGGGCGGGTGTGGGGGAGGGATTCGCGGCGGCGGTGAGGTATTTGGCGGGGGTTACGATGTGACGCGCGTTCCACCGCTTCGCGCAATGAGTGTTACCGACGAAGACGTCGTTGCTCAGGCTCGGGGAGACGGTACATTACCGTGGACGATCAAGCCCCACGCTCGTCACACACACGCGCGCGTGAGCCGCTCGATTGCAAGCTTCAGCATGCGATCGTCGAAGAGGCGCAGCTTTCTCTCCCCAGCTCCGTCACTACCCGGCCAATCCTGAAGACCCACTTTGATATCCGCAATGACGGGGGTCCTGCGTTCACGGGCGAGCAACCAATCGACCGTGGCGAGGAGCTCCAACCCAAGAGGCGACTCGAATCCGTCGATACGCTTCGAGACGCCCTCCAAAGCAGGGATGTAGCTGGGCGCTTCGGCCTTGATATACGCGGCGACGACGTTTTTCTTCGGATCGTTGAACGCGATGACGTCGGTCGGTTTCGCGTCTGGAATCCTCACTTGCGAGCGCAAGTAGCTGCCATCTAATCCGTCGAGCAAGTGGTCCAGGCGGTTTGCGTACGGTCCGTAGCGATTCGCCGAGAATTGCAGATCGAGTGGATTGGGCAACGCGAGCATTTCGATCTCACGTTCGAGAAACCATGCGAGCTTCTGAATCTCGAGGAGCGAGCACTCGATCCCGAGAATCCAGTAGCGCCGCACTAGTTCTGCGATGAGGGCACGGGCGGGAGTGAGTTTTTCTACGCCGCTGCGCTTCGCGACATTCTGGTATTCAGGGGTCGGCTCGTACACCACGACATCGACATCGGCAAGATCAGCGAGGGCTCGCTCGATCAGCGGCCGAACGACGCGCCACTCCAGACCCCCGTTTCCACAGCCCAGCGGAGGAATCGCGATCGAGCGAATCTTCTTCTCGAGGACCACGCTTCGCAGATCTTGCAATCCCGACTCGATCCACTCCAGCTGAGTCTTCCCGCGCCAGTGTTGTTTCGTCGGAAAGTTGATGATCCATCGAGGAGCGCCCATCATCGACGGGCGTTCCGTCACGAACATGCTGCCGGTCCGGACCTCGCCACGCCTGGATGCGGCTTCGTATTCGCGGAAGTTCGCGGGGAATGCCTCCTTGAACATGAGCGCAATTCCCTTCCCCATGACTCCGACGGTGTTCACGGTATTCACCACCGCTTCGGCGCCGGAGTTGAGCAGATTGCCACTGGTGAAACGAATCATGAGAAGTACCACTCCGTGCGCTGAACGAACTTCACCTTGATTCCCAGTTCGCGGCAGGTGGTTTCGAGGTCCATCTTGATGGCGGCAGTGTAGCAGCCAATGGCGAGCAGTGCCGCGACGGGAACGAACCGATGCGCGAGTGCTTCGGCCTGGTATCGTTCCACCTTGTCGGGCCGTTCAGGATCTCGCTGAAAGTCGCGCCGTTGAAGCGGACCGAAGTCGACGATGGTGCCGAGTTGTGCGGGATCGTCGAAGAATCTTGCCGTTCGGAGATACGCGTGTCGATCGGTGTAAACGTAGCGCACGCCGTTCGCCCGCAGCGCGGCGAGTGAGCTCACGAGGACGAGGATCTCCGCGTTGTTGCGCTGACGAATTCCCGCGTAGCCAGTCTTGATGTTCAAAAGCATTGGACTGTAGGGCGTGAAGTAAAAAGGAATGTAGTCGGCAAGCGTTCCGCCCGGAGCGATGTCCACTTCACGATGGGGTCGAAGCGCGATGAGCTCCGGATTGCCAATCGGAACGTGGGCGGGATCTATGATGCCGGCGCTTTGACCGTGCAGCCCATTTGCCAGTATCCAAGGTAGGTTGTCCCGATGCGTGATCCGAAAGATCAACCCCTTCTCGGGTGTGAGCGTCTGGTTGAGCGGCAGCATCGCGATCCCGCCGGAAGATAGCATCGAAGCGCGACGACGACGCGACGCCTCGAAGGTCGGCGTCGAGCTTGATTTTGCCGCAGGCGTTACTTCCTGATCGCCAACCGCTCCACCGCCTCCCGCAGCTTCTGCAACTCCTCGCGCATTCCGGCGATCTCCGCATCCGTCGCCTCGTTCTCGGGGATGAGGAACCATGCCGCGAGGGCGGCGGAGAAGGCGCCGAAGAGGCCGACGCCGGCGGTCATGAGGATGGCGGCGATGATGCGTCCTTCCGCATGATCGCGGCGACGCTGAAGCGATCGAGGCCGCGGGGCGGCGGCTCGACGTCGCGGTGCGCAATGCCGCGAAGACGATTCGCGAGAAGTACATCAACCCGCCGCTGACGACCGACTTCGCCATCATGTTTCTGCCGACGGAAGGTCTCGAGGATGCCTGCTCCGAATCATCGCCCGGCGCGATGATGTCTGAGTCGAGGTGGTGCGATCGACTCGAACGTCACGCGCTCGATCGACCAGGGCGTTTCTGCGAGCGCGTGGCGCGCGCGGACGCCATCCCAATCGAGGATCGAGGGATTCGGCAGCGGTTCCTCGGTGGAGAGAAGAATGTAGGTGTCGATGCCGTACGGCGGCGTGATGCGGAACGCGCTCGGATTGCCGAGCGAGATCTCAGCAGGCGTTTGGTCGGAGAGCGGAAAGCGGTTTTCGGACGAGCCGGTCCTCGGAAAGAGGAGCCGGCTGTTGCCGTGGTTGTCGACGACGAAGACGTAGTACCAGCGCGGGTGTTCGGGCAATCGGACCGGAGGAACGAAGGATGAGGCTGTAGACGCGCTTGCCGGTGACGACGTCGTCGCGCACGAGCTCCTTCGTGCTTTCGTCGCGAAGGGCGAGGTGATAGGGCGTCGATGTGTCGGGTGGTGTGGTGAGGGAGAACCAGTCGTGAATGCGCCGCAGGATGGCGACGTCGCGGCGGAGTCGGTTGGGATCGCTCGTCCATGCGGTCCGCAAGGGAAGTCCGCTGGCGCGACGGTCGGAGTTGCGCATGAAGGGACGGATCCATGCGTACTGGACGCGATCGCCATGGAGGCGGACGGTGAGAACGTAGTCGGCGAGTTGCGCGTCCCCGTTCGCGTCGCCATCCGAGACGATCGTCTCGGACGGCGGCAGTTGCACGAACAGCGAATCCGAAGTGCGCAAGTGTGCGATGGCGTCGATCGCGGCCTCGTCGTTCGCGAATGCGATCGATCGGCCGTTGCGATCGAGCAGTTCCCAACCCTGGTCGCGCGGACGGAGCATGTGTGTCGGCGAAACCTCGAGCGGATCGACGATCCACTTCGCCTTCGTTGCCGCGGCGAAACGTCGCGCGAGCGCGTCGACGTTTGCTGTGACACGCGGGGCGAACAGGCGCAGCGGACGCGCTGTTTGCGGAGCCCACAGGACGATCGCGAGCAATGTGCCGGCAGACACCGCGGGTCCTGAGGAGAGGCGCGCGATGCTGCGACCGAGGCCGAGGAGTCGCGTGATCTGCAATCGCGTGCGGTGATCCAAGAACTGATCGCAGAACGCAGAACGCAGATCGCAGGGTGGTATTACGACTCTGCGCTGGGTGGGCGCCTGCGGTCTGCGATCTGCGGTCTGCGATCTATTGTTCGGCCCATTCGCCACGAGCGGACTCAGCTCACTGTCGACGGCGAGGCCATGCGCCCAGCCGCCCTGCAGGACGATCTGTCCGTCGGGCTGCACCGCCTCGACCGCGATGACCGTGCGGTCTCCGCTTCGGTTCACGCCAAGAAAAGGACGCAATCGCGCGTCGGCATTTCCAAGCATTACCGGCGACTGATACGGCGTTTCTCCGCGGAGCCGCGCCTGTGCGCGTAGGAAAATCTCTTGCGCCGCTTCGCCGGCGACGGCGTCGCGCATTGCGCGAATCCAGGCCCAGGTGAACGCGCCGTGCATCAGGCCATCCTCGCCGCGCGTCTCCCACGCGGAGTCGGAATCCTGCGTCGATGCGAGAACCAGAGCGCCGTGTTCGTCGGGGCGCGGTCCGTAGTTGTGCGCGTCGACGATCGGCGGCGAAGGTCCGATGCCGCGTCTCGGCGCGCCGTTCGGCAGCCCGCGAAATCCGCCGCCGCTGTGGCAGTGATCGAGCAAGAGTGTCAGCCGCGCGCCGCGCTGGAGGATGCGATTGAAGAGCGGCCGCAGCTCCTTGTCGCGAATGTCGGCGGCGCCGCGCCGCGAATCGGCGGGCACGATCGATTCGTCGAGTCGGTCCGGCTCATCCGATGCCGCGTTCGGTACCTGTGCGCCGTGGCCGGCGAAGTAATAGAAGACGATGTCGCCTTTTCGTGCGGGGTGCACGAGGTGCTCTTCGATCGCGTGCAGGATCGCAGCGCGCGTTGCCTGTTGATTGGTGAGCGTGACGATGTTCTTCCGCTCGAAGCCGTAGCGCAGGACGAGCAGGTCGCTCAGGATGCGAACGTCATTCGCCCCGCCTCGGAGATCGGGCCAGCCCGGGTGCTGATGCACCGCGCTCACGATCGGCAGCGACGAGGCGGTGTAGTCGTCGATGCCGATCAGCAGCGCGCGCCGCGCAGGCTGAGCGGTTGCGGAAACGGCGAGAAGCGCGATGAGTGCGAGTCGCATCATCAGGGCTCATCGCAGGGCGAGAGCGAGCGCGCTTCGTCACGCGTCGTCGCGCCGTAGGTCCAGAGACCTCCGCTGGCATCGCGATACACCACCCCGCGAAATTCATGATCGTGCGCGAACTGCTCGACGCCGCCGAAGGCGTCGTAGCCATCGGTGCCGTAGTGAATCGATTCGACGAGGTCGTCGTCGAATGCGGTCTCGATGGTGATGAGAAGGATCTGGCAATCACTGCCCGCCACCGATGCGTGCAGCTTGTGTTTTGTGTGCTGGCGGGTGAAGGACGCGGCCGCGGCAATCGCCGCGTTGTCGGCGCGATTGACATGGCAGGCGATGAGCGCGAACGCCAGCGCCGCACGTACGATCCATTGCATGGACATTCCTCGAGACGAACGGGTCGCCTCCATGGTGAAGACGACCCGTCGAAGCGGTAGAAGGGTTAGGGGTTGGGCTTGACCGGCGGACAGATCGTGCGGTCGTAGAGCGAGCGTCCGGGCTCGAACCGCAAGCGGTTCAGGAGCTCGGACGAGACGACGCTCGACGGATGCACCGAGGTCCAGCTGACCTGTGGAACGCTCACGCCGGTGGCCACGCCCGGAACGAGACGCGTTTCGCGAGCGGGCGGGCTTTCCAGTAGGTCGTAATACATCTCGAAGTGCTTGCCGACCTGCGGCGCGTCATTGTTCGACGACGAAGGCGGAATGGACGGCGGCATATTGACCACCGCAACTTCCACTTTGCCGTTGTCGCCGGGGAAAAGCGTCATCGTGCGGCCGGTGCTGCTGTCGTGTTTCGTCTCGACGAAGTCGACGCTGTTGCCCGTGACCTCGATGTCGAGACCGGTCCAGCTGGTGACCGCCTGCACGTATGACGATGTGCTGCCGGTGCCGTCGAGGCGCTTGAACTGCACGGGGGTGACGTCGCTGCTGGCGAGTCGCGCGAGGCTGTAGGTATAGAGATCGCCGCTGTTGATCGTGAAGCGCGCTGCGACGAGGCTCGGCGGAACGGTGTCGAGCAGATGGGAGCTGATCGTGCAGCCGCTGGCGCAGAGTGGCTCCAGTGCCGGAATCCATGAGATGTCGCCACGCTCGGTTGACGTGGTCGGGATGATCTGCGGGTCGTCATTGACGGTGCCGCGCACGTTGTCGCGCATCGTCAGGGCGGGGAGATTCGCCGCGCCGGTGGATTTCTGCACGGCGATGTCCGAGCCAGCGATCGACCAGACGCTGCCTTCGTCGAGGGCGTCAGAGAGCGAGTCGAGTGCCGCGGCATCGGAGAGATCGGGGAAGGTGGATGCGGCGATCGTCGCGTCGTAGACGACACACGCGCCGCTGCAACTGCCGGCCCGCACGTAGATCCGCGGATTGTGCGCGGGCATGGCCGCGCCGTCGGACGTGTGATAGTGGTTGGTATTGAGGAGCAAGACCGTGACTTCGGTCTTGTTCTCATTGGGAATGAAGGCCATCAGGCCGCTGAAGAGAATTCTGAGTACAAAGGTGCTCACTGTTTGGGTCCTCCAATGCGATGGAGCGCGGATAGGGTGATGCGGCGTAGCCGACGACCTCAAACGCTGCCCATTTCATCGCGGGTTCATGTTTCCGGAGCCTCTCGAGTTGCGCCTGTCGCAACGCAACTGCCACGTCGTCTCCGTGCCGATAGTGACAATGAAAGGACACCAGCAAGTTCTTTGCGGAGGCGTCTCTCACATTCCACAACGTGCCGACGACGGCCGGAACATTGGCCGCAATGAGCGGCCGGACCAGAGGAGCAAGACCCTGAGGACCGACGGAACCTCCGCCGGCGGTACTGCATGCGCCGAGGACGACGAGCCGCGAGCGCTCGAGCCTCGGCAGTTGCTGCATGAGTTTCTGCGCGCTCAATTCACCGGACTCGCCTTGCCGGCCCGGCGCGAAGAGGAGCCGCGATTGCCACGGATCCTGCGCGCTGGATAGCGCGTGGCCGGCGAAATGGATGATTGTTGCGGTTTTCGCGGCGGACAGGAATCGCTGTACGGTCGCGTCGGTGCCCGTGAGCAACGTGGCATTGCTGTAGTCGTCGCGCGACAACTTCGTCACTTCCTGTCGGGCATAAGGAAGCGGCAAGGCAAGCGGATTCGGGTCGAGCGCCGGGTCACCGATGAGAAGCGCGGACGGATTCCGATCGCTCGACAATTGCCGGTCGCGCGCAAGCGCGTAGAGATAGAGCGACGTGCTGCCGGCGACGGCTACGCTGCCGCGCTGGATCAGATACCCTTCGTCCTCCGTTCCCTGGAGGGCATTGAACGGAAGTCCCTGCATCGGCGTGTCGGGCACGATGACGATGCGTGTTTTCGATCTGGCGACGCTCGACAACGGTGCGCGGAAAAGCTCGCCGTAAGCAGCGCGACGCGCGCGATCGAGCGGGTCGTTCTGGCCACCCTCGACACCTGCGGCGGCGTCGGCAACCCATCCTTCAATCTTCTTTCTCGTCGTGCGCTGTGTCGCGAGGTCGATTCGTTCACGCGTCACGGTCCATGTGTAGGTTCGCTCCGGCAATACGAGAAATTGCAGGATGACGGTATCTTCGGGCAAGTTGGTCCGAGCCTGCGTCAAATCGGCGAGCGTTTCGATCGGCCGGTACCCCGGCGGCACGGAGCCGGATTGCAGGAGGATCTGCATCGGCTCGAACGCGCGCGCCAGTTCGGCTTGCACGAATGCGCCTTCTTTGTCGCCCGCGGCGATGCGGCTTTCAATGAGCTCGTCGTAGCGATCGCGAAAGCGGGAAAAGTAGGGCGTCCATAGAGGCTCCGAAGCAGTACGAGGGTCGCTGACAAGGGCCTTTCGCACCTCGTTCCGCAGGATATGCAATGCCTTGGTGAGGTCTTCGTCGGCGTGCGGATCGCCGGCCGCGCGCCGCGCGCTCGCGCGCTGGAAGTGAAGGATGGCGCGATACGTCGAATCCTGCGCCCTTGCGCTCCCAATGACGTCACTGAACAAAGCGACGGCTTCGGCAGGCCGGTCTTTCAACAGCAACTGTCCCCGTACCTCGCGGATGCGCATCCGCAACAAATCTCGATCGGCAGTCTTCTCTACAGCCTCAGCGAGATCGGCTGCCACTTCCAAGTCCCTTTTCGCATTGGCGGGCCGTCCGAGCTCGAGGTGAATCTCCGCACGCCTCCGTAAGGCAATCGAAAGATGATGCTTTGCAGTAGCCACGTCGGCGGACGGGTTGGAAACGGCCCGCTGGAGGCCCTCCACCGCTGCGTTCTGAAAATAGAGCGCAATCAGCGGATAGCTCAGCCGACTCGCGGTGAGTCCTGCGGTGGCGTAGGCCTGATGGCGTGCATCGATGCCGGCAACGTGATTGAGAAGCTCAATCGCGCGATAGGTATCACAGAATGCTTTCTCGGTTGCGCCAATGTAAAGGTAATTCTGGCTTCGACGAGTCAGCACCGTAGTGACGGCAGTCGGGTCATTCTTTGCGTACGCGATAGCCTTGTTGTAGTCCGGATAAGCATCGAGATATCGGTCGCTGGATTCCAACAGAAACGCCCGGTAGACATAGATCCGAGTGGATAATTCACGATACTCAGGCCGGAGGTGAGGGATGATGTTGTCGAGCGCCGGCAACGACGGTTTCAACGCGGACATGGAATAGCGCGCCAGCAGAGACAATGGGTTCCCGGCCCTTTCGAGAAACATGGCGGCGCGCTCGTAGTTCCCGCCTCGGAACTCAACAAGTCCTTGTTCCAACGCGGCGGGATCCTTGGGCTTGTCCATGGCATCGACCACAGCTTGTGGATAAAGGTCGCCCGTCGTGGACAATGCATTCGCCAGCACGCGTGCGCCTTCGCGATCGCTCAGATCCAGTTCTCCGAAATGTCGCGCCGCATCTGAAGGAAACGCGTGCACAATTCGGGTTAGCGCGGCGGTATCGCGACGCTCGATCGCACGATCGACCAGAGTCGCATTCCACTGCTGCACAGGATCGGGGAGCTGTTGTAATCGGGCGAGATGCTGCCGCGCTTCCTCTGACCATCCCGAGTGTTCGGCGACGACCTCGTTCCACGAGCTCATCGCTTCCTTCGTCAATCCGAGCCATTCAAATGCGAGGGCGCGATTGAATCCGTTCGCCGTCTCCAGTGCGCGCAGAAGGTCGATCGGATCGTGGTTGCGCTCGAAGCGCGTCAGATACGCCGCGGCGAGATCCTCCTTCGCCTGGCGCTGGACGCCTCTCAAAGCTCGGTCGAGGCATGGACCGCTGGCGACGCTCAGGAGGTTTAGCGCCTGGTCGCGGTTCTCCACCACCTCGTCGTCGCAGGAAGTCGTGAGCTTTGGAGGTGGTGTGTACTGCCGGTATTCCGCGTCGTTCAGTCGTGCCTTGACGAGCCGATCCCTCCAAAGACTCGCGTTGGGGTTCTCTCTCTTGCAGGCCATGACGGCGCTGCAGAGGCAGAGAACGATGCATAGCAGATTTTTCATGTCTTCCCAACGATACGCGTTTCGCGACAATGGGCGTGAGCAATGACGAACGGTGGCGAAGGCAACGATCGGTTCGAATCTCTGTACAGGCGATTCTACGCGCGCATGCTCCGCTATTTCCGGCAGGTCTTCCGCGTCTCCGAGGCTGATGCCCAGGAGCTGACGCAGGACTCGTTCGTCCGCTTCTACAGAGCGATGGACGAGTATCGTGGAGAGGCGGAATGGGCGCTGCTGGAGACCATCGCGCGGAACGTCGGCCTCAATCGGGTGCGCTCCGTGAGCACGATCAAGCGCGGCAGCATCCGGACGGAGTCGCTCGATGACGGGGATTCTGTGAAGGATCCCGTCGACCGGAAACAGAAGGATCCGATGGACACCATGATCGAGACCGAGCAGCTGCGGCGCATCCATCGAGCCATCGAGGAGCTCCCGAAAGGGCAGCGCCAGTGCCTGCAGCTCTGGCTCGAGGACCTCGGCAGCGAAGAGATTTCGCGGGCGCTGCGGATCTCGATCGTGGCAGTGAAATCGCGCATCCGCGACGCAAAGCGCGCATTGCGCGAACGACTGGGAGACGAAGGCGTGCTCCCGGAGGACGAATCATGACCAACAAATCAGAATGGCAGGAAGCAAACCGCCGAATCGCGGCGGAGCAACGCGAGAAACTCGGCGATCCGCCGACCGCCGAGGAGCTGCTGGCCTACAGCCGCGGCGAGATGAATGAGAGTGAAGAAGAGCGCATTCGCGACCTGCTGGTCGCCTATCCCGAGCTCGCGCGGATGTACAGCGCACCCTTCCCCGAGGAGTCCGAATTGGACGTCTCGCAGGAAGCGATCGACGCAGGACTCAACGACGTGAAGCGCCGCCTCGGCATCGCCGCGATCCAGCCGCGCGCGCGCATGCGCCACTACCTTCCGACCTCCATCGCCGCCACGCTCGCTCTCGTCTTCTTCGGCCTCTTCGTCCAGGCCGAAAGCCGCGCCCGCAACACCCTGCGCGCCTGCGATCTCCCCCGCGTCCTCGGCGCCCCCCAGGAGCTCCTTCCCGACGGCAACCGCGGCCCCGCCGCGCCAATTCTCCTGCGCAAAGACGGCGAGGCCTACCTCCTCAAGCCCCACCTCGAAAGCCAGGTGCACTACCCGCACTACAGCATCGAACTGCTCGACTCCAACGGCATCCTCTGGACCAGCCACTCCGCCCACCCCGACGGAAACGACGACTTCCAAATCGTCATCCCTCACTCCTTCCTCCACCCCGGCAAGTATCAGCTGCGCGTTTTCGGGGTGGATGGGGAGGGGCGGCGGGAGGTCGGTGCGTATGACGTGGGGGTGGCGGCGGAGTGAAGGGGAGGCTTGTGTTCGGTGAGCGTCGTAGCAGACTTCAACGACGTCGCGACAAAACAAAACGGCCACCTGCGCGGTGGCCGCAAATCGTTGAAAAGTTGGTTGCGGGGACAGGATTTGAACCTGCGACCTTTGGGTTATGAGCCGGCTTATTAGTAATAATGTGACGACACAAAGCGAGATAGAAAGCGAATAGAATCAATTTGTTGCGGCTACGATGTCTTTCGTTGATTGTTGTCGATTTTCGTCTAGTTTCGGGCCGCTTAGTGGCAAATGCGGTGGCAAAAATCGGGGTTTGACCGTTTGGGCTGATTTTCGAGATTGCACCTCGCGTCTGCCACCGAACGCGTCGGCGACGCCATCCACAAAAGTCCTCGGTACTGTCGCCTCAAGGCGAGTTCCCACGTCATATCGCACCGCGATCGCGGGCCCAGCCGAACTGGCCGATTCACTCCGGAACGTTAGCGTACAGTCTGTTGATCGTAGCCACATCTCCCGCGCCAATGCGCCACCGCTGACCGACGAGGTCTGGAGCGCCCGGGTAGGACGGGAGCGACGTGGCACGCGGCCTCAGAGTCATATAACGCAACGGATAGTGCATGACCGAGCCCAGATCGTAGTCTCCGCTCATGCGCGCCGTATGATTGATTTCGTACGCGAGGACGTCGGCGACGAAAGCGGGAGTCGTTGGGGACACTCTTAACTTCTGCCAGTCCACCCTCACGTACTCATCACGGTCTCCGCGCGTGTGCTCGTGATGCAAGCCGAGCGAATGACCGATCTTGTGGAGGATCGTTCCGAAGAAATTCTCGGCCGTGTTGCATGTGCGATGAAGGTGCACCAATGTTTTTTCCTGAAACCCCACCCAGCCAACCCTCGCTTTACACGTGTACCTGGTTCTCCCTCTGGAATCTGTGGTCGGGACCGACTCCCGGAACTCGATCCACCCATCAAGTGGCGTCGCCGAGACCGGGACCTCCTCGAACTTCAGGAAGGTCACCCTTTGCCAGTCGCCCAGAGCTTGGCGGATCTCAGGTGCCATCGACGAGAGCGATTGATCGATCTTGAAGTGGATCTTCCGGCTGGGCCAAACGTCGAGGTTCGATGCGTGATGTCCGGCCCGTACCGCGGGAGCCACACAGGAAAGCACGACGAACAACACGGCGATCGAACCGGGAATTCGGCTGTTCATGACTCTTCTCCTCGGCGCCGCGTCGTGAGAACGTCTGAATGAGTTCTGGCGGATTGGGGCGGAATTCGTAGGGAGTACGTTTTTCCTGGCGTGCCGTTCGTTCTTCCGACGTCAACACTGCCAGGCGCCCGTCGAAGCGATGTGCGCGATCGCCACGGCAAGGGCGAAACTGATCGCCATGTTGCTACGGCGCCTCGATACGCCGACCTGAACGGATCCAACGGAATGGAACGCCCTCACAACCTCGCCGTCTCGGAGAACACGATCCTTCTCCGGCCCTCGTTCCTCCCACGCCGTGATCAGCAGCCGGTCCACCACGCCGAACTCGGTGCTTCCTTCGATCGACCCCGGTCCATATCAGACCGTCGCCGCGATCAACCTGCCGGTGCAGAACGACGGCTTCCGAGATGCGCTCCCAAGCGATCTGCTTGTTTTTTCCGGCCCGCAGTAACGCACACGTTCGATCACGGCCTCGACGATCGTGTCCCGGCCGTGCAGCCCTGCGTCGGCCAGTCCTGCCACCGCCACCGACCATCGCTGCGATGAAACGCGGTTGACGGTCACCGTTCGCCCCGGAGTCAACTGGACGAAGTTTGCCCGCACGATCGGCGACAGGTGTAGTCCCGGCAATGCGTACGGCTGATATCTGGCAAGGGCGAGACGGATGAACGAAGTAGCTGGCTGTTTCGCCTAGGTCGAGTTCGACATTGGCATAGAAGAGGTTCTTTTGCGCATCGAGGTACACGTCGTACACGGGCACGGCCACGACTCAGAAACCCAGATCGGGTCCTGTCCCCAAAGCGTTACGACCTCCTAAGCCCAGTCGGGAAGTTCCTGATGCTGGGCGTAAGCGAGGATTACGGCAAGCTTTTCATCCTCGCCCGAAGAGAACCAGCCACGCTCCAGATAGACCCGGAGGCTGCCGCCGCGCTGACGCCGCCGCAGCTCTTGCGCGTGCGCCGCTCTTCGCGTGCGAACGTCGGTACCGCGTACAACGGTTTCGGCGCCGCCGCTGCAGCGCTCGCTGGGATGTGGACGCTTGCCGGAGCGGAAGACACCTTGCAGTCGTACTGGCCGGCCGCTCTCTGAAGAAATCGACGTAGCGGCTCGTGACCAGCGCCGTATACGTTACGGCTGATGTTTCTGGTCTGTGAATTTGTGTTGCGCAGAAAACGAGCAACCGTCGGCGGCACTTGTACAGCGCTCGCGCGCGGGAGGACCGCCCGGATCGAAGCCGGCGGGAACCGAGGCCCTGCGTCCGGAGCCACCAAACTCGAGGTACTCAAGCGGGTAAGGGACAGGAAGCTCGAACGCGTGATCCTCGAACGGCTGCTCCATCCACTAGGCGACGCCCGGGTGATCGAGCGTCTCCGCCCATCTCGCGTTCAGATCGATCTTCGCGAAGCTGGGAACGTGCAGCGCAAAATCTACCCTGAATCAAAGCGGGCGCTATCCCGGCGACGTTCAACCTCCGTAACGCAGCTTTCCTCGGGCTCTGTGGAGATATCGATCCGCTCGCAGCGCAGCGTCGTCGCCTCGGCCTTGCGCGTAACCTCAGACCACGCAAGGCCCGGCCGGGGTCAGCCCCAGTTGGGAGAGCGCCTGAATCGCACTCAGGAATCATCGGTTCGATCCCGTTCAACTTCACACACCATCAATGCCCTGGACCCGCGCGAGAGCGGCTTTCTCATGAAACGTCATTTTTCCATCCTTATTCATTCCGGGGGAGTGGGAAATTGAAGGCACATCTCCAAGATAGTGGCCGCGGAATGCAACCGCTCCAAGTCATCGGTCTTGGTGTTGCCTGCGAGGCGCTGCATCTCTTCTCGCAGGCGGCGCTGGAAGACGTGCTCGAAGCGGTTGAGCCATGCTTGTTCCCTAATCCATCTGGTTCCCGACACCGGCTCCGGCTCGTCCTGTACCTCGGGCCTCTGCGGCGGCACCTCCGCAGTCTTGTGTCCCTCCAGGATGTACGCAAAGTACGGCGCGCTCGTCTTCCAGGTATAGGGGTCGACCTGTTTTGGCACCGGGAACGAAGTTAAAGCGAGCTCGTTGGGCGGCGCCCCGATGGTTGTCACGACGATATTCAGTAAGCGAATCACCGCGTGCGCATCGAGTCGCCAATCCTCTTCCATCCATTCCAAAGGGGCTCCTTTGAATAAGGATGGCTTGGCGCGATTCCGGAAGATCTGAAGTCGGTAAAGACACGCTGCAGCGCGCGAGAGCGCGTCAGGGTTATAAACGGGCAATTGCAGATCGAAGCGGCCTCTACGAATCGCTGCCGGATCAATTCGCTCGATGTGATTCGTAGCTAAGAAATAGACCAATCCCTGCACTTGGGCAACAGTATGCAGCTTGACAAGCTTCGGCAGGAGACCGGTTAGAAGAAATTCGAGCGAGCGTTCATGTTTTTCGTCACGGTCAGGAAGGACTGATTCAAACTCGTCGAACAGAATGACCGCGTTCGTCAGCATGGAAAGTGCGTCGAAGATGACTCGACCGCGGCTCTCGATCGATTCTCCAGGATCGCGCGTCAGATCGAACGAGGAAAGCCGCACGAGTGGGACTCCGCTGCTAAACGCGAGCGCCTCGGCGAGGGTCGTTTTTCCGGTTTGTGGGGGGCCGTACAACACGGCGGAAAACGCCGACCTGCGTGGGGGAGCATTCGGCAATTCGACACGCATTAAGTGGGCGCGCATTTCCGCCAGCCGGATCGCGAGGGGAGCACGCTCCAGCGGCAGCGTAGATCCCTCGAACGATGGGCAGCCAAGGGTGATGCCGTAGTCCGAGTAGATGAGATCGTTGAGACCTACGGGAGGCTTCGAAGGCTGAACTACATCGAAGTTTTCGAGGATGATCGAATTGATCCGGCTATCTAGCATCCGCACGAGGCGGTCCAACGACAGCACGGTCACGCAACTGACCCAAACCGACGGCTGATGCTGTTCGGTGGCGCCATCGAAGTTCCAGCCGTACCAGGCGGCATTATCGAGATCGATCTTCCGGCTGTCGATGGCGTCGAGCAGACGGCCGATGGCGGCGATTGCCGTCTCGTCCAGCTCATACGCCGTCTTCTCGATGAGCACCGCCAGGCTGCGCACCATTTCGCAGCTCGTCGGGAAGAGCTTGTACCCGCGCGCGGTGGAGTGGAACGGCTGCCGTGTCGTGAGCATGCCATTCTCCGGCACGGATTTCAGCAGGATCGCACAGGCACGCAGGAGAGAGCGCCGGCTTCTGGAATGCCAGTTGGTCGCGGCTCCGTACGAACAGGCGGCAAAAACCAGCTCACCGGCATCGAGCTGCGATTCGGAGTCAGCGATAGCCCGGTCGAGCGCGCTCTCGACGTAATGGACGGACGGATCGAGCACGCGGCGGATCGACACCGCAATGTCGGCGAACTGGTTTTCCAGCTCTTCGAGCTTCCGAATGTTTTCCCGATCGTTCGGCACCGCAGGGAATCCTTGCGTTGTTTTGGCCAAGCCGATTGCCCGAGTGACCGCGTCCTGAATGATCTGTTCGGCGTATTCGCGGGCATAGCGGTGAGCACGTCCGGATGGCGCGCCATGCAGCGTCTCCGGCATCCGATCTGGGCGCGGCTTTCCCACGTACTCGTTGATGTCCGCATGCGCGATGAGAGTCTGCTTAACGATCTCGTTGATGCCGCTCGCGAGATATCGGGGTAAAGACTGCAAGTAGGTCTTAACTGTGGACAGTGACAGAACCTCGGGGTCCGGAGGCAATGGAAAGCAGAGTTCTCCGTCGCCGGGATGGACAGATACGAACCAGTCCAGCCACATTCGCTCGATAGCCTTGCCAACCCAGCGTTGCACCGGATGCTCCTCGGGGAGCGCTGGGGTACCCTTTTCGAGAACACTGTTGATGACGCGATCGAGGGTCAGGTATTTCTCGTATAGATCCCGGGTATGACCAAGGAATTGGGCAGTGCGTTGATGCAGCCGTTCCAAGGCATGGATTGCCCGCATGCACTCGCCGGTGACAAACACGGAAACATTACCGCCCTCTCCCGCCCGAGCCGCTCCAATCATCCAGTCAGGGCGCGTGGCGAGGTTTAGTTCATGAAGGATGGCGTAATAACAATACATTGTCTGCGCAGACAGCGCGGTCGACGCGTGCCTAGTCAGCACCTGCATCGCGTTCGCGGCTACCAGAACGGGGATTCGGCGGTCGAGCTTCTGATAGTTGTCTTCAGGCTCACTAGGCTGGTCTTCCGCGGGCATGAGATTGCTGATCTCGATCGTTCCTATCGTACTCGACAGCCTGGGATCGACGGCTAGACCAGTGCCGTTCGTGCAACCGATTCTGCGATTCCGCTGAACCATCGTGAGAAGTGCAGCTTCGATCTTATTGCCCATCCCGAGCCATTTCTCGAGCGAGCCCAATATTCTTGCCGCCGGAGCTGCCTTGCGCGAAATAACTGATGCCCGTTTCCGATGCGATTCCGGGCGAAGATGCGAGATGGAGTCGAGGCCTGCAAAACCTTTGTCGCGGAGCGAGATCGCCCGATCGCGGTACGCACTGAGTCTTATGAGTGCGTCGAGGTCGTGACGGAGATTGTGCATACAGTTACCTAGCTTTTAGAGGACGGCGCGCTCGTCACAATGAGCCTGTCGTCGAGTACGACGTCACCATCAAACTTCGAATCCGCGAATTCGATCGAGCCCACGTTGACCATTTCCTTAAGCAATGCGTTGCACGACTCCAACACTTGACGGTCGCCGGCCGCCCATACGCGCAGATCCACCGGCCCTCGCCGCAGCAACTCATCCTGGCTGCGCTGCTTACGAATCCATTTCATGAGCCTGAACAGGGCGTCGACCCCTGCGATGACCCCGGTATCCTCCGGTGTGCCGGCACTCGGCCATGCACGTTGCATGAGGAGACCTTTGTTGCCGCTGTGGCCCCACAATGCTTCTGTGACCAAGGGTATGAACGGATGAAGAACGCAGAGATAGGTGGCGAGGGAGTAATCGAGGAGGTGCTGCGTTTCGCCGAGGCCGCCCAACTCCTTCGTCTTCGTGGCTCCAATGTAGAGGTCACAGAAGTCAGTTCGAAACCCGTCTTGCGCAATTTTTGCCGCCTGGGTGACCTCAAAGGTGTCGAGAGCACCTGTCACACCCGCGACCGTATCGTCAAGTCTGCTGCGCATCCACCGGTTCACTGGATGCACGAGACCAACTGGAGACGAGTCGTCGAAACACGCTCTTGTCAAAACATATCGTGCCGCGTTCCACACTTTCACAATGAACCGATGAGCAATCGAGAGTTTCTCGTCAGTCAACTGCGTGTTGACGGCCATACTAGTTCGTCCAATCAATGCGAGCCTCAGCGCATCGGCCCCGTATTCAGCGATAGCCACTTGAGGATCGATGCAGGACTCAGGTCGAGCTGTCGACATGCGCCGTCGTTTTTCGTCGAGAACAAGGCCATGCAAATAGACCTTTTTAAACGGAAGCTCGCCTGTCATATAGGTCGTCATCAGAATCATCCGCGCCACCCAGAAGAAGAGGATGTCGTAGCCGGTCTCCAGCACGGCCATGGGGTGGAATCGATGATAGTCGGGACTCCGCTCGAGAATTTGGTTGAGCGTGAGCGTCGGATCTTGCGCGGCAGTTGGATCGATGAGAGTGCTCCAACTCCACATTGCGGACGAAAACCAGGTATCGAGCGTGTCCGGATCCTGAATCCAGTCCTCTCCCGGAGGATGCGCACCGACATAGGTCTCGCTACCTCGGCGATACCATACCGGGACGCGGTGTCCCCACCAGACCTGCCGGGAGATGCCCCAGTCACGTAGCTTGTTGATCCAGCGAAGGTAGTTCTCCTTTTGCGCCTCCTGGAGGAAACGAATCTTCCCTGGCTGAACGACCGCCTCCATGACCTGGCGAAGGCTCATGGTCTGCCCTTGCCATTGGAGGGCGGGGCGATTGACATCGACAAACCACTGCTTCCTCGGTAGATACTCGACCGGCGTGCCGCCGCGCGACGAGTAGCGAACCTGCTGCGGTTTCCCGCCTTTCTTTTCGTATATTAGCAACTGGGCATCGCGCAGGTCATTGATGAGGGCTTCCCGGCACTTCATGGGAGTCAGTCCCGCATATGGACCCGCGGCACCGGTCATTCTTCCGTCACTTCCGATGATCGTGACGAGGGGGAGTCCGTGCCGTTTGGCGAGCTCGAAGTCGTTTGGGTCGTGTGCCGGCGTGACGCCGACGACGCCGAGGCCGAAGTAACGGTCGACCATACTGTCCGCGACGACCTTCACGCGAATCTTCGGGCCCTTCGGCCACGGCACCTCGATGTCCTTTCCGATGTACTTGCGGTATTTCTCATCCTCCGGATGGACTGCCAGCGCTGTGTCGCCCAGTCTCATTTCCGGTCGGTAGGTCGCGACCGGCAATTCGCCATATTGGATGAAATACAGCGGAGCGTCGCGCTCCTCCGTATGGATTTCATCCTCCGAAAGTGTCGTGCCGAGGTCAAAGTCCCAGTTCACGATGCGATTGCCGCGGTAGATCAGACCGTCGTGAAACATCCGTCCAAAGGTCTCGTCGACGATGCGCCGCATCGTTGGATCGAGCGTGTACCGCTCGCGAGACCAGTCGCAACTCGCACCGAGGGCTTTGATTTGCGCGCGGATCTTCACTCGGTGAGCTTCCACATGTGCGGTAATCTTTTCGAGCAATCCATCCCGCCCCAACGTTCTCCGGGGGTCGTGTACGGGCTCTTTTGCTGTTTCCAGAAGCCGGATGACCGTTCTTTCCGTGGAGATGGACGCGTGGTCCGTCCCTGGTAGCCACAACACCTCGTCGCCGGCCATGCGCCTCCAGCGGACAATGACATCTTCGATCGTGAGCGTCAGGGCGTGGCCTATGTGCAGCGGTCCCGTCGCGTTGGGAGGAGGCATAGCGATGAAGTAAGGCTTCTTTGCGGAGCCGCCGTCGGCGTGAAATGCGCGCGCGGCTTCCCACGCCGCGTAGATCTCCGGCTCACGCGCGGCGTGGTCAAATTGCTCTGGAAAGTTATTCATGACTTTGCCGCGGACGGCTCGCGTGGCGCCTGCTACCAATTCGATCTGCCGGGTGAAACGACCTCTGCTTTTAAGGGGTGACGCTCGCCTCTCTTTCCCTACCCCTTTGGCACAAGATCGGCGAAGAAATTCCAGCGGTCACGAAATATACTGACGGCAGTTTCGCAGGATCCGTGAGGAGGCTCCGTGAGCAACACGCGTGCTGATGCAGTGCGGCGCCAACAAGCTGCCACGGTGCGGCAATGGTCCACGTCGGACTTCTACCGCATGCTGTTGGGAGCGAACATCCGCCGCTCCTACTTGGTCTACGAGGCCGGTGAGTTCACTGTGTCGCACGCCTCCCCGATCCTCGGGGCGATTCGGGCTTTCTTCGAGCTTTCCCACGATTTTTTCGATCATGAGGCGGTATTCATTTCGCGAGACGACGTGACGAAGACACCGTTTTTCGCGTTCGTTCACGACACCCGCCGCGGTCTCTCGCAGGGCGGACTGCGCATCCGCGATTACGCCAACATGGCCGAGCTACTGTCCGACGGGCTCCGTCTATCGAAGGGGATGACTCAGAAGAATGCACTTGCCGGCCTGAATTGGGGTGGAGGCAAAGGCATCATAGCCATGCCGGAAGGTTACGGAACGCCTCAGGAATTTCGCGACGACCCACGTCATCAGCCGGCGCGAACGGAACTCTTCCGTGCCTACGGCCGCTTCGTGGCTAGTCTGCGCGGGGTGTACTACACAGCCGAGGACATGTGGACGAACACAGCGGACATGAACGTGCTGCTGGGAGAGAATCGTTTCACCACGTGCATAGCCTCGGCCCGTGGAGGCAGCGGCAACCCTTCGCCGTTCACCGCCCGCGGCGTCTTTGCGGCCATGCGTGCTGCGTGGAAGCATCTGCGCAAGACCGAGGACCTGCGGGGCGTCAAGGTCGCCGTGCAGGGTGTGGGCAATGTAGGGCGGCCGCTGGTAGAGCTTCTCTACAAGGCCGGCGCCCTCGTCGCGGTAGCTGACCCAGTCAAGACCGCGATTGATTCCACTGTCGATCTCCTTGGAGCGCGCGTGGTGCACTGCGCAAAGCCGGAAAACGCGTTTCGCGACCGCTCCACGAGTCTCTGGATACTTGATGATCCAGATTCGGTCTTCGATGTGGAAGCCGATATCTTTTCCCCCTGCGGGACTGGTGGGCAGCTGAACGGCGGCACGATTCCGCGGCTGAAGGTCACGCTGGTATGCGGCGCGGCGAACAATCAACTCCGCGACGGTCAGCCAGACGCCGAGCGCCTAACGCGCCGAGGCATCACGTACGTTCCTGATTTCCTCTGCAATCGGATGGGAATCACGAACTGCGCGGACGAGTGGCTTGGATATCTGGAGGAGGATGTCTTGTTAGCCGCCGAACGCGTCTTCCCCGATACGCTGCGCGTGCTCCGCTACGCGAAGAACCTCCGCATTACCACCGCGGAGGCAGCCGAGTCGTTGGCCAATGTAGCTGCGTCCGAACTCCATCCGATTCTAGGCCACCGCGGGCGGCGCATCATCGATTTCATCGTCCGCTCCTCATGGTTGAGTGACGATGCGCAAGCCAAGGGAAACAGCCGGAGCGTGCAACGAGTCGAGCCGCGGTTCGTGCCCGCCATCGACGAGCCGCGCCTGCAGCGCGAAGCGGAGCTGCACGGATTTACGGGTGCCGGCCCTGCCATCGCCGCCACTCCGATCTCCGCCGCCGACCATCCGCACCTCGGTGTTTTTCTCGCGCCGCTCCTGATGGACATCGAAGCACGGCACCGGGCCGATGAGGCGCCCCGCCGCGTCATCGGGGTCGACCACGGCGGCTTGGCACTGCAGAATGCCATCGAGGCGACGCTGCCGTACGCGCGCACCGAGACCTCACGTTCCGATTTCGTGCGCGCCTGCCGCGACCGCTTCGACGCTAATTCCGCCGCCATTCGTCGGCAACTGCACGAGACCGGCATCGGTTTCGATGCCAAGCGATGGCTGGATGCCAAGGCGCCGGACGGCGAGGCCGTCGTGCGCGCGGCCTACTATCGCTTGCGCGACACACAACGACTCTTTAGCGGCTCTCTCGCCGGCTGGCGCTGCTCGCACTGCGATACCGTATTGGTGGCGTCGGAGACCGAGCCGAATCGCGTCCGCGATACGGTCTCCGTCGTGCGCTTGGGCGCCGGCGACGCCGTGATCGAGTGCCGCATCCCGCTGCTCGAAGACCTCGTCGGAGCGACTGCCGTGGCAGTCCGCGATAACGGACCTTACGGATCGCTCGATGGAGCGACGATCGCGAATCCGGTCACCGGCCGCATGATGCCGATCATCGCGCGTCAGGACACCGCCACCGACGCGACGCTTCTCGTTCCTTTCGGTCGAGTCAGCGATCAGGAGTTCCTCGCCAGGCGCGGTCTGTACGTGGTCCCGCCCGTGTATGACGGGGAAGGACGCGTCCCCATCGGCGGCGAAGCACGTGAACGAGAGAATGCCAGACGGCGAATCGTGGAGATTCTCGGTGACTCCGTGAAGACCGAGGAGATCGATGATAAGGAGGTCCGACGTTGCAAGCGGTGCCGGACAGTCGTCGACGCCGACTCCTCGACGCAGCAATTGGTCGACTTCGGCCGCGAGATTCGCGTGCTGCGACAACTCATCGAGTCGTGCGGCGTCACCTTTAGCAAAGACCGCTGGCGTGATGTCGCGCTCTCGCATTTGGAGGAGTTGAGTGCCTGGTGTATCTCGCGGCAGTCGTGGTGGGGCAATGAGATTCCTGGCAGCGAAGGCGAGGTCTTCTCTCCTTGGTTCTCGCTCGCGGCTTCGGCGCTGCAAGGGGCCGGTTGGCCGAATGAAGTGGCGCCTGCGCCGATCGATGTTGTCTACACCGATCCGGAGTTTCTCACGCGGTGGGTGTTACCGTCCCAATGCTTGGCACTGGCGATCTACGGCCGTCCGTTGTTCCGTAAGATCTATGTCCACGGAATGGTGCATGTCGTGGAGCGAGCCGAGGACGACAAGCGTGGCGTGCCGGGCGCCGCGGACATTCTGCCGGACGAAGAACGGTTTCTGTTTCGGACCGTGCGCCGTCCGATGCGCACGCAGGGCGGCAACGTCGTCGAGCCGGGATCGCTGGTCATCCGTTTTGGTGCCGATGCCCTTCGGCTCTGGTACGTGCTCAGTCTGCGAGGGGCGATGGATATCGTCACGTTAGACGAAGGACATGGCCGCGCGGCACGGCGCGCCGTGAGACAGCTCAATGCGGCTTTTTCCTCGATGTTGGAGAATCGCGGTGCGATCGACGGCGGGGTCATGACTGAGATCGCGCGCCTATGCGATGAGGCTGATCGCACTTGGAATCCCAATGATCTCGCCATCACAGGTGAGACGTTCTGTAAGGCGATCGACGTCATCAGCCGCCACTCGCGAACCGGCCATGGAACGGCGGCCACCGCGGCGGCAGTAGTGTCGAGACTCGACGCGACTTTCCGCCCGATCTGCCCATTCATTTTGACGAAATTCCGTGAACTGGTTGCGAACGTGGCGGGTCATGCCGAAGTCTCGGCGGATCATGCATCGTTGAGAAGCGAAGGCTGACCGCCCGCAGGCGCTACCAAACATCTCGAAGCTTTCCTCGAGTAGCCAAGGAGTGATTTCCGATAGATCGCCTCGGACGCTCCGAGGCGACCGAGTAACGTTGTAAGATAGGTGTATGACGATGGTTCCAGACCGCCCGACTCTTGAGGGCCTCGAGGAGAAGTGGAGCGAACGATGGGAAACCGACGGTATCTACCGATTTCCTCATGATGCTCCGAGCGAACGAGTCTACTCCATTGATACGCCGCCGCCAACGGTGAGTGGCTCATTGCACGTGGGACACGTGTTCTCGTACACCCATACCGATCTCATGGCGCGCTTTCTGCGCATGAGCGGTCGGGCAGTCTTCTACCCCATGGGCTGGGACGACAACGGACTACCGACTGAGCGTCGCGTGCAGAATTATTACGGCGTACGATGCGTACCTTCCGTACCGTACGATCCCGAATTCAAACCGCCGACCTCGGTCGACGGCCCCCCAATGGACATCTCACGACGCAACTTTGTAGAGCTCTGCTTCAGACTCACGCAGGAGGACGAGAAGGTTTTTGAGCGAATGTGGCGAATGCTCGGACTCTCCGTAGATTGGCAGCTCACGTACACAACGATCGGTGAGTCTGCGCGGCGCGTAGCGCAGCGCGAGTTCATTGGCCTCGTAAGGGGCGGTCTCGCGTACTCATCCGAAGCTCCCACGTTGTGGGACATCGACTTTCAAAGCGCCGTTGCACAGGCCGAACTCGAGGATCGGGACACAGCGGGTCAGGCATACAAACTCCGTTTCGAGCGAGAGGACGGCAAGGAAGACGTTGTGGTGGAAACCACGAGGCCGGAGCTGTTACCGGCATGTGTTGGTGTCCTGGTAAACCCTGAAGATGAACGTTACCGAGGCTTGGTCGGACAGCGACTCCTCACCCCACTATTCAAGGCTCCCGTCGCGGTGGGACAACATCACCTAGTCGACAGGGAGAAGGGTACGGGCGTGGTGATGGTATGCACATTCGGAGACCTCACGGATGTGACGTGGTGGCGCGAACTGGGCCTTGGGCTTCGGCCGGTCATCGGGCGCGACGGTAGAATGCTCGCGGGCAGATGGGGCGAGCCTGGCTGGGAGAGCCTCGACCCGAATCGCGCCAACGAGGTTCAGTCGCGCATCAGTGGCCTACGGATTGCGAATGCGCGCGAGAAGATCGCGGAGCAACTGATCGATTCCGGCGCGGTGGTCGGGGAGCCAGTGAAGCTGCGCCGGCCCGTCAAGTACTTCGAAAAGGGCGACCGTCCGGTCGAAATCGTGACGAGCCGTCAGTGGTTCATCAGAACGATGGAGTACCGGGACCGGTTCATTTCTCGCGCGCGCGAGATCGAGTGGCACCCACCGTTTATGAAGGCGCGCCTCGAAGACTGGATCCACAAGTTGTTCGGCGACTGGTGCATCAGTCGCCAGCGTTACTTCGGCGTTCCGTTCCCCGTCTGGTACCCGATCAGCGCGGATGGCGTCATCAACACATCGACACCGATCCTCGCTGACGAAAACGCACTCCCTATGGACCCGGCATCCGAGACGCCGCCAGGTTACACGGCCGAGCAGCGTGATCAGCCAGGAGGTTTCGCCGCAGATCCCGACATTATGGACACCTGGGCGACGTCATCGCTGACACCACAGCTGGCCGGGGGCAAGTTCGACGCCCCCGAGTTGTTCGCCAAGGTCTTCCCCTATGATCTGCGCCCGCAAGCGCACGACATTATCCGGACGTGGCTCTTCTCGACGCTCGTGCGGGCCGAGTTCGCGGAAGAACAAGCACCCTGGAAGAATGCCGCAATCTCGGGCTGGGTACTCGATCCCGACCGGAAGAAGATGTCGAAGTCGAAGGGCAACGTCGTCACGCCGGTCGGATGGCTTGAAGAGTACGGTTCGGACGCTGTCCGCTACTGGGCGGCCCGGGGCCGGCCCGGTGTCGACACTGCGTTTGACCCACAGCAGATGCGAATTGGTCGGCGGTTGGCGGTCAAGCTCCTGAACGCGTCAAAGTTCGCGCTGCTCGACTTGCCGGAGCCAGGACTCGTGGGACACGCTCTTGATCGCGCGTTGGTCCGACACGTGGCCGAGGTCGTGTCTGAGTCCACACGAGCATTCGAGGCCTACGACTATACCCGAGCGCTGGAGCGCATCGAGCCCGCGTTCTGGCGGTTTTGTGATGACTATATCGAATTGGTTAAGCATCGGCGGTACGCGGACGCCGAGAGTCCCGGGGCAAGGTCAGCGAGTACGGCTTTGCGGGCGGCGCTTGACGTGTTTCTGAGGCTTTTCGCGCCGTTCCTTCCGTTCGTGACCGAGGAAGTCTGGTCCTGGTGGCGCGACGGATCTGTCCATGCCTCCGCGTGGCCAACGCCCGAGGAGGTGCTCTCGCCACTTGGGACAACCAGCGGGGACGAGATGCTCGACGGATTGTTAGATGTCGCGGGGGACGTGATAGGTGCGGTTCGCAAGCTGAAAACCGACGCGAAAATGTCGATGCGCGCAGAGGTCCAGACGCTAGTGGTGCGCGACTCAGAGGCGAGGATCGTCCTGCTCCGCCTCGCCGCGGACGACGTGCGGTCCGCCTGTAACATCAACGTACTGAACACTGTTGTGGATGAAATGTTCGCGGTTGACTTTGAATAGAGATCAGGCTAGCGTAGCCTTCTTACTCTAGGAGAAAAGCACATGAGTCTCCATTCAGGTGTGGTTAATCCTCTCGACGATGCAATTGCAGCAGGGCAAGCGGTGGCCTTGGAGAACGGCGAAGTCAGGGTCAGCATGGATGCTTGGGTGCGTGTTGCCGCGAGCGATGCCGACTTCGAAGTCGTCAAGACGACAGAGTCGTCCGTGATCATCAGGCACGGCGGGCGAAAGTTTGAAGCGCAGGACCGAGCACAACAGCCGGTGGCGATGGTGCAGATCGACTAGCCACGATGCTCCTTTACGAGTGCGTGCCGTGTCGATCGCTGTGATCTTTATCGCGTACGTGGCATGGCTGGTCTCGCGCGGGATGCGGTCAGAACCAGGATTCGCGACTTGGCATATGTTTGTGACAACTTCCCGCGCCGACTTGTCTCTATGGACGCAGGGCGATGACGGTGAGTTTAAGCGTCTCAACCCTTGGGACTACCTCCCACACAGCGCGATTGCTTTTGACTCGGGTGCAGTCTCTGCGTTCGTCAGATATCTAGCGGAAGTGCAAGGAGTGACGGTGCATGGCACTGCCCGAATTTTCACAGACGGTCGGGTAACTACCTTGGCCGTTCGGCACGGCCGTGTGGTGGGTTGATGCTCTATGTAGTGGATGGCCGCCGTCGGGACCGATTGTGGGGCTCGCTATCTTTCGTGTGGGCTTCGCCATCGCCTGCTTACTGAAGTTCGCCGTCGAGACATCTCGCGGATACTGGCACTATGCGGATCACGACCACTTTCTGGTCTATCTCCAGCGCCAGCGGGGTGAGCGCTTAATTATCGGTGCGCAGATGTACCGCGCGCTGTACGTGGTGAAGATTTTTGCCGCGATTGCCCTGCTGTTTGGCGTGCTCTCCGTCGTCGCTAGCGCCTTGCTTGTGATTTCGTTCCTGTACGAGAACCGACTCTACTTCAAGTTTCATACCTCGCTATTTACATTGCTAGCCGGACTGCTCATGACCTCGCCAAGTGCGGGCGAGGCGTTCACGATCTGGCACGCGGACGGCTACATCCGGGACGCTTCATCGGCCTTCGCCACTGATGCCAATAGGAAAGGAAGTTTGATTCCCCAATTGGCAGGCATGGCGACCATCGTCGTGGTCTACCTTACGAGCGCGGTCCGGAAGACAAGATCGGCGTCGTTCCGCTCGGGCCACGTCGTCCACGAGACATTGCGGTTCGTGCTACGCGAAGCGCCGAACCGAAGGCGGGAGGGCTGGTATCCACACGCCCTACAGCGCTTGGCGGGCGTCTCGGACGAAATGCCGCCGCAGCGGCTCCGCGTCGCCATGCAAGCGACGATCGCGATGCAGTTCGCCATTCCTCTGCTCTTGCTTTCGCCGTGGGCTGCAGCAGGCGTCGCCCTCGGCGTGATTTTGCACCTGTCCTTCGAGTGCCTACTACCGGTGACGCTGTTGCATTTCGCGATCGCCGTGCTCTCGACTTACGTCCTCTTTCTCGATCCGCAGACGCTCGCCGCCGCGATCGCCGAGTTCGGGCGATGACCGTTTGTATTCAAGATCCGGCGCGGCTCGCCTACCAGCCATTCGTGGATCTGACCGCCTCGGGATTCGAGTGCCTCACTGCCCAGGCCGTACTGCACTGGCGAGCGCGACTGGAGGGCGACTGGTTGCCGCCGGCGATGGTGCCGCATCGATCGCTGCGAATTCATCTGCGTGCGGTCGGCATTGTCGGAAGATCGCACGATACTGATGCCGCGAGGCTGGTCTTGCGAGAGAGCGGTGATCGCCCGCATCGAGCGCGACTCGCCTTGTTGCTGGGAGATCCCGACGCCGCTCGGGAGATTGTGGGCGATGACCGAAATCCGCCCTCGACCGCGACCTTGGCTTGGGCTCAACTCGCCGTTGGAGCGCCCGTCGATTCGGAAGCGCTCGCCCGATCGGCTCGTGACGCCGTCTCGGCGGTGGCGCGATTCGAACTCTCATTGCTGGCAGCGTCGCAGTGCTGGAGCCGAGAACGGGAACGCCTCATGGCGGCAGCGGCAGCATGCATTGTCACCCTGGATGACAGCATGAGGGAAATCGCCGCGGCCCGCGTCCATCGGCACCGGGCGGCCACCGCGCTTGGTCGGGGCGACGCTGGCGCCTTTGCGAACGCCGTCGAGACCGCGCTCGGTTTGCTAGAGCCGATCGATCCGGACGCCGTCCCCAGCGACATCATGTCTTGGTTGCGGCGTGAGGGTGCACGTCGCATCGCCGAGCACGCTGCGCTCGGGTTCTGGCAACTGGACGATCGTCACGCCGCGCGACTCCAAGCCGACCGTTGCGTTGAGCTCGACCCTTGGTGTGGGGGCGCGCGTTTCCTGCGAGCGCGGATGGCCGTAAACGTAGCACAGGCCGCCGTTGGCGCCCGCGAGTCAATTCGTCGATGCCCGGTGTGGCGCGTACCGGCGAACGTTCTGCAAGCCATTGACGCTCGCGATTTGCACGCCGCTATCGCCGCCGCTGAAGATGCATCTCGCTTTGGTGAATTCCCAGTATCTCTCTCGGTTCTCGCCGACCTCGAGGACGCACCGCTCTCGTGGCTTGAGGAACGGCACGCCACTTGTGCGGTGACCGACAACGCCGACGCGCCCGGCGCAGTCGCGGCACACACACGTCTGAGCGATCCAATCGACCAAGATCCTGAAGCCGAGCACACCATCCGTGCGAGCGAGATCTTCCATCGACTCCGATCGTACTGGGAGATAGCCGATGACGGGCTCGCCTTGCCCTATTGGTTGGCGCAGGTCCCGAATGCGTGGAGAGTCGTCCGCGAGCGCCCCGATCCATACTTCGACACGCTTGTCTTCCAGACCACGCAGACCCCAGGTACGCGCAAGGAAGTAGTACGGGCCGCCGCAGGGCCGTTTGTCGATCGACCTGAGCTGTTCGGTCTCAGGCTCTCGAGTCTCGCGAAGAGCCAGGCCGGCTCCGACGTATTGTCGCGGCTGGAGAGGATCGACACATGCGCCGACCCGGTCGGTGCTGCGTATGTGGGGCGTTTGCTCGCGTATCTTGGCTTCGTAGACGAGGCTCTTAAGATCGCGGCGTTCCCACCGCCACGCCGAGTCTGGACGCCCGAGGAGTCGTATCTGGCTCAAACCAACCTGTTTATTCGGGGACTAGTCCCCGACCCAACCCTTCAGGAAGCTTGCGAAACTGCCTACGCTCACGTTGGGACCGCAGCCGAAACGTTGCGTTCGACATTCGGCATTGTGCTTGGTGCCGGAGTGCAAGCGGCAAAGGCGCGAGATCTTGAAACAACGATCAAGTGGGATGCGTGTCTCCGCCCTTTGCTTGATCGCATCGACCACTGTCGGAAGTTCGGGGCAGAGGAAGTTGCATTATTGCGCAGCCGTTATCTGCGCTTTGCTGCGTTCGTGCCCTTCCTGCGCGGAGACGTGCCGTCTGCGCGCCGGCTGATCGAAGCGGCAATATTGGCGGTCGAAGGCTTACGGTCGAAGTTCGTGCAGGAAACCCGGTACGCGCTCAACGAAACGGCCGGGCGAACCGCCCAGGCACTCGGCGAGCATCTCACCGCGGTCGAACACTTTCGGACGATCTCAATCGAGGTGGATCCGCTCGACCCAAAGGCGAGAGTCGCACTTGGCGATGCTCTCGAACTCGCCGGAAAGATCGAGTTGGCGGCCGCCGCTTTCGCAGAGGGATCGCGGCTCGGACCACCGTGGCGTGACGTCGCGTTCTATCGAGAGGGGCGCTGTCGTGAGCGTATGGGGGACATTGACGGAGCCGTTGAGTGCCATGTCCGCTCGCTTCGCGTCAACCCTACCGGGATCACACCCCTCTTGCGGCTCTGCGATCTTCGAACTCGGGGTGCCGATCCATACATCGTCAGCTGGGCGGTCGAAGCATTGCGTGTCATCCGCAGGTCGTCGACGCTTACAGATGGCATTCGACCTCAGATCGATGCTCGTATCGAGTCCGTGAGGGCGTCATGAACTGGGCGTCATTCGCGAGCCCCGTTCATTCGGACTCGCCATTCCCTTGGGTCCTTATCGAGAGCATGCTCGACGAAGCGGAACGCGGAGCACTATTCGACTCAATACCAGAGTCTGGGTTCGTGAGGCGAGTAGACGACCGCGGACGCTACTCACTGGCGGTGACCATGCTCATCAGCCGAGGTGGTCCCGGCACCATTGACACGAGCGACTTATCGCAGGTTTGGCAAACTCTGCTCGCCGAGCTGAAGGGTGACCGGTACCGCCAGGCGCTCGGTCCGGTGCTCGGAGTCGACCTGTCGCACTCAATGTTGACAGTGAAGCTCGCGCGGTATGGACCAGGTGGGTGGATTGGCCCGCACACCGACGTCGAAAGCACGATCGCTAGTCATACCATTCCGCTCAACCCGACTTGGCCACACGATGGCGGCGGTGCGCTCATCCTTCTGGGAAGCAGCCGGATCGAAGATATTCGGCATGCTGTCCCGCCAGACAGCTCGGCCTCTATAGCGTTTGTCAGGTCCGACCGATCTTGGCATGCTGTCTCGATGGTAGCCGACGAAGTAAGTGTTGCGCGCGCGTCACTCGTGATTCACTTCGAACGATGAGCGAGCACAACATCATCTTCGTAACCCTCGACTCCTGCCGGTACGACACCGCCATGCGCGCCCCAACGCCGAATCTCGACTCGCTCGGGCCGATGCACCGGGCGGAGACGCACTCGACGTTTACTCTTCCCGCGCACCACGGTTTCTTTGGTGGGTTCCTGCCGCGGGTGCTCCGGCCCGACGGCGAGCCGAGGCTGTTCGGCAGCTTTCAAAGGCTTTGGCGACCGCTACTCGGCCTGGGATCCGGAACCGTAGCGATGCCGTTCGATGGCCCGACGGTTCTCGGGTACGCGGCTGCAAACGGCTACCGTGTGCTTGGCTACGGCGGTATGCCGTTTTTTGACCCGTCGCTGCCGGCGAACTCCCTCCCGCGCCTCTTCCCCGCGTTTGCGCCGTTCACCGAACGCGGGCGCGGAGCGCGCTCCGAACACAATCATCCTTTCCTTGCGGTTGGCGCCATCGCTGACGAAATAGCCCGACGTAACGCCCCGCCATTGCTGCTATTCATCAATACGCCTGAAACCCACATCCCCTACACGCTCCCGAATGACCCCGTGGGCGGCACGGCGGAGCGCCTAGGCGTCCGTCTCGACGTACTGGCAAAGGCGAAATCGAGCGGCACGCTCCCGGGCGGTCATCTGTCTACAGGCGAGCGCGACGATTTGCTTCTCGCTCAGGTTCGGGCAGTGGAGTGGATCGACGAGCGTCTTGGCGAGGTCATCGCGGCCGCAAGAGCGTCAAATCGCTCCACGTACATACTAGTGTGCGGCGACCACGGCGACGAGCTCGGCGAAAACGGACGCTATGGCCACGGTCACGTCCACCAGACCGTGCTCTGGGTGCCGCTCTGGGGGGGCGAGATATGCGTATGAGCGAGGTGCGGTCTGCGGTTTCCTCAGCCCTGAACGAAAATAGCGATCGCCTGTTCCTTATGCTCGACGACGTCGTGACGCTCTCCTCATTCGAGGACGTACTGACCGGAATCGGGATGGCGACTATCCCCGGACGGCGCGGCGCCTCGGCCCTCATAGCGCAAGAGCCAGAAGTCCGGCTCTCGATGCAGGGGCGGAATGAGACTGAATACCACACGGACGGCGTTTACATTGACCCGGTGCCCGACTACATCATGCTTTTCTGCGAACGCGCGGGAGAATCCGCCTCGCCGACACTCGTCTGCGACTCCTTGGCGGCGCTGCAGCAACTGGATGAGCAGATCCGCACTACATTACGCGGTATTGCGCTTGAATACGTCACCCCGACCGGCGGGGTGGTTCGGCATCCTGTGGTCTGCACCCATCCTCGAAGTGGTGCAATGGTGGCCCGGCTTTCCACAGCGGCGGCTCCCGTTCCGTTGGTGGCGGGCAAGCGCCCACTGTCCCTTCGATCAGTGACACGCGCTTTGAGCTTGCTTTATGAGGCGCTCGACGCCGCGAAGGTCGAGGAAGTCGAGTGGATCCCGGGTCGGGCGTTGCTCTTCGACAACCATCGATTCGTGCACGGACGTACCCTTCGGGGCGACGATCGGACGCGAAGGCTGCACCGGCTTTGGCTCTCACACCCCGGCCCCAACTCAGGTAACGCTGGAGGTCGCACGTTTGTATCGCAAGGTTGAAGGTGACACGACTCGCATCGCGGTTGAGCAGTCTCGACGAACTTGATTCATAACTATCGTCGTAGCGGTCCTCATCGATCCAATCGCTCGCGCGGCGAGCATGCGACTCCAGATGTCCAAACCCGCGATGCGTCGGTGTCGGTCCGCACTTGATTCGCCATCATTTACCCGGAATTGGAAGAGGAGTGGAAGTTCGATCGGGTCACTTCAGAAGATGCTGGACATGCCAGCGAAAGACACCTCGACTGCTTCGCACCGAGGATCAACGTGAGGTCGAATCAAACTATCGGCAACGACACGCCGCGCTCGCCGCTGCGATCGATTGCTCAGTTTGGCTAAAGTGTGAAATTCAGAGCTTTGACGCCCCGTCATCGTGTCGATGCCTCGGCCCATGGTTTGGAGCTGAAGCCGCCGTGGTGGAGCCGTGATTCCAGAGTGCGGAATCCTTGATTAATCGGCGAATCGAATAGGTAGACGAGTCCTGCATCCCTCGTTTTCATTGAGGCGGACCAGTCCGGGGCCGCCGGCCGTACGTCCTAAACGACAAAGCACCTCAAGTCGTTGCGATGTTGGAAGCGAAGAAGCTGCGGCTGCCCGTCGGTGTCGTCTTGCCTCATCACGCCACGTTCGATATGCTGCCTCCTGCATGAAGAGCTGACCTCTCACACTCGAGAGGTCACACCAACCCGAAGGCATCACTCGCCGGGTGGTCTCAACCGTAGTGGTTGCATGCGCGACTCATGGGAGCCGAAGCGTGATGATCCCTTCCACAAAACCTGACGACATTCGACGGTCGCTGGACGACCTTCAAAGGGCCACTCGAGAAGTGGGCGAGGCACTCGCCCGCGCGCGCGGACGCGATCCCCAGTCCTTCTCCTATGGCTTGCCGAGCTGGTACTCGATGTTGCTTCCGGTGCTCGCAGCACTATTCGCCCGAGATGAAGCGGTCTGGAACAAGATTGCTGCTCACCATGGCATGACGCTCGACGAGTGGCGTGACAGCTTGCTTGACCTGTTCGAGGCGATGCCGCTGCCGTTCCGATGCTCAGGATGCGGCGTAACGGATCAAACCGTGTGGAACAAAGCAGCGTGCAGCACTGGCGGCGCGGACGTGACGGAGAGGCGCTCGAGGTGGTCTGTGGCGATTGGCAGCCCACTTGACGGGTGACTTGGCGATGACGACCTACCGAGAGAGACGGTTGCTCGATGGCCTCTACGAGGCGATCAGGAAGAGCGTCATGCCGGTCCCATCAACCGAGTCGGGAGCGTGCGACATCTGCGAACGCGGAGTAGAAATCGGCGTGCAGGTAGTCACGCTTCCCGCTCCACACAACAGCACGTTCATCATCTGCGACGACTGCTTCGAGTTGTACCGGCTCTGTCCGGGACGCGTCCGATGGTGTGAGCGGGAGACGAGTCGATGGCCATAAACTACGTTGGAGAGCTGATCTCAGAGGAGCGCACCCGTCGTGGATGGCGCTTCGGTGATCTAGCGCGCGCATGTGGCGCAATAACGCCGAAGCAGACCTCTCGAATCGCACTGCGGCTCGTGCTCTTCGAGCGTGAAGGCGTTCGTGATCAAAAGCTCCTACGGAAGGTTGTTCGGGCGCTCGATGTCGATCCGATCGCGGTGAACGAGTTGCTGCGCCGCCAGCACGACGAGGAGCTTGCGGAATGGAATGCGTGGGCCGACGAGCCGGTGCCGATGGCGCTGCACGTTCGGCCATTCGGTGGTTTCTGGTATCGCCAGTCGATGCCAGCCGACATCGAGCAAGACAAGCTACGGGCGTTCGAGTACGCGCGAACGATGACAGCAGGTCGTGAGGACTTTCGCGTGGTGCTTGCCCTCAGCCGTCGTCGGTCGATGACATTCGCTCGTGGTGAGCTCGTGGAAGTCCTGGAGGCGAAGCCAAGCGTCATGACGCCCCACGTGAAGATCGGTGGGCAGTCGCTCGTGTTCGAGGTGAGAAATGATCGATAGCGAGAGGCCGCAAGAGATGAACGAAATCGGGCGTGACTACAGCGCGGCAAAAGCCTTGGGGACGGAAGGCGTGCTCTTTCTGCTAAAGCTCTGGTTCGTCGTGATGATGACGCTCGCTGGGCTATGGGTGCTCGGTGTCATCCTGATGTTCTGGAAGATCATCGTGCCACTCGCGATCATCGTGCTGTTGTGGATCCTCGCCCCAAACGGCTCACCCCCGACGCCGGAAGATGGCTTGAGCGCCGACTAGCGACGACTCTTCGAGGTCGGCGATGGCGCGACCTTCATCTGCGTCACGACTTCAGGAGTGAATGGGTCGAGCAATTCCTTCGCTGCGACTCCGAGCGCCACGCTGAGCTTCAGGATCGTGACGAGCCCGGGCGCGATGATCGCCCGCTCCAAGCGCCCGACGATGTTGACCCCTAAGTCGGCACGTTCGGCGAGAGCTTCCTGCGTCAGCTTGCGCTGGCGACGAAGCGCCCGGAGGTGTTGCCCGAAGACTTCACTCGGATCTGGTGTGCGTGCGCGCATGGGGCTGAAGTAACCAACCCCATGGTGTTGATCGATGCGTTACAATTTACAGACCCCAAAGGGTTGAATCCATCCAAGGAAGGTACCGCCATGTCGAAGTGAATTCGCAGCCGATCCCGAATGCATCGCCGTCACCATCATTGCTGGCGTCCCACGCAATCGTGTCGATGAAGTCCGCCTGGTCATTCATGTCGCAGAAGACGAAGCTGATCGTCGGCGCGGCCGTCGCTGTGTTCGTCCTCATCATTGCCGTGATCGTTGTGTCCATCCTCGGCGCCGTCGTATCGCGTGTGTTCGGAGGCGGGATCGAAGCGCAGGTGTCCAGCCGTGGCGAATACGTCGAGCAGCAGTTCCTTCGCAGCATCGATGACCTGAAGGTCACGAAGGGTGGGCGTGAGGAACTCCGGCTGCGTTTCACCCTCTCATCGGTCAAAGGCAATATCTGTGGCCCTTGTCGCTTCACTGTCGCGATGGCCGACAAGGACGGCGAGTTGATCCACTACTTCAACACGCAGCCCGTGTTCCAGATCTGGAGCGATTGGCGAGACGTCGACCCCCGGCAGGTCGATCTCAGCTATCAGGTCAACCCCGGAATTCTCCGGAGAACGCGCTACGTAGAGGTGGGAATCGACTACCCCTGAGAGCCATGAGCGTGCGGCTGCGGCTTCGGATGCCACGTGACTCTCGCAGCGGTGCAACCTTGAACAACGCCTGTCCCGGTACCGGAAGAGCGTTTCGATTAGGGCAAGTGCCTCGACGTGCGGCCGAAGGGACCTGCACCGGGCAGATCAAGACCTGACAAGAAGTCCCTCGAAACCTACCCGGTCGCGCAGCATCGCGTGGACCGTGAACGGCGCGCCAACACGATACGAGCGACCGTATGCTGAGACCTCGCCTGACCTGGACATCGAAGAGCGCACGGGGGACCCCTTCCCGAGCGACGCCGCGAGCGCGATGTCCTTCAGCATCCGTTTCAGCTGGGGATTGAGGTTACGCGTCAGGCCTTGGCTGACTCGTGGCCGAGCGACGATCCGTCCCTCATCGACGCGATGATCGGCACTGCTTCGTGTCCTGATGGCAAGACCAGCGTACGACCGGGGTGGCCCGATCGATTCGGTGGCGAGATCTTTCTTTGGATCTCGTCAAGTGTTGGAGGGTGACGCTGATGAATCTGGAGTTTCGTCGGCTTTAAGGGGATGAGTGCGCAAGAAGTTCGTTTGAGCAGGTATGACAACCGACGCCTGACGTCGGTCGGGAAATTTTAGCCGTTTCCGCCAAAAGCCCGGTTTTCTGCTCAGAAATCGCATTCATACCTTGTAGAGGGGGTCGATCCACTTGGTCGCGAGGGCGAAGCTACGCCGTCCAGAAGGGGGGATTTTGGCGGAAGTCGAGCAAGCGCGCTCGCACACGGCAAGTTACGAAAACGTAGCACGATGTGGAAATTGCGGCGAGCTTCAAGGCGACACCGTTAGATATGACTGAAATCGATCGAAGGGAGAAAACAGACGTCGTGACAACCAGAACCCAGAACGAGAAGGTGCGAGTACTCGCGCGCTTGGCCGGCGCGACGGCACCAGCAGATGCCATGCTCCTCGAGGGAGAAATCGAAGAACTCGTAGATGTGATCCTTGCGATTGCACGGATCCAGGCGGACGCAGGTAAGGCCCACGGAGTGACCGAATGAACCGTATCGCGCCAGGTCTGTGCATCATCTACGAGCGGGTATCAACCCGACGGCAGGTCACGCAGCACATCAGCGACGAAGTCGAACTTTGTCGAAAATTCGCCGAAACGCATTCGCTTTCCGTAGCTGAAATATTCGTCGATGCTGGAGTGACGGGATTCAACGGTGAGAGAGAGGCCTACAAGAAAATGCTTGCGTACATGCGAGGGCACAGGCGAGAGCTGCGATACATCATCGTCCCTGACTTATCGCGGGCCTGGCGAAACACACAGGAGTATTTCTCTTTTCGCCTGACGGCTGCCCGGTACGGCGTGCGGATCGTTTCGGCTCGCGATGGCGCAGTGGATGAGTCTCCGGAAGGGCTGGCCATCGAAGCCGCGCTCGCTTTCGCGGCGACGAATGATGCCACCGTAAAAAAGGCGCTGAGCGTGGAGGCGCAACAGAGACTGGTCAAAGCCGGGCTATGGCCCTTCCGTCCGCCGTTCGGATATAGAAAGGGAACGCCTAAGGGCTATCTCGTGCCCGACGAGCGTCATGCGTCAGGGATCCGGCAACTGTTCGAGCTTGTCGCCTTCGGCGGATTGTCCGTGGCACAGGCTCAAGCAAGAGCCGTTGAACTGAACGTGTTTGGGAATGGTGATCACCTATCCTCTGCACGGTTGCGGTGGATCTTGAAAAACCCGCTGTACGCCGGCCGGATCGCGCTGGAGTCGGGGTTGACGTCCGAGGCGCAGTTTGAGCCTCTCGTGGACGGCGCGACCTTTGATGCGGTGCAGGCGCGCCTTAGCGGCCGATCTTCGGCGAAGAGAAGCGGTGTGCCCCGACTTCCCCTCAGCCGCTTCGTCACGTGTGGTGAGTGCGGCTACTTTCTGTCAGGGAGCTATGCCAAGGGCAAGTATGGCTGGTACCGGTGCAAGATAGGGTGTTCAAAGATTCGCTCGACTGAGTTGCACGAGATCTTCATCGCATTCGCGGACGCCCTCAAGTCTCACGACTGTGTCGGATCGAAACTGAGCGTAATCGTCGCCGAGAGGGTCGCTGAGGTCGGCGCTGTGGATAGGATCCCGCTCGAGCAAGATCTCGAGCGCATTTCTGGTCGGAAGGATCAACTGATCGCGTGGCGACAGGACAGATCACTCCAAGAGGACGAGTGGCTGCGCCGGATCGGATCGGAGCGAGCAAGAGAGGAGCAAGTTCTCGCGAAACTGAAGGACATCGCCGCAGCTTCACTGACCGCCGCTCGGCATGTTGAGCAGGCGACGGCCGGAATCCTCAGCCGGCCCGGCCAGGTCTGGAAAACCTTGTCCATCCCGCTGCAGCGCCGGTTGCAGGAGGCGCTCTTCCCCGAAGAAGTCGTTCTCGAACTGGGTCAGCTCCGAACTTACGCCATCAACCCTGTTTTCAGCGGCTTCGGAAAGCCTTTCACGCAGGTCCGAACATTAGCGTTCCCTTCCGATCGAAAGCTAGAACGCCGCGGCAGACCGTGGCATCGGGTTCCTCGCGTGGAGCGAGAACGCCTTTCATCTCAGTACCTTGGCGACGACTTGCAGATTCTTGACCGGCCATCGCCCGTCGTCGCCTTTCCGCGGCCGCCCGAAGGAGTGGCAGCATGATGTAGCTTCTTCTCTTAGAACCACTCTTCATGCTCTTCACTCCGGGTTCGGAACACTACCGTCGCTCAGCAAGGCCATGCCGTTGGAGACGATCACGAATGCCTACGACAAAAGACCGGTCAGCCGACTCTCCATTCTCATCGCCGTTGGTCCTGCTTGGTCAAACCGTAAAGGAGATCCGCACCGACCGTACTCTGACGCAGCAGGAACTCGCAGATCGTTGTGGGTTCAACCGTACATTCATCATCGCAATCGAGAAAGGGCGGCAAAACGCCTCAGCGATGACTCTCTTCACGATTGCACAGGCTCTCGGCGTATTACCTTCCGAGCTGTTTCGTTCTTTCACGAGGACGACGATGCGTCGAGTGGGCCCCAGGTAACTCAGTGGGAGATTTACGGCGTCCGTCGGTATCGGGGAGGCCAGTCTTCGGCTTTCCAAACGGCAACCGTCCATTCATCGAGTTGCTGATTTCTCAGGTTTAAGCGTTCAGAAATGAATGAGCGCTCCCTCTTTTAGTACAGGGAGTGCCTGTCTATGCAATTGGTGGGAGGTTGCAGTCCACAATGTTTCAACACGTGTCTGCGGGAACGGACGGCGGAAATCGATTCCGCGTATCGTCGCGGCGAAATCGGACCTGATCGCCATGTCGAGCGAATCTTGGCCGCCTTCTTCGATTTGGTTGAGAAGCATCATCGCAAGAATGAAGTTTCTGCTCCGTCTCGCCCGATGCGTACGACCCCTTGGAGAGCGCCGAAGAGGCTTCATCACCGCATCGAGCAGATCGTAGACGCGGAAACCCTCCTCGTCAAAAGAGGACGTAAGCAGTTCGAGATCCGCCTGTGCTCGGTGCGAGTGCCGGACCGATTTCACGACGAGATGGCGGCGGCGCTGTCGGAGCTTCTGCTGTTTCAGAGGGTGGAGATCCGCCACTGTTGTCACGATGGAGCCGGGGTTCGCCGGGTGGTGCTTGTGAAGATTGATCCGGATCCTGCTCTCGACGGCGTCACTGTCAACGAAGCCGCGATCTCGTGTGGTTTTGGACAACAGGAGGCGAGATGCCGAGGGTGTCAACCACCCGTGCCGGTCCCTCCATCGACTGCACGTCGTCGCCGCAAGCAGTTTCTGCAGCATCTTCACGACAGGGCCGGGAAGCGAACCGACTACATCCTCGAAGGGCAGCGCTGACCTGGCAATTGACGGTCGAGAGTCAATTTCGTTGCCCAGAACTTCAGTTCCATTGCGTTAATCATTTAGCAGAGACGAAAGCACCGGTGAGCGCCGGGGAGGACCAATGAACGAACAACTGATCACTCTTGACGAATTGTGCGACCGCTGGCGTGTGGACCGTCAGTGGATCTATCGGCAAACGCACCGCGGATGCCGCAACCCTTTGCCCGTCGTGAGACTCGGCCGGCTTCTGCGATTCCGCGAACGAGAGCTGGCAACGTGGCTCGAACAGAACCAGCGTCCATGTGCGAGCTGACTTTGGATCCCGGCATGACAAGTGTGTTCACAACACCTGCGGGTGATCCTCGCTGGTACCTGCCTGGGGAAACTGTGTCGATTGCAGGTCGCAACCTCACTTGTGGGTTCATGTACGTCGGCACCGCTGGCCCCGAGGCCTCTGTGATCGTTTCGGATCTGTCTGTCGCCCCGGTAGGTCAGCAACCCGTCGAGCGCTTGAACGACTGCGAGTCGTATTCGCATCTACCTTCTGGTCACCGGGGCGCGTATCTCGACTGGCTCGCCCGAGGTCGGGTGGGGCGAGTGTTTCCGCAGGCACTCTCGCTGTTCCTGATGGGAGCAGAGCGGCGGTGGCTGATGGACCGTGTGTCGGACCGGGAGGAGCTTCTCGCCCTGTCGGAAGAGTGTCGTCGGCTCGCCGAGGAATACTTGAGTGTAGAGGTGTTTTCCTCTCGAGCCGCAGATCTTGCCGACGCAATTCGGCTGTGGACAGAGGCAACGCCTCCGTCTCAGGTTCCAGTCGACTTCCGCAGGACCAGCAACTTGAGGACGCGTATCGGACTGGGGGAGATCGCTGCGGATCGCCGGCCCATCCCGGCCGATTGGGCGATTCTCTTGGCAGCCGATCATCCGCATGGGGCGTTCATTCGACGCGTAATGCGGCACGAGGAGTTCCGCGAGCTGTTCGCCGTCCGCTATTCGGAACAGTTTGGCGGCGGACTGCTCTTTCCTGCCGACAGGCCCACAACATTCGAGCTCTACCTCGAGAACCGATCCTTCCCGGGCCGGCTGCTACCGCTGCTGTTCCGCGCGCAGGCAAGGGTGGAGCATGCCAGTCCTCAGGCAGTGGCAGCGATGGAGGTCGCGAAGCGCGTTGAATCCGAACTGAAAGCGTATCTGGGGCACAAACGGTCCTCGGCTCCCGTCAACGCGGCGTTACTGCCGGAGGAACTGGTGGAGCGCTTCGGTCAAGTCGAAACCGATCATCTGATACATCGGATCGAAGAGGCCCTTGCAAAGGAACCATTCGCGCTCATCTCGTGGGCGGACATTCTGAACTGCTGGGGAGCACCCGAGTTTCAGTACGGCATCCCTCATCGGCTGGCTCGAGTTCTCGCGCGGCACGGATTCGGATTTGAACCCCATCCCACGTATTCACCCCAGTCGTGGTTCTCTCTCCGCAGTGCCCTGATCTTCTTCCGAGATGCGGATCGTGACACGGCGGGGAGACGAGTGCAGGCAGCATCGGCGATCGCCGATGCTGTCGCTCCGGTTGTCAGGGACGCGTCCCTTCCGTTGGGGGTTCTCGCTGACCACATCAAGACTTTGGCAGAGTTGTCGGGATCAGAATCTGTTCGGCTTCGCGGGCGAGTGTACTGGCACGGCGGATTTAGGACGCGTCCCACGTACGAGCGGATCTCCTCTTACGCCGATCTTCCTCTGGTCGATTGGCTCAGCAACTTATGGCTGAAACCACTATTTGACGGCAGGTCGCTCGTTGACCTCGTAAAAGACGAAACATACCTCGAACAACGTTCCGCTCTTGGTCGGCTCGGCATCGATCTGCCGCCGCGCCTCTTTCGTAAGCCGGCGCCGCCGACCGTAGTGCCACCGGTTCCGCAACGAAGATCGCCGAATCCTGCACCAGCGCCGAACCCGGTAGCGCCCACGTTTCAATTGGACGAAGCTGCTGTTGTCGAAACGCTTCAGGACTCCAGGCGAGCGACGGCGTTCGTCGAGTCACTCGGCAGCGACACCGTCGAACCGATCTCGCCATCAGCTGCGAGCCCGCCGCGATTGTCGGAATCGGAGCGGGCCGTTCTTCAAGCATTAGTCACCGAACAGCCGAAGCGTCGTCATGACCTCGACGCTTTCTGCCGCACCAGAAACCTATTCACCTTCGCTTTTGTAGAGCGCATCAACGCTCTTGCCATCGAACGGACTGGCGAACCGGCGGTCTACATCGATGGCGAAGTTGATCTCGACCTATCCACTCTCAGCATGATCATCGAAAAGGAGCCCAGCGCTTGACCCAGACAGTCCCCTCAATCCGACCGAAAACCCGCGATGGCGTGATCGCCTCGCTTCGCAGCGGCGTAGTGCCCGCCGTCGGACTGCATTACATCCACGTAGGACGTGAGAAGGAGCTCCGTGCCCTCACCTCCGATTTACAGACCGTCGCCGATGGCGGCAGCGCATACAAGGTTCTTCTCGGCTCGGTCGGCGTCGGCAAGACGGAATCGATTCAGATGCTTTCGAGCATCGCACGCGACAAGCTGAACCTCGTAACTACGAAGGTAGATCTCGGCGCACGGTGCCGTCTGTATGGGAAGGGTGGGGAAGCGCTTGAGTTCTACCGCCGACTCACTTCAAATCTCGCCATCAAGTCACAGCCGGAAGGAAATGCACTGCCGACAGTTCTCGAACGCTTCATCGTCTGTGCAGAGGAGGAGGCGACGAAGGGCGGGCGAACGGTAGACGACGTGATTCAATCATTTCTTGAGCCGCTCGTCGGCTTAGTTGGTGGTTTCGATCTTCGAGACGTCCTCCGCACCTATCGGCGTGCCCACCTCGCCGGTGATGACGAAATGAAGATGGCTGTGGTGCGATGGCTTCGCGGTGAGTTTGCCACCAAGACGGATGCGAAGAAGGCACTCGACGTCCGAACGATTCCGAACGACGCGAATGTATACGGCTTCGTGAAGATGCTTGCAGCATTCTGTCGCATCGCTGGGTACAGCGGCCTCGTCGTATTCGTGGACGAAGCCGCAGCTCTCTGCGGGATCGCCAACCCGGGCGCGCGCCAGCGGAACTTCGAAATGGTTCTGACGATCATCAATGACCTGCTCCAGCACGCCGTGACCGGTCTCGGCTTCGTGTTCGCCGGAACTCCGGATCTGATCGATGCGAAGAAAGGGCTCCATAGCGTTGACGCGCTCAAGACGCGCATCGCTGCAAATCCGCTTGCGTCGTCTCAGTACGCTGACTTCGCCGCACCGACAGTGTTTCTGTCACCTCTGACGAACAACGAACTGAAAGTACTTCTGTTGCAGGTGCAGAACGTCTACGCATACGGTGACGAGGGCCGGTACTCCTTGACGAGCGAGGATGTCACGTTCTTCCTGGAGACACAGTTCAGAAAGCTCGGCAGCGAGTTGCTGAAGCGAACGCGCGATGTGGTGAAGGAGTTCGTGCAGTTGCTCGACATGATTCAACAGCACCCGGATGTGCAGTGGCGGACCCTGATCGGCGGAAAGGTAGCGGCGTAATGGTGGTCGAGCAGGCAACCGCCGTCAGCGCGTACGAACTGCTGCACCCCGATGTGCGGACGTGGATCGCGAAAGAGGAGTGGACGGCTCTCCGCAGGATTCAAGCCGAAGCAGTTCCAGTCGTTCTTCGAACGGCAAGCGACGTTGTGATCGCCGCGCCGACGGCGAGCGGAAAGACGGAAGCGGCGCTACTCCCAATAGCCTCGCGCCTGATCGAACAGGGCCGGCCGGGGGTGGGATGTCTGTACATCGCGCCGTTGAAGGCCTTGATCAACGATCAGTTCCCGCGCGCTGAAGATCTCTTTAGCAGATCAGGCATTCAGGTAATGCCCTGGCATGGGGAGATCGCCCAGTCGCGTAAGGACAAGTTTCTCCGCCAGCCGAACGGCATCCTGCTCATCACTCCGGAATCGCTCGAGGCCATGATGGTCATCCGTGGGGCTCGGATCCAGGAGCTTTTCGGAGGTCTCAGTTTCGTGGTCGTCGACGAGGTTCACGCGTTTGCCGGATCGGAGCGAGGTGCACAGGTACAGTCGCTCTTGAATCGAATCGAGCGCGCCTGTGGCCGCCGCGTTCAGCGGATCGGCTTGAGCGCAACTGCTGGCGACCTTCCGGCGGTGGCGGAGTTTCTCCGGCCGGGCGCTGGCGCTGCGGTCACAATCATCACCGACAGCGATAGTCCATCGACGATGAAAACCGTGCATGGCATCGCCGACGATGGGGATGGCGAAACGGAGGTTGTGCAGTGGATGTATAGCAACCTTCGCGGTACGAATAATCTCGTGTTTGCAAACCGACGCGCGGATGTCGAGAGCTATGCGGACGCACTCCGGGAGCTTTGCAGCATCGAAGGTGTAAGGCTCGAGTTCGAGGCGCACCACGGGAGTCTTTCGCGCCAGCATCGCGAGGATGTGGAGCGCGTGCTGAAACACTCGTCTGAGAGTACGACGGTTGTGGCGTCCTCCACGCTGGAGTTGGGAATTGACATCGGTAGTATCGAGCGCGTTGTGCAGATCGGAGCCCCGCCCTCCGTCGCAAGCCTTCAGCAGCGGCTGGGTCGTTCCGGCAGACGCGGGGAACCGCCGGTGCTGGACACCTTCATCATCGCGCCTGTCCTTACCGAAACCGCCGCGCTGGAAGACCGTCTGTGCGGTGAGCTGGTACAGACACTTGCAGCCATTGAGTTGATGAACCGGCGCTGGTACGAGCCGCCTGTCTCTTCCGCGCTGCATCTGTCCACACTTGTTCAGCAGATCCTATCTCTCGTCGCTCAAATGAGCGGATTGACGGAAGAAGAGGTGTTCGTCACGGTCTGCTCCGCCGGAGGGCCGTTCGCACGTACAACGGATGAGCAGTGCGGGCATTTGATTCGTCATCTCATCGAAACCGATGTTCTCTACCGCTGCGAGAGCGGTCTTCTGGTGCTCGGCGGGCGGGGCGAAAAGCTCGTCTCAGGACAGTCATTCTTCGCCGCGTTCGCCAGTTCTGTCGATTACTCAGTGTTTGCCGAGGATCGCCTACTCGGAACGCTGCCGCTGACGGATGCGATCGACATGGGCGAGAGTCTTACGTTTGCAGCACGTCGCTGGCGTGTTCGTAAGATCGACGACGCGCGAAAGAAGATCCATCTGGAGCCATCCAACGAGCCGGAAGCTGCGCAGTTTCTGGGCGGCACGATCATGGTCCACGACGAGGTGCGTCGGGAGATGTTGCGGATCTACATGTCGGACGCGACACCGTCGTATTTGGACGAGGGTGCCGTGCGGCTGCTGCAGGAGGGGCGCGAGTGCTTTTCGGATCTGGGCCTTGTCACGCAGCGAATACTCCCTGCCGGAGCGGATGCCATCCTCTTGCCTTGGATGGGCGACCGCGCGATGAACACCATGCGCCTTCAGCTCGTCGCTCGGGGTCTCAGTGTGAAGAAGTCGGCGCTGACGCTGCGAATCCGGAAGTGTGCTGTGACGCGGCTGAAGGAGCTCTTACCCGCGCTGAGGTCCGATGACACACCGCTCGTGGCTTTGGCGCGGCACGCGCGGACCCTTCGAGTGCACAAGCATCACCCTCGCCTACCTCCCGATCTCCTGGCGCTGGATTACGCGTCGGAGTTTCTCGACGTCGGAGCGGCGTCGCGAGCTTGGGCGGAGATTGCCGAGACGCTGTAGCGAAAGCACCGGACTGAACCAGTGTTCGGACCGCTCCGTCTGGTCCGGAGCGCCGACCTGGCTGCGACGTAGCTCACCGGTGACCGTTGGGTGATCAGCCTGACGGTCTTCGACGCCACAGTGATGCTTAAGTTGTTGAACAGCTGTTCATGGACGTATACTAAAGGCGACATGTGCCACCGCATTTGCCACCGAGAGGGAAAGAATAGATGAGCGAAACGACTGCCGTTCCGCAAGCAAAGAAGTCGAAGAAACGCACCCGCGGCCACATCAGGCAACGTGGCGACAAGTACTACATCGTCTACTCCGTCGCCGGACGGAAGAAGGAAGAGGTCGGCGGAAGCACGATGGAGCAGGCAAAGCGCTTACTCACGCAGCGGCTGTACGAAGCCGACCGCGGCTTCGTTCGGAACTCCGGGCCCGTGAAGTTCCGAGACTTCATCCTGATCTGGCGACGCGACCACGTCGAAACGCAGCAGCTCAAGCCGAGCACCCGAGAGGGCTACGAATCGATGATCGAGCGTCATTTCATCCCGGCGTTCGGCGATCAGCGGATGGACCGCATCACGGCGGAAGACATTCGCCGCTTCTTCAAGCAGAAACAGGATGGAACCTCCGAGAAAACCGACCGGCCCCTGAGCAACAAGACGCTCATCAACGCAAAACGACTGTTGAGCAGCATCTTCAACTTCGCCGTCGTGACGGAGCTTTTGGTGAAGAACCCTTGCACGGGAGTCAAGCTCGCGCGCGCCGAGCGGCGGGAGATGGACTTCCTTCGTCCGGAAGAGGTGCGTTCGTTCGTCGCGGCATTCACCGACGAAGACATGCGCTGCCTCTTCACGACGGCCGTCATGACCGGAATGCGTCGCGGCGAGTTTCTGGCGTTGCAGTGGGACGACATCGACTTCAAGGCGAACGTAATCCGGGTACGGCGGTCGCTCTCATCGGGTCAGATTCAGACGCCGAAGACCGAGAAGTCGCGCCGCTCCATTCAGGTGGGAGCCTTTCTCCTGAAGATGCTCAAACAGCACAAGCTTCGGACCGGCGGGCGTAGTCTCTTCGTGTTCACGACGAAAAGCGGCTCGCTTCTCGATCCGGACAACCTCGTGAAGCGGGTGTTCGAGCCGACGCTAGTTGCGGCCGGAATCGAGCGGCACATTCGTCTGCACGACCTCCGGCACACCTATGCCTCGATCATGATCAACGAGGGAGCAAACTTGAAGTTCGTCAGCGAACAGCTCGGGCACGCGTCCATCGTGATCACGCTCGACCGCTACTCGCATCTCATCGCGGAGCGACACGACGACACTGTGTCGAAGTTCGAGAAGCTCCTGCTGGCCGAAAGCGACGCATGATTCGTGATCGACAGCCATGCCATCGCGTCTATCTGTCGTGCGGCACCTTCACGCTTCCCGAATCAGATGTCGCGGCCGAGATGGCACTTCTTGTACTTCTTCTCGCTTCCGCAAGGGCAAGGATCATTGCGCCCGACCTTCTCCTCGCGCCTCGTCGTCCGACGCTCGTAGATGGCGCGTGCCAACTCATCAATCCGGGGGCGATCTTCCGGCGAGATGCTGTCGGGGCGCAGCCATTCAAAGCTGACATCGAGCAACGATTCGTTGCTGGCGAATGTCAGCTCGATGAGAAGCCGGCTCTCTTCCCCGGCGAGAGCGGCAACGCCGAGGGTGAGCTCGCGTGCGTATGAGGCGTTGCGTGGCAGAACATCGTGTTGCCAGCAGAAGATTGTGATGGACGACGCCCCATACGCCGACGACGGCTGGGCGCGCCGCGTTGCAACCTGCCGAGCCAGTGAGTTCTCGATCATCATCGCGAGCTGGCTGCGTCCCTTCGAGTCGAGATCGAGGAGTGTGGTGGCGACGTCGAAGCGCCGATGCTTCGGCTGGGCCGCAAGCACGTCGAGGATCTCTCGTATGACCCGCGGCATCTTCTGGCCGGGCATGACGGCCGTCGCGGGATCGGTGAGGAGATCGTGGTAGTACCGGTCGATCGGCTCCTTGTAGGCGTTCCAGAGCGGCGGTTGTGTTCCACCGATGCCTTCGGCGGTCTGAAGGTAATTGTTGTGTGTGAAGTAAAGCGCAAGGTGATCGAGCTCGTCGTCGATCTTGATGACCGATGACGCGACCGCTCGCCGTCGCTGCTTGAGGTAGTGGAGGAAAACGAGCGGGTTCGGGAGGAGGTCGCGCAGAACGCGCAGATCGTCGAGCGACACCGCCCACACCGGCTCCGCTCCGACGTCGATCCCAAGCGGCTTCAAATGTTCGGCCTGCGCCGCAAGTTCGCTGAGGGGATCAAGGGTGACACCGCAGAGTGTGATGACCTCGTAGCGGTCGCGGCGAAGTCGCGCCAACTCGCGGTGCTCAGCGTCGGCGATCGGCGCTTCGTCGGCGCTGTTCAGATACTCGAGGAAGCGGCGTCCCTGGCTCAGCGGCGCGTCGATCAATGCTTGCGCGGAAGCGATGTGCGCCGGAAAGTCGTCGGCGGGTGCGGTATAGGTGAAAGCGCCGCCTTTCACCTCGACCACGAACAGATGCTCGTCAACCTCCGCGACGACAACGCCGTCGCATTCGCACCAGTTCTTCGTCGGGCTCTTCGTCGCCGGCCACTGGTAGTACGCCGGGGAGTACGACGGCGCACCGCCGAGGAGCTTGGAGACGAGCGAGATAGCTGTCGCCTCGGACGCGTCTTTCTGCGCGTCCAACCACCGCTGCTTCAGATCGGGCCGCAGACGGAAAACGGCGCGGGAGATGATGCGGTAGATGTGGTCGCGTACCGCGAAGATGTCAAAGCAGTAGTACCGGCCGCCGACGTTCAAGAATGGGCGGAGGTGAACGGGCCAGATGCGGAGGGGCCAACCCTGCAGATCGCCCGGGGCGAAGAACGTCTGCTCTTCGCCCGGCTGCCACGCCAGCTCGCGGAGGAAGGTCTCGGGCAGAGTCGTGATCTTCTGGAGATCGAAGAGGCCAAACTGGAACATTCGGCCAAGGACATCCTCACGGCGCCTGATCCAGCCTCGCTTTTCGGTGGTGTAGTCGCCGAGTTCCTTCGCATCGCGGAACTCACGTCCGCTCGTCTCCAGTTCCTCGGACATCGCATCCAGCAGATCTTTTTGGAAGACTTTGAGGTCGGCGGCCGCCTCCGTCGCTCCGAGGGTGAGACTGTGCTCGATTTTCTCCACGTTCGTGACGATGTCTTCCGCCGAGACACCGAACGTCTCGCGCAGGATCGCGTCCTGAGGCGTGAGAAAGTCGCGGAGCTGTTCGATGAGATGGACTGGATACCGATCGCCGCGAACGGTCGTCCAGTACATCTGCGCCTTCGAGTAGAGCTCCTCGTGCTTCTCGTCGAACGCAGGGTCAGAGAGCTGCCGTTCGGCCGTCCGCGCTGCGAAATACGGTCCGTTGACGAGCTGAAATAGGTTCTTGACGTTCTTCCTCAGCTCCTCCTGGATGGATTCTGAAGGTTCGGACTGCTCGGCGTTGGGCGTCACGGAGGCGATGACGCTCTGGATGTAGTCGATCATCCTCGTCGCGAGTACGTGCCCATCGGTCATCTGACTTTCCGCCGTCAGCCCGATATGCTGAACCGCGAACGCCCACCACGCCCGGAGAAGCAGCTCGAGGGGCTGCGTCGCGCGAACGATCTCAGCGATCCGTGCGACGTGCTTGTCGATTTCCGCTGCTACTGCGGGAACCTGTTTCGCGAGCTGCACCATGTGTGCCTGAAACTCGTCGGGCGTCATGACGTTTCGCGCGTACGTCGTTCGGCCGAAACGGGCGATCTCGACTGGCCCCCAACGGAGGAGGTCATCGGGTGGTCGGTTCGCCTTAGGTTTCTTTCGTTTCATCTGGTGCCACTAACCGAAAACACCCTGATTCGGTTCCCTGAACCGCGGCTCCAGTGAGACCCTGCGGGAGCAGCGTTCCGTCACAGCCGAGTGCTTCGAAGAGGAAGCGGAGTGGCCATGAGTCCATGAGCCAGGCTGCCGCGGCAGTTCACTGCACCACGCCGCCGCGTAACAGCACCCCCTCCGCCGAGGCTTGCCGTTCGACCTCGGCGCGCGACCAGCCCACGAAACTCTGGGCGATCCGTGACTACTTTTGGGCGCTGAAAGCCGGCCTGCTCGGTGGACACAGCGCGCAGATGTGGACCTCGTTCCGCGCTGGGTATTGCGGTAGCGGCACGGCTGACACAGTGCGGCAGAGCCGAAACAAAGGCGCGGTAGGCGGGGGATAGCCAGCGCTCGAAGAGAGAAAAGCGGCAGCTGCGGCGGCTGCCGCACTCCAAAATCGCTATGCGGCGACCGCAGAACCAGGATGTTCCTCCTTCGCCAACTCAGCTCTTCTACGTGGTCAAGTAGATGCTTGATTACTGGCAGCGCGACGGGTGGCTCGACGTGGAAATGGCGAGCTCTTTCCCCCGGTGCTTCAATTCAAGGCGGCGGCGGAATGCTTGCTCTGGTAACGGCCTCTGGAGAAGCCGACACCGTCCATTCGACCGGGAGGATCGTTCGCGCTTGCACCTGCCACACACCGAGGCAATACGCGGACGGGTCGTGGGACGGAAATGCCAGGACGACCTGCAGCCACGGCTGACGAGCTGCAAAGGCGACATCTTCAGGGGAGAGGCCTGTTCCCCCGTCGGGGTGTGAGTGGAATACCGCCAGTACCTTCTGGTTTCGCAGCCGGATTTCCCGTTCCGCAAGAAACTGCGATTGCGGAGGCACGAGAAAGTGGCGGTCGTCCCCGATGTGTTCGAGCGACACGAACGATTCCGCGGAATCGCCATTCCCCGCGAGAAAGCCGACCGCCTCGCGCGGCAAAGCGCGCGAGGCGGCGGCGACCATTTGGTCGATCACAGCGGCCGAGAACACCATCACGGCACGAACACCATGTGTGCCGGGTCCGGCCGGAAGTGCGAGTCCTGCCAGTGGTGCAGTTCTGCGGATACTGCGGTGGCGACCATGTGATTGAGATTGTCCGCGCGATAGATCCGAAGACCGATTTCCGGAGAAAACGTGCATGCGTACTGCGTGTCTCCGCCCACGACCGCGTCGGCAACCGGCTCGGCGTAGCTCATATAGCCGCGCGTGTCGTCGTACTCCGGCTCGAGCGTGTCTGCGGACATCCGCATCAGAAGTGCGGGTACGTAGCGTTGGTTCGCTGCTCGTACCGCGCGCCCGGGATACGCGTCCGCGATGTGCCTGGGCAGAAGCCGTGGCTGGAATCCGGAGAAGCTGCAGAAGATGGAGCGGCGGTCTGCCGAGAGCTCGATGTTGATCGGTAGCCAGGTATGCCCGAGGGACGGACGGGTGTGGTCATAGGCCCGCCTGAAGGCGCGAACCGAAGTCCGGCCCCCGCGGCGTTCATATCGCATCACCATGCCTTCGCACACGGGCTCGATGATCATTCCGTTGTAATGCTCCGCCACATCCTCCGGCGGCTCGCCGAAGATGTTCGTGCCGCGCGTCTCTTCCGATACGTGAGCTTCCTTGTAGTTGGCGAACAGCGTGAAGCCGTCGCCTCCCCGGTTGTCGACGGCCAGATGCGATAGCGCCAAGCCGTCCACCTCCTTCACTCCCGGAAGCGTCTCGGCCTGCAGCTCGGCAGCATCCCGTGTGATCGGAACGATCCAGACGTTCGACGGCTGCATCGGTGTTGATGCTCGTTGGCGCATCGGGAAGCGCGTACAGCCGGTCGATCACGTCTCCCCACTCGAGCCGGAAGAAGTAATTCACCTGGCGCTCATCGGACCGATTGAACTCAATGACCGACGTTCGTGCTCCAACCGCCTTCGGATCTTTCGCACGCTCCTCCTCGAGGACGGCGATGAACGCACGGCTGCGGCTCTGATGCAGAAGGAGCGCCGTGTCGGCCTCGCCGATCCGCTCGTCGTCCGTCCACCAGCCGGTGAGGTCGTCGTCGTATTTCCTGACCTGAGCCACGTGCGACTGCCATTTGGTGCGGTCGCTCGGAAGCGACCGCTTGACTTCCGCGACGCCGTATGTCCCGCTCTTTTGCGCCACGATGTCGGGTGTGACCTCACTCGACGGCTTCACCGCGTTCATCTTAGAAGTCGTCATGCGGCGGCCGAAGCCGAAGTGGCTATTCGGCCTCTGATCTTTCGCGTCATGGACGACAAACGCGGAGAAGGCCAGCATTGCGTGAACCGTGGATTGGTAGTCTTCGTGGGCGTCGCGAACCCGTTTCTGTTCGTCTTCAGGCAGCTCCGGCATCCGTGACTTCCCCCTCGCGGAACTCATCGTAGAGGTAGTGAATCAAACGCTCGAGCGCTGCCTCGGTGGCTCGCAATCGCGGCACCACCAGAATGTCATCGGACGTTACTGCCCACAGCTCGAACGATGATCCGTCATAGCGGTCCGAGAGCTGCAGATGCGCGTACGGGTTCCCGTGCTCGATCGCGTACGCCGAGTGCGGATACTTGCGCATGACGTCCACGAACCGCCGGACCTCGGCGAGATCGTCGAACACCTGACGCTTGAAGTGGATCGAGAGAGGGGCCGGCGAGTAATTGCGATCCCGCAGCCCGCGATTCGAAAGGAACTTCAGCTTCTCCGCTCCGGCCGCGACCACGTCCGCGATCACCGTGTCCCAGGCGACGTTGAACTTGCCGGAAATCTCGACGACCGCGCTGCGCGTGACCTTGCAGGAAAGCGTCGGGATCACATCCACTTTGTCGTTGATCCGGCGGTGGAAGTCGAACCGAAGGCTGTTGATCGTCTGGCGCCGATCCTCGACATGAACCAGAAGATTGTCGAGATCTTCATCCGTCCATTCGCGCACCGAGCGTTTCCGCTTGCCGGCGTCGGTCTCGATGTTCTCACTGGCGGACATTTCGCGCACCCGCAGATCGAGATCCGGCGTACTGTGCCGGAGTGTTTTGATCGACCGGATCAACTCTCGCTGCGACAGATACAAGGGGACGAGCTGTGGGTAGCGAGCATCGAGAAACCGAACGAACGCCTGCCAGTCATCGCGCAAGCACACGGCCACTGCCACGAACATGTTCGGCCGCCCCGCACCGAGGATGGCGAAGGGCAGGCGCACTCGTCGCGAGGGTGAACGTCCAACGGTGAGATCGAGCCTGAACGAGTGAGGGTTACGCTCGACCACGTTTCCGAGTTTCTTCTGTCTGGCGAACACCTCGGACACGGGATCGCGCGAGTACAGAACCTTCATTCGAAGCCGGAACGGGTCGGGAACGCTCAACTCGGCGAGGTGCTGGCGGACAGCATTCGCTGGGGAGGCCAGAATCTCCTCCACGAACACTTCGAATTTGCGCCGGGCCTTGGCGTCGTCCAACCGCGTCATCTGAGTCGTCTCGTGAGGGTACGGGCGGTGTCGATGCTAGCATGACGTAGGGCGGCTCTACGGGGCGCATCCCGTTCACCCCCCCCCGGTGTCTGGTACCCACCACACGCCGGGGTTTTTTCGAGCGGAACGTTGCGCGGGTTTCATCGGCGGCAACAACTCGTACCAAGCGCTCTGCCACGCGGCGGACCTGACGGCGCGACCTCGATCCGGCCGCCCATCTCGTGACTCATCCGCGGCCGGATGTCAGAATCCCGCCTGCGCCGATGGCCGGTCTACACCCTGAAGAGAGGCTGATCTACCACATCACCGATGTGGAGAACCTGCCCGGCATTCTTGCCGACGGTGGGCTCCATTCCGACAAGATCATGTCGGAGCGCGATCCGACCGTCATCGGGTATGACCACATCAAGAAACGGCGACTGCAACAGATCACCATTCCCTGCGCGGGCAATCGTTTCGTCGGGGAGTTCGTCCCGTTCTATTTCTGTCCGCGCTCGCCGATGCTCTACACGATCAACATCGGCAACACGGGGCGCCCGCCTGGCTGTCAGCGAACCATCGTCCACCTCGTCAGCACGGTGCGATTCGCGCTCAGCCTCGGCGGCGCATGGGCCGTCGCAGACGGCAACGCCGGCGCGATGCACACGGTCTTCGAGTCCTCGCTCGACGCGATCAGAAACCTCGATTGGGAGGCAATCGGGGCCTGGTACTGGAGCGAGAAGAGGCATCAGAAACAGGCGGAGCTCCTCGTCGCCGACTTCTTCCCATGGTCCGGCTTCTATGAGATCGGTTGCCACAACACCGACGTGGCGCGAGAGCTCCAAGCTCTGATCCGGACGGAGAATCATCAGCCGAAAATCTCCGTGCAGAACGCTTGGTACTACTAGAATCATGGCGATGATCGAGACCACGAAGGGCAATCTGCTGGAAGCGCCCGTCGACGCGCTCGTGAACACGGTCAACACCGCCGGCATCATGGGCCGAGGGATCGCCCTGCAGTTCAAACAGGCGTATCCGCGCATGTTTGCCGCGTACGAAGCGGCGTGCAAGGCCGGCGAAGTCCGCCTCGGCCGGATGCACGTGTTCGACATCGGTGGTCTCGCCGGCGGCCCGCGCTGGATCATCAACTTCCCGACCAAAGGTCACTGGCGCACCAGAAGCCGCATGCAAGACATCGAAGCGGGTCTGGCCGATCTCGTTGCGACGATCCGGCGGCTCGGGATCCGCTCGATCGCCATCCCCCCGCTCGGCTGTGGCAACGGCGGCCTCGACTGGGGCGAGGTTCGCCCTCGCATCGAGTCGGCACTGGGGGAACTGCCGGACGTGCGCGTGCTGCTCTACCCGCCGAGCGGAGCGCCGGACGCGCAGGCAATGCCAAACCGGACGGAGCGTCCGAAGATGACCCTCGGCCGGGCAGCCCTGATCGTGCTGATGGATCGCTATCTCAAGGGGTTACTCGATCCCGTCGTGACGCTGCTCGAGCTGCACAAGCTGATGTACTTCCTCCAGGAAGCGGGACAGCCGCTCAAGCTGAAGTACGAGGCCAAGCCGTACGGGCCATACGCGTCGAACCTGCGTCAGGTGCTGATCAAGCTCGACACGCACTACACGCGAGGATACGGCGACGGGAAGGATAGCCCGACCAAGCCGATCCACCTTCTGCCGGGCGCGATCGAGGAAGCGACCGCGTTCATCCGCGAAGACGCGGAGACGCGCGCCCGGATGGATCGCGTTGCAGCACTCATCGACGGTTTCGAAGATCCGTACGGCCTGGAGTTGCTCAGCACCATCCACTGGGTGATGCGCGCGAATCCTGCGGCGCGCACCGATGCCTCCGTTGCCGTCGCCGCGGTGCAGGAGTGGAGCCCCCGCAAGAAGGAGCACTTGAAGCGGGAGCACCTGTTGCGCGCGTGGCAACGACTCAAGGACCAGCGCTGGGACCAGATTGAAGGTGCGGCAGCGTGAGCAGCCGATAAGGGCTGGACGCATGCTGATGACATAAGGCGCCTCGCAGCTCCCCCAGATGCGAAGTCATCCGGACGGTCAGGTTCGCCACTTACTCCCGTGCGGGAGGCGCGTGCACGTCTTTGAAGGCTCGACCTTGCGCGGCATCTCAACCGTCGAACCCGCTCGCCGGGTTGTTTCCGGCATCCTTCAAGCTGCCAGCTGCTGCATACTAGGCTGCGATGGGTGACAAGGTTATCCGTCTTCGCGGCGGACAGACAGCTGTCGTAGGATATGGTGCGCTGTTGTTGCGCGAGAGTATTGGCTCATTTATACGGCGCAGGTATGACCGCCCGTTAGCCACATGTCATGTTGCAGGCTGGCGAAGATCCTGGAATGTCGCCATGCCTAATTCTGCGTTTTACTTCGAGCAGAACGCAGCGCGAATCTACCCGGATAAAATCATTTACCTCAACGCTTGCCCGGCACGAGCATTGTTGAACTGTGTCGTGTTCGTCTTGGACGCTTCCGAACTCGAAGTGCTACATCGTTGTGAATGGATCTATGACCCAATCCGAGTGACCGAGTCCCTCCGAGGAGTCAGGATAGATGGCGGTGATGCCATTCTTTATTCTGGCCGGCCCGAATTTCATGCAGGACCGGTTCTAAATCCGCTCGAGGGTGCAATCAGAGCGTCGTACATTACGACTCTCGACACCGCGCTGAATTCAATTGGCGCCGCATTCCGCACGGAATATGAGCAAAGCACCGACCCTCTCCCTCGACATCTTGTTGTTGACGATCGTTTTGATCCAGAACGTCCGAATCCATGGGCCGCAACCGGGCTTAAATATCGACCCGATGACCGTGTGCCATGACGGCTGGCCGTTATCCCCGCCGAGCACCAGTCGCCGATGCTCCTTGTCACGGCGAGTTCTACTTCTCGCATCTGGTTGCGCGTCCAGCGTCGCAGCGCCTCGCGCGGCGATGAACACTTGGCTCCGTCGACCAAAGCTTGACCGGCCCAACCATGCGCTCCGCGGACAGCCGAAGATGGTCGCATGGTCGTGAAAACACTTGGAGCGAATTGGATGTCGCGCCCGAGCACAAGGGATTTGAGATAGAATGACTGAAACTCTAGGATCAAAGCAACTCATTCACCACTTTTGGCACGTCCGGAAGGTGAGATATGCCTAGTCACGCGACCTCAGAATCGCGCCAGCTCGCGGAAGATTTGATGTCCGAAGGTCGCAACTCCGAGTCGAAACGGCTATTCGACGAGAGCTGCAAAGTGATACCGGGCGGTGTTAACTCACCCGGAAGGTCGTTCCGTCACGTTGGTGGTACGCCATGTTTCGTCGACGGGGCGCTCGGATGTTATCTAACCGACGCCGATGGAAACCGTTACATCGACTACGTGTGTTCCTGGGGCGTGATGTTGCTCGGACATGCTGATCCAGTCGTAACGGACGCCATCGTGTCGGCTGTTCGCAACGGGACCAGCTTTGGTCTGCCCTCTCGCGGAGAACTTTCGGTAGCTGCCGCAGTCACCGCTCGCGTCCCATCGGTGGAAAAGCTCCGTCTGGTGAATACAGGTACGGAAGCGGTTCTCAGCGCCATACGTCTAGCACGTGCGGCAACTGGTCGGATCCAGCTTCTGAAGTTCGCCGGGTGTTACCACGGCAACGTGGACGATCTGCTCGTCAACACTGGAGGGGATCGGCGCGGTGGGTGCCGTTCTCGTGAGGCGACAGCAGGTGGAACCGTCACCCACGTATTGCCCTTCAACGACATCTCGGGTCTTCGCCGGTTCTTCGAGGATAACGGTCGCTCAATCGCAGCGGTCATCGTCGAACCCGTGGCCGCTAACATGGGTGTCGTCCCGCCCGCCGCCGGGTTCCTCGAGGAATTGCGCATTCTTTGTACGAAGTATGGCTCATTGCTCATCTTCGACGAGGTCGTCACAGGTTTTCGACTGGGGCCGAGCGGCGCACAAGGCACCTTTGGTGTAGCGCCGGACATTACCGTGTTTGGAAAGACGCTTGGTGGAGGCCTTCCAATAGGCGCGTATGGAGGCCCGGCATCGCTTATGGACCTTCTTGCTCCGGAAGGCGATGTATATCAGGGTGGGACATTTTGTGGAAATCCGCTGACGACAGCCGCAGCGATCGCTACATTGTCCAAACTTGACTGGGCAACCTATCTATCTCTCGAACGACGTGCCGCAACATTGGCAGATGGCCTCAGTCAAGTCCTAGCTTCACGCGGTATTCGCGCAATCGTTCAGCGGGTTGGTTCAATGTTATCTGTGTTCTTCGGCGTTGAAGGCGTCACCAATTACACACACGCACTTGCAGCTGATCGGGAGAAGTACGCGTGGTTCTTCCGCCGAATGTTCGACCGCGGTGTGCTCCTTCCTCCGAGCCCCATGGAAGCGTGGTTTGTTTCGGTGGCACACACTGACGCGGTAATACAGGAAACACTTTCGAAGGCTTCAGACGCTCTGGCGTAGGGTCTCGCTGCATAAGCGCCTACGCGAAGCTGTGCGGTTTTGCGGAGGTAGCAACTAAATGTTTCGGCACTCCTTGGAGGCGGACGTCGATGTCCGGCTGCTAGAACTTCATCACGCTGCTGATCTGTTCCGGTGTATTGCCGCGAACCGCGACCACCTCAAGCCATGGCTCACGTGGGCTGATTCAACGCGCGGCGTTGAAGACGTAAGAGCGTTCATCTCCACGGCTCTTCAGCAATTCGCTGGCGGGCTAGGGTTTCACGCCGGCCTTTTTGTAGCGTCACAGCCCATCGGTGGAGTTGGATTTCACTCGATCGATTGGCCGAACCGCAAGACGTCGCTTGGCTACTGGATCGCGGCAGAGCATCAGGGTCGCGGATTGATTAGTAAAGCGGTGGGAGCAGCCGTAACGCACGCATTCTCGGAGTGGTCGCTTAACCGTATCGAGGTGCGATGTGCCATCGCTAACCTCCGCAGCCGTGCCGTACCGGAACGTCTAGGTTTTACCGAGGAAGGGATTCGCCGTCAGTACGAATTCATGCACGGCGAATATCGTGACCTAGTTGTATACACGACCTTCGCGGCCGACTGGCACTCGCGATCGCATCAGTTACCAAAGTAATAGCAATATGTCATACGTGCGCCTTTGGTTCGTCGCGGGGGCTTCTGGTTCGACGTCAGTCTTCCAGAAGGTACTCAACGTTGCCTGCCACGACGAGCGGACGCTGAAACGGCCGGATTTCGTTCTATTGGCCGGTGATCTCTGCGGGATCGAGCCTGCTACGAATCACGACTCTGACAACGGTAGCCATATTATTCAGTTTCGTGGCGAAAGAATAGAGTTGCATGATGCCGCGGACTCCGAGGCCTATATTGAGCAGCTCGAGCAGGTGTTCGGCGCGTACGTCCATCGCAATGCCCCGGACAACTGCCTCGTTACCGAAGCGAATCAACTCGCCCGTCTGGGGGGATGGGCCGTTCGGGCCGACCGTTTGCGCGACACAGACGAGCATGCGCGCATGCTCGTTGTGCCCGGACCAACAGATCCGGACTGTTCCGTGCCGCTTCTTGGCAGCTGCCTGGAGGTATGTGATGAGCAAGTCATCGCGTTGCCGGATGGCCTGACCGTGGTATCAGTCGGTAAGACCGTCTGGAATGTCGCCGATCGTTCACCACGGCCGCCTCGTATGTACGACACGGAAGATGCCCTTGAAGCTCGCCTGAGAGAGCTGCTGAGCCAGGTTGCCGATCCCAGGAAGTCCATATTGATACTTTATTCGCCGCCAGCGGAATCGTATGCGGCGCTTCGCAAGGGTCTCGACGCGCACGGTCTTCCAGTGACTACAAGCCTGACCTATGAGTCAGAAAGCAACGGCTCGTCAGCAGTCAGTAGGATCATTCGAGACTTTGAGCCGATGTTAACGCTGCACTGTGCCGCGTCAATGCAGTCGCACGAGACGGTTGGGAAGACATTGGTTCTTAATCCTGGAAGTGAGGCGAGCGAAGGTCTCGTACGCGGCGTATGGCTTGAGCTTGATGACGGACGTTTGGCTAAGTGGGGCTTTACGCGCGAAGACCTAAAGCAGGATTCGATCGATCGCATTTTCGCTGCGTCGGAAGACGCCGGGCAAGCATGGTTCGGCAAGTTTATCAACATGATTAAGGCGTTTGTTGACACAGCCAAAAAGAAGTAGGAGGAAGACATCAAATGGCACATTTCGCCCGAACCTCGTCAGGTCTTCGTCGCGAATTTCGCGCGCTCGACGTGTTCATATTCAATATCTTGGCCTACGCCATTGGCGTGTCATTGATCATCACGCCGCCGCTCTTAGGGGGGTTATACCCGCAAGCCAATCTGTGGATTGTATTGTCGCTCGGCCTTCTGCTCGCAATTTGTAACGGTCTGACCTATGGGCTGTTTTCCGCTATCATGCCACGCAGCGGCGGCGATTATGTCTTCATCAGCAGGTCGTTGCACCCGTGGGTTGGCTTCACCGCGAGCTTCGGCTTCGTCGTGTCGCAGGTGCTGGGCATCGGGCTCTACACCAGTCTTTTCTTGCGAGATGCGGTGGGCACCAGCGCCGCCGCTCTCTCGCTTCAGACTGGAATGGACCTGAAAAGCTTCGCGGCAGCGTTGGCGACGCCCGGTTGGAACATAGCGGGTGGTCTAGTGGTACTTGCGATCGTCTACGGTGTCACAGTACGCGGGATGTCGTTTCTGCGACGCTTTCTGGATACGCTGTTTTGGATCGCAATGGCGAGCACTGTCATGATGGGGGTGCTCGTGCTGCGCACCGACCACGCGGAGTTCGTTAGTCGGTTCAACGCATTCATGATACAGAATGCCGGTATTCAAAACGCGTACAACATGATCCTGCATGACGCAGCGGCGTCGGGTTTCGTGTTGGGCAGAGGCTGGACGTGGACGGCTAGTGTCCTTGCACTTCCGATCGCATATCTTGCTTTTGCTGGTTTCACGTATTCTGTATATGTCGGCGGAGAAGTGCGCTCACCGGAGCGCTCGCAAGTGCGAGGCATACTCGGGTCACTGCTTGTTGGTAGCGTCGTCTATTTCATCGTGCTTGGCCGCTACTATGCGATAGCGGGCCAGGATTTCATCAATGCTCTCGCGTTGTTGAATGCACAGGGCAAATCGCCGGTCCCTCTCGGCGGCTCTTTGCTTCTCCAGGCGACCATGCTGACCGACGACACACCGCTGCAGTTTTTGATCTGCATCGGCTTCGCGCTGTGGTTTTTCTTGCTACTGTTCGTGATGACGCAGGCCTGCGTGCGGGTGGTGTTTGCGTGGGCAATGGATAGACTGGCGCCGTTCGCGTTGACTAAGGTCACGGTCAAGGCCGCCGCTCCGAGCGTCGCGACGGCGGTGACCTTGGCGGTAAGCGCAGTAGGTCTTATCCTCAACGCTCTCGGTCTGCTTACGTTTTTGAACTACATTGCGCTGTTTAGCGTCTGCTTCCTCATCGGAGGGATCGCCGCCGTTGTCTTCCCGAGCCGCAACCGACGGTTGTTCGAACGAGCGCCCGCATCGGCGCGTGCGATGATCTTCGGGCGCGTGTCAGTGCTGAGAGCGGCTGGTGTTGGAAACACGATCTTGTTCACCATAGTGCTTTTGAGCGCACTATTGCACCCTGGGATAAGCGGGGTAAGTGGCTGGAAGCCATGGTTGTTTCTGGCGGTCGTCTACTCGGCTGGATTCATTTGGTACCGAGTCGCGACCACGCGCAGTGATGCCGTCGATCCGCGGATCCTGTATGAAGAACTACCGCCGGACGTTGAAGAAAGCACCACAAGCTCGAAACCTGTACATCCGGGCGCGGCACAGGCGTGAAGGCGCCCGACCAATTGGCCTCGAGCGGCTCGCGCGGAAGCGTAGATCCGGCCAAAGCCGTCGCCCTTGTCGCTGACGCCACGGCTGCGGGCTTGACGCTGCGGCTCTTCGGAAGTGGGGCGTGTTGGTCGCTATGTGAAGCGCAACGCGATGCGTATGTGATGCTACGCCCGAAACCCATAGGCGATATCGATTTAGTCGGCAAATTTGCAGAAAAGAGTGACGTCGAGTCATTCATGCTGGCTCGTGGCTGGCGCTTGGATCAAGACATCGCGACGATTCCTGGCGCGCGCTATTCCCTCTGCTACCGCGTTCGGGCAGGCAGAGTCGCCGTCCGATGCGATGTGCACTATGATGTGTTGGCCTTTTCGCACACGATCGATTTGCGAGACCGTCTAACTCTCGGTTACCCAACAATATCGACCGCAGATTTGTTGTTGTCGAAATTGCAGATTGCTAGACCGAGCGAGGCGGACCTGTTCGACATGATCATGTTGCTCGGAGCGTGTGGGATTGCCGATGACGAGAGGCAGCACTCGATTATCGCCGCCAGAATTGCCAGTTGCTGCGGATCTGCCTGGGGTTTGTACACGACCGTCGGAGCCAACCTGGAGCTGATTCTTCAAAGCGCTCCTGCGTGGTTGAGCGTGCTCGCCGACGCGCGCGCAGTTCGTGGTCGTGTCACGCTGCTCCAGCAGGCGATGATAGCGGCGCCCAAGACCCTGGCGTGGCAGTTGCGGGCGCTATTCGGAAAGCGCGTGCGCTGGTACGACGAGATCGATGCAGTCGGTGTGGCCGTCGGCGAGATGCTTTATTGAAGGATGTGTCGTAGATGAGATTGTTCTACGCAACTGACATTCATGGCTCGGATCTGTGCTTCCGCAAGTGTCTGCGGGCGATGAACAGCTCCAAGCATGCTGATGTCGTAATCATCGGTGGCGACATCACCGGCAAGTGGTTGGTACCGATCGTGAGCATAGCGAACGGTGCATGGCGCAGCGAGTTTGCTGGTGCGACGCACGAATTCCGAGACGAAGCGGACGTGCAGCGCTGGGAGGTCCGGTTAGCGGAGGTTGGGGCCTACGGCTGGCGATGTGATCTCGATACCGCGCGGCAGATTGACGCGAGTGATGCGTTTGCGGAGGAGTTATTGCGGGAGGCGCGGATCGCACGCCTCCGGCAGTGGGTTGACTTAGCCGATCAGAAGTTGGCTGGTTCCACGAAGAGAATGATCATGAACGCCGGCAATGATGATCCCTTTTACATCGACGCTGTGCTTAACAGTGGAGACCGTCTGGAGTGTCCCGAGGGTCGTGTGCTTGAGCTCGCCGATGGTGTGTCGATCGTTTCAGTCGGGTACGCTAATACGACCCCTTGGACCTGTCCGCGCGATGTCCCGGAGGAGGATCTCGCCAGCAGGATCGATGAAGTCGTAGATCAGGTAGGCGACATGGACCGTTGTATCTTCAACCTGCATGCGCCGCCGCATGGCACGCAACTAGATCTTGCGATTGGCTTAGATGCCGACCTGAGACCATCGATGAGTATTGGGGCCGATGAGATGCATGTGGGATCGGTGGCTGTACGTTCTGCCATCGAGAAGTATCAGCCACTCCTGGCTCTGCATGGACACATACACGAACAGCATGCGTTCATTCGTTTGGGGCGCACAATATGTGTCAATCCTGGATCTGAGTATCACGTGGGTCAACTTCGAGGGTTTTACGCCGAGATCGAGAGGGGAGATATCCGCAGATTTGGCCTTACTCGTGAGGAAATTGCCTGATTCCGTGGGTTCGAGCCGTGTATCGCTGAACGATCGGATTGTCGAGCCGGTTCTCATGGTCGCGATGATGACGCTCGAGGCGCCGAGAACGTCCGCGATCGGATTTGCGTACGAGAGACGATGGTCCGTGCTCCCGTCGAAAAGGGACCCATCGCCCGTCGCTTTCACTGTCCTCCAGACGAGATTCATTCGATCGCGGATGGGATGTATGCGATCCGAGATGACATCTAATCCCGCGTCTCGTCGCGTGACTGCGATCCGCGCCTATGGGGAGCCTCCGGCTGACGCATGACCGAGTGGGCGAAGGGATTGCTTCCGGCCGATCGTTCCCCTGCTCCTCTCGAGTCACCTAAGATTACCTTCGTGAATCCTCCTCGCTCCGGCGGTCCGGGCATGCAATACGGGCTGCTCTACCAGATCTTCAGCAGTCTCGACCGTGCGCTAGCTGTGTCGGTTCAGGACCCACGACAGGGGCTGAAATCAATCGTGCTGATCGTGGAACCTCCAGGTGGGGATCTGATCGAAATCGGCCCGAAACAGCGCGATGTCTACCAATACAAAGCGCGAAGTAGTCGACGTCCCTGGTCGTTGAACGAGGTGATCGACAAAGTCTTGCCCGACCTTTCTCGAGCGGTGCCCGGCACCGCCGATATCGAAACACGGTACTGGCTCGTCACCGAAGGCGGACGCGGAACGTGGGATACGGCGCGGACTTTCTTCCGGCAGCTCTCTCTGATCTCTCCCGCAGTCCTACTGGAGTCGCTGGACGATCAATCGCCACACGAATTTCTTCCTGGGCGCCCCCAGACGGAGCGAGAGTTCTTTCTCGAAGTTGCTCAGCGCGCGAGGAAAGGACGAGATGAAGCTCCCACCGACGACACCCTCGTGCGCATGCACCGTCTTCTCAGCAATTTCGATGTGAAGACCGTCGAGTTCTCTGCGGTTCAGGAGCAGGTAACGACTTTGCTCCTCGGGTCAGTCGAGCATTATGAGAAGCTACAGCAGGCGATCGACACGCTGATCGGCGTGTTGGTTCGTTGGGGCCGGGAAGGGAATCGAAAGTTCACCGTTGATGAACTTCTTCGGGCTGGAGGACTTTCGCCAACGTCCCTCGCACTCTTGCCTTTTGCCGGTCCTCGGATCCGGGAACGGCTCGATGAGCAACTGGCAAAGACTACTTACCAGCGCAGAACCCACGTCCGCCGTTCGATCGTCTGGCCACGCGAGCAGAGCGTGCTTTGCATCGTCGGCGAGAGCGGGAGCGGCAAGACAAGTCTCCTCGGGCAAATTGCCGACGCAGCGGCAGAGAATGGAGCAGTCGTCTTCTGGAGTCCGCGTCGTTATGTCATCGATCCCCTTGTGGATGCGGCTGACGAGGTGTGGCGGAAGATCCTGCGGAACGACCAGCCGTTACCACTGGACGCGATTGCAAGACGTGCCGAAACAATCAAGCTCGGCGGCGATGAAACATGGTTGACGGTCTGCCTCGATGTCACGGCCGATGCCGGCTATGCCGCCGAACTGATGGCCGAACCGTGGAGGAAGTGGCGGATTCGGTTGGCATTCACCGCTGACGCTACGGCGGCGATCCACATCGCGGATTCCAAGCGTGAGGAGACTGTCTTGCTGCCAGTCGGTGAGTTCACGCCGCGGCAAATTCGTGAGTTCTTCAGTCTACGTAAGATCGATTGGCGCCGAGTACCGAACTTCGTCATCGAGCCCCTCCGTAGGCACCCAATCCTCGCGTATGTGTACGCGGAGCTCGGCGAGATTGCGACATGGCGCGATACAAATGAGTACGCACTCTTTCGGCAGTTCTGGGAGCGCATCACCACCGCGCCGGGGCAGCATCAACATCCCAACGACACTGCAGCGCTGGCTCGCCTCGCCGACACGCTTCTCGAAACACCGGACACCATCCAGTGGCCTGTCCCACAGCTCGATCAGTTGAACGTCGACAGCGCGACACGAATGCGTCTGCAGCGTCTTGGTTGGCTCCGCAATGACTCTGATGGCCGTGCCGAGTTTACGCACCAAAGGTTGATGAATTGGGCCGTAGCCGAAGCGATCGTTGACCGCCTTCGCCTCGACCGCTGGACGAGTCAGCAAGTGGGCGTGTATCTCGAGGCGATGTTATCGCGCCGAGATGAGGTTCATCGTCGCTACGCGTTTGTTCCAATGGACGCGCTTTCGATTGCCCTGGCATCTGAAATCGGCCCGGATGACGTCGCAACGATTCTTGAGGCGATGGAGAACTCTCAGTTCTACGAGACGCTCGTGCCGTCGTTGGGTGCCGCGGTGGTCCCGGCGCTTCTCAGTCGGCTCAGACGCATCGAGAGTCGGCGCCACGCGCCGAATGGTTCCGTTCGCGCGGCTATCCTCGCGATCGCCGCTGCGGAGCCTCTCCGGCCTGGATTCGCCCTCCAGATGCTCAACGATGAGCATTCGAGTGTTCAGCGGGCGGGCGCCGAACTGTTGACCGAGCATCCGGTCGGAGTTGCACTCGACACGCTCTGGCGACTCCGACGCGAATTCCGAGAACCTGGCTCCGATGACACGTTGATCAACCATCTTGACCTCGAAGCTGTCGATCAGGCGCTCGAGGCATGTGTCCGCGTCCACCCGCAATGGCTTGCGCGGAAACTTCAGAAACGTCCTGAGTACGACGAGATTGGGAGGCTCGCAAGCCTTTTGGCTACGCTTGCGAACGAGTCTGGCGTAACGATCTGGCACGACTCGAAGAACCTGATACTTGCCGCGGTAGATGATGACTGGATTGCCAGCGGAGCGGCCCGCTGCATCGGCCGGTATCGTGATTCGGATGAGGCTTCTCGGCTCGTGCGATGGATCGAGGAGAGAGCTACCGAAGTTGCCGAGGAGAGCTTCTCGGCACTTGCGCTCGTCGACCCATCGCGAGCGCTCCAGATTCTCAAGGATTCACCTCGGATATCGGACATCGCTCACCATTGGAATCCGTGGTGGTCCCGACTAATCGCCTACGACGCCTCCGCTATGGACATGATCGCTGCCGAGAAACTCAGAAGCGGAGAGTTCCTGTTCCGGAGAATGCGCGTCGCTGACCATGCCTGCAGCAGACTCGCGCCCCTAATTATTGAGCGGGTGGATTCCTTGATTCTGAGAGATCCAACCGGAGATGACAAGGCGGCATGCGACGAGATCGATCACCTCATGCGTCTGCTTGCTCGTGCAGACGGACTCGCTGCACTGCGCTTCCTCCAACCCCTCTCCGACAGCGACATCGGACAGAGGTTGGCGTTGTATTCGGCTCAGCGAGCCGCGACCTCGAACACTCAGCCTGACGACTTCATCGAAGATGCGGGAACGGTCTTGTTGAGGATTGGAGGCCGGCCGCTTGACACATTTCTAATGGCGCAAATCATCCGGCGAGACCACGGGTGGTTTCCTCACAAGATTCGAGCGTTTCAGGCTGCACCATCGCCTGAGGCAGAACGGGTCGTTCGGGACATTCTGGATGAGGTCTGGGATGTTGAATCAGGAGACCATGACTGGCCGGTGCGGTCGGCGTGCATCGAAACCCTGGCAGCAATGGGCAGCCGAGAAGTTGTGATGCGCGCGGAAGAGAGCGGGCGCCTGTCGTTCTCGAACGGTTTTCCTAAAGCGATCCGCGATCTTCCGCCTGCCAGTGATGAGGAAACGAGCCGTTTGCTCCAGAACGCCGCGGACGATCAGCACGCATTTCGCGCGTTGCGCACCCTTGCATGGTCGCGCCGAACCGATGTCATCGAACCCATTGTTGACGTGGTCCTTTCTGCACGGGCGGAAGAGATCCGAAATGCCGCTCGAACCGCGCTGGACTATCTGCCTACCGGGCAAATGTCGCGGAGTTGCCGACAGCGACTTCGCGCCGCAGGAGAGCATTCGACATACCTCGATGCCCTCTTCCGAGATGGTGGAGCGGACGCGCTGGATGAAGCTGCCGACTATCTCGTCACCATCGGAAGAGGGCGCTGGACACTTGACGACGCGCATTTCGCTGCTTGGTTCGTCGTCTATCGCGAACGCGTGAACCTCGCGGAGCTGGTCTGGCAGTGGGTGAAAGCGAGCTCGCGATTTTATTGGGAGAGCGACGACACGATTTGGCGTGCGATCGGCCGTGTAGAGACCGAGGAGGCCGAGGAGTTTCTCGTTGCTGAGGCATACAGCGGACGACGCGGAAACATCAATCCAGCAGCAATCGAAGCGTTGGCACATTGGCATCAGGACGAAGCATTCACGGCGGCTATCCACCTGTTCCACGAAGGGCAGAGCGGGCGCGCATCGGCCCCGGATTTGCTCCTGGAGATTGATCGGGCGCGTGCTGTCGACGTGATCACGGAACGGCTAATCCGGGAGCGGAACGTCCTCATTCGAACGAACTCGTGTATCGCGCTCCGCTCGGGTGGAGACGACATACGGAGAATCGCGGAAGACTGGACGCGCAACGCCGATCCACTCACTCGTGCGTCCGGATGCGAGTTGCTCGGATGGTTACCGCAGCACGACACAGCGAACATTCGCGATCTGGCGCTCAGCGACATCGACCCCATGGTTCAGGTGTTCGCACTGGATGCGCTGATGCGGCAGGAGTCGCAGGAAGAGACTGCCGAACTGCTCGCGGCGCTGGAAGTCGCCAACGGAACAGCCGCATGGGCGCTTGCCGAGGCCTTGGTCACCTTGGCGCATCCTTTTCTTCTTGACCGATTCGACGATCCTCTCTCGCTCTCCCCGGCGTTGAAGGGAAAGCCTGGAGCTCTATGCATGCATGCCGGAGAACGACTGAAAAAACGTGTCGAGGAAGTTCAGAAAAAGTACGACCAATCGATGCGCCGGGATTTTTACCGGCGCTAGCCTAAGGACAGGGACGGTGGAGTGGCCGTCGAAGACAGCCGGTTCGACAAAATGGCAGTTGATCGGTCAATCCGCTACATGCGTTTCAGTCGCTTCCGCCAGATCATCAAGGAACGCGAGCAGACGTGCAGCTTCTTCTGATTCAGGGAACTTCGCAATCGCCACCTTCCAGATCTCAAATGCGGCCTCCGGATGCCTGCGATTCCACCACAGACCTCCCAAATCGAACCACGCCTTGCTGTAATCGGGGTCGACTTTGATTGCTTCACGGTAGGCTTCGATAGCGCCTTCATAGTCCCGCAACTTTGCTTTGCAGTCAGCCACAAGAATCCAACTCATTTCATCCGGTTGATGTGTCTGTGCGGCCGCCAGGGCATAGGGCAAAGCCTCTTCGTATCGTTCGAGGTGCCGGAGTGCGAAGGCGTAGCAATAACCGTGACTCGGAGCATCCATAGCAGCGGCTTTCCCGTAACGCTCTACGGCTGCTTCCCATTTGCCCGCTTCCTGAAGCAGGTGCCCGGTGCGATCCCACACCAGCGCGTCATCGATTCCGAGGTCGATCGCCTTCTCATACGCGATCAGGGACCGGCGAGAGAATTCTTGGCGATCGCGCGCTTCACGTAGCCTGTACAACAAGAATCCCAACTCGAGCCACGCCTTGGCCGCTTTCGGGAACCGATCGACGAAGCGCTCCCAAAAGCGCAACGCGGCGACATTCAATGACGGCTCGGAATGGCGCGCCTGCGCATAAATCCGCGCGGCAGTCGTCCACGTCCAATCTGAATCCGGGTGCAGATGGATGGACTCTTCAGCGTCGGCAGCTGCGTCAGCAAGCCGGCCGAGGCGGAGCTTCGCTTCCGCGCGCCAAGCGATGACCGAGCCGAGACGATCAGCGCGGAGAGCCGCGGTGTCGATGGCTTCCAGATGCGAAAGTGCTGCAGCCGGATCGGCGAGATGTCGAATCAACAGCGTGGCCAGGCTATACAACGCCTCGAATTTTCGTGGTTCGATCCTCAACACTTCTTCGTACGCACTGCGAGCCTGTGCGTGATCACCTCGATCATGATACGTGCTGCCCAGATTCTTCCAACACTCCGCAAAGTCTGGATGAATATCCAGCGCCTTACGGTACGCAGCGATGGCCTCGTCATGTCTCTTCAAGACGTACAGTGCATTGCCGAGGCAGTACAGCCGTCCCGCTTTGGCCATCGGCTCAGGCGGCTGGTCTTTCCGCCACAGTTCAACTGCGGCTTCTACACGACTGCGGTTGATCGGTCGGTGGCCGATCCCTTCATTCACTGCGGACTGACAGATGATGTTGAACAACCCGGCGTCGCTCGGATAACGCATGAGGATCGTGTCAGCCGCGGCGGAGATCGCGTCGTCTTCGCCGGCAGCGTAGCGCCTGTTCAGCTCTGCGAGCATGTCGTCTCGATCGGACAGAACCGAGATCGGTGCGGCTGCCGGGGGTTCGCCCCACGGTGAAGCGGATTCCGGCGGATGCCGTTCGAAGTGCTTCCACCGTCGAGAAAACTCGGCGGCGACACTCACGCGAAGGCTCTGCGCAAGCTCGTTGATCGATGCGATCTCAACACACCGGAACACGACTCGCTGCACCTCGGCGATGAACTCGACCTGACTGGGATGCCGCTCCTCGGCCTTCAGCAGAAAGGCAAAGATCGGACGGTTGACTTTCGAGGCATGCCGGAACTCCAAATGCGTCCCGGACAGGCCGTTCTTATCAGGCGTGCCATACGAATCGCCAAGCAGCAGCACGACCGCGTCGGAGCTCTGAATACCTTCCAGACACACGTCCATAGGGTCGTCCGGCATCGATGGCCATTCTTCGAATCGTAGACCGTCGATGTCGAAAAGTCGGAGAGCTTCCTGAACTGAGGTGCGCTCGGCTTGCAGGCCACCAGTGCTGCTGATGAAGAAGTGGAGTTTTCTCGAGGGAAACATGTTTGGCTGGACTCCTGAAGACACCCCATTGCCTCACACGGCGCGGCTCAAAGCAAGCCTATCTCGATGATCCGGCGCGTGTTCTACAACCGGTAGAACCATCGTCAGGGATCCAGCCTCTGCAAGGTGCTCCGGTTGCTCGAGGCGACGCCTCGCGCGATGATCGACAATTGATGTACGGTCCCGGAGATCTCCCCGTTCTGCTGTTCACGGCGCGTCGATACCAACGCGAGGTCCTCTCGAAGGCTCCCGCGTCCGGCGTGGTCTTGAAGCTTACGGACGTCACCGGCCTGACGCTCGAGCAGGCGGTCGGGAACTACTGGCAAATCCTCCACCAGAACGCTTCAGTCGATCATTGCGCTCGTCGCGACGGCCAACAACCTGGTGCTCGATGAGCAACACAATCCAGCGCTGCATGAGGAGCTCACGAAACGGTTTCTTCGGCCTGAGACGGCCGCGTTCATGCGGCAACCGCTCGAGAACGATCTGCATCCGACGTTTCGCGTTGGCGTGACTCGTCTCGGCAGCCTGCTGACATTGAAGCTCCTGATCACTCTTCTCCCTGGCGGCAACCAGACGCCGCAACCGACGCCTCCCGATCCGAATCTCGCGGGCGACTTCGCCGTGCTCGCCAACGAGTTCACCGGCAGCTCCTCGATTCGGGAGGGTAACCAGCTGTCGCCGATGGAGCTTGTCCTCGAGTTCGTACCGCGATGGGAGATCGACAATCCACCCGATCTCGCCTACTCGTGGAGCCGCACCTTCGCAATGCTGCAGCATTTGCGTGGCGACGATCCGACCGTACGAACACTTCGCGACGCGATCGCGCTCAACGTCGACAGCTTGCGTTTCTTTGGGTTGACGTTAGGAGAGTTCGTCGCCGCGACATTCGCTGTCTTCACCCAGTTGAAGCAGCTATCGCCGGATGATCCCCTCGTGACGATCGTCGATGCTCAGTCGATCGCGAACGACCTCCGATTTTCGCACGATATCGTTCAGCGCTTTCTATCCGGCATCGCGGTCTCACTCGAAGCGCTGAAAGCGAAGTTCCAGCCGTTGCCGCTGACGCGCGAGGAGTTTGGCCGGCTCGTTCGCTCGGACGTTTTCGCAACGGACACAGTCGTTCTCCGGCAGAACCCGATCGTGTCCCTGCCAGAAGAGAAGTTCCTCGTGCTGGATCGACACTTCGTCAGTGAGATGGTCTCCTCGGGCCTCTACTGGCAGATCTTCGAGAGTCTCCAGGGAAAACAGCGGGAGAGGTTGCGCGAGTTGTGGGGCCGGCTTTTCGAGTTGTACGTCTTCGAGCTCCTCGGCCACTACTACCCTTCCATGGCGCAGATGCTGTCGGTCGATGTTTCGTACGCCGATGGACAGATCGATGCACTACTCGATCTCGGTGATGTGGTCATCATCTTCGAGCTCAAGGCCTCGTTGCTGCTGCGGAACGCGCGCTTCTCGCGTGATCCCGCCATCTTCGAGCAAGAGATTCGGAAGAAGTTCGTCGAAACAACGGATGGAAAGCCGAAAGCGCTGAAGCAACTCGCGAATGCTTCATCCGCAATCGCGCGCAGGACCGTAGTGACGGCGACTGCGCCGCGGCGGATCTTCCCGGTGTTGGTGGCCGACGAGGCCTCCCTCCAGAGCCTCGGCGTGAACCAGTATCTGAACGAGCTCTTCACTCCGCTGATCCCGGCCGACCCGCGGGAGCTTGTCGCACCGCTGACGGTGATGGCGATCGAAGAGCTGGAAGAGGTCTTGCCGTATGTCAGCTCGAACGCGCTCTCATGGGCCACGTTTCTGGAGGAGCGATTCACCGCTGGCGCGGTCGCAATGGAATCGATTCACCAGGCGATCTACGTCCATCAGCGCTTTAACGGCGTACCCCACTTGCGCAACGAATTCCTCCAAGCCATCTTTCGCCGCATGTGGGAGGAGATGATCTCGATCCACCGGACGGGCGAACCCGTCACGACGTGACGAGCGGCTCGATGGCGGCCCGGTTCCAGAATACCTTCACATCACCGAAGTCCTGCGGAACGCTTTCGTGGAGCGCGGCGGGGATCTGTCCGCGAGTTTTGCGGACGATGCGGCAGAGAAGGTTCGCGTCGTCGATGCCGCTCGAAACGAGCTGGCGACGGCGGCGGTCCAAGCGGAGGACATCCACTTGAACATATCCGCGCGGCAGCCAGCGAAGCCACTTCGATGTTTCGGGCTGCCTCCATCCCTCTTTCACTGCGCTGCGCAGGAGCGAGCGGATGTTGTTGGCGACAAAGTTCATCGCGGTCTGTAGATCATCAATGTGCAGCACCGTGGTCGCCGTCACGCACGCGTAGGTTCGCTTACTCACAGTCCGCACGTGCCGTACCTCAGGGCGTTGGACTTTTCCGCGCAGGGCGGGCCACGAGGTCCGAAGGACTTCGGTGATGCTGCCGATCAGGCGAAACGGTCCGAAGACGCGAAAGTAGCGGGACCACGGAAAGATGATGAAGCCACCGTCCGGCACCGCGGCGAGGTACGACGGGCTATCGGTGATTCCGCGTTGCAGGAGCTCGCGCACTTTGGCAGTGTCGAAGAGTCCCCAGCCGCCGATGCTGCCGCGGCGGTCGAGGCGGACGTAGCAGCGAGCGAACGAGGGCATGAAGCGCGATGCGAATGAGGCGGCGCGGATCACCGAGAGCCGCGTCTTATGATCGTCGAAGTAGCTCGACGTGACGAAGAGGTTGAGATCGCGCTGATCATTGCCGTATTCGTACTCGAGGTAGTCGCGCACATGCCAGCCGACGGTGTTCAGCTGGTGCTGCACTTCCGGGAACACGAGCGCTGGCGGAATCGGTGCGGACTCGGAGAAGAGGAGCTTCTGGTCGAGCTGGACGAGGAGCCGGTACGCGACCGCGAGACCGTTGCAGATGTCGAGTAGATCCTCGAAGAGGCGTACAGTCTCCGGTAGCGTTGTGGTTCTCACCTTCACTTCCTTCGCGCCGACGTTGCGGTACTTGATCGAATCCTGCGCGAACTTGACTCCTCCGTGAGCGATGGCATTCCGGACGCGTGAGTCGAAGGGTTCGAACGCGCTGACGCCGGCCTTGCGCGCGGCTTCCATCCGTTCGTCGGCCGTGAATGTCTCGCTCTTGCTGCCGCCTTTGCGACGTTGGAGAACCGCGATCGGATGGAGGAGCGTCTTCAGTGCGGTCTCGCAGAGCTGCAGGTAGGCGGGGTGGATCAGTTCACGGATGTCGCGAATCTGATCCAAAGGCTTCAGCGAGGACCAGTCTCGATCGTGAAATGCGGCGCGATTGATCTCGTCCAGTGATCGCAGCGCGATCTCGATTTCGCCGTGACGGTCGTTGAAGAAAGAGAGGAGAAGACTGTCGTCCGTCGCGCGGATTTCGTTCAGAACTCGAAGTGCATTTGTCGCCGTGCCCCGGTCGAAGAACTTCCACGGGATCTCTCGGGCGTAGAGAGACATGAAGGCGAAGAACTCGTGGCCGCAGGTCTCCAGCTCCGGGAAGAGGGTAAGGGCGCGACCGCGGTACTCATGGAGGAGAGAGGTGTTCGCCCAGGTGTCTCCGGCCATTCGTGGCGGTGACTACCCGACCAGACGCCGAACGGCGGCGAGGGTGAAGTCGTTCAGAAGCTCGGAAGGAGTAACGCCAAGAGCGTGAGCGAGTTTCAAGATGGTGGTGAGGCTGGGCACCTGTATCCCACGCTCGACCGTATTCACGTAGCCAGTTGTCAGACCTGCCGCTCCTGCGAGTCGCTCCTGCGTCAGCTCGCGGCTGAGTCGTAGCTTCCGGAGCGTTCTTCCGAAGAGCTCTGCCTCGGGGATTGGTCCTGCCATCGCGAGCATTCGACAACAGCTGAGATGCTTGCGTCTACGCGTGATAACGTATACATTATCGCTTATACGTGATCGCGTATGCGGAACAGACAATGAGAACCTCTACCAAACCTCTCCCTCGCACTCACATCCGCAGCATCTTCCTCGACCGGAAGCGAGGTTACTCCCTTGCGGACATCGTCCGACTCACCGGGATCACCAAACGCAAAGTGATCGGCGGCATACAGGCAGGGGAGTACATCGCGATCAAGAAAGGCGGCAAATACCGCTTCACCTGGGCCGAGCTCGCCCACATCGCCATGGCGAAATGGCCTCTGGCCGTCATCCACGACGCCCTCGGCCTCGACGCCGTCCGCGCACTTCCACGCCTCCTGCTCCTGCAGGAGCTCCGTCTCCAACTGCCCGCCTACCAGGTGTTGATGCTTCATCGCCTGGCTGACCGCCTCTCCCTCGATGTCGATTCGTACGTCGCCAATCACTTCCTCGATCTCGCCAGCGCCGAGGTGATGAGCCTCGATGCCGAGATCCCCGGGTTCAAAGCCGCGCTGCGGTTCCCGAACGGAGACTGACGATGCCCCTCACCCCGCGCAGCTACTGATTCACTCCCCGAGCACTTGAACCCCACGACCAACACGAGATGGAGGCGGTCTTCGGCCGCCGGGAGGCTGACCATGTTTGATGTTCCCGCCCGCGAGTTTCTCGCGTTCCACGAAGCCGGCCACGCGGTGATGGCGTTCCTCCTGGGCCGCCCGATCCGTCGCGCCAGCATCCGCCGCAGGCACGGACTCAGCGGCCATGTCGATTTCGAGTACGCCACCTCGGCATTGTTTAAAGTTGCCCCGGCGCATCGGCCTCTCATCGAAAGTGATGCCCTCGTCCTGCTCGCCGGACGTGCAGCCGAATGCGAACGGACGCTGGGATCACCACCCTCCCACGCCGGTCTTGATCGGGAGAACACCCGCGCGCTGCTGGGCATCCTCGAGGACTGCGACGAGGTGGTGTCGAGCTGGATGCGCTATCTCCTGGTCCGTGCGCAGTCGATGCTGCAGGAGGAGTGGCCGCTGGTCTACTCCGTCGCGCGAGCTCTGATGCGCGACGAAGAGATCGACGGGGAGGGCGTCGCCCGCGCCGTCGCGGAAGCGCGCGAGCGGATGGCCACGCGCGAACCCTCGAACTGTCGGTTCGTGATCTCTGAACGTGCGCTGGAAGCGATCCGGGAACTGCCGCAGCCGGAGTGCGCCATCCGACGCGATTCTGCGGACGATGGAGTGCTTCGCTTTCCGGAGGAGCGCGCAGCTGCCTTGGGAGAATCGGTCGCGGAGAACGATGACCTCTACCGCCGCACAATCGCGGAGACGATGCAACTCTCGGCTCGCGCGCGGAACTGCCTCACGCGCGGCGGAATCGTCACGGTTCGCGATCTCGCACGCCACACAATTCGTGACCTGCAATCCATCCGAGCCCTCGGCGCGAAGACGCTCGACGAGATCCTCGGCGAGGTGCGTCGGCTCGGGATCAACTTGCCCGTCGCCGTTCCCGGAGGGCCGCGTCCGTGGTCGTTCCGCTGATTGTTCGGCGCGCTCTCGATTTCGTCGAGGGGTTCAAACGCGGCTGCGACTTGTCGGAGGCGGATTGAACCCATGCGGCGACCAGTCACGATCTGCAAGTGCACGCACCCGAAGCGGGAGCACTGGGGCACGAAGCAACGCCCGAACGGGCCCTGTCGCAGCTGCGGTTGCGCGACCTTCACTCCCGAACCGATCTGCCGCTGCGGCCACGGCCTGAAAGCCCACGCGGAGGGGCCCTGCCATGAGACGTACATCGACGGGTGCAAGGCCTTTCGAGAGAGGTGAGAAAATATGAACGAAATCGTACGCGACTACCTTGCAGCGAAAGAGTTTGTCACCGCATTCGTGGATGAAACGGTGAAGTTGTTTCTCCTGGTCATCGTAACTTTCATCGTTCTCTGTTCATCGGCGTGTTTCTGATGTTCTGGCCGATGACCGTGCCACTCGCCGTCGTCGGTCTCGTCTGGCTATGCGCGTCAACATCTGTGCCCGCGGCGACGATCAATCCCACGATGCCGACGCATGTACCCAATGTGCGCGGAGAGGAGTGCGCAGTGCTCACGACGGCCGGCGAGTTCGTCGCACCGAACCTCGAGACGGTCGTGCTTTGGGTACTCGAGCAACGCGTCCGGCCGCAGAGCTACGTCTTCACGTGTGACCTCGGCGTATGGCGCGTGGCGTCTCAGGTTCAAGAGCTCGCGCCGGCATTCGAAGCCGGAACATGACCAACGACACGGATTGGGTAACCTTCCAGCGCAGCACGAACCTGCGCGTCTATCCTCGTGCGCGGCGAATTCGTGCAACAGTTGTGGAGAATCCTCGCTACGTCGTCCGCTTCAGTTCCAGGATGGCCACGATGCTGCTGCTCGTGGAGCTCGGCGCAAACCGCCAACTCGACGGATTCGATGCGGATTGGTTCGAGGCAGAGTTTCTGTATCGGCTTCGCCAGCGCCTCACTGGATTCGATTGGTTTGACCCCTCCACCTTCGACTGGCATTGCCAGCAGTTTCAGTACGAGTCGATCGACCTCGACGCGCTGATGCAAATGGGAAAGCGCAAATACCGCGAGGTGCTCCTCGAGGTCCTTCGGTCGCTGTACGACGAGGAGAACGTCGGGAGCGACATCACGGAAGTCGCGCGACGAGCGTTCCGGCTCCCGCGCTTCTGACGGTTTGCCGGCTCGGACGCGACGCGCAGGAAAGGCAGTCGAACCGCGCGGAGCTCGTTTGTTCGCCGGGCGGCTCTGGCGGCCGGTGAACGCGGGCGTCGCCGACCCGGAGCGACATCGCTAGAATCGCGGCGATGGCGGAGATCTGCGTTCAGCGCTTTTGGCATTCGCCTGAGATCGAGCCGACATTCGACGATGACGGTTTTCTCGCCGACCCACTTGCTCAAGGCGGTTGGGCCGCGAAGGTCGAAGCAATTAACCCCGACGACATTCCTCCGTGCCTGGTCCTCCTCGGCGAACCTGGTGCGGGGAAGACGGTGATCTTGGAGGTGTGCCGGACCGAAGCCGAGAAAGCCGGACGACGGGCGCTGCCGATCGATCTGCGTGTCATCGACAGCACCGACTCATTTCGCGAGGCGCTCTTTGGTGATCCTGAGTTTCAGAAATGGCTGGACGACGACTCCACTCTGGAGCTGTTTCTCGATGGCCTCGACGAGTGTCTGACGGAGGCGCCGAAAATTGCCGCCGTTCTCGACCAGCGCCTACCCAAGCTGCCGATCGAGCGGCTGCGACTGAGGATCGGCTGCCGTTCCGGGGATTGGCCACAGCTCCTCGAGAAGCGCTGCAAAGAATTGTGGGGCGATGCCTCTGCGGTGCGGCAGCTCGCGCCTTTGCGCGCTGAGGACGCAGAGGCGATCGCTGCGGCCGCGGAGTTGGATGAAGAAGCGTTTCTCGAGCAAGTCCGTGAACGTGGTGTAGGACCGCTGGCGGCTCGGCCGATCACGCTGAAACTGTTGCTCGCCACATTCCGGCAGCACCTCGCATTACCCGGAACCCGCGCGGATCTCTATCGCGAAGCATTGGTTCTTCTCTGCCAGGAGCAAAACCTGAGTCGTCTCGCTGCGAGGCAGGTGAGCCGGTATACGCCCACGCAGCTCCTTGCCTGCGCTTCGCGTATTGCTGCCGCCCTCGTTCTCTGCAACCGCTACGGGATCGCTGAGGCGCCTCAGATCGACAGGCCCGGGCTGCCGGTCATCACCATCGACGACATCGCCGGCGGCGTGGAAATCACGAACGGAGAGGAGTTCGCCATCGACCGCGCGGTCGTACGAGACACGCTTGCGACCGGTCTGTTCGAGCCGGCCGGAGGTGGCATTCACGCGTTTGCGCATCGCACGTTCGGTGAGTATCTGGCGGCCAGTTACCTTGCGCGTGACGACTTCACGGTGAAGCAGATTCTCGATCTCATCACGACGTCCGCCGAGGATCGAGTGGTCCCGCCGATGCGCGACGTCGCGGCTTGGGTCGCTGAACTACGAGTGGACGTACGCCACGAGCTCATTCGCCGCGATCCTCTCACGGCGGCGCGGATGGAGGCCGCCGCGTGTACCGACCGTGACCGTGAACGTCTCGTCACTTCGCTCTTGGACGGAGAGCGTCGCGGAACTCTGCCGCACTTCGAGTTGCGGCGAAATTTCGTGAAGCTCGCGCATCCGGAGCTCGGGCAGCAGTTACGCGGTCACGTGCAGGAGCACGGCGTATCGAATGTCATCGTCGTCGACATCATCTACGCTGCGAACGTGCTCGAAGTCGTCGAGCACCTCGTGGATACGGTCGCCGACGTGACGGCATCCTCGGAGGTGCGCATGAAGGCAGCGCACGCTTTGTTGCGATTGAAGGATCCGTCCACCTTCGCGCGACTCGCAGCACTGCTCCCCGACGGCATCGGCGAGGACCCGTACGATGAGATTCGTGGGTGCCTTCTCTTGCTGCTCTGGCCCTCGCACCTGGACACGAAAACGCTTTTCGCTTCGCTGGTCGACCCCAATGATCTCCATTTCGTCGGACGCTATGCCGAGTTCCTGAAAGAACCGGTGCTGCAGGGGATCAAGGGCGAGACACTTCGTACCGGCCTTGCGTGGGTCGCGAAGCAGACAGATGACTCTCCCGATCGGTTTCACGACCTGATCGCCACGATCCTGAATTTCGGTGCAGCAGTTTGGCGTGCCGGTCTCGATGAGGAGGAACTCTTTCCCCAAGCACTTCTCGCACAACTTCGTGCGAGCTCCGAGGTGCTCGACGACGCTCCACTGGCCGAGCTCGCGGCGCTCCTCAACGACGTCGAAGCGCGTCATCGTCTCGTCGAGAAGCTGGTACCGCAGCTCGGCGACGACGAACGGCACCTGCTGACTCCGATCCTGGTGCGCGAGAACGATATCCCATGGCTCATCGAGCAAAGCCGGACGGCAGAAGCCGACGCAGAGCAACGCCTCTGGGCTGAGCTGATGAACCGCGTCATCACACGGGATGCGACGACGGACATCATCGACCTGATCCTCTCGGAAGCGCAGACCAATCCCGTAGTGGCCGAGGAGTTTCGGTGGGCGATTCAAGCCGTCGCCCTGGATTCGGCGCAAGCGGCCCGTGATCGGAAGACATACCGCCTTCGGATGCCGTCAACGCCAGCGCATCCGCAAGCGGACGTGGACGAAGGACCAAAGCTGCAGCGACAGATCGATCAACTCGAGAGTGCTGATGAGAAGTGGTGGCCGAAGGCAATGACACTCGTCTTCAAGCTGCGTGAATGGGACCTACGCGCGGCGCTGAATACGCTCGTGGAGCTTACGCCCGCGGGGCAGCAACATTTGTTGTTCGATGCGGCCGAGCGATTCCTGACAACCGCGGACGCTCCGGCGGAGGATCAGATCCAGCCGCGAACGATTCATTACTGGAGCGTCTTCGGAGTCGGAGCGCTGATCCTGCTCGCGGAAAGAGATCAAGGACGGTTCGATGCGCTCGATGAAGTGGTCACGCAGAAGTGGCTGCCGTCCATCATCGCAGAGGCTGCATACGACTCCGAACTCGATGGCGCGTCACTCGACGCGCTTCGTGCGAAGGCGCGTTCGGACGATGTTGCGCGGCTTATCGAGCAACTGATTCGGATCGAGAACGACTCGCATCCGGACGGAATTCATAACTCGCTTCGCGCTGCCGAGCGCTTCACCAGCCCGCAGGTGAATCAGGTGCTGATCGACTATCTCGACGATGCCTCGCTGCACGCCGCAGCATTCGAATCGCTCGTCGATGCGTTGCTGAAGCAGGGCGTCGCGGACGTGCGCAGTCGGTGTGAAAATCTCGTGCGTGCGGCAACTGCGGCTGGAGAGGCTGACCCGCGTGCGCTGGCGGCAGCGCGAAATCTGATCGCCCATTCGCCGGATGCGAGCTGGTTACTGGTCTGGCCGTTTGTCCGCGCAGTCGGTGATCCGGGCCAGGAACTGATCGAATCGGAGCTTGGCCTCGATCGATTGACGGAGTTCATCGCGAAACTGAAGGACTCCGAGATTGCCGACATCGTCATCTGGCTGTATGAGCGCCGTGCGCAAGAGGAACTTGGGCTGGAGTCCCACATCGGAGTCGCAATCAGCGAATTGCTGAATGTGTTGCGCAAACGCGGTCGTGTCGACGACCTGCGTCGCATTCAGACGGCCTTTCCGAATCGCATTCACGACCAGTTCATTCTGATGGCGCAGGAAGAGCGACAGAAGGACTCGTGGAGTCCGCCCACTCCAGAACAGCTTTTCGCGCTGGCGACGGATCGAAGAAAGCGCGTAGTGCAGGATGCCGAGCGCCTCGTGGAGGTCGTGATCGAGTCGCTTCAGAGGCTGCAGGCGCAGTTGCACAGTGAGGATCCGACGGCGAAGTATCTGTGGGACGGCGATCGACCGAAGGATGAGGGAGCGATCCGGGATTGGATCCGCAAGTTCCTGAGGGACGACGATGCGCTTCCGCGTCTGATCACGAACAAGGAAGTGGAGGTTTTCGACCGCTTCTACACGGACGTGAAGATCGAAGCGGTGAGCGGCGGCGGGCGACGGGATCTCGATCCGAAGCTGGTGGTCACGATCGAAGTGAAGGGATGCTGGCACGCCGAATTGAAGACGGCGATGGAAACGCAGCTTGTCGAAAAGTACCTGCGCGGGTCGAGCTCGCGCCATGGCATCTATCTCGTGGCGTGGTTCGACGCGTCAGGCTGGACGGACGACGATGGACGGAAGACACAGTGCCTCTCCTGGTCGAGATCGGAGATGGAGGCGTATCTCTCGCATCAGGCTGAGGATCTCCGGCGGAAGGGCTTCTTCATCACGCCGTTCGTTCTCGATTGCACGATCCCGAAGAAAAAGTAGACGTCCACTTCATGCGTCGTGAGCGTGTTGGTCGTCCGCTTCGGCATCGATTCTGCGATTCGAGTAGAAGTTGACGTGGACCAAGTGTGAGTCGTCTGCGCTGCTCACGCCCATCCACCAAGTGTTTCCGGCCATCTGCTCGAGGTGCACATTCACGTTGGTTCCGACGACTTCGTCGAGCGAGCCGTCAGAGTTGCGGCGAATTTCGATGGGCCCGACGAAGACGCTCGGCGGAAGCCCATCCTCGTCTCGTTTCGGGTTGACGAGCTCACCGGATGCAGCGACGTAGCGGAAGTATGGCGCCACTCGCTCGGCGTACCGCACGACGGCGTTCAGCTGATCAACGGGGCATCCCGTCGCCCCGATGGCCCTCGCCGCACCGGCGATCTTGGTGTTGTAGAGGTCGAGGTCTTCGAAGAGGCCTTCCGCGAGAGCAATGAGCTCTCGCAAGGCCGTTGTAGTGTCTTCGTGTGCGGTATCGATTCCTTGTTCCAGTTGTGCGAGAGCTGTGCGCGCCTTCTCAATCGTCCCGCTCATCAGCCCTCCGTTCCTGAATCGTCTTTCCCATAAGCTCGCGTTTGTGTCCGCATCCGTGAATGGTGGACGAGCACTGGTGGCGCGTATCCGCGAGGAGGCGGGCCGTTCGTTCGACCCATGCCATGCGAACGGTTTCATTCGGCCAGCGATCGATCGGCCGGCTCCACCGTTCCGCCAACCGACGTGCCGCCGCGACCGAGCGTGTCTTGTGATGACGACGCATCGCGCGATGAATCTTTCCTGCCTGGCGAATGCCTTCGACGAGTTCAAGGAAGAGTTGCTTGTTCATATTCATCGGTATCCGTATCAGCGGCGCTCCATCGCACATCGCGGCGTGTGCAAACACTCGCGCGTCACCATCGCGCGGAGCGCTGGAACGCATCGGTGACCTCTCGGAAGCTCTCCTCAACGGTGACGCTTTCCCCGTCGGTGAACTTGAAGACCGTCCCAGCATCAGTCTCCTCGAAGTTCGTGAGCCACATCGCGCTAACGCCTACCCGACGGCCGGTGCTGGCATTCGTCAACACGAGGACTTGGACGTACGGTCGGTTCTCATTTTCACGTTTCGTTGCCATCGGTCCGGACCGTAGCTCGGTTTTCGCGTTTTTGCACGTTCCTCAGGCATTGAGATCGAGGTGGCGTGCGACCGTGACAAGAATCGCGCGCACCGTATTCGGTGTCGCCGTGGCTGAGAAAGTCGCGATTCTGCTCTTCGCGACGTCGTTCTGGTGGAACGCGTCCGGATGGGAGTCGATCTTCCCGAGCCAGAACGAAGCGAAGAATGGAATCACGAAGCGGCGAAAGATGGCTTCGAAATGCTGAAGTCTTTCAACGATTTCATTCTGTACCTCGGCCTGATACGCCAGAGACGCCGTGAGCGGAGTACCTGGAAGAACGCTGGCACCGATCGCGATGATGTTCGTGACCAGCGCAGCCGTCTCGGTGCCCACCTGCTGCGCAACTTTGATCCTGCGGAGCTGCGACAGGCGATCGACGATATCTGCGTCGGCGAGGAACGTGGTGTGGATCACGTCCGCGCAGTCCTGCCAGATCTTGGCGCGTGTGGTGGCCGCCTGTTCTTCGCAGACGGCATGTAGCGCTTTCGCTAATTCGCCTCTGTCGCTATTCGCTGCGGCAATGCGGAGCAAGGCCGGAGTGACGACGAATGAAGCCGCAAGCTCGTTCGCATCGAATGTCGCTCCCTCGGCGCGAGCACGATGCGCCATCGCCTGATGAAGTTCGGCAGCATCGCGAAACCGTCCGTCAGCGAGGAGATGGGGTATGGCGAAAAGGGCGATCTCGGTTCGCAACTCGCCTTCGCGTGTGGCGGCGTCGAGAGCCTCATAACTCCAGCGCCGCACGCGACCGTCGTTCCGCTGCACCTCTGCCATCATCGCGAGGATGAGCAGGACACCGATGCGCACAGACAGATTCGATCCGGGCGCCTGGGTACCGAGCTCGATCAGGAATGCGCCCGGTTTCGGCTCGATGAAGCGGTTCCCTCCGCCGTCGTAGGGAGGTGGACTTCCTTTATGAAGAATCGTGGCGAAGTAGCCGCCGACGTAGTGGAAGCGAACGAGGAGGCCATGCCACTGCTCATCCTGTCGCTCCGCCGCGAATAGCTCTTCACCGGCACGATTCCACGCCTCGATGGACGCATTCCGGTCGCCATTGAACCTTGCGCCAGTGCGAGTTCTGCATGCGCCAGTGGACGGTCCGTGTGCGTTCGATACGGGTCGGATTCCATGGCCGTGATGGCGCTTGTTGTCAGCTCGACTGCCGCTTCGTCGCGGCCCAGCGCTCCTGCGGCCTGCGCAGCTTTGAGATAGGTTCGCGACAGCAGACTCGAGTCCGCGGGTGCACGGTCGAGCGCGATCCGGAATGCGACGTCAGCCTTCGCGTACTTTCGGGCATAGACAAATTGGCTGGCGACGATCTCATCGAGAATGAACGCAGCACGCAGATCTGCAGTCACAAATGCTGGAACCTGTGAAGCCATCTTTACCGCGTCTTGCAGCTGGTGCTCGTACTCGCCTCGCACGACGACCCGCGCCCGTCGGGCGGCAGCGAAGAGGACCGCCGCCCCATTCGCTTCGCTCCAACGCTCGATCGCCTGGGAAGCTCGGTCGACGCTCTTCCAATCGCGCTGCTCCGGGTTCTTTCCTGCCTCGATGATCCAAAGCCGGTTCGCGATCGTCAGGCAGTTCATCTCGTCCGCCAGGACGGTCTCGCGGGCGTGCTGCGGGATTGCAGACAGAGCCTGAAGCCATTGTTCGACATCAGCCTCGGAGCGAATACCGTAGATGCTCAGCTCGAGCGTGAGCCGCCAGGTCGCGTCGAGCGACGGCGGGAAGGGGAGTCCTTCATAGCCCGTCGCTTGCGGGCGCAGCGATGCCGCCTTCTGCACATACCCGAGTGCACGCTGCGGTTTCCGGGACGCGTTCCACCGCGCTTCGTAGAACGCCGCAGCGGTCAAAGCCCAAGCCTCAGCTTGTCCCGCGGCGGCAACGAGGTGCTCAAGCTCGTCCTCGAGCCCGTCTGTCGTTCGTCCATGCTTACGACGTGCGCCGATGTGGGTGATTCGCATGACCAGTCGCAGATCGAGGGGCATGACGTCGGGTAGCGAAGTGGTGGCCAGGAGATCAAGCAGAGAAGGGTCGCTGACCCGTTTCTGCGCGCGTAGAGTCTCGTCGACGATCGCGACACCGGCATTGCCGATCCGGTCCGGATCTCCGCTGCTCACGAAGTGGATTCTGACACCGGTGCTCGCCCCGTCCCGAGGGTGTACGCGAGAAAAGTTTTCAATCGATGCGGAACTCGAGCCTTTTCGCAAGCTCGATTGCATTAGTAGAACAGGAGTAACAATCATGAGAAGTGATCAAGTGGTAGTTGAAGTCACCGTGGCCGGAGATCGGCTACGTCTGTTTAGAAAGAGCGGAGTCGTTCGCTGGAATGAACGCGATCGTCGGCTCTCGATGGAGTGGGACACGCGTTTTGACCTCCGAAGGGTTCTCGGCGGAACGGAGCGAACGGTCCTCAGCGAGTTTTACGGTATCGACCCGTCCACCATCAGGTTCGTCGATGTACAGGGCGAGGAGATCGAGCTGTCGAAGTTGCCGTTCCCGCAACTCGAGATCGTCGGCGTCGGCACGAAGCCGATTCGCCGACGGATTCGTTTGCGGGTCGCCCGGGCAGCGCTCGCTCGGGAGAGCGCGTCGCTCGGGAGCGCGCGTCGCTGGAGAAGAAGAATGAGGCTCGGGAAACAACGCAGGGGAGGCTTGCCACCGAACAGCTCATTTCGGTGGCAAACATTCATCGCGATCGCCACCGTCCGAAAAACTCGGTGGCAAAACGTTGGCAAAATGCCATTTTTCCGCAACAAAAAAGCCCGCCTTTCGGCGGGCTAACTTCTTTGTTTTAAATTGGTTGCGGGGGCAGGATTTGAACCTGCGACCTTTGGGTTATGAGCCCAACGAGCTACCAGACTGCTCCACCCCGCGACATGAGTGCCGACTGCGAAGAGGGCGGATTATCTCGACCTGCCCTTCTCGCGTCAAGGTCCCCCACAACGGCATCGGGGGCGGGCTCATTCCCGGGGCGGCACGTGAGATGCTTGGGCGCGTTGCGGATGCGTGGGATCTTCCTTTCTCTTCTCCTTTCTTTCGCTGCCCAGGGGGCGGTGTTGCCGGGGTTTCGGGTTGAGTCTGTGGCTCGCGTGGATGGGTTCGTCAGCTCGATCGTGGTCGATTCGCGCGGGGTGATCTACGTGTCGACGACGGATGGGTGGATTCATCGCGTGGAGGATGGGGCGGTGTCGCGCGTGGCTTCGCTGCCGACGCACTCGGGGAGCAATGGCGGGTTGTTGGGGATGGCGCTGGTCGATGATGCGACGGCGGTCGTGCATTACACGGTGTGGGGTGGGGAGGATCTGATCCTCGATGATGTGATCGCGAGGGTGGATCTGGCGAGTGGGGCGGAGACGGTGCTGCATTCGTTCGCGTGCGACGTCGAGGTGCATGCTCATGGGGCGTCGTCGGAGCATCACGGCGGGAATCCGATCGTGGCGCCGGATGGGTCGGTGTTCATCGGCCTCGGCGAGTATGGCGCGCAGTCGGTGGCGCAGCGGCCGGGCTGGAATGGCGGCCGGATCTGGCGGATCGATGCGTCGGGCAACGCCACGCAGTGGGCGATGGGTCTGCGCAATCCGTACGATCTGGTCTGGGATCCGGAGCGGCAAAGTATCGTGGCGTCGGACAACGGGGAGAAGGCGGGCGATGAGATCAATGTGATCGCCGCGGGAAGCAACTGCGGCTGGCCGCTGACGTACGGGAACAACCCGGCGGTCGATGGGATGCTGGCGCCGGTGTATGTGTTTCCGGAGACGGTGGCGCCGACGGGGCTGGTGCGGCTCGATGGTGCGAATGACATGCTGCGCCGCGGGTTTCTAAGCGGGGCGTTCGTGACGAGCTCGTTGTATTTCTTCCCCTCGCTCACTGCGAATCCGGTCGCGGATCCGATTGCGATCGTGGATGGGTTCAGCGAGGCGGTGATCGATGTGACGCAGGCGCAGAACGGCGAGATCTATTTCGCGGGCGCGTCGTTTGTGCCGACCACGGGAGTGTATCGATTGCACGTGCCGGCGCGCGGCGATTGCAATGGCGACGGTTCGCTCAACGCGCTGGATATGCTGGCGCTGCTGCGCGAGCTCGATGACGGCGTGCCGCATCGGATGATCGAGGCGCAGGATGGCGCGTACGCCGGTTCGTGGGGCTGCGATGCGAACGCGGACGGGCTGATCTCGCCACCGGATCGCGAGGCGTTGCGCAAGCTCCTCGGCGGGAAGCAGCGCGCGGTGGGGCGTCGCTAGAGGCGTTGTCGGTTGTCGGTGATCAGTTGTCTGCGAGTCTTCGTGATGGCCACAGTTCGCGGAGAACCGACAACCGAGAACCGTCAGCGCACAGACCAGACCATCTCGCGCACAACCGTCCGTCCTAAACTTCCTTCGTGACTCCGCTGCTCTTCGTGCTTCTCGTCGCATTGATCTCGTTCGTTGCGGGAATGCTCGGGTCTCTGCTCGGTCTCGGTGGCGGGATGATCGTGGTTCCGGCGTTGACGTTGTTGCTGGGGATCGACATCCGTCTCGCAATCGGGGCGTCGATCATTTCGGTGATTGCGACGTCGAGTGGGGCGGCGGCGGCGTATGTTCGCGATCATCTGGCGAATCTGCGCGTGGCGATGTTTCTGGAGCTGGGGACGACATCGGGTGCGATCACGGGGGCGTGGGTCGCGGGGCTGTTGCATCCGCGCTGGCTCTTCGTGCTGTTCGGAGCGATCCTCGGATACTCGGCGCTGGCGATGTTGAAGCCGCGGGCGCTCCGCGCCGCGCCGCGTCATGGGGCGACGACGTTGTCGCACAGGCTGCGATTACAGAGCTCGTACTTTGACGACGCGCGCGGCGCCGAGGTGGCGTATGAGCCGGCGAGGCCTGTGGTGGGGTTGGGGCTGATGTACGTCGCGGGAATTGTGAGCGGATTGCTGGGGATCGGGTCGGGCGCGCTGAAGGTGCCGGCGATGGATCTGGCGATGGAGCTGCCGATCAAGGTGTCGACGGCGACGAGCAATTTCATGATCGGCGTGACGGCGGCGGCGAGCGCGGGGTTGTACTTTGCGCGCGGGCAGATCGATCCGTTCGTGGCGGCGCCGGTGGCGATCGGCGTGCTGGCCGGCGCGTTCGTTGGATCGAAGATTCTGTCGCGAGTCAGCAGCCGCGCGTTGCGCGTGACGTTCGTGGTCGTGCTGGTGCTGGTGTCGCTGCAGATGCTGGTGCGAGGGGTTCGCGGATGAGCGATTCGCGAAGGAACGATCGACCGCAGCACGAGCCTCAGTGGGTGGACACGGCGATCTCGCGTTTGTTGCGCGGCGGGGTGCTGGTGAGCATCACGGTCGTGTTGATCGGCCTGACGTTCACGTTCGTCCATCATCCGCAATACGTGACGTCGAAGACGGCACTTCGCGAGCTGACGGACGCGAGCGCGATGTATCCGCACACGATCGGTGACGTGGTGCAGCAAATTCGCGACGGTCGCGGACAGGCGATGGTGCTGCTCGGTCTGCTGCTGCTCATCGCGACGCCGGTGGCGCGCGTTGCGTTCTCGATCGTGGCGTTCGCGCTCGAGAAGGATCGATTGTATGTGGGGATTACGGTCGTCGTGCTCGCACTGCTGCTTTTGTCGTTTGCGCTTGGCGCAAATGGATGACGGTAGACAGTAGACGGGGGTCGCTTGCTGCCGCACGCTTCTCGCCAGTCGCGGGGCTCTCGCTCCGAGCCCTGTCTACCGTCACCTGTCTACTCATTTACGGCATCAAGGATGCAATCTCGACTCATGCACAACGATGAGGAGATGCTCATGAACCAGACACAAACTGCCGGACGCGGCCGCACGGTCATCGCCATGATGATCGCGATTTCGCTCGTGGCCGGGGTGGCACAGGCGCAGACGAAGGTGAATCCGGGCTGGAATCTGTTCAGTCCGCAGCAGGATGTCGAGATCGGTCAACAGTCGGCGGTGCAGGCGGAGCAACAGCTTCCGATCGTGCGCAACACCGACGTCGACAACTATGTGAATCGCATCGGACAGCGACTCGCGGCGAATGCCGGCGGTCCGCAGTTTCAATATCGCTTCCGCGTCGTGAACTCGACCGAGATCAACGCCTTCGCGTTGCCGGGCGGGTACGTGTACGTGAACCGCGGGATTCTCGAGAACGCGCGCAATGAAGGCGAGGTCGCGGGCGTGATCGCGCACGAGATCGCGCACGTTTCGCTGCGTCACGGTACGCATCAGGCCTCGAAGGCCTACGCGGCGCAGGCCGGCCTGCAGATTCTCGGCGGACTCCTCGGCGGCAAGGTTGGCAACAACACGGCGCAGATTCTCAATACGGTCGGTGGGATCGGACTGAATGCGCTGTTTCTGAAGTTCAGCCGCGATCTCGAGTCGCAGGCGGATGTGCGCGGTGCGCAGATCCTCGCCGCGAGCGGTTACACGCCGGCGGACATGGTGAGCTTCTTCAAGCAGCTCGAGAATGTCGACAAGTCGAAGAAGACGACCTGGCTTTCGGATCACCCCGCGCCGCCCGATCGCATCGCGCGCATCGAGCAGGAGCGGCAGCTTCTCCGCGAACCGGCGACGCCGACGCAGAACGTGGCGCAGCTCAACGCGATCAAGGCCGATCTCCGCGGACAAGCGGGCGTGACGCAGACGGCGCGCGGCCGCGCGGTGAACAGCGGCAACAATCCGCCAATGACAAGCGGAACGACCAACAGCTCTGGAATCGGAGCGATCGGACGCGTCGAAGCGCCGTCGAGCTCCTTGCGGACGTTTACGAATCAGAGCCGAACGCTGCAGCTTTCTTATCCCTCGAACTGGCGCGTGTATGACAACGGCGGTTTCGGCGCGACGTTCGCTCCGGAGGGCGGAGTCGGCGACCTCGGCGGGCGCACGGAGATCGTCTACGGCGCGGTGATCAATCACTACGATCCATTCGGAAACACGTCGGGCACATACCTGCGCCCAAACAGCAGCCGTTCCATCACGCTGCAGGATGCGACGAACGACCTGATCGCGCAGATTCAGAAGGGCGGACCGCACTTGCGCGTAATCCGCGGCTCGGGGCAGCAGCTCAGCGTCGACGGCAAGACGGCGATGGCGGCGAGCCTGCGCGGCCGCAATCCGAACACGAAGATCGACGAGCGCGTCACGGTCGTGACCCGGGCACTTCCCGACGGTCACGTGATGTATCTGCTCTTCATTACCCCGGAGGCGGAAGCTTCGAGCTACAACCGCGTGTTGAGCACGATGGTGAGCTCGCTGAACGTGGACGACACGAGGGCACATTAGCCCTCCCGTCCACGCTGGTATCATGCGAGGTCCCGGGAGGAATGAAGTATGTACGATGAAATGATGGTCGCACCGATGCGGCAGGAGCTGACGCGGCTCGGAATTCAGGAGACGCGTACGGCCGCGGACGTCGATGCGGTGCTGGGCGAGAAGAACGGCACGGTGCTGGTGGTCGTCAACTCCGTCTGCGGATGCGCGGCCGGAATGGCCCGCCCCGCGGTGGCGATGGCGCTCGAAAGCGATGCCCGTCCGGACAAGATGATCACCGTCTTCGCCGGCAACGATCGCGAAGCGACGCAACGCGCCCGCGAGTACTTCGTCGGTTTCCGCCCGTCGTCGCCGGCGATCGCGCTGATGAAGGACGGACAGGTCGTGAAGATGCTCGAGCGCTGGCAGATCGAAGGCCGCCAGGCCCACGACGTCGCCAGCGAGCTCGTGGCCGCGTTCGAACAGTTCTGCCGCAAGCCAGTGGCCGTTCAGTAACGCAGATCGCAGATCGCAGTTTGCGGATCGCAGGAGAAACGGCGAGCGTCATGCTCGCCGTTTTTTTGTTTGTACAAAAACTCGCGAAGCGAGTGCGTTTCTGTGTAGTGCTGGCCGCCCTCGGCCGGCTTGCAGAACGAGGCACGCTCATTCTTGAGGCTACGTTGGCGCGCGAACCGACGACCGAGGGCGGTCGTCGCTACACAGAACCGCCGAAGCGTGCGGCTTCTGACGGATTCTTAAGCCGCCGTCACCACCAGCTTCTCCAGCGCCGCGGCGAGGTTTGGTTCGCGGGTGGGTTTGGCGACGTAGTCGTCCATGCCGGCGTCGAGGCAGCGTTGGCGATCGCGGTCGGTGGCGTTGGCGGTGAGGGCGATGACGGGGGTGTGGCGGCGGGTGCCGTGTTCGCGGCGGCGGATCTCGGTTGTGGCGGCGAAGCCGTCCATCTCCGGCATGTGACAGTCCATCAGCACGGCGTGGTAGGCGATGCGATCGAGCGCGTCGAGCGCTTCGACTCCGTTGGCGACGGCGTCGGCGGCGTAGCCGAGTTTTTCGAGCTGGCGCACGGCGACTTTCTGATTCACGGCGCTGTCGTCAACGACGAGAATGCGTGGGCGCGTGGTCGTGCTGCGGCGCGTGGGAGGCGCGATTGTCTTCGCCGTCTCCACCGGTGCGCTGCCGAGGAGTGCGCTGAAGAGGTGCTGGCGCCGGGCAGGCTTGGTGATGCAGGCGGTGACGCCGAGCTCGGCGAGCGCCGCGGCGTCGAAACGGGGAGCGCTCGACGTGAGGAGGATGAATCGCGGACGCTTGAGCGTCGGATCCGCTTTCACGAGCCGCGCGAGGGTGACGCCGTTCGTGCGCGGCATGTTGAGATCGGAGAGGATCACGTCGTACGCCTGACCGGCATTCGCGGCTTCGCGCATCATCGAGAGAGCGGCGATGCTGTCGTCGGCCATGTCGTTTGGGATGCCGAGCGCGACGAGCTGCAGCGACATGATCTGCCGCGTCATCGGACTGTCGTCGACGATGAGCACGCGCGGGACGGCGTAGGCCGTCTGCTGCGCGGGTTTCTGGTCGCCTTCCGAGCGCGCGAACTTCGCGGTGAAGGAGAACGAGGAGCCGCAGTCCGGTTCGCTCTCGACGCCGATCTCGCCTTCCATCATGTGCACGAGCTGGCGGGAGATGGCCAGACCGAGGCCGGTGCCGCCAAACAGGCGGGTCGTCGAGGAATCGGCTTGTACGAAGGGCTCGAACAGCTTTCCGATCGCATCGGCGGCGATGCCGATTCCGCTGTCGGTCACGCGGCAGCGCAGCACGACGTTGGCGTCGTCTCCGGACTCGAGATCGATCTGCACGATTACGCCGCCACTCTTCGTGAACTTGATGGCGTTGCCGACGAGATTGAGCAGCACCTGGCGGAAACGCGCGGGATCGCCGCGCACGATGCGAGGAACGTCGGGATCGACGATGCAGCCCATGTCCAGCGATTGCCGGCGCGCGGTGTCCGACATGAGGTCGATCACGGAGTCGACGGTTTTTCGCACGTCGAACTCGAGGACTTCGAAGGTCAGTTTCCCGGCTTCGACTTTCGAGAAGTCGAGGATGTCGTTGATGATCGTGAGCAGCGCCTCGGCGCTCGATCGAGCGGTGTCGGCGAGGTCGCGCTGGTCCTCGGTGAGATTGCCGTCGAGCAGAACGCCGAGGAGTCCAAGGACGCCGTTCATGGGCGTGCGGATCTCGTGGCTCATGTTCGCCAGAAACTCCGACTTCTGCCGCGCCGATGCCAGTGCCGCGTCGCGCGCGGCCGCGAGCTCGGTCTCGAGCGCGAAGCGATCGGTGAGGTCGATGGTCACGCAGCCGACGTAGGTCGTGCCGTTCTGCGAAGGCATGGGAAACCGGCAGGCCAGCCAGTGGCGCACCTGCCCGTCGGGCATGGTGATGTTTTCGATCAACTGCGTCGGTTTTCCGGTGGCCAGGACTTCGCGATCGTGCGCGCGGCTGGTCTCGGAGTTGAGCGCCGCCGTCGAGTTGGTGTTGAACACGCGCCGCAGCATTTCGTTCACGTACAGAAAGCGGCCCGAGGCATCCTTCACGAACGCCACGGCGGGGATGTTGTTCATGAACATGTGGAAGCGCTCTTCGATGGCTTGGCGCTCCTCTTCGGCATGGCGGCGCTCGGTGATGTCGCGGGCGATGGCGCGGAAGCCGGTGACGCGACCGTTCTCGATCACGGTCTGTGTGCTCTGGCCGAACCAGACGATGCCGCCGTCGACGTTCATCACCGGAAACTCGAAATAGGTCGATGGTGTGCGGGTATCGAATTGCCAGCGATAGTGGCGCACCGTGCTTTCGCGTGCCTCGTCGGCCACGATGTCGGTATACGGACGGCCGATCAGCAGATCGGGCTCGTAGCCCAGCGTCCCGCGCACCGCGCCGTTGACGTAGGTGAAGAATCCGTCGCGCGACGTCTCGTAGATGACGTCCGTGCTCTCCTCGATGAGTTTGAGGAGTTGCTCGTGACGACAGCCGCAACGCGCTTCCATCGCTGCTTCGCTCATGACGCGAGAGTTTCGTGCGCCGCGGAACCGCTCTTCTCCAGCATCTCCGCGACGACGGCGCGGAGATGCGCGGCGCTCACCGGCTTCTCAATGTAGGCGTCGCAGAGAAATTCGCGGAAGGCTTCGTTGCGGTGGCGCAGGCCTTTGTAGAGGCCGGTCATCACGATCGCGCGGATGTCCGCGGTGGCCGGATCGCTCTTCAACAGCCGCACGACATCGCGACCATCGAGGCCCGGGAGCAACGCGTCGGTGAGGAAGACCTCCGGATGAATCGAGCGCGCCATCCGGAATCCTTCCGCTCCGTCATACGCGTGCAGGATCGTCATTCCGGTGCCGGCGAAGATCGCTTCGACGACGGTGTGGATCACCTTCGTATCGTCGACGACGAGAATCGCCGGACGCTGGAGCGACTCCGATGTCGTCACCGCGGCCGGGGCCTGTTTTCCAGCCTGCCAGCGACGCAACACGAGATCGGCAGACGCGAGTGCCCAGAACTGTTTCCGCGCATCCTCGGGGGCGGAGCAGAAGCAGCGATGGCAACTCGCGCAGACCAGGGTGCGTTGCGCGGTGGCGCAGAGACACCACTCCGCGGTCTTTGCGTCGTTGAGTGAGGCGCACCAGTGGCAACGGTACAGGTCGGCGGAAGTGGAGGTCGTCATGATGGTAGGCCACTTCGAAGGACGTACCATCGCGACGCCCGAAGCGAAGTCGCTCAGGCGACACGAGATGCGGAGATCAGCGCGATTTCGCGGTGCGGCCGGATTTCGATCGATGTCCGGATTCCGCACGTTGCCCTGAGGGCACAGGAGAGTAGAACGACCGCCCGCGGATGTTTTCGTCGACCTGCATCCCCTGCTGAAGTGCGGGAAATGCGCGCTGCTCGCAGTCGGTCCGTTCGCAGAGGCGACAGGTCGTTCCGATCGGCACCGCCGCTTCGAGATTCTCGAGGTCGTAGCCGTCGGCGTAGACGATCTTCTTCGCGTCCTTTACCGGACATCCGATGCCGACGGCCATGAGCGCATCGCCCGAGGCGTATCCGTAGCTCTTGCGAATCGTGCGCGCGACGCAGAAGTAGGCCGTGCCGTCGGGCATCTTCGAGAGTTGCGTTCGGATGCGTCCCGGCGTGAGGAACGCGGCGTGGACGTCCCATCGCGGACAGGAGCCGGAGAAGCGCGCGAAGCGAATGCCGGTGCCGCTGAAACGCTTCGAAATGTTGCCGGCGATATCGACGCGCACGAAGTGAAACGAGACGCCGGTCGAACCGGCTTTGCGCAGCGTGGTGAGGCGATGGCAGACCTGTTCCCAGCTCGCGGTGTAGCGATGCTGCAGGAGCTCTATGTCGTAGCGGACTTCTTCGGCCATGCGAAAGAACTCGTCGTAGGGCATGAGCAGCGCGCTGGCGAAGTAGTTCGCCAACGCCACGCGACAGAGTTTGACCGACTCCGCGGTGTTGAGATTTTTCTGCGAGCGCTCGACGATGCGATCGATCACTGGCGCGGCTTCGATCAATCCGAGTTGATGCGCGACCTGGAACTGCCGGCTCCAGGGCGCCAGCACTTCGGAGAGATGGAGGGTTCGCGTCTCGGGATCGTAGTGGCGGTTGAGACCGCGGTCGCGGCTGACCGAGGTGAGCACGACGTCGATGCCGTGCTTCGCGCGGAGGTGCGCGACGATCGTCCGGTACATATCGGCGCGGTCGAGCGCGGCGCCTCGCGCGATCTCTTCCGCGGCCGCTTCGATCTCGGGAAAGTAGTTGAGATTCTCCTGAATGACGTCCGAGGCTTCCTCGCTCGGGAGATGCGCGGGATCGACGCCCATGAACGCGCGGCCGTCGTAGAGCTGCGAAGCGAGATCGCGCATCGACGTCGCTGAGGTTTTGTAGGCGTGAAAGAGCGCAATCACCGCACGCGCGGCGGCGGGGCTCTCGGCGAGCTCGCGCACGTCGTTCGTCGTCACGCCATGCTCTTCCAGGAGTGGATCGCCGAAGACTTCCTGGAGACTGTCAGCGAGTCGCGCGTTCGAGTCGTCGGCGAATGCGGCGAGGTCGACCTGAAAAATCTGCGCGAGCTTCACGAGCAAATGCGCGGGCAGCGGCCGCTGATTGTGCTCGATGAGATTTAGATAGCTCGGCGAGATCTCCAGCCGATCGGCCAGCTGCACCTGCGTGAGCTGTTCCTTGCGGCGGAACGCGCGGACCTTGGTGCCGAGCTTCGACGATGACGCCATCAGGATCTTGAAGCGTGTCGTTTGGCAGACACACTCACGACCACGGTCGACGACTGCAGCGCCGATCCGCACTCGCTGTGCACCTCGAGCCAGTACGAAGTCGTGTGATCGAGCTGCGGCGTGACAAACGCCGGCGTGGCCCCCGTGGCAACGCCACTGCGAACAGAGTTCGGATGCGCATGTGTGGCTCCTGGCACGCTTCTGACAATACACCTTTTCGGCGACGTCGCGAATCGTCAAGCGGATTTACAAAAATTTTCTGCTTTACGGATTCACATTTACAGCGATTCACAACGTAACCGGTGCAAACGCTGTGAGTTATTGACTTGGCAACATCTTCGCTCCACTGTTGACAACATGATGGATCTGGCTGTGATCACGACCGATATCGACGTTCGCGGAGAGGTTCGTCCCGAGTGGGACGCGATCCTTTCCGACGAAGCCCTAGGGTTCGTGGCCGCGCTGCACAAGGAGCTCAATCCGCGGCGCGAGGGGCTTCTTCGCGCGCGTGAGGAACGGAAGGCGCGGCTCAATGCCGGCGAGCTTCCCGATTTCCTCGCCGAGACGCGCGAGATCCGCGAGAGCGACTGGACGGTCGCGCCGATTCCTCCCGACCTGCTCGATCGCCGCGTCGAGATCACCGGCCCCGTCGATCGGAAGATGATCATCAACGCGCTCAACTCCGGCGCGAACGTCTTCATGGCCGACTTCGAAGACGCGAACTCCCCGACCTGGGCGAACTGCATCGAAGGGCAGCTCAATCTCTGCGACGCCGTGCGGCGGACGATTACGTTCGATGGCGGCGCCAAGCAGTACAAGCTCAACGAAAAGCATCGCGACGCTGCTCGTGCGTCCGCGCGGATGGCATCTCGTCGAGAAGCACGTCTTCATCGACGGCGAGCCGATCAGCGCCAGCCTCTTCGACTTCGGGCTCTACTTCTTTCACAACGCGCGCGAGCTGATGACGCGCGGCAGCGGTCCGTACTTCTATCTGCCGAAGATGGAGAGCCACCTCGAGGCGCGGCTCTGGAACGACGTCTTCGTCCGCGCGCAGCAGGAGCTCGGCATCCCCGTCGGGCACGATCCGCGCGACGGTGCTGATCGAGACGATCCTCGCCGCGTTCGAGATGGACGAGATCCTCTACGAGCTGCGCGATCACTCCTCGGGGCTGAACTGCGGCCGCTGGGACTACATCTTTTCGTTCATCAAGAAGATGAATGCGCGGCCGGAGTTTCTGACGCCGGACCGCGGCTCGCATCACGATGGACAAGGCGTTCCTGGCCGCGTACGTCGATCTGCTGATCCAGACCTGCCATCGCCGCGGCATCCACGCGATGGGCGGCATGGCGGCGCAGATTCCGATCAAGGACGACCCGGCGGCGAACGACGCGGCGACGAAGAAGGTCGAGCCGACAAGCTGCGCGAAGTGCGCGCCGGACACGACGGCACGTGGGTCGCGCATCCGGGACTCGTTCCGGTCGCGAAGCGCGATGTTCGACGAGCACATGCCGTCGGCGAATCAGATCGAGCGCGCACGCGCCGACGTGAAGGTCACGCGCGACGACCTGCTGCGGATCCCCGAGGGAGTCGTCACGGAGAAGGGGCTGCGGCAGAACATCAACGTCGGCATCCACTACCTCGAGGCCTGGCTCGGCGGCAGCGGCGCGTGCCGCTCTACACCTCATGGAAGACGCGGCGACCGCCGAGATCTCGCGCACGCAGTTCTGGCAGTGGATTCGCCACGGCGCGAACTCGACGACGGTCGCACGGTCGACGCCGATCTCTATCGGCGCATCCGCGACGAGGAGCTGGCCTCCATCGGCGAGCGTCCGCATCTCGCAACCGCGGCCCGCATTTTCGACGACCTCATTCTCGCGAGCGACCTCGCGGATTTTTTGACCATTCCGGCTTACGAAGAACTGTTGAAGGACGAACTCACGCGAAGCCGCGAAGGGGACTAGCAGTTTTCGCGTCTTCGCGTGAACCCGTCATCCCTTTGAACTGAGACAGGAGCCAACATGACCCGACTGAAAGAGGCACGCGACCCGAATGCGATCGAGCGTCAGTGGGAAATCGATCCTCGCTGGAACGGCATCGCCCGCGATTACACGGCGGCGGATGTGCTCCGTCTCCGCGGCTCGATCGACATCGAGTACACGCTCGCCGAGCTGGGCGCCGAGCGGCTCTGGCAGCTCCTCAACACCGAGCCGTACGTCAACGCCCTCGGCGCGCTCACCGGCAATCAGGCCGTGCAGCAGGTGCGCGCCGGTCTCAAGGCGATCTATCTCAGCGGCTGGCAGGTCGCGGCCGACGCGAATCTCTCCGGGCAGATGTATCCCGATCAGAGCCTCTATCCGTCGAACTCCGTGCCGCACGTCGTGAAGCGCATCAATCAGGCGCTGCAGCGCGCCGACCAGATCGATCACGTCGAAGGGCAGCAGCGGCACGCACTGGTTCGCGCCGATCATCGCCGACGCCGAAGCGGGCTTCGGCGGCCCGCTGAACGCGTTCGAGCTGATGAAGGCGATGATCGAGGCCGGCGCGGCCGGCGGTCCACTTCGAGGACCAGCTCGCGTCGGAGAAGAAGTGCGGACACCTCGGCGGCAAGGTGCTCGTGCCGACGTCGCAGTTCATCCGCACACTCGCGGCAGCGCGGCTCGCCGCGGACGTGATGGACGTCGCCGACGCTGCGTCATCGCGCGCACCGATGCGCACAGCGCGACGCTGCTCACGAGCGACATCGACGAGCGCGATCATCCGTTCCTCACGGGCGAGCGGACGGCGGAAGGGTTCTATCGCATCAAGAGCGGCCTCGAGATCGGCCATCGCGCGCGCCATCGCCTACGCGCCGTACGCGGATGTGCTCTGGTGCGAGACCTCGACGCCGGACATCGGCGAGGCGCGCGAGTTCGCCGAAGGCGTGCACGCGAGTCCATCCCGGCAAGCTGCTGGCGTACAACTGCTCGCCGTCGTTCAACTGGGCGAAGAAGCTTTCGCAGGAAGAGATCGCGAACTTCCAGCGCGAGCTCGGCGCGATGGGCTACAAGTTCCAGTTCGTCACGCTGGCCGGCTTCCACGCGCTCAACTTCTCGATGTTCGAGCTCGCGCGGCAGTACCGCGACGAAGGGATGGCGGCGTACTCGCGCATGCAGCAGGCGGAGTTCGCCGTCGGAGCAGTACGGCTACACCGCGACGCGCCACCAGCGCGAAGTCGGCACCGGCTACTTCGACGAGGTGGCCAAGGCGGTGAGCATCGGCGAGTCGTCGACGACCGCGCTCGAAGGCTCGACCGAAGCAGCGCAGTTCTGATTTAGCTCGCAGCTCGCAGCTCTAAGCTCGCAGGAGATGAAGCATGGACGACACGCGTAATTACCGGATCGATGACGACGACTGGACGATTCCCGACGATGAGCGGGAATACAGCGCCGCGGGCGAGGATGAAGTGCCCGTTTCACATCCCACGGGATTGAGAGAACTTACACAACACCTGTCATCCCGAGCGTAGCGAGGGACCTGGGTGGGCGTGCGGCGCGTAAGACGAGCCGCGAGCCGCGAGCCGCCCTTCCGCCCAGGTCCCTCGCTCGACGCTCGGGATGACAGCCTTGATCGTCGCGGCGGCCTGCGTAGAATGCGCGGACCATGTCCAAGCTCCTGCGACTCCTCGCCGCCACCCTCCTCGCTCTTCCGCTGTTTGCCGTCGAAAAACCGACGCCGCCGGCTGATCTGACCGCGCCGCCCGCGGATGCCGAGCGCGCCGCGGATGGTCTGGTGACGAAGAAGCTGGCCGACGGGACCGGCTCCGCGAAACCGACCGCGAAAGACATCGTCCGTCTGCGTTACACGGTCTGGAAGGCAGACGGCACGCTCGTCCAGGATGTCCCGGCTCCCCGCTCGCTCCTCCTCGGCGTGCAGAAAATGATTCCGGGCTGGGGCGAAGCGGCGCAGATGATGGTCGTCGGCGAGAAGCGTCGCGTCTGGGTTCCGGCGTCACTCTCCGGCGGAAAGTTGAAAGAAGGCGAGTCGCTCGTCATCGACACGGAGCTCCTGGCGATCGTCGAGAGTCCGACCACGCCGGAAGACGTCGCCGCGCCTCCCGCCGATGCGACGAAGACGGCCTCGGGTCTCGCGTACAAAGTGCTCCGTGCCGGAACCGGCACTGCGCATCCGCGGCGCCACAGCACGGTCGTCGTGCATTACACCGGCTGGACCACGGACGGCCAGCGCTTCGACAGTTCCGTACTCATCGATGAACCGGCAACCTTCCCGCTCGATGCCGTGATCCCCGGTTGGACCGAGGGATTGCAGCTCATGGTCAAAGGCGAGAAGACGCGCTTCTGGATTCCGGCGAAGCTCGCCTACGCGAACGACAAAACGAGGCCACAGGGGATGCTGGTGTTCGACATCGAGTTGCTCGACATCAAGTAGCGAGGCGCGCTCTCGCGCGCCGCCATCGGAACTGGCATAGTGTAGATATACAGGGTCCGATGCGTACGTCCTTCATTGCTGAACCGAACGGCCAGCGGCGCGCAGACGCGCTCACGGGCATCGTCACGGCCTGCCTGCTGGTGGCCGCGGCATTGGCGATCCTCGCCACACCGGCGTCGATCGTTCTGCTGACCGGCATCCGGGCCGCGTCGGGGCTGTCCGCGCCCGACGCGCTTCCCGCGCTCGCGGGAAACGAAGCGACCGCGTTCTTTCGCGAGCGCGACGAGCTGGAGATCCACGTCCGGCAATCCACGACGCTACGCGCGTTCCTCGACCGCAATCGCCTCAACAAGCCCTTTCAGCGCGCGCAAATCGTCGAGCAATTGGGCAATGCGGCGCCAGCGACGCCGATCGCCGCCGGCACGGTGTTCAAGCTTCGGTTGACTCCCATGGCGGCGGACATTCCGGGCACCACCTCTTCCAAGGCGGGACCGCGATGACGATGTGGGTGCTCTGTAAGGATTGCTGGCTCAAACACGATTCCTCCACCCTCCTTTGCCGGTGCAAGCAGTGCGACGCGAACAGTCAAGTCGAGCGGACCGTGCCTCTCGAATCGAAATCCGGCGCCGGTCCTTTTCCGCGATCGGGACCGCTGGTGTGTACGAATCACAAGAGACCGGAGCCGCTCGATATCTACTGTGGAACGTGCCGGACGGAGCTCTCGCCGCGTGCGCTCATCGATGAGCGCGGCGTCGTTGCACTGGCCGGCGACAGGAAATCGGGGAAGACCTCGCTGTTGTGGGTTCTCAACGAGCGTCTCCGTCAGCACAACGATGGCGGCATCTACATCCGCCAGGCTCTCGGCGATTCGGACAAGCAGATGGCCAAAGCGGTGCACAGTATTTTGTCGGACGGACGGGTTGCGGCCACGAGTAAGACCGACGCCAACGTCAGGAACTACGCGTGGGAAGTCGTTCTCCCGTCCGGCGAAACGACGGTGATCGCGTTTCACGACGCGGCGGGCGAGGTCTGGAACACACTCGCGAAATTGCCGCGCGCGGCGTTCGACCACTTCTACGGTTACCTCGATCTCGCGGGAAGCATCATTTTCACGATCGACGGAGAACGGCTGAGCGAATCGATCTCCGCGGGACAGCGTGCCGGCGTGCGCGATCCGAGTGCGAGCGTCGGGCAGAGCCATGAGATCGAGATTCTCGACGCCATCGCCCGCCGGCTGGAGGCGCGCAAGGAAAAGTTGCCGCTGATGGCGGTGGTGACGAAGGCCGACATGCTGTGGGGCTCGGAGCGCTGGTCCTCGCTTCGCGGCGACAAGAAGGACACCGACATCGATGCGACGGTGCGCGCGCTGCTGCGCGCGGCGGGACGCCAGGGGCTGGTGGATTCGATCGATCAGCGCTTTGCCCCGGTGCGCTTCTTCGCCGTCTCGGCCTTCGGCGCGGTGCCGCGGCAGCCGCTGCGAATCGAAGATCTCCGTCCGGCGCGTGTCGAGGAGCCGCTGCTGGCGTTGCTCGCCGGTATGGAAGCGCGGAACTGAATATGGAAGCGCGGAACTGAACAATGGCCGTCGAGATCCTCCATCGCGTCTTCAGTCACGACGGTGAGGGCGGATGGGATCGGGTGCCGCTCGACGAGCGTGAAGCCGAAGGTGTCGTTGCACCGGAGGTCCTCGGTGAGCTCGACTCGATCATGGGGAAGATGGTGCCGGCCGGCGATGAGCCGGCATGGATGGTGCGTCGTTTTGCGGCCGGGAACGATACATATGCGTGCCTGGTCGTTTCGTATCCCAAGCTGGTTCTGGACGACGGCGAACGGTATGGATTGCTGACGCACGCGCGTCTCGTGCGCGTGCCCGCGGGCGAGGCCTGGCTCGACGTGGCGGCGCTCGTTGCGGCGGCGCAGCAAGCGCCGCTGATCCGGATGCGCGCGGCCGGTCCGCGCGATCGGTTGCCGCACTATCTCGACTTCATCGCCGGCGAGGAGATTCTCTTTCGCGACGTGACGGCCGCGGAGCTCGAGTTGCAGCGAACGTTTCTCTGCGATGCGGTCGCGGGTTGGATGGCGGTCATCGGCCAACGCCATCAGATTCGGATCGCCCTTCCGGCGTCGGAAGGACCGTTGATGCCAAACCTCGCGCGTGCCTGGGCCGCCATTCCCGTCGCGATGCAGCGCAGCATCGCCTGGGCCGTGGGCGTCGACGAAGGATGTCCCGTCGATGTGATCTTTGCGGTGGGCGAAGGGAAGAAAGCGAGTGCGGTCGCGAAGGACTCGCTCGTTCAATTTGTCGCCAGCTACGTGAACTTCCTGCTCGACGACTCGCACGATTTCACAACGGCGTTGCGCGATCCCGAGATGACGACCGCCGTGAAGCTGAACGCGGCGCTACAACGTGCCGAGCCGCTCTCCGCGATCCGCGAGCTCGCTCCATCGACGCCGGTTGTTGCACCCGCGAAAGAAAAAGCCATGAAGAAGGAAAAGAAGGACAACCCGTCACCGCCCGCCTCGGGCGGAGAACTCGATCCCGCGTTGGTGGCCGAGCTGGAGCGGCAATTTCAGGCGATCTCCGCGAGTCTTCGCCATTACGTCGACCAACGCATCGCGACGATCGAAGTGCCGGCGCCGACGATATCCGCTCCGCCGCCCATACCTGCCGCCCCGTTGCTCGGAAGGCCAGACCCCGAACCGCCGCCGCCGTCGCCGCCCGAACCGAAACCTCGAAGGCCGCTGTTCTCGACCCAGCCCGAAACCAAGGGTCGTGTTTGGACTTTGAAGCGCGTGCTGGCCGTCATCGCACTTTTGGTCTTCATCACCTTCGTTGGATTTGCCATCGGGGTCGTGAGGTATGTCATCAAGCAGGTCCCTGTCGACACGAGCGGCATCGTCTCCGGTCTGAAGACGAAGGTGAAGAAAGCGACGCAGCAGCCGATACCGACGCAGCTGCCGAATCCGGAGGTCGCGAAGCTGAAGGAAACGCGCAAAGCCGCGATTCAGGCAGCGATCACGAAGGCCGGACGCGACACCTGGGCCGAAGAGCTGAAGGCTCTTCTCCTTTCCGACAGCGCCATCTTCTCCAACGTTGTCAGCGCAGTGGTGAAGCACGAAAACCTTCTCGAAGATGATTCGATCCGGCTCGAACTTGAAGACACGGCCTCGCAAAGGTTGGATGGCCCGGCAGGAAGCGCCGAACAGATGAAAGGAAGCGATGCGCGAGCCCGGCTTCGCGCCTATCTGATCGATCACATCGGTGGAACCGCCTTCGATGGAAAGCTCGACGATGTCGAGCTTCCAAAGATCGAGCGCTTCGTGAAGACGAAGGCGAGAGCGAAGGACTTCAAGACTCGACGCGAACGTTCAGAGCGAGATCATTCTGCGCTGGCTCCTGGAGCAGTATTCGTGACGCTGTTTCGCATCGAGCAGGCGGTCGTCATGGACACCGACGACATTCCCGGCCGCGGCGGTTACGCGGTCGTGGGGATGTCGCGCGGCGTCGAAGAGGCGGAGCGCGTGTTCGTTTCGCAGAACTTCGGCATCAGCGACTATCTGCACGATCCGCAGAACCAGCGCATCTTCTACAGTTTCTTCACGGTGCCGGGCGGCCGCCGCGCGCTGGTGCGGCGCTTCGCCAGAGGATATCGCCGCAATCGCACGCAGAACCGTCTCTTCGTGCACACGCTGTTCATCGGCGAAGAGCTGTTCGATGCGCTCGATGGATTGCCCTGGCTTCTGATCCAGGACGTCGTGCAGGACGATCTTTCGGGGATCGTCGTCGACGCGCCACTGCCTCCGATCGAAGCGAACATCGATGAGACGATCGTCGCCGGCATTTCACAGCGATTGGCGAAACGGCGCGAAGTCGTCGATCGGCAACTTGGAACATACGCGGTGGCGGAAGTACTCACGAAACTGGGCAGCCGGAATCGCGTGCCGCTTCCGCAGGGTGCGGCGTATGAACAGTTGACGATGCTGGCCTGGTCGCTACTGCCTCGCCCCGATCGCGAAGCGCTCGCCTGGACGCAGCACGATCCGCAGAACATCGCCGGCGTGACCTTCAACATCGCCAACGTTGCCGAAGGTGGAGAGTCGCTGCGCAATCAAAGCGATCCGCTGGTGCGCCGTCTCGTCGACATGAATATCGAGTCGGACCGCGACCGGCTCGCGTTCGACGAGCGTGCCGTGGATTACAGGCTGTCGATCCGCGACGTCGAGCGCATCCAGTCGTGGCTCGCCTGGCGCGATGCGCTGGCGCATCTGACGGAGAACATCCGGGCGACGGATGCCGAGGTCCTCGAGTATCTGAAGAAACTCGAGAAGACCGCGCGCCGCCGGTTCGACGAACCATGGATCAACGGTGTGGATGTGTTGCAGATGCTCTGGGACAACATCCCTGCCGCGATTCAGAGAGGCGAGAAACCGCCGCGTGCGGTCGAGCGGTGGGCGGGGCTGCTTCGCCAGAGCGGTCTGCATGGCGTGATCTTTCACCATCCACCCGACGCGCGTTGGCTGGTGCGTGCGAAGGAGGATGTCGGCGCGGATCTGCTCGTGTGGTTCTTCCTCTGGGCCACGGAGAACGAGCCGCTCGCGGCTCCCGTTCGCGACGAGATCGCGCGGTGGGTGTTGCGGCAGAACGGCGAGGGAGTCGAGGCGAAGACCCGCGCGCAACTGGCGGTCCGTCTCGCAGTGGACGGTTCCAGACTCGGCTCCGATGTGCTGGCGTTGCTCCTCACGTCCGATGCCGGACTGACTGCGCTGCGCGACGTCACGCCGGATACGGCGGAGTACGCACTGTTCACGTTCAACGCGACGCGCGTTGCGATGCAGCGTCGTCTCGCGGCGACGCCGTCGTTCATCGTCGACGTGCTGGTGCCGGCGCTCGACGTGTCGCCGGGTCTCGCGGCGCGCATCACGCCGGAGATCGCGAAAGAGATGGCCGCGCAGTTGCGGGCGAAACCAGGCGGGTACGTTCGTCTGGCCGCGCATTTTCAGCCCGAGGTCGTCGCTGAAGTCGAACAGACGATCGTCGAATGGCTGATGTCCGATCCGAAAGGGACGGCGGCGCTGGCCTCCGCGATTCTTCCCGGTGTCCTGGCGCGCAAGGGCTCGGCCGGCGCGGCTCCGTTGGCGTTCGCGATCGCGCGAGCCGGCGAGCCTGCGGCGGTCTGGTTCGGCGTGCTCCTCGAACGCGCCGCGGCGATCGACACGCGCAATGACGCACGAGCAACGCAATCGTTCGAGTCCGAGATCGAACGTCTTCCTCGGAAGTCGCTGAATCTCGACGGCGCGCTCGACCCTCTTCTGCGCCTGCTCGACGTCGCCCAGTTGCGCAATCTGCGCATCGGTGACGCGTTGCGCTCGCTCGTTCTTCTTCTGCGGCCGGTCTGGAAAGAAGACTCGGCGCGATTTGTCGGGCTCATCGGCGCGCTCCTGCGCCAGACTCGCATGGTCAAGGGATGGGCGCCGATCGTCGAGGCGATCGTTGCGGATCGCCTGCGCGGTCCGGTCGCGGAGCTCGTGGTCGAGTACTGGACGACGATCGATCCCTCGGAAGTGCCGGCGCTCGGACCGAATCCGATGCGGATGATCGCGACGCTCGACGCCGAGAGCCGCCAACGTCTGGCCGCGGTGTGGCAGACGCGCATGGGGCAATTGCCGGAATCGGAGGCCACGACCGCGCTGATCGGAACCCTCTTTCCTGAAGGGGGACGAGACGTGCGGATCTTGCTGCGCCTGCGCGAGATCGAACGGGGCGATGCGACGCACCAGACGCTCAATGGTCTCGACAAGGATCTCTACGAATCTCCCGATCATCGCTATCCCGAGGCCATGCGCGAAGCGATCATTCGTCACGTGAGGCAGCACGATGCCGTCGACCGCATCACCGGCTATCTCAAGCTCCTCGAGGCACGCGATGTCTCGCAGACCGTGAAGACCATCATCGAATTACACGTGCTCGAGAAATCCCTGCGGGAATTGAAACCGGCGCGATGGGATCATCTGGTGCCGGAGAGCCGGCGCGCGTGTGTCCGCGCGGTGCCGGCCATGTCGATTGGCTATCAGATCGGGCTCGATGGATCGCCGAACGCACAGAGCGCGTTCGAGAATGTGTGCCGGGCCAACCAGCGTCACGATGTGCTGCGAGCGTTGGTGAAAGGGAAACGGCGGCACACGAAGTTCCAATGGCTGAAGCGACTGTTCCGGCTGGAGCCGCAACTGGTCGCGCAACGATGAGGATCCGGAATGGCTGCTCTGTACAGATGCGATAAGTGCAATGAGGATCGCGCCGATCCCATCTGCGAGAAGTGCGGACGCGAGACGCGCGAGCTCAAGCCGGACGCGGCGAAGCCGTCGCGCGACGTGACGCTGGAGAAGGCCGCGGCGTCGATCGCACGGGACAGCGTGAGTGCGCCGCCGCCCAATCCTCCCAAAGCGGCACCGCAGAAAGCAAGACCGCCGCGCCGCGAGGATCGTCCGATGGACACGCCGCCGCGCGTGACCGATGCGCCGCCGCGCAACGATCCCGCGTCGGCGCGGCCGGCCGCGGATCGGCCTCCGGCGACAACGCCTCCAGTTCGTCCAAGGCCGGACCCTGCTCCCGTGGAAGAAAATGCGCCGAGAAAGATCGTCGGACTCGACGAGTTCGAGGCGCTGCTCAAGAAGGGGACCAAAGCGATCGTGATGTGCGGCGACTCCGGAACGGGCAAATCGGAGATCGCATACGGATTTTTGCGTGCGCTCGCCGTCTACCGCGGCGAGTCGAGATTGTTGACGTTACGTGCGCCGAATCGGAGCGAGGGAACGCTGGGAGGGACTGTTGCCGGTGAAATCTGGCATCAGGTCATCAATTCGAAACTCGCATTTCTCGATCCATCTGGAGAGTTCTTCAAGAAGTTGTCACCCGAGGAGCGAAGAAAACTCAAACTTCCCGACGTCACTGAGGAGATGTTCGAATTCGTCAGGAAGGCGGTGCGCAAGCTCGCCGGCATCGTGCTCGTAGTCGATCTCACGCGCACTCTCGGTCCGAATGATTTTTCCCCGTGGAGGTGGCAGGAGGATGATCTTCAATTCGTTCTCACGGCGCTGCGTTTTCTCCGCTACGACCGCAAGACGCGTCCGAACCAGATCGGTTACACCGTCAACATGGCGAATCGAGTGGACAAGATGCCGCGCATCGACAAGCCGGTGCTGGTGCTCTTTTCGAAGGCCGATCAACTCCCGGAGTACACGAACGAATCACCGCTCGAGCTGGCCCAGCAGTATCTGCCGACGCTTCACAGCGCGTTGATGTCGAATGCCCGGCGATTCCGTTATGACTTCTGCCACACGATGATCAACACGCCGCAAGGAATCTCCAAGGCCGATCGTCCCTGCGGCGTCCTTCTTTCCATGGAGTGGCTGTTGCGCGATCCGCTCCGCTGGATCCCGTTTCAGTTTCCGACCAGCTCGTGGGTCATCGGAGGGGGGAAGTGAGCGCGGCAGCGAGAGAGCCGGAGCGCAGGTGGTTCCTTCCCGCCGTGGCCGGTGCGGCGCTCGTGGCGATTGTCTGCGGATACGGCTGCTATTCGGTTGCCGAAAAGAGCCACGGCATCGCCGCGCTTGGCCAGACTGAGCGCGAGGAGCTTGCGGCATTGCCGATCACGCCGCGCGCGACGGCCGCCGTGGAGCGGAAGTGGTTGAGTGATTCGAAGAACGAATACCTCATCGCCTCGATGATTCCGATGCCTTGCGCGAACGTGGAAAGCCTCGTGACGCCGTCCGAACGCGGCGCGGTCCACGACGCCATCGTGGCCAGCAACGATCCCGATCCCGTGTCGAGGATCGAGAGGTTGGAAACGATCGCCGACTCCGCGCCTGACAATCTGACGGTTGCGTTGATCCAGGGATCGCAGCTCATCGTGAACGGCGAGCTCGCACGCGCGGAGCAAACCCTCCGGCGCGCGCTCGATCGCACGGACAAGGATGAGCGCATCATCACGGCCTCGAAGTCGGAAGGAAAAACGGTCGATCTCAACAGTCACGAGGTCTCGACGGTCATTCACCTCCATCACGCCCTCGGCGTGGCGCGGCTCGCGCACGGCTCCGAAAACGCGCCGTGGCTCTCGCTGAAGAACGTGATCGGGTCGGTGAAGACGCTCAGCAGCCGCCGGCTTGCCGGGGCGACGCGCAATCAGCCGGTCTGGAGCCGGCTGCTGATCGCCGCGCCCGGCTGCTCGTCAACGTCGTCGTCGCTGTCGACCTACGATCTCTACAACAATCTGATCGTCGCCTACATGAGCGGCAATTTCACCGGCGCGCCGAGCGAGCGCGAAAAGGAATTCGGTCAGCGGAACGATGCGAATCCTTTGCAGGCGGTGCTCGACGCGCAGTTGAAGCGCGCGGAGTCGACGAACTGGGCGAACGAATCGCAACTCTGGGCGCTTTCGAACGTACGACAAGTCATCGACTGGCGATTGCCCGATGTTCCCGACGACGCGCGTCTGGCGTTCAACTCCGTCCAGGTCATCGACTGGTGGACGAAGGGAAAGGGCGAAGGGATTCCGGAGCTGCGCGACAAGCTGATCGAACAGGCATTTCGCCGTCACAACGTCGCCGCGGATCAGCACGCGACGTTCGCGCGCGATGTGCTGCGGATGCTGGCCACGTCGGGCGTGAATCGCACCAGCATTGCCGCTGATGCCGCCGAGGTTCGCCAGTGGCTCACGCCGGCGGACGCGCGAGTACTCGATAACCTGCTCGCCGCGGACGCCGCGCGCAACGCGTTCTCGCGTTGGATCGCCTTGCCCGAGGAGGATCAGGATCCGCCGTACGAGAAGCTCGACGCGCATGCCGGTGCCTGGTCCTCGGCGGCGCTGACCGATTTCGCCGCCTCGGCTTCGCGATGGATCGCTGGTCGGACTCCCGATGAGCAACGTAAGCCGCTCATCGCCATTCGGAAGGTACTCGGATCGGCAGAGGCGCCGCCCGAGCTCGTCGAGCTGGAATCGAAACGTGAGCTGTGGGACCGCTTGTACATTCGCGCCTCGGCGTCACCGTGGTCTTCGGTGGTGAAAGGTGCGGGGCTGGCGTTCTTCATCTGGCTCGCGATTACGTGGGTTCTGCTGCACATCCGGGAGCGACGGCTCCTGCGGACGTCGTTCTACAACATCGAGTACGAGACCCTGACGACAGGCGACGTGCACCGCTCGGGCAGGATGCGCTGAGATGCTGCAGTGGACCAGCATCCTGCTGCTCATCGCGCCGGTGCTGCTGCTGGTCTACGCGCTGCGTCCGCATGATGCGACCGCGCCGTTGACGCTGCGTTCGCTCGTCCTTCTCTTTCTGGTCGCCGGCGCGACGCCGCTGGCGTTCGCCATCCTCTGGCGGCTCGACGCGACGCGCGTGATGATCGAGCTGCACGCGATCGCCTTTCGCACCGAGGGTGGGAACGAGATCCGGAGAGACGTGCGGGAACGGCGGCAGGGCAGCGGGCGCGTGGTGATTGGCGACGCGGTGCGCCGCAATACGCCGCAACGATTCGGAACGCTGGTCTACAAGCCGCACGCATTGCGCGTCGAATTGCCCGCGCCCGCGCAGCGCTCCGGCCTGATCGCGACGAGCTCGAACGGCCTCCTCGGCGCGGAGCCGCTCGAAGATGGAGACGGTGTTTGCATCTCCGGCTCGTGTTGGACGTACGAGGGTCGAACGTTTACGTCGGGCAAACTCAAGCTGGAGATTCCGCGGCGACAGGCGGAGATTCCGGGTCTCGGTTGGACGTTCGCACTTCCTTTCGCGAAGCCCGCGACCGCTGGCTTGCGCACGTGGTCGGTGGACTTCATGGCACGTCAGGCGGGCGCGATCAGCGCGGATCGGCGCCTGCGCTCGTTCATCGCCTACGCCAATCCAGGATCGCGATTGCGGCTGGTAACGCTCGATCCCGAGGTCTCGCTCGTGCGCGGCGGGCGCCGCGTGGCGCTGGCGACGAACTTCCCGGTCGCCGAGGGCGATCGTATTGCGTTCTACTCGCTCCCCGCGGAGACGAACGAATTCGCCGCCGGAGGCATCGCCGAGCGGCGCAGCGCGGTCTATCGGTCGGGCGAGCGGAGCTTCGAGCTCGATCTCGACACGCCCGAGGTTCACTCGCTGTCGGTGAAGGAGCTGCAGGCGCTGGAGAGCGAAGTCGCCAAACGAAAGCGCGTCGCGTTATCGATGGGCGACGCGCAGCTCGTCGACCGCAGTCTCTATTTCGCGGGATTGAGTGAGTCGGTTGCCGTCCAGGCGAATGCGCTCTTCGAGCTCTCGCGATTTTTTCCGCGCGACTTCGCGTCGTCATTCACGGTCATCACGCCACGCGGTCCGGTCGATGGAACGCTCGGCCGCATTCTCTGGATCGGCACGACCGATCTCGCGGCGGTGCGTTTCGATGTTCTCCGTCCGCCGGTGCTGCTCTTGCTGATCGGATTCGTGCTGCTGTTCGCGAAGGCAATTGCCGCGCGCTCCATGAATCTCGGGACCACGCAAGCGCTCATGGCTGGCGCGATCGAGGTTCTCGTCGGAATCCGTCTTCTCCTCGGCTATCGCGTCTGGGCGATGCCGCCGCATCGGCTCGAAGCCGTGGAGCTCGCGCTCGTGGCCTGGATGGCGCTCCCCTGGATCTTTCTCGCCGCCAGTTTGCCGAAACTTCGCGCGCGCGCCTCGGTTCCCGCGCTCGCCGGCCTGCTGTTGTCCGCGGCGTTCTGCCTCCGCGTGGTCAGCGGACCGACTCGATGGATCTGGTTGCTCGCTCATTTTCTGCCGTTGCTTGCGCACGTGCGCTTGCCGAAACCGAAGTTCGAGCTCCGGCTCAAAGGCGATCCTCTTCTTTACGCCGCGATTTCCTTCACGGTGATCCGCGCGTTCCTTCTCCTGTTCGGCTTCAAGGAGAGCGCGTCGTTCGGTGCGCGCGTGTCGCTGAGCGTCGTACACATTCCGGCCGCGGCGATTCTCGAGGGATTCTTTTTCTGGCGCGCGTGGAAGCACGTGCGAGCGCAAGGGAAGCTCACGAAGGATGACCTCATCGCGGCGATGGCCATTCTGGTGTTCGTCTGGGGATTGCCGGCGATCCTGACGAGCGACATCGGACTGGCGTTGCTCAACGCGCCGGTGTTCCTCCTGCTCTTGCTCGCGCTGACGCGCCATGCCGAGGCGAAAGGGGCGCGCCTGCTTTCGCGCGTGCTGGTCGCGGCCATGGTGCTGTTCGTCGCCGGTGCGCCACTGCTGCGCCTCGTGCTCCCGCGGCTCAGCAATGAAGAGATGTTGCTCTCTGCGGCCTCGGATTCGAATTACGCGCGCTTTCTGCATTTCGCGGCGCCGGAGCGGCTTCAGGAACTGGCCACGAAGCGGGGAGAGAGCCTGGCCATCACGTCGGCGATTCTGCAGGCCTACATCAGCTCCGGGTTTTTCGGGCGCGGCTACGGCAACACCGAAGTGAGTCCGCACCTCGGTGACACCGCGCTGCGCGACTTCGCGCCGGCGGTGTTCATCGCCGCCGAGTGGGGGTTGGTCGGCACGGTGTCGATGCTGCTCATCTATCTGTTGTTCTCGCTGATCGCGCGGGCCTGGCTCCCCTGGGAGAATGACGGCGAGAGTCCCGCGCCGGCGATTGCCGCGGTGGCGGCGGTGACGATCACGGTGTCGAGCGTGTACATGATTCTCGCGAATCATGAACTGCTCCTGCTCACGGGCAAGAACGCCTATCTGATCGGACTCGACTCCGCCGGCGACGTGATGGAGTTTCTGGTGCTCCTTCTGCCGATCGCCTACGGCGCGCGCATGATGCGCCCGAGGAAAGTCGAGCCCGAGATCGTGATGCGAAGAGGTGCGAGCCTGTGACCCGAAGCACGCGCATCGCGCTGGCCGTGGGCGGAGCCGTTCTGGTCTTCCTGCTGTGGTGGCGTCAGAGCAATGAGCCGCTCACGTATTACTCGTCGCGCAGTTACGTGCAGCGCACGAACGATCTCATCCACCGCGGTGCCCTGGTCTTCGACTGCCGCAACGACCGCATCGCACTGACCGACGTCGCTACCGATGCGGAGAAGAAATGGTTCGCGGCGAGCTACCTGCAGAACGACGTCGAGTTGTTCAACCGCAACCGTGAACTGTTCGGCCATTTCTTCATCGTGTCGGATTGTCAGCTGCGGGAGATCAATCCGTTCCTGCGCACGATTCGATTGCCTTTCGCCAAGACGACGCAGTGGCTCGGCAACATCGAGTACTCCGGTCCGGGAGCGGATGCGTCCTTGATCTCCGCGAATGGACGAGCGATCTCGATCACGCGGCCGCCGGACGACGGCCGGACGGCCGACGCCCGCACGAAGATCGGCGGTAGCGAGGACGTCGCCTCCAACGTCGTGCATCTCGATTTCGGCGGTGGCTTTCAAACGCCGGGTGCCGAGGTGCACAGCATCGAAGGAGCCGCGGTCGTCGAACAGCGCGTGAAGGGCGGGCAGTCGGGCGAAGTCCGTTTGCTCGGCAATGCGGTCAATGCGGGGCGCATCGCGCTGTTGCAGTCGGGCGACTGGCTGCATCTCGCATCGTCTTCGCCGTTCCCCGTTTCGGAGACGTTCCTTTTCTCGGGCGAGCGCAGATACGAGCGGCTGAGCGCCGTCCGCACGCGCAACGCGAGTCTCGAGCGCATCTACACCGAGGACGATCCGCTCCTGCAATGGGTCGGTGGCGATGACGGCGAAGAGATGCTGACGTTCGCGGAGGCGCTGGCGCGCAGCATGACCAACGCCATTCACGAGATCCCGCCGGCACGCGCGACGAAGCTGCTCAATGAGTTCGATATCCAGCTTAGCATCGACCGTTCGCTGCAGTCGTCGCTGGACGACGCCCTCGGCGCCTACGCGCGTCAACTGGCGAACGACGTCGCCGGAGGCGATCCGTTCGCGGCGTCGGTCATGGTGATGAACGGCAAGACCGGCGAGATCCTGGCGGCGGCGAGCTTTCCGGGGCAGAACGATCTCACCTCGGCGCCCGGCGTCTCCGCGGACGAGCAGCGGCGATTGCTGGTGAATCACAACTTCAAGCGCCATCCGATCGGCTCGGCGGGGAAGCCGTTCTTCTACGCGGCCATCGCGACGCGGCATCCGTTCCTGCTCGACCTCACCGTCGCGCCCCATCAGCCGGAGTTGCGAAAGGACGGCGGAGAAGGCGAACGCGAGGTGCTGCAGTTCTTCATCGGCCGCGATTACAAGCTCTGGCCGCACGCCGATGCGCGACTCGACATGCAATCGGCGCTCGAGCGTTCCTGCAACAAGTTCACGGTCGAGTTGGCGACGCTCGCGCTCGCGGCGCCGCGCGATCTGCAGGATCGCACGCTCTCGCAACCGCTCGATCAGGTGTTCGCGCGACAGCCAAACGTGATCTGGCCGCGTCCCGAAAAGAGAGAAGAAGGTCCGCAGATCGCCGGTCAGCCGATCGACTTTCCGGTCGACCTAGGCGTGTACATGAAGGACGACGGCCAGCCCGTCAAGGCCACCGAGGACACGACCTCCGTCGTCACGCCGGGGAGTCTCGATCGCCTTGATGAGGCTCCGTTCGTCGAAACGCTGGGCGAGATCACCGGCGTGCGCACGTATGGCGGCGGCGCGGCGCCGCGCATCCCCACCGAGGGCGGCGACGCCGTCGGACGCTCGGCGCTGGTGACCATGAATTACGACCTCCGTCCGTGGGGCGATCTCGTCGAAAAACTCACCGCGCCAGAGGATGACCGCGTGGCGTGGAAGGTTCGCGCGGCGCTGCAGGTCGTTTCGCCGGAGCGCGTGAATCTCTCGTTGAATCAGGTCACGAACTTCAGGACGGAGTTCATCTCGCTTCTCCTCGGCGGATCGACGTCGCAATGGACCAACGTGCAGCTGGCTGAGGCGCTCTCGCGGTTGGTGACGAAGCGGCACGTCGAAGCGACGATGTTGCACGCGATCCGTCCGCGCGCGGCGGGAAGTCCCGAGCCTGCTCCGAAACTGCCGCCGACGGAGCTCGCCGTTTCCGATGAAGCGCGCGACACGGTTCTGCGCGGCATGCGCCGCGTGATCCTCGGCGTTCACGGCACCGCGCGACCCATGGCCATGCGCGTCGACGAGCTCGAGAAACTGTTTCCCGGATATCACGTCGCGGTCTTCTCGAAGACCGGCTCGCCGACGGTGAACCGCCCCGAGACCAAACCCGCCGCGGACGTGCTCGAGTATCTCATCACGCGCGGATTGCTCTTCTTCGACGGCGGACGTCTCCAGGTCTCGCCCGATCGAAAGCGCGTCGTGCCGTATGTGCCGCGGGGCGTGGCCGGACGCGCGCAGTTTCTCGACGCGCTCGCGCGCGCGGCGCGCGTTGCGGGCCGCCGCACCGGACAGGCTGCGACGCCGCGCACGATCGCCCGCATCGCCGGATACGCGGATCGCTTCGCGCGCTATCGCCGCGATCTCATCTTCACTTCACCGGCGGCGGTGAAGCTCAGCGAGACCGCATCGTCGCCGTTTCACGTCGTCGCGGGCCAGCTTGTGCTCAATCGCGATCACTCGATCTTCGACGCCACGGAGCACGCGGACTCCAGCGCTGTCTACATGCTCTCCATCGTGAAATGGCATGGCGCCGGCGACATCCCGACGGCGGAAGAGCTCGCGCAGGATGACGCGCGCGTGATCACGATGGTCTTCTATCTCGACATCGGTCCCGGCAGCGCGGTGGCCGTAGAGGCGGCGCGCACGATCCTGCCGCGGATCACGCGATTGCTGCAGTAGATCGTGCTGGTCTAGATCGGATGCGGCGGCGCGGAACGCCGCCGCATCGCGGTCATTGTTTGCTGCTCATTGCTTGCTGCTGATGAGCGGATTGGACATCACCTTCCCCGAGTCGACGAGTCGCGCGAATTCTTCGCGTGTGCCGTCGAGGTCTGCTCCGATCGAGATGCGCGCGAGGTGCGCCGCGTCTTCCCAGCTCGACGTGCCTTTGTGCGACGAGTCGCGGAGGAGCATGCCGAACTCGGCGACGGCGGAGGCGAGCTTCATGTCCTCGGACGCGTCCCAGGCGCTCTTGCCTTCGTCGACGATCGTCGCTTCGAGCGGCTGACTCGTTTCGCCGGACGGCTGTTTGTAGCGGAGGTGGATCGCACCGAGTGTGCCGTTGGACGCGGCGGCGGGGACGATCTCGTAGAGCGCCGTGACGTGATGTCCGGCTCCGAGCTCGCCCGCGTCTTTCGAGTCGTCGAGGAAATCCTTGTTCGCCAGCGCGCGATTCTCGTAGCCGATCTGCCGATACGACTTCACTTGCGCGGGATCGAACTCCACCTGCACCTTCACGTCTTTTGCGATCGTCACCAGCGTTCCGGTGAGATCGCGTTTGAACACTTTCTCCGCTTCCTTCAGAGTGTCGAGATACGCGTAGTTGCCGTTGCCTTTGTCGGCCAGCGTCTCCATCACCGCGTCCTGGTAGTTGCCCGGCCCGACTCCGATGACGGAGAGGAAGACGCCGGTCTTGCGCTTTTCTTCGATGAAGTGCTGCAGCTCTTCGACGGACTCGAGGCCGACGTTGAAGTCACCGTCGGTGGCGAGGATGACGCGGTTATTGCCGTTGCTGAGGAAGTTGTCGCGCGCGACTTTGTAGGCGAGCTCGATTCCCTGGCCACCGTCGGTGTAGCCGCCGGCGGAGAGGCGATCGATGGCCGCGCGAATCGTGGCTTTGTCAGCGCCGGACGTCGAAGGAAGGACGAGCCCAGCCGCCCCTGCGTAGACGACGATGGCTACGCGATCTTCGGTGCGCAGTTGGTCGACGAGCACGCGGAACGCGGCCTGAATCAGCGGCAGCGACGTCGGCGGCGCCATGGATCCGGAAACGTCGAGAAGGAAGACGAGATTGTTTGGTGCGGCCTTCCACTCGTCGAGATTCGCGCCCTGGAGGCCGATGCGCACGAGACGGTTCTGCGCGTTCCAGGGACATCCGGCGACTTCCGCGGTGACCGAGAACGGAGCGCCGCCGCGCGGTTGAGGATCGTTGTAGCGGAAGTAGTTGATCAGCTCCTCGATGCGCACGATGTTCTGGGGCGGCATCTGTCCGGCGGTGAGATAGCGGCGAACGTTCGAGTACGACGCGGTGTCGACGTCGATGGCGAAGGTCGTGGTGCGCTCTTTCGCTGCATCGATGAACTCGTTCTCGACGAGCGGCGCGGGGGACTCGATCGCGACGTTAGCCCCGTCGATGGACTCGATCAGACGCGGCAAGGGCGCCGGTGCTGGAACTGACTCCGCAATGGGCGGAGGAGTCGCGGACTTCGTTCGGCGTGAAGGCGCGGATGTGTTGGCCCCGACTGCCGCCGCCATGAGGACCATTGGTGCATTCGCGGTGACCGTGATCGTTTCCTGAACGCTCGAGAAGTGCAGCGCCGCGGTCATGTTCACATCGCCGGATGCGGGGACTTCCACGGTGCGGCTCATCGTCGTCGTCCCTTCAAGCGAGGCGGTGACCAGGTACGTGCCGGGCGCGAACCCTCCGGCAACGAATCGTCCATCGGCATCGGTGATCACGGTGACGCCGTGATTCGCGCCGGAGACCGTGACAGTCGCGCCGGGGAGGAGCGATCCGTCATCCAGCGTGATCGTCCCACGGATCGTACCGCCCGGTGCCGGCGTGACGTTCACGATCGGAGTAGTGCGACAGGCCATCACATAGGTCATTGCCACGAGGAGCAGGAACACGACAGAGCGTTTCATGGGCGCCTCCTGGCGCCGCGAAGCCTGCATCGCAGCTGCCGCTGCTTGCCAACGCGTAACTGCCGTGTTGCGAATGCGCTACGGAAGTTCACGGAGGCGCAACATCGAGAAAACCGGTCGAATCGCGACAGATTGTTGAAGCCAGATCGCAGAAGGCCGTTGCTAGTTGCTAGTTGCTGGTTGCTTGGGGATTTCTTTCAGAGAGAGTGCATCTTGCGTGAAACCGCAAGCAACCAGGAACCAGTAACCAGCTACGGCTCGCTGCGAGCTGCGAGCTGCCAGCTGCCTCAGTAGGGCATTTCGTGATCGTGCAATCCGAAGTAGTGGCCGAGCTCGTGGATCACGGTGTTGCGCACCTCGCGCACGATGCCGTGACGATTGTCCGCTACGCGCAGGATCGGGCCGCGGAAGATCGCGATCTGATCGGGAAGCATCGGCAGCATGTCGTGCGTGCGCCGCGTCCGCGCCACACCGCGATACACGCCCAGGAGCTCGCTGTTGTCGCCCTCGACGAGCTCGAGATCATCGTCCGACGGCTCCTCCTCGACGATCACCACGACGTTGTCGAGAATCCTCTCGAACTCCGGCGGCAGCTCGGCAAGCGCCTGCTCGACGAGTCGATCGAAGTCGGCGGGGGAGACGTGCATGGTGTTCATTAGATCGCAGAATGAAGGGTACGGGTTTCACGCGGAGGCGCGGAGACGCAGAGAGATCCCGTCATTCTGAGCGAGGTGGGCGGGTGGGTGTGAGCGAAGAATCTCAAGCTACGTAACTTGAGATCCTTCGCTCACACCCACGCCGCCACCTCGCTCAGGATGACGGGGAGCAGGATGCGCGAGCGAACTCCTGCGATCCGCGATCCGCGATCTCAATCAGTTATGATCCGCCGTTCGGTCCAAACCTTCCCATCGGAGCCATTCATGTCACTGCCTCTTCAGCGGCGGATTCTTGCTCTTCTTCCATTCCTCTTTTTCTCACTGACACTCACCGCGGGAGAGCCGTGGGACGGGCCGCCGTTCGCCAGTGAGCCGAAGGAGTTGATTGCCGCGGCGGAAAAGGTGGCGCCGGGGGAGAAGGGCGTGGTGTTGCTGCTCGATGAGGCGGTGCATTCGTTCGAGGCCGATGGCAGCACGCGCACGGCGTGGCGGCTCATGTATCGCGTCGTCACGGAGTCGGCGGTCGCGCCGAATGCGCAGGTCGAGGCGGACTGGGCGCCTTGGTACGACGAGAAGCCGGTCATCACGGCGCGCGTCGTCACGGCGAGTGGAACCGTGCACACCCTCGACGCGAACGCGGTCACGGAATCGCCGGCGCGCGATTCGTCGCTCGACATCTTCAGCGACAACCGCATTTTGCGCGCGCCGCTGCCGGCGGTCGAAGTCGGCGCGATCGTCGAATACGTGATCACTGTCAACGGCCGGAGCCCGATCGTCGGCGCGGGAACGAGCTCGGTCTTCACGATGGCGCGTGGCGTTCCTGTGCAACGCACGCGACTCACCCTCGATGCGCCGCTGTCGCTGCAGCCGCGCATCGAGAATCGCAGCAAGCTCCAGCCGGCGATCGAGGAGAAAGACGGCCGTCGCCGCACGACCTTCGTCAGCGATCGCATCGAACCGGACGACAAGCTCGAGTACTACCTGCCGTACGACGAGGCTGCCTATCCCTACATCGCGTTCTCGACAGGAACGTCGTGGCAGCACATCGCCGATGAGTACTCGAAAATAGTGGACCGTCAGATCGCCGGCAGCGATCTCCAGAAGATCGTGCGCACCGCGGTCGGCAATGCGACCGATCGTCGCGAGATTGTGTCGCGCGTGCTCGCCGCGATTCAGAAAGACGTCCGCTATGCCGGCGTGGAAGTCGGCGAAGGGTCCATCGTTCCGCGACCGCCGGCGACGGTGCTCAAGAACAAGTACGGTGACTGCAAGGACAAGGCGACGCTGCTGGTAGCGATGCTGCGCGTGGCCGGCCTGCCAGCGCACGTGGCGTTGCTACGCGCCGGTTCGGATCTCGACGTGCACGCCGAGCTTCCCGGCCTGGGACGCTTCAATCACGCGATCGTGCGCGTCGACGGTGTCGGCGACAACGCGCCGATCTGGGTCGATCCGACCGACGAGTTCGCGCGCGCGGGCGAGCTGCCGATCGAAGATCAGGGACGCATGGCGCTGATCGCCGAGCCGGCGACGGCGGCGCTTACGGCGACTCCGGAGTCGCCCTCCTCGGTCAATCGCTACACGGAAACGCGCACGTTCCAATTGCCCGAGGAAGGGAAGTCGCGCGTCATCGAAGTCACGGAATCCATCGGCGTCGATGACGCCTACCAGCGCCGCTACTACGCGACGAGCGAAGCCAAGACGTACCGCGAACAGATGGAGGACTACGTCAAGTCGTATTACTTCGCCAAGACGCTCGACAAGATGGACGTCTCCGATCCGCACGATCTCTCGCATTCGTTCCGCGTCACATTGAACGCGGCAGAATCGGGAAGCGGCATCGTGAGGGATGGCGAGGGCGCGGTCGCACTCCATCCGGCGGCGCTGTTCAACGGATATCCGACCGTTCTGCGCAATTGGAAAGAGCCGGAGCCGGACGACGATCCGAAAGACGTTCCGAAGCCGCGCGTGCACGACTTCCTTTTCCCTCTGCCGAAGGTGCGCGTCTGGACCTATCGAATTGTTCCGCCGACCGGTTACGCGGTGCGCACCTTGCCGAAAGGTGAGACGCGCAAGGTCGGGACGGCGACGTACACGACGTCGTTCACCACGGAAGCGGACGGCACGGTCGTGGCGACGATGATGCTCGACAGCGGCAAGCGGCGCCTCACGGCCGCGGAGTACGAAGAGACGCGGATCGCCGTCAGCAAATTGCTGCGCGAGCCGCAGACCGACATCGGCTTCGATCTCATCGGACAGGCCAAGCTGAACGCCGGCGACGTCGGCGGCGCGCTCGCGGAGTTCCGCAAGCTCGCGGCGCTGCATCCGAAGGAAGCGCAGCATCACATCGAGATCGCGCGCGCGCTGCTGGCCGGAGGGCTCGGCGAAGCGGCGCGCGACGAGGCGCGCAAGGCGGTGAGCATCGAGCCGAAGAACGCGCACGCCCAGCAGATGCTCGCACTCGTGCTCGAGCACGATCTTCTCGGCCGCGTGCATCGGAAGGGATCCGATCTCCCCGGCGCGATCGCCGCGTTGCGGAAGGCGAAGGAGCTCGATCCCGATGACGCCGACGCGCGCGTGAAGCTCGCGCGCATTCTCACGTACGGCGACGAGGGCGCGCAGTACGGACGCAACGCGCATCTCGCCGAGGCGATCGAGGAGTATCACGCGCTGGCGAAAGACCTCGGCGAGAAGGGTCAGGCGTACGACGGTGAGTTGATGCTCGCCCTCGCGCACGCCGGTCAGTTCAAGGAGCTCAAGGAGCTCTCCGATACGACGTCCGACAAGCAGCGCCGCAACCTCGGACGGCTGCTCGTCATCGCCGCAACGGATGGCGCGGACGCCGCACTGCGCGAGCTGAACGCATTCGATCTCGAGACGCGCCGCAGTTACGCGGGCCTGCTCGCGCAGTATCTGATGGGCATTCGTCTCTATCCGCCGGCGGCGACGATGATGGAGACCTCGGTACACGGAACGCCGCAGGCATCGCAGTCGGCGATCTACATCAACACCATCCGCGGCGCGCGGCGCATCGAGGACGTGCCGGCGGTGGAGAGCGATCCGGCGGATGTGATGCGCAAGCTCTTCGTCGCCGTCAGCCACTGGGACGAAGCGGAAGCGATGGCGCTCATGCCCGCCGACGTGGCCGAGCGGACGCGGAAGGACAATGAAAAAGAGGGAACCGATTCGTTCGGATCGCTCGCTGCCACCGCCCGCGGCGGAGACACGCCGCCGTCGGTGATGGTGGACATGATGTATTCGATGTTCAAGGTACAGAAGGAAGGGAACGACGATCTCGGCTACCGCCTTCGTCTGCGCCTCGCCGTCGAAGTGAAGGACGCCGATTACTCGCTCTTCGTGACGCGCGACAACGGGCGCTACATGTTGCGCGCGTCGAGCGATGACGAGACGATCGGCGTGGCCGTGTTGCGTTTCCTCGACCTCGGGCAACTCGACGCGGCGCGGCAGTGGCTGAACTGGGCGCGCGAGTCGGTGAATATCGTGGGCGGTGAAGATCCGCTCGCGGGGCCGGCGTTCCCGCGGCTCTGGTCGAAGTCGAAGGCTACAGCGACCGCGGACGAAATGCGTCTCGCGGCGGCGGCCTTCGTCGCCGAGCGCACCGGTGAAGAGGCGAGCACGCTCGAGGCCCTGCGCGACAAATTCGAGAGCGAAGAGACGCGGATGCTGATCGATCGCGCACTCACGAATGCCTACATGCAGTCGCACGAATGGGCGAAGCTGGTTGCGCCGGCGCGCCGTCTCGTCGAGAAGCAGCCTGACTCGGGCAGCGCGTTCATCGCGCTGGCGACGGGCCTCTCGTACAGCGGCAAGGCCGCCGAGGCAGAGTCGATGGCGAAGGCGCGGCTGGAGCGGCTGCCCAAGGATCGCGACGCCATTCGCGCGCTTTCACAGAACGCCGCGGCGCGGCGCGACTTCGCTGCCGCCGAGCGCTTCGCGCAGCAGGTCGTCGATGAGAAGCCGGAGCGGATGGATTACAACAACGCCGCCTGGTACGGCCTCCTCGCCGGCGATCTCGAAACGGCGATCGACAACGCGCACAAGGCGACGACCGGCGAGACCGGGAAAGAATCCGCGGCGTCGTTCCACACGCTCGCGGCCGTCTACGCCGAGGCGGGCAAAACGCTCGAAGCGCGCGAAGCATTGCTCAGCAGCATGGATCGCCGCCAGCGCGAACAACCCACGAGCGACGACTGGTACGTCCTCGGCCGCATCGCCGAAAGCTACGGCGTCCGCGACGCCGCCATCGCCGCCTACAAGCGCGTCGACAAAGACGAATCCGCCGATGGCACCGTGTGGCAGTTGACCTCGCGCAGGCTGGAGAAGATCAAGTAACGGGAGGGCGGGCTCATAGCCCGCCGATTCTTTGCGTTGGACAGTGTCCGCGACCGTCCCCACGCCGCCCAGAATCGGCGGGCTATAAGCCCGCCCCCCTCCATTTTCCCCTCTCCCCGCGTCAGCGGGGAGAGGGGGAGCGAAGCGACGGGTGAGGGGACGCGCCTCGAGCGAGGCGCGTGCGGTTACCAGCCTGGGATGATGTTGAAGCCGTAGACGATGTCTTCGTCGGGGCGTTGGAACGGTTTCGCGGCGAAGACTTCGATCGGGATGTAGCTGAGCAGGATGCGCAGGCCGACGCCGACGCTGAAGACCGGCACGCGTTCGGTCGTCTTGGTTTCGTACTTCCACGTCACGGGATCGTTCTTCGTCCAGGCGGCGCCCATGTCGCCGAATGCGAAGATCTCCGTCGGCAGGAACGGCGCGTCGATCAATCCGTAGCCGCTGATGCCGAGGAGCGGCGCGCGCAGCTCGGCGCTCGCTGCGGCGATGTGGGAGCCAATGAGGCGATCGAAGACCGGACACGAATTCGTGCCCGCGGGCGAGACGCACTCGACGGCGTTGATCGAATACGGGTCATACCCGCGGGCCAGCGAATCTCTGCCGAGGTAGAGCGGCGAGATGCGCGGATCCTCGGCGCCATCGCCGTAGCGTCCGTAATAGAGACCGCGAATGGCGAGCGTCACCGGGCGCTTGAAGAAGTACTTGCGCCAATCGGCGAGAGCCGTTTGGAACTTGAGATCGCCCTGCAGGGCTCCGAGCTCGTAGCGATAGCGCGTTCCGTTGATCGGCGAGATGAAGCCGAAGATCGAGCTGTCTCCGACGAACGCCGCCGATGCCGTCGTCAGATTGAACGAAACCGAGCCGGGAAGCGTTTCGGTGAAGCGATCGAGGAGCTGATTGTTGACGACGATGAACGTGTCGAGCTTCTGCTTGAAACCATAGCGCTGAATGCCGGCCGACGCTTCGACGCGTCGCGTCGCGCTGAACGGATACTGCGTGAGGCCGCTGGCCTCGGTGATCGTCTCGATGAAGCGGTACTGGCGATAGACATCGGCGAGGATCGTCCCACCGCCATCGACCGGAACTTCTTCGCGAGTGACCGTGACGCTGCTGGAGACGTACGGCACGTGCGAGACGTCAGCGCCCCAGTTCAGGCGATGCTTCTGATTGAGATAGAAGACCTCTCCGCCGAGCTGCTCGCCGAGGTTCGTTCCCGTGCCGCTGCTGCCACCGCCCTGGAACGTGAAGCCGACGTTGTGCTGTCCGAGAATGTCGCTGAAGTACGCGGTGACACTGCCGGCCGCGCCGTAGCCGAACTGGTCGGCGCCGACGCCGATCGTCGGAGGCCCGAGGTACGAGAGATGGAGATCGGGGCTGTAGTTCCGCTCCGCGAACTTCGTCGACGCGGGCGGCAGTCCTTCCTCGGGACGCATCAGGTAGCCGGTGATCTCCGAGCCCGTGGAGCGCAGCGGCGGCAGGATGGCCGCGCGGACAGCCTGGTTCGCGCCGGGAGGCGGTCCGGGCACGACGACGGAGCCGATCGCATTGGCTGCGAGTGAATAGAGGTTGTAGTTGTCGTCCTCGAAGAGCGAGATCGCGATGTCGCCGCTGCGCGATGCGACGCTGAGCGCGGGCGACGTGGCGGTGATGCCGGCGACGCCGGTGGTGACGTCTGTGACGCGCGTGATCTTGTTGTCGGCGACGGTGATGCGATAGACATCGGGGATGCCTTCGGGATTGGCGATGAAGTAAATCGCGGTGCCGTCAGGCGACCATTGCGGGTTGATGTGCTTCGCGCCGCGGAAGGCGGGGATCTCTTTGATCTGACCGGAGTCGACATCGATCGTCGCCAGGTGCAGCTCATCGAATTTGAGCTGCTCGACGATCGTGTCCGCGCCTCGATCGGTGATGAACGCGAGCGTCTTGCCGTCGGGCGACCAGGCCGGTTGCAGGTCGGCGAACTTGTCGCTAGTCAGACGGCGGACTGCCTTCGAGTCGAGGTCGTAGAGGAAGAGATCACTGACACCGGTGGTCTGTCCGGCGATGGCGAGAGTTTTTCCGTCCGGAGACCAGGCAACATTGTTGATCGCTTCGAGTCCCGGGACCGGAATCGTCTCGGTCTTGCGGCTCTCGGTGTCCACTATTGATAAGAAGTTGTCCCCTTTGGAGAACGTGATCACCGCCAGCCGTTTGCTGTCCGGCGACCACGCTCCTGCCGACTCGATGAAGCGCAGCGACTCGAAGTGCGCGTCGCGATCGGAGGAGATCAACTTGCGTACGACCTGTCCGGTCTTGGCGTCGGCGAGATAGAGATCGATGGAGAAGAGCTCGCGCGCGGAGAGGAAGGCGACGTAGCGTCCATCGGGACTGAGCGCCGGACCGACGTTGAGCTCCGAGTTGCGGCGCTTCTTGTTCTTTTTCGGATCGGGCTCCGGCTTCTTTCCGATGAGCGGATTGCCGAGATCGGCGGTGCGCCCCTTCACGACGGGGTTGTACAGCTCGCGCGCGGCCTCGGCCCAGTCGGCGAAGAGTTGTTTGTGTGAGATGCCGAGCGCGCGCTCGACGCCGTCTTCGACGCCGACGACGCCGGAGGCGAGGAAGTAGCGGACGACGGCTTCATCGCCGAAGCGCGCGCCGATGTAGGCCATCACCGCCTCGCCATAGCGATAGGGGAAGTAGCGTTGATCGCGCGTCAGCTTGCGAAGGTCGGGAAGGCGGTCGTGGATGGTCGCGTCGCGAATCCACATCGACGTGAGCGGATCGACGCGGCCTTTCGAGAAGTACTCGGCCATGCCTTCGACGAGCCACAGCGGCATGGCTTCGAGTGCGAATCGGCGGCGCTGCTGATTCGCGCTCGCGGCGATGTCGTATTGGAAGACGTGCACGATCTCGTGGCCGAGGACGTGATCGTTCTCCGCGTACTCACCGGTGAGAGGAAGAACGACGCGGTTCATGAACGCGTCGGTGAAGCCGCCGGTTCCTTCGCCGATCATTCCGCCGGTCGTGGTGGTCTGGTGGAAATCGGCCGCGTTCGCGTAGAGAACGATCGGTTTGCGCTTGAAGGAATGGTTGAAGACGCGCGAGAGCCGCGCGTACCAGCGCTCGGCCATGCGCCCGACATCCTGCACGACGTCCGCTTCTCGATCGTAGTAGTAGATGTCGAAGTGCTCGGTCTGGAGCACCTTGAAATCGAAAGGTTCCCATTGAACTTTGTTGCGTCCGAAGTATTGCGCTTCGGCAACGGGCATGAAAAGAACGACGAGGAGAGCCAGAAGAACGAACCGTACTGCGACTCGCATCACGAACACCTCGACTTTAGATGAACACCGAACGGGGCCAGAGTGCAAGGGGCGAGCCTTGCAGCGCTCGCCCCGTTATGAGTTATCGGTTGTCGGTGGTCTGTGACGAATCGGCTACAGCCGCGTTTTTCGAGGCCGCACGGAGAACCGACAACCGATTACCGACAACCATTCTCTACTTCTCGAGCATCTTGAACGCGTGGTTCCACGACTTCGCCTGGATTCCGTGAAGGACCCAGACCATGCACATCGGCTCGAGATGGCGCGAGCCTTCGATGCCGCCGATGTCGATCGCACCCCAGCCGAAATGTCCGCAGATCTGCGCGACGATCTTCTTCGCGTCCTCGTCGTTGCCGCAGAGGAACATGTCGGGCGGGCCGCCGGGGAATCGCGGGTTCACCATGTGCGCGTTTCCGACGGTGTTGAAGGCCTTCACGACGCGCGCTTTGGGGATGACGCGCTGAATCGTCTCGCCCTGCGAGTCGGAAAATCCGATCGAGAGGCGCGGCATGCCGGCGCTGTGGTCGAGTGGATTGGTGGTGTCGATGACGACCTTGCCGTCGAAGTTCGAGACGCCGGCGAGGTGGATCGCGTCCGGCGTCGCCGTACCGAGGGTCGCCAGCACAAGGATGTCGCCGAAGCGCGCCGCTTCTTCGAACGTGCCGGCCGACGCGCGGTCGCCGGCGGTCTCGACCCACGATCGCAGTTTCTGCGGATCGCGCGAGCCGATCTTCACTTCATGGCCGAGACCGGCGAAGCCGGACGCGAGAGCACGTCCTACATCGCCGGAACCGAGGACGCCGATGCGAGCGTTTTGCATGTAAGTGAGTGTAGCCGAGAGAGCGTTGCTCGTTGCTGGTTGCTGGTTGTCTGTGGAGTTTCGTCAGCGCGAGGAACCACAGACAACCAGCAACCAGTAACCAGTAACCAGTAACCAGTAACCCGTAACTGGTTGTGCACGAGTTGTGCTGTTGCACCCTTTCATGAAGACATCCGCCCTCCTTTTCACCTTGTTTCTCACGACGGCGGCGCTCGCGCAGCAGACCGACGATCTCATCATTCCGATGAGTGGCGCGCCGCACATTCTCGTTCCCGCGGCCGGCGACGTGACTGGCGCGAACGGCACGCACTTCCGCAGCGACATCAGCATCATCAATCTGCGCAATGCGACGCAACGCGTCCGGCTCTATTGGCTGCCGCAGGGATCGAGCGGCCTGGCCATCGCGCCGGTGACGATCACGCTCAACCCGCAGAGCGGCTTCGTCTCGGAGAATTTCGCGGCGAACGTGATGAATCAGTCGGGCCTCGGCTCGATCGAAGTCGCCGGCGTGCGCCAGGACGACTCTTTCGATTCCGCCGCGCTGCTTCACGTGACCGCGCGCATCTGGACGCCGCGTCCCGACGGCGCCGCGGGTACGATGTCGCAGACCTTTCCGGCGATCGTGCTCTCCACGACCGAAGCCAATGTGAAGGCGATTTTCGGCATGCGCCAAGGGCCGCAGTACCGGCTCAACGTCGGCATTTCGAATCCGATCGAGTCGCCGCGCCGTTTCCGCGTGACGGTCGTCGTCTCGCCGTCCGCGGGAGGCACGCCGGTGCAGACGACGTTCGACGTCGACGTCGCCGCGCAGTCGATGGAACAGCGTTCCGTCGGCGGCACGACCGAGGGACTCGCGCAGTTCCTCATCGAAGACATCACGCAGCCGTCCACGATCGGTCCCTGGCACGCCTGGGCGTCCTCGGTCGATAACCAGTCCGGCGATGCGTGGTCACAAATGGCGGTTCCGGGTAGTTAGCGTTCGTCGAAGGACTCACCCCGGTCGTGCGCTCGCTCGCTGGAGCTTGAGTAAGAGCGCACGCATCCATTGGACCGCCGCCGTCTCGGCGGCTGGGGCGGCGTCGTCTCGACGCCCGCCCGTGAGCGGCGAGACGCCGCTCACCCAGCCGGCGAGGACGTCGGCGGTCCGTTCCTTGTGACGCATACTTTGCGGATGCCGTCCATCTTCTTCACCGGCTTTCCGGGCTTTCTCGGCTCCGAGCTCCTTCCGCGCGTTCTCGCGCGCACGGACGATCAGGCGGTCTGTCTGGTGCAGCCGAAATTCCGGGCGCTGGCGGAGGAGCGCGCGGTGCGCATCGCGAAGGATCGCATTCGCATCGTCGAAGGCGATCTCACCGCGGAACTCGATCATATCGACGCCTCGGAGATTCGCGAGATCTTCCATCTCGCCGCGGTCTACGACCTCGGCGTGTCGCGCGACGTCGGGATGCGCGTGAACGTGACCGGCACGCAACGCGTTCTCGATCTCGCCGCGCGTGCGCCGCGGCTCGAGCGCCTGCACTACATCAGCACCTGCTACGTCAGCGGGCGCTATCCCGGTCTCTTCACGGAAGCCGATCTGGAGAAGGGACAGACGTTCAACAACTACTACGAAGAGACCAAGCAGCTCGCCGAGCTCGAGGTGCGACGCCGCATGCGCGAGATCCCGACGACGATCTATCGCCCGTCGGTCGTCGTCGGCGACAGCACGACCGGCGCGACGCAGAAGTTCGACGGACCGTACTTCGTCATCCAGTGGCTGATGCGACAACCGAAGCTCGCGGTCCTGCCGGTCGTCGGGCGTCCGTCGTGTTATCGATTCAACGTCGTTCCGAGCGACTTCATCATGCGCGCGCTCGATCATCTCAGCAGCCTGAAGACGAACGCCGGCACCACGTACGCGCTGGCCGATCCCGATCCGATGACGGTCGACGAAACGATCGACACGATTGCCGCCGCGACGGGGCGAAAGGTCCTGCGCATCCCGCTGACGCGCGGCATCGCGAAGGGCGCGCTGCAATACATTCCCGGTGTCTATCGCCTCATGCGCATTCCGGCGCCGGCGGTCGATTACTTCGTTCACCCGACGTCGTATGACACGACCAACGCGACGCGCGACCTCGCCGCGGCGGGCATCGTCGCTCCGCATCTGCGCGACTACGCGCCGCGGCTCGTGGAGTTCGTGCGCGCACACCCGGAGATCGGCTCGAGGGCCATGGTATGAGCCTGTGCATCACACCCATCGAGCCCCGCAACGACGATCGCGGCAGCCGCTATCAGATGAACGACGAGTGGCACGCCGTGACGATTCGTCCCGGCTCCGTTCGCGGCAATCACTTCCATCTGCGCGGTCAGAAGATGCTGGTCGTGCTGCACACGGATCGGTGGACACTTGCCTGGGACGACGGCGAGAACACGCCGCTGCAGAGTCGAACGTTCGAAGGTCTCGGCGCGGTTCACATCGAGGCCGAACCGTTCCACGCGATCGCTCTTCGCAACGACGGAGCCGCCGATTTGCACGTGTTTGTCCTCGGCGGTACGGAGACCCAGCCGCGCAAACTGATCGATCCGCTCACGCGCATCGCCGGCGTGGATGGTTTCCGTCGCGGCTGGATCGCGATGGTGAAGGACGGTTTGTCGATCGAGCCGCGTGTCTGCACCACGGACGACGATCTCGTAGCGCTGTTCAGCGATTGCTCGGCGGTGGCGATCGATATTCCGATCGGACTCGCCGATCACGGTCCGCGCTCCTGCGATCATCACGCCCGTCGTTTCCTCGGACGCCGCGCCAGCAGCGTCTTTCCCGCGCCGCTTCGTCCGCTGATCGCGCTGCGCGAGTACGAAGAAGCAAATCGCGTCTCCCGCCAGATCCAGCAGCGCGGCATCTCCAAGCAGGGCTTCGCGATCGTGGCCAAAGTCGAGCAGATCGATCGCATCCTGCAAAGGCACCACGAGCTGCGCGGTCGCGTGTACGAAGTGCACCCCGAGGTCTCGTTCACGATCTGGAACGGCGGCGAGGTGATCCCGGCGTCGAAGCACACGGCTGACGGACTCGCCGCACGGCGCAAGCTCGTCGAAGAACATTTCGGCGCCATCGCCGCGACGCCACGCGGCGCCAAAGAGGATGACGTGCTCGATGCCTACGCCGCCCTCTGGACCGCCGAACGCATCGCCGCCGGCCGCGCACAATCCCTCGGCGATTCGCGGTTCGACGTCACGGGATTGCCGATGCGGATCGTGTACTGACTCTTCAGAGTGTCACGCGGAGACGCGGAGATCGCGGAGAAATCAAACAACCTCTCCGCGTGCTCCGCGTCTCCGCGTGAACCAATCCTGAATCACGACGGCTTCGTCGTCACTTCGTCCCAGATCCTCACGTCCTTGCTCTCTTTCAAAAAGATCGAGCCGATGATGAACGTCAGCGTCGCGATGCTGATCGGGTACCAGAGGCCGGCGTAGATGTGGCCCGTGCGGGCGACGACCGCGGTGGCGATGAGCGGGGTGAAGCCGCCGAACCAGCCGTTGCCGATGTGGTACGGGAGCGAGAGCGAGGTGTAGCGGATTTTTGCCGGGAAGGCTTCGACGAGGAACGCGGCGATCGGACCGTAGACCATCGTCACGAAAATCACCTGGATGAAAACGAGCAGCGTCATCACCACTGGGCGCAACGGCTGCGAAGCGGCGTGCATGGCCTGATAGATCGGGTAGTACGACAGCGCGGCGATGAGATTGCCGGCCATCATCACCTTCTTGCGTCCGATGCGATCGGAAAGCGCGCCGAAGACGATGAAGAACGGAGTGCCGAGGGCCAGCGCGATGGCGACGATGACGCTTGCCGGCACGAGGCCGATCTTCAGCACGTTCTGCAGGAAGAAGAGCGCGTAAAACTGGCCCGTATACCAGACCACCGCTTGTCCCGCTGCGGCGCCGAAGAGCACGAGCAGCATGACGCGCCAGTTGCTTCATCGAGTCGCGCAGCGGCTGGACCGAGGCCTTGCCGCTGTTCTTCAGTTGTGTGAACAGTGGCGACTCTCGAAGACGCATGCGGATATAGAGCGACATCCCGACGAGCAGGATCGAGACGAGGAACGGAATGCGCCAGCCCCAGGACTTGAAATCGCTCTCGCTCATCGACGTGCGCACGGCCAGAACGACGCCGAGGGAGACGAAGAGACCGAGCGTCGCCGTGGTCTGGATGAAGCTCGTGTAGAAACCGCGCCGCTTGTCAGGTACGTGCTCGGCGACGTACACCGCCGCTCCGCCGTACTCGCCTCCGAGTGCGAGTCCCTGCAAAAGCCGCAACGCCACGAGCAGCAGCGGCGCCACAACGCCGACCTGCTCATACGTCGGCAGCACGCCGATGAGAAACGTCGCCCCGCCCATGATCAGCAGCGTGACCAGGAACGCGTACTTGCGTCCGACGAGATCGCCGATCCGCCCGAACACGAGCGCGCCGAATGGTCGAACGGCGAACCCGGTCGCGAACGTCGCCAGCGTGAGCAGGAACCCCGCGGCGGGATTCTCTTTCGGAAAGAACAGCCCCGACATGATCGCCGCGAGACTGCCGAAGATGTAGAAGTCGTACCACTCGATCATCGTCCCGGCGGCGGAGGCGGCGATGACTTTCCAGACGGATGCGTCGCGCTCTTGCATGAACGCGCATTATGAATCGGTTAACTGGTTGCTGGTTACTGGTTACTGGTTGCTTGCGGAGTCTTGCTCCGAAAGGCGATGCACCCCAGACAACCAGCAACCAGCAACAGCGTATTTACTTCGCCGCCACCATCACCGTTCCGTGCTGCTGCGACGGGGCGCCGTTGAGGGCGTTGGCGAGCAGGGTGTCGTGGCCGTAGATGTCGTCGTAGAAGTGGACTTCGCCATTCTCCGCGGCGACAGCGGTCGTGTAGAGGATCATCACCGTGATGGGGCGTTCGATCTTCACGTACACGTCGTCGCGCTTGCCGTTGATCGCGGCCTGGATTTTCTGCTTCGTCCACTCCGGCTTGTCGCTGAGCGTCCATTCCGCGAGCGCGATCGGGTCTTCGACACGGATGCAGCCGTGGCTGAAGTCGCGGCGCGTGCGGTTGAAAAGGTCCTGCGACGGCGTCGAGTGCAGGTAGACGTTGTTGTCGTTCGGGAAGAGGAACTTCACCAGACCGAGGGCATTCGACGTTCCCGGCTTCTGGCGGACGGAGACCGAACCGTTGCGCAGGCGGCGCGCGGTGTCGGCGTCGACGCTCTGCGTGGCGCCATTGGCGTCGACGATCTCGTAGCCGTTGCGCGATAGGTAATTCGCATCCTTCTCGACCTTCGGTGCGATCTCGCCGCGTTGAATCGCCGGCGGGACGCTCCAGTACGGGCGGAAGACGACGTGCTTGATGTCACCGTCGAACACCGGCGTCTTGTGGCCGGCGGCCTTGCCGACGACGACGCGCATCGTCAGCTCTTCGTTGTTGTCGTTGCGCGCGCGCAGGCGGAACTCGGGGATGTTGACGATGATCGACGCACCGGCCACGGGGCTCGGCGCCCAGCGCCAGCGCTCCAGCGCCATCTCGATCTGCTCGACGCGATACGAGGCCGGCGTGTTGAGCTGCGCGAAGGTCTTCTTGCTGACGATGCCGTCGGCGTCGAGGCCGTGGCGGCCCTGGAACTTCTTCACGGCGTCGACGATCGCACCGTCGTAGGTCGTGCCGTCGACGACGGTGTTCGCGGCGAGGTCGCCCTGGTGGCGAAGGATCGTCGCCAGCTGCGGAAGCGCGGCGTAGGTGTCTTTCGGCGAGAGCTTGTTCTTTGTCCCTACAAGCGCCGGCAGCGGCGCGTCGTTCGCCGAGTCGGCGGCGATGCGGCGGTACTTCGCCAGCGCCACGAGCAGGCGGCGATAGTCGTCATGCTGCGGCTCGAGGCTCGCCAGCGTGGCGGCGGCGTCGGGTGCGACGGTGAGCTGGGCGACGACGGCCGGGAGGTACTGGCGCTTCGACTCGACGTCGAGGTCGAAGTCGACGCTGTTCGGATTCACGCGGCCGACGCTGACATCGGAGGCGTAGTGCATCGCGGCCAGCGTGAGCGCAACATCGAAGCGCGCGACGTTGACGTCGCCGCGGAGCGTGGAGAGGCGTGAAGTCCATTGTTGATCGCCAGCGTAGTGGCCGGCGCTGTAGTCGGCTGCGTCGAGGCCCTTGACCGCGGCATTCTCGAGCTGGGCGATGACGGACAGCGCCTGCGGGGTCGGGCGCTCGTTGCGCGTCCAGACCGGGCGAGCGCCGATCGGGCCGTAGAAGTTGCGGAGGTCGGTGCTCGAAACGCCCGCTTCCGTGTCGACGAGCGAGCGGATCATCTTCGCCACCGGCGTGGCCGGCGCGACGTCGACCGTCTGCGCCGAGAGGACAACCGGGACGACCGTGAGAATCAGAACGACGAACAGCCTTTTCATGAACCTCAAGTTAAGAGTCGTTTGAGGCAGAAATGTGGCGGGATCCGAGAGAAATTCAGGGCTTCCGAGGCCCTTTCGTGAGGCGCATCACGCGGTGAGACGCGTTCCGTGATGGAGGTCACCGGGGCGGATCGCAGGGGCCGGGGATTTCACGCCGGAGACGCGGAGGACGCGGAGAGTCTGGCTACCCATCTTCGCGGACTCCGCGTCTCCGCGTGAGACCCGTACTCTTCGATAGCTCGATCACCGTGATCTCGCCGCCGACCAGCAGTCGCGAGGGCGGGCCCCAGTAGCCGGTGCCGCGATTCACGTAGAGCCACGTTCGGCCGACGCGGTGGAGGCCGGCGACGATCGGCTGGAAGCGCTTGATGAAGAAGTTGAACGGGAAGAGCTGGCCGCCGTGTGTGTGGCCGGAGAGTTGGAGATCGACGCCGAGGCGGTCGGCGTGGGAGGCCGTCTGCGGGCGGTGCGAGAGCAGCACCTTCACCGCGTCGGCAGGAGCGCCGCGCAGCGCGCGATCGGGATCGGGCGCGTGCGAGTCGCGGCCGACGGGATCGGTGACGCCGGCGAAGACCATGCGTCGTCCGTTGCGCATGACCACGCGATGCTCGTTCTTCAGAAACTCGAGGCCGACCGACTGCAGTGCCGCGCACCACTCGTCGACCTGCCAGTAGTACTCGTGATTTCCGGTCACGTAGAAGACGCCGTCGCGCGCGCGCAGATCGCGCAGCGGCTCGATGTGCGGGCGCAGTTCCGCGAGCGGTCCGTCGACGAAGTCGCCGGTGATGGCGATGGCGTCGGCGTCGAGCGCGTTCGTCCGCTCGACGAGCGAGCGCACGAACTTGCGCTGGATCGTTCCGCTCACATGAACGTCGCTCCATTGCACGATGCGATAACCGTCGAGCTCCTCCGGCAGATTGTCGATGGCGACGGAGACCCGGCGCGTCCGCGGGCAGCGTGCCTGCGCGAAGCCGATCGCGGACAGCGCGGCCGAGGCGCCGAGGATGACGAGGCTCAGCATGCGCGGATCGAGCGTCGGCCACGCCGGAGTCGCGGCGATCGAACGAGCGATGAAATAGAGGAGACGAATGACGTCGCCGACGAAAACGAGTCCGAGGAGCGTGGAGAAGAGAGCGAGCGTCGTGTAGCCGATCCACTCCGTGAGACGCGCGCCGCGCCGCTGCAACATCGGAAGGAGCGGCAGAAGCGAGATCGCCAGCAACGCGATCCACGCCGCGGCGGGCACCATTCCCGCGGCGGCCGCGCCGGCGAGCAGCGGCCGGCCGGCGTAGGCGCAAAGCGACAGCCACACCGCGGTGATGGCGACGATTCGCGAGTGGGAGGCGAGCGCGATGGCTCGAGCGCGTTTGGTCATGCGGTTCTCAACAGGTGTACGAACGCGCGTATTCAGAGTTGCGGAAGCGAGCCCGGCACTGTGCGAGTCGCGAATGGTTTCGGTTCGGTGAACAGTGCCGAACGTGCCCCTCGAAATGGCCCGTTCCGTTCGCGGCGGGGAAACCGTTGGGACCATCCGGCATCGAATATTCGTTCGTAGAGCAGTCGTTTGAAGTTGTTTAGAAAGCCTGGAGGCCGCGGTGAATCAACGGAAACTCATCATCACCGGTACATTGCTCGTCTTACTCATGAGCTGCGCGCAGTCGCAATCGGCGCCGCTCCCTGCCGACCGGAAGCCGAAGCCGTTCAAAGGAGGATCGATGTCGCAGTACACGAAGCCCTCGGATGAGGAGCTCCACAAGAAGCTGACCCCCACTCAGTACGAGGTCACGCAGCACGAGGGCACCGAGCCCGCGTTCCGCAATGAGTACTGGAACAACCACGAAGCCGGCATCTACGTCGATGTCGTCAGCGGCGAGCCGCTGTTCTCGTCGCTCGACAAGTTCGATTCCGGCACGGGCTGGCCGAGTTTCACCAAGCCGCTCGTTCCGGCGAACGTGACGGAGAAGACCGACAGCAAGTTCTTCATGAAGCGCACCGAAGTGCGATCCAAGCACGCCGACTCGCATCTGGGCCACGTCTTCGATGACGGCCCGGCGCCGACCGGCCAGCGCTACTGCATGAACTCCGCGTCCTTGCGCTTCATCCCCGTCGCGCAACTCGACGCCGAGGGCTACGGCGAGTACAAGTCGCTCTTCGTGAAGCAGAGCGGCGGCGGTGCGTCGAAGTCCAGCGGGAAGCCGGAAGCGAAGTCTGAAGTAAAGACTGAGGCGAAGGGACTACAGAAGGCGACGCTGGCCGGCGGTTGCTTCTGGGGCGTCGAAGAGTTGATCCGCAAACTGCCCGGTGTCGTCGAAACGAACGTTGGCTACACCGGCGGCGACGTTGCGAACGCGACATACGAGAACCACGAAGGCCACGCCGAGGCGATCGACATCACGTTCGACCCGGCGAAGATCTCGTACGAAGCGATCCTCGAGTACTTCTTCAAACTGCACGACCCGACGACGCTCAATCGCCAGGGCAACGACATCGGCAGCTCCTATCGCTCCGCGATTTTCTACCACAACGACGAACAGCGCCGGATCGCGGAACAGGTCAAAGCCATGGTCGACAAATCCGGCGCCTGGAAGCGCCCGGTCGTGACGGAAATCGTCCCGGCCAAGGCCTTCTGGACCGCCGAGGAGTATCACCAGGATTACCTGCAGAAGCACCCGAACGGCTACACGTGCCACTACGTGCGGCCGATTTCGTTCACGAAGTAACGAGTGTTGGGCAGCAGGCGGAGGAATCCGCCTGCTGCCTTGTGTGGACCGCCGCCGACTCGGCGGCTGGGGCGGCGTCGTCTCGACGCCCGCCCTGTGAGCGGCGAGACGCCGCTCACCCAGCCGGCGGGGACGCCGGCGGTCCACCACCGAGGTTGCCCTACTTCACTCCGTTGCGTAACTCGGTGAAGTGCGACGCTTTGATCGTCGTCGAACCTCCGACGATGGATTCTCCGTAGCTGAGTGCGCTCAGTGTGAGGTTCGAGCGTGCGGCATCGAGCGCCGTTCGGAGATCCGTGATGTGGACGGCCTTGATCGGCGTGACTGTAGCCGTGATCGTCGGGTCGGTGTAACTCCCTGCTCCAAGCGAAGCGAGTGCGCGCACCGCATTGACCGCGGTGCGTAACTGGGTCAGATGGACGGCCTGAACCGTCGTCGTGCCGACGATGAGCGGATCGTCGGTGAAGATGACCGTCGTCGCCAGATCCTTGTCGCTGTCCGCTGATTCGCCACCGTTGACCGCGCGAACCCTGTACAGGTAGGACGTGTTGGCCGAGCGGCCACCGTCATTGAATGCGGTCGTGCCACTCGATCCCGCGAGCGTGTACGTCGAGCCGTTGGAGGAGCGATAGACGTTGTACGACGTCGCTCCGACGGATGCATTCCAGACGACGTTGACGTTCGAAGTGCTGGTCGCGGTTGCGGTCACGCCGGTGGGAGGGAGCACGGCGACGCACGACGTGAGGATCGACTTGGACGCCGTGATGCCACAGCCGCGCGACGTGATGATGGTGACGGTCAGTGTGACGTTCGTCTGAGATGGTGTGTACGTGATGGAAGAAGTAGTCGTCGAGCTGGTGATGGAGCCGCCGGTGATTTGCCAGGCATACGTGCATCCGGAGCAGGTCGCCACCGACGCGGTTCTGCCGGACGAACAGGCCACCGGCTCCGTCTGCGAGGTGATGGTCGGATTGGGAGTGCAGCCCTCGAGCCCTGAGGGATTGAGGTTGTCGAGACCCGCTCCGAGCTTGAAGATGGGCAGCATCTTCTCGCTCGGTTCGCCCGCCTTGCCGAACAGATAACGGCTTGCGCGGAACGAGCCCGAATAGAAGATGTTGTGGCAGTAGCTCATGATGCTGCCCTTTTCCGCGGGTGCGGAAACGCTGCCGCTATAGCAGGGGCTTCCGTTGAAGCTATCGCCGGTTAGGCAGAGATCCACCCAACTGCGCGCCACGCCGTAAGTGATCTGTTCTGCAGGTGACAAGGCCACGCAGTTGGAGTGCGGACTGGCGACGTTGTGTCCGAGCTCGTGCAGCAGCTCGAGCAGCATCCAGAAGTTGGCGTTTGCCGGAAGACCGTATTGCACGCCATTGACCGTAGCTTCCGGATCGGGAACGGTCGTCGTTACGGAGCCCGACGAGCCATTGAAGGCGTAACCGCCCGCATACGAATTCGCGTAAGTCGCGCTGCCGCAACTGGCGCCCGTGGCGCCGCAGAAGAAATCGGTGGCGCAGAGCTGATCGATCCAGGCGATGCCTCCGCTGAATAGCTTGCCGCTCAGGAAAACCGCGCTGGAGCGCGCGACCAGAACGCCGCCCCCGACCGTGCCGCCATTGACGGCGGGATAGCCGAGGCTGTAGTTGGCGTGCCAGTACGCTCCGAACTCGGCGAAAGCCGCTCCTGTTCCTGAGCCGGTCGTCACAGTCCAGGGATCCGTGCCCGGGCCGCCGCTGCGAAGGTGGACGTCTCCGAGCACGAGCGTGGTTTTCAAGTCTCGCGAATAGACGGTGGACGCCTTTCCAATAAGGTCGCCGATGTACGTCGTGATGGTCGTGTTGTTGTTGCTGAATGCCGCGCAGAATTCGTCGTCGGTCTCGACGGCGATGCGCAATTGATAGGTCGCTCCGGAAACGCTGCCGCGTTCGGAACGACCGTCGTTCCTTCTGCGCGAGGGTTCATTCTGTTGAGGCGAAGAGGGATCTGGTTGGTGGACTGTCGTCCCACTTCGCATTCCCAATTGCTTCCGGGATCACCGATCTCGTCGATGTCATCGACCTCGCTGATGAGAACCGGCGGGTCGTCGACCAGTCGGCCGCCGCCGGGATGTTCCTTTTCGAATTTCCGCACTCCGGTGGCGAGGGTGAAGCGCCGGTCGCCGAGCAACACCATGCCGCGGATCGTTCCGTCGTCGGACACCGAGAAAAAGACCGCCGACTCGTTTTCTCCTACGACGCGCCCCTTGAAGTACTTCACCGCGGGCGGTGGGATGATCGTCTCGACGCCACCTGCGCCGTAGACGATGATCTTCGCGTCCTTGGCCCAGACTTCCATCGGTTCGAGCTCGATGGTGTCGAGGCTTTCGCGTCCCAGTGAAATGTCGTGCAGGGTTGCCTTTCCATCAACAGGCATCCTCTCCAGCACGCGGCGAATCGCCGGGTTGAAGATTTGCGCGCGTGAGGCAAATGCGGGCGATGCAAAGGACGCAGAATGAGCGCTGAGACAGCGAAAAACCGTCTATCCATGGTCGGCACCACGTTCCTTGGGTTGAGATGTTTGATCGGACCGTCCCATTCTAGATGAACAGGCCAACGCCGAAGTGAGGCCGGTCACTCCGAACTACGCCGTAACCGGCGCCGTCAACGGCTGCGTGGTCACCGCCACCGCGGGCTGCTTCGCCGGGAGCCGTTCATCGAGAGCGGCTGCGGCGAAGAGGCAGCCGACGAAGAAGCCGGCCATGAGCGAAAGCACGGCATCGCTGTAGGCCTGCGCGGAGGCGATGAAGTTCGCGCCGTTGGCGACGACGAGCGCGAAGAGCGTCACGCGCAGGAACTGCGAGGAACCTTCCACATCGGGGATGCGTGTGAGGGTCATCAGCAGCTTCGTAAGTGCGAGACCGAGAGCGAGGAGAGCGATGATTCCTGGCAGGCCGACCTCCATCGCCAGCTTACCGAGCCCTCCCTCCTGCCAGCCGATATTGAGATCGGTGCCGATCAGGTGGCGAACGCCTTGCGTCGCCGTGCCGAGGCCGGCGCCGAGATAGCCGAACTGACGGAACGTTTCCATGACCCCGCCCTCGAAGCGGGTCGCGAGTTCTTCCTGCGAGGCCATCGCCGTCGTTGCGTAGACACTGGTCTGGCTTCCTTCGGCGAGGTTCTGAACGACGAGTCCGAGAACCGCGGCAACGCCGATCATGGCGAAGACCTGTCCGCTCTTGACCCGTCGCATGTAGCGCCAGAGGAACATCGCTGAGAAGACCATGACGTAATACACCGCTTTGCGGCGTCCGGCGATCATGCAATTGAGAAATCCCCAGCCTGCGGTCGCCGACCAGATCAGCGCCCGTTTGTCGAGTCCGAAACGCAGTGACATGGCGATGCCGATGGTCGTGAGAGTCGCCGCGTGCCAGGCCATGATGTCGGGGCTGCGATAAAAACCGGAAAGGAGCCGGATCTGAATGCCGGGAAGGTGACGGATGAAGTCCCCTTCGAAGCCGACCATCCCGAGAAGCCTGGAATCGACACGGAGATATTCGAGGACGGTACCGACCAAGGCTACGGACGTGATGATGCTGTACCACTCAAAAAGACGATAGATCTGTTCCTCTCGTCGAAGCCAGGTGTAGCCGAAAAGGATGGCGACCATGGGCGCCATATACGTAGCAAAGCTGAGAACGGGCACTTTCCACTTGTCGAAGCCGTACGTGAACAAGCCGTTGAACGCGGCGATGCCCAAAGCGAGGAGGAAGATGAACGTGGCCGTATAGACCGAGGGAAACCGTCGGACAAAGTCGCGCACGTCTTCCAGCATCTCGTCCCGAGCCCTCAGGAGAATGAGAGCGAAGATCCCGACGACCGCGAACGAGATCGCGACCGGCACGTCCGGTGTCAGCTTGCGAACCGGATCCTGGATCGCACCGCAGAGCGGAACGACGAACCATCCCCGCCGCCAATCCGCGTTTACGTACGCGACGGCGGCTGCAAGAAAGCAGAGATAGGCGCCCAGTGCCATGTGGTTTCCAACGATCCACCGCGATGATGGTCAACGCCACCAGCAATGCGCGGCGGGGATCTATTCCAGATCGCTTCCGGCCAGCCGCCTGCCCTGGCCGAAGAGGGTCAGCGCCAATCGCAGTCCTCGCAGCTCGCCGAGTGTCTTCGAAGGAATCGTCCAGGGACGCGCGAGGTGATAGCGCGTGACGATGTTCTTGCGCAATCGCCGCGCGACATAAGGCCAGAATGAGCGCAGGTGATGGCGGGCGAAGTAATAGTCGCCGACCGAGTGCATCGGAGACGAGCTCGTCCGATGATCGCCCCACGTTCGCACGCCGCCGCCCGGCGCCTTGAGATGGTGGATTGACGCGGCGGGTTGGTAGCGGATGCGCCCGCCGGCCGCGACGAGCCGCAGCGCGAAGTCGGTCTCGAAGCGGTAGGCGACGGCGACGAAGTTCTCGTCGAAGCCGCCGATCTGCAGCGCTCTGCCGCGATCGACAGAGAGGTTGCCGGCCATGACGTTCTGCACGTCGCAGGGCTGATCGTGATTGAACTGAAACTCGAGATCGCGGATCGGACCGCGACGAAGCTCATCGTCCTCGAAGTGCCGCGGCACTTCGCCCGGCTGCAAGACCTGCCCAACGGCAGCCCACACGCCTGCCTCGGCGAGCGCCGCGCGATGCTGTTGCACGAGGTCCTTCGCCGGAATCACGTCGTCGTCGAGAAAGAGGACGAACGGAGTTCTCGCCTCGCGAAGAGCGGTGTTCATCGCGTGCGTGATCGACGGCTCGGGCAGACGCACGACGCGGATCGCGCCGTCTGCTTCCCATCGGCGCAGTCGCGCTTCGACTTCGGACGGATGCTCGCGAGTCTGATCGACGATCAGGATCTCCTCCGCGCGCGGCTCGAGCTGCAGGAGCATGTCGATCGTGTCGCAGAGAACTGCGCCACGGTGGTAGGTGGGGATCGCGATGGTCAGCATACCGATCGCAGCGCCTCCCGCACGCCCGCGACGCCGCGCTCGTAGTTCCAGCCGTCGATGATCTCGCGCGAGCGATGAGCCATCGTCGCGCGCAGATCGGGATTCTCGACGAGACGGTCGAGATGCGCCGCCAGCGCCTCGACGTCGCCCGGCCTGAAGATCAGCGTGTTCTCGCCTTCGCTGGCGATGTCTCCGATCGCGCCGTAGACGTCGGTCACGATCAGCGGCAGTCCGCAGGCCATCGCTTCGTTGACGACCGTTCCCCGCGGCTCGTATGTCGACGCGAGCACGAAGGCGTCGCCGGCGGCGTAGTACTTCGGCAGGTCGGTCTGATTCACGAAGCCGGCAAAGTGCGCGGTCAGCCCATGCTCGCGGACGAACTGTTCCATCGCCTCGCGCAGCTCGCCGTGTCCGAGGAAGAGCACGGCGCCGCGATCGCGGTGGCGCATCTGGTCGAGAGCGCGGAGAAGCGTCAGCGGATCTTTGCGCGGGATGAACTTCGCGGAGAAGACGAACACGGTTTGATCGGGACGGAACCCGAGCCGCGCGCGCATGGCCTCGCGCTCTCCCGGCTCGAAGCGGCTGGCGTTTACGAAGCGCTCGTTATCGATGGCCCAGGGAACGTCGAAGAAGCGCGACGGATCGGCGCCGTAGTGACGGTAATACTCGGCGTTCAAGAGTCCACTGATGAGAAACCCATCCGCCATACCGACGAGCATTCGCATGGCGCCGGCGCGCAATTGCCGCGACGCGGAAGTCTCGGCGGGCGGATGGCTGCTGTCGCCGAAGAGCAGGATCGGCGTTCCGCTGGCGCGGCAGGCGGCGATGCCCATCAGCGACGAGATCGTTCCCCAACCGAGAAAGAAGATCACCGCGTCGTAGCGCCCGAAGAGCAGCGCGGGGACGATCCCGGGATTGATGAGCCGCGCGTAGCCCTCGCCGGATCCGAAGTTGCGCAGGAAGCGATGGCGATAGCCCTGGAGCATCTCCAGATCCCAGCGCAACGTCGTCTGCATGTCGGCGTCGAGATACGGCTGCGCGCCGGCGGTGGAACAGAACAGCACCGTGAGATCGATGTCCGGCGCGGATGCGAGAAGACGGAAGAAGGGATCCTGATACTGGATCACATGCGAGGCGACCAGCGCGACGCGGAAGTTGCGGTCCACTGCCGCATCTTAGTCGACATGATTTGTAGAATGCGCCGGTGACGGATCGCCGCATCGCGACGTGGTTGTTCCTGCTGTCGGCGCTGTCTCGTATTCCTTTTCGCAGCCAGCACATCTTTCACGGCGACTCCTACGGCCTTGCCGCCGGCGTGCTCTATACGTTGACCGCGCACCCGCCGGGCTTCATCGGCTACTGCGCGCTCGTTCGTTTCGCGTACTGGTTTGTCGGCGACGTCAACCTCTCGTTCGTCGTCGTGAATATGCTCTGCACGGGGGTCGCGACCGCGCTCACGTTTCTTCTTGGCAGACATATGTTCGGACGCTCCGAAGGCTTGATTGCGGCCGTAATCTACGCAACGAGCGTCGACGTCTCGTACTTCGCGGAAGTTGCGCTGACCTACGCCGCGGAAGGGGCATTTGCCACGGCCGCGGGGCTCAGCGCGTGGCTGAGCGTGCAGCGACGGTCGTTCGGCTGGCTGCTCGCGCACTCGGCGATTCTGGCGGTCGGCGGCTCGGTGCGGCAAACGACGCTGGCGTTTCTCTTTCCGCTCTGGCTCTACGTGGTCTGGCGTTCGGTGGCCGCATGGCGGCAACGCGCGGCCGCGGCAGTGATTCTTCTGCTCGTGGTCTGGAGCTGGTCGGTGCCGAATGCGCACCGTCTGGCGAAGTACTGGGACAAGAGCGACATCAGTTACTTCGAGAGCGTGTACAAGCTGCAAGTGGCCATGGAGCAGTACTACGACTCGACATCGTTCGGGAAAGTGGAGTACGAGGAGAACATGGCGCGATTCCACTGGCCGCTCGTCGAGCTTGGAACCGCGATCTGGAATCGTGCGCATCCGCCCGATGCCAGCGCCTCGCCAGAGGTGCGGACGGCGTCGGCCGCCCACGCCCTTGGGATGATTCGCTACCAGTCGGCAAAGCTCGGGTTCTATCTCGCCTTCGCGATGGGGCTGGCCGTCATTTTTCTCGCCGGTCTTTTCCTTCCAAGAGTACGCGCCGCGTTCGATGCGGAACGCAGCCTCGTCCTCGCACTCTGGATCCTTCCCTCAGCGTTCTTCTTCGCGCTCAACCACCTCGGGGCCTGGGGATATCTGCTGATTTTTCTCGCCGCGTTGGCGGTGATTGCCGCGCGCTCGATCGCGACATTGATCGGGAGCTCACGCCCGCGGCGGCTCGTCGTTGCGGCCATCGCCGTGGTGAATGTCGCGGCGTTCCTGTTCATGCGTCCGCTGCCGGAGACGTCGGACCGCAACCGGACGATCGACGTGGCCGTGCTGCAGTACGGGGCTCCCGCGATCCGGATGCACTACGCACGATCCCGCGCCCGTGCCTACACCATCGATCCACGTCAGCTGCCAGTGGACTGTGTGACCGATCCCTGCCTGATCCGCGATCTACCCGCGGCCTACGCTCTGCCGTCGGATCTGAAGCCAGTGCGTCCTTTGTGGAGATGATGCGCGGCAGTGCGCGGCGGAATCGTTGTCGGTTGTCGGTTGTCAGTCGTCTGCGAGACAGCGTCGAATGCCCTATCGACCGAAAACCCCGGACAACCGACAACTGAGAACTGACAACTGACAACTGACCGGCTCTACTCTCTCGTTCCGATCGCGCGTGCAGGTACGCCCGCAACGATCGTGTGGGCTTCGACGTTCGTCGTCACGACGGCGCCTGCCCCGATGATCGCGCCGTCGCCGATCGTGACGCCGTGCAGGATGATCGAGCCGGTTCCGATCCAGACGTCATGACCGATCGTCACCGGAGCGGTCACGATGCCCTGCGCGTCGAGGGTGATGCCGCGGGCGTGGTTGTGCGTGTGGTCAGTGATGAAGACGTTGGGTGCGATGAGCGTGTGCGCGCCGATCGTGATGTTGGCGGCGACGTCGAATTCGCAGCCGCGTCCGACGAAGGTGTGATCGCCGATGCCCAGGATTCCCTCTCTGGTCACGATCTTGAGATAGACGTCGTGCTCGATCTCGACGTGCGTGCCGAAGGTCATTCCACGCGGGTTGCGCGCGACGAGTCGCGTTCCGATCGAGGACTTCGCGCCGATCTGAGCACCGCGAACACGGAGGAGCATTGCTCGCAACCGTCCGGCGATGACGCGCAGGATCATTTGGGCCTCCGCAGCACGAGGCAGATCTGATGAGCAAGCGTCCGTGGCGCGAGGGCGAGCGCCATGCGATCGAGTTGGCGCAATACGGCGAGCGGCAGAATGCGATGAAGGTAACGCACGAGAAAGTGCCCGGAGATCCAGGGGGTCTCGAAATAGATCACTTCCGCAACATCCAGCCCGGCCTGACGCGTCGCGTCCCGCAGCTCCGCCTCGGTGTACGCGAAGAAGTGATCGCCTCCTCCCGCGGAGAACTGCTTCGCCTCGTGCTGCGCGGGATCGCCGAGCTCCGTGAAGGTGGGCAGCGACGAACGGAAATAGCCGTGATTCGGCGTCGAGACGACGAGGATGCCGCCCGGTTTCGCGAACTGAGAGAGCTTGCGGAGGAAATCAGCCGGATAGACGAGGTGCTCGATGATCTGATTGGCGAAGACGAGATCGAACGTTCCGATGTCAGCGGCATCGAAGACGTTCGAGGCCATGAAGCGGATGTCTCCACGTTCGTAGCGGGTCTTCGCGTATTCGAGGAATTGCGCGCGGATGTCGACGGCGGTCACGCTGCGGCCCGATTCGGCGAGCAACAGGGCGAGCGTTCCCTGTGCGCAGCCGACGTCGAGAACTGTTTTCGCGTCGTACCTGTCGGCGAGCGCGCGATAGAGATCGAGTTGGTTGTGATACTGATTCCAGGTCTGGCGCTCGATGGAGGAGTCCCACATCTCACGCATGTCGTTGCGATAGATCTCAACGACGTCCGGAGGCCAGCTGGGATCGAAGACAGGTCTTTTCATCGAAGGAGGAGAAGCCAGGCGCGCGCGTGGAGAGGATCACGACCCACGGCGGCACGCGCATAGCGCTTATAACGCATGTCGCCGCGGCGTTTCAGACAACTGGCGATGAAGTAGAGCGAGCGTGCCTCGTCGCGACGGGTTCGAGGCCGGGACCGTGCGCCGACGCGTTGTGCGCGATCGAGCAGCGTGCCGGGGTCGCCGCCGTCGCGGAGGGCGATCGAGATTTTCGCCAGCTCGATCTGGTCGCTGCGTCTCGACCCGCTGATCGCCGATACGTCGTACGTTGCCTCGTAAAGGATCTCGTCGACCACGACGACGCATCCGCGCCGGGCCAGTCGAATCCAGAGATCGACGTCCTGCGCGAAGCGGAACTGTTCGCGGTATCCGCCCGCCGCCACGTAAGCGTCTCGGCGAAAGAACGCCGTGCCGTGATGCGGCAGCGCACGAATGCCGTCGACATCGCTGGTGAGCAGGCTCTCGCGGACATCCTCGCCGTCCGCGGTCGCGACGTAGAGCAATTCGCCTTCAGGACCGACGTAACGAGCCGAACAGGAGACGAGTCCAACGTCGTTCTGTGACGCGTCGAGTTGTTGGCGAAGTCGATCGGGCAACGAACGGTCGCCGCAATCCTGGCGCGCGATGAAGTCTCCGCGCGCGGCGTCGCATCCGGCGATGAGTGCGCGCGTCAGGCCGCGGTTTTCCTGCGAGATGACGCGCAGCCGAGGATCGCGCGCCGCGTAGCGGCGAAGAATCTCTGCCGTGTCGTCGCTCGAGCCATCGTCGACGACGATCAGCTCGAAGTCCGTTTCCGTCTGGGCAAAGATGCTGTCGAGCGTATCCGGCAGCCGCGAGGCTCCGTTGTAGACCGACATCACGACCGAGATCTTTGCCATCGCCACCGAACCGCCATCGTAGCCAGCTTGCCCGCCGCGATCCAGCCATCGATCGCGGGCTCGTGCGCGAAGTGGGAATTGTCCGGAGCGGATGCTACGCTCTGCCGACGTGATTCACGCGCTGGCGGACGAGATTCTCAAGACCCGGACGACGGTGCTTCCGGATGGCTCGGTCGTCGCCGCGAACTCGTTCATTCCTCGGGACGAGTGCGAGCTGATCTACCGCATGATCGAGCTCTGCCGGCCAGCGGCGGCGGTGGAGATCGGCATGGCCTACGGGGTGTCGACGCTGTGCATCGCCGATGCTCTGTCGCGTCATGCGGAAGGGCGGGTCGGCCGGAGGCTGGTTTCGATCGATCCCGCGCAAGTCACCGGCTGGCATCGTGGCGCGCTCCACCTCCTCGAGCGAGCGGGCTTCGATTCCCTGCTGGAGTTTGTGGAAGAGACGTCGCAGCTCGCACTGCCTCGGCTCGTTCGTGAAGGACGGCGATTCGGATTCGCATTCATCGACGGCTGGCACACCTTCGATCACACGCTGGTCGACTTCTTCTTCGTGGATGCGATGCTGGAGGTCGGCGGCATCGTCGTTTTCGATGATGTGGGCTACCCGGCGATCCACAGAGTCGTCGAGTTCGTGCTCGCCAATCGCGACTACGAGCTCGTCGAGGCGTTGCGCGATCCCGCGCCGATTTCTTCGTCGTTGCGGTTGCGGCGAACGTTGAAACGCTGGGCGCGCCCGCTTGCGCGTACGAATCGCGATCCGGCTCCGGAGATCACGGCGACTCTTCGCGCCTTCGATGACTGCCATTCCGTCGCGATCCGCAAACGGGACGATGACCGTCGCCGTTTCGATCATTTCGTTCCGTTCTGAGCTCTGAGCCGCGGCAGTCCGGCTCACGTTGAAGGTGGACGGCGGCGGAACCGGTCTGCAAACGCGGCCAGTTTTCCCGCGGTGTTCCAGCCGGCAATCCGTGCCAGGAGCTCGTACGCGCGGAATTGAAGACTGTCTCCCCTCGCGCCAGAAGCGCACCGAGACAACGCGAAGAGGCGGGCCGCTTCGCCGGCGAGAGTCGCGGCGCCACACTGGCGTGCAAGCAGAAAGAGCTCGCGGGCGAAGTGGCGCATCTCGGGTTGTTCATCCGTGATGCCGGCGCGGCGGGCGTGCTCGTAGATCCGTTCGTGCGCCACGGCCCGGTCCCGCAGCAGCGATGGTTCGAGACCGCGGCCGGAAAGTCGCCCGTGATCATGCTCTCGAACCTCACACACCCAATCGGCGACGTGGTGCAGTCGCACGCCGCGCGAGGCAACGTGGGCATCGAATTCCCAGTCTTCTTCCATGCGGAGCGGGAGCCAGGGCACGACGATCGCGGTGCGATAGAGCGGCGCCGGCGTATCCCACCATCGCGATTCCAGCATCGCCGGAAACGTCGTTTCGATCGCCTCGCCGGTGCGCTTCCATGGCTTCGCGGTCACGCTCCCGTCGCGAAAGCGCGTTCGCGACCAACCGTACGAGGCACCGCATTCGGGATGCGACCGCAATCCCGCCACTTGCAGTTCGAACTTTCGCGGCTCCAGAACGTCGTCGCTGTCGAGATGCTGAATGAACTCTCCGCGCGCAACCTGCCGGCCTGCCTCGCGCGCGGCACCGGGACCGCCGTTCGTTCGGTGGAGCGCGACGACCTCAGGATGTCGCTGCGCGAGCTCGTCGACGACCGATCCTGTTTCATCGGTCGAGCCGTCGTCGACGAGGATGATCTCGATCGGCCGATAGGTCTGGGCGAGCACACTCGCCACCGCTTCGCGCAGCATCTGCGCGCGGTTGAAAACGGGGATGATCGTGGAGACGAGATCGGCAGTCATGTCTCTCAGCTCGACACGGGCCCGCTCATCTGCCCATTCGGACGACCGAGGAGTCGCGCGATCCGTTCCGCGGCGGGAACATTCATCTCGCGACGGAAGCGCAGCACACCTTCCGGGGACGCGCTGCTCCCTTTGCCTGGCTGAGGCGCATGGAAAAGATGGACGAGTGGCGCGAAGCCGAAGGCGAAGCTGCGGCGCGTCTCGGCGCGCTGCCAGAAGTCGTTGTCCTCACCGCCCCAGCCGACGTAGGACTCGTCGAAGCCGCCGATCTCCTCGTATGCACGGCGATCGGCAACGACGCTGGCGCCGCCAAGAATGTTTTGCGTCACGGCTTCCGCGGCGATGTGCAGCGGCACGACGTCGGAGCGGAACGTCAGCGCGCTCGCTTCCGGAGTGAGATAGAAGATGAATCGCTTGAGCTCCAGCATCTCCCAGCCCTGGTCGTGGCGTTCCGCGGCGGACCGCGCGTAGTCCGCGGGCACGAGCATGTCGTTGTCGTGCAGCACGAGGAGCGGGCTTCGGGCCTGCTTCACGCCGACGTTGAAGGCCCACGATCGATTGTACGGTTCGCTGTCCGAGGCGATCGGCGTGTGAATGTGGCGCACCCACGGCGGCAGATGGGAAGGGAGAAGAGGTCGCTGCGACTGCTCGACGACGATGCATTCGATCGCGACGTCTCGCTGTCCGGCGATGCTTTTGAGCGTGGAGAGAAGATGCGGCAGCCGTGCTTCTCCGCGATGGCCGATGATGAACGAGACGCGCGGGTTTCCTGCGACCGAAGGCTCGGCGCTCATGGCGATCGGGCAATCGCGCAGCACCCGGCGCATGAGGATGCGCGCCGCCGACGGATAGACCTTGCAGAGATGCAGATCGCTGCCGTACTGCCATTCGCAGCGAGCGCCGCCCGTCGCCGGATCGATCGTCAGGCGTTCGTTCCGATTTCGAAATCGGGTCCAGCCGTTTCCCTCGGCCATGAGGCATCTCACGAACCGTGGCCAGTCATGAAGGAGCGCACCGGCTCGTTGGCGAAGGGCATGCCCCGACATGTCAACGATCATAGCGGAGCAACCAGATCGCAGACCGCAGATCGCGGATCGCGGTCCCGCCCCCGCCGGAGATTGGGTAGGTGGACCTGCGGTCTGCGATCCGCGATCTGCGATCTGAATCACGATTAGACTGAGCGCCCGATGAGCGATGGCGTTTCGGTTTCAGAACGTGCGGCCACGACCTCGTTCGTGCGGTGGCTTTTCTCGAGATGGCCGATTCTGTTCGTGATCGCGGCGGTGGGGCTGGTGCTGTACGGAACGAGCTACGACACGGGCATCACGCCGGATGCGATGGTGTACCTCAGCGTCGCGCGCAATCTGAACGCGGGACATGGCTGGACAGATGACTCGACGGGAACGGCCATTCCGTTGACGCGCGGCGGGCCGATGCTCCCGCTCGTTCTCGCGGGTCTCGATCGAATCGGATTCCATGGAACGCACGCGGCCCGCGTTCTGAACACCGTTTCGTTTGGTCTGCTGATGATCGCGTTTCTCGCGATCGCGCGACGCATCTTCAGCTCGCAGATGGTGATCGCGAGTTGTGCGGCCGCGGTTCTCGTGGCGGAGCCGCTGGCCTGGCTTCATGTCCGCGTTCTCACCGAGCCGCTCTACTTCGCCTTGGCGTTCTCCTCGATGGCGCTGGTCCTTTCTTCGACGAGCATCGCGGACGAGCGACGTCGACGTGCGTATCTGCTGGCCGCGGCAGTGCTTGCGTCATGCGCCGCGGTGACCCGTTATGTCGGCGTGTCGCTCGTCGCGGCTGCGGTTTTGATCATCCTTTTCATGCCGCGTCCCTTGCCGCGTTTCATGTGGCGGCGTTTCGTGGAGGCGAGCGTATTTGGGGCGATCGGCATCGCGCCGCTGCTGGCCTGGTTTGTCCGGAACTCGTTTCTGGCCGGGCGCGCCACGGGCAATCCGGTGACTTTTCATCTTCTCTCCGGTTCCCATCTCTACTCCGCCCGCACGACCATCGCCACCTGGATGCATCTGTTTCTCGACTGGTCGCTGCTGCTGCGCATTCCGGTGAACTGGAAGCTCAACGTCGCGGTGCTTTTCCTCGTCACCATCGCGGCTGCTGCGCTGATGGCCTGGAGAGCACAACCGAGCAGCGATTCGGGACGCGCCGCTGCGCTCGTGTTGCTGTATGCCGCGAGCTACATCGGCGTCGTCTGCCTTGCGATCTCGGTGATCGATTTCAGTACGCCGCTCGACTTCCGCATTCTCGCGCCGGTCTATCCGCTACTCGTTCTTTTAGGCGCGCATGCCGCGGTCTTCCTGTCATCGCGGATTCGATTTCTTCGTCCGGTCTTCGTCGCTTGCGCCATCGCATTCGTCGTGCTCTCAGGAGCGAAAACGTTCTCCCTGCTCGCGGAGACGCACGCGAATGGATGCGATTTCAACGGCCGCGCGTGGCGAGAGTCGGCACTCGTGGCCGCGCTGAAACAGCTTCCACCGGCAGTTCCGATTGTGACGAATGGCGAGGATGCCTACCTGTTGAACGTCGGACGATATGCGGTCGCGCTTCCGATGGCCGTCGACACCGTGAGCGCGCGGCCGCGGGCGGACTTCGCGCCGCGGATGCAGGAGCTCGAGAGCTTGTTCGCGCGCGGCGCCGTGCTCGCGGAGTTCTCGGCGTTGAACTACCGGTACTACCTGCCGCCCGAGGCCGAGCTCAGGGCGCGATTCGATCTTTGCCCGGCGGCGACGTTTCCGGACGGAGCGCTGCTTCGTAAATGTCCTGCATCTCCCGCATCCGTCGCGCGGGAGCGCTGAAGGGGGCGCCGGTGCGCGGCGTGTTCTGCACATCGAGCACGATGGCCTGCAGGACGAGCTGCAGTCCGAAGAGGAGCGGCATCGCCGCGACCATGATCGTGCCGAGGGGTGTCGGCCGCTCGAGAATCGCGTTTCGGATCCAGTGGAACGAGCCGAACGAAAAGCCGAAGGCGAGCAGGAGCAGGCCGGCGAAGAGGAAAACGGCGACGGGCGACACGTCATAGAAAACGTAGCGCCAGAAGATGCGTCGGAAGAAACCGGACACGAGCCGGAACGGGAACTCGGTGAGCACGCGAAGAACGGAGAGGTTGCTGCGCTCATCACCGTAATGCGCCGGAAGCGGCACATCCTGCACGCGGCTTTCGAGGACGTTCAGGTGAAGGAGCAGATCGGTCTCGAAGAAGAAGCGCGGGGCAAGACGGGAGAGCGGCAGCATCGCAGCCGTTTTGGCGTCGAGCGCAAAGAAGCCGTTCACGGGATCGAGAACGTTCCAGTATCCCGACGCGGCCTTCGCCGCGAATGTCAGGACGACGCTGCCGAGGAAGCGGACGGCCGGCATCTGCCGGAGCTCCCGGCGGTGAAAAAAGCGACACCCTTTCGCGAAGTCGGCCGATCCCTGGAGCAACGGCTGAATCAGCGATGGAATCATCTCCGGCGCCATCTGACCGTCGGCGTCGCATTTGATGATGACGTCGCACCCCTCTTCGAGGGCATGCTCGATTCCGATGCGTGTCGCCGCTCCGACGCCGCCATTCTTCGGCGACCGCACCAGCGTCACGCGCGGGTCGCGGTGCGAGGCCACGACGGCAGCCAGATCATCCGGCGAGGCGTCATCGACGACGAAGACACGATCGATGAACGCCGGCATTCGATCGAGCACATCGCCGATCGTCGCGGCGGCGCGGTAAGCCGGGATCACGACGACGATGCGGCGGCTATCAATCATGAAGCTCGACTCCCAACGCGGTCGCGCAAAATGGAGCGGCCTTGCTCGCAAAGATTGCCCATGTTGTCCGGTTCATGCGTTCGTAGAGCAGATGGCCCTGATGCGGTCGTCGCAGAGGCTGGTCCTCCGTGACGCTTCGAACCTCGAAGTTCCGGCGGACGAGCGCGCGAACGATCAGCCACGGACCGAGGCCGAGCAGAGTTTTCCATTGCGACTTGTAGATCAACATGACTCGTAGGATTGCAAGTCCTTCCTTGAACGTGATGCCGACGCGCTCCTTCGTTCCGGATGTGAGTTCGAAAGCGCGGAACCATCGGCCGCGCGTTCCTTCTCCATGGTAGATGGGAAAGGCTCGCAGTTCCGCAATCGCGAATCGTTTCATCAACGCGCGGGCCAGCAGAAATGCGGCGTCATGATCGGGATGACCGCCCTCCCACGCCGTCACCCAGATCTTTTGGATGCGATCGCCGGGCAGGATCTCGATGAGAGCGGCCAGTGCCTCTTCCAACTGATCGACGAGATGCAGGTCGGGAATCGAGTGGCTCTTTCGCAGGAAGGCGATGTTCTGCTCCGGTACGCCGAATCGCTCGAGCGCGCGAATGCTTTCGAGATCACGGATTGCGGCGTCGACCTGCGACGCGCCATCCGTGAGAAAGATGCAGAGCACCTGCTCGCGCGTTTCGATCGCCCTCAGGAGATGCGGAGCAGCCGCGAGCTCGTCATCCTGATGCGCGAAGAGGAACAGAGTGGTCATGCGCTCAATACGGATCGAAATCGAGCGCCTGAAATCTCCAGGCGGACCTCTCCCGCGGAACGCGGAGGGATCCGAGCTCCAGCAGGATCATGTGGAGCGGCGCCGGCCGCAGTTTCATGGGAAGCGGTGCATAGAGACAGCCGCGCCAGCGAAGCGCCTCGTCGAGTCCGAGGTAGACGTGAAGCGGATTGCGCCGCGGTCTCGTTGTCCGCGGAGTGTTCGCCGGTGCGGTCATGCCGGGGAGGATGGCCAGGATCGCTTCGATTCCGGCGCGGCCGCTGTTGGCTTCGACGATCAGCGATTGGTGGTGCGTGGAGAGTCGATAGGGCGAGACCGGATTGCCGAGTCTCCACGCGAGCGCGCTCGGGCTCCAGGTCCGTTCGACCGCGGCGCTCTCCGGCTCTCTTCGCGGCAATCCGAGGCCGAGCCGGACATCGAGAGTGCCGAGGGTGGAGAAGCCGAGCGAACCGATGAGGCCTTTCACGCTGTTGGCGTTGGCCACGCCGACGACGAGTTGACGGCCGTTCGCCGCCCCGGCCTCGTAGGTCGCGGAGGCGATCTGTTTGAAGAGTCCCTTCCGCTGGTGGTTCGGGTGTGTGGCGGTATTGAGAGAGAGGAGCGCCGGTTGCTGCTGGCCGTCGACCGTCATGGTGACCGGAAGGCAAACGTAGTGTGCGGCGAGAGTCCCATCAGGCGCGAAGGCTTCGAACCCGATCGCAAGTCCCTCGGGATTACGCCGGTATTGCCAGTCCAGGTAAGGGACTCTGAGGTGAGGGGCGTGGGGAAACGCGGCGCGGAAAAGATTCTCCGCCGCTTGAAGGCCGTCGTCGCTCAGATCAACGGGCCTGATGTCGTACATGCGCCGGCATTCTGCCGATTTTCATGATGGTTTGCGAACGACGGTCGCGGTTGACGGCGTGCCGCGGCGATACAGCTCGTACGTTCCTTGTCGCGCCACGAGACTCCATCCTTCCGAGCTCCACGGTTTTGTCCTGCGCAGGAAGACGTAATCGATTCCTGCGTCTTGCGCGAATGCGAGCCGATCGCGCGGCGTCGTCGACGGCGAGAAGAACCAGGCGATGCGCTGCAAGCGCTCCGGGGCGTCGGGGTGCTGGAACGTGAACATGAACGCGCTCGCCCAGAACTGGCGTCCCGAAACCGCGGGAGCCCAGATGTTGAGCAGCGGGAGGTGTCGTTCGCGCGTGTCGTCCCATGCAAGATCGTTCGTCAGCACCGCGTGCGCGTCGTTCGGGATGGCTCGGAGTACGGTGCGCGCCGCGGGATCGACTTCTTTGGCGCGGCCGAGGATGTTCGTTGAGTTGAGAACGCTCGCGCCGAATGCGCCGAGGAGAAGCAGGGATGCGGTCGACACGGCGAGGGCGCGGCGCAGCGTCGCTCGTTTCGTTTGCATCATCCACACGGCGAGGAGTGGCGGCGCGAGGATGGGGAGGAGCAAGGCGAGGGCGTCGAACGACGCAAGTACGGAGACGTCGAAGATCGAGTCGAGGTAACTCGGCAGCGGCATGAACAACCGGCTCGCGACTCCGCCGTGCACCGCCTGAAATCTCCGCTCGAGCTCGGGTGACGGAACCAGAGTCACCATCGCCGCAACGACAAGGCCGGCGGCGGCGATCGCCAGGCTGAGAGCGAGCTCGGTGGATGGAGCGCGGCGGAGTCGTAGCACCGCATAGACGACCGCGAGTGCGATCAGATGGAACCCCGCGATGAGACCGGCGAGCTCGAACGCGAGGAGCAGCGCGCCCGGCAGATGCTGATTGAGGTGATGGCGCGAGAGAAGCTCGCGGCACAACGCGCCGCAGCCGAGCGTGATGTGCGCGAGACGTCCGTACGTCGATCCATTTTCCAACGTCGGAACCACGCAGGCGAGCGCAAGCGCTCCGGCCGCGGCGGCTTGCCATCGTTTGCGCACGAGCTCGAGGAGCGCGATGAGGCCGTAGCCTGCGCCGACGGGGAGAAACACCTGGGACTTCGCGAGAACGATTCCGAAGAGCAGCGCGGCTTTCTCGATCCATGTCGTTTCGCGCCACGTGGCGATGAGGAGAATCGTGAAGGCCATCGCCAGCGAAGAGCTTTCGAAGACCGGCGCGCCGAGCAGACCTTGCGAGAAGTGGAAGATCGGAACACCCGCGAAGCTCGCCAGCGCGTCCTTGCCGCGTACCGCGATGTCGTGCGCGTGCCAGGCGATCGCGAACAGATCGATCGTCGGGATGGCGCCGGCGCCGAGCGGCATCCAGACGCGCCAGCGAGCGGGCAATTCGGGGGCGATACGCCGCGCCAGAAGAAGAAGCGCGGCGATGAGGATCAGGCGCATGAGGATTGGCGCCAGGCCGTATTGCACCGCGTGCAGCGGCACGCCGGTCGATCGATGCAGCAGATCGATCATCAGCGCCGCGCCGAGGTGGTAGCGCAATGGCTGGCCAGCCCAGGAGAGATCGGGAGGCGGGAAACGGATTTCGAGCCCGCGTGCGGCCAGCATCGTGAACGCCTCGTCGGACGACGTGAACCAATACGGCTGATCGCCATGCGTTCCACGCCATGTCAGCGCGACCGGAGAAAGAACGATCGCGGTGACGATGAGCAAAGGGAGCAGCGGCACGCGAGTTGGCAGTTGGCCGTTGGCAGTTGGCAGGAGCTGAGGATGATCGGATACGGCATGGTCACGTCGGAATCGCGAAAACCGAGGCAGAGCAACAACACCTGCGGCAACGACGAGAAGAAGAACGACGAATGCGGCGAAGGGGAGTCCGGCCGCGGCGCAGCCGTACCAGAGACCGAGTGCGAGAGCGAACAGTGAGCCTGCACGCGCAGTCGCGACGATGACGCGTTCAGGCATCGGCTTCCGGCGGCGCTTCGAGGACGCGGTCGATGATGAAGCGTGGCCGCTTGCGCGTCTCATCCAGCGCACGCCAGAGGTACTCGCCGATGACACCGAGCATCAGGAGCTGCGCACCCGACACGATCAGGATCACGACCATCAGCGACGACCACCCGGCGACTTCGACGTCGGTGAAGAAGCGCATGCCGATGATCAACGCCGCGTAGGCGAGACCGAGAACGCTCAGGGCGATTCCGAGGACCGACGCGGCGCGGACGGGGAGGTTCGAGAATGCGACGAACGCGTCGATGAAGTATTTGATCTTCTTGCCGAACGTCCAGCGCGACCGGCCATGCTCCGCCTTGCGCGCACGCCGTGCGTAGGGGACGACCTGCGGTTGGAATCCGAACCAAAGGATCAATCCCATCAGGTAAACGTTGTTCTCCTGAATCGCGGTGATGAGATCGACCACGCGGCGGTCGATCAGGAAGAAATCGAACCCCTTCTCCGGCATCGTCGCAAGCGCATAGCGGCGGAACAGGCGATAGAAGAGATTGGCGAACAGCGTCGTCATCGGCGGATCGTCGCGGTCGGTCCGCGCGGCGACGACGACCTTGTTTCCGCCGCGCCAGTAGGCGAGCATTTCGTCGAAAGTCTCGGGAGGATCCTGCAGGTCCGCGGCGATGGCACCGGCGGCATCGCCGCGTGCGACGGAGAGGCCGGCCACGATCGCCGCGTTCGAGCCGAAGTTCCGGGACAGTTTGACGATGCGCATGCGTGGCTCTGTCGCTGCCAGCCGCTGAAGGACCGCAAACGAGTCGTCCTGCGATCCATCGTCGACGAAGATGAGCTCGAAGTTCTCGCCAGAGTTGCGCTTCGCCAGCGCCTGCAGCTCTGCGAGCAGCGCGGGCAGGCTCTCGGCGTTGTGATAAACGGGCACGACGATCGAGACCAGTTTCATTCGCTGACCTGGAAATGCTCGAGGATCCTGCGCTTGTCCTCGTCGTCGACGGGGCGCAGGACGCGCGCCGGAACGCCGGTGACGATCGTCCAGGGCGGCACGTCGCGCGTCACCATCGCCGAAGGTGCGACGAGCGCTCCGCGCCCAACTTCGATTCCCGCGGCGAGATTCGCGCCGGCTCCGATGACTGCGAAGCGGCGGATGGTCGGTCCTCGCCATTCGCGCTCGATGAGACCGAACCGCCGGAGATAAATCCTGTTGTCGTTGATGCTGTTGACGCCCGGGCCGATGAACACGTCTTCCTCGATCGTCGCCGAGCCGGTGATGATCGTGCCGTCGATGATGCGCGTGCGCGCTCCGACCGATGTTTCGTACATCATGAGTACGCCGCGCCCGATCACGACGTCGTCGCTGATCCGGCATCCTTCGCGGAGCGACGCCAGATCGCCGATCAGCACACTGGCGCCGATGGTCGTGCCGCCGTAGAGGACGGCGTTGGCGCCGACGATCGAGCCCGCACCGATTCGCAACGGCTCGCCGCGATCGACGACCGCTCGCGTCGCGTTGCCTGCCGACATCGGCGGGCGGCCGAGAACCGCGCCGTTGAAGATGACGGTGCCGTCGCCAATCTCGACCCGTCCGTGAAAGGTCACGTTGTTGCCGATCGACACGCCGGTGCCGAGAGTCGTCTCGTCGGAGAGGGCGACATTCGCGCCAATTTTCGAGGACGCATTCGAAGGCATGGGATTCGTGCGCATGTTAGCAGTCGTCACGACTAAACTCGGATTCGCAACATGGCCCGCGACAAGCGCGTCGTGATGGAGATATGAGCCGCATTCTTTTCGTCACGCAGACGCACAACGTGTGGGGTGGAATGGAGCAGTGGCTCCATCACTTCAGCAGCTGGCTGCAACAGCGCGGTTGGGATGTCGTGGCCGCGCTGCCGCGGGGAGCGCGATACAACGATGCCGATGCCTATCTGCGCGCGCATCCGCATCTGCGACCGGTCATCCTCGACGTTCGCGACGGAACGGAGCGGACGCGCGTCGAGTCGCTGGCGCGCGCGATTCTTCAGGCGGAGCCCGACGTCATCATTCCGATCGCCAGCGGGACCGTCTTTGGCGCCGTGGCCCGTACACGCGCGGAGGGGTCGCGAGCGCGTCTGCTCGTGCCGATTCGTTCTCTTCATCCCGATCTCTTCTGCAACATCAGAGACCACTTCGACGTCGTCGACGCAGTGGTCGCGGTGAGCCGTCTCATCGAATCGGTGATTCGGGAGATGTTGCCCAATGGTGGCGATCGCATCGGATACGTGCGGCATGGCGTTCGCCCGGCGAGGCGGCCGCACGTGCCGCGCGGCGCAATGCTTCGCGTCGGATTCGTGGGCCGGTTGGAGGAATCGACCAAGCACATCTCCGACCTTGCCGCCGTCGCGCGGGAGTTGTCGCGACGCAACGTGGCCGCTGAGATTCACGTGTATGGCGACGGTCCTGATCGGGACCTGCTCGATGGTCTTCCCGTCGTTCTGCACGGCGCGCTCGATCAGGATGCGCTGTATGAGCAGGTCTATCCATCGCTCGACGTCCTGATGCTTTTCTCTCCGGCCGAGGGGAGTCCGAACGCGGTATACGAAGCGATGCAGCATGGGGTGGTGCCGGTCGTCTCGAGCTTTCGCGGCCAGCGAGCGGAAGGAATCGTGCGGCACGGAGAGACGGGGCTCGTGTTTCCGGTGGGCGACGTCGATGCCGCGGTGGCGGCGATCGAGAAGCTCGCGAGCGAATCCGCTGAATGGACGCGACTCTCGGATGCCGCACTTCATCAAGTGCAGGCGGATACCGACGTTCGCATGCACTCCGACTGGGAAAGGATCCTGGAGAAAACGATCGCGCGGGCGCCGAAATCGCCTGCCGCGCGTGCGACGGACTTGCCCGGTGCGGGAAGACTCGACCGCCTGCTCCCTTCTGGAATCGCATCCCGTGTTCGCCGCACTCTCGGCCGCGAATTCGTGCATCGCGATGGCTGGGGCGAGTGGCCGGGCACCGTGCTGGCGTCGGCGGAGTGCCTCGCGCAGGTCGAACGATTGATCGAGCTCGACCGCCAGAGCAGCGATGCGGAGAAGGCGACAGAACGATAGACTGCGGGCGATGACCAGGAAGCGCGCAGCCATCGTTTGCACGACGATCTTCGAGCCGCGATTTCTCGACGGATACCTCGCGAATCTGTCGCGCCACGATCGCGTCGACAGCGTCGATCTTTTCGTCATCATCGATCGCAAAACGCCGGCGACCGTCGCCATCGCCTGCGCCGAAGCGCGGAGGCGCGGCTATCGCGTGCATTGCCCGACGCTCGAGGAGCAGGAGACCTATCTCGCGAAGTTTCCTTCGATGCGCGAGCGCGTCCCGTACGACAGCGACAACCGGCGCAACATCGGGTTTCTGATGGCGCTGGAGAGTGGCGCCGAGGTGTTGATCTCGATCGACGACGACAACTTCTGTCTCGATGATTCGGACTTCGTCGGCGAGCATTCGATCGTCGGCGAGGAGATCGAGGTCGAAGAGAGCGAGACCGATGATGGCTGGCTCAACATCGGAACGGCTCTGACGACGAACACGCCGGTCGAGATTTATCCGCGCGGCTTTCCCTACTTCGCGCGCAATCGTTCGCGCGTCGTACGCCGCACCGCGCCGCGTCGCGCGCGCGTCGCCGTCAACGCCGGTCTCTGGACGACCGATCCCGACGTCGATGCCTTGACGCGCATCGCCATCGCTCCCCGAGTCTCCGCGGCCGATCCCGCCTCGCTCTTCCTCGGCAATCGCGCATGGTCGCCGATCAACACGCAGAACACGGCCGTTTCCCGCGAAGCCATCGCCGCCTATTACTACGTCCGCATGGGCTTCTCCCTCGGCGGCCTCACCGTCGATCGCTACGGCGACATCATGAGCGGCTATCTCATCTCGAAGTGCGCGCACGTGCGCGGCGACGCGATCCGCGCCGGCTCGCCAATCGCCGATCACCGCCGTACGCCGCACAATCTCTTCAAGGACCTCTATCAGGAGCTCGCCTGCGTCGTGCTGCTCGATGATCTCCTGCCGTGGCTCGTCGAGACACCGCTCACCGGCTCCACGTACGCCGAGCTCTACGCCGACCTCGCGGAGCGGCTCGACGAACGCTCGTCGCACTATCGCGGCTTCATCTGGGATCAGGGCGGCGGTGCGTTCTTTCGCGAGACCGCCGGCCACATGCGCGCCTGGCTCGAAGCGGTGCGCATGATCGGTTGATGGCGATGGCGCGTCCGCTCGTTTCCGTCATCGTCCCGAGCTACAACCAGGGCCGCTACATCCGCGAGACGCTGGAGTCGATTCTCGGGCAGGACTACCGCCCGCTCGAGGTTCTCGTTTTCGACGGAGGCTCGACCGACGAGACCGTGTCGGTGCTGCAGAGTTTCGACGGCGCACCCGAGCTGCAATGGTGGTCGGAGCGCGATCGCGGCGTGGTCGACGCGGTGAACAAAGGGCTCACGCACGCGACGGGTGCGATTCAAGCGATTCAGAGCTCGGATGACTTGTACATGCCCGGCGCAATCACGGCAGCGGTCGATGCATTCGAAAGCGATCCGGAGCTCGGACTGGTCTACGGCGACGCGGAGTACATCGACTCCGAATCGCGCAAGACCGGCCAGACCTCGCTGCCGCCGTTCGATCTCGCCGCCTACGCCGGCAAGCGAACGTTTGTTCCGCAGCCGGCCGCGTTCTTCACGCGCGCGGCGTCGGCCGACGCCGGTTTGTGGCGCGCGGAAGTGAGCTACGCCGCCGACGCCGAGTTCTATCTGCGCATCGCGACGCGGCATCGCGTGCGGAAGCTCGACCGCTTCCTCGCTCGCTATCGCTATCACGAGGCGCAACGCGACAAGGCGGGGCAACGCATCGCCGCGGATTGGGCGCAGGTCGTCCATGACTGGCTGGACGCGAACCGCGTTTCAGGATCGATGCGCCGCAAGGCGCTCGCGGGGATTCACCTCACGCGCGCGCACTACCTCAGCGACGTGGAATGGCGACGGCGCACGGTCGAGCTCTATCGTGCGCTCGCGCTCGATCCTTCTCTGATGTTTTTCGAGGACTTTGCGTCGCGCGAGCTCTTGCCGGGCCGGCAGCCGATCTGGCGAGTGTTGTCGCGCGTCAAGCGCGCGCTTGGGTTTTCGCCGCGCTGACGCTCGCGGGGACGCACGAGAGCGCGCGAGACATCCTGTATTCTTCGCGGGTGCAGCGGGCGGCGACCGAATCTACGGGAATCCTCATCATTGAACCCTCTTCGCCCTGGCGTTCGATCGATCTTGGCGAGGTCTGGCGCTATCGCGAGCTGCTGTTTTTCTTCGTCTGGCGCGACGTCAAGGTTCGCTACAAACAGACCACGCTCGGGATTGTCTGGGCCGTGCTGCAACCGCTGTTCGCGATGTTGATTTTCGCGTTCGTCTTCGGACGCATTGCCAAGCTTCCCTCGGACGGGATCCCCTACGCGCTCTTTGCGTACACCGGACTGCTCCCGTGGACGTTCTTTTCCAACGCCGTGGTAAACGGTTCGCAGAGTCTCATCAGCAGCGCCAGCCTGGTGACGAAGGTCTATTTCCCCCGCATTCTCATTCCCGTTGCGTCTGTGCTCACGGTGGTCGTCGACTTTGCGCTGGCCGGTTTGATGCTGGTTCCGCTGCTCGTCGTCTATCGCACGACGCCCGCGCTGCCTGCACTCTGGTGGATTCCGTTGCTTGTCGCGATTTCGTTGCTATTGGCGTTCGGGTTCGGCATCTGGCTAAGTGCGCTCGTTGCCCGCTACCGCGATTTCCGGCACGTGATTCCTTTCGTCGTTCAGATCTGGATGTTCGTGACGCCGATCATTTATCCGCTGAGCATGGTGCCGCAGCGATGGCGTTGGCTCGTCGCATTGAACCCGATGACCGGGGTGGTGGAGGCCTTTCGCGGATCGCTGTTCGGCCGGCCGTTCGATGCGCAACCGCTGATCTGGACGATCCTGTTCGGTGCGGCTCTCGTCGTTTCCGGTGGAATCTACTTCCGTCGCGTGGAGCGAATGGTGGCGGATGTCCTCTGAAAACGCGGTTCGCGTGAATGGTGTGTCGAAGCTCTATCGGCTCGGCGCCCGGTTCGATCCGCGATCGTTTCGCGAAACGCTCACCGATCTCATCGCCTTGCGCAGCAAGAAGGAAGATGCGGATGCCCGCGACCTCTGGGCATTGCGTGACGTCTCGTTCGACGTCCGCCGTGGCGAAGCGATCGGGATCATCGGCCAGAATGGCGCGGGCAAGTCGACGCTGCTCAAGATTCTGAGCCGGATCACCGAGCCGACCGCCGGACACATCGAGATCCGCGGCCGCGTTTCGAGTCTGCTCGAAGTGGGCACGGGCTTTCACCCCGAGCTGACGGGCCGCGAGAACATTCAGCTCAACGGCGCGATCCTCGGCATGACGCGCCGTGAGATTCGCGAACGCTTCGATGAAATCGTCTCGTTCGCCGAGGTGGCGCGATTCATCGATACGCCGGTGAAGTACTACTCGAGCGGCATGTACATGCGCCTCGCATTCGCGGTGGCCGCGCATCTCGAACCGGAGATTCTCATCGTCGATGAAGTGCTTGCGGTCGGCGACGCTTCCTTTCAGGCGAAATGCCTGCGCAAGATGAACGATGTGGCCAGTCATGGCCGAACGGTCCTCTTCGTCAGTCACAACATGCCGGCGGTCAAAGCGCTTTGCCAGCGCGCGGTGTGGCTGTCGCGAGGATCGGTCGTCGAGATCGGAACGAGCGAATCCGTTGTCAACCGATATCTGCAGGAGAGCGCGAATGCCGGCGATCTCGAGGAAGTGGCGCGCACGATCGCGGAGCTTCCACTCGATCGGGCCTTTCGACTGCACGACATCGCCGTGCTCCAGGATGGAGAGCGAACGACGAACATCCTCAACGGCTCTCCGATGCAGATCGCGATCGATTACGAATTGCTCGAAGAGGCGTTTGGTTTCCACCTTTTCTTCCGCTTGTATGACCTCCAGGAGACCTTGATCTTCGAGACCATTCACAACGGCTCTAGTGTCAGTCCGGAGCTCATGCGCGCGGGGCGACATCGTTCCGTCGCCACGATTCCGGCAAACTTTCTCGCCGCACGACCTTACGAATTTCGGATCAGCGCGGCGATTCACAACGTGCGGGAATTGATCCCGGCTCCGATCCGCATCGCCATCGACGTGCAGGCGAGCGGAATCGTCAACCGGGCCTATCCCGGATATGCGGCGCCCGGTTGTCTGGCGCCGTTGATCGAATGGGAAACGTCTCGATGATCGGGAAAATGTTGCGAATGCTCCGTCGGCGGAATGCGTCGCCGGCGGTTCCGATCTGGCGAGGCGTGTACCGGGCGTTTGACGAAGCCCAACGCACGAAGTCTCCTTTTGCCGGGATGGCGGCGTTGGTCGCAGCAGAACAGTTGCTTCGGGAGACGCAGTCCGAGCCGATGCCCGCCGAGGCGGAGGTCGATCATCAGCTGCTGGCTCTGGCAGTGAGACTGTCCGCGGGCAGAGACGTGAGAATCGTCGACTTCGGCGGAGGCGTCGGACAGTCGTATGCCGCGTTGCGCCGGATGATTGCTGCTGAGGTGGGCCTGCGGTACCGCGTCGCGGAACTCGACTCGGTCGTCGAGCGAGGTCGAGAAATCTGGAAGGGAAACGGAGAGATCGAGTTCGTTTCCGACGGCGATCTTTCCCGGTTCAAACCGTCGATCATTTTCGCCAAGGGCGTCATTCAGTATTTCGCAGACTATCCCGCGATTCTTCGGCGGTGGTTCTCGAGCGATCCCGCGTTCGTGCTGCTCGAAAAGCTGCCCGTCGTAAGCTCTCCGTCCTACGTCACGAATCAACTCGACGTGTACGGCGAGAGCCTGCCGTACTGGATGTTCAACCTGGACGACGTGGTCCGCCCCGCTCGTGAGCACGGCTATCGAGTCGCGTTACGCAGGCGGCTCGAACGCGCCTACGACCAATCGGACTTTCCGTCCGAGCTGCGCATGGATCGCGCGACCTCTCTCCTCTTCGAGCGCGCTCCATGAAGCTGCTCATCCTTCTCGACGACCCGCAGTTGCCGAGCTCGCACGTTTCGGCCCTGCAGTTCGTCGATCTCATGCGCGCTGCTGGATGGGAAGTCGAGATCGCGGCGCTTCGTGCGCCCGAACTGATCGCGCGGCAACGACGCGCCGAGCACATCGCCGGCCGTTTGCGGGTTCGCCGTGCCGCGCGCCCTTTCGTCGAGCGCATGGTCCGACAGCACGAGCACGAGATTGTCGCGCGCGCTGCTTCGGCGGACGTCGTCTATGTCATCAAGGCGCCGCGACTCGACCTGCTTCGCCGGCTGAAGGACCTCGGCGGTCCGAAGATCCTCTTTCACGTCAGCGATGCCTTCTGGCTGCCGTTTCTGCGCGCGCATGGCTGGGCCGATGCGGACGCGATGATCGCGCTCGCCGACGGAATCACGACGACAAACGAATTTACCGCGGCACACATTCGCCCGATCAATCCGCGGGTCTTCATCGTCCCGGATTGCCCGCAGGTTGAAGACTTCGATCGCCGGCGCTCGTTGGCCGCGCGGCACGACGAGCCCGTCGTCATTGGCTGGATCGGAACTCCGCTGACCGCGCCAGCGCTCTTTCGGATCTGGCAACCGCTCGAGCGACTCGCGCGCGAGCGCGAGGACTGGGTGCTCCGACTCGTCGGCACCGGATCGGACGGCCTGATCAACGTTCCGCGATTCGAGAACGTGCGCTGGTCGGCGCGACCCTGGTACAGCCAGGAAGAGATGATCGACGAGATCCTGGCGATGGACATCGGCGTCTTCCCGCTCTTTGAAGGAGACGACGCTTTGTCGCGCGGCTCTCTGAAGGCCTTCATCTACATGAGCGGTGGTGTGCCGTCCGTCTCGCAGCGCTACGGCGACAATCAGGAATGGATCAAGGACGGCCACGACGGACTGCTCGCCGACTCGGATGACGAGTGGCTCGACAAGCTGCGCAGTCTCGTGATGAATCGCGAGCTGCGGCAGTCGATCGGAGCAAACGGACTCAGCATGGTTCGTGAGCGTTTCTCACGACAGGCCGTCTTCCCCGATCTCGTCACTGCCGTGGAGTCGCTCGCATACAATCGCCGGTGATGCCCAAATGCCTCATCTGCGAGACGCCGATCGCGCCCTTTCTCGACTTCGGTCGAATGCCGATCGCCAATGGATTCCTCACGCCCGACCAATTCGCCGGCGAATACTTTTTCAATCTCGCCGTCGCGCATTGCCCGAAATGCTCGATGGTCCAGCTCACCGAGCTCGTCGATCGCGAGCGGATGTTTCATGAGAACTATGCCTTCTTCTCCTCGACCTCGTCGTGGATGCAGCGACACTTCGCGTCGTTTGCCGATTTCGTAGCGCAGAACTGGATCGAAAAAGACGATCCCTTCGTGGCCGAGATCGGCAGCAACGACGGGATCATGCTCCGCCACTTCGCCGAGCGCGGCATCCGTCATCTCGGCATCGAGCCCTCGGCGAACGTCGCCGAGGTCGCTCGCGGCCGCGGCGTGCGCACGACGACCGAGTTCTTCGACGAGAACCTCGCGCGCAAGATCCGCGAGGAGAACGGCCCGGTCGATGCGTTTCTCGGCGCGAACGTCATGTGCCACATCCCGTACATGCACTCGGTCGTCGCCGGCATCCGGCTGCTGCTCAAACCGAAAGGCGTGCTGATTTTCGAGGATCCGTTTCTCGGCGACATCGTGGAGCGCACGTCATACGACCAGATTTACGACGAGCATGCCTTCTACTTCTCGCTCGGGTCGCTGTCGCATCTCTTCCGCATGCACGGGATGGAGATCGTCGACGCGCTGCCGCAGGAAGTGCACGGCGGCTCGATGCGTTGGGTCGTCGCGATCGAAGGAGCGCATCCGGTGCGCGATTCCGTGCGGGCATTGGCCGAACGCGAAGCTTCGCTCGGACTGGCAACCGCGGCGTGTTACGAGCGCTTTCGCGGGAACGTCGAACGCTCGCGCGACGATCTGATGTCGCTTCTGCGGCAGGTTCGCGGTGAGGGGAAGCGCGTCGTCGGCTACGCGGCGACGTCGAAGAGCACGACGGTGACGAACTACTGCGGCATCACGCCCGAGCTCGTCGAGTTCATCAGCGACACGACGCCGATCAAGCACGGGACGTTCAGTCCGGGCACTCACATCCCGGTCCGACCGCACGCCGATTTCGCCGCGCACTATCCCGACTACGCGCTGCTGTTCGGCTGGAATCACGCGCGCGAGATCATGGAGAACGAGCGCGGCTTCCGCGAGGCTGGTGGGCGATGGATCGTCTACGTGCCGCGTGTGGAGGTCGTGGAGTGATCCTCTGTTCGAATCCGCGCGAGCAGTACGCGGCCCATCGGGACGAGATTCGCGCGGCGATCGATCGCGTGCTCGAAGGAGGCCGCTACGTTCTCGGGCCTGAGGTCGAGGCGTTCGAGAACGAGTTCGCCGCGTACTGCAACGTGAGTCATGCACTCGGCGCCGGTTCGGGCACCGAGGCGTTGCACCTGGCGTTGGCGGCCCTCGGCGTTGGCGAAGGCGATGAAGTGATCACCGTCGCGCACACCGCGGTCGCGACCGCGGTGGCGATCCGCCTCTGCGGTGCGACACCGGTCTTTGCCGACATCGATCCGACGACGTACACGATCGATCCGAACGACGTCGAAAGGGTCATCACCGCGCGCACGAAAGCGATCGTGCCCGTGCATCTCTACGGCCGTCCGGCCGATCTCGATGCCATCGCCGCGATCGCGCAGAAGCACGGAATCCCGATCGTCGAGGATTGTGCGCAGGCCCACGGCGCGACCTGGCGCGGACGGCGCGTCGGATCCATCGGCGTGATCGCCGCGTTCAGTTTCTATCCGACCAAAAATCTCGGCGCCATCGGCGACGGCGGCGCCGTCGTGACCTCGGACGACGCGCTCGCGAAACGCGTTCGGCTCCTGCGCGAATACGGCTGGGCCGAGCGCTATGTGAGCCACATCGAAGGCTGGAACAGCCGCCTCGATGAGCTCCAGGCCGCGATCCTTCGCGTGAAACTTCGTTCTCTCGACGCCGACAACGATCGCCGTCGCAAGATCGCCAGGCACTACGACGAAGCCCTGCCCTCGTGGGTTCCGCCCGTGTCGCACCACGACGAGCTCCACGAGTCGGTCTATCACTTGTACGTCATCGCATCCGAGCGTCGCGATGCGTTGCAAGCGCATCTGCGCGAGCGCGGCATCGGCGCGCTCGTTCACTATCCCGTTCCCGTTCATCGGCAACCCGCATATGCCGCGATGGCGCCGCGTGCGCTGCCCAACACCGAGCGCGCCGCGTCGACGGTGCTTTCGCTGCCGATGTATCCGGAGCTCACGAGCGAGGATCAGGAGACTGTCATCGTCGCGGTGCGTGAGTTCCAGCCATGACCGATCTCCAAGGGAAGCGCGTTCTCATCACCGGCGGCCTCGGCTTCATCGGCAGCAATCTCGCCGTGCGCTGTCTCGAGCTCGGCGCGTCGGTCACGATCTACGACATGCTCGACCCGCGCTCCGGTGGCAACATGGAGAACGTCCGCCCGATCGAGAAAGACGTTCGCATCGAGCTGAACGATATCCGCAACTTCGAGGGAGTCAGCGCCGTCATTCGCGGTCACGATCTCCTCTTCAGCTGCGCGGCCTTCACGTCGCACCCGAACTCCATGAAGGAGCCGGTGATCGACATCGACGTGAACTGCAAAGGCATCATCAACCTGCTGGAGGCGATTCGCCGTTTCAATCCCGAGTGCAAGCTCGTGCAGGTCGGCACGAGCACGCAAGTCGGCAGGATGGTGACGTCGCCGATCGACGAGAACCATCCCGAGTTCCCGGTCGACATCTACTCCGCGAACAAGACCGCGTCGGAAAAGTACGTGCTGATCTACGGCAGCGCCTACGGACTCGACACGACCGTCGTCCGGCTGGCGAATGTCTTCGGACCGCGTTCGAACATCAAGAGTCCCGACTTCGGGTTCATGAACTACTTCATCGGACTCGGGCTGCAAGGCAAAGAGATCACCGTCTTCGGAGAAGGCAAACAGCTGCGCACGATTACGTACGTCAGCGACGTCGTCGAAGCGCTGGTGATGGCCGCCGTGAGCGAGAAGAGCCGCGGCCAGGTCTTCTTCGCGGTCGGCGAGGGGCAATACGACGTATCGCAGATCGCCTCTGCCATCGTCTCCGTGATCGGCGGCCGCGTGCGTTTCGTCGAATGGCCGCGCGATCGCGAAGCGATCGAGATCGGCGATGCCGTGATCTCGAATCGCAAGATCGCCTCGACGCTCGGATGGCACGCCACCGTCGATCTGGAAGCAGGTCTGGCTCGAACGCGCGAGTACTTTCAGGACAAGCTCAAGCCGTATCTGCGCTGACGCGCTCCCGCCACCAGGCGATCGAGGCATCGAGTCCCTGTGCAAGCGAGAAGCGCGGTGCGAACCCGACTTCATCCCGCAATCGCTTCGTGTCGGCGACCACGAGCGGCGGTTCGGACGCGACGTGAATCAAATCGACGTTCGCGCCGATGCGCTGCGCGACGTCGCGAAGCGCGGTCGGCTCACCGCTGCCGATGTTGACCGGACCCTGCACGTCGGATGCGGCGAGGGCCAGCAGCGCTGCCGCTGCATCCTCGGCGTAGATGAAATCGCGCGCCGCGGGCTCGACGCAGGGAACCGTGCCGCCGGTGAGGCTCGCGTGGATCGCTTTCGGAACGAAACGCGTTACCGGCTCTCCCGGTCCGTAGACGAGAAACAACCGCGCCCAGGCCTGCGAGATCCCGAGTGTCGCTGCCTCTTCGGACAGCCGCTTCTTGCTCGCGCCGTAGAGAGTGGCTGGAGCAAGAGGCGTCGTTCCTTCGACGAGCACACCGTTCCCGCTCCAGTCGTACTCGGCCGACGTTCCCACGCCGACGAGCCGTTGGCCGCCGTGTCGCGCGAATGCTCGAAAGAGCTGCGCGCTCGCGTCGGCCCATCGCGCATTCGCGGGCGACGTCCAGTACGTCGACGGCTCGACGAACCAGGCGAGATGAATCAGATGCGTCGGCCGGATGCGCTCGATGAGCCTTTCGCCGTCCTCGGGATCCAGCAGATTCACGCGATCGACATGAATCTCCCATTCGCCATTCCGCGCGAGCGTCGTGAGGTGCGAGCCGATGAATCCGGTCGCACCCGTGATCAGCAGCCGTCTCATCGCGGGTCTCATGGTCACCGCCTTCAATGGTATATGTGGAGACCATGAAGGTCGTGATCACCGGCGCTCTCGGACACATCGGCTCGCGGTTGATGCGCGAGTTGCCGGGCGCCGAAGTCGTGATTCTCGATGACTTGTCGACGCAGCGCTACGTGTCGCTGTTCGACCTGCCGGAGCACTCGCGCTATCGCTTTCACCAGGTCGACGTGCGCACCGTCGCTCTCGAACCGTTCTTCGCCGGCGCCGATGCCGTCATTCATCTCGCCGCGCTCACCGATGCCGCCTCGAGCTTCGAGCGCGCCGAACATGTGGAGGAAGTGAACTTCGGCGCAACCGTGCGCGTGGCCGAAGCCTGCGCCGCCGCCGGAGCGCCGCTCCTGTTCCTCTCGACGACCAGCGTCTACGGAACACAGAACGAGATCGTCGACGAGGACTGCGCCGAAAGCGAGCTCCAGCCGCAGAGCCCCTATGCCGTCTCCAAGTTGCGCGCCGAGCGCGCTCTCGCGGAGCTCGGCGCGACGCGCGGCTTGCGCTTCGTGACCTGCCGCTTCGGAACGATCTTCGGCATCTCGCCGGGCATGCGTTTCCACACCGCCGTGAACAAATTCATCTGGCAGGCCTGCCTCGGCATCCCGATCACCGTCTGGCGCTCCGCTCTCGATCAGCGCCGCCCCTACCTCGACCTCAGCGACGCCGTCCGCGCAATCGCGCTGATTCTCGACCGCAAACTCTTCGACAATCGCGTCTACAACGTCCTCACGTTGAACGCTACCGTCCGCGAGATCGTCGACGCCATCCGCGAGCAAATCCCCGACCTCGCCACGGAGCTCGTCGACAGCCGCATCATGAACCAGCTCTCTTACACCGTCAGCGACGCACGTTTCCGTCAGCTCGGTTTTGAAGTGCGTGGTGATTTGAAGCGCGGCGTGGCGGAAACGGTGGAGTTGCTGCGAGGGTTGGTACGATCGCGTTAACGATGAGCACCCAGGCGGGGTCCCGCGACCCAAATCCTCCCGGACTCTACCGTCCAGAGCTCGATTGGTTACGCTTCTTTGCATTCCTGGCAGTGTTCCTCCACCACAGTCTCCCCGGAGATGCGCAGTTCTACGTATCGCGTGGTTTGGACGAATCGCTGAGTGCTTGGATCGCCGCTGCGGTCGGAGCGGGGGCGTTCGGTGTCGATCTTTTCCTTGGTCTCAGTGCGTATCTCATCACGGACTTGCTTCTTCGGGAGCGGGAGCGTACCGGCGCGGTGAGCGTAAAGCGCTTCTATATCCGAAGAGCGCTCAGGATCTGGCCCCTTTATTACGCTTTCCTCGCCTTTGCTCTTTTCCCAGCGCGTTTCATCGTTCCGCACTGGAATCTCGGACTGCGCCATACCGCACTCTTCGCGGTATTCGTCGGCAACTGGGACGTCGCGCTGCATGGCTATCCTGGATCGATTGCCGATCCGCTCTGGAGCGTCTCGATTGAAGAGCAGTTCTATCTCCTCTGGCCCTTGGTGGTTGCCCTTGGACGTCGAAGGCTGGCGACGATCAGCATTCTCCTGCTTACGCTGGCGACAGCCACACGTCTGTGCCTCGCGCTCGCAGGAGCCGCGCATCCCGCTGTCTGGACCAACACATTGGCTCGCGTCGATCCGATTGCTATGGGAGCACTCCTGGCGTTGGCCAGACCGAGCTTGGCGTCGTGGTCGTCTTTGAAACGGTTCTTCACAGCAGCGATGAGCTGCGTGCTCTTTGTCATTGCGTCTCGGCTCGACGGATTGGCTGGATTCCGTGCTCTCGTCACGTATCCGCTCGTCGCGATCGCATGTCTGTTGCTGCTGTTGTCCTTTCTGGACAGCCGGCTGCTACCGGCGCGAATCTCGCGCGCAGTCGCCTATCTCGGCCAGATTTCGTATGGCCTCTACGTTTTTCACTTGTTCGCGATCGTGCTCGCTCGGAGCGCGCATTGGGAGGTCATGCCGACGCTCCTCCTCGCTTTCGCCATCACGTTGGTTCTCGCAGCGGGGTCGTATCATCTGCTCGAGCATCCGTTCCTTAGGCTGAAAGAGCGGTTCACGGTAATCCACTCGCGGGACTTGTGAGTGTGGTGTCTGCCGCGTTCGCCGGACTCGCCGCTAAATTCCGCGTTCACTTGTCACCACGCCGCCCATTCGTCATCGTCTTCGGAGTCGTGCCGCTCCTGATCGACTGGATCTATCGCGTCGTACTCCGTCCGCGTCCGTTCTGGGCGTTCGATTACGACCCGGAGATGATCTATGTGCAGGAGGGGTTGCGGATTTTCTCCGGGCACGCGCCGGTCAACATCGACAATCCGGGGATCCCGGTGCAGTTTCTGACCGCGGCGATCGAGTGGGGTGTGGGGCGATCGCCGGAGCGGGTCGATGCGATTCGGTTGAGCGGCTACGTTCTCGGGCTTCTCTTCGCGATCGGTGCGGCTGTGCTGCTGGAGCGGACGCTGTTTCGGGAGTCGCCGGCGCCGCTGGCGATCGCGGGGCTTTGGACGTTCTTCATGGCGCCGGCGGCTCTGGAGTATCAGGTCATCTGGTCTCCGGAGATTCTCTACTTCGCGATCGGTGCGCTGACGCTGGCCGCGCTCAGCAGTCGCAAGCATGCCATTCTGATCGGGCTTTCCGTCGGTCTCTGTATTGCGACGAAGTTCGTTTTTCTGGCGTGGATGCCGGCGGTGGTCGCTGCGGTGGCTGTGGAGCGACGCCGTGTTCGCGACGTGAGTTTGGCCGCCGGAGGAATCGCTCTCGGTTTCATCGCGGCGACGCTCCCTGCCGCGGATCGTTATCGCGACATGGGGCGATGGCTGTGGGGGATGGCGACGCACAGCGGCTGGTACGGGCGCGGTCCTGCCGAGCTGCCGCACCTTCGTCTGACGCTGATCGGGTATTGGGAGATCGCGATCGCCTGCAAGGCATGGCTGCTCTGGTGCGCGATCGTCGTGGGACTGCTGTTGCTCGCGCGCCGGCGCGATCGCGGACTGATCGCGTTCGGTTGCGTCGCGATCACCGGCAGCGTTCTGATGGCGATGCGCACGCCGACAGGCCGCTACTTTCTTCCGGGAGCGCTCGGCGTCGTCGCGCTTCTCGGTGCCGTGCGCGAGATTCAGCCGCGCCTGGCGGCGTTCGTCTTCACGATCGGTCTTGGGGTCGTTGGTTGGACGGTCGTCGACGATTGCCGCGCCCATGATCGATTGATTGCCGAGCAGCGTTCTCTTCGCGAGGAGATCGATCGCTCCGTCGCTCGCATTCGGCGACCCGGCGATGTCGTCGTCTTCGGTTGGCGTACGCCGGAGCCGTCGTTCGCGTTGCGGTTTCTCGCGTTCGACAGGGAGTGGATTGCAGAGACGGAACGGCTCTATCCGAGCGAAGGGCATTTCAACGAGGACCGGCGGCAGTTCCATCTCCCGGCCGGCGCCGCGCGATGGGATGTGCTGGTGCTGAATCGCAGTCTGCTCGCGACGGTTCCGGAGCCTGTGATGGCCGCTGCGCCGGATGTCGGGCCGTTCGCGATCGTGCGTCCGGCGCGATGATGAATTGCTGCGATCCTCTCCCGTCTTTCTGAGAGCGGCATGGCCGCAACCCATGTCATCCCGAGCCGGCCCGGCCGGCAGCGTCGGTTGGCCAAGCCTGCGTCACGCCTTTCGATCTGAATCGCCGCCTCGCTGAGAGGGATGACATCTTCGATGTCATTAGAAGCGTAGCGAGGGACCTGGGTGGGCGGCGGCGCGCAACACGAGCATCGTGCCGCCCGTCCCCCAGGTCCCTCGCTCGACGCTCGGGATGACATGGCTAAATCTCGCGTCGATCAACGCGATTCGCGCGCGGCCCCGACGAGGATCCTCACCAGCTCCCCGAACCTCGTCTTCGCCTTCCACCCCAACTCGCGATGCGCTTTTTCCGCATCACCGCGGCTGTAGTGAATGTCGTTCGGGCGATAGAGGGCGCGGTCGATGTCGACGTGTTCTTTCCAGTCGAGTCCCACCTCGGCGAAGGCGGCGGCGACGAATTGCTCGACGCTGTGGCTTTCGCCGGTGGCGATGACGAAGTCGTCGGCGCGCTCTTGCTGGAGCATGCTCCACATCGCCTCTGCATATTCGGGGGCGTAGCCCCAGTCGCGGGAGGCGGAGAGGTCGCCGAGGGTGAGGCGGGTCTTTTTGCCGGCGGCGATTTCGACGGCGGCGCGGACGATCTTCTTCGTGACGAAGCGTTCGCCGCGGAGCGGGGATTCGTGGTTGAAGAGGATTCCGGAGCAGGCGTAGATGCCGTAGCTGTCGCGGTAGTTGACGGTGGTCCAGTGCGCGGTGGCTTTTGCCGTCGCGTACGGGCTGCGGGGCATGAAGGGAGTTTGTTCGTTGGACGCGGCGCCGGGCGCGGTCTCGCCGAAGGATTCGCTCGACGAGGCGTTGTAGATGCGCACGGGCAGTTTGAGATAGCGAACGACTTCGAGAAGGATCAGGACGGCCTGGGCGATGCTCTCGATGGCTTCGATCGGCTGCGAGAACGAGAGGCCGACGGAGGTCTGGCCGGCGAGGTTGTAGATTTCGTCGGGTTGCACCTGGGTGAGGAGCTGGAGCATTTCGCGGAAGTCGCGTAGCGACGTGGAGTGGGTGTGGACCTGCTCGCGGATGCCGAGGGTGCGCAGGTTCTGGAACGGCTGCAGCTCGGCGTCGCGCGAGGTGCCGTGGACTTCGTAGCCTTTGCCGAGGAGCAACTGCGAGAGGTAGGCGCCGTCCTGTCCGGAGACGCCGAGGATGAGTGCGCGCTTCATCGGGTGACATCATCCACGATCGCGGCGGTGCGCGCGACGAAGTTGTCGTAAGAGAAGTGTTCGAGACGCGCGGGGATGACGCGCTCGGGACGGTCGAGACGCTCGCGGATCGCGGCTTCAATCTCGGCACTGTTGGAGGGATCGACGAGCAATCCGAGCTCGCCTTGCAGGAGCGCTTCGCGTCCGCCGTCGTGTTTGCTGCCGATCGCGGGGACGCCTGAGGCCAGCGCTTCGAGGAAGACGAATCCGAAGCCTTCGCCGCGGCTGGGCATGACGTAAACGTCGGCGAGGCTGTAGAGATCGATCTTGTCGGCGTCGGGAAAGAGGCCGGTGAAAACGACGCGGTCGGCAATGCCGAGGCGCGCGGCTTTTCGCTCGAGGCGCGCGCGGTCGTTGCCGCCGCCGGCGATGATGTAGGCGATGTCTTCGGGAAGCCGCGGAAGGATTTCCAGGACTTCGTCGAATCCCTTGTAGCGCTCCTCAGAGACGAGTCGGCCGACGGTGAGCAGAACGCGCTTTCCGGCGAGGCCGTACTTGGCGACGAGGTCCGCCCGCTTCGCGCGAATTCCGTATTGCTCGGCGTGAATCGCGTTCGGGAGGAGATGCGTTTTGCCTTCGAAGTGCGACCAGCCGAGGAGACGATCGCGGGTGATCTCGCTGATCGAGACGATCGCGCCGCAACGGCGGAGCAGGCGATTGGAGCGCGCGGGAAGGCGCTTCCAGGCTTCGATGCCGTAGATCATCAGGATGGGCCGCCGCGCGATGGCGCAGGCGACGGGAAGCAGATTCACGTGGCCGCAGATGACGAGATCGGGTCGCGCGCGGCGCGAGTGCGCGAGTGCGCGCATGTAGCTGATGGGGCCGCGCGCGGCGCTGACGAGGAAGGTGATTTTCGGCGGGATCGTTCCCGGTGATGTGCGAATCACGCGCGGGATGACGAGGACTTCTTCGCAGTCAGGCCGCGCGGCGAGCGCCTCGGCGAGATCGCGGTTGTAAAGCGCGATGCCTCCGTGACCGCCGTAGGCGTCGGTGCAGAGGAGAAGGATTCTCATCGCCGCCGCCAGGCCTCGAACATCATCACCGTCCAGAGCTCGCGTTCGTGATTCTCGCCGGCGAGGTGACGCCGCCACAGATCGCGCACGCGCGTGGCGTCGAACGGTTCCTCCGGCTTCGCCAGCAGTTCCTCGGACCACGCGCGCAGCGGTCCGCGCAGCCATTGCGCGAGCGGAAGGCCGAAGCCCTGTTTCTCGCGATCGATCAGGTGGTCGGGGAGGTACTTGCGCAGCAGCGTCTTGAGGATCCACTTGCCGCGATCGTCGCGGATCTTCATCGCAAGCGGCAGCGACCAGGCGAATTCGACGACGCGATGATCGAGGAACGGCGTGCGGACCTCGAGGCTCACAGCCATGCTGGCGCGATCGACTTTCACGAGGATGTCGTCGGCGAGGTAGGTGCGGAAGTCGTGGAGCATGATCGCTTCGATCGGCGTCAATGAAGGCGTGGTTGCGATCGAAGACGAGTGTGCGCCGCTGGATGTGCCGCTTGACATGCCACGCAAGTACGTGGCGATCGGATCGTTTTCGACGAGCGCGCGGCCGAACGCGCGCGTGCGCGGAATCGCGCGCAACGCGCGGCCGAGAATGGGGCGAAGCGGAGCGGGAATCGCGCGCACGCGGCGCTCAAGGCGCGCGCCGAGGAAGTGGTGGTGATAGCCGGCGAACAGCTCGTCGCCGCCGTCGCCGGAGAGCGCGACGGTGGCGGATCTTCGTGCGAGTCGCGAGACGAGATAGGTCGGAAGGCTCGACGAATCGGCGAACGGTTCGTCGTAGATCCGCGGCATCTCGGGGACGAGCGCGAGCGCTTCGGCGGCGGTGATGTACAGCTCGTCGTGATTCGTACGGAGGTGTTGCGCGACTTCGCGTCCGTACCGCGCTTCGTCGTGCCGCGGATCTTCGAAGCCGATCGTGAAGGTGTGAATCGGGGTCGCTGAATTTCGCTGCATTAGTGCGGCGACGAGACTCGAATCGATCCCGCCGGAGAGGAACACTCCCAGCGGCACGTCGGCGATCATGCGCAGCGCGACGGAGTCGGCGAGCAGTTCGTCGAGCGCGGCGACGGCGTCGCTGTCCGAGCCTTGGAATCGCTGCGCAGCGCGCTCGATCGCGACTTCCGTCGCGTTCCAGTAGCGTCTCCGTTCGATCTTTCCCGGTCCGGAAATTGTGAGGATGCTGCCGGGCAGCAGCTTCTCGACGCCGCGATAGATCGAGCGCGGGGCGGGGACGTATCGGTACTGCGCGTACAACGACGCGGCCTCGGGATCAATGCTGCGATCGAAGTCCGGATGCGGACCGAGTGCCTTGAGCTCGGAGGTGAAAAGCACGGAGCGCTCGGTGATCGCGACGTACAGCGGCTTCACGCCGGCGCGATCGCGGACGAGTGCCAGCGTGTTCTCGCGCGTATCCCACAGCGCAAACGCGAACATGCCGATGGACGCGCGCACGGCGCGCTCGAGCCCCCAGGCTTCGATGCACGCGAGCAGGACTTCGGTATCCGAATGACCGCGCCAACTCGGCGCCGCTCCTTCGGATTCGAGGCGCTTCCGCAGCTCGAGGAAGTTGAAGATCTCGCCGTTGAAGATGATCACGTAGCGGCCAGACGCCGATCGCATCGGCTGCGCGCCGGCCGGCGAAAGGTCGATGATGGCCAGGCGCCGGAAGCCAAGCGCGACACCCGACGGCGCGTCGACCCAGATGCCATCGGAGTCCGGCCCGCGATGCACGAGGCACGCGCTCATCCGCGACACGAGGTCGCGCATCGGCTCTGGTGCACCGCCGCCGAAGGCCCAGAAGCCGGTGATTCCGCACACGCGGGGCATTATGGCGGATCAGGTGTGGACCGCCGCCGTCTCGGCGGCTGGGGCGGCGCCGTCCCGGCGCCCGCCCGCGAGCGGCGAGACGCCGCTCGCCCAGCCGGCGAGACGCCGGCGGTCCAACACGTCACAACACGGCTTCGAACACGTGCTTCGCCCAGCTGCGCATGCGCGTCGACGTACCGTCCGGTGGGAGGTCCATCCACTGCTGCATCGGAACGAAAAAGCCGGTCTTGGCGCGGTCGCGGAGCCAGGGAGGAAGGATGGCGGCGAGTACTTCCTTGCAGTCGCGCTGGCATTCGAGGAGTAGCGGCGCGACCTGGCGGAGGAGCGCGGCGTCGACGAGTGGCGTACGCACTTCGACGGAGTGGGCCATGCTCGCCCAGTCGGCGTCGCGGAGGAGCTGGTTGCGCATGTAGAGCGACGCTTCCATCGTCGCCACGCGACCGAAGGGCGTGCAGGGGTCGGGCTCGAGCGCCCGGCGGACCTGATCGGGGAGGGAGAGGCGCGCGAGACCTTCCTGCGCCTGCGCCTTGCCGAGAATCTCCGCCAGCTCATCGGGCATGAAGAGGCCGCGTTGCAGGAACCAGGCGCCGGGCCACGTCGCGCCGATGGTGGGAATCAGTTTGGTTTTTGGATGGCGCAGAAAAAGGCGCGCCGCGGTCGCGGCGAGCGGCAATTGCGCGAAGCGGACCATCTTCGGGACATTGGCGAACGACGGATAGCCGCCGAACAATTCGTCGCCGCCGAGGCCGGAGAGCGCGACTTTCACTCCCGCCTCGTGGACGGCCTTGCTCACGAACCAGGTGTTCACGCCGTCGATGGTCGGCTGATCCATCCGTTCGAAGAAACGTGGCAGATCGGCGTGAAACTCGTTGCGAGTGATGACGCGTGTCGTGTGCCGCGTGCCGATCTCGTTTGCGAATCGAGCGGCGAGCGGCGCTTCATCGTCGCGGCGGCCGCGAAACTCTTCGAACGAGAGCGTGAACGTGCGCAACGGTTCCGAAGAAAGCTGCGCGGCGATGCTCGTCGAGCGCGGACGAATCGACTCCCGCGGAGAGAAAGACGCCGATCGGAACGTCGCTGACGAGATGATGAACGACTGATTCTTCGATGCGCTCGCGCAGAAACACGCGCGGATCGACGAGACTCGCCTGCTCGTTGGCTCGTCGGAAAACGTCGGCGATCGAGTAGTGCTTGCGCACCTCCCGGACGCCGGCCCCTTCCTCCACGAAGAAGCACGTTCCCGCCTCCACGGCCCGCACGTCGCGGCGAATCGTGAAGGGATCGGGGACCGAGCCGGTGAGGAAGAAGCCAGCCGCGCCGGCGGGATCGATCGCGGACGAGATCGCGCCGCCGGCGAGCAGCGCCTTCACCTCCGAGGCGATGCGGATCGTGCCGCCGTCATCGGCGACGTAGAGCGGCTTGATCCCATACGGATCGCGCGCGACGAAGAGGCGCTCCGTGCGCGTGTCCCACAACGCGAACGCGATACATGCCGCGCAGCAGCCCGAGCATCCGCTCGCCGTCGCGACGATAGAGTTGCAGCAGGACCTCGGTATCGCTGTGCGAATGAAATCGCGCGCCGCCGCGCTCCAGCGACGCGCGCAGCTCGCGATGGTTGTAGATCTCGCCGTTGAAGACGATCACCAGCTCGCGCTCGACATCCCACATCGGCTGCGTGCCTTCGTCGGTGAGGTCGATGATCGCCAGCCGCCGGCTCCCGAGTCCAACGCGCTCGTCGTCCGAGATCCACGTCCCGCCGGCATCGGGCCCGCGCGGAATCATCCGCGCAGTGATGGCCTCGAGCTCCGCGCGATTCACGCGGGGAGCTCGATAAGCGAAGAGGGCTGTGATGCCGCACATTCAGTTGGCAGTATGCAGTAGGCAGTTGGCAGCCCGGAGGGCGGGCTTATAGCCCGCCGATTTTTTGGATGGGGGAAGATCACGGGACATCGCGCTGACACCCCCCCACCCAAAACCGGCGGGCTATAAGCCCGCCCTCCTCACTGCGATCCGGTCTTTCGTGGCCAGTACCGCAGCACGAGCAACACCAGCAGCGCGAGGCATCCCGAGGAGTAGCCGATCCATTTCGTCTTTTGCATCACCGTCATGACCGCTGAGGCGGCGAAGAGGAGGGTGACGATCCAGATCGAGAAGATGACCTTGCCCGGGCCTCCGTAGCGCTCGACGAGGATGTGATGGATATGGCGGCGGTCGGCGGTGAAGACGCGGGCGAAGCGTTCGGTGAGGGTGGTTTCGCTTCCGCCGAAGCGTTGCTTCATCACGATCAGCGTATCGATGACGGGAAGTGCGAGGGCGAGCATCGGGCCGCCGAGGATGAGCGCGGTGGGGGATTTGCTGGGGCGGGCGATGGAGCTCGCGGCGAGCAGGAGTCCGATGAAGAGCGCGCCGGTGTCGCCCATGAAGATCTTCGCCGGCGGCCTGTTCCAGGGGTAGAAGCCGATGAGGCTTCCGGTGAGCGCGACCATCGATGACAAGCGAGAAGACGTCGTCGCGCAGGACGCCGATGATCGTGAACGCGGCGGCGATGGTGATGGCGACGACCGTGGCCAGCGAGTCCATGCCGTCGATGAAGTTCATGGCGTTCATCACGCCGACGATCCAGACCACCGATGCAATGGTGCCGAGGAAGCCGAGACTGATCTCGCGTCCGGCGAAGGAGACGAGATCGAAATGAAATCCGAAGGCGACGAGGATGATCGCCGCCGCGAACTGCACGGCGAACTTCTTCGGCGCGTTCGTTCCGATCAGATCGTCGTAGACGCCGAGGCCGACGATCAGCGAGCCGCTGGCGAGCAGGGCGAAGAGATACGTGATGTTCTTCGACACGAGGCTCGCGGCCTGGGCGTTCGCGGCCAGCAGCAGGAGCGGAAAGCCGAAGCCGAAGATGATGGCGATCCCGCCGAGGCGCGGCGTCGCGACTTCATGGATCTTGCGATGACCTGGCAGGTCGACCAGCCCGATGTGCTGAGCAGCGCTCCGGACGACCGCGGTGGCGACGTAGGACGTCAGCGCACTGCAGCCGAGGAGCAACAGGAGGGGCAGGTAGATGTCGGTCATCGACCGGGGGGAAGGATAACAGCTCTCGGCTGGCAGCTCTCAGCTCGCAGGAGAACCGGGAGCCCTGATGGCTGACAGCTGCGAGCTGCGAGCTGACAGCTGCTTGCTGCCAGCTGCGTCACATAGAATGCAACCGCAATCCGCACGAGGAGTGTCTAGAACATGGCCGAACTTCCCGGAATCGAGCGCGAGACTCTGGACGTCGATGTCGTGATCGTCGGCGCGGGGCCCGCGGGACTGGCGGCCGCGTACAAGCTCGCCGAGCTCGTTCGCGGCCACAACGAATCGGACGCGGAGAAAAAGCTCGAGGGCATCTCCATCGCTGTGCTCGAGAAGGGGAAGGAGATCGGTTCGCACGGCATCTCCGGCGCGGTGATGGATCCGCGCGGGATCTCCGAGCTGATGCCGGACTGGCTGGAGCGCGGCTGTCCGGTCGAGTCGCCGGTCACCGACGACGCGTTCTGGTACATGTTCGAGAAGCATGAAGATCGCGGCGCCGATCATGCCGCCGCCGCTGCAGAACCACGGCAACTACGTGATCTCCCTCGGCGAGGTGGTGCGCTGGCTGGCGCCGATCGTCGGCGAGATGGGCGTCGATCTCTTTCCCGGATTCGCGGCGTCGCGCGTGCTCGTCGAAGAGGGTCGCGTCGTCGGCGTGCGCACCGGCGACAAGGGCATCGACAAGAACGGACAGCCGAAGCCGAACTTCGAGCCGGGCGTCGACATCCGCGCGAAGATGACGATCCTCGCCGAAGGTCCGCGCGGCACGCTGACGAAGCAGCTCGCGGGGATGTTCGATCTGTACGCCGGGAAGAATCCGCAGGTCTACTCCGTCGGCGTGAAGGAGCTCTGGCAGCTTCCCGACGATCGCTTCCCGCCGGCGCGGTGATCCACACGCTCGGCTGGCCGCTCGACATGGATACGTTCGGCGGCGGTTTCATCTACGGGATGAAAGACCGCATCGTCGACATCGGGCTCGTGGTCGGTCTCGACTACAAGAATCCGACGCTCGATCCGCATCAACGAGTTCCAGCGCTACAAGCTGCATCCCGTCGATCCGCGAGATTCTGCGACGGCGGCAAGATGATCGCCGCCGGCGCGAAGGCGATTCCCGAGGGCGGCTACTACTCGATGCCGCGGCTCTACGGCGAGGGCTTCATGATCCTCGGCGATTCCGGCGGCTATCTCAACGGCGCGCGCCTGAAGGGCATTCATCTCGCCATCAAGTCGGGCATCCTCGCCGCGGAGACGGCGTTCCACGCGCTCCTCGACGACGGACTATTCGTCGAATCAACTGCAGGAGTACGAGGCGCTGTTCGAAGCGTCATGGGCGCAGCGAAGAGCTGTGGGGCGAGCGCAATTTCCATCAGGCGTTCGAATACGGCCAGCTCGCTGGGCTCTTCAACGCCGGCGCGAACATCGTCACCGGCGGGCGCGGCTTCGGGTTCTTCGACAAGCTCGAAGGCCACGCCGGTCACGAGCGGATGGTGCGCATGCAGCGCTACTTCGGCGTCCGACGATCCGCATCCGCCGGAGAAGATGAAGTACGACAACCAGTACACGTTCGACAAGGTGACGAACGTCTACAACGGCGGCGTGCTGCACGAAGAGAATCAGCCGGCGCACCTTCTGATCGCCGACACCGAGGTGTGCATCACGCGCTGCACCGAGGAGTATGGGAATCCGTGCTTTCACTTCTGTCCGGCGCAGGTTTACGAACCGAAGGAAACCGCGGACGGCCGCGGGAAGGTGCCGTTCCTCAATTTCACGAACTGCTTCCACTGCAAGACCTGCGACATCATGGATCCCTATCAGGTGATCACGTGGGTGCCGCCGGAGGGTGGGGGCGGGCCGGAGTACAAGAAACTGTAGAAGTAGTTCACTGGTTGCTAGTTGCTGGTTGCTTGTGGTTTCTCGTGGCTTCGCGGAGACTCGCGGTCAGGAAAGGCTCCGCAAGCAACCAGCAACCAGTAACCAGCAACCGTTTCCGAACGTAGAGTTGACGTGATGGCAACCGAACCGCTTCCCGTTTCGCGATCGCTGGATCGGATCGCGGCGCTTCAACAGAACATCGAGCGTGTGATTCGCGGCAAGGCGGAGGTGGTGCAGTTCTGCATCGCCGCGCTATTGGCGAAGGGGCACATCCTGCTCGAGGATGTTCCCGGCGTCGGCAAGACGACGCTGGCGCATGCGCTGGCGCGATCGTTGTCGCTGGACTTTCAGCGCATTCAGTTCACGAGCGATCTGCTGCCGGCTGACATCGTCGGCGTGACGATCTACAACCAGGATCTGCAGGAATTCGAGTTCAGCTCCGGGCCGATCTTCACGAACATCCTTCTCGCCGACGAGATCAATCGCGCGACGCCGAAGACGCAGTCGGCGTTGCTGGAGGCGATGGGCGAGGGAACGATCACGGTGGAGAAGCGTCGCATGGCGCTGCCGCAGCCGTTCCTGGTCATCGCCACGCAGAATCCGATCGAGCATGTCGGGACGTATCCGCTGCCGGAATCGCAGCTCGATCGGTTTCTGATGAAGCTGACGATCGGTTATCCGAGCGCGGGCGACGAGAAGCAGCTCCTTCGTGCCGGTGGCGCGCAGGATGCGTTGGAGCATTTGAAGCCGGTGCTGGATGGCGACGACGTTCGCGAACTCCAGGCTGGCGTTGCGGCGGTACACGTGAGCGAGTCGCTGGTCGAGTATCTGATGACGATCATCGAAACGACGCGCACGCATCCCGAGGCCGCGCTCGGCGTCTCGACGCGCGGCGCGCTGACGTACTTCAAGGCCTGCCAGGCGCTGGCGATGGTCTGCGGCCGCGACTTCGTGATCCCCGAGGACATCAAGCGACTCGCCGTGCCCGTGCTCTCGCACCGCGTGCTGATGAAGGACCGCCGCATGACGCGCGGCGATTCCTCGCCCGAGGGGCGATTCGTGCAGAAGATCGTGAACGAGATTGCAGTACCGAGGTAGGGCTGCGGTTCTGTGTAGTGCTGGCCGCCCTCGGCCGGCAGCGCGTGCGAGGAGCGATGGCGTTGATGGATACGAAAGGCTTCGCGGCGTCGCGGACGGCGGCAGATGATCGGGGACGCGGCGTTCGCACGAGAGGACGGCCGAGGGCGGCCGTCGCTACACAGATGCGCAGCCCCCTCGCTGCGCTCGGGATTGAATCACCATGACCGCCCTTCCCTTCGAATTCAACGGCGTCGTCCGACTGACGCGGATCGGGACGACGTACCTGCTGACGACGGTCGTTCTTGCCATCGCCGCGGTGAATACCGGCAACAACGCGCTCTACATCGCGGTGTCGCTGATGCTCGGGTGTCTGTTGCTCTCCGGACTGGCATCGAAGGGTGGACTCAAGCATCTCGAGCTCGAGCTGGGCGGGATTGGCGAGGCGTGGGCGGGGAAGGCGGCGGATGGAACGATTCGCATTCGCAACCGTTCGCGCATCTGGGATGTTCGCGATGTCGTGCTGACCTCGGAAGCGCTCGCGGAGCCGGTGCTGATTCCGATCGTGCGGCGGCGTTCCGAGCTGACGATCCATTCCGCGTTTCTGTTTCGCCGGCGCGGGCTCGCGCATGTCAGCGCGATCGATTCGTATACGCGCTATCCGTTCGGCTTCTTCCTGAAGAAGCGCCGGCTCCGCGTGTCGAGCGACGTGATCGTGTTTCCGCGCATCGGCGGCGATGACGGCACCGTCGAGCGCTTCAAGCCGGTCTCCGGGGAGCAGATGCCTTCGGGGCGTCCGGGTGCGGGCATCGAGTTGCATTCGTTTCGCGATTACGTGCGCGGCGATTCGCTGCGGCAGGTGCACTGGAAAAAGTCGGCGAGCCTCGGCCGCTGGATCATGAAACAGCCGGAAGCCGAGACCGCGCACTCGGTCCACGTCGTCGTCGATCCCTATCAATCGCGCGAGGTGAGCGACGACGAATTCGAGGAGACGATCTCCGCGGCGGCGACGTTCATCTATCACGCCGTGGCGCGCGGACTCGACGTGACGCTGTCGCTCCCGCGCGCGACGGTGCGCACGCGCGAGAACGAGGGGGCGGCGCCGCTCTTCCGCGAGCTGGCGCTGCTCGAACCGATGTTCGAGCCGGTGCACCTGATGCTCGATCGCGATGCGGTGCTGTTCTCGGCGGGGAATCCGGATCGCGAGAGGAATCTCGCATGAAGGCGAGAGCGCGCGAGCTCGAAGCGCTGCTGCTGGCGATGTTCGCCGCGGTGCCGCTCTACTTCACCTACACGATCGGCATCGTGCCGCTGATCGTGTTTCACGCGGCGATGGCCGTGATCGTCATTCGCGTGGCGATGGGGAAGGGACCGGAGCTGATCCCCGCGCGGCTGATGCAATGGCTGGCGATCGCCTACCTGCCGTTCTATCTCATCGACTGGCGCTTCCTCTCCGGCAGCGCCCTCGGCGCGTCCGCGCATCTCGTGCTCTTCATCGCCGTCTATCAGCCGATGGAGTCGGCGCAGAAGAGCAATCAGGCGCAGCGGATGCTGACGACAGTGCTGATCTTCATCGCCAGCCTGGCGACGTCGACGCACATCGCGGTGCTGCCGTTCGTCGTCGTGTTCGCGTTCTTCATGTTCCGGCAGCTGATGGATGTGAGTCATGCCGAGACGGCGCGTAGTCTTGGCCACGAGTACGGCGAAGTGCCGCGATCGCGCGCGGCGTCGTTCTATCTCGCGGGTGCGATGGGGATCGGCGCGGCGCTTTTTCCGTTTCTTCCGCGCGTGCGCAGTCCGTTCCTGCAGGGCATGAGTGGCCCGATGGCCGGTAGCTCGACGGCGCTCAGCGAGACGATCGATTTCACGAGGCCGCGCGTGACGTCGCCGGATACGGTGGTCGTCGCGCGCGTCTGGATGAGCGCGGACGCGCGCGCGGTGCTCGCGCCGATCCGCCTGCGCGGAACGATCTACGACCGTTACGCGAACGGCGAATGGCGGCAGAGCTATCGCGGCTTTCACGATGTGCCGTCGCAGGAAGGGACGTTCACGCTCGCGCGGCCGCACGGCCTGGAGCGCGAGGTAACGATCCAGCAGCGGGCGCAGCGCGGGCGGCTCTTCCTGCCCGTCGGCACGTACGCGCTCGCCGGCGTGAGCGCGCGGCTGTACGAGGGTCCCGCACTCGAGACGTACTACACGTATCAGGAAGGGATGCTCAATCTCAACGCGAAGGTGGCGACGGCAAACGAGCCGCTGAAGCTGACGCGCATCGTGACGCCGGGCTATCCGATCACGCCGCAGGTCCAGGCGCTGGCGCGTCGCATCGTCGGCCGCGAGCAGCGTCCCGAGCGCCAGGCGTTGCTGATCGAACAGTACCTCTCCCGCAACTTTCGCTACATGTCGAATCCGCAAAGCCTCGGCAGGATCATGTCGGTCGACGATTTCCTGCTGCGCGACCGGGTCGGTCATTGCGAATACTTCGCGGCGGGGATGGTCGTGCTGCTGACGGCGATCGACGTTCCGGCGCGCATCGCCGGCGGTTTCTACGGCGGACGCTACAACCCGCTCGGCGGTTACTACGCGATTCGCCGCGATGACGCGCACGCCTGGACCGAGGTGTGGAACGGAACGCGATGGATGACGTTCGACAGCACGCCGGCGGCGCTGCGTCCCGGCGCGGAGTCGACGGGCGCGATCCGCGAGTATCTGGTCGGTCTCGCCGATTCGATGACGTTCATGTGGGACCGCTACGTGCTGACCTTCAGCCTCGGCGATCAGATCGCGCTGGCCGAGGATGGAATCGCGTACGCGCGAGCCGCGGCGGCGTCGTTGCGCGAGCGTATCTCCGCGGATGCGAAGACCATCGCCACGCCGAAGTTCGGATCGCTCCTCGCGCTGGTCATCGCGATTGGCTTGGTGTTGTTCGCGCTCACGCGACGACACCGCGCGGTCTTCGATGTTCTTGCGGCGCATTTGGCCGGACGCGGAATCGAGATCGGTCCGGCGATGACGATGGAAGACGCGCTCCGCGCGCTGCGCGCGCAACAACCGGACGCCGCACGCGATCTCGAGCCGCTCGTGCAGATGTACGAGGAGGAAGTGTTCTCCGCGCGCCACGATAGGGCAAGAGCGTCGAAGATACGGCGGAGGCTGGCGGAGATGCGCCCGTCATCGTGAGCCGTAGCGAAGTGCGCCGATCAGTGAATCTTGTCCCCTCTCCCCGCCGCAGCCTCATCGCGGTGGGGAGAGGGTTAGGGTGAGGGGCAATCTCTCGCGCACGAACGACCCCTCACCCTAGCCCTCTCCCCGTTCGCGATGAGGCTGCGAACGGGGAGAGGGGACTGACAGGCGACGTAGGAATGTGGACGAGGCGTCTGCACGAGAGGACGGCCGAGGCGGCCGTCGCTACACAGAACCGGAATCCGCTCACCGAGTGAGCGGCAATCTTCTTGGGTTTCGCATGAGTGCGACCATCTCGCGCACGGCGTTGTCCAGGCCGACGAGGGCTGCGCGGGCGATGATCGAGTGGCCGATGTTGAGCTCTTCGATCTCGGGGATCGTGGCGATGCCGTCGATGTTGCGATAGGTGAGGCCGTGGCCGGCGAGCACCGTGAGGCCGAGCTTTTTCGCGGCGCGCGCGGCGGTGGCGATTTTTTCGAGCTCGGGCTGCCAATGCCCGTCTTTCCAGGCGTCGGCATACTTGCCGGTGTTGATCTCGATCATCGGCGCGCGCAGCTTGTGGACCTGCCGGATCTGTTCGAGGTCGGGGTCGATGAAGACCGAGACGTCGATGCGCGCTTCGACGAGCTGCGTGATCGTTTTCTCGACATTGCCGGAGTGGAGCACGACGTCGAGTCCACCTTCCGTCGTGACTTCATCTTTGCGCTCCGGGACGAGGGTCACCTGCTGCGGCTTGATGGTCTGCGCGATGCGCACCATCTCCGAGGTCGAGGCCATCTCGATGTTGAGATGCGTCGTGACGGTCTTGCGCAGCAGCTCCACGTCGCGATCCTGGATGTGCCGCCGGTCGCCGCGGAGATGGACGGTGATGCCTTGCGCACCCGCGAGCTCGCAGAGCACCGCGGCCGCGACAGGATCGGGCTCGTCGGTCTTCCGTGCCTCGCGGATCGTGGCGATGTGATCGATGTTGACTGCAAGGCGCATGTTCGTTCCCAATCCTGAGCCGCGTCAGCGGCGAAGGTTCGATGGAGCATCCTTCGCGAAGTTTGCTCCATCGACTCTTCGCTTCGCTCAGAGTGAAGCGCGGCTGGAGTAAGGTTAGCAGGGTGCGACCGCGTCATACTCGCGTTGTCATAGCAGCGGTGCTGCTAGCCGTCCTTTCATGGGCGCCGGCGGCGGGACGTTGACTTACTACTCGTTGCAGCAGAAGAACTATTGAAGGCGCTATGAACGACCTGACGGAGAAGCTCGGTGCGTTGGAGCAGGAACTTGCTCGTGAGAGAGGGCCTCTCAACTTGTTCGCCCTGTTGGAGCGTGAGGATCTCGCGGACCGATGGGATCTCGTGGTCTCAGCATCCTGGGCGAAAGAAGACGAGCCGACGCTTCGCTATCTTGCCGGTGCCGTTCAACGCCACCTCGCGCCCGAGGAAGTGACCTTGTTGTCGCGAATCGTCATCCTCGAGGCTAACGAAAATCCGGTTCGTGCCATCAACGAAACGTATGACATCGAACACGGGCGTTCTGGAATTGGTCGAACCCTCGCGTTTCGGTTTGCCGGTCAAGCATGGCTACATCATTACTTCGCGCCGCGCAGCGTGAGGTCCAAATCGCACCTGCTTGTCTCTCGATGATGTGACGCCAAGATCGTCGCTGGAATGGGTGGTGCGTCTGCGCGTTTACTGGCGCGATGCTCTACCGTTTTGAAAACATCGAGAAAAGCTACGGACCGCACGATGTCCTGAAGGGCGTGACGTGGCAGCACAACCCCGGCGAGCACGTCGGGCTCGTGGGCCGCAATGGCGCGGGGAAGACGACGCTGTTCCGGCTGCTCCTCAAGCAGGAAGAGGCCGATCGCGGCCAGATCCTGCGCGCGTCGGGCATGACGGTCGGTCACGTCGGCCAGCATCTGGACGCCGAGCCGGGGATGTCGCTGTTCGATTTCGTCGAGACCGCGTTCGCCGAGGTTCTGCGCATCGAGAAGAAGATGCGCGCGATCGAGCACGATCTCGCCGACTCGACGAAGAGCGAAGCCGCGCACGCGCGGCTGCTCGAGAAGTACTCCGAGCTGCAGCACGATTACGAGCACGCCGACGGCTACACGCTCCACGCGGAAGTCGAGCGCGTCCTCGGCGGCGTCGGCTTCGCGAACAAAGACGACTGGGACCGGCCGATCCCCGAGTTCAGCGGCGGGCAGCAGAACCGGGCCATGCTCGCGCGCGTCGCTGCTGACGAAAGTCGATCTGCTCCTGCTCGACGAGCCGACGAACCATCTCGATCTCGACGGCATCGAGTTTCTCGAAGAGTTCCTGCAGTCGTTCAAGGGCAGCTATCTCCTGATCTCGCACGACCGGACGTTTCTCAACCGGACGGTCTCGAAGATCGTCGAGCTCGCGCACGGAAAGCTCGTCGAGTACCACGGCAACTACGAGAAGTTTCCTCCAGCTCCGCGCCGAGCGGATGGAGAAGATGGCCAAGGACTACGAGCGGCAGCAGGAGTACATCGCCGAGACGCAGGACTTCATCCGCCGCAATCTCGCCGGCCAGAAGACGAAGCAGGCCAAGTCGCGGCGCAAGCATGCTCGACAAGCTCGATGAGCTGGAGCGTCCGGAGACCGACGAGACGCTGGCCAAGTTCAGGCTCGACGCCGGCGCGCGCTCCAGCGCGATCGCGCTGACAGCGGATCGCGTCACCGCGGGCTATCAGACCAAGCCGGACTCTCAGAGCAAACCGGTGGTGGAGAACTTCAGCATCCAGATCCGCCGCGGCGAGCGCTACGCGATCATGGGTCCGAACGGCTCCGGCAAATCGACGCTGCTCAAGACGTTCGCCGGCCGTCTCGCGCCGCTCGCCGGCGCGGTGACCTACGGCCACAACGTCCAGGTCGGCTACTACGATCAGACCCTCGGCGATCTGAAGCCGAAGGGCAGCGTGATCGACGAGGTCTGGAATCTCGATCACACGCAGACCGAAGAGCAGGTGCGCAGCTACCTGGCGCGTTCTCGTTCTTCGACGAAGACGTGTTCAAGAAAACGCGCGACCTCTCCGGCGGCGAGAAGGGCCGGCTGGCGCTGGCGAAGATCATGTACGTCGGCGGCAACGTCATGCTCCTCGACGAGCCGACGAACCACCTCGACGTCTACACGCGCGAGGCGCTCGAGGAAGCGCTGGAACACTTCACCGGCGCGCTGATCGTCGTCTCGCACGACCGCTACTTCATCGACCGCGTCGCCGAGAACATCATCCTCGTCGAAGACGGCGCCGCCGAGGTCTATTCCGGCAACTACACCGACCTCGTCGCCCAATTCAAAGAAGGCGCCGCGACCCCCGAGAAAATCGCGCCCGTGCGAAGCGGCGGAGCCGAGCGCAGCGCAAGCGACCGCAGCGCAAACGAACGGAGCGCAGGCTTCCAGCCTGCCGGTCCGCCGGCTTCCAGCCAGCCCGACCCCGCACCGCAAGCCGCCAAATCGTCCGCGCAAGCCGACCGCCATCCCGATCGCACAGAACAAAAGCAGCGCGCGAAGCGCATCAAGAAAATCGACGACGAGATCGCCCAGATCGAAGCCCGGATCAACTCCGCCGAGAGCGAACGCGAACGCAACGACTTCCTCCTCTGTTCCGAGGAAGTCTTCCGCGACGGCGAGCGCGTGAAAAAGATCCAGCAGCAGAACCACGACCTGAAGGCGATGATCGAGCTGCTGTACAAGAAGTGGGAAGCGCTGTCGGGCGAGAAGGAAACGATCATCGCGTGAATCGTTGCTGGTGACTGGTTGCTGGTGGGGTTCCTCGATACGTTCGGCGACTAACGTCTCCAGTGAGCCGCTTCGGTCCCACGCAGAGGGTCAACGGTATGCAGGCAGCAGTCCGAAATCGGTTCCACCTAAAAGTCGGGTGGCTGCTACTTCCCACGGCGAATGTCGCGTTCTTCAGCCGATCGATTTGGTATTCGAAGAACTGACGATTCGCGGCTGCCCCAGCTTATTGAGGTGCTGACCAAGCGGCTGACGTTGGTTGCGACCGGTAAGTTGTGCGGCGATCGTGGCTGTCAGGATGACGTCGGCACAGCCAAGATCAGCGTCAAGTGCCGTTTCCAGCACTGCTGGGAACTGACCGCGTCGGCCGCTCGCATGCATGTGGAGCAGATCTCGCGCTCTGCTCGCGGCGAGGTATAGGTCGGCGAGGAAGCGTCGCAGACCATAGCTTGATAGAGGATCGTTCTGCTGAAACGTAGGTCGACAACCACCAATGATAACCGCGTCGAACTGCAAACCCGCAACGTAATGTGGCTGACTCGCCACGATGCGTGCCGTACTGTATCGAAGCTTCTCGACGTCGTCACGCAATTCAATCATCTGAAACCGACTTCCTCGCCAGGATGCCCACGAATGGCTCGACAGTATCGTCAAACGCGGCGCTGTCAATACGCGATAGCGCTACGCGTCGGTCCGAGTCGGCAATCTGTAGCGCGTCCTGGATTGCACCGCGCACCTCTTCACCGGCGTCCGGGTGTAGTAAGAGCAAAGGTACGTTCCCATGCTCGCGTGTCGTTTGCGCCTCGCCGGCCGATTACGGCCCAGTCCGCGCCGAGTTCGAGGGTAGGGTAATATCCGTCGAGATGCTTAAGGAATTGCAGAATCTGTGGTGTATAACGAAATACGGTACTTAGATCAATACTCCCATAGACACCTAGAGCCGAATCCGCAGCGCCGCTCTCGCGAATTCGTATGTCCGCCACTGCGAATTCAGCGTACGACTCTCCGCGGCGATTGCCGCGGATCCAGTGCCATAAAGACGACTGGGTACGCATCTCGATCTCGCGTAAGATGCGGGAACACCATGCGTTCCTGCTCGTTAAAGAGATGCAACTCATCGACGAATATCACGTCGTAACCACGTTCGCCTCGCTGGGCATGCCATCGGTACGTTGACAGAGATCCGAGGTAATCGTTGATCAGTTGGTCGGTCGTCATTTCGTGACGCGCCGTGAGGTGTCGGACTAACATGTCATAAAGAAAGAACACCGAAGGACCGGTCTGCTCGCTCAGGCAGTGGCATCATCCATGGTCTTCGATCAATCTGCAGGTAGCGCGCTTCTGCGTTTAGGCCCGGCAATATCCCCGCAGCTCCGATCACGCACGAGAACTCAAGCATTAGATCCCAGAGAAGGCGATTTGCATCGGGGTAGTCGGCGCGGCTTCGACGCAGCTGCGAAACTCCACGGATGCCGAGGTTCGGAAGGTGAGCCAAGGCCCTCGCTTGGCGTCGTCAAGGATCTGGGCGAGCGTCGCTAGCTGAAGCTGCTTTCCCTCGTGGCTGTCGTCGCCCAGGATGCGAATACCGGCAATGCCTGAGCAGTGAGCAGAGGTCTCTGCAAGAGTCAAAAGCGGGAATACATCGATGTTCGCCAGACACTCCGCGCTCATCGAGCAACTCCAGCGTCTCTTGGACCTGTTCCGCCATCGCCCAGCTATGCGTTACATACAGGATGCGCGGGGTCCGGTCTGCATCACCGCGTCGTAACACTCGCGCAGAGCCTTAAGTTGCATAGCCAGGGTCTTTCCAGATCCAGCCGGACCACGCAGCTTCACCGACCTTGTTCCTGGCGCATCGAAAAACCCTCTTTGCGCGTCGGAGAGAAGCGGTAACCAGCTACGAAAATTACGTCCACCCGACACAGCTCCCGCGCCGAGCGCCTCAAGCTCGATTACCCCATCGAACCGTGGCGTTGTTCGGCTGTGCAATCTTTTCGTTACGTTTTCCGCGGCGATTGCGTAATCGGAGATTGCACGGCGATATGGGTCATGATCGGGCGCATAGCCAGTGACGTCGATGTGGTCGCGCTGCGTCGTCACCGCACAAACGTAGACATCGGGCGCCCCGGCGCTGAGAACCTCGGAGATCAGACGTTCGGAGCCAATGGTTAGCTGGTATGCAAATATGGTAATCAGATTTCCTGCGGTATATTGACTCCAGTTGTGAGGGAACAGAGCTGGTGTCGGACGCATGGACACCCAGCCGGTGAATTCGCTGGAGCGCCGTCGTCCGTCCCGCCGCTTCCAGCGCGCCGAATAGCCCAGAATCGCCCAGCTTGATTACGATTCGAGCTCGCGGCTCTCTCGCCCTCATCGAGGATGAAGCAGGTTTGCGTCTGCACTACACGCAGAACGCCCCAGCCTCCATCCTCTGGAATGTCGAAGCGCGTGAACCACGCGGGCTCCGGCGTCTGGCTTAGACAGCGACTCAATGAGTCCAATGTAAAAACAACTGAACGATATGGCATCACTGCGAACTCTCCTCTGGGCCCGCGGACTTGCACACCGATTCCCCAAGCTGAACGAGCAGCTCTTTTCGGCTTACGTCAAATTCCGCAGGCAAGCCAATGTCGCTAAACACCGCCGCCAATTGTTGCGTCAGGCGGTACCGGAATGGCGTTCCCAGACGGCTCAGCCGCACTGCTTTGATGGAGCTGTCGCTCCGCTCACGAACGGGGTCTACGGCGATTGACGTCGCCGGCAATTCGCGAATCAGTCGGAGGCACGTTATGAACCCTTCGCGGTTGGAACTGTTCAATTGTGTTACGAAAAATAGGTCACCTGGTAGACGCGTGATCCTAGCTTCGTACTCGGACCAGAGTCTGCCGGTTTCCTTTTGCAGGGTGGCTGTGGGGGGATCCGTAAGACCGCAGCGCGCCCGCGCTAGGACGGCAATATCCTCCTGCAGCGGACCAGAGCACCGCAAGTTCTGAATGATGCTGAGGACATCGAGGGCTGCCACAAGCTGAGCGCGGTGATCCCCCGCTGGAAGACCAAGGTCGTCGGCTAACCCGTTTGCTCCGCGCCGCTGAAGCCACGGAATGATCAATTCCGGTGCGATCGGCGCATCATAGGATGGACTGTAGAGGTTCTTCTGGCGGTCGACCAACGCATGCACTTTCGAAACCTGCGCGCTCAGAAGTTTTCCTCGGGTCTCCGGCACCCACTGTAAGCTAATAAAATCGAGGACGGGGATGATGGGGCAGTAGGAGAGTACATCGCCATACTTTCCGTGGGTCAGGTCACAGTCCGCCGTGATGACCACGCCGAACAGACGCCACGGCGAGGCGCGCTCAGCCGCTGTCCATGCGAAAATGTCACCTTGCCGGATCGGCTCTGATGTATCGCGCGGAATCCATTCTTGGGAGCTTCTCTCCATCTGTCGAGGGGTCAACTATACAGAGGGACGGCCGCCCGTCAAGAAAGGTGTAGTTCCGGTTCACGGGGACGTAGTCTCACGTCTCTCGCCGCAAGGCTCGACAAGAGGCGTTCACTCGATCGCTCCCATCGCAGCCGGATGTTTCTTGCCGTGGTGCATAATGGCATGGCGAATCCGGCCGACATGCTTTTCTGTGGCTGTCCCGTCGTGCGAATCGCATCCGGGCACCCCGATCGCAGTCGACCGCCTCCGAGGCTGCCTTGGTCATCAGGTGTTGTCAGGCCGGCTACAAGCAGTGGATACGCTCCATTCGCTGCCAACGGACCCCCGGTTCGACCATCCAGCGTCAATCGCCAACCACTAGGACAACGCGCGGTGATCGACTCGTGTGCGGTATCGTTTCCGCGATGCACCCCAGACAACCAGTAACCAGCAACCAGCAACCGCGCAGCGCCGCGATTCTCGCCATTGGGTCGGAGATGCTCGGGCCGACGCGGGTCGATACGAACTCGTTGAAGATCACGGCCGCGCTGGAGCGGTATGGCGTGCCGCTCGTGCGCAAGTCCGTGGTTGGGGATGCGCTCGCGGATCTCGTCTCGGAGATTCGATACGCCTCGACGCATGCGGATCTGCTGATCATCACGGGCGGATTGGGCCCGACGGAGGATGACCTGACGCGCGAGGCGCTGGTGGAGGCGTTCGGGCTCACGATGCGGGTCGAGACCTCGATCATCGAGCGCATCGAGAGCCGGTTCGCCGCTCGTGGTTGGACGATGCCGGAGGTCAATAAGCGGCAGGCGAATGTTTTCGTCGGGCAGACCATGCTGACGAACGAGCGGGGCACGGCGCCCGGATTTCACATCGCGAAGGACGGGAAAGAGGTCTGGGTGTTTCCGGGAGTTCCGCACGAATTGGAGTGGATGCTGGCGACGTACTTCGTCCCCTGGCTCGCGGAGTTGAGCGGCGGTCGCGCGCGCTATCGGCGCGTGGTGAAGATTGCCGGACTGACGGAATCTGGCGTCGAGGAGAAGCTGCAGCCGTATTACGAGCGTCATCCCGGTGAGCTCGTGACGATTCTCGCCAGCGGTGGGCACATCGAGATCCATCTGCACGCGGACGGCGCCGAGGAGGAATCGCGCGCGTCGCTGGCGTCGCGCGAGCGCGAGCTGCAGGAGATTTTCGCGGAGAAGATTTTTGGTTACGACGACGATTCGCTGGAGAGCGTCGTCGGAGCGTTGCTTGCGCAACGCGGACAGACGCTCGCCGTCGCGGAGTCCTGCACCGGAGGGCTCCTCGGATCGCGGATCACGGACATCGCCGGCAGCTCGGCCTACTTCATGGGCGGCGCGATCTGCTATACGGCCGCGGCGAAGAGCGATCTGGCCGGCGTCGATGCGGAGCTGATTCGCGCGCATGGGGAGGTGTCCGAGGAAGTCGCGCTAGCGATGGCGCTCGGGATCCGCGAGCGCTTCGGCACGATCTGGGGCGTGGGCATCACGGGCATCGCCGGCCCCGGCGGGGGCACACCGGAGAAGCCGGTCGGCACGGTGCACATCGCCGTCGCCGGTCCGGTGGAGAAGCATCGCAAGCTGCTCTGGCAGGGGCCGCGGACGATCATCAAGTGGTACGCGACGCAGCAGGCGCTCGATCTGCTGCGCCGGTGCATCTTGACGGTGTGACGGAATGGGGTTCACATTAGCAATATGAAAAGCGCGACTGTCGAAGTGGACGAGGACCTGCTGGAGAGCGCACGACGCTTCACCAGCGAGGAGACGGCGACAGATGTGGTTCGGAAAGCACTGGAAGAACTGGTGCGAGTCGCTGAGCTCAAGCGTGGCGTTCAGGCCATGCGTGATACCAACGAGGTTTTCTGGCCGCACTATCTGGAGGAGATTCGTCCTAACTCCTGGGCGGCCTACGAGAAGCGCCGGGCAGCGTATGAAGGACGTGAGCCGGAAGAGGTGACGCCTGGCAGTCGTCCTCGTTGACACGAGCATCTGGCTGGAGATCGAGCGCGGCCGATTCGATATCGAGGCCTTCATCGAATACGGTGAGATCGCGATCTGTCCGGCGATTGCACAAGAGCTACTGCAGGGCGCGACTGACGGTGAGCGTTATGGGCTCGTTTGGCACAACATCTTTTCGTCCCGGATGCTCGATGATCCAACGCCATTCGAGACGTTTGAAGAGGCTGCGCATATCTATCGCAATTGCCGCGCGCAGGGCTACGTGATCGCATCACCACATGACTGTCTGATTGCAGCGACGGCGATTCTTCATAAGATTCCGCTGCTTCAGCGCGATCGGGATTTCGAGCGAATTGCGGAAGTCGCGCCGCTCGAACTCCTGCGCAACTCTTAGCCGGCCCGGCCGACAGCGTTGAAGGCCACAAGGCTGGACGCACGCGCGGGCGATCCGAGGCGTCGTTCCGGATACCGCTCGTTCCGAGGGTTTATCTGCCGCGCGTATTCGGGTCGCGTGCCCTATCCCTTCCTCATCCTGAGCACGTTCGAGATCACGTCGTTGTAGAGCACGACGATCATCAGCGTGGCCAACACCGCGAAGCCGGCTGTTTGAATCCGTTCCTTCACGCGCAGCGAGAGGTCGCGGCGGGCGGCGCCTTCGATGAGGAGGATCATGATGTGGCCGCCGTCGAGGACGGGGACGGGGAGCAGGTTCATGACGCCGAGTTGCAGCGAGATCATGGCCAGCAGCGCGAGGAACTGAATCGGGCCGCGGCGCCACATTTCGCCGGAGATGCGGGCGATGTTGATCGGGCCGCTCAGCTCTTTCATGCTTCCTTCGCGATGGAAGAGGCGTCCGAGGGCGGACATGGCCAGGCGCAGCATCTTCCAGTTTTCCTGGAGGCTGTACTTGAGCGCCGGCGCGAGGCCGAGCTTCAGCATTTTGGTTTGCGGGATGATGCCGCGGCTGAGATCTTCGGGATCCGATGCGGCCGTCAGCGAAGCCGTGACGATGGCGCTTCCGCGCGCGATGTCGACGGTGATCGGTTTGCCTTTATTCGTGTCGAGCACCTTGATGAAGTCATCCAGACCGACGACGGGCTTCCCGTTCGCCTTCACAATGCGGTCGCCCGGCCGCAGACCGGCAATTGCGGCGGGAGACTTCGGCTCGACGCGGCCGACGATCGGTTCAATGAGGCAGGTGAAGTTCGCGCGTCCGATGGGGCCGTAGTCGCTGTCTTCACGCTCGGGAGTGAGCGTCGTTTGGTGCTTCACGCCGCCGCGCAGGTAGACGACGGGGAGCGGGGTGCCGGCGTTCATGGAGATGAGGAGCTTGATGTCGTCGAAGTCGTGAACGGCTTCGCCTTTGATCGTCACGATCTGGTCGCCGGCCTGCAGTCCCGCGCGTGCCGCGGCTTTCTTCGGCGTGACGTCGCTGATGGTGGACGTCGTCACGAGCTGTTCCGTTCCTGCCATCGCCAGAATGGCCATGAAGCTGACGGCGATGACGATGTTCATGAACGGGCCGGCGAAGAGGATGAGGAAGCGCTGCCATTTCGGCTTCGAGAGGAACTCGTCGGGATTCCCAGGAACGTTCTCCTCGGGCGTGTCGCCGGCCATGCGCACGTAGCCGCCGAGGGGGATGAGCGAGACGCGATAGTCGGTGGCGCCCTTCTGGAATCCGAGGAGCCGCTTGCCGAAACCGAAGGAGAAGACGAGGACGCGGACTCCGAAGAGCTTGGCCATGAAGAAATGGCCCGACTCGTGGACGAAGATCAGGAAGCCGAGTCCGAGGACGAAGGCGAGGATGTTCTGGGCGGCGAAGTTCATGGCGATCTAATGACTCACAGCAACATCGATTCCGCGCGCCTCGTTCCTGGCCCAGGAATCCCACGCCAGCGCATCCTCCACCGAGGTGATGGCGCTGACGTTTCCTGCATGCCGATCCAGAACGCGTCTCACGATGTCTACGATCGCCAGTGAAAGGAAGTTCTCCGGCGAGGAAACGCTCGACGGCGATCTCGTTGGCCGCGTTGAGCACGGCGGGCATCGAGCCCCCTTCGCGGCAGGCGGCGTAGGCGAGCTCGACGGCGGGGAAGCGCCGCGGATCGACGGGGAAGAACTCGAGGGTGCGCATCTTCGCGAGATCGAGCCGCGCGAAGGGCGCGGGCACGCGCTCGGGATAGAGCAGCGCGTACTGGATCGGGAACTTCATGTCCGTGGTCGAGAGCTGGGCGATGATCGAGCCGTCGACGTACTCGACCATGGAGTGAACGATCGACTGCGGATGGATCGATGATGTCGATCCGATCGGCGGGCATGGCGAAGAGATGATGCGCCTCGATGACCTCGAGGCCTTTGTTCATCATCGTCGCCGAGTCGATGGAGATCTTGTTGCCCATCACCCAGGTGGGATGCGCGAGCGCGGCTTCGATGGTGATGTCGCCGAACGTGGCGAGATCGCGTTGCAGAAAGGGCCCGCCCGAGGCCGTGAGAATGATGCGCTGGACCTCGACGTGGCGACCGCAGCGCAGCGCCTGATGCACGGCGTTGTGCTCGGAATCGACGGGAAGGATCTCGCCGCCATGTTCCGCGGCGGCGCGCGTCATCACGTCGCCGGCGGCGACGAGGACTTCCTTGTTGGCGATGCCGACGCGCTTGCCCGCGCGGAGCGCGGCGTGGACGGGCGGGATGCCGGCGGCGCCGACGATGGCGGCAATGACCGCATCGGCCGAGGACATCGACGCCACGGCCGACGCGCCCTCGACGCCGGGGATGATCTCGACGCCGTCGCCGATCAGGCCGCGCAGACGTCGCGCATCATCCTCGCCGCGCACGGAGACGAGCTCGGGGCGATAGCGCGCGATCTGCTCGGCCAGCAACTCGATGTTCGCGCCGGCGGCGAGTCCCACGACGCGCAGCTCTTCCGGGAACGCATCGACGACGGCGAGCGTGGACTTGCCGACGGAACCGGTGCTGCCGAGGATGGAGAGGGTTCTCATTTCGTCTGTTGATTACGAGAGAGGGGCTGGGGGCTTGGGGGCTAGGGGCTAGAAGCTTGATGCTGGTCTAGCCCCTAGTCTCCAGCCCCCAGCCCCTTCCTCGTCACGCCTGCATGATGTTCAAACTCCCGAACCCATGCACGATCAATGTCCAATAGCAGTAGAGGATCGGGGCGGTGAAGAGAATCGAGTCGAAACGGTCGAGAAAGCCGCCGTGGCCGGGGAGAAGCGTGCCGGAGTCCTTGACGTCGGCGGAGCGTTTCCACATCGACTCGGCGAGGTCGCCGATGACGCCGGCGACGGAGAGGATCACGCCGGCGATCATCGCGTGAATCAGCGGAAACTTCGGGAAGAACGTGTAGTGGATCACCACCGCGGCGATGATCGAGAAGAGCATGCCGCCGGCGAGGCCTTCGACGGTCTTCTTCGGACTGATGCGCGGAGAGAGCTTGTGCTTTCCGAACTGCCGGCCGACGTAGTACGCGCCGGTGTCGCCGAGCCAGACGACGATCAGCAGGAAGAAGATGAGCTTCGAGCCTTCCGGGAAGTCGTTGCGGAGGCGGATCAGCGAGCCTCCGAGCATGCCGACGTACGTCGTCGCCAGCACGGCGATCGCGCTCGACGGAAGTGAGTCCTCGAGGCCGCGGCGGCCAAGCACATACGAAGCGGGGATGATGAGCAGCGCCGCGAACATGCCGAACTCCACTGAAAGCGACGGCAGGACAAACGCCGCGAGGATGACCAGCATCAGCGCGATGCAGAGGATGAAGGGCATCTCGTAGCCCTTCTTCTGGCCGAGCGTGAGGAACTCGTACATCGCCAGCACGGAAATGAGCGCGATGGTGGCGTCGAAGAGATGCGGGTGTCCCCAGCCGATGATCCAGATGGCGATCGGCAGGAGTGCGGCCGCGGTGATTTCTCTGCTGAAGCGCATTCGTTAGGACGATGACGAATCGTCTGCCTCGACGAACATCTCCACGTCGGCCGGTTCGACCCCGCCGTAGCGCCTGACTCGCGATTGAAAGTCGATGATGGCCTCGAACAGGTTCTTGCGGCGAAAGTCGGGCCAGAGCACTTTCGTCACGTGGATTTCGGCGTAGGCGATCTGCCAGAGGAGGAAGTTCGAGACGCGCAGCTCGCCGCTGGTGCGAATGAGGAGATCGGGATCGTCGACGTTCGCGGTGTAGAGGTGATTGGCGAAAAACGCTTCGTCGATCTGCGCGTCGCTCATTTCCTTCTCGCGCAGGATGGTCATGATGCGGTTGCAGGTGTCGACGATCTCCGCGCGGCCGCCGTAGTTGAGCGCGATCTGGAACAATAGGCCCGTGTTCGCCGCGGTCTTCTCCTCGGCGTAACGAAGCTCGCGCTGCACGCTGGGATCGAGGCCGTCGACGCGGCCGATCGGCACGAAGCGGATGTTGTTCTCCATCAGCGTCTGCAACTCTTTCCGCAGGTACTCCTTGAGGAGCATCATCAGCGTGGCGACTTCGAAGCGCGGGCGCTTCCAATTCTCGACCGAGAACGCGTACAGCGTCATGACGCCGAGCTCGAGGCGCGCGGAGGTCTCCACGATTTCGCGCACGGCGCTGATGCCGGCGCGATGTCCTTCGACGCGCGGAAGGTTGCGCGCGCGTGCCCAGCGGCCGTTCCCGTCCATGATCACGGCGATGTGTTTCGGGAGGCGCGTGAGGTCGATTTTCTCGACCATGGTCTCCTCGATCGAACCGGGCTCCGCCAGCTTGCGCACGTCGATCATGTCAGTCGGCGGATGTTAGCACTTGCAAACCGAGATCGCAGATCGCAGATCGCGGATCGCAGGCCGCCTGGGCGGTGGCTCCGCTGCGATCCGCGATCTGCGATCTGCGATCCGCCTAGCGATAACGAATCTCTCGCAAAATCAGTCCCTTGGCCGGCGCCGTCCAGCGCGCCTCTTCGAAGAGCGCCTCCGGGGCGAGCTTGCCGCGGCCGATCTCGATGAGCGAGCCGGCGATGCGGCGGACCATGAAACGGAGGAAGCCGTCGGCGCTGACGCGTATGCGAATTGCCGAGGCCTCGCGGGTGACGTCGACCGCGCTGATGAGGCGGATCGTGGACGAGACCTCGGGGTCGACGACGGTGAAGACTTTGAAGTCATGCGTTCCGACGAGTTTCTGCGCCGTCTCGTGCATGAGCGCGACGTCGAGCTCATGCGCGACATGCGCGTGCGTCTCGGCGGCGAAGACGTCGGCGATCGGTGCGTTCCAGATGCGGTATTCGTACGTCTTCGACTTCGCCGCGTAGCGCGCGTGGAAGTCGTCGGCGACCGCTTCGACGGCGAGGAGTCGCACGTCGGACGGAAGGCTCTGGTTCACGCCGAGAATGAGTCCGCGCTGCGGGATCTCGAACGGAACGTCGGCGTGCGCGCACTGCTCCGCGGCGTGAACCCCGGAATCCGTTCGCCCCGCGCCATGAACGCGCACCGGCTCGCCATAGACGATCGACAACGCGTTCTCCACGACCTGCTGCACGCTCAACGCATTGGCCTGAAACTGCCAACCGGCGTAACGCGTGCCGAGGTACTGGAGGGTGAGGAGGAGACGCATTACCAGATCGCAGATCGCAGATCGCAGATCGCAGGAACGACGAACGCTCCGCGTCGGAGGCGGGTAGTGGCCTCCTGCGATCCGCCATCTGCGATCTGCGATCTCATCTCACCTCATGTCCTGCGCGATGATCTGCTCGCGCGCGAAGCCGCTCTGGTTCGAGATCTGGTCGACGACGCCCAGGGAGATCTTGTTCAGGCCGCGCTCGCAGACGAGCTCGAGGGAGTACGTGTAGAACTTGCCGGAGATCTTCTTGATGTCCGCGGTCGGGATGTGGATCTGGTGCGATTTGCGGGCGACGTCGGACATGTCGTTGTCCTTGTTGGCGACGACGACGTAGACATCGAAGCCACCGGCGTAGTCGGCTTCGCCCTGCGGGAGGAGGGTGAGCGACTCCATCGGGATCTGGATGTCGACCGGTACGCGGTAATAGCCATCCTCGGTCGGCAGCGGCTGGCCGATGCGCGCGAGGATGCCGAGGTCGTTGGCCTTCGAGCGATAGAGAAGGTTGGCGACGACGCGATCGCCCATCTCGGCGAAGACCGACTTCTCGACGAACGTCTGGCGCGAGCGGACGCGATAGTCGCGGTTCTTGACCTTGACCGTCAGGTAGCGCTGCCGGTCGACGCGCTCGGTGCCGGCGCGATAGCCGAGGGAGTAATACGACTCGAGGTCGCGCTGGATCTTCTGGAATGCCGCGGCGAAGTTGTTCGTCTGCACCGAGGCGAGGCCGCCGGTCATGTCGGCCATGAGCTGCATCGACTCGGTCGTGTTCTCCGTCGTGATGTGCGAGACATTGAGCGGCGTCGGTCGCGAGTGCTCGGCGGACATTTCATTGCCGCCGGTGAGTCCGGCCGCGTGGATCGTGTACATGGTGATGCCGTTCGCGTTCGCCGTCTTGGCGACGGACTGGATGAGATTCGTGCCGTCGAAGGTCATCCCTTCGAGCATCGTCGAGCCGGTGCCGCCCCAGCCCTTTTCCTTGCCGACTTCATCGATGTAGGTGAACATCTCGCGGCCGGGCTGCATCGGGAAGCCTTCACTCGTCAGCACGAGGATCTTTTTTCCCTCGACGCCGGCGAGCGTCGTCATGAGCGCGTTGAGCGAAGCGACTCCCTGCCGCAGATCATGCTCGACCGACGACGCATAAGAGCGCGCGGTGGCGACGGCATCCTGGTAGGAGGTCGCTTCCTGAATGCGGTCCTGGACCGATTGGCGCTCGCTGTTGGCGGCCACGCCGAGGCCGGACTCGGTCATGAGCGAGTCAAGCATCGATTTGATCTGCGCGGCGTCGCGCGTGAAGGGCACGCGCACTTTCATGCTGCGGTTGTAGGTGGCGATCATCGCTTCATCGCCCGGGCGCATCACCGTGTCGCAGAACTCTTTCATCTGCTTGAAGACGCGGTTGCGGTTGAATGGCGAGAGCGAGAGGTTGTCGACGTAGAAGATGATCCGGCGCTTCAGTTCCTCGGGGACCTCGTTCTTGCGCTCCGGCGCGGTGATCTTCGCGCCGAGCTCGTCCGCGACGACGCTCTTCTGCTGGCTTCCCTGAACTTCGTAGAAGTTCGAGATGACCTTCGGGACGTTGTTCTCGTAGATCTCGAAATCGTCCTTCGACAGTCCGGGAACGGGGTTCCCGCGGCGGTCGGTGACGATGACGTCGACGTCGATGACGCGGACGTCGATGCTCTCGACGAGCTTCGGCTGTTCCGGCTCCTTCTGCTTCTGGGCGAGGAGTGGCGCGGCGACGACGAGGGCCGTCAGAAGAGCGAGGGTTCGTTTCAAAGGAATGGCCTCCGGTGCCAGAGACTTAACGACTTCGTATTGGACGAATCGTGTCCGGCGCACGTTACGCGTGCGAGAATATCGGACCGCCGGAGGGAAACCGGTCGAGGTATTGAAAATTCCGATGAAGGCCCCCACTCCCAGGAACGCCCAAACTCAACCTGCGAAACAAGATCCGCTCGCTTTCTCGAAGATGGCGGGAGGCGGCAATGACTTCGTCGTGATCGACAACCGCGTGGCCGAAGATCGCCGACGGAAGCGATCTCGCGCGCAGGATCTGCACTCGGGCGCTTTCGGTGGGCGGCGACGGGCTGATCCTCGTGGAAAGCTCGGCGCGGGCGACGTTCCGCATGCGCTACTACAACTCCGACGGTTCGGTCGGTGCGTTTTGCGGCAACGGCACGCGCTGCGCGGCGCGGTTCGCGTTCCTGAATGTCATCGCCGGACGGAAGATGACGATCGAGACCGATGCCGGCATCGTCGGCGCGGAGATCGGCGACGGAGGGCAGGTCACGATCTCGCTGCCGCCGCCGTACGCGTTCAAACCGCAACGTCCGCTGACGCTCGCCGATCGCACGATTCAGGGCAGCTCGATCATGGTCGGCGTGCCGCACTACGTGATTTTTCTGCGCGGGGATCTCTGGCAGCAGGACATCGCGCCGCTGGGCCGCACCATTCGCAAGCATCCGGAGCTGCAGCCGGACGGCGCGAATGTGAATTTCGTCGTCGTGCGTGATGAACATTCGATCGAGGTGCGGACGTACGAGCGCGGCGTGGAGGCGGAGACGCTTTCCTGCGGCTCGGGCGTGGTGGCTTCGTCGGTGACGAGCGGGTTGTTCGGCAAGGTGAAGTCGCCGGTGTCGGTGCTGACGCGCAGCGGCGTGACGTACGAGGTGACGTTCGAGGTCCGCAATGGGCACGCGGACGAGGTGCGGCTTCGCGGCGACGCGCGGCTCATCTATCGCGCTACCATCACGCCCGAGACTCTGGACGGGTTCGACCCCGATTTCGTGCGCGACCCCGCCACGCGAGTCACGGTTTCGTAGTGGAACGATTTCGCTGGCTCCTCGCCGCGGCCATCGCGGCGCTCGCCTGTCACGCCGCCGTGCTCCACACGACGCCGATCGATCGCGCGCTGCCGTTTCTCGCGCTGCTGGCGACGCTGCTGGCCTGGGCTTCGTATCCCTCGGCGATGATCGCCGTGCCGCTGTTTATCCTCGCCGAGGTTTCGTTGCCGGACGAAACGACGCGGCTGATGGCGTTCGGCGCGATCATGGCCGGAGTGGTGGCGTTAGGAGCGCAGGCTTCCAAAGGAGCGCAGGCTTCCAGCCTGCCGGTCCGCCGGCATCCTGCCGGCCGGCCGCCTGGAAGGCGGCGGACCGGCAGGATGGAAGCCTGCGCTCCAATCGTCACCGTCGCGACGATTCTGCTTCTTCGTTGGATTCCGCTTCACGGTGTGCAACTCGGGCGCGAGTTGTTTCTGCTCGTAATCGCCGTGGCGATCGTGTTCGTTTTGGGGCGCACTCCGTTCGCGATCGCGATTGCGGTGATGACGGCGCTCGTTACGCCCGCGGTGCCGTTGCGCACGCTCGCGCTGCCGCTGCTGGTGCTGGCGATTGCGACGGCGGCGCGCACGTTGGGGATGCCGGAGTTGAAGTGGACGTGGCCGTCGACGGTGATCGTCGCGTTCGTGGTGCTCTTCTTCGCCTGGAGCGGCGTCGTTGCGCGGGCGTTTCCGTATTTTCTGCGGCAGGTGACGAAGCCGAGGGAGCGGGTGACGGTGACGCAGGCACTGGCGCCGAACGAGTCGGTGATGCTCGACGTGCCGCAGGGCGCACGATCGCTGGTCATCTCCGGCGCCAATGTCGCGCGGCTTCGCCGCGGTGCGCCGCTCGGGCGGATCGAGCCGGGTGGAGTCGCGTTGCGCATCGGCGATGCCGCGGACTGGGGCTATTCGCGGCGCGAGCAGTTCTACGCCGCGCACAATCCGCTGCCGCGCGATCCCGCGGGGACGATTCGAGGCTATGGCTATGAGGCGTGGCTCGACGGGGCGGGACGGGTCGCGCTTCCGGCGGGCGCGCGGCAGATTCGCGTGATCGCCGACGCTACACTTCCTCGCGACGCCGCGCTGCAGGTCGAAGGATTCGAGTGATCCTCGCCACGATCCTCGCGCTGTTCGCTCTGCCGCTGATCGTTCTGCGGGGACGGACGCTCGTGCGCTACTACGCGGTCGATGCCGCGACGTGGCTCTTCGCCTGGATCCTCTGGCGGCGCGTCCCGGGGCTCGATCCGTATCTGGCGTTCGTTGCGCTCGCGGTGATGAAGGTTGCGACGTTCTCGCTCTTTCTCGCGGTCGGCGAGAACGTGCGCTGGTCGGCGAATCGCGCGGCGCTGCTGGCGGCGATCGTGTACGGACTCACGATTCCGGCGATGTTGCGCACGCCGATCGACGGCGACGAGCCGTTCTATCTGCTCATGACCGAGTCGATGGTCCACGACCGCGATCTCGATCTCGCCAACCAGTACGCGCACCTCGATCGGAGTCAGAGCGGGCGAACGGATCTCGTGCCGCAGATGGGCGATCCGGTGGGTCCGCACGGCGAACGCTATTCGCGTCATGAACCGTTCTTGCCGCTGCTGATGGTGCCGGGCTACGCGCTCGGCGGAATCTACGGCGCGCTGGCGACGATCGCGCTGTTCGGCGTGCTGCTGGTGCGGTCGACGATCCGCTGGATGGAAGACGAAGGCATCGCCGACCACGCAGCGCGCGCGGTCTTTCCGCTCTTCGCCTTCGGACCGCCGGTGCTGTTTTATGCGACGCGCATCTGGCCGGAAGTGCCGGCGGCGTTTTTCTTCGTCGAGGCGTTGCGCGGGATGCGCGAAGCGCGGATGAAACGCTGGCTGCCGGCGCTCCTCGGGCTGGTGTTGCTCAAGCTGCGATTCGTGCTCGTCGCGGTCGGCGTGGTTGCGGGGAGCGTGCTGCGAACCTTTCGCGCGATGGGGCGGAAAGGTTCGGGGAGCTCACACGTCATTCGCAACGGCGTGCTGCTCTTCGTCGTGATCGTGCCGCTCGTCGTGATGTGGTTCGTCACCGGCTCCGCGACGAGCGTGCACTCCTGGGGCGAAGTTCTGCCCGCGCCCGGACATCGCTACATCACGGGATTTTTCGGTTTGCTCACCGACGGCATGAGCGGCATTCCGTTTCAGGCGCCGTTCTATCTGTTCGGACTCTTCGCCATCACGCGATGGCGCGCGACGCCGCGCGGATTTCGACTGGGGCTGCTCGCTGGTGCGTTGTATGTGCTCTATCTCCTGCCGCGTCCCGAGTGGTACGGCGGATGGGCGCCGCCGCTGCGCTATCTCGTCTTCCTCATGCCCGTCCTCGCGGTCGGCGCCGCGGCGATGTGGGATCGGATCTCGAGCGGCGCCATCGCCATCGTGAGCGCGTGGACGATCGGACTCGTGATTCATGGACTCACGTATCCGTGGCGCCTTTTTCACATCGCGAATGGGGAGAATGCGGTGGGGGAATGGCTGTCGAAGCTGACGACGACGGACTGGTCGCGCTTCTTTCCGAGCTTCATCCGGATGAACGGCGCGTCCTGGATCGGCGTCGCGGCCGTCGTCCTGATCGTTGCATTCGGCTTGCAGCGCGCCAGGCGGATGGAAAGCGATCGCTCGACCGCGGCACTGCAGATGGGAGTGTTCGCGTTTTTGCTGGGATCGGGCGTTCATTTCGCGCAGAAACCGCCATCGCGCGTCGAGTTCGAGGACTCGCACGTGATCCATCAAGGCGGGGAGCTCTACCCGGAGCTCTACACGATCATGCGCTCGATGTATGACGGCGGCCGCGTGTTGCATGGCGGAGATTCGCTCTCGTTCCTCGCGCGCGAAGGCACGTGGACGCTGCGCGCGATCACCGGCCTCGGTGCGGACGTCGAAATCGCAGGCCAGACGCTGCACATCGCACCCGACCCGCGTTATCAGAACTTCCGCGTCTCGATTCCGAAGAGCGGGCGCGTGACGTTGCGCTGCCTGCGCGGTGCGATCAATGTCGATCGAATGGAGCGCCAGTGAGTGACGTCGACGTCATAGTCCTCGACATCGATGGCGGCGCGATGCTCGATGAATGCCTCGCTTCGATCCGCGCGCAGAGCGTGCCGTCGCGAATCCTCGTCTTCGACAACGGATCGCGCGTTCCCGTTCGCGCCGATGCCGAAGTGCATCGGAGCGAGACGAACCTCGGCTTCGCCGGCGGGGCGAACGCCGCGTATCGCAAGACGCGCGCGCCGTACGTCGCGCTCGTGAACAACGATGTCGTGCTGCAGCCGGAGTGGCTGGCGACGGTCGTCGACGCGCTCGATCGCGACGCGCAACTCGCGGCGGTGCAGACGATCAACAGCCGCCCGGATGGGCGCATCGACGGCGCGGGCATCGACGTCAGCGACGGCACGTTCCGGCAGATCGGTCACGGCGAAGTCGTCGGTGCGCCGCTCGGCGTGGCCTGGGGCGTCTCGGCGACGGCGGCGCTCTATCGACGCTCGGCGGTCGGCACGAAGCTCTTCGAGGAACGTTTCTTCGCCTACTACGAAGACGTCGAGCTTTCGGCGCGCCTTCGCGAGAACGGTTGGCGCACGGCGGTGCTGCCGTTGGTGCTGGCGACTCATCGAGGATCGAGCAGCGCCGCCGTCCTCGGCGGTGACGCGCTTCGCCTCCGCACGCGCAACCGCTACTACGTCGCGCGCATGCACCGCGGCGCGGGGCGCGTGGGCGCGCTGCTGTGGGAAGATGCGCGGCTCGCGCTGCGCGGCCAAACTTCCCTGCGCGGCGTGATCGAAGGGCTATGTTCAACGTTGTAGTGCAGACGCCGGACGTCGTCGGCGAGAGGATGGCCGGACCGGGAATCCGCGCGTTGCACCTCGCGCGCGAGCTGGCGAAGCATGTGCCGGTGACCTTGATCGCCAGAAGCGAGCCCTCTGTCATCCCGAGCGTAGCGAGGGACCTGGGCGGAGGGGAGGCTCGCGATGCCGCCCACCCGCCCAGGTCCCTCGCTACGCTCGGGATGACATGGGTGGATTACGCGAGCCCAGCCGCACACGACGCACTCCGCCACGCCTCGGTGCTCATCGGCCAGCCCGCGCGCGGTTTCCGCAAGCGGCGGGGCGAGCAGCGCATCGTTTACGACCTCTTCGATCCGACTGTCCTCGAGTTGCGTGAGCTCTATGGTCACGCACCATCGCTGCGGCAGCGCGTGCATCTCGCCGCGGAGTGGTGGCGGCTGGGCGAAGCGCTCGCGCGCGCGGATCTGCTCGTTTGCGCGGCGCGCAAACAGCGCGCGCTGTACGAGCGGCTGCAGAGCGTCGAGGCGCCATGGATCGAAGTGCCGTTCGGCATCGATCTCGAGGAAACGCGGGTCTGCGAGAAGCCGGCGGACAACATCGTCGTGTGGGGCGGCGGTGTGTGGGAGTGGCTCGACCCCGCGGCGGCGGTCGAGGCGATCCTGCGCGTCAACGCCGCGGGTGTTCGGGCGAAGCTGCTGTTCCTCGGGCGCGCGCGGCCGAATCGCGATCGCAATCCGAACTTCATCGAGCGCCGCCGCGAAGACCGCTTCGAGTCGCTGCTGCAGCGCGGCGGTGAGCTCGTGTCCGCGAATGACGAATGGGTGCCGTATCGCGAGCGGCTGGCGTGGTTGCGCTCCGGGAAAATCGCTATCATGCTGCATCGTCGTACGGCGGAGGCCGAGTACTCGATCCGCACACGTCTGTTCGACGCCATCGCTGCGGGGACGCCGGTCATCGCATCCGCGGGCGGCTTCGCCGCGGATCTCGTCGAGCGGGAAGGTCTCGGCATCGTCGTCTCTCCAGGCGACGTGGCCGCGGTTGCGAACGCGATTCGACGCCTCCTCACGGACGACGAAGTTCATACTGCCTGCGTAAGAAATCTAGAGCGCATCCGGCCGCGGTTCGCGTGGGAGGTCGTCACGCGGCCGCTCGTCGATGCCGTCCTGAAATGGCAAATGTAATGATCGAAGAGAGCGAACGAGCCACGCCGCGGGCAAAAGTCCGCGCGCTCGACCTCTCCATTCTCATCGTGACCTGGAACAGCGAGCGCTGGATCGATCGCTGCCTGCGCTCGATTCCGGCGGGATGCGAAGGCCTCGAGTACGAGGTCGTGGTGCACGACAACTCCTCCGAGAACCTCGGCTTTGCCGGCGGCACGAACCGCGCGTTCGGCGCGTCGAAGGGGCGCTACGTTTTTCTCCTGAACCCCGACTGCGAGCTCGCGCCGCGCGCGCTGACGTCGCTGTTCGGATTCATGGAGGCGCATCCGGAGATCGCCGCCGCAGCGCCGCTGCTGAGCGACGAGAGTGGCGATTCGCAACGCGACTTCCAGCTCCGCCGGCTGCCGACACTGGGATCGCTCGCGGCGGAAGTGTTGATGGTCGGACAAGATCTTCCCGCGGAATCGCGTCACGGCGCGCTACCGCTATCACGACCTCGATCTCAGCGAGCCGCGCAAAGTCGAGCAGCCCGCGGCGGCGGCGCTGTTGCTGCGACGCGAAGTCGTCGACGAGATCGGTCCGCTCGACGAGCAGTTCGCGCCGGCGTGGTTCGAGGACGTCGACTATTGCCGCCGCCTCGCGGAGAAGGGAAAGGAAGTGTGGGTCGTGCCCGACGCGCACGTGCGCCACTTCGGTGGCGCGAGTCTCGAGCACATGGACTTCGCCGGCTTCGTCGACATCTGGTATCGCAACATGGGTCGCTACGCGCGCAAGTGGATGCGGCCGGGAAAAGCCGAAGCACTGCGCTGGGCGATCGTGACGGGCATGCTGATGCGCTGCGCGGTCGGACTCATCGGCCTGAGGCCGCGCGGCATCGCGCGCTGGGACGCGTTCCGCGCTTACGCGGCGGTGATGAAGAAAGCGCTGCTGAAGAAAACGTAGCGATGGGACTCGTCACCGCCGTCCTCGTGACGTGGAACAGCGCGCGGTATCTGCGCCGCTGTCTCGAAGGAATCCGTCAGCAGACGCACCAGCCGATCGAACTGATCGTCGTCGACAACGCCTCGACCGACGACTCGCTCGATCTCGTGGCGTCGCATGCGTCGCAAGTGATCCGCAACGAAACGAACCGCGGCTTCAGTGTCGCCGTGAATCAGGCGTTGCGCGTGGCGCGCGGTGAGCTCGTTTTGCTGTTGAATCCCGACTGTCATCTCCTGCCCGATTACGTGGAGCGCCTCGCCGCCGTGCTGCACGATGACGTCGGATCGGCGACCGGGTTGCTCATGCGCGCAACCGGGTTCGAGATCGAGCCGACGAACGTGATCGATTCGATGGGTATCCGAATGACGCGCAGTGGAAGGCACCTCGATATCGGACAAGGGGAACGCTTACCGTTGGACCGCCGGCGTCCCGCCGGCTGGGACGGCGCCGTCCCGGCGCCGTCCGCGAGCGGCGAGACGCCGCTCGCCCAGCCGCCGGGACGGCGGCGGTCCAACGAAGGGTTCGAAGTCTTCGGCGTGAGTGGGGCGGCGGCGATGTATCGCATGGATTTTCTGCGCGACGTCGCGATCGACGGCGAGATCTTCGACGAAGATTTTTTCGCCTATCGCGAAGACGCCGATCTCGCCTGGCGCGGGCAGCTCTTCGGATGGCGCGCGCTCTGCGAGCCTGCGGCGATCGCGTATCACGTGCGTCGGGTGACGCCGGAGGCGCGGCGCGCGTTGCCGGCGAGTGTCAACATGCACTCGGTGAAGAATCGCTTTCTGCTGCGCCTGAAAAACGAGGGCGCGTATCTCGCGCTGCGCAACGCGCCGTTCGAGCTCATGCGCGATCTCGTCGTCCTCGCGGCCGCGCTCACGATCGAGCTCACATCGCTTCCCGCGTTCCCCTGGCTCTGGCGCAATCGCGCGCCGCGTCTTCGCGAAGCGGCGCGCGATTCAGCAGCGCCGCAAGGTCTCCGATCGCCAGCTCGCCAGGTGGTTTCGTTGAAGATCGCCATCCTCGGCACGCGCGGCGTCCCGCCGTCGTATGGCGGCTTCGAGACCATGGCCGCGGAGCTGGGGACGCGGCTGATCGCGCGTGGTCATGAGGTCAGCGTTTATTGCCGCGAGACTAGTCGTCGAGTCGCCGAGTCTTCGAGTCTTCGAGTGGACAAGTCTTCGCCGATCTCCTCGGCGACTCGACGACTCGACGACTCGACGACTGCAACGTGGAACGGCATCCACCGCATCGTCGTCCCCGCTCTCCACGGCCACAAATATCTCGAGACCGTCACGCACTCGTTCTTCTCCGCGCTCGACGCGATGCGCCGCGACTTCGATGCCGTGCTCGTCTGCAACGCCGCGAATGCATTCGTGCTGCCGCTCCTCCGCGCGGCGCGCATCCCGGTCGCGATCAACGTCGACGGCATCGAGCGCAAGCGGCGCAAGTGGAACATCCTTGGCCGCGCGGTGTACACGATCGGCGAGGCCTTCTCCGCCGGTTTCGCGAACGCCGTCGTCGCCGACGCCGAGGTGATCGATCGTTATTACCGCGCGCAGTACGGCATCGAGCCGGTGATGATTCCTTACGGCGCCGACTTCCCCGTCGAAGAAGACTCGGACGTCCTGCAACGCCTCGGATTGAAACCTCGGCAGTACGTTCTCTACGTGAGCCGCTTCGAGCCGGAGAACAATCCGCTGGAAGTGGTCGAAGCGTACGAGAGATTGGGGCTGGAGGCTAGGGACTTGGGGCTGGCTAACAATTCTCTAGCCCCCAGCCCCCAGCCCCCAGCACCTCCCCTGGTCATGCTCGGCAAAGGCCTCTACGCTCCCGACCTCGTCGCCGCGCTGCATCGCCATGAAAGCGCGCACGTTCTCTTCCCTGGTGCGTTGTATGGTCAGGATTACCGGACATTGCAGCGCAATGCGCTGATCTACATTCAGGCGACCGAGGTGGGGGGGACGCATCCGGCGATGATCGAGGCGATGGCGTCGGGGGGGATGGTGTTGGCTCACGATACGCCGGAGAATCGGGAAGTCGGGGGCGATGCCGTCGGTTATTTCCAGCTCCGGCCGGCGGAAACTCTTTCAGGCACGATTTCCGAATTGCTCGCCAACTCGTTGAAACGCGAAGAGTTCCGGTCTCGAGCGCGCAAGCGGGCGGAAGCGCGATACTCTTGGGAAGCGGTGACGGATTCGTATGAGAGGTTGTTCAGAGAGGTTGCTGGTGGTTAGTTGCTGGTTATCTGTGGCGTGTCGCTCGAGAGTTGAACCCCAGACAACCAGCAACCAGCAACCTTTCTTGGACGTTCGTCTCGTGTGCTCCGTATAGGCTCAAAGGAATGCTGAAGCAGAAGGCGCGGCTGGTTGCGAGGATCGTGTTCGGAGTCGACCTTGCGTTGACGTCGATCGCATTCTTCGCGGCGTTCTTCATCCGCGATCTCGTCCTGCCGAGCATCGACCGCTCGCACTTTCCGACCGGTCTCTTCCCCCTCGCCGAGTATCTGAAGATCTATCCGATCGTTCTGATCCTCTGGTCGATTCTCTTCTTCGCCTACAACAGCTACCACTCGCATCGCACGATCCCGCTCACGAAGGAAGGGATCACGACGATCCGCGTCGTCGGCGTCGGCATCGTTCTCCTGGCGACGCTCGCCTATCTCCTGCCGCTGCGGCAGCTCTCGCGGTCGTGGTTCGTGCTGTTCGGCTTCCTCGACATGATCCTTCTCCTCGCGGAGAAGATCTTCGTGCGCGTGCTGGCGCGCTGGGTCCGCTCGAAGGGACTCAACTACCGCACGGTGCTCATCGTCGGCACCGGCCGCCGCGCGACCGAGATCGCCCGCCTGATCTTCGGGCACAAATACTGGGGCTACAAGATCCTCGGCTTCGTCTCCGACGGTCACCATCTCTCGAACGGCTGGACGCGCTTCCGCGTCTACGGGACCGTTCCCGATCTCAAGCGGATCCTCGAGCATGGCGAGATCACCGAGCCGATCGACGAGATCGTCTTCGCCGTCACGCGCAAGAAGCTCGACGAGATGAAGCAGATCTTCCTCATGTGCGAGGAGCTCGGCATCCGCACGCGCGTGGCGATGAACTTCATCCAGAACCGCGTGGCGAAGATGGAGATCGAAGAGCTCGAAGGCGTGCCGTTCCTCACGTTCACGACGACGCCGTCGAACGAGACGCAGCTCGCCCTCAAGCGCTCGCTCGACGTCGCCATCTCGGTGCTGATCCTGGCGATGGCCGGACCGATCATCGGCATCGCCGCGCTGGCGATCAAGCTGACGTCGCCCGGCTCGGTCTTCTTCAAGCAGAAACGCATCGGCCTCAATGGCCGGATGTTCACGCTCTACAAGTTCCGCACGATGATTGAAGACGCGCACGCGCGGCGCGACGAAGTCGCGCATCTCAACGAGATGAGCGGCCCCGCCTTCAAGATGCGCGACGATCCGCGCGTCACGCCGATCGGGCGCTGGCTGCGCCGGTTCTCGCTCGACGAGTTTCCGCAGTTCTGGAACGTGCTGAAGGGCGACATGAGCCTGGTCGGTCCGCGTCCGCCGATCCCCGAGGAAGTGGCGTCGTATCACCGGTGGCACCGGAGACGGCTGTCGATGAAACCGGGACTCACGTGCCTCTGGCAGATCAACGGCCGCAACGACATCCAGGACTTCGATCACTGGATGAAGCTCGACCTGCAATACATCGACAACTGGTCGCCCTCGCTCGATTTCAAGATCCTGCTGCGCACGATTCCCGCCGTGCTGTCGGGCAAGGGAGCGTCGTAAAGGTTATCGGTTGTCAGTTGTCGGTTGTCTGTGCGGTTTTGCAGGGAATCCCGACAACCGACAACTGATCACTGACAACCGTTCCACTCGCGCGGCCACGCGACTGCAATAGAATCGCCTCATGGAACGTGTCACCGATTATCAGGTCGTCATCATCGGGTCGGGTCCCGCCGGATGCACGGCCGCGCTCTATCTCTCCCGCGCCAACATCAAGCCGCTCGTGCTCGAAGGGCTCCAGCCCGGTGGGCAGCTCACGATCACGACCGACGTCGAGAACTATCCTGGATTCCCGGAAGGGATCATGGGGCCGAAGCTCATGGATCTCATGCGCCAGCAGGCGGAGCGCTTCGGCGCGACCTTCCGTCCGCTGGAGCCGGTCGAGAGCGTGAACTTTCTCACGCATCCCTTCGAGATCCGCACCGACCAGCGCGTCTACGTGACGCCGGCGGTGATCGTCGCCTCAGGCGCCTCGGCGAAGCAGATCGGTCTGCCGAGCGAGCGTGAGCTGCAGGGCTACGGCGTGTCGTACTGCGCGACTTGCGACGGATTCTTCTTCAAAGGGAAGGACATCGTCGTGGTGGGCGGCGGCGATTCGGCGATGGAGGAGGCAAACTTCCTCACGAAGTTCGCGAGCAAGGTCACGGTCATCCATCGCCGCGAAGAGTTGCGCGCGTCGAAGATCATGCAGGATCGCGCGCACGCGAACCCCAAGCTCCAGTTCATCCTCAACACGACGATCGACGAAGTCATCGGCGCGAAGGAAACGGGCGTCACCAGCGTCAAGCTGCGCAACCTCGTGACCAACGAAGTCTCGGACACGGCGGCGCAGGGAGTGTTCGTAGCGATCGGCCACACGCCGAACACTCAGCCGTACGTCGGACAGCTCGACCTCGATCAGGCCGGCTACATCTGCCTACCGCATCGCAATTCGACGGTCACGAACATCCAGGGCGTCTTCGCCTGCGGCGACGCCGTCGACCACATCTACCGCCAGGCCATCACCGCCGCGGGAAGCGGCTGCCAGGCCGCGCTCGACTGCGAGCGCTGGCTCACGCACGAGCGCATCACGGAGCGTTGGGATCTGCCGAAAGGCGAGGAAGAGCGCGTCGAGTAGCGCCCCTTCGGGGTTGTCGGTTGTCGGTTCTCAGTTGTCTGCGAATGCGTTTCAACGGGAAACGCCCGCAACCGACAACTGAGAACCGACAACCGCGAAGCGCTAGAAGGCGTTGAGGATGTACTCGAGCGGATTCACCGGGTTGTTGTTCACGCGCACTTCGTAGTGGAGGTGCGGTCCGGTGGAGCGGCCGGTGGAGCCGACGTGGGCGATGATGTCGCCGCGCTTGATGTGCTGACCGGGGCGGACGTTGAAGCTGGACAGATGGCCGTAGCGGGTCGAGTAGCCGTAGCCGTGGGAGATGTAGATCACGTTGCCGTAGCCGTTGGCCCACTCCGCCTTGACGACGATTCCGTCGGCGGGTGCGCGAACGGGCTGGCCAATTGCAGAGGAGATATCGACGGCGTTGTGCTGACCTGCTTCGCCGGTGAAGGGATCGGAACGGCCGCCGAAACCATCCGTGAGGATGCCGCGGACCGGAGCGATGGAAGGAGTCGACGAGAGAAGCAGCGACTGCGCGGTGAACTTCTGTTCGAGCACGCCGAGGTCGCTCTGCAGGCGATGCGAGCGGAAACTCATCTTGTCGATGTCGTCGCGGTAAGGATTGTTCGGTGCGAGATCGTCATTGCGAACGCCGCCCGAACCGCCCTGGCTCGATTCATCGAGCGTCGTGATGCCGGCGATGATCGCCAGCTTACGGGTGCGGTCTTCGACGGTGGTGAGCTGATTGCGAAGCGACTCGAACCGACTTGCTGAACTGCTCGTTGGCGCTCTGGAGCTCTTTGTTCTCGTGGCGAAGCTTCGACAGTTCGTGGGTCTGGGAAAGAGACGTGAAGTACTGCACCGAGAAGAACGTCGACAGGCAAAGAGACGAGGTGACCAGGGAGATCAGCGAGAAGAGCAGGCGATGTGAAACTTTCAACTTTCTGAATTTGGCCCGCGCGTGCGGGACAAAGATGATTGTTGAATAACGCTTATCCATTGCTTGCTCCGATTGACCTGAACGTTGTACTGGGCCGTTGGTGAGGGCGTATTTTGGTGAAAGCAGTAGGTGGAGTCAACGAAAAACTACTCAAAATTCACCCACTTTCGGAACATATGGCGTCGAACCTAAACCCTCGTAAATGAAACACTTCCAAGCCGAAAATATGGCGAAATCCCATATTCGGACTGCGAATGGGTGATGTCTTCGTGCATAAAGCGAAATAACTTTTGGTTCCCTTCGCCACACCGAGGAAACCTGCGCAACGCGAGGTAGAATCCGCCGGATTTTTGAATCGTCCCTTCGGATTTCGGATCAGAACCATGCGTGCTGACTGGCATACCTACTTCATGGGCATCGCCCAACAGGCGGCGACGCGCTCGACGTGTCCGCGCAAACATGTCGGCGCGGTGATCGTCCGCGACCGCACCGTTCTCTCCACCGGCTACAACGGCTCGATGCGCGGACTGGCGCATTGCGAAGACGTCGGCTGCGTGATGGAAGACGGACACTGCATCACGACCGTGCACGCCGAAGCGAACGCGATCCTGCAGGCCGCGAAGAACGGAGTCTCCGTCGACGGCGCGGAGCTCTACACGACCGCCTCGCCCTGCTGGAACTGCTTCAAGCTCATCGCCAACGCGGGAATCCGCAAGATCTACTACGGTGAGTTCTATCGCGACGAGCGCTCGCGCGAGACCGCCGCGCAGATCGGGATCGAGCTTGTCGATCTCGAGATGCCCGGGGTGAGGTAGGCTCACAGGTACATAGGCGTGCAGACCCAGAGGCTCAGAGCAGCGCGTCGTCGCTGTGAGCCCATGAGCCTGTGACCCTATGAGCCTGATCGCGATCCATGCTCATCCTCGCCGCCGACACCTCCCTTCCGATCCTGTCCGTCGCGCTCGTGCGTGATGGCGCGCTCGTGGGTGCGATGGCGATGGAGGGGAAGGGATCGCGCAACGAGAAGCTGCTGCCGGCGATCGATTGGTTGCTCACGGAGAATGCGATCGACCGGCGGACGATCGATCTGCTCGCGGTGACGCGCGGGCCGGGATCGTTCACCGGAGTGCGGATCGGTCTCGCCACCATGCAGGGTCTTGCGCTGGCGTTGGGTCGTCCTGTCTGCGCGATGTCGACGCATGAAGCGATGGCCTGGAGCGAAGAGGGTCGGGTGTCGATCGTCGACGACGCCGGGCGAGGCGAGTTTTATGTCTCCCGATTCGACGGTGCCGAGGTCATGGCACCTCACCTCGTATCGCGTCTGGATGATGACGCGCGCGTCATTCGCGTCGCCGAGTTCCTCGAGCGCGACAACGTCGCCCTGCGTTGCGCGCGCCGCGCGTTGGAGATCGAAACGCGCGGCGAAGGCGATCGCTATCGCGACGTGACGCCGATCTACGTGCGACTCGCGGAAGCGGATGTGAAGTTGAATGAGAAGTTGAACGCGGCGAGGAACGAGCAAGCGAAGGCGTGATGGAGCAGGATCTCGAGATCGTGCCGGCGAGTCGCGCCGACATTGCGGCCGTCCATCAGATCGAAGAGGCTTCGTTCCCGTCGCCCTGGCGCCGCGAATTCTTCGAGAGCGAGCTTCTGGCCGCGGGACGGTTCAACCTCGTCGCCAAGCGCCGCGGTGTCGTCATCGGCTACCTCTTCTCGATGTGGATCTTCGACGAGATGCACGTCAACAAGATCGCCGTCGCCGCCGGCGAGCGCCGCAAGGGAATCGCCGACGCCCTGATGGAACGCTGTTTCGACTTCGCCCGCGCGCACAATGTGACGTCGATCGCCCTCGAAGTGCGCCGCTCGAACGAAGGCGCGCAGGACTTTTATCGCTACCTCGAGTTCGCATCATCGCACCTGAGACCGCGCTATTACCCGGACGGCGAAGCGGCGGTGGTGATGGTGAGAGAGATTTAGGGGCTAGAGGCTAGGGGCTGGAGACTAGCCCCCAGCCCCCAGCCCCCAGCCCCTATTCCCTCCAGCGCACCGCGTATGCCTTTGGTCTCGCGAGTTGTTCGCGAATCGCTTCGGCCACGCTTCCCGCGGGGACGAGTGTCCTGGAGCGTCGCGGCATCTTTGCCAGTTCCTCGGACGTCGGAATCTCCTCGCGGAGCAGAGCGGCGAGAGGATCGGGAGTGATCCATTTTCCTTCGAGCGCCGCGATCGAGGCGACGAGATCCACTGGCTCGATGAGGAATGTTCCATTCGTCTGCGAACCGAATCCTTCCGTCGACAACACGTCGCCCGGCACGCTCACGCTGATGTGCGCCGGGAAGGGATTGAACACGAGGTCGGCCTCCTCGGCGAAGGTCGACGCGCGTCCTTCCTGCTCGTCCATCCGTTTCGCAATGTCGTCCATCGCTTCCTCCACATCGTCGACGAATGGCTGCTCCTCTTCGGTCACGACGGGATCGGAACCATCTTCGCGCTTTTCGTGGAGGATCGCCGCGAATAGATAGCGCGCGCGGCCCGGGTTTTCGTTCATGCGCGTGTAGAGGTGATCGATCGCCGTGAAGTAGCGCGTCACCGCGCCGCTCCACGTCGTGAGCTGCGATGCGAAACGGCGCTGCTGTTCGCGCGTCGCGCGCGAGCTGGTGCCGGGATAGAAGCGCAACTCGCGCCAGCCGTCGCCGCTGATGACATCGACCGTGACGTTGGTGTCGGCGAAGAGGCGCTGCAGATCGTCGTCCGGAATGCTCGCGAAATGCGTCACGCGTTCGAGGACGCCGTGATCTTTCTGCCAGGTCACGCGCTCGAGCTCCGGCGTGAGCCGGGAGAAGCGCAGCGACCAGGGGTCGGTGCCCGATTGTGCGGCACTGCGCGCGTTTTCGATGCGCGCGCGGGTCTCGTCGTTCGACGGCTTCAGCTCGAATGTCGTATCCGCGGTGACGAGGACCGACTTCGTATCGCTGCGGAACTCGATCTTCACTTCATCGGATACGGGGAACTTCGCGCAGCCCGCGGCAACCAGCAAAAGCGCGGCGGCGAGCTTTCGCATCACGACTCTTCCTTGATCGCGGCGATCGGATCGAGCCGCGAGGCGACACGCGCCGGATACCAAGTCGCGATGACCGAGAGCAGCACGGCGACGGCGTTGACGCCCACGACATCTTCGACGTCGAGAACGAACGGAAGGTATCCGATGAAGTACATGTCGGGAGGAAGCGGGATGAGGTGATAGCGATTCGCCGCCCACGACACGCCGAGCCCGAGGACGTTGCCGAGGATCGTGCCGGAGAGGCCGATGAAGAGACCGAGCTGCATGAACAGCGAGCGGATGTTGCCCTCGGTGGCGCCGAGGGTGCGGAGAACGCCGACCGACGGTCGCTTTTCGAGGATCAGCATCGACAGCGAGGAGACGAGATTCAGCGCCGCGACGAAAATGATCAACGAGATCGTCGCGAACATCACGACCTTCTCGAGTCGGAGCGCGAGGAACAGCGGGCGGTTGATTTCCTTCCACGTCTTGAACTGCAGTCGCGGGAACCTAGAGGCCAGCGCCGCCTGAATTTCCTCGGCGCGCAACGGAGGACCGTACATCTCGATCGCCGTCGGCCGCCCGCCGGTTCCGAACAGACTTCCCGCTTCGCTCTGCGCGAGCCAGGCGTCGGGCGTTTCCTTTTCGTCGCCCGGTACGACGATGCGCGCGATCCGATAGCGCTTCATCACCGGCACTGGGCCGAATGGCGTGAGTCGCGTTCGCGGCGCCACGACCGTGACGAGCTCGCCCGCTCCGAGGGAGAGCGAGGCCGCGAATCCGCGCGTGAGGTAGATGCGGGGTTCATTACCGGTCACGACCGCTGTGCGCACGCGATCGCCGCGCGGTTCCTGCCCCGGAACAAACGAGCGCACCTTCATTGGGCGACCCGCTTCGCGGCTCTCGTTCGCGCCCCAGGCGATGCCGCTGACGAACGGGCGAATGTCCTTCATCCCCGCGCGCCGCGCCGCGCCCATGACCTCGTCCGCGCCGTCGATCATGTTCTGCCCCGCGGGCTCGACGAGAATCTGCGGACTCGACTCCATGAGCTGCGCCTTGATCTGTCCCTGCAATCCGGAGAGCACGGCGATCGAGATGAGCAGCGCCGCCACACCGACCGCCAGGCCGAGCATGCTGATGAACGAGAGAAACGCCGTATGCGCGCGCTTGCGGGCGCTCCAGAGATAGCGGCGGGCGATGCGGGATTCGAGAGACATTGCTGGGAGTTGCGAGTCGCTTGTGAGAAACGGTTGACAGTTGTCGGTTGTCGGTTGTCTGAGAATTTCAGCGAGATCTCCCAGACAACCGACAACCGATCACCGACAACCGACGTGGAAACTCTACAGCTTCTCCAGCGCCGCCACCGCCTCTTCAATCGTCTCGATCGTCGTCGAGAATGACATCCGCAAGTGACCTTCGCCTTCGGGTCCGAACACGGAGCCGGGGACGGAGGCGATCGAGGTGCGCTCGAGGAGCGTTTCCATTGCCTTCCAGGAGTCGTTGCCGAGTCGCGCGCGGACGTCGGGGAAGGTGTAGAACGCGCCGGGTGGTGTGAGGCAGAGGAATCCGGCTTCGCGGAAACCGGCGACGAGAAGATCGCGGCGTACGCGGTACTGCTCGCGGATGGCGTCGAAGAAATGCGGGTCGTGTGTCACCGCCGCGACGGCGGCGTATTGCGACGGCGTCGAGACGCCGTTCACCGTGTTCAACACGAGTTTGCGAATGAACTCCATCAGCGGCGGAGGAGCGACGACGTAGCCGACGCGCCAGCCGGTCATGGAGAAGCTCTTCGACAGCGTGCAGACGGTGATCGTTCGCTCGAGCATGCCCGGCAGCGAAGCGATGGAGATCTGTTCGCCGTCGTACACGAGATCCTCGTAGGCTTCGTCTGCGATGACCGCGAGATTGCGCGTCTTCGCGAAATCGGCGATCGCTTCCATTTGCGCGCGCGTCAGCATGTCGCCGGAAGGGTTCGCCGGCGAGTTCACGTAGATGACGCGGACGCGCGGAGTCCAGTGCGCCTCCAGCGCCTCGCGGATGTCGCCGCGATCACGCACGTCGTCCCACGGCACGCGTGCGGCCACGCCGCCCGCGAAGCGCACCTGATCGGCGATCGGAGTCCAGTAGGGCGAGAAGAACATCACCTCATCGCCCGGATTGACGGTCGCCTGGAACGCGCAGAAGAGGCCATGCGCGCCGCCCGACGTGACGATGATGTCGCTCGTGGCGACCTCGATGCGGTTCTTCCGCGCCAGCTTCGCGCGAAGCGCCTCGAGGAGCTCGGGGATGCCCGACGAAGGAGCGTAGCGCGTCTGATTCGCATCGAGCGCGCGGCGCATGGCGTCCTTCACGAACTCGGGCGTGGCCATGAATGGCTCGCCGCCTTCCAGTTGCAGGACGCGCTGTCCGCGCCCGCGCATGTCCATCACGCGGTTGCGGATCTTGACGATGTCGGAGAAGCCGAGGAGAGCCGAGCGATCGGCGGCAGAAAGGGTCGTGGTCAGCAAAGCCGCGGGATTATACGAGGGTAATGCGCGCGGCTGTCATCCCGAGCGTCGAGCGAGGGACCTGGGCGGGCGGGTGGCACGAGAAACGCGCCTTGGAACGAACAGCGTGCCGCACGCCCACCCAGGTCCCTCGCTCGACGCTCGGGATGACACATCGACGGATCTAGTTTGACGGAGGGTTCACCGGCTCGGTGTGCTGCTGCGGATCATTCGCCGGAATTGGCGCCGGAGGAATGATCTTCGGCGCCGGTGCCGCCGCTTGCGGCGCGGCGGCCGCTTCGCGCTGAACCGGGATCGAGCCCTGGAACTGTGCGCTCATCTTGGCGTGACGCCCTCCGTACATCTTGAGGAGAGCGAGACTCGTCAGCTTCGAATCGAGGATGCGCGGATTGATGTCGAGGTCGAGCAGTTTCGGGTTGATGCTGTAGGCCTTCGCGTAGAGGTCCACAGCGCGATCGACGTGTTGGCGTTTTTCTTCGACGAGTCCGAGCTGAAAGAGCGCCGCGCCATGGCCGGGCTTCAGCTTGATCGTCGTCAGAAGCGCGCGGCGTGCGCCGAGCTCGTCTCCGCGTGACGCGCGGACCAAGCCGAGGTTGTACCAGGCCGGGTAATAGCGGCGATTGGCATTCACGGAGCGCTCGAACTCGCGCTCGGCGTCCTTCGGGAACCCCTTGTCGACGAGCAGCGTGCCGAGGGTGTTGTGCAGCTCGGGCGAGTCGGGATGCTGGCGAAGCGCATCGAGCGTGCGCTGAATCTGCGCATCGAGCGCCGATCCGGTGTTGAGGTACTTCGCCCAGAACGGATTCGCGTAGGCGTCGTCGTTCGAATGGAGATCGTGGATGGCGGCGCAGCCGAAAGTCGCCAGCAGTGCGGCGAGGAGGAGCAGACGTTTCATCGGTTTTCAGTCCTGAAGTGGTTTCGCTTTGAGCTTGACCTTCCCATCGATCGTCTCGACGCGGAAGGCAACGGTATTCACATGGTACTTCGCGCGGACCATCTCGCTCTGCTTCTGAATCATGGTCGTCAGTTGCTCGATGCTCACGCTCGGCTTGCCGAGCTTCGCGTTCTCGCGGGCAATCTCGTCGTGAAGCTTTTGGATCTGCTCGCCGTTCGTCTCCGGCGTCATCCTTACATACGGATCGGGGGGCGCCGACGTTACGTGAGGCGCGGCGGGATGCTCGTGGGGCGCCACTGGATGAGGCGCCGACATGGCAGCCTGGCGCCGCCGGTAATCGAGCGGACCCTCTTCGCGCTCGCGCATCTTCCGGCCCCACATCTCGCGGAACTGGTTGTATCTCGACAGGATCGTGCTGAAGCGAAAGCGGCGCGTGTTGTCGCGCATCTTCTGCTTGCTGAGCTCGTGAATGAAGGACTCGATCTGGTGCCGCTCGAACGAAGGCACCACCTTATTGATCCCGGCGAAGAACTGGTCGTAACGGTTCTTGAGCCGCCGGATGTCCTCTTCGAGCTTATCGAGCTCGTCGTCCTGCTTGATCATGGCCGCTTGAGGGCAGTATGCAGTAGGCGGGAGCGGGCAAACAAACGGGCTGCCCGTTTCGCTCCCGCTTGCTGCCTGCGGCATACTGCTCTGTCATGGCGAAAGCGTCCGCTGCTGCCGCAGATTCCGCCATCCTCCGGGCCATCCCCTCGGTCGAGCGCATCCTCTCCGCCGTTTCGTTCACGCAACTCCTCGGCGAATTCGGTCGCGAGCGCGTGAAAGGTGCCGTGGTCGAGCATCTCTCGGCGCTACGCGCGACTCGCGCTCCGTACGACGAGAGCGAGACGCTCGAAGTCGTGCGCGAGATTCTGACGACTGCTACGCGCTCGACGCTGCGCCGCACGATCAACGGCACCGGCGTGATCATCCACACGAACCTCGGCCGTTCGCCGATCGACGCCGCGATCTGGTCCGAGGCGGCGGAAATCGTCGGCGGCTACACGAACCTCGAATTCGATCTCGAGAATGGCGAGCGCGGCGCTCGCGACTCGCACCTCACGAGCCTCTGCCACGCGCTCTTCGGATGCGAAGCGGCGATTCTCACGAACAACAACGCCGCCGGCACGATGCTCCTCCTCGCCGCCGTGGCCGCGGGGAAAGAAGTGATCGTGTCGCGCGGAGAGCTCGTCGAGATCGGCGGCTCATTCCGCGTTCCCGACGTGATCCAGCAGGGCGGCGCGAAGCTGCGCGAGGTCGGGACGACGAACCGCACGCGCGCCGCCGATTATGCGTCAGCCGCGAGTCGCCGAACCGCGGCGATCCTGCGCGTCCACCGCTCCAACTTCGACATCGTCGGATTCACGGAGACGCCGTCGGTCGGCGAGATGATCGAGGTCGCGCGAACGAAGAAGATTCCGCTGCTCTACGACGAAGGGAGTGGCTGCGTCGTCGATCTCAATCGCTACGGATTCGCGTCGAAAGCGACGATCGGCGAACTGATCGCGCAGGGCGTCGACGTCGTCACCTGCTCGACCGACAAGTTGATCGGCGCCACGCAGGGTGGCTTGATCCTCGGTTCCGAAGCCCTGATCGAAAAATGCCGCCGCCATCCGCTGATGCGCGCGTTACGCGTGGGAAAAGAAACCTACGCCGTCGTCGCCGCCACGCTGCGCGCGTTCGCGACGGGCAAGCACGAGGAGCGGATTCCCATCTATCGCATGCTCGCGACGCCACTCGAGGTTCTCCGCACGCGCGGCGAGATCCTCACGGCCGGCACGCGCTGCCGCGTTGTCGAAAGCCGCTGCGCCCTCGGCGGAGGCACCACGCCGACGGAGACCATTCCCTCATTCGCTGTCGAAGTGCTCGGCAACCCCGCCGCGCTGCACGCGCGATTCCTGCGCAACGACCCGCCCATCGTCGGCCGCATTCACGACGATCGCTTCACGATCGATCTGAGAACGCTGCTAGAGACGGATCTCACGAATGTGAGAGCGGCGTTGTAGGACCGGCCGCTGGCCGATGGAACGCTTGATCGAGGCTAGCGCTTGGCGACTTCGGTAAGCTCAGGGCGGCGCGGCTCGAGCGTGACGATCCGCTCGGGGTGCTCACGTTCTTTTTCGCGAAGGTAAGCGCACAGGGCCGCGAGATCGTGATTGAACCGCGAGGACAGCTCTTCGCGTGCGGCGCGTGTTTCCTTGACGATCGGATCTTCCCACATGGATTTCAGCCCTCAACCAATTCCTGAGGCGTACAGATTACCGGAGGTTCATATCCGGATGCTCTGCATTGCTTCTCGATGGCGCGCCGAATGCTCGCGTTGGCGATGTGGCGACAGTTCCATGAAAGCAAGTAATGCATACCGTGAACCGCTGCAACAGCCATATGGAGCGCATCCGTCTCCGCATTGGGCGCCAACCCCGCCGCTTTGAGCAACAACGGCGCGAGGTGCTCCGCTTCTTCCGTCACAGACAGCAACGGAATTCCCCCGGCCAAGGTCAAGCGCTGACCGGCCGACCGGAGTCTCCAATGCTCGCCTCGCCGATCACGACTTCAGAGATGAATAGGTCGTAATTCTGCCGTCGATTCGACCACCATTCGCGCGTCAGTTCCTGGTTCCCCAGGACGACCACGTCTCGGCTCAGGCGGCCTACGAGATAGCTCACCACGCTCGTTTCAAGATAGACGCGGGGCTTCATCTGTTTCTCCAAACAGCATGCGCTGAATCTGTTCGCGCGACTGTTCGGAAAGGCGTTCCTTGTCGCGCACGGAGACTCCCTCGGTGGCGATGGGCGTTCCCACCTTCAACGTCACGCGTCCCGGTTTCACGCGCCAGGCTCCGGCGGGATAGATGTCGTACGTGTTGATGGCCATCGGTACGATCGCCTGTCCCGACTTCATCGCCAGGAGGAACGCGCCGCGTTGAAACGGGCGCATCTCGCGATGCCGCGACCGCCCTTCCTCGGGAAAAATCACGATCGTGTTGCCCTTGCGGATGCGCTCCGCGGCGAGGTCGAACGACTTGACCGCCGTGCGACGGTTCTTGCGATCGATGGGGATGAATCCCGCGCGATTGATCGCCCATCCGAACAGCGGGACCTTGAAGAGGCTCGCCTTGGCCATGAAGCGAATCGGCTGCGGCACGGCGGTGAGGATGCACGGGATGTCGAGGTAGCTGTAGTGATTGCAGACCAGCACGTAGCGTTGCTTCGGATCGATGGTCTCCATGTTCTCCGTGTGGAGATCGATGCCCGCCGCGGCGACCAGCGCACGCGCCCAGAGGCGGATGAGTCGATCGATCCACGGAGACGTGGAACGCACGATGGCGATGAAAATCGTCGCCGTCGCAACCGGAATCGTCGTCAGCAGGGCGACGATGGCTAGCCAGATCAGCCGGAACATCGGCGGACATGATAATCAGTTGTCGGTTGTCAGTTGTCGGTTGTCTGGGAGTTCCCGCGCTGAGGCTCTCGCAGTGCGCGCGGGTCAAGCGATGAGTCGCAGACAACCGACAACCGACAACCGACAACCGACAACCAAACCTCACCCTTCCGGATAGAACACGAACAACCGGCATCCCTCCACCGACTTCGGCGAGTGCGAGCTGCCGGCGGGGTGGTGCAGGAAAGTGCCTTCGCGATAGACATTCGCTCCGTCGTCGAAATTTCCGGAGAGAACGTAGACCTCCTCGGGGCCGGGGACGTGATGATCGATGCCGGGCCATTGCGCGCCGGCGTCGATTTCGACTTCGAGCGCGCGGCGCACACCTTCCGCCCAGAGCTCGCGGACGCGCACGCCTTCGCCGGGCGAGCGTTCGGCGAGAAGCTTGCCGGCGACGACGCCGCTCGTGTCGGGAGCGGTCGTTGCGGCGAGGCCAAGCGTTTTCATGATGCGTTCGATCTGGCCGAGGTGCTTCGCGTCGTGACGTTCGAGCCGGCCGGCGATGTCGCGGATGCTCAGCGCTCCGTATTGCGGATGCACGCCGGTGCGGGCGAGCTCTTCGTCGGACAGGCGCTCGAACAGCGAGAGATTCATGCGGCGGTGAAACCAGAACTGCTCGAGGAGCTCGGAGAGCGGCTCGTCGCGGCGATGCACGTTCGCGATCCACTCGTTTTGCGGGAGCGGCTGCAGGACGCGGTCGGCGGAGCCGGCGAGGATGTCGCGCATTCGTACGGCGTAGACGAGCTCGAGATCACCGAGGTGCGCGATGACATCGAGAACCGCCCAGCCGCCCTCCCGTTCCAGGCGGCGGAGATCGGCTTCGGCGATGCCGTGAATGGTCAAAACGAGTCGCGATTGAAACGCGCGCAGGCGATCGAGTGTTTCTTTCATGAGAGGATTCTGGATCTCGGACCCGATGGGCGCAATTCGCGAAACCTACAGTTCACCATTCGATTTCAACGGCGTTCTCGCCTGGCTCGGCGCGCGCGCCATTCCGGGCATCGAGACGGTCGCCGACGGTCGCTATCGTCGCGGGAACGTTCGCGTGTGGCATGAGGATGGTGCGGTGCACGCCACCGGCGGCCGTCTGAAAGTGCGGCGCGTGTTCGATCTCGATGCTGATCCCGCGGCGATCGCGCGCACACTCTCGCGCGATTCGATGCTCGCACCGCTGCTGCGCAATCGTCCCGGTATCCGCGTGCCCGGCGCGTGGAATCCGTTCGAGCTCGCGGTTCGGGCGATCGTCGGTCAGCAGGTGAGTGTCGCCGGCGCGCGCACGATCCTCGGACGCATCGCCGCGGTGCACGGCTTTGCGCCCGAGCGTCTCGCCGATGCGAACATCGAAGGGATGCCGCGGAAGCGCGCGGAGACGATCCGCAACCTCGCGCGCGCCGTGGCAGCGAAGGAGCTCGATCTCGAGCGTCCAAGCATCGACGCGCTGATCGCACTGCCGGGCATCGGTCCCTGGACCGCGAACTACATCGCCATGCGCCTCGGCGACGCGGACGCCTTTCCTGCCGGCGATCTCATTCTTCGACGCAGTGCGGGCAATCTCACGGAAAAGGAACTGCTGCGGCGCGCCGAGGCCTGGCGACCGTGGCGCGCATACGGCGCTATGCTTTTATGGACACGATGATTTACACCTATGTGGATACGCCTGTCGGCAAGCTCCTCGTCGCGCGCGGTGAGCTCGGGCTGACCTCCATCCAGTTTCAGAAGAAAGGCGTTCCCGCCGAGCCGCGCGAAGAATGGGAGCGCGACGACTCCGCCTTCGACGACGTGCGCGAACAGTTCCGCGCCTACTTCGCGCGCGAGCTGACGAAGTTCGATCTGCGACTCGCGCCGCGCGGAACGCCGTTTCAGCTCGACGTCTGGGGCGCGCTGCGCACGATCCGTTACGGCGAGACGCGCTCCTATGCGCAGCTCGCGCGCATGATCGGCCGCGAAAAGGCCGTGCGTGCCGTCGGCGCGGCGAACGGTGCGAACCCGCTGCCGATCGTGATCCCGTGTCACCGCGTGATCGGCTCGAACGGGTCCCTGACCGGATTCGGTGGCGGGATGGCAGCGAAGCGGTTCCTGCTCGACCTCGAACTGTATCTGACCTAGTTGTCGGGTTGTCAGTTGTCGGTTGTCGGTTGTCTGGGAGTCCCGCGACAGCTCTCAGACAACCGACAACCCAGAACCGACGAGATGTCGATTTTTGGTTTTGGTTTTCGACTATCGGTTGTCCGGGAGTTCCGGGATAACGGGATCTCCCAGACAACCGATCACCGACAACCCGACAACCCGTTACAATACCGCCCTCCGCAAAATGGAATTTCTCTCCTCCCCACGGGCATCCCACGATACGAACATAAGGAGACCGCTGTGTCCGAGACCCTGATGGCGACGGACGTCGCCGAGGAAGTCAAAAGCGCCCGCGAGCCGATCGTCAACGACCTGACCATCCATGTCGCTACGGTCAACGGCTCCGGCTCGCAATCTTCGAACAATGTCCTGATGCGCTCCATCTTCCAGATGGGCGTGCCGGTCAGCGGGAAGAACATGTTCCCCTCGAACATCGCCGGCCTTCCGACGTGGTTCACGATCCGGGCGAACAAGGATGGTTGGATCGGCCGCAAAAAAGAGGTCGATCTGATGGTCTGCATGAACGCGCAGACCGCCCGTGAGGACGTGGAAGGGCTGCCATCGGGTGCGCTCTGCATCTACGACGCGCCGCTCAACTGCAAGTCGGTCCGCGACGACATCGTCTACTTCGAGGTGCCGTTCGCGAAGCTGGCCGCGGATCTTTCCGAAGACTCCAAGCTTCGCAAGCTGCTGACGAACATGGTTTACGTCGGCATCGTGGCCGAGCTCCTCGGCATCGAGCGCGCGGAGATCCTCGTGGCGCTCACGAAACAGTTCAAGGGGAAGAAGAAAGCGATCGACGCCAACGTCGCCGCGATCGACAAAGGGCTCGGCCTACGCGAAAGAGAATCTGCCGGGCCAGAACAAGTGGCGCGTCGAGCGGATGAACGCCACGGCCGGCAAGATCATCATCGACGGCAACGCCGCCGCGGCGATCGGCTCGATCTTCGGCGGCGTGACGGTCGTGACCTGGTATCCGATCACGCCCTCGTCGTCGCTCTGCGAATCGATCATCGAATACGCGAAGCAGACGCGCATCGGCGAGGATGGCAAAGCGACGTTCGCGGTCGTGCAGGCCGAGGACGAGCTGGCCGCGGTCGGCATGGTCCTCGGCGCCGGCTGGGCCGGCGCACGTTCGATGACCTCGACCGCCGGTCCGGGCATCTCGCTGATGGCGGAGTTCATCGGCCTCGGCTACTTCGCCGAGATCCCCGGCGTGATCTGGGACATTCAGCGCGTCGGTCCGTCGACCGGACTTCCCACGCGCACCGCGCAGGGCGACGTCAATCAGGTCGCGTATCTTTCGCACGGCGACACGCAGCACATCGTGCTGATCCCGTCGAGCGTCGCCGAGTGCTTCGACTTCGCGATCGAGGCGCTCGATCTCGCCGAAGAGTTCCAGACGCCGATCTTCGTCCTCAGCGATCTCGACCTCGGCATGAACAACTGGATGTCCGATCCGTTCGACTATCCGACGAAGCCGATCAAGCGCGGCAAGGTGCTCACCGCGGAGAAGCTCACCGAGCTTCAGGGCAAGTGGGGCCGCTACGACGACATCGACGGCGACGGCATTCCCTGGCGCACGCTGCCGGGCACCGATCATCCCTTCGCGTCGTACTTCACCCGCGGCTCGGGCCACGATGCGCAGGGACGCTATTCGGAGCGGCCGCAGGACTACAAGGACACCGTCGACCGCCTGGCGAAAAAGTACGAAACGGCGAAGCTCTTCGTGCCGAAGCCGGTCGTCGATGTTCGCCCCGGCGCGAAGATCGGCTTCATCGCCTTCGGCACCACGACCTGGTCGCTCGAGGAGTCGCGCGATCAGCTTCGTCGCGAGCGCGGCATCGAGACGAGCTACTTCCGACTGCGCGCGCTGCCATTCACCGATGAGCTCAAGGAGTTCGTGGCCGCGCACGATCGCGTGTACGTCGTCGAACAGAATCGCGACGGTCAGATGGGCGACATGATCCGGCTCGAAGTCGGCGAGGACCAGCGCAAGCTCCGCAAGATCCTGCACTACACCGGGCTACCCTGCGACGCGCGCACGATCACCGACGCGATCCTGCAGATGGAATCGTCGGTCGCGACCGGCACGCCGCTGCTGCTCGTCCGCGCCGAGGCACGCACCGCGCCGCCGGCGACGTTGCGCGCCGGAGCCGTTTCGTCCACCGCTGCTGCTCGCGTGGGAGAGGACTAATCACATGGCTGAAAGCACACTGAAGATCGGTACCGGCGAAGCGATCAAAGAAAATCGCCTCGGACTCAAGGCGGCGGACTATCAAGGCGGCAAGTCGACGCTCTGCGCGGCCTGCGGACACGACGCGGTCTCGAATCAGATCGTCCGCGCGTTCTTCGAGATGAGCGTGAAAGCGGAGAAAGTCGCCAAGTTCTCCGGCATCGGCTGTTCCTCGAAGACGCCGGCGTACTTTCTCCAGCGCTCGCACGGTTTCAACTCCGTCCATGGCCGCATGCCCGCCGTCGCGACCGGCGCGATGCTCGCCAATCACACGCTGAAGGCGATCGGCGTTTCCGGCGACGGCGACACCGCATCGATCGGCCTCGGCCAGTTCATGCACATGGTCCGGCGCAATGTGCCGATCATCTACATCATCGAGAACAACGGCGTGTACGGCCTGACGAAAGGGCAGTTCTCGGCAACCGCGGACGAAGGCTCGAAGCTGAAGACCGGCGTCGTGAACGAAATGCCGCCGATGGATCTCTGCGGTCTGGCCGTGGAGCTCGGTTGCGGATTCGTCGCGCGCGGTTTTGCCGGCGATCCGAAGCAGATGGTCAACATTCTCAAAGGCGCGATCGCGCACGACGGCATGGCCGTGATCGATGTGATCTCGCCATGCGTAACGTTCAACAATCACGAGGGCTCGACCAAGGGCTACACCTACTCGAAGGAACATCAGGAGCTGCTCCACCAGATCGGCTTCGTCCCCGAGTACGAAGAGATCGTCGTCGACTACGAGCCCGGCACGGTGCGCGAAGTCACGATGCACGACGGTTCGACGCATCGTGCTGAAGAAGCTCGAAGAGGATTACGACCCGAGCGATCCCGTGCAGGCGCTGCAACGTCTCCACCGCGCGACCGAAGCCGGCCAGATGCTCACCGGTCTCATGCACCTGCGCCCGGAGAAGAAGAGCTTCATCGATCTCCTCAACCTCGGCGATCAACCCCTCGGCCAACTCCCGCTCGAAGCAGTGCGACCGTCCAAGGAAGCGCTCGACAAGCTGATGCAGGATTTGATGTAGCAAAGGAGCGCAGGCTTCCAGCCTGCCGGTCCTCCGCCTTCCAGGCGGCCGGCAAGATGCCGGCGGACCGGCAGGCAAGGATGCCTGCGCTCCTCGAACGTCTCGTATTACCGTTTCTTCAATCCCTGCAGCCTCGACGTCGCCTGCTGATTCTCCGGCGCGATCTTGAGGACGTCCTCGTAGCAGGTCTGGGCGCGGGAGGTCATGCCTTCGAGCTTATAGAGATCGCCGAGGGAGATCATCGCGTCGACGTTGCTGGGATCGATCGAGAGCGATCGCTGGAAACTTTCCGCGGCTTCGCGGCGCCAGTTGGGGTTGCGCTCCTGGCAGGCGCCGAGGAGGTGCCAGGCTTCGGCGTAGTCCGGGACGAAGTTCACAGACTGTTTGAGTAGCACGATCGCGCCGTAGTAGTCGCCTTGTCCGGCGAGCTCTTTCGCCTTTGTGAAATTCTGCTCGCCGATGCTGCGCTGATTGAGCCGCTGCTGGATCGACGACGCTCCCTCGCCGGTGCGCGCGTGCATCAGCTTGTCGTAGCTCCCGCGGCGTACGGAGTCCTTCAGCACGTCCAATGCCTCGTCGATGCGCCGATTGATGAGATTCAGCGCGTCGCGCACGATCGGCGGGAACGTTGCCGGATCGTATTTCTTCTTGGCGAACTCCGCGGCGGTCACGACCTGCGCGCGCGTGGCGGCGCGGGGAACATCGAGGACTTGATAGTGATCGAGCGTCGCGATCTGCCGCGAGAAGCCGACGGCGCGGAGCGAGCGTTGATCGCTCGAGCCGATCGCGGCGAGCAGCTCGAGATCGCGCTGCATGTCGGCGAGATCGACTCCCGCCGGAGCGGCGCGTTCTTCCACGGTCGCGTAGACGCCGAGGGCGAGCATGCAGATGACGATCTTGGCCACGCTCACCGATTGCGATGCGAAACGTCGCAGGAACATCTCGATCGAAACGGGTGCGGTCAGCGACGCTGCGATCGCCCGCTCCTGCTCGTCGAGCGGGAGCGATTCGAGCGTGAAACGGCTGTTGCGCGCCATCTGGATCTCGCGCTTCAGATCGCCGAGGGATCGGCGCAGGACGAGACCGTTCGTGATCGTGCGGACCCCTTCGATCAGCAGCGCCGGCGTCGATTGCACGAACACTCGCTTCTCGGGCGGCAGCGGATCTTCGTCCGTGAACGCCGCCGTTCCTTCGTCGAGAGAGAACAGAGGAACGAACTGGCCCGCCAGCCATTCGCGAAGCAGCGTCTGCCTTGTGGAGAGATCGAGCAGACCCGATTCATGAACGTGCGCGACCACGTCGTTGGGATCGTCACCGAAGAGTTGGGCGGCGCGATCGGCGGGAACTGTTCCGCGCCGAACGAGAAAACTCGACAGGGAATCCTCGGGATCGCTCGAGACCGCCATGACGAGCTCGCCTTGCGACCAATAGAGGATCTTCCGCAGCGGCGCTTTGAGGATCGTCAAATAACCGGTTTTCCGGTTTTGAAGAATCTCCCCCGCGATCACTGCGAAGGGTGTGATCTCGATCCGCTCCAGGCTCACGCGTGAGTGGGTTTTAGCACAAACCTGCCCAACTGTCCTGAGCGGCTGTCATCGGTTCGACACTGGCATTCGAAATGCCCATAGTGAGTTGGCGGTTGGCCATACGAGTAGGCAGTTGGCTTAGATACGGTTAACGGGAGACGGTAGACAGGGCTCCTGAGCGAGAGGCGCGTATCTCGCACACGTCCCCGTCACCTGTCTACCGTGAACTTTCCCGAGTGCTAGGATAAAAATGATGAAGAAGGTTGTCCTGATCCTGCTGGTGGTTCTCGCGTTCGCCGCTGCGGCGAGTGCGCAGGAGTTCCCGAACGAGCCTTACGAGTTTCTTCTCGCCAAGCTGGCGGCGGGAGACGGCAACTTCGACGAGGCGCTGCGGCATATGGATCGCGCGATCGCCAAGAGTCCGAACGATCCGATCCTGACGTACGAGCGGGCGATGATCTACATCGACGCCGGGCGCATCGATCGTGCGGAATCCGAGTTGCGCGCGGTGGTGACGAAGAATCCCGAGTTCTACGACGCCAATCGCGTTCTCGGCCGCGTGCTGCTCGATCGCTCGAACGGCGATCGCGCGCGCATGGAAGAAGCGCTCAAATATCTGGAGACTGCCTACAAGGGAAGTCCGGACGATCTCTCCACCGGCGTCGCCATCTCGCAGGTTCTGACGACGCTCGGCCGCCAGGAAGATGCCGAGCGCGTGCTGGCCACGCTCGTCGAGCGCGCTCCCGATCAGCGTTCGCTCAATTACACGTATGCGCAGGTGCTGACGAAGGTCGGCCGCGGCAGCGAGTCGCAGAAGTATCTCGAGCGCGCCGTGGCCATCGACCCGACGTTCGGCCCGGCCATCATGCAGCTTCTCGACATGTATCAGCAGTCGAACGAGTGGCAGAAAGCCGCCGACATCCTCGAGCCGTTGATCGCCGAGGATCCGATGAACATCGAGATGCAGCGGCAGCAGGCTTACTTCCTGTTGCGCGCCGGCGATGCTCGCAACGCCCGCGATCGTTTCAAGTCGCTGGTCGCGGCGGATCCGAAGGATTCACGCTCGCAGTTCTACCTCGGCGAAGCGCTCAATGACCTCGAGGAGTACGCCGAATCGGAGAAGATTTTCCGTCAGCTCGGCGCGAGCGATCCGAACGACGCCGATTATGTCGCCAGCCTCGGCATCAGCCTCGGCGGGCAGAAGAAGTGGGAAGACGCCGCGGCGACGTTCAATCACCTCATGCACATGCCGAATGTGCCGGACAACCTGGTGGTGATGGCGAATACGCAGCTCGCGTACATCGAGCTGCAGCGCGGCAATCACGTGGCCTCGGTTGAGATGGCGAAATCGGCGCTTACGTTCCACGACCGGCCGAACAATCAGGCCATCAACATCGCCGTCGAGGCGTTGAAGAAAGAGAAGAAATTCGCCGACGCCGTCGCGTTGATCGAGCCGCTGGCGAAGAAGTTCGATTCCGATCCGTTCGTGAATGCGAAGTACGTCGAAGTGCTCGTGCGCGCCGGCCAGAAAGAGAAGGCCCGCGAACATGCTCTCGCTCAGGCGAAGAACGGTCCGCGCAACGCGATGGCCGCGGCCGAGGCGTATGTGCAGCTCGACGATCACGCCGACGCGATCACGCTCATGAAAGCGGCCGTGGCCGGCCGCCCGGACGACATCGATCTGCTGTTCGAGCTCGGCTCGGTGTACGAGCGCTCGGGCGATCGGAAAGCCGCGGAAGAGGCGTTCCTCAAGGTGCTGGAGAAGACTCCGGACCATGGTCCGACGCTCAACTACCTCGGCTACATGTGGGCCGAGGGGGGACAGAACCTCGATCGCGCACAGGAGATGCTGACGCGCGCTGTCGGCCAGGATCCGAACAACGGCGCGTACGTCGATTCGCTCGGCTGGGTCTACTTCCAGCTCGGCAAGCTCGATCTCGCGGAGAAATATCTCACCGACGCCACGAAGCTTTTGCCTCGGGACGCGACGGTCCACGAGCATCTCGGCGATGTTCTCGCGAAGCGCGGCGAGATGCCGCGTGCGCTGGAGCTGTATCGCGCGGCGATCGATCTCGATCCGGAGTCGAAGGACGTCTCGAAGCTGCGCTCGAAGATCGCCGAGATCGAGCGGCGGGGACCGTCTGCGCAGAGGTAGTTTGCTTTCGCGATTCGCGAGCGGCGCGCTGCTGGTGCTGCTCGTCTCGTGTTCGTCGTCGCGGCCGAGCGGTGCTCCCCTCGCGCCGCTGACTGCGAAGACGCCCGAACAGGCCGCCGAGCAGTTGCGCGCGCAACGCGAGACGTTTCGCGAGACGCGCAGCCTCATGCGCGTGCGTGCACTGACGAACGGGAAGACGCAGTCGTTTCGCGCGCAGCTCGCCGTCCACGATCATCAGCGGATGGAGCTGACGGCCTACACGCCGGTCGGCACGACGGCGCTGAAATTGAAGGCTAACGGGAACGACATCGTCAGCGATCCCGAGGTTGCGCCGGAGTCGTTCGCGTTCCTCCGCAGCGCGGGACTCACACCCGCGGAGATCGCGATGCTGATCCTCGGCGTGCCGCCGCGCGATGATTTGAAGATGGACGTGGACGTCGGGGGATTGCGCAGCGCTTCCTTCGCGAACGTCGTCGTGACGTTCGACCCTCCGTCGTTCCCGGCGAAGCACGTGGTGATCACGCGCGGCAGCGATCGCGTGGAGATCGAGCATCTCGAAGTCGTCCGCTGAGCAGTCTCTATGAATCCGCTGAAGTCGTACGCCAAGATCAACTGGGCGCTTCGGATCGTGGGGAAGCGCGCCGATGGGTTTCACGAGCTCGAGACGGTCTTCCAAACGATCTCGCTACACGATGAGCTGACCTTTCGCGCATCCGATCGCCTGTCGCTGACCTGCGACGATCCGACGATTCCGGTCGATGACACGAATCTCGTGCTGCGCGCCGCACGCGCGGTCCACGCGCCGCCCATGGCGATCGAATTGCGCAAACGGATTCCGGCGGGCGGCGGGTTGGGTGGTGGCTCGTCGAACGCGGCGGCCACGCTCGTGGCACTCGGCGGCGATCGCAAGGATCTCGCACAGATCGCGCTGACACTCGGCTCCGACGTGCCGTTCTTCCTCGTCGGCGGAACGGCCTACGCAACGGGTCGCGGCGAGGTGCTGACGCCGATGCCGCCGATGACAGGCATCCCGCTGCTGCTCCTGCTGCCGGACGAGCGCGTGTCGACGCGGGACGCATTCGCGCGCATCACGCGCTACTCGCCGCCGCTGGGCATCGACGCCTATCGCGACTTCGCAAACTTCACGAACGATTTCGAAGAACCGATCTTCGCGATGCTCCCGCGCTTGCGCGAGCTGAAAGAGCGGCTGCGTTCTGCTGGCGTGAAGTGGGCCGGAATGTCGGGGTCGGGCTCAACGATCGTCGGTGCGTTCGAATCCGTGCAAGCGCGCGACGCGGCCGCGGTTGCGTTTCACGATGTTCGCGCCGAACGTGCGGAAACGACGTAAACAAACAACGCAAACAACGGAGCGCAGGCTGGAAGCCTGCGCTCCGTTGTTTGTCTTTTTCTACGCCGCCGATGCTGCCGCGCGCAGCGATTCCAGGCGTGACTCGATCGCTTGCTGGGCGCGGTCGAGCGCTTGTTTGTCATCGCGCAGGTAGAACGCGAAATTCGCGCCGATGAACAGCGAATTGAGCTCGAAGGCGAGCTGCGATGGACTCACGTTCGGGTCGATGTGGCCTTCGTCCTGGGCCATGCGAATCGCGCGTTCGAGCGCGCCGATCCAGTCGTCCATCATCTTGCGCACGAGATCGCGCACCGTGCCGGGGCGCCCATCGAACTCGAACGATGCCGCGGCGAAGAAACAACCGCCAGGAAACACGCCGCGTCGCAGATACGACAACCATGAATGGCAGATCGCCATCAGCCGCGGATATCCGCGCGGTTCTTTGAGCGCCGGCGTGTAAATCTCGCGAATGAAGCGTTGCGACGCGGCGTCGACGACGGCGAGCTGCAGCTCTTCCTTCGAGCCGAAGTGTGCGAACAGGCCGCTCTTCGACATCCCCAGCTCGTCCGCGAGCCGTCCGATCGTCAGACCTTCCAGCCCTTCGAGCGACGCCAGATCGACGGCGTGCTCGAGGATGCCTTGACGCGTGCGCTCACCTTTCATCGGGGTCAATTATAGAGAAGCGGATCGCGGATCGCGGATCGCAGGAGAACGTCGGAGTCATCTTCTGCGATCTGCGAACTGCGATCTCGATTCACGCGTACGCCGGAAGATCCTTCAACAGCTCGGCGTGTGCGGCCTGAAAGTCCGGGCTCCACTTCGCCGGGCGATGCGACGTCGGATCGATGTTCACGATCACGCGCTCGCCGCGCGCGTACGGAACGCGAGCGTCCTGGCTCGACACGAGGAAGCCGTAGCTGCAGGTGTAGTCATCGAGATCGTTGACCCAGAGATCGACGCGCACGGTGTCGGCGCCGAGAACGGGCTGCAGCTCCTCGATGACGCAATCGCCGGCCACAGGTGCGCGTCCGTCGAGAGCGATGATGGCGTGATCGACATGCTCTGCGAGTTGATGCACGTCAGGGTCGAGGCCGCGAACCGGGGAGAGAAAAACGAACTTCGGATTGAGGTCGAGCGCGGTTGCGTGTGTCATACGAACTCCTCTGGAACGACAAAATAGAACGAACGTTCGTATTTGTCAAGAGGAGGCCATGCTCTTGGCGGATTCTGTGTAGCGACGGCCGCCCTCGGCCGTCGGTTCGCGCGCCGAATGTGACGTCAATTCTCATCGAGCCTCGTGCTGCCCGACGGCCGAGGCGGCCGTCGCTACACAACTCAGTTTTTGTAAATTAGCACGTGCGGCACGCCGTCGTCGCCGATCCAGCCGCGGTACATGCCTTCGCTGTTGAACGGCATCGCGAAGTTGCCTTTTGCGTCGAGGATGATCGCTCCGCCTTCGCCGCCGAGGGCGGTGAGCTTCTTCATGATCACCTCGTCGCCGGCTTGTTGCACAGTCATGCCGCGATAACTCATCAGCGCGGAAATGTCGCGCGCGACGCCGAGGCGGATGAAGTACTCGCCGTCGCCGGTGCCGGAGACCGCGCAGGAATTGTTGTCGGCGAACGTGCCCGCGCCGATGATCGGCGAGTCGCCGATGCGGCCGTACATCTTGTTGGTCATGCCGCCGGTCGACGTTCCCGCGGCGAGATTGCCGTTCTGATCGAGCGCGAGTGCGCCGACGGTTCCGAACTTCTTGATCTCGACCGTCGTCGGATCGACCGGTGCGAGCTCGGCCTTCGGCTTCTCACTCGCCGGCTTTTGCTCATCGAGTAGTTCTTGTTGCAGCGCCTTCCAGCGGCGCTCGGTCCAGAAGTACGACGGGTCGACGATTTCGAGGCCCATCTTCGTCGCGAACAGCTCCGCGCCGCGGCCGGCCATCATCACGTGCTTCGACTTCTCCATCACCGCGCGTGCCGCGCTGATCGGATTGCGGATGATCGTCACGCCGGCGACGGCGCCCGCCTTCAGCGTCTTGCCATCCATGATCGACGCATCGAGCTCGTTCTTTCCCTCGTGCGTGAAGACGGCGCCTTTGCCGGCATTGAAGAGCGGCGAATCTTCGAGGACGCGGATCGAAGCTTCCACCGCGTCGAGCGAGCTGCCGCCCTTCGCCAGGATGTCGTGCCCGGTGCGCAGTGCCTTCTCGAGATCGGCGCGATACTGCTGCTCCATCTCCGGCGTCATGCTTTTCCGGGTGATCGTTCCGGCGCCGCCGTGCATGACGAACATGGTCTTTCCCTTCGGTGCCTGAGCCAATGCCGTGCCGGTGAAGACGACGGTGAACACGATTGTTGCAGTGAGCAGTGCGAGTCTCGAGCGCATGACTCTTACACTAGCACGCCGCATGAGACGTGTCCTTCTCGCAATCGCCGTGATGGCCGGACCGGCACTCTACGGCCAGAGTCCCTCCGCGGATTGGCGCACGGTCGCCACGCCGCACTTCCGCGTTCACTATCCGCGCGAGTACGAAACGTGGGCGCTGCGCGCCACGCGGAACCTCGAGGCGATTCGCGAAGAGGTCTCGAAGGAAGTCGGGTTCACGCCGCCGCAGACGATCGACGTGCTGGTGATGAATCCCATCTCCGAAGCGAACGGATCCGCCTGGACGCTGCTCGACACACCGCGCATCATCCTCTTCGCCGAACCGCCCGGTCCCGATGAACAACTCGGCGCATTCGGACACTGGATCGATCTGCTGACCGTGCACGAGACCGCGCACATCGTGCACATGATGCGGCCCTCGAGGAACGCGCTCGAACGATGGCTGCCCGTGGATCCGATCACGCTGCGCGCGCCGCGCTGGGTGCTCGAAGGCTATGCGACGGTGATCGAAGGCCGCCTCACTGGCGCGGGCCGTCCCAACAGCACGATCCGCGCGTTGATCCTCCGCCGCTGGGCGCAGGAAGGGCGCCTGCCGTCCTATTCGCAGCTCAATTCCGATCAGCGCTTCCTCGGCATGTCGATGGCCTATCTGATGGGATCGGCCTTTCTCGAATGGCTCGAACAACGCAGCGGCCCCGAATCGCTGCGCAATCTCTGGCTGCGCATGACCGCGCGCCAACGCCGCTCGTTCGACGGCGCGTTCACCGGCGTGTTCGGGGAAAGCGCCGAACGGCTGTACGGACGCTTCGTCGCCGAGCTCACCGCGTCGTCGATGACGATCGATCGCGCGGAAAAACTTCGTGAGGGCGAGTTGTTCCAGGAAACGCCGCGCGCCAGCGGCAGTCCGGCGGCTTCTCCCGACGGCTCGCAGATCGCGGTCGTGATCCGCGCCCGCAGCGAGCCGCAGAAGCTCGTCGTCTGGTCGACCGCGCCGCCGGAGGAAGAAGAGAAGAAGTTCGCGTCGCGCATCGAAAAGATGCTCACGCGCGATCCGCTCGACGTCGCGCCGGTGCGCACGAAGCCGTTGCCGCGAAAGGCGCTGCATACGCTCGTGCTGCCCGACGGCGGCGACATCGACACTCCGCGCTGGACGCGCGACGGCAAGTCGATCCTCTTCTCGCATCGTATGCCGGATGCGAACGGCGATCTCCATTTCGATCTCTTCCGCTGGGACTTAACGTCGCTACACAGAAACGCGCTCACCCGCGTGACGAAGCTCGCCGACGTGCGCGACGCCGATCCCTTTCCCGACGGCCGGAGCGCGGTCGCGGTGCGCAATCGCTTCGGCGCGTCGCAGCTCGTGAACGTCGATCTGACGAACGGAACGGTCACGCCGCGAACGGAGGCATCGATCGACATCGTCGAAACGCATCCGCGCATCAGCCCCGATGGAAATCGCGTCGCTCACGTCGCGCATCGCGAGGGTCGCTGGACGCTCTTCATCGACGACGCGCCGATGCTTCTCGAAGGCGACGCCGCCACGCCGGAGTGGACGAGCGACGGCGATCTCGTCTTCCCGCTCTTCACGCGCGGCTTCGCCGAGTTGCATTCACTGCGCACCGGCGCGATCACCCGCACGCGAGGCGGCGCGTTCGAGCCCGCGCCGTCGAGCGACGGCCGCGTGTTCTTCATGTCGCTCGATCCGAGCGGCTACGTCGTGCGCGTGATCCCGTCGATCGAGGCAGCGCCGCCGTTGCCCGCGCTCGACGCGGCGCTGGTTCCGGCGATTCCGCCCGTGCCCATCCCGTGGACCGCCGCCGTCTCGGCGGCTGGGGCGGCGTCGTCTCGACGCCCGCCCGCGAGCGGCGAGACGCCGCTCGCCCAGCCGGCGGGGACGCCAGCGGTCCATTCGCTTCGCCTCGAACCCTACTGGTTCGCCGGGGGTCACTACGCCCCCGGCGATCACGCCTTCGAAGCCGGCATCCGCCTCGGCGACGTCGTCGGCCGTCTCGACGCGCTCCTTATTGGTTCGACGTACGGCGGCGCGATCGCCGCCGCCTGGCGTGGCTGGCCCATCGAGCTCGACGCCCACGCATTCGCGGTGCGAGATCGCAGAACGCAGATCGCAGATCGCAGCCGCGAGCTGGCGTCGGCGTCCTGCGATCCGCGATCTGCGATCTACGATCCCGACCGAGGCATCGAGCTTCGCGCACACTGGCAGCGGCAGTTCCCCCGAAGCCACCTCGCGCTCGACGCCGGCTACAACGACTTCGCGTTCGCCACTGCACTCTTCGCCACGCGCCAATTCGCCGGCGCGACGCGTTTCGACGAAGCGATCCGCGTCGAGCTCGACGAGTCGCACTACCGCGGCATTGCTTCGCTGGCGTACAAGAGCGGCGCGCTGCGGATCACCGCGCGATACCAGCACGATGGCGGCGACGCTGTCGCGCTCGGCGGGATCGCCTCATCCATTCTGCCGCGCTCATCCTACGCACTCCGCATCCTCGATCCTGCGCTGCCGGTAGCGATTCTTTCGGGCGAGCGATACGATGGCTGGCGGATCGAGACGAGCGTACCGTCGATGCCGTTCACCGCGTTCTATCAGCGACATGACCTCGACGGAACGGCGTTCTCCCTCGCCGGCGCGCGCATCGAGCTCAACGCCGATCCGAATCCGATTCTGAAACTCCCAGGCCTCGACTTCACCCTCGGCGCGGCGCGCATCCTCGACGGTCCGCTGCGTGGAGATACGAAATGGTGGCTGGGCCTCCGGTGGCATCCATGATTCACATTCACAACGGCGACGCGGTCCTGGCTCTCGCCCGTCGCACGCAAATCCCCGGAGAGCATGTCGCGTATCGCGAGTCACTCGTCAGCGGCCCCGTCGTTCCCGGACCCGCGTGGATCGAAACGCGTGCGCGTGCGATTGCCGAGGCACATGACCAGGATCTCTTGCGCGTGCGCACGGGACTTCTCGAGCAGGAGCAGATGCTCGATGAGGCGGCGAAGAACACCGAAGTCGTGCTCTGGTTCGAACACGATCTCTATTGCCTCGTGCACCTCGTGTACCTTCTGCAGCGCTTCCGCGCGTCGCGTGTCTCGCTCGTCTGGACTTCCGCGCCGCTGAGCCAGAACGAGGATCACGAGCTTTCGCTGCTGTTCGAATCGCGTTCCGCGGTGACGCCGGCGATGACGAAGCTGGCGATCGAAGTCTGGAACGACTACATCTCCCCCGATCCGACGACGCTCAATCGCTGGCTCGATCGCGACTGGAGTGATTTCCCGTTTCTCCGCGAAGGGATGACGCTGCACCTGTCGCGCTTTCCCTCGGTCTACAACGGACTCGGCACGATCGAGCAGCGCGCGCTGGAAATGGTCGCCTCGGGCACGACGACGTTCGGCGCCATCTTCGAGCGCATGAACTCCGAAGTGCTGCGCTTCGGATTCGGAGACGGCGAGATGTATCGCTTGCTGCGCGGACTCGCGTGGCGCGGTGTGCCGCTGCTGACGCTCGGCGGTGAGCCGCCGAAGGCACTCTTCGCGATCACACCCGCGGGGATGAACGTCATCAGCGGCGAAGTCGACGACATCTCGATCAACGATCCCGATCTCTGGTTCGGCGGCGCGCATCTGACGAAGGAGAAATTCTGGCGATGGGACGACCGCGCGCGAAGACTGGTCTGATCGAACCGTACTGCCAGCTCGTGCGCTTCTGCGCCACGGACGATGTCAGTCTCGCCGGCTTGCTCTACGCGCCGGAACGCCGCACGACACGCGCGGCGATCTTCCTGCACGGCATGGGCGGCTCGTTCGAGCCGCATCGCTCGAATCTTCTCGGCGCTCGCTTCGCCGCGGCCGGCATCGCCTTCTTCACATTCAACAATCGCGGCTCCTACCTCATGCGCCGCCTCGGCGCGGGCCGCGGCGGCATGGCCTTCGAGCGCATCCGCGAGTGCGTGTTCGACATCGACGGCGCGGTGCGCGAGCTACGCCGCCGCGGCTATCGCGACCTCACGCTGATCGGACACTCCACCGGCGCGAACAAGATCGCCGTTTACGATCACTACAAGCAGCGCAATTTCGTGAAGCGCTACATCTTCCTCGGCGGCGGCGACGACACCGGAATGGCCTACGAACACCTCGGCGCCCGTCGTTTCCACGCGACGCTCGAGAAAGCGAAGGCGATGATCAACGCGAAGCGCGGCGACGAGCTCATGCCCGAGGCGCTGGCGTTCCCTCCGCCGCTGAGCTGGACCGCGTTCTACGACCTCGCCAATCCCGATGGCGACTACAACGTCTTTCCCTTCCTCGAGCTGATGCGCGGCATCCGCCTCGGACGCAAGCCGCGCTTCCGCCATCTCCGCGGAGTGCGCAAGCCCTCGCTCGCGGTCTGGGGCGAGAACGACGAATACTGCTACGGCGACGTCTCTGCCTGCGTCTCGGTCACCGCCGAAGCCCTCGGCGCGAAACCCAACTTCGAGCTCGCGATCCTGGCCGAAGCCAACCACGGCTTCGTCGGGAAAGAGCAGGAGCTCGCGGACGTGATGCTGACGTGGAGCGCAGGCTTCAAGCCTGCCGGTCCTCCGCCTTCCAGGCGGTAGTGAGGGCTGCCGCCTGGAAGCCTGCGGACCGGCAGCCTGGAAGGCTGCGCTCCGTTACTTCTTCTCGCGGATCATCCCCACGACCGCTTTCGCCAGATCGTTGGGAATCGGAATCGTCAGGTTGTAGTGCGCGATCTTCCACGTCTTCCCATCGCGGCGAACGACGCCGCTGCCGCGACACTCGCCGTACGATGCGCTGTCGAGCTTCTCGTCGAACCAGGCCACATCGCCGCGCGGCGAGAGGATCACGTGACGATCGTGCGGCGTGAACGTCCACGCCGTTCCCTTCGCGAAGTAGGGATGCGCGAACTCGCGGAACGACGCGCGATCCCAGCGCTCGGTCGCATCCGTGCCGAGGAACACGAACTCGCTCGTCATCGCCCCGAAGTATCGCGCCTCGTCCGCCTTCGCCGCCGCATCGTGCCAGCCATCGAGCATGGCGTTGATCGACTTCACCTCGTCGGCGACGAGCGTCGAAGCGGCGAGGAGCAGCAGGACGAAGAACAGTTTGCGCATGCGCGCATTATCCGACAGGGAGCTCACCGCATTACGCTCGCCAGCACCTCGAACGACTTCAACTCGTGCCCGAGGAAGTTCCGCCGCACCGTTCCCGCCAGCGAGCGCGCTTCCATCAGCACCTCGGTCGCGGTTGCGCGCGATGCGATTTCGGCGACGGGGAAACGTCCGATTGCATCGATGACGTCGGCGACGTCGTTCGGCACCACGAACGCGTCGCGGCCGCCGCAAGCGTCGCAGATGAAGCCTTCGCGTTGCGCATCGAAACGCAATGGACGGCCGAGGGGCGTCCCGCAATCCATGCAATTGCGCACCGAGGGGAAGATGCCCGCGAGACGGAGCGTCCAGATCTCCGCGTACGTCACGACCGGCAGCGGCGGTGAGCCTTCGAGCAGCGCCTCGGTCGTGCGATCGAGGAGGCGATACATCAGCTCCGCCGGATCATTCTCCGGCGCGAACGTATCGACCATCTCGGCGATGAAGGTCGCTGCCACGCTGCTGACGAGATTCTGCTGCGCGGGAAACAGCGAGCGAATGAGATCGATCGACTCGATGCGCACGACATCCTCGGCCTCGCGCTCGATGTACCCGATCCGCACCTTCGCCAGCGGCTCCAGCCCCGCCCCGAAGCGGCTCCGGATCGCACGCGCGCCGTACGCCCACCCCTTGCGCTTGCCATGATCGGGCGTGAGAAACACGACCATCTTGTCCCGCTCCCGCACGGGTACCGTGTGCAGGATGATCGCCTCGGTGCGTTCGGTCTTCATCGGAGTGGGCAGTATGCAGTAGGCAGCCGGCAGGAGCTGTTTTCTCGCACGGATGTGGGTCTCCTGCATACTGCATACTGCAAACTGCCTACTGAACGATGCTCATCCATCCCGCCGAGGCCCGGCGTCAATTCAGAGAATTTGCCGCGGGAGAGATTACGAACGACAACCTCGCGCGCGGGGCGCTGCTCGTCGCGCTCGAAGAGTATCCGCGCATGAACGTGCAGGATTACCTCGACGAGCTCGATGCGCTGGCGGCGCGGGTGGATGGACGCTGTGCGGCAGGCGAGCCGCCGGTGTTTCGGCTCGGACATCTGCACGCCGAGATGTTCGACGTCGATGGCTATCGAGGCGACGCCAGCGATTATTACCATCCGCGCAACGCGTTTTTGAATGAAGTCATCGACCGCAAGATCGGATTGCCGATCGCGCTCTCGATCGTCTTTCTGCACGTGGCCTCACGGCTCGGACTGACGGCGTTCGGCGTCGGACTGCCGGGGCACTACATCGTCAAAGTCCGATTCGAGTTGAACGAGGTCTACGTCGATCCTTTTCAGGGCGGCGCGACGCTGACGATGAGCGAGATCGCGGAACTGTTGCGGAGAGCGGGCGGCACATCGCAATTGCTGCCGGAACATCTGCGCGCCTGGAGCGGACGCGAGACGCTGCTGCGCGTTCTGGCGAACCTGCAGGGCATGTGGACGCGCGCCGGCGATGCGCGCCGCGCGACGGCGGCGCGCGAACGGATGGAGATGCTCCTGCCGTGAAGCTCGTCGTCACGATCTACGAAGAGACGGCGGAGCGCGCGATCGAAGCGATTCGCGCCGTGCGCCGCGAGCACGACCTCATCGAAGTGCGTGCCGAGCGTTTCGCCTCGAATGACCTGCACGGAATTCGCGCTGCGACCAGCAAGCCGATCATCCTCACGTATCGCGGCCAGCACATCGCGCGGGGCGTCGTCGCGCGCGCGATCGAAGCAGGCATTGACCTCGTCGACGTCGAATGGCGCGAAGGAGTCGAGGTCGTCGCGCCGGAGCGGACCGTGCTTTCGCATCACGACTACGAAGGCGTGCGCGATGTCGAGCGCATCATGAAAGCGATGCGCGCACGTAACTGTGCGCATACCAAGCTCGCCGCGACGCCGAAGAACTTCGCCGACAACGAACGGCTTTTGGCTTTGCTCCCGCCAACCGCCAACCGCCAACCGCCAACTGTAATAGGCATGGGTGAGCACGGTCTCTACTCGCGCATCCTCGCGCCCTTCAAAGGCGCGGAATTCACCTTCGTCGCCGCGACGAACGTCGCCGCGCCGGGGCAGCTCACGCTCGAGCGCGCGCTGGAGATCTTCGGCCGCGGACCGCTGCACGCCGACCGCGTTTTCGCCGTCGTCGGCAATCCCGCGGGGCACAGCCTCTCACCGGTGATCCACAATCGACTCTTTCGCGAGAAGAATGTTCCCGCCGCGTACACGATCGCCTCGATCGATCGCTTTGCCGAGATCAGGGATGCGTTTCTGCGCGGTGAGCCGTGCGGACTGAGCGTCACCGCGCCGTTCAAGGAAGAAGCCTTCGACTTCGCGATCGAACGCGGCGCGGAGCTCGGTGAGCACGCGCGACGCGCGCGCGCCGTCAACACGCTCGTGAATCTCGGAGGACGCATCGTCGCCGACAACACCGACGTCGACGGCTTCGCCGCGCTTCTTCCGAAGGCAACGAAGGCGGCGGTGATCGGCGCCGGTGGCACGGCGCGCGCGGCGCTCGTCGCGCTCGCCGACGCCGGCATTCCGGCGACGATCTACAACCGCACGGCGTCGAAGGGCGATCTCCCGCTCGACGCGCTCGCGGAATTCGACGGCGATCTCGTGATCAACACGCTGCCGCCCGGCGCGAACGCGACCATCCCTGCCTGCCGCACGTACATCGAGGCAGCGTACGGCGGCGGGCATCGCGATGTGATCGCCGAGGAGCGGATCGAAGGTCTGGCCTTGCTTGAAGCCCAGGCGGTACGGCAGCATCATCTCTTCATGAAGGTGTTCCCATGAGACTTGCAGGGAGTCCTGAGTTCGATGTCATTCCGGTCGTGCGCGAGATGAGCGCCGACACACTTACGCCGGTCGTGGCGTTTCACGCGCTGACGCGCGACGGGGAGGAAGCGTTCCTCTTCGAAAGCGTCGAGCGCGGCGAGAACCTCGGCCGCTACTCGTTCGTCGGTTTCGATCCGCGCCGCAGCCTGCGCTTCGACGCAGCGATCGCCGATCCCGTGCGCGTCCTCAACGAAGAGCTCGTGCCGCTGCGCGTCGATGGCGAAGAGTCGCTGCCTCCGTTCTTCGGCGGCGCGGTCGGCTTCTTCGGCTACAACGTCGCCTCCTGGTCCGAGCGGATTCCCGATCATGCATCACGACGACCTCGGCATTCCCGACGCGAAGCTGCTCTTCTTCGACAACGTCGTCGTCTTCGATCACGTGCAGCAGCGCCTTTACGTCGTGGCCAACGTGTTCAAGGACGGAACGCTCGCGGATGCGAATCGTCGACTCGACAACGCCGTCGCGCGACTGCGCAACGCCAGCGCCGAACCGATCGCGTTTCCCCGCGACGTCGAGCCCGCGGCGTTCACCTCCACGCATTCGCGCGCGTCGTATCGAACAGATGATCCGCGACGCCAAGGAAGAGATCGCGGCCGGCGAGATTTTCCAGATCGTGCTTTCCCAGCGCTGGGAGACGGACTACCCGACGCACGAAGCGCTGACGCTCTATCGCGCGCTCCGCTCGATCAATCCTTCGCCCTACATGTTCCTTCTGCGCACGAACGAGTGCACGCTCGTCGGCGCGTCGCCGGAGATGCTGGTGCGCGTGACCAATGGCACCGTCGAGACTCGACCGATCGCCGGCACGCGTCCGCGCGGCGCGTCGCACGACGAAGATCTCGCGTTTCGAAGCCGCGCTCCTCGCCGATCCGAAAGAGAACGCCGAGCACCTCATGCTCGTCGACCTCGGACGCAACGACGTCGGCCGCGTCAGCGCCACCGGCTCCGTCGACGTCACCGACTATCTGCCACGTCGAGCGCTACAGCCACGTCATGCACCTCGTGACCGATGTGCACGGGACGCTGCGCGACGATCACAGCGCGGTCGATGCTTTTCTCTCCTGCTTTCCCGGCGGGCACCGTCAGCGGCGCACCGAAGATCCGCGCGATGGAGCTCATCGACCGCTTCGAAACGAGCCGCCGCGGCCCCTACGCCGGAGCCGTCGCCTACTTCGGCTTCAACGGCAACCTCGACTCCTGCATCACCATCCGCACGATCACTCTCGCCAACGATCGCGCCTACGTGCAAGCCGGCGCGGGAATCGTCTTCGATTCCGATCCCGCGACGGAGTACGTTGAGACGGAGAACAAGAGCGCGGCACTGCGACGAGCGATCAGCGTGGCGAAGGAAGTGTTGAGGAACACGGAACGATGAACACGGAACACGGAACGTAGTCTCTCGCTAGCGGGAGCCCTTTCATCTTCAAGGACGAAGGACCAATCTTGCGAGAGGTCCCGTTCCGTGTTCCGTGTTCATCGTTCCGTGTTCGGCACCGCGCCGCCCGCCACGACGAACCGCACCTTCTCAAACCCAAACGTATGGAGCAGCTCCGCCATCTTCTTCTCGCCGCTTTGCGATGCGGTGAGGAGAATTCCGCGCTTCAGCGCTTCGCGCCGGATGTTGATCTCCGCGTTCTGTCTGGCGCGGGTTTCGAGATCGACGTCGGCGCGGCGTAGTGCGCCGGTTTTGCGATTCAGCACGCGCGACCGTTGATTGTCGACACGCGTGACGAGGATCTGTGGCGGTGGCAGTCGCACGTTGAGCACGCCATCCGGCGAGCGCCAGACATCCTGTGGTTGCAGACGCGCGAGGTCCATTCCGGCGATGACATCGCCCTCGGCGAGAAACGTGATCTCGTCGCCGGCGAGCGCGTCCGGAACCATCTTGTACGACTGCGTCACGCGGCCGATGTGCATCACGTGCATCGATGCCGTTTCCAGGCGCTGAAGCTCGCGCACCTGCGTGACGAGCGTGGTCAGGTCGAGCGTCTTCTCCTCGGGGGTGAAGACCTGCTCGATCACCGCTCGTTTGGCCATCTTCCAGACGATAAAACCACTTGTGACCGCGATCGCACCCGCGATCAGCAGTCCGCCCAGAACGAAAAAGATTGTGCGACGTTGCATGAAGTTGACCAGTAGTGGCGCTTCTACCAAATGTTGTGCTAGGCTACGCGCCTCCCGGTACGGTTCAAGGAAGCGTCCAAGCGGTCTCACGACCCTCAGCGCTCGCTTGCCTCACACCTGTAGCGCTTCCCCCGTCAAGACGCGATAAGCATCGAGATACTTCTCGCGCGTTTTCTCGACGACATCCGCGGGAAGCTCCGGTGCTGGCGGGTTCTTGTCCCAGCCCGTCGTCTCCAGCCAATCGCGCACGAACTGCTTGTCGAACGACGGCGGATTCTTGCCGACGACGTAGCCATCCGCGGGCCAGAAACGCGAGGAATCGGGTGTGAGCGCTTCATCGATCCAGATGATGCGCTCGTCCATCAGTCCGAACTCGAACTTCGTGTCCGCGATGATAATCCCGCGCGTGCGCGCGTATTCCGCGGCCTGTTCGTAGATCGACAACGTGAGATCGCGCAGCTCCATCGCCAGGTCTTCACCGACGATCTCCGCCATCTGCTCGAAGGAGATGTTGATGTCGTGTCCGGTCTCTTCCTTCGTCGCCGGTGTGAAGATCGGCGTCGGCAACTTGACTCGCGGTCGTGAGGCCCTTCTCCAACTCGATGCCGCAGACCTTTCCCGTTTCTTTGTACTCCTTCAATCCCGATCCGACGAGATAGCCGCGCGCCACGCACTCGACCGGCACGACCTGACACTTCTTCACGATCACGCTGCGTCCGCGCAGTTCCTCGTGGCGGCGAATGTCATCGGGGAAGCGCTCGAAGTCGGTCTCGAGCAGATGGTTCTCGATGTGCGAGAAACGGCTGAACCAAAAATTCGAGATCTGCGTGAGGATCGTTCCCTTGTCCGGGATACCGGGCGAGAGCACGACATCGAACGCGGAGATGCGATCGGTGGCAACGAACAGATACCGATCGCCGAGGTCATAGACATCGCGAACCTTGCCGCGACGTGCGAGAGGGAAGGGGAGGGCGGTCTGAAGGATTGCGGCAGCCATGCGCCGGGATTCTATCCCTCACGAGTAGGCAGTTTGCAGTTGGCGGTAGGCAGGAGCGAGGTGAAACGCATGTCATCCCGAGCGTAGCGAGGGACCTGGGCGGGCGGTGGCGCGAAGCTCAAGCATCGTGCCGCCCCACCCCCAGGTCCCTCGCTCGACGCTCGGGATGACAGTTTGTTGTGCAGCGTACTGCCAACTGCCTACTGGAACGTCATCGCACGATCTGCCAGCCCTGCACGGTCCGCTGCAATCGCGCTTTGCCGCGGCGCTCGACCTGCTCGCGGACGGTGCGGGCGTAGGTCGTGTCGATCTTCTTGCCGATCGACGTCGTCTCCACGGCGGCCTGTGTTTGCGCGCCCTTCGAATAAAGAACGCTCGGCGAGGCGAGGAGCGTCGGGACCTGATACGTGGGGTCGCCAGAGAGCTGATCGATCGTCGACACGTAAGGGAAAACGACCGCGTAGAGGTTGTTGTCGTTCGAGCAAGGATCGTCGACGAAGAACTCGACGGTACCGGAGTCGATGGTGACCGGCAGGCTGTCCTGAATGTGTCCGAGGGGCGGAACGACGAGCGGCGCCTGATTGAGCACCTTGTGGCCGTTTGCGTCGTAGACGTTGATGAGCACCGTCACCGAACAGCGCCCGAGGTTCGCGGCGCCGACGTTCGTGCGCCAGCCTTGGCTCTGGATGTTGCGGACGCCATGCGCGATCGCGCTGATGCCGTCGAAATCGTAGTCTTGCAGTCCCGCCCAGACGCCGGGAATCGTCTGACCGTACGTGCCGGTCGGCAGGTTGTTGAACGTGTCGGAGATGACGAGGAACGATCGCGCCAGCACCGTGTTCGGCACGCCGGGGTTGTCCTCGGCGAATGCGGCGACGAGCAGCGCGCCTCCTCCTTCGACGTTGTAGAGATCGTCGAGCAGGTTGTCGGAGTAGGCCAGCGAGTTCGCCGGAATGTCGACCAGCTCCTCGATCCCCTTCTTTCCGCCGGTCGGCAGGTACGTGATGCTGACGGTGAGCTTGTAGTCGAGGTGCGGATTGAACACGCTGAAGCGCGTCATCCAGTGCGAGCCGAAACCACCGCGCTGATTCGCCGCGGCGGCGATGACGTACGTGTCGTTGACCTGCGCCATTGCGGGAATCGCAGCGAGACAGGCGAGAGTGGCGAGGAGGAGCAGTTTGGAGAATCTCACGGACGTTGGTTCCTTTCGCGAAGCATTGCGTCGCAGGGTCTCATTGCAGCGGAGGTGCCGACTACGGCTGAGTATTCCGCGCTGAAAACAAAGCGCTTAGCGTCGGCAGACGTCCGGCCGGCAGCGGCCAACGTCTTCGTCACGCTACACTACGTCCATGAATCAGATCAGCGATCGTCTGCGCGGACTGGTGCAGTCCGACATCCGCCGCATGTCGCGCGAATGCGAGCGCGTCGGCGGCATCAACCTCGGCCAGGGCATCTGCGATCTGCCGACGATTCCCGAGCTCGTCGATGGAGCATGCGAAGCGATTCAATCGTCGCAGGCGACGTACTCGAAATTCGAAGGCATCGATCTCCTGCGCGAGCGCATCGCCGCGAAGATCGAGCGTTTCAACGGATTCCATGTCGATCCCGCGAACGAGATCGTCGTGACGGTCGGTTCGACGGGCGGCTTCGCCACCGCGGCGATGGCAACGCTGAATCCGGGCGATGAAGTGATCCTCTTCGAGCCTTACTACGGCTATCACCTCAACACGCTGAAGGTTCTCGGCATCGACACAAAGTTCGTTCCGCTGCAGCTTCCCGACTGGTCGATCGACTTCGACATGCTCCGCGCCGCGTTCGGTCCGAAAACGCGCGGCATCGTCGTCTGCACGCCGTGCAATCCCTGCGGCAAGGTCTTCACGCGCGAGGAGCTCGAGAAGATCGCCGCGCTCTGCCGCGAGTTCAACGCCTGGTGCTACACCGACGAGATCTACGAATACATCGTGTACGACGGCAAACGGCACATCTCGATGGCATCCGTCGACCGCGACATCACGATCACGATCAGCGGCTTCTCGAAGACCTTCTCGGTCACCGGCTGGCGCATCGGTTACGTCGCCGCGGACAAGCGCGTCGCCGCGTCGATCGGGCTCGTGAACGATCTCTTCTACGTCTGCGCGCCGACGCCGCTGCAATGGGGCATCGCCCGCGCGCTCGAGATCGGCGAGGAGTACTACCGCAATCTCGCGTCCGACTACGAGAAGAAGCGCGACTGCTGCGCCGATGCGCTGCGCGAAGGCGGGCTTCCGTCCGTTCGTCCCGCAAGGCGCGTACTACATGCTCGCCGAGATCCCCGACGGATTCGCCGATTCGCGCGAAGCGGCGATGGCGCTCATCGAAGAGGCGGGCGTCGCATCCGTTCCCGGGCCATCGTTTTATGCGAGCGATCGCGGCGACCGCCTGCTCCGCTTCTGCTTCGCGAAAGATTTCGCCGCGTTGGAAGAGGCGTGCCGGCGATTGCGCGCGTTTCGGGTGCGCGCTTCTGTGTAGCGACGGCCGCCCTCGGCCGTCGAGCGCTGGCGAGGCGCTTGCGGATTGCGGGTCTCGGTTGCCAATGCCTCGCGAGAGCCCGACGGCCGAGGCGGCCGTCGCTACACTACTTCTTCCGCGCCGCGCGTAAGTCCACCAGGATGTCTTCCGCGTGTTTCGCGGTATCGACCTTCTTGTAGATCTTGCGGATGCGGCCGTCAGCGCCGATCCAGAACGTGGTGCGGGCCACGCCCCAGGTGCGGCGGCCGTACATGTTCTTCTCTTTCCACACGCCGTACATTTTGGCGATGTCGGCGGTCGGGTCGGAGAGGAGCGGGAAGTTCAGGTTGTATTTGCCCTGGAACTTCTCATGGCTGGCAATCGGATCCGTCGACACGCCGAGGACGACGGCGTGCTCTTTCGTGAGATCCGATTCGTGATCGCGGAACGAGCAGGCCTCGGCGGTGCATCCGGGCGTGTCGTCCTTCGGATAGAAGTAAAGGATCACGTCCTTCCCGCGATGCTCCTTGAGCGTCACGTCCTTGCCGCGGGTGGATGGAAGCTGGAAGTCGGGAGCCATGTCGCCGACTTTGGGTTCGTAGAAATCCTGCATGTTCGCCTCCGGCGAGGTTGTCGGTTGTCTGTTGTCGGTTGTCCGTGCAGCATCGCGAGAAATCCCGGACAACTGACAACGGAGAACCGACAACTAATTCGTGTTGCTGCCAAACATGACTTTCTCTGCTACCAGCACGGCATTGAGTCCCGCGCCGCGGCGGAGATTATCGCAGACGGCCCAGACCCAGAATCCGCCGCGAATCGAGGGATCGGCGCGGACCTCGGCGATGAGCACTTCGTCCTTGCCGGCGGCGTCGATCGTGCCGAACTGTTGATCGCCTTCCTGCATCGCGAGCGCGGGATTCGCCTTGAGCGCATTCGTGATGCGGGCGAGATCGACGACGTCGCGCGTTTTCACGAAGAGCGAGAAGGTGTGGCCGTGATAGATCGTCCCCTGTGTGAGGAAGAGCGCGAGCTGCATGCGCGCGTCGGTGAGCGCGCGGATCTGCGAGACGATGAGATCCTCGCTGCGCTCGACCGCGGGATAGAGATTGAACGCGAGCTGCCGGTCGAACACCTTCTTCGGCACGGTCTGAATGTTGAGGACGTTGATCGTCTGCGCGGCGAGCTCTTCGACGCCGGCCTGGCCGTACTCCGATGCGGGCTGTACGACCGAGGCGGTGCAGGACTCGATCGCGGAGACGGTGGCGATCTGGTGAAGGATGAGCGCGATCGGGATCGCCACGGGATGCGGCGACACGAGCACGCCGTCGTGAACGTCGACTGCATCGAGGTTCAGATTGGCGACGGCGAGCTTGCCGTCCTCACTCGCTGGAGGCTGCGAGAGATCGATGGCCACGAAGTCGTCCTCGTCATGACGCGCGATCCAGTCGCGATTCGCGGACGCGGGACCGCAGAAGAACACGACGTCGAGATCGTCGAGCCCTTCCTGCGCCACCGGCGCGACGACGGCCGGCTGATTGGCCACTTCCGTCAGCGCGCCAGCTGCTTCTCCAGATGAATCGAGCAGTGCGATCTTGGCAAAAGGAAATTCGCGATCGCGCAGGAGAATCTTGATCTCTTCACCGACGAGCGTGAGCGGATTGACGATGCCGAGGCGATAGCCGTTCGGCGATTTTGGGTGAGGCATGGTGGGCGGGTTTTACCACGACGGATGGGCTTATAGGCTCAAAGGATCACGGGCTCAGAGGGAGCGACGTTGGGTGTGTCGGGTGGTGGCGGTTCCTCTGTGAGCCTGGGTGCCGCTGAGCCTCCGTCCCCCGCCCCGGGAACGCGATCGACCACAACTTCACCAGCGGCCCCGACACGAGATAGAAAATCGCTCCGGTGAGCCAGAGCTCGCGCGGGAAGCGGAAGCCGACCGCGAGGATTGCCGCGAGCGCGAGGAAATAGCGCAGCGGACGCTCCTTCTGCATCGAGAGGCCCTTCTGGCTGCGATAACGAATCGGCGAGACCATCGCGAAGGCGGTGGCGGCCGTGAGGATCATCACGATCACCGCGAAGCGGCGGTCGGTCACGGGCGCGGGCGCGTAGAAGATCATCGCCGCCAGCGTCAGCGCGCCGGCGGGACTGGGAAGTCCGACGAACCAGCGGTAATCGGTCTTGCCGGTCTGCACGTTGAAGCGCGCCAGGCGAAGCGAAACGGCGGCGAGGAAGAGGAAGGCGATGCCGCCGCCGAGGCGTTCGAAGATGTGCAGACCCCAGGCGTAGACGAGGACCGCCGGGGCGGCGCCGAACGTCACGACGTCGGCGAGCGAGTCGTACTCCTTGCCGAACTCGCTCGTGGCGTTGAGCTGGCGGGCGATGAGGCCGTCGAACGTGTCGAATACCGCGGCGATCAGCAGCGAGAGACAGGCGGTCTGAAAGAAATCGGCGGCCGCGCTGACATTGTCGAGCGTCATCGCCTCGATGCCGCGCGTCGCGTAGAGGATCGAGCGGAAGCCGAAGAAGATGTTGAGGATCGTGAGCGAGGTCGGGATGACGAAGACCCCGCGGCGGAAGTTCTGGGCGTACGGGCTTCATCGTTTCACTCCGGGATCTCCGCGATGACGGTCAATCCGACTCTCGCCTTGTCTCCGACTTTCACGAGCAATGCCGCCTGCGGCGGGAAGAAGACATCGACGCGTGAACCGAACTTGATCATGCCGACGCGCTCGCCACGCGCCACTTCGTCACCTTCGTTTTTGTCGAAGACGATCCGCCGCGCCAGGAGACCGGCGATCTGCTTGAAGGCCAGCGTCGCGCCGCGGGAGTCGGTCATCACGACGAGGTTCTGCTCGTTGTCGGTCGACGACTTGTGCGACATCGCCGGGGTCTTCTTGCCTGGCGAGTAGCGGTAATGAACGATCTTGCCCGTGATCGGCGAGCGGTTCACGTGGACGTCGAACACCGACATGAAGATGCTGACCTGCTTCGTGAGGCCGGCCCAGACCTCGCCGTCGGGGATGTCCTTGATCAGCACGACGGTGCCGTCGGCGGGCGAGAGAACGTCGACGTGGCGGGCGGAGCCGGTGCGGCGCGGATCGCGGAAGAAGTTCAGCAGAAATGCGGCGAGTGCCGAGAAGAGGATCGCCGGCGCATACAACTGCACCAGCAGCGCGACCGCCGCCAGGATGATCGTCGGGATGATGAAGATCCACCCCTCCGGTGCAAAACGTAACGGCATCGCTTCGAGTACCTCAGGGAAGTGCAGTTCCCACTCCCCGTTGCGAATCGCGGCGGGGAGTGGGCAAGGGTGAGGAAGTCGTGTATGGAGCGAGGAACCGTCTCCTCACCCGAGTGGCTCTCTCCTTTGCAGAAGAGAGGGGCGTTTTCATTCCGCGCTACGCGACGGCGTGCGCCGACTCGTAACTTCGAATCCGTTCCGCCATCTGATCCTTCAGATGGAGCTTCCGCTTCTTCAACGTCTTCTCTTCGAACTCTTCTTCGGTCGTGATTTCGTGCTTGGCGGTGAGCTCGTTCAGTCGATTTTCACACTGGCGGTGCTCTTCGGCCCACTGCTGGAATTCAGGATCTTCGCCGGCGAGATTGTGTTGAAGGTCAGCGGCAGAATTCGACATCGATTGTCCTCCTTAGAAGTACCAATCCACTGGGCCAAGATTCTAGCACTCCGCTTGCCAACGGGCGGCGCTTTCGGACTGGCACGCAAGTGACTGACGGATTGCGATTTACGTCACCGCGCGGGCTACAATTCGCGCAATGCGCCGCGCTTCGATCGCCCTCGCGATCGTTCTTTTCTCCGTCTGCCTCTCGCCGCTCCAGCGCGAGCTCTATGTCGGCGACGAAACGAAGTACAGCCAGGTCGTGCGCGAGATGCGCACCGGCTCGTTCATTCTGCCGACGCTCGAAGGCTCGCCGTTCACGCACAAGCCGCCGCTGCACTTCTGGCTCATCGATCTGCTTACCTACCCGTTCGGCGTCTATTCGATCTGGCCGTTCGTGCTGCCGTCGCTAATCGCATTCGCGTCTTCTCCTGCTGCTCATGAAGCGAATGGGCGGAACGATGGCCGCATTCGTCTGCGGCACGTCTCTTCTAATGTGGGGATCGGCGCAGACCGCGCGGATGGACGTCGCGTTCGCCGCGCTCCTCGCCCTCAGCGCGTACTTCATCCGCCGCGAGCAGGGTTTGCCAGTGACCGCGGGGATCGCGACGGGAATCGCGTTTCTCGTGAAGGGACCGATGGCGCCGGTGATCACGCTGGCGCTCTTCGCGTTCGAATCGATTCGATTGCGGCGCAGGCCGCGCGGACGCGATGCGCTGGCCATCCTGCCGATGATCGTGATTCCGCTGCTCTGGCTCGTCCCGGCGCTGCTCATCGGCGGCGAACCGTTCTGGCGGGAGATTTTCTACAAGCAGACCGTCGGCCGCGCGGTCGGCGCGTGGGTCCACAAGTCGCCGCCGTGGTTCTATCTCGTGCGCGCTCCGCTCACTCTGTTGCCGTGGTTTTTCCTCGCCGTCGCCGCGATCGTCGCCGCGTACCGGCGCAACGACGACAAGGCGAAATTCGCGGTGAGCTGGATGCTGGCCGTGCTCGTTCCGTACACGCTGCTTTCGTCGAAGCTCGACGTCTACATGATCGCCATGCTGCCGGCAGTGGCGTTGCTCGTCGGTCAGTTTGTCGAAGTCGACGATGCCTGGGGACGACGCGCCAATCTGGTCATGCTCGCGCTCTTCGCGCTGATCGGGATCGCCGGTCTCGTCGTGAAGCCGTCGCAGATCAAAGGGGAGGACGGAGCGCTCGTCGCGAGGTTCGACGTCCGCATGCTGTTCGTCGTCCTGCTCGTCGCGTCGATCGTCGCCATCATTGTCACGCTGCGTGGAACGCTGCAGACCTCGACGCTCGCCACCGGTTTCGTGCCCGTCGTCGCGCTTGCCTATGCGGCGATCGTGCTCGTGCCTCTCGCAAATGAGCTGGCGTCGACGCGTCCGCTCGTGCGTGCCTTGCAAGAACAGATAGCAGAGCAGCGCGTCGCGCCGGAGAACGTCGCGCTGTACGTCTGTCCGCATCTCTGGGTACGTGGGATGGATCCCGCTCTCTGGCGCGCCGCACTCGTCGATGCCGATGAGCTGCGCGCCATCGATCCGCAAGTGATCGTGGCGCGAAGAAAAGACGCGGAGCAGGTCTCCGACGTCCTCAGTCGCTACGAGCGCGTCGACGAGCTGCGCCTGATCGGCAAGTGGTTCGACGTCTATCGAAAGGAAACGGCTCTGCGTGACCCTCGAAAGTAAGCGCCGCTACGCCGCCGCGGCGTTCGCGACGCTGCTGATTCTTTCGGTGTTCTGGCCGTCGCCGATCGTGTCGGTGAATCGTCTCTGGCTTCACGATTCGTTCGCCGTCGACGAACTCTCGTTCCTCGGACGCGAAGCACCATCGTGGGACGCGGTCTTCTGGTGCATCGCCGGTCTGCTGCTCCTCGCCATCGTGCAGAGCGCGGAGCCCACCGCCGATCCGCGTGAGCCGCTCGCGCAACTGCGCGCGATGCGTATCGATCGCACGATCCTTCGCAAGGCCGCGCTCGGACTCCTCGCCGGCGCGGCCGCGACGGCGTTCGCCTGGCTCGTTCTCGACGCGCCGCTGCTCGCGTGGGCTGAAGGAATCCAATCGGAGACCACCGAGGACGTGATCCGCATTCTCAATCGCCTCGGCGGCGGGATGAATCCCGTGATGCTCGTCGTCTTCTTCCTCGTCGCCGGCATCGCCTACGTCGAACGGCGCTGGATCACCTATGCGATCGCCATGGCTCTCGCCGGCCTCGGCGCGGGCATCCTCGCGCAGATCGTCAAACACCTCGTCGGCCGCGCCCGCCCCGAGCTCTGGCTCGGACCGTCGCACTACGCACCCGGCTCGTCGACCTCGTTCCCCAGCGGCCACACCGTCGGCGCCTTCGCCCTCGCCGGCGTCCTCATCTTCGCCTCACGCAATCTGCCGCTCCGCGCGATCGCGTTCCTGCTCGCCACCGGCATCGGCCTCTCGCGCATGCTCGCCTTCCGCCACTGGTCCAGCGACGTCATCGCCAGCGCCTCGATCGGTCTGGTGGTGGCCTGGGCGACGGTCCGTGCGGTCGTTCCGCGCGTAGAATTTGGTCGTGACCGTCTATGAGGAGTTCTTAAAGGTTCCCGAGATCTTGACGGCGGAGATCATCGACGGCGAGCTGATCGTCTCGCCGCATCTTGATGCGCGCCACAATCGCGCCGCGAACAGGATCTTCAGCCGCGTAGTATCTCGTGACTACGACGATGGGGAATGGTGGATCTACTTTCGGCCGGAACTGCACTTGGGAGCCGACATATTCGTGCCCGAGACGGCTGGATTCAGACGCGAGCGTGTGCCGGAACCGCCGCTCGACGAACACTGGAACGTTGCTCCCGACTGGATCTGCGAAGTGGTTTCACCGTCCACCAAACGTCTCGATCGCATTCGCAAGCTGCCGCGGTATGCGACGCATGGTGTCGGTCACGCATGGATGCTCGATCCAATCGAGCGCGGTTTAGAGGTCTATCGTCTCGTCGAGGGTCACTGGTCCCTCATCGCCGTTCACGAAGGCGACGAGATCGTCCGTGCCGAGCCCTTCGAAGCCATCGAGCTTCGGCTCTCCGCACTCTGGACGTGATCCCGCTCACACACGGCCTCGGCAGTTATCTCTACACTCCGCGCCGCATGCCGAAGAACCGCCTCTCCCTCATCAGCTACGACGTCCTTCGCGAACTTTGCGATTCCTGCCGCAAAGAACGCTTCCATTTCGTGCCGATGGGCGCGGAGCCGGCCACCGGTCCCTGCCGCCGCTGCGGCTCCGAATCGAAGCTCGCCGATTTCAGCGACACCGCCGTGATGCGCCTCGTCACGCAGCCGAACGGCGACGTGGTGGTTGTGCCGATGATCGCGAAGTCGGCGTAACGCTTCCCTGTCATCCCGAGCGTCGAGCGAGGGACCTGGGCGGAGGGGCGGCGCGATGCTCGTGAGATCAGCGGCGATTTTGAGGGCTCATGTCATGAGGCGCGTTACGCGCGCCGCCTGCCCACCCAGGTCCCTCGCTACGCTCGGGATGACACAAATGTGTGCAAACTGCGCGGTCCATGCCTCGTACCACCCGCACGTCCAACAAGCCTTGGGCAACCCACGCTGCCGGCCGTGCCGACCTACCCTTCCATTTCCGCGAAATTCACCGACACCAGTCGCGAGCAGCCCGCTTCTTCCATCGTCACGCCGTACAGCACGTCCGCGGCTTCCATCGTTCGGCGTGAGTGTGTGATCACGATGAACTGCGTGTCGCGGGAGAAGTCGCGCACGAGGCGGACGAAGCGTTCCGTGTTCACTTCGTCGAGTGGTGCGTCGACCTCGTCGAGGATGCAGAAGGGCGAGGGCTTGTAGCGGAAGATCGCGAAGAGCAGCGCGATCGCTGTCAGCGCGCGCTCGCCGCCGGAGAGCAGGGCGATCGATTGATTCTTCTTGCCGGGGGGCTGCGCCACGAGCTCGATGCCGCTCTCGAGAACGTCCTCTTCGTCGAGGAGCTGCATGCGTGCCGTGCCGCCGCCGAAGAGCGACGTGAAGATCTCGGTGAACGACGTGTTCACCATGTTGAACGCCTCGCGGAACAGTTCGCGTGACGTCAGATTGATCTTGCGGATCGTCTGTCGCAGCGATTCGATCGACTGCACGAGATCGTCGCGCTGCGTGCGTAGGAACGACTCGCGCGTCTCCAGCTCCTGATGCTCCTCGATCGCCAGCACGTTCACCGGGCCGATCTTCTCCAGGGAATCGCTCAGCTTCGCGACTTCCGATTCCAGCGCGCCGCGCGCCTCGTCGTCGGCCGGCGGCTCGACGTCCGCGAGCGCGTCGATGCCGGCGTGCAGGTCGAGCGAGATCTGTTCGCGCAGAAGATCGAACGCCGACTTCGCGCGGTCGACGCGGCGCTCGGACTCGAACAGCGCGTCCTTGGCCGTGTTCCAGCTCTCGCGCGAGTTGACGGCTCGCGTTCCCAGCTCCTGCACGCGCACATCGAGATCCGCGACCTCGGCCTCGAGCGCGACGCGCATTTCGGAGAGCTCGTGCAACTTGCCGAGCGACTCGTCGAGCTGTCCGCGCGAGCGTTCGACGGCGACTTCCGTCTCCTGCTGACGGCGGACGAGCGTTTCGATCTCCTGCTGCAACTGCGTGGCGCGAGCGCCGAGAGAGATGACGATGCGCGAGAGATTCTCGTGCTCGCGGGCGACGGCGTTGACGTTGCCGGTTGCGCTCTCGACGTCGACGCGCGCCTTCGACGCCACTTCCGTGATCTGTTCGAAGCTCACGCGCGACGCCGCGAGCTGTTCCTCGTGCGTGCGAATGAGCTCGTGCAGTTCCTGCTCGCGCGCCTGAAGCTGATCGACTTCGCCGATCGCCGTGTTCTTGCGGCCGAGGAGCTGTTCCTTCTCCTCGGCGTATAGCGTCTGCTCTTCCGACGCGACCGCGAGGTCCTTCTCGTAGCGCTGCAGTTCCGCGCCGGCGCGCTCGCGCTGATTGCGGCGCTCGCGGAGATCGTGTTCGGACGTGCGCGAGCGCTCTTCGGCGATGATCCGCGCGTCGTCGGCGGTGCGCAGCTCTTCGTCGATCGACTGCAGCTCCGAGGCGATTCCGCTGGCGCGCGTTTCTTCGCTGCCGAGGAGCGCTTCGAGATCGGCGATTTCGCGCTTGATCGAGAAGACGCCGGGCGTGGCACCTTCGGTCTTGCCGCCGACGACGAGAGGTCCTCGCACGACGTCACCGTCGAGCGTCACGAACGTCGCGCTCGGGCGTTCCGTCGCGCGCTGCATCGCCTCGCCAAGCGAGCCGACGATGTAGGCCTCGGGGATCGCATGACGTACCGCGTCCGCGACCGGACCTTCACCGACGACCGAATGCGCCGCGTCGCCGCGTCGCGAGCCTTCGCCCGCGGGTTGAAAATCGAGCGTGATGAACGCGCCGCGCCCCGCGCCGCGCTCCCGAAGACGGCGGATGGCTTCCGACGCGACGTCTTTCGTCTCGACGACGACGGCCTTTGAAACCTCGCGCAGGAGCGTGTCGAGTGCAGCTTCGAATCCCTGCGCCGCCCGCACCGACTCCGCGGCGGCGACGGCATTCGGGATCAGCTCGAGGATCGCGCGGCGCACATCTTCGTCCTGCGCTTCGAGTGAAACGAGTAGCGTGCGCAGTGAGTCGATCTTGTACGTCGTCTGCGACACGCGGTCGCGTGATGCGGAGAGCGATTCGCGCGTCGACTCGCGGCGCGACGACCAGCTCATCGCGGCGTTCGATCGCTTCGCGCGCGATCTGCTGTGCGTTGATGAGCGCCTGCTCGGCGTCGCGCACCGACTGCTCCCACTCGTACATCTGCGCGAGTGCGCCGTCGCGGCTTTCGGCGGCCTTGCGCGCGCCTTCCGTCAGCTTCGACAGATAGAACTCGCACTTCTCAACCGCGATCTCGATCTGGTGCACTTGATTGCGCGCCTCGGAGATCTTGGCGATGGTGCGCATGAGCGACTCGCGCGAATCCGCCAGCGCCTTCTCGTGCTGGCGGACGGCGTCGCCCTTTTCGGCGCGATCGCGCTCGACCTGATCGGCGACTTCGCGGAAGCGATTGCGCTCCGCGCGCGCGGTCTCGAGCTGCTGCGTCTTCTCGTCGAGTGATGCCTGCTGCTCGGCGCCCTCGGTTTCGAGCGTCGCGATCTGCGCGCGTGCGTCCATCGATACGCTGCACGAGATCGCCGAGATTCGTTTCGGATTGCTGGAGGAACGAGCGGAGGCGCTCGACGTCGCCGGAGAGTCCGGCGATCTCTTCGCGGACCTTCGAGGCGCGATGCGAACGGTCCGTGTGCACCGTGCGCGTTTCGGAGAGCTCGGCCTCGTCGGTCGCGAGCTGTGCCGCGAGCTCGGCTTCGCGCGTCTGCGAGTCGGCGACGTCCGGCGTTGGCGGCTTCTTCTTCGGTCTGCGCGAAGACGATGCGGCCTTTGTACAGCGAGCGTTTCGCGGTCGAAAGCTGATCGGCGAGCTCTTTGTGCCGCCGCGCCTTCGACGCCTGGCGCTTCAGCGAATTCAGATTGCGCGTCACCTCGGACGAGCGTGTCGTCGATGCGCAGGAGGTTCTGCTGCGTCTCTTCGAGCTTCAGCTCCGCGGCGCGGCGCTTGGTCTTGTACTTCGTGATGCCGGCCGCTTCCTCGATGAGCTTGCGGCGGTCCTGCGGCTTGTTGGAGAGGATCAGATCGATCTTGCCCTGCTCCATCACCGAGTAATTGCGGATGCCGAGGCCGGTATCCATGAGGATGTCGGAGATGTCCTTCATCCGGACGCGCTTGCCGTTCAGGCGGAACTCCGACTCGCCCGTGCGGAAGACGCGGCGGTGGATGACGATCTTGCCGTCGTCGGCCATCGGATGATCGCTGTCGCCGTTGAGCGTGCCGAGGGTCAGCGTCACTTCGCCCATCGAGAGCGGGCGGCGTCGCGCGGAGCCCTGGAAGATGACGTCTTCCATCGTCTCGCCGCGGATGTGGGAGGCGCGGTTCTCACCGAGCACCCAGATGAGCGCGTCGCAGATGTTCGACTTGCCGCAGCCGTTCGGGCCGACGACCGCGGTCATCGCGGCGGGGAAAGTGAGCTTTGCGGGGTCGTAAAACGACTTGAAGCCGTGAATTTCGAGCTGTTCGAGACGAAACATTTCTTCCTAAGGCGTCAGGGATTTGGCCGCGGATCGTAGCAGGGATTGCCACGCGCGGGTCAGGCGAATTCGCAACAGCTAAACGACTGAGCTGTAACGGAAATTCGCGATTGACAGGGAGGGAGGGCAGCGGTTCCTGTGCAGGTGGGCGGACGAAACAGGAAACGGTAGACGGTGAACAGGGGTCGCTCGCCCGTTGAGCAAGCGTTCCTTGTCACCTGTCTACCGCCAACCTGGTGACATGCGGGGCAACCCGCGTTTCTACTTAGTGTCGGCCGCCGTGGTGCCCACCGCCACCGTGGTTCCCGCCACCGTGATGTCCGCCGCCGCCGTGGTAGCCGCCGAATCCGCCGCGATAGCCGCCAAATCCGAAGCCGAAACCGATGTGCGGTCCGAAGAAGTACGGGTCATAGCCGTACGGGTAGTAGTACGGGCTGTAGGCGTAGTAGGGACGAACGTAGACGGTGCGGGTGCGGCGACCGCTGTAACGGCGATCGTCGTCGCGTCCATTGCCGCGATCGTAGGCCTCGTCCATCACGGCTGTGAGGACGGCCTTCGAAACCTTGGCGTCGGTGAGCGCGATGATCACGTCCGCGTCGACGACGTAGAGGTTCTTCGACTCGTGGACGAACTTGATGATCGCGTCGTCATCGACACCGGCTTTCGTCATGCGGATGACGTCATCGATGACGCTGGTGCGGTCGCGGTCCTGGGGAACCGCGTTCTCGTCGCGCTGGGGCTGATCGAGCGCGAATGCCGGTGCTGCGGTGAGAAACATCAGAACGGCGAATGCGGTGAGGGAACGTTTCATGCGGAAGTCTCCTTCGAACGGTCGCGTCCGGCCCATGCGACGGCTGAGCCAGCGTCGCTCTCTCTACGAGAACCGGCGTGCCGTTCGAAAGACTCCTCTCGCGAGGACAGCGCGTCCCCGAAAAAGGTCGCGTGATGGGGATCGAACGAATCTCAGCGAGCCGCGGCGCATTCCAGCGCTCTTTCGAAGCTGACGAGCTGGCGAATCAAGGCGTTGTAACGCGAATGAGCTCCGTCGCTGTCGACGGCTGCGAGCAATTCGTACAGGCGATGGTCTGGATCAGCGACGCTCAGATCGGGGACGGAGATGCCGGAGCGACGAAGCCGGGGTGCGCCGATGGCCACAAGGAGAGACGCGATGGTGAGAAGGCCGTCCGAACTGTCAGCGAGTCCTTCTCGAATCATCTCCACCGGGAAGCGACGTCCACTCCACACATGCAGTATAGCGACCGCACTCCATGACGAAAACAGAGCGGCGGCTCGCGCCGCCGCTCTCATCGATGCAACTTCGTTCAGCGTCGCGAGTTGACGGAGTCGATCGCATTCGCTTCGAAGCGTCCGCCGCGCAGCCACTGGCCGGTGAGCGTGACGCGGTCGCCGCGACGGAGATCGCCGAGGTCGACGCGGCTGGAGCGGCGCGTGTCGCGCATGTCGACGTTGATCGTGCGGCCCGAGGACGAGTCGCGCAACTGCAGCGTGCCGCTGCGATAGTCGACGCGCTCGACGACGCCGCGGACGTAGTCATTGCGATCGTTGCCGTAGCCGCGGTTGTTGTCGTAGCCACGATCATTCGGCCAGCTCACGGCATCGACTTCGATGCGTCCGCCGCGGAACACGCCGCCGAGCGAGATCGACACGCCGACGCGCAGATCGCGGCCGCGGTTGTTCATGCGCGATTCCGGGATCCAGTACGAGTCCCGTCCGCGGTCGAGTTGCACGCGATAGCCACCGTTGTCGTGCGAGAGCGACGTCACGCGGCCGCTGGCGTTCATGCGCTGATTGTTGCGGTACGCGCCGTCGTTGTTGCCGCGCGACTCGTTGCGGGCGTCGCTCGGCGGATTGCTGCGATCACCGCCGCGCTGCGGTGCGGCAAAGACGGAGGTCGCCATGACTACGGCCAGCGCTCCGGCGCCTGCGACATTCCAAACCGATTTCGAATTCGTTTTCATCGTTGTCTCCTTCGATACGCACACGAAGACAACGCAGCGACGCGCTTCCTTTCGCGAAAAACACCAACCGCACCGCGGCGTCACGAACGGCATCACCTTTTACGGTTCTTACATTTGGAACCGGACTCAGCGAGGTGTCGGCGTCAACACGCCTCAACGGATGTTTCCGGTCCGGCCGATCACGATCCCGAGAATCTCGAACGTTTTGGGATTGATCGCGATCGGCTGATAGCGCGGGTGTGCGCTGAGCAGAAACAGGCGCTGGTGTTCGCTGACGAGGCGTTTGACGAAGAGTTCCTCGCCGATGCGGCAGGCGATGATTTTCGTGACGGCGGAGTCGTCGGGCATGGGAGCGATTGCGTAGAGAGTGTCGTCGGGAAGAATGCCGGCGCCGACCATCGATTCGCCGAGGGCGCGCAGGACAAGGTGCACATTCGCGTCGAATGGGTTCTCGATCCGCCGCGGTGCTAGGCTACGACGGTCGGCGATGCGAGTGGCGCTGACCTGCTGCGGCGCCTGCGTCTGCAGCATGACCGCGTTCGGCTCCCGGAGTGCGTCGATGGTGGCGAGCTTCTCATCAATCCAGCCGCGGAACTGGAGCAGCTCGCGTTCGTCTTCGGCGGAGATCTTGATCGAATCGCCGAGGAGTGCGCCGACCGTGGTGCCCATCGCTCGCGCGACGCGCATCAGCAATAGAAGCTCGGGATTGTCGTTCGCGCCCGTGCGGAGCCGACTGATGTAGGTGCGATTCGTTCCCGCCTCGGCGGCGATCTGATCGGGCGTCTTCCCGCTCGCGGTAATCGCCGCATCCACCCGCTCCGAGAAGGCCGACATGGCGGGTATGATGACTCACATAAGTGTCTGAATCGAACTGCGGAGAATGCCAAATGGTTGTAAAAGTCATTTAAGGCTACGATTTGGACTTTAAAGTCAAATCATGAAGTACGACGCCCACATCATTCGCGATCCGAAGATCTGCGGCGGCGAGCCGGTGATTCGCGGAACGCGTGTTACTCTCCGGACGCTGCTGGCGAGTCTCGCTGAGGGATCGGACGAGACGGAGATTCTCGAAGACTTTCCGGCGGTGACGAGGGAAGATCTCAAGGCCGTGATCGCCTTCGCAGCCGCTTCTGCCGCGGAAGATCTTCATGCGATCGAACTGAAGATCAGGCAACTCTCGCCCGGCGAGTTTTCCGAGCTGCGCGACTGGGTGATCGAACAAGACTGGGAAGAATGGGACCGACAGATCGAGCGAGATGCCGCCAGTGGCAAACTCGAGAAGCTTTTTGAGAAAGCTCGCGTCGATCACCGTGCGGGGAAGAGCAAAGAGATTTGAAGCATTTCGCGAGCTCGGACTTCTGGGAATTGTTGGAAGAGCTCCCTGCAGAAGTTCAGCAACTGGCGCGCGAGAACTACGAGCTTCTCAAGTCCGATCCGCGCCATCCGTCCCTGCACTTCAAGCGCGTCGGAGACTACTGGTCCGTCCGAGTCGGCAGGCATTACCGCGCTCTTGGCGCTGAGGTCGAGGACGGGATCCTTTGGAGTTGGATCGGATCCCACGCCGCGTACGACCGGATCATTCGATAGCCGCTGCTTCGTCCGAGCCAGCGCACAGCGACGCGTGCAGGTCCTCGGCCTCGAGGTCAGGCATCTCGTCGAGAATCTGCTCGGCGGTCAGGCCTGCTGCGAACAGATCCAGAACGTCGGAGACGCGAATGCGCATGCCGCGGATACAAGGACGCCCGCCGCACTGCTCCGGATCGACGGTGATGCGTTCGTAAAGCTGTTCCATGGCACGAAGAGTATAGCTTCGCCTTTACGTCGCTTGCTCATCTTTGCCCACTCAGATCCCCCGCCTGCTTCGGCAGGTTCGCATTGCTCGGGGCGAGGAGCACCTTTCCCGGGACGTCTGCCCATTGCGTGTTTGACGTGAGCGGAACACAGACGACGGTTGCGAGGCGGCTCCGATTAAACGCATCGGATTCCAGACTTCTCGAATCGTGAAGGGTCTATCTCGCAGGTTCGTAGATTGCGAATCAAGTAACATAAGTTACTTGATTCGCAACTTTCCGGCGACTGATCGCCATGTGGGCAACTTATCGGCCACCGGTTGCGCGAGACGAAACCGCTCGTGCAACACATGCGCTGCTCGTCCGCTTACCTTCGCGATCGGATGGAAGTGATCGATCGGCTGGTCGCGGCTGTGGCTGCAAGCGGGATGAAGCAGAACCACATCGCGCGCGTTTCCGGGCTTGGCAAGACCAAGGTAAACAAGATTCTGAATCGGAAGCAGGTGCCGACAATTACGGATTTCATCGCCATCGCAAAGGCGGTCAACGTCGATCCCGCACGTCTCTTCACCGACGGAGAGCTGGTCATCGAGCTCGAGGACCTGCGCCAGGCGCATGCTGCGTCGCAGCGCGTGCAGAAAATTCTCGAAGGTTGGTTGCCCGGAGTGCCGTCGGCGGCGGAGCCTACGCCGGAGCCGATTCCTCTGCTCGCGAAGGCGCCGCGGCGACAGGACGCCCGCCCGGTCCGCGCGGCCGCAAATCCGAATGCAGAGATGGTGCTGGAGTTCGAGACGGAGCGGAAGATGATTCCTCGCCGTTCCTGGAACCGCGGCGCGCGCATCATCGCCCGCGCGGAAGGGGACTCGATGGACGGCGGTCCCGATCCGATCAAGGATGGCGAGCTCGTTTACCTCAAGCCGACGCGCAGTCCGCGCACGGCGAACAATCAGGTTGTTCTCTGCCGCGTCGATGACGGTCTCTATCTCAAGAAATTCGAGAAGAGCGGCAAGGCGATCCGCCTGGTCAGCACGAACGACTTGCACATCATGGAGCTTGACGCACGCACGGTGAATCTGGAGATCTACGGCATTCTCGTGGATCACGCGCTGGAATAGCGCGGCCATTCAGATCCCCCTCCGATCGTTGGTGATGGTGCGGAAGCTTCTCGAAGACTAGGCTCGTTAGAGCGTCGGCGTCCCCGCACTCTCCGAGCGGCGAGACGCCGCTCGGCCAGCCGGCGAGACGCCGGCGGTCCGGCGCGAATCCGATTGGACCGCCGCCGTCTCGGCGGCTGGGACGGCGGCGTCTCGCCGCCGTCATTGTGATCCGCTCAGTGTTACCTTTCCTCCCCATGAAATCGGCAACGCTCGCTCTTAGGAAGGGACGATCGTGAAGCGCGCGATGAAGTGATTCCTGCATCGCGCCTGTCGAATACACTCGGTGCGTTGTGAGTACGGATTCCACCGATGAATCAGCAGTTCTCGCTGATCGGCTCGCCGTCGCCGAACGACGAATCGGTGAGCTCGAAGCGGAGCTCGAGCAGGAACGGGAGCGCGCTCGACAGGCGCAGCAGCGCCTGGCCGTCAAGGAGCGCGAAGTCACCGACATTCATCGCTCGCGCGCCTGGAATCTCGTCCGCGTTTTCCGTTCGCTCAAGTACCGCGCCGTCGATCCGCTTCTCGGCCTGTTCGGCGTGACCTGGCCGCGGCGGCGCGCGGCGATCGGAGCGGGTGCGCATTCGGTGGTGCCGCGCCCGGCGCAGGCTGGCTCGTACGACGTCCTCTGCTTCTCCACGTGCGATTGGGACGATCGCTTTCAGCGCCCGCAGCAGTTGATGGGACGCTTCGCGCAGGCGGGACATCGCGTGTTCTATGTGAGCCAGCGATTCCGCGATGAAGGACCGCCGTGGACGTTCGTCGAGAAGCGACCGGGCGTGTACGAAGTGACGCTGCGCGGGCCGCGGCTCAACGCCTACGCGCAAGGTCTCGGCGATCGCGATTGCGCTTTCTTGTTCGACGCGCTCGATCTACTCCGTCGTGAGGTTTCCCTCGGCACGACAGCGATGTTGGTTCAACTACCGTTCTGGTGGCCGCTGGCGCGCGCGCTGCGTGAACGGTTCGGATGGCCGGTTCTTTACGACTGCATGGATTTCCACGCCGGATTCTCGACCGTGCGCAAGGCCATGGCGGCGCAGGAAGACGAGATGATCCGCGATGCGGATGTCGTGATCGCCAGCTCCGCGGTACTCGAACAGCGTGCGCTCCGCGCCCGTGGCGATGTGCTCGTGCTGCGCAACGCCTGCGACTTCGAACACTTCGCCAAAGCGCCGCGCGCGCAAAATGCCCGTCCGGTGGTCGGCTACTTCGGCGCGATCGCCGACTGGTTCGATTCCGCGCTGGTCGCGGAGCTCGCGTCGCGCCGGCCCGACTGGGATTTCATTCTGATCGGCTCGACGTACAACGCCGATCTCTCGCGATTGTCGCAACTGCCCAACGTCTCGCTGCCGGGAGAGGAATCGTACGAATCGCTTCCCGGATGGCTGGGGCGCTTCGACGTGGCCATCATTCCGTTCAAAAGAACGCCCCTCACCGAGGCGACGAATCCGGTGAAGGTGTACGAAATGCTGGCGGCGGGGAAACCGATCGTGGCGGTGCCGATTCCGGAGATCGTGGCACTGGCGCCGATGGTGCGGCTGGCGGCGGACGCGATGGAGTTCGAGCGCGAGATCGCAGCGGCGCTTGCGAATGATGGAGAGTCGACGGACGCGCGCCGCGAATTCGCGCGCGGCGAGACGTGGCAGCATCGATTTGAAGTCCTGCAGGCCGCGACCGCGGCGGTCCTACAGCGCCGCCTCTGAGCGCGCATGTTATCGTCGCGTCGATTCCCCGATGCCCGTTGTCCTCTTCGTCTTTGGAACCCGCCCGGAAGCCATCAAGCTCGCGTCGCTGATCGAGGAGCTGCACCGCGATCCCGCGTTCACCGTGCGCGTCTGCGTCACCGGCCAGCATCGCGAGATGCTCGCGCAGGTGCTGCGTCTCTTCGACATCGTTCCTGACGTCGATCTCGATCTGATGACGCCCGATCAGGATCTCTCCGCGATCGCCGCGTCGATCCTCAGCGGCATCGGTAACGTGTTGCGCGCGATGCGTCCTGACGTCGTGATCGTGCAAGGCGATACGACGAGCGCGTTCGCGGCGGGATTGGCGGCGTTTCACGCGGGGATTGCGGTCGCGCACGTCGAGGCAGGACTGCGCAGCGGCGATCCGCTCGCGCCGTGGCCGGAGGAAGTGAACCGCCGGCTACTGAGCGTCGTCACGCGTCTTCATTTCGCGCCGACGGAAGACGCGCGCGACAACCTGCTGCGCGAAGGCGTCGATCCATCCAGCGTTCACGTCACTGGCAATACTGTGATCGACGCGTTGCAGAAGGCGATCGCGACGATCGCCGCCGATTCCTCGCTGCGCGGACGTCTCGACAACGAGCTCGCGTTTCTCGATCGCTCGCGGCGCCTCATCCTCGTCACCGGTCACCGTCGCGAGAGTTTCGGCGCCGGATTCGAATCGATCTGCAACGCGCTCGCGGAGATCGCGCGCGAGCATCACGACGTCGAGATCGTCTATCCCGTTCATCTCAATCCCAATGTCCAGGAGCCGGTGCGCCGCATCCTCGGCGAGAGCGAGCGCGTGCATCTCATCGCCCCGGTCGACTACCTCACGTTCGTCGAGCTGATGACGCGCTGCACGTTCATCCTCACCGACTCCGGTGGCGTTCAGGAAGAAGCTTCGACCCTCGGCAAGCCGGTGCTTGTCCTGCGCGAAACGACCGAACGCCCGGAGGCCGTCCGCAGCGGGAACACGCGCATCATCGGAACGCAACGCGAAGCCATCACCTCCGAGGCGACGCGTCTTCTCGGCGACGCGAACCATCGCGCCAGCATGAGCCACCCCAGCGACGCCTACGGCGACGGGCGTGCGGCGGCGAGGATCGCGAAGGTGTTGAGAGAGCGAGCGTAGCGAGCGCGGTTCTGTGTAGCGACGGCCGCCCTCGGCCGTCGGTTCGCGCGCCTAACGTGACGTCATCATGGATCGAGCCTCGTTCTGCTCGACGGCCGAGGGCGGCCGTCGCTACACAGAACCGCGCAACACCTTCGGTTTTAGTCCCTTCGCATCCCGACCAGCAGCATGAAATCGCTCGGCAGCATCGCCGAGTCGATCATCGCGTCCTCGATGTCGATGATGGCGCGAACGAAGTCCATGGCGTCGCGGCGATCGAGGGTGAAGTTGTGAACGATGCCGTTGTAGAGGAGGTGCTGCAACGTGCCGCCGAGGGGGCGGAGCTCGAGGACTTTGAAGAAACGGCGGAAGAGCGGGACGATCTCCGCGGAGCGGATCGATTCGAACGGCGACGCGGCGACGACATCTTTCACGTCGGGGCGTCCCTCGTACGGTTTCACCGCGCCCCAGCGCAGCATGCGCAGGTCTTCGGGCAGGAGCTCCATGAGCGCGCGCACGACGTCGATCTGCTGGTCGGTCCATTGGAACTGCGTCGGGCCGACGAATTCTTCGAGGATGAAAAGACCGTTCGGCGTCAGCGCGTTGTGGACCTGCGCCATCACGTGCTCGAGCGCGAGGAAGTGGTGGAGGCTGTGGCTCGAGAAGATGAGATCGTACGTGCTCGGAGGCAGTGGCGCGGTGTTCACGTCGGCGACGCGGAACTCGCCCGGGATCGAGCGCTCGATGCGCATCCGCTCCGCCTCGGCGATGCGATCTTCGCTGATGTCGATGCCGTGGAGCTCGGCCGAGCTGCCGGCGTTGAAGAGGGAGAGGCTCTTCTGCCCCGCGCCGCAGCCGAGATCGAGACTGCGCGTGGCGGGGCGCCCGAGGTGATGGCCGGCCCACGACTCCCAGGGCAGACCTTCGAGGAGAATGCGCGAACGATAGTGCAGCGCGATCAGCGGATGATCGAGCCAGGCGTGCCATTCGCCGGAAGCCTCGACCCGCAGGTGATCGCCCCACTTACGGCTCTCCGCGGCGAGTTGCGATGCGTAGTCGGCGTCTGACACCGCGGAGATTCTACGCAGATCGCCGGTGGACTCCGAATGGACCGCCGGCGTCCCGCCGGCTGGCTCGGCGGCGTCCCGCCGCCGTTGCCGGAGCCGCGAGCCGTGCCGCAGCGAAACGGCGGCGAGGACGCCGCCGTTCCAGCCGGCGAGACGCCAGCGGTCCACCAAGACGACAGTGGCGTTCACTCATTGGTGTTCGGGATAGAGTCTCGCGCGGTGATGGCAAACGATCAGGAGAACGCGCTCCGGCAGACGATCGAAGCGCAAGCAGAGCGCATCGTGCGATTGGAACGGCAGCTCGAGGCGCAGACGGCTGCGTTCGACGTCGCGACGGTGGAGCTCGCGCGGATGAAGGAGCAACTGCGCGTGGGGCTGCCCGCGGCGGCGCAACCGATCAGTCGCGGTCCTCGCTTGTCGTGGCGAGCGCGCGTTCGCAAGATGATCGTGCTGGCTGGAGGGCGCCTGTTGCCCGCGACGGCAAAGCGGCTCGTCAAGAAATTCTGGGATCCGTGGGCGTTGCCGCGCCGTGCCGCGGCGCCGATTCGGCAGCCGCGCGTGAACGCGATCGCCGCGACCACAACCTACGACGTCATCTGCTTCTCGATCATCGACTGGAACTTTCGCTGGCAGCGGCCGCAGCAACTTCTCTCGCAGCTCGCCGATGCCGGGCATCGCGTTTTCGTCTTCAAGACCACGGAGTTTCTGCGCACGGGCGGCGCGGCGTTTCAGATCGCGCCGATGCGTGAGAACGTGTGGGAAGTGATGATCGCGCCACCGGTCTTGATCGATGTCTATTCGGGCGCGATCGATCCGGCGAACGTCGCCTGGTTCCCGAAGCTGTTCGACGAGATGCGGCGCGAGCTGAACATCGTGAGCGCGGTTTCCGTGCTGCACGTGGCGACCTGGCGTGAGGCGGCAGACGAAGCGCGGCGCCGCTACGGATGGAAAATCGTCTATGACTGCATGGACGAGTGGGACTCGTTCCCGGGCATGAAGGGCGAGCTCGTCGCGGCCGAAGAACGGCTGGTGGGGGATGCGGATCTCGTCACGGTGTCGGCGCGGCGTCTGCTCGACAAGTGGCAGGGTCGCGCCGCGCATGTCGAGCTGGTGCGCAACGCTGCCGACTTTGCGCATTTCGCCGCGCCGCAGACGACGCATCTCCTCGACGATGTGACGCGTCCCGTGGTCGGCTACTTCGGCGCGATCGCGCCGTGGTTCGACGTCGCGTTGCTGGCCGAGGCCGCGAAGCAGCGGCCGCAATATTCGTTCGTCGTCGTCGGTGGTGTGTTCGATGTCGACGTCGCTCCCTTGAAGGCGCTCCCCAACGTTCATCTCCTCGGGCAACAGCCGTACGCGAACATGCCGGCGTACCTGCACGACTTCGACGTCTGCACGATCCCGTTCGTCGTCAACGAGATCACGGCCGCGACCGATCCCGTGAAGTTCTACGAGTACATCTCCCTCGGCAAGCCGGTGGTGTCGACGCACATGCCCGAGCTCGAGCCGTTCGCCGAATTGCTCTACCTCGCGGACGACACCGAAGACTTCCTGCGAAAACTCGACCTCGCCGTCGCGGAGAAGGACGAGAGCCTGCGCGTGCGCCGCATCGCCGCGGCCCGCGCGAATACGTGGGGCGCGCGCGCCGCGGTCATGCAGGATGCCATTCGCGAGGTCCATCCGAAGGTCAGCATCATCATCGTTTCCTACAACAATCAGGAGCTGACGCGCCTCTGCATCGACAGCGTGCTGCGTAACTCGATGCATCCCAATCTCGAGATCGTCGTCGTCGACAATGCTTCGCGCGACGGCTCCGCGGAGATGCTCGAGCAGATGCGCGACGAGCGCGTGCGCGTGGTGCTCAATCGCGAAAACACCGGCTTCGCCGCCGCGAACAATCAGGCGCTCAGCGTCGCCACGGGCTCGTATCTCGTGCTGCTGAACAACGACACCGTCGTGCCGCGCGGCTGGCTCCCGCGCCTTCTGCGGCATCTCGACGATCCGCAGGTGGGATTGACGGTCGCCGTGACGAATTTTTCCGGGAACGAGTCGCGCATCGCCGTTCCCTACACGACGCTCGACGAGATGGCGGTGTTCGCCGATGACTACATGAGCGAGCATGAGGGCGAGCGCTTCGACATCCGCGTCGCGGCGATGTACTGCGTCGGCATGCGCCGCGATGTGTACGAGCGGATCGGTCCGCTCGACGAGGAGTTCGGCGTCGGCATGTTCGAGGACGACGACTACTCCCATCGCGCGCGTCTCGCCGGATTCCGCGTCGTCTGCGCGGAGGATGTGTTCGTTCACCACTTCGGCCAGGCGTCGTTCTCCAAACTCGACGCCGCGGCGTACGAGAAGCTGTGGAAGCGGAATCAGACGCTCTTCGAGAAGAAGTGGAACGTGCGCTGGGAACCACACCGCGCCCGCCATTGACGTCGAGTTCGCCGCTCGTCATTGGCGAATGAGTTGCACACCTTTCGTGATCGAAACGAAAGGATCTGCAATGCCGGAAAAAGAGACCATTCGCAAAGCAAGACAGGACAAGCGCGAAGGGAAGTCGCCGTCGACGCAGGCAGGCGAGTTCGTTCACGAAGAGATCGAGCACATCCGTGAAGGGAAGCATGGCGCTCGCTCGACGAAGCAGGCCATCGCCATCGGTCTGTCGAAGGCGCGCCGCGCGGGCGTGAAGTTGCCTCCGCCGGCGAAGGGCACGACCTCGACCAGCACGCGGAAGCAGGCGGCCCACGATCTCGAGAGCGGAGCCACGCATCACAAGCCCTCCGCGAAGCGCTCGCGCGCGTCGCGCAAGGCATTGAAGGACGCGCCGCACAAGACGGCTTCGACGGCGGCGTTGTCACGTCAGGCAAAGAGCGCCGCGCACAAACGAAGCGCGGCTTCGCGTCACGAGTCGGCGGTTAAAGCCGCGCGAACGCGCGCGCATCACTGATTCATCGACTGGAGAGGAGAACGCTATGGCTGAGAAACAATGTGCACACGAATCATGCAACTGCGGCGGCGCCGAGCTGCGTCAGGACGGCTACTGTTCCGATTCCTGCAAACAGGGCAAGGAACAGGATGGGTCGTGCGGCTGTGGCCATCCCGACTGCGGGTAGAGGGTCGCGCGAGGACGGCGTTAGAATTGTCCGGATGAAAGTCATTGCCGGACGGGTTGTCGACGGGAAGATCGAGTTCGAAACCGATCTTCCGGAAGGTACGCCTGTGGCGGTCCTTGCCGCAGGCGACTCCGGGTTCTGCCTGAGGCCACGTGAAGAAGAAGAGCTGGCGGTAGCCCTCGCGGAAATTCGAAACGGAAAGTTCGAAGACGGACGCGACCTGATCCGCCAGTTGAAGGGGCAGAATCCTCGTTGAGCTTTCGCTTCAAGGTGTCGCCGCGTGCGGCGCGCCAGATCCGTGCGGCCGCCAAGTGGTGGATTGAAAATCGCACAGCGGCACCTGGGCTGCTTGCGGGCGAACTGGAAGCGGCGTTCGGGTTGATCGAGGAGATGCCGTTTGCCGGCGAGTTGGATCCTCACTCGAGCATCATCGGGCTCAGACGCTTGTTGCTTGGCGGCACGCAATATCACCTCTACTACGTCGTCTCGAAAGACGAGGCGTTCGTCGAGGTTCTCGCCCTCTGGAATACGAGCCGCGGGACACGACCGCCCCTTTAGCCTCGCTTCATCGATACGATACGTCCATGAAAAACGGCGAACATCACTATCAGGCGCGTCTGGTCTGGGACGGCAATCGTGGGGAGGGGACTTCGACGTATGCGGGCTACGGCCGGCAGTATCGCGTGCTCGTCGAAGGCAAGCCGGAGTTGCAGGGATCGGCGGATGCTTCCTTTCGGGGAGACGCGAACATGCTCAACCCCGAGGACATGTTTCTGAGTGCGATCGCGTCGTGTCACATGCTGTCGTACCTCGCGCTTTGCGCGCGCGAGAAGATCTCAGTCGTCGCGTATGAAGATGCGGCGACGAGCGTGATGAAAGAGGACGGCAAGGGCGGCGGGCGATTCGAGGAAGTCGTGTTGCATCCGGTCGTGACGATCGCCGATGCGCGGCACAGCGAGCGCGCGATGGAACTGCACGAACGGGCGCACGCGCTCTGCTTCATCGCCAACTCCTGCAGCGTGCCGATCACGCATCAGGCCACGGTGAAGGCGGCCGACGCATGAAGGATCTCGCGATCGAGCTGGAGAACCGGCCCGGCGCGCTCGCGGAAATGGGCGAAGCGCTTGGGGGCGCCGGAGTGAGTGTCGAAGGCGGCGGAGTGTTCGTCGTGAACGGCATCGGCATCGCGCACTTTCTCGTCGAGGATGCGAACGCCGCACGCGCCGTACTCGCCGCAGCCAAAATTCGAGTCGTCGCGGACCGCGAGGTGGTCGTGCTGAAGCTCCGTCAGGAAGAGCCAGGACAGCTCGGCAAGATCGGGCGGCGGATGGCGGAAGCTGGCGTCAACATCGAAGTGCAGTACAGCGATCACGATCACAATCTGATCCTGGTCGTCGACGACTTCGAGCGCGGAAGGGCGGTGGCTGACGAGTGGATGCGCGAGCGGCGGCAAGCCTGATGGCGCAACTCACCGTTCGAACGACGCCCCGGCCTCCATCAGCGCCACGAACTCGATGCCCTGCTTCGCGAAGTACTTCGTGAAGTTGTCGTAGCGGCTTTGGAGGAAGAACGGTTTCGCGTAGCCGTCGTGGATCGGGAAGACCGTCTTCGGCGCGAGGCGCAGCGCGAATTCGGCGACGGCGAGCTCGGTGTTCCAGGGAGCCATGACCGGCAGCGCCAGCAGCTCGATGCCTTTGCGTGCGTCGAGCGAGTGATCGAACGAGTCGCCGGGATGCATCAGGCGGTCGTTGACGATGTAGGCGACGTTTGTCGGGCACTCCGCGTTCAGAATCTTCGCATGATCCGCGACGATCGCTTCCAGCGTGCACTTGCCGACGCGTCGCGTTCCGGACTCGAAGACCTCGACTTCGATCCCGCTGGTCGCGAGTTGCTCGCGGATCTGATGATTGCCGAGGACCACGGCCGAGGGGTTGTGTTGGACGCTGACCTTCAGCGCGGCATCGTCGACGTGGTCGAGATGCTTGTGCGTCACGACGATGGCGTCGAGATCGCGGAAGGACTCCGGCTGGATCGTCCCATCGAGAAACGTGAACTTGCCGGGGTCGAAGAGGATGCGTGTTCCCTCGGACTCGACGAGAAGGCAGGCGTGGATGAACTTGCTGATGCGCATACGAATCTCCTTCATTCGCGGATCGTGCCCGCGCGACGCATTCTCCAGAGCAAGAGGAGTGCGAGCAATACGACGGCCGCGGCGGACGCGAGCGCGATGCTGCTCCAGCGAAGGGCCGTCGATACGGGACGCAGGCCGTCGCCCGTGAGCACGAACGCGGCCCAGTAGTGCGGGTCGTTCAGCGGCGCGGCGCCGCGAAGGAAGCGCAGCTTCGCGAGGCGGAGCGCTTCGGCGCGCGACGCGCCGCGCTGGAGGTGATGGTAGAAGAGGCGCATGAACGCCGCGGTCGTGTCGTCGGGCACGCGCCAGAGCGTGGTGACCGTGCTCTTCGCGCCGGCGGCGAGAAAGGCGCGGCTGAAGCTCTCGATGCCTTCGCCGGCGAGCGGTCTTCCCCGTTCGGTGTCGCAGGCGCTGAGCACGGCCAGCTCGACGCCGGAGAACGGCAGTTCGTACGCTTCCTTGAGAAACAGATAGTCCGCCGGGCCGCGCGCTTCGTTCGCGGAAAAGAGAATGCGTGACTGCTCGATCGCGCCGGGATCGACGAAGGCGTGACTGGCGACGTGCAAAAGAGGCGGCGTGGATGGGTCGTCGAGATGCTGCTTCCGATCGTTCGCGCCGAGGAAGAGGATCGATCGTCCGCCGAGCTCGGAGGCGATGTCGCGAATCTCCGCTGCCGATCCGGTGAGCCGGTCGCGGAGCTGCGCGGGATCTTCGAGCGCGGCGGAACCGAAGACGGGATCGCCGAATCCGCGAAAGCGCGGAGACCAGGGCGCGGCGAAGCGATGGATGGGCGCTTCCTCGCGCAGGAGCATCGCCGCGGTCGGAGCGTACGTGACGTCGTGGTCTTCGATCAGGAGCCGATTCGCCCGTGGCAAGAGCTCGAAAGGAATCGATGCGAGCGCGCCGTCGGTGACGATGATGACGTGCGGGAAACCGTCCGGAAGTGGAGGAAGCAACTGCGCCGCGATCGTCGTCGCCGCACCCTTCCACGCCGACGCGGCGCCGCGCGGAAGCGCGCCGGAGAGCTCGCGGATCGCACGCTCATCGACGGTGATGGGACGAATCTGTGCAGTCGTCTTTGTGATTGAGACGACGGCCGATCCTGCCGCGGAAGTCCAGTAGTCGAGCAGGAGCGCATTCGCCGGAAGCGCCTTCTGGATCGACGGGAGATCGACGCGCGATCGCAGTCCCAATCGGTCGCGCCATCCGCGCGAATGGCCGCGCTCGATGAGATCGAAGAGCTCGGCGGCAATCGCGCCTCGCTGCAATCGAAGGGCGATCAGGGCATCGAAGACTTCGCGTTTGTCGTTGAAGAAATCCGACTTCAGCGACGGGATGCGAATGGCTTCGCGGATCTTCTCGATCACGCCGATTGCCTCGCGGAGATGCTGCTCCGCGGCGTTGCGTTCTCCGAGGCGAAGCTCGCAACGCGCGAGTCCGTAAAGTGCTTTCCACTGTTCTTCGACGGTCTCCAGCGTCCGCGCGGCATCGTAAGCGGCGCGAAAATCGCGCGCGGCCGGCGCGGTGGCGCCGAGCCGCAGCATCGTTTCCGCGCCGTAGAGCTGGGCCTGCAGCGCTTCGCGTTGGCTTCCGGCCTTCGTCGCTCGCGCAAAGGCATCGGCGAACGTCGCGCGTGCTTCGTCGAGTCTTCCGAGATCGAGCGCCAGGACGATCCCGCGGTTTTTCAGCACGCCAAGCTCGCCATCCAACTGCTGATCGCGGGCGAAAAGCGCGAGTGCTTCGTCATACGCCGCGAGCGCCTTGTACGGATCGCCTAATCGCCTGTAGGCCACGCCGAGGTTCACGAGCATCTGCGCGTGCTCCTCGGGGCGGACGTCGGACGCATCCGCGAGCGCGAGCTTGTACGCGGCGAGCGCTTCGTCGTAACGCCCGAGCCGTTGATCGAGCGTGGCCTTGTTGGCGAGAAGAATTCGTCGCCGGCGCCGCGTCCACTCCTCGGAGCGATGCGCATCGATCACGCGCGCCGCTGCATCGTAGTGGGCCGCCGCGTCGCTGTAGCGGCCGGTGAAGAAGTCGACGCTCGCCAGGTTCATCCACTCTTCCACGACCGCCTCGGCGTCATTCGTCGTTCGAGCGAGCCGCAGCGCGAGCTCGAGGGACGCGCGCGCGCTCGGATAGTCGCCCGCGTACATCTGCGCCAATCCGGCTTGGTTCAACGACGACACACGCCGCGGCACATCACCGAGCACGGCGTAGATCGCGGCGGCTTCCTTCGCATCGCGAACCGCGGCGTCGTAATCGCCGGAATCCGTTTCGATCGCCGAGAGCTGGTCGAGGATCTGCGCCCGCGTGAGCTCTCGTCCCGAAACCGCCGCGAGCAACGAGCGATACGCGGCCGTTGCGCCTGCCGTGTCCCCTTCTTCCAACATCCGATCCGCGGCGGCGAGACGCGATGCGACATCACTTCCGGCGCCAAGAAGCGGAAGCGTCAGGAGCAGCAGACCGAAGAAAATTTGAGCGCGCTGAAGATTTCTGTTCCGCCGGAGCGGTGAGCGTTGTCTCAGCTTGGCGAGACCGAGAATCATGCGCACCGCTCACTATAATGATTTGAATGGACCAGACGCCCTCGGGCGCGCAAGGAGAAGCGACTCCGTCCGACGAGCTTCTTCTTGCGGCTTACCGGGAAGCGAGTCCCAAGGATCGGCGCGCGGCGGCGGATCGGCTCTTTGCCCGCTACTACGAACGGGTCGGCCGCTGGTGCTATCGGTTCACCGGCGAGCGCGAATCGGCGGCGGATCTCGCGCAGGACGTCTTCGTGAAGGCCTACCGGCATCTCGAATCGTTTCAGGGGACGTCGCAGTTCGGCACGTGGCTGTACAGCATCGCCCGGAACGAATCGATCAATCGCTCGAAGCGCAGCGGACCTGCGATCACCGATTCCGAGGAAGCGTTGATTCAGGTTCCGACTCTGGAACCGGATCCCGAGGAGCTGGCGTCGCAGAGCAGCACCTCGCGCCGGCTGCATGGATTTCTGACGAAGACTCTCGACGAAACGGAGCGCACCGTGTTCACTCTGCACTACGGCGACGACATGCCGCTGGATGCGATCACCCGGCTGCTGAAGCTGGACAACAGCAGCGGTGCCAAGGCGTACATCGTCAGCGCCAAACGAAAGGTCGCGCGTGCGGTCGAGAAGATGTTCGTTCGAGGAGAACGCTTATGAGCGATCCTCGGGTGCAATGGCAGAAAGAGCTCGAGCCGACGCCGGAATGCATTGACGTTTCTCGATTGAGCGACGCATTGAGCGAACGCGAACGTGCGCATCTCGCGACGTGCCCGCGCTGTCAGGCCGAGCTCGCGCTCCTTCATGAATTTCAGACCGACAGCGCGACGCCGGACGAAGTGCGCGCCGGACAATGGATCGCCTCCGAGTTGCACCGCCGGCTCGCGCTTTCGAACAATGCGCCTTCGCCCGACGCACCTTCGAACGTGAAGCCGTTCCGTTCGAAACAGCGCACGTTCTCTGCGCTGGCGGCCGCTGCCGTGGCGGTGCTGGTGATCGGTACCGCGGTCTGGATGGAAAATCGCGAACCGTCACTCGATCCGAAGATTGACGTGCGGAACGTGTATCGGACGTCACGCTTCGACGTGATCGCTCCGCTTGGCGACGTGCCGGAGGCTCCGCGAGAATTGAAGTGGGCCGCGGTGCCACAAGCGACGAGCTACACCGTTCAGATTCTCGAAGTGGACGGAACGGAGCTCTTCCGTGGCGCGACTCCGCGGCAAAGCATCGTCGTTCCGGCGAACGTCATCGCGCAATTCGCGCCGGGAAAGACGCTGTTGTGGGCGGTCACGGCGCGGCGAGGATCCGACGTGCTGGCATCTTCAGAAACCCAACGATTTCGCGTTTCCGTGAAGCGGCAGAGGAGAACTCCATGAACGGTCGTAGCCTTGCGGCAGGAATCGCCATCGTCGCGACCCTGCTCGCGTCGCGCGGAATCGCGCTCGAGGCGGATCGGGGAGAGCCTCGCCCCAATGCTGACTTCGGCGGCCTGTCGCTGCGGATCAGCGATGAGGCGGCCCCGGCCGGAAGCATCGTGCAGATCAAGATCGACGTGACGGAGCCGAAGCCGATCTCGACCGGGAAGGGAACGGTGAAGGTCCGAGGACTGTCGACGGTCCAAGGCATCGCGCTGATGAATCACGATCAGGACACGTACGGCGTCGCACTGGTCAACGGAGAAGAACTGACGTTCTCGATTCACTCGCCGTCGAATCTCTTCGGAACGCCGACCGACTATCCGATCGTCACGATCGCCGGAACAGTGTCGCCCAATGCTTCGATCGGTACGACGTATCCCATGACGCTCGATCCGGGAGCGCTTCGCTTCGTCAATCCCGACGGCGCCGACTATCCGCTGGAAGTCAAAGATGGACAGCTCACGGTCGCCAATGTCGTTGCCATCGGCAATGTGTCACCCGGTAGCTCGACCGTCCCGGCGGGCGGCGTCGTGCAGATCAGCGGAACGAATTTCGTTCCCGACACGCGGCTGCAATTGTCGGAGACCGTCGTCGCCGAGACGCGCTACATCAACAGTCATCGCATCGACGTGGTTCTCGGTCAGTCGACGGACATGCACGGAGTGCGGATTCGCGCGCGGAATCCCGACAAGTCCGAGGCGACGTACTTTTCTTATGAACGAACGACGTCGATGACGCCGAGCAATGATTCGATCCTGAGCCGCGCGGTTCCGCTCTTCGCACCGGCGACGTACACGACGGCGACGGTTTCTCTGCCGCGCCCTGGTCTTCGCAAGCATCGCGCGGTCGGACATTTTGCCGCCGCCACGCAGGGATCCTCCGTGGCAACGGCGTTCGCCATCCAGAACCTTCAATCCTCGGATGTGTCCGCGTCGATCGAGCTTCTCGATTCCTTTGGTCATCCTTACGCCACGAACACGGTGACGATCGGGCCCGATCGCTACCTCGTTCGTGAAATCGGAGAGGTCTTCGGCGTCGTCCTTCCTCCGTATGCGTTTCGTGTGAAGAGCGCCGTTCCGTTGCAGGTCCTCGGCATCATTGCCGATCACTCGGGCAATTCCGTTACGCCCATTCCACCCTTCTGACCGGCGCGGCCGGCAGCACGTTCAGCCGACACCCCTTTGCAGGTCGTCCGCCGGAGGTTTGTCCATGAGTACCAACTACAGCCATCGTGGAACCAACACAGTCCCCAAGGAGAACGTCATGAAGAATACCCTTCTCTGTCTCATCCTCTGTCTCGCTTCAGCGCTCACGCTGACCGCCGGAACGCGCGTGATTCCCGTCGCCGGTCACCTCGGCGGTGCGAACGGAAGCTCGTGGACGACGGACGTCAGTCTCACGAATAACGAGGCCAGCGCGAACACGGTCGAGCTGCGGTTTCACAGCGACAACGGCCTCGCGGTCAGCCGCACCGTGAGCCTCGCCGCCGGCAACTCGCTGCTTCTCGCCGACGCGGTTCGTCCCGACAGTTTTCCGGGCGTGAATCCGTCGAGCTGGATCGGACAACTCGAAGTCCGCTCGGCCGGAAACATCAGCGCCTCGGCGCGCACGTTCACGACGGCGCAGTCGGGCGGGACCTACGGCAGCGCGTATGAATCGTACGATCCCGCGGTCCTGTCGAGCGAAGGCGCAATCGCAGGACTCGTCAACAGCGCCCGCTATCGTTCGAACATCGCCTACGCGAACGCCAGCGACGCTACGGCCATCGTTTCCTACAACGCTCGCGGCGAAGATGGCGTGTTGCGCGCGACCAACATGCTGATCGTCGCGCCGCATTCGACCGTGCAACTCCCGCTCGGTCGCGATATCGCGACGTCCGCGGGCGACGCGCGGGTGCTCCTGGAGTGGACCTCCACGACGCCGCTCTACGTCATCGCCAGCGTGATCGACAATTTCTCGAACGATCCGACGAACATCCCTTCGTCGAACAGCACCACCGAATTGTTTTTCCCGGTCGTGGGCAGAACGGCCGGCGCCCAGTCGACGTTCTGGAGCACCTCCGCATCGATCAGCTCCCGCGCCGACGTCACCGGCAACGTGACGTTCGCCTATCGCGACAACGCCAGCAATCAGCTCTTCACGAAGACCGTTCTCATCGCGCCGCACGGCACGGTGAAGGCGGACGATCTGAACACGTTCGTCGGAGCCGCCGCGGGTTCGGGTTCTCTGTCGGTGACATCGACAGTGCGCGTCGTCGCCGCCGTGCGCGTCTTCAACACGCTCGCTGATGGCTCCACGTACGGATCGGCGTTGCTCTCGCAGGACAACGCCGTGCGCTCGTCGCTGGTTCGCATCAAAGGCGTGCGCCGCGATTCCGCGTATCGGCTCAACGTTTCTCTCTCCGGCCACTCCAGCGCCACGGACGGCACGGTCCGTCTCTTCGACGACAACGGCCAGGAAGTGGAGTCGGAGCCGTTCCACCTCGAGTCCGATGCGATGGTGCAGATCGGTCTGAGCCGCGGTTCGGCGGAAGTCCGTTCCGGCGAGGTCGAAGTCGAAACACACAACGGAGTTTCCATCACCGCCGTCGCGTCGAGCGTCGACAACCGCACGGGCGATACGTCGGTGCGCGAATCGGAGCAGGAGAACGAGCGGCAGCACGAGCTCGAGATTCGCATCTCGCCGTCGACCGCGTCGATCGGCGCGCCAGTTTCCTTCTCGATCGGCGACGGCAGCGGCGTGACCGCCGTCCGTTGGACGTTCGGCGACGGCACGACCGGAAGCGGAATCACGACGACACACAGCTACGCGACCGCGGGCGAGTTCGGCGTGGCGGCGGAAGTGACTCTTGCCAGCGGCGCGGTGGTTCGCGATCAGGAAGACGTTCACGTACTCTCCGGCAGCGGCACCGTGAACAACGGCGCGATCGATTTCAGCTGGTCGCCGCTGTCGCCCGCGCCGGGCCAGCAGGTGACGTTCACCGCTTCGCGCACGAGCAACGGCGGATCGTTCTCGTGGAAGTTCCCGGGCAACGTGCGCACGGGCGGATCCGTCGCCACCTTCACGTTCGCGGCCGCTGGCTCGTATGAAGTGGAGCTCGAGCTCGAGCACGAAGGAAACACGACGTTGCACGCGACGCATGTCGTGAACGTCGGCAATTCGAACGGCGGCGGCACTCCTTCGATCGACTTCACCTGGTCGCCGTCCGCTCCGGCGGCAGGCCAGCTCGTGACGTTCAGCGCCACCGGCGGCAACGGTGGAGCGTTCGTCTTCAAGTTCCCTGGCAATGTGCGCAAGAGCGGCAACAGCGTCACGTTCACGTTCGCCACGGCCGGTTCCTATGAAGTCGAGCTCGAACAGGAGAAGGAAGGAAGCGTCACGCTGCACGCGTCGCACGTCGTCAACGTTGGCGGCGGTTCGACCGGTGGCGGCGGCGCGATCGACTTCAACTGGCTGCCGGCGAATCCCGCGTCGGGTCAGCTCGTGACGTTCACCGCGTCCGGTGGCAACGGCGGAACGTTCGTCTTCAAGTTCCCGGGCAATGTGCGCAAGAGCGGCAGCGTCGTGACGTTCACCTTCGCCACGGCCGGTTCCTATGAGGTGGAACTGGAGCAGGAGAAGGAAGGAAGCACCACGCTGCACGCGGCGCATGTGGTCGTCGTCGGCAGCGGTTCGACCGGCGGAGGGGGCACGGTGACGTCCGTCGACTTCTCGTCGTCGCCCGCTTCGCCGCGCGCCGGCCAGACGGTCACCTTCACCGCGACCTCCAACGCCGAGCCGCCGGCCGGTTCGTCGTTCAAGTGGCGGATGCCGGACGACTCGCGTCCGCAGGGGAAGACCACGACGTACACGTTCGCCACCGCCGGCACCTACAAGATCCGCGTCGAGCTCGAGCACGCAGGCTCGGCTTCGATCGAGAAGGAGAAGAACATCGTCGTCGCGCCCTGAACGATTTGTTGCAACTCGTGAACGAGAAACCCTCCGGAGACGGAGGGTTTTTCGTTGGCTCCTTTAATATGCGCGGATGCCGATCGACGCCTTTCTCAACCGCGAGATCGACGTCGGCTCGTTCCCGAGCGCGTCGTATGCGATCGGCACGCTGGGCGGCATCGAGCGCGAGAACGCGTTGGGACACGCGGTCGCGGTGCCGATGCGCATCGCGGCCAACGTCGACACGATTTACGACTGCGCGTCGATCACGAAGCCGCTGATCACCGGTACGCTCGTGCTGCAAGCCGTCGCGGAAGAAAGGATCGCGCTCGACGACGAGTATCGAGGTTTCACGTTTCGCGAGCTCCTCACGCATTCATCCGGATTGCGAGCCTGGCTTCCGACGTACGCGTACGACGATGTGCGGACCGCGATCGAACAACACGGACCGGAACGGCCGCGCGGATCCTCGGTCGTCTACTCCGATCTCAACTTCTTCCTGCTCTACTTCGCGCTGCAGGAGATCTTCGGCGATTACGTCGAAGCCGCGCGCACGCGCCTCTTCGTGCCGCTCGGCCTGCGCGATTCGCACTTTCGATCGTCGCCAGTCCTGAAGCCGCGCATCGCCGCGACGGAATGGGGGCAGCGATTCGAAGCGGGAATGTGCGCGTCGCGTTCGATCGCGTTTCACAATTTCCGGCAAGGCCTGATGTGGGGCGACGTCAACGACGGCAACTCGTTCCACGCCGGCGGCACCCTCGGCAATGCCGGTCTCTTCGCCACCGCACGCGACGTCTTCGCCATCGCCCGTGGCTTCGCCAGCGGCACGCTCGTCCCACGCGAGCTCGTTCGCGAAGCGACGCGCACGCAAATCGCCGACCGCGGCCTGGCCTGGAAGATCGGCGGCCCCGAGCTCTCCGCGCACTCGTACGGTCACACCGGTTTCACCGGCACGTCAGTCTGGGTGGACGGCGAGCGGATCTTCGTGCTCCTCACCAATCGCATTCATCCCTGCGCCGCACCGATCGCGATGGAGAAGGTTCGCGGGGAGTTTCACACGCTGGCGATGCGCTGAGTTTGCTCGCGCATTTGCATGTCATCCCGAGCGTCGAGCGAGGGACCTGGGCGTGTGGGTGGCGCGAGGCTCGTGTTACGTGCCGCCCGCCCCCCAGGTCCCTCGCTCGACGCTCGGGATGACATGTTCTCCCTCCGTCATTCTGAGCGAGTGCGGGTGGTTGGGTGTGAGCGAAGAATCTCAGCCTGCGTAACTTGAGATCCTTCGCTCACGCCCGTGCCCCCACGCTTGCTCAGGATGACGTGGGTTGAGCCCACGCTTCGCTCTGTTTCCTCAACGACTCCGCGCGCATCTCCTCGCCGTTCGCTTCGGCGAGGGTCGCGAAGAGGGCGAGCGTTTCGGCGAGCATCGGGTCGGGATCGGTGTAGTCGTCGCGGAAGCGCGTTTCGAGCAGCTCGACGTTATCGCGGTACAGGCGGAGCGCTTCTTCGCGGTGGCCGGCGCGGAGGAGGATGTAGGCGAGGGAGAGGGCCTGGAACTCCTGGATCTGCGGATACTGCGCGATCTGCGTTTCCATCAGGCGCCGCGCTTCGTCGAGGTCGCGATTGAGGTGAGCGAGCGAAAGCGCGATGCCTTCGCGGGCGGCGGGGTCATCCGATTTGCGATACGACTCGATCGCTTCTTCGTAGCGCCCGAGGAGCTTGAGCGCCTCGGCGCGATGCAGGTGATCGCCCGTGCGCGTCGCTTCCATCACGGCGTCTTCGTAGCGGCGCTGTTGGATGAGCTGCTGCACGTTCGTGATCGGGCGCTGCGCGAGCATGTACGCGACCAGCCATCCGAGGAGCGCGACCGCGAGGAGAAGGACCCAGAACCAGACGCTCATCGCGTCGGCGTCGGTGGCGCGGCAGCGGTGCGCGGGAGCGGAGCGTCGAACGCGGCTCGGGCGGTCTCACGGCGCCGCTCTCGACGATGAACGTGCGCATCGCCTGCGGCTGTCCTTCGTACGGAAAATCGAGCTTCGGCATCGGAGTCGGCGCCGCTTCGTCGCTCTTCTTGGTCAGCTCCGTGACCTCGCTCAGCGGCACGGCCGGTGAGTCGGTGACGGCGGTGGCGTTGCGCATCGTGACGAATTGATGGAACGCGGCGAGCAGCAGGAACGCGACGAGCGCGCTGACCGCGATCACGACGCCTTGCCGCTGTCGCGCGTACTCCATCACGCTCTGCGAAGTCGTGACTTCGCGCGGGCGAAAAACTTCCTGCAGGATCGCCTGCGTGTCGACGCGCTCGCCGTTGAGCGGATCCGCGCCGCAATACGGACAGAGTTTCGCCGAGGAGTCGATCGTGCGGCGGCAGGCCGCGCAAGTGCTTCTACTCACGGTTGAATGATATTTCAACGCTGTACGGAGCGGCGATCGGCCGGCCGTTTTCGGTCGCCGGCTTGAAGCGCCAGCGCTGCACGGCGGCGATGAGCTGCGCGTTGTTGCCCATGATGGGCCGATCGATGCCGACCTCGCGCACGTGGCCATCGGAGCCGACGAGCAGCGTGAGACGCGCCGCTCCATGCGCGTTGATGTAAGGGAGCGGACGGTATTCGAGCACCGGACGCGTGCGCGTCGTCTTTTCCTCGTACGACGATGTTTGTGGCGGCGGCAGCGTGCGGCGCGGGCGCGGCGGCGGTTCGACGTAAGGCGAGCCGGTGATGCTTCGCGGATCGACCGAAGCCGCCATCCGTTCTTTTTCGGCCTTGGCGCGCCTGGCGAGCTCCGCGTATTCGGTTGCGGAGACGGCGGTCGCGTCGGCGCGCTGCGCATCGGTGGTCGTTCCGTTCACGGACGCGGCGGGCGCGCTGGTGATCGGTTCTTCGAATCCTCCGCGCTCATTCGTTGCGATCAGCGGCGTGTCGGCGCGCCGCGGCGTGACGTTGCTGTGCGTCGACGACTCGTCGATCGCCGACTTCACCTGCTTCGGCGCGTCGTCGCTGTTGATGACGACACCGACGCCGAAGGCGGCGATGAGCAGAAGCACACCCGCGGCGCCGAACAGAATTTTCTTGCGAAGACTGGTCTCGTCGGGCGGACGGTAATTGGCCACGGGCTCGGGCACAACCTCACGAGTGGGTGGCGGATCCGCCTGATTCCAGTTGCAGAACGGACAAATGCGCGCCCATTGGTCGATCGGACGATGGCAGCGAGTGCAAGTCATGACGCCGTGTCTTTCTGCAACCGACATACCGTTTACCTCGCCATGCGGACTCTGCCGTCGAGCCAGTACGCGATGCCGTCGGAAGTGACGGCGAACGCGCGAGGGGCGATGCCCCTGGCGATGATGGTGCTCTTGTTCCTCGTAAAGCGATAGAGCGTGCCGCTGCTCGTGTCATACGCGACCCACGTTTTGCCGCTCGCGAGCACGCGATCGACGCCGGTCGGAAACTGCGAGGAGCGCGCGCCGAACAGACCGAGCCCGAGGAATCCACGCAAAAACCCGCGAGCGATGGCCTCTGTCGTCGACTGCACGCCCTCGGTCATCCAGACGCGCTTCGCCGAGGGATCGGCAACGGCGAGGACGCGCGCGGTCATCGCCGTGCCGCCGCCGGCGAAGGCGAGATCGACCGGCACCGCGCCGACTTTGATCTCGCCGGTCTTCTTCATCGTTCGGAGATCGATCGTGCGAATGAGCGCCTCGCGCGGATAGACCAAATAGCCGGTGTTGCCGGCGATCTCGAAGTCGGAAGCGAAGGGCGCGACGGCGACGCGCGCACCACGGAGATCCTCGACAACTCCGGTGGCGCGGGAGTAGACGTAGAGGTTGTTGTTGAACGCGCGCAGGAACGCGGGATCGGGATCGGTGCGCATCGCTCGGCGGCGAGACGCCGCCGTTCCAGCCGGCGAGGACTCCGGCGGTCCAAGACGCTCGACTTGTTGCGCGTCGCGCGTGAGGACGTAGAGATCGCGGCCGAGGAACGCGGCGTCGATGGGCGTCTCCTGTGTCGCGGATCGCGTGGCACGACCGCTCGCGAGATCGACGACGACCGCTTCGTTGTTGAGCGCGTCGAGCACCGCGACCTGATCGCCGCTCGCAACGATCGACGTCGCGTTCTTCACGCCGGCCGCGCTCCAGCCGCCGGTGAGCTCGACGCGTCCATCGTGCGCGACGACGATGCCGCGCGAGGTGTTCGTGAGGATTTGGGCGGAGGTCGTGGGTGCGAGGAGGAGCAGGAGGAAGGCGCAAACTCCTCCTGTCATCCCGAGCGTAGCGAGGGACCTGGGGGATGGGTGGTGCGATGCTCGTGTTGCGCGCCCCCGCCCGCGCAGGTCCCTCGCTCGACGCTCGGGATGACATGTTGAGATTGCCGCGTGTCGCGAAATCATCACCGCCCCTCCAATCGCACGGGCTCGAGGAGCAGCGCATCGACCTCGCCGGCGCGAGTGACGCCGAGGATGCGGTAGGTGAGGCGGAGCGGCGCGGTGATGTCGAACGTGCCGTCGAAGATCATCGGCTCCGAAAAGCGGAACGGCACGCCGTCGATCGTGCCTGATTCGAACAGGTCGCCCTTGAAGCGGACGACGCTCGTGTAGGTGGCGCGATCGAGTTGCGCGCGTTGTTCGGGCGTGAGTCGTTCGAATGCGTCGAGAAGAGCGCGCAGCTCGGCGGCGGAGGGTGTGCTCGATGGCAGCGCGATCGTTGTCGCGCCTTCGGCTTCGCGGCGAAGCGTCTGCAGCGTCTCGTTCGCGGGAAACTTCTCGATGAGCGCGTCGAGCGTGGCGCGTGCGGCGCGGGTCTCGCCGCGTTGGAGTTGCACGAGGGCGGTTCGCATTTGAGAGCCCGGCCCGTCACCGTCGATGCCTGGCGCAGGTACCGAACGCAGATAGCGTTGATACTCGCGGACGAGCGTGAGCGAGAACGGATTCGCGTCGAACGCCGCGGCGTAGTGGCGCTCGCGCTCGGAGTCGGACTTCGCGAGGCGCGCGACTCCGGCCAGCGCGGTGGCGTCGTCGTTGCGCGCATCGAGCACGCGCTCGTATTGCGTGCGCGCGCGATCGAGCTCGCCGCGCCGTTCGTACAGCGACGCCAGCCGCAGTTGAGCGCGATTGAGCAGCGAGACGTACGCGGCGACGTCGCCACGCGCGGAGCTGTAGACCTCGAACGATTCCTGCCGCGCGACGTCGCGCTTCAGTGCGTCGAATGTGGGGGAGCGCAACGCGGCGATCACGTTCAGGAGCAACCGCTCTGCTTCGTCGTCCTGGCCGGCCTCGATGAGCGCGGACGCGAGTGCGTGCTGGTAGATGGCGAGATCGAGTCGATTCTCCTTGCGTGCCGCGATGGCCACCGCGTTGCGCGCGGCGCTCACCGACTTTCGCGGATGCCCGAGGATGCGCATCGCCGATGCGTAGAGGCTCCAGGCCTCGGGATCGTCACTGGCGTAGCGCACCGACTCTTCGAGCAGCGCGAACGATTCCGACGCGCGTCCGAGCTTCGCCTGCGCGAGCGCGGCATAGCCCGTGGCATTTGCGTAACGCGAGAGACTCGAATCGCGGCGCGCATCGAGGCGCTCGCGATCGGCGAGCGTCAGCGCCTTCGCGTACTCCGCACGCGCGAGCGAGAGCTCATTGCGCGACGCACGTGCATCGCCGAGGTTGAGACGGCCCGAGAGCTGCGCCTCGAACCCGCGCGACTCCGCGAGCTGCTTTTGCATCTGCGCGATCTCGAAATCCGACGCCAGGCGCGATTGCGCGAAAAGAGGCAACGCGAGGAGCGCGAGGCAAAACAGATGGACCGCCGCCGTCCCGGCGGCCCAGCCGGCGAGACGCCGGCGGTCCGCTTGGGTTGTCCGTCCGCTCATTGCGCGAAGTACCCTTTCCGCGCGTTGGTGATCTCGATTCCTTTGGCGCGCGGTTGCACGTCGATCGTGCGCCATCCGCTTTTCGTGCCGGCGCTCTGATAGACGAGGAGGTAGCGGCTGTTGATGTCGGCCAGAATGCGTTGCAGCGCGCGTCCGATGGATTCCCGCGAAGCCTCGACGACGCTGCCACCGGTGTTCTCGGCGGCGCGATCGAGGAAGCGGGTGTGCGCATCGCCGAGGACGATCGCGTTCACGGTCGTTCTCGTTCCGCTGATCTTGCGCAGCGCGGCTTCCTCGGTGAGGACGCTGTTGCGATCGCCGCCGTCGGTGATCACGATCGCGTAGGTCCGTTCCTTCGACGCGATCGAGGCCAGCGCGTCGCGGAGCGATGTGCCGCCCGACGGGACGAGATTGCGCGCATCGTCGATCGTGGTTTTGGTCACGATGTGGTTGAAGAGCACGAGTGAGGCCGTGTCGCCCGGACGCAGCGCGCGCATCGCCGCCCGCACTTCGCGTAGCGCCGCCTCGAGTTTGCCGCCGCCCATGCTCAGCGAGCGGTCGACGACGAACGCGAAGTGCGCCGCCGGCCGTTCCGACTTCACGTCGCGGATCGTCTGCTCCACGCCGTTCTCGCGCAGGCGGAGATCACTCGGTTTCAGCACGCGCGACGAGCGCACGCGCAGCGGCACTTCGACGAGGTCGACGTTGTAGGCATCGCTCGTCGCCAGCGCAGCGGTCGTCACCGAGCTGGTTTCACTCGACTGGAATCCGCTCGACCAAACCTTCGCCGTGATCGTGTGCGCGGCGAGCGAAGTGCCGAAGTCGTGCGCGATGCGATACGGCGGCTTCCGCGCAACGCCGGCCAGCACGCCATCGACGTAAAAGTCGATGCGATCAACATTCTTCGCGTCCGTCGTCGCTTCGATCGCCGCCGGCCCGAGGACCTGCGAGCCGTCGAGTGGGGAGACGAAGGTTGTCGCTGCCCGCGCGATCGAGGTCAGAAGAAGCGCTGCAATCACCAGAATCCTGCGCACGCTGAAACGAACGAGTATTCGCGCCTAACCTATTTCGCAAGAATGACTTGCCCTCGACCGAGGACGGACTGTCCTCCAACGACATCGCGTGGTTGCTACCAGGGAACCAATCCTTCTAGCCTCGTGCGAGGAGTGAGAACTAGAATCGCGCCGATGCCGATCGATCCCATCGCGTTTGCGCGACGTCTCATCGATGTTCCTTCGCCGACCGAGAGCGAGTTCGCGGTTGCAGAACTGCTCGAGCACGAGCTGACGCTGCTCGGCTTCGCCACGCGACGTCACGACGTCACGGCGACGCGGTTCAATCTGCTTGCGCTGGCCGGCGGCACGCCGCGCGTCGTGATGAACTCGCACATCGACACCGTGCCGCCCTGGTTCGCGTCGCGCGAAGATGATGAGCACATCTACGGACGCGGTGCGTGCGATACGAAAGGGATCATCGCCGCGATGATCGCGGCCGGCGAGCGCCTGCGCGCACGCGGCGTCGACGACTTCGCGTTTCTCTTCGTCGTCGGCGAGGAGACGGACTCGGTCGGCGCGAAGACCGCGAATCTCGCGTTCGCCGATCTCGGTTCGGAGTACGTCGTCGTCGGCGAACCGACGGAGTCGACGTTCGCACGTGCGTCGAAGGGCGCGCTCACGTGCTTCGTCCGCTTCGAAGGCGTCGCCGCGCATTCGGCGTATCCGCACCTCGGCGATTCGGCGATCAATCACATGGTCGAAGCGATCGCCGAGATCAATGCGACGGATTGGGGGAGCGACGAGATCCTCGGGAAGACGACCGTGAACGTCGGCGTCGTGCGCGGCGGGCAGAAGCCGAACATCATCGCCGCCGATGCGGAGTGCGAGCTGATCTTCCGCCTCGTGACGACTCCCGAGGATGTGCAGGCGCGGCTCGAAACGTTGGTGGCGCGCCACCGCGGACGGATCACGATGGCGCGCGGCAATCCGCCGCAGCACATGATCGTGCCCGAGGGACAGAAGTCGGCGATCGTATCGTTCAACACCGATGTTCCGTGGCTCTCGAGTCTCGGCAAGCCGCTGCTCTTCGGACCTGGCTCGATCCTCGACGCGCATGGCGCGAACGAGCGCATCGCGAAGCGCGATCTGCTCGCGGCGGTGGAGACGTATGAGGAGATGGTGATCGCGCTCCTGGAGGGGCGGGCCGGCTAGTCGCCGAGTCTGCGCAATAGAACGGTTGTCGGTTGTCGGTGTTCGGTTGTCTGTGAGGTGTTGCGCTGAAGCCCAGACAACTGACCACAGACAACCGATCACCATCGGCTAGACGACTCGAACACTTGTAGACTCGCCCGATGTTCACCGACTCCCACTGCCACCTCACCATGTCCAACGCCGAGGCGAATCTTGCGGCGGCGCGGAGCGCGGGCGTGCGAGGGCTCGTCGTGCCGGGGACGAATTTGAAGGACGCGCCGCAGGCCGTGGCGATTGCGCAGCAGCACGACGACGTGTGGGCGGCGGTCGGTTTTCATCCGCACGACGCGAAGGATTGCGATGACGCGGCGTTCGCGGAGATCGCGAGGCTGGCGCGCGAGCCGCGCGTCGTCGCAGTGGGGGAGTGCGGTCTCGACTATCACTACATGCACTCGACGCGCGAGACGCAGCGGGCAGTCTTCGAACGGCACCTCGAGCTGGCGAAGGAGCTGGACAAGCCGATCATCGTCCACAACCGCGAATCGACGGACGACATGGTGGAGATTCTCAGCCGTTCCGGCGCGCGCGGCATTCTCCATTCATACACGGAGAACCTCGATATCGCCCGCCGCTTCGTCGACCTCGGCTACTTCATCTCCTTCTCCGGCATCGTCACGTTTCGCAACGCCGAGCCGCTGCGCGACGTCGCGCGCGCGCTGCCGCAGGATCGCGTGCTCATCGAGACCGACACACCCTATCTCGCGCCCGTGCCGTATCGCGGACGCGACAACGAGCCGGCGTACGTGATCAAAGTCGCCGAGCTGCTGGCAACGCTGTGGGGCGTTTCGCTGGAAGAGGTCGCGGAACAGACGACGACGAATTTCGAGCAGGTGTTCGGGGTTCAGCTGACGAGGTAGAGGCGGAATCAATGCCCGATCGCATTCCAGACGATCCGCTCGTGTTCATTCAGACCTGCGTGCGTGAACGGAAGCTCTACTGGACCTATCACGTGAACATGAGGCTCGAACGAAGGCACATCGGCCGGGACGAGATCCTTGCCGCGGTCGATACGTATTCGATCATTGAAGCGTATCCGGACGACAAGTATCTTCCCAGTTATCTGATCGGCACGCCGAGCGGATTCCATATCTTGTTTGCGATTGATACCGAAGAGGACAATGTTCGTATCGTGACGGCCTATCGGCCAGATCCCGAGGAGTGGGAGCCGGGCTTTATGTCCAGGAGGAAACGGCCATGAAATGCCGTGTATGTGGAGGAATGCAACAGTCGACGAACACCGACCTGCCTTTCAAGACCGGCGAGCATACGATCGTGATCCTGAAAGGGATTCCCGTGCTTCAGTGTGACCGATGCGCGGAATACTCGCTCGACGATGCGACGTACGCTCGTGTCGACCAACTGCTGTCGCGCGTGGAAGTGGGGACTGAGCTGGAGATCATTTCCTTCGCCGCATGATGCGCAATCGCAGGTCGGTTAAACTCCCGCAGCCGTGACGCCGCAGCCCGACCTCTCCGTCGTCTTTCCCGTGTACAACGAGGAAGAAAACATTCCGATCCTCCTCGGCGAGATTGCCGCGGCGTTGGAGGGGCGGGGCTGGACGTACGAGATCGTGGCTGTCGATGACGGCTCGAAGGATCGCAGTCTCGAGGTCCTGCACGCGAGTCACAAGCAGTACCCGACGCTGCGCGTGCTGAGGCTGGAGAAGAACAGCGGCCAGACCGCGGCGCTGGACGCGGCGTGGCGTGCGGCGCGCGGGCGCCTCGTCGTTTCGCTCGATGCCGATCTGCAGAACGATCCCGCCGACATCCCGAAGATGATCGAGAGTCTCGAGAAGAGCGGCGTGGACATGGTGATCGGCGTGCGCGTGAATCGCCGCGACACCTGGAGCCGGCGCATGCAGTCGAAGATCGGTAACGGCGTGCGCAACTGGATCACCGGCGATCAGATCACCGACACCGGCTGTTCGCTGAAGCTCGTGAAACGGGAAGCGATCGATCACGTGCATCTCTTCACCGGCATGCATCGCTTTCTCCCGACTCTCGTGCGCTTCGCCGGCTATCGCGTGATCGAGACGCCCGTGAATCACCGCCCGCGCCGTTTCGGCGAATCCAAGTATGGCGCGATGAATCGTGCCTTCCGCGGACTCGCAGATTGTTTCGCGGTGCGGTGGATGTCGACACGTTTACTTCGATACAAGGTGACCGAGGAGTGAGGATGTTGCTGGTTGCTGGTTGCTGGTTGTCTGTGGTGTGTCGGCTGACGAGGCATTTCCAGGCAGATCGACGGACCACAGACAACCAGCAACCAGCAACCAGCAACGGACTCTCAGCCAGCAACAGCTTCCAGGGAGAGAACCGATGAAGTGGGACCTCTGGGTCGTCTTCGGTCTCGCGGGTCAGATCCTCTTCGGCTCGCGCTTCATCGTGCAGTGGGTTGCCTCGGAGCGGAAGAAGTCGAGCTACATCCCGATCACCTTCTGGTACCTCTCGCTCTCCGGTGGCGTGGTCACGACCGTTTACGCAATTCACCGCCGGGACCCGGTGTTCATCATCGGTCAAGGCGCGGGGCTGCTGGTGTATGTGCGCAACCTCATGCTGATTTATCGCTCTACAGATACTGAGCGTTCCCCGGAAACAACGGATCATGCTGACCCCGGAACAGCGCCACCTCCTCCTTCGGATCGCGCGTGAGTCAATCGCCGCGGCACTCGATCGCCGATCCTACGAGATCGACCGCGCATCTCTTGATTCCGATCTGACGCGTCCGAGCGGCGCGTTCGTTTCGCTCCACACCATCGACGGCGATTTGCGCGGCTGCATCGGCACGATCGAGCCGGTGGCGCCGTTGTTCGAAGCAGTCGCTTCGAACGCCGTTCACGCGGCGACGCGCGACCCGCGGTTTTACCCGCTGCGGCGCGACGAGTTGACGAGCGCCGTGATCGAGATTTCGGTCATGAGTCCTCTCGAAGTCGTGACTTCGATCGACGCGATCGAGGTCGGCCGCGATGGTCTGATCATTCGCTTCCAGGGATGCACGGGGCTTCTCCTGCCGCAGGTCGCGACTGAATACGGGTGGGATCGCGAGACCTTCCTCAGCCAGACTTGCGGGAAGGCCGGTCTGCCGCCGGACGCCTGGCGCTCGCCGGAGTGCCGGATCGAGCGGTTTTCGGCAGAAGTTTTCAGCGAGCAAGTCGCTGAACCATAAGCGCTTAGCTTTGGTGCCGGACCCATCCAGCAATATTCCTTGCGGAGCCGTGCGTTTCAAAGCGCACTTCGGGTAGAGCTTAATTATTTGAATTGAAATAAGATTTCCCACGCTCGACTGCGAACTGGAGTGCGAATGCCTAGAAAACGCCTGACGGATTCCCTCTCGTCCCGCTTTGCCCGGCTTCATCGCTCGGCGGGCCGCAATCGCGTCGCCCGCCTCCTCGGCGGTCGCGGCGCGACGGCACTTCTTCTCGGAACCGCCCTCTCGATCGGCGGCATCACCGAGACTCTGAATCACGTCCGTTTTCTCGTGCAGAAAGATCTCGACGTCGTTCGCGTCGTCCGCGTCAAAGGCGGCGATGAAACAGTCGTCGCCAGCATGAAGGGGAACTTCGCCGGCAACACGGTCTTCAAGCTCGCCCAGGTCCTTCCGCAGCGCTACGTGTCGCGCGAGCTGGCGATGTTCGATGACAAGTGGATCGCCACTGACGAGTGGCTGAGCACAGACGACTCCACAGCGCCGCGCCAGAGCACCCGCGACGTCTTCGCCGAGGAGATGCATCGGATCAATCATGCCATCCGTGCGGAGTTCTTCGCCGAGTCGATGCCGTATGGGCAGTTGATTCACGAGAAGTCGCAGAAGTACGGCGTCGATCCCGCGCTCGTCGCGGCGGTGATGGAACAGGAATCACGCTTCAAGCCGCGGGCGCGCTCGCAAGTCGGCGCGCGCGGTCTCATGCAGCTCATGCCCCGCACCGGCCGCTGGATGGGCGCGCGGAATCTCGACGATCCCGAACAGAATATCGACGCCGGCGTGCGCTACATCAAGTACCTCAACGCCCGCTTTCACGGCGATCTGAAGAAAACCATCGCCGCCTACAACGCCGGCGAAGGCAACGTGCAGCGCTACCGCGGCGTCCCACCGTTCCGCGAGACGCGGCAGTACGTCCGCAAGGTCCTCAACAACTACGACCGCCGCACCAAGCAGCTCCAGAAGTATCAGAAAGACCAGCTCGGCGGCTCGGTTCCCGATGCGGATGGATCACTGACGTTGCGGTGAGGCAGATCGCAGATCGCAGTTTGCAGCTCGCAGGAGCGAGTGGCTGGCGGATTGCGGGGTCGTGCTCTCTGCGAGCGCGGCAACGTGCCCTCCAGATCCCTGGATGAGATCCTCCATTTTCGACGAAAACAGACCGAGCGCCAATGGCTTTGCTGCGATCCGCGATCTGCGATCTGCGATCTGCAGTTTGACCCTTCCCCCTCCCTTGCGCTAACTTATTGCTCTAGTTACCGGGAACAAGACCTGGGAGGGGATGATGGTCAGTGTGCGTAGGGTGGCTCCCTTTCTCCTTCTCGTGATCGCGACGGGTGTCATTGCCCCGTCCGCATTCGCGCAGAAGCAGTCGTCGAATCCGCCGCGCGAGCTCCATCGCGTCGGCGATCACTGGACGGCTTACAACCCTCCTGATCCCACCACGTATCCCGCCGGTGCGAAGACGCACACGATCAAGGCGGGCGACACGCTCTGGGCTCTGGCACAGCAGTACTACAACAATCCCTACCTCTGGCCGCAGCTCTGGGAATCCAACACCTGGATCACCGACGCGCACTGGATCTATCCCGGCGACGTTCTCCTCGTCGAAGGGGAAGGCGCACAAGGCGCGACCGCGACAGCCGAAGGCCAGGGCGCGCTCAGCACGGTCACACCGCGCGCCACCGCTGTCGAAGGGGGCACCGAGTTCACCGCGCAGCAGGGGTCCGGCGGCATTCCGTTCGCGCACATCGTTCAAGAGAACAATCCCATCCCGCTGGCCACCGAGGCCGACATCTACTGCTACGGCTACATCGGCGATCCGAACGAGCCGATGCCGAACTATGTCGAGTCTCACGAAGACACCGAGGTCAAATACGTCCCACGCGCCACGAACCCGTACATGCCGGCGCACGCTTCGGCCGGGGATCTGATCTACATCCACGGGGGGCCCGACTCCGGAATCGTCGCCGGCGAAACGTACATCGCCGTCGAGCCGGGCGCGCTCATTCATCACCCGCAGACGGGCGCGGTCATCGGCCAGCGGTACGACTACGTCGGGCAGATCCGCATCCTCTGCACCGAGGGCGAGCGCTCGCGGGCCATCGTGCTGTCGGCCTGCCGCGAGATCAACATTGGTGCGCGGCTCAAGCCGGTCCCGCAGCTCCCGATCCCGATCGCGCGCATTCCGCAGATGGCCGCGTGGTGCGATGCTCCGAGCGGACGCACCAGCGGATACATCATCGACTCGCGCGGATGGGATCTCGGTCTCGTCGAGGGGACGCTGGTCCAGATCAACCTCGGGCGCGACGATCAGCTCGAGCCGGGCGACTTCCTGACCGTCTTCCGCGACAGCCCTCATCCCGATCAGCCGCGGGTCGTACTCGGACAACTCGGCATTCTCACCACCGAGTCCCGTACCGCGACGGCGATCATCGTCAGCTCGCGCCGGGACATGCTCGTCGGCGATCAGGTCGAAGTGCGTTGAAAGGTTGCCGGGGACGGATCTCGCATTCTGCTAGAATCCGCCTCCCGGGGTCCATAGCTCAGCGGTTAGAGCTACCGGCTCATAACCGGCAGGTCCCAGGTTCGAATCCTGGTGGACCCACCAGAGCACGATGCTGAGAACCCTTCCTTACATGATCTGTTGTCCCAGGCACGCCGGAGGAGATCCGACTTGCAAAGGCGTTCCGACCAGGGAACGCCTTTTTTGTTTCAGATCGCAGATCGCAGATCGCGGATCGCAGGAGAAGCGGCGACTCGCTTCGTGGGTGAGAGTTCTCCTGCGATCCGCGATCCGCGATCTGCAAACTACCGTGGAGGTTCATTGAACGACGTCGATCAACTGTGGGAGCTGCAGACGATTTTGAGCGCATTGAACGAGCGTGAGCGACTGATGGGCGTGAAGCCGGAGTCGTTCGCGGTGTTGGATCGCGAATACGAGAGCGCGAATGACGAGATGACCCGGCTGCAGACGCAGCTCGATCAACTCGGGAAGGAGCGCCGCCGCGTCGATGGCGAGCTGTCCGATCAACAGGAGCTGCTGAAGAAGTATCAGGGGCAGCTCATGCAGGTGAAGAACCAGCAGCAGTATGCCGCGGCCTGGAAAGAAATCGACGCGACGCGCAAGCACGTGAAGGAGCTCGAGGAATCGGTGCTCAAGAACATGACCGAGGCCGACGGCTTTCAGTCGCAACTCGACGAGCGGAAGGGAAGCCATTCCGATCTCCAGTCGCGCCACGACGCCGCGCACGCCGAATGGCAGCACTCCCTCGGCGATCTGAAGCAGGAAGCCGAGGAGCTGAAGAAAAAGGCCGAGCAGGTCGAGAGCCGCATTCCGCCGCGCCTTCTCGCCGAGTTCCAGAAAATCTACCGGCAACGCCAGCAGATCGCCGTATCGCGCGTCGCCAGCGACACCTGCTCTTCCTGCCGCACGCGCGTTCGTCCCGCCGTCGCCCAGCAACTCAAGCGCGGCGAGCTCGTTCACTGCGAAGGCTGCCACCGAATTCTTTACCTGGAGAGACCCACATCCTGAAAGTCACCGCGTTCATCGACGGCGCCGCCCGCGGAAATCCCGGGCCGGCGGGTTACGGCGTTTACATGAAGACCGACAGCGGCGAGATCATCGAGATCTGCGGCTACCTCGGCAGAGCGACGAACAATGTCGCCGAGTACGCGGGGCTGCTCGAAGCGCTCGAAGTCGCGCGCGCAGAGGGGGCGACCGAAGTCGAGATCGTCTCCGACTCGGAGCTGCTCGTGAAGCAGATGCTCGGCATCTACCGCGTCAAGCATCCCAACCTCGTGCCGATGCATCAGAAGGCGAAGATGATGGTGCGCGGCTTCGGCCGCTTCTCGATCCGCCACACGCTGCGCGCCGGCAACAAGGACGCCGACCGCCTCGCCAATCTCGCCGTCGATACGGCCGATGGGCGCATCCTGTCGCGGAAGCGCGCGGAGGCCTGAGCGCAATCGTGTCGAGAGCTGACGAGATTCGCGCGAATGTTGCCGCGCTCGAGATGCGCATCGCCGCGGCCTGCGATCGCGGAGCACGCAATCGCGCCGACGTGCGCCTCGTTGCCGTGACGAAGACGTTTCCCGCGAGCGACGTCGACGAAGCGATCCTCGCGGGGATGACCGACGTCGGCGAGAACAAGGTGCAGGAAGCGCGCGACAAGAAGCCGGCCGTCGCCGGCGCGGCGCGCTGGCATCTCATCGGGCACCTGCAGTCGAACAAGGCGAAGGATGCCGTGCAGCTCTTCGACGTGATTCAGACCATCGACTCCGAAGCGCTGGCGGAGAAAATCGCGCGCGCCGCGGAGTCGGTGGGCAAGGTTCAGGACGTTCTGCTGCAGGTGAACATCGGACGCGAGCCGCAGAAGAGTGGCGTTGCGCCGGAAGAGACGCCTGCGCTTGCGAAGCGCATCGCCGCGTTCTCGTCGCTCCGGCTCGCGGGGCTGATGACGATTCCTCCCGTCGGCGAAGCGGAGGAGCTGCGTCCCTACTTTCGCGAATTGCGGGCGATGCGCGATGATCTCGGGCTCATGGAGCTCTCGATGGGGATGAGCGACGACTTCGAGATCGCGATCGAGGAAGGCGCGACGATCATCCGGGTCGGGCGCGCGATCTTCGGGCAGCGAACCGGGAGCATCAAGGGCTAAATGGATTTCGCACTCATTCTCATCCGCGCCGTCGATCTCATCCTCTCCATCCTGCAGTGGACGATCTTCGTCTGGATCATCCTCTCCTGGATCCTCTTCTTCCTGCGCGATTCGAAGTTCCGCTGGCGCCACCGCCAGTTCTACGGGATCCTCGAACAGCTCAACGACATCTTCGAGCGCATGACCCGCCCCTTCCTCCGCCCCATCCGTCGCTTGCTCCGCCGCATCGACACCGCCGGCATCGATTGGTCGCCGATGGTCCTCGTGCTCCTGATCTGGATCCTGCGCCAGGTGCTGGCCGTGGCGGCGATGAGGCTTATACTCAAGTAGCTGGCAGCTCTCAGCTGGCAGCTGGCAGGAGAACGGTTTCGCTCCTGAGAGCTGATCGCTGCGAGCTGCGAGCTAGTGTAGGGAGGGTGGACCCATGCAAAATCTCACGCCGCTGGAGATTCAGAAACAGACCTTTCCGCGAGCGCTCAAGGGATACGCCGTCGACGACGTCCGCGCGTATCTGCATCTCGTCGCCGAGGAGATCGAGCGCCTGCTGCGCGAGAACGACCGCCTCATGCGCGACTCGTCGATGCTGCGCGAAGATCTCGAGGACCATTCGAATCGCGAGCGCATCCTGAAGGACACGCTCCTCTCCGCGCAGAAAGTCGCCGAGGATCTGATCGGCAACGCGCGCAAAGAAGCGGAGCTGATCGTCAAGGATGCCGAGCTCCTCTCCGAACGCGTCATCGGCCAGGCCATGCAGCGCGTCGGCGATCTGGAGCGATCCATCACCGATCTCAAGATGGAGCGCCGCGGCGCGCGCAACAAACTGCAATCGACGCTCGACACGATCCAGCAGATGGTCGTGCTCGATGCCGAGGAAGAAGCGAACGAGCAGCCCTTGACGTCGCTGTTCCGATCCAGAAACTCATCCTGAGCGATAGCGAAGGATTACGGAGCAGGTTGCGCGACATGAGTTTTTGCGATGCTGCCGCTGTCATCCCGAGCGTCGAGCGAGGGACCTGGGGGACGGGCGGCACGATGTTCATGTTGCGCGCCCCCGCCCGCCCCGGTCCCTCGCTCGAAGCTCGGGATGACAGGCCTTCATGCGATAGTCTTTCGCGATTGCTCCATTGATGCTTCGCTACGCTCAGCATGAAAACTGTCCTCGTCCGCAACCTCGCGCAGATCGCCACGCCCATCGGCCATAGCGCCGCACGCGGCGCGGCGATGCGTGCGCTGGAGGTTCGCGAGAACGCGGTCATTGTCGTGAAGGACGGGCGCTTCGCGTTCGTCGGGCGGGAGAGCGACAAGCCCACGGATCTTGTGATCGACGAAGACTTCGATGCGCGTGGCGCGACGGCGGTGCCGGGCTTCGTCGACACGCACACGCACATCCCCTTCGCGGGACTGCGCGAGTCGGAGTTCAACCGCAGACTGCAGGGCGAGACCTACGAACAGATCGCCGCGTCCGGTGGTGGAATCGCCTCGACGGTGCGCGCGACGCGCAAGGCGAGTGAAGAGGAACTGGCGGAGAACGTTCTCACTCGCGCTCGCGTGATGGCCCGTTATGGAACCACGACCGCCGAGGCCAAGAGCGGATATGGATTGGACAAAGAGTGTGAGCTGAAACAGCTCCGCGCGATCCGGCGCGCGTCGGAGACCTCGCCCGTGCGCCTCGTGCCGACCTGCCTCGCCGCGCACGAGTTTCCGCCGGAGAGCCGCGGCAGCGAAGCCGCGCGGCAGGGCTACCTCTCGACGATCATCGCTGAGATTCTGCCCGCGGTCGCCGAAGAGAAGCTCGCTGTCTTTTGCGACGCTTTTGTCGAGCGCGGCGTCTTCACGCGCGATCAGGGCGAGTCGGTGTTGCGCGCGGGCATCGAGCTGGGCATGGTGCCGCGCCTGCACGCCGACGAGCTGTCGGATACCGACGGCGCGGCCATGGCCGCGAGCGTCGGAGCCGCGTCCGCCGATCACCTCATGTACATCTCCGACCGCGGCATCGACGCGCTTGCAGCATCGGACACCGTCGCCAATCTGCTCCCGGCAACGAGCTTCTTTCTCATGTCCGATCGCTATGCGCCGGCGCGGAAGCTGATCGAGAAAGGCGCGATCGTTTCGCTCTCCACCGACTGCAATCCCGGCACGTCGATGACGGAGTCGATGCCGATGGTGATGCAACTGGCGACGCTGCAGATGAAGATGACCGTCGAGGAATCGCTCACCGCCGCCACGCTCAACGGCGCGCACTCGCTGCGGCTGGCGAACGAGACCGGTTCGATTGAGATCGGGAAGCGCGCCGATTTCGTGCTCATCGACGCGCCGAGCTATCTGCACCTCGTCTATCACTTCGGCGTCAACCTCGTGACCGCGGTGTTTCGCGACGGCGTGCGCGTCGATTAGTCGGTTCGGTTGTGCTTGAGCGCGAGCCAGAGAAGGATCCCGTTGAGGATCGCGTACGTGCAGTCCATCACTCCGAACTTGATGTACGCGCGCGTCTGACCTTCGACGAAGACGAGGAAGAGCCAGTAAAGGCCGATCATCATCCGCACGAACACGCCGAACTTCGCGTTCCAGCTGTAACGAATCGGATCCTTGCCGCCCGGCAGATACAGAAGCGAGATGAAGAGCAGGAGCAGCCCGGCCTGCCGCATCCAGATGGTCGAGCCGCCGCCGCCGGGAAGCCCGAAGTAATCGAGATACCACTGCGGCGCGAAGATGAACGGCAAGGCCATGCCGAAGATGTTGATCAGGACGCCGACGAAGACCACGCGATAGAGCCAGGTCGTGTACTTGTTCATCAAAGATCTCCGTTGACCATAGGACGATCGCGAACACACTCCTCATGAGCGAGCTCGGTGTCGTCGCCACCATTCCGGGATTCCGGCATTCTATATCGCCAGTTTGATTTTCACGCGGAGACGGAAGCACGGAGGAGGTCGTCCGGAGCGTTTCTCTCTCTGCGTCTCCGCGTCTCCGCGTGAAATCTCGGGTGGCGGCCTCTACACGACCGCGCCGAAAAGCGCGCCCACGCCGTACGTGATCGCCATCGCCAGCGCGCCCCAGAACGTCACGCGCAAGGCGCCGGTGATCGGCGAGGCGCCGCCGGTGCGTGCCGCGAGCGCGCCCATGCAGGCGAGGAAGATGAGAGAGGTCGCGGTGACGACGGCGGCGAGCGCCTTTTCCGGCGCGACGAGCACGCTGAGCAGCGGCATCGCGGCGCCGATGGCGAACGTGCCCGCCGAGGCCAGGGCGGCCTGCACGGGACGCGCGCGTTGCAGGTCGGAGATTCCGAGCTCGTCGCGTGCGTGAGCGCCGAGGGCATCGTGCTCCATCAGTTGCACCGCAACCTGACGCGCCAGATCGGGATCGAGGCCGCGGCTGACATAGATCCCCGCCAGCTCCGCGCGTTCCGATTGGACGTCGGTCGCCAGCTCCTTGCGCTCGCGCGCGAGATCGGCATCCTCCGTGTCCGCCTGTGAGCTCACCGAAACGTACTCGCCGGCGGCCATCGACATCGCGCCCGCGGCGAGTCCCGCAACGCCGGCCACGAGCACGGCAGTCTGCGTCGCGCCGGAAGCGGCGACGCCGAGGAGCAGGCTCGCGGTCGACACGACTCCGTCGTTCGCGCCCATCACCGCGGCGCGGAGCCATCCGATGCGCTGCGAGCGATGGCGTTCTTTGTGATGGTGCATGAGCTCTGAGGACCTCCGTCCGTACGCTACCCTATCTCATCGGCTTCGGGTCGCTCTCCGTATCGAGCCGCAGAACCGTGGCGCCTGCGACGCCGTCGACGCGTTCGATCGTGAAGTAGAGCGCACCGTTCGCCAGCACCATGGTCGTCAGGCGATTCATCCCGGACCAGAGGCGTTCCGGCGCGTGCCCCGCGCGCAGACGAAGGACCTCGGCGGGCTTCGCGGCTTCTCCCGGTCCCTGGAACGCCAGGTTCGCGCCGACGTACGTGACTCCGCCCGTGGCTGCGACGAAGAGCGGGATGTCGATGTCGTCGACGAGCGACTCGATGCGTCCGCTCTTCGTGTTCACGCGCGAAACGCCCTCCGATCGCGTGTACACGAGCCATTCACCGTCGATCGCCAGAAAAGGCAGCTGCCCTGTCTCTTCGACGAGCGTTCGCACGCGACCGCCGCTCTTGCTCACCGCGCAGACGCTCGTACCGTTGGAGAAATAAACGTTCTTCTCGTCGATCACGAGATTCCTGGCATCGGCGCTGGCCAGTCGTTGCAGGTCGTCGCCGTTCTTCTTCATCTTCGAAATAGAACCCGGTTTGCCGTCGCGCGGTCCGCCGTCGAGGTACTCCGTCGACTGGTTCGTGAAGTAGATGAAGTCCTTGTCGACTGCAGTTCCGATCGGCCAGAGCTCGCCCTTCTTCAGAATCTTCGTCGCGTGCGGCGCTCGCTTGTCGACGCGCACGATGTCGTTGTCCACGACGACGAAGACGAAGTTCGGGTCCGCGATCGGCGAGAACGCGTGACCGCGAAATGTGGTCACGCGCGAAGCGCCGTGTGCGCCGATTCTCAGCAGGTCGGCCTTCGGACTCTCGAGTCCTCCACTGGCGTCGATGAGCCACATCTCACCGCCATCGGCGGAAGCGAACGTCACCGATCCTCTCGTCTGCCAGACCTCCGTCGCCGTTGCGGCCTGTGCAACGATCGGAAGCGTGCCACCGAGAACAAGCGTGAGCAGGACAGCTCGAAACGGTGCCGCGGGACCTCGGGATGAACGCATGTTGTGCACCTCACGGTTCGCGACGCGAAACCCATTCTCGACGAAATCGCCTGGACGGCACCATCGTTCGGCCGCCCGATAGGGCCGTCCACCGACCCGATGTTCAAGCGCTTTCCTGGCACAACGAAGAGCGATTTCGAGGATGACCACATTCATCGGTGTCGACTTGGCCTGGAAGAGCGAACGTAATTCTTCGGCGATCGCAGTCGCGAATTGGACGGGCGCGTCCGCGAAAATTACGGATGTAACTTCGGGGATTCGCGGACTCGATGAGGTTGTTGCGCAAATCGAGCGTCACGCAAGCGAGAACACGGTGGTCGCGATTGATGCGCCTCTGATCATTCGAAATCTGAGCGGACGCCGCCCGTGCGAGTCGGCAATTTCGCAACGGTTCGGCGGACGGCACGCCTCTGCGCATTCATCCAACCTAACCCTCTATCCAGAACCCGCGACCCACGAACTCGTAAGACGCCTCGAAAGAGATGGCTTTGGTCACTGCGTCGCGACCGAGCGACAGAGAAGCGGACGATGGTTCTTCGAGGTTTATCCTCACCCAGCACAGATCGTTCTCTTCCGGCTTCCGACCATCATCAAGTACAAGGCAAAGTCCGGCCGCCCTCGTTTGCTGCGCGACGCGGAGTTTCGGCGTCTGCAGATGTTGCTTGTCTCATTGCAGGAGAAGGAACCGGCGCTCGGCATCGGCGTAGCGTCATCCCGGTTGTCGACACCGTTTCAAGCTCTTCGTGGTCAGCCATTGAAAGATCATGAGGATGCCCTCGATGCGTGGTTCTGCACATACCTGGCGCTTCATATGTGGTACTGGGGCAACGAAAGGACCGAAGTTGTCGGCGATTTTGAGAATGGATACATCGTTCTGCCTGTCGCGTCGCCGTACTGGGGAGCAGGACGCACTCCGTGCGACGGTTTGAATGCGCTACGATTCAAACCGTGAAACGCTCTCCCATCGATCAACTCGCCGAGCGGCTCTCCGCAGACTGGCGCGGAATCCGCGAGGCGCGGGCGAACACGGAGAGTCTTCGACAGAAGCTGGAGACGCTTTCCGATCTGTCGTCCGAAGATGCTTCGGTCATCGTTTTTGGCTCGGTCGCACGTGGCGAGTCACGGAAGCGAGCGACGTCGACTGGACGCTCCTTATCGACGGGCCCGCCGATCCGAATCACGCTACCGTCGTTTCGCGGATTCGCGAGCGTCTCGAGGGGCTTGGGCTTGGAAAAGCCTGGGCGAACGGAGACGTTCGGAGTGATGGCGTTCAGCCACGAGTTGATTCACTACATCGCTGGCACGCACGACACGAATCAGAATCTCACACGAAGACTCCTGCTGCTTTTCGAGTCGGTTTCCGCGACGCAGCCTCGTGCGTAAGAGAGTCATCGGGAATGTGCTGAACCGTTACATCACCAACGACATCGTCGCGCCACGCGCAGAGCCACTCGAGCAGGTGATTCCCCACTTCCTGTTCAACGACGTCGTCCGTTACTGGAGAACGATGGCCAGTGATTTTGCGGCAAAGATGTGGGAACGACAGAAGGAAGGGTGGGGACTGCGGAACATCAAGCTTCGATTCTCACGAAAGTTGATCTTCGTGGCTGGTCTTCTGACTTGCTTCAGCTTCGAGCTCGATCCTCCGGACAACGTGGACGCGATCCGAGCCGATCGCGAAGGTCTTCCGCTGGCGCTCGCGAAGCACGTCGGCCGCCATCTCGATTTGACTCCTCTCGAAGCCCTGGCAAGCGCTCTGCTCGTGCATGGCGACGATGCGACAGCCCGAAAACTCTTCGATGCCTACGATCACTTTCTGCGGATTCTTCTCGATCCCGACAAGCGGAGCGAGCTCGACTCCCTTCCGATCGAGAGGGCACTGGAGAGCGAGGTCTGGATCGAGGCTCGAGACACGAGCCGTGACTTTCGCGACGGGATCGAGCAGATGTTTCTTCGGCGGGAGGGACTTCTGAAGGACCTTACGCTACGCTTTGGTGTGTTTTGAGGAAAGAGAACGACACGATGCGTCCGATCGGATTTTCAAGTGGTGCGTTGGCCAAAGGGGACTACCGCCGCGGTGTTGAGCTGCAAGAGAGGGGAGCGTTCACCGCGCTCGAGCTGTCCGCGTTGCGCGAGCCCGAGTTGCAGCCGCTGGTCGCTGCCGCACGATCGCTCGTTCTGGGTCGATTCAGCTATGTCTCCTTCCATGCACCGAGCGCCTTCAAGACTCTTGGTGAAGAAGAAGTTGTCGGTCTCCTGGCGGAGTTGCCGGAGCAATGGCCGATCGTGGTTCATCCGGACCTCGTGGACCATCCGGAGGTCTGGGCACGTCTGGGCTCGCGACTCTGCCTGGAGAACATGGATCTCCGCAAGCGCACGGGACGAACGGTCGAAGAGATGCAACGTGCTTTTGAGAGCTTGCCCGAGGCGGGATTCTGCCTCGATCTTGGTCATGCGCGGCAGATCGATCCGACGATGGGCGTTGCCGTCCAGATGCTGCAGACGTTTGGCGCGCGTCTTCGCCAACTTCATGTCAGTGAAGTGGGGACGTTCGGCGAACATCGGCGAATGGGAGTTCTCGCACGCACGGCGTTTGCGCGGGTCGTTCGCTACCTGCCGGCCGATGTGCCGGTGATCCTCGAATCGATCGTTTCTGAAGCGGACATGATGAGCGAATTCGAAGTGGCCCGTGCGATCTTCGCGGCTTAGCCGCGCCAGCGCGGCTGCACTGCCCACCTACTGCGCAGTTGCCGTCACCTCGTTCTTCCGAAATTTTCGCAGCACGCGCGAGCGCAGCTTGTCCATCAGCTCGTAGATGCTGGGGCCGCAGTCCAGCGACGTGCGCGACGGTAACTTAAATCCGCCACCGCAATGACGCGCTCACGCCGACGGTGCTCGCTTGCGCATTCGTACCGGCGATGTCGAGCGTGAGCGTGCGGTTCGGACGGATGATCGTCGCCGCGCCGTCGTTCGTTCGGAACGAGCCGGGGTCGGTGTAGCGAAGGGCGAGGTCGAGAAGGAGGCGCTCGGTGATGGGAATGCTCTTGCCGACGCCGGCGGTCCAGGCGAAGGCCACGTGCGTTCCGCCCTGCGTGATCGTTGCGGCTTCCGGCGCGATACCGGGGAACGCGTAGGTTACGGCGCCCAACTCGTTTCGCGAAACACCAGCGCCCGCGGTGATGAAAAGCCGGCCGGCATCGAAGGTTCCCGTCACCAGAGCGCTGGTGGCTCGCGCGTTCGCCTTCACGGGCTGCTCGGCGGTGACGCCGAGAAAGTTCGCTTGCGCGTCGAGGGCGAGGTCGCCGCGGTGCGTCAGAGTGAGTTCGATGCGGGATCGCGTCGTCAGTTCGAGACCACCTGCGAGCTCCCACGCCGTGGTGCGGCCGAAGTCTCCGCGTGCAGCTAGCGCTCGCCCATCGATCCCGACGCCGCAGCCGAACAGCGCTGGAGGCGTCGTGGCACTGCAATCGCGGTCGAGCTGCGTCGTGTCGTTGCTGCGTTCGAAGCCGGCGCCGAAGCGGAAGTATGGTTGCGCTGCCGTCGCGGGATTGGCGACAAGCAGCAGGAGCAAGGCGATGCCGAGGGCGCGCATGTTGGCCAGGCAACGAAGCAAAGCGCGAAGGACTCGGCCCGCTACCAAACCTTACAAACCTTCTTCCGCACCATCGGCTTTTCTTCGCCGCATTTGAACGCTTTCTGAAACTGCGGCAGGTCGGAGACGATGCCGTTGATGCGGTACTTCGCCGGGGAGTGTGCGTTCGTGATCGCGTTCATGCGCGCGTTCTCGGGGCGCTCGTTGGTGCAGGCCCACTGCGCGAAGCCGACGAAGAAGCGTTGATCGGGGGTGAAGCCGTCGATCGGTTTCAGATCGTCGTTCTCGGTCTCTTCCTTCCAGGCGAGGTAGGCGAGCAGTGTGCCGCCGAGGTCGGCGACGTCTTCGCCGGACGTCAGTTTCGAGTTGATCTTGATGTCGTCGATGATCGTGTATTCGGCGTACTGATCGCGGATGCACTGGATGCGTTCTTCGAACGCCTTCGCATCGTCGGACGTCCACCAGTCCGCGAGGTTCCCCGCTGCGTCGAATTGGCGGCCCTCGTCATCGAATGCATGCGTCAGTTCGTGGCCGATCGTCGAGCCTGTGTTGCCATAGTTCGGCGCGGCGTCCAACTTCGGATCGTAGAGCGGCGGCTGCAGCACGCCGGCGGGGAAGTTGATGTCGTTGAGCTGCGGGTTGTACCAGGCGTTGACGGTTGGCGTGGACATGAACCACTCCGCGCGGTCGACCGGTTTTCCGATCTTCTCGAAATCGCGGTCGCTGGCCCACGTCGCGGCGCGCGCGACGTTGCCGTAGAAGTCGTGCGGCTTGATCGCGACGCTGGAGTAGTCGCGCCACTTCTCGGGATAGCCCACCTTGTTCGCGATGGCTTCCAGTTTCTCGAGCGCGCGTTTCTTCGTCGCGTCGGTCATCCAGTCGAGCGATTGGATCTCCTGCGCCATGGCGTGTTCGATCTGCCGGGTCATCTCGATGGTTTTCTGCCGTGTCTCGGCGGTGAACGTCCTGCGGACGAACTCCTGCCCGAGTGCGTCGGCGAGGTCGTGATCGACGAGTCGCACACACGACTTCCACCGCGGCGGCATTTCGGAAACGCCGCGCAGGGTCTTCCGATAGAAGTTGAAGTCCTCGGCGACGAACTTCGACGACAGGTACTGCGCATGCGCGTGCACGGCATGCCAGCGCAGGTATGTCTTCCAATCGGTGAGCGGGACGTTCTTGATTTCGGTCTCGACCGCGGCGAAGAAGCGCGGCTGCGCGACGTTGAGCTCCTCGACCTTCGCGAGCCCGAGGATCGAGAAGTAGCGGGACCAGTCGAAGGATGGGGCGATCTTCGCGAGACCGGCGAAGGTCATCTTGTGATCGGTGCTGTGTGGGTCGCGGCGCTCCACGCGGGTGAGCGACGCCTCGGCAAGTGCGGTCTCAATGGTGATGACGCTCTTGGCATCGTTCGCGGCGTCGGATTTCTTCTCGCCGAGGAGCTCGAACATGGACGCGACGTGATTCGCGTACTTTTCCAGAATCGCCTTCGATTTCTCGTCGTTCTTCGTGTAGTAGTCGCGATCGGGAAGGCCGAGGCCTCCGGCGTCGACCTCGGCGATCACGCGGGTCGCATCGGCGAGGTCCTGCGTCGAACCGGAACGGAACAGCCAGTTCGTCCCGAAGTAGTACGGGGACGAGTCGCGCTTCGCCTCGGCGAGGACGGTCGCCAGTTCGCCCGGCGACTTCATCGCGTCGATTTTCGCGAGCAGCGGCTCGATCGGCGTGGCGCCGAGCTTGTCGATGGCGCTCTCATTCATGCACGACGCGAAGTAGTCGCCGATCTGCGTCTGAATCTTCGTCCGGTTCGGAGCAGGCTTCGACGCCTCGTCGAGGATGCCCCAGAGATAGTGCGCATTGTCATCGCCGAGCTTCCCGTAAACGCTCCACGAAGCCTGGTCGGGCGGGATCGGATTCAGCACCATCCAGTTCCCGCAGGAGTACTGGTAGAAGTCGGTGCACGGCTCGATCGAGCGGTCCATCGCTTTGACGTCGAGGCTCGGCGTGTAGGGAAGCTGCGTCAAAGGCTTGTCCTTCTTCGCTTCTTTCGCGGCCGGTTTCGGCGCGTTCTGGGCGAGCAATGCGACGGTCGCGAAAAGGACGACGACTGCGACGATGAAACGCTTCATGGAAATCTCCTGGCTCGAAGAGGACCGCATGCGAGTGCCGGCTCGATTGGAACGAGCATTCTGTCATCTCACGACGGCATCTGCCGCAGGTTCGCCTGAATTGCGGTATCGAGCGCCTGCAGAAAGCGCGAGCGATCGCGTTTTTCGAACGGCGGTGGACCCGACGTGAATTCGCCGGCGCCGCGGAGCTCGTGGAGGATGTCGCGGGTTGCCAGTGCGCCTCCGACATTGTCCTCGGTGAACGGACGGCCTGTGGTTCCAATCACGCTGGCGCCGTTGCGAATGCAGCGCGCGGCCAGGGGAATGTCGGCGGTGATGACGATGTCGCCCGCGCCGGCGTGCTCGGCGATCCAGTCGTCGGCGATGTCCATTCCCTCACGCACGACGACGAGGTCGAAACGCTCGTCGTCGGGAATTCGTTGCGGCGCATTCGCGACGAGCGTGACGCGAAGCGCGTAGCGTCTGGCCACGCGGTAAACCTCTTCCTTCACGGGACAGGCGTCGGCATCAATGTAGATGTGCATGCGGTCGTCATCATGGCTCAGAGCAAGTCTTCTCTCACCTTGAGAGTATGATCACCGTCTCGGATCCCACAGGCAAAGCGCTCACCTCGATCGCAGGAGGTTTCCATGAAGCGATTCTCTCTCGCCCTGGTGCCGGTTCTCCTTCTCGCTTTCCAGGCCCACGCCGCGTGGCGGAGTGAAGGTCCGTTTCTCGGCGCCGTCGTTGACGTGGCGATCGATCCGGTGAGCCCCGAAACGATCTATGCGGCGACGGCCGCGGGCGGGGTCTGGCGCAGCGACGATCGCGGGCAGCATTGGATGCTGCCCGGGGACGACATGGTCAGCCGGCCGGTCGAATGGATCGAGGTCGATCCCGGAACTCCGGCCACGCTCTGGGCCGGCGTCCACAATCCTGGCAATGCCGGGTTGTGGCGCTCGCTCGATCGCGGGAAGAGCTGGGCGCCGGTGCGTCCGGACAAGTTCTCGTTCATCCTCGATCAGCGGCTCGCGTTCGCGCCGTCGAATCCCAAGATCATCTACGCGCCGTCGACGAACCTCCACTATCGAAGCGCGGACGGCGGAAAGACGTGGGAGAGTTTCCGCGTCGATGGTCAGGACGCGTACGCGTTCGCGATCGACCCGAAGAATCCGAAGATCATCTACGCGGGCGGCCGCGGGACCGAGCACCAGATGCGCAAGAGCTCGGACGGCGGAAAGACGTGGAAGCCTGTCGGCGAGGGACTGCCCGATCGCAGCATCAAGCGGCTGGCGATCCCTCGCGAGCGCCCGTCGACAGTCTACGTGGCGATGGGTTTCGGCCAGCTTTTCAAGACCGAAAACGGCGGCGACACGTGGACGCAACTCGACGTCGGCCTGACCGGCACCGAGGATCTGTTCAGTCTCGATCTCGATCCGCATGATCCCGATACGCTCTTCGCGGGTACGGAGAATGGTCTGCGTAAGAGCACGGACGGCGGCGAAAGCTGGAGCACAGTCGGCGGCGGATTGGACAATTGGTACTGCAAGGGCGTCGCGTTCCATCCCAAGAACATCGGGACGGTGTACGCGGGCACGACCGGCAAGGGATTCTTCGTCAGCAACGACGGCGGCGAAACGTTCACGCCTTCGAGCAATGGACTCGGCGCGGGATGGACGGAGAAGCTCTTCGCGCCATCCGCGGGAGCAGGACCGATCTTTGCGCAGCTCAGCGTCGGTCTGTATCGACAGGATGGTCCCGGTGCATGGACGGAGATTCAGGCGCCGTTCAAGCCGGGAGAAGCAGCGAAGATCGACGGCGTGCTGTTCGATCGTCAGTCGGCGAAGACGGTCTATGCCCATGATGGCGGGCGCTGGTGGCGATCGGACGACGCCGGTCGCGCGTGGCGCGCGGTCGAAGTGCCTCAGCCGGGCATGCGCGACATGATGAAAGGCAAGATTTCCGGGCCGAGTTTCAACAGCCTCGCGCAGGACGCGGGCGACGCGAAGATCTTCTACGCCGGCGGCTCATGGTCAAAAGATATGGGCGGCGCGGCGGTGAACAAGTCGATCAACGGCGGGAAGAAGTGGGAAGCCGCGGGTGCCGGCATCAAGGACGACGTCAAGCTTTTGCGTCCCGCGTCGCCGGGCAGTCTCTTCGCCGTGACGAAAGAAGGGATCTATCGCACGACGGACGGCGCGAAGAGCTGGACGCTCGTGCGTCCGGGAGAGATCAACGATCTCGCGATCGATCCGACGAAGCCCGAGCGTGTCTTCGTCGCCACGAAGGAAGGTCTCTATCGCAGCATCGACAGCGGTGCGACGTGGGCGAAGGTCTCCAAAGGGATCAAGGGAGATGAGGTCGAAACGGTGGCCGCGGCCGGCGGGAAAGCATTCTGCGCGACCTTCGACGGCGTGTTCTTCAGCGCCGACGGAGGCGATGCGTGGAGCGCGATGAACGACGGTCTGCTCAACACCGACGTCCGCGCACTTGCGATCAGTGGTGGTAGCGCGCCGCGGCTCTACGCGGGAAGTGCGGGCGGGAGCGTGCAGTCGATCGAATTGCCGTGACGAACGAGAGGACGAGTTCACGCGGAGACGCGGAGGGCGCGAGAACCGCGGATCAATGACATCTCTTCTCCGCGTCTCCGCGTCTCCGCGTGAGCGTCTCTCTTCAGAACTTCTGCACCTTGCTCGTCTTTCCGTCGAGCTTGAACTCGACGTAGCCCGCGTCTTCGACAAAAACCAGCCAGCCGATCGCGTGACAGAAGACGCCGCCGGAGAGTTGGACGTGGCTGATTTTGCCTGAGGGAGATCCGAGGAGGCCGGGTGCCTGCTGGACGAGCTTCGGCACGATGGAAAAGTTGACCTTCGACAGCGCGATCTTCTTCGAGCAGTCGTCGCTCGATGCTTCTTCCGGGCCGGTGACGGTGCCCGCTTTGTAGGTGTACTTGCCGCGGCCGGTCGGGCTGTCGCTCTGCGGGACGGTGGCCATTGCGAACTTGTCGTAGATGATCAGGTCGAAGACTTCGGGAAGACGCGCCGGCAGCGTGGCGGCGAGTTGCGTGAGATCGTTGAAGAGGATTCCTTTCTCTTCGACTTCGTGTTTGTCGGCGATGTCGGCGACTTCCTGGTTCTTGCCTGGCTCGACGCGAAAGAGTGCGTTGCGCGCGGCGAGGCGCATCCAGTCGTCGGGGCTTTCGAGCGCCTTGCGCAGCATCGGGATCGCCGCGCTCGCGGCCGTGCCCATTTCGCCGAGGGCGGTGACTGCGGTCTTGCGGACGGCGGGCCACTTGTCGCTCTCCGCGGACTTGATCAGCGCGGGAATGGCGGCGGACGCTTTCGGTCCGATCTCGCCGATTGCCTCGGCGGCAACTTCGCGCGTCTTGTTCTGTGGATGCGAGGCGAGGCATTTCATGAGATCGGGCAGTGCTGGCAGCGCGGCTGTTTTCATGTCGCCTAATCCGGAAGCCGCGGCGCTCGAGGTGCTCTCGTCGCTGGCGCCGAGCAGCGACGCCAGCACGGGAACTGCGTCCTTCACCGGCGGCTGGTAGTCGGCGATGCCGCGGATGAGCGTCGAGGTGTCGCGACCGCGTGGATCCTTGAGGATGTCGAGGATGGCCGGGATGAGCGTCTTGTCTTTCCGGCCGACGATCTTGCGCAAGGCGTCCAGCGCGTCGCTGCGGTCATCGCTCTCGAGCTCGAGGTGCGGGTCAGTGCAATCCCAGGCGGCGTCGAAGAGCTCGAAGGGAGGCGCTTCCGTCGACAGAGCCTTGAGCCCGATCACGCGATCTTCGCAATCGCGACTCTCGAGCAGCCGGCGATAGACCGGAACGAGTCTCGATTTCGGAGTCCCGAGTTTCATGAGCGCGCCGGCGGCGTTCCCGACAACCGCGCCTGACGGATCGTCGAGTGCTTTCGTGAGCGCGGGGATCGCCGGACGCGAGGCGTCGCCGAGATGCCAGAGCGAAGCCGCGGCGTTGGCCCGCACCGCCGCGGAGGAATCCTGTTCGAGGGCCGTGACGAGCGCGGGGACGGACTCCGTGGAGCCGAGCTGTCCGAGTTGCCAGGCGGCCTCCGCACGCTCACGTGCATCCTGGTCGCGTGCGAGCGTCTTCTCGAGCTTCTGAATTTCCTTCGTGGCTCCGAATGACGCGAGCGAGATACCGAGGGAAAGGACGAGGGCAAAGGACGCGACGGATCGCATGGAATCCCTCCGTTGTGCGGCGATGTGGAGCGATTCTATGCGACTTGCTCGGAATTCGAGGGAGCATGGCTTCCATCGCGCGCAGGCGTGGGACCAAAGCGCGAACCGGAAGGGCTGTCACCTTTCCACGCCCTGTCTCGTCATCGCCGCCGTGAACCAAAATCGCATCCGCGGTCTCTTTGAGGAGTCTGAAGCGAGCGTTTCGCGTGCTGCAAGCATGGAAGTGTCTCGAAACACGAGTGATAAGTGGCATTCGTGTTAATTGCAACCTGAAGTTTCAGATTGCAGGGTCGAGGCTTCGCGAGACCTGGAGGGAAATGGGGCTCAGCGATTGTCGGGGAGAAACGAGGCGGATCGGCGTGTGCCGATCCGCCTCGATTGCGAAACCTTACGAACGTCTCAACAGCGCGAACCCGATTGCGCTGAAGAGGGCGATCAACAGGAGCATTCCGAGCATCGACATCGTCGGGATCTCGAACACCGAGGCTGGAGCGGCGATGGCGAAGGATGTCGGGTTGGCGGCGCCGGCGGCGGAGGGGTCGTCGGTTTGGCCGGAGGCGTCGTTGGTGGAGTCGCCGTTGGAGTCGTAGCTGATCGTGCCCTGGTTGGTGACCGTCGTGCCGACCGCGGCGGGTTGAATCGTGGCGATGATGGTGATGGTGACGGACGCCGCGGGCGCGAGCGAGCCGTTCCATGTGACCGTGCGCGTGGGGATCGTCACCGCCGCGGTGCCGCTGGTTGCGGTCGCGGAAACGAGAGCGAGTTGCACCGGCAGGATGTCGATGAATTCGTTGCCGGGGTTATCGGCCTGCGCACCCGCGCCGTTGTTGGTGAGAACGATCGTGTAGGTGATGTTGCTGCCGACGACGAAGGTACCGCTCACGCTCTTCGTGCCCGACACCGAGGCTCCGGGGACGGCGTTGAGCGTGTCGGTGTCGGTGGCGCTGTTGTTGCCTGGCGTCGGATCGGTAACGCCGCCGGGTGCGGCAACGGTTGCGGTGTTGGAGAGCGAACCGCTGGCGGAGCCGGAGATCGTGCAGGCCGCGGTGTAGGTGATGCTGCCGCCGCTCGGGAGGTTGGTGCTGTCGTTGATGTTGCCCGAGCCCGAGGCGGTACACGTTCCACCGCCGGCGCCGACGCAGGTCCAGGTGCACGTGAGTGATGCCGGGAAGGTATCGGCGACAGTCGAACCGGTGGCATTGCTCGGACCGGCGTTCGACGCGGTGATCGTGTACGTCACCGAGCCGCCGGGCGTGGCTGTGGTCACGCCGTCGGTCTTGGTGATGGCGAGATCCGCTTGCGCGCTGAGCGTGTCGGTGTCGGTTGCGCTGTTGTTGCCGGGCGTCGGATCGGTGACGCCGCCGGGCGCGGCAACGGTCGCGGTGTTGGAGAGCGAACCGCTGGCAGCGCCGGAGATCGTGCAGGCCGCGGTGTAGGTGACGCTGCCGCCGCTCGGGAGATTGGTGCTGTCGTTGATGTTGCCCGAGCCCGAGGCGGTACAGGTTCCACCGCCGGCGCCGACGCACGTCCAGTTGCACGTGAGCGACGCGGGGAAGGTATCGGCGACGGTCGAACCGGTGGCATTGCTCGGACCGGCATTCGACGCGGTGATGGTGTAAGTCACCGAGCCGCCGGGCGTGGCTGTGGTCACGCCGTCGGTCTTGGTGATGGCGAGATCCGCTTGCGCGGCGAGCGTGTCGGTGTCGGTTGCGCTGTTGTTGCCGGGCGTCGGATCGGTGACGCCGCCGGGCGCGGCAACGGTTGCGGTGTTGGAGAGCGAACCGCTGGCCGAGCCGGAGATCGTGCAGGCCGCGGTGTAGGTGACGCTGCCGCCGCTCGGGAGATTGGTGGTGTCGTTGATGTTGCCCGAGCCCGACGCGGTACACGTTCCACCGCCGGCGCCGACGCACGTCCAGTTGCACGTGAGCGACGCGGGGAAGGTATCGGCGACGGTCGAACCGGTGGCGTTGCTTGGACCGGCATTCGATGCGGTGATCGTGTAGGTGACCGAGCCGCCGGGCGTGGCCGTGGTCACGCCGTCGGTCTTGGTGATGGCGAGGTCCGCTTGTGCGCCGAGTGCGTCAACATCGGTTGCGCTGTTGTTGCCTGGGGTCGGATCGGTGACGCCGCCGGGTGCGGCAACGGTTGCGGTGTTCGTGAGCGAACCGCTGGCAGCGCCGGAGATGGTGCAGGCCGCGGTGTAGGTGACGCTGCCGCCGCTCGGGAGATTGGTGGTGTCGTTGATGTTGCCCGAGCCCGAGGCGGTACAGGTTCCACCGCCGGCGCCGACGCAGGTCCAGGTGCAGGTGAGCGACGCCGGGAACGTGTCGGCGACAGTCGAACCGGTGGCATTGCTCGGACCGGCATTCGACGCGGTGATCGTGTAGGTCACCGAGCCGCCGGGCGTCGCCGCGGTCACGCCGTCGGTCTTCGTGATGGCGAGATCCGCTTGCGCGGTGAGCGTGTCGGTATCGGTCGCGCTGTTGTTGCCAGGCGTCGGATCGGTGATGCCGCCGGGCGCGGCAACCGTTGCGGTGTTGGAGAGCGAACCGCTGGCAGAGCCGGAGATCGTGCAGGCCGCGGTGTAGGTGACGCTGCCGCCGCTCGGGAGGTTGGTGCTGTCGTTGATGTTGCCCGAGCCCGAGGCGGTACACGTTCCACCGCCTGCGCCGACGCAGGTCCAGTTACACGTGAGCGACGCAGGGAAGGTATCAGCGACGGTCGAACCGGTGGCGTTGCTTGGACCGGCATTCGACGCGGTGATGGTGTACGTCACCGAACCGCCGGGCGTCGCGGTGGTCACGCCATCGGTCTTGGTGATGGCGAGATCCGCTTGCGCGGCGAGCGTGTCGGTGTCGGTTGCGCTGTTGTTGCCTGGCGTCGGATCGGTGACGCCACCAGGTGCGGTAACGGTTGCGGTGTTGGAGAGCGAACCGCTGGCAGCGCCGGAGATCGTGCAGGACGCGGTGTAGGTGACGCTGCCGCCGCTCGGGAGATTGGTGCTGTCGTTGAGGTTGCCCGAGCCCGAGGCGGTACACGTTCCACCGCCGGCGCCGACGCAGGTCCAGGTGCACGTGAGCGACGCAGGGAAGGTATCAGCGACGGTCGAACCGGTGGCGTTGCTTGGGCCGGCATTCGACGCGGTGATGGTGTACGTCACCGAACCGCCGGGCGTCGCGGTGGTCACGCCATCGGTCTTGGTGATGGCGAGATCCGCTTGCGCGGCGAGCGTGTCGGTGTCGGTTGCGCTGTTGTTGCCTGGGCGTCGGATCGGTGACGCCGCCAGGTGCGGTAACGGTTGCGGTGTTGGAGAGCGAACCGCTGGCAGAACCGGAGATGGTGCAGGCGGCGGTGTAGGTGACGCTGCCGCCGCTCGGGAGGTTGGTGCTGTCGTTGATGTTGCCCGAGCCCGAGGCGGTACACGTTCCACCGCCGGCGCCGACGCAAGTCCAGTTGCACGTGAGCGACGCCGGGAAAGTATCGGCGACGGTCGAACCGGGGGCATTGCTCGGACCGGCATTCGACGCGGTGATCGTGTACGTCACCGAGCCGCCGGGCGTGGCCGTGGTCACGCCGTCGGTCTTGGTGACGGCGAGATTCGCTTGGGGCGTGACCGTATCCGTGTCGGTCGCGCTGTTGTTGGCGGCATTGGGATCGCCGGCGAGGGTCACCGTGGCGGTGTTGGAGAGAGTACCGGTCAATGCGGGACTGATCGAGCAGCTCGCCGTGTAGGTGACGCTTGCGCCTGCCGGGAGGTTGGTCGTGTCGTTGATGTTGCCCGAGCCCGAGGCGGTACACGTTCCACCGCCGGCGCCGACGCAGGTCCAGGTGCACGTGAGCGCTGCCGGGAACGTGTCGGCGACGGTTGCTCCAACGGCGGGAGTGGCGGTGGCGTTGCTGGCCGTGATCGTGTAGGTGACGGAACCGCCAGCAACCGCGGTCGCAACTCCGTCCGTCTTGGTGATGCCGAGGTCTGCAACGGCGGCAGCGGCGACGTTGACGCAATTGTTGGCCGTGACGCTCTGACCGTCGGGATTCGTGATCGTGACGTTGGCCAATCCCGGCGTCACGGTAGTGACGTTGAGCGTGACCTGCGTGGGCGAGTTATAGGTGACGTTGTTCACGACGGCGCTGGTCATGGTTGCGCCGATGTGCGTGAAGGGCAGCGCGGGGGGCGCGAGGTTCGCGCCTGGATCGTAAAAGCCGGAGCCGCCGCTGGACGTCGCGGCGATGACGATGTTGCCGGTCGGACCGCTGAACGCGATCGGCGAGCCGGAGCAGGTCGGCGTCGCCGGCGGCGGCGCGGCGAGGCGTCCGACGCGGACGGCGTAGCTGTTCAAGGCCTGGTTGTACTCCTGGATCGTCCAGACGGTCATGTCGTCGAGCGGATCGACGACGGTGAACGAGTAGTCGCCCCAGCGGCGGCCCGACGCGCCGCCCGGATCGGAAGGCGGGTTGTAATTGGCGGTCGTCGTTCCGAACGAAACGGCCGGGGTGGTCGGAGGACCGACCATCGTTCCGAGGGTGTCGTTGGAAAGCCTGCCGACAAACGCCGGCGTCGCACCGATCGGAGTCCCGGCCATCGACATTCCGACGACCGCATGCCCCTGGCCGGTGACCACGACAGACGGCATCCAGTACTGGCGTGCGGCAACTCGCGTGGCGGCGTTGTCGAAGATCGTTCCCGACTGCACGACCGTCGGCGTCGTCGTGAGGTTCTGAAACTCATACCAGCGCACCCCGTTGCGGGACTGCGCGGCGGTGCTGGCCACACCAGCTGCGGTCACCGTGAAGTTGTGCGCGGACCACATGCGCCCGTTGCGGATCATGACCTGGTAGAAGCGGTCGTCGATGGTGTCGAAGAGACCGTTGTTGCCGCCGGTGTTTCCCGCGTGCTGGACGAGCCGGATCGCTGCCGTGCCGGACAGAGTGGTCGTCGGCACCGTCACCGAGATGTTCGCCGAGATCGTCGGCGTGAGCGATCCCGGATTGCTGACGCGCCGGAACATGATGGTGCTGAACGTCGCGTTGTCCGGCCCCACGAAATAGCCCTCTGTGGCACCGGGATCGAAGTTGTCGGCCCCGCGCGGCGACTCCGGTCCCGCGCCGGCGCCGGCGGCCAGGTTCGCGAACATTGTGACGACGATCGGGCCCGCGCCGAGGATTGAGGTCTTCTGGATGACGTAGCCGTTCGTGCCGACGAAGGCGCCGGCGCTGGTGAAGATGCTGCCGCCCACATAGAGGGCGTTGACGTCGATGCCGAGCGCAGGGTAGTCGAGGAAGCTCGTTCCGGGATCAGCCTGGAACTGGAAGAACGTCCAGACCGTCGTGCCGCTGATGACGCCCGCGCTTGCGGCGTCGCTCACGGCGACCATCCAGCGATTCGCGGCGGTGGTGGTGCAGGTGGCGTTGGTGCAGGGAACGTCGATGATCGAGAGGAACCAGCGGCCGCTGAAGCGGTCGTAGCGGACTTGCGGGTCGCTCGTGAAGTTGAGGACGACCGCACCCGCGACCGGCGTCATCACGGAAGCGAAGAAGACGTCGGGATCGGCGTTGATCACGCCGTCGGCGACGCCGGCTTTCGTGAACGTGCGCAGCCGGCCGTTCACGAAAACGACGAACTGCGACGGTCCGATGCTGCCCATCGAGTCGGGAGGAAACGCGCCGGTGTCGGTCAGCGTTGCTCCGTCGAACGAGGAGCCTGCGGTGTGGATGAGCGACTGCGGACGAAGCGCATCCGTCAATGGCGACTTCGCACTCGAGCCCGTAGCAGGCCACTGCGACGTTGCCGGTGCACCCGGAGCCTGCGGCAATCCGCTGCGATCGGGATATTCGAGCTCGTGGTCGGGATGCTCCACGCGCGGCGGCGCCTCGGCTTGTCTCTTCATCAGAGATGCCGTCGTCTCCTGCACGCCGGCGAAGCCTGGCAGACGAGTGCCGGGGATGCCCGCGGGGGTTGCCGCACTCGCGCTGATGGTGGAAAGCGTAAGAAGGAAGGCAGCAGCGACAACGGAGAACACTGCAGGACGACGATGATCGCGCAAGATGAGACTCCTTGCTGCGTCGTGATCGCCTCTCGGCCACCGCGGCGCAACGGCAGAAGATGATGGTACGGCGGGAAACCGATTTCTACGGCGTGACGACTTGGCCTGGACGACTGGAATGGGAGTTGACTTGCTTCTAACAGACCTCGACCGCTCCGGTCAAGATCGCCGGCACGGCCGGCAGCGTTTGGAGGCCACGAGGCTGGACGCATGCGCGGATGATCCGCGGCGTCGTTCCGGATTCCCCGCGTTCGGCAGTTTCTGTCGCGCAGATTCTGGCGTTCAGGCCTGAACGAAGCCAGCGGCGCGGAGGACTTCCGCGGCCCGCGAACCCTCTTCTTCCTTCACGAAGATCCAGTCGCGGGTGAATGTCGAGAGCACGAGGAGGTCGAGTCCCGCGGCGCTGATCATCCCGGAGATTTTGGCGATGAATCCGACGCAGTAGAAGGGCTGTGAGCAATCGATGGAGATGAGGATCCAGCGGTCGGGATTGAGCTCCAGCACGTCGAGATCGTCGAGATGTTCGGTGACGACGGTCGTCTCTTTGTCGTCGCGTGAGATCATCAGATGCTTCTCGGGATGGCGGATCGCGCTCACACGCGCCCAGCGATACGTTCCGCCGAAGTGGAAGGCACTTGTGGCGATGACGTGTTCCGTGGAGTCAGGAATGATGAGGTCCGTCACGCGATCGATTCTAACCGGCGCTCTTTTTGCGGCGGTTGCCTTTCCGCTCGTTGCGCAACCGATCCCGCAACCGATCGCGCTGCAGGCCGTGATCGACGGTGCGAAGCGTCAGGTCGGCGTAACGCGCTATTACGATCCCGGCTATCGCTCGATCCGTTATCCCGGCGGCGACGTGCCGCTCGATCGCGGCGTCTGCACGGACGTGGTCATCCGCGCCTATCGCAACGCCGGTATCGATCTGCAGGTGCTCGTTCACGAAGACATGAAGAGCAATTTCGCGAAGTATCCGCGGACGTGGGGGCTGCGTGCGCCGGATACGAACATCGATCACCGCCGCGTGCCGAATCTGGCGATGTTCTTCTTCCGCAAGGGAGGCTCGCTTCCCGTCACGCGCAAAGGCGCCGACTACAAGCCGGGCGACGTCGTGACCTGGCTATTGACCGCGGGAGTTCCGCACATTGGCGTCGTCTCCGATGTTCCCGTGCGCGGGACCGATCGCTATCTCGTGGTGCACAACATCGGACGCGGAGCAGAGATCGAGGATGTGCTGTTCAGTTACCGCCTGACAGGGCATTATCGCTTTTCGAACATTCGTCGTCCGGCAGCCCCGCTTCCGTGATCTCGATCTGGAAGCCGTAGGGCTCGTACTTCGACTTGAAATTCGAGGCGGGGATGTAGTCGGCGGCGTCGGACAGGAAGGTGTAGGACTTCGTGCCGAGGTAATTGATGTCGCAGCAGGAACGGAGAAGCATCGGCTTGCCGACGATCCAGTTGATGGAGCTGAACGCACGCTCTCGCGGCTTGGCGATGACGAGCCAGTAGACGCCAGGCTCGAGGTCGAGGTCTGCAAAGAGCGTGACCCAATCGCTGAAGGGATAGGGGAGATCGAACGACGTGCGCGCGATCTCGTCTTCCTCCGTGGCGTCGGGGCCGATTTTTTTCATGAGATAGGCATCGACGTAGGCGTGACCGCCGCCGTTGCCGAGGCGCGCTGCGATCGTGACGTGGGGATGCGCGTTCGCCATCGACCAGCCGACGGCCTCGCCGTTGATGCCGACGCCCCAGGACAGCTCGCCGCCGATGGCGAGCATCGCGCGATGATGTGGTTCGGGAGGCTGCTGCGCGTACAGCGGAACTTGCGTGGACCACAACAGGAGGAAGAGGAGCGACGCGGCTGACTTCATGACCTCTCCTTACCGATTCGCGATCTCGATGAGCGCGCGGCGTGCCACGTTCTTGCGATGTGCGTCTCTCGTGCGAGTGCATTCGCGTTGCAGAACGTCTCCTGAAATGGGGACGGTCGCGCTGTCTGCAGAGGACGGTGCGAGGGACAGGTCATAATCCCCGCGCAAATGCGCGCGATTGACTCGGCCATCATCCTCGCTTATCTCGCCGCGGTCATTGGCGCAGGTTTCTACTTCGGGCGCCGGCAGAAGACGACGCGGCAGTACTTTCTCGCGAGTCATGACGTTCCCTGGTGGGCGATCGCGGCGTCGATCGTGGCCACGGAGACGTCGACGATCACGTTCATCTCCGTTCCCGGAATCGCCTGGGCCATGGGAGGCGACTTCCGGTTTCTGCAACTCGTCTTCGGCTACTGCATCGCCCGCGTGATCATCTCCGCTTTCTTCATGCCCTGGTACTTCCGCGGTGAGCTGGTCACGGTGTACGAGCTCCTGCAGACGCGCTTCGGCGCGCCGGTGAAGGCGCTGGCGGCGTCGCTGTTCGTCGTCATGCGTACCGTTGCCGACGGCGTGCGTCTGCTGCTCACAGCATTCGTGATCGCCGCGGTGTTCAAGGCCGCGGGCGTGAGCGGCTCGATCATCGGGCTCGGCGTGGTGATGATCATCTTCACGCTCATCGGCGGTATCGAGGCGATCGTCTGGATCGAGGTCGTGCAACTCGGGATCTACATCGGCGGTGCGATCGCGGCGATGGTCGTGCTCCTCAATCACGTCGGCTTCGATCACGCCATGGCCCTCGGCATGGCCGCGCAGAAGTTCCGGCTCTTCGACTTTTCGTTCGATTTGACGAAGACCTTCACGTTCTGGTCGGGCGTCATCGGCGGCACGTTTCTCACGCTCTCGACGCACGGCACCGATCAATATCTCGTGCAGCGCTATCTCTGCACCGATCGCCCGCGCAGCGCGTCGAAGGCGCTGCTGGTCTCCGGCGTCGTCGTCTTCGCGCAGTTCACGATGTTCCTGTTCATCGGCGTGCTGCTCTTCGCGTTCTATGGATCGAGTGCACCTGTGAGCGCGCCCGATCAGGTCTTCCCACACTTCATCGCCAATCACATGCCGCCGGGCCTTTCGGGACTCGTCGTCGCCGCGATTCTCGCCGCGGCGATGTCGTCGTCGCTCAACTCGATCGCCGCGACGGTCGTCGCCGATCTCGTGCGTCCACGCGATGAACGCCGCGCCATGCGGCTCTCGCGCGTCATCACCGTCGTTGCCGGCATCGCGCAGATCGCCGTCGGCCTGGCGTTGCAATCGAGCGCGCGCTCCGCGCTCAACACCGCGCTGGCCATCGCTTCGCTCATCAATGGCCCGATCCTCGGCGTCTTCTTCCTCGGCGCCACGAAGCGCGCTTCGACTCCGTCCGCGCTTGCCGGCATGAGCGCCGGAATCATCGCCGTCAGCCTCGTCGCCTTCACGACGAAGGTCGCCTGGCCCTGGTACGCCGTCGTGGGATCGCTGACGACGTTCAGCGTGGGCATGATCACGGCGTGGATGACGACGGCGAAGTTGAAAAACTGACGTGCGGAGCGCAGGCATCCATGCCTGCCGGTCCGCCGGCATCTTGCCGGCCGGACGTTTGCGGCGCGGACGTACCGGCTGGAAGCCGGTGGACCGGCAGGCTGGAAGCCTGCGCTCCGTGGTTTCTCGCGCGTGTAACATCGCGCTTCGATGCGTCGCCTCGTTCTTGTTTCTCTCGTCGTCCTGTTGTTTCCGCGATCCGCGATCTGCGGTCTGAATCCCAACGTCCTGCGCGAGATCGACTCCGCGATCGAGGAAGCGATCGCCGCGAAGAAGCTACCGGGCGGGGTTCTCTACATCGATTGCGACAAGGATCGCTATCAACGCGCCTACGGCAATCGCGCGCTCGTGCCCAAGATCGAGGCGATGACCGCGAACACGATCTTCGATGTCGCGTCGATCACGAAGGTCGTGGCCACGGCGCCGTCGATCTGGCTGCTGATCCAGCGCGGGAAGATCGTGCTCGACGCGCCGGCCGCGACTTATCTGCCCGAGATCGCCGACCGCAACATCACGATCCGTCATCTCCTCACGCACACTTCCGGACTCCGTCCCGACGTCGATCTCACTCCCGAATGGAGCGGCTACGACGAAGGTGTGCGCCTCGCGCTGGCGGAGACGCCGCGCAATCGCCCGGGCATCGTCTTCCGCTACTCCGACATCAACTACATCCTCCTCGGCGAGATCGTGCGCCGCGTGTCCGGCGAGCCGCTCGATGTGTTCGCGAAGAAGAACATCTTCGAGCCGCTGAAAATGAAGGACACGGGGTTTCGAGTCGCCGTGTCGCCGAGTCGTCTAGTCGCCGAGCGGTCTTCCTCGAAAACTCGTCGACTCGTCGACTCGACGGCTCGCATCGCGCCAACCGAGCAAACCAACGAGGGCATGCTCCGCGGCGTCGTCCACGATCCCACCGCCCGTCGCATGGGCGGCGTCGCCGGACACGCTGGGCTTTTTTCCACGATCGCCGATCTTGCGAAGTTCGCGCGCGCGGTGCTGAACGGGACGATGTTTCCGCAGGCGATGACGCAGGTCGCCACACCGAAAGGTGTGGCCGTTCTGCGCGCCGCCGGTTTCGACATCGACTCCGGCTACAGCCGTCCGCGCGGCGATCTCTTTCCCCTCGGGTCGTTCGGTCATACGGGATGGACCGGCGGTTTCTTCTGGATCGATCCGAGCTCGCGGACGTTCTACATCTTCCTCTCGAATCGCGTGCATCCCGACGGCAAGGGGAGCGTCACCGCACTGCAGCGCCGCCTCGGCACGCTCGTCGCGCAATCGCTGAATGGCGTGACGTTCGAGCCGCAGCCGCGGCGTGTCGGCTTCATCACCGGCGGTGCCGATGCGCAGAACGGAATCGATGTGCTGCACTCGAGCGGCTACGCTGCGCTACGCGGCATGCGCGTCGGGCTGATCACGAATCAGACCGGCATCGATCGCGCCGGTAATCCGACGATCGACCTTCTGCGCAGCGCTCCCGGCGTCAACCTCGTCGCGCTCTTCAGTCCCGAGCACGGAATCCGCGGCGCCGCCGACGAGAAGGTGAGTGACAGCGTCGACGAGGTTTCCGGCCTTCCCATCTACAGTCTCTACGGCGAACGGCGCAAACCATCGCCCGAACAACTCGCGAATCTCGACGCGCTCGTCTTCGACATCCAGGACATCGGCACGCGCTTCTACACCTACATCTCGACGATGGGCCTGGCGATGGAAGCGGCGGCCGAGGCGAAGATCAAGTTCATCGTGCTCGATCGAGTGAATCCGATCGGCGGCGTCGTCGTCGAAGGCCCGATTTCCGAGGAACCGTACAACTTCACGAACTTCCACCCGATCCCGATTCGCCACGGCAAGACCGTCGGCGAGCTCGCGCAACAGTTTCGCGATGAGCGTCGAATCGCCGTCGATCTCACGGTGATTCCCGTGAAAGGCTGGAGCCGCGAGCAATGGCAGGACGAAGCAGGCCTGCCGTGGGTCAACACCTCGCCCAACATGCGCTCGCTGAGCGCCGCCGCCCTCTACCCCGGCCTCGGCCTCCTCGAGCGCGCCATCTCCGTCGGCCGCGGCACGCCGACTCCGTTCGAGATCATCGGCGCCCCGTACATCGATGGCTCGCGACTCGCCGCCGAGCTTCACGACCTTCCCGGCGTGAGCGTGACTCCCGTGCGCTTCACGCCCACCGCGAGCATTCACAAGAACGAAGAATGCGGCGGCCTCCGATTCACGATCACCGATCGTCGCGCACTGCGCTCCGTCACCGTCGCGATCGAGATCGCGAAAGCGCTGGTGCGGCTGTATCCCGACAAGTTGCCCGTCGATGAAATGCAACCGCTCTTGCGACACAAGGCGACGCTGGAAGAGATTCGTCAGAAGCGCCCCTCACCCTAACCCTCTCCCCACCGCGATGAGGCTGCGGCGGGGAGAGGGGACTGGGCAACAACCTGAGCATCGGGAAGAACGAGTCCCCTCTCCCCGTCGCAGGGTTCATCGCGACGGGGAGAGGGTTAGGGTGAGGGGCGTTCTCTCCAAAGCGTAGACATTCGCCGCCGAGGTAGCCTCGGTTTGTATGAATCTCACCGCTCATGCTCGTGCGTTGAGAAAGAACTCGACTCCGGCCGAGAGGACGCTGTGGCACTGGCTTCGGCACCGCTACCTGCAAGGCTACAAATTCCGGCGTCAGCATCCTGTTGGACGGTTCATCCTTGATTTCTATTGTCCTGCGTTGAAGCTGTGCATCGAGCTCGATGGGCGTCGCCACAACACCGCCGCCGGTGCAGCTCACGACGAAGCGCGATCGCGAGCATTGTCGATGCATGGCATCACGGTATTGCGGTTCTGGATTGACGACATTCGCAAGTATCCAACGGCGTGCTGGGATGCGATTGTCGACGCAGTCGAAAAACTACGTTAGCGCCAATTCCACGGCCTCGTCCAAGCCGCGTTCCCATCTTGGGTCTTCGTTCATCGCGGCGACGTCTTGGTCGTATTGCGCGCGCTCGGCGGGAGGCACGGGCGTGCCGAGGCGCGTGCGTAAGGCGGTGGCGGCGCCGAGGAGGCGGGGGTCGCGGCGGAGGCCGGCGATGGCTTCGAGGACGCTGGAGCTGCGCCAGCGGTCGCCGAGCTCCCAGTGGAGGCGGAGGCTGTCCTGGAGGATCTGTTCGGCGCGGCGCGATTCGCCGCGGGCGCGCAGAGCGCAGCCGAGGAGGTTGAGCGACCAGGCGATGCCTTCCTTGAAGCCGCCGGTGCGCGACCAGGAGAGACATTCGTCGAGTCGCTCTTCGGCGCGATTCACATCGCCGGAGTAGAGCGCGGCCGCGGCGAGATTCAGCAGCGACCAGGCCACGCCTTCGGTGTCGCGGCGGTCGCGGAAGAGTTGGAGCGTGCCTTCGCAGAGCTCGAGCGTGCGCGCGTAATCGCCGCTGAGCCATGACGCGAAGCCGACGTAGTTCACGGAACGGCCGACGTTCGAACGATCCTCGAGCTCCTGCCAGATCGTGCGCGAAAGGAGATGCAGATCGATGGCGTGCTCGTACTCGCCGCGCTCGCGGGCGATCGATCCGCGGAACTGCAGCGATTGCGCGAGCGACATCGGATCGCCGTAGGCACGCGCGAGATCGATGCTCGATTCGAGCAGCGTGATCGCCTTGTCGTAATCGCACTGCAGGAACGCCAGCGCACCCGCGCCGGTCTGCACTTTCGCGCGCACCTGCACAGTCTCGCCGCCGGGAACGGTGAGGATCGTGTCGAGCGTGCGGCGGCCCTCGTTGTAGTGACCGCGCACGTACCACGACCACCAGAGCGCGGCGCCGAGGCGCAGCGCGAGCTCAGGATCGCGCGATTGCGCGGCCCATTCGACGGCGGTGCGGAAGTTGTCGTCGTCGGCATCGAGGCGATCGATGTCGAGCTCGTTCTCCTCGGCCATCGAGGCCATGAGCAGCGCGTGCGCGCGGCGCGTCTCGACCTCGCGCCCCTGATCGCCGAGGCACTCGAGACCGTACTCGCGGATCGTCTCCAGCATCACGAAGCGCGGATCGTCGTCGCGCGAGCCCGGATCGCGGCGGAGAAACGCTTTGTCGATGAGCGAGCCGATGCCGTCGAGCACATCGTCGCCGCAGATGCGTTCCGCTTCGTCGACGCTGAAGCCGCCGCGGAACACGGAGAGCGTCGCGAACAATTGCTTGTCCGTTTCGTCGAGCAGGTTGTAGCCCCAGGAGATGGCAGCGCGCATCGTCTGCTGCCGTTCGGGCAGATCGCGCGAGCCGCCACTGAGAAGCTTGAGGCGATTCTCGACGCGCGACAGCATCGCCGTCGGCGGCAGGACTTTCACGCGCGCGGCGGCGAGCTCGATCGCCAGCGGCAGTCCGTCGAGGCGGACGCAGATCTCGGCGATCGCGCGCGCGTTCTCCGCGGTCAGTGCGAAGTCGCTCTTCACCGCGACGGCGCGCTCGAGGAACAGCGCGACGGACGCATATCCCGCGAGCGCCTCGGGAGCGAGTGGCAGGTCGAGCGGCGGTGTCGTCAGCGGCGGCACGGCGTATTCACGCTCTCCGTTGATGCGCAGCGGCGAGCGGCTCGTGGCGAGCGCTTTGACGTTCGGCGAGGCGGAGAGCAGTTCGCCGATGAGCGGCGCGGCTTCGAGCACCTGCTCGAAGTTGTCGAGGATGAGCAGGAGCGACTTGTCGCGCAGCGCGTGCTTGATGCCGTCGAGCAGCGGCGCGCCACCTTCGTGGACGTCGAACGTCGCCGCGATTTCGGAAATGACGAGACGCGGATCGCGGATCGGCGCAAGCGAGATCCACCAGACGCCGTCTGCCATTTCGCGCAGCAGCTCGGCGCCGGTGGCGAGGCTGAGGCGTGTCTTGCCTGTGCCACCCGGACCGGTGAGCGTCACCATGCGCACGTCATCGCGGCGCAGCAGCGAGAGGATGTCGTCGCGCTCAGCGTCGCGTCCGACGAGCGGCGTGAGGCGCTCGGGCAGATTCGTCGGCGGAGGAATGTCGAGGTGCACGGCCTCGGTCGTGGCCATGCGCGCCTCGCTCGTGCCGGCGATCGTCGCCGCGTTCTGTTCGAGGTCGGCTCGCAGGAGCTCGAGGTCGTCGAGCATCGCGCGCGCGCTCGGGTAGCGGTTCAACCGATCCTTCTGCATCGCGCGTTCGACGATGGCCGCGAGTCGCGGAGGAATGGCAGCGTTGTCGCGTCGCGTGAGTGGGAGTGGATCGCTGCGCAACACGTGCGCGGCGATGTCCGAGGAGCTGTCGCCTTCGAAGGGAAGCCGGCCGCTGATCAGTTCGTACATGACGACGCCGACGCTCCAGATGTCGCTGCGCGTGTCGAGCGGCTTGCCGCGCAGTTGCTCAGGTGACATGTAGAAGACGGTTCCGCGGACGATGAACGGATCGGTTTTCTTCACGTCGGGCACCGCCTCGGTGACGGTGCGCGCGAGGCCGAAGTCGAGCAGCTTCACGTAGCCGTCGCGGCGCAGCATGATGTTGTCGGGCTTGATGTCGCGATGGACGAGTCCCGCTGCTTCGGCGGCCGCGAGCGCCGAGGTGATTTGAACGGCGATGCGCAGAATCTCGTCGAGCGGCGCTTCGATGCGCATCATCCGCTGGCGCAGCGTTACGCCGTCGACGTACTCCGTGGCGATGAAGCGATCCTCGCCGAACGCGCCGATGTCGTAGACGGTGAGGATGTTCGGATGATTGAGCGCCGACGCCGCACGCGCTTCGTATTCGAGCCGCTTCCGCAGGTCCTCGTCATTCCGCACAGCCTCGGCGAGCACCTTCAGCGCGACCGGCCGTTGCAACTGCGCGTCGTGCGCAAGATAGACCTCGCCCATCCCGCCCGCTCCGATGAGGGAACGGATCTCGTAACGGCCGAGCGTGGAGCCAGGTTGGAGCACAGGGGGATTCTAGATGAACGATGAAGGATGAAGGATGAAGGATGAACACGGAACACGGAACACGGAACGATGAACACGGAACGCGGGCCTCTTTCTGCTGCGGGTGGGTGATCAGGCATTTGAAGCGACGCGTGTGACGTCTTAGGAGATCCGTTCCGTGTTCCGTGTTCCGTGTTCCGTGTTCATCGTTCATCCTTCCGCGTTCATCGTTCTGTGACCATCTCGTGCTTGCGAATGACCCTCGATTCTGATTGACTGACCGTGCGTTCAGTGTCGTGACCATGAAGTCCAAAGAAGAAGTCGTTCAGGAGTACCGCATCCAGTCGATCCAGGAGGCGACGATGCGCGTGATTTCGCGCAAGGGGATGGCCGCGGCGACGATGCAGGAGATCGCGGAAGAGGCGGGCGTCGCCAAGGGGACGATCTATCTCTACTTCCGCGATCGCGATGAGCTGGTCGAAAAGACGTTCGAGAGCGCCATGGCCGAGCTCGCGCAGCAGGTCGATCAGGCGCTCGACCAGCCGATCGCGATCGAGCCGAAGATCCGTGCGGTGATGTCCGCGCAGTTGGCGTTTTTCTCGCGCAACCGCGAGTTTTTCCGCCTCTACATCTCGCTGCGCATGCCCGAGGGAACGCCCGAGCGGCAACGACGCCAGAAACGCACCTGCCAGCCGCAGTATCGCCAGCGCGCGCAGAAGCTGGCGGCGGCGCTCGAAGAAGCCATGGAGCGTGGCGAGATCCGCCGCGTCGATTCGTATCGTCTCGCTCTCTTCATCGTCGAGGGGAGCACCGCAGTGATTCTCGAACGACTCACCGAAGAGTCGTCGCCGCTCGAGGAGACCGACGTCGATTTCATCGTCGGACTGATTCTCGACGGCGTTCGCAAACGGAGCGCAAGTTGAAACGAACTGTCAGTCTGACCCCCGCGGAGGGCGGGCTCATAGCCCGCCGGTTTTGGTTCCCCCGATTTTCGCTTCGCCGCCCGGCCTTGGCGGGCTATAAGCCCGCCCTCCTGGTGCTGTTTGTGGCGACGATGGCCGAGGGACAAACGCAGCTCACTTTTGACGACGCCATCGCGCGTGCGCTGAAAGTGAACAATACCGTCGGCGGCGCGCGGCAGAACATCGCCCTGGCCACGGCGCAGAAGGATCAGTTGCTCTCGGCGGTGATGCCGCGCATCACGCTGACCGGCGATCTGACGCGCAACAGCATCGAGCAGACCTTCGGTGAAGGCTCCGACTCGATCGCGATTCTGCCGCGCAACGATTGGGCGGCGCGGCTCAAGATCGAGCAGCCGATCTACGCCGGACGCCGCGAGCTGCGCGCGTACGCGCAGTCGAAGATCAACATCGAGAACGCGCGGCAGGGCACGAGGGCCACCGAGGACTCGATCCTCTTGCGCGTGGCCTCGAGCTATCTCGCCATCATCAACGCCGATCGCCGCGTGGAAGTCGAGAAGCGCAACATCGAGCTCGCCGAGAAGCGTCTGACGCAGGCGCAAGCGTTCTACGAAGCGGGCGAGGTCACGAAAGTCGACATCTTCCGCGCGCAGACGGCGCAGAAAGCGGCGCAGCGCATGCTCGCCGTCGCCTCGCAGGAGCGCGAACACGCGGTCGCGCAACTCCGCAGCGATCTCGATCTCGACGGCGCGATCGACGTCGCGACGCCCGAGCGCGCCTTGCCTGCGCTGCCGGACGAAGAGGCGCTGATCGCGAAGACGAGCGGGCGACCGGATGTCAGTGTCGCCGAGAACAACGTGCGCATCGCCAACCTCGAAGTCGCAAAACAGCGCGGCTTCTGGCTGCCGACGGTGACGTTCGACGGCGGCTGGATCGCGCAGAAGACACCGTTCCCGGCATCGAGCTACAGCTACGGCGCGCTGCGCTTCACCGTTCCCGTATTCCAGTCGGGCGAAGTAATCGCGCGCGTCGCAGGTGCGAAGAGCCGCGAGAAGCAAGCGGAGCTCGAGCGTGATGAAGCGAAGCTCGTCGCGCGCGAGGACGTGCGCCGCGCGCTTGCCGATCTGCACTCGGCGGAGACCGGTCTGCAGCTCGCCGAGGAACAGCTCCAGGCCGCGCAGGCCGAGTACGACCAGGCCTTCGATCTCTATCGCGCACAGGAAGCGACGTCGCTCGATGTCGCCTCCTCCGAGACGTCGCTCGCCGACGCCCGCCGCGCCATTGCCGAAGAAACTCTCAATCGCGATCTCGCCGAATTGCGCGTCTGGTACGCCGCCGGCGCGATCAAAGAAGGTCTTGGAGTGACGAAATGACCAAGCGTTTTCTCATCCTCACGGTTCTGCTGCTCATTCTTCCGCTGGCGCTCGCCGGTTGCGGCGGCGATGCGTCGAAGAGCGCTACCGCGACCGATACGACGGCAACCGCACTTCCCGAAGACGTCGTGAAGATCGCCGAAGCGACGACCAGTTCCGCTCCCGCCGGCGAAACGACGACGATCGCCGCCGCGGACAATTTCGAAGCGACGGGCGAGTTCGTCTCGCCGGTGCGTTCCGAGCTCTCGCCGAAAATGCCCGGACGCGTCGGACGGATGTTCGTGCAGGAAGGCTCACGCGTGCATCGCGGACAGCCGGTGCTCGAGCTCGAAAGCGATTACGCGCGCCTCAACCTGAGCGCCGCGGAAGCGGAAGTCGCGCGCGCGAAAGCGGCGCGTGACGAAGCCGTTCGCGACCTCGAACGAAAGAAGGGTCTTGCCGCGAAGGACTCGATCCCGCGCGCGACGCTCGATCGCTCGCAGGCGACTTACGACCAGACCACGGCGGCGCTTGCCGCGGCGAGTGCGCAGAGCGCGCTCCTGCGTCAGCAGATCGCCGACTCGGTGCTGCGCTCGCCGGTCGACGGCATGGTCGCCGAGAAGCGCACCGACGTCGGCGCGCGACTCGGCGAGGCCGGCGTGGCGTTCGTGGTCGTGCAGCTCTCGCCGCTCAAGCTCCGCTTCCAGGTCCCGGAGCGCTACCTCGGACGCATCGAGCCGGGCGACATCGTGACCGCGCATGTCGATCCCTATCCCAACGAGGCCTTCACCGGCACGATCAAGACCGTCGGCGGCGTCATCGATCCCAGGACCCGCACGATGTTCGCCGAAGCGGAGTTCGCGAATCGCGACGGTCGCTTGCGGCCGGGGCTGTTCGCGAGAGTGGAGACGAAACTCGATTGACGAGCGGTTGTCGGTTGTCAGTTCTCAGTTGTCCGTGAAGTCATTCGCAGTCTCCCGGACAACCGACAACTGACAACCGACAACGTTCGGGAGAACTTATGCAGAAACTCGCAGAAATCTGCGTCCGCCGTCCCGTCTTCGCGACGGTGATCATCCTTGCGCTGGTCGTCGATCGGCGCGTTCTCGTACTTCAAGCTCGGCGTCGACCGCTTTCCGAACGTCGAGTTCCCGTTCGTCATCGTGACGACCGTGCTTGCCGGGCGCGGCGCCGGAAGAGATCGAGACCGAGATCACCGACAAGATCGAGGAGTCGGTCAACACCATCAGCGGCATCGACGAGCTGACGTCGTTCTCGTCGGAGAACGTTTCGGTGGTCATGATCAGCTTCACGCTGGAAAAGAATCGCGACGTCGCGGCGCAGGAAGTGCGCGACAAGATTTCCACGATTCTCGCCGAGCTGCCGAGCGACGCCGATCCTCCGATCGTGCAGAACTTCGATCCGGGCTCGATCCCGGTCGTGACCATCGCCGTCTCCGGTCCCGGCTCGCAGCGCGACATCACCGAGTACGTCGACAAGGTGCTGCGCCGCCGGCTCGAGACGGTCTACGGCGTCGGCCAGGTGCTCGTCATCGGCGCGCGTCCGCGGCAGATCAATGTCGTCATCGACAACGCCAAGCTCGCGTCGCAGGGACTCACCGCGGCGCAGGTCGTCGTCGGCGTTGCAGTCGCAGAACATTCAGATTCCGGGCGGCAAGGTCGAGCAGGGGATGCGCGATCTCACGCTGCGCACGTACGGGCGTGTCGATGCGCCGCAGGACTTCGGCAACATCCCGGTGGCCAACATCGCCGGCACGACGGTGCGCATCCGCGACGTCGCGCGCGTCGACGACAGCATGGCCGACGTCGAGTCGGCGGCCTCGGTCAGCGGCAAGTCAGCGGTCGTGCTGCAGATCCGCAAACAGTCGGGCACGAACGCGATCGAAGTCGTCGACCGCGTGAAGGCGCGCGTCGAAGAGCTCCGACCGCAGATTCCCGCGGGCTACAAGCTCGATCTCATCCGCGACCAGTCGGAATTCGTCCTCGCCGCCGTCGGCGCGGTGAAAGAGCATCTCATCCTCGGCTCGATCTTGCCGCGCTCGTGGTCTGGCTCTTCCTCTCCAGCCCGCGCTTCTGGACCGTGCTCCTGATGGTCGGCTCGACACTGCTGCTGTACACGCTGCTCTGGGGCCACAGCATTCCCATCCCGCGGATGGTCGCGGTGCCGCTGGCGATCGCGATCGGCGGTGCGATGTTCTGGTACTTCGCGAAGAAATCAAGGCCGACGCTCATCGCCGCCGTGGCCATTCCGAGCTCGCTCATCGCGACGTTCGCGGCCATGGCGTACATGGGCTTCACGCTGAACATCATCACGCTGCTCGCGCTGACGCTCGCCGTCGGCATCGTCATCGACGACGCCATCGTCGTGCTCGAGAACATCTTCCGCTACATGGAAGAGAAGAAGATGTCGCCGGCGCAGGCGGCCGTCGAAGGGACGAAGGAAGTCGGCCTCGCCGTCATGGCCACGTCGCTGTCGCTCATCGTCGTCTTCCTGCCGGTCGCGTTCATGGCCGGCATCGTCGGACGCTTCATGTATTCGTTCGGCGTGACGATGGCCTTCGCGATCGCCGTCTCGCTGCTCGTCTCCTTCACGCTGACGCCGATGATGGCCGCGCGCTATCTCAAACGCGAGGACTTGATCACGGAAGGGCGGCGGCACCCGCGAGCGTGGCTTCTACGCCGTCATCGAGCGGGCTTACCTGGTGATGCTCGACTGGTCGATGGCTCATCGCTGGGTGATCGTCGGCGCTGATGTTCGTCGTTCTCATCGCGACCGGTCCGCTGTTCACGGTCGTCGACAAGACCTTCCTGCCGTACGACGACGAAGGGCAGTTCGCGGTGACGGTGCGCGCGCCGGAAGGCGCGAGCGTCGACGCCACGATGGCGATTCTCGAGTCGATCGCTTCACGCGTGCGCAAGCTCGACGGCGTCACGACGACGGTCGTCACGATCGGCGACGATCCCCAGCAGACGCTCAACCTCGGCACGGTCTACGTGAAGCTCGGCGAGGCCTCCAAGCGCGTGAATCAGTACGCGATCATGGACCGCGTTCGCAAAGAGGTCCTGCCGCAGTATCAGCGCCTGCAACTGCGCACGACCGTCGCGCCGGTCAACGAATTTGGCGGCGGCGCCGACGCCGAGGTTATGTTCTGGATCGGCGGTCCCGATCTGGTGCAGCTCGACAAATACGCGCGCCAGCTCACGAGCTCGATCAAGGATCCGAAGCTCGGAACGACCGACGTCGACACGAACTTCATCGTCGGCAAGCCCGAGCTGGCCGTGCGCATCGATCGCGACAAAGCCGCGGACCTCGGCGTGCGCGTGCAGGATCTCGCGGCGACGCTGAACGTGCTCGTCGGAGGCCAGCAGGCCACAAGTTTCTATGAAGGCGGCGAAGAGTACGAAGTCCATGTGCGCGCCGGCGAGTCCTGGCGCCGCAACGTCGCCGGCATCTCCCAGATCGAAGTGCCCTCGACGAGCGGCCGCGTGGTGAAGCTGAGCGACCTCGTCACGATGAAGGAAGGCACCGGCCCGGCGGTCATCAATCGCTACAACCGCAGCCGCATGGTCATGGTCATGGCCAACATGCAGCCCGGCTATTCGTCGCAGACGGTCATGGATCTCCTCGAGAAGAAAGCGAAGGAGATGAACATGCCCAAGGGCTTCTCCTTCGGCTTCACCGGACGCGCGGCCGAGCAGCAGAAGGCGGGCATCAACTTCATGCTGGCGTTCATCCTGTCGATCGTCTTCATGTATCTCATCCTCGCCGCGCAGTTCGAGAGCTGGGTCCATCCGATCACGATCCTGTTGTCGCTGCCGATGACCGTGCCCTTCGCGCTGCTCTCGCTCGTGCTGCTCAACGAGTCGGTCAACATTTTTTCGGCGCTGGGCATCGTGGTGCTGTTCGGCATCGTGAAAAAGAACTCGATCCTGCAGGTCGATCACACGAATCAACTGCGCGCCCGCGGCCTGCCTCGCCCCGAGGCGATCCGCGAAGCGAATCGCGACCGGCTGCGACCGATTCTGATGACCACGCTCGCCTTCGTCGCCGGCATGATCCCCCTCGTCGTCTCCAGCGGCGCCGGCGCCGCGACGAATCGCGCCATCGGCGCCACGATCATCGGCGGCCAGACGCTGGTTTTGCTGCTGACATTGCTCGCGACGCCGGTGCTGTACTCGCTCTTCGACGACGTGCAGGAGTGGTTCCGCCGTCGCCGGCCGGCGGACGAGGAAGAGGCGGTGGCGATGGAGCCGGTTTACACGGAGTAGAAGATGTTCACGCGGAGACGCGGAGCGCGCGGAGAGAGGATTCGAAAATCCTCCGCGTTCTCCGCGTCTCCGCGTGAACTGTTCTTACAGCGCTGCTAAACTGACAAACCATGACCAGCGCGCAGATCGTGGCGATCTGATCGATCACGAAGAAGTCAAAGCACAATCGGCGAAGTGGCTCGGAGAGTAAGGTGTGGTCTATTGGCAGAAGTTCGATCCCGCCACATTCGACTACGAGTTCGATGAAGAGGAGCTGGCGGCACATCACGTGACGATCGATGAAGCGGCCGAGATCATCTGGGGCGATTTCAAGGTGTCACGAAACAAGAGCGTGCATGGTGGCTATCAGCTCATTGGACGTACTGATGGCGGGCGGCTTTTGAAGCTCATCGCTTACGAGAAATCAAGGGGATTGATCCGAGTCATCACGGAATGGGATGTATGACTGCTCGCAGGAAACTGTCGGACGAAGAAATCAAACGCAAGCTGATTGAGGACGCCGATCACCCAGACGCCTGGGAAGCGCCGGTGTTCGTTCCTGCCAGCCGATCGCCGCGTCCGCCGTGGTATGGCCGTTCCAGGCACTTGGAGCTCGCGGCCAAGTTTTACGTGTTATCCGTGCTGCACAGCCTCGGCGCCGAAGCAAATCTCACCCTTGCTGCGGCGGATCATGTCGATATCACCGCCGTTCGACAGTCCGGCGAAGTATTCACGATCGACGTAAAGACTCTTTCAGGCACAACGATCTGGCCGATCGAGCCACTCTCCGCGCGAAAACACCATTTCGTCGCGTTCGTTTGTTTTCAACGGGAGCGGCCTGATCCCCTCGTTGCTCCCACTGTTTACCTCTGGTCTTCAGACCGGCTTCGATCTTTCCTCGCGAAAGCGCGGGCGTCCTCCATCTCTCTCGACTCGATCGCCTCTAGTTTGGATGCCGCGTCGGCGTGGGAGCAGTTCGCAACCGACCCCGCGGCCTGACTCGAGTGCTGCGTCATTGCAGTTTCGCCAGTTCCTTCCGAATCTCCTCGTGAAGTCCCGGCTGCGCGCCGTAGAACGTGCGTACGACGTTGCCATCAGCGTCGGCGAGAACGAGCGTCGGGACGGCGGGCGGGCCGTCGAAGATGTCGCGGAGTTGTTGAGTGCCGACGACGTAGCGACCGGGCGGCGTGATTTTCGCGAGGACGGAGTCGATGTCCTTGCGCTCGGATTCGATGGCGATGCCGACGACGCTGACGGTGTTCGGGTCGATCTGCTTCATCCACTCGAGCGTGTGCAGACAGGGCGGACACCACGTGGCCCAAAACTCGATGAGGACCGGCTTGCCGCGCAGGTTGCGGAACGTGAACTTGCGGCCTTGGAGATCGACGAGCTGCGCATCGGGGAGCACGCGATGCGATGCGCTCTTCGTGACGGTGAGCGACGGAACGGTCTCGCCGGCGAGGCGAAGGTCGATCATCCGCCGCAGGTCGGCCTGGAAGCGTCGCCGGTTGGCGAGGTCTTTCCACGGGATGTACTTGCCGGTCTCGGGACCGCCCCAGGCATAGAAATCCTCGGGGCGCGCGACGAGCGCTTCATCCACGAAGATGGCCGGATATTTATCGACGCCGAAGCGCTCGGCCAGCGGCGACGCGCCGAGGTCCTGAACCGCGAAGCGCGCGCGATTGCCGTAGGTTTCGACGATCTCCTTGGCCAGCAAACTTGCCGGATCGGAGAGGCTTCACGTGTACGGCCAGCGTACCAGCGTCACGGTCACTTGCGCGACGCGTTGCGCCGCTCGCTGGGCTGGAGCCGGCCGCGCGGCAAGCGCCGCCAGCGCATCGGGAATCGAACCTTCGGCCGATTCGGAGTGCAGATAGGAACGGGACTCGGCGAGCGCGATCGTTGCGCCGTCGAGGAAATTGCGCTCGTAGAGTTCTCGCGCTTCCTTCAGCCGCGCGCTGGCGCGGATCGTCGTGCGTCCGCTCGGATCGCCGTGAAACTTCGTCAGCGTCTCGTGCTCGAGCGATTCGAGCTCCGCGCGAAGCGCATCGTGCTTCGCATGATTGTCGGTCGCTGTTGCTGGAAGCGTTGCCAGGAAATCGCGAAAGCGCATGTTTCCCTCCGCCTCCGCGAAATAGAAGAGGCCCGAGAACGGCGAGCTCGTTTCGCCGTAGGGCAGGCTGGCGCGATAGAGCTTCTCCGCACGATTCTGCGCGCTCTGCGCGAGCGCGCGAACCATCAGGGATCCGCGGACTTCCGGCGCGCCGGGTTTGAAGCGCGCACTCTGCGAGGACCACAAAGCGCGGAGCGCTTCGATGTCTTCACCGGCGCGTTTCTGTTCGCGCAGAACCGTAAGCAGCTCGATGCCGATGAACGCGTCGCGCATCTTGTAGAGCCGCTGCTCCGGTGTCGTCGCGGCGCGTGCGCTTGCGAGTCGTGCGCGATGTCCCTTCGGAAGATCGGCAAGCTCCGCTGGCATCGGCGAGGCTTCGATCTTCTTCAATGAGACGTCGATGCGATCGAGCTCCTGACGAACGCGGGCATCGAGATCCGGCCGGCACGCGAATGCAAGCGCGCTCAGAACGGCGACCGCGATCGATTGTCGGAGCATGTGCGAAAGCGTAAGCCCGCTCGCTCGCGGTCCTCTGTTGCGTCTCAGTGAGCAAAGTGGAACCGACTGTGCGCGCGGCCATGTCGCATGAAACGTAAGATCTCCATCAGGATGCGCACGTGACTCTTCCGATTCTGCTCTTGCCGGGGATGGACGGTACCGGCGAGCTCTCGAAGCCTTTCGCCGAGCTCGCGCCATCACGATTCCGTCCGATCGTCGTGTCGCTGCCCGATCTTGTTTCTTACGACGCCCTCTTCGAGGCAGTGGAGAAGGCGGTTCCGCCGAGCGGCAATTTCGCGGTCCTCGGCGAATCGTTTTCCGGGCCGCTGGCGATCCGGCTCGCCGCGCGTCATCGCGATCGCGTGGTGGCGCTGATCCTCAGCAATTCCTTCATCTCCGCACCGCGCAGCGCGCTGCTGCGACTCGTGCCCTGGCGCTTGCTCCTCTCGCTCGATCCTCCTGCGTGGATCAGCCGCGTGTTCATGGTGGGGCGCTCGGCATCGAGGCGTGAGGTCGAAGACATCCGCCGCACGGCCGCACTGTGCAACCGGCGCACGCTCGCGAAGCGAATGGACGAAGTGCTCACGCTGAAAGACGATCACGCTTCGTCGGGCGTGACCTGTCCTGTGCTCTGCCTGCGCGGCACCGAGGATCGGCTCGTCCATGTCTCGAGCGCGGATCGCATCAGCAAGGCCTTTCAGCACGTGACGAGAGCTGAGATCGCGGGCCCGCATCTCTTGCTGCATACGAGACCGCACGAAACGTGGGCGGCGATCGAGCGGTTCTTCGACGTACAGGGAGTCGCGCCGTTGGAGGACGCAAACTCTCATCCTTGAAGAAGGACGACATTTCTGATTCGCGATTGTAGGATTGCGAGTGCATGGCTACGGTGCGCCGGCCTGCGCGCTTTGGACCGTTTCATCGACGAACGAACGTCGACCCGGCCGAGAACGAGAAGGTTGCGTTGTCCGGCGTCCTTTGGGGTCGACGACGCGGGAACATCTACGCTGGCTTGTTTCCTGCCGTCAAGGCGTGGGATGGGTCGCTTCCAGACGGTATCGTCGGTTTCGAGTTTTACACCGACGTTGAGCCCGATCCCGGGCGTCCGCCTGGTTGGCCGCAGTGGAGCGAAGGCCGGCCGGGCGTCGAGGTGTTGGAGAAGGGTGAGCTCGTTGCGATCTCTGTTATCGTAACCAAGCGACGCGACCCGGAGTAACCGATGCGAAGAGCGAAGCCGCACGAACTGAAGACGAATGCCGTTCCGGTCATGACTGCGCGTCTCAGCGAGACTGAGTTGTCGAAGTGGGTACCGGTTCCCTTCGATGAAATCACGGACCCTCTTGCAACGCCTGAGCCGTCGAAAGGCGCGCTGGTGCGATTGGACGCCGGTGGATACGTGGTTCTCTACTACGGCAAAGAGTCGGGTCAGCTCATCGTGGAAGTGCCCGAAACGACGGACGGATCGACGCTGGTTGCTGCGTTCTTTCGCGAGGTTCCTTTGCCCGCATCTCGTGTGTTGTGGCATCGACCGGATGTGAGGATTCCCAAGGGAGTCGTCGTCGCGTAACGAAGAGTTCCGTCACGGGTACTGCGAAACCCGCAAAGCGATCCGCTCGGAGCGTCGGCCTGCCGCGGGATCAGAAATAGTCAGCGTGCCGTCTTCACCACCCGAAACCCAATGCTGAACCCCTTCAGACCGGGAGCGTGTGTGTAGCGGAGCGCGCTGCGTCGCTCCGCGATTGTAGAAGCCGCGTCCTCCAACGCTGTGACACACTGGCGAGCTTGTACCTCACTGCCCTCGTGGTCGTCTTCTGGCTGCTCGTCGGATACGCGCTGCTGTTCAGTCGCAATCAGCGGTTCGCGATCGTCATGGCGTTGGCTTGGATCTGCGTCTACGGCGTCGGTCGGCTGTTTCCGCAATTCTTTGCGATGTCGGCGGTGCTTCGCGCCCTGCTGGCGGTGGTTCTTGCGCTTCGCTTGAAGATCAGCGGCGCTTTGTAGAGGCGTAATGCCGCGTCACGGCCGTGGCGTATTTCTCCACGGAATCGGCACTAACGACATCGATCCAGCGATCGTCCGCGCCGATGACGCGCGCGCGGTGAAGTCGGAGCCACGGGTGACGCTTGATCGTTTCGCCGAGGGTCGAGAGTGCTGCATCCGTGACGACGATGGCGTGGACGAGATCGCGCCGGCGCGACAACGGAGCGAGAGTCTCCATCTCGTCGGCGCCTGCGGAGATGTCGTCGCGGACGACGTCGAGATCGTGCGCGCGGAGCTCCCGAAGAATGGCATCGATCGACGCGAACGCTTCGTTGATCACGGAGCGAACCGGCTCCTCGGCACGAAACGCCGAGGCGTGGATGCGCGCGGGTGGCGCCGCGGGAGGGGGAGGCGCGGGCGCCAGTTTCTCGAAGTCGATCGTGTCGCCGGCGGCGTGAGAAGCGATGACGTCCTCGGTGGCGCGGCTCGACTCCGAGAACAGCACGCGTCCCGCGAACTCGCAGCGGACGACGACGTGGACGCGCGTCTCGCGATTCTTTCGTTCCCAGGAGCGCGTTGCAGCGACGTCGGCCAGACCGCTCGCATAGGCTGCACCCTCGCGCGTGATCCAGCCGAGCTGACCGAAGGTTCCCGCGACCGCGCGGCCGAGGCCGAGCGCTCGGCCCTCGGGGCTGTTACGGATCTCATCGTGCAAGGCCATATTGACTCCTATAGGTACCTTAATGAGGGCAGTATACTGCCCGTAGAGTCAAACGTGCAAGATCCTGCACCTCGGGCGGATTTCCCTACTCAAGGTGGATTTTTGGACGCCCGGCGCGTACTTTGCCTCCCGTTTGTCGGTTTTCGAGGAGGCAGAATGCAACAGGCTAAGCGCGGCGATACGGTCCACGTCCACTATCGCGGGACGCTCACTGACGGTACGGAGTTCGATTCCTCCGCGGGACGCGAGCCGCTCACGTTCACCCTCGGAACGGGGCAGGTGATCCCCGGTTTCGAAAGCGCGGTCGAGGGAATGTCGACCGGCGAGAAGAAGACCGAACTGATTCCGGTGGCGGAGGCCTACGGCGAACGCCGTGAGGAGCTGGTCTTCCAGGTCGGTCGCGAACAGATCCCGGAAGGCGCCGAGGTCGAGGTGGGCGACATGCTCCAGGTCGGATTTCAGGACGGAAGCAGCGCCGCCGTGCAGGTCGCGGCCCTCGACGAGACGATGGTGACGCTCGACGCGAATCACCCGCTCGCGGGAAAGGATCTGACGTTCGAGCTGGAGTTGGTGGGGATCGACTAGGAGTCTGCGCGGCAAAAGCGGTAGTGCGTCGTAAAATGATGCATGCCGAGCAACTACCGCGAGTACCAACCGGAGCAGAGTTACCTGCTGCCGCCGTCGCCGAGCGATTGGCTGCCGGAAAAGCACCTGGCGTTCTTCATCTCGGAAGTGGTGGACGAGATGGATCTGAGCGCGTTTTATGGGCCGCATGAGGAGAGCGATCCCCGCGGGAACCAGCCGTTTCATCCGGCGATGATGTTGAAGATCCTGATCTACGCGTATGCGACAGGAACCTTCTCCTCGCGGAAGATCGCGCAGAAGATCGAGGAGGATGTGGCGTATCGGGTGCTGGCGGCGGGGAACTTTCCGCAGCATCGGACGATCTGTGATTTTCGGCAGGAGCATTTGCAGAAGTTCGTGGAGCTATTCAAGCAGGTGGTGCTGATCGCGAAGAACAGCGGGTTGATCACGCTGGGTCGGGTGGCCATCGATGGAACGAAGGTCAAGGCGAATGCGAGCCGGCACAAAGCGATGAGCTATGACCGCATGAAACAGGAAGAGAAACGGTTGGAAAGCGAGATCGCAGAGCTGCTCAAACAGGCCGAGCGAACGGATCGCAAAGAAGATCAGGAGTACGGCAGCGAGAACCGCGAAGATGAGCTTCCCGAAGAGTTGCAGCGCCGGGAGAGCCGCCTCAAGAAGATCCGTGAAGCGAAGAAGCGGCTCGAGGAACGACAGGCCGAAGAGGATCGCCAGAAGGGCCGGCATGAAGGCGACGGTGGGCGACCGAATGGAAAGAAGGGCCAACCGTTCAAGAAAGAGTTCGGCCAGCCGCGAGAGAAAGCACAGGACAACTTCACCGATCCGGAGAGTCGGATCATGAAGATGGGCAATGGCTTCGAGCAGAGCTACAACGCGCAAGCGAGCGTCGATGAAGCGCACCAGATCATCGTGGCGGTGGGAGTGACCAACTGCGCTGCCGACAGCACGCAACTCATTCCGATGATTGACGCGACCGAAGCGGTGATCGGTCAGATCCCCGAGCAGGTGATCGCCGATGCGGGGTATCGATCGGATGAGAACTTCGAGAGACTCGAGGCCAGGAAGGTCGATGGAGTGATCGCGCTGGGTCGGGAAGGGAAACCGGACGCGCCACCGATCTCGCTGTCGAAAAAGGCCACCCAACGGATGAAAGAAAAGCTCGCCAGCCCTGAAGGCGAGGCTGCCTACCGCCGCCGAAAAGTCATTGTTGAACCGGTGTTCGGCTGGATCAAAGGAGTGCTGGGCTTTCGACAGTTCAGCTTTCGAGGTCTGAACAAGACGAATGCCGAATGGCATCTGGTCTGTTTGGCGATGAACCTTCGCCGCATGAGTGGTGGAACCTGCCACGCAGTTGCATGAAAATCACGTAGAACGACAATAACTTCGATCTCGTCCGTCGGAAATCGGCCCACTGCCGACCTCCCCTTGAACACTTCAGCAGCGAACGAAGTTCCGTTGCCTGGCCTTCCATCGTGGCGTCGCATCTCCAGCACGCAGTCCGTCGCCGACTCTCGTTTCTGTCGCCGTTCTGCCGCGCAAGCTCCTAGCCGAGCGCAGACATGGAGCGCAGGCATCCCTGCCTGCCGGTCCGCCGGCATCTTGCCGGCCGCACACCAAGGTCACGGTCGACAGGGAACAGGGGACTCTTGCTCGTTGTGCAAGCGTTCCTGTTCCCTGTTCTCCGTCACTAATACGCGCGGAGCGGTCGCACACTCTCCGCTACAATCCACCCTTCGATGCGCGATCACCTCCTCGTTCATATCAACGGCGTCCCTCATCGCATCGGTGCGGCGGACGCGTTTCAGACGCTTTCGCGATTTCTGCGCTATGACCTGCGCGCCACCGGGACGAAGATCGTCTGCGAAGAGGGCGATTGTGGGGCGTGTACGGTGCTCATCGGGCGCATGGAGAACGGCGCGTTGGTCTACCGGCCGATCAACTCTTGCATTCACTTTCTCTTTCAGCTCGACTGCGCGCATGTTGTCACCGTCGAAGGCCTGGCCGGGCGCGGCGAGCTGACGCCGGTGCAGGATGCGATGGTGCGGTGCCATGGCGCGCAGTGCGGTTACTGCACGCCGGGATTTATCACGGCGATGGCGGGGATGTTCGAGCACACCGAGCATCCGACCGCGGCCGATGTCCGCTGCGCGCTGACGGGCAATCTCTGTCGCTGCACGGGCTACGAGCCGATCATCAAGGCGGCGCTGGAAGTGAAGTCGCAGCCGAAGATCGAAGAGCTCTATCCGAGCGCACCGATTCTGCGCGAGATCGACGCCGTACGCGGCGATGCCGTGCGCATTCGCAACTTCGCCAAGCCGATGGACATCGAGAGCGCGATCGAGTTCAAGGCCGAGCACGCGAACACGGTGATCGTGCAGGGCGCGACGGACTTTGGCGTCTGGCGCACGAAGCGCGGCTTCACTCCCGAGGCGCTCCTTTCGCTCGACGGAATCGAGGGACTGGGCGACATTCGTCTCGACGGCCGCACGCTCGTCGTCGGCGGACGCGTGTCGCTGGCGCAGTTCGAAGCTTCGGTGCGCGATCTGGTTCCCGAGCTCGCGTCGATCATGGATCGTTTCGGCTCGCCGCAGATCAAGAACGCCGGCACGCTCGCGGGGAACATCGCCAACGCTTCGCCGATCGCCGATTCGCTGCCGTTTCTTTTCGTTTCGAACGCGACGCTCGAGCTGACCGGCAAAGACGGCGCGCGACTCGTTCCGATCCGCGAGTTCTACCTCGGCTACAAGAAGCTCGATCTGCGCGCCGACGAGATCATCACGCAGATCCGCATTCCGCTGCCCGCCGAGGGAGAGACGCTGCGGCTGTACAAAATCTCGAAACGCAGCCACCTCGACATTTCATCGTTCACCGCGGCGATGCTGATGAAGCGCAACGACGGTCACATCGAGTCGATGCGCATCGCGTACGGCGGCGTCGCGCCGGTGGTCCTACGGCTGACGAAGACCGAAGCGTTTCTCGCGGGGCGCACCTTCGAAAAGGATTCCTTCACCGCGGCCGGAGAAATCGCCCGCGCCGAAGTCGCCCCGATCTCCGACGTGCGAGGTTCGAAAGACTTTCGCCTCCAGCTCGCGGAGAATGTGCTGAGCAAGTTCTATTACGATGTTTACGAATGAGATCGCAGATCGCGGATCGCAGATCGCAGGGGTTCGCGGCGAGTGGACGGTCATGCCTCTGCCTCTCGCGGGAACCGCGCATTCACGTGCCTTTCCTGCGATCCGCGATCTGCGATCCGCGAACTGACTCATGTACGTAGGCAAAGACATCCCCCACGACTCCGCGCGCGGTCATGTGACCGGCGAGTCGATCTACATCGACGACATGCCGTCGATGCCGGGGGAGCTTCTCGTCGATTTCGTCTGGAGTCCGCATGCGCACGCGCGCATTCGCGGCATCGAGCTCGACGACGCGCGTAAGGTCGAAGGCGTCGTCGGTCTGTATACGTACAAGGACCTCGCGCACAACGCCTTCGGCCCGATCATGAAGGAAGAGCCGCTGCTGGCCGAGGACGTTTGCACGTTCCGCGGGCAGCCGATTGTCGTCATCGCGGGAGAGACTCGCGCCGCGATCGACGAAGCGAAGAAAGCGATTCGGATCGACTTCGAAGAGCTGACGCCGATCCTCAGCATTGACGAAGCGATTGCCGCGAAGAGCTTCATCGGAGAGACGCGCTTCATTCGGCGTGGGGATGCCGAGGCGGCGATTGCGGCGGCGGATCACATCCTCGAAGGCGTGTTCATCAATGCCGGACAGGATCACTTCTACCTCGAGTCCCAGGCGGCGCTGGTCGTGCCGGGCGAATTCGATCAGCTCACCGTGCACTCATCGACGCAGCATCCGACCGAGGTGCAGGAAGTCATCGCCCATCTCCTCGGCATCGACATGAGCCGCGTCGTCGTGCAGACGAAGCGGATGGGCGGCGCGTTCGGCGGCAAGGAAGCGCAAGCCACGCATCCCGCGGCGATGGCCGCGCTGGTCGCGCAGAGCACGAAGCGCTCCGCGCGCATCGTCTACGACAAAGACAACGACATGCACGTGACGGGCAAGCGCCACCCGTTTCAAAACAGGTATCGCGTCGGCTACCTGCGCAGCGGCGAGATCACCGGCATGGTCGTCGATTTCTACTCCCTCGGCGGCGCGTACGCCGATCTCTCGCCCGCGGTCATGGCCCGCGCGATGACGCACGCCGAGAACGCGTATTTCGTGGCCAACGTCGAGATCCGCGGCACGGTTTGCCGCACGAACCGCCCGCCGAATACGGCGTTCCGCGGATTCGGTGGGCCGCAGGGCGTGGCGACGATGGAGAACATCCTCGAAGAGATCGCCGCGACGTTGAAGAAGGACCCGCTCGACGTTCGCCGCGTGAATTGCTACGGCGTCGATACGCGCAACGTGACGCCGTACGGACAGATCGTCCGCAACAACACGCTGCCGCGGCTCTTCTCCGAGCTCGAAGCGAGCTCCGACTATCGCGCGCGCATGGAAGCGGTGCGCACGTTCAACGCCACGTCTCCGACGCATCTCAAAGGCTTGTCGATGACGGCGGTGAAGTTCGGCATCTCGTTCAACACGAAGTTCCTCAACCAGGCCAACGCGCTGGTGAACGTCTATCTCGATGGCAGCGTGCAGGTCTCGACCGGCGCGACGGAGATGGGGCAGGGCGTGAACACGAAGATCCGCCAGCTCGTCGCCGATGAGCTGGGCGTGCCGATCGATCGCGTGATGGTGATGGTCACGTCGACGGAGAAGAACAACAACACCTCGGCGAGCGCGGCTTCGAGCGCGGCGGACCTCAACGGCAATGCTGCGGTCGATGCCTGCCGCCGCATCCGCGCGCGTCTGGCCGAGGTCGCGGCGACGGAGATCGCGCGCATGGCGGGCGACATCGATCCTTCCGCGGAGTCGATCCACATCGCCGACAGCGTCGTGTGGGACGAACGCCGGCCCGAGGTGCGTCTGACGTTCGAGCATCTCGTCGACGTCGCGTATAAGCTCCGCGTGTCGATGGGAGAGCGCGGGTTCTACGCGACGCCGCGCATCGATTGGAACTGGATCTCGGGTCGCGGCAATCCGTTCCTCTACTTCACGATGGGAACCGCGTGCGCCGAGGTACTCATCGATCGCTTCACCGGCGACTTGAAAGTCGAGCGCTGCGACGTGCTGATGGACATCGGACGCCCGATCAATCCCGGCGTCGATCGCGGCCAGCTCACCGGCGCGTTCATTCAGGGCATGGGCTGGGTGACGACGGAAGATCTTCGCTACGACGAAAAAGGCGTGCTGCTCTCGCACTCGCCGACGACGTACAAGATCCCGAACATCAACGACCTGCCCGAAACGTTCAACATGAACTGGATCGATCACGAGAATCCGGTGAACCTGAAGGGCAGCAAAGCTGTCGGCGAGCCTCCGCTGCTCATGGCGATCTCGATCTGGTGCGCGGTCAAGCACGCGCTGGGATTCGTCTCGAACGGCGACGTCGCGAAGTTGAAGTTGCCGGCGACGGGGGAAGAGATTCTCAGCAGGCTCACGGAGTATTCGCGAAAAAAGGTGAGCACCGGTTCTGTGTAGCGACGGCCGCCTCGGCCGTCGGGCACTCGCGACGAATTCGGTTTGAACGTCGATTCTCGCGAGATCCCGACGGCCGAGGGCGGCCGTCGCTACACAGAAGCGATGCATTGACGAGGCAAGACAGAATGGACAACTACACCATCCAGGAATGGCTCAACCTCGCTCTGCGCTGGACGCATGTCTTCGCGGGCATCATGTGGGTCGGCGCGACCTACTACTTCACGTGGCTTGACCGCCGCTTCCACACGACCGATCCCGATCAGGTGTGGATGGTCCATAGCGGCGGGTTCTACGTCGTGAACAAGACCAGCAGCCCGTCGCCCGATCACACGCTGCACTGGTTCAAGTGGGAAGCGGCGTTGACGTGGCTGAGCGGCGTGCCGCTGTTGATTCTCATCTACTACGTCGGCGGATTGCTGACCGACGATCCGTCGAAGCCATTCACGCAGGCGGCGATCATCGGCATCGGCGCGATCTTCGTCGGCTGGATCGTCTACGACGTGCTTTGGCTCTCGCCGCTGGCGAAGATCGAACCGCTGGCGATCGCAATCTCTTACGCCCTCATCGTCGCGCTGGCCTGGTGGCTTCCGCACGTCATGAGCAACCGCGCCGCGTACATTCACGTCGGTGCCGTCATCGGCACGCTCATGGCCTTCAACGTCTGGATGCGCATCATCCCCGCGCAGAAGAAGATGGTCGCCGCCGCGCGGGCCGGCCTTCCGATCGATCAGACTCTGGCGGACCGAGCGAAGTTCCGCTCGAAGCACAACACCTACATGGTCATCCCCGTCGTGCTGATCATGATCAGCAATCACTTCCCGATCACGACGTACGGCAGCGAGCACAATTGGATCGTGCTCAGCGTGCTGACGCTGGTCGGGTGGGGTGTGGCGCACATCATTCGCAAACAGTGATTGGTTAACTCGTTGCTGGTTACTGGTTGCTTGCGGCTCTTCGCGAGAAACCCCAGACAACCAGTAACCAGCAACCAGCAACAGAACTATGAAGACGACTCTGACGCAGACCGACCTCTCCACGATGATGGCGCCACTCGAGAAGGCGCTCGTTCCCTTCATGCGCCGCTTTCCCGGCAACGCCGGCGAACGGCAGCCGGTGCACACCGTGTATGGCGGCGCGCATCTCTTCAAGTCGGATACGGCGCGGAAGCTCGGCGAGAAGGCGATCGTCGCGCTCAATGAGCATGGCGTCGATCCGTTCGTCTTCGCGCGCGCGATCGGGATGCACGAGGCCTATGCCGAGCGGATCTGGCAGCGCGTCGTGGAGAAGCTGGCGCGCGAGCCGGTCGAGGATTTTCGCGTCGACTTCGAAGATGGCTACGGCAATCGCTCCGATGACGAGGAAGACGGCCACGCCGAGATGGTCGGACGCGAGCTGGCGAAAGGGATGGCCGAGGGAACGCTGCCGCCGTTCATCGGCATCCGCATCAAACCGTTCTCGCAGGAGCTGACGCGCCGCGGCCTGCGCACGATGGACATCGTGCTGACGACGCTTCTTGCCGAAACCGGCGGCAAGCTGCCGTCGAACTTCGTCATCACGCTGCCGAAGATCCAGCTCCCCGAGCAGGTCACGCTGCTCGCCGATGCCTTCGACGCCATCGAGCCGCGCCTCGGATTGCCAACGAACACGCTCCGTCTCGAGTTCATGATCGAGACGACGCAATCGATCCTCAGCGAGCGTGGCGAATCGAACCTGCCGCGCTTCCTCGACGCCGCGCGAGGCCGCGCCGTCGCCGCTCACTTCGGCACGTACGACTACACCGCGAGCTGCAACATCACCGCTGCCGAGCAGCGCATGGATCACCCGTCGTGCGATTTCGCGCGGCACATGATGCAGATCGCCTACGCCGGCACCGGCATCTGGCTCTCCGACGGCGCCACGAACATCCTCCCGATCGGCGATCGCGAAACGATCCACCGCGCCTGGCACCTGCACGTCCAGCACATTCGCCACTCTCTCGTGCACGCCTACTATCAAGGCTGGGACCTCCACCCCGCGCAGCTCCCGACGCGCTACGCCGCCGTCTACTCCTTCTTCCTCGAAGGCCTCGACGCCGCCACGGAGCGCCTCCGCAACTTCATGCAGAAAGCAGGACAAGCCACCCTCGTCGGCGACGTCTTCGACGACGCCGCAACGGGACAGGGCCTCCTCAACTACTTCATCCGCGGCATCAACAGCGGCGCGCTCACCGAGGACGAAGCACTGGCGACGGGATTGACGCTGGAAGAATTGCGCTCGCGCTCGTTCGTGAAGATTCTCGCGGGACGACGCAAGACGTCTTGAATCTGTGCAACGGTTTCACGCGGAGGCGCGAGGAGCGCGGAGAGAAGGTTGGTCATCGACGCTTTCTCCGCGCCCTCCGCGTCTCCGCGTGAAATCTTAGGTTGCGTTCTCGCCCGTCGAACTTCTTGCAACGAATGCCCGCACCGGCCGATGCAGCGCGTCACGCGTGTCGCCGCAGGCTTTATGCTGCGAGCCTCATGAAGCCAGCGTTCGCACTCCTCCTCCTGCTCATTACGCCTGTCGCCTTTGCCGCGGATGACGCGGAGATCGCGCGCGGGCTCGAGAACCTCGGCCGCGTGTACGGCATCGCCCAGATCCTCGAGTTCCGTCAGGCCATGGGCACGGCTGCGCAGTTCGATTTCGATGCGCCGGTCGTGGATCCGTGGGGCACGCCGTATCGCATCGACGTGCAGCATGGCCGCGTCGTGGGCGCGGGCAGCGATCGGACCTTCGAGACGCCGGATTCGGCGATCAACGAGCAGTTCGAAGGGTTGGAGGGAGACGTCGTTTACCAGGGCGGGACGATCTTCCGGTCGAATCGCAACTGGCTCTATGCACGCGTCACGCGGGATGGCGCGTCGGGCAAGGTGCTGCAGGCACTCCGGTCCACGGAGATTCTCTTCATGATGATGCGCACCGCCGAGATGCGACAGTTCATGGCCGTGCGCGCCTCGGCGCTGGTGCTGGATACGCTCAATACGTACGCGGTGCAGTACCAGAAGAACCACGGCGATCTCTCGAAGCTCGCCGCGTCGAGCGACCCCGTGGGCACGCTGGTCTCCGAGTCCGGCGGGAATCGCAGGCTGCTGCAGGACGCGTGGGGAACGCCGATCCGCATGACGATCGATGCGAAGGGCTACCGGCTCATGAGCGCCGGTGCTGATAAGAAGTTCGACAGCGCGAGCTGGAGTGTGCAGGCCAGCGCGAATGCCAGCGAGGATGTGATTCTGGAGAACGGCGCGTTTGTGCGAAAGGTCGATGAGCGCACGCTTCTGCAGGGAATCCAGCCCAAGGTCGCGCCCGTTCCGCAGCCGCCGGACTACGTTCCGGCCAGCCATCTCGATCTCACGAAATGGCCGCGCGTCGGCAAAGAGATCACCGCGCCCGTGGTGACCGAGCGTACGGAGCCGGTCTATCCGGAGAATTACCGCCAGCTCCGCATGGGTGGAGTCATCATCCTCGAATGTGAAGTCGACGCGACCGGCCGGCCCGGCCAGATCCGCGTGATCAAGAGCCTCGCGCCCGATTTCGACATGGCCGGAGTCGAGGCCGTCCGCAAGTGGAAGTTCAAGCCGGCCACGCGCAACGGCAAACCAATCGCCGTGTTGTTCAACCTTACGATCAATTTCAAGATGAACTAACGCCTAGAAGTGCGATGGCAAAAGCCACCGCGAGTTTAGTGAAATCGTGAAATTCGAGCTGATTGGCGAAATCACGACAACGGAGACGATCGCGAGTGGAACAGCCGTTCGCGATCGGCGCCGCCTTTCTCGACTCTATGGCCGTGGAAACTGGCGAAAGATGAAGGGTGAAGCAACCGTTCGCTTGTCGGATGGTACGATTTGTGTCGCGGAGATTCACTGGTACGAAGCACATGGCATCGGCAAGAAAGAGCTCAAGTTCAAAAGACCGCTCCACGTCGGATAAGCGGGTGACCGCGACTTCTTCGCGTCTGCGAAAAGGTGCGAGACACTTCGCGATCTGCGTGTGCAACGATGACTATCCAGCGTCGCTGGAGTTGAGAAAGCTCTATCCGGTTTTGGAGGACCAGTTCGCTTCCGAGCATGGACTCGTCCGAATCATCGACGAATCCGGAGAGGACTACCTTTTCCCGAGTGAGTACTTCGTTCGTGTCGCGTTGCCGCAAGCGCTGGAAAAGCAGCTTCGCAAGATCGCTTAGTTAGCCGGCGGCTACGAGCCCCGATACGTCGAATACCCGAATGGGCTGAGCAGCAAAGGCACGTGGTAGTGCTGCGCGATCTCTTCGATGCGGAACACGATCGTGGCCTCGGGGAAGAAGCCCCGCGGGTTGTACGAGCCGGTGTCGAAGGTGAGGCGATAGACGCCGCGCTCCGGAACATCGACGAGGCGCGCGCGGCCGTCGGCGTCGGTGGCGCCTTCGAAGATGGTGCGATCGTCGAGCGTGAGCGTGATGCGCATGCCGGCGGCGGGGCGGCCGGTGGCGGTGTCGAGGACGTGGGTCGTGATTCCGGCCATCAGAGCACCAGTTTCTCCAGACGCAACGCCGTGATCTTCGCGTGTTCTTCGGCGGCGATGCGTAGCTCCGTCTCGCGGTCGTGGTTCAGTCGTTCGCGGAGATTCGCGAGCATCTCGTCGGCGCCGCGGCCGGTCGCGCAGATGAGGAAGACGAAGCCGAATTTTTCGTCGTAGGCGCGATTGCCTTCGGCGAGCGCAGACTTCGTGTCGTCCGGCGCGGAGCGCGTGCCCGACTGTTCCTGCGATGACCATCCCGCTTTCTTCTCACCGATGCGCGGATGGGCGGCGAAGGCTTCGAGCCAGTCGGCTTCATCGAGCGAGAGCCAGATGCGCGTCGCCGTGTCGATCATCGCGTCCCACGATGAGAACGGACGCGCGGCCATCATCGCCTCGACCCAGCGCGACGACGCACAGACCTTGCGCAACTCGTCCGGATGAAAGAGCGTGTTGACGCGCTGCACCGCCGCGGCGCGTCGTCCCTCTCGGTCGCGGTGCCCCAGACGCGCAGCCGGCTCACGCCGCCGTCGGGATAGACGTTGAGCCGCAGATGCGTGAACGGTCCGTCAGCGAGCAGTTCATCGATGAAGAAGTGTCGCGTGTGCGCCTGCAGCTTCGTGCGCGGCAGGAGATCGGTCCATGTCTCGCCATCACGCGACCCTTCGACCGACGCGGTGTCGGGATAGTTGCCTTTGAAGTGGTTCGTGTCGATCTCGACGCGCCGGATTCGTCCCTCGGTCGCCAGCCGCACGATGACCCAATCGTGTCCCGGTCCGCGGCGGCGCTTCGTTTCCCAGCCGTCGCTCATGTTGTGCGGCGCGGCCGGGCATGATCAGGTTGTGCTTCGGGCCGAAGAACATGTCGCTGCAATTGAGCACGTCGCGCGCCGTTCTCGACCGCCGCGAGATCGATCTCGTTCGCCAGTCCGCCGGCGAGGCGCCACTCCGGAACGATCTCGCCATGCACGCGTAAACGCGCGACACCGCCGTCGGGGAAGATGTTGAAGCGGACGTGCGTGATCGCGACGTCACCCGCGACTTCGAACAGATTCTCGCTGTCGCCCTGCAGCGGCGAGCGCGGCAACAGCTCGCGCCATTCGGCGTCGAGCAATTGAGTCGACGCTGGCGTCGACGCGCGCCGCGGTGCCTTCGATGGAACACGATTCGGGATAGTTCCCGCGGAAGAAGCTCGTGTCGACGACGACGCCGCGCACGATGCCGCGCGCGCCGAGGCGGATGATCGCGAAGTCGTAACCGGGGACGCGCTTGCGGCGGCTCTCCCAGCCATCCATCCATTTGCCGCGGTCGGTGTACTCGTGCTCTTTCCACACGGCCTTCGCGGGCTTGAGCAGGTTCTCTTTCTCGGCAAAGAAGTCGTCGTTCGCGTAGAGGACGGAACCGCCGAGGCGTTCGCTGGCGAGGTCGATCAGGTCGCGGAATGACATCGCCTCAACTCTAACAGTTGCTGGTTGCTTGTTGCTGGTTGCTTGGGGTGTCTCGTTCCACTGACGCCCTTCGCGTCTTCGCGTGAAAACAGTCTCACGCGAAGCCGCGAAGACGCGAAGAAGAGCAACGAGGTCTGCCTCTCCTACCGACCAACAACGTTACCCTGAACCCACGTCTCCTTCACCACGCCGCGCAACGTTTCCCCGAGGTACGGCGTCACCTTGTGGCGATGCTGGATGATCTCCGGCGTCACGACGAACGTCTCTTCCGGCGACCAGACGACGAAGTCGGCGTCGCGGCCGATTTCGATCGCGCCTTTCTGATCGAGGCGGGCGAGGCGTGCGGGTGCGGCGGAGCAGAGGCGCGCGATGTCGGTGAGGTCGAAGCCGCGCGGTTGCGCGTTGGTCCAGAGAATCGGCAGGACGAACTGCAGCGAAGCGATGCCGCCCCAGGCGCTGGCGAAGTCGCCTTTCTTCAATTCCGGCATGCAAGGGGAGTGATCGCTGACGACGAGCGCGATGAGGCCGGACGCCAGTCCGTGCCAGAGGCGCTCGCGGTTGGCGCGCTCGCGGATCGGCGGCGCGCATTTGAATTCGCAACGTCCGTCGGGGATCGTCTCCGCGACGAAGTGCAGATAGTGCGGCGTGGTTTCCGCGCTGATCGGCAGATCCTCGGCGCGTGCACGCGCGAGGAGGCCGAGGGCGCTGCCGGAGGAGAGATGAACGACGTGGATCCGCGCGCCGGTGTCGCGGCAGACATCGATGAGCAACTCGATCGCCTCGTCTTCCGCCGCGGCCGGACGCGAGTGCAGATACGTCGCGTACTCGGCGGGATCGCCGTGCGGCTCGTGCAGCTCGCCGGGGAGCTCGGCGTGCACGAGCAGAGGCGCGCCGGTCGGCGCCAGCTCGCGCGCAGCTTCGCGGAGTTGCGCCTCATCGACGTTCGGGAACTCCTCGACGCCGGAGTGGACGAGGAAACATTTGAACCCGCGCGCGCCAGCGTCGAGCATCGGACGGAGCTCCGACGTGTTGCCGGGGATGACTCCGCCCCATAGCGCGACGTTCACCGCGCCGTGCGCGAATCGCTGTTTCGTCTTTAGCGCCTCGAGGGTCGTCGTCGGCGGCAGCGAGTTGAGCGGCATGTCGACGATCGTCGTGATCCCGCCCGCCGCCGCCGCGCGCGTCGCGGTGTCGAAGCCTTCCCACTCCGTCCGCCCCGGTTCGTTGACGTGCACGTGCGAATCGACGAGCCCGGGCATGATCACGAAGTCGCCGTAATCGACCTCGGCCGGACCATACGGCTCGATGGCGACGATCTTCGCGCCTTCAAAGTGGAGGGTGGCGGGACGGACGCCATCGGCAAGGACGACGCGTTGGGATGCGATGCGCATGCGGCGAGTCTAGCCGACCAGTCTTCGAGTCGCCGAGTCGCCCAGTCGTCGAGTGGTCAAGTCATCAACGGATACTAGGCGACTAGGCGACTGGACGACTCGGCGACTCGCCGACATACTCCGCGCAGTGACCACGTTTTTCGAATCGCAGAGCTCCCTCGTCGAGCAAGGCACGCCCTTCGTCGCCGTAACCGTCGTCGACACTCTCGGCTCGACGCCGCAGGATCGCGGCGCGAAGATGCTGGTGACGGACGAGGGGCGCGTGTTCGGGACGGTCGGCGGTGGCAAGGTCGAGGTGCGGGCGATCGAAGAGGCAAAGCGGTTGCTGCTCGATGACGCGGCGCCGAAGACGCGCTTCGTGCAGTGGAGTCTCGAGAAGGACATCGGCATGACCTGTGGCGGGATCGTGCGTGTCTACTTCGAAGCCTTCAATGTCACGCGATGGAAGATCGTCGTCTTCGGCGCCGGCCATGTCGCCGGCGCGCTGATCGATATGCTCGTGCGGCTCGACTGCCGCATCACCTGCATCGATCCGCGCGAGGAGTGGCTCTCGCGGCTGCCCGATTCGCCGAAGCTGACGAAGATTCTCGCGCCGGAGATGCCGCGGGAGGTCGCGAAGATCGCCGAGGGATCGTTCGTCGTGCTGATGACGATGGGACACACCACCGACAAGCCGATCCTCATCGAGATTCTCCGCACGCGCACGTTCCCGTACCTCGGCGTCATCGGCAGTAACGCCAAGGCGAAGCGTCTGCGCAAGGACGTCCTCGACGCCGGACTCGCCGAGGAGATGACGCGCGCGTTTTTCTGCCCCGTCGGCCTCGACCTCGGCACGAACGATCCGCACGAGATCGCGATCAGCATCGCCGCCCAGATGTTGCAGGTGCGCGGCGCGAATGCTGCAAATCAGGTGAATCCCATTGCGAATCCCACGTTGAAGGAAGGCTGATGGCGGTACCCGAGACGAGTAGGCAGTTGGCAGTAGGCAGTAGGCAGGAGAGCGCTTCGCCGGCGAGCGCCGAGACGATGAGTGTTGCAGACGAAGGGAGCGCAGGCTTCCAGCCTGCCGGTCCGCCGGCTTCCAGCCGGCACGAATACGGCTTCGCCGACTGGGACCTCCACCTCTTCGCCGAAGGCACTCACCGCAAGCTGTGGGAAAAACTCGGCGCGCACAACGTCGAGGGCGGCGTTCGCTTCGCGGTCTGGGCTCCGAACGCGATCCGCGTCAGCGTCATCGGCGACTTCAACGGCTGGAACAACGACGCGCATCCGCTCGAAGATCGCACCGGCGTCGGGATCTGGGAAGGATTCATCCCCGACGTCGGCAAGGGCGCGAAGTACAAGTTCCACATCGTCTCGCGCTACAACAACCACTACGAAGTCGATAAGAGCGATCCGTTCGGCGTTCACCACGAGCTCTCGCCGCAGACCGCGTCGATCGTGTGGGACCTCGACTACGAATGGAACGACGCCGAGTGGATGAGCACGCGCGCCGCGCGCAGCGGCTACGAAGCGCCGATCTCCGCGTACGAGCTGCACGTTGGCTCCTGGCGAAGGATCTCCGACGACGGCGGCGCGACCTGGCGCTTCATGAGCTTTCGCGAGCTCGCTGCGCCACTCGTCGAGTACCTGAAGAAGATGAACTTCACGCACGTCGAGCTGATGCCGATCATGGAGCATCCGTTCTACGGCTCCTGGGGCTACCAGGTCACCGGCTACTTCGCGCCGACGAGCCGCTACGGCACGCCGCAGGATTTCATGTACTTCATCGACTTCCTGCACCAGAACGGCATCGGCGTCATCCTCGACTGGGTGCCGTCGCATTTTCCGAGCGACGAGCACGGCCTCGTCGTACTTCGACGGCACGCATCTCTTCGAGCACGCCGATCCGCGTCAGGGCTTCCACCCCGACTGGAACTCGCTGATCTTCAACTACGGACGCGACGAGGTCCGTTCGTTCCTGCTCTCGAGCGCGCTCTACTGGCTCGACGAATACCACATCGACGGGCTGCGCGTGGACGCGGTGGCGTCGATGCTCTATCTCGACTACTCGCGCAAGGCCGGCGAGTGGGTGCCGAACGAGTTCGGCGGACGCGAGAACATCGAGGCCATCGCCTTTCTGCGGCGCGTGAACGACGACGTCTACGAAAGTGCATCCCGACGTGCAGGTCATCGCCGAGGAATCGACGGCCTGGCCGATGGTCTCGCGACCGACGTACGTCGGCGGACTCGGCTTCGGCATGAAGTGGGACATGGGCTGGATGCACGACACGCTGCGCTACTTCGCGCGCGACACCGATCCATCGCAAGTTTCATCACAACGACCTGACCTTCCGGCATGATGTACGCCTTCACGCGAGAACTTCGTGCTGCCGCTCTCGCACGATGAAGTCGTGCACGGCAAGGGTTCGCTGATCGGGAAGATGCCGCGGCGACGAATGGCAAAAGTTCGCGAACCTGCGGCTGCTCTTCGCGCACATGTATGCGCATCCTGGGAAGAAGCTGATCTTCATGGGCGGCGAGTTCGGTCAATATCGCGAGTGGAATCACGACGCGCAGCTCGATTGGGATCTGCTCGAGAGACCGCGGCACGCCGGCATCCAGCGCTGGCTGGAAGATCTCAACAAGGCCTACCGCGACGTGCCGGCGTTCCACGAGCTCGACATGGCGCAGGAAGGCTTCGAGTGGATCGACTGCTGCGACACGGAGAACAGCATCCTCAGTCTGCTGCGCCGTTCGAAAACGAAGCCGGACGCGCTGCTCGTGGCCGCGCTCAACTTCACGGAGATCCCGCGCCACAACTACCAGATCGGCGTTCCGAGCGGCGGTCACTGGGTGGAGATCCTCAACAGCGACGCCACGATCTACGGCGGAAGCGGCCAGGGCAACATGGGCGGCGTCGATGCCGTGCCGATTCCGCTGCACGGCCGCAAGTGGTCGGTCACGCTGACGCTCCCGCCGCTCGCGGCGGTGTTCCTCATGGTCAGCGAGGACGGCAGGGAAGTTGCGATGGAGGAGGCGGCGGCCGCACTTGCGGCGTCTTAGCCTGTCATCCCGAGCGTCGAGCGAGGGACCTGGGTGGGTGTGTGGCACGCGACTCGTGATTCAAGATCGTGTTGCGCGCCCCCACCCACCCGGGTCCCTCGCTACGCTCGGGATGACATGAGTTTTTCCCTCATGCCTGATCAAACGCACAGACCTCTCCTCGGCGCGCACGTGCTCGACGACAATCGCTGCGAGTTTCGCGTGTGGGCTCCGCATCGTGAGCGCGTCGAGGTGCACATCGTCGCGCCGCACGGACGTCGCGTGCCGTTGCACAAGGCGCCGAACGGCTATCACGAAGGCATCGTCGACGATTGCGGCGAGGGCACGCGCTATCTCTTCGACCTCGGCGGAACCGAGCGTCCCGATCCCGCGTCGCGCTCGCAGCCGGACGGCGTTCACGCCGCTTCAGAAGTCATCGCCGGCGATTTCGAATGGCACGACGACGGCTGGCGCGGCATCGCGCTCGAGGACTACGTTCTCTACGAGCTGCACGTCGGCACGTTCACCGACGAAGGGACGTTCGACGCGATCGTTCCACATCTCGATGCGCTCAAAGACCTCGGCATCACCGCCATCGAGTTGATGCCGATCGCGCAGTTTCCCGGCTCGCGCAACTGGGGCTACGACGGAACGTACATCGGCGCCGCGCAATCGACGTACGGCGGTCCGCGCGCGCTCAAGCGGCTTGTCGATGCCTGTCATCAACGCGGTCTCGCCCTGCTTCTCGACGTCGTCTACAACCACCTCGGCCCCGAGGGAAACTACCTGAGCGAATACGGCCCGTACTTCACCGCGCGCTACGCGACGCCCTGGGGTCCGGCGCTCAACTTCGACGGCCCGCACAGCGACGACGTGCGCTGGTTCTTCATCCACAACGCGCTGCAATGGATCGACGAGTTTCACATCGACGGCCTGCGCGTCGATGCCGTGCACGCGATCGTCGATCCCTCGGCCGAGCCGTTCCTGCAGGATCTCAACGCCGCCGTACACGCACGCGCACGCGAGCTCGGGCGCAAGGTCTACAGCATCGCCGAGAGCGATCTGAACGATCCGCGCGTGATCACTCCGCGTGCACAGCAAGGCCTCGGCTTCGACTCGCAATGGGCCGACGATTACCACCACTCGCTGCACACGTTGCTGACCGGCGAGAGCGACGGCTACTACGAGAGCTTCCCGCCGCAAGGTCAGCAATCTCGCGCGCGTGCTCACGAAGGGATTTCTCTACATCGGACAACACTCGCCCTATCGCCGCCGCAAGTACGGCGCCGATCCGAAGACGAGCGACGGCGCGCGCTTCGTCGTCTCCGCGCAGACGCACGATCAGATCGGCAATCGGATGATGGGCGATCGCCTGACGACACTCGTGTCGCCCGAGCAGGTGCGCCTCACCGCCGCGGCGATCGTGCTCTCGCCGTTCCTTCCGATGCTCTTCATGGGCGAGGAGTACGGCGAGACCGCACCGTTCCAGTACTTCACCTCGCACTCCGACGCGGATCTCATCGAAGCCGTACGCAAGGGCCGCAGCGAAGAGTTCGACGACTTCATCTGGTCCGGCGTACCTCCCGACCCGCACGATGAATCGACGTTCCTCCGCTCGAAGCTCACGCGCATCGAAGACGAATCGCTTCGCTCATTCTACAAACAGCTGTTCACCTTGCGCCGCGAAACCCCCGCCTTGCGCAGCCTCGATCTCTCGCGCCTCGAAACCCACGCCGACGACGAACGACGCGTGCTGTTCGTCCGACGCTGGACCAACGTGGACGAAATCATCCTCGCCTTCAACTTCGCGAACGAGGAGCAAACGCTGAACGTCCCCTTCCCAAGCGCGAACGGGTGTGAAATCACGCTCGCGGCGTACGGCTTCCAAACGGTTCACGCGGAGACGCGGAGCACGCGGAGATAAAGGCTCCTGACCGTCTCCTCTCCGCGCCTCTCCGCGTGAACCCGAATTCTGTTGCCCCCATCGGGACGGCCTTGCCATTGCAATGTCCACCGTCATGACCCTGCGAAACATCCTGTGCAGTGCCTTGCTCCTTCTCCTCGCCGTTCCGGTGCACGCCGCCACGAACTCCGTCAACGTCGCCGCGGTGAACAAAGCCACCGGCCATCCGATCCTCACCGCATCTTCGCAGCGCAACGCGTCCGTCGTGCGCGCGCAGATCCTTCTCGACCGCGCGCACTTTCCGGCCGGCGAGATCGACGGCCGCTTCGGCGGCACCATGCGCGGCGCGGTCGCCGCGTTCAACCGCGCTCGCAAAATCAACGATGGCTCTCGTGTCGGCGCCGCAACGTGGAAGGCCCTGAATCGCGACACCGCGCCGGCGATCGTTTCCTACACGCTCACTGCCGAGGATGTGGCCGGCCCCTTTGCCGCAATTCCCGAGGAGATGGCCGACAAAGCGAAACTGCCGTCGCTCGGATACGAAAGCGTCACCGAGGCGCTCGGCGAGAAGTTCCATGTCAATGCGAGCCTGCTCGTCCTTCTCAATCCGGGAAAGAAATTCAATCGCGCCGGAACCGTGATCCAGGTGCCCGCGGTCGCGCGTCCGGCACTCGAAAAGAACTCCGCGATGATCGTGCGCGTCAGCAAGAGCGCCGGAGCCGTCGAAGTGGTGGATGGAAACAAAGTCGTCGTCGCGCGGTATCCCGCCACCACCGGCAGCACGCACGATCCGCTTCCCCTCGGCGAGTGGAAGATCAACGGCGTGGCTCGCAATCCGACGTTCAACTACAACCCTGACCTCTTCTGGGACGCCGAGGCGAGCGAAAAGAAAGTGAAACTCGCCGCCGGGCCGAACAGCCCCGTCGGCGTCGTCTGGATCGATCTCTCGAAACCGCACTACGGCATCCATGGCACGCCCGTGCCTTCGACGATCGGCAAGACCAGCTCGCACGGCTGCATCCGTCTCACGAATTGGGACGCCCTCGAGCTCGCGAACCTCGTGACGCCCGGAATGGCGGCGATCCTCGTCAAATGAGGTTGAGGTCGTGAAGAAGCTGCTCGCACTCTTCGGCGTTGTGCTCGTCGGCGTGGTCGCCTGGATCGCGGCCGGACCCGACAGGACCGCCGACAGTCCGGTGCGCCGAGACGTTCCGCGTGCCATGGGGGCGCCTGTGCCCGCACCGGCATCATCGACCGCCGTGGAGATTCCCGACCTCTCCGGCGAACCGCTCGACGCACCGCCACCCGACGTGCCCATCGAAGTTCCAATCGAGCCCGCGGTACCCGCCGATGTCATCGCGCCCATCGCGACTGCGACCGCTCCGCCGCCTCTCGTCGCCAATCAAACACCCTCGATGCGTGATCCCGATGCCCCGCGCCCGATGATCGTCCCGGTCGCCGGCATCACGCGCGCCGCCATGCGCGACACCTTCAACGAAACGCGCGGCAACAAACGTCACGAGGCCATCGACATCCTCGCCCCCACCGGAACGCCGGTCATCGCCACCGACGACGGCGTGGTGAAGAAACTCTTCACCAGCAAGCCCGGCGGCCTGACCGTCTACCAGTTCGATCCCGACCAGCGCTTCTGCTACTACTACGCCCACCTCGACCACTACGCCCCCGGCCTCCACGAAGGCCAACTCCTCCACCGCGGCGAAGTCCTCGCCTACGTCGGCACCACCGGCAACGCCCCGAAGAACACACCGCATCTGCACTTCGCGCTGATTCGACTGGACCAGGAACGGAGATGGTGGAAGGGGACGTATGTGAATCCGTATCCGATGTTGGCGGGGAGGTAGGGGGCGCCGTCGAAGCGCGGAACTCTCCACTTATACACGTCTGCAGATAGCTACGCGGAGTAGAACTTTCGCAGCCCGCATTTGCCACTGCTACCATGCCCTTGTGGCTAAGGAACACAACGAATTCCGTGATCCGATCCACGGATTTATCGTCCTCACGTCCGATGAACGCAAAGTTGTCAATTCGCGCGCGTTCCAGCGCCTTCGGCACATTCACCAGCTCGCTCTTACCTGGCTCGTCTATCCGGCGGCCACGCATAAGCGCTTTGAGCATTGCCTCGGCGTCATGGATCTTGCCGGCAGAGTCTTCGATGTGCTCACGCATCCGGAGAACCGGCGGACGACCGGTCGCCTGAAGAACATTTTCCCGTCGACTGATCCGACAGATGCGAAGCACCGGTATTGGCGTTCGATCGTGCGGATGGCGGCCCTCTGTCACGACCTCGGACACATCCCGTTTTCACATGGCGCCGAGGAACTGTTGCCGAAGAATACGCATCACGAGAACTTATCGGTGGAGGTGATCCGGTCACCACAAATGCAGAAGCTTTGGAATGACATGACGCCGCCGCTCAACGCTGATCACGTGGCGAAGATCGCCGTGGGTGCCGACAAGTGGAACGGGGCGCCGTTCACCGAGTGGGAAGAACTGATGACCGAGATCGTCACCGGCGATCCGTTCGGCGTTGATCGGATCGACTACCTGCTCCGCGACTCACTGCATGCCGGCGTCGCGTACGGGCGCTTCGATCATCAGCGAGTCATCGACACATTGCGAATCATGTGGGACGACGAGCAGCAGAAGGCTGTCGTCGGTATCGAAGCCGGCGGTCTGCACGCTGCTGAGGGACTGCAGCTTGCGCGCTACTTCATGTTCGAGCAACTCTACTTTCACAAGGTTCGTCGCGCGCTGGACGTCCACTTGAAAAAGTATTTGCCGGCGTTTCTGCCCGGCGGGGTCTATCCGACGACCGTCGAGGGCCACCTGCGGCTTACCAACGATCACGTTCTCGCGGCGATGCAAGACGATGTCGCCGATCCTGAATTGCCGCGACACCAGCTCGCTTCGCGCATCCTCCAACGGCGCTTCTTCCGCGTCCTTTACGAGCGTCGCCCCGAAGACCTGAAGAGAAACGCGGATGCGGTCGGTGCTGTGTATTGTGCAGCTCGCGACCGATTTGGAGAAGAATTCGTGGCGCACGACACGAACATCAAGTTAAGCGAACCTGAATCCGCCGTGCCCGAGCCGTTTCGCTTCGCCGTCGAACGCGATGACGGCGCGGTCGTCTCATCCATTCATCTGTCGCAGATCCTCGGGGAGATGCCGAAGGCGGTGTTCGACTTCGTCTTCATCGCGCCGGAGCTTCTCGAGGAAGGCCGCACCTGGCTGCATGAGAACCTCGAGAAGATCCTTTCTGAGAAGGAGCCATCATGAGCACTGAATATCTGAAACAAGCTGCCATCCTCGGCGCATTCGTCGAAAAGGTGCGTGCGACCGGCCACGCCTGCGGTGAGACACTTCTTCAGAAGGCGGCGTTCGTAATGAAGGAGCTGTTCGGCGTTCCTCTTTCGGACCAGTTCCGCATCCACTACTACGGCCCGTTCTCATTCCAGCTACGCAATCGGCTCGCGTTGCTCGAAGCCGAGGAGTTCCTTCGGGTTTCTCCTCGCGAACTGGGGGTGACCTACGACACCGGCGAGCGTTTCTCACAGCTCCGCGAGCAGTTCCCTCAGACAATCGCGAAGTACCAGCAGGCGATTGACTTCGCTGCATCGCAGCTCGGCTCGCTAGGTGTGAAAGAACTCGAACCATTAACCACGGCGCTGTTCGTCACTCGTCAGCAGCCAAACGCCTACGCCGCCGCTCGCGCGGCGAAGCTGATGGAGATCAAACCGCACGTCAAACCAGCGGAAGCAAGGGCAGCGATCGAAAAGGTGGATGGGTGGGTGGCGCAGGTGTCCGCGACATAGAGGACCGCGGCGAATGCGGGACGCCGCCCCGTTGAGCAGCAGGACGACGCCCGCTCGCATATCGCGTACGCGTCCGTCGAAGAGTGCCACCGGCAAGGAACCTGCACCGAGCTCGACCTGGTGTATCGCGTACCTCTGGCCACGTATCGCCTGCAGTTCAACGCGCAGTTCACGTTTGCGGATGCGCGTCGCGTCGCGGGCTATCTGCATGCGCTCGGGATCTGCGACGTATACGCGTCGCCGTTGCTGCGTGCGCGGAAGGGGAGTACGCACGGGTACGACGTCGTGGATGTTGCGTCGCTGAATCCGGAGTTGGGGACGGTCGAGGATTTCAACGCGCTTCACGCGGAGCTCGAGCGTCTCGGGATGGGGTTGATTCTCGACATCGTGCCGAATCACATGGCGGCGAGTGATGAGAACGCGTGGTGGATGAGCGTGCTCGAGAATGGGCCGCAGTCGCGCTTCCTCTACTACTTCGACATCGAGCGGCGCGACGACAAGGTTCTGCCGATCCTCGGGCGTCCGTATGGCGAGGCGCTGGAAGCGGGGGAGATCCGACTCGCGTTCGATGCCGACGGTTTCTTTTTCAGGTACTACGACAAGCGGCTGCCGCTCGGGCTGCACACGTATCACCTCCTGCTGCGCGAATGCCTGGTGCTGCTTCCGTCCGAAGGGATTGGGGCGGAGGTGAATGACCTCGTGCAGAACGATGCCGTGATCACGAATAGCCGGTTCGTGAAGGACACGCTTTGGCGCCTCCACGAACAGGCGTCAGAGCTTCGCGAGGCGCTGGCGTCGGTGATCGCGCGGGTCAACGGCGATCCCGATCTGCTCGACGCGCTGCTGGAGGCGCAGTGGTATCGCCTGGCGTACTGGCGCATCGCCAGCGAGACGATCAACTACCGGCGCTTCTTCGACGTGACGGATCTCATCGGCGTACACGTCGAGAATCCGGAAGTGTTCGAGGCGCACAATCAGCTCGTCTTCGCGCTCATCGCGGATAGGAAAGTCAGCGGTCTGCGCATCGACCACATCGACGGGCTGCGTGAGCCGGAGAACTATCTCGCCAAGCTACAGACCCGCCTCGGCGATCCGTTCTACGTCGTCGTCGAGAAGATTCTCGCGCACGGGGAAACGCTGCGCCCGTTCCGCTGCGCGGGCACGACCGGCTACGACTTTCTCGATACCGCGAATGCACTCTTCGTCGATCCGCGAGGCCTCGGACGTCTGACAGAGATCGATCGCGCCTACACGGGACGGACGCTGTCGTTCGAGGATCTCGTCTATGAGCGCAAGAAGCAGGTGCTCGAGCAACTCTTCTTCGGCGAGATGCGTGCATTCGGAACGCACCTCGCCGCGCTGGCCGTTGCCGATCGCAATGCGCGCGACTTCTCGCCGAGCGAATTGCTTGCGGCGCTGATCGAGATCACGGTCTGCATGCCGGTCTATCGCACGTACATCCGCGAGGCCGCGGTGGGCGAGGCCGATCGCGCGATTCTCGAGCGGGCGGTAGCGGAAGCGCGGCGACGCGCGCCGGGTGTCGACGCGCGCCTGTTCGACTTCGTCGCGCACGTGCTGCTGCTCGAGCTCCCGCCGTACATCGCCGGCGAGCAGGAGAAGTGGCTCGACTTCGTGCTGCGCTGGCAGCAGTTCACGGGACGCGTGATGGCGAAAGGGGTCGAGGACACGGCCTTCTACAACGACAATCGGCTGATCTCGCTCAACGAAGTGGGCGGGGAGCCGGGGCGCGATGCGAGTTTCGATCCGGTGGCCGAGCTGCATGCGCACAACGAACGGATCGCGCGCGATTGGCCGCACACCATGAACGCGACGTCGACGCACGACACCAAACGCGCCGAGGACGCGCGGGCGCGGATCAACGTCCTCTCGGAGATTCCGGACGCGTGGCAGCGCGAGCTGCGCAAGTGGACGCGCATCAACGCGCCGCTGAAGAGCGACGGCGTTCCTCACCCGAACGAGGAAATGCTTCTCTATCAAACGCTCATCGGGATGTGGCCGCTCGACGACGCAGAAATCGAGGGCGTGACGCAACGCCTTTCGCGATTTCTCGAGAAGGCCATGCGCGAAGCGAAGACGCATTCGAGCTGGCTCATGCCGAACATCGAGTACGAGGCCGCGGTGCAGCGCTTCGCGACATCGATCCTCGCGCATACGCCGTTTCGTGAAGCGTTCTCCCGCTTTCAACGACGCATTGCCTTTCACGGGATGCTCAATTCGCTGGCGCAGGTCGTGTTGAAAACATGCAGCCCCGGCGTGCCCGATTTCTATCAGGGAACGGAGCTCTGGGACTTCAGCCTCGTCGACCCTGACAATCGTCGTCCCGTCGATTACGAAAAACGCGCCGCGTTTCTGCGCGACCTTCCATCGCCGGCGACGTTGCTGCGCACGTGGCGCGATGGCCGCGTGAAGCTCTTCGTCACGTCGCGCGCGCTCGCTGCGCGAACACGCTTTCACGACGCCGGCTATCGCGCGATCGACACGGGCACGCCGAACGCCGTCGCCTTCCACCGCGGCGACGGCGCGCTCGTCGTTGTGCCGCGCCTCACGACGCAACTCGTGAAACCGCCGCGATTCCCGCTCGGCGAAGTGTGGGGCGATCATGCGCTCGCGGTGGGTGGGCGGTGGCGGAACGTGTTCACGGATGAGGTCGTGGACGGGGAGTCGCTGCCGCTCAGGAACGTATTCGCGTCGTTTCCTGTGGCGATTCTGGAGAAGGCGTAAACTTTCGAATCATGGCTACCGAGACCTCGACCAGGATGACCTACGAGGAATACCTCAAGCTGCCGGATGACGGTAAGCATTACGAGATCATTGATGGGGAGTTGCTCGTGAATCCTGCTCCCATTCCCACGCATCAACGCATTGTCGGCCGAATCTGGTTCGCGTTGTATCGCCACTTCGTGGCTCACGGCGGCGGCGAAGTGTTGAGTTCTCCGCTCGATGTGGTGTTCGACGAAGACAACATGCTGGAGCCGGATCTCGTCGTCATCACGACCGCGAGCGCGGGAATCGTAGGAGAGAAGAATCTCCGCGGCGCACCGGATCTCGTGGTGGAGGTTCTTTCACCGAGCACACGCCGCCGGGACGAGATCCAGAAGCGCAAGATCTACGATGAAAACGGCGTCGCCGAATACTGGATCGTCGATCCCGAGCTCGAGACAGTGAAGATTCACCGTCGTGTCGATGCCGCGTTTCAACGCGTGGCAGAGATCAGCACGGAGACCGGCGGCACGATCACGACTCCGATCCTCGCCGGATTCGCGCTCGACATTCACGACGTCTTTCGCGCGTGAAGCCATCCGGCGAGTCCTAGCACGACGCACGGCGTCCACACCCAGATCAACTCGCTCGTGATGACGTGCAGGCCGCGGTCGCTGAAGAAGCGCACTCCGATCGGCGAGACGTCGATCGGGCGCCAGGGGAAGAAGTAGCGGTGATTGCTGAACGGTGAAAAGAACGCGATCCCGCGTCCTCCATTCGTGAAGGCATCCAGGATCGGATGGGAGATCGCGCAGAGGAACAGAAACGCGAAGGTGACGCCGCGATTCGCGCTGACGCGCAGCAGCCATGTTCCAAGCGTAGCGACGAGGAGCGCGAAGACGATCGAGTGCGTGAACCCGCGATGACCGAATGTCGAACCGTAAGGGATGCCGAAGGCGAAACCGATGGTGTCGGCATCGGGAAGCATGCTGGCCACGATGCCGGCGGCGATCGCGCGCGACGGAACACGCGGGAACCACGGTTTCAGCAAGGTCAGCGCGGGGTGCGTGAAGATCGTCGGCATTGCGGGTGAATCGTAACCGCCCACCCGCCCGAGTGGCGGCGCGGGACGCCGCCACGCCAGCCGCCGAGACGGCAGCGGTCCACAAGCGACGCCGTTGGACCGCCGGCGTCTCGCCGGCTGGGCCGGCAGCGTCTCGCTGCCGGCGCGTGCGTTACACGCGGCCCGTGATTGCCGCGAGCTTGCGCAAACTCACCGCGTGCTCGTTGCGCAGGATGCCGGGAGCGAGGCGCCAGGTCCAGTTGTGTTGTTCTTCGCCGGGGGTGTTCATGCGGGCGTCGCTGGCGAGGCCGAGGATGTCCTGGACGGGGACGATGGCCGCTTCCGCGACGGATGTGTAGGCCGCGCGGATCAAGGCCGTTGCAATCTCTTCCGCGTGCGAGCAGCCGAGGTAGGCGCGCGCGTTGTCGCGCTCTTCGGTGCTGGCGGCTTCGAACCAGCCGCGCGCGGTGTCGTTGTCGTGCGTGCCGGTGTAGACGACCGTGTGCGGCTCGAAGCGATGCGGAAGGTGCGGGCTGTCGTCCTGTCCGAATCCGAACTGCAGGATGCTGCATGCCCGGCAGTCCCGATCGCTCTGCGCAGTTCGTGAACATCCTCGGTGATGAAGCCGAGGTCTTCGGCGATGAGCGGAAGTTGACCGAGCTCGCGTTGCAGCGTTTCGAAGAGCGCGAGGCCGGGGCCGGGCATCCAGCGTCCGCGCACCGCGGTCGTCTTCGCTCGCGGGGATTTCCCAGTACGCGGCGAATCCGCGGAAGTGATCGAGGCGCACGATGTCGGCGAAGCGCAGGTTGGTGCGCACGCGGGCGACCCACCAGCGGTACTGCGTCTCGCGCATGAGGTCCCAGCGATAGAGCGGATTGCCCCAGCGCTGGCCGGTTGCGCTGAAGTAGTCGGGCGGAACGCCGGCGACGACGGTCGGCTGTCCATGCTCGTCGAGCTGAAAGAGCTCGCGATTGGCCCAGACGTCGGCGCTGTCGCCGGCGACGTAGATCGGCACGTCGCCCATGATGCGAATGCCGCGCGCGTGCGCGGCTTCGCGAATCGCACGCCCACTGCCGGAAGAACAGGAACTGCGCGAACTCCCAGAAGCGGATCGCGTCGATGTGGCGAACGCGCGCGCGCTCCATCGCGCGCGGGGTGCGCTTCATGAGCCCGCTGTTCCAGCGCCACCAGGGCTGGCCGCCGGTGTGGTCCTTGAGCGCCATGTAGAGCGTGTAGTCGTCGAGCCATTCGCGCTGTTCGGGTGCATGGACGAACGCGTCGAGCTGCGCCCGCAGCGAGTCCGGCGCGCGCTCTTCGAAGCGTTGCCACGATTTGCGAAGCAGCGCGAACTTGAACGTCTGAACGCGATCGAGCTCGACGTGCTGATCCGAGAATCGCGGCACGTCGGCGACGTCGCTCGGCGTCGAGCAGTCCCTCCTGCAGCAAGCGCTGCAGGAGATGAGCAGCGGATTGCCGGCGAAGGACGAGAGGCATCCGTACGGCGAGGCGCCGTAGCCGGGAGGATTCAGCGGCAGGACCTGCCAGATCCGCATGCCAGCGCTCGCGGCCCAGTCGAGGAACTCGACGGCGTGATCGCCGAGCTCGCCGATGCCGTAGCGCCGAGGCAGAGACGTCGGATGGAGAAGCACGCCGGCCACTCGTCGGGCATCGTGGGCGGGGGAGACGGAGGTGTGCATTCGCGCTCGATTGTAGCTATACCGGTGCCATCGACAGTTTCTCGCCGAGGCCATCGAACAGCGCCAGCCATTCGCTTCGCGGCATCGCCGCTCGCGGCGATGGCGGGCCGCACGGTGTTGCGCAGGCGGTAGTAGCGATTCTGCGCGCGGCGCAGATCGATGTTGATCGCTCCGTCGCGCACGATGCGTGACGATCGTGTCGAATGCTTCCAGCCGATCGAGATCCTCGGGGCGTTGACGAAAACGCTCCGACGCGCGCTCGACGGCATCGCGGAAGGCCACCAGCGTCATCTCGTCGAGCGTTGCACCTTCTTCGCTGCGCCTCGCGCAGCCGCGCCTCGATCTCCGCGAGCGGCGCGGTCGTCTTCTTCGAGGAAGCGTCGAATCTGCATGTTGAGATCGAACTCGGCGGCGGTCTGCAGGACCTTCGGAACGGGGATGCCGAGGCGCGTGTGAAAGCGCATCAGCGGGTCGTAGCGCTCGTGGAGTTGGCGGAACGTCGATCTCCGCTTCCTCCAGCGTCGCGTCGATGAGCTCGCTGCAGGATGCGGCGCTGCTCGTCGCGGAAGAGCGAGCGGATGGAGAGCGGCGTCTCGCCGAAATGCGTGTCGAGCAATCGGATGACGAATCGGCACGCCGCCCGGCTCCATGGCCTGCAGCGAGTTGCGTGCGGACGGAGTCGTAGTTCGAGCCGGCTTGCAGCGCGCGGACGCCGCCGGTCAGCTCCGTTTCGCCGAGGTGCAAGCGGCGAATTCGAAGGCAGCGGTCTCGCGGGTGATGCGCGAACGTGACTTCGATCGCGCCGATCGCCAGACGCGCGCGGCCGGCTCTTGTGGATCTCGAAGTCGCGGCGCGTGACGTCGTAGCAGTAGACGCGCGCGTCGTCGTCGAAGTCGTCGAAGAGCGAGAGCACGGCGTAGTGCGCGGCGACGCGCGAGAGATCGAGACGCGCCGGGATGACGTCGCGCTCGTAGATCTGGCGTCCGTTGCCCTTGCCGGCGGCAGGTTGCTGCGCGCGGGCTCGAGGCGGTCGAGGAACTGCTGCTTCGAGGGACGTCGCGCCGAGGCGCTCGGCGAGCTGGATCGACGCGCGCGGCGTAGTGCAGCACCTGCACGCGTCTCGATGCCGGAGATCTCGTTGAAGAACCAGCCGCAGCTCGTGTACATGAGCATGGCGTTGCGCTGCATCTCCAGCAGCTCGAGGACGTGATCGTGCGCGCGACCGTCGATCGCATGCTTCGCAAGATGAAGCGTCGACGATCGTCTGTTCGCTGCGATCGAGGATGACGTCGATGTACTCGTCGCGCGCCGCCCAGGGATCGCGCAGCACGAGCTTGCCGACGCGCTCGAAGATCGCCGCTGCTTCGTCGCGCAGCCAGTCGAGCGCCGCGCGCAGCGGCGCGCGCCACTGCTGATTCCATCCCGGTGCGCCGCCGGTGTTGCAGCCGCAGTCGCTGCGCCAGCGCTCGACGCCGTGGGCGCAGCTCCACGACGTCTGCTCGACGATCTCGACCTCGTGCGTCGGCGGGATGGCGCTCGAGAAACTCGGCGTAGTTCGTGAGCGTCGCGAGACTTTTGCTCTTCGATGAGCGCAGCGCGTAGGCGAGCGCCATGTCGCCGAAGCGGTGATGGTGGCCGTAGGTCTCGCCGTCGGTGGCGATGTTCACGAGCTGCGTGTGCGGTCGCGTGTCGCTGAACGCGCCGAGCGAGGCGATGGGCGAGGTTCTCGCCGCGCGCGAGGAGGCGCTCGAAGGCGACGGCGCGCGAGATCGGTCCGTCGTAGAAGAAGATCGCGATCGAGCGCCCCGAGGGAAGCTTGCAGAGGTACGGCATCGTCGGATCGAGCCCGCTGCGCCACCGTTCGCGACGGTTCTAGCGCGCTGCCTGCTCGGCTCGAGGATCGTGAAGGCGATTCCTTCCGCCGCCAGCGCCTCGAGCGATGCGACGTCGACGGCCGTCTCCGGCAGCCACATCCCCTCGGGCTTGCGGCCGAAGCGATGTTCGAAATCGCGGATGCCCCAACGTACCTGCGTCCGTTGGTCGCGCGCGTTTGCGAGCGGCAGGATGATGTGGTTGTAGGCCTGCGCGATGGCGTTGCCATGCCCCGAGCGCCGCGTGCGCGAAAGCCGATCGGCTTCGATGATCGCGGCGTACGTTTCCTGCGCGCAGGACTGCGAGCCAGCTGAGGAGCGTCGGTCCGAAGTTGAAGCTGATCGATGCGTAGTTGTTGACGATTCCGCGGATGCGCTCTTTCGCGATCGAGGATGCGCGCCGAGGCGTTCGGCTCGTAGCACTCGGCGGTGATGCGCTCGTTCCAGTCGTGATACGGAAACGCGGAATCCTGCGTCTCCACCGCCTCGAGCCAGGGGTTTTCGCGCGGCGGTTGGTAGAAGTGTCCGTGGATGGTGATGAAACGCGTGGGCATGGGCGGGGGATGGTATCGGATTCCGATTTTCCTCCGCGTCTCCGCGTGAGATGGATTTCACGCGGAGACGCGGAGATGCGGAGAACTACTTCAACGCATCCTCCACCGCCGTGACCAACTGAGCAGTCGGCGCGACGTCGGCGCTTTGGAGGGTGTCGAGGAGGCGGCGCAGTTTCGTGGCGCGGTCGGAGCCTTCGGTTTCGGCTTTCAGTGCCTGGTAGAGGCGGATCGAGAGGGAGAACTGTTGCGCCAGATCTTCGCGGGAGGTTTTCACGCGAGGGTCCATGGTAACGATCAGCGGCTGCGTGAATGTGTGGCCGTTGGCGGTGAGCTTGATCGTGTACGTGCCGGGCATGGCCCAGGGTGCGATCGAATCGGGAGCGGTGTCGCCGGGGGTTGCGGCGATGGAGAAGCTGGGGGCTTTCTCCGGCAGGGGCGGATAGCGGAGATCCCAGGTGAAGCGGTGCATGCCGGCGGTGGCGGGGAGCGCGCGTTGTGGACGGATCCAGTACCAGGGCACGTTCTCCTGATCGGCGACTGGCGCGACGACGTCGCTGCTCGAGTAGCGGCGCACGAGCGCGCCGGATGCGTCGAGGATCTCGAGCGTCGCCGGTCGCCGACGGCGACGCCAGGTAGTAGTCGATGATCGCGCCGTCGGGCGGATTCTGGCCCGCGGGCTCGTCGGGCGGCAGCGGCGTGTCGGTGTTCGTGTTCCAGCGGACGCGCAGCGCGCGTTGCGGGCTTGAAGAGGAACGCGTCGGCTGTCGGCGTCGGCGACTCTGGCGCAGCGGCGTCGATGTCGTCGAGGATCCAGAAGCCGCGGCCGTGCGTGCCGACGACGAGGTCGTCGTTCGTGCATCACGAGATCGCGGATCGACGTCGCCGGCATGTTGAGCCGCAGCGACTGCCAGTGGTCGCCGTCGTCGAACGAGACGTAGACCTGCGCTCGGTGCCGGCGAAGAGCAGGCCCTTCTGCTTCGGATCTTCGCGGACGACGTTGATCGATCGCGCCGTCGGGGATGCCGCTGACGATCTCCGTCCACGTCTTGCCGCCGTCGTGCGTGCGGATAGATGTGCGGGCGCAGGTCGTCGAGCCGGAACGTGTTGACCGCGGCGTAGGCGGTGCTGCGCGTCGAAGTGCGAGGCGTCGAGGATCGAGACCTTGCCCACGGCGTCGAGCTGCGGCGGCGTGACGTCCTTCCAGTTCTTGCCGCCGTCGGTCGTGACGTGAATCAGGCCGTCGTCGGTGCCGGCCCAGATGCGGTTGACGTCGAGCGGCGACGGCGCGACCGCGTAGATGACGCCGCGCTGCGTCGGCTTCGCCGCGGGCGTGTTCGTGTAGATGCCGACGCTCGCCGGCATCGCCCACGTCTTGCGCGTCAGGTCGGGGCTGATCTCCGTCCAGCTGCTGCCGCCGTTCGTCGTCTTCCACAGCGTGTTCGAGGCGAAGAAGAGCACGTGCGGATCGACCGGCGAGAAGACGACCGGCGCGTGCGCACGACGCGATAGCCGGCGCCGCGCAGCGGCTTCGGGCGTGACGTCTTGCACCTGGCCGGTGCGGCGGTCGTAGCGCGTCACCTTGCCGCCGTAGATGATGTCGGGATCGAGCGGATCGGGCGCGACGTAGCCGTACTCCTCGACGCCGACCGGATGCCAGTCGCGGAACGTGATCTGCGCCGTCGTCGCCGCGGCTGGCACGCACGCCGAGCCGCTCTCCTGCTGTCCGCCGCAGACCCGGTACGGAAACGCGTTGTCGGTGTTGACGTGGTAGAACTGCGCGGTCGGCTGGTTGTACCAGGAGCTCCAGGTCTGCGCCGCCGTTGACGGTGATGACCGCGCCCTGGTCGCCGGCGAGCAGGATGATGTTCGGGTCGTTCGGGATTGATCCAGATGCGGTGATAGTCGTCGCCGCCGGGCGCGCCGCGGAACGCGGTGAACGTCTTGCCGCCGTCGGTCGACTTCCAGGTCGACGTGTTGGCGACGTAGACGACGTCGGGGTTCTTCGGATCGACGCTGACCTCGGCGAAGTCGCCGCCGCGGCCGCAGATGCGCTCGTCCGTCGTTGACGCGCGTCCAGCTCTCGCCGGCGTCGTCGGAGCGATAGAGCCCGCCCGCTTCGTGCGCGTCGACGATCGCGTACAGCCGCTTCGGATCGCTCGGCGCAGATCGTCGATGCCGATGCGGCCGAGGCCGTCGCTCGACGTCGGGCAGTCCGTTCGTCAGCTGCTTCCACGTCGTGCCGCCGTCGGTCGACTTGAACAGGCCGCTGCCCGGCCCGCGAGAACGCGCCGTTCTCCCACGGCCCCTGCCGCGCCTCCCACAGCGCGGCGTAGACGGTCTGCGGGTTCGACGGATCGAAGGCGACGTCGATGCCGCCGGTGTTCTCGTCCTTGTAGAGCACCTTCTGCGAACGTCTTGCCGCCGTCGGTCGAGCGGAAGATGCCGCGCTCCGCGTTCGGGCCGTAGGGATGGCCGAGCACGGCGACGAAGAGGCGGTTCGGGATCGTGCGGATCGACGACGATCTGCGGGATCTGCTGGCCGTCGCGCAGGCCGAGGTGCGTCCACGTCTTGCCGGCGTCGGTCGACTTGTAGATGCCGTCGCCGATCGAGAGGTCGGGGCGCTGCAAGCCCTTCGCCGCTGCCGACGTAGATGATGTTCGGATCGGACGGCGCGACGGCGATCGCGCCGATCGAGCCGGTCGGCTGGTCGTCGAAGATCGGCGTCCACGTGCGGCCGTAGTCGGTCGGTCTTCCAGACGCCGCCGTTGTTGACGCCGATGTAGAAGACGTTCGGCTGCGCCGGAATCGCCCGCCGCGGCGACGGTGCGCCCGCCGCGAAACGGCCCGATCATCCGCCAACGCATTTCGGCGAAGAGGGAAGGGTCGTAGGGCTGGGCGGAGATGCTCAGCGCGCTCGCGGCGAGGATGAGAAGGATGGAGAGCAATCGACGCATGGCGCGGATTGTAGATCGCTCGTGCGAGATCGCAGATTGCAACGAGATCGCAGATCGCAGATCGCGGATCGCAGGAGAGAACCCCAAACATGTCATCCCGAGCGTCGAGCGAGGGACCTGGGCGGGGTGGCGCGAGGCACGAGCCTTCTGCCACCCGGCCCCCAGGTCCCTCGCTCGACGCTCGGGATGACAGGGAGTTTGCCGTGGTTTTCCCGCGATCTGCGAACTGCGATCCGCGATCTTTTTTACAACAGGCTCTCGACCCTCGTCGCCAGCGCGGTCACGTCGATTGGTTTGCGGAACACGTCGCGGACGATGGTGGGGAAGCGTTGCTGGATCTCGCCGCTGGGAATCACGTCGCAGGGGATGGCGGTGACGATGAGGACGGCGGGAGGGCGGCCGATGGTGGTGAGCGAGGGGTCGGTGAGGAGCGCTTGCAGGGAGTCGAGGAAGTCGATGCCGCTCATGAAGGGCATGATCACGTCGAGGACGATGACGGCGTAGCGTTTGGTCGTGATCTGGTGCAGGGCGTCGCGGCCGTCGCGCGCGCCGTCGACGAGGCAGGAATGTTCCTGGAGGCAATCGATGAGCAGCCTTCGGATCGCCTCGTCATCCTCCACCACCAGAACGTTCCCCTGTGGCATGACCGTCTACTCGACTAGCAGGAAACCCGCCAGCCGGCCGGCACGGCCGGCAGCGTGGGTTGCCCAAGGCTGCGATTCGTTCCTGGTTCCTGGTTGCTGGTTATCTGTGGATCTCTCCTGAACATCGAGTCACCGCAGACAACCAGCAACTAGAAACCAGTAACCGCAGAGATGAAACGATCGAGTTTTGCGCGATCGAGTCGGTCGTCGGTGCGCACGCCGCTGCAGATGTCGACACCGCTCGCGCCGGTCATGGCGAGCGCGTCGGCAACGTTTTCCGGACGGAGACCTCCGGCAAGAAAGACCGGCACTCCGGCGTCCGCGCAGATGCGTCTGCTGATCGTCCAATCGTGGACGCGTCCCGTGCCGCCGAGCTCTTTGATCTGCAGCGCGGGATTGCCCGAATCGAGCAGCAACGCGTCGGCCTCCTTCGCCGCGTTCATCGCTTCGTCGTACGACTGCTCGCCGACGACGTGGATGACCTGGACGAGTCGCACGCCCGGCAACGCTTCGCGCAACGCGCGGAAGTTTCCGGGCGGAAGGGCGTCGCAGATCTGAATGCCGGTCGTCCCGCAACGCCGATGCTGCGCGACGATTGCATCGGCATCGCGCAGCGAGGTGAGCAGAAAGGTCTGTGCATCGACAGCGGCGGCGATCGATGCGATGAGCGTTTCGTCGATGACGCCCGGCCCGCTCGGCATCGCCGAAACGAGTCCGAGAATGTTCGCGCCGGCGTCGATGGCCATGCGCGCTTCATCGTGGCTGCTGATGCAGCAGATTTTGATTTCCATGGCTTAGCTCTCAGCTCTCAGCTCTCAGCTGGCAGAAGTCGACCGGGAGTCGATGTGGTTTCCGCTGCGAGCTGCGAGCTGCCAGCTGCGAGCTGAAAACGCATCTCGATCTGCCGCACCATCCGCTTCGCGCCGGCGGCATCGAGAAAACGAGCAATCCCTTCGTCGCGCTCGTCGACGTTCATGATGCGCAGCGGTTTGCCGGCGAGTGTCGCGACTTCGTGAAGGAGTCGCGTTCCGATTCCCTGCCGGCGCATCTCGGGACGCACCGCGAGTTGCGCGAGATCGCCGTTCGATGGGAAGAGGATCGCGTAGCAGTTCTCGTCGCCGAGCGTGACGTGCGGAACGCGGGCGCGGGCGATCGAGGGCGAGGAGTTTTGCCAGGAGGGAGTGACGCTCCACCAGTGGCTCACAGGCTCACGGGCTTCGAGGCTCACCGGGGCAAAAACGCTGTGAGCCTGTGAGCCTGTGCGCCCTTGAGCCTCGAACGTCCAGCACTGCAACCCGCGCGTCTCCTGAAACCCCGCGCCGAGGTAGAGCGCGCGAGCGGCGGCGTTGGCTTCGAGCACTTCGAGGATGTACTCCGTACAGCCGCGCTCGCGCAGCAGCGGCTCGAGGAACGCCAGCATCGCGTTGGCGAGACCGCGGCGGCGATGGGAAGGGACGACGCCGGTGCCGGTGTCGTAGGCGCTCGTGCCGTCGATTCCGTTCAGCGTGAAGGCAACGATGCGGTCGCCTTCGACCTCGGCCACCGAGGCTTCGGGAACGTAGCCGCGGCGCGTCAGCATCTCCGCGAGTTGCTCGCGCGTTGGCGCGAGCTTGACGACGTAGTCGCTGAAGGCTTCGACGAACGCGAGGTGCAGCGCGTCGAAGTCGTCGCGCGTGAGCGTGCGCATCACCAGATGCTCGCTTACCAGATGCTCCCTTACCAGCGCAGGCGTTCGCGCAGCGAGGTGATGTGCCCGACGTGATGCCGACCGTGCCAGGCGTACATCGACACGAGCCAGTCGACGGTCATCACGCCATGATCGGGATGCACGAGCGTCCGCCGGAAATCTTCCTCGGCCATCGCGCGCATGAGGCCCGTCCATCGCGCGTGGACCGATTCGAGAATCGTCATCGAGACTTCGATCGGCGTCTCGGTCGCGTCGGGGAGTTTCGCCCACGCCGCCTCGTCGTAGGGCTTGATCGTCGGCTGCTCTTCCGTCAGCGCGAGCTTGAGCCGGATGAAGGCGTTCATGTGACTGTCCGGCACGTGATGAATCACCTGCCGCACCGTCCATCCGCCGTCGCGATACGGCGTGTCGAGCTGCGCGCCATCGAGCCCGGCGATCGCCGCGCGCATCCGCGCCGGCGTCGCCGCGATCTGCTCGATCATGACGCGACGCTCCTCGGCGGTCAGTTGCTGTCGCGGTTCGAAGGGACCGATGGGATAACGAGGATCGGACATGGGTTGCTGGTTCCTGGTTGCTGGTTGCTGTTGTGGTTCATCGAAGCGTGACGCCCCTCGACAACCAGCAACAAGCAACCAGCAACTGCCGTTCTACAGTTTGACGATTCCCGTGTACGTCTCCGGCCGGCGATCGCGATAGAACTGCCACGTGTTGCGCACTTCGCGGATCTTGTCGAGGTCGAGCTCGGCGACGACGAGCTCGTCCTTGTCGCGCTCGCCGATCGCGAGGATCTTGCCGCGCGGATCGAGAAGTAGCTCTGGCCGTAGAACTCGCCGATGTTCCAGGGCGCTTCGGTGCCGACGCGGTTGATCGCGCCGACGAAGTAGCCGTTGGCGACGGCGTGCGCCGGCTGCTCGAGCTTCCAGAGATACTCGCGAGAGGCCGGCGACGGTCGCCGACGGATTGAAGACGATCTCCGCGCCGTTCGAGCCCGAGCGCGCGCGCGCCCTCGGGGAAGTGGCGGTCGTAGCAGATGTAGACGCCGACCTTCGCGTACGCGCGTCTCGAAGACCGGATAGCCGAGGTTGCCGGGGCGGAAGTAGTACTTCTCCCAGAAGCCGGGTGCGATGTGCGGGATGTGGTTCTTGCGGTACTTGCCGAGGTACGTGCCGTCGGCGTCGATGACCGCGGCGGTGTTGTAGTAGACGCCCGGTCTCCTCTTCTTCGTAGAGCGGCACGACGATCACCATCTTGTACTTCTTCGCGTACTCCTGCATCAGCTTCGTGGTCGGGCCGTCGGGGATCTTCTCGGCCGCGTCGTACCAGCGCGGGTTCTGCTCGGCGCAGAAGTAGGGGCCGTTGAAGATCTCCTGCAGGCAGAGGATCTGCACGCCTTCCTGCCCGGCCTGCTCGATGTACTTCAACGTCCGCTCGGTCTGGGCATCGCGGATCGTTTCGATCGACTCCGATACGTCGGCCGCAAGAGACGTCTGAATGAGACCGCACTTCACGAGACGGGACATGAATTTTGGCTCCTGATTTTGAAGTGCGGGAGAGCTTACCACCCTCAGATCGCGGACCGTAGATCGCGGATCGCAGGTGCGCAAATGTTCTTCATCGCGCGGTGATGGGGGCGTCTTTTGCGATCCACGATCTGCGATCCGCGATCGTTCGAAGTACGCCAACCCGTCCGCCATGTGCCGCGATCGCTCGAGCATCGACGGCTCGGTCGGCAATCGCAGGCCTTGCGTGACGTTGACGTCGATCAGCACCGCCTCGCCGTCGTGAAGGACGTAGTCCATCTTGGCGTAGTCGAGACCGAGGCGGTGGCGGGCTTCGACGATGGCGGGCGGAGGGGGATCGGCGAGGACGTGCATCTCGGAGTTCTGCCCTTTGATCCAGGGATCGTCGCCGTAGAACACCTTGCTCTGGCCGCGATCGCCGAAGAAGGCCCAGATGCGCATCACGTACTGCCTGCCGCGGCGCTCGGGGAGAAAGCGTTCGACGACGAGCGCGTCGTTTGTCCAGACGGGGCGGGGAACGTCGTGCTTGCTGCGAAAGATGTGATAGCGATGCGGCGTGCTGCGCCAGCCGAGGAATCTCCGTTCGATGAAGGAGGGGCGGGCGAGGCGATCCGTGATGCGATTGGCGATGCGCTTTGCGAACGTTCGTGTTGGGCCGAGGAGTTGCGCGTCCATCACGCCGCGATAGTTGAGGTTCGTCTTCACGATCACGGGTCCCTGCCAGGAATCGGTGAGCTGCACGAGATTCGTGCTGATCGCGATCTTGCGGATGTCGCGCACGCGGCGATTGACGACGTTCGGATGTCGTTGCAGGAACGCCCAGTAATCGTCGGGGATGTACGAGAGATCGAGATGCGGAATCAGCAGATCGGCGTCGATCTCGCGCTCGATGCCCAAGATTGGCTCGACGGTGATGCCGCGCTTGCGCCAGTGTGCGGCGAGTCCCCAGATGCGATAAGCGGTCAACAGCGCATCGCGATGGCGCTCGTGCAGGAGGATGGCGATCTTGCGGATCGGCATCAGGCCGCGTCCGGCTCGGCGACGAGGATCGTCGCGTCGTCCGCGCCAGTCATCTCTTCCGCGCCGGCGAAACGGGCCACGACCGCGCCGGCGGCGAGGTCCGCGGTCACGTTGGCGATCGTCTTGAACACATCGGGCAGATCGTCCATCGCCTGCGTCATCACGATCGCCGCCATCGGAATGCCCGCTGCGAGCAACGGCGCGGTGGCAGTGAGCACGCCGGCGCCCGGCGTTCCCGGCGAAGCGAAGCTGAGGATGATTCCGGTCGCCGCGTAGGCGACGATCGTCGGCACGTTGAGCTCGACGCCGCAGACGTGCGCGAGGAAAAACAGGTAGACCATGCCGGTGATCGTGCGATTGACCTTGAAGATCGACACGCAGAGCGGCATGACGAACGCGTTCACGCTCGCCGGCAGTCCCAGGCGATCGCCGGCGTCGAGCAGCGCGGGGAGCGAGGCCAGCGACGAGCGTGTTCCGCCGGCGACGATCTGCACCGGCAGCGCCGCGGATGCGAATTGCCGTAGGGACACGCGGCCGAAGATCGAGGCGACGGCGTACATCGCGATCGTGAACAGCACCAGCAGAAGAATGGCAATGGCCACGAGCGAGATGAGCGCGCGCGCCGCCGACAATCCGCTGCGCACCGCAGTGGCGAAGGCGAGGAAGAACACCGCGGCAGGCATCAGCCGCAGGATCCACGAGAGGATCACGACGATCGTCGCCATCGCCGCATCAAAGAAGGCCACGAGCGTCTTCCGCTTCTCCTCGGCGATGCGCGTCATCGCCAGCGCGAAGAGCACGGTGACGGCGATGACCATCAGCAGTTGATTGTTCAGCATCGCCTGCACGATCGCCGCGCCGCCGGGCGCCGCATTGCTTGCCTGCGAAGAGCTCATCGCGACGGCGAGCACCCCGCGCGGAACGCCCAGCAGGCGGACGAGCGCCGGCGTCAGCACCAACCCGAGAAGCGTGCCGACGACGAGCATCGCCACGAACACCGCAAAGCAGATCGCGCCGAGACGCCCTACGAGACGACTGCTCGAACCGGCGAGACCGGTGATCAGAAGGCAGACGATGAGCGGCATGACGATCAACCGCAGCCCCGCGGCCCACCACCCGCCGATCGCTGCCGCGCCATCGACGTACGTGGCAACGTGCGAAGACGAAAGGAACGACGCGGGAATCCCCAACGCAAAGCCGAAGGCGAGCGCGATCAGCGTGGGCTTCATGTTCCGTGGAAGGGGAGAGAAGGTATGGGCCAGTGGCACTTGGCGCAGGAGGATACACGGGTTGGGAGAGGAGGCTTCGTCCTGGCGAGCGGCAGGCGGGTGATGACGCGTCCCGTTACTGCTGGTTACTCAACAACACGTCGTAGCAGACACGTTTGTGCGCGACGCCATGCTTTTCGATGAGAAATTTGGATGCATAGCGGAACACATTGCCCCAGGGATCTCTCCTCCGTATGGTCCGATAATCCGTGGCGAGCGACATGACGTCACTATCGGCGATCGGTTGCAATTCGTCAGGCTGTGACTTGCCGTCGTGGTTGCGATCGGTCCACAGTAGAAGCACCGCCCACGCCGCATCGATTGAGTCGATTTGCAGATCTTGATTGTCGTCGAACTCGGCGAGTGCGACAAAACCGTTCGCCGCCAGTGCGCCGGAGCGGAGCGGCGTGGCATTGCCGAAGAGCTCCGAGCCATTGTCAATGCGGCCGTCGCCGTTGCGGTCAAGTGCCAGAAACGCGATCTCTTTGTCGGCGCGCGTCCATGCCACATGGATTCGCCGTCCTTCGTTTCTGAGGTCAAACAACACACCGTCTGTGACGGAGGTCAAGTGGTAGCCGGTTCCGCCGATGTCGAGAAGGATCGGCGAATTGTTGCAATTTGGAAGACTTGCTGGGCAACCGTCGTTAGGTTCATCCGTTCCGCCGCCGGGTGAAGGGGGCCCGTCGTAACAAAATTCGTCGTCGCTCGTTCCGTGGGCCTCGGAATCGTCCGCGGTCGCGTCAAGCTTCGCGCGATAGCAAAAAGGTGGGGTTGGTGCTGTTCCGCTGTGTATGACGTTGCTCAGCGGCGTGTTGCCTTGCCCTGTGGAGTAGGCGTCGTAGTTCTGGATGAAATGCACATAACTCACGTGCTCGGAGGTCGAGTTCCCAAAGATGCTCGTGTATGTGAGATATCCGCTCGACCGGAGGCCGCCGGTCGACTGTATTGTCAAATTCACTTCGGCATTTACTTGTCCGGCGTCAACCTTGCCGAAGAGAGGCAGAAGTAACCCGATGAGGGCGAGGCGGCGCCGAATCATTTGCATCCACGCTCGAGTGAAAGCGCGATCGTGGGGTTCGTGAGCTCCTCGAGATACGAGGATCGCATGGGCGCGCAATATTGATAGAGAAAGCGGTCGAATGCGGGACCGAGCTCGTGGCGGACCGCGGCCAATGCCACCGCACGATCGTGGCAGAGTGCCGGGAACGTGCTTGCTACTTGTTCGTTCGCCCGAAGCCGCGTTTCTTCATCCGTGGCGGCGATCAGTGTCGCGTGGTTGCTCTTAAGATCGTCAAGGTAAAGTCCCGCGAGTTTCTCGATCCGAGTCCAGACATCTTCCGGGAATCCCAGACCGATGAGTTGCGGCTCGTGCGCATCGCGCCAGACCTGACGGTCCTTGATCACAAAACATCTCTCAATGAACGACTCGAAAAGCTCATGAGGAAGAAACAATTCAGGATTGACCTTCCCGTCGATCACGTCAACCACGCGGGACCGCGCACCAAGAGTCTGGACGCGGCCTCCACCTTGCTCGCTTCGCGAAAATCGTTCAGCAGCCTTAGAAGCATCCGCGCGAACCGTGAGTCGTTCCTCTGTCGTCCACTCCCATGGCGCCTTTGCCTTGGGGTTTGCGCCGAATGCATCCACGGAGATCAGCAGCAACAAAGCGGACAGTATTTTCATGACGGAAAAAAGCTAATTCCGCATGTCCGTCTTGTCAAGCCAGAGCGAGTCAGTGGTTCTGACTCTTATGAGAGGTATGAACGGGACGGGCAATCGTCCCCTGTTTCCTGTCTACCGTTTACCGGCCGTCCGACGCGAACTACCGCGGTGAGAACGCCTGCCCGCGTTTCAGGAACGTGCCGTGGCCTTTGCGACCGACGTACTTGCCTTCCTCGATCACGACTTCTCCGCGCGAGAGCACGGTCTTGGTCACGCCGCGCACTTTCATGCCTTCGTAGCAGGAGTAGTCGACGTTCATGTGATGCGTCTTCGCGCTGATCGTCATTTCTTCATCCGGATCGAAGATCACGATGTCGGCGTCGGAGCCGACGGCGATGGTTCCTTTGCGCGGGAAGAGGCCGAAGATGCTGCGCGGCGTTCGTCGAGGTGAGCTCGACGAAGCGGTTGAGCGAGATCCGTCCCTCGGCGACACCGCCGTTGTAGACGAGGCTCATGCGATGTTCGACCCCGGGTCCGCCGTTCGGGATCTTCGAGAAGTCGTCGCGTCCGAGGTCCTTCTCCTTCATGCAGAACGGGCAGTGGTCCGTGGAGATGACCTGCAGGTCGTTGAACTTCAGTCCGCGCCAGAGCTTCTCCTGGTTCCACTTCTCGCGAATGGGCGGCGTCATCACGTACTTCGAGCCTTCGAATCCCGGTTGCTCGTACACGCTGTAGTCGAGGAACAGGTATTGAGGACAGGTCTCCGCGTACGCGGGAACTCCGTTGTCGCGCGCGCGTGTCACTTCTTCGAGGGCGTCGCTGTTGCTGAGATGAACGATGTAGACCGACGTGCCGGCCATCTCGGCGATCGCGATCGCGCGATGCACACCCTCGGCTTCGGCCTTCGTTGGTCGCGTGAGCGCGTGGTACTTCGGAGCGGTGTGGCCCGCGGCCAGCGCCTGCTTGACGATCGCGTCGATGACGACGCCGTTCTCGGCGTGCATGCAGATGAGCCCACCGTGCGCGCCCGCGGTCTGCATCGCTTTGTAGATCGTCGCGTCGTCGACGAGAAAGACACCGGGATAGGCCATGAAGAGCTTGAAGCTCGACACGCCCTGGTCGATCAGCGACTTCATTTCCGGCAGTCGCGAGTCCGGCAGGTCCGTGCAGATCAGATGGAAGCCGTAGTCGACGGATGCTTTGCCTTGAGCCTTGGCGTGCCAGACGTCGAGGGCCTGATTGAGCGACTGACCCTTGTACTGAACGGCGAAGTCGATGATCGTCGTCGTGCCACCGTGCGCCGCTGCGATCGTACCGGTGTCGAAGTCATCCGACGACGACGCTCCGCCAAACGGCAGGTCCATGTGCGTGTGGGGATCGATTCCGCCGGGGATGACGAGCCGCCCCTTGGCGTCGATGATCTTGTCGGCGTCGACGTCGATGCTCCTGGCGATCATCGCGACTTTGTCGTCTTCGATGAGGAGGTCAGCGTTGTAGTCGTCGACGGCAGTGACGATGCGACCGTTGCGAATCACCGTTTTCATGGTGCGACATTCTAACGTTGGTATGCTTGCTCCGTGCGGGTCCAGGATCGGTGGGTACCCTCGGCGGCAAGTGGGCTGGCGCCGCGCTATGTGTCGTCGCGCAATGGCGCGCCGGTGGCGATCGCCTATGGCGACGCGCTGCGCGACGCTTTGCACGTACCGGTGCGCCAGCTCGGCGGAACTTCTCTGATCGAAGAGTGGCCGCTGCCCGACGGGGTGACGTTCGGCTCGGTGACGATCGACGGATCTCTGCCGATCGAACAGATCGCGCGCGAGGCCTACGTGCGCATGATCCGCGAGACGCGCGAGTCGGGATACCCGTACTTTCTTCGCATCTGGAACTACCTCGGCGGCATCAATGAGCTGGACGAAGGGCGCGAGCGCTATCAGCTCTTCTGCGCCGGACGTCACGACGCGTTCGTCGAAGCGGGCTATCACCACGACGTCGATCTTCCCGCGGCGAGCGCGGTCGGCGTGCCGGGACGCGGTTTCGTTGCGTACTACCTCGCCGCGCGCGAGCCCGGGCTGCAGGTCGAGAATCCGCGACAGGTTGCGGCCTACGATTACCCCGCGCGCTACGGTCCCAAGAGCCCATCGTTCTCACGCGCGACGGTGTGGAATGGGACGGTGTTCGTGTCGGGCACGTCGAGCGTTGTCGGTCATCTGACCGTGCATGCCGGCGATGTCGACACGCAACTCGAGGAGACGCTGCGGAACATCGACGCCGTGCTGGCGCAGACGGGACGCTCGCTCGCGAACGTGGTCTCCGCGAAGACGTACGTGCGACGCGCTGCTGATTACGAGTTGATCGCGCGCAAGCTGGAGAGCGTGTTCGCCGCGAATCTCTATCTCGAAGCAGACATCTGCCGCGCGGATCTGTTGCTCGAGATCGAAGCCATCGCGCGGTAGTTCCGTCGGAGCGCAGGCTTCCAGCCTGCCGGTCCACCGGCTTCCAGCCGGTACGCACTCGCGAGGACTGCCGGCAAGATGCCGGCGGACCGGCAGGCTGGAAGCCTGCGCTCCAACAAAATTACGCCGTGACCGGCGTGACCGGCGCTGCGTAGCCTTCCTGATCCTCGGCGTAGCCGCCGCGGTAGTCGGACGTGTCGGGGCGTTTGATCTGCGAATGCGGGACGACGCGATCGCGGCGGATGCCGCGGAAATCTTCGAGCGAGGCATAGCCGCGTTGATCCATGAACTCGGTCATGCCGGCGAGAAGGGTCTTGATCACGTTCGGGCCGATGGCGTGATCGAGCATCGCCGCGGTGCAGACCTGCACCGTGCCGCAGCCGAGGAGGAAGTAGTTGAGCGCGTGCTCGAAGGTCGAGACGCCGCCGATGCCGGAGAAAGCGCGATCGGGAAACGCTTTCGTCATCTGCGCCATCTTGGCCATCGAGAGCGGGAGAATCGCCGGTCCGCCGAGGCCGCCGGGGGAGACGAAGCCCTCGACGTTCATCTCGAAGTCGAGCGTTTGCGGATCGATCACGGGGAGCGACGGCAAGGTGTTCGACGAACAGACGGCGTCGGCGCCGCCGAGGAACGTCGCCTGCGGCTTCTTCGACGATGTTGGACGTCGCCGGCGTGAGCTTCACCCAGACCGGGATGGTCGCGACTTCCTTTACCGCCTGCGTGACGACGGAGCAGAGCACCTTGTCCTTGCCGACGTTCGAGCCCATGTCGACGCGATCCATGTGCGGGCAGGAGAAGTTGAGCTCCAGCGCGTCCGCTCCCTCGTCCTGACATGCCTTGGCCAGCGTCTGCCAGTTGTGCAGCTCCTTGTCGTTGCCGGAACCGGCCATGATCGAGGCGACGAGCACGCGATCGGGGAACTGCTTCTTGATGCGCGCGAGCTTGCCGATCCACCAGTCGAGCGGCTTGTCGGAGATCAGCTCCCAGTTCCACGACGCCATGAGCGTCGTGTCGGGGCGCTTGTTCATCGACAGCTGCGTGCCGTTGTTTTCGGCGCGCAGGAACTTCGTCTTCGGGCCCTTGACGTTCATGACCGGATGCAGGCCGATGGTCTTGGTCACGACTCCGCCCCAACCGGCTTCGAAGGCGCGGATGATGTTCGAATCCGACTCCGTCGGCGGTGCCGAGGCGAGGAGGTAAGGATTTGCGAATTTAAGTCCGGTAAACGTCGTCGACAACTCGGCCATGGCGTCTCCTATCTCGTGGAAAGGGAGGAGTGTACGCTCCAAAGCAGAGCGGTACAATCGCGTGCATGCCGATGAACGATGAAGTGATCCGTCACGCGGACGGCCGTGTGGAGCTGCGCAGTCACACCTCCATCGAAGCAAGCCGCCTCTACAACGACGACCTCGCGCCGGTGCCGATCGCGCAGCGCAACTGGACGACCTACAACTACGCCGCGCTGTGGATCTGCATGGCGCACTGCATCCCGACCTACATGCTCGCGTCGGGGCTGATCGGCGCCGGGCATGAACTGGTGGCAGGCGCTCGTCACGATCCTCGCTCGGCAACACGATCGTGCTCGTGCCGATCCTGCTCAACTCGCATCCCGGGCACGAAGTACGGCATCCCGTTCCCGGTGTTCGCGCGCGCCGCGCTACGGCACCGATCGGCTCGAACCTCCCGGCGCTGATGCGCGCGCTCGTCGCCTGCGGCTGGTTCGGCATCCAGGCCTGGATCGGCGGCGAGGCGCTGCACACGTTCTTCGCGATCGGTCATTCCCGGCTGGCACGACGCTCCTCGGCGCCGGCGTTCGGCGGCCACACGACGACGGAGTGGCTCTCGTTCCTGCTGTTCTGGGGGCTGAACATCTTCATCATCTATCGCGGCATGGACCTGCTGCGCCACGTCGAGAACTGGGCGGCGCCGTTCGTGCTCGTGATGACGGCGCGCTGCTCGTGGTGGGCCGTGTCGGCGCGCGCACGGCCTCGGGCCGCTGCTTGACGCAGCCGGGCAAGTTCCACACGCTCGGCGAGTTCTGGCCGGTCTTCGTCCCGTCGCTGACGGCGATGATCGGCTTCTGGGCGACGCTCTCGCTCAACATGCCCGACTTCACGCGCTTCGGCCGCAGCCAGCGCGAGCAGATCGTCGGCCAGGTCGTCGCGCTGCCGACGACGATGATCGTGTTCGCGGCGATGGGCGTGATGATCACGCAGCGCGACCGCGATCATCTACGGCGAGGCGATCTGGGATCCGGTCAAGCTCGTCGGCCACTTCACGCACGCCGGTCGTCGTCGCGATCTCGATGTTCACCGTCGTCGTCGCGACGCTCGCGGTGAACATCGCCGCGAACGTCGTCTCGCCGGCGAACGATTTCGCGAACGCGTTCCCGCAGCTCGATCACGCTTCAAGCACCGGCGGCCTGATCACCGGCATCCTCGGCATCGCTGATGCATGCCGTGGCGGCTGCTCGCCGATCCGTCCGGCTACATCTTCACCTGGCTGCTCGGCTACTCCGGCGGCCTCGGCTCGATCGCCGGCGTGCTGATCGCCGACTACTGGATCGTGCGCAAGAAGAAGCTCGCGCTCGCCGATCTCTATCGCGAGCAGGGCGTCTACCGTACACGGCGGGATGGAACTGGCGCGCGGTCGTGGCCACGCTGGCCGGCTGCTTCTTCGCCTGGATCGGCCTCTTCGTCCCGTCGCTGCACGGCGCTCTACGACTACGCCTGGTTCGTCGGCTTCGGCGTTGCCTTCGCGTTGCACGCGTTGCTGATGAAGGCCATGCCGCCCGCGGTCGTCGTGCCGATGGAGGCGTAGCGAAACATCCGCACGGCGATTGAACGTTCGCGTCAACGCTCCCACAACTTCGGGAACGGCTTCGCAACAGGGCTAACTCTTTGCCCGGTTGTGCGTATCTATCCACAAGGCAGTTCGCAGAACGCAGTCGGCAGGAAAGAGGAATCGGCTCCTGTTCCTGACGACTCCCGATGCGAACTGCCTCAATGACTGACCAATGACCAGTCTCCGGAGGGATCGATGCGCAAGCTCGTCGTGGTGTTGTTGATGATCGTCGTTGCGTCCGCGGCCTACGCGGAGAAAGAGAAGTCGAAGTCGAAGGACAAGCGGTTCGAGCCGGTCGTGAAGTCGACCGCCGGCTACGCAGGCAGTTACCGCGGTCCGAGTGAGTCGTACGGCCTCGTGCTCGAAGTCGCGCCGGACGGCAGGCTGCGCGGCAATTACGTCGAGATGGGACGCGTGGCCGTGCTGAACGGCATCGAAGTGACCGGCGCCGATTTCACGGCCCGCGCAAGCTTCGACGACGGCAGCACTCGCACCATCACCGGCTCGTTCGCGAACCGCGTATTCAACGGCAGCAGCGCGTTCGGCGCCCGCGTCCACGGCGTCTACGTCGAAGACCTCGGCGCCATCGACACATTCTTCGAACGCATGGAGTAGAACGGCTGGACCGCCGCCGTCTCGGCGGCTGGGGCGGCGTCGTCTCGACGCCCGCCCGCGAGCGGCGGGACGCCGCTCGCCCAGCCGGCGAGGACGCCGGCGGTCCATAGGTGCCCCTCGCTACATGGAGGTGTGCCGTTCACAAACACTGACCAGCGATCGATCACCGCAGACAACCGACAACCGACAACCAGCAACCGATTACGACATCCAGTTCACGCCCGCTTCCTTGTTCCACTTCGTCGTCATCTTCTTCGCCTTCGTCCAGAACTCGATCGAGCCGCGGCCGGTGATGTCGCCGACGCCGAACTTCGATTCGTTCCAGCCGCCGAAGCCGAACGGCTCGCGCGGCACCGGGACGCCGACGTTGACGCCGACCATGCCGGCGCTGGCGTTCTCCATCACGTAACGCGCGACGCCGCCGCTCTCGGTGAAGACCGAGGCCGCGTTGCCGTACGGCGAGCGCATGCTGCACCGCCAGCGCCTCGTCGACGTCCTTCGCGCGGATGATCACCATCACCGGACCGAAGACCTCTTCCTGCGCGATGCGCATGTCGGGCGTGACGTGATCGATGAGCGTCGGGCCGACGTAGTAGCCGCCTTCCTTGCCCGGCACGACGTAGCCGCGGCCATCGACGAGCACCTTCGCGCCCGCCTTCTCGGCCTCGGTGATGTAGCGCTCGATGCGCTCCTTCGCCGCCGCCGAGATCACCGGCCCGAGGTGCTCGCCGGGCACCATCGCGCGCGACGATGTTCGCCATCCGCTCGATGATGTGATCCGTCGTCGCCGACGGCCATCATCACCGACGCCGCCATGCAGCGCTGGCCGGCGCAGCCCGACATCGACGCGACGACGTTGTTCGACGTCATCTCCGGCTCGGCGTCGGGCATGACGATGAGGTGATTCTTCGCGCCGCCGAGCGCGAGCACGCGCTTGAGATTCGCGGAGCCGCGGCGATAGACGATCTTCGCGACCTTCGTCGAGCCGACGAAGCTGATCGCTTCGATGCCGGGATGATCGCAGATCGCTTCGACCGTCTCCTGTCCGCCGTGCACGACGTTGAAGCACGCCGTCGGGCAGTCCGGCTTCGCGCAGCAGCTCGGCGATGCGGCCCGCGCTGAGCGGCACCAGCTCGGACGGCTTGAGGATCATGCAGTTGCCGAGGGCGATCGCGTTGGGGATCGTCCAGTTCGGAACCATGTTCGGGAAGTTGAACGGCGTGATCGAGGCGACGACGCCGACCGGATAACGCTCGACGCGGCACTCGACGCCGCGCGAAACTTCGAGCACTTCGCCGGGGATGATCTGCGGCAGCGAGCAGGCGAACTCGCAGAGCTCCGCCGACTTGAGCACTTCCGCCGCGCGCCTCGCTGCGGATCTTCCCGTTCTCCTCGGTCACGAGCGCCGCGAGCTCGTCGATGTTCTTCTCGAGCAGCGCCTTGTATCGGTAGAAGACCTGCACGCGCTCCTTGATCGGCGTCGCCGCCCATCCCGGCTGCGCTTTCTTCGCCGCCTCCACCGCCCGGTCGACCTCGGCCATCCCCGACAGCGGCACGCGCGAGAGCAATGTCCCGTCGGTCGGATTCGTGACGTCGAGATGCCCATCACGTTCGGGCTCGACGAACGTTCCTCCGATGTAGTTGCGCACGTCGGGATAGCGGGTAGGGGTTGATTGTTCGATGGCGGTCATTGCGTGCCTCCTGGATGCGCACAATCTAATGCTGAATGTCGTCGATTGCCTAGATCCCCTTCGCGCCCTTCGCGGCTTCGCGTGAGACCGTTGCACGCGAAGCCGCGAAGACGCGAAGGAAAGACGCGATCCTGCAACTTACGCTTGACCCTGCTGCGCGCGCCCGCCATCATCGCGACCATGTCGAAATTCGGTCAGCTTTTCCAGACGAAGTCTCTCGACGCGCTCGTCGAGGAGACCCGCGAAGAGGGACATCAGCTCAAGAAAGCCCTCGGCCCGTGGAACCTTCTCGCGCTTGGCATCGGCGCGATCATCGGCGCGGGCATCTTCGCCACGATCGGCACCGCTGCCGCCGGCGATGCGCAGCGTCCCGGCGCGGGTCCGGGGCTCATGCTCTCGTTCGTCATCACGGCGATCGTCTGCGGATTCACCGCGCTCTGCTACGCCGAGTTCGCGTCGATGGTGCCGGTCTCCGGCTCCGCGTACACCTACTCGTACGGCACGCTTGGCGAGCTCGTGGCCTGGATCATCGGCTGGGATCTCATCATCGAATACGCCATCGGCAACGTCGCCGTCGCCATCTCCTGGGCGAACTACATGAACACGCTGCTCGACGGGATGGGCATTCATCTGCCGAAGTGGCTGACCGTCGACTACCGCACGGCCGCGGCGAAGTTGCCCGACGTCGTGATGAACGCGCCGCACATCTTCGGCGTGCCGATCGTCTTCAACATCCTCGCCGGCGCCATCGTCGCGGCGATCACCATCGTGCTCATCTGGGGCATTCGCGAGTCCGCCAGCTTCAACTTCTGGATGGTCGCGATCAAGCTCATCATCCTCGGCTTCTTCGTCATCGTCAGCTTCAAATTCGTGAAGCCCGCCAACTGGACGCCGTTCGCGCCCAACGGCATGCACGGGATCTTCTCCGGCGCCGCGGTCGTCTTCTTCGCCTACATCGGCTTCGACGCCGTCTCCACGACCGCCGAGGAAGCGCGCAATCCGAAACGCGACCTCCCCATCGGCATCATCGGCTCGCTCATCGTCTGCACGATCATCTACGGCGTCGTAGCCATGGTCTTCACCGGCATGATCCCGTACCGCGTCCTCACCGGCGCGCTGGCCAGCGAACAAGCCGAGCCGCTCACGCTGGCGATGAAACTGAACTCGATGCCGGGCTGGATGGTCGGCGTCGTGGCCCTCGGCTCCGTCATCGCGCACACCGCCGTGCTGCTCGTCTTCCAGCTCGGCCAGCCGCGCATCTTCTTCGCCATGTCGCGCGACGGCCTGCTGCCGAAGGTCTTCGCAAAAGTCCATCCGAAGTTCAAGACCCCGCACATCTCCACGATCATCACCGGCGTCGGCGTCGGCCTCTTCGCCATGGTCATGAACCTCGAGGAAATGGTCGACCTCACGAACATCGGAACACTCTTCGCCTTCTTCCTCGTCTGCGTCGGAATCATCATCCTCCGCTTCAAAGACCCCGACCGCGATCGCCCCTTCCGCGTTCCCTTCGGAATCGTTCTCCCCGTCCTCGGCGCCGTCTCCTGCATCGGCCTGGCGATCTATCTGCCCCCGTCGTCGTGGACTCGCTTCTTCCTCTGGCTGGCCATCGGCCTCGTCGTCTATTTCATCTACGGCTACCGCCACAGCCGCCTCCGTCCCGAAAATGCCGCCCTCGCCGGCGTCGCGCCGCGCCACGAAGTCCTCCACGACTTCGACCCCGCATCGCGCGTCCCCCCGCGCGACACCGACGAGGAGTAGTGCATCCGCGCGCCCAACACCTGATCGATACCCTCGCCCTCGCGCCGCATCCCGAGGGCGGGTGGTATCGGCAAGTGTTCAAGTCGGCTGAGCGCGTGACGCGACACGCCGACGGGGCGGACCGTGTCGCGCTCACGACGATCTACTTCGTCTTGGTCGAAGGCACGTCCAGCGCCTGGCACCGCGTGCAATCGGACGAGGTGTGGCATTTCTACGAAGGCGACCCGCTCAAGCTCTCCATTCGCGGCGAGGAGCCGGTTGTACTCGACGCCGATCATCGCGTTCACGTGGTGGCTGCGCGTGCGTGGCAATCGGCGCGACCGCTGGGGGCGTATGTGCTGGTGGGGTGCACGGTGGGTCCGGGGTTTGAGTTTGGGGATTTTGAGATGGAGTGAGGGTGGCAGATGAGCGACATGCCGCCGCTTGTCGCTCGCTTAACGCCCTGCGCGTTTGCGCAGTCGGATACGACGGTGCGCCATGTTCTTCGCCTGACTCGTTGCGCAGCCTACCGCGCTTGCATCATCGCGGCGCTAAGATAGTGCCATGGCCGAGAAACTCACGGAACTGGCACCATACGAGTCGGATCCAGAGGTCGCAGCACTTCTTCCCCGAGCCGACGAGGTCCTTGAAAGTTACCGTAGTACGCCGCCGCTTCCGGATACTCTTTATCATTACACCAGTCTCGACGCAGCGATTCACATCCTGAAACATCGCAAGATGTGGTGCTCAAACGTCGTGTATACGAATGACCCGGCCGAAGCGACCTACGGGCAGGACGTTCTCGATGATGTCGCCAAGACCGACCGAGATCTGAAGTTGCAGGGATTGAGGGAGGTGCTCGCGGAACTGGACTGCTACATCACTTCGTTTTCTGGAGACGCAGATCTCCTGCCGCAGTGGCGAGCATACTGTAGGAACGGTCGTGGGGTGGCTATCGGCGTCGATGCAGGTGTACTTCGTCGCCGACCGAGTCTCATTTTGGCCCGTGTCATCTACGAAAAGCGCCAACAACGGCAATTCGTTACCGACATGATGGATGTTTTCCGTCAACCGCTACTGGCCGCGCGTTACGATAAGGCGCGCCGCCGTCGGCTTATGGACGCGCTAGGGCTATATCTCGTGATCGTTCGATCGGCGCTTAAGAGCGACACCTACGAGAGCGAACGAGAATATCGCTTGTTTGATGTGTTGTCGTCTGATCGCTCAGTGCATACTACTCAGCTCGCATTTCGGGCATCAGGCGGTGTGGTAATTCCATATTTTGAAGCGGATCTAACAGCGTCAACATCTGAAAGTGCCAGTCAGCCATTTCGCGAAGTGCGCGTAGGGCCATGCCTCGACGCGGGTCTCATCAAGCGCAGCCTTAAGACATTCGCCATTCACGAGAATCTGACGTTCGTCGTGAAACCATCCGAAGTCAGCATGCGGTGCGAGTAAGTTGTCGGTCCAATTACCGCCATCACCACGACTGGAGTACTGACATGGTAAAGTGCCCGAGAATGAAACCGGTCGTTCAGATCTTCGGCACTTTTGAGGAAGCCGATCGTGCTGATGACCAGTTCTACGCGGACCTGACGCCGGAGGAACGACTCGATATCCTCCTCGAGTTGGTGGAACGGCACCGGAGTGCTCTTGGCGACGCTGCAAGCCGATTTGAAAGAGTTCATCGCGTTGTTGAGCTCTCACAGCGTTGAATACGTCCTCGTCGGCGGTCATGCGGTGGCATTCCATGGCCACCCTCGCTTTACGGGTGACATGGACTTCTTCATCCGAAGTACGCCAGGAAACGCGCAACGCCTTCTCGCAGCCTTGAATGACTTTGGATTCGGCAATATCGGCATTACCGAGGCCGATCTGGTTGCGCCGAAGCGGGTCATTCAATTGGGCCATCCGCCGAATCGGATCGATCTCCTCACCTCGATTTCAGGTGTTGATTTCGACTCGGCGTGGACAACGCGCGTAGAGTCGAGCATGGATGGTCAGTCGGTCACGATCATCGGATGGGCCGAGCTTCTGCGGAACAAAAGAGCCGCGGGTCGACAGAAGGATTTGGCGGACGTGGCCAAGCTGCTCGCTGTGGCAAAGCGAAAGGGCGTCTAAACTTTTCATTCGCGAGCCGGTGCGTCCCCATTCGGGTTTCGACGTCGGCACATTTTGACGGAGCCGCGGGATTCTGCGAGTCATCTCTGGACCGGAATCGTTCATGAATTCGTCCTTGACTCCGCTAAAAACTTTCGTGAATCCCCTCGCCGGTTTCGATGAGATATGCGGCCGCGGGAAGCGCTTTGGCGACGTAGTCGTCGAAGCGATGCATGAGAAACACGTCGCCATGGGTGAACCGGCTCTCGACCGCGGCGAGGTCGGTTTTTGCAATCGCGTCCTCTTTGGATGCGCCGCTGGCGAGGAGTTGTTTCATCTGCTGCCGCGTCGTTTCGATCAAGGTCGCGATGAGGTTCAGGTAGGCGTCGTCGTGTTGCACCTCGCCGTGGCCGGGAACGAGAGTCGTGAAATTCAGACCTTTGATTTTGTTCAGGACGTCGATGTAGTCGTTGAGGTAAGGGCTGGGCATGAGCGGGACCGGTGCCGTGACGATGTCGCCGGTGGCGACGACGCGTTCTTTCGGCAGCCAGAGGATGACGTCGCCGGCCGTGTGGGCGTTTCCGAGGCGAAAGAAGTCGAGCTCACGGCCGCCGAGGTGGAGGACGAGACGGTCCTCGAACGTTTCGTTGGGGATGACGTAGGTGGTGCGATTGTTCTCGCGGTCTAACTCGTCGATCGTGCTTTTTCCGTGGAGCAGCCACTCCTTCTCTCCCGGGGTGAGATCCCTTCCGGCCAGATCGTGTCCGCTGCCGAGTGCCGCGTCGAGCGCTTTGCGAATGTTCGGCACCATGCTGACGCGTCGTTTCAGCCATCGATCCGCGGTCGACGTGATGAACTCGCGAGTGAACGGGTGGGCGAGGATCGCGACGTTCGGATACGCCGCCTGAATCGTCTGCAGTCCGCGCATGTGATCTCCGTGCCAATGGCTGAGAACGACGTGCGTGATGGGCTTCTTCGTGAGGGAGCGAACTTTCGCCACGATCGCCTCACCCATGCGCGGCGATCCGCCGGCATCGAACAGCACGACGCCTTCGTCGGTGATCACGAAGACCGCGTTCCCTTCCTGAGGCAGCTCGAACGGATCCTGACGGATGGCACCCCATACGCCCGTGGCCAGTTCCGTGAAGTGATACTCGAAAGGGTTCGCGCGCGCAGGGCTCATCCAGCCGAGGGTGACAAGGGAGAACAGGAGAGCGGTCAGGGTCGTTCGGGAGGACATGATACGGAAGGTGAGCGCGGAATCCCGCCTGCGCTGTCATGGTCTTGCGCTTGCGGTCTCCACTTGGTACACGAAATGGCTTCGGCGATGGATGCTGGGTCGGTTCGCGAATTGACGTATTCCTGGACCGGTCGGAACAACCTTCGGCGGTGGTACTGTGGCAGCGTGTCCATCAGCGCCGAGACCTTGATTGCGCGAGCGGCCGCGGCGCGAAGCGAAGGTCGATTCGACCTCGCGCGCGACGACCTCCGGGATGCGATTGCGCAGTTGAGGTCGGGAGAAAACCCGCTGCAATTGGCGGATGCGGTGCGCCGTCTCGGCGAAGTCGAACGATCACTTGCCGGCGGAGATCACGGCGCGGCGTCGTATCAGGAGGCGATCGAGATTCTGCGGAACGTTCAGGTGCCACTGAAGCTCGCACATGCGGTCCGTCACCTCGCCGATCTCTATCGGCATCAAGGCGAGCTTGGTAAGGCCGACGACTGTTACGCCGAAGCACTGTCGATCTACGAGCATGAAGAGCTGGCATCGCCGCTCGATGTGGCGAATACGTTGCGGGGCATCGCGTTGCTGAATGAGCGGACAGGTTTCAAGGTGCGGGCGCTGGCGTTCTGGCTTCGCGCGCGAACGCTCTATGAGGCGGCGAATGTCGAATCCGGCGTGAACGAATGCACGCTGCACGAGCGAGCGTTGGACGGCTGAGCGTACCCTCGATGTGACGAGTTGCTTCGACCTCGCGCCTCGCGGTGGAATCGTTCATGAATTGGCCTTTCGGCCGGAGGGATCATGAAGATTACGGACATGCTGCTGGCGCAACTCGAACGCGAGACTCCGACGACGCACAGGGTCATCGAGCGCGTGCCGGAAGGTCTGGGGGATTGGAAGCCACACCCGAAGTCGATGGCGATGGGGTACCTCTCGGCGCTCGTCGCGGGTATGTTCGGTTGGATCGCGTTGATGATCGAGCAGGACGATCTCGATCTCGGCAAGGGTGCTGGAGCCTCGGCGTCCACAGGAGCCGAACGGCTGGCGCTCTTCGACAAGTCAGTGGCCGATGCGCGTCGCGCTTTGTCCGGCACGAGCGATGAGCATCTGATGAAGCCCTGGCAGCTCAAGGTCAACGGTGCTGTCGTCGACGAAAAGCCGCGCTACATCATGATCACGGACACGTTTTCGCATCTGGCTCACCATCGCGGACAGCTCTCGGTCTATCTGCGTCTCAATGACCAGCCGATTCCGTCGATCTATGGGCCGACGGCCGATGAGGGCTGGCAGACCAAGTAATGGCGGTCCTTCGCGATGAGGCCCTTCGCCTCGATCGGTCGTTCGCAGCATATGGGCCTGGACTTGCGGTGTCGCGCTCGTCCGGTCAGTTGGCGTAACTCGAGGTGCTGATTTTCGAGCAGGTACAATCTCCGCGTGAAGTTTGAGTGGGATCCATGGAAGGCGGAGGAGAACGTCCGGAACCATGGTGTTTCATTCGAGGAGGCACTCACCGTATTTGCGGATTGGGATCAGATTACCATTCCGGATGATGAACACTCGGTAGGTGAGCGGCGGTGGGTCACACTTGGCAAATCGAGTCGCGGTAATCTCCTCGTCGTGCCCCATACGGAACGGGGTGCGTATATTCGGATCATCAGTGCATGGCATGCGAATGCCCGACAGCGGAAGCAATATGACCACAAAAAGCGGTAGCACGAAGAAGCGGCAGCCGGTTCCCGACTACGATTTCTCGAACGGTGTTCGCGGCAAGTATGCGGCTCGTTACGCCGCGGGAACGAACGTCATCGTGCTGTCGCCCGATATGGCCGAGTTCTTTCAGGATTCCCAAGCTGTCAACGAAGCGCTGAGGACATTGGTCAGAATCTCGGGAAAGACGGTCGGCCTGAAGGCGACACGTAAGAAGCGAGCCGGCTAACGCGACGCCTCTTGGCGAAGTTGGATGTGCTTCGCCGAGCTGCGAACAAAGGCGAGAGCGGGGCTTTGCCGCCGGTGAAGAAGATCGCTGTCGTTGGCCCGTTTTGACCGCTCTTCGTCCCTCCCGCGTGCGACGCGCGCTTTACATTGCGCGTCATGAACAACAACACAGCTTTGCTCGTCGTCGACATTCAGGATTCGTTCAAGATCGATCCGGCGCGTTGGGCGCGGCGCAATAACCCGGGCTTCGAGAGGAACGTGACGGATCTCGTCGCCGCGTTTCGCGAGGCGTCGCTGCCCATCTTCTTCATCCTTCACAACGATTCGGATCCGGGGTTTCGGCCGGGGGACCCGGAGGTGCGGTTGATGGAATTTCTCGACCGGCGGGAGAGCGATCCGGTTGTGCTCAAGAATACGCGTAACGCGTTCACGAGCACGGATCTGCAGCAGCGGCTCGATGCGATCGGAGTGCACAGGGTCGTGGTTTGCGGGATATCCACGGAGCAGTGCTGCGAGACGACGACACGTGTCGCGGCGGACCTCGGCTACGATGTCGACTTCGTCACCGAGGCGACGGCGACGTTTCCGATCGTGACGCCGACAGGGGTGCTGGCGACGGATGCGATCGTCGAACGCACCGAGGCCGCGCTGCGGGGGCGGTTCGCGCGGATCATGACCGTGAGCGAAGTGACGCAGGAGATGCTCGTATCCGCGAAGTAATTTTCGTCGTGCTGCCGGAGGTCGAGATCCTCGACCTCGCCGGGCCGTTGCAGGCCTTCTCGGAAGCGAAAGGCCGCTACCGGATCCGCGTCTGCTCGAACCGCGATCGCGTGCACTCGCATCAGGGGATCGTGCTGGCCGATCTCGACCGGCTGCCGGAAATAGCTCGCGGCTCGCAGCTCGCAGCTGGCAGGAACGACACGGCGTCGCCGGCTCCTGGGGCGGGGGTTCTCCTGCGAACTGCGAACTGCGAACAGCAAACTGGTCCCATCGTGATCGTGCCGGGCATGCCGTACGCGGCGACGCAGAAGGTCGATCGGGCGATCACGCGGTGGTTGGCGGATGCGGCGCGGGCGGGCGCGCACATCGCGTCGGTTTGTACCGGTGCATTCATCGTCGGCGAAGCGGGACTGCTCGATGGGCGGCGTTGTACGACGCATTGGTCGCGCACGGCGGAGCTGGCGCGGAGGTTTCCGCGGGCGAAGGTGCTCGAGGATCGTCTCTATGTCAGCGACGGCGAGCTCACGACGAGCGCGGGCATTGCCTCGGGCATCGACATGGCGCTGGCGTTCATCGAGCAGGCCGACGGGCCGATCGTCGCCGCCGAGGTGGCGCGGGAGATGGTGGTGTACCTGCGGCGGGATGGCGCGCAGAAACAGAGCAGCGTGTATCTCGATTACCGCACGCACATTCATCCGGGCGTGCATCGCGTGCAGGATTTCATCGTGCAGAACCCCCGTTCGCGTTCCACGCTCGACGAGCTCGCGGAGCTCGCGGGCATGAGCGCGCGCAGCCTCACGCGAACGTTCCGCGCGGCGACGGGGATCTCCGTGCACCAGTTCTCGACGCGCGTCCGCGCGGAGCTGGCGCGCACGCTGATGCACGATCCTGGACTGACGATGGAGGCCGTCGCGCAACGCGCGGGATTCAGCGCGCGGCAACTTCGGCGTATCAATACACGCATGTCATCCCGAGCGTAGCGAGGGACCTGGGTGGCGAGCGGCACGAGGCACGCTCCTTCTGCCACCCGCCCGCCCAGGTCCCTCGCTCGACGCTCGGGATGACAGGAGATTGCAGCGTGCGCAAGTCGCGCCGACACTACAATGCCCATCCCATGTCGCGCCCGCTTGCCATCTTCTCGCTCGCCCTCGCCTTGATCACATCCGCCGCCGCGGCGCAGTTGCGTTTCGCGTGTACCGGTCCTCTCGCGCCGGGCGCGAGTCACGCCTCGCTGGCGTCGTATTTCGGCGCGGCCAATGTCGTCGTCGGCGACGTGTATGTCGGCGAAGGGCAGTCGGAGCCAGGGACGATCGTCTATCCGAACGATCGGGCGAAGCGGATCGAGATCCTCTGGAAGAAGCCGAAGGTTCGTCGTTGGCCCGCGACCGTGCGCGTCGGCGATGCCGCGGACTGGAATCGGAGCGAGTGGCGTACGTTGAAGGGCGTCACCCTCGGCACGACGCTGCTGCAGCTCGAGCGGATGAACGGCGGTACGTTCCGTCTGCTCGGCTTTGATTGGGATTACGCCGGTACGGTCACCGATTGGTCGGGCGGAGCGCTGGACGCCAGCGGTCCGTGCACCTTCGGCGCGCGACTGCAACCCGATCCCGCGCGCCCATCGCAATACGAAGAGCGCCTCGGCGGCGACAACGAGTTCTCGTCGGGCAATCCGGCGATGCGCGCCGTGAATCCGTACGTGTACTTGATGATCCTCGACTACGGGGAGTGACGGAGCGCAGCCTTCCAGGCAGGCAGGATGCCTGCGCTCCGTCGGCCCTCCACTGTTCGTTATCGGACACGTCGTGCGATTGCGAACGACTCGCTGGCGCTAACTCGTTGAAAACACTGCGCGCGACCTTGGTACGTCCTTCGCGATAGGCGAGCGGCGTATGGATGTCGAGATCACTCCGGAAGTCAGGCGGCGGGTTGTCTTGCGGCGCGTGGTCGTGATTGTTGTCGCGCTGGCGGCGGCGGCGTTTTTTCTGGCGTCGACGGTCGAGTGGCTGCGGCCTTCGATGCAGCGCGATGCGATTCAGACGGCGCGCGTCGAGCGTGGGGCCGTCGAGGCGACGGTGCAGGCCAACGGTTCGGTGGTGCCGCTCATCGAGCAGGTCGTTTCGAGTCCGGTCGAGGCGCGGGTGTTGCGCGTCGGGCGCCGCGCCGGCGATCACGTGCGCATCGGTGATGAGCTGCTGACGCTCGATACCTCGGCGTCGCGTCTCGATGCCGCTCGCCTCGACGATCGTGTGACGCAGCTCGAGAATACGAGCGCGGAGCTGCGGCTGCGGCTCGAAGAGACGATCGAGAATCTCAAGGCGCAGATCGAACAGAAGAAGCTCGACGCGCAGATCGTGCATTACACGGCGGAGCAGAAGACGAAGCTCCGCGCCGATGGACTCATCGCCGAACAGGACGCGCTGGCCGCGGGCGCGGCGGCGAAGAAGAGCGACATCGAGCTGCGCCAGCTGCAGGAAGCGTTGACGCGGGCGTTGCGCTCGCGCGATATGCAGCTCGCTGCGTCGCAGGCGGACGTCAGCACGGCGCGCCGCGATCGCGATGAGTCGAAGCGGCAGCTCGAGCTGGCCATGCTCCGCGCCGATCGCGACGGCGTGCTGACGTCGATCGTCAGCGAGGTCGGCGCGACGATTCGCCGCGGCGACATCCTGGCGCGCATCGCTGATCTGTCGGCGTATCGCGTCGATGCTTCGATCTCCGACATCCATGCGGCGCGGCTTTCCGCGGGGATGCGCGCCCAGGTGAAGCTCGACAACGCGACCATCGGCGGTGTGATCGACAGCGTCGATCCGCGCATCGTCGATGGCGTCGTGCGTTTTTCCATCACGCTCGATCAGCCGTCGCATCCGCTGCTGCGCAACAACCTGCGCGTCGACGTCGCCGTCGTGACCGGCCGCAGGGCGAATGTGCTGATGGCGCGGCGCGGCGCGCTGGGACGCACGAGCACCGATCACGCCTTCGTGATCCGCGGCGACGACGCGGTGCGCATCCCCATCCGCTTCGGTCTCGGCAGCGAGGATGCCATCGAGATCGAGAACGGCGTGAAGGAAGGCGACGAGCTGGTGATCTCGGACATGACGGAGTTCGATGCGGTGAAGAAGGTACGACTGAAATGAGATCGCAGAACGCAGGTCGCAGAACGCAGCGACGACCGAAGGCTGCCACTGCACGTGCGACCTTCGTGGTTTGTTTCTCCTGCGATCCGCGATCTGCGATCTGCGATCTGCGATCTAAATGAATGGAGGAATCACCAATGATCAAGCTCGAAAACGTAGACAAGGTTTACCGCACCGAGCGCGTCGAGACGCTCGCTCTGCAGAACATCAACCTCGATGTGGCGGCGGGGGAGTTCGTGTCGGTCATGGGGCCGTCGGGATGCGGGAAGAGCACGCTGCTCAATCTCATCGGCCTCCTCGATCTGCCGTCGACGGGAACGCTCGCGCTGGACGGTCAGGCCGTGGGGAAGTGGGGCGATCGGAAGCTGGCGTCGTTCCGCAATGAGAAGCTCGGCTTCGTGTTTCAGAGCTTTCATCTCGTGCCCGATCTGAAGGTCGTCGACAACGTCGAGATCCCGCTGCTGTATCGCTCGACGAACGGCACGCCGCGCCGGGCGAAGGCGCAGGCGGCGCTCGACCGCGTCGGCCTTTCGTCGCGCGTGCATCACTTCCCGACGCAGCTCTCCGGCGGCCAGCAGCAGCGCGTGGCCATCGCCCGGGCGATCGTCGGCAAGCCGAGCATCCTCCTCGCCGACGAGCCGACCGGCAACCTCGATTCGGCGATGGGCGACGAGATCATGGACATCCTCCATGACCTCAATAAGCGCGAAGGGACGACGATCGTGATGGTCACACACGACGAGCGCTTCGCGCGTCGCACCGATCGCATCGTGCGGTTGTTCGACGGGAGGCAGGTGGCCTGAGAGCGGTGACTGGTTGACTGGTTGATCTGCAGTATCGCAGTGCGTCACAGGACCAGTCGCGTGCCTCGCGAGCTCGCAAGCGATCAGCGATCAGCGATCAGTGATACTGATTACACGGAGACACACATGATTACGAACTACATCAAAATCGCCCTCAAGGTCCTCGGCCGCCGCAAGTTCTTTACCTTCATCTCGCTCTTCGGCATCAGCCTCACGCTCGTCGTGCTGATGGTCGCGACGGCGGTGATGGACAACGTCTTCGCGCCGCGTGCTCCGGAATCGCGGTTCGATCGGGCGCTGGTCATCTACACCATCGGCATCTACGGCAAGGAGGGAGGCTTCACCGGCAATCCGGGTTACGGCTTCCTCGACAAGTACGTGCGAGGCCTCGCGGCTGCGGAGAAGACGACGTTCTTCAGCGACTCGGATCGCGTCGTGTTGTACCACCGCGGAAAGAAGATCGAGACGCGGATGCGATGGACTGACGGCGCGTATTGGAACGTCCTCGACTTCAAGTTCCTCGAGGGCAGTCCGTACACGCAGGCCGATGACGACAACGCCAATCACGTCGCGGTCATCAGCCGGGACATGCGCCGGCAGCTCTTCGACAAGGGTCCGGCGATCGGGCAGCCGTTCGAAGTCGATGGACAACGCTTTCGCGTGATCGGCGTCGTCGAGGATGTGCCCGTCGCTTCGCACTGCCGGGTTCAGCGACATCTGGGTTCCGAACATGACCCAGAAGACTTCCGGGTGGAAGACGCAGAACATGGGCCAGTACAACGCCGTCGTTCTCGCGCGCAGCACGGCCGACTTTCCGACGCTGCGCCGCGAGTTCAATGAGCGCATCACGCACTTCGTCTTCGACGATCCGAAAACGCAGAACCGTCTGGTGGTCTCGCTCAATACGCAGTTCGAAGCGTTTGCGGTGACGTTCCACTTCAACGATCGGATGAGCGCGGCCGAGCACGCCCGGATGGTGCGCCTGATCATGCTCATCCTTGTGCTGCTGTTCATCTCCCTGCCGACGATGAATCTCGTCAGCATCAATCTCAGCCGCATCATGGAGCGCTCCTCCGAGATCGGCGTGCGCAAGGCCTTCGGTGCCTCGTCGCGCGCGCTCATCGGCCAGTTCGTGCTCGAGAACGTCGTGCTCACGATCATCGGCGGAGCGATCGGCTTCGTGCTCTCGGTGATCGCACTGAGCGCGATCACGCGCGCGGACCTTCTTCCGAACGCCGTCTTCGACATCAACCTGCGCATCTTCGCGCTACGGAATGCTGCTGGCGGCGCTGTTCGGCGTCTTCTCCGGCGTGTACCCGGCGTGGAGGATGGCGCGCATGCAACCGGTCAATGCTCTTCGTGGAGGTGCGCAATGATTCGTCATCTGCTCAAGCTGGTCTGGAACCGCAAGCGCGCGAACGCGCTGATCGTCGCCGAGATCTTCGTCTCTTTCCTGGTGATCTTCGCGGTGATCACCGGCGCGATCACGTTCATCTCGAACTGGATGCGTCCCCTCGGCTATGACTGGCACGACGTCTGGAGCGTGCGCGCCGACGTCGAGATGCACATCGGTCAGGAGCCCGACCCGCGCGTACATGAAACGCTCATGCGGCTGCTCAGCGAGATCCGTTCGTTCCCGCAGGTCGAAGCGGTGGCGGGGTCGAACACGCCTCCCTATATGTTTTCGACGCAGGAGTGGGGCACCGAGATCAACGGGAAATCGGTGCACATGCTCGTGGACGATGTCACGGATGATTTTGCGAAGGTCATGCGGATGAAGGTCGTCAAGGGACGCTTCTTCAACGCCGAGGATGACGCGGCGCAGTATCACCCGGCAGTGCTCGATGAGACCGCCGCGGAACATCTGTTCGGGAACGCCAATCCGATCGGACAGAAGATCCAGATGCGTGACGACAAGGATTCGTTCCGCGTCGTCGGAGTCGTGCAGTCGTACCGCAAAGACGGCGAGGTGCAGTCGCCGGCGCGACATGGTTTTCCTGCGTTACATGCCGAATCACAAGTTCGGCGGATTGATCCGGAACATCATGGTTCGCGTGCGTCCCGGCACGCCCGCGGTGTTCGAGCAGGCGCTCATCGAGCGGATGCAGCGCATCGCGCCCGACCGATCGTTCCGCGCGCGTCCGATGGCCCAGACGCGCGACGAGGCTCTGCGGTTCCGTCTCGCGCCTCTCGTCGCCGGCGGAATCGTCGCGCTCTTTCTGATCTCGATGGTCGCGCTGGGACTCACCGGCGTGCTCTGGCAGAACGTGACGAAGCGGACGCGCGAGATCGGTGTACGCCGCGCGATGGGCGCGTCCGGCAAGCAGGTGAATCGCCAGATCCTGCTCGAGGTCATGCTGCTGACGACGATCGCGCTGATCGTCGGCAGTGTCATCGTCCTCCAGCTCCCGATCCTCGGCGCCTTCACGATCGTGACCCCTGCCGCCTTCAGCAGCGGCTTCGCCCTCGCTCTTGCGACGATTTACGCGCTCACGGTACTTTGCGGTCTATACCCGAGCTGGCTCGCATCGCGCCTGCAACCGGCGGATGCGTTGAGATACGAATGAGGTAGACGGGTGACGGGTGACAGGGCTCGTGAGCGGGGGCTCACTCCTGTCTACTGTCACCTGTCGACCGTCTACCAACGGCATGTCCATTCTGATCGTCGACGACGACACCTCCATCACGGCATCGCTCGCGCTGCTGCTCAAGCAGCACGGCTATGCGACGGTGTCGGCGCACACGCCGATGGAGGCGCTGGCGGAGATGCGGCGCGCGAAGCCGCGGCTGGTGATTCAGGACATGAACTTCAGCCGCCAGACCGGCGGCGAGGAAGGGCTCGATCTCATCGAGCGCATTCACGCCGAGGAACCGGCGATGCCGGTGATTCTGATGACGGCGTGGGGATCGATTCAGCTCGCCGTCGAAGGGATGAAACGCGGCGCGGCCGACTTCATCACCAAGCCGTGGGTCAACGCGACGGTGCTGCAGTCGGTCGAGACCGCGCTCAATCTCGCCGACGTGCGCGTCGCGGAGAAAGATCCGACGCGCGCGGAGCTCGACGAGCAGTGGGACTTCTCGAACATCATCGGCAGCGACGCGAAGATGCATCCGCATCCTGGAGATGATCGGCCGCGTCGCGCCGACCGAAGCGTCGGTGCTGATCACCGGCGAGAGCGGCACGGGCAAGGAGCTGATCGCCGAAGCCGTGCATCGCAACAGCCGGCGCCGCGGCGGTCCGTTCGTGAAAGTGAACCTCGGCGGCATTTCGTCGACGCTGTTCGAGAGCGAAATGTTCGGCCACGTCCGCGGCGCGTTCACCGACGCGCGCGAAACGCGGCGCGGGCGATTCGAGACCGCGGACGGCGGATCGATTTTTCTCGATGAGATCGGCGAGCTCGACGGCTCGTCGCAGGTGAAGCTGCTGCGCGTGCTGCAGGACCGGACGTTTGAAGTGCTCGGCTCGAGTCGCCCGCGCACCGTCGATCTGCGCGTCATCGCGGCGACGAATCGTCCGCTGCACGAGCTCGTGCAGCGCGGCGAGTTCCGCGAGGACCTGCTCTATCGCTTGAACCTCATCAACATCCATCTTCCACCGCTGCGCGATCGCCGCGGCGATGTGCCGCGACTCGCGAATCATTTCCTGCGACTCGCGAACGAGGTCTACCGCACCGACGTGCAATCGATCTCGCCGCGGGCGATGGAATGGCTCAAGTCGCAGAACTGGCCGGGCAACATCCGCCAGCTCCGCCAGACCATCGAGCGCGCGGTGCTGATCCGCGGCGGCCGCGAGCTCGACGTCGACGATTTCTTCGCCGTCCGCGACGCCTCGTCCGGCGGCGGCGACCATCGCAACGTCGCTCTTCCCGACGCTGGGACGATCACCCTCGACGAGATGGAGAAGCGCATGATCGTGAAGTGCATGCAGCACTACGAAGGCAACATCTCCCGCGTCGCCGAGGCGCTGGGGATTTCGCGCGCGGCGTTGTATCGGAGGATGGAGAAGTATGGACTGGGGGAGTAGTCGAGTCGCCGAGTCGTCCAGTCGGCGAGAAGCCGCGGCTCCCTTGTCAACTCGGCGACTCGTAGACTCGGCGACTCGCTCATGACCTTACGCGGCAAAATCCTGCTCTACTTCATCGCCCTGCACGCGGTCCTCGCGGGGGCGTCGCTGGCGTTTCTGCTCGAACAGACAGAGCTGCTGTTCGTCGTCGAGGGGCTGTTCGTGCTGTCGGTGATCATCAGCTTTCGCCTGGTGCGCGTGCTGTTCGTGCCGCTCGATCTCATCCAGACCGGTGCGGAGCTGATCGCCGAGCGCGACTTCACGTCGCGCCTCGCGCCGGTCGGGCAGACGGAGATGGACACGCTCATCGACGTCTACAACCGCATGATCGACCGGCTGCGCGAGGAACGCCTCGCCGCCGAGGAACAGCATCAGTTGCTGCAGAAAATCGTGGCCGCCTCGCCGGCGGGGATCGTGATCTGCGACTTCGACGGCCGCATTGAACAGATGAACCCCGCGGCGGAGCGCATGATGACCGCAGAGCTGCGCGAGCAACTCGAGTCGATTCCCGCCGGTGCCTCGCGCCTCCTCACGCACCTCGGCGCGCGGCGAATGAAAGTCAGCCGCGCCGAGTTCCGCGATCGCGGCTTCGCCAAGACGTTCTATCTCCTCGAAGAGATGACCGAGGAGCTGCGCGTCTCCGAGAAGTCGGCGTACGAGAAGCTGATTCGCATGATGTCGCACGAGGTCAACAACTCCGTCGGCGCCGTGCGCTCGCTGCTCGAATCGTCGCTGCGCTACGCCCCGCAGGTCGGAGAAGCGGATCGCGAAGACTTCCGCGGCGCGTTGACCATCGCCTCGGCGCGCATCGACGCGCTGAATCGCTTCATGAGCGCCTTCGCCGACGTCGTCCGCATCCCCGCGCCGCGACGCTCCCCCGCGCGCATCGCCGATCTCTGCGAACGCATCGCCGCCCTCATGCGCCCCGAGCTCCAGGAGCGCGGCATCGCCATCGAGCTCGATCTCGCGGATCGACGTGAATACGACGTCGACGCCAGCCAGATCGAGCAAGTCATCCTCAACATTGTCCGCAACGCCATCGACGCCATCGGTCGCGACGGCGCTCTGCGCATCACGTTTCGCGACGGCGTCTTGAGCATCGCCGACAGCGGCCCCGGCATCGCCGACGCGATCCGTTCTGAACTCTTCACCCCCTTCTTCACCACCAAACGTGACGGCCGCGGCCTCGGCCTCACCATCGTCCACGACATCCTCGCCAATCACGGCCTGGCGTTCGCGCTCAAGAGCAGGGCGGAGGGCGGGGCGGACTTCACAATCGAGTTCTAGGCGCGCGCGCGAGCGGCGAGACGCCGCTCGCCCAGCCGGCGAGGACGCCAGCGGTCCGAGAATCGCGGTGTGGACCGCCGCCGTCTCGGCGGCTGGAACGGCGGCGTCTCGCCGCCGAGGGTGGGGAAAGGGTCAGATCACGACGTTCCGGCTGTGACACTCTCGATCGCTATCCGAATGTCGAAGGAGGCACCCGAGGTGGGAACAACGTGGTGCGTAGCGCGATGCGCTAGCAGGTTCTTCGGCTGAAGGCGAATGAGCCGCGCGCTGTACGGCGCACAACGGTGTCGAGATGATGGCCCGTAATCTTCGTCTACAACGCGATCTCGACTTCTCGGCCGCCTCGGTCGTCCTCCCGTGCGGCTGACACGTCCTGTTCTTTGGGTCGGTCATGTGCAGTCGAGTCTTATGTGTTTCTCGATCGCTCTGCATGATGCACGCGCTGCCGGCCGAGGGCGGCCAGCACCACACAGAAGCCCGCCGCCCATCACGTGTGCTCGGGTGGGTCGATGCCGAGGTCACGGCAGATCTTGCGAACGAGCTCGTCGCGGATCTCGGCATGGCGTGGGACGGCGGAGCGTCGGTTCAGCACACGATTGATGACCCAGGAGTGACGACTGCCTTCTCGATCGAGCTCGCAGCCATGCTCCGCCAACCAGCGGTCGACGGCGCGCCTCTTCATACGGCGATGCGGATTTCCTCGAAGCCGACCGCCGCTGCGAGGCGGGCATCGGCACGATTCGTTTCAAGAGCTTCGCTCAACGTGATTCGAAGGGTCTCGAGCAATTCCTCGCGCGTTTGTTCCTGACAATTCACGCCGGGGACTTCCTCGATCCAGCCGATCCACCAGTCGCCCGTTTGCTGCACGATTGCGGTGTATTCGCTCATGGGTCCAATGCTAACAGGGATGTGCAAGGGATCGCCGCCGCACGTCCGTTGTTGACTTCTACGGATCGATCACCTGTCCCGTCTCTTTCCCCATCACGCTGCGCACGTAGGCCTCGGCGACTTTGGCGGCGGGCAATCCGTGGGAGAGGTCGGTGCTGCCCATGGCGATGAGGGTTTCGGTGACCCAGGGTGGGGCGACGACGTTGACGCGGATGCCGCGGGGGGCTTCGAGGGCGGCGGCGCGGGTGAAGCCTTCGAGGCCGGAGTTGACGAGGCTGATGGCGGCGCCGTGGGGGACGGGGTTGCGGGAGAGGATGCCGCTGGTGGTCGTGATGGAGCCGCCGTCGCGGACGTGGGCGAAGCCATAGCGGATGACGTTGACCTGGCCCATGAGCTTGTAGCCGAGGGTGTTGCTGAAGTCTTCGTCGGTGAGGTCGGCGAGTGGTTTCCAGGCGCCGCTGCCGGCGGCGCTGATGACGGCGTCGAGTGGTCCGGTCTTTTCGTACATCGAGCGGATGGATGCGGGATCGGTGATGTCGACGTGAATGGCAGCGTTGCTGCGGCTGGCGCCGAGGACTTCGTGGTCAGGGGAGAGCGCGGCGACGATGGCGCTGCCGATGAGGCCGTGGGAGCCGATGACGAGAATTCGCATCAGCGAATGGTATCTCTCCGCGTCTCCGCGTGAGAAACGGTTCACGCGGAGGCGCGGAGGGCGCGGAGGAGAAAGGGTTACTTCGCGAGTATCTCTTCGATCAGATCGAGCGCGCGCGGATCATTCGTTTGTGCGAGCCAGAACATGGCGCGTTTGCGGACGGCGCGGCTTTTGTGGGTCTTCACGAGATCGATGAGCATGGGGACGGAGCGTTCGCGGGGGAGTTGGGAGATGGCGAAGACGGCGTGTTCTTTGACATCTTCGTTCGGATCTTCGTCAACGGCGCGGCGCAGTTCCGCGGCGGCTTTCTCGCCTGCTTTCTGTCCGAGCCAGAAGAGAGCGTCGCGGCGGATCTTCGTGCTGGCGTCGTGGCGAGCGAGGTCGATGAGCAGCGGCACGACAGATGGATGCTCGTGGAGTGAGAGGGCGGCGATGATCTGGCCTTCCTCGTCGGCGTCGCGCAGACCGGAGCGGAGGTAGTCGATGCTGCTCTCGACGCTGGCATTCGTGAGCAGATAGACGGTCTCGCCGTTTCCTTCGATCGGACAGGCGGCGTTGAAGAAGCGGACGCGGCGCAGGTTGCCGTCTTCGAGTCTGGCGACGAGGACGAGCTTCGAGGTGAACGGCATCCCGTCATCGTCAGAGATCGTGAAGCCGCCGTGCCTTCCGTCGAGCGTGCAGCGATTGCAGTAGACCGAACGACCCATCGTCGGAACGATCCATGCGGCCCACGCGGCTGCGGCATGCGGCACTTTTGCGATCGCGATCGCGACACCCGAGGCGGCGTCGATCTCTTTGATCGTGACGTGCTGGAACGTTTGCGCGGCGACGGACGTGGCGAGGAGCAGAGACACGACGAGCATACGAAGGTTCATGAATGCCTCCGGGGAGTTGGCAGTTGGCGGTTGGCGGTTGGCGGGAGCGAGCACACCGGGTTGGCGGCCCAGGTTGGCGACATCGCGGTGGGTCTTCCACTGCCAACCGCCAACTGCCAACCGCCAACTCGATTCACCTACTCGTTCAGAATCTGCAGCATGTACGCGAGCGCTTCGTCGTCGTTCATGATCGATAGCTTCTTGAGCGCGGCGCGCTTGAGGTCTTTGTTCTGCTCGCGCTTGGCGATGTCGATGAGGGCGCGGGCGTTGCTCTGGAGGAAGAGGCCGGTGATCACCGATTCCTTCACGTCCGTGCTCGTTTCGCTGGCGTAGAGCGCGAGGAGCGTGGGGCCGGTCTTGTTGCCCATGAGGCCGAGCTTCTGGATCGCTTCCTTGCGCAGCTCGATGTCTTTCTCTTTCTTCGCCAGCTCGCCGATCTTCTCGGCGTCGCCGCTGATGAAGAGCGCCTGGATGATGCCCTCCTTCACGCTCGACACGCTTTCAGTGTCGTACATCGTGGCCAGCTCGGCGCGGGCGCCCATGATGCCGAGGGTGCGGATCGCTTCCTCGCGGAGCGCTGCGTCCTTCTCGCTCTTCGCGGCATTGAGTACGTAGGCCTTGTCGCCGGCGATCATGAAAGCGCGGAGGATCTCCTTCTTCACCTCATTGGAATTGGCCGATGCGTAAAGCTCCGACAGAATCTGGCGATTGCGCGGAGTGCCGTTGATGCCGAGGTAGCGGACGGCGTCCTTCTGCATGTCGGGATTGGCGTTGCCGCGCGCGATCTCGCCGATGAGCGTTTGCGCGCGAGGTGAGCTCGACTGGCTGAGGATGAACAGCGCGCGATCCTTGATCTTCTTCGAGGCGGTGCCGCGGACGATCTTCTCGAGCAGCGGGTACGCCTTCTCCGGATCGGAGTGCATCAGTGAGTTGATGGCGATCATCTTCAGCTCGGCGTCGTCGACGCTCGACGGCTGCACGACTTCGCCGCGCGCCTGTCGCAGCTCGAGCTCCATCGCCTGCGCGTCGTCGATCCACTTGCTGTTCGGATACGACTTCCGAAGTCCATCGATCGTCTTCAACGCCTCGGCGCGGCGACCGAGCTTGCTCAGCGCGTACGCGGTCCAGTAGATCGCGCCGTCGGCCTTGCTGCCTTTCATCTCGGCGACGCGGGTGAAGTTGCGGATCGCGTCTTCCCATTGCTCTTCGTCGATAGCGTCGGTGCCCTGTTCGTAGAGATCGGCCTCGCGCTCGGCGCGGTCGTCCGATTCCGCCCAGGGGAGCGGTGCGGGTGCGGGCACGGGCGCAGGCACCGGCGAGGCGAAGCCTTTCGGTGCAATGGTCTGGATCAGAAGGGCGATGGCGATGGCCGCCAGCAGTTTTTTCGTCAGCATGATGTCCCCGTGGTCTGTTGCTCTGTTAGACATTCGGTTGAAGGTGAGGCATGGCCGTGGCGCGAACGTCCGCGCGCACGACACGCAGTTTGAAAACGAGTCCTTTTTTCTCCACGCGCTTCTGGATCGCGCGGAGCTCTTCCGCGGAGACCTGCGAAGGGGCGTGGGCGATTTGCATCAGCACCGGCTCGAGCTCGTCGAGAAGCGTGGCCACGCTCTCCTCGCCGCGCTGCGATGCGGTGCGCCGGTACAGCCGGTTGCTGGCGAGGAGCTCACCGGCACGGTCGCGTTCCGTGCTGATGTCGTTTCCTTCGCCGGGACTGAGATTCGTGAGCTCGACGAGCATCCGCTCGGATTCGTCGAAGTGATCGCCGACGACGACGAGAAGGATGCGGTCGCGTCCCTGCTGTTGTTGTGCGGCCGTGCTGGCCGTGGTGTTGGGTGAGGTCGTGTCGTTGTGCGCGATCGGTGTCGTGTCGAAGCCGGCGTTCTGGCGGCGGTTCCAGAGCAGGCCGGCGAGGAACGCGAGAGCGAGCATCGCCGCGGCGGCGGTCCACTTGATCCATTCGGCGCGGCGGGCGTGCTTCTTTTCACCGCGCAGGCGCCACTGCAGGCGATCCCAGACGTGCGCTTCATAGGTGTCATCGGGCTCGGGAACTTCGAACGGTGTGACTCGATCGAGGATTTGCGCGAGGCGTGTCAGCTCGGCCTTGCACTCGTCGCAGGAATCGAGATGGTCTTGACGCGCGCCGAGATCCGGTTCGCCGTAATAGGAGAGAACGAGCTCGTCGTGAGAGAGATGACTCATACCAGGGACCCCGTGAATGGCTGCAATTGATGCCTCAGTTTCCGCACGGCGCGGAAGACGGTGTTTTTCGTGGCGTTGAGGCGTGTGCCGAGGATCTGACCGATTTCCTCGAGCGGCATGCCTTCGAAGTGGCGGAGGACGAACGCGGTGCGCTCGTTGCCGGTGAGCGCGTCCATGGCGTCGGCGATGGCTCGTTGCATCTCGCCGCCGAGTGCGACGCGATCGGGAGTGGCGGAGGATGAGGCGAGGAGCGAGAGATCCTCACGGGCGTCGATGCGACCCTCGCGGCGCCGGCGCGAGTCGATGAGATCGAGCGAGCAGTTGACGGCGATGCGGTGCAGCCAGGTCGTCAGCGCGGCGCGGGCGTCGAAGGTGCCGAGGGCGCGATAGGCGCGGAGGAATGTCTCCTGCACGACGTCATCGGCATCGGCGGCATTGGCGGTGATGCGATAGGCGGCGCGGTAGACCGATCGCGAATGCCGCTCGACGATGACGCGAAAGGCGTCGTCGTCTCCGGTGCGGGTGCGCTCGACGAGCTGCTGATCCGTTTCCATCCGTGTGCTTAGACTAGCGAAGGTTCGTTCGGTTAGCTGGACAGTTGCGGCGGGGGGTGTTGCTGGTTCCTGGTTATCTGTGGGTCCCGCGTAGATTCCGGAGGGTGGGCTTATAGCCCGCCGATTCTTTTGGGCGGGGGCTCGTCCCGCGCCCGTGCCGTCCGTCCCTGGTCCATCCTCCGTCCCCCGCCCAGAACCGGCGGGCTAATTAAGCCCGCCCTCCTCGTGTCCACGGCGATGTCGCGAGAGCGATGCTCCACAGACAACCAGCAACCAGCAACCGCAGTATGCGATCTGATTTACGATGACTCCGCCAAGGAGGCTCCCTGAATGCGTCAGCGGCTCGCCATGTTGTTCGTTCTTCTCTGCGTGATCTTCGCGATTCCGGCGCGTGCGCAGGATGCGGATTCGGAGGCGCGGGACGCGACGCGCGAGAAGTTGCGGGGGTTGCTGGAGTCGGTGGGGGAGCGTGACGATGTCAACGTCTCGTTTCATCAGAGCACGAAGGAGCCGTACAACTTTACCGGCACGATGAAAGACAAGCTGTCGAACGTCGAGAAGCTTGAGATCGTGCTTCGCGTGACGCCGACGGAGACGATCAACCTGCGCGTGTTTCCGCACTACAAGGGCGGCTACATCAATCTGAACAAGCTCAAGGACGAACGCGCCTTCCTGCGCCAGCTCGCGCACTACAACGATCTCAACTTTCTCTATTGGGGCGCCGATGATGAAGATGATGTTTTCTGCGGCTACACGGTCACGCTGGAATCGGGGTTCCCGGAGGAGGCGCTGACGGTCGTGCTGCGCAGCGTCCGGGCGACGGATCGATTCGTGGGCGAGCTGCGGAAGTCGATCGACGGCTCGTCCGCTGCCAAGGCGAAGTGAGCGCGGAAGCGGCACGGCCGCGCATTCCGATCGCCCTCGTGATCCGGCGCGGATTCCGCCGCCGTTGCCCGCGTTGTGGGGAAGGGCCGTTGTTCCGGCGCTGGATCGAGGCGCACGAGCGCTGTTCGGTTTGCGGCGTGCTCTATCAGGCGAACTACGGCGATCTCTGGTTCTGGCTTCTGATCATGGACCGCGTCCCGATCTTCGCCGGCGTGGTCGCGCTCTACTTCGGCTTCCGCTCCACGAACTGGTTCGGCGGCGCCGGCTTCTTCATCGCGCTCTTCGTCCCTCTCATCGCCACGATGCGCGAGCGGCAGGGAGTGGCCATCGCGCTCGACTATCTCACGCGAATCTACATGCCTGATCCGTCGGACGAGATCCATCAGCGGGCGTACGTGATCAACGTGCCGGAAGGGTAACGAGTGGACCGCCGCCGTCCCGGCGGCTGGGGCGGCGTCGTCTCGACGCCCGCCCGTGAGCGGCGAGACGCCGCTCACCCAGACGGCGAGGACTCCGGCGGTCCGGTTCCTACTTCGCGAACTGTGCGTTGTACTTCGCCAGGGTCTCGTCGTTTTCGAAATAGAAGACGCGGCCGTCTTCCTGCGCGGCGATGACGGCTTTGGCCTTGTCGACCTGCTTGCCGGTCACGGGATCGGTGGAGACGCGCTTGGCGGCGTCGGTCGACAGCGCTTTCTTGCACATGTCGCAGCAGCCGTAATAGGTCTTGCCGTCGACTTCCACGGGGATCTGATCCTTCCCCATGGCGTGTTCGTTGATCATGCAGACGGTCTTCGATTCGACTTTCGTCAGTTTGCCGTTCGGCTTCACCTCGACGTCGGCGAAGGCGGCGAGTGAGAACAGGAGGATCACCAGCAAAGCGGCAGTCTTTCTCATGATGGATGAGAATGCCGCTGCGACGCCGGGTCATTCCTTCGAGTAGCTGCATCCCTGCCAATGTCACGAGCGGCGTCCATGGCGTCACGAGCGGCGGCTCGGGTGCGAAACGTGCGGGCTATCATGCGGACGTGCTCGGTCGACGCGTGCGGTCCGCGCTGCTGGTCTTCATCGGATCGACGGTCGTCGGGCTTTTTTTCACCACGCAGGCCTATTTCAATCCGGCGTTGCGAGGGATGATCACCTGGCCGCGGGCCATGGCCGTCAATCTGCCGTACTACTACACGTACGGGCTGTTCACGCCGGTCATCGTCTGGCTGGGAACGCGGTTTCCGCTGCTCGAACCGCGGCGCCGGCTGCGCGCGGCGCTGGTTCATATCGTGGCCAGCCTCGCCGTGACCGCGGTCTCCCTCATTGCGACGGAGGTCTTTCTCACGTTCGTCCTTCGCCTGCGCAACGATCCGTATCCACTCGTCGTCGCCTATTCGTTCTCGGCGAACTTCCATTCTCTGGTGCCGACGTACTGGGTGATCCTCCTTGGCCATCACCTGTTTCTCTATTACGCGAAATACCGCGATCGCGAGCTGCAGGCGTCGCAACTCGAAGTGCGATTGTCCGAGGCGAGGCTGGCGGCGTTGAAGATGCAGTTGCGGCCGCACTTTTTGTTCAACACGCTCAACTCGATTTCGTCACTGATGTACAGCGATCGCGACAGCGCCGACGCGATGCTCACACGGCTCGCGGAGTTTCTGCGCATGACCATCGACAGCGAAGCCGAGCAGCTCGTGCCGCTGTCGCGCGAGCTGGAGTTCGTGCGCCGTTATCTCGAGATCGAACAGATCCGGCTCGAGGACCGGTTGCGCGTCGCATACGAGATCGAGCCGCGGGCCAAGGATGCGCTGGTGCCCAATCTCGTGCTCCAGCCGCTGGTCGAGAACGCCATCCATCACGGCGTCGCCCCGCGTGCCGAGGGAGGCACGATCGTGATTCGCGCCGCGGTGAGCGGGGACCGCCTGCGCTTGTCCGTCGCTGACGATGGCGCCGGACTCGCCGGTGGCCCGGATCGAGTCGTGCGCATCGGCCTCGGCAACACGCTCGCCCGTCTGCGCGATCTGTATGGCGAGGCCTTCGATTTCAAGCTGGCGGAGCGCGAGGGTGGAGGCGTGATCGTCGAGGTCGACGTGCCGCTGCGATGATCCGGCTGCTCATCGTCGATGACGAACGCTTGTCGCGGCAGAAGGTGCGTGCCTTCGCCGAGGCACATGCCGATCTCGAGGTGGTGGGCGAGTGCGCGAACGGGGCGGAAGCGGTGGATGCGATTCGGGAGCTCGAGCCGGATCTCGTCTTCCTCGACATCCGCATGCCGCGCATGGACGGATTCGAAGTCGTGCGCCGCGTGCCGCGCCAGGAATTGCCGCGGATCGTGTTCGTCACCGCTCACGCGGAGTACGCGGTGGAGGCATTCGATGTCGAAGCGGTCGACTATCTGCTGAAGCCTTTCGATCGGGCGCGCTTCGATCGGACGATCGAGCGCGTGCGCCGCGACCGCCAGACGGAGACCGACGCCGCGGTGCGCATGCGTTTGCTCGATGCGTTGGAGCGACTGGACGGCGCCGCAGCCGGTCGCTGGCGCAGTTTGTCGTTCAGGCGAAAGGCAAGATCGTTTTCGTCGACGTGCGCGACGTCGATTGGATCGGCGCGGAAGGGAAGTACGTGCGGCTCTACGTGAAAGGTGTGACCTATCTCCTGCGCCAGTCGATCGGGGAAGTGGAGCGCCGTCTCGATGCACGCGAGTTCCTGCGGATCCATCGCAGCACGATCGTGAATCTGCGCCGCGTGAAAGAGATCCATCGCGGAGTCGGCGACGATTTCGTCGTGCTGCTTCGCGACGGAACGAAGCTCGCGCTGAGCCGAAGGCATCGCGCGAGGCTGAAAGAGTTCTTCTAGCCGGCACGAGCGAGCCGTAAAGGAGGGCGGGCTTATAGCCCGCCGGTTTTGGGCGGAAGGTTGGACCCCTCCCACCCAAAAGAATCGGCGGGCTGTAAGCCCGCCCTCCTCGTTTCGACCGTTCGTTCCATTCATGCCGCCGCTCGTGACGTTGACGACCTCGCTCGCGAGATCGCATTCCAGAGTGCGGGCATGTGGTTCGGTCACCCTCGCGGACTCTCGACGCTGTTCTTCACCGAGATGTGGGAGCGCTTCAGCTACTACGGGATGCGGGCGATTCTCATTCTCTATCTCGTCGCCGCGCCGGCGGTTGGCGGGCTGGGGTACACGACGGCGCACGCGGCCTCGGTGTACGGCTGGTACACGATGCTCGTGTATGCGGCGGCGATTCCGGGCGGGTTCATCGCCGATCGTCTCATCGGGCACTATCGCGCGGTGCTCGCGGGCGGGGTCATCATCGCGCTCGGTCACTTCAGCATGGCGCTGGGGCGCGTCGATCTTTTCTACGCCGGGCTCGGATTGATCGTCATCGGCACCGGACTTCTGAAACCGAATGTCAGCACGATGGTCGGATCGCTGTACGACGCGGACGATGCGCGGCGCGACAGCGGGTTTTCGATTTTCTACATGGGAATCAATGTCGGTGCGATGGCTGCACCGATCATCTGCGGCTGGCTTGGTCAACGCATCGACTGGCACCTCGGCTTCGGCGCCGCGGGCGTGGGGATGCTTCTCGGAGTCGCGCAATACGTGATGGGCCGGCGGCACTTGCCACGGAACGTCTCCCGCGAAACGACAGAGACCGGCGCCGCCGACACAGGTCCCGGCGAAGGTGCGCGAATCGCCGTCATCCTGATTCTCTTTGCCTGCGCGATTTTGTTTTTCGGGGCGTTCGAGCAGTCGGGATCGAGCCTGACGCTCTTCGCCGATCGCTACACGCGGCTCTCGCTCTTCGGATGGACGTTTCCATCGAGCTGGTTCCAGGTTCTGCAACCGTTGTTCGTGCTCGTGCTAGCGCCGGTCTTCGCCTGGATGTGGCTCCGCCTTGGCCCGCGACAACCGTCGAGTCCCGTGAAGTTCGCCCTCGGGCTCCTGCTCGTCGGCGCCGGATTTCTCTGGATCGTGCCTGCGGCGGCGGCCGCGCAGACGGGAACGCGCGTCAGTCCGATGTGGCTGGCGGTGCTCTATCTCATTCACACGCTCGGCGAGCTCTGTTTGAGTCCCGTCGGCCTGAGCCTGGTCACCAAGCTGGCGCCGGTGCGGATGGTCGGTTTGATGATGGGGATCTGGTTCCTCGGCGCCTCGTTCGGGAACAAGGTGGCGGGCTGGGTGGCGGGTTTCTTCGACGTCGTTCCGCCGTACCGGCTCTTTCTCTACAACGCACTCGTGACGATCGTGGCGGCTGCGATCGTGGGACTATTCGCGCGCCGGATCCAACGCCTGACGAAGTGACGAGTTGCGCCAGTTGTTACATTTGCGGCGAATCCCAAACCTGTCGAGGTCTGAGGCGTATTCATTCTTCAGAAGCCCATGCTCGACATGAAACCGCGTTGTGAGCGTTGCGAGTCGCATCTCACGGACGACGAAGTTGCATACATCTGCAGTTTCGAATGTACGTTCTGCGCGACCTGTACCCGATGGTTCCAGTCGCGATGTCCGAACTGCACGACCGAGCTCGTGCGTAGGCCGAAACGGGAGTCGCTCGCACGGCGCGAAGAGATGGCCGTGCTGATCTGAATTGGTTGCTGGTTTCTGGTTGTCGGTTATCTGGGGTACACCGCAAGCAACCAGCAACTAGTAATCAGCAACCGATTTACGTTGGCGTTTCCAGCTCCGCGACTCCGTTCTCGAATGCCGGGCCGAGCCAGCAGTACGGGCCAACGAACGTGAGGCCGGCGCTCGCGAACGTCTTGCGATACCAGGCGGCGGGACGTTTGATGAGCGCGTGGAGATCGCCGAAGATGTCGTCTTCGCGGGTGAGCACTTCGAGGAAGGCCATGCCGTCGGTGACGGCGGCGAGGCTTCGGATGCCGGCGCGGAGCTCGTCGTCGGGGACGTAGTGCATCACGTCGGAGCAGACGACGAGATCGTAGACGTCGAGGTTGATCGATGGGAGATCGCCGAACGCCGCCTTGCGGATGTTGCGCGTCCGCCCGAAGCGTTTGACGACGTAGTCCGACGAATCGAAGCCGGTGTACTCGACGCCGGGACGGAGCGCGCGCAGATGGGGGAGCCAGGCGCCTTCTCCGCATCCGACGTCCAGCACCGTGCGGATTGGGCGCCCAATGAAGTACTCGGTCAGCGCCACGGCCAGCACGACTTTCCTCCGCACCTCGGTGCGCGAGTTCACGCGCGTGTCATCGTGGCGGTACCAGCGGTCGAAGTAGGCGCGGTCGTACTCTTTCGTCATCGCGTCGGAGTCTAACCCGTGCGCCGCACGTCAACTCTTCGACTTCGCGCGGAACTCGCCGGCGTCGAGATACTCGGGCGGGATCTTCTGGAATTCGGTGACGCCGTACTTGGCGATCAGCTCATCGGAGCTGATCGTGTCGGCGAGCACAAGCCCGTCGATTTCGCCGCTGCGGCTCTCGAGCTCCCAGCCGGTCCAGATCTCCGCGTCGCTGTACGGGCGCAGCGAAATCTTCTGCAGATAGCGTGACATCAAACAACTCCGCTACGCGCATCTTAAGTCAGAGTTGCGGCGGGAGTTATACCGATCGGCCTTTGCGCCGTTGCTCCGGATAGAAGGCCAGAAAGTCACGCAGCGCTTCCATCCCTTCGCGAACGCCCTCGGGAATGGCGCCGAGGCGAAGCCAGTAGCAGCCGGGATCGAGGAGGTTGCGCAGCAGCTCGATGAACTGCGTCAGCGACACATACGTCGCCTGGTAAACCTTCCCCTTCGTGTTCTCCTGGCGCGAGCGTTGGACCTTCGCCACGATGCGCGCCGCCATGTAGTACGGCGATTGGATCGTGTCGAATTCTTCCTGCGACATGCGTGGACCCTTGGTGATGTGCTGGCGGTTGATCGTCGCCTGCAGGTAATCGAGGAGAACGACGACGGCGGTCTTGGGCAGAGGACCGCAACGGCCCGATTCCACCGCGGCGGTGAGGAACGCGCCGAGCGCCTTGGCCTGATCGACGTCCGGGTAGTTGAGCTCCCGCAGTCCGTACTTTTTGGAGATTCCGCGTTCGTCGAGCTCGGGCACCGGCGCTTCGATGGTTTTCTTGTCGTCACTCATGGGGAACGCTCATGCTGAGGGCGGTCCGAGAATAGCACGCTAGAATCACGCGCATGCAGACCGCCGAGCTCCTGGCCACCGTGCCACTCTTCAAGCTGCTGGGCGCCTCGGAGCGCGCCGATCTCGAGCGCGTCCTGAAGCGCCGCGACTTCGCATCCGGCGAGAAGGTGTTCTCCCTCGGCGAGCCCGGCGATTCGCTGTACGTCGTGGGAACGGGAAGCATCGAGCTGTTCGTCAAGGACAACGCCGGCGCGCGGATCGTGCTGACGCTGTGCGGTCCGGGCGAAGTCTTTGGCGAGCTTTCGCTGTTCGACGGCGGCGCGCGCACGGCAAACGCGCTTTGCCTCGAGGACTCGACGCTGCTCGTGCTCGACCGCGACGATCTGCTCGCCTTCCTGCGCAATCATCCCGACGCTTCGCTCGATCTGCTGACGACGATGGGGCAGCGCATCCGCAGCACGGACGAGATCCTGCGCCGCCGCGTCGCGCGAAACATCAACGAGGAGATGGAGATCCGCTCCACGACCATGGAGCGCGCGGCCGATCTCATCGCCGAGTACAGCGGCAGCATTCAGTTCCTGGTGCTGAACGCGGTCTGGTTCGCGGCCTGGATTCTCTGGAACACGATTCCCTTCCTCCCGCACTTCGATCCGTATCCCTACGGCTTCCTGACGATGGTCGTCTCGCTCGAAGCGATCTTCCTCTCGATCTTCGTTCTCGTGAGTCAGAACCGCCAGGCCGCGAAAGACCGCTTGCGCGCCGACGCGGAGTACGAGGTGAATCTCAAAGCAGAGCTCGAGATCACGCACCTGCACGAGAAGGTCGATTTCCTTACCGAAGAAGTGCTGGCAAGGTTGCCGCGGAAGTAGCTCGCTGGCCCGGAGGGCGGGCTTATAGCCCGCCGATTCTGGGTGGGGTGTTGGCGAACGACCCTCCCGCCCAAAACCGGCGGGCTGTAGCCCGCCCTCCGGGGCCAGCTGCGAGCTACTTCCGTTTGGCGGTTTCCGTTCCGGTCTTGGTGTTGCCGCCGTAGATGGCCCATTTGCCGTCGAGCGAGCCGTCGGGGCGTTGGTGGTAGCCCACGACGCCCATCCATTTGCCGGAGCCGTCGGAGTAGGCGATGGAGAGGGTGTCGCCGTTAACGACGCCGACGCCGGCGTAGCTCGCTTTGCCGATCGTCCAGAGGACGTCGTAGATCTCGCCGCGTGGCGCGATCGTCAACGTTCCCTTGTAGGCGCCGACGCCGGGGTTGGAGCCGCTCACGGCATAGGTTCCGGAGAACGCGGTCTTGGCGGAGAGGGGGAGTGCGACGAGCACCAGGAGGCACGCGAGGACCAGGGCCGGTTTACGCATTCGAGACTCCTTTTCAACGGAACGCCTCAGCGCCACGTCATTTCATACGTGCAGGTCTTGTCGCCGAGGCACTGGCATTTCGTTTCGGCGACGTTGGGATCGGTGCCGCCGTGGCGCAGGATCGACTCCTGGAAGTAGCCGAACGCGCTGGCGCAGAAGATCGGGCTGTAGCAAGGATAGTTCGAGTAAATCATGCGCGCGCCGTTGGCCGTCTTCTCGAAGCGCACCTGTCCGAACTTCTGATACTGGTCGTGAAACTGCGCGTTGTTGGCGAGGAAGTTCACCAGCTCCTCGGAGTCGAGCGAACGATAGATGCGGCCGATTCCGAGCTCCGCCGAGGCCGCGCCGATGAGCGCGAGAACGTTCGGATACTTCGACTTCAGCTCGTTGTGGATCGTGCGATCGAGCTCGACGAGCGACTCGAACTCACACCAGCTCGACGCCAGCGGCGTGCGCACATAGCCGCGCGTGCGCGGCGTGAGCTTCTCCAGGATCGCGTTGAACCCCGCCTCGCCGACGGCCTCCATGAGGAACGACTTGCGTCCGCCGAACATCACGCCCTTCACCTTCGCGACCGAAGGATCGGGACCGACCAGAACTTCCTTGCCTTCGAGTCGGGGAGGGTGGGTGGCGGCTTTGTGCTGCGCGAGAAGCGACATGAACAGATTCTATACAGTTGCTGGTTGCTGGTTGCTGGTTGTCTGCGGTTTCAGACGGAACGAAATCTGAAACTCGAGGAGCCACAGACAACCAGCAACGAGCAACCAGCAACGTCTCACGTGGTACTAATACTCAACGATGACCTCCGACCGCGCTCGCTGGGAGGCGCTCGCCAGGAGTGAGCCCTACTTTTCGGTCTTGAGTGAGCGGCGCTTCCTCTCTCGCGAGCTGACGCCGGAGAGCCGGCAGGCGTTTTTCGAGACGGGCGAGGCGTACGTCGAATCGCTGCTGCGCCTCGGCCGGGAGGAGCTGCAGAGCGCGGATCCGCCGCATCGCGTGCTCGAATTCGGTTGCGGTCCGGGACGGTTGGCGATCGCGTTCGCCCGTCGCGGTCTGGCCGTCACGGCGGTCGACGTTTCGGAGACGATGTTGTCCGTGGCGCGCGCGAATGCGGACGCCGAGGGCATTCGCAACATCGAGTTCGAAACGCAGGAGCGCTTCTTCGCACAGGAGAGCGAGTTCGAGCTGATCAGCGTGCACTTCGTGCTGCAGCACATCGCACCCGCCGATGGCCTGCAGCTGCTGGAGCGCTTGCTAAAACGACTCTCGCGACGCGGCACGTTTCACATCCACGTCCCGTTTCGCGATCACCGATCGAGCCGTGCTCGCGCGCTCAGCGCGTTGCGCGATCATCTGCCCGGCGCGAATGCGATGGCCAATCGCCTGCGCGGAAAGCCCACGGACACGCCGTTTCTTGCGACGCATGTTTACTCGCTCGACGACATCCTTTCGCTTTTACGTGAAGCACGGGTCGAGCCGAAGGTGACGAAGCTGACGCGCGAGAACGAGCTCGAAGTCGCCGTCGTGAGCGCGGTTCGGATGCGCGGCGCGTCGGCGCTGCTGACGCGGGATGCGCATGCGCGCGCCGAGGACGGCGAGGCGAGGCCCGATCGCGACGCGCCGGGGATGATTCAGGTGCAGCAGTTGATCCGCGAGACGTCGATCGAGGAGTTGAATCGCCGAGCGGAACAGTACTTCGCCGGATTGACCTCGTGGGATACGCAGATCGCGAAGCCGTTCGCGACGCCCGGCGACTCGCCGCCGATGCTCACGAATCTCGCGGTGCTGATCCAGGGCATGCGACTCGTTCGCGGACTCACGGTGCTCGAGTTCGGCGCCGGAACGGGATGGCTGGGACGCATCCTGACGCAGCTCGGTTGCCAGGTCATTCTGCTCGACGTTTCGGCGACGGCGTTGAAGATCGCCGCCGAGGAATTCGAGCGCGTACCGGCGATTGGGAATCGCGCCGAGCCGCGATTTCTGCAGTTCGACGGAACCAGGATCGACCTGCCGGATCAGAGCGTCGATCGGATTCTCTGCTTCGACTCGTTCCACCACGCTCCGAATCCGGACGACGTGCTGCGCGAGTTCGCGCGCGTGCTCGTGCCGGGAGGGATCGCCGCGTTCGGCGAGCCGGGTCCCGAGCATTCACTCGCACCGCAGTCGCAGTTCGAGATGCGCGCGTATGGCGTGATCGAGAACGACGTCGATATTCATGCGATCTGGTCGCTGGCGCAGACGATCGGCTTCGCGGACATGCGCGTCGCCGCGTTCAGCGGATCGCCGCTGTTCCTTCGCGCGGATGAATTCGAGGACCTGCTGGCCGGCGGCATCACCGCGGATCGTCTAACGAAGAAGACGCGTCAATTTCTCAGCAACGTCCGGACGTTCTTTCTGGACAAGGCGGGATCGGGCGCGGTCGACAGCCGATCGGCAGAAGCCTTGTCGTGTCGCGTCGAAGCGCGGCTGGTCGGTCCGCTGGTTGCCGGTCGCTCGGTTCGCGTGCACGCGAGCGTCATGAACACGGGACTCGCGGTGTGGCTCCCGTCGGAACAGACGGGAGGCGTGTCGCTCGGGTGTCATCTCTATTCGGGCGGACATCTGGTCGAGCTCAATCATCATTGGGCGTCAATTCCCGAGCCGCCGGCGCCGGGCCAGACGACGGAATGGGAATTCGATCTGCCACCGTTGCCGTCCGGTGCGTTCGAACTGGAGCTCGATTGCGTCGCACGCGACGTCGCCTGGTTCGGCCAGCTCGGCGCGGCGACGACCGCACGCGTTGCCGCCGTCGTTCCGGCGGACTGAATCGATATGACGGACGCGCTCCTCACCGATCAGAACCGCCGCCGTTTCTGGATCGTGCTGTTGCTCTCGATCGCCATCGCTGCGACGCGGCTGCTGGCCATCGCGCATTCGTTGTTCGATTGGGATGAAGCGCTCTTCATGCTGGGCGTGCGCGATTACGACATCGCGCAGCACCATCCCCATCCGCCCGGCTATCCGCTGTTCATCGCCGCGGCGAAGGTCGTGCATCTCGTCGTCGGATCCGAGTTTCGCTCGCTGCAGGTCGTGGTCGTGCTGGCATCGTTCTTTCTGTTTCCCGCGCTGTTCTGGCTGGCGCGCGAGCTTGGTTTCGACTTCGCAACGTCGGTCTGCGGCGCGGCGCTGTTCGCGTTTCTGCCGAACGTCTGGGTTTACGGCGGCACCGCGTTCGGCGACATTCCATCGATCGCCCTCGCGTTCACGGCCTGCTCGCTCCTGCTGCGCGGGCGACGCGACCGGCGCTCCTATCTCCTCGGCGCGCTCGTTCTGGGCATCGCCGCGGGGATTCGTCCGCCCATGCTGCTGCTCGGCTTTGTACCGGCGGTGCTGGCGACGGTTGTGCGCGCGCGGCAATCGCTTCGCGATGTCGCCCTCGCGATTTTCCTCGGCGGTGCGGTCGTCTGCGGAAGTTATGGAGGCGCGGCGCTGGCGTCGCAATCGGTTTCCGACTATGTCGGTGCCGTCCGCTCACAGAGCAAGTGGGTGCACGACGTCGATTCGTGGCACAACCCCGGCCGTCCTCCGCTCTGCGAAGCGACCGTGAATTTCTTCGCCGATCCGATTCCGCGGAAGGACCATCTCCGCGCATTCGCGGTCCTCATGCTGGCGTCGCTTGTCGCGGCGCTTTTTCTGCGCAAGAGCGCGCCGATGTGGACGCTGGCGATCTTCGCTCCGCTCGCGCTGCTCTCGTGGCTCGATCTCGACATCGCAGCCGCTTCACGTTATTCGATCGCCTACATGGCGGCGTACGCGCTGCTGGCCGCGGATGGCATTGCGGGTCTTTTTTCGCTGATGCGCCTGAGTCGCGCAATGGTGGTCCGATTGCAGACGATCGTCGCCGTCGCGCTCGTGGTGCTGCTCGCGCGTTGGACGTTGCCCGCACTGAAGGTTCAACGTACGACCGATGCTCCTCCCGTCGCCGCGTTGCAATGGATTCGGGACAACGTCAGGAACGACGAGCCGGTCTACGTTCACAGTGGCCTCGGCCCACAGAGCGAGGCCGTCTTGTCGGGCCGACCGATCACGTACTTCGAGCGCGACGACGAGCTCGCGCGCGCGCCGAGCGAGGCCTGGATCGTTGGCCTGCAAGCCGTTCCCGGCGCGTTCAATTTCACGCGGCCGCACGGCGCCTTGTGGGAAGTTCTGCGGAAACGCAATTTCGAAAACTCCGTGCGCGCGGTTGCCAATCGAGTCACGTACAAGGATGGCTGGCATCAGGAAGAAACCGACGGAACGCAAACGTGGCGCTGGATGGCGCGCGAGGCCGGCATCGAGCTGCCACCGCTTCACGGCCGCGGCAAGCTCTCCCTCCGCCTTTACGTGCCGATCGACACCATTGCTCCGCCGACGATCGAATTGCGCGTCAACGGCGACCTCGTCGACCGCTTCGTCGCCAAGTCGGCGGTGCTCGAGAAGTCATGGCTCGTTCCCACGCGCGGCGACGCGCCCAATGAACTGCGCCTGATCACCAGCGCGGTCGCCAATCCCTCCCAACTCGGACGCTCCACCGACACGCGTGACCTCGGCCTGCGCCTCGACGCGATTTCGTGGACGCCACCGTGGGGCGTGAATCGGTAAAAGGAGCGCAGGCTTCCTAGCCTGCCGGACCGGCAGGCCGGAAGCCTGCGCTCCTAACGTTCTTGACACGCGCCGGACTCGGCCCTAAACTCCGCCAAACTCAAAACCGACCGGTCGGCCGGTAAACCGGAGGGAACATGAACCGCCGTTGGCTCGTCCTGCTCTGCCTTGTCGCTGTTTGTCTTGCCGTGCCCGCTTTTGCTCAGATCGACAAGGGCTCGATCGAAGCGGTCGCACTCGATCAATCCAGGGCTCCACTCCCCGGCGTGACCGTCACGGTCTCCCGTCCGGAGACGGGCTTCACGTCGATGTCCGTCACCGACACCTCCGGTGCCGTGCGCTTTCCTGCGCTGACACCTGGCAACTACGAGGTCGCATTCACGCTCGAGGGGTTCGCTCCCGTCGCGGCGCAGAAAGTCGTTCTGCGCATCGGACAGGAAGCGAAGCTGAGCGTCGTGATGCAGGCGTCGGCCAGCGAGACGATCACGGTCAGCGCCGAGGCGCCGATCGTGGACGTGCATAAGACGGACTCGTCGACGAACATCATCCCCGAGCAGATCGCGGCACTGCCGGTTCCCGATCGCGACTTCCAGCGCCTCGCGTTCATCGCGCCGGGCGTGCAGCGTGAGCGCGGCGGATTCCGGTTCATCAACGGCGGACCGGTCGTCGGCGCGGGTGGCAACGCTTCGTCGGCCACGATCCTCGTCGATGGCGTCGACCTCACCGACCAGGTCAACGGCCTTTCCCGCGCGCGCTTCAGTCAGGACGCGGTGCGCGAGTTCCGCGTGATCACCGATCGCTTCGATACGGAGATCGGCGGCTCCTCCGGCGGCGCGCTTTCGATCGTGACGAAGTCGGGCACGAACGACATGCACGGCAGCGTTCTCGGTTTCTTCCGCGATTCGTCGCTGCGCTCCAAGGGCGCGCTCGATCTCAAGAAGAACGATGACTACAAGCGCCGCCAGCTCGGCTTCACCGTCGGCGGTCCGATCCTCCGCGACAAGGCCTTTTACTTCGGCTCCGTCGAGCAGATCAACGAAGACAACATCATCCTCTTCCGTCCCGGCGGCGCGTTCGCGTCGCAGGCGGCCGACGTGGCGCATCCGTTCGATCAGACGCTGCTCTTCGGCAGCGGCACGATCAACTTCAATCCACAAATGACCGGCGGCGTGCACGCGGTCTACGAGAAATACAGCGAAGACAATTTCCGCGTCGGCGGCGTCGCCGATCCGACGTACGGGCAGACGCTCGAGCGCAAGAACTGGAACACGACGTTCGAGCACAACTGGGCGATTTCCAGCAACGCATCGAACGAGGCGCGCTTCCAGTACGGCAAGCGCCGTTTCTTCGAGCCGACCAACAGCGATGGCGTCGCCGAGTGGTTCTCCAGCGGCAATACGCTGCAGACCGGCGGCAACATCCTCGGCGATCTTCTCGGTGACGGTTCGACCTGGGAGATCCGCGACACCTTCCATCAGCACGTCGCCGTCGGCGCCGGCTCGCATGACCTCAAGGGCGGCGCTTCGCTGCAGCACGTGAACGAGCGCCTGCGCATCGATACGTACTCGTCGGGTCTCTTCATCTATGTGACCGACACGCGCGCGTTGCCGCTGGCGTACGCCTACGGCGTCGGCTCTTCGGACGTGAAGAGCGACACGAACCTCTACGGCTTCTTCGCCGAGGATTCGTGGCGCCCGAGCTCGCGTGCGACGGTGAACCTCGGCCTGCGCTACGACCTCGACACGAACGGCAACAACGAAGGCTTCACACATCCGCTGATTCCGCAGCCGCGCAAACGCGACACGAACAACCTCCAGCCGCGCGTCTCCTTCAGCTATGACCTGCGCGGCGACGGCACCAACGTCCTGCGCGGCGGCGCGGGTCTCTTCACAGGTCGCATGCTCCTCGTGCCCGCGCTCAGCGAGCTGCAGCAGAACGGCGTGACCGGCCGCGTGACCTTCACCCGCATCAACGGTGCGCTCCTCGGACTGCCGGCGCTGGCGCTCGATCCGGCGCATCCGACGACGACCGGCATTCCTTCCAAGCCGGCGATCGTGCTGCTGGCCGACGACTATCACAACCCCGAGTCGAAGCAGTATTCGCTCGGCTACACGATGAAGATTCCCTCCACGCGCCTCTACCTCGACACCGAAGCGATCCTCGTCGACGGCGAGAGCGAGATCGTGATCCACGACATCAACTGGACCGGCAACGCGACGCGCACCCGTCCGTACACCGCGTACGACCAGGTGAACGTCTACAGCAACGACGGCCACTCGAAGTACCGCGCGTTCGTCCTGGCGCTGAACGGCAACCTCCGCCAGAACGATCTGATCACGGCATCGGTGACGTTCGCCGACAAGAAGAACATCAGCGACGACTTCAGCCCCGACTTCCCGACCGGTTATCCGAACGATCCGCACAACCTCGAGGCCGAATACGGCCGCGCACGCGGAGCGGAGCGGGTGCGCGTCGTGCTCAGCGGCGTGTTCCACGCGCCGTGGGATGTGACGGTGGCGCCGATTCTCGAGTACGGATCGGGCCAGCCCTGGACGCACCGCCTCGGCTACGACTTCAACGGCGACGGCAAGAATTCCGATCGTCCGGTGGGCGTCGGCCGCAATGAAGAAGATGGTCCGAACTTCCGCTCGCTCTCGCTGCGCCTCACGAAGAGCGTCGCCGTCGGCATGGGCCAGCTCGAAGCCATCGCCGAGGTGTTCAATCTGACGAACGCGAAGAACTACGACGTGCAGTCGGTCGTCTCGGGCGAGTTCCTGAGCGGCCCGACGGCGGCGAACCCGGCCGCCGTTGCGGTGAGAAACGCGAGCTTCGGGAAGTTCAACGCAACGCTTCCCGCGCGCGAGTTCCAGCTCGGGCTGCGCTGGGTGTTCTAAACGATTCACTGTGGGGGCCGCGTCTCTTGAAAGGCGCGGGCCCTCACCAGGCAGCCGATGTTGCTGGTTGCTTGTTTCTGGTTGTCTGTGGGGCATCGCAACGACGAAAGACCACAGACAACTAGCAACCAGCAACATCAGTCTGATGACGTTGCAATCAAGGTGAAACGCTGATGGAGCTCAACCTCAAAGACAAAGTCGTCATCGTCACCGGCGGCGCGGCGGGAATCGGCCGTGCCACGGTTGAAGCGTTCGAGAGCGAAGGCGCGAAGGTCGTCGTATGGGATCACTGCCGGCCATCAACGTCACGAACGCCGAAGCCGTGAAGCAGGCGGCGGAAGACGTGATCGCGAAGCATGGGCGGATCGATGTGCTGGTCAACAACGCCGGCATCACGCGCGACGCGCAGCTCGTCAAGTGGAAAGACGGAGCGGTCGCGGCGCAGATGGATGACGCCACGTTCGATGCCGTGATCGATGTCAATCTCAAGGGCGTCTTCTTCTGCACGCGCGCCGTCGTGCCGCACATGATCCGCAACGGCAGCGGCGTCGTGCTCAACGCGTCGTCGATCGTCGGCCTCTACGGCAACTTCGGACAGACGAACTATGCCGCCACGAAAGCCGGCGTCATCAGCTTCACCAAGACCTGGGCGCGTGAGCTCGGGCGCTACAACATCCGCGTGAACTGCGTCGCGCCCGGGTTCATCGGCACGGACATGGTGAAAGCCATGCCGCAGAAGGTCGTTGACTCGATGGCCGCGCACACACCGCTCCAGAAACTTGGCGAGCCCGCCGACATCGCCAACACCTACGTCTGGCTCGCCTCCGACGCCGCAAAGTTCGTTCATGGCGCGGTCGTGTCGGTGGATGGCGGATTGGTGATGGGAACGTGACGAGAGTTGTCAGTTCTCGGTTGTCGGTTGTCCGGGAAGTGACGCCTGAGCAACAGACCGCAGACAACCGATAACCGACAACCGACAACCGACAACCAAACATGTCCTACGCAAACCTAATCTCAACCGGCCGCTATCTGCCGGAGATCGAAGTGACGAACGACATGCTGCGCGCGCGTTTCGACGCGAGCGTGCCGGAGTTCGTCGACAAGATGGAGGCGTCCACCGGGATTCTGTCGCGCTGGTACGCGCCGGAGGATTGGGCGGCCTCGGATCTCGCGTTGCGCGCGTCGATGCAGGCGCTGGAGCGCGCGGGGAAGACGCCGGAAGATCTCGATCTCATCATCCTCGGCACCGACTCGCCCGACTACATCACGCCCGCGACCTCGGTCGTGTTGCAGGGGAAGCTCGGCGCGAAGAATGCCGGGACGTTCGACGTCGGCTGCGCCTGCGCGTCGTTTCCGACGGCCATCGCGAATGCCGCGGGCCTGATGGCGACGAACCCGTCACTGAAGACGCGTGCTCGTCGTCGGCGTCTATCATGATGCACAAACTCTCGGCGGCCGACGATCCGATGATCTTCTTCTACGGCGACGGCGCGGGCGCGGCGATTCTCGAGCGCAGCGAAGTGCCGGGCTTCGTCTCCGCGGCGTTTCAGGCCGACGGCACGTACGCGACGAAGTGGCTGATTCCCGCCGGCGGCACGGTCGAGCCGGCGACGGAATTGGCGGTCGCGCGAACGGGCGTACGCTCGTGAAGATGATCGAGCGCTATCCCGCCGAGATCAACAACGAAGGCTGGCCGCGCCTCGTGCGCAAGGTCGCCGAGAATGGCGGCTTCGCGATCGACGACATCGATTTCCTGATCTTCACGCAGGTCCGCAAGCCGACGATCGAGCTGGTCATGAACGACCTCGGCCTGCCGATGAGCAAGACCCACATGGTGATGGAGCGCTGGGGTTACACCGGCTCGGCCTGCATTCCGATGGCGCTCGACGACGCGCTGCAGCAGAAGAAGATCAAGCCCGGCGATCTCGTCGTCATGATCGGCTCCGGCGTCGGCTACAACCAGGCCGCGACGGCGTTCCGCATGCCGGCGCAGGAGAAACGTCTCTTTGCCGATTGAGTCCGTCTCCGACTTCGTCCGCATGGCGCGCGGCGCGCTCGTCGCTACAGGATTCGTGCGTCATGAAAAAGACGGAGTCGTCTGGTTCGAAGGGGGCGTGAAGGACGAACACGCACCGACGATCGTGTTCGTGCACGGCGTCAACGATCATGCCGGGACCTGGTTTACCGTCGCGCCCGCGCGTTGCTGCTGACGCATCGCGTGATCCTTCCCGATCTCGCGGGACATGGAGAGAGCGCGCCGAAGGATGCGCCTCTTCCGATCTCACTCCTTGTCGAAAAGCTCGAAGTGGCAATCGGCGATGCGACGGATTTCACGCTCGTCGGCAACTCCCTCGGCGGCTGGCTGGCGATGCTGTATACACTGCAGCATCCCGATCGCGTGAAGAACCTCGTCCTCGAAGCCGCGGGTGGACTCTCGCTTCCGTTCGAGACGCCGATCATCGCCCACGATCGCGAAGAAGCGGTGACGATCCTGCGCGCGGTGCACGGGCCGAAGTACGTGGCCGAGGATTGGGTCATCGATTCGCTGCTGCAGCGCGCCGTCGATTCGCCGATGCTGCGGCTCACCGACGCCGAGCGATTCTTCGTCGATTCTCGCTTGGCGGAGATTCGCGTTCCGACGACGCTCATCTGGGGCGCGAACGATGGCGTTCTGCCGCTGAAGTACGCGGAAGCATTGGGCAGCGGCATCCCCGGCGCGACTTTGCACGTGCTCGAAGGCGCGGCGCACATCCCGCACCTCCAGGCACCGGAGCCTTACCTCGCATGTTTGATGGCGACCTTCTAAAGGAGCGCGCCCGCATCACGCCGGAGCGTACGGCGCTCGTCTCCCTCGCCACCGGCGAGCGCATCACCTACGCCGAGCTCGACGCCCGCACCGACCGCGCCGCGGAAACATTGCGCGCGTTTCTCGAACCGGGCGATCGCTTCGGCATCCTCGCCTACAACTGCGTCGAGTTCATCGAGCTCTTCTTCGCCGCGGGCAGGGCGGGAGTGATCGTCGTCCCGCTCTCGACGCGCGCGACGGCGTATGAGCTCGAACACATCGCTCGAGATTGCGAAATGCGAGCGCTGTTTGCCGGCGATGAATTTGCGAACGTCGCGAGCGAGTTGTCGGTTGTCAGTTGTCAGTTGTCTGTGCGGCATCGCGAGGAACCCCAGACAACCGACAACCGACAACCGACAACCGCCGGCCACCGGCCAGCAACAACCGCCAAGGAAACCTACTGCCTCCTCTACACGTCCGGAACCACCGGCAAACCCAAAGGCGTCATGATTCCGAAGCGCCAGCTCTGGTGGAACGGCTACAACACCGCGCTCAACTGGGGATTGCGCGAGGACGAAATCAGCCCCGTCTTCACGCCGCTCTATCACGCCGGCGGGCTTGCGGCGTTTCTGATCCCGATCTTCAGCGTCGGCGGGACGATGATCCTGCACAAGGGATTCGACGTGACCGAGATATGGCGCACGATTCAATCGCGAGCGCTGCACGGTTGTCCTCGGCGTTCCGACGATCTGGAAGCTGCTCATGGACGCGCCCGAATTCGCGACCGCCGACCTCTCGCATGTCCGCTGGCTGATCTCCGGGGGAGCGCCGCTGCCGCAGTTCATCATCGACGCGTATCAGAAGCGCGGCGTGGCGTTCAAACAGGGCTACGGGATGACCGAGGTCGGCGTGAACTGCTTCACGATGACGGTCGAGGACTCGTACCGCAAGCCGGGCTCGATCGGGAGGCCGATGATGTTCACGGAAGTCGAGCTGCGCGAGATGGATGGTGAAGTCGGCGAGATGTACATTCGCGGGCCGCACGTGTCGAAAGGCTACTGGAACAACCCCGAGGCGACGCGTGAGGCATATGGCGAGGACGGATTCTTTCGCACCGGAGATCTCGCACGCCGCGACAGCGACGGCTTCTTCTACATCGCCGGCCGCCGCAAGGAGATGTTCATCAGCGGCGGCGTGAACGTCTATCCCGCCGAGATCGAGCGCGAGCTCGTCGCACATCCCGCGGTGTCGGATGCCGCGGTCGTCGCCGCGCAGGATGAGACGTGGGGAGAAGTGGGCGTCGCCTTCGTCGTCGGCAATGTGACGGCCGAGGAGCTGAGCAACTATCTCGCCGCGCGCATCGCCAAATACAAAGTGCCGCGGCGCTTCGTCTTCATCGAGACACTGCCGCGCACGGCGTATGGGAAGGTCGTCAAGGCCGAGCTCATCGCAATGCTAGACTCGAATTCCCAATGAACCAGGAAGAGCGCTCTGAAAAGAGCAAACAACAGATCCTCGACGCGGCCCTGAAATTGTTCTCCCACAAGGGCTACGGCGCGACGAGCGTGCGCGACATCGCGGAAGAGGCGAGCCTGTCGAAGGGGAACGTCTACCATCACTTCCCCGACAAAGAGACGATCTTCCGCGCGCTCCTGGATCGCTACTTCCTACTCATGTCGCAGCCGGAGTTCCCGTTCAATCGCGCTCTTTCCAGTGGCGCGTTCCCGGAGAACCTCGAGAACATCGGCCAGGCCGTGCGCGAAGTCGTGCGCGATTATCGCGAATACGCGCTCCTCATCTACGTCGACGTCGTCGAGTTCGACGGCACGCACATCCGCAAGTTCTACGAGAACATGGCCGATCGTTTCGACGCCTTCATCAAGGCCTCGGGGATGGAAGACGAACTGCAAGCGAAGCTCGCCGCCGATCTCTCTCCCGTCTCCGCGGTGATGCTCTCCACGCGCATCTTCTACAACTACTTCAGCGTCGAGATCCTCTTCGGCGTAAAGGATCACTTCGGCAAGGAAACGGACGCGGCCGTCAAAGAGATCTCGCGAATTCTCCGGCACGGCATGCTGCGCACGTAGCTCCTCAAACACGGAACGATGAACACGGAACACGGAACGCCGTGAAGGCGTCTTCGTTCCGTGTTCCGTGTTCATCCACCCTCCGCACTCCGTAGGATTACGATAGTCGAGCAACCATGCTCGCTCTCCTTCTCGTACTCGCGCAGGCCGCGTTTCAGGAAAAGGTCACAGTCTCGTACGTCGAAGTGCCGGTCACCGTGGTTGGGCGCGACGGTGGTGCGGTGCGCGGACTGACGAGCGCGAATTTCGAGGTTTACGAGGATGGACAGAAGCGCCCCATCGAGTCGTTTGACTCTGTCGACTTCACCTCGCATGAATCGCTGAAAGCGATCTCGCCGCTCAATCCGGCGTCGCGCCGCAATTTCCTCATCCTCTTCGATCTCTCGTTCTCCAACCCGACCTCGATTGGTCGGGCGCAGGAAGCGGCGCGCGAATTCGTGGCGCGGAGCGTCGGCAGCCGCGACCTCGTCGCCATCGGCAGCGTCGACGCCGATCGCGGCTTTCGTTTCCTCACCGCCTTCACGACCGATCGATCCCTCCTCACCGCGGCCATCGCTGACCCGGCGACATTCCGCACCGCCGATCCGCTGCAGATCGCCGGGACGAATCCGTTCCAGATCACGCAGGACCCTGGCGGCGCGCAAGGCGAGACCAGCGAGAAGCGCTCGATGGGCGACGATCTCTTCGCCGACGGCGCGCGTGCGCTCAACAAGATGGACGACTCGTACATGCGCGCACGCGTGCGCCGAGAAGTCGAATCGCTCGGCGCGATCGCGCATTCGTTGCAGAAGCTCGCCGGGCGCAAGCACATCGTTCTGCTGTCCGAGGGATTCGATCCGAGGCTCGTGCAGGGAAGAGCGGCGTCGGAGATGCGGGAGCAGAACGAAGAGAACTCCTTCATCGAGAACGGGGAGGTCTGGAAAGTCGACAGCGACAAGCGCTTCGGCAACACCAGCTCGCAGATGAGCATCAAGCTCATGGCCGACGAGTTTCGCCGCGCTGACGTCGTGCTGCACGCCGTCGACATCAAGGGCGTGCGTGTGCAGAACGACGTGCAGGCTGGCGCCAAGACGAGCTCGAATGAAGGCCTGTTCCTGCTCGCCAATCCCACCGGCGGAACGGTCTTCCGCAACTCCAACAACATTCGCTCCGACTTCGATCGCCTCAGTCGCCAGCACGAAGTCGTCTACATCCTCGGCTTTCGCGCACCTGCCGGTCGCGCCGGCACGCTTCACGATCTCAAAGTGAAGCTCGTCAACGTCCCCGGCGCACGCGCGCAGCATCGCGACGGCTACTACGACGCCGGCGATGAGAGCAGCGTCGAGCGCGCGCTGACCACGGCCGAGATCATCGTCAACGACATCCCGCAGAAAGATCTCGACGTCGCCGCGCTCGCCGCCGCCTTCCCGGACGACGGCGGTGACGCGCAGGTGCCGGTCGTGCTCGAGATCGGCGGAGACGATCTCGTGAAGAGCGCCAAGAACAATCTCGCCTCGACCGACATCTTCATCTACGCCTTCGACGAGAACGGCATCGTGCGCGACTCGATGCACCAGCGCGTGGCGCTCGACATGACCAAAGTCTCCGACCGCCTGCGCGGCCGCGGCGTCCGCTTCTACGGCACGCTGCGTCTTCCGCCGGGCAAGTACGCGATCAAGAGCCTCGTGCGCGTCGCCGAGACGAACAAGCTCGGCTACCAGCGCGTCGATCTCGACGTCCCGGCGGCAGGTGACGTTGCCGTCGCACCGCCGCTCTTCTTCGCGCCCTCGAGCGGCGAGGAATGGGTGATGGTCAAGGCCTCGCGCGATTCCGCGAAGACGCTCTACCCGTTCGTGCTCGACGGCAAATCATTCATCCCCGCCGCCCGCGCGACGCTCACGAACGGCGAGCCGCGCCTCTTCACCGTCTTCGTCTTCAACGCCGATCCCGACGAGCTGACCTGGGAGATCGCTCCCGACGCGAAGCTGGTTTCGGAAACGGCAGGGGAGTCGGTGACGAAGTATCTTTTCTCCCTCGATCGCGTACCGGCCAACGTCACGGAGCTGGGCGTGACGATCCGCAAGAAGGGATCGAGCGATTCGAGGCACGTGGTGGTGCCGCTGTTCGTTCGGTAGGTAGCTTGCGGACCGCCGCCGTCCCGGCGGCTGGGGCGGCGGCGTCCCGCCGCCCGCCCGCGAGCGGCGAGACGCCGCTCGACCAGCCGGCGAGACGCCGGCGGTCCACCGGTAACGACGATCAGTCCTCGTCCTTCTCTTTATCTTTGTCCTTGTCCTTGTGGTGCTTCTGCTTCTCGTGGACGTCCAGCTCGTCGGTGAGCGCGTCCCAGCGCGGGTCGCGGTGGAGGCTGTCGAGATCGTCGTCGCTGCCGATGTGGTCTTCGAGATCGAAGCCGGCGACGCGGGCGCGGTTGAGCCAGTCGAATGCGGCGTCGCGATTGCCTTGCAGCGCGTACGTACAGGCGATGTTGTACGACGACGTGCCGACGCGATGGCCGAGGGCGATGGCGCGCTGGAAGGCTTGATGCGCGGTCGGGTAATCCTCGGCGCGGATCGACGTGAAGCCGAGGTTGAACCACGCGCGTCCTGAATTCGGATAGCGATTCGCGATCTCGCGATGATGGCCCTGCGCATCGTGCCAGTTGTCGGAGACGAACGCATTGATCCACTTGCTGCCGGTGTCGCAGCAACCGCGCAGCTCGAGGTCCTTCGCTTTGCGCTGCAGCTGATCGAACCCGGACTGGCGGCGGAGCAGTGCGATGTCGGGATCGTTCTCCAGCTTGTCGTCGCTCGAGAACCCGGCCTCGACGGACTTGTCCAGCCACTCCATACCGCTGCGCGCGTCGCCCTTCAGCGAGTACGCGCAGGCGATGTTGTACATCGAGGTATCTGGTTTCTCGTTCTGCGCGATCGCGCGCTGGAAGGCGTCGATGCTTTGATCGAGCTTGCGCAGGCGGAGCAGATCGAGACCGACGTCGAACCAGTCGTCATCGTGACCGTGGAAGTCGAAGTTGAAGCCCATGCCATTGAGCGTGCCGTGAATTCCGTCTTTCACACCGCCCTTTACGCCGCCCTTCACGCCACCCTCGACTCCACCCTCGACTCCACCGCGCAGCTCGTTGTAGCGCTGCTCGGTCTCCTTCACGCGCTTCGTGATGAGGTCCTGCTGATTCGTGCTCACGACCTGCGCGAAGCGGGGATCGGAGCGGATGGGATCGAAGTCGCTGTCTTCGGCGATGTGATCGATGTCGTCCCAGCCGGCGCGGAGCGCCTGCTGCAGCGCGGGGATGGCGCGGTTCGCGTCGCCGAGGAGCGCGTAGGAACAGGCTTCGTTATAGAGCGACGTCTCTTCGCGATAACCCGCTTCCGAGGCGCGATGGAACGCGGCCGCGGCTTCCTCGAGGCGTTCGGCGTGATAGTAGTCGTAGGCGCGCTCGTACCACTCCTCGCCATTGCGCGGCTGGCGCGCGAACTTGTCGGCGCGCTTGTCGTACTTGCCGAGCTTCGTGAAGAGATAGTCCTGAATCGCTTCGAGCTCCGGCGTGACCGTCACTGTCGAATCGGTCTTCGCCGTCGCGCCCTTCTTCTCGGCGACCTTCTTCTCGTCCGGAGGACCGGCGGTGAGACGCAGCGCCGACACTGGAACGATGACAGCGATTGCGAGCGCGCATGCGATCGCGACGCCGCGGCCGCTGAACACGCGCCTTGCCACGTGAGGCTGCAGGATCGACAGGAGGCGTCCCTCGAGCTGCGACTTGCGTGACATGGCGAGCGTGACCGAGCGGAACGGATCGAAGGTCGGCATCGAACGCGCGATCGCCAGCAGGTGATCGGCGTAGTCCGACGGCTTCGTTCCGCTGGCGAGTACGAGATCGTCGCATGCGCGCTCGCATTCGCTGCGTCCGGCGCGCTCGAGAGACCAGGCCAGGGGATGGAACCAGAACAGCGAAACGGCGATGCGCGTCAGCAGCAGCGAGATGCCGTCGTAGCGTTTGAGATGGGCGAGCTCGTGCAGCAACACCACGCGCAGGCGATCGGCCGGCCAGGTCACGACGTCCGCGGGCAGAAGCAGCACCGGCCGCACGACGCCCCAGATCACGGGAACACTGATGCGCGACGAGCGCAGGAGACGCACTTCGAGTTTCAAGGCCAGTTGATCGCGCGCGTGATCGAGCTCGAGGAGCGCCTGATCCTGCGTCAGCTCCTCGGCGTGATGCGAGACGAACCAGACGCCGAGCATCCCCAGCGTCATCTGCGCGAGCATCAGCAGCGCGAGCAGGCCGATCGCCAGCGCGATCATGCCTTTCCACGTCGAGCGTCCGACCTTGAGCGCACGCTCCATGGCGGTCAGTGGCTGATCGAGGAGTCCCGTGGCGCGAGCGACGGAGATCACGGCGTCGGTCGTCCGCACGGCGGGCCGCGTCTGCTGGACGTCGCCGGCCTGTGCGGAACCGCCGAGGGCGGTCCCTAGCTGCGCTACCGGTGCGGTTTCAGATGGCCCGGCAACAGCTGTCCGCTTCGATCGATCGATGACGATCTCCCACGCCGGAACGAGCAGCGTGAATACCGGCATGACGCCGACAGCGATCAGCGCGGCCGTGGCCACGATGTGCTTCGTAGCGCCGGCGGCACGCGGCATCACCGCGAGCAGGAGGCGGGCGATGGCGAGGATGAGCGTGGCCTTCAGCACGACCAGCAGCATTCCTTCGGCGGCTCCCGCGGCCTGGAGCTTTGCAGCGATCTCGAACAGCGTAGCCATCAGCGTCCCTCCTTGCGAGCGTCCTCAATCATCTGCGAGAGGTGATCGAGCTCGTCATCGGACATGTTTCCCTTCTGCCGTTCGATCAGCGTGGCCACGACGTTCGCGGCCGAGCCGTCGAAGAACGTCGTCAGGAGCTGATCGAGGGCCGAAAGCCGTACCCGTTCGCGATTCACGGTGGGGATGTATACGTAGCGGGTGCCGTCATGTTGATGCTTGAGGTGCCCTTTTTGTTCGAGCACCCGCAGCGTGGCGCGCACGGCCGAATAGCTCGGCGGCTCCGCCATCCCTTCCATGACCTCGGTGGCGGTGGCGCGTCCTCGGGAGAAGATGATGTTCATCATCTCCCTCTCACGCCGGCTGAGCGCGTCCTGCTTCTGCTGAGTTTTTAGCATGTGCTGGAAATCTAGCATTCGATTCCGGAGCTGGCAAGGGGGACACCGAAATGTCACAGGGAGAGGCTGAATTGAGAATTGGGAATTGAGAATGACCGGGGCCTTTGATTCTCAATTCTCAATTCTCAATTCTCAATTCGTGTGGTGGTAGGCACTTCCTGCGGTCTGCGGTCTGCGATCTGCGATCTCGTTCAAAGCTATACTCGCCCGCAGCGCATGACCTCGCCTGCCATCACGATCCTGATGCCCGTGTATGACGGTGAGCGCTATGTCGACGAAGCCATTGCCAGCGTGCTCGGGCAGGACTTCACCGACTTCGAGTTCGTGATCGTCGATGACGGCTCGACCGACGCGACGCCGGCGATTTTGCGGCGTTGGGCGGAGCGTGATGCGCGGATCGTGCTCGTGCGCGCGCCAGAGAATTGCGGCATCGCCTCGTCGTTGAATCGCGGGCTGGCCGTGGCGCGTGGAAAGTACGTCGCGCGGCAGGATGCGGATGATCTCTGCTTGCGCGGACGGCTGCGCAAACAGGTCGAGGTTCTCGATCGCCAGCCCGACGTCGTGCTGGTGTCGGCCGGATATGATCTCATCGACGCACAGGGGCGTTCGGTGGGAACGGAGATGCGCACCGATCCCCCGGCAGTCGTGGCCTATCTGCTCCACTTCAGCAACGCCATCGGCGGTCATGGGCAGGTGATGTTCCGCCGCGACGTCGTTCTCGCCGCGGGCGGGTACTGCGAAGACTTCGAATTGTCCGAGGACTACGACCTCTGGACGCGGCTCTCGCGGCTCGGCAAGATCGTCATGTTGCCGATCATCGGCATGCGCCATCGCCTGCACGGAGAACGAGCGAGCATCCTCTGGTACGAACGGCAACGCAGACATTCGTTGCGGATCGCGAAGAGGATGATGCGGGAGCTGTTGCGCCGCGAGATCAGCGAAGACGAAGAAAACGCCGTGTCCTCGGTGTGGCGCCAGGAAGGGCGTCGCGGCGTCGCCGGCATCGCGCATCGTGTGCTGTCCGAGGCGTATGCGCGCTACGTCGACACTGCGCCGCCGTTGCGGCACCGGCATCGCGTGCGATTCGCGACGTCGCGGCGGTGGCTGCTGGCGTCGGCGACGCTCGTGCGTCAGGGCGATGTTCTCGACGCGTTGCGACATTTCGCTTACGCCGTGCGCTGGCATCCGATCGGCGTGCTCGCCGGAATCGGCCGTCTGGCCTGGCGCGTCGTCGTGCACATTCGCCGCGCTGCGTTTCGAGATCGCGGCGTCGCCGCGTATCCCTGGGCGGAGAAGTCGGAAGCGGTCTCTTGATCGCGCACTCTTCGCCGCGTCTTTCCGTCCTGATGACGGTCTGGAATGGTGAGCGCTTTCTCGACGAAGCGATCCGTAGTGTTCTCGAACAGGACTTCGCCGACTTCGAGCTCATCATCGTCGACGACGGATCGACCGATGCGACGCCGATGATTCTCGATCGCTGGGCCTCCCGCGATGCGCGTCTGCGGATTCTCCGCAACGCAACGAACCTCGGCATCGCCAGCGCGGCGAACATCGGCCTGGCCGTGGCGCGCGGTGCGTACGTCGCGCGACTCGATGCCGACGATCTCTGCATGCCGGGCCGCTTCGCCGCGCAGATCGACGTGCTCGATCGCGATCGCGACGTCGTTCTCGTTTCTACGTGCTACGAGCTCATCGACGAGCACGGCCGGACGTTGGACATCGCGCGACGTTCTGCTCCGCCGGAAGTGATCGCGCATCTCATGCACTTCAGCAACGCCATCGGTGGGCACAGCCAGGTGATGTTCCGCCGCGACGTCGTGCGCGAGCTGGGCGGCTACGACGAGAGCTTCGACGTCTGCGTCGACTACGAGCTCTGGTCGCGGCTCATCCGCCGCGGACGCTTCATCGTGCTGCCGATCATCGGCATGAAGTACCGCCTGCATTCGGCGCGGGTGAGCGTGGTGAAGCGCGAGCGGCAGAGACAAAACTCACAGTGCATCGCCAATGGGCTGCTGGCGTCGCTCTTCGGGGAAGAGCTTCCCAACGACGACCTCGCCGCCCTGGCCTCGGTCTGGCGCGATGAAGTGCGTCGCGCGGATCCGGTGCGCGCGCATCGTGTGTTCACGCGTGCTTATGACCTGTTCTGTGCGCGAAACGACGATGCGCATCATCGCGCCTGCGTGCGTCGCGAGACCGCGCGGCGCTGGACCTCTGCGGCATTTGCATTTGCGCGCCAGGGCGAGCTGCGGCAGGCCGTGACGCACTTCGCGTACGCAATGCGCTGGCATCCGCGCGGTCTGCTCGATGGAGTCGCGGCGCTGTTGTCGCGCACGCTCCGCTCTCGCCTCGCAAACAGACGGCGCTCCGTTCCGGCTCACGCCATCGGCGGCGAATCGAAGAGCGTGAGTCCTCTCGCCTGAGTCTCGGCCAGGAGATCGAGGAAACGTGCACGCGAGATCTCGCGTGCGCCGAGGGCCTTCATGTGCGGCGTCATGATCTGGCAGTCGAGAAACTTCGAGCCGCGCTCGCGCAAGTGTTCGACGAGAAAAAGCAGCGCGAGCTTCGATGCATCGGGGCGAACGTAGAACATGCTCTCGCCCGTGAACAGACCGCCGGCATCGACGCCGTAAAGTCCGCCGGCGAGCGTCTCGCCCTCCCAGGCCTCGATGCTGTGCGCGTCGCCGGCGCGATGCAGCCGGATGTAGGCCTCGATCATGTTCGCTTCGATCCACGTCCCATCCTGATCGGGACGCGTCGCCGTGGCGCACGCGCGGATGACGGCCGTGAAGTCGCGATCGATCGTGAACGTGAATCCGCGCTGCTTTCCCGCCTTGCGCAAGGACCTTCCGACATGAAGGTCATCGAACACCAGCACCGCCCGCCGCCGCGGCGAGAACCACGGCAGCGGATGCCCCTCCGTCGGCCACGGAAAAATCCCGCGCCGATACGCGTCACGCAACGTCTCCACGCGAAGATCCTCGCCGATGGCGATGACATCGCCGGGGGCATAGCGAGGGTCGGGGAAGGTGGTCATGGGTGGTTAATGTCGAGCGAGGAATCTCAGCGAGGTGTTCAGTCCCCTCTCCCCACCGCGATGAGGCTGCGGCGGGGAGAGGGGACTGGAATCGGCCAGCAGCTAGTAACTCAACTTCAACTCATCCCCTTCGGCATCGATCACTACATTCCCGCCATTCGCGAGCGATCCGAACAGCACGGCGTCGACGAGCGGTCCCTTCACCTTCGTCGAGATCAGGCGCGCCATCGGACGCGCGCCGAAGGCGCGGTCGTAGCCGTGGCTGGCGAGCCAGGCGCGGGCGGGCTCGCGGAGCTCGAGGGTGACGTTCTTGGCGGCGAGTTGCGTGCGCAGCTCGGCGATGAACTTGTCGACGACGCGTTCCGATCGTTTCGAAGGAAAGCGGATCGAACGCGATCCAGGCGTCGAGGCGGTTGCGGAACTCGGGGGCGAACGTGCGCTCGATCGCGCCGCGTCCGCGGCCGCGTCGCGCCGCTGGGCATGAAGCCGAGCGAGGCGTCGGTCATCTCGCGGGCGCCGGCGTTCGTGGTCATGATCAGGATCACGTTGCGGAAGTCGGCCTTCTTGCCGTTGTTGTCGGTCAGCGTGGCGTGATCCATCACCTGCAGCAGGATCGAGAAGAGATTCGGATGCGCCTTCTCGATCTCGTCGAGCACGAGCACGGCGTACGGAGTCTTCAGAATCGCGTCGGTGAGCAGGCCGCCCTGATCGAAGCCGACGTAGCCGGGAGGCGCGCCGATGAGACGCGAAACGGTGTGCGGCTCCATGTACTCGCTCATGTCGAAGCGGATGAACTCCACGCCGAGGGATTGCGCGAGCTGGCTTGCGCGAGCTCGGTCTTGCCGACGCCGGTCGGCCCGGAGAAGAGGAACGAGCCGATCGGCTTGTCGGAGTTGCCGAGGCCGGAGCGCGAGAGCTTGATCGCGCTGACGATCTGCTGAATCGCGTGATCCTGCCCGAAGATCACGCCGCGGAGATCGGATTCGAGCTCGCTGCAGTCGTTCCTTCTCGCTGACCGCGACCGTGCGCGGCGGAATCTTGGCCATGCGCGCGACGACGGTCTCGACTTCGTGGACGCCGATCACGTCGGCAAGTCTCGGAGTCTCCGAATCTCGGAGGGGAGCACCCTGCTCGTCGACTGGGCGACTGGACGACTCGTCCACTCGCAGCATCCTCGCCCGCGCTCCCGCCTCATCCAGCACGTCGATCGCCTTGTCCGGCAGATGGCGATCATTGATGTACTTCGCGGAGAGCTCGGCGGCGAGTTGGATCGCTTCGGGCGTGTAGGTCACGCCGTGGTGTTGTTCGTAGTAGCTCTTGAGACCTTGCAGGATCTCGATCGTCTCGGCCACGGTCGGCTCGCCGATCTCGATCTTCTGGAATCGCCTGGCGAGCGCGCGGTCGCGTTCGAGCGACTGCTTGTACTCGCCGTACGTCGTCGAGCCGATGCACGCGCAGCTTGCCTGAGGCGATCGCGGGCTTGAGGATGATTCGAGGCGTCCATCGTCCCGCCGCTGACCGCGCCGGCACCGACGATCGTGTGGATCTCGTCGATGAACAGGATCGCGTCCTTCTTTTCGACCAGAGCGCTGATGACCGCCTTGAGACGCTGCTTCGAATTCGCCGCGGTACTTCGTTCCCGCCAGCACCGCGCCCATGTCGAGCGAGAACACCTCGGCGTTCTTCAGTACCGGCGGCACGTCGCCCTGCTGAATCTTGAGCGCGAGTCCTTCGGCGATGGCGGTCTTGCCGACGCCCGGCTCGCCGACGAAGAGCGGATTGTTCTTGCGGCGGCGGCAGAGGATCTGAATCGTCCGCTCCAGCTCGAGCGAACGGCCGATGAGCGGATCGATCTCGCCGTTCTTCGCGCGGTCGATGAGATCGACGGCGAAGCTCTTCAGCGGATCGCGCGACGGCGCGCTCTCCTCTTCGGGAGTGGCGAAGGCGGGCTCGCGCTTCGGATCATCTTTGGCGATTCCGTGCGAGAGGTAGCTGAGGACGTCGAGCTTTTCTACGCCGTGGCTGCGCAGGAGAAAGACCGCTTGCGACTTTTCGGCCTGATACAGCGCGGCCAGCATCTGCCCGGTGTCGACTTCCTTCGCGCCGGCGCTCTGCGCGTGGAGCTGCGCGTACTGGATGACGCGCTGCAGCATCGTCGTCAGCGCCGGCTGCAAGCCGTCTTCGCTGACGGTTTCGGACGTCTTCTCGATGAAGTCGTCGAGCTGCTTCTTGAGCGCTTCCACGTCCCCGCCGCAGGCGCGGATCGACGTTCGACGCGTCGCGGTCGTGCAACAGGGCGAACAGCAGATGCTCGAGCGTGACGTACTCGTGGCGGCGGCGAATGGCCTCGTTCACCGCGAATTCGAAACTGGCCTGGAGTCCTTTGGCGATCATCAAACCTCTTCCATGGTCACGAGCAGAGGATACTCGTGCTCGCGTGCGAGGGCGGAGGTCCGGTCGACCTTCGTTTCCGCGACCTCGTAGGTGTAAATGCCGGCGACGCCGATGCCCCGCAGATGGACGTTGAGCATGACCTGGATGGCCTGTTCGTTCCGCCATGTTGAAGATCGATTCCAGCACCCAGACCACGAACTCCATCGTCGTGTAGTCGTCGTTGTGGAGCAACACCTTGTAGAGCGGTGGCTCCTCCACCTTCTCCTGATGCTCCGCGACGGGAGCTTCGTCGAGATCTGTTTGAGGCGGCAGCATGCTGGGCTTTTAACGCAGAATACGCACGCCAAAATGCCGTCGCTGGAATCGCTGCTTCCCCTGCCGTCTTCGATGCGCCGCTACACTCCCGCGGCCTTCTTCATCGGCGGGTTCATCTGGGACGCCTTCACGATCGGCCGGTCGATCACGACCTTCGATCTCTTCACGCTGCTGGCCTACCTGTCGGGATCGGCGGCGATCCTCGTCGCGCTCGGGCGAGGGATGACCTTTCGCGGATCAGACTACCTGAACGCGGTACTGCAGTTCTTCTTCGGGAACATTTTCAGCGCGCTGTTCATCTTCTACTTTCTCAGCTCCAGCAGCCTCTCCGAGTACGTCGTCGTTCTCTGCCTGGCGGCACTGCTGATCGGCAACGAGTTTCTGGAGAGCGCCTACAGCGAGCTCACGCTGTCGTGGAGCTTCTTCACGCTCAGCGCGATCATGTTTTTCAACTTCGCACTGGCGCATCTGTTCCGCAGCATCAGCACGTTCTGGTTCTACCTCGGCACGCTGCTGGCGATGCTCCTCGTGCTGGCCTTGCGGCAGACGTCGCGCAAGGAGACGGCTTCGAGCCGGCCATCGATCGCGCTGGCAGCGGTGATGCTCGTGCTGCACGCGCTGAACGTCATCCCTCCCGTGCCACTGGTGAAGAAGCAGATGCTCGTCGCCCACGCCATGCACAAGACGAACGCCGGCTACACGGCGCAGATCGAGTCGCCGGGCTGGCGTTTCTGGCGAACCTCCGCGCCGGTGTTTCATCGCGAGGGGAGAGAGAAGGTCTACTGCTTCACCTCGGTCTTCATCCCGAACGGCATCGCCACGACGATCCGCCACCGCTGGGAGCTCTACGACGAGAAGAACGGCGAATGGGTGACGACGGGCGTCATTCCGTTTCGCATCGAGGGAGGACGCCAGACCGGCTATCGCGGACTGACCTGGAAACAGAACCTCGTGCCGGGCCTCTGGCGCGTGACCGCGGAAGCGGAGAGCGGAGCCGCGATCGGCATCGTGGAGTTTCGCGTGGAGGCGGGAGCGCCGCGAGCGCTCAGCAGCCTACGGCTTTAATAGGCAGTTCGCAGTAGAGGAGGAGAAGAAACAACCTGTCATCCCGAGCGTCGAGCGAGGGACCTGGGGGACGGGCGGCACGAGGCTCGTGTTTCGCACCTCCACCCGCCCAGGTCCCTCGCTCGACGCTTCTAATGACATCGAAGATGTCATCCCTCTCAGCGAGGCCGGCGATTCAGATCGAAAGGCGTGACGCAGGCTTGGCCAACCGACGCTGCCGGCCGGGCCGGCTCGGGATGACATCAATGGATGTCATCCCGTTTCGAAGTTGCATTCAAACGAAGGCGTGCCCAAGGCTTGGCCAACCAACGCTGCCGGCCGGGCCGGCTACAGTCCGCGTTTCTTGGCTCGGATGTTCCGCCGGCTGCCTTTGGCTTTGCCACCGCCGCCGCCGTAACCACCGCCACCGCCGCCCCAGTCGCCGCCGCCACCACCACCGCCGTAGCCGCCGCCACCACCGCCACCGTATCCGCCGCCACCGCCACCATCGCGGTCGCCGAAGCTCCGCGGAGCGCGCGGGCGTTCCTCGGCGGCATTCACGCGGAGAGCGCGGCCGGACATCTCATAGCCGTTGAATTTCTCGATGGCCGCCGCCGCTTCCTCGTCGGTCGCGAACGTCACGAACGCGAAGCCACGCGGCCGACCAGTCTCACGATCCATCGGAAAGTAAACGTCAGAAATCGTGCCGGACTGGGAAAAGAGACCCTCGACTTCTTCTCGCGTCGTGCGGAAGTTGAGGTTCCCGACAAAAACCTTGGTCGCCATTCAAAAATCTCCAATCTGCTGCGATGCCGCATCCGACTCGTCGGTTCCGGCGATTCCGCGCGCGGAGTGTATCGCGAAACGCGGGCCAAGAGGCAGTTTGCAGCGCCGTTGTCAGTTCTCGGTGATCAGTTATCCGTGGTTTTGCGTCGACGCGATCTCGCGGACAACTGACAACCGACAACTTGACAACCGGTCTCCACCGACTTACTGTATTAGGCGACTAGTACACTGAGGCGGTGCAATGTTCGACATCAATCCCACCAACGCCGCACCGATCTGGCGCCAGATCGAGGAAGGCATGCGGCGGATGATTTCTCTCGGCTCGCTGTTGCCCGGCGACACCGTTCCCTCGGTGCGCGACCTCGCTCAGCAGCTTCGGGTCAACCCCAACACCGTCGCCCGCGCCTATCAACGCCTCACCGACGCCGGCGTCTTCGCCGTGCGCCGCGGGGAAGGGACGTTCGTGTCCGACGCGCCGGTGCAACTCAAGAAATCGGAGCGCAACGAGACGTTACGCGACGCCGCGCACCGCTACGCCGGCACCGCGCTGTCGGTCGGCGCATCAGTGGAAGAGGCGAGCGCGGAGCTGGCGCAAAGCTACGAACGTCTCACGCGCGAGCACAGGAGGAAAGCATGACCGCGATTCTTCATGCGGATCAGGTGACCGTCCGCTACGGCAAACGAGTGGCCCTCGATGCCGTGACGCTGTCGGTCGCTCCAGGGTCCGTTTACGCACTTCTCGGACGCAACGGCGCCGGCAAGTCTTCCCTCGTCCGCGCGCTCCTCGGGCAGCATCGCGTCGATCGCGGACGCGTCGAGCTCTTCGGCGAGGACGCCTGGAAACATCGCCAGCGCCTCATGGATCGCATCGGCGTCGTGCCGGAAGAAGCGGATGCGCCGCCGGAGATGCGCGTGCGCGATCTGGAGTGGTTCTGGTCGCGACTCTACTCTCGGTGGAACGCGCAGGCCTTCGCGACGCGCATCGCGCGCTTCGGCATCGACGCGCGCTCGCGGTTCGGCGAGCTGTCGAAAGGGCAGAAGAAACAGGTCTCCCTCGCGCTGGCGCTGGCGACTTCGCCGGAGCTCGTGCTTCTCGACGATCCGACGCTCGGACTCGACGTCGTCGCGCGCAAGTCGCTTTTCGAGGAAGTGATCGCCGACATGGCCGATCGCGGACTCACGGTGCTGATCACGACGCACGACCTCGCCGGGGTCGAATCGATCGCCGATCGCGTCGGGATTCTCAGCGGCGGACACGTGGTGCTCGACGAAGAGATGGAGACACTGAAGGCGCGCTTCCGGCGGATCCGCTTCGCCAGCCAGCCTGTGGCGCTCACTTCGAGTCTCGCCACCTCCAGCATTCGCACGTGGGGAAGCGGCACGGAGGCGGTGGTCTCGAACTACGACGACCTCGCGTTCGAGCGCTTCCGCGAAGAGACCTCCGCGCCGGTCGCGGAAGTCGTTCCCATGTCTCTCGAAGAGATCTTCATCGCCATGACCGGCGAAGAGAACGGAGCCGCAGCATGAGCACGACCATGATCATCGCAAGCCGGGAGATCCGCGAACGTTGGCGGCTCTTCATCGTCGCCGCGGCGATGGCGATTCTTCCCTTTGCCATCGCCCTCGCGCCCAGCGCCCGAGGCAACCGCACGCACACCATCATGATCATCGGCGCGGCCGCGGCCTTCAGTTACGCCTGTGCCGTCGCGCTGGCGATGGGGATCTCGACGATCGGCCACGATCTCCGCGAGAAGCGGTTCTCGTTTTACTTTTCCAAACCGATCTCCCCGCTGGCGCTCTGGATCGGGAAGGCCGGCGCGTCGCTGCTCGTCGCGTTCGTCTGTTCTCTCATCATCGCGATCCCGTCGTATCTGGCGGCGCGCGACGTTTGGAGAGCGGCCTGGGTCTCGGGCGGCGATCGTTTCGCGTGGGCCGCGCCGGTCGCGGTGACGCTGCTGTTCCTGATCTCCCACGCCCTCGGCACGATGACGCGATCGCGCTCCGTGCTGGTCGCGCTCGACTTCGTGCTCGCCGTGGCGACAGTCGGCTCCGTCGCGGCGATCGTGCGTCTCATTCTGTTTTCCGGCGGCGGCTACGTCGCGCTGGCTTACGCCTGGGCCCTCGGCATCGGCCTGTTCGTGATTCTCGCCGTCGCGCCCGTGTGGCAGCTCACCCGAGGACGCACGGATATTCGTCGCAGCCACGCGGCCTTCTCGATGTTCTTCTGGTCCGCGATCGCGACGCTCCTCGTGATCGCCGCGGCAGTGTTCCTCTGGCTGCGCGCCGCCACGCCCGCGGATCTCGTCCAGGTGGAAGACATCGCCCAGGCTTCATCGGGTGGGTGGGCGCTGGTCACCGGCGTGGGTGTGCATCGCGGCGATTTCCGCTCGACGTTCCTGCTGAACGCGGAAACCGGCGAATACGCGCGCCTGACTGTTCCCTGGTCTGGCGTGCAATGGTCTCGCGACGGCCGCGTCGCGGCGTGGATCCAGCCGAGCGGCTTTCGCTATCAGGGCATCGGCGAGCTCTACACGCGAAACGTCAGCTCGGACCATAGCGTCGCCAGCGGGATCGAAACGAACGTCGGCCGCCAGTTCGACCTCTCCGCCGACGGTACGCGTGTCGCCATCGTCAAGGACGGCGTGGTCGCGGTCCACGATCTGGCGAACCACCGCCTCCTCGCATCCGCGCGCGCGGCGCAGAGCTATCAATCGAAAATCTTCTTCCTCACGAACGACGTCGTTCGCATCGTCGAGTACGAAATGGTGCGCCATCCGAATGTTGCAACGTTGCGCATCGCGGATCTCGAAGTGCGCGCGCGCAAACTCAGAACGTATGGGGAGCGGCAGATTCCGCTGGAACCTTTCCCCTTCTCCATCTCCGAGGATGGCTCTCGCATGTTCCTTCGCGCGACGCGAGAGATCGTCGACGGACGGACGCTGGCGCCGATCGCGAAGATCGAATCGCCGGCGGATCTGGGCTCGATGATGCTTAATGACGGCAGCGTCGTTGCGATCGACAAGTCGAAGGGAGTCTTCCTGCGCCTGTTCGATCGCGATGGCCGGCAACGCGCGGAGCTCGCGCTTCCCAATCAGAACTCCAGCGTGATCGCAGGCGAGACAACGGATGGCAAGCTGCTCGTGAATGCCGGAGTCGTCCGGCGTACGAGGAGGCAACACTCGGTTTTCATCGTGAACCGCGCGACGTTCCAGATCGAGCGCAAAGTCTCGGACGCGGGTGTTGCTTCCAGCTACTGGAACGATCCGCGGACGCCTCGCTATGCGGCGGGAATGGCGTTCGTGTATGAGGACGGGAAGGGGAGGGTGAAGAGTTGGCGGTAGATCTCTTCGCGAGAGGACGGCCGAGGGCTTAGGCGGTTCGGGACTACGCCTCGTCAATGTCTTCGCAAGTTGCGACGACTGTTCAGTATGTCATCCCAAGCGTAGCGAGGGACCTGGGTGGGTGGCGGCGCGCAACATGATCATCGTGCCGCCCGTCCCCCAGGTCCCTCGCTCGACGCTCGGGATGACATGCTTATTTGTCGGAGTTTGGTTGCGGTCGCGCGATCAATCGGGAGCTCGATCCAGGATCGAGCTCCCGAGAGGAAGCGTTACGCGGTTTTGGCTTTCTCGAGCGCGCCCTTGGCGGCTTCCACGAGCGCGGTGAAACCGGCGGCGTCGCGGATGGCCATGTCGGCCAGGATCTTGCGGTCGAGCGTGTTGCCGGCGGCCTTCAGACCCGCGATGAACTGCGAGTAGGAGATTCCGTTCAGGCGCGCGGCGGCGTTGATGCGGGCAATCCAGAGCTTGCGGAAATCGCCCTTGCGATCCTTGCGGCCGGTGAATGCGGAGTTGAGCGCCTTGTCCACGGCCTGCTGGGCGATCCGGTGGCCGCGCGACCTCATCCCGTAGAAGCCCTTGGCGAGCTTCAGGACTTTCGCGCGGCGGTTCTTTCTCTTTGGACCTCGTTTGACTCTCGGCATGTTCTCCTCGTTTTCCTTTCGTTTCGAGCGGCCGGGTCAGGAGTGATGATCACCCGGGACGCGCTCCGTATCGAGCTCTTGGGTCTTAGCTGTTAGGTCTTAGGAGTGCCGCCCCCCGTCGGGTGGGTGGGCCTAAGAGCTGCGAGCTAATAGCTGCGAGCTACTTGTATGGAATCATGCGGCGCACGGTCTTGGCGTTCGCGGGCGAGACCTCGACTTCACCGGCCGAGCTGTGACTTCCGGCCGGGCGACTTCTTGGTCAGGATGTGCGAATGGAAGGCGTGATTGCGCTGCAGCTTTCCGGTTCCGGTCTTCTTGAACCGTTTGGCGGCACCACGATGCGTTTTCATCTTCGGCATAAAAATCCCTTCAGAGACTGGCTGGTAACCCGTTGAAGATGCGGATGAATTCCCTTGGGACGAGATCGCAGTTTGCAGATCGCAGATCGCAGGAGAAACCCATCGGGGCGGTGTTTTTCCCCTGCGACCCGCGATCTGCGATCCGCGATCTATTTGTTCGGCGCGATCACGATCGTCATCCGGTTTCCCTGCACGTCCGGATGCGCGTTTTCCGATGCGCCGCACTTCCTTGATCTCGAGCAGGAGGCGGTCGAGGACCGCGCGGCCGAGCTCCATGTGCGTCATCTCGCGGCCGCGGAAGCGGACGCTGGCCTTCACTTTGTCGCCGTGCTGAAGGAAGCGGATGATGTTGTTCTTCTTGAAGTCGAAGTCATGCTCGTCGATGCGCGGGCGGAACTGCACCTCTTTGACGATGATGACCTTCTGCTTCTTCTTCGCTTCGCCCTGCTTCTTCTTCTGCTGGAAGATGAACTTGCCGTAGTCCATGATCTTGCAGACCGGAGGAGTGGCGGTCGGCCGAGATCTCGACGAGGTCGAGGTCCTTCTCGCGGGCCATCTCGTGGGCCTGGGCGATGGGGACGATTCCGACCTGCTTTCCTTCGGAATCGATCAGCCGCACCTCCGGCGAACGGATCATGTCGTTGATGCGGTTTTCGGGCTCTGCGGGTCTCGGTGCAAATCGCGGATTACGTGAGCGTGGCGGAAAAATGCGAAGGTCCTCCTGGTTTTTCGAGTGGGTAAAAATACGGATAAACGTAGAACAAAGTCAAACGTGGTTGCTGGTTCCTGGTTGCTGGTTGTCTGGGGTTCCTCGCGAAAAGCTGCCAGGTTCGGCGAGATCCACAGACAACCAGCAACCAGGAACCAGCAACCACAAAGGATTCATAACGTGAGAGATCGAGTGACGATCCCTTCCTTCATCTGCACGATCAGATCCTCCACGCTCAAGGTCGACTGCTCGCCGCTGCGTTTGCGCAGGCCGACCGTTCCCGTCGACGCTTCTTTCTCGCCGACGATGAGCATGTAGGGGATCTTCTGCAGCTGCGCGTCGCGGATCTTGGCGCCGAGCTTTTCGTTGCTCTGATCCATCTCGACCCGCAGGCCCGCCGCCTTCAGCTTCTTCTGCCACCTCGGCGCCGTACTCGACGAACTTCTCCGACAGCGGCAGCACCGTCGCCTGCACCGGCGCGAGCCAGAGCGGGAAGGCGCCGGCGAAGTGCTCGATGAGGATGGCGATGAAGCGCTCGAAGCGAGCCGTAGATCGCGCGGTGGAGCACCACCGGCGCGGTGCTCGCTGTTGTCCTCGCCGATGTAGGTGAGGTCGAAGCGCTCGGGCGCGTTGTAGTCGAGCTGGATCGTGCCGAGCTGCCACTTGCGGCCGATGCTGTCGGTGACGTCGAAGTCGATCTTCGGTCCGTAGAACGCGCCGTCGCCCGGCTTGAGCTCGTACGGACAGGCCGAGGCTCGTCGAGCGCGCTCTTGAGCGCGGCTCTCGGCGCGTCCCAGAGCGCGTCGTCGCCGATGCGCTTCGCGCGGACGGGTCGCGAACTTCGCCGTGTACTCGAGGCCGACCGCGTTGTAGACGCGATCGAGCAGCGCCACGAAGCGCTTCACCTCGTCGGGGATCTGCGATCTCCATGCAGATAGATGTGCGCGTCGTCCTGCGCGAACTGGCGCACGCGGGTCAGCCCGCTGCAGCGCGCCGGAGCCTCGTTGCGGTGCAGCACGTCCTGCGTGTGCAGGCGCAGCGGCAGGTCGCGATAGCTGTGCCGCTTCATGCCGTAGTAGAGATGGTGCGACGGGCAGTTCATCGGCTTGAGCGAGAAGTCGTGCTCGCTCGGTCTCGCTGTCGAGCACGAGGAACATGTTCTCCCGGTACTTGCCCCAGTGGCCGCTGATCTCCCAGAGCCCCTTGTTGTAGAGCAGCGGCGTCTTGATCTCGACGTAGCCGTTCGTCGAGCGCGAGCTTGCGCATCGACGTCGACAGCGTCGTGGTAGAGCGCGGTGCCCTTCGGCAGTCCAGAACGCCGCGCCGGGCGCGAACGGATGGAAGTGGAAGAGGTCGAGCTCCTTGCCGAGCTTGCGGTGGTCGCGCTTCTTCGCCTCCTCGATGCGCTTCAGGTACGCGTCGAGCTCCTTCTTGTCGGAGAACGCGGTGCCGTAGATGCGCTGCAGCATCGGGTTGCGCTCGATCGCCGCGCCAGTACGCGCCGGCGACGGAGAGCAGCTTGAACGCGCCGAGGCGGCCGGTCGACGGGCCGTGCGGCCCGAGGCAGAGGTCGACCCAGTCGCCGTGGCGGTAGAGCGACAGCGTCTCGTCGCCGGGGATGGCCTTGATGATCTCGACCTTGAACTTCTCGCCGAGCTTCTCGAACGTGGCGATGGCCTCGTCGCGAGTCCACTCCTCGCGGCGGACCGGCAGGTCGCGCTTCGACGATCTCCGTGCATCTTCTCTTCGATGCGGCGCAGGTCCTCGTCGGTGAACGGCCGGTCGGTGCCGAAGTCGTAGTAGAAGCCGTTCTCGATCGCCGGGCCGATGGTGACCTGCGTGCCGGGGAAGAGCCCCTGCACGGCGATGGCCATGAGGTGCGCGGTGGAGTGGCGGATCGTGTCGAGCCCGCCTCGGCTCTTCGGCGTGACGATCTCGACCTTCGCGCCGTCGGAGACGGGCGCGTAGACGTCGACGACCTTGCCGTTCACCTTGCCGGCGAGGGCGGCTTTCGCCAGGCGCTTTGCCGATCGCGGCGGCCACGTCGGCGACGGTGGCGCCCTCCGGAACCTCTCGCATCGATCCATCAGGAAGTTGTACGTGCATGTTTCGACCTCACGAAAAAAAAGACAGGGCTGTGGCCCTGTCTAGATCATCTGTAGCGGGGAGTCAGCGGACGATCATCGACAGGGAACGCGACGTGGATCGAGCATAGAGCCCGTCGTTCGCGTCTGTCCTGTGGTCGTTCGAGACATAAAGGAGCGCGGAGTATAACACGGGGCTACGGAGGGTCGGTTCACGCGGAGACGCGGAGATGCGGAGAGGAGATTTGACGGCACTCCTTTCTCCGCCCCTCCGCGTCTCCGCGTGAACCTGATCTGTAGCCTCTCGCGATCCAGAGCCGCGCTCGCATCGGACGAATCCTTGCATTCCCACTCCGCGTGCGCTCGCTCGTTCGCGTCAAAGCCCGGCCCGGTTCGATCTACATCAGCCATGGCCGAACGGTGTTTTCGACGGCGCGGGATGGATTGCTGGATGGCAACGACGGCGAGGGTTTGTTCGTCGACGAGACGCGGCTGCTTTCGCACTATCGCTATCGCATCGACGATGCGGAGCCGATTCCGAATGTGCTGTCGAATGTCGAGCAGCATTCCTGGCTCGGGTACTACGTCATCCTCGCTCCGGGAGTCGAGGTCGGGGAGCGCGATCGGGGCAGCGGGCATGTGCCGCCGGAATCGCAACAGACGCTCGAGCTTCGCGTCTCGCGTTTTGCCGGTGGCGGTCTGCACGAGGATCTCGACCTGACGAACTTCGCGCGGCAGGCGACGCGCTTTCGTTTCGTCGTGGAGCTCGACGCCGACTTCACCGATCTCGCCGAGACCGACGGCGTACGCGAGCAGAGCGGCAAGCTCGGAGATTGGGAGTGGTCGGGAGATCGCGTTCGCATCGTCTACTCCGCGGAGAACCACTTCGAACATGACGGTGAGAGCGGCACCGCTCACATCGAGCGCGCCATTACCGTCGCCGTTGCCAACGCATCATCGCCGGCGTCCTACGAGAACAAGTCGATTCGCTTCGACGTCGCGCTCGCGCCGGGAGAGTCCTGGCATGCATGCCTCGACTTCATCGCCGAGATCGACGGCAGCACGCGTACGCCGATTCATCGCTGCCGCGCGTTCGGGTTGTCGCAGAACGTGTCCGAGCACGAGATCGATCGCAGGACCGCCCGGTTTCTCGGCGAAGCCACGCAGTTCGAAGCGCCGTCCTCGGATTCGATGACGGGCGTCGTCGTCGGCGCGTTGGAACAGGCGAAAGACGATCTTGCGGCGATGCGGCTGTTCGATCTCGATACCGCGGACGGCGGCTGGACCGTCGCCGCGGGCCTGCCGCTCTACGTCGCGCTCTACGGACGAGACACGCTCACCGCCGGTTATCAGGCGGCGATTCTCGGTCCCGACATGATGCGCGGCGCGTTGCAGGTTCTGGTCGAGCACCAGGGAACGAAAGACGATCCCTGGCGCGACGAACAGGCGGGGCGAATGCTGCACGAGATGCATACCGGCCCACTCTCCGCGCTGAACGTGAATCCGCACGGCCTCAGCTACGGCTCGATGACGACCTCCGGCTTGTACGGTTTCATCGTCGCGGAGCTCTGGCACTGGACCGGCGACAAGGATCTCGTGTCGCGGTTCCTCGATCCCGCGCTCGCCGCACTGGAGTGGATGGATCGCTCCGGAGACCTCGACGGCGACGGCCTGTACGAATACAAGACCCGCTCCGCCGACGGCGTGCGCAATCAGGGTTGGAAGGATTCGAGCGACGCCATCGTCCACGACGACGGCCGCATCGCCGAGCCTCCGATCGCGACGTGCGAGGAGCAGGGCTTCGCATACATCTCGAAGCTCCATCTCTCCGAGACGCTCTGGTGGCTCGGTCGCAAAGACGAAGCGCGCCGTCTGTTCCACGAAGCGGGTGAGCTGAAGAAGCGTTTCAACGCCGCGTTCTGGATGGAGGATCTCGGCTTCTATGCCATGGCTCTCGATGCCGACAAGCAGCAGGTCCGCTCCATCGGCTCGAACCCCGGCCACTGCATCGCCACCGCGATCTGCGATTCCGAACGCGTGGAGCGCGTGACCGAGCGGCTCTTCGCTCCCGATCTCTTCAGCGGCTGGGGCGTGCGCACACTCTCCTCGCAGCATCCCTCGTTCAATCCCTACAGTTACCACCTCGGCTCGGTCTGGCCCGTCGAGCACGGGACGTTCGCACTCGGCTTGATGCGCTTCGGCCTTCACGACCGCGTGCAGCAGATCGCCCGCGCGCAGTTCGAAGCGTCGTCGCTCTTCGATTTCTATCGCCTGCCCGAGCTCTTCAGCGGCCACCCGCGCGACGACGATCATCCCTTCCCCGCCGTCTACCCGAGCTCGAACAGCCCGCAGGCATGGTCCGCCTCGACGACGTTCCTTCTTCTGCAGGCGATGCTCGGCCTCTACCCCTACGCGCCGCTGCACATGCTGATCGTCGATCCGCATCTTCCCGAATGGCTCCCCGAAATCACCCTGCGCGACCTCCGCGTCGGCGCCGCAACGGTCACGATCCGCTTTCGCCGCACGAAAGACGGCAGCAGCACGTACAAAGTTCTCCGCAAGCGCGGCAAACTCCACGTCGTGCGCCAGCCAACGCCCTGGTCGCTCACCGCGACCTGGGCGGAGCGGCTGCAGGATTGGCTCGTGAGCTTGCTGCCGGGGAAGTGAAAGGCTTGCTTGGCGTTCGCCGATCGCGAACCTACCTTGTACGCATTCTCTGCAGCATCGTGCCGCCTCACATTCTCCGCAGCATCGCCGAGAACGGGGATGACGAGGATCGTCTGCGCGCAATGGCCGCGCTCACGATCTCGCAGGAGCCGCGGCGTGCGCGACAAGGCGCGATCGTGCAGGTCGCCGGTCCGATTGTGCTTCCGCGACGGACGCAGCGCCGCGTCGTCTACGACGCGCGTCATGCGCGCGAGTTGCCCGGCCATCGCGCTCGCGCGGACGGCGGTCGCCAGGTGCGCGACATCAGTGTGAACGAAGCGTGGGATGGGGCAGGGAAGACCTGGGACTACTTCCGCAAGGTGCACGCGCGCCGTTCGATCGACGATCGCGGCATGTGCATCGAGTCGACCGTCCACTTCGGCGAAGGCTTTAGCAACGCGCACTGGAACGGGCGGCAGATGATCTACGGCGACGGCGACGGGAAGTACTTTCGCCGCTTCACGTCATCGCTCGACGTCATCGCGCACGAGCTGACGCACGGCGTCTCGCAATACGCGGCGGGGCTCGGCTCCAGCGGACAGACCGGCGCGCTCGCCGAGCACTTCTCCGACGTCTTCGGTCTGCTCGTGAAGCAGTACTCGCTCAAGCAGACCGCCGCCCGCGCGAACTGGCTCATCGGCGCGGATCTCTTCACGCGACGCGTGAGCGGTCACGCCATCCGCTCGATGAAAGCGCCCGGCACCGCGTACGACGATCGCGTGCTCGGAAAGGATCCGCAGCCCTCGCACATGCGCGACTTCGTGAAGACTTCCGGCGACGATCGCGGCGTTCACATCAACTGCGGCATTCCCAATCATGCCTTCTACCGCCTGGCCATCCTCCTCGGCGGCCGCGCGTGGGAGATCGCCGGCCGCATCTGGTATCGCGCACTCACCTTCGAGCTCGGTCCGCGCTCGCGCTTCCAACAATGCGCCGACGCCACCGCTCGTGCCGCCGGCGATCTGTATGGAACGAACCGCGAGCCGCAACAAGCCGTCGTCGCCGCGTGGCGCGAAGTTGGGATCGAAGTCTCCGCCGCCGCGCTGGAGCCGCCGACGATCGTGTTCGAGCCGGCGGCGGAGTTGCCTGAACTCACGTAGAGTCGCAAACACGAGGACACACAAGATGGACCGCCGCCGTCTCCGCGGCTGGGACGGCGGCGTCTCGCCGCCGTCCTCGTAGAGCGCGCCGAGACGGCGCACTCCCAGCCGGCGAGACGCCGGCGCTCCGACAAGCCGGTCCGCCCTTTGCTACTCTGTCGCCGGGTTTCCGGCGAGATGGCAGAAGGCAATGAGATCGATGTTCAGGAGTTGGCGATGCTCGTGCGCCGGCTCGACCGGCAGCGCCGTGCGCGCACGGCCGCGGATGCGATCGCCGATCACGCCACCGGCGCGCTTTACGACAAACAGAAGCACCTGCGACTCCTGCAGGCCGTCGCTGTCGCCGCGAACGAATCGCGTTCACTCGACGACGCGCTGCAGGCCGCTGTCGATCAGATTTGCACGCACTTCGGCTGGCCTGTCGGCCACGCCTATCTCGCCGTCGGCGCGACGTCCGTCCTGACGCTTGCCGAAACCTGGTACCTCGCCGACCTCTCGCGCTTCGAGCGCTTCCGCCGCGCGCTCGAAACGACGGTCATCGATCCTGCCACCAGCGTCGCCGGACGCGCGCTCACCCAGCGCGGAGCGATGCACACCAGCGAGCTGTCCGCGATTCTTCCGCTGCCGCTCGCCGTCGCCGCACGCGAGTCCGGCCTTCAAGCCGCGTTGGCCTTTCCCGTCCTCGGCATCGAAGCGCCGGTCGCCGTCCTCGAATTCTTCAGCGTCGATCCGATCGTCGATTCGATCGGGGAAAACGAAATGCTCTTCGACGTCATCCGCCGCATCGGCGAGCTGCTCGGCAAGGCGCAGATGCGCACGCTCGCCGGCGCGACGTTGCGGCGTTCCGAGGAACAGTTCCGGTTGTTGTTCGAAGCGAACGTGAACCCGATGTGGATTCACGATCCCGACTCCCTCGAGCTCATCGCCGTCAACGACGCCGCGGTCTCGCATTACGGCTACTCGCGGGACGAATTGCTGCGCATGACCGTCGGCGATCTGCAGCCGGCCGGCGAGAGCGCGCAGATCGCGCGCGATCCGCGCATGCACGTCATGAAGAAAAACGGCGGCGTCATCACCGCCGAGATCAGCGGCTTCGACCTGCGCCTGCCCGGCCGCCGCGGCCGGATCATGATGGCCGTCGACACGAACGAAGATCGCCGCGCCGCCGAGGAGCTGCGCGAGTCGGAGCGGCGCTTCCGGGAAATGCTCGACACCATCGAGCTGACCGCGGTGCTGCTCGACGTCGTCGGCATGGTCACGTACTGCAATCCGTTCCTGCTGCGCGTCGCCGGCTATGCGAAAGAGGAAGTCGTCGGCCGCAACTTCTTCGAGCTCTTTGCGCCGGAGGAACGGCGCGCAGCCGCGGCGCGCGCGTTCACGACGAACCTCGGGCGGGGTGGCATCGGCGCGCACGACGAATACGAGATCGTCACGCGCACCGGCGAGCGGCGGATCATCCTCTGGAACAGCACGATTCTCCGCAACGCCGAGGGAAGCATTCTCGGCGTGGCCAGCATCGGCTCGGATGTGACCGAGCAACGCGTTGCCGAGAAGCAGCTGCTCTACAACGCCTTCCACGACTCGCTCACCGAACTGCCGAATCGCGCGCTGTTTCTCGACCGCGTCGAGCACGCCCTGAGCCGCATCCGCCGCGACGAGCGGCACGCCTTCGCCGTGCTCTTGCTCGACGTCGATCATTTCAAGAACGTCAACGACAGCCTCGGCCACGCCGCCGGCGACGAGCTGCTGATCGAGATCGGCGCACGCCTCTCGCGTTCCGTGCGCGCCGCCGACACCGTCGCCCGTTTCGGCGGCGACGAGTTCACGGTGCTCATCGAGAGAGTCGCCGACGTCACCGACGCCACGCGCACCGCGGCGCGCATTCAGGAAGAGATCTCCGCGCCGTTTCTCATCGGCGAGAACGACATCTTCACGTCGGCGAGCATCGGCATCATCGTCGCCGGCAAGGAGTACGAGACCGCCGAGCAGATCGTGCGCGACGCCGACACGGCGATGTATCGCGCGAAGGCGCAGGGGCGATCGCGCTCCGAGATCTTCGACGCCACCATGCGCGCGGAAGCGGTCGCGCGATTACAACTCGAGACCGACCTGCGCCGCGCGCTCGAACGCGATGAGCTCATCGCGTTCTATCAGCCCATCGTCCGCCTCGGATCGGGAGACGTCGTCGGCTACGAAGCGCTCGTCCGCTGGCGCCATCCGGTCCGCGGACTCACGTCACCCGCGGAGTTCGTGCCGCTCGCGGAAGAATCGGGCTTCGTCGTGGCCATCGATCAGATGGTCCTCGGCGCCGCCTGCGCCCGCGCGACGAAATGGGCGCCGCACTACGTGACCGTCAACATCTCCAGCCGTCACTTCACGCAGGGCGATCTCCTCGACGACGTTCGCGGCGTGCTCGCGCAATGCGGCCTGCCGCCGGAGCGCCTGCACATCGAGGTCACGGAGACGGCGATCATGCAGCAACCCGAGGCCGCGCTGGGGATGATGAACGACCTGCGCGCAATCGGCTGCCGCGTCCTCCTCGACGACTTCGGCACCGGCTACTCATCCCTGAGCTATCTGCACCGCTTCCCGATCGACGGCCTCAAGATCGATGCCTCGTTCGTGCGCGACGCAACCCGCGAGCGCAAAAACGTCGAGATCATCCGCTCCATCATCGCCCTCGGCCGCAGCCTCTCGATCGATGTGATCGCCGAGGGCATCGAGACCGCCGAGCAGCACGCGCTCCTGCAATCCCTCGGCTGCGAATTCGGGCAAGGGTTCTTGTTCGCGCGACCGGCGGAGTAGGTTTCACGCGGAGACGCGGAGATCGCGGAGGAGAGTTCCGAGTCTTCTCCGCGTCTCCGCGTGAAATCCTTCTGCCGCGCTAACTACAACACCTTCGCAATGAACCAGTGATTCCCCACCGGATCGACGATCGCCGCGCCGCGCTCGCCGTACGGCGCGTCGGCCGGAGGCCGCATCGTCGTCGCGCCGGCCGCGATCGCGCGGGCGTAGACCGCATCGACGTCGTCGACCCACAGATGCACCGCCGATCGCATCGGTCCGTACTGTCCGCGCGCGTCGCTCACCTCGTACGTCGAGTCGCCGATCGTCACGTCGGCGTGCATGATCGTGCCGTCGGGACCTTCCGTGCTCGACGCGACATCGGCGTGGAACGCATCGCGGAGGAACTCGATGAGCCGCGCCGCGCCCTGCACGCGCGCTCCGCTGTTCACCGTCCAGTACCCCTTCGGGGCGGGACCGACGCCGGGCATCTGCCGGAGCGGCACCGGCGACGCGAAACGACGCATCATCTCTTCCTCCGGCACATCCTCGCGATGCGTCGCGACCCACCACTGATTGCCGAAGCGATCGGCGAAGCCGGCCTCGCGATCGCCGTACGGCTGATCCACCGGCTCCTCGAGCGACGTCGCGCCCGTGGCCATCGCACGTGCGTAGGCGCCGTCCGCGTCTTCGAGATAGACGTGGAACGCCGAGGGCATCGGCGCGAACTCGTCCGAGCCATCGGAGAGCTCGAGCATCGCGTTCCCCAGACGCAGCTCGGCGTGCATCACGCGACCCGTCGCATCCGGCACGCGCATCCGCTCCTCGGCGTCGAACACCTGGCGCAGGAACTCGATCATCGGCGCCGCCCCGTTCACGATGAGATAAGGCGTTACGGTATGGAACCCCGGCTTCACGGACGTCGTCGTCATTGCGGTCATCGTCTTCTCCTCTTCTGTTGCGACTGTTTGCGGCACGAGCTCTGCCTTCAGCCGCGCCTTGAAACGTGGATCGGGAAGCGCGCGCAGATCGGCCGCGGCCACGAGCATCATGGCCAGCTCGGGATCGGCCAGCGCGAGTCCGCTTGCTGGAGCGACGACACGACCGGCGAGGATCGCGTCGATGGCTTCGTCGAGCCGTTCGATCAGAGTTCGCTCAGCCATGGCTCTGTCCCATCCGTGCGCGCAGGTTCGTGAGTCCGCGGAACTGCAACTGCTTGATTGCCCCTTCGCTGCGGCCCAGCTCCTCCGCGATCTCGCGGATGCTCTTCTCCTCCGCGAAGCGCATGACGATCACGCGGCGTTGATCCGCGGGAAGTTGTTCCACGGAGCGAAAGAGCATCGCCCGCTCTTCGACCCGATCCAGCTCATCACTCGTCAGCGTCGTTAGCGTCGCCGGCATCGCCGCATCGCTCTCTTCGCCCGCCGATCCCGACTCGCGCGCCGTTCGCTGCACGTGATCGGCAACGGCATTCGACGCGATGCGATACAGCCACGCCGAAAACGGCACCCCACGCCACTCGAACCTCTTCAGATTCGCCAGCGCCTGATGAAACACCTCGGAGGTCACATCCTGCGCCGCGCTCCGATCGCGCACCCGCCGCACGACGAACGCGTAGATGCGATGAAAGTGCTCCTCATACAATTCCCCGAACCGACTCGGGTCGTTCTGCACCGCCTCGATCTGGAGACGCTCATCCATCAGTCACGCATCGCTCGTGACAGGTATAACCGCGATGGGCGCGGAAAGTTACGGAGGCCAACAAAAACGCCGCCCGTTTCCGGGCGGCGTTTCGAGGTGGTCGGTTTGGTAGGCTCTAGCGGACTCGAACCGCTGACCCCCACCGTGTCAAGGTGATGCTCTACCAACTGAGCTAAGAGCCTGAACAGCAACGTCATCGAACGTGGGGGAGTGTTGATGCTATTCCCCTCCGTTCGAGGCGGGAGCGGAGGATAGCGGAAGGGGTTGGGCGATGCAATCCCGCGCGAGGAGTCGCGTGCAGCGGAGCGCAGGCGAAATGGAGCGCAGGCTTCGAGCCTGCCGGACCGCCGTGCTTCCAGCCGGCTGGGGTGCAGGCGTCCCGCGCCTGCACTCTCTTGCGATCGCGTGGAGTGAAGATCAGCGCGTGTTCGGCCTTGGCACCAGGGCGGCGGCGCGGGACGCCGCCGCACCAGCCGGCGAGACGCCGGCGGTCCGGCAGGCAGGATGCCTGCGCTCCGCAGTGCGCTCCGCGCCGTCTCGCTGCGACGCAGCGGATTCCGCCGCAATGTGGTAATAACCCATCAGGTCCGAGGTTCGCTGCCCATGAAAACAACGTCCCTGCTTGCGGGAGCCGCGTTCTGCGCGCTTCTCGCGCTTCCCGCGTCCGCCACCACTTCCTGTCCCAGCCTCGTCTTCGCGACCCAGCAGAGTCGCACCGATGCGACGTCGAGCATTTACGATCTCGAGACCGTCGATTATGACCAGGACAACAAGCCGGACGTCATCGGGCTGACGCAGGACAACGGCGGCGGCGCTACGCTCGTCGCATGGAAGGGAGTCGGGAACGGAACCTTCCAGGTGCCGGTGAGTCTCGGCACCACCGGCGTTTCTCACATGATCACCGCGGACGTGAACAACGACGGCCGGCTCGACATCCTCATGACCACCTCCGGCGGGTCGCTGCTGGTGAGGCTCGGCAATGGCACCGGCTTCGATGCGCCGATCAGCAAGTCGCTCGACTTCCCGGGGTCGCGTCTCGTGGCGGTGTCGGCGGATGGAGATGCGTTCCTCGATCTGGTCACGACCTCGATCAACGGCGATACCTTCACCGTCTTTCACGGCGTTGGCAACGGGAACTTCACCACCGTGCGAAACGTCACGACGAGATCATCGCCCTGGTCGGTGGCGGCGGGAGACTTCGACGGCGATGGCCGTGTCGATGTGGCGTATTCGAACTTCGATGCCAATACCGTCAGCGTCGTTTTCAAGAACAGCGATGGCAGCTACACCGCGCCGCTCACGCTGCAGTCGGGCGCGGTGCCGGACGGGACGTACCGCGACTTCGCCACCGATCTGGAAGCCGCGGATCTCGATGAGGACGGCCGGCCGGAATTGGTGGCGACGAACTGGGAAGATACCGGCGCGCAGGCGAGCATCGTCATCTTCCGTCCCGGGGCTTCGAGGACCTTCACCCGGACGACGATGGTGCCGGCGATCGCGCACTCCAGCGGCGACTTCTTTTCCGTGCGCACGCGCGACGTCAACGGCGACAATCACGTCGACCTCGTTGCGTCGTCGGTGAACAGCGGTCTGGTCATGGCCCTCATGGGAAAGGGCGACGGATCGTTCTACTCGGCGTCGTATTACGTGCCGGAAGCGGAGGCCGGCTCGGGGATTTTCTACTCGACCGCCATGGCCGATTTCGACAGCGATGGCACGTCCGATCTCGCGGTCGGCGGGTACCGCGATTTCATCGCCGCGAAGGGCTCGTGTGCGACGCAGCTCGTTCTCTACTCGTTCTCGCCGGTGATTACGCAAGGACAGAGCGCCCCGCTGCGCGCGCTGGTCTCGGGAATCGCGTCCAGTCAGCCGCTTCCCCGAGGCACCGTTACGTTCCGCGAAGGAGCGACGGTCCTGGGAGTTGCGGACGTCGATGGCAATGGTTCATCTCCGCTCGACGTCAGCGGTCTCGCACTCGGCGATCACACGGTGACGGCGGAGTTCAGCGGAAACGCCAGCGTGCCGGCGGCGACTTCGCCGAGCATCGTGCAGAAGGTCACGACCACGGCGACGGTGACGAACTTCGTCCTTCCCAGCGAGGCCCCGATCTATGGGACGCCGTACACGTTCAGCGTCGAAGCGCATACGGTTCAGTTTTCGTTCGACGCGTTCGGCTGGTACACGCTCGACGTGGATGGCGCGAAGAGCGATCACTACACGGGCTCACCGGTCACCGTGCAATTGACGACCGGGCCGCACACGCTCACCGCGAGTTATCACGGCAGCGTCACTTATCCGCCGAGCGTGTCCTCTCCCCAGTTCGTGACCGCCGTCAAGGCAACGCCCTCGATGACGAATTCGAGCGGCGCCTTGAGCGTCCGCCTCGGCACAGCGCACTCGCTCCAGTTCGCGATGACCGGTCCTGCCGGATTCGCCGGTCCGACCGGCACCGTCCAATTGATGCGCGGCGCGACGAATCTCGGCAGTTGCTCCGTCAGCAACGGCGGCGGAACGCTGAGCGTAGGAAGTTGCACGGTAACGGCGACGCTCGAGCGCGGGACGCACGATGTGAGCGCCGTCTATTCGGGCGACACCAACTTCAACGGCGCGAATCTCGGTCTGACCCTGACAGTCATGGCCAATCTCCCCGCGGTCATCGAGGCGCACGGACTGCAGAACAGCATTTCGATTCGTGCGCTGCTTCCGCCGAACACCACGTCGTCATCGCTCTATCGCCGCCCTGCGGGTACATCGATCTGGGGTCTTGTGAGTGGCTGGACGCCGCAAGGCGAATTCGACGCGACCGTGCCGCAACGCGGCGTGGTCTACGAGTACCGGGTTTCGGCGATCGTTTCCGGCGTCGAGCAGTTTTCGAACGTCGATTCGGCGATGCTCTTCAACGACGACACACTCGTTGCGGGACAAACCAAAGTGCGCCGCGTTCACTTCGACGAGTTGCTTCTGTCGATCAACGCATTGCGAGCGACCGCAAGCCTCGCTCCAGTGAATTTCGACGTCACCTACGCCGGCACGCTCATCAGAGCCAGCCATCTCGCCACGCTGCGAACCGCGCTCGCCGAGGCGCGTCAGGTTCTCGGCATGGTTCCGGCCGCGTACACCGACAACGCCATCGCCGGAACGGCGATCAAGGCCGTGCACATTCAGGAGCTGCGCGAGCAATCGCGCTGATCGCGCTCGTTGCACGAGGATTCGGGTTCACGCGGAGGCGCGGAGGGCTCGCGGCTCCTTCGATTCCTTCATCGGTCGCATCGAGCAGTCCGATCTCCGCACGTCCCGGAATGAGCGACGCGATCTCCACGACATGGCGCGCTTCCGGCGTCAGCTTCGCGACACGTGCGAGCACGGCGTCGCGCACCATCGGCGGAATCGCCGCGGATTCACTGGCGAGAACCTCGGTGACGTAGAACGGATTGCCGCCGGTCAACTCGAAGACTCCGGTGCGGCCAGCGGCGAGTCGCTCCACGGCTTCACGCGACAACCGCGCGAGCGGGATGCGACGGAGCGACATCGCTTCACCGAGGAGCGTGATCAACGGGTGTCGCGGTCCGATCTCGTCGTCGCGATAGCTGAGCGCCAGAAGGAGTCGCGTGCGCGCGATGCGCCGTGAGAAGTACTTGAGGAGATCGAGCGTCGCGTGATCGGCCCAGTGAACGTCCTCCATCACCAGCAGCGTCGGAACGCGTTGCGCCGCCGCGAGAGCCGCGGGAAAGAGTTGTTCGCGCGTCGCGTCGGGATCGATCTGCAACTGCGGCGCGATGTCGTGCAGCGGCCCGAGGGGCCGCGGCGTGAAGAGCGCCTCGCAACCGGCCCAGATCACGCGCATCCGATCGTCGGCCTGCCGCGCCAGCTCCTCGAGCAGCGCGGTCTTGCCGATTCCTGCCTCGCCGAGGATGGCCAGCCGGCTGGAAGCCAACGGTCCGACAGCTCGAAGCCTGCGCTCCGCTCCGCCGAAGATGGCTCGTGTGCTCGCGGCCTGGCTAGCGACCCAGCCATCGCGCCGCATTTCGGACGTAGGTCTTCACGTCCTCCAGTCGTCGCGGATCGCGGATCACGTCATCGCTGGGCGGGTCGACGACAAACGACGGCGCGCCGGAGCGCGGGTCCCAGTTGTAGTCGCAGAGATGATGGAAGCTCGACTCGGCGATGCCACGGCCGTTCTTTTCGTCGCCCTCGAGCGCGACGAGCAGATTGAAATCGCGGCCCGTGGTCGTGCTGGTTCCTGTCGCGATGACGCGCGCCTGTTCGTCGCCCGCGGGTGCGCCGACGGAGCCTTCGTGCGGATGCGCAGGGAACCATTCGATCCCCGAGCCATCCGCGCGACGCAGCAGGGGATGGAGGTCTCCGCGAATGTGAATCCGCTGATACTCGCCGTTCTGTCCCGAGTGATAGTTCGGCCAGTCGATGTCCATCGCCTGCCGGTCGTCGCGTGCCTGCCGCGCTGGATCGGGGTCGAGATTCTTCGAGTGAAATTGATGCGCCGCACCGATGCCGCCGATGTTGCAGACCGACGACCCGAGATCCTGATGGTCCCGCGTGACCAGCATCCCGCGTCCGCTTTGACGAAACCGCGTCAGCGCCGCGCACTCCCCCTCATCGATGCCCTGACCTGTGTCCACGGCGAAGAGCCAGATCTGATCGAATCCAGAACGATCGATCGTCTCCAAACTCTCGCCCTTGTCCCGGCTCGTCACCTCGTGCCCTGATTCAGCGAGCAGACGATGCAGCATCGAGAAGCGCTCGATCGACCAATCGTCGGGTGTGGTGGGGATGGTGGTTTGAAGGAGGATGCGCATGAGGTGGGGAGATTGTCGCACGCACGATGCCACTTCGAGCCGTGACTCGGGGAGACGAGCGAAGCGAGTGCGGTTCTGTACTACTAATTGCAAGATCTTCCCGACCTCCGTCATCCGGAGCGAGGTCAGTCGGATGGGTGTGAGCGAAGGATCCTAACGCCCAAGCCGCAGCCAATACGCCGGAGGCGTCACGGACCATAGCCGGTGGCAAGCGCCGCAAGGCGCGCCGCCACCGGTTCGTCGTGTTTGAAAATGCACTCCGGCAGGAGTGCCGGAGCGTCCGCGACCCCGCCGGGGTCGAAAATGAATGCGCCTCAATTCCGGTGGCGGCACGCCTTCGGCGTTTGCCACCGGTTAATGTCGCAACGCCTCCGGCGTTCATGAAATCGCCGCGCCACGCGACGATTCTCGGAAGTAGTAGTTCAGGTTACGAAAAGCATGGCCTCGGCGCCGCTCATCGCAACTTGAGATTCTTCGTCGCGCTCCGCCCCGTCGCGGCACGCCGCTCGGGGGCTCCCTCCGACTCAGAATGACGTGAACATGGACCGTAGAACCGGCCGTCGAGGGCGGCGGCCCGTCACACAGAACCGCACTCGCTTCGCTCGCGCGCTCGATCATCTGTCGACGATAGAACCGCGGCTCTCCCACCTCACATGCGCGCGAGATCCGACTTAGTCGTATTGGTTCTTTGAATAGTAGGCGTTGCGATCGCGCTCGAGTCTCCGCCGTTCCACGCGGCCGATGAGCGGCAATTTGAGTGCCGGTCCGCTGAAGCCGATTGCAGCATGGATTGCGGTTGCTGGACGGAGATCGCCATCCGCGAAAACGTGATCGCGCGCGACGCCGAGGTGCAATGACAGGAGACTGAATCCCGTTTGAAACCGGATTCCGTAAGAGCCAGCGGTTTCTGATCGTCCTTTGTGCAATTCGTACCGCTTCAGATCGCCTTCAATGCCGATCTGACTGTGAATCATTGGGAATGCGATGATGAGCCGGCTGTGTGGTCCGTAGACGGTTTCGTTTCCGTTGTACGCGAATGAAACACCAAGAGTCAGGCCGAACTGCACTGGGCTGGGATAAAGCAGGTAGTCCTTTTCGCCAGGCAGATCGAGGTAGTGGTGGGTATCGGGCCAGAATGGAGGCACGCCGACGACCAGTTTGTCGGCTCCGAACTCGAGCCTCGAGCTAACGCGGCCTTCGGAAGAGAGTGTCGTCGGCCCGGCGTAAAGCTCGACGACGCTCGGAAACCACAAGTGTGATGGGAACGATTCCGGCACCGTATGATAGCCATAAGGAAGGACGGCTTGTGCGTACCCATAGGAAACGTCCCGTTTCCCAAACTGCCGAAGACGTGAATTCACGAATTGAATGTTTGAAAGGTGATTGACAGGCTCGCTCGTTTCATAGGACTCGAATATATCCAGGATGGAACGCGACACAACGAGGGTGATCAACAACTCTTCGGTTGGAGATCGCTTTAGATTGCTGTCACCCCACATCGTCAGATCGCCAAGATCGCCGCTACGAAATGCTCTGATGAGCTCGGGAGATGCATGGATGCTTTCGAGCACATCATTGGGAACATCGTCGAGAAGGGGCGCGAGATCACGCTTAATCGCTTCCCTGTCGAGTATAAAGGCCGTTCCGATGATATTGAACTGATCATGCATAGCCAATGCAACAGCATCATGAAGACCGTAGCGCGGCGTGAGAATGTGGCCAGGAACGAAGAAATCTTCGAGGTAATGATCGGCGAAGCTGTTGAGCATTAGCGCTAGAAAGAGATTGCCGCATCTTTCGCCGGGATTGCATTTCTCTCCGTAGGTGGCGGTTTGTACGGCGAAGTAATGCCAAAGCCGAAGGTTGGTGGTCAGTTCCGATTGAAAGTGTGTTTCATTCGAAGCCGCGGCCCGCAGCGCGCTCAAGTCGACGCCCAGGGCACGCTTGAGAACCCGAGGATCTAGATCACTGACATCCGTGGGGAGCGGTTCTCGCTGCAGGGCCTTTTCGAAGATCTTGAGCGGATCGATGCGGTGGTCGATCGAAACCACGAGTTGGCCGTAGCCAAATTGAGAGACGGAGTTGTCGAACTCATCCAAAGTCCGCGATTCGGCTTCGCTCAGCGGTGCGTGTCGAAGCCAGTGAGCTCGCGCAATTCTGAACGCATTGCCGGAGACTCTCGCATGCTCGTGACCGTCGAAGGCAAACGTTGGGCATGTTGCTCCGATGATGAGGATACTCACGATCAGTCTTCGCAATTCGACCTCCTCAGGACGCTCTCGTCGGCTGACCGACGCCACGGCGCAAGGCGCCAGCGAGCCCGGAACTCTCTTTTTTTTGGATGCTTCATTATCCTCCTGGTGCGCAGGGATATGGCAAAGCCGATCGGTGAAAATCCGGCCTCCTGTAGAATTCCGTCATCGACCAGAAACCAGACTCGAGGTTGGGCGGAAAGGTTCGTGACCTCGCGATTACCGAGGTTCTTCGCGCCTGGGAGCAGGGGGACGACGGCGCGCTGGAGCGGCTTCTGCCGATGGTCTACACCGAGCTCCGGGCGATTGCCGCGAAGCACTTGCGGTCGGAGAAGCCCGGTCACACGCTGCAGCCGACCGCGCTGGCCAACGAGGCTTACCTCCGTCTGCGGGGTCTTGGCGATGTGCCGTGGCACGATCGGGCGCATTTTTTCGCTATTGCATCAAGGATCATGCGACGCGTACTGGTGGACCACGCGCGGGCGAAGATGGCGCAGAAGCGGGGCGCCGATGCGCCAAAGGTGCAGCTTGCCGAGGGACTGCATGAGGGCGTGGCTCCGGCGATGGATGCCGCGGAGCTGATCGACCTCGACCGCGCGCTCGATCAACTCGCCGCGGAAGAGCCGCGGCTTTCCCGTCTCGTCGAGCTGCGTTTCTTCGGCGGCCTCAAGATCGAGGAAATCGCCGGGATCCTCGCCTGCTCGCCGCGAACGGCCAAGCGCGACTGGGCGTTCGCGCGCGCGTGGCTGCTCCATCGGTTGCGCGACGACCCGTCGACGGAGGCCGGCGGCGTGTGAGCGATCCCACGGTCTCCGGCGTCCGCCATTCGCAGCGATTCTTCGATCGACTGCGCGAGCTCTTCGATCGCATCGTGGAACTGCCCGCCGCGGAGCGCGATGCGGCGATCGTACGCGCGACGGAAGACGATCGCGCGCTCGAAGAGGAGTTGCGTGCGCTGCTCATGCATGTCGATTCCGAGGAGACGACGCTCGACAGCACCACGCTGCTCGTCGCCGAATGGAGTGAGCCGCCGCTCCCGGTCATCCCCGGCTTCAGCGTGCAGCGGCGCATCGGCCGCGGCGGCAGTGCCTCGGTGTATCTCGCCGATCAAGAGCGCTCCGACTTCACGCGTCCGGTCGCGCTGAAGATCGTCGAGTCGGTGGTCGATTCCGCCTCGTGGGGGCGCGTCCGCGAAGAGCAGCGCATCCTCGCGCGTCTCGAACATGCCGGCATCGCGCGCCTCTACGACACGGGCGTGACTTCCCTCGGCCAGCCCTACCTGGCGATGGAGCACGTCGAGGGCGAGTCGATCGTCGAGCACTGCCGCTCGCGCCTCATGCCGATTCATGCGCGCATCGAGCTTTTTCTCTCGGTGCTCGATGCCGTGAGCTACGCGCACGAGCACGCGATCGTGCATCGCGATCTCAAGCCGGCGAACATCCTCGTCTCCGCGCGCGGCGAGGCCAAGCTGCTCGACTTCGGGATCGCGAAACTGATCGCCGCCGACGACGACGAGACGCTCACTCTGGAGCGGGCGATGACGCCGGCGTATGCCAGTCCGGAACAGATGCGCGGCGGCCGCATCACCTCCGCCTCCGATATCTACTCGCTGGGTGTCGTTCTCTACGAGCTGCTCGCGGACACGATTCCGTATCGGCTGTATGAACGCCCTTTCGGAAACGGGGATGACGCCGATCCAGAGCCTCCGTCGGACGCCTTCGCGCGCCTTGCAACCACCCAGGCTTCGACGACGGCGAAACGTCGCGCGGAGGTCGCGCGATGGCGCAGCACGCTGAAGGGCGATCTCGATGCCGTGGTGCTCAAGGCGCTGCGCAAAGAGCCCGAGGGTCGCTACGCGTCCGCCGCGGCGCTGGCGGACGATCTGCGTCGCGTCCTCGCCGGCCGGCCCGTCGCCGCGCGGCGCGGCAATCGGATCTACCGGATCGGCAAGTTCCTTCGCCGTCACCGCGTCGCCGCCGCGGCGGTGATCGCGGCGGTCTCGCTCCTTGCGTTTCAGCAACTGGGCAATCCCTGGCGCGCGGCGAATTCGAATCGATCGAACGAGCTTGCCATCTATGACACGACGGATGGCGTCGATCGCGAGACGCGCCGATGGCTGCGTGACGGTGCGGAGAAGCTGGAGCATTTCGACGCCGCCGCGGCGCGCGACAGTTTTCATCGAGCGGCCGCGTCATCGCGCGGACAGTTGCCGGGCGAGGCGTTGGCGTGGGACGGCGTGGCACGCGCGGAGAGTGCCCGCGGCGAAGTCGGTCGCGCCGCGGAGGCCGCGCGGCGCGCCGGCAGTTTGATCGCAACGCGCGACGCCCATCTGCCGCGCGATGAAGTCGATCGCATGCGCGCGGCAGCACTCGTGGCGAACTACGATTGGGCGAGGGCGATTCCCGCGCTCGAAGAGTCGTTCGTGCGCCAGCCGGAGCGCGTCGACATCGGCCTCGCGCTCGTGAACGCGCTCGTTGTTTCCGGGCGAACCGAAGCCGCGGACAACGTCGTCGGGCGCCTGCGCCAGTTGCCGGCGACGCATTCCGGCGCAGCGGATTCGAACGGCGATCCGCGCATCGACCTGCAGGAAGCGGAAGTGGCGCAACAGCATTCCGAGTATCAGCGCGCGGCGGCTGCGGCGGCGTGCGCGAGAGAGCGTGCGCAGAAGCTCGGCGACATTGCGCTCGGTCTGCGCGCGGAACGGGTGCATGCCGAGGCGATCGGTCGTCTCGACCGCCGGGAGGAAGCGAAGCGCGCGCTGGAGTCGCTCGCGAAACGCGACGCTGCCGCGGGTTTCGCACGCGAGAGCGCCGCGGCGCAACTCGCACTCGGTACCGTGCTGCTCCGAATCGCGAGCAACGAAGAGACGACCCAGACACTCGAAGCCGCACTCGCCGGATTTCGCGCGGCGGGAGACGAGCGCGGTCAGATCACGGCCCGCATCCTGCTCGCATTGCAGGCGGGCAGGCGCGGTGAGCTCGCGGAAGGAATCAAGAGCGTCGACGCGGCGCTCGCGGACGCGCGCCGGATTGGCGATCGCTGGACGGAAGGCTACGGTCTCTCGCAGCGGCTCACGCTTCTCAACTGGGCCGATGATGAGACCGCGGTCGAAGCCAGCACCGAGCCGACGTTGAAAGCGTTGCGCGATTCCGGGAACCGGCAGGTCCTGATGTCGACCCTCGGCAATCTGGCGATCGTGGCCATCGAACGCGTCGATCTCGAACAGGCCGAGGCGTATCTCGTCGAAGCGGAGGGCCTGGCGCGACGCGTCGGCACCCAGCTCGCCAGCGCGACGATCGATAGTTCTCGCGGCTACCTCGAGCAGACGAGAGGCGATCTCGACCTCGCGCGCGAGCGCTACACCATGGCCCTCCAGAAGGCACGTCGCGCCGGCGTGCCGCTGGCAATCGGCAACTATCTCTCGGATCTCGCATGGCTCGAGCTCGCCGCCGATCGACCCAACGCCGCGGAGGCGCGCGCACGCGAATCGATCGAGGCCTTCAAAGCGGGCGGCGACCTGCGTGCCGCGGCGGAGGTCGAGGGCGTGCTGGCCTGGGCGGATGCGAAGCAAGGCGACGTCGCCGCGGCGAATGCGCGACTCGCCGTTCTGCGCAAAGCGGCCGAGGAGGATGGCTCAACGAACGCGCGGTTCACGTTCCTCAGCCTCGAGGCGCGCGTCGCCGCCGCCTCGGGCGACTGGAAACGCGCCATCGAGATCCGCCACCAGACCGTGCGCATGGCCGAGCAATGGAACACACGCGGGCTCGTGATCGAGCAGCAAGCCCACCTCGCCGACGCACTCCGCGGAGCCGGTGACCGCCGCGCGCTGGAGAAATTGGTGGCCGAGATGTTGCCCGAGGTCGACCGACTCGGCCTGCGCGGCATCGCGCACGAGCTCCGGTTGCTGGTGGCGAAGAAGTAGAAGAATCGCGCGCGTTTGCGCATCGCGATCGCAGCGGAGCGCCGCCGTCCGCGGATTGCTTCCCGAGAAGGGCGGGCTTATAGCCCGCCGGTTCTTTTGGGCGGAGGGGACAGTGCATGAGATGTCCTACGCCCGACCAGAGTCGGCGGGCTATAAGCCGGCCCTCCTTTCACTGCATCGGTATCGATGCGGCCGTGGTGGCTTTGCCACCGCACTCCTAAACAAAAACGCCGCCCGGCCTTTCGACCGGACGGCGTGCAACGTTGCTCGTCAAAACCGCAGCGCGAGAGGCACCCGGACCGACGCCTCGGACCACCCGCGCGTGAGGCCAGCCTTGTGGCCCCCAACGCCGCCGGCCCGGCCTAGTCGCCGTGTTTGACGAGAAACATCGAAGCCTGGATCACCGCTTCGCCTTCGCCGGCCGCGCGAACCTCCACCACGTGATAGCCGAAATCTTCGGGCGCCGACAATTTCGCGCTGAAGGATCCGACGCGGTCCGCGGTCACTGCGCTCTTGGTCGCTTCGCCGTCGATAAGCACCTCGTACGACTTGCCGGAGATGAAATCGGTGGCCGTGAGCTCGAACGTCTCATGCGGAAACATGCCGCTGGAGTCCGCTGCCGTCAGCCGGATGTACGGTCTTCCCTTGGTCGGAGACTCGGTCGATCCTCCGAAATCTTCCGAGGAAGCGGGTGGCACCAACGTCATCTGCGCGTCGCCGAACACCGTTCCCGTGAGCTTGTCGCCGTCCGTAAACACCAGCCCCTTCGTGATCCAGCCTTTTGGCGGTGCCGGCAACGACGCGAGCTCCTTGGAATCCACGCTTTCCGTCTCGGTGATCGTAATGTCCCATTGTGGATCGTCTTCAGCTCCGATGAAGGCGACCGAACTTCCCGGCGTGACGAAGACTTCTTTGAGCTGACTGCCGTCGGTTCGCGCGGCAAGCACCGTTCCTTCATAGACGAGAATTCCGCCGGAGAACGGCGGCCTGCCGGGACCGGAATCGTTCGACACGACTTCGCAAGCCGTGCCGCAGAGATCGTCGAAAGCGGATAGCACCGCGATTCTTCGGTTTCTCAGCTTCCAGAGGCCACGGCCGTACGTCGATACGTGGACGGTGTTCGCGCTCTCCCAGAAGAACGACGTAATGTAGGTCGCGAGCTGGGTGCCCTCGATTTTCTTCCAGGTCGCGCCATTGTCATTGGAACGGAAAATCCCGCCTTCGCTGGTTCCGACCAGGACGAGATTCGGATCCTGCGGACAGAAGCTCACCGCGGTCACAATGGGAAAGATCTCGCCGCGCCAATTCGAGATGAAATTCGTTCGAAACAGGAGCCGGCCGTTGTCGGTCACGAGATTGGTCAAGCCGGGAATCTCGGTCCAGGTCTCGCCGCCACTGCGAGTCTCCATCATCCGCTGACCGACCACGTCGGGTGCAATGACGTGGAAGGGATTGCCCGGGTCGATGCCGAGGATCTGGTAGAAGGCGAATTGCGTCGGATTGATCCCCAATCCTCCAAAGCCAGTCATCGCCGGGAAGAAGACGGTGCCGTTCCCGGTGGAGAAAAGGCGTTTATGGATGCGCATCAATTTGTTGATTTCTTTGACGTCGGGATCGGTTTCGGCGGTTCCGTAGGCCTGATAGACGATCGTTCTCATGAACGGATCACCGTCGCCGGATTGAGCAAGCTTGGGAAGGTCCCGAGTCCGCTCTGTAAAAGCCGCGAATTGTCGCCAGTGCGCGCCGGAGTCCTCCGTCAGCGCCAGTCCTGCACTGAGGTTCGCCGAGGCTTGTACGGGCTGGACGAACATCGAGCGGCGAATGATCGCCGGTGAACCGTCCGGAGTTGGCGGCTGTTTCCACAGTGCCGTATTCGCGAAATGCCGTTCGGAAACCTTGTTTACGCAATTCCCGCAGGCCCAGAACTCGATCTCTGAATCCTTTTCGAATGCGACCCGGCGCTCGGCCTCGATGTAAGCACCTTCCGATCCCTCAGCTCTGAAGATGTTGTTGAAGATATTCGACGACCAGAGATTATTGTCCTGCGTGCCGAAATAGAGATCCGTAGTCGGCGGGGTCCCGATGGGTCCGACGGCCTGGCCTCGGACTTCAGTGACCTGCAGCGCGTTGTACCCGCCTTCTCTTCCGCCACCGATGAAGCTCCAGGTGACTCCGCCATCGTTCGTCGCGTGAAGGCCGCCATCCGTTCCAAGGAGCACGGGCTGGTTGCCATTGAACGCGAGATCGCGCGTATCGCGATGATCGATCACTGTCGGCTGCCACGTTCCGGAGTAGTTCGCGGATGTTCCCGCGATATTCACGCTGGCATCGAGATGATGAAGGTCGCAGCGGTTTCCAAAGTAGAGGTCGAGATGACGGAAACCGACGACGGTGTGCTGAACCGTCTTGATGAAAGAAATGCCGCCGCAATTATTGTCCGGGCGTGCCGGCGCAGAGGCGATCTGTGCCCACGTCACGCCGCCGTCTTCCGTGCGCAGCAGCATGCTCGTCGCATCGACGAGATATGCGTGCGATGCCGATAACGGTGACAGACCGAGCGCGTGCATGTCTCTCACAGGTCCGAGAGGCGTCGCAGGCACCCTCCATCGCGGCGGCGTAGTGCTGGTGTCCCATCGCCGGACGCCGCCCGGCCCCGCTGCCAGAAGCATCCCGGGCGCAGCCACGACAGAAACCACGATGGGATTGGGGCTGCCGGGAAAGACGTTCGAAGAAGTCCACGTCAATCCCGTGTCGACACTATTGAACACTCCCTCGGACGTGGCGACGAAGATAGAGCCGTCATTGGAGCGAATCGAAATCTCATACGCGCTGAGTCGTCTCGTGGGACTGGGATTCATCAACGGCATCTGGCGCCAGGTCGCTCCACCGTTCTCGCTGCGCCAGACGCCACCGCCGTTGTTCGACTTGAAATCGGCCTGTGCCGTTACGAGCAGCACATTCGGATTCGAAGGGAGATAGGCGACCGCTTCCGTGAAGTACACCGGCAGACTGTCGACGTGACTCCAGTGCGCACCGTGGTCGACGCTCTTGAACAGACCGCCGGTCTCCGAAGCGACCAGCATCTGTGTGTTGTCGTTCGGATGAACGGCGATCGTATTCGCGCGTCCGCCTTGTCGGATACTGGGCTGGTTCTCGGCCAGTTGCCAATACGAATAGAATTTCGCCGGCGGTGGCGGCGGTGGCTCTGGCAGGCCCGCCTGCATCAAGGTCGGTACGCACAGTGCGAGTAGCATCCAGACGACGTGTGAGAAACGACGAGCGATTGAAGTAGCCAAGGTTCTTTCCTCCTGTGGGCAAAGGGGTTGTGCATGCGCTCGCGAGGATTCGCGAGCGGCCTCGGACGAACGTTCCCGTCGCGTTTGGCGACCCGATACCGAACGCGATGCGAGTCAGTCCTGTCTTTTGATAGGAGAGCGAAAGAATTCGAGAACGGGGGCCACGGCCGAAGAATCGGCGCGTGAACGCTCCAGTCCTGCTGACCGGAGCGGCGCTCACGTCGTAGCATGTGCCGATGCCGTTCGTCGTGACGTTTCTTCTTCTGGCGTTGAACGCGCCGCTCCCTTGCCGCATCGGGACCCTCGGCGTGGAAGTCACCGACCTCTCTCCGGCGATGCGCCGCGACCGGGCCATTCCGGACTATGTCGCAGGAGCTTTGGTGAGAGTCGTGCCGCCGCGTTCCCCGGCGAAGGCGGGAGGCGTCGAGGCCGGCGATGTGATCCAGGCGGTCGGCGGTGCGCTCATCCAGAACGTCTGCGATTTTCGCAAGGCCATGGCCGGACACGGTTGCGACAAGATCCATTTCACGATCCGTCGCGGCGCGGATACGATCGGCTTCGATCTCTACCTCGGCGATACGAAACGATTCGAGCCTGCCCGGAGCGTCGATGCGAACGCATGCCGCAACGGCGACGGCGCCGCCTGCACGGCATTGGCGCAAGCGCACGGTCAAACGACCGACCTCCTGCAACGCGCCTGCGAGCTCGGCGACGGACCGGGCTGCTACCTGCTCGCGCTGAAGCTGGGCAACACGAAAGAAGGAGCCGCGGCGTACGAGCAGGCATGCGAGGCCGGCAATTCCCTCGCCTGTACGAATCTCGGATTCGTCTATGAGCGCGGTGAAGGTGTTCCGAAGGATTTAGGAGAAGCGGTCCGGCTTTACAAACTCGGATGCTGCGGCAGCAGTTGCGCGGCGCCGAACAACCTCGGGTGCGTCAACCTCGGTCGTTTCTATCGCGACGGAATCGGCGTGACCGCCGATCCACGCCGCGCGCTCCAGCTCTTTCGCGAGGTCTGTGATCGAGAACCGGTCGACGACGAAGACGCCGGCAACATCGCCCGCTCCTGCTCCCTCGCCGGCACCCTCATGCTCTTCGGCAAGGAATTCCCGCGCGACCAATCTCGCGGCCTGGCACTCCTCGAGCGCGGGTGTGCGGGCGACGACACCTTCGGCTGCTACAACCTCGCCGTTCTTTATGACAACGGCGACGGCGTTCCCGCCGACAAGACTCGCGCTGCCGGCTACTACAAGCACGCCTGCGACCACGGCGATACGGAAGCGTGTGAGCGACTGGCGGTACTAATCCGGAACGGCGTGTCCCCGCATTGACGACGGAGGAGGGCGGGCTTAATAGCCCGCCGCTTTTGGGTGGGCGGCAGGCGCGATCCGGAAAATCGATGTGGTTCACACCCGCTCAAAATCGGCGGGCTATTAAGCCCGCCCTCCACTCACGCGGTACGCTCTCAGCCGTTGCAGTTTGTCTTGCTCTTGTGTCCTGAATCACATGTCCGGGTCGACGGCGGGTGGAGAGTGCGTTTCAACCTGTGATTTCGCTCTTCGTCCGTCGCGTTCTGCGCGTCATCGCATTCACGCTGCTGATCTGTCCAGCGGCGTTCGCCGACGTCACGCTCATTCCGACGGGTGCGACGTGGGCGTATCGCGATGACGGCACCGACCAGGGCAGCGCGTGGCGCGGCCTGACCTTCGACGCAAGTGCGTGGGCGATCGGCGCAGCGCAACTCGGCTACGGTGACGGCGACGAAGCGACGGTGACCTCGTACGGTCCCAACGCCAGCCAGAAATTCATCACGACGTATTTTCGGCGCACTTTCACCATCGCCGATCCCGCCGCCGTCGGCGGACTCACGCTGCGGACGCTTCGAGACGACGGCGCCGTCGTCTACTTGAACGGAACAGAGGTGTGGCGAAGCAACATGCCGTCGGGCGCGATTGCGTCGTCGACGCTCGCCTCCACCTCCATCGTGTCTTCCGCCGAAACGACGTTCACGACGGCGCAGATCGATCCGTCGCTGCTCGTGGCTGGGACGAACGTCCTTGCGGTCGAGATCCATCAGGTGAGTCCGACCAGCAGCGACGTGAGCTTCGATCTCGAGCTCATCGGGACGCCGGTCGTCATCACGCGCGGGCCGTACCTGCAGAGCGGCACACCTTCCTGCGTTCGCATTCGCTGGCGAACGAGCAAGGCGACGGACAGCCGCGTGCGTTACGGCACGACCGCCGCGAATCTCGATCTCACCGCGGACGACGCGGCGATCACGACCGAGCACGAGATCCTATTGACCGGGCTCTCGGCATCGACGACACATTTCTACTCGATCGGAACCACGGCCGGCGTGCTGGCGGGTGACGAGTCGTACTTCTTCGTGACTGCGCCTCTGTCGAATGCAACGGGGACCACGCGGGTCTGGGTCCTGGGCGACTCGGGCACGGCGAACAGCAACGCTATCGCGGTGCGCGACGCTTACTACACGTTCACCGGCAACGTGCCGACCAATCTCTGGCTGATGCTCGGCGACAACGCGTACGTCGACGGAACGGACGCCGATTATCAGCGCGCGGTGTTCGACATGTATCCCACCATGCTGCGCCAGTCGGTGCTCTGGCCAACCATCGGCAATCACGACACCGCGCAGGCCACGACCGTTCCGCCAACGCTTCCCTACTTGCAGATCTTCTCGTTGCCTGCAGGCGCTGAAGCAGGCGGCGTGGCCTCGGGCACCGAGAAGTACTACTCGTTCGACTACGCGAACATCCACTTCGTCTGCCTCGACTCGATGACGTCCTCTCGCTCCTCGACGGGACCGATGCTGACATGGCTGCAGAACGATCTCGCCGCGACGACGAAGTCGTGGATCATCGCGTTCTGGCATCACCCGCCGTACAGCAAGGGCTCGCACGATTCCGACGTCGAGATCGAGCTCCGGGAGATGCGCCAGAATGCCTTGCCGATCCTCGAAGACTACGGAGTCGATCTCGTCCTGAGCGGCCACAGTCATTCGTATGAGCGGTCCTATCTCATCGACAGCCATTACGGCCTTTCGACGCAGTTCGTCAGCTCGATGAAGAAGGATGGCGGCAGCGGCCGTCCCGAAGACACCGGCCCGTATCGCAAGGTGACCGGTCCGCACAACGGAGCGGTTTATGCCGTTGCCGGCAGCTCCGGACAGATTGCGGCGGGCTCGCTGAATCATCCGGCGATGTTCATCTCCATGAGCAATCTTGGATCGCTGGTGCTCGACGTCACCGGCAATCGGCTCGACGTGAAGTTCATTCGCGAAACGGGCGCGATCGACGATTCCTTCACGATCGTCAAAGGCACTCCAGCCGCACCCACCGACGTGAATGCGCGCGCAACCGGCGCGACGGAGGTGACGATTCATTGGACGATCGCCGCGACCGCGACGGGCTATCAGATCGAGAGGCGCGGAACGGGCACCGCCTTCGTTCCGGTCGGCGCATCGGCAACCAACGTGTTCGTGGACAGCACCGCCTCGTCAGGCGTCTCCTATCTGTACCGCGTCCTCGCGACCAACAGCGCCGGCTCGTCCGTCCCCTCGGCCGCCGATCTGGCGACGACGATTCCCTTCACCGACGATCCTCTCGTTCCCGCGGTGACCCCCATCCGCGCAGCCCACCTCGCCGAACTGAGAGCCTCGGTGAACGCAGTTCGCACGCTCGCCGGTTTGCCAGCGGCATCGTTCAGCGGCGCAGCATCGCCAGGCACGACGATCGCGGCCGCGCACATCAACGAGCTACGCGCCGCGCTGGCCGAGGCGTTGTCCGCGCTCGGCGCGTCCAGCGGCGTCTATACCGACAGCATCGCTGCAGGAGTGCCCGTCAAATCGGTTCATTTCCAGGAACTGCGGAGCCGCGTCGAATGACACGCCTTCTGCGCATCATGCTGCTCGTTCTCTCGGTGCCACTCTTTGCCCACGAAGGTCTGCACGACCAGATCGTCGAGATGACAAAGCGGATCCAAGCCGATCCGGCCAATGCCGCGCTCCATCTGCAACGCGGTGAGCTCTACCGGCTGCACCAACAGTTCGAGCTCGCGTCGCGCGACTACGATCGGGCCGCCGCTCTCGATCCCCACCTCCATTCCGTCGACCTCGGCCGCGGACTGCTCTGGATGGCCGCGGGCCGCACCTCCGACGCCATCGGCGCATTGCAGCGCTATGTCGCGGCGGAGCCGAATGATCCTGAAGGCCGCACCGCCCTCGCACGCGCACTCGTGCGCGCAGGCCGATCATCCGAAGCCGCGATCGAGTACACCGCAGCTCTCCGCAACGTCCCGGATCCCGACATCGGAATCGAGCGCGCGCAAGCGTTCCTCGCCGCGGGCAAAGCCGAAGAAGCTCTCCGCGGCCTCGACGAGCTCCTCACGCGCCTCGGCCCCGTGGTCACGCTCCAACTCACCGCAATCGACATCGAAGTGCACCGCGAAAACATGGACGGAGCATTACGCCGAATCGATGCCGCCATGGCCATCGCACCGCGCAACGAGATGTGGCTGGAACTGCGCGGTGACCTCCTGATGTGCGCCGGACGCGCATCCGAAGCGCGCGAGGCGTACCAGGCCGCGCTGGAAGGAATCGCATCGCTTCCGCCCGAACGCCGTGCCACCCGCGCGGTCGCGGATCGCGAACGTCGCCTGCGAATGGCCTTGCGCACGACGAGTGCTGGAAATGGTGTGGACTCGGTGTTTGGTCTCAGGAGGTTCTTCAGAGAGAAACGAGCTTTTGTCGGCGCTGGGCGACACACAACAATTGTTGCGTAGAAAGACGGACATCGATGAATCAGCGACGATTTTGCACTGAAAGCAAACAGGCGCTGTTCTGGGCCTTGTCAGCCGCGCGATATGCTGGCGAACCCGTGGTTATGCGGCATCGGATCGTCAGTTCATTGATACGAGCCGCGTCGGTCATAAACTACTGTCAGCGCGGCCTTGTTGCGTATCCAGAATTCGTAGCGGAGGTCGATCGTGCGGGCTCCGTTTCGTTAGATCAGTGCATTCAGGCGATTCGCGCGCAGCTCGCCGAGCGTGGCTTTGAAATGGGCTCGCGCGAACACCTCGCCAGCGTTCGTCGCTTGCCGATGCAGGAGGGCGTCAGCGAGTTGCTCGCGGAATTGGCGCGACGAGACGTGAGTTGCGAGGTCACGCCTCTCGAGTTGCTGCAGGAATTCTTGCGAACTGATGAAGCGCTCGCAGCAAATGTGGCCCGTATGGGAGTCACGGTCGACGGGATCGGTGCGGAGCTCGAGGAGCGACAGTTAGACACAGGCGCGGTTTGACTGTATCGCTGCAGGTTGTGTGAGTCGCACGAGCAAATCTCAGCGGCGCCGCATTCCTCGAGCGGGCTTTTCGACATTTCCACCTTGAGTAGAACTTCTTGACCTTCCTTCGAAACCGAGGGAGCCTCGGGTCAAGGAGAAGCCATGGAAGACGAAGCAGACATCATCGCCGAGCTGGAACGGTTGGATCGATTTCTCGAAGGCGACGAACCCGGAGAACGGCCCATCGACGCGCTGCGAAAACGCGGAATGGAGTTTCCGATGGATGACGCGACGCTCGACGATGGGGCGTTGCACACAAAACTGTGGGAAGCGATCGAGGGCCTCGCATCCCTGGGCGTGATCCTCGATTCGACGGATCACCTCAGCGATCGTGAGCTGTATCGGTGGATGGTTTCCGAGGTGCTCACGGCGGAGCTTCTTCTTCCGGGCGCGTGCGGCGGCCATTGGAACTTCTCGCCGATCGGTTCGGGAAGCGAAGAGGAGAACGAGATCTACCTTCGTTTCTACGCTGACGAAGTGACTCGTGAAGACTGGCGGCGTCGATTCAACGAGGTGCTGCCGCGGCAAGAAACGCCGCCGTTCGACCGCGATCGGTTTTTGCCGCCGAGAGAGAACGAGCGGATGCGGCCCGTGAACTGAGGTGTGCTGAGAACGGGGAGTCGGGCCAACGACGTTTACACTGCGCTACCATAATGGACGTTCTACTCAAGCGATTGAGCATCCCGACGAAACGCGCGTGTTCGACCTCGGCCGCTTCGATCTCGTGAACCTCGGCGCAATGACGATTGGTCGCGCGACGTTCCAGCCCGGCTGGCGCTGTCAACGCACGTGGGCGCGACGCACTGCACCGTCGAACACGTGGGGCTCGTGCTTTCTGGTCACGCGCATTGTCCGACGGCACGATCTACAATCTGACCGCAGGTGCTGGCCGGAAACGGTGAACCGATCTTCGGGCCGACCGCCGAGCCGCCCCGGTGCCGTCAGCGCTGTTTCGGAGTCTCGTGCTTTGGCTGCGTAGTCGACGTTCGACGCCACGGTTCTGGCTGCGGTGCGTTGTCGAGTCGCTGCGACCACCCTTGCTCGGTAGTGTTGCGGCTGGCTCGCTCGATGACTGCTTTCATCTTTTCCGCGATGGTCACGTTGCACTCGCTTTCGTCGTAGAGGTCTCTCGAAACGTCACACCTTGATCTGCCAAAGCCTTGCCGAGTTCCTCGACGGCAACTCGTTCGCTTCGGATGTACGACCGGGGATCGCTTTCGATGTTCGGGAGGGCAGACCGTTTGATCTCATCCCAGGAGATGATACGGCCACTGTCGTCTTTTCGAGCCGGCATCTGAAAGAAGTCTCGAAACCGTGGGGGCGCGATCCCGACGAACGGCTCGAAGAGAACCTTTCCCGGCGCGGCACTTTCGAGCGCGATGGAGTCGCGGAAGAGCCGCGCGACCTGGCTTTTCGGGTACGGCTCGATGTACACGAGCCGCTTTGCGCCTGACGCTACGATGTGTTTTGCGCAGTTGTGGCAGGGGAAGGTTGTGCCGTAGAGCGTGGAACCTTGGAGGGCGACGCCGCCGCGTCTCGCGGCGTCGGTGATGACGCCCATCTCCGCGTGAACGGCGCGTCCATACTCGGTGATGGCCATGAACCGGCTGCCTTTGAGATGCTTCCCGATCGTACTGACCAACTCGTCGGTGATTTCGCCGGTCTCGGTGAGATAGCCGTGCGGCTGCAACCGATCGAGTAGATCCTTGAGGATGGCGAGCTTCATCTCGGCATTCGGTTCATCGGATTCGACGACACGGAAGTCCCGGGCGTCATCGGGCGAGCTTGGCCAGTAGATGCCGCCGCCCGCCTTTGCGACGTCGTTCGTACCTACAGCGAGGACCTGCCCATCGTCAGTGCACGCGGCGTAGCCAACCTGGCGTGACAAATCCGAGGATCGCAGCGCTGCGCTGTAGGCATACTGCATCCCCATCTCGTCGATCGTCGGCGTCTCGAACGGATGGCCGAAGAGGATCGAGATAGTCCGGCGGACGGACGCCTCGATCGCGCCTTTGTCGTCGGCGTTCAAGAACGCATCGGCGAGGGGAAACGTGTCGCGTACGTCCTGGCCGGTGGCGACGCGGCTCTCGATTTCATCGCGCTCCATGAGCTTCTCTGCTCGCCAGATGCACTCCCGCATTTCGAGGTTCTTCGACTTGGCGATCCGGGAGGCAAGTGCATCGCGGCGACGTTCGCGCGAGGCGTAGGCGCTCACGAGAAAGAACGCGCCGCCGTAAATCTCGCGAAGCTTCGTGACCTCCTCGGGTCGTTTGAGCGAGTTGAGGATGTATGCGACTCGCGGGCGCGGCTCGTTCTCGCTCTCGTCTTCTTCGTCGCGCTGTCGGGCGACTCGGATTCGAGTGATGGCGAGACGGGCCATGACGTCTGCGGTGGTCTTCGCCCGGAGGTCATTCCCGACGTCCATGTGGCCGGAGATTGAGTCCTCCTGGTCGTGAATGCCTGGCAGGTGGGCATACGGCTGAAGGTCGTGGAGGAGGTGGCTGATCCGGATCGAGACTCCGCCGTAGTTGACGTCGCGAAGCGCGGTGACGAAGGCCTCAGCGATCGTAGGAAGGTCACACCCGACAGCGCCTACGAGGCCGATGACGAGCTCGGGGCCAGCGGTGGATGTCATGGAACGATTGTAGTTCCGGCGCGTGATGGCTCCACCAGGAGTGGAGCCGAGGCGCTTCTTCGCGACAGCGCGACCGCCACGAGCGGTTCGGCGATGAGCACGCCGACGACCCCGGAACCATGTCGTGCCCTGGGCTTATAGACCGGTCCTGAACTGTGGGACAGTCCGCGCAAACTCCTGCTAGGCTTGTCGCCCGAATGCCCGATCAGATCGTCGTGCGAGGTCTGCGCAAGCAGTTCCCCAATGTGCTCGCCGTCGCGGGTGTCGACCTCACGGTCGCTGCCGGCGAAGTCTTCGGACTTCTCGGGCCCAACGGTGCCGGAAAGACCACGACGCTGGAAATGATCGAGGGCCTCACGCGGCCCGACGCCGGGGAGATCTCGATCGGTGGTCTGAACTGGAACCAGAACGCCCATGAGATTCGCTCGAGGATCGGCGTGCAGTTGCAGGCGACGAGTCTCTACAACAAGATCACGCCGCGCGAGGCGCTCGATCTCTTCGGCGGCTACTATCCGAAGCGGCGCGACACGAACGAGCTGCTGCGGCTTGTGCAACTCGAGGACAAGGCCGACGTCTATCACGTCACTCTATCCGGCGGGCAGGCGCAGCGACTCGCGCTCGCGCTGGCTCTGGTCAACGATCCCGAAGTGGTCTTTCTCGACGAGCCGACCGCTGGACTCGATCCGCAGGGTCGCCGCTCGCTTTGGGAAATCGTCCGGGCGATGAAAGGGGAGGGCCGGACCGTCGTCCTCACGACGCACTACATGGACGAGGCGGAATCGCTCTGCGATCGCCTGGCCATCCTCGATCACGGCAGCATCCTCCGCTCCGGGACACCGGCCGAGCTCATTGCCTCCCTCGGCATCCCCAGCGTGGTGGAGCTGACCTTCGCCGGCGCTGCTCCCGATCCGCGCCCGTTTGCGGACCGTTTCGGCAACGCCGTGGAGGCGCGCGGCGACGTCTGGGAGATCCCGACGACCGACCCGAAGACGCTGCTGCCGCGGCTGTTGTCGGCGATCGAGAGCGAACAGGTCGAGTATCAACAGGTCCACGTCCGCCGGGCGACGCTCGAGGATGTCTTTCTGCAACTCACCGGACGGAGCCTGCGGGAGTGAAGCGAATGGAACCGACGAGAATGCCCAACCCGTTTGCGCTTCTCTGGCGCCAGTTCAAGATCGAGTGGCGGCTCTATGTGCGCGATCGCGCCGCGATGTTCTGGACGTTCGCCTTTCCTCTCCTGATGCTCTTCGGCTTCGGCGTGATGTTCCGTTCCGGCAACGCACCGGCGCTGACGCTGGTGCGGATCGCACCGGCGCACGAAACGGCGCGCGATCAGGCGTTCGTCAAAGCCCTTCGAGAAGGACGAATCAATGTCGTGACTCTCGATGCGAAGCAGGCCGAGGAGCGGTGGAAGAAGGGGGAGACGATCGCGCAGATCGAGAGTGTGGGCGATGGATACAAGCTGCATCTCAACAGCTACCTCATCGCGCAGGGACAGGTCGTCGCACTCGCTGCGAGTCAGGCCTTCCTCGTTGCGCAGGCGAGGGTGAATGGCGCGCCGGAGCCGGAGCGGATTCCGATGGTGATCGAGAGCCCGGGACATGCGCATTCGACGAACTACGCGGCGTTCCTCGTCCCGGGACTGGTGGGGCTGAATCTTCTCAGCACCGGACTCTTTGCGGTCGGCATGGTGACGGTGGCGTATCGCGAGAAGGGGAAGTATCGCCGCCTCGCGGTGACTCCGCTGCCGAAATGGGTTTTTCTCGCCGGGCAGATCCTGCAGCGCGTGACGTCCGTGCTCCTCCAGACCTTGTTGCTGCTCGTCGCCGCATGGCTCGGCTTCCACATCACGAACCAGGGCTCGTACCTCGTCTTCGCCGCGCTGGTCGTCTTCGGAACCGCGACGTTCATCGCGATGGGCTTTGCCCTTTCGAGCTTCGCTTCCACCGTCGAGACCTACGGTGCGGTCTCGAACCTCGCATTCTTCCCGATGATGCTGCTATCCGGCGTCTACTTTCGCCTCGACAATGCCCCACAGTGGATCCAGAAAACGGTCCTGATCCTTCCGCTCTCTCCGTTCCTCCGCGCCCTGCGCGCCGTCTACAACGACGGCGCGACGTTGCAGGACCACGTCGCCGGCCTGACGATCCTCGCAGCCTGGGCGGCGTTGTCCTTCGTCATCGCGGTGAAACGATTTCGGTGGGTGTGAGAGGGCGGCTCAGACTCTCGTCGGCGCCGCCTGCAAGCGGCGCCAGGAGATGTACGAGATCGTCCAGAGCACGCCAGTGGCCGCCGCCCAGCCCCACGCTTCCGGGCCATCACCCACCGAGAAGTGAGCGATGAGCGCAGAAACGAGGGTGATGGCGAAGCCGGCGTAGGCCCACTCTTTGAGGCGTGCCGGCACCGGTAGGAGCAGCAGCAACACGCCGAGGAACTTGGCCAATGAGAGCTCGACCCGGAAGTACGAGGGAAAGCCGAGGTGGGTGAACGCCTCGGCCACCTGCGGCAGGCGCAGTTGCGCGTAGGCGGTGAACCCGATCTGCAGGCAAAAGAGCGCGGTGGCGATCCAATAGACGGTGGTCTTCGTTTTGGGGCTGGTCTTGGCGGCGACGATGGTCGGATTCTGCAGGGTCGACTCCATGTTTTTCCTCCTGCGCTTCAATGCTTCGGAGCGTTGGGTGGCGCACTGGGCGTCTCAACGCCGAACTGCTTTGCGTACTCTGCGTTCAATCGCTGCCAGCCACCGAAATTCATGACCTCGGCGCCGACGATTCGTCCAATGGGATGACCGGCGAGAAGCCGCTCCAGCACATCGAAGCAGATGTGCCAGCCCGCGGCGCCCATCGCGATGAAGTTGCGGTTGATGTTGTGCCAGAGCGTAAGGCGAGTGCCGGATCCCCGCGGCTCCAGTTCCCAGCGGATGTCCTGTCCGCCCCAATTGAATTCGAGCATCCTGGGAGCCTCGGCCCGCTTCACCTGACTCTCCGAGACTTGCGGCGTCGGCGCCCCCACGGTCGTGAGCTTAGCGGTGCCGACGGTATCGAGGTTCCGATCAGAATCGAACGGAGCCCATTCGCGGAGATGCTCGGGATCCGTGAGCGCGTTCCAAACTTTTGCAGGAGGGTGGTGGAGATCGCGGACGAGAACGAGCGTCCACTTCTCTCCGTCCTTTTCTACGTGCGCCCCGCTGGCCGGCCCCGGTGCGTATTGCTCGCGATCCGTCATCGATTTCTCCTTGTCTTCTTTTTCGTTCGTGTTGATGGACTCATGGAGTCGAGGTGGCGTTCGAGAGCGTCGACGTGAGCGGACCAGAATCGGCGAAACTGATCCAGCCAGTCATCCACCTCCTGCAGCGGTTCAGGCTTCAGCCGGTAGAAACGATGCTGTGCGTCCACCGTGCACTCGACGAACCCGGCCTCTCGCAGCACGCGCAGGTGCTTGGACACGGTTGGCTGCGGCATCCGCAGCTGACGCTCGATTTCGCCAACCGACTGTTCTGAAGCGACCAAAAGGCTCAAGATCGCGCGGCGGTTCGGTTCGGCGATGATTTCGAACACGGATTCCACGCTCTCTATATACTCCGTAGAGCATATACGTGTCAAGGCATATGCGTGTTGCGCGTACGACGTCCCGCGTGATCAGCCCAGCAACAACTCCAGGTCTTCCACCTCGAGTTTTCGCAGGACGCTGTTGTCTTCCGAGATGATCGATTCGGCGAGCTCGCGCTTCTTTGCTTGCAGCTCGAGGATCTTTTCTTCGACCGTGTCGCGGGCGATGAGGCGGTAGGCGACGACGGGGCGGAGGCGGCCGATGCGATGGGCGCGGTCGATGGCTTGTGCTTCGACGGCGGGGTTCCACCAGGGGTCGAGGAGGAAGATGTAGTCGGCGTTGGTGAGGTTGAGACCGAGGCCGCCTGCTTTGAGGCTGATGAGGAAGAGCGGGGGGCCGTCGGCGCTCTGGAATCGTTCGACCAGCGACTGCCGGTCGCGCGTTTTGCCGTCGAGGTAGAGATAGTCGATCGCTTCCTTATCGAGCTTCGCCCGCACGATGTGCAGGAAGGAGGTGAACTGCGAGAAAACGAGTGCGCGATGGCCGGAGTCGGCGATCTCGCGCAGCTCGCTCATGAGGAGATCGACCTTGGCACTGGAGGCGTCGGTGCCGGGATCGATGAGGCCCGGATCGCATGCGGCCTGACGCAGACGAAGCAGCGCTTCGAGGATCTGCATGCGTGACTTGCCGATGCCGCTCTTCTTGATGCGGCCGAGAAGCGCGGCGCGATAGTGATCGCGCAGCTCGTCGTATTGCTTTCGCTGCTTCCCTTCGAGCTCGCAGTAGAGCGTCTGCTCGGTGCGCTCGGGAAGCTCCGGTGCGACCTGCTCTTTTGTGCGACGAAGAATGAGTGGGCGCAGCGCGCGCGCCAGCGCTTCGCGGCGTTCGGGGGTCGCGGACTTCGCGGCGAAGGTCTTGTTGAAGGAGCGCGCCGAACCGAGGAGTCCGGGGTTGAGAAATTCGAAGAGGCTCCAAAGCTCGCCGAGGTGATTCTCGATCGGCGTGCCGCTGAGCGCGAGGCGATGCTTTCCGCGCAGGAGACGGCTCGCCTTCGCGACCTGGCTTGTGGCGTTCTTGATCGCCTGCGCTTCGTCGAGGATCACGTACTCGAACTCGATCTCGGCGAGCTTGGCGATGTCGAGGCGCATGGTGGCGTAGGTGGTGAGCACGACGTCGCAGTTGGCGAAGACGTTCTTGCCTCGCTCGCCGCCGTGATGCTCGAGCACCCGCAGTTTGGGCGCGAAGCGTTTCGCCTCGGCGGCCCAGTTGAAGAGCAGCGAGCGCGGCGCGACGACGAGCGACGGACGCGTGTTGCCGTTCGCGCGCAGCTCTTCGAGCAGAGCCAGCGCCTGCACGGTCTTGCCGAGGCCCATGTCGTCGGCGAGGCAACCGCCGAGACCTGTCGTGCGGAGAAAATCGAGCCAGCCGAGGCCGGCGCGCTGGTAGGGGCGCAACTCCGCGAGAAGCGTCGGCGGTTCCTGCCGTGGTTGCGGCGAGGCGCCGGAGATTTTTTCGCGCAGCTCGGTGAAGGCGGTATCGGCCTTCGTGTTCGACTTGAGAAGGGCGTCGATGAGTAGCGCCTGCGCGGGCCGGAATCGCAGCGCGTCACCTTCGCGCTTCCCGAGCTCGAGCACCGGTGCGAGGGCTTCGGTCCAGGTCGTCGGGACGATGCCGTACGAGCCGTCGGAGAGTCGGAGCAGCGAGCGATTCGTTTCCGCGGCCACCAGGAGCTCGGGGAGCGTCACGCGCAGATCGCCGAAGCTGGCGTGAACGTTGACGTCGAACCAATCGATGCCACTCGAGATCTCGACGTCGATCTCGTCGTTCACGCGCACCGGCGCGGAGTCGATCTCGACATGCCACCCTTCATCCTTGAGCGTGCGCACGATCTCTTCGAGCTGCGGAACGCGAACGCGATAGCCGTCCCACACGGCGATGACGCGCAGCTCTTCCAGGCGATGGCGGAAAGCGCCTTCGCGCGCGGAATCGCGTCGCATCAACTTGCGGCCGATGGTTTTCTGCGTCTCGGTCGAGCGGCTGGAGACGCGCCATTCGTCGTAGTCGAACAGCAATTGGCCGTGGAGCTCGGTACTCCATCCGTCGTGAGTGAGGGAGAAGACCGGCCGCGGTTTCGCTTCGACGACCGTCCATCCCAACTCCTCGGGGAGCGCGACGTTGGCCATCGGTGCGCGCAGGAGTGCCTGCCGAAAACGCTCCGTGTCCGCGTGCGGGATCTCGACCGGTCCGCCGCTGCGCAGCGCGTAGAGCCACGACGCGCGATCGCCGCCGTCGAAGCGGCTGGCGCGCCCGTCACTGAAGAGGATGTCGCCGATGATGGCGTCGACGCGATCGAGCGGCAACGTTTCGCCGTCGCGCGCGACCGATCCGACGACGCGGTATTTCGACGCCGCGGCGTCGTTGACGATGGCGACGTCGAACGTCCAGGGAGGCCCGTCGTCCCAGGCGATCGGCCGCGGATTGCGATCGTCGTCGAGCACGCAGAGCTTTCCGGCGCGGGCCAGACGCTCGACCCACCAGGCCGTGGTCGCGAGCGAGATGGTGAAGGTCGATTCCACGGCGTTGCCCCAGACGCGCTGATTCAGGAGCGCGATGCTCTCGCCTTCGAAATGCGGGAGGCGGCGAAGCTCATCGAGACGCAGCGAGAGAAGCTTCCACTTGCTCCACTGCCCATCTTTCTTACGCGTGCGTCCGTAGAGTTGCAGCGTCAGGCTGTTCGCCCTTGCTAAAGAAAAGATGACGAAGACGATTTCGTCGGGAACCGGCCGTGGCTTGGCGATGTGCGTGGGCGTCGAAGGCGAGCCCAGGGCCTCGAGGAAGCGCTGCCAGGGTGGAGGCGGTTCGACGCGCGGCACCACGCGCGGATACTGGCGCACCGGTTCGAAGTCGTCATCCTCGAACGGTTCGTCGACCAACGCCGGCACGAGCTCCAGAGCACGTTCCGGGAGGAGATGCTTCGCGCTCGCGGCGCGGATGCTCGCCCAAATGTGCTTGCACTCCTCCTGCTGGTCCATGAACCACCGGCACTCGCATTGGGCGTATAGGAATTTGCCCTCGATCTCGAGCATGACGAGGTAGAGGTGTTGCCCCTGTACGTCGGCTTCGATGACGTCCCCGATCTTTTCGATGCGACGAACGCGACCCGATGCGAAATAGGCATCGCCGCGCGTGAGGCTGTTGCGCGACACGAATCGGCGCAAAGCGTTTTCGGCGAGCACGGCAGCGGAAACGGAAGTGGGGGAGGTGCGATTCCGAGGGGGCGGTTGTTTCACGCGGAGACGCGGGGTACGCGGAGAGAAGGTGGATCGGCCTCTCTCCGTGTCTCCGCGTCTCCGCGTGAACCGGATGCTCCCTTTCACCCCAGCGCGATGCGCGCGTGGCGCACCATCTCGCGGAGCTCGGAGGCGTGGCGTTTGGCGAGGGTCTCGGCGTTTCGCGTGGTGCCGGCGAACGAATAGCCCTCCGGAAGCTCGTCGGGGAGCATCACGTAATACTTTTCGACGCCTCCGCCGGGGAGCTCGATGTCCCAGCCGACTCCGCCGAGGCGGTCGCCGGAGAAGAACGCGCGGGCGTTGGCGGGGCGCGGTCCGAACTCCTTTCCCGCGGACGCCAGCTGCACCTGCGTGTAATCGCGTCGTATCTTCGGCTCGGCCAACATCACGCGGCGCAACTCCTCGACGCCGTCGGCAGGACGCTGGAGATCGAACCACGACGCGAAGAGCGCGTCGCGCGACGAGATCGCCTTCATCGTTGCCGTCAGCACGCCGCCGAAGGCGAGCACGTTACGCACCCCGGCGACGCGGCGATCGTCGGGCCCTTCGGCGATCTGCTTGAGCGCCGCTTCCACGAGCGCCATGAGCGTCTCCACCTGATGCAGTCGTGCCCGATCGGCCATAGATCCGCACATCATCCTTTCTCGATCGGAATCACGCAATGCGCCGGTCGAGGATCGTTAGCATCCTCTTAAGAAACGACCGCCGTTCCGACGACCGCGTTCCCACCTTTTCCGATCTTCCTAGCGAACTCTTAGGAACGCGTACCCCTTCCGCGTCCGTACATTGCGGGCAGACGAAGGGAGAACCCAGTGACCACTACAACTTACGAAACAGCAGTCGATCGCGGAGTGACGAACTCGTATGAGGCGATGCTGCTCATCCGCGCGTTCGAAGAGAAATCCGCCGAGCTTCAAGCGACCGGCAAGTCGGGCTCGATGTGTACGTCCGTCGGCCAGGAAGCATCCGCGGTCGGCGTCGTCCGCGCGCTCTCGAGCCAGGACAAGATCCTCACCAATCATCGCAGCGCGGGACATCTGCTCGCGCGCGGCGCCGATCCGGGGCGCATCTTCGCCGAGATCATGGGAAAGGCGACCGGCTACTGCAAAGGCAAGAGCGGTTCGCTGCACGTGGCAGTCGAGGAGCTCGGAGTCGTGTTGACGTCGACGATCGTCGGCGGCGAGCTCTCCCTCGCGCCGGGCGTCGCCCTCGGACTGTCGATGTCGGGCAGCGACGCCATCGCCACGGTCTTCTTCGGCGACGGCGCGGCGACGGAAGGCATCTTTCACGAGGCCGTGAATCTCGCCGCGGTCTGGAACCTGCCGGTGCTCTTCGTCTGCGAGAACAACCAGTGGCAGGCGTATGTGCATCGCAAGGAGACGATGCTCACCGATCACGTCAGCGAATGGGCCAGGCCGTACGGTATGCCGGCGCGCACCGTCGACGGCAACGACGTCGACGCCGTGCACGAAGCGGCGAAGGAAGCGGTCGCGTACATCCGCGAGAACCGCAAGCCGTACTTCCTCGAGACCTACACCTATCGCACGCGCGGCCACATGGAGCCGGACGATCAGTTCTATGTGAACAAGAACGAGCTCGCGTGGTGGAAGCAGAAGGATCCGATCGCCATGCAGGAAGCGCTGCTGCTGCAGTCGGGTCTGGCGACGCAGACGGATCTCGACGCGATCAAGGCGCGCGTGCAGCAGACGATCGAGGACGCAGCGGCCTTCGCCATCGCCTCGCCCTATCCGAGCTTCGACGAGCTCACCACCGACGTTTACGCCTGAAGAGTGTTTGAGGAGAACAAGTCATGAGAACGATCACAGTGGACGAAGCGATGAAAGAAGCCCTTGCCGAGGAGATGCGGCGCGACCCGAGCGTGATCACGTTCGGCGAAGGGGTGGCCACGAAGAACCTGCCGTTGATGAACGAATTCGGCGCGGCACGCGTGCGCAACACACCGCTGGCCGAGGGGATCATCGCCGGGACCGCGGCGGGAGCGGCGGCCACGGGACTGCGCCCGGTCATCGACCTCTTGTTCGCGCCGTTCCTCACGTTCGCGATGGACGAGCTGGTGAACAGCGCCGGCAAATTGCGCTACATCTCCGGCGGACAGTTCAAGTTCCCGCTGGTCACGATCACGCGCACGGGCGCGGGCTGGGGCGTCGGCGCGCAGCACAACCACAACATCGAGTCGTGGTTCGTGAACGCGCCGGGACTGAAAGTCGTGATGCCCTCGACGGCCGCCGATTTCAAGGGCCTGCTCAAGAGCGCGATCCGCGACGACAATCCGGTCATGTTCTTCGCCGACATCGGCCTGCTGTTCCAGCCGGGCGAAGTGCCGGACGGCGATCACGTCGTGCCCCTTGGCAAGGCCGCGGTGCGCCGCGAAGGCAGCGACGTCACGCTGATCTCCTACGCGAAGACCGTGCAGACCTGCCTTACCGCCGCGGAAGCGCTGCAGGAGCGTGGCGTGTCGGCCGAAGTGATCGACCTCCGCTCGCTCAAGCCGCTCGACGAAGAGACGCTCCTCGCCTCGGTGCGCAAGACGGGACGCGCGGTCGTCGTGCACGAAGCAGGTGGACCGTGCGCGGTCGGTGCGGAGATCTCGGCGATTCTCGCGGAGAAGGCGTTCGCCTCGCTGAAGGCGCCGGTGCTGCGCGTGACCGGCCCGGACGTTCCGCCGCCGGCGTCGTTCCCGCTCGAGGCCGCGTTCGTGCCGCAGTCGGATCGCGTGATTGCCGCGGCGGAGCAACTGCTGCCCGCGGCGTAATGCGAAGCGGAGCGAGTGGACCGCCGGCGTCCTCGCCGGCTGGGCGAGCGCCGTCCCGGCACTCGCGGACGGCGGCGAGACGCCGCCGTCCCAGCCGGCGAGACGCCGGCGGTCCAACGGGGTGCGACTTATCGCGTCGTGAGCTGCTGTCAGTTTGATTGTTCGATGCGATCCACCACGTGCTCTGCAAACGGCAGCGCGCAGGTGAAGCCCGGCGAGACGGCGTTGAGGATGTGCAGCGAATGGGAATCGCCTTCGATGACGAAGTCCATTTCCAGCGCGTGGCGGCGGATGTCGTAGAGCTGCGCGCGGATCCCCGGCTTTCCCCAGCGCGTGTAGTCGGCAACGTTGACGTTGCTCGCGAGCGTTGCCGCGAGCGCGACGATGCCGCGGCGCGTTTTACGCAGCTCGGCGAGGGCGTGTCGCCGCAGAGACGCGTCGCGCGTCATGAGCGTGATGCCGCGCAGCGCCACGTCGGCGAGCTCGCCGATGCGAAAGTTCTCGAGCGCGCCGTACTGCTCGCGCCAGAACGCCGGCGCCGCGGTGGGACCGATCTTCACGGAGCCATCGACGCCGACGGTGAGGTGGACGCCGAGGAAGGGGAAGCGGGGATCGGGGACGGGATAGACGTGCGTGCGCAACGCGCCGGGCGGTTTCGATGAATAGAGGTAGCGTCCTTTGAACGGGAGGATGCGATGGTTTTGCGAGAAGCCGTGCATGCGCGCTACGACGTCGGCGTAGAGGCCGGCGGCGTTGACGACGAAGCCGGCGGAGTGTTCCTGCTTGCGATACGTCGTGCCGAGGCGGATCTCGATGCCTTCGGCGATCGCATCGCGTTGCAGCGACGCCATCACTGCTCGCGGATCGATCGTCGACGTCGACGGCGACCAGATCGCGCGCTCGAACACCTTCGCTCGCGGCTCGATCTCCCGCGCCTCCTGCGCGTTGACCATGCGCAGTGTCACGCCATTCGCGACGCCGCGCCGATACAACTCGTCGAGTTGCGGAAGCTCGGACTCGTTTCGCGCGACCACGAGCTTGCCGCATCGCCGGATGGGCAACTTCCGATCGAGGCAGTACTCCGTGAGCCGCTCGTTGCCGGCGCGCGTGAAGCGCGCCTTGAGCGAATCAGGCGTGTAGTAGAACCCGGCGTGCAACACGCCGCTGTTGCGGCCGCTCGCGTGCGCGGCGAGCTGCGGCTCCTTATCGAGGACGACGACGCGCGCACCGGGATCGCGGCGTTTCAGCTCGCGCGCGACGGAGAGTCCGATCACGCCGCCGCCGATGACGAGAAAGTCGTGCATTGGTTGTCAGTTCTCAGTTGTCGGTTGTCTGTCTTGCTTGCGCTGAATCGCGGACAACAGACGACAGGCAACCGGCAACCGCGTCGTCATCTCCACGCATACACGTCAACGTTCGCGCGTGCGCGCAGTTGCGCGGTCCACTTCCCGATCTCGTCCTGCAGCTTCGCGGACCGGGCGGCGGTGCGGATCTCGTCCTGCACTTGTGCGAGAGGGGGAACGGGCAGGTTGCGCTCGCGTCGCTGTTGCGTCCACGGCCCGCTGTAGTACTGCTCGATATCCTCGGCGGAGATGAACACCAGCGGCGCGAATCGTTCCTGGATGTACGCCTCGACCTGAAGCTGCCGCTTCACCAGCACGCGCACTTCATCCAGCGTCAACTCCGCCCGCGCCACCGCCGCCAGGAACTCGGCCTCGGACGCAAACCGTTGACGAATCTCCAGCACGCGCGCCTCGATCGCGTCGCGCGGGATGTCCTGCGCTCCGAATCGCTCGACATCGCGCAGGCGCAACGTCTGCGCGATCAACGCGTCCAGCACGTCGTGGCGATGATCGTCTTCGCTTTGCGAGACACGCGGGAAGAACCGAATGTCGACCATCTGCGCGATCTCACTCACCGTGAGCACCTGCCGGTCGACGACCGCGGCGATCCGATCGACGGTCACGGCCGCAGCGGGGAGAGCGAGAGCGAGGAGCAGGGCGAGCTTGCGCATCGGAATGGTTGCCATTCTAAAGCCGGGCCAGTAAGTGGGACTTCGGGCAGTGGTCTCCGTTGGAGGCAGATTGTCACATCGCTCGAATCCGCCCGGTTTCGGCCGGCGAGCACGTCGTTCATGGCCGATGTACGGCGTCACGCTAGCCGCATCTCGCTCCCGCGAAAACAGTTACTTCTTAGCCTCGGCGGCTATCGTGCCGCCCTGCCGTCGGCGCGCGGCACCGGCCACGCGAGTTAGTGAAAGAACGTTAGGCGGACCAAAAGCATGCACCGGCCAAGCATGTTGGCGTCGAGTCGATGCCGTTTAGCTTCCGCAGCACCACGCCCGCACCGAATACAATTCCGCCTGTGGCGCAGCATGTATCCATACGAAACATCCGCAACACGTTCGAGTTCGCGATCGGGTCAGCTGCAAACCTCTACGTCCGTAGAGCCGTTTGTAAGGCGCGATTTCGAATCGATGACGACGAATCCTCTCCATTCCTCGCAGGCCAGGAGAATCGTCGCGCTCGCCTTTCTCGCCATAGTTGCGTCGTGGGAAGAGTTCATCGAGGGAGTCTTCGTCCGCTATCTCTGTGGGGCGCGATCAATGATGCGACGCCGCCCACAGCTAAAGTTTGGGCCGGCGGCTGCTTTGAAGGACGCGTACGCGGTCGTTGCTGGCCGGCATTCATTTGATCCCCTCCGACACCACATGACCTGGTCTGTCGACGACACTCTGAGTCGCGCATCACTATTCTTCGGTACGAACAATCTCTTTTGCGATGCTCTCATGCCACGGAAGCGCGCGCTCGAAGACGCGGCGATCATTCGCAATCGAGTTGCGCATTCGTCGCAGAAAGCGCGTAGTTCCTTCCGGGACGTCGCGGCTAGATTGCGTCGTCGGAAGTTGCCTCGCGCGTACACAGTCGGTGACCTCTTGCTGGAATGTGTTTCACCAGCATGCGCCTGCGATTACAACGGTGAAGCGCTGTTCGAGGCGTATCTTTATGCCCTCCGAAGCGCCGCCGATGAGATCGGAGGGCTGCCGAGTCACGATCGCATTCCATACGAACCGTGAATGAGCGTCAGCACGTGTGTCAATTCGCAACGGCCGCGGAAATGCACGACGCGGTGCAGCGTCGGCTGGTTCTTCGGGGCGGCTCAGGATTACGACTCAGCTCAGTGACCTGACACACAGTTTTCCGATTGCCGGCATTCGGCGATCGAGGCCGGAGCTCACCGGTGAGCAGGCGCGAAGCGAACTGGCAAGACGGCTGTACCTTTCCAGAAGCGCAGTCTGACTCGGCCATCTGCGCCGCCCTCCCTCCTAACCATTCCCCCGCCCGCCCGTTTCAAGTTCATGCGCTACCGATGGCTTGCCGCTCTCGCACTCTACACGACGGGCTTCGCCCTGGCCGCATTCGCGGATGGAAACCTCAGTTACGTCTTTCAGAGAGGGGATCGGTCGCATCTCCACGCGAATGGTTCCGTCGAGACGGCCGTGCAGATTGCGCGGAAGTGGGACGGGGATTTCATTTGGGTGAAGGCGGACGGGCGTCAGTACCTGATTCGCAATGCCGCCGTGCTGGCGCAGGCTTCGGATGCCTTTCGGGAGCTCGACGCTTTCCAGCCGGTGATGCATGAGGCCGAGCAGAAGGTTGCGCCGTTCGAGGCGAGGATGGACGAGATCGAGCGGCGCATGGACGATCTCAGCGATCAGCTCGACGACGACGAGCTCTCCGAGGCCAGGCGACACGCGCTGGAAGCGAAGCTCCATGACGTCGAGCAGGAGATGCGCGGCGTCGAGTCGCGGATGCACGCGGTCGAACAGCAGTTGGAGACGATCGAGCGCCAGATGGACGTTCGGGAACAGGCGGCCGAGGCGAAGCTCGAAGGGATCATTCGCAACGCGATCCGAAGCGGGTTGAGTACGAAGGTCGAATAGCGCTCCTTTGCTCGGGATTGTTGACACGCACCCGTGCTGTTCCTACAGTCTGTCTGGCACTCCGGAAACGCGAGTGCCAGCGGGCTGAGAATGAATCCACGACACGACTTTCAGGGAGCCGAGCTCGATCCGCGCGCGCGGGAAGTGTTGCGCGAGATCGTGATGCAGCACATCTCCAGTGGCGAGCCGATCGGTTCGCGCACGCTGGCGAAGTGCGGCAAGTTTCAGCTTTCCCCTGCCAGCCTCCGCAATGTCATGGCCGATCTCGAGGATTTCGGCTATCTCCAACAGCCCCACACCTCGGCCGGCCGGATTCCTACCGACCGCGGCTATCGCTTCTTCATCACCCACCTCATGCGCTCGAAGACGCTCACGCTTCGGGAGCAGACGGCGATCGATGACGAAGTGCGCGGCGCCAACGAGATGGATCAGGTGCTGCAGCTCTCGTCGAGTTTGCTGTCGAAGCTGAGCGATCAGGTCGGTGTGGTGTTCATGCCGACGCTGCTGCAGTTCGCTATCCGGTCCATGGATTTTATTCTGGTCGCCGAGAACAAGATCCTCTGCGTCATGATCGGCACGAACGGCGTCGTGGTGAACAAAGTCATCGAGACGCGCTTCGCGCTGAATCGCGACGAGCTGGAAAAGATCAGCCGCTACATCACGACCGAGTTCGCCGGCTGCACGCTCGAGCTCGTCCGGCGGCGCCTCATCCGATTGACCGAGCAGGAGCGGGCGCTGCACGACGAGATCCTGCAGAAGACCATCACGCTCGGCATCGAAGCCGTGAACGACGTGGCGCCGTTCGAGCATGAGCTCTACGTCGAAGGAGCGGCTTCGATTCTCAACAAGCCTGAATACGCCGATGCCGCGGCTCTTCGCAAGACGTTTCTCGCGCTGCAGGAAAAGGAAAAGCTCGTCGAAATTCTCGAGACTTGCCTCAACGCGGACGGTCTGCAGATCCTGATCGGATCGGAGAGCGACTTCACACAGGTGCACAACTTCAGTATCGTCGCGCGGCGTTACGGCTCGAGCTCGGCGCCGCTCGGCATGGTAGGAATCATCGGTCCGATGCGGATGGAGTACGCTCGCATGGCGCCGTTGGTCGACTACCTGAGCCGCGCCTTGAGCCGAAAAATCGAAGAAGAGCAGGAGCACGACAGCTGATGGCCGACGAAAACACACCGAGTAGAGCGGACGACGACGCCTACATCATCGAAGACACGGGCGAGTCCGTGGAAGAGATCGAGCGCGAAATGCGCGAGACGGCCGCGGAAGCGGTGAGCGATGCTCCATCGTCCGGAGCCGACGAACCGGGATCGACGAGCCTCGCCGCCGAGAACAAGCAGCTCAAGGACCGCGTCCTTCGCACGCTGGCCGACTTCGAGAACTTCCGCAAGCGTAGCGATCGCGAAAAGGCGGACTTCTTCAAGTACTCCCTGGCCAACGTGATGAAGGACATTCTCCCGGTCCTCGACAACTTCGACCGGGCTCTCGATCACGCCGAAGAAGGCGACGAGTTTCACAAGGGAGTGGCCCTCATCTACAAGCAGCTCTATGAAATGCTGCTGAAGCACGGACTCACTCCGATCGACGAAGCGGACGTTGCGTTCGACCCCAACATTCACGAGGCGGTGGTCCGCGAGGAAAACGATTCGGTTCCCTCGCACACGGTCGTAGCGATTCTGCAGAAGGGCTATTTCCTGCACGACCGCCTTCTGCGTCCGGCTCTCGTCAAAGTCGCCGTAGGCGGACCGGAGCGAAGCGCGTAGTCTTAGCGAGCGCAATCTTAGCGAATAGCGGATGTCCAAAATCATCGGAATCGATCTCGGCACGACCAACTCGTGCGTGGCCGTCGTCGACGTGGCGACGCCTCAGGTGATCTCCAACCGCGAGGGGAGCCGCACGACGCCGTCGGTCGTCGGATTCACCGAGGACAACGAGCGGCTGGTCGGACAGATCGCCAAGCGGCAGGCGATCACCAATCCGTTCAACACCGTCTTCGCGATCAAGCGCCTCATCGGCCGGAAATTCGACTCGGAAGAGGTCTCGCACGCCCGAGACAGGTGCTGCCGTACAACGTCGTGGCGGCGTCGAACGGCGACGTGAAGGTGAAGATCCGCGAGCGCGAGTATTCGCCGGAAGAGGTCTCGGCGTTCGTGCTGATGGAGATCAAGGCGTTCGCGGAAGACTTCCTCGGCGAGCCGGTCACCGAAGCGATCATCACCGTTCCCGCCTACTTCAACGACTCGCAGCGCCAGGCGACGCGCGACGCCGGCAAGATCGCCGGCCTCGAGGTGCTGCGCATCATCAACGAGCCGACCGCCGCGGCGCTGGCGTACGGGCTCGAGAACCGGCAGAACCAGCTCATCGCCGTCTACGACCTCGGCGGCGGCACGTTCGATATCTCGATCCTCAAGCTCGAGGACGGTCTGTTCGAAGTGCTCTCGACCTCCGGCGACACGTACCTCGGCGGCGAGGACTTCGACAAGCGGGTCATGGACTGGCTCATCGAGACTTTCCAGAAAGACACCGGCCTCGATCTTCGCGATGACCGCATGGCGCTGCAGCGTCTCAAGGAAGCGGCCGAGCGCGCGAAGTGCGAGCTGTCGATGGAGCAGGAGTCGCGCGTCACGCTGCCGTTCATCTCCGCCGATGCCACCGGACCGAAGCACCTCAACGCCGTGCTCACGCGTCGCGACTTCGAGAGAATGGTCGAGGATCTCATCCAGCGGACGATCGATCCGGTCAACGACGCGCTGAAAGCCGCGGGCGTGACGCCGCAGCAGATCGACGAGGTCGTGCTCGTCGGCGGCCAGACGCGCATGCCGAAAGTCGTCGAGGCGGTGAAGAAGGTTTTCGGCAAAGAGCCCAACCGCAACATCAATCCCGACGAAGTCGTCGCTGTCGGCGCGGCCATCCAGGGCGGCATCCTGCGAGGCGACATCAAGGACATGGTCCTTCTCGACGTCACGCCGCTTTCCCTCGGCGTCGAAACACGTGGCGGTCTCTTTCAGAAACTCATTGACCGAAACTCCACGATTCCGACGAAGAACTCGCTCATCTTCACGACCGTCGCCGACAATCAGACGCGTGTGACCGTGCATGTTCTCCAAGGCGAGCGCGAGTTCGCCGTCGAGAACAAGTACCTCGGCAAGTTCGATCTGATCGGTATCCCTGCGTCTCCTCGCGGCGTGCCGCAGATCGAAGTCACGTTTTCGATCGATTCCAACGGGATCGTCAACGTCACCGCGCGCGACCAGGCCACGGGCCAGTCGCAGGGCGTGCAGATCAATCCCGCCGGCGGTCTGTCGAAAGACGAGATCGAGCGCATCATCAACGACGCCTCCGCCCACCAGCGCGCGGACGCGGCGCGCCGCGAGCTGCGCATGCTCCAGAACAAGCTGGACGGCATGATCTACACGAACGAGAAGGTGTTCAAAGAGTTCGGCAAGCTGCTCAAAGACGACGAGCGCGACCGCGTGCAGAAGATCATCACCAAGGCGCGCGAATCGGTCGGCGCCGAGGACAAGCAGAAAATCAATGACACGATCTACGAGTTGCAGGGAGCGTCGCGCATTCTCACCAGCGTGATGCTCTACAACCCGATGAAGACCATGTCGACGTCATCCGAGGGCGGTAATTAGATCCATGGCCACGAGTGGAAAAACGGGATTACTACGAAGTGCTGGGCGTCGTTCGGACGACCGGCATCGACGAGATCAAGAAGGCTTACCGCAAGCTGGCGGTGAAGTACCACCCCGACAAGAACCCCGGGCGACAAGGAAGCCGAGGAGAAGTTCAAGGAAGCGGCGGAAGCGTATGGCGTGCTGTCCGACGAGGAAAAGCGCGCGAAGTACGACCGCTACGGCCATCAAGGCGTCTCGGGGATGGGCGGTTTCGATCCCAATCAGTTCGCCGACTTCGGCGACATCCTCGGCGATCTGTTCGGGTTCGGCGATTTCTTCGGCACGCGCGGCCGGCGCTCGAATCGCGCCGCGCGCGGCAATGACCTGCGCTACGACCTGCAGCTCGATTTCATGGACGCGGTCTGGGGCAAAGAGATCACGCTCGACATTCCGCGCACGATTTCCTGCGCGACCTGCAAAGGCTCAGGCGCACGTCCAGGCACGCAGCCGGTCACTTGCGCCGGATGCGCGGGGCACGGACAGATTCGCTATTCGCAGGGATTCTTCGCCGTGGCGCGCACCTGCCCGCAGTGCGGCGGCGCGGGGAAGGTGATCAAGGATCCCTGCACGCACTGCAATGGTGCCGGCCGTCTGCGCGAAGAGAAGCAGATCTCGGTGAAGGTGCCCGCGGGCGTCGACGACGGATCGCGATTGCGCGTCGCCGGTGAAGGGGAGTCGGGCTTCAACGGCGGACCCGCGGGCGATCTGTATGTTTTCCTTTCGGTCGCCGATCATCCGAAGTTCAGCCGCCGCGATCAGGATATCCACTCCGAGCACACGATCAGCGTGACTTACGCGACCCTCGGCGGCGAAGCGAAGGTCGACACGATCGACGGCGCGGAGTCGCTGCGCATCCCCGCCGGAACGCAGCCGAATCAGGTCTTCCGCCTGCGCGGCAAAGGCGTACCGTTCCTCGACGGCTCGGGCCGCGGCGATCATTACGTCCACGTCGCCGTGCGCATCCCGACGTCGCTCACCGAGGAACAACGCGCGGTCTACGAGCAACTGGCGGCACTGCAGGGCGACGAGCTCACGCAGGAAAAAGGCGTCTTCGAGAAGGTAAAAGACTTCTTCTCGTAACGACAAAGTCCGTTTCACGCGGAGACGCGGAGACACGGAGGAAGCAATCTGAACATCTCCACTCCGCGTCTCCGCGTCTCCGCGTGAAACCGTTCCCCGGGCGTGGAACCGCATAGAATCCGTTCATGCCGCAACTGCCGTTTGCTCGCTGGCGTCCTCACCCCTGGCACGGACTCACTCCGGGCGACAACGCGCCGCGCGTGGTGAATGTGTTCGTGGAGATCACGCCGTTCGATCTGATCAAGTACGAGGTGGACAAGGCGACCGGTTATCTCAAGGTCGATCGGCCGCAGCGGACGTCGTCGCAGCCGCCGGCGCTCTACGGCTTCATTCCGCAGACGTATTGCGCGGAGCGGGTGACGAAGCTTTCTCCCACGTCGAGCAAGGGCGACGGCGATCCGCTCGACATCTGCGTGCTCAGCGAGCGGCCGATCTCGAAGTCGGAGATCCTGATTGCCGCGCGCGTGATCGGCGGACTTCAGCTCATCGATCGCGGCGAGGCCGATGACAAGATCATCGCCGTGCTGCAGGGCGACTACGTCTGGGGCGAAGCGCAGGACATCGCCGACGTGCCGCCGGTGCTCGTCGAGCGGCTCGAGCACTACTTCAGCACCTACAAGCTCGTGCCCGATGAGCCCCAGCGCATCCGCGTCGCCGGCAAGTACGGATATGAGCATGCCGCGGCAGTCGTGGAGGCGGCGATGGAGGATTACCGCGTGCACTTCGGCGGTGACGGATCATGAGATGAAACGATTTCTCTCCGCGACCCACTAGTGTTGCGGAGGTCGCTTCATCATGTCGTTCCGTCGTCTCGCTTCGCTCGCTCTCCTCTCGCTGCTTTTCGTCCCGGCGGCTTTCGCCGCGCTCACGGGTGGAAAGATCGTTTTCACGTCGAACCGCGTTACGCCGACACAGCTCTTCGTGACCGTGCCCGGCTCCGGCAATCTACCCGTTCAGGTCACTTCCGGCTTTTACGAGGCGCGGCATCCGCGCTGGTCGCCGAACGGCAAGTTCATCGCTTACATCACCAATGATGTCATCACCGACTCGAACGGAAGCTCCACGATCGATGGCCTGAACATCATCGCCGAGGACGGGATGCTGCTGCTGACGGTGCCGATGTCCAAGTTCGTCGGTGCGAAGAACCTCGGCTATCCGCAGTGGGCGGACGACGGTCGTCGCATCGTGCTGACGTTTTTCCTGGCGAACGGTACGCGCGGACTCGGACTGGTGACGTTCCCCGGTCCGTATCAGTTCGGGAATCCGCCGCAAACGGACACGCTCATCGCTCCGGGGGGAAGCATCAACCCCGGCGAGGCCGTGTTCTCGCGAGATGGCGCGACGATCTATTTCTCTGGCGACGCATCCGGCGGGCCGGCCTTGCTCTTTGCCATGCCGGCGAATGGCGGTACGCCGTCGCCCGTGTTCGGTAATAGCTCGCCGGTGCGCCGGTTCTTCGCTCCCTCGTTCTCGCCAGACGGAAAACACCTCATCTACAACTCCGAGCGTTGGAAGGACCTTACCCCGAACAATGAAGACGAGGATGTCCTCGATCTGTATCTCGGAACGATCCAAGACGTTACGCAAGAGCCGGGGAACCAATACGCCTGGTTCGCGCGCAACGGGGCGGGCGAGATGGTCATGCAATCGAACACCACCCCATCTGCGATCTACGATCTCTTCGTGCAGGACTTCTATCTGGGCAACATCAGCCGTATGCCGCTTTACGTGGGTCCTCCCGTAAATGGCCGCCGCGATGGCTCGCCCGATTGGTGGAAGCCCTACTGCGGCGGCGGGACCGCGCTCTGGGTGAACGGCGAAGCCGTCGGATGCAAGTTCCCGACGTGGGGCGCGGATCAGATCAACTACTGCGGCGCGTGGACACCGCTGCTCGCAAAGAACAACGGAAAGTGCAACATCTGCATCGACTCGAACTACACACAAGCAGTGCTCTCCGGCAACTGGTCGGGGATCACGGAAGGGACGAGCGCCGCGACGGCGACGCCGGCGGATCTCGCCTGCCGCGCCTGCGTGAAAGCGTTTCCGCAGCTCGCCGGATGGTGGCCCCTTGACGAGGCGGCAGGTCCGACGGCGATCGACCTTTCGCAGGCCGACGCGCACGGAACGCACTTCGGCGCACCCGTTCCGACTCCTGGCCGCGTTTCGCGCGCGCTGCGCTTCAACGGAACGACGGCCTACGTTCAGGCGCCGAACACCGCGTCGCTGAATCCGTCGCTCGGCAATTTCTCGATCGACGCCTGGATCCGGATTGAGAGCATCGCGGGGTTGAGCGGCGTTCGCACGATCGTGGAGAAGCGCGAGCAGACCCCGTATTTTCGCGGCTACAGCTTCTTTCTCTACAACGGAGCACTCGGCCTGCAGCTCGCGGACGGCATCGGAGGCCAGTACTCGAACTTCATCTCCACGGCCTCGGTGCCCGCGGACAACAAATGGCATTTGGTCGCCGTCACCGTGAATCGTTTCAATGCGCAAGGCGGGCGCTTCTATCTCGACGGCGTGCCGGTCTCGGCGCCGTTCAATCCAATGGTTCGCGCCGGTTCGCTCACCACGAGCGTGCCGCTACGCATCGGAAGCTCGACGCTGAGCGTTTCGAGTCTCTTCAAGGGATCGATCGACGAGGTCGAAGTCTTTCGCAGCGTGCTGCAGCCGTCGGACATTCAGAAGCTGTTCACGGTGGGAGAGTGCGGCAAGTGCAAGTGAGATATCTTCGGCCGCGCGCCGATGACCGACTTCATCCTGGAGATCACGTTCGACGATCCCGCGCTCGAAGAGCAGATCGCCGCGCGTCTGTTCGTCACCGCGTCGAGCGGTAGCACGTCGACGGAGGATTCGATCTCCGCGTACTTCGATTCGGCCGCTTCACGCGATGAGGCGGCCGAGTCGTTGCGCGATCTCGACGGCGTCGCGTTGCAGTTCGCGGAGCGCAAGCGCGTCGACTGGCTCGCGCGCTATCAGCAAACGCTCGAGCCGCTGGTGATCGGAACGCGTTTCGTCGTCGCGCCGGATGCAGCCTTGCTGCCGCGCGATTCGGAGCGATTCACGATCGTCGTTCCGCAGGAGCAGGCCTTCGGGACCGGTTCGCACGAGACGACGTGGCTCTGCATCGAGCTCCTCGAATCGCTCGGCCTCGCCGGAAAGCGCGGACTCGATGTCGGCTCCGGCAGCGGCATCCTCGCCCTGGCCATGCATCGCCTCGGCGCAGCGAAGGCCGTCGCCTTCGACAACGACACTGATGCTTACGGCGCGCTGCGCGACAACCGCATTCGCAACGAGGTTCCGCCCGAGGCGATGCCGCTCTTCATCGGCAGCGTCGAAGCGCTGCGCGGCGGTGCGTTCGACGTCATCACCATGAACATCATCCCCGAGGTGATTCTCCCGCTCCTCGGCGACGTCGTGGCACGCATGGGCGCAGATGCGCGACTCGTCCTCAGCGGAATCCTGCTCGTGAAACGCGACGAGGTCGTGGACGCGGCGCGCACGCACGAGCTGGTGCTCGTGGATGAGCGAGCGCGCGGGGAGTGGTGGGCGGGAGTGTTTCGCGCAAACTAACGCGCGGTTGTCAGTTCTCGGTTGTCGGTTGTCCGGGACTGTTCGTCCAGGCGCGACCGCCCGGATCACTGACAACCGAGAACCGCCAACCCGGAGCGGCGGCGTCAGCCCGTCGGGTAGTCGCGAGTGCGCGCGCCGGTATAGATCTGTCTCGGCCGTGCGATCTTCTGATCCGAATCCTCGAGCATTTCCTGCCATTGCGCGAGCCAGCCGGAGACGCGGGGGATGGCGAAGAGGACGGTGAACATTTCCGTCGGGATGCGCATGGCCTGGTAGATGAGGCCGGAGTAGAAGTCGACGTTCGGATAGAGCTTGCGCGTGACGAAGTAGTCGTCTTCGAGGGCGATGCGCTCGAGCTCGAGGGCGATGTCGAGCAGCGGATTCTTGCCCGTCACGTCGAACACTTCGTCGGCGACCTTCTTGATGATCTTCGCGCGCGGGTCGTAGTTCTTGTAGACGCGATGGCCGAAGCCCATGAGCCGCGTCCCTTCGCCGCTCTTCACGCGCTTGATGAACTCGGGGACGTTGCTGATCGAGCCGATCTCGGTGAGCATCTCGCAGCACGGCCTCGTTAGCACCGCCGTGCAGCGGCCCGTAAAGCGCGGCGGCCGCGGCGGCGACGGCGGAGTAGGGATCGACGTGCGAGCTGCCGACGGCGCGCATGGCGTTCGTCGAGCAGTTCTGTTCGTGATCGGCGTGGAGGATGAAGAGGACGTCGAGCGCGCGCTCGAGCGCGGGATTCGGCGTGTACTTCACTTCAGTCATCCGGAACATCATGTTCAGGAAGTTGCCGGTGTAGGAGAGGTCGTTATCGGGATAGGCGTAGGGCATCCCGATCGTGTGGCGGTAATTGAAGGCCGCCATGGTGATGACCTTGGCGATGAGGCGGTGGATCTGCTTGAGCCGCACCTCGGGGTTGAAGATCTCTTTCGACTCCGGATAGAACGTGCCGAGGGCGGCCATCGAGGAGATGAAACGTCCCATCGGATGCGCGTTGTAGCGGAAGGAATCGATGAGATGCCGGAAGTTCTCGTTGAGGATCGTGTGGAAGGTGATCGTGTGCCGCCACTGCGCGAGCTCGGCGCTGGTCGGCAGCTCACCGTTCAGCAGCAGATACGCGACTTCGAGATACGTGCTCTTTTCCGCGAGCTGCTCGATCGGATAGCCGCGATATTCGAGGATCCCTTTGTCGCCGTCGATGAACGTGATCGAGCTGCGACAGGACGCGGTGTTCATGAACGCCGGGTCGTAGGTCATCATCCCGAATTCGTCGTTCGTGACTTTGATCTTGCGAAGGTCGAGGGCCTTGATCGTGTCGTCGGTGATGGGGACGTCGTACGACTTGCCGGTTCGGTTGTCCGTGATGGTGAGAGTGTCGGCCATTTTCGGCGCGTAATTTACTACAGATCCCCGAAGCGGGAACCGGTTACGCTCAGTGCAACGATGGCCGCGGTTTCGGCGCGCAGCCGCCGCGGCCCGAGGCGCTGGAACAACACGTCCTGCCCGCGAGCGAGCACGAGCTCATTCTCGCTCCAGCCCCCCTCGGGGCCGATGAGCAGTGTGACCTCGCTCAGAGTCTCAATGTGCGCCGGCTCGGCATCAGCATCGAAGAGCACCTTCGCGCCATCGCGTTCGAGAACACTGGCGAAGGTCGTGGGCGATTCGATCACCGGCACGCGAGCCCGCCCGCATTGCTTGACGGCTTCGAACACGATGCGCTCCCAACGCTCGCTCTTGCCCGAGTAGCGTTCCGGCCGCAGGTCGACGCGGTCGGTGACCAGCGGAATGATCGAGCGTGCGCCGAGCTCCGTCGCCTTCTGCAGCACGAGCTCGAACTTCTCGAGCTGAATGATGGCCATGGCCAGATGAATCGCCAGCGGCGACTCGCGCGAGGGAAGCGCCTCGCCAGCGGTGATGACGGCGCGATCGCGATCGATGGAGGCGACGACGCCGCGCGTGGCATTGCCGTTGCGATCGAACAACTCGACTTCCTCACCGGCGCGCAGTCGCACGACGCGGATGGAGTGATGGAACTCGTCGCCGGTCACGGTGACGGAGGGCTCGATGGTTTCGACGAAGATTCGGTGGCGCATTTGGAACGATGAACGATGAAGGATGAACGATGAACGCGCAAGCACCATGCATCCCGTTCATCGTTCATTCATGTGTTTTGTCTGTAGGATCGTGACGTGACCGAGGCGCTCGACCAACTGCGTACGGCAAAGAAGGTGGCCTTCGTATTCTCCGGCGGATCGGCGCGTGCCGCGTTTCAGGTCGGCGTCATCGAGCGCCTGCTGGCGCTCGGCGTGACTCCGGCGATGACCATCGGTGTATCCGCGGGGGCGTGGAATGCGGCGCTCGTGGCGGCGGGGATCGGGTCGCGTGGACGTTACTTCTGGCGCTCGTTCATGCGCATGCCGGATGTCGATCTGCGCAATCTCTTCATCGAGCGCTCGCCCTGGCGTTACGCGGAGATGCACCGTCGCAACTTCGCGCGGTTCGTCGGCGACCGGCTGCACGCGCCTGGCGCGCTTCCCTGTCTCATCTCCGTCACGCGCCTCTCGGATCGCAGCAATGTGCTGATCGACGCGCGCACCGTCGAGCGTCCCATCGATCTTCTGCTGGCGACGAACTTTCTTCCTCCGTTCTACACACGCACGCCGGTCGTCCTCGGCGAGCGCTACGGCGATGGCGGCGTTTCGGACAACGCGCCGTACGAAGCCGCGTTCGCGGATGGCTGCGATGCGGTCGTGCTGGTGACGCTCAAAGGGGAATCCGAGGGGGGCATCTACAAGCGCACGAGCGACGTCGATCACGTGATCCCCGTGCAGTTCCGCGATCGCGTCGTGGTCATTCGTCCGCGCCATCGATTGCCGTACGGTTTCCTCGAGCGCCGCTGGGCGAAGATCGCGGAGCTGATCGCTCTCGGCGATCTTCGCGCGCGCGAGGTTCTCCTCGGCGAGCGGCATCCCGAGACCGAGCTCCGCGCCGCCGGGCTGTCGCCTACGGTGCGGCTGCTGCGGGCGTGGCGGAAGATTCGAGGCGTGCGCGGATCAGCGGTAGAAGCGCCAGTCCCGGCAGAGCCAGCGCCGCCGTGAGCCAGTAATACGTCGCGAAGCCGAGATCCTGCGCGACGTAGCCACTCAAGGCGATGGCGAACGTGCGGCCGATTCCGAAGAGCGCGGTGAGCATCGCGTACTCCGTCGCCGCGTTCGCGCGGTCGCAGATGAACATCAGGAAGGAGAGGAAGGCGGCGGTTCCGAGTCCGCCGCAAAATGTTTCGATGACCGCAGCGCCGTACATCGCCGGCCGGCCCGCGTGCGTCATCGCGACGTAGGCGTAGGCGAGGTTCGACAGCATCTGCACGATGCCGAGGAGCAGGAGGCTGCGATAGACGCCGAAGCGTGCGATGAACGCGCCGCCGGCGATGGCACCGGCGATGGTGCAGATCATCCCGAGGGTCGTCGTCACGTTGCCGACCTCGGTCGCGCTGAAGCCGCGCGAGACCCAATAGGGCCGGATCATCGCCATCAGCGCGTTATCGCCGAGGCGATAGAGCAGAATGACCGCCACGAGCGCGAGCGCGCCGGGGCGTCGCAGCCAGACGAGAATGCCGCGCAGCGGATTCTCATGATCGCCGGGCGCTCGTCCTTCACCCGGAGCGGTGAAAGCGAGAATGAAGAGGATCGCGATCGGAACCGCCGCGGCGATGCCGAACGCGCCGCGCCAGCCCATGCGATCGGCGAGCATGGCCACGCCGCCGCCGGCGACGATCATTGCCGCTCGATACGCGGCGACGCGCGCGGAGTTCACGATGCCGAGGAGATCGGGCGGCGTGATGCGAATCGCCAGCGCGTCGATGGCGATGTCCTGCGTCGCCGAGGCGACGACGAGCACGATCAACGCCGCCCAGAACGCCGGACTCGCCGGCCGCACCGCGCCGAGAGCGACGAGAGATCCGGAAAGCACGACCAGCGCGCCGAAGATCCATCGCCGATGCGTCCCCACGGCATCGACGAGCGGCGCCCAGAAGAACTTGAGCGTCCAGATGATGCCGACGCTTCCGAACAGCCCGATGGTCGAGAGCGGGACTTTCGTGAAGCTCAGGTAGAGATTCACGGTCTCGTTCACGATGCCGAAGGGGAAGCCCTGGGAGAAGTAGAGAACGCTGGCGAGCGCAGGGATGGCGAAGCGGCAGTTGGTGTTGGTCAAGGGTGCTGATGATACGGGAGGTTCTCAGGACCGCCGGCGTCTCGGCGCCCGCCCACCCCGCGAGCGGCGAGACGCCGCTCGACCAGCCGCCGAGACGGCGGCGGTCCAACGGCCGGCTATCGCGATGAATACACCGTCACCGGAAACCGTAGCCTGCCGACGGGAGTCTGGTAGTAGGCGTTGCCGCGGATCTCGTAGCGGGCGCGTTGGCCGCGGATCACGTCGACGATCTCCGTCCAGAGGCTGCGGACGTTCTGGTAGCCGATGCGGGTGCGGAGGGCGACGTTGCCGCGGCCGTTGGCGGGGATGCGGAGGTTTTGCTGGCTGATGGTGTCGAGGATGGGAGAGTCGTTGATGAGCAGGTTGAAGTCGACCTGGTCGAGGCGGAGACCGACGGAGTTCGGGTTCTCGACCTCGAGGTTGAAGTCGATGTCGATCGAGGAGGCGGACAGCGGCAGCGCGACGTCGATCCGCGGATGGATGTCGCGGATGCTGTAACGGGGGTTCTCGATGTTGAGGGCGCGCCCGACGGAACTGCAGCGCGTGAAGAGCAACGCCGCGCCGGCGGTAATGCTCAGCACGGCAAGGAGTGTTCCCAGGGTGAGGTTGCGTTTCATCGTCGTTGGCCAGTGCAAGCGGCTCGCCTGATCGGGAAACGTTGTCGGTTGTCGTTGGTGTCTCGTCAAGAACGCAAACCGACAGCCAAAAGGGACATCTTGTGCAACTCGGAGAGCGGTCAAGTAGAATCCGCCGTGGTCTGACGGTTGCAACGCATCCCGGGGAACAAAACTAAGGTCGAGGAGACGACGCTTGAGGACGACCGCCATTGTCGCGGCATACAACGAGGAGAAGACGATTGCTTCCGTCCTCCATGCCCTGACCAGCAGCCCATCGATCGACGAAGTCATCGTCGTCAGCGACGGATCGGAAGACCGTACCGTCGAGATCGCGCGCGGGTTCGAACGCGTCCGCACGATCGCCCTTCACGAGAATCACGGCAAGGGATTCGCCATGGCCGTCGGCGTCTCCAATGCTTCGAACGATGTCCTCTTCTTCTGCGACGGCGACATGTACAACGTCACCGAGGAGCACATCTCCGCGCTGGTGACCCCGGTGCTGCGCGGCGAGTGCGAGATGAACGTCGGCGTCCGGAATCGCGGCACCGTGAAGAACTTCCTGCATCTGCGGATGAAGTGCGGCCCGGTGCTCTCCGGCATCCGCGTAATGCGCCGCCAGGTCTTCGAGACCGTTCCGCCGCAGTACCAGTCGCACTACAAGATCGAAGCGGCGCTCAACTGCTTCTGCGCCCGCGCCGGCTACCGCCAGCAGCAGACGATCATCTACGGCCTCGATCACGTGATCAAAGAGTCGAAGATGGGACTCGCCGACGGACTGACCGCGCGCTGGAAGATGTCCAGCGAAGTGACGCTCCTGCTCGTCGACCTCTACGTCTTCGAGACCTGGCGCTGGGCCGAGCCGAGCGAGTTGCCGGTGGCGGAATACGACTTGTTCGAGTAGTCGGCGCCTTGCGTCGGTTCTCAGTTGTCTGTGACGTCTCGCGATGCTGCACGGACAACCGACCACTGATAGCTGATAACAGCCCTTCACGCTACTCACCGTCGCGATCGATCCTGACTCAACACCTTCACGAAAATCTTCCTCACCGTTCCCGCAGGGGATTCGAACGTGGCGATGCCGCGGACGGAGACCGGGGCGTAGGCGTCGACGGAGTTGTACATGCCGGTCGAGAACGCATTGGCCCAGAAGGTGACGGCTTCCATCTGACCGGGCGCGATCACGTTCTTGAACGTGTACAGGTCATGCCGCAGTCGATACGGACCGCCGCCGCCCATCGGTTGGAGATCGAGTTGCGTCAGTGTGAGCGGCTCGTTGGATTTGTTCTCGATGCGCAGCGCGTACTCGACCTGAAAGAATCCGGGAGGAAAGCCCTGATCGGCGGGACCGGAAAGTTGCGCGAGCTCGATCTCCGGCGGCGGGATCTTGGCGTTCTGCTTTGCAACGTCGTGCGTAGCGTCGTGCGTGGCGCAGGCGACCATGGCGAGGCTGGCGAGGCAGGCGAGGAGCAAGATCCGTTTCATGGTGAAATCAACGCTTCGGCTGGCTCCCGCATTGCTAACTGGATGTTTGAATGCAACGACATGACGCCATCGACCGGATCTCGCCGACGCTGGAGCCGGATCAGCCGGTCCTCCTCCATCAGAACTGGCACCATCTGCTGTTCCTGCACTGGGAGATCCCCGCCATGGAACTGCAGGCTCTTCTGCCCCCGCGACTGACGGTCGATCTCTTCGAAGGAAAGGCATACGTCGGGCTCGTACCGTTCACGATGACCGGCGTGCGGCCGATCCTGGTGCCGCCGCTCCCCTGGATCTCGAGCTTTCACGAGATCAACGTGCGTACCTACGTCCATCTCGATGGCCGCGATCCCGGAGTCTGGTTCTTCAGCCTCGACGCCTCGAGCTCGATCGCTGTCGCCGCCGCGCGTGCGACCTACAGGCTGCGCTACTACGGCGCGGAGATCGCGTTTCACGCAAGCGATGAGCCGATGCCTCAGATCGAATTCGATTCGAAGCGCACCGACGCACGCGGTCCGCTGCCGGCAAACGCGCACGTGCGCTATCGCCCCATCGAAGGATCGACCGCTCCCGCCGCACCAGGCACGCTCGAACACTTCCTGGTCGAGCGCTACATCCTCTACTCCGAGGATGCGAATCACGATCTCTATCGCGCGCGGGTGCATCACCAGCCTTATCCCATCCAGCGCGCTGAGGTCTCGCATCTCGAGGAGACGCTGATCTGGGCCGCCGGCATTCGCCGCAACGATTCGCTCGCCTATCGGCACTACGCGCGCGAGGTGAATGTGACGGTGTATCCGATCGAGCAGGTCTAGAACGAGATCGCAGATCGCGGATCGCGGATCGCAGGAAAGGCCGCGAAGACTTCGTTCAGCGAGTTGGTGCGTCCTGCGATCCGCGATCCGCGATCTCGTTCCCGCGTTACCATTCGTCCGAGGTTCTCGGTGCCCGATCCATCCATTCGTAAGCGTTCCCCTCACCTCGAGACGCTGCTCCGGGAAACGGAGAGCGGCTTACGGCGTCAGAACGCGGTGCTGGTCGATCTCGCCCGGCGTCCTTCGCTCCACTCCGGCAACCTCGGCGATGCGTTGCGCGATCTCGCCATCGCCGCCTCCGACACGCTCGAGGTCGAGCGCGTCGGGATCTGGTTCTTCACGCCCGACCGTCAGGCGATCCACTGCAAGGAGCTCTTCGAGCGCACGCCGATGCTCCACTCCGCCGGCGATGAGATCACCGCGGCGAACTATCCCGTCTATTTCAAAGCGCTGGAGAGCGAGCGGACGATCACCGCCGACGATGCGCGGCTCGATCCGCGTACGAGCGGATTCACGGAGAGCTATCTCATCCCCTTCGGCGTGACGTCGATGCTCGACGCGCCGATTCGCCGTCTGGGACAGATCACCGGCGTTCTCTGTTTCGAGCACACCGGACCCGCGCGCGCCTGGACGCCGGAGGAAGAGAACTTCGCGAGCTCGCTCGCCGATCTCGTGGCCATGGCCATCGATGCCACGGACCGCCGCCAGGCGCAGGAAGCGTTGCGGCGTCGCGTCGAGCTCGAGCAACTCATCGCCAGCATCTCCACGCGCTTCGCCAATCTCGCCGACGAGGAGCTCGATTCGGCGATCGAGCAGGTTCTCGGCGAGATCGCCATCTTCGTCGGCGCCGATCGCGCGCATCTCATGCTCATGGCCGACGACGATCTCAGCATCCGCATGACTCACGAGTGGGATGGCCCGGGCGTCCAACAACGCAAGGACTACTACGGCGATCTTCCCGTGGCGGCGTATCCGTGGATGATCGGCCGCCTTCAGGATCGGCTCGACGTCCGCATCGAAACGGAGGACGACCTGCCGGCCGAGGCGGTGAACGAGCGACGGATGAAGGACCGACAGGGCATTCGCAGCATCATCTTCGTGCCGATGGTGCTCAAGAAGCGCGCGATCGGCAGCGTTGGCTGCACGACGCTGACGCGCGAGATGCGCTGGTCCGAGGAGACCGTCGGTCTGCTGCGCATCGCCGGCGAGATCTTCGTCAGCGCGTTCGAGCGAAGCCGCGCCTATCGCGCGCTCCGGTCGAGCGAGCAGCGGTATCGCCTCATGGCCGAGAACTCGACCGACCTGATCTCGCGTTCGACGATGCGCGGCCGCATGCTCTATGTCTCCGAAGCCGCGCGCACTCTCCTCGGCTATGAAGCGGCGCAGATGGTCGGGCATTCGATCTTCGAGTTCATTGCCGAGGAAGATCATCACGTGCTGCGACAGGTGACGGCGCGCATCGAGCAGGAGCGCTCGCCGCAGACGTTCAGTTATCGCGTCGTGCGCAAAGACGGCTCGCGGATCTGGTTCGAGACGACGAGCCGCGCGATTCCCGATCCCGTCACCGGCGAGCTCTCGGAGATCGTGGCGGTTTCGCGCGACATCAGCGAGCGTCGCCGCGCCGAAGAGCAGATCGAATATCAGGCCTACCACGACGCGCTCACGGGATTGCCGAACCGTCTGCTCTTCCGCGACCGGCTCACCATCGCGCTGGCGCATGCGAAGCGCCAGCAGACGCCCGTGGCGGTGATGTTTCTCGATCTCGATCGTTTCAAGTACGTCAACGACACCCTCGGCCACAGTCTCGGCGACGAGTTGCTCCGCGCCGTCGCGGCGCGCCTGCGCACCGTGCTGCGCGAGGGCGACACGATTGCGCGCATGGGCGGTGACGAGTTCACGGTGCTGCTCACGGATCTCGTCAGTCCGACCGACGCGGCGAAGATCGCGCAGAAGTTGCTCGATACGATCGCCCATCCGATTCGCGTCGAGGGACACGAGCTCTACGCGACGACGAGCATCGGCATCGCGCTTTATCCGAGCGACGGCGATTCCGCGGAGGCGCTGCTGCAGAACGCGGACAGTGCGATGTATCGGGCCAAAGAGATCGGACGGAACTCGTACCAGCTCTGCACGCCGGCGATGAACAGCCGCGCCGCGGAGCGCCTGAGCATCGAGAATGCGTTGCGACGCTCGCTCGATCGGCATGAGCTGCTCGTCTACTACCAGCCGCTGATCCGCCTCGATGACCGGCAGGTCGTGGGGATGGAAGCGCTGGTGCGCTGGAACCGCCCCGAGCACGGGATCGTGCTGCCGGCGACGTTCATCGACATCGCCGAAGAGACGCGGATGATTCTTCCGATCGGAGAATGGGTTCTGCGCGAGGCCTGCCGTCAGGCGAAGCTCTGGCAGGACTCGAAGTATCCCGGTCTGCGGATGGCCGTGAACCTCTCGCCGCGCCAGTTCCAGCAGGCGGATCTTTGCGACGTCGTGGCCGACGCGCTTGCCGAGAGCGGACTCGACGCGCGATCACTGGAGCTGGAGATCACGGAGAGCACGGCGATGCTGAACACCGAGCGCTCGATCGCGATCCTCAAAGAGCTGCGCGAGCTCGGCGCCAAGATCGCCCTCGACGATTTCGGTACCGGCCACTCGTCGCTGAGCTACCTGCGGCGCTTCCCGATCGACCGCGTGAAGATCGATCGCGAGTTCGTGCAGGAGATCGAAAACAGCCGCAGCAACCGCGCCATCGTCTCCGGCGTCCTGGCCATGGCCCACGGCCTCGACCTCGCCGTGACGGCTGAAGGGCGTGGAGACCGAAGCGCAAGTGGAGTTCCTGCGCGAGAACCACTGCGAGGAAGTGCAAGGGTATCTGTTCGCGATGCCGGAACCGGCGTAGGAGATTGGTTGTCGGTTGTCGGTTGCTGGTTGTCTGTGGTTTCGCGAGTCGGCGCCCAAAGATACTACTAACGAGCCCGATGGTGGTTGCGCGAATCGGCGGAGGGGCAGAAACTGTTGTTTGGACGTAGAGGGACCATGACCACACGCGAGATCCTGCACGAAATCGTAGACAAGCTTCCGGAATCGGAGTTGATCACGGCCGCGCGCATTCTGACCGCGCTGGAGCAACCCGCCGATCCGATGCGGATCGTGTTGGCGAACGCTCCCTTGGATGACGAACCCGACGATGACGACTTCGACGGACGGTTGACTGAAGCGCGCTCCGAGGTGCGCGCTGGCCAGACCATGTCCCACGAAGACCTGCTTCGACGTCTCGGTATCGGCGAATGATTCGTTCAGAAGTGCGTTGGTCCGAAAGCGCCGAGAAGGATCTTCGTTGTCTGGACCCAACGAATCAGCGCCGCGTCGTTCACGTGGTTCTCCGCTTCGCAGAAACCAGGGAAGGCGAGGTCAAGCGATTGCAAGGGCCACTCGGAGCGGAATACCGTCTCCGCGCCGGCAATCTTCGGATCCGGTTCTTGATCGAGCCCGATGGCGTCATCGTGGTTCTCCGCGTTCTGCCTCGCGACAAGGCGTACCGGTAAGACGTCGGGAGATCTGCCCTTCGTGAAGTGGAGGGAGCCTGCGTCACCGCGATTCGCCATCACCTTTCCTTAATCCCGACACGAGATTTGACGAAGTCGGTTCTACACTGCACCTCGCCATGAAAAGAGCTGTGTTTGTCTTTGCGTTCCTCGCGTCGCTTTCGTTGTCCGTTCGCGCCGCCAACACGTTGCGAATCATCAGTGCCGGGCCCGTGGGGGAGACGGCGAGTGTGGCGGAGGCGAATGAGGTTCGGGTGGTGTTTTCCGAGCCGATGGTGGCCCTCGGCCGCATCCCGGCGACGGTCGTGGCGCCGTTCTTTCGCATCCAGCCGGCGGTGAAGGGGTCGTTCCGCTGGTCGGGGACGACGACGCTGATCTTCACGCCGGACAAGTCGCTGCCGTTCGCGACTTCGTATGACGTGACGATCGACAAGAGCGCGAAGGCGTTGAGCGGGAACACGCTCGATCAGCCGTACCAATGGACGTTCAGCACGCCGTCGGTGAAGTTGATGCGTACCGATTGGTATCGCAAGCCGAACGGCGCGGTGGTGATGGCGCTCTGGTTCAACCAACCGGTGCAGGCCAGCGCGATCGTGCCGAAGCTGAAGCTGCGGACGCACGGGCATGAGCTCGAACTGCCGAAGGAGCCCGCGGGCGATGCGGCGTTCGAAGCGAAGAAGGCGAAGGCGGTTGCTGCCGCGGCGTCGGACGATCAGCCGGTGCTTTCGTTCGTGGCCACGGACTGGGACAAGGAGCGGTTCACCCCGGTGCCGGAGCTCGTGGTTCTGGAGACGAAGCCGGGCATTCCTCCCGACACCTGGATTCAGGTCACGCATGCGGAGCAGAGCTATTCGGTCGAGCTCGAGCCGACGCTCTTCGTCACGAATATCGACTGCATGGCCGAGTGCGATCCCGAGCAGCGCAATGCGATCAACTTCCGCTCCGGTCCGGGGCTGCGTTTTGCCAGCGTCCGCAAGGGCGTGAGCGTCACTGACATCACCGATCCGGCGAAGGAGACCAAGGTCGAACCGAAGAAGGTCGAGCCGGATTACGACTCGCCATCGTGGAATTACGGCCTCGACGAGCTCGGATTCTCGCTGCGGCCGGGGCGCAAGTATCGCGTCACGGTCGGTCCGGCGATCGAGTCGGAGGACAAGCAGACGCTCGGCTACACGTTCACGACGACGATCGAGAACTGGAACAAGTCGGCGTTCGTGAGCTTCGGTTCCGGACATGGAGTGTGGGAAGCGACCGGCGGACCGATTCTGCCGTTCCACGCGCGCAATTTCCGTTCTGCGAAGCAGTGGCTGGCGCCGTTGACGGTCGAGCAACTGATGCCGACGATGCTTCGCCTGCGGGAGTCAGGCTTCAACGTCACTCCCGATACGAAGCCGGCGACGCGCAAGCTCACTCCCGCGCTCAACAAGATCGCCGCGGTCGGCCTCGATCTGAAGCCCGCGATCGGCGAGGACAACCTCGGCATCGTCTGGGCGGCCATCGAGCCGGGCGATCCGGTCGCGCAGTCGAAGGTCTACGACCCGAGTCCGGTCTCGACGGTCGTGCAGTCGACGAACCTCGGCATCAGCGTCAAGGACAGTCCGCGCAACACGCTCATCATGGTCACGCGTCTCGAAGACGCGAAGCCGGTTGCCGGCGCGAAGGTTTCGATCCGCGACCGCGACAACAAGGTCTTCTGGACCGGAACGACCGATGCCGGTGGCATCGCCATCGCGCCGAACAGCGATCTGCGGCGCAAGAAAGCGACGAACGAGGAGCCGAACCAGTGGGAGGATTCCTGGTACGCGCTGAGCGAGCTGCACTTCGTCGTCGTCGCGGAGAAGGACGGCGACGTCGCCTACGTCGGCAGCGACTGGAACGAAGGCATCGGGCCGTGGGAGTACGGTGTTCGCTATGACCTCGCCGAAGCGGATCCGCAGTTCCGCGGAACGATCTTCGTCGATCGCGGCGTGTACAAGCTCGGCGAGGAGGTTCACTTCAAGGCCATCGTCCGCGCCGATACGCCGGACGGGATTCAACTCGTTCCCGCGGGAACGAAGATCGATGTCATCCTTCATGACAGTCACGCGAAGGAGATCGACAAACGCTCGGTGGCCGTGAACGCCTGGAGCAGCGCGGAGTGGACCTTCAAAATCCCTGGCGATGCGCCGCTTGGCACGTACGACGTTTCTGCCACGACCGCGGATGCGCATGGCGGAAACGTGCGCGGCGATTTCCTCGTGGCGGCGTATCGCCGTCCTGACTTCCGCGTCGACGCGACGCTGAACGCAGACAGCACGATCGCCGGCGCCAAGCTCGCCGGACGGATTCGCGGGCGCTATCTCTTCGGCTCGCCGATGTCGGATCGTGACGTGAGCTGGACGTACTCGAAGCTCGAACAGGACGATGTGCCGGCGAAGATCACCGACCGCTGGCCTTCGGAGCGTTATGCGTTCCTCGGCCGCGACTGGGATGAAGAGTCGCCGAGCCGCATCGTGATCTCGCAGAAGGACGAGGCGCTGGACGCGAAAGGCGAGCTCGCTCTCTCGCTCGAAACCGACAAGGCCGCGGGCGTGCCGTTCGAGTATCAGATCGAAGGGCGCGTCACCGACGTCACGCGTCAGCAGATCGCCGGTCGCGCGTCGTTCCGCGTCGATCCCGCGCCCTGGTACATCGGGCTTCTCCGTCCTCCGTACTTTGCCGATTCGGCGAACGGCATCGACACCGCAGTACTGGCCGCGGGTCTCGACGGACTGGCCGTCGGCGGCGTGAACGTGAAGGTCGAGCTCAAGCGCCTGCAGTGGACGAGCGTTCGCCAGGCTGAGGGCGACGGTTTCTACGAGTGGGACAGCGAGCGCAAGGAAGTGCCGGCCGGCGAGTGGACGATCACGACGAAGCCCGAGCCGGTGCCGCTGCACATCCCCATCAATGAGGGCGGCGAGTATTTCCTGATCGCCACGGCCGCGGACAACAGCGGCCGCTCGACGATGACGCGCACCTGGTTCTACGCCGTCGGCGACGGCTACACCGCGTGGGAGCGCTACGATCACAACCGGATCGATCTGATCCCGGAAAAGACGAAGTACAAGCCTGGCGAGACGGCGCGGATCATGATCAAGTCGCCGTGGGAGCAGGCCACGGCGCTGCTCACGACCGAGCGCGAAGGCGTGCGCACCTGGAAGAAGTTCGAGCTCACGTCGACGCAGCAGACGATCACGGTTCCGATCACGGAGAAGGACATCCCCAACTTCTTCGTCTCCGTGCTGCTCCTGAAAGGACGCACGAAACAGGATCCGGGAAAGGACGGCAGTGATCCCGGCAAGCCGGCGTTCCGCCTCGGCTACGTGGAGCTGAAGGTCGAGGATTCGACGAAGCGTCTGCAGGTCGACGTCAAGGCGAACCGCGACGAGTTCCGTCCGGCGTCGAAGGCGACGATCGAAGTGAACGTGAAGGACGCGGCGCTCAAACCGTCGCAGTCCGAGGTGACGCTGTGGGCCGTCGATTACGGCGTGCTGTCGCTGACCGGATACCAGCCGCCCGACGTGCTCGACTCGATCTATCTCGACAAGGCGCTGCAGGTCTCGAACGAAGAATCGCGGCAGACGCATCGTCAGCCGCCGCGTGCTGACGCCGAAGGGCGCCGGTGATGGTGGCGGCGGTGGGCGCGATGCCGGTCCGGGAATGCTGCGCAAGGATTTCCGCGTGCTCGCGTTCTGGCTCGGATCGCTCGTCACCGATGCGAAGGGCCGCGCGAAAACCGAGGTCACGCTGCCGGAGTCGCTGACGACCTATCGCATCATGGCCGTCGCTGGCGACAAGCAGTCGCGCTTCGGTCATGCGCAGGCGGAGATCCGCGTCAACAAGCCGCTGCATGCTCACGCCGTCGTGGCCGCGATTCCTGGCCGTCGGCGACAAGGCGTACTTCGGCGGCGTCGTGCAGAATCAGCTCAAGACCGGCGGCAAGGCGACGGTGTCGATCGAGTCGCTCGACCCGAACGATCCTCGACTGTCAACGGCAAGTCGGCCGTCGACATCAAGCCGGGCGCGCCGTTGGAAGTGCGCTTCGACGCCGAGGCCAAGGCAATCGGCGAAGCGCGCATCCGCATGCGCGTCGATCATGGGCAAGGAGAACGACGCGTTCGAGGACGTGATCCCGGTTCGCGTGCTCGTGTCGCCGGAGACCGTGGCCGCGTATGGCGAGGCGAATCCGCGCGCGGAGGAGAAGATCGAGCTGCCGGAGAACGTGGTTCCCGGCTTCGGCGGTCTGCACGTCGATCTCTCGTCGACGGCGATGGTCGGCCTCGGCGAGGGCGCGCGTTATCTCATCGAGTATCCGTACGGCTGCGCGGAGCAGCGCTCGTCGCGCTCCCTCGGCTTGATGCTCGCCGCCGATCTCGGCGAGGCGTTCACGCTGCCGGGCATCGACGCCACGAAGGCGAAAACGACCGTGCAGACGAATCTGAACGAGCTCTAGAACTTCCAGTGCGGCGACGGCGGCTTCGCCTTCTGGGCCGGCGATTGCGATGCAACGTCACCGTATCTCACGAGCTACGTGCTGCACGTTTTCCAGCGCGCGAAGAAACTCAACTACCAGGTCGACGACGCGATGCTGACGCGCGCGTATGTGTTCCTCGAAACGAAGCTGGCCGAGCCGCCGCCGACGAATGAAGGCTGGCGTCCCGCGTACAACGCCTGGCAGGCATTTGCGGTGAAGACTCTGGTCGAAGGCGGCCGCGTCGCCGACAGTCATCTCAATCGCATCTACGAGTATCGCGATCGCATGCCAGTCTTCGGGCTCGCGTATCTCATCGACGCGCTGCAGGCCAAGGGCGAGAAGGATGGTCCGCGCATCACCGATCTGCATCGCCGGATGATGAACTCGATCCTGCCCGAGGGCGGATTCGCGCACGTCAACGAGCTGAGCGATCCGTATCTGATCTGGTTCTGGAGCTCGAACGTTCGCTCGACGGCGATCGTTCTCGGCACGCTCGTGAGGGGCGGACAGGACGAGGAGATCATCAAGCGCATGGTGCGCTGGATGATGAAGGTGCGGAAGAACGGGCGCTGGAACGACACGCAGGAAAACGCCTGGGCGATGGAAGCGCTCGTCGATTACTACCGCAAGTACGAGAGCGTGCCGCCCGACTTCATCGGCACCGTGACGCAGGGAAGCACGACGCTCGTGCGCGAACCGTTCAAAGGCCGATCGACCGAGGCGAAGAAGGCCGACGTGCCGATCGACAAGGTCGTGAGTGGGCCGGTCGTGTTCACGCGCGATGGTGCGGGAACGCTCTTCTATTCGCTGCGTCTTCGTTACGCCGCGAACGTGATGCGCCACGAGCCACTCGATCAGGGATTCCATGTCGAGCGCTCGTACATGCTGCAGAACGGCGACACGGCGGCGACGACGTTCAAAGCTGGAGATCTGATCAACGTGACGCTGCGCATCCGCAACACGAAGGAGCGCCGCTACGTCGCCATCACCGATCCGATTCCTGCCGGCACCGAGCCGGTGGAATCGTGGTTCGCGACGACGGCGAGCGCGCTGGCCGAAGCGCAGCAGAACAGCGATGAGGGCGCGTCGTCGTGGGCCTGGTGGCAGCGCGGCGGCTTCGATCATGTCGAGCGCCACGACGACCGCGTCGATCTCTTCGCGACGCGACTCGGCGAAGGTGAGCACGTCTTCACGTATCTCGTGCGCGCCACGACGGCGGGTACGTTCATCGCCGCGCCGGCGCACGCCGAGGAGATGTACGAGCCCGAAGTGTTCGGCCGCACGGCCACGAGCATCATGGAGGTCCAGAAGTGAGTCGACAGGTCGACGAGTCCACGAGTCGTCGAGGAGAACCTCGGCGGCTCGGCGACTCGACGACTCGGCGACTCTTGCTCGTCGCGGCGATCCTGTTCGTCGCGCTCGCGTTCTACATCCGCCTTGGCCCGATCGATCCCGCGCTCCTCGATCGGACGAAGCACCAGTCGGCGACGATTCTCGACCGCCACGGCGAGATCCTCTACGAGCCTCTCGCCGCGTCGGGCAACCGCGCGGAGTGGATCGTGGCGGTGCCGCCGATGATCGAGAACGCGACGCTCGCCGCCGAGGATCGGCGCTTCTACCGGCATCCCGGGATCGATCCGCTCTCGATCGCTCGCGCCACGTGGAGGAACGTTCGCGCGATGCACGTCGTCGAGGGAGGCTCGACGATCACGCAGCAGGTGGCGAAGCTGCTGCTGCAATCGAAAGAACGTTCGCTGCGCGAGAAGTGCGAACGAAGCCGTGCTCGCGCTGCGGCTCGAGCATCGCTACACGAAGCGCGAGATCCTCGCGCTCTATCTGAATCTCGCGCCGTACGGCAATCGCATCAACGGCGTCGCGCGCGCGAGCCGCGCTTACTTCGGCGCGGGACCGGAGAGTCTCACGCCGGCGCAGGCGGCGTTTCTGGCGTCGCTGCCGCAGCGTCCGAGCGCGTTCAATCCGCTGCGCGATCCCGATCGCGCGCGTGCGCGGCAGCGACGCATCCTCGCGCTCATGACGTTGAGTCCGCAGCGGCGCGCGGAGGCGATGCACGAGCGGTTGAGATTCACGCCGAAACTGCAGCCGGTTTTGGCGATGCACTTCGTCGAGCGCGCTGACCGCCCGGCACGACGCGCACCACGCTCGATGCGAATCTGCAGCGCGACGTCCTCGGCATCATCTCCGCGCATCGCGCCGATCTTCTGCGTCACGGCGCGCACAGCGTCGCCGTCGCCGTGCTCGACAACGCGAGCGGGGAGTGGCTGGCCTGGGAAGGCTCGGGCGATTACTTTGCGGCGAATCGGGCGAAGGCTTCGGCGGCGCGATCGACGGCGTCATAACGGCGCGGCAGCCCGGCTCGACGCTCAAGCCGTTCACGTACGCGCTGGCGTTCGAGAGCGGAAACTCACCGGCGACCGTGCTCGCCGATGTGCCGTCGCACTTTCCGACCGCCGAGCAGGGAGTCGTCTACACCCCGCGCAACTACGACGGCCAGTATCGCGGACCGCTGCGTGTGCGCGCCGCGCTGGCCGGATCGGAAAACGTCCCGGCCGTGGCCATGCTCGCGAAGCTCGGACCGGAATCGCTGCTGCGCCTTCTCCGCAACGCCGGCTTTACCGGCCTCGATCGCACCGCCGACTACTACGGCCTCGGCCTCACGCTCGGCGACGCCGAAGTCACGCTCGACCAGCTCGTGACCGCCTACGCGGTTTTCGCGCGCGGCGGACGGACGATCGACAATCGGCGCCTGGTTTCACCGCGGACGGCATTCTGGATCACCGACATCCTCTGCGACGAGCAGGCGCGCGAGTTCGTCTTCGGTGCGGGGGGCAGCCTCGACTTCCCGTTCCCGGTCGCGGTGAAGACGGGCACGTCGCAGGCCTACCACGACAACTGGACGATCGGCTACACGCGCGACGTCACGGTCGGCGTCTGGGTCGGCAACTTCGATCGCTCGCCGCTGCGCGGCTCGAGCGGCGTCACCGGCGCCGGGCCGATCTTCAACGCGGTGATGCTCGCCGCGGTGAAACGCGCGCGCGGCTCGCTGCCGATCGGCGATACGACGCCGATCGTCCCGGTGCCGGATAACGTCGAATCGATGGAAATCTGCGCGCTCTCCGGCGCGCGCCCCTCGCAGTGGTGCCCCGCCGTGCAGAAGGAATGGCTCGCGACCGACGCCCCGCCGCAGTTCTGCGCGTGGCATCACGATCAAGCCGTCGCTCTTCCCGCCGAGTACGGCGGGAAACCGACGCAGCGCGCCGAGCACGGCTTCCGCATCATGAATCCCCCGGACGGCGCGACCTACATGATCGACCCGACCCTGCGCACCGACTACCAAACCCTCCGCCTCCGCGCCTCCGCCCGCGCCGCCTGGCAGATCGACGGCCGCCCGCACGCGTCGCACGAATGGCCATTGACGCGCGGCTCGCACACGATTCAGGCGGTGAGCCCGAGTGGGGAACGGGAGTCCGTGAAGATTTTCGTGAAGTGAACTTCTTCGCGAATCATTTGCCTGTCATCCCGAGCGTCGAGCGAGGGACCTGGGCGGGCGGTGGCGCGTAAACTCGAGCCGTGAGCCGCCCGTCCCCCAGGTCCCTCGCTCGACGCTCGGGATGACAAGCTTTCTGCGTCGATTTTTTGCGCATCGGCGCGGTGCATGCAATGCACGACCGCATGGCTGCGCGCGCGATTTGGAAAGGCGTTCTCAACATTGGCACGAGTGCGGTGCCGGTGAAGCTTTACTCGGCGGTGTCGGAGCAGGCGGTGCATTTTCGGTTGTTGCACAAGACTGACAAGCAACCGGTGAAGCAGGAGCTGGTGAGCTCGGAGAGTGGGGAGGTGATCGAGTTCAGCAGCGTGCGGAAAGCGTTTCCGCTCGACCGCGGGCGGATGGTCGTGCTGGAAAACGAAGAGCTCGAAACGCTGGAGCCCGAGGAGTCGCGCGACATCGAGCTGACCCGCTTCGTCGATCCGCACGACATCGATCATCGCTGGTTCGAGCGAGCCTATTACCTCGGGCCTGACGGCAACACGAAAGCTTACTTTGCCGTCGTCGCCGCGCTGGAGCACAAGAAGAAATCAGGGATTGCGCGCTGGGTCATGCGCGATCGCGCGTATGCCGGGGCGCTGCTCGTCGAGGATGGCTATCTGATGCTCATCGTCCTGCGCCATGCGGACGAGATCATCGCCGCGGATGCGCTGACGCCGCCGGGCGGACGTGCTCTGGTCAAGCGCGAAGTGGAGATGGCGGAACAGCTCATCGGCGCGCTGCATGGCGAGTTCGATCCGGCGCAGTTTCGCGATCAATATCGCGCGCGGGTGATGGAGCTCGTCGAAGCGAAGGCAGAAGGCGGGAAGCCGAAGCTGAAAGTCTTCCGCCCGAAGAAACAGACCGAAGGCCAGCTCGCCGATGCACTCGAGGCGAGTCTCGCCGGAATGAAGAAGAGGAAAGCCCGTGGCTGAAGAACTGGAAGAGCTCGAACAACCGGATGGCATGCGTCCGTTCTGGTCCGGTACGATCACCTTCGGTCTCGTGACGGTGCCCGTCAATCTGTACGCGGCCCTGCGTTCCCGCGGCGTCGCCCTGCGCATGCTCGGTCCGGACGAAGCGCCGGTGCAGCGTCGTTACGTCTGCTCGAAAGACGGCAAGGTGCTCGACGCCGATGACATCGTGCGGGGATACGAGATCGAGAAAGGGAAATTCATCGTCGTCACGGACGAGGAGCTCGAAGCGGTCGAGCCGCGCAAGTCGCGCGAGATCGATCTGCAGCTCTTCGTCGATCTCGACGCCATCGACCCGATCTACTTCCAGCGCGCCTACTACCTCGTCCCGAGCGGCGGCACGAACAAAGCCTATCGCCTGCTGGCCGAGGTGATGGAGAAGAAGAAACAGGCAGGCATCGCGACGTTCGTGATGCGCGCGAAGGAGTACATGGTCGCGATCATCGCCGAGAACGGCATCCTTCGCGCCGAAACGCTCCGCTTCCACGACGAGATCCGCAAGCCGACGGACGTCGGCCTCCCGAAGATCGCCAAGCCGGCGCCCGCCGACGTGAAGAAGCTCGAGACGCAGATCGCGAAGCACGCGAAGAAGTTCGAAGTCGACGAGCTCCTCGACGACTACTCCGAGCGCCTCGAGAAGCTCGTGGCGAAGAAGGAGAAGAAGCGCGGCAGCGTGGTGCAGGTGGCGGAGAGCTCCGAAGAAAAGGGCGAGGGTGGCGGCGAGGTCATCGATCTCATGGCGGTCCTGAGCCGCAGCCTCCAACAGAGCCGGCCTACCGCGAAACGGGCGCCGGCGACGCATAGGCGAGTCGCGGCGAAGAGGAAGTAGCGAATCCAAAGGGAGCGCAGGCTTCCAGCCGGCCGGTCCTCCGCCTTCCAGGCGGCCGGCAGGCAAGGATGCCTGCGCTCCGTACATGCGTTCCGGTCGTGAAAACAATGCGGGATTCACCAGAATCCCCGATAATTCGCGAAGTCGACAACCGACACCCGAGAACCGACAACAGGAGCGCAGCGACTTTTGAAACCTCTCATCGGCATCGCATCCGACGTCCAGGAAGTGGAAGGCGCGCGCGATCGTGCGTTTGCGTACACGACGTACATCGACTCGCTTCGCCGTGCCGGAGCGATTCCGGTGCTCATTCCTCCGCAGCCGGAGAATGCCGCGGAGATCGTCGAAGCGCTCGATGGGCTGCTGCTCGCGGGCGGTGAGGATTGCGATCCGTCGCTGTATGGTGAAGAGGCGCTGCCGAGTGTCGAGCCGATGGATCCGCGGCGGCAGGCGAACGATCTGACTCTCGCGCGCGTGGCTCGCGAGCGCGGGATTCCGACGCTCGGCATCTGCCTCGGCTTGCAGGTCATGAACGTCGCCGCAGGCGGCACGCTCGTGCAGGACATCGACTCGCAACTCGAGACCGAGATTCGTCACGCGAGCATCCCCGAAAACCGCGCGCGGCACGACGTGATCGTCGAGAAGGGCACCCGCCTTGCGGGCATCGTTCCGGCGATCGAGTTGAACGTCAACTCGTCGCACCATCAGGCCATCAAGGACGTCGCCGAGGGTCTGCGCGTCACCGCGCATGCGCCGGACGGCATCGTCGAAGGTCTCGAGGACTCGCGCCATCCCTTCTACCTCGGCGTGCAGTGGCATCCCGAGGACATGGGCGGGGAAGGATCGGCGTCGTCGCTTTTTGCCGCATTCGTCGATGCCGCGCGGACGTACGCGCGGGAGAAAGACGCCGTTGGCAGTGGCGGTTTGCGCGTCCATTCGTAACATATGGGGCGCATCTTGTTGCGTTGACGTTGCGGAGCGGGCGGAATAGCCATCCGGCCACGCTCCGTTCAGCACCGCGGAGGCCAATCGCTTGACTCGTCGCATCGCATTCGTCGTTCTGATGGCACTTGTGCTCGCGCCGCATTCCTTCGCCGGAACGTGGGTGAAGAGCGTCGGTGCGGCGCAGAAGGCGGCCCAGGAGAAGAATCAACTCATCCTCGTCGACATGTTCGCCGAGTGGTGCGGCTGGTGTCACCGGTTCGAGCGCGAGGTCTTTCCCGCGGCGGTCTTTCAGAACGCGACCAAAGACATCGTCCTCCTGCGTCTCGACACCGAGGATCAGGGAGAGGGCACGCAGTTCGCGCGCAAGTACTCGATCAGCTCGCTGCCGACGTTCCTCGTTCTCGCTCCCGATCTCACCATCGCCGGCATCATCCGCGGCTACGCGCCGCCCGACGAATTCGTGGCACGGCTCGCGGAGACGCGCAAGAACTATTCGGGCTTCCTGCAGCGCGTGAAGAACGAGCCGAAAATGGGGAAGGACTGGGTGCAGCGCCTGGCGCTGGCCAAGGAATTCACCTCGCGCGGCTCGTACGAAAAGAGCATCCCACGCTTCAAAGCGCTCACGATCGAGAAGGGCATCCCCGCCGCGCTTCGCGACGACGCCTACTACCAGCTTGCTTACGCCTACGCTCTGCAGAAAAAGTACGACGACGGTCTGAAGACGATCAAGCAGCTCAATTCGCTGAGCAAGCTCGGAGAAGCCGTCGAACAGGCGCAGGTCCTCGCCGGCAACATCTACCTGAGCCAGGGCAACCTGCTCGGGGCGCGGAATCAGTTCAAATCCTTCATCGAGACTTTCCCTGAATCGCAGTACGCCGCGAACGTCGAGGCGATGCTCTCCGAGATCGAACGACGGCTCTCCGCGGGCATGAAATGAGACGAGCTGCCGCGGCCTTTGCGCCGTTCCTCGTCTTTGTCGCCACCTCCGCCTTCGCCCAGATCGGCTTCTCGGGCGCCGACGCGGCGCCGAAGGCTTCGATCGAGGGCTCGATCCAGAAACGGACCGGGGACGAGGTCGAAGGCACAATCGTCGCCACGATCGCGGACGGATGGCACGTCAACTCGAATACGCCGTCCGAGGAATTCGCGATCCCGACGGTGCTCGAGCTCGATGCCGCGACCGCGGAGCTGATCGAAGCGAAGTATCCGCCGCACGTGATGAAGGCCTTCGAATTCACGGGCGGCAAATCACTCGCGGTCTACGACGGCAAGGTTCGCATCGGATTTCGCGCGAAGGTGAAGAACGGCGCGGCGAAGATCGGCGCGGCGCTTCGCTTTCAGGCCTGCAGCGATCGCGTCTGCCTGCCGCCCAACACCGCACGCGCGGAGATCGATGCGAACGCCATCGTCGCGATGACGGCGCCCGATCATCCGGACGCTCCGACGACAACGACCGCTACTACGACGGCCGCGCCGACCGGCGGCTTCACGCCTCTTTCCGAGGGCGGCAAGGGCAAACTGCTGTCGACCGACGTGCGCGGCACGCTGGCCTCGCGCGGGCTCCCGCTCACGCTGCTGGCGATCTTCATTCTCGGCCTCGCGCTCAATCTCACTCCCTGTGTGTATCCGCTGATCCCGATCACGATCGGCTACTTCAGCCAGCAAAGTGGCTCGAGCACATCCCGTCGCGCCGCGCTGTCGTCGCTCTATGTCCTCGGCATCGCCATCACGTACTCGGCGCTTGGCGTCTTCTCCGCGTTGTCGGGAAAGCTCTTCGGCGCATGGCTGCAACATCCGGCAGTACTGATCTTCTTCGCGCTGCTGATGCTGGTCATGGCCACGTCGATGTTCGGCCTCTTCGAGATGCAGGCGCCGAAGTTCATCTCGAACCGCTCCGGCGGCCAGTCCGGTCTTCTCGGTGCGCTGACGATGGGTCTGGTGATCGGCATCGTGGCCGCGCCGTGCGTCGGACCGTTCGTGATCTCGCTGATCGCGCTCGTGAGCAGCCTGCAGAGTCCTCTGCTCGGTTTCCTCATGTTCTTCGTGCTGGCCCTCGGTCTCGGCCTGCCCTATCTCTTCCTCGGCATCTTCTCCTCGGGCCTGACGGCGATTCCGCGCTCGGGCATGTGGATGATCCAGGTGAAGAAGGCGATGGGCTTCATCCTCATCGCCATGGCCTTCTACTTCCTGCGGCCGATCCTCGGCGATCTCTGGTTCCAGTACGGCGTCGCGGCGAGTTTGCTCATCGGCGCGATCTTCCTCTTCTTCTCGAAAGCACCCGGTGCGCGCGTGTGGCGCCTCGGCCTGGCCGCGCTGCTCCTCGTCGCGGGCGTGGCCTTCGCGATTCCGCGGAAACACGGAGCGACGGTGAAGTGGACGCCGTACGACGCGAAGGCGATCGCCGCCGCGAGTACCGCGGGCAAGCCGGTCATCATCGACTTCTACGCCGACTGGTGTCTGCCCTGCAAAGAGCTCGACGAGAAGACGTTCTCCGATTCGCGCGTCGCCGCGGAGCTCGATCGCTTCGTGCGCATCAAAGGCGATCTGACCTCACCTGACAACAAGCTCGCCGGGCAGTACCACATCATCGGCGTGCCGACGATCGTCTTCCTCGACGCCACCGGCAAAGAGATCGCTGACGCGCGGCTGAGCGGTTTCGAGCCTCCCGAGAAGTTCCTCCAGCGCCTCGCGCGCGTGAAATGAGATGGCCGTGCTGACACCGAAACAGAGGCAGTACCTCAAGGGACTCGCGCATCCTCTCTCGCCGATCGTGCGGGTGGGGAAGGGCGGTCTCACCGACAACGTGATCGCGGAGACGAAGAAAGCACTGGCCTCGCACGAGCTGATCAAAGTGCGCCTCGAAGTCGAGGACAGCGCCGCCCGCCGCGACCTCGCCGCGCGCCTCGTCGAAGCAACGGACGGCCACCTCGTCGGCACGATCGGCAAGATCGCGATGCTGTATCGCGAACGCGAGGAAGAGCCGGAAATCGTTTTGCCGTAGCTCGAAGAGCGGTTGTCGGTTCTCAGTTGTCGGTTGTCCGCGAGGCCGCGCCGAAGCCTGTCATCCCGAGCGTTAGCGGGCGGGTGGCGCGCTGCTCATGGCGAGGCGCACTGGCGCAGAGGCTCACGGGCTCATAGCAGGCTCTAAAGGAGAGGCCATCGCTATGCGCCTGTGCGCCCATAAGCCTTGCGCCTTAATCTCAGGTCTTGAGCCGCCCCTCCGCCCAGGTCCCTCGCTAACGCTCGGGATGACAGATGGGCGTCGCGGGCGCGTTCTCCTGCGAGCTGCCAGCTGAGAGCTGCGAACTCTAACGCGGTGATCCGCCGGTCGGCGTCGGTGCCGATACGCTGGTCACGACGCGAGCGGGTGTGACGGCGGGGAGCGCTTTCGGTGTTTCGGGCAGCTTCGGAGGTTCGGGCATGCGGAAGACCCAGGTGGCTTCGACGCGCTTGCCGCTCTTGATGTCGGTGGCCCAGACGACGGCGCGATGGTATTTGGCTTTTAGCGAGGTGATCGCTTCGTTCAGTGCGAGAGTGACCTCGCCGTTGCGTGCGTCGTAGGAGTAGGGCACGGTGGCGCCGAGGCTGAGGAGGGCCATGCCCACGGACTTTGGGTCGAGCTTTTCGAAGCCGGGGATCTTCGCCGAGATTGTGGTCACGCCGGTATCGATCAGCAAACCCGGTTTTGGCGTCATGTCGGCGAGATGCATCGGTGTCGCGCCGAGGTACTTGCGGAAGGCGGCGAAGTCCATCTTGTCGTCGATCACGAAACGGCGCATGCGCATCGGATCGCTGCCGCGCTTCACGCGACCGAAGTCGCAGGTGAGGGCCGCGGAGTAGCCGGCCTTTTCCACGGCGCGGGCGAGCGTCGCGTCATAGTCGCCGTAGGGATAGGCGAGGAAGTCGACTTTCTGGCCCGATTCCTTCTCGAGGATGCGCTTGCTCTCCTTGAGCTCGGCGCGCAGCCAGGTCGCGTATTGCTCGTCTCCCATCGCCGCGTGACGGCGCTTGGTCAGGAACGGATGGGTGAGCGAGTGGCTCTGGATGTCGACGCCGGCGTCGGCCATCTCGCGGATCTGTCTCCACGTGAGCGCGTTCGCCGTCTTGCCGATGATGTTCGGATACACGAAGACCGTGAACGGAAATTTGCGTTTCTGCAGTTCCGGAAATGCCTCGGTGTACGTGCTGCGCCATCCGTCATCGATGGTGATGACGATGGCGTTCTTCGGCAGCGAGTCGCGCGTGCCGCTCACGTATTCGTAGAGATGGCGCAGCGGAATGACGTTGTAGCCGGTCATCTCCAGATAGCGGAGATGCTGGCGAAACGTCTCGCGATCGATGTGCATCCGCGGCGCGGCCGGTGCCTCGACGATGTGATAGCAGAGCACCGTGGCCGTCGGGTGCTGCTCCGTATCACGCGGAGGCGCAGCGCCGAAAGCAGCAGCGGAGATGAGGAGAACGATCGATGGGATTAACGCGCCGCGCGCGAACATGGTTTTTTCCGTTTTGCAAAAGGTAGACCGCGCCATTGTAAATCGGTTACTGGTTGCTGGTGACTAGTTCCTTGTGGTTCTGCGCGAAAGTCCCACAAGCAACCAGCAACATTTCGGGAATCCCGGCCCCGCATTGACGGTTGCCCGCCCCTGAACTACAGTCCCCCTCTTCGTTCGGAGGCAATTCGTTCCATGGATCGTCAACAAAGACATGACCTCAAACACGACAAGTTCGTCGACGAGATCGGCGCGCTGTCGTCCCGTGCTCGGGAAAACCAGCGTCTGCTCCTTCTGATCGCGGGCGGCCTGATCGCCGTCGCCGTGATCACGTACGGCTTCTTCTTCTATCGCTCCAGCCGCGAGGCGAAGGCGCAGGCTCTCCTGGCGACCGCCATCGAGACCTTCGACGCCCCGGTGGGCGAGCAGGCGCAGCAGCAGAATCCGAGCGCGCCGAAGTTCAAGACCGAGGCGGAGCGCAATGCCGCCGCGGAAAAGCAGTTCAAGGACGTGCAGAGCCAGTACGGAGGCTCGGACGCCAGCGATGTCGCCGGACTCTACCTGGCGCGGCTGGCCGTGAACCGCGGCGACGTCGCCAGCGCGCGCAAGCTCTTCCAGGACTTCATCGACGACCACGGCGACAACATCCTGGTCAACACGGCGCGCTTCAGCCTCTACCAGCTCCGCATCGACAACGGCGAAGCGGCGCAGGTCACCAGCGAGCTCAATGCCGAGCTGGCCAAGGCTCAGCCTGCGCTTCCCGGCGACTCGCTGCTCGTGCTGCTCGCGCAGTCCTACGAGATGCAGGGCAACCAGGAAAAGTCGCGCGAGTCGTATCGCCGCATCGCCACCGAGTTCCCCGACTCGCCCTACGCCGTCGACGCCCAGCGCCGCGCGGGCACGGGAGCGTAACCGGATTGAGGATTGAGAATTGAGGATTGAGAATCAGAGAGACGGGAAGCAGGGATGCTGGCGTCCCTGATTCTCAATTCTCAATCCTCAATCCTCAATTCAGTCCTGCTGATTCTGTGGCTCGTCACGCTGGCAAACACGATCCTCAGCCTCGCGTTCGTGCCGCGGCTTCGCGCTTCGCATGGCGCCGCGTTCCTCCGATCCTCGATCCTCAATCCTCAATCCTCAATCCCGACGGTCTCGATTCTCATCCCGGCGCGTGACGAGGAGCGGCGGATCGGCGAGACGGTTCGCGCGCTGCTCGCGCAGACCTATCCCGCGTTCGAGATCGTCGTCGTCAACGATCGATCGACCGATTCCACCGCGGCGATCCTCGAAAGTTTCCGCGATGAGCGTCTGCGGGTGGTGACGGGCGAAGAGCCTCCGCCGGGCTGGCTCGGCAAGCCGTGGGCACTGCATCAGGCCAGCAGGCACGTGCGCGGTGAGCTGCTTCTGTTCATCGACGCGGACATTCACTACGCGCCCGAGGGCGTGGCGGCGGCGGTCGCGCGGATCGAGGAGGCGGGCGTGTCGATGATCTCGCTCCTTCCGCGGATCGAGATGCATGGCTTCTGGGAGCAGCTGGCGATGCCGAATCTGGCCACGATGGCCTTCTGCGTTCTGCCGCTCTGGCTGGCCAATCGCACGCGCGCGCGCATTCTCGCGGTGGGCGGCGGGCCGGGGAATCTGGTCGTTCGCAGCGAGTACGAAGCTGCCGGCGGCCACGAATCGCTGAAGGACTCCGTCGTCGACGACGTAGCGCTGGCGCGGCTGATGCGCCGCCATGGTTGCCGGACCGAGATGGCTCTCGCCGACGAACTCGTATCCGTGCGCATGTATCACGGTCTGCGCGAGACCATCGACGGCTTCACGAAGAACACATTCACGGTCTTCGGCCGGAGCTATGTCGCCACGATCGCGATCGTGGTGTTCTCGCTCATTGTTCACGTCCTGCCGTACCTGTTCGCGGCGACGGGCGATCCTCGCGCGATCGCGACGGTCGTGGTGATCACCCTCGTTCGCCTCATCCTCTTCGCCTCCCTCGGCTACCGCCTCGACAACGCCGCGTTCGGGAACGCGCCGATGGTCGTGCTCTGGTGCGTGATCTTCCTCCGCTCCGCCTGGGTCACCGGCGTCCGCGGAAACCTCCACTGGCGCGGCCGAAGTTATGATGCGAACCGCACGCGCTTCGGCGCGGATTGAGGTTTGCAACGAGGTTGTCAGTTATCAGTTGTCCGTTGGCGGGAACGAGCGGGTTTCCCTGCCAACTGCCAACTGCCAACCGCCAACTAGTAAGGAGACGTAATGACTGACAAGCCGTTCTTGACTGACATCCAGGAGCTGCGCCGGCGCGCGCGGCAGCACATCGAAGAAGGAGCCGTGACCGAGCGTTATCGCGCGGACCGCGAGACCGTTCTCAAACTGCTCAACGAGGCGCTGGCGACGGAGATCGTTTGCGTGCTGCGTTACAAGCGCCATCACTTCATGGCTCAGGGAATCAACGCCGAGCCGATCGCTCAGGAGTTCCTGCAGCACGCGAACGAGGAGCAGGGACACGCCGATCAGATCGCCGGCCGCATCGTGCAGCTCGGAGGCTCGCCGAATTTCAGTCCGGAAGGGATCATGAGCCGCTCGCACTCGGAGTACGTGGAAGGGACGACGCTGATCGACATGATCCGCGAAGATCTGGTCGCCGAGCGCGTGGCCATCGATTCGTACACGGAGATGATCCGCTACATCGGCGACGACGACATCACGACCCGCCGCATGCTCGAACAGATCCTGGCGGTCGAAGAAGAGCACGCCGATGATCTCGTCAACTTCTTGTCCGAGATGGACAAGGAGTGGAAGAAGAACTGAAGACTGGTGATCGGTTGTCCGTTGTCGGTTGTCTGGGAGACCTCGGACAAGCGGCACAGACAACTGACAACTGAGAACTGACAACTGAATACAAGGCGGGGGCGCCCGTTTGGGCGCCCCCGCTTCTCTTCGCTGCTGCTCTCTGCCTAGCGAGCGTTGAGGATGATGTACTTGAATGGCTTGTTCGGGCTGCCCGACGCGACGAACGATCCGCTGCGCTGCGAGGCGATACCGAGTGCGTTGCCGTTCGAGACTTCGGTGTAGATCAGGATGATCGCGCTGTTCACGGTCACCGACGGCTCGTAGATCGTGATCTGGCCCGGAGGCGGGAACGTCCGCGTGCCGGTGATCATCGCGATGCCCGCGGTTCCAGGAAGACCCTGCTCGCCGCGGTCACCCTTGTCGCCCTTGGGACCCATCGGACCCATCGGACCGGCAGAACCCTGCTCGCCCTTCGGTCCCTGCGCGCCGTTCTCGCCGCGATCACCCTTGGCACCCTGCGCGCCGTTCTCGCCACGATCGCCCTTGGCGCCTTGCGCGCCGTTCTCGCCACGATCGCCCTTGGCGCCTTGCGCGCCGTTCTCGCCACGATCACCCTTGGCGCCCTGCGCGCCGTTCTCGCCACGGTCACCCTTGGCGCCTTGCGCGCCGTTCTCGCCACGATCACCCTTGGCGCCCTGCGCACCGGTCTCACCCTTGTCGCCCTTGAGCCCCTGCGCGCCGTTCTCGCCGCGATCACCCTTGGCGCCTTGCGCACCGATCTCGCCCTTGTCACCCTTGAGTCCTTGCGCACCGGCGTCGCCTTTGTCGCCCTTGAGTCCCTGCGCGCCGGCTTGGCCCTGATCGCCTTTGTCGCCCTTGAGTCCCTGCGCACCGGCTTCGCCCTGATCGCCTTTGTCGCCCTTGAGTCCCTGCGCTCCGGCTTGCCCCTGATCGCCCTTTTCGCCTTTGAGTCCTTGCACGCCGGCTTGGCCCTGATCGCCTTTGTCGCCCTTGAGCCCTTGCGCGCCGGTCTCGCCCTTTTCGCCCTTCAGGCCTTGCTCCCCGCGATCGCCCTTCGCGCCGTTTCCGTTCGGATCGGGGACGAAGTAGCCGATGACATCGATCATGAGATGCGTCGGCGCGTCGGCGGTGATGGCGAAGCGGCCGTCGTGCAGCAGCACATCTGCTTCATCCTGCGCATCGGAAGCCGCGTGGAACGGCAGCGCCGGCATGCGCGCGCCGCTCGACAGTCCGGGTGAGAGCCACAGCGTTCCGTTGTCGAGCGCGTTGTGCGAAGAGAGGCGTAGCGCCACCGCGATCGTGTCGACCGGGATCTGTTCCGAGCATGGATTGATGAAATCGCCGTCGACGAGCATGCCGGTCGAGTTGTACGTGCGGGTCTCGTTCAGTCCGTACGGTCCGGGGCCCCACGGCTTCGCGTACTTGTCGTCTTCGAGCGTGCTGACCAGGCGGCAGGGCACGATTTCCTGGAACAGCGTCGGGGGAACGGCGTTCGCCTCGCTGTCGGACATCGCCTGGGCCTTGAGCCACTGCACCGTCAATTGCGACCGCAGCTGGTGGCCGAGGACCGTGTAGGGATTGTGCCGCTCGAGATCGGAGTCCGCGGCCACGGCGGCGGTCGCGAAGGTCACCGTCGCGAAGATCGCGACGAAAAAGTTGATGAAGAGGTTGACGTTGTTACGGGTCTCGTTGCTGCTCTTGCTCTGCGTGTTCATGGCGTCCTCCTGTGGATGGCTCCAATCTGTTGCCGCGGAGGAAACGGCAACAGGACGCCTGGACGGAGCGGATGGTCAGGGGAAGGAGTGCGCCCGGTGACCAATGTCACCGGAGTCGTGGCCGAACCTCACCCCAGCAGGAGGTCTTCGAGATCGGCCTTGCTGTGGATCGTGATCGAAGAGCCGCGGACGGTGATGAGCCTTTTCTCGCGGAAGCTCTTGAGCAGGCGCGTTACGGTCTCGCGCGAGGTGCCGATCATCTGCGAGATCTCCTCGTGGGTCATCGGCACAGCGATGCGCATCCCGCTCGCGGAAGGGCGTCCCGTGTCGTTGCACCAGGCCAGGAGCAGTTGCGCCAGCCGTTCGGCGGCGGAGTTGGCCAGGCCGAGGTTGCGGATCTGATCGGCGTCCGTCTCGCATTCCTCGACGAGCTGCCGCGCGATGTTGAGCGCGACGGCGCGATGTTCATCGGAGAAGCGAATGAAATCTTCGCGCTTGACGAACTTCAGTTGCGAATGCGCGGTCGTCTCGGCCGAGGTCTTGTACTTGTTGCCGGAGAGCACGCTCGTGAGCCCCAGCGTGTCGCCCGGCTCCACCACGCGCGTGATGAGCGTCTTGCCGGTGCCCGAGGAGATCGTCAGCTTCGCCGCACCGGCGCAGAGGATGAAGAGCCCGCGCGGCGTTTCCCCTTCGGCGTAGAGCAGCGTTCCCGCGGGATAGACGTTCGTGTAGGTGATGGAATCGAAGATCTCGAGAGTCTTCGGATCGAACTGGCAGAAGAACGCATCCGTCCGCCACTTGCAGTTCATGCAATGGTCGCAGATCTCCACCCCGTAGCGGGACGTGGTTCGCGCGCTGCTCATTGAATGAAAGAAGTCTAGCAGGAGACCAGCTCGCAGCTCGCAGCTCTCAGCAGGCAGGCCCGACCGCCCGAACGGAGTTGGCAGCTGGCAGCTCACAGCTTGCAGGCCGCCCACGCGCGCGTCGCGTTTTTTCGTTCTCCTGAGAGCTGCGAGCTGAGAGCTGCGAGCTAACCCGGGGTGTCCGCCTGAAATATGTTAAATTTCCAGCGGTTTACGCCACCTTGCACATGTCCAAACCTGCCGAGCGTCACGCACAAATCCTAGATCAGATCATCGGTCCCTTCGATCTCAGCCACGACTTCGGGCGCAAACGCGCCTACGAGGCGTCGATCGAGTATGCGCGGCAGAACCTGATGGACGATCCGCACTGCAACGAGTTTCTCCTCGCTGCGGCCAAGCGCCTCGGCTTTGCCCCGGTCACGCGCGAGACGCTCGAAAGCCGCGCGCGGCTTCCCAAAGAGGCGTGGCTCGACCTCTGGATTTCCGACGAGGACGACGAAGTCGCCCTGACGGGAACGCGCGAGGGGATCCAGTACCTCATCGATCTGCTGACGCAACTCCGGGACTCCACCGATCCCGAGCAGCACATCCATCTCGATCGCGGCGCGCTGCCGATGACCGAGAGCTCGGCGAATCTCGTTCTCTTCAAAGAAGACGAGACCTGGTTCACCGGCACCGCCGGCGAGGCGATGCAGGAGTATCCGCAGCGCGAGATCGATCCGAAGTCGATCTACGCGATCCAGTTCATCCACTATCCGCCCGATGACCTTCCCATCAGCGCGCACAAGCTCTATCGCGTGCTGAAGGTGGAGGAGGAGAAGGGAACGCCGGAGAGCGTCAAGGAGTTCGGCGAAGGAACGGACGCGCGCTACTTCCGCTTCACGTTCATCGCCGACAACGATGAACGCTTCAACTACACCTTCCACCTCGACGACCCGGCGGTGAACTACTTCACGCACCGCGAGATCCTCTCGCTGGCCATGAAGTCGGTGTGAGCTCCTAGATCGCGGTTCGCAGATCGCAGATCGCAGCATGGGATCGCCGCGTTTCGCGAGCGCCGCACAGCCTTTCCCGCGATCCGCGATCCGCGATCTGATTCTCACACGGCGCTGCCGCAGTACTTGCACCGCTTCGCCGCGATCGGAATCGCCGACAGGCACTCCGGGCAATCGCGCATCGACGGCGTTTGCGCTTCGGCGGGCTTGCGCGTCCAGGCATTCACGCGCTTGACGACGATGAAGATCGCGAAGGCGATGATGAGGAAGTTGAGCACGACGTTGAGGAACACGCCGTAGTTCCACGTCAGCGCTCCCGCGGCCTTGGCTTGCGCCAGCGTCGGATACGAAGCGCCGCGCAACGTCACGAAAGCATTCGAGAAGTCGCGGTTTCCGGTGAGCAGCGCCAGCGGCGGCATCAGGATGTCGTTCACGAACGAGTCGACGATCTTGCCGAATGCCGCGCCGATGATGACGCCGACGGCGAGGTCGATCACGCTTCCCTTGAGTGCGAACTCTTTGAACTCTTTGAGGACGGCCACGGTTACCTCCTGAAGCAGGCAGTATGCAGTCTGCAGGATGCAGGAGCGAGACTTGCTACTGCCTTCTGCCGACTGCCTGCTGATACGATCCAATCATGATCCGCCAGATTTCGATTTTAGGCACGGGGACGATGGGGCGCGGGATCGCCTATCTTTCGGCGATGGCCGGCTACGACACGGTGCTCTTCGATGCCGATGCGGACGCGCTCGATGCCGCGCGCGGCGCGCTCGAATCGCTGTTGCGCAAGGGCGTGGAGAAGGGGAAGGTCACCGAGGCGCAGGCATCCGAGGCGATGGCGCGCGTGCAGGTCATTCCCGATCTCGAGCCGGCGGTGAGCGGCGCCGATCTGATCGTCGAAGCGGTACCGGAGTCATACGAGCTGAAGATCGACCTTTTCGCGCAGGCTGATTTGTTCTGCGGAGTCGATACGATCCTCGCTTCGAACACCTCCTCGCTCTCCATCTCCAGGCTCGCCGCCAACGTCGAGCGTCGCGAGCGTTTCGCCGGCATGCATTTCTTCAATCCGCCGCATGTGATGAAGCTGATCGAGATCGTGCGCGGCGATCGCACCGACGATCGAACCGTCGAACAGTTGCGCGAAGTCGCCGTGAAGATGGGGAAGACGCCGATCATCGTCCGCGACAGCCCCGGCTTCGCCACCTCCCGCCTCGGCGTAGCCATCGGTCTCGAAGCGATCCGCATGCTCGAAGAAGGTGTCGGCTCCGCCGAGGACATCGATCGCGCGATGGAGCTTGGCTACAACCATCCGATGGGTCCATTACGCCTCACCGATCTCGTCGGCCTCGACGTCCGCCTCGGCATCGCCGAATACCTCGCGTCGACGCTCGGCGCGCGCTTCGAGCCGCCGCGGTTGCTGCGCGATCTCGTCGCGCAGGGGAAGCTCGGAAAGAAGACCGGCTCCGGGTTCTACGTCTGGCCGAATGAGTGAGGCCTACGGCGCATTCGCGTACGCATATGACAAGGCGCTCGGCGAGCGCTTCTTCAAGTCCGTGCGGAAGCTGCTCGACGAGCTGCTCGATCGCTACCCCACGCCGAAGCGCACGCATCTCGATCTCGCCTGCGGCACGGGACTCGCCGTCGAGTCGTTTCAACGCAACGGTTGGAAATCTGTCGGCGTCGACGCTTCGGTCGAAATGCTCGCCACCGCGAAGCGCCGCGCATCGCGCCTGACCGCGGGCGATTTTCGCGCGTTGCCCTTTCGGCGGAAATTCGCGCGGATCACCTGTCTTTACGACAGCCTCAATCATTTGCTCGACCGGAACGATCTCGTCGCCGCGTTTCGTTCGGTGCGATCGGTGATGGACGACGATTCGCTCTTTCTCTTCGACATGAATCATCCAGAGATCTATCCCGAGGTCTGGGGGATCTCCGATCCGTTCGTGGCGAATGGCCTCGACTATCACCTCGAGATCGGAACGTCGTATCGCTCACGCGAGAAGCTCGGCCGCGCGACGGTGACCGGCTGGGCGGAGATCGGCGGCAAACGGATCCCGATTCGCGAGCAGCACCGCCAGCGCGCCTACAGCGAACGCGACATCGTGGCGGCACTCGCCGAGGCGCAACTCGTGCCGGTGGAGGTCATGGATTTCGATCCCTACGAAGAACGCGAGTCGATCGACGCGCCGACGGTCAAACTGTTCTTCGTAGCGGGGATCGACCGGAGGGCGGGCTTATAGCCCGCCGGTTCTTCTGGGGAGGGGGTGGGAACACATGCCACCACCCGCCCAAAAGAGTCGGCGGGCTATAAGCCCGCCCTCCGTCTGGTTACTTGCCTAGAACAGCCTTCTTGAAATCGTCGCCCGGTCCCGGCTTCGGACCAATCCAGGTGTTCAGGATCGCGTCGGCGACGGCCTTGCCGGCCAGCGTTCCCTTGCTCTTGCCGGCGACCTCGACGGTCGTGCCGGAGCCGGGGACGTAGGTGAGGACGATCTCCTGACCGTCTTTCACGTCATCCATCCACGAAGCGAGCGTCTTGAACGCGGTCTTCACTTCGGCGGAGGCGTTCGGGGTGTTGTCCTCGAGTCCTTCTTCCCACGCCTCGGCGATCTTCTCTTTGCCGACGTCGAAGACGAAGTGCATGACCATGCGGCGCGAGCTGTCGGCCGCGAGGATCGCCGCCGGGTTGGCCTGCTTCGCGTTCAGGTAGAGCGCGCCGGTGTAGACCTTGATGAAGAGCTTCTTGCGGATTCCCGCGCCATTGAGCACGAGGTTCTGGTTGTTGACCGAGACGTGGTCGGGGATGTTGACGCCGGCCAGAGTGACCGCGCCGGCCGAAACGGCCGCGAGCGTGAGTGCCGCGGCGAGAATGAGCTTCCGCATTCGATTTTCCTCCGTTTGGACGAGTTGCCGGGGATTGTAACGCCGCGCCCCGAGGTTACACTCCACTCGAATGACGAAACCCCTCGAGCGCTCGTTCTCCATCGGCGGCGTGCACATCGCCCAGCCGCTGGCGCTCGCGCCGATGGCCGAGGTCACCGACACGTATTACCGCTCGCTGATCAAGGAGCTGGGCGGCGTGGGGCTCGTCGTGTCCGAATTCATCTCCGCGGAGGGACTGACGCGGAAAAACGATCGCAGTCATCAGATGCTCGCTTTCAACGAGAGCGAGCGACCGGTGGCGATCCAGATCTACGGCGGCGATCCGGAGCGGATGGACGACGCCGCGGCGATCGTCGAAGCCGAGGGCGTCGACATCGTCGACGTCAACATGGGCTGCCCGGTGCGGAAGATCGTCAACAGCGGCGCCGGCTCGGCGCTGCTCAAGGACTTCGACAAAGCCGCGCGCGTGGTCGAGAAGATCAAGGCCGCGGTGAAGATCCCGGTCACGGTGAAGGTGCGCAAAGGGTGGGAGTCGAACGACGTCATTCCGCTCCTCAAGCGTTTCGAGGAGATCGGCGTCGCCGCGATCGCGATCCACGGCCGCACGCGCAACGAGGCCTACACGGGCGCCAGCGACTGGAACTACATCGCGCACGTGAAGAGCGAGCTCACGATTCCGGTGTGGGGCAACGGCGACGTGAAGACGCCGGCCGATGCGATTCGCATGTTCGAGCAGACCGGCGTCGACGGCGTGATGATCGGCCGCGCGGCGCTGCACAATCCGTTCATCTTCCGCGACATCCACGCCTATGCGAACGGCGAGGAGCTGATCGAGAACGAGATCGACCGCCGCATCGACGCGATGCACCGCTACCTGGCGCAAGATCGACACCGCGCCGCAGACCGATCAGCTGGAAGCTGCACAAGGCGCGCACGGTCATCGGCTGGTTCTCGAAAGGAATCGCCGCACGGCAAGGACATCCGCAACGGCCTGCAGGACATCACCTGCGTCGGCGACGTGCAGGGATTGCTGGATATGGCGCGGGCCAGAATCGCCGCGTACGCAGCGTAGCCGGCCCGGCCGGCAGCGTTGGAGGCCACAAGGCTGGACGCACGACGCGGGTGATCCAAGGCGTCGTTCCGGGTTCCTCGCGCTCTCTGTATTTTACTGACCACCGACAACGATGCCTTTTCCCGAACACCTCGACCGCATTCTCAACACCTACGGCGTTCCCGCGGATACGAAGGCCGCGCTGTACGACCTGTATGTATCGATGGGCGACGACGTGCTCGACGTGTTCGCGGATCTGGCCGAGCGCGTTCCGTCGGCGACGATGTTGCGGCCGGAAGACACGCTGGCGATTCGGGCGAAGGTCGTGCAGCGTTATCTCGTGCGCAATCACCCGCGATGGCTGGAGAACGCGCCGACGCGGAGTCTGTGGCATCCACGCGAAGCGGAAGGGCGTGCGTCGGGTGCGGCATTTCCGTTGCGACCGAGCACGTCGGACGAATCCTCGAGGCTTCTGATCCTCGGGCGAAACGCGCATTACGGCGGACGCGCGGAGACGATCTCGTTCGACATCGTCGCCGGCGAGCTCGCCGACGCGCTTGCGCTCGGTCTCGCCGAGGGGCAGCAGCACACGATTCCGGGTTCTGCGGGCGAGACGAGTGGAACGTTCGATAGCGCGCAGAACGTCGCGCTGCTGTGGGAAGTGCAGCCGAACGTCTACAAGCCGCGTGACGAGCGCAATCGCGCGATCGCGAAACTCTATCGGCAGCATCGCAACTGGCATGTGGCGACGCTGACCGCGGCGCTCGAGTGGCTGCGCGCGCAGAAGGCGGCGACGTTCATCCTGCGCGGCGATGCGCTGGCGATCACGCACGAGGTGAATCCGGCGAAGCCGGTGTCGGAGATGATCGTGAGTCTGCACGATCGGACGGTGACCGAGGTCGCGCGTGGTCTCGACCTGGCGCTCGTCGATCCCACGGACGAAGACGAGCTGCAACTGCTGGAATCGTGCGTGATGAACCACGCGCTGCGCAAACACGTTCTTGTGAACGGCGCTGCAGGCGCGATCTGGAAAGTTATGATTTCCGTCCCATGAAACGGCTGCTCATCGCGTTCCTTCTGACTCTTCTCGCTCTTCCGCTCGTCGCCCAGCAGAAGCTCGAGCTCACCATCGACACGATCATGCGCGGCTACGGCCTCGAGGGTTACGCGCCGCGCGCGGTGCGCTGGTCTCGCGATGGACAGCTCGTGTACTTCGAGTGGAAGCAGTTCAGCGATCCGACGGAAGGGGACTTTCACACCTGGGTCGTCGGACGCGATGGCAAAGGTTTGCGCAAGCTCTCCGACGCCGAGGAGAAAAACGCGCCGCCGCGCAATGCGAACTGGACGCGTGACAAGAAGTTCGCCGTCTACGCCGATCATGGCGACGTCTTTCTGTACGACGCCGCGGCGAAACAGCGCCGCCCGCTCACGCAGACGAACGAGCGCGAATCGAGTCCGCGTTTCACGAAGGACGCGAAGCATGTGTCGTTCGTTCGCGGCGACAACCTCTTCGTTCTCTCCCTCGGCAGCGGAGAGATCATTCAGCGAACGAACATCGTCGAAGCGGGGGAGAAGGGGCCGAATGTTTCGCTCTTCGACGATCCCGACAAGGACAAGACCGAGAGTCAGAAGTGGGTGGCGACGGAAGCGGTGAAACTGAGCGAGGTCCTGGCGCGCCGCGTCGCGGAACGGAAGTCGGACGAGGCGAAGCGTAAGGCGGAGCTGGCGCTCGCGCCGATGAAGTTGAAGAAGGGCGAGTCGATCGCGGACCTGCAGCTCACGCCCGACGAAAAGTTTGTCGTCGCGTTCGTGAGCGTCGACGCCGATGACGCGAAGAAGACGAACGTCCCGTCGTTCGTGACGGAGAGCGGCTACACCACCGAGATTTCTTCGCGCACGAAAGTGGGCGACGTTCAGGATGCGTCGCGCATCGCCAGCATCTCCACGACGGATGGGAAGGTGCAGTGGCTGAAGACCGGGCTGAAGGCGATCGAGCCTGCGAAGAAGGAAGAAGCGAAGCGCACCGAAGCTACGGCTACGGCGCAGCCGAAGACCACCAGCGAGGAGGCTGCGACTCCCGAGAAGGTGGAAGCAAAAGAGCCGGCCGAGCGCGCGGTCGATCTCGAATCACTCCGCTGGTCGGACGACGGCGCCGCGACGCTGCTTTCCGTGCGCTCAACGGACAACAAGGATTGGTGGCTGATGGCCTTCGATCCGGCTACTGCGACGGCGCGCGTGATCACGCACGATCACGACGATGCCTGGATCAACTGGGACACGGTCAGCGGCTTCGTGCCCGAATCGCGCACAGTCTGGCTCCTCAGCGAGCGCACCGGCTGGCAGCATCTGTACACGGTTCCCTTCGAGGGCGGCGAGCCACGCGCGTTGACGAGCGGCAAATACGAGGTCGCGGATGTGCAGTTCTCCGATGACCACAAGAATTTCTATCTGACGGCGACGAAGGATTCGCTGTTCGAGCACCAGTTGTACAAGCTGCCGATTGCCGGCGGCGCGATGACGAAGCTCACGACCACCTCTGGGTGGCACGACGCCACGGTCGCACCCGACGGCGTGGCCTACGCCGATCTCTACTCGACGGCGAACACGCCATGGGAGATCTTCGTCGGCGACGCGAAGGGTGAAACGAAGGTCACGACGTCGCCCGCGCCCGAGTTCTTCACCTATCCGTGGATCGATCCGCCGATCGTCCATTTCACCGCGCGCGACGGCGTCGAAGTGCCGGGGCATCTCTACAAGCCCGCGAATTGGAACGGCGGTCCCGCGGTGATCTTCGTGCACGGCGCCGGCTATCTGCAGAACGTGCAGAACGCCTGGTCCTAGCTACTTCCGCGAGTACATGTTCCACCACCTGCTGATGTAGCGCGGCTACGTCGTGCTCGACATCGACTACCGCGCGTCGCCGGGCTACGGACGCGACTGGCGCACGGCGATCTACCGGCACATGGGCGGCAAGGATCTCGACGATCACGTCGACGGCGCGAAGTGGCTCGCGCGCGAGCACGGCGTCGATCCGAAGCGCATCGGCATCTACGGCGGCAGCTACGGCGGCTTCATCACGCTGATGGCGATGTTCACCGCGCCCGACGTTTTCGCCGCGGGCGCGGCGCTGCGTCCCGTCACCGACTGGGCGCACTACAACCACGGCTACACATCGAGCATCCTCAACACGCCGCAGAACGACGCCGAGGCGTATCGACAGTCGTCGCCGATCTACTTCGCCGAAGGACTGAAGGGCGCGCTGCTCATCTGCCACGGCATGGTCGACACGAACGTGCACTTCCAGGACACCGTCCGCCTCGCGCAGCGTCTGATCGAGCTGCGCAAGGAGAACTGGGAAGTGGCTGGCTATCCGGTCGAGAATCACGGCTTCGTCGAGCCGACGAGCTGGGCCGATGAGTACAAAAGGATTTTGAAGTTGTTTGAGAGGGAGTTGAAATGACCGCTGCGCCCCGTCACGAAGGCGGCGTGCCGGTTCCGTTCCGCATCACCCCGTAGCATTCGCAAGCCGCGAGCTCGAGACCTTCGCGGTCGATGATCTGGATACTGCCGCGTGCATGTTTGACGAGGGCGCTCAGGGTCAGGCTGCGTAAGGCTTCGTTGACGCCCGCGATCCGGGTGCCGAGCATGTGCGAAAGAAACTCCTGAGTGAGATTCAGCTCATCGCTCATGGTGCGGTCGCGCATCATGAGCAGCCATCGGGCCAGGCGCCGCTCGATCGTGTGAAGGCGGTTGCAGGCCGCGGTCTGGGAGACCTGCATCAGGAAGCGCGAGGAAAACTGCAGAAGCAGTTCCTGGAGCTCGCCGCCGCGGCGGAACTCTTCGCGCAAACGACGGATCGGCAGTCGCCGTGCCGAGCCCTGATTCTGCACGATGACTCGATAGGGCTGCTCCGCCGATTCGGTCAGAGAATGAATCCCCATCACGCCGTCGTAGCCGATGACGCCGACCTCGATCATCGAACCGTCCGCAAGGATGCGGACGACCGAGAGCACGGCTTCCTCGGGAAAGATCGCCCATTCCGTCTGCTCGTATTCGAGAAGGGGCGTCTCCCCGAGAGTCAGGTCGACCGGTTCGAGGTCTGCTTCCAGAAGCTTGGCTTGGTCTCCGCGGATCGCGGACAAAAGAGCGTTTCTACTGCGAGTGAGGGCGGGTCGATTCGCCATCCAGCCTCCCGGGTTCCGTGAACCGCGACGTCAGGCCGGACGGCCAACCCGGGGTCGAAGGTGAACGATCAGGTAAAAGCAAGCGTGGCAGGATGCCGCGAATTCCTGCGGCCATCTTTACGAAGGCGTAAAGATGAGTCGAGGTCCGCCCGTGGACAATCGCGCCGGGTAGCAATCCTTAAGGAGCTCCATGGCCGGCGACCCTCTACCTATTCTCGTAGTAGATGACGATGCGGCGATCCGGCTGCTCCTCCGCACCGTGTTCAAGCGGAGGAACCTCAACGTCGACTGCGCAAATGATGGAGAAGAGGGGCTGGCGCGACTCGCGCGCGCTGCGTATTCGGTAGTGGTTCTCGACCTGATGATGCCGAAGTTCAACGGCTTCGAGTTCGTCGAGCAACTCTTCAAGACAAATCCCGATCTTTGCAGACGCGTCATCGTTCTGACCGCAGTATCGCGAAGCAAGCTCACCGAGCTCGATGACCGGAAGATCTGGGGCGTGATCCGTAAGCCCTTCGACATCGACGAGCTCGTTCGCTGTGTCGAGGACTGCGCTGCCCAGCAGGCCGTCGCCCATTGACCCGCGCCCACGGGAAGAGCGCACGCCAGGCGCCTGTTGCACGACTGTCCATGGCTGTCTCTGCTCAGGAACCCGTCCGTCGTGTCGGCATGATCTCTCTCGGATGTCCGAAGAATCTCGTCGACGCCGAGATCATGCTCGGTCAGCTTCAAGCCGATGCCGGTCACGTCGTCATCACCAACGACCTCGATGAGGCCGACGTGGTGATCGTCAACACCTGCGGATTCATCGACGCGGCGAAGCAGGAGTCGATCGACACGATTCTCGAAATCGCGGAGAAAAAGGGGCGCGGCGTGCAGCGCCTGGTCGTGACCGGCTGCATGGTGCAGAAGTACCGGACCGACCTTCAGGACTCGATCCCGGAGATCGACGCCTTCGTCGGACTCGATCATCTCGAAAAGATCACCGAGGCCGTGACGGGACTGGCGGCGGAAGATCTCGCGCCGACGCGGCGCAAGATGTCGCAACGTCTTTACGAGGATTTCCCGCGCGTTCTCACGCAGGGGACGGCGCACGCCTATCTCAAAGTCAGCGAGGGTTGCTCCAATCCCTGCACGTTCTGCTCGATCCCGCAGATGCGCGGCAAGTTCCGTTCGCGCAGCCTCGACGGCATCGTGCGCGAAGCGCAGGCGCTGCAGCAGGCCGGCGTTCGCGAGCTCAATCTCGTCGCGCAGGACACAACGCGCTATGGCGAAGACATCGACGTTCCCAACGGACTCACGAAGCTCGTCGAGCGCCTTCTGGCCGAAACCGATTTTCGCTGGATCCGTTTTCTCTACGCCTATCCCGGCTCGCTCGATTGGAGTCTCTTCGAGCTGATGGCGCGCGAGCCGCGATTCGCGTCGTATGTCGACATCCCGCTGCAGCACGTTTCGTCGAGTGTCCTCGAACGCATGCGCCGCCCTGGTTCGCCGAAGGAGTACCGCGAGATGATCGCGCGCATGCGCGAGCTCGTTCCCGACATCACGCTGCGGACGACGTTCATCACCGGACACCCCGGCGAGACGCCGAAGGAATTCGGCGAGCTCTATGACTTCGTCGAGTGGGCACAATTCGACAATATGGGTGCGTTCACGTTCTCACCGCAGGACGCAACGCTCTCCGCGCGCATGAACGACTTGCCCTCGGCGAAGGCCGCCGAGCGCCGCCGCGCGAAGCTCATGGAGCTCCAGCAAAAGATCGCGCTCTCGCGCAATGAGATGAAAGTCGGTCAAACGTTCGACGCGCTGGTCACCGGCGTCTGCAACGAAACCGAGCACCTGCTCGAAGGCCGAATCGCCGCGCAAGCGCCGGAGATCGACGGCCGTCTCCTCATCAACGACGGCATCGACCTCCTGCCGAAAGAGTTGCCCGCTTTCGCGCGCGTCGAGATCACGGAAGCGCATCCGTACGATCTCGTGAGCCGCGTGGTGTAGCACACAAAGAAGCCGCAGGCTTCTTCTGCGGTTCTGTGTAGCGGCGGCCGCCCTCGGCCTGCCGGTTCGCGCGCCACGGTGCAGACGAGACGGAATGAGCCTCGTTCTGCGAGCCGGCCGAGGGCGGCCAGCACTACACAGAACCGCGCTCCTACGCTCGCTTCTCTAAATCCCGATGTCTTCGTTCCAGAGCTCGGGATGCTCGGCGATGAACTTCGTCATCATGGCGATGCATTGCTCGTCCTGCACGACTTCGACGAGGACGCCGCGGGAGCGGAGCAAATCTTCTTCGCCGAGGAACGTGCGGTTCTCGCCGACGATCACGTGCGGGATGCCATAGAGCAGGATTGCGCCGCTGCACATCGCGCAGGGCGAGAGCGTCGTGTACAACACGCTTTCGCGGTAGACGTGCGCGGGGAGTCTTCCCGCGTTTTCGAGCGCGTCCATTTCGCCGTGCAGGATCGCGCTTCCTTGCTGAACGCGGCGGTTGTGGCCGCGGCCGATGATCGCGTCGTGATGCACCAGCACCGAACCGATGGGGATTCCACCTTCGGCGAGGCCGAGCGCTGCTTCTTCGATGGCTGCGCTGATCAATGAATGCATGGCAGAACGTGAGAGCCGTGACCGCCGGCGTCGACGCCGAGGAGCGTACCGATCGATTTCGCGAGATCGAGAGGAGAGGCGTCGTCGTTGTACGCGCCGGGCGTGATCCCCGGACCGTACAGCATCAGCGGAACGCGCAGATCATTCTCGACCGGCTGTCCGTGCGTCGTGCTGTTCGAGCCCCAGGTCCAGATCCAGCCGGGGCGCAGCGCGAGCAGAACGTCGCCGGACCGGTCGCCGCGATAGGCCGCGCGCATCAGTTTCACGAGCGGCGGCGAGTCGGGTCCGCTCGACATGATCTCCGTGTTTGTCCAGGCGCCGCTGAATCCGTTGGTTTTCATCGCCGCCATCACGTCGCGCAGTGAGCGTTTCACGCGCTCTCCATCGAGCTTCAACACCGCGATCCGTTTCCAGTTGAGATAGAGCGTCGGCTCTTCGAAGAAATAGACCAGCACATCGTCGAGCGAAGCATTTACATCGAAGCGAATTCCAAGTCGCTTTGCGAGCTCGCGTTCGATCTCGATGCGCAGCGGAGGAAGCTCGGAGATACGCTTCGCCTTCGGGTCGGCGTTGCGCAGATCGACGCGGCCGACGTCGGCCTTCGGATCGCGCAGCTTCACGATCTCCGGATTCGACTGCACGCCATGATCGGCAGTCAGTGCGACGACGACACGATTGCCGAAGCGGCGCTCCAGCGCGGAAAGGAAATGTTCGAGCGCACGGTCGAGTCGCACGATGCTGTCGGCGACCTCCATCGAATCGGGACCGTAGTAGTGCCCGAGGTAATCGGTCGAGGAGACGCCGACGAAGAGAACGTCGGGAGTTCCATTGTGCGCGCCGAGGTTTTCGGTGGCGATCACGTGCTGCGCGAAATCGAGCAGCATCTCGTGTCCGAGCGGGGAGTAGGTCATCCCGCGAATGTCTTTCGCCGGATGGGGAAACGTTCCGCCGTAGCGCGTGTTCTTGAGCGGCCACGCTTCCGGCGGATCGAACGTGACGCGCTGCAGATCTGCCGCGGGGATGAACGGCGACTGCGTCCACTGCTTCGTCGCCGGGATGTAGCCGGTGACCGAATCATTGAACGAGAACACCGCGGGATCGAAGCGGTAGTACGTCGAAGAGATGAATGCGGGCGTCTTGTAGTCGAACCAATAGGCCGCGTCCGCGCGCCGTCCGCCCATCAGGATCGCCGCGCGATCCTTGAGCGCCACGGCGATCACGCGCGAAGCGGGGTTGTTCTCCTTGATCCGATCGCCGAGCGAATCTTCGGCCAGCGACGCCGGCGACATCCCGCTCGTCGCGCCTTGCGTCGGTTTCACGCGATCGTCATACACGCAGTAGCGCGGTGAGCCGCCGAGCTTCCACCACCAATCCCCCTCGGCGACGAACGGCGTCGCGGCAACTCCCGGCGGGCGATAGGCGACCGTGTCGTCGAAATACCATTCCCACTGTTTCGGATCGACGGGCGCGTCACGCTCGAACCAGGTGTTTCCGACGATGCCGCTCTCCGCCGGAGGACGCCCCGTGCCGATCGATGCGTGACCGGGACCGGTGAACGTCGAGCCGTAGCGATAGCGCGCGTTGGGAAACGTCGCTCCGGTTTTCGCGAATCGCTTGAAGCCACCCTCGGTGAGCCACGGCGCGAAACGATCGACGAGATCGTAACGAAGCTGATCGACGGAGATCACGACTACGAGCGAGGGACGTTCCGCGGCAATCGCGGGAAGAGTGAGAAACACGAAGAGAAGGAGAAACTTTTTCATCAGTACGCATGCTCCCTGTCATCCCGAGCGTCGAACGAGGGACCTGGGTGGGTGGCGGCACGTAGAATGAGCCTCGTGCCGCCCGGTCCCCCGGGTCCCTCGCTCGACGCTCGGGATGACATCGGCTACGGTCTCAACGCATCCACTTTCTTCTGCAGCAGCTCGCACGGCGTGCCGGTCGTGCCGGTGCTGGCGCGTTCCCAGGAGCCGTACATCGCGTTCGGGATCATGAACCAGCGCGTTCCCCACCAGCTTGCGTGCTCCGTGACCATCGCGTCGCGTTCGGCGACGGTCTTGTCGCGGGCGTTGACGAAGTCGTTGAGGTCATCGCCGAGGAGAAGAAGGATGCGATACGACGCGGCGACGTAGGCGCGGCGTGAGGTTTTGTCGCTGGTCCAATCCGATTTTCCGCCGCGAAGCAGAAGGTTGTCGGGGTTGTCGCTCAGCGGAAAGCCGAGCTTCTCGAGCGTGCGCCGCGTGCCGGCGCTTTCATCCAACTCCGGTTTCGCGTTGTAGTCGCGATTCGTGACGTAGAACGGCGTGACGCCGCGGCTCTTTGCGTAAGCGAGGAACTCCGCGGCTCCGGGGATCGCACCCGCCGCGGCTTCACGCACCCACAGCTTCCAGGAATCGTTGTCGAACGTCTTACCGAGACGGATCGCGCGCACTTCGTTCGGCGCGTTGTCGATCGCCGTTTCATCGAGGTCGAGCACGATTGCCGGCGGCTGCGATGGATCGTTCGCGGTTTCTTCGGCGGCGCCGACCCACGTCGGATCGGCGAGCGCGGCATCGAGTGCGTGTCGCGCGTTCGCGTAGATGCCCATCGTGACCGCGTCGTGTTCCGCGGAGCTCTGCGCCCAGAGCACGCCGTTGACGAGTGCCAGGGCAGGGTTGCACGGCGCGGCGGCCGGCGCGTTTGCGGCGGCGATGGGCGTGGGCGTCGACACAGGTGCCGGAGCAGGAGTGGAGCTCGTCGTACAACCGAGCGTCGCGAGCGAGAACAGCGTGGCGAGAAGGCGTTTCATCGTTTCCTCCCAAAACACGACGGCCACCCGTTTCCGGGTGGCCGTCGGTTTACCACGTTTGGGATTGGAATTAGAAGCTGACGCGCAGGCCGACACGAGCCTGCCAGCGCGAGCGCTGGTCGGCGATGGCGAACTGGCTGGCGGCAGCCCACGCACCGGAGAAGTTCTCGCGGTAGATGTGCTTGCCGGTCGCGGCGTCGATGCCGCGGTAGCTGACCGGGGTCGTGTTCTGGTTGGCGACGAACTTCACGATGCCCGCTTCCTTGTCGAACAGGTTCAGGACGTTGTTCACGTCGAGGCTGAGCTCCGTGCGCAGGAGGGTGATCGGCAGTTCGACCGCGTAGTGGAAGTCGAGCTGACGGGTCCAGGGCTCATTGAATTCGTAGCGGTCCGTGATGCGGCCCTCGGTCGGGCTGACACCGAGGAAGCTCAGGTAGTTGGCGAAAGCCTGCGCGGGCGTGACGCCCTGCGGGCTGGCGCCGCGGCTGCCGTTCGCGTACTCGTAGATGACCTGATCGGCGGTCGGGATGTACAGCAGGTCGTTCGTGGCGTAACCATCGGTGTTCGGATCGCCGGCCATCATGACCGAGAACGGACGGCCCGACTGCATGTTGTAGAAGAGGCCGACCGTGTGCGACAGCGGGCCGGTGGCGAAGTTGTACGAGGCCGAGAGATTCATGCGGTGCTCGATCTCGAAGCCGGTACGCGCGAGGTCGTGCGCGAAGATGTCGCCCTTGGTGTGGCGGAACTGCCAGTTGGAGATGGCGCGGCTCGACGTGGCGTCGAACGACGACTTCGCATCCTGATGGGCGTAGTTGGCGCCGAGGACGAGACCATTCGCGAACGGGCGGTTGAGCTGCAACGTGTACGTCGTCTCTTCGCCCTGGCCCGTGTTGGAGAGGAGGATCGCGTCGAGGACGCTGTTGTTGACGCGGCGGTACGTCGGGCGGCCGTCGAGTGCACTGAAGGATCCCGTCGCTTCGCGGTTAACGTTGTAATAGAAGACGTCTTCCATCGTCTTCGACATCAGCACTTCGGCCGATCCGCGGATGCCCCAGAAGAGGTTGCGGTCATAGCCGAGGGTGGCGCGAAGAACGCGCGGGAAGTTGAAGTCCGGATCGATGAGGTCGACCGACAGCGCGGCGCCCGAACCGAGGTTCTTGACCTGCGCATTGACGTCGGGATTGAAGGCCGGCGGCGTGCAGCTCGAGGCCGGGGTCGTGCTCATGACGCAACCGAGAGAAAGCGACTCGATTCCGGTGTTGGCGTAAGCGTTGGAGATCCAGACGTACGGCGTGCGGCCGGCGAAGACGCCGATGCCGCCGCGAACCTGCTGGTTGCCACCGAACTGCGGCTGCCAGTTGAAGCCGATGCGCGGGGAGAAGACCGGACGCTCGCTGGCCGTGTTCGACGTATCGCGGCGGATGAGGGTCTGGATCGTGGGGTTGAGGGACGGGGTATCCGGGAAGACCGGCTTGTCGACGCGCAGGCCGAACGTGAACGAGAGCTGGTTGCTGGCGCGCCAGCTGTCATTCAGATAGAGGCCGTACTGGCCGGCTTCGAACGACGTCGGCTTGCGCGGATCGCTGCCGGTCGCGTAGCTGATGCGGTACTCGGGGCAGACCGTGCCGACGCAGGAAAGGTTTCCGGTCTGGAACTGCTCGAAGGTCGGGAAGAAGTAGTAGCCGAAAGCCTCGGAGAGGAACAGGTTCTTGAACTTGAAGAACTCGTTGTGCGTACCGAGGGTGATCGTGTGATTGCCGGCGACCATCGTGAAGTCGTCGGTGATCTCGAGAACGTCCTGGTCGAGCGAGTTCGCCGCGGAGAAGCGCTCCGTGCCGACGGTGAGCGCGCCGTTGCGGGCGGTGCCACCGATCTCGACGCTCGGGAACGTCGTCGGGAACGTGCGGGCGTCCTTGATGGTCTGCAGGCTGACGCGCGCTTCGTTGTAGGTATTCGAAGTGAAGATCGTGTTGAGCTGCGCGACCGTCGAGTTGGTCTCGTCGGCCTGCGTGTACGTTGCGGTGTCGAACGTCCAGCGGCTCGTGGAGCGGCCGGCGAAGACGTCGCGTCCGGCCTTCACGTAGTTGTGGCGCAGCGTGAGCTGATTGTTGTTGTTGACGTTCCAGTCGAGGCGACCGAAGAGCAGATCGCTGTCCGTGCCCGCGGAGAAGTCACCGAGCGTGCCCGGATCGTAGTTGTACTTGCTGATCAGATAGCTCTTCAGCGTTGCGGCCTGGGCCGAAAGAGTCGGGTTCGTGGAGACGCCGCTGGAACCATCCGCGGAGAAACCGGTCGGCGCTTTCTTGCGGTTGGTCTCGCCGCTGACGAAGAAGAACAGCTTGTCGCGGAAGATCGGTCCGCCGATGCGACCACCGTACTGATCCTGCGAGAAGTCCGCGATCGGACGATCGAGAGGTCCGTCGCCGACGAGGTCGGGGCTGCGGCGTCCGCCGAAGATCGAGCCGGAGAACTTGTTCGTTCCCGAGCGCGTGACGGCGTTGATGCCGCCGCCGGTGAATCCACCCTGGCGAACGTCATACGGAGAAACGACGAGCTGGAGCTGCTGAATCGCATCGAGCGAGATCGGCTGCGAGTCGGTCTGGCCGCCCGGCGTGCCGGTGTCGGCGAGACCGAAGAGGTCATTGTTCACCGCGCCGTCGATCTGAATCGAGTTGTAGCGGTTGTTGCGGCCGGCGACGTTGATGCGCGTGGCCGAGAAATCCTGCGCGTCGACGACGAAGTACGGATTCGTGCGCGCGAAATCCTGAAGGCTGCGGTTGACCGTCGGCAGCGTTTCGATCGCTTCCTCGGAAACGGCCGAAGAAGAACCGGTCTTGTTCGGGTTGATGATCTCGTCGGCAGTCGCGGTGACGGTGATCGCCTCCGAGACCGTGGCGAGCGCCATCGTCACGCCGACTTCCGTCGGGATGCCGAGGCTGACGTCGACGTTTCTGACTTCACCATTCTTGAACCCTTCGAGCGTGCCGGTCACCGTGTAGGGACCACCGACGCGAACGTTCGGGATCGTGAAGCGTCCGTCTCCGCCGGTCACGTCGGAGTAGCGCGTGCCTGTCGGAATGTGGACCGCTTCGATCGTGACGCCCGGAAGGGCGCTGCCATCAGCCGCTTTGGCGACGCCGGTCAGAGAGCCGGTGGTCACCTGCGCCTGAATGGCGGGAGCCAGCGCCAAAATGGCGAGGCAACAGAACAACAAGGAACGACGGAGTGTGGACATAGATCCTCCTGAATTGAACTTCAATGGACCGCGCACAGATGTGAGATGCGCAAAGTTTTCGAACCCCGATTTTGACGGCCAATCTTAGTCGAAGACTGGGCGAACGAGTAAAGTTCGTGGAGAAGTTTCTTGCGTTTTTCTGAATTCGGTTTTTTGGACCGTCGAATCGCTTTTCCGAATGGCAAGAAAAGCGTTGCTGGTTGCTGGTTACTTGTTACTTGTGGAGTCTCGCAAGAATGAAACGCTCTCGCGGAACGACCCCAAGCAACCAGTCACCAGCAACCAGTCAACCAATCAGAAGCTCTTGAGAAATGCTTCGTTCGACGGAAACTTCTGCAGACGCTCGAGGAGCATCTTCATCGCCGTCATGGGATCCGTTCCCGCGAGTGCGCGGCGGAGCGTGATGATCTTCTGCAGCGTCGACGGCGGAAGCAGCTTCTCTTCCTTGCGCGTTCCCGTCTGAGCGATGTTCATGGCCGGGAAGATGCGTCGCTCGAACAGACCGCGGTCGAGCATGATCTCCGTGTTGCCGGTTCCCTTGAACTCCTGAAAGATCACTTCATCCATGCGCGAGCCGGTGTCGACGAGCGCCGTGGCGATGATGGTCAGCGAGCCCCAGTCCTCGGCGTTCCGCGCCGCGCCGAAGAAGCGTCGCGGCTTCTCCATCGTGCGCGCGTCGATGCCGCCGGAAAGGATCTTGCCGCTGCCGCGCTGCTCGTTGTTGTACGCGCGCGACATGCGCGTGATCGAGTCGCAGAGGATGACGACGTCTTTTTTGATCTCGACGAGACGGCGCGCGCGCTCGAGGATGATCTCCGCGAGATGGATGTGACTCTCGGCGTTCTCGTCGGAGCTCGAGGCCACGACTTCGCCCTTCTCGACGGAGCGCCGGAAGTCGGTGACTTCCTCGGGACGCTCATCGACGAGCAGAACGAAAAGGATCACGTCGGGATGATTGAGATTGATCCCGTGCGCGATGTCTTTCAGCAGCGTCGTCTTGCCCGCTTTCGGCGGAGCGACGATGAGACAGCGCTGCCCTTTGCCGAGTGGCGCGAGCAGATCGAGTACGCGTGTGGTGAGGCGTTCCGGTTCGGTCTCGAGCTTGAACTGTTCGTTCGGATCGATCGAGATGAGCTCGGAGAACGGACGGCGCGATTCGCGGTACTCCTCGAGCGCCATGCCTTCGACCGTCTCCAGTCCGACGAACTCGAGACCGTTGCCGGTGCGCCGCGCGGAGCCGCCGAGGTGCAGGCCGGCCTGGAGGTGCAGCCGCTCGATCATCGAGCGCGGCACGATCGGGTCGCCGGGCTGCACGTAATAGTTGTTGGCGGAGTCGACGAGGATGCCCGCGCCGTTCGGCTTGATGAAGAGCGTGCCGGCGGCAGGGACGAGCTCGCCCGGCGCGATGTCGATCGGCGGAGCGGATCCGCCGTTCTCCGTCGAGCGCGGTCGTTCGTCGCGTCCCCGTCCGCGTCGCGAGCGACGCCGGCGGCGGCCGGCTCCTTCGCCGGCTCCGTACTGCGTCCGGGCGGGAGAAGCTTCGTTTCCTGGTGACGGGCCGTTTCCGTTGGCGAGAGGTTGTCCCTCGCCGCCGGCGCCCGTGCGGCGTCTGCGACGACGCCGCTTACGCGGTGTGCGATTGTCTGGTGTCATGCGTTCTGTTCAAAAAACCCAAGCGCTTAATGAGTTATGCACCTGCGATTCCCGGGAGCCGACGACGTCGGGGCGGAGAGTCAAGGTCTCAACGCCCGGTGGGATGTCCTACGCAAGATCGTCGCGCGAAGTGCCCAAGTAGTATGGGGGAGGTTCGTTTTAAAAAGCAAGTAGGGAAGATGTTGCTGGTTTCTGGTTGCTGGTTGCTTGCGGCTTTTCGCAAGCTGAACCGTTGTGGCGGTGGATCGTGGCCGTCGTCGTTCATGTTCCGAAAGCTCGCTCGTTCGGAGCACACCGCAGACAACCAGCAACCAGTAACTAGCAACTGATCGCACCGTTGTGCCAGAATGACGAAATCATTCCCAACTCATGACGGGCCCTCACGTACATGTCTGAAAACATTCTCGTTGTCGAGTACGAGCCCCGCTACACCGACCGCGTCCGACAGGCGTTGGTGGGACAGCCCTTCTCTCCGACCTTCGCCAAGGACGGCGAAGAGGCCATCCGCGCGCTCGATCAGCAGCAACCGCGGCTCATCGTGCTCTCTTCGGTCGTTCCGAAGATCAGCACCACGGAGCTGATCCGCGCGATTCGCGGGCGCAAGCCGCTGCAGGAGACGCCGATCCTGCTCACCGTGTCCGGCTACAACGGGAAGAGTCCGAAGGCGGACGCGCAGCGCGTCGGCGCTTCCGACATCCTTCCCAAGCCGTATTCCGAGAACGAGTTTCTCGGCAAGGTGCAGCAGATGCTCGGCGTTCGTTCGGACAGCGGCGCCAGCGCGCAGCTCACTTCGAACGAGATCTTCGGCGATCTCCTCGGCGAAGACGACAAGCCGGCGCGCAAGACCACGACCGGCGGGACGAAGTCGAGCGACGTCGACAAAATGCTCGCCGACACGCTCGCCGGGATGATGCCGAGAAAGAAGGAAGCGCCGGCAGCGCCTCCTGCGCCTGCGCCGGCTTCCGCGCCTCCCCCGATCTCCGCACCCGCACCCGCACCTGCTCCCGCTGCTCCCTCGGCTGCTTCCGCAACCGGACCGCAAGCCAAGGCGCGCAACACCGGCGAGTACGACAAGATGTTGAGCGACACGCTTTCCGGACTCGAGAAGAGCGCGCGCAAGACGACGACGACCGGTACGATTCCGCGTCCCGCGGTGCCAACTCCGGCGCCGGAGCCACCGGAAGTCTCGCCGAAGTTCAATACGGAAAAGATGTCGGCCTACGTCGCCGATCGCGTTCCGGTCTCGCAGCCGGTGTTCACACCGGTCGCTCCGGAGCCGGCGCGCATCGAGGAAGAAGAGCCGACCGACGGCGTGAAGTTCGGGCAGTACGTCCTGGTGGAAAAGATCGCCACGGGCGGCATGGCCGAGGTCTGGAAGGCGCGCATGCGCGGCGTCGAAGGATTCCAGAAGATCGTCGCCATCAAGAAGATCCTTCCGCATCTCTCCGACAACCAGGACTTCATCGAGATGTTCATCGATGAAGCGAAGCTGGCCGCGCAGCTCAATCACAACAACATCATCCACATCTACGATCTCGGGAAGATCCAGAGCTCCTACTACATCGCGATGGAGTACATCGATGGCTTCGATCTGAAGACCATCCTCCGCCGCGGGCAGGAGCGCGATCATCCGATGAACGTGGAGCTCGCGCTCTTCGTCGCGTCGAAGATTGCCTCGGCGCTCGATTACGCGCATCGCAAGAAGGATTTCGAAGAGAAGGAGATGGGACTCGTCCATCGCGACGTCTCGCCGCAGAACGTGCTCATCTCGCAGGAAGGCGACATCAAGCTCTGCGACTTCGGCATCGCCAAGGCGGCCTCGAAGGCTTCGCATACGCAGGCCGGCGCGCTGAAGGGGAAGCTGCAGTACATGTCGCCGGAGCAGGCCTGGGGCCGTCACATCGACCGGCGCTCGGACATCTTCGCGCTGGCGACGGTGCTCTTCGAGATGCTCACCGGCCGCAAGCTGTTCACCGGCGACAACGAGCTCTCGATTCTCGAGCAGGTCCGCGAAGCGCGCGTGCAGCCGCCCTCCGACTTCAACGACGAGGTCACGCCGGACATCGACAAGATCGTGCTCAAGGCGCTGCACAAGGATCCCGCGCAGCGTTATCAGACCGCCGGTGAGATGGCTCGCGACATCGACGCCATCCTCTATAGCTTCAAGCCGACGCCGACCAGCGCCGACCTCGCGATCTACATGCACCGCCTCTCCACGCAGGAGCCGGTGGCGCAGCATCAGGAGCCGATCGTCGAAGCGCCGGTTCCGCCGCCCGTCGTCGTGGCTCCGCCCGCGGCGATGGCCGCGAGCGTGGCTGCACCCGCCGCACCTCGTCCCGCGGCGCCGGAGGCGGTTGCTACTCCCGCGTTTTACGGCGATGTTCCCGAGCCGGTCAAACGGAAATCGTCGACCGGTCTCATCGCCGCGGGCATCGGCGCGGTGCTCGTGATCGGCGGCATTGTGTTCGCCGTGACGCGCAAGCCGTCTGCTGCGACACCCGCGACCGGCAGCGTCGCCTCGTCGACGAGCGCCGCTGCACCCGCTCCCGCGACTTCGGCGGCGGTCATTCCCACGGGAACGACGACGACCGGCACGACCGCGACCTCAACGCAGGCCGCGCTCGATCCATCGCTCGTCGACAAGGAAGTTGCGCGCCGTCTCGAGGAAGAACGGAAGCGTCTCGAAGCGCAGGCGCGCGCGCAAGGGCAGACTCCCGCGCAGACACCCGCCGCGACGACGACCTCGCGTCCCGCCCCCGTGGTGCCGACTCCGCAGGTTGCACAACAGACTCCGCCGCCCGCACCTGCTCCGGTGCAGGACACGCGTCCGGCGCCGACGCCGGTGCAGCAGACGCCGGAGCCGGTCGCCGATACGCGTCCCACTCCGCAGCAGGCTCCCGCGGTCGAGCGCGCGCGTCAGGGCGATCTCGTTCCCGCCGGCACGGAAGGGCTCACGCCGCCGCGCCTGATCCGCCGCGGAACGGCGACGTATCCAGCGGTCGCGCGCATGCAGAAAATCGAAGGCACGGTCATCACCAGCGTCCTCGTGTCCGAGACTGGGCAGGTGATGGAAGTGCGCATCCTGCGCGGAGTCAGTCGTCCCGTCGGCCTCAACGAAGCGGCCGAGCAGGCCATGCGCAAATCGACGTTTGCTCCGGCCATGAAAGATGGCGCACGCGTCCGCTCCTGGGTGACGGTTCCCGTCGAGTTCAAGCTATGATCGAAAAGAGTAGGCAGTTCGCAGTAGGCAGTAGGCAGGAGAAGCGGCAAGACGCCGTCGTGCTTTCTCTCCTGCTTACTGCCAACTGCCAACTGCCTACTGGATGGAGGGATTGAGATGGCGGTTCTGACCGACCAGCAGAGAAAATTCTACGAAACCACGCTTCAGGTGACGAAGCAGGAAATCGGTGACCTGAAGGATCAGATCGAGGAAGAGCTTTCGAAGGTGAAGGACAAGATCGCCGAGCTGCAATCCGCGATCAACGCCTCGAAGCAGATGTACGCCGCCGCCTGCTCCCGTCTCGGCATGCACAACGACATGGAAGACGATGAAGGCGGAGAGTCGTAAACTTCCTGCGGGCTGGCAAGACCGCGGCTCAGGCCGCGGTTTTTGTTTGTAGGAACGATGAACGATGAACACGGAACGCGGAACGAAGGATCGGTAACGCGTTCCGTGTTCCGTGTTCATCGTTTCGTGTTGATCCTCGCGTTGCTCGCGCTGCAATGCCGCGAGCGTCCGGCCGCGGCGACGATCAAGGATGACCTGCAGCGCGACGTCGCGGTGCCGGCGCGTATCCGGCGCATCGTCACGCTCGCGCCGAATCTCACGGAGATGGTCTTCGCCATCGGCGCCGGCGATCTTGTCGTCGGCGTCGACGACTCGTCGAATTTTCCGATCGAAGCGAAGTCGCTGCCGAAAGTCGGCGGGATGCAGCCCAACATCGAAAAGATCGCGGCGCTGAAGCCCGATCTCGTCATCGCGTCGACCGAGGGGAATCATCCGAACCTCGTTCCGGCGCTCGCCGCGGCCGACATTCCGCTTTACGTCGTGCGCACCGATCGTCTCGGCGAGATCACCACGGCGATGCGCCGCCTCGGCAAAGTGCTCGATGCGCCGCGCGGTGAGCAGGCCGCGCGCGAGCTCGATCACGAGATCGATGCGCAGAAGCGGACGCGCGCGCATCCGCTGCGAATTCTCTTCGCGGTCTGGACCGATCCGCTCTACGTCGCCGGAACGGAGACCTTCACGCACGACATCTTCGTGCTGACCGGCGCACAGAACGCGGTGCAGGTCATCGGCTGGCCGCAGTACTCGCTCGAATCGCTTGTGGCCGCGCCGCCCGATCTCATCGTCTATCCGCGTGGCGCGGTGACGCCGCAGCAGATGGACGCGCTGCGCCAGCGCGCGCCGGGGATGAACGCGGAGATCGTCGCCGTCGACGAAGACATCTTTCAACGCCCCGGCCCTCGCGTCGCACAGGCGGCGAAGGCGCTCAATGCGATACTGGATGCGGGCGAGACAAACTGAACGAATCCGCTGAAGGAGGCCGCCCATGAGCCGTTTTCAAATCGCCCAGATCAACATCGCACGCATGCGCGCGCCGCTGGAGAGCGAGACGATGAGCGGCTTCGTCGCGCGTCTCGAAGAGATCAACGCGCTCGCCGACCGCAGTCCCGGCTTCGTCTGGCGGCTGCAGACCGGCGACGGCGACGCGACTTACCTGCGCCTCTATGACGACGATCGCATCATCGTGAACATGTCGGTGTGGGAGTCGGTCGAGGCGCTCAAGGATTTCACGTATCGCACCGCGCACGCCGAGCTCCTTCGCCAGCGCCGTGATTGGTTCGAACAGTTCGAGGGAGCGATCCTGGCGATGTGGTGGGTGCCCGCGGGACATACGCCCGGCTTCGATGAAGCGAAGAAGCGTCTCGCGCATCTCGAAGAGCACGGGCCTTCGCAGTTCGCGTTCACGTTCCGCGCGATTCAGGCGCCGGACGAACCGTTCCTGACGGCATTCGACTGGTCGGTCTTCCAACCGTGTCCCGCGATCTGAGCCATGAGTTGAGCCATGAGTTGATCAGGGCCACGCTGCTGCTGGCGATCCTGCTCGCGATCACCGTTGCGCTGGCGCTGTCGTTCGGATCGGCGAGCGTGCGCTGGGACGACGACCTCGGTCGCATGATTCTCCTGCGTATCCGTTTGCCGCGCGTCTTGCTCGCCGCGGTCATCGGCGCGACGCTGGCGGTTGCCGGCGTCACGTTTCAGACGTTGCTCCGCAATCCGCTCGCCGATCCGTTCATCCTCGGCGTTTCCGGAGGCGCGGCCGCGGGGGCGGCGATCGCCACTGCGTTTCGCTGGAACATCATCCCCGGCATCGTGCCGATCGTCGCGTTCCTCGGTGCGCTCGGCGCGACCGCGGCGGTGTTTCTTCTCGCGCGCCGGCGCGACCACACCGATCCGACGCGCCTCCTGCTGTCCGGCCTCGTGCTCAACGCTTTTTTCTCGGCGGTGATCCTGATCTCGTTCGCACTGTCGCGGCAGGCCGATCTCACCGCCGCGCTGCGCTGGATGATGGGCACGCTCTTCGGTGCGACGTGGACGAGCGTCGCGCTGCTTTTCGCACTGCTCGTCGTAACGATGGTCGTGCTGGCGTTCCTGGCGAACGATCTGCGCATGCTCGCGTTCGGCGAAGAGGACGCGAAAGCGCGCGGCGTGAACGTCGAGCGTGTGAAGCTGATCGGCTTCGCGACGGCGTCGATCGTCACCGGCGCCGCGGTCGCGGTGAGCGGCATCATCGGCTTCGTCGGTCTGCTCGTGCCGCATCTCATCCGCCTGATCTGGCGCCGCGATTTCCGTTTCCTCCTGCCGCTCTGCGCTCTCGGAGGCGCGACGCTCGTCGTCGCCTCGGATCTGCTCTCGCGCACGCTCGTGACGACGGCGGAATTGCCGATCGGCGCCTTCACCGCGATTCTCGGCGTGCCGTTTTTCCTCTCGCTTTTGCGGAGGTCGCGTTGAGAACGTTGTTGGTTGCGGGTTGCTGGTTATCTGTGGGCTCTCGCGTTTCTGGTCACGTGAGTCGTGAAACCACAAGCAACCAGCAACCAGCAACCAGCAACATGTTTTTCGCGGACGGCATCGCGCTCGAGGTCTCGCGATGCTGACTCTTCGCAACGCCTCCTACTCCTACGGCCCGAGCGCCGCCGTTCGCGACGTCACGCTCGACGTCGGCGAGCGTCAGCTCGTGGCGCTCACGGGACCGAACGGCTCGGGCAAGTCGACGCTGCTCAAGCTCATCGCGCGCGTGTATGCGCCGCAGCGCGGCGAGGTGGCGTTCGAGGGGAAGGCTCTCGCCGATTGGCCGGCGAAGGAGTATGCGAAGCGCGTCGGGTATCTGCCGCAGGATCCCGATCCTGCGTTTCCGATGCGTGCGATCGACGTCGTGCTTTCCGGGCGCGCGCCGTATCTGCGCCGCTTCGAATGGGAAAGCGATCGCGATCGTGAGGAAGCGCTGCGCGCGCTCGCGCTCTGCGATGCCGCGCATCTCGCGGAGCGCTATCTCGACGAAATGAGCGGCGGCGAACGGAAGCGCGTGTTCCTCGCGCGCGTGCTGGCGGGAACGCCGCGGCTCATCCTGCTCGACGAGCCGCTCGCGGCGCTCGATTTATCGCACGTGCAGCAGTTCTCGCATCTGCTGCGCGAGGTCGTCGATCGCACGGGATGCACGGTCGTGTTCGCCGCGCACGATCTCAACTGGGCGGCGGCGCACAGCGATCGGATGCTCATCATGCAGGATGGCGCGCTCGCGCTCGATGCCAGGCCTGACGCGGTCATGCGCCCCGAGGTGATGCGGGAGTACTTTGGTTTCGAAGCAGAAACGGTCGTCGTGAGCGGTCGTAGCTGGATCGTCCCAAGGTAAACGACGCGCGGCGAAGCCCGTCCAACGGGCATGAAACGAATCCTTCCTCTTTGCGCGCTCATGCTGCTCGTGGCCGCGACTCCGCGGATGTCGGAACGCGATCGCGCGCAACACGCGCTCGATCGCCTCGCCTTCGGCGCGCGACCCGGAGACGTCGATCGCGTGCTGACGATGGGTGTCGATCGTTGGATCGAGCAGCAACTTCATCCGGAGCGCATTGCCGATCGCGCCGTCGAAGCGCGTCTCGCGAAATACGAGACGCTGACGTGGTCCGACGATGAAGCGATGGAGAAGATCGCCATGCCGCTTCTCGAAGCGCGTCGTGCAAAGAAGGATCAAAAGAATGCGGACGATGATCGCTCGCGACGTCGCATGCCGCGCGAGCAGCGCCCGCAGCGCATCGTCGCCGAGCTTTCCGCGCAGCGCATTCTTCGCGCCGCGGAATCGGAACGGCAGCTCAACGAAGTGATGGTCGACTTCTGGATGAATCACTTCAACGTCTTCGCCGGCAAGAACCTCGATCGCTTCCTCGTAGCGTCGTACGAGCGCGACACGATCCGTCCGCGCATCTGGGGCCGCTTCGAGGATCTGCTGCTGGCCACCGCGAAATCGCCGGCGATGCTCGTCTATCTCGACAACGCTCGCTCCCGCAACGGCGCGATCAACGAGAACTACGCCCGCGAGATCATGGAGCTCCACACGCTCGGCGTGGACGGTGGTTACACGCAGGCCGACGTCACCGAGCTGGCGCGCGTCTTCACCGGCTGGAGCATCACGCGGCCCAACAGCGGCACGATGGATTTCATCTTCCGCAACGGTCTGCACGATCGCGGCACGAAGCGCGTTCTCGGCGTGACGCTCTCGAATGGCGGGATCGGCGAAGGCGAGCGGATGATTCGCTTCCTCGCGCAACAACCGGCGACCGCGCATCACATCGCGACGAAGCTCTGCCAGCGGCTCGTCGCCGACGAGCCTTCGCCGGCGCTCGTCGATCGCGTGGCCAAGCGGTTCCTCGACACGAATGGCGATCTGCGCGCGACGGTCAAGGCCGTGCTCGACGATCCGGAGCTTTGGAGCCCGCGCAATCTCCGCGCGAAAACGAAGTCGCCGTTCGAGTATGCGATCTCGGCGATCCGTGCCGCGGGCGCGACGATCGAGGATCCATTGCCGCTCGCACGCGAGCTGAAGACCATCGGCGAGCCGCTCTATTTCGCGCAGCCGCCGACCGGCTACTCGGACAAGGCGGAGACATGGTCGAACAGCGGCGCACTCGTCGCCCGCCTCAACTTCGCGACGGCACTTGCCGGTAACAAGATGCCGGGAATCCGCGTGACGACGAACGATCCGCAAGCGCTCGCCAGGCAGTTGGGCGGGCCGGAGTTTCAGAAGCAGTAGCGAGACGCGAGTTGTCGGGTCGTCCAGTCGCCGAGAAAGAGCTCGACGACTCGAAGACTCGACGACTGGGAGACTCAAAATGAACCGCAGATTCTTCGTAAAAACCTCCGGCCTCGCCCTCCTCGGCACCGCACTCACGCCGCGCGTGTTCGCGCGCATGGCGCAGGCGAGCGCGACGCGCGGGAAGAAGATTCTCGTGACGATCTTCCAGCGCGGTGCGGTCGACGGCCTGAACATGATCGTGCCCTATGGCGAGCGTGCATACGCCGCCGCGCGGCCGTCGATCGGAATCGCGAAGAGCGACGTGCTCGATCTCGACGGATTCTTCGGCGCGCATCCTTCGCTGCAGTCGCTCATGCCGTACTGGAAGGATCATTCGCTGGCGATCGTGCACGCGGCGGGAAGTCCCGACACGACGCGCTCGCACTTCGACGCGCAGGATTTCATGGAGTCGGGAACGCCGGGCGTGAAGTCGACGAGTGACGGTTTTCTCGCGCGGACGCTCGCGGTCGAGAAGGTCAAGGCAGCTCCGCTGCAGGCGGTGGCGATCTCGGCGTCGACGCCGCGCATCCTCGCCGGCTCGCAGGCGATCGTGACGACCGACATCGCACGCTACGCGAACTCGCCGTCGACGGAGCTGTTCGCGTCGACGTACCCCGAGGCCTTCGAGGCCGGGAGGGTTCTGAAGTCGATGCGCGCGCAGAATGGCGAGGGTTATCCGCGCAATCCGCTCGGAGATGCGTTGCAGCAGATCGCCCGCCTCATCAAGAGTGATGTCGGGCTCGAGATCGCGTTCGCCGATGTCGGCGGTTGGGACACGCACGCGGCACAGGGCGGCAAGGACGGGCAGCTCGCGAACAACCTGCGCGGCTTCTCCGAGGCCATCGCCGCATTCGCGAAAGACCTCGGCTCGCGTATGAGTGAAGTCGTGCTGGTGACGACTTCCGAGTTCGGGCGCACCGTTCACGAGAACGGGAACCGCGGCACCGATCATGGTCACGCCACGGTGATGCTCGCCCTCGGCGGCAACGTGAACGGCGGCAAGGTCCACGGTAAGTGGCCGGGCCTCGATCGCGAACGACTCTTCGAAGGGCGCGATCTCGCCGTGACGACCGACTTCCGCGACGTCTTCGGCGCGGTGCTGACGAAGCACCTCGGCATTTTTTCCCTCGGGACGATATTTCCGGGATTCCGGCCAGACGGCAATCATGCGATCATTCGAGCATGACGTTTCGTTCCATCGCCGTCGCCGCATTCTGTGCGGTTGCTCTGATTGCTCTTCTCGACGCCACTTTTGCCGGGCAGCTCCAACCGCGCGGTCTCTTCTGGTACAGCGCGATTCTTCGCACGTCGCTCTTTGCGCTCGTCGCCATCGCCGCGGCCGCGGCGGCGAGCCGTTTCAACTGGTGGGGCGAATACGCTGGCAGGTCCTGGACGCTGTTCTGCCTCGCGTACGTGATCCTCACGTTGAGCGAGATCGCACGCCGCTTCTTTCCCGAGGTCGCCGCGGCGCGTGAGGTTCTCCTGGCGATCGGCAATCTCGCGATCATCGGCGCGTACTGGTTCGCTTCGCGTTCGCTGAAGGCCGCGGGTCTCGACTTCCACTCCTCGACGATCAGGAAAGGCGTCGTCGTCGTGCTGTCGATGGCTCTGGCACTGGCGCTCTGCTGGGGATCGTTCTGGAGCGAGGTCGTCTCGGCACGTGCCGGCGATCCGCACATCGGGAGTCTGATCTCGGTGCTCGCCGACATGATCACCTTCGTGCTCGTCGCTCCGCTGTTACTGACCGCGTTCGCGTTGCGCGGAGGGCGATTGTTCTGGATCTTCGCGCTGCTGACGACCGGGACGTTCGGCTGGATGGTGAATCAAGGATCGTCTCGAGTCTTGCGGGCGTTCGGTTGGGAAGCAGCCGTTCGCACCGGCCGGATGCTCGGCTTCGCGCTGGCTTGTTGTTTCATTTCCGCCGCCGCGTTCACGCAATGGCTGGCGGTGCGTCGTGGAACCGCGGCGGTGACGCATGCATGAGCCAACGAATATCGCCGCGGTCGTCATCTCCCGACTGACTCCGCACCTCGGTCCGCACGTCGCGCGCATGGCGATGAAGACGTCGTCGCAGAAAGCGCTCGGCCTCGCGCCCGAGGCCACGACCATGACGCACGTACCGAAGCTGATCGACGCGATCCGTCCGATGTTGAACGTGATGCTGGGCAAGGATCACGCGGAGACGATCATCCTCGAAATCCAGAAAGACCTGCGATAGTCGCGAGGAGGGCGGGCTTATAGCCCGCCGATTCTTCTGGGTGGGAGGCCGGTCCGGCACCGCCCACCCCAGAACCGGCGGGCTATAAGCCCGCCCTCCTCGCGGCTTCCGCGGGCTTCGGTTTCACGAGCGACAGCGCTGCACCCATGAGTCCGAGCACGAGGCATGTCCACCAGAGCGCCGCGCCGCTGCGTTGATAGATCATCGAGCCGAGGGTCGGGCCGATGAGCATGCCCGCGGACCAGGTCGAGTGCCACATTCCCATGTAGCGGCCGCGGTAGCGTTCGGGCGCGAGCGTCGTGACGTACGTGGCGGTGACGGGCGCGTAGATCATCTCGCCGAGGGTCCAGACGACGACCGTTGCCGCGAGTGCAGGCGTGCTGTGGGCGATGCCGGTGAGGGCGAGGCCGATGCCGGTGAGGCCGTAGCCGGCGGCGATGAGGGGACGCGTGGGCATGCGTTGTGTCCAGGCGGTGAGCGCGAGCTCGAAGAGAACGATCATCACGCCATTGATCGAGAGCAGCGCGCCGTACGTCGCCGGCGAATAGCCGAGTCGTGAGATGTGGACGGGAAACGTCGAGTGCAACTGGAACTCGACCCAGGTGATGCACAGCGTCGCCGTGAGAAAAATCATCAGCGCCCGATCGGCGAATGCGACGCGCAAGCCTTCGCCGGTTTTCTCTTCACTCGCTTTCGAGCGGAGGCCGTGCGGCAGTGCTACGAGCGCGACGGTCCCGTACAGAAGCGACGTCACGGCGTCCGCTAGAAACACGTAGACGAAGGAGCGTCCGGCGAGGAATCCCGCGACCACAGGACCGGCCGCGAATCCGAGGTTGACGGCGAAGCGATACATCCCGAACGCGGCGATCCGTTGCGCGGGCGCGACGAGATCGCCGATCAGCGCCGTCGCCGCGGGGCGATACATTTCCGTCACCGCGCCGGCTGCGAAGGAAAGCGCGAGGATCGCCGGCAACGTGTGCACCTGCGACAGCGCGATCATGGCGATCGCGGAGAGGTACATCGACAAGGCGATGGTGTAGCGCCGCCCGATCCGATCGGCGAGATGCCCGCCGATCAGCGACGCCACCGTGTGCCCGGCCCCATACGCGCTCACCGCGAACCCCGCCTGCATCGGCGAGTAGCCGCCGCGCGTCATGTAGATCGCCAGGAACGGCATGACGAACGTGCCGAAGCGGTTGATGAACGTCCCCGCGAACAGGATCCAGACAGGGCGCGGAAGCGCCCGCAGATTTTCGCGAAGAGTGAGCAAGGGCGGCAGTTTAGCCGGTGTTTCTTGAGAGATGCAGGTTCGTCATCTCAACCGCACGGGACCGGGCGGAGCGACGAGATCGATTGTAGGGAAGTAGGTGCGGTAGCGTTTTGGATCCCGCGTCAGAAGGCGCAATCCCGAGATCGCAGCGTGAGCTCCGATGTAGAAATCCGGAAGGGGCGCGGCTTTCTTGCCGCCGCGTCGTCGATAGGCCAGGAAGGCCTTGCCCGCAAGGAACGCGGCTTCGTAAGGCAGCTCGAGACGGCGAAAGTCGCGGGCCGGGAGTAGATCCTCCAGCTCTTCGAGCGTGCGAAACCCGATCGAGACTTCAGCAAAGATGATCGGGTTGATCGCGAGCGCCGAATCGTCGGCCGCGCGCGCCATCGATTCGGAGGACCATTGAAACCAAATGGGGTCGTCGGTAACGACATCGAGGATGACGTTGCTGTCGACCAGCGTGACCATTTTTACTTTCGAGTCAGAGCCAGAATCTCATCTGTGGTCATTCGAACATTCGACGTTCCCTTGAGCCGGCGAACGAGCGACGCTCCGCGCGAACGTTTCGGTTGCACGGACTTCACGAGATGGACGGCGTTCCGGCGCACGATGAACTCGACTTCCGTGTCGGGAAGGAGTCCGAATTCTTCTCGAATCTCCTGCGGGATCGTAACCTGGCCCTTCGACGTGATTCGCATCGGCTCACCTCGTTTCTTACTCTTACCAGTAAGAACGCACCACCCAACGAACACATTCTAACGCTCACCACGTGAAGATGCGACCGGCAATCGTTCTCATCTCGCTTGTCGTCATCCCGCCCGCACTCCCGCCGCTCTCCTTCTCCCATTCCTCGCGAGTGAGCATCGTAAGTGGTGCGAGCTTGTGTGAGGTGAGCACGCGATTCACGTTGGCGAGATCTTTCGTCATCGCTTCGAACTGCGCGGCTTTCCTGGCGAGATCGGCGGCAACGATCTCGGTTTCGGAGAGTTGGGAATTCGTGGGGCGGCCGTCGTAGGTGTTGATCGAGCCGTAGAGCGTGGCGATGCGCTCGCGGAGTTGTTCTTCGCCGGACATCCAGCCCCCTTCGCGCGTCGAGACGAGCGTTTTGTACTGTTCGTCGAGTTTCGATGCGAAGTCGGTGAGCTTGCGCTTGTCATTCTTCGCGGCCGGGCCGGTCAGTTTCTCGGCGCGCGCGTTGGTTTGATCGCGGAGCGACTGGACTTGCGCCGTGAGGAAGGTGAAGTCGGCGAGCATGTCGTAGAGGCGGTGCACGCTCTTCTGTTGGAGCGTGCGGTCTTCGGCCGAATAGGTTGCGCGCGGATCGGGGACGAGCTCGAGTTTCGTCGTGTAGGTCTCTTTGCCTTTGACGAACTTCACGGTGTACGTCCCTGCGGCGGCGCGAGGGCCGTAGAAGGAGCCGCCGGAAAGGACCAGCGAGCTTCCGCCCGGGACGCGCGGCGCTTTCAGGCGCATCGGCCAGTCGACGCGATTGATGCCGCGGCGGTTGCCGGCCGGAAGCGTCGAGAGCAGTTTGCCGTCGGCGTCGTAGATCTCGACGCGCGAGTCGCCGACGATGTGGCGCTTCTTGAGGTAGTACGAGATCGACGCGACGTCGTCCAGTGCGCCGTCCACGAACGCGTTGTCGCCTTCCGATCGTCCCTCGAACGCCGGGATCTTCAATACCGACGGGCGCGAGGGGAGCATGACGACATCTTGTCCCAATGCTTCCGTCGTCAGCGCGCGCAAGGGCGTGATGTCGTCGATGATGTAGAGCCCGCGGCCATGCGTGGCGATGATCAGATCACCGTCGCGCGGATGAACCTGCACGTCATAGACGGGGACGGGAGGGAAGTGTTCTTCAAAGTGCGCCCAACTCTTTCCGGCATCGACGGAGATGTAGAGGCCGTACTCGGTGCCGAGGAAAAGCAGATTCGGATTGACGAGATCCTCGCGGATCACTTGCGCGTAGCCGCGCACGTCGTCTGTCACCAGTGGTTCCCAGCTCTTGCCGGAGTCGCGCGTGCGGAAGACGTAGGTCTTCATGTCGCCGGTGCGATGACCGTCGAACGTCGCGTAAGCCGTGTTCGCATCGGCGTGCGATGCCTCGACGCGCGAGACCCACGTGCGTGCCGGCACGCCCTTCACGTTGGCGGCGACATTCGTCCAGCTCTTCCCCCCGTCGCGTGTGAGCTGGACGTTGCCGTCGTCGGTGCCGACCCAGATGGCGTTCGGATCCTTCGCCGACTCGGAGATGCTGATGATCGTCGTGTAGTTCTCGGCGCTCGAGTTGTCGATCGACAGACCGCCCGACTCGAGCTGCTTCTGGCGACTCAGATCGTTCGTCGTGAGATCGGGCGAGATCCGTTCCCACGAATCGCCGCGATCGCGCGAGCGCAGGAGCGACTGCGCGCCGAGGTAAATCGTTCCCTTTCCTCCCGCCGTCTGTGATGGGCTTGCGTAGATGGGCGTGTTCCAGTTGAAGCGCAGCTTCGACTCATCCTTCTGCGCGTAGGGATAGAGTTCTTTGCTCTCGCCGGTGGAGCGGCGGAACCGGACGATGTGCCCGCCCTGCGATTCGACGTAGACGAAATCCGGATCCGTGGTGTCGACGACCGCGGCGAATCCGTCGCCGCTGCCGATCGGACGCCACTGGTGATTCGTCACGCCGCCCGGATACTGCGAGGGTCCCTGCCACGTGCCGTTGTCCTGCAGTCCGCCGTAGACGTTGTAAGGAACGTCCATGTCGAAGTTGACGTGGTAGAACTGAGCGATCGGCAGGACGTTGAGCGCGCGCCAATGCTGCGCGCGATCGAACGACTGATACGCGCCGCCGTCCGTGCCGAGAACCATCATGTTCGGGTCGTTCGGATGGATCCAGAGCGCGTGGTGATCGGAATGAACACCCGCGCCGCCGGTGGCGGAGCCGGTGAACGACTTGCCGCCGTCTTCGCTGAACGTGAGCGAGAGACCGGGCTTGTAGACGCGGTTGTGATCTTTCGGATCGACGACGATCCGCGCGAAGTAGAAGGGGCGCACCTGGATGTTGAACGAATCGTTCACTTCCTTCCAGTGCTCGCCGAGGTCATCGGAGCGATAAAGCGCGGTCTGCTTCGCTTCGACGAGCGCGTAGACCGTGCTCGGACGCGAAGGCGCGACGGCGACGGCGATGCGTCCGAAGTGGCCGGTGGGGAGACCGTTCTTCAGCTTCTCCCAAGTTTCTCCGCCGTCTTTCGAACGATAGAGCGCGCTGCCCGGGCCGCCGGAGCTGAAGAAATCAGGCTGACGGCGGAACTGCCACATGCCGGCGTAGACGATCGACGGCTCCTGCGGATCGAGACTGAGATCGGAGCAGCCGGTGTCCGCATCGACGTAGAGAACTTTCTTCCAGTTCTTGCCGCCGTCGGTCGTACGGAAGACGCCGCGCTCTTCGCCGCTGCTCCACGCGCGTCCCGTCGCGCAGACGTAGACCGTTTCGGATTTCTTCGGATCGACGGCGATTCGCGCGATGTGCTCGGAGTCTTTCAGTCCGACGTTCGTCCAGGTCGCGCCGTTGTCCGTCGACTTGTAGACGCCGTCGCCGACGGAGACGCTATTGCGCACCCACGACTCTCCGCTGCCGACCCAGACGTTCGACGGATTCGACTTGTCGATTGCGATCGCGCCGATGGACTGGATGTGCTCATCGAAGACCTGCTTGAACGTCGTGCCTCCATCGGTCGACTTCCACACGCCGCCGCTCGCCGCGCCGACGAAGATGGTGGCCGGCGACGAAGCCGTGCCGTCGATCGCCGCGACGCGTCCGCCCATCACCGCGGGCCCGATCGAGCGCGCGCGAAGGCCGCCGAGGGTGGAGGAGTCGAGCTTGGGATCGTCAGCGAGGAGGGGAAGGGTGAGGAGGAAGAGAGCGAGAGCGGCGTTTTTCATGCGCATCGACGATGGCTCGGGGGAGACAGTTCACGCGGAGGCGCGGAGACGCGGAGATCCATGGCTCTCTCCGTGTCTCCGCGTCTCCGCGTGAAACCGTCTCTGTCTTTAGCCTTACTGCTTCTTCGCGTCGGCCGGCGCTTCGGCCTTCTTCGGCATGCTGAACCAGTCGTCGGCGAGGGTCGGATTCAGCTCGACCTTGTCGATCGTGATCGTCTGTCCGCCCGGCATCCCCTTCATGTTGTTCTGGATCGAGAGAGGGAAGAGCATGCCGTCGTATTCTTTGTAGTTGCCGAGGACCGTCTCGGTCTCGACTTCCTGGCCCTGCATCGTCCGCTTCGATTCCATCTTGATCTCGAGAAAGGTGTCGGCGTCGAAATAGACGGTCGATTCAGAGCCGTCTTTGGTCGTCAGCTTCAGCTTGTAGGCGTCGGTTCCTTCGACCTTCTCCTTGCCGAGGAGCTCGACCTTGTTGCCCTTCTTCGCGTAGTCGATGAACGGACCGTCGAAGTCGGCCTGCTCTTTCACATCCTTGAGCATCTCCGCCGGCAGGACCTCGGGGTCCTTCTTGCCCATGAACGGCATCACCATCCAGCCCGTAGTTCCGTCGTAGGCCTGCACTCCCGTCATTCCCTGGATCGTGAACTCGATGCGCATCTTCTCGGGACGCGACTTGGTCATCGTGAACGGCGCTTCCATGCCGCCCATCGACATCTTGCCGACGAAGCGGGCGCTCTTGAGCGCGCGGAGCTTCTCCATCCCGCCCTTCGCTTCCGTGTTCTTGGCCAGGATCTCGTCGACGGTCAGGTCCGCCGCGGACGCCGAAAGGGCGCAGAGCACGGCCAGCGCGAGGATCGTTGCTTTCTTCATGTAGTTCTCCTTGGACGTAGTTGTGCCGTGGATTCTACGGCGGAGGACGAGAAAAGTTGCGCGCTACGCGATGTCAGTGATCAGTTGTCGGTTGTCAGTTATCGGCGCTGTCTCGCGGACAACTGACAACCGAGAACCGACAACCGCGGTTCTAGACGAGCTCCGGCAGCGCCTTCAGGAACTTCTCCACGATTCCGGCGTCGAATTGCGTTCCGGCGCCTTCCCGCATGCGCTTCACCGCTTGTTCGTGGGAGATCGGCACCTGGTACGACTGGCGCGCGGTCATGGCGATCCAGGCGTCGGCGATCTGGATGATGCGCGAGGCGAGGGGCACCTGTTGTCCGCTCATCCGGCTCGGGTAGCCCTTGCCGTCGACACGCTCGTGATGGCGAAGCACCGCTTGTGCGACGTCGGCGCCGAGCAGCGGCTCGACGAGTGCCGCTCCAATCGCCGGATGTTCGGCGAGACCGCGCAATTCTTCCGACGACAGGTTGAGTCGCGTGTAGAGCCGGTCGTAGTCGAGCAGACGCAGGCCGACGTCATGGACCAACGCGGCGAGGCGAACCGTCTCGACGACGGGCGGCGCCAGGTCCATCACGCGCGCCAAGCGCTGCGCGAGCACCGAGACCTCGCGGCAATGGCTGGCGAGCTCGGGGAACTTCTGGAAATCGGGCTCGAGCAGATACTCCGCGATCTGATCGCGATCCTTGCGGTTCGACTGACCGGAGATGGTCGTCTCGATCGCCGTTTCGATCTGGCGCAGGAAGCGTTTGAGCGAACGTTGCGCGGCGACGTCCGGCGCGCGCTCGAACGCGAACGTCAGGACCAGTCCTTCGATCGATTGCACGGACACCGGCGCGCTAACGATCGGCGCCAGCGTCGTCAGCGGCTGAAACCTCGCCTCGAATGGATACGACAACTGCTGCCGGAGCATCAGGCGGGTCTGGTTGGTTCGTTTCAGCCAGTCATCGAGATGTGTCTGCAGTTTTTCCATCGCCTCGTCGGTGACCGTGGCCGCGGCGACGATGAATTGCGGATTGTTGATGTGACCGATGGCGCTGAAGCAGGCCAGCACCGCGCCCGGAATTGCCAGCGCCGCGGGCAGCAGCAGGCGCACCGGTTCCAGATCGTCTTCGGTGAGAACGTGTTTGTTGCCGATCTGCGGCGCGAGCTGGCGCCGCGTCATCTGCGCCCGCGCCGCCTCGACGACTTTCATCGCCTCGGCAGAAAAGAATTGCCCCGGACGCATCGTCGGAAGTGGCGCGGACGTCGCGGAACCAGTCTGCGGTACCGGCGCGCTCGCGGGCTTGGTGGGATCTTCGACGAGCGCGATCGGTGCGAGGCCGAAGAGCTTGTTCTCCGCGAGGACGTTGAGCATCTGTTCGGCGATTCGCCGCGCCGCCGCGAGATCGGGCGAGTCGAACGGCTTCTTGCCCGCCTTGTCGCGCATGTCGATGAAGCCGACCAGGCGGCCGCGCGAGAAGAGCGGCGCGGCCAGCATGCGGTCCGTGCCCTGGCGGAAGAGCATTTCGGAGAAACGCTGATCCGTACCGAGGCCGTTGACGAAGAAGGGATCGCGTTTCACCTGCAAGCGGTCGACGAGATCGTCATTTCCGGTGACGAGCTTCCGGTCCGCCGGATTGAATTGATAGCTCGTCACGATCTCGTAGCGCTTCTGATTGAGATCGCTCGTCGCGGAGAGATAGAGAGCCGCTTTCGTGGCCTGAACGTGCTCGACGCAGCCGTAAAGGACCTGCTTGAGCTGGGCTTCGATCGACTTGACCTCGGGCAGCATTGGAACGCGTCATTGTAGCCAGTTGCGGCTTCCGGGTTACGGGTGCGGGTTCACCGACGGCAAGCGTCAATCGAACTCGAAACGCAATCGCAGTCGTGCGTGCCCGAGGAGCGCGCCGAGACAAGTCCCGCTCGTGTTCCAGATGACGTCATTGATGTCGGCCACGCGCGAGGGGAGGAAGTACTGCCAACCCTCGATGAGCAGCGAGAACGTCAGGCCGAGGAGGATGGTCAGAACGTAGGTCTGCAATGTCGGACGTTCAATCGTGAAGAGAAGGATGAAGAGGAGAAAACCCCACGGCACGAAGAGCAGCACGTTGGCGATCATCGGCACAACGATGACAGCCAGGATGTGCGTCGAGATCGGGCGCGTATCAAGACGTCGCGCGAGGTAGCGGATGTCATCGAACGGGATGGGATCGAGATTCGCGTAGCTCTTCCCGGACATCCACACCGTGACCGCGACGATGATGATCGTGAACGCCCCGAGGAGGAGGAGCGTCAGCGGTTTGCGGATGACGATGTCGCGCGGCACGAGAGGAGTGTAGTTTGGTTGACGGTTGTCTGCGCGTCGCCCGTGATCTGAGCGAAGCGAAGTGCGCTTCTGTGTAGCGCTGGCCGCCGTCGGCCGGCGGCGCGTGCATGGAACGGCGACGTTGCATCGTTTGAAATCGTGCGGGCAATGTCTGCGGCAGAGGAACGCGGACGTGGCATCCGCACGAGAGGACGACCGAGGGCGGTCGTCACTACACAGAACCCGAGACGGGTCGCGGACAACCGAGAACTGACAACTGACAACCGCGAAGCGCTCTACCGCGCCGGCAGCGGCGTGTTGTAGTAGAACATCGCCGTCACGCGTTCCGAGGGGCGGGGGAAATCGGCGGGCAGGTGATTGAGCGGCGAGGAGAGCTCGATGGCTTTCTTCGCGGCGAAGTCGTAAGGCGGCACGCCGGACGATTTGAGGATTGTCACGTCGGTGATCTGGCCGTCGCGGTGGATTGTGAAGCGGATCGTGACGACGCCCCCCATTCCGGTGCGGATGATCTGCGGCATGTTCGCGTACCAGTTCACGCGGATGCGGCTGACCATCGACTGCGCGTAATCACCCCAGTCGTACCACTGCGTCTCGAACGAGATCGGACCCTGCTCGGCGAAGCCCTTGTCGCCGCCGCTGCCCTCCACTTCCGGCTCGTCTCCGCCGCCGCCGAGGGAGGCCATCTTGCGCACGTCGCGAATCGCGGAACGCCAGTCGACGGGACCGGAGGCCGCGGCCGCGGCGCGTGCGGGCTCGCGATAGATCAGCGGATCGGTCGAAGTCTGCGGTTGCTGTTGTGCGGTTGCGTCGGGCGAAGCCTGCTGCGCGTCCTGCGCTGCTTGCGGAGCGCTGGCACTAGGCTGTTGTTGTGCGCGTGGGCCGGGCGGAGGTGTGGGCGGCGTGAAGAGACCGCCGCCGTCGCCTGGACGTTTCGTTGGGAGGTTGCCGGTCGGCTCCGGAGTGCTGGCTTTGCGGTTCGCATTCGAGAGCGGTGCGTTCAGCGGCGCGGTGTCGGTGCGCGGGCCGGGCGCTTCGGTGAATTGTTGCGGATTCTGTTTGATGAGTTCGACGTAGCGCGCGATCGGCACGTTCGCCGGTGTCGCCGCCGGGTGATACGAGCGGATGAACCAGATGATCAGCAGCGAGTGAAGAACGAGAGACACGCCGATGGCGAGACTGATACCTCCAGCCTTCCGCTTCTCTTCGGCAACGACGAGCTCGATCTGTTCTTCCAAGGCCTTGGCTACAAGGTGTGACGGCTGGGGTTTCTTCCAAGTTTCGTGGGCGCATTTTGCCGGCGTGTGGCTCGTTGCCGGTTTCCTGACGAGCTGTTGCGAAGTGCGCAATTCACGAGCGACAAGCAACAAGCAGCGCCAACCAACGTAAACTCCTCATCATGAGCGACGCTCAGGCACTTCCCCCACCGCCGCCACCGCCCGCGCCTCCGGTCGCGGCGGTCACGCCGCAATTCGACTTCGCCAAGCCGTTCACGTACGTCTTCGACGATCCCCGCTGGATCAACAAGATCCTCCTCGGAGGACTCTTCTATCTGGCCGGCTTCTTCCTCATCGGCTGGTTTTTCATTCTCGGTTACGTCGCCCAGGTCACGCGCAACGTGATCGCCGACGATCCGCGTCCGCTGCCGGAATGGGACGACCTCGGGAACTTCCTCAGCGAAGGAGCGCGGCTGATCGGCGTCGTGCTCGTCTATCTGGTCCCCATCTTCATGCTCGTCATCGCCGTCCTGATTCCCAGCGGCATTCTCAGCTCGATCGAGAACGAAGGAGTGCAGGCCGTCGGCGGAATCATGATCGGCTGTCTCTCCTGTCTCTTCGTGCCGCTGTCGCTGGCGATGGTCGTGTTCATGCCGGCGTCGCTGCTGTTCACGATCGTCGAACGGCGCTTCGGCGCGGCGTTCGAGTTCGGACGGATCTGGAACTTCATCACCGCGAACATCGGCAACTATCTGCTGGCCGTCGTGGTCTATCTGATCGCGCGCTTTCTGTCGGGCTTCGGCATCGCGCTGCTGTGCATCGGCGTGGTCTTCACCGGGTTCTGGTCGTTCCTCATCACCGCGCACGGATTCGCACAGGTGTATCGCCTCAACGGCAAACGATGAAGCGCGACACGAAGATCGTTTTCTGGGTCGTATCGGCGATTCCGATCGTGATCCTCGGTGCGTCGGCGCTCTGTTCCTGGGCGCTGGCGCACGGCGCATCGCAGCAGTGGCGACTGCTCTTCCGCTTCATGTGTCACGGCATTCCGGAGCGCTGTCTCTTGCTGTTCGGCGTGCCGATGCCGATCTGCGCTCGCTGCGTCGGTGTGTACGCGGGACTCTTGGCAGGGCTCTGGATCGCGGCCGCGGCGATCGCCCGGCGCGTTTCGATTTTTCCGCGTGAACGGGTGATGCGGATCGTGGCCTTTGTCGCGATCACACCGCTGGGCATTGACGGATTGACGCAGCTCGTGGGCCTGCGCGAGAGCACGAATCCGCTGCGAATCGCCACCGGAATCGTCGCCGGTTTCGCCTTTGGAATGTGGATTTTGTGCGCGGTCGAGCAGCGCGAGGAAGCGTTCGTGACCACTTCTTGATTTGTCATGATCGCTGGGTTACGCTTCCGAAACACCCACGTTCAGCCGGGTTTCTAAATTACGCGGCTGCGGTCGGTTAGACGAAATCTGACATGGCATTCCAGGGCTCGCTCAAAGAACTCCCGCTTCCCGACATCATCCAGCTCGTCAGCGTCTCGGGTAAGACGGGAAAGTTCACTCTGACGCGCGACGGTGATCGCGGGTTCATCTATCTGAAGAATGGTCAGATGGTGCACGCGCTCGTCGGCGATCTGATCGGCGAAGAGGCCATCTATTCGCTGGCCATCTGGAATCAGGGCGAGTTTCAGTTCAATCCAGGCGAGGAGCCCGATCGCCAGACGATCACGAAGTCGAACACGAATCTGCTCATGGAAGCGGCGCGCCGGCTCGACGAATGGCGCGTGCTCTCCAAGAAGATTCCGTCGGTCGATTTCGTCCCGGAGCTGCTGGCGCGCGAAAACCGCCACGAGCAGGTCACGCTCAATCCGCAGGAGTGGATGCTCATCACGCGCATCGATGGCCATCGCTCGATCGCCGAGATCGGACGCTCGCTGAGCATGTCCTCCTTCGACGTCGCCAAGGTCCTCTACGGAATGATCACCGGCGAGCTCGTCCAGCTAAAAAAAAAATTGAGCGAGATCCCGATCGGGAGAATGGCGAGCTAGTCGACCTCGCCGGACGCATCCGCGCCGTGGCCGAGGAGTTCATCGGCGACAGCGCCCACAAGACGATCGAGAAACACTTCCTCCACGCCCTCGACAGCATCATGAACGGCGAAGGTCCCAACGCGCTCGACGCGATGGTGATCGAGTTCGAGAAGACGGCTTCGCTCCTGCGCGGCCTCTCCGTGACCGAGCAACTGCGCACGCGAATCGCCGAAGTGCGCGAGCTCGCGAGCTGAGAGCTCTCTCAACCGCGAGTTTTTATCCCCCACCTGTCATCCCGACCGTAGCGAGGGACCTGGGTGCGCGGGCGGCACGATGCTCATGTTGTGTGCCGCCCACCCACCCAGGTCCCTCGCTACGCTCGGGATGACAAGCTTGTTTCGTTCTCAGCGCAAAGGAATCCGCCGCAGCTTCTTCTTCTCGCCAAGTTTCTTCTTCTCGTCGAGCCGCTTCTCCTTCACTCCTTTCGGGACGCGCGTCTTCCGGCGCGGCTTTTCTTCGACGAGCGCGTCGCGGAGCAGCTCTTCCATGCGCGCGAGTGCGCGATCGCGGTTCGTGCTCTGTGTGCGCGTGGCTTGCGAGGTCACGCGGAGCACGCCCTCCTTGTTGATGCGCGAGCCGAGGCGCTGGCGGATGAGCGCTTTCTTTTCCTCGGGAAGCGGCAGTGCGCTGACTTCGACTTCGATCGTCACGCGCGTCTCGACCTTGTTCACGTTCTGGCCGCCGGGACCGCCGCTTCGCGAGGTGGATGCGCGGAGGATCTCCGCGGGGACGAGGATTCCGTTGCCCAGATCGAGGTCGCGCATGTCGCGAGTATAAAAGGGCGGGTAGACTCCGTGCTGCATGTGGACCATCGAGCCCTCGCCCCTCGGCCGTATCGCGATTCCTCCGACCGTTCCTCCGGGCTTCGCCGTGTTCTGCACCTCGCGCGACTATCCGGGCAGGATCGTCGCGAACGAGATCAGCGATTTCGTGAAGGAGCGCTTCGCTCTCGACACGTCTCTAACGACCTGCGTGCAGACGCACAGCGCGAACGTGGCGCGTGCGCGGCATGAGGATGCCTGGCGCGAATGTGATTCGTGCGACGCGCTCATCAGCGATGAGAAGGGCGTGACCCTCGCGATCAAGATCGCCGATTGTCTGCCGGTGACGCTGCTCGATCCCATTCACGCGGTGATTGCCAACGTGCACTCCGGCTGGCGCGGTGCGGCGCAGAACATCACCGGTGCGACGCTCGGGCGCCTGCTCGAGACGGCGTTCGATCCGCACGTTGCGTTTGCTTACCTCGGGCCTTCGATCCGCAGTTGTTGCTTCGAGGTGGGCGAAGAAGTCGCGGCGCAGTTCGACGCTCGCTTCGTCGATCGCACGCGCGCGAAGCCGCATGTCGATCTGCCGGCGTTCACGATCGATCTCCTTCACGTTCATGGAATCGACGAGGGCCGCATTTTCGACTCCGGACTCTGCACGCGCTGCGAGGGCTCGATCTTTCATTCCTATCGCCGCGATCTCGAAGCCCGCGGCCGCAATCTTGCGATCGTGGCGCAATGAGGCGGGCGCCATGAAGGTCGTCTCCTCTTGCGTACGCGGCACCGCGGTTGCAGACTGGACCGCCGCGTGAGCTCGTTGATCCATGACTGACCTTCCTCCGGAAACACCGCCCGTCGCGCCTCCGCCCGCATCGCGGTTTCGCTGGCCTCGCTTCAAGCGGCCGCAGTGGACACGCCAGCGACCGACCCGACGCCAGGTCTTTCGCGTGCTGCGCTGGTCCGTGGGCGTGTTCGTCGTTCTCTTCCTGGCGCTTGGTTTCTGGGTCTATCGCTCCGCGGTCGGTCGCTTCCAGGTCCGCAAGCTGCGATTGCCGACGCGGATCTACGCCGACTACGTGCCGCTCAAACCCGGGATGCGGATGCAGACCGATGACCTGCTCGAGAAGCTCGATCGCCTCGGCTATCGCGAAACGAAACGTCTCGATGCGCCGGGCCAGTATCTGCGCGCCGAGGATGGCGTCGATCTCTACACGCGCGCGTTCACGCATCCGACCGGCGAATATCCCGCCGAGCCGATCCGCATCACCATCGCCAAGGCACAGGTCGAAGCGGTCGTTTCGTTGCGCGAGCCGCATCCGGTCGAGAACGCCGCGCTCGAGCCCGAGCTTCTGACCTCGGTCCTCAGCGAACAGCTCGAGAATCGCAGCCCGGTCACGCTCAATCAGGTTCCGCAGATCCTGCAGGACGCCGTCGTCGTCACCGAGGACGTGCGCTTCTGGCATCACCCCGGCGTCGATCCGGTCGGCATTCTGCGCGCGGTGTTCCGCAACGTGCGCAAGGGCGGCGTGGCGGAAGGAGCTTCGACGCTGACGCAGCAGCTCGTGAAGAACTACTACCTCACCAGTGAACGCACGTATCGCCGCAAGATCATCGAGGTCTTCATGGCCGTGATCCTCGATGCGCGTTACTCGAAGCCGGAGATTCTCGAGGCCTATCTCAACGACATCTACCTCGGGCGCAATCGCTCGATCTCCATTCTCGGCGTCGGCGAAGCGTCGCGCTTCTACTTCGGCAAGCCGGTCTCAGAGCTCGACGTCGCCGAGGCGGCGTTGCTCGCGGGCATGATCCGCAGCCCGAACAACTACTCGCCCTTCGCCAACCCGGAGCTGGCCACGCGCCGCCGCAATACGGTGCTGCAGTTGATGTTGAAGGAGAAGAAGATCGATCAGGCGCAATACGACGCCGCGCATGCCGAGGCGTTGCCGGCGAAACCGTTCCGCCGCAAGACCGGCCTCGCTTCGATCCCGTTCTACGTCGATCGCGTGTTGCAGGAGCTGCAGACCGATTACGGCATCGACGACGTGAAGGGACGCGGCCTTCGCATCTACACGGCGATCGATCTCGACGCGCAGGACGCGGCGGCGCGCATCGTCGAGTCGAGCCTCGCGTCGTTGGAGAAGCGCAGCTCGCGGTTGCGCAATCACGATCCCTCGCTGCAGGGCGCGATCATTCATCTCGACGTGCCGACGGGCGAGATTCGCGCGCTGGTCGGTGGGCGGAACTACGAGCGCAGCCAATTCAATCGCGCGCTGAAGTCGAAGCGTCTCGTCGGTTCGCTGTTCAAACCGTTCGTTTACCTGACGGCGTTCGAGCCGAGTCTTTCGAATCAGAACATCACCGCGGCGACGCGGGTCGACGACGCGCGCTTCGTGCTGAAGCGACGCTGGTCCGAGGATTGGTCGCCGCGCAATTACGACGGCAACTATCAGGGCTGGGTCACCGTGCAACATGCGCTCGAGGGCTCGCTCAACGCGGCCTCGGTGCGCATCGGTCTGGCCTGCGGCATCGCTCCGATCATCAAGACCGCGCGCACGCTCGGCGTGCAGGAGGAGATGGACGAAGACAACCCGTCGATCCTCCTCGGCGCGGTGGGCATTCCTCCGATTCAGATGGCCGAGGCTTACTCGACGATCGCGCGGCAAGGCGCGCGCATCGCGCCGCGCGCGATTCGCTTCGTGACCGACGATCGCGGACGCACGCTCGGATCGGACGACGCCAAGCCGCTGCAGGTCTTTCCGCAGCGCGACGTGTACGTGCTGACGAACATCATGAAAGGCGTCGTCGATCGCGGCACCGCGGGACAGGCGCGCAGCATGGGCTTCCGCAAGATCGCCGCCGGCAAGACCGGCACGACCAACGACAAGCGCGACGCCTGGTTCATCGGATTCACGCCGCACACGCTGACGCTGACCTGGGTCGGCTTCGACGACAACGATCCGATGGGACTCTCCGGCTCTGATGCGGCCGTGCCGATGTGGACGCGCTACATGCTCGCCGTGACCGGAAGCGAGCCGAATGACGACTTCCCCGCGCCGCCGGGCATCATGTTCACGCAGGTGGATGAGATCAGCGGCGGTCTGGCCACGCCGAACTGTCCGCGCAATCTGATCGACAACATGGCATTTAAGAGCGGCACGCAGCCTGAGATACCGTGTCCCTTGCACACGATCGCGACGCCGACCGTCGTGCCGATGTACGACGAGTTCGGAAATCCGATCGTCACGAACACCGCGACGCCGGTGCCAAGCGACACCTCGACGACCACAACCCCCACGCCTCCCGATTCGACGCTGACCGGCGGCGTGTTCCGCACCGATACAACCGACACCTCGGCGACGACAACACAGGAGCCACCGCCGCCGACCGATACGAGCACCACCACATCGCAGTAGCCCAAGGAGTCACTCATGTCAGACGAAACCAAGAAGACCGTTTCCGAATCGCTGCGCGATTGGGGCATCGACGTCGGGAAGTTCGAGGAGCGCGCCAAGGAGTCGTATCGCGACGCGCGCGGCGATCTCAGTGAGATTACCGGCACGTTGCGTCAGACGCTCGTCGAAGCGAAGGACGTGCTCGTCGGCTTGCAGCGCAACGGTTCGTCGCCCGCGGCTACAGAGCTGAAGGCCGGCTTCGAGCGCGCCTGGTCGGAGATCGAGCGCGCCTTCACGAGCGCGCGCCAGAAGGCGAAAGAAGAACCGAAGAGCGAAGAAGAGAAGAAGGACGAAGAGCCGCCGACGGAGAACGCCTCGTAATTTTTGGAGTGCGGCAGCGCCAGCTACCGCTTTTGCCGTCCCCGAGGAGGGCGGGCTTATAGCCCGCCGGCTCTGGGCGGGGGTGCGGACCGTCCCCACCCAAAAGAACCGGCGGGCTATAAGCCCGCCCTCCTATGCGCGTCGCGGAACCGCGCTCCTACGTCGTTACCAATTTCTCGATCTCCGCGAGGTCGAGCGGTTTGTAGAGGAGGCCGGAGACGATGTCCTGATCGGCGACGCTGAGCTTCTGATTCTGCACGCCGGTGACAACGAAGAGGCGCGGGGAGCGGGCGTTGCGGCGGGAGCGGAGAAAGTCGATGACGCCCCAGCCGTCGACGCGCGGCATCATCAGGTCCAAGAAGACCAGACCGTACTCGTTCGACTTGAGGAACTTCACCGCGTCCGCGCCGTTCGCGGCTTCGTCGAAGGCAATCTGGTGGCGGCGGAGCACGTCGGCGAGGAGATAGCGCGTCGTCGGATCATCGTCGGCGATGAGGGCGCGATAGCGCGGCGGTGAGGGACGAGGCGCCGGCGCGGTTGCGGGTGGCGCGGGACTCGCCGGTGTCGTCGTCGGAGCCGCCGCCGGTTTCGGCTCGTCCCGTTTGATCGAGATCGTCGGCACGCTGGATTGCCGCGCGCGATTCGGATCCTCGCGGATCGACTGCACCAGCGCCGCACGCAATTCCTCGCAGTTCGCGAAGCGATCGTCGGGCTGCTTGCGCATGCAGCGGCGCACGATCTCGGCGAGCGCGGGAGTGATGCCCGCCGCGGCGATGGCGATGTCCGGCGGCTCGTTCATGACGATCTGCAGCAGGATCTCGGTGACCGCCTCGCCGAGGAACGGCTTCTTTCCGGTGAGCGCTTCGTAGAGGACGACGCCGAGCGAGAAGATGTCGGTGCGCGCATCGACCGCACGGCCGAGGGCCTGCTCGGGCGACATGTAATGAGGTGTGCCGACGACCATTCCGCCTTGCGTGAGTGAAGGATCGGCGGTGCCGCCGATGTTCTTGGCGATTCCGAAGTCAAGAACCTTCACGAGTTTCGGCGAGCAGATGATGTTCTCGGGCTTGATGTCGCGATGCACGATGCCTTTGGCGTGCGCTTCGGACAAACCATCGGCCACGAAGACTGCCGCGCGCACTGCGTCGGCGGGCGTCATCGGACCCTTGGCGATCATCGCCGAAAGCGGCTCGCCCTCGATCAGTTCCATAGCGATGAAGAGAGTCTCGCCCTGCTGGTCGATGCTGTAGATCGTGGCGATGTTCGGATGATTGAGCTGCGCAACCATTCGCGCTTCGCGCAGGAAGCGATCCTTCCACTCAGGATCCGACGCGAGCTGCGCGGGAAGGATCTTGATCGCGACCTGCCGCAGCAGTTTCGTATCCTCGGCGCGCCAAACCTCGCCCATGCCTCCGACGCCGAGGCGGTTGATCAGGCGATACGAACCGAGATTCATACGGATATAACGATAATCGAAGTCAGCAACCTCGACGGTAAGTTGATTGTTACGGCGCTGGAGTATGGCTGCCGCTGCGACGGATGATTCCGTTGTACGCGGACATGACGCGCGTGAATTCGGCGGCGAGTTGTTCGATCGAGACCGCGGCTCCGCTGAGTTGTCCGTTGCGCGCCGATTGCTCGAGCGCGTCGGCCACGGTGTACATCCGTTTCGCGCCGACGCTGCCACTGGAGCTCTTCAACGCATGCGCGGCCAGGGCCAGCTCGTTCGCATCCTCGCTCGATGCTGCCGCGCGCAAGGCGTCGAGTCGAGAAGGAACGTCCTGACGGAACGATCGCACCAGACCTTCGAGAAAGCCCTTCTGCGTCCGGCCGATGGCCAGGAACGAGCTCACGCGCTCGCGGTCGAGGATGTAGTGATCGTCCGCTTCCATGACGTCGGGACCTTTCACCTGCGATGCGGACGACTTGCTCGCCCAGAGCCGGATGACCGCGCCGAGTTGCTCGAGCGACACCGGCTTCGGCAGATAGTCGTTCATCCCCGCGGCGAGGCACTTCTCGCGCTCGCCCGGCAAGGCGTGCGCGGTGATGGCGATGATGGGAATCCTGGCGACGCTCTCGTGCATCTGCCGCACGCGTCGCGTCGCTTCATAGCCATCCATGTCCGGCATCTGGCAGTCCATGAGGATGATGTCGAACGCGCCGTTGCGCACAATGTCGAGTGCCTCGGCTCCGCTCGCGGCGACGACGGCTTCATGGCCGAGGCGATTGAGCTGACCGAGCGCGACGAGCTGGTTCACGTTGTTGTCCTCGACGACGAGAACGCGCGCACGCGAGGGCGTCGCTGCCTCCTCGGACGCGGGTCGCGCGGCTGCTCCCGCGTCGCTGACGAGAAGGCGGGAGAGGGAGTCGGCCAGTTGCGTGCGCCGGATCGGCTTGATGAGAAACGAGTGGATGCCCGCGCTCTGAAACGCCTCGACGTCCGCTTTTCGGCGGCCGAACCCGGTGAGGAGCAGAAGGCGGAGGTCGCGCGTGTCCGGGTTGGCGCGGATCGCGCGCGCGAATGCGAGTCCGTCCTCGTCGGGGAGATGCATGTCGAAGAGGATGACGTCGTAGTGTTCGCGGGCGATCGCCTCGAAGGCGGCTGTTGCGCTCATGACCTCGTCGAACCGGATCTGCGTCGCGGCGAGGTGCTGCGCGATCATGAGACGGTGCACTTCGCTGGCGTCGACGAGGAGCGCGCGATAGCGGGAGAGATTCCACTGTCGTGGAGTCTCGTCGGCGACCTGTTCCTGTTTCTCCAGCGGAAGCTCGAACCAGAACGTCGAGCCTTCGCGCTCGACGCTGATGACGCCGAGCTCTCCGTCCATCGTCTCCACGAGCTGCTTGGAGACGGCCAGCCCGAGGCCGCTGCCGCCGTACTTGCGCGTCGTCGAGCCATCGGCCTGCATGAAAGGAGTGAAGAGCCGCGGCTGCGCGGCCGCGGGGATGCCGATGCCGGTGTCGGTGACGAGAAAACGAAGCGTAACGCGCGACTCTCGTTCCTCCGGCTGCATGACCGTCAGCGTGACTTCTCCGCGATGCGTGAACTTCACGGCGTTGCCGACGAGGTTGAGGAGAACCTGGCGTAGCCGATGCGAATCGCCGCGCAACACGCGCGTGACCTGTTCGGCGACGCTCGATCGCAGCTTGATGCGCTTGGCCGCCGCGCGCGCCGCGAACTGTTCCAGCACGCTTTCGACGAGGTCATCGAGATGAAAATCGATCGACTCGATCGACAGCTTGCCCGCTTCGATGCGCGAGAGGTCGAGGACGTCGTTGACGATGGAGAGCAGGCTCTCGCCGCTGGAGCGGATGATGTCCGCGAACTCGCGCTGCTCGGGAGTGAGCGGCGTGCCGAGGAGCAGGCCCGTCATGCCTAGGACGCCGTTGAGCGGCGTGCGGAGCTCGTGACTGACGTTGGCGAGGAACTCCGACTTGGCGCGCGCGGACTGCAGCGCCGCGTCGCGCGCGCGCGCCAGCTCGTCCTCGGCGCCTTTGCGCTGCGTGATGTCGCGCGCGATCGCTTCGTAGCCGAGGATGCGATCGCCATCGGATACGGTGAGCACGTTCTGGCCCATCCAGATGCGCGTGCCCGACTTGGTCACGAGCGGGAACTCGAAGTACGTACTGGGCGCGTGGGTGCGGAACTGGTGTTGATAGAAGTGCGAGGCCGCGTCGCGGTAGTCGGGATCGATGAGCGCGAGAAAGTTCCGGCCGAGGAGCTCCTGCTCGTCGAAGCCGGTGATGCGCACCGACGCGGGATTCACGTAAACGAAATTGCCCTGGAAGTCGGTGCGGTAGATGATCTCGTTGGCGTTCTCGATGATGTGCCGGTAGCTCTTGCGATCCTCACTCGTGTCGCGCAGCGAGCAGAGAACGTGCGGGGAGATCAGCGTCGCCGTGACCTCGACGGCGATGTCGGTGCCGTTTCTGCGGATGAGCAGATTGCTCGCGGTCACGCGATCGCCGGCGAACGCGCGCACGTGCGGAAGCCGGTCCTCGGGAACGCGCTCACCCGTCGCTTCGGCCCGAACGTCAGCGTCTTTGAATCCCTCGTCGCCGAGGATCGCCCGCGCGGTGGCGTTGCACCATTCCGCGGTTCCGTCCGTGCGAACGAGCGCAAACCCGAGGGCCAATTGCTCGAGCAGGCCAAAGACCGCGGGTGGAGCAGGTGCGGACATGATGATGTTGGGAAAGAATGATTGTACGCCTCGTGCAAGATCGCAGTTCGCAGACCGCCGGATCAATCGACGCAAGAATGCCTGCCTCCCGGGCACCGCAGTGACGGAGGGCGGGCTTATAGCCCGCCATGGGTGGGCCGCGGCAGTTAGCACGTGCCCACGGCACAAAATCGGCGGGCTATAAGCCCGCCCTCCTTTACGCGACGCGGGCTTCGTCAATCTCCTGCGAGCTGAATCACGCCGAGACGTCGCGGAGCCAGGTGCCGGTGGTCGTTTCGTCGGCGAGGCGGACGCAGTTGCGGCCGGAATGTTTGGCGGCGTAGAGAGCGCGGTCGGCACTGGCGACGAGACTTTCCGCGGTGAGCTCTGGAAGGGGGATGAGGGCGGCGGCGCCGCAGCTCGCGGTCATGCGCCGGTCTTTGCTGTTGCCGTAGGGGATGGCCAGACGTTCAATTCCTTCGCGCAGGGCTTCCGCGACACGCACGGCTCCTTCGGCGTCGACTCCGGGCAGCAGGATCGCGAATTCCTCGCCGCCGTAGCGCGCGACGATCTCGCCGCTGCGGCGGATCGCGTCGGCGAGGAAGGCGCCGACGCGGCGGAGACAGTCGTCGCCGGCGGGATGTCCGCGGCGATCGTTGAGGTCTTTGAAGTGATCGAGATCGAGAAGGATCAGCGCCAGTGACAACTCGTGGCGCCGCCCGCGATTCCATTCATCGGTGAGCGCGCGCTCGAACGAGCGGCGGTTGGCGATGCCCGTGAGATCGTCTTCGAGCGAGAGCGTTTCGAGCTGCGTGTTCGCTTCTTCGAGCAGCTTGACCGTGTTCTGCAATTCGAGTGTGCGCTCGGCGACGGTCGCGCGAAGCTTCTCCGCCTGGCGATGCAGTGTTCGCGTCCGTACCCAGATGACGCCGGCCACCGCGCCGATGAAGAGCAATGCCCAAAGCACATTTGCCCAGGAAGTGCGGTACCAGGGCGGCAGTACGCTGAAAGACCAGCTCGTCTCCGGACTGGGCGTCATGGCCGGCCCGCGTGCGCGAAGACGAAAGACGTAGTTGGTCGGCTCGAGCCTGGTGTAGTCGATGAATGGCTCGCTGATCCATTCGCTCCAGCCGGCATCGATCGGATCGAGGCGATATTGATACGTCACGCCCGGCCGATACGAGACCGGCGCAAACTCGATGCGCATGCGGCCGAAATTGTGAGGCAGCGAAGTCGTGGCTTCCTTCGTCGCCGTGCCGCCGTAGAGGACGCGATTTTCGCCGGCGACGACGCGGCGGATCAGCGGTGCGGGCTGCGGTTGCACGGTCTCGGACGCCGCGTTGGGCTCATAGCGGAAGAGACCTTTGTCGGCGGCGAACCAGACGATGTTTCCGTGAATGCGAACGTTCTGGATGTCGGCGGCGGTGACGGAAACGAGCGGCCGTCCTTCGCGCGCAAACGTGCCGTCGGCGTGACGCTCGAACATCAGCGGCGGAATGGAGTTGATCCAGACGTTGCCCTTCGGATCGGCAGCCACGATGAAGAATCCACGCGGCGCGCTGATGTGCCCGAGGAGCTTGTCCGGAACGAGATGTCCGTTCGGATCGATCTCGAGAACGCTGCCGCGGGCGTCAACGAGCACGACGCGGCCGCCGACTTTGAAGACGTTCATCTCGTTGTGCCCGAACTGCTTCAGCCGTGGCTTCGCGCCGCGCGGATCTTCCACGCGGATGATGCCTTCGAACACCGAGCCGCCCCAGAGCACACCGTCCTGTTCGACCACGGACGAGATGTACTCGGGCGCTCCCGCGATCAGTCCCTCGTAGACCCACGTTCCGTTAGCACGGCGGACGCTGCTCAGTCCCGCGCGCTCGGCGAGCCACACGCGCTCAGGATCGGAGGTGGAACGCGCGAGGTCGTAGATTTCCACGGCCTGATCGATGACATGCGCGACGATGCCTGTCTTTGTGATGGTGTAGAGACCCTTCGTTGTCCCGACGAGCAATTGATCTTCGAGGCTCAGGAGTCGCCAGGGCGAGTCTTTGATCGCGTCGATGCGCGTCGCGGCGCCGTTCTCCTCGATGCGCGAGAGACCGTGCGAGGTGACGGCGTACAACTTCCCGTCGAAGCGAGCGACATCGCCGGCGCTGCCGCGGAGACCATGACGCGCGTCGAACACGCTCACCGGCGAGGCGAGGTCGATGCGCACGATCGGTCCCTCCATCGCCAGCCAGAGCGATCCGTCGCGATCGACGAAGGCTTCGTTGATGATCGAGTCGGGAAGTCCGGCGTTCTCGCCGATGAGCTGCTCGATCTCGCCCACCGGGGAGAGAATCATCAAGCCGTTCTGACGCGTGGCAATGACGAGCCGGCCGTCGCGCAACGTGCATCCGCTCGAGACGAGCTTTCCTTTCAACCACGCGCTTGCAGCGGGAGCGAACGGTTTCGACGCTCCATTCTCCACGGTGAAGAATCCCTCATCGCGCACTTCGGCGATGACCGTGTTGCCCGGACCGCGAAGGACGAGTTGGACGCGCCCCTCCAATCCCGCGGGCTGAATGCGAAAGGTTGTGGGGTCGAAGGTCTGCAGTCCTTTCGGTCCGCGGAGGTAGATCGTGTCCCGATTGACGTAGCAATCGCGCGGCGCGGTATCGCGGCTATCGAATTCGGCGGCGATGCGCGTCGAGCTTCCGTTCCAAAGCAGGAGACGCTTCTCGGCGACGAAGAGAAATCCGGCCGGCGTCGAGCAGACGTTGCGCACGTCGCCGAAGTCGCGCTTCGCTTCCGGCAGCGTCGGCAGCAGGGAACGGAATTCGACGGAGCCTCGCGGCTCGCGTTCGAGCGTGCCGAAGTCTTTGACGAGCCCGAGGACCACGCGACCCTCGGCGTTCGTGGCGAGCGATAGAGGTGCCTGTTCGTCAGGGAGTTTTCTCAGTCCCCACCAGGCGCCGTCGTATGAGAGCAGCCCATGGAGATTGCCGAAGTACAAAACGCCGCGCGCGTCCTGCGCGACAGCGAAGGTCTGCGGTCCCGCTTTATGCACCTCGGAGGGATAGACGGTGATGAGCGGAAGGCCCCGTTCCTCGGCCGCGAGCGAAGAAGCCAGCATCGCGGCCATGGCCAACGCCAGCAACGGCAATGCCGCGCGGCGAAAAGAGCATCGCGTGGAGAAAGCGGACATCTCCGGGACCCGAGTGACATTAACACGGAACCCGCGCAGGTAGACGGTAGACAGGTGACGGGGGACGCTTGCCCGTTGAGCAAGCGTCCCCTGTGGCCTGTCTACCGTTCACCCGTTTCCGGCCGGCAAGATGCCGGCGGACCGGCAGGCAAGGATGCCTGCGCTCCGGTCGCTCCTAGTGTCCCGCGTACCAGTCGTAGCCGCGCTCGGCCCAGAAGTCGGCGGGGCGGAGGGTGGTGTAGCGGATGACGCCGATGCGTTTGATGTTCTTGATTCCGTACTTCACCGGAATCGCGAGACGCAGCGGCGCGCCGTGGAGGAGCGGCAGCGGCTGGCCGTTGATCTCGTAGGCGAGGAGCGTTTGCGGATGCATCGCGCTGTCGAGGTCGAGGCCGACGTAGTAGCCGCGGTCGGGCGTCTCCAGCGCGACGTAACGCGGTTCGGATGCCGGCGGGTACTTCGCGATCAGATCGGCGAGACGCGCGCCGGTCCACTGCACGATGATCGACCAGCCTTCGATGCAGCGCAGCTCGGTGATCATCTGTCGTCGCGGAAGCGCCTTGATGTCATCGAGACTGAGCGAGACGGTTGCGGCAGCGCCTTCGATGCGCAGTCTCCAGGCATCGAGATCGATCGGGTCCTTGAGGCCGATGCGGCCATTGATGCGCACGCGCGTGAGGTCGGTGGGGCGGAAGGCTGGGCTGAGTCGCGCCTTGCTGAAATAGGCGCGCGCGAGCGATTCGTTCGATTCCAACACGCGACGCAACGGCCACTCGACGCCGTCGATCATCTGCCGCGATCGCAACCACTTCCAGGCCGCCGCACCGGCGAGAGCGCCCGCGCCCAACGTGAGGAACCCACGGCGCGTGCGCTGTTTCAATTCGAGCGAAAGCGCATCTGACGAGATCGCAGATCGCAGATCGCGGATCGCAGGAGAGGTTTCCTCTTCGCTGTCGGTGCCGCTGTTGTCGACGACGACCTCCGCGCCCCTTTCATTCGGGGCAACATTCTCGTCGTTGGGCAAGACCTCGCTGCGATCTGCGATCTGCGATCCGCGATCTTCCCCCGCCTCGAGCACCGGCTCTTCCTCAGTACGCGGTTCGTCTTCCGGAGGCACGCTCATTCCACCACCTCGTATCCGATCACCATCGCGCGGAAGTTGTTCCATCCGGCTTTCACGACCTGGCCGACGTGCACGAGGAAGAAGAGGACATAGCCGACGGTCAGCCAGAAGTGGACGAAGCGTGCGCCGGCGTACCCGCCGAAGAGCATCGTCAGCCACGCGAATTGCACCGGCTTGTAGATCGCGAGTCCGGTGAGGAGCGAGAACATCCCCATGATCACGATGCCGGTGTAGGCGAGTCGCTGCGCGCCGTTGAACTTCACGCGCGGCAGCGGTTCCTTGCGAATGTGCAGATCGTGCAGCAGGACCTGCCAGGCGTCGCGCAACGTGTGGCGGTTCGGCAGCAGTTCACGCCATTCTCCCGAGAACAACGTGTAGAGCACGTACAGCACCCCGTTCACGCCGAAGAGCCACATGAAGAAGAAGTGCAGCGCCATCCCCTCGGCCAACCGATTGTTCACGTGCAACGCGCGCCACGTCGTCTGGCTGAGGTTCATCTTCAGCAGCGTGAAATCGGCGACGCCGAGGCGATAGATCGGATAGGCCCAATAGATCAGCAGTCCGCTCCAGACCATGACGGTCAGCAGCGGGAAGTTGAGCCAGTGAAACCAGCGAATCGCGAGAGGATGCTTTTTCTCGAGGTGAGGCATTTGACCGTTTCGATGCCGCGCTTGCTTCGAGGGTTTCAGGATCCGGTTTCACGCGGAGACGCGGAGACACGGAGAGAAGAATTCGTCACTTCTCTCCGCGCCCTCCGCGCCTCCGCGTGAAACGTCCAGCCACCGCGCCGTCACTTCACGAACGCGGTGAAATCCGTCGTTCCCTGCATCTGTCCGAAGGCGCTCGTGTACGTCTTCGTCGTCTGCTTCAGCGTGTCGAGGATCGTGATCTCGATGCGCAGCGGCGTGGCCGATCCGAAGAGGACGGCGATGGTCGGCTGGCCCTGGGAGTTGGTGTTTCCCTGGTCGAGGATCTTCAGCATCATCTCGATATTGCTTTCGCTGTTGAAGAAGAAGAACACCGTCTCGAAACTCGGGTTGGCGAAGCCGGTTACGGTCTTCACCTGCGCGTTCGTGTCGGCGGCACCGTTGTCGAAGCCGTTGCGGAAGCGCACGGTCACTTTGAAGCGATTGTTGAGCACGCAGGCCGTCGTGCTGTTTGGCGTGCAATTGGCGTTCGGTGCGGTGTCGATGAAGCTGCTGACCGACGGATAGGTCGTCGCGAACGCGCCGTCGAGCGTCAGGTTCGACGCATCGCATCCCGCGGATGGATCATTCGGTCCGCACGCTCCGAAAAGCTGGCCGACGACGTAGCCGCCGGCCAGAATCACCGGCGAGCCCGAGCTTCCTCCGTACACACCGCCGGTCGCCTGCGAGGAGTACGTGTAGGGACCGCGAGGGCGGCCGCTGCAGGTCAAGCTCGAGAGCGTGATGTGCGTCGTGGAGAATCGTTGCGGTCGCGGATCCGACGGGCATTCCGGGCAGGGATGGGAGACGCGGAAGAGCGTCGTCCCGTCGGTGATCACGGAGGTCCTCGCATCCCAGCCGAGGAAGGCGCGGCCGGCGGGAACGGTATTGAGGCGCACGAACGTGAAGTCGCTGGTCGTTCCCGTGGCGAGGAGCGTCGAGCCGTTGGATCGCTCCGATGAGCTCATGCTCGGCGACGGTCCGCCGCAGGAGGAGGTCCGGTAATCCCAGAATGCTTCCAGCGTCGTTGCCGCGGCCTGCGTGGAGAAGCAGTGGTTCGCGGTGAGCAGGTACGGAACGAAGGTCGAGGGCTCGGAGTCGTTGATCAATCCACCGGTGCAGACGAAGCCGCTTCCTCCCTTGACGTAGAACAGGTCGGCCACGGCGCGTCGATAAAGGTCGATGACGTCGAGCGTCGACGACGTGACGCAGGTTGCGTCGATGAGGCAGGAGGGCGTGTCGTCTGGCTTCGGAAGACCGGCGACCAGCTCGAGAACGTCGGCGATGTCGAACGCACCGCCGGCGCTTCCGGCCGGCAGCTCCATTTCGAGATACGCGAGGTCGCCGGCGATGCTCGGCGTGTACATCTCGCCATTCGCGTCGATCAGCTCCGTGCTGAAGGCGACCGTCTCGCCGCTGCGGCCGTAGACCCAGAACGTCGTTCCCGGAGGGACGGCGACATTCTTCAGATGAAGGCGCGTGCGATAGGCACCGGCGACGCGCACGCTTCCGCTCCACACTTTCGTTCCGCGCTCGGAATCGCTGACGATGCCGCCGCCTGCGAGCTGCGCCGCGGTCTCGTTCGATGTGACGCGCACGTGGACGGCATCGCCGATCGCACGTGTGAATCCGTTCTTTGCAGGCGAGCGTCCTTGCTCGTTCCACTCGCGAATCGCGCTGATTTCTTCGGGAACTTCGGCCGCTGCCGCACCGAGCGCAAACAGAGGCTCGATCCCCGCGCGGTCGGCGACGTGCGGCGCCGCGGCGACGGCGCGCATTCCGACGGCGTCGCGGGCGAATGCCGGTTCGACACGTTGCGCCCAGGCATTCCCGACGAGAAGAATGACGAAAGAAACAACGACCGCCAATTGCTTGCGCATGGTGCCTCCTGATTGGACCTGGACGTAAGCTTATGCCTGAAGGGCAAAATGTCGACTATGACTCAGATCACGAAACGCAAACTCGGAGCCGGACTCACCGTTTCCTCACTCGGACTTGGTTGTATGGGGATGAGCCAATCCTACGGACCGGCGGACGAACAGGAATCGATCGCGACGATTCATCGCGCCATCGAGCTCGGCATCAACTTCTTCGACACGGCCGAGGTCTATGGCCCGTTTCATAACGAAGAGCTCCTCGGCCGCGCGCTCGCGGGCAAACGCGATGGCGTAGTGATCGCCACGAAGTTTGGCTGGCGCATCGAGGACGGAAAATCGAATGGAGTAACGAGCAAGCCGGACAACATTCGCCGCGCGGTCGAAGGATCGCTGCGTCGGCTGGCGATCGAGACGATCGATCTTCTCTATCAGCATCGCGTCGATCCCGACGTGCCGATCGAAGACGTGGTCGGCACGATGGCGGATTTCGTTCGCGAAGGAAAAGTGCGCTGGCTCGGCCTGTCGGAAGCAGGCGAGGAGACGATCCGTCGCGCGCATGCGGTGCACCCGATCGCGGCACTGCAGAGCGAGTATTCGCTCTGGGAGCGAAACCTCGAGCCGCACATCATTCCGCTGCTACGCGAGCTCGGGATCGGTCTCGTTCCGTTCAGTCCCCTCGGGCGCGGATTTCTCGCCGGCGACGTGCGTCGCGCCGAGGAGTACCCCGAAGGCGATTTCCGCCGCGGCGACCCGCGATTTCAGGGAGAGAACTTCGACGCCAACATGCGCGCGGCGGGCATCGTCCGCGACATCGGCAAGCGCCTCGGTGCGACACCTGCACAGATCGCACTCGCCTGGCTTCTGCACAAAGGTGACGACATCGTTCCGATCCCCGGCACGAAGCGCGTGGCGCGATTGGAAGAGAACGCCGGCGCCGCGGCGATCGCGCTATCGGCGAGAGACGTCGCCGATCTCGATGCCGCGCTGGCGCCGGAGCGTATCAGTGGACCGCGCTACAACGAGCGGCAGATGAAATTCGTGGATCGATGAGTGGTCATGAATCGCCGCAGGATCATCGCGCTAAGCATCTTCGCGGCAATCGTCGCCGCGACGGTGCTCGTTCGTCCTTCGAATGATCGCGACTGGTCGATCGATCAAGCGATTCTCGCGAAGGCCGACATTCGTCCGCCGCTGGTCACGATTCACAACATCCGCAACTTCTCCTACATCAGCGCGGATCGTTATGTGCCCGCCTATTACGACAAGACCTTCGACCTGCGGAAGCTCGACTCCGTATGGTTTGTCGTCGAGCCGTTCGGCACTGCCGGAGCGGCGCATACGTTCGTCAGCTTCGGGTTCGGCGACGAGGACTACGTCGCGATCTCGATCGAGATCCGGAAAGAGAAGGGCGAGTCGTTCTCGCCGATCGGTGGCCTGCTGCGCCGCTACGAGATCATGTACGTCATCGGCGACGAGCGCGATCTCATCAAGCTGCGCTCGAACTATCGCAATGACGCGGTCCATCTCTACCGCGTGAACACGACGCCGGAGAAAATGCGGGCGATGTTTCTGGCGATGCTCCAGCGCGCGAATCAGTTGCGGGAAAAGCCCGAGTTTTACAACACGCTCACGAACACCTGCACGACGAACCTCGTGCGCCACGTGAACGCGATCACGGCGAAGCGCGTGCCATTCCGCATGGCGGTGCTGCTCCCGGCGAACTCCGATCACCTTGCCTTCGACGTCGGCCTCGTGGGCGATGCCTCGCGTCCGTTCAGCGAAGTGCGACGCGCGGCGAGGATCAACGAACGCGCGAAGCGATTCGCGGACGATCCGTTGTTTTCGAAGCGGATTCGCGAGGGGCTGTAAGCCCAGTGGACCGCCGCCGTCTCGGCGGCTGGGGCGGCGCCGTCTCGGCGCCCGCCCGCGAGCGGCGAGACGCCGCTCGCCCAGCCGGCGAGGACGCCGGCGGTCCATCACTTCGCTCGCAGATCAGTCCTGACGAAACCGCACGCGAATATCCTTCAACACGACTTCGTCGTCTTCCGCGGGCTCGATGTAGAGATAGTCGCCCGCGATGTTCTTGCAGTCGATCGTGAATGTGCGGCCGTCGCGCGGAATGTCGAGGGAGTATTCGAGGGTCTCGTCGTCGATGCGGATGCGGAGCTCGCCACCGGCGCGCGTGCCGACGTCGTCGCGGGCGTAGAAACGGAGCGACTCCACGGGACGTCCGTCGAGGTCGATGCGGATGCGCGACCTGCGGCCGCCGCATTCGTCGCCGCCGATGCAGCCGCCTTCGTTGGTGATCTCGCGCGGTCCGCCCCAGCCGCCGCCATGATGTCCGCCTCCGCCCCCGCGGCCGTAGAGCACTTCGATGTCCTTCACGTCGACTTCATCGTTGCTCGCGGTTTCGATGACGAGCTTGGAGCCGACGATGTTCTCGACGTCGAACTCGTGGCGTTTGCCGTTGCGCTGCACGTCGACGTAAAAGCCGACGGTCGTATCGTCGATGCGCACCGAGAGCTTGCCGTCGGCGCGCTCGCCGATCGCGTCGTGCGCGAAGAAGCGGACGCCGAGGACGGGAGCGTTTTCGAGAGCGATCGTGATGCGCTTTCCGTTCTTGCCGCATTCCGTTCCACCGATGCAGCCCGCGGCGCGGGGATACGCGCGCCAACCGCCGTTGCCGCCCCAGCCGCCGTTGCCGCGTCGGTCATCGTCGGGGTCGTTGCGTCCGCGCTCGATGCGGCCGCTGCGCTCGCGGCCGTACAACACCGCGATGCCGGTGATCTCGACTTCATCGTCCGCCGCGGGTTCGAAAATCAAGGAGCGCCCGCGGAGCTCATCGACGTCGATGGTGAACGTTTCGCCGCGGCGCGGGATGTCGATGGATCCGCGAATGGTGTTGCCGTCGATCTTCACCCGCAGCGCGCCCTCGGCTTTCGCGCCGATGTTGTCGTGCGCCGTGAAACGGACACCGATCACGGGCCGGTCCTCGAGAGGGATGCGCAACTGCCGGTCGCGGCAGCCATCGCCGCCGATGCAGTTCGTGGCGCCGCCGAGCGACGTCCAGTTCTGCGCAAATGTTGTGGTCGAGAGGAGAGCGAAGAAGAGTGCGAGAGAAATACGACGCATGAATTGCATTCTAAGTCTTCTGCCGTGTCTGCCGAACTTCGCGTCTTCGCGTCTTCGCGTGGAATCGGTCTCACGCGAAGACGCGAAGGCGCGAAGGAAAAGAGGGCGACGCACTCTCGTCACGTGGCGGGCGTAACCTCACACGGAGGCATGCCGAACCAGGTGATCTGGTCGAACGGTTTGTTTGCCGCTGATCCGCGCCAGTGCCACATCGTGCCGTCGTCGGTTTCGACTTCGAGCTCGATGCGCGCGCCGCGGCGCACGTCGATCGGACGTTCGAGGGGGAGAAATCCCTGCGACCAGTGCGTCGATCGCCGTTCGCGATTGTCGATCGAGAGATTTCCGGCGAGATTCGCCGTGAACCAGGTCGCGAAACCGTGCAGCGTGCCGGGCCGCTCGACGATGAACGCCGCGCTTCCGTGCACGGTTCTCGATTCGTACGTTGCCAGATCGACGTCGATCACGTTCGCGCCGTTGGCGAGGTGCGCGCTCGTGTCGATGTGCACGAGGTGCATGACATTCGACGCGAAGACGCGCAGCGGCGCGAAGTCGAGGCCGTAGTGTGGCTGGCTCCACCAGCCGACGAGCTTCGCGTAGTCCTCAGGAATGTCGACCGGTGCGACGCCGAGGGAAAGGCGCCGCGGAAGAATCGCCGCGCCGGGCTGCAGCAGACGCGCGCGCGCATCGAGCAGATGCCCGAGGATCCCTTCGTCGAATCCCGACACGCCCATCGTCTCGGTCACCAGCACGTTCGCTTTCTCCGGCAATTCGACGCGCGCCGACTCCGCGTGGAAGACCGTCATGCGATCAGCGAAGCCGAGGTGTCGGGTGAGAAAGCTCGCTACGTCGGCCATGTGACTGTGGTCGATCGCGTAGACGTGCGCCGCGCCGGCCTCGCAGGCGAAGAACGAGAGGATGCCGGAGCCCGATCCGAGATCGAGCACGATGTCGCCCGGTTTCACGACGCTTCGAATGGCCTCGCGATACGCGCGGGTGCGGGTCTCGTCGTCGAGAAGACTGCGGTGATACTCGAGAAACTCGTTCATGACGTCGCCCAACCCTTCGCCCGGTCGACGCCGCGATGCCACTCCGCGATCTTCGCCGCGCGCGCATCATGCGACATGCGGGGCTCGAAGGTGCGCTCCGCCCTCCACTGCGCGTCGATCGCGTCTTCGCCGCGCCAGAATCCGACCGCGAGTCCCGCGAGGTATGCGGCACCAAGTGCCGTTGCTTCGGGGCGGCGCGCGCGAATGACCGGGATGCCCGCGAGGTCGGCCTGGATCTGCATCAGGAGGTCGTTGACCGTCGCGCCGCCATCGACGCGCAATTCGCGCAGGGAAATGCCGGAGTCCGCGCGCATCGCCTCGAGCACGTCGACGGTCTGCAGCGCGATCGATTCGAGCGCGGCGCGGGCGATGTGCGCGGCGGAAGCGCCGAGCGTGAGACCGACGATCGCGCCGCGCGCGTAGCCGTCCCAGTACGGCGTGCCGAGGCCGGTGAAGGCGGGGACGAAGACGACGCCGTTCGTGTCGTCGACCGAGGCGGCCAGCGTTTCGACATCCGCCGCGGTGCGGATGATACCGAGGCGATCGCGCAGCCATTGAATCGCGGCGCCGGTCACGAAAATGCTGCCTTCAAGCGCGTACTGACGCTCACCGCAGGCGATCGTTGAGAGCAGACCGTGTGAGGACGACACCGCCTCGCCTCCCGTATTCATCACGATGAACGAGCCGGTGCCGTACGTGTTCTTGGCCATACCGGCACGCGTGCAACGCTGCGCGAACAACGCGGCCTGCTGATCGCCGGCGATGCCGGCGATCGGGATTCCGGCGGGAATCGGCAGACCCTTCGCGGTCTCAGCGATGACGCCGCTCGACGCGCAGACCTCCGGCAACATCGCCGCGGGGATGTGAAGGAGCGCGAGCAGTTCCTCGTCCCACTGGCGGCGATGGATGTCGAACAGCATCGTGCGCGAGGCATTCGTCACGTCGGTGACGTGCGTGCGTCCGCCGGTCAATCGCCAGATCAGCCAGGAGTCGACGGTGCCGAACGCGAGATTGCCCGACGCGCTTGTGTGATCGAGTGCATGATCGAGTAGCCAGCGAAGCTTCGTGCCGGAGAAGTAGGCATCGAGCACGAGTCCGGTGCGCGCGCGGATGAGCGGCTCGTGCGCGCGCAACTCGTCGCAAAGAGCCGCGGTGCGCCGGTCCTGCCAGACGATGGCGTTGGCGATGGGCGTGCCGGTCGCGCGATCCCAGACGACGGTCGTCTCGCGCTGGTTGGTGATCCCGATCGCCTGCACCTCGGCGCCAGGCATCTTTGCCAGGCATTCTGCGGCGACGGCGATCTGTGTCGACCAGATCTCTTCCGGATCATGCTCGACCCAGCCGGGGTGCGGAAAAACCGGGTGCAGCTCCCGCTGCGCGATCGCCAGCTCGTTGCCCGCCTCGTCGAAAAGCAGCGCGCGCGAGCTCGTCGTGCCCTGATCGAGAGCGAGGATGGCTTTCACGATGCGCAATTAGATCGCAGATCGCAGACCGCGGATCGCAGTCTCCGAGTCTCCAAGTCTCCAAGTCTTCGAGTTGCTTAGTTTCCTCGGCGACTTGTCGACTCGACGGCTCGGCGACTCGTCGGATCCCGCGCTCGCACCTCTGCGATCGTGATCTGGCTCACACTCTCACGCGTGCTGACGAATTGTTCACGGCAGTCCGTCACGAACTTTGTGCAATGCATGGGATCATGAAAGGGATGAAAGCCGTCTCTGCCGCATGCGTTGCGGTATGCGGTGCCCAACGCAAGCCGCCGGGAAGTTATGCGGAGTACTCTTGGTTGGAGCGAACATTCACCTTGGAGAGAGAAGGGTCCCCATGCGCACTCGTGTCGTCAGCTTGCTGATTTCGGTAGCTCTTGCGGTTGGCCTGTATGCGGGCTCGACCGGAACGACCGTGCACATGCCTCAAGGCGGAAACGCGGGAACGGCCAACGGCGATTACGTCTCTGATGGAGGCGCGCTCGGCACGTTCTATCGGTATTTCGTTGAGGTACCGCCTGGAATCGGCCGTCTCCAGATCGAGCTCTTCGACGCGGATATCGGTGAGGGTGGCGGAACGGAAGATACCGCTGGACGCGACCGCACGAGAAACGGCGACGGCGTGACCTTCAGCACCACCGCGACGTACACGCTGCTCGATCCGAATGGCACCGCGCGCACAACCCGATTCACCACTGGCAACACCACTCTTCCCGCCGGTGCCGACAACGCCTGGCTCGATTTCTACAACGCGACAGGAAAAGACGTGCTCGATCAATTCGGCACGAACGCCTATACGAACAACAACGGCAGCAACAACTGGTCGACGAACTGGACCGAGACCGATAGCGGCGCCGCGGGGGGAGCAACCGCCGGAAACATCCAGGTCACTGGCGGCGAGCTGAGATTTCACGGCGCCGCGGGATCCGCTCAAACCATCTACCGGCAGGCCGATCTTTCCGCCACGGGACTGAACATGGGGATGGCGTTCCTGACGTTCAGCTATCGGACTTCGAATACGCTCGACGCCGGGGACAACCTGGTCGTCGAAATCTCCGGAAATGGTGGCGGGAGCTGGACGACGCTCGAAACGTTTGACAATGACAGCACCGGCACGCGCAGCTATGACATTACCGCTCAGATTGCCAACAACACCCGTGTGCGATTCACAGTCCCGACCGGCGACATGACAGCCGCCGACGAATTCTTCTATCTTGACAACGTTCAGATTTCCGACGGCCCCATCACCGCAGGCCACTGGGAACTGCGCATCGATCAAACTGCCGGCGGGATCGACATCAATGCCCTGGGCATCCGTGCGCACGACGGCAATTCCGGAAGCACGGGCACGGAGCTGAACGTCTACGCCGATTCCATGGTCTCCCTCGGCGTCAATCCGCCGGCGGCCGGTTCGAACACACGCACGTTCACGCTTTATCCCTGGATTACCTCGGGATGCAGTTGTTCGCAGCACGATTTCGATCTCGATACGAACAACGGCAACACCGGCAGCGTCGCTTACACGGCACCGACGTCGACCCCCGGCATTCCGTTCACGCAATCCTTTGCTTCGACGACCCTGTCCGCGAACAACGTCTGGAACCACGACGACGTCGTCACCGGCTGGACGACGGACTACTGGTCCTCGGGTTATGGCACCTGGAGCGTCGTCAATTCGATCACCACGTACACCAATCCGGCCATCAACGGAAATTATGAAACCTGGTACGTTGGCAACTACAGCGTGCCGGCGTCGGATCCAACCGCCAATCCGGTAACCGGCGCCTTCCGCATCTATCTGCCGACGGATGCCGGTACCGCTCCTGCGAAGCCGTACATCGAGCAGTTCCTCACACAGATCGGCGGACCCCACACCCCGGCGCTTCCGGTTTCAACACCGACGAAGTTCACGATCACCGTTCGCGTGGAGAACCCGGCGGCTCAGGCGATCACCTTCAACGCCTCGAACCTCGTGACGGCGAACATCCCTGGCGGAGCCGCGGGAAACAACGCCGTCTACGCCGGCAATGCGCAGGTTTCGCAGGGCTCGATCGTCTCGCAACCCGCGGTGGGCGGCACCGGCAACATCACCTGGAATCCGGGAAGTCTCGCCGCGGGTGGAGTTGCGGATCTGGCGTACGAAGTCACCGTCACGGCGACCGCCGGCAGCCGCATCGTAGTCACCGGTACGCCGGCATCCGGCAACGGCACGCGCGCTCAGTTCATCGACGAGACCGGCAATGCCACGCAGACGCGTGCTCGCTACACCGCGGGCGGCATTTGTGAGCTTGCCATAACACAAGGACTGGCCACCGCGGCCACGGTTTCGAACTTCAACCTCGACATGCACGGTGGTGCGACGACGTTGGAGTGGACCACGGCATCCGAGGCCGGCACGGTCGGCTTCAACGTCTATCGAGCCAACGGCGAGCGCGTCAACGAACGCCTGATCCCCGCCAGTCTCAAGGCGCAGGGCGGCAAGTATCAACTCATCGACACCAAGAATTTCGATGCGAACGCGCAGTACTGGATCGAAGAAGTGAACACTCGCGGCGAAGGACGTCGCTCGGGACCATTCCACCATCTCGAGGGGATCGATCGGGAGAAGAAGGCCGAGGAGCGCCGCGCCTCGCGCCGCTTCAACTCGCAGGCCGCGCCGTCCTGGAACATCGAATCGGACGCGAAGAAGGTCGTGCCTGTCGCGGTCATGGTCGGCGTTCGTTCGACCGGCGTCGTTCGCGTTCCGTTCGCGGATCTCGCCAACACGCTGGCAACGACCGCGAACGCCGTCGAGAAAGCGGCCAGCAAAGGCACCGTATCGATCACGAACAACGGCACGCCGGTCGCGTGGACCAGCGATGGCAGCGCCATCCTGTTCTTCGGCGAGAAGACCACGTCGATCTACTCGAACGATCGCGTGTACCGCATCGAGCTCGCGAGCGGCGTGAAAATGGCCAACGTCAATGTGACCGCGGCATCGCCGGCCGTCTCTTCGTTCCCGGCCTCGCAGGAATTCGAGTCCGACGTCTTTGCGGCGACGATTCTTCCCCTCGATCCCGAGAGCGATTACTGGTTCTGGGAAGCCTTCATCAGCGGCGATCCGACGTATGGACGCAAGACCTTCAATGTCAACGTTCCGGCGATGGCCTCGTCGTCGTCGGCCACGCTGACCGTTCGTCTGCAAGGCGCGATGAAGGACACGAGCCATCGCGCGAAAGTCTCGCTCAATGGCGTCCCGGTCGGCGAGATCACCTGGCAATCGTTCGACGCGAAAGCCGCGAAGATCCGGCTTCCGGGCTCCGTGCTCCGCGACGGCGCGAACGAGATCGCCGTTGAAGGAGTTCTCGAAGACGGCGGTTCCTTCGACATCTTCTACGTCGACGGTTTCAATCTCGACTATCAGAAGTTCGCGCGACCCAACGGCGGTCAGATCGAAGTCAACAAGGCCGGTGCGGTCGCAGCAGGTCCATTTACCGCCGCTCCGCTCGTGCTCGACATCACGAACCGCAATCGACCAGCGGTGCTTCAGGGTGCTTCCTTCAGCGGAGGCATCGCCTCGCTGAATACGCCCGCGGCCTCGAAGAGCCTGTTCTTCGCGCAGACATTCGTCGCGCCGAGCTTCCTGCGTGGAAGCGCGGAGGTGAAGCTCAAAGGGAATCAGCGCGCGGATTGGCTCATCGTTGCGCCGCGCGGTTTCCGCACCGCGGCTGAATCGCTCGCGCAGTTGCGCGAGAACGAGGGGCTCGCGACCTACGTCGCGGATCTCGATCAGATCTACGACGAATACGCCGGCGGGAACACCACGCCGCTGGCCATCCGCGACTTCTTCGCTTCGACGCGCAGCTGGAAGCAGACGCCAAAATACTTCGTGCTTGCCGGAGTCGGCTCGGTCGACTATCGCGGCATCGAAGTCTCTCCCGGTCCGCTGCCGCCGATGATGACGTCGACGCCGGACGGTCTCTATGCCTCGGATTCGCTCTTCGTCGATCGCGATGGCGATCGTCTGCCGGATGCCGCGATCGGCCGCATTCCGGTCTCGACGCCGGCCGAGCTGTTCGACTACGTGGCCAAGCTCGATCTGAACGCTAGTAAAAATCCGGCGCAGTCGCGAATGATCTTCAGCGCGGACGCCGCCGATCAGGGAGCCAACTTCCGCCGCGACAGTGTGATCGCGGAAGCGCCGCTCAACGCCCACCCCTCGACGCACGTTTACGTCGATGACATCGGCGGTCCCGCGGCACGAACGGCGATGCTCAACGCCTGGCGTTTCGGCTCGCCTCTCGTGAGCTGGGTGGGACACGGTGCGCTCGATCAGCTTTCGTCCGCCGGTCTGCTGAGCTCTTACGATGCTCCCGACCTTCAGTCGCAGGGCCGTCTGCCGGTCTTTGTGGCCATGACCTGCACCATCAATCGCTTCGAAAATGGGTACGTCGATCCGCTGGGAACGGCGTTGACGAAGGAAGCCGGCGCCGGTGCGATCGCGGTCTGGTCGGCCTCGGGTCTTTCGTTGCACTCGCAAGCGAGCGACATTCAGCGTACATTCATGAGGCTTGCGGGATCGACGCCCAGCGCCCGCGTCGGCGATCTGATCGTGCAGGCACTGGCATCGCATAGCAACGATACGTCGAGCGTCTATTTGCTTCTCGGCGATCCGGCAATCCGGCTGGATCTGCCCACGGCGGTTACGAATGGTGGAGGAGGCCCCCCGACCCATGAGTGAGGAAAAGAAAAAGCGAAAGCCTTATACGGCGCCGCGCATCGTTTCGCGCGAGCCGCTCGAGGCCATGGCCGCGATCTGCAGTCCCCATCCGCCGGCCAAGACGAACGCCGCGGTTTGTCCGCGGGGGCCGGTCAACTCGTAGCGATGATCTCGGCCATGCGCTCCATCTCCTCGGGGACGCGCGTGGCCGAGCCGGTCAACACATCCGCGAGGCCGGGGCAGAAGTTCAGCAGTTTGCCGTGCGGATGCGCCGCCACCACTCCCGCCGCTTCTTCCGTCTGACGACGGAACTCATCGAAGGCCGTTCCCCACATCGCGCGGATCGAGGTCTCGTGCAAATTTCCCGCGGCGCGACGCCACTGCACGCAGGGATAGATGTTGCCGTAAGGATCGATGGCGATTCCCGCGGACCCGGCGCCGCAATGCTTCTCGACCTTGGGGATTTGCACGGACGATCGAACGTTGCTCTCGCCGTCTGAAGCGCGAGCCGCTTCGGCCGCCGCGAGGAACGCCGCGCTCCGTTCGTTCTCGACGCTCATCAGGTACCGGATTCCCTCGGGCGTCGGTGCGACGTTGAGCGGCGTGCGATCTCCGTCGTCGCGCGGCGAGACCTGAAGGTCGAACCGCAGCGGCAGTCCGAGCTCGTCGCAGATCGCGTACATCTCCGCGGTCTCGTTCTCGTTCCACACCGTGAGCGTGCTGTTCACTTTCACGCGCAGCCCGAGGTCGATCATCTCGCGCAGATTTTCCATGAGCCGCGCGAAGCTGCCGGCGACGCGCGTCTGGCGGTCGTGCGTCTCGGCGTTCGCGCCGTGCAGGCTCACTTCGACGATGAACGGGTCGACTTCGTCGCGCAGCCGGCGCGCCAGCTCACCGCGCAACGCGTGCCCGTTCGACTTCACGCGCATCACGAAGCCGAGCTCGCGGCCGAGCGCGCCGATGCGAAAGAAATCGGGGTGGGCGAGTGGCTCGCCGCCGCTCAGCGTCACGCTGAGAACGTTCATCGACGCCAGGTCGTGCAGGAACGCCGAGTACTGCTCGAACGACAGCGGCTTGCCGCGCAGTCCGAGGTCGTTGTAGCAGAAGAAACAATCGAGATTGCAACGATAGGTGAGCTCGACGAGGACCGACGCGAGTTGATTGTCGTTCCAGGACCGCGCGACGATGGCGTCGAAGCTCATTGCGCCGCCGCGATGCCGGCGTCCACGAGCTCGGCGGCGAAACGGACGACGTCCTGTTCCAGGACCGTGGAATCGGCCTCGAACTCCTCGCCGAGAAGCTCGATGCACTGCGCGAGCGTGCGCTTGCCGTCGGCCATCTCCAGCAGGCGCGTGCCGACCTCGCTGATCACGAGCGCTTCCGCGGTCTTCTGATTGATGACGATGCCCTCGTCTTCGAAGCGCCGGAAGCGGACCCGCGGATCGAGCGCAAGAGTGGTGGTCGAAGTGATCATCGGTACGAACGCAGTATAGGCCATACGTCCGCATCGGGCCGGAAGGCGAGAACCGCACGTGCCGACGAGGCAGCGAGCTCCGCCGCACGATCGAGAAGAAGAATCGTGCGATGCGGATCCTGATTCACGTAAGGAGCGCAGCGGGCGAGCAGCGAGACCGCATCCGCGAGCGGCATCGGCCGCACCGATTCGTGATCGCTCTTCTCGAGTGCCACGATCGCACGCAGCGGCATCGGTTCGGCACTCAGCTCGTCCTCTTCGAGATCGCCGGTGAATGGCAGCGGGAGAATCTTTCCTCCGGCGACGACGGCGTTGAGATCGTCGCTGAGCACCGGCAGCCCGGCGTTCAGGCCCATGCGAGCGATCGTCGATTTACCGCCGCCGGACGGACTCGGGAAGAGCCAGCCGTCGACGGACGCGCTGTGTACGAGGAGTCCGCCGTTCGCGAGGAGGCGCGCGGCGAGAATCGGACGCAGGACGTTTTCGAGCACGCCGGAGAACTCGGCCTCGTCTTCGACGCACGTCCAGAGTCCGGCGCGCGAAGAGGCGAGATCCGCGCGCGCCATGAGACGCATCCCGGCCATCCTGATCGCGCTCTCGCTCCATTCGAGATCGAGCGAATACTCCCAGCCGCGCGTGTCGATCTCCTTGAAGTCCGACCGGGGCGCGCGAAAGACGTGGAGCTCGACGGCCGCTTTGCCTGCGGGATTTTCCTGCGTCAACCGCGGGCCATACCGAAGCTCGAGACTCGTTCGTTGAGGCCGCGACAACCCCTCGATGCGGTAATGCTCGCCGGCCAGCTCGATGATCGCGCGTTCCGAGCCCCAAGTTTCACCGGCGAGACGTGCGGGGAACAACTCCGGCGAGACGAGGAACTGGCTCAACGCGCGAGCCTCTGCATCACGATGCGCGCCAGCGCCGCGACGGCGCGCAGCCGCTCGCGGATGCCGATCGGAACATTCACGGCGCCGACGATCTCCTCGCGCGCGATGGGTGCGTCGTGCGTCGTGCAGTGATCTCCCTTCGTCACGAGCCCCGCGGGACGCCATCCCAGAACGCGATGCGCGGCCAGATCGCCGGCGCGCGTGCGAAAGACGATCACGTCGCCGGGCAGGTACATCCGCTTCGCGCGCACCGAGACGGAGGCGCCGGAGCGCAGCAGTGGCGCCATGCAATCGCCGCGGACGACGATCGTCGATTCGGCGTCATGCGCGAGCTCGCGAAGAACGGTCATTGTCCGGCGATCCATCGGCTGTACTCTGTCATGAAGAAGCGCGGGCTTCCAGCCCGCCGGAGCCGCGACGCTCCACTCGGAACATGACCGAATCGCGCTACTGCTCGAATTGCCGGGCTCCGTTGCCGAAAAACGCGACCGATTGTCCCACCTGTGGTGTCTTCGCCGGCGACGTGTTCGACGGTCGCAAGCCGCGTCCGAAGAAACCGCCCAGCGGCATCCTCTTCTTCATTCTCGTCCTCGCCATTCTCGCCGCGGCCGCGTGGTGGTTCATGAATCAACGCAACGAACCGGCGCGGCGCACGCCGCCACCGCTCCCGTCCCTGCGCGTCGTCGCCGATCGTCCCGGCGGCTCCCGTCGCGCGCCCGGCGCCCGAGTCTCCGAGGCCGAAGCCATCCGCATCCTGCGCCGCCACCTCGTCGCGACCACCGGGACCAAGGATGAATGTTTCGCCGTCCTCAGCCTCGGCTCGCGCGAAGGAGGCTACGTCCTCAGCGCCGTTGACGGCTGCAAGAACGCCCCCCTCGGCCGCTGGCGCGTCGACGCCAAGACCAGCGCCGTGACGCGAGCGGGAGGCTGACTCGAGCCGAAGCGGTTGCGATTCTGTGGGCGGACGGGTGTGAGCGTTGATCAACCTCTGTGCGGTATCTTTCTACTGCGATCCGCGATCCGCGATCTGTGATCTGAAATGAAAACCTTCATCGAATCGCTCCCGAAGACGGAGCTCCATCTGCACATCGAGGGGACGCTCGAGCCGGAGCTCATGTTCGAGCTCGCGCGGCGGAATGGCGTTGGTCTTCCTTACGCGTCGGTCGACGCCCTGCGCCGGGCGTACGACTTCAGCGACCTGCAGTCCTTTCTCGATCTCTACTACGCCGGCGCCTCGGTTTTGCAGACGCGCGACGACTTTCGCGACATGACCCTCGCGTACTTTCGCAAGGCGGCATCGCAGAACGTACAGTACGCGGAGATCTTCTTCGATCCGCAGACGCACACGCAGCGCGGCATCGCCTTCAGGACCGTGATCGACGGCATCCACGACGCGCAGCAAATCGCCGCAGGCGAATTGCGGGTCGAATCGAAGCTGATCCTCTGCTTTCTTCGCCATCTCAACGAGGACGAAGCGATGAAGACGCTCGATGAGGCGTTGCCGTTTCTCGATCGCATCATTGCCGTCGGGCTCGACTCCTCGGAGCGCGGACATCCGCCGAGCAAATTCGCGCGCGTCTTTGCGCGAGCGCGCGAGGCGGGGCTGCTCGCCGTCGCGCATGCCGGCGAAGAAGGGCCGGCCGACTACATCCGCGAAGCGCTCGACCTCCTGCACGTGCGACGGATCGATCACGGCGTCCGCTGTCTCGAGGATCCGGAGCTCGTGGCCCGGCTCGTCGCCGAACAGATCCCGCTCACCGTCTGCCCTCTCTCCAACGTGAAGCTGCGCGTTTTTCCCGAGATGCGCGAGCACAACCTGCGGAAGATGCTCGACCGCGGCCTGAAGGTCACGATCAACTCCGACGATCCCGCCTACTTCGGCGGCTACGTCAACGAGAACTATCTCGCGGCCGCCGAAGGATTGGGCATGGGGAAAGACGAGCTGAGCAGGATCGCCCAGAACGGATTCGACGCCGCGTTGGTTCCTGTGGCCCCTCGCTGAGGAAGCGCGTTTTCGTCGGATGGCGCTTGTCGATCGAAACCGCGCTTGCGCCGAAGTTCCGCCTCACTTTTGTATGATGCCGCGCGCATGGAACACGACACCGCTTTCGTCTTCCCCGGCCAGGGGAGTCAGTCCGTCGGCATGGGACGCGACGTCGCCGAGAAGTATCCGGCGGCGCGCCGTGTCTTCGACGACATCGACAACGCCCTCGGCTTTTCCATCTCGAAGCTCTGCTTCGAAGGTCCGGAGGAAGAGCTCAAGCTCACCGAGAACACACAACCGGCCATCCTCGCGGTGTCGGCCGCTTTGCATGCCGTGCTCGAAGAGCATGGAGCCACGCGGCGCGATCTCGTGGCCGGTCACTCCCTCGGCGAATACAGCGCCATCGTCAGCGTCGGCGGATTGACGCCGGTCGAAGCAGCGACGCTCGTGCGCGCGCGCGGGCGATTCATGCAGGAAGCGGTTCCCGTCGGCACCGGCGGCATGGCCGCGCTCATCGGGCCCACCGTCGACGAAGTGCGCGCCATCTGCGAAGAAGCCGCACAAGGCGAGGTCGTCTCCGTTGCCAACATCAACGCCCCGGGGCAGGTCGTCATCGCCGGCACGAAGGCCGCCGTCGAGCGCGCGATCGAAGTCGCGAAGAAGCGAGGCGTGCGGCGCGCGCTGCCGCTGCCGGTCTCCGCGCCGTTCCACTGCGCGCTGATGCAGCCCGCGGCCGAACGGCTCGAGCCGTTGCTCGATGCCGCACCGTTCAAAGACCTCTGGGTCGCGCTAATCTCGAACGTCGACGCCTCGCCGATCGGCACCGCGACCGCGGTGAGGAACGCGCTGTTCCGCCAGGTCGCATCGCCGGTGCGTTGGGTCGAGTCGGTGCAGAAGATGGTGGCCGATGGGCGTGAAACGCATCGTCGAAGTCGGGCCCGGGAACGTGCTCACCGGTCTCGTCAAACGCATCGATTCGAGCGTGGAACTGATCAACGTTTCCGACGTTCCGTCGCTCGAAGCATTTCTGGAGAAAGTGAACGCATGAAGATCGATCTGAGCGGGAAGACCGCACTCGTCACCGGAGCCTCTCGTGGAATCGGCGAAGCCATCGCCCGTCGGCTCGGTGAAACCGGCGCGCATGTTCTCTGCGCCGCGCGCTCGCTCGATCGCGTGAACGAAATCGCCGGCGAGATCGGCAACGCCACCGGCGTCGAGCTCGACATCGCCGCGCCCGATGTTCGCGAACGCATCGGCGCGCTGCTCAAGACGCGGCCGATCGACATCCTGGTCAACAACGCCGGCATCACCGACGATGATCTGTTCATCCGCATGAAACCCGAGGCTTGGGCGAACGTGCTGCACACGAATCTCGACTCCGCGTTTCACATCACGCAGGAGATTGCCAAGAAGATGCTTCGCGCGAAGTGGGGACGCATCATCAACATCTCCTCGGTGGTCGGCCTCATGGGCAACCCGGGACAGGTCAACTACGCGGCGTCGAAGGCCGCGCTCATCGGCTTCACCAAAGCGCTCGCACTCGAGATCGGATCGCGCAACATCACCGTCAACGCCGTCGCCCCCGGCTACATCCGCACCGCGATGACCGACGCCCTCGACGACGAAGCCCGCGAGAAACTCGCCGAGCGCATCGCCCTCCGACGCCTCGGCACCACCGACGACATCGCCCACGCCGTCGTCTTCCTCGCCAGCGAACAAGCCAGCTACATCACCGGCACCGTCCTCAACGTCAGCGGCGGGCTGTACACGTAATTTTGGCGAGGTGGACCGCCGCCGTCTCGGCGGCTGGGACGGCGGCGTCTCGCCGCCGTCCGCGAGCGGCGAGTTGCCGCTCGCCCAGCCGGCGAGGACGCCAGCGGTCCGTGAGGACACTTTAGAACTCGATGTCCTGCATGTGAAAGGGCGAGAGTCCGCGCTCGAATGCGGGCGCCCACACCACACACACGCTCTCGCCGCGCCGTGCTCGATCGAAGTGATGCGCACCGGCTTGCAGCTCGCGTGCGCCAGGCTGCGGCGTTCCGTCGAGCGTCCCGCGTGCCTCGCCGTTTTCGTTGAGCACGATGTAGCGGCCGGGAATCGCGATCGTGAAGGAGCCGTCGTCGTGGATCCACTGGCCGGCCGCGCGGAGGCGTCCGAGGTTGACGAAATTCTCGCTGAGGAACGCGCGGGCGCGTGGTGGCCACATCGGACCATCGGCCTGCGCGACGTACGTCCGCGTGCGCACCACATCCTCGGCGACAGTGTCGCGGATGAGGCCGTGCGCGATCTGCGCGCGCGTGATGTTCTCGAACGCGTAGTAGAACGGCCGCTTGCGAAAGATCGTCTCGCCTTTGAGATCGATCACCATCTCGCCCGGATGCGAGAGCCGCAGCGCCTGATGCATCATCGTCGTGTGCCAGTCGGTGTTGTTCTCGAACCGGTCGGCGTAGTACCAGAGCGACACCAGAAACACGAGGACGACGACGGCGAACGCGCGCACGGGATTGCGCAGCGATGTCAGCGCCGCCGCGGCGAAGATCGCCGCGAGCGGCATCATCGGCAGGAAGTCGCGCGGCGAGATGAGGATCCAGAAACCGGCCAGCGTGACCGTGTAGATCCCGATGCAGATGGCGAAGAAGTAGCGCCACGGATTCGCAGTCGCGCGAAACCGCCACGCCGTCCAGAGCACGGCTGCGAGCGTGAAAGGGAAAATCGCGCGACCGACCCATAGACTCTTCCGCGTCAGCGCGACATTGCCGTTGAACGTGAGCGTGCAGTAGACGAGCGAATCCCACGCACCCGAGGCGGCGAAAAAGATCGCGATCGCCGCGGGCACGATCAGGAATCCGCCGAGCGCCCACAACCAGTTTCGGGAGCGGAAGGCGCCGGTCATGTTGACGGCCTTTGCGAAGAACCGTGTGATGAAACCTGCCGCGATCAACGTGAAGAGCAGCAGCATCGTCTTCAGCGACGTCGCCATCGCGCAGCCGAGAAGCAGCCCGAAGCAGAAACTTCGGCGCGGCGTCAGCTCGTCCGAAACAAGGAGCACGAGCGCGGCGATCCAGAGCGCGGTCCAGAGATTGTCGGTGCGGAACTCGAGCGACTTGAGAAAGAAGGGCGGGAAGAGCGCGAGAAGCAGTGCCGCCCATGCCGCGATCCGCTCGTCGTACAGCCTGCGGGCCAGCACGTAGGTTCCCCATACGACGATCGCGAAGAGCACGAGCATCGGCGCGCGCATCCAGAGCAGGATCGTCGCGCGCTCGCCGAGAAGCGCGACGAGCGGGGCCATGAGCAGGTGGAACAGCGGCGCGTGGTTATCGAAGTAGTCGCGGTACTGCACCATCCCCGCGGTCCATCCCCAGGCGACGTGGAGATGATGCTGCTCGTCGGCATCGAAGCGATAGCGGAAGAACGCCAGCGCGCGCAGCACGAGCGTCGCGGCGGCAGTCGACCAGAGCAGGAGGCGTTCGGATTTCGACACGGATTGCGAGCGGACCTGAAGGTGATGGTGCGCCCTGAGGGACTCGAACCCCCAACCAGCGGTTCCGAAGACCGCTGCTCTATCCATTGAGCTAAGGGCGCTCGCGGGACATCCTACTCGACAGGCCGGGGTGCCGTGAATAGAATGCGCGTCCGCGCTGTTACCCAGCGCTTCGTAGGTACCTCACGCCGTTGTAGCTCAGTTGGTAGAGCAGCTGATTCGTAATCAGCAGGTCAGCGGTTCAAATCCGCTCAACGGCTCCATTTTCGGATCTTCGCGAAGCCCCTGAGAGATCAGGGGCTTCCTGTTTTTGGCGACTTCCGGTCTTGCACGGGCACGTTTTCCGAATGGCATTCGGTCATGACGCATCCGGCCGGCTCCGACGAATCGCTTTCGCTGTGGATCGATACCACCTCGCCGACGAACTATCCCTCGCTCAGCGGTCAGGTGCATGCCGATGTGGCGATCATCGGCGCGGGCATCACCGGAATCACCGCCGCGTATCTGCTGGCGAAGGCCGGGAAGTCGGTCGTGCTCGTGGACAAGGGGCGGATCGCCATGTCCGAGACGGGTCACACGACCGCGCACATCGTCGAAGGAACGGACGCCGACTATCGCGATCTCATCAAGGATCATGGCGAAGAGAACGCGCGCCTGAACACCGAGGCGATCCGATCCGCGATCGCGCTGATCCGGTCTCTCGTCGACCAGGAACGAATTGATTGCGACCTCCAGCCCGTAGACGGCTACCTCTATGCGGAGGAGGAGAAGGATCGCGAGTATCTGCAACGGCAGCAGGAGTTCATTCGTCAGGCGGGGCTCGACTCCGAATGGGTCGATCGGGTGCCGCTGCCGTTCGACACGATCGGCGGGCTGCGCTTTTCCAACCAGTACGCATTTCACGTGCGCCGGTACCTGCTCGCCGTCGCCGAGGCCGCGGCGAAGAAGGGGACGCGAATCTTCGAGAGCTCGCTCGCCAACGACATTGAAAACGCGGAGAAGGATGGCGAGTGCGTCGTGAAGTGCGAGGAAGGGACCATCCGGGCCCGTCACGTGCTGCTCGCGACGCACGTTCCGATCAACGACCGCGGAACCCTCTGGCTCAAGATGCACGAGACTCGCACGTACGTCGTGGCCGCACCGATCGAGCGCGGCCGAATGGCCGACGCGCTCTACTGGGATACGTCGTATCCCTATCACTACACGCGTCTCCTCGATACGAACAAGGGCCTGTTTCTCATCGTCGGGGGCGAAGACCGTAATGTGGGGAAGAGTGAGAACAGCGAGGACCGCTATCGCGCGCTGGAGGCGTACTGCCGGACGCGATTCGGCGTCACGTCCTTCACGCACCACTGGTCCGGACAGATCAACGAGCCGGCCGACGCCTTACCCTTCATCGGCCCGAGCTCGCACGGGAAAAACGTCTGGACGGCCACCGGCTACTCTGGTACCGGGATAACCTATGGGACGCTGGCAGGAAGTGTCTTGTCCGACCTCGTCCTGGAGCGCGAGAACCGTTTTGCCAAACTCTACGATCCCGGGCGGACGAAGGTCGGATCGGTCCTGGGAAATGTCATGACCAACGTCATCGAAGCGCCGAAGCGGCTGATTGAAAAGATCGCCCGGCTCGACGTCGAAGCGTCGAGCGTCTCCGAGATCGGTGAGGGCGATGGGAAGATCGTCACGAGCGACGGAACGAAATATGCCGTCGCCCGAATCGACGGTGAACTGTGCACGCTCGATCCCACCTGCACGCACATGGGTTGTACGGTGGAGTGGAATGGTGCCGAGAAGAGCTGGGACTGTCCCTGCCACGGTTCGCGCTTCGACATTCGAGGCGAAGTGTTGAATGGACCTGCCACGGCACCGTTGTTTCGCCCCCAATCCGTCCCGAAGTAGCGTCGCGTCTGATTCAAGAACACCGAGCGCCGTGCGAGCTCATCCGCGCGAAGTCCGCTTATGCATTTCGGCCTCTCACTGCTGAGGTCCAATCCGCGTTCCGTATGACATCGGTCATGTCTTCCACGTCGTCGCTCCCCGACAATCAGGTGAAGACGGAGGAATGACGATGACTACGATGATCGACTTCACAGAACGGACCGTAGGCGAGCATTCACATCGAGAACAACATCTACTTCCCGGCCGCCGTTGCGCTCGAAGACCGCGTCGGCCAACCGAACACCTTCGGCGAGGGCTGCGGGATGAAGCTCTGCGACCACTGAGGTCGCAGAGCGCTGTGCCCTCCAGCGCCGCGGGCCGTGCAGGCTAGAGATCGCCGGGTGAGTTGTCGGCGAGATCGTCGGTGAGCGACGAAGACTCCTTCGGCGCGTTCTCGCCGCTCTCCTCCTCCCGACCTCGTCCTTCGTATCCCAGCGCCTCGGATCCCTTGATGACGGTGATCTTTTCGTTCATCTCTTCGGTCGATTTTTGCTCGCTCATGGCAACGAGAGACGCAAAGGGCGAGCCCGATTCATCCACACGGCAGCTCTCAGGAAGCCTTTCGAGAGCGCTCGATAGCCTGGTGCAGGTCCCAGTCCGCTTGAAGGCGCATCCAGAACTGAGGCGAGGTCTCGAGCAGCCGCGCCAGCCGAAGAGCGGTGTCGGCGGTGATGCCGCGCTTCCCGAGAACGATCTCATTCAGTCGATTCAGCGAAATCTCGAGCCGGCGCGCGGCTTCGGCCTGCCCCATTTCCATTGGTCGAAGGAACTCTTCGAGCAGAATTTCGCCAGGCGGAATCGCTGGTCCCAGCCAGTTCGGATTCCTAGTGATAGTCTTCGACGCAGACTTCATAGGCATGCCCCCGTTCCCAACGAAACGTCACGCGATACTGGTCGTTGATCCGAATGCTGTGGCGCCCGGCCTGGTCACCCTTGAGTCTTTCCAGGCGATTACCCGCAGGTATCACGAGATCTTCCAAGCTGACCGCCACGTCGATCGCTTTCAGCTTCCGCTGCGCACTCCGCCAGAGCTCGCGAGGGATTCGCCGGGCGGGCCGAGTGTTCCGTTCCCGAAAAAGATCAGCGGTGGTTTCGTCGCTGAAAGATTGAATCACGTGCCGTATGACAGGCTACACGGATAGTGTGTAATAGGTCAACGCCTGACTTGCAAGGACCCCGAGAGAGGCGAGCGCTTACGCGCTCGCCTTCTTGTATGCAGCCGCGTAGCGCTTCGATTCTTCCGGGCTCTCGGAGACCTTCCGGATCGCGTGCTCGAACGACTGCTCGGTCAGACCTTTTTCCGTCAGCAGCTTGTTCGCGTCCGCCGGATGCTTCTTGATCTCGGCTCCGAGCTCGCCGAGCTCCTCGGGGGTCATGTTCACTTGCGCGACGGACTTCTCGGTGTTCGACGTCGCTGGCGCTGAGGCCGAGGACGTCGAGCGCTGGTTGCAACCGAAGGTGAGTGTGAGTGTCAGTGTCGCTATGGCAATCGCTGTTTTTCTCATGATCGTTTTAGCCCTTTCCATGACCTTTTCCGCCGCCGCCGCCCTTGCCTTTTCCTGGGTTCTTCGGTGCTCCACCGCCACCGCCAGCGGCTTCGTGTCCTTTCGATTTTCCTGGCGGATTCATTCGCGGCGCGGGAGCGGGTGAGGCAGCGCGCGGCACGTAGACAGGTGTTGATTGAGCGTGGTCCTTCCCGTGGCTCTGATTCTTGACCTTCGCGGGCTTCACGGGCTTGACCTTCACAGGCTCAGGACTCGATGAGACCATCGGTCGCGGCGCGAGCTTCTGTTTGCCGTGTTTCTGCTCGTGAACGACGGCGACGGATGGAGCAGGCGCGGGTCGGAATGCTTTGCCCGGTCTCGATCCGTGAACGACTTCGGCTCCGGTCTGGTAGCCGAGCTGCTTCTTGAGCTGTCCCGGAGGTCCGCCATGCGGATGCGTGCGGAACTCCTCGACGCGCGTCGTCACGAGCGGCGGAACGAAGTCCTGATCGTTGAACGCGGTGACGTACGTCGGTTGATATGCCGGCGCCGAGACCGTGATCTGCGTCTGCGGCGGGTAGTACGTCCTCAGCTCGTCGACGAGCACGGGAACGAGCGCGGTTCCGACGATGCCGCGGCTCGTCTGCAACTGCACGTACTGCACGAACGGTTGTCCGTTGTCGACGACGAGAGCCACCGGCGCGTAGCGCAGTACTTCGACCATCTGCACCGGCGGCATGTTTGCCTGATTCAGCGCGGCGACGAGATTCGCCAGCTCGTTCGTCGGCACGCCGGTGATGTTGGAGATCGCCGCAACCGCCAGCGGCATGGCGATGTACGCCAGCGGATCGCTGTTGTACGAGACGGTTGTCATTCGGGTGATGACGGTCTGCGGGATGTAGTCGTCCTGCACGACATACGTCGTCGCCGGTTCGTTGAACGCCAGTGTCGGCGTCACGTCGTAGCGCGTTTGAAGACGCTCGACGAGCGCCGAGGCGAGCGCATCGCCGTTGACTCCCTGGACGGTCTGCTCCCGCACGTATTGGACGAACGGTTGTCCGTTCTGATCGACGAAGACGACCGGAACGTAGCGGATCACCTCGACGAAACGTGTGGGTGGGACGTTCGCTTCATTCAGCGCCACGACCAGATCGGACAATCCATCCGACGGCACTCCATTGACGTCCGAAACCGCGGCCACGGCGAGCGGCATCGCGATCGTCGCCAGTAAATCATCGCTGCTGAATGCCCACGCTCGCGCGGGGATCAGTGCGATCAGCAACAGCAGAGCCAGCCTTCGCATGATGAGTCCTCCGGTTGGGAGGACTGCAAGACGAACGCCGCGCAAGACGGACTCGTGCGGTGCCGTGAAGGGATGGCTATGGCACGGGACAAATACCGTGCAGCATTTGCCACAGAAAGGCGGCAACGATCAGCGCGAGGAGGACACCGTAGAGCGGAGTGAAGCGTTTGCGGAGAGCCATCGATCCGAACAACAGCGAGATCGAGGCGCGATATTTTGCGGAAGACGTTGCGATAATCGCCGAATGCTGGTCTCAAGGGTCACGTTTGCCGCGTTGATGGTCGTCGCCCTGCTGACCATCGGTGCGAGCGCCGCGGCGCAGGAGCGGCCCGGTCTCGTCTCCTTTCAGCGTGTCGCGATTCCGGAGGACGTGCCTGCCCATCTCTGCAGTGCGATTGCACAGGACGGGCGCGGCTTTCTCTGGTTCGGCACGCAGGGCGGACTCGTGCGCTACGACGGGTACGAGTTCCGCGTGCATCGCTCGAATCCCTCGGATCCGTCGACGCTGGCAGGGAACTATGTTCGCGCCCTGCTCGTCGCGTCGGATGGACGGTTGTGGGCCGGCACGTTCAGCGGCGGACTCTCGGTCTTCGATCCGCGCACGGAGCGGTTCTCGCGCTTTCAGCACGATCCGCGAAATCCGGCGTCGCTCTCCTACGATCGCGTGGAGGGATTGGCTGAGGATGCGGGCGGGCGGATCTGGATCGCAACGACGGCGGGACTCGATCGTCTCGATCCACGCACGCGGCGCGTCGAGCACTTTCGCCATGATGCGCGCGATTCGCGCAGTCTCGCGGAAGACCGCGTGCGCGGTGTGCTCGTCGATCGAAGTGGAGTCCTTTGGGTGGGAACGCGAGACGGTCTGCAACGATGGGCCGGCGAAGGAAAAGGTTTCGAGCGCGTGGCACCGGAGCTCACCGGCGAGAACGTGGTGCGCCTCCACGAAGACGCGCGCGGGCGCATCTGGATCGGGACGGAAGAGCATGGCGCGGCGGTGTTCGATCCGCGTGATGGCTCGCTGCATCGGCTGGCGCCGCGTCCCGTCGATCCCAACGGGCTGAGTCACTACTGGGTCTACGGGTTCGCGGAAGGAGCGGCGGGGGAGATGTGGGTCGCGACGTTCGGCGGCGGGATCGACATCGTCGACACGACCTCGCTGCGGGTGATCGATCGTCTGCGGCACGACCCGGTGCTCGACGACACGATCGGCGCGGATCGCGTCGGCGCGTTGTTTCGGGATCGCTCGGGATTGATGTGGGTCGGAACGTGGGGCGAAGGACTCGCGCGCCACGATCCGCGAACGCGCGCGTTTCGTGCGCTGCGATTCAGTCCCAATCGTCCCGATGGCCTCACGCACGCGGCGGCCGTGCGTGCACTCGAGATGAGCGATGGCCGCATCTGGGTCGGCACGAACGGCAACGGGATCGATGTGCTGGATCGCGGGTATCACCGCGTGGCCGCGTATCGTCCGAATGCGAACGATGAAGGCGCGCTCTCCGACGGTGCGATCACGTGTCTCGCGCAATCGGCCGACGGCACGATCTGGGTCGCGACGCTCAACTCGTCACTGCATCGGATGCGCCCCGGGTCGGCGCGCTTCGAGCGTGTTCCTGCCTCACGATTGCCGGGCGGACCGATTCGCACGATCGCATTCGATCGCGACGGAATGGTCTGGGCCGGAGCGGCGGAAGGGATGGTGCGCCTCGATCCGCGCACGATGGAGACGCGCATCTTCCGTCAGTGGCCTGGCGCGGCCAAGGCGTCGCCGGCCATCGAGGCGATCGTCGTCGCCGCCGATGGCAAGCTCTGGGTCGGGACGGACAACGGTCTTTACTCGTTCGATCCGCGCAGCGAATCGGCGATCCGCATCGCCAAAGACGCAACGCGCCCGGACGGACTTCCCGAAAACTGGGTGCCCGATCTCATGCTCGCTCGCGACGGAAGGCTGTGGGTCGGCACGGCTGGGGGCGCGTGCCTGCTCACGCATTGGGACGGCCGCACGGCGCGATTCCTTTCCGTCGCGGCGCGACTCGATCGGCCGCCTTCGCCTGCCGAGGCGCTCATCGAAGATGACGAAGGAGCGATCTGGATCGGTCCGCGACTGCGACTGGATCCGCGCAACTGGACGGCGCGCTCGCTCGGACCGGCCGACGGTTGCACGTTTCGCAATTTCTTCATCGCCAGCCGGACGAAGACACGCGACGGACGGCTGCTGTTTGGCTCGCCCGAGGGACTGATGGTCGTCGATCCGCGCGGGCTGGCGGCGGTGGGCGACGCGCCTCCAATCGTTGCAACGGCGCTGCGTGTCGAAGGAAAGCCAAAACCTGGTGCTTCGGTACTTCCTTCGATCGATCTCTCGTCGTCCGAACGTGCCTTCTCGCTCGACTTCGCCGAGCTCGATTTCGTTGCGCCACAACGACGAACGTATCGCTTCCGGCTCGAAGGCCTCGATCCTTCGTGGTCGCTGGCAAGTGCCACGCAGCATTCGCTGACGTACAACCGGCTGCCGCCCGGGCGCTACACGCTTCGCGTCGGCGTGACGGATCGCGACGGACAGTGGACGCGGCAGGAGCTGCGGTTGCCCGTCGTCGTGTTGCCGGCGTTTCATCAGACGAACGCCTTTCGCATCGTGATGGTGTTTCTCGCGCTGGCGTTGCTGTATGGCATCTACCGCCTGCGCGTGCGGCAGCTTCGCGCGCGCGAACGAGCGTTGGAGCAGCTCGTCGCCGTGCGGACAAGCGAGCTCGCGGAGAGGAACCAGCAGCTCGTCACCGCCTACGAGAAAATCGAGCAAGCGAGTCTCACCGATCCTCTGACGCGGCTTCGCAACCGCCGCTTTCTCGAACAGACGATCGCTGCCGATCTCGAGATCGCGGCGCGCGGGGTCGACCGCGACCTCATCGTGTTGATGGTCGATCTCGATCATTTCAAGAGCGTAAACGATCGATTCGGACACGCCGCGGGCGACGCGGTGCTCCTGCAGCTCGCCCAGCTTCTCCTCCACACGTTTCGCTCTTCGGACACTGTCGTGCGTTGGGGAGGCGAGGAGTTCCTCATCGTCGTCCGTTTCGTCGATCGCTCGAATGCCGCGGCGCTCGCGGAGAAGTTGCGCAGCGCGGTTGCCGCCCATCCCTTCACCATCCCCGATGGCACCGTCCTTCGCCGCACCTGCTCGATCGGATTCGCGGTCTATCCCTTCTTGCGCGCCGACCCGCACGCGTTTGCCTGGGAGCGGGTCATCGATCTCGCGGACGGCGCGCTGTACAAGGCCAAGAACGCCGGACGCGACGCCTGGGTCGACGCGGCTGCCGGCTGACAGAGTCACTTAGGAATAATCGGCTCCGGTCTCCACCTTTGCGTACGTCTACCGGCACCGGCTTCCGGCGTCGGACATTTCTTTCACAATCTGCCAGCTCCTTGAACCCCGCCAAGGCGAGGTTCCGCTAGGCCAGAAGGAGGTCTCATGAGGACTTATGAAGTCCTGTTCATCCTTTCTCCGCAAGTGACGGAGGAGGAAGCGACGACCCTCATCAACGACTTCAAGGGTATCGCCGACCACGAATGGCGCGACTCTGAAGAGCGAAGATGCCTGGGGTCGTCGTCGACTCGCGTATCCCATCCACAAGTTCAACGAAGGTATCTACCACCTCTTCGTTCTCGAGAGCGATCAGTCGCTTTCTGAGCTCGACCGCCGCATGAAGAACGTCGACCGCGTCCTGCGGCACGTCATCGTGCGCACGGATCTCGACCAGAAGCGGGCCGACAAGCTCGCCAAGCGCAATCCGAAGAAGGAACGCGTCCGTCCCGCCGTCCCGATGGCTGCTTCCGCTTCCGCGGCTGCACCTGTCGCCGACGTTGCCGTGGAGAGCGCAATGACCGCGGGTGCCGACGAACCGGCGCCGCAGGCATAAGAGAGGAGACGAACGATGGCTACGATGGCACCGAGACGAGGTCCTGGTGGTCCGGGTGGACCGGGCGGCGATCGCGACCGCGGCGGTCCGGGCGGACAGCAGGGCGGCAAGAAGAAGTTCTTCTATCGCAGAAAGCGCGTCTGCAAGTTCTGCGTCGAGAAGATCGAGTACATCGACTTCAAGGACGTGAAGACGCTGCAGCAGTTCATCCCGGAGCGGGGGAAGATCCTTCCGCGTCGCATTTCCGGTACGTGCGCTCTGCACCAGCGCAAGCTGCAGAACGCGATCAAGCGCGCCCGCATCGCGGCGCTCCTGCCGTTTACTGCGGACTAGCTCGCAGCTCGCAGCTGGCAGCTCGCAGGATTCTTTCCTGAGAGTTGAGAGCTGCTAGCTGTCCACTGACAATGATTGAATCCACACTCTCTCCGAGCGAGCCCGTGCTGCTGCCGGACCGGCCTTTCGGCCGCGTCGTGCGCAGCGTGTTCGGGTATGCGTTCGCGGTCGCGTTGATGATCCTCACGCCGATCGTGGTCTTCGTGCCGGCCGCGCTGCTGCATTGCGCGCTCCGCAACGGACGCCGCGCGGCCTGGGTGACGCTCGCGCTCGCGCTGGCGCTCGCCGGAGGATATGTAGTCGCCGTGCCCGGGCAGTCGCCGGATGCGGTGCACATGGCCTGGACGTATCTCGCCGCGGTGGCCGCGGCGATCGCTCTTCCGGCGATGCTGGTGCTTCCGCTCGTCGAGCGCGGTGAGAAGTTCGGCCGCGTGCTCGCGTTCCTGCTCATCGGCAGCGCCATCGGTCTGGCGCTGACGGAGTACGGTTCGCGCACGCTGCTCTCGTTCTCGCCGTACGAAGCGCAGGTTCAACAGGCGCGGTTGAGCAACGCCAGTGTCGTGCAGATCTACCGGGCCAATCACGCCGGACCGGAGATGATCCGGTTCGCGGAGAAGTGGTCCGTCTACAGCCTGTTCGTGCTGCCCGGTTCCATGCTGATCGTCATCTCACTGGTCTTCATCCTCAGCCTGATGATGCTCGGCCGATTGCCCGCGTGGCGGAGCTGGGTCGCCCGCCGCGGCGATCCGGAGATGGGCAGCGTCTATTTCTTCCGCAACCTGGCGCTGCCGGACTGGATGCTCTTCGCGTTCATCCTCGGCGGCCTCACGCCATTGGCGACAGGGATGCTCCAGAAGGCCGCGGCGAACACGCTGGCGGTGGTCGCGTTTCTCTACATTCTGCAGGGATTGGCGATCTTCCGCTTCGTGCTTGTGGCCGTAGGCGCGGGCCTCACCGGCACGCTGCTGGCCTGGACCCTTCTCGGCTTTCTCACATTGGCCGGGGGCGTCGGTCCGCTACTGCTGGGCGTTGCGGGACTGTTCGATCCGTTTTTCGATTTCCGACATTTCAAGAAGCGAAAGGACGACTCTCATGAAAGTCATTCTGACTGAGGAGATCCGAGGACTGGGAACGCGCGGCGACATCGTCACCGTCAAAGACGGCTACGCGCGGAACTTCCTCCTCCCGAAGAATCTCGCCCGCGAAGCATCAGCGGGCAACCTGAAGCAGATCGAGCACGAGCGCCGCAAATGGGCGCTGCTCGCTCAGCAGGAAAAAGACGTGGCTCAGAAAGCCGCGAACGCCGTCAAGGGCGTGAAGATCCAGATCGAGAAGCGCGTGGGCGAGCACGGACATCTGTTCGGTTCAGTCACCGCGAACGAGATCGCGGACGCGCTCATGGAGAAGGGCATCGAAGTGGACAAGCGCCGCATCGAGCTCGGCTCGCCGATCAAGAACATCGGCCTGCACGACGTCGAGGTGCGCCTGCACCGCGAAGTCTCCGCGCACATCCAGGTCGAAGTCGTGCCGATGGGTGTGGAGCGTCTCGAAGAGACGCCGGAAGCGGAAGCACCAGCCGCGGAGTAATCACGATCTCGCGAGGGCCGGCGCAAACCGCCGGCCCTTTGGTTTTGCGGTTGTGATCGCGCACTCGCTCCTGCGAACTGCCTACTGCATACTGCCAACTGCATGTCTGACCGCTACGTCGACGCTCCTCCGGCCGGTGCCGATGGCTGGCGCGAGGTTTGGCGCGACGATCGTCGCTATGCTCCACGCCCGTCGCGTCACGAGTGGTTTCTGCGCATCGTGCGGAAGCTCTTCCGCCGCGCGAGTGAGCCGGATCACGAGCGCCAACTCAATTTCAACGTCGTCCTTCTCGACCTTCTCGACGATCTCCGCGGCGATGTCGCCGCCGTGCGTCGCGACCTGCTGTCGCACGTCGACGGCGTGCAACGCGACCTCGCCGACGCGCTTGCGAAGGAGAGCGGCAAGCTGCGCGAGCTCGTCGTGACCGCTGCAAAACGAAACGACGCGCTCATCGCCGCACTCGATCAGAAGATCGAGAGCGTGGCCGTCCGTGTTCGCGACGCCGTCCATCCGATGGTTCCGGCACCTTCGTCCGACGTGCTATATCGCCGGATCGAAGACGCGCTGCGCGGTGGCGAATCGCATGTGCGTGCGGACGTCGCGCATTACGTTCGACTCGCGGCCGATCATGCGCCGGTGCTCGACGTCGGTTGCGGTCGCGGCGAGTTTCTGGCCTCGTGCCGCGAAGCGAACGTCGCCGCGCGCGGCGTCGACACAAATGAGCGATCGGTCGCCGATCTGCAGCAGCGCGGATTCGATGTCGCCCTCGCCGCGGTGCCGGAGTGTTTCGCGTCTGTCGCTGACGATTCGCTCGGCTCCGTGCTGGCGATGCACGTCGTCGAGCACCTGCCCGTCGATGCACTCTTCGCGCTCTTCCGTGAATCGGCGCGCGTCCTTCGCACGGGAGGTCTGCTCATGATCGAGACGCCGAACGCAGAGTCGATCCTCATGGGCGCCTCCGAGTTCTGGCGCGATCCGACGCATATCGCACCGCGCCATCCCGCCGCGCTCACGGTGCTCGCGCGCGAGCATGGCTTCGCGATCGATGAGATTCGCGCCGTACACGAGCTTCCCGAGGGAACGAAGATTCCGATCCTCGAGACTGACAAGCCCGAGCTGCAGCGCGTGATTCACGCCATCAACGACCGCTTCTTCGCGCCGCAGGACCTGCGATTGGTGCTGCGCAAGTCATGACCGCGGGCGATCTCTCGCTGCGTCCGCTCCTCGAACGCCATCCCGATGCGCGCCGCGCGAAGGGTCCGCTGCTGCAGCCGGTCCTTCTTCCGTATCTGGCGTTGATCTTCGGAAGCGGCGTGGCTTCGCTGGCCGCCTGCTACAACGCGCTGATGATGAAGCGCGGCGGCCTCGCGGCGAAATCGCTGCTCGTCGGTCTCCTCGGCACGATCGCGTTCGTGGTCGTCGGCGGCATCGCCCTCCGCCTCGGCGCCGCACCGGCGGTCGCGATCATTCTCGGACGCGTGATTCACTTCGCATTCGGCGGCCTGCTCTTCGCGATGCAGCGCCCGCACGTGCGCGGTAATGAATTCCTCAGCGGACCGATGGCGCCGCTCCTGCCGAGCTATCTCGCGACCATCGCCATCTCGATCTTCCTTCCCGCGCGAATCTCTCTTCTGCTCCTCGGGGTGCCGCTTGCCGGATGACGGTCGTGACGACGATCGCGAAGTGACGACGACCGAGATCGGCCGGCTCGCGCAGGTCGATTTGCTCCTGTCCGTCGGTCAGGTGAAGCGCGCGCATCAGCTCGCGCTCGATCAGGTTTCCTCCGACCCCGAGGATCCGCGCAGCTACGTCGCGCTCGCGCGCGTGCACTTGCAGTCGGAGGATCACGACGCCGCGATCGCGGCCGCGGAGCAGGCGATCCGTCTGGCGCCGGAATGGCCAGCGGTCTGGCGCGTGCACGCCGCGGCGTTGTTCTCCGCGGGACGATTCGCCGCGGCAGAAAAGAGCCTGCTCGAAGCGATTGCTCTCGATCCTGACGACGGATCGCTCTTTCAGATGTACGCGCGCGTGCTCAGTCTTTGCGGCCGTCCGAAGGAAGCGCTGGAGTGGGCCGAGCGCGCGCTGGAGCTCGATCCCGACGATGAGACCGCGCATCATCTGTTCGCAGCGCTGCTGCATCAGGTGCATCCGTCGAAGTGGAAGGTTTCCGAAGAGCTCGCGCGCCGCGCGGTCTCGCTCAATCCGCAGGACGCGGACTCCTTCGCCGTCCTCGGCGCGATCCTCGTCACGCGCCGGCGTTTCGAGGAAGCGGAGCAGCATTTCCGCACGGCGCTGTCCATCGAGCCGTCGAATCGACTCGCGTTGCAGGGGCTCGCGCAGATCGTGATGGGAAAGAATCCGCTCTACCGGCCGTTCCTGTCGTATCAACTGGCGATGATGAGACTCGGCGTCGGCATGCAGCTTCTCGTCGTGGCCTCGCTCTGGGCGATCGTCTCGACGACGCATGCGGTGCTCGACGACAAGAGCCTGATCTCGACCGTCGTGACGTTCAGCTATTTCGCGTTCTGCGCGTACACCTGGTTCGCGCTGCCGGTGACGAAGGCCATCCTTCGCCGCAAGTACCCCTGGTTGTGAGGAGATCTGATTGGACCTGAATTCGACACTCGACACTCTTCGGCGCGCGCTCGTGCAAACGCCGGACAACGGATTTTTGTGGCTCCAAGTCGCGGAGATCCTCGGGCAGCTTGGACGCGCGAGCGAAGCCTCCGAGGCGGCACGCGAAGCGCTCGTGCATTTGAAGGATGAAGACACGCGCACGCGGGCCGAAGCACTGATCGAAAAGCCCGCGACGGAGGAGCAGCCGTCGAACGTGTTGCGGCTCGTCCAGGGAGGCGGGGGAGGAGAGAGCGGCGCGACGATCGAAGGACCCACGCGCGAGACACTCCGCTTCAGCGACGTCGGTGGACTCGATACCATCAAGGAAGAGATCCGCATGAAGATCATCGTGCCGTTTCAACGGCCCGATCTCTTTCGCAAGTACGGCAAGCGTGTCGGCGGCGGCGTGCTGACGTACGGCCCGCCCGGATGCGGAAAGACCATGCTCGCGCGCGCGACCGCCGGCGAGTGCGACGCCGCGTTCATGAACATCACCATCGATTCGATCCTCGACATGTACTACGGCGAATCGGAGCGCAAGCTCGCCGAAGTCTTCCAGACCGCGCGCTCGCGCACGCCGTCCGTGCTCTTCTTCGACGAGATCGAAGCGATCGGCGCGAGCCGGCAACAAATCCGCCACAGCCCGGGCAAATCACTCGTCAATCAACTGCTCGCGGAGATGGACGGCGTCTCGTCGAAGAACGACAACGTGCTGATCATGGCAGCGACGAACGCCCCGTGGCACGTCGACTCCGCCCTGCGTCGCCCGGGCCGCTTCGATCGCGTGCTCTTCGTCCCGCCCCCCGACGAGACGGCGCGTCTCGAGATCCTTCGCCTCGGCCTCCGCAACCGTCCCGTCGCCAAAGACATCAACATCGGCGACCTCGCCCGCAAGACCGCCGAATATTCAGGCGCCGACCTCGCCGAACTGATCGAGCGCGCCACCGAGGCCCCGCTCAACGAAGCGATGCGCGGCGGCGAGCAGCGGCCGCTCCAACAGAGCGACTTCCTCGCCGCACTCAAGAAAATGAAACCGACTACGCGCGAATGGTTCGCGACCGCCAAAAACTACGCGACCTTCGCCAACACCGGCGGCCTGTACGACGACCTCGTGGAGTACATGGAGAAAAAGAAAATTTAGGAGTGCGGTTCGTGTGGCGATCGGCTCGCGATGGCTGTGCCGCCGCGCTACACGATCCTCGTCATACGCTCACTCAACTCGTTCTCGTGGAGTTTGAGCGGCAAGGCGAATCCGATGAGGACGCCGGCGACGAGGCCGGCGACGTGGGCGGTGTTGGCGATGGCGAAGCCGAGGTCGGCCCAGGTGGCGAGGGCGGAGATGGCGAGGCCGAGGACGAGGTTGAAGGCGAGGCAGCCGACGAGTCGGGAGGAGAGGCGATTGGGCCAGCCGCCGTGCTCGATCGCGCGCAGGCGGCGGAGGCCGACCAGCAGCGTTCCGGCGATGGCGAAGATGGCGCCGCTGGCGCCGACGTAGACCATGCCGCGCTCGGAGCCTGGGAACGTCACGGCGATGAGGCCGGCGAGACTTCCGCCGATCGAGAACGAGGCGATGACCGACGCGCTGCCGAACAGGCCTTCGAGCAGATAGCCGAGTTGCAGAAGCGCGAGCGTGTTCGCCGCGAGATGAATCACGCCGCCGTGAATGAACATCGAGGCGATGAGCCGCCACCAATCCTGTTGCAGCGGCATGCCGGTGTATGCGGCTCCGCAGCGGAGCAGGACGTCATCGCCGGGCGTGAAGGCGATGCGCGTCAGCGTGTAATTGCAGCAGGTCACCGCCACCTGCGCCTGGCGGATGAACATGGCCAGGATCAGTGCGGTGAGAATCACGGTCACGCGGCGATTGCGCAGATAGCGCGAGACAACGGCGGCGAGACGATGACTTTCGTGGTGATGCTTCATCGCCGTGAGCCCCGCTCGAACAGCGCGGAGACGCGTCGCATGAGCATGTGGGCGAAGCGAGGAAAGAGCTCCTTGAGCCGCATGAAGATTGCGGCGAAGAGCGGAATGATGCGTCGATAGCCGCCGTCTTCCGCGGCATTGCAGACCGCGCGTGCGACGCGCTCCGCGGTCGACGCCAGAATCAGGCGCGACGCGCCGGGCATCTTTCCGCGCTCGGCCTTGACGAAGAATTCCGTCTCGGTCGTACCCGGACAGACGAGCGCGACGCGTACGCCCTTGTCGAGCACTTCATCGCGCAGCGCCTCGGTCATTCCGATCATGGCGAACTTCGTCGCGCAGTAGCCGCCCATCCTCGCGAAGCCCATGATTCCGGTGATCGATGCGACGTTGACGATCGTCCCGCTGGCGCGCGCGAGCATGCGCGGCAACACCGCCTGCGTACAATTCACCGCGCCGAAGTAGTTCGTCTCCATCATCGCCCGCAGATCTTCTTCGCGTGCCTCGGCGATGGAGTCGAAGATCGCGAAGCCGGCGTTGTTGACGAGCACGTCGACGTCGCCCGCAATCTGGATGAGTCTGCGACACTGTTCGAGTTTCGTGACGTCGGTGGGCACCGCGGTCGCGGTCACGCCGAAGGCACGACACTCTTCGGCGACCTTCTCGAGAAGCTCAGCGCGGCGCGCGGCGAGAACGACATTCGCGCCGCGGCGCGCCATTTCGAGGGCAACAGCGCGGCCGATGCCGCTCGAGGCACCGGTGATGACTGCAGTTTTTCGTTCGAGTTTCATGATCCGCGGCGGAGTTTATCGGCAGCCTTCTCGCATTTGACAGTGCAAAACAGCGGCACCTATACTCCGGCCGAAGTCCATCCTTCGACTCACCCGAGTCTCGCCGCCCGACGGAGGGTTCCGCAAATGGCATTCGAAGAAGTCAAAAAAGTCTGGATGAACGGGCGGCTGGTCGACTTCGCCGACGCGAAGATTCACGTCTTCACTCACGCCATTCATTATGGCTCCGGCCTGTTTGAAGGGATCCGCTGCTACAACACCAAGCGCGGCCCCGCGATCTTCCGCCTCCCCGAGCACGTCCGCCGTCTCTTCGACAGCGCCAAGATCTATCGCATGGAGCTTCCGTATCTCCATGGACGAGATCACCCAGGCTTGCATCGATATCGTGCAGGCCAACGAGTTCGACGATTGCTATCTGCGTCCCGTCGTCTATCGCGGCTTTCATTCGCTCGGCGTGTTTCCCGGTTCCTGCCCTGTCGACGTCACCATCGGTGCCTGGCGCTGGGGCAAGTATCTCGGACCGGAAGCGATCGAGCAGGGAGTCGATGTCCGCGTCTCGTCGTGGAACCGCATGGCTCCCAATACGTTCCCGGCACTCGCGAAGGCGACCGGCAACTACATGAACTCGATTCTCATCCGCCAGGAAGCAGCCATCGATGGCTACTCCGAAGGAATCGCGCTCGATGTGAATGGCTACGTGAGCGAAGGTTCCGGCGAGAACGTCTTCGTCATTCGCGACGGCAAGGTTTTCACGCCGCCACTCGGTTCCTCGATCCTCGGCGGCATCACGCGCTCCAGCATTCTGCGCATCGCGAAGGAATTCGGACTCGAAATCCTGGAGACATTGATTCCGCGCGAGATGCTCTACATCGCCGACGAGGTTTTCTTCACCGGCACCGCCGCGGAAGTGACGCCCATCCGCTCGATCGACAAGATTACGATCGGCAACGGACGGCGCGGTCCGATCACGGAACGCCTGCAGAAGGAGTTCTTCGCCTACATCAACGGCGAGATCCCCGATCGCTTCAACTGGCTGACGCCGGTCTACGCCGGTCGCGAAACGGCCGCGCCGAAGCCAGCACTCGTCGCGGGATAGGCCGGCCGAGGGCGGTCGGCGCTACATAAAACCACGCTCGATTGCGGTGCCTCTGCTGCCGCACTCATGGATGTTCCGCGGCGCTTGAGGGAAGTATCCCTTGTGCATCATCGAATAGTAGCGGTGTGCGCCGATGATGATGTGATCGACGAGCTCGAGGTCGACGAGGCTGAGCGAGTTTTTCAGTTTGTCGGTGTAGAGCAAGTCTTCGGCGGACGGCTGCGGGTTGCCCGAGGGATGGTTGTGGTAGACGACGACGGCGGCGGCGTTTTCGATCAGGCCGTGACGCACAATGTCTCGCGTGGCCACGAGCGCGTTGTTGATCGTGCCGACATAGATCTCGCGCTGGAACATCACGCCGTGACGTGAATCGAGGAAGGCGGCGCCGAGCCGTTCCTGTGCATGGCGCGAGTAGCCGCTGACGAGCGTTGGGCCGAACGTATGTGGGTTGTAGTCGGGGCGCTCAGCGGGACGGTCGGAGGCGATGCGCCGCGACAGCTCGACCGCCGCGAGCACGCGCGCGGCCTTCGCCGGTCCGACGCCGTGCACGTTGAGGAACGAGCCCGACTCGCGCCGGCTGAGCGCAGTCATGCCGTCCGTGAGCAACGCGCGCGCGAGCTGAATGGCGTTCTGGCCGGGCACGCCGGAGCCGAGAAGGATCGCCAAGAGCTCGGCGTCGGAGAGGATTTCCGGCCCATGCTTGAACATTCGTTCGCGCGGCCGGTCATCGACAGGAAGATCGCAGATGACATCGGTCATGGCCGCGGCTCCGACATGATGTGGACGAACGTGAGAGGTACTTTTGCGAGTCTGTTCATGACGCGTCGAGATTACGACGCGATGTCAAGAGCGCCTCTGGAATCTACCGGAGAGGGGGCAGTGCGGGATTCCGAGGGAGCGTTTTGAGGCGAAACGCGATACGAGAAGTAGATCAGGAACGGTTGACGGTAAACGGGGGACGCTTGCTCGTTGAGCGTGGGTCGCTCCACCGTTTCCCGTCCGAACAGGAGCAATAGACAGTGAACAGGCCGCAGGGAACGCTTGCCCGTTGAGCAGGCGTCCCCCCTTACCCGTTTCCTGTTGACCTGTTTACGTCTTCGGGATCATCGGTTCGTTGATCTGCACGAACGCGTCTTTGCGAAGCTTCTCGATGTAGGCCTTGTAATCGCGCTGGAACGTTTCGTCGCTGGCTTCGCGGCGCAGTTGGTCCTTCACGGTCTCGAAGCCTGGCACCTCGGAGGGGAGGCGTTGTTCGACCTTCATGATGTGCCAGGCCGACTTCGTTTCGATCGGGCCGAGGATCGATCCGGCGGCGGAGGAGAAGACGGCTTTGTCGAGCTCGGGAACGAGATCGCCTTTCGCCACTTCGCCGAGGTCGCCGCCCTTGTCGCGCGAGCCGGACTCGGACATCGTCGAGGCGAGATTCGCGAAGTCACTGCCTGGTTTGTGCGCCGCCAGACCGATCTCCGTGGCGTGCTGCCGCGCTTCCTCGACCTTGCTGGCGGTTTCGGGCTTCAGCACCACGATCTCGCGAAGGTGAGCGCGCTCGGGGAGGCGATAGCGCTCCTTCTCACGGTTGTACCGTTCGCGGAGCTCGGGATCGGTGAGGTCTTCACGATTGCGGAGCTCGCGGCCGAAGACCTTGTTCGTGACCAGCGTGTCGCGGAGGCGGGCTTCCATGTCCGCGCGTGAGAGACCGGATGTTGCGAGCGATTGCGCGAACTCCTGGTCGGTCTTGATGCCGTACTGCTCCTTCAGCCTGCCGACCGCGTCCTTCACCTCGGCTTCGGTGACCGTGATGCCGAGGCGGTCCGCGCGATCTTTGATGAGCAGCTCGCTGATGAGCTCATTGACCAGATTCTTGCTGGCCTCCTGCTTCATCTCGGCGACCTTTTCCGGCGCGCCGCGCTGTTCGATCTCCGAGTAGAGATCGTGGAGGCGTTTCTCGTACTGCGTGCGCGTGACGATGCGGTCACCGACGCGGACGACGATTCCTTCGAGGAGCTCGGCGGAAGCGCTGAGCGCCGTCAGCGAGATGACAATGGCGAAGACGGTTTTTTTCATGATGTGCCTCGGGTTGAGACGTGCTGGCTGAAGAACAAGTTACGGGGCGATTTATTCGTCTTCGGACTTCGGGAGGGTTCCCGTATAGCGGAAGGGGAGTCGACGGGTCAGGATGGCGATTCTCATCTCGCGGCGGCTCGACGCCACGATCGCGTTCAGTTGCTCGCGGATTCCCTCTTCGCGCATGCGCGTCAGGATCACCGGCGTGGCGGCCTGAAGGTCGAGCATCCCGGCGGGACGCCGCTCGTCGACCTGGAAGATGTGGAAGGTCGTGTCCGTGCGGATGACGTCGCTGATCTGCCCCGGCTGCAGGCGGAAGATCTGCTCCTCGAACATCTTCGGCAGCTCGCCCCGGCTCACGAAGCCGATCTCGCCGCCGCGTTTCGCGTTCGGTGCCTTGGAATGCTGGCTGGAGAGATCGGCGAACGAGCCGCCGGCCTTGAGCTGCTTCTGAATGTCGTTGGCGAGCGTTTCGTCATGGACGAGGATCTGCCGCACGCGCACCTCTTCACTGCTGCGGAAATCACCCTCGTGCGCGGTGTAGAAGTCCTGAATCTCGGACTGCGACGGCTCGGCACTCTTCGCGGCGAGGTCGGTCAGGAGTTTTTCACGACGCATTTCATCGCGTTTCTCCACCACGGTCGCGCCCGCCTCAGTGCGAACGGCCGCGGCGATCTTTTCCGCGGGTACTTCCACGCCGTGCGAGGCCGCGTATTCGGAGACAATGATCTCTTCGACGAACTGATCGAGAATCGCGCTCGCGACCTCGGCATTGAGCTGGGAGAGATCCGTTCCCGAGTTGCGGACCAGGTAGCGTTTGAAGTCTTCGAGCGTGAGCATCCGCTCATTCACGCGCGCAATGACGTCCGGCGGAACAGCCGCCTTCCGCTTGCAGGCAGAGAGCAAGGCTACAAGGACGAGCAGGAAGATCGCGACGCGGCGGGCGAGCATCAACTTGGGCCGGCGAAGTTTAGCATGGGGCTTTCTGTCATCCCGAGCGTAGCGAGGGACCTGGGCGGGAGGGCGGCGCGTTGACTGCGGCCATGAGCAACGCGCCACCCTGTCCCCCAGGTCCCTCGCTACGCTCGGGATGACAGGGACTATGGAGTCGCAATCGCCTGCAGCAACCTTTCGATCGCGTCAATGACCTCGGGACCGTGTTCCTGCAGCGGAAACGACAGCACGCCGTTCGGCGAGAACTTCGCCTGCGGGTTTTCGCTGATGAAGTGGAGCAGCTTGTTGGGATCGACTTTCGCGACGGGCGTGAGCTTGACGATTCCGCGCGCGCCATCGCGGACGATGGAGATGACGCCGAGCTGTTGCGCGAACCACTTCACGTGGACGAAGCGGAAGAGGTTCTCGACATTCGCCGGCAATGCGCCGAAGCGGTCGCGCATTTCGTTGCGGATGTCGGACAGGCGCTCCTCGGTCGACGCCGAGGCGATCTTCTTGTAGAAGGTCATGCGCAGGTTTTCTTCGCTGATGTACTCGTGCGGGATGTAGATGTCGACGCCGAGGTTCATCGAGGTCTGGACTTCTTCCTCGATCCGCTCGCCCTTCATCTCGCGGACCGCTTCCTCGAGCAGCTTCGTGTACATCTCGAAGCCGACCGCCGCGATCTGGCCCGACTGCTCGCCGCCGAGGATGTTGCCGGCACCGCGGATCTCGAGATCGCGTGCGGCGATGCGGAATCCGGCGCCGAGATCAGAGAACTCCTGAATCGCCGCGAGCCGTTTGCGCGCGTCGCCGGTGAGCACGCGATCGCTCGGCACGAGGAGGTAGCAGAACGCGAGACGGTCGCTGCGACCGACGCGACCGCGAAGCTGGTAGAGCTGCGAGAGGCCGAAGCGCTCGGCGTGATTGATGAGGATCGTATTGCAGGCCGGGATGTCGATGCCGTTCTCGATGATCGTCGTGGCCAGCAGCACGTCGTATTCGCGCGTGATGAAGGCGAGCATCGCCTTTTCCAGCTCGCGTTCGTCCATCTGGCCATGGCCGACGATCACGCGAATGCCGGGAACGAGGCGCTCGAGGAACTCCTTCATCCCATAGATCGACTCGACGCGGTTGTGGACGAAGAAGACCTGCCCGCCGCGGCCGACTTCGAATTCGATCGCCTCGCGGATGAAGTCGTCCTGGAACGGCACGACCGCGGTCTGAATCGCCAGTCGATCCTTCGGCGGCGTCTCGATGATCGAGATGTCGCGGATGCCGACGAGCGACATGTGCAGCGTGCGCGGAATCGGCGTCGCCGACATGGCCAGGACGTCGACCGATTTCTTGATCGACTTGAGCCGTTCCTTCTGCGCGACGCCGAAGCGCTGCTCCTCGTCGATGATCACCAGGCCGAGGTCTTTCCAATTGACGTCCTTCGAGAGCAGGCGATGCGTGCCGACGATCATGTCGATCTCGCCGGTTTCGACTTTGCGCAGAATCTCTTTCAACTCTTTCGCGGAGTAGTAGCGCGTCAGCAGCTCGACGGTGACGGGGAACGACGCGAAGCGGCGGAGGAACGTGCGGTAGTGCTGGAACGTGAGGACCGTCGTCGGCGCGAGCACGGCCACCTGCTTGCCGTCCATCACCGCCTTGAACGCGGCGCGCATGGCGACTTCGGTCTTGCCGTAACCGACGTCGCCGCAGAGCAGGCGATCCATCGGCTTGCGCGATTCCATGTCGCTCTTCACGTCTTCGATTGCCGACATCTGGTCTTCGGTCTCGTCGAACTCGAAGGCGTCTTCGAAATCGAACTGCCAGGGCGAGTCCTTGCCGAACGCGTGGCCGTGCACCATCTGCCGCGTGGCGTAGAGCTTCAGGAGCTCGTCGGCCATGTCGCGCATCGCCTTGCTTGCACCGAGGCCTTCGTGCGCGCCCATGACGTGCCGCCGAGCTTGTCGAGGCTGCGGCTGCGCGTCCTCACCCGCGGTGTAGCGCTGGATGAGGTTGAGGTTCTCCATCGGCATCAGCAACTTGCCGCCGCTGGAGTATTCGATCTGCATCACCTCGCGCTCGGTGGTGCCGAAAGGGATGCGCTGCAGCCCGAGGTAGCGGCCCACGCCGTGATCGACGTGGACGATGTAGTCACCGGTCTTCAGGTCGCGCAGGTCGGAGACGAAAGCTTCGGACTTGCGCTTCTTGCCGCCGATGCGCGTCGACGTCGGCGGTTCGAAGAGATCCCATTCCGACCAGGCCGTGATGCCGAGGTCGGCGAAGACGAAGCCCTGCGCGAGATGGCCGGGCGTAATCGTGAGGTTGGGACCGATCGCGTTCTCGGAGAAGGGGACGTCGAATTCTTTGAGCAGGCGCTCGACTTTCTCGCGTCCGCCCTTCGTCGCGGCGAAGAAGATCTGCTCGGTCTCGCTGCGCTTGACGTCGGAGGGAAAGTCGCTCAGGCGATTGTTGTAGCGATCGGTCGGGCCGGCGTGAATGCGCAGCTCCTGCGTCGCACCCGCGATATGCACTTCGCTGAACGAGAGCCGCGCTTTTCCGAGAGCCGCGAGCACGTCCGGACCGGGCGCGACGAGCTTCTCCGGCGGATAGGCGGCGTGCCCTTTCTCCGCCGCGGCTTCGTATTCGTTGCGCAGCAGCGTCTCGTACTTGGCGATCGTGGTCGTGATCTGGTCGGGCTCGACGACGATCCAGTCCCAGTCGCGGATGTAGTCGGCGAACGTCGAGCTTTCGACGGCGACCGGCAGATAGTGCTCGATTCCCGAAAACGTCCCGCCTTCCTGCAGGCGTTCGATCTTCTCCGCGAGATCGCGCTTGAAGAGCGGCTCCATGAAGTCGAGCGACAGTCGCTTCGCCAACCGCTGCCGCGTCTCTTTCGTGATCGGAAAGTGCGACATCGGATAGACCGTGATCGGTCCGGTCTCATCCTCGGAGCGTTGCGTTTCGACGTCGAACCAGCGCAGTGAATCGATCGTGTCCCCGAAGAGTTCGACGCGTACCGGCGCGTGCGTGTTCGGCGGAAAGAGATCGAGGATGCCGCCGCGAAACGCGAACTCGCCCGCTTCGCCGACGAGGTCCGTGCGCACGAATCCGTTCTCGACGAGCCGCTGCAACAACGCGTGCATCTCCAACTCGTCCCCCTCGGCGATATGGACGATGCGTCCGCGAAAGTCCTCGGCGCGCGGCAGTCGCTGAAACAGCGCCCGTGAGGGAACGACGAGTACGTCGGCCGCGCCGTCGAGGAGCATCCCCAACGCGCGGATCTCTTCGCGTACGACGCCGAGGGACGGAGCGACATCCTGATACGGCGAGAGCGACGGCGCGGGATACACCGACACGCATCGCGGATCGCGATGGAAGAGCCGCAGCGCGCTCTCGAAGTCCGCGACCGCGGAATCGCCCGGCGTGATGACCGCGACCGGACGCCGATGCTGATCCTGCAGCGCCGCAACGATCAGCGCGCGTCCTTCGACTGTCGCGCCGGTGATGTCGAGCCGCTCTTCGGAGATCAGCCGGGGGAAGAAAGGTGCGCCTGCGACACGGGCGCGGAGCTGTTGAATGAGGGGGTCGTGGCGCTCCATGAAGGCGCGATTGTAGTTGCTGCGGCTGAGGGGCTAGGGGCTAGGGGCTGGAGGCTGGAGGTTAGGAGCGAGGCCAGCCTCTAGCCTCTAGCCCCCAGCCCCTGCCTTTCTACGGTGTGAAGTATCCCTTGATCGTCCTTGCCGTCAGCTTCGGCGAGTTCACGAGTACGCGCACGTTGCGCCATTCGTTCGATTTGCCGAAGTCGGAGACTTGGTAGGTGATGGCGAATTGCGCGCGGAGGTCGCGCTCGATCTCGTCGTAGCGGGCCATCAGGTTCTGCTGCGTCGCCGTGGCCACGAAGCCGCCCGTCTGCGTGGCCATGTAGCTGAGGCGGTCGAGGTTGCGCGCTTCATTCTCGCCTTCGTAGACGATGAAATAGATCGGGATCCCCGCTTCGCGAGCGAGGTTTTCCGTTTCTTCGAACGACCAGTTTGACGTTGTATCGTCGCCGTCGGTGAGCAGCACGATCGCGCGGCGGTTCTTCTCGTCGCGCAGCTCGCGGATCGCGCTGGCCACGGAGTCGTAGAGCGCCGTGCGTCCCGAGGGAGTGATGCCGTCGAGCGCCTTGGCGATTGCTTCGCGGTCGTCGGTGAGCGGCTGCTTGCGGCGCGGAACATCCTGCACCGCGGTCACGCTGCAACGATCGCCTTGTTTGAGCGCGTGCTGCACGAATTCGGATGCTGCTTTCGTCGCACGCTTCATCGAGTCGGTCATGCTCGCCGAGGAGTCGAGGAGCAGCGCGATGGAGATCGGCTGATCGAAGGCTTTGCCGAACTCGATGATCTTCGCTTCCGCGCCGTTGTCGAGAACGCGGAAAAGCGAACGGTCGATGTTGTCGTGCGTAACGCCGTCGCGATCGACGACGGAGACGAAGATCGGCACGGTGCGAACTTGCAGCTCGCCGACGTGCACGTTTCCCGCGGGCGACCAGAAGTCGGCCGCTTCTTCTCCTGATTTCGTGCGCGCCGTGACCTGCACGAACCCCGTCGCCAGGATCTGCGGCGGTACGGTGAAGCGATAAGGCGCCTGCGTCACTTCCGCGGCGACCTGACCGTTGTCCCACAGTTGAATGATGGCAATCGGATCATCGGCGGGCGCCGTCGTCTCCGCTTCGAAGAGACCGCTGGCTGCATCGATCGCTTTCACGTTGACGCTCAGCGGAAGGTTGCCTTCGTTGATCGTCTCCGTCCATCGCGTGCATTTGCCGTGCGGCGAGGTTGCCGTGACCGTGATCTTGTGCTGCACGGGTGTCGGACCGAAATCGACGGTCACGTGATAGGGCGAAAGAACCCCGGCCGCCACCTGCTGGCCGTCGACGGAAACGGCGACCTTCGCGCCGTCGAACCCGGGATCGATGGCGAGATCGACCACTCCTTTGTATTCGACGGTCTGTTCGCTCGGCGTTCCATGCTTCAACACGAGCTGATTGTTTGCCGCGTTCGCCGTTGCGGCGATGAACAGGAGGAGGGAGGGGAGGAGGATGCTACGTCGTTCTGCTGACTTCATATTGTCCGCCGGTATCCGAATCGATCCGGGGTTGAATCGACTCCGTTTACGTTTTCCGTTTCGTTCTCATCGATCGCGTGTTCTCCAATGAATGTGCCAACACATGAGTAGTGAGGGACCGAGGCCGCGCGTTTCACGGCAATTCGCGAAGCGATTGCGCTTCTGTGTAGTGCTGGCCGCCCTCGGCCGGCAAGCAGAACGAGGCGCGTTCCGGATGACGTTTTCGTTTGGCGCGCGAACGGACGGCCGGGGGCGGCCGTCCCTACACAGAACCGCAATCGCTTCGCGAGGTTTACTTCGACGCCCGCGTTTCGCTGCCTTCGTAGATCCGCCGATACTCGGAGCGGTTGCGCGTGACTGTCTTTACATACAGTCGCGTCTCGGCGTATGGGATCGACTCAATGAAGAGATCGCTGTCATCGATCGGCGTCTTGGCCGCCCATTGCTGCACCGCCGCTTCGCCGGCGTTGTAGGAGGCGATGGCCAGCGTTGCATTGCCGTTCATGAGCGCGAGCTTCTGCGAGTATTCGGCGGCGCCGACGGCGATGTTCTTCGCCGGATCGAAGAGGTCGTCACGCGTGACACTGTCGAGGCTGGCGGCTGCGGCGATGCGTGAGGCCTCCTCGGGCATGATCTGCATGAGACCAACCGCGCCGGCGTTCGACACCGTTGACGGCTCGAATCCGCTTTCCTGACGGATGATCGACGCGACCAGATAAGGATCGAGGCCGCGCCGCTGCGCTTCGGTGCGAATCGTTTCCCAGTACGGAAGCGGGAAGAGGATCTGCCAGAAGCGCGGCGGAATGTTCGCGCCGCCGTGGCGCACGAACGGACGGAACACGCGCTGCAACACGCCGTTCGCTTTGAATGGCTCGCCGCCGCGCACGTAAACGTCGGCGAGCATGAACTGCACGCCGGGGTTGTCGGCGTACCTGGCCGCGAGCAGTTTCATCTCGCGCGCCGCGGCGCGGGGTAGGTCGATCTCGAGCAATTCCCGCACGGTTGCCAGGCGCGGCTCGTTCACTTTCGCGAGCTCCGCGTCGAGGTCCGGAAAGCTGTTGCTGGTTGCTGGTTGCTGGTTACTTGTGGGCCAGAGCTCTTTGGCGCGGTATGCGTAATAGCTGAACGGATATTCGGCGACGATCTGCGCCGCCTTTGCGTCGCGTTCGGCGGTGCGACCGAGTCGGTCGAGGATCTTTGCGGACCAGAAGAGCGAGTTCGTTTTCCAGTCGCCGTCGGGATAGGCGGCGATGTAGCGCGCGTACGTGCTCAGCGCTTCGTCGCTTTTACGCCAGAGCGTGTAGGTCCAGCCGAGGTTCCAGAGGTTCTCGCCGTCGGCTCCCATGGCGCCGGCGTCGATCGCTTTCGAAAGATCGGCGACGGCCTTGGCGTAATCGATCTCGTCGGTCACGTAGTACTTCGCGCGCAGCACTTTCGCCTCGGCGGCTTCACGGCTAGAAGGGAACTGCGTTTCGATTTGCGTCAATCCGGCGAGCAACTCCTGCTGCCGGTCATTGCGCCAGGCAGCGCGTGCGCGGAGAAGGATGAGCGAGGGATCGCCGAGGTCGACGTCTTTCGTTTCGGTGAGGATCTGATCGTAGTTGCGCGAGTTGAACAGCGCGCGCAGCCGCGTGGGACGCACTTCCGCCGCTCCCTCGGGGATTTTCGAGAAGAGCTCCAGCGCCTGATCGTAGCGATCCGCGCGCGACAGCTTCGCTGCGAGCGCCAGTCTTGCCTCGATCGTCAATGCGTCGATCTCGTTCTTCAACTGTCCGTAGGTCTGTTCGGTGTAGCGACCCTGGGTGTAGTCGTTGAGCAGATGCATCCGCGCGCGCGCCGCGAGATCGGAGCGGCCTGCTTTCGCCAGCGCATTGCCCATCGCCACGAAGTCCGCCTCGGTGAGTTCGTCGATCGGGACCTGCATCGCCTGCTGGAACGCGGCGTCGGTGCCCGCGGCGTCGCCGCTCTGCGCGTCGATCGCGGGAAGGCGAAGGCGTGCGACCGTCGCCGCCGATGTGTCGCCGAGCGCGATGATCTCCGAGGCGACGGCAGCGGCGTTCGAGAAGTCGCCGCGTGCGACGTCGGCTTCGAGGATGCGGAGTTGCAGAAACGGCGCGACCTCCGGATAGGCCGTCGCCGCGGCGTCGAGCGCGGGAATCGCTTCGGCGAAGCGCTTCTCGTCGAAGAGCCAGAGTCCGTACAGCGCGAGCGCGCGGCGGCGCGTGGTCTCGTCGGTCGAATGCGAGAGCGTCTCAAGGCCGCGCGCGTAATCGTCCTTCTGACCCTGACGCAACAGAAGACGCGCTTCGTCGATCGTTTGAATCTTCGGCGTGACGATCGCGAGCGGAAGCGCTTCCGGCTCCGGTGCCTTCTCTGATGCGGGCTGCGCGCAGCCGGCGACGATTGCCGCCGCTGCGAAGAGTGTGACTACGACACGACCTTGATCCATCTCTCACCCTCCCGTTCGAAACCCGTGCGGCGAAAAAACTCCTGCGCGTCGCGCGCGTCTTCGACGACCACGCGGCGGCGATCCAGTTTCGCGGCGAGCTGCTCAACCTCGCGCATCATCACGCGCCCGATCCATTTCCTCCGAAGCGCACTCGCCACGACGACGTCATCGACGCGCAACGCGTCGTCGATCGTCTCCAGCCACACGACGGCGACGATGTCGCCGAGGAGCTTCCCGAGCAGACCGCATGCCGGGACGCGCGTTGGCGGCGAAGGATCAGCCATTGACTGTCCTTCAGCGCCGGTTGATCGGAGAGAACCGAGGGCCATGGCCCTCTCTCCCGCCAACCGCCAACCGCCAACCGCCAACTCACGAGCAAGAAATGCCTCGACATCCTGGTGATCCGCGGCCTCGATGGGCCGCACGAAAAGACGAAGACCGCGCAAGTGAATCCCTCTAAGTGTCGGAGTTTAATGCTTTTGCAGCATAAGAGCTGCGCAAATAATTTCTTGACAAAAACCTGACCCCGGTTGAGACTTCGACCCGGCCCCCCTCAGCAAAAATCGGCATCCAAGTGACATGACTATGAACGTGCAGCAGGCGATCGCTCAATTCCTCGAGCATGGTCACACCGTCCGGAATTTGTCCGAACGGACACTCCGGGCGTATCAGTCCGACCTCGTGCAGTTTCACATGCACATGACCGACACCCCGGCGGTAGAGATCACCTCCGAAGATCTCGAGACATACCTCGTCAAGCTCGACGGCGGTCCGTATCGCGACACTTCCGTGCGCCGCAAGGTCGCCGCGCTGAAGGTCTTTTTCCGATTTCTCGAGGAACAGGGCATCGTCGCCGAGTCACCGGCACGCAAGCTGAAAATCCGCAAGCCGATCGAGAACCGCGTTCCGACCGTGCTCTCGCAGCGCGAAGTCCGCGCGCTCCTCGCCGCGCCGAAGGAACAGGTCGAGGAGCTGGCCTCCTCGCGCGATCACTCCGCGGGAAGCCGCAACCGTTATTTCTGCGCCGTCCGTGACAACGTCATCCTCGAGCTGCTTTTCTCGACCGGCATCCGCATCGGCGAGCTCGTCGCGCTCAACGTCTCCGACGTCGATCTCGATCGCCGCCAGATCCAGATCACCGGCCGTGCGACGCGCGGCCGCGCCGTCACACTCGCGCCCGAGGCGGTCGTCGACGCGTTGCGACAGTACCTCGAGCTCCGCGGCGATCGCACGCTCAGCACCCCCGCACTTTTCGTCGGACGCTCCGGAACGCGCCTCACGATCTATTCGATCGAGAACATTTTCAAAAAGCACGTCCGCCTCGCCGAGATCAAGCGCCACGTGACGCCGCACTCACTGCGCCACACGATGGCCGCCAACCTCGTCTCCTCCGGCACCGACATCCGCGAAGTCCAGGAAATCCTCGGCCACGCGTCGATCCTCTCGACGCAGGTCTACACGCGCATGCCGATCCAGAAGCGAGGCCGCGGCAACAACGGCAACATGGTTCCGATGCCGCGTATGGCGTCCGTCGATCCCGCCGGCGCGAGGCTGCCAATCAAGAAGTAGTCGTCGCGCCCCTCCAGCCCCTTGTCATCCCGAGCGTAGCGAGGGACCTGGGGGTTGATCGGCACGAGGAACGTGCAACGCGCCCCCGCCCGCCCAGGTCCCTCGCTACGCTCGGGAGGACACGAGTTGTGTGTGGCGAGTCACTTCCTCTTCGCGACTTCCACTCCCGTCGCCTTCTCCACCGCCGCCATCACCTTCTGAAATCCCGCGAGGTCCGCTTTCGTCACGCCGGAGTCGATCGCACTTTCCAGTTCCTTCACCAGCGCATCGACCCGCGCCGACGCCTTTTGCCCCTTCTTGGTCAATCCAACGAGTAGCGAACGCCCGTCGTCCGGATTCGCGGTGCGCTCGATCAGTCCCTGCTCCTCGAGGCGATCGAGGATGCTCGTCATCGTCGAGTGTTTGAGCCCGAACACGCGCACGAGCTCCGACACCGGACACGGGCCATACGGCATGAGGTAACTCAGCATATGTCCCTCGGCCGTGGCGAACTCGGTGAGCCGCTCTTCGAACCAGAGACCGATCTGGCGTGTGGCGCGATGGAGAGGGGAGAGGTAGGTCAGTGGCATATTACGATTTCGTAACAACTGGATTTACTACGATATCGTACTATCGCCGCCACGGAGGAGACAACTCATGGCCAACGCCCTTTCGGAGACCCTGACCCGGCAAGTGCGGATGCTCGACGGCATCGCCCGCAGAAACCTCGACGGCATCACCCATGAAGACAGCCTCGTGCGCGCCGTGCCCGACGGCACGCACATCAACTGGATCGTCGGACACATCGTCGGCATCCGAAACCGCGTTCTGCCGATCCTCGGCCAGGAGCCGGTCTTTCCTGAAGCGCAGACGGCGTCGTATTGCACACACCTCGTCGACACCTCGATCATCGCGCCGTTCGACGAGATCGTGCAGGCGTTCTATACGTCGACCGAACGCATAATCGCCGGCATCGCCGCCGCCACCGACGAGCTCTACGCTCAACCCGCGCCCTTCAGCCCCGGCAACGATCCAACCGAGACGATGGGGACATTGCTCACCAAGTTCTCCGTCCACGAGGGCTATCACCTCGGCCAGACCGGCATCCTCCGCCGCGTCACCGGCAAGCCCGGCGCGATTCGCGGAAGGTGAGAATTGGTTGTCGGTTGTCGGTTGTCAGTTGTCCGCGAAGCTCGCAGGTCTGCGCGTCGAGAAATGTCCCGTCATTCTGCGCGAGGTGGGCGGATGGGCGTGAGCGAAGAATCTCAAGCTACGTAACTTGAGATCCTTCGCCGTCTACGCGGCTTCTAATGACATCGAAGATGTCATCCCTCTCAGCGAGGCCGGCGATTCAGATCGAAAGGCGTGACGCAGGCTTGGCCAACCGACGCTGCCGGCCGGGCCGGCTCAGGATGACGGAAACGCGCCCTCGATCCATTCAAGAACTCCCGGACAACCGACAACTGACAACCGACAACCGCCCCAACGCGGCCGCAACATCGCGCGGCATGCGTCGTATACCGCCCCATGCTGCGCATTGAATCGGTCTCCAAGCGTTTTCGTTCCGGCAACTACGGCAATCGCGACGTCTCGCTCTCCATCTCCGGCGGCGTGCTCGGACTTCTCGGCCCCAACGGCGCTGGCAAGACCACGCTGATGCAGATGATCGCCACGGTCACGAAGCCGACCAGCGGCCGCATCTTCTTCCGCGACACCGACGTCATCGCCAATCCCGACGCGCTGCGTCCGCGCCTCGGCTATCTGCCGCAGGACTTTGGCGTCTACGAGAACCTCACCGCGCGCGAGTTCCTCGGCTACTTCGCCGCGCTCAAAGGCGTCCGCTCGAAGGCGAAAGTCGGCGAGATGCTGGAGATGGTCAACCTCCATCACGCCGCGAACCGCGCCGTCGGCGGATTCTCCGGCGGCATGAAGCAGCGCCTCGGCATCGCTCAGGCGCTGATCAACGATCCCGACCTCGTCATCGTCGACGAACCGACCGCGGGCCTCGACCCCGAGGAGCGCGTGCGATTCCGCAACGTCCTCTCCGACCTTGGCATGGCGCGGCTGGTTATTCTCTCCACGCACATCGTCTCCGACGTCGAATCGATCGCCACGGAGATCGCCATCATGAAAGAGGGCGTGCTCGTATCGCTGGCGACCCCCGAGGCGCTGATGCGCGAGGCCGAGGGAAGCGTGTGGGAGATGATCGTCTCATCGGACACCTTCGATCAGATGCGGCGCACGATGCACGTCTCCGGCGCGGTGCGAAAGTCCGACGGCGTGCACGCGCGCGTCGTCTCGGCGGTGCGTCCCGTGCCGGGTGCATCGCTCGCCGATCCCACGCTCGAGGACGCATTCCTCTTCGTCATGAAAGGCGGCGCGTCGCAGATGCCTGCCGTCGAGGCCGTGGCATGAGCGGAAGTCTGCACCGGCTCGGCGCAATCATTCGCGCCGACTTCCTCATCCGGCTGCGTCGCCCGTCGACCGCCGTCGTCTTCCTGCTGCTGTCGTTCATCCCGTACCTGTGGATCCCGAAGCCGTCGACCGGCCGCGCGCTCATCGTCATCGATGGCCAGCGCGCGCTCAACAACTCCGCCGCCATCGGCATGGGCACGGCGCTCATCGGCACGATCTTCCTCGGCCTCTTCGGTTTCTACGTGATCTCGAATGCGTTGCGCCGCGACGTCCTCTCGCGCTGCGGTTACGTCATCGCCTCGACAACGATGCGCGGCGGCGAATACATCCTCGGCAAGTTCGCCGGCAATCTCGTCTTCCTCACGATTTTCACTCTCGGCTACATGATCACGGCCATGGCCATGGTCATCGTGCGCGGCGAAGCTCCGCTCGAGCCGCTCGTCTTTGCCAAGCAATATCTGTTGCTGCTCCCGCCGCCGCTCGTCTTCGTCTCCGCGATCGCCATCCTCTTCGAATGCACGCCGCTGCTGCGCTCGAAATTCGGCGACGTCCTCTACTTCTTTCTCTGGGTCGGATTGATGGGCGCCGTCGTGTCGACGCTCGAAAAAGGCCTCGGCGCATCGTGGGCGCCCTACTTCGACGTCTCCGGCATGGGCCTGCTGCTCCAGCAGATGAAGGCGCTGTATCACACGACCGCGATGTCGATCGGTGCGTCGTCGTTCGATGCGAAGAAACCGGTATTGATCTTCCCCGGCGTCATCGCCACGTGGCAGTGGGTCCTCCCGCGCATCGGAGCCACGCTCTGGCCGCTCTCCCTCCTCGCCGTCGCGCGCCTCTTCTTCCACCGCTTCGATCCCGCGCGCGTGCGCTCCATGCCGAACGAAAAATCGCGCCGCAGCTGGCTCGGCCGCCTCAACCTGATCTCCAAACCGCTCGCGCGCCTCTTCGTCGGCCTCGGTCAGCGCGTCGTCTCGCTGCCGGGTATCCCCGCGCTCGTGCGCTCGATGATCACCGACGCCCTCGCCACCATCGCCGCGTTTCCGCTCGCCGCCGTCGCCATCATCGGCTTCGCGATCGCCGCACTCAGCTCCGACGCCAACGCCCTCTTCACCGGCACACTGCCCTTCGGCTTCGCCGCCTGCGCCATCGCCCTCGCCGACATCGCCTGCCGCGAAAAACGCGCCGGCACCTCCGCGCTCGTATTCGCGTCCCCCTCCCTGCGCGCCAACTTCGTCTGGTGGAAATTCGGCGCGACCCTCCTCGTCGCCCTCGCCTTCCTCGGCGTCCCCCTCGCGCGCGGCATCGCCCTCCGCCCAACGTCCGCGCTCGCGCTCATCCTCGGCGTCCTCTTCACCGCCGCCGCCGCAACCGCCCTCGGCGTCGTGAGCGCGAATCCGAAAACCTTCATCGTCGGCTTCCTCACCTTCTGGTACATCGCGCTGAGCGACAAAGGCGCCACGCCGTCACTCGATTTCGGAGGATGGTTCGGAAAGACGACGCCAATGGTGCTCGCGGCATACGCGGCGGTCACGCTCGCGCTGCTCGCGGCGGCGCAGCTCTTTCATGGGAGGGAGTTGAAACGGCGGTGGTGAAGTAGATCGTGTGTTCGTACCGGGCCTGGGATTCACCTCGCGAGTCGAGGAATCGCCTCGTTTCCGATCCGTTTGATAGGCTCGGGGCCGGAGGATATTCAATGCTCTACAGGTTTTCGCACCGTTCCACGTTCATCGGTGAATCTGATCGCTAGGACTGGACCCTGCGGCGCGGGCTCATACCGTATCTCTTCGATCTTCTCGTGTGGATTCTTGATCGGCTGGTCCTGAAGAACATTCGTGAGATTCGCGGCAAATGCTGTCCATGCGGCCTCGTTGTCAAAGGGATTCTCTAGCCCGAAGTGACATAGGTAGATTCGAATCTCCTCTCGAAGAGCAATCATACGGATCAACCCGAGTTGTGCGTCGGCCTTGGCCGATTCTCTAGAGTCGGCAGTTAGGTCATGTGGCTCGTCTGCCAGTTGTTGCGCGATGTCTTCGAATCCCTTTCTGGAATCCTTTTCCGCATGGACGGACCAATCCGCATAGAACCGCAGAAGGCGGAATTGTTTGTCACCCTCGCTGCGATCGAGAAGCTTGCGGGACTCGACAGGAAGTAGATCACTTCCGCCTCGGTGAACTCCGACCCGCCTGCAGCAGCCGATTGAGCTTCTCTGTTAGTTCGTCTTTCATAATCAGGTGTCGAGATTCGAGCGTGCCTTCGCCTTGCTCGTGAACCCCTCTACACCTTCATCCGCCGAACAGCGTCTGTCGTGAAATCCCGCAGCAGCTCGGCGACCGAGATCCGAAGTGCACGGCTGATCCGCAGGACGATTGTAAGGCTAGGAACCTTCGTTCCGCGCTCAAGGTCGCTCGTATAGGTCGTGGTAATGCCAGCAGCTTCGGAGAGCTGTTCCTGGGTCCAGCCGGCATCGAGGCGCAATTGGCGCAATCGCTTCCCGAAGATCTCTGCTTCGACGGCCACGTCGGATTGATCTTCAACTATCGTTGATGTAGACTCCATCGTCGATAGTTGATGTTGGATCGAATCCGCAAGACAAGTAAAGGAGTCGAAGATGACCACGGCGATGCGCGTTCGATCCCTACTTCTCTCCCCTCGTCCGGGCTACTCAATCTCCGACCTCTCGGTGCTCTTCGCGATGAGCGCGGACGAAATCCGCGGGTGGATCGAGGTAGGGGAGTTGGAAGCGAGCGGTCCGCGTGACGGGCTGTCGGTGCCGTGGTCGGAGGTCGTGTCGTTCGGGATGGACTTCTGGTCGCAGGAAGTCGTCGAGGAGGCGCTCGGCACAGATGTGATCGACGTGATTCCGGAGTTGCTGCGCCTCGCTGATCTCGAGGCCCGGATTCCCCGGATGCAGGTGGTTACGCTCCAGCGGCTGGCAGCGCTCGATGGCGAGACGGTGAGCGCGGTGCTCGCGCGTGAGTTGCAGGATCTCGTGTCGGTGCACGCACCGTGGTTGTCGCTCGAAGTGCCTGGGTTCGCGGAGGCGTTGGCTTGGCCGGAGGATGTGGAGTTGTTCGCGTCGGCGTGATGAACGTCTCGAGGGGAGTGTCGGACCGCCGCCGTCTCGGGGGCTGGGACAGCGGCGTCTCGCCGCTGTCCGCGAGCGGCGGGACGCCGCTCGCCCAGCCGGCGAGGACGCCAGCGGTCCACAGAAGTTCCTCGCCCGTATGCTTCGAGCATCATGAAATCGTTAGCAGCAGCCGCGCCGATAGTGTGTTGGTTGTCCATCCAGCCATCCTTGCTCCTGCGCCGTGATGGACCTATCGTGGCGATGGGGGATGCATGCCGACTGCACGCGCGTTGGAGAAACGGACCGCCGGTCAGAATGCGACCGGTGCGTGGGCGCCGCTCGTTCGGGACCTGATCCCATCGGGAGGGACGGCGCTCGATCGAAGGACGCGCCAGGGATTCGAGAGTGCGTTTCATTTCGACTTCAGCAACGTGCGCGTTCACTCCGGCGATGCTGCGAACCGGATGGCGCGCTCGGTGGATGCGGAGGCGTACACGATGGGCCGGGACATCGTGTTCGGGACCGGGCGTTTCCGTCCGGATACAGCGACGGGTCGCGGTCTCCTCGCTCATGAGCTGGCGCATGTGGCGCAGCAGAATCATGATGTCGCTGGCGCCGCGACGCAGACGCCTGTCGTCAGCCGGCCGGGTGATGCACTCGAGCGCGAGGCGCATGCGGTCGCCGACGGTTCGCGGAGCTCGCAGTCCGTTACACGAGCATCAGGCGGGCAACCGATGCTGAATCGCGTGGCGCTCGGAAACAACGACTACGGGAAATGGGACATCGTCGAAACTCCGATGAGCGCGGCCAAGGCAGGCGACGTGTACAACCACAAGATTGCCATCACGTTTGTACCCGAGGCCAAGAAGGTGAACTCCTCGGAGATCGCGTTCGTTCAATCGGCAAAGGTCGTGGACGCGAAGAAAAAATGGGCGCTGCCGGCAGCACAGATTCAGTCGGGCCGCGTCACGAAAGAACAATCGTCGGTCGACAGCGTCACGAAGCGGGCCTGGATCGGTTATGACAACGCCGACAAACCGTACGCGGTGACGCCACCAGGCGAGGCCACGGCGCAAAAAATCGTCGAGCCGGGCAGCTCGCCGAAACCTCTCAAGAATGCCGTGACGCGGGATTGGCCGGGATGGAATGTTCCGAGCCTGAGTTGGTCGTTCATCACCGCCACCATCGCCAGACGCGGAACGGATGCCGGCACGGTCTACGGTGCCGTACGATGGGGTTTCGAAGTCGATGCCGCGAACAAGATCACCGCGTTCAAGCCGGCGCTCGACAAGGCTCCGGGGGACGATTGGAAGAAGGCGGTCGAGGCCTGGAACACGCAGGCGAAAGGCCCGGCGGCAAAGCGCGCGGCGGCGGATCAGGAGGAATTGCCCGCCTTCACGTTTCCGAAGTGATCGGCAACATGCTCGACGAGCTCATTGCAGAATCCGTGGCGCGCCGAACGCTCCTCGAGTCCACGATCCTGGATCGCGAGATGCTCGACGTGCAGGAGCAGAACGCCGCAAGTGCGTACATACGCGAGCACGCCGACTTCACCGCGTACCACGTTCTGTTCGCACTTCGTCGGACAACGGAGACGTTGTACCAGTCGATCCCGGCCTCCGTGCGTGCCGCGATTCTCTGCTCCGCGCTCGCCGAGCTGACCTATCTCAACGACTGGGGCCATCTCACCGTGAATCCATCCGTGGGAGTTCCTGCCGCCGCGCTGGTCGAGCTTGGTCAGGCGGCACTCGACTGCCTCATGGAACGACTGAGCGATTGCCGCCCCGCTCCGTTTTTCGGAAGCGCCGACGCGACGGTCGCCGCTCAATACCGCCGCTGCGATTTTGCCTATCGTGCGGCGGCAACGATCCTTGGAAAGAGCACGCACTTCGCTCCCACCACAACGGAGCGCGATGCCGCCATCGAGCAGCTTCGCTCTCGATGAAGAACCCGCGTGGATCGTGAGCCTCTCTACTTCGACGATCATGAAATCTTCAGCGTTGCCGCAAGTCCTCGGCGTCGCGAGCTTCGTCTTCTCGCCGCCGCCTGGAAGGCGGAGGACCGGCAGGCAAGGATGCCTGCGCTCCATCCGACATCGTCACTCTCGGAGAGCTGCATGGATTGGCATTCTGATTGCCAATCCATGCAGGAATCGCGATGTTGACCACGCGCTATCCCTGGCCGCAATCGCTCGCTGATGGAGCGCAGGCTTCCAGACTGCCGGTCCGCCGGCATCTTGCCGGCCGCGGGTGGATGCCGGTCATCGGCGGCTCAGCCAATACTCGCGGAAGGCCTGGAGTCGAGGCAGGGACTCCCGGTCTTTGGCGCGATTCGCGGCGAGCTTGCTGCCAATGATGTCGTCAGGATGGCAGACTGGGAACCCCTCCACGTCGACGTGACGCATCCAGGCGTCCTCGAAGTGCTCGATGCCGTCAGGCGCGAACACCAGATCGAGGTCGAAGGGGCCGTTCTTCAACTGCACGAAATCCTTGCCTCGGAGAATCTCCGCGGCCTGGACGTCCGTCAATGCGAAACCGAGCGTGCGCAGTCCAGCCACCAGCACAGAGCAGTTCGCGGGTGACTTGTCGACGAAGAGATCGGCGTCTTGCGTGGTATCGGGAAAGCCCAGGAGGATCGCTCCCGACTTTCCGATGAAGAGGTAACGGACGCCATGCGCGGCGAAGACGTCACGGATCTCTTCGGCCTGCCGATACTCGAACACGCCGGCCATTCATCTCCCGTAGCCCAGCCATTCCGGCAGATGCGCTTCGCACCATGTGCGGTAATCCGCCATCGTGTCAAAGGCGCGGAACGAAGCATCGTCGAGAACCGGTTTGTACGTGCGAATGAAGGCGTACCGCATCCGCAGCGGCAAGGGGCGACGCGCCGCCGCTTCGAATTCCGCGAGCCATTGTTGCTGCTCGGAGAGTGCCTGTGTGCTCACGCGGGCGATTCTAGGCTAGAAGCGCCCGAGGTGCGCACCCTCGGCGCAATCCCATCGAGCGCATCCTGCAATGCCCCCATGCTCAATGGCTTGCACAGATAGTCATTCATCTCCGCGGCCAGGCAGCGCTCGCGGTCGCCGGCCAGGGCGTGGGCGGTGAGAGCGATGATGTGGGGCTGGTTTCCTGAGGCGTTGCGGATGCGACGGGTGACTTCGAGTCCGTCCATGCGCGGCATCTGGATGTCCATGAGGACGACGTCGTAGGCTTCGCGGGCGATGGCATGCAGAGCGTCGATACCGTTGTCGACCGAATCGGCTTCGTAGCCGAGGTGCTTCAGCATGCCGAGGATGACGATTCGATTGATCGCGTCATCTTCGGCCAGCAGGATTTGCAAGGGGCGGTGCGCGTGCGCTTGTCGAGTGGAGTCGGAGGCGTGAGGAAGCGCGATTGTGGTGGGCTCGCCGACGATGGTGAAGTGAAACGTCGAGCCGCGTCCCGGTTCGGTTTCCAGCGTAATCGAGCCGCCCATGAGCTCCGTCAAGCGCTTGCTGATAGCCAATCCGAGGCCGGCGCCGCCGTGGGGGCGGCTCGAGGAGCCATCGAGTTGCTGGAAGGCGATGAAGAGGCGATCGAGATCGGCGCCGGCGATGCCCGGTCCGGTGTCGGCGACCGAGAAGCGGACTTCGATGCGTCCTTCTTCCAATGGCCGGGAGCTCAGTCGCACCTCGACGCTTCCTTGAGGCGTGAACTTGATGGCGTTGCTCAGCAGGTTGAGGAGCACCTGGCGCGTACGGTATTGATAGCCGAGGATCATCTCGGTCGTGCTTTCGGCGATGGAGGACCTGAGCAAGAGTCCTTTTCCACCGGCCATGATGGCCATGATCTCAATGCAATCGTCGACGACGCTGCTGAGACGAAACGGGCTCTGTTCCACGGTGAGGCTCTTCGACTCGAGGCGTGAGAAGTCGAGGACGTCGTTGAGCAGAGTGAGGAGTGCGCGTCCGCTGGACTGGATGGACTGAATGTGTGTGCGCTGCTCCGCCGTGAGCGTGGTGCAGGCCAGAAGCTCGGCCATGCCGATGACGCCGTTCATCGGCGTCCGGATCTCGTGGCTGATATTCGCCAGGAACTCACTCTTCGTCCGATCGGCGGCGAGCGCTTCGTCCCTCGCCTGGCCGAGGTCGCGCGTGCGCTCGAGCACTTCATCCTCGAGGCGGAATCGCAAGCGATCGAGCTCGTCGTGGACGCGGCGGAAGCGAAAGGAGAGAGCGAGGCTCATCGCCACCAGCAGCGCGCCGAAGCCGAATGCCGCTACGGAAAAACTGGAAGAGAGATGGAGCACGTTCCGCGCGAGCTCGATCACCTCGACGACGATCAGAATCACGCCACCCGCGGCGATGATGCGCGCTTCGGCATCACCGCGCCGCATCTCGCGCACGACGAACACAGCGCAAACGACGAGCAGGGGGAGAAGCCACAACCAGCGCACCGTACCGCTGAGAATGACGAGTCGAAGGTCCGGCCACAGACCGACGAAAGCCGCTAATGCGACTTGCGAGATCTGGTACGCGCGAAGCAGCCGCGGGATCGGGCGCGAGAAGAATGTCCAGAGGAATTGAATGGCCAGCGCCGCGGCGAGTTGGCCGCTCATGTCGCTCACGCGCACCGCGATTCCGCGGCTCACGGTCGTCTCGTAGATCCAGTACGTGCTGGCGAACGTGTTGATCGCGAAGGCGAGCGACAGCAGGCCGAACCAGAGCTGCTCGCGCTGTTCGCGGCGGCGGCGGAACATCAGGAGGTGATGCAGGGAGGCGAATCCGAAAAGCGCGGCGAGCACGAGTAGCGGAAGTTCGCTCAACAGACGATCCGCCCAGCGGGCGTGCAGCCGATCCGCCAGAGCGTTGTAGGCATCGAGCGTGAGAGCTCCGCTGACGGGAGCGCTCGAGGGATCGAGATCCGACGCCCAGCCGACGCGTCGCACGCGCAGCGCAAGCATCACCGTGCCGTCGTTTCCGATGGCATCGCGCGGTACGCGAAAGACTTCGGGGAATCCGAACGCGAGCGACGACGCCCATCCGCGCGAACGCCCAATTCGGCGGCCATTCGCGAACGCTTCGTAGCCGCCATACACAGGCGGTCCGAGAAGCATCCCGAGCTCGTTCTTGCGCGCGGCGATGCGCGCTTCCTCGCCGAGCACGACGACGTGCCGGTACCAGACCATGCCGTCGTAAGCGTGATAGCCCTGCTGCTGCCACGTGGAGAGCAGATCGACGCGCCGCCATGCCGAGTCGTCGAGCTCGGGCCGCGACCAGCGGGCATCATCGCCGGTCCGCGTGGCCCACAGCTCGTGTGCAACTCTGCCAGTTTGTGCGGCCGTTGTCGTTGCGATGACGAGCAGCATCGCAAACAGAGCTCCGCGCGCGGCGATACGCCCGCCGCCGGAGAGGCGATCGGCGACAAGAACAATCATGGACGTGGAGACGCGTCATGATAGCGCGTCGGTGATGGACCGCCGCCGTCCGCGAGCGCGCGGCGAAGACGCCGCTCGCCCAGCGGGCGAGGACGCCGGCGGTCCAGGAGGTCGTTGGCGCGAAGACTACTTCGTGTAAACCACGACCTCGGCGCTCGAGCCGACGGCGATGCGATCGCTCGCGGGGCCCTTCCACGAAATCCGCACGGGAACGCGCTGCACGACCTTCACGAAATTGCCGCTGGCGTTATCGGGCGGCAGCAGCGAGAAGCTCGCACCGGTGCCGCCGGAAAGTGACGCGACTTCACCTTCGAACTCTTCGCCGCCGAGGGCGTCGAGCTTGATGTGCACGCGCTGTCCCGGTTTCATCGAGTGGACCTGCGTCTCCTTGAAGTTCGCCACGATGTATGTCGAGCGCGGGACGAGTTGCACGATGGCCTGACCCGCGGAGACGAGTGAGCCGACGTGAACCGCGAGCTTCGACGCGATGCCATCCGCGGGCGCGGTGATCTTCGTGTACGACAGCGCGAGGCGCGCCGCTTCGAGGGTGGCCTGCGCCGTGTGCACCTTTGCGTTCGCCAGATCGGCCGCCGCTTTCGCCGCGCTGACCTGCGCTTCGACAGGCGCGCTTTGCGTCAAGCGTCCCTGCGCACCCTTCACGTTTGCTTCCGCGAGTTGCTGGGAGTTGGATGCGGTCTGCAGACGCGCGCGTGCCGAGGCAAGATCCGCTTGCGCCGATTCATTCGCGGCACGGGCGCTGTCGACCTGCGCCTTCGAGATGTCGCCTTTCGCCCCGAGGTCGCGGGCGCGACCCCAATCGGCGGCGGCCTTCTGCGCGTTCGCTTCCGCGCGTTGCACACCGGCGCGCGCTTCGTTCACGGCGCTGGCCTGCGCACCGACGCTTTCGCGCGAGCTCTCGACTGCCGCCTGCGCCGCGGTGAAGCCGCCGCTGGCCGTCGCTCCGGTGATGCGCATCTTCGCTTCCGCTTCCGCGGCCTGCGCGCGCGCCGTTTCCAGCTCGCCCTCCGCCTGCGCCACCTTCACCTGCGCATCGCGCGGATCGAGCTCGGCGATGAGCGCGCCTGCCTTCACCGGTTGATTCTCCGTCACGTGTACCGCGACGATCTGCCCCGGAACGCGCGCCGCCACCGAGACGATGTCTGCCGCGACCTGCGCGTCGTCGGTCTTCTCCTTTCCGCTGTTCGCAAGCGCGAACGCGCCATACACGAGCAGCAGAACAACGACGACCGTGCCGAGAATGATGTAGAGCCGCTTCGCGCGGTTGGGCGCGAGGACCGGTTTCTTTTCTTCGAGATCCATTACATCTCCACGTGAACTTCAATCTTTTCGCCGCTCGGCGCTGCACGCAGCAGGAACACGAGCGGAAGAACGCATAGGAAACAGATGCCGGCGAGATAGAACAATTTTTCGAAGGAGAGCACCATCGCCTGCTGGCGCAGCACGCCGTCGATGACTTTCGCCGTGAGACTCTGCGCCGACGCCGGATCGGCGCCGTGCGCGCGCAGCATCGCCGACGTCACGCCCCAGCGCGCCATCGCGCTCGGGTTGGCGCTGTTAACGTGCTGCAGCATCGTGCCGTGCGTGCGCGTCGCGAAGCGCGAGAGCATCGTCGCGAACACCGCGAGGCCGATCGAGCCGCCGACCTGTCGCAGCAGCGAATTGAGTCCGCTGGCATCGGCGAGCCGGTGTCGCGGAATGCTCGACAGCGCCAGCGTCGTCAGCGGAATGAAGAGACAACTGAACGCCAGTCCTTGAAGGATGAGCGCCAGGACGACCTGTCGCACGCTCGTCGCCAGCGTGTAGTGCCCCATCATCCACGCCGTGACGGCGAAGAGGCAGATGCCGAACGCGATCACCACGCGTGGCGAGACTTTGTTGTAGATCCGGCCCGACGATCGGCATGAACACGATCATCGACAGCGAGCGCGGCATCATCGCCAGGCCCGCCTGCGTCGCCGTGTAGCCGAGCATCAGCTGCATGAACAGCGGCAGGAGGAACGTCACCGCCATCAGCATCGCGAACATCACCGCGCCGACGAGCGTGCCCGGAGAGAAAAATCACGTCGCGGAACAGCGAGAAGTCCACCGCCGGCACCGGCGCCGAAAGCTCGCGGATCACCAGCGCCGTCAGCGCGACGACCGAGAGAAATGCCAGTGCGGTGATCTCCGTCGAATGGAACCAGTCGTTGCGATTTCCTTCCTCGAGCACGTATTGCAGCGTGCCGAGGCCGACGAAGAGCAGCGCGATCCCGAGCCAGTCCATGTTCTTCTTCTGCGTCTCCGCCATCGCTCGATTCGCCGCGCTCACGTCCTCGGGCTCATGCACGAAGCGCGTGACCATCACCAGCGACAAGAGGCCGATCGGGATGTTGATGAAGAAGATCCAGGGCCACGAATAGTTGTCGACGATGTAGCCGCCGAGCGTCGGGCCGAAGGCCGGGCCGAGCACGACCGCCATGCCGAAGACCGCCATCGCCATCCCTTGCTCCTCCGGCGGAAAGGTCTGGCGCAGGATCGCCTGCTCGGTCGGCTGCAGTGCGCCGGCGCCGAATCCCTGCAGCACGCGGAAGAAGACCAGCATCGGCAGCGTGCGCGCGAACCCGCAGAGCGCCGAGCCGAGCGATGAACAGCACGAGCGACGCGAGGTAGACGCGCTTCTGTCCGAAGAGGCGCGCCAGAAATCCCGTCAGCGGCATGACCAGCACCGTGGCGATGACGAAGCCGGTCGTGACCCAGGTGATCTGCTCGATGGTCGCGCCGAGGGATCCGGAGAGGTGCGGCACGGCGACGTTGACGATCGACGCGTCGATCGCGCCCATCAGCGTGCCGAACGTCACCGAGATCGTGACCAGCCACTTGTTGACCGGTGGACGCGCGCTCAATGCTGCGTCTCCTCGTTCGTCACGCCCGCATGCGCGACGCCCGCGAACGTGCCCGTCGCATACTGCACCTGCACCGCCGCCAGCGCCGCATCCGCCTGCGCCGCAATCAGATCTTCCTGCGCCTGCCGGTACGCATCCTCGGCGCGATCGACTTCCACCGGCGAGCCGTAGCCCGCGCTCTTGCGATCGCGCGCGATCGTCAACGCCTCTTCCGCAACCTTCGCGCTCTCACTGGCGACGGCGACGCGCGCGTCGGCGTTCTCCTGCGTGAGGATCGCCGTCCGCACCTGCTGTTCCACGTTGCGCGCCGCCGCGTCCGCGCGCGTGCGCACGTCCTCCACTTCGAGACGCGCCCGCGCGATGTTGGCCGGGATGTCGCCGCGGAACAGCGGCACGGCGACGCCCGCGGCGATGCGGCGGCTCGAGTGCATCTCGTCGGTCGTGTTGCCGGCGTAGTCGCCGAGGAAATTGAGCTCGATGCGCGGGATGCGGCGCGCCTTCGCCGAGTCGAGCGTGAGCCCGGCCTGCCGCGCCGCCGCTTCCACTTCTTTCAGCTCCGGACGTGCATCGCGCGCCGTCGCCAGCGCTTCTTCGATGGCAGGAGGAGCGGCCGGCGTCTCCAGCGGCACCGAGCACGATCTCCTGCGACTGATCCGCGCCGATCGCGTTCAGCAGCGCGAGCCGCGCCGAAGCGCGGTCGTTCTGCGCGCGCAGCAGCGCTTCCTTCGCGCGGGAGAGCTGCACGTTCGCCTGCGCCACATCGAGCCGCGTGCCGGTGCCGACGTCGAACTCATCCTGCGCCACTCGCCCAAGCTGCTCGAACAGCTTCACGCTTCCTTCGCGCGAAGCCACCTGCGCATCCGCGCGCTGCACCATCACATACATGCGCGCGACGTTGATCGTCACCTCGTTGCGCGCCTGCTGCAGATGCCATCGGCTGGCCTCGACGCCCGCTTTCGACGCCTGGTAATACCGCAGGGCCGCGAGATTGAAGAGCTGCACCGCCGCCGTGATCTGCGCGTCGTACACGTTGAAGGGCCCGAGCACCGGCGGCTGACCCGGCAGCTCGAACCCGAACGTCGCCAGATTGATCGACTCGCTGTACGTCTGCACGCGTGCCTCGGTTTGCGGCAAAAGGCCCGACAGCGCCTCGCGCCGCGCGATCCGCGCGCGCTCATTCTGCGACTCCGCCAGCCGCGCCACTGTCCCATCGCGAAGCGCCATCGACACCGCGTCGGGCAGCGTCAGGCGAAGCGGATCGGCGTCGAGCGGAGCGGCGAGGATGACGGCGGAGAAGAGGAGAAGAACAGCCTTGGCGTGAGTCCACATCGTAGTCGTAGCCGTAGGGAAGCGTTTCGTCCTTGCGAATATTTCGGTGAGCGAAGTAATAGCCTTGGTCAATGGGGATCGCGATGGGCGGTGACCTTGCGGAACAACCCGAGCATCGCCTCGCGCTCGGGAGCCTCGAGACGCTCGAGCATGCCGCGCGCCAGCCGGATCTTATCCGCCGTCGCCGACTCCAAAGCGCGCCGCCCGCGCGTCGTCAGCGTCACGCGTACCGTCCGCCGATCCCGCTCCGACCGCGCCCTCTCGACAAGCCGTCGCTCCACGAGCCGATCGATGAGCCCCGTCGTACTGCTGAGCGCGAGCCCGACGCGCGAAGAAATCTCCGACATCGCCAACGCCCCATCGTCCGCGAGAAAGGCCAGCACCGCCATCTCCGACCGCGCCAACTGCCCCGCCTGCTGGGGAAGGATGTACTCCCGCGTCAGCACGTCGAAGTGCGCCATGAGCTCACGCGCCAGCTCCTCGAGGTCCCCCGAACCTTTCGCCATCCGAAGGATTGTACGCTGCACACGAAGCGCCAGCCCATGAGTTGCGACTCCGCGCTTTCCCCTTCCGAGTCGTTCCACCGCTTCCGGCGTTGAGCACGTCAGGAGGACTTTCCGCCCCGTTTCGCCAGCGCGTTCGCCACCGTGTGCAGCAAGTCATCGGCCGTATACGGTTTGCTCAGTACGGCTGCGACGCTTGACTTCGCGATCTCCGCGAGGTGGGTGGCCGCGGTGTTCCCGGTTGCCGCAATGATCGGGAGCTTGGGATCGATGCGCGTCAATGCGGCGATGAGCGCCTGCCCGTCCATGATTGGCATCGACATATCCGTCAGGACGAGATCGATGTCCGCTGCTCGGCTGGAGTAGAGACCGATCGCCTGTGCGCCATCCGTCGCGCCGATGACGTCGTAGCCGAAGCCGGACAACGTCTGCATGGTGATGCTGAGCACCGTCGAGTCGTCGTCGACGACCATCACCAGTTCGCCGTGACCATGAGGCGGCTCGACGACGGTCTCGGCGTCCTTCGGGGGCGCGGCCGACGGCTGGGTGCGGGCGGGAAAGCAGATCTTGAATGTCGTGCCTTCATTCACAGCGCTCGTGACGCTGACAAAGCCGCCGTGATTACTCACGATTCCCTGCACGGTCGACAAGCCGAGCCCCGTGCCTTTTCCGACCTCCTTGGTGGTGAAAAACGGATCGAAGATCCGATCGACGATCTCGCGCGGCATTCCCTCGCCGGTATCCGTGACTTCCAGCATCACGTAAGGCCCGCCGGCGGTGGCGCCGCAGGCTTGCGCTGACTGCGTGGACAGCTCGGTGTTCGCGGCGATGATGGAAATGTGCCCGCCGCGCGGCATGGCGTCCCGCGCATTCACGCAAAGGTTCAGCAGTACCTGCGTCAGCTGCGTCGTGTCTCCCGTCACCGCGCGAAGATCGGATGGGATCGAGATCTCGAAGGTGATGTTCCTCGGAAACGTGCTGGTGGTGATGGACTCGACCTCGCGGACGATGTCGGCGAGCTGCACCGCGTTCCGCGACGTGTCCGCTCCGCGCGCAAACAGAAGCACCTGCTTGACGAGATCCCTTCCGCGCGTGACGCTTCGCTCGATATTCTCGATCGCCTTCAGGCCGGGCTTCGACGTCTCGAATTTCCTGAGCAGCGTGGCGCCCATGAGAATCGGCATCAGGATGTTGTTCAGATCATGAGCGATGCCCCCAGCGAGCGTGCCGAGGCTCTCCAGCCGTTGCGCGCGCAGCATTTGCTGCTCGAGGTTCCGGCGCTCCGTCACGTCCTCGCCGATGCTCGCCGTTCCGCTCACTTCTCCCGACAGCGAGCGGAGCACGCTATTGTTCCACTGGATCAATCGTCGTTTGCCCGAACGCGTGAGAATCTCGTTCTCGTGATGCCAGGCGTCAGGCATATCAGCCAGCAAAGCTGAGAACGTCCCCTGCATCTCGGCGAAGACCTCACTCGGGAGAAAGACCTCAAAGAAGCTGCGGCGCAACAGCTCCTCCCGGGTCCACCCGGTGATGCGCAAGAGGTAATCGTTACAGTAGGTAATGCGCGCGTCGCGATCGAGTGTGATGGCGATGAGCTCGAGATTGGAAAGCATGCTTTGGAAACGGCGTTCGCTTTCCCGCAGCTCGTCCTGTACATGTCGGCGCTCGGTGATGTCGGTCGTCGCTCCGACCAGCTCCACCTGCCGTCCCTTGTCGTCGCGCAAGAGACGTCGCGTGTCATCAACCCATCGATACGTGCCGTCGCGATGCCGCAGGCGGTACTCCGTTTGACTGAACCCGTCCTTCAGTGCCTTGGCCATGCCCGCTTCCGCGCGCTCTCGATCATCGGGATGAGTGTGGTCGAGCCACCATTCCATGCTCATGGTGTCCGATTGGGGCACTCCGAGGAGCCGCGTAATGTTCTCGCTCACCAGGCGAGGCAGGATCGCCTCTTCCTCGATCGTCAGTGCGTACAGGACCGCGGGGCTGTGATCCAGAAATGCGCGAAGTTGTTCCGCGGTCCGCTTCCGCTCCGTGACGTCGCGCATGACGGCGACGAACTGGGTGATCACGCCGTCGTCACCAATGACCGGAGTAACCGTGACTTCGTCATAGTGAACGCCCCGGCCGGGGTCGCGCAAAACCGACTCGCCACGCCACGCCGGCTCCGCATACGACTGCCAGTACGCGCTCGTGAATACGTCGGCCGGCAGGCCGAGCTCGAGCTCCGCGACCGGCCGGCCGCCGGCGTCGGCGAGCGCATGTCCGGTCACGCGCGAAAACGCGCGGTTGACCCATGAGATCGTCCCCTGCGCATCAGTAATGATGATGCCGTCGGCCGCGGCATCCAGGGCCGTCGCCTGGAGCATGAGCCGTCCGGATGCGTCTGCCAGCTCGACATTCTTCTGCTCCAGCTTGAAGACCAGCCGCTCGGTGTACTCCTTCAGAATGTTCTCTGCTTCGATTTTCACTTCGGGGCGGGCGGATGGCGACCCGAGGGCCGCCTCGACCGCCGCGAGCAACTGCTCAGCCGGGATCGGCTTGCGCAGATACGCATTCGCTCCAAGCTGCCGACAGAATTCTTCGTCCGCCGGAGAGGTATACGTCGCTGTGTAGAAGATGAACGGCAACTCGCGGAACCGGTCGTGCTGCCGTACATGGGCGCACAGCCGATAGCCGTCCATCACCGGCATGAGGATGTCGGAGATGATCAGGTCGATCTCGGTCCGCGCCAATGCCGCAAGCGCCTCGACGCCTTGCGAAGCCTGAACAACCGTGTGCCCTTCCGCCTCGAGTTGAGCCGTCAGCAGCCTGCGGTTGATCGGCTGATCATCAACGATCAGGATGTTCAGCGGTTTCATCGCTCGGGTCCTCTTTCGCGTTCTCCACGAGCGAGGTATGCGGCGACGGTGGCGGGAAGGCTGCGGGTGTCGATCGGTTTCGTGATGTACCCGTCGCAGCCCGCCTCGCGCGCTTTCAGGTCGTCCCCCTTCATTGCGAACGCGGTGAGCACCACGATGATGATGCCCCGCGTCGTGAGATCGGTCTTGAGCTTGCGGGTGAGCGTAAGCCCGTCCATGCCCGGCAGAGCGATGTCCATGAGAATCAGATCGGGCGATGTCTCGCGAATGATTTCCTGCGCCGTCTCCGCGTCCATGGCCTGAAGAATCCGATAGCCCTCGAATTGCAGAACGTCGGAGACCAGCTTGAGGTTGGTCTTGTTGTCGTCCACGACGAGAATGCTCACCTCGTTCATGGGCGTTCGCCCTGAAGCGAGAGCGGCAGCGTGACGATGAAGCGGCTGCCCTTTCCGAGCTCGCTCTGCACGTCGATCTCGCCCTGCTGGAGGGCGGCGAGATTTCGGGTCAGTGCGAGACCGAGTCCCGTTCCGCCGAAGCGGCGTGCCGTGCCGGTGTCCAGTTGTTCGAACTCCGTGAACAGCCGGCCGATGTCTTCGGTCCGGATCCCGATCCCGTCGTCGGACACGATCAGGCGGAAGCGTGACGATCCGTGAGGCAATGCGGCGACGCGCACGTGCCCTCCGTCACCTGTGAATTTCAATGCGTTCGAAAGCAGGTTGTAGAGGATCTGTTTGAAGCGCTGGCGATCGAGGACGACGGCGTCCACAGCGGAAGCGACATCGACCTCCACGTTGATGTGCTTTGCCTCGGCGATGGGACGCACGCCGGCGACGACTTCCTGAATTGCCTCGGACAGTGAAAAATCCTCCAGGCTCAACTTCGCTTTGCCGGCCTGCACCTTCACCAGATCGAGCATGTCGTTGATGAGATGCAGCAGGTGATGGCCGCTCTGGAGGATGTCATTCAGATATTCGGTCTGTTTTTCATTGAGCGGGCCGGGCTTGCCGTCGGCGAGAAACTCGGCGAATCCGATGATTCCATTGAGCGGAGTCCGGAGCTCGTGAGACATGCTCGCCAGGAATCGGTCCTTGGCATGGCTGGCCCGTTCCAGCTCCGCATTTTTCTCCTGCAGCGCGCGCTCGATGCGCCTGCGGTCGGTGATGTCGCGGATGGCGCTGGAGACGAGCGTTCCCTCTTCCGTCTCGATCGGACTGAGGCTGATCTCGACGGGAAACTCCGAGCCGTCCCGTCTTCGTCCACGGAGATCGAGCCCTTCACCCATCGCTCGCGCCCGAGGCTCGCCGAAATACGCGGTGCGGTGCGGCGCGTGAACCGGGTGGAACCTCTCCGGTATCAGGATCTCCACTTTCTTTCCGAGGAGCTCGTCCCTGTGGTATCCAAAAAGCCGCTCGGTCTGGGCATTGACCAGCACGATATCGCCGGACCGGTCCGCGATCACCATTGCGTCGGGAGCGGATTCCAGGAGACCGCGGAACTTCTGATCGGCGCGCCTCCGCTCGCTGATGTCGCGAATGGCGCTCATCACCAGCGTTCCCTCATCGGTTTGCAATGGACTGAGGCTGATCTCCACCGGGAACTCCTCGCCGTTTTTCCGCAGTCCGTGCAATTCCAATCCCGCTCCCATGCGCCGCGTGCGCGGCTCCGAGAAAAATCCGGAGCGATGCGATACATGACCGGCGCGGTACCGTTGCGGCAGGAGCAGTTCCACTGGAACGCCGACCAACTCGCCGCGGTCGTAGCCGAACAGCGTGTCGGCCTGGCTGTTGGCGAGCACGATGCGGCCGGTCTGATTGGCGATGAGGATCGCGTCGGGCGTGGATTCGAGCAGGTCGCGGTACTTCGATTCGAGTAATTTGGCGTCGCGCAGCACCTTCAGTTGCGTGACGTCCTTCTTGCTCGTCACGACGAACTTGGGATGTCCCTTGTCGTCATACACGGCGCGCGCGGACATGACGACGTACAGCAGCGAGCCATCCTTGCGGCGCCGCGCGGATTCGGCGGTGGACGTTCCATGCGCGAGCGCTTCGCGGCGCAGCTTGCGTTCCTGTTCGGCCTCCCCCTCCGGAAGGATCAGCTCCTCGAGGAGCCGGCCATCGGCCTCCGCGCGCGAATAGCCGAACACGCGCTCGGCCTCGGCGTTCCAATACAGAATCGTTCCTTCCGGAGTCGTGACCACGACCGCGTCCGGCGTCTCATGCAGCAGCAACTCGATGTAATCACTGTCGTGCGAACCCTTCATGTGCTCCCGCCTTGTGCCGCGAGCGACAGAACGACGCTGAACCGGCTGCCTTTGCCGAGGTCACTCTCAACGTCAATGCTCCCGCGTGGATTTCGACCAGCTTGCGCGTGAGAGCGAGCCCCAGCCCTGTGCCGCCATAGGACCTGGTTCAGCTCGGAGGAGGCGATGGACACGCCGACAGGATAATCGTGAAAAGACAAGTTCACCCATGAGGAGTGACTGCCCCGGGATTTCCTTACCCACGGAATTCAATCTCCGGCAACTCTCGAAGCGCGCGCCTGCTCCCACGGCGGCACGCGAAACTCCACAACCCGGGTCTTCATGGTCTACAGTGCACGGCTGGCGACGACTCCTCGTCACGAACGGTCTCATCCGCAGGCGGCGAACCGCCGCGTTCCCGGCCCTTCCTGCCGCAAATTTTTCAACCCAGCCGCAACAACGATACGCCTTCCGTCGTATCGCACCGCCATGACTGTTCGACTTTCCATTCGTGACCTGTCAAAGACGTATCCGAACGGGACTCAGGCGTTAAAGGGGGTTTCTCTTGAGGTTCCGCCGGGGATGTTTGGGTTGTTGGGGCGAAATGGCGCGGGGAAGTCGACGCTCATGCGGATCGTGGCGACGTTGCAGGAACCGGATGAGGGGACGATTCAGTTGGGCGAGATTGACGTGATTCGGGAGAAGGAGCGCGTGCGGGAGACGCTCGGGTACCTTCCCCAGTCCTTTGGCTTTCATCCGACAGTGCGCGCGGAACGGTTGCTCGACCATTTTGCCGTGCTGAAGGGGCTTGTTGACGCGACATCGCGGCGCGAAGTCGTGGAGGGATTGTTGCTGCGGACGAATTTGTGGGACGTGCGCAATCAGCGCGTCGGCACGTTCTCCGGCGGCATGCGTCAGCGCCTAGGCGTGGCGATCGCGCTCCTTGGGAATCCGAAGTTGATCATCGTCGACGAGCCGACCGCGGGGCTCGACCCCGAGGAGCGCGTGCGGTTCTTGAATTTGCTCAGCGAGATCGGGGAAGCGAGTGCGGTCATTCTGTCGACGCACATCGTCGAAGACGTCGAAGAGCTGTGCAGCAACCTCGCGATCATCGATCGCGGCGAGATCCTCCTCGCCGGCGCGCCGGCGCGCGTGATCGACGAGGTGCGCGGACGGATCTGGCGGCGCTCCGTGACGCGGGAGGAACTGCCGGCGTTCGAGCAACAGCATGCGGTGATCTCAACGAAACTGCTGGCGGGACAAACGATCGCGCACGTGTATGCCGGCGAGTCGCCGGGCGCCGGGTTCGAGCCGGTCGAACCGGATCTGAAGGACGTGTACTTTGCGGTCATGGGCGGCCACCGCGGCGCGCGGGCGGCAGCGGCATGAGATTCGGCGAGATCTTTCGATACGAGCTCGCGCACCGCCTCCGTTCCGTCTCCACGTGGCTCTATGGCGGCGTCCTGTTCCTCCTCGCGTTCTACATCATTCACGTCGCCGTCTCCGGCACGAACCCGATCCACGTCAACGCGCCGCAAGGCATCGCGGAGAAGATCGCGCTCTTCTGCGGATTGTTTGGCATCGTCGTCACGGCCGGCCTCTTCTCCGATGCCGCCCTCCGCGACCGAACGTCCGGCATGGACGCGCTTCTCTTTACCACTCCTCTTCGTCCCGCCGAATACCTGCGCGGCCGCTTTCTGGCCGCATTGACGATCAACGGCATCCTCCTCTTCACGATCCCGATCGGTCTCGCCGTCGCCACGAAGATGCCGTACCTCACGCGCGATGCGTTCGGCCCCAATACGTTCGCGGCGTATCTGCAGCCGATGCTGCTCTTCGCGTTGCCGAACCTCGTACTGGTCGGCGTGATTCTCTTCACGATCGCGGTCCGGACCCGCCACGCCATCCCGGTCTACCTCGGCGCGATCGCGATTTTCGTCGGCTACCTCGTCGCCGCGAACGCCTGGAGCAGTATTACGAATCCAATGCTCTCCGCACTGGCGGACCCGCTGGGGATCAACGCGCTCAAGGCGATGACCGTGTACTGGACGGCGTCGGAGCGGAACGTGCGCCTGATCGGATTTCCGTCGATGCTGTTGTGGAATCGACTCCTCTGGCTCGCGATTGCGACGGCGATCTTCGCAATCCTACAGCGCACGTTTCGCTTCACACAGCGCAAGGAGCGCAGCAGCAAGCGGATCGATACGCCTGCCGAAGTTCGCGCGGCTGAACCGCAAACGTTCCGAACCGTTCCGCAAGTGCGCGGTGTGTTCACTCCGCGCACGCGCGTTCGTCAAACGATCGCCGTCATGCGGCAGTCGCTCGCGGAAGCGATGGCAGGCCGCGCGTTTCCGGTGGCATTCCTCGCGGCGATCGGATTGGTGTTGCTCGTCGGCTGGAATGTGGGCGCGACCATCTACGACACGATCACGTGGCCGGTCACGCATCTCGTCGCCGAGATCGTGTTGTCGGAGCGCATCATCGTCATTCCGTGGCTGATCATCGCGCTCTACGCGGGTGAATTGGTTTGGAAGGACCGCGAAACAGGAGCGGCGCAGATCGCCGACGCGGCGCCGGTGAGCACGAGCGTCGTCCTGCTCGGACGGTTCCTGGCACTCGTCGCGCTCATCGCGCTCTTTCAGCTCGCGTTCATGATCGGCGGCGTTCTGCTGCAGGTGCTGCAGGGCTATGACAACTTCGAGCTCGGCCTCTACGTGCGCATCCTCTTCGGATGGAACCTCGTGGAGTACGTGCTTCTCGCGGCATTCGCGATGACGGTTCACGTACTGATCAACCACAAGTACGTCGGGCACGTGGTCGTGCTACTCGCGACCTTCTTCAATTACTCCGCGTTGTATGGAATCCACCACCTGCTGGTCTACAACGGCGGGCCGAAACTCCTGTACTCGGAGATGAACGGCTTCGGGCCATTCCTGACGCCCTTCGTCTGGTTCAAGCTTTATTGGGCGGCGTGGGCGATGTTGTTTGCGGTGGTCACAATGCTCTTCTGGGTCCGCGGACCGGAGCTCGGGATCCGTCAACGGCTCGCCACCGCGCGCGCGCGTCTGAACAAGCAAACCATTTTCATGGCCGGGCTCGCGGTGGTGCTCATTCTCGCGTTCGGCGGATTCATTTTCTACAACACGAACGTCTTGAACACGTATCTCCCGCCGCAGAACGCGGGATTGCCAGCGGCTGAATACGAGGGGCTTTATTCAAAGTACAGAGATTTGCCACAGCCGGTGATCGCCGGCGCGGAGTTGCGCTTCGAGGTGTATCCCGAAGCGCCGGCCGTCGACGCGCGCGGCTCGTATCGGCTCGTGAACGAAACCGGCGCACCGATTCGCTTCGTGCACGTCGAGAGTCCGAACGGCCGTGACTATGAAGTGCGCTCGATGACGTTCGACCGCGCCTCGAAGAAGGAGCTGGACGATCCGCAGCATGGCTATCGGATCTTCGCGCTGGAGCGCGCGTTGGCGCCGGGGGAGTCGATGCAGTTCTCATTCAACGTGGCGTTTCGTCCGCGCGGGTTTCGCCACGGCGGCTGGCAGACGATGGTTGTGGACAACGGCTCGTACTTTGACAGGCGCTTGCTCCCGTTCATCGGATATCAGCCCGGGTTCGAGGTGTCGGGCGACGCCGAGCGCAAACGCTACGGCTTACCGCCCCGGCCGATGCGCGGACCCGGCGACGCCGCGGCGAAGCAGTATCAGAGCGCGTTCCGCGACGGCGATCGCATGCAGGTCGAAACGATCGTCGGCACCACTGCCGATCAGATCGCGGTCGTGCCGGGAATGCTCCGCAAGAGCTGGATCGCGAACGGCCGCCGCTATTTTCATTACGGCTCGAGGATCCCGGAGACGTTCGCCGCGTCCGTCTTCTCGGCGAGATACGCGGTAGCGAAAGGCCAATGGAAGCCTTCCGGAGGAGGGTCAGGACAGTCCGTTGCACTCGAGATCTTTCATCATCCTGCGCATCGCGCGAACCTCGGCCGGATGATGTCGGGCATGCAGGCGGCGCTCGACTACTACACATCGGCGTTCGGACCGCTTCCGTATCGCGAGATGCGGATCGTCGAGGTTCCGCCGTACAGCATCAACGGCCGCGCGTTTCCTTCCGCGCTCGCCCTCGCGGAACAGAACTTCATCACCCGCACCGGGCCGGACGTCGTCGACCTGACGTTCTTCGGGACTGCGCACGAGGTCGCGCATCAGTGGTGGGGCGGACAGGTCCGGCCGGCCTACGCGAAGGGACGCGGGTTCGTATCCGAATCGGTCGCGAACTACAGCGCCATGCTCGTCACGGAGAAGGTCCTCGGTCCCGCCGAAGCGCGTCGAGTCTACGAATTCCAGATGAACCGCTATCTCCAGACGCGCGGCGAAACCGGCAAAGACGTTCCGCTGCTCCAAGTCGACGACCACCCACACGTGTCGTACGGCAAAGGCGCCGTGGCGCTGTACACGTTGCGTGAGCAGATCGGCGCCGATGCGGTGAACGGCGCGTTGCGCCGCTTTCTCGAAAAATATCGAGGTTCCGGACCACCGTATCCGACGTCATTGGATCTGTATGCGGAGTTGCGCGCCGTCACGCCTCCCGCACTGCACCCGCTGCTCACCGACCTCTTTGAGACGATCACATTGTGGGATGTAAAGACGCAGAGCGTGGCTGCCCGTCGCTTGCCTGACGGCAAGTACGAGGTGACGCTCGAGGTGTTGGCGCAGAAGCTGAGAGCGAATGGCACCGGCGTCGAAACCGCGACGCCGATGAACGACCTCATCGACGTCGGCGTCTTTACATCGGGGAAAAGCGATCCGTTCTATCTGATGCGCCATCGGATCCGCAGCGGCACGCAGACCCTTCGCATCATCGTCCCGCAAGAGCCGTCGCGCGCCGGCCTCGATCCGTTCGGCAAATTAATCGAGCGCGAGCGCGCCGACAACATGGTGGACGTCGACCTGGGAGGCTGAGCTCGATCATCCGCTTGTTTGGCGCAGCGACAAGGCGGACGCGACTTTCGCGTCCGCCTCGCATGCGTTCAGAGCAGTTGAGCGCTACGTGTTGCCAACGGCGAAGATCGAGTACTGACCGATCGTCACCATCCGCGTCGGTCCGATGGTGGCGTCCATCGCGGCGCCGGCGCTCGCCGCCGCGGTGTCCGCCGCCTTCACCGCGCTGGCGAGCCGTGAGGTGTCGTCCACCGCGTATTGCGCTAACGCGTTGTCACTCGTGACCGGGTAGCCGGCATAAAGCGTCAGTGACGCACCCGCCGGCACCTGGAGCCCGTTTCTCCAGAACGACACAATGATGCTGGAGCTGAAGTTCGCAGGCACATTCGAAAGCACGCCGGTCACGAAGCTCGTGCTGGTAACCTGAGTCTGCGGCAGGTTGATCGGCGGCTGCGGACCGGACGTTCCGCAGCTGAAGGCCACCGAGGTTCCGGTGGGGAGATTCACCGCGTCGAGCAGGATGTACAACGGCGTGGCAATCGGGCAGGTCAGATTGACAGCGAGTTGCAGCGAGGGCGCATTGTTGAAGTCGACGACCGATACGTTGCGCCACCCAACGCCGGGATTCGCGAGGACGTACTGCGCGAACTGATCCATGGACGAGAAGTCCGCTGGAATCGGATTCGGATGGGCCGTCGTGCTGATACGCGACACCAGGCAATAGTGATCGTCCGAGATCGGCGCGGGACTCCAGAGGAACGGGTCGGTCGCCACTGCGATCGCGCCCTGCGCCGGCGCACTGATCGTCGTCGATCCGTTGTTCTGCGACGTCTGCAACTGATTCTGCGACCAGAGTGAAGGCCAAAGGAGGAGTGAGGCCTTCGAGTAATACATGTAGGCCGTGCCGTTCGCGGCGGACGACGACAGATTGCGCGCGCGCAAATAGATGTAGTTGTACTGGCCGCCTTCGAGATTTTTCCCGGGGTCGGCGTTGTAATTCGTGGTGAAGAACTGCTGCGGATCGGCGACAGGCTGCGTGCCGTAGGGAATGATGTCGGGGGAAGCGCTCGGCGATCCCTGTTGAGGTACGACCCCGACGCTGCTGAGGTTCGCGCGCGTAAAGAGATCGTTGTAGAGCGGATACATAGTCGTGAAGTTGTCGATGGCGGCCATCGAGCTGTCGATCCCGCACTGGCCGTACGCGATCCAGAAATAGCCATTCATTCCCCACCCTGTGCCCCAGCTGTTCTTGCACAGCCACGCGCCAAGGGAATCGCTGTAGCCGATACAGCTCACACAGTGACCGCCCTCCAACGCACCCGATGTGTGGGTATAGACGCCGCCCGAGTAGCTGTAGAAGTCGGCGTAGACGCTGAAGCACGCGATGAGCGGGCCTCGCGTCGCCAGCCACGTCTTCATATCTGCGACGTTGCTGATCCAATGCGACAGATTGAGCTGCGTGACCTGCGACTGCCAATTCGAGCAGGGATTGCACGCCTGGTTACCGGCCGTATACGGGAAACACGACTCCGGCACGACGCCGGGATTGGTCGCGAACGAAAGCGCGGAGCCGACGTACCAGCCGATATTGCACGCGTTCGTCGTGCCACAATAAAAGAGCTGCGCCTCGGACAGATCTTGAATCGCATTCGGCGAGACGCCGTTTACGGGAATGCCCGCGAGGATGCGCTCTGCCGACTCCATTGTCGACGCCGTGCCGAATGCGACACACGAGCCGCAACTGCCTTGATCCTTGACCGACGTCACGTAGTTGTAGCCGCCGACGTTGCGCCAGTCGATCGCCGAAGGCGTGGCACTTGCGCTTGCAGTCAGCGCGACCATGGCGTTCGCCCTGGACCGCTGCTCCCGCTGCTCGAGCGATTCCTCGTCGGGACCGGGGATGTATCCGAGACGGCGGCGGCGCTCTTCCGGCGGCAGGCGCATGATGGTCGTTTCGGCGGCCGTCCATGACGCATTTGTTTCGGAGATTTGGCGGAGGATGGAGAGGACTTCGGTGTTGCTTTCGGGCATCGCTGCTCCTCATGACCGAGCCGATGGCATCGGTCTGGCGGTTCCACAACGTTAATGGACGGCGGGGCGCCAGCGTCAGTCTCGCACGTGGACGTCGAGGACGCGTTCCTCGAGCGGTGCGGCGTCCGTTTCCCACGAGCGCCGCAGCCTCGCGCGCACGGTCGTCACGCCCGCCGAGTGGGCGGTGAGCCTGAAACAGCGCTCACCGCCCCCACCGATCGCGCGTCCCGCCGGTTCGTACTCCGATTCGGCGAGCGACACCGCGCGACCGACGAGCTCGAGCTCCCAGCGATATCCCGTGGTCGGGTTCTCGCGCAGGACGATCACGAGCTCTTCTCCGGCCGCGAGCGTCACCGCCTGCTTTTCAGCGCTTCCTTGTAGTACGTACTCGCGCATCGATGTTCAAACCCGCGGTGGGCGTTTCCCCCTGCGCATTGTAGGCACCCATCACCACGAGGCGTGTCGGCCCGATGTTGAGTGCCTCCGCCAGTTCGTCGTCGATGCCGAGCTCCTCGGCCGATAGGGCGTACCGGTAATGCACGCTCGTCGGCGCCACCGGGAAATTCACGCTCAGCGCGATGTTCCAGCCGGGGGGCGGAGTCGTGCCGTTCGCCCAGTACGAGTAGGTGATGGTGCCGTTCCAGTTCGCCGGAATGTTGGAATCGACGCCGACCACGAATGATGCCGGATTGGTGACCGTCGTCTGCGGCAGATTGATCACCGGTGTCGGGCCCGGCGCTCCCGCGGAGAAGGCGACCTGCGCCCCGGCCGGCACGTTGGTGCAGGTGAGGAGCACCTTCATGTTGCCGCCCTCCGGACCCTGGTTGTAGCCGACCGGGATCTGGAACGTCGGCGCGCCGGTGGTAATCACGCTCACGTTGCGCCAGCCGATGTTCGGATGGTTCGAGACGTAGCTGGCGAACGAGTCGAGGTCACCGGGATTCGGGATCGGGTTCGGATTGGCCGCTGTGACGACGCGTGAGATCAGGCAGTAGTGGTCGCCCGGATTCGGCAGCGACGGGGTCCACAGATACGGGTCCGTCGTCACGCTGATGGCTCCCGAGGCCACGCTCGGCGTCTGATAGAAGCCGGCGCCGCTGGCGGTCTTCAGAACGTTCGTCGACCAGATGTTCGGCCACAGCAGCAGGCTGGCCGGGCTGTAATAGAGGTACATCTGCCCCGAGCTCGATGCCGCGCTGAGGTTCTTGCATCGGGCGTAGAGGAAGTTCTGAGAGTTCGCGATCACGTTCTGCCCGACGTCCTGCGCGTAGTTCGCGCTGAAGAACGTCTGCGGATCGTTCTGCGGTGCGAGCCCCCACGGGATGATGTCCGGCGATGCGCTCAGAGCCGAGTTGGTGTCGGGGTACTGCCCGGGATCTCCGATGTAATGACGGTAATACAGGTCGGTGTATTGCGTAGCCATTCTGTCCTCCTCTCAATTTCTAACGACAGAAGGAGGAGCGACGAGAGGCGCGTTTTATGACATGCCGCGCACCAGTCGACGCATTTTTGTCCGCGCACGGGCGATGATCTGGCCGACGTTGTGGAGCCGCACCCCCATCGCTGCGGCGATCTCCGCCGCGGTCTCGCCTTCGATCGTTCGCTGTAGCACCTGCCGGTCGCGTTCGCTGAGATGTTCGAACGCGCGCTGGATGTCGAGCCTCATCCACTCACGCGCGGAACGGCGCGGAGACGGAGTGCGCTCGTCGACGAACTTCGCCTCTGCTCCGGCACGGATCGACTGGTGGTACGCCGCACGCGCACAGAGCCGCCGCGTCACCACGAACAACCACGACTCGATCTGCCGAGGCGGAGGATCAGTGGTGATCAATTGCACCACCGCCTCCTGCGCCACATCCTCCGCCACCGAATCCGAATGTGACCACCGCTGCGCCATCCGATGGGCAATCGCACGTACCGCCACATACGCACCCGAGCTTTGAAGCGCCATGACGGAGTCTCCTGTATTAAGGAGTGACGGCGGGAAGGATATCCCTACCCCACGGACCGAATTGACGATGGATCTCAAAGACACCGGAACCATCGCTCTGGCGGTGGCGCCCGGCGACTACACAGTCTGGATCATCAACATGATTCCGGGCAGCAGTACAACGTGACCACCGTGGTCTCACCCGATCATCGAGGCGCCCGCGCTGCAGAAATGGCCTCCTCGCAACCACTTCCGACACCGCGATCACGATGTTCCCGCCGCTGACGCACGACCGCCGGACGGCGAAGCAGGGGCAGGTGAATGTTATTCGGTCTCAGTTCCGGTCTCTGTTCTACTCTCAACGAAACCCATTCCTGCCATTGGACGTGAGCACCGTGATAAAATGCGGATAGCACTGCAGAGGGTGCTCACACTGGTTGTATCTAACAGGAAACACGAGACTTTCCTTCGGCAAGCGGGCGTAGCTCAGTTGGTAGAGTAGGAGCTTCCCAAGCTCTTGGTCGCGGGTTCGAATCCCGTCGCCCGCTCCAATTTCACGACGCAACCATCGCGCGCAACGAAGCCAGCGCCTCCGGCGCTCCAGGGCCGATCAGGATGTGTACGCGATCGGCGGTCGGTCGGGCGAAGCCTCGCAGGCCGAGGGAACGGAGGGCGGTTTCGTCGATCTGCGTGGCGTTCGCGACGCTCACGCGTAATCGGCTCGAGGCGACGGCTTCGATCTCGCGGACGTTGTCGCGGCCGCCCAACGCTAATAGGAGAGCGGAGAGGACCTCGGGGGTGACCTTCGTGGTGGACCGTGTCTGAGACTGCGTTCGGAGTTGTGTGCGGATCTCCTCCGCGATCTGATCGGCGATCGGGCCGAGAACGACCTGCAGTGCATTGGCCGAGACTTTGACGGTCGCGTGTGCGCCTAGGCGTTTCAGTGCACGCGCGTCGACGGCATCCTGGTTGGCGACGATCAGACGCAGACGCGTTGCGCACGCATCGACGGAGGTGAGATTTGCAGGGCCGCCTAGCGCTTCCACGAACGCCGCTCCGCGCGGGACATTTGTCGCTGCGACCGGGCTTTCGCTCTCAATGGCCTCGCGGCCGGGCGTCTGCAGGTTGAACGCTTGGATGCAGACGCGGAAGAGGCCGTAGTAGACCGCGAAGTAGATCGCGCCGATCGGGAGGAGCCATAGCGCGCGCGTGGAGAGGCCGTAGTTGAGAACGTAGTCGATGAATCCTGCCGAGAAGCCGAAGCCGAGGCGCACACCGAGAAGGTTCATCAGTGTCATCGCGAGTCCGGTGAGCATGGCGTGCACGCCGTAGAGCACCGGCGCGAGGAACATGAAGGTGAATTCGATCGGCTCGGTGATCCCGGTGAGGAATGATGTGAGCGCCATCGACCCGAGGAGGCCGGACACGGCTTTGCGTCGCTCGGGTGGCGCCGCGCGATACATGGCAAGGCACGCGGCCGGCAGGCCGAACATCATGACCGGGAAGAAGCCGGACATGAAGGCGCCGGCCGTGGGATCTCCTTTGAAGAAGCGATTGAGATCGCCCGTCGCGCCGTTGTATTCGCCGACGAGTTGCCAGGCGACGTTATTGAGGATGTGGTGCAGCCCGGTGACGATGAGCACGCGATTGAGGACGCCATAGATGAACAGACCGAGCCCGCCGGAGCTCACGACGGCCTTGCTGAGGCCGTCCATTCCGTGTTGCAGCACCGGAAAGCCGTGGCCGAAGAGAAATGCGCCGACCAGTCCAGCGAGTCCGCTGACGATCGGAACGAAGCGGCGTCCGCCGAAGAAGGCCAGGGAGCTCGGCAACTCGATGTCGTGATAGCGGTTGTACAGAAGGCCGGCGATGATGCCGGAGAGGATGCCGGCGGGAACGCTCAGGCGACTGAGCTGCCGCAGCTTGAATGCTTCCGCGGCGAGCGCCGCGGACTTTCCGCTGAGGCCGGCGATCGCCGCCGGATCGACCTCGATGATGATCTTCGCCCCCTCGGTGATAACGAGATAGCACACGAGCGCGGCGAGTCCCGCGGCGCCGTGGTTCTCGCGCGCGAGACCCACGGCTACGCCGACGGCGAAGAGCATCCCGAGATTGGAGAAGATCGCGCCGCCCGCGGCGGCAATCGGCGGACCGATAGGCGCAAGAAAGGGCACGAGGCCGATCACGTCCGGCTGGCCGAGGCGCAGAAGCAGGGCCGCGACGGGGAGCACGGCGATCGGAAGCATGAGCGCACGTCCCAACTGCTGCGTACCGGTGAGGATCGATTTCATGCATTGCCTCCTGCATCGAGAACTAGTGGAGTGTATTGGTTGAATTGGTACCACCTGGCTTGGTCTCGACGCCGTGGGCTTCGTCGCACCTCCTCAGCGTAGTCACCGCTACGCCTGCGTCGGTGCGTCTCGCCCACATCGCCGATCCCGGCGCCATCTGGTACCAATTCAACCAGTACACTCCACCAGCGCGCGCACGGCGGCCGCGGACGGCGCGGCGAGTGCCTGCTCGGCGAGAGCGCGGCATTCATCGAGACGAAGCCCGCGCAGCTTTGCCTTGATCTCCGGGATTGCGGACGGCACGGCCGAGAGCTCGTCCACGCCCAATCCGACGAGCAGTGGCGCGGCCAACGGATCGGAAGCGAGGCCGCCGCAGACGGCGGTCGGTCTGCCGGCCGCGCGAGCGGCGGCGGCGCTCATGCGAATGAGCCGCAGCACGGCAGGATGCAGCGCGTCGAGATTCGCCGCGAGGTCGGCCTGACCGCGGTCCATCGCCAGCGTGTATTGCGAGAGGTCGTTGCTGCCGATCGAGAGAAAGTCCGCGACCGCGGCGAGAGGGCCGGCGATGAGTGCCGAGGCCGGAGTCTCGATCATGACGCCGAGGGGAGGGGTTGGACGGCCGAGCTGTTCACAAAGCTCGTTCAGGATCTGACGTACGCGCTCCACTTCCGCGACGTCCGTGATCATCGGGACGAGGATCCTGATCGGCGCGAGCGGCTCGACGCGAAGGATCGCGTGCAGCTGCGTGCGCAATAAGTCGGGACTCCTCAAGCTCGCGCGCACGCCGCGGATGCCTAACGCGGGGTTCTCTTCGTGCGGCAATGGCAGATAGCGCAGCGGCTTGTCGCTTCCGGCGTCGAGCGTGCGGATGACGACCGGCGCTCCGGCGAACGCGCCGACGATGCTCTGATATGTGTCGGTCTGCTGCTCGAGATCGGGCGGCGTGTCGCGATCGAGGAAAAGGAATTCGGTGCGCAGTAGGCCGCATCCTTCCGCGCCCTGTTCGAGCGCTGCGCGGACTTCGGCGAGCGCTCCGACGTTTGCGAAGACCTCGATGCGCTCGCCGCTGGCGAGCCGGCACTCCGCGTGCGCGGCGGCCCGCGCCTCTTCGCGCTGCGAGCGCAGTCGCGCGATCGCATCCGCGGCTGTCCGCAGCTCCGCGGCATCCGGCGCGATTCGCAACAGACCCTGTTCGGCATCGAGCACGAGTTGCATGCCTTCGACGATCTCGAGCACTCGCGGTCCGGCCGCGACCAGCGCGGGGATGTTCATCGCCGCCGCGAGCAGCGCGACGTGCGAGGTAGGTCCACCCGCCGCTGTGCAAAAGCCGGCGATGCGGCCGGCCGGCAAGCCGACGAGCTGCGACGGCAGCAGTTCTTCTCCGATGAGAATCGAGCCCGCGGGCGGATCGAGGAGCGGCGATTCGCCGGCGAGCGCGCGCAGGAGTTGTCCCGCGAGATCGCGCAGATCGTCGGCGCGTTCCGCGACGCGAGGATCACCGACGGCGCGGAGCGCGTTCGCGCTTTCTTCGACAGCCTCGCGCCAGGCGAAGCCGGCGCTTTTTCCGCGCGTGATCGAGGTCTCTGCCTTTTGCAGGAGATCCGGGTCGTCGATGAATGAGAGGTGAGCCTCGAAAATTTCTTGCGCAACGCCGGTCGCTGAGACGTGCGTGCGTTGCAGTTGGGCGCGCACAATCGCGCGGGCGCGCTCGAGATTCGCAGTCTCGTGCGCGATGCCCGCGCCGGCCTCGATGGGCAACGGTGCGGCGCTCGCGATGTGAGCCGCATGGCCGATGGCGATGCCGCGGCTGGCGACGACGCCGCGAAGCATTGCCCTGTCATCCCGAGCGTCGAGCGAGGGACCTGGGGGTTGGGCGGCACGAGGCTCGAGTTGCGTGCCACCCGTCCCCCAGGTCCCTCGCTCGACGCTCGGGATGACAGGGCCTCCGATCACCGCTTCGAGCGCTACCAGTGCCGCGGCAGCGTCAGGACCCGTCGCGATCAGCGTGATCTCATCGTTGCGTTTCGCACCCAATTGCATCCACGCCACCGCGCTGCGCGCGTTGGCCTGCCGGCCGTGCGCCGAAGCGGTCACGTCGGCGGAGAGATCGCGCAAAGCCGCGGCAAGGAGTGCTGCCGGCCGCGCGTGGATTCCGTGGTCGAAGGAAACGCGCAGCGACGTTCGCAGTTCCGAGCCGGAGGCGATCGAACGCTCACTTGTCGATCCGTTCGATCGGAGCTCCATCAGGAAGTCGCCCACCACCAGCGCGCGCTGCTCTTCGCGCCGCACGATTACGGAGCCTCCTCCGGTGAGGATCACCGGCGTGATCAGGCTGCGGACGCGCGACGCGAGCGCATCGAGATCGAAGCTGATGAGAGGATCGCCGGCGCGCACGCTCCGGCCCTGCGTGACGTGGGCCTCGAATCCTTCGCCGCCGAGGGCGACCGTGTCGCAGCCGATGTGGAGCAGGATCTCCGCGCCGTTCGTGGCGCGCAGCGTCACGGCGTGCTTCGCGGCGTGAAGCATGATCACCTCGCCGTCGCATGGCGCGCAGAGCGTTCCGCTCGTCGGATCGATGGCGAGACCATCGCCCATCACCTTCCCTGCAAAAACGGGGTCGGGGACTTCGTCGAGCGCGCTGACCCACCCGTTCATGGGTGCGACGAGAATCAAGGGTGCGACGAGGATCATGGCCGAATCTCGATCCATTGCACCGCCCACATCGGATCGACCGTGCGCTGCGTGAAGCGGAAGCAGAGATCCTGTGGTCCTCCGCTGCGCGGCTCCAGCCGGACCTCGGGCAGCACGGTCACGCCGTTGTTCGACGCGGCCGGTGCGAGCGGCAGCGTCGCGATCCGCGGACCGGTGCAGCCGCTGGCGAATACCTCGAGCTCGCCGTCCGGAGTGTCAGGCTGCCGCAGCGCGATCTTCTTCACGTCGTCGCCGATCTGGAAGTTGAACGGAAGCTGTCCGACCGCAGCGACGAGCGTCGCGCCCTTCGTGAGATCCACCGCCGGGTCGATCCAGCAGGGATTCATGATGTCGATGAGAAACACCGCGCGGTCACCGTCAACGGGACCGTCGTCCTCGAGCGAGAGCGTCAGGTTGTCGCTGCAGAGTTTCAGCTGATGACTGGTTTTGCGCGATTGTGCGGCGAGCACCGGGAAGATCAGAGGGGCATTGCGCACGCCGAGCGCCTGATAGCGCCGGAGCTGGGGCGCGAGACGATCGCGGAAGCCCTGCCAGTCGCGACGCTCGCGCGGCGACCAGCCGATCTCCGCCACCGCCGCACCACGCGGCCAGGCCATGAAGTCGACGCGGTCCTCGGTGCGGATGTGTTCCGTCCAGATGTCGCCCTGCAGTCCGAGGATATGCGTGTGCTCCTCGGGTGTGAGCGCGGGCGGGAGGGGATCGAACGCATAGATGTCCTGGGTCGAGACGACGCGTCCGCGTCCGGGTGGGTCGTCCTGATCGGAGCTCTGACGATTGTCGAAGTAGAGCGTCGGCCACGGCGAGAGCACCGCGTCATGGCCCGAACGCGCCGCGGCCACGGCGCCGTCAATTCCGCGCCACGACATGACCGTTGCGTTCGGCGCAATCCCGCCCTCGAGGATCTCGTCCCATCCGATCAGCCGTCGCCCGCGTGCGCTGAGGAACTTCTCGATGCGCTGCACGAAGTAGCTCTGCAGCTTCGATTCGTCGGCGATGCCGAGCTCGCGCATCCGCGCCTGAACGTGGGCCGAGGACTTCCATTGATCTTTCACCGCCTCGTCGCCGCCGATATGGATGTAGCGACTCGGGAAGAGCGCGATCACTTCTTCGAGAACGTCTTGGAGAAACGCGAACGTCGAGTCGTCGACGTTGTAGAGGTTCTGGTACACACCCCAATCCGATGGAACCGCGCGCGGCGGATCGTCGGTCGACGCGAGCCGCGGATACGCGACGATCGCGGCGCTGGCGTGCCCGGGCATCTCGATCTCGGGCACGATGGTGATGCCGCGCTGCGCCGCATAGTCTACGAGATGGCGGACGATTTCCCGTGTGTAGATGCCGCCGATCATGCGCGGCTTCCCCGTCTGAGGATCGATGTCGGCCCGCGGTGCCGCGCCCGCGGGTACGCGCCAGCCGCCAATCTCGGCCAGCCTCGGATACTTTTTGATCTCGAGGCGCCAGGCCTGGTCATCCGTGAGATGCCAGTGCAGCGTGTTGAGCTTGTGCAGTGCCATGGTGTCGAGGAAGTGCTCGATGAACTGCGGCGACTGGTAATGGCGCGCGGAGTCGAGCATCAATCCGCGCCACGCGAAACGCGGCTCATCATGAATTTCGAGCGCCGTCAGACGAATCGAACGGGCGGGCGAGACGTTCGCGGTCAGCAGTTGCCAAAGCGTTACGGCGCCGTAGAGCAAGCCGCGCGGATCGCGCGCCGACACGGTGATTCCGCCGGGCGCGATGCGCAGCTCGTATCCCTCGTTCGAGGTGACGCGGTCGGCCGCGTCGAGGTTGAACGCGATGGAACGGGGACGTTTCGACGCGCGCTCGACGCGCAGCGCGAGTCCGCGCGTGCGCTTCAATAAATCCGCGAAGTAGTGCGCCGTCCATTCGACTTTCGGGTCGTCGGGTACAGAGATCACGGTCTGTGCGGTCACGTTGAACGTGCCGCCTGACGCGTGCCACTCCGCGGGCGCAGGAATGACGGGCAATGTCGTTGTTGCGGTTGCCGTGGAGACCGTTCGGCAGGAATTGAGCAGTAGCAGCAGGACGATCAAGGTTGTCATCCCGAGCGTCGAGCGAGGGACCTGGGTGTGTGGGCGGTGCGAAGAGCTGCCATCCGCCCGAATTGAGAATTGAGAATTGAGAATTGAGAATTCAGAATCCGTCCCTCTCACTCTTGAACCTCCAACGCCCCGGACGACGCGCCTGGTCTGAAGAGTCGTGCGGTGGCCTGGCGGATCGACGGGATCAACTCACGCGCGCTGACCGTCGCGTTGTCGACCAGCGGTCGAGCCCAGAACCCGATGCTGAGGATGTAGGCGAGATTTGCGTAGAGCAGCAACATGCCCGTGCGCAGGCCGGCGCGCTCCCCCAGCCAGCCCACGGCGAGGGAGACGAAGGCGCCGCCGACGATGGCCGTGCACAGGATTCCTGAGAACGATCCGTGATGCCGCTCGACCGAGTTGAGAGCGAGCGAAAAGATCACCGACCACATCACCGACAGAAAGAAGCCGAGGGCGATGAACGACCAGTACGACAACGCCGCTCCGCCGCTGAGAGCGCTCGTGAGCGCGAGGATGGCCGCGGCGGCAAAGCCGATGAGCACCTTGCGGCTGTCGAAGAGCTTGAGCAGCACGAGACCGAGCGCACAGCCGACGGTCATGAGCCCCCAGAACATCGCTACGGCGCGTGCGCCTTCGATCTGAGGATTGAAGCCGTGGTAGGTGGAGAGGAACTTCGAGATCCAGTTGGCGATGCCCTGTTCCAATCCGACGTAGCAGAAGATGGCCAGGAAATAGCGGCGTACGACGGGACGCGCCAGCAGATCGCGATGCGCGGTCCATGGCCCGATCCGCTCTTCCTCGGCGAGCTCATAGCGCGGCAACTTGGTCATCGCGATGATGACGACCATCAGCAGCGTGACTGCCGCGAAGAGCCAGTAGAGAGCGACCCACGGAAGCGTGCGTGGAACGATCGACGGGAGCGTGGGGTGCGTCACCAGATACGAGTAGACAAAAGGACTGAGGAACGATGCGCCCCCGAACACCAGCTGCGCGGCGACGGAGTTCGCGGCGAAATGCTCTTCGCCGCCGGCCACGCGCAAGAGAGGGTTGATCGCGACCTGAAGGAGAGTCATGCCGATCCCGATGAGGAACAGCGACATCAGCGCGATCTCGTATTTCGGCGTCGTCGCAAACAACAGCGATCCGACGAACGCGGACGCGAAGGCCGCGATCATGACCGGCTTCTCGCGGAAGCGCTCCAGCAGCATCCCCGCCGGAATGGACATCACTCCATATGCGACAAAGAAGGCGAACGGCAGAAAGCCGGCGAGGCCAAGAGTGATGTGGAAGTCGTTGATGATGTCCGGAATGAGCGGTCCGAGGATGTTCGTCAGAAACGAGATGACGAAAAAGATCAGGAAGACGAGAAGGACGATCCAGGGGCGGCGCTGCGTCATCGGCTCTTCTCCACGCTCATGACAGGGCTCACTTCACTCGTTTGCGCTTCGTTTGGATGTTCGTGACTCGGACCGGGCCGGTGGAGTCGCGGACCATGAGCTCGGGATCGACGACGACGAACGAGTCGTCCATCCGCTCGGGAGAATCGATGCGGTCGAGCAGCACGCGAGCCGCGATGCGTCCCATTTCACGCAGCGGCTGGCGCACCGTCGTCAGTCGCGGGTTGTGATACGCCGCCGTCTGAATGTCGTCGAAGCCTACGACCGACACGTCCTCGGGCACGCGCAGTCCGGCATCGAGGAACGCTCGAATCGCACCGATCGCGGATGCATCGTCGAACGCAAAGAGTGCCGTGAGGCTCACGCGCCGCCCGAGCAGCTTCCGGCCAAATGCGTAGCCTTCCTGGTAGGCAGCGTCGGGCGTGAAAATCTCATCCTCGCCTTCGCCGCTCAGTTGGAGCGTGAGCTCCGGCGGAATCTCGACGCCGAGCGAAGCGGCCGCCGCGAAGATCGCGCGCGATCGGTCCGCCGTGTCCGAGCTGCCCGGTTGCCCGCGAAAGAGCGCGATGCGGCGGTGGCCGAGGTCCTTCAGATGCGTCAGCGCCAGATGCGCCGCGCGATCGTGATCGATCACCACGTTCGAGAGACCTTCCACGCGCCTGTGGCCGGAGATCACGACGGTCGGCAACCGTGGAGGCTCGTGGAGCTCCGTGGCCACGAGGATCATCCCGTCCACGGCCCGCCGCGTGAGCAGTTCCACATCATCTTCCAGCAGCTTCGGCGTCGAGCGCCGGTGGCTGGTGAGGAGATAGTGGTAGTCGTTGGCCAGCAGATGACTCTCGATTCCGCTGACGATCTCCGCCGCCCAGGGGTCGCTGACCTCGGGAACGAGGACGCCGATGGAGTTCGTCTTCCGGCTGCGGAGCGAGACGGCGATGTAGTTGGGACGGTATCCGAGCTCGCGCGCGGCCTCGAACACGCGGCGCTGTGTTTCTTCGGGGATCGCGGCAGCGACGGGGGAATGGTTGAGCACGAGCGAAATCGTGGCGGGCGAGAGCCCCAGATGAACGGCCAGATCCTTCAGCGTGAGCCGTTCAGGACGGCTCTTTTTCGGATGGGGCGCAGACTTTCCTTTACGTGTGCTCACGGATTCTCGGCACGGATCTTAACCTCATTAAATCGATTTAATCAATGCCATAGACGAGAAACGCGCGAAGCGCGCTTTCAGCGAGGCGGCTCGACGAGCACGAAAGCCTCGGTGCGCCTGACGAAGGACGTCAGGTATCCGTTGCAGTCGATGATTCCGTTCAGCGCGTCGGGATGGCTGCCCTCGCGCGCCAGCCGGCCGAGCTGCGACGCGTAGGCGCGCACGGCGCGCAGCTTTGCGGCCCCATTGCCAAGGGCATCGCCGAGATAGAGTCGCTCGGGCAGACAGAACTGCGCCGGCTCGCCGTACGCGGCGTCGTTCGGGAGCGACGCGGGCATGGAAGGTTGAAAGCGCTGGCCGGCCGATCGCGCAATCCAGCCGGCGTCCGCGAGCGCCTTCGCCTCCTCGTTCATGCACGGACAATCGGGAGCACTCGGAGCCGGATACCAGCAGTCCGCGTTCGCCGTGTTTTTCGTGTGCGCGTGGATCACGGCATAGGCGATGGCGCGGGGAAACGCATCCTCGCCGTTCAGACGGCGCACGAAGTTTCCGAGTGCTGCATGGTCAGGGTGTCCATCGAGCCAATGGGTGGTTGCGATGAGAGCTCCCTTCGGTTCCGCCGCGATGAGCTCGCGCAGCGACGCCGTCAGAGTATCCGCGGTGAGGGTCGTCCGCGGTCCTTCCGCGTAGCCGCACGACGCGCAGGACGTGCAGTTCGAAAAGTCGGAGCGGTGGAGCGGCTCGGCCGTTTTGCCCGCGGCGAGATTGCGCCAGGCGGCGGCCAGACCGGTGTCGGGGTAGCCGAGAAATTCTGGTGGGGAGAGCCCGAGAATCCCCGCGGCGGCTGCGCTCTCGTTCCGCCGCACCTCGGCGAAGCTGTCGATTTCGGGCGTGGCGAAGTTCGACAGCTCCTCGGCCGTGCACATCGGACCCGCGACGCTGCTGTTTTTCCAGAATCGACAGGCCTCGCAATACGCGTCGCCGTCGGTGATCACGACCACGGTCACCGGCTTGCCGGCGCGAACGTACGCATCGATCAATCCGGCGAAGCCGAGAGTCTCGTCGTCGGGATGCGGCGCGAGGACGAGCAGCGCCGGATACGCGGTGAGCTTTTCGTTGTCGCAAGCCGGTGCGGTCGCGTCGCGGCGCCTTGCCGACCGGCAGGAGATCTCGAGGAAAGAAACCGCGGTGAGGATCAGGGCGGCGGCGGTCGAGTGGACGATGGACCTGGTGGACCTGGTGGACCAAATGGACATTGACAGTGGCTACATTATCTTGAGCAGCTCCGTTCCCGCGCAACCCCGACCGTCCATGTCCACTTGGTCCACTGAGTCCACTTCGTCCATCGTCCACTCGTCCATCGTCTCCCACGACCACCCTCGAAAATTACCTGTTGACGCCGGTCGCTCAATTGCGCTAAAACGATTTAGCAATCGAACTAAAACGGTTTAGGAGGTTTATCGTATGCGGTCCAGGATGCTCATATGGATAGCTGCCGTGTCGTTGTGTTTGTGCTCGACACTGACGGCGCAGACACCGCCTCCCGACGACAAGACTCAGCCGACCCAGTCCGATCAGGTCGAGCCGGTGGCCGAGGAGATCACCGTCGTCGGCATGGCGGATTCGCTGGGCGAGGCGGTGAAAGTCAAACGCGAGTCCGCCGCCATCGTCGACGCCATCGTCGCGAAGGACGTGAACAAACTGCCGGACAAGAATCTCGCCGAAGCGGTCCAGCGCGTCCCGGGCGTCGTGATCAACCGTGAGTTCGGGGAAGGGGAGCGCGTCTCCCTGCGCGGCCTGGCGCCGAACCTGGTCCACACCACGGTGAACGGCCACAACGTGGCGGTCGCCGATTGGTTCGTGCTCGAGCAACTGGCCGCCACGCGCAGTTTCAACTACCTTCTCTTGCCCTCGGAGCTCATCGGTCTGCTCACGGTCTACAAGAGCCCGACGGCGGAGTTGGATGAAGGCGGCATCGGCGGCACGATCGACGTGAAGACGCGCAAGCCACTCGACCTCAAGCCAATGGCAATCAGCGCGTCGCTGCAGGACGCCTACACCGAGAAAGCGGATTCGAACGATCCCAACGTCTCGGCCCTTGTGAGTTGGAAGAACGCCGACAACAACATCGGGATTCTTTTTTCCGCGGTCCTCGACAAGCGCGACATTCGTCGGGACGGCGTTGAGGTCCTCGGCTATTTTCCGGAAACCGGAACCGGCTTGCTCGTTCCGTCGCTCATCGGCTCGGCGTTGTTCCAGCAGGAACGGGAGCGCAAGGCGTTCGACGTCGCGGTTCAGTTCCGGCCCACGAGCCACCTCGAGCTCAACGTTAATGGTTTCTGGTCCCGCTTCGGAGCCGACAACATCAACCAGAACTACCTCGCCTGGGGCTCGAACGCCCTGGGTGGCGGCGGCACGTTGACCGATCGGACCGTCGTCGGAGACACGGTCGTCGCCGGCGTCATCTCTTCGGCGGCCAACGGCACATCCGGCCGCGGCGTCGTGTACGACGCCATCGACCGCAAGGCGTTTGCGAAGACCTGGTACGGCGACGTCGATGGCACCTTCACCGCGAGCAACACCTTGATCGTCCATTTCGACGTCGGTCGCACGAAGGCCGACGGTGATACCGAATCGCAGCCATTCGTCGAGTTCGGAGCGCCAGCTTCGTTTTCGTATGACCTGCGTGGGAAGACGCCGCAGGTGCACTTCCGCAACATCGATCCGAAGAATCCCGCGCAGATGGAGTTCGACTTCGCGTCGCTCCACCACATCACCAATGACGACAGCGAGAACTACTCGTATGTCGATGCCGAGAAGTCTCTGGACGTCGGCGCGCTGAAGTCGGTCAAGTTTGGTTTGAAATACGCCGATCACAAACGGGACACGGACTTCCAGGCCACGACCTACGGCGGCTTCTTCCTGCCGCTGGCGGGGACCGGTTGCGGTGGCCACGCCTGCACCCCGGCCGATTTCGCTGCCGGCCTGACGCCCAGTGATTTCCTCGAGGGCGTGGGCTCATCGGGAACGCTGACCAGCTACTGGTCGGTCGACCGCGGACGCGTCGAGAACATTCTGTTCAACAGTTTCCAGGGCACGCGCATCCCGAATCCTCCCGAGGTCTTCTCGGTCGAGGAGAAAGCGACGGCGGCCTTCGGCATGGCCAACGTGAAGTGGGCCAACTGGAAGGGAAACTTCGGTCTCCGGATCGTGAACACCGACCAGACGTCCACTGGCAACATCGTCGGTGGTGCGGGCGAGATCTCGAACGCGTTCGGCAACTTCACACACGTCTCGGCGGATCGGAGTTACACGGACTACCTGCCGAGCCTCAACCTCTCGCGCGATCTCGGGGAGCAACTGGTCCTGCGCATTGCGGCGGCTCGCACGATGGCGCGCCCCGACTTCACCGATGTCTCGCCGCGCGTGACGCTCAATCCCGGCTCTCTCACCGGCCAGGGAGGTGACCCCAACGTCGATCCGTTCCGCGCCAATCAGGCCGACGTGTCGCTCGAGTGGTATCACGGAGCCGACAACGACGAGATCCTTTCCGCGGCGGTGTTCTACAAGGACATCGACTCGTTCATCACGGACCAGCCGGTGTTTCAGAATCATCTGATCCAGACCGACACGCCGAACCTCTCACTCTGTACGTCCGCCTTCACGACCGAGTTCCCCAATCGGTACAGCTGCCGGTTCACGATCAACCAGCGCGTCAACGGCGGCGGTGGCAACGTGAAGGGTTTGGAGTTGAACGCGTTGCAGAAGCTGGGTCACGGGTTCGGCATCCAGGGCAACTACACGTACTCCGATGCCAAGGCCGACGACGCGGACCTCGAGATCCCGGGCAATTCGAAGAACTCCGGAAACATCATCGGCTTCTTCGAGAATGCGCGGTTCGGTGCCCGTCTCGCTTACAGCTACCGCTCGGAGTTCTTCGTCACCTTCGACCGCTCGACGCGGCTCAATCAGGACGCGCTGAAGTCGCTCGATGCGTCCCTTGCCGTGAACCTGTTCCACGGGATCGCCCTCACGGTCGACGGAGTGAATCTCACGAACGAGAAGATCGTGCAATTCGCGACCGATCACACCCGTCCGCGTGCGGTCTACGACAACGGCCGCTACTTCTTCCTCGGAGTCCGCTTCCAGATCCAGAACGGCTCCTGATCCGATGACCATTCGGAGGCGGACGAAGCGTCCGCCTCCGCTTCGGAGCCGCTGGACGATGGACGAGTGGACAGTGGACTTAGTGGACCAAGTGGACGCAGTGGACAGGACAGCGAGGTTTTGGCGCGTCCATGTCCCACTTGGTCTACTTGGTCCACTAAGTCCATTGTCCACTCGTCCACTGTCCATACTCCACGCCAGGTAGAGAAACACGCTCCCGCGTCGTCACCGAGGTAGCCTCGGTGCGTGGAGACAGTGATCGTTCCTCACGGCGGCTACAGGAAGCTGAAGAGCTTTCAGATCTCGCAGCTGGTCTATGACCTGACCGCGCGATTCTGCGATCGATACGTGGACCGAAGGAGCCGCACTCACGATCAGATGTTGCAAGCGGCGCGATCGGGCGTGCAGAACATTGCCGAGGGAAGTCAGGCCTCGGCAACTTCGAAGAAGACGGAGCTGAAGCTCACGAATGTTGCTCGGGCCAGCCTCGAGGAACTGCGGCTGGATTACGAGGACTTTCTCCGGCAACGCCGGCTCCCGATCTGGCTCCGAGACGACGAGCGCCGGAAGCAACTCGTTGCACTGCGGCCGGTGGCGGTGGATCAGATCGTTCAATGGGCAGTCCAAAGCGTTCGATCCAGCGAGGCATCCTCGGCGGCAGAGGCGGGCGCCAACGCGGCGCTGACACTCATCTCCGTGGCGACCTACCTCCTCGACCGGCAGATCGGAGCCCTCGCACGCGCGTTCGAGCGGGAAGGCGGCTTCAGCGAACGCCTGTATCGGGTCAGGGCGAACCAGAGGAGGTGACCCGGCGGCGAAGGGTCTACCGTTTTTTCTTCGCCGGCGTGCCATTCAGCGCCACCGCGGCCTTCACGAGCGCCTTGAACGCGCGCGCGTCGATCTTCTCCCCTTCGTGGATGTCGATCGCCCTTCGCGTGTTGCCAGGCTTTTTCGACACCGTTCAAGGCTGGAGCGAAGCCAGTTTCGACTCCGCTGGTGCGCCGGCCTCCATCGTCTCGAACTCGGTCAGCTCTTTTCTTGCGCGCGTCGCCATATCCTCCATCCGCGCCGTTTTGTAGCAGAGCGCGCGCAGTTGCAGGATCTCTTTCATCCACGGCGTGTGCGGTTCGAACGTCGCGAGGGCGCCGATCGTTCGGGCGTTGCACTTGCCGTTGGACCAGGCGGCGGCGACGTAGGCGATGCGGCGGGTTTCTTCGAGTTGGTAGGCGGCGTAGGGGTGCGCGAGGGCTTCGAGCATGCGCGGTGCTTGTTGCGGATTTGCGGCGATGGCGGTGGCGATGGTGAGGGTGGATTCCATGACGCCGCGCAGGGGCCAGGGGTCTTTGCGATAGCGGATCAGGGCTGGGGCGATAAGAGCGGCGGCGTCGGCGATGCGGTTTTGACGGTAGCGGAGGATGCCGAGGATGGCGTCGGCTTCGATCGGTTGTGATGTGCGGAGCTGTTCCGCGTAAGTCTCGGCGCGCTCGTCGCCGGCGAGGGCGAGGACGTGCGCTACGGAGGCGAGCTGTCGCGAGTTTGCGGGGGTCCAGGGCGCGGCTTGCCACGCGGCGACGGCGCTTCCGAATTCGGAGGCGCCGTAGATGCGCGCGAATTCGTTGCGCGGATCGGCTGACGGGAGATAGGCGATCGAGGCTCGATTGGCGGCGACGAGGCTCCAGTCGATTACGCCGCGCATGCGCTGGGGACGATCGCTGTGAGTGCGCGTCGCGGCGGTAACGATGTCCGTCGTGCCGAAGGAGTCGTGTCCCAGCGATCTTGCGAATCCGAATTCGATGACCGGACGGTCGTCGGTGTTGAGCTCACGCGCTTGTTTGGCGAACTCCGACGCGACGTTCTCGTTTGCGATGAAATGCGCCACGACTCCCTCGGCTGATTCGACGCGCCACGCTGCGTGCGCGGCGCCTCGGAATGGTTCCTGCGCGAGACGCGCACGCATGGCATTGGCGTCGATTGCGATCGGCTCGCGCGAGGCGAGGAGCACGATGTCGCCGGGATTCGTCGTCCAGGTCTGGACATAGGGAAAGGCCGAGGTGAGGGTCGCGTAGATCGTGCGCGCGGTGTGGACGTCGATCGAGTAGGTCTGCACCCATTGCGCGAAGATGCCGCCGCGCTCGAGGCGCGCGCTGGCAGCCTGGTAGAACTCGCGCGTGTAGAGACTGGCGACGCCGGCGCGATACGGATTGGACGGCTCGGAGAAGATGATGTCGTAGCGTGCGCGGGAGACGAGCAACGTTTCGCGTGCGTCGCCGGACGCGACGTGAACTTTCGGATTGTCGAGTGCATCGCGATTGACGGCGGCGTACTCGCGCGCCATGCGAATGACGGCCGGCTCGAGCTCGACGACGTCGACGCGTTGCATCGACGGAACGGCGGCGAGCCAGCCGGCGGTGGTGCCGGTGCCGAGGCCGACGATCATCGCCGTGTGCGGCCGCGGATGGAGGAGCGCGGCGATCATGCCCGCCATGACCTGCGTCCCCGCGTCGCGTCGCGCCGAGCCGTCGGACTTGCCGTTGACGATCAGTCCGAGGTCGTCGTCGCGGAGCAGAGCGATGCTGCTCTCGCGGCCTTCGGCGTCGGCGAGGAGCGTGCGACGTACGGAGTTGCTCCAGCCGCGCGAATCGGAGTCCGTCACGATGCGCGGCGCGCGTCCGGCGCCGATTCCGGAGTGTCGCCAGACCGCGGTCGGTCCCACGGCGAACAGAGCGCCGAGCGCCGTTCCTCCGGCGAGAGTCGCGTACAGGAGCTGCGAGGTTCGTTGCGTGCGCCAGGCGAAGACGGCGGCGAGTCCGACGAGCATCGCCACGCAGAGGCGCCAGCAGCCCGTCGCGCCGAGGATGGGGAGTAGAGCGAAGCCGCCGGCGAGCGAGCCGCCGATCGCGCCGGCGGTGTTCCACGCGTATGCGGAGCCGACGTCGCGGCCGACGTCTTCTCGTCCGTGTCCGAGAAGGGCGATGAGCAGAGGGAACTGCACGCCGGCGACGATCGCCGCGGGCAGGACGACGATCGCGGTGACGAGCGCCCAGCCCGCGATCTGCATGGCGAAGGTTTGAACGTCGCGGAGCGACAACGCGAGCAGCGCGATGCGATCGCCGATCGCGTAGGGAAGGCCCAGCGCCAGCGCTTCGAGCGCGAGCGCGATGGCCAGGCCGCCGGAAGTCGCGAGCGCCGCACCGCGCCAGCGCGCGTAGAGGCCGCCGCCGATTCCGATGCCGGCCAGCGCCATCGCCATCACGAGCGCGAACATGAAGGTCGTGCCGCCGAGGAGGGGCGAGAGCATGCGGTACCAGACCAGCTCCATGAGCAGGAACACGAAACCGGTGATCGCCGCGGCGGCGGTGACGAGCGATCGCGGCGCGGCCGGTTTCGATTTTGTTCTCGGTTGTCGGTGGTCAGTTGTCTTCGTTCTTTGCACGGCTTCCGCTTCAATCGCGGTCTTTCGACTGAAGCGCGCAAGGAGGCCGATGGCGAGATTGAGCGCGGCGGCGGCGAACAGCGTTCGCCGATTGCCATAGCGCTCGAGCAGCATGAATCCCGCGACGACGGCTCCGGTGACGGCGCCGGCGGTGTTCATCGCGTACAGCAGGGCTACGCTGCGCCGGCTCGCATCGCCGGCAACGCTGCGCGCTGCAGCGGAGAGTGTGCCGCCCATGAGGAACGTGGGCAGCGCGAGTACCAGCGCGGTGAGCAGAAACCTGAGCACGATCGAGCCGCCCGAGGCGATATACGCGGCGCGCACGAGATCGATCAGGGCGGGCGTGAAGGCAACGGAGATCGCGATCCCGATCTCCAGCAATCCGTAGAAGCGGATCGGATGTTCATGCGCGTCCGATCGTTTGCCGAGAACGGCCGCGCCGGCGCCGAGCCCTCCCATGAAGATCGACAGCACGGCCGCCCCGGCCAGCGTCGATGCGCCAAAGACGAGCCGCAGCTCGCGCATCCAGACGGTTTGGTAGACGAGCGCGCAGAGGCCGGAGACGAACAGGAGCGAAGCGACTGCCCACGTTTTGTTCATCCAGCGAATGTACGGTTGAGGCTGGACGGGGGCTGTGAGCTGTGCGCATGAGCTCGGTGGGGATGTGTTGTCGGTTGTCAGTTGTCGGTTGTCTGGGATTCAGCGCAATCGTTACCGGAGTCTCCGAGTGGTCGAGTCATCGAGAAGGACCTGGACGACTCGGCGACCCGACGACTGGACGACTTCGTGGCCACAGCGTCGGGCAACCGCCAGACGCGTACCCGCGAACGACGAGGCCAAACTTCGCTGCACCGATCACTGAGAACTGACAACTGACAACGGTTTTTCAACGCCGTGAGGCATTTACTGCTTCGGTGTTGCGCAGGCGCACTTTGCGAACGCGGGTCCCGTCATCGCCTGCAGTCCGCACGCGTACGCCTGCCAGGTCGCGAGCGCTTCCGCTGTGCTCTTGGCATTGCCGGAGGAGTAGTTGGAGAAGTATTTCTCGCGTGTTGCCGGGTCGCTGACGATCGCCGCGGAGAGCTCGGTCAGCGTCGCGGCGTCGTAGGACGGCTTCGCGTAGGCCTCGCCGAACGCATACTCGCGTGACCACGGAAGGGTCACGTCCGGCAGATGCCACGCCGTGTAGTTGATGATGTTGCCGGATCGGCCAACATCGATCATTTCGAAGGCCGGGTTGTTTCCGAAGATCGGAGAAACCGAGGGCGTGATGTGGATGAAGTCTCCGTTCGCGATCCGGAACTCGTCCTGATGGGTGTGGCCGGCGAAGGAGCCGGCGATCGAGTTCCGATGTGCCGCGGTGATTCTCAAATATCGCTGCAAATACTCGTCCTTCCAGAACGTCTGCGTCTTCAGGTCCGGGCACGCGCCGCCATCGGTCTCCGTGTCATAGACGTCCGCTCCCGGTGGGATGTGGAAGAGCAGCCAGACCCGTTTGCCTTCGACTCGCGCCAGGCGCAGCTCGGCATCGAGCCATTCCAGCTCGCGCGCGCCAGGGTCGGGTCCTGGCGTTCCGCAAGGATTCTTGTAGTTGGTCGAGAAGAAATTCGTGTTCAAACCGATGATGCGCACGCCTCTCAATCTGGGAACGTCGGCGTGGTAGTACCCGCCGGTTGGAAATCGCCGGCGGAACGAGGACGAGCCGACGATGGGAGCCCAGACGTCGCGGAAGCTCGCCAGGAACGCTCCATCGGGAGCGATGGCATAGTCGCCACAGTCGGAGTCGTTGTTTCCCAGCACGGGATAGATCCTCACTCCGGGATAAGCCGCGCGGAATCGCGACGCCACATAGGCGATGGTCTTCGTCACGAAAGCGCTGTAGGCCGTTTGACTCTTGTCGGTGGCGTATTGCTGATAGGTCTTGTCGAACTTGTGGGCGAGGAAGTCTCCGGAGATCAACACGAACGCCGGCGCCGGAAGCTGTCGCTGCATTGCGCCGAGGGCCGAGCGGAGCAGGGGATCGTTCAGGTCCTTCCCGTAGGTGCTGAACGTCGTCACGGACGATGACGCGAAGATCGCATCCCACTGCGACACGTCCGCTTCCTCGAGCTTCGCCACGATGGCCGGATCGGCGAACGGATCGAAGTGAATGTCGGACACGGAGAGGAACGTCTCCGCAAGCGCGGAGGTGGCGAAGCAGAAGAGCGAGAAGAGCGCCAGTCCGACTTTTTTCATGAGATGGGTAGTTTAGCGGCAGCGCGGGCAACTCGATCCGCGGAGGTAGGGGAAGTCCCGCCATGCATCACTCCTCATTCGAGGAGGGGACTCATGGCCACGCGCCTGTTCATCAAATCGAACGGCACCGGAAGACCGCGCTACAAGATCTGGATCGATCGTGATGGTGTGCAGCGCGACAAGCTGGCGGGGTTCAGTTTCTATGGTGAGGTGAATGGGCTGCGAACGCGGCGTGTTTCGAAGTTCGCCGAGCTGATGCCGGACACCGATCCGCCGAGCGAGGATTGGCGTACGCCTCTTTCGCACGACGCCAGCACGAACATGATCCCGAGGCCTACGGTCTCATTTGTTTCAACAACGGCGTGTCATACATCCACCGCTGGCCCTTCTGCGATCTGAGCCAGGGAGCGGTCAAGAGACAGATCGACGCGCTGCAGACCGTGATCCCGACGGACTTCATGCCGGGACCGGATCGGGCGCCCGGACCTCCGCCCGCGCCGCGCCGAGCGAGGACGAAGACGTGTAGGGCGCGCGCCGTTCGCGCCAGGGGTTCCTGCCGGCGACGTCGTGGTGCCTGTGAAAGGCGTGTAAACAAGCCCGTCCAGCCATCAAAAGCGCAATCTCTTGGTAGATAGATTTCCATCCTTACCGCAATCTGCTCCCATTCGAAATGGGAAACGGGCGCGACAGCCGAACAGACGTTTGCCGGATTCATGGGTGGCGCGAAAGCCATTTTCCGGGGTTCCGGAATTATGCAGTGGACCTCGGATTGCAGGGATGGATTGCAGGCAGGTCCCGGCGCAAGCTCGTGGGCACCTTCCCGAAGGCCCCGAATGTCCGGGGCTGGGCGAGCGGTCGAGCGCGGAAGTCAACGCCGTTCGACGCCATCCCCACCGAAGTTTTAGACGGAAATGCCGCCCGGCGCAGGTTTCATGCCATCCGGCTCCGTTTTGAAGCGATCACCGGCCGAACGTCCGGTATGTGCGGACTTTGCCCCCGCAACGAACATTCAAGGGCGACAACCGTCACAGTCTCAGGGAAGGGGAGGCGCCAGCATGGAAGTATTGCAAGACGGCTGGTCGGAAAGTGCGCAATGCGGCACTGCACGATAAGAATTTACAGGTAGGTGTGTAGCGCCATATTGACAGAATGAGTTGTTTCTGGAAGAGTGCGCGGCTCAATCGTCCTTTTCTGGAAAGCAAATTCGGTTTGAGCGGCGTGGCAACGCTGTCTTCGATCGTCCTGCGCGGTACCCGGTTCCTGTAACCGAAAGGGCGAAGCTTGGAATGTCGAGTCACTTCCCAGCGGCGATCGGGTGAACGCACACCTCTCGGCGAACGCCATCGAAACGGCAGTTTTTTCCGGCCCCCTGCTCACGCGATCGTTTCGTTCCGATCCTGAGTGAGACGCGGCGCCAATCACAAATTCATTGCAGTCCCTTCAAAGGTAGCGGTGGTTCCCATGGATCGGGTCAGAGAAAAATCCAAAGTATCCCGGATCAAACGCCCAGCGATCGTCGCCGCAATTGTGGTCGCGCTGATCAGCGGCGGCGTCATGCTCGCCAACATCGACTTCAGCACACAGCGGGTCGATCGCACTCGTCTCAGCGTCGAGACCGTGCAGCACGGCACGATGGAGGTCAAAGTCGCGGCCAACGGTCAACTGCTCTCCAAGCGGATCGAACAACTGGCCGCGGAAGTCCCGGGACGAGTCGCGAAAGCGGACATCAAGCCGGGCGCGGTCGTGCACGTCGGACAGGTCCTGGTCGAGCTCACGAATCCGCAGCTGACGGCGAGCGCGGAAGAAGCGCAATCGGCCTGGGAAGGGGCGATGGCGGAATTGAAGTCGTCCGAGGCCGAGCTGCAGAACGTGGTGCTCAACCAGGAGGTTGTGCTCACCCAGGTGCAGTTCAATGCCGAGAAGGCGAAAGCGAAGTTCGAGGCGGATTCGGCTCTGGCGCGCAACGGCCTGATCTCGGGCATCGAACTGCGGCGCTCCGAGCTCGATCTGAGCCAGTTGAACAAGACCGCCGAGATCGAAGGTCGTCGCCTGCAGAAGCTTCGCGACAACGTTCAGGTCCAACTGTCGGTCAAGAAATCACGCGTCACCCAGCTCGCGCGGGCACTCGATCGGGCGCGCGAACAGACCTCGGATCTCCAGGTCGTCGCCGGCATCAGCGGCATCGTTCAGGCGATCGACGTCGAAGTCGGTCAGCAGCTCCAGCCGGGAAGTCCGATCGGCCGCATCGCTCAGCAGGATCAGCTCTACGCGGAGCTGAAGGTTCCCGCGCGCGAGGCGACGCAGATGCAGGCGGGGCAGAAGGTCGTCGTCGACACGCGGAATGGCACGGTGGACGGAGTCGTGAGCCGCGTCGATCCCGGCGTCACGGACGGCACGGTCGTCGTCGACGTGGAGCTCCCGGCGACGTTGCCCGCGGGCGCGCGTCCGCAGCTCGAGGTCGAAGGCACGATCTACATCAGCGAATTGCCGAACACTCTGTACGTCGGCAAGCCGTCGTACGTGAAGAACGACGCCGCGATCTCGGTCTACAAGCTCGATCCGGCCGGCCGCTATGCGACGAGAACGACGATCAAGGCCGGCAAGGTATCGCTCAATTACCTGCAGGTACTGGAAGGCCTCGAAGCAGGCGATCGCATCATCACCTCGGAGATCGGCGAGTGGCAGGACCAGGATCGCATCCTCCTGAAGTAGCTCCCTCAATTTCGTGAATTCAATCCAAGAGCTCGGATACTCACTATGAACCTCAGCTTCGATTTGAAATACGCATGGCGTCTGGCGAGAAAGTCGTGGGGCTATTCGCTGATGTGCGCAACGGTAATCGCGCTCAGCGTCGGCCTTGCGGTATTCGCTTACGTCATGGTCTACAGCCAGATGTGGAAGCCGCTCGGATTTCCCGGCTCCGAGCGCTGGTACAGCGTGCAGATCGCCGCGGACGGCGCGGCACTCGCGCGTCCCAGCGTCGATCTCTATACATACCAGGAACTGCTCAAGCACAATCGCTCGGCCGACTACCTCGGGGCGTTCGCGAATCGGAACGTCGTTCTCAGTGAAGGTCAGGCCAGCAACAGCCTGCGGGCGGCGATCATCAGTCCGCGACTGCTCGCCAGCACACGCATCGCGCCGCTGATGGGACGAACGTTTGCGGAAACCGATGGCCAGCCGGGCACCGCCGCGGTGGCGATCCTGAGCTTCGACGTCTGGCAGAACTACTTCGCCGGCGATCCGCGCATCATCGGCAAGACCGCGCGCATCGACGCCGCGCCGGTGCAGGTCATCGGCGTGATGCCGAAGAATTTCTTCGCCTTTCAGGATTTCGAGGTCTGGTTGCCCTTGCAGGTGGCGCCCGTGGCGCGGCCGCGCGACTCGGAGATGACGCTGTCGCCGATGATCGCATTGGGGCCGAAACAGAGCCTGCATACGCTTCTCAATGAAATGAACGCCGCGGTCTCGGGCGTCAATCGCGATTATCCGAATCTGTTCAAGGCCAAACGCCACGCGGCGTTGATTCCGGCCAAGCGGATGTTCACCCATTTCGAAACGCCGATTCTGGCCATGCTCGGCTTCATGGCCGCGGCGGTCCTGGTGCTGGGCTGCGTGAACATCAGCATGGTGTTTCTTGCGCGTCTGCTCGAGCGCAGCCGCGAGCTGGCATTGCGCACCGCGCTCGGTGCATCGCGTCCGCGTCTTCTGCGTCAATGCCTCCTGGAGGCATCGCTGGTCGTTCCCCTCGGCCTGCTCGCGGGCTGGGGACTTGCGGCCCTGATGCTCCACTGGGGCGAAGGGCTGATGAATTTCTCGACGCAGATCCTCGGGTCCGGCCGCTCCGCGAATACCGCGGTTCTGCGGCCGATCGATGTGCTGGCGGCGGTCGTTTCGGCCCTGCTGGTCTGGCTACTCAGCACGCTGATTCCGGCGTGGCGGATTGCCCGTCAGGACGCGGCCGTCGTTCTCGCCGGCTCGGGCAAAGGGACTTCCGGCCGCGGCGGCAAGGGCGCGACGATTCTGGTCGGACTGGAAGTGGTTATCTCCTGCGTCGTCATCGTGGCCTGCGGAAGTCTGGTGCTGGCCGTCAAGAAAGAGCTGGATCGGCCGACCGGCGTGAACACCGCGACGGTGATGATGTCGACCTATCCGACCGTGTTCGGTCCGCGGTTCTCCGACCCAACGCAACGCCTTCGCTATTGGGAAGATCTGACGGCCGCGGTTGGGAGCAGGATTCCAGGATCGGAAGTGGCTTTTGCCACGGCGGCGCCGACGCGGCCGGTGAAAGTTCCGGCAGCGATCGAGACGCGTCAGGGCACGGATCGCGAAGGAACACTGAAGCTGCCGGTCAGCGTCGTGTCCGACAACTATTTCAAACTGCTCGGAATCAATCTGAAGTCGGGCCGCCTGTTCGACAGTACCGACAACAGCGCCTCGATGAAGGCGGCGATCGTCGACGAGAAGATGGCCGCGCGTTATTGGCCGCAGCAGGACGTGCTGGGCAAACGCATCCAGTTGAACCCCGACGAAAACGGTCCGTGGCTGACGATCGTCGGCGTCGTCTCTCCTGTCGAGGGTCGCCCGTATGCCAGCGAGGCCGGAGTGATTTACGAGCCGCTGCGTCAGGCCGTGCCGGCGGAATTTCTTCTGATCGCAAAATTGCCGAATGTGCGGGCCGACAGCAGGACTCTATTGCGCGCCGCGGCGTTCCAGGTCGATCGCGATCTGCCTCTGCACAATCTGCAGATGTTCGACGATTATCTGGCGGCGCTGAATCTCTCCTATACGTCGATGATTCCCGCGTTCATCGCCGTCGCATTTCTGACGGCGGTGCTGGCTGCGTCCGGTCTCTTCGGACTCATCAGCCGTTCAGTGGCGCAGCGCACACAGGAAGTCGGAATCCGCCGCGCACTCGGCGCGACGCCATGGCGCGCGACCTCGATGTTCCTCCGTCAGGGAGCGCGCTACATGAGCGGGGCGGTCGTCGGGATCGCTCTCGGGATCATGATCGCGAATCTCCTCAGCTCGAGGATCACCAATGTTCTCGATCGCGTGTTCCTTGTGACCCTCGGCGTCGCGGTTCTCATGGCCGGCGTCATTTTCATGGCTTCTTATATTCCGAGTCGGCGCGCCGTGAGGCTGGAACCGGGCGACGCATTGCGTTACGAGTAGACCGTCTTTCGAATTCAATGAACGGAGCGGATATCCAATGACCACGCAGCATCTCATCGACTTGCAAGGCATCAAGAAGGTCTTTTTCACCGAAGACGTAGAGACCTGGGCCCTCGACGACATTCAACTCAGCATCGATCCGGGTGAATACGTCTCCATCACCGGCCCTTCCGGTTGCGGAAAATCGACGCTGTTGTCGGTGATGGGACTCCTCTCCTCGTCGACCGACGGCAAATACTTCCTCAATGGCGCCGAAGTGACCGGATTGAGTCCGGCCGAACAGGCGCATGTGCGCAATCGCGAGATCGGGTTCATCTTTCAGGCCTTCAACCTGATCGGCGACATGAGCGTCTTCGAGAACATCGAGCTGCCGCTGACGTATCGCGATGACCTCAACAAGAAACAGCGCCGCGAGCTGGTGGAGACGGCGCTCGAGCAGGTGAAGATCTCCGACCGCCAGAAGCATTTCCCGGCACAGTTGTCGGGCGGTCAACAACAGCGCGTCGCGATCGCGCGCGCACTCGTCGGCAGACCCAAAGTACTGCTCGCCGACGAGCCGACAGGAAATCTCGATTCAAAGAATGCCCATCTGGTCATGGAGCTCTTGAGCGATTTGCATGAACAGGGAAGCAGCATCGTGATGGTCACGCACGACCCGCAATGGGCGGAGCAGGCCGATCGGCAGGTGTCGTTGTTCGACGGAAAAGTTCTGGACGACCGACGCCTTGGGACGCAGCCGATCCCATCACTTCTGCATCGCTGACCGCGGCGCATCGCCGAGGTCGCGGACGGATTCGCGAAGGTCGCGGGTGCCGTCCTGCATGCAGATCAACGCATAACCAAATCAGCCGAAAGACCGGTCTTTGGGAACCCGGTCGACCCTTGCTGCGTCCAGTCGCACTGGAACGTAGGCATCGGCTGACAAAACGACAGAACGAAGCACGAAAAACAGGGAGCGTTTGGCATGACCAAAGTGGAAATCCTCGAGCTCATTGCGCGGCATACGCGCGAGATTTTGGCGGGCCTCGACGACCATCAATTCATCGACTCCGACCGTCTCGTCGACCTCGGTGCAAATTCGGTCGATCGCGCGGAAATCGCGATGCTCGTACAGGAATCGCTCGCACTGTCGGTCTCACGCGTGGAGATGTTTGGACCGAAGAACGTCGGCGAACTGGCCGATCTGTTCCTCACGAAACTCAATGCTGCCTAATCCGGTCGTTACGGGGATGGGCGTCGTCTCGGCCATTGGCCAGGGCAAGGCGCCATTCACGAAAGCGCTCCTCGACGGCGAATCCGCGTTCCGCGTCATGGAACGTCCGGGACGCCAGCGGGAGTCGGCGTATCTCGGCGCGGAAATTCGAGAAATCATGTTTCCTCCTTCCATCACACGACAGGCCTTGCGCGCGGCTTCATTGTCGGCGCAAGCGGCATTGACTGTCGTGGAGGAAGCGTGGAGCGAAGCGCGTCTACACGAGGTCGATCCGAAACGCATCGGATTAGTTGTCGGCGGCTCGAACATTCAGCAGCGCGAATTGACGCAGGTTCACGAGGCCCATCGCGAGTCGCCCGCATTTCTCCGGCCGACATACGCGATGTCGTTCATGGATTCGGATCTCTGTGGCTTCTGTACGCAGCAGTTCGGAATCCGCGGTCTTGCCTACACCGTCGGCGGCGCGTCGGCGAGCGGTCAGCTGGCGATCATTCAGGCGGCGCAGGCAGTGTTGACGAAGCAGGTCGACGTTTGTATCGCCGTCGGTGCGCTGATGGATCTCTCGCATTGGGAATGCCGCGGATTGCGCGCAGTGGGCGCGATGGGGTCGGATCGCTTTGCGGACGCGCCGGCACTCGCGTGTCGCCCTTTCGATCGCGATCACGACGGATTCATCTTCGGCGAATCGTGCGGCGCGGTGGTCATCGAATCATGGGAGTCGAGTCAACGCCGCGGACTGACGCCTTACGCCGCGCTACGCGGTTGGGGAATCGCCATGGATGGCAATCGCAATCCCGATCCCTCGCTCGAGGGGGAAATGCAGGCGATTCGGATCGCGCTCGATTCCTCGGAGTGGGCGCCCGCGCAGATCGACTACGTCAATCCGCACGGCACCGGCTCGATCGTTGGCGACGAGACCGAGCTGAAGGCGCTTCAGGCGAGCGGATTGAGCGGCTTTTTTTTAAACGCAACAAAGTCACTTATCGGTCACGGTTTGAGCGCGGCCGGCACCGTGGAAGTGATCGCAACACTGCTGCAGATGCAGGCCGGCCGGCTGCATCCGACGCGCAATCTGGAAAATCCGATTGAGCCGGCCTTTCGTTGGGTACAGGACCACCCGGTCGATCATCAAATCGAAAGTGCATTGACCTTGAGTATGGGCTTTGGCGGAATCAACACCGCACTGTGTTGGCAACGGGGACAATCGCTATGACCATCGAGATCTACGAAACACGAGAAGCGTACGAGACGATCAAAGTTCGTTTTCAGGACTCGATCTGTTACCTGCAGATCGATCGCCCGGAGGCGCAGAACACGATCAACACGCAGCTCATCGCCGAGTGCAATGATGTACTGTCACTGTGCGAAGAGATGGCGACGGTCGTCGTGGTGAGCGGCTCGCCGGAGGTGTTCTGTTTCGGCGCCGATTTCAAAGCCATCGCCGGCACCTCGCGGATGTCGCGCGAGCACGATGAGGGTCCGGGTCCGATGTACGATCTGTGGCTGCGCATGGCCACCGGACCGTATGTGTCGATCTCGCACGTGCGGGGTCAGGCGAATGCCGGCGGCGTGGGATTCGTCGCCGCCAGCGACATCGTCGTGGCCGATGAGAGCGCGCAGTTCAGTCTCTCGGAATTGCTCTTCGGTTTGTATCCCGCCTGCGTGCTGCCGTTCCTGATCCGCCGCATCGGCTTTCAGAAGGCGCACTATCTCACGCTCATGACGCAGCCCATTTCCGCGAGGCAGGCGCTGGAGTGGGGATTGATCGACGCCATGGAGCCGAACAGTGAGATGTTGCTGCGCCGTCATCTGCAGCGTTTGCGCCGGCTGTCGAAGACTGCGATCCGGCGCTACAAGTCGTACATGAGCCGCATGAGCCTTCCTCTGCACGATCTGAAGTCGCCGGCCGTTGCCGCCAATCGCGAAGTGTTCTCCGACTTCGACAATCTGCAGGCCATCACCCGCTATGTCGAACACGGCATGTTTCCCTGGGAGAAATAGCGCCCGTGCCAAAGACAATCTTCATGTTCTCCGGCCAGGGCTCGCAGTACTTCCACATGGGAAGGGCGCTGTTCGAGGGGAATCACACGTTTCGCAGCTGGATGCTGCAGCTCGATGCGGGCGTGCGACGCATTTCGGGGACTTCCGTGGTGGACCAGCTGTACTCGGATGCCAATCGCAAGAGCGATGTCTTCGATCGCACACTGCTGACGCATCCGGCGATTTTCATGGTCGAGTATTCGCTCGCGCAGTGCCTGATGCATGAGGGCGTGCAGCCGGACATGGTTCTCGGCGCGAGCCTCGGAACTTTCGCCGCTGCCGCTGTTGCCGGTTCCGTGGACGTCGACGATGCGTTGAGCGTGGTCGTCCGGCAAGCGATGGCGTTCGAGGAGTCGTGCGAGCCGGGCGGGATGATCGCGGTGCTGGCCGATCCGGCGTTGTTCGGCGAGTCCTTTCTCCGCGATCGCAGCGAACTGGCGGGCGTCAACTTCTCGACGCATTTTATCGTCTCGGCGCGGCGGACAGACCTCGATGGCATCGAAGCCGACCTGCGCGGTCGCGACGTCAGTTTCCAACGGCTCCCGGTCTCGTTCGCGTTTCACTCGCGCTGGATCGAGAGCGCGAAGGAGGCATTCGCGTCGACCGTCCGGTCGGTTCCCTATCGGCAAGGCCGGATTCCGCTGATCTGCTGCGAGCGGACCGATGTTTGGTCGGACTTGTCGGAAGAGTACTTCTGGGATGTGGTGCGTCACCCGATTCGCTTCCGCGAAACGGTGGCGCGTCTGGAAACGCACGGCGCGCACCGGTACATCGACGTCGGTCCGGCCGGCACGCTGGCGACGTTTCTGAAATACGGATTGCCCGCGACTTCGAAGTCGACGGTGCATTCGATCTTGACGCCGTTCGGCGTCGATCAGAAGAATCTGGCAGCCCTGCTGGCGTCGGCGTCGAAATCAGCATCGACGCCGGTGCTGGCTTCGATGACCAACTGACGCGCGACCGAGTCCAAACCATCATGCGAATCTTTGCCGTCTCCGACATTCACGTCGACTACGACGTGAACGCCCAGTGGGTGGCAAATCTGTCGATGGTCGACTATCAGGACGATGTGCTCATCCTCGCCGGCGACGTCACCGATACGCGGCGCCTCCTCGAGTGGACCCTCGGCGCACTCGCGAAGCGCTTCAAGAAGGTGTTGTTCGTTCCCGGGAATCACGATCTCTGGGTGATCCGCGACGATCGCGAGAAGAATTCGTTTCAGAAGTTCGATGACGTTCGCGCGATCGTTGAAGAGTGCGGCGCGTCGATGGACGTGTTCCGGGAGCCCGGCCTGTCGATCATTCCGCTCTTCACCTGGTACGACTACTCGTTCGGTGAGCCGAGCGCGGAATTGAAATCGGTCTGGATGGACTACCGCGCCTGCCGCTGGCCCGCGGGCTATGCGGAAAAAGAAATCACGGCGCATTTCACCGCGCTCAATGGTCACGAGCTCAGTCCGGTGGGGGACAAGGTCATTACCTATTCGCATTTTCTGCCGAGGATCGATCTGATGCCCGGATTCGTTCCCTGTGCCGGCCGCCTCCTCTATCCGATCCTCGGTTCCGCGCAGATCGATCGCCAGGTGCGCAGCCTCAATGCCGACATCCATGTCTACGGACACAGCCACGTGAATCGCCACGTGACGATCGACGGCATCTCATACATCAATAACGCGTTCGGCTATCCGAGCGAGACTTGGATCGCGTCGAAGAACCTGGTGTGCATCCATGAGTGCTAATCAAGCCATGAACTCAACCGCGCTCGACCCGAACGAAATCCATCTCTGGCTCGCCTTCTATGACGAGATCGCCGACCGTCATCTCCATGTGGCCTATCGTGATCTTCTCAACGAAGCGGAGAAGGAACAGGAGCCGCGGTTCTACTTCGAGCGCGACCGGCGGCGCTATCTGATCACGCGCGCGTTGACGCGAACGGTCCTCGCGCGCTACCTCAACCTCGATCCGAAAGAGCTGGTGTTTTCGACCAACGCGTACGGACGCCCGCAACTCGACAACGTGCAGGCGCTCGAAGCCGGTCTGTCGTTCAATCTCTCGCACACGCACAGCCTCATCGTTCTAGGCGTGACGCGGCAGCGGGAGTTGGGAGTGGATGTCGAGAATTTCCGTGGTCGTGAAGTGTCGCTCGATGTCGCGGATCGCTATTTCGCGATGCCGGAAGTCGAGGTGCTGAATGCCGCGGCGCCGCACGAGCAGCAGTATCGCTTCTTCGAATACTGGACGTTCAAGGAGTCGTATATCAAAGCCCGAGGCATGGGCTTGTCGTTACCTCTCGACAAGTTCAGCTTTCAGTATCCGGACGATCGGGCCGTCGAGATCGCCATTCATCCGGAGCTCGGCGACGACGCGGCGCGCTGGCAGTTCTGGCAGTTCCGGGCTGCTTCGGATTATCTGGTGGCGATCTGTGCCGAGCGCGCCGGCGTTGAATCGCCGCGGGTGATCGTGCGTCAGGCCGTGCCGATGCTGAGCGAAGAACCGTTTCCGTTCGAGTTCCTGCGAGTTTCAGAATCCCGAGTGGCCGCGCTGGCCTGCTCGTAAACAGGAGAATCCAATGATTGCATTCGTATTTCCCGGTCAAGGCTCTCAGAAACGCGGCATGGGCCAGGGCCTGTTCGATGAAGTCGCCGAGTACACCGCGGTGGAAAAGGAAGTGGACGCCATCGTCGGCTACTCGATGCGCAAGCTCTGCCTCGAAGATACGGACGGTCGCCTCAAAGAAACGCAGTACACGCAGCCGAGTCTCTACGTCGTCAATGCGCTGCACTATTACAAGGCCATCCGCGAGGGAGCACGTCCCGCGTTTCTCGCCGGCCACAGTCTCGGCGAATACGACGCGCTGCTCGCGGCTGGCGCATTCGACTTTCTGACCGGACTGCGCCTGGTGCAGAAGCGCGGCGAGCTGATGTCGCAGGCGAAGAACGGCGGCATGGGTGCGGTCATCGGACTCAGCCCGGCGCTGATCGAGAAAGTGATTCAAGAAAACGGACTGACGAGCATCGACATAGCGAATTTCAATACGCCGTCGCAGACGGTCGTATCGGGTCCGGTCGAGGACATCAAGCGTTCCGGTCCGCTCTTCGAAAGCGCGGGTGCTCGGATGTTCATGCCCCTGCAAGTGAGCGCCGCGTTTCATTCGCGTTATATGGCCGATGCGGCGAAAGCGTTCGGAGACTTCCTCGCGCCGATGTCGTTCTCCGCGCCGAAGATTCCGGTCATCGCCAATGTGACCGCGCAGCCGTATCCGTCCGACAATCCGGAGTCCGTGAAGTCGCTGCTGGTGAACCAGATCACGCATTCGGTGCAGTGGACCAAGAGCGTTCGTCATCTCCTCAGCGTCGGCGTCACGCAGTTCACGGAGATGGGTCCCGGCAATGTGCTCACGCGGATGGTGCAGCAAATCCAGCAGGAGTCCGCACAGCCCGTAGCGTGATCGGACTCACTTCGCGACGAGTTTGAAAATGATGGAATTTTGTGCAGGAAAGAAGGCGTGGCCGTTCGTCCCGCCTTCGTTCTTCGGCCGGCGAACGGGCCATCTCCTATCGATGGAAGGGGATGTCTCCGATTGGACGGACTGGAATAAGCGGGATGGCGCGGACGTACTAGCGCCAGCGATGCCGATTCTGCGCAAAGAGAGCGACATCTATCCGGATGATTTATTCGAGATGCCGATCGCGGATGCGCCCTGGGAAATCGCCCACTTGCGCAGCCGGCAGGAGAAGGCTGTTGCGCGGCTTCTCTTCGACGGACGAAAGCCTTTTTATCTTCCGCAAGTTGAACAAAGGAAAAAGAGTTCCGGGCGCACGTTCATTTCCCATTTGCCGCTTTTTCCCGGCTACATCTTCCTGCGGCGGGTGAAGGGACTGCGAGAAACACTGTGGCGGACCAGCGCCGTCGTGAACATGCTGGAGGTTCCGGATCAGGCCCAGCTCGCGGGCGAGCTTCTTCAGATTCGTGAGCTTCAAGCGAGCGGCGCGCTCCTCTCTCCGCGGGTCGAACTGGCGCCCGGAGACTCGGTCCGGATCGAAGAAGGCGCTTTCCGCGGGTATACAGGAATTGTGGTCCGGGAGCGTGGATCGATGCGGCTCATCGTGTCGGTCTCGATCCTGAGAAAGTCGGTCGCCGTCGAGTTCCCGCGCGAAGTGCTCGCGCAGGTGAAACCGTCGGGCGACGGTGGCGATCGGCGAAAAGTTTAAAGTCCGCGGTGGCAAGTCTCGACCGTTAGAACCCCCCACAAACTTTGCAGTCAAAGCGCCGGCCTGCCACGCCGTCGACTCGAGCGCTGGCGCCGTCTGAACGCCGCCCGCGCCGCCCTCCGCATCCACGATTTTCATTATGAATCGACGTGTGTCGCGGTCTCGACCGTCCTTTTCTGAAGCCGCGTTCAGGATCCGATCCGAATACCACCTCTCATTGAGCCGCTGATCCGACGCGGCCTCCCTTGCGATGCGCTCCATGCTGATGACTGTGTCGAACGACGCAGGATCTCAACGAATTTGCTCCCGATTCAGGCGGCCCAATCATGATTGATCAAGAGCTCCTACGCGACCTGACCGAGTCCTACCTGAAATCTCTCATTTCAGAGGCCTCCGAATCCCTGGAATTGAACTTCGATTCATTGACTCCGTTCTTTGAATTGGGGATCAACTCCTTCCAGGTCCTGAAGATCATCAAGAAGCTGGAAGACGATTTCGGGACCCTGCCGAAGAGCCTGCTGTTCGAGAATTTCAACATCAGCGATCTGGCCAATTACTTCGTAGACAAGCACCAGGAAACCCTCTGTGTCCGGTTTGCCGAAGAATTGCAGCGGTCCACTGTACGAAGCGAGGACAGCCGCCCGAAACCGAAGGTCGTTCGCGCGGCACCAGCGCCTGCTCCGATCCCGGTCGAAGTGCCGAAATCACGCGTCCTTCAGGCCGAAACGCCAATCGTGCCGGCGGTTCAGATCGTGCCGTCACAGTGCGCAATTCCCACGGCGCCAGTAGCGGAATCCATTGTGATCGCGCCCGGATCGCCGATTCTCATCCTCGAAAAAGACGCCTATGCGCACCCTGAACTGAAGTCATTCGTTCAGGCGCTCTACAACAAGCACAAAATCGAAGGCTGCGTCTCCCGCGGAACTAGAAAGATCGCGCCCAATCTCTTTATCGGAAGCGAGAGACTCGGCTACTTCAACTATGGCCGCAACAAAGACCTCATCGTCGTTTACGGCTTTACCGGCCCTCGAGAGCACGTCACGGTCCTGCTCGAGGAGATGTATCAGTACTGCACCGCGCAGAACCTGCAGCTCAATGTCCTCGCCGACGAATTGATTCCTTCCGTTGCCGGCGTCCCGTTCTCGGCCACGCCGTTCGGCGTTTTGCAGCGCATCGTCGATCTGAAGAAATTCACGATGGACGGCGGAGCGATGCGCCGCCTGCGCTATCAGGTGGCCAAGTTCCAGAAGTCCGGTGTCTGTAAGACGGTAGAGTATCGATGCGGGACCGAGCTCCTGACCGATCACCGCATCTCCCTGGTCATCGACCGCTGGTGTGAATCGCGGACGGTCGTCAATCCGCTGGTTCACGACGTGCGGGCGGAGATCGTCGCCGGCACACTGAGCTCCGAGCACCGCCTCTTCCTGACCTACCTCGACGACGTCTTGCAGAACGTCATCCTCGTCACGGCCATGTCCGCCGAGGAGAACGGCTATTTGATGGATCTGGAGTTCTACCTTCCTGACATGCCGCTCGGAGGACTCGAGTTCGCCATCACGCAGATCATCGAAGTGCTCGTAGGTGAAGGATGCGACGTATTGAGCCTGGGCGGAACATACGGCTGCAAGCTCGAGCCATCACCGACCGCCGACCCGGCAATCGACAAGATCCTGGAAGAGCTGCACACGCAGAACATCTTCAATGACGAAGGGAACCTGCAGTTCAAGAACAAGTTCCGCCCCGAGAACAAGCCGATCTTCCTCTGTCGGCCTGTTGGAAGCGCCAACGCCGGCAACGTCCTCGACATCATCATGATGATCGCCGACCCGGTACGGACGCAGACGCCGGTTCCGGAGCACGAGGCCTCGCGTACCGCGAGTTTCGCGGCACCGGCGGCCGTCGCTCCTGCGCTGGAAGTGGAGACTGAGGTTCCGACGCGGATCGAGCCAGTCGCCGAGCGCCCACCGGAGCTCGCGCGAGTCGACGCCGAACTGCCAGTGATCGACGGCGCAGATCGTTCCGATGTTCTGGCGGATGCTGGCTTCAATCCGCTGAATCTTTCGCACGAGCACGTCGACTTCGATCTGAAGACGGACTCCTGGTCGCAACTGGAGATGCCGGCGATCCAGGCGCAGATGCGTCATCTGCATGGCCAGCTTCAGCAGCCGATCAACGTCGACGACAGTCTGCGCGCGGTCTTTCCATTCGCGCACTTCGTCCTCACGCCGTCAGGACAGGCGGCAGAGAACATCTTCTTCAAAGCCTGGACGAAGAAGGGCGTGATCCCTCAGAACCTGCTGTTCCCCAGCACGATCTTTCATCAGATCGACAAGGGCTTCAATCCGAAGGAGCTGCCGCACGCCGAGCTCTTTCATCTGAATTCCGAGGAACTCTACAAAGGCAACCTGGCCTGGGAAGCGCTCGAGACGCTCGTTACGCAGAATCCCTCGGCGATTCCGCTGGTCTGCATCGAAGTCTGCGATAACGCCGCCGGTGGAAATCCCGTGTCGATGCAGCACCTGCGCAAGGTCAAGGCGCTGCTGGCCGAGCATTCGATCCCTCTCGTGATCGATGCCACGCGCGTCGTCGAGAACGCCCAGTTCCTCATCGAGCAGGAGAAGGAATTCGCGGGCCAGGGCGTGTGGGCAGTCGTGCGCGAGATGCTCTCGCATGCCGACGCCGTCATTGGCAGCCTGACCAAAGACTTCTGCGTGAACAAAGGCGGCATCATCGCCACGAACGACGTCGAGTTCTATCGCCGGCTTCAGGACCTCGTGCAGGAGGAAGGCGCGGGTCTCGATCTGATCGACAGAAAGCTGATCGCGCTGTCCCTGCAGAATCGCAAACACATCGAAGCGAAGGTGATCCGGCGGATGGAAGCGGTTCGTCTGATCTGGCGTGCATTGAAGGATCAAGGCGTTCCGGTCATGACGCCGGCCAATGGCCATTGCATCCTCATCGACGTCCGGCGGATTCCCGAGCTCAGGAAGTTCGCCGATCCCGTCGCGTCATTCCTGGCCTGGCTGTACCTGAACACCGGCATTCGCGCCGGCGCGCACAGCGTGGGAATGCAGAAGAACACGGCGATCAATGATCTGGTCCGGCTGGCGATCCCGGTCGGTCTGAAGCGGGAGCAGATCGACGTGGTGATCGAGCGACTCGTGCAGGCCTTCGCGGCGATGGTGAACATCCCCGAGGTCGTGCTGGATAACGCTGCATCGCAGCCGATGGGTGGCGTGCACGGGAAGTACAAGCTGATCGCCCTTCACAATGCGTCGAAGCGCGAGCGACCACCGGCGGAAGCGCCGAGCGCAGCGCCCTCGACGCCACCGGTTCTCGCGGTCGTCGACAAGGTGATCGAGCGCGTCGCGTCTGTCCCGGTTGCATCGGCCACAAAGTCACGACACACGGGCGATATCGCCATCGTCGGCATGGCCGGCCGCTATCCGAAAGCGAAGAATCTCAGCGAATTATGGGACAACCTGTCGTCCGGCAAGGACTGTATTGAAGAGATCCCCGCCGATCGCTATCAGCGGCGCGTGCAGCACGGCAGCACTCTCAAGTATCGCGGTGGGTTCATCGACGACGTCGATCGCTTCGACTCACTGTTCTTCAATATTTCCCCGCGCGAAGCCGAGATTCTCGATCCTCAGGAAAGGCTCTTCCTCGAAGTCGCCTGGGAGACGATCGAAGATGCCGGTTATTACCCGGAAATTCTCGCGCAGGAAGACTCCTCGCGAAACATCGGCGTGTTCGTAGGCGCGGTCTGGGCGATGTATCAGATGCTCGGCGTCGAGGAAAAGCACCTCGGCAATCAGGCCATTACGAACTCGTTCCTCTGGAGTATTGCCAACCGCGTTTCCTATGCGCTGAATCTCTCCGGTCCCAGTCTGACGGTCGACACGGCCTGCTCTTCGAGCCTGACCGCTCTGTACCTGGCCTGTGAAGCGATTCAATCCGGCGAGTGTTCGGCGGCGATCGTCGGCGGCGTCAATCTCGATCTGCATCAGGCGAAATTCGATATCAACAACCAGGGCGGCGCACTTTCCGAGGATGGCTTCTGTCGTACGTTTGGCAAGGGCGCCAATGGTTATGTGATGGGGGAGGGGATTGGCGCGCTCTTCCTCAAGCCTCTCGATCAGGCCGTAGCGGCCGGCGACAACATCTATGGCGTGATCAAGAGCGCGGTCGTCAATCATGGCGGACGGACGAGCGGATACACCGTTCCGAACCCGAAAGCGCAAGCGGATCTCGTCGCCGCGGCATTGGCGAAGGCGAATATCGACGCGCGAACCATCGGTTACGTCGAGGCCCACGGAACGGGCACCGAGCTCGGCGACCCGATCGAGATCACGGGTCTCAGCAACGCCTTCCAGTCGTACACCGTGGACAATCAGGCCTGCGCGATCGGTTCGGTCAAGACGAACATCGGCCATCTCGAAGCGGCGGCGGGCGTCGTCGGCGTCTCGAAAGTGCTCCTGCAAATGCGGCATCGCCAGCTCGTGCCGTCGCTGCATTCGTCGGAGCTGAACGAGTTCATCGACTTCGAGCATTCGCCGTTCTATGTCGTCCAGAAGCTGGAAGAGTGGAAGGCGAAAGAAGTCGATGGCGTCCGTCTGCCGCTCCGCGCCGGAATCAGCTCCTTCGGCGCCGGCGGCTCCAATGCGCACATCATTCTCGAGAATTACGAGCCGACACAGGCGAGTGGAGAGGCGGCGCAACCGCGCACGTTGATCTTCCCGCTTTCGGCGAGAAACGAGGATCAGCTTCGCGAGCAGGCCACGCGGCTGTCGCGATTCCTCATGCAGAACGACGTACAGAACGACGTCGATCTCAACGACGTCGCCTACACGCTGCAAGAGGGTCGTCGCTCGTTCGAGCATCGCGTTGCAATCGTCGCCGGAACGAAAGAAGAGCTCGTTGAGAGGCTGACGAGCGTCATCGACGGAAAGAAGAATCCGAACGTCACGGCCGGTCATGCGAAAGGCGGCGAGGGAGTGACACGTCTTCTCAATCGCCGCGAGAAGCAGGAATTCATTCGCCTGGTGTCGCAGGGCGCGGATCCGCACAAGATCGCCGGACTGTGGGCCGAGGGGATGCTCGCCGATTGGCAGGGCTTCCTGGCGCAGGGCTCGGGGAAGAGAATTTCACTGCCGACCTATCCCTTCGCCGACAAACGCCACTGGCCCACGAGCGCGACGCCGGTGCGTCGCGTCCTTCAATCGGCGGACGTGCATCCGATGGTCGATACCAATGAGTCGACCTTCGAGCGACAGATCTTCAAGAAGACCTTTCACGATCGCGATTTCTTCATTTATGACCACCACGTGTCGGACATCCCGACGCTGCCCGGTGTCGCGTATCTCGAATTCGCGCGAAAGGCCGGCGAGCTGGCCGCGGGAAGAAAAGTTCAGAAGATCAAGAACATCCTCTGGATCAGCCCGATCGCCATTACGAATTCCAAGCCGCTCGACGTCTACATCGAGCTGAAGCCGAGCGGCGACAACGTTCAATTCGAAGTCTTCAGTTTCGACCCGAATGGCAACAGGACGCCGCACTCTCAGGGCAAGCTCCTGTACGCAACGCGCGAGCAAATCGCCGCGGAGCCGGAGTACATCGATCTCGAAGGCGTGAAGTCGAGGGTTTCCCGAGTCACCGACGGAAAGACGGCCTATCCGCTCTTCAAAGCCTTCGGCCTGAACCTCGGGCCGAGCTTCCAGGTCCTGCAGGACGTCTACAAGAACGACGCCGAAACCCTGGGCGCTCTGAAATTACCGGAATTCCGCGAAATCGACTTGCAGAGCATGATTTTGCTTCCCTCGCTCGTCGACGGTTCACTGCAGGCCGGAATGGCCGCGCACATCGGTGGACCGGCGGGGGAGATGCTGGTCCCCTTCTCGATCGGCGAGGTCGAAGTCCTCTACCCGCTGCAATCGAAATGCTTCAGCTACGTCACCCGCGCCAAAGAGGACGAGTCGCGAAAAGGCAAGGCCTCGGCGGTCGTGAAGTCCAATGTCCTCATCGTCGACGAGACCGGAAAGATCCTCGTCCGGATTACCGACTCCGTCGGCGTGCCTCTACGCGACGTCCACAAGCAGGCGGCACCGAGTGCGGCGCTCGAAGGCTTCATCCCGCTTTACTACTCGTACGACTGGCAGAAAGCTCCGCTTGCGGCGGATCCGACGAAGGAAGCCACACCGCGCTCGATCGTTCTCTTCGATACCGATGAGACGATGCGCGATCTGTATCGCGCGCGACTTGGCGCGGCGGGCGTCAGCGGCGATCAGGTCGTGCTCGTGCGGCCGGGAGAATCGTTCGCGGATGCGGGCGATCAGTCCTACACCGTCAATCCGCGATCGAAGGAAGATTTCGCGAAGCTCCTTCAATCGCTGAACGACAAGAGCTACGCGGTCGAGAACATCATCTTCGCCTGGACGGCGAACGATCGTCATCTGCGCGAGAGCGAGGCTTTGAGCACGTCGCTGAGCACATCGCTGGAGCGGGGCGTCTATTCGCTCCTGTTCCTCTGCCAGTCGCTGGCCGAGCTCAAGCTCGAAACGAAGGCGCAAGTGCTCTTCCTCTATGCGCCGAGCGAGGACGATGCACAGCCGCAGAACGAAGCGGTCAGCGGTTTCGTGAACTCGCTGCGTCTCGAATATCCCAAGCTGCTCTGCAGGACGGTCGAAGTCGCGCAGAACAAGGGTCTCGAGGCGGTCGTCGACGCGCTGTCCGCGGAAATGCAGGCGCGCACGCAGGATGCGAATGCCGTTCGCTATCAGGACTCCGAGCGCTTCATCAAGCGTCTCAAGGCGTTCGATCTGGCCGATACGATTCCGGCGACTCCATCCATGGTGGGCAAGATCCGGGACAACGGCGTCTATCTGATTACAGGCGGCGCCGGTGGCCTCGGCCTCATCTTCGCGGAGTTTCTCGCCAAGGAGCACAAAGCGAAGGTCGTTCTCACCGGGCGATCGATTCTTTCCCCGGAACGCGAAGCGAAACTCCAGGAGCTCGGTGAGGTCGTTTACATCCCGGCGGACGTCTCCAAGTACGACGACGTCCAGCGAGTGATCGACGAAAGTCGGTCGCGCTTCGGTGCGATCCATGGCGTCATCCATGCCGCCGGCGTTCTGCGGGACTCGCTTGTCCGAAACAAAACGCGCGAAGAGATGAGCGCCGTGTTTGCGCCGAAAGTCTTTGGAACGCTGCATCTCGATGAGCTGACCAAAGACGACGATCTCGATTTCTTCGTGACCTTCTCGTCGCTGGCGGCGGTCGGCGGCAACGGCGGCCAATGCGATTACAGCTTCGCCAACTACTTCATGGATTCGGTGATCGCCGAACGCGAGATTCGCCGCGCTCAGGGCACGCGGTCGGGAAAAGGACTGAGTCTCAATTGGTCGATCTGGGCCGAAGGCGGGATGAGGCTCGACGATCAGACCGAGCAATACTTCAGGAAGACGCTGGGCATGACGCCGCTCAGCGCGGCGACCGGGCTCGATGCCTTCGCGCGCGGTCTCGCTTCCGAGCGTTCGCAGTTCGCGGTCCTGGAAGGCATTCAGGAAAAAGTCGAGCTGGCGTGGGGCCTCCGAAAGAAGGAAGCGCCGCCAGCGCCGGCCCCATCGACTGCCGCTGTTGCGACGGCTGCGCCGGCCGCCGGGGATCTCGATCTTCTCGAGTTGCTGAAGAACGACATGACGCAGCTCGTAATGGCTCTTCTGAAGCTCGACGCCAGCGACGTCGCGCACGACAAGATCCTGCTCGACCTCGGATTCGATTCGATCGGCCTGACGGCCTTCGCCAACGCCGTCAATGAAAAGTACGAGATGGACATCACGCCGGTCCTGTTCTTCGACTATCCGTCGATCGAGGAGATCGCGAAGTATCTGAGCGTCGAGCGCAGAGATGATCTGCTGCGCTTCTATCGCGGATCGTCCGGCGCTGCGCCTTCAGCCGCCGCGCCGGAGCAGGTGCAGGTGGCCGCAAGCGATCGGCAATCCGCGCCGGTGTACGAGATCAGGAAAGGCTGGGATCCGAGCGCACTCGATCGGGATGCGAAGTCCGGACACGGCGGAGCGGACTTCTCGCCGGAGCATCGTTTCGTCAATGAGCCGATCGCCATCGTCGGCATGAGCGGCGTCATGCCGCAGTCGGAAGATCTGGATGAGTTCTGGGAGAACCTCAAGAACTCGACGGACATGATCACGGTCATTCCGCGGGATCGCTGGAAATGGGAAGACTTCTACGGCGATCCGCTGCGCGAGATCAATAAGACGAACTCCAAGTGGGGCGGGTTCATGAAGGAGGTCGACAAGTTCGATCCTCTCTTCTTCGGAATCTCGCCGCGTGAAGCGGACATGATGGATCCGCAACAGCGCATTTTCCTGGAGACGGTTTGGAAGGCGATCGAGGATTCGGGACAGAAGGTCTCGGACCTCTCCGGTACGAAAACCGGACTCTTCGTCGGCGTCGCCACCAACGATTACATTGACGTCCTTCGCGACCGCCATGCCGCGCTCGACGGCTATTCGGCCTCGGGCAATTCGCACTCCGTGCTCGCAAATCGCGTTTCATTCCTCCTCAATCTGCACGGACCGAGCGCGCCGATCGACACGGCCTGTTCCAGTTCTCTCGTCGCATTGCACAGAGCCATTGAATCGATCCATACGCGTAGCTGCGACATGGCGATCGTCGGCGGCGTGCAGGTCAACATCGGCCCCGGCGCCTTCATCTCCTTCGCATCCGCGGGCATGCTGAGCCCGGACGGCAAGTGCAAGACCTTCGACAAGCGCGCCAATGGCTACGTGCGAGGCGAGGGGAGCGGCGCGATTTTCATCAAGCGCCTGTCGGCCGCCGAAGCCGATGGGAATCACATCTATGCCGTGATCAAAGCGACCGCGGAAAATCACGGCGGCAAGGTCACCACAATGACGGCGCCGAATTCGGTCGCGCAGGCGGAACTACTGGTCGAAGCCTACGAAAAAGGCGAAGTCGATCCGGCGACGGTCGGCTATATCGAATGTCACGGCACCGGAACGAGCCTCGGCGATCCGATCGAGATTCAGGCGCTCAGCAAGGCATTTGCGGAGCTCTACAAGAAGCGCAACAAAGTGCCGGCGACGCAGCACATCGGCTTGAGCGCGGTGAAAACCAACATCGGCCACCTCGAGACCGCGGCGGGCATCGCCGGAATCCTCAAGGCGCTACTGGCGATCAAGCACAAACAGATCCCGGCCAACATTCACTTTGAAGAGCTCAATCCCTTTATCAATCTCAAGGGCACACCGTTCTACGTCGCCGACAAACTGACGCCCTGGGCGGCACCGATCGGCGAGGATGGTTTGCCGGGACCGCGCAGAGCGGGCGTGAGCTCGTTCGGCTTTGGCGGCGCCAATGCGCACATCGTCCTCGAAGAGTACATCCCGGCGAAGAGCCACTACTCGGCGGCGGCGAATGAACCGCAGTTGATCGTGATGTCGGCGAAAAACGGAGACCGGCTCAATGCTTACGTGCGCTCGATGCTCACGTTCGTCGAACGGGAAAACGTGGAGCTGGCGGATTTCGCGTACACGCTGCAGGCGGGACGCGACGAGATGCCGGAACGGCTGGCCTTCGTTGCCGTTCGAGCATCGAAGAGCTGAAGCAGAAATTCGACGAGATCCTTATCGGCACGGGCGACGTCTATCGCCACAACGTTGGCAAGAAGGATCAGAAGACTCAGGCCGCGGACGCGGCCGTGAGCACGCCCGCGGTCGACGCGGCGCTCGCGCGCAGGGATCTCCCCACGCTCGCCGAACTTTGGGTGAAGGGCGCGAAGATCGACTGGCGTATGCTCTACAAGTCGGGCCTGCCGCGCCGCATCTCCGCGCCGACGTATCCGTTCGCGAAGGAGCGCTACTGGGTTCCGGCTGCGGATGAGAAGGTCATCAAACGTGGCGAGTCGGCGACGGCCTTCCTGCATCCTCTGATTCACCGCAATACCTCCACGCTCGAGGAGCAGAAGTTCTCGACGCACTTCTCCGGGGACGAGTTTTTCCTCGAGGATCACGTCGTCGAAACGCACAAGATCCTGCCGGGTGTCGCGTATCTGGAAATGGCCCGCGTCGCGGGCGAGCTGTCGGGCAATTCGAGAGTGCGCGTCATTCGCAATCTCACCTGGGAGCGTCCGCTCGTCGTCGAGAGCGGTGGCAAAGATGTCGATGTCGCGTTGACGCCGGCCAGGAACGAAGTCAAGTTCACGGTCCGGAGCGGCGCCGGCGACAGCGTGATCACGCACTGTACCGGCCGGCTCGCGTATCAGATGGAGAGCCCCGGCCCCGAAGTGCTCGATATCGCCGGAATCCGCGCGCGCTGTTCGGAGCAGGTGCTGACCGGTAACGATCTCTATCCCGTCCTGCGAAATGCCGGATTGAAACTCGGTCCGAGCTTCCAGATCGTGCAGAGCATTTACGCCACGGAGTCGGAGTCGCTCGCGGTTCTGCAACTGCCGGAGCATCTGAAGGAAGAGGCCGGCGACTTCTGGCTGCATCCCGCGCTCATGGACGGCTCGCTGCACACCGCCGTCGGACTGGCGACCAAGGGCGGGATGAATTTCGCCCTCGGCATCCCCTACTCGGTCGGCGAGGTGGAGATCCTCCATCCGGTGCGCGATCTTCATTATGGCTATGCCACCTGGGCCGAAGATCCGAAGACCAACACCATGAAGAAGGTGAACTTCCACCTTCTCGATAAGAACGGAAAGGTCCTGGTGCGGATCAAAGACTTCGTGCCGCGGCCATTGCAGCCGGCCTCCGCGAAGACGAGCCAGCCGCAGGCTGTTGCAGCGAACGAAGAACTGAAGACCGGCTTGCAGACGCTCGTTCCGGTTTGGAACGCGGTGCGCATCGAACCAGCTGCGCGAATCGCGGTTCCGGAAAACACCAAAGTGCTGCTCTTCGGAAACGACCAGGCGCAGCTCGAATGGGCTCGCGCTTCGTATCCTGCCGCGCGCCTTCTCAATGCCGCGAGCACGAGCGTCGAGGATGTGCTGAAGAAGTTCGGCGAATCGTTGTTCGATCAATTGCTGTGGATCGCGCCGGACCTCAGCTCCGGCGATCGTCAAAACGCATCGGAGCGAATCGTCGAACAGCAGGAAGAGGGCGTGTTGTCCATCTTCCGAAGCATCAAAGCGCTTCTGCAGCTCGGCTATGCGAACCGAAAGCTGCAATGGACGTTCATTCTCGGCGGCACGCAGCGCGTCCACGAGAGCGGTGCGATGCGGCCGGCGCATGCCGCGGTCGCAGGACTCGTCGGCAGTCTGGCCAAGGAATTTCCCCAGTGGGATCTGCGGATCCTCGACCTCGATTCGCTGGAAACGATCTCGGCTCGCGAAGGCCTAACGCTTCCGTGGGACCAGCAGGGCGACGTGCTGGCGCATCGTCAGGGCGAGTGGTTCCGGCAGGGACTCGCGCTCCTCGCCTCACAACCACAGCCTTCGCCGATTTATCGCCAGAACGGAGTCTATGTCGTGATCGGCGGCGCCGGCGGAGTCGGCGAGGTCTGGAGCCGGTTCATGATCGAGAACTACCAGGCGAACATCGTCTGGATCGGCCGCCGCGCTCCCGACGCAGCGATTGAAGCGAAAATTCACGCGCTCGCGCAGCTCGGTCCCGCGCCTCTGTACATCTCCGCGGATGCGACCAACGCCGCGGCGCTGGCACAAGCGCGGCAGGCAATCCTCGAAGCCTATCCGGCGATTCACGGCGTCGTGCACTCGGCGATCGTGTTGCAGGATCAGAGCATCAACCGGATGGACGAAACGGTCTTCCGCGCCAGCCTGTCCGCAAAGCTCGACGTCAGCGTCAACATGGATCGCGCGTTTGGCGCGGAAGAGCTCGATTTCATGCTCTTCTTCTCGTCGATCGTCTCGTTCGTAAAATCGCCGGGACAGTCGAATTACTCGGCCGGCTGCACGTTTAAAGACAGTTTCGCGCACGATCTGCAGCAGCGGCGTCCTTATCCCGTCAAGATCATGAACTGGGGCTATTGGGGCAACGTCGGCGTCGTCGCCGACGAGGCGCACAACAAGCTCATGGCGCAGATGGGCATCGGTTCCATTGAGCCGGCAGAAGGCATGGCCTCATTGCAGGTTCTCGTCGGCTCCGGAATGCACCAGGTCGCGCTAATCAAGACTCTCACGAGCCAGGCGAGCGCCGGCGTCAATCTGTCGGAGACGGTTGCCTATCATCCCGAGACGGCTCCGCCGGTGTTGAGGTCCGTCAGCGAAATTCTCACCGGCCGCGCACTGGGTGTTGCGACGGAAGTATTGGAAGCGGAATTGCCGAGCGCCGAGCTCACGAATTTCGTAACCGAGGTGTTGGCGTCGAGTCTCGCGTCCGTGGGCCTGTTCCACAATGGCGCGTCCACACTGGCGGATCTCTCCCTGGAGAAGCTGCCGGCAGCGCATTACGAGCGCTGGGTGAGCAGCAGCATCCGCTATCTGCAGCAACAGAACATCGTCGGCGACGATCTCACCCTCCTGCGCGAGGTCAAATCGCTGGACGATCTCTGGGCCGATTGGGACACGATGCGCTCGGCCTGGGCCGACGCTCCGAATCTCCAGGTGCAGGGCGCGCTGCTCGAAGCCTGTCTCAAGTCGCTGCCCGGAATCCTGACGGCGAAGCTCCTCGCGACCGACGTCATGTTCCCGAACTCTTCGATGCATCTGGTCGAAGGGGTCTACCGCGGCAACGCGCTCGCCGATCACTTCAATCAGATCCTCGGCGAGACTCTCGCTGCCTGCGTCGAGCAGCGGCTTGTGGCGGACAAAGCGTGCGAGATCCGCATTCTCGAAATCGGCGCCGGTACCGGCGGCACGACCGCGACTCTGCTGCCGGTCCTGCAGCGTCTCCCGATCGCCGAGTACTGCTACACCGACGTCTCTCGCGCGTTTCTCATGTACGCGGAGAAGAACTTCAAGCCGCAGCTCCCTTCGCTGACGACGGCGCTCTTCGACGTGACCAAGCCGCTGTCGGTACAAACGATCGCAGCCGATCATTACGACTTCGCGATTGCCGCGAATGTGCTGCACGCGACTCCGGACATCCGCGAAACGTTGCGCAACGCCAAGGCGGCGCTGAAGAACGAGGGCGTTCTTCTGCTCAATGAAATCGCGACCTGGTCGCTGCTCAATCATCTGACCTTCGGCTTGCTCGAGGGATGGTGGCTGCACGAGGACACCGCGGTCCGCATCCCCGGAAGCCCCGGCCTGTCACCCGAGAAGTGGCAGGAGATCCTCGCCGAGGAAGGCTTCGAGTCGATCTTGTTCCCGGCCGAGAAAACCCACGCGTTCGGACAGCAAATCGTCGCCGCCGGCAGCAACGGCTGGACGCGCCAGCGGATCCTGAAACAGGTCGCGGCACCGCGCGCTGCCGTTGTCACCACGCAAACGGAAACCAAGGTGACGGAGCACGCATCGAGGAACACGCGCCCGGCCGGCACGACGACCTCGCCGGCAGAGGTGAATGAACAGCGGATCGTCGACCACGTGCGGCAGCTCATCACTAACAAGCTGTCCGAGGCGCTTCGATTGGACGCCTCGCTGATCGTGTCCGATTCGCCGTTTGCGGACTACGGCGTCGACTCGATCGTCGGCGTGAATTTCGTGCGCAACATCAGTGAAGCGCTGCAGATCGAGTTGGAAACGACGAGCCTCTTCGAATACAGCACCGTCGATGAGCTCACGGAGTACATCCAGAAGAAGTGGCGCACGGAGATCGTCGCGCAACTGGGGCCCGTCGCGAACAGCGCTCCGGCCGTCAGTCCGTCGACCGCCGTCGAGCCCGTGGAAGTTGAAGCGCGTCCGGCGCAGCGCTTTGCAATCCGCGAGAGGTTCGCCGAGGTACGCGACACCGCCGACCGTGGCGAAAACGAGTCGCGCGGCTTCAGTGTCGAGCCGATCGCGATCATCGGAATGAGCGGACGCTTCGCCGAATCGGAATCGCTCGACGAGTTCTGGCAGAACCTGGCGGACGGCAAGAATCTCGTCAAGAAAGTTTCGCGTTGGAGCGCGGCGGATTGTTCGATGGCCGACGCGGCGGACCGTCCCTATTGCAGCGATGGCAGCTTCATCGACTCCATCGATTTGTTCGATCCGGCCTTCTTCGGCATCTCCGCCGAGGAAGCCATCTACATGGATCCGCAACAGCGCCTGTTCCTCGAAGAAGCATGGAAGGCGTTGGAAGACGCGGGCAGCGCGGGCAAGGACGTACAGGACAAGGAGTGCGGCGTCTACGTTGGCTGCGGAAGCTCGTTCTACGATCGTCTGGCCGTCGAAGAGCCGCCGGCACAGGCGTTCTGGGGAAATTCACAGTCGGTCATTCCTGCGCGTATCGCCTATCACCTCAATCTTCATGGACCGGCGATCGCTGTCGACACCGCCTGTTCCAGTTCGCTGGTGACGATCCATCTCGCGTGTCAGGGTCTTTGGGCGCGCGAGACGGAAATGGCGTTGGCGGGCGGAGTTTTCCTGCAGGCCACGCCGGGGTTCTATCAGGTTGCCAATCGCGCCGGCATGCTGTCGCCGGACGGGAAGTGCTACAGCTTCGACGCGCGCGCGAACGGTTTTGTGCCGGGCGAAGGTGTTGGCGTCGTCGTGTTGAAGCGCCTGAGCGATGCGTTGCGCGACGGCGATCACATCCGCGGCGTGATTGCGGGCAGCGGTCTCAATCAGGACGGCCGGTCCAATGGACTCATCGCGCCGAACGGTCGCGCGCAGGAGCGTTTGGAGCGTGCGGTCTATGACCGCTTCAAGATCAATCCCGAGTCGATCCAGGTTCTCGAGGCACACGCGACCGGCACGATCCTCGGCGATTCGGTCGAATACAGCGCGATCACCCGTTCCTTCCGCGAACATACCGACAAGAAGCAATTCTGTGCCCTCGGCACGGTCAAGACGAACATCGGTCACGCGGCAACAGCCGCCGGCGTCGCGGGCGTACTGAAGCTTCTGCTGGCTTTGAAGCATCAGCAAATCCCGCCGTCGCTGCATTTCGAGAGCGCCAATGCGGCGATCGATCTCGCCGCCGGTCCCTTCTATGTCAATACGCAATTGCAGGAATGGCCGGCCAACGACAATGGACCGCGGCGCGCGGCGATCAGCTCGTTCGGTTTCAGCGGCACCAATGCTCATCTGATCCTTGAAGAGGCGCCGGCAATCGAGCGGACGCCGATCGAACAGCCCGGCTATCTCGTCGTCCTCTCCGCGCGAACCGCGGAACAGCTGCAGCAACAGGCGCGCAATCTTGTCGCGCAGGTCCGGCAGACGCCGGTGCTGTCGATGAGTGACTTGAGCTTCAGCCTCTTCACCGGTCGCGTGCATCTCACGCATCGACTGTCGTGTGTCGCACGCGATCCGCGCGAGCTCGCGCAGCTGCTCGAGCAATGGATGGCCACGGGCGCCGCGCCGCAGCTGTTCACGCGCGAGATCCCTGCGGGCACGAAGGTCCGCGAGCAGGCAGCGCTCAAGAAGTTCGGCAACTACTGCATCCAGGAATGCGCAAACGGGGGCGATGCCGAGAGCTATCTCGAAAACCTGGCGGCGGTCGCCGATCTCTATGTCCAGGGATACTCGCTCGATTACGCGTCCTTGTTCCCGCGCGACGCGCGCAAGGTTCCGCTCCCGACGTACCCGTTCGCCCGCGAACACTATTGGGTCGATACGACGGGCGCGGTTTCGTCAAGAATGGCGGTCGCACCATCAGTGATCTTCGATTCCACGCCTCTGCCGGAAGACGCGGCGGTTGCGTCTCGCATTGAGGCGCTGTGGTTCTTCTCCACGGACCCCCGGTCGGCAGAGAACGATGGGCTCGTCGTTCCGATGACCGCCGAGGAGAAGGTGACGTTGCTGCTGCGCCAGGAGGCGTCGGTTCAGTTGCAGCTCCCGATCGATCAGATTCCGACGGACCGCACGTATCTCGACCTCGGTCTCTCCTCGCTGGCGATCACGAAGCTCGTTCAGGACACCAACACCTTCCTCGGCGAGGACCTCTCGCCCAGCATGCTGTTCGAATACCCCGATATCCAAAGCCTCGCCGCCCATCTCGCCGCGACCTATCCGGCGCGCATCGATGCGGTGCTGGCGATTCGTCGGACGAAGTCCGCGTCTTCGAGCGAGCCGCGTCCCGTCGAGAGCACGCCGCTGCCGCGCGGCAGCGACTGCGAGAGCGTTCTCGGCGAGGTGGTTTGGCAGGACGCCGCGCTCGAGGACAGCTACGAGAAGCTGACCTTCTAACCAGAGATTTTCACGCGGAGACGCGGAGGAGCGGAGAAAAGTCTGCTGCCTGCCTCTCTCCGCGTTCCCCGCGCCTCCGCGTGAACCCGAACTCCTGGCCTCGTGCAATGAGTGCCGTTTGATCTGTCCTTCAGCAAGGAACCCTCATGGAAGCCGTAAGCGAATTTCTCAATCAGCTCGCGAGCAAGGGCGTCAAGCTCTCGGCCGAAGCAGGTCAGTTGAACTGCTACGCCCCGAAGGGTGCGCTCACGGATGACCTCAAGACCGGCATTCTCGAGCACAAGGCCGAGATCCTCGCTCTCTTCGAAGAGCGGGGAAAGCGATCACAAGGCGCTCCGAGCGCACCGAAGGAATTTCCTCTGTCCGCGGGACAGATGGGCCTCTACATCCTTCAGAAGCTCCATCCGGGGATGAGCGCGTACAACGTGCCGCTCTGTTTCAAGATCGACGGCGCGCTGAACATTGAGATGATGGCGCAAGCCTGGGATCACGTGCTCAAGCAATTCCCGATTCTCACCGCGCGCGTGATCGAAAAGAACGGAACGCTCGTTCAATGTCTGGACGAAGCCTGCAAGACGACGATCGAACAGCGCCAGGTCGAGTTCACCGACGATCAGGAATTGCTCGCCTTCGCACAAGACCAGGCGAAGATCCCCTTCGATCTGAATCGCGGCCCGCTCACGCGGATCCAATTGTTCCGCCAGGGACCGGAGAAGTCGATTCTGCTGATCACGGTCAATCACATCGTGTTCGACGGCAGCTCAGCGGTGATTCTCCTCGGCTCGCTCCTGACGTTCTATGCGCAGCTCTGCGATGGCAAGCCGGTGCGCCTCGCGCCGCTCGCCGGCTACGAAGCCTTCGTCGCCTGGGAAGAGGCGATGCTGGCGTCGCCGGAAGGCGCGTCGCACGCCGCCTATTGGCAGAAACAGCTCAGCGGCGAATTGCCGGTGTTCTCGCTGCTCCCCGAGCTTCCTCACGCTGCGTCTCCGACTTTCGAAGGACGAACGCTCGTCGAGGACCTGCCGGAAGATCTGGCGCGCGCCGTTCAGGATTTCGCCAAATCGCATGCACTGCCGCCGTCGGTGATGTTCCTGGCGGTGTTCCAGCTCCTGCTGCACAAATACTCCAGCCAGGACGAGATCATCGTCGGCATGCCGGTCATGGGCCGCGCCGCGCAGAAGTTCGCCGGAGATCTCGGCTATTTCATCAACATGGTGCCGCTCCGCACGCGCATCGGCGAGCGTCTGACGCTGAAGGATTACCTGCGCAATGTGCAGGGGACGATGCTGGACGCGCTCTATCACTCCAGCTATCCGTTCCCGCTCATCGTCGATCAGCTTGCGTCGCGCCAGAACCGCAAGGACCCGGTCTTCCAGGTTTCGTACGCCTACCAGAACTTCGTCATGATGCCGACGGCGCCGGTCCAGCATCAGGCCGTTCGCGTCGAAACGCTGCAGTCGATCGCCCAGGAAGGCGAGTTCGACCTCGGCATGGAGATCTATGAGACTCCGAAGTCGTTCAGCGTTCATCTGAAATTCAACCCCGACCTCTATTCGCAGAAAACGATCCTCAGGCTCTTCGCGCACTTCCGCGAATTGCTGCGCGCGATCACCGCCGATCCGAATCGGTTCGTGCACGAGTATTCGGTCGTCACGGACGCGGAGCGCCGTCAGCTCCTGGTCGAGTTCAACGACACGCGCGCTGACTATCCGCGCGGCAAGTGCCTCCACGACCTCTTCGTGGAGCAGGTCGGCAGTCATTCCGGCGACATCGCCGTGATCTGCGGCGAGCAGCGAATCACGTACGAACAACTCTTCACCAAGAGTCGCGATCTCGCATTGGACCTGCAGTCGAAGGGCGTCGGTCCCGATCAGCTGGTCGGCCTCTGCATGGAACGCTCGCTCGACATGCTCGTCGGCATGCTCGGCATTCTGCAGGCCGGCGGCGCGTACGTGCCGCTCGATCCCGAGCATCCGCCGGAGCGCCTCGCCTACATGGTGAAGGACAGCCGCGCGAGCATCGTCCTCACGCAGGAATCGCTGCGCGAGAAATTGAGCGCGCTGATTTCCGAGGAGACCCAGCTCGTTGCACTCGACCGCGAGTGGCCGGAGATCAGCGATCGCGTGGCGGCGCTGCAAACGAATGGCGTCGCGTTGCAGCAGCAAGTCCGTCCCGAACATCTCGCGTATGTGATCTACACCTCGGGATCGACCGGCCAGCCGAAAGGCGTGGCCATTGAACATCACAGCCCGGTCACGCTCGTGCAGTGGGCGAGCGAGGTCTACAGCCGCGAAGAGCTCGCCGGCGTGCTGGCTGGAACATCGATCTGTTTCGACCTCTCCGTCTACGAGATCTTCGTCACGCTCGCCAACGGCGGAACGATCATCCTCGTTCCGAATGCGCTGGCCCTCGCCGGACTCGCGCACGCCGATGCCGTCACGCTGATCAACACCGTTCCCTCGGCGATGGAAGAGCTCGTGCGGCAGAACGCGATTCCGCCGTCGGTCCAAACGATCAATCTGGCCGGCGAGCCGCTGGCCCCTGCACTCGTCGACAAGATCTACGAGATCGATACGGTCCAGAAGGTCTATGACCTCTATGGACCGTCGGAAGACACGACCTACTCGACTTACGTGCTGCGCAAGAAGAACGGACCGCAGACCATTGGACGTCCAGTCGCCAATACGCAGGTCTACATCCTCGACGCGCATCGGAACCTTCAACCGATTGGGATCCCCGGGGAGCTCTACATCGCCGGCGACGGCCTTTGTCGCGGATATTTGTATCGTCCCGAATTGACGCAGGAAAAATTCGTCGACAATCCGTTCGAGCCGGGCTCGCGCATGTACAAGACGGGCGATCTGGCCCGTTGGTTCGACGACGGCACGCTTCAATACCTCGGACGCATCGACACGCAGGTCAAGGTCCGCGGCTTCCGCATCGAGATCGGCGAAATCGAAGCACGCCTCAAACAGCATCCCGGAATTCTGGACAACGCCGTCGTGGCGCAAGGCCAGGGCGCGAGCCGGCAGCTCATCGCATTTTATCGGGCGAAGGAAACGACGCAGGAAACGACGCAGGAAACGACGAACGACCAGATCGCGCAGTTGCCGTACGACGACCTTCGCGCGCATCTGCTGAAGACGCTGCCCGATTACATGGTGCCGTCTGCGTTCGTGAGTCTCGCCGCGATTCCGCTGAATCCCAACGGCAAGGTCGATCGCCGCGCGCTCACGCAGATGGACGTGACCCTGGCCGCAAGTCGCGAGTACGTCGCGCCGCGCAACGAGACGGAACGTCTACTCGTCGACATCTGGGCTGTGGTTTTGGGCCTGGCACCAGAGAAAATCGGAGTCCACGACAACTTCTTCGAGCTCGGCGGACACTCGCTGCTGGCGACGCAACTGATCTCGAAAATTCGTAGCCAGCTCAATGCCGATCTGCCCTTGAAGGCGATCTTTGACGGCGGTGGCGTCGCGGAACTGGCGCAGCTCATCACAAACGCCGAACGAAACGGCATCCCGCCGATCCAACCCGTCGACAGAACGCAATTCGATCGTCTGCCGCTGAGCTTCGCGCAGGAGCGGCTCTGGTTCTTCAATGAGCTCGAGCCTGGCAACGCCGGCTACAACGTTCCGGGCGCCGTCACCATCACCGGCGAACTGGAGATCGGACAGCTCGAACAGGCCTTCAATCTCATCATCGCGCGGCACGAGAACCTGCGCACGCTCTTCCCGAGTCAGGACGGACGCGCACAACAGCGGATTCTCGATCGCGTCGACTTCAAGCTCGAACGGATCGATCTGAGCAGCATCGAATCGCGCGACGCGCGCGATCGCGAAGCGCGGCGCATCTGTCAGGCCGATGCCGCTACGCCGTTCGATCTTGCGAACGGACCGCTGCTGCGCGGCAAGGTGATCAAGCTCGCCGAGGATGAGCACGTGCTGATGCTCAACATGCATCACATCATCAGCGACGGCTGGTCGGTCGGCGTCCTGGTCAAAGAGCTCGGCGTTCTCATGGATGCGCTGCGTCAGGGCCGGAATCCCGAATTGCCGCCGCTGCCGATTCAATACGCCGATTACAGCGTCTGGCAGCGCCGCTGGTTGGACGAAAGCGGTGTTCTCGAACAGCAACTCGCGTACTGGCGCGAGAAACTGGCCGGCGTTCCCGAGAGTCTCGAGCTGGCGACCGATCATCCGCGGCCGGGCGTCCAGAGTTTCGCCGGTGCGACGCACGCGTTCGCGCTGGATGCACAACTCTCGCGGCAGCTCAAGCGCCTCGCGGAACAGCAGGGCGGCACGCTGTACATGGTTCTGCTCGCGGCGTTCAAGGCCTTGCTCCATCGCTACACCGGCCAGAGCGACATCTGCGTCGGCAGTCCGATCGCCAATCGCCAGTACGGCGAGACCGAAGGGCTGATCGGCATGTTCGTCAACACACTGGCGATGCGCAGCCAGGTCGAGGGGACGGATTCCTTCAACGCGCTCCTGTCGAAGGTCAAGGCCACCTGCCTCGAGGCCTACGAGCATCAGGACGCGCCGTTCGAGAAGATCGTCGACATGCTGCGCCCGCAGCGCAACATGGCCATCACGCCTCTCGTGCAGGTGATGATGATCCTGCAGAACGTCGACATGGGTGCGCCCGATGCGCGCCTCCAGCGGTTCCCCGTCGACAGCGGGATCAGCAAGTTCGATCTCACGCTGGAGTTGACTGAGACCGTCGACGGCTTGGCCGGATCGATCGAATACAGCACGGCGCTCTACAAGCCGCAAACCATCGCCCGATTCTCGTCGCATTTCGCGTCGCTGTGCCGCGCGATCGTCGCCGCGCCCGCGACGGAGATCCGCGACCTCGATTATCTCGGCGACACGGAGAAGCATCGCCTGCTCGTCGATTTCAACGACACCCAGTTGGAGGTCCCGAAAGATCGCTGCCTCCACGAGCTCTTCGTCGAACAGGTCGCGCTCCATCCGGACGCGACCGCCGTTGTCTGCGGCGGGAACGAGCTGACCTATCAACAGCTGTACGCGCGCAGCCGCGATCTCGCGCTCTATCTGCAGACCCTCGGTATCGCGCCCGACAGTCTCGTGTGCCTCTGCATGGAACGCTCGCTGGACATGGTCGTCGCTCTCGTCGGCGTCGTGCAGGCCGGCGGCGCGTACGTGCCGCTCGATCCCGAGTATCCCGATGAGCGTCTGGCGTTCATGCTTCGCGACAGCGGCGCGGCGATCGTGCTCACCGAGCGCAAGTTCGCGTCGAGGGTCGCCGCTCTCGTCGCGCCGAACACGAAAGTGATCGCGCTGGATAAAGACTGGCCGAAGGTTCGCGACTGCGTCGCCGAATTGAAATCGAAGAACGTTCGCTTGCGCCGCGACGTGCGGCCGCATCACCTCGCCTACGTCATCTACACCTCCGGGTCGACCGGTGAGCCGAAAGGCGTGATGGTCGAGCATCGCAATCTGGCGAATCTCGTCGAGTGGCATCGGACGGCCTTCGATCTGAACGAAGGCGACGTCTCTACCGCCATCGCCGGAGTCGGATTCGACGCCGCGGTCTGGGAGATCTGGCCGTCGCTCTGCGTCGGCGCGTCGCTGGCCTCGCCGGCCGCGGACGTGCTGCGTAATCCCGAAGCGCTGCTCGAATGGTGGAGCGCGTTGCGCGTCGACGTCAGCTTCCTGCCGACGCCGCTGGCTGAGTTCGCGTTTTCGCGCCGCATCAGCAATCCGCACCTGCGCGCGTTGCTCGTCGGCGGCGATCGCCTCGATCAGCTTCCGTTGCAACCGGAGCCGTTCCTGCTGATCAACAACTATGGTCCGACTGAATGCACGGTGGTATCGACGTCGGGCGTGCTCGAGAGCACGGCCGAGGTGCTGCACATCGGGCGGCCGATCTCGAACACGCAGATCTACATCCTCGACGCACATCAGAAGCCGGTGCCGGTTGGAGTCGCCGGGGAGATTTACGTCGGCGGCGCGAGCGTCGCGCGCGGCTATCTGAATCGCCCGCAATTGACGAGCGAGCGATTCGTTCTCGATCCGTTCAGCAGCGAAGTAGGCGCGCGGATGTATCGCACCGGCGATCTCGCTCGCTGGCTCGACGACGGCAACATTCAATACCTCGGGCGCATCGACACGCAGGTCAAGATCCGCGGCTTCCGCATCGAGACCGGCGAGATCGAAGCGCGCCTCCGGCAGCACCCCGAGGTTCAGGACAGCGCGGTCATCGTGCAGGGACAGGGCGCGGGCAAGCAGCTCGTCGCCTTCTATCGCGCGAAGGGGACCGCGGAGCAGATCGTCGAGGTCTCGAACGAAGAGTTGCGCGCGCATCTGTCGCGCACCTTGCCCGAGTACATGGTGCCGGTCGCCTTCGTGAGCCTGGCCGCGATTCCGCTGAATCCGAACGGCAAGGTCGATCGCCGCGCGCTGGCGCAGATGGACGTCACGGTGACCACGGGCTGCGAGTACGTTGCGCCGCGGAACGAAACCGAACAACAGCTCGTCGAGATCTGGAGCCAGGTCCTCGACCTGGCGCCGGAGAAGATCGGGATCAACGACAATTTCTTCGAGTTGGGCGGTCATTCGCTGCTGGCGACGCAGCTCATCTCGAAAATCCGCGCGCGGTTCGAAGTGGACCTGCCGCTCAAGGCGCTGTTTGAAGAGGGGACGGTCGCGCAACTCGGTCAGTTGCTCGCCGCGGCGGAGAAGAGCGACGTTCCGGCGATCGTGCCGGTCAATCGGTCGCAGTTCGATCGATTGCCGCTGAGCTTCGCGCAGGAGCGGCTCTGGTTCCTCAACGAGCTCGAACCGGAGAACGCCGGCTACAACGTGCCAGGCGCGGTGACCATCACGGGCGCGCTCGACATTCGTCAGCTCGAAGAAGCATTCAACCTCGTCATCGCACGGCACGAGAACCTGCGCACGGTTTTCCCGAGTGAGGGGGGACAGGCGCAGCAGAAGATCCTCGATCGCGTGGAGCTGAAGATCGAGCGCATCGATCTCAGCTACGAAGCGCGAGACGTCGCCGAGCAGCAGGCGAAGCGCATCTGCCAAGCCGATGCGGCCACGACTTTCGATCTCGCGCACGGTCCGCTGCTGCGCGGCAAGGTCATCAAGCTCGCGGACGACGAGCACGTGCTGATGCTCAACATGCATCACATCATCAGCGACGGCTGGTCGGTGGGCGTGTTGATCCGCGAGCTCGGCGCGATCATGGGCGCGCTGCGCGAGGGACGGACGCCGCAACTCGCGCCGCTGCCAATCCAGTACGCCGACTACAGCGTCTGGCAGCGCCGCTGGCTGGACGAGGGCGGCGTGCTCGATCGCCAGCTCGCGTACTGGCAGAAGAAACTGGCCGGTGCGCCGGAGAGCTTGGACCTCGCGACCGATTACCCGCGCCCGAGCGTTGCGACCTTCGCCGGTGCGACGCACACGTTCGCGCTTGATGCGGAACTCTCGGCGCAACTCAAGCGCATCGCAGAACAACAGGGCGGAACGCTGTACATGGTGCTGCTCGCCGCGTTCAACGCGCTGCTGCATCGCTACACGGGTCAGGACGATCTCTGCGTCGGCACGCCGATCGCGAATCGTCAGTACGGCGAGACCGAAGGCCTCATCGGCATGTTCGTGAACACGCTGGCGCTGCGCACCCAGGTCGACGCAACCGACAGCTTTGCGTCATTGCTGGCGAAGGTAAAGACGACCTGTCTCGAAGCGTACGAGCATCAGGACGCGCCGTTCGAGAAAGTCATCGACAGCCTGAAGTTGCAGCGGAACCTGGCGATCAGCCCGCTGTTCCAGATCATGGTGATCCTGCAGAACACGGAGAAAGGCGCGATCGACCCGTCGATCCGGCTCTATCCGCTCGATGCCGGCATCAGCAAGTTCGACCTCACGGTCGAGTTCAGCGAAACGGCAGACGGCCTCGCCGGTGCGATGCGCTATCGCACGGCGCTGTACAAGCCGGAGACGATCGCGCGGATGGCCACGCACTTCACGGCCCTCTGCGAGGCGATCGCCGCGGCACCGACAGCTGCCATCGGAGCACTCGACTACCTGAGCGCCGCCGAGGAGCAGACGCTGCTCGTCGAGTTCAACGAGAGCGATGCCGAGTATCCGAAGAACGTTTGCGTTCCGCGGATGTTCGCCGAGCAGGCCGCGCTTCATCCCGATGAGGCCGCGGTCGTCTTTGGCGACGAGCAGCTCACGTATCGCGAGCTGGCGCAGAAGAGCCGCGCACTCGCGTCGTACTTGCGAGCGCAAGGCGTGAAGGCCGACAGTCTCGTCGGCCTCTGCGCCGAGCGCTCGCTGGACATGATCGTCGGGCTGATGGGCATTCTCGAAGCGGGTGGCGCGTACGTGCCGCTCGATCCCGATCTCCCGGCCGAGCGCCTCCAGTACATGCTCGACGACGCCGCGCCGGCGATCGTGCTCACGCAGTCGCATCTCAAGGCGACTCTGCCTTCGACGTCGGCGCCGGTGATCGCACTCGACAGCGACTGGAGCGCGATCGATGCGCAGCCGCAGACGAACGAGCCCATCGACGTGCGTCCCGAGGATCTTGCGTACGTCATCTACACCTCGGGATCGACCGGAGCGCCGAAGGGCGTGATGATCGAGCACGGGAGTCTGACCAATTACCTGACCTGGATCACGAGCTACCTGGAGAGCGAAGGGATCGAGTGTCTCCCCGCGGTCACGAACCTGAGCTTCGACGCTTCGCTCAAGCAGATCTTCGGACCATTGATCACCGGCAAGACGGTGAGGCTGGTCGGCAGCGTGTCGAGCGATCCCGAAGGCGTGCTGCGGATCGTCGAACAGCAGCGCGGCTCGGCGGTGAACTGCGTGCCGTCGCTCTGGCGGATGCTCATCGAAATGATCGAGAAGCGTCCGGAAGCGGCGCGCAAGAACCTGCGCGGTCTGCTGTTGGGCGGCGAAGAGATCCCGCGCGATTTGATCCGCCGCTCGCTGGAGCTCAATCCGGACCTGCGCATCACGAACCTGTACGGCCCGACGGAAACGACGGCCAATGCCACGTTCGCACGAGGCATCTCCCTCGACGACGTTTCGATCGGGCGTCCGGTGGCGAACACGCAGATCTACATCCTCGATCGTCAACATCAGCCGGTACCGATCGGAGTCCTTGGCGAGATCTACATCGGCGGCATCGGCGTCGCGCGCGGCTATCTCAATCGGGAAGAGCTGACGGCGGAACGCTTCATCGCCGATCCGTTCAGCACCGATCCGAACGCACGTCTCTATAGGAGCGGCGACGTCGGACGCTGGCGCGCCGACGGGAACATCGAGTATTTCGGCCGCAACGACCAGCAGGTGAAGCTGCGCGGCTATCGCATCGAGCTCGGTGAGATCGAAGCGCAGCTCGTGAAGCATGCGAGCGTGAAGGAAGCGGTCGTGCTCGCGCGTGAGGACGAGCCGGGCGAGAAGCGCCTCGTGGCCTACGTGACCGGCGACGCACTCGACGTCGAAGCGCTGCGCACGCACATGCAGGCGAGCGTTCCGGCGTACATGGTGCCCTCTGCGTTCGTCGTGCTCGAAGCGCTGCCGCTGACGCCGAGCCGGAAGCTGGATCGCAAGGCGCTGCCGAAGCCGGAAGCGCACGACTACGCGAACAAAGAATACGAAGCACCGCAGGGCGAGATCGAAGAGACGCTCGCCGCCATCTGGCAGGACCTTCTGCACGTCGAACGCGTGGGTCGCTACGACAACTTCTTCGAGCTCGGCGGGCACTCGCTCCTCGCGACGCAGCTCATCTCGAAGATCCGCGCGCGGCTCGACGTGGATCTGCCGCTGAAAGCTCTCTTCTCCGACAGCACGGTCGCGCAGTTGGCGCTCTTGATCGCGAAAGCGGAGAAGAACGACATCCCTCCGATCGTCCCGGTCGATCGCACGCAGTTTGATCGCTTGCCGCTCAGCTTCGCGCAGGAACGGCTCTGGTTCCTCAACGAGCTCGAACCGAACAGCGCCGGCTACAACGTGCCCGGCGCGGTGACCATCACGGGCGCGCTCGACGTTCATCAACTCGAGGAAGCGTTCAACCTCGTCATCGCGCGCCACGAGAACCTGCGCACGGTGTTCCCGAGCCAGGACGGACAGGCGCAGCAACGCATTCTCGATCGCGTCGAACTGCGACTCGAACGGATCGATCTCAGCGATGAGTCACGAGAGATCGCTGAACAGAAAGCAAAACGAATCTGCCAGGCCGATGCGGCGGCCTCGTTCGATCTCGCGCACGGTCCGCTGCTGCGCGGCAAGGTGATCAAGCTCGCCGACGACGAGCACGTGCTGATGCTCAACATGCATCACATCATCAGCGACGGCTGGTCGGTAGGTGTGCTGATCCGCGAGCTCGGCGCGATCATGGGCGCGCTGCGCGAGGGACGAACGCCGCAGCTCTCGCCGCTGCCGATTCAGTACGCCGACTACAGCGTCTGGCAACGCCGTTGGCTCGACGAGGGCGGCGTTCTCGATCGCCAGCTTGCCTACTGGCAGAAGAAGCTGGCCGGCACTCCGGAGAGTCTCGATCTTGCGACCGACTATCCGCGCCCGAGCGTGCAAACATTCGCCGGTGCGACGCACACGTTCGCGCTCGATGCCGAGCTGTCCGGGCAATTCAAGCGGATCGCCGAGCACCATGGTGGAACGCTGTACATGGTCCTGCTCGCGGCGTTCAACGCGCTGCTGCATCGCTATACGGGGCAGGACGATCTCTGCGTCGGCACGCCGATCGCGAATCGCCAGTACGGCGAGACCGAAGGCCTCATCGGCATGTTCGTGAACACGCTGGCGCTGCGCACCCAGGTCGACGCAACCGACAGCTTTGCGTCATTGCTGGCGAAGGTAAAGACGACGTGCCTCGAAGCGTACGAGCATCAGGACGCGCCGTTCGAGAAAGTGATCGACAGCCTGAAGTTGCAGCGGAACCTGGCGATCAGCCCGCTGTTCCAGATCATGGTGATCCTGCAGAACACGGAGAAGGGGGCGATCGACCCGTCGATTCGGCTCTATCCGCTGGATGCCGGGATCAGCAAGTTCGATCTCACCGTCGAGTTCAGCGAGACGGCAGACGGCCTCGCCGGTGCGATGCGCTATCGCACGGCGCTGTACAAGCCGGAGACGATCGCGCGGATGGCCGCGCATTTCACCGCGCTCTGTCAGGCGATTGTCGCCGCACCTTCGACCTCGATCTCGGCACTCGATTACCTGAGCGCCGCCGAGGAGCAGACGCTGCTCGTCGAGTTCAACGAGAGCGATGCCGAGTATCCGAAGAACGTTTGCGTTCCGCGGATGTTCGCCGAGCAGGCCGCGCTTCATCCCGATGAGGCCGCGGTCGTCTTCGGCGACGAACAACTGACCTATCGCGAGCTCGCGCGGAAGAGCCGCGCACTCGCGGCGTACTTGCGAGCGCAAGGCGTGAAGGCCGACAGTCTCGTCGGCCTCTGCGCGGAACGCTCGCTCGACATGATCGTCGGGCTGATGGGCATCCTCGAAGCGGGCGGCGCGTACGTGCCGCTCGATCCCGATCTGCCAGCCGAGCGTCTGCAATACATGCTCGACGATGCCGCGCCGGCGATCGTGCTCACGCAGTCGCATCTCAAGGCGACGCTGCCGCCGACATCGGCGCCAGTGATCGCACTCGACAGCGACTGGAGCGCGATCGAAGCGCAGCCGCAGACGAACGAGCCCATCGACGTGCGTCCCGAGGATCTTGCGTACGTCATCTACACCTCGGGATCGACCGGAGCGCCGAAGGGCGTGATGATCGAGCACGGGAGTCTGACCAATTACCTGACCTGGATCGCGAGCTATCTGGAGAGCGAAGGCATCGAGTGCCTCCCCGCGGTCACGAACCTGAGCTTCGACGCCTCGCTCAAACAGATCTTCGGACCGCTCATCACCGGCAAGACCGTGAGACTGGTCGGCAGCGTGTCGAGCGATCCCGAAGGTGTGCTGCGGATCGTCGAGCAGCAGCGCGGCTCGGCCGTCAACTGCGTGCCGTCGCTCTGGCGGATGCTCATTGAACTGATCGAGAAGCGTCCGGAAGCGGCGCGCAAAAATCTGCGTGGCCTGCTGCTGGGCGGCGAAGAAATCCCGCGCGACCTGATCCGGCGCTCCCTCGAAATCAATCCCGAGCTGCGCATCACGAACCTGTACGGCCCGACCGAAACGACGGCCAACGCCACGTTCGCGCGAGGCATTTCTCTCGACGACGTTTCGATCGGACGTCCGGTGGCGAACACGCGCATCTACATCCTCGATCGTCAACATCAGCCGGTGCCGATCGGCGTGCTGGGCGAGATCTACATCGGCGGCGTCGGAGTTGCGCGCGGCTACCTGAATCGTCCGGAGCTGACGGCGGAACGCTTCCTCGCCGATCCGTTCAGCGCGGATCCGAACGCACGCCTCGACGCACGTCTCTATAGGAGCGGCGACGTCGGGCGCTGGCGCGCCGACGGAAACATCGAATATTTCGGCCGCAACGATCAGCAGGTGAAGCTGCGCGGCTACCGCATCGAGCTCGGTGAGATCGAAGCGCAGCTCGTGAAACATCCGGGCGTGAAGGAAGCGGTCGTGCTGGCACGCGAGGACGAGCCGACTGAGAAGCGCCTCGTCGCGTATGTGACCGGCGACGCACTCGACGTCGAAGCACTGCGAACCCACATGCAGGGGAGCGTGCCAGCGTACATGGTGCCGTCGGCGTTCGTCGTGCTCGAAGCGCTGCCGCTGACGCCGAGCCGGAAGCTGGATCGCAAGGCGCTGCCGAAGCCGGAAGCGCACGATTACGCGAACAAAGAATACGAAGCGCCGCAGGGCGAGATCGAAGAGACCCTCGCCGCGATCTGGCAGGATCTCCTGCATGTCGAGCGCGTCGGCCGCCACGACAACTTCTTCGAGCTGGGCGGGCATTCGCTGCTGGCGACGCAGCTCATCTCCAAGATCCGTGCGCGCCTCGATGTGGACCTGCCGCTGAAAGCGCTCTTCTCCGACAGCACGGTCGCGCAGTTGGCGGTTTTGATCGCGAAGGCCGAGAAGAACGACATTCCTCCGATCGTCCCGGTCGATCGCACGCAGTTTGATCGCTTGCCGCTCAGCTTCGCGCAGGAACGGCTCTGGTTCCTCAACGAGCTTGAACCGAACAGCGCCGGCTACAACGTGCCCGGCGCGGTGACCATCACGGGCGCGCTCGACGTTCATCAACTCGAGGAAGCGTTCAACCTCGTCATCGCGCGCCACGAGAACCTGCGCACGGTCTTCCCGAGCCAGGACGGACAGGCGCAGCAACGCATTCTCGATCGCGTGGAACTGCGACTCGAGCGCATCGATCTCAGTCACGAGTCGCGAGATGTTGCCGAGCGGGAAGCAAAACGCATCTGCCAGGCCGATGCGGCGACCACCTTCGATCTCGCGCACGGCCCGCTCCTCCGCGGCAAGGTCATCAAACTCGCGGACGACGAACACGTGCTGATGCTCAACATGCATCACATCATCAGCGACGGCTGGTCGGTGGGTGTGCTGATCCGCGAGCTCGGCGCGATCATGGGCGCGCTGCGCGAGGGACGAACGCCGCAGCTCTCGCCGCTGCCGATTCAGTACGCCGACTACAGCGTCTGGCAGCGCCGTTGGCTGGACGAAGGCGGCGTGCTCGATCGTCAGCTCGCGTACTGGCAGAAGAAACTGGCCGGGGCTCCGGAGAGTCTCGATCTCGCGACCGACTATCCGCGCCCGAGCGTACCGACTTTCGCCGGCGCGACGCATTCATTCGCGTTCGATGCCGAGTTGTCTCAGCAGCTCAAGCGAATTGCCGAACAGCAGGGCGGCACGCTCTACATGGTGCTGCTCGCGGCGTTCAACGTTCTCCTGCACCGCTACACCGGCCAGAACGATCTCTGCCTCGGCGCGCCGATCGCCAATCGTCAATACGGCGAGACCGAAGGCCTCATCGGCATGTTCGTGAACACGCTGGCGCTGCGCACCCAGGTCGACGCAACCGACAGCTTTGCGTCGTTGTTCAGCAAAGTAAAAGTGACCTGCCTCGAGGCCTACGAGCATCAGGACGCGCCGTTCGAAAAGATCGTCGACGTGCTGCACCTGCAGCGCAATCTGGCCATCAATCCTCTGTTCGAGGTCATGGTCATCCTGCAGAACAACGAGCGCGGCGCGATCGACGCATCGATCCAGCCCTATCCGCTCGACAGCGGGATCAGCAAGTTCGAGCTGACGGTCGAGTTCAGCGAAAGCGTGGACGGTCTTGCCGGATCGATTCGCTACAGAAAAGCGCTCTACAAACCGGAAACGATCGCGCGGATGGCCGAGCACTTCACGGCGCTCTGCCGGTCGATCGTCGCCACTCCGGCCGCGGAGATCGGTGCGCTGAGTTTTCTCGACGACGCCGAAACGCGCCGCCTGCTCGTCGACTTCAACGACACCCGCGCCGACTATCCGAAGGATTCGCTTCTTCATCAGTTGTTCATCGCTCGGGTCGCGGATCACGCCGAAGAAACCGCCGTCGTCTGCGGCGACGAAGAGCTCACGTACCGACAGCTCTACGCGAGAAGTCACGACCTCGCGCTGTACCTGCAATCGTTGGGAGTCCAGCCCGACAGTCTGGTCGGCCTCTGCATGGAGCGCTCGCTGGACATGCTAGTCGGCATGCTCGGCATCCTGCAGGCCGGCGGCGCGTACGTTCCGCTCGATCCCCACTATCCCGACGAGCGTCTCGCGTACATGCTCCAAGACAGTCGCGCGACGATCGTTCTCACGCAGCAGTCCTTGCAGGAAAAACTGCGGGCGCTGATTCCCGGCGAATCGCAGCTCATCGCACTCGATCGTCAGTGGCCGGAGATCGTCGATCGCGTGCACGCACTGACAACCGGCGGCGTCTCCTTGCAGCAGGACGTTCGTTCCGATCACCTCGCGTACGTGATCTACACCTCGGGTTCCACCGGCCAGCCGAAGGGCGTGGCCATCGAGCATCACAGTGCCGCGACACTCGTGCACTGGGCGCGCGACGTCTACAGCAATGAAGAACTCTCCGGCGTGCTCGCGGCGACGTCGATCTGTTTCGATCTCTCGATCTACGAAATCTTCCTGACGCTGGCCAGCGGCGGCACGATCCTCCTCGTCCCGAACGCGCTGGGCCTCGTCGATCTCGCCCATCCCGAGCGGGTCACGCTCATCAACACCGTTCCCTCGGCCATCGAAGAGCTGTTGCGGCTCGAGGCCATCCCCGCCTCGGTGCGGACCATCAATCTCGCCGGCGAGCCGTTGCCCGCACGGCTCGTGGACAAGCTCTACGACACGACCGCGGTCGAGAAGGTCTTTGACCTCTATGGCCCGTCCGAAGACACGACGTATTCGACGTACGTCCTGCGCAAAAAGCACGGACCGCAGACCATCGGACGTCCGATCGCGAACACGCAGGTCTTCATCCTCAATGCGCAGCAGCGTCTGCAGCCGATCGGCGTGCCGGGCGAGCTGCACATCGCCGGCGACGGTCTGGCCCGCGGATATCTGTATCGCCCCGAACTGACGCAGGAGAAGTTCGTTGCGAATCCGTTCGAGCCGGGCACGCGCATGTACAAGACCGGCGATCTCGCGCGCTGGCTCGACAACGGCACGCTCCAATTCCTCGGACGCATCGACACGCAGGTCAAAGTCCGCGGCTTCCGCATCGAGATGGGCGAGATCGAAGCGCGCCTCAATCAGCATCCGCGGATCGAGGACGGCGTGGTCATCGCGCAGGGACAAGGCGCGGACCGGCAGCTCATCGCGTTCTATCGCGCGAAGGACACGACCGCCGATTCGATCATTCAGCTTCCAACCGAGGAGCTGCGGTCGCATCTGCTTCAGACGCTGCCCGATTACATGGTCCCCTCGGTGTTCGTCGGCCTCGAGGCCATTCCGTTGAATCCTAATGGCAAGATCGATCGCCGTGCGCTGATGCGCATGGACGTCGCCGCGGCCGCGAGTCAGGAGTATCTGGCGCCGCGCAACGATGTCGAAAAGCAACTCGTCGCGATCTGGGCCGAAGTGCTGCGGCGCGAGCCGGAAACGATCGGAGTGAAAGACAACTTCTTCGAGCTCGGCGGACACTCGCTGTCGGGCGTGCAGTTGATGGCGAAGACGAACCGGCATTTCCATCAGAACCTGCCGTTGGCGATTCTGTTCACCGCACCGAGCATCGCAGCGTTGGCGAGAGTGATCGCGGATCAGCACGCGCCATCGTCGTCCGGCATCGTGATTCCCATTCAGCCGAACGGCGACGCACCTCCGGTCTTCGCCGTGCCGGGTGCCGGCGGAAACGTGTTGTCTTTGCGGCCGCTCAGCAAGGCGCTGGGCGAGCAGCGACCTCTCTATGCGCTGCAGTCGGTCGGGCTCGACGGCAACTCGGAACCCTTCTCGACGATCGAGCAGACGGCGCGTGCGAACGTCGAGGCATTGAAGACCGTGCAGCCGATCGGTCCCTACAGCCTCATCGGACATTCGTACGGCGGCGTCGTCGCTTACGAGATGGCGAAGCAGCTCATCGAGCGGGGAGAGGACGTCGCCTCGCTGGTGCTGCTGGACTCGATCGCGCCGTCGGTCATGCAGAGAGGCCTGGCGCGCGACGAGGTTGCTGAATTCCACGAGGCCTGTATCGCCGTCGCGAATCAATACGACGCAGTCCTCGAGCTTGATCTCGAACGGATGCGCAAACAGTCCGATGACGAGAACGTGCAGTACATCGTCGACGTGCTGAGCGAGCGCGGTCTCGAAGTCAGCGCGGAACAATTCATCGCGTTCTATCGCGTCTATCAGGCGAATCTGCGGTGCTATCGAGCCTACGAGCCGTCGAAGCTCGCACAAAAGGTCGACGTGTCGCTCTATCGCGCGAGCGAAGCGCGGCGAAGCGGGGCGGAGATGCCGCGCGATTATGGCTGGGATGCCCTGCTTCAGGATCCGATCCGGACGTTTGACGTCGAGGCCAACCATTTCTCGATCCTGGAGAACGTGGACATACAAGGCGTCGGCGCGCTCGCTGGTTCTGTGTAGCGCTGGCCGCCCTCGGCCGGCGGCGCGTGCGAGAGACGATGAGGTTGCGAGTCGCGAACGCCGTGGCGTCACGTTGAGCGACGGAAGAGCGGGACGTGCTTTTGCGCGAGAGGACGGCCGAGGCGGCCGTCGCCACACAGAAACAAGCGGCAATCAACAAGAACAACGGAAATTCACTCAGTCAGTCATTCATAAGGGGAATTCATTCATGCTCACGTGGGATCGAACGAAGACCATTTCCGCACTCTCATTTCCTGTCGGGGTGGCCCTGAGCTCGACATTGGCGATGTCGCTCATCGATCTGGCCATGGTCCGATCGCTCGGGACGCATGTCATCGCCGCCGTCGGCCTGTCGGTGTTCAGTCACACGCTGATTCTGGCGTTTGTGGCGGGCATTGCGCCGGCGGTGCAGGGGATCATCGCCCGACGGCGCGGTGAGGGTTCCTCGGAACCACGCTGTCTGCCGCTCAATGCCGGTCTGGCGACGGCGCTGGCGGTCGGTATTCCGCTGAGCGTGATCTGCTGGTTCTTCAGTCCCTTCTTCTTCTCTCTGATCTCCTCCGACCCCGCGGTCACGAAAGTCGGCGTTCCGTTTCTGCGGGCGCTCTACATCGGCGTCACGGCGGTCGGGCTCAATAGCGCATTCAAGGGCTATTGGTACGCGATGGAACGGCCGAAGGTGTTCATGATCATCGTGCTGTTCATGAATTGCCTGAATTTCGCCGGCAACTGGGTGCTGATCACCGGCCGCTATGGAGTTCCGGCGATGGGCGCGACGGGCGCCGCGATGAGCACAGTGATCTCGCTCTATGTCGGTGTGCTGATCAATTTCGTGCTGATCTACAGCCGCTATCGCGGTGAAGGGTTTTTGTCGGCCAAGCCGCCGCGCGCACTGCTGGTTCGAATTTTTCGATTGGGCCTGCCGGCGACAATGCAGGAGTTTTTCTTTTCGGCCGGATACATCGTGTTCTTCTGGATGATCGGTCAGATCGGCACCGCGGAGTTGGCGGCTGCGAATGTTCTGATTCGCATCACGATGGTCCTCGTGCTCCTGGCGATGTCCCTCGGCACGGCGTCAGCCACGCTGGTCTCCAAGACGGTGGGCGCCGGCGATCCCACAGGAGCCGCGGAATGGGGTTGGGACGCAGGGAAGCTCGGGGTCATCGGGATCACGATTCTCGGTCTTCCGCTGTTCTTTTTCCCGGAGCGCTGTCTCTCAGTCTTTCTCACCCATCCGCACACGATTCAGCTGGCGATCATTCCTCTGCGCATGGTGGCGGCGACGACGGGGCTCGGCAGTCTGATCTACATTTTCGCGTACACGCTCTATAGCGTGGGCGACGGCAATCGGGTGATTCGCGTTTCGTTCGCGACGCAATGGCTGATTTTCCTGCCGGCGGTCTGGTTCGTCGGTCCTTATCTGCATTACGGGCTGCTGCAGATCTGGCTGGTGCAGATGGTCTACGGGACGATCGCGACAGCGTGGATCGTGGCGATCTGGGCCGACGGCCGCTGGAAAAAAATCAAAATCTAGGCCGGCACGGCCGGCAGCGTTTGGGCCACAAGGGCCGGCACGGCCGGCTGCGTCGGGGGCCACAAGGCTAAGGCACGCTCGGGATGACATGTCGAGGTCGTCGCGCCGTGCGAAGAATTGACGAGTAGCAGGAGACACTTCTTTTGAGCTCTTACAATCACAGAAACGAATTCGACGCCATTGTCGTCGGGTCGGGCCCTGGCGGAGCGACGGTTGCGCGGGAGTTGAGCCGGCAGGGGCTGAAGGTCCTGATTCTGGAGCGGGGGGGTAATCCTCTGTTGAAGGATGGGATCCGGACGGCGGCGGCGATCATGCGGACGGTGTCCGTTGGTCCGAAGCTCTCGACATCGAGGGCGTTCACGACGGGCGGGACGACGGCGGTTTACTTCGCGGTGGCCGATGCTCCTCCATTGGAAACGTTTCGCGGCATGGGCATGGATCTCACCGATGCGCTGGACGAGGCGAAGCGCGAGTTGCCGCTCGCGGAATTGCCGGACGAGATGATTGGCGCGCAGGCGCTGCGGCTGCGGGAAAGCGCGCTGCAATTGGGCTATCCGTGGAAGAAGAGCACGATGCTGGTCGATATGGCGAAGTGCAGGTCGGGCTACACGTATGAAGCGAAGTGGAACGCGCGAACGTACGTCGACGACGCCGTGAACGCGGGCGCGACGCTGGTCACTGGCGCGCGGGTCATGAAGGTGCTGACGGACAAGGATCGCGCGATCGGCGTCGAGTACCGACTTTCGAAGGGGAAGAAGGATTTCGAGGTCCGTCAGGCGTTCGGCGCGAAGGTCATTCTCGCCACCGGCGGCTCGGTATCTCCCACGATTCTTCGCGACAGCGGTGTGAAGAACATCGCGAATCATGGCTTCTATTGTCATCCCGGCTTCGCGGTGTTCGGTCTGATTCCGGGACTGAACGGCGGCGAGAACTTCGGTGCGAGCATGGGCGCGAATCTCGAGGACGACATCGGTATCGGCGATGCCAATTTCGCGAAGATTCTTTATCGGATGGTCATGCTCGGCAGCCGCCGGTTCATCCGCGCATTTCTACACTCGCAGAGCATGGGCGTCGGCGTAATGGTCAAAGAAAGCCTCGGCGGCGAGCTTCGCGAGGACGGCCGCTATTACAAGGAACTGCAAGCCGAGGATCTGCGAAAGCTGGCGAAAGGCGAGGAGATGGCGCGGCAGATCATCAGGAATGCCGGCGGCAAGCGTCTTTTCAAGACCAACCTTGGCGCTGCGCACATCGGCGGCGCGATCCGGATCAAAGAGCACGTTGACGAAAATCTGGAAACGGAATTCCGCAATCTGTTCGTCTGCGACGGCTCCGTGATTCCCGAGAGTGTTGCGGTCTCGCCGACGCTGACACTGATCTGTCTCGGGAAGTACCTCGGCAATCACATTTCACGACGTTCTGTCGCCGCCGCCTGAGTGCGTGGCGCGCGTTTCAATCACATTTCACCGTTCTATTTCTGCTTGGAGGCAAAGCGTGGCAACACAAAACTCTGTAGGGAAGAAGTCGTGGGGTAAACGGATCCTGAAGGGTCTTGGCATACTCGTGATCCTGCTCGTGGCGGCAGTGCTCGTGACGAAGGGCGCGCTGCGCTATTCGGGCTCGAATCAGTGGGAGCTCGTCGGCGATCACAAGGGCGTGAAGATTTATTCACTGAAGACGCCCGGCGCTGATTCGAAGAAGTTCAAGTGCGTCTTTCAGGTGAAGTCCACGTTGGCGGGTCTTGTGACACTGATGCAGGATCCTGACGCCTGCGCCGACATGGGCTGCACGGGATCGCGCGTCGTGGAGCGCGTCGATCCGAATCTGGTTTACAGCACGTTCCAATACAAGCTTCCCTCGCCCTTCAAGAATCGCGAGTTCGTGGTCAGAACGCTGATTCATCAGAGCCCGAACAAGGAAGTGCTCGTCGAGTACACGGCCGCGCCGGGAAAGACTCCTCCCGATTCCTGCTGCCTGCGTGTCACCGATTTCAACAATTCATGGCGCCTGACGCCGACCGGCGACGGGCACGTCAACATCGAATATATCGTCGACATGAACGAGGGCGGCTTCGTCCCGGACATCCTGCTCAATGCGGCTCGTCCGCGGGTCATGTTCAAGGTTCTGCCGCGCCTGCAGAAGATTCTCGACAAGCCGAAATATCAGACTGCGAAGCTCGACACGATCCTGGAGTAGTCCGTCTGGAACTGCCTGACGCGGCCGTCCGGCCGGCGTCGCAATCCACTCAAACGCCATCCATCACGGTTGACGCAATGTCGCCAACCCTGCCGTCCGTCTGTTTTCGAAAGCCCTCGGTGCATCCTCTATGCTCGAAATACTGAATCGTTACTCTCACGGTCTCGCATCGATCCCCATGTTTCACGCGTTGCGAGAGCGCGGCTGCCTGGCACGTCTGGCCGAGGGAGCTCCGCTGTCGGCCGAACAACTGGCCGCCGAGTACTCCGCCAATCGCGGCTATCTCGACGTGGCGCTGCGGATGCTGGTCTGTCTCGACTGGATCCGCCCGACGGCCGACGGCCGCTTCGTTGCGACGCCGGAGCTCGCGCACGCGCATGCGATCCCGGACGCGATCATGGAGCTGTATCGATTTCCGTTCGATCTCTTCGTGCTCGGCGGCTCCGGCAAGTCTCTCGACGCATGGCTGGAGCGATCGGAACGCGGCTGGGACATCGAGCATCCCTACTTCCCCGACTTTCTCGACGGCCTGCTCGTCCTTCCGCTTCTCCTGGCCGTGCGCGGACAGGAACGCCTGGCGATCCTTGAAGAGAAAAGCGGCGAAGAGAAAACCGGCGACACCACCACGGCGACTCTGCGTCTGAGCGGAGATCCCGCGGTCCGCCGCACCATCGAGCGTCTCTTCGTCGCCAAGCGCTGGGCGACTCGGTCGGGCGACGTGTTGCAGGTGAATCGCGCCGGCCGTTTCATCGTCGACCGGGTCTTCATCACCGCGACCGTCGCGTCGTACCGGCCGATGTTCGAGAGCGCGCCGGAACTGCTGTTCGGCGATGCCGCGCGGGTGTTCGATCGCGATTCCGGCGGTCATGAAACTCATGTCGACCGGACGGTGAACGTCATCGGCAGCGGCTTCCAGCACGAGAAATACTTCGCGGCGCTCAGCGATCTCGTCGTGCGCGCGTTCGATCACGACGACTTCGCGTCGCAGCCGAAATACATCGTGGACATGGGTTGCGGCGACGGCACGCTGCTTCTCCGTTTGTATGAGACCGTGCGCGATCGCACGCGCCGCGGCAAAGTGCTCGACGCGCATCCGGTGATTCCCGTCGCTGCGGACTTTAACGACAAGGCTTTGGCCCAGGCGTCGCTGACGCTGACCGGCATCGAGCACATCGCGGTACACGGCGACATCGGCGATCCGGCGGCGCTGCTCGACACGCTGCGTGCGAAGGGCGTCGGGGATCTCGATCGCGTCCTGCACGTGCGGTCATTCCTCGATCACGATCGCCCGTACAAGCAACCCGAGAATCGCGAAGCGGCGGCGCGACGCGCGGGATTCGCAGGGAGCGGCATCTACGTCGATTCCGACGGCAAAGCGATTCCTCCCGGCGACATGATTCAGAGCACCGTCGAACATCTGCGGCGCTGGTCGCACGTCGTCAACGAGCACGGACTGATCATGCTCGAGGTGCATTGCCTGCCGCCCGAGGCGACGGCGCGCCATCTCGACGAGAGCGAGAGCTTCCACTTCGACGCGTACCACGCGATGTCGCATCAGTACCTGCTCGACGCGCAGACATTCCTCGCCTGCGCCGCCGAGGCGGGACTGTTCTGGCGCGAAGGCCGCGGCGTCGGATTTCCGAAACATCTCACTTTCAAGCGGATCACACTCAATCACCTCGAGCGGCGTCCGTATCTCGTCCGTCACGCGAACGAAGACGATCGCGCCGCGCTCGAACCGCTGAACGAAGTCTGGCGATCGCGGGTTGAAGCGGATCGCGCGGCGCTCGGCGACACGTTCGTGCTCGAAGCCGGCGGCCGTTTGCTGGCGTCGGTCCGCTGCGATCGCGACGAGACCGTTCGCATCGCGTCGATGTCCACGCGTCCCGTTGCGCCGGCGAGTCACCTTCGCGATCTCCTGCAATTCGTCGAGCAGTACTGGGCGCTGGCTGGTTTGACTGTCAGCGGCATCGACGATTGCCGATCCGCACTGCCCGCGACCGGCGGCGAGGCGTCGATGGCGCGTGCGGTTGCCGATGACGTGCGCACGCTTGTGGCCGCGTATCCGTTCGCGGCCGCCGATGATCCTCGGGCCGCGGAGCGCGAGCTGGGGACGTTCTCGTTTCGCTGGCTCGTGGCGAATCTCCAGCGGATGGGTGTGATGCACGAGGTGGGCGAAGTGCACGACCTCGATGCGCTCATCAGCCGGCTCGGCATCACGCCCAGGTACCACCGCTACTTCGCGGCGATGATGCGTCGCCTTCAGGACGAGGGGATCGTCACGTTGCAGGGTCGTCGCGTCGAGACGACGCCGCTCATTCGCGATTACGCCCTCACCTCGATCGACGAGCAAATCGCGGAATTCCGGCAGCGCTTTCAGGAGCGCTACCCGGCCAGCGTCGGTCTCATGAACATGACCGCGCGATGTCTCAGCCGCTACGAAGAAGTGCTCACCGGCAGGATCGACATCACCGAGGTGCTCTTCAAGAATGCCGACCTCGACGTCTTCGCCGAAGTCTTCCGCGGCGACGTCGTGTCGGATTACTTCAATCGCATCGTCGCCGACGCCGTGCGCGAAACGGTCGTGCGACTCGGATCGCGCGTGCCCAAGGGCCGCAGCGCAAACGTTCCGAAAGTTCGCATCCTTGAGATCGGCGCAGGCACGGGTGGCACCACGACGGGGATTCTCGAAGCGCTGCAGCCGTTCGCGGGATCGGTCGAGTTCTGTTTCACGGACATCTCGCAGTCGTTCATCCGCAGCGCGAAACGGCGTTACGCCGAGAACTTTCCGTGGGTCGAGTATCGCGCGCTGAACGTCGAAGACGATCTGGCGCGCCAGGGATTCGAGCCGCGGAGCTACGACATCATCGTCGCCGCGAACGTCCTGCACGACACGCACGACATCGAATTCACGCTCGCGCAGACGCGCAAGCTGCTGAAGCCGGGCGGCCTGTTGCTGCTCAACGAATACACGTTCGTGAAGGACTGCCTCTCGTTCAGCGGAGCGTTACTGCATGGCTGGTGGCTCTTCGAGGATCCGGAGCGCCGGCTTCGCGACAGTTGCCTGATGAGCGTTCCGCAATGGGAGACCGCGCTCGAGCACTCCGGCTTCTCGATGACCGGGGCGTTCACGCTGCCGACGCAGCAACCGACACTGGAGTGTACGCAGAGCGTGATGCTTTGCGAGTCGTTGGGGACAGTCGTCGCCGAGGAATCGGCAGCCGTGCGGATCGACGTGCAGAAGTCCGCGCTCGTGGCGACGGTGCTCCGACAACAGGCCCTCGCGCTTCTCGGCGAGGAGCGCGCATCCGCGTTTTCCGCGCAGCGGCCGCTGATGGACATGGGCTTCGATTCGATCGAGCTGGTCGAATTCAAATCGCTCGTGGAGCGGCAGCTCGCGGTGAAGCTGACGCCGGCGTTCCTGTTCGAGCACGAGACGCCGGAGAAGATGGCGGCGGCGTTGTCGGAGATGATCCCCGATCCACAGTTCGAGACGCTGACGCCCGCGCCGTCGCGCGAAACGCCTGCACCGGCAACACAGGAGCAGGCTGCGCCGATCGCGAGTCCGCGCAAAGCGAACCGCGTCGCGACGCTCGTTGAAGAACAGGCCCGCGCGCTCCTCGGCGAAGGACGCGCCTCCGCGTACTCCGCGCAACGACCGCTGATGGACATGGGCTTCGATTCGATCGAGTTGGTTGAATTCAAATCGCTCATGGAGCGGCGCCTCGGCGTGAAGCTCTCGCCGGCGTTCCTGTTCGAGCACGAGACGCCAGAGAAGATGGCGGCGGCGTTGTCGGAGATGGTCTCCGATCAGCAGCTCGCGCCCACCGTTGAAATCGCCAGCGTTGCGAACGAGACCGCGCCGATCGCGGCGCATCCGCAGAACGACGACGATGCGATCGCCATCGTCGGTGTGTCTTGCCGGTTCCCGGGCGGCGCGTCGTCGCTCGAGAGTTTCTGGAGCCTGCTCGAGAGCGGACGTGATGGCATCGTCACGATGCCCGCGGATCGCTGGCAGTGGCCGGCGTACGTCGACCTCGAAGGCAAGCACCGCGGAATCGACAAGGCCGGATATCTGGCGCGCATCGACGAGTTCGACGCGCCGTTCTTCCGCATCTCCTCGAAGGAAGCGGAGCTCATGGATCCGCAGCAGCGTCTCCTGCTCGAACTGAGCTGGGAGGCGATGGAAGACGGAGGCCATCGGCCGTCGGAGTTTTCAGGCCGCAAGATCGGCGTCTTCGTCGGCGTCTGCCATGGCGACTATCGCGAAGTGCTGACCGAGGCGCTCGACTCCGCCGAGGCGTACCTCGGATCGGGAAGCGCGCACTCGCTGCTCGCCAATCGCCTCTCCTTCTTCTACAACTTCAAGGGTCCGAGCATGACCGTCGACACGGCGTGCTCGAGCTCACTGTTCGCGTTGCACGATGCGGTCGGCTCGATCCGTCGCGGCGATTGCGAGCAGGCACTCGTCGGCGCGGCGAACCTGATGTGCAGCCCGACGAACAGCGTGACCTACTACCAGGCGGGCATGCTCTCGCCGACCGGCACCTGCCGCACGTTCGACGCGAAAGCGGACGGCTTCGTGCGCGCCGAGGGCGGGGCGATGCTGCTTCTCAAACCGCTGGCGATGGCGCTCGTGGACGGCGATGCGATCTACGGCCTCGTCAAAGGAACGGCGGTCAATCACGGCGGCCAGGCGGCGTCGCTCACGGCTCCGAAACCGGAGGCGCAGGCCTCGGTCATCGAAGCGGCGTGGAAAGCGGCGGATGTCGCGCTGGATTCGATCGGCTACATCGAGACGCACGGCACCGGCACGAAGCTCGGCGATCCGGTCGAGATCGCGGGCCTCATCGAAGCGTTCCGCCGCCTCTCGCAGGGTGGGCGTTCGGCGAAGCAAGCGCGTTGCGGACTCGGATCGGTGAAGGCGACGGTCGGCCATCTCGAAGGCGCGGCGGGGCTGGCGGGACTGATCAAGATCCTGACGGCGTTCGAGCATCGCGCGATTCCGGCGTCGCTCCATTTCGAGCAACTCAATCCCGACATCGATCTGACCGGTAGCCCGTTCTACGTCGTCGCGCGCAACGAGCCCTGGGCGCCGAAGCTCGACGAGCAGGGACGCGCATTGCCGCGCCGCGCGGGCGTGAGCTCGTTCGGCTTCGGCGGCTCGAATGCGCACGCGGTCGTCGAGGAGTACTTGGATCGGTTGACGGGTGACGGGCAACAGGGGACGCATGTTCAACCAGCAAGCGATCCCCGTGGACAGTCTACCGTTGACCGTTCGCCGTATTTGATTCCGCTGTCGGCGAGGAACGATGAACGGCTTGCCGAGCAAGTGAAGAAGCTGCTGGCGTTCTTCGAATCGTCGAATCGCTCCGCGGCGAGTCTGGAGAACATCGCCTACACGTTGCAGGTGGGGCGCGAGCCAATGGAGGCGAGGGTCGCGTTCGTCGTGCAGAGCGAGGAAGAGCTCGTGGCCGCGCTGCGCGCGTTCGTCGCCGGAGAGCCGATCGGAAACGCTCATCGCGGTCATGCGGAATCACGAACGCAATCGAACCAGATCGAAGCGAGCATCGCCAGCCGCGATTTGTCGAAACTCGCGGAGCTGTGGGTGACCGGCGTGGAGCTCGATTGGACGCGTCTCTACGGCGCGCGCACGCCGCGGCGCGTGCACGTGCCGACGTACGCGTTCGCGCGCGAGCGCTACTGGGTCGAGACGAAGGCCGTCGGCGTTGAAGCGCCGGCGCATGCGACTGCGATCGTCGAAGAGCAGATCGAGGAAGAGATCGTCGTCGATCACGACGACATCCGGCGCCGCCTGCAAGCGGCACTGGCGCCGATGGTGGCGAAGCTGGTGAAAGTCGGCGCGAACGACGTGAAGCCGGAGTCGGAGTTCGGTGCCCTGGGTTTCGACTCCGTCGCCTACATCGCGCTCGTCAACGAGATCAAGAAGAGCTACGGCGTGGAGTTTGAGCCGACGGTGTTCTTCGAGCATCGCACGCTGGAGACGTTCGCGCGCTACCTGGTCCGCACGCATCACGAAATTCTCGCGAGGCAGTTCGCGCAGCCCGGCGATGCGGCGGTGACGACGGTCCTGAAGCCGAGACGTGCGCGGATCTCTTCCGCGTCGCGCGAGACCACGTCGCGAACGGAGTCGTTGGAGCTGATCGCGATCGTCGGCATCAGCGGACGCTTCCCGAAAGCGAAAGACATCAACGAGCTTTGGGAAAATCTGCGCAGCGGCCGCGATTGCATCAGCGAGATTCCGGCGGACCGCTGGGACTGGCGCGCGCTCTACGGCGAGGCGGGGCAGGAAGGGAAGACCAACATCAAGTGGGGCGGATTCATCGACGGCGTCGACGAGTTCGATCCGCTCTTCTTCAACATCTCGCCCCGCGAAGCGGCGCTGATGGATCCGCAGCAGCGGCTGCTGATGATGTACGTCTGGAAGGCGATCGAAGATGCCGGCTACGCGGCGTCGCAGCTCGCCGGGAGCAATACCGGCATCTTCTTCGGAACCGGCATCTCCGATTACGGCCGCGTCATCGCCCGCTCGAAGTCGGCGACGGACGCGTACATGTCGACCGGCACGGTCGGTTCCGTTGGTCCAAATCGGATGAGCTATTACCTCGATCTGCACGGACCGAGCGTGCCGATCGAGACCGCCTGTTCCAGCTCGCTCGTGGCGATCCATCGCGCGATGTCGGCGATGCGGAGCGGTCTGTGCGAGATGGCGATCGTCGGCGGCGTGAACACGATCCTCACGCCCGACCTGCACCTCAGCCTGACCCGCGCGGGGATGTTGAGCGTCGAGGGCCGCTGCAAGACGTTCTCCGATCGCGCCGACGGTTACGTGCGCAGTGAAGGCGTCGGTGCGCTGTTCCTGAAGAAATTGCACGCGGCGGAAGAAGCGGGCGATCACATCTACGCGGTGATCGCCGGCACGGCGGAGAATCATGGCGGACGCGCGAACACGCTGACCTCGCCGAATCCGCAGGCGCAGGCGGAGCTGCTCAAGCGCGCGTACACGGAGTCGGGCTTCGATCCGGCAACCGTCAGTTACATCGAAGCGCACGGCACCGGTACGGCCCTCGGCGATCCGATCGAATTCGACGGACTCAAGGCGGCGTTCGCGGATCTGTATCAGGGCCGCGGCGCGAAGACGGTCGCCGGACAAATCGGCGTCGGCTCGGTGAAGTCGAACATCGGCCATCTCGAGCTGGCCGCCGGCGTGGCCGGCGTGATCAAGGTCCTGCTGCAGATGAAGCACAAGACTTTGGTGCGGTCGCTCCACTCAGAAACGCTCAATCCCTACATTCATCTCGAAGGCAGCCCGTTCTACGTCGTGCAGAAGACGGCGGACTGGATTGCTCCTCGCGACGACAAGGGGAACGAGTTGCCGCGCCGCGCCGGCGTGAGCTCGTTCGGCTTCGGCGGCGCCAACGCGCACGTGGTGCTCGAAGAGTACGTGCCGCGCACGAGTCACCATTCGAGCGCGACGTCAGCGCCTCGGTCGAACGCGATCGTGTTGTCGGCGCGAACTCCCGAGCGCCTGCGCGAGCAGGTCGAGCAGTTGCTTGTGGCCGTGCGCAGCGGATCGTTCACGGACAACGATCTCGAGGCGATTGGCTACACGCTGCAGGTTGGCCGCGAGCCGATGGATGAGCGCGTGGGATTCGTCGCCGCTTTCATCGAAGAGCTGACGCAGAAGCTGCAACTCGTCCTCGACAGCGATGCCGGCCCCGGGATCTATCGCGGACGCGCACGCAAGAATGAAGAGCTCCTGTCGATGCTGGCGGGCGAGGTGGCGTTCCGCGGTGCGGTCGACCAGTGGATCGAACAGCGGCGCCACGAGATGCTGCTCGAGCTCTGGATCAAGGGCCTCGAGATCGACTGGAGCAAGCTGCACGGCGACGACCGCCCGCAACGAATCAGCCTGCCGACGTATCCGTTCGCCCGAACGCGCTGCTGGATCGATGCGGCGCCGATCGCCGCGGTCGAAGTTCAGGTTCAGACGGTTGCCGCCGCGGTCTTGCATCCGCTGCTGCACAGCAACACGTCCGATCTGAACGAACATCGCTACAGCTCGACCTTCACCGGCGATGAACCTTTCCTCGCCACGCGCAACGACGGACGGAACGTGCTGCCGGGCGCGGCGTGTCTCGAGTTGGCGCGCGTTGCAACCGCGCGGGCGCTGCCCGCGCCGTCGGATTCGACGGGATTGGAACTGCATGAGATCGTGTGGGGACAGCCGTTTGTCGTCGACGGCAAGCACGCGATCCACATCGCGCTATCGACGAGCGGTCCCGATGCGCTCGACTACGAGATCTACAGCGGCGACGCGGGACAGGAGATCGTGCATGGTCAGGGTCGCGCGGTCTGGAGCCGGCAAGCGGCGGCGCCTGCCGAGCCTGTCGTAAAGACGACGGCACCCGCGGGACGCGCGGACTCTCCGCGTGCGTCGTTCATCCGCAGAGAAATCGCCCTGGCGGCGTCCGCGTCCGCGCGGCCGATCGCGGTTCCCGGCGAGCGGAAAAAACCGGCCGGACTTTCGTTGGCCGCGCCGGTGCTCGCTTCCAACGTCGCGCCGAAGTCGGCGGCGTCACGGCGCGCACCGATCTCTCTTTCGAACGCCACACTCGGCGTGTCGTACTCCGAGAGCACGTCCACGCCATCCTCCGTTCGGCTGTTCGATGACGGGCAGGGCATCTTCACGATTCAGGTCGCCTCGCCGAACAGCGAGACGCAATCGAAAGATTCAATCGCGCATCTGCTGCAGGCCATCGAGCGCGCAAGTCGCGAGGAATCGATCAAGGTTCTCAAGATCGCCGGCGCCGAGCGCGCGTTCGCGGGCGGCGGAAGAGACGACTGCAACGAAGCTCTCGAGCAGAAGCTCTACGACGCCATCGTGTCGTTCCCGTATCCGGTCCTCGCCATTCTTCCCGGCGACGCGATCGGAGCGAGCTTCCTCTTCGCGGCGCTCTGCGACTTCATGATCTGCAACGAAAACGCGATCTATGGATTCACCGACGCGCGGACGAATCTCTATCCGACGCCGGCCGAGGGACTGCTGTTCAACGAACGCTTCGGCCATGCGCAGGCGCAGGATCTCCTGTACCTCTCGGCGCCGTCGACCGGGAAGCAACTGCGCGCCAAAGGATGGACGTGTCCGATCCTGCCTGCGGATCAGGTCGACGGATTCGCGCATCGGCTGGCGTCGTCGCTGGCGACCAAGCCGCAGGATGCGCTGCGTTTCGTGAAGCTGCACCTCGTGCGTCATCTCATCGGCTTGTCGAAGGGACTGACGCGCGTCGACGACGTGCTCGCCGAAGAACGTTCGGAACCGACGACCATCGCCTCACCCACGAACATCCGCCTGGAGACCTCCGCGGAGCGCGTGCTCACCATTACCCTCGGCAACGCCGAGGTGCGGGAGCTCGCGACCAATCTCGCGCAGGTCTTTGCCGCGATTCATCTGGGTGGCCAACACAAGGCTGTTGTACTGGCCAGCGAGAATCCTGATTTCCTGCCGCCGACTCTGCCCGACGACGTCGCGCTCGATCTGCAGCGCGTGATGACAGGCTCGGAGATTCCTGTCGTCGCGGCCTTGACCGGCAACGCCCAAGGCGATGCCTGGCGCATCGCGCAGCTTTGCGATGCCGCGGTCTATTGCGAAACCGGGCTCTATGCGTCGGGCGCGATCGCCGAAACGGCGGCGACGCTCTTCACGCTCCGCTTCGGCCACAACGCCGGCAACGAATTTCTCTTCACCGACATCGAGTACTCGGGCGCGGATCTGCAACGCCGCGAAGGCACGGTCATCGTCGCCGAGCGCGAGCAGGTGTTGCGAAAGGCCGTGCAGGTGGCGGAATCGCTGAGCCATCTGCCGCGGCCGGTGCTGGCGTCGTGGAAACAACAGACGGCTGCGATCCTTCAGCAGAACGTTCACACGCTGCCCGAGTTGAGCAACGACGAGACGACGGACGTTCTCCCGTTGGAACCGACGCTGATCCCTCTGCAATCGAAGGTCGTCACGGCGACGGCGTATCCCGAGGGAATCGTCGTCGTGAAGATGGAGGACCGCGACGCCAAGAACATGTTCTCGCAGGCCTTCATGGCCGGCGTGACGGAGGCCTTCGCGTACATCGATCGCACGCCGGCGTACAAGGTCGTCGTCCTCACCGGCTACGAAAACTACTTCGCCTGCGGCGGCACGAAAGAAGGCCTGCTGGCGATTCAACAGGGCCGCATCAAGTTCACCGACCTCAAGTCGTACCAGTTGCCGCTCGATTGCAAGCTGCCGGTGATCGCGGCGATGCAGGGACATGGCATCGGCGCCGGCTGGACGATGGGACTCTTCGCCGACTTCGCGCTGCTGAGCGAGGAGAGCCGCTACATCAATCCCTACATGGATTACGGCTTCGCGCCCGGCGACGGCTCGACGCTGCTCTTCCCGGAAAAGATCGGCCACGACCTCTCCAGCGAAAGCCATCTGACGGCGCAGCATTACGCCGGCAGTGAATTGAAAGAACGGGGACTGCGGCTGCCGATTCTGCCGCGCGCCGAGGTCGTGCCGGCGGCGATGGCGCTGGCGAGACAGATCGCGCGCATGCCGCGTGCTCGCCTGATCGGTCTCAAGCAGCAGTTGACGCACAACATCCGCGAAGCGCTCGACGAGATCTATCGCCTCGAGCTCGTCCTGCACGATCAAACGTTCGTCGGGCGGCCCGACACGCTCACGCGCATCGAAGCCAATTTCTATTCGCCGACTTCCACGGCGGCGCCTGCTCCTGCTGCGCAGGCGCCTGTCGTCGCCGCGCCAGTTCCTGTCGCAACGAAGGCCGTCGCGAGCGATGGCCTGGCCTCGGTCGCCGCGACTCTCCGAACGCTCCTCGCGAACGAGTTGCAGATGGAAGAGAACGAAATCGACGACGAGGTCCAGTTCGTCGACCTCGGACTCGATTCAATTCTCGGAGTGACCTGGATCCGCAAGATCAACGAGAAGTATCAGACCTCGATCCTGGCGACGAAGGTCTACAGCTATCCGACGCTGGCCGAGCTCAGTCGCTTCGTCAAAGAGGAAGCGGAAAAGTGCGGCACGATCGCGGTGGTCGTCGAGACACCGGCGGTTCAACCGGCGGCTCCAGTGATCGCCGTCGCCGAACCCGCTCCCGCACCGACTCCCGTCGCGGCTCATCAACACGACGCGGTGAGCGCGGTCACCGAGACGCTCCGAACGCTCCTCGCGAACGAGTTGCAGATGGAAGAGAACGAGATTGACGACAACGTCCAATTCGTCGACCTCGGCCTCGATTCGATCCTCGGCGTCACCTGGATCCGCAAGATCAACGACAAGTATCAGACCTCTATCGAAGCGACGAAGGTCTACAGCTATCCGACGCTCACGCAACTCGGACGCTACGTCAAAGACGAAGCCGAAAAGCGCGGAACGCTGCCGGTTCAGAGCGCACCGATAACGGTCGCAACGCCGGTGGCGATGGCAACGGCTCCGAGTATCGTGCCAGCGCGCAAGATCGCGATCGAGCCGGTCGCGGAGACGCTAACGGACACGCTCACGTCGCGGCGCAAGCGAACGTCGCGCTTCGTCGATACGACTCCTGTCGCGGTTCCCGCGCCTGCGCCGGCATCCACGCGTCCGGAACCGATCGCGATCATCGGCATGGCCGGCCAGTTTCCGCAAGCGAAGAACCTCGCGGAGTTCTGGAACAACATCGCGGCGGGACGAAACTGCATCACCGAGGTCCCGTCGAGCCGGTGGGATGTGAAGGAGTACTACGAGCCGGGCGCCATCGTGCCGGGCAAAACCATCAGCCGCTGGGTCGGTGCGCTCGAAGAATTCGATCGCTTCGATCCGCTCTTCTTCAACATCTCGCCGACGGAAGCGGCGAGCATCGATCCGCAGCAGCGCCTTTTCCTCCAGGCCTGCTGGCACAGCATCGAAGACGCCGGCTACGACGCGCGGCGACTGTCGGGAAGCAAGTGCGGCGTCTTCGTCGGCTGCGCGTTCGGCGACTATCACCTGCTGACGCGCGAGCAGCAATTGAGCGCGCAGAGCTTCACCGGCGATGCGACGTCGATTCTCGCCGCGCGCGTTTCCTACTTCCTCAACCTGCAAGGTCCTTGTCTCTCCATCGACACCGCGTGCTCGGCGTCGCTCGTCGCGCTTGCGCAGGCCTGCGACAGCTTGAGCGCGGGGAGCAGCGATCTCGCGTTGTCGGGCGGCGTGTTCGTGATGGCTGGCCCCGAGGCGCACATCCGGTCAACGCAGGCGGGAATGCTCTCGCCGGCCGGACAGTGCTTCACCTTCGATCAACGCGCGGACGGCATCGTGCCGGGCGAGGGTGTTGGCGTCGTGCTGCTCAAGCGCCTGTCCGACGCCGAGCGCGATGGCGACATCATCCACGCGGTCATTCAAGGCTGGGGCGTCAATCAGGACGGCAAGACCAACGGCATCACCGCGCCGAATCCCGACTCGCAGACACGGCTCGAGCAGGAGGTCTACGAGAAGTACGGGATCGATCCGTCGAACATCCAGCTCGTCGAAGCGCACGGCACCGGCACGAAGCTCGGCGATCCGATCGAAGTGGAAGGACTCAAGACCGCGTTCAAGAAATACACGCAGAACAAGGACTACTGCGCGCTCGGCTCGGTGAAGAGCAACATCGGCCATTGCTCGATGGCCGCGGGAGTCGCCGGCGTGCTGAAGGTCGTGCTGGCGCTCGAGCACAAGCAACTGCCGCCGACGATCAACTTCGAACGGCTCAATGAGCACATCGATCTGAAGGACAGTCCGTTCTTCATCAACACCCGGCTGCAGGAGTGGAAGGCTCAGGGAGCGCAGCCACGCCAGGCCGCGACCAGCTCCTTCGGCTTCAGTGGCACCAACGCCCATGTCGTCATCGGCGAGTACCAACCGCCGGCCGTCGTCAAAGCGCCGGTGCGCGTCGTGACCGAGAACGGGAAAGTCTTCATTCCGCTGTCGGCGAGAAGGCCGGCGCAGCTCAAAGAGAAAGCTCGCGATCTGGTCGCGTTCCTGCGCAATGACTCGCGAGTCGATCTGAACGAAGTCGCGTTCACACTTCAAGTCGGACGCGAGTCGATGGAAGAACGCCTCGGCGTCCTCGTGAGCTCGACCGAGCAGTTGATCGCGAAGCTCGACGCGTATCTCAACGGCGAAACGAAGATCGACGATCTCCATCGCGGCCAGTCCAACCGCGCCACCTTGAGCAGCTTCATCCCGGCCGGCGAAACGAAAGAAACGATCGCCGACAAATGGATTGCGGCCGGCAAACTCTCGCCATTGTGCGACCTCTGGGTGAAGGGGCTCGATTTCGACTGGAACAAACTCTATTGCGACGCCAAGCCGCGACGCATCAGCCTCCCGGTCTATCCGTTCGCCAAGGAACGTCACTGGATCAACGTCGCGGCGAGCGAAGCGATGACGGTCGGCGCCGCCGCGGTTCTGCATCCGCTGCTGCACAGCAACACGTCCGACCTGAAGGAGCAGCGCTACAGCTCGACGTTCAGCGGGGAAGAGTTTTTCCTCGCCGATCACGGCGTGCGTACCGAGGGGCAGACGATCCACAAAGTGCTGCCGGGCGTCGCTTGTCTCGAGATGGCGCGCGCGGCGATCGAGCAGGCGTCGGGCCGGCCGGAGCCGGCGATCCTCGAACTGCACAACACCGTCTGGGCGCAGCCGGTCGTTGTTTCGGGCAAGGTCGCGGACTCGAAGCAGGTTCGCATCGCGCTCGCCGCGAACGAAAACGACGAAGTCGATTTCGAGATCTACAGCGAGGACGGCGATCAGGACATCGTTCATTGTCAGGGCCGCGCGATCTGGAGCCAGGACGCCGCGCCGGCGAAGCTCGATCTCGATGCACTCGCGCAGCGGATGCAGCAAGGCACCTTCGATGCGAACACCGTCTACGCGGCGTTCGCGCGGCTCGGCATCATTCATGGTCCCGCGTTCCAGGCGCTCACCACCGTTCGCAAGGGGAACGGCGAATCGTTGTCGCGCCTGCACCTGCCGGCGACCGTCGAGAACGGCGCCGGCGACTATGTGCTCCATCCGAGCCTGATGGACGCTGCGCTGCAGGGCTATCTCGTCCTGATCGACGGCTGGGCCGAGCTCACGCAACCGCGCTTGCCGTTTGCGCTGGAGACGTTGCGCATCGTCTCGTCCTGCACGCGCGACATGGCGGCCTGGGTGCGCTACGCCCCCGGCAGCCAGGCCTCGGACAACGTCGTCAAACTCGACATCGATCTCTGCGACGAGTGGGGCAACGTCTGCGTGCAGATGCGCGGCTTTTCGACGCGTCTCGTCAGCAAAGAGAATACCGCGCGTCCGTCGATCGGGACGCTGCTGGCGATTCCGGTCTGGCAGGCGAGCAACGCCGCGTCCGGCGCAGACGCGATCGCATTCGCGGAACGTCACCTGATTCTCTGCGAGCGACCGACGCTCGACATCGCGACGCTCGAGGCTCGGGTGCCGCGCACAACGTGCGTGTCGTTGCAATCGGGAACGCAGCAGAACGTCGCGCAGCGCTACAGCGACTACGCGCTGGCCTGTTTCGAGCGGATCCAGACCATCTTGCAGAGCAAACCGCAGGACGCCGTGCTGTTCCAGCTCGTCGTCGCCGATCACGAAGAGCAGTCGCTCTTCGCGGGCTTGTCGGCGTTGCTGAAGACCGCGACTTTGGAAAACCCGCGGTTCATCGGGCAGCTCATCCTCGTGCCGGCCGACATGACCGCCGAGGAGCTGGGGCGGCGCTTGGAAAAAGAAAGCGCAACCGATGCGGTGATTCGCTATGCATGGGATGCGCGACAGGTGCTGCGCCTCGAGGAAATCACCGCGGATCCGGAGAGATCACCGCTGTTCCAGGACGATGGCGTCTATCTGATCACCGGTGGCCTCGGCGGCCTGGGCGTGCTCTTCGCGAAAGAAGTCCTGCAGACCAGCCACGCGCGCGTTGTCCTCACAGGTCGTTCTGAACTGAGCTCGGACAAGCGAGCCTTTCTTGATGGATTGTCCGCACAGCCCGGCCGTGTGAGCTATCGCCGCCTGAACCTCAGCGATCTCGATCAGGTCACGGAGCTCGTGACCAGCATCAAGAACGAATACGGCCGGCTTACCGGCATTCTCCACAGCGCCGGGATGATCGCCGACAACTTCATCATGAAGAAGTCCGATGCCGAGTTCCGCGAGGTTCTCGCGCCGAAGGTCCTCGGCACGTACAACCTCGACCAGGCGACGCGCGACGTCGGGCTCGATTTCTTCGTGCTCTTCTCCTCGTTCGCCGGCGCGTTGGGCAATGCGACGCAGGCCGATTACGCGGCCGCGAACGCGTTCATGGATCGATTCGCGGCGTATCGCAACCAGCAGGTTGCCGCGAAGCAGCGGCACGGCCGGACACGCTCTTTCAACTGGTCGCTCTGGCAGGAGGGCGGGATGACCGCCGATCCGGCGATGGTGGAGATGGCGAAGCAGACGGCAGGCGTGCATCCGATGCCGACGCGTGCCGGCATGGACGCTTTCCATCGCGGCCTCGCGCTGCCTCACGATCAGGTCCTCGTCGGCGAAGGCGATCTCGCGCTGATGCGCCGAGCGTGGCTCGGTGCCGCAACGCAGCCGTCGGCCGTGGCTGCGAAGGACATGGCCGTCAACGCCCTTGTCGATGCCGACGGCATCGCCGAAAAAACGCAGGACTACCTGCGCAAGCAATTCGCGGGACTCTTGTCGCTGCCGTTCCAGGACATCGATCCGCGTGCTGCGCTGGAGCGCTACGGCGTCGACTCGATTCTGGCGATGAAGCTGACGAACCAGTTCGAAAAGACGTTCGGCTCGCTGTCGAAGACGCTCTTCTTCGAGTACCAGACGATTCGCGAGCTGACCGAATACTTCCTCGGTCATCACGCAAAGCAACTGAACGAGCTCTTCGCCGTGAACGCGAGCAGCGTGGCTCCGGCGGTTGTTGCGCCTATCGCCGCCGTTTCCGGCAAACAGGTTTCGACGCGACGGTTCAGCCGGCAGACGAATGTCGCGCCTCCGGCGTCGATCGAGAATGAACCGATCGCGATCATCGGATTGAGCGGCCGGTATCCGGAAGCCGCCGATCTCGAGACCTATTGGGCGAATCTGCGCGATGGGAAGGATTGCATCGTCGAGGTTCCGAAGGATCGCTGGGATTGGGAGCAGTACTTCAGCGAAGACCGCACGAAGGGCGGCCACCATTACAGCAAGTGGGGCGGCTTCATCGAAGGCGTCGACGAATTCGATCCGATGTTCTTCAACATCGCGCCGGCGGAAGCGGAGCTGATGGATCCGCAGGAGCGCTTGTTCCTGCAGTACTCCTGGATGGCGATCGAGGACGCGGGCTACACGCGCGCGAGCCTGCAGGTGCCGTGCGAGGGAGACCTGCCGGGCCAGGTCGGCGTCTATGCCGGCGTCTGGACCAGCGAGTATCAATTGTTCGGCGCCGAGGCGAGCATGCAGGGGAAACGCTCGGCGTTTGCGATCAGCATCGCCAGCATCGGCAATCGCGTGTCGTACGCGCTGAATCTCCACGGGCCGAGCATCACGCTCGACACGATGTGCTCGGCCTCGCTGACGGCGATCCATCTCGCTTGCCAGGACCTCAAGCAGGGGCGCACGAGCCTGGCGATTGCCGGCGGAGTCAACGTCAGCGTTCATCCGAACAAGTACCTGATGCTCAGCGCCGCGCAGGCGATTTCGACCGACGGTCATTGCCGCAGCTTCGGCGAAGGCGGCGATGGCTACATCCCGTCGGAAGGCGTTGGCGTGGTCGTGCTGAAGCGACTGTCCGCGGCGAAGCGGGATGGCGATCACATCTACGGAGTGATTCGCGGAAGCTCGCTCAATCACGGCGGCAAGACGAACGGCTTCACGGTTCCGAACCCGGCCGCGCAGACGAGCGCCATCAGCCGCGCCTTGTCGGAGTCGCGTACCGATGCGCGTCACGTGACCTACATCGAAGCGCACGGCACCGGCACGAAGCTGGGCGATCCGATCGAGATCGCCGCGCTCAATCGCGCGTTCCATCAGTACACGCGGGACAAGGAGTTCTGCGCGATCGGCTCGGTCAAATCGAACATCGGCCATTGCGAGTCCGCGGCGGGAATCGCCGGACTGACGAAGGTCCTGCTGCAGATGCAGCATCAGCAACTCGTTCCCTCGCTGCACTCGACGCAGCTCAACACGCACGTCGACTTCCAGAACAGCCCGTTCGTCGTCACGCAATCGTTGCGGCCGTGGGATCCACCGGTGATCGATGGCCGGACGTTGCCGCGCATCGCGGGGATCTCGTCCTTCGGCGCGTCGGGAGCGAATGCGCATCTGATCGTCGAGGAGTATCCGCGGCCGGTGCGACAGGCAGCGGCGTTCGCGCCGGTCGCCATCGTGCTGTCGGCGCGAACGGCCGCACAGCTGCAGCAGAAAGTTCGCGACCTGCTGGACTTTGTCCGTGCGCGGCAAAGCAGCATTGATCTCGCTTCGGTTGCGTACACGCTGCAGACCGGCCGCGAGGCGATGGACGAACGTCTCGGCTTCGTCGTCAGCTCGATCGATCAACTGCTCGCGAAGCTCGAGGCCTATGTCGCAAATGACCGGGGGATCGAAGACGCGTATCAGGGACAGGTGCGGCGCAATCGCGAAGCGCTGGCCGTCTTCAGCACCGATTCCGACCTGCAGCAGACCGTCGACAAGTGGATCGCGAACAGAAAGTACGCGCGGCTGCTGGACCTGTGGGTCAAGGGTCTGGAGGTCGACTGGAACAAGCTTTACGTCGATGCGCGGCCTTCGCGTGTGAGCCTGCCGACGTATCCGTTCGCAAAGGATCGCTATTGGGTCGATCTCTCGGCGATGCAGCCTGTCGTCGCGAGCAGCGCTGCGATCGCGGTGCTGCATCCTTTGCTGCACAGCAACACGTCGGTGTTGAGCGAGCAGCGCTACAGCTCGACGTTCCGCGGCGATGAATTCTTCCTCGCCGATCACCAGGTGCAGGCGATGAAGGTGCTGCCCGGCGTTGCCTACCTGGAGATGGCGCGCGCGGCGATCGAGCACGCGCTTCCGGCGCCATCCGCGCCGGCCGTGCTCGAATTGCATCAAACGATCTGGCTGCAGCCGATCGTCGTCGCGGAACCGGCAAACGTCAGCATTGCGCTGACGGCGAACGACGACGGCTCCGTCGGTTATGAAATTTACAGCGAGAACGGCGAGGAGCGCATCGTCCATTGTCAGGGTCGCGCGCTCTGGAGCGATCACACGGCGACGGCCACGCTCGATCTCGAGAAGCTCGAAGCGCAGATGAGCCAGGGCCGGCTCGAGCCGGCGAGCCTCTACGCGATGGTTGCACGCATGGGCCTCGTCTATGGCCCGTCGTTCCAATCGATTCGTTCCATTCATCGCGGCAGCGATCAGCTGCTCGCGCACCTGCGATTGCCGCAAGGCGCGGCGGCGAAGGCGCAGGACTTTGTTCTCCATCCGAGCGTCATGGACGGCGCGCTGCAGGCGGGCGTCGCGTTGCTCGACGGCCAGTCGGAAGGTTCGAGCAACCCGCGGCTGCCGTTCGCGCTGGAGTCGCTGCGCATCGTTGCGCCGTGCACGGCGGAGATGGTGGCCTGGGTGCGTTATTCGCCCGGCAGCCGGCCGTCGGATCGCGTCGTCAAGCTGGACATCGATCTCTGCGACCCGCAGGGACGCGTCTGCGTGCAGATGGCCGGCTTCGCTGGCCGGGCACTCGAAGCTCGCACTGAATCTGCGCAAACGACGATCGCGCCGATGACACTCGTGCCTCTGTGGGAGCCGTCGAAGCCGGAGCTCGTGGAAGCGGGACCGCGCGCGAGTGCGCGCGTAGTGGTGATCGGAGGCGACGACGAACAGCAGCGGGCGCTGCAGCACGAATGCGCGCAGGCTGAAGTGCTCAACATCGATCCGCGCGCGACGGTCGAAGAGATCGCCGAGGCGTTGCGAGGCGGGCAGAGGATCGACGAAGTCGTTTGGATCCTGCCGCGGGCGAAACAACGCGATCCCGAAAACCTCATTGCCGAACAGGAAGAAGGCGTGTTGTTCGGATTCCGTTTGATCAAGGCCTTCTTGCGCGAGGGATACGGAACCAGCGAGCTCGCATGGACCGTCATTACCAGCGAGACGCAGAAGATCGGCGGAACGCACGCGCAGCAGATCGACGCGACGCACAGCGGCGTTCACGGTCTCATCGGTTCGTTGGCCAAGGAGCTTCCGAAGTGGAGGGTGCGTCTCGTCGATGCCGGACCGGGCGCGTGGCCCTGGAACGAGATGCTGCGCCTCGGGCGTGACGCGCGCGGCGAAGGCTGGGGCTATCGCGCCGGACTCTGGTACCGGCGCCAGCTCGTCGAATGCGAGCTCGTCGAGAACCTGGAGCCTGCCTACAAACGTCAAGGCGTCTACGTTGTCGTCGGCGGTGCCGGCGGCGTGGGCGAAGTGCTGAGCGAGGATCTGATTCGCCGTTACGACGCGCGCATCGTCTGGATCGGACGCCGCGAAAACGATGCGGCGATCGAGCAGAAACGGGAGCGCGTGGCAGCGGGCAAAGGCGAGCGTCCTCTCTACATCGCCGCGGACGCGCGCAATCGCGGGGAGCTCGAGCGCGCCCGTGAAGAGATCAAGGCCCGCTACGGCCGCATCGACGGCGTGATTCATTCAACGATCGTGCTGGCGGACAAGGCGCTCGCCAACATGACCGAGGAGCAGTTCCGCGCGGGACTGTCGGCGAAGCTCGACGTCGCCGTGCGCATCGCGCAGGTGTTCGGCCGCGAGCCGCTCGATTTCATCCTCTACTTCTCATCGGTCCAGAGCTTCATCAAGGCGCCGGGACAGAGCAACTACGGCGCCGGCTGCACGTTCACGGATGCGTTCGCGGAATGGCAGGCGGAGCACGCCGGCTATCCCGTGAAGGTGATGAACTGGGGCTATTGGGGCAGCGTCGGTCTCGTGACCTCGGCCGAGTATCAGGCGCGCATGGAGCAGGGCGGACTGGGATCGCTCGAGCAGGCCGAAGGGATGGATGGGCTGGAGCGTCTGCTCCGAGGTCCGATCGATCAGGTCTCGATGATCCGCATGACCGGCGCGCCTCTCGTGCGCGCGATGGGCGTGCACGAAGGCGAGAGGATCTGGACGCCGCGTCATGAAGCGCCGGCCTTGTGCGAACGGCTGATCTTCATTGAAGAGGCGGCGGCCGGCGAACAGATCCCGATCTGGGAAGAGCAACGACACACGTTCGATGCGCTGCTGGTGAAGATGCTCCGCGGACAGTTGTCGGTAGCGCGGAACGACATCGCCGTTCCGTACGAGCGTTGGATGAAGGAGAGTCTGCGGATTCTCGCGAATCACGACAGCGCAGACGCGACGCACGACGAGCTCTGGAGCGAATGGAATCGCGAGACCAGCCGCTGGATCGAGGCTGACAAGAGCATGGCCGCGCAGATCAAGCTCGTCGAAACCACGCTGCGGAGTCTGCCGGAAATCGTTCGCGGCAATCGCCGCGCGACGGACGTCATCTTCCCGAATTCTTCACTGGAGCTCGTGAGTGAGGTCTACAAGAACAACGCCGTCGCCGACTATTACAACGGCGTGATCGCCGGCGTCGTGCGCTGGTATGCCGAGGCGCGAAGCAAGGAAGAGAAGCCCGCGCTTCGCTTCCTCGAGCTCGGCGCCGGCACCGGCGGAACATCGGAAGGCGTTTTGCGCAAGCTGGATGCGTATCGCAACGATGTCGCCGAGTACTGCTACAGCGACATCTCGAAGTGGTTCCTGCGGCACGGCGAACAGACGTACGGCGAAGGGCGCGACTATCTGAACTACGCGATGGTCGACGTCGAGAAGCCTCTCGAAGAGCAGGGCATCGCTCGCGGAGCGTACGACGTCGTCATCGCCGCCAACGTGCTGCACGCGACGCGCCGCATCCGCGAGACGATTCGAAACGCGAAAGCGGCGCTGAAAGAGAACGGCCTGATTGTTCTCAATGAGCTTGCCGACAAGAGCCTCTACATGCACCTGACCTTCGGTCTGCTCGACGGCTGGTGGGCGTACGAAGACGAAGAGCTGCGCATGAGCGGCAACCCCGGCCTGACCGCGGCGATGTGGAAGCGCGTGCTCGAAGAGGAGGGATTCCGCGTCGTTCGATTCCCGGCCGAGGATGCGCATGGATTGGGGCAGCAGATCATCGTCGCCGAGAGCGACGGCATCATTCGACAGAAGCGCGTCGTTGCCGCGAAGCCGCAACGGATCGTTTCGGCCGCCGCGCCGGCTCCGGTTGTCAGGACCATGGTCATCGCCGATGTCGAAGACGCTGGCCTGCGCGAGAAGGTGGAAGGTTGGCTCGTCGACGCCGTCTGCGGTCTGCTCAAGGTCAGGAAGCAGGACATCGATCTCGACGCCGAGCTGAGCGAGTTCGGATTCGACTCGATCAGCTTCACCGCCTTTGCCAATCACGTGAATCAGGCCTTCGCGCTGGAGTTGATGCCGACGATCTTCTATGAACGCGCCACGCTGAAGAGCTTCGCCGCGTATCTCGTCGACAACCACGAAGCGTCGCTGGAGAGAACGCTCGCTCCGCGGAAAGTAGTGGCGGAGGCGCCGCGCGTCGCAGTGGCCGCGCCTGTGGTCATCGAAGACGCCGGCCTTGTCGACAAGGTCGAATCGTGGCTCGTGGACGCCGTTTGCGGTCTGCTCAAAGTCAGGAAGCAGGACGTCGATCTCGACGCCGAGCTGAGCGAGTTCGGATTCGATTCGATCAGCTTCACCGCCTTTGCCAATCACGTGAATCAGGCCTTTGCGCTGGAGTTGATGCCGACGATCTTCTACGAGCACGCCACGCTGAAGAGCTTCGCCGCGCATCTCGTCGAGAACCATGAGGCGAGCCTGCTCGCGAAGCTCGGTGCGACGACGGTCAGCGGGCCGGCGACGACAACAACAACGACGAGCGTTCCGACAGCAACGAATGCGGTCGAAGGACGCAAGCGAGGTCGCGCACCGGTTGCGGCGAAGATCCTTGCCGAGCACGCCGGGCACGTCGCGGCCGGCGAAGGCGAAGCGCGAGTGCCGAAGCGCGAGCCCATCGCCATCGTCGGAATGAGCGGCAAGTTTCCGGGCGCCGAGGATCTCGATGCCTTCTGGGAAAACCTCAAAGCGGGTCGCGACAGCATTCGAGAGATTCCGATCGAGCGCTGGGACTGGCGCGCGCTGTACGGCGACGAACGCGAAGAGGGGAACAAGAGCAGCGTGAAGTGGGGCGCCTTCATCGATGGAGTCGACGAATTCGATCCGCTCTTCTTCGGCATCTCGCCGCGGGAAGCGGAGCAGATGGATCCGCAACAGCGGCTGCTGATGATGTACGGCTGGAAGGCGTTCGAGGACGCCGGCTACTCGCCGCAACAACTGTGGGGAAGCCGCACCGGCATCTTCATCGGCACGGCGAACACCGGCTTCGGCGAGTTGCTGGTCACGCAGGCCGGCGCGGGCATCGAGGGATACAGCGCGGCCGGCCTCGTGCCGTCCGTCGGTCCGAATCGCCTCAGCTACATGCTGAACCTGCACGGACCGAGCGAGCCGATCGAGACCGCCTGCTCCAGTTCTCTCGTCGCCGTGCATCGCGCGGTGCGGGCTATCGAAGGAGGGGAGTGCGAGATGGCGCTCGTCGGCGGCGTGAACACGCTCCTCACGTCGACGGCGCACATCAGCTTCAGCAAAGCCGGAATGCTCAGCCAGGATGGCAAGTGCAAGACCTTTTCGAGTCGCGCCGACGGCTATGTGCGCGGCGAAGGCGTCGGCATGCTCGTGCTCAAGCGACTCAGTGACGCCGAGCGCGATGGGGATCACATCTACGGATTGATCCGCGCCAGCGCGGAGAATCACGGCGGCCGCGGCCAATCGCTGACGGCGCCGAATCCTCAATCACAGGCCGATCTGATTCAGGAAGCCTACCGCCGCGCCGGTGTCAGTCCGCGAAGCGTGAGTTACATCGAGGCGCACGGAACCGGCACGTCGCTGGGCGATCCGGTCGAGATCAACGGACTGAAGATCGCCTTCAAACACCTCTACGACGAGCGCGGAGAGAAGTCCGCCGTCGGCTCGTGCGGACTCGGATCGGTGAAGAGCAACATCGGCCATCTGGAGCTCGCGGCCGGAATCGCCGGAATGATCAAGGTCCTGCTGCAGCTGAAGCACGGCCTGCTCGTTCCGAGTCTGCATTGCGAAGAGATCAATCCCTACATCAAGCTCGAGGAAAGTCCGTTCTACATCGTGAGAGAAGCGAAGCCCTGGGCCTCGCGGAACGGTGAGCCGCTGCGCGCGGGCGTCAGCTCGTTCGGATTCGGCGGCGTGAATGCGCACGTGCTGCTCGAGCAGTATCCGAGCGCGCCCGTCATCGAGAACAAAACGCACGGACCCGTGATGGTGGTCTTGTCCGCGAAGGAAGGAGACCGCCTGATTGAGCATGCCGCGCAACTGCGCAAGGCGATCGATGGCGGAGCGCTGCACGATCGCGATCTTTCTTCGCTGGCGTACACGCTCCAGATCGGACGCGAAGCGATGGAGCAGAGGCTCGGCATCGTAGCGACGTCGCGGCAGGAGCTGAGCGCGAAGCTCGGCGATTTCATCGACGGCAAGAGCGGAGTCGAAGGACTCCATCGCGGAGAGGCGAAGCGCAACAACGACACGCTCGCCGCCTTTGGCGACGATGAAGAGTTGCGCGAAGCGGTCGACAAGTGGATCGAGCGCAGCAAGTGGTCGCGATTGCTGGAATTGTGGGTCAAGGGATTCCCGATCGAATGGGAGCGTCTCTACGCCGGAGCGAAGCCGCGGCGTCTGAGCCTGCCGACGTATCCGTTCGCCAAGGAGCACTATTGGATCGACGTCTCGCGGAAGCCGCTCGCCATCGAAGCGGCGAGCGCGCGATTCCATCCGCTCCTGCATCGCAATACTTCCGATCTGCGCGGTCAGCGCTACACATCCAGCTTCACGGGAGACGAGTTCTTCCTGACCGATCATCGCGTTCGCACGGACGGTCGCGATCTGCAGAAGGTCCTGCCGGGAGTCGCCTGTCTCGAAATGGCGCGGGCTGCGATCGAGCTGGCCTCGGCGCCGCGGGACACCGCGAGCATCCTCGAGCTCGAGAACACGATCTGGCTCAAGCCGATGATCGTCGCCGAGCCGCGAGAAGTCTCCATCGCGCTGGCGATGAGCGAGGACGACGAGGTCGATTACGAGATCTCCAGCGCAGACGTGATCTTCTGTCAGGGTCGTGCGAGGTTCAGCGATCGCCCGGCGCCGGAACGCCACGACCTCGAACGCCTCGGCCATCTGATGAACCGCGGCACGCTGGAAGCCGCCGACGTCTACGCAATGTACGAGCGCATCGGCCTCGGCTACGGTCCCGCGCATCAGGGAATCACGTCGATCGACCTCGGCGACAAGCAGATTCTCGCGCGCTTGACCCTCCCGGAGATTGCCGGTGCGCGCGCGGATCAGTACGTTTTGCATCCCAGCCTCATGGACAGCGCACTGCAGGCGTCGATCGGTCTGATCTTCGATCGCGCTCACGTTCCCGGGAAACCGTCCGTACCGTTCGCTCTCGAATCCTTGAGCATTCGCGCGGCCTGTACGCGGGAGATGGTGGCCTGGGTCCGCTACACCGCCGGCAGCACACCGGCGGATCCGGCGATCAAGCTGGACATCGATCTCTGCGACACCGACGGCAATGTCTGCGTGGTCCTGCGCGGCCTGACGTCGCGCGTCATGGAAGGCGTGATCGAGTCCACTCACGAAAACGCGGCGCCCGGTTTCAGGCCTGCAAGATTGCCGATCAAGAAGGACGATTCGTTCGACAGCGCCTTCTACGAAAAGCTCATCGCCGACATCGTCAATCTCGAAGTCTCCATCGACGAAGCCGTCGAATTGGCCTGACGCGGTTCGCTTCTCCCATCATGTCCGACTTCCATCACGACCTCATCGATCCCGCCTCGCTTGGCGATTCCGAGTTCCGCGCGGACTACCGGCTGAAGTACGCGTACACCGCGGGCGCGATGTACAAAGGAATCGCCTCGGAGGCGCTCGTCGTGGCGTTGGCGAAAGCAGGATTGATCGGCTACTTCGGTACCGGTGGGCTGGGTTTTTCGCGGATCGACGCCGCGATCGAAACGATTCGGTCGCAGGTTGCGGATGGCCAGTCTTTTGGGATGAATCTGCTCCACAGTTTCGATCGCCCCGAGGTCGAGGAACAGACCGTCGATCTCTTCCTGGCGCGCGGGATTCGCTTCGTGGAGGCGGCTTCGTACACGGACGTCACGCCGAGCGTCGTGCGCTATCGCCTCAGTGGATTGACGCGCGGCAACAATGGACCGATCCACACGCCGCACATGATTTTGGCGAAGGTCTCGCGGCCTGAAGTCGCGCGTGCGTTCATGAGTCCCGCGCCGGAGGCGATGGTCCGAGAGCTCGTCGCCGCCGGACGCTTGACGTCGCAGGAAGCGGAATTGGGGCGCTCGATTCCGGTCGCCGGTGAGATTTGTGTCGAGGCCGACGCCGGTGGGCACACCGATCGCGGGGTCGCCTACGCGCTCATGCCGGCGATGCTGCAACTGCGCGACGCAATGATGGCGCGACACGCGTACCGCAAACGGATTCGCGTCGGCGCCGCCGGCGGAATCGGCACGCCGGAAGCGGCGGCCGCGTCGTTCGTCATGGGCGCGGATTTCATCACCACCGGCTCGATCAACCAGTGCACGGTCGAAGCGGGCATGAGCGACGTCGTCAAAGACATGCTGCAGGAAATGGACGTCCAGGACACGGCCCACGCGCCGGCCGGCGATCTGTTCGAGAGCGGCGCGAAGGTGCAGGTCCTGCGGAAGGGCGTGTTCTTTCCGGGCCGCGCCAACAAGTTGTACGAGCTCTACATGCGCCACAACTCGCTGGACGAGCTCGATCTGCAGACGCGCAAGCAGATCGAGGAGAAATACTTCAAGCGCTCGTTCGACGAGGTCTGGGCGGAAACCAGAGCGTATTACTCGCGCATCGATCCCGGATTCGAACAACGCGCGCTCTCGCCGAAACAGAAGATGGCGCTGATCTTCAAGTGGTACTTCGTCCATTCGACCCGCGTGGCGATGCGCGGCGTCGAGGATGAGAAGGTGAATTACCAGGTCCACTGCGGACCGGCACTCGGCTCCTTCAATCAATGGGTGAAGGGAACGCCGCTCGAGCCATGGCGCAATCGCCAGGTCGCAGACATCGCCGAGCGAATCATGACCGGAGCCGCCGAAGTGCTGACGAAGCGATACGCGGAAATGACGTCGAAGCCGTTGGCTTTGGCGACGATGTAGAAACTGTCCCCTCTCCCCGCCGCGGCCTCATCGCGGTGGGGGAGAGGGTTAGGGTGAGGGGCGGTTCTCGCGTAAAGCACGACCCCTCACCCTAGCCCTCTCCCCGTTCGCGATGAAGCTGCGAACGGGGAGAGGGGACTGACGAGCGCGTCGCGCTCCGCTGCTTCACTGCAACCCTCTCCTGATTCATCTTTTCCAATCCAACGGTATTGCGGACGTGTCCAAATGAAACAACTCCTACGGCGAATCTACGACGACCTGTCCAATGGGCGGCTTTCTCAGAAGGAAGCTTTGGACAAGATCAAGGCCATCAAACTCGAGCAGCAGCGCAAGGGGACGGGCGTCCTGCTCGCCACGCCGATCTGGCAGGCGTGCGCGATCGAGGCCTCGGCCGCGAGCGCGGACTACGCGGAGCATCACGTCGTTCTGTGCGACCTGCCGAACGTCGACGTTCGAACGACTGCGTTCTCTCGTGCCGCACAGTGAGTGTTTTGCGTCCGAGGCGGCGAGCGCGACGACGATCGCGCAGCGCTACAGCGATCATGCGTTGTTCTGCTTCGAGCGCGTCAAGACGATCCTGCAGAGCAAACCGCGGGCGAAGGTGCTCGTTCAGGTCGTCGTCGCCGACGAGCCGGAACAGTCGCTGCTCGCGGGCCTTTCCGCGTTGCTCAAGACCGCGGCGTTGGAGAATCCGCAGTTCGCCGGTCAGGTCATCCTCGTCGCGCCGGAGATTCGCGCGGAAGAGTTGAGCGACCGGCTGCGGGAAGAGAAGGCATTCGGTCTCGATGCGCTCGTTCGCGATCGCGACGGTGTGCGTCAGATTCTGCATTGGCAGGAAGTGGCCGCGGAGCGGGAGGCGTCGCCGTCGGCCTTCAGATCGAATGGCGTTTACCTGATCACCGGTGGCGTCGGCAGCCTCGGCGTTCTGTTCGCGAAGGAGATCCTCGAGCAGGCCGGCACGCAGATCGTGCTGGTGGGCCGGTCGCAGTTGAACGCGGAGAAACGGACCGTCGTCGACGGACTGTCCGCGGAAGCAGGACGCGTCACGTATCGACAGGTAGATCTCCGTGATCTCGATCAGGTCCGCGAGCTCATTGCCGCGATCAGAAATGAGTACGGACGCCTCGACGGCATTCTTCACGCCGCCGGGGTGGTCGGGGACAATTTCATTCTGAAGAAGGCCGAAGCCGAGCTCCGCGAAGTGCTGGCGCCGAAGGTCATCGGCACCTTCAACCTCGATCAGGCCAGTAAGGACATCGAGCTCGATTTCTTCGTCCTCTTTTCGTCCTTCGCCGGCGCGCAGGGCAACCTCGGGCAGGCCGATTACGCCACCGCGAACGCGTTCCTCGACGAGTTCGCGGCGTCTCGCAATCGCCTGGTGAACGAGCAGCGGCGGCACGGCCGCACGCGCTCGATCAATTGGTCATTGTGGGAAGCGGGCGCGATGGACGCCGATCCGGCCAGCCGCGAACGCCTGCATCGCATCACGGGCATGCAGCCGATGCAGACGGCGACGGGTATGCAGGCCTTTCATCGCAGCCTCGAGCTCTCGTGCGATCAGTTGCTGGTCGCGGAAGGCGATCTCGTGCAGATGCGCCGCGCGTTGCTCGCGGGCCGGTCCGACGAACCGGAAGCTTCATCGATCGTCAGGCCATCACTCGAGAACGCGGTCGTCATCGACTCGAAGGGCCTCATCGAGAAAACGCAGGAGTACCTGCGGAGACAGTGCTCGGAGCTGCTGCGACTGCCCGCCGGCAAGATCGATCCCAACGCGGCGCTGGAGACGTACGGCATCGACTCGATCCTGGCGATGAAGCTGACGAACCATCTCGAGCAGACGTTCGGCACGCTCTCCAAGACGCTCTTCTTCGAGTACCAGACCATCGGCGAGTTGAGCAAGTACTTCGTGCAGTCGCATGCGGCGCGGCTCGCGGGATTGTTCGCGAGCAACGGTAATCACGCGGTGAAGGCGAGCGCGGCGCAACCGGCGATCACTCCGGCATCCGTCAAGCGTGAAAGCGGCCGGAGGATGACGCGGCGGCGCGCGAATGCAGCGCCCGTGAATGCATCAGGGACCGACGCCGATCCGATCGCCATCATCGGTTTGAGCGGCCGTTATCCCGAGTCGATCGACATCAACGCCTACTGGCGCAACCTGCGCGACGGCAAGGACTGCATCATCGAAGTGCCGGCCGAGCGCTGGGACTGGCGGCAGTACTTCAGCCACGACCGCACCGAGAGCGGAAACCATTACAGCAAGTGGGGCGGCTTCATCGCCGGCGTCGACGAATTCGATCCGCTGTTCTTCAACATCTCGCCGAAAGAGGCGCGCTTCATCGATCCGCAGGAGCGCCTCTTTCTGCAGCACGCCTGGATGGCGATCGAAGACGCCGGATACACGCGCGCCGGTTTGCAGATCGAAGCCGCCGGGGATCAGCCGGGACAGGTCGGCGTCTACGTCGGCGTGATGTACACGGAGTACCAGTTGTTCGGCGCGGAAGCGGGCATGCGCGGCAAGCGCATCGGAGTCGCCGGCAGCCCGGCCAGCATCGCCAATCGCGTTTCGTATGCGTTCAACCTGCATGGTCCCAGCATGACGCTGGACACGATGTGCTCGTCGTCGCTGACGGCGATCCATCTCGCCTGTCAGGATCTGAAACTGGGTCGCACGAGTCTGGCGATCGCCGGCGGCGTTAACGTCAGCATCCATCCCAACAAGTACCTGGTGCTCAGCGCCGGACAGTTCATCTCCAGCGATGGTCACTGCCAAAGCTTCGGCGAAGGCGGCGACGGCTACATCCCGGGCGAGGGCGTCGGCGTCGTGATCCTCAAGCGACTGTCCGAGGCGGAACGGGACGGCGATCACATCTACGGTGTCATTCGCGGCAGCACGCTGAATCATGGCGGCAAGACCAATGGCTACACGGTCCCGAATCCGCAGGCGCAGGCGAGCGCGATCAGCCGGACGTTGGCGGACTCACAGATCGATGCCCGGCACATCAGCTACGTCGAAGCGCACGGCACCGGCACGAAGCTCGGCGATCCGATCGAGATCGCCGCGCTCAACAAGGCGTTTCAAACCACGACGCAGGATACCGAGTTCTGTCTGATCGGCTCGGCGAAATCGAACATCGGCCATTGTGAATCCGCGGCGGGAGTCGCCGGGCTCACAAAGGTCCTGCTGCAGATGCAGCATCAGCAGATCGTGCCGTCGCTGCATTCGGCGCAGCTGAATCCGCACATCGACTTTCCGCGGAGTCCGTTCGTCGTCAATCAGACGCTGCGAACGTGGGAGCAGCCGGTGATCGAAGGGCAGCCGCTTCCGCGCATCGCCGGCATCTCGTCGTTCGGTGCCGGCGGATCGAACGCCCACATGATCGTCGAGGAGTATGCGGCGCCGGTGCAGACGCCGATGACGGCCGGTCCTGTTGCAATTCTGCTTTCCGCAAGAACCGCCGAGCAACTCCAGCAGAAAGCGCGTGAGCTGTCGGCCCACGTTCGCGAGAATTTGACGACCCTCGGTCTGATCGCGACGGCCTACACGCTTCAGATCGGCCGCGAGCCGATGGAAGAGCGGCTCGCCTTCGTCATCAGCTCGGCCGAGCAGCTGCTCGAAAAGCTAGACGCTTACGTCGCCGGGCGACTGGACATCGAAGATGTTCATGTAGGACAGGTGAAGCGGAACAAAGAAGCGTTGGCGGTCTTCAGCGCCGAGGCTGAACTGCAAGAGACGATCGACAAATGGATCGCAGCCGGGAAACTCTCCAAGCTCGTCGACCTCTGGGTCAAGGGACTGGAGGTCGATTGGAACAAGCTGTATGCCGACTTGAAACCGCGTCGCGTCAGCCTGCCGACCTATCCGTTCGCCCGCGAGCGCTATTGGATCGACGTGACCAGCGAGCCGGTCGCCGCGCGCGGCGCCGCGACGGCCGTTCTTCATTCGCTGCTGCACAGCAACACGTCCGACCTCAGCCAGCAGAGCTACAGCTCGTCGTTCAGCGGCGAAGAGCTTTTCCTGAAGAACGCGCATGGCGTTCTGCCAGCCGCGGCGTACTTCGAGATGGCGCGTGCCGCGGTGGCAAGAGCCGCGCGCATGTCTCCGGAGACGACGATCGAGCTGCGCGACGTGGTTTGGGCCGAGCCGTTCGTCGTGAGCGCCGGCAAGGAAATCAGCATCGCGCTTCTGGCGAATGACGGCGATGCGATCGATTACGAGATTTACAGCAACGACGGTGAGCGGGAGATCGTTCATGGTCAGGGCCGCGCGATCTCGAGTCGCGAGGCCGCGCCGGCGCGTCTCGATCTGGACGCGCTCCGGCGCCAGATGAGCGACGGCGGCGCGCCGCTCGAAGGAATCGCTGCGATTCATCGCGGAAGCAACCAGCTCCTGGCGTCCTTGCGATTGCCGGATGGCGCGTCGCCATCCGCAAGCGATTACGTCCTGCATCCGAGCCTGATCGATGGCGCACTTCGCGCGGCGAGGTCACTGTCTCATGGCGAGCCGTTCTCTCTCACCTCGCTGCGCATCATCTCCCCCTGCACCGCGGAGATGCTGGCCTGGGTGCGTTACGCGTCGGGTAGTCAGCCCGGCGACGATGTCGTCGAGCTGGAAATCGATCTCGCCGATTCGCTCGGCAATGTCACGGCGCAGATGCGTGGCGTCCGGTTGCAGAACACATCGGTGGAGATTGCTGCCATCGATGGTCAGGCAGCGGCCGCATCGCCGGAGCTCGCGCCGACCGAGCGACGCGAGATCGTGTTCGCATCGCCGGAACAGGCGCCCACCGAACGGAAGAAGCGCGCCGCGGTGTCCTTGACCGCGCCGGGCGCCGTCGGTTCGTCCGAGAAGACGTCCGGCCGCGCTCCGATCACGCTCTCCACGGCGACGCTCGGCGTCGCGCCGCAGGCTTCTTCGACGCGTCTGTTCGACGAGGGTGCCGGCATCTTCTCCATCGAGATCGGCGCGCCGTCGTACACCGGGATCGCCCATCTGCGGCAGGCACTGGAGCGAGCGGCTCAGGAACCATCGATCAAGACGCTACTGCTTCGCGGTCTCGAGCACATTTCCTCGGCCGGCGGAAACGAATACAACGAAACCATCGCATCGTTCCCGTATCCGCTCATCGCCGTATTGAACTGCGACGCGAACGGCGCCGCGTTCATGACCGCGGCGTTGTGCGACTTCATGGTCTGCAGCGAAGACGCGCACTACGGAATCGCCGAACCGACGTCTCTCGAAGCGAACCTGCTCCGCGAACGTTTCGGCAGCGTCCTTGCGCAGGACGTGATCTCCACGTCGGCCGCGACGGGCGATCAACTGCGGGCGAAGGGTTGGACTTGCCCGATCATCCCCGCAACGGACGTGGAATCGCATGCGCGTGCGCTCGCGTCATCGCTCGCGGCGAAGTCTCAGGACGCGCTTCGCCTCCTGAAACAACATCTGACGCGCCGGATCGCCGATCTGACCGCGGGACGGACTCGTGTCGACGCATCGACACCCGAGGAAACAAAGCGAGCGCTCCTGCTCGCGCTGGAGAACGCGCCTGAGCCGGTGTCGTCGAGTGATTCCGCGAAACCGCTCGCGCTTCACTCGAAAGTGGTCAGCGCGACCGAGCACTCCGACGGCATCGTCGTCGTGAGGATGGAGGATCGCGACGCGAAGAACATGTTCTCCGACGCGCTCATCGAAGGGCTGACGGAAGTCTTCGCGCACATCGAACGGGAGCCTTCGTACAAGGCCGTGATCCTCACCGGCTACGACAGCTACTTCGCCTCCGGCGGCACGAAGGAAAGCCTGCTGGCGATTCAACAGGGCGACATCAAATTCACCGACACGAAAATCTTCCAGCTTCCGCTCGACTGCAAACTACCGGTCATCGCGGCGATGCAGGGGCATGGCATCGGCGCCGGTTGGGCGCTGGGGATGTTCGCCGATGTCGTGGTGCTGAGCGAAGAGAGCCAGTACGTGAGTCCGTACATGGATTACGGGTTCACGCCCGGCGCCGGCGCGACGTACATCCTCCCGCGGACGATCGGTGAGGATCTGGCCAGAGAAACGCTGTTCACCGCGCAGCCTTTCACCGGCCGTGAATTGAAGGCGAGAGGTCTCGCCCTTCGCGTGCTGCCGCGCGCCGAAGTGGTTCCCGCGGCGATGACGCTGGCGAGACGGTTCGTCACTCTGTCTCGCGCGCAATTGATCGACCTCAAACAGCAGTCGATCGCGCACGTTCGTGAGCCGCTGGAAGAAACGTATCGCCGCGAAGTGGCGATGCACGAGAAGACGTTCGTCGGCCATTCCGACACGCTCGCGAGGATCGAAGACAAGTTCCAGAAAGCCGCGGCGACACCTGCTCCCGAGGCGACCGTGGTGATGACGGCTACGGACGGGGATGCCTTGCCCGCCGTCACGGCGACGCTGCGGACGCTCCTCGCGAACGAGCTGCAGATGCGCGAGAGCGACATCGACGACGATGCCCAGTTCATCGACCTCGGGCTCGACTCGATCGCCGGCGTGACCTGGGTTCGCAAGATCAACGAGAAGTACCAGACGTCGGTCGAGGCAACCCGGATCTACAGCTTTCCAACGCTCGCGCAGCTCAGCCGACACGTCAAAGAGGAAGCGGAGAAGCACGGGACGCTGCCGAGTCCTCAGGTCGTAACGCCCGCGCCAACGCCGGCGCGTGTCGCGGCAACGACAACAAACCGTGCGGAGATGAAGGTCGCCCAACAGAAGCTCACGTCGTGGCGCAACCGCGCGGCGACGAGATTCACGACCGCGCCCGCTCCGCCATCTTCGAGTGCGATTGCCGTGATCGGGATGGCGGGACAATTCCCGGAAGCTCGCAATCTCGAGGAGTACTGGCGCAACCTCGCCGAGGGCAGGAACTGTGTCCGCGAAGTCCCGAGCGAGCGTTGGGATCTGAATGCGTACTATCAGCCGGGCGAGCCCGCGCCGGGCAAGAGCAACAGTCAATGGCTCGGTGCGTTGGCCGACTACGATCGCTTCGATCCGCTCTTCTTCAACATTTCTCCGGCCGAAGCGGAGAGCATCGATCCGCAGCAGCGCCTATTCCTGGAGGCTTGCTGGCACAGCATCGAGGACGCCGGCTACGACGCGCGGACGCTCTCCGGCAGCAAATGCGGCGTCTTCGTCGGTTGTGCAACCGGCGACTATCACCTGCTCTCGCGCGAACAGCAGGTCAGCGCGCAGAGCTTCACCGGCGAAGCGTCATCGATCCTCGCCGCACGTGCTTCCTATTTCCTGAACCTGCATGGTCCCTGTCTGTCGATCGACACGGCCTGCTCGTCCTCGCTGGTGGCGATCGCGCAAGCCTGCGACAGTCTGACCTCGGGCGCCAGCGATCTCGCGCTCGCTGGCGGCGTGTACGTCATGGCCGGGCCGGAGATGCACATCCGGAGCTCGCAAGTCGGCATGCTCTCGCCGCACGGGAAATGTTTTCCCTTCGATCAGCGCGCCGACGGCATCGTGCCGGGAGAGGGCGTCGGCGTCGTGATGCTGAAGCGCCTCGCCGACGCGGAGCGTGATGGCGACATCATCTACGGCGTCCTGCAGGGCTGGGGCATCAATCAGGACGGGAAGACCAACGGCATCACCGCGCCGAATCCCGAATCGCAGACGCGGCTCGAGCAGTACGTCTACGACAAGTACGAGATCGATCCGTCCAACATTCAACTCATCGAAGCGCACGGCACCGGCACGAAGCTCGGCGATCCGATCGAGGTGGAAGGGCTCAAGCAGGCCTTCAGGAAATACACGCGGGACGAGCAGTTCTGCGCTCTCGGATCGGTGAAGAGCAACATCGGCCACTGCATGACCGCTGCGGGCATCGCCGGTGTCATCAAGTTGCTGCTCGCGATCCAGCACAAGCAATTGCCGCCCAGCATCAACTTCGAGCAGCTCAATGAGCACATCGACCTGACCGGCTCTCCGTTCTACGTGAACGACCGCCTGCAGGAGTGGAAGCCGGGCAGCGCGCAGCGACGCCAGGCCGCCATCAGCTCCTTCGGCTTCAGCGGTACGAACGCGCATATCGTGATCGGTGAATATCTGGCGCCCGCAGACGTGCGGCGTCCCATCCTTGCCGATCCGCGGATCACGGATTTCATCATCCCGCTCTCCGCGCGTACGACCGAGCAGCTCAAACAGAGAGCTGTCGATCTGTTGCACTTCCTGCGGAATGAGCCGTCCGTCGATCTTCTCGATCTCGCCTACACGCTCCAACTCGGACGCTCGACGCTCGACGAGCGTCTCGGGTTCGTCGTGAAGTCGGTCGAGCAATTGACCGAACGTCTCGGCGCCTACGTTCAGGGCGAGACGGCGATCAAGGATTTCCACCAGGGACAGGCCAAGCGCGGCAACGAGAGCCTGAGCATCATCAGTCAGAACGACGACATCCGCAGGACGATCGTCGACAACTGGATCGCCAATCGAAAGATGGCGAAGTTGCTGGAGCTGTGGGTCAAGGGCCTGGAGCTCGATTGGAACAAGCTCTATGTCGATGCGAAGCCGCGGCGCATCAGCCTGCCCGTGTATCCATTCGCGAGGGAGCGTTACTGGGTCGATACGACGGCGAGCGAGACGATCGCCATCGGCGGCGCGCCGATGCTTCATCCGCTCCTGCACAGCAACACCTCCGATCTGAACGAGCAGAGCTACAGCGCGACGTTCAGCGGCGAAGAGTTCTTCCTCTCCGATCACCGAGTGCGCGCCGAAGGTGGGGCGATCCACAAGGTGCTGCCGGGAGTCGCGTACCTGGAAATGGCGCGCGCGGCGATCGAGCAGGCTTTGCCGGAGCGCCCGCAAGAATCCGTGCTCGAGCTGCGCGACACCGTCTGGCTGCAGCCGGTTGTTGTCAGTGCGAGCACGCGCGTGAGCATCGCGCTGGCGGCCAACGAGCAGAACGAGATTGACTACGAGATCTTCAGCGAAAGCGCCGAAGAGGACGTCGTTCACTGCCAGGGCCGCGCGCTTCTCAGCCTCGAGCCGATGCCGGCGGCACTCGACCTCGTCCAACTCGAATCACGGATGGGTCGCGGCCGGATCGAACCGGGCAGCGTCTATCCGTCGTTCGCGCGGATGGGGCTGATCTACGGTCCGGCGTTCCAGGGAGTTGTTGCGCTGCATCGCGGAACCGATGAAGTCCTGGCGCAGCTTCGCTTGCCGAAGATGCTCGAGGATGCATCGGCCGATTACGTCCTGCATCCGAGTCTCATGGACAGCGCGCTGCAGGCATGCGTCGGATTGCTCGATGACGCATCCGCGCAATCCTCGCAACCGCGACTGCCGTTCGCGCTCGAATCCCTGCGCGTTCTCGGACGCTGCACCGGCGAGATGTTTGCCTGGGTGCGCTATGCGTCCGGAAGTCATGCCGGCGATTCGGTCGTCAAGCTCGATATCGATCTCTGCGATGCGCTCGGAAACGCCTGCGTGCAGATGCACGGATTCTCCCTCCGCGCATTGAGCAAGGAGATCGGCGCCGCGGCAGAGAAGCGCACGACCGGACGCTTGTTCGCGATTCCGGTCTGGGAGTCGCGTGCGATTGCCGACGCCGCGTCCGACGTCGAGTACGCGGAGCACTACGTCGTGCTCTGCGAGCTTCCGGCGATCGACGGCAAGCAACTGGAGTCCCTCCTTCCGCGCTGTCAAAGCGCGTCGCTTCGCGCGGATGCGCAACAAACGATCGCCCAGCGTTACAGCGAGTACGCGCTGGCCTGCTTCGAGCGCATCGCAGCAGTCCTTCAGAGCAAGCCGCAAGGCAAAGTGCTCGTCCAGATCGTCGTCCCGGGCGATGGCGAGCAGGCGATGTTCGCCGGTCTGTCGGGATTGTTAAAAACCGCGGCGCTGGAGAATCCTCAGTTCACCGGCCAGCTCGTCATCGTCCCGTGGGAGATGACGGCCGCGGATCTGGCCGCGCGTCTGCTCGATGAGAAGAGCCATGCGCTCGACTCACTCGTCCGCTACGAACAGGGCGGACGAAAAGTTCAGCACTGGCAGGAAGTGCGCGAAGAGCCGAAGCCGGCGATCGTGTTCCACGATCACGGCGTCTATCTGATCACCGGCGGCCTCGGCGCACTCGGCCTTCTCTTTGCCCAGGAGATCCTCAATCAAACCGCGCAGTCCACCATCGTCCTGACCGGTCGCTCGCCACTGACTCTGGAGAAACAGGCGCGCCTCGATCGTCTCTCCGGGTGCGTGTGCTATCAGCAGTTGGACCTCGGCAATGCCGATGAAGTCCAGCAGCTCATCGCCGGCATTCGCGAAGAACATGGAACGCTCAGCGGCATTCTTCACTGCGCAGGCGCGACGGCTGACAACTTCATCCTGAAGAAGAGCGGCGCGGAATTCAGCGCGACCCTCGCGCCGAAAGTCACCGGCACGTTCCACCTCGACGACGCCACGCGCGATATTGATCTCGACTTCTTCGTGCTGTTCTCGTCCATCGCCAGCTCGAAGGGCAACCTCGGCCAGTCCGATTACGCGACGGCGAACGGGTTCCTCGATCAGTTCGCGGCTTATCGCAATCAGCAGGTCGCCGCGAAGCAGCGGCATGGACGAACGCGCTCCATCAACTGGCCGCTCTGGCAGGCCGGCGGGATGGCGCTCGATTCCGAACGGCAGGCATTCGTGCGGCAGACGATGGGCATCCAGCCGATGCAGACCGCGACCGGCATCGACGCATTCCATCGCGCGCTGGCGTTCCCTTACGACCAGATCCTGGTCGTCGAAGGCGATCTCGCGCAGATCCGGCGTGCCGTGCTCGCCGAGCCCGAGGCCATCATTGAGACGCCGGTCGCTGCAACGCAAACCATCGCCACGGACGCGACGAGCCTCGCCGAAAAGACGCAGGACTATCTGCGCAAACAACTCTCCGGTTTGTTGAAGCTGCCCGCGCACAGCATCGACCCGAACGCTGCGCTGGAAACGTACGGGATCGATTCGATCCTGGCGATGAAGCTGACGACGCATCTCGAGCAAACGTTCGGCGCGCTCTCCAAGACGCTGTTCTTCGAATACCAGACGATTCGCGAGCTGAGTCAGTACTTCATCCAATCGCACTCCGCGCGATTGGCCACGCTGCTCGCGACTCCGGACAAGATCCAACCTGCCGCCGCGCAGCGCACATCAGTAACACCAGAAACGAGACCGGTCGCGAGTCGTCGCGCGAAACGTTTGCGCGTCGCGACTGCCAGCGCGCCGGCGGAAGCGGATCCGATCGCGATCATTGGATTGAGCGGCCGCTATCCCGAGGCGATCGATCTCGAGGCCTATTGGCAGAATCTGCGCGACGGCAAGGACTGCATCATCGAAGTCCCGAAGAGTCGCTGGGACTGGCAGGCCTACTTCACCGACGATCGCACGCAGGGCGGACGTCATTTCAGCAAGTGGGGCGGCTTCATCGAAGGCGTCGACGAATTCGATCCGCTCTTCTTCAACATTTCGCCGCGGGAAGCGAAAGCCATGGACCCGCAGGAGCGATTGTTCCTGCAACACACCTGGATGGCGGTCGAGGATGCCGGCTACACGCGCGCGACGTTGCAGACGCCCGCGCAGAACATGCCGGGGCAGGACATGGCCGGACAGGTCGGCGTCTACGTCGGTGTGATGTACACCGAGTACCAGTTGTTCGGCGCAGAAGCGAGCGCGCGCGGAAGTCTCCTCGGCGTCGCCGGCAGCGCGGCCAGCATCGCCAATCGCGTGTCGTACGCCTTCAACCTTCACGGCCCGAGCGTCACGCTCGACACGATGTGTTCCTCCTCGCTGACGGCGATTCATTTCGCCTGTCAGGACTTGAAACTCGGCCGCACGAATCTCGCCATCGCCGGCGGAGTGAACGTCACCATCCATCCCAACAAGTACCTCGTGCTGAGCGCGGGACAGTTCATCTCCAGCGACGGGCATTGCCAGAGTTTCGGCGAGGGGGGCGACGGCTACATCCCGGGTGAGGGCGTCGGTGTGGTCGTGTTGAAACGCCTGTCCGAGGCGAAGAGAGATGGCGATCACATCTACGGAATCATTCGCGGTAGCGCGTTGAATCATGGCGGCAAAACGAACGGCTACACCGTTCCGAATCCGCAGGCGCAATCGACGGCGATCAGCCGCGCGCTCGCGGAAGCGAAGATCGACGCGCGGCGCGTCAGCTACATCGAAGCGCATGGCACCGGCACGAAGCTCGGCGACCCGATCGAGATCGCCGCGCTGAACAAAGCCTTTGGCCAGTACACGCAGGACACGCAGTTCTGTTTGATCGGCTCCGCGAAATCGAACATCGGCCATTGCGAATCCGCGGCCGGAATCGCTGGCCTCACGAAAGTCCTGCTGCAGATGCAGCATCAGCAGATCGTGCCCTCTCTGCACTCGGCGGCGCTGAATCCGCACATCGACTTCGAGAGCAGCCCGTTCATCGTCAATCAGACCTTGACGCCGTGGGAGCCGCCGGTGATCGACGGTCGCACGTTGCCGCGCATCGCCGGAATCTCGTCGTTCGGCGCGGGTGGATCGAACGCGCACCTGATCATCGAGGAGTATCCGCAACCGGTGCGGAACGCGGCGGCGGCGACGCAGGTCATCCTTCTTTCCGCGCGAACCGCGGGGCAGTTGCAGCAGAAAGCGAGCGATCTGCTCGAGTTCGTGCGCGCGCGACGCGACGACGTCGATCTCCATGCGCTTGCGTACACGCTGCAGACCGGACGCGAGGCGATGGACGAGCGCTTCGGCTTCATCGCCGGCTCCGTCGATCAACTGATCGAAACGCTCGCGGCCTTCGGAAAAGGCGAGCCGATCGACGACGCGTATCAGGGACAGGTTCGGCGCAATGCCGATGCCTTGTCGTTGTTGAACAGCGACGCCGACCTGCAGCAGGCGATCGAGAAGTGGATCGAAGGCCGCAAGATCGCGAAGCTGCTCGAGCTTTGGGTCAAGGGGCTCGATCTCGATTGGAGCCGGCTCGATGACGGCGTCCGGCCGCAGCGCATCAGCCTGCCGACGTATCCCTTCGCCAAAGAACGTTACTGGATCGACATCCCGGCCGGTGCGCCCGTGGCCGCGAAGTCGGTGGCTGCCGAAGTTCTCCATCCGCTGCTGCACAGCAACACTTCGGATCTGAGCGAGCAGCGCTATCGCTCGTCGTTTGCGGGAGATGAGTTTTTCCTGGCGCAGGTGAACGGCCAGAAGGTGTTGCCGGCCGTGGCCTATCTGGAGATGGCGCGCGCGGCGATCGAGCAGGCCATGCCGGAGCGATCGGAATCGGCGGTGCTCGAGCTGCGCGACATGGTCTGGCCGCGGCCGGTCATCATCACCGCGAGCCAGCCCGTCAGCATCGCCTTGTCCGCGATCGGCGAGAACGCGATCGAGTTCGAGATCTACAGCGAAGATGCGGAGCAGGACGTCGTTCATGCTCAGGGTCGCGCGATCCTGAGTCCGCAATCGCCGTTGGCCGTGCTCGATCTCGCGCAGCTCGAACGGCAGATGCCGGCCGCGATTGCGCCGCAGAGCGTGTATGCCACGAGCGCGCGCATGGGCCTCGTGTACGGACCTTCGCTGCAGGCGATTCAATCCATTCAGCAGGGAACCGGGCAGCTACTCGCACGACTGCAACTGCCAAAGGCTGTCGAAGGGACCGCGGCGGAGTACGTCCTGCATCCGAGCCTGTTCGATAGCGCGCTGCAGGCTTGCGCGCTCCTGCTCGGTGCGGAAACCGATGGGCCGTTGCTGCCTTCGGCGATGGACTCGCTGCGCATTCTCGCGCCGGTTACGCCGGCGATGGTTGCCTGGGCGCGCGTTGCGACTGGAAGCGCCGCGGCGATCGACGTCGATCTCTGCGACACGAACGGGAACGTCTGCGCGCAGTTGCGCGGTTTGCAGTGGCAGGTTGCGTCGGTGGATGCGATTCAGACTCCGACCGAAATTCTGGCGCCGGTGGTTACCGCGCGGCAGGAAGCTTCACGTCCCGCGCCGGTGCGACGGGAGATCTTCTTCGTCGCGTCCGCGCCGCAGGAAGTTTCTCCCCAGGTCGAGCGCAGAAAACGGGCGGCGATCACGCTGTCCGCGCCGGGCGCTCCGGCGACGGCCGCGCCGTCGTCCGAAAGAACGCCGATCACGCTCGCGAACGCGCCCGCGTCATCGGTCGCTTCGGCCGTGCGGCTCTTCGACGAAGGCAACGGCAGTTTCTCGATTCAAATCGCCGCGGCCTCCAACGAGCTCATTCCTCATTTCCTTCAGGCCCTCGCCCGGTTGCAGCACGAGAGCGCGCTCAAGACGCTGTTGATTCGCGGCCTCGAGCACCTGCGCTCACACGAAGGTTTCAACGAAGCCGTCGAACAGCAGCTCTATCCGGCCATCGTCGCGTTCCCCTATCCGACGATCGCCATCCTGCAGAACGAAACGATCGGCGCCGGATTCATGACCGCCGCGCTCTGCGACTTCATCGTTGCGAATGAAGGCGCGCTCTTTGGCTACACCGATGCGGAGCGTGTGCCGACGAGCGCCGCTGCAGATTTGTTCGTCGCGCGATTCGGCGAAGTCCTCGCACAGGACTTCCTCTATCTCTCGCCGGCATCGACGGGCAGGGAGCTGCGCGCGAAAGGATGGAGCGCTCCCATCGTTCCGGCCGCACAGGTCGAAACGCACGCGCAGGAACTGGCGTCGGCGTTCCTCACGAAATCGCAGGACGCGCTGCGCCTTCTGAAGCAGCACCTGGCGCGTCCTCTGGTCGCGTTCGTGAGCCGGCTATCGCGCTTCGAAGCGGCGATGGACGACGCCTTCACGGCCGACACGCGGACGATCACGTCCCCTTCACCGCGACTGCAACTCGACAGTTCTATCGCGCAAGTCCTCGTCATCCGCTTCGACAGCATCGGCGCGAACGAGCTGCTGCGCGATCTCACGTCGATCTTCGCCGAGGTGCGCGAACGACGCGACATCAACGCCATCGTCCTGGCGAGCGAATCCGAATTCCTCGCCGACGGCGTCACCAGCGAGCTCCTGCCGGAATTCGAGCGGCTCATGGCGAGCGTCGAGATCCCGATTGTGGCCGCGTTGAACGGAAACGCGCGCGGCAACGCCTGGCTCGTGAGCCAGTGGTGCGATGCCTCGGTTTACAACCGCGCCGCTCTCTACTCCGCGGCTCATGCAGCACCGGCCGCCGCGGCGATCTTCGCCCATCCATTCGGTACCGAAGCGAGCCGCGAGATCCTGCTGACCGGCGGCGCGTATTTGGGTGCGGATCTCCAGCGCCGCGTCGGCGCCTTGCATGTGGCCGATGCGGATCACGTGCTCTCGTCGGCGATCGACATCGCGAAGTTCTGGGCCACGCTGCCGCGCACCGCGCTGATTTCCTGGAAGCAGCATCGCGCGACCGCGCTTCAGACGAGCGTGCTTCATCTGCCTGTCGCGCCGCAACAGAGCGACGCATTGGACTCCATCGAGACGCCGCCTTCGATCGCTCTCCGCTCGCAAGTCGTCACGGCCACCGCGCATCCGGGCGGCATCGTGGTCGTGAAGATGGAGGATCGGCAGTCGAAGAACATGTTCTCCGACGCGCTGATCGACGGAATCACCGAAGCGTTCGCGCACATCGAACAAACCCCGGCGTACAAGGTCGTGATCCTCACCGGCTACGATCAGTACTTCGCATCCGGCGGCACGAAAGAGAGCCTGCGGGCGATTCAGGCCGGTAAGGTCAAGTTCACCGATTCGAAGGCGTTTCAATCGGCGCTCGATTGCAAACTCCCCGTCATCGCGGCGATGCAGGGACACGGCATCGGCGCCGGCTGGTGTCTCGGCATGTTTGCCGACCTCGTTCTTCTGAGCGAGGAGAGCCGCTACGTGAGTCCGTACATGGACTACGGATTCACGCCCGGCGCCGGCGCAACGTGGGTCCTTGCGGATCGCATGGGACAGGACCTCGCCCGCGAGAGTCTGCTCACCGCGCAGGCGGTGACCGGCCGTGCATTGCGCGATCGGCAGCTGCGGCTTTCGGTGCTGCCGCGCGCCGAGGTAGAACGGGCGGCGATGCGATTCGCGGAACAGATCGCGCGATTCCCGCGCCAGCGGCTGATCGATCTCAAGCAACAGTTGAAAGGCAATGCTCAGGAAGCGCTGGATGAAACGTATCGGCTCGAACTGGCCATGCACGAAAAGACCTTCGTGGGCCGCGCCGACACGCTGGCGCAAATCGAGAGCAATTTCCATCAGGAGATCGAGGTCGCTCCTGTTGCGGCGCCGTTGCCGCAAGTCCAGGTGACGAAGCCGCGCGTCGAGGGCGACATGCTTCCCGCGGTCACCGCGACCTTGCGGACGCTTCTCGCGAATGAGCTGCAGATGCAGGAGAACGACATCGACGATCACGCCCAGTTCATCGATCTGGGACTCGACTCGATCGCCGGCGTGACCTGGATTCGCAAGATCAACGAAAAGTACGCGACCACAATCGAAGCGACGAAGGTCTACAGCTTCTCGACGCTGGCGCAGCTCAGCCGGCACGTCAAAGAGGAAGCGGAGACGAACGGCAATCTCGCGAACGTGAGCGCGCCGGTCGACGAAACGCCGGCCGTGATGGCTCCGCCTGCAGTGCAACCGAAGCCGCAGACTGCGATCGCGAAGGAGCGCGCGTTGACGTCGCGCCGCGGCCGCAAAGCGACGCGCTTCGCCGCCACCGCCACGGCGCCGGAAGCGAGTCAGCCGCAGGCGATTGCGATCGTCGGCATGGCCGGTCAATTCCCGCGGGCCAAAAACATCGACGAGTTCTGGCAGAACCTCGCCGAGGGGAAGAACTGCATCACGGAAGTTCCGCGGGAACGCTGGGATCTGAATGCGTACTATCAGCCGGGCGAGCCCGCACCGGGCAAGACCAACAGCCCGTATGTCGGCGCGCTCGAGGAGTACGACCGCTTCGATCCGCTCTTCTTCAACATCTCGCCGACCGAAGCGGAGCACATGGATCCGCAGCAGCGCCTCTTCCTGCAGGCCTGCTGGCACACGATTGAAAACGCCGGCTACGACGCGCGCCTCCTGTCGGGAAGCAAGTGCGGTGTCTTCGTCGGTTGCGCCACCGGCGACTATCACCAGGCCTCGCGGTCCCATCAGCTCAGCGCGCATGGCTTCATCGGCAGCGCGACCTCGATCCTCGCCGCGCGCATCTCCTACTTCCTGAACCTGCAGGGCCCGTGCGTCTCCATCGACACGGCCTGTTCCTCGTCGCTCGTCGCGATCGCGCAGGCCTGCGACAGCCTCAATACCGGCGTCAGCGATCTGGCGTTGGCCGGCGGCGTCTATGTGATGGGCGGACCGGAGATGCACATCCGCACCGCGCAGGCGGGGATGCTCTCGCCGGAAGGTCAGTGCTTCGCGTTCGACTCGCGCGCCGACGGATTCGTGCCGGGTGAAGGTGTCGGAGTCGTGATGCTCAAGCGCCTGGTCGATGCACAGAGAGATCGCGACATCATCTACGGTGTCGTGCAGGGATGGGGCGTGAACCAGGACGGCCGGACCAATGGCATCACCGCGCCGAATCCGGAATCGCAAACGCGTCTGGAGCAGGACGTCTACGATCGCTATCAGATCGATCCGACGAACATTCAACTGATCGAAGCGCACGGCACCGGCACGAAGCTGGGCGATCCGATCGAAGTCGAAGGTCTCAAGCAGGCCTTCAAGAAGTACACGCAGAACAAGCAGTACTGCGCTCTCGGGTCGGTGAAGAGCAACATCGGCCACTGCCTGACCGCGGCGGGAATCGCCGGCGTCATCAAGCTGCTCCTGGCGCTCAAGCACAAGCAACTCCCGCCGACGATCAACTTCGAGCGCCTCAATGAGCACATCGACCTGACCGACAGTCCGTTCTACGTCAACAATCGCCTGCAGGAGTGGGAGCGAAACGGCGCGCAGCGCCGCCTGGCGGCGATCAGCTCCTTCGGCTTCAGCGGAACGAACGCCCATCTCGTGATCGGCGAAGCGCCGGCGCCGGTCGAAGCCATTCCGGTGTCGGTCGTGACGCAGAACATGAAGGTCATCGTTCCGCTGTCGGCGCGAAAGCCGGCGCAGCTCAAGCAGAAAGCGCGCGAGCTGCTGGCGTTCCTGCGCGGCGAGGGCGCGTCGTCCGATCTGATCGAGATCGCCTACACGTTGCAGGCCGGCCGCGAGGCGATGGATGAGCGGGCCGGGTTCCTCGTGAGCTCGATCGCGCAACTGGTCGACGGACTCGACGCCTATGTCGAAGGCAAGGGCGACATCAGCGATTTCCATCAGGGCCAGGTCAAGCGGGGCAAAGAGAGCATGAGCATCCTGAGTCAGGACGACGAGATGAAAGAGCTCGTCGTCGACAAATGGATCGCCGAGAAGAAGCTCTCCAAGCTGCTCGATCTCTGGACCAAGGGCCTCGAGCTCGATTGGAACAAGCTCTATGGCGATGCCAAACCGCATCGCGCGGAATTGCCGGTGTATCCGTTCGCCAAGGAACGCTATTGGATCGAAGTCCCGGAGCCGGTGGTCATCGCCGGCGCGACGTCCGGCGCCGCGGTTCTGCATCCGTTGCTGCACGCCAACACGTCCGACCTCAGCGAGCAGCGCTACAGCTCGACGTTCACCGGCGAGGAGTCGTTCCTCGCCGATCATCGCTTCGGAGTGGAGAGAGTTCTGCCCGGTGCGGCGTATCTCGAGATGGCGCGCGCCGCGGTGGAGCACGCGATTCCGGTGCGCAGGGAAGGCTCCGTGCTCGAGCTGCGCGACCTCGTCTGGGGCGAGCCGGTCCTCGTCGCGGAAAACCGGCAGATCAGCATCACGCTCGCCGCGAACAATGACGCGAACGGCGATGAGATCGACTTCGAGATCTACAGCCAGGAAGGCGAGCTCACGACCGTTCATTGTCAGGGTCGGGCGAGCTGGAGCGCGCAATCGGTGCGGGCTCGACTCGATCTCGGGCAGCTCCGCGATGCAATGCCTCGCCGCCTGAATGCGAGCGAGGTGTACGCCGCGTTCGCACGAACCGGCTCGCATTACGGCCCCGCGCATCAGAGCATCACGGCGCTCCACCTCGGAAGCAACGAACTGCTCGCCGACCTTCGGCTTCCCGCGTCCGTCGAAGCCAACTCGGATGTTTATGTTTTGCATCCGAGTCTTCTCGACGGCGCGCTGCAGGCGGCGATCCGTCTCGTGAGTCCTTCGACGCCGTGCCTGCCGGGATCACTCGGCACGCTGCGCGTCGTCGCTCCATGCACCGCGGAGATGGTGGCGTGGGTGCGTCAATCGGCGTCGGATGCCGGACAACTGGACATCGATCTAGTGGATCTCGAGGGCAATGTCTGTGTCGAGATCCAGGGACTGGAGTTGCAGCCGTTCGAAGCGCCGGCGCTGTTGTCCGTGGCCTCGGCGGCTCATGTCGAAACGACGGAACAGCCGCGCGACCGGAAGAGCTTCGTCTCGAAGTGGGAGCCGCAGTCCGAGCTTCCGGAGCCGCGTCCCGTTGCCCACGAGACGATCGTCATCTTCAGTTGCGCGCCGTTCGCGCAGTTCGAGAGCACGATCCTCGACTACTACGAGCAGCGAAACTGCAAGGCGATCCTGATCCGTCTGGCCGAAACGACGGAACAGCGCTCGGACAACGAATGGTCATGCGCCGTCGATGATGCGAACGGCTTCCAGGAATGCCTGCAGGCGATCGACAGGATCGACGCCGTCTATTTCCTGGCCATGGGCGAGCAGCGCGCGAATGTCGTTGCCGCGAAGGATTTCGTCGGCGGCCGCGAGGCCAATGAGATCCAGTTCCTGCGGCTCATCAAGACTCTGCAGCGAAACAAGAAGGCCGAAGCGAAGATCGATTTCTATCTCCTGACGCTGGACAGCCATTCGCTCACGCACGACCGCAACAGCTTCCTCGGCGCGGGCGTCACCGCGCTCGGTTATTCGCTGGCGCAGGGAAATTCGCAGTATCGCGTGCGCAGTCTCGATCTGTCGCTCGACGATTTGCGGAGTCCGCGCGATCAACGTGCCGTGCTGGCGACCGTCGTCGCCGAGCCGCCGTCGAGTCGCGGCGAGTCGTACAAGCTGCGCGCCGGACGCCGGTATCGCCAGACCTTCTTCGAGCTGAAGTGGGATGAGTCGAGTCCGCGCGCGATCCGCCACAACGGCACGTACGTGATCGCCGGCGGAGCGGGAACGGTCGGGAAGATCATCACGCGCGAGCTGATCCGGAACTACGCGGCGAACGTCGTCTGGATCGGACGAAGCGCCGAGAGCTCGGACAAGGTGCAGCGAGCGCTCAATGCCTTCGACGAGCTCGGGCCGCGGCCGCTCTATGTTCAGGCGGACGTCACCGATCTCGATTCGATGCAGAAGGCCGTGCAGCTGCTGAACGAGAAAGGCGTCGTGCTGAACGGCGCGATCTTCTCGGCGATGGTTTTCGGTCCCGATCACTCCATCGAGGAGATCGCCGAAGACGAGTTCCGCAACATTTTCGACATCAAGGCGCAGGGGAGCTGGGCGTTCTACAACGCGCTGAAGGACGAGCCGCTCGACTTCCTCTGTTACTTCTCCTCGCGCCAGGCCTACCCATTCCTCGGCGCGTCGAAGGTCTCGGCCTACGGAAGCGGCGTGGCGATCTCCGACGCGTTCGTGCGATCACTGCAGCACTCATCGGCGTTCCCGGTCGGAATGATCAACTGGGGCATCTGGAAATCTTCGATCAACGACGCCACCGAAGGGATGACCACCGACAGTCTCGATGCCCTCGGCGATACAGAGGGATTCGAGTGCTTCGAGCTGTTCGTCACCGAGCTGCAGCGGCGCAGGATTCACCAGACGCTCTGTTTCGGTCCGTCTAAGCTCCTCGAGTCGCTGATGCATCGCAGTCAGGAGGAAGTCATCACCCTGACGAGCGAGCCGTCCTGGCTTCCGACGTCGCTTGCGAAAGGTGCGATCGCGCTTCCCGAGGAACAGATCGAACGGCTGCGGAACGCGAGTGTACGGAAAGAGCTGGAGGATTGGTTCACGGAGCTGCTCTATTGCCAGATCAGTTCCCTGCTTCGCGCGTTGGATCCGGAGACGCCGATGCGCGTCGCGGAGCTTGCCGCGCGATGCGGCGTCATCGACAAGTACGTTCCCTGGTGGAACGAATCGCTCAACGTGCTCGTCGAAAGCGGTCATCTGGAATTAAACGATGGCGTCATAAGCGAGCGCAACGCGTCGGACGCGAGCGCGATCCGCGACAGTTGGCAGGCGCGAAAAGAGCGCTACGCGACCGAGCCCGATCTCCGCGCACTTGCGGAGCTCGTGAGCGATTGCCTGGAGCATCTGCCGGAGATTCTGACCGGCGGCATGCTGGCCACGGACGTGATTTTCCCGAACTCCTCGATGGCGAAGGTCGAGGGTCTGTATAAAAACAACGCGCTCTCCGACAGTTTCAACGAGATCGTTGCCAACGCCGTCGTCGCACACGTCGAGCAGCGCTTGCAAGCTGACGCGAAGGCGCGCATCCGCATCCTCGAGATCGGCGCGGGCACCGGCGGAACGTCGGCAGTCGTGTTCGCGAAGCTGCAGCCCTTCCAGCGCTCGATCGAGAAGTACTGCTACACCGATCTGTCGCAGGCGTTCTTCTTCCACGCCGAGGCGAACTACATCCCGCAAAATCCGTACATCGCCTGCCAGCGGCTCGACATCGAGCAGGCCATCGAGCCGCAGGGAATCGAAGCTGCCAGCTACGACCTCGTCATCGCCTCGAACGTCCTGCACGCGACGAAAGACATTCGCCAGACCGTCCGCAACGCCAAGGCGATTCTGCGTTGGGGCGGCTCGCTCATCCTGAATGAAGTCAGCAGCAAATCGCTGCAGGCGCATCTGACGTTCGGTCTGCTCGACGGCTGGTGGCTGTTCGAAGACGGCGATCTGCGCATTCCGAATTGCCCCGGCCTCGCGCCGGCGCAATGGCAGCGCGTGCTCGAAGAGGAAGGTTTCCGTTCCGTGCAGTTCCCGGCACAGGCGGCACACGACCTCGGCTACCAGATCGTGCTCGCGCAGAGCAACGGCATCGTTCGCCAGCAGGGTGGCGTTACCGAGACTTCGCAGCGAATCGTGACACGGCCGATCGCAGCGCTAGCGGCGCCCGCGGCGCCGCCGGTGACCGCGAAAGCGAAAGAGCGAATCCCCGTCGCGGCATCCGCGGCGAGCACGTCGCGCAGCACGCAGGAGCACATCAGCAACAGCATTCTCGAGTGCATGTGCGACGCGCTGAAGATCAGCGCGACGGAGATCGATGCCGACATCGCCTTCTCCGACTACGGAATCGATTCGATCCTCGGCGGCAAGTTCGTCGAGCAGGTCAACCAAAGCCTCGGCATCAAGCTGAATACGGCGGTGATCTTCGAATATCCGTCGTTGGCGACGCTGAGCAAGTACGTGATGGAGACGTACCGCGAGCCGATCGAGGCTGGTCTGCAAGAGCGGACCGCCGGCGCGGTCGAGCTCGAGAAGGTTCGCATTGAACCGCGTCCGCAGACTGCGCAAGCGAGAGTGCCGATCGCCTCGCGCCGGCGCATCGCTCCGCGCGAAACGCGCGGCGTCGCGGAAGCAGAACCGAGGATTCCGGAGATCGCCGTGATCGGGATGTCGGGCATGTTCCCGAAGGCCGCGGACGTCGACGAATTCTGGCGAAATCTCGTCGACGGCGTCGACGGAGTCGAAGAGCTTCCGGCGCGCTACATGGACCAGAACGCCGTGTTCAGCACGAAGAAGCAGCCGGGCAAGACGCGCTGCAAGTGGGGCGGTGTTCTCCGTGATCGCGATTGCTTCGATCCTCTCTTCTTCAACGTCTCGCCGAAAGAGGCGGAGTCGATGAATCCCCATCAGCGCCTGATCCTTCAGGAGAGCTGGAAGACCATCGAGGACGCCGGCTACAACCCGCGGCTGCTGGCCGGATCGCAGACCGGAATCTTCGTCGGCGCCGAGCCGACCGGCTACCGAGGCGAAAGCTTCACCGGCTATTCGGACGCCATCGTTGCGTCGCGCCTTTCGTATGTGCTGAACCTCAATGGGCCGGCCTTCGTCGTCAACACCGGTTGTTCGTCATCGGCGGTCGCGATTCACCTCGCGTGCGAAAGCTTGCGGAATCGGGAATCCGATCTGGCATTGGCGGGCGGCGTGAACGCGTCGATGAATCAGAAGGTGCAGATCAGCCTCGACGAGATCGAGATGCTCTCGCCCAGCGGGCGCTCGCGGACATTCGACAGCGCGGCTGACGGGACGATTGTCTCCGAGGGTGTGGCGGTCGTGTTGTTGAAACGACTGGATGATGCCGTGCGGGATGGCGATCTGATTTATGGCGTGATCAGCGGTTCGGGCATCAATCAGGATGGCGCCAGCAATGGCATCACCGCGCCGAGCGGCGCGGCGCAGGAGAAGCTGATCACGAAGGTCTATCAGAAATTCGGAATCGACCCGGAGAAGATCAGCTACGTCGAGGCTCACGGAACGGGAACGAAGCTGGGCGACCCGGTGGAAGGGAACGCGCTCGTGAGAGCCTTCCGCCGCTTTACGGAGAAATCGGGATATTGCGCATTGGGCAGCGCGAAATCTCACATCGGCCACACCGCGGCGGCAGCGGGAGTCACGGGACTCATCAAAGTGCTGTTGTCGATGCAGCACAACCGGCTTCCGCGGCTGATGCACTTTAATGGACTCAATCCACTCATCGAGCTCGATGGCTCGCCTTTCTTCATCGGAACCGAGGAGCTGGAGTGGCGTTCGGCGGACGGCTCGCCGCGGATGGCGGCGCTCAATTCCTTCGGCCATAGTGGCACGAACGCGCATCTCGTCATTCGCGAATATCCGGAGACGGCCGATCATCCACGTGTCAGCGATGCCACGCAACCCAATGAGCTGATCCTCGTTCCGCTGTCGGCGAAGACGGTCGAGCAGTTGCAGCAGAAGGCCGTCGATCTCCTCGCGTTCCTTCGGACTGAAGAACCGAGCACTGTTGATGTGAAGCGCCTGGGCTATACGCTGCAGATCGGCCGAGAGGCGATGGACGAGCGGCTCGGCTTCGTCGTGAGCTCCGTCGAGCAGCTCGTCGAGAAGCTCGAGTCGTACATCGCGGGACAGAAGAACCTCGACGGCGTCCGGCAGGGGCGCGCGAAACGGCAGAAGGGCGCGCTGGCGCTGCTGATCTCCGATGGCGCGCTGCAGGAAACGATCGACCAGTGGATTCGCGACAAGCGCCTGTCGAAGGTGTTGGAGCTGTGGGTCGACGGCGTCGAGTTGGATTGGGACAAGTTCTACGCCGGCGCGAAGCCGCGGCGCATGAGATTGCCGGTCTATCCATTCGCGAAGGAACACTATTGGGCTGACAAGCGGGATTCCGCGAAGACACCCGAGCAGGAGCTCGCCGTACCTTCCGCGGACTTCGAATCCGTCGAAGAAGTCATCGACAGGATCGAGCAAGGCCTCCTGGACGAGAGCGAAGGCGTGCAGGCATTGCGCCTGTTGGTTTCCTGACGGCCCGCTCGCGAACGCGAGCTTGCGGCAAAAATCTCCCCATCAATCGGCATTGAACACTCGAATTTCCATTCGACCAACGGTAGGCGGAAGCTCGCCAGTCCTTTACAAGACAAACGAAGGCAACGACAATGATCGACTTTGTTGAATACGTGGTTTCGGAGCTGAGAGGCAAGCGGCTTTCCAAGCGGGACGCTCTTGCGCTCATGCAGCAATTCTCACGGCGCGCCGTCAAAGGGTCGGTCCTTCATCCTTTGCTGCAGAGCAACACCTCGGACCTCAGCCAGCAGAGCTACGCCTCGATCTTCACGGGGAGCGAATTCTTCCTCAAGGACCATCGCGTGCAGGGCCGCCTTCTGTTGCCGGGCGTCGCCTATCTGGAAATGGCGAGGGCCGCGATCGTACACGCCCTGTCATTGGACGCCGATGCGACAGCGACCGTGGAACTACAGAACGTCGTCTGGTTGCAACCGGCCGTAGTCGCGAAAGCGACGGAAGTGACGATCGCCCTCTTTGCGAGCGAAGGGGCTGGTTCGTCGATCGATCGATTGGACTTCGAGATCTACAGCATTGATGGCGAACAGGAAATCGTTCACTGCCAGGGTCGCGCTGTTGTCACGCGTCAGAGTGCGCCGGTCAAGTTGGAGATCGAGTCGCTCCAGGAGCAGATGCGTCGCGGCAATGTGGATGCGTCGGCCGTCTATTCGGCATTCCGCGTCATGGGAATCGATTTCGGCCCGGCGTTCCAGAGCGTGGTCGCCATCGCGCAGGGAGAGCGGCAGGTCCTCGCGCAGTTGCGATTGCCGTCCGCGCTCGAGTCGAGTCTCGACGCGTATCGGCTGCATCCGAGCCTGATGGACGCGGCGCTGCAAGCGTCGATCGGTTTGGCGGAGAGCTCGGATCTCGCCGATCAGGCGCGTCTGCCGTTTGCGCTCGAATCGCTGCGCGTCGTGGCGGGCTGTACGCGGGAGATGTTCGCGTGGGTTCGCTACGCGCCGGGCAGTCAGGCCGGCGACAAGGTCATCAAGCTGGACGTCGATCTGTGCGATGAGCAGGGGAACGTCTGTGTACAGATGCGGGGATTCTCGTCGCGAGCCGCGACCGCCGAGTTGACCGCGACGAGCGTGCAGAGCAAGTCGATCGGCCTTCTGCTGGCGGCTCCGGCGTGGCAGCCGAGCGCCGTCAAGCCCGCACTCGATGCGACGTCGTACACGGAGCACCACGTTCTTCTCTGCGAGCTTCTCGCTGTCGAGGCGGAGAGACTCGGCTCTTTGCTTCCGCACGGCCAGTGTCTCGCGCTTCAGGCATCGCACGAGGGAACGATCGCGCAGCGTTACCGCGACGATGCGCTGGCGTGCTTCGAGCGGATCCAGTCCATTCTGCAGCGGAAGCCGCAGGGGAAGGTCCTGTTCCAGGTCGTCGTTGCCGATGATCCCGAGCATGCGTTCTTCGCCGGGCTGACCGGATTGCTGAAGACGGCGACGCTCGAGAATCCGCAGTTTGTCACGCAGCTCATTCTCACCGCGCCGGATTCGACGGCCGGGGAGTTTGCGGCGCGCCTTCAGGACGAGAAGGCTGGTGCTACCGAAGCGCAGGTCCGGTTTGCGGATGGCGCACGTCACGTGCTGCGCTGGCAGGAAGTCGCGAGCGATGAAGCGCCGCTCGCCTTCAAAGACCAGGGCGTCTACCTGATCACCGGCGGCCTCGGCGCGCTGGGAACGCTGTTCGCGCGGGAGATCCTTCAGCGAACGACGAACGCGAAAGTCGTCCTCACCGGGCGCGCGCTGTTGACGACCGGGAGGCAGGCCATCATCGACGCGCTGTCCGGCGATCGCGTGACCTATCGCCAGGTCGATCTCGCGGATCTCGATCAGGTCGAGCGCCTCGTTGCCGCGATTCAGGAAGAACATCAGCAGCTCAACGGCATCCTTCATTGTGCCGGCCTCGTCGCGGACAACTTCATCCTCAAGAAAACCGCCGCCGAATTCGCGCAGGTGATGGAGCCGAAAGTCATCGGCGCGTTCCATCTCGATCACGCCACGCGCGCGCTCCCGCTCGATTTTCTCGCGTTGTTCTCATCGATCTCCGGAGCGATGGGGAATCTCGGCCAGGCCGATTACGCGGCGTCGAATGCGTTCATGGATCAATTCGCCGCTCATCGCAATCGTCAGGCGAAGGCGGGACAGCGTCACGGCCGCACGGTGTCGATCGACTGGCCGCTCTGGCAGGAAGGTGGGATGACCGTCGATCCCGCGAATCGCGAGCGCGTTGAACAGACCACGGGTGTGCGTCCGATGCAGAACGCGTCGGGGATGCAGGCCTTCTATCGAAGCCTGGCGTTGTCGCATGACCAGGTGATGGTCGTCGAAGGCGACATCGCCAGGATGCGCCGGGCCTTGCTCGGTGCGCCTGTGACGGTGGCGCCAATTCAAGCGCCGCCGACGGCGCCGGCCGCGGAGATGGATGCGACGACACTCACGGAAAAGACGCGCGATTACCTGCGCAGGCAGTTCTCGGCGATCCTGAGCCTGCCCGCGCAGCGGATCGACGCACAGGCGCCACTGGAGCATTACGGGATCGACTCCATCGTGGCGATGAAGCTCACGAATCAGCTCGAAGAAACTTTCGGCTCGCTGCCGAAAACCTTGTTCTTCGAATATCAGACCATCGCCGAGCTCGCGGCCTATCTCGTCCAGGCCTACCGGTCGCGACTCCGCGCACTGTTTACAGCAACGAATCGTGAGAATCGTCCCGCGGCCATCGCGAGCGCGCCGGTGGAGGCGCCGGCGGGAGCGCGCGCGACAAAGCGTTCGCGCGATCGCGCCAGGCGTCAGTTCCGCGAAACGGGATCAGCCACCGTCGTCGGTCGCGTCGATTCCGATCCGATCGCGATTATCGGCCTGAGCGGCCGCTATCCCCAAGCGATCGACGTCGAACGGTATTGGGAGAATTTGCGAGCTGGCAAAGACTGCATTACCGAGGTTCCAAGAGAACGCTGGGATTGGCGGGAGTACTACAGCGAAGACCGCACGAAACAAGGCCATCACTACAGCAAATGGGGCGGCTTCATCGAGGGCGTCGATGAATTCGATCCATTGTTCTTCAATATCTCGCCGGTCGAAGCCGAGTTGCTCGATCCGCAGGAGCGCTTGTTCTTACAGCACGCCTGGATGGCGGTCGAAGACGCGGGGTACACGCGCGCTGGATTGCAGGTTCATTGTGACGACGATCTGGCGGGTCAGGTCGGCGTTTACGTCGGCGTCATGTACAACGAGTACCAGTTGTTCGGAGCCGAGGCGAGCCTGCAAGGGAAGCGGATGGGCTTCGCGATCAATCTGGCCAGCATCGCCAATCGCGTCTCCTACATCCTGAACCTGCACGGCCCCAGCATGACCGTGGACACGATGTGCTCCTCGTCATTGACGGCGATTCATGTCGCCTGTCAGGACCTGAAGCTGGGACGGACCAGTCTGGCGATCGCCGGCGGCGTCAACATCAGCGTGCATCCCAACAAATACTTGATGGTCAGCGCCGGCCAGGCGATCTCCAGCGACGGCCACTGTCAAAGCTTCGGCGAGGGTGGGGATGGCTACATCCCGGCGGAAGGCGTCGGCGTCGTCATCCTCAAACGCCTCTCCGAGGCGCAGCGGGACGGCGATCACATCTACGGAGTCATTCGCGGCAGCGCGCTGAATCACGGCGGCAAGACCAATGGCTACACGGTTCCGAATCCGCAGGCCCAGGCGACGGCCATCCGCCGCGCGCTGGCGGAATCGCACACCGACCCGCGCCACGTCAGCTACATCGAAGCCCACGGCACCGGCACGAAGCTCGGCGATCCGATCGAGATCGCGGCGCTGAGCAAAGCGTTCGAGACCCAGGAGACCGGCTTCTGTCTGATCGGCTCGGCCAAGTCGAACATCGGCCACTGTGAATCGGCTGCCGGTGTGGCCGGACTGACCAAAGTGCTCATGCAGATGCAGCATCAGGAGATCGTCCCCTCGCTGCACTCAGCGCAGTTGAACCCGCACATCGATTTCCCGCGGACGCCGTTCGTCGTCAATCAGACCTTGAAGCCGTGGGCGCAGCCGGTGATCGATGGCCGCACGCTGCCACGCATCGCGGGCATTTCCTCATTCGGCGCGGGCGGATCCAACGCGCACATGATCGTGGAGGAGTATCAGGCCCCAGTCGCGCAATCCATCGCGCAGCCGATCGCGCTCGACGAATTCGTGATCGTGCTCTCGGCGAGAACTCCCGAGCAATTGCAGCAGCGCGCGCGCGATCTCCACGATTTCATCCGTGCGCGTCAGGGCACAATCGATCTTGCGTCGGTCGCCTACACGCTCCAAACCGGTCGCGAAGCGATGGACGAGCGCCTCGGCTTTGTCGTGAGCTCCGTCCAACAGTTGGTCGAAGCGCTGTGTGCGTTCGTAGCCGGCGAGCCGGGTGTCGACGACGTTCATCAAGGACAGGTGAAGCGCAGCAACGACGCGCTGGCGTTGTTCAGCACGGACGCCGACCTGCAACAGACGATCGACAAGTGGATCGCCAACCGAAAGTTTTCGAAGCTGCTCGAGCTCTGGGTCAAAGGACTGGAGCCCGATTGGACGAAGTTGTACGGCGAGACCAAGCCGCGGCGCGTCAGCCTGCCGACGTATCCGTTCGCGAAAGAGCGCTATTGGATTGACGTCGTATCCCTCGTACCGATGGCGGCGAAAGGCGCGACGACCGCCGTGCTCCATCCTCTTCTCCACAGCAACACGTCGGATTTGAACGGGCAGCGTTATCAGTCGACATTCACGGGGAACGAATTTTTCCTCGCCGATCATCAGGTGAGCGCGGGCGGCGCGGCGAGTCAGAAGGTGCTTCCCGGTGTGGCCTATCTGGAGATGGCGCGCGCGGCGATCCAGCAAGCGTTGCCGGAGCGACCGGAAGCTTCTGTTCTCGAGCTTCACAATACGGGCTGGGCTCAGCCCATTGTCGTCGATGAGAGCAAGCAGGTGAGCATTGCGCTGTCCGTGAGCGACCGCGACGAGATCGACTACGAGGTTTACTCCGAGGACGCCGGACAGGAGATCGTTCATTGCCAGGGGCGCGCGGTCTTCACCACACAACCCGCGCCGGCGCGGCTCGATCTCGATGCGCTCCGCGCGCGCATGACGCAGAGCGCCCTGCAGGCGGACGGTGTTTACGCCGCATGTGCGCGCATGGGATTGGCGTATGGTCCGGCGTTTCGAGGGATCACGGCGATTCATCGCGGATCCGGTGAGGTGCTGGCGCAGCTGAGACTGCCGAACGCCGTCGCGGACGGCGCGGGCGACTATGTCCTGCATCCGAGCTTGATGGATGGCGCGCTGCAAGCGGCCATTGGATTGATCGACGGCGGCCTCGAAGCGGCACAACCGCATCTGCCGTTTGCACTGGACACGCTGCGCATTCTGTCGCCTTGCACCTCGGCGATGGTTGCCTGGGTGCGTTATGCGCAGGGAAGTCGCGCCGCGGACAACGTCGTCAAGCTCGACATCGATCTGAGCGACGAACAGGGGAACGTTTGCGTGCAGATGCACGGATTCTCCTCGCGCGTTCTGAGTCAGCCCTTTGCCGTGGAAGAGGCGAAAGGGAATCTTTTGGCGATTCCCGTGTGGGAATCGCGCGGCATCGACACGAATGCGCCCGCGGCCGATTACGCGGAGCATCACATCCTCTTGTGTGAGCTTTTGAACGGCGGGATGACGGAGCTGGACGCGATCGTGCCGCACACGCGATGTCTGTCACTGCACGCCGGCGCGGACAAGAACATCGCCGAGCGCTACAGCGAGTACGCGCTGGCGTGCTTTGAACGGATCCAGACGATTCTTCAGGCCCGACCCGAGGGGAAGGTGCTGGTGCAGATCGTCGTCCCGGATCATGAGGAGCAGGCGCTGTTCGTCGGATTGTCGGGACTGCTCAAGACGGCGGGACTCGAGAATCCGCGGATCGTCGGACAGCTCATCGTGGTTCCGGCCGGCATCACCGCCGAGGAACTGGGACGGTGTTTGTTGGCGGAGAAAAGCCGCGGACGGGATGCACTCATTCGCTATCAACAGGGTGCGCGGCAGGTTCTGCATTGGCAGGAGGTCGTGGCCGATCGCGAAACGCCGGCGCTCGCATTCAAAGACCAGGGCGTCTACCTCATCACCGGTGGGCTCGGCGGGCTGGGCGTTCTCTTCGTGAAAGAGATCCTCGCGCGGACCCGCGAGGCGCGCGTGATGGTGACCGGACGCTCGCCGTTGAGCGCGGAAAAAGAGGTTCGCCTTGCAGAACTATCCGACGCCGGACGACTGAGCTACCGTCAACTGAACCTCGGTGATCTCGCCTCGGTCGAGCAGGTCGTCGGCGACATCAAGCGCGAGTACGGACAACTCAACGGCATCCTGCACTCCGCTGGCATGATCGCCGATCACTTCATTGTGAAGAAGAGTGCCGCGGAGTTCGCACAGGTCCTGGCGCCGAAGGTGACCGGCACGTTCCATCTCGATCAGGCGACGCAGCAGACGGAGCTCGATTTCTTCGTGCTCTTCTCGTCGATCACCGGCGCGATGGGCAACCTCGGGCAAGCCGATTACGCCACGGCGAATGGCTTCATGGATCAATTCGCCGCCTGGCGCAACCGACAGGTTGCAGCGGGAACAAGGCACGGACGCACGCGCTCGATCAATTGGCCCTTGTGGCAAGCGGGCGGAATGGCCATCGATCCGGCGGGTCAGGAACTGTTGGAGCAGACGACCGGCGTAGTGCCGATGCAGACCGCGACGGGCCTCGAGGCGTTTCATCGCAGTCTTGCGTTGCCTTACGACCAGATTCTCGTCGCGGAAGGCGACGTTGCCCAGATGCGTCGCGCGATGCTCGCCAAGCCGTCGGTCACGATCGATGAGCCGGAAGTGCAATCGCGGGTCGCGTCTATTGCAATCGAGCCGAATGGGCTCGCCGAGAAGACGCAGGACTTTCTGCGCAAGGAATTCTCGGAAGTCCTGAAACTGCCGGCGCACCGGATCGATCCGAACGCGGCGCTGGAGAATTACGGGATCGATTCGGTTCTGGCCATGCGGCTGACGAACCAATTGGAAAAAACATTTGGCTCGCTCTCGAAGACGTTGTTCTTCGAATACCAGACCATCGTCGGCCTGGCCGCGTACTTTGCGAAAGCGCATCCGGCGATCGTGCGCGAGAAGCTCGGTCTCTCGCAGGAGGCGCCCAAGGCAAGAGAAGCCAATCGTCCGTCGCTCGACAAGCGGCAGGCTCCTCCGGCGATCCGCCGAAAGAATCGCTCCTTCGGTGTGAGGACCAATCATCAAACGGAAATCGCGATCGTCGGCCTGGCCGGGCGCTATCCGCAGGCGGAAAATCTCCAGGAGTTCTGGAGGAATCTGCAGAACGGCCGCGATTGCATCACCGAGATTCCGGCCGATCGCTGGGATCACCTGCGTTACTTCGACCCCAATCCGAACGCGCCCGGCAAGACCTACAGCAAGTGGGGCGGATTCGTCGCCGACGTCGACAAATTCGATCCGCTGTTCTTCAACATCTCGCCGAAAGAAGCCGCGGTGATCGATCCGCAGGAACGCCTGTTCCTCGAAACGGCGTGGGAAACGATCGAGGATGCCGGCTACACGAAGGAGAGCATTGCCGGCGGCCGCGTCGGCGTCTTCGTCGGCGTCATGTGGGGACAGTACGAGTTGTACGGCGCGGACTCGATCGCGCGCGGCGACGCGGCCGTGCCGGTCTCGTCGCACGCGTCCATCGCCAATCGCGTCTCGTACTTCTTCGACCTGCGCGGACCCAGCATCTCGCTCGACACGATGTGCTCTTCTTCGCTGACGGCGATTCATCTCGCCTGCGAAGAGCTGCGCAAAGGCGAGATCGACGCCGCCATCGCCGGCGGCGTGAATCTCACGGTGCATCCCAACAAATATCTGAGCCTGAGCCAGGGGAAATTCATCGCTAGCGACGGCCGCTGCCGGAGCTTCGGCGCGGGAGGCGACGGTTACGTTCCAGGCGAGGGGATGGGCGCGGTGCTGCTCAAGCCTCTGGACAAGGCGCTCCGCGACGGCGATCAAATCTACGCGGTGATCAAGTCCAGCTCCGTGAATCACGGCGGCAAGACGAACGGCTACACGGTTCCGAACCCGAACGCGCAAGGCGAGCTGATTCGCAATGCATTGGAGAAGGCGAAGATCGATCCGACGACGCTCGGCTACATCGAGACGCACGGAACCGGCACGTCCCTCGGCGATCCGATCGAGATCACGGGGCTCATGAAGGCCTTCGAGGGTGCGGGCGACGCCAAGCAGTTCTGTCCCATCGGCTCGGTCAAATCGAACATCGGACATCTCGAATCGGCGGCGGGAATCGCGGCGGTCACCAAGGCGCTGCTGCAGATCAAGAACAAGCAACTCGTTCCGTCGCTCCACGCCAATCCTCTGAATCCGAACATCAACTTCGCCGACTCGCCGTTCTTCGTGCAGACCGAGCTGGCGGAGTGGAAGCACAATGAGGCCTACCCGCGACGCGTTGGCGTCAGCTCGTTCGGCGCCGGCGGCTCGAACGCGCATCTCGTGCTGGAGGAGTACGCCGAAGTGCGTGAGCCGGCGATGCAGACGACTTCGCCCGAGGCTTTCATTCTGTCGGCAAGGAATCCGGATGCGCTGCTGCGCTATGCCGAGCGCGTCGTGCGATTCCTCAATGACGGCGCCGGCGCGTCGCTGGCGGACATGGCGTACACGTCTCAGAACGGACGGACGCCGATGGATGTGCGGCTTGCGATCGTCACCTCGAGCGTTGACGACCTGAGAAGCAAACTGACCGAATGGATCGTCATGCGCAAATCGGGAGCGGACGATTCCGAGCCGGAGCATGTTTTCTATGGCAATTTGCGCGAGGCCTCGCACAGCGCAATTGGTCTCATCGACGGCCAGGCGGGACAGAACTTCCTCCGCGATCTGCTGACGAACCGCGAGTTGGGGAAAGTCGCGAGGCTCTGGACGTTGGGAGCCGATGTTGATTGGTCGCTCCACTGGACGCTCAACGGGTCGGGCGGCGATCGGCAGGAGAGCCCGAGACGCGTTTCGCTTCCGACATATCCATTCGCGAAGGAACGTTGCTGGATTCGCGAGACCACGTCCGTGTCGCCCGTGGTCGCGAAGGTCGCGGCAGTTTCGGCGAAGGTCGTGCCGATCGAGCGCATCGAAGAAAAGCAGCGGACGCATTACGCCGCCGTGTGGACATCGAAGCCGCTCGCGATGACGGAAACGCGCGCGGCGGTTGGGCCGACGCTGATCCTCGACGAGACCGACCGGCTGTTTCTCGCGATGCGTGCGCAGCGTGAGGACGCGTCGATCGTTTGGGTTCGACCGGGCGAGGCATTCGACGAGATCGAGCCGAACGTCTACGTGATCAACGTCGAGCGCGAAGAACATTTCCACGAGCTCGTCGCCAGCCTGGAGAAGAAAGGCCTGCTGCCAGCCGTGGTCGTTCATCACTCGCCGGAGCCGTGCAATCTCGAGGTGCAACACGATGTCGACCGCGAGTTGAATCAAGGCCTCTACGCGCTCTTCTCGCTTTGCAGGGCGTTGGTCCGCGAAAAACTGCAGGCGCCGCCGCGAATTCTGTCGGTCTTCTGCAACGACTCCGACGCGCCGGCCCCGCTGGCCGCGGCCATTGGCGGATTCCTGCGAACGCTCGCGCTCGAAGATCCGCGCTATCTGGCCAAGGTCATCGACATCCATGATGACGGCAGAGCACCGCTTGCGGTCAAGGCCGGGATCCTCTGGGACGAGATCGAGGATCGCCACTTCGCGACGCAGGAAATCCGCTATCGCAGTCGCGCCGCCGGTGAGCCGGAGCTCGCGCGTTTCGTCGGTGGCCTCACTTCGCACACACCCGCGGAGAACTTGCAAACGACGCTGCCGCTCGAGCAGAACGGCGTCTATCTGATGACCGGCGGCCTGGGCGGTCTCGGAATCATCTTCAGCGAATATCTGGCGAAGACGTTCAACGCGAAGCTGGTGCTCATCGGACGCTCCGCCAAAACGGCGTCCGAAGAGACGTTGACTCGCCTGCGCGAGTACGGAGCAGAGGTTCTCTGTCTGCAGGCCGATGTCTCGCGCCTCGACGACATGCAAAGAGTCGTGCGCGAGGCGAAAATGCGCTTCGGTAAGATCAACGGTGTCATCCATGCCGCGGGTGTGACTCGCGATGCGTTCATCCTGAAGAAGACGCGAGAGGAGATCGCGAGCGTGCTGGCGCCGAAGGTTTACGGCGCGATCAATCTCGATCTCGCCACGCGCGACGAAAATCTCGATTTCTTCGTGCTCTTTTCCTCCGTCGCCGGCGTCCTCGGCAACATCGGTCAAAGCGACTACGCCTACGCGAACCATTTCCTCGATTCCTTCGCCGAGCGCCGCGAGAGTCTGCGACGTTCGCAGACTCGCTCGGGCCGGACGCTGTCCATCGACTGGCCGCTCTGGCAGGAAGGTGGGATGGGGATCTCCGCCGGCGATCTCGCGATTCTCGAAAAACGAACCGGCATCTCTCCGCTGCCGACCGCCGATGGTCTTCAGTACTGGGAAGACTTCCTCGGCTCCGATGCGTCGCAGGGCATCGCGCTCTACGGCATCCCGTCCCGGATTGCCGCCTACATCGGCGGTGGAGGAAAGAGCCAACTGTCTTCGAAGGTGCTTCGCACGGCGCCGACATCGGGCATCGACTCCGCCGCGTTGTTCGAGAAGACGGAAACGTACCTGAAGGTGCTGATCGGCGACGAGATCAAGCTCGATCCCGATCGCATCGACTCCAGCGATCGCCTCGAATCGTTCGGCATCGACTCGGTGATGATCAATCGGATCAACGCGCAACTGGAACGGGACTTCGGCGCGCTGCCGAAAACTCTCCTCTATGAGCGCGAGACCGTTCGCGACGTCGCGAAGTTCCTCGTGCAGGAGGTGCGCGAGTCGTTGATCGCGCTGTTCGGTTCGTCGGACGCGAGTGACGTGCCGGTTCTCGCGCCGATGCAGACGGAAGAGGAAATCGCTCAGCCGATCGAAGTCGTGTCGGCAGCGAAAGCCGCGGAGGTCGAGCCGATAGGCTCGCAATCAGGAGCAGAAGAGATCGCGATTATCGGCGTCCACATGTCCTATCCGCATTCCGCGGGACTGGACGAGTACTGGGACAACCTGAAGAACGGGCGAGACGTGATCGATCTCATCCCGCCGAGCCGTTGGGATTATGAGGAGTTCTATCACCCCGATCCGGCGGCCGCGGCGGACGGAAAGATCTACGGAAAATGGGGCGGCTTCCTCGATCACTTCGACAAATTCGATCCCCATTTCTTCAAGATCTCCACGGCCGAGGCGAAGATCATCGATCCGCAGGAACGGCTGTTCCTCGAGTCCGTGTGGTCGGCGATCGAAGATGCCGGCTACACGCGAGACACGCTGCGCGCGCGATTCCCGAAGAGCGGCAGCGCCGACGTTGGAGTCTTCGTCGGAGTCACCACCAATTCCTACAGTCTGTTGGCGCCCGAGGAGCGGAGCCGCGGGAACTTCGCCTCGCCGAGCGCGATGCCCTGGTCGATCGCCAATCGCGTTTCGTATTTCTTCGACTTCAATGGCCCGAGTTTGCCGATCGATACCGCTTGCTCGTCGTCACTGGTCGCGGTCCATCTCGCCTGCGAGAGCCTGCGCAATCGCGATTGCCAGGTGGCGATCGCGGGCGGCGTGAATTTGTATCTGCATCCATCGAAATACCAGGGCCTCTGCCAGCGGCGTGCGCTTTCACTCGATGGAAAGTGCCGCAGCTACGGCGCGGGCGACGATGGTTTCGTTCCCGCGGAGGGCGTGGGAACGCTCGTGCTCAAGCCGCTCCGCAGGGCGATCGAAGATCGCGACCGGATCTACGCCGTCATTCGCGCAAGCGCGTTCGATCACAGTGGCCGGTCCAACGGCTACTCCGCTCCGAATCCGAACGCGCAAGCGAGCCTCATCAGCCATGCGCTCGACAAGGCGCACATTCACCCCGAGACCATCGGCTATGTCGAAGGTCATGGCACCGGCACACAGTTGGGCGACAGCATCGAGATCGCCGCGCTCACGAACGCGTTTCAACAGAAGACGGCGAAGAAGCAGTTCTGTCCCATCGGTTCCGTGAAAGCGAACATCGGGCATTCCGAGTCCGCGTCGGGAATCGCCGGCATCGCCAAGGTTCTCGTGCAGATGGAGCACAGGCAGCTCGCTCCGTCCATTCATTCCGAGGAGATCAACCCCAACATCGAATTCGCCGACTCGCCGTTCTACCTGCAGCATGGCTTGTCGGATTGGGAAGCATCTGCCGATCATCCGCGGCGTGCGCTCATCAACGCCTTCGGCGCCGGCGGCGTGAACGCCTGCGTGGTGCTCGAGGAGTACGTTGCGCCGGCCTCCAGCGATGGACAGGAAGCCGGGCCATATCTCTTCACGCTGTCCGCCCGGAACGACGAGCGGCTTCGAGAGTACGCCGATCATCTGCTGACTCACCTGAAGAGTGATCCCAGCATCGATCTGGCGAACTTCTGCTACACGCTCCAGAGCGGACGAGAAGCGATGGAAGAGAGGCTGGCGATCGTTGTCACGGACCTCGACGATCTCGTGAATCGCCTGAGTGATTGGAAGAAGCGCGGACTGGCCGCCGGAATTCATCGCGGAAGTCTTGGCCCACGTCGCGGATCGAGGCGCGCGGCCAAGCTCGTCCGGACTTCGGCGGGCGAACAGGGATTGAATGAGCTCGCGGCGAAGTGGGCCGCGGGCGAAGAGGTGCATTGGGAGAGCCTCTATGCGCACACGCCGCGCCGCGTGCGTGTGCCGACCTATCCGTTTGCGCGCGAGCGCTACTGGGTGTCGGATTCTCCGGCGGAACGGCCGGCACTCGCCGGCGCGCGCCCGCATCCGTTGATCGCCTACAACTCGTCGACGCTCAAGGAAGTGAGCTTCAGCTCGTCGCTTTCCGACAACGCTTTCTATGCCGTCGATCACAAGGTGCACGACGATCGGATCTTCCCGGGCGCCGGATTCCTGGAGATGGCCTGCATCTCCGCGAACGTCGCCAGCGAGCAGAAGGTTCGCAAGATCACGGATGTGGTCTGGATTCAGCCGCTGAGCTTCCGATCGGGCCCGCAAACGTTGCGCACCGTGTTGCGGCACAACGGCAAGATCGTCGAATACGAGATCTCGTCGCTCGACGACGAGAACGAGACCATCGTTCATTCCGAGGGGCGTGTGACATTCGCGAATGGCCTGACGGATGTCACCCGAACCGAGGAGCGCGTTGAGATTGAAGCGCTGAAGGCGCAGTGTGTGCGGTCGGAGGATCGCGCCACGTATTACGAGACCTTCCGAACCTTTGGCCTGCAATACGGCTCGTCGTTCCAGACGATCCAGGAGTTGTATGTCACCGGCTCCTTCGCGCTGTCGCGATTGAAGATCGCCGAGCATCTGAAAGGCGACTTCGGCCAGTTCATCCTTCATCCCAGCATCATCGACGGCGCGTTACAGACCGTGGGCGGGCTCATGCGAGGCGGGGATGGCGCGACGCCGTATCTGCCGTTCGCTCTCGACGAGCTCGAGATTCTGGGGCCGGTGCCGCAGGCTTGTTACGCATACGCGGAACGCGCCGACGCGCACAATCCGAATCGCGGTGGCGTCATGAAGTTCAACATTCGCATCCTGAACGAGGCCGGCGACGTGTTGATCCGGATCAGGAATCTCTACGTCCGTCCGCTCGCCAATCCGCAGCGGACGAGTCAGGGTCTGGCCGAATCGGGCGCGCGCGGACAGCTGGTGCGTATGTCCGGCGAATCGGCCGATTGACCGGCACGGCCGGGCAAGTTGCACAGATCGATCCCCCGTCATCCTGAGCGAGGTGGTCGGTTGGGTGTGAGCGAAGGATCTCAAACTACGCAACTTGAGATCCTTCGTCGCACTCCGCCCCGTCGCGGCGCGCCGCTCGGGGGCTCCGCCGACTCAGGATGACGTGAAATTCAGCAAAGCCGTGGGGAGGCCAGCCTTCGAACACTCTTCAAGTTCACGCTCGCTGCCTCGGCAGCTCGAAAAATACAGCTCAAAGGAAACCATTTATGACCGCAGTGGGAATTGAAGCAATCAACGTCTTCGGGGGAAGCGCCTACCTCGATGTAGAGAAGCTTGCGAATCATCGGAAGCTGGACATGACGCGCTTCACGAATTTGCTGATGAAAGAAAAGACGGTCGCGCTGCCGTATGAAGATCCGATTACGTTCGGCGTCAATGCCGCCAAGCCGCTGATCGATGCATTGAGCCCCGAGGAAAAAGACCGGATCGAGATGGTCATCAGTTGCACCGAGTCGTCCTTCGACTTCGGCAAGTCGATGAGCACGTACTTTCACAAGCTCCTGGGCCTCAATCGCAATTGCCGCCTCTTCGAGCTGAAAAACGCCTGCTATTCCGGCGTAGCCGGCTTGCAGATGGCGGTGAATTTCATCCTCTCGGAGACCTCACCCGGAGCCAAAGCCCTGGTCATCGCCACGGACGTGTCGCGCTTCATGGTGGTGGAGGGAGGCGACGCGCTGACGCAGGATTGGTCCTTCGCCGAGCCGAGCGGCGGCGCGGGTGCGGTCGCGATGATCGTCAGCGATACGCCGCATGTTTTCCAGATCGACGTCGGAGCGAGCGGCTATTACGGCTACGAGGTGATGGATACCTGCCGGCCCGTTCCCGACAGCGATGCCGGCGACGCCGATCTTTCGCTGCTTTCGTATCTCGATTGCTGCGAGGGCGCCTTCCGCGAGTACAAGAAACGCGTCGACGGCGCGGATTACGCGACCACTTTCGCGTATATCTCGATGCACACTCCCTTCGGCGGCATGGTCAAGGGCGCGCATCGCGACATGATGCGCAAGCAGGTCAAGGCGAAACCGCCGGAGATCGAAGCGGACTTTACGCGCCGGGTGATGCCGGGACTGACGTTCTGCCAGCGCATCGGCAACATCATGGGCGCGACGACGCTGATGTCCCTGGTCAGCACGATCGAGCATGGAGATTTCACGACGCCGCAGCGCGTCGGCATCTTCTCTTACGGCTCGGGATGCTGTTCCGAGTTCTTCAGCGGCGTCGTGACGAAAGACGGTCAGGAGCGCGTGCGCGCCTTGCGCATCAAAGACCAGCTGGACAAGCGATATGAACTGTCGATGGAAGAATACGAGCGGCTACTCGTCGGCAGCAACGCCGTGAAATTCGGCACGCGCAGCGTCATGCTGGACACCAATTTCCTTCCTGGTGCGAGAAAAGCGCAAGGGAATGGCACGCTGTTCCTGACGGAGATCAAGGAGTTTCAGCGGCGCTACGATCAAATCGCGTAGCGCGTTGTCTCTTCGATCTTCATCGTTGCGAAAGGAATCGTTCGGAATGAAAGAATTCAAAGGCAAAGTCGCCGTCGTCACTGGCTCGGCCAGCGGCATCGGGCGCAGCCTCGCGGAACGCTGTGCCGCGGAAGGGATGAAGGTCGTGCTGGCCGACGTCGAAGCGCCGGCCCTCGCGCAGGCGGCGAAAGAAATGAGCGCGGATGGAGCATCGGTCGTCGCCGTCGCCACGGATGTCTCGAAGGCGAGCGAAGTCGAGCACCTCGCGCGCAAGACTCTGGAGGCCTTCGGCGCGGTTCACCTGCTCTTCAATAACGCCGGTGTCGCCAAGACCGGCGCCGTCTGGGAATCGACGCTCGCCGATTGGGAGTGGGTGATGGGCGTGAACCTCTGGGGCGTGATCCACGGCGTGCGGACCTTCGTGCCGCTGATGCTCGCGCAGAATACCGAGGGCCATGTCGTCAATACCGCGTCGATGGCGGGATTGACCGCCGCCGCCGGTTACGGCGTGTACAGCGTGACCAAGCACGGCGTCGTCAATCTCACGGAATCGCTCTACTACGACTTGAAAGAGCGCGGTGCCAAGGTCAAGACCTCTGTTCTCTGTCCGGGCTCCGTCCACACGCGCATTGTGGACGCGGAGCGAAATCGGCCCGGCGTCCTGCAGAATCAGACTGCCGCGCAGGCGGCGAGTTATCGCGAGACCGCGGCCGAGCACTTCGTGCGCCGCTCCGTCGAAAGCGGCCTGCCGCCGCAACGCGTCGCCGACCAAGTCTTCGAGGCCATCCGCGACGAACAGTTCTACATCCTCACGCACCCGGACTGGAAACCGCTCGTGCAGAGGCGCATGGAGAGCATTCTGCAGGATCGCAATCCGGCTTGATGGCGTACTGATTTTCTAGCGCTCGTTTCCTTGCGTCCCGGACCGCTGGCTGATACCCGCGGCCGGGGCGTTGTTGTTTCTGCCGTCGTCATGCGGAGCGTCCGCGACCCCGCCGGGGTCGAAAATGAATGCGCCTCAATTCCGGTGGCGGCACGCCTTCGGCGTTTGCCACCGGTTAATGTCGCAACGCCTCCGGCGTTCATGAAATCGCCGCGCCACGCGACGATTCTCGGAAGTAGTAGTTCAGGTTACGAAAAGCATGGCCTGGGCGCCGCTCATCGCAACTTGAGATTCTTCGTCGCGCTCCGCCCCGTCGCGGCACGCCGCTCGGGGGGGCTCCGCCGACTCAGAATGACGTGAACATGGGCTGTCGTCATTTGGTTGCGCTTTCGCCGCGCTGTGAGCGCTGGCCGCCCTCGGCCGGCGGCGCGCGATGCGAACGAGATCGTCGAATGGTTCGAAATGGTTCTGGTAACGTCGGCGGCAGAGGGATGTGGACGTGGCATCTGCGCGAGAGGACGGCCGAGGGCGGCCGTCGCCACACAGAACCTTCCTGCCTCGCGACGGTTCACTGCTCGTATTTGCGCGGAAGTATTACGCGAAACGTCGAGCCCTGGCCGGGTGACGTCGCCAGCTCGAGCCCGGCGTCGAGAAGCTCGCAGAGTCGCTTGACGATCGAGAGGCCGACGCCTTCTCCAGGCTGTTCGTCCCGCGGAATCGGCTTCCGACTCCGAGGGGAGCGTCGTCGCCGCGGGTAGATCGCGACGGCGGTCCGGGCTCGCTTCTCTCGCGTCGTCAGCGACCTCGGTGGCATTGTGAATTTCCTGCGCGAGCGGCGCGGCGTGGATTTCGTCGATGCCCGGTCCTGTGTCCTGGACCGAGAACGTCCAGCGATCGGTATCGCGACCCCTGTCGAGACCCCAGGTGACGGAGACGCCGCCGCACTGTGTGTACTTCACGGCATTGAGCAGGAGATTTTGCAGAATGCGTAGAACTTTCGGCTTGTCGCCCTCGACGACGAGCTCGCCTGGGCCATCCATTTGGAGAAAGAGACCGCGGTCCGTGGCCGCGGCCTGCGATGCAGTGCAGAAATCGCGAAGCAGAAGCGCGGCATCGAAGGTGGTGATCTCGCGCGTTTCGTGACCTGCCTCGAGGCGGGCGAGACTCAAGAGGTCGTTCAGCATGTCGTGTAGCGACGTGACGCTCTTGCTGAGCATGTCGGCGACTTCGACTCGGATCGGTTCAGGCATGCCGGCGCCGCCTCCGCTCAATAGCGTCGTCGCTCCTTTCACGACAGTGACGCTGCCGCGCAGGTCATGTGCTGCCGTTCGCCACGCTTCGGCACGCGCACGCTCGACGTCCTGAAGTGCGGAGAGCGCGATGCGGAGATCGTTGACATGTCCTGCCGATTCCGTCTGCTGCAGCCGCCCGTATTGTGTCGCGCTGGCCGTGACGCCCTCGGCGCACAATTTCGCCCAGGCCATGCGCGCCGTCGGCATGACGCTCGGATCGAGTGTCGGATGTGCGGCGGCGTAACGCTCCAGCTCCGCGGCGACGCACATCTGCAGGTAGCCCCACTCGCGGATCAGCTCACTGAGTTGATAGCCCTGCTGCCAGCGCTGCAGACCATGTTCGAGCACTTTCTCGGCTTCGTTTTTCTCCGCACCTGAATTCGGCGGATCCGGCCACGCTTTGAGCGTGGCCGCGAGGCAGTCGAGGACGGACGGGATGTGATCGTTGAACTGCGCGCGTGACAGAGACGATCCGACATTTCGTCCCGGCGTTGCATCTCCATACGCGCGCCAGGCATCGAGAAGGAGCTCGCGCCGATCGAGGAGCTCCGCCGCGAGTGCGTGCAGTTCCTCTCTGGCCGCGCTTCCGGCGAAAACAGTGTGGATGGCTTTCGCGGGGAGAGGAGCTTCTGTAGGCGATCGTTCCGTGGACATGAAGTTCCTTCGCGCTCTCGCGCGTTCGAGGCTGCGGCCGAATCCGCCAACGAGGTCAGTGAAGATGGGTGGCCCTTCCCTGCCAATCTGCAAGAAGCGATCCGTAGAGGCCGTCAGCGAGACAGCGAATTAGTTTTCGAAGGAGCGCTGTATTTTTTCCACTCCGCCGCCGACCTTCCTACATGACCACCGCCCAGGCAAGCACCGCGTACAAGCACCAGATCATTCCCCGAAGAGGGGTGGCCTCGGCCATCCTGAGCGATTTCGGCTGGATCGACGGGACGTTCATCATTCCGAAGCTCAACAGCTTCGTCGATTATCTCAACAGCACAGCACGGTACGTGAAGCTGAAAGACGTCACGATGCCGGGCCTCGCGCCGCAACTTCCGTTTTTTGCGCTGGCGCAGGATGCATACACGCTGATCCTGCCGGACGCGAGAGATGAGCATCTGCGCTCCGCCCAGACGCAGTTGAACAACCGCACGCACTCGATCTCCTGCGTGTTTGCGGCCGGTTGGGTGAGCGGCAGGCTGGACACGATGCCGAGCGTCCGCGTCTCCGATTTTCTGGGACAGGGACGAGAATTCTTTCTCTTGCGCGAATGCACGATTCAGGTTCGCGGCCAGTCGCCACGCCTGGCGCCGATCGTGATCGTCAACAGTGCGCGGATTCTCGGCGTGAGTGAGCCGACGATCGAAGACGTGAAGGACGGGCGCACGAGGCCCGCGGCGGCGGTCGCGCTGTAACCCGTCTTACGCGCTACCCCTGCGACGGCGGCTGGAGCCAGGCCGTGGGCATGGGATTCGGCGGAGCGAGCGTCGGTCCGCCGCATGGACCGATGCTGCCGTCGATGCATTTAGTGCCGTTGTTCGTTTGCGCAGCCTGGAGCTGCGTGGGACCGTAATTGATCGGGGCGGGGAGCGGAATTGTGCCGGGTGGCAACGTGGTGAAGTTCGGCGTGACGCTTCCGCGCTGTGAGGCCAGGACCGCGCCGTCGAAGTTGACGGCGGTCAGCGTGGCGCGGGCGAAGATCGCTCCCTGAAGAAATGCGCCGTCGAACAACACCGCTCCTCCGCTCGGGCCCTCCTGGAGCGTGGTTCCCGTGAAATCCGCGTTCACGAGAAAAGCGCCTGTGAAAACCGCGCCGCTGCACTGTGCATCCGCGAGCCCCGTGAAGTTCGCCGAGGCGAGAAAGGCGTTGCTGAAAATGGCGTCGGTCAACGTCGCCTGTGAGAGCGAGGCCGATCCCCAAAGGAGAGCGAATGAAAAGTCGACGCCGGACAGTATGGCGTTGGCGAAGTTCGTGTCGTACAGGTTTGTGGCCGTGAACACGGCCGAGGTCGTGAATGGGCTTCCGGCCACGGCCTCGGGCTCGGCCTGAGCTGCCCCAAAGTCGGCACTCTCCAGATCGGCGTTCGAAAAATCGGCCGCGGCGAGGATGGCGTTGGCGAAGTTGATCGGATTCGTGTTCGGATTTGTGGCGGTGAAGGTGATGTTCGAGAAGTCCATGCCGCACAAGCGCGCCGATTGCGCGTTCAAATCGGTGATCGTCGTCGGCCTGGGATTGAAGTAAGCATTGGAGAGATCGAGACAGGCCCAGTTGTTCCCGTGGAAACCGGGAAAGATCTTCGAGCCTGCGAACGACGTGCGATTGGTCGCGTCCGTGGAGAAGGAGGTGAAGATGATCTGGGAAACGTCATCGAGGTTCGTGAACTGGGTCCCCTCCAATTGGGCGCCGCTGAAATCGGCATTTGCGAGTATGGCGCGGTCGAAGACAGCACCCTGAAGCTGTGCGCCGTTGAATTTCGCTCCGGTGAAATTGCCGCCGTTGAAGTGAACGCCTCGCAGATCGAGATTGGAGAAATCGGTATTCGGCAAAGAAGCGTTGGAAAAGTCCGCCACGCCCGCGCTGCTGTTGAACACCGTCTGCGCGTCGAAAATCGGAGTCACGATCTGAGCGCCGGAAAATGTCACGCCGGCCAGTGTCGCGCCCGAGAAATCGGGGCTCGTCCCGGTAGCGCCATTGAAGGTGACGCCGCTGAGCGTCGCGCCTCGGAAGTTCGTTCCATTGAGCACAGCATGATCGAAGGCGGCATTGGTCATCGAGTTTCCGGCGAAGGTCGTATGCGAAAGATTGGCATACGCCCACGTCGATGCAATGGAAAACAGGAGTGGAGCGAAGACCAGGCGATTGGCCGGAAAGAAATAGAACGATTTGAGAATCGCGGAACTGTAGTCCTCGCCGCTCAAATCGACACAATCGAAATCGAGAACCGCTGATTGCAATCCGTTGTTTTCGGCACGTTTGTAGAAATTGAGCGAGCCAGGGACGAGATCCGCGGGGCCCGGCGTCGTGACGGTGAGGGAAAGGCCAAGGTTGGCATAGCTGTTCGGAGTCACATATTCGGCAGGGACCCATCCAAGGAACGGCCGCGGGCCGAAATAGTTCGCATTTCCCTGAAACATCGACCAGGTCCCCGCAGCTCCCGCTGGAGCAGGAGCGAAGATCGTGAGCGCCGGCGAAGGACTGTAGGGGTTGTAGGAGAGCGCATAAGAAAACGTGATGGTTCCAGTGGGCTCGACGCTGAAGATGAGCTGTGGCATCGTGGGCGTCATGACGATGATGATGCCGCCCCAGGCCGGCGGCGTGTAAGCGACCCCATATAGCGATGTGGGGCCGACGCTTTCCAGAACGGAGGCGGTTTTCATGACACAAGTGCCTTGCACGAGGCTTCCGTGCGGTACCGTGTCGGGTGGATTGCCAGAATTATCGTAGAGCGCGAATGCGGCACAGCCGGTCGCCGCGTCGGCGAAAGGACCCGCCGAACTGGAGATCGCGATCTTGCCAATGAACGGCGTGGACTGACTCATGTGGCACTCGCCGGCGGAGGAGACGGCAGCCACTTGCTGATCGTCGGCTGAACGCGATTGTTCTGATCGACGATCGTCTCGTAATTGAGCGCGAACAACGCCCGCAGAAGATCGACGCTGATACAGCCCGCGGCGACGCCCGGTGTTTGCACCAGGAATGTCCCGTCCGGCTGATAGACATCGAGAAAGTATTGTGCGGCGGTCGAGCCGCCGCTCTGCAGATAGAGCACGTAGATGTAGCCTCTTCCTTCCATGGCAAGATCGAGAATTGTATCGCCCGCGGAATTCTGCAATGGCGCGGTCGGCGAGGTGCCACCAGCGAAATACGGGACTGGATTGCCATTGACGTCGAAGGCTTGCAGCCGGTAATTGCCTTCTTCGGCGACGACGATCCGGCCATCGAGCGCGACGGCGATTCCCGCGGCGCCGGCGATCAATCCCTGACGCGTCCCGGAGCCGGACATCAGCGTCGCCATCGGCGCGTTGGCGTCCGAGGTTGGCGCCGCCGGCAGGACGATGCGATACATCTTGTCGGGGTTAGCGGAGACTCCGAAGACATAGCCTTGCGGGTGGACGACATAGCGATCGATCGGAACGAGAAAGCGTCCCCAGCTCTGCTGCTGATCGCCGGCCAGGATCGACGGCGCGGCGCTGTCCTGTAGTGCGAGTTGCCGCAGGTGATATCCGCCATCGGGATTGTTGTTCACGTCATAAACGCCGACTGACGGATCGATGTAGAAGTTCTTTCCGGTCCCATCGTCCGGCGACGACATGTCGAACGTGATTCCGCTCTGGCTGCCGAAATCCGCGGCCGGAACCGCAAGACCGGTCGTCGGAGTCGCGCCGATCGAAAGCGTCTGCACGGTGAACTGATCGCCGGGCGCTCCGTCGAGGCCACTGGCTTCCCAAGCGTAGCCGACCATCTGCGGCTTCTGCGCGACGGTGATGTCGACGAGCTTGGTGATCGCCATCGTTGGAGCAAACGGCGACGGCGTGGAGGCCGTGATCGCCGGAGCGGTTGGCGTGTTGATCCAACCCAGCGCGTTGTTGACCATCCCGATCTTCGAGGAGTGCTGGTAGACCGTTCCGATGTCGAGCGGAACGAGGTTGTCGGTGACGTTGAAACTGACGGAGAACGTTCCGCTCGTCGTTTCCGCGGGCAGCCAGCCGCTCTGACCTTGTCCGGATTGCCAGCCGTTTGCGGCGTAGAAGAAGGCGAACACCTGCAGGTTTCCACCGGCCGGCACGCTGTTGAAGTTCACGGTGATCGAGTTTGGGAGCTGTGCCGGAAGCGATTGCTCCCACACCGGCAGCGTCGTGCCGCAGTCATAAGCGACGACGACGCGCAGCGTGTCGTGGAGGTCGGGGAATTGGTTGTAATTCGGATCGGGGCCGAGAGTAATGCTGAGGGCCATGGTCTGGACGAGATCGGTCTCATAGACAAACGGCGAGTCGAGCACCTCGATCGTCGTCTCCGACAACTGCGCGGCCGTCGTGACCGTGCGCAGGATGGCGAAGGCGATGTCGACGAAGGGAATCGCATCCTGCGCTCCGGCGAATGCTTCCTGCTGCGCGTACCACTTCGCGAGCGAAGTGAATCCCTTCTTGAGAATCATCGGGCCGAGCTTCAACGCCAGCGATTCCACGGCCTGGCCTGGATCATCGGAAAGAGCTACATACGCGGCTGCACCGCCTGCGACGAGAAAGCCGCCGGCCACGCAGACGGCGAACATCACTTCCGGGTCGGCGAAGATGCTGTCGACGGCACTGTTGCTCGTTTCGGCGGCCCCTGACAGCAGCATGAGCATCGGCAGCGCGAGCTCGACGAACGCTGTGATCACGAGTCCGACGGGACAGACCGCGCTGTCGTACGTACCGCGCCCGAGTCCGCCGAAGAGGAGGCGCACGGTCGACGTGCCGGCCGGCACGGAGATCGAGAGCGCCGTCGCATTCGCTGGAACGGGGATCCCGTAGATCGTGCCGACGGGTGAGATCACGGCGAGAAACTTCTTCGTCGGATCGGGCTCGAAATTCAGCGCTTCGCCCGGCGTCCGCAGAAAGAGCGGCATCGGATCGGGATAGTCGGCAGGCGGCGTGATCGCGTTGCCGCCTGCGTCGAGGAACTGCACGTACAGCGAGAGATGGCGCAGCCAGTAATTCGTGCACGACGCGGTGATCGTTCCCATCCCGCTCGTATCGCTGATCGGGATCTCGTAGATCGACGTTCCGCCGCTCATGAGCTGCGCGCCGGCGCTGTTGCCGACGCCGCTCGCATTCAGCGTGTACGACAGTCCCGATTGTCCCGTGTTGAGGCTGAACGTTGCGCTCACGGTGCCGTTGCCATTGAAGGTCGCGGTGAATGCCGTCGGCTGACCGGCGGTCTGCGGGCCAGGCACGAGCGTCGCGCTGGTTGCGATTCCGCTCGGCGTCGAGATCGTGATGCTGACGGTGCCGGCGAGCAGCGCGGCGGCGATCTCGGTCGTGAGTGCGGGCGTGTCGTTCATCGACCAGATTCCGCTGGCCAGCCAGGCGTCGGTGCCCGTCGGCGGTGTGTACCTGCCGAAGCTCACCGAGACGCCGCCTTCCGGCGTCATGTTGCGCGTCGTCCAGACGTTGCCGCTTCCGCCGCCGTCGCCGTCGACCATCGTCGCGACGGCCACATTCGTGCTCGGAGGCGCGACGGAGCTCGACGCGCCGTAGGAGCTCGACGTCGATCCCGGTGTCACGTTCCACTGCTGCCCCTGCAGAGTCGGATCGTTCTTGACCTGCTGCACGGCGTGCTGCACGGCGCCGGTCATGTGCGCGAGCACGTCGTCGGAAGGCTGGTGATAGACGCTGCCATCGGCGGCGGTGGTGGTGACCATCCAGGCAATGCCTCTCCTCGCATCCGAGTAGAGCTGCGTCGGCAGGTCGTTGCTGGTGATTTGCAGTGCGCTGGCGATCGCGTTCGTGACGATGGCACTGCCGATGGTGACGTTGAGATTCACGAGGTCGTGATGGCAGAACAGAAGCGCGGTCGCCGCTTCGAACGCGTCCTGCACGGTTCCGATCGTCGCCGGGATCTGCGGCAGGCTTGCGCTGCCGACCGCCGCCGACAACCCCTCGGCGGTCATGCCGCTGAAGGCCAGCTTGGGATGAATCGCGCCTGGCGCGGCCACGACCTGAGCCTGCGCAACCGCGCGATTCGCAGCCGGAAGATGAATGCCCAGGTGAACCGGCCCATCGAACGTCGTCGCGCCGATCGTCTTCGGCGTGGTCACCGTCATCATCGCGATCGCGTCGGAAGGAAGCGTGGCATCGACGTAGTGCGACAGGCTCGCGTCTGTGTACGCGCGCAGAATCGGCTGCGCTTCACGCGCGGCCTGCAACGTCTCCGGCGTATGTCGTTGCAGCGGCGCAGACCTCCCCGCGCAGCGGAATGTGTAAGGGATATCAGGAAGGTGGCCGAGGTCGAAATGGAGAGACTGCTGCTCGGTTGGACGCATGGGACCTCCGCGGACGCGTTCAAGTGGAGGGTGGTGGGGAAGAAAGAGGCGGCTCGTCAAACTACGCCAGCTTCGGGACAAGCGCAATGATTCCGAGCCGGTTTATCCCCCATTTACCCGCGAGCGACTAGAACCATCGGATGCCACTCTCAAAAGCGCTTGCACTCCTCTCGATTCTCTTTCTCGCCCCTCTCCTCAACGCCGGCCAGCCGCTCGAAACCGAATCGGCGCGGCTGATCCGGCGCGGTGCGTTCACTGCCGAGTCGACATTCGAGTTTCAGACCTCGTCGGAGGGACGCGAGATCGCAGTTCCGTTCGATTTCGAGTATGGAATCTCGGATCGGACCGAGCTGGCCGTGGAGCCAGTTCCGTACACGTCGATCCAACCGCGCCGCGGGCACGGTTCGTCCGCCACCGGTCCGGGCGATGTGGAGGTCATGCTCACTCACCTCTTGATTGCGGAGAGCTCATTTCCCGCGCTCGCGCTGGCTGCCGAAGTCAAGATCCCCACGGCGAGCAACAATCTCATAGGAACGGGGAAGACCGACTTCGCCGGCTATCTGATCCTGAGCAAACGCTACGGTCGCTCTGACACGCACTTCAATCTCGCGTACAACGTGCTGGGTCAGCCAGAGGGCGCGAGCCTTTCGAACACGATCGGCTATGCCGTCGCGGAGGAGTTCCGTATCTCTCCGCGGCTCGAGCTCGTGGCCGAGCTCACCGGGGTGACTTCCGCAACCGGGGAAGGAGCGGAAGGAGCGCCGTCGCCGGTTCTGGTGGCCGAGGCACCGGGAGCGGAGCAAGTGGTGCTTGCCGGAATGCGCTACGACATCTCACCAAGGATGACCCTTGCGATGGGAGTCAGCTACGACAACAACCATGCGTTGCTCGTACGCCCCGGCCTGACGTGGCACTTCGGACGGCACTGATCAAGCCTTCCGCAGTTTATCTGCCGTTTAGGAAAGGATCTTGCGTCGCATCAAATCGCCCTACGTATCGGGGAGGTTTGAATGCGATGGATCACCGCAGGTCTCGTCATTGTTTCAGCAATGGTGGCGCTGTCAGGCTGCACGAAGAAGGAGACTACGCCCCGGGCCACGGAACAAACGCCCGCGGCCGCGTCTTCTGCAATCACGAGCGGGACGGAAGCGCCCGTCACTTCGACGGAATCCGCCGTCGCTCCCGAGATCAACCCACCAGGAGACATCCCCGACTCCCAGGCCTTCGTGCGCTTCACCTCACCTGCCGGTGGATACAGCCTGGAAGTGCCCGAAGGTTGGGCGCGCAGCGAAAAGCTGCTGGAGCTCGTCGACCGCCGCCTTGCCGGAACGGGCGCGGCACTCGTCATCGCGACGCACGACGCGTTCGTGGCCAGCCGCATGAAAACGCAATGGACGATGGATCACGGAGTGTTGCGATGAGAACTCCTGTGCTCACCTGGGTGGGCGGACTGCTGCGCCGCCGCCTCGGACTCATGCTGCCGGCCGTCCTCGGTGTCGGCCTGACGATCGCACTTCTCGCCACCCTCGGCATCTTCATCAATGCCAGCGCGGCGACGATGACCCGCCGTGCGCTCGGCGACGTTCCCGTCGACTGGCAGATTCAACTCGTTCCCGGTTCCAATCCCGCGCTCATCGAGCGGACCCTGCGTTCCGCGGTTCGCGTGCACGATCTCGAAGAGGTCGGATATGCGACCGTGCCCGCCCTCACCGCGACCACAGGCGGGACGACTCAGACGACCGGTGAGGGCAAAGTCCTCGGAGTCGCCGACTCGTACTGGACTCACTTCCCCGCGGAGTTGCGTCCTCTCCTCGGGAAAACACAGGGCATCCTGATCGCGCAGCAGACCGCGGCGAACCTCCATGTGTCGCTCGGAGATCAGGTATCCATCGAACGACAGGCACTCCCGCCGATCTCCGCCCGCATCGACGGAGTCGTCGACCTGCCACAGGCGGACTCGCTCTTTCAGGCTGTCGGTGTGCCGCCGGGAGCCGCGCCGCAGGCCCCGCCCGATAACGTCCTGATCATTCCCATCGCCGTGTGGCATCAGTGGTTCGATCCACAGGCCATCGTCCGGCCCGACAGTGTTCGCATCCAGTTTCACACGCGTATCGATCACGCTCTGCCGGCCGATCCGAATGCGGCATTCATCCGTGTGCAGCAGCTCGCGAACAACTTCGAGGCAAAGATCGCCGGTAGCGGCGTCGTGGGGGACAACCTCGCAGCGCGCCTCGATGCGGTTCGCGAGGACGCTCTGTACGCCCGCGTCCTCTTTCTCTTTCTCGGGCTGCCCGGGGCAGTGCTGGCGATGATTCTCACGTTTGCGGTGAGCGCCACCGGAAGCGCGCGCCGGCGTCGCGAGCAGGCTCTGTTGCGCGTCCGCGGCGCGTCGACCGCCAGGGTGCTGCGGATCGAATCGATGGAGGGAATCCTCGTGGCCGCGGGCGGAGTCCTGCTCGCGGCGGTGATCACCTGGATCATCGTGCGACAGATGGTCAACGCACCGTTGAGCGGCCGCCAGACTCTGGTCGTCGCGATCGTGGCGCTGGTCATCGGAGTCTCCACGGCTCTGGCCGCGGTCGTGGTTCCCGCGTGGCGCGATACCCGTCAGGCCACGGTTCGTGCGGGTCGTCTCCGTGTCGGACGAGAGACCAGGCCCCTTTGGGAGCGCACCTGGATCGACGTCGTTCTTCTCGTGATCTCCGGCGTCGTCTACTGGCGTGCCGCCGCGACCGGATATCAGATCGTCCTTGCCCCCGAAGGCGTTGCACAGACGTCGGTCTCGTACGAGTCGTTCATCGCGCCACTGACGTTGTGGCTGGGAGTGGCGCTTCTCGTGACGCGACTCTTCCGTCATGGATTGCGCGAGGGCCGCGGTGTCGTGGCGTGGCTGTTCCGGCCCATCACGCGAAGTCTTACGCCGGTCGTGGCGGCATCGGTTGCGCGGCAGTCGTGGCTGATCACGCGAGGGATCGTCCTCGTCACACTCGCATTCTCGTTCGCGGTCTCGACCTCGATCTTCAACACGACCTACAACGCGCAATCACGCGTGGATGCGGAGCTGACGAACGGTGCCGACGTCACGGTGACCGGTTCGTCCGTCTATCCCGCGGGCCCGCTCCTCGATCGAATCCGCCGCGTGCCGGGCGTCAGCGCGGCCCGCACCATGATCCATCGCTTCGCCTACGTCGGCAACGATCTGCAGGACATCTATGGCATCGATCCCCTGAACATCAGCGCAGCAACCGACGTCTCGAACGCCTACTTTGCGAACAAGGATGCGAAGGGCACGCTTCGCGCGCTCGCGTCCCGTGCCGACGGCGTCCTCGTTTCGCAGGAGACGGTCAACGACTTCCAGCTCCGCATCGGCGATCAGATCAACCTCCGGCTGCAGAATGCGCGGGACCATCAATATCACCCCGTGCCGTTTCACTTTCTCGGAGTGGTCCGCGAGTTTCCGACAGCGCCGAAGGACTCGTTCATCGTGGCGAACGCAGCGTACGTGGCCGCGCAGAGCGGGAGTGCGGCCCGAGAGATCGTGCTCGTCCGCGGCAGCATCCCTCCGCTCGAGCTGGCACAGCGAATCGAGCCGGTCGCAAGAGAAGTTCCCGGCGCCAAAGTCTCCGATCTGGGCTCGACTCTGAAGACGATCAGCTCGAGCCTGACGGCGGTCGATCTTCGCGGACTCACCTGGATCGAGCTCTCATTCGCCATCCTGCTGATCGCCGGCGCATCGGGCCTCGTGCTCGGACTTGGCATCGTGGAGCGACGGCGCGAGTTCGCATTGCTGGCGGCGATGGGCGCGACCACGAGACAGCTCGGTTCATTCCTCTGGACGGAGGCGTTGACGATTCTCGTGCCGGGCGCGGTGATCGGAGTGGCGATGGGTTTCGCACTGGCGCGTATTCTCGTGAAGGTTCTGACCGGCGTGTTCGATCCCGCTCCTGAGGCGCTTTCCATCCCGTGGCTCTACCTCGCAATTCTCCTCATTGCAGGATTCGCGTCTGCGCTGGTCGCGGTGCTGATCGGCGGCAAACTCGCCGAGACCCGCACCATCGAGTCGTTGCGAACGATCTGAAGGCTCGCTTTCAAGAAGACGTCCTACGGATTGCAGCATCCGCCAGGCGCGTAGCCGGCCTTGATTGCTTCTTCGCGAGTCTTGAATTTCGCGTTGCAGTTCGGACAGGAGGCGTAACGGCAGGAGTCGCGGTGAAACTTGTGCGACTTGACGTTGCCGATATACGGGGCATCGATCTTTGCCGGGTTCTCGCGCGCGGTGCCAGCGGGGTCGCAGAGGCTGCATGGCCGATAGCCGTGGTCCACGGCTTCGCGCGCGGAGTCGAAGTTGACCGTGCAGTTCGGGCATGAGTAGTAGCGGCACGACGGCTGATGAAAGATCCGGGAGCGCGTGTTGCCATGGAGAGACTTGCCTGTGGCGCCGGCGATGATGAGGATCGCCAGGAGCAGGGTCACGTATTGAATTGCGGCGACAAGGCTGGCTCGGATCAGCATCGATCCGAATTTCCGCTCCTCATTCATGTGCAGGTGTCCCGCGCGGCGATTCCCCGAGTTCAGGGAATCGCCTGCGCTGTTAGAGAAGGACACCTTTCTGAGCGGAAAGGAGCTGCGCCGTTTCAATTACACCGCGTGTTGAACCACCGAGCTCCGCGAATTTTCGCGGAGCGGTGCGACGCGCCAGCGGCCGTAAGCGACGACTGCCGCGAGGATGCCGGCGACGAAGGGGAAGAGCGCGCCGAGTCCGGTGCGGATCGTGAGCGCGGTCGCGCCGATCATGATGATCACGAGGCCGGCGGCGGCGAGTGGGGTGAGGCGGGTCCGGATGTGCGTGAGGCCCGGAAGGATGAGGCCGAGGGCGCCGAGGATCTCGAAGACGCCGATGAAGCGGATGAAGCCGGCGGAGAAGGGGGATTGGGCGGTGAGTTGGTCGGCGGGCATGATGAATTTCATCGCGCCGGCGAAAAGGAAGAGTGCGGCGAGGAGGATCTGGATCGTCCAGAGGATGGCGTTGGTCTTTTTCGAGTTGCGCATGGTTGTTTCTCCTTCGATCGTTTCAGTTTCGGCGGCGATGATGTCCGCTCTTCATCTGGACGTCGAATGGGAAAACGCCGGATCGACACGCATGTCGAGAAAAGTTTTCCGGTTTCCGGGTCGGGCGTCGCCGAGGCCGGTGGTTTCAAAACTGCACGCACAACCTTAAGGAGAACTGATCGATGAACCGACCTGATGCCTATCTCTTTTTCGACGGCAATTGCGCCGAGGCGATGCGCTTCTATGAGCGCGTCCTCGGCGGAAAGATCGACACTCTCATGACCGCGGGCGAGTCGCCGGAGGCTGCGAATTTTCCGCCGGAGAGCCGCAACAGGGTTCTCCATTCGCACCTCGCGTTCGACAGCGGCGCTCTCATGGCCTCGGATTGGATGGCGCCTCAGCCTTTCGAGAAGAAGCAGGGCTTTTCGCTCTCCGTGACCGCGAAGACGGTGGACGAGGGGAAGCGATTGTTCGATGAGCTGAGTGCCGGCGGACACGCGACGATGCCGTTCGGGAAATCATTCTGGTCCGAGGGCTTCGGCATGCTCATCGATCAATTCGGGACGCCGTGGATGGTCAGCGTCGAACATTCGTGAGGCCGGCACGGCCGCTAGGCTAGGACCGCCGCCGTCCCGGCGGCTGGGGCGGCGTCGTCTCGACGCCGCCCTGTGAGCGGCGAGACGCCGCTCACCCAGCCGGCGAGGACGCCGGCGGTCCTTCACCCGCGCGATCACCACTGCCCGTTGCCGACGTCGTAGCGATCGGCTTCGAAGACGCTGCCGCGCCACTGGCCGCGGACGATGATGCGGTCGCCGCGGCGGATGTTGCGGATGTCGCTCCAGCGATCACTGCGTTCGTTGTCCCAGCGGCGGTCGTTGCGCTCGGCGTCGCGAAGATCGACGGCGACGGTGCGTCCCGATTGATCGTCGCGGACCCAGACGGTGCGCTGCGAGACGTCGATGGATTGCACGACGCCGCGCACGGTTCGATCGTTGCGATTGTCAGAACGATCGTTGCGCACGAGCGTGATGGTGTCGAGATAGATCGTTCCGCGCGCGCCGACGGATCCGGTGGCGCGAATGACGTCGCCGCGATCGAGTTGGCGGAGGCCGCCGTTGCCAGTGCGGCGCGAGCCGAGATAGACGTCGGTCTGCGGCGTGGCATAGAGCACGGCGCCGTTGCGATCGAGGCGGATCAACAAACCGTTACGGTCGCGATCGATGTCGGCGATACGCCCTTCGACGGTCACGATACGCGAGCGTACGCGCACGATGTTCGTCTCGTTGCGATGACGCGTTTCCGCGAAAGCGGACGGAGAAAGAAGCATCGTCGCGAGTGAGAGAGTTGCGGTTAACTTCAGCATTTTGTTCATTTTCGATCTCCTGCGCCACATGTGGCTGCAGGGGAGATTGCGCAAACGAAGCGCCACGTTCGGTACACTTCGCCGATGCCGACCTGGGCGAAGGTGCTGCTCATCCTTTTCGTCGTCGGGATTCTCTTCGCCGGCGTGGCGGTGTTCTTCGGCGTCCGCTGGGCGCGGCGCGAGTTCCGTCAGATCAAGAACGATGGTCCGCGACTCGCGGCCGAGGCGAAGGATTTCGGCCGCGGAAAAGATGGTGATGCCTGCGTCGTCGAATCGCTTTCGCGCCTCGATCGATGCGATGGTTTCATCTGCGAGGCAAAGACGAAGCTGTTTCTGTCGACGTGCCTCACGACGGCGAACGTGAGCGAGGACTTCTGCAAAGACGTTCCGCGGCGCGGCGAGATTCTGAAGACGGCGACGTGGGCTCAGGCGGAGTGCGCGCGCCGCGGCGCCGCGGATATGCAGCGCTGCTCGCGACTGATCACCGGGCTCCAGGACCGCTGCTCTCGGTAAGAAAGGCGCGACAAGTGGACCGCCGTCGTCTCGGCGGCTGGGGCGGCGCCGTCTCGGCGCCCGCCCGCGAGCGGCGAGACGCCCAGCCGGCGAGGACGCCGGCGGTCCAACGGGGACTCAGTCGTAGGTTCTGAACGTTGAGCAGCGCAGGTGCGATCTCTCACAGAAGCGCGCTCGCTTCGCTCGCCTTGACATCCAGTCAACGTACGCGGCGCCTGTTCCTTCTTAGAGGATAATCAAAGCTTCTCTCCATGGCCGATCCCGGATCACTCTCCAGCGGGCGTTTCATGATTCATCGGCGCATTGGCGCCGGCGGGATGGGCGTGGTCTACGAAGCGTATGACCGCGATCGCGGGCAACTCGTCGCGCTCAAGAAACTTTTAGGCACCGACGCGACGGCCATCGTTCGCTTGAAAAACGAGTTTCGCGCGCTCGCGGATGTCGTGCATCCGAATCTCGTCCGCTTGTACGAGCTCATCGGCGAAGACGACGACTGGTTTTTCACGATGGAGCTCGTCGATGGCGTCGACTTTCTCCAGTTTCTGCGCGGGCGCCGCGCGGGCATGGAGGAGACGACCGATCGCACGTCGTCGGACAAGTCGACGTTCATCGGTCGCGACAGCGATCGGCGCTTCGACGATGAACCGTTGCCGGTCCCGCAGCGTACGGTGAAGCAGACCGTGACGCCGATCGACTACGACGCGCTGCGCCGCGTGCTGCGCCAGCTTGGTGAAGGCGTGGGCGTGCTGCACGAAGCGGGCAAGCTGCATCGCGACATCAAGCCCTCGAATGTTCTCATCACGCCCGACGAGCGCGTGGTCGTCCTCGACTTCGGCCTCGCCACCGACATCACGGCGTTTCAGAAGCGGATGACCTTCGGCGGGACGCCGGCCTACATGGCGCCTGAGCAGATCGCCGAGCAACCCGCCACCGAGGCCAGCGATTGCTATGCGATCGGCGTGATGACGTACGAAGCGCTGACCGGGACGCTGCCGTTCAGCGGAAACTTCTATTCGATGCTGATGCAGAAGCGGACGACGGATCCGCGGCCGCCGATCGAGCTCGATCGGCGGATCCCCGAGGATCTGAGCACTCTCTGCATCGAGCTGATGCGCCGCGATCCGGAGACGCGTCTGCCGGCGCGCGTTCTCGCCGAGCGTATGGCCACGCGGCGCGATCGCGCGGTGTCGCGGGCGATCACGCTCATGAAGCCGCGCGAGACGCCGTTTATCGGACGGATTGCGCAGATCGAGCAGCTCGAGAGGGCGTTCAAGGCCAGCAACGGCGAAACGCCGGTGACGGTGATGCTGCGCGGCTCGTCGGGAATGGGCAAGACGGCGCTGGTCCGCCACTTTCTGCACGAAGCGCAGCGTCGCGATCCTTCGATCGTGGTCTTCGCCGGCCGTTGCTACGAGCAGGAGTCGGTTCCGTACAAAGCGGTCGACAGTCTCATCGACGATCTCGCGCGGTACCTGAAGCGCGTCTCGCCGCTCGAAGCGAAGGCGCTAATGCCGACGGATGTCGCGGCGCTGGCGCGGCTCTTTCCGGTGCTGCAGGAGCTCGACTCGGTGGCGAAGGCGCGCCGCAAGGTCGACATCCGCGATTCGCAGGAATTGCGCCGCCGCGCGTTCGCGGCGTTGCGCGAGCTGATGGCGCGGATGGTCGATGAACATCGCGTCATCCTGCATCTCGACGACATGCAGTGGGGCGATCGCGACAGCGCGGCACTGCTCGCGGAGCTTCTGCGTCCGCCCGACGCGCCGCCGCTGCTGCTGATCCTTGCGCTGCGCTCCGAGGAGGCGGACAGCAGTCCGCTGCTCGCGGAGCTGAAGAAGATTCGCGAGCAGGAAGAGAACGCCCTCGGCGAAGTGCGCGAGGTTCGCCTCGACGAGCTGACCGATCACGAGGCGCACGATCTCGCGCGTGCGTTGCAACAGGATTCGTCGACGGACGTCCAGCGCGTCGATGCCATCGCTCGCGAGGCCGGCGGGAGTCCGTTCTTCATCGTCGAGCTGACGCGCTTCTCCGATTCCACCGGCCTCTCGACGACCGAGTACGGCGACATGGCGCTCGACAGCGTCATTCGTTCGCGCATTGCGCTGCTGCCCGAGGGCGGGAAGGAACTGCTGGAGATCGTGGCGGTCGCGGGGCGGCCGATCATGGCCAAGGCCGCGAACGGCGCGGCGAATCTGCGCGTCGAGGATGAAGCGATGCTGGCGCGCTTGCGCGCCGATCACCTGCTGCGCACGCGGCGCCGCGGAGGACGCGACGAGGTCGACACGTATCACGATCGCATCCGCGAGGCGATTCTTTCGGCGATGCCGGTGGAACGCCGCCGCGCGCATCACCTCACGATCGCGCGCACGCTCGAATCGCAGGGCGCGCGCGATCCGGAAGTGCTGGCCGTGCACTATCACGCCGCGGGCGACGACGATCGCGCGGCGTCGTATGCGCTCGAGGCGGGCGATCGTGCCGCGTCGGCGCTGGCGTTCGAAAACGCGGCGCAGTTTTTTGCGATGGCTCTCGAGCTTTCGAGCGAGGCGCCGGCGTCGCTGCTCACGAAGCTCGGCGATGCGCTGGCGAACGGCGGCCGCGGCGCGGATGCGGCGCCGCACTATCTTCGCGCGGCCGAGCAGGTCGACGCGACGCAGGCGCTGGAACTGCGCCGCCGCGCGCTGGAAGGATTGCTCCGCGCCGGCCACGTCGATCAGGGGCTGAGTCTCATCCGCACCGTGCTCGATTCCGTTGGCTTCACGCTGCCGGAGACGCCGCGCCGCGCGGTGCTGGGGATCATCATCGGAAAGCTGCGGCTACTCGTGCGCGGTTTGAAGACGACGGAACGGCCGGCCGATCGCGTCCCGCAACGCCTGCTCACGCAGATCGACGTCTGCTGGGGATTGATCACCGGACTCGGACGGATCGACAACATCCGCGCCGCCTATTTTCAGCCGCTGCATGTGCGACTCGCGCTCGATGCCGGCGAGCCGCATCGCGTGACGCGTGCGCTGGCCGCGGAGGCGTGCTTCTCTTCCAGTCGCGGCGAGAAGGGTCAGCGGCACACGGAGCGGCTCATCGCGCGCGCGGAACGTGGAGCGCGCACGCTCGCCGATCCGCATCTGATCGGGATGTCGATGCTCTCGCGCTCGATGGAGAGTTACTACCTCGGGCTGTTCCGCGATGCGGCGCAGAAAGCCGAGGGTGCCGAGGCAATCTTTCGCGAGAAGTGCACCAACGTGTCGTGGGAGATCAGCACGAGCGTCAATTACTCGCTCTGTTCGCGCATGTACCTCGGCGAGGTGAGCGAGCTCGCGCAGCGCGTGCCGCAACGCCTCCGCGAAGCGGAAGAGCATGGCGATCTCTACGCCGCGCTCGATCCGTCGTGCCGGCCGGGAATCATGTGGCTGGCCGCCGACGATCCCGACGCCGCGCGCCGCGCGGTGCGGCAGGTGATGGATCACTGGTCGCTGCAGGGCTTCTACTTCCAACATTACCTGGAAATGTTCGCGGAGAATCAGATCGATCTCTATTGCGGGCGCTGGGCTCCGGCCTGGCGTCGCTCGGACGAGCGCTGGCCGCAGATGAAGGCGTCGTTCCTGCTGCGCATTCCGTTCGTGAAGCTCGAAGCGCTGCACCTCATCGGACGCTGCGCGCTGGCCGCGGCAATCGGCAGCCGCGATCATTCGCTGCTCAATCGCGTGGAACGCAACGCGCGCGAGATCGAGAAGGGGAGATCGGCCTGGACGCTGCCGTTCGCGCTCGCGCTACGCGCCGGCGTGTCCGCGGTCCGCGGCGCGAAGTCCGAGGCGATGGATCACCTCGAGCGAGCGACGCGCGGCTTCGAAAAGTCGGAGATGCTCCTCTACGCCAGCGCCACGACCTGGCGCCACGGCACGCTCCTCGGCGGCAACGCAGGCCGCGCACTCACGTCGAACGCGGAGGAGTGGATGAAGAGCCAGGGCGTGAAGAACGTGGCGAAGATCGCGGACGTTTTGGTTCCGGGGTTTTGATTGGTGGTCGGTGGTCGGTTGTCGTTTGTCAGGCGGCCAGCGCCGGTTTGAGTCCCCTCTCCCCGCTGGCGCGGGGAGAGGGCAACAAGACGGCAGATCCTCCGCTGTTTTCGGAAGCAGATTCGCGATGGTCGCCCTTTGGTTGCCCTTCTCCCCTCGTGAGGGGAGAAGGTGCCCCAAACGATAGCGATGGGGCGGATGAGGGGTTAGCACTCGCGAAACTCCGTCCTTGTGGCGCGAACTGCGGGTGCGATCATTCCTCTATGAAGAAATGCGATCTCGTGATGAAGGGCGGCATCACCAGCGGCATCGTGTATCCGCGGGCGGTGTGCGAGCTGGCGGGCGAGTACGAATTCTCGAGCATCGGCGGGACGTCGGCCGGTGCGATCGCGGCGGCGCTCACGGCGGCGGCGGAGTATCGGCGGCAGCAGGGGAGCGGCGAGGGATTCGAAATTCTGTCGCGATTGCCGAGCGATCTTGGCGAGACCGACCGAGGCAGCGGGCGCTCGCGATTGCTGCAGCTCTTTCAACCGTCTGAAAAGACCGCGCCGCTTTTCGACGTCGCGATCGCGGGGCTCGAGAGTCCGCGCGCGTTGCCCCGGGCGCTCGCGCGAAACTTCAATCGCTATGGCGGGATGGTGCTCGCCGTGGGCGCGTTCTTCATCACGCTCGAGGCGATGTCGTTTGCGAAACTCGGCATGGCGCTGGTGATGCTGGCGACGCTGCTCGTGACCGCGATCGGCTTCTTCGTCGCCGCGGCGATCGAAGCGGCGGTCGCCGTCGTTCGTGAGTTACCGAAGAACGGTTTCGCACTCTGCAGCGGCGATGCGCTCGTCGATTGGCTGGAGATCAAGATCTGCGAAGTCGCGGGAGTGACGCGACCTCTCACGTTCGGCGATCTCGAACAGGCCGGGATTCATCTGGAGATGATGACCACGAATCTCACGCACGGCCGGCCTTATCGTCTGCCGTTCGCGTCGAAGAAGTTTTTCTTCGCCGAGCGCGAGATGCTGCGCCTGTTTCCTCGGGAAGTCGTGCAGTGGATGATCGATCATTCGGCGCGCCACAGCACGGCGGGCGGCGAGACGCTGCATGCGCTTCCGCGCGCCGCCGATCTGCCGATCGTCGTGGCGACGCGGATGAGTCTCAGCTTTCCGATCCTGCTCAGCGCCGTGCCGCTCTGGTGCATCGATTACGGACGCCGCGACGAGACGCCCGCGCCGGAGCGCTGCTGGTTCTCCGACGGCGGGATCACGAGTAACTTCCCGGTCCACTTCTTCGACGCGCCGCTGCCGCGCTGGCCGACGTTCGCGTTCAATCTCGCCGAGCACACGCCGCGCTATCACGAGAAGGGACAGACGACGTACGTCCCGCGCAAGAACAAGCACGGGATTCTCGAGTGGTGGACGCCGATCGCGTCGCTGGCCGATTTCCTCGGCGCGATCTTCAACACGATGCAGAACTGGCGCGACAACATGCTGCTGCATCTCCCCGGACAACGCGATCGCATCGCGCACGTGCTTCTCGGCCAGAAGGAAGGCGGCCTGCGTCTGACGATGGATGCGACGACGATCGAGAGCATCGCCGCGCGCGGCCAGGAAGCGGCGGCGACGCTACGCGCGCATTTCGGCGACGCTCCTCCCGACGAGGTGACGCTCACCTGGAGCAATCACAAGTGGGTGCGCTTCCTCGCCTTCATGCCCGCGCTCGAAGGAATGCTCGAGCACTGGTCGGCGGCGTTCAACGATCGCAGCACGCAACCGTCATTCGACGATCTGCTCTCCGGCGTGGCGCCGCTGCCGTCGTATCGCGTCTCCGTCGCCGAGCGCAATGCGATTCGCGGCGCGTCCCTCGCGTTCGTCCAGCACATCGCGCAGAACTACGGCGGCCGTCCGCTGCGCAGTCCGAAGAAACGTCCGCGTCCGGAGCCGGAGTTGCGGACGATGGCAAGGGAGTGACAGGGCGCAGCCACCGCGGGTTCTGTGTATCGACGGTTCTGTGTAGCGACGGCCGCCCTCGGCCGTCGAGCAGCACGAGGATCGTTCAGGGTGACGCCACGGTTTGGCGCGTGAACCGACGGCCGAGGGCGGCCGTCGCTACACAGAAGCGCACAGCGTTCCGCTGAACGCTACGGCGAACTGCCCACCGAACGAAAACCCACTTCGTCGATCCGTTCGCGGTTGCGATCGAGGCGGACGACGATCCATTGGTCGCCGCGGCGCTCGACCTCGATGACGACGGACGCCCACATCGAACCTTCCAGATTCTCGCCCCATCGGAAGCGTAGGCCCGGCCATTCCGCGGGCGGAACGCCCGTTTCGCGGAGGTGCTGCTCCGCCATCTCGATGAGCTCCGGTCCGCCGATGTGATCGCAGGGCATTCCCGATAGTATGCAGCAGGCAGTTGGCGGTAAGCAGGGCGAGCAGAAAACGTCGGTTTCGCTCCTGCGGTCTGCGAACTGCGACTGCGATCTGATTCCGGAGCGATTCATGAACGACATCCATTCCTTTGCCCGGCCCGAGGAGGCCGTCGTCCGCCATCTCGCGCTCGATCTCACGGTCGACTTTGAGAACAAGCGCCTCGCCGGCTCGGCGACGCTGACCATCGAGACCAGCGGCGACGCCGCGGAGCTCGTGCTCGACTCGAACGGTCTCGTCGTCGATCGCGTGACGCTCGACGACGGTCAGCCGACGACGTTCGCGATCGGTGAAGCCAGGCCATACCTCGGCAGTCCGCTCACGATCGCGCTGCGTCCGGGAACGAAGTCAGTGAAGATCGATTACGCCTCGTCGCCCGATGCCGCGGCGGTGCAGTGGCTCACGCCCGAACAGACCGCGGGCGGGAAGGATCCGTTTCTCTTTACGCAGTCGCAGGCGATTCTCGCGCGCACTTGGGTTCCGATCCAGGATTCGCCGGGCGTGCGCATCACATACGACGCGACGATTCGCGTGCCGCGCGGACTCATCGCCGTGATGAGCGCGGAGAATCCGACGACGCTCAGCGCCGACGGGGTCTATCACTTCCGCATGCCGCAGCCGATTCCGGCGTATCTCCTCGCGCTGGCGGTGGGCGATCTCGAGTTCCGTTCCTTCAGCCACAACAGCGGTGTCTGGGCCGAGAAGCCGATGATCGAGGCCTCGGCGTACGAGCTCGTCGACACGCCGAAGATGATCGAAGCGGCGGAGAAGTTGTACGGGGCGTATCGCTGGGGACAGTACGACGTCCTCGTGCTGCCGCCGAGTTTTCCGTTCGGCGGGATGGAAAATCCGCGACTCACGTTCGCGACGCCGACGATTCTCGCGGGCGATCGTTCGCTCACCAGCCTCGTCGCGCACGAGCTCGCGCATTCGTGGTCGGGCAATCTCGTCACGAACGCGACCTGGAACGATTTCTGGCTGAACGAAGGGTTCACGGTCTACTTCGAGCGCCGGATCATGGAGTCGGTCTACGGCCGCGATTACTCGGAGATGCTCGCGCTCCTCGGCTATCAGGATCTCGAAGCGACGGTCGCCGAGCTTCCCGCGCGCGACACGCATCTCTTCCTCGATCTTGCCGATCGCGACCCCGATGACGCGGCGACGAAGCTGGCGTACGAGAAGGGCTATTCCTTGCTGCGGCTCATCGAGGAGACCGTCGGCCGCGATGTTTGGGACGCGTTCCTGCGCGACTACTTCGACCGTCACGCGTTCCACTCGATGACGACCGCGGCGTTCCTCGAGGATCTGCGTGCGAATCTGTTGTCGAAAGTCGAAGGCGCCGAGGATCGTATCGGTGTCGAGCAGTGGGTCTACGCGCCGGGCATTCCGGAGAACGCGCCGCAGATCGCGTCCGACGCGTTCAGGAAAGTCGAAGCGCAGGCGACCGCGTTCACGAGCGGCACGCCGGCGGCGCAGCTCGCGGCCTCACACTGGTCGACGCACGAGTGGATCCACTTCCTCCGCCACCTGCCGAAGAATCTGACCCTCGCGCAGCTGGCCGATCTCGACTCCGCGTTCCACTTCACCGCCAGCGGCAACTCCGAGATCCTGCACGAGTGGCTCATGCAGGCAATCGAGCACAAATACGAACCGGCCTACGACTCGCTGGAGCGCTTCCTCCTCCGCCAGGGCCGCCGCAAGTTCCTCAAGCCGCTCTACCAGAAGCTCGCTGAAACGCCCGAAGGTCTCGAGCGCGCGCGGAAGATCTACGCGAAGGCGAGGCCGATGTATCACGCGGTTTCGTATCGGACGATTGATCAGATTTTGAAGTGGAACGCTTGAAGGCTCAAAGGCTCATTGGCGCACAGGCGCACAGGTTCCACGGAACCCACTGAGCCTGTGAGCCAATGAGCCAATGAGCCTGCGAGACTGTGAGACCATAGCCCGACGCCAAAAACGCTCGCCGGAGGTTGTACGCATGGATGCAGTCGAGACCAAATCGCTTCCCGAAAACGCCTACGTTCCGTTGAGCGAGGGCGAGGAATACGTTCCGATGGTTCCGGCGGATCAGGCGCCGCCGGAGATCACGTGGCGTGCGATTCTCTGGGGCGTGCCGCTGTGCGCGATCTTCACGGCCGCGTCGGCGTACTCGGGACTCAAAGTCGGACAGGTGATGGAAGCGGCGATTCCGATCGCCATTCTTGCCATCGGACTGGCGCGCCTCTACGCGCGTCGCTCATCCGTGCTCGAGAACGTCATCATCACCACCATCGGCGGCGCGGCCGGCTCCGTCGTCGCCGGCGCGATCTTCACACTTCCGGCGCTTTACTCGCTCAAGGTCAATCCGCATCCCGTGCAGACGATCTTCATCTGCCTCGCCGGCGGATGTCTGGGCGTGCTGTTCGTGATCCCGCTGCGGCGCTACTTCGTGCAAGAGATGCATGGGCGATTGCCATTCCCCGAAGCCACGGCCATCACCGAGGTTTTGGCGACCGGCGAAAAAGGCGGCTCGCAGGCCATGCTCCTGCTCAAAGCCACCGGCATCGCCGCGGTGTTCGATCTCATCGCCACGACGTTCAATGTCTGGAAGGAAGTGATCGACTTCCAGTTCATCCCGGCCATGCGCACGCTCGCGGACAAGACCAAGATCATGTTCCGCTTCGATGCCCAGGCGCTGATCCTGGGCCTCGGCTACGTGATGGGCCTTCGCTCCTCGATGATCCTCGTCGCCGGCGGCATCGTCGCGAACTACGCGCTCATCCCGCTGATCTTCATGATCGGCCGCCACGTTCCGGGCGTCGTCTATCCCGGCGAGATTCCGATCGCCGACATGGCCCCGGCGCAGATCTATCGCTGGTACGTGCGCTACATCGGCGTTGGCGCGATTGCCACGGCCGGCATCTTCGGCATCATCAAATCGCTGCGCGTGATCGCCGGCTCGTTCAGCGTCGCGGCCAAGGCGTTCAAGGGCGACCATCAGGCCCACAGCGAGCGCACCGATCGCGACATCTCGGTCATGACCATCCTCACCGGCGTGATTCTCGGCGCGATCGGCATCGCCATCTTCTTCGGCACGCTCAAACCGACGATTGCGGTGCTGATCCTCGGCCTCCTGCTCACGCTCCTCTTCTCGTTCTTCTTCACGTCCGTCGCCGCGAATGCGATCGCCACGACCGCGCGCAATCCGGTCTCGGGCATGACCATGCTGACGATCATCATCTCCTCGACCGTGCTGCTGCAGTTCGGCGTCTCCGGCACGACGGGCATGTTCTTCGTCATGGCCATCGCCGGCATGGTCTGCACCGCCCTATCGGTCTCGGGACAAACCATCACTAACCTCAAGACCGGCTACTGGCTCGGCTCCTCGCCCTACGCACAGGAAAAGATGAACCTTCTCGGCGTAGCGGTCGCCGCGATCACCGTCGGCCTCACGATCGTCATTCTCGCGCAGCTCTTCCAGTTCGGCGTGGCCGTGCCCGGAGACAACCGGCCGGTCCTCGCCGCGCCGCAAGCGTCGATCATGCAGGCGCTCGTGTCGGGCTTCATGACCCGGCAGCCGATCCCGTACATTCTCTTCGCCGCCGGCGCGGTGATCGCGCTGTCGATGGAGATGCTCGGCGCGCCGGCATTGATCTTCGCCCTCGGCATGTACCTGCCCCTCGAGCTCAACACGCCGGCCCTGGTCGGTGGATTCCTCTCGTACCTGATCACGAAGCGCTCCGACCGTGTCGGTGGCGCGCGCGGCCGCACGGTGCGCGAGCGCGGTGTGATCATCGCCTCGGGGCTGATGGCCGGCGGTGCGATCGGCGGCACGATCGGCGCCGCGCTGCGCATCCCTGGCTGGTACAAGCACTACATCGAGGATCTTCGCTGGCGCTCCTGGTTCTTCGACAACGACCAGACGGCGCAGCTCGTGTCCCTGGTGTTGTTCATCGGCCTCTGTGTCTACCTGTGGATCGATGCGACGAGGAAAACGAGCGAGGCGTAAAAGCTGAAAAAAGCTGGACAACCTCGTTCGCGAGGTTCAAGCTTCTCGACAACAATCCGCTCCCAACAATTCGAAGTGCGGGCTTCGGCCGGCTCACTTTCTCGGTGAAAGGCCGTGGTTCGTTCGCGCCCAGGGTGGCCTCAATGTTCGCCTGACGAAATGGAGGTTCGCGTGACCCGCCAGAACTTTTTGACCGCGCTCTGGATTCTTCTCGCCGTTTACGCCGTCTACATCCCGTTCTCGCTCCTGGGTATGGTCCAGCCGCCGCTGCTGGACGTTTCCATCTCCGTGTTTCTGCCGGCGATCTTCGCCTTCGTCCACAGCGTGGTGCGGTACAAGCTGCGCGGCGCCATCGCGTTCTTCGTCATCTGCTTCGTCATCAGCAATTTCTTCGAGAACCTCAGCATCATCACCGGCTTTCCCTTCGGGCACTACTACTACACGGCGGTGTTGGGGCCGAAGCTCTTCCTCGTGCCGCTGCTGATCGGGCCCGGTTACTACGGGACCGGGTACCTCTCGTGGGTCCTGGCCACGATTCTCGTCGGCCAGATGCGCCGGCGCGCGGACGCGCTGACCACGTTCGTCGTGCCGTTCGCGGCGTCGTTCATGATGGTGGGCTGGGATGTCTGCTTCGATCCGGATAGCTCCACGCTGAGCAAGCAATGGATCTGGCGAGACGGCGGCGGCTATTTCGGAGTGCCTCTCACCAACTATCTCGGATGGTTCTTCACCGTCTACGTCTTCCTGCAGGTGTTCTCACTCTATCTGCGAAAGTACGACGCGGACGAGCCAACGCAAGTCTCCGATGCCTATCCGTTGCAGGCGGTGCTGTTCTACGCGCTCCTCGCGATCGGATTCCCGCTCCAATACCTGGTCCAGAAGACCGGCGAGATGATGAAGGATGAGCGCGGCGTTTCCTGGAGCGTTCACGATTTTCGCGAGACCGCGACGATCGTCAGCATCTACACGATGTTCTTCGCCGTGTCGCTCTGTTTGATCAAGCTCGCGCAGAGGAAACACGCGACGAACAGTTGAAGAGTGGTTGTCGGTTGTCAGTTGCCAGTTGTCCACGAGGTAATCCGACAACTGACAACCGAAGGCTTCAGAATCGTGGTTGCTCTTGAATGAGACATTCGAATTCGTTCTCGAAGTCGCGCAGTGCGGCAAGGACCGCTTGATAGCGACTTTTCATGCTGAGAGAGGCCATGACACCCTGCAATTTCGGACTGGTCTTGTAGACAGCGGCGTGTTCGACATCCCAAAACGAGCCGATCAAGCTCGATACGATTTGGACCTCGGCCATGATCCGACTGCCTGCACGTGCGCTGTGACCGAAGAACTTCAGCGCGATCGGCGGATCCGTGGTGTCGCTCGCTGGCACAGGATCCGCCGTCCAATCCTCCAGGAGAGGGCTCAACTCAGAATGGATTCGCGCAATGCGGCTGCTTGGAAAAACGAGAATCCGAAAGCCCACAAGGTCCCGAAGAGTGGACAGGGAGTATGTATCAGCCCGCTCCTCGGCGAAATCACGCGGTTCCTGTCTACGACGTAACGCGTCGACCGCGCTCTCACAACCTTTCAATCTCGAAACGACGTGCACCTGTTCGTAGCGGTCGAGTGCAATCATGACCGGAAGCAGGCGATGACGAATTTCAGCGTCGAGCGCGACTTGCGTGCGCTGCATGTCAGGCAGAAGATTGAAGTACTCGGCTCGTAGCCGGTCTTCTACGCTTCTTACTTCCATCATCCGAGTTCGGCGACAAATGCCTGTCTGACGGACTCCGTAGGCGGCTCCTCGAAATAGAATCGCCAATCGCCTGTATCGTTGGTTTGGGCGATCACCTGTTTCAGCCACTCTTCCGGATGATCCTCCACCGCTTCGATGCTGATCACCTTCTTGGCCTTGCGGTCTACGTATGCCATCCGGTCGAAGTTGTACCGAAATCCGGCAGATCTGAGGATCTGATCTTTTTCGAGACTCGTATCCATGAACGCCATTTTACGCCTTAGTGGCTAAACCGAATCCGTCACGTTCCAGCCCAACCGCGACTTGAGGAACCGTCGCGCGGGGCGGCTGTTCTCCCTTGCCCAGTCCCATGCTTTCTTCACCCGTGGGTGGCTCTGGACGAAGAGCATGGTGGCACGTTTGCGCTCGCGATCGGAGCCGAGGACGCGGATCTCTTTGTTGCGCATCTTCGTGAGCGCTTCATCGAGCTCGGCGTAGAACTGTTCGTCGCCTCGGAAGTACATGTTCTTGAGCCAGCAGAGGCCGTCGGTGACGCAGGGCTCTTTGATGATCTCGAAGCGCTGCGGCGAGTAGGGCGTCTTGTGTTTCGTCAGAAGCACTTCGCGCATTTCGTCGCGCATCTTCGTGAACGCCGGTCCGTTCCAGTGCTGTTGAAACGTCTGGCCATCGTGGATGTTGCCGAGCGGCTTGACGGTGGGATTGAGGAGGAGGCAGCAGGGACGGATGTCGCCGTTGCCGGTGATGGCGGCGGTGTACCAGGCGAAGAAGCAGCCGCCGTTTTCCTGCTTGAACGAGGGCGCGATCGGATACATGTTGTAAGCCGGTGAGTCGACGCGACGGCGCACGGCATCGAGCATTTCGTTCCAGCCCTGCACGGCGAAATCGATCTGCAGAATGCCGACGCCGAGGTCGCGGCGGAGGATCTCTTCGACGAGCGGCTCGGCGATCTCGCGATCGTCTTTCGTCAGGAGGATGTTCTGATCGATGCGCTCGAGCGGGATCTCGAGCACGGCGTTGATGGCGACGCGGTCGACGCCGAGGGAGCGTCCGAGGTCGTACATCTCGACGAGGCGCGTGACGTTGCCCTTGTCGATCAGGAACTGCACGACGATCGACGGGTAGATCGAGTCGCCGCGGACGGCGACGAGATTGCGGACGTTCTCCAGCACCTTGTCGAAGAGCGCCGGCTTCACCTGCAGCATGCGCGCGTAGTCGGGCGCGTCGACGGCGTTGAGCGAGAAGATCACCTCGCGCGCCTTGTTCTCGACGAGCCGTTTGGCGACTTCGTTGTTCAGCGCGACGCCGTTCGTCGTCAGGTTGTCGACGATGACGCCGCGCTTCGCGAGATGGTCCAGTGTCGGGAGCACGTCGCGATGGAAGAGAGGATCGCCACCGCCGGAGAGACGCACCGACTTGAGCCCTCCTTCGACCAGCTCGTCGATCAGCTCGGTGAGCTTCGGCAGCGGGATGGACTCCTTCGTCCGCAGGTCCTGCTGGTTGCAGAAGTAGCAGGCGACGTTGCAGCGATCGGTGAGGTCGAGCTCGGCATGCACGGGCCCGCGCGTCGCGCGATTCGAGGCGATGGCCTCGATGATCTCGCGCTTGCGCTCGCGCGATACTTCCGCCCAGCCGTGGGTTCCCCGCATGTGTCGATTCAAAGCTCGGGACTTCGGAACGTATTCCGAAGGGGCTGGGGGCTGGAGGCTAGGGGCTTGACGAAGGAGGCGTGAGGCGGCGGCGCTTCGCTAGTCTCTAGTCTCCAGCCCCCAGCCCCTTCACTCGTACCGCAATGCGTCGATCGGATCGAGGCGGCTTGCTTTGCGCGCCGGGTAGAAGCCGAAGAAGACGCCGACGGTGACGGAGACGGCGAAGGCGATGACGACGGAGTTGGGGTTGACGACCATCGGCCAGTTCGCGAATTTCGCGAACCCGCGTGCGACGCCGACGCCGAGGAGCACGCCGATGAGGCCGCCGAAGAGAGAGAGCGTCACCGCTTCGAAGAGGAACTGCAGCAGGACGTGGCGGCCGCGCGCGCCGATGGCCATGCGGATGCCGATCTCGCGCGTGCGCTCGGTGACGGAGACGAGCATGATGTTCATGATGCCGATGCCGCCGACGAGCAGCGAGACGACGGCGATGCCGAGGAGCAGGTAGCGCATGAAGCTGACCTGCTGCTGCTGCGCGCGGGCCATCTCTTCCTGCGAGCGCATCATGAAGTCGGCGTCGCCGCCGGGCGGGATGCGGTGGCGCTGGTGGAGCAGCGCGTCGATCTGATCCATGCGCGTTCCTCCACCTGATCCGCGGCCGCGGCGGAGGCGATGATCATTCCGAAGCGCTGTTGTCCCATGAGCCGCTTCTGCACGGTCGTGTACGGCGCGACGATCTGGTCGTCCTGATCGCTGCCCCATCATGCTGCCGCCTTTGCGCTCCAGCACGCCGACGACTTTGAACGGGACGTTCTTGATGCGAATCGTCTGCGCCGACGGCGTCGCCGCCGGGAAAGAGATTCTCGGCGACGGTCGCGCCGAGCACCGCGACTTTCGCGCCGGCGCGGATGTCGCCTTCGGTGAAGAACGATCCTTCGCTGACGTTCCAGGAGCGAATGATCGGCCAGTCGATGCCGACGCCGAAGATCTGCGTTGACCAGTTCAGCTCACCGGCGACGATCTGGCCGTTCGATCGCAGTTGCGGCGACACGTACGACGACGGCGTGCCGCTTCGCGTTTGATCGCCTCGGCGTCATCCTCGGTGAGTGTCGACGATGCCGGTGAAGATGCGCGCGCCGCCGGTCGTCGCGGCGCCGGGCATGATCATGATGAAGTTCGAGCCGAGGGAGTTGATCGTTTCGTTGACCGAGGCGGCGACGCCCGTCGCCGATCGCGACCGACGACGATCACGCAGGCCGACGCCGATCACGATGCCGAGCGCGGTGAGGAGCGAGCGCATCTTGTTGCGGGCGATCGCCTTCAATCCGACGATCGGTGATGTTGCCGAGGCGAATCAGGGAGTTGCGCATTTTTTTAGCTCTCAGCTCTCAGCTAGCAGCTCTCAGCTTCTCCTGCGAGCTGAGAGCTGCCAGCTGCGAGCTCATCTCGTCACCGGTGCGACCGGCGCGGCGATTCCGCTCCGTTCGACGCGATGTTGCTCGATCCGTTCGTCCTTTTCGATCTTGCCGTCGCGGACGTGGACGACGCGTTTGGCGTACTGCGCGATGTCGGGCTCGTGCGTGATGAGGACGACCGTTTTGCCTTCGTCGTTGAGCTCCTGAAAGATCCCCATGATCTCGACGGAGGTTCGGGAGTCGAGGTTGCCGGTCGGCTCGTCGGCGAGGAGGATCGCCGGATCGGTGACGAGCGCGCGGGCGATGGCGACGCGCTGTTGCTGGCCGCCGGAAAGTTGCGACGGGTGATGACCCTCGCGGCCGGCGAGACCGACGCGACGCAGCGATTCGCGCGCGGCGGTGTGGCGATGTTGCCGCGACCAGGCGAGGTCGCCGTAGAGCAGCGGCAGCTCGACGTTTTCCTGCGCCGACGTGCGCGCGAGGAGATTGAAGCTCTGGAAGACGAAGCCGATCTTCGCGTTGCGAATGATGGCGCGCTGATCGCGGCTGAGCGAAGAGACGTCGGCGCCGTCGAGGACGTACGTGCCGTCGGTCGGACGATCGAGGCAGCCGATGATGTTCATCAGCGTCGACTTGCCGGAGCCGGACGGACCCATGATGGCGATGAACTCGCCCTCCTCGACGGAAACGTCGACGCCGTCGAGCGCACGAACGTCCACCTCGCCGAGGTTGTAGACCTTGGTGAGGTCGTGGATATCGATGACGCGCGCCACGCTAACCTCTCCGGCCGCCGCCGCGTTGTCCGCCGCCGCCCGGTCCGCCGCCCGTGCCGCCCATCGGCGGAGGTCCTTCGACTTTCGCGGTCGCGAGACCGACCACGACACCGTCGCCTTCTTTCAGATCGCCGGAGATGACCTGCGTGTAGCGGCCGTCGGTGATGCCGGTGCGGATCTGCACGGGCTTCAGTTTCTTGTTCTCATCGAGGACGTAGACCGTCGACGGCTTCGGTCCGCCGCGCGCGCGGCGTCCGCCGCCCGGAAGACTGCCGGCCGCGCCGGCGAGCCCGCCGCCGCCCGCGCGTCCCATGCGCTGCATGGCATCGCCGCTGCCGGAAGTTCCGGTCGCGGATTTCGACGCGCCTTCTTCCGTCGGCGGCTTGAAGCGCAACGCGGCGTTCGGAATGCGCAGGACGTTCGGCACCGTGGCCGTGTCGATGTTGACGTTCGCGGTCATCTTCGGGCGCAGGCGTCCTTCCGGATTCGAGAGCTTCGAGGATGACGGGATAGGTGACGACGTTCTGATTGACCTGCGCGTTGTAGCGGATCTGGGCGATGCGTCCGCGGAACTCGTCCTCGGGATACGCATCGACGTTGAAGCGGGCGATCTGTCCTACTTTGATCCGGCCGATGTCGGACTGATCGACGTCAGCCTGCACCTGCATCTTCGTGAGATCCTGCGCGATCTCGAAGAGCGTCGGCGCTTGGAACGATGCGGCGACGGTCTGGCCGACGTTGTACTGGCGATCGACGACGATGCCGTCGATCGGGGAGTTGATCTTCGTGTAGCGGAGGTTCGTCAGCACCTGGCTCAGCGCGGCCTGCGCCTGCGCGGTCTGCGCGCGCGCCGATTTGTACTGCGCTTCCGCGCCGTCGACGTCGGCCTGCGCGGCGAGACCCGCGGCGAGAAGGCGCCGCTGGCGATCGTATTTGATGCGCGTGTCATCGGCCTGCACCTGCGCCTGCGTGAGATCGGCGCGGCGCTGCGCGACCTGGGCCTCGAACGGCGTCGGATCGAGCTCGGCGAGGAGCTGTCCCTTCGTGACTTTGCTGTTGAAGTCGGCGTAGAGGCGGGCGATGACGCCGGAGACCTGACTGCCGACCTGCACGGTCGTTACGGCGGAGAGCGTTCCGGTCGCGGTGACGGTCGTGGTGACGGTGCCGCGGTCGACCTTCTCGGTCTTGTATTGCGTGTCCTTGCCGCCACGTCCCTTGCAGCAGACGAGAGCGAGAACGATCAGGAAAGCGGTAGCTTTGCGTTGCACGTTCGCAGAATCCCCTTCTCAGTACGACTGACGCGCTCCGGCGTTGAAACGGGCGCAGTGTAGCGTAGCTGGCAACTCGCAGCTCTCAGCTGGCAGGAGCGAAACCGCGCTGCGTTGTTGCGCTCCTGCAAACAACGCACGTCTCGGAGGAGAGGATTAGCTCACTCCTGAGAGCTGCCAGCTGAGAGCTGCCAGCTCCGAACCGGGTCTGCTATGCTTCGCCCCCGATTTTCTGAGGGAGACCCATGGCTTTGTTCTCGAAAGATCCCGCTCCTCCCGCTCCACGCAATGACACCCGATCCGGCTCCGCGCCGGTGCAGCCGGGGGGAACGTTCATTGGCCCGAACATCGTCATCGACGGAACCGTCAGCGGCTCCGAGCTGGTGACGGTCGAAGGGACCGTACGCGGGAAGATCAATGTGACGAGCGACCTGCGCGTCGGCACGAAGGCGCGCATCGAAGCGAGCGTGCACGCCCGAAACGTCGTCGTCGAAGGCAAGGTGACCGGCGACATTTCCGCCGACGATAAAGTGGAGCTGGTGGCCAGCGCCTCCGTCGACGGGAACATCAAGGCGCCGAAAATTGTCGTGGCCGAGGGCGCCAAGTTCCGCGGCAACGTCGACATGGGGTCGAAGGTGCCGAAGGACGAGCCGGCGCCACCTGCAAAAGCCAAGTAGAGGTGCACAGGCGTAGAGGCTCACAGGCTCATAGGACGTGCTGTGAGCCTTTGAGCCAATGAGCCTCTGAGCCTGTAAGCATCCAACCGGAGGTAATCAGTGACTGCAATCGACACCAACACATTCGCCAAAACCCATGCGCTTCGCGAGACGCGCGAGTATTCGAACTACATCGACGGACAGTGGGTGAAGTCGCACTCGGGCAAGACGTTCGAGAATCGCAATCCGGCCAATCAGGATGATCTGATCGGCATTTTCCCGGAATCGGGTGCCGAGGATCTGAACGCCGCGGTTGCTGCGGCGCAGAAGGCGTATGACTCGTGGCGCCTCACGCCCGCGCCGAAGCGCGCCGAGTTTCTCTATCGCGTCGGCGACATCTTGAAGCGCGACAAGGACAAGATGGCGCGCGAGATGACGCGCGAGATGGGCAAGGTCGTCGACGAGACCAAGGGCGACGTTCAGGAAGCGATCGACATGGCGTTTCTCGCCGCGGGCGAAGGACGCCGGCTGTTCGGCGTGACGACGCCGTCCGAGCTCGCCAACAAGTTCAACATGGCCGTGCGCATGCCCCTCGGCGTGGCCGGTCTGATCACGCCCTGGAACTTCCCGATGGCCATTCCGGCCTGGAAGGGGATGGCGGCGCTGATCTGCGGCAACACCGTCGTCATCAAGCCGGCCTCGCTCACGCCGCTGTCGGTGGTCATGCTCGCCGAGGCCTTCGAGGAAGCGGGACTGCCGAAGGGCGTGTGGAACGTCGTCACGGGCGGCGGACGTCAGGTCGGCGAGCCGATGACCAAGCATCAGGACGTGCGTGTGATCTCGTTCACCGGCTCGACGGAAGTCGGCCGCGACATCTCCGTCGCCTGCGCGCCGTCGTTCAAGCACGTGCATCTCGAGATGGGCGGCAAGAACGTGATCATGGTGATGGACGACGCCGACGTCGATCTCGCCGTCGATGGCGCGCTGTGGGGCGCGTTCGGCACGACCGGCCAGCGCTGCACGGCGGCCTCGCGCATCGTCGTGCACGAGAAGGTGTACGACCAGTTCGTCGAGAAGCTCGCCGGCCGCGCGAAGTCGCTGCGCGTCGGCAACGGCCTCGATCCGAACGTGCAGATGGGACCGAGCGTGTCGAAGTCGCAGCTCGAGACCGTCAAAAGCTACGTGAAGATCGGCAAGGAAGAAGGCGCGCGAATCGTCGCCGGCGGCAACGACGCTGACGGATGGCGATTACGCGAAGGGCTTCTTCCACGAGCCGACCGTGTTCGCGGATGTGACCGCCGGACATGCGCATCGCGCAGGAAGAGATCTTCGGGCCGGTGACGGCGGTGATCCGCTGCAAGTCGTTCGAAGAAGCGATCGCCATCGGCAACGGCGTGCGCTACGGCCTGTCGTCCTCGATCTACACGCGCGACGTGAACAAGGCCTTCGTGGCCATGCGCGACATGTACACCGGCATCTTCTACGTCAACGCCCCGACGATCGGCGCCGAGGTGCATCTGCCGTTCGGCGGCATGAAGGAAACGGGCAACGGCCATCGCGAAGCCGGCGTGGCCGGCATCGATGTGTTCTCGGAGTGGAAGTCGATCTACATCGACTACTCGGGACACCTGCAAAGCGCGCAAATCGACACGGAGTGATGTGCCGGCTAATCGCCGCCACATCACTCCGGTTACTGGTTGTCGGTTGCTGGTTGTCTGGGGATGCATCCCCCGGACCGCCAGCAACGACGGCAACCAGTTGTTTGTCCGACAGCAGCGTCACTCGTAAAACCGCAGACAACCGACAACTGACAACCGATTGCCAATCATGCGATTTCTGATCACGACCGCGGCTCTCGTCCTGACCCTCAGTTCGTTCGCCCAGACGACGGACGCGAACGCGCAGCGCATCATCGATACGATCCTCGCGCACTCGCAGGGCTTCGACACGCTGGCGTACCTGACTGACAACATCGGTCCGCGGCCCTCGGGATCGAAGAGCGCCGAGATGGCCGTGAAGTGGACGACGAAGCAGTTTCGCGACTGGGGCATCGACGTCCGCAATCAGAAGATGATGTCTCCGCACTGGGTGCGCGGCGAGGAGCGAGGCCGGCTGGTCTCGCACAACAATCAGAAGATCGTGCTCACCGCCCTCGGCGGCAGCGTGGCGACGCCGGCGACGGGGATCACCGCGGATGTCGTGGAGATCACGTCGTTCGAGCAGCTCGAGAAATTGGGACGCGCGGGCATCAAGGGCAAGATCGTTTTCTACAACAGCCCGATGGACATGGACCTCATCGAGCGCGGCCGCGCGTTCGAGGCCTACGGCAAGGCCGTGGTGTTTCGCGGAACCGGCGCGAGTCGCGCCGCGGAGTTTGGCGGAGTTGCGGCGATCGTTCGCTCCGTTGCCTCGGCGTCGCTGCGGACGCCGCACACCGGCGCGATGCGCTACGACGAGAAGCAGCCGAAGATCCCCGCCGCGGCGATGACCACCGAGGATGCGGAGCTCGTGCACCGGCTGATCGCGAAGGGTGAGCGCGTCCGCATGCACTTCGTGCTCACGCCAAAGACGCTGCCCGACGTGGAATCGGCGAACGTGATCGCGGAGATCCGCGGCAGCGAGCGCCCCGATGACGTCGTGCTCATCGGCGGTCACCTCGATTCCTGGGACCTCGGCACGGGCGCGATCGACGACGGCGCCGGCGTGGCCATGGTCATGGAGACGCTACGCACGCTTAAAGAGCTCGGCATCCAGCCGAAGCGGACGATTCGCGGCGTGCTGTTCATGAACGAAGAGAACGGACTGCGCGGCGGGCATGCCTACTTCGACGACGTCGCGAAGAAGGAAGCGCTGCGCCACCACGTCGCCGTCATCGAGACCGACGCCGGCGCCGCGCCGCCGGTCGGCTTCATCACCACGCTCGACGGCAAAGAGCTCGATGCACTGAAAGTCCGCGCGAAGATCCTGAGCCGCATCGCGACGATGTACTTCGAGAGCTCCAAGCACACCGGCGCGGACACCTCACCCCTCACCGACGCCGGCGTCCCCGGCTTCGGCCTCGTCCCCGATCCGCGCCACTACTTTGATTTCCACCACACCCCCGCGGACACACTCGACAAGGTCGACCCGAAAGCGCTCGCGCAGAACACCGCGGCGCTGGCCGCGCTTGCGTATCTGATCGCGCAAGACGGGTTGTAAAGATCGTCATTCTGAGCGCGGTGGCTGGCGTCAATTTCTTCGCAAGACGAGCGGTTGATCAACATGTCATCCCGAGCGTAGCGAGGGACCTGGGTGGTGGTGGAGCGCAACATGAGCGTTGTGCCGCCCGTCCCCCAGGTCCCTCGCTACGCTCGGGATGACATGCCAATGGCCTTAACTTAAGGCAAGTACGGGCTGTTCGAGGAAAGTGAGAGCTCGGCGTTGGGTGCGGTTGAAGATGGGAAAGCTGCTGGCTTTGTGTTTGACTCCGCGCGGGTAATGACGATGGGGACGGTAGCGGACACGAACCTCTCGAATTTCGCGATGAATGTGCTCACGGCAGCGCTGCCTCTGCTGAGGGGGAAAAAGAAACCATCTCAGGAAGGCGTCGAATGATGACGTGGAGTGCGTTGACGAAGGAATACTCGGCTGGATCGTCGTTGTGTTCGCGTGCCGCGCCGAGCATCTCGTGACGAACGCCGAAGTGGGCGAGTAGCAAGCCGTAAACATCCTGTTCGACCAAATCGGGCGTGGCACTGCGGAGCAGCAATTTTGGCCCGCCGATGCGAACCTTCAACTCGTCGAGCATCGTCTCGATGGTCCATCGTTTTGAATACAGCATGGCCAACTCGGAGGCGGGAGCCTTTCGGTGATCCAGAATGGTGGTGATGAGTCGATAGTGTTCGCGCTTGCCGGTCTGTTTGAAGGTGAGTGTGAACTGAATGAGGCGAACCACCTGACCTCGACGAAGCGAGGCGCGATAGGACCCATCAGGCAAGCGCTGTATCTGCCCGAGTTTGATCGTTGACTTGATACGCCATAGCAGATCGGCGCCCGTTGCAACTGATTGATTCCATAGCTCATAGCCGAAAAATCCACGATCCGCAAGACAGAGCATTCCCTTGCTGAGTTTGGTCACGATCAGCCGTGCCAGAGTGTTCTCGGCTACGCGGTAAGCACCCATGGCAACAGCGAACATGATCCGTGTTCCGTTCTCGAGCAACCCGACCAACCGCAGTTGAGGATAGGCAGCCGTGCCTCGCTTGGCAGACGGCCGCCCGAATCGACGTTCATTGGCGTCGGTATCCAGCACACGGAGCGTACTCCCGTCCAGACTCACCACGCGCCACGTCCGATACCATGCGCTCTTCAACCACTTCTGGGCGAGCGGCTTCACGAATCGTTCGTACAGCTCTTTGAGTGGCTCGACTCCCAACCGCTGCCGAGCTCTGGTGATGGCTGCTTCCGTCGCCAAAGGACCACCAACCACTTCGTCTTCCCGCACTTGGTCCAGCAAATGCCGCAGCACTTGCCGTGCTCCAACGCTGGCCATCAAACCTAAAGCGATCGCGTAGTACACCATCATCGAGGCTGGCAGTTTTCGCTTGCGCCGACTTTCCCGGTTCGTCTCCCGCAAGATCTGTTGCACATCTCGCAGCGGAAACTCGGTATCCAGCACCCCAAGCCCAACGATCTCCCCGTCTTTTCGTGATCGTCCCATCACACCCTCCCGCCCTTAAGTTAAGGCCATTGGGATGACATGCTTGTCGCTGTTGGCTTCGGTCCACATCACAAGCGCAGTTCTCGCCGAGTCTTCGCGGCGAGTTTGCGCGCTTCTTCGGTCGGGCTCTTGCGGAGCATCTCGTCGACGACTGCGCGCGCGTCGTTTACGCGATCCTGGAGTGCGTAGACGATGGCGAGCTTCGCGTATGCGTTGAGGTCGAGGGGGAAGGCGGCGATGTTTTTGCGGAAGGCCTCGATGGCTTCGGGGTAGCGTTCCATGCGGGCGAGGACGTCGCCGCGCACGGCATCGCGGGATTCGACGGCTTCGGTGGCGTCGATGAGCTGCAGCGCGTCGGTGAGGCGGCCCTGGGACGCCAGCGACTGCGCCACGATCACGGCTCCGTCCGCGTTGTTCGCGGCGCGGCCTTCGGTCTCGGCGGATCGGAAGTCGTTGCGCGAGAGGGCGACGCGGGCGCGGAGGAGATGGGCTTGCGCGGGATTCGCTTTCTCGCCGAGGTCGGCGTGCTTGACGGCTTCGTCGTAGCGGCCGAGTTTGAGGAGCATGCTGCCGCGCGAGAGCGCGAACTCGCCGGCGAGCTCCGGCGCGTGATCGATGCCGGAGCGATAGGCCTCGGAGGCTTCTTCGAAGCGACCGAGTTTTTCGAACGTGAGTCCGAGCTCGTTCCAGCCGTCGGAGAGTTTCGGATTCTTCGCCAGGATCGCGCGGAACAATGCGATCGCTTCCTGGTCGTGCCCTTCGTGCGCGAGCGTGACGGCGCGGGTCATGTCGGCGATCTCGCCGATGCGGTCTTTGGGATCGGGAAGCGGGCCGGCAGCCGCGGGTTGCGTCGAACCGAGATAGCCGAGGGCGGCGAGCTTCTTCGCCTCCTCGGGATCGATGTGCGTTGGAAGCGTGACCTCGGTACCGTAACGCGACAGCTCCGTCTTCATGGCGTTGAAGACGCGGCGCTCGTCGGCGAGGATGTTCTTCGTTTCCTCGGGATCGGCCTGCATGTCGTAGAGCTCGGGGCGCGGAGCCTGGATGTAGTGATGCCGTTCGTTCTCGAGCGAGCGCAGTTCGCTCCAGCCGAGGTGGATGCGCGGATAGAGAGTCTCGCTGTAGATGCGGCGTTCCGCGGTCGAAGCGAGCAGCGAGACGCCATCGAGCTTCGCCGGCGGTTTCGCGCCGGTGAGCTGAGCGATCGTCGGCAGGATGTCGATGAGGCCAACCGGATTGGCGATCGTCTCGCCGGCGCGCTCGTTCGAGGGGAGTTTCACGACGAGCGGGACGTGAATGTCCTCGCGGTAGAGAAAGATCCCGTGCTCGGTCTCGCCGTGTTGCGAGAGCCCTTCGCCATGATCGGAAAAGAACACGATGATCGCGCGATCGTAGACGCCGCGCGCTTTGAGATCGGTGATGAAGTCGCCGAGGATCGCATCGGCGGCGGCGATCTCACCGTCGTAGGGGACGCTCGCGTACCGCGTGCGGAACGGCTCGGGTGGCTCGTAGGGCGAATGCGGCTCGAAGAGATGGAGCAGGAAGAGGAACGGCTTGTCGTTGTTCGTTGCAAGCCGCTGATCGATCCACTGCTTCGCGAATTGTGCGGTGACGTTGCCCGGGCGTTGCAGCGAACCGGTCGCGGTGCCGGGGCGATTCTCGATCGCGTCCTCGTAGTAGTCGAAGATCGAGCGCAAGCCTGTGCTGCCGCGGAGCACGTACGCGGAGACCGCGGCGCCGGTGTCGTATCCGGCGTCGTGCAGCATCGATCCCATCGTCGGAACCTTGGGGTCGAGCTGATAGCCGATGTTGTTGCGCACGCCGTTCGTGAGAGGGAGCAGTCCGGTGAGCACGGTCGTGTGGGAGGGGAGCGTCAGCGGCACGTGTGCGAAGGCGTTGGTGAAGAGGATCCCGTCGGCGCGCAATGCATCGAGGTTCGGCGTCTCGACGCCGCGATAGCCGAACATCGGCAGGTGATCGGCGCGCAGCGTATCGATGGAGATGAGGATCACCGGCGCGCGTGAGGCGACGATCGTTTCGCGCTTGCGGCATGCGGTCAGCGCGAGAAGCGTGCAGAAGAGGATCGCGTAGCGTTTCATGTCGAAAGAAAAAAGCCCCGGCCTTGCGGCCGGGGCTTCTTGTACAACGATTGGGGTAGGGATTAGAAGCGGAAGCCGACCTGGAAGCGCCACGTGCGCGTCGCCTGATAGGACGTTGCGCTGGAAGCGGTTCCGAAAGCGGCGCTCTTCTGCCAGTTCGCACCCTGGGCTTTGCAGGTCGCACCGGGCGTACCCTGCGCGCATTCCTTCGGCGTGTCCGTGAACGGATCGAACGCGGCGAAGTTCGACGAAGTCGCCGCCGTAGCCACGGTCGTGACCGGGATGGTGATCTCGTCGTTGTTGAACACGTTGAGAACTTCCGCGGTGCCGTACAGCTCGAAGCCGTGGATCGGCAGGCGGTAGTTCAGCGCGAGGTTGGTGGTGTGAATGTCCGGAAGGCGGAACTCACCACGCTTGCTGAAGTAATAGGTGCGGCCCGACGGCGCCGCAACGTAGTGCGAGCTCGACGTCAGGTACTTGCTGAAGTACGGGCTGACGTCGATGGTCTGCACGGCCGAATACGGGAGGCCGGAGTCGAACGTCTCGAGGACCGAGATGTTCAGACCACCGAGGAAGTGCGGCCACGGAACATCGTAGCCGACCCAACCGCGGGCACGATGACGCTCATCCTGCGCGAGGTAGCCGATCGGCAGACGATTCGCGTAGTTGCTGATCTCCGGATAGAAGATGTCGCTCGGAGAGTTGCCGACCGTACCGCTGGTGGCCGACTCCTGCTCGTCGTTGCCCTTGAGCGTCGAGTACGTGTAGTTGAGGCCGACGTTGAAGCGGCGCGGAGTCCAGGCACCGGTGAACTGGATGCCGCGGTACTCGCGCTTGATGTCGTTGCTGTTCTCGACGATGGCGACGTCATGGCCGATTCCGAGGGGATCGGTCTGCTGCGGCGTCGAGGAGTCGACGCGGAAGGCATAGAAGTCCTTCCAGTTACGGGAGATGAGGTCGACGCGGGTGACGACGTTCGGACGCCACTGGGCGCCGTAGCCGATCGTCATTTCTTCTACGTACGGGGAACCGAGCGCGCTGTCGATGCGGTTGTCGTAGCCCGGGACCGAGTGGCCGCTGGCGGGACGGAGCAGCGAGAGGTTGCTCGTGCAGAGCGGGTTGGTCGGGCCGGGGTTCGCACACTGGCTGTTGAACCAGGCTTCGACCAGCGCCAGGGCGGCGCGGGTGTTGACGAGCTGGTCGACCGGGGTGCCGGCCGGGTTGATCGCCGGTCCGCGATACGCGTAATAGATGTAGCCGGGGTTCCCACCCGACGACGCCGAGGTCGCGGGACCGTCGACGATGCGCGAGGAGTACTGCGAGAACGAGCCGGTGATGCGATGGCGGCCGTTGCCCGTCGGATCCCAGGTCGCGCTGAGGCGCGGCGTGATCTTGCTGTCGTCGGAAACCTTGTTGCCGGTTCCGTCGGTAGCGTTGTTGCGGTCATAGCGAAGGCCGAGGCTGAAGCTCCAGTTGGAGTTGAAGTCCCAACGATCGTTGATGAACGCGCCGTCGCTGGCGAGATCGCTCTCATTCTGTTGCAGCGTGAAGATCGGCGTCCAAACGGCGAATGCCGCCTGGGCCGGGGTGACGGTGCCGCCCGGGGGGAGGATCGTCGGATAGATCACGCCGTTGATGCGCTGGGCGCTGTTGACGAAGAAGCGGAAGTTGGAGCCGGACTGATAGTTGTTCGCGAAGCGGTGCTCGGAGAAGCGCTCGACGCCGCCGACGAAGTCGTGGTTGCCGATGCCCTTGCCGCTGAGGAAGTAGTGGCTCTTGAGCGACAGTCCGTCGTTCGAGCGCGTTTCCTTGTCGCAGACGCCGCAGAACGTCGGCGAGTTCCAGCGGGCATTGCCGTCGGCGCGGTTGCGGACGATCGTGCCGCGCACGAAGTCGGTGAACTGCGAGCCGTTGCCGTTGGCGACGCCCCAGTCCATCGTGTTGTAGCGCGCTTCGATGAGCCAGTTGTTGGTGAGCACGCCGTTGTAGAAGACCGTCTTCAGCTCCTGCGGGTCCGTGCGGCCGCTCAGCTGCTCGAGGTCATAGGACGTGGTGGTGAAGACGGCGCCGGTCTGCGTCGAGTCGGACTTGAAGTACGACGCGGCGAGGTTGTGGCGCGAGGTGACCTGACCGGTGAGTTTGATCTCGTAACGCTTCTCGTCCGTCGACGTCGTGAACGGCAGCGACGCTCTGGTGGCGTCTCCCGCCGGAACGGCGCGCAGCGAGCGCTGCTGGTCCGACTTGGTCATGCGGCCGGAGCCGAAGAACCAGAGGCGGTCCTTCATCACGTATCCGCCGAGCGTTCCCTCGTACACGGAGCTGAGCTTGTCGAGAAGCTGCGTGTTGGCGGCGCGCTGACCGATCGTGCGCTCCTGCCAGTTGGGGTTCGTCAAGCTGTCGCGGAACGATCCCGAGAACTCGTTGCCGCCCGACTTCGTGATCGAGTTGACCACGCCGCCGGTGAAGCCGCCGTACTCGGCGTTGATCGCGCCCGTGAGAACCGTTGTCTCCTGGACGGCGTCTTCGATGAAGAGGTTGAGCGCCTGGTGGCGCACGTTTTCGGTGATGGCAACGCCGTTGACCATGACCAGGTTGTCATAGCCGGGCGAGCCGGAGATCGAGAGCTGACCGGCCGACGGCGTGTTGTCGTTGACGCCCGGGGCGAGCAGCGCGGCGGCGAGCACGGTGCGCGCCATCGGGAGCTCGTCGACGAGATCGCTCGTGACGTTCGCCGAGACCGACGGGGTCTCGAGGACGGTCGGAGCCGCGGCCGTGACCGTGATGGCCTCGTTGACGACAGCGACCTTGAGGTCTGCATCCGCCTTGCCGGTCTGGCCGACACCGACGGTGACCCTCTTGGTCACGGTCTGCATGCCTTCGAGCTCGATCTTGACGGTGTATTCGCCCGGCGGGACGCCTGCGAACGAGTAGCCGCCGCCGTCGCCGGTCACGCTGGTGCGCGAGCCCTGCATGTTCGGCGACGTGATCGTGACGGTGGCGCCCGGAAGCGGCGAGTTCTCCGTCATGACCGTACCGCTGATGTTCGCGGTCGTCTGCGCAAAAGCGCTCGCGGCCACGATCAGCAGCAATCCGATGAGAATGAAACTTCTTTTGCCCATCTTTCCTCCTGGTGATGTTCGTAAAAGGGGCCGGCCTGATCCGCCCCCTGTGTGGACGATTGAGGTTGCCCGCCGCCAGTGCAACCCTTCAGCCGTTCCCGCGCCGGAAACTAAGTCGCAGCGCAAGTTCGGTTTAGAGGTATTGCGCTCCAGCGGACACACCCCGAACTTCCAAGAATCCGTTGTGTTCCGTACAAAGAAGCGAACGATTGCGCGGCTTGGACCTCGCCGCGGAGGGCTATGCTGGCAGAGTCCGGCCCAAATGGAAAGCCCCGGCCACTCGGGCCGGGGCCTTCGCATCGCTTCTCACCAGGGGCGCGAAGAACGCTAGAAACGGATTCCGACGGCGAAACGGTACGTCCGCGGAGACTGATACGCGTCCTTGCTGACCGCTTTGCCGAAGTTCGGGCCGAACTGATAGTTCGCGCCCATGTCGAAGCATCCCTGCAGACTCGTTCCCTGCGGACACTCTTTCGGTTTGTCCGTGTAGGGGTTGAACGCTGCAAAGGCATTCGTCGTCGTGCCGGGGATCGTGAGTCCGGTGCGCCGCGTGTTGACGGTGAAGTCCATGCGCGCGAGATAGATGTCGTTCACGCCGTCGGCGTTGAAGACGTTGAGCACCTGTCCCTGCGCGAACAGCTCGATCCCGTGGATCGGCAGCGAGTAGTTGAGCGCGAGGTCGGTCGCTTTCACGGCCTCGGTGCGGAACGAGCCACGCGCGCCGAAGTAGTAGGAGTGCGAGTCGCCGATCGAAGAGAGCAGATATCCCGGATTCGCGGGGACGCCGGTGTATCCCGTGGCCGGGCTGAGTGGACCGGCGTTGATGTTGCCGACTGCTGAATACGCGCGGCCGGAGTCATACGACTGCAGAACGGTGGCGTTCAGGTTGCCGATGGGGAACGGGACGTCGTAGCCCGCCCACGCGCGGAGGCGATGGCGCTGATCGCCGTTGAGGTATCCGTCCGGCGCGCGGTTCTCGTAGTTCAGATACTGGGGGTAGAAGTAGCCAAACCCATTCGGCACACCAGCGGTGCCGTCGCCCTCGGGGATGTCGTTCCCTTCGAGCTTCGACCATGTGTAGCCACCGCCGACGTTAAAGCGGCTCGGACTCCATTGAGCGTTGAGCTGCACTGCTTTGTAGGTGCGGTCGATGAAGCCGTCGTCGTTGATGAGCGTGGCCAGATCGCCGGTGGCGCCGTTCGGCGCGGTGAAACGTCCGGTGCCGAGATCGACGCGCGTCTGATACGCGTTGTCCCACTTGCGGTCGATGATGTCGGCGCGTGCGAAACCGCGCGAACCGATCTGCGTGCCGAAACCGAGAACGATCTCACGCACGAACGGCGACGCGATCGGATCGAGGATCTGTGTCGTATAGCCGGGGATCGACGAGCTGACGAGTGCGGCGGTCTTCTGCGCGTCGGTCAGGCTGTTGTACCAATTGAAGAGGATGGCCAGCGCGGCCTGCGTCGGCACGAGCTGATCGGCTGGAGTTCCGGCAGGATTCACCAGCGGTCCGGTGTAGCGATAGTTGAAGAGGGCGGGAACGCCCGCGCCGGCCGCCGCGCCGCCGACGTTGCCGTCGACGATCTTGGTGACGAAGTGGCTGTAGCTGGCGTTGAAGCGGTACTTGCCGTTGCCGCGGAGGTCGTAGATCAATCCGAGGCGCGGGCTGAACGCGCTGTCGTCGGAGACGGTGTTGCCGCTGGCGTCGACCGCATCGTTCTTGTCGTAGCGAACGCCGAGGTTGAAGCTCCAGTGGTTGTTGAAATCCCACTTGTCGTTGAGGAAGAGTCCCTTCGTCGAGAGATCGCTTCCGTGCGAAAGCGCGAGGATGGGGCGGTACTGGACGCGCGAGTTCGTGTCGAAGCGCGGGTAGATGTTCGCGCCGCGGATGATGGCCGTGCCGGTGCTGACGATCTGGAACTGGCTCGCGGACTGATAGTTGTTGACGCCGCGCGTTTCGGTGTAGTTCTCGCCGCCGCCGACGATGCTGTGCGTGCCGAGCGCTTTCGTGTTGATGAAATACGTGGCCTTGCCGCTGTAGGAATCATTGTCGCGGCTTTCCGGGGTGCAGACGCCGCAGAAGACCGGCGCGTTCCAGCGGGCGTTGGTGTCCTGAATCCACGTTCCTTTGATCTGGTCGGTGAAGACACCGCCGCTGTTGACGAAGGCGAATTCCTTCTTCGAGTACTGGCCTTCGATGAGGAGGTTGCTGGTGATCACGCCGTTGTAGCTGAGCGCTTTCAGCTTGTTGGGAAGGGAACGCTGGCGGACGATCGAGGCTTCGTCGTAGATCGGCGCAAAGAAGTTGTTGTTCTCAACGGTGTCGACGTCGAGCCAGGAGCCGACGATCGAATGCTGCGGCAGCACCTGCGCCGTCAGTTTCACCTCGTAGCGTTTCTCGTCGATCGTGTTCTGGAAGGTGATGGGACTGGCGTTGGAGTTGGAGGTATTGCCGTTGACGACGGTGGAGCCGGTGGCGTTGAAGCCGTTGGCGGGTGCGCCTTTGGCGTCGCGGCCGGCGGCGAAGAACCAGAGACGGTCCTTGAGGACGTAGCCGCCGAGGGTGCCTTCATAGATGTTGGAGAGCTTGTCGGCGTGGTCGGCCGTTTCGATCGGCGTCTTGGCGATCCAGTTCGGATTGGACATGCTGTCGCGAACCGAACCGTGGAACTCGTTGCCTCCCGATTTGGTCAACGTGCTGACGACACCGCCGGTGAAGCGTCCGTACTCGGCGGAGACGGAGCCGGTGATGATCGTCGTTTCCTGAATGGCGTCTTCGATGAAGAGGTTGTGCGGCTGGCCGCGCAGGTTCTCGTTGACGGTGACGCCGTTGACCATGAAGAGGTTGTCGTACGAAGCAGCGCCGGAGATGGAGATGTTGCCGCGCGCGCCGGAGTTGTTGACGCCGGGTGCGAGCAGGACGGTGTCGGTGATGTTGCGGCGAACCGGCAGTTCGGAGATCTGTTCCTGGGTGAAGTTCCGCGCGACGTCCGTGGTCTCGAGGACCGCCGGTGCCGCCGCGATAACGGTGATCGCCTCGGCCACATTGCTCATCCTCATATTGGCGTCGGCACGCGAAGTGACGCCGAGTGCGAGCGTCGGGTGCTGGGTCACCTTGCTCATTCCGGAGAGCTCGTAGGTGATCGTGTAGTTGCCCGGAGGCAGCGACGGGAAGGTGTACCCGCCTCCTTCACCGGTGACCGTGGTGCGCGCCCCTTGAAGGGCGGGGGAGGTCACGGTGACCGTGACGCCGGGAAGCGGCGATCCCTCCGTCATGACGGTTCCGACCAGCGAGGAAGACGTTCCCTGTCCGAATGCGGCAGCAGCGAACAGGGCGACCCAGAGAAACACGACCAGAGAACGCGTTCGTGGCATATCCCCTCCTATCCAGTTGAAAATCGATGAATGGGAACAGGTCAAATTGTGGGTTGGAGCAATTTCCCAGAGCACGCCGCGCGCCGAAACGCCGTGCGGTGCTAAGTCGTTTTTCGCGTGTGCCTAAGCGTCTCGCGCGTCACTGATCGGATTCAATTCGTTGGAAGAACCGCTACCGAAAAGTGAATTCTCGGCAACGATCGGAAACGAAATTGAGAACAAACCGATCGAACGTCCGTTATGCATGGAGCGCAGGCTTCGAGCCTGCCGGACCGCTGGCTTCCAGCCGGCTGGAGTGAGGGCGTCCCGCGCCCTCACTCTCTTGCAATCGCGATCATCGAATATCAGCACATAGCTCGTGCTTGGCACCAGGGCGGCGGCGCGGGACGCCGCCGCACCAGCCGGCGAGACGCCGGGCGGTCCGGCAGGCAGGATGCCTGCGCTCCGAATCAGACGCGTACGCGGATCCAGAGACGAAGCGCGCGCGCCGCGGACAACACGTTGGTGCCGTCGGCGGCGATGGTCAGACCGACTCGCGAGAAGGGGATCGCGTAGCGCAGGCCGATGTCGGTGGGCCAGTGGTGATCGGCGCTCGATTGATGGCGTTGGAGTAGCGTGGCGCCGAACGTCTGTGTGCCGAGGGGGAGCTCCGCGCTGATCCAGCCATTGGCGATCTGCGAGGGGTAGTCGTTATCGAACTTTTCGCCGAAATCGCTCCACCCGTAGTTCGCGCCTGCTTCGAAACGATCGAAGAGCCGATACGACGCGTCGAGTTGCAGCGTGTTGACGGCGACGCCGTCGTAGTCGCGGCGGATGGCGTCGACGCGCGCAAGACCCGAGGCGCCGATCGCGCTGGCGTAACCGAGCGTCGCTTCCTTGATCGTGGTGATGATGTTGCGCGCGTCGGCGTACTCGCTGTAGCTGGCGATGGCGGCGCGCGTGCCGTCGCCGAGGATGTCGTAGGTCGCGGCGATGCGCGGCGCGAAGCGTTGATCGTCGCCGTTCTCGTAGCGTGCACCGAGGTTGAGCGTGAGCCGTGCAATCGACCAGCGATCGTTGGCGAAGAGGCTCGTGCTCTGATCGCTCGCGTCTTCGGTGAGCGCCGCGCCGGCGGAGAGTAAGTGGTCGCTGTGGCGCGATGAAAAGAGATGCGACGCCTTTGCGATGAGCCAGTCGTCTGATGTCGATCGCGCGCTCGGCGTCTCCGTCGATCGAGCTCCGAGAAATTCGACGCTCGTGTGCGCATCAGGGATCGCGGTGTAGTGCAGTGCCAGCGCGCTGCTGGCGATGGGGGAGCGCACCGTGTCGGACGCGTTCGCGTTGAGATAGGAGCCGGCGAGACTCTGCGATGCGGTGAGCTGCGAGGTGAGCTTCAGTGCGAAGCCGTGGGGATTGCGCAGCGCGTAATCCGCCATCGCGCCGGCCCATCCGGCGGCGAAGAACCAGAGTCGATCGTGGACGATGCGTCCGCCGGCGGTGCTCTCGAACAGATGATCGACTCCGTTGTTGGCCAGCGAGGTCGGTGCGGGACCGCCGATCCAGCCCTGGCTGGTCATCGTGTCGCGCATCGAGATCGCGAGATCCTCGCTGCCGGAGCGCGTACGCGCGACGAGGACCGTTCCGCCGAAGCCCTCGTATTCGACCGGTAACGCACCGCGGAGAACGGTGAGCTGTTCATAGACGTCCTGCCCGAATAGATACGGCGAGTGCAGGACGGCATCGTCGACGACCGTTCCTCCCGCGTGGTCCGCGAACGGAATGACGCTCGCCGCGGACTGCGGATCGCGCCGCAAGGGCAAACGATCGAGCGCGTCATCGGCGAGGTGCGTCGTGAGGGCCGTCGTTTCGGCGACGCTGATCGTCTTCGCCGTCGATGTGACGCTGTCTCCTTCTTCGCTTGCCTCCAGCGCGGCGTCGGCGCGGGCCACGCGCGCAAGCTCGACGATCGCCCGTCGTGTGAGCGTCGTGAGTCCCGTGCGCTCGAACGTGATGTCGTAGTCGCCGGGAGGAAGCGCATCGATCCAGTACGAGCCGCTCGCGCCGGTAACCGTCGTGCGCGGATGCATCAGCGCCTTCGACGACGCGGTGACGGTGACACCAGGAGTGACGACACCGCCCACCGAGACGCGTCCGGTGATCGCGGTGGAGGAAAGCGTTGCGTGGAGCGGACGTGCGAGAAATGCGAGAAGGAGCGCGGTGAGTAGACAGGTGACGGTAGACGGGGGTCGTTCGCGATCAGTGCCTGCCTCGCCAGATGAAAGCTCTCGATCTCGCGAACGTCCCCTGTCCTCCGTCACCTGTCTACCTCACCTCTCGTCACCTGCTCATGTGTCGATAGCGAATGCGATGCGGTTGCGTTGCTTCGGCGCCGAGGCGCTTCTTCTTGTCTTCTTCGTACTCGCTGAAGTTGCCGTCGAAGAAGAAGACGCGGCTGTCGCCCTCGAACGCGAGGATGTGCGTCGCCACGCGATCGAGGAACCAGCGGTCGTGGCTGATGACGATCGCGCAGCCGGCGAAGTTCTCCAGCGCTTCTTCGAGCGCGCGCATCGTGTTCACGTCGAGATCGTTCGTCGGCTCGTCGAGGAGCAGCACGTTCGCTCCTTCCTTGAGCATCTTCGCGAGGTGCACGCGATTGCGCTCGCCGCCGGAGAGCACGCCGACTTTCTTCTGCTGATCGGAGCCGGAGAAGTTGAAGCGCGCGACGTAGGCGCGCGAGTTCATCTCGCGCGGCCCGAGCTGGATGATGTCGCCGCCGCCGGTGATCTCCTCGAAGATCGACTTCTCGCCGTCGAGCGTGCGGCTCTGATCGACGTAGCCGAGCTTCACCGTCTCACCGACGCGGATCGTGCCGGCGTCGGGTTGTTCGGCGCCGATGATCATGCGGAAGAGCGTCGTCTTGCCGGCGCCGTTCGGACCGATCACCCCGACGATGCCGCCGGGCGGGAGGCGGAACGACATGTCTTCCACGAGCAGGTTGTCGCCGTAGGCTTTGGAGACGCCGTTGGACTCGACGACGATGTCGCCGAGGCGCGGACCGGCCGGGATGTAGATCTCCAGCTCCTGCACCTTTTCCTTCGTCTCCTGATTGAGCAGGTTCTCGTAAGCGTTGATGCGCGCCTTGCCTTTTGCGTGCCGCGCCTTCGGGGACATCCGGATCCACTCGAGCTCGCGCTCGAGCGTCTTCTGCCGGTTCGATTCCGATTTCTCTTCCTGTGCCAGGCGATTGCTCTTCTGTTCGAGCCACGACGAGTAGTTGCCCTTCCAGGGAATGCCTTCGCCGCGGTCGAGCTCGAGAATCCAGCCGGCGACGTTGTCGAGGAAGTAGCGGTCGTGCGTGACGGCGATGACCGTGCCGGCGTACTTTTGCAGATGCTGTTCGAGCCACTGCACGCTTTCGGCGTCGAGATGGTTCGTCGGCTCATCGAGCAGAAGGATGTCGGGCTGTTGAAGCAGCAGACGACAGAGCGCGACGCGTCGACGCTCGCCGCCGGACAGCGTGGCCACGGACGTTTCGCCCGGCGGGCAGCGCAGCGCATCCATCGCCATCTCGAGCTTCGAGTCGAGATCCCAGGCGCCGGCGGCGTCGAGCTTGTCCTGCACCTTGGCCTGGCGGTCCATGAGCTTGTCCATGTCCGCGTCGGCGTCGCCGAAGGCGTTGTTGATGTCGTCGAACTCTTTGAGGAGGTCGAGGATCGGTTGCACGCCCTGTTCGACGATTTCGCTTCACGGTCTTCGTCTCGTCGAGTTGCGGCTCCTGCTCGAGGAAGCCGACGGTATGCCCGGGCGAGAGCACCGTCTCGCCGAGGTGATCCTGATCCGTGCCGGCGAGGATGCGCAACAGGCTCGACTTGCCGGAGCCGTTCAATCCGATGACGCCGATTTTCGCGCCGTAAAAATACGAGAGGTAGATGTCCTTGAGGACCTGTTTTTTTCCATGGAACTTCGAAACGCCGACCATGGAGTAGATGATCTTGTTTGGTTCTGGTTGGGCCATAGGGCGCGGATTGTAGTACGCGTTCGCGCCGGCGATGCTGGACCCGATCTCCCCAAAACAGCGCGCGTACGACGAGTAGCGGCCGCGGTCTTTTAGTGTTGCCCCTCGCCGCGTCAGCGAGGAGAGGGGGAGCGAAGCGACGGGTGAGGGGGACGTGCCACGAGCGAGGAACGTCCCCCTCACCCTACCCTCTCCCCCACCGCGATGAGGCTGCGGCGGGGGAGAGGGGCAATCGGGGAGACCGACCCGCGGTCAGCCCCGCGATGTTCTGAGCTACTTCTTGCCGCTGAGGATCTGCTTGAGCTGATTGGTCTGCGTTCCGCCGATCGGAAACGCGAACGCTCCGCTGCCGACTGCCGGGTCGATGATCTTCTGGCCGATCTGCTGACTGCCCGCGTACACCGTGATTACGGTGGCGACATCGACCGGAGGACTCACTTCCACGAGCCCGGAGATGACGTTCTCGGAGGTGATGACGGAGACGCCGGCCGTGAAGCTTCCCGCTGGTGCTTGAATCTGGAGCTCCTGCGGATAGATGTTCACCATGGTCGCGGACAGAGACGATGGAGCGAACGTCACTCCTCCTTCCGAGATGGTGAGATCGGACGTGGGAGTCAGGGCGTAGTAGGCGCTGGTGCCGGCTCCACTCACGGCAATCGTGATCGAGAAATAGCTTCCGCCGTTGGACATCGTTCTCTCTCCTTATATTGTCTTGTCTTGTTGGTGAGGCAAGAAATCTATCACGCCGTCCATTCACGGTTGTGCCGATGTCGAGCCCGCGGGATCGCCATCCATCACAACGCGGAGCTCGCGGGCCAGATCCGCGAATTCGAATGGCTTGCCCAGAAAATGCCATCGATTTCTTCTGGCATTCTCCCGCATCACTTCATCGAGATAGCCTGACATCAATAAGACCTTCAAGGCGGGCCAGCGTTCGCGCAGGCGCTCAGCCAGGTCGGGACCGGCGATCCCCGGCAGGGTGACGTCGGAGAGCAGGAGCTCGGGAGGTGGATCGAGAACGAGCTCCATTGCTTTCTCGCCGCTGCCGGCCACCGTCACCTCATAGCCGTTCAACTCCAGAAGAGAGGCGATCCCCGCGCGAACCGGCGCGTCGTCCTCCACGAGAAGGAGACGGCCGCCGCCGCGTGGAACCTTCGCCTCGGCAAGCGGCACGGAGGCGCGCACGCGAGTCGTGCGCAACGCTGCCGGAAAGATGACGCGAAACCGGCTTCCTTCGCCGGGCCGGCTCCAGACCTCGATGCGGCCATCGTGCTGCTCGACGATGCCGAAGGCGACGGCGAGTCCGAGGCCGGTTCCTTTCCCTGGTTCCTTCGTGGTGAAAAAGGGCTCGAACAGATGCGCCTGCGTGGCCTCGTCCATCCCGTGCCCCGTGTCTTCGATTTCCTGGAACACCCGGTCGCCTTCCCTGCCGGTGCGAAGGGTCAGCGTGCCCCCGGCGTTCATGGCGTCCCTGGCGTTGATGGCGAGGTTGAGGAGCACTTGCTGGATCTGTCCGGCGTCACCCTGAATGTTCAACGGCTCGGACGAGATTTCGACGACGATCGAGATGGTCTCCGGGATGAGATGGCGCAGGAGGGCGCTGGCCTTTCGAAGCTCCTCGCCGAGATCGAGATCCATCTTCTCGATCGCGCGATGGCGGGAAAAGAGGAGGAGCTGCTGGGTGAGGCCGGCTCCGCGCTTGATCAGCGCCTCCATGTCCGTGCCGATCTTCGTGATCGCGGGAGTGGGCGCGCGGAATCGCATGATCGCGCTCATCGACATCAACGCCTGCAGAAGATTGTTGAACTCGTGAGCCACTCCGGCGGCGAGTTGGCCGATCGCTTCCATCTTCTGGGCCTGACGGAGCTGCCCTTCCATCTGCCGATGGGCGGTGAGATCGGTCTTGATGGCGACGAAGTATCGGATCGTGCCGTCGTCGTCTCTGACGGGCGTGATGGTCTGTGCCTCCGGATAGAAACTGCCGTCCTTGCGGCGGTTCGTCATTTCCCCCCGCCAGGTCTCGCCCGCGAGAAGCCTGGCGGAGATCGTTTCGTGAAAAGTCTGGCTGTCCTGCGCGTTGGATCGAAGGAGATCGCGTGGGTCCTTGCCGAGCACTTCTCCCTCGGAATAGCCGGTGAGCTCGGTGAAGGCCGGGTTGATCCAGACGATTCTGAAGTCGCGGTCGGCGATGAGAATGGCGTCGCCGGCAGCGTTGAGCGCCGCACTCTGCAGCCGCAGTCTCGACTCAGTCTGCTTGCTCTCGGTGATGTCCACGCCGATGCTGGCGGTGCCGAGCACGTCTCCGTTCGTGGCGCGCAGGAGAGTGTTGTTCCATTGGATCAGGCGCGGCTGCCCGGAACGGGTGAGGATCTCGTTCTCGAAATGCCACGCGGAGGGAAGGTCGGCGAGAAGCTTCGCGAACGTGAGGCGGACGTCATCACGATTGCTGGGGACGAATCGCTCGAACCAATCTTCACCGATCAACTCATCGCGCCGCCAGCCGGTCAATTGCAGCAGATAGTCGTTGCAATAGGTCACACGCCCTTCCGAATCGAGCATCATTGAAACCATGTCGACATTGCCGAGCAGGTCGGTGAATCTGCGCTCGCTGGCGCGTAATTCGGCCACAGCGCGCTGCTTGTCGGTGATGTCAGTAATGATTCCGATGTTTCGGATCAGGCACCCGTGGTCATCCGTGACGGGAAAACCCCGCGCGTGAACCCAGCGGACTTCGCCATCGGGCCGCGCGATCCGATACTCGATGTCCAGCGCGGTTGCATCCTTCGTGAGCGAGGCGAATCTCGCCGTCACACGATCGCGGTCCTCGGGCAGGATGAAATCGGTCCACTCATGGGGATTGGAGTAGAGGCTGGCCACGGACCGTCCCCAGATCCTCTCGAAGGCCGGGCTGACATACTGGACTTCGCTCATGTCCGCGGAACGGATCCAGAAAACATCGGTGATGTTGTCGGCCAACTGGTGGAACTTCTGATTGCTGGCGCGGAGCTTGTCTTCAGCCAGCCTGCGCTCCGTAATGTCCTGAATCTGAGAGACGAAATAGAGCGGCTGCCCCTGCGCATCACGAACGAGAGAGATGTTCAACAATGCGGTGATGACGTTTCCGCGCTTGTGAATGTAGCGTTTCTCGATCTGAAGCGAATGAAGCTCGCCAGCCAATCCCTGTCGGACGTTTTCGAGACCGACCTCGACGTCCTCCGGATGAGCGATGTCCTGGATTGTGCGATTGAGCAGCTCGGCCTCGGAATAGCCAAACAGACTGCACAGTGCCCTGTTTACTTTGAGCCAGCGGCCTTCAAGAGACACGAGCGCGACGCCGATCGGCGCATATACGAAGGCGGCGGCGAAACGTTCTTCGCTTTCGCGGATCGCCTCCTCGGCTTGTTTCTGCTCGGTGATATCCCGAGCCGTGACGACGATTCCAATCACCTCGCCGGCCTTATCCAGAACCGGGACCTTGTCCGTGAGGACCCATCGCTCCTGGCCGTCGACGTTTGTGATTTTTTCGACGATGCCGAGTTTGGGCACGCCCGATTGGATGACCTCCAGATCATCGGCGTAATACTTGGCTGCCTGGTCCGGATAAATCTCTTGCGACGGCCTGCCTTCGATTTCTTCGACTGTCCTGCCGGCCATTTCGGCGACGCGTTGATTGACGCGGATGATCCTGTTCTTCGTGTCCTTGAACCAGATCAAGGCCGGCATCAGATCGAACAGCACTCTCAATTCGGTCTGTTGACGCTGGAGTGCCAGATCGAGTTTTGCGTGTTTTGCGGCCTCTGTATGGCGTATCTGCCCCTGAGCGCGATGCAATACAAAGGTTCGGCCGTCACGGTCGGCCACCGTGTCGACTTCACCTCCCGTCAGTTCCTCCAATCGCCGCTCGGTCGCGAGAAGTGTCGCGATCAGCGCGGCGATCTCCTCGTCCTGATCGATCGGCGGAGGTGTGGTTCGGTGGAGACTCATGCGGCGTGTACTTCCATTCCGAGAGCCTGCACCACGGTCATCGTCTGGCTGAGCGTGCCGACGATGCGACGAATGGGCGACGGGGCGAGCCGGACGAGCGTCGGCGTCATGAAGATGCCGTCGGCCAGGGCGCGCTCCGGCTCGATGAATACATCGACGATCTCGATGACATGCCGGTTCGGGAGGTATTGCACGCAGATCGCCTTGAGGTTCGCAATGGCCTGCGCACTATTCGGGGCGTCATCCGCGACATACAGGCAGAACTTGAACATCACAGGCCCAATCGCGCTCACTTGCGCACCGGCTTCGCAGCATCGGCGCCGAGCTCGGTCCGCGTAACCTCGACCCCAGTGCGCCCGATGATGAAGGGCGCTTCGTTTTCATGAAAACTCGAGCCGCGATACTTTTGTACGCGCAGATTGCGTTGCGACACGCCATTGTCCACGCGGTGGTTCAGGAGCACCGCGCAATCCACCATGAATTGCATGAAACCAAATGGCCGTGGGCTGAGTGAGCTCGACTGCTCGTCGTCGGCCTTTACGGTAATGAGACCCGTGAGCTTGTGCGCCAACAGCCAGTCGTGCAGTCTGTAGACCTCTCGCCGTTTCGCCGACCCGTCGGGCAGAAGGGACAAGACGATGTCGAGGGCGTCGAATACGATCCGTTGCGCCCCTAGTTCCTTGCTCTTCGCGCCGAGCGCCGCCAGCATCCCGCCGAGGTCGAAATTTCCGGACTGAATGAGATCGGGTTTCGGCTGAGCGTCCAGCAAGAACAATTTCCTGGGTTGTAAGCGATCGAGGTTCCAGCCAAATCCCTCGAAGTTCGCAATGATCTGCTTTGGCTGTTCCTCGAATGCGACAAAGATCCCGGGCTCGTTGTTCCTTGCGCCATGCGCCAGAAACTGCATCGCAAAAATCGTCTTGCCCGAGCCGGGCCCGCCGGCGAGGAGGGTGGTACGGCCTCGTGGAAGGCCACCACTGACGATCTCGTCGAAGCCGATGATGCCGGTGGGCACTCTGGCCGAACCGGGGAGCGGTCCGTTCTTTCGTGGGCGCGTAGCTGCCTTTGGCGTTCTTGCCGCCGGCGTGGAGATCTTCTTCGTGCGGTTTTGGCTCATTGTGCCTCCCCAGCGCCAGTGGCGTCTGAGGGCAGGTCAGGTTGGAATCGCGTAGTGAGGCTGGGGAGGGCGACCTGCGGGTCAGCCGTAGATGGTGTAGTTACTCAAAGACGCCTGCACGGCGGTTGCCAATCCATTGACGATCAATGAACCGTCTCGGTCGACGCCACAATCTCCGTGACCGGCCGTGACGCGCGAATTGCCTCGGGGATCACTTCCTCGAACGCGACGACCACCAGCGTCTGATCGTCTTCCGGCGGCCGGTTGCGTGTGAACTTGCGCACCGCCGACAGAAGTGATTTCTTGATCTCCTCGGCCGACAGGTGGCCGTTGGCGACGATCGTTTCCTCGAATCGCACGAAGCCGAACGGCTCGCCGTCGTCGTCGATCGCTTCGATGAGTCCGTCGCTGTAGAGAATCAGCCGGTCGCCCGCCGTGAAGTCGACGGTGTGCTCGCGAAACGGCTCGCGACGGCGAACGCCCAGCGGAAAACCCCATGACGAGAGCGGCTCGATCGTGCGCGTTGCCACGCGAAAGACATAAGGATCGAGATGGCCCGCGGACGAGAAGCGCAGCGTCTGCGAGGCGGGATCGAGCATGCCGAAGAAGAAGGTCATCATGATCCGCTTCGGCGCGGTGCGGATGACGATGTCGTTGAGCACGTCGAGCACCGCGCGCGGTGAGGAGTCGTAGTCGATCTGCACGAGCAGCGCGGCCTTGGCCATGGCCATGACGATGCCGCTGGTCAGTCCATGTCCGGAGACGTCGCCGAACGCGATCCCGATCTCGCCGGTCGGCTGCACGAGGAAATCGAAGTAGTCGCCGCCGATCTCCGTCGCCGCGCGATAGTGCGACGACACGCTCGTGCCGGCGACATTCGGACTCTCGAGCGGCAGGAGCGCCGCCTGAATGCGATTCGCCGCGTCGATCTCCGCCTTCACGCGCTCGCGCTCGACGATCCGCTTCACATGCGGCGCGAGATCTTCGTAGCTGTAGACGACTTCGCGCCGCGTCAACAGCGCGACGACGGCGTAGACGACGATCAGAAGCAACGGAACGAAGAGCGCGAGGGTGAGCTGCTTCAGCATGTGACCGTGCGCGACGGCGATGAGCGGAACCGTGAGGACGAGCAGCGTTGCCCCGAACAGCGAAGTCGCGGCGGCGAGCAGGTCGTAGCCGAGGAAGACGGCGATGACGACGGCGATGCCGCCGAAACCGAAGAGGAGCTTCATCGAGAGCGGCTCGATCGGCGGCGCCGTCGCGCCGGCGATGATGCCGAGGACGACGGAGGCGATGAGGCCGAGCCAGAAGACGCGATGGCGATGCGTCCAGGCCAGGATGAACAGCACGGCGCCGATCGTGACCAGTGCCGATTGCGACGCGGCCTTGACGATCGCGCACAACGGCCCGCCTAGATAGAGGGTCGCGGCGGAGGTGTCCCAGTTCGGCCAGGCGCGTCCGAGGAAAATCGGGATCGCGCCGATGCCGAGTCCGGCCGCGGCGATGGCGGGGGCGAAGAGCGCGCCTCGCATCAGCGAGCCGCCGACGGTGGCGTTGAGGAAATCGCGGCGCAGGATGGCTTCGAATGCCGCGAGGCGTTCCCCCCAGCGCTCGCGCGCGTAGCTCTCACCGACCGCCCACGCCAGGAAGAGCACGACCGCGAGCGGGATGTCGGCGAAGAGGAGCTTGAACGCCATGGTGACCCACGACGTCATCTCCGCGTCGAGCGATCCCATCCCCGTCCCCTCGGACGCGGAGACGCGAATCAGCAGCGACGACGCGATGCCGAGGAGCAGGAGCACGGCGAAGAGGAACGATGCCGCGCTCACGCCGACTTCGCCCGCGTGGTACTTGCGGAGGAAGATGACGATGAGGATCAGCATCATCACGAACATCACCGCGAACGCGAAGAGCATCACGCCGATCTGGCTGCCGTTCTCGCCGTTGAACGGATGTCCATCCGCATACTCCTCGGTGGCGTCCCAGCCCGCGAGGCGATTGCCGGCGAAGTTCACCGTGAGATACGGCACGACGTTCTCCAGCGGGAACTTCATCGGGACGCGGTAGCGGAACGTCCAGTCCGTGCGTCCGCGCAGGACGTTCGGCCGCGCCGACTCGAACTGCGGTTTCGGAGAACCGGGAAAGGCGCGCGAGAAGGCGAAGCCATCGGCGCGCGCGCGCAAATCCTTTTCCGTCGGATGCGCGCCGACGTCCTCGGTGCGCAATCGCAAGCGCGCCGCGAGGACTTCGCCGGTGCGTCCGTCGACGTAGACGTTGCCGTACGGCGGGTACTTGTCTTTGCCCTTGTAGTAGTACGTGACGCGATACGCGTTGAGGCGCGGACCGAGCACGGGATCCTCCCAGGCTTCGGCACGCCGCGGATGTTTCTGCAGTTCCTTCTCCAGGATCGGCGAGGGCCACCAAACCAGCGTGCGGAACGTGCGCTCGACCGGAATCCCCACCTGACGCGCCGCGCTGTCGGCGATGGCCGCGGCGTCCCCGCGCGTGATGGCGATTCCTTTCGGCTGGGCCGGCCGGTAGAGCGGCAGCACGAGCAGCAGCACGATCACGCCTGCCGCCGCCGCGATGAAGGGAAGAAGCCGTTTCATGGACCGGGACATGATAACCGTCGCTAGTGATACGGAGTTGTGGCAGTGCGGTTTCGTGGGGCAAATCCCTTGAAGGCAGATCGCAGATCGCAGATCGCAGATTGCAGGGAGGCGGTTTCACGCGGAGACGCGGAGACGCGGAGAGGAGCTTTCTGCCAACCTCCTCTCCGTGTCTCCGCGTCTCCGCGTGAAATTCCCTGGTTGCGGCCTGTAAACTTCCCGCAATGCAACGCGATCGCCGTGCCTACTACGCTCTCGCGATCCTCACCTTCATCAACCTCTTCAACTACATCGATCGCTGGATCGTGGCGGCGGTGGCGGAGTCGCTCAAGCACGCGTTGCGATTGACGGACGCACAGCTCGGCGCGACGGTGTCGGGGTTCATCATCGTTTACGCGTTGACCTCGCCGGTCTTCGGACTCCTCGGCGATCGGCGCGCGCGGCCGCCGCTGATCGCGTTCGGCGTCGGGATCTGGAGTCTGGCGACTGGACTCGCGGGATTTGCGCGCGGGTTCTGGTCGCTGTTTCTGACGCGCTCGACCGTCGGTATCGGCGAGGCGGCGTATGGAACGATCGCGCCGGCGATGCTGGCCGACGAGTTTCCGATCGAGAAGCGTGGTCGGGTGATGGCGATCTTTTTTGCCGCGATTCCGGTCGGTTCCGCGGCCGGTTTCATCCTCGGCGGTCTCGCCGATCGTCTTTTCGGATGGCGCGCTGCATTCTGGCTTGCAGGCTTTCCGGGTCTCTTGCTGGCCATCGCGGTGATGTTCGTGAAAGATCCGCCGCGCGGAGAACAGGACGCCGGCCATGCGCCGCACGCGTCAGGCACGCGCGTCTTCGACGCCTATCGCGATCTGCTGCGCAACCGCACGTATATCCTCAGCGTACTCGGATACGCCGCCTGGACGTTCGCCGTCGGCGGGCTCGGGTTCTGGATGCCGTCGTTTCTCGAGCGCGCACGCGGCATGGCGCGGTCGGACGCGACGGTGACGTTCGGGATCATTCTGTTCGTCACCGGTTTCGTCGGAACGTTCATCGGCGGTTGGCTGGGCGACTCGCTGTTGAAGCGCACGAAGATGTCGTACCTCTGGGTTTCCGGAGTCGCCACGCTTGCCGCGGCGCCGCTGACGTTCGTCGGTCTCACGAGCACGAACAAGCCGCTCTATCTGAGCGCGCTGGTTCTCGCGGAGATCCTGATCTTCATGTGTACGGGGCCCGTGAACTCGGCGATCGTCAACGCCGTCTCTCCGATCGAGCGGGCGACCGCGGTCGGGCTCTCGGTTCTGGTGATGCACGTCCTCGGCGACATCCCGTCGCCGTCGCTGATCGGCGCGATCTCGGATCACAGCTCGCTCGATCGCGCGGTGCTCATGGTGCCGGTGATGATTCTCGTGTCGGGGGTCATCTGGAGCTTCGCGGCATGGAGAGGTGAACGGGCCGTAGCGTGAAACGGATCGTCACAGCGTTCTTCCGCGTCTGCATGCGCGTCTTTTTCCGGCGCATCGAGCTGATGGGCCTCGAGCGGATCCCGGAAGGGGGCGCGGTGATTTTCGCGGTGAATCATCCGAACGGTCTCATCGATCCGCTCTTTCTGCTTTGCTACGCGCCGCGCCCGGTGTCGTTCCTGGCGAAGGCGCCGCTGTTCCACTATTTCTTCATCGGCTCGATCGTGCGCGCGTTCGAAGCGATTCCGGTCTATCGCAAGCAGGACAACGTCGGCGGGTCGAATCGCGAGATGTTTGCGCACGCGCGGGCGCTCCTGCAGCGCGGCGGGAGCATTGCCATCTTCCCGGAAGGGACGACGCACGACGATCCGAGTCTGCGCGAGCTGAAGACCGGCGCGGCACGCATCGCTCTCGGCGCGACGCTCGAGGACCTGGTCGTCGTGCCGACCGGGATCTACTACACGGCGAAACACGTCTTCCGCAGCTCAGCGCTGGTCGTGTTCGGTGAGCCGCTGCACGTGCATCCGGTGAAGGTGGACGCGGACGGCGAACCGCCGGTCGAGAATGTCGATCGTCTCACGGCGGCGATCGACGCGGGCCTCGACGCCGTGACGCTGCAGGCCGATTCGCATGCGGCGCTCGTGCTGATCGGGCAAGCGGAGGACATCTTCACGGCCGATGAGGATCAGCCGCTCATCGAAGAATTCGATCTGCGCCGGCGCTTCATCGAGGGCTACCGTTTTCTGCGCACGCACGATCCGGCGCGGCTGCGGCGACTCGAACTGTGGATCGCGCGATTCGAGCGTGAGCTGCAGCGCGCGAAGCTCGACGTTCACGAGTTGAAACCGCGCGTGGAATGGCTCCGCCTTCTGCGCGCCGTCGTGCTCCTTCCGCTGGCGACGATCGGCGCGATTGTGAGCTATCCGACGTACCGACTCGTCGGCGCGCTGGCACGGCGCTTCTCGGATGGGGAGGAAGCGATGATGGCGACGGTGAAGTTTCTCGCCGCGTTGGCGTTCTATCCGGTGACGTATCTCGCCCTGGCGATGGCCGTCGATTGGAAATTGGGATTCGAGGCCGCGCTGGCGACGCTGCTGGCGCTCCCCTTCGTGGCCTATCTGGCGCTGTACGTTTTCGAAGAGCTCGAAGACCTCACCGGCGATGCCCGCGCGATCGTGCATCGCCTCCTGCGGCGTCCGAGCTACGCGCGACTCGTCGCGCTGCGACGAAAGATTCTCGAAGAGATCGTCATCGTCGGCAAAGAGATGCAGGCGTGAGATCTCGAAGACGCGATTTACTGCTTCACGATGTGCCACTTCGGACGTTTCCAGCTCGCGCGGAACTCGTCGAGCGAGGCGTTCACCGCCACCTTGCGGCTTTCGTGGCCGTCGAGGAACAGGACGAGGTCGAACTGCTGCTCCGGCGTTCCGAAGTTTTTGTCGAACTCGTGCACGATCTCGTTGGGCGGCGTGTTGAGGCGGCCCATCGTTGTCGTCAGTGGCAGGGCGACGCTGCCCTCGTAGGCCTTGTAGACCACTTCGCTGCAGACGAGCGAGCCGTCGGTATGAAAGTCGAAGTTGAAGTCGTAGGGGCGGCCGATGTAGCCGAAGGCGCGTGCGATGGCGATTGCTTTCTCGCGCTTCGTGGCTCGTGGGCGGAGCACCGCCAGCGAGTCGGCACCGGCGGAGTGATCGAGCGTGGTGAACGAGACGCCTTCGGACACGGCCTCGATCACGCGAGCGGAATGCGATCGCGCGTGCGCGGCGGCGTAGTGCGTGCGGAGGAAGGTCTCGAAATCGCCATCGGCCTGACCCTGCGCGCGCACCCAGGCGCGGACGTCGTCGTCGTCGAAGTAGCGACGGCGCTGCGCGGCGTCGCCGATGAAGAGCGCGGTGTGCGGCCAGTAACCGGGCAGGCCGATGTTCGAGAGGTACCACTCGCGCCGTTCGAGAAAAACGTCTCCCGGATCGAGGCGCGGAGCGAGGTCGTCGATCTGTCTCTGCGTGATGAGGAACGTGTTCGCACGCGCGACGCGCGTGTCGCCCATCCACTCGGCGACGCCTTTCTGCACGGGGAACCAGGCCGTGAAGGCGGCGCTGCTGGCGATCTTCACGGCGTTCGCCGCGGTCTGCGCGGGACCTTTTCCACGTCCCGTCTTCAGCACGACGCGGGCATCCTCGGCGATCGCGGCGCGCAGCGAAGGGAAGGACGATCCGCCGCGGACGATGTACAGCGATTCGAGCGCGGCGTATTCGGTCGCGCGCGAGACGTTGAGCCAGCGAAGCTTGACGCGTGCGTACGAGCCGTCGGCGAGGCCGATCCTTGGCGCGGGCTCGTTGAGCACGGCGTCGACGCCAGGCAGGTTGTTTGTCGCGTCGATCATCGATAACGCGCCGCGGTACTGCGCGAGAAACGCCGCATACGTGACGACCATCGCCGGTTCGCTCTTGAGGTCGCGGTGGTACGCGCCGATGGAGTCGAGCGCCAGCAGGTAATCGAGAAACGCGCTCCACGTCGCACGCGCCTCGTCTTTCTCCTCGGCGGTGAGCATCCGCCTTCCGACGCGCCCCGAGATCTCCTCCATGTTGCTCACGGCCGCTTCGAGTCCCGCCCGATAGACCTCCACCGCCCGCGCATCAGCCTCGGTTCGCGCCGCCGCACGAGCAGTGAGCGGAACGAGAGCGAGCAGCATCAGGAGGTAGGCGCGCATCTGGAGTGATTGTACGAGGAGGGCGGGCTTATAGCCCGCCGCTGGAGTTTGGCCATCTCGGTCGGAGTCTGTGAACGGCTGATGTGCCGAAGCGACTTAGTTGAGAGCGTATTGCAGGGCCTGATCGAGGGAGATTGCGGATTTCGGAAACTTCATCGTGCGAGCGACATTGAGAGCGAAGTGGTCGAAATTCGGCAGATCGATGGGTGCGCCTCGGTGTTCCTGTTTGAGGCGTTGGAGCATCTGGCAAGTGGAGAGGCGTACCGGTTTACTTGAGGATGCGGTAAGCCATTGGGGACGGTCGACGATCGGATCGGTTGCGGCGAGTCCAAAAGCGCGGGCAGCGCTGATCAGGAGCATGGAGTAACAGGCGACGGCGAAGGCCGGAACGCGCTCGGCCGAGCGTGGGGCGCGGACCTGGGCATGGCCGACTCCGATGAGTTGCTTTTCGTCGCGGTGGTTGACTTCGATGTCCCAACGCCGGAAGTAGGCCTGAACCAGTTCTTCGAGTGGCGAGTCGAGGTCGGTGGTGATCAGAAAGGCCGGTTGCCGATACAGAAAGCGTGAGCTCTTCGAGCGGCGGTAGGCGAGCGGCCGGATGACGATGAGCCGGAGTTGAAGCTCCGTTCCGGTTTTTCGCCACAGCAACGGAGCCACCTCTTTCACCTCGCAGTCATGAATGCGTCCAGCGCCGAACACGCGCACTGATTTCCAGGCCACCGCGTCATCCTGGCGCAACTGCTCGGGCGTGAGCTCGGTCCCGTACTTTTGAGGGCGGCCTCGCTTCTCGCTCGGTGCCGGCAGACGATGCAACACGGCGTCTTTTCGAATCCGCCCGATCAGATCGGTTCGCTCCGGAAGATCCTTGAGCACTTTTTGATTGGTGTAGCCCCCATCCACGGCCATGAGTAGCCGCGTCCCGCTTGCCCCAGAAGCGTCGAGCGTTGCTCTGAGCCGCTTGATGGCGGTGCTGCCGTATGCGGACAGAGCGCGCTTTTTTTCTTCGTCACGGTGCAGTTGTTTGTCTTGCTCGGAGGCGTCTTTGCGCAGCTTGCCTGCCGAGGGCGCATGATCGAAGCCGACCGGGATGGCGCGCGAGGCGCTGGCTCCCGATGCGAATGGAATGACCATGCTGGTCTGCACGAAACGCTGGGCCCGAATCAGATTCGCACGGAACGGCGGCGACATGGAGTCGCGCCGGTAGGCCACTCCCGGTATCCGCGTTCCGGTCTTGCGAACATTCGTGTCGTCGAGAGAGGCCAGGATCCGATTGCCGGCCGGGGAGTGGAGCGCGAGGATCGAAGGGACCAGTCGTGCGAAGATCTCGGTTGGCTCCCAGACACCGCGTGAGAAGACGCGATAGTCGGCCGACCAATCGCAGTGCGACTTGCCTGTTGCTTCCAGAAGCGCCGTGATGGTCCGTCGATCGTCGGCCGTCAACATGCCGAACACCAGCCTGCGAAACCGCTCGAAAACGCGAACATCCTCGAACGCTGGACGGAGGTGTTCGACCAAGGCGAGCAGGGCGTGATCAAGAGCGTTTTTTTTTCTGGGGCACAGCCACGGCCGCACCCTGCTCAGCCTCGGCACGTTTGAGAGTCAAGGTGAACTTGTCCTCGAGAATCCACTCGACATTTTCGCCGTAGCCAAACTCACAGGCCTGAGCCAGAGCGGAGGGGAAGTTGATGTACCACTGCTCGCTGCCCTTGCGCTTGATGGTCTGTACCTTCGTGGAAAACCCCATGACCTGCCTCCTCGATGACTAGTCATGTCACTAGTCTAACGGATCCGGGCGAAAATCCTTCAAAAACTACATATCTGATCCATTTCCCCCGCTTCGCAGTGCCAAACTCCAGGGGCGGGCTTATAGCCCGCCGGTTCTTCTGGGTGGTGGGAGGGAACGGTCCCACCCGGCCAGAATCGGCGGGCTATAAGCCCGCCCTCCACGGGGTCAGAATGTGCCGATGAACTTGACGAGGTCTTCGCGCAGCTTTTTGTGCGCGGTGCGATCGATGTACATCATGTGTCCGCCGGCGTAGAACGTCATGGACACGTTGCCGCGCAGCGAGGGGTCGAGTTGCATGCGCGAGAAGGTGTACTTCGTCGCGGCGAAGGGCGTGGCCAGGTCGTAGTAGCCGTTGCAGACGAGCACGCGGAGATCGGGGTTCTGGGTCATCGCCGCGCGGAGCGTTTCGGCGACGTCGAGGTAGCGGTTCTGCGCGCTCGTGTAGCTCCAGGGGCGGACCTTGCCGGTGAGAATCTCGTACGGCAAATCAGTCTCGAACTTGAGCGAGCGGCGCAGCCAGTCGTTGACCACGGCCGTGTACTCGCCGTAGATCGCGGAGTACGAAGGATCGTCGTCGGGCTCCTCGCCGGCGGCGTCGCGGTCGACTCCGATGAAGCGAGAGTCGAGGCGGCCGACGCTGTGACGCTGGTCGCGCATCAGCTCTTTGTCGAAGCGCGAGATCTCCACGCGGAGGTTCGTCGATTCGACGTACGCGGGGCTGAGTCCCGTGTAACGCGCGACCTTCTGCGCGATCGCATGCCGGTCCGCATCGGACAGGCTGTCGCCGCGCATCAGTGCCGTCGTGTATTCGCCCAACGCGAAACGTTCCGCTTCGGCGGCGACACGATCGATGCTGAGCTGCTGCAGGTCCGCGGGGAGGCGCTTGTGATACCAGGCCGTCGTCGCGTAGGTCGGCAGGAAGAGGATGTAGGGGAGATCGTTGCCGCTGTCGAAGCGCGACGTGGCGAAATTGAGGACCGAGGAGATGAGGATGATTCCGTTGAGGTAGTAGCCCTGGTCGTGGAGCCAGCCGGCGAGGCCCGCGGCGCGCGTGGTTCCGTAGCTCTCGCCGGCCAGAAACTTCGGCGAGGACCAACGTGCATTGCGCGTCGTCCAGAGGCGGATGATCTCGCCCATCGATTCAACGTCGCTTTCGAAGCCGTGGAACTTCTTGGCATCGCCGAACGGAATCGCGCGGCTGTAGCCGGTCGTGACGGGATCGATGAACACGAGATCCGAGGCGTCGAGGATCGTGCCTTCGTTGTCGATGAGGCGATACGGCGGCGCGGCGGCGTGACCTTCGTCGTCGCGATAAACGACGCGCTTCGGTCCGAAGGCGCCCATGTGCAGCCACACCGAGGAGGAGCCGGGGCCGCCATTGAACGTAAAGGTCACGGGACGCTTCGCCGGATCGGCGCCGTCTTTCGTGTACGACACGATGAAGAAGCTCGCACGGGGCTCACCCTCATCATTGCGAAGAACGATCGTTCCCGCGCGGGCGGTGAAGGCGATGGTCTGATCGCCGACGCGCATCGTGTGCGACGTCGTGACGATGTTGTCGCGCGTGTCGTCTTTCTTCTCTTTCTCTTTTTCCTTCTGGTCGGTTTTCTTGTCCGTATTTTTGTCGACTGTCGCGGTGCGCTCTTGTGCAACGGCGGCGAAGGCGAGGGCGACGGCGAGAACGAGCAGAAGCGCGGCGAGGGCTTTCTTCATGAGCGAGGAACGTAGCACAGTCGCGCCCGCATGGAATTGGTACTATGTGACGCTTCGTCCAATTCCCGTTTCAAGAAGGAACCCTTATGCGCCGCATTCTCACGCTCGCGCTGTTTTGTGCTGTTTCCAGCGCCGCGTTCGCAGCATCCGATCCCACCTACACCGCGCTCCGCGCCGCGCGTCCGGACGGTCGTACGATCGCGTTGACGAATTTCGTGTTCGATCGCGACGTGCTGCACTTCACACTGAACGGCACGCTGCATCTGCTCGCTCCTGTCGAAGGGAAGACCGCCGGCGCGGTGTTCATCGGCCAGGGCAGCTACCAGCTCAAGCCGGCGACGCCGCAGGAACGGCGGCAGCTCGCGATCAACTCCGGCGACGACAAGCTGGAGATGCTCTCCGATCAATTCGATTCCGCGGTCTTCCTCGGCGGCGCATTGATTGCCGCGGCGGAAAAGATCGGACCGCCCGCGACCGGCACCGCGAACCCGGCGGCGATCGATCGTTGGAACGAGTACATGAAGAAGCAAAAGAAGGATTTCCAATCGAATGTCCACATTCGACTGCTGCAGGAAATCCTCAATGGCGAGACCGATCCGTTCTTCCTGGTCTGGCTCAACGGCAAGAAATATCCGCCGGCGATTCTGACCATCGATCCGCGCGATATCGAACAGACCGTCGTCTACATCATCGACAATGACAAGGGCGGCGCCTGGTACTCGAGCCGCTACAAGAGCGAGATCGATCGCGGCAATTCGGCGCTCAAGCTCCCGCCTGTCGATCCCGAGAATTACCTCATCGACGCCACGATCAAAGGCGCCGAGCTCTCGGCGACGTCGACGATGACGTTCACGCCGACGACGACGAACGTGCGCGTTCTTCCCATCAATCTCTTCTCCAAGCTGCGCATCTCCGCGGCCGATTGGGCGCCCGCGGGAGACGCGGCGGCGTGGTCGGCGGTGCCGTTCATCCAGGAAATGGAAAAAGAAGACTCCGATGCCGCCGTCGTTTTTCCTGAGCCTTTGAAGATGGGACAGAAATATCTGCTGCGCATGACGTACAGCGGACGTGAAGTCCTCGACGACGCCGGCGACGGAAATTACTCGATCGGCGCGCGTACGAGCTGGTATCCCAACGTCGCGGTCTTCGACGATCTCGCGCAGTACGAGCTGCGCTTCCGTCATCCGCAGAAGATGCAGGTGGTCGCCGTCGGCAACGAGTCCGCCAGCACGGTCGAGGGCGACGATCGCATCTCGGTGTGGAAGACCGCGCACCCGATTCGCGTGGCCGGATTCAATTACGGCAAGTTCAAGAAGCTGACGCAGGCCGACAAGGACAGCGGGATGACCGTGGAGGTGTACACGAATCCGGGTACACCGGACATCGTGCGCGACATCAACATGGCGTTGGAGGCGCAGTCGGAGGAAGGGCTCATCGGCCCGAGTCACATCAAGGTCGACACGGCGCGCCTCGCGCAATCCGCGCTGGCGGATGGCATCAATACGGCCCGCACCGGCAACGCTTTTTTCGGACCGCTCGCCGAAAAGCGCGTGGCCATCACCCAGCAGTCGCAATGGAACTTCGGACAGTCGTGGCCGTCGCTGATCTACATGCCCTACGTCGCGTTCCTCAACGGGACGCAGCGCAATACGCTCGGCCTCAATCAGATGAAGGACTTCGTCGACAGTGTCGGTCCACACGAATTCGCGCATCAGTGGTGGGGGCATCAGATCGGCTGGAAAACGTATCGCGATCAATGGCTGTCCGAGGGATTCGCAGAGTTCACCTCGGCGCTGGTGATGCAGCAGGCCAATGGCTGGCCGAGCTACGACGACTTCTTCGAGAAAGCGCGACGGACGATCCTCGAGAAATCACGCGGCGCGACGATCTCGAACGATCAGGCCGGACCCATTACGCAGGGACGCCGCCTGGCCACGTGGCAGAACCCGTATGCGTACAGCGCCATCGTCTACTCGAAAGGCGCGTACGTCCTGCACATGCTGCGCATGACGATGTTCGACGCCTCGAAAGGCGACGAGGCCTTCATCGCCATGATGAAAGACTTCGCCGCGACGTACGCCGGAAAGAACGCCAGCACGGCCGACTTCAAGCGGATCGTCGAGAAACACGCCACGCAGAGTCTGCGCCTGACTCCCGACGGGAAGCTGGAGTGGTTCTTCAATCAGTGGGTGTACGGCACGTCGATTCCGAAGTACGACTCGAAGTTCGACTTCCAGGACATCGGCGGCGGCAAGTACAAGGTGACCGGTTCGATCACACAGTCCAACGTCACCGACGACTTCGGCGTGGTCATGCCGATCTACGTCCACTTCGACAAGAAGAGCTTCACGAAACTGGCCTCGACGCTCATCGTCGGCAACACGACGAAGCCGGTCACGTTCGAGATCGCGCTTCCGAAGAAACCGCAGAAGTTTTCGATCAACGCCATGCACGACGTGCTGGCGAGGTAGCGGATCTGGCAGGAGAGTAACCATAGGAGGGCGGGCTTATAGCCCGCCGACTCTCGGCAGGGGCGGAGTGTCCCACCCGCCCAAAAGAATCGGCGGGCTATAAGCCCGCCCTCCTCCGATCACCGATCACCGACAACCGATCTACACTTTCATCGTGTACCGCGAGATCGCACCTTCCGCCGCGCTTCGACCGTGGGTCGAATGCTTCTGGAGCGTGAGCGGCGAGCCGGCCGGTGAGCGGCGGATCCTTCCCGATGGTTGCGCGGATCTCGTCTTCGATCCGAGGAGTGGGGAGGCGACGGCCGTCGGCACGATGACGACGGCGCTCGTTCTCGACTCGCCGGCCGACGCGGAATTCGCGGGCGTCCGCTTTCATCCCGGACGTGCGGCGGCGTTTCTGCGCATTCCGCTTGCCAAGATCACCGACGCGCGCGTGCCACTCGGCGATTTCTGGAAAGGCTGGCGCGCGGACCGTTTCGACGTCGATGCGCTGGAAGTGGAGCTCCTCCGGCGACTCGCGCCCGATCGCGATCGCCGGGTCGATCAGGCCATCGCGCGGATCGTGACGAGCGGTGGGACGGCGCGTGTCGAGGAGATTGCGCGCGAGACGGGACTCACGCGACAGCATCTCGCGCGGCAGTTCCTGCATCACGTCGGCGTGTCGCCGAAGACGTTCGCGCGCGTGATGCGCTTCCGGCGCGTGGTCGACGCCGCGGCGCGCAAGCGTGATCTCGATTGGGCCGACGTTGCGGCGGAGCATGGCTATTACGACCAGTCGCACCTCATCGCCGAGTTTCGGGACCTCGCCGGGACGACGCCGGCGGCGTTCCATTTCTCCAATCCCTGACGCGGCTCCGGGCGCTATGTTGCGCGCATGAAGATCACACCTGTTCTCGTCGTTCCTTCCATCGAGCCCGTACTGCCGCTGTGGGAAGCGCTCGGATTCGCACGCATCGCCGAGGTTCCGCACGGGGAGAAGCTCGGCTTCGTCCTCCTTGCTCTCGACGGCGCCGAGGTGATGTACCAGACGATCGACAGCGTGCTCGCGGATGAGCCCAAGGCTCTCGAGGGCGCGGCTGCCCCGCGAGCGTCGCTCTTCATCGAAGTGCCGAACCTCGACGAGGTCGTCGCGAAGCTGCCGGCGGGCACCGACATCTTCGTCGAGCGCCGCACGACGTTCTACGGCGCGACGGAGACGTTCATCCGCGACGCCGCGGGGAACGTCATTGCCTTCGCGCAGTTCGCGAAGTGAATGCTTGCTCTCTCTGGGTGGACCGCCGCCGTCCCGGCGGCTGGGACGGCGGCGTCTCGCCGCCGTCCGCGAGCGGCGAGGACGCCGCTCGCCCAGCCGGCGAGGACGCCGGCGGTCCACCTGAAGTACGCGCGCGCCTTGACAGAACTTCGCCGTGAGCCTATGTTTTGAACGTGTTCAGAACGATCGAGCTTGCGCTGCTTCTCGCCGGACTGGTCCAGCTCGGGATCGCTGCCTCGAGCCTCATGATCCCCCGCCTGCTCGGCTGGCACGCGGAGACCGCGCGCCTCAAGCCGCTCACGCGGCAGGTGTTCTGGACGTACGCGGTCTACATCCTTTCGACGAACACGGCGTCCGGTCTGCTGGCGCTGCTCGCGCCGAAGGCTCTCGTCGACGGATCGACGCTGGCGAGGGCCGTGACGGGGTTCATGGCGGCATACTGGCTCGGGCGCGTGACGGTGCAACTGTTCGTCTTCGACCGTTCGATCACCGCGCGGCCGCTGTTTCGCGTCGCGGAGGCGGCGTATCTGACTTCGTTTGTCTACCTCGGCGTTGTGTACGGCATCGCGGCGGTGACGCAATGACGCCGGTGATGCTCATGCTGGTGATGGTCGGGACGATCCTGATCGTGATGAAGGTCATCACGCTCGTCGCCGTTCGTGCCGACGGCACCTCGCTGCAACCTCTCGCCGTCATCGAGTTTTTCGGCTGGCCGGGCATGCGGCCCTCGCTGTTCGAAGGTCCTCGCACGGCCGATGCGCGCGGCGCGCGATCGCTGGCCATGCACGGCGTTCGCTGCGTGGTTGTCGGTGCCGCGCTGTTCGCGCTGGCGCGGTTCGTCGCAGCGTCGACGCTCGGCTCGCCGGCGAAGCAGATCGTCGTGACGATTCTCGGGTTGCCAGGGCTCTCGCTGATGATTCACTTCGGCTTTTTCGACCTGCTCGGTGCGGTCCATCGCCTGCGTGGAGTTCCGGTCGTGAAGTTGTTCCGCGCGCCGCTGCTGGCGCGCAGCCTCTCCGAGTTCTGGAGCCGGCGCTGGAACATCGGCTACTCGGAGATGATCGCGATCGTCGTGAATCGCCCGCTCCGCCGCGCTATCGGCGGCCCCGGTGCTCTCTTCGCGTCGTTCCTCGTCTCGGGGCTTCTGCACGAACTGGTGATCAGTGTTCCGGTCCGCGCGGGCTACGGTCTGCCGACGCTCTACTTCCTCCTGCACGGCACGCTCGTTTTCGTCGAGCGGAAGATCGGCCGTCCCCTCGGCCGCATCTGGACGCTGTTCTGGCTCGTGGCCCCGCTGCCGATGCTCTTTCATCCGCCATTCCTGCGCGGGGTGGTGTGGCCGCTGTTGGGGTTGGGTTAGCGTTCGGTAGACGGTTGACGGGGAACAGGGGACGCTTGCTCAACCGGCAAGCGTCCCCTGTCACCCGTCTACCGTTTACTGATCGAGCGCTTACGCGACTGCGACGCCGGCACGCAGGAGCGCGTCGCGAATTTCTTTCGGCCGATCGGTCGTGATCGTGGTGACGCCGGCTTTCACGAGATCGAGCGCGACGAGCGGATCGTCGACGGTCCAGGTGACGAGCTGGAGTCCCGCGTCGGCGAGCGTGCTGACGAGCGAGCCAGGCATCGTGAAGCTGGAGTCGATGCCGTCGAGGCGGTAGCGGCGAAGCAACTGCAGCAACGACTTCGGATCGTAAACCGCCGTGACGGTGCGGAAGCCGGGGCCTTCGTCGTACAGGACGTTCCATCGTCCGTTCGAGTAGTCAGGATCGAAGACGACGATCAGCAGGCAGGTGTAGTCGGGGAGCGCGGCTTTGATCGCGCCGATCGTGTCGATGTCGAAGCTGATGAAGACGATCTGCGCCGGTCCCTTGCCTGACGTTCGAATCGCTTCGACCGTGCCCGGGACGACTTGCGGTCCGTCTTTCAGCTCGATGAACAGCTGCTTTCGATCAGGAATGATCGCCAATACGTCCGAGAGCAGCGGCAGCCGCGTCCCCGCCCAGCGGAGGTTTTTCCAACGACCCGCGTCGAGCGTTTGCAACTCTTCCGCGGTGTGGGCGCTGACGATCCAGTTCGCGTTCGTCGTGCGATCGGTCGTCGCATCGTGAATGACGATGACCTGGCCGTCCGAGGTGATGTGCACATCGAGCTCGCATCCCACCGCACCTGTCTCCCAACCGGCCTTGAACGCGGGGAGCGTGTTCTCCGGCGGCGCATTCGGCTGCACGAGCCGCTGTCCCATCCCACGATGCGCGACGATCCTGACGGGTATTTTCGCCATGCGCACAGCGTAGCCATTTTGGAGTTCGGTGGCGAGAGCGCGAAAAACGAAAAAGGGCGAGCCTCGCGGCTCGCCCTTTCGTGACTCGCGGATGCGAGATTTTTAGTACATGCCGCCCATGCCGCCGCCCATTCCGGCTGCCGGGTTGCCGCCACCGCTGCTCTTGTCATCTTCCTTGATCTCGGAGATGAGGGCTTCGGTGGTGAGCATGAGGCCAGCGATCGACGACGCGTTGAGGAGCGCCTGCTTGGTGACCTTGGCCGGATCGATGATGCCGGCTTCGATCATGTCCGCGGCCTTCTCGTTGCGGGCGTCGAAGCCCCACGAGCCGCCCTTCTGCTTCACTTCATTGAGCAGAACGGACGCTTCCAGACCGGCGTTGAAGACGATCTGGCGGAACGGCTCTTCGAGAGCGCGCTTGATGACGTTCACGCCGACGCGGATGTCGCCCTCGGCCTTGACCTTGTCGACGGCTTCGACCGCGCGGAGCAGCGCAACGCCGCCACCCGGGACGATGCCCTCTTCGACCGCGGCCTTGGTGGCGTGCATCGCGTCTTCGACGCGAGCCTTCTTTTCCTTCATCTCGGTCTCGGTGGCTGCACCGACCTTGATGACGGCGACGCCGCCGACGAGCTTCGCCAGACGCTCCTGGAGCTTCTCACGATCGTAGTCCGAGGTCGTGTCCTCGATCTGCGCACGGATCTGCTTCACGCGTCCTGCGATCGTCTCCTTGCGGGCCTTGTCGTCCGTATCGGTGACGAGCGTGGTGTTGTCCTTGTCGATCACGACGCGCTTGGAGTCGCCGAGGTCTTCCCACTTCACGTTCTCGAGCTTCACGCCGATGTCCTCGGAGATCAGCTTGCCGCCCGTGAGGATGGCGATGTCTTCGAGCATGGCCTTGCGGCGATCGCCGAAGCCAGGTGCCTTGACGGCGGCGACGTTGAGCGTGCCGCGCAGCTTGTTGACGACGAGCGTGGCCAGAGCCTCGCCCTCGACGTCTTCAGCAATGATGAGGAACGGCTTGCCCTGACGCGCAACCTGCTCGAGGATCGGCAGGAGGTCTTTCATCGACGAGATCTTCTTCTCGTAGATCAGAACTTTGGCGTTCTCGAGGACGACTTCCATCCGCTCCGGATCGGTCACGAAGTACGGGGAGAGGTAGCCGCGATCGAACTGCATGCCCTCGACGACTTCGAGGACCGTGTCGAGGCCGCGCGCTTCTTCGACGGTGATGACGCCGTCCTTGCCGACCTTCTCCATCGCCTGGGCGATGATCGAGCCGATCTCTTCGTCATTGTTCGCGGAGATCGTTCCGATGTGCTGGATGTCTTTTCCTTCGACCGGGCGAGCGATCTGCTCGATGTACTCGACGGCGGCGCGGACCGCCATTTCGATGCCCTTCTTGATGTCCATCGGGTTCGCGCCGGCGGTGACGTTCTTCACGCCTTCGCGGAAGATCGCCTGGGCGAGCACGGTCGCCGTGGTGGTGCCGTCGCCGGCGATGTCGGAGGTCTTCGAAGCGACCTCGCGGACCATCTGCGCGCCGGCGTTCTCGAGCTCGTCCTTGAGCTCGATCTCTTTGGCGACGGTGACGCCGTCCTTGGTGATCGTCGGCGAGCCGAACTTCTTCTCGATGACGACGTTGCGGCCTTTCGGTCCAAGGGTGACCTTGACCGCGTCCGCGAGCTTGTTCACGCCGCGCAGGATCGCCTGGCGCGCGTCTTCACTGTATGTAATTCTCTTGGCCATAGTGGGTTCCTTCCTTACTCGACGATTCCGAGGACTTCGTCCTCGCGCAGGATCGTGTACTCGACGTCCTCGATCTTGATCTCGGTACCGGAGTACTTCCCGATCAGCACGGTGTCGCCCTTCTTGACTTCGAGTTTGATGCGCTTGCCGTTGTCGTCATACTTCCCTTCGCCGACGGCGACGACTTCCGCTTCCTGCGGCTTCTCTTTGGCGGTATCCGGGATGATGATTCCTCCCCGAACCTGCTCTTTGGTGTCTTTGCGCCGGACGACGATACGGTCGTAGAGCGGGCGAATCTTCACATCAACTGCCGCTGCTGCCATGTGTAACCCCTTTCGTTGTGGTGTTTAGGCGAAGCTCACGAGAGAGCTCCGCAATCCTTCGGATCTGTTGGGAGCAGGTTGAGCGGTTAGCACTCAGCCTGCAAGAGTGCTAACAATATGATCGTGGGGAAATTCTGTCAAGCGGGGCAGAAAGCTCGCAGCTCTAAGCTCTCAGCTGGCAGGAGAGAAACCACGAAAGAAACTCGCAGCTGTCAGCTCGCAGCTCGCAGGAGCGAAACCCACGAACGCCGAAGTTCGCAGTTCGGTTCTCCTGACAGCTGACAGCTGCGAGCTAATACCGGTTCTCCTGAGAGCTGCGAGCTGAGAGCTGCGAGCTAATACCGGTTCTCCTGAGAGCTGACAGCTGAGAGCTAATACCGGTTCTCCTGAGAGCTGCGAGCTGACAGCTGCGAGCTGCTGCTAATACCGGCGCCGCTTCTTCCAGGGCGCGGTAATCCAGCCGCGCCAGGCGAAGAGGCCGATCATCAGGATGGCGATGCCGATCATGAGGAAGAGGGCGAAGGGGTAGCCGTGGATCCACTTGAGCTCGGGCATGTGCTCGAAGTTCATGCCGTAGATGCCGGCGATGAGCGTCAGCGGCAGCATGATCGCGGAGAAGATCGTCAGCACCTTCATGATCTCGTTCGTGCGATTGGCGATGACGGAGAGGTAGGCCTCCATCGTCCCGGCCATCTGATCGCGGTCGACGTCGATGGTCTCGCTGATGCGGAACATGTGGTCGTAGGCGTCGCGGAAGTAGATGAGGTGCTCGCGCTGGATGAACTGCGCGTCGCCGCGCGAGATCTGGTTGAGGAGCTCGCGCTGCGGCAGCGAATGGCGCCGCAGCACGTTGATGTCGCGCTTGAGGTGCAGGAGCTCGTCGAGATCCTGATCGTCGGCGTTGTCGAAGATTTTTTCCTGCAGCGTGTCGACGCACTCTTCGATCTGCTCGAGGAGAGGAAAGTGCGCGTCGACGAGCTGGTCCACGATCGAGTAGAGCAGGAAGTCGGGTCCGCGGCCGAGCAGACGTCGATCGCCGGGAAGGCGGGTGTAGACGTCGTCGATGGTGGGCATCGATCGATGCACGGTGAAGACGAAGTTGCGCCCGAGGAACGCCGCGATCTTGTAGGTCTCGGAGTCGTGCTGGGAGACGTTTACATCGACGGTGCGGAAGATGAAGAAGTCGTACGTCGGAAAGGCGTCGTACTTCGGCAGCGTATTCGCGGAGAGCGAATCCTCCGCGGCCAGTTCGTGAAATCCGAACCGATTCTCGAGCAGCGGCTCGATGACCTCGTGCTCCGGCTCGGCGATGTCGACCCAGATCTTGTCGTCGGAGTCCGACTTCCACTCGTCGACGAGCTCCACGCCGCCACGCAGCAGCGTGTCGTTGCGCAGGATGGAGACGCGGATGGTCGTCATGATGAAGCTTGCAGCTCGCAGCTGTCAGCTCGCAGGAGCAGAGTCGCCGTTCTCCTGCGAGCTGCGAGCTGTTCGCTGCGAGCTGACTAGAGCAACTCCGCCAGCGCCGTGTATTTCCTGCCCTGGCTCGTGGCGACGGCTTCGTACGTGATTTCTCCCTTGTACACATTCACGCCCTCGGCCAGGCCGGAGTTTTCGCGCACGGCGCGTTCGAAGCCCTGTCGGGCGAGGAGGCGGGTGTAGGGGAGGGTGGCGTTGGTGAGCGCGATCGTCGAAGTGCGCGGCACGGCGCCGGGCATGTTGGCGACGCAGTAGTGCACGACGCCGTCGACTTCGTAGACCGGGTTCGAGTGCGTGGTCGCGTGCGCGGTCTCGACGCAGCCGCCCTGGTCGATGGCCACGTCGACGATGACGGAGCCTTTCTTCATGGTCTTGATCATGTCGCGCGTGACGAGCTTCGGCGCGGCGGCGCCCGGAATCAACACACCGCCGATGAGCAGGTCGGCGTGGCGCACGGCATCTTCGAGATGCGCTTTGCTCGAGGCCAGCGTCTGCAGCGTTCCGTTGAAGATGTCGTCGAGCTGGCGCAGGCGATCGAGGCTCACGTCGAGGATCGTGACGCACGCGCCGAGGCCGATGGCCATCTTCGCCGCGTTCGTGCCGACGACACCGCCGCCGATGATGACGACGTCACCCGGCAGCACGCCCGGCACGCCGCCGAGGAGTACGCCGCGACCGCCGAGAGGCCGGTGCAGGTAGTACGCACCGACGTGCACGGACATGCGCCCGGCGACTTCGGACATCGGAGTGAGCAGCGGCAGCGAGCGCTTTCGCTCGTCGGTGATCGTCTCGTAGGCGATGCCGCTGATTTTCTTTTTCATCAGCTCCGCGGTGAGATCGGGAACCGGCGCGAGGTGGAGGTACGTGAAGAGGAGCTGTCCATCCTTGAGGCGCTTGAGGTCCGCCTCGATCGGCTCCTTGACCTTCACGATCATGTCCGCCTGCGCGTAAACCGCGTCGGCATCGGGAAGGATCGTCGCGCCGGACGCCGTGTACTCGTCGTCCGGAAATCCGCTGCCGTCTCCTGCGCCCTTCTGCACCACGACTTCATGTCCGTCGGAAGTGAGGTCGCGAACGCCAGCGGGCGTCATGCCTACGCGATATTCGTTGTCTTTGATTTCGGTCGGTACTCCGATCCGCATGGGTGATTCTCCGTTCAGATTTAGTCGGGCGGATTGTAGTCGAGCTGGCAGCTCTCAGTTTGCGCGCGAACCCTGGAGGGCGGGCTTATAGCCCGCCGGTTCTTTTGGGCGGGAGGGCTACCAACCAACGCCGCCACCCAGAATCGGCGGGCTATAAGCCCGCCCTCCAGCGTGAAATCCGCGATCTGATTTACCGCGAGGCGCGGCGTCTTGGGCTGGGCTGCGGGACGGGCGGCGGGACGCCGAACCTGTCGGGCGCGACGTACTTTGCTGCCGCGAGTGCGTCGACGGCGCCCCAGCCGGTGTTCTGATCCCAGCCGGCGGTTTCCATGTCGTGGGCCGTGCGCTCGAGGACGTACTTGATCTGGAGCACCGGAGTCTGCGGAGCGAGTGCGCGCATGAGCGCGACGATGCCGACGACGTGCGGACAGGACATCGACGTGCCGTTGAGTTTTCCGTAGGAATCATCGCGGAAACCGACGTCGACGTTGTCGGTCACGGTCTGCAGCTTCCGGCCTTCTTCGCGTTGCACGCCGACGACGAGCGGAAATTCGTAGTTGTCCCAGAGCGGATCGGCGACGGCGGGAAGGAGAGTCCAGGTCTCGGTTCCTTCCGCGACTTCGCTGTTCCAGATGACGACGGCCGTTGCACCGGCTTCTTTCGCGTTGCGCGCTTTTTCGCGGAACGGAATGAGTCCGCGTTCAACGAGCGCGATGTGGCCGGCGATGTCGGACGGGAAGTCTTCCGGACGTCCGAAGCCGGCGGGGAGGAGCACGCCGCGCACCGTGCCGAGCGGTGAGCCGACGAGCCCCCAGCCCTCAACGATCTGGCTCGGCGAGCGGACGTCGGCGGTGCGGAACGTTCCTTGCGGCAGCGACGAGAGAATCGCCTCGCCGGGAGCCATGATGGAGATGCCGTATCCATAACTCGAAAAGACGGCGCGGTTCCCCGCTTCGTTCGTGGCGCCGACGGCGATGACGCCGGGATAGCGCGCCGGATAGCGGATCCAGGTCGTGCGGTTGCCAGCCGATGCGACGACGACGATGCGCTCGGAGATCGCGCGCTCGACGGCTTGCTGCTCGACGTCCGACGGCGCGTTCGAGCCGAGGGAGAGATTGATGATCCAGAGCCCGCCCGACTTCGCTTGCTCGATGACCCAATCGATGCCCGCGGCGACGGTCTCGTCGGTGCCGTTGCCTTCGGCGTCGAGCACTTTGACGGCCCACAACTTCGCGGCTGGCGCGACACCGATGACGCCGAAGCCGTTGCCGCGCGCGGCGACGATACCGGCGACGTGCGTGCCGTGCTTGTTGTCATCCTGCGGGGACTTCGTCGGATCGAGCGTGTTGTAGCCGCCGGCATACGCATCGCGAAGATCGGGATGCGTGATGTCGATGCCGGTGTCGAGGATGGCGACGTTGATGTTCTCGCCGCGCGTCACCGGCCACACCTGCGGCGCGTGTACGGCTTCGACGCCCCACGACTGGGCGAGCTCGAAGTCGACGGCGTTGGTGGTCGCGCCGTTGTTGCTCGCCACGTCATCGAGCGCGACGCGCTCGACGACGGGCGTGACGGACTTGATTCCTTCGGAATCTCGCAGTTCGGCGGCTTCCGCCGCCGTGAGATCGGCGGCGAACGCGTTCACGTTCGCGAAACGGCGGACGCTATGCTGCGACGCCGCTTCGGCATTCGCGAGGACGCGGATGCGCGACGTCGCGGGCTTGCCGCGCATGGCGATGAGATAACGCTGCGTCTCTTCCGCGAACAGCGGAAGAGAGCAGAAGAGCGCGATCAGGACTGCGAATTTGCGATTCATATCGATCACTGATTTGCTGATTCGCTAGCGTGTAAGGAATTGGCGGCCCTGGCGCGACGTCCAGCCGAGGTCGAGCAACTGCTGCAACGTGAGGTCGGGACCATGCGTGAGATCGTCATTGATGGCCGGCTCCATGAGGAGATTCGGCGTGGCTGAGTCATCCCAATGGTATATCGACGATCCGGGTTCCGATATGCACGGCGCATAAAGGCGAACGTAGCCTTCAGGCGAAACCCCAGCACGTGCAGTTGCGTCGATTCCGAGCGAGATGTTTACTACACTATTTCCTGCGAGTTGGGTCTTGAGCAGGTCGCCATCGCTTGCGAGAATTCCGACCACGGGAATGGATATTGAGCCTTCCGAACCTCCGGGGATCAACGGCGCACACTTTGTTCGATCGTTGTCGACGATGAGCAGCGCGATTGCGCCTGCCGCTTGAGCATTTTGTGCTTTCGTTACGAAGGTACAGTTACCTCGATCAGCCAGAACAATGTTTCCTGCGATTGATGTTGCATTGGTGAATGCCGTGCATCCATCGCCTGACGGCGCGGCAGCGTCTACCGCCTGAACGACGGAACCAGAGATGCTCAACGTGCTCGGGTTGGCGCCAAACGTCGCGGGACCAATTTGGTAAGTTCGCGCGATCTCTTGAGGTGAGTTCACTGCGAATCTCGTCGCAGGACCGAGGTATCGGGTTGCAGCTTGCCGAACGCCATCGCCGTCCCAAACGAGGTTCCCGGTATTGGTCATCGATGCGCGTCGTTGCTCGAGGGTCATCTGGTCCCAACGCAAGCCGGCGATCCGATCGAAGATGTGCGTGTCGAAGACGGTCGGATGTCCGTTCAGAAACTCCGGAGCAGCAGCCGCGCCGGAGAGGCCGAGGCCGTGGCCGAGCTCGTGCGAGACGACGGTGTAGAGGTCGACATCGTCGCCTTCCTTACCGTCGAAGCCGTAGTACCAGTTCGTTGCGCCGAGGCATGAGGCGTTGTCCACGGCGGTGTTGAACTGCACGAAGATGTCGTTCTGTCCCGGCGCGAGATCCGTGTTCGCGAGCTTGTTCGCGAGGGCGATGGGGTAGAAGACGTTCGCCTTCGGCGCGTTGGTGAAATTCTCTTTCCAGGTGACCGGCGCGGCCTGGCCGAGGACGCCTGACAGACTTGTGCAACCAGGGATGTTCGTGAAGCTGGCCGAAGCGATGATGTCGACGTTGGTGTCGATGTACTTGCGCCAGCCTTCGGCGGCGGCGAGGAAGACGTTCATCCGCTGCTGGCCGAGCGTCGTTCCGGGATTTCCGCCAACCGGCGCGCGCGGAGTCGGATCGTTGAAGCCGACGTTCGGCGCGTCCGAGCTGACGATGACGATCTGGCCGGTGCCGGCGAAGGCCTGCAGCGAGGCGATGAACGATGCGGTCAGAATGAGGAGAAACAGGATTCGTCGCGTCACGCTATTTCACCTTCACCCGGGTGATCGCGTCCGTGGAAGCGTCGAGGAAGCGGCGCGCCGCGGTCTCGTTGTCGACGCAGACCACGACGAGCTTGCCATCGGAGCCGATGCGCGCCATCAACACTTCGGGCGGTCCCATCGGTTCGAGCGTGGTGTTTTCCGGGGCGCTTTCCGTGGTGTTTTCCGTTGCGCTCGCCTGAGCTTGGCGGCGCGCGAACAGCGCGGTCAGTTCATCGTGAGCGGGCACGAGATGCGCAGCGCCATCGCGTGTACAGGCGCGATCCGTTGCTTGTTCTGCTGCTGAGACCGCAGTCGTCGCGAACACGGCAAGGGCGATCGCGAGGATGAAACGTCGGGACATGCTCCCTCCTAAGGTGAATGGCTGAGTGGACGTGGGAAGTTATTTTCCTCACTGAACTCATGGAGCCGCGGTGAATAATCCATGACGAACGTCTGATACCGTAAGCCGCTTATGAGCGACTGGAAAGCAAACCTGATCAACGACAGCCGTGGCATCGTAGAGATGCTTCGCGACACGAAGACCATCGCCGTCCTCGGCATCAAGCCGGAGTCCCACGCATCACAGGCCGCGTACTACGTGCCGGCGCACATGGCCCGCGAGGGTTACGACGTCATCCCCGTTCCCGTGTACTACCCCGAGGTGACGGAGATCCTTGGCCGTCCCGTGTTCCGCTCGCTCGCCGCGATCGGACGCCCGATCGACATGGTCAACGTGTTCCGCCGCCCGAGCGACATCCCTCCACACGTCGACGACATCCTCGCAGCGAAGCCGAAATACGTCTGGTTCCAACTCGGCATCCGCAACGACGAAGCCGCGCAACGCCTCGCCGAGGCAGGCATCAAGGTCGTGCAGGATCATTGTCTGATGGTGGAGCAGGGCAGAGTGAAGTGAAGGTTGTCGGTTGTCAGTTGTCGGTTGTCTGGGATGACTTGCCCGGCAATGTCTCTCCGATCACTGACAACCGACAACCGATAACTGTTTATCACTCTGGTACGTGAATCTCGGCGCTGCTCATCTGTCCTTCGGCGATCGTCACTGAATAGCTCGTCTTGATGCGTCCTTGTTCGTCGAGGAGCTGCATCGCGTACGTGCCGGGGGCGACGTGCTCGATGGTCGTCGTCACGCCGCTGAGTCGGATCTCGGCGATACCGTTGCATTCGCAGCGCACGTATTCTTCGCCGTTGGGATGGACGAGCTTCACGAGGCCGTTCGATGCGCGATCGGCGTGAACGATGAGCGTTCCGCCCGGCGTAAGTGCGATGCGCAGCTCATCTTCGCGCGGCATCGAGGCGCGCACGGACTGTGTGGCGTAGCCGTTGGACGATGCAGAGATGCGGTAGCCGCCTGCGGCGAGCGGCACGAGGATCGAGCCGTCGCTTTGCGCATCGTGGAGGCGCGCCAGTTTCATTCCGGCGTCGTCGGTTGCCACGATGTACCCGTCGAGCGTGTGTCCGTCTCGGGCATCGACAAGCCGGACGCGGAGTCCGCTGCTCTCGGTCATCGTGATCCGCAGCGGTGCCGCGTCCGGTTCGACGCGTTGAACGACGGCGGCGTAGCCGTTCTTCGTCGCGGTGACGACGTACGGCGCGCGATAGGTCTTCAGCAGGAACGCACCTCCGGCGTCGGTTTGCGCGTTGGGCGTCGAGGATTGCGTTTCGACGGCGGCGGCTTCGATCGTCACACCGGCGAGCGGCGCGCCCGTGTCGTCCACGACCCGCCCGCGAATCTCGGCGTAGTCGAGGTGAATGTCGAACGTGCCGGCGCCGGTGACCTGATAGCGCGTTTCGAACGAGGGGCCGTTGCTCTCGACCGAGACGTTGTACATCCCCGGCTCGAGCGCGAGTTGATAGGCGCCGTGTTCGCCGGTCGTCGCGCTCGCCGAGCTCGCGGGGCTGTTGAAGCGCACTCTCCGACCGGGAGCCGGCTGCCCGCTTCCTTCGGTGACGGTGCCGCGGATGACGTTGTCGGTCTGGAAGGCGAGATCCGCTTCGATGTCGTCGTTTGGAACGATCGTTACCTTGACCCCGGAAGACGAAGCGTCGCTCTGCATCGACATCGCTGTCGCGCGCAGCTCGACCTCGCCTGCGGGAATGTGAGTCAGGCGGTACGTGCCGTCGCGGCCGATCACGCTGCTGGCGTCGGTGGCGCTGGCTGTGACACCGCCGTACATCCAGCCCCCTTCGAGGAATCCTTTGACGCGTCCGTGGACCGAGCCCCAGCCGGCGGCCGGCTTCATCGTGATGACGATTTCCTGCGAGAGATCCGCGGTGAGCTCGGCGGAGCCGAGGTCCTCGCGAGAGGCGCTGAAGACATAGCGATCCGCGGAGAGTCCTTCGATGACGAACGTGCCGTCGGCCCCGGTCTGCGCTTGCTGCGCATCTTCGCTGGACACCCACACGGTGGCGCCTTCGACAGGAGCGCCGGCGCTGGTGATCACTTTTCCCGTCGCCTTTTTGCCGCGTGAGAGAACGATGTCGACGCGCGTGTCGCCAGTGCCGGCCTCGATGTCGATCGAGCGCTTCAGAAAGCCGTTCTTCTGCACTCTTAGCGTGGAGCGTTCGCGCGCGAGTCCGGAGATCGTGAACTCGCCGTTCTCGTCGCTCTCACTCCCTTGCCACATCGCGGTGTCTTCACCGACGCTGATGGACGCGCCGCTCACGGGTCCGCCCGCGTCCGACAACACACGGCCGGTCACGGTGCGACCGGCGGTCATGGCGATTTCGATCTCCTGCGTCTTTCCCGCTTCGACATCAACGGCCGTCGTCTCTCCAATGTAGCCCTCGGCGCGCACGATGATCTTCGAGCTGCCTGCCTGGAGCTGGAGGACGAATGCGCCGTTGGCGTCGATCTCCGACGTGCGGAAGTTTCCGTCGGCGTCCTGAATCGAGAGGTCGTAGTTGGCGATCGGCCGTTCGGTCGCCTTGTCGACGACGCGGCCGTGAACTTCGCCGGCCGCGGGGAGCTCCAGAACGACGTCCGTCGCCGGCGCGGTGACGACGCGCTGCACGTCGAGACCGCTGTCGTTGTCGTAGACCACGGTGTAGCTGCCGGCACGAAGCGCGCTCAAAACGAAGGTGCCGTCTTTCGCGACCGCGGCCGTGGCGAAGGATGCATCTTCTCCGCGCGCGAGCACGGTCCCTTCGATCGCTTTCGTCGCGCCTTTTCGCGTCACGCGGCCGCGGATCTCGACTCCGCGTTCGAGCACGATTTTCAGCGGTGCGCCGCCGGACGGAGTGAAGCCGGCCTGTCGAAATCCGGCGAGGCCTTCTTTCCAGACGCCGAGGTCGTGCGGCGCGCGGTTGAGATGAAGGGTGAACGTCCCTTGCGCATCGGAAAGAAGGAACGGCTGCACGGTGCCGGATGCGAGCAGGCTGTCGATGGGCATCGCCGCGGCGCCCCACGGGTCCTGAATGAGCATGATCCCCGCCCCGCGGACGCTCTTGCCGTCGGAGTCGGTGACGGTTCCCGAGACGGCGATGCCGTCGGGGAGTGTGATCGTGACGGACTTCGATTTCTCGATCTTCAGCGGCTCGGTGATGCCGACGGCGAAGCCGTTTCGCAAAGCCTGAAGACGGACTTCGTAACTCGTGATGCGGCGATCGTCAGTCGGCAGCGGAAGACGGAAGTGTCCGTCGGCGCCACTCAGAGTCGAGGAGACTTCATTCCGCGCGAGGTAACCGTAGAGGATGGGCATCTGGGCGACGACCCACTGCACCGTGGCGCCGGCGACAGGATGCTTCCGCTCGTCGAGGACGATTCCGCGGAGCGAGGTGATCGCGGTTGCCGTGAGGTCGGCGCGCGCGCTCCGCGCATTGACGAGCGTCGTCTCGCGTGGCTCGAAGGTGAGGTCGGAAGTCGCGAAGGCGAAGAGCCGGTACTTCGACGCTTCGCAATATGGGATCTCGTAGCTTCCTTTGTCGTCGGTGATCGCAACGTTTGCGTCCGGAGTCTCGCCGTTGGAGCCGTAAGCCGCGACGATGACGCCGCCGAGAGGCCGTTTGTCGGCGTCTCGCACCGTGCCGCTGATCGAGCGTCCGGCGGCGAGCTTGATGACGTCCTTGTCTCGGGCGGGCGCGGCGCCGAACATCGATCCGTCGTTCGCGGCGATCGTCTTGATCGGCGCCGCGACGTGGCGCAAGGTGAACGTTCCGTCTTCACCGGCGATGGTTTCCTGCCACATGCCGGCGCTGACGCGCGCTTTCGCCGCGGGACGTCCATTTGGTCCGACAACGGTGCCGCTGACGACGCGTCCGGCGTCGAGTGTGACGTCGAGCCGAAGGTTGGCGCCCGCTTGTGCTTCGATGGCGTTCGACGCGAAGTCGGGGTGCAGCACGATGAGGCCGGAGCACCAGCCGCGCGGATCGGCGATGGTGTACGCACCGCGCTCGTCGGTGCGTGTCGACCAGACGATCATCTGATCCGCCCTGGCCATCACGAACGCGCCGGCGACCGGCTTCTCCGCCGCCGTCACGCGGCCGGTGCGCGACGGCGCAGGCATGAGATCGACGACGACGTCATGCTCTCCGCTCAGCGTGCGCGCGACGATCGGCGCGTAGTCCGCGCGATCGATGAAGAGCTCGATGACTCCGCTCACCTTCGCGTCGAGCGAGAAGGTGCCGTCGTCGGCCGTAGTTGCGCTGGCGAGAGCGACGGGCTCCGTTCCCGCGACGACGCGCGTGCGCCGCTGCGCCACCGTCTCCGCGCGCCGCGCCGTGACGCGTGCCCCGGCCACGGGATCGCCACCGCTCGAGAACACAACTCCAGTGGTTGCGGCCGCGAGCGCGGATGAAGCACTCGCGACGATGGCAAGAGCGAGAACGAGACGTTTCATTCATCGCAGGGTATAGGAGTGGGGAAGGAGGGCGGTGACGCGAGTCACGAGTATGCGCAACGCGACAAACCACCTTGTCATCCCGAGCGTCGAGCGAGGGACCTGGGTGGGCGTGTGGCGCGATGCTCGCTCCGAAGCACGCGTCGCGCGCCCCCACCCACCCAGGTCCCTCGCTACGCTCGGGATGACAGATCGGCGGTCTACACCGCGAGAACTCGTGTGAGCCAGAGATTCGAGAGCTTCTCGAGAACCGTGTTTTGCCGAAGCCGCGCGCGGAGGTTGGTGAAGTCGACGTCGTCGAGGGGCTGGTCCTGGTTGAAGCAGGAGAAGACGAACGACTCCTTGCCGGTCGTGGGGTCGACGTGGCGCTGGAGGCATTGCGCGCAGACCTGTTTCATCATGCATTGCATCGGCGAGTTGATCGAGCCGATGCCGACGTGCTTCGGGTCGAGGTAGGGCGCGAGCACGCCGTGGCGGGCGTCTCTGTACCGCGCGCATCATGCCGTCGGAGCCGATGGCGATGAGGCGCGTCGCCGCTTTCAAATCGAACATGCGCGATTCGGATGCGTACCAGAGCATCGATTGCACGATGTTGCCGGTGAAGCCGAGGTCTTGCGGACGGCGGGGCTGGACGGGATCACCCGCGTCGACGGACCAGATCACCTGATGCGTGCCGGCCTCGATCTCGTCGCGCTTGAAGACGTCGGCGGCCTTTTTGTAGCCGGCGAAGTAGACGACGCGGCAGCCGTTGTCTTTCAGCGCGCGGGCGATGGAGAAGAGCACGGCGTTGCCGAGTCCTCCGCCGGCGAGGAGGATCGTCTCGTCGCGCGGGATCTCGGTCGGCGCGCCGGTCGGTCCCATGAGCACGACCGGCTCGTCTTTCTTGAGCAGCGCGCACAGGCGTGACGAGCCGCCCATCTCCAGCACGATCACCGATAGCAGACCGCTCTCCGGATCGGCGGACGCGCCGGTGAGCGCGATTCCTTCCATCGCCATCGTCGTCCCGTTCATGTTCGGCGCGTAGGTCTCGAAGTTCTGGAGTCGGAAGAACTGGCCCGGCTCGAAATGCCGCGCGGCGAACGGCGCGCGCACGACGACCTCGACGATCGTCGGTGTGAGGCGATTCACTTCGTGAACGCGGGCGACGAGGCCGTCGTCGAGCTTCGCGGTGAGCGCGTTCCACTTTGCATCGCGCTCTGACTGCGCTTGCGGCGAGCGATCGAGCGCCGCGAGCTCGTCGGAGAAGATGGAGACGACTTGCGGATACCCGACCTTGGCCGAGGCCATGGCCTTGACGACGTTGCCCGCGTACTGCGGGTGATTGTCGCCGTAGAACGTGACCAGCTTTTCGCGATGCGACGGATGTTGATACGACGTGAAGAAGCCGCGCGTGCGCGACGCTTCGTCGTCTTCGATGATCTCCGTGCCGGTGCCGAGTGAATGCGACTGGAAGAACTGCTTCCAGCGATCGAGCTTGAACGTGCCCGGATGCTCTTTCTCGTAAATCACGTTCGGACTCGTGCCGGCGGCGATCATCACCGATGCGCGCGGGAAGCTCGACGATCTCGCCGGAATCCTTCCAGCGCCCATCTTCGACGACCTGCTTTTCGAACAGGAGCGACTTCACGTGTCCGTAGTCATCGGCGACCGCTTCGACGGGGAGAGCATCTCCGCGTAGGCGATCCCTTCCTCGAAGGCCTTGTTGATCTCCTCGAAATTCAGGCGATAGGCGGGCGAGTCGTTCATCGACTTGCGATAGGCGATCGTGACGCCGCCCCAGCCGCGCACGAGCGGCAGGAAGTTCGGTTCTTCGCCGGCGCTCGCGGCGCGCTCGCGTTCCGCGCGGATCGCGCGGCCGTGCGCGAGCATCTCATCGAGAATCGACAGCTCTTCGGCGTCGTAGCCACCGCGCACGCGCGCTTCGTCGAGCGAGCTGCAGAGCGTCTCGTAACGCTCCAACACTTTTTCGACCTGCACCGGGTAGTACGCGAACAGCTCGGTGGCTGTGTCGATCGCAGTGAGCCCGCCGCCGATCACGACAGCCGGCAACCGCACCTGCAGATTCGCCAGCGAATTTTTCTTGAACGCGCCGGTGAGCTGCAGCGCCATCAGAAAATCCGAGGCCTGACGCATCCCGCGCACGAGGTTGTTCTTCATGCGCACGATCGTCGGCGTCCCCGCCCCCGCGGCGATGGCGATGTGATCGAACCCGAGCTCGTCGAACGCTTCCTCGATCGTCAGCGTTCCGCCGAACCGCACCCCGCCATACATCCGCAGGTTCTCTTTCCGCTCCAGCGCGATGCGCATGACCTTGAGAAAGTTCTTGTCCCAGCGCACGGTGATCCCGTACTCGGACACACCGCCGAAACCGGCGAGGATGCGATCGTCGAGATCGTCCCAGAGGGTGCGGGCGTCTTTGATGCAGCTCGCAGCTCGCAGCTGGCAGCTCGCAGGAGAACCGGGATCGGGTGTTGGTTGGTTTGGGATGGCTTCGCGGCTCGCAGCTCGCAGCTCGCGGCTCTCAGGAGAGCCGCCGCCCTCGAAAGAGTTAGCAGTTGGCAGTTGGCAGTTGGCAGGGGAGCCGCCCGCGCCATTCCGTTGGTTTCGCTCCTGCGAGCTGCCAGCTGAGAGCTGCGAGCGTTCCTGCGAGCTGCCAGCTGAGAGCTGCGAGCTCGTCAACGGTTCGATCTTCAATCCATCGATCGCCACCACTCCGAATCCCTCGTTCGCCAGATAGTGCGCGAGCGTGTAGCCGGCGGGGCCGAGGCCGACGACGAGGACGTTTTTGCCGTTGTAGGGCAGCGCCATGGGGCGGCGTTTGTTGATCGGATTCCAGCGCGTGAGGAGCGAGTAGATCTCGAAGCCCCACGGCAGAAACAGGACGTCGGTGAGCACGCCGGTCTCGATCTGCGGGATGTTGACCGGATCCTGCTTCTGAAAAATGCAGCCGCGCATGCAATCGTTGCAGATTCGGTGGCCGGTGCCGGGGCACATCGGGTTGTCGATCATCACCATCGCCAGCGCGGCGATGGCGTCGCCTCCGGCGCGCAGCACGTTCATCTCGCCGATCCGCTCGTCGAGCGGGCAGCCCTCGAGCGCCATGCCGAGCGGATTTGGCTTGAACGTGCCGTTCGGCTGCGGGAAGCCTTTCGAGCAGGAGTCTTTGTTCCGCTCGTGGCAATAGATGCAGTAGTGCGCTTCGTCGGAGATCTCGCGCGGCGTCATGCGCGCGTCGGTGAGATGAAACGCGTCGCGGCGGCGGAAGTGATGATGCGGACCGCCGAAGGCGTGGTCGCCGGCCGGTTCGGTCGGCACGAGGCGATCGAAGACCATCGGCTGCGGCAGCCGGAACGAGGTCCACCCGGCGAAGCGTCCTGCTTTCCGCTGCGCGGCGACCGCATTCGCGAGCGCTTCGATCTCCTCGCGCGCGGCGCCCGGCGTCTGTTTCTCGACATCGAGAAGTTGATTGACGCGCCTCGCCAACGCGAGCTCGGGATCTGGATCGTTTTGGAGCTCTGCAAGAGTTGCGGAATCCGATACGACGGGATTCTGGATCTTCGCGACACGCTTCGCGACGAACTCTTTCTTGAATCGCGCAACCTCGGCGTCCCGTTTCGCGACGGCTCGCAGGTCGTCAACGCCGCCTCCGATCGGGAAGAGCTGCGCCAGAAACAACCCGAGCTCGCGGCTCACGGCGATCAGCAGCTCGGCTTCTTCCGGTGTGGAGAGCGAAGCGCCACCGGTTCGATCGGCATCGAAGCGCCGGAACAACTCGGCGTCGTGCGCTTCGACGAAGCGATCGAACTCTCGCGAGAGGTCGGAGAGTCGGGCGTAGGAGTAGAGGTCGTCGTAGGTGAAGTCAGGAATGCCGAGGTTCATAGTTGGGAGCGACATTGTATGAGGGGCGAGCGAAGCGCGCTTCGGGATGGTGATTGCGATTCTCGGCCGCCCTCTCGCGCGGATGTCGCGTTCCCGTTCTTCTGCCGCCAATGCACAAGCATGTCATCCCGAGCCGGCCCGGCCGGCAGCGTCGGTTGGCCAAGCCTGCGTCACGCCTTTCGATCTGAATCGCCGGCCTCGCTGAGAGGGATGACATCTTCGATGTCATTAGAAGCGTAGCGAGGGACCTGGGGGACGGGCGGCGAGGCTCATGTTGCGCGCCCCCACCCGCCCAGGTCCCTCGCTCGACGCTCGGGATGACATGTTGAAAAACGTTGCGTCTAAGCTGATGACGGAAGTCGTTCCTTGCTCGCGATCGCGCAGTACACGACCACGATCACGGCGATCGCAATCAGCGCGATTCCGTTCGCCAGCAGGTCCGGCCGGTGATTGCGCAGCAGCATCGCCGCCGTCTGCGTCGTCGAGCCGAGGAAGACGGCGAGGGGCCAGGCGAGCGGGTTGCCGTTGAGGACGAAGCGGGCGAGGATCCAGACGACGAGTGCGGTGACGAGCGCGCGCAGGAGCAGGAACGGCGCTTGCGCGAGGGTCATCATCGGGTCGAGCGTGGAGAGAAAGACCAGCGCCACGGCGACGAGCGCGGCGTGTTTGCGCAGCGTCGTCGTGAAGAGCGCGATCGCGGCCGAGAAGACGATCGCGCCGAGGATCGCCTGGCCGGCGTCGACGAGTGCGGGGAGCGGCGTGGCGACTTCCTGCGGTGCGCTCAAATTCACGGACGCCGCCGCGGGATACGCGGACTCGACGTACGCGCCGGCGACACCGCCGAGGAGCACGATCGCCAGCGCGGTGACCGCCGCCAGTGCCGCGCTGCGTCCGAATCGCGCGCGTCCCTCCGCGCGGAAGAGGCTGAACGCGTAGGGCACGGCCGCTTCGAGTCCGGCGAAGGCGAGGAAGAGCACGCCGATCTTCAGGCCCGCGTCGCGCACGAACGCCGTGATCAGGCCGACGCGGAACGTTTCCCAGGCCACGCTGGTGTTGTAGGTGAAGAGCATCGATTCGTACTGCGTGAAGAACGTGGCGACGGGGATGATGGCCACGACGGCCGTCCAGCGCAGCGCGCGGCGCCAGGGCAGTCCGTGCGAGCGCGTGGCGATGACGAGTCCCGTGATGATGATGGCCAGCCCGGCGATGAGGGCGATGATCTTTACGAAGAAGAGCGTGACGTTGGCCAGCGTCTGCGTTTCCGCTTCGCGGTAGACGCTGTCCGGGATCTTGATCGTCTTGTGGAACTGCGTCACTTCGGCGCCGGCGACGCGCACGGTCACGCGCCGGTAGGCGCGCGGAAAGAGCGGCGTGCGTTCCTCGAAATGGAGGAGCCAGTCACGGCGGTGCGGCTGCTGAAAGCTGAGTGCTTCCTTGACGTCGAATGCGTTGGCGTCGACGCCGTAGGTTGCGAAGGCCGCGCGTGCGATCGGCAGCGCCTGCGCCTTCGTGAGCATCGCGCCGGGATTCTGCTCGTCCTGATACTTGTGATAGCCGATCGCCCGCGACGTGCGCGGATCGACTTCGACGAAGATCTCTTCCTTCTTCATCGGGGTGAAGAAGCGGACCATGTACGTGCCGGCCTCGATCTTCTGGCGGAAGACGCCGGCGAGCGCATCCGCCTTCATTCCGCGATGCAGCAGGTCATTCGCGGCGATGTCGTCGAAGCCGCCGGGTGATCCCCCTTCCTCGCGAGGCGAGCCGCGATCCCAGTTGCGAAATCCCTCGACCGGCAGCGCGACGACATAAGCGAACGCGCCCTTGACGTGCGTCTTTGCGATCTCCTTCGCCTGTTCTTTCGTGATGCGATAGTCGATCGCGTCTTCCGGAGTCGCGGGGCGGTAGGCGATCGCGAGGACAGCGGCTGCAACGAGCGCGATGCAGAGCACGACGCGCGACGGCGTCACACGCATCGCCGCCGGGAATGGTGCGGCGGCCTCCGCAACCTCGGGATGTTCCGGCGGCGAGATGACGGGCAACGTGGCGTTCGTCAGATCGTCATCGGGCACGAAGCCGCGATTGCGCACGTAGAGCACGATGGCGACGATGAGCGGGAAGGCGAAGAGCAGGCTGGCGATCGACGCCGAGACGACGTAGTACGTGTTCCCCGAGGCGAAGAGCAGCGTCGCCGTGTAGACCGCGTCGATCGTGTAGTGCCAGATCAGCAGCGGCAGCAGGCCGAAACGGAGCATCAGCACGCCGGCGACGATGCCCGCGAGTCCCACTTCGACGCCGCGTATCCAGAACGGCTGATTCGGATACGTTGCGTGTCCGAATCCCCAGATGAAGCCTGCGAGGATCACCGCGGCGACGCGCGAGCGCAAGATGCGCTCCAGGAACGGAATGGAGAACGCCCGCGACAAAAACTCCTCGGACAACGCCGGGAAAAATCCGGCGAAGAGCACCGCCACCCACGGCAGCGCGCTGTTCAGCATGTCGTCGTACGGCACCTCCGCCGGCGACCAGGCGCCGAAGCGTTGTGCGATCAGATAGAAGACGACCTGGTAGGCGATGAACATCGGCACCAGCGCGTAGCCGAGGACGAGCGAGAGGAAGACGCGCCGCGAGGCGAGTGCCTTGCGCGTCCAGAGGCGCGGAATCGCGAGGTGCTGCGGGAGGCGCTGGCGGTAGAGCACTTCGCCCGCGCCGCAGATGACGATCAGCAGCATCGCCGTGCCGATGCACTCGACGACAGCCATGAATGCAAGGTTGCCGATGAAGGCTGGATACGACGTCGTCGTGTCGTAATACGCGAGCTGCGCCGGGAGCGAATTGAGCGTTACGCCGCCGACGAGGATCACGCTGATGATGCCGACGCCGGAGAGAAAGCGAAGTGAAAGATCGCCGCGGCGCAAGCGGACGATGAAGAGCACGACCGCGGCGATCATCGTGGCGATCGTGAAGATGAGATCGATCGATCCCGCGGCGCCGTTCTTCGAGCGCATCTCGCGATACGAGCGCAGCCACGAATCAGGCACCTTGAGCCGCTGCGCATACGACGTCACGAGATCGCCGTCGATGGTCACGCTGTGCCGGTACGGCGCACCGGCGACGTGAATCGACTTCGATTCCCACGTGTAAATCCGCTGCACCCGCCGCGGCAGTTTCCGCTCGCTCTGCTCGACCAGCGTCAGATCCGCGACCTTGACCCCGATATTTTGCAAGAACGTCGTCGCCAGCGTTGTAGTGTCGGCCGCCGGCCGGCCGTGCGCCGATGCGTCCTCCGGAATCTTGTGCGTGAACGCAATCACCTCGCCGGTCGGCGCGATGTCGACGCTCAGCTCTTCTTCGACGAGCGGCTTGAACCACCGGTGATGCCACGACCAGACCCGAACCTGATCGCGCATGACGCGGTTGGCGCCCTCGAGCCCTAACGAGCGCTCGAGAAAAATGCGCGCCTGTCCATCCGACTCGAACGTCGCCGCATGTTTCATTCCCCGCAGATCGAGCCCCTGCGCGCGCAGCAGCTTTTCCGCAACCACTTCGGACGATTTGCGGTCGAACTTGAAATCGATCGAAGCCTCGGGGAACGCGCTCGAAAAGAACCGTGCGATCACGGCGATCGACGCGAGCGCGAGGACGATGTATGTGGCGAGTGATCGCCAATCGCGAGGGGAGAGGCGTTGTCGGTTGTCGGTTGTCAGTTGTCCGTCACTCATGGCATTGACTCACAGACAACCGACAACTGAGAACCGACAACGTCACAACAGCCCGGTGAGCATCAGATCCGCGACCTGTTCCGCTTGCGCGGGGAGATCGTAATCCTTCTCCGAGAGCATCCACGACGTGACCATCTCGTCGAGCACGCCGAAGATCGCTTTGGCGACGAGCTGCGGATGGATGTTGCGGCGGAACGTTCCTTCCGCCTGGCCATGCTCGACGATCTTGCGGATCACGATCAGGTAGTCGGCGATCTCTTCCTGCGAGAAGAGGCTCATGAACTTCAGACTGTGCCGGAGCTCGACCTGGGAGACGACGGCCAGCGCACGGTCGCGCCCGAGGGTCTCGAGGTGGTGGCGCACGGCGATGCGCAGCCGCTCCTCGGAGTCGTTGACGTTGGCCAGCCGTTGTTCGAGCGCGTGCAGGTAGTTGCGCGTGTGCTCGCGGAAGATCGTGATCAGGAGATCTTCTTTGCCGTCAAAATAGAGGTAAATCGTGCCGTCCGCGACCCCGGCACTCTTGGCGATCTGCGCGACCTTGGCGTTGAAGTAGCCATGCTCGGCGAAGACATCCACGGCGGCACGCAGGATGCGCTCCCGTTTCGACGTTCCGCGAAACGCCTCGGGCTCGTTGATCGTAGGTGGGGGAACCGGTTGACGCGCCATCCGCGACTGAATCGTCATTCAGCAAGGGTGAAGTGTCAAGTGCGTCCGTCATCCTTGAGCGAGGACGGACGCAGAGGCCGTGAAGAAATCTGATGTCAGGGTTCTGTGTAGCGACGGCCGCCTCGGCCGTCCTCTCGCGCAGATGACACGCCCACATGGCTCTGTCGCCGACGTTCTATCCGCGATTCCAGAGGCGTCGAGGACCTCGTTCCCGGCGCGCGCTGCCGGCCGAGGGCGGCCAGCACTACACAGAAGCGCACTTCGCTTCGCTCAGGATGACGGGTCACGCCAGCGCCTGCCGCACTTTCTCCACAAACTCCTCATCCCGCTCCGTCCGCGCGTTCCCGTCGAACGCGTCGAACACCTCGGCGCGCGTTGCGCTGGACGACACGGGGTAGATGTGCACGTGGAGATGCGGCGTCAGGATGCCGAGCTTGAGGATGATCGCGCGATCGGCGCCGGTGGCGTCGAGGAGTGCGCGCTCGGCGCGATGCCAGACGCGCGTGAGGTGCAGCCATTCGTCTTCGTCGAGATCGGACGCGTTCTCGACGTGGCGTTTGGCGATGACCATCGCGTGGCCGCGGGGCGAGCCGTCTTCGTGGAGGACGACGCGCGTGCGCTCGTCTTCGTAGACGAGGTCGCCGGCTGGCGGATCGCACAACGCGCAGGTCATGGCATCGTCTCCGCCGGGACGTCGCCCTGCTCGCGCCACATCCGTTCGTAGAGGCCGCCGGTCGCGAGGAGCTCGTTGTGCGTCCCGCTCTCGACGATCTCTCCGTCGCGGAGCACGATGATGCGATGCGCGTGTGCGACGGTCGACAGGCGGTGCGCGATGAGCAGCGTGATGCGCGAGCGGAGGTGCACGGCGACGTCGCGGATCGTGTCCGACACGGCGCGCTCGGTGAGGGTGTCGAGGTTGCTCGTCGCTTCGTCGAAGATCAACACGTCGGGACGGCGCAGCAGCGCGCGGGCAATGGCGATGCGCTGTCGTTCGCCGCCGGAGAGCTTGAGACCACCTTCGCCGACGCGCGTCGCCAATCCCTTGCCGCCGCGCTCGAGGATCGTCGTCGCCGCCGCCTGTTCGATCGCCTTGAGGCACTCCTCGTCGGTGGCGTCGGGATCGGCGAGGCGGAGGTTGTCGCCGATGGTGCCGGAGAAGAGATGCGTGTCGTGCGTGACGAGTCCGGCGCGGCGGCGCAGATCATCGCGATCGACTTCACGCGAGTCGATGCCGTTCACCGTGATCGTTCCTTCCGACGGTTGGTAGAGACCGATCAGCAACTTCACGACCGTCGACTTGCCCGAACCCGAGGGACCGACGAAGGCGACGGTCTCGCCGGCGCGCAGCTCGAAGTCGACCGCGCGCAGCGCCGCGGTGCCGTTCGGATAGACGAGACTCACGCTGTGGAAGTGAATGCTCTTGAGCGCGCCGACGCGCGTGGCCGAGGCCGCGGTCTCCTGCGTCGGGAGACTGAGCACTTCGTTGAGCTGGCCGAACGATGCGCGCGCCTGCTGGTAACGCACGACCGCGTTGCCGAGCTCGATCAGCGGCAGAAACGCCGACGACGAATAGAGGAACATCGACAGGAACTCGCCGACGGAGATCTCGCGGCGATAGACGAGCCAGAGCATCGTCAGCATCAGCGTGGCGCGGGCGATCGACATCGCCGAGCCTTCGATGAACGTGAAGAGGCGCACGAGCCGCAGCTTGCGCTCCTCGAGCGCGAGGATCTGGTCGTTCACTTTTTCCATCCGCCCGATCTCCTGAACCTCGATGCCGAGACTCTTCACCAGCTCCACGTTGCGGATCGTCTCCGTCGCCGTTCCGGCCTGGGCCACGGTCTCGGCGGAGATGCGCTGCTGATGGCGGTGGATCGGGCGGCTGATCCAGAGCGTGAAGATCGCCAGCCCGCCGATGAGCCCGAGCTGCAGCGCGCCGAGGAGTGGATGGACGTAGAACGCGTATCCGGTCACGGCCAGCATCGCCAGCGCGCCGAGGTAGAGACGCACCGCGGACGTCACGCCCGATTCGGCGTCGGCGCGTGCGCGCTGCATCGTGTGCAGCAGCTCGCCGGAGCGCCGCTCCTCGTGAACCTGAAACGGCAGCATCAGCGAATGGGCGATGCTGGCGGCGTAGAGCTGCGCGCCGATGCGCCGCGCAATGCGGTTGATCGTGTAGTCCTGCAGATTGCGCGCGACGCGTGCTGTGAGCGAGATGATCACCGACAGTCCGATGAGCAGGAGCACGCCGTGGATGAACGCGTCGCGCGCCAGCGAATCGAGCTTCATCACGTAGCGATCGATCACCAGGCGCAGGATCTGCGGATCGGCCAGGATCAGGAGCTGATTGACCGTCGCCAGGCTGAACGCGACGATGAGTCCGCGCCAGTGCTTCAGTGCATATCGGAAGATGAGACGCATCAGCCGCGGGCCCGCCTCTTCCGGCGCCAGGCGAAACGCAGCACGGGGCCGAGGAGCTTCGAGTTGAGGACGGCTGTCAGCGCCTTGTGCTGGCGCGCGCCCGCTTCCATCTGCGTGTAGAGCTGATCGGCGATGCGTTCGAGCGTCGTGGAGATCGCGGTCAGTTCCTCGGGGTCGGAGCGCACCGGCTCGCGAAGGATTTCTTCGTAGAGCGAGGTGAACTGCGTCGCCAGAAGATCCGCGCCATTCGACGCGCGGATGCGCGCCGAGACTTCCGCGGCGTCGGCCGCGTCGTAGCGATCGAGCTCGCGCAGCACGTTCTCCGCGGTCACGGCAAATTGAAGCGTGCGTCGTCCGAAGTTCAGCACGCGCATCTCCTCCAGCCGCGCCGTCGTGATCATGCCGGCCATGCCGTACGCGTCGCAGACCACGACCGCGGTGCCGGCAGCGGCGGCTTCGATCGCGCAGCGCGCCTTGCCGAAGACGACGTCGTATTGCGGAAGGATCGTCTCCGGATGATCGACTGCTTCGCCCGATGCTTCTCCGACGACGTCGACCTCGATGCCGCGCTGCGTGCAGGCTTCGCGGATCGGCGCGACGAACGAGTTCTCGCGCGCGAGATTGCTGAAGACGAGCGCGCGCCGCGGCTTTTCGGGCAGCGGAGCACGCGGCACGAAGCGCGCGAGATCGACGGCGTTGGTCAGCACGTCCACCTCGTCGCGGGTACGGCCCTGCTCGAACAGAATCCGGTCGCGGCAATGGCGATCGACGGCGACGATCTTGCGGATGCGCGGCAATCGCGGCGGAATCGAGTGCCAGGTCAGGCCGTCATGGCAGACGAACAACGCCGGCACGTTCGGAAAGCGCGTCATCGCCGCGAGCGTCTCCAGCACGTGATGACCGTGAATGACGTCAGGCGGTTCGCCGACGCCGGCGAGACTCGTGACGACGGGAATCGTGGCGTCGCGCAGCACGTCGGCTTGCGGGCCGGTGCGGGTCGTATAGACGATCGGCAGCCAACCCTGGCGAAGCAGGGCCAGCGCGAGGTCGCGCGTGTAGGTAATCGTGCCGCTCGCCGTGGTCATCGAGACCGTGGCGATGAGCACTCGTCGGGGCTCGGGAGCGCTCATGTCGGAAAGGAACGGGCTGATGCGCAATGCTGCGATGCGATCAGAATCGGATCGTCATTCAGCGCGGGCGATGTGTCAAGTCGGCCGTTGTAAGATTCCTATCCGTTGCCCATGAACCGAACGACCCACTATGCCCTCGCCGTTTCCCATCCCAGTCACGAGTTGCGAGTCCATGGTTGGGCCGAGCGCAACCGTCCCGTCGTCTACGTTCTGACCGATGGCGGGGGACGCTCTCAGCTTCCGCGGCTGAAGAAAACCGAGGAGCTTCTCGGACAGATCGGTGCCACGGCCGGCGCTGTTTTCGGACGGATTACCGATCTCGATCTGTACGCGGCGATTCTCGATCGCGACGTCGCGCTCTTCCGCTCGCTCGTCGAGGAGATGGCCGCCGATCTGATCGCCAGAGAGATCGACGTGATCGCCGGCGATGCCGCCGAGGGCTACAGCGTCGCGCACGACATGTGGCGCGTGCTCGTCGACGCCGCGGTAACGCTCGTGCGGGCTGCCGGACACGAGATCGAGAATCGCCAGTTCTTCGTGGTCGCGCCTCCCGACGAGATCGACGAAGGTGCCGAGGATGTGCAGCGCGTCATCCTCGACGACGGTGAGTTCGACAGAAAAATGGCCGCGGTCCGCGCCTGCAGTCCGACGCTCGCCGCCGACGTCGACGCCGCGATGGCCGGCGGGCAGTTCTATGGCGTCCGCCATTTCATGGAGCCGCAGGTCGGCGGAAAGCCCGACGTCGCATTGAACGATGGATTGACGCAGCGGCTCCTGTCCGACCAGCGTTTCCGCGAGCGCATGGCCTCCCTCTCGCGCGGCTTCGACATCGCCGCCTTTCACGAAGAGATCTTCTGGCGCCGCGATCCCGCCGCGCCGCTCTACGCATCCCTGCCGCCGCTGTTCGAAGCCTACGGCGAAGAACTCGTGGGGGCCGGGAGGTACGAGCGGGTGATCCGATATGAGGAGCACCTGCTTCCGATCGCGGAAGAGTTGAAATCGGCGTCATCCCGAGCGTAGGCGAGGTGCGGTTCTGTGTAACGATGGCCGCCCTCGGCCGGCGGCGCGCGCATGGAACGAGGTCATCACCACACAGAGGCGCACCGCGCGACCTCGGGGCCGTGACTTCAGTGCGAATGGGAAATGGGTGCGCGGAATGGATTGGTGGGCTCTGGTATTCTCTTTCGCAGAGCGAATCTATGGGTGCGTATCACACGGAAGGCGTCGTCAAGTCGGATGGGACCCTCATTCTTGAAAACCTCCCGTATCCCGCCGGGCATACCGTCGAGATCATCCTCGTCGACAAGCCACCTTTCTCAACATCAGCGTCCGAGCCTCTCGCTGGTGTCCCAGTCACCTTGGACGATCCTTTCAAACCAGTCGCCGCGGATGACTGGGACGCACTCGCTTGATCCTTCTCGACACCCACGTTTGGATCTGGTGGGTACATAAGCACCCGAGCCTCACTCAGGAGCTCAGGGCGCAACTCGAAAGGCATCTCTCCGCGGGCCTGGCGGTAAGTGTCATTTCGTGCTGGGAAGTCGCGAAGCTGCACCAGGTCAAGCGGCTTACGTTACCCTTGCCGATCGAGGATTGGTTTGATCTTGCACTCGCAGCACCGGGGATCGTTCTGGTTCCGCTCACTCCTCAGATTGCCTTAGCCTCCACTCAGCTTCCGGGCGATTTTCACAAAGATCCCGCGGATCAGATTCTGGTCGCAACGTCACGCGTCTTGTCGTTGCCATTCGCGACATTAGACCGTTTGATCCATCGTTACCCGCACGTCACGCTCGTTACCTAGGCGGCCGGCAGGGATGCCGGCGGACCGGCAGGCAAGGATGCCTGCGCTCCTAGTGTGTTCCTCCCGCCGCGCGTTGCTGCGATCCGCGATCTGCGCTCTGCGATCTAGTACGCCAGCACCATCCGCGCGGCCCTCTCGATCTGCTCCTCACTCGGCAGGAACACTTCCTCCAGCGGCGGCGAGTACGGCACCGGCGTGTCGAGGGCGCCGAGGATGCGGATGGGGGCGTCGAGCTACTCGAACGCTTCTTCCTGGATGATCGCGGCCAGCGATTCGCCGATCGAGCCGGTGCGCGTGTCCTCGTGGACGATGAGGACGCGGTTGCAGTGGCGGGCGACGGCGAGGACGGCGTCGCGGTCGAGCGGCGCGAGGGAGCGGAGGTCGAGCACGGCGCACTCGATGCCGTCCGCCGCCAGCGTTTCGGCGACGCGCATCGCGTCGTGGACGTACGCGCCGTAGGAAATGATCGCGAGGTCGTCGCCGGCGCGGCGCAGCGCGGCTTTGCCGATCGGAATCGGCGTCGGCGCGTCGTCGCTCGAGCATCTGCTTGATCCGCGGATCGCGATAGAGCGCGATGTGCTCGTAGTAGAGCACCGGATCGGGATCGGCCACCGCGCGAGGCCATCAGCGCGCGCGCATCGTGCGGCGTCGACGGCACGACGATCTTCAGGCCCGGCGTGCGATAGAACCACGCTTCGGTGTTCTGCGAGTGATACGGGCCGGCGTGGCGCAGTCCGCCCCACGGCATGCGCAGCACCATCGGCGACTTCGCCGCCCCAGCGATAGCGGATCTTCGCGGCGTTGTTGACGAGCTGGTTGAAGCCGGTGGCGACGAAGTCGTTGAACTGCATCTCGCCGATCGGCCGCAGCCCGGCGAGCGCCGCGCCGATGCAGACGCCGATCGCCGCGCGCCTCGGCGAGCGGCGAGTTGATGATGCGATCGCCGAACTCCTTGAGCAGCGGCCGCAGGAGCAGAAACGCGTTGCCGTAGTTGCCGCCGACGTCTTCGCCGTAGACGAACACGCGCGGATCGCGCGCGCAGCGCGTCGCCGACGCCGAGCATCACGGCTTCGAGAAACGTGCTGCCCTTCGGATCGAACGGCGGCGCTGCTTCGACCGCAGGCAGAGCGAATCGCGCGACGCCGATGCGCGTCGTCGAGCACTTCGATGTGCGCGCGTCGCGGCTCGTTGGCGAAGACGCCGTCGCCGACGCTCGCCCCTTCCGGCCACGGCGCGTCGATGACCTTGCGCGCCTCGGCTTCGACGAGCTGCTCGACTTCGCTGCTTCCAGCGTTCGACTTCGCCCGGTCGCGATCACGCCTTCCGCCTCGAGCTTCGCGGCGTAGGTCACGATCGGATCGCGCTGGCGCCAGTACTCGTAGGCTCGCGATCGGCGTAGCCCTGCTCGGTGAGCGGCGGATAGGCCCACGACGGCTGCGGATCCTTGCCGAGGTAGAGCATGTCGTCGTGATGCGCGTGGCCGCACATGCGCATGGCCACGAGCTCGATGAGCGTCGGCCCTTCGCCGGCGCGCGCGCGCTCGGCGGCCCACGCGAACGCCGCGGCGATCGCCTCGGGATCGGTGCCGTCGATCGTGATCGCGGGAATGCCGTAGCCGGGCGCCTTGTCGGCGAAGACGCGCACCGCGGAGTTGTCGCGCACCGGCGTCGAGAGCGCGGTCTGGTTGTTCTGGACGCAGAAGATCGCCGGCAGCTTGCGCGCGGCGCAGACGTTGATCGCCTCGTGCCATTCGCCGAGCGACGTCGCCGCCTTCGCCGATGAACGAGACGGCGACGCGATCGTCGCCTGCGGAGCGAAAGGCCATCGCCATGCCGGCCATCGTGAGCGCGGGACTGCCGAGCGGCGCCATCGCCGGAAGAATGCCGTGCGCCCAGTCGCCGACGTGCAGGTCCTTGCCGTTCATCGGCGGGCCGGCCTTGCCCATCTGCGCGTTGAGCACCATGCGCACGGTCTCGCGCTCGTTGCGCATCGCCAGCACCGCGCCGAGGTCGCGGATCATCGGCGAGATGACGTCGCCGTTCCGCGCCGCGGCGAAGACGGATCGCGCGCGGCGTAGATCGCTTCCTGCCCGAGCGAGCGAAAGCCCTTGCCCTGAAACGACGCGTTGCCGCAGCGGACCTCGCCGCCGGTGAAGAACTGCTTGAGGCGATTGTCGGTCGCGCGGGTGAGCAGCATGCCGCGCAGAATCTCGCGCTTCTCGTCGGAGGTGAGCGAGGCGGCGATCGCTTCGCGGCGCAGGAACCCGTCGCACGCGGCGAGGACTTCGTCGATGGCGCGCTGTACGCGATCGTGCGCGGCGACGCCGGGCGTGGATTCGCCGCTGGCGAGCGACAAGAGCTCGCGCTCGAGCTCCGCGCGAAACTTCTCGAGGTCGCCATCGGCGCGCGCCAGCGCGGAAACGGCGAAGGGATGACGCTCGAGGAGGAACGCGGAAAGGGCAAGGGACATGCGACGGCGGATTATAGGTGGGCCCCGGTGGAGGGCAGGCTTATAGCCTGCCGATTCTGGTTCCCCCGGAAGGGTGGGGGAGAAAAAGGAGAACGAAAACCAGGGGGACGAAAATCGGCGGGCTATAAGCCCGCCCTCCGCCAGATTTCCATGTCGCCTTCGTGGAAGTCGGGCGTGAAGTGCGTTTGCAGGTATTGCCAGACGAGCGGGGCGCGTGTGGCGTTGGGGATGCCGTCGACCGTGAAGCGGGGAGCGGAGGACACCAGCGCGGCGCGGACTTTCGGATTCGCCTCGAGGCGGCGAATCACTTCGCGTTGCCCTGCTTCGGTCTCGTAGAACGCGACCTCGTATTCGCGGATCGGGCAATCGCGGCGCAGCAGGAAATAGAGGATGCCGGAGTTCGTGAAGTCGAAGAACGTCTCGTCGGGTGCGAGCGAGAGCGACGCGTACTTGCGCAGGCTCTCGATCGCTTGCGCGTCGATCTCGCGGAAGAACGCGCCGCGTGCGCGCGGCAGATCGCGGATCTCCGTCCATCCCGGCTCGATCGGTCCCCGCGATTGACGCATCCAGCCGACGACCGCCATGTGCGTCGTCGGCGCGGCAAGAACGATCGCCGCGGCGATCGCCGGAATCGCCAGCGCGCTCCGCCGTCGCAGCAGCTCCAGAATCACGAACACGAACAGAATCGCCGCGAACATGTCGAAGCGCGTGTGATGCCGTTCGGCGTACGAGATCGCGCTGAGGACCGACCAGACGCCGATCAGCAGCGCCGCTTCGTAACGGCGCCGCGGCCGCCGCGTGACCATCACGCCGGTCACGATCGCAATCACGCACCAGGCGACATAGAGAAAGATCGTGCGATCGAGCGCGACCGCGAGCACGTCGGGGAAGGCGCGGTAATCCTTCATCAGCGGCGGCGGCGTGAACATCTCCTGCGCATACGCCGGCGCGACGCCGAGGGTCTCGACGAACGTCCCGCGAATGAAGTCGCCCAGAATCCCGAACGCCGCGAGTCCGATGAAGAACGGCAAAGCTGTAAGCAACCCAAGAAGCGCAGGCTTCGCTCGATGGAGCGCAGGCTTCCAAAGGAGCGCAGGCTTCCAGCCTGCCGGTCCGCCGGCTTCCAGCCGGCCGTTCCGCACCACCGCGATCATCAACACCAACGTCGTGAACGCCCCATAGTCGAGGCTCACGATCGAAGACATCACCGCCCCCACTCCCGCCCAGAACCACAGCCACGGCCGACGCCGTCGCACGGCGATGGCGATGAGCGCGAGCGTGATCGCAGGCAGGATCAAGCGCAGCGGCATCGTGTACGTTCCCGCCATCACGCTCAACATCACCGCGAACATCGCTCCCTCGGCCGAGCCCATCGCCGCGAACGCGAGCGCATAGAGCGCAATCGACACGAGGTTTCCAACGACGAGCCGCGCGCGCAAGCGCGTCCCGACGTTCACGCCGCCCAGCTTCATCGCCAGCGCATCGAACCCGCCGTCCTCCATCAAGCCATGCGCGGGCAGGATGTCGCGATACGGACGCTCGCCCGCCAGATACTCCGATGCCGGAAGGAGCGAATGCCCGTCTTCGAAAAAATTGACGCGCGGCGTTCCCTCCGCGGTCGCGAGGCTCATCGCATTCGTGTACGCGTACAGCGCGAGCGGATAGACGGCGAGGACGAGCAGCTTGCGTAGCTTCAGATCGCGGAGCGCAGATCGCGGATCGCGGGCCCACCCAGCCCGATCTCGTGGATGGGCGGCAGCTTCCTGCGATCTGCGATCTGCGATCTGCGATCTGAATCCCGCGAACGCTCGCATCACGAACGGCGTGATCACGACGATCGCCAGCGCGTGCCAGCCGAAGTAGCGTTGATCGCGTGCGAAGAAGCCGGTTTGGAGCATGAGCGCGAGCGGCGCAAGCACGAAGGCCAGCGCCGGACGCGTCGGCGACGGGATGAACGCAACGGCTACGCGCACCGCGAACACGATCAGCGCCGCGACCATCACCGCGCCATTCACGACGATTCCACCGATGTCGATGAGGGCGAGAAACGTGGCGAGGAACGCCGGAAAGAGCACGGCATCAGTGCGCGTGAAACGGAGATCGCGCTCGCGCAGAATCGTGCAGATCGCGATCGCGATGGCACACGGAACGATCGCCCATGCGAGATTCCGATACGTCGTGACGATCCACAGCGTCACCAGCGTCGCCGCGATGACGCCGTTGCGCGCCCAGGCGCGACCGCCGGCGAGTCTGCGCGAGACCGTTCGTAGCGCGAGAGGCAGCAGCATCGGCAACAGCATCAGCCCCGCGACCCAGCGGAATGGACCATGCGCATCGAAGCCGAGCGCCGTCGCGGCACCGGGCAACTGCCCGGGCGGCGCGGGGCGCGTCCAGAACGTGATGAGCGCGATCGCGATCGCCAATCCCCAGACCGCGAACGCGAAATCCAGAAGGAAGAATTGAGAATTGAGAATTGGGAATTGAGAATTGCGAGAATCACGGGGCCGCGGGTTTTCGTCTCCGATTCTCAATTCTCAATCCTCAATTCTCAATGCGCCGCCGCCTGCGGCAGCGTTCATCAGCCAGCGCACGACCAGCTCCTCCGCCCAGTACTCGCACGTCCACGGCGAGCTGCCACTCACGAATCCGACGTGGCCACCGACGCGCGTGGTGCGGAAGTCGACCGACGGCGAGGCCGCGGCTTTCGCCAGAGGCAACACGTCCGGAGGCAGGAACGGATCATCCTCGGCGTTCAGCGCGAGGACCGGCGTAGTGATGCAATGCAGGAAGTGGATCGAGCTCGAGCGCTGGTAGTAATCGTCGGCGCCGGCGAAGCCGTGCAGCGGTCCCGTGGCGTGCTCGTCGAACTCACGGAACGTGCGAGCGCGTTGCACGGAGGTCGTGTCGATGCGGCCGGCGATGTCCTCGCGCTGCACTTTCACTTTCAGCGTGGACAGAAAGCGCGCGACGTAGAGATGGCCGGCGAGGTTCCGTTCCAGATAACGTGATCCGGCGCCGAGGTCGTAGGGCGTCGAGATCGCGGCGGCGGCGGTGATCATGCTCTGGCCGGGATGCTCGCCGAGCCATTTGAGGAGCACGTTGCCGCCGAGGGACGCGCCGAACGCGAAGAGCTTGCGATCGGGATGGCGCGCGGAGAGCGTGCGGACCACGAAGTCGAAGTCGCCGGTCTCGCCGGAGTGATAGAAGCGCGGGCGGCGATTGGGCAACATGCGCCGCACCTCGCGCGGATCGCGCGCGCAGGAGCGGAAATTGATCGCCGTCCCCGCGTGCCCGAGCCGCGCCAGAATCGAGAGAATCCCCTGGATGTAAACGGAGTTCGAGCTCCCTTCGAGTCCGTGCAGCAGGACGACGTGCATCGGCCGTTCGCGATCGGAGTCGAGGTGATCGAGCACGAGCTCATCGCCGTCCGGCGTTTCGATCGTCTCGCGGCGAAGCGTTACCATGCGCCGGGGACGGGTTGCACGACCCCAGATCGTCTGAAGGTGCGCGCCGGGCAGAAACCAGGCCGGCGAGAAATCGGGAGCCGTAGCAGAAGTCATTCAGGATTCGTTGATCGAAGTCGTCCGCCATTCTCTCAGAGACCATGTTCCTCGCAGCCCTGATCCTGGCCCAGGTCGCGGAAGCGATCACGGTGACCGCGACCCGCACCGAGCGGCGCGTGGCCGACACACCGGCGAGCATCGTCGTGCTGTCACAGCAAACCCTGGAGGCGACGGCGGCACCGACGCTCGACGACGCGCTGCGGCAGGTCGCGGGATTCACGCTCTTCCGCCGCGCCGGCAGCCGCGTCGCGAATCCGACGACGCAGGGCGTCTCGCTGCGCGGCGTCGGCGCCAGCGGAGCGTCGCGTGCGCTCGTGCTCGACGACGGCGTGCCGCTCAACGATCCGTTTGGCGGCTGGGTCTACTGGGGACGCGTGCCGCGCGTCGCGCTCGATCGCGTCGAAGTGCTGCGCGGAGGTGCGTCCGATCTCTACGGCAGCTCGGCGATGGGCGGTGTCATTCAGTTCATTCGCCGCAAGTCCGCGGGCGTGACGGTCGATGCCGCCGTCGGCTCGGAGAAGACGGCGACGACGTCGCTGTTCGCGGGAACCGATCACTTCAGTGTCGCCGCCGATTTCCTGACCACCAGCGGATACGTGCTCGTGCGTCCCGAGGAGCGAGGAGCCGTCGACATAGAAGCGGACTCCGAGCACGCGAGTGTCGATGCCACCGCGCGCCGCGAAGGGGTGTTCGCGCGCGGCTCGTACTATCGCGAGTCGCGAAGCAACGGCACGCCGCTGCAGGTGAACGACACAACGATCCGCCAGCTTGCCGCGGGCGCCGACTTCTTCGGCGGCGCGCTGGCGTTGCGCGGTTACGCCAGCGATCAGGATTACTTCCAGACCTTCTCCGCCGTCGCCGCCGATCGCGAGTCCGAACGCCTGACCGTCGAGCAGCGCGTGCCTTCGCGCGGCGCCGGGGCGAACGCGCAATGGACGCGCGCCGTCAGCGGGCGGCATGTCATCATCGCCGGCGCGGATGTGCGTTACGCGAGCGGAACGAGCGACGAGATGCGCGGCGTCTTGCGCGTGACGATGGGCGGCACGCAACGCACGGCGGCGCTCTACGTCGAGGATCTCTTCTCCGCCACTCCTTCGCTAACGATCACCGCCGGCCTGCGCGGCGACTGGTGGCAGAACGAGGGAGGCGGCAGCGAGATGCAGGCGAATCCGCGCCTGTCGGCGCTCTGGAAGAATTTCTCGGCCTCCGCGTACACGGCGTTTCGCGCGCCGACGCTCAACGAGCTCTATCGCGGATTCCGCGTCGGCAACATCGAGACGTTGCCGAACCCGAATCTGGGCGCGGAGAAGATCTCCGGACTCGAGCTTGGGGCACGCGCGCGCAATGTGCGCATGACGCTGTTCTGGACGTCGCTGACCGACACGATCGCGAACGTGACGATCGCCGAGAACACGCGCCAGCGCCGGAACCTCGGGCGTACGCGTTCCGCGGGCGCGGAGCTCGACGCGGAGTGGCAGTTCGGTCGCGACTGGAGCGCGTCCGCCGGAGCGCTCTTCGCCGACGCCACGGTGCGCGACGGCGAGTTGCGTGGCAATCGCCTGCCGCAGGTGCCACGGCAACAGGCGACGGCGCAGATGTCATGGAAGAAGATCGGCCTGCAAGCGCGTTGGTCGGCGTCGCAGTTCGACGACGATCGCAACGAGCTGCGCCTCCGTTCCTGCTTCGTCGTCGATCTCTTCGCGTCGCATGCGCTCGGTCACGGACTCGACCTCACCTTCGCCGCGGAGAACCTCGGCAACAGCAACGTCGAGGTGAGCGCGTCGCCGGTGATCACGCTCGGCCAGCCGCGGGCATTTCGTGTAGGGTTGCATTGGATCGCAGACCAACACTGAGGAGGCTTTTCGTGAAGTATTTCGCCCTGATCCTGTTTTTCGCCGGATCCCTCGCAGCGCAGCAAGATCCCGTCCTCGCCCCAGGTCTGGGAACGCTTCATCATCCGGTCACGACGTCGAACGCCGAGGCGCAGAAATGGTTCGATCAAGGCCTGCGCTATGTCTTCGCCTTCAACCACGAAGCGGCGATCGATTCCTTCCGCCGCGCGACGCAGCTCGATCCCGAACTGGCGATGGGCTACTGGGGCATCGCACTCGCGCTCGGTCCCAACATCAACATGGACGTCGATCCCGATCGCGAGAAGCAAGCCTTCGACGCCGTGCAGATGGCGCAGGCGCACGCCGCGCGGGCCTCGAACGAGGAACAGGCGCTGATCGCCACGCTGGCGAAGCGCTACAGCAATGATGCGAATGCCGATCTGCATCAGCTCGCCCGCGAGTACAGCAGCGCGATGGGGGAGCTGTCGAAGAAGTATCCCGATGACCTCGACCTGGCCACGCTCTACGCCGAAAGCATGATGGACCTGCGGCCGTGGAAGTTCTGGTCGCGTGACGGCAAGCCGGCGGAAGGAACCGAAGAGATCGTCGCGACGCTCGAGAGCGTGCTGAAGCGCGATCCGAAGCACGTCGGCGCGAATCACTATCTGATTCACGCGCTCGAAGCCTCGCCGCATCCCGAGCGCGCGCTCGCTTCGGCGAAGCGCATCGCCGCGCTCGCGCCTTCGGCGGGTCACCTCGTGCACATGCCCGCGCACATCTTCCAGCGCGTCGGCGATTACGCCGGTGCCGCGCACGCGAACGCGAATGCGGCGGACGTCGATCGCGCCTGGATCGCGCAACACGGCGCGGAGTCGATGTACGTCGGCATGTACTACAACCACAATCTGCAGTTCGGCAGCGCCTCGTTCGCGACGATCGGTGATCTGCCGAACGCGAAGAAGATGGGCGACGAGCTCGGCGCGAACGCGGTGCAGTTCGCGAAGATGTTTCCGCCGATCGAGACGTTCGCGGTGACGCCGTCGCTCATCCTCGTGCACTTCGCGAAGTGGAAGGACGTTCTCGCCGTTCCCGATCCGCGGGCCGGCCCGGTGTCGACCGCGCTCTGGCACTTTACGATCGGCACCGCGCACGCGCAGCTCGGCAACGTCCTCGGTGCGCAGTCCGATCAGCGCGAGCTGGAGAAGGCGCTGCCGTCGATCACGACCGAAGTCGGTTTCACGCAGAACTCGCAGAAAGATCTCGTGACGGTCGCGTCGCATCTGCTCGCCGGACGCATTGCGATGGCCAGCGGCGATTCCGCCGCCGCGATCGCGCATTACGAGCAAGCCGTGGCCGCGGAGGACACGCTCAATTACGACGAGCCTCCCGATTGGTGGTTGCCCGCGCGCGAGACCCTCGGCGCAGCGCTGCTCCGCACGGGCCGCGCGTCGGACGCGGAGCGCGTGTTCAACGAAGATCTCGCGCACAACCCGCACAGTCCGCGATCGCTGTTCGGCCTGGCGGAAGCGCGCAAGGCGCAGAAGAAAGACGCCAGCGCCGCTCGTGCGGAGTTTCAGCGCATGTGGAAGGGGGGAGCGTTGCGCGTCGGTGATCTCTGACCACGGCCCCGCGGCATAGAATCGCCGCGTGGCCTGGCGCATCGAAAAGCAATCGAACGGCAAGTTCGCGATCTACTCATCGCGGCTGAAGAACTACATCGTCATCGACGCCGACGCCGAGGAGATCGAGCGTGTCTACGCGGAGAAAGGCGTCACGGTCTACCTCGCCAGCGCCCGCGCGCAAATGGCGAAGGACATACGCGTTCCCGCCGACGGCGAGGCGTTGATCGAAGAGAGCCGCAGGCGAGGGACGCCGAAGGAACCGCCGGAGAAGATCGGCGCGACGGGGTTCGAGACTTCCTGAGCGAAGCGAAGCCCCTGTCATCCCGAGCGTCGAGCGAGGGACCTGGGGGACGGGCGGCGCGAAAACTCGAGCCTCGTACCACCCGCCCGCCCAGGTCCCTCGCTCGACGCTCGGGATGACAGGTGGGGAGATCGCGCGACGCGGCTCACACCCTTCGTCGTTTCGCCGTCGCCTTCTTTTCCATCTCCTCCCACGCTTCGACGCCCGCAACCGAACAGCGGGCGATTTTTTCGTCGAGGGTCTCTTCGATCTTGCGCACCATCGGCACGTCCTGCCAGGTGGCGATCGTGGAGACGATGCCTTTCGCGCGCGCCGCGGGCGGTGCGGCCGGCGCGGTGGACGTAGTCCTCGACGTTCTCGGGGATGTCGAAGTTGATGACGTGCTCGATGCCGGGGACGTCGATGCCGCGGCCGGCGATGTCGGTGGCGACGAGGATGCGGTGCTCACCTTCGCGGAAAGTCTCCAGCGCGCTGACGCGTTTGTTCTGCGACTGGTCGGAGTGAATGCGCGCCACCGGATGTCCCTGGCGCTCGAGGATGTTGAAGAGCCACTCGGCGTCGATTTTTCTGCGCGCGAAGACGAGCGTCGATCCGAGCTCCTGATGCAGGAGCGCGATCAGCGCGTTGCGCTTGTCGGCTTCCTTCACGAGATAGAGCCGGTGGCGTGATTCCTTCGGCCGCGCCGCCGACGGGCATGATGTCGATGCGGACGGGATCGCGCATGAAGTCGCGGGCGATCATCTCGATCGAGTCGGGCATGGTGGCCGAGAACATCATCGTCTGCCGTTCGCGGGGGAGCTGCGTGAGCACGTCGCGAATCTGCGGGAGAAAGCCGAGGTCGAGCATGTGATCGGCTTCATCGAGGACGAGGATCTCGACGTCCTCGAGTGAGACCGTGCGGCGCTGGCACGTGATCGAGCAGGCGCCCCGGCGTGGCCACGACGACGTCGGGATTCGCGCGCAGATCGTCGAGCTGCGGCTTCATCTTGCACGCCGCCGATGAGACAGGCGGTCTTGAGGTTGTGGTTCTTGCCGAAGAGATCGAGGAAGGCCTTGGTCTGCAGCGCGATCTCGCGCGTCGGCGCGAGGATGAGGCCGCGCACGCCTCGCCCGTGAACGAGCCGATCGGCCATCGGCAGCACGAAGGCCGCGGTCTTGCCGGAGCCGGTCTGCGCGAGGCCGATGGCGTCGCGGCCGGTGAGCGCGGTGGGGATGATCGGCGGCCTGGATCGGCGTCGGGTTGACGAAGCCGATCTCTTCGACCGTGGTGATGACCTCGGGTGAGAGGCCGAGAGCGGAGAAGGTCTGGTCGATGGTATCGACGGGATGCTGTGGAATCGCGACTGTTGCCATTTATCGGAACACTTTCACATAGACGGCGAGGTTGACGACGAGCACCAGGAGACCGATGGCGATCTCGAGGCCGCGCGTCAGACCCGCGGGGTAGATGAGGGGCATGATGTAGTGCGAGACGAAACCGCCGGTGTACCCGGCGCGTCCCGCGCGCTGGAGGAGGATGTTCTCCCACTTCGTGAGAGGGCACCACCAGCCGAACCATTCGATGAGCACGCCCCACACCGCCGCCGGCAGATGCACCCACTTCACCACCGGCCACTTCAGGACGAGAAACGCGCCGAAGAGAACGAAGAGGATGAATGCCAGGTGCAACAGCGCGAGCGACGTTGCGGCGAGATTGTAGATCATGCGGCGCATCAAGCGGTGATCAGTTGTCGGTTCTCCGTTGTCCGGGAAGTGTCGCCGATCTTGTGCATCGCTGACAACCGACGCAGAAAGCGGTTGTCCGTCGTCGGTGATCGGTGGTCTGACAGGTGTCCGCCCAGGGAGTGTCTCCCAGACAACCGACAACTGACAACCGACCACGGCGGTTTACCTCGCCCCTATAATGCCCCGCGATGAAACGGTCCTTTCCCCTGGTTCTCCTCCTGCTGGCCGTGGCCTGCGCGTCGATACCGCCGCCGCCCGTGCATGTCGTGATCGTCGGGACGACCGACGTGCATGGCTGGTTCAACGGACATGTCGAGACGCCGCCCGGGGGCGGGGAGGGCGTGTTCTGGGGCGGGCTGCCGATCTTCGCGAGCTACGTCGAAGCCTTGCGCGCGGAGAATGACGGGCACGTCGTCGTCGTCGATTCCGGCGACATGTTCCAGGGGACGCTGGAGTCGAACCTTTTCGAGGGCGAGGCGGTCGTGCGCGGCTACAACATCATCGGCTACTCCGCGGCGGCGATCGGGAATCACGAATTCGATTTCGGTCCGGTCGGGCCTGCCGCCATTGCCCGCGAGCCGGGCGACGATCCCCTCGGCGCACTCAAGCGCAACGCCTCGGTGGCGACGTTTCCACTGCTCTCGGCGAACATGGTCGAGAAAAGCAGCGGCCGGACGCCGACGTGGTCGCATCGCACGACGATCGTCCGCTCCGGGAACGCGCGTATCGGCATCATCGGCATCTCCACTCCCGACACGCCCAACGTCACGATGGCCTCGAACGTCGTCGGGCTGGAGTTCAGCGATCCCGTTCCGGCGATTCTTTTCGCCGCGCAGGAGCTGCGCAAGCAGGGCGTCGACGCCGTGATCGTGATCGCGCACATGGGCGGGCGCTGCACGAACCTCGAGGATCCGCACGACGACTCGAGCTGCGAGCGTGGCTTCGACGTGATGCCACTCCTGGAAAAGATCCCGCCGGGGTCCATCGACGGCTTTTTCGCGGGCCATACCCATGCGCAAATGCGCCACTTCATCAACGGCACGCCGGTCCTGCAGGGCGCGGCGTACAGCCGCGAGTTTTCCATGCTCGATCTCTGGATCGATACGAAGGCCAGGCGCGTGACCAAGAACGAGCTGCGTCCGCCGACGATGATCTGTTCGTTCGTCTACGAAGGAACGGAACAGTGCGATCCGCGTACGGCGGCGAAGGGAGCGAAGCTCGTTCCCCGCGTGTTCGGCGGAGCGACCATCGCGCCGGATGCGCGCGTGGTGAACGTGATCGAGCCCTATTTGCGCAAGGTGGCGGCGAAGCGCGAGGAGAAGGTCGGCATCCACACCGCGGCTCCCTTCACGCGCTCTTACGTCGCCGAGTCGTCCCTCGGCAATCTGATCTCCGACGCCATGCGCGAGTTCGCCGGCAGCGATTTCGCGTTCATGAATTCGGGCGGCATCCGCTCCGATCTTCACGCCGGCGATCTGGTCTATGGCGACGTCTTCGCCGTCAGTCCGTTCGACAACTACCTCGCCATCGCGACCATGACCGGCGCGCAGGTGACCGATACGATCCGGCTGATGTCGCCCGGCATCCGCGGACTCATGCAGGTGAGCGGCTTGAAGTACACGCTGGACGCGAAGAAGGACGCCGACAAGCCGATCGGCGAGCGCAATCGCCTCGTGAGCGTCACGCTGACGGACGGCTCGCCGCTCGATCCCGACAAGCTCTACACGGTGGCCATGCCCGATTTCGTCGCCGCGGGCGGCGACGGAACGCAGGCGGTGATGAACGCGATCCCAAGCGAGCGGATGAAGACTTCGTATCTCAAGCCGATCCGCGACGTGCTCGTCGATGTGCTCAGCCGCGCGCCGCAACCGCTTGCGCCGAAGATCGAAGGACGCATCACGATGTTGAACGCGCCGGAGAAGGAGACGGGGGAGTAGCCCGGATCCGTTTCACGAGCCGCCAGAGCGCCCAGCCGAACAGCAGCAGGAAGGCGGGGATCGCGATCGGCGCAAAGATGGCGACCATCGAGAGGAAGAAGGAAACGACGTCCTCGACGAGGGAGATGACCGGATTCGCGCAACCAAACGTCGTCGCGCTCGAGGCCACGCGCGTCGCCGCCTTCAGACTGTGAAAGCCGAACGACGTCGGCGCCCCGACGATGATCCCAACGATCGCGGCGACCGTCGGATCGACCCCGGTCAGCACCGACGCCGCCGCCACCGCCCCCGCGACAGGACGCACGAAACTGCCGGCAACATCGAGGAAGTGATCGACCGCCGGAAACTTGTCGGCAACGATCTCGATCACGCAAGCGACGATGAGCACGACCATCGCCACGTCCGACGTCAGCCAGTGAAACTTCGCCCCGAGCGTGATCCCCGCAACATGAAACCGCGCCGCTGCCGAAAGCAACAGCAGAGGCAGAAACGTATTCAACCCCGTCGACGCGGCAAGTCCGAGGCCGAGGAGGAGGGCGAGGATGAGTTGGGTCGTTTCCACGGGGATGATGGTAGCGCGGAGGGGCGGTGGGCGCGAGGGTGAGTCGTCTGGTCGTCTGGTCGTCGCAGCTCTCGCCGCCGACGACTTCCGGCAAAAGGATCGGTATTGCCAATCATCCGGGTTGTCGGCAGGCGCCCGTCCCGCGACGAGCTGAGCCGTCAAGTTAATCGGCGCTACGAGTTGCTCAGGAAGTCCAACACCCCCTCTTCATAGCGCGCGATCATCTGCTGAGAAACGCCGAACGCCTTGGCGATACGACGGTAGTAGTTACTCTTTGGGTGCAGGTTAACGACAACTACTCTCGAAAACGGCCGCTTTCGACGTGACACAGCGCGCTGGATGAGATTCGTTTGATCAGTATCGCTCGCGAGCATGCTCCAACCGAGCACAAAAACTTCATCGGCCTTTTCGAGGGCGGCGATTTCCATGTCCCGGATGCTTGAGAGCAGCGGGAGATTCGTATCCTTTGTGCGCATCGGAGGAACGATTAGCGGGGTTACGGTCACTGGCCGCCACGAATGCGGGAAGCGAACGCCCGCATGCGGTGGGGTGACTCCGACGTATCTCACGCTTCCCGAAGATGTGGTCGCGATCACTGGCAGACGACGAGCATCACGACCTTGCCCCACCAACCAATTGAGTGACCCGTGGGGCTTGAGAACAACAACATTCGAGGCCGAGCCGCCGGGAATGGGAACGACGCGCGTGCCGGCGTGAACCGTGGGATTAGTCGTGGCAGACCACCGAGCGCGAAATGCATAACCGCGACGGGCGGACCAGGGTAAACCGGCGCGCTCGAGCGCATGTTCTAAAACCAGGTCATAGTTGAAGCTGATGAAGGTATGCGTGGAATTCGGCGTGCCACAGCGACGAGAAAGATAGCGGACGAGTCGAGTAAACTTCAGACGCCAGCCGATCAAGTGGAACACTGACCCGATGGCGTACTGCACGCGCAGGACTGGATCATTGATCGCTGCTAGGAAAGTCCCTTTCGATAGCCCCTTGAGCGAAGAACTGATACGAGCAGCTCGATTAAGTAGGGTTTCGATCGACTCCTGCGGTCGAGCCGCCACGCGTTGGAGGATCGCGGTCCGACGCCTCCGCGGACGCGGTCCATTCGCGAGAACTCTGAGAAGGGAGTCGCGATGGCGAAAGACGTTCATTCCCTCGAGACCGACAACGGTCATAAAGCTGACGTTGTCTCGCCGAGCATATTTTGCGAGTACGTGTACGAAGTCTTTCACCAGCGGCACAGGCCGGCGGCTTTCGAGACCCTTTGTGAAACCCGCACCCACGAAGTACACAGAATTCACGGAACGATGTTACACCCGGCTAACGTACTTGGTGTACGCTGCGCGACGGTCCCGGCGTGCCGAAGCCCGCCGTCACGCCTCGGCTGCCGGGCCAAGGGCGGCGGTGCCAGCTTCACATCAAGGTGGGGCGGCGCGCTTCAGGCTTGGACTTCGTGAACTCTCATCCACACTGATTCTTGGCTGTTGAACGAGAATTTTACTTTTAGCGGCGTTATGTTCCCATCAAGCCCGCGTGGTGGACCAAGATCTTGATTGAGGCAGTAGGCAGGAACGACCACAGACTGTCTCGATCGTCCAGGGCAAGTGACCTTGATTGCTTCAGCCACAACAAGATTCTGAATCTTCTCGCTACGGTACGCATTCTCGAATACTTGACCCTTTGGGATTTCTAGCACCAGATATCCATCGGTTGCATTGGCCAGTTCCAGCCTCGCAAAGTGATGCGGTTTCCCGGGGCTCGCGCTTTGGACGGTGTCCAGCGAAAGCTTCAGTATTGTTACGCGGCCGTCTAGCGCTGCGTTGACAAGTGCCGTGGGCTCATCGATGTTCGTGAACAGTGCAGACGCCACAGTCGGCGACACTTCGGATATCGATGCTACTTTGACGGTGTCCTTCACTGCTCCGGCACCGCCGATCTTCTTGTCTGGAGCCGGTGCTGGCAAGTAAATCTCTCCGATGACAATCGGTCTCGCTCCAGTGGTCAAGAGCAGCTCTACGTTGGCCGCGATGGCGTCTAAGCGCGCTTCCAACCGCACCTCAAGGCGCTCCAGTTCTGCCGCTCGCGACTTCTTTTCTTGCACGCTCGCACTGAGATTGAACAATAGGAGGGCCGCTATGGCGAGCAGGACGAGGGCGACCAGCAGAACGCGCGGCAATCCCTTTAGCCACTGCCCAACATTCACGAATTGCGGACCGACGACCAGGCTAACAACAAGCAAAATGAGGGCAGCCACACCCAGCGCGGTCCACGCGTGACGGTATCGAGGCGGAAGCTCACGAAAGAAGCCGAGTAGGTTCATAAGAATTCCGAGCCCGGCAGTGTACCTCGTGTCGACCGCCTAGCGAACTTAGACCCACGGAGGTGGCAGCCGCCGAGCAACAGTCTGGCGCCGAGCGTCCGAGTACGCGAGCTTCATCGAAAACGTACGTTCACCGAGAACCGTGCTTCGTCCGCCCAACTACAATCGACAGCGGCATCCAACCCACGTTCTGCAGGCTAGTGCTCTGTCCTATCTTGCGGCTGGCACATTTGGTTCGACATCGGGACGTATTGGAGGCGTACTGGACGTGACGCATCGTCCTTGAGTTCTGGCCCTTTTTCGGGCTCGCGATGTTCCTTGGCGGCCCGGATGTCGAATAACGCCTTGTCGGACGTATGACACACTGCCGCGGTTTCGTTCCAGGCGACCAAGCAACGACACGACCCAGCGGCTAGCCCGCATTTCTCACAGAGCTAACTAGACGACTCGGCGCCTCGCTCTATCCACCTGCCCCATTAAAAACTCCCGAAACCCGATCCCCACCACCGCCAGTTCCTGCGGGACGAGAGAGCTGATGGTGAGGCCGGGGAGGGTGTTGAGCTCGAGGAAGGTGACGCCGTTGTTTGTGGCGATGAAGTCGCTGCGGGAGTAGCCGGAGCAGCCGAGGGCGAGGTGGGCGGCGAGGGCGGCGTCCTGGGCTTCGCGGGCGAGGGCGTCGGGGATTTTCGCGGGACAGATTTCGCGGGTGCCGTGGCCGAGGTATTTGCCGGCGTAGTCGAAGGAGTGGCCGGGGTCGACTTCGATCTCGATGACGGGCAAGGCGAAGGGGCCTTCGCCGTGATCGATGACGCCGACGGTGAGCTCGCGTCCGGCGAGGAATGGCTCGACGATGTAGGGGACGTCGATGTTGTAGTCGCGGGATTCGTCCGAGCGATCCCACAGGAAGAGTCCGCGACTCGAGCCACCGGCGAGCGGCTTGAGGACGAGGCGCTCGTGTCGCGAGAACAGATCGTCGGTTGCTTCGCGCAATTCGTTTGCGTCGCGCGCGATGCGCGATTCGGCGACGCGCACGCGGCCGGCGACGAGCTCTTTCGCGCGGGCTTTGTCGAAGGCCGCTGCGCTGGCCGCGGAGCCGGAGCCGGTGAAGGGGATGGCGCGCGTTTCGAGCATGCGCTGCACGGTTCCGTCTTCGCCGGCTCCGCCATGCAGCGCGAGGAGGAAGATCGGATCTTCGACGGGCAAGGTATCGAGCGCCTGTTCGAGATCGGGAAAGATCGCCGGTCGCGTCGGAACGAAGTCGAGCTCGAATGCCCGCGCATGCGCGAGCAGATCGTGGATCGCGACATCGTGGACTTTGCCGTCCGGCGCCCAGAACCAGGCCAGCGGAGAGCCGAGCGCGCGCACGACATTCTGCGCCGAGGCCACGGAGACGTGACGCTCGTCGGAAGTGCCGCCGAAGAGGACGATGATGGTTTGGGTCACGGTTTTCGCGATAGTGCAAGCGTGCTGCCGAGAGGCTGTTAGCTGGTTGCTGGTTGCTGGTTGTCTGTGGTGTTGCGCAAGAGGCTGAGGTTTATCGAGAGATTCATGAGGACCAGTAACCAACTGGAGTCACGTCGATTTGTCCGGATCGCTTGGTCCAGGCGAGAAACCACAGACAACCAGCAACCAGCAACCAGTTAACCAATCAGTATCGTTGTCCACACTCCGGACAGAACTTCCCCGCTCCCTCCGATTCGTGTCCGCATTGCGCGCACGATTTCTTTGCGCTGACGGCGGTGCCGCATTCGGGGCAGAACTTGCCGCCTTGCGTTTTCGCGCCGCACTTGTTGCAGACGGCGCCGGTGACTTGCTTGACGTCGCGCTCCTTGGTCCAGTCGACGGTGCGCGCTTTTTCGTGGATCTGTTCGCGCGCGGCCGAGGCTTGGGCGGAGGCCATCTCTTCATCGAGATCGGGCGCGCAGTTCTCGCAGAGGCCGGCCTTCTTGTTCCAGCAGATCGGCTCGCAGACCCAGTTGCCGCAGCGGTTGCACTGCTTGAAGGTCGGGGAGATCTCGGTGACCGCATCCTTGAGTGCGGAGTCGTGCGCGGGACCGCCGACGGCGCGCTGCACTTCGTAGGCGCTGTCGGCGACGCGTCCGAAGACGCCGCCGAACAGGCCGCCGGCGACGCGCGCCGCGGAGCCGATCATGCCCATCTTCGAGGTCTGGAATGTCGACATGTAGCCGTTCTGGCATTTCTCGCAATAGAACTTGAACTGGTATCCGCGGTCGGTGGAGAGATCTTCGTAGTTTCCGGTGAAGGGAATGGATGGCATTCGGGACTCCGATCGGTTCGTTTGTGCGGTGCGCTGCGCGACGAGGAATTATCATCGCCCGCGCATGGGCAGGCAACCAAGCAGTTGGCAGAGGAACGTTGTCGGTTGTCAGTTGTCCGTTGTCGATGGGCGGTGGAGCGCGTGAGCGTCGCGGATCTCGAGCTGCATCGCGAACCGCAGACAACCGACAACCGACAACCGACAACAACGTTCCTCCGCCAACTCGTTCTTGCCGCACTGCTCTTCATCGCCCTCAGCATCGTCATGACCTGGCCGCTGGCGCCGAACCTCGGGCGGGCGGTGTCGGATCCCGGCGATCCCTACATCAACATCTGGGTCCTGGATTGGGATTGGTACGCGACGTTGCACCATCCGCTGTCGCTCTTCGACGCAAACGCGTTTCATCCGGCGACGCACACGCTGGCATTCAGCGAGAACCTGTTCGGGATCGCGCTGCTGCTCTTTCCGCTGCGGGCGGCCGGCGTCGGTGTGATCGCCGCGTACAACATCGCGATGCTGGCCGGTTTCGCCTTCTCCGGCTTTGCGGCGTTTCTGCTCGGGCGAAGGTTGACCGGCTCGTTTGCTGCCGGAGTTGCGAGCGGGGTCTTCTACGCATTCGTGCCGTTTCGCTTCGTGCACATCGCGCACGTGCAGCACGTGTGGGGCGGTTGGCTGCCGCTGTTGCTGGTGACGTTGCTGAATTACGCCGACACGCCGACGCGCAAACGGGCCGTGTTGTTCGCGGCCGTGTTCGTGATGAACGGCCTCACGAACATTCACTACCTCTTCTTCGGCGCGCTCGCGAGCGCGATCACGGCGGCGTTGCTGATTCCGCGCAGCGCGTGGCGCGAGTTGCTCATGGCGACCGCGGTTGCGCTGGTCGTGCTCGCTCCGTTTCTCCTGCCGTACTACGAAGCGTCGAAGCTCTACGGAATGGAACGGACGTGGGAGGAGGTGTGGCGTTTCTCCGCGGTCCCCTCGGATTGGCTCCCCGGCGTCAGCGATCCGGAGCTGCGGCTCTACCCCGGCGCGCTCGCGTTCGTGGCTGCATTCGCGGCGCTCGTGTTCGCGCGGCGCGAAAAAGCGAAGCTCGGCCTTGCGCTGCTCTGGATCGCGATCGGTTTCCTCGGCTCACTCGGTTTGCACTTCGAGTTTCACCGCTTTCTCTTCGGCGCGGTGCCGGGGTTCAAGTCGATTCGCGTCCCAGCGCGCTGGGCGGTGATCGCGTACATCGGTCTGGCGATCCTGATCGCGCTGGCGACGCAGGCGATCGCGAAACGCAATCGCTGGCTGGCCTGGGTCGTCCCGATCGCGTTCGTCGTCGAGCTCTGGGTCGCGCCGATCCGCTGGTACATGGCCGATCCGGTGATGCCCGAGGTGCATCGCTGGCTGGCCGCGCAGGAGAACGTTCAGGCGATCGTCGAGCTGCCGATCGACGGCATCGGCACGGAGTACGAGGCGATGCTGCACGCGACCGCGCATCACAAGCCGATGGTGAACGGGATCTCCGGATTTGCGCCGCCGGAGCGCATCGCGTTTTCGACGCTCGCGAATCAGGTGCCGATCCCCGACGCGTTTCTCGATGCGCTGCACCGCGCGCACGTCGATACGGTGATCGTCCATGGCGATTCCCTCGGCGGCGGCGAAGCGGCGGTGAATGATTGGCTGACGCGCGAGATCGATCGCGGACGCCTGACGTTCGTCGCGTCATTCGACAGCCGCATCCGCGGCGATCGCGTCTATCGTCTTGCGTCCGAAGAGCGCCTCGGTCCCGGCGGCCGCCACGCTCCCGCGGGATCGCCCTGCCGCTCGACGATCGGCGCGCTCGACTATCCCCCCGCGGCGTTTACGTTCAAGGCCGGCGGGATTTTCTCCGGCTGGGCGATCTCGCCGCACGGGATCCGCAAGGTCGATCTCTGGTTCAACAATCATCGTCTGCGTCTTCCCACCACGCTGACGCCCGCGAGCCTCGAGGAGCACTGCCACGGCAACACGCACGTGACCCGCGTCCGCTACCTCGGGATCTTCAATACGCGCCCTGAGGGGATGCATCACGAGACGGACGTGCAGGTCGAAGTGACCGACGGTCGCGGCGTGAGCAAGGTGTTCGATGATCGCTGGATCGAGTGGCGGTGAAGCGATGCGAGCGCAGCGAGCGCGGTTCTGTGTAGCGACGGCCGCCCTCGGCCGTCCTCTCTTGCAATCGCCTCGTCCTCGTTCCTCTGCCTCGTACGCGGGCGGTCACAGCGTGCTTCGAAGCGTCTAAGACCTCCGTTCCACGCACCCGCTGCCGGCCGAGGGCGGCCAGCACTACACAGAACCAGTACTCTGCGTTAGCATCCCGCGCCATGCGCAAAGCGATTCTCTCGACTCTCATTCTTCTGATGGCCACGAGCGCGTTCGCGCAGGTGCGGACGCCGCGCGTGAGCCAGAACTCGACGTTGATGCAGACGATCGGTCTCACGGACATGACGATCAAGTACAGCCGTCCCGGTGTGAAGGGACGCGCGATCTGGGGCGCGCTCGTGCCGTACGACAAGGTCTGGCGCACGGGCGCAAACGAGGCGACGACGATCACGTTCAGCGATGACGTCTGGATCAATGGGCAGAAGCTGGCCAAGGGCTCGTACAGCCTGCACACGATCCCGGGCAAGGATCAGTGGACGATCATCTTCAACAGCGTCGCCGATCAGTGGGGAAGCTACAGCTACGATCAGACGAAGGATACGCTGCGCGTGACGGCGAAGCCGGAAGCGGCGCCGCATGCGGAATGGCTCACGTTCGAAGTGCCGGAGCTCACGACGGACACGGCGAAGGTGGCAATTCGCTGGGAGAAGATCGTGGTGCCGTTCACGGTCGATACGAAGTCGACGGAGCGGACGATGAACTCGCTCCGCAACGCGATGAGCCCCGACTGGCGCACGCCCTACAGCGCGGCGAGCTTCGCCTTCGACAACAAAGGCGCGGCGCTGGATTCGGAGATGAACACGTGGATCGACCAATCGATCGCGGTCAAGCAGAACGCGAACAATCTCTGGCTGAAAGCGCGCATCGCCCAACGCGCCGGCAACAAGGCCGACGCCGTCCGCTACGGCGAGATGGCCATCGCCGCCGCCACTCCCGCGCAGGCAGATCTGGCCGCGGAGATCCGGAAGACGGTGGATAGCTGGAAGTAGCTAACGGGATTGAGGATTGAGAATGGAGGATTGAGGATCGGAGACGAAGACGAAGAGTCTTCGGCTTCGTCCTCAATTCTCGCGCGTTCCCCGATCCTCAATCCTCAATTCTCAATCCTCAATCCGGGCAGCATCATCTGCGCGAAAACCGCGGCGAGCACCCCCACAACGCACCCCACAACGTTCCACCAGAGCCAGGCCATGTTCGTGAAGTTGGCGCAGAGCAGGACGGCGATCTCGGCGACGATGGCGCCGCAGATCATGGCCGTGCCGCCGACGTGTTTCACGTAGAAGGCGACGAGGAAGATGGCCAGCATCGCGCCGTAAAAGTACGAGCCGACGACGTTGACGGCGACGATGAGCGAGCCGAGTTTGTTGGCGTAGAGCGCGAAGGCGATGCAGAAGGCGCCCCAGCCGACGGTCATCCATCGCGAGACGGTGACGTAGTCGTGATCGCTCTGGTCCTTGCGCAGGAGCCGCTTCCAGATGTCGACGACGGTCGTCGAGGCCAGGGAGTTGAGGCCTGACGCGGTCGCGGACATGGCCGCGCAGAAGATCGAGGCCAGCAGCACGCCGACGAGCCCCGCGGGGAGGTTTTGCGTGATGAAGGTGAGGAAGATGTAGTCGGTGTCGGCGGCGTCGGCGAGCGGATCGTTCTTGCGAATGAGCTCGGAGGCCTTCGTGCGCGTCGCTTTGTCCTGTTCCTGTAGCGCGTGCAGCGTCTCGGTGGTTCGCGTGACCGAGGCGTTGTCGTGCGCGTTCATCGCGGCGACGAGCTGCGTTGCCGCGGCGCGTTTCGCGCTGAACGTTGCGGCGTGCGTCTTCTCGAGACCGCGGAACTCATCGCGATACGGACTCGCGGCGATCTTCGTCCGCTGCACGGGATTGAACGACAGCGGCGGAGCGACGAACTGGTAGAAGACGAAGACCATCGCGCCGACGAAGAGGATGAAGAACTGCATCGGCACTTTCACGAGGCCGTTGAAGAGCAAGCCGAGGCGGCTCTGCGTGATCGTCTCGCCGGTGAGGTAGCGCTGCACCTGCGACTGGTCGGTGCCGAAGTAGGCCAGCGCGACCATCAATCCGCCGAAGAGTCCGGACCAGAAGTTGTACGGCGTCGTGACGTCGAACCTGAAGTCGATGACGTTGATGCGCCCCATCCGTCCGGCGACGCGCACGGCGTCGACGAAGCCGATGTTCGCAGGGAGCGACCGGATGGCCACGACGAGCGCGATGGCCATACCCGCGAGCGAGATGCAGAGCTGATGCATCTGCGTCCAGCTCACGGCCTTCGTGCCGCCGGTGGTCGTGTAGAGGATGACCACCGCGCCGATGATGAGCGTCGTCAGCTGAATGTTCCAGCCGAGGACGAGCGAGACGATGAGCGCGGGCGCGTAGAGCGTGATCGCCGTGCCGAGCCCGCGCTGCAGGAGAAAGAGGAGCGCGGTGAGCGTGCGTGTGCCGAGGCCGAAGCGCGTCTCGAGATATTCGTAGGCGGTGAAGACTTTGAGGCGATGAAAGATCGGCACGGCGGTGATCGAGAGAATCACCATCGCGATCGGGAAGCCCGAGGTAGAACTGCACGAAGCGCATGCCATCGGTGTAGGCCTGGCCCGGGGTGGAGAGAAACGTGATCGCGCTGGCCTGCGTGGCCATCACCGAGAGCGCGATCGTGTACCACTGCAACTGGCGATCGGCGAGAAGGTACTGCGCCAGCCGCTTCTGCCGCCGCCCTTTCCAGAGACCGTACAACACGATCGCCGCAAGCGTGGCGATGAGCACGACCCAATCGGCGGATCTCACGCGAACGCCCTCGTGAAGAGATAGAAGAGCACGACGTCGGCGACGAGAAAGAGCAGCACAGCCGCGTAAAGGCGGCGCCAGGTTTTGAGGATCGGTGGAGGCGGCTCGTCAGGCGTCAACTTCAAGTTCCTCGAGATGTATTGGTTGTCGGTTGTCGGTTGTCGGTTGTCTGGGCTTCGCCGGTGAACCTGTTACTCGTTGCTGGTTGCTTGTTACTTGTGGTGTTTCGCGAGGGATCCCAGACAACCAGTCACCAGCAAGCAGTTAACTTTTCGTGCAACCAATCGCAGACAACCGACAACCGACAACCGACAACAAAGCATCACTTGGCCGACACCAGATTCACGAACGCGCGAATCGCACCCGGCACGCCGGCGGGCAACTGTCGCCACCAGGCGTAGGCGGTGTAGACGAAGACGCCCTTGCCGAAACGCGTGACCAGTTCGCCGCCTGCTTTCTCCGATTCGCCGGGATCGTTCGTGGCGAGCACGGTCGTGTACGCGGGGTCCCATTCGTTCGGGAAGTAGAGGCCGCGGTCCTGGACCCAGCCGTCGAAGTCGGCGGTGGTGATCTTGTTCGGTGTCGAGAGAATCGCCTGCGCGGGATCGATCAGCTTCACCGGCGCTTCCTCGACCGTTACGCGGTCGCGCGAGATCTTGAAGGGCTTCGGTCCCGGCGCGGCGATGACGAGATCGTCGAGCGTGTTGTATTGCACGACCATCGTGCCGCCGTTCTCGACGTACTGCATCAGCTTCGGCTGCGCGAGCTTGAGGCGCTTGCGCGTGTTGTAGGCGCGCACGCCGGTGACGATGGCGTCGTACTGCGAGAAGTCGCCGCGATCGAGATCGGCGTCGCTCAGGAGCGTGACGTCGTAGCCGACCTGGCGCAGCGTGTCGGGAACGTAGTCGCCCGCGCCCATGATGTAGCCGACGTGCGCGCCGCGATGCTTGATGTCCGCGCGCACGGCTTTGGCCGCCGCCGCGCCGATGACGCGCTGAGCGGGGATGTGCGGATATTCGATCTCGGTGATGCCTTCGGCGATGTTGCTGCCCTCGGGAGTGAGAGAAACCTGTGCACGCAGCACCGCCGTCTCGTCGCCGGCGGGCGGCGTGACGATGAAGGTCGCGCGTTGTTCGTCGCCTTTGCCGCTGAACGTAACCGGCGCCGATGCCGGCGTTGCGGTCCAGCCTTTCGGCATCTGCAGCGCGACGCTTCCGGACGTCGCGCCGAAGCTTTTCATCATCACGGCGACGGGGCGCGGCTTCGCGTCGGGGAAGAGGTAGACGTTCGAGCTGAGCTTCACCGACACCGGCGGCACGACGTCGACTTTGCGCACCTGCTCGCCCTTCACCGGATCGGTCCAGCGCACGACGACCGGCACGGAGAAGACGAGCGTGTTCATCATGTTGTCGTCGAGCGCGACGTTGATCGCCAGATCAGGCGCGTTCTCGGGGCGTCCGACGAGCGCGGGATCCTTGACCGTGTACAAGCCCTTCGTCGGATCCTGCGCGAGCCAGTACGGTTGCGAATACGGCTGCTGCGCCGGCGGCTGGAGAACGATGTCGGTCTTCACCGGCTTGTTGTTCTCGAGTGGCGTGCCGGGCGCCTTGCCCGGCTTCGCGTAGAGCGAGCTGACCATCGCCAGGCGGAACGGATAGTCGGAGCGATTCACGACCGTGACGCTCACCGGGAGCTCGCCGCCCGGCGTGACCGTCGAATCGCCGGCGGCGACGTCGATGGCGATGCCGGCGCAATCGCGGATCGCGTCGAGAATCTCGCGCTCTTTCCCGGCGAGCCAGGGCTTGCTCGGATCCGACCACGCCGGCGTCGCGCGCAGTTGCGTGAGCGCGTTGAGCGCCTGCAGGAGCAGCGGCACCGAGGCCGCGGGCTTCTTCGCGTCGAACGAATCTGCCGCGCGCTGCAGCACGTTGCCGACTTTCTCGCCACCTGGGTAACGCGCCCAGCTCGTGTCGACACCTTCGAAGAGATCGGTCGTCGCGGCGTCGCCGAAGCGGAGGTCGTAGTAGTTGATGATCGTGCCGCGGCGCTCGGCCGAGCCGAAGCCCTGGCTCTTGTGCTGGCTGCGGCTCTGCGCGGCGATCTCGGTATACGCGCGTCCCAGCAATGGATTGAATGTGCCGAGGTCGACGCGCAGCGATTTCGCGACGGAAGGATCGTTCGGATCGATCGGCTTGCCGAACGAGAAACGGTTCCAGAGGATGCGCTTCGCCTGCCACGGCCCGACGTAACGCAGTTGGTCGGAGAATTTCGTCGGATCCGCCGCGGCTTTGAATGCTTCCTCGGCGAGCATGGCCGAGGCGGTGTGATGTCCGTGGCCGCCTTCGCCGGTGATCGGAAAGCGCGTCACGATCACGTCGGGCTGGAACCTGCGGATCGCCCACACGACATCCGCGAGCACGGCGTCGTGTCCCCAGATCGCCAGCGTCTCCTCGGGGTTCTTCGAGTAGCCGAAGTCGATCGCGCGCGTGAACATCTGCTCCGCGCCGTCTATGCGTCGCGCGGCGAGGAGCTCCTGCGTGCGAATCAGCCCGAGGAGCGGGCCGGTCTCTTCGCCGATGAGGTTCTGTCCGCCATCGCCGCGCGTGACCGAGAGATACGCGGTGCGCACGAGTCGATCGTTCGCCAGCCAGGCCAGCATGGCGGTGTTTTCATCGTCGGGATGAGCCGCGACGTACAGCGCTCCGCCGACGACCGTCAGCTTTCGCAGCGCGAGTTGCAGTTCAGCCGCATCGCGCGCAAGCGCGGACGTAGCGAGGACGAGCGTGAGGAGAGCGATGAGAATGCGGCGCATGGCGGGCGAGGATAGTCGTCGAGCGGCCGCATCGACAAGTCATGGAGACATGAGTTTGACGCTACGTGACTTGTTTGACACCCTCGCTGACTCGAAGGCTGGAAGACTCTGATTCTCGAATCCGACATTGCCGTCATCGGCGGCGGCGCCGCCGGGCTGACGGCGGCGATCTTTGCCAAGCGCACGGCGCCGGACGCGCGCGTGGTCGTGTTCGACGGCGCGGCGAAGATCGGTGTGAAGATCCTGATCTCCGGCGGCGGGCGCTGCAACGTGACGCACGACGTCGTCACGCCGGACGACTTCAACGGGAATCGCAACGCCATCGCCAAGGTCCTGCGCACGTTCACGGTCGAACAGACCGTCGCCTGGTTTGCGTCAATGGGCGTGGAGTTGAAGCGCGAGGAGACGGGCAAGCTCTTTCCCGTGAGTGACCGCGCGCGCACGATCGTCGACGCGTTGTTGCGCGAGGCGGAGGGCGTAGAGATTCGCCTCGGCACGCGAATCGAGTCGATCGCCGACGTCTCCGCGAAGCGTATCATTCTCGCCACCGGCGGGCGCAGCGTGCCGAAGACGGGGAGTGATGGCCACGGCTACGCGATGGTGCGCGAGGTCGGCCACAGCGTGACGGAGCTTTTTCCCGCGCTGGTTCCGCTGGTGTTGCCTGTCGATCATTGGATGACGAGCATCAGCGGCACGAGCACCGAGGCGGAGCTGTCGGTGCGCAACGCGACGGGACGCGTCGTGGCGCGACACCGCGGATCGATGTTGTTCACGCACTTTGGATTGAGCGGACCGGTGGTGCTCGACATTTCACGGCATTGGATCTCGGAGAAGGGGACGCTTGTCGCGAACTTTCTTCCCGGCGAGACGTTCGAGTCGCTCGATGCGACGCTCGTGGCGGAAGCGCAGCGGAATCCGCGCGCGACGATCGCCAGCGTGTTGCGCGGACGCGTACCGGAGCGGCTGATGACCATGCTTTGTGGTGCCGGCGGCCCACGCTCCATCGCGCAACTTGCGAAAGACGAGCGCCGGCGCATCGTGCGGGCGTTCGTCGAGCAGGTCGTGCCGGTGGTGCGCGATCGCGGGTTCGACTACGCCGAGGTCACGGCGGGGGGCGTGCCGCTGAGCGAGATCGACGTCTCGACGATGGCGTCGCGCAAGCGGGAAGGGCTCTACCTCTGCGGCGAGATTCTCGACGTCGATGGCCGCATCGGCGGCTACAACTTCCAGTGGGCCTGGGCCAGCGGAAGACTGGCCGGGATTCACGCCGCCAAATCCGTCATCGGGTGACCGCCGTCACCGTTGCACGTGAGCGCGTGATGAATCGCTTGCCTGTCGCAGCATCCTCGGCTATCTTGGTTCAAAGCAATTGAGACTCAGTCGCAATTAGCAGTCGCAATTGAAGAACAAGATAGGAGATGACGTCGTGACTCGTGGGTTTCTGATCGTGCTCGCTCTTTCCTGGACCATCCCCTCGCTCGCATCGGGTGCGGCTCCCGCGCCGGCGGCGGTCGAGGCCGGACGCATTGCCTTCGAAGGTCGCGTCGTCGACACCGATGGCGATCCTCTGCGCGGCGCTCGCGTTTCCGTTTACACGCTCGAGAGCACTGGTGGACCGCTGGCGACGGCGGTTGCCGATGCCAAAGGTGGGTTCACGATTCAGCTCCCCAAGGGGATGTACGTTCTGCAGATCGCGATGAAGGACTTTCGCGACGTCAGCGAGGCCGTGACCGTCGATCTCGAAACGATGTCGCGCGACTTCGTCATGCAGGTCGGCGTTTCCGATTCGCTGACCGTCGTCGCCACGAGCGGCTACGTCGTTCCGACCATTACCAGCGGAACGAAGACGTCGACGCCGCTCCGCGACGTGCCCCAGGCCGTCACCGTCGTGACGCGCGAGCTCATGCAGGACCAGCTCATGTCGACGATCGGCGACGTCGTCCGCTACGTGCCGGGTGTCGTGTTGCACCAGGGCGAGAACAATCGCGATCAGATCATCATGCGCGGCAGCAGCTCGTCGGCCGACTTCTTTGTCGACGGCGTGCGCGATGACGTGCAGTACTACCGCGATCTCTACAACCTCGAGCGCGTCGAAGCGCTCAAGGGCCCGAACGCCATGATCTTCGGCCGCGGCGGCGCGGGTGGAGTGATCAATCGCGTGACGAAGGAAGCGGGCTTCGCTCCGCTGCGCGAGGTCGTCCTTCAGGGCGGGACGTACGGGAACAAGCGCGTCACGGCGGACATCGATCAGCCCCTCGGCGAAAGAGTCGCGTTCCGGCTCAATGGGATCTACGAGGACTCGGGTAATTTCCGCCAGCACGGCCTCGGGTTGACACGCTCCGGCATCGCTCCTTCGCTGACGTTTCTGCTGGACGACGAAACGAAGCTGACATTCAACTACGAACATTTCCGCGACGAGCGCGGCGCTGACCGCGGCATCACCTCGTATCTCGGCCGTCCGGCCGACGTTTCGATCGACACGTTCTATGGCAATCCCGACGACAGTCACGTTCGCGCCGCGGTCGATCTCGCCTCGGCGTCGTTCGATCGCAGCATCGGTGCGCTCACGATTCGCAATCACACGCTCTACGGCGATTACGATCGTAACTATCAGAACTATGTGCCGGGCGCGGTCAGCGCCGACAAGAGCCGTGTCGCGATCACGGCTTACAACAACGCCACCGGACGCACGAATCTCTTCAACCAGACCGATCTCACGTACACCTTCGACACCGGCGCGGTGAAACACCTCATGCTGGGGGGCGTGGAAGTCGGACGGCAGCTTACCGACAACTTTCGCAACACCGGTTTCTTCAACAACACCGCGACGTCGATCTCCGTGCCGTACGGAAGCCCCACGATCACGACGCCGGTCACGTTCCGGCAGAGTGCCACGGACGCCGACAATCATCTGCGCGCCAATGTCTCGGCGATTTACGCGCAGGACCAGATCGAGCTGACGTCGATGATCCGCCTCATCGGCGGCCTTCGCTTCGACCGCTTCGATCTCGAGTACCACAACAACCGGAACGGCGACACGATCCGCCGCGTCGACGATCTCGTTTCGCCGCGCGCGGGCATCCTCATCAAGCCGCTCGAATCGATCTCCCTCTACAGCAGCTACAGCGTCACCTACCTGCCGAGCTCCGGCGATCAGTTTTCTTCGCTGACCACCGTCACCGAACAGGTCGAGCCGGAGAAGTTCGACAACTATGAGGTGGGCGTGAAGTGGGAGCCCTCCGCGCAGCTCTCAATATCGACCGCGATCTATCGCCTTGATCGCACCAACACGCGCGCGACGGATCCGAACGATCCGACGCGCATCGTCCAGACGGGAAGCCAGCGAACCGACGGCTACGAGCTCGGGATCAACGGCAAGATCACGTCAACGTGGAGCATCGCCGGCGGCTACTCGTACCAGGACGCCCGCGTCACTTCCGCCACGGCCGCCGCGCGCGCCGGCGCCATCGTCGCGCAAGTGCCGCATCACACGCTCTCGCTCTGGAACAACGTTCAGATCCTTCCCCGCATCGGCGCGGCCCTCGGCATCATCTATCGCTCGAAGATGTTCGCAACGATCGACGACACGGTGACGCTGCCCGGCTACACGCGCTTCGACGCCGCCGCGTACTACAACCTCACGCGCGATCTTCGCCTGCAGCTCAACGTCGAGAATCTGCTCGATCGGACCTACTGGGCAAACGCGGACAGCAACACCAATCTCTCGCCCGGCTCGCCGCGCGCGGTGCGGCTGGGGTTCGTGGCGAGGTTCTGAGAATCAGATCGCGGATTGCAGATCGCAGATTGCAGGGACGGCGCTCATTGGCGGCGAACCCGCACCCAAACCTCTTCACGTCAATTCTGAGCGACGCGAAGTGCGCCTCTGTGTGGCGCTGGCCGCCCTCGGCCGGCGGCGCGCGCCGGGAACGAGATCGTCGAATCGTCCGGAATCGTGCAGGCAACGCCGGCGGCAGAGGCATGTGGACGTGGCGTCTGCGCGAGAGGACGGCCGAGGCGGCCGTCGCTACACAGAAGCGATTCACCGCTGCGATCCGCGATCTGCGATCCGCGATGTGTTTCGTTCATCGTTCTGTTGCTTGACTAGTCAACTATTCATCCGTAAGGTGCTGCCTTCGATGTCGATGCAGCGCGAGTTGAAGCAATCCCGGCCGTTCGCCGCGGCGACGCAGGAGGCGACGGTGTCGCTCATCCGCACGGCGGATCTCGTGCGGCGATCGGTGTCGGCCGTCGTGGAGCCGCACGGCATCACGCTGCAGCAGTACAACGTCCTGCGCATTCTGCGCGGGGCCGGCAAAGAGGGACTGCCGACGCTGGAGATCGCGCAGCGGATGATCGAGCAGACGCCGGGCATCACGCGGCTCATCGACCGATTGGAGACGAAGACGCTCGTGCGCAGGGAACGCTGTCCGACGGATCGCCGGCAGGTTTTCTGCCGCATCACGAAGGACGGGCTGGATCTGCTGGCGCGGCTGGAAGCGCCAATCCGCAAATCCGAGGACGCGGCGCTCAGCGCGCTCTCGCCGCGCCAACTCGAACAGCTCCTGGGATTACTCGACCTTGCAAGAAACGGTTTGCATGCCGCGCTCGACGCGCGGCCTGCGAGAAATCAGCAACCACGATGATTCACGAGCAACAAGGAGGCAACTTGAAGCACTTTCGCAGCACTCTCATCCTGACTCTTTTCGCGACGACGATCTTCGCGCAGACGCCGGCGCCCGCGCCTGTTCCGGCCGCGGCCCCGAGCGACAGCTGGACCATCGACAAGGCGCATTCGATGGCCGAGTTCAAGGTCCGTCACATCGTCTCGAACGTCACCGGCAACTTCCGTGACTTCGACGCCAACATCACTCTCGATCGCGCCAACCCGGCCAACTCTTCGGTCGACTTCACGATCCAGTCGACGAGCATCGACACCGGCAACACGAATCGCGATGACCATCTCCGCACGCCCGACTTTTTCGACGTGGAGAAGTTCCCGACGATCACGTTCAAGAGCACGTCCATCAAGGCGAAGTCGAAGACCGAATTCGATGTGACCGGCGACTTCACGATGCACGGCGTCACCAAGCGCATCACGCTGCCCGTCACGTTCCTCGGTTTCGGCAAGGATCCGCGCGGCAACGAGAAGGCCGGTTTCGAGATCGAGACGACCCTCAATCGCAAGGACTACGGCATCGTCTGGAACCGCAACATCGACGAGGGCGGCGTGCTTCTCGGCGATGACGTGAAGGTTTCCATCAGTCTCGAAGTGAATAAGAAGAAGTAACCAAGTCCCTCCATTGCTTCTCCTTCGCGCCTTCGCGCCTTCGCGCCTTCGCGCCTTCGCGTGAGATCGATGTCACGCGAAGACGCGAAGGCGCGAAGTGACGAAGAGGAGGCGACTTGAACTTTACTTCACCACTCCCAGCGCCTTCTCCGTCGCGTGCAGCAGCGCGGCGGATCCGACGGGCGCACCGGTGGCGTTCTTCATCCACAGGTCCGGCGTCAGGCTGCCGATACTTGGCCATGCGCTCGAACTCCGCGCCGACGTTGCCGGCTTTCTCCATCTGCTCCTCGATCTGGAACGCGATGAGGTGGCCGATCGGGTAGTTCGGGCAGGTAGAGAAAGTTGTCGACCATGTGCGCGTAGACGCCGAGGAGCACGACGTCGCGCTTGCCGAAGACCGGCGCGTAGTACCGGTTCCAGATGTCCTTCGAGATCTGCACGACCGCGTCGCGCAGCTCCTCGGGCGTGGCGTTCGGATGGTCGTACATCCAGTGCCACACCCCCATGTCGACGAGCGCGACGCCGGCGATCTCGTACGTGCCCCAGAAATCGTTCAGCGTCTTGCAGCGCGCGTGATTCCGCGGTCGGCTTGGCGAGGCCGAGCAGCTCGAGGTCCTGGGCCTGGAAGACGAACGCCAGCGCTTCGGTGAACGCGGTGTTGGGCACGCCCTGCAGCGTGTAGTAGTCGATGTGCTTGAGCGAGAACATCTGCTCGACGTTGTGCCCCATCTCGTGCACGGCGATGTTGTAGCCCTTGTAGTCCATCCCGTCCTTGCCGACGCGCGTGCGCAGGTGCGGGTTGTCGCCGCGACGTCCCGCGCCGAGGGCGTGGCCGGAGCCGCGCGCGGGATCGACGACGATGTTCGCGGCGAGATACTCCGCGCGCTCTTTCGTGAAGCCGAGCTTCACGAGAGTTGTCGGCATGTCCTGCTTGTAGGCCGCGGCGCGTCGGATAGCGCTTGCGCGTGATCGCGTCGAGCTCCGCTTCGGTGTAGCGGCCGCTGGAACGGAAGCCGTTGTACCAGATGTCGAACGGCTCGAGCGGGCGGCCGAGGCGCTTCTCGATCAGCTTCGCCGATGCGCGGCACGAGCGGCGAGGAGACGACCTCCTCCAGCATCGCCTTGACGCGCGCCTCCGGGATCTGCCGTCCTTCTTCGAAGCGGCGGTGCGATGTGCGTCGGCGCGGTCGGCGAGTAAGGATCGACGAGCTTCGAAGCGCAGGAACGTCGTAGAGGATCTGCGCGTAGCGCGTGTCGGGCTCGCGCGTGTTCGTGACGGTTGCCGGCGCGGGACGGCCTGCGCCCTCGGAGTCGTCGACCGTCGTCGCCTTCACTTCGTTCGTGAAGGGATTCCAATCGACGTGCGGGTTGTCGACGACGACGGCGGGAATCGTCTGATCGACGATGCGCTCCATGACGCGCTGGATCATGCGCTGCTTCGGCAAGCCATCTTCGGATCGTGCCGTAGTCGCCTTTGATCTCGTCGCGCAGGTTCCAGTGCTCGAGCAGGCGCATCTTCGCCGGGAAGAGGCGCTTGCCCTTGTCGTCGACGACATGGTGCATCCAGATGTTGTAGTCGGCGATGTACTGCGACGTGTCGGCCGAGGCTTTCGCGACGGCCTGATTGACCTCGGCCGGAATGCGCTTCGAGAACGTGAGCCCGAGCGCCGCTTCCGCCCACTGCCGGCGCGTCCAGGTCTCGCCTTCGGTCAGACGCTGCTCGAGCGTGGTGAGCGGGAAGTTGAGCAGCACGACGAACGCGAGCTTGTTCTCGAACAGGTCGTCGTTGACGTGCGCGGACGGATCGTAGGCGGCGAGGATCTCGTCGAACGGATAGATCGGCCCGAGGTCGAGATCGGACTGCCAGCGGAAATCGCGGCCGATCTCGGTCATGTGCCCGCCGACCGATTCGAGGATGAATTGCATGCGATCGAAGAGCGCGTCGAGCGTGGTGGCATCGCCGGCGAAGTGCGTACGCACGACGTCTTCGAACGCCGCCTCGTCGCCATCCTCGGCGCGCCAGAACTGTGCGACCTGTTTCATCCCGCGCTGCAACCGCGGGCGCTGCGCTTCTCCGTACTTCGCAACGAGCTCGGTTTCGAGCCTCTTCATGGAGTCGTTCATATCTGCCAGTGCGGGCGCGGCGAGCATGATCGCAAGCGCAGCCGCGGCGAAGGTTCGGGCCACGTGGTGCTCCTTTCGGACGCGGATTGTATGCGCGGACTCGTCGGCCTCACGGATAGGAAGAGTTGGCGCAACCGGGTCCTACCGTGTTGCTCGGATAAAACGGGTCGATGCGATAGGTGCACCTTCCCGTCCGCGGCCATTCGGCTTTCGCGGGGATGCTCGTCGCGATTTTGTAGTGGAGCAGGAAGTCGAAATCTTCGTCGGCTGTGGTCGTCGCGCCGACGTTCTCGAACTGCAGCACGGCGCCGGGATCCAGCGTGCGGACCGTGGAGGAGCCGTCGAATCCGGTGATCGTCAATGTGGGCGGATCGGCGGTCTCGAGGTCCAGCCGGACCACCGACGCTCCCTTCTCGTCGACGCCTCCGAAGTAGGTCCCCCCGGCGGCGAAGCGGGCTGAGACCTTGTCACGGTCCTTGCCGCTCACGACGTCCTCGGACAGCGCCGGCAGATCGGGCGCATAGCTGAGGAGTTTCGGGACACACGTCTCGAACGAACGGTCGTAGTGGGAAGTTGAATCCGTCTCGTTGAGGGCGATGAGAACACCGTCGAGCGGCAGGCTCTCCGACTTACTGAACCGGAGCCGCGCTGCGTGCGGTTGGATCGGATGTCCGTTGATGACGATGTCGTCCTTCGAGCCGTTGATGAGGATCACGCGATGGTCCGTCTCGCTGAGACGAACGTGGGTGCAGATTCCGACGAAGTAGATCGTGACCGTTGCCATGAATTCATGCTCCTTTCTTTCGAGAGGGGATGTGCCGGGTGAGAACCGCGACGACTTGCCAGTGCGAGTCGCCGCCCGAGGTCATTGCCTGGAGTTGTGCGGCTCGCACCGCTTCGTCGGGACGAGCGCCCGCCGCGAGTTGGCGATGGATGGCGCGAAAGAGATCGTAGGCGTCGTCGTCGGCGATGACGTCGAGCGTGCCGATCACGTCGCCGGCGCCGGCGGCGAGGAACGCATCGCCGAGACTGAGCGCGAATGCCGGAGGGGATCGACGGCGCCGCAAGGTCTCGCACGCGGCGAGAACGATCGTCGACGCCGGCGGGAAGCGCGTTGCCGCAATCCTGCGCCACGACGCCCATTCCTGATTCGCGAATCGCAGTCCTGCTTCATCGGCGCCGGATCGTCGTTGGGTGTGCCCGGCGATGTGCACGACGCCGGCAACCGAGACCGCGGCCGCGAGCTCGTGGAGCGTGCTGCTCTCGCTCGCATGCGGATAGAGCGCGCGCACGTCCTCGAGCTCGGCGACGGTTCTCGGCAGAGCGACGCTTCCGGCGGCTTCCCCAGAGGGCAGACTCACGGTCACGATGGCGTTGGGGAGCGTCGACGAGCCGGGTTGCAGCGAGCTCGCGCTGAGTGCCATCGAAACGGGCATACGCTGGACGAGAAATGCTTGCGCGACGCTGTCGTAGAGCGCGGCATACGGCATGTCGTCGAACAGTGGATCGTTGACGACGATCAATTGTCGCGCGGTCGCGAGCAGCGTCTCCGTGGGCCGCACGAGGGCGTCGTAGAGTCGCGCACGGGAGGCGCGCGAAGGATTCGCGACGTCGCTTCTCGAGAACCTCCGGCGGCCGGCGCCGAGTGCTTTCTCGGTAAGGCAGAACGTGATGACCTCGTCGTTCAGAGCGACGACTTCCAGCACCGCCGCTCCGCTGCCGCGAAGGCGCTTCATGATCTCGGCGGCGGTGGCGGGTGTTTCGGCGAGATGCGCGCGCGAGCGCTCGGCATAGGCGAACGCCGCGGCGGCGTCGCCGCGCTGCAGCGCGAGCGCCATCGCTTCCTGAAAGAGCGCGCGCCCGGCATCGAAGATGCCCGTGCCGACGAGGGCGCCGGCGTAGGCGATGCGGTGCCGTTCGATTTCCCGGATTCCCTCTTCGAAGTCCTCCGCCGCGGCCGCCGCATCACCGATCCGCATTCGTGCGCGGCCGCGGAGCAGGCGACTCTCGGGGAGGAACAGCGGCTTCTCCATCCGCTCGTATCCGTCGATGGCGCGCGTGAACATCCGCTCGGCGCCGCGCGGGTCGTTGCGCAGCAGGACGGCGCCCGTCGCGAAATCCGCATCCGTCAGGGCGCGCGAGTGCAGAGGAAGGTCGGCGATCCGCCGCGCCACGAGCGTGGCTTCGCGCGCGTGGGCCGCGGCCGTGGCGTCGTTGGCGAGCACGCTGTCGAGAACCGCTTCGCGCACGAGCGCGTTCGACAGCAGGACGTCGTCCTTCAACGAGCGGCCGGCCGCTTGCTCCAGCCGCAGCAATGCGCTCGCGGATTCCAGGCGGTTCATCCGCAGTTCCATGCGCGATGCGCCGCCGAGGCTGACCGGAAGGCGATCGGCGTGTCCTTCCTCGCTCAGAATGCGAAAGGATTCGATGCGCGAGGTCCAGGCTTCGTCGGGACGCGAGAGACATATCTGCGCGTCGGCGACGAGCGTGTCGATGAAGCCGAGGTTTCCGCGCTCGCCGAGACGGCGAAACGCCGCCGCCGCGTCCTGGACCAGCGGAAGCGCCGCGACCCAGTCGTCCTCCACCATCCTGCAGAGCGCGAGCTGCCAGCGCAGTTGCGCGCCGAGGGCGATGAAGGAGGGGTGCCGATTGGCCTCCTCGAGGAGAGCGGACGTTTCCCGCTCGGCGGCATCGACTTCGTTGCGATCCCAGCGCGTGCTCGCCGCGTAGTTCCGCGCGACCAGGGCCATCGGGCTGTGTGCTTCGTCGAAGAGCTGCGCGGCGCGACGCAGCTCCGGCTCGGCCATCGACGGGTGACGCGTCGCATACAACATTCGCCCGCGGCGATAGGTGGCGTGCGCTTCTGCAAGCCGGCGGCGATCGCCGGCATGGCCGATCGCAGCATGTTCGATCGAGGCAACGGCTTCGCGCAGCAGCGATTCGCCGTTGAATCGCGCCAGGGTCTCTCCGGTTGTCGCGGCGATCGTCAGAAGGCGCGCGGCCTCCGCCGTGTCGCCGCGCAGTTCCGCTTCGCCCCACCTGCCGAGGTACTCCGCTTCCGCGAACGTGCGCGTTTGGAGCGGATACGCGGCGACGATTTTGCGAACGCGGATCGTGTCGTTCGCCGCGATCGCTTGCTCGAAGGCCGGGATCCGCTGCCGGAAGTTAGCATCGCCGGTGGTGGTCGGAAGTTTCTTCAGGTGCTGGCGCGCCTCGGCGGTCCAGGGCGATGCGGCATCGATGGCGAGGTAGCGTTTCCACGCATCGCGCGCGGGCTCAGTGAGTCCGATCCGTTCGAGGATGAGTGCGCGATTGAAGAGCGCCTCCGCGAGGTGCGGATCGGCTTGCAGCGCGCGATCGGCCGAGGCCAGCGCCTCGGGATAGAGCGACGGCCGTCCGAGCTGCATCGCCGCCGCGTATTGCGCGGCCGCGAGATCGCTCCAGACGCGCGCGTTGGGCGTGCGCATTGCGGATTCGCGAAGCCGTTCGACGCCTTCGAGTGGCTTGCCGATGACGGTGAGCGCGATTCCGGCGTCGTGTTGCGCATCGGGCGACGGTGTTTTCGCGGCGCGCTCGATGATTTCGCCGGCCGCGCCGAACAGCCTCAGTTGCCGCGCGTCGGTCGGCGCCGTGTCCGAACGATTCGGTCCGCGCCACTGCGCCCACGGAAAGCCTCCGGAGAGCCGCGGCTCGAGGACGCGCGCGGAGCGGGGAGCGAGCGCGATCACGGTCTCGATCGACGGCGCTCGGAAATAACGGACGACGGGAATTGCAAGCAGTGCCACGGCGGCGACGGCGGCCGCGGCGAGCCACGGCGCGCGCGACGACGGCTGCTGAAGTTCCTGATTAGCGCCGCGAACGGCACGCGTGCAGCGCACACACGTTTTGAGATGGGCGGTGATCCCGGCGATCTCGTGCCGTTTCAGTTTCCCTTCGACGAACAACGCCAGGATCTCGGCGTCGGGGCAGGGCGTCGTTCCCGTCTGTTCGCTCACGTGTGCTCCCGAGCATCTCGTGCTGCATCAGTAGACTGACTGGCCGGCGTCATTTCCATCGAAACCGCGTTCATCAGATCGAGATCGAGCTCTTCCTCGGCCGCCCGTTCGAGGAGGTCCGCGACCGAATTTCCGGGAACTCCGGCGGACTCGAGCTCCTTTCGCAGTTTCATGAGAAGGCCTTCGACGCGACGGTACAGCGGCCGCTGCGGCAGGCGCATCATCCGCGAGATGTCGGAGATGGTCATCCCGAGGCCGAAGCGGAAACGGACCAGCGTCTGATCTTCCAATGCGAAGGACGCGATCGTCGCGCGGATGATCGCCGCGGCGGTTGCGAGAAGCCGGCCCGCTTCGGCGGAGATCATCGTGTGCTCCGGGGGTTCGCGGCGTCGCCAGCGCGGTCTCGGGGGCATCGGCCAATTCGATGGTCACCGCGCGCGGTCTTCGTTGCGGAAGCTGCGTCAGGATTCGCGCGGCGGATTCGCGCGTGATCGAGGGATCGAGCGAGCGGACGATCGGCAGCGCTTCCTCCAACGAACGTCCATCGCGCTGAACCAGCGATTCGAGCAGGATGGCCACGGGACCGAGTCGCGTCGCCTCGGCGGACGCATGAAAGCGTCCCAGCCTGTGCATGCGATCGTCCGCGAGAAGCCGCTCGATTACGATCGTCAGATACGTCGCCAGCGCCGCGCGTCCTTCGTACTTGCGCAGAATCGCGTAGTCATCCTCGACCAATGCGAGCTTCACCGAGGCGATGAAGTCGTCGACATCGGCGTCGCGGAGCCGCGCCCGCCGGCATGCACGCGATGCGATGCCCTCGATCAGACCGATGTTCGCTTGAAGAAGCTCCCTCGGATCCACGGACCGTCTCTCTCGGGTTCCCGTTCAGTGTTGCACGATTTTTTCGAGCGCGATGGAAAACTCCGCGGCCCGTCAGTCCAACCTGGCTGTCCGAGAAAAATGGAGGAATCATGGCTGACAGGAAACGGAGTCTCCTCATCACGCTCGCAGTCGTCGTACTCACGCTCGTCGCGTACAGCAGCAGCGCGCAGCAACCGAAGGATCCGAAGAGCCCTCCGAAGAATCCGAAAGATCCCAACTTCATGTGGAAAGTCACGCAGCAGGTCTTCAACGACACGCCGTATCAATTGCGCATGTTGTCGAAGACTCTGACGGAAAACACGCAGTGGTCGAAGGAGCCTGTCCGGACGCTGAACCCCGGCGAGAAGGACGTGCAGAGTTTCTGGAACGACACTCCCGGGCATGGATTGGTCGGGCACGTCGTGTACGGAGCGTACGACCGGCAAACGGGCGCGTTCAAAGCCATGGTCATTGCGCGGTCCGGCATCGACTGCACCCTTCGCACCGAGTACACGTGCATTCCGGAGATGTTTCACCGCTGGGAAGCCGTGGTCTGCGACTCGAATGGCGCGGTGAAGGGAACGTGGGACGACAATGCCGGCGACCCGGAGAATTTCTGGACCGGCATTCATTTCGTCACCAAAGGCGGAGGGTGTGTGGGCTTAGGGACTCCGCCGACTCCACCGGCGCGCGACCCGCAGCAGGCCGACGCGAATTATCCGGTGCCCTGGCGCGTGACCGGGAACTACTTCAACGACTCGCCGTTCCTGTTCAAGCTGCGCAACGTCTGGAATTCCGAGGCCACGCACTTCGGCGATCTGCCGAAGCCGTTGACGATCTCTCCTCCGGTCGAGATCAAGCCGGGAGAGAGCAGAACCCTGGCGTGGGCCTATGTGAATTGGGAGAAGTATCACGGTCCGAGCGCGATCATCATGTATGACGCGTTCGATCCTCGGAACGGCAACAAGTACGTCGGCTCCATCACGTTCGACGCCGCCGTCGATTGCAAAGGCATCACGGACAAGGGTTGCGCCAACTTCGAATCGTGGTCGCGGGATTCGGCGGATGCGATCCCCGGCTATCGACTCACCGGCCAGGCCCAATCGACCGGCCTTCCTCCGTTCGGTTTCGAGGTGAACAACGATATCGTCGGCGGTGGATCCGGGCAGTAGCGCGTCATACGGCGCCGGCGACGCTCATCGCTTCTTGGTGCGATGCGTCGCCGGCGCGGTCCATGGATCCTCGGGCCAGGGAGGCCGGTTAGCGCTCTAAGGCGGCCACAGCCTGTTCCCTCGTCACGTCGGGAAACGCGTCAAGGAAGACCTCGAGAGAATCGCCTGCCTCCAGATAATCGAACAGGTTCCTCAGCGGCACTCGTGTTCCGGTGAACACTGCTTCACCTGCGAGAATCTCCGGATCCGTCTGGATGATGTCCGCCTGCGCGAGCATGATCATGAGTTTACTCCTCGCCGGCGCTTTGACAGGATGACATCTCCGTTTCCGTTTGCCCTGTATGGGCGAGGCCGCGCGCGGTACGGCCCACGACGTCATTTCTTTTTCGTTCGATGCGTCGCCGGCGCGGTCCATGGATCCTCGGGCCAGGGGTGCCGAGGGTAGCGCGCGCGCAGTTCCTTGCGCACTTCCTGGTACGCGCCGTTCCAGAAGCTGCGCAGGTCGCGCGTGACCTGGACGGGACGGCCGGCGGGTGAGAGCAGGGCGAAGGTGACGGGTGTTTGCTTCGGTCCGATGCGTGGCGTGTCGGCGAGGCCGAAGAGCTCCTGCAGTTTGACCGACGCGAGGACCGAGCCGTCTTCCTGATACCCGAGCTTCGCGGTGCGGCCGCTCGGGAGATCGATGCGCTCCGGCGCGAGTTGATGCAGGCGATGCTCGTCGCCGGCGAAGGCGATGCGCCGCACGAGCTGCGGGTCGATGTTCTTTCGCGCGTACTCCTCAGACAGGCGATGCGCTTCGAGCGCGTCGGGCGCGACGTTGATCTCGCGCAGCAGCAGGTGGTCGTACCAGACGCGCTTCGTCGCGCGCACTTTGCCGTCGTCGCGGATCGTGTGGACGACGTCCTCGTGCGTTGGCGTCAGCCATTCGCGCTCGACGAGCGAGGCGATGCGCACGAGCGCTTCCTGTCCGCCGCTCACGTCGAGCGCGACGAGGAACTCGCCCGCATGCATGCCGCTGTCTTTCGCCAGCACGGCGCCGGTGCCGCTGGAGAGCAGGAGTCGCAGCGAACCTGGTTCGCGGCGCATCGCCACGCGATCGGGATAGCCCGCGAGCAACGCGCGCCGCACGTCGCCTTTGCCTTTGGCGAATCGCGCAAGCTCGCGCGCGGCGAAGTCGAGGCGCGGCGAATCGGCGAGCGCGAGCGCGTCGCCGTTGCCGATGTTCCTCACGTCCTCGGACAACAATGCGCAAACGCGCACCGCGGCTTCGCCACTATCGACGAGCACGCGTGCGAGACGTGGATGCAACGGGATGCGGCGCAGCGCGTCGCCGATCGGTGTGAGCTTTCTTCCGTCGATCGCGCCGAGGCGACGGAGGAGCTCGATCGCGCTGTCGATGCGAGGCTCGGGCGGTCGTTCGAACCACTCGAACGTACGCGGATCGCCGCCCCAGGCGAAGATGTCGAGCGCTGCCGAGGCGAGGTCGACGCGCCGCACCTCGGGCTCGCGCTGCGGACGGAGGATCATCCGCTCGTCCCAGAGTCGCGTCGCGCGTCCGGGTGCCGTGCGACCGGCGCGGCCGGCGCGCTGATCGGCGGAATCGCGCGAGATCATTTCCGTGTCGAGATGATCGACCGCGGTCTCGGCGTCGTAGCGCAGCACCTTCTGCTGTCCCGCGTCGATCACGTCGGTGACGCCTTCGACGGTCAGCGAGGTTTCGGCAACGTTCGTGGCGAGGATGATCCGGCGTTCGGAAGACGACGCGAGCGCGCGCTCCTGCGCATCGACGTCGAGTGAGCCGTGAAGCGGAAACACGTTCGGCATCGCCAGGATGTTGCTCTGCGACTCGACGTCGCGACGCACGCGCTCGATCTCGCGGGCGCCGGGAAGGAAGCAGAGGATGTGGCCCGTGGCCGTTTTTGCGACTTCGCGAATCGCCTCGGGCATCGAGACGTGCGGCCGATAGCGGATCTCGATCGGATACGTGCGCGCGGCGATCTCGATCACGCGTCCGCCGATGAATCGCGCGACAGGATCGGCGTCCATCGTCGCCGACATCACGACGACGGCGAGATCATCGCGCGTCTCCGCGGCCTGCTTCACGAGTGCGAGTGCGAGATCGGCGTGAATGCTGCGCTCGTGAAATTCGTCGAGGATGACGACCGCGAAATCGCTCAGCAGCGGATCGGCCTGCAGGCGCGCGGTGAGGATTCCTTCAGTCGCAACGAGAAGTTGCGTGCGATCGTTGAAGCGGCGCTCGAAGCGGATCTGCCAGCCGATCTCCTGCCCGATCGTCCATCCTCGCTCGATCGCGATGCGTCGCGCCAGCGCACGCGCGGCGACGCGGCGCGGCTGCAGGAGAATCGTGCGGCCGAGCGCGGTCAGCAGCGGCGGAATGCGGGTCGTCTTCCCCGCCCCGGGCGGCGCCACGATCACGGCGCGCCTTTCGCTGCGCACGAGCGCGAGGATGTCGTCGAGATGGCGGTCCACCGGGAGCGGCGTTTGCACGAGGATCGGCATTATGGCCAAACCGAAAGACGACGACATCGACTACACCGCCGAGGGAAGCACACCGCCGCACGAGAAGAACGACCCAACCAGCGCCGGCTACGACGAAGCTGCCCACAAAGGCCCGGGCAAGTTCGGCGTGCTGGAAGGAGAGGGGGGCGTGTTCGGCACGACCGGCGGCGGAACGGACGGGCGGGGTTTGCACGAAGAGAAGGAGTAGCGCGCCGAGCGTCCACGGAGGGCGGGCTTATAGCCCGCCGATTCTGGGTGGGGGCGTTGGTTGGCGATCCGCCCGCCCGAAGAACCGGCGGGCTATAAGCCCGCCCTCCATACCCGCCTCTTGACAGAGTCGATTCTCGAACCTATTGTACTAGTCGACTATGACAACGGCACAACATGTCTTTCGCCTCGATGCTTCGTCGGGCGTGCCGTTTTACCGGCAGATCATCGACCAGGTGTTGCTCGCGGTCGGCGATGGGCGGCTCAGGGCGGGGACGCAGCTGCCGACGGTTCGTCAGCTCGCGGTGGACCTTTCGGTCAACCTCAATACGGTGGCCAAGGCCTATCGCGAGATGGAGATCCGAGGGATCGTGCAGACGCAGCAGGGCACGGGGACGTTCATTGCCGAACGGACCGGGGCCAAAACGCGCGAGAAGCGCAAGGCGATGCAGGATCTCGTGGACCGGCTCATCGCAAACGGAGAAGCGCTCGGCATTCCCATCGAGGACCTCGTCCAAGCGCTGTCGGAGCGGGCCGAACAATCCCGCAGGAGGGAAGCATGATCGTCCCCGCAGTGGTCGCCCGGAAGCGACAAGAGGCGAAAGAAGCGAAGGAAGGCGCGCCGCAACGCAAGAGCGACACCTTTCATCTCGACGGCGAGGTACGCGGCGGCGCACGGCGCTTCGTGAACAGCGTCAGCGCGGCAGCGTTCTTCATTCTCTTCATGACCTCGCCGCTGTTCTTCGCCAACCAGATGCCGGTTCCGGGTGTGGTGCTGGTCATCTTCGCGGTGCTCTGCCTGTTCGGCATCAAGGTCGCGGACCAATGGGAGCGCGCGGTCGTGCTGCGCTTCGGAAAGTTCCGCAAGCTCTATGGGCCGGGACTCTTCTTCATCATCCCGATCGTCGATGAGGTCACGCATCTCATCGATCAGCGCATGCGCGTGACCGACGTCACCGCGGAGTCGGCGCTCACGCGCGACACGGTGCCGGTCGACGTCGACGCGATCGTGTTCTGGACGGTGTGGGACGCGCAGAAGTCGGTGCTCGAAGTGTCGGATTACTTCGTGGCCATCGCGCTCTCCGCGCAAACGGCGCTGCGCGAAGCGATCGGCCGCGCCGAGCTCGCGGCGATGATCACGGAGCGCGAGCGCCTCGGCGACGCGCTGCGCAAGATCCTCGATGAGAAGACGAATCCCTGGGGCATCACCGTGCACTCGGTGGAGATCCGCGACGTGAAGATTCCGCAGGAGCTCGAGGACGCGATGAGTCGTCAGGCGCAGGCCGAGCGCGAGCGCCAGGCGCGCATCATCCTCGGCACCGCCGAGACCGAGATCGCCACGCGCTTCGTCGAGGCGGGTGCGGCGTACGAGAATCGCCCCGTCGCGCTGCACCTGCGCGCGATGAACATGCTCTACGAGGCGATCAAGGAGAAGGGCTCGATGGTGATCGTCCCTTCGAGCGCGGTGGAGACGATGGGGCTGGGTGGGCTGGCGGGAATGGCTTCGCTCGGCGGCGCACCGGTCGTTCCGCGCGAGTAAGTTGTTCTCGGTTGTCGGTTGTCGGTTGTCTGGGATGCCTTGCACTGCCTCCCAGACAACCGACAACTGCCGGCGTCACGCAATCGAATCCAGAATCTCCTCCATCGTGCTCCGCCGGCACGCATACATCGGCGTATCGCGCACGGTGTACTTCGACGATTCGGTCTCGCGCAATGCCTGCACGAGATCGAGGAACTCGTCGGCGGTCTCGGATTCGAAGGCGACGACGAAGTCCTGATCGTCGAGGCCGAACGAGTAGGTCGTGTTGATCTTCACGCGCGGGAACTTGTGGCCGATGGCGATGTGCTCGTTCATGATCCGCTGGCGCTCGGACATCGGCAGCAGGTACCAGTCGCGCGTTTTCACGAAGGGATAGACGAAGAGGAACGGCCGCTTGCCGGGAACGATGCGCAGGCGGCGTCCTTCCTGTCCTTCGTGAACGTGCTCTTCGACGTACTGGGAGTGCTTGGTCATGGCCAGGAACGACTCCGGGATGTCGAGGAAGCGTCCGAGCATGGAGCGGTTGATCTCGGCGGCCATCTTCTGGAAGGGATCGAGGTCGTAGCCGATGCGCCAGAGCATGAAATCGACGCCCGCTTTGAGGCCCACGGTCGAGTAGGGCAGGACGAACATCGGCCCCTGATAGCGCTTCACGATCTCCGCGAGCTCTTTCTTGGCCTCCAGCTTCGTGTTCGCCGGCAATGCGCGAAATGCACGATCGACGCGAAAGAACATGAAATTCACGAACTGGCGAGCGCTCGGGCTGCGTTCTTCCGATGTGGGCTGGATTTCGGGGGCTGTTGTGGTCATGGCGTGAGCGATTCTAGCGCGCAGCGCGTTGTCGGTTATCAGTTGTCCGTTGTCTGGGAGGTCGCGCCGTCAGTCATTGCCTCGCAGACAACCGACAACTGATAACTGACAACTGACATTGAGTCGCTTGTCCATTACGATGCAAACCCGTGGCGACTCGCGCGAATCCGACGCATGCCGCGCCTTCGACGGCGCGGTCGTACCAGCAGCTTCTGACCAAGCTTCTGCGGCATGGCGCGTATCCGCAATTGCGCAAGATCATCGAGAAGACGCTGCCGGCCGATTTGTCGCCCGTGCTGTCGTTGCTACTTGAGGAAGATCGCAAGCGGATTCTTTCGCTGCTCATCGAGGCCGGCAAGGCCGGTCGCGCGCTGCTCGAGCTCGATGAGACCGATCTCCATCAGATCCTCGAAGCGGTCGACGATCCGACGCTGGCCTCGATCTGCAGTTCATCCGCGCCCGACGACGCCGCCGATCTGCTCGATTTTCTCGACGAGGAGCGCCGCGCGCGCATCCTCGAGCTCCTCGGCGCCACGCAAGGCGCGAAGCTCGAATCGCTGCTGGAAGGTGAAGAAGAAACCGCCGGCTCACTGATGAACACGGAGTTTCTCGCGTTGGGCGAGGAGCTCTCTGTGGGACAGGCCGTCGAAGTGATTCGCCAGTATCCGCGCAAGGAATCGTTCTTCTACGTCTACTGCGTCGACACCGATCAGCATCTCGTCGGCGTCCTCTCGCTGCGCAGTCTCATCCTCGCCAACGCCTCGACGATGCTGAAGGACATCATGGTCCAGAGCGTCGTGCGGACGCAGATCGACTCGTCGCCGGAAGAGGTCGCGCAGCTCGTTTCGAAATACGACCTGCTCTCGATTCCGGTCGTCGATCTGCAGAATCGTCTCGTCGGCGTGGTCACCGTCGACGACGTGCTCGACGTGATTCAGGAGCAGGCGGAAGAAGATCTGCTCCACCTCGCCGGCGTCGACATCAGCGAGCGTGTTTCCACACCGGCGCGCGAATCGTGGCGGACGCGCTTCCCCTGGCTGGCCGTGAATCTCGTGACGGCGTTCGTCGCCGCGTCGGTCGTGCGTGCGTTCGAGCCGACGATTCAGAAGTGGACCGCACTGGCGGTCTTCATGCCCATCGTCGCCGGGATGGGGGGGAACGCCGGAACGCAGACGCTCACCGTGTTCGTTCGTGCGCTCGCGCTCCGCGAGATCGACTGGCGTACCGGCATGCGGCCGATCTGGAAAGAGCTGCTCGTGGGACTCGCCAATGGCGCGGCGATCGGACTCATCTGCGGCGCGACCGTCGGCTTCTGGACGGGACAGTGGGTGCTCGCCGGAATCTTGTTTGCGGCGATGTGCGTCAACCTCGTGATCGCGGGTGTTGCTGGCGGACTCGTGCCTCTGCTGCTCGAGCGTTTTGGCTTCGATCCCGCCGTGGCGTCCTCGATCTTCGTCACGACCTGCACCGACGTCGGGGGCTTTTTTTCCTTCCTTGGGCTGGCGACTCTCGCCATGCGCGCCGGTTTCTGAGCGCTCGCCACTGTGAAGTCCGCGTGCGGAGCCCCGAACCGTTCACGGTTCCGTAATGATCCGTCAAAGAATCGTTTGTCAAGAGCGAATCGCACGAAGCCACGGATGAGCGTGATAGGGACGGGTTCTTTTAAAATCAATGACTTAGCTGAAATTGCTCAAACGCATGTGCAAGTAGTGAAAAGCCGCTATTTTTTGCGACTTTCTGGGTTTTTCACAGCGTTTTCCGCAGCGTTTTCCACACTTTCTGTGTAAAGAAACGTTCACCCTCGCGGAGGAAGCGCGGCTCATCGGAGCTAAGGTCAAGAATTGCAGAAGGTTCTGCCACGCGGGGACCTCCATCGGCAATTCCGTCGAGCTGCTCCTGCATCTCGCGTGCGAGAAATTCTGGTTGCTCGATCGCGCGCTCGCCGCTGCGATTCGCGCTCGTCGATACAAGCGGCCCCGTCCTTTCGACGAGCTCGCGAAGCCAGTCGAGCGCCGGAATGCGAACGGCCAGCGTCTTCGCGCCGCGGCTCGCCGGGATCTCCTTCTGCAACGGAAGGATGGCCGTGAGCGGGGCCGGCCAGATCGACTGGAGGGCGTCGAGGATCCCCGGAGGCGCGGAGATCCCGAGTTGCGGAAACTGGTCGACTGACGACGCGAGAACGATGAACGGCTTGGTCTCCTCGCGCCCTTTCAACTCCGCGATGCGCGCGACGGCGGCTTCGCTCGAAGCCACGGCGTGGAGTCCGTAGATCGTATCGGTGGGAAGCAGCACGACTTTTCCTTCGCCGAGGATGCGCGCGATCTCCGCGAGCTGGATCGTCGACGGAGCGACCGTGAAGTGCCACCGCCGCGTCATTTTCGAGTGAGCTGCGGCGTCATCAGCTCGCGCGCGTGAGCGATGGCGGAGTCGGTCACCTTCTCACCGGCCAGCATGCGCGCGATCTCCGCCACGCGCTCCTCAGCGTCGTCGAGCCGCCGGATGCGCGCGCGCGTGTGACCCGCGGCTTCTTCCTTCCAGACGTAAAAGTGCGTCATGCCGAAGCCGGCGATCTGCGGTAGATGTGTGACGCAGACGACCTGATTGCGCGTCGCCAGCTCCTGCAGCTTCCTTCCGACCACTTCCGCGACGCGCCCGCCGATGCCGGCGTCGATCTCGTCGAAGACGAGCGTCGCGGCGGCGCCGTGATCGGAAGCCTTGAACAGCGCCGCGGCGATGGCCAGCTGAATGCGCGAGAGCTCGCCGCCGGATGCGATGCGCTGCATCGGCTTCGGTTCTTCGCCGCGATTCGGAGCGATCAGGATGTCGATGCGATCGATCCCGTCGGCTGCCGGCGCGGCGTCGCGGTTCACGACGTCGACCTTCACCGTCGTCCGTTCCATCGCCAGATCGTTCAGCTCTTTCTGGATCGCCTGCTCGAACGCGCGGCCAGCCTTCTTGCGGGCCGCGGACAACTTCTCCGCGGCCTTGCGATACACGGCCATGCGCGTTTCCTCGACGCGCTGCAGTTTCTCGACGCTGGCCTCGTAATCGCTGAGCCGCTCGTACTCGTCCTGGATCCGTCCGAGGTGCTCGAGGACCGCTTCGACCGTGCCGCCGTATTTTTTGCGCAGCCGCTCGATGGTCACGAGGCGATCTTCGACCTGATCGAGCCGCGCCGGGTCGTGCCGCACGGATTCACTGAGATTGCCGAGCGTCCGCGCCAAATCCTGCAGGCGATAGAGTGCGTCCTGCGCCTCGTCGGCGGCGCGACGGACCTCTTCGATCTGCCGCGAGAGCGGTTGAAGCAGATGCAAGGCGCGGCCGAGCTGCGCGATCGCCGAGCTTTCATCTTCGTCGATGAGCTGGAACGCGCCGGACGTTGCCTCGATCATTTCGCGCGCGTGGCTGAGGATTGCTTTTTCGTTGCGAAGCGCGTCCTCTTCCGCCGGATCGAGCGTTGCCGCGGAGATCTCGTCGACCTGGTACTTCAGCAGATCGAGACGAAGCGCGCGATCGCGCTGCGCTTCCGTCATCTCCTGCAGTTGATCGGCGGCGACTTTCCACTCGCGATGCGCGTCGCGTGTGGCGTCGACGAGCGCTTCGTGACCTCCGTACTGATCGACGAGCTCGCGATAGGTCTGGCCGGCGACGCGGAACTGCGACTCATGCTGCCCATGGATCTCGAGCACGGCATCCATCGCCGCGCCGAGCTCGCGAACGGAAAGAGGCGAGCCATTGACGAGAACGCGGCTGCGTCCGCCGGATGCGATCTCGCGTCGCACGATGAGCTCGACGCCGCTACTCCGCGGCTCAACGCCCGCGCTCTCGGATTCGATGTCGATCCCGATCTCTTCGAGCGAGCGCGCCGAGGACTTCGGTAGATGAAAGACGGCCTCGGCAGTCATCTTGTCGCTGCCCGCGCGAATCATCTCGCTCGATCCGCGCGCACCGCGCAGGAACTCCAGCGAATCGATGAGCAGCGACTTACCCGCGCCGGTCTCTCCCGTCAGCACGTTGAGGCCCGGCCCGGGCTCGATGACAAGCTCTTCGACGATGGCCAGGTTACGAACCTTGAGGTACGTGATCACCGCGCATGAGTCTACCTCGGGGCGAGCGATCAGCTGGCAGCTCGCAGCTCGCAGGAGCGAAGCCGACGTCCCGAGGTGCGGCTCTCCTGATCGCTGCGAGCTGCCAGCTGCGAGCTCTCCAGGCATCTCGGTTGCTTTGTATCAACCTCATGAAGATGAATCGAGCCTTGCAGGCCGCCCTCCTTTGCGTCGCGGTGGCCTGTTCGAAACAGGAAGTCAAAGACACGGCCAGTAAGACCAAGCAGAAAGTCGCCGACGCATTCGACGTCGCCGTTCCGATCGGGCAGCGCGAGGATCCCGCCGCGCGCGAGAAGGAGCGGTTCGACGAGAAGTGGCGCGAGTTGAATGTCTTTCGCAACGTGAAGCAGGGACCGCCCGCGCCGCCGCCCGCGGTAGCCGTCAACGTCGTCTTCGCGCCGAATGGGAAGGAGACGTTCGCGGGTGTCGATCCGAGCACGATCAACAGCGCTCCGGTCGTCGTTCCGATCAAAGGAGACGTTGCTGGTCCATCGGTGTTGAAGACGCAGGTCTTCCTCGATCGCCTGCACTATTCGATCGGCGTGCTCGACGGGCGTTGGGGCCGCAATTCTTCGATCGCGCTCTGGTGGTACCAGCGCACGCAAGGGATCGAAGCCGCGGACCCGGGTGCTCTCGACGAGCAGACGTTCCGCTCGCTCGCCACGAATGCCGGCGGAGCGCCAGCGCTCGTGCAACGCGCTCTCACCGAGGATGATGTCAAGGGACCGTTCGTCACCATTCCCGAGGATGTGTACGAGAAGCAGAACCTCGAGTGCCTCTGCTACGAATCGAAAGAGGAGAAGCTCTCGGAGCGCTTTCACACGACCGTCGAGCTGCTCGAGAAGTTGAATCCGAATCGCAAGCTGGCGGACCTGAACGCCGGAGACACGATCTGGGTGCCGAATGTCCGCGAGGCGTTGACGGAAGATCGTCCCGACGTGGCGCGCATCATCGTGTCGATCCGCGGCAACACGTTCAACGCCTTCGACGCCGCGGGGAATCTCGTCTTCCACGCGCCGACGACGGTCGGCTCGAAATACGATCCTTCGCCGGAAGAGACGGTGGAGGTGCAGAAGGTGACGTTCGATCCGCATTTCCACTACCAGCCGACGCTGTTTCACGAAGTGCCGGACAGCGATCCGGAAGCGAATCTCCCGCCTGGTCCGAACTCACCGGTCGGCGTGGTCTGGATCGCGCTCAGCAAGCCGCACTTCGGAATCCACGGAACGTCGGACCCCGACTCGATCGGCTACGCCTCCTCGCACGGCTGCGTACGCCTCGCGAACTGGGACGCGGCGGAGATTGCGCATCGCGTGAAGCCGGGCGTCACGGTGGAGTTTTTGGATACGAGGACGACGGAGTAGTACGGATTCGATAGGCTCGAACGTCGTATTCGGTCTCCGTCCCGAGAAGCCGAAGGCTTCGGCGCTTCTGTGTGGCGACGGGCGAGGGTGCCCGTCGCCACACAGCGCTGCATAGCCGCAGCCAACGACGACAGCCAACCTTCTTCACGTCATTCCGAGTCGGCGGAGCCCCCGAGCGGCGTGCCGCGACGGGACGGAGCGCGACGAAGAATCCTAACTAACGCGGCGAAGCCGCAGCCGAAGGGGAGCGCAGGCTTCCAGCCTGCCGGACCGCCGGCGTCTCGCCGGCTGGAGTGAGGGCGTCCCGCGCCCTTACCCTTTCGCCCATCGCGATGACTGAAAAGCAACACGCGACTCGTCCTTGGCAACAGGGCGGCGGCGCGGGACGCCGCCGAACCAGCCGGCGAGACGCCAGCGGTCCGGCAGGCAGGATGCTTGCGCTCCGAATCGTCGCGCCACGCGAAGATCTTTGGAAGTAGTAGTTCAAAATGCGACGACCCGCGCCTTGCGGCGCTTGCCACCGGCTGATGTCCGGCAACGCCTCCGGCGTATCTGGTTGCGGCTATGCCGCGCTGAGATCCTTCGTCGTGCTACGCCGCTCGCGGCATGCCGCTCGTGGGTTCCGCCGACTCAGGATGACGGATTCAAATCTTCGCAGTCGGCACGATCTTGACGATGAGTAGTACAGAAACGCACTCGCTTCGCTCGGACGGCGGACTCACGCGATGGCTTCGCGCAGCGACTTCGTGGTGATCCCCGGATCCTTGAGATTGCCGAGGAGCGTGAGCGAGAGGGACGCGGGATCGACGATCGTGTTGGCGGCGGCGCGGATGTCGTCGAGCGTGACGGCGTCGATGTGCTGCGATGATCTCGTCGGGGGAGAACTGGCGGCCGAAGTAATACTCCTGGCGCGCGATTCCGGACATGCGGCTCGTCGTCGATTCCAGCGAGAGCAGGATCGATCCTTTGAGGTGCAGCTTGGCATCGGCGAGCTCTTTCGCGGTCGCTCCATCGACGCGGATCTTGCGCATTTCTTCGAGCGTGAGATCGAGCACGCGCTTGAGATTCTTCGGCGCGCAGGCGGCGTACACGGCTTCGTAGCCGCCGTGAAGGTAGCCGTTGTGATATGACATGACGGTGTAGACGAGACCTTCCTTCTCGCGGATGCGCTGGAAGAGCCGCGACGACATGCTGCCGCCGAGGATGGCGTTGAAGAGCGCGGCGGCATAGCGTTCCTTGCCTTGTTGCGGAAAGCCGCGTGAGCCGAGGCAAAGGTGAACCTGCTCGAGCTCGCGCTTCTCGCGTAGCGATTACGTGCTGGTGAGGCGTCGGCGCGTTCCATTCGCGACGGAACGGAGGCTGCGCGCTGACGGGGAAATGCTTTTCGAGAAACGGCAGCATCGTCCTCGGGGCGGATGTTGCCCGACGCGGCAGAAGATGACGTTCGAGGGATGGAAGGTCTCTTCGTAGTGCTCGATGATGCTGCGTCTGTTCGAGCCGTCGGATCGTTTCCTCGGTGCCGAGGATGGGGCGGCCGAGCGGATGGTCGGGCCAGAAGGACGTGACGAAGATCTCGTGGACGAGATCGTCCGGCGTGTCCTCGACCATCTTGATCTCTTCGAGGATGACGCCGCGCTCCATCTCCACGTCGGCATGGTGAAGCGAGGCGAGGTGACGATGTCGGTGAGCGAGCTCGAGGGCCGATCGGCATCTGCTCGTCGAGCACGTGCGCGTAGAAGGAGGTGTACTCCTTCCCGGTGAAGGCATCGACGTCGCCGCCGAGGATGTCGATGGTCTGCGCGATCTCGGCGGTGGTGCGGTTCGCCGTGCCTTTGAAGACGAGGTGCTCGAGAAAATGCGAAGCGCCGCCGTGCTCCTCGGATTCGACGGCCGATCCGCTGCGGAGGTAATACCCGAAGGCAACGGAGCGGACGTAGGGAAGGGTCTCGACCAGGACCGTCAGGCCGGACGGGAGGATGGTGCGGGATACGGTCGAAGGAGCACTGGTCATGAACCGCGCATTGTAGCCGGCCGGCACGGCCGGCTGCGTAAGGGGCCACAAGGCTATACGCACGCGCGGGTGATCCAAGGCGTCGGTCCGGATTCCTCTCGCGCTGCGAGGTTTTCTGCCGCTCGTGAGGCGATCAGCGCCTGCGCCAGAAGACGACTCCGTTTTCGTCGAAGCTCGGGGCGAAATTGCGTTCGATCGTTTGCCAGACGAGCGGCGCTCTGACGCGATTCGGGACGCCGTCGATGTTCGCATCTCCACCGGGCGAGGCGAGGAGTACGGCGACGATCGAACGGTCGCTGGCCAGACGTTGTGCGATCTCGCGCTGGCTCGCCTCGGGCTCGACGAAGGGGATGTGCTGGTGTCGCGTCGGGGCGTTTCGCTGCAGGAGAAAGTAGAGCAGGCCGCTGTTCGAGAAGTCGTAGAACGTCTCCCGCGGTTGCAGGGATGCCGTGAATTTCTGCGCCGAGCCGACGGCCGCGGCGACTTCGGGACGGAACACGGCGCCGCGCGCGCGCAGGAGGGAGTCGATCTTCACTCCATCGCCTTCCGGCACGCCGTGCGCGAGTCGAAGCGGCGCTGCGACCTGGAGGAGATGCTGATCGGGTCTCACGAGGACGAGGATCAGAAGCGCCGCGATGGCAGCAGCGATGCGGCTTCGTCGCGCGATGAGTGCCATCACGCCGACGAGGAAAACGCCGATCGCGAATTCGTAGTACGCGTGATGCCGTTGCGCGAAGGAAAGGCCGGCGACGGCGATCCAGAGGCCGATCAGCCAGACGGAATCGGCCCGCCGGATCCGCCCGCGCAGGCCGGCCGCGGTCAAGACGAGTGCGAGCGCCCACAAGGCCGCGGACAAGGTCCGCGGAAGGTCGAGCGGACCGGGGACGAAGACCTTCCCGGCCGGAAGAAGCTCGCCGAGGGTGACGCGCACGAAGGGAACGAGAAATCCATCGAGCGCGAAGAACGCGGCGATCGGAAGTGCGATGACCGCTCCGCCGAGAGCGAGTTGCGCGAGCGCCTTCCTTCGCGGCTTCCACAGCAGTGCGACGACGAGGATCACGATGCCGCTGTAGACGGCGAACTCCATCCCCGTGAGAAAGGCGAGAACGAGCAGACCGCCGGCGATGCGTAAGCGGCGGACGGATCGCAAGCGCACGGCGGAGCAGGCCGCCGCGAGCGCGAAGAGCGCGGGGATCGTGCGAAGCCAGATCGTCGCGGCGGGAAAGAGCGCGATGCCTGCAAACGCGCCGAGAAGTCCGAGTCCGGCGCTTCCGGTGGCGGCGAAGCCGACCGCGTAGATCGCAACGAGATTGAGCGCCGACAACAAACGTCGCGTCGTCAGCAGCTCGCCGATCGTGTCATCGCCCGTTTTCATGGCCGCGAGCTCGAGGCCGCCGTCGGTCAGGAGTCCGTGGACCGGGACGACGTCGCGATAGGGCAGCTCGCCGCGGAGCATTTCCGACGCCGGGACCAGCGGGTGCTCGTCCTCGAAGAAATCGACGTGCGGCGTGGACTGCACGCCGAGGAGCGTCAGCGGATAGGCGAAAACGACGAGCGGGAAAACGACGGACGCAACGAGCCGGCGCAGCATGCGCTCCGATGGCCGGAAGCTCGCCAGCAGCAATGGTGTGCCGATGATCCAGATCGCCACAAAAAAAGCAGTGGTAGAGAAATTGCGCCATTGCATCTGAGCGAGCAATGCGAGTGGCGCAAGCGCAAAGGCAAGTGCGGGGCGCCGCAATTTGGCGATGCGCTGAATTCCGAGCCGTAATACCGCGACGAGGACAGTGGCGGCGGCAAGGCAGTAAGGGAATGGCCAATGGGGAGCGAAATCCAACAGCGCGAACGTGAGGCTCAACACTACAGGGAGAAGAATTGCCTCGTCGGCGCGTATATAGCGGCCTCGACGTTGTGACTCGAAACGGCGGCCGCGCATGAAGCACGCGAATACGAACGGCAGCACGAGTACGAGAGCGAATTGCCATAGAGGACCGCCTGCGTCGAGCCGAAGCGCAGTCATAGCGCCAGGCAGAGCCCGGTCCGATGCAGCACGCTGAAGAAGAGGTGCAACGAAAATCGCCGCCGCTAAACCGAGCGTGGCCAGAAGAATTCGCACAAGAAACGCTGCACTTCCAGATGTACGTCTGGACGGAGTGCTTGACGTATGGTGATCCGGTTTGCTAATTTTGGTGGGTTGCATTCGCAGCCGGATTGTAATCCGCGCAGTCCGATTCACCAACAAATCTCAAGGAGAGATCATGAAACGCCACTGGAGTGGAGTACTCGTCGCTATCGCTGTGTCTTTTCTCATTACATCAACGGCCCAGGCTACCCGTATCGGTGCCCAGGCCTTCTGGCGCAACGGAGCGGGGACCTGGTACTACGCCGGGCCCGGATACAACATCAAGTTCTGTAAGAACCCGGATGGTACGGGCTCATGTGTGTCGACGACGACGTACAGCGCGACCGGCTCGCCTTCCTGGTATTACGTCGACCTGCCGTACAGCGCATCGAACGAGACCTGGTACTATTTCCTCTGGAACGATACCTGGGCCATCGGCAGCGCGGCATCGCCGTCGTGGAACAGCGCCGGAACCGCTATTTTGATTCCGGGCGGATGGACGTCCAACATTACGATGGACATGTACACCGGCCTGCGCCCGCTGGTTCCAACCGCGGTCTATCCGACGAATGGCTCAGGAGCTGTGCCCGCGTCGTTCACACTCAAGTGGACGAGTGGCATCAACTACGATCGCGTGGGCTGGCCGGCGACGTATGACATTTACGCGTATGGAGAAGGCGGAACCGAGCTCAAGATCGCGTCGAACGTCTCCTGCAATGCCGATGGCTCTGGAAATTGCACGATGGCCATCTCCAACCTCACGCCGAATGCGCTCTTTCATTGGCGCGTCGTCGCCAAGCTGAACATCGGCATGTATGCGCCGGATCCGTATTATGTGAACGACTCGAGCTCGTACACGTTCACGACGGCGGTCGATGCTAATGCCCCGACGACGTTCATGAGCGCTGATTATTCACACTTCCTCACCGCGCAAGGCTGCGGCGGTTCGATGCTCGACGCTACCGGAACGAGCCGCGGGACCTGTCAGCGTTTCAAGGTGGAGGATGTCAACGGCGGAGACCTGAATAGCGGCGACCTCGTTCATCTCAACCTCGGCTCGTACTATGTCTCCGCTGAAAATGCCGGCGGAGGCGACGTCAGCGTTCACTATACGGCGGCGAGTACCTGGGAGACGTTCACCATGGATAAGATCAGCGGCGCTCCCGGAAGCCGGATCGTCAATGGCGATCGGATCTCTTTCAAGACGTATGACGGAACGCACTACGTCCGAGCGGTCAGTAACGGCGGAAGCGGCGTCGACGCCACGTCGACCTCGGTCGGAACGGCCGAACGCTTCGTCTACGAGACGGACATGCACTAATGCACTGACGGCGGTCCGGAAGGCGGGCCGCCGTCAATCATTGAGCCTGAAGCGCGGGGCATCCTGCCCATACGCGTTGTCTCTCGAACTTTATGGGGCCGCCGGCTGGTTTCGCGCCGCAATCTCGGTGGTGAGATCGAAGACGGTGTAGACCCACTCGTCGTAATTCTCGGCACCGTTGAAGGCGATGAAGCTCTTGCCTTTGGCCTTGGGGCGCACGGCGACGAACGGGCCGCTGTAGTCGGGTGGCGAGGCGTCCTTGTTGAGGCGCGTGCCGGCCTGGGATGCGCCGGCGCTGGGGTCACGGGCGTTGTTCCCGCCGATGATCTCGTCGTTCGGTCCCGGCGGTGGAGCGATTCCCGGAGCCATGATGGCCGTCTGCGGCACGAGGATCCAATCGTCTTCCTTGCCGGTGATCGGGCAGGGCCACTTACCGGTGCCGCGCAGAAGGCGCGGGTTGCGCGCTTCCTGAAGCTGCTCGAGACTCGTCGGCTGGCTGTTGTGCTTCTGTTGCCAGGCCAGGATCCCGCGCGCGTACTGCTTCATGAGAAAAATCGTCTGCCGGTCCCGCTCGCGCTTGAGCACCATCGACCACTGCTCCGGGACGGTAAAGGCGATGATGATGCTCATGATCGTCAGGATCACGATCAACGCCGCGAGGGTAAAGCCTTCTTGGCGAGCTCGCAGCTCGCAGCTCGCAGCTCGCAGGGGATGAGACCGCGGTTGCTCCTGAGAGCTGAGAGCTGAGAGCTGCGAGCTACAACTCGGAGTAGGGAACATTGTCCAGCGTCGATCCTGAAGCCTTGCTCTTCACATCCATGACGCCGGGCTCCGACAGCGCCTGTGGGTCGGTCTCGGCGGGGATATCTCCCCCTTCGAGACTGAGAGGATCCTCGCGCACTTCTTCCCAATCGACCTGCAGCGTGATCGGATCCTTGGGAATGGCGTGCAGGTAATTCGGACGCAGCTCTTCCAGACTGGCCGGATAGTGCTGCTTGTCGGCGTAGAAGTTGTCGATCGCCTTGCGCATGGTGAAGAGGTTGTCCTTCAGCGCGGTCTCGCGGGCCTTGCGGGTCATGTTCTTCAGATTGACCATGGCGATCCCGGCGAGAATGCCGATGATCGAAACGACGACGATCAGCTCGATGAGCGTGAAGCCCTTCTGCAAACGATGAACGCGGAAGGATGAACGATGAACGGGCTTGCCGTTCTCGGAGTTTTCGGGGTTCTGGTTCATCGTTCGTCCTTCATCGTTCATCGTTTCGACTACCACTCGTTGTAATGCGTCTTGCCGTCGAGGGCCAGGGCCGTCGAGGTCGAGTGCACCTCGTAGACGTTGTTGCCGTCGGTGATCGACGTATCGGGATCATCGGTCGTGGAGAGCAGAATCCATTCTTTCCGTCCGGTCATCGGATCGATGAGATCGCGGTCGCGGATCAGGCGAATGGTCTTGCCGTCGGCCATCTTCACGCCCTTGAGCAGCTCATCGAGATCCTTCGGGTAACCTTCCGATCCGAGAGCCATCATCTGTGCAGGGCGGGCGGCGGGAGGCGTGCCCGGAGCCGCGCCCGGCTGCGGCTGCTGTGCCGTGACCATGAGGTCGTGATAGCGATCGATGGCGTCGGTGATCTTGCGCAGGCGATCGCGCAGCTCGATCTCTTTCTGCCGCCGGAGTCCGAAGCGCGCCACCGGCATCGCCACTGCGGCGAGGATTCCGATGATGGCGATCACGGTGATGAGCTCGGCAATCGTGAAGCCGAACCGGCCGCCGCACGCGGCTGGCTCACGATTCGATTCTCGCCACCTGGTGATCATGGTCGTCAACTACTGAACCTTCGCTCTTCCGCCGGAAATTGCCGCCGCGACCGACGCGCCGTTCATGGCATGAAGATCGGGCGGGTTCATGACGAGAAACGTGTCGCCCGACAGGCCGCCGTGGACGCGCAGGACGAGCACTTCGCCGCCGCTGATGAAGCTCAGCGGCTTGCCGTCCGAGGACTTGACCAGGATCGTGCCGTTGTCGCGATTCACCGTGACGATCGGCGGAAGTGCGGGATTGACGGCGATGGCGTTGCCGATGGAGATATCCATCACATCCATCGCCCTCGGGTCATAGCGAAGCGAGAGCTCCGGCGCCGTGAGTCCCGCGAGGTCCATCCCGATCACGCTCCAGAGTTTCGTTTCGCCGGAGCTGAGGTTGATCGTCGAAGGCTGCGGAGCCATGCGCGGCGCGAGACGAAGCTCGGCGGTTTCGGGCGAGGCGATCTGTTGCACGGAGATGCTCTTCGGAGGCTGGATGCTGTTCTGCTGGACCGAAGCATCCGGCGGATTGTTCGCCGGCGGCGGTTCCTGCTTCTTGAACGGATCGGTTGGCATTCCGCCCGAGGCCGGGGGCGTCTGCGGCTCCGGCGGCGTGTTCATCGCGCCTTCGGGCTGGATGTAATTTCCCGGCTCGCCATCCGGCGCGAGCTGCATGCCGGCGGTGTTCGGAGTGAACTGCTGCTCGCTGCGGCTCGGGACGAATGGATCTCCGCCGCCGCCCTGCGATTCGATGCGAGGGGAAACGCCGCGGAAGGTGAGGTTGTTGCCCGTGCCCACCCACATCGGCGCGAGGTCTTCCTCGGTGATGTCGGGGATGCGGATGATGTGCGGCGTCATCGTCAGCACGAGGTCGGTGCGGAGCTGTTCGTGGCGTTCCTTCGTGAAGAGCCGGCCGATGAACGGGATGTCGCCGAGGAACGGTGTCTTGTCCTGGCCGGTGGTCTCGTTCGACTGAATGAGACCCGCCAGGAAGTTCGTCTCGCCGTCTTTGAGGCGGATCGTCGATTCGATCGTGCGCGTGGCGAACGTCGGCTGCGTCTGTCCGGCGAACGTGACCGGCTGGCCCTGGTTCGAGACTTCGACGGTCAGCTTGAGCGTCACTTCGCGGTTGTGGTGAACGCGCGGTTCGATGCCGACCTTGATGCCGACGTCCTGGTACTGGAACGACGTGTAGTTCGCGACGAGGCCGCCGTTGTTGCCCTGGGTACCGCCCGGAGCGTAGCCCGGGATCGTGGTGACGGGAACCGGAATGCGCTGGCCGATGTGCAGCGTGGCCTTCTCACCCTCGGAGATCCGGAGCTCGGGATTCGCGAGCAGCTCGCTGTTGCCGAATGTCTTGATCATCGAATACGTCGCCGTGGGGATGGCGAACGTGACGTTGTTGCGGAGATCGTTGATGCTGCCGAGCACGCGGGCGATGTCGTTCAGCGTGCCGCCGGTGAACGCGGTGCGCGCGCCATCGGTGCCGGTCACGGTCGGAGTCGCCGATCCCGAGGCGGGGCCGGAGATGGAGAGACCGATGTCGCGGATGCGTTGCATGTCGATCTGCACGAGCTCGACCTGACGACGACTTCGGCCTTGGCCTTGTCGTTCGCTTCGATGATCTTCTCGGCGATGCGGACCTTGTCGGCGGTGTCGCGGATGGTGATGGCGTTGAGCGCCTTCAGTGGGAAGACGTTGCGGGCCTCGATCATCGTACGGACGACGTTCGTGACCTGTTCGGCGTCGCCGTTGGAGAGATAGAACGTGCGGATGACGAGATCCTCGTAGTCGCGGCGCGCCTGCGGATTGTCGGGAACGACGATGATGGTCTTCTCGTCGAGCACTTTGTAGAAGTGATTGGCGGCCTGCATGACGCGCTCGAGCGCCTGCCTGGGCGGTGACGTCGCGCAGTTCGATGGTGATGCGGTCGTCCTTGACGGCCTGATCGAAGAGGACGTTGATGCCGAAGGCGTTGCCGAGGGCGCGGTAGATGTCCTTGACCGGCGTGTCGCGGGAGAAGGTGAGGGAGATCGGCTCGTTCGAAGCGGGATTGAGCTGCGGCGGCTGAGCCTTGGTGATGGCCGACTGCGCGCGCTTCTTGATGTCATCGACGGAAACCTGCTCCTGCACGGCCTTGCGGATGTCGTCGAGGAGAGTCAGGGTCTTCGAGAGCTCGACGACGGCGAACTGATTTGTCGGATCGAGGCGCACGGTGATCTCCAGCTCCTGCGCGGCGAGCTGCGCCATGCGGGTCTGATCGCTGCCGGTGGAGGCGATGGCCGAGGCCCGATACGCTTTTCCCTTCTCGAAGTGAGCGCGTGAGGACTTCACGCTTGGCGCGCTCGAGGGAAAGCTTGTACTGTCGATTGCCGGGATCGATTTCCAGCGCCTTCTCGTACTCCACCACCGCCACGTCCCAGTCTTTGACCAGTTCCGCCGTTGTGCGCCTTCTGGTAGGCGCCGTAGCTGCGCGCAGGAAGCGAGGGTCAGCGAGGATCAGAAGTTGCGCTGTCGTTGCCTTCAATCGGTTCATTCTCATAGGTCCTGAGCTTTTCGGAATCCAAAGTTGTGACGCCCGGCGCGCCGAAACGTCACTGATTTCCGAGCGGAACGCGCTGCGTCACATCGGGCGGGAAGCCGACGAAACCGATTTCCGCCGATTCGATGCCGATGCGGCGCAGTACGAACTTCCCTTCAATCGTTTCGCCGACGCGAGCGTTGACGATCTCGCCGTCGCGCGTGAATGTCGCGATCGGATTCTTCGGCTGCCCGAACATGCCGATGAACTTCCACGTGAATTGCGGCGGCACCGGCGGCGGAGGCGGAGGAGGAACCTCCGGAGTCTGTTCGCAGACGGTGCCGATGCCATCCTGATCGATGTCGCGCTGATCGGGATTGGGCACGCTCACGCAGTTGTCGCGAAAGTCGGGAACGCCGTCTTTGTCCTGGTCGGGCGGTGGCGGCGGCGGTGGGACCGGGGGCGGTGGTGGGGGCGGCGGTGGCGTCTTGTAAGCGAAGAGATTGCGATCGCTGCTGTAGCTGCCGCTCTCCGCTTCGAGCAGGTCGAGTCGCACCGGCTCGACGCCCGGAGTCGGCGCACCGACGGTTCCGCGCCGCGAGTCCGCTTCCGTCGTGGCGGGAGTGGCGCCGCCGTCATGAGACTCGGGCGAGGCGAACGAATAGATCGCGAATACAGCGAGGATGACCAACGCCGCGGCGGTCCAGGTTTTCCAGTTCATCCGGTCCATCACAGCCGCTTGTTCCCCGCGATCGGCGACTCGCTGCGAAAGAGAGTCTTCAGGTGGAGAGTGAGGGCGAGCGAATCGCCGTCCGCCGACGACAGGGCGACCTTGTCGATGATGACGAACTGGCGGGAGAGCTCGAGAAGGTTGATGAGCCGGCGGATCTGCGGATACGTCCCCTGCACGTTGAACGAGATGCCGACCTCGTTGGCGCCGATGAGCTCATTGCGGCGGCGCGCGTTCGAGTCACTCGTGACTTCGTTCATGTCGAAGGCATAGCCGGGAGGCGCGAGATTGCTGGCCGCGGCGAGGTGTTTGACTTCGCCGATGAGCGTCGTCAGGCGCTTCGGTTGCGTCGACCAGTGCTCGTCGAAGACCTGCTGCACGTCTTTCTCGACCTGCTGGTAGCTCTGCACCGTCCGATCGGCGCGGATGCGCGAATTGCGAACGCGATCGCGCTCGGCCTTCGCGTCCTCGAGCCGGGTCTCGAGGGCATCGAGACGGCTCTGGTACTGCACGCGATAGGTGAAGAAGAAAATCGTGTTCGCCAGCAGGATGATCCCCAGGACGATGAGGAGCGTGGCTCGTTCGCGCCAGATCATCGCCGGCCTCCGGTGCGCACGGTGTTGGCGCGCAGGATGGCCAGGCGCGGTCCGCGGGGGATGTACCGCGCTGAGAGACCGAACTGGTAGCCACCCTCGACGGCGACTTCGCTCGAAGGGAACGGGTTCGCGAAACGGGGATCGCGGTTCATGCGGTTGATCGTGGTGATCATGCCGTCGCCCGATTTCGAGGCGAACTGCAGATTGAGTCTGATGTTCCCGTCCGTGTCGAAGCTCGGTCCGACGGAGAGCAGTCGCACGTCATCGGCCAGCACATCCTCGAGATCGTCGAGGAGGTTGCTCCAGGAGAACGCCCGTTCGGCGAGCTTGGCATTGACGAATCTCGACTGGCTGTCGAGATGGACGATGTCGATGCTGGCCAGACGCCGCTTCGACGCTTCTTCTTTCCGCTGCTCCTGCTGCGTCTGCGCTTCGATGCGCGCGATTTCCGAGCGCGTGTTCTTCGTGTCGCGGATGTAGCGGTAGTACGTGTCGATGTTGTTGAGCATCAGAAACGCCGCGAGGAGCGACGCCGCGACGACGACGGCGTACACCGGGCGGTAGTCCCGGTAGGGACGCGAGGCAAGGTTCAGATGGATGGGCTTCAACCGGTGAACACTCCTGTACAGGCGGTGAGCTCCGCATCCCAACCGTCGATGCCGGACGGGGCGTCCACGACGAAGTCGCGCAAGCGCACGCTCCGAACCTGCGTGTTGAATTCCTCGGCCAGCGTGGCGTGAACGTCTTCACCGCGCTCGCCTGCAACATAGCAACCGGAGAATGACTCGACCGCGAGCGAGTCGCGGAGATAGCTCGCCGAAAGGCGGATCTCCTGTTCGGCGGTCCGGTCGCGGCGAAGATTGCGCGAACGGATGAAGAGCGGCTGCCCGCCGCGAAAGACCGCGGTGGTGAAGTCGTCCTCGCGAAGATAGACCAGCAAACGATCGGAGGTCGTCTCGGGCTCGCGCACGGTGATCGCGTTCCAGATGTTGAGACCGACCGGCTCGATGAGCACGATCTCGAATCCGGCGGCGGCGAAAATGCGCTCGATCGCGCTGAGCGTTGCTTCCAGCGCGCTGAGGATCAGGACCTTCGCTCCGTCGGCGCTGCGCGAGAGCACGGTGTGCGACACGCGAAGCTGCTCCGGAGGAATCGGCAGCGTGCGCTTCAGACTCCAGCGCACGACGTCTTTGGCCTCGCTCTCCCGCGTCGGGAGCGCGGGCATCTCGACGTTGTTGATCCGGAACCAGGCGTCGGGCAGGAGCAGCGAGACCTTGTCCCACTTGCCGGTCTCGACGCGCAGGCGTCGCAGCGCATCGGCCAGCGCGGACTCGTTCGCGAGTTGGGGCGTGACCATTCCCGGCTCGAACGTTCCTTCGGCGAGACGGTACGACTTCGCCTGAACGAGCTTCGGGCTCGTCTTCCCGCGGCCGAAACGCGCGTGAAGAAGGGAGTCGGTGTCGAGAACAACGACGTCGGGTGGAAAGGATCTGGACATGATTGAGAAGAGTTACTCCACGAACGTGACCTTATTGATCTCGCGCAACGTCGTTTCGCCTTCCGCCACTTTCAGCAGCGCGCTCTCGCGCAGGAAGGTCATTCCTTCTTCCTTCGCGGCTCGCTTGATTTCCGCGGCGGGGCGGCGGTCGAGAATCATGCCTCGAATACGATCGGAAAGGTCGAGAAGTTCCGAAATCGCGGCGCGGCCGTGGAACCCGGTGCCATTGCACTCCAGGCAGCCGGCTCCTTCATAAAACAGCTTGCCGCGATAGTCGTTCGGATCGAGTCCCGATTCGACGAGGAAGGCGTCGGGATACTTCACGTCGTGCTTGCAATGATCGCAGATGCGGCGCACGAGCCGCTGGGCGAGGACGCAGTTGAGCGCCGACACGAAGTTGTAGAGATCGACCTTCATGTTGAGGAAGCGCCCGAGAACGTCGACGACGTTGTTGGCGTGAACGGTCGTGAACACGAGGTGGCCGGTCAGCGCCGACTGCACGGCGATCTGCGCGGTCTCTTCGTCGCGGATCTCACCGACCATGATCTTGTCGGGGTCGTGACGCAGGATCGAGCGCAGGCCGCGCGCGAAGGTCAGTCCCTTCTTCTCGTTCACGGGAATCTGGGTGATGCCGCGGAGCTGATACTCGACCGGATCCTCGATGGTGATGATCTTGTCTTCCGAAGACTGGATCTCGGAGAGCGCGGCGTAGAGCGTCGTGGTCTTGCCGGAGCCGGTCGGCCCGGTGACGAGCACCATCCCGTACGGCTCCTTGATGAACTTGCGGAAGCGGACGAGCATCCCCTGATCGAAGCCGAGGATGTCGAGGCGGAGGTTCTTGAACTCCTTCGACATCGACTCCTTGTCGAGGATTCGGATGACCGAGTCCTCGCCGTGAGCGGTGGGGACGACCGAGACGCGGAAGTCGATCGTGCGGCCGGTGATGCGCAGCTTGAAGCGGCCGTCCTGCGGCACGCGCTTTTCGGCGATGTCCAGCTCCGACATGATCTTGATACGGCTGATGATCGTGGAGTGATGGCGCTTGTCGATGGGATCGAGCGCTTCGTAGAGCACGCCGTCGATGCGGTACTTCACGACGACCTCGTTGTCGCGGGTCTCGATGTGAATGTCCGAGGCGCGGCGCTGAATGGCGTTGAAGACGATCGAGTCGACCAGCTTGATGATCGGCGACGTCTCCTGCTGCGTGATCGAGTCGATGGTGAGCGTCTCTTCGCCGTCTTCGTCTTCCGACACGATCTGCATGCGGAAGCCTTCGGTGGCTTCGTCGAGGACGCGCTGCGTCGACTCCGACTTCTGCAGCTTGTCGCGGATTCCCGAGGGCGAGGCGACCTTGACGTCGAGCGGAGCGCCGAGCAGCAGCTCCAGCTCGTCGAGCTTGAGCACATCCGTCGGATCGCCGACGACGATCGAGATGTGGCCGTTCTCGCGATGCTCCGGCAGGAACTGATACCGGATCATCAGATCGAGCGGGATTTCGCGGAAGAGCTGATGATCGCCCTGGAAGTGCTCCAGGTCGACGTACGGAAACCCGTACTGCTCCGCCAGACGACGCGCGCGCGCCGCCTCACCGTTCGGGTCGGCATTTTTGTAGAGCGTGCGATTCGGATCGGCAACCATAGTTAGATCGCAGATCGCGGATCGCAGATCGCAGGAAAGGCCTCAACCTTTCGCGAGCTGCGCGCCACGAGCTGCCTACTCTCCAAAGAAGCTCGCAATGCGCACACCGTCGCGGGGCGGCCGGCGGCCCCCTGCGATCCGCGATCTGCGATCTGCGATCTCGTCATCATTGATTCGCCCCGACCGACGAAAGCCGGAACAGCGGCAAGTAGAAAGCGTAAAGCAGGGTGGCGATGACGATGCCCATCCCGACGAGGATGATGGGCTCGATCGCCGCGACGAGACGCGCCAGCCTGGACTCGATTTCCTCGTCGTAGAACTCGCTGACATTACTGAGCATTTCCGTCAGCGCGCCGGTCGATTCGCCGACTTTGATCATCTCCACGGCCAGATCGCTCATGACCCCGGTGTTGTCGAGCGAGCGCCACAGCGGCTCTCCTTCACGCACGTTCTGCACGATGCCGCTGATCTTCGTCGAGACCAGCTTGTTCGTCACGGACTGCGCCGCGATCTCGATCGCCGGCACCATCGGCGTTCCGCCCGCCAGAAGCGTGCCGAGGGACTGCGTGAATTGAAGAATGGCGAAGCGGTGCAGGACGCCGCCGACGAGCGGGATGTGGAGCTTGACGCGATCCCACACCAGACGTCCCGTCGTCGTCGCCCAGCGGTTGATGACGATGACGCCGATGATCGTGCCGAGGACGACGAAGAGAATGTTGTTCTTCAGCCCGTTGGCGAGATTGATCATGAACGTCGTGAACCAAGGCAGTTCCGCGCCGAAACCGCTGAAGAACTCGGCGAACTTCGGGATGACGTAGGTCATCATGATGAAGATCATCGCCGAGGACATGAAGATGAGGATGGCCGGATAGATCAGCGCGCCGACGACTTTCTTGCGGAGGCCGACGATCATCTTCTGGTAGCGCAGAAAGCGCTTGATCACGCCCTCGAGGTCGCCGGAACGCTCGCCGGCGCGAAGCGAGGTCGAGTAGATCGGCGGGAAGGCGTTGCCGTACGCGGCGAACGCATCCGAGAGCGCGACACCCGAGGTGATCTTCTCGCGAATTTCCGTGAGGACTTCGCGGAAGCGCGGCTGTTTCTGGCGCTCGAGCATGATGTCGAGCGACTGCACGATCGGCAATCCGGCGCGCACGAGCGCGAGGAGCTCCTGATTGAAGAGCAGGAAGTTCTCGGTGGAGATGATTTTCCCGAAGCGCGGCATCATCTCGCGCAGGGTCGTCGTGCCGCGCTTGGCGTCGAAGACGTGCAGCCCCTGCCGGCGCATTTCCTCACGCGCGGCGCGAAGCGAGCCGGCCCGTATCTGCCGCTCGACGACCTCCCCCTCGGGGGTCCCTACTCTGAGGATGAACTCGGGCATCAAATCTTTCCTTCGCCTCGACTTGGACGCGTTCTGCGCACGAACGTTACGGTTGGGGCGGCGCTGTGATAACTGGATGAGGGGATATGGGATTCCGTTCGCCGGGGCGTGATCGGTTGCCAGACGCTATCCTCTATCTAATGCTCGCATCAACTCATGCGGGAAAGCGGCGTTCAGGAGCCGACGAATGAAGACAATGTTCGATGAAGCACGACGCAACGACATCCTGACGCGCCTCGATCGCGTGAGCAGCGATTCGCGTCCGCTCTGGGGAAAGATGAACGCCGAGCAGATGCTCGCCCATCTGGTCGCTTCGTCGAAGATGGCCACCGGCGAGCTGCACGCCAAGCCAAAGAATGCGCCGATCCGTTACCCGCCTCTGCGGCAACTCGTCGCCTACTGGCTGCCATGGCCCAAAGGCGTGCCGACAGCCCCGGAACTCGTTCCACCCGCGGATTGCGAAAGCATGGAGCGTAGCAGGAGCGAGCTGACGCGGCTGCTTGCTGCTTTCGCCGCACGGGCTTCCGAGGCGACGTGGCCTCAGCACCCAGCATTCGGCAATCTCGGCCGCAAGGGTTGGGGGATTCTCGCCTGGCGCCACTTCGATCATCACTTGCGGCAATTCGGGGTGTGAGGTCTACGGCAGAAATGTAGAGAAGCGGCAGGCTCTTCTGCGGTTCACCATTTAGCGCCGAGGCGCAGTTCGGCGAGCACAAACAGCGGCATGAACAATTCGCGAGCAGCTCTCAGCGGGATTGGAAAGGGTCGTGTTGGCCTCAGCGAGTCAATGGCCGCGTTCGCGTCGAAGGCGAGTCGCTCAAACAGCAATGTTCTCTCTCCCGAAAGCCTCGCGCACGGCCCCAGCGAGCTCTCGTCCCCCTTCATTACTCAGCGAAGACCAGTCAGACTCCTGAACGATGGTTCGTTCATCAATGGTGACGAGAACCCTCTCGTGGTCTCGAACGCCAGCGAGCGGTTCAACGAGTTTGAGCACGTTCCCTTCCGCAATGTACTCAGCTTCGACCGTTTTGTTCATGTGAAATAGGGTACTAAAGATGCAAGGCGCAGGGGATGCCTTCTTGTGACGAAGCACTGCGAGGGTCCGCTGGATCGCGCCGCATGTGCGGCGCGCCTACGACGAAATTCGATGCGGCGATGCCGGGAATCGGATTGATGACGCGTCAGCGCTCTCGTTGGAACTGAATCGATGACAAACGGCAAGGGACGGACTCGTACATCGTTCAAGAGCCAGTCATGTTGCACCCGAGGTTCGCGATCGTGGCGGGAGGCCGGCCCATTCCGCCTCCCAGCTCGAAGGGTCCGCATCCGCGGTTAATGGGTCGGCAACCTCGCCCGAGCGGTCGGCGATCCCGACTGCTCGACATTCCATCGTGCGGTCGAGGTCCATCGACCTCGACCGCGACATCAGGGGACCGGTCGGTCGAGGTCCATCGATCTCGCGCCGAGGTCTTCCCACCGTGTGGTCGGGGTCGAGTGACCCCTCGGTCGGCATCGCCGGATGTCTCGGTCGGGGTCGGCGACCATTTCGGGGGTCCGGAACCGAGTCGATCCCTGCATCGAGGAACCTCGCGCCGAGGTGGAGGGACCTCTCGCTCTGGGTCGGCGACCATTTCCGCGATGCGATCGAAGCGAATCGGCGGCATCGTTTACCGTTTCGTCGCATTCGAAATGGCCGCCGATGTTGCGCGTGATCGCAGCCCGATCCAAATTGACGATTCTGCCGCACGGAGCGCAGCCTTCCAGGCTGCCGGTCCGCCGGCTTCCAGCCGGCCCCGGACACGCTCCCATTGTTTCTGTCCCGCACGCTCCTGGCGGCCCTTCGATCATCATCCGCGTCAGTCCGGCGCGTCAGATCGATGGGGACTTCATCCGAACGCGTCTAAGATTAGGTGTCATGCGCCAGATGAAGATCATTGTCGAGAAGCACGAGGACGGCTACATCGCCCACGCGGTCGGACTTTACGGCATCGTGGTGGGTGAAGGGGACAGTTACGACGAAGCGCTGAACGATGTGAATTCGGCGATTCGATTTCACATCGAGACGTTCGGTCGCGAAGTTCTGTAATCGAGACCTTCGTGCCGAAACCGAAGTTTCCCGTCGATGCAAACATCAAGGCATCGACGCCTAGCAGGAGACACCCGGAGGGCGGGCTTAATAGCCCGCCGATTCTGGGTGGTGGTGGGACGACCCAGTACGGACTTTGGGACGAACCTCGGCACGGAACCTCCCGCCCAAAAGAATCGGCGGGCTATAAGCCCGCCCTCCGGATTTGTACGCAAGCGCGGATCACGCGCGACGATTTTCTGCGCGCCTTCGATCGCGCCTGGCCGGCTGCCTTCCCTCCATAGTTCGGACTCTGAGGCCCGGCAGCGGTATCCTGCCACTGGTCCTTGTTCGCACCTGGTACACGATTCGGCCCCTATGAGATCGTCCTCCACCTAGCGGAAGGAGGGATGGGGGATGTGTACAAAGCCCTCGACACGCGCCTCGATCGCACGGTTGCGCTGAAACTTCTGCCGGCGCATGTGTCAGGCGATGGCGAGATGCGCAAGCGTTTCGAGCTCGAGGCGAAGGCGATTTCCGCGCTGACGCATCCGAACATCTGCGCGCTGTACGACATCGGCAGCGATGGCGGGCAGGAGTTTCTGGTCATGGAGTACCTCGACGGCGAGACGCTGGCGCAGCGGCTGACGCGCGGGCGGCTCGATCTCACCGAGGTCGTTCGCATCGCCGGCGAGATCGCCGACGCGCTGGAGAAGGCGCATCGCCTCGGCATCGTGCATCGCGATCTGAAGCCCGGCAACATCGTGCTCACGCGCGGCGGTGCGAAGCTGCTCGACTTCGGACTCGCGAAGTGGGTGCGGCCCGAGGACAGCTCGATGCTCGGCCGCGCCGACGATCTCACGGCGCCGCTGACGATGCAGGGGATGCTCATCGGAACGATTCCGTACATGGCTCCGGAGCAGCTCGAAGGAAAAGACGTCGACGCCCGCACGGACATCTTCGCCCTCGGCGCGATCCTCTATGAGATGTCCACCGGCGTGCGCGCGTTCAACGCGGCGTCGAATGCCAGCCTCATCGCCGCGATCATGCGCGAAGAGCCGCCGCCTCCCTCGCAGGTGCGCGGGCTGACGTCGCGCGGCCTCGATCAGATCATCCGCACCTGCCTGGCGAAGAATCCCGACGAACGGTTTCAATCCGCGCACGACGTGCGAATTGCGTTGCAGATGCTGAGCACGAATGGCGAGGCCGTGGTCGTAGGCCCGAAAGACGAAACGCGCCGCAGGCCTTGGTTGATGCCGCTGATCGTCTCGCTGCTCGCGCTGATGACGATCGCCGCCGCTGCGGCGCTCTATCTGCGGCCGCGCGAGGAATCACGTTCGTATCGATTCAATATCTACCCGCCGCCGGGGTCGACGTTCCCGTCGCTCGGCGAAGGGGGCGGCGTTGCGCTCTCGCCGGATGGCCGGCAACTGGTCTTTGAAGCCACGACTCCCGAGGGCCGCACGTATCTGTGGTTGCGCGCGCTCGACTCCGAAGTGCCGGTGATGCTGGACGGGACGCAAGGCGCGGAGTATCCGTTCTGGTCTCCGGATGGACGCGCGATCGGCTTCTTCGCCGATGGAAAACTGAAACGCATGAGTGTTCCCGACGGGCCGGCGCAGACGATTTGCGATGCGGCGTCGGGGCGGGGAGGCGCGTGGAACGGCGAAGGGGTGATCATCTTCGCCTCGGCAAGCGACGTTCCGCTGCAGCGTGTTGCGGCATCGGGTGGCCAGCCGGAGGCGCTCGAGAGCCCGACGCCCGAGGAGAATTCGCAGCGCTGGCCGGTCTTCATCGATGACGAGTATTTTCTGTTTGTCGGCCAGAGCCAGGTGCCGTCCGCGCGCGGCGTTTTTGTCGGATCGCTGCGCTCGCGCGAAACGCATCGACTCCTTCCGAATGCGCTCAGCGTCGCCTTCGCCGCGCCCGATCGTCTCTACTTCGTGCGCGACGACGTGCTCGTGCGGCAGCGGCTGGATCTCAAACATTTCGCGCTCGCCGGCGATGCCGCGACGATCTCGAATCAGATGGTCTACTTCGCCGACCGCGCGTACGTGCCGGTGACGGCGGCCGCGGGCGGCACGGTGGTGTTTCGTCGTAATGGCGCGTCGAACATGCGCGTCACCTGGTTCGGGCGCGATGGCTTACGTCAGGGAACGATCGGCGAAGCGGGCGAGTACGAAGGAGTCTCAATCGCGCCGGACGGCGCGCGCGTGGCCTTCGGCTACTTCGATGCGAAGGAATCGCTCAATCACATCGCTGTCGCTGCAACGCATGGCGGACTGCCGCGCCGTTTCACGTTTTCGACCGGCAACCAGTACTCGCCGGTGTGGTCGCCGGACGGCACGCGTGTCGCGTTCAGCGACGATCAGGCCGGAGTCGATACGCTGTCGTCGCGGCCGTTGTCGGGGACGAGCAACGAGAAGCCGCTCATCCCGCCGCCGAAGAGCCCGACGTACGCGCAGAGCTGGTCGCCGGACGGCGAGTCGTTGCTCTTTCGCGCGCAGGATGAGAAGACCGGCTACGACATTCACGTGCTCTCGATGAAAAGCGGCAAGACCGCCGAGTACATCGGCGGCGCCGCCGATCAATCACAGGGGCAGTTCTCGCCCGACGGGCTCTGGGTCGCGTATACATCGACGGAATCGGGGCGGCTCGAGGTGTACGTACAGCCCTTCCCCGCGACCGGCGCGAGGTGGCAGATCGCGCCTGGGGAGCAGCCGCGGTGGCGGAAAGACGGGAAGGAGCTGTTCTTTCTCGCGCCCGATCGCACGCTGATGGCGATGCGGATTCGCGTGCCCGGCGCGTTCGACGCCGGAACACCGCAGCGGCTGTTTCAATCGCCGTACATTCCGGTGGGAGACATCGGCGTGTCGCAGTCGTACGACGTGACCGCGGACGGATTGCGATTCCTCGTCGCCGCCACGGAGCCGGGCTCGCCGCAAAGTCCGCTGACCGTGATTACGAAATAGCCAGCGCGGTGAGGAGCGGATTGCTCACGCGGTGCTCTTTGTTGATCGCTCGCATCACGTTCTCGACGAGGAGGCGGACCTGATCCACCACCTCGGCGAGGATGAACGGCTTGCTGAGAAAGCCCGAGGCTCCTGCCGCCAATGCCTGGACCATCTGTCCGGGATCAGCGGTGAGAATGAGGATTCCGACGTGCGCTTTGCCCTCGATGGCCGCCAGAGCGGCCATCACTTCGAAGCCGCTCATGCGTGGCATCTTCACGTCCAGCAAAATCAAGTGATAACGATTCAGTCGATGCAGGGCAGAGACCGCGACCGGATCCGACGTGGACGTCACTCCGACATAGCCGGCACGGCGCAATGCGTACTCGAGCAGACGGAGATTGCTCTCCTGATCGTCGACGATCAGGATGCGCGCGGCGAGGACCTCAGTGGAGCCGGGCATCTTCCTCTTCCGCAAATTTCAGCGCGATGTTGAGCGCGTCCATGAATTCATTGACCTTGATCGGCTTCGTCAGATAGCGGAAGAACCCCGCCTCGAGGCCCTTCTGAATGTCGCGCGGAATGGCGTTGGCGCTGAGGGCGACGACCGGAATGTGCGCCGTTGATTTGTCTTCGCGCAGGATGCGGAGCGCGTCGATTCCGCTGATGCCGGGGAGGTTGATGTCCATGAGAATCACGTCGGGCTGACAGGTGCGCGCGAGCTCGACGCCGCGATTGCCGTCGATCGCGCTCAGCAGACGCAGGTCCGAGCGTCGCGCGATGAGCCTTTCGACGAGCTTCAGATTGGCCGGATTGTCCTCGACATAGAGCAGCGTGCGCAGGCGCCCTTCGGCAGCGATTGCGGGCCGGATCGCTTCGATCGTGTCGATCCGTTGCGGGAATCGCGAGCGGCGCGGTCGAGAGCAGTTCGATCCAGAAAACGCTTCCCGTTCCGACGGTGCTCTCCACGCCGATGGCGCCGTCCATCAGCTCGACCAGCCGCTTGCTGACCACGAGTCCGATGCCGGTCCCTTCCTCGGTGTTGGCTTCCTGTCCGAGACGATTGAAGGGCTGGAAAAGCTGGGCCAGCTTTTCCGGCGGTAATCCAGCGCCGGTATCTGTCACTGTGACGCGAACATGTCCGTCGGTCGTCGTTGTACTGCATTCCACGACGACGGAGCCCCCGACTTCGTTGTATTTGATGGCGTTGGACAGCAGGTTGATCAGAACCTGCTTGATGCGGGTGCGATCGGCGCGAACCGAGAAAGGCCCGTCGAAGACGGGGAACGTCATGTGGATGCCGCGCCGCTGGGCCAGAGGCTCGATCATCGACTGGCATTCGAGCATGACCTCGACGAGCGACACCGGCTCCAGCGACATGGAGAGCTTGCCGGACTCGATCATGGCCAGATCGAGGATCTCGTTGATGAGATCGAGCAAATACCAGCCGGCGTGCAGGATCTGGCCGATGCTTTCCTTCTGCGACACCGACGGCGGCGGCGCATCGGAATCCATCAACTGGGCGAATCCCAGGATGGCATTGAGCGGGGAGCGGAGCTCGTGGCTCATGCTGGAGAGGAAATCCGACTTGGCGAGATTGGCTTTCTCAGCGACGATTTTCGCCATCTCCAGTTCGACGTTCTTTTCCTGCAGCACCTGATCGAGGCGCTTGCGTTCGGTAACGTCGCGCGCCGCCGCGAATACACCTTGCAGCCTGCGGTCGCGATCGTAGAAAACCGTGGCATTGTAGGAAACGACCGTTTCTTTGCCGTCCCTGGCGCGCGCGGTGAGCTCGTAATCAGTGACTTTCCGTTCGCTCAATACGAGTTTGATCCCGGCTTCGGCCAGCTCGGGGTCGGTGAAGTAATGCTTGAACGGCGCACCGATCAGCTCATCGCGCGTGCAGCCGGTGAGCGCCTCCATCTGCTTATTGATGTCGGTGATGATGCCGGCGGGATCGGTCGTAATCAGTGCGTCGATGTTCGATTCGATGAGCGAGCGCGTATAGAACTGCTGATCGCGCAATCGCTGGTCGAGTTTCTTCTGTTCCGCCTCGACCTGCTTGCGTGCAGTGTTGTCCGTGCCGATCAGCAAGTAGCCGATGATGGCGTTCTGTGCGTCGCGCAATGCAGTGACCGACACAATGGCCGGGAAACGGCTGCCGTCCTTTCGGATATAGCTCAGCTCGTAAATGTCCTCAATGCCGCGGGATGCTTTGAAGACAAGAGCTTCGAATCCCGGTGTAATGGGTGTTCCGAGCTCGAGGCTCAAGGCCTTGGCGCGAGCGATCACTTCCAGTGGATCCGAAATGTCGGCCGGTGTGATCTGGTCCAGCACTTCGGCGGCCATGTACCCGAGCATGCGCTCGGCGCCGACATTGAAGATCTGAATGACGCCCCTGGCGTCGGTGGCGATGCTCGAGAAATTGGCGCTGTTGAAGATCGCGCTTTGCAGTGCGCCCGCTTTGAGCAGCGCCTCTTCGGCCTGTTTTCGGGCGGTATTGTCCGTGCCGATCAGCAGATAGCCGATGATGCGGGCCTGATCGTCGCGCAACGCCGTCACCGAGACGATGGCCGGGAAACGGCTCCCGTCTTTGCGGATGTAGGTCAGCTCATAGATGTCTTCGATCCCGCGCGAGGCCTTGAAGGCCAGAGCATCGAAGCCCGGCGTAATCGTAGTGCCGAGCTCGAGACTGAGCGCCGCGGCGCGGGCGATCACTTCCTGTGGATCGGAGATGTCGGCCGGCGTGATCTGGTCGACGACGTCCGCGGCGGCGTAGCCGAGCATGCGCTGCGCGCCGACGTTGAAGAGCTGGATGACGCCCTTTTCGTCGGTGGCGATGCTCGAAAAGTTGGCGCTGTTCAGAATCGCGTTCTGCAGCGCTCCGGTCTTGAGCAGATTCTTCTTGCGGCTGAGCTCGACGGCGGCGGCGTCCTTGGCGGCTCTTGCCGAGGTTCCTCTCGCGCGCCGTTCGACAGGAGGAGCACGTACTTTCCCCAATGCAGTCATGCGTCTTTCTTTCTGTTCTCCCCGCGAAAGAGAGCGGACGGAGCGGTGTCGTCCGCTGGTCGCACCATCGGGCGGTCCTACGCGCTCTCCTGAGGGGGAACAGTCAGAGAGAAGCAACGCGTGTGCCGTGGCCGGGAAATCGGATCAAAGACTGGCTCGAATCGCAGGCGTTGGCCCGCCGAAACGGCGTGCTGGGTCAGTCCCACGGGTCAAGTTGATTCTCGATGCCCAACGCTTGACCCTTTTCCGGGCGCGCAGCTATTTCGACGGAATGAAGGCAAGTTGCTGAGGGGCTGCAAGTTGTCATTGCATTTTGCAATATCGCCTGGGGCTGGTGCATCCCTTGGAGTAGCGCTGCCGTGAAACTCGCAAGGAGGAAATGAATGCATCGTAGATTGCTCTCTCTCATCACTCTGTTGCTCGTCGTCTCCGCCCTCCCCGTTGCTGCTTCGCAGTTCATCGACAAGCCGTTCGACGATATCGCGCGCGAATCGGCGCTCATCGTGCGCGGCACGGTCGGTCAGACCTGGAGTGCGTGGGATGACGCACACGAGGTCATCTACACGTACGCCACGGTCCGCGTGGGCCGCTACTTCGGCGAAGCGACCGGCCCGGACACGCTCGTCGTCCGCGAAGCCGGCGGCACGGTCGATGGCTACACGATGGAAGCCGTCGGCTTCCCGATGCTCCGCGAGGGGCAGGACGTCGTGCTCATGCTCGCCAGGTGGGAAGGCGGCGCCGACTATCGCATTCACGCCTACAACCAGGGCAAGTTCCTCGTCCGCCAGCGCGCCGGCGGCGAAGTCCTCGTCGCCGACACGGAGACGCAGGGCAGCTCGCGTCTCGATCGCGGTCCGGGTCGCGGTCCTCGCATCGAGAGCGCGGATGACGGCGCTCCCGGCCTCGGCATCGAAGAGTTCGCGGCCATGGTCGACGGCGCCCGCGCCGGCAATCAGGGTCCCATCACCGATCGTCAGGGCATCCAGTAAAGAGGAGAACGAGCCATGAAGAAACAATCGATTCTCAATCTCGTCATCGCCACCATCATCGTGGCCGCATCGGCGCAGCCGGTGCTGGCGTACACGCTCCTCTCGCCCCGCCGCCGCTGGGCGACGACGCCCGTGACGGTGCGCGTCTACAACGTCGGCAACTCGACGATCACCGACGGCAGCGGCGGCGTGAATGCCGTGGTCAGCGCGATCCGCGCCTGGGGCATCATCAGCTCGAGCTCCACATCGAGCGCCGCCGTGCGCGGCACCGCCCCGGCGACGATCATGCTCAACACGAACGGCGGCGTTTGCACCGGAAGCTGTCTCGCCGCGACGCTCACCGGTTACTACACGACGCAGACCGGCGATGACCGCATCTACGACGCCGACATCTACACGAACACGGCGTATCAGTATTTCTCGTCCGGCGAGCCGGCCTGCAGCGGTGAATACGACATCGACGGGATCATGACCCACGAAGTCGGTCACGTGATCGGCCTCGGGCACTCCAGCGTCGCCGGCGCGACGATGTATCCGTCCGTCAGCGCCTGCAATACCGCCAATCGTTCGCTCGAAGCGGATGACCGCGCGGGACGGGATGATTTGTATTGATCGTTGATTGGTAACGATTGGTCAACGGTAGACGGTTCACGGGGGACGCTTGCTCAACGGGCGGGCGTCCCCCGATTGTCATTCGCCCACAACGCTGTTCGGTCCGTTTGCGATCAACAATCCTCGAGCGACGCGCGCTCAACCAGCAAGCGTCCCCCGTTCCCTGTCTACCGTCTACCGATTGCCACCGTCTCCCGAAGATAATCGGTCCATGAACATCGTCATCCCCGACGACTACCAGGACGCGGTCCGCAAGCTTTCCTGTTTCTCGAAGATCGCCGATCACGACGTCACGATCTACAACGACACGGTGAAGGATGTCGACGCGCTCGCCGAACGTTTTCGCGAGGCCGATGCGCTCGTGCTGATCCGCGAGCGGACGCGCATCACGGACGACCTTCTGGCGAAACTGCCGCAATTGAAGCTGATCAGCCAGACCGGGAAGGGCGCCGCGCACATCGATCTCGATGCCTGCGAGCGCCGCGGCATCGCCGTCGCCGTCGGCACCGGATCGCCTGTCGCGCCCGCGGAACTGACGTGGGCACTCGTGCTCGCCGCATCGCGACGCATCCCGCAAGAAGTGGCGCGCCTGCGCGGGGGCGAATGGCAGTCGACCGTCGGCACCGCGCTGCGCGGCCGCACGCTCGGCATCTGGGGCTACGGCAAGATCGGCAGCCTCGTCGCCGGCTACGGACGCGCGTTCGCGATGAATGTGCTGGTGTGGGGGAGGGAAGCCTCGCACGCCCGGGCGCAAGCCGATGGTTTCGCGGTGGCCACGAGCGCCGCCGATCTGTTCGAGCGCGCCGACGTCCTTTCGCTGCACCTGCGAATGACGAACGAGACGAAGGGCATCGTCACCGCCGCGCTGCTGGCATCGATGAAACGCGATGCGCTCCTCGTCAACACGAGCCGCGCCGAGCTGATCGCGCCCGGCGCGCTCGAAGCCGCCCTCCGCGCCGGCCGCCCCGGCTTCGCCGCGGTCGATGTGTACGAGGAGGAACCGGTGCTCGGCGCCTCCCATCCGCTCCTCTCTCTCGACAACGCCCTCTGCACGCCGCACCTCGGCTACGTGGAGCGCGACAGCTACGAGCTCTATTTCGGCGAAGCGTTCGACAACGTCCTCGAGTGGAACGCGTCGCGCGCATAGACAAAAATCAGGTTCGCGCGGAGACGGGGGGACGCGGAGAGAGCTTGCTCGAATCTCTTCTCTCTCCGTGTCTCCGCGTCTCCGCGTGAAACCGTTCGGGGTCATTCGCACGACCGCTGATGGGTCAATTACCGGTTTTGTGCGCAGGCATTGATCCTCAACGAGACGTGAACAGTCGCGATGGTTTGGCGTCAATGTGTTGACGGGGGATGAGTTGCGCACGCATGGAGCATTCGCCCACCGCCTGGCTCATGGTTTGGACTAGGGACCGCATGCCTGAATCGGTCCTGCTCCAGGCGAAGATCAGTGTTGGGTCGGGCGGAGTCTTTTCCGTCGACATCGACGCCACTCCGTCATTCCTGCGCGAAGAGGAAGCGTTTCGCTTCGCGCTCCACTACTACGCGCGCGTCTTATTCGAGATCGTCCACACGCAGCGTTCCGTGCGGCACCTCCCGCAATGGATCGCGTCGATATCGGAAGTCGCGCTGGAAGCCGACACCGATCTCTTCGCCGTGGCCGGAGTCGAAGGTGCGCTCGTCAGCGAAGTGCCGGCGCCGCTCTTCGAAGTGGCGCTCACGATGCGCGCGACCGGCGTCCGCAATCGCGAAGTCGTCGGCAATCTCGAGCTCCTGCGCGGCGTGACGCTGGCCCGCTCCGTCCTCGCCGTCTGCCAGGCCATACTCCCGCGACTCTCCCCCGCGATGCGCGACGCCGTCCCCACCGCGCTCGCGAACATGAACGCCTCGTACGAGATGTCGCATCGCTACGCCGATCCCGCGAGCCAGCACGAGGTGCCGGTGCTCGCGTATCTCGCGGCGGCGTTTGTGTGAAGGGGCTAGAGGCTAGGGGCTAGAGGAGGGGCTAGGGGCTTGAGGCTAGAGGTTGGTTGCTAGTCCCTAGCCCCCAGCCCCCAGCCCCCAGCCCCCAGCCCCCAGCCCCTCCCCCCACCACCCGTCCCTTCTCCATGCGTACGATCTCGTCACACATCGTCCGGACCTCGTCCATTTGATGCGTCACGTAGATCGTCGGGACGGCGATCTCGTCGTGGATGCGCACGAGATATTCGAGCACGCGGTCGCGCAGCGCGATGTCGACGCCGGTCAGCGGCTCGTCCAGCAGCAGCACTTCGGGCTCGCTCAACAGTGCACGCGCAAGGGCGACGCGTTTGCGCTCGCCGCCCGAGAGCCGTTTCACGTCGCGCTCCATGAGGTGAGCGATCTCCAGGATCTCGAGCGCGCTGTCGTCGCGCTTCGTCGCGCCATAGAACACGTTCTGGCGCACGGAGAGATGCGGAAAGAGCGCGTCGTCCTGCGGCACGTAGCCGATGCGCCGTTGTCGCGGCGGGAGATCGGAGATCGTGCGTCCGTTCAACTCGATCGTTCCCGATGACGGCTTGCGCAGGCCGGCGATGATTTCGAGGAGCGACGTTTTTCCTGCACCCGACGGGCCGTAGAGCGCCGTCGAGCGCGCATTCATCTCGACGGTCACCTCGAGCGTGAAGTCCGCGAGCGGAAGAACCACATTGCGCAGCGCCAGCGTCATGGCCCCGATTCCTGTCGCCTCCGCGCGAAGGCCTCGGCGGTCCAGACCGCGGCGAAGGCGATGACGACGGAGATCGCCAGAAGCTGAAACGCGTCGCCGTCGTGGCCGAGCTGCACGTCGTTGTAGATCGCCAGCGACAGCGTGCGCGTGCGTCCGGGGATGTTGCCGGCGACGAGAATCGTCGCGCCGAACTCGCCGACCGCGCGGGCGAACGCGAGCAGCATCCCGCTGACGATTCCACGCATCGCCAGAGGCAGAGTGATCGTGAAGAAGACGCGCGCTTCCGTCGCGCCGAGGGTGCGCGCGATCTGCTCGAGCCGCGGATTGACCTCTTCGAAGGCGACGCGCGCCGCGCGCACGAAGAGCGGGAACGACATCACCAGCATCGCCAGCACGACCGCACGCCAGGTGAAGACGATGCCGCGAAATTGCGAGCAGACTTCGAGCAGAATCAAACCCGTCGCCACCGGCGGCATCACCAACGGCAACGCCACGATCGTTTCAACGATCGACTTTCCCCACCACCGGAATCGCGCCAGCAGCCACGCGACCGCAAGCCCCGGCGCAAAAAGCAGCAACGTCGAAAGCAAGGCCGTCCCCAACGTGAGCAGCAATGGAGCGCAGCCTTCCAGGCTGCCGGTCCCCCGGCTTCCAGCCGGGCGTTCGTGGGGCCGGCCGCCGGCCTGCGGCCCGCCGGCGGTACGAAAGCCATGCTTCGCGAAGATCGCGAGCGCTTCGTCCGATTGCAGATACGCGAGAAACTTGTGTGCTTCCCTCGGCTCCGGCGCGTTCGCGAGAACCGCGAATGGATACGCGATCTCCGGCGTGGCGCTGGGCGGAACTTCGTAGGCGATGCGTACGCGCGGCGAGACGTCCGTGCGATACACGATCGCCGCGTCGGCGTTCCCCGAGGCGGTGGCGGCGAGAGCGGCGCGAACGTTTTCCGTCGGGATCATGCGCGGCGCGAGACGTTCCCAGAGACCGGCGTGTTGCAGCCACGAACGTGCGTAGATTCCCGCGGGAACGCTGGACGGCTCCGCGATGGCGATCGTGTGTGCGGTCGTCCAGTCGCGGATTCGCGAAGCGGCGGGCACGACGACCACGAGCGTGTTCGAAAGCACGCGGACCCGTTCCGCCGCGTGGATCCGGCGCATCGTCGACTCGTCCGCGGAAAGAAACAGATCGGCCGGTGCGCCGTTCTCGATCTGCCTCGCCAGCGTCGCCGATCCGGCGAAATTGAATACGACGCGCGTTCCAGTCTCGCGCTCGTAACGCGCGCCGGCATCCTGCAGCGCATCGGTGAGGCTCGCCGCGGCGAAGACGAGAATGGCGAGCGTGGGACCCATCCGATATCTACGATGGAGTATATCGCGCGGGTCTTCGACTCATCCGCAAGTCAGTCAGGCTGAGCGGCAACTCATCGACGCAGCGGCCCGATATCCACGCCTCGCTCCGAGCAATCGATCAGAATGCCGAGCCGCTTCTCGCGCGTCTCCTCGCGCTTGGCGCTCATCACCCAGAACTTCGACGTGCGCCGGTACCACGGCGCTCGGGACATGAAGTTCTTCCAGGCCTTCCGGTTCGCGCGGAACTTCTTCTCGTACGCCGGATCGAGCTCGAGCTCGTTGGTCTCGTACGAATAGTCGCGCTTCGACTTCCGCGTCTCGAATGCCTTCGTTCCCGCCTCTGCCATCAACCCGAGCTTCGTCAGCTCGGCGACGCGGTCGATGTTGATGCGGCTCCAGTTGCTGCCGGCCTTCCGCGGCGTGAAGCGAATCGAATAGCTCTCGTCATCGATCCGCCTCCGAACGCCGTCGATCCAGCCGAAGCAAAGCGCCTGATCGACCGACTCCGGCCAGGTCATGCTCGGCTTCCCCGAATCACGTTTGTAGAACCCGACGAGCAGCTCGCGCTCCTTCGCATGATTCTTCTGCAACCACGCGCGAAACTTCGCGGGAGTCGGGAAAAACAGTGGGCAGTTTGCAGTAGGCAGTTGGCAGGAGTCCGCCGCACCGCCTCGGGTCGGGCTTCGCTCCTGCTTACTGCCTGCTGCCAACTGCTTACTCGTCTTCATAGCTCTTTCTTCAATTCCTTCCAGAGCTCATCGACCGACTTCGCCGCCTTCTCTTCCATCTTTCGATAGAGCTTCAGCACCGCGCGCCCCCGCGTGGTCAGCGCCGCGCCGCCCTGCGCGGAACCGCCGCGCTCTTTCTCGACGAGCGGCGTGCGGAACGCGGCGTTCATCGTCCGCACGAGCGTCCAGGCGCGCATGTACGACATCTCCAGCTCCGCCGCCGCGGCGCGGATCGAGCCCGTGCGCGCGATGGCCTCGAGCAAATCGGCCTTGCCCGGACCGAGCACGATCGTCTCGTCGTCACCGACGATGCGGAAGCGAGGACGCAGCGAGTAACGCACGAAGTGATCATAGGTCAGGGGCATCCAAGACCGAGCGCAATGGAGCGCAGGCTTCCAGCCGGCCCGGGGACACGCGCCGGCAGGGATGCCGGCGGACCGGCAGCCAGGATGGCTGCGCTCCATGGTTGCCGCACTCCAAATGTCTCCCTCGCTATACTCACGCAATGCGCGCTGCCGTTGCCACGCTGGTCCTTTTTCTCACCGCCTGCGCCACCGTCGCGCCGGCGATCGAGGAAGCCGTTCTCGCCGATCGGCTCTTCTGCGGGCTCTCGATTCCCGGCGGCGGCGAGGTCTCGCAAAGCGATCTCGATGCGTTCATCCAGGAGGTCGTGACGCCGCGGTTCCCGCAGGGATTCACGGTCTGGCGCGCGAAGGGACAGTGGAACGGCGGCAACGAGCAGACGGCGATCCTCGAGTTCGTCCATCCGTACGACGCGCGCCTCGACACGAAGATCCACGAGATCGCCGAGGAGTATCGGAAGCGCTTCCACCAGGAAGCGGTGATGCGAGTCACGATGCCGGCGAGGATTGAATTCGTGCATTAGTTGTCGGTTGTCGGTTCTCCGTGAGTTTCGGCGATACTGCACGGACACCTGACAACGGAGAGCGTTGTCGGTTGTCCGCTGTCGGTTCTCCCTGAGTTTCGGCGATACTGCACAGACAACCGACAACTGAGAACGGACAACCGATGTACGAGCCTGCGTCCCGTCGCCCGATCGCGAACCTCTTCCGCCGGACCGCACACGCGGCCGTGCGCGTCGCGGTCAGGATGGGCATTCATCCCGATGTCTTCTCCTACGGCTCGATCGTCTCCGCCGCGCTCGCGGCGTGGTTCTTCTGGCGATCGACGCATCATCCGCGCTACCTCGCGGTCGGCGTTGCCTTCGCGCTGTTCCGCCTCTGGCTGAACATGTTCGACGGCATGGTCGCGCTCGCGGCGGGCAAGGCCTCGAAGCGGGGAGAGATCATCAACGACCTGCCTGATCGAATCTCCGACGTCATCATCTTCGTCGGCATGGCACACAGCGGATGGTGCCGGCCGTTCCCCGCGTACTGGGTGGCCATGGCCGCGCTGATCGTCGCCTACGTCGGCCTCTTCGGACAGGCGGTCGGCGTGCAGCGCGAGTTCAGCGGCGTGATGGCCAAGCCCTGGCGCATCGTGGTGCTCAGCATCGGCGCGTTGGCGACGATGATCCTCGTACTGCGCGACCAGCCGTACTGGTTCGGCGATTTCACGATTCTCGACTGGGCGCACTTCGTCATCCTCGCCGGCTGCGTGCAGACCGTAGCCATCCGCCTCTCACGCATCTTCCGCGCTCTCGATCACGCGGTACCGAATCGCTGATGCTTTCCCCTGTTCTTCGCGTCTATCTCTACATCGCCGGCGGCCTGCTGCTGTTCGCGGGCACGGCGATCGTGTTGCTCAAGTTCGTCTTCAAGAAAAATGCGGAGCACGCGTGGCATGCGTTCCGCGGCTGGCTGATCATGATTCCGCTCGTCGTCGGCGCGATTCTCCTCGGCCGCACCGCGACGATCGTCTTCTTCGGCCTGATCGCCATCGGCGGCTTCACCGAGTTCGCGCGCGCGACCGGTCTTTATCGCGATTGGTTCATCACCGGCTGGGTCTACCTCGGCATCGCGGCGATGACGATCGTGACGCTGATCCCGCCGCCCGGTGAGAACGTGCTCGGCTGGTACGGGCTCTTCATGGCGCTGCCGGTGTACGTCGTGGCCGGGATTCTCATCATGCCGATCCTGCGCGATCGCACGAAGGGTCAGCTCCAGCTCATCGCCCTCGGCATCGTCGGTTTTCTTTACGTCGGCTGGATGTTCGGCCATCTCGCGTTTCTCGAAAACGGCCGCAACGCCTCGGGCTACATCCTCTTTCTTCTCTTCTCGGTGCCGCTCTGCGACGTCGCAGCGTTCACGTTCGGCAAGATGTTCGGCCGCCACAAAATGCGTCCCAACATTTCGCCGAATAAGACCTGGCAGGGATCGTTCGGCGCATTCGCCGTCGGCATGGCGCTGCCCTGGATCTTCCGCTTCTCGCTCGAAGGGTTCGGCACGCGCGAGCTCGTACTGGCGGGCGTGATCGTCGGCATCGGCTCGCAGCTCGGCGATCTCTCGATCAGCGTCATCAAGCGCGACATCGGCATCAAGGACATGGGCTCGCTCATCGAAGGCCATGGCGGAGTCCTCGATCGCATCGACTCGCTGATTTACGTCGCGCCGCTCTTCTTTCACATGACGCGTTACTTCGTGGGACTGCAATAGTGTTGCTGGTTCCTGGTTGCTGGTTCCTGAGGTGGTGCGGCGTTGCAAGGCTCGACCTCAGCAACCAGCACGAGCAACCAGCAACAGATCTCGACGAAGCGGAAGAATCTTGACGCGAGACACGCAATGACCGAGTGGCAGTACCAGCCGACGGAAGGCTTCGACAAGTCGCCCATCGAGCGACTGAGCACGTTCCCGCGGCATCCGGACATGTTCATCTACGCGACGCGCTACGCGCTGCACGCGTTGATGCGTACGTGGCTGCGGATCTATCACCGCTATCGCGTGGAAGGGCGCGAGCATCTGCCTGTCGATCAACCGTTCGTCATGGTGGCGAATCACGCCAGCCATCTCGACGCCATCTCGCTCCTCTCCGCGCTTCCGCTGCGCCGGATTCAGAAGGCCTATCCCGCCGCGGCGAAGGACTACTTCTTCACGACGTTGCCAAAGATCGCATTCTCCGCGGTGGCGATGAACGCGATGCCATTCGATCGCCGCGAGAACCCGCGCGAGAGCCTCGACCTCTGCCGCGAGCTCCTCGAAACGCCGGAGCACGTGCTGATCCTCTTCCCCGAGGGGACGCGAAGTCCGACGGGAGAAGTGGGAGCGTTCAAGCCCGGCATCGGCTTCCTCCTCGCCGGAACGCCGATCCCGGTTGTGCCTTGCTTCCTCGACGGTGCCTATCGCGCCTGGCCGAAAGGCGCCTGGATCCCGCGCCCACGCAAGCTGACGCTGCGCATCGGCGCACCGATGACGTTCGCGGACGTGGCGATGGACAAAGAGGGAGCGAAGTTGGTGGCGGGGAGGTTGGAGGAGGCAGTGAGGAAATTGTAGTCAGTTCTCGGTTATCGGTTGTCTGCGCGCTCTTGCGAGTCTCCCCAGACAACCGACAACCGACAACCGACAACAGCGGCGCTCTTCACGACGACGGAGAACCAGATGACGATTCACGAGCTCCACGCCCCGGTCGATCAACAAACCGCGCTCTTCTACCGCGCCTGGCTTCCGCCGAACGCGAAGCGCGCGGTCGTGTTCGTGCATCGCGGTCATGAGCACTCCGGTCGTCTGATCGATGTGGTCGACGAGCTTGCGCTACAGGACGCCGCGATCTTTGCGTGGGACGCGCGTGGTCATGGACGCTCGCCTGGCGATCGCGGGTACGCGCCGAGTTTTTCGCAATTGGTGAAAGACCTCGACGTCTTCGTGCGCTACGTGTCGGCGACGCATGGGATTCCGATCGAGGACATGGTCGTCGTCGGACACAGCGTCGGCGCGGTGAACGTCGTGACCTGGGTCCATGACTACGCGCCGCGGATCCGCGCGATGGTGCTCGTCACGCCGGCGCTGAAGGTGAAGCTCTACGTTCCCTTCGCGCGCACGGGACTCAAGCTCCTGCAGGCGATGCGCGGCGAGAAAAAGTCGTACGTGCAGAGTTACGTGAAGGCGAAGATGCTCACGCACGACGCCGCGCAGGCGAAGCGCTACGAAGACGATCCGCTGATCACGAAGGCCATCTCGGTCAACGTGCTGCTCGATCTCTACGAGATCGCCGAGCGCGTCGTCGATGATGCCGGCGCGATTCGCGTTCCGGCTCTCGTCCTCTCCGGCGGCGCGGACTGGGTCGTCGACGTCGGTGAGCAGAAGAAGCTCTTCGATCGCCTCGGATCGGTGAAGAAGAAGATGCGCGTCTTCGACGGCATGTATCACGATCTCCTGCACGAAGCGGGACGCGGCGAAGTGCTCGCCGAGATCCGTACGTTCATCGACGACGCATTCACGACGCCGTCGACGCGCGAGCCGCTTCTGCACGCGGACGACGATGGCTACACGAAGCGCGAGTACGAATCGCTCGCGCGTCCCGCCGGCGGGGTGAAGAACGCGTCGTTCGCGATCCAGCGCATCAGCCTCAAGACCGCCGGCAAGCTCAGTCGCGGCGTACGCCTCGGCTGGGAGAGCGGATTCGATTCCGGCCGTTCTCTCGACTACGTCTACGAAAATCAGGCACGCGGCGACCTCGGGCTCGGCAAGTTGATCGACCGTGTCTATCTCGACAGCCCCGGCTGGCGCGGCATCCGTCAACGCAAGATCCATCTCGAAAAACTTCTGCGCGATGCGATGCAGCGCGTGCGCGCGTCAGGACAGGACGTGCGCATCCTCGACGTGGCGACGGGATGCGGACGTTACGTGCTCGACGCGCTCGCCGCCGACGGCGATTCGCGCGCGACCGCGTACCTGCGCGACTTCACGCCGGCGAACGTCGAGCAGGGGAGAGCGATCGCGCAATCGATGGGTCTCGCGTCGCGGGTGACGTTCGAGCAGGGCGACGCGTTCGATGAAGAGAACCTCGCCGCGATCCAGCCCGCGCCGAACATCGCCATCGTCTCCGGCCTCTACGAGCTCTTCGGCGACAACGACATGGTGACGCGCTCGCTGCGCGGCATCGCTCGCTGCATGAGCGGCGGCGGCTACCTCGTCTACACCGGACAACCGTGGCATCCGCAGCTCGAAATGATCGCGCGCGTTCTCGTCAATCGCGACGGCCAGCCCTGGATCATGCGCCGCCGCACGCAGGAAGAAATGGACGACCTCGTGCGCGCCGCCGGATTCCGCAAGACGGACATGGAGATCGACCGCTGGGGAATCTTCACGGTGTCGCTGGCGGAGAAGAATCGGTAGTGGGCGGCGCGGTCGTTGTGCATGTTGTGAACTTATGAAAGTCAGTCGTTCCTTCGTGAGCATGCTGATCGGCTTCACGATCACGATCCTGTCGTGGTTCGGCCCCGCGGCATCGCAGTTGTGGTTCGGCGCGCCGGCGATCTTCGTTCTCAAAAGATTCTTCGGCGGCAGCTACGACGGCTTCTCCCACGCCGGACGCGCCGGAGCGATCGTTGTCCTCATCACGTTGAACGTTGTTGCGTGGGCGATTGTGGCGTACGTGCCGTTGTCGCTTCTGTGGCTCGCGTTCCGGGAGCGTAAGCAGAACGTCGAAAGAGAAGACTTGCAATAAGGCATGTCATCCCGAGCGTCGAGCGAGGGACCTGGGTGGGCGGGCGGCGCGCAACACGAGCCTCGTGCCGCACACCCGCCCAGGTCCCTCGCTAACGCTCGGGATGACAAGAGTTACGAACGTCTTCGCGGCATCCGCACCCTCTTCGCGGCGCACAGCTCCGCGTGTCTCGCCAGTGCGACATCGATCGCCTCGCGCGGTGCGTCGTCGCCTTCGAGCCAGAGCTTCCTCACGATCAGTACATCGCCCTCGACGCGCGCGTCGATTCGTCCGATCAAGCGATCGCGATGCAGGAGCGGACAGACGTACCAGCCCCACTTTCGCTGCGCGGCCGGCTTGTACACCTCCCACACGTAATCGAAAGCGAACACGATGCCGACGATGCCCGGGAGGCGAGAGATCGGATGGGTCGAAGCGAGGAACGTACGGACGCCATTCGAACTCCGCGCCTCTGGGTAGTGCCGCCTCGGAATGCCTCATCGCATGAGGCGAAACTAAATAGCCGCGTGGCGCTCGAACTCACTGCAGTCGTGCAATTCCCTTCTTGGCACGAGCTACATCGAGATAAGTTAGTGCGACAATCGTCGGATTTCCCTCCGTGGCAAGAGCCAGCGAGCGCCTGTACTCCCGCAGTGCCGCCGCCTTGTCTGACCGCTCAAAAATCTCACCCAATATCGCGTGCGCGGCTGGGCTCGACGGGTCAATCTTTAACGAGGCCGTAATGACACGCCGCGCTTCGACAGCACGTCTTGTGTCGACGTAAATCTTACCTAGCTCGACCAACGCATAGGGAGTCGCAAGCTTCTTATAGAACTTAATTGCCTCAGTGGTCTTGCCGGATCGTTCCAGCAAGTATCCTTCGGCAGTGTCCATAAGCTCGTCCAGAGGGACAAGAAATGAGTCCGGGAGTCCCTTCGCCTTGTCTATTCGCTGGCGAGCCATGGCGAACTTGCCCTGCGCCGTCAAGATTTGCGCGCTCGCGAGATATGCGCCCTTAAGCATTGGAGGAGCCGCAGCGTCCTTGACGTTGCTTAGATTTCGCTCTTCGCATTCAATACTCAAGTCGAGCGCCTTCTGGAGATCTCCGTCAATCAGATGTGTTGCGATGGCTCGCGAGTCGCAAAGGAGCTCAAGACCAGAGGCTGCCTGTAGGCACGAAGGAACAATGAACAGCGAAATAAGGAAGACCACCGAAACGCGACGATTGATGCTCTTCGGTACGCCGGACGAGGACATTGCGGGATAGGATTGCGACATGACGCCTCCACTTGCCGCGCGACCGCGCCGAGCCTTTGTCGGTCATAGTTGCGTGGAAATACGTCCTGAAGTATACGCGCAGCCACCGCGCATTGCAATGCGACTCGCCTCTTGATAATCGGATACGGAACGCGAAACGTATTCAGGTCGATATGGTTTAGTTCGGTAAAGGCACCACTCTCAGCTCTAGACTCTTGACGAGTTCAAAGGGAATCAGTGTCGCCGCACCATTCACTGAAGCCCTAGCCATGCCGGTTTGGCGCTTTTCCACCCACGCAAGCGCGACGCGCGGAAGGACGCTGCCATCGATCTCGATCGTTTGCTCGATGGTCTCCGTCTCTCGGCTAGAGCGACTGACAGCGACGTCGAGCTTGCTTCGAATCTCCGTCGCGACCGCGGCCAAGTCGAATTTGAATGAGCTTTCTAATCCTCCCGTAGCCGCTACAGAAACGAAACGCTCGAAGCTGCGGGTGCGTTTGATCGTTCTCTTCGCGCCTCGTGGTGTCATAACAGTTTCGCGCGATAGCTCTTTCTCCACGTATTGATTCAATAGCTGAGCGGACAACACTCGCAACGGCGGTGGCACTACAAGAGTCAGGTGTAGCGAAATTATCAAGGGAAAGCCTTGAGTGACTTGAGTACTGGCAATAATCGTGTCGCCAGGCTTGGCCGAGATGTCAATGAGCTTCGACCTGTAGATCACCTCATTGCCATTTAACCACCCCTGGCTCTGCATCCAGAAAGTATAGGACGCCGAGTCAGTCGGAATTAGCTTCAGGACCACGTCGCGCCCAGGCGAAACCGACCCCAGCTTGTTCCCGTTAACGTACAGATCCAGGGTGTTGTACCTCGCGCTGGTGTCTTCTGGCTTTCCTCTCAATTTGACCGTGATAAGAGACTCTTGTGCAAATGATGAGCGGCCGCTTAATGCGCACAGAATGAGTAGGCACAGGATGTCACGATGAATGACGCGACGTTCTAACATGCGATGCATTCCGCCGACGCAAATTTCCAGCCGTTGTCTGTCTTCAACCATGTCAGCGATAGAGGAGGCGTTTGTTTAACGTCACCGGGTGTCTTTTCGACACGATCCACGCGCCATACGCCAGCGTCCTGCGCAACCAGCATCTTCTGGAGTGCATCCTTGGCGTCGGATTCGGAGGGCTTCCCCGCGCCGGAGCAGCAGACCAAGGCCAACACGACAAAAATACCAACTCCGAACTTCGTCAGTTCTCGCATATTTCTTCCTTCCGTGACGCTAGGTTGGGCTGACGTAAGTCTATACCCGATGCCCGCCGGCCGGATCTGTGTGCATTCGGGGATCGCAAGGTGTCGCGCGGCGCGCTTTCCGTTATGCGTAGCTACTCCGTTCGTGAGCGTGAACGTAACGGGCGAGTCGGCGTCAGTGCCGACGATCCCCTCGAACGCAAACTCCGTAGTGATGGCCTGACCGCTCTTTCTTGAGCCCCTTCGGTTCGAGCTTCGCCCCGGCCGTTGTCGCTTCTGTGGCTCCTATTCAGGCGTAAGCGCGACGTTCCCGCCGTGGAAGACGACGTTCAACCCGAACCGTAACGTTGTCGATGGAGCGCAGGCATCTTTGCCTGCCGGTCCTCCGCCTTCCAGGCGGTGCGTGCGTGCCGGCAAGATGCCGGCGGACCGGCAGGCTGGAAGCCTGCGCTCCTTTACCCGCGTCTTCGCGGCATCCGCACCCTCTTCGCGGCGCACAGCTCCGCGTGTCTCGCCAGTGCGACATCGATCGCCTCGCGCGGTGCGTCGTCGCCTTCGAGCCAGAGCTTCCTCACGATCAGTACATCGCCCTCGACGCGCGCGTCGATTCGTCCGATCAAGCGATCGCGATGCAGGAGCGGACAGACGTACCAGCCCCACTTTCGCTGCGCGGCCGGCTTGTACACCTCCCACACGTAATCGAAATCGAACACATCGCGCACGAGGCCGCGGTCCCACATCAGCGGATCGAGCGGACCGAGGATGCGCACGCGATCGTCGTAGCGCGGGCGAGGCGTTTTGAGAAACGATGGCGCGGCGAGGTAACGCCGCGAGGAATCCTCGATCGTCACCTCGACGAGCTCTCCCGCGGCGATCATCTCGTCGATCAGCGGCGCCGTGCGGATCGCGCTGAGCATCGACCACATCGAGCCGCCGGCGCGCGTGAGCAGTCCCGCCGCGAGCGCGCGTTCGCGGACCGCCCAGCGCGCGAACGGCTCCTCCGGCTCGCCGATCTCGCCGAAGGCGCGTTCGGGGACGTCGTAGATCTTGGCGCCGGAGTCGTTGCGGCCGGTCACCACGATCTCGCAGCGCGTCCAGAGAATCTCCAGCGCCATCGACGTCGCTTTTCCCGTGCCCGTCCATCCGCTCCAGTCGAGCGGCTCGACCTCGCCGTGATCGGTGATCTCCTTCGCCGCCAGCGGACCATGCTCGCGAATCTCCTCGAGCACCGCCTTCACCAACTTCGGTGCGATACGGCGCTCGCGTTCTCCGTGTCCCCACCACGGCGTCTGCGCCTCGTGACGTTCGCGGCGGTAATACGCAAACGCGCGCGCGGGCAGGATGCAGCGCTCCTTCGCGAAGTGCTCGAACGCGTGTCGCGGAAAGAGATGCCGCCAGACATCACCGCGATGGATCCCCTCGACGCGCGCCATCACCACGAGATCGGCGTTCGTCCCGATGGCGTCGAGCGGATCGAGTTGAATGCAACGCAGCCGTTCGAGCACCGCGCGCACGCCGCGGGCACCGCGACCGACGGGCCGCGCCAGTCCGAGGTGGGAGACGAGCAACCGACGCGCCTCGGCGCGGGAGAGAGTCGTAGTCGCCATGCGGTGTTCTGCTAACGGCTTCGGTTGCGCTCTGCTTCCCATCGCTTGCGCGCGCTCGGCTTGAGGGCGATGGCGCGATCGAAGGCGGCGATGGTGCCGGCGCGATCGCCGCGCAGTTGCAAGAGCTCACCGCGCAGCGCGAAGGCTTCGCTCTTTTCCTTGTCGATCGCGAGCGAACGATCCACGGCGGCGAGGCCGCGCGCAATCTCGTCGGGCGACGACGTCCACTCGGCGCGAATGCGATGCACGGTGGCCTGCGTGTAGAACGTGTCGGCGTCGGCGTCGTTGAGTTTCATCCCGCGCGCAAGGAATCCTTCCGCCGCGGCGAGTGCCGCGGCCGGCGAACGCTTCTGCGCCAGCTCGTAGCGCGCCGCTTCCGCTTCGATCGACGCGGCAAACTGCAGGAACTCGGAGCTGTTCGGGTTGATCGTCTCCGCCTGCCGCTCGCTCGCGCGTGCCGCGTCGAACGCAGGACGCGGATCGCCACCCTGCCGCGCGGTGTACTCCGCGTCGACGAGGTGCAGCAGTCCTCCGTAAGCCATCGACGCGGCATGCTCCGGATTCAACTTCAGCGCCTCGGCGTACGCGGTGAGCCCGCGCGCAATCCACACTCGCGGATCTTCGCCGGCATCGAGGGCATATTGCGCCGCGAGATAGTTCGCAAGACCGGAGTTCGAGCGCGCAAACGCGAGCGTCGGATTGAGGGTGAGCGCGTGCTCGTATGCGTGAATCGCTTCGGTGAGCGCGGGTCGCGGATCGCCGCCGGTGCGCAGGATGGAATTGCCGCGATCGAGATGAACACTGCCGAGGTTGAGCACGGCTACGCCGAACTTCGGATTGAGCGTATGCGCGCGCTCCAGACTCTTCGCCGAGAGCTCGAACGACTTCATCGGATCGCGCCCGTTCTCCATCTCCCATTCGCCGCGCGTCATGAATGCCAGACCCTTGTCGTTCTCGCTGTTCGCCCAGAGCGGATCGGCGGCCGTGGCGCGGTTGTAATAGACGACGGATTCGTCGAGAAGCGCGAGCGGACTGCCGCCCGCTTCCGCGACCGCCTCGCCCTTGCGGCGCAGCGCATTCGCCAGCGCGACCAGCTCGTGCGTTCCCGTCGCGTGCAGCGCGACGGCGTGGCGATGACTGCGGATCGATTCATCGAACAGCGCGATCGGATCCTGCCCGTGCGTCGCCGCCCAGCGTGCCTTGAGGAACAGCGCGTTGCCGATCTGCGAGTGCCCTTTCGCCATCTTCGGTTCGAGTGCCACCGCGCGCCGGGCCATTGCCACGCCGCGATCGAGCGCATCGAACGGCGATTGTCCCTGCGTGACCTGCCATTCTCCGTAGCGGATCAGAATGCCGGCACGGAAGGCGAAACTCTCCGCAAGCTCGTCGTGCGTGAGTGCCGCGCGCTCCGCGGCGGCGATGCCGCGCTGCATCGCATCGGTCGGATCATCGCCGCGATAAATGGCGACGAGCATCGTCTGGAACCAGCGCTCCGCCTGCCCGAGGAGCACGTCGGCGTCGCTCGATCCGATCGACTCCGCCTCGGTGTACGCGTCTCCCGCGGCGCCGAAGTTTTGCAGCGCCGCGTCGTAATTGCCTTCGCGCGATTCCTTCATTCCGCGCGAGAGCCAGATGTCGCCTTCGAGCTTCTTCGCCTCGAAGAGCCACGGCACCGCGGCGAACGCCGCGCGTGCGCGCTCCAGGGCGACGCCGGAACGCTTCTCGTAGAACGCGATGAGTCCTTCGACATACGCGGGTGATTCACTTCCCGAGCCGGCGCTCTGGCGCAAATACGTCAGCGCTTTCTCTCGGTATTGCTGCTCGATCTGCCGTTGTCGCGCGGCGCGCGCGTCCTTGTTCGCGATGCGCTCCGATTCCTCGAGCTCCTGTTGATACTGCGCGCCGATCACGCGGCCGAGGGCGTAGGCAACTTCCGGAGTCCGATAGTCGCCGGCCCAGGCCGACTCGAGAGCGTGGCGGCTCGAATCCCATTCGTGCAACGCGAGAAATCCGCGGCCGATCGCGTAATCGGCAGGGCCGGAGGCGGTGCTGCCCATGCTCGACTTCGCGCGGCTGATGCTGGCGATGCGTTGACGGATCCAGTGCCGTTCGCGCCCGACATCGTGCAGCGGCAGCATGCTCGCGTAGCGAGCCGTCGCTTCGATGCGCTCGATCTCCTGTCCGAATCGCTGCGCCGCGCGCTGACGTTCCGCTGATTGCATCGAAGTCACTGCGGCCCATGCAATCGAAGCCAGCACCGCAAGGGTCGCAATCGCAAGCAGCGTAGCGATCGTCGGATGCTTGCGCGCGCGCGTCATCCATCGATACACGAACGTCGTCGGGCGCGCCTTGATCGGTTCGCCGTCGAGATAGCGCCGCAGATCCTCGGCCAGCGCGCGCGCCGAGTCATAGCGACGCTGCGGATCTTTCTCGAGGCACTTCATCACGATCGTGTCGAGATCCGCGGAGATGGTCGGATCGATCGAGCGCAGCGATGGAGCCTCCTCGCTGAGGAGCTTCATCATCGTCGCCACGCTGGAGTCGGCGACGAAGGGCGGGTGTCCGCTGAGGAGATCGTAGAGCGTCGCGCCGAGGCTGTAGACATCGGAGCGGCGGTCGATCTTCGCGCGCTCGCCGCGCGCCTGCTCGGGCGCCATGTACGGCGGCGTGCCCATGACCGTGCCGATGGTCGTCATCGTGTCCATCGACTGATCGCGCGCCAGGCCGAAGTCGAGGACATACGGATGCCATCCGCCGTCCGGGTTCGCTTCGACCATGATGTTGTGCGGCTTGAGATCGCGATGCACCAGTCCCGTGCGATGCGCCGCATGCACCGCCTCGGCTACGTCGGTCATCACGCGAACCTTCTCCTCCACCGACATGCGCGATGCGGCTTCGGCCAGCGTGAAGCCGTCGATGCACTGCATGGCGATGAACGGCCGTCCGTCGAGCGTACCGGTCTCGTAGACGTCGCAGATGTTCTCGTGCCCGACCTGCGCCTGCGTGCGCGCCTCGCGCATGAACCGCCCGAGGTGCTCGGCATCCGTCTCGCGTAAGAACTTGAGCGCCACCGCGCGATTGAGCGTGGCGTCGTACGCGCGATACACCTCGGCCATCCCGCCCGAACCGAGGAGCACGCCGATCTCGTAACGCCCGACGGTCCCCGAAATCGGAGCGCCCGTTCCTGGAGCGAAAGAACGAGCGGAATCCTCGGTGAGACGCAGCGTGGTCTCCTTCAGATATTCGTCCTTCATGGCGGATGCGGGAAAGTATGAACGAAGCGGTGAGGCTGTGACGAGTGGGCTGGCCCTGCACGCAGCTACAACTTCAACGGAGGTAAGCTGGAGGAATGAGGCCGAGCGTCTATGTCGAGACGACGATCATCAGCTATCTCCACAAACCTCCAATCGTTTGAACGCCTCACGAACTTTTTCGGAGACTCTCATGACATTTAAAGATCCGGTCGTCGAAGAGGTTCATGAAACGCGAGCACGACTCCTCGAGAGATATGGAGGGTCGGAAGGCTACGCGGAACACCTGCGCAAAGTGGAAAAATCATTGGCTGATCGTCTTGTGACGCGCCAGCCACGGCCACCCGTGAAGACTCAGCGCAAGGTTTCCTGATCCGTCGGCGCCTAGAGACAAGGTCTCCCTCGGCTGGGAGAGGCGCGGTTTTCATCCTGTTGCCAACCCGTCCCGTCAGACCGATGTTTTAGCACCCGCTTCTCAAGGAGTGCTTATGAAACCCTCGCTGTCGATTGCCTCCGCACGGCGGCGGGAACAATCAGGTCAAGCCGTAAGGGTGGTTGGGGCTGTCTTTTTGCAACGTCTTCCTGTTCGAGAGATCGCTGACGTATTCTTCCGTCAGCGAGACTACCGATGACAGATCTCAATTCCATCATCCACTCGGATCCTGACATTCACAGCGGCGATCCTGTTTTCATCGGAACGCGTGTACCCGTTCGTACGCTTCTTGATTACGTCGAGGGCGGCGACAGCCTGGACGTGTTTCTTGACAACTTCCCGAGCGTCACCCGCGAACAGGCAAGTGCGTTTCTCGAGGGAGCCGGTCGTGCGGCGCTGGCTCAGATCGCTTGAGGCGTGTACTTTTCGACGAGGACATGCCGCGTCAACTCCGTCGTGATCTGACGGAGTTTGAGATCAGAACCGTTCAGGAAGAGGGCTGGTCCTCGATCAAGAATGGTGAACTGTTGCTGCGAGCGTCCCGAACGACATAACGTTCGTCTCCGCGCGGTCCATGCGAGTGTTACGATCCATCGAGGATTGATCTTGGTGCAGATCGTCGCGATACCTCGAGATGAGAATGACATCATTGGTGAAGAACGCGTCCGCTTGTCAGCCTGGGCTCCGGCGAATGGCTGGACGTACCTCGAGTACACGGATTCTTTCGATCTTCTGTCGCGCGTCAGCGAGATTCTGACCTCGAACGCACAAACGGCCACCGAGATCGAGATCGTTGCACACGCGAATCCCTCCCTCTGCGACGACGTGACTCTTGGCAACGCAGCCGTTGTCGCGGAGTCGCTACGCAGAATTCCCGGAATCATCGATGGCACCGCTGTCTACTTGTCGGGATGCAACACGGGTCTCGATTTCAACGACGAATGCATTGCCGCCGTGTTCGCGGCCTCCTTCAAAGGATTGACGCTGGGCGCTCGCGGCTACCTGGGGGGTACGCATGCCGAGCGGACAGAGCACTGCGTTGCGTCTTTTGTGTTCGATGGAATCCTGTACCATTCATACCCAGGCGGGATCGATGCATCCGGCGGCGATGTGTGGAAGGCTTTCGGGTCCAAGGCGCCGCCAACCAGCGGTGAAGCCATGCAGATCAAGATAGCGACATCCGGTTTCAGAGCGGTCAATCTCACCAGCGGCGAAGGGCAGGAGCTACTTTCCGCGGTAGAGGAGATCGTGCGCACACCGCCCGCTTCGTCGGCACGCATGCGAATGGCGCCCGATCTGACGTTTTCCATCCGTCTTGCGGACGGCGAGCACGTCTTCGAGCTCCTCGCCGGTGGAACCGTTCTTCGCGATCCTGTGAGCCGCCATGTGTGGCAGTTCGAGCAGGGGCGCGGGATTCTTCAGAGTCTGCTGCCGTATCGAAAGTTGCCCGCGGCCTGAGTCTCGAGAGCGCTCCCCTCCAGCCGGCGCATCCGTGAACCTTCCTTTTCTGCGGCCGTAGTAAGCGCTGCATGCTTACGATCTCCGGCCTCTCGAAGACTTACTCCAACGGTGTACGCGCGCTCGATGGGATCGAGCTGAACGTCGGGCGAGGGTTGTTCGGGTTGCTGGGGCCGAATGGCGCGGGGAAGTCGACGTTGATGCGGACGATCGCGGCGTTGCAGGAGCCGGATCGCGGTTCGATCCTGCTGGACGGTCTCGACGTGCTCGCGAACCCGCACGAGCTCCGTCGCCGCCTCGGGTATCTGCCGCAGGATTTCGGGGTCTATCCCGGAGTTTCCGCGCTGGCGCTGCTCGAGCACATTGCCGTGCTCAAAGGGATCGGCGAGAAACGCGCGCGTGGCGAAGAGGTTCTCGGGCTGCTCGAGCTGACGAATCTCTACGACGTGCGCCACAAGGCGGTCAGCACGTTTTCGGGTGGGATGAAGCAGCGCTTCGGCATCGCGCAGGCGCTCCTCGGCGAGCCGGCGCTGATCATCGTCGATGAGCCGACGGCGGGACTCGACCCTGAGGAGCGGAATCGCTTTCACAATCTGCTCAGCGAGATCGGAGAGAACGCGGTCGTGATTCTCTCCACGCACATCGTCGAGGATGTGAGCGATCTCTGTCCGCGCATGGCGATTCTCGCCGGAGGGCGCGTGGTCCTCGAGGGCGAGCCGGCGCGATTGATCGACGATCTGCGCGAGCGGTTGTGGCGGAAGACGGTGCCGAAGAGCGCGGTCGATGGATATCGCGCGTCGCACGACGTCATCGCCACGCGGCTCTTCGCCGGCCAGACGCAGCTTCATGTCCTCGCGGACGAACGCCCCGAGGAGGGATTCGAGCCCGTGGCGCCGGACCTCGAGGACGTCTACTTCTCCGTGCTCTCCTCTCTTTCGCGAGAGGAGAGCGTCGCGTGCTGAGCGAGATCGTTCGTTTCGAGTGGCGTCATCACACGCGCCAGCCGGCCTTCTTCGCCGCGGCCGCGCTCTTCTTCATCCTCGGCTTTGCGCTCGTCGCCTCCGGATTCGGCGCCGACAACGTGCCGGTGAACTCGCCCTATCTGGTGATGGAGTCGTTCGCGTTTCTCTCGCTCTTCGCGCTGTTCGCCGTGGCGATCTTCGCCTCGAATGCCGTGCTGCGCGACGACGAACATCGCATGAGCGAGATCGTCTACTCGACGCCGGTCGGACGCTTCCCGTTTCTCTTCGGACGCTTTGCCGGATCGTTCCTGGCGACGCTGACGGCGGTCGCGTTTTCGGCCGTCGGCTCGATCGTGGCGACATTCTCGCCGTGGCTCGACCCGGAGCGCGTTGCGGCGTTCGATCCGCGTCCCTACCTCGCGGCGTTCGCGGTGATCACGATTCCGAACGTGCTCTTCGCGACGGCGCTGCTCTTCACGATCGCGTTGCTGACGCGCAATTCGATCGCGACGTATGCCGCGGCGATCGTGGTGTACATCCTCTACTTCATCTGCTCGGCACTCACGAACTCGCCGCTGATGGCGGCTTCGAAGGCGGGTGGGGGAGGAGGGATGCTCCCGGCGCTGCTCGATCCGTTCGGCCTCACGGCGTTCTTCGACGTGACGCGCTATTGGACGGCGGCGGCGAAGAGCGTGCAGTACGTGCCGCTGACGGGAACGCTGCTGGCGAATCGCGCGCTCTGGCTCGGCGCGGCGGCGGTGCTGTGGCTCGTGCTGTATCGAACGTTCACGTTTCGGCGTGGAGTCGCTCGTGGTGCCAGGGGAGCGCAGGCTTCCAGCCTGCCGGTCCACCGCCTTCCAGGCGGTGCCGGCAGGATGCCGGCGGACCGGCAGGCTGGAAGCCTGCGCTCCACGGCGGCTGGCAGATACGTTGCGCGAGTTCGCATCGAACTGCGCGCCCTCTTCTCGAAAACGGCGCTGCTGCTCCTTCTCGTCTGGATCGGCTTGGCGGCGTCGCAGATCTACTCCGACGTGCTCGATGGCGAGTATCGCTCGACGCTCTATCCACACACGAGCCTGATCGTCGGCGCGTTGCAGCAGCCGTTGTGGATCATCGGCGTCATTCTCGTCATCTACTTTGGCGCGGAGATGTTCTGGCGCGAGCAGCGCTTCCGCATCGCATCGATCCTCGACAGTACGCCGGTCTCCGGCACGGCGATGATCGCCGCGAAGTGGACCGCGCTCGGCGCGCTCATCGCCTCGCTGATTCTCGGCGGCATCGTCACCGGCGTGGCCGTGCAGGTCTCGAAGGGCTACTTCGATTTCCAGCCGTCGCTCTATCTCTCGCTCTTCTATTTCGTCGGCCTCCCGCTGATGCTTTACGCGGCCGCGTCGCTCTTGATGCACGCGCTGAGTCCGGGAAAGTACGCGGGGATGGTGTTCTTTGTCCTGTTCATCGTCTTCACGCGACGCGCGCCGATGATCGGCCTCGAGCATCCGCTGTGGCGTTTCGCGAGCGCGCCGCCGGTGAGCTTCAGCGAGATGAACGGCTTCGGCGATTCTGCCGTGCTGTTTCATCGATTCATGTTGCACTGGCTCGCGGCCGCGTTGCTCTGCGTGACGCTCGCCGCGGCGCTGTGGCGTCGCATCGGCGCTTCGGTGCGCGAACGAGTACGCATCCTCGCGCATCCGAATCGCATCGCCATCGCGCTCCTCGTCGTGATCGCTGGGACAGGGACGTGGATCTTCGCGACCACCGATCGCGAGACCGCGGATGACCTTGCCGACTGGAGAGCGGCGTACGAGAAGACGTACAAGCGCATCGAGGCGATGCCGCGTCCGACGATCCGCGCGGTCGATGCGAACGTCGATCTCGATCCAACCGCGCGTTCCTTTCACGTCGCCGCGCGTTACGCGCTCGTCAACGAGACCTCGCAGCCCATTTCGCGCATCTTCGTTGCCGTACGGCGCGAAGCCCGCATCGCGAGGCTTTCGATTCCCGGCGCGCGACTTGTCGCAAGCGATGCGCGCTTTGGAATGCATCAGTTCGAGTTACAAGCGCCGCTGATGCCGGGCGCGCGCTCGGAGCTGCGTTTCGAGTTCACGTCAAAGCGAGACGACGACACGATCGTCGCGAATGGCTCGCTGATCATGAGCGATCGCACGTTCCCTTCGATCGGCTACCGGAAGACCTACCAGCTTCTCGACCCGCGCGAGCGGCAGAAGCGAGGCCTCGCCGCGATCGACGCCGTCGACAACGGTGATCTCGAACTGGAAGGCTCGGAACCGTTCATCGATTTCCGCGCAACGGTGTCGACGGCCGCCGATCAGATCGCCATCGCGCCGGGACGGCTCGAACAGACCTGGACACGCGACGGACGCCGCTGGTTCCGCTATCGCGCCGAGGTGCCGATCCTCAATCGCTTCGGCTTCGCGTCGGCGCGTTACGCCGTCGCGAAGCGGCAGCATGGCCCGATTGCCATCGAGGTCTACTACGATCCCGTGCATGCGACGAACGTCGCGGCGATGATCGGCGCGGCGGAAGCGGGGCTCGATGCGATGCAGGCAAGCTTCGGTCCGTATCCGCACCATCAGTTGCGCATCGTGGAAGTGCCGTCGTCCTGGCCTTTCGCCGGATTCGCGTTGCCGGGAACGATTCTTCTTCGCGAGGATCGTGCGTTCCTCACCGACCTGCGCGATCCCGATCGTCCCGATCTCATCGCGCGACGCGTGGCGCACGAGGTCGCGCACCAGTGGTTCGGCTATCGCGTGATCGCCGCGAACGGTCCGGGCGGACTGGCGATCACGGAGTCGCTGGCCAAGTACGGCGAACTGCTGACCGTCGAACGCATGCATGGTCGCGAGCACGCGCGAAAGTTTCTGGAGATCGAGCTCGATCGCTATCTCACCGGCCGCGCCCGCGAAGAAGATCGCGAAGTGCCGCTCGTCGCGGTCGGTCAGCAGCCCTACCTCTACTACAGCAAGGGCGCCGTCGTGCTCTGGGCCATCCGCGATCTGATTGGCGCCGAGGCGATGGACCACGCGATCCGCGACGTGATGATCGAGCGCAGCCCGACCGGCGCCAATCTCGCACGCCACCTGCGCCTCGCTGCCGATCCGAAGAGCGCCGCACTCATCGATCAGTGGATGAACGATATCGTTCTCTACGATCTGCGCATCGACAGCGCACGCGCGCAGCGCCGCGCCGACGGACGCTTCGACGTCACTCTCCGCATCGCCGCCGCGAAGGTTCGTGCCGACGGCCACGGCAATGAGACGCCGCTCGCTCTCGACGAGCCGATCGAGATCGCGATCGAAGGTGCGAAGTCGATTCTCGATTCGCGAAAGCACGACCTGCGTTCCGGGATGAACGAGATTCACGTGATCGTCGATGAAGCGCCGGTGTCGGCCACGGTCGATCCCTGGATCACACGAATCGATCGGAATCCGTTGGACAACGGGAAAGCAATCGAACGTTGATGCCTCGCGGTCCAGAGACAGGCGAGTTACGCCACGACCCGAACCGCGCTGCTCGTGCTGTCGAACACCGTCGGCAACGCGACGATCATCACGCCGTTGCGCAGCACGACGCAATGCTTCGTGCCGTCGACGATGGCGGTGCCTTCGATCGGGCGGTTGTGCAGCGCGCCGCGGCAGAGGTTCAGGTGTTGCGCTGCGACGGCGAAGATGTCGGCCGCGCGCGGAAACGTTCCGTGGCGGCGCAGTCCGCAGGTGTCGCAGGTGAAGCCGCCCTCACCGCTGGAGGTCCGGTGAAAGATCGTGAACGGCGCGGTGGGCCGGGTGGCGATGGACTCCATGGGATGCCGTCAATTTAAGCACAAGGAGCGGCCTCGTCGGTGAGAGAAATCACAATCAGCGATTCACCGTGCTCATGTCCGGGTACCGCTCTCCGGCGGCAACACCCTTCGGCGCCACTTCGTCGATGCGCCGCAGATCGTCCTCGCTGAGCTTCACGTCGAGCGCGCCAACGTTCTCTTCGAGGTACTTCACGTGCTTCGTTCCAGGGATCGGAACGATGTCGTTGCCCTGGCGCATCACCCAGGCCAGCGCGAGTTGCGAGGGTGTCACGCCTTTCTCTTTCGCGAGCTCCTCGATGCGCGCGACGAGCTGGAGGTTCTTCTGGAAGTTCTCGCCCTGGAAGCGCGGCGAGCGGCGGCGGAAGTCTTTCTCGTCGAGGTCTTCGATCGACTTGAATCGCCCGGTGAGGAATCCGCGTCCGAGGGGACTGTAGGCGACGAAGCCGATGCCGAGCTCGCGCACGGTTGGCAGGATTTCGTCTTCGGGATCGCGGCTCCAGAGCGAATACTCCGTCTGCAGCGCGCTGATCGGATGCACCGCGTTCGCGCGACGAATCGTGGCCGGCGCAGCCTCGGACAATCCGAGGTGACGCACCTTGCCGGCGGTCACGAGCTCGGCCATCGCGCCGACCGTCTCTTCGATCGGCGTTTTCGTGTCGACGCGGTGCTGGTAGTAGAGATCGATGACGTCGACGCCGAGGCGCTGGAGCGACGCGTCGCAGGCCTTGCGCACGTAATCGGGTTGACCGCTGATGCCGAGGAACGCGCCGTCTTCGCCGCGCATGTTCCCGAACTTCGTCGCCACCACGACTTCATCGCGGCGTCCGCGGATGGCTTTCCCGACCAGCTTCTCGTTCGTGAACGGACCGTACATGTCGGCCGTGTCGAGGAAGGTGACGCCGAGGTCGAGCGCGCGATGAATCGTCGCGATGGCCTCCGATTCATTGGACGCACCGTAGAACTCGGACATGCCCATGCAGCCGAGGCCCATGGCGGAGACGGAGAGGTCGCGCAGTTTTCGCTGTTCCATGCGCGCTTTGTATCCCTCGGAGGCGCATGTCGGCAACTGTGCCGCGCGAAGAGGGCTCGTGGTGCGGCGCGAAAGTCGCGCCGCACCGCGCTGGACCGAGGGTTACGGCGTGTATTCGGCGGAGGAGATGAAGCGGCCGTCGTTCGTGGCGCTGTTGATGACGACGGCGTAGCAGACAGCCGAGTCCGAGGGATCGAACTGCACGGAACCATTGCTCACGATCGTCGGGATCGCGGTCTGCCCCCAGCCGTTCGCGGCGAGATTGAGATCGACGGAGCCGAGGGTCAGCTTGCCCGTGGCGTCGAGCACGGTCGCCTTCACATGATTCGCGGACTCCGACTGATTGAAGCAGCCGACGTTCGTGCGCGTCGACGAGTCGACGGTGATTCCGGGGCTGAACGAGCGCGAGGCCGTGCCGGCGAATTCGAGCGTCGAGATCGACGTGCCGTAGCGGCCGCCGTTCGTCGTCGTCCAGACCTCGGCGTTCACAATGAAGCGGTTGTTGTGCTGTCCGCCCGCGGATTCCGGGCTCTCGAACGTCACGGCGCCGCCGCCGGTGTAATTGAAGACGGTGCCGAGGAAATTCGTGTACGTCTTCACTTCGCCGCCGGCGAGGCTGATCGTCGCATGATGCTCCGTGCCGTTGGCGTCATAGAGCGTGGCGTCGACGGCAAACGTGGACGACGTTGGATTGGCGATGGAGACGTAGGTCTGGAACGTCGCGCCATTGACGCCGGTGGTATTGGCCATGACGGGAACGGTCTGTAAATCAGAGGCGAAGCTGGTCGTGGACGGGCGTCGCGCCGTCTGCGCAAACGCGGGCATTGTGAGCACGGCAGCCAATGCAAGGGCAGTGAGAACAGTCATTCGTTTCATGTCGTTTCTCCTGTAGATGGATACGCCTTACGGCTGCGGCGAGGCCGGATTGGGGATGTTCGGCTGCGTCGGCACGTTGATCCCGCCGTGTCCCTGCAGCAGTCCCTGATGCGCAGGCGCGAGGAACGGGAAGCGCGGCAGGAAGTCCTTGTCGTTGACCTCGACGCCTTTGGCGAGACCGGCGGCGGGATCGCCGGCGACGATCAGGCTGATCAGCACGGTGTTGACGTTCACCTGATGGCGGTTCGGCGCCGTGCCGCCGCCGAGGCGCCGGCCGTTCGGGAACTGCGAATCGATCGACGCGTCGAGCGTGATGACGTCGCCTGTCGAACCGTCGGCGACCGGAATCGGCCGGCCGAGGTTGATCGCGTTGATGATGTCGAGTCGCGGTCCCTTGAGCGTCGTCACCGCGGCAGCCGGAACGCCCAGCGCTTTGTAGATCCCCAGCGCTTCGGCGTCGCGGACGAGCACCGGATAGAGAATGTCGGCGCCGAAGCTGCGTGACGTCCTTCATCGGATTCGGTGTGCAGATAAAGCGTCTGTCGCTGCGTTCCGACGAGTCCGGCATTGAACAGCGGCAGCGCATTGCGGCCGACCTGCACGTAATTGCCGGAGCCGCGGATGCCGGTGATGATGTTGCGTCGCGTCGACGGTCTGCGTCGCCTGGCGGCTGATGCTCGCCCAGACGCGGAGCAGGCTGTCCGTGGAGTTGGCATTGAGCGTTCCGTTGTGCGGGATGCCGTCGGGGAAGAGATCGGCAGTCGGCACTTCGAGGGCGATCGAGAAGACATTGAAGCCGGTGAAGACGTCTTCGACGGGCGTATTGCGCGCGCCCGGAATGCCGCCGAGATCGGTCGCGCCCGAGGTTGACGAGATCGAAGATGCCCTTCTCGTCGAGCTGATACGGATCGTCGAACTGGCCGGCGATGATGCGCGCGCCGCCGTTCGAGCGTGTGGATGAAGGTGTCGACGAAGGCCTGATCGTAGAGACCGTGTTCGCGGCTGGATGGATCGCCGGAGTCGTAGCCCTTGAACGGCGCCGAGGCCGTAGATGAGGCGATCGGTCTGCGGACCGTGGTTGTTCGGCAGAACCTTGAGGTTCTCGCCGAGGATCGACGCGGGTTCGGGCTGCCGGGCGCCATGACGCGCGTGACGGTCATCGTCTCGGTGCCGCCGGTGAGCTGCCAGAGCAGCTCGTTGCCGCCGCCGAGTGCGTCGGTCGGGCTCGGAGCCGCTTCGGGCGTGAGCGTGTTCTTGAACTCGACGCGGTAGACCGCTTCGTCCTTGAGGCTCGTGCCCTTGCCGATGTGGAACTCGTAGCGATAGCCGTTGCAGGCGCGCAAGCCCTGGTTGCCCTGTCCCGGCTCATGGAGCGGGTTGAAGTCCATGATCAGGTAGAGCTTGTCGTGCGTGCCGTTCGACACCCAGGCATAGGTGTCGGTGTTGTCGGCGCAGGGCTCGTTGAGAATGGCCAGCGCCTCGCGATGGCTGGAGGCGAAGGCCGGAACGGAAAGGGCCGCGACCATCAGGAAGAAAGCACCGGCCAGTCGGCGCGCGAGAGTGTGTTTCATAGGTTCTCCTTTGTTTGTAGCGTTCGCGTTGGAGGTTACGGGAGAACTACGGCGATGCCGCGCAAGCGGACGTGTGGTGGTGCGAATCAATCCGAGGAGGAGCGGGGTGCGTAGTCCAATGGGATTCGTGCGTCGTGAGCGTTGCCTGTCATCCCGAGCGTCGAGCGAGGGACCTGGGGGCGCGGGCGGCGCGTAACGTGAGCATCGAGCAATGCCTGGCCTGTCACCAGCGTCTTGGAGTGCGGCGGCGACGAGCTACCGCTTTTCTGCACGCGCCTTGAGCGGACCGCCGCCGTCTCGGCGGCTGGGGCGGCGCCGTCCCGGCGCCCGCCCACAAGCGGCGAGACGCCGCTCGTCCAGCCGGCGAGGACGCCGGCGGTCCGCTTGTGCACTTCGGCAGCGAGCGTCACCGCACTCCACACGTTCTTTGCCGCGAGCGTAGAATGCCCTCACATTCCGAGTGCCGAGTCCGTCGATGGAAGTACGAGCGGTTCCTGCGTTGTCGATCCCCGGCCGCCTGAACGCCGGCCTCGCGATCGTGTCGATGGCCGCGGCTTGCGCGCTCCTCTGGGTCGTGGCGCATGCCGATCACCTGGCGATCCGGCTCCTCGGCGCGGTCGCGTTTTCGTACGTCAACAACAGCATCTTTTCGCTGCTCCACGAGTCCGTGCACGGCGTCTTTCACGAATCCGATCGCGTGAATACGTTCTTCGGGCGCTGGCTCGCGGCGTTTTTCCCAACGTCGTTCACGTTGCAGCGCTTCTTCCACCTCGGTCATCACCGGCGCAACCGTTCCTCGGCGGAGCGGTTCGATTACATCGCGCCGGGCGAGAGCGCATTTCTGAAGAACATCCAGTGGTACGGGATCCTCACCGGCTTGTACTGGCTCCTTCCGCCCCTCTCCTGCCTCGCGTACTTTGTTGCGCCGCGCGCGTTTTCGTCGCGCATCATTCAGGGCGAGGACGCGACGTGGAGCCGCCAGTCAGGCGCAGACGCAATGGTGGCGGGCATGGAGCGGCTTCCGGTGCTCACTGTACGCGCGGAGATTCTGTTCGTGCTGCTCTGGCAGGCGATGCTCTTCGTGGTTCTCGATCTCAATGTCTGGGCTTGGCTGCTCTGTTACGGCGCCTTCGCACTGAACTGGAGCTCATTGCAATACGCCGATCACGCCTGGTCGCCGCTCGATCGGATCGAAGGCGCGTGGAATCTCCGCGTGAATCGCGTCGTCCAATGGCTCTTCCTCAATTATCACCATCATCGCGTGCATCACGAGAATCCGAAGATTCCGTGGATTCATCTGCCTCAATACGTCGACCGGGACGAAGCACGTCCATCGTTTCTGCGGATTTATCTGAGCATGTGGCGCGGCCCGCGCCCGCTGCCGGGAGCGTCACAATGACGCGTTTCGTGGCCTGGCCGGGCTGGCGACATCTCGCCTATGCCGCGGGTCTCATGGCAGTGGTGAGCTTCCTCTTTGTGGTGGTGTATTTCGGTGCAGATTCGTTGACCGCACGGCGCTCTACGCATCGGCACCTCTATGTGCAATCCGAATTGGCGATTCCGCTCTGGCCGGCGGCGATCGTCATCTACGATTCACTGTATCTCCTGTTTCTGTTTGCTCCGTTTGTGCTGCGCACAAGGGAGTCGTTTCGCCGTCTGGCCGTTTCCGCCGCAGCGGTGATCCTGATCGCCGGTTGTTTGTTCCTGCTGTTTCCGGCGGAGCTAGGGTTCGCGCCGGCCGTTGTGAACGGTCCCTTCAAAACGATCTTCGACGCCTCGGACAAGCTCAATCTCGATTACAACCTCGTTCCTTCACTGCACGTGGCGCTGGCTGTGGTCTGTCTCCAGGCGTTCTGGCCCTCGGCCTCGCTTCCCGTGCGCATCGGCCTCGCGGCGTGGGGAACCGCACTCGCGCTCTCGACTCTGTTCGCACACCAACATCACGCCCTCGATGTCGCGGCCGGAGCGGCTCTCGCGTTCGTCGTCTTTCCAGTGACGGGGAGGTCGGCCCATGTCACTTGAGCCATCGGTCGTCCCGTTTCAGCAGAGCCGCGCGTCGCGTCGGTTCAACCTGCCGCTCTATCCGGCTTCCTGGTATCTCTTCGCCGAATCACGAGCGGTCCGGCGCCGGCCGATGGTGAAGACCATGTTTGGACGCGAGCTCGTCGCGTTTCGAACCGCGTCGGGCCAGGTTGCGGTGATGGATGCGCGCTGCTCGCATGCCGGCGCCGATCTCGGCAGCGGCCGCGTCGTGGGCGACACGATCCAATGTCCGTTTCACGGTTGGCGTTATGGCGCAGACGGCCGTTGCGTCGGCATTCCTTCCGGTTGTGCGATCCCGGAGTTCGCGCGGCAGAAGAGCTATGCGGTGCAGGAGCGCCACGGATTCGTGTTCCTCTTCAATGGCGCTGCGCCGTTGTTTCCCTTGCCCTGGTTCGACGACCTCGAGCCCGAGGGGATGGTGGCGAGCAAGCCGTTCGCGTTCACGGCGCCGACGCCGTGGCCCTCGGTCACCGGCCACGCATTCGATCTTCAACATTTTCTTCATGTCCACGACCGGCGGCTCCTCGAGCCTCCCGTGATCGACACGCCGTCGCCCTACGTGCGGAGGATTCGCTATCGCGCCGAAGTGGTTCCGCGCAATTTCAGAGACCGGCTGCTATCCCGGGCCGGCGGAACTGTCGTCGAGGCTTCGCTCGTGATCTGGGGCGGGACGTTTAGCGTGATCACCGCGCGTTTCGAGCGATTCACGAGCCGCTTCATGATGATCATGCGCCCGATCGATCGCCGCGAAACGCTGTGTGAGGGGCTTGTGTTCGGATCTCGTTCGTCGCGCATGATGTTGCCGATCCGCCGCTATTTCACGCACGCCTATCTCCTCGAAGAAAGCCAAACCCTCGGCAGTGCCTCATACGCCCCGGAGCGTTTCGTCGAGGCGGACCAGCCGCTTATCGACTATTTCGAATTTCTCGAAGGGATTTCAGAGCCAGGAGAGTCGCTATGAAGAAGAACGTCGTCTATCTCGCGTTTCTGGTCGCCGCACTATGGTCGTTCGCCGCCACTTCGCAGCCGGCGCCTGCGCCCGAGCCCAATGCGGACGTTCACAACGCCCTTCGGCAATTGAAGACGCGCCTCGTCGACGCGATGAACAAAGGCGACATCGAGGCCATGGTCGCCGAGCTGCACCCCGACGTCGTCATTACGTGGCAGGACGCGACGGTGAGCCACGGCCGCGACGGCGTTCGTCAATATCTGCAGGCGAAGATGAAGGGTCCGAATGCGATCGTCGAGGGCTATCACGCCGCGATCGACGTCGACGACCTGACGAAGCTCTATGGCGACACAGGGATCGCTTACGGGAGTTCCGTCGAAGAATTCCGCCTGAAAGGCGGGATGAATTTCACACTGAAGGGGCGCTGGAGCGCGACGATGGTCCGCGAGAACGGACGCTGGCTGCTGGCGAGCGTTCACGCGTCGTCGAATCTCTTCGACAATCCGCTGGTGGCGGCGTCGAAGAAGATGCTCTACATCGCCGTCGCGATCGCTTTCGTGATCGCCCTGCTCCTCGGCTGGCTGATTGGCCGGCGCGGCTCGCGGGCGCGAGCTTGACGTTGAATTCCGCCGAATGTGACGAGGCGACGCGAAGGCTCTACGAGTCTTTGCGCGCCTCGTCCGCTCACGGCCGTTTCATTCAGGATGTCGAATCATGGCCGCGCAAACCGCGCGCCGTCGCCGAGGGAACGATCATCGCCATCGCTCCCGCCGCGCTCTATCGCGAATACCGGAAGTCGGGCGCGGACGGCAAGCGCTTGCGCGATGCTGCTTCGGCGGCGGGTCTCGCCGTGGAGACGATTCCATTGGAGCCAACAGGCGGGATCGAAGGGAACGCGCGCATTCTTCTGCAATGGCTGCGCGACTGTCCGCATCCGAACGTCGTGATCGCTTCGCTGAGCAAGGGCGGTTCCGACGTGAAGAAGGCGATGGCGCTCGATCCCGCGGCCTTCGCCAACGTGTCGGCGTGGATCAGTGTCGGCGGCCTGCTCGACGGCACGCCGCTCGCGCGCTGGCTGCTCTCCAATGAACGATTCCCGCTGGCGTTTCGATCGGTGAATCGCATTCGTGGCGTGAGCTTCCGCTTTCTCGAGGATCTCGATCGTCGCCCGGGCGGTCCGCTCGATTTTCCGCTCGTTCTTCCCGCGCACCTGCACCTCGTACACATCCTCGGCGTTCCCCTCGCCGAGCACGCGACGAACTGGCTGTCGCGCGTTTTCTATCGCAAGCTCGCGCCGATCGGCCCGAACGACGGCTTCATGCTGCTCGACGATCTCGCGCACTGGCCGGGACTCGTCTATCCGCTGTGGGGCGCCGATCACTATTTCCGCACGCAACAGGATCCCGGCCCGCTGATGGAACGACTGCTGTCGATGGCCGTCGAACCGGGGCGCCTCGCGTCGTATGTGTAACCCGGACCGCCGCCGTCTCGGCGGCTGGGGCGGCGCCGTCCCGGCGCCCGCCCGCGAGCGGCGAGACGCCGCTCGCCCAGCCGGCGAGACGCCGGCGGTCCACGGAGACGCTGCGATCACGATCGAACGTACTCGGCGAGGAACTCGATCGCGCGATGAACGTCTTCCTCGCGATTGGCGAGGCCGAAGGAGACGCGGAGCGCGCCGACGGGGGAGCCGACGCACGACGCGAAGCGTTCGACGGTGAAGTCGGCGCCTAGGGCGTCGAGGCATTCGGTGGTGCGCGCGGGATCGAGGTCGAGCGCGGCTTCGGATGCGCCGGGGTTGCAGAAGCAGCCGCCCCGGAGGGCGAGGCCGGCGCGGGTGGCGGCGGCTTCGACCATCGAATAGGGGATCGGCTTGCCGTCGGGCGTGCAGACGTTGAAGGCGACCGCGCCGCCGCGATCGTGCATGTCGGTGGGACCGTAGATGCGCGCGAGCGCGGTGCCGTTCGCGTGGTGCAGCGCGGCGAGCTCGCGGAGGAAGAACGCCGTGAGTTGCATGACATGCGCGGAGAGCAGCGGCATGCTGATTTCGTCGAGCAGCGCGAAGCCTGCGGCGAGCGCGGCGATGCCGAGGAAGTTCTGCGTGCCGTCTTCGAAACCTTCGTGACGTACGCGCAGACGATGCGTGTCTGCGTGCACCGAGGCGTACGTCACCGTTCCGCCGGCGAACCACGGACGACGAAGACGCGCGAGCGCATCGTGCCGTACGACGAGCGCGCCGAGGCCGGTGGGATAGCCGAAGAGTTTGTAGAACGAGAGCGCCGTGAAATCGGCGGGACAGTCGCGCAGACTGAGCGCGTGACTCGGCGCGAACGCCGCGGCGTCGAGCAGCACGTCATAGCCGAGGCCCTTCGCCTGCGTGACAAGCGACAGCGGATGCCGCACGCCGGAAAAATTCGATTGCGCGGGAAACGCCAGCAGACCGCGCCCGTGACATTCCTCGCTGGCGAGGATCGCTCCGGGATCGCGCAGTCGTAGCTCTTCGTCGAGTGGCAGCGTGCGGATCGAAGCGCCGGCGCGTCGCGCGAATTCGCGGATGCCGTTGACCGAGTTGTGATTGTCGGCGGAGAGCAGGCAGGGTGTGTCGGGGCCGAAGGGATAACTCTCGGCGACGAGCTTGATCGCCGCGCTCGTGTTGGCGGTGAAGCAGACGTCGTGCGTGCGATCGTCGACATCGAGGAAGTGCAGCAGCGTCTGCCGCGCGTTCTCGATGATCTCCGTGCTCGCGCGCGACGGGCCATGCTCCGAGTGCGGATTGCCGAAGAGGCCGTCGCGCAACAGCGCCTGGTGCGCGCGAAGTTGCGATTCGCCGTACAAGGCGCTGCCGGTGTAGTCGAGGTAGACCGTGCGATGCGCGTCGAGCCGCGAGAACTCGCGTTCGCGCAGTTCCGCAAGCGTCAGCGGGCGTTCGATGGGAACGGCGCTCAACATCCGCGCCTCTTCATTTCTCGAACGCTGTTCGTGTTCCCAGGCGTCGTGCTTTTTCGCGGCACACCGCCGAAGTAACGGCTCAACGCCGCGACGTCGGGCGATGCGTTGGTCGGATTCATCACGTCCTCGAGCCACTCGCCGAGTCCGCCGCGGAGGAAGTAGACGTTCGTCGAACCGGAGGCGCGAAGCAGGACCCAGCCCTGCGCCGCGTGCGCGCCGCCGTCGGAGATGAGCACGAGCGTCTCGTCCGGCGCGAAGCGTGTCGAGACGAGGGTGTCGAGCGGCATCTGCGTCGCTCCGGGAACGTGATACTCGTCGAACTCCGCGGGCGTGCGGAGATCGAGGACGCGCAGCCCCGGCTTTCGATCCTTGATCCATTGCGCGAGCTCGAGCGCGGTGACGTGATCCTTTTCGTCCATGACTTCGGCGGCGACTTCAGCGGCAACTTCCGCGGCGAGCTGCCGGACGTCGATCGCGGACTTCGCACGTGGCGGCCACGGATTTCCCGCGAAGGCCGCGAGCACTCCGCCGAACGCGGCGACGACGGCGAGAGCACGCCGGATCGGGGCGACGTTCACGCGCGTGCCTCCAGCCATTCGGCAGCGCGGAATCCAGCCAGCGCCATGACGACGATCGCGAAAACGACGACGCCGTACGGCACATGCAGCACCTGCGGCAGTGTCAGCACTCCTCGGCTCGTGCTTTCGTAGAAACGCTGCAGCGGCGTGAACGCGAGGCCGGTGGCGAGGACGCCGAAGAACATGCCGGCGACGACGGAGAGTCCGTCGCCGCGGCCCGTTGCCGCCGAGACGCACGAGGTGCCGGGACAGAGTCCGGCGATGACGAATCCCGCGCCGAAAATGAGACCGCCGGCGAGTTGCGGCGCGAGCCAGGTTTCCGGAATGGAAACGCGACTGAGATCGAGCACGCCGAGGCGGCCGAGCCAGAACGCGCCGAGCATCGCCGTGACGATCGCGCTGAACATCACTTTGAAGACGGTGAGATCGGTGAGGTAGAACTGCGCGGCGAGCTTGCGCGCGCTGCCGAGGCCCGCGCGCTCGAGCGTCCAGCCGAAGGCGATGCCGATCGCGACGGCGATGAACAGCGATGCGTTGTCGCCCATCGTGAAGGGCGCGCTCATCGCCACGCCTTTCGCAGCAGGGGCGAGATGAGATACGCGGCCGCGAACGCGGCGGCGATGAAGATCCAGCTTCCGACGCCGAGGAGCGCGCCGCCGGTGAGTGCGAGTCCGCTCGTGCATCCGCGCGCGAGCACGGCGCCGAGTCCCATCGCGGAGCCGCCGGCAAACGCGAGGACGAGTCGCGCGCGCGGCGTGATGCGCGGTCCGCGTTCCACCTCGGCGCGCAGGCGTCCGGCGAAGAACGCGGAGAGGAATCCGCCGATGATCACGCCGGCGATTTCGAAGAGCAGCCAGTCGCGCCATGGGCCGTTGCCTTCGAGATAGCGCGACAGATACGGACTCGATGCGGCGCGCGCCGGTGCGACAGCGTGCGTGACACTCGCGGCGGTCGTGGCAAACGCGCCCGAGGCGCCGAGGCCGCGGCCCATGATCACGAATGCGGCGAGCAACACGAGTCCGAGGCCAACGCCGGCGAGGTAAGGATCGGAGTAGGGACGCGCGTTCGAATCGAGCGCAGGCGCTCCATTGGAAGCCTGCCCTCCGCTCATCTCTTCGCCGTTCATCGCGCGGTCTTCGCGGGATTTTCGATCGGGTAATCGGCGTGGCGGGACCAGTCCTGCATCGCGCCGTCGTAGAGCAGGACTTTGTGGCCGAGGGTGCGGGCGACAAAGAGCACGGCGGTGACCTGCTGGCCGATGTGGCAGTAGCCGAGGACCGTGTCGCCCGGTTTCACGCCCGCTTGGGTGAGCATCGCGCGGAGCTCCTCGGGCGAGCGGAGCATCAGGTTGTCGTCGGTCACTTCGGTGAAGGGGAAACTGCCGGCGTTGGGGAGATGTCCGGTGCGATGGAGTTGCGGCGCCATGCCGCCTGTGTCGACGCCGTCGTAGAACGAGGCGGCGCGGCCGTCGACGAGATGCACGCCGGGCGTGTTCAGGTGGGCGCGGACGTAGGCGGCGTCGACGATCAGTGGACGGACCTTGAGCGGCGCAAGCTTGCCCGTGCGCGGCGGAGGAACGACGGCGGTGAGTTCGTGTCCGTCGCGCTTCCAGGCGTCCATGCCTCCGTCGAGCAGCAGCGCGTGATCGCCGAGGCCGGCGTAATCGAGCGTGAAGATCACGCGTGTCGTCGGCGAGACCCAGTCCTTGCCGTAGTAGACGACCACGCGCGATTTGTCGGAGATGCCGAGCTTCTCGAGCCGCCCATGCAGATCGGCGGTCGCCGGCATCTCCAGGATCAGACCCTTCTCCGTTCGATCGGAGTTGGCGATGTCCTGCAGCGAGACCAGGCGCGCGCCCGGGAGATGCGCCGCCTCGTATTCAGCCTTGTCGCCCACGTGCAGCAGCACGAGATCGGGATCGTTGAGATGCGCGGCCAGCCAGGCGGTCGAGACCACCATCGACTCGCGCGGACTCTTCGCCGCGTACGCGAACAGCGTCATTGAAAGAGCAGCGAGGAGAAGCAAGGGACGGATTCGCATGGCAGAAGATTACGTTCATCGTGTGAAGTCCTCCATGACATGAATCCGACGATTTGCGACATGCGCCGAATGCGCAAATTCCCTGTTACGATCCGTGACATGAAACGGCTGCGGATCGGCATGCTCGGCTACGAGGGAGTGACGGCGCTCGACCTGGCCGGCGCGACGGAAGCATTCGCCACGGCGCGGGTCGACGACGGCGACGGCCCGCGTCCCGCGTACGAGGTCGTGATCCTCGGCGTGACCGGCAAGCCCTTCACCGCCGAGTCGGGAATCGTCTTCAAACCGCACCGTGTGCTCGACGCGAAGGTGGAGCTCGATACGCTGATCATTCCCGGCGGCCTCGGATTGCGCGCGCCGCGGATCAATCGTGCGGTGACGCGCTGGGTCGGCGCGAACGCCTCGCGCTTCCGGCGCGTCGCTTCGGTCTGCACCGGCATTTACGGCCTCGCTTCGACCGGCCTGCTCGACGGCCGCAACGTCACGACGCACTGGCGATTCGCGCGCGACGTGGCGCAGAAGTTTCCGGCGCTCACGCTCGACGCGAATGCGCTCTTCCTCAAGGACGGCCCGTTCTACACCTCGGCGGGCGTCACCGCCGGAATCGATCTCGCGCTCGCGCTCATCGAAGAAGACTTCGGATCGCAGGTCGCGCTGAGCGTCGCGCGCGAGCTCGTCGTCTATCTCAAGCGGCCCGGCGGACAGGAGCAGTACTCCGAGCCGCTGCAGTTTCAGGTCGAGTCCGAGTCGACCGATCGTCTCGGCGATCTGGCGGGATGGATCCGCGGTCACTTGAAGCAGGACCTCTCCGTCGAAGCGCTGGCCGAACGCGCCTGTCTTTGTCCGCGCCAGTTCACGCGCCGTTTCACGAAACTCTTTCAACGCACGCCGGCGGCGTTCGTCGAGGATCTGCGCTTGAGCGAAGCGCAGAAGCGCCTCTCGGCGCGCGGCGCGTCGATCGAGAGCATCGCCACGTCGGTCGGTTTTCGGAGCGCCGACGCATTCCGCCGCGCCTTCGAGCGACGATTCGGCATCACGCCGACGAATTACCGGCGCCAATTTCCGCGACAAAGCGGACGCGGAAAGGCGAAAATCGCGGCCTCATGATCCGCGGAAGAACCGTCCTGCTCGCAGTCGCACTCACCAGCGCGATCTTCGCAAGAACCGACGCGCAGACCTTCGATCCGTCGATCCTCCGTCCGGTCGGCTACCACCCGAGCAACATCGCCTACTTCAACACGCCGTACTTCGCCAATGCGTTGTACCAGGGCGGCGAGTGGTTCAGTTTCACGGGGAGCGAGTTCGGAACGCCGGTCGATTTCAACACCGCGCAGTTCGAGAACGGCTATCCGAAGTTCCTGCAGCCGGGGCAGAAGCTGCGCGCGCCGCTCTTCGGCCTGAACATCCAGAATCCGTTCCGTCCCGCGGGCTGGCCCGCGCGCGACACGCTGGCGAAGGGACGCATTGTCGTGACGTGGAAAGGGAGCGCGGACATCCGCCTCGTGAACGGCACGTTCGTCGCGAGCGGATCGTCGGGCGCGGCGACCGGAACGCTGACCGACGGGCGGCGCGTCTACTCGTGCGCGGGTCCGAACGAGTCGACGCAATCGCTGGAGGTGCATGCGATCGCGACGCCGCTGACGGAGATTCACGTCTGGCTGGCGCGGAATCAGACGGAGTCGCTGGAAGGACAGCTCTTTCATCCGCTCTTGCTCGAGCGCATCGCCGACGCTGACTGGGCGTTCATCCGCTTCATGGACTGGGGCGCGACCAACGCCAGCCCGCAGCAGGATTGGAGCGATCGCCGGCTGCCGTCGCACGTCTTCATGAACGGCGTGATCAGCAAGCGCGCGCCGTCGGCGGGCTCGGAAGGGAACCGCGAGACCGGCGTCGCTTACGAGCAGATGGTCGCGCTCTGCAATCGCACGGGGCGCAATCTCTGGATCAACGTCCCGCATCTGGCGACCGACGACTTCATCACGCGCCTCGCGAAGCTGATCCGCTTCGGCAGCGACGGCCTGAATCCGTACGACGCGCCACAGGCCAATCCCGTCTTCGCGCCGTTGCGGGCCGACCTCTTCGTCTTCGTCGAGTTCTCGAACGAGATCTGGTCGAGCGGCTTCGCGTTTCCGCAGGGCAACTGGGCGGAAGAGCAGGCCGCGGCGCGCGGTCTGACGAAGCCGCAATTCACGGCGCGCCGCTTCTGCGACACGTGGCGGATTTTTCAGCAGGTCTTCGGCGGAACCACACGGCTCGTGCGCGTCGCCGCGATCTTCACGGCACTCGACGCCTACTCGCGGCCCTTCCTGCAAGAGATCGGGGCATACGGTCCGACGCTCACGCCCGCGGTGCGACCCGACGTCATGGCCGTGACGACGTACTTCGGCAACGGTATTCAGGACTTCGTTCGCGACCAGCACTTCACGGACGGCAAGCTGTTCGACGATCCGTACTGGAGCAGCTCCCTCTTCGCGACGCAGCGCGCGATCGCTTTCGACGAATGGAAGCGGCGCATTCTCGCCGGCGACTCCGCGAGTGGCAGCGGGCCCGACGCGACAGGCATCGGCGGCGGGTTCTCGGCATCGCTGCGCACGCTGCCCAACGAGACCCTCGGTTTCTCCCTGCCGATCATCGCCTACGAGGGCGGGCCGTCGCTCTTCACCGACGACATCGATCGCAATGCCACGAACGACGCGGGCGTGCCGACCGATGACGGCGTGACGACGTTCGTCGAAGCGATGAATCGCGACGCACGCATCGCCGACGTCTATCGCATTCATCTCGAGATCGCGAAGAGCAAAGGCCTGCGCACACACACGCCCTACACCGACACCAGCACCTGGAGTCGCTTCGGGCAGTGGGGACATCTGGAGACGCTCGATCAGCCGCCGGCCGCCGCGCCAAAGTACGCGCTGATGCTCGAGCACTTCGCGCGCTTCGCGACCTTGCGCTCGATCGACACGCCGCTCGGCGCGGTTCCGCAATTTACGACGGACGAGATCCTGCCGCCGGGCATTGCCGGACAGGCGTACGCCGCGAACGTCGAGACCAACGGCGGCGATGGAGCGCGCACGGTCACGTTGGTGGGTGCGTTTCTCGATCCCGGGCTCAGTGCCAGCGTGTCCGGCGGAACGTTGCACATCGCTGGAACGCCGTCGACCAGCAGGAAAGGCTATCTCCTCGCGCGCGTCCACGACGCCGACGGCGATCCCGCCTGGCGGATCTTCACGCTCGAAACGTTCGGTGGACCGGGCACGCTCGTGCAGAGCGATTTCCGCGGCGCGTCGCCGGCATTGCATCTGCCCTGGACGGAGACGTTCGTGCGTTCGCCGACGATCCTCTGGTCCGGATGGACCCTCGGCCGCGGTGCATCCGCGCAAGCGGGCGACGACGCGATCACGTTCTCGGTCAGCGCGCCCGCGGCGGCGAACGAAACGCTGGCGCAGGCGATCGCGGACGAGGAGTATCTGAAGGTCACCCTGACCTCCGTCGCCGGACCGCTCGACTTGCGAGGCGCCGAGGTGCGATTCTCGACGCGAAGGATCGGCTTTCATGCACCCCTCGGCTATGCGTTGTTTGCGAACCTCACCGGCTTTTCGGAATCGGATGTTCTCTACAAGAGCAACTCCGTCGCGAAGGACGACATTGGCGAGATCGAGCACCGCTTCACGTTCCCCACAACCGCCACTTTCGCCGCGGTCACCGCGCCACTGGAACTCCACATCTACGCCTTCGGCGCGCAATTCGACGGCCACGCGACGAGCCTCACCGCGTTCAAGCTCACGCAGACAACGCGCGACAAGCGAAGAGCTGTGAGGAAGTAGATTTTGTTTCCCCTCTCCCCGCCGCAGGTTCATCGCGGTGGGGAGAGGGTAGGGTGAGGGGTCGTTCTTCGCCCGCGGCGCGCCCCCTCACCCGTCGCTTCGCTCCCCCCTCTCCCCGCTGGCGCGGGGAGAGGGCAACAAAGAAGAGAGACGCGTTGGGTTTGGCGCGTGAGCCAACTCACACTTGCCGAAACTTCCTTCGAACATCATCGAGTGAATGTCACGTCGCGCTCTCGTCATCATCGCCCTGCTTCTCGCCGCCGTGCCGCTACACGCCGCGGTGCAGGGTGGAACGATGCCGGTGCCCCTGCCGCTCTTTCCGCAGAACAACTGGTGGAACACGGACGTCAGCAACGCGCCGCTCGACGCGAATTCGGCGGCCTTCCTCACGTACATCGACAACAACGTCGTCGGTGGACGCAGACTCCATCCCGACTTCGGCGGCGATGCGGGTGGTGGTAAGACCTACGGCTTTCCCTTCATCGTCGTCGACGGCACACAGCCGAAACTGACCGTCACCTTCACCGACTTCGGCGATCAGAGCGACGGCGTCGATCACAACACCGAAACGTCAGTCCCGTTCTATCCCGTGCCGGCCGAGGCCATCACGATGAATGGGTGGGTCGAGGGAGGACCGCCCGGCAATGTCGATCTGCGCGACGACGGCGATCGGCACATGCTTGTCGTCGATCAAACGAACAACACGCTCTACGAGCTCTACGACGTCTGGTTCAACGGCTCGATGTGGGAAGCGGCGTCGGGCGCGTTCTTCGACATGAACACGAACAATCGCCGCCCCGACACCTGGACGTCCGCCGATGCCTCGGGGATGGCGATCCTGCCCGGGCTCGTGCGCTACGACGAAGTCTTCGGCCCCGACGAGATCCGCCACGCCTTCCGCTTCACCGTGCGCTCGACGAACGGCTACGTCTATCCCGCGTCGCATGACGCCGGATCCACCGGCGGTGCGCCGCCGATGGGCATGCGCATGCGCCTCAAGGCCAGCAAGGACATCTCCTCGTTCACGCCGCAGATGCAGAAGATCTTCCGGGCCATGAAAAAGTACGGAATCATCGTCGCCGACAACGGCAGCGACATGTACATCAGCGGCACCTACGACACGCGCTGGGACAACGACGTGCTCAATCCCGCGTTCGGCGCGCTCAAGGTCAGCGACTTCGAAGTCGTGCAGCGCGGCTGGGCGCCGTCGGTCTCGTTCATCCTCACGCTGCCGTCGAACGTCGGCGCGAACGAGGCGACGAGCGCGACGCTGACGGCATACAACGCGAGCTACAACGTCGCCACCGGCTACACCGGCACCGTTCACTTCACCTCGACCGACGGCGCGGCGACGCTGCCGGTCGATTACACCTTCACCGGCGCCGACGCCGGCACGCACACGTTTCCGGCCGGGTTCACACTGCGCACCGCGGGGAGTCACGTCGTCACGTTCACCGACACCGTGACTCCGACGATCACCGGCTCGCGCGGCGTCACCGTCGGACCGCCAACGCCCTCGAACTTCATCGCAACCGCCACGTCGACGACGCAGATCGCGCTCTCCTGGACCGCTTCCGCCGGCGTCACGCAATACGAGATCGTCCGCGCCTCGGCATCGACGCCCTACGGCGCGCCGTTCGTGACCGCATCGACGACGTACAACGACACGACCGTCGCTGCCGGTCAGTCGTACGTCTACAAAGTGCGCGCCCTCGACGCCTCCGCGCGCGCCTCAGGCTACAGCACTCCCGACGCCGCGACGACGATTCTGTTCACGGACGATCCGCTCGTCGCGTCGTCGACGGCGATCAAAGCCGTCCACCTCACCGAGCTCCGCCAGGCCGTCAACGCCATGCGCGCCACCGCCGGCCTCACCGCCGCGACGTTCACCGACGCGTCGCCGGGCGGCGTTCTCGTCAAAGCCGCACACGTCAACGAGCTCCGCACCGCGCTCTCCGCGGCGCGCACCGCACTCGGCCTCACAGCCATCGCATTTACCGATCCGACGCTCATCGTCGGGACGACGAGCGTGAAAGCCGCGCATTGGACGGAGCTGCGAAACGGAGTGAAGTGATGACATGAGGGACCGCCGGCGTCTCGCCGGCTGGGACGGCGCCGTCCGCGCGCGGCGAGACGCCGCGCGCCCAGCCGGCGAGGACGCCGGCGGTCCAGGAGGCTGGAAGCCTGCGCTCCATCGTCGCGCAATGCCTTCATACTCACTCCACAATCCTCCTCCATCTTCCCTGCATGAGGAGAAAGTCATGAACAGAACTCGAGTGACAGCAATCGTGAGCGCGATCGTGTTCGCGCTGATTGTCGGATCGATCGCCTACTACATCGGCGTGAACTATGGACTTCGCCAGAGCGGGGCCGTGGTCATGGCGCCGGGCGGCGCGCATCCGCACTACGTCATGCGTCCGTGGGGTGTCGGCTACTTCTTCGCGCCGATCTTCGTCGTCTTCTTCTGGTTCCTGATCGCGCGCAGCTTCTTCTGGCGCGGCGGTCACGGTCACTACCATGGAGGCTGCGGAAGCTGCGGCGATAGCCGGTTCGACGACTGGCACCGGCGCGCGCACGAGCGCATGGCGCAAGAGCCGGTCAGCGGAGCGGGACCCGAGAAGTGACGTTGATTCTCGTCGTCGACGATGAGCCGCAGATCGCCGAGATCGCCTCGGACTATTTGCGTCTCTCGGGCTTCGACGTGATCGTCGCGGGAGATGGCGTGCGCGCACTGGAAGCGGTGCGCGCCCGCCGTCCCGACCTCGTCGTCCTGGACCTCGGCCTGCCGCGTCTCGACGGCCTCGACGTCGCGCGCACGATCCGTCGCGAATCCGATCTGCCGATCATCATGCTCACCGCGCGGGTCGAGGAAGACGATCGCTTGCGCGGTCTCGAGATCGGCGCCGACGACTACATCACCAAGCCCTTCAGCCCGCGCGAGCTCGTGGCCCGCGTGCGCGCCGTGCTGCGCCGCACGGAGAAGCGCGACTCCGATGCCGACACGTTTCGCGTCGCCGATCTCGTCATCGACATCCCGACGATGACCGTCAAGCGCGGCGAGACGACGATCGATTTCACGCCGACGGAGTTCCAGCTCGTGGCCACGCTGGCGCGTCACGCCGGACGCGTCTTCACGCGCACTCAACTGCTCGATGCCGTGCGCGGCTCGGCCGCGGAGTCATTCGACCGCGCCATCGATTCGCACATCAAGAACATCCGCCGCAAGCTGGAGAAAGATCTCATCCAGACCGTCTACGGAATCGGGTACAAGTTCATCGACGCATGACCGCGATTCGGCATCCTCGGCATCCGCGCTGGCGCGGCCACGGGCCGCCGGCGTTCGTGCGCCGCGTCGGATGCGCGTTCGCCGCGCTCATCGTCCTCGGCGCCGTCGGTACGAGCACGATCGTCTCGCTCTTCCTGCGATCGCCGCAGCGCGCCTTTCCGATCGCCATGGTCGGCGTCGCCGTCATCGTCGTGCTGGTCACGGCGTTTACGTTCGCGATCCGCCGCATCACGTACGTGTTCCGCGAACAGGATCGCCTGCGCCGACAGCTCATGGCCGACGTCGCGCATGAACTGCGCACGCCGCTGGCGATCCTGCAGGGACGCATCGAAGGAATGATCGACGGTGTCTATCCACCCGACGCCACGCACCTCACACAGCTTCTCGACGAAACACATCACCTCTCGCGACTCGTCGAAGACCTCCGCACGATCGCCAACGCCGAGGCTGGGTCGCTCGACCTGAGGAAAGAGCGCGTCGATCTCGCGGAGCTGATTCGCGACGCCGCGACCTCGCTCGATGTGCCGATCGAAGTCGACGTCCCCGCGGAGTTGCCGGCAATCGACATCGATCCGGTGCGCATCCGCGAAGTGCTGCTCAATCTCCTCTCGAACGCCGCGCGTTACACGCCGAGCGGCACGCCGGTCACGATCCACGCGGAAGCGGAGCCGAAGCGAATCGTGATCCGCGTCATCGATCGCGGCAGCGGCATTGCCCCCGAGGAGTTGCCGCGCATCTTCGAGCGCTTCCACAAAGGCCGCGACTCCCACGGCTCGGGCCTCGGTCTCGCCATCGCTCGACAACTCGTCGTCGCCCACGGCGGCGAGATTCACGTCGAAAGCGAAGTAGGGAAGGGAACGATCGTCACGGTGACGTTGCCAAGGTGACGTTGCCGAACTGATGGTTGTCGGTTGTCAGTTGTCGGTTGTCCGCGAAACATCGCGAACGATCCCAGACAACTGACAACTGAGAACCGACAACGATGCGACGCCACCGTCTACCGAACGTCACCGTCTACCAAACGTCACCGTTCCAGCGTCGCCCGATCCCACTTCGCCAACGTCGACGCCTGCCGGTACGTGCTCTCGACAAACGCCTGCAGCGTCGTTTCCGGCGACGACGAAGTGCGCACCGCTTCGTAGGGGAGCAGGAACTCGCCCATTTCGCGGTGGTAATACGCCGCGGCCGGCTCGACGCGCGCCTCTTTCAATCCCTCGGGCTCGGGAACCGCGTAGGCGTAGAACATCGGCTCCAGCACCGGTCCGCTGCCGGGCCAGAAACCGTGGCTGATCACCTCGTGCGAATACGCCTCGCTCATGAACGCCGGACCTTCGCGCGGCGGCGCCAGGCGTCCGGAGAATCGCGTGACCGCGAGATCGAACGCGCCCCAGAAGAAATGCACGGGACTGCACTTGCCGACGAAACTGCAGCGCGCGCCGGTGAAGACCCGGGCGACGCTCGTGAGAATCCGCCAGTGCCGGTTCGCGTAAACCGGATCGTACGAGTGATGTTCGGTGTCCTCGTCGAGGCGGAAGGCCGGAACCGGAAGCTCCACCGTCATCGGCCAGATCTTCACCGGCAGCGCCATGTCCGTCAGCGTCTGCATCAGCTCGCGATAGAAATCGGCCACCGTCTTCGGCTCGAGCTTGATCGCGCGTGACTCGCCGCGCGACGTGCGGATGGCCAGCACGTGATCGATGAAATCGAACTCCATCGCGAACGACCGATCGCCATACGGCAGCATCCGCGTCGACAGGCCGCGCGGCGTGACGTGCAACGCGATCCCCCAACTGTGATTGAGCGGCGGCGCCAGCGCCAGCGCGACCTTGCCCACGATCTGCGACCACATGTGCAGCGTGGCGTACGTGTCCTTCCAGGCGTCGTAGGGGAGTGCGGGCCAGAGGTCGTTGTTGTCGGACATGGCTGAGCATTCTCGCAGATCGCGATTTTCCTGATGCCGTCAGGCAGGGTATTCTTAAGTCCGTCCAAATCCACAAATTGAGGTTTCTATGAAAACGGTCGTCGTCGCCGGTGACGTCATGGTTGATTGGGTCATGTCCGTCGATCCATCGAAGCCCGTGATGACGCGGTCGTGGAAAGAGACAGACCAGATGCATCGCTATCGGCACGATGGCGGCGCGTGGATGCTTGCGGATCTTGTCGAGCGCTTCGCGGCAGAAGTCGATTCACCGTGGGAGGTGCGAAAAACTGAAAGCGTCGCCTATCCGGACGGCGTAAATCAGAGTTACACGGTCGTCGGTCCGGCCAAGGATGGGGTTTGGCGCGTCAAGGAATTCCTCGGCGTGGAGCACAAGGCTCATTCCCCGTTACAGGTGAAACACGACCATTCAAACGCGGACATCGTCGTCCTTCTTGATTCGGATCTCGGTTTCGACAAGAACAGGAACGCTTGGCCTGCGGCACTCGATACTCCTGGCCACAAGCCGTGGGTCATCCTGAAAACTTCGGTGCCTGCATTCGGCGATCCGCTATGGCGGCGATTGATCTCGAAACACAAGCAGCGTTTGATCGTGGTGACTACGGTCGATGATCTGCGGCGGAAGGAGATTCAGTTGATCCGCCGGCTTTCGTGGGAACGCACCGCTCAGGATCTGGTCCGGGAGATGAAGGAGAGCCCTGCCCTTCGGGCATTCCAACGTTGTCAGCACCTGATCGTTTCGTTCGGCGCGGCCGGCGCGATTCTGTTCAACCGGAAGGAGAATCCGCGCCTGATCTTCGATCCCTCCGTCATGGAAGGGGAGTGGGAAGCCGCGGGCCAGGGAATGATGATCGGCAACACGTCGGTGCTGACCGCCGCGATTGCACACGAAGTGATGATCCATTCCGAATGGCCGCAACTGGCGGATGCAGTGCCACGCGGGATTGTCGGCATGCGGGCACTCTTTGAAAAAGGATATACCGACCAGGGGAAGAAGCGCCCCACGAAGGAAATCGTCAAAGCTGCGTTGACTCCGTCGAATGTCTTTTCGGCGGCTCCTGTCGCCGCCGCGACGGACGACGCCAGGACGTGGACGGTGCTCGAGGATCGACTGAGACGCGCCACCGAGATCTCGCCGGACAAGGATGCCGCAAAGGTTCGGTACGAGTTGGCGGCGCGTGTCGCGACCTTCGGAGCCGACGAGGCACTGCGTGTCATGCCGCAGTTGCGCATCGGAAATCTCTTTACGGCCGATCGCGATGAGATCGAGTCGTTGCGGAGCATCAAGAACCTGCTCGCCGAGTATGTGAAACGAAAACCGAGCAAGCCTTTTTCCATTGCCGTGTTCGGCACGCCCGGATCAGGGAAGTCGTTCGGAGTCGAGGAAGTCGCGAAGTCCATCGCCGGTGAAGACGCGGTGAAGGTCCTCACGTTCAACCTCACTCAGTTTGCACGCCCCGACGACCTGCACGGCGCGTTTCATCAGGTTCGCGACGTTTCGCTCACCGGGAAAATCCCGGTCGTGTTCTGGGACGAGTTCGATACAACGCAGAACGACAAACCTCTCGGATGGCTGCGTTACTTCATCGGGCCGATGCAGGACGGCTTATTTCAGGTCGATCAACTCACGCATCCCATCGGGACGAGTATTTTCGTGTTTGCCGGTGGGACCGCGACCACGAAGGAAGAGTTCGTCCATCCGGTCTACAAGCGGGACGAGCGCGTCGTCGCTGAGGCCGAGCGCAAGAAGTTGAAGGTGCCGGACTTCATCAGCCGCCTGAAGGGATTTCTCAATGTCACGGGTCCAAACCCGCGCGACCGGCATGACCAGCAATACCTCATCCGGAGGGCAATTCTCCTGCGGGCCATGCTTCAGCGGCACTGCCCGGATCTCTTCCGCGAGGAAGGCAAGAAGAAGATCCTGAAGATCGAAGCGGGCGTGCTGTATGCGTTTCTGAACACGAAGAAATACATCCACGGTGCGCGTTCTATGGAATCGGTGATCGCCATGAGCACGCTGGCGAAGCGGAAATTCTTCGACAGTTCGAGCCTTCCTCCGGAGCCACAGCTGGCTCTTCATGTATCACTTCCCTTTGAGAGCCTCACGTATGAGCTCGAGTTCACTCACGATGTGGTTCGTCTCGAACGCCTCGCAGTCGAGGCGCAGGAAGTGTTCCGTGAAACGAAACGGGCGCAGCACTGGCACTATGGCCCGATCCGCGACGACAAGAAGAAGATTCACGACCTGCTCGTGGCCTACGACAAATTGCCGGAGCGAGCCAAGGAAGCGAGCCGCGACACGGTGCGCTGGATCCCACGAAAGCTGGCGCGCGTCCATTACGTGATTGTTCCCGAGGGCAGCGGTCCATACGCGGAGCTGTCGAAGAAGGAGGTCGAAGAGCTCGCCCGCATGGAACACCTGATCTGGATGGACCGAAAAAAAGCAGACGGGTATGCCCTCGCGGATGTAGCCACCGAAAGTCCCAAACAGAGTCCCTATCTCGTTCCATGGGAGAAGCTCGACAAGGAGTTCAAAGACGTCGATCGCGAGTTCATCCGCGCCATTCCAAAAATTCTCAAGAAGGCCGGCTACGTCATCATCAAGGACACCAGCGCGACGAAGTGAATCGTCTCTGTCACCAAATCCCCCGTTCCTCCTCCAATAGCGCAGGAGGAACATCATGGACCCTCGGCTCAACTCTTCGTTCTGGACACTGCGCATCGCCCTCGGCCTCACCGCCTTTTTGGCGGGCCTCGACAAGTTCTTCAACCTGCTCACGAACTGGGAGCAGTACGCTAGTCCGCTCGTGCTTCGCATCGTGCCGCTCTCGGCCGGCGCGCTCATGCGACTCGGAGGCGTCATCGAGATCGTCGCAGGCCTGGCGCTGCTCGCCGGCGTCACGCGACTCGGTGGCTACGTCGTCGCGGCTTGGCTCACGATGATCGCGCTCACCCTCCTCACGACCGGCCACTACTTCGACATCGCCGTTCGCGATCTCGTCATGGCCTGCGGCGCCTTCGTCCTCGCGCGCCTCAGCGAAGTGCGCAGCGAAGTCGCCGCGCCTGCTGCACTGCGCACGAAAATCGCGTGAATTTGGGAGTGCGGTAGCGAAGAGCTACCGCTTTCCTTCGCATGGCAGATTCGATTCGCGTGCATCGCCTCGATACACCAAGCGGTTGCGCGTGACAGGAAGAGCGCACACGCAATGCTCGATCGCGTGAACGAAAGCGTGGCTCGACGCCACTGCACCCACACTTCGTATACTTCCCTTCGTGAGTGAATCGCGTCCGTGGCGCCGTGCCTTTGCCTGGCTCGCGTTTCTCGGCCCCTTCTTCTTCGCCAGTTATGGCTTCGCCAACTGGCTGGCCAGCCGCCGCGTCGACGTCGGCGCGATCGTCTTTGCGTGGGAGCGGGCGATCCCGTTTCTTCCCTGGACCATCGTGCCGTACTGGTCGATCGACCTCTTGTACGGCCTCTCGATTTTCGTCTGTGCCACGAAGCGCGAGCTCGACCGGCATGCGCAACGCCTGCTCGCCGTGCAGCTCGTATCGGTCGCATTCTTCATCGCCCTTCCGCTCCGCTTCACCTTCGATCGCCCGGTCGCCGGCGGTTTCTTCGGATCGCTCTTCACCGCACTCGGAAGTTTCGACAAGCCGTTCAACCAGGCGCCGTCGCTGCACATCAGCCTCCTCGTCGTGATCTGGGTGCGGCTCGCCGCGCATTGCGCGCCGCGATGGCGATGGGCACTGCACGCCTGGATGGCGCTCATCGGATTGTCGATCCTCACGACCTATCAGCATCACTTCATCGACCTGCCGACCGGACTCGCCGTCGGATTCGCCGCGCTCTGGGCCTTGCCCGAGGTCGAGCCTTCGCCGCTGTGGCATTTGCGATTCACGAACAGTCCGATGCGGCGCAAACTGGCGTTGCGTTACGCCGCCGGCGCGCTTGCGCTGACCCTGCTCGCCGCGCTCGGCGGAGCGTGGCTCTGGCTGACCTGGCCGGCGCTCTCCCTCGCGCTCGTGGCCCTGAACTACGCGGCCATCGGCGCGCGCGGCTTCCAGAAGACGAGCGATGGACGCCTTTCGATCGGCGCATGGGGACTCCTCGCGCCCTACATCGCCGGCGCCTGGATCAACTCGCGCCTCTGGACGCGACGCCATCCCGACCCCGCCGAGGTAATCGACGGCGTTGCCATCGGCCGCGTGCCCGCGACGAACGAGCATCGCGCAATCGTTGACCTCTGCGCCGAGCTGCCCTGCGCCGCGAATCGCGATTACCGATCGATCCCGGTTCTCGATCTCACTGTTCCCGATCACGCCGACCTGCAGCGCGCGGCTGAAGCGATCGAAGCCGCCCGCGCCCGCGGTCCCGTCCTCGTCTGCTGCGCCCTCGGCTATTCGCGCAGCGCCGCGGCCGTCGTCGGCTGGCTGCTCACGACCCGCCGCGCCTCCGACGTCGAGTCGGCGATGCAAATCGTGCGCGCCGCGCGCCCCGCGATCGTCCTCCACGCCGAGCATCGCACCGCGCTCGAGGCCTTCTCATGACCGACGCCGAGCGCGCGCAGATCGCCGTCATGGCCCGCCTCCTCGAAGCCGCGGGAAGACTCGACACGCTCTCGACGGGCCTGACCCTGCTCGCCCTCGCCGCCTGCGCATTCGGAAAACTGCACGCGACCGCAACGATCGTCATCGTCGTCCTCGGCCTCATCGCGAAACTCTACGACGTCCGCATCGCCTTTGACGCGAAACTCTTTCGCGACCTGAGCACGGGCGCGCTCACGACGGCGGATCTCGATCACGCCCTCGTCGCCCTCGCGCTCGCGCCGAGCAAGAAGACCGGCCGCGACTGGACTATGCGTTGTCGCGGCGCGAAGCGGCTCATCGTTATTTGTGCCGCGGCCACGATCGGGCAGTGCATCACGATCTGCCTTCTCGCAGGTCTGACAGCACCTGGTCGATGAGGACGTCGACGTCGAAGAGGCTGACGAGGAGCAGCAACTGTTTCTGCGCCAGCGCGATCGCGGGGTCGGCGGCGATTGCGCGCCAAAGCGACTCGATCGCTTCCTGAGTCGTCGTCACGCGGATGGTCTCGTCGTCGATCAGGCCCTTTTGAATGGCGGCAACGATGATCTGGTTCACGAGCTCGCGGGCTCGCTGCAGCAGTGACATTGCCTGCTGCAGATCCGTGCGCAGCAGCGATTCGAGTGTCTGCAGGACTTTGAACACGATCGTGCTCTGCATTTCGTTGCGGCGCAGCGGAGGTTTCTCCAGCGTTACCGGATTGACGCCGCGGAGAGCGGTGATGAGTTCCGCTTTCATCGACGTCGTTTGACTTTCCCTGTCGGCGCGGCCGCGCTGCTTGTACGTCGCCGCGGTGACGTCGAGCAGGCTGACCAGAGAGCGGTTCACCTCCGGCTTCTGGTCGTTGTAGAGATGCAGTGTCTCGACCAGCGTCGTCAGGAGTCCGGTGAGGACTTGCACTTCCTTGTGGAGGAGCGGTCGCATGGCGGCTACTCGAACTCCACCACCGAGCTCTCGGCGCCGGTCGTCTCGTCTCGCACCCGCTTAATGATCACGCCTTCCTCGATCAGCTCCGCCTTGATGGTGAACACGGAGGATTCGCTGCTTCCGTCTTTCACCACGTTTGTGACCGGGTTGATCAGCAGCCGTTCGATCGTCGCCTTCGGGATGCTGATCTTTCCCCTTAGCGTGTCGGTGAGAGCGACGAGAGCTCGCGAGAGAATCTCGGCGATCGGCTTCAGCTTCGTGAGCTCGCTGGGGATTTTGTTGTTGGTCAGAGCCTTCTCCACTATTCCAGCCCAGTTGTTGTTGATAACCGTCTCCGGCCGGGAGAGATCGGGAGCGGCGACGAGCTGGTCATAGAAGACATCGCTCAGAGGCTCGATGCCGTCAGTGAGGACGCCGCCGCGCGTGACGACGGGGCCGGCTGTCGGGCCGGGCTTGATGGGCAGCACGAGCGTGATGAGGTCGACGACCTTGCCGAGGATGAGGGTGTTGAATTCGCCGCGCGCCATCAGGAACTGCATGAGCGAAGTGACTTCGACGCCCGAGACCATGACCGGCATGGTCAGGTTCATCTTCGCCAGCTTGAATCTCGGGACGGAGAAATGGCGCAGCACCTCATCCTTCGCGTAGAGCAACGCAATCTCTTTCGATTGGCGATCCGCCATGTCCCTCGCCTTCGAGACCTGCGAGAGAAGATGCGCGAGATAGTCGGACAACAAGACTTCAGCCATGGTCGGGACCTCGGGTTTGAAAGACGGGCGTTCCGTGAGTCCGCGCTCTGCGCGGTTCACGGAAGCCCGGTGTTTCTTCGTGATGGGATGCGCGCGTCAGGCGGCGAGCATGTTGAGGATCTTCTCGAGTCCGGCCGGGATCTCGTCCTGCACCGCTTTGACGTTGACATTGAGCGCGTACTCCTTCTTCACCTCCACGCCCGTCGATGCGTTGCGCTGATAGGAGGCGGAGACCTTGAATTTGACCGGCCCCCAGCCGCCGCTCACTTCGGCATTGACGCCGAGGCTCGAAGAGACCTGCGACGACTCCACGGAATTCAACTTGACGTTGAAGTCGATGATGACGTGTTCGATGCGCAGGCTGGGGATCGGAAGCATCGCCAGCAGCGGCACCTTGATGTTGACGGTTTTGTTCGCGGGATTGCCGTCCGCGTCGACATCTTTGCGCTCATGGGTGAAGTCGACCATCACCAGCTCTCGTTTTCCGCTGCTGTCGGGTGCTGTGAAGCCAACGGAGTTGATGAAGTTGACCGTAGCCAGCGACGACGCGACCTGCGCGTCGACTGCGGCCTGCAGCGGCCCGCCGATCATCTTCTGAAAGTCGATGTTGTTGAGCTCGGAGACGAGGTTGGTCGAGAGTGCCTGGGTGGCGGAGTCGGCTCCAATCGCAGCGGTAGCGGCGGAGATAACTCCAGTCGCTGCTCGAAGCGCCTCGGAAGTGCTCTGGTTCGCGGCCTTCGCCGAAGCGGTTAGAGATGCGTTGCGCGCGGAGACACGATTCCGCGACTTCGCGGTGGTCTTTGCGGGGTTGCTGCCGGATTTTGTCGAGTCCATGGTTGTCGTCCTTTCTGGATTCTTGAGGCGGTGAATTGTCGGCATGGATGTATCGATAGTGAAGTTCGAGCCCAAAGCGTTTCATCGCGCAAGTAGAAGCCAGGCTGGGAATGAGCGACTGCACAGTTGGCCGCTCGCGCTCCCGATCGGTAACCTGCCGTAGGACGCGACGCCATCCCAATTCCGCCGAGGTGATCGGCGATGTTGCCATCGGCCGCATGCCGCGGCGAACGAACGCCACGCGATCCTCTCGCGATGCTCTGAGGCAGGCGAAGAAATCCCCATTCTGTGCACGGCGATGAATCGCTTCGCTCGCGGTGAATTTCCCGCACTGCGGTCTTCGCAAGTGCTACCTCCAGTCGTGCGGATCCAGCCGGTGAGCTTGGATCCGTTGGACGGCGAAGCTGCTAGTTGCGGGTCGAAAAAACGCCCGCGACATTTTAGTGTCAAGGCTTTTCCACGAAATCCACACCTGTGGAAAAGTCAGTCGGCGTGCTGAGAACGCGGTGGCAAGGGCTCAGCGGTTCAGCCTTGTTATGAGCCAAGTTCGCCAGTCGTAAGTGCCACGATTCGTGTGCACTTAGTCCCTCCTCTGGCACATTAGAGAGGCACTCATCTTCGATTCGGCATTGACTACTACTGCTGCCTATGTTCTTGGGCAGTCATTTGTGGAGGTCTTGCGGAGGTACTTCCTGTTCGCACAAACGTGTTTACGATCTCGGGATGCGAGAAGCATCTTGGCCCAAGTCTGCACCAGACGCAAGCGCTCCTCAGGGCAATGGGAAGAGTCATTCAGCGTGCCGAGCCACTCGGAGAGCACGATCTCGTTGATCTACTTCTTCTTTACAAAGTCATCATCGCTCGCCAAGTGACGCTAGATCGAGAACGAAGGAGAGTGCGAACGAAAGCAAAGAGGCGAGTTCAAAAACGTCGTGCACCTTCGACAAGAGTAACGACGGACGATATGGAAGGTGCCAAACGACTGATCTACGCCACGTCAAGAAGTTATCCGACTAGCATCATTTTCAGATGCAGCGGACCGCGGTCCGCTCGCTGATACCTTTGTTCTCGCTCTTCCGGCGCGAGCCGACGCTCATGTGAGCCGTGGGGAGACGAGAAGGCGGATCCGAATGAGCCACAACGCCTCGCCGGGACACGCAAGAGCTGCTCTCTCCACAGGTTGCTCCGGAGGGAGCCCCACAAATGGGCGCGAGGTCAGTGGACGGTCGTGGAGACGATTGCCCGGGTCTGAATACGAAGACGCCAACCACTTAGAATCTGAACGTGACTACCGAAACGAAGTACCTCATCGAGGAGTTCGGAGCGCTCCCCGACCCGTCCTAGCGGGAGGTGTTGGCGCAGCTCCTCCAAATGTCCGGCGGCCTCGATTACCCGGAGAAGACTGCCGCCGAACTGACGTTCGCCGCGTGAGCTTCATGACCTTACCAAACGGAAGCGCCTCTGCTCGAAGCGGCGAAGTTCAGTTCGAGCTACGCGCAACGACATTCGGCAGCTTCGGTGAACAGTGTTCCGCGTGAACTCCGCCGATTCGCGTGGCAGCAAACTGAACTTGTCACGATCTCGCGGCTGCATGATGGACAAAACGCGAAGCCGTATCAAAGTCAACCAGGTTCGGGCAATGACTTGAAGAACAGGTTGGCGAAGAACGAATGCCGATTGTTACCAAGTCATCATTTTCTGGAGTGATGAGGATCAGGCGTTCATCGCCGACGTTCCTGAGTTGCCCGCCGCATGGCAAACGGTTCATCGCAGCCCGAATCACAGGCAAACGCTCAAGAAGCGATCTCGCTTTGGATCGAGAGCGCGCGAGAACACGGCGATCAGTTCCGGAGCTCCAAAGGTCGCTACTCCTCTCCGTCCAACTCTGAGTCGCAGCAGTCGCGACTCTCCACGACCGCAGTCTAGACGCGCGTCGGGGAACCCGCCAGGCGGCCAAACGAAGCGAGGCGGATGTTTCTGCAACCACGCGACGTCTGACGTGGGTACGTTGACGATCACATTAGCCGGGTAGGACAATCCACCATGGACAAAGAGCGACTTCTGGCGGAATACGAACTGTTTCGGTGTGGCGATTCGGGTGTCGGCGCTCTGGTATGCGACTCTATGCCCGACGATGTCGTTTCCGTGCTCGGCGGTCTCGGTGGCGCGCCGATCAGCAAGGTTCAGTTAAATCAGTTATTCGTACTTTCGCGCGCTGGAAGTATGTCAGATGGCTTTTTTACTTACTACTGGCGGTTCGTGCCCGAGCATCCGTACGACGTCGTGAAGCTGCCCTACTACCATGAAGCCGCTATCGCTGATGATGCGCAAACTGTAGTGTCGCACGATCACCTTCGTTGGGGGCTGTACCGCCTATTCGTTGACGGTCTCCTTTACTTTGGCAGTGTGACGGCTGCGTACGAGTTTCTTCGGTCGAAGAGCCTCGATACAATAAAGGAGTTCTTCAAACAGAAGCGATTTGATACTGCCGCGATCTCGTTACGTGGACCCGCTCTTGCTCTTCAGCATATCGCGAAGGATGACCGATATTTAATCTCTGAAATGGTCTGCAAGACATTCGGCGATATTCCAGAGGATAAAGCTGTCGCCCACGACCGGCTGCTCGCAGCACTGCGGCAACGCAATGGTGCGCCTACAACCTTTCGGCAACTCCTTGAAGGAATGTCTGATGGCAACGATCGTACACAGTTGTTACTTTCGTTCGATGACGTGCTTGATGCGTCGCTTACCGACGAGGGCGAGTTCAGTCGCCGATTCGAAGAGCAGTTCGAGCGGTTCTATGGGGCGCGCCAGAGGGCGTCAAGAAATACCGAGCTCTATCTCTCGATGGTAAACGATCTCGACGTCTACGTGGCGACCAGCATGCGCAGTCGGCAGAACTTCAGGGATATGGCTGATGCGTGCGAGTTGATATTTGGCGATGATAGGCTCGAAGAGCTTCACCTGCGGTACTTCGATCCCACAATGAGCGCTGCTAAGGGACACGAAGACAAAGGATTGATTGAGTGCCTCATGGTGAAGTGCGCAAAGGTTCTAATCTACTGCGAAGGCGAGAAAGAGAGCTACGGTAAGGATGCAGAGGCGGCGATGGCGCTGAGCCTAGGTAAGCCAGTTGTCTTCTACTGCGATAAAGGCGTCAAAACAACGTTTTACCGTGACGTGCACCCGCTCTCCAGGCTTATTGACTTCCGGTCGGGTGTTGCGGTTGGATCGATTGTCAGCGACAGTACGAGTGAAGTGTCAGAGCTCCTTAGGCGGATATTCACAAACGACATGGAGTATGAGATTCGTCATCACGAATCCCGGCCCGGTTATCTTAAACTGCACGAGAAGCTCACGGGCTCTGTCGTACGCCTTCAGACGAACGATCAACTCATTACCACTACGTTCTGGAATAATTATCACAATCGCGATAAGCGCTTTAGTCTCGCTGCCGGCAAGGAAGCGGAGCGGCTCCAAGAATGAGTATGACTGGCCGCCCACAACTATACGTTGACGCTGACGTGGCCCGGCTTTTCGGTCCGGCCGCCGCACGTGTGGTTGGCGGAGGTGGAGCGCACTCGTGGAAACGGTAAGCTCCAGCGTCGGTGTTGCTGACTGGAAGGGCGGATAGCCTCGCGGGAGCAGCGTAACTAGCGATCGCGATGAGTTGTGAATGATGTCGAACGGACGATTGTTAGGGCGAAGTTCGCGCCGACTGCCTGGGCGCGGACGGAGCGAAGGGAGCGACGCACTCCCGCTCGCTCGTGATCGTGCGTCCCTCCCTTCATGCCGCCTTCGCCATCGTGAGATGCGCACGCATCCGATTCTTCGCGCGGATGAACAGCGGCCCGATCGAGCCGATCGGCAGGTTCATCGACGCGGCGACTTCCTCGTAGGACTGGCCGGCGAGGCCGATGCGGGTGCAGAGCTCGCGGCCGCGGTCGTCGAGGACGCTGAGGGCTTGTTCGATCGCGATGCGCGCGTCGTGGGCGTCGGATGAGACTTCCTGCGTGGCGTCGTTGTGGTCGTCGTAAGCGCGTTGGCGGTAGCGCTGTTGGATCTCCTGCTTGCAGAGATTCATGATCGTGCCGGTCATCCAGGCTTGTGCGGCGCGGATCGCCGCTTTTTTCTCGAAATAGAGCAGCCAGGCGCGTTGCACGAGGTCGTCGGCTTCTTCGCCGGAGAATCCGTAGCGGCGGAAGGCGATCGCTCGCAGTTTCGGCGTGACGGTGGCGTGCAGGAGCTCGATGTCGTCGTTCTGCAGCAAGGCGGCCGACGCTTCGATCTCCGCGAGCATTTCACGCACGAGGGAGATGAGGACATCGGCCTCGACCGGCTTGAACAGAACAATGCGCGCGCCGAGCTCGCGCAGGCGGTTCTCGATGACTTCGTCCGCCATGCCGGTCATCGTTACGACCGCGGACTCTGGCGAGACGCGCCGGATGTGCTCGAGCAATCCGAGTCCTTCCGCTTCGGTGCGAACGCGGAGGTCGGCGAGGATGACCGGGAAGTGCTCGTTTTGCATGAGCTCCTCGGCGGTCGCGCAATCCTGGGCGGCTACGCTCTCGAGACCTTCGATTTGGAAGAGGTCGAGGATGGATTCAAGGATGAAGGGATCGTCGTCGACTACCAGGATTCGGTTCATTGCCTTTTGCCTCTCGGCTAATAGATAGATCAACGAGCCCGCCAAGGTCTGAAACTTGGTTAAGTCGTCGAAAGACAATGAGTTGGACGAAAACCTCGATTTGACGATGCGTATTGAGTCCGGGCACGTGTACGAATATCCGACGGCGGGGACGGATGCGAGCTCACTCGGCCACGGGGGCGAAGAGTGGCCGCGCCGGCCGCAGAGCCTCGTCGAGTGCGGCGAGCTTCAGCGGCTTGGGAAGGTAGTCATCACCGCGCCCTCTTCGATGATGAGTGCAGGCGTGTCGATGTCACTGAAGACCTTGCCGTTGCGATGGATCTCGACGCGCTGGTCGGCGATGATCTTGCCGACGAGCGTCGCGCGTTGTGCTCAGGCGGTGCAGGGCTTCGAACAATCGCGAGCGGCGCACGGGTTTCATCAGACAGGCCTCGAGACGATCGATCCGCAGGTCGTCCGCGGTAAGTGCGGCGCCCGCGGATGAGAGAAGGATCGCGCGAAGCGAGCTGCAGAAATCTTCGTCGCGGATCGACCTCCAAAGCGTGAGTCCATCGACGTCGGGCATCCGCTGCTCGAGGAGCAGCACGTCGAATGGTTGGCCGCGCAGCGCGGCGTCGAGAATGCGTCGCCTGCCGTCGGCGGCGCTCGGCGCGCATTCCTGCGTCGCTCCCCAGGACTCGAACTGACGCTGGAGCACCGAACGGCTGGTGGCGTTGGCGTCGATGACGAGCACCGACAGGCCGCGCAGATCGCCGGAGGAAGAATCGTTCGTTGCGATTGCGCACTCCTGCAGGTTCACCGTGAACCAGAAGTGCGAGCCGAAGCCTTCGGTGCTTTCCACGCCGATCGCGCCGCCCATCTGCTCGACGATCTGGCGCGCGATCACCAGTCCCAGCCCGGTGCCGCCGTACTTGCGCGTGGTCGATCCGTCGGGCTGACTGAAGGTCTGGAACAGCCGCTCGCGGCCGGCCTCGCTGATTCCGATTCCGCTGTCGATGATGTCGAAGCGGACCGTCGTCAGCGTTTCGTTTCGCGCCGCCGCGACCTCGACGCGTACTTCTCCAAGTTCGGTGAACTTGATCGCGTTGCCGATGAGATTCGTCAGCACCTGACGGAGCCGTCCCGGGTCGCCGCGCATCGCGGAAGGAACGTCGGGCGGCATGTTGACCACGAGCTCCAGTCCCTTGATTCTCGCCGCGGGCGCGAGCATCTCGATCGTTCCTTCGAATGCCTCCTGCAAATTGAATTCGAGCTCGTCGAACGAGAGCTTGCCGGCCTGATCTTCGAGAGATCGAGGATGTCGTTGATGATCGTCAGCAGGGCGTCGGCGCTGGAGACGACCGTCTCCGCGTAATCGCGCTGGGTCGCATCGAGTTGCGTATCCATGAGGAGATGACTGAGACCGATGATCCCGTTCATCGGTGTGCGGATCTCGTGGCTCATGTTGGCGAGAAACTCCGACTTGAGCCGCGCCGCTTCGAGAGCGGTGTCGCGCGCGCCGGCGAGGTCCGTCTGGCTCGATCGCAGCTCCTCGGTTCGTTCGACGACGATCGCCTCGATCCGCTCCGCGGTCTTTTCGAGCTGATTGCGTTTGATGGCGATGTCCCACATCTCGCGCGTGCTCTGGACGCACGACGTGATCAGAAACGTATCCGCGAACAGCACCCAGCCGACATGCTCGGCCGTGCGCCAGATCGAGACCGATGCGATGCCGTACACCGACTCCGGGAGGACGATGCCGCGCAGGAGGTGATCGGCGGCGGTGATGAGTGAAGCCGTAAGCAGGACGCGCCAGTCGCGGTAGAAAGCGAGATCGCCGAGAGCGCGCAGTTCATCAAGCGTCTCCTCGTCGAGGAGTGCGTGAGTCGCAGAGGCAGCAGGATCCGTGCTCATCTTCGTCCTTCAGTCGTTGAAGGACGAAAAGAGATACAGAGCGCGCTCGGTCGTTATGCGTTTGTGATCGTCGTTGCCTCGATTACCGTTGTGATTGCGGACGCAATTGCGTCGACTTCCCGAGGGAAACACGCCATCCCTGAATCTTCGAAGGTGCCGCTGACGTGTTGCTCGTGAACTTGAGACTCGTGGTCAGCGCGGTGAGGCGCTGGGAAGCTTCGCCCTGCGTGCGACTCCGTTCGTTGAGGTAATAGGGCGGCAGCGCCTGATAGAAGACTTCGGCGCGGATCGACATCCCGAACGGGATCGCGCGCGAAGGAATCTTGTACGTGATCTCGTCGAAGCCGATCTGGTCGGGTTTTGCGACCGGATCGCCGCCGAGCTTCACCGGCCGCGTCTTGTCGGCGTGAGGTCCGGTGGGGCTCCAGCCGGCGGGAAGAATGCGATTGTTCTTGATCCGTTTGAAGAGGCTCAGGAAGCTCGTCGTCAGAAGACCCGATTCGTCGACGTCGCGCTCTTCGTAGATCTGCACCTGATCCTGTCGTGTGATCTCTTTCAAGTCCGGCTGCAGGTCCTGCCAGCGATCGCTCTCTTCGCATTTCAACGGCAGGCCGCGTTCATCGACCAGCACACCGTCGGCATTCGCGCGGCCGGAAGCCCAGAGAACATTGCCGCCCGGATCGAGCACGGAGAGATTCACCCAGGCGCGACGGAATCCGACTCCCGAAGGGAGACTGTGCCCGGCGAGATTCTTCACGTTCACTTTGACGGTCAGCGTGCCGTCCTTCTCGACCGGCGGTGCGATCGAAACGGCGACGCTCTTTTGCGACAGCGCGTAAGCCTCGCTCTGCGCGAGCGTTATCCGATCGACGGGACTGAAGATGGATGGCGGAATCGTGATGTAGGGATCGCCGGGGAAGAGTCCGAGGAGTGTGCTGAACTGCTGGAAGAGCTGCATGGTGAAGAGATTGATGCCGGTCAACGTGTGGCGGCGGAACGGGGAGCGTGCGTCGAGCGTGATGTTGTCGGGTTTGTCGCGCGTGGCGACGATCGGGAACGTTCCGTCTTCGACATTGGCGATCTGGAACGCGAGCTTGTTGTCCTCCGTCCCGAAATAGTCCGGCATGTGGCAATCGGCGCACGACTGGCTGGTCGGCTTCACTCCCGCTTCGTCGCTGTACTGGCTGTTGAGCCATTCGAAATAGGTCGTCTGTTCGTGGGAACGCTTGAAGCGACTGTCGGCCTCTTTGCCGGAGAGAACCGGTCCGTTCTTGCCGACGGTGAGCGGAATGATCGGCGGCTCGACGGTGTGACAGGAGCCGCATAGTTTGCTCTGGCCGATGACGGGTCCGAAGCCGGGAGTAATCCCCAGTCCCTGATCCATCGGCACGGTCTTCACGGGATTCGCGGGCTGACCATCTGCCGCTTTGCCGTCGAACGGACCGTACACTTCGTGCGCGGGTCCGGTCTTGAATTGCGCGTTGTAGCTCGCTTCGGTGCCGAGTCCCTCGGGCGTGATGCGATGGCAGACCATGCACGACACGCCATCGCGCGCGAGCGCGCCGTAGCGCGCCTTGTCCGTCAGCGCGGGATTGGGAAGATCGGGCGGCGTCGCCTGGATGATGTCGGGTGTGAAGAATCCCGGCTTGCCGTCGAGGTGAAATTGCCGCTGGCCCATCGCGCCGTGGCAACTGAAACAGAAATCGCTGGTGGAGTCTTTGTAGGCCGGACGCAGCGCGCGCTCGAATTCGAGTTGTGCGAGAAAGACCGGATCGCGTGACGACTGCGACATCAGCGAGCCGTTCCACTCGCTCCACTCGGAGAGGTTGAAGTACGTCGGCCGCGCGCCCTTTCCGTAAATGGCCTCGTTCGAGACCGCGTGCATCATCATCGGGATGCGATTGTTCTGGAGATAGCTGGCGTCGTGACAGCCGACGCAGGCGTCGCTGGTGAGAAACGCGTTCTTGTTCTTACCGTCGGCGCCGGGCTGCGCGACGACGTGGTTGAAGATCAGATCGAGCGGGATGCTGGTGAGCGCCGCGCCGTGCTCCGCTTCGGCGATCGCCTCGGCGTCTCCCGTTCCGCGCGCTGCACCGAGATGCGGCGACGTGTTCCGGCTCGTGACGGCCGTCTTCGCGGCGAGCGTCGGTGTCGATGCTTTCGGGTTGATGACGTACGTGTCGCTGGACGGCTTCTCGCCGGTGATGTTGCCGTAGTCGACGAACGTGATCTGACTGTTGTCGACCGAGGCGTGACAGGAGAGGCAGAACGACATCCCGAACTGCGCGAAGGGCGGCACGGGCGGCTCGATGTTGACGAACCAGATGAACCAGAGCCAGCCATCCTTCGACGCATGCTTCTGGCGGATCATCGTCGCGTAGCCGGTGATCGTGTCGGGATGATTCGCCGGCGAGGGATCGGGATTCCCGGTGAACATCTCCTTGATGATCATCTCGCCATCGGGGATCTCGCCCTTGCGATCGTTCTTCAACCACTGCACGACGCCATCGGAGTAGTAGACGCGCACGCGCGAGTGCGTCATGTAGGCCGCGCCGTCCTGTTGGAGCAGCGGTCCGAGAACGGGATCCGCTTCGAGGTACGGCCCGGTGAGGCGAATGTCGTTCGTGCGCGGATAACGATCGTGCGTCCAGCTCCCGTAGGTCGCGTCTTTGAAGAGCAGGAATCCCGCGATCGCGGCCATCTTTCCCGCGGGCAGCGAGATGGTCTGATCGACGGGGAAGAGCAGACTGTCGAGCACTTCCAGCGGAGTCTTCCCCGGACTCGCCTTCATCGTCGCCGTCCACGACGCACGCGCGAGGCGAGTCGCGGATTCCGTGGCCTGCGCCTGCGCCAAGCCGGCGATCGTGAACGACAGGAACAAGCAGAGCCCGAGCCTCTGTCCCGATTTCATCGGTTCCTCCCCATGCCGGCGGCGAAGCCGGCAGATCATTGATATGTGGATGAGAGGATTGTCGCTCAGGAAGGCGACGATCAGGAGGATTTCCTATCGGATGGGTTGAATGGAGCGCAGGCTTCCGAGCCTGCCGGTCCGCCGACTTCCAGCCGGCCCGACCTTCCTCGCGAGCGCGGCCCGGCAGGATGCCGGGGGATCGGCAGGCTGGAAGCCTGCGCTTCACTTCCATGCCGGCGGACGTGCTTCTGCGAGGTGCTCGCTGGGTGCCTCTGGCGCCGGTCCTCGTACTCGTCGTGCGCGACGAGCAGGCCTTCATCCACCAAAGTCGGCTACCCCATCGAGGAGGTGAAGCGAGCCGCATGCAAAAAGCTCACTTCGCGTGCGGGGACCGGCCAGAATAGGTGTTGTACTCGATTGTGATCCCCGCCTGCTGAGTGCGCCGTTTTTCGATACTCCACGTTCGCCTGGAACGTAGACGATCACCAATCGACCGTCTGGCTTGATCTGAATTGCAACAGGTGGTTTTGCCTCCGGGCGGTCGCAGTCGCAACCCATGGAAAACGGTTCGTAATCATCCGCATGGCCCTCCATGTTGAGATTTGGAGGAGCGATACTCACCGAGTAACCAGAGACGCTTCCACATACCCGCCGATGTAACGCGACTTCCTGGCCAGCAAGCTGCTTTTGTCGACGACCGTGTCTCTGCAATTTCCACATCCGGTGACGACAAGCATCCCCAATAGCGACGCCGTGCCGAACAGGAAGATGTCGCCCGCCACTCTGGAATTTGTGGCCTTCGGGCAAATGAAACCCCAGGTCGCCGTGCCAGTTCCACATCCAAGAACAAAAACGCATGAATCACGGGCAATTCTTAAACCCGGCCAAGTGACTGTCAACGTGCCAACATTGCATCTGTGCGGCGATGGCTCACTTGGACTAACGCTGCCGTATTCTCTGGTCCTGGTCGACCAGCCCCACACACACTCTATCGCCGATCTCTAGCTGAACCCAACGATTGACATAAGAATGAAGGCGGTGGCATCACGAATCGATTGAACACTCAACCTCAACCGGGTAAATCGAAATCGATATATCGATAGGCATCGCCAGATTGCTCTGTAGCGATGCCGACAGATCGAAGGATGCATTCGCTGTATCGAAGAACACTGCAACGTTCAGGACTGCCCTCACGTCTTTCGGCGAGGATTCCTGTAGAATTTTCGCGATCTTCGTAATGGCGGCGTGTAAAGAAGCGACGTGGGTATTGGGAGTTTCGGAGTCGGGTTCGGAGGACGGAATGCGCAACAACGAATATCGTTGAACTCCTTTCGGTACTGATAGATCGTCACGATCGAAAGAGTCGACGGACCCGTTCTCATCGAAAAGCATTCGCAGGTCGACGAGACTGCGCGACGAGGAGAAAAGATCGAGAGAGACGACGAAACGCTTCACGTCAACGTACCCCACATGTGCACGACTGGCGTCCGCCGGCATCCTCGATGGCTTGCCGAACCAGTCGGCAAAATCGCTTCGTTTGTACTGCTGTCGCAACGAGCGCACTTCCTGCTACGGCCGGCCAGTTTGTCGGACGAGCAAGATCACAGAGACTGCAACGGCGCTCCGCCCCGCCGAACTCTTCAGCGGGATCGGTCGACTCTGGACGTCGGCGCCTTCTCAGATCGGGCCTACCTTCTTGAATCCACTCGTCGTACCACTCGCGAGCTTCCTCGCAAGTCAAATCCGGATCCCCAGGCCGCTTGATACGTCGGTGATACCAATCCCAAAACGCGTCCGGCAGGCCGCAACGACGATCCCAACTGGTTTCACCATGTGGGTCCGTGGCCGAAATTGGCAAATTGCCCACGTACATATAGGAGTTGCGCCCGAAACTCCGTGTCATCGGGTCCTCACTGATAAACCGGCCGATTCCCGGCACCATTGATCGCGCCCGATAGTAATATTGTCTTTCAAACCCCGCGTCCAACACAACTGATTCACGCCCCGTGTACCGGAAAGGCTGAATCAGCGGCTCCGTCGCCGTGAGGGGCTCGCCCCAGGAGCCGTAAGAGTATTTGTTCTTGACTGTGCCGGCGTCATCGGTGAGCAAAATCACGGAGCCGAGGTCGTCGACCGAGTAGTAGGTGACATTGGTGCCGTCGACACGCGCCAGCGGCTCGTCGATGCCGGGTCCGAAGAGGTAGTTTGACCGGTAATATCCACCAGACTTTTGGTAGGACATGTCCACTACGTTCAGGCCCTGGTAGATGAACTTGGTGGACTCGTAGTTGATCCCTGTTCGGCGATCCTGTCCGTCATAGCTGAATGTGTAGGAGTTCGGTCCGGTGGTGCGCGTTCTCAGGCGGTCGAGAGAGTCCCAGATGTAGGCGGTGGCGCCGAGGGTGGTCATGTTGCCGTTGAAGTCGTGGGATACCGGGTCCGGTCCCGCGACGGCAAGGCGGGCGCTGTTGTTCGGGTTGGTGCCGTTCTTCGCGTAGGTGTACGACGTAGTGGTGGCCCCTGCCGTCTGCGTCAGGCGGTTCCCGATCGCATCGTACGTCCAGGACTGTTCCGTCGCGCTAGTCGTGGTCGTTCGCGTCCGGGTGAGCTGATAGTCGGCGTCGTAGAAATACTCGCTTTTCGTCTTGACGGAGCTGAGCGCGGGCACGTCGGCGGTCGCTTTCGTCCGTTGGCCGAGAACCGTGAAGAAGCCGGTATCGTTGTCCTTGTCGTACTCGTAGTCGAAGGTGGCCAGATTCGCCGCGCCGAGCAGGTTTGCGATTTTGGTCAGGCGTCCCTGGCTATCGTAGGTGAAGTTTCGCGTCTGGCCGTTCGGAAAGGTGACCTTCGCCGGCTGTCCGTTGCCATTGTAGGTGTAGCGGTACAGGCCGGGACCGCGGGTCCAGTGGATGTCGGCGATGGAGTTGTCGGCGTAATAGCCGTAGTCGACGGTCTGGGTGTCGCCAGCAGGTGCATCGCCATCGATGACCTTGTAGCTGGCAAGGAGGTCGGTGCTCGTTGCCCAGGTGTAGTCGATGCTTCCGCGCACCGTTCCCAGGCCCACGCCCTGCTTTTCGGAAAGCGTCAGAAACGTTTTCGGATCGTAGGTGTAGTTGGTGTTGTCGGTTCCGGCGCCATAGCTGTCAGAGATCGACGTGAGCTTTTGTCCGAGGTAGGTAAAGGTTCGGGACTGAGCGGCGGTGGTCTGCAACACCATGCGGCCGTAGGAATCGTAGCCGTACGTGGTTTGGACGCCCTTCCGGTCGGTCTTTGAGCTCAACTTCCCGTCGGCGAGGTAACTGTACGATTCGAACTTTCCGTCGGGAAAGGTCGTCTTCGACAGACGGCGAAGCGCGTCGTAGTCGTACGATGTGACGTTTCCGTTGGCGTCGGTGATGGAGGTCAGAAGTCCGTTCGTATAGCCATAGAGCGTCGCGTGTCCGCCGGCGTCGATCGATTCGACCAAGCGTCCGAACGCGTCATATCCCTGCCTGGTCAGCCGGCCGTTGGGATCGGTTGTGTGAACGTAGGTGAGGGCAGGATTCGGGCCGGCGTTGTCGTAGGTGAAGGTTGTAACGAAGTCGAGCGTCGAGCTCGTGGACGCCCGCGGCAGGGTCACTTTCTTCACGCGATCCAGGACATCGTACTCATAGGATGTGACATTGCCGAGGGGATCGGTAACGGAGAGCGTTCTCCCCAACGAATCGAACGCGTAACTCGTGGGCCGGTCGAGCCCGCCGATGGTGTTGGGCGGGCGGACAACGGAGCTTGTGTTGGTCGTGTTGTCGTAGTACGCGGTCATCTCGCCGTCGGTTCGATTCCAGGATCTCTTGACCCGTCCGTCAGGATAGTACGAGTACTGCGCGTAAACAGCGACAGGATCGCCCGTCGTCAGGATCGTCTGGCTCTGATGCTGAAAGGCCATCCGATCGACCTGCTTGAGTGCGCCCGCGAGTGCGCCGTTTGCGGTGTCGCCAGGCGCATAGTACGTGTACTTCCAGCCGAGCCAGTGTCCGTGATAGAGCGACGTATTGTTGGCCATGCGAGGCTCGACCGTCGCGATCTTGTCGGGATAGGTGAGGTCGTACGTGTAGTGGAATGTGACGTCGCCGCCATACGAGACCGTTGCGACGCGGCCATTGACATACGTGTAGCTTGCGGCTCCCGAGGAAAGCACGTCTCCATCGGCAGTGTAGGTAGTGGTCTCGCCTCCGCGTGACGTCACGAGCCCGTTCGAGTCGTACAGGATCGTCTGGCTGCCCCTAGAATGGGACTTGATCGTGCTCGCGGGATTGCCGCCGGCCGCGGGCACGTAGGCCATGGTGTAGGTTTCGCCCAATTCGGTGTAGATCGCCACGCGGTCCGTGGAATCCCATGTGACGTTCGTCAGTACGCGGTTCCAGTGATCCTTTGCCTGGATGAGGAGCGGGGCGAACCGCCGTTGCTCGTAGGCGTAGAACGTGGACTGGCCGGCGGGGTTGGTCACACTCGTCAACGTTCCATTGGCCGCATAGCCGTACGATATGACGCGACCGGCGTTGTCTTGAATGGACGACAACCGTCCCGCGGGGTTCCATGTGAGGATGAGGAAGCGGCCGGTTCCGGAATCATCGTCGACACGCGCGGCACGACGCGCCGAGTCCAGGGTGAATCGTAGAGTGTTGCCGTAGTCGTCCTTGATAGAGAGGAGCGCACCGTCCGCGGCGAACGAGTAGCGTACGTTCGTACGCTGAATCGTGAGCGTAAATGTGCCGTCACCGGCCTTGGTCAGCGTGTCCCGGCGACCGGCGGGAGGAGTGAAGGAGCCGTTGGCTTCTTCACGAAAGCGATACGACTCTCCGTCCGGCATCACGAGGACCGCCTCTTTCCAGACGGTGGACGGTGCGGCGACAAGGTAGGTTGCGTAATAGAGGCGTGCGCCGAGATTCGATCGCCAGCCGTAGCCGAGAGCGCCATCGACGACTCTCGAGCTCTCATAAGTGCGGGAGACTGTCAGAGGGAATCCGATCGTCAGGATCTGCAGATCGGTGGCGTCCATGGTGTAAACGCCGGTTTTCGCAAAGCAGGGTGACGCCGTGCAGGTCTTGCACTCGCGTTGACCGCAGGTCGGTGAGTTGTCCGGCTGCGGTGGTGCATCATTCGGCGTGGGCGCCGGCGGCGCGCAGAAATCCGCGCGAACACCGGCTGGCATGATCGCCAGAGCCAGGATGAGCGCGAACCGAGAGAGAGCGCCCGGAAGTCTGTTCCACGGAGTCATTCATGCACCTCAATAGATCGCAGCAAATCGTGATCTGGCCTGGGAGGAGACGCCGTTGCCAGTCGCTTCAACGAGCAGTGCGTATTCTCCGGGCGCGATCCAATGGCCGCCAACGGCCTTGCCATCCCAGACGTAGGTTACGTGACCGGGACTCTGAGGCGGAAGAGTGATCGTCTGCAGCGTCGATATCGGGGAGCCGTTTGCCGCCTGCCGGACCATTTGCATCGTGACCGTAGCATTGGTGTTCGGATTGGTCGTGAGATCGAATTCGATGGTCATCGGTCCGCTTTCGGGGCTGAAGACAGAGGGCGTGAGTGCCAGATTCTTGACCTCGGCGCCCGATCCGGAGCCGTAGAGGATGACGACGTTTTTTGGAAAGGTGCTCGTTTTACGAACGACGGTCAGTTTCGGAGGCGTCGCCGCAAAAACGCCGGTCGAAAAGACACCGGGCCATGAAACCACGTGCGATCCGCTTGCTTGATATTCGCCGTTGATCACACAGACTTCAACGCCCGTGCAATTTCCAAGTGTCTCCGATAGGCTCGTGAAGACGACCGATACTCGGGAAGCCTCAGCGACAGAGTATTGAATCTTCAAAGGGTCATTGGCGAATAGATCGTAGGTGAACCCAGACTGTGACTGTGAAAAGCACAGACCAGAGGGTAGTGCCTTCGAAGAGCACGAAGGGTAAGGGAGTTGAGTGTCCGTGGACGAACGCATCTGATTCGAGAGGTCCCAGATGAGCAGGTTTGATCCTTCCGCGACTGTTGCGAAATAGGAGTAGGGCCCGTCAGGCAGGATTGCACCGCCGTCGTCCCGGCCATTCCAGGTATCGGTGTATGTGCCCGCAGCTCTCGCCTCATTTACGAGAGTGCGCACGGCGACGCCCGCCGCGTTGCGGACCGTCATCGTCTGAGTGACAGGAAAGGGTACGACCGACGTGTAGGTTATGGGCTGGCCGGTTGCCGTGTTGAGCTCGTAGGCGCCCTGCGTCACGGAAAAGTGGGCGACAGTCACTGTCGTCGTCAACGAACTCGCGTTTCCGGCTCGATCGCGAACGAGAAGAGTCAGGTCGTAGGATCCGTTGACTAGATCGGCGATCGGCCATGATCCGAAGGCAGCATTGTTCACGGCGGTCGTTCCACCAGCGAACGCACTCTGCGTTTCACCGGTGATTCCGGCCCTCAAATTCCAGTCAAGGAGATTGGTGTCGGTTGCGGTTCCCGTCACCGAGGTCGTGCTTCCGCTTTGCCGTACGTTCGAAAACGTTTGGCCGGACGAAGGCGCGAGAATCGTGCCCGTGGGAGCGGTTCGATCGATGACGGTCGAAGACACCGCCGAAGCACTGTAGATCCCGTCGTTGGCGGTGAGAAAGATACCGTACGTTCCATCGGGTTGGACGACCCCACTGCCGTCCCGGCCGTCCCATGCGAACGCAAGCGCGGTGCCCAGTCCGGAAGCTGAACGAACGGTTGCTCCTGAGGGAGCAGTGACGTTGATCGCCCACGCCGTGTCGACAGACGCTGCGTTGGCGGAGACCGTCGTGAGGTCTTTGCTGCCGTCGGCGTTCGGACTGAAATAGGGTTCGCTTACGGACAGATTCGCGATGACCACGGGAGAGCCGTTGGTGATCGTAACGCGGAAGGGGCGGGAGTCGGAGTTCGCAAATTGATCCGTGGCCGTACATTCGACGACGGTGGTTCCGAGAGGGAAATTAGAGCCGGAAGCGGGATTGCACGCGACAGTCGGCGATGAATCGATCGCGTCCGTCGCTGTCGTCGCGAAGGTGACGACGGGCCGTGATGTGGAGATATCGCCGGGCACGGTGAGCACTGGACGGCCAGTGTCGTAAACGAAGACTTGAAACGACCCGGACGCGCTGTTCGTCGAGCAGTTGACGTTCGACGATCCGAGTGGAAACGTCGAACCGGAGGCCGGGACACAGGTCACCGGTGCTCCGTCGCTGGCGGTGCCAGTCAACGAGACCGTCGCGCCCGCGGCGGTCGTTGCTTCGGCGGTCAACACTTCCGGAAGCGTCAAGGAAGGTGGAAGTGTTGAAGGATCGGGCGACATGACGACCGAGATCTGCAGTGGGCCGTAAGCCGTCGTGGTTCCATTGTGTGTAACGTCCATAGTAACGCTGTAAGTGCCGGGGTTGTTCATTGCGCTGTCCGGCACCCAGACAACCAGAAACCCGTCGGTCACCAGTTGCGCCTCGAGCGTCGAGGTTCCGCCGGGCTCGATGAACGTTACGAGAGCGGTGTCGGTTGAAATGAGGTTCGACAGCGAGATCTGCAGAAAGGACTCGTTCCCTTGCACGAACGAAGAAGGCGATGCGGTCGGAGTTTGCGCGCCGGCAGTCGCGGCCAACACACAGAGCGCGAAGGCTGCGAGAGCAGATTTCGGGCGGACAAAGAATGGACGTAACAAAGGGTCGGCCTCTTTACTATTGTTCCTTGCGTAAATTGGTCGGCGATGGAGCCTCAGAACCGGGAGCTGAGTTTCGACTCGCGGCAAGGGCAACGCGGATCGAATTTGGGGCGAGAGGGCCATAGTCACTCTGCCAGTTGACGGATACCACATGTGAGGTTTCGGATCCGAAGGGGAGGCGCAACTCGATCGCCTCGGACGGTTGTCGCAGTCGTTGTTCCATGACTTGGACGTAATCCAAGAAGACGAGCACCTTGCCGGGCTGGCGGCCCACGCGAGAGGCTGTTGGTCCTTCCAGTCGCGCCTGGAAGCGAAGCGTCTCATCCTGAATCATCCAGGTGTGGGTCTTATCGTCCCAAGTCCCGTTAAGAGGTGTAACGCGTAGTGTAGGCGAGACATCGTCCAGCGAGTGCAGGCCTTGGTGACGGTGGTGATCACCCCTGTCGCTGTGCCGAAGTAGTGTTTCCGTGGCGGCGGCAGCAAGGTCGAGAAACGAACGAGTACGGTTGCCAAAGGCGATGACCGAGTTTTCGGGGAGTTCTGTCGCGAGGATTGCCGTGACGAACTGCGGCAGGTCTGGAACATAGATCTCTCCGCTCTCGTCGAAACCATTCCAGCTTTCCACGATTGCTCCCGCGGGTCGCGGTTCTCGATTGACTAGAGTCTTGAGTACGAGTCCTTTAGAAGATTTCGTTTTGTCGTCAACTGTTGCTGAGCCCGCCTGAGCGTGAATGCGGGCGGCCGTCGGCAGTTCATAGAGAAGTGCCGCGTCACGACGGCTGTAGCGTCGCGCCTGAACAGAGAACACTCTCGGCTTCTTCGATGCGGGGAAGTAGGTCCAGCGTTGGGTGCCCGACATGACACTCACCCTGAAGGAATAAGCTTCGTCTGGGACGATTGCACCGTCGAGATCGCGTCCATTCCAGGTCGCTACAAACTGTCCACTGGTCGGTTCGTCTTTTGCGAGCCAGCGTGCCGTTTTTCCATCGCGGTCCATGACCTCAATGGATATTCGCGACGACTCCGGGGCTGCGACTGAGATCGACACAGTGTCGCCGAGTGTAGGATTGAAAGACTGGCGATTGACGGATACGCGGTTTTCCGCGGCGTCTCCATGAGCAAAGGCGATTGTGGCGTATGCGAGCATCAGGCCCCAGTGAAGCGAACTCTTTCTGTAAGCTGTCATTTGGCGCCTATCGCAAAGTTTGGAGTCTTTTGGTTGCTGTGAGGATCGTGACAGTGAACCGATAGCATAGCAAGATGCGTGATGATGGAAGACCGTAGTCATGAGTGTACGCACTTCGGAGGATTCGCGTCCAATGCCAGACGTGACTGATTTTTTGTCATGTCTGACCAGGGAACGACCGGGCTGGCGCGCGCCCCGCGCCGTTACGTCGCTTCTGCTACCGGCTGGCGCCGCGCGATCAATCGCAGCGACAGCGCGATTCCAATCGCCACGATGATCGCCTCGGACAACGATGCGCCGGCCGTGTGGAAGACGTCGTAGGCGAATCCGGCGATGGGCGGGCCCATCACACGCGCGAGTGCGTTGAGCGAGGTCGCGACGCCGAGGATTCCGCCGCGATGCGATTCCGGCGCGATCTTGCTGATGTAGGAGCTGAGCGAGGGATTGCAGAGTCCTTGTCCGACGCCCATGAGACACGTGGCGAGGACGAGGACGACGCGCGAGGTCGACATGGGGACGAGCAGCAGGCCGATGAGCAGCGATCCGGCGCCGATCATGCCGGCGGTGACGTCGCCGAGTTTTCGCGAAAGGCGATCGACGGCGGTTAACTGCAGCAACACGACGACGATGCCCATGAGCCCGAGGAGATAGCCGACTTCGCGCGCGCTGAGGCCGTAGCGGTCGCGGCCGACGAGGACGAGGATCGGCGCCAGCGACGCGAGCGTGCACATGATCACCGCCAGCGAACCGCCGGCGAGGCGGAGATCGCGAAGGCGAAAGAAGATCGCCCACGATTCGTGATCGAACGGCGACCAGCGCCGCTGCGGACGATTCGCATCGCGCTGCAGCGATTCCGGCAACGCGAAGATCGCCATACAGAGCGCCGTCATCGACAGCGTGGCAGCGGCAGCGCCGGGCAGCAGATTCGCCGCGACTTTCAGATCGGTGCCGAAGCTGGCCAGGATTCCACCGAGCGGCGGACCGAGGACGAGGCCGAGGCCGAAGGCGAGGCCGATGAGCGACATGCCTTTCGCGCGGCTCACTTCGTCCGTCGAGTCGGCGATGTAGGCCTGCGCCGCGGGGATGCTGGCCGCGGCGATGCCGGTGATGATGCGCGCGGCGAAGAGCATCGGCACGCTCGCGGCGAAGGCGAAGACGAGAAAGCCGATCACGTTTCCGAAGAGGCTGCCCATGATCACCGGACGCCGTCCCACGCGATCGGAGAGGCGTCCCCAGATCGGCGAAAAGAAAAACTGCATCAGCGAAAAGCTGCCGAGGATGAGACCGAGGGTCATGCCGCTCGCGCCATAGCCTTTCGCGCAGAACGCCAGTACGGGCACGGCGACGCCGAAGCCGAGCAGGTCGATGAAGACGGTGAGGAAGAGAATGCGGCGGACGGCGTTCCAGCTTTTCATTGCGCTCGGAGAGGTTCGACGATCAGGCTCGCGGCGCCGCGACCGCTGCACGAACAGGGGGGGATGGACGCTTCGCGCGACGCTTCACGGGAGCGTGCGCCGTCACCGTGCGCACGCGACGTTCCACCCGCGGCAGTTGGTTTCTCACCAGCATCGCGAAGGTCGGTTCGGCGATCGCGATCTCGTCGAGCACGCGCTCGCGCCGGTCCTCGGGCATGTTGAGCAGCAGCGCTTCGAGCCGTAGCGCGCTCACTTCGTTTCCGCCCTGTTCTCCGGCGAGCATGAAGGCGGCGTGATGATCGATGTCCCGTTTTCCCTCGCGATCGGCGTGATTGAAGAGCGCGGTCAGTCCGCCGTGCCCGAGGCGCTCGATCACCTCGCCGATCTCCGGAATCCAGTGCGAGAACGCGCCGAGCGCGTGCATCATCTCGAGCTCCGCGCCGGCGCGATCGTCGTGGAACAGCTTGACGATTCCGCGCACGCGCAGGAAACGATCGCCGCGTTCGTGACCCCACAGAATCGCCGCGCGCAGCGGATCGGCGAGCTCGGCGTGGAGATGGGCGAGGTGCAGTTTCGCGGCGCAGGCGCGCACGATGCGCATGGAGCATTCGATCGGCGCGGCGTGGATCGCGTTCCAGGCCACGATGGCCGGCGAGCGATGTACCCAGCTCGCATAGCCGCCGCACGCGTCCTGCACGAGACCGTTCATGATCGCGGCATCCGCTGATCCGGCGATCAGCATCGACGCCGCGATCTCGTTCAACGTCTTGTCGGCGGGAAGCGGAATGAGAATGCGGTCGATGTTCATCAGACCGTTGAGCTCCAGTGCGGCGTCGTTGTGAAAGATGGAGAGATCGACCTCGATGCCCTGTCCATCCCAGATCAATCCCCATCCGGCGACCACCGGTTCGCGCTCGCTGCGCGTACGCCGGCGGGGATAGATGTACCGCGGAAGGAAACGCAGCTCCGGTGAGTCGAGCGACTCGCCGATGCGCCGCGCCAATTCCTGTTCGACCGGACGATCGGCGACGAGGATCATGTCGAAGTCGCGCATGCGCAGCGCGGTTCCAGCGAACAGATGATCGAGCAAAGCCGGCACGCTGCCGCCGCCAATGGCGAGACGCGTGAGCCCGAAGCGGTCACGGAGCGCCGTGGAAACGGACGCAAGGATCGATGACAGCCGTCTGACCGGCAGTGCCTTCATCTGGTGCATACAGGGAACCCCACGGAGGCCGCAAATTCGCCGAGGATCTGAGGATCGGCGAGCGGGAATGAAGGAATGATACTTCAGAAAAGAAGCGAAAGCTTACAGTCGTGCAACCGGTTGCAGTCCATGCCTGTCAGGGCGGAAGGAAGGAAGTGATCACGCGGAGACGCGGAGGGCGCGGAGATTGGAATGCTCTTCTCCGCGCGCTCCGCGTCTCCGCGTGAACCAGTTCTCTCGCGCCCTATCCCGCGCCGCGCGCCATCGCCAGCGTGGTCGATTGCAGGCAGGGGAGGACCACGATGAACGTGCTTCCATGTCCCGGCGTACTTTCGACGCGAATCATGCCCCGGTGCAGTTCGACGAAGCGCTTCACCAGCGCGAGTCCGAGGCCCGTGCCTTGCCGGCGTCCGCCGGAAGCCTGGCGGAACTCCTCGAAGATGATCCGCTGCTCGGCCGGATCGATGCCGATGCCGCGATCTCGCACGAGGATCTCGATCGAGCTTTCTTCGAGCGGACTCTCGGCGGCGGAGATGGCGCGCGCGGCGACCGTTACCGTGGCGCGCTCTGGCGAGAACTTCACGGCGTTGGACATGAGGTTGTAGAGGATCTGCTTGACGAGCGTCGAGTCGGCCTCGAGCATCGGCACGTCTTTCGGAATCTCGACCTCGATATCGATCCTGCGCAGCGTCGTCACGCCCTTCATCACCGTGCAGATTCCGCCGACCATCTCGCGAAGCAGGATCGTCTCCGGATGAATCTCCATGCGTCCGGCTTCGATCTTGGAGAGGTCGAGGATGTTGTTGATGATGCCGAGGAGATATTCGCCCGACGTGTGAATGTTGTGCAGAAACCGGCCGTGCCGCGGATCGAGATCGCGGGAGATGTGGGTGATGAGGATCTCCGAGAATCCGATGATGGCGTTGAGCGGCGTGCGCAGCTCGTGACTCGTCGCCGCCAGGAAGATGCTCTTCGCGCGATTCGCTTCCTCGGCCTGCGCGAGCGCCTGCTCCGTGAGCTGCTCGTGACGTTCAGCCTCGCGCTTCGCCGCTTCCGCTTCGAGCAGCGCCAGCTCGGTGCGCTCTTTTTCTTCGCTGATCTGACGCGTGCGGTCTTCGACGAGACGCTCCAGCAGGCGCGCGCGCTCGTGCGTGAGGTGCAGGCGCATCGAGTGCGCGGCGAGGAGCAGCGCCACGATCGCGAACGTGCATAGCGCGAGGAACCATTTCGTTCTCGTAGAACAGCGGTTTGAGGCTGAAGGGGAGCGTCGTGCTGTGCCAGCGCACTCCATCGCGTGAGGATGCGACGTGAAAGCGATAGTCGCCGGCCGGAAGATTCGTGTACGACGCCACGCGAATCGCGCCGGCGTCCATCCACTCGTCATCGTATCCCTCGAGCCGGTAGCGAAAGCGCAAGCGCTCCGGAATCGCGAAGCTCACCGCGGTGAATTCGAACTCGATGCGATCGGCGGGACGCGGCACGGAACGCAGCGAGTCCGGCGCCGTCTCTTTGCCATTGATCGACACGCGCTCGATCACCGGCGTGCGCAGCGGGAGCGCGGTTGGCCGCGCGCTCGTCGACACGGAAACGCCTTGCGTTGTGGCGAACCAGATCCTGCCATCGCGCGAGCGGAAGGCGGCGGGGTTCGCCGCGCCGTTGCACTGGCGGCTGCCGAGGCCGTCGTTTTCGTCGAAGAACGTGATCGGGACGTGCGAGCTGCGCCCGTCGGCGACAGCGTTCAGATCGCGCCGCGAGGCCACGAACGCGCCGCGCACGGTGCCGAACCAGAGATTGCCTTTCTTGTCATCGACGAGCGAGAGGATCTTGTCGGTCGGCAGTCCGTCGCTGACGGTGATCGCCTTCGCCCTTCCGTTGCGAAAGCGCACGACTCCATCGGCCTCGGTGGCCACCCAGATCGTTCCATCGTCATCGGACTCGATGGCAAAGAGACGATTGGACGGAAGCTCGCGCGGTGCGGCGTGCAATCGGAACGAGTGCCCGTCGTATTCGCCCAATCCTCCGCCCGTGGCCACCCAGATGCGGCCGTCCGGCGTCTCGGTGATCGCCATCGCGTACTCCGACCCGAGTCCGCCGCGATTGGCGAAGCTCTCCACCGATCCGTCGCGGCGGATGCGATTGAGGCCGGAGTCGGTCGTGGCGATCCAGATGTCGCCGCGCTGATCTTCGTGAATGTCGCGGATCGTGTTGTTGAGCAGCGCCCGCGATGCCGTGAATGGCGTCGTGACTCCGCGCACGGTTCGATAGAGTCCGTTCGCGGTGCCGAACCAGCGCGTGCCGTCGCGGCCTTGCTCGATCGATAGAATTCTGGCGAGGCGCGGGTCGTCGACTTTGCTCCAGGCATCGCGATCCCAGCGATAGAGGCTCGTCGCCGTGCCGACCCAGAGGATTCCTTCGCGATCCTCGTACACCGCGCGCACGTTGTCGTCGGCGAGTCCGTGATGCCGGTTCCAGGTCGTGAACGCGCCGCCGCGCAATTGCTGGAGGCCGTTCTGCGATCCGATCCAGAGGTTTCCCTCGTCGTCTTCGAAGATCGCGCGAATGGTCGGATTGAGCAGTCCCTCGGCGATTCCGAACGACGAGATGTTCCTGCCGGTGAGGCGGAACACGCCATTGCCGTACGTGCCGATCCAGAGATTCCTATCGCGATCGCGACGAAGCGCCGTGATCTGATCGGCGGGCAGTCCGGCGATCGGCGTGATGACGCTATTCGCGATGCGATCGAGTCCCGTCGCGGTTCCGACGAGCATCGAGCCATCGTCGTCGGCGAGCAGCGTGACGACGGCGTCGCTGATCAGTCCGTTCGCCGTCGACCAGGAATCGAGCTTGCCGTTCTCGTAGCGAAACAATCCGCGCGCGGTGCCGATCCAGAGCGCCTTGCCGGTCATGGCCAGGGCGGTGATCGGGCTGATCGGCAGCGCCAGCGTCAACGCCTCGGGATGCGTGCCGACGACGTGGATGATTCTTCCTTTCGTCGTGCCGACCCACACGCTCCCGTCGCCGGAGGGCACGATCGCTTTGATGATGCCGAGGTCTGTTTGCGTGGGGATCGTCTGAAAGCGGCCGGCGCTATATCGCACGAGGCCGTCGAATGTCCCGAGCCAGAGCGTGTCGTCGCTGGTGCGGCAGAGCGTGTCGATGCTGGAGTTCAGCAACCCGGGAGCGGAAGTCTTGTCGAAAACGCGAAAGGTCTCGCCGTTGAAGCGGACCAACCCCTCGTACGTGGCCAGCCAGAGATAGCCGTCTTTTGTCTGCGCAAATCCGCGCACCGTCCCGTGCGGCAAGCCGCGTTCGACGGTCCAGGAGCGCTGCACATACTGCGAGATGGCTCGGTCTGCGGGCAGCGCGGCCAGATGCGGAGCCGTAGTCAGAGCCAGCACCAGAGCTATGACCAGAGCTACAACCAGCGCCGGACCCGCGACCGAAACTTGACGGCGTCGCACGATTTCCCCTTCGGTCGGACCACGGTAGAACGTTCCCGAGGTTGGGTCAACGGAAGGGGATTTTGGGGGTGACCGAAGCGACTCTATGATCGGCACTCAAAACGCTACACCGCCGATCACAGTCGACTCAGATCTCGGGAACCGTATGGTCGGCGACGATGTCGAGGATCTGTCCGTTCGGACAGGACGCGTTGATGCCCATCCCGAACTTGGCGAACGCCTCCCACACCGCTCTCCGGCAATTGATGAGCTGCGTATCGCTGAGCGGCGCGCCGCCACCGAGGGCATCGAGCGCCTTGAGGATTCCGTTGCGGGCGTCGAGGAAGCTCGGTTGGGAAGGCGTGAGCTTCATCCCGTCGACAACGATCCTCCAGGAGATTCGGTAGCCGAGCGTGCGGTCGGCCAGGGCGGCGACGAGATTGCGAGTCATTTGCATGAGCGTCGCGCACCAGATCTCGCCCCGCGCATGTTCGTTGCTGAAGAGCCCGAGGCTATCGAAGCCATTGGGGAAATTCTCGTCGTAGGCAAAGTGCCGGAGGCCGCCGGGCTTGTTGACGGCCCAATCGCCGATGACGTTGCGCTCGACGGTCGCGCCGAAGTTCTGCACCGTGATCGCGAAGAAGTCGCTCCATCCTTCTCCCATCGCTTTGCTCTGCGGGGCCTGCAGGGCCAGCGCGTCGAGCTTTCCGCCGACGAGCCGGTTCGAGACGCCGTGGGTGTACTCGTGGAACACGACGTCGGCGTCGAAGGCGGTGTGCCGGCCGGAGCGGGTGACGAGTCCCATATTCATGTTTCCGCTCACGCCATCGGCGCGCGTGAGCATGTTCGCCGTGCCGATGACGGCACCGGGATGTGCGCGCGCGACGACGGGATCGCCGCCTCGGCCGTTCCCGGTGAAGTTGATCTGTTGGAAGTTGCCGGCTTTCTCGTCGAAGCCGAGGAGAAAGAAGAAGTCGTGCATGAAATTGCAGTAGTAAAAGATGTTGGCCACTTTCTGATCGTCACCGGTCGCTTCCTCGGCGTTGAAGACGAGGCGGCCCTGGTCGTCGATGCTGCCCGAGAATGAATCGGTGCTGAGACCCTTCACCGCGATCGTGCTGTTGCCGCCAGCGATCGTGCCGTTGTCATCGACCCAGCCGAAGGGGAATTCCGGCGGCAGCGGCGACACCGGCTCGGCCGGATAGTCGGTCAGCGGGCGGGGGAGAGGGACGAGCGTACGCACGTCGAGATGCGGATCGACATCCGGGCGGCTCGTGTAGACGTTGGCGATGACTTCGCGAATCGACCGGACGGTGTTGTCGCAGAAGAGAATCTCCGGATTCTCTTTCTCATCCGCCGCAACGACGAGGTCGTATTGCGCGACGAGACCGGGCAGCGTGAGCTGAATCTCCCAGCCGAGGCGCGGATTGGGAGCCGTGTAGAAGACCACCAACTCCGCCTTGGGACTGTCGGCGAACGGGCCCTTCTCGAGCACGGTCGGGCGATTGGGCAACGGGAAGGAAGCGAGCACGCGTGGGGTGTAGTCGCCGAGCAGGAACGGGGGATCGATGACCGGTTCTCCGAACGCGTCGACTTCCGGCTCGAGCTCTGCCGGCGGAGGTGATGCGATGTAACGCGCGGCCGCGAGCACGGCTTCGGCGGCGCCTACCTTCGGCTCAATGTCGAGATCGTCGGGGATGCCGGCACTCTCGCCGCTGACGTCGACGATTTCGCCTTTCTTGCTGAAGCTCACGGTGCGCGTCATCTGAAATACGCGCAGACCACGGAACGACTGCTGGAGATGCACCGCGGCCGCGCCGCCGCTCGTCTTCGGAACCGTTGGATCGGCGACGAATTCTGCTTTCTCCGTTTCGTCGAATCCCATGACGTCCGCGGTCGCGTCGACATGCTCGAGCGCGCGCGCGATCAGCATCGTCGATGAGTCGAGGATGGCCGGATTCGCCGGCGCGCCGTTGGAGATCACGCGCGCCGCGCTGCCGGTGACGGGGTTCACGCCCTCGACCGTGACCGTGTGATCGCCCTCCAGCGCGTTGGAGGCGAAAGCCGCGTTCTGTTCGAGTACGTCCAGTCCGCGGAAATGACGGAACAAATGATTGCGGGTGTCGAGATTCCTGCGATCGGACATGAATCGGTCCCTCCGTGCCGAGGTGGGAGGGACGCGTTGGATCGTTTTCCCCGCGACGGATCGAGGTGGGAAAACCGAGGTGGTGTCTCTCTATCGATGGAACGCGCTTCGATCGAGAGAGAGAGGACTCCATGGCCGACAACGCCGATGTTGAAAAGGTCGCAGGTCTGTTTCAGAAGATCGTCACGTCGCTTGGCGACACGCCGAAGGCGGCGTCCGAGGCCGAGAAGCGGATCTTCTTCCCCGACGGGATCAATCTCATCTTCTTCACCGTCACCGTCGGAACGGTGAAGGTGGAATTGAAGATCTCTTCGGATCCGAAGAGCACCGCGGTGGTGGAAGCGATGCCGATGGGCGCGGCTGCGTTCGAAGCCGTGACATCGAGCGATCTCACGCTGCATCAGAAGGTGCCGAACGCGCCGGAAATTGATGTGGTTGGAGCGATCGTCAAACGCGTCACGCGCGCGGACCCCGAGTTCGGGCAGCTCGTTTCCAATCAGAACCCCGACATCGTGTTCAAGGACGAGGAAGGCACGGGCGCGGATCGGATGATGACGAAGAACCTGCAGGCGAAGCTCGACGCGCTTGCGGGCCTCGTGAAGGCCGAATGGCCGGGCGTGAAACTGCGCGTCACCGAGGCCTGGGACGAGAACGGCGAGCACGCCGGACAGAGCCTGCACTACGAAGGCCGGGCCGCGGATCTCACCACCGCGCCCATCGATCCATCCAAACTCGGACGGTTGGGACGTCTGGCCGCGGACGCCGGATTCGACTGGGTCTTTTACGAAAACGCCGCTCACATTCACGCTTCGGTGGGGAAGTGAGAGGCGCGCCGTGTTCGACACATTGACCGACGTCATGCGCGTCGAGCTCACGCTCCTCCTCTGGGCCTTCGGAGCACTGCTCGTCTGGGGATTGCTCACCGGCCGGATTGCCACGCGCGGCGTCCTGTCCGCGCCCGGAGAGGACGGCCCGAGCGGCAACAACGTCCAGCTCCTCATTACGACCTGCCTGGCAGCCGGGTACTACCTGCTGCGTGCGATGGAAACCGCAAAAACCCACGTCATGCCGGAAGTTCCGGAAGAACTGCTCCTCTTCGTCGCCGGGAGTCACATCGCCTTCACCGGCGTTCGCATCCGGTCGCTTTTCAAACAGTGAAAGGAAAAGGAAATGACTAACGACTTCATGACTCTCGCTCTCGTGGCCGGATGGATCGTGACCGTCTTTGTCGGCTTGATGGGACTGGCCATCGTCGTTCTCATCGCGGCGCAGAAGATCAAACTCGACAAGGTGCTCGAGGAGCCGGGCACGGAGAAAGCCAGCCTCTCGCGCCTGCAGTTCCTCATCTTCACGTTCGTCATCGCCATGTCGCTCTTCCTGGTGATCGTCGGCGATGGCACGCCGGCGTTTCCGAAGGAGATTCCGGTCGGCATCCTCGCTCTCCTCGGCATCAGCGGCGGCACCTACGCGGTGTCGAAGGGCGTCGAGTCGAACAAGGCGGTCGAGATGGCGAAGGCCAACGTCGAGCTCGAAAAGACGAAGCTGGTCTGAAAAGGAGAGCCCATGCTCAGCACAGGGAGCCAGTTGCTACTCGCGTTGCTCGCAGTCTGCGCGCTCCTCGTGCTGACCGCATGCGGATCGGGCGCGTACGTCGTGCATTCGTGTCACTGCGCCGGCGGAAACGGGCAAAAGCCGCTCTACCTCGTTCCGCCGCATTCGGAATTCGTGATGCACGGCGCCTTGCTTCCCCTGCCCTCGGGATTCAAGGGTGTGCAGACCGGGCACTTCAGCGCCGCAGCGGTTCCGGGTGTTCCCGACGCGGTCGAAGTGATCGTTCGTTATGACGATCTCCTGGCCATGCGCGGCTGGCTTCGCAGGCGCTGCGAGCTGAAGACCGGAGCGGACAGCGTGATTGCCACGTTGCGCAAGGAGTTTATCGACTTCCGCAAACAGCTCGACGCGCAGAAAGCGGCGTTCGCACCCGTTGAATTCGAGGCCATGACCGAACGGCTCGCACTGCTCGTTCCTGCACCGCTCCGCGACACCCTCTTCTTCGCGTACAACTTCGGGCAAGATGCTCAGCACCAGGCCACGATCGATCTTCGTCCCGGGATGCGCGTTCGAGTCGAAGGGGCCACGTTTCAGGCCCAGCGGGCAGACGTGGTATCTCCAGCAGTCGGCTACGTTTCCACGGGGCAGCTCACCTACACCGTCGGACGCGGCTCGCTCGATCCTGGACTTGGCGAATGTGCGACGCAGCCCGATCGCGGCGAAACCTTCATGTTTCTCGACGCGTTTCTGCGGCACCGACGTGCCATCGGTGCATCCCAGCCCGACGTTTCCAATCTCATTTTTGCTGGGGGTGCCGCGGACCTCGACTCCGTTGGTGCTCGCTATCTCCGCTTGCTTTATCCAGCAGTGCTGTTTCCGGGAACCCAGTCGACCAAGTCTTCCACCGACGTGCGCGACTTCCCGGCTCTCCTCGGCGACCATTCCTGGAGCAAGCTCGAGAAATTCGCTCCGTCGAACAGCGATCAAGCGGATAGCAACGAAAACCCCTCCACGCGGATCGTGATGCGCGGTCGCGAGCTTTTCGTTCCAGAGATCCTCATCACCATCAACGGTAGGCCCTTCTTCGTACCGATCGGCACGACCTTGGGGGATGCCGTAGCGACGGCTTCCTCAATGACGCCCGCCGAAGTGACGCGTCGTGTCGTCGTTCGACGAGCCTTTGGTGACCATCATGAGCGCATCCGATTCGCCACAGCCTCCGCTGAGATTCTGGAACTGCCGATGCTGAAAGGAGACGAGATCCAATGGTGACGATGGAGCGCTTCCGCGGCAGCCGCCTTTACATTCCGAAGAACACGACTGGTCCGTTCACAGTCGCCTTTTTGTTCGCCGACGGGGCGCAGGTGCAGGCGGAGATCGATCTAGCCACGGAATGGACAAAGGGTTTCGTCGCTTTTGTAACCCTGCCCGTAGCCGACGCCATCGGCTTTGCAGACAATCTGCTTGCTGCGTTCAAGAGCTTGGATGCAAGTGGCGACGTGCCACGCGTGGGCTGGGTCACTACGACGGCCGATAAGCCGGCCATCAAGAACTTCCTCCTTGGAAAGAACGGCCCGGCGATCAAGTTTCCCTTCACCGCGACCGCCGGAAACACCACGTTGGTGCTGGCCGCGGGAAGCACGCTCGCGTTCGACAGCACCTCGATCCCTGCAATCGTGGCCACGCCGCCGGCGGCGGGATTCGTCGCGGAGATCATCGAGCCCATCACGTCCAGGAAGGTCCTGCAGAAGGCGGACAGCGTTCGCCTCGATCTCCTTGGATCTCTCGCCGGGCGGATCCGTTTCTCCATGTCCGTGAGCGAGACCACCCTACCTTCTTTCGACATCGGCTTGCGATACTTTTTCATCGACGATGGCGATCCGATGTTTCACGGTTTCGACGTCTTCCGTCCCACTCAGAAGCCGCTGACTGTCAGCATGCACGCGGTCCTCGATCCGCTCGATCCGCTTGGCGGCGAAATCACCTTGGCTGGAGTGAGTTCTGCCGAGGGAACGATTCCCTCACACTTCCTCACTCATGTCGGTAACGGTGTCGATTTCGCGCCGGTTGCGGCGAAACTGCTTCCCGTCAAGCCATTCATCGGGCGCGAACACTTCATCCCAGCAGGCAGGTTCGAGCTCGTCGTACCGGCTGCAAGCACTGGCGAACATCGTCTCTTGTGCGGTCTGGCCGGAACGGAATACTTTCGCTTCTCCGGCCGCGGCGATCATCTCGAGTTTGTGCCGGGCGGCGCGGCGTTCGTCAATGACGCGTCCTCGTCGACGCTCCTCGGCGACACCCACACGACATCGTACGCAAAGGTGATTCGCGCGACGGAGTCGACGTATCACGCACAGCCTCTCAGCGCTCCATTGCACCGCAAGGGCCGCACGCAGACAAACTTTCTCGAATTCCACGAGCTGACTGCGGCACGACAGGCCGATCGCGCCGCCGTGCCACTCGTACCTCACGCTGGATTGCGCGCAGACACGTTGGCAGGTGCAGACCTGCTCGAATCGGGAGTTCTCGCCCCCTCGCGGCGCGGCATCATGAGCGCACTGCCGGCGGTTGCCCTGGAGGAGACCGCGGCGCTCGAACAGACCGTGGACCACGCGCTCACGCCGCAGGGATTCGTGGGCGAGACCACGCGCGGCGGCTGGAAGCGAATCGTCCTCGCGCGCAGCAGCGTGCGCGATGACCAGGAGAACCGGCGCGACGCCGATCTCTCCATCGACGTCGAAGGCTTCAGCGATTTTGCGCAGGCTCTGCAATCCGAGAAATTGTTCCTGGTCATGACCAAGGTCCCGGACCCGCAAAAGTTCGAGGCTCTCCTGGCCATTCGCGACTGGCAATTCGACCTCACGTTCACGGGACCGGGCGGCGCGGCGAACACACCGCTCCTCGTTTTCAAGTTCGTCGATCGCCCGCTCGAGCAACTCATCGAAGACACGCGACTCTGGACGTCGCCGGAGAAGTTCAACGACCCGGCGCAGATCGCGGCGATTCAGAAACGGCTGCGCGACGCGTTGAAGGAAGGCGCTGGCGATCCACTCTTCGACGAATTTCACCGTCGCGCGAAGAGTGACAAATGGAACGGCCTGCTGGCCTTCGATCTCCGGATCGGCAAGGTGCCCTCCCAGGCCGAGGGACTGCTGAGCGGAGTCGACTTCAAGACGTTCCGGGCGCATCACGTCGGCGCCGAAGTCAATCGCACGAAACCGGGCACCACCGATCCGGCGAAGTTCGAGATCGTAGGAAGCTCGACGTTCGGCCTGATCCGCTATCGCGGGTCCAACCCGCGACAGGATGCGGCCTACAGCTTCGACGTTCCCGAGATCGACATTCGCTTCGAGAACGCCGCCATCCGCGACTTCCGTTGCGCGATCGACCTCGGCGTGAACGAGCTCTTCGGCGACACTGCCGCGCGCGGCGGCGGGAACGTCGTCCGGCTCATCGGCCGCTACGAGGAGCACGAGGGGAAGGACGTCTACTCGTTCACCCGCGACGCGACGGACGTCTTCAACATCGACAGCAAATTCCTCGACTCCGTGACGCTGCGCCGCGTGCAGTTCTCCACGGTCTCGTCGGGCGGCAGCGGCGCGGTGCGCACCGTGGTGTCGCGTTTCTCGATCTGGGGCGACATGAAGTTCCGCGAAGTCACGCCGCTCGATCTGATGTCGTTCGACGCGCTTCGCTTCGCCAACCTGGGCATCGTGCTGACGGACCAGGCGGGCGCGATCTCGTTTGCCTTCGATCCCGGCGAGTTGCACTTCGACATCACCGCCAGCCGCAAACGCGGCGGCCTGCTCTCCAACCTGCCGCTCAAGCTCAAGGGCTTTCACCTCGGTGGGCCGAACGGTTTCAGTCTTCCCGATCTTGGCTTCTTCTCCTTCAATCTCGGCGGAGGCGGCGGCGATCAGGAGGAACGTGCCAGTTTCGGTCTCTCATTCGAGCTCGATCTCGGAAACCTCGGCGCGCTGTTCTCCAAGCTGCGTGAGTTCCGCGCCGACTTGCTTTTCGGCTGGACCAGCCAGCGCGGAAAGCCGGGAAAATTCGCGTTCGGCATCCGCCTTCCTGAATCGACCGGCGGCCGCAAGGAGATCGGGATCGAAGGCGTCGTGAAGATCACGGTCGGCAACTTCGCGCTGAACCGCGTCGAAGACACGAAGCGCTACTTCCTCGTCCTCGAATGCTGCACGATCGAGGTCCTGGGCAAGAAAGTGCCGGGACCGAACGATCTGCTCAACGTCTATCTCTTCGCCGATCCTCAGCAGCTCGATTTCGGAAAAGTAGGCTGGTTCGTTGGGTTGGATCGTACGAATGCGGCGGCCGGTGCCGCGTTCGATCTGCGCTATCTCGGCCTGGGACAGCGTGTCACGCCGAAGGGAGCCTTCCGCACTTTCCACGAGATCCTCGGCGCGCTCACCAAGGCCGACATCCCGAACGCGAAGGCGATCACGTGCGGCGACAAGACCGAGGACGAGAAGTCGCGCAAGGCCATCGACGCGATGACGAAGAGCGGCGTGCTCGAGTTCCGCCGCGACGCCGACTGGCTCGTGGCCGCGGACTTCGTCTTCGGCGAGCTGGTGGAGGTCGGCGTCGTCTTCAACGATCCCGTTCTCTACTCGCTCTTTCTCTCCATCAAGCCGATCAAGTTCGACTTCGAGATCACCTATCGCAAGATCCGCGACGACGTCGGGCTCTATTACATCGACATCGGACTACCCGAGGCCTGGCGGCAGATGGAGTTCGGCGCGGTGTCCATCACCCTACCGTTCGTCGGCATCGGCGTGTACACCAACGGCGACTTCAGCATCAACGTCGGTTTCCCGCGCAACCTCGACTTCACCCGCTCGTTCCAGGTGCAGGCCCTGCCGTTCATCGGCTCGGGCGGTTTCTACTTCGCGCGTCTCAGCGGCGCGACGACGACGTTCCCGAATCTCACGCAGTTCAAGTCGGTGTATCAGACCGGCCTGGCGATCCGCGTGGGACTGGGCAAGGAGTTCCGCAAAGGCATTCTGCGCGCGGGGCTGAGCGTCACGTTCTACGGAATCCTCGAAGGCGGCATCGGCCTCGATCCCGACTCTCCTTCCAGTGGCAATCTGCCGGCGCGGCCGAACGCCTACTACCTCACCGGGCAGATGGGCGTCATCGGCGAGATCTTCGGCGTCGTCGACTTCGGCATCGTCAAAGCCGCGGTGAGCATTCGCATCTTTGCCGGCATCGGCGCGCGAATCGCCACGGGGATGGCCACGGTGCTCTGGATCGAAGCAGGCGTGGAGGTTTACGTCGAGATCGTCATTCTCAGCATTCACACGTTCTTCGTCGACATCGAGATCCGCATCAGCTTCAGCTTCCAGACCCACGTCCGCTTCTCCTGGACTCTCGGCAGCGGCGACAGTGCCCAAGGACTGGAGTCGGATCCATCGAATGCTCGTCGCGTGCTCGAGGAGGGTGAAGAGTTCGGTCCCGCGGAGCTCCTGAACTGGGCAGATCCGATGGCCGGCTACACACCCGAGCATGCCGGTGCCCCGCTCGAGCTCTACTTTCTGCCGGAGATGACTGTGGTGAAGGGCAAGCCGCAATTCATCGCGCTGCTGGCGATCGGCGACGATTTCGATCCGCTCGTGCGCGCTCTGGCGCGCCTGACTCTGCACCTGTTCGGGAAGAAGCCCGAGGACACGATCACGCCCGCGGATCTCGAGCAGCTGAACGCGATCCTGCACGCTCCAGTGAGTCTCGCCCGTCCCGAGCCCGCGAACGGCGAGCCCGCGCCGACCGGCGTCGAGGGTCTGACGTACGAGAAGATTGTCGCCATCCTGAAGGCGCACTTCGCCATCACCATCAAGTCGGTCAACGATGCGCCGTCGAAGTTCGACGCTCGCCATTTCCCCATCCTCCCGCCGCTCGCCGTCACCGCCGGTGCGACCACCATCGACTTCTTTACCCGCGATGTGGACGCCGAGTACGACAAGCTTCTCCACCGCTACTTCGAGCAGTTGTACGTCCTCTTCAAGCGTGAGGCCGGCAGCGGCGTCACCGCTCTCGATACTCCTCCGCGCGTGTCGCTGACCAAGGTGATCTTCCAGGACTACTTCGATCTGCTCATCAAAGGAGCGATCGACGAGCTGTACGACCTGATGGTGCGCAACGACATCGCCAGCGAGACGGTCACGAAGCTCCTCGATCGCAAGGCCACCTGGACGAACCTCGGCGGGATGGCCACGCGTTTCTTCAAGCACGGTCTCCGCCTTCCCGACGATCCTGCGAATCTCGCCTCGACCGCGAGCACCGCGCTCTATGCCGCCACGTTGCAGCAGTTCGAGGCGCCGGCCACGGAGAAACAGTTGACGTTGAAGAAAAGCACTTCAGCCGCCGCGCCTCCGTCCGACTGGTTCGACGTCAAGGGAGGCGCAGCGATTCTCGAATACGAACCGAAGGGTATTCAGCGGCTTACGAATCTGACCATCGCCGCGAATGGCGACGTCCGCAAACTTCCCTACCTGCGGAAACGGGCGGCGACGTTCGGTATCCAGCAGCGCACTCGCTGGACCGACGACGCGAGTGGCCGCGCAGTCTGGGCGCTCCCTCGCCCGCTCATCGAGCAGCTGCCGAACATCCGAGTCACGCCTGGGACGAAGGCGATCGAGCTTCATGTCGGTGGCCTGCCCGGCAAGTTCAGCATCACCGACGAGCCGCTGAACGCGCGCGCCCTGTTTGCTACGACGATGCTGGTGCGCATCCGCCGTGTTCCGGCGACCGGCGGCAAGTTCGCAAAAGAGGTCTATCAGCTCGAAGGAGTGCGCGAAGCGGATCGTCGTCTGCTCGAACAGATCTTGCAGCTTTCCGAACAGGAGCGAGGCACCGTGCATGTCTCGCTGGCGTTCAATACCGGCGGATCGCTGCGCTCGGAAAAGGCCGCGGCCGCGGAGCACGTGTTCCTGGTCAAGACGAATCTCTCCACGGAGAGCAATCCCAGCGCGCTCGAAGAGAGCCTCACGGATTCGCCGCTGTCGGCGAGCATCGACGCCGCACTGCCGTTCCTCACGCTCATTCAGGAGTGCAGCATCGTCAACTCCGGCGGCTACTACCTCCGCTACTTCCATCGCCGCACCGGCTGCCTGCCGGATGCGCCGGAAGACACATGCGGTCTGCCCGCCGAAGCGTTCGACGCGACGACGAACGTGGCCAATCTCACGCTGATCATCGAATACACCGCGGCGGGCGTCCTGCCCGTGTTCAACGCCGTCATCGTCGACGAGAGCGGGAACGCACCCGATCCGGAGAAGAGCATCTTCTTCGCGCAGGTTCCGTCGCTCTCGATGCACGAAGTGAAAGTGGAGCCGGGCTGCATCGGATTCTTTGTCGATCGCGAGAATCCTGCCACGCAATACCGCGTCCCTCCGTCGCTCGGAGAACCGGCTGGCAAGGTCACTTGGAAGGAGCTCGTGGAGCTCATTCGCAAACACGGTGTCGATCCGACGAAGCGCTCCGATGCGCTGACGAAATTGCTCATCGAGGCCCGTAGTGAAGAAGTGGAGATGGCCAAAGGCTACAACTTGCTCGCCTACCGCATCGCCGGCGGCACGAACCTGCAGCCGAGCATCGAGGCGCTGCCGATCGGTCCGCGTCCGCCGATCGGGGACGACGAAGTGATCGAGCCCGGCCGTCAGGATCAGCCGCTCGACAAGGAACCGCCGATGTGGCGTTACAGGCAGGTCCTTCCCGTTTCCTCGTCCTTCCGCGGAGCGGGGGAGAAGACCAGTCCTTACAACTGCATCGCCGAGGGGGCGCAGATCGAGATCGGTCTCGACTTCCGCGACAACTACGGCAATGCGCTGGAGAAGGATCAGCGGCAGAAGCTCGATCTCCGTTACTTCGATCGCCTCGTCCCCGTGTCGGAATGGCCGGGCGTGACGATGCGCTATGACTTCGCGCCGCCGCAGAAGCAATTGAACGTGACGCTCGCATTCGACGCGGAACTGTTCATTCCGAAGAAAGGGGCCGCAGAGACCGAGGAGTCGTTCCGGCTGCGCAGCGACACTGCGGCGGCGCAGCGGCCGGGCATCCTCGCGCAGTTCCGCCGCGTTCGCGACCAGCTTCGCGGCGCCGGCGTCACCGCATCGATCACGACGTCGTTGCTGCCGGCGGCTTCGTCCGTCGCCGTCGACATGGCCGCGTTGCGCGCGTTCGTCGATCGGATCGTGGCACGCCTCTGCCGTGTGACGACGACGTCCGGCGACCTCGCCGCGGTCTGCGCGCTTGTCGGCGCATCGGACGCCGACCCTGCTCCTCTCTCGATCCCGGTGACGGTGGCCACGCCGGACAGCAAGGCGAAATACGTTCTCACGGCGTCGCTCACCATCGCCAGAAAGACTTCGCTCGTCGACGCCGAAATTCTCGCGGCTTCGTACACGCCGGCCTTCGCCGCAACGACGCCGATCGCGCCTGCCGTCGGCGCGGCACGAACGCTGGACGCCTTCGCCCGCTCCTTCGAGAGCGCGTTCCCGACGCTGAAATTGGCCACCGGTGACGATGCGGGGGAGCAGGTGCTCTGGGTTCTGCAGAAGTCGATGCTCGACGTCGCGCGTAGCGCATCCGGCGACGCCTTCTTCTACGCGCCGCGCCCGCTGCTCAACCGGCTCTGGTCGAAGCGCGATGTGCCCATCGTGCTCACCGCGGACGGACCGGTGCAGAAGACTCTCGACTTCACCGACATCGACCTCGACGGTTGGATGCGACAGTTCCTGGAGCGATTCGAGACCTCGCTGCAGCCGGAACGCGCGGTTGCCATTCGCGCGAAATCGCCGGCGGTGTTCGAGACGCTGATGAACGCCAAGCGACTCGTGGCCCGAAATCTCTCCGACCTCGTGGTGCCTCTCGTCGACTCGAAGGGAACGCACGATGATGCCGAGGCCCGGAACAAGTTCGCGCAGAACGTGCGCATTCGCCTCACGTCGGCGTACGAGGTCGACACCGTCGTGCAGATTCCCGTGAAGTCGGCGCCCACGAACACCGGCGATCCGGTCCCGCCGCGCATTTACGGCCGCGTGCTCTTTGCCGACACGACCGCGAATGTCGCCGATGCCTTCCGGCTCTCCACCGCGAAAGTCGCTCTCGGCAGCAGCGCGCTGACGTTCCCCTTCAGCGCGAAGTATAAGGATCAGCAGAGCGCACCGAGCGTGCCGCTGGAGTACCGGATCACGCATGTCGAACATCGCATCGAGCCGCTCGGGGATCCGAACGAAGACTACGTACCGTCGTCGTGGCTAAACCTCGCCGTTCCTGTCACCGTGAAACTCGGCACGGAGGCTGTGCCGATCGCGTTGCGCACCTTCCCGACGCCACCGGTCGTTACCGGTCACAGCGCGATCGCGGATGCGACACGTCCGGTGACGCTGGCCACGGCGAAGCAATGGAAGTACGCCGTCGAATACGAATATGGTCTCGTCGATCGCGGCGGCCGCTTTGCTCCCGTCGATCAGGATGCGCTGGAAGCCGAGGTGCTCTACCTCGAACGGAAGCGGGGAGTCGTGGACCAGTTACTCCAGCTCGTGCCTTTGCCACAGGCGTTGGCCACGTTCATCTCCAGGACCGCGGACACGCCTGAGGGGCTCCCCGACGACGTCTTCGCGTCGATCGCGCAGCTCGTTGCGGAGGCGGATTGGGTGACGTGGCGCGAGGAAGAGCTGGCGTCATCGGAGCCGCGCTTCGGCACCGACAAGTATCTGCTCGACGATTCGCTCAGCACGAATGGCTGCATGACGATGACCGCCGACTACGACGTGCCAGCGGCCGGCGGCACTCCGGTGGCGACGTCGATCGTGCTCGAGCCGCTCGAGTGCAACACGCCAGCCGCGTGCGGCTCGTCGTCTCCGGCACCGTCGCGCAGGCGATTCGTGCGCAGCTACAGTTGTCCAGGCAATCCGCCCCGCGTGCGTCGTCGTCTCACCCTCGGCGGACTGGACGTGTTGGTCTTCGAGAAGGCCTGGGCCGGCGTGCGTGTCACGCGCAACGCGCACCTCCTGCCACCAAGGGCCACCAATCGCGATTTCGTTTACTCCACGCCGCTCGTCCGGTTCGGCAATCCGCTGACGCCATTGCTCGACACGACGGACGAGATTCGCATCGGATCTGCGCCGGATACTCTGGAGGCTCACCTGCAGTTCGTCTTCCGCGGGCTGTTCCAGCACCAGCCGAACGATGCGCGTATCAAGCTCGCCTGTCGATATGGATTCAACGTTCATCGCGGCGCCGCACTCGACGCCGAGGTGCCGGTCGCGCTGACACCTCCGCTCGATGTGAAGATCACGGCAGCGGGGAACGTCGGCGGCACGACCTTGTCCGAATTTGCCCAGGATGTGGCGTTGTGGGTTTCCACTAATCAGCCGGTCCTCGGCGCCAGTGCCTACTTCCTTTTCGATCTGACCGTTTTCGCGACCGGCGAGATCGCTGGCGACGTTCCCGTGTTGCGTCTGCGCCGCTTGAGAGTCGAGACGACGAACGTGCGGTTCTAGATCTTCGTGAGATGAGGCACTGACGCTGAGGTGGCGTCGGTGCCTTCGTCGTCGTCAGCGCATTTTTCTCGTGTTGGGCTCGCCATTCTTGGCCACGTGTGTGCACAGCAACTCGGCGGTAGAGCCAATCGAGCTCGCCGTCGTTTCGTCGCATCGACGACGGCGAGCTCCAAGGGCTCATTCGCATGACAGCCGGACCGTTCTGGCGACGAATCGACGAATCGAGAAGGAGAACCACGATGAAAAGTTCATTGAAGCTATTGGCAGTATTCGCACTCGCACTGCTGGTATCCGCACCCACCATGTTCGCGCAGACCCCCGAAACCTCGACCCTCCCCGTGACCGAGCCTCTCGATGTCGGCGGCACGGTTCTTCAGCCAGGCACGTACCTGATCCGCGTGCTGCGCAGTTTCGCGGACCGCAACAAGGTCCAGATCACCAGCCCCGACCGCTCGGTCGTCTATGTGACGGCGCTGACGGTTCCGCATCAGCTCGAGCCGAATGAAGAAGTGCCGAACGCCACGTTCATCTACTACCCCGCCGGCGAAGGAATGCCGGCCGCGCTGCGCACGTGGTTCGCGCCGAATCCGCACGCCAGTCAGGGCGGACACGACATCATCTATGAGGAATCGCGAGCCAAGCAGCTTGCGCGTCTGGCCAAGTCGCCGGTCGTCGGCTACAGAACCGAAACGGCGGTGGCAGAACTGGACACGACCCCACTTGAAGTCGTGACGCCGGCGGAAACAACGACCTATGAGCCGTACGTTCCGCCGCCGGTCACCGTCGCGGAAGTGACGCCGGCACCGATGACGACGACCACCACGACAACGACTTTGACCACGGAACCAGCACCCGCGCCGATGATGTCGAGTGAGACTTCGTCGACCACGCAGGTTGCCGAAGCCACGACGCCGGACATGCCGCAGACCGCGGGCCGGACTCCGCTGATTGCGTTGCTCGGGCTGATCTCTCTGGTCGGTGCCGCGGCGTTCCGCATGGCCCGTTCGTAATCACGTATGAAGTCCTCCTCGAAGATCCTTCGCCGGGTCGAGATCGCGCTCTGGGTTCTGGGCGTTTCTCTCCTCGGCGTGGTCTTCGGCGACACGCTGGCGCGCTGGAACTATCAGGCGCAACAGGAGCGGGCCCTCGAGCGAGGGCCCGCTGTTTTTGCTCACGCTCCCGCGAGAAATCACGAGATCCCGATCGCGCCGAGATCGGCAGTGCGTGCTCCCGGAGTCGAAACCGCCGCATCGCCTCTTGTTGTCGTGGCGAAGCAGACAGAGTCTGATGTCGCGCCCCGAGTCGAAGATCAGAAACCCTCGACACCGCCGGTCGCAAAGAAACGTCGCGCACCGGAAGAGGAATCAGTCGACTTCGATCCGACCTCGATCGGCCGCATCGAGATTCCCCGCATCGGCATCGCTGCCTTCGTCAAAGAAGGCGCGGATGAAGGGACGCTGGCCCTCGCGGTCGGGCGCGTTCCTGGATCGGCACGCCCCGGTGAGCTCGGGAACATGGTACTGGCCGGTCATCGCGACACGTTCTTCCGACCGCTGCGCAAGATCAAAGTGAACGATCGCATCCGCATGATCGTCCCCCCCAACACCTACGAGTACCGCGTGCAATCGATGCGCGTCGTCGCACCCGAGGAAACGAGCGTGCTCCAATCGAACGGCGTGGAAGAGCTCACGCTCGTCACCTGCTACCCGTTCCGCTTCATCGGCTCCGCGCCGGAGCGATTCATCGTGAGCGCGGCAAGAGTGAACTGACGAAACGACGCGACGAGAGATTTCACGCGGAGACGCGGAGACACGGAGAACGTTTGCAACTGCTTTCTCTCCGCGTCCCCCGCGTCTCCGCGTGAAATCTCTCGTAAGTCCGTCAATACTGCGCGACCTTATCCACCACATTCTCCAGCGGCTCGCCGGCGCGGAAGCGGCGCAGGTTTTCGATGAAGAAGTTCATGGCGATCGCGTGGGAGTCGTCCGTGTGATCGGCGGTGTGGGGCGACAGCAGGACGTTGTCCAATCCCCAGAGCGGATGCTCGGGCGCAAGCGGTTCCGTCTCGAACACATCGAGCGCGGCGCCGCGGATGCGACGATTGCGTAGCGCGTCGACCAGCGCCTCTTCGTCGACGGTTCCGCCGCGACCGACGTTGATGAACACCGTCTCCGGTTTCATCGCCGCGATGCGCTCGCGGGAGAGGAGGCGCGACGTGTCGGGCGTCAGCGGCGCGCACATCACGACGTAGCGCGATTGCGCGATCACTTCTTCGATCATCGGATCGCCGAGCTCGCGTTGGCGGCGCACGGTGAGGACGCGCATGCCCAGCGCTTCGGCGCGGCGGCCGACGGCGCGTCCGATTCCGCCGTAGCCGATGATGCCAACGGTTTGGCCTTCCAGACGTTCGACGTTGTACGGCTCCCATCGTCGCTCGTGTTGGTTGCGCATCAAGCGACGCAGGTCCTTCGCGAACCAGAGCATCGCCGCGATCGCGAATTCGCCAAGGGCCTCGGCGTAGATGCCGCGCGAATTCGTGACGACGACGTCGCTTTGGCGCAGGAGATCGAACGGAAGATTTTCCACGCCCGCCGCGAGCGCGTGAATCCAGCGGACGTTGCCCAGAGTCGGCCAGAGCTCTTCGAGAATCGCCACAGATCGCGGCGCGATCAGCACCGCGTCGGCATCGCCCGCGTGGTTGCGCAGTGACTCGGCATCCGTTCCGATCGTGAGCTCGACGCCGGGCGCTTCGCGCCGAAGCATTTCCAGCGGACTGAATTCCGGCGGCGCAATGACGAGAAGATGCATGGCGATTTTCATCATGCCATGACTTCGTCGCCCATCGTAATCGGCGCCCGGGCACCGTAAGATGACGTGCGTGCCGGCGAATGACGTTCAATTGCGCACTCCCATCGAGAGTCGGATCGAGGGCCTGGACGCGTTCCGCGGCGCGGCCGTTGCGGCGATGCTGCTCGTCGCCCATCCGGGAACATCGAGCGCGCTCTGGTGGCCGCTGCGACACGCCGAGTGGCACGGCTGGACGCCGGCCGATCTCATCTTCCCGTTTTTTCTCTTCGTCGTCGGCGTGACGACCGAGCTCTCGCGCAAGGATCCCTGGCCGATTCTCAAGCGCGGGCTGTTGCTGATCCTTTTCGGGCTGCTGCTGAATGCCTTTCCCTTCTTTTGGCAAGTCGGTCACCTGCGACTGCCAGGTGTGCTTCAGCGGATCGGCATCGTCTACATCGTCAGCGCGTTCATTGCCTACGCCTTCGAAGCCTCGACCTACCAGATGCCGAGGGATCGCATCGAAGCCTCGGCGATGCGGAGATTGGGCGATCCACGCATCGCGATCCTGGCCATCGCCGCGGCGTTGCTGATCGTCTATTGGTTCGCCCTCGGATTCGGTCCGCTCGAGCCGCCCGGAGACACGGTCGCCGCGCAGATCGATCGCGCGCTGATCGGCAAGGATCATCTCTGGGAGAAAACGCGTACTTGGGATCCGGAAGGACCGCTGTCGACGATTCCGGCCGTGGCCACGGCGCTCTTCGGAATCGTCATCGCGCGCTGGGTGCGCGCCTCCAAGGTCAAGGAGTTGACCATCGCCGGGATCTTCGGCCTCGCTTCGGGATGGCTGTGGGGACTCGTGTTCCCGATCAACAAAGGTCTCTGGACGAGCTCCTACGTCCTGTTTACCGCCGGATTCGCCTGCATCGTGCTCGCGCTTTTCATCTGGATCGTGGATGTGAAACGCAAGCGGACCTGGGCGCGACCGTTGATCGTTCTCGGACTCAATCCGCTCGTGGCGTTCATTGGCTCGAGCATCGTGATGCGTCTCCTGAGCATTATCAAGATCGACGAAGTTTCGCTGCACGTCCTCGGCTATCGCACTCTCTTCCAGCCCTTCTTCGAAGCGCCCCTCGCGTCGTTTCTCTGGGCGCTGTCGTTTGCGTTGGTTTGGCTGGCGATCCTCTGGCTGCTCGCGCGACGCGGCATCGCGATTCGCGTCTAGACCGTGGTGATCGGTTGTCCGTGGTCAGTTGTCTGGGCTTCAGCGCGCACCTCCCAGACAACCGATCACTGACAACCGAGAACAGTTTCTACCCGCGCAGCCTCCCGGACTCGTGCAAGCGGCCCGAGGTGTAGAATCCAGAAGTAAGTCAATCAATCGTCTACCCTTCTGACAACGCGCGAGCTCCTCTGGAGATGTTGTGATGTCGTCCCCGCGCGACGAGACGCAGTCGATCGTCACGGAGGTTCCCGCGGTCCCGCGCCCGCGAGTCGCGGAGGAACAGTTCGCGCCGGGCACGATCATCGCCGATCGCTATCGCATCGTCGGGCTCCTCGGCGCGGGCGGCATGGGCGAAGTCTTTCGCGCCGATGATCTGAAGCTCGGTCAGGCTGTGGCGCTGAAGTTTCTTCCGGCGCGCTTCGCGCACCAGTCGATGTTCCTCGCGCGTCTGCACGACGAAGTCCGCCTCGGGCGATTGATCGCGCATCCGAACGTCTGCCGCATCTACGACATCGTCGAATGGCAAAGCGCGCATTTCGTGGCCATGGAGTACGTCGAAGGGGAGGACCTGTCGCGGCTCCTGAAGCGTATCGGAAGGATTGCGCCGGATAAAGCGGCCGACATCGCGCGCGGCATCGCCGCGGGACTCATGGCCGCGCACGCGAAGGGCGTGCTGCATCGCGATCTGAAGCCGGCAAACGTGATGATCGACGGTCAGGGCGACGCGCGGATGATGGATTTCGGACTGGCGCTCAACGTTACGGCGCAGCAGGAGCGTGTGCTCGCCGGCACGCCGGCGTATGTCGCTCCCGAACAGTTGGAAGGCACGCCGGCGAGCGTGCAGAGCGATCTGTACGCGCTCGGCCTCGTAATGTACGAGCTGATCACCGGCCGACGCGTGTTCAACGCGCAATCGTTCAACGATCGTGTGCGCGATCTCAACAGCGAGATCCCGAAGCCGTCCACGTTCGTTCGCGACATCGATCCCGCGTTCGAGGCGATCATCCTGCGCTGCCTGGCGCTGGATCCTGCCGACCGGCCACGCTCGGCCCGCGAGGTGATCGAAAAACTTCCGGGCGATCCGCTCGCCGCGGCGATGGCCGCGGGGCACACGCCTTCGCCGCGTCTCGTCGCTGACGCGCGCGTCGAGGGAAGTCTGAAGCCGGTTGTGGCCTGGACGTTGATGGCGCTCATCGCGCTGGAGATCGGATTTGTGTTCTACGCCTTTCGCGAGAAGAGCGTGTTCGCGATGCTGCATCCGAAATCGCCCGAGTTCCTCGCCGAGCGCGCCGCGGAGATTCGCGAGAGCGCCGGCTTGCCGCCGCGGCCGTTCGGATCGAACGGTTGGAAGGGAAACATTCAGCAGCTCGCATGGATCGCCAGCGTCGATCCTTCGCCGTCGCGCTGGGAACGGCTGAAGAAAGGGCCGGCACCGCTGTCGTTCTGGGTGCGCCAGGAACCGGCGCCGCTGATTCGCGACAGCGACACCGAGCTCGCGCCGGCGATGGAGGATCCGCCGCAAGCGTCCGCCGGCGCGTCGACGATCGCGCTCGATCCACGCGGACGGCTGGTGTCGCTGAGCGCGATTCCCGAGGTGTCGTGGAAAGCGCGGCCGTTGGACTGGCGCGCGCTTTTCCGTGCGGCTGGCTTCGACATCGAACACTTCGCCGCCGCCGAGCCGCGCGCATTGCCGCCCGCGTACGCCGACGCGCGTGGTGCGTGGAGCGGAAAGGATCCGGAGGACGGCACGCCGATTCGCGTCGAGGCAGCGGCATGGCGCGGAATGCCGGTCTTCTTTCAGGTCGTTGCGCCGTGGGACGACGGTCGCGATCGCACGAGCGTGTTGCCGTTCCAGGGAAGGGGCGGGCATGCGTACGCGCTGGCCACGGCGGTGGTGCTTCTGATCTTCGCGGGATTCGGCGTCTTGTTGGCGTGGCGGAATCTGCGCAGGCGCCGCGGCGACCGCGCCGGCGCGACGCGCATGGCCGTTGTGCTGTTCGCGTTGCAGCTCTTTTCCATCATCGGATTCGCCGGCCACGCGCTCTCCGTCGCGCATGAGACGAGGATCGTGTTGAAGGCAGCCGCGATCGCGCTGCTCTGGACGAGCGGCTACTTTCTCGTCTATCTCGCGCTGGAGCCGTTCGTCCGGCGTCGCTGGCCCGATCGCCTCATCGCCTGGTCGCGTCTTCTTTCCGGCAACTGGCGCGATGCGATGGTGGGCCGCGACATCCTCATCGGCATCGCCGCCGGTCTCACCCACGTTGCGATCGCGCTCCTTCCCTTTTTCCTCGGCCTCGCTCCGATCACCGTCTCGTCGACGAGCATGCTGCAAAACGGTCTGACGCCGTTCGCCGGAATCGCGCGGCAGATCCATTACGGCGTGGTGCAGGGGCTGACGCTGATGATCGCGCTGATGGCGCTCACGATTCTTCTGCGGCGCCGCACGCTCGCCACCCTCGGCGTGTTCACGCTCCTGTTCTGCGTCTTCCATTTCGCGTCGGACGACCTGCGCATGTTGCCCGTCTTCGCCGCGGGAGCAGCGCTGGTCACATTCATCGTGGCGCGGTTCGGCCTCCTGGCCACCGTCGCGTACTGCACGACGTTCTTTCTCTTCATCTCCAACATCCCGCCGGTCGAAATGTCCTGGTACACGACACGCGCGCTCGTCGCACCGTTGTTCGTGATCGCCGTCGCGGTGTGGGCTTTTCACGCGTCGCTCGGACGCAACTCGCCCTGGACGCAGGTTCCGTGATGACGCCCACGATCACGGCAGCGATGGCGTCGCCGGTGCACCTGCCGCCGGTTCAGCCTCGACGCGATCCCGCCCTCCCGCCTTGGCGCGATAGAGCGCGGCGTCGGCGGCGGCGACGAGGGACTGTGGCGTGGGCGGGGTCGTTCCGACGTTGGCGGAAACGCCGAGGCTGGCGGTGACGATGCCGCCTTCGAGGCCGGCGTGGCGAATGGCCGCATCGCGGACCATCTTGCGAAATCCTTCGGCTTCGGCCTTGGCCGCATCGAGGGAGACACCGGGAAGCAGCCAGGCGAATTCTTCGCCGCCGAAACGCGCCGCGAGGCCGCCGTGTGCATCGGTGTTCGCGGCGAGAAGCGAGGCCACCGCGCGCAGCGCTTCGTCTCCGTCCTGGTGGCCTTGCGAGTCGTTGAGTCTCTTGAAGTGATCGAGATCGATCAGCACCAGCGACACTGGCTCGCCGTGACTCGCCGTATTGCACGCCTCTTCGAGCGCCTCGTCGAAACGGCGGCGATTGGCGACGCCCGTGAGTCCGTCGCTGTACGACAGCGCGCGCAGGCGGACGTTGGCGACGGCGAGCTGGCGGTTCGTGTCTTCGAGCTCGGCGGCGATGCGGCGCACGTCCTCGTAGGCGCGCGCGAGCTCTTCGTTCTTACGCGCGCGTAGTGCCGCGAGACGCAGGCGCACCGCTCCCCAGAGCGCGGCGGCGATGAGCGCGACCGCCAGCAGGCGCGCCCACCAGGTCTCGAACCATCGCGGATCGACGATGACGGCGAGCCGCGCTTCGCCTTCGCTACGCACGCCGTCCTCGTTCGTGGCGACGACGTGGAACGTGTAGTCGCCCGCCGCGAGCTTCGTGTAGTGCGCGAAACGATTCGATCCGGCCTCGACCCAGTCGCGGTCGTAGCCTTCGAGCATGTAGCGAAACGTCACCCGCTCGGGTGCGCGAAGGCTGGGAGCGGTGTAACGCAATTCGAGGCGCTGCGTTCCCGGCGGCACGCGCAGCGTGCCTCCCGATCGTTCGGACGCGTCGGCGGTGCTGCCGTCGATGAGCACCTCCTCGACGTGGACCGGCGGCGGAGCGAGATTGCGGCTGCTCATCTTCGGATCGATGACGGCGACGCCGCGCGCCGTCGCAACCCAGAACCGCCCATCGCGCGCGCGAATCGCGGCGGGAAACGCGGCGTTGCACTCCGCGGACGGCATCCCGTCGGTGGTGCCGTAGACCGTGCCCGAGAGATCGCTGGGAGTTCCCTGCATCGCCGTGAGCACGCGGTCGCGTTGCACTTGATACAGACCGCGATTGCTCGTCAGCCAGAGATCGCCACCCGCGCCCTGATCGACGATTTGGAACACGACGTCGTCGTGCAGACCATCGTGACGCGTGAGCGTTCGCAGTGCGCCGCTTGCGAGGTCGAGCCGAGACAGACCGCCGCCGGAAGTTCCGATCCATACGCCGCCGCCGCCCGCGTCAGGCACGAGCGTGAACACGCGATCGCTGAGAAGACCGTGACGCGTGCTGGCGATCTGGGTTGCGTGCGTGCCCTGCTCGTTCACGCGCCAGAGACCCGCGCCGTCCGTGCCGACGAGCAGACTCCCATCCGGCAACGCCAGCAGCGGCCGAAGCTGACGATCGTCGAGCTCCGGGACGCGCGAGGCCTTGCCTTCGCGAACATGCGCCAGTCCGGCGGTCGTGGTGACCCACAGACTTCCGTCGGCGCTCTCGACGAGCGCGCGCACGCGATTGTTCGGCAGCCCCGATCGTTCGGCGTCGATCGTGTCGACGAACTTTCCGTCGCGCAAGCGGACCACGCCGCCGCCGTCCGTGCCGACCCACAGGCTTCCGTCGCGACTCTCGGCCAGCGCGTAGATCGTGTCTTGCGGCAATCCGTCGATCTTCGAGAGGCACCGCACCGGCGCGGGCAGGATCGTGCAGATGCCACCGCCTTCCGTGCCGGCCCACAATCTGCCGTTGCGATCTTCTAGCACGGCGCGGATCCCGTCGACGGGCAGCCCTTCCTTTCGCGTGTACGACAGGAATCGCGTGTCGCTGAGGCGCACGACTCCGCCCGTCGTGCCGACCCAGAGCGATCCCTCTCGATCCTCGACCAGCGAGCGGACGATGGGGCTGGGGAGTCCATCGGCGACGCTGAAAGGTTCCGCGCGGGCTCCGCGCCAGCGCGCGAGACCGCCGTCGGTACCGATCCAGAGACTGCCGTCGACGTCGCGATGCAGTGCGCGAATGAGATCGCTCGGCAGCCCGTCGCGCGTGGTGAGCGTGCGCACGATCGCGCCGTCACGCCATGCGGCGAGACCTCCGCCGTCGGTGCCGATCCAGAGCGTGCCATCGCGATCGCGCAGAAGCGCGCGCGCGAAATCGTTCGGAAGTCCTTCGCGCGTCGTGATCCGCTGCGTGACGCGCGAGTCGCGCCAGCGAACGACGCCACCGCCGTGCGTGGCGATCCACAAGCCGCCCTCGCCGTCATCCTCGAGCGCCCAGATGCGGTCGATGGGCAGTCCGTCGCGAGTCGTGTAGCGCGTCACCTTCTCGCCGTCGATCCGCAGCAGTCCGCCACCGGCGGTGGGGACCCAGAGAGCGCCGTCGGGGGTGGCGTGCATCTCGCGGATGCGGTCCGACCCGAGGAGCTCGGGATGAAAGGCCTCGATCCGGCCGTTCCGCAATCGCGCCAGGCCGCCGCCGTACGTGCCGATCCACAACGTGCCGTCGGGAGTCTCGTACAGCGACGAGACGAACGAACTTCGCAACGCCGGCGCAGTCTGCCGGTCGCTGACGACAAACCGCACGCCATCGAACCGCACCAATCCTTCCTCGGTGCCCATCCACATGTATCCGTCCCGGGTCTGCACCATCGCGTCGACGGTGTTCTGCGGAAGGCCGCTCTCACTCGTCCACACCGCAAGCCGCGCCTGCGTCAACGCGCGATTCGGATCGAGGGCGAAGGTGGTGGTGCCGGCAACGAGCGCGGCGAGAAGCGCGAGCGCCGCACGCATGCGCGCGCGCGATCTCGCTTCCTGGCAGCACGGCGCTCGATTCACGGTGATGGCATTCTAGCGAGGTGGAGAGTACGGCGGTCAGCGACCCGGTGTCCGTGGACGCACAGTTGCCGCATTGGACACAGAAGGATGATCAGGAAGAACACGGCGGCGACCGTCGTTCGTGAAAGCGCGAGCACAAGCTATGGAATCCGTCTGGTCCTATCCCCGTCCCCCGCGCATCGAGCCATCGTCACGACGCGTACGCGTCGTCTTCGCCTGCGAAGTCCTCGCCGAGAGCAGGCGAGCCGTGCGAGTCCTCGAGACCACCCATCCTCCCAACTGGTACGTCCCGCCGGAAGACGTCGATCTCTCGCTCCTGCGCCGCAGCGCACGAAAGACGTTCTGCGAATACAAAGGAACCGCTTCCTATTGGGATGCGGTCATCGGCGAACGGATCGCCCGCGATTGTGCCTGGTCCTACGAAAACCCCTCGCCGGGATACGAGTCTCTGCGCGGATATCTCTCGTTCTATCCAGGACGCGTCGACGCCTGCATCGTCGACGAAGAGAAAGTGATCGCCGAGCCGGGAGAGTTCTACGGAGGCTGGATCACGAGTGACGTGAGTCTGGATCGGTGAGCGGGTTCCCTGCAATCGTTAACAGCGGCGCTCACGCTGTATCCGTCGATTTCTAGATTTGACGGATACTGACTGGCAGCTTCTACGCGTAATGCGCCGCGTTCACGGCGATGAACTGCTGTTTTTCGGGCGGGACTTCGTCGAGCGGGAAGATTGCGTCCGAGGTGCAGGCGGGGATGCAGGCGCCGCAGTCGATGCACTCGGCACCAACACCGCGCACCGCTCGATCGTCACGCGATATCCTTCGTCGTGACCCGCAGGTCCCAATTCGACGAAGAGAGGAAGGATTCGAATGCTCGATCTCAGCATCAAAGCGAGTGGTCCGCTCAGCGCGGATGCCGCCGTTGCCGCGCAGGAAGTGCCGTCGTTCGTCAGCCTCGTGAATGCCGCCGTCGCCGCGGCACCGCGGGAGGCGTTGGATGTGGCGAACACCGTTACCGTGCAGCCGGGAGGGAAGACCTTCAGCACGATCAAGGCGGCGATGGACAGCATTGCCGATGCGAAGTTGCAGAAGCAGTACGTCGTGCAGATCGGTCCCGGCACGTACAACGAAGTGGTCGTGTGCAAGCCCTATGTCTTCATGACCGGTGCGGGCGTCAGCGTCACCACCATCACCGCCCCGTCCAGCGCGAATCAGTGGGACAAGGGGACGGTGAAGGCGGCGAGCAATGCCGCGATTCAGAACGTCTCCATCGTCTCCGTCGGCAACGGGTGGGGTACGTGGGCCACGGCGATCGACTGCACCGCCGCCGTCAACTTCGACATCGAGAACTGCGACCTCGAAGCGAACGCTCCCGACAACGGCCCGAACCTGGTCGCGCTGGCGGTCGATTACAGCGCGGCCGGCGGCGGCTCGCAGATCAACGTCGCCTACACGATGGTCGGCGCTCACGGCGGCGCGCAGCCCGTCGCGATGCTCGTCTTTGCGCGCGCGTACGTGAACGTCACGGATTCCAAGTTCGTCGCCGACGGCGCCAGCACGGCCTGGGGAGCGTCGGCGAGTGACGGCTCGACGATCGAGCTGTATGGATCGACCGTCGCCGGCACGATGTCGCTCGTGCTGTCGGATGGCTCCGCCCACATCACGGCCAAGAATTGCACGCTGGTCGGCCCGTATTCGCCCGGCGTCGTCGTCGAGAATTCGTAGTCTTCGCGAGCGGCGGGCTGCGGCCCGCCGCTCATGGTTTGCGCCGCGCGAACGCCCCGAAGAATCCTAACGCGGCGAAGCCGCGGCCGAAGGGGAGCGCAGGCATCCAGCCTGCCGGACCGCTGGCGTCTCGCCGGCTGGAGTGAGGGCGTCCCGCGCCCTCACCCTTTCGCCCATCGCGATGACTGAAAAGCAACACGCGACTCGTCCTTGGCAACAGGGCGGCGGCGCGGGACGCCGCCGAACCAGCCGGCGAGACGCCAGCGGTCCGGCAGGCAGGATGCTTGCGCTCCGAATCGTCGCGCCACGCGAAGATCTTCGGAAGTAGTAGTTCAAAATACGATGATCTCGACTTGGCCATGCTTTTCGTAGTTTGAAGTACTACTTCTGAAAATCCTCGCTTCGCGCGACGATTTCATGAACGCCGGAGGCGTCGCCGGACATTAGTTAGCCGGTGGCAAGCGCCGAAGGCGTGCCGCCACCGGAACCGATGGTCATTGAATTTCGACCCCGGAGGGGTCGCAGAGCCTACGGCACTCCTGCCGGAGTGCACTTTCAAACGCGATGAAACCGGTGGCGGCGCGCCTTACGGCGCTTGCCACCGGCTCATGTCCGTGACGCCTCCGGCGTGTTTGTCTGCGGCTTCGCCGCGCTCAGCGCAACCTGCGGCCAACGTACGTCAACGTTTCGCCTGGCTTCATTTCACGGAAAGCGATCTTCGCCTTCTTCAGCGCGGCGGCGAAGACCTCCGCATTCGGCGCGATGCCTGGGAAGGTTCCGAAGTGATGCGGGACGGCGAGCTTCGCGCGAAGGGAATGCGCCGCTCGCGCCGCCATGTTCGGTTCCATTCCGTAATGGCCGCCGATGTTGAGCAGTGCGACGTCGATCGCATACATCTCGCCGATGGTCTCCATGTCGCGGAAGTAGGCCGTGTCGCCAGAGTGGTAGATCGTCGGGCCGTTCTTGATCAGAATCACGAAGCCCGCGGGATTGCCGCCGTACGCGCGCTCAGCCTCGGTTGCGCCTGCATTCGGATTGAAGACGCTGCTCGAATGAACGGCGGGCGTCATGGCGACGGTGACTTCTCCGTCGGCGATCTGGATCTCGCCGCCGATGCCCATGATTGCGTCCGTCTCCGCCTGCTCGCGAGGAAAGCCGGCCAGCTTCACGAGATTGCCGGCGAGCTCGGGGTTGCAGATGAGCACCGCGTGTCGTTTCTGCGCGATCTCCACCGCGTCACCGACGTGGTCGCGATGACCGTGCGTGAGGAGGATGTAGTCGACCCGCGGCACGCTGACCAGCGGATCCTTGCCATCCTTCGCCTCGGGATTCGAGGGGTTTCCGAGCCAGGGATCGATCAGCAGAACCGTTCCCTTCGGCGTCGTGATCGAAAACGCGGAGTGACCGAACCATTTGATCTTCGTCTCTTGCGCGGCGGAAGAGAATGTAGACAACGTCACGAGCAGTGCCGCGAGAAGGATCGATTTTCTCATCGAGTGTTCTCCCAAAGATCGATGCAAATCACGTTGACAGGATAAAGACGCGAACGAATCATCGCCCGACTCGCGTTCGTGAGTTGCGCGCTGGCGGCGCGGCAGGTGCAGCGGCCCGCGCAGCATCACGCGGCGAGCCGCCCCACTGGCGGCTCCAGGCGCGGCGCAGTTGCAGGTCGGAGCCGAAGCCGGCGACCGCGGCTGCGCGCGTGACGGTGGCGCCGTATTCGAGCGACTGCCGCGCGCGCTCCAGGCGAATCAGTCGCAGATAGTGAAGCGGCGAGATGCCGGCGTGCTCGATGAACAATCGCAGCAGATGACGCTCGGCGGCGTTTGCAACGTGGGCCAGCGACGCCATGTCCCAGTCGCGTTCCGGCTCGGACACGATCGCATCCTGCACGCGGTGCACGGTCGGGTGGAGATGGCGGCGGTGCATGTGGAATGGCGAGAGCTCGGTGTCGCGCGGCGAGCGTCGCAGATACACGACCATGTCCTCGGCCACGCTCGCCGCCAGCGCCTCGCCGCACTCCTCGGCGATGAGGTGCAGCGCGACGTCGATCCCCGCTGTGATGCCGGCGCTCGACGCGATCGGACCGTCGACGACGAAGACGCGATTCTCGATAACCTGCGCCCGCGGCGCGAGAGCGCGAAGCATGTGCAACAGCTCGTGGTGCGTCGTGCAGCGGCGTGTGCCGAGGAGTCCCGCGCGTGCGGCCAGCAGGGTGCCGGAGCAGATCGTCACGAGTCGGTGCGGCGAGTCGCTGTCGGTGAGCGTATCGCGCAGCCGCTCGTTCAACCACTGTGCGGTCGCCGCGATCTCCGCCGTGACTTGCGTGACGTGCGCCGTCGGTTGCCCGACGACGACGACCCAGGTCGGCGCATGAAACTCGTCGGGCAACGGAACGAGATCGCCCAACGCGAGTCCGACCGACGTCGAAGGACTCGTCACCGGGCCCGCGAATCGGGGACGAAAACGCGGTGGCAGCCCGCGAGCTTCACGATGTTGGTTGGCGAGGCGAAACGCCTCCGCCGGCCCGGCGATGTCGAGCAGCAGCGAATGCGGCACGATGACGAAGAGGACGTCGATGAGCTGAGCGCGCGGGATCATGCAGGAGCGATTAGCGAACCACGCCGCCGTCCGACAACGTCCGCGCCGCGCTCATCAAGCGCGTCGAAGCTTCGACCTGGATGTCGCCGGCCACCAAAGCCGCCGCGTTGTTGAAGCTGAAGACGCTTTACGTCGGACTCGGATATCCCGATCAGTGGGATGACGACTCCTCGCTGAAGATCGACGCGAAGGATCCGCTCGGCAACCTGCTGCGCGTTTCCGATCGCACGTATCGCAACGCCATCGCCCGCCTCGGCCAGCCCGTGAATCTGAAGTTCTGGGCCATGTCGCCGCAGATGGTCGGCGCGATCCTGGTGTTCCAGCAGAACTCGTACGTCATGTCGGCGGCGCTGCTGGAGCCTCCCAAGTACGATCACGCATCCTCCGTCGCCGCGGCCTACGGTTCCCTCGGCGCGCTGATCGGACACGACCTCACGCACTACATCGACACCCTCGGCGCCGACTACGACACGGAACACCGCCTGCGCCACTGGTGGACCGCCGACGATATGCAGCACTTCCAGACACTCGCGCAGCCGCTGGTCGATCAGTTCTCCGCGTACCGGCCGTTTCCAGGCCTCTCGATCAACGGCAAGCTCACGCTCACCGAAAACATCGCCGACCTCGGCGGCCTCGCCGCCGCTTTCGACGCCTACCGCAAGACCCTCGGCAGCCGAGCCGCAGACACGAACTACGTGCGCGAACAGGACCGCGAGTTCTTCATCGCCTACGCCCAAACCCAACGACGAAAGATCAGCGACGAAGCCATGCGCAAGCAGACCGCTACCAACGACCACGCCCCCGAGAACTATCGCGCCGACACGGTGCGCAACCTCGACGCATGGTACGAGGCGTTCGACGTGCAACCCGGACAGCGGCTGTACCTCGAGCCCGCGGCGCGCGTGCGGATCTGGTAGCACGTGGGGCGGCGTCCTCTCACGTGACTTCACGATTCGGAGCGCAGGCATCCTGCCTGCCGGACCGCCGTGCTTCCAGCCGGCTGGTGCGGCGGCGTCCCGCGCCGCCGCCCTGGTGCCAGGCGCGAGCCACGTGATGATTCTCAATGATCGCGATCGCAACAGGGTGCGGGCGCGGGACGCCCGCACTCCAGCCGGCTGGAAGCCGGCGGTCCGGCAGGCTGGAAGCCTGCGCTCCTGTCGTCGGACGCGGGCTTCCAGATGATCCTCGCGTCACGGGTTGGCTTCACCTCACGGATAGACTGCGCGCATGACCGCGCGCCATCGCCTTCTTGCCGCTCTCCTCGGAATCCTCCTCCTAACCGCGGTCCGCACGCCCGCACTCGCGGCCGATGCCCCGGTCGTGGTGACGCTCACGACGACGGAAGGTGAGATCGACGTCGAAGTTTTTCCGGACAAGGCTCCGCTCTCGTCCGCAGATTTTCTGCGTTACGTCGATCAGGGCCTTTACGACGGCGCGAGTTTCTATCGCGTGGTGCGGGAGGCAACGATCGCGGGACGCCGAAGATCGAAGTCATCCAGGGCGGCGTCGACGATGCGAAAGCGCTTCCGCCGATCGCGCATGAAACGACTCGGCAGACGGGCATTCGGCATCGCGACGGCACGATCTCGCTCGCGCGTGGAGAGCCGGGGAGCGGCAGCGCCTCGGCGTTCTTCATCTGCGTCGGCGATCAGCCGGCTCTCGACTTTGGCGGTACGCGCAACCCCGACCTCCAGGGCTTTGCCGCCTTGGGCCGCGTGGTTCGCGGGATGGACGTCGTGCGTAGGATCCAGGCGATGCCCGCCGACGTGCCTGCCGAGTCGGAGTACATGCAAGGGCAAATGCTCTCGAACAAGGTCGTGATTACGAAGGCTCGGCGAAAGCATCGTCATGGATGACAGGCCAGTCGGTTTCCTGCCGAGGCTGCCTGATTGTTGCGGGAAGCGCGAGAATGAATGGACGTGGCCGGCTTTGTGCAGTTTCGCAGTCCGACATGAAAAGAGCAGGATTCGTAGCCGTACTTCTCACCTTTGCCTCCGCGTGCGCCACGAGCGCACCCGATCGAGCGGCGAAAGCCGCGTCATCACTCGAAGTCATGCAGCAGAACAGTTCCAGGGCTCGCGCGCAGATCGGCACCGTGCTGCAATCGCTCGACGCGCTGCTCAACGCTCCCGCGGATCGTCTCCGCGAGAGCTACGACCGTTACGACAAAGATGTGAAGAAGATGAACGAGTACGCGGATGCGATCCGCGAGAACAATACCGACCTTCGCAACAACGGCAACGCCTACCTGTCACAATGGCAGCGCGACACGAAGAACGTTTCGGATCCTGAACTGCGCGCGATTGCGGAACGGCGTCGCAACGAGATCGCGCAATCGAGCCAGGACATGCGCTCCACGTTGACGAACGCTGTCGGCAGCTTCGAAGCGTTCCTTCGGGACATCAACGACATTCATAAAGTGATCGGCAACGACCTCACGCCGACCGGTCAGGCGAACGTCAGGCTGACCACCGTGGCGCAGACCGCACGCAGTGGCGGCGCGAATGCCGAGGATGCGATCCAGCAGGCTGAACGGGCCATCGAAAATCTGCGCTCGCAGATCACTCCGACGAGCTGAGCGCAGCGCCGGACATTCTCGTCAGGCAAGGCACACGAAACAAGGTAGTGTGACTGCACTGGAGAATGATCATGCGCAGGTTGACCCTCGGTCTGGTTCTCGCCGCGTCCCTTTTGTCGGCAGCTCCTCTGTTCGCCATCCGCACGGGCGGGTCCACGGTCATCGTGCCGGTGATCGGTCGCTTTGCCGGTGCGGGAGGGACGCAGTGGCGGACCGATGTCTTCCTGGCGAATCCGTACAGCCCCGTCACGGTGGTGACGCTGAAGTTCTATGAGTCCGGCAGCACGATGAAGCAGGCCAGCGTCACCTTGAATCCGTACTCCTCGAAGACGCTCCCCGACATTCTCCTGAACACTTTCGGACTGGCCAACGCCGGTGGCGTGCTGGAAGTGGTCGTCGGCGAAACGTCGACGGTGGAAGTGCGGGCCACGATCTACAACACCGGCAACCCCGCGGGACGGTTTGGTCAGGGAGTGCCGGGCATCGCCAAGGAGTACCTGACACGGCAGGCCTTCCTCTTTGGACTGTCCGGAGTGGACGGCAGCCGCGTGAACATCGGAGCGTCCAACCCGAACGACGTGGCCGTCGACGTCTCGATCCAGCTTTCGGACGACGAGGGGATTTTCTACACGCGCAACGTGACCGTTCAGCCGCATTCCTACGTGCAGTACAACGACATCTTCAGCGCATTCGGGATCGCGCCGCGGGCCGGCGTCACGGTGAACATGGCCACGAGCGGAGCGGTCTTCTACGGCTATTCGTCCGAGGTGCGGAACGACACCGGCGACGCGATTTTCACTTTCGGAAGCAGTCCCAACTCGTAACGCGGACGTCGGCAGGCCAGTCGCGCATCGTTGTGCGCCGTGAAGCCATTGCCGCCAAAGTCGTTCGGCCATCCCGGACGGAGGGGGTCCATCCCGAGCGATTCTCGCGCTTTGGCACGTCGTGAGCACACGCCGGCATGGCTTTGCAGCAGCTGCAAGACTGAAGTCTCGCTGGCGCATTTGCTGCAAAAGTCCGTTTTCCAAAAAACGATACGAGGACGATCCATGGCAGACGACATCGACGAAAACGCGAGCAGGATTCCGGAATCGTCGCAACAGAACCCTGTCGCTCAGGATGCCAACGAGACTTCCATCGCAACCAGCACGCAACCGAACGAACGCTGGTGGGAAAACGCAGGTGGTCACGCAGAGGTCCAATAGCCTGGACGCGGAGCGCGGACGAGGCATTGGCTCGTTCTTCGCGCTCGCGCTCCTCGCCCTCACGGCGTGCCCGGGGACGCACACCGCGCAGAAGACCACCCATGGCTCGTTCGTCGAGAACCCGCCCGCGATGATCACCGCTGCGCCGGCTGCACTCGCGATCATCTCTGATCTCCGCGCGCCGGAGTCCACGCTCTACGACCCGAGGGAAGACGCGTACTTCATCAGCAACATGAACGGAGGACGTCTCGACGTCGACAACAACGGCTTCATTACCCGTGTCGACGCGAAGACGATGGCGGTTCAGTTGAAGTGGATCGAAGGCGGCAAGGCCGGTGTCGGGCTCGACGCTCCCAAGGGCATGTCCGTCCTCGGTGAAAGTCTCTACGTCAGCGACGTCACCTCGGTCCGCAGATTCGACCGTCGCACTGGAAAGCCTGACGGAGAGATCCCGATTCCTGATCACTCCTTTGTCAATGACATCGCGACCGACGGCGACGCGGTGTACGTCTCCGATACGGGAGTGCGCATGGGTCCAGGCGAAACGTTCGTGCTCACGGGCACCGACGCGATCTGGCAGATCCGCGGAAACAGCCTGACGAGACTCGCGTCGGGGCGGCATCTCCAGCGGCCGAACGGGCTCGATTTTGTGGACGGGAAGCTGCGCGTCGTGACGTTCGGCGGCAGCGAGATCTACGAGATCGTCGACGGGAAGCCGAAAACGCTCGGCCATCTGCCGCGCGGTCAGCTCGACGGCCTCGTGCATCTCGAAGGGGGCGACGTCCTGGTCTCGAGCTGGCAAGGCAACGCGATTTATCGCGGCGCAGCCGGAGGTCCCTTTCATCCGATCCTCGCCGGCCTCTCCGCTCCCGCGGACATCGGCTACGACGCCATCCACCACCGTCTTCTCGTCCCGCATCCCAACGACAACCAGGTTACGGTTCACTCGATCCGATAAGTGATGCCGCAATGACTGCTCGGTCCTTCTTGCGAACGCTCGGCATTGTTCTCACGACGATCGCGCTCGCCGCTTGCGACAGGCGGCCCAGGACGCTCGATGCGCGCGGCGCATCGAAACTGCCCTTGGGGACGGCGCAACTTCCCGCATTCGTCGCCACCATCGCGAATGAAGACGGCCAGTGGCTGACTCCGAACAAAGACTACGCGAGCACGCGTTTCAGTGGGCTCAGCGAGATCAATCTTTCGAACGTCGACAAGCTCAAGGCCGTGACGACGTTCTCGACGGGTCTCGTCAGCGGGCACGAAGCACCTCCGCTCGTTGCCGGCGACACCATGTACCTCGTCACGCCCTTCCCGAACATTCTTTATGCGATCGACCTGAAGCAGCCGGGTGGCGCGACGAAATGGGTCTATCAACCACGACCTGATCCGGCCGCGCAAGGTGTCGCGTGCTGCGACGTCGTCAACCGCGGAGCCGCGTACAGCGCGGGGAAAGTCATCATCAACACGCTCGACAACCACACCATCGCCCTGGATGCGGCGACGGGTAAAGAGCTCTGGAACACGAAGCTCGGCGAAATCAATCGCGGCGAGACCATCACGATGGCTCCCCTCGTGGTCAAAGACAAAGTGCTCGTCGGTAACAGCGGCGGCGAGATGGGCGTTCGCGGATGGATTACCGCGCTCGACGTCAACACGGGCGAGATTGTCTGGCGCGCGTACAACACGGGACCCGACAAGGACGTGCTCATCGGGCCGGGATTCAAGCCCTTCTACCCGATGGACCAGGGCCGGGACCTCGGCGTGCATACATGGCCGCCCGAAGCGTGGAAGACCGGTGGAGCAACGGTGTGGGGATGGATCTCATACGACCCCGAGTCGAATCTCATCTACTACGGCACCGGCAACCCAGGTCCATGGAACCCGGATCAGCGGCCCGGGGACAACAAGTGGGCCTGCACGCTGTTCGCGCGCGACGCCGACACCGGCCAGGCGCGTTGGGCCTACCAGATCGGCCCGCACGATCTCTATGACTACGACGGCGTCAACGAATCTCTGCTGCTCGATCTGAAGATACAGGGTGCGGTGCGGAAAGTGCTCGTGCGTCCGGAGCGCAACGGATACGTCTATGTGATGGACCGTCTGACGGGCGAAGTCCTTTCCGCGACGCCATTCGGATTCGTGAACACCACGACTGGTGTGGACCTCAAGACGGGGCGGATGCACGAGGTCGAGTCCAAGAAGACGCAGCAGGGAAAAGTCGTGCGCGACATTTGCCCCGCTTCTCCGGGCGCGAAGGATTGGCAGCCCTCGGCGTTCTCGCCTTCGACAGGCCTCGTCTACATCACGCATCAGAACCTGTGCATGGACTACGAAGGCGTCGAAGCGAACTACATTGCCGGCACCCCTTACGTCGGCGCAAACGTGAAGATGTTTCCGGGACCGGGAGGGCATCGCGGCGAAGTGACGGCGTGGAATCCGGCGACCGGGACGCCGTCCTGGAAGATCAAGGAGACCTTTCCCGTATGGAGCGGAGCCCTGGCGACTGCGGGGAACCTCGTCTTCTACGGAACGATGGACGGCTGGGCGAAGGCTGTCGACGCACGCACGGGCACCCTCGTGTGGAAGTTCAAAGTCGGCTCGGGTGTGATCGCGCCGCCGATGACGTATCGCGGACCAGACGGCAAGCAGTACGTGGCCTTCGTCGCGGGAGTCGGCGGTTGGGCAGGTGCCATCGTCTCCGGCGATCTCGATCCGCGCGACGCCACCGCGGCCCTCGGCTTCGCCAATGCGATGACCGATCTGAAGAAAGCGACGACGCGAGGAGGGATGCTGTATGTCTTCTCGTTGTGAGCGATTGTTGGGTGCGACGCAATTGTGGGGTTCTCTCGCCTTGCTCTTGACCCTCTGTCTGCTGGCCCGGATCGCCACCGCTGCCCCCGCCCTGCGCGTCTGCTCCGATCCCAACAACATGCCGTTTTCGAACATGAAGGGGCAGGGGTTCGAGAACCGGATCGCGCAACTGCTCGCGCGGGAGATGGGCACGACGGTTAGCTACTACTGGTTCGCGCAGCGGCGCGGATTCGTGCGCAACACTCTGAACGCGGGGAAGTGCGACCTGATCGTCGGCGTGCCGAGCAGCTTCGACCTGGCGCTCGTGACGCAGCCCTACTACCGATCGACGTACGTGTTCGTCTCGCGGAGGGATCGTAAGCTCTCCGTGCGCTCGCTCGATGATCCGCGTCTGCGCAAGCTGCGGATCGGTGTGCAGATCATCGGCGACGACTATGCGAACTCGCCTCCGGCACATGCTCTTGCCAGACGTGGAATCGTGCAGAACGTCGTCGGGTACTCCGTCTACGGCGACTACCGGAACGACAGTCCGCCACGACGCATCGTCGATGCCGTTGCGAACGGAGACGTGGACCTCAGCGCGGTGTGGGGACCGACCGCGGGCTACTTCATGCGGACATCGAACGTGTCCATGGTGGCGGAGCCGCTGACGCCACAAATCGATCTTCCCTTTCTCCCATTCGTGTTCGACATCTCCATGGCCGTCAGGCGCGGAGACAACGTGTTGCGCGACAAGCTCGATGCGATTCTCGTCACCAGGCGCCAGGAGATCGATGCGATCCTCCATGAGTACGGAGTACCGCGAGTGGACGCTCCCGAAACCGGAGGGATCGCGCGATGAGCATGCGCCGCCCCCTCGTCGCTGGCATTGCGATTCTCTTCCTCGTCTCGTGCGAGCGCGAGGAACGTCACTTTCCGCGGATGCCAGCGGACGCGCAGCTGAAGACGAGTAAGCGACTCGTCAATCTCGTCCCCGGCCCTTATACGGCAGACGTTCACGTGAGGAATCCGTATCAATGGAACGCCTTCGCGATCTCGGAAGGGAAGAGACTTTATGGCTGGTACAACTGCGTGGGATGCCACGCTCATGGCGGCGGGGGAATGGGGCCGCCACTCATGGATCAACAGTGGATCTACGGAAGCGATCCCGAGAACATTTACGCGACGATCGTGGAGGGCCGGCCGAACGGCATGCCTTCCTTTCGAGGCAAGATTCCGGAGTATCAGGTCTGGCAGATCGTCGCCTATGTCGAATCGCTGAGCGGCAACGTGTTGCGCGATGCCGCGAGCGGGCGCGACGACCACATGCAGGTCAAGAAGCAGGAGCAGGCCGTTCCTGATCTCCAGCCGGAGCCACAGGCGGCGAGGCACCCATGATGCTCGTCGCCGGCCTTCAATCGGCCCTGGAGCCTGCGGGGATTCACGCGGAGCAGATCGCCAGCCTCTGGATGATCTTTCTTTGGGTGTTAGGCGTGGCGTATGGCTCAACGATGCTCGCGCTGCTGATTGCGCTTTTCAGGAAACGCAAGGGGATCGTCGCCGAAGATACGCCGCCCGCCCGGATCGTCGTGGCCGTCGCAGGCCTCATCACGGCCCTCACGCTCTTCGGCCTACTCTTCGCCGCCATCCTGACGACGCGCGGGATCAACGCCTCGCCGAGAGGCGGCGTCGACATCGCCGTCACCGCGCGCCAGTGGTGGTGGCAGTTCGAGTACGACGATCCCGATCCGAGCAAACGCATCACGACGGCGAACGAGATCACCATTCCCGTCGGCGTTCCTGTGCATCTGAGCCTCCACTCGCCGGACGTCATTCACAGCTTCTGGGTGCCCAACCTTCACGGCAAGCGCGATCTCGTACCCGGTCATCCGACCACGTTCAGCGTGCAGGCGGATCGACCCGGCGTGTTTCGCGGCCAGTGCGCGGAGTTTTGTGGCGTACAGCACGCGAAGATGGCGTTCTGGGTGAATGCCGTCCCACGTGCCGAGTACGACGCGTGGATCGCCGGGCAGAGGAGCTCGTCGGCCATTCCGTCGACACCCTCCCAACGCAAGGGTCAGGAGGCGTTCATGGAGTCTCCTTGCCCTCTCTGCCACTCGATCGGCGGGACCGACGCTTCCGGTAAGACCGCGCCGGACCTGACTCATTTCGCGAGCCGTCGCTCGATCGCCGCCGCGACGCTGCCGAATACGCGTGAGCACCTCGCCACCTGGATTCGCGACCCGCAGGGCGTGAAGCCCGGGAATCAGATGCCGCCGATGATTCTACGAGGCGAAAAGCTGGGGCCGCTGCTCGACTACCTGGAGAGTCTGCAATGACGCCCATCGAGGCGACGCCGTACGCCCTTCCCGGCGACCAGGTGAAACACGAGGCTCTGCTGAAGACCTGGGCTCCGCGCACGGGATTCATCGGATGGTTCGAGCAGGTCGATCATCGCTCGATCGGCAAGCGGTTCATCGTCACGGCGTTCGTCTGGTTCTCGCTTGCCGGTGTGCTCGCTGCGCTCATGCGCATCCAGCTCTCGAAGCCGAACAACACGTTTCTCACGGCCGACCAGTACAACCAGATTTTCACCGTGCATGGCATCGCGATGATGTTTCTCTTCGCCGTGCCCGTGATGCAGGCACTCGGCGTCTATCTGATTCCACTCATGATCGGCACGCGGTCGCTCTCGTTTGCCAGACTCAATGCGTACGCGTACTACCTTTTTCTTTTCGGCGGGATTCTCATTTTCGTCTCCTTGATTCTGAACATGGGTCCCGACACAGGTTGGTTCACGTATTTCCCGTTGGCATCGCCGCAGTTCGCCGCGGGGAAACGCGTTGACGTCTGGGCGGAGCTCGTGAACTTCACCGAGGTGTCGGCGCTCGCAGTGGCTCTGCAGACGGCGGTGACGATCTTCAAGCAGCGCGCGCCCGGCATGTCGATCAACCGCATGCCGCTGTACGTCTGGGCCATGTTGATCACTTCCATCATGATCATCTTCGCCATGCCGGCCATCATGGTCTGCAGCAACTTCCTCGGGCTGGACCGGCTCGTCGGCACGCACTTCTTCAATCCGGCGGAGGGGGGTGACCCGATATTGTGGCAACACCTCTTCTGGTTTTTTGGCCATCCGGAGGTGTACATCATCTTCATTCCGGCGCTGGGGATGGTGTCGATGATCACCGGCACGTTCTGCCGCCGTCCGGTCTTCGGTTACCTGGCGATGGTGTTGTCGCTCGTGGCGACCGCGTTCATCGGTTTCGGACTCTGGGTTCACCACATGTTCGCCGTCGGCTTGCCGCTCTCGGGACAGAGCTACTTCACCGCCGCGAGCATGATGATCTCCATCCCGACCGGGGTGCAGATCTTCTGCTGGATCGCGACGATGTGGCTGGGCAAGCCGGAGTTTCGTCCGCCGTTCATGTTCGTGCTCGGTTTCATCGGCATCTTCACCATCGGCGGGCTGTCGGGCGTGATGCTCGCGGCGATTCCCATCGATCTGCAGGTTCACGACACGTTCTTCGTGGTGGCCCACTTTCACTACGTGCTCATCGGCGGCTCGATCTTCCCCTTGTTAGGCGGCATCTTCTACTGGTTCCCGAAAATCACGGGCCGGATGTTGAACGAGCGGATGGGCCACATCAGTTTCTGGTTGGTGTTCCTGGGCTTCAACATCACGTTTTTCCCGATGCACAAACTGGGGCTCATCGGCATGCCGCGACGCGTCTACACGTATCCGCCGGAAACGGGTTGGGGCCCGCTCAATCTCATCGCCAGTTGCGGCGCACTGGTGTTAGCCGCCGGAACGGCGGTCTACTTCGCGAATGCTTTGTGGAGCATGAGTCGCGGTGCGCTTGCGCCGGCCAATCCCTGGAATGCGCCATCGCTGGAGTGGGGAACGACGTCACCTCCGCCGCATTACAACTTCATCAATATTCCTGTGGTCCTGGATCGTGAGCCGCTTTGGCACGAGCCCGAGCTCGCGCCTGTGAGTACCGGGTTGGCCACGGACAAGCGCGAGGTACTGATCACGCGCGTACTGGATGCGGAGCCCGATCATCGCGATCTCTCGCCAAACCCGACGGGATGGCCGTTCCTTGCGTCGGTCGCCACCGCAGGAATGCTGGTCTTCGGTCTCTTCACGGCGTGGGCATTCGTCTTTGGACTGTCCATCCTCGGCACGGCTGTCATCGCATGGTTCTGGCCATCCACACCTGCGAAAGAAGGAGAAGCGCCAGACGACAGTCCGCGATCGGAGGCGGCGGCTTGAACGAGCGGACGACAATCGACGTCGCAGCGCTGCCCGATTATGCATTCGGAAGCCGCAGCATCATGTGGTGGGCGACGATCTGGACCATCGTCATCGAAGCCACCGTGTTCGTTCTCACGATCGCGGCCTACTTCTATCTGCAGGGAAACGAGAGCGACTGGCCTCCACCCGATACGCGGCTGCCCGGCCTCTTCTGGCCGTCGGTCAATGTCGTGATTCTGCTCGTCAGTCTGATCCCGAATCAACTCGTGAAGAATGCGGCAGAGAAGAAGGAGCTGATCAAGATCAGGCTTTGGATGGTGGTCGCGGATGTCTTCGCCGTGGCGTTCACCATCGTGCGCGTGCTCGAGTTCCGGCATCTCAACGTGAGCTGGGACAGTAACGCGTATGGTTCGATCACCTGGACGCTGTTGGGCTTTCACACGTTCCACGTCGTGACCGATCTCGTCGAGTCCTGGGTGCTGACGGTGTTGATGTTCACCCGCCACGGCACGCAACCCCGGCGGATGGTCGACGTCGCCGAGGGGGCGTTCTACTGGTACTTCGTGGTGCTCTCCTGGTTGCCGATCTACGCGGTCCTGTACTGGGTGCCGAGGTGGTTGTGAGGAGCGGAACGATGGAGCGGCGGCCGGCGCACGAGAAGGAAGACAAGCGTGAATTCTCTACTCGCGATCGTGTGCTGGCGTTCACGATGATCTTCGGGCCGGTGGCGGCGCTTTTGAATCAGGCGGCGAGCTATGTGCTGGTTCCGCAGTCGTGCGCGAGTGGATCGAAGTACCTGCTGCACATCATCGCGGGCGTGTTCGCCGCCCTCTGTTTGATCTCGGCTTTCATTGCTCGCGGGCAGCAGACACGCATCGTCACGATGACCGCGATTCACGAGCGGCGCGCGCACTGGATGGCGGTCTCGGCGGTGATCCTTTCCATCGCAGGCGCGATCGTGATTCTGGCGATGGAAGTACCGAATGTCCTCTTGCGGAGTTGTCAATGAGAGCGTTCTTGCAGGTTTGCCATCGGACTCGCTTGCTGGTGTGGTTGGCGCTTCTCGCAGTCACTCTGAAGATGTCCGCTCACGAAAATCACGAGACGGTGCGCACCGCCTCGGCGGACTTCTGGAACGCGGCGACGCTGCTCACTCTCGTCGTCCTCGCGAACCTCTATGTGCTCGGCGTGCTACGGATGTGGACATCGGCCGGCGGACGACGGGCGATCCGGAAGTGGCAGGCAGGCGCCTTTCTCGCCGGCTGTATCGCCACCGGTTTCGCGCTGCTATCGTCGCTCGATCGGGCGAGCGACATTTTCTTTTCCGCACACATGGAGCAGCACGAGATTCTAATGCTCATCGCTGCGCCGCTCATGGTGCTCGGTCGTCCCTTCATCGTCACGTTGTGGGCGCTCCCTCTGCGCGCACGCGAGCTCGTCGTGGGGATCGCTCATTCGAGCACGATGGGCGCCGCGTGGCGCGTGATCAGCGGTCCTCTCGCGGTCGTGCTCCTTCACGCGGGAGTCCTCTGGCTTTGGCATCTTCCCAAGCTGTTCGAGGCCGCGTTACGGAACGAGACGATTCACGTCGTGCAGCACCTGATGTTCTTTCTCGTCGCCGCGCTCTTCTGGTGGGCGCTGATTCATGGTCGTTACGGCCGAATCGGATACGGCGTTGCCGTCCTCTTTGTCTTCGTCACCGCGATGAACACCGAAGTCCTCGGCGCCCTGTTCAGTTTTGGCCGCCGGCCCTGGTATCCGACGCACGCGGTGCGAACGGTGGCAGCAGGAGTGAGCGCGATCGACGACCAGCAGCTCGCCGGCGTGCTGATGTGGATTCCGTTCGGCGTGGTGTTCGTCCTCGTCGGCCTCGCCCTTTTTGCGGCCTGGCTCGGCGAGGCCGAGCGGCGCGTTGCCCTCACGACCGCGGCCCGGCCCGCGAACGACGAACTGCGATGAAGTGGCGAACGATGCTCGGCGTCGTCGGAATGCTCGCGCTGTTGTGCTGCGCACGGGCGGAGTCAGGTCGAGCCTCGAAACGGTCCGTAGCCGGCAGATCTCCGCTCGCATCGCAGGATCGCGAGTTTCTCGAGCGCGCGGCGCAAGGTGGAAACGCGGAGATGCACATCGGTGCGCTGGTGAACGATCATGCACGCCGGCCGGAGGTCATGGGTTTCGGTCGAATGCTGATCATCGATCACTCGGCTGCGAATCGGAATCTGGCTGCAATCGCAGCGACGAAACACATCGCCCTTCCGACGGCGTTAGGCGACAACCAGGCGTCCTTCGATCGCCTCGCAGATCTCCGTCAGGATCCCTTTGATCGGGAATTCGCAAAGGTCATGATCGAGGATCATCAGATGGCGGCGCAGCTCTTTCGGAGGGAGGCCGAAGGAGGCAGCGATCCAGAACTGAAGGCATTTGCTGCGTCGACCTTGCCCATGATCCTCGCCCACCTCGAACGTGCCAAAGCACTCAAAGAGACGTTAGGCCCGGACCCGCGCGACCTGATCGTTTACCGCCAGGGGCCGGCGAATCTCTACGTCACGAACGAGCGCGCGGGCACGATCCAGGTGATCGACACCGGCAGCGATCAGATCGTTCGGACGCTGCGGATCGGCAACCGGCCGCGCGGAATCGCCGTGTCGCCCGATCGATCGCGCGTCTATGTCGCCAAGAGCTGGTGGCGTGATGGGAATGCGCCGCGCAAAGGGAGTCGAGGCCCCGAGGCGATCCTCGCTCTCGACGCAAGGACGCTCACTCCGGTGAAGGAGTACATCGGAGGAAGCGATCCGGAGTGCGTGGCCGTGGCGCCCAACGGCAAGCTCCTCTATACCTCCAACGAGAATGCCGCTACGGCTACCATCCTCGATGTGGCGACTGCGACTGCGCTGGCAACGCTGGTCGTCGGAACCGAGCCCGAGGGCGTGACGGCGAGCCCGGATGGCCGCTGGGTCTATGTCACTGCAGAGACGAGCAGCGTGATTACAGTCATCGACACTCGCAAGCGGGAGGTGGTCGCGAACATCCTCGTCGATTCGCGCCCTCGCGCGTGTGTGTTCACCCGCGACTCGAAGTACGCCTGGGTCAGCGCGGAAATCGGCGGAAGCGTGTCGCTCATCGACGTTCGCCGGCACGCGGTCGAGCGTCGCATCCGCCTCGCAGCAACCGAACATCCCGTGGGGCTGATGCTCTCGCGAGATGAGAAACGGCTCTACGTCGCGACCGGTCGCGGGAATGGCGTGGCGGTCATCGACACTACGGCAATGCGTGTCATCACCTCGATTCCCACCGGCAGCCGCGTGTGGGGCATCGCGCGGAGCCGGGATGGGTCGAAGATCTACGCCGCGAACAGTCTGTCCAACACGATCTCCGTGATCGACACGCAAACCAGTCGAGTCGTGCGCACCATCGGCACCGACGACGGTCCATGGGCGCTGGTCGTCGATTGATCGGCAAAGACATTCACTCTCCCCGGCGCAACCTCATCGCGATAGGGAGAGAGCCAGTTCTCAAGGCGTGACAGCGACGAGGATGAGATCGCAGCGATCACGTGCGAAACATTTCGCGAGCTCGAGGCCGATACTACTCGAGCTGTCGGTGATGAGAGCAAGGGGAGTTTGCTTTTTCAGGCTTCACATGGAGTGCAAACTTCGTGGCACATTGCGGACTCAGGCTTCAGCACCACTTTGATGCAACCGTCTTCCTTGTCGCGAAATATCCCGAATGGGAGTTAGGCCTGCAGATCGTGGACGAAGATCGCGAGCACGATTTCGATTTCGATCTCCTCGACCCTACCAAGCTCATTCCGGAAGGTTTGGTGCCGGTGGAACGGGTTGGCCGGTTGACGCTGAATCGGAATCCCGACAACTTTTTCGCGGAGACGGAACAGGTTGCCTTTCACCCGGGCCACATCGTTTCCGGTATCGATTTCACGAACGATCCACTGCTTCAGGGACGACTCTTCTCCTACACCGACACGCAACTCAAACGCCTCGGCGGGCCGAACTTCCACGAGATTCCAATCAATCGCCCGATCGCGCCTCTGCACAACAACCAACGCGACGGTCATATGCGCCAGACGATCAGCCGCGGCAAGGTGGCATACGAGCCGAACTCCATCGGTGGCGGCTGCCCGATGCAGGCGAGCGCCCGGTTCGGAGGCTTTGCCTCATTCGCCGAGAGTATGGATGGCGCGAAGGCTCGCGCGCGCTCTGAGAAGTTCTTCGATCACTTCAGCCAGGCCACGCTTTTCTTCCGCAGCCAATCGCTGGCCGAGCAGGATCACATCGTGGAGGCGCTTCGCTTCGAGCTTGGCAAAGTCGAGCGGCAGTACATCCGCGAACGAATGGTGGCGCTGCTCACCTACGTCGATGAAGGGCTGGCGATGCGCGTCGCCGAAGGCCTCGGGCTTCCGGAGATTCCGCGGCTCGATCAGCCGATCAATCACAGTTTTCCTGCGGACGCCGATCCCGACGCCTGTCAGCCGCGCGCTTTGGGCAAGATACCAAAGCCATCTCCGGCGCTCTCCTTGACGCAAAGCATTCCCACGACCGCGAAGACCAGGAAGGTCGCGATTCTCGCCGCAGACGGTGTAGACACAGCTTCGCTGCGCGCAATGAAGGAGGCGCTCGAGGTCGCAGGCACTGCGGCGAAGATCGTGGCACCCCACCTGGGAACACTGGTTGGTCAATCGAGCGGCGTACCGAGAACGGCGATGGTGCGTCCGCCTCGCTTCAAGGTCTCCTTGTGCGCGGCAGTGTCGATTCCGGCCGCCAGACCGCTGACGATTACGACGTCCCGCGCCACGAGGGCTTGAACGAGTTTTGCCACCCGCTTGAGCCCTGGCAACGACGCCTTCCTCGATCCCACCACGGCGACGCGGGCGGGGGCGGTCAGTAGAGCGGTGTCGCCGCAAGCGAAGAGTTGCTCGGGAGCGTGCCGTTTCTCATATTCGTTGAGACCACCCATGACCCGAGCGGGATCGAGTACCACGATCGCGGCGGGGTTCAGTCGCTCGTTTTCGATCGGCACCAAAGAAGTTTACATCGCCGGCGCCGGAGGAGGTAGCCGCACGCCCACCACGAGGACCTGTCGTTCATGAGCAGGCTCCTCGGGATCGGATCGGGTGTCGCTCCTGCCAACTGCCAACTGCCTGGAATTGATCTGTAACTTCCGCAGTTACGCATTCCGATGAACACCCGCTTCACCGTGGCCACTCACATCCTGACGCTGCTCGCCCTCTTCCGGGAGCAGGCGGTGACGAGTGAGTTCATCGCCGGGAGCGTGCAGACCAATCCGGTGGTGATCCGGCGCCTGCTGGGGCGGTTGCGCGAGGCGGGATTCGTGCGCGCGGTGCAGGGGCCGGGGGGTGGGTTCGAGCTGACGGTCGAGCCGTCGGAGCTGACTCTGCTCGATGTGTATCAGGCGGTCGCGGAGCCGGGAGTCATTCCGGCGCATCCGGGAGGAAGCGCGCGCTGTCCCGTCGGGAGGAACATCGGGGCGCTTCTGGACGACGTCACGAGCGAGGCCGAAAAGGCGATGTTCGCTTCTCTCCGTTCCACGACCATTGCGACGCTGGCACGCCGGGTGGCGAGACGAGAGAAGGCGGGCTGATTTTTTTTTGAGGTGTAGTGTAACCACCGTAGTTACGAAAGAGGAGAAGAGACCATGTACGCAGTCACAGGAGTCACGGGGCACACAGGATCCGTCGTCGCAGAGGAGCTTCTGCGGCGCGGCAAGAAAGTCCGCGTCATCGTTCGCAGCGCGGAGAAGGGAGAGAGCTGGAAGGCGAAGGGAGCCGAGGTGGCCGTCGCTTCCGTGGACGACGCGAAGGCCTTGGGAACCGCGCTCTCGGGTGTGGAAGGCGCCTATCTTCTCAGCCCTCCTGACATGAGCTCGACCGACATGATCGCGCGCGGTCGCGCTGTCGGGGACGCGTTCGCCGAAGCGATTCGGAGCAGCGGCGTGAAGCACGTCGTGTTTCTTTCCTCGATCGGAGCGCAGCACGAAACCGGCACCGGCCCCATTCGTTCCCTCCACCAGATCGAGCAGCGCCTGCTCCCCCTCGGCATCAACGTGACGCTGCTTCGGGCAACGTATTTCATGGAGAACTGGGGCGCGTCGCTCGGCCCGGCTGCGACGGACGGGGTCTTTCCCACATTCCTGCCAGCCGATCTGCGCTTCGCCCAGATCGCCTCGAAGGACATCGGAGTCATGGCCGCGGACGCACTCGAACATCCGGCCGAGGGCATCCGGATCCTCGAGGTCGCGGGGCCGGCAGACTACTCAGCGAAGGAGATCGCGACGGTGGTCGGTGGGATTCTCGGGAAAGAGGTCAAGCTTGTGGAGGCGCCGCTGGATGCGGTCGTTCCGACGTTCATGTCGTTCGGGATCTCCGAACACCTCGCCGGGCTTTACCGCGAGATGTACGAAGGATTGATCAACGGGCAGGTGGCCTGGGATGGAAAGGGCGAGCGCAAGGCCGGGACCACGACGCCCGAAGAGGTGCTCGGCGGAATGCTGAAGCACTGATCGTGTCGCCCGAGGATGCGCGAAAGGCGCCGCGCACCCTCGGGCATCGTCGTCGAAGAACGCGACACGTCGACCGCAACTCTCCGCGCGCTGCCGCGACGGATCCGGAACGCCGCACGGCGTTCCGAACGCACGAGACCGAAATGGCTCGTGCTAACATTCGGGCTCCGCTTCCCCCAAAAAAAACGTCGTTTCAGGTTCGATAGGAGAGAGATATGTGCCCTCATTCCCTTCGGCGTGTGACCCTGCTGCTGTGCGTTTTCCTCGCTGTTCCCACCTTTTCTGATCCGACCAAGGAGAACTTTGCGGCGACGCTGCTGAAGTCGGCCGGGTCGTCGGTTGCGTCCGCCGGCGGCGTCGCGGTCGCGAAAGCGCTGACCGGGAAGTTCTATGACGCGACCTGCGCGAAAGAAGTGACCAAGGACTGGGCCGAGCAGTACTTCTGCAATGCGCTCGCGGGCTTCTCCGGCCGGGACGAGCAGGAGTGGAAGCAGAAGGTCGAGAAGCAACTCTCGGAGATCAAGTCGTCGCTGGACGTGCTCGAGAAAGGGCAGGCGCGTCTCCAGTTCGATCTCAACCAGCAGCACAAAGAGATGTACCGGCTGTTCAAGCAGGCCGCGGCGGAACAGATCGCGACGAACAACGAGGCCGAGTTCGAGACGCTCTGGAAGGAGTACATGCGCCAGTTCGACGACGACCTCGCCGACGTCAATCGCGAGGCGATGCTCAAGCTGGCCAAGAAGATCCTCAGCAAGAAGCTCGACGACAAGCTCGGTCTCTACAACACGGTTCTGACGACGGCGTTCCGTGGCAATCAGGCGCTGCTTCGCTATCCCTTCTACGACTACAAGGAAAAGACCGGATTTCGCGCGCCGTTTTTCAACGAGGACAAGAGTTTCGACGCGCTCTATGAAGGCGCGGAACGAGCCTTCATCGATTCGCGTGCGCGACAGGAAAAGGTCTACGCGATGGTGCTGTGGGCCATCAAGGTCCTGGAGTCGGACTGTCAGATGAGGACGCCCTGCGAGGCGCCGCAGATCACCGCGAAAGAATTCAAGAAGGCGTTCGACGCATACACCAAAGACCAGGTCATCGCCTTCAATGAAGGACTCGACTGGGTGCTCTTTACGTATGGCGACTCGCGCGTCAATCCGTGGTTCATGAGCGGCCGCGCCGAGGAGTTCCTCACCCGGGCCAATGTCCTCAACGCCGCGCTCCTCGGCACCGGTGAGGGTGTATGGGGTCAGGCGATCACCATGGGCAATGCCTGGGACGGGGCGATCAACGTTCAGTGCGGCGCGGTCTCCGGAAAGGTCACGCCTCGCTTCAACTACCTCGTGCCGGTCGCCGGCCGCCTTGGTGAGCGTGAGATCGATTGGTGGGTCTCGCGGGCGGCCAACACGGTCTACGACGAAGTCCATTTCGCGAAGGACTGGAAGGTCTTTCACTATTACCTCCCGGACGCGAAGGTGGGCTCCTGCACTGTCTCGGAGTCGCTGCCCGGCAAAGGCATGATTCCGTGGGTGCAGCCGGGCTCGGAAGTGATGAAGGTCCGGACTGCCGACAACAAGGAGCTCACGTTCGGCAGTTTCCTCGCCATTCAGCGCGCGGGTGGAACGTACGCGATGGCCAGCGGCGGCCAGTGGCGCAAGCGCAACGAGCCGATCAACTCCGACGACGGCACGACGGCCAATGTGAAGAATGGCCGGTTCGACTGGCTGATCGATACGAGTGGTCGCTTCCCTCAGGCCTCGGTTCTCTATGAGGGGCGAGGGGAGTACCGCGTCCTGAACGGGGGCCGCGTCCGCAAGTACAACCAGATCTATCTGTACAACGAAAAGAAGATCTACTTCCCCGAGGATCGGGGAGTGAAGCTCGGATGGCTGCAGGGTCACGACTGCGCGAAAACCTGTCGCAACAGCTCGAGCGGCGAGAACTTCATCCTCGACTACAACATCGAGAACGGGGACACCGGGAAGCTCGACGCCGTCGTGTCGGTGTTCCTGAGTCCGACCGTGAGCAACCCGGACGACAAGAACACCGGCCTCCGCAATCGTGCTTCGGGGAACGGCGTCTACATTGATGGATCGTATGGAGACACCAAGGACCGGCGCACGAAGACGGTCGACGGTCTTCAAAGCGGATCGGTCAAAACGGAGCCGAATACCGCGTATTACCTTCAGTACCTGATCGAGTTCGATCTCTCGACCGAGGGACCGGGTGCCGACGCGACGCAGTTCATGGTTCGCGGGAAGATCACTCCGGCGCTTCTGTACTTCACGAAGTAACTGACGTTCCTCGCTCGAGGCGCGTCCCCTCACCCGTCGCTACGCTACAACCCTCTCCCCGCTGACGCGGGGAGAGGGTTGTATGCACCGGACCGCTGGCGTCCCGCCGGCTGGAGTGCGGGCGTCCCGCGCCCGCACCCTCGCGCGAACTGAAAATCGACACGTCGTTCGTCATTGTCACAAGGGCGGCGGCGCGGGACGCCACCGCACCAGCCGGCGAGACGCCGGCGGTCCGCAGCTACCGTTTTTTCTTCGCGGTCAGCCCGGCCATCAAGATCTTCCAGACGTCGTCGAATGCCTTGTCGATGGAGTTGTCGCTCCACTCGGCGGCGTGCATGGGATGGTGGAAGCGGGACGTGGCCATCAGTACCGCGCGCGCGGTGGCGATGGGATCGACGCGGCGGAAGGTGCCTTCCTTCGTGCCCGCCCTGATGATCGTCGCGGTGAGAGCGACCAGTTCGTCGACATGCGCGGCGGTGACGGCTTGCGCGTCGGCGGCGAGCGTTCGATAAGCGGCGAACAGCTCGGGATCATCAGCGGCGCGGCGGCGCTTGACGGCGATCAACGCGTCGAACAACTGCCGCAAGCGTTTGGGGGCCGGGCCGCGTCGCGCGACGATGGCGCGTAATGGAGGCATGGTCGTCTCCACCCAGCCCTTCACGACGAGCTGCCGGAGCTCGGCCTTGTCCGCCACGTGACGGTAGACCGCGGCGTGCGTCACTCCGAGTGCACGCGCGACGTCGACCACGGTCGCTCGGGCCGGACCGAATCGGCGAATGACCTCCTCGGCTGCGGCCAGAATCCGCTCCCGCGTGAGCGGGGTGTTATCGGAGGGCATGAACCTTTATACAGCAGGCTCGCACGCTCATCCGTGCGTCGCGGCTCTTGCCGTTGCGCCAATTCCGTCGAGCTCCGCCAGCGTTTCCTTCGACAGCGACAAACCACCCACCGCGAGATTCTCACGCAGATGAGCGACCGACGATGTGCCCGGGATCAGAAGGATGTTCGGCGAGCGATGAAGCAGCCAGGCCAGCGCGACCTGTAGCGGCGTCGCGCCGAGACGTTCCGCCACGGACGAGAGTGTCGACGATTGCAATGGCGAGAATCCGCCGAGTGGGAAGAACGGCACGTAGGCGATGCCCTGCCGCGCGAGATCGTCGATCAGGGCGTCGTCGTCGCGGTGCGCGAGGTTGTAGTTGTTCTGCACGCACACGACGTTCGTGATCGCCTGCGCCTCGGCGACTTGCGTCGCCGTGACATTGCTCAAGCCGATGTTGCGGATCAGCCCCTTGCGCTGCAGGTCGGCCAGCACCGTGACCTGCTCGGCGATCGAGCCCTCCTGGGGGCCGAGACCGGCGCCCATCACGCGATAGTTGACGATGTCGAGCGCGTCCAGGCCGAGATTGCGAAGATTGTCGTGAACGCCGTCGGTCAACTCCCGCGGTGAGTTGGCTCGCTGCCACGACTTGTCCGCGGGCCGGCGTCCTCCGAGCTTGGTGACGATGATCAGCCCCGCCGGATAAGGATGCAGTGCCTGGCGGATGAGCTGATTGGTGACGTGCGGTCCGTAATAGTCGGAGGTGTCGATGTGGTTCACGCCGGCGGCGACCGCCTCGCGCAGAACCGCGAGCGCAGCGTCCGGATCTTTGGGCGGACCGTACACGCCAGGGCCGGCGAGTTGCATCGCGCCGTAGCCGATCCGATGGACGATCAATGACGTTCCGGGGAAGGTGAAACTGCCGCCGAGGTTGGCTTCACTCATTCGTTTTGCTCCTTCTTTTCAAGCTGCAGTGTAGCGCGGTCAGTTACAAAAGTCGAATTTTGAAACTTGTAACGCGCGGGCGGAGGCTACTCTTTGTCGCTTCCGCGTGAAGTCGAATGTTGAGGACGCCTGCGCCCGGTCATGCTCCCCGATACAATGCGTCCCGGATCGCATGCGCTATCGCTTCGGAGGCTTCGAGCTGGATGCAGATCAATATGAGCTCCGGCGCGAGGGACACCTCGTGCACGTCGAGCCGCGCGTGCTCGACGTTCTCTTCTTTCTCGTCCGCAACCGTGACCGTGTGGTCTCGCGCGAAGAGCTTCTGGACGGCGTCTGGAAGACGCGCTACATCGGTGAATCGGCGCTGAGCCGCTGCATCATGCAGGCGCGCAAGGCGGTGAAGAACGGCGGCGCGGCGGGCGATCCGATCAAGACGATTCATCGCCGCGGCTACCGCTTCGTCGCGCCCGTCGACGAAGTGCCGCTGGAGATCGCATGCGAGTCGAAGGCCACGGCCGCGGGCGGAATCGACGCGCAGGCCGAGAAGCTGTTTGCGCGCGCGCAACAGCTGTCGAAGAAGCGCAGCCCCGAGGGGATTCGCAACGCGATTGCGCTCCTGCTCGAAGCGATCGAGCTCGAGCCGCACTACGCGCCCGCGCACGCCGCTCTCGGCGACTGCTATCTGTTCCTCGGCTTTCTGCAACTGACCGCGCCGCGCAGCGTGTTCCCGAAGGCGCAGGCTTCGCTGGACCGCGCCATCTTGCTCGATCCAGATCTTCCCGAGGCCTATGCGTCGCGCGGATTCATCGAAATGATCTATGGCTGGAACGCGGAAGCCGCAGGCGCCGCGTTCGACGAAGCCATGCGACGCGGATCCGATCGCGCGATCGTTCAGCATCGATGGGGGCTGTACCTGCTCGCGCAACGGCGGATCGACGAAGCGGAAGCGGTGCTGCGGCGCGCCGCGGCGCTCGATCCGCTTTCGCCCATCTTCGCCACAGCCTGCGGGCTGGCGCCGATGGCCAGAGGCGATGCGATGAGCGCGCTGCCGATCTATCGGACCGTCATCGAATCCGAGCCGTCGTTCTTCCCGGTCCACTTCTACATGGGGCTGGCGCTCGAGAGCTGCGGCCGCTTCGACGAGGCCATTGCCGCGTTCCGACAGGCACTGCAGATCTCGAACACGGAGACGGAAGCGCTGCCGGCGCTCGCGCACACGCTCGCCCGCACCGGGCGCGCGACCGAGGCCGATGAGATTCGTGCGCGACTCACCGCGGCGGCCACCGAACGATTCATCTCGCCATTCTTCTTCGCCGTCGCCGCACTCGGCCGCGGGGACTACGACGAGACGCTGGCGTGGCTGGAGCAGGCGATCGAACAACGAGCGATGCGCATGCACGACCTCCGTCTCGACCCGCGCTTCGCCCCACTGCACGGGGATGCGCGTTTCCGCGACGTCCTCGCGCGGGTCCGAGGAAAGCAGAAACTAGTCTAGGAGTGCGGTAGCGAAGCCACCGCCCGGAGTTGGCCATTGTGAGGAGGGCGGGCTTATAGCCCGCCGGTGTTCGGTGTTGGGGACGGTCACGCCCCCGCCCAGAGTCGGCGGGCTATAAGCCCGCCCTCCCTATTGCGGTGGCTTTGCCACCGCGCACCGCTGCTTTCTGGTTTCGCTTTCATCACGGTTTCAACATCCCGCCATCAAGTCTTCGGCGCGATCGCGAGGCATGCTCTTGTCGTCTCACGACAGGAGAGCCCGACCTTGCGTACCGCGACCCTATCTCTGCTGATGTTCGTTCTCTTGCTGAGCGTTCCGGCTGGCGCCGCGTTCAGTGGAACTGACCTGATTCTTCCCGCTGTCGGACGTGTGGATGGAAGCGGCGGGAGCCGCTTCTTCACCACCGTCTGGATCACGAATCCGGGATCGGAAGCGGCGACCTTTCAGATGCAGTTCGTCGCGGCGGGACAGAGTCCGGCGGTGCCGATCAGCGTCGCCGATTCACTCGCACCGGGTACGACGCGAACGTACGAGAACATCGGCGAGACCGTGTTCGGCGCGCGCGGATTGCTCGGGGCCGTTCGCTTCCACAGCGATGAGCCGCTGCTGGTGTCCGCGCGCATCTACAACCAGTACGAAGGAACCGCCGAGCGCGACTCCGCGGGCCAGTTCATGTCGGCGGTGCCGGCGAGCTTCGGCGTCGAGCGGGGAGAGCGCGCGCATCTGCAGGGCGCGCGGTCGACCAGCGACTATCGCTACAACATCTTCTTCGCCGAGACCGGCGGCGGCGCCACGACCGCGCGCATCACCGTGGTCGACTCCGCGGGCGTGACGATCCAGTCGACGGTCCTGTCGCTGCTTCCGTACGAGCAGCGCGTCGTTGCGCTTTTTACGCTGATTGGTTCGCAGACGCTCGCCGACGGGACGGTGCTGATCGAAGCGATCGACGGGCCGGGGCGACTCTACGCGGTCGGCTCGCTCGTCTCCAACGGCAGCCAGGACGGCTCCCTCTTCGAGATGCGCTTCCCCGATCGCGTCCTCGGCAATTCCGTGGAAATCGCCGCCGGCGCGGGACTCGAGAAATACGCGGGCGAAGGCGGGCCCGTGCTCGGCATCGCCGACGGCGGCGTGCGCACGTCGATGCTTGCGAACGAAGCGGTCACCCGCGCGAAGCTCGCGCCGAACGCCGCGGTGCTGCGCCTCAACGGCGCCAGCGGTGAAGTCGATCTCGTCGGCGGCACCGGCGTTACGATCGCGCGCAGCGGCAGCAACGTGACGATCAGCGCGCCTGGCGCCGTGGGACCCGCGGGACCTGCTGGACCGGCAGGACCAAGCGGTCCGCAGGGAGTGCCGGGACCCACCGGCGCAACAGGACCGCAAGGTGCGACGGGCGCACAAGGTCCGATTGGGGCGACGGGTTCGCAAGGCGCGACAGGCGCGCAAGGTCCCGCGGGTGCAACAGGTGCGACAGGGGCGCAAGGTCCCGCGGGCGCTCCTGGTCCGCAGGGATTGCCCGGCGCGCCGGGAGCGCCGGGAGCGACAGGCGCAACTGGTCCCGCCGGTCCGGAAGGCTTGCGCTGGCGCGACACCTGGAACAGCGCGACCGTTTACGCCACCGATGATGCGGTCAGCCACAACGGCTCGTCCTACATCTCGCTCATCGACGCGAATCAGAACGTGGTGCCGGGAACCAACCCCGCGGCGTGGTCGCTGCTCGCGGAATCGGCGAGCCTGATCGGCGAAGCCGCGGGCGGAGATCTCAGCGGCTCGTTTCCGAATCCCACGATCGCAACGACCGCCGGCGCGAACATCGTCGCCGCGGTGAACGCCAGCGCATCGACCGTCGCCGACGCGCGCCTCTCTTCGAACGTCGCGTTGAAGTCGGCGGCCAACGTCTGGAGCGGCGCTTCGAATACGTTCCAGAACGGACTCTCCGCGAACGGATCAAAAATCACCAACGTGGGGACGCCGACTGCCGCGACCGACGCCGCAACGAAAGCGTATGTCGACAACGCGGCCGGCGACGGCTGGAGTCTCGCCGGCAACACGCTCGCCGTGGGTGATGTGCTGGGCAGCGTCAACTCGCAGTCCGTGGTCTTCGTGTCCAGCAATGTGCAGCGCATGCGCATTCAGCCCAACGGACAGATCGTCGTCAACAGCACCGCACTCGCGCCGATCGGTTCGCCGTTCACGAGCCACGCCGACAGCGGCGCCGCCGTCGAAGCACTCGCGACCGACTTCGCTGATGGCGTGCGGGGAACGGCAACGGGCCAGGGGAGCGGTGTGTTCGGCGCTCACACCAACGGCACCGCGGTGCTCGGGATCGCATCGAACGGAATCGGCTTGAACAGCGTTGGTGTCGAGGGTCGCAACACAGGAATGGGGCGCGCAGGTGTGTTCAACATCACCAACACGAGCAACGACTCCACCGCGCTGACGGTCGCCACGAACAGCGCGTCCCTCGGCAAGGCTGCAAGTTTCGCAGTAACGAATCCCTCGAACGTCAGCACGGCGCTCGAGGTCACGCATCAGGGCGGCGGGGTCGCGGCCTTGCTCAGCAACGCCGCGAACGGCCCCGCCGTCTCCATGGCCGTGACGAATCCGTCGAACAGTTCCACCGTGCTGACGGGGATCACCCAGGGCACCGGAAGTGCCGCCGAATTCCGCACGCAACTCGCGACCAATAGCGCCACGACGCTACGCGTGACCCAGAACGGAACCGGCGCGGCCGGCTCGTTCACGACGCAGAACGCTTCGGCGGCAGCCGAGGTGTTGAACGTCTCCCAATTCAGTACGTCGACCGATCTGAATGCGATGGCCATCCGAGCATTTTCGACGACGGCCTTCGCCGGCATGTTCCAGTCGACGCTTCCCTCCAACAATGCCCGCGCCCTGGTCGGCCTCTACAACGGCGGCGCGACGAGCTTCAATGGCGTCGGCGTCCACGGACGAGCGATCGCGGCGGCGGGATTCGGCATCGGTGTCCTCGGCGAAGGCAATTCCTTCGGCGTCTTCGCGCAGGGCAACCTCGGCGCGACCGGCGCCAAGACGTTCCTCATCGACCATCCGCTCGATCCCGAGAATCGCTATCTCCGCCACTACTCCATGGAATCGCCGGAAGTCCTGAACGTCTATCGCGGCAACGTCGTCCTCGACGCCAACGGAGAAGGCGTGGTGACGCTGCCCGGCTACTTCGACGCGATCAACATCAACGTCACCTACCAGCTCACTGCCATCGGCGCCGCTGCTCCCGAACTGCACGTCCAATCCGAAGTCGATGGCGCCGGACAATTCACCGTGGCCGGCGGCCGCGGCGGGATGAAGGTGTCGTGGGTCGTCTACGGAGAACGAAACGACCCGATCATGCGCCAGCCCGGCATGCGCGACGTCGAGATCGAAAAGCAGGGCGAAGCCCGCGGACGGTACCTCGTGCCGTCGCTGTATGGCGCATCCGAGGATGCTCGGATTTTCGCGGCGCCGAAGGAGTAGCGCAGGAGATTCATCGCGAGTTTGAAAAGGAGCGCAGGCTTCCACCCTGCCGGTCCGCCGGCTTCCAGCCGGTCCACATCCTCTTGCGATCGTGTTCACGGAAATCAGCACATCGCTCGTGAAGGCTACAGAGCGGCGGCGCGGGACGCCGCCGCACCAGCCGGCTGGAAGCCGGCGGTCCGGCAAGCTGGAAGCCTGCGCTCCGAATGCACCACCTCGAAACCTGGATGTAGCATGGGTCTCCGGCATGAAGGCGTCGAACCGCATCGTCTATGCAGCCATTGCGGCGAACCTGCTCATCGCCCTCGCGAAGCTTGCGGCTGCTTTCGTCACGGGAAGCTCGGCGATGCTCACCGAAGGCATTCACTCCATCGTCGACATGGGAAACGGCGGGCTTCTCCTGCTCGGTGACCACCTGGGCCGCAAACCGGCCGACGGCCGGCATCCGTACGGACATGGTCGCGAGGTCTACTTCTGGTCGTTCGTCGTCGCCGTCATGATCTTCGCGGTCGGCGGCGGCATCTCGATCTACGAGGGCATCATCCGCATCCGCCATCCGGAACCGATGAAGAGCGCGCTCTGGAGTTACGTCGTGCTCGGGGCGTCGTTCCTGTTCGAAGGAAGCTCATTCGTCTTCGCCTTTCGGCACTTTCTCACGCGCAAGAAGAAGGACGTGACGCTGTTCGAGTCGATTCGCCGCAGCAAGAACCCGGCGGACTTCATGGTCCTGCTCGAGGACTCCGCCGCACTCCTGGGCATCGTCATCGCCGCGCTCGGAGTCACGCTCGAGTTCTGGACGAAGAACCCTCGCTTCGACGGCGCCGCGTCAATCGCCATTGGCGTTCTACTTTGCCTCGTGGCTTCAGTGCTGGCGACGGAGACCCGAGGATTGCTCGTCGGCGAAGGGATGCTACCCGAGAGCGCCGCGATCATTCGGCGCATCGTTCAGGACGATCCGGCCGTGGAACGGGTAGCGCCTCCGCTCTCCAGCTACCTCGGACCCGACACCGTCGTCGTCAACATCGCCGCTCAGTTCCACCGCAAGCTCGACACCGCAGCGATCGAAGAATCGATCCGTCGCATTCAGCAGCAGATTCAGGCGAAGTATCCCGTCGTCAAGCGCGTGTTCATCACGCCGGAACCGGTGGACCGAGAGTCGTAAGACTTCATCCTGCGGCTCCGCCCCGTCGCGCCGTCGTCGTTGGGTTGCGTGAACGAAAGATGACACCGCAAACCTGAATCTGTATCCTCTCGCCCGTCCTCGTCCACCGCTGCAACCCCGTATCTCCGTCTGAACGTTTCCATCCGTCGATCGGAGTACTCACGGAGATTTTGAGTGAATCGTTCATCGAAGTACGCGTGGGTTGTCCTCATTCTCCTCGCTTGCGTCTCTGGCCTCACGGCATCGGCGCAGACCTCCGGCTCGAGTGACGGCCTCTGGCAGGACGTCTCCGAGACGGCGATTCCCGCGGCCGCGGGCACGATTCGGGTGCTGTTTCCGAGCGCCTATCGCGCCCTCGCACTCGATCTCGACGGCTTTCAGAGTGTCGCCCGCACAGCGCCGCTCGAGTTCACGACTGGCGCCGCGGCGCGCTCGCCGGTGATCTCACTGCCGATGCCGGACGGCTCGTTTCAGCGGTTCTCGCTGCAGGAATCGCCGATCATGACTCCGGAGCTCGCGGCGAAGCTGCCCGACGTCAGGACCTATCGCGCAAGGGGGCTCGACGACCGCGCGGCGACGGCACGCATCGACGTCACGCCGGAGGGATTTCACGCATTCATCCTCTCGCCCGACGGCAACGCACTCGTCGATCCCTATCGGAAGAACGATCGGAGTCACTACATCAGCTACTGGCGCCGCGACTATGAGCGTCCGGCCGGGCGCGCACCTTTCGTCTGCGAGCTCGCGGGAGAGGGAGCCGACGCCACAGCTCTCGAGCATGCGTCGTTCACGGCCTCGAGACCGGAGCCGGTTCCGCTGGCGACGAGCGGACCGACGCTGCGCACCTATCGTCTGGCGCTCGCGGCCACGGGCGAATACACGCAATTCCATGGCGGCACCGTGCCTCTCGCGCAGGCAGCGATGGTCACCACGATGAATCGCATCAACGGCGTCTACGAACAGGAAGTCGGCGTGCGCATGACGATGGTCGACAACACGGCCATCGTGTTCACCAACCCGCTCACCGATCCCTACACGAACACATCCAGCGACCTCGGCGCAAATCAGACGACGATCGATACGCTCATCGGCAGTGCCAACTACGACATCGGTCATCTCGTCGGCACCGGCGGCGGCGGAGTGGCCAGTCTCCGCGTCCCTTGCGGCTCGTCGAAGGCGCGCGGCCTGACCGGCTCTTCCAACCCGGTGAGCGACGCGTTCGACATCGACTACGTCGCCCACGAGATGGGGCATCAGTTCGGCGGCAACCACACGTTCAACGGCACGACCGGCAGTTGCGGTGGAGGAAATCGGAGCTCCGCGGCCGCCTACGAACCGGGCAGCGGCAGCACGATCATGGCCTATGCCGGCATCTGCGGTGCGGAAGACCTGCAGCCGCACAGCGACCCGTACTTCCACACGAAGAGCTTCGACGAAATCGTCACCTTCATCACCGGCACCGGGAACGCCTGCGCGGCTTCGACGAGCACCGGAAACTCCGCGCCGAACATCACCGGCTTCGCGACGTTCACGATCCCGAAGTCGACGCCCTTCTCGATCACCGGCGCCGCGCTCGATCCCGACGGCGACACCGTGACCTACGACTGGGAGCAGTTCAACCTCGGCACCGCCTCGCCGCCGAACACCGACAACGGCACGCGGCCCATCTTCCGCTCGTTCAATCCGACGACGAGCCCCACGCGCACGTTCCCGAAACTCTCGGACCTCCTCGACAACACGACGACGATCGGAGAATCGCTTCCGATCACGACCCGCACGCTGACGTTCCGTCTCACGGTCCGCGACAACCTCGGCGGCGTGAGCACGACGTCCAGTTCCGTGTCCGTCGTGAGCACGGCCGGTCCGTTCACCGTGACGTCGCCCAATACCGCCGTAACGCTGCCGAGCGGACCGGGGAACGTCGTGACGTGGAACGTCGCCAGCACCAATGTGGCGCCCGTGAGCTGCTCCAACGTCGGGATTCTTCTCTCGACGAACGGCGGCGTGACGTTTCCGATCACGCTCCTGCCAAGCACGCCCAACAACGGTTCTGCCCCGGTGACGCTGCCGGACCTTGCCACCGCGACCGCGCGCATTCGCGTCGAGTGCACGACGGCTCCGTTCTTCGACCTCTCGAACGCCAACTTCACCATCGCGCCGACGCTCCGCCTCGTCGCAACGGCCACGAGCCCCACGGACGTGGCACTGACATGGAACGCGATCGAGGGTGCGGTCAGTTACGAGGTGTATCGCAAATCTGCAGGCGGCGCGTTCACGCTCATCGGAACGAGCGCGACGCCCGACTTCACCGACGCGACGGCGACGGCCGACACCGCCTACCTCTACGCCGCGAAGTGGATCGACGGCGCCGCCACCACGTCCGCGCTCAGCAGCCCCGACCTCGCGACGACAGTGATCTTCACCGACGCGGTGCTCACCGCGCAGGTGACGCCCATCAAAGCAGCGCACCTCACCGAACTTCGCACGGCTGTCGCCGCCGTCCGCGACCTCGCCGGCGTGAGCGCATTCTCCTTCACGGATCCCGCCATCACGCCCGGCATCACAACGGTGCAGGCCATCCACTGGACCGAGCTCCGGACCGCACTCAATGAGGCGCGCTCGACGCTGTCGCTGCCCGCGGTCTCGTTCACCGATCCCACGCTCACGCCGCAGACCACGCCGATCCGGGCCGCGCACGTCCTCGAGCTTCGCGATGGGGTGCAGTAGGTCGCAATCCGAGTCGGACCGACAACGGAGTAGACTGCCAACGATGAGCGACTTCACTGTCGAAATCGAGCGAGAGGCAGACGGTCGCTGGATCGGCGAAGTGATCGATCTGCCGGGCGTCCTCGCATATGGCTCCACTCATGACGAAGCGGTTGCGAGAGCGAAGGCGCTGGCTTTTCGTGTCCTGGCGGACCGACTCGAGCATGGCGAGGAGATCCCTGAGATCCAGAGCGTCTTCGCAGTCAGCGGATGAACTGGCCGGCAGACGACTCGCAAGAGGCCGCGCTTCAGAGCCTGCTCCGGGCGATTGCCTCGGGCAACCGTCCACTCGCGTCGCGCGTCATTGCGGAGTCTCCGGCGTTGGCACGACTGGCGGTCAAAGTCGGGGCGACTCGTGAGGCGGCGGAGGCGTACTTCTTCAAGGAAATCTCGCACTACGCCTATGCCGGCGATACCGCGCTGCACATCGCTGCCGCGGCTTATCAACGAGACCTCGCCGAGGAACTGGTGTCGGCGGGTGCAAACATCAGCGCCAGAAACCGGCGTGGTGCCGAACCATTGCACTATGCGGCCGACGGAAGTCCGTTGTCGAAATTCTGGGATCCCGATGCGCAGTATGCCGTCGTCGAATTCCTGATCCACGCCGGGGCAGATCCGAACTCCGAAGACAAAAGTGGCGTGGCGCCGCTGCATCGCGCCGTCCGCACGCGTTGCACGGGCGCCGTTCGAGCGCTCCTCGCCAACGGCGCGGATGCCGTGAGAAGAAACAAGAGCGGCTCGACACCGCTGCATCTCGCCATGCAGAACACGGGACGCGGCGGCACCGGCGAGGAGGTCTCGCGGAACGAGCAGGCGAAGATCATCCAACTCCTTCTCGACTACGGCGCTCGCCCCTCGGACAAAGACTCGTCCGGCAAATCCGTCAGCGATTGTGTCAAGGCTGAGTGGATCGACGCACTGCTCGCAGAAGCCTGACTCGGAGCGTCCGCTGGGGACTCGCGAGCGCGATACGATTGCGCTTCACGATGAAGGTTCGGCGCCGCCTCTTCTGTCTGGCCCTTCTTGCGCTCAATCTGGCGGGCTGCGATCGGCCGGGCGCCTCCGCTGTCCTCCTGTTCAATGGAACGGGAACTTCGACCAACGACGTCGCGGCGATCGAGACGCTGCTGAAGAAGAGCAAGATCTCCTACTCGACCGCGAGCTCGGCGCAGCTGGACGCGATGAGCGAGGCACAACTGCGGACCTATCGCCTCGTCATTGTGCCCGGCGGAGACTTCACGCGCATTGGGAACGGTCTCGAAAAGGACACGACCGTGAAGCTCCGCAACGCCGTGCAGCAGCATGGTGTGAGCTACCTCGGCATCTGCGCCGGAGCATTCTTTGCCGGCCGCACGCCCTACAACAGTCTGAACCTGACTTCCGGCGTGAAATTCGGCTTTTACTCTGCCGAGGCGCGCGGAATCCGCAAGGCGGCAGTGCCGATCTCTGGAGCCGGAACGCCCGCGCTCGACCAGTATTGGGAGGATGGACCGCAACTCACCGGCTGGGGTGCGGTGATCGGCAGGTACCCGGACGGTACGCCCGCCGTGGTGCAAGGGAAATCCGGAGACGGTTGGATCACTCTCACCGGAATCCATCCCGAGGCTCCGGAAAGCTGGCGTCATGGAATGGACTTCGCCACACCGGCGAGCGTCGATCGCGCCTACGTCGTGACACTCATCCGCTCGGCGCTGGACCGGCGGCCGCTGCCGCATTTCTGACTGGTCGGCGCTGCGAAATATCCGCGGCGGATAATCGAATTCCGAAGATCATGACGAAAGTCGAATCGCTCGAACGTGAAGTGGAAAAGCTTACCGCTGAGGAGCTGGCGACCTTTCGCGCCTGGTTTGTCGAGCATCACTGCCAGACCTGGGACCAGCAACTCGAGGCGGATGTCGCCGCAGGTCGGTTGGATCAGCTCGGAGCAGAAGCTCTCGCAGAGCTTCCTAACGCGGCAAGGCCGCAGCCAAACACGCCGGAGGCGTGACGGACCTTAGCCGGTGGCAAGCGCCGAAGGCGCGCCGCCACCGGTTTGTCGTGTTTGAGAATGCACTCCGGTAGGAGTGCCGGAGCCGCGACCCCCTCAGGGGTCGAGATGAAATCGCCTCTCAATCCCGGTGGCGGCTCGCCTTCGGCGCTTGCCACCGGCTAATGTCCAGCAACGCCTCCGGCGTTCATTGAAATCGGATTGAGAGTCTTAACTCTCCCAGCGATTAAACAGGCGACACTTGCGGAGACGCGGAACCTCTCCTCCGCGCCCTCCGCGTCTCCGCGTGAACCCGTCTTGTTCAGCCTCTGAGCGACGAGTGAAATCGTCGCGCCGCAACTCACGGCAACTTCCTTTGCCACACGCCATTCCCATGCGTGACCAACCGCAGCAAGCGATCGCGTTCGAAGAGCAGCAGCTCGACACTCATCACGCCGGGATACAGCCCTTCGCTCCACTTCGTCCAGGACGCGCCGCTGTTCGCCGAAAGAAACACGCCTTCGTCCGTCGCGACGTAGAGCGACTTCGAGTCTTTGGGATCGACGAGCAGGCTCGAGGCCCAGACGTCGGGGAGTCCGTTGCTGAGGTTCTCCCACGTGCGCGGTTCGGGCTTCGCGGTGTCGAGGCGCCAGACGTGGGGCATGCCGTAACCGCCGAGGGTCACGTAGACGAGGTTCTCGTTCTTCGGGTCGAGCGTGATCGACACCGGCAAGCCATCGGCGGGAAGGTTGTACGTCAGCGGGCGATACGTGCGGCCTCCGTCGTTCGTCGCGTAGACGTGCATGCGGTCGTAGCGCGGCGAGGTGCCGATGACGAGTTTCTTCTCGTCGGTGCGCGAGATGGCGATGGTGAAGATCGGATTGCCGTCGAGTCCTTCGCCGTTGTTCGTCGGCGCCCACGTCACGCCGGGCGCGGCGTTGTTCGTGCAGCCCTGGCCGTCGTCGCTGGCATAGCTGTGATCGGCGACGCGCACCGACTTGTAGAGCACATCGCGTGCGGCGTAGAGCACGTTCGGATTCGACGGCGCGACGAGCATCGGCGCGTTGTACGACGAGTTGTCGAGACAGTTCGTGCTGCGGTTGAACGGGTCGAGGTCGGGGATGTAGCAGTTGGTGTTCGGCGGATCGATGACCTTTTTCGGGTCGGTCGTGTTCTTCCAGCGGATCATGCGCCGGTTGGTGTGCTGGCCGAGGAAGAGGATGTCGTTCGTGTCGTCGAGCGTGGCGTAGCCGACCTCGTAGCCGTAGCCGGGCTCGATCTTCCAGACGCCGTTGCCGGTGTAGCGCATGAAGCCGGGACCGTAATCCTGCGGATTGCCGGCGATGAACGAGGGATCCTTCTGCGACATGGCCGTGCCGCGATAGAACTGCATGAGATCGAGCCCGTCGTTCATGCGCACCGCGGAGATGCCGCGATCGGCGGAGCGATACACGCCCTGATCGCAGGCGTAGTAGATGATGTCCGGATTGCCCGGCGCGATGACGATGGCGTGGAAGTCGACGAAGATCAGCGACTGATTTTCCTGGTCGTACACGGCCTGCATGACGAAGCGCGCCGGCGCCCAGCCGCTGATCAGCGTGCGTCCGCCGTCGAACGAGCGATAGGGCGACATGTAGCCGAGGAAGAGACTCGACGGATCGGTGGCATCGACGGCGATCGTGCGCGCGTACCAGCCCTGCGTGTTCTGGAGATCGTTCTCGACAGACTGCTTCTGCCACGAATCACCGGCGTCGAACGAGCGCAGCATCCAACCCGAGGGACCGGATGCCGCCGGCGTGTAGAGGCACTTGAATTGATTGCTCGGATCGGTCTGGCCGGCGACGACGTTGCCGCTGGCGTCGTACTTCACGCCCGCGCTGGAGAAGGTGAGCGAGGTGAGATTGCCGAGCGTGGCGTAGAGGAGATCGGGTTGCGAAGGGGAGCGCGCCAGCTCGCCCTTCCCGCCGAAGCTAACCGGCGTCCCACGCGCGATGCGCCTCCAGTTCTTGCCGCCGTCGGTCGTCTTGTAGATGCCGTTGCCCGCGCTGGCGAAGTTGCCGCAGACCGCGACGACTTCATCGTGTCGCTGCGGATGCACGGAAAGACTCGTCGCCGCAACGACCGCGAGCGAAGACGTCCACGATTCCGTCGCCGCCGCCTTCGTCGACTCGAGTCGATACACCCCCTCGGACGTCGCCGCCCAAACCGTGAAGCCGGTCGCGTCCGAATGTCCGACGATCGCCAACGCCGCCACGCCCCGCTGATCGGCCGCCTTCCAGTCGAGACTCTTCGTCCACGTCTTGCCGCCATCGACGCTGCGCAGAATTCCGATCCCGTAGTTCCCGCGGCTGTTCTGCGTATCGAACCCGCGCGACGCCGTGCGGCGATAGCCATACACCTCGCCGGTTCCGATGTAGATCACATTCGGATCACTCGGATGAATGGCGATCGCCCCCACACCGAGGACCGGAAACCCGGTGTTCACGTACCGCCACGGCTCCTTCGCACTTCTCCGCTCCCACAACCCGCCGCTCGCCGATCCCGCGAACACGTGATCCGCGTTCTTCGGATCGACCGCGAGCGAGAGGACCCGCGCCCCGAAGTCCTTCGGCCCGATGAACTGCCAATCGTCGGCCAGCAGATTGGATGCGAGGAGAAGAAGGGCGAGGATGAGGAGACGTCGGGACATGGTGATCCTCCTTCACGCGCGTGGTTTTGGGGTGGAAGAAGGGATGAGTATAGGGCGGGAGGGAGAACTCACGGTCACGGTCTTTGATCTCTCGCCTGCACGCGGATCGATCCCGCCATCTAAATCGACGGAGCAAGGTGAATCGACCGTACCGAAAGTCCGTGAGGGCTGCTAAGGTTACGACGTGACACGGTTGGCGCGGCTCAGCGTGCGGGGGTTCAAGTCGATTCGCGAGTTAGAAAACTTCGAGTTGACGAACCTCAATGTGCTCATCGGCGCGAACGGTGCCGGGAAGAGCAATTTCATCAGTCTGTTCCGCATGCTCGCTGAGATGCTTGAGCAACGGCTACAGCTCTATGTGCAGAAGGAGAATGGCCCCGACGCGCTTCTCTTTGGGGGACGGAAGAGAACCGTACAACTCGACGTCGAGCTGTACTTCGGTAAGAATGGATATCATTTCAGTCTCACTCCGGCAGCGAATCAGTTGGTTTTCTGGACCGAAGAAACGTATTTCGACGGCAACTACAAAACGGTCCGCCGAAAGCTGGGTAGTGGCCACCCCGAAGCAAATCTGCCGACGAACGAGTCGGACTCGATTGCCGCGTACGTGTTACCCGCCGTTCGCAGTTGGCGAGTCTTTCACTTTCACGACACGAGTGCTTCCGCGCCGGTGCGCCTGGCACAGCCACTGCGGGACAATCTGCGCCTCAAGCCTGACGCCTCGAATTTGGCTCCGTTCCTACGCATGCTGCGGCAGCGACATCCGGGTAACTATTCGGCCATCGTCGAAACGGTGCGCATGGTTGCACCGTTCTTTGGAGATTTTGTCCATCGCAGCGATTCCGAATCCGTGATTGAGTTGGAATGGTTGGAGGTCGGCGATCCTGACACCCCGCGCGGTCCTCTTCAGCTCTCCGACGGCACCCTTCGATTCATCTGCCTTGCGACGCTCCTGCTTCAGCCGACCACGCTTCAGCCGGACATGATCCTGATTGACGAGCCCGAACTCGGCTTGCATCCATTCGCGCTCACTGTTTTGGGCTCGCTACTCCAACAAGCCAGTGAGCAAAAGCAACTCATTGTCTCCACCCAATCGGTCGAACTGGTCAACCAGTTTTCGCCCGAGAATGTGATCGTGACCGAAAGACACGATGGTGCGTCGGTCTTCCACCGGGTTGACGGCGATCATCTGAAAGACTGGCTCGAAGAGTACGCGCTCGGGGAACTGTGGAAGATGAACATCGTCGGCGGGAGACCGAGTCGGTGATTGAGGTCGTCGTCGTGGGGGAGGGGCAGACCGAAGAGACGTTCGTGCGCGAAGTTCTAGCACCGTCGGTGACTGGCTTCGACATTAGTCTGCAGCCGCGGCTCATTGGTACGTCGCAGATGGGCCGAGGTGGATCACTGTCCCCCGACCGCGTGCTCCGATTTCTTCGGAACACGCTCCGCGAACGCGGCGACACGTACGTGACGACGTTCTTCGATCTCTATGGTCTGCACCAGGACTTTCCGGGAGTCAGGCTCAGTCGCGCGAACACCGATCCTCTGCAGAGGTGCCGTGTCATCGAAGATGCTCTGGCGAGTGCTGTTGTCGAAGTCAGCGGCTGCCGAGGAGACCGCTTCTTCGCCCACATTCAACCGCATGAATTCGAAGCGCTACTCTTCTCGGACGTCTCCAGTTTTGGCAATCTCCGTACCGACTGGCGCGGTTTCGTGAATGAACTGCAGAGGGTGAAGGACGCCGCCGAGACGCCCGAACACATTAACGACGGGCCGGATACACATCCGTCGGTTCGCCTGGTGAATCTCCTGCAACCGCGCTATCGGAAGGTGCTGCACGGAAACGGTATTGCCGCGTCTATCGGCCTCGGCCGAATTCGGCCCGAATGCCGTCACTTCGACGCTTGGATGACGCGAATCGAAAACCTACAGCCATTGACGTAATCGTAGCCGCCACCCTTCGATCCCCACCCCTTTCACCAACAACCACACCGCGAACGACGTCTCTCCGATAAACACCGGACCTCCCATGATCAAGAACGCCTTACCCGCGAACTGCGGCGCGAGCAGCAGCACGAAGCCGTTGAACATGTAGGCGAGGCCGGCGAGTTGGTAGAGGACTCCGATGGGCTTCGGGAAGTAGCCGGACTTGAAGATCAGGTAGCCGGTGACGAGGAAGAAGGGGCCGAAGAGGAGGAGGGAGATGCCGAAGCCGATGATGTGGGCTTTCATCGCCAGCATGGTCATGGCCTGGAGTTGGGCGGGGGTGAAGGCGGTGAGGTAGGCGTTGCTGCCGAGGGGGAAGAGCGCTTCGACGAGTTGGATGGAGTAGGCGCTTTCGACGGCGGTGGCGATGCTGCCGAAGAGGAGCGCGAGCAGGGCCAGCTCTTTGTGGACGGGTCGCGTCAGGACGTAGAGGATGACGGAGAGGGCGATGGTGATGATGAGCAGCACCATCTCGATCGCGATGCCGGTCCGCCAGAGCATCTCCATCTTTTTCAGATTGGCGAATGTCGCCGCGGCGTCGCCGCCGACGGTGATGCGGTTGCGGATGAAGAGCTCTTCGATCATGCCGAGAGCGATGATGACGAGATAGAGAACGCCGCCGACTCTCGCGTAGACCTGTGGATTGATTTCCCTGTTCATTTGGCCAGCCCCCTGATGTGCTTTGGAAGCGTCATCGTGGCGAGGCGTGGCTGAACGGAGTCTGAACGGTCTGTTCAGCGTGCGTTCAGGTGAGACGTTCCACTCTGTGCGCACACAATGAAAGAAAAAATCGTGCTGACCGTGACGTCTCTGCTGTCCATCCTCCTGCTATCGATTCACGTGACGGATGACATCGCTCGTGGATTCGATTCGTGGGGACGCTGGAGCCCTCTCTTTTGCGTGGTTCTGGGCGTGCTGCTGTACGGGACGCTGGTGCTGTCCGAACGGCGGTCGGGGCTCGTCCTCATCCTGATTGGAGGACTCGGCGCGGTGGGGATGCCGATCATTCACCGAGGCGCGGGGACGGTGGCCAGGACGGGCGGGGGATTCCTGTTCCTTTGGACGCTGATCGCGCTCGGGGCGACGGGGACGCTTTCGATCATTCTCGCGATCCGCGGAATGCGGAGCCAAGGCGCCGATGCACTCGAACGCACGGAATGACGAAGAGGCCTCCGGCGGGCCGCCACGGGCGGCAGCGCTGGTCGGCCAAGCCTGAATGTACGCCTGCTCCTTGAAGCGCTCATCTCGCGACCGCACGTGCTTCGATCAACGCTGCCGGCCGTGCCGGCCCGCCGGAGGCCTCCTGGTCGTTTCCCATCGTTGGCGGCGTCAGAGCGTTTTGCTTAGCATGCTCGGTCGCGCATGAGAATCCTGATTGTCGAAGATGAGTCGCTGCTGGCGAATCGGCTCGCCAGCACGTTGGGAGAGCGCGGCTACGTGGCCGAGGTCGCGGCGGACGGAGAGCGCGGCGATTTTCTCGTCAGCACCGAGGAGTACGACGCGGTCATTCTCGACCTCGGATTACCGCGCATCGACGGACTGACGCTGCTCGAGCGCTGGCGCGCCGGCGGAATCGCGGTGCCGGTGCTCGTGCTCACGGCTCGCGGGAGCTGGAGCGAAAAAGTGCGTGGGATCGACAGCGGAGCGGACGACTATCTGACCAAGCCGTTCCAGATGGAGGAATTGCTCGCGCGGTTGCGCGCGCTGATCCGGCGATCGAGCGGACAGGTCACGCCGGAGCTGCGGCACGGCGCGCTGGTGCTGGATCCGCGAACGTCGCAGGTCACGCTCGATGGGCAGGCGGTGAAGCTGACCGGTCACGAGCTTCGCGTGCTCTCGTATCTCATGCACCATCGCGGGCGCGTCGTTTCGCAGAGCGAGCTGACGGAGCACATCTACGCGCAGACGTTCGACCGCGACTCGAACACGGTCGAAGTCTTCATCGCGCGGCTCCGGCGGAAGCTCGGCGCTTCGACGATCGAGACCGTGCGCGGACTTGGGTATCGCATCGGGACGGAATCGTGAAGGGCTCGCTTCGGACGCGCCTGGTCGTCGGCGCACTGGTCTGGATGATCGCCGTGCTCTTCGCCGTCAGCGCGCTGGTGGTCAACATCACGCGGAACCATCCGGCGCACCGCGAACCGCGCGACTTATTTCGCCGCGATGGGACTCATCGCCGTCGCGTTCGTCGTGGGTGGGCTGTTCCTCGTGGGACGAGCGGTGGCGCCGTTCCGGAGTCTTCGCGCCGGTCTCACGTTGGTGCGCGAGGGACGCGATCAGAAAATCGAGGGCGACTATCCGTCCGAAGTCCAACCGCTCGTGAACGATTTGAATGCGCTGCTCGAGGATCGTGAGCTTGCCGTCGCGCGTGCGCTCACTACGGCGGGAGATCTCGCGCACGGATTGAAGACGCCACTCGCGGTGCTCGCGCAGGAAGCGGAACAGGCGAACGCCGCGGGCCATGACGAGCTCGCGTCGACACTTCATCAACAGGTCGAGCGGATGCGGCGGCAGATCGACTATCACCTGGCCCGGGCGCGCGCGACCGCGACGTCGCGTGCGGCGCCGGCAACCCGATGCGCGGTTCTTCCGTCCATCGAAGGCCTCGTGCGGACGATGCGGCGTCTGTACGCGGGACGCGAGCTTTCGATCGACGCCGAGGTATCGCCCGCGCACGAGATCCGAGGGCGCAGGGAAGACCTGGAAGAGATGCTGGGGAATCTGCATCGACAACGCCTGCAAGTGGGCGCGCTCTCGCGTCGCCGTTTCGTCGGCGATCGAAAACGATCGACTCGACATCATGGTCGATGACGACGGGCCCGGCCTCGATCCATCGATGCGCGTCGAGGTGCTGCAGCGAGGCGTGCGCGCCGATCAGCAGGGCGGAGGGGCCGGGCTCGGTCTGGCGATCGTCAGCGATCTCGCCGAGTTGTACGGTGGCTCGATCACGCTCGAGACGTCGCCGCTGGGCGGGACGCGCGCAAGGCTTCAACTTCAACGAATCTGATGTTCTGTGCGCGCGTCGGGTGATGATCGAGATCCCTGCGCCGCGCTCATCGCAAGTGCAGCGACCATCGCCAGGCCGATGACGGCGTACAGCGCGCGATAACGCGTTTGCAGACGCGAGACGTTCGCGTAGGTCAGGCCGTCGCGAAGAGTTTGGAGCGACCAATAGAGCTGCACGGGAACGAGGGCGACGAGGATCGCCAGCGGCCGGGGAAGAAATCCTTGCAGTGCGAGCGCGAGCAGAAGGATGTGCGCGAGCGCGAATAGTGTGAGACTCGCTGCGAACGTGCGACGCGGGCCGAACGTGACGGCGTTGGTGCGGATGGCATTGACGGCGTCGCCTTCATGGTCGCGGATCTCCTGGGTCAGATGACCGGCGGCGAAGATCAGGGCGAAGAAACATCCGATGGCGAGGCCGCGGCCGTCGACTGCCCGACCAATGGAGTATCCGAGGAGGAAGTGGAGCGTGCCGCCGGCGAGATGGGTCGCGGAGTTGAGGAGTGGCCTTCCTTTCCAATTGAATCGTGGCAGCGAGTAGAGCGCGCTGAGGATCGCAATGGCCAGCGAAAGCGTGAACGCGATTGCGCCGAGGCGGCTGAAGAGCGCGAGACTGACGAGCAGCAGGCCCGCGGTCAGCATGCCCATCTCTCTCCGCCCGACTCCTCGGGCTGTGAAGACGCGCGCGGCTTTGTTGGGGTCGGCGAGATCGGTGGTCAGCCCCGACCAGTCATTGAGCATGAAGATGTGCGAGACCAGGAGAACGTTGGCGACGATCAGAGTCGCCAGGGGCACGAGGTCCTTCACTCCGGGATGGTGGATCGCGAATGCGGCGCCGAGGAGCGGCGATCCCTGGAGCACGAGGACGTCTTGAGGACGCAGACAGGAGAGATAGCGCTGAGCGGAAGTTTTAGTCGTTGAGATGGGGATCACCGGGGTGTTCATATTCGTCATAGAGTCTGAGCCAGAGGGCGTACCCGACATCCTCGGACCAGTAGTAGCGCGGGACCGTCGCCGTGAGGTCGTTATGGTAGAGGAGCGGTGGATTTGTACGGATCAGAGCGAAGTCGTCTCTTGCGAGCTCGCGCAGTAGGGCGCGCATGAGCGTCGCGTCGGGCGGTGCGTTTGTGTTGTCGAGCATCCGCGCGACGGATATCCAGATCTGTTGATCGGGAATGTCGCTGTGCATTCGTGATGCGGGAAGTTCCAGCGCACAGCCGGCGCGGCGAAGACCGGGGAGGCGCAGGATCGGGATCAGCGGCGTCTTTCGATAGTAGACCCAGACGCGATCGTCATCGAGAACGGAGCCCAGCGCCGCACAAAGCGCGTGCGCGGCGGGCGGTCGTTCCTTCGACAGGAGCAACAGCAGATGCATCTGAATCGCGATGTCGGCAGGATTCGGATCGCTGCCCGGATCGAGACATTGGTACGCCTCGCGCGGCGCGAGCCACGTGCGATAGAGGCCTTCGCGCGTGCGATAACGGTCGATGATAGAGAGCGCGCTGTTCAATCGTCCGCGGTCGGGAGCGGGAGCGATCCGCCAGGCGAGCGCGGTGTTGTCGGCGTCGGGTGTGATCGCGCATCCGAGACTGCCGATGCCGGGAGCATCGGGCAGGCCGTGATAGCGCACGAGTCCATTGGACTCGATCTGGCTGGTGAGATGGCGTCGTGCGCGCTGCAGGTTGTCTTCGAGACCGTTGGCGGACAGAGGCTCGAGCAGATCGACGAGGATCGCGGTGAGAAATGTGTTCATCTCCGCATGCGGCTCGTGAAAACGCGGCGTACTCGTGAAGGCGGTGAGCCAGTAGCCCGGCGCTCGCTGGTGTTCGCGAATGCGCGCTGCAGCCCTCGTGAAGTTCTCGGTGAGATCCTTGTCCGCGGTCGTTGCTCGTATCGTGCGTGCTGCCGCTTCCGTTGCCGGCGCCACAATCGTCAGCGTGCGGGCATCGAGATACGACGCTTCCCCTTTCTCCCAGGCCCAGACCATGACGGTCAAATGATGAACGCCGGGAGTGAGGCCGGTCGTGTCGATCGTCATGCGCCAGCCGGACGGACTCGTTTCGTGCAGCGCGGCGCGGACGTCAGGCCGGTCGGTGAACGTGTGAGCGGCAACTGGCTGACCCCCGTCGATGTTGATGGCCACTTGCCAGGGTGATGCGTGTCCGGCCAGCGCCCAGCCGGTGGCGACGACTTCCTGACCCGCGATCACGGCGGAGATCGAACGGCCATCGGCTTCGAGGCCGTCGAAACTGCCGCGCACCGCGACCGCCAGATCCGGCGGAACGAGTCCGTGATTCCAGGCCGTGAGGAACGGCGTGTTCTTCCATACCCACGCCGCCCGCATGTCGTGCCTCTCGGTCCCGACATCCGCGGCGTAGATCGGAAGATCGAGCGACGGAGAATACGCAAAAGCGCCGATGCCTTCGATGGCGACGGCGACGCCGACCGCAAGCAGGAAGAGCACTCGTCCGGTGTCGCGCAATGCGGCAACGACCGGCACGAGCATCCAGATGAGGAACGGTAGCAGGTCGGTCATGTAGCGCGGACCCCAGGAGAGTCCGCTGCGCCAATCGACCTTGGCGTAGAGCGCGATCTGCATCGCGACCCCGGCGCACATCGTCAGCGTCAGCAACCGTTCTTCGCGAGCGCGCGGCAGGTGACGCCACGCCAAAACGAGGAAGAGCAAGAATGGCGAGAAGACGAGCAGTCCTCGGGTCGGGCTGATCAGCACTCCGCCCACTCCGGGCAGCAGCGGGTGATCGAAGAAGCGGGCGTTGCCAATCACGCCGTAGCCGCCGCCGACGTTTCCGGCCGCGCTGAAGTTGTAGAGCAGGACCAGGATCACCGGCAGCGCCGCCGCGAGGATCAGCGTTGCGCTACGGCGGCCGGCCCAGAAGAGTCCGTAAACTCCGAGGACGCCTGCGAGGACGACATCGGGCGGGCGGTTGGCGGCGATGAGACCGAGGAGCAACCCTGCCGCGATCATGCGCGGCGTCGTGCATGGTGCCGTGAGGAGCAGCAGCGCGCCGATCACCAGCAACTGAGCCATTCCGTGCTGCCACAAAGCCTGGCTGCTGACCACCCAGGTGGTGGTGCCGAAGGCATAAGCCAGCGTGAGCAGCAATGCGATCGACGCCGTCGTGCGCCTCCGCAGCAATAGGTAGAGAAGCGAAGCGGAGAGCGCCGCCAGGAGCGAGGCCACGAGCTTCTCCATGACTCTCGCGACGTGATCCAGCCGTGCATCACTCCAACCGCGCAGGTGCAGGTACCCAACCGCGGGAACGTAGAGCGGCGCGATGAGAATGGGTACCACGATGGGGTAGAGCGAGATGATGGGTCCGTCGGGCCGGTGCAGCATCCAGTACGCCCCATCGCCTCGCCCCTGCGCGGAGACGGTCGCGATCGGATCGAAAAAGATGGTGCGGTACTGCACGATCGCGAAGGGGAGGTAGCGCGCCGGATAGGTGTCGCCGGCGCTGATCGACCGCAGGTTGGCGTTGTAGATCAGGAAGGATACCAGTCCGATCAGCAGGCTCGCCCGCAGTCGGTCGCGGTCGCGGATTTTGGGAGGGTCGGAAGGGATCACGATGAACGAGGCGAGAGGGTACTACAGCGCCCGCGGCGAAGCCGCAACCACTGCGGTTGAAGCGCCGCCCTCGGCGCGATGATTCGGAGCGCAGGCATCCTGCCTGCCGGGCCGCCGGCGTCTCGCCGGCTGGTGCGGCGGCGTCCCGCGCCGCCGCCCTGGTGCCAGGAACGAACTGCGTGCTGATTTTCATTTCACGCGATCGCAAGAGGGGTGCGGGCGCGGGACGCTCGCACTCCGGCCGGCTGGAAGCCAGCGGTCCGGCAGGCTCGAAGCCTGCGCTCCTGGAACGCCCGAGTGCCGATGACGCGCTTCTTCGCGGGGTCGAGCTGGACCGGCGATCCGACGAACTACAACGTTCGCTGCGTCGAGGAGATGCCGTGCGGACCGAGTTTGCGCCGCGGCGCGTCGTGCCTGTCGGCGATCGCTGCCTATTCGATTGCGATGCCTCGTCCGATCCCGCCGCCGCGTATCATATGGAGATCGCCACCGGCCGCCGTGCGCCGGAAGGCAGCAGCCCTGAACCGGATGGTCCTCGCCGTGATCCACCAACTCCAACCCCCAACCCCGATCTATAGATGAATCCTCCCCTTCGACTGATCGTCACCGGCATGCACCGGTCGGGCACTTCGTTCGTCGCTTCGCTGCTGGGCGCATGGAAAGTCCCGATGGGCGACCGGCTGCTGCCGGCCGACCGCGGGAATCCCGCGGGCTACTTCGAGGACGTCGATTTCATGGCGCTCAACGGCCGCATCCTCGCCGCCTGCACTCCGGAAGAGGATGGCCATCGCGACTGGGGTTGGACGGAGAGCGAAACGTTCGACGCCGCGCAATTGCCGGCCTATCGCGATGCCGCGGCCGCACTCGTCGCCGCGCGCGACCGCGCCGAGCGTGCGTGGAGTTGGAAAGACCCGCGCGCGTCGATGCTCCTCGACTTCTGGGACGACGTCCTCGGACAGGACGCTCGCTTCCTGCTCCTCTATCGCCATCCCTGGGAAGTCGCCGACTCGATGCTGCGCACCGGCGCGGATGTGTGGCTCACGCATCCCGGATATCCGGCGCGCATCTGGACGCGCTACAACCGCCGCATCCTCGACTTTCACCAACGCCACCGCGACCGCACGCTGCTCGTCAGCACCAATCGTCTTCTGCGCGAACCCGAAACGTTCGCGGCCACGATTCGCGGTCGATTCGGCATCGAAGCCGACGCCGGAACGATCGCCACTCTGCGCGCGGAGGACTCGTTCGTCTCTACACCTGACGACGATCCGCTGCCGCGCCTCTGGCGATCGACGAACGCCGAAGCGATGGAGCTCATCGGCGCGCTCGACGATGCCGCGGACCTCGGCAACGATCGACGATGGGAAAAGTCCACGCGCACGCGCGCACCGCAATCCGCGGCGCATCCGCGCCTCTCCGTGATCCTCCCTTGCTACAACGAGCGACGCACTTCTCTGGCCGCACAAGAAAAAAGCCCGCCGAGATCACGACGAGTGGATCCGGTATCGCGAGGCGTATATCGCAGAGATGCGAATTTCGTTCGTCCGACGGCACGACGCATGGAAATTCGCGCTCGACAAATCCGAAATTACGCTGCAATGTTTCTGCCCTGAACCCATCAGCCTGTCACCGCGTCGTGGCCGCGACGTTGTTGGCGAAAGCGAGTGTGGAGAACGATGAGAACGGCGCACATCTTCAAGGACGAGCAGCCAGCGAGCGTGAACGGCTACGTCGCGGAGCGTGGACTTCGTGCCCGTGGTTACGAGGTGATCTCGTTCGACACCGGCAGGATGAGGCCGAGCAGCGTGGAGATTCCGAGCAACTGGGCAAGGAACTGGCCCCGCTGGGGAGCGAACAGGCCCGCGGCTGCAAGACCCCAGAGTCCGGACGCGGCATGAACGCTGATCGCTCCAGATGGGTCGTCGATGGAGAGAGCGAGCTCAAATAGTTCGACGAGCAGCGGTGTGCAGATTCCTGCAACGAGCCCGGTGAAAAGCGCCTCCAGGGGAGTGACGATGCCGGCGCATGCGCTCGAGGTTACGAGCCCGGCGAGCCAGCCGTTGGCGCAAAGGCTGGCGTCGGGTTTGCCGAAGCGAATGCGCGTGACAGCAAATGTCGCTGCGAGTGCAGCGCTGGCGGAAAGGAGTGTATTAATAGCCGTCTGTGTCAGCGACGAAGGCGCGGCACTCAGCCAAAGCATAGCGCCGGCCATATTCCATGCCAGCCAGCCGACGAGCGAGAGCATGCACCCGAAGAGAACATAGACGGCATTGTGCCCCGGCATCGCGGTTGAGAGGCCTTCGCGTGGGAACTTGCCCTTGCGTGGACCGGCGATCCAAACAACGACGAGAGCCGATAGGCCTCCGAGAACGTGGATGCTGCCTGCACCGCCACTATCGAGGAAGCCGGCACCGAGTGAGAAGTTTGTCCCGAGCTGCGACAGCCAGCCACCGCCCCAGATCCAGTGGGCAAGAAGGGGAAAAACAAATGCGGCCAGGATCGCGGCGGCAGCAGCTCCGGCGGTCAGACGCCAGCGATCCGCTCCCGAGCCCCAGGGAATGAGAACGGCGAAGGAGACGGCAAGGCACTGAAAGAGAACCGCGAGTTGTGCGCGAGCAGGCAATCCAGCCAGGCCCGTGAGAAACCATGCGCCGGTTCCGCACCAGTTCCATGGCTTTCCAGAGAAATGGAAAATATGGCCGGCGCCTGCGGTGCCATCGGCAAAGGTTGCGCCGACCAGCGCAAAGACGATGACGGCCACTGAGATCATTCCCAGGCTGCCGAGCAACGACTGTGCCGCGGAGCGGGCTTGGCCGAGGCCGGTATTGATGAGCGCCACACCGGCGATGGCAAGCGGTGCGAGCAGGAGAAGTCCCAGGGTGAGGGCGAACGCGGCTTCGTTGAACGGCATGACCGCAGAGTGGTTCATGGTTGGGCTTCTCCGCGCGACCGCATATGGCCACGCACGGCCACCACGATTCCCATGGCTTCGACGGCGATTCCGCTGAGGAGAAAAGCCGCGCGCGGGGTCGGGTCAGAAAACAGAAGCACCGCTGCGAGAGATAGAAAGAATCCTGCTGGCATGACCACCAATCCTGCGTATTTCATGACCCTTTCCTTTCAGATCACAGCACGGAGTCAAACCGAACGCGGCACCCTGCACCAACCCCTCGATGCAAGTCCGGCTTCCGGACGTAGGTCCGCAACGGGAGAAGGATGTAGAGCTGATGGCAACCCGGTTGAAATGCCTTCACGAATTCTAAAGCATTCCGATATCTGAAAAGCCATCACGAGCACCTGACGATGCATGAGTTCAGGTGCAAATCCCGCCGCAAAAATCCCATTCTCTGGGACGACCTTGGTTGCAAGGATGAGGCTGAATTCGCGGAAATCAGCTTTCTCTCAACATATTTCGTTTCAAGAGATTACAAAAATTTAAGCGGTATAAACATTTTTTAGTTCTCTCAACTGTTGAGGGCGTTACAGATAGGGCTCTGGCTGCTATATTGAATTTTCGGGGTCGTCCGCCTTCCAGGTGTGTTTTGTCCGAAAACAAAAATCTAACCACAACCTGTGTGACCGCCAGCACAGCGCGCACAACTACGACTGAGACAACGAACAACAAGCAGGAAAGCATTCATGGCGCAGATATTTGACCGCAGCTCCAATGCTTTGGCTCGAGTGAGCCTGGTGCTGACGGGTCTGATCGTGATCGCGCTGGGGGTAACGCTGGACCAGTTGCAGCGCTCGCCGTGGGTGACGCGGCAGGGCCAGCGGCCGGACCAGCCGGTTCCGTTCAGCCACAAGCATCACGTGCAGGGCCTGGGCCTGCAGTGCCAGTACTGCCACACCACGGTCGAGAAATCGAGCTACGCGGGCATTCCTCCGACCAAGACCTGCATCAACTGCCACGCGCAGATCTGGACCAACGCGCAGTTGCTGGAGCCGGTGCGCGACAGCTGGGCCAGCGGCGAGTCGATGCCCTGGACCAAGGTGCATGACCTTCCGGACTACGTCTACTTCAGCCACGAGATCCATGTGAACAAGGGCCTCGGCTGCGCGAGCTGCCACGGCCGCGTCGACCAGATGCCGCTGATGTACGCGCAGAACACGCTGCAGATGGAGTGGTGCCTCGACTGCCATCGCAACCCGGCGAAGAACCTGCGGCCCACCAGCCAGATCTACAACATGGCCTGGGAAGCGCCGGCCGACGATCGCCCGGTGTGGTGCGCGGTCAGCGACGAGCAAGACGGCACGCCCGACCGCGCAGAGCGTGAACTGCGTGACCAAGGATCCGACCGGCGAAGGGCCGCAGATGGCGGCGCTGCAGATTGCCCTGGCTCGGCGAACGGGCCAGGCGAGCGATGCTCCTGCCGGCGAGTGCCGGCTGCCTGCACTACGAGAAATTCACCAGCCAGGATGAGCTGGGGCACTTCCTGCTGAAGCAGTACCAGATCCGCACTCCGAACGATCTGATCAGCTGCGAGGTCTGCCATCGATGAGCGCGAACGATGAACGAAAGCACGAACAAGACGGGGAACGCGTGGAGAACGAAAAGAGCAAGGCCATCGCTTGCCGGACAACGAACGTGCCGATGACCCTGGCGCAGGTGCGCGAGCAAGCTGAAGGGCACGAAGGGCAAAAAGTTCTGGCGCTCCGTGGACGAGCTCGCGAACACGCGCGGAATTTCAGGCTGCCGTCGAGAAGGAGTTTCCCGCGGCGGCGCAGGAGTGGGTCGATCCGGTTTCGCGCCGCGGCTTCATGAAGCTGATGGGCGCCTCGATGGCGCTGGCCGGCCTGGCCGGGTGCACCAAGCAGCCCGACGAGCCGATCTATCCCTACGTCAAGGCAGCCCGAAGATCTGGTGCTGGGCAAGCCGATGTACTTTGCCACGGCCCATCCGCTTGCCGACCGGCGCGGTGCCGCTGCTGGTGAAGAGCGACCAGTTTCGCCCCGTCAAAATCGACGGCAATCCCGAGCATGCTTACAACCAGGGCGTCCGATGTGTTTTCGCAGGGTGCTCTGCTCGACCTCTACGATCCGGACCGCTCGCAGC
>CAVWUH010000001.1:0-1258350 GCA_963758195.1 uncultured Acidobacteriota bacterium | reverse complement strand
CACCGGGCTGCCCGTTGAAGATACGCCCGACCGGCTGGTGATCAAGACGGCCGACGGCCAGCCGGGTGGTCGTCCGGCCGGGTGACGTCGAAGACCGCAAGACGAGCGACGTCTCGCTCATGCCCGAAGGGCTGGCCCAGACGATGACCGATACCGAGCTCGTGGACCTGCTGGCGTATCTGGGCACGCTCCGCGAACCGGTGAGCATCGCCGGCCAGTACCACGTGATCGGCCCCGTCGATGAGCCCAACGGTTCGCGGACATTCGACCCGACCGCGAGAATCGACCTCTCCGCGAGCGTGCGCGGATCGAATGGTCAAGTCCTGTCCTGGCGCAGGCTCGACGCCAACGCCGAAGGACTGGTCCACCTGTCGGCAATGGCCGCCGATGGACCCGGCCAGTCCATCTACATCACCACTCCGGTCACGTCGCCAGACGAGCAGAAGGCCCGGCTCGTGGTCGACACGCCCGCGAGCGTGACCGTCTGGCTGAGCGGTAAGGCTGTCATCTCGTCCACTCCGAACCAACCCTCGAAGTTGAACCAGCCCCGCGAAGTCGACGTGAGCTTGCCCAAGGGCACGTCCACCCTCTTGATCCGGATGACCGGAAAGGGCCGTCAGGCGGGTCAGGCCACGCTCGTGACGACGTTCGTGTCGGCTCAGCCCGTGTCGTATAGTGGTGGCGAAGCCAGCCTGTCGGCGAGGTAGGAGGGGGCTCCGTCCCCCGATCCATCGGTGGACAAGGAGCCGTTTTTCTTGACAAAGACTTTCGATGAAAACCCCAGCCCGCGCATCGCCGTGGCCATCCCTTGCTACAACGAGGCGGCGGCGATCGGCACGGTGATCGCCCAGTTCCGCGCCTCGCTTCCCGGCGCGGAGCTCGTCGTCTTCGACAACAACTCGACCGATGGCACGGCCGACATCGCAAGAGCATGGGCGTTCGCGTCGAGCCTGTTCCCGAGCAGGGCAAGGGCCACGCCGTCCGCGCGGCGTTCGCTCTGCTGAGTGATCGCGACGCGGTCATCCTCGTCGACGGTGACGGTACCTACCCCGCCGAGGCGGCGCCCGCTGCTCGTGGCGCCGGTGCTGGAAGGGACGGCCGACATGGTGGTCGGCGCCCGCCAGCCGGACCGAGCGCCGGCGCCATGTCGCCCGTTCGCGGGCTGGGAAACGTCCTCATCCGCTCGGCGTTTCGTCTCCTGATCGGCCCCGGAACCGGCGACCTGCTCTCCGGCTATCGCGCCTTCAGCCCCAAGTATGTTCACTCGGTCAACCTCCAGTCCGAAGGCTTCGAGATCGAGACCGAGCTGGCCATCGAGGCCGTGACGCGGCGGCTCAAGACCCTGGAAGTGTCGGTGCCTTACCGCCCCGGATCGCCGGCACGGTCAGCAAGCTGAGCGCCTTTCGGGATGGCCGGCGGATACTGAAGACGATCTTGGTGCAGGGCCTACGCCGCAAGCCGTCGCGTATTATCAATATTTACACACTGATGTGGATGCTCTTGCTTGTTCCGAGTGGGCGATGGAAGCTGCCAAAGAAGTATGGTTGGCTATTTTCTTCCTTGGGTTCATCGGGCTGCTGATTGTGGCGGCATGGGTCCATCGGGTGCCGGAGCGTTGGCTCCAGACGAGCCGAGCCGACAAACGATGATTCCCGTAGTTCGAGAACAGATCGATGAGCCGAGAACCGACCAAAGAGATTCGACGGATTCTCAATGCTGGCATCGAATGCTCACCAAGATCATACCGGAGGGCGGCAACTCAACGCCTTGACACCGCCAAGTTCCTGCTCAAGAATTTCAATTATAATCTGGACGCTGTCTATCTTGCGGGATATGCGGCCGAATGCTCCTTGAAAGCCCTTATCCTCGACCGGACTCCGAAATCAAAATGGGCAGCCAAGTGTCAAGAGATAGCTCCGGATCCAAGGCTCACAATCTGGATTTCCTGGAAGAAATCCTGACTCGAACTCAAGCTTCGATTCCTGACGGAATTGTAAAGAGCCTGAATGTTGTAAGCTTGCATGGATGACGAACCTGCGGTACCTGGGAGCGATGATTCCCTCTCTGGAAGCCGAATACTTTATCAAGCATGTCATTGCAATCAATGAATGGGCTGAAAGGGGCAAGTGATGCCGGATTGGGAACAGAAGAAGACTGACGAAACGCGAAAGATTCGAGGCCCTCTTCCGCACCGTTTTTCCGCAGACCGATGCTTATCGCTTCAATTCTGCGTCTATCAGGCGTATCATTGACCCCCGGTTTGAAGGAAAAACGATTGCCGAGCGCGAAGATATGGTCATGCCACTATACAAAAAGCTACCCAAGCGAACGCGAGAAGACATTCTTGTTCTTCTTAAGCTTGCCCCGAGCGAGCAGAAAACATTTAATAATCAGACGTTAATCAATCACGAATTCGAGCACCCGCTGCACTCGAATCTCTGATTGCCGCATTCACGAGCGATCGGAAGGTGGCCAACGAACACAGCGTTGCATCGCGGGTGCCGAGGAGGTTGAGGATTGTCGGCGGGTAGGCCCAATGGGAGGCTCCTGACCGGCCGGGTACGGTTCGGAGAGCGGCAGCTCAATCGAGGTCTATCGAATCGTGTCCGCTCCAGCCCAAGATTCCCGCCCGCGGTGGAGGAATGGCCAGTGCGCTTCGGGCCGTGATCTCCTGGGACTGCTCGCGCAGCGTCAGGATGCTCACCTTGCGGTACAGCACCTGCGCGAGACCCGGCCGCGCGAGCGGGCATGCCACCTGCTAGCACGCCTACGGTGGATCGAGGTTGAATTGATGAACAAGTGTGCCAAGGTTCCAAAGACAAACTAATGCGAACGGTATGACAGTACCTGCGATCAACAGAATCACGGAGCCGACCGCGCGCCACACGGGACCGACGAGGAGTGGCGGCCGGCAAGGTTACCAGGCGAATCCATAGCAATCCGTAACACACAAGAAGGTAAACCGCCACAGAGGAAAGCAGCAAACCCGATAGTGTGAGGCCCGTTGAATCGGGTAGCCCGATCAGAAGACAGAGAGTAGAGGAGGGCCCCTAGGAGAACGTCCCCCCGAGCAGAAGCGTGACCGGACGCCCGGCGGATGGTGCGCGATTTCACATCGCTAGCCAGGTTGACAACGATGGGATCAGGAGAACTGTCACCCCGAGGAAAAGTGTGCCCTCCACGTCTGAGCCAACCCAAGGACCGCGAGGGCCAAGACGGCAATGGCCCCCATCAGATGGAAGAGCTTTGGACGATGCCTGCGTACGCCAAGTGTATGCTTTGGCACGGAGTGTGTGGTCATCCATTCCGCCCTCCAAGGCCTCGCGGTCAGTTCGCCGGATCTGACCGCTTTCCAGCACTTGTTCTCATGGAGCGTAACGGGAAATCCCCGGGATTCGGTCGAAATCAGAGTCGTTGCTGGCCAGGCTCTTCAGCCCGTGAAGCTGCATCGTCAGCCACGATCAAGGCATCACCGCTGAGAAGCCCGTGGTGACGGCTAAGGTCTCCCGCAAGCAACACATGCTGTTGTGTCACGGACAGCACGTGAACGCCGAGTCCGATGATCTCGTCGAGTGCCTCTGGTATCGCTGAATTTTATGATCTCGACAGGATGGCGGCGGAGTCGCTGAGCGATGCCGGGATAAGGCCATCCGAACGTGACACAGGCCTCCAGTGTCATCAGCCGATGGGCGATTTCGCTGAGGACGGAAGTCGAGAGGAACCCGTTAACTTCCTTCCGTCCTATCCTCTCGGCCAAGTCCTGGCAACGGGGTCCCAGGGTCGGATCGGCGGCAAAGGGGTAAACAAAGACATTGGCGTCGACAAAAACGGATTCGCCCGCGGGAATATCCAGGAACGTCATGGGTACTCCAGCACCCTGAGCTCCGGATCTTCCGCGATTCTGCGGAGGGTTTCCGGGTCGCCTTTCCAAGCGATCAGGCCATAAGTGATGCGAGCCTGGGTGGTCTCCTCCTGGACTGTGATGGTTACCCTCTGATGCTCACGAAGGGGAAGGGGTCGTTCGGGCTTGAGGACGCCATCTTCATAGGTCGCCTCGACTTCCAGTGCCATTGTTCGCCGTCCCCGGACCCGTGCCGTAGATATGACTTTTTCTTTTCGGTCCCGGAAATGATTGTAACGGCAGACCTTACTTTGGAAATCGGCTTCAAGCCTTCGTCTGTCCGCCTACATTCGCCCCCGCCGGCAATTCTGCTCCAGGAACCTCGTCATCAACTCGAAGAGATGCTCGTAGGTGCGGCGGCCTTGATTCACCGAGAGCCAGCGGGAACAGTACCAGGTACCAGAGCGAGCCAGTCACGACAGTGATTGGCTCGAACGATTCGTAGCTCGACTGCTCTTGTCTCACCCACCGGGGCCAGGTCATCTGTCTCCGAAGTATTCCTGGCACCCGTAGGCGTTCGGGAACCCCGTCATCCCGTCTGATAATCGCCGAAGATGTCGTTGTTGGACGTACTGGCGAAGTTGCCAACGACCTTGGTCTTGCCCTTCAAGATCGTGGTTCCAACGGCGATATATAAACCGCCCCCCACACCCTGGCCCCCGCCACTACCGCCCTGCGCCTTGTTGCCTGTGATCAGGCTGTCGATAATGGTCGTCGTGCCCAGCGTGTAAATACCACCGCCGTAACCGTTGCCGCCACCAGAACCGCCGAGGGCCACTCGTTGGCCAGCAAAAGGCTGCCGGTAACGTTGAGCGTCGAGGTCGCATCGTAGTAGATGCCGCCGCCCTGGCCGTCGCCGCCCAGGGAGCCACTCGACCCGGCGCCGCCGATCGCCTGGTTGCCGATGAAACTGGTGCCTCCGATGGTTACCGTGCTCGAAACGCTGCCAGAATCGTCGAGGCCGCCACCAAAGGCCGAGCCGCCGTTGGATTGCCTGCGGCCGATGAGCCAGCGCCGGATGGCCAGGTTATTCAGCAGAGCGGAAGAAGAGATCGTCAGCGAAGACTGGTTGAAGAAGTCCGCGATCGCGCCGCGCCGCGGTTTTCCCTGGCCAATGCCGGCGACCGCCTCGTTCTCGAAGAAGATGCTGCCGCTGACTGCCAATGTCCCATTGTTGATGTTGATCGCACCGCCGCTGGCGTCAGCCCCGAGATAAGGCGTCGATGACGGAACCACGGCCTGATTGCCAGTGAAAATGCTATTGCTCACCGTTGCTTGAGTCACCTGGATGAGATCAATGGCTCCTCCTTGAGTGGACTGGTTGCCAGAGGCCTGTTGTCGTTGAACGATGAGTTGGTTACGGAAACGATCGCGCTCGGGTCGGCGTGAAGGCATCGCCTGCCGCGGTGTCTGCAATAACCTGGTTCCCTTGAAAGACACTGTTCAGACGTTCAGGACAGTCCCTGGTGAGGAAGAAGTGAGGGCCGCAACGCCCCCACCTACGGCGATGTTGCCCGGCTCGGACGCTGTGTTGTTCGCGATCAGGCAGCCGGTCATGGACAAGGTTCCCATGTCGTCGGCGATGCCTCCGCCATAAGTCGCGGTGTTGTCGGTGACAGAGCTGTCACTGATCGTCAGCGTCCCGCCAAAGCCGGTAAAAATTCCTCCTCCCAGACCCTGCTGGCCACTGGGATCGAGTTGTTGGTGATGACGCTTTTGCTTATAAACATGGTTCCCTGGTTGTAGATGCCGCCACCCTGCCGCCCGGCGCTGCTGGCGCTGTTGTTGCTGATCGTGCTGTTCTTCAGCGTGGTCACCGTACCAAAGTTTCCAATAGCCCCACCGGCACTGGAAGCCGTATTGTTCTCGAATGACGAATTCGTCACGTCAAGCGTACCAGTGCTGCTGGATCGCACCACCGAATTGTGCCGAGTCGTTTTTCGAAGGTCGAGTCTTTGACGGTGAACTCGCATTATCGTTGGCAATACCGCCACCTGCAGCGAATGCAGTCGGGCCGAGTCATTGGTGAAGACACACTTGGCAACCGTCAGTGTTCCGTAGTTGATGATCCCACCGCCGTCGAACGTACTGCGGGAGCGACGCCGTTTTCGATCGTCAGGCCGGAGATAGTGGCCGTCACACCGGCATCGACCTGGAACACCTGCGACGTATCATTCCCGCTGATCGCCAGCACATCCGCGCCGGGGCCCTTGATGTTGACGCTCGCGGCGACTTCCAGGAGTCCGCTGGTCAGCGTGATGGTCCCGGTGACGCCGTGTGCGAACTTGATCGAATCGCCATTCTCGCCAGCCCGAGCTCAGCTCGAAGCGAGCCACTGCCGCTGTCGTTGAGATTCTGGACCACGAGCGTACTCAGACGCTCTGCCTTCGAGCTCATCGATCCTCGGTCGAAACCGGTGCCTCCGCTGATGACGGCTGCACTGGACCCGGGAAAGAGCCTGTTGGCGGCGACTTGCCGACTGCTTCCAGGAATGAAGATTCATGATGCCAGTCCTTAATTCTACTGTCACCGTTTCATGGTGGGTGCTGGCTGCTGCCTGATTCTGGTCGCGTTCGCGGGGGCGGGAATTCGCCCGTCGCCTGATGCCAGTGATAGATGCGAGACTCCTCATTACGCCGCAACACCCGGGAGACTTCCGTGGCGATGGCCTTGAATGTCGGTGCGGGAATCCGAAGCAACCGCGTGAACACCTGCCGCATCTGCGCGACGGTGATCGCCGGGGTTTTTCCCCCCCACTCGCCGTCGTTCCAGGCACAAGAACCACAACGCCACCAGGGCCAAGGTCATGTGGTGGTGCCAGCCGACCCAACTGCGGACCTCGTAATGATCCAGCCCGGCTTCGCCGTTGCCGGCCTGGAAGAGCTCTTCGATGCGATGCCGCTGCCTCTGGGCACCCACCACTTCGGCCAGGCTCACCTCGGGGCCGGCATTGGTCAGGGCGTAGTCGACCCGCACCTCGCCGACGGTCCGCAGCACGACCAGGCGTTCCTCCGGGCCGACGCGGCGATCCTGCTTGGTCTGGACCCGGACCATCATCGCCTCGACTTCCAGCGGGCCCTTCTCGGCATCGCGGACGGTCAGGCGTGTCCACCGCGACTGCGGCTGGCTCTTGGCCCAGGCGTCGACCCGCTGGAAGGGGGCCTTGCGCTTGCGGCCACGTCCCTTCTTGCGGCGTCGGGGCGGCTGCGCTCCAGATCGCGCATCGCGGTATTGCACGGGATGTCGAGCACGTAGCGTTCCTTGCGGCGGCGCAGCTCGTCGCGCAACTCGGCCGATCGGCCGAACTCGTCGTCGCCGGCGATCCAGCCATGGCGCAGGCCGGGCAGGCTCCGGTCCAGGAGATCCAACGCGATCCGCCACTTCTCCTGGAACTTGATCGCCGGGGGGACGTGGCATTTCACTCGGCGCGCCTCATCGGCCGCCCAATCCTCGGGCAGGTAGAGCCGTCGGTCCAAGGGGCCGTAATCCCGACGGGGCGGCGTAAGCCAGGAACACGCCGACCTGGCAGTTGTCCACCTTCCCCAGCCGGCCGCACCACTGACGGCCGACGCCGCAGGATTCCGTCCCTTTCTTGGGGAAGGCGCTGGGGTCGATGACCACCACGCCATCCGGGCCGGCCAGCTCGTCGCGGACATGGGCGCGCAACTCGGTCATCACCGCCTCGTCGTCCCATTTGCCGGCGCCGACGAAGAACTGGATCGGCTTGCGCGGCAGCCCGGCCTGGATGGCGATCGGCTCGCAAGTCTTGCGCTCCAGGCCGCTGATGAGACCGCGTATGACCAGGGTGGCGTTGTCTCGCTGCTCGACGCGATAGAACTTGGGCAGGTACCGTTGGAGAAACTCGATCAGCCGATCGGCGCAGCCTTTGACGGTCTTGGGACTGACCTCAGCGTCGTTCAAGAGTGCCTGGGCTTCGGGGTGATCCAAGAGCGACATGGGGACCTCCGTTCCACGTACGACATCTCCTCTCCCTCGCTCATATTGTAACGACCTGTGGTCCATAGTGTTAGGAAAAGGGTTACAGTAGAACTAGGAATCCATGATAAAAACACGCCCCGAGTTTAGAGAAACTCCGGGAGCGATAGACGATCTACTCTCCCTGTTGCTCAGTGGCCGGTCTCGATGCGTTGTCGAGCGCCGGCCCTTTCATTTCACCTTGTAAGCCTGGCGGTCGATGATCACCCATTGACGCTCGATTGGCCTCCACAATGAAATGAGGCAACCATGTCCAAAAGCATAATTCAGATCATCAACGGCGATCACCTCATCGCGAAAGTTCGCAGTCTCGGCGAGGTCACCGCAGTCCTGCGGAGTGCCAAGCCCGGCCGTTACGACGTCGTTGAGTCGAGCATGTCCGGAGAGCTGTTGCCGTCCGGCTACTCTTACGAGCAATGGGGCGTGGCGATCCGCCAGGCCGATGGGACCGTGATGCTTGAACCGGAACCTACGCCTGTGAAGTCGTGACACTTTGGTGAGCCGCCCGACGCGATCAAGGTCAGCATTATGACCATGGTGAAGGCCGCGACGGGGGCGTCCCGACCGGGAGGAATCGCCACCGCGGGCACACGAATTGCATAAAGTATTTCTCACATAATTTCGTTCACGAAAGGACTTTAGTCTGTTGCCCACAACTGGAGCATGCGTGATGGTACGGCCAGGCAGGACGGACGCGGATGGCGAGCCATCGATACGCCCGGGCGGTGTTCGTCAGCGTCGCGTGCTCGTGGTGGATGACAACGAGGACCTCGCCGTGAGTTCCTCGCGGCTCCTGGAGCTGCAGGGGTTCGAGGTCGTGGTCGCCTTCGATGGGCGGCAGGCCCTGGAGGTCGCCCGGGAGTTCCGCCCCGAGGCGGCCCTGCTCGATGTCGGACTGCCGCACATCGACGGCTACGAGCTGGCCCGGCGGCTCCGCTCCGAGTATGGGCCGGAGGTCCTGCTCATCATCATCACGGCCTACGCCGAGGACAACTACCGAAGGCAGACTTACGAAGCCTACTTCGACCACCACTTCACCAAGCCGCTGGACTACATGACCATCGTCAACCTCCTGGCATGACCCGCTTGGAGCCGCCTCGCATCCATCGGCCACACTGCCGGCGGCGATGCTCTGAGGTACGATAGATCCGACGGACAACTCCGTACCTGGAGGAACGTCCTTTGAAAACTTTCGCCGCCCTCGTCGCCGTCGTCCTCGCGTTCCTGGCCGCTGTCGCCTACGCCCTGGTCTCGCAAAGCCTGAATCCCACTCACGCCCCTCCACCGCCATCACCTGGGTGCGGAGCAAAAACCTCTATCAGGCGTTAAAGAGGTTTGGACTTACTTACAATGGTTGTAGCTTAATTCCTCGGCCAAGCTGCCGGCGACGTCGTGGCGTGCCGTGTAGGCGTTGGAAGCGGCCGGCCATGCAGCGAAGCAGGGCGGGGGATTCGATCATCTATCGGTGTTCCTGGCTCGCACCGACGCGAATTGGTAACGCCGGGCTGATGGGCAGCATCGATTCAAGAAGACAGACGCTCTGATGACGCTGGCCATCGGCAAGGCGGATTCGAGCGAAATCATCCATGCGATTAGACGGCATCTGGCGCCGAGCGCGGGTGATTTCAGACCGGTAAATCGGATTGACTGCCCTTAATCGCGAGATAAAGTTACCGTATCTAACGGCGTACTTCAGATGATCCAGCACGACAACATCGTCGCCAATGTGGGCATACCTGAAGACGTCACCGCGGCCGTGGACCGAAGGACTCGCCAGCCCTGCAAGATGGTGAATCGCGGGAACATGGCAGTGGCAAGCCTTCCCGAACAGCCGATATCAGCGTATAACGTAGCTTCGGCGCGTCATGCACGGCTGGGTCTCGCAACGAAGCAACCCCTTCAGCCCCGTCTGGCTCGAAACAAATCGGTAGGTCGATATGGCCAATATCCTCGTCGTCGAAGACTACGAAGATACCGCCGAGTCCATGGCGATATGGCTTAAACTCTACGGCCACGAAGTCCACATCGCCCGCAACGGATACCAGGCCATCGAGATCGCGCGCCGTGAGGCTGCCGAAATTCGTGCTGCTCGACATCGGTCTGCCCGGCCTGGACGGCTATGAGGTTGCCTCCAGACTCCGCCAGGAACTGGGCGCGCTGCCCGTCATCATTGCCATTACCGGATATGGCCAGGAGGAGGACCGACAACGAGCACTGGCGGCCGGTTGCGACTACCATTTCCTCAAGCCATTTGACCTATCTGCCTTGATCACGCTGCTTTCCGCGTCGGACACCCGGCCGGACTCGCCCATGATCGACGGACCTTCGCATGAGGCGTGAGCCGCAGCCATCGCCCCGTCCGCACGGTCGGCCCGAGGCGATTCACTTCGGGATCGTGCCCGTGCTGAGGCCCGCTGAGCAAAGGTTTTTAAGACCGTCGTTCTCTTGACGTAAAGACATGCCGGAATTGGTTTTGCACACATAAGCATCGCCTTGCTAGCAACGTCGCTAGCAGTTGAGTTCTAGACCGGCCCGGATCGGTCCCGGTCTTCAAACGGCCTCGGGCTCGATCGGGCTTCGGCTTGACGCTGGGAGCATTGCCGCGGCGTTCTCGATGTCCACGGCGCGGGGCCGAGTATAGCGGCCGGTCAATTCGAGGCCGGAATGCCTCATGAGTTTCTGGACGACCCGCGGTGTCACGCCGGCTTGATCGGCCAGCAAGCGTGGCGCACTGGCAACGCAGGGAATGGAAGTCGAACACCAGCCCGCGAGCGTCAACATATACATGGATCCGCGCCCTTTCGAGGTCAGGACGGAGCATCTCGGTCCCTTGTCAGGGGGTAAGGGGAAACTTCGGGCTCCCAGGCGACTGGCTGGCCACGTAGACGGCCAGGTCATCGCTAGGTCGGACGGCAATGGCAAGCGAAGCGGTCTCGCCATTTTTCGCGTAGCCAGCGTCCACGGTCACGCTGGGGCTCCCCGACAGTCGAACGATTCCGGCCTGAGACTGGCCATTTCTGAGTAGCGGAGTCCGGGCCCACGGCCAGCCGGTACACATGCCCGGGTCAGGGCCGGTCATCCGCATCCAATGTCAAGGTCCACCATGAGTGATCGTCGATCAGGCCCCGAAGCTCGTCCAGCCCAATCCGCGGTCGTGACGGCGATCTTCCTTGGCGTTGAAACCGGCACACCACGGAGGTCGTCCTCGCGGGTTTGACCGGACTTGTAGGCACCAGTTGAGAGGCGCACGGAGGGCTGCTCGATAGTGGTTACAGGTCTGGAGCGACGAGCCAGAGTCCCGGAACCGAGCGACAGCGTCTTGAACGGCCTGGCGAGTCAGCATGACAGAGTCGAGCTCGGGTGATCGCGGCCGCCAACTTGTTGGTCATGTCGCGGCGTTCTCCGGGCACGAGGCGCCGGGGTCGAACCGGATGGCGGAGATCCCAGGATGACTGTGACAAGGCGGCGCACGCGATTCGACGTGTGCTCGGAATGCTTGCTCGTGTGACCCCTTGGCGATCAGATCGGCTTGCCAGTCGGCAACGTGACGGGCCAGGGGGGCGGCCTCGTGGTCGCGGTAAGCCTCGGCTTTACGGTCCAATTAAACCAGCACGGCGGAGCACTTTCTGGTTCTCCAGATCGTTGGCGATCCGCTCGCTTTCAGCCTTGTCGGTGCATCCAGTCTTCTTACGGCGACGTCCGTTCTCATCGACGTACAAGATGACGTACTTCGGCCGACCCTTTGGCTTGAACACACTGGCCATTGGTTCGTTCCTGCGATCCTGAGTCTCGAGAGAGCCGGGCTGGTGGACCATGCCACCTTTCAACCCGGCCTCTCGTCGGGTGTCTATGGGGTTCTCAGCCAATCGCCAGGCCGGCGGCCTGAGCGTCCTCATCGGTGAAGAGGCTTTCGCGGTCCTTCATCTCGACCCACTCGCACCAGCGGGCCATTTCGTCCCAATCCGCGTCCGTGGGCTCGAACGGCCGGGCTTCAGTCCCGACGCGTTCCGCTCGGTCGCATTCCTGCGCCCACCACGCGTGATCCTCGGGATAGGGCCGGTCGAAAGCGGCATCCCAATCGGGCTCGATGTCGAAGTCGGACGAGGGGGGAAGATCGTCATCGGGGGTCCAGGGAAGCGGGACATCCCAGCGGGCAACCTGGAAACCTTCGGCGTCGAGCAGTACGTTAGACATTGGCGGGGCTCCCTATCAGCCTTGCCTTGCCCGGATGGGTGTTACCAGCACTCATCCGGGCGTTTTTGTTTTCGGGTTGACCATCTCGACCCGACAACACTATTTTAGTCGCTAGGATACCAATATCAATAGCAGTCACCAAAAATATTTTCAGTCCCCTTTCTCCCTCCTTTCTACGGGTGTATGATAATGCCATCGGACGTAATTGCTGATGACGAGAGACGGCCTCAGGACTGGGACTATTCTCATGGTTGCGACAACGGAGCCAGGACGGATGAAACAGCGTGGCAGGCCCAAGACGAGCGAACGAAACGACGTATCGGTGAAGGTTGATCGGACGATCGTCGGCAAGGCGAAACTGATTGCCACCTATAGGGGCATTTCGGTCGCCGAACTATTTAGCGAGACGGTGCCTATGATCGATGTGCGCGCCTATGCGAAGTGGCTCGTTAGCTAAGCTAGCGCGCCGGCTAGCCCACTGCGTCAGAGTCCCGTCTCGCTGATCATCGCGGACTCTATGCACGAATGATCCGTCCGGATGCGGCAGCACGAGGTCAGACAAGCGCGAGCTCGTCGCCGTCGACATTCCTTTGGTGTGGACTCGTCGTGTGGACTCGATTTCACAGGTGCAGCGCGATAAGTGACCGCGGCTCAGGCACTTCAGGATCTGCTCTACCCCCGCCTTCGCTCGGTCGGAGGAAGACTGAGGGAAGGGAATCAGTGAAGGCGCGCTGGCTTAACCTCCACCGGAATGATCGTGGTCTCGGTTGCATTTGGTCCGAATTCAGTTGTGAGATGAATCTCCTTTTTGCCCGGACTGGCGAACGTGTGCGGCGGAATCGGGAGTACAACCGTCCCATTGGGGTTGAGCCGCATCGCGATCTCCTCGGACCATCCTGACGCTTCCCAGACGATCCAGGCGCGTTGCGGCAGGTGATGCTTGGTGGCCTGCCGTTCAAGAAGCTTGATGTAGCCCCTGACATCAAGACGCAGCGATTCGCCCACGTAGCAGCAATCAGTATGCGATGTCCCTGCATGGAGCGGTATCGACCGCTCGTTGGCGTTGAACCACAACGAGAGGAGCCCCTGTTCCTGTCCCGCCCAGGGACGGGGACCGTGTTCATCAACAAAGAGGGTGCGCGTGTAGTGCTCACGCGGCCGTCTGCGCGCGTCACGCGTGCTTTGATGTCGTAGCGTCCCTGGTGGCGTGAATACTCGTGAATGGCCGTCCAGCCCCACACATGATCGGATTGAGTACCGGCGTCGAATGCAGACGGCTGCATTGTCAGTCCAGCCGCTGGACTCCTGCTAAAGAGAATTGTGCATCGAGCCGTACGATCGTTGATTTCTTTGGCAAGCGTTGAGTCTTGCGTGGGAAGAATGTACGCGATGAAGAGTGTCGGCGAAACGGGCTTCGGAGCACGTGTCTGCAAGATGTCGAGGATCTCGCGGAAGGGCATGATGACAATGCCGGGCGTGCTGCCATTGGTCCAGCGAGCCATTTTGTCACGCAGCGCGCGTGTTTCGATGCCGTCGAAGGCATGCTGCGCATTGGTATAAGAAAGCCGGAAGCTGCCATCGGCGTCTGTGGGCGTGACAGTGATGCGCTCGCCCGTGTCGCGGTTCTCAATGGCTCCTGTTTTGATCCCAGCGTTTGCGATGACAAAGGTGCCGTCAGGCATCACTTGGATATTCTCGGACAGGAGAAATCGCGCCGGGCTTCGCGCTGAGATCGATGCGTAATATCGATAGGCGGCGTACCCGCAAGCGGCGAGCCCGATAATCCCGACAGTATCCACGACGCCCATTTTCTGGACGAGAAGCGATGCACCTGCCAGGAATCCTGCTCGAAGCGAACGAAGTCTGGATTACTCAGGCTGTCCAGTTTCTCGCGGAGCTGGTGCCGCTTGTCACGTTCAGCGTGATCAAGCAATCGCTCTGTACGACGAAGACGATCAGCCGTTGGCCTGGAGAGGCGCGCTTGTGATTCGTCCGCGGCCGACGATGCCGGAACAGGACGCGCACATCAACGATCTGCTGCCGGATTGCAGGACCGGCGCGTAAGCATGTTTGCCCTCGGAATCTCGCAACACGTCGATACACAGGTCGAACGACTCGCTATCAGGTTCGTGCAAAATGCGGAGCGTCACGCGCGAATGCCGTGACCATCCTCGACATCCACGACCTGTGGCTGATGGAGTAGGCGCGACCATTCATATAGGGCGTCAGACCCCGCGGCCGGCGTCAGCTTTGATCCCGAGCGGCATGCGGGAGTCATGGATCGCGCCTGCAGTAAGACGAAGGATGGGCACGTCCACCCGTGACTGCGGGTGCCCAGGATACCTGCGTGCGAAGCCGATGAGCACCGCACGGAGCAGCGCCTGCTTGCGACCCTTGCCCAGCCTAGCCTTCTTCGCGCCACGCTCGTACTCCCGCGTCGGAGCACGTCGCTGGCGTTGGCGAGGACGCGTTCGAGATCCATGAATTCCTGATTTTACTTGCTCGCAACGGAACTCACCATGCGGCCCGCCGCATCGCGCGGAACTCACGATGGCCTAAAGCCTCAATACGGCGAGAAACCACGCTTGAGCGCTGGTCTTACCTTCCATCGGCCGCCGATCATTTACCACGATGCAATCCACTACAAACACGGTCGAACGGCGACCAATCAGGCTAGCAGCGCGACCTCCGTAGCGGAGGCGCGCAGGTTCAAGCCGCGATGCTCCACCACCGCGGCCTTGGACGACGGAAACCCGCTGCCCAGGTCATTCAGATCAATCAAGTTTCAGGAGAACCTGATGATCCTTCAAACCATTGGTAGTCTGATACTTAAGGTCCGGCGTCTGTCAAGAGCGGGACCGAGATTCCCGTCGCCGTCCGTCCGATCACCGGGCTCGAGCTCGCGCCTCGCCGGACGGTGCGCCGTCTCGCGATTGTGGCGCGCGTCTCCGCTGCCCTTGCGGTGCGCGCCAATGTCCCCAGCTCAAGCACCTCCGCTCGCAGCACGACATCTATCGCGCCACGGCGCCGCGCGATGTGACTGCTCCCATCCCCGAGACCGAAATCGACTCCGCGGGTGAGTTTCGGGTCGTCCCTCTCGCCGATGGCAGGCACCCGAGTGACCTGATCTACGACGCCAGCTCCGAAAGCCTGAACGCGCTCGGACCGGTCGCTGCGGAAGCCGCCTACCAGCGGCAAGCGAGTCAGGCGGCGGGCGACGTGGTGGCTCGCCGGCTTGAGGAGCGCGAAAGCGATATGCGCTTGGTCGAGCGGCAGCTCCGTGACCGCGATGAGCAGATCGAGCGCAGCGAGACCGAGCGGAGCGTGGCCGCCATCGCGCGTGCCCAAGCAGTCGCAGAGAGTGCAGAGGGCGTTGCGCCACCCGCGCGTGTCGCGTCCCCGCTTTCGCTCATCCTCTGGCGGCATTTCGAGGTGGCAACGATCCTGGGCGAGTCGATGAACTGTTTCGCCGCGCTTGCAAACAGCGCGGGGCTCGATCCGACGAACCTGTCCGTTGAGTGGCGAAATGGCGCGGCCCCGTCCATCGTCGGTTGGCAGTCGCCACGTCGACGATCTCCGCGCTCCTCTTCGTGATCCCCATGGAGTGGGCGTTCGCGCGGATCGATGTGGCGATTGCGAACCTGGGCTGATCCGAAGCGCCTGTTTCGCCTGATGACAGGCACTGCGGCGCTCCTCTTCACGACGGCCGTTGTCGCCGCGATCGCGTACCTGCGCGCCCAACTCGGCGGCGCGGGTGAGGTGAGCATCGGGATGGCCTGCATCTACTTCATCGTCGGCGCTGCACCGCTGGTCGGCGGCTCGCTCGTGCATCTGCGCGCGAATACGCTCAGTGCGGCGCGCGAAGAAGCGTTGCTGCGGGCCGCAACGCCGAGCGCCGCGGATGCAGCGGTGAGTATGCGCACGGCCCACGAGGAAGCACTTATCAAGGAGCGCGATCAGTTCCGCGCGCGTCGCGATGCGCTGAGTGCAGGCATCCAGCTCCTCCACGCGCAGGTGCATGGCGCGGAGCAGGCTATTCGCGATGTTGCACGCCACGAAACGCGGATTGTGCAGGAGTGGCTGGACAGTTTGCGCGCGGCGCTCGCGCTGGACGCCAAGTTCTACGAGTACTACGCGCGCAAGTGGAACCGCCCAGCGCTTCTTCCCACGCCGCCGCCGATCGAAGTGGCCGGCGCCATTTTCCCGATCCGCAAACGGAGAACGTCATGAGACGAGCAGCGTTGATCCTCCTGCTCCTTGGCCTGCTCGGTTGTGGCGCTCCCGCTGTTCAGCTGCCCGTCGAAACGTGCGTGATCGTGCCGGCGCAGCCGAGTCCCGTGGACCTGCGTCAGGCCACCGATGCGTTTGAGCGATGGATGGAAGCGAGCGTCCGGACGCCTGGAGCGATCTTTCGCGTGCTTCGGCTCGGCCGCGCTCGAGCTGGCGTCCAGACAGCGTTTGTCGAAGTCATTCCGCAGACCTGGGGCGCGCCGAATGCTGTTGCGAACAAACGGGCCTTCGTCACGCTTACCCGGCAGCGGTTTCATGAACTGATTGCTCGAAGCGCGGCGGGCGCAGTGAACGCGGTGCTACCCGCAACCTCGAAGGCAACAGTCGAGGTGTTGCCGCAGATGGACAGCCGCGGCATGCGCTGGACATGGAACCCGGGCCCGAAGGCACACACGGCGGCAGTGTGCGATGTCTCGCCCTCAGTGCAGGGCAGCGCCTGTACGCCGGCATCGCTCCTCGAAAGTTACGACGCGTGGGCATCGCAGGCGATCACGGTTGGCTCGAGTTATCGCGTCTGGATCGTCGGAACATCGATCGCCACCGCGAAGGAGGCCTTCGAGATCGACACACCCGATCTGCCAATGGCGGATCGCATCGCCTACCTCCTGAGCGCGCGGAACGAGCTGACAGGGCTATTCGCTCCTCCTCTTTTCGAGGAGACCGGGTCGGCCATCGCAGGTGCGATCACTGCTGCTATCGGAGATCTCGCTCCGCGCGACGGCTCGAAGACACTCCGCATCCTGAGCGACCTGCGGGAGACCTCGGATGTGTGGGCATTCGATCAGCGCGTGCCAGAGCCGCAGGCATTTGTTGGCTGGCTCGCATCCGAGCGCTTACTCCCGGACTGCCGCGGCATTGCGATCAGTGTCTGCGGCCTCCACTACGCATCGGCGGAAGGCCAGCCGCCGTTCGACGCACGCCGCGGTGCGGAAATCAGGGATGTGTGGACCGAGGCCCTTTCCGCGATGCATCCACGCGCGCTGCGCATCTGCGGCGCGTGTGATGCGGAAGCATTCAGCCATGACGGAGGTGATTCGATGGCTCCACGAGGACGCAAACAGGGTGAACGAGAAGCAGCACAGATCGGGACAAACCGCGGAGGACATGCCTTCGTTGATTCTGTGCCCGCAGATACCGAAGAGGTGATCCACCGCTGGCAGTTCTTCGATCCGAAGCGCGGGCGGGCAACCCATCTTGCCGGCGTTGTGCGTGCGCATTTTCCACGGATCAAGACCGAAGCGCACGAAGCGGACGGCCGGGAGGTTCTCTCTCGTCTGTCGGAAACGAGTCTCGTGATCAGCACCGTTGATACGGTCGAGACGACGCGCGCGCTTGTACGCGGGCAGCGGCCGGGGCAGACACTCATCTTCCAGCTTGTCGGGCGCGGTCCGGGCCCTGCCGTGGCGGCAGGCCGGCTTGGGCTGTCGGGGGTTGTGCATGATCCAGACACCCAGGCTCAAGCAGGATTGCTTCTCGATGGCTTCGCGACGATCTCGGCTGCCGCGTCCTCGCGCGCGCTGACATCAGCGGGCGATCCCATGTCCGCCGCGTTGCTGCAGCCGATGCGGCTCACAGCGACGCGGCAATCGGCGCGCTACTTCAACGACCTGCTTCATGGCAGCGAGCTCGCTGACGCGCCGCTCACGTTTTTCACGTCGGCAGGCCAGTATCCGCTCGCCGTTGCGGCCGACCGAGGCGAAGGGTTTCACGCGCAGAAAGCGCACGCTCTTTCTGCGTGCGAAGGAATCGGTCCGCGCAGGACCGGCATCATCGCAGCGGTCGCACTCGTCGCCATCGAAGAGCGATCGATTGATGTGCTCTTCGTCAGCCGCAATCGCACCGATCAGCGGCGCGTCGAGGGCGTGACCACGTTTCGCGCACCCTCTCAGCGCTACACAACTTCGGCTGTCTTCACCGACTAATGCACGACAGGAGACCATCGACATGATCACCGAAGCGTCTCGCATCCACTCCACGCCGCACGAACGCAACTGGCGCCTGAAGTTGAAGCGACCACTGCGCACAAAGCGGGAGCACACCGAGCTGCGTCTTGCGCTGTACTGCCTCGATGGCCTGCGCTTCGCCGACAAGGAGCGGTTCGTGGTCGACGGCGAAGAGCTGGTCGTCTCCGCGACCAACGCAGCGCTCGCACTCTTTCAGTTCGCTGCACCGAACATCGCACTCACCGCTGAGTTGCTGACTCCCGACATTCCGGCCTTCACACGAACGAAAGAGGAACTGACCCATGCAGAACATTGAGCTGACGATCAAGCCGGCAACTGGTGAACCGATGGTGCTGCAGTTCGCGGCGGGCGATGCGCCCGAGATCATCGCGGAGCGCCTCCGCGTGGTGACGTGGATTGTCCGCCAGGTGAGCGGGCAACCCGCTGAGCCGAAGCGTCGTGCACGCGCGGAGCGCGAAGTGACACGAACCGATGCCCTGCCGCCTGAGGGCGGCGAGTAGAAACCCACGAGAACCGGTGAGCAGATCATGCGACCGACACGCATAGCACGTATCGAGGAGCCGCCTGCAGCAGGCATCTCTCCGATGCTCGCTGCTGGATCGCACGATCTACGGATTGTGGAGAGCGAACGGGCTCCCGGCGATGAACGCCTCACAGCCCTCCTGCACGTCATGCTCGTCAAGGTGGAGCGCCTCGAACGGCTGTTCGCGTTTGTTCCTCTCCTGATTGCCCAGACCGGACGCTGCACATCGCACCTCACGGTCGATATGGCGGCCCTCGCGCTCGGCGTATCCGACAAGACGATCCGGCGCAAGATTAGGGAGAAGAAGCTCGTGCTAGAGACAATACCTGGGACGCGCATCTCCGGCATTCGCATCGATCAGCTGTTCCGCGACTGGTTACCAATCGAGCTTGCGCGGCGGATCGCCGAAGACGAACTCCGGGAGTTAGCAGAAACCGGGAAGGATTATCGATGACCAAGCAGCGGAAGAAGGGCAAGTCGTTCGTGAGCGGTCGAAAGGGCGCGTATGAGATTCAGCCGCCCATCACCCATCCTGCGGGTTGCGAGTGTCCAAGCTCGCTGCGACTTTCCGATCATGCCCGCTCACTTGAGCACGTGATCCGCCTGAAACGCAAATCGCCGTTTCTCGCTGATCTGCAGGCGTCTGCACACTACGCGCGCGACCTGAAGGAAACGATGGAAGCGGAGCTTCGCGCGGCGCTCGGTGGTGGTAGCGGACTACTCTCGCTTCCGGAACTCTGCGAGTTGTACTTCCGCGAGAACCCACGATTGGTGAGTGCCGCGACGATCGAGCGCGACTGCATCAGTGCGATGAATCTCTGCACGCTCATGCCCGCCGACCTTCGCCCGGACGAGATCGATGAACCTGCGGCGGTCCGCTTCCGGAATGCACGCTTGGCGGATGGCGCACGACCGCGGACGGTGCTGAACGAGCTCTCCTTCCTGAAAGCGCTCCTGAAGTTTGGCTACGACTGGCAAACGGTGACCGGCATGCGGGGTGTTCGCTTCGTGAAGGTGCCAGATGTCGGCACGTGGGAGTCGGATGGTGTCGCGCTCACGAAGGACGAATTCCGGGCAGTGCTGCGTGTGCTCAGCGACAAGAATCGCCGACGCATGATCTTCGGCGTGACGACGATGCTCCGGCGAACGCCGCTATTGGCACTGAAGCAACCATGGATTGATTTCGATCGGAGTTGGCTCAGCGTTCCCGCAGACATGATGAAGAAAGGGCGATCGCGTCGGCGCACGCCACTCGAAGTGCCGATCGCCGCCTGGGCGCTTGAACAGATCGAAGGACTAGAGCCGAACGAGCACGGTTATCTGTGGCCGGCGCGCGCGACCGGTACGCCGCTCACGCGCGTGCATGACATCTTTGCGGACTGCGTCGAGGCCTCGGGTGTGCGGCCCTTCTCCTGCCACGACCTCCGCACGACCGGTGCGACGTGGTGGCTTCGCGATGAAGGCGTCGATGAATTGATCATCGCGATCCTGCTCGGACATCGATCGACCTTTGATCGCGCAAGTGGATCGTTCCACGCGCCAGGCGGGAACGTCACCCGCCTCTACACGCGCGTCTACGAATCGGCGATGCGCGAAGCCGTGGCGGTCTTTGACCGTATTCGGGAGGAGATCGATCCCGTCGTCACAGGCGATGAGAGCGAACCCGAATTTGAGAGTGATGTTGAGAGTGCGGAGGGCGATATGCCGCATAAATTACTGGAACAGCGGGAGTTATTTGGTAGCGCATACGGGATTTGAACCCGTGTTACCGCCGTGAGAGGGCGGCGTCCTGGACCCCTAGACGAATGCGCCGGATGGCAGGGGACGCGGAGAGTAGCGAAGGCTCCTCTCGCGTGTCAAGCGCGTGTAACTCCTTCGTCCTCAGGTCCATTCCCCAGATTGCGCGTGCGCTTCAGATGGACGATGAGGGCGATGGCGAAGCCGAGGGAGCCGAGGAGGGTGACGAGGGGGAGGGCGCGCTTGCCTTCGGCGAAGTAGAGGGCGGCGACGATGGCGGTGGCGATGGCTTCGATGATGTAGACGCTGGCGGTGAGGGCGCGCTCGTGGTGGTGGAGGCGGTCGTGGAGGAGGGTGATGGCGAGGATCCACGCTGCGGCGGCGAAGAAGAAGAGGATCGCCGGCCAGAGGCCGTGGGGGTGATCGAGTTTGCCGATGCCTTTGAGGGTGAGGACGAAAGCGGTGAGGAAGTGGACGATTTTCTGGAGGATGGCGGCGCGGCGTTTTCTGTTGGGGTTCATCGGCCTTTGGCCTGTTCGCCGCGGAGGGTCATGAGGGTGCTGGTGGCGTGGGCGACGAGGTCGCCGTTGGCGTCGCGGACGTTGCAGTCGACGAGGCCGATGGTGCGGCCGCGTTTGACGACGCGGGCTTCGGCGCGGAGGTGGGTTTCCCAGACGGGTTGGAGGAAGTTGATTTTGAGCTCGAGGGTGGTGAAGGTTTCGCCGGATACGAGCTCGCTGGCCCAGGCCATGCCCATGGCGCCGTCGGCGAGGTCGCAGAGGACGCCGCCGTGGACGGTGCCCATGGGGTTGGTGTGGCGCTTGGCGGCGTCGATTTCGAAGACGGCGAAGTCGGGGGCGATTTCGGTGACGAGCATGCCGAGGGTTTCGCCGATCGGGGCGGGGGCAATCTCGCCGGACATCATTTTGCGGACCATGTCGACGAAGGGGCGGTCGCTCATGGCGGCGAACGATAACAGGAGATGAGGTTCACGCGGAGGGCGCGGAGGAAGTGCTCGCTCGGCGAACTTCGCGTCTCCGTGTGAAATGAACTACGAGATCGTGATCGGTTGTCAGTTGTCGGTTGTCTGTGCGGCATCGCGCTGAATCCCAGACAGCCGATCACCGACAACCGACAACAACTTCTGCCGCGCAGGCTCTACCTCGGCACGCCGATGTCTTCGACGCTGGCGTTGGGGAGTTTGAGGAGCTCGTTCGGCGCGACGCGCACTTTGCTGTGGCGGTTGCCGCCGCCGATGATGATTTTCGTTCGCTCCATGACGCGGGCGTCGAGGTAGATGGGCATGTCGGCGGGAAGGCCGGCGATGCTGACGCCGCCGATGAGCATCTCGGTTTTGTCCGCGGTCTCCTCGGCGGATGCGAAGGAGAGTCGTTTGACGCCGGTGAGCGCGGCGACTTTGCGGTTGACGTCGAGTTTGCTGTCGGCGCGCACGAGGCAGGCGACGTAGCGGCGCGGCTCCGTTTTCACAGCGACGAGGATGGCGTTGCAGGCGTCTTCGGCGGCGATGCCGTAGTGCGCGCAGAATTCGGCGGTGTCCGCGAGCTCGGGGGCACATTCGAGGACTTCGTAGGTGATGCCGGCGGCGTCGAGGGATGCGCGGACGCGAGGGTGGAGGAGGGTGGGGTCGGACATTTTCCGGTCAATGGTAGCTGAGGAGTCGACCGGTCTTCGAGTCGTCGGGTCGTCGAGGTTTGGTGATGGTTCGGTTTGCGTGAGAGGCGCGAGTTGCGCGGGTGGGAGTCGGCTGGTCTTCGAGTCGTCGAGTCGTCGAGGTTTCGTGATGATTCTGTTGCGTGAGAGGGCGCGAGTTGCGCGCCACCCGCCCGCACAGGTCCCTCGCTCGACGCTCGGGATGACAGGTGCTTTCACGCTCTCGGCGACTTGGCGACTCGCCGACTCGAGACTCGAGGTCGTCGAGGTTTCGTGATGCTTCGGTTTGCGTGAGAGGCGCGAGTTGCGCGCCACCGCCCGCCCAGGTCCCTCGCTCGACGCTCGGGATGACAGGTGCTTGCTCTCGCCGACTTGGCGACTCGCCGACTCGACGACCTGCCGTCGACTCGTCAGAAACGTTCGCCTCGGCGTAGCATCCAACTCCCAAGGGGTGAGCAATGCCGCAATGGATCGACCTCGGGCTTGTCGATGAGCTTTCTCTCCGTCCCGTGCAACAGGTCGCGAGCGGGCGCACGAAGTTGGCGGTGACGTTTCGCGATGGGGTGTTCGGTGTGATCTCGGGCGTTTGCAATCACGCCGGTGGTCCCCTCGGGGACGGCCGGCTCGATGGCGAGTATGTCGTCTGTCCGTGGCACAACTGGAAGTTTCATCGCGCCACGGGTCTCGGCGAGCCGGGGTTCGAGGAGGATTGTGTTCCTCGCTATGAGACGAAGGTCGAGGAGGGTCATCTCTTCGCGGATCTCGAGAGCGCGACGAAGCGCTCGAGGAAGCCGCATCCGCCGCATCGGCTGGCGCGGCCGGTGATGCGCGAGGCGGGGCCGATTCGCGTGGTCGGGATCTCTACGACTTCGATGGATGAGGCGAATCCGCGCTATTCGACGTCGGATGCGCTGCTGGAGAGTGCGATCGAGCATGCGCGCACGACGCTGGCGGTGGAGGCGAAGGTGATTCGTCTCAGCGCGCTGAAGTTTCGCGCGTGCGAGGGGTATTACTCGAAGGCGGCGCAGGCGTGTACGTGGCCCTGTTCGATCACGCAGATGGATCCGAATGATGAGCTGGAGGCGGTGTACGAGGCGATCGTGCATTGGGCGGATGTGATTCTGGTGGCGACGCCGATTCGTTGGGGGAACGCCAGCGCGCTCTATTACAAGATGGTGGAGCGGATGAATTGCGTGCAGAACCAGGTGACGATCCGCAATCGGGTGCTGATGAAGAACAAGGTGGCGTCGTTCCTGATCACCGGCGGTCAGGACAATGTGCAGGCGGTGGCTGGGCAGATGCTGGGGTTTTTCGCGGAGATCGGTTGTGTGTTTCCGCAGTTCCCGTACATCGCGCATTCGCGCGGATGGTCGGCGGAGGATATGGAGCGGAACGTTTCGTACGTGCAGCACAGTATCGAGCTGCACGATGCGGCGCGGGCGCTGATGACGCGCGCGGTGGACGCGGCGCGTTTTCTCGTCGAGCACTCGGCGGGCGACGCGATGGTGGGTCATCACGAGCCGCTGGTGCGCGCGGGACGCAAGGCGTCGATGCGCGTGCGTCCGGCAAGGCCGGAGGAGACGCCGGATGTGTTCGTGGAGGGGGAGGGGATGATGCAGATGACCACGAAGGAAGAGCTGAGCGAGGGGTGAGGAGTCTGCTCGGCAGAAGTCCGCCTGGACCATCCGAGCGAAGCGAGTGCGGTTCTGTGTGGTGCTGGCCGCCCTCGGCCGGCTCGCAGCACGAGGCCCGTTCCATCTCGACGCTTCGCCTGGCGCGCAAACTGACGACCGAGGGCGGTCGTCACCACACAGAACCGCCGAAGCCTGCGGCTTCTATCCGCTAGGGCCGTGGCTAAACGCGGCGCAATGCGAAGACCAGCAGCATCGCCGCGAGTATTGCCAGCATCGCGGGAGTCAGCAGCGGGACGGCGACGCCGAACGTCGCGGGCGCTGATGTGGCGCTGGATTCGTTGGTGCCGTTGCCGTCGGCGTCGTAGTGGACGGTGGCTTCGTTGGTGGCGCGGATGTCGTTGATGCGGGCGACGATGGTGACGGTGACGGTTCCGCCGTTGGGGATGGAGCCGTTCCAGGTGACGCGATTGTTGGGGAGGTCCGCGACGGCGGTGCCGCTGGTGGCGGTGGCGCTGAGGAGCGTGAGGCCGGCGGGGAGCTGGTCGTCCATCTCGTTGCCGGGGTTATCGAACTGAGTGGACGGGCCGTTGTTGGTGATGACGACGGAGTAGGTCACGTTCGTTCCCGCGACTGCTGCACCCGAGGCGATGGTCTTCTGCACGGTGAGCGTGGCGGGGGAGACGACGTTGGTCGTCGCGGTCGCGGAGTTGTTGGACGGGACGGGATCGGTGATGGCGCTCGTGGCTTGCGCGGTGTTCGAGCTACTGCCCGGGGTCGTTGCCGCGAGCGTCAGCGTGAACGAAGCGTTCGTACCCGAGGCGAGCGTGGGAATGGTGCAGGTGATGAGACCGGTCGCGCCGACCGCGGGCGTCGTGCAGCTCCAGCCGCCGGGGGACGTGAGCGAAACGAACGGCCGCGTGATGTTGTCGGTGAGCGTGACGCTCTGCGCGTCGGAGGGACCGATGTTGGTGACGCCGATCGCGTAATCGATGTCGTTGCCGGGTGCGATGGTCGCGGGTCCCGTTTTCGTCACGGAGAGATCGGCGCGCGTGATGACGGTCGACGTGACGGAGTCCTGATTGTTCGGCAGGACGTTGTCCATCGAAGTCGTGGAGATGCTGACGTCGTTGGTGACGCTGCCGCCGCTGATCTGCGCGACCTGCGCGGCGAGGGTGAAGTTCACGGTGCCCGGCGCGAAGGATGGGTTGGTGCAGGTGACGACGCCGAGCGATTCGCCGCAGGTCCAGCCGGCGTTCGCGCTGATGGAGACGAAGGTGAGGTTGCTGTCGAGCGTGTCGGTCAGCGTCGTGTCGGCGGAATCGGGACCGTTGTTCGAGACGCTCAGCGTGTAGTTGAACGTGTCGCCGGCGATGACCGTCGCGGGTCCGCTCTTGTCGACGCCGAGGTCGGAGACGGATTGCACGGTCACGGATTTCGTGTCGGTGTTGTCGTCGCTGTCGGGATCGGAGGTTGTGCTCGTAACGGTGGCGGTTGCGTCGAGGACCGAGCCGTTCGCCGCGTTGGCGGGCACTCGCATCACGACGGTGAAGGTGCTGCTGCCCGGAGGGAACGTCGCGAGCGTGCAGGTGATGACGGTGTTCGTCGCGCCGACCGACGGCGGGTTGCAGGACCAGCCAGCAGGCGAGGATAGGGATTGGAACGACGTCGTCGGCGGCGCGGTGAACGTCATGCTCATGTTCTGCGCATCGTCCGGCCCTTCGCTGCTGACGACGATCGAGTAGGTGATGTCGGCATTCGGGCCAACTGGATTCGGCGAGGGATCGATGAAGAGATTGACCGACGAGCTTTGCCCGTAGAGCGCAGTACCGACGAAGAGGAGCGCCAGAACGAAAGCACCCCGTAATTCCCTCTTGAATGTTGCCATTTTCACCCGTTCCCTCGCTGCGGCTTTTACCACAGGGAGGGATCAGCAGGAGCTGACGGTGTCACACGAGAGTGTGTCGTTTGGAGTGCGGCAGCTCTGCGCTGCCGCACTCCAAATGATGGCGCTACGCCTTCACGTCGATGACCACTCTCCCGTGGAGTCTTCCTTCGAGGAGATCTTTGCTGAGCGTGACGATGTTCGAGAGCGGCTCGATGCGGGAGAGGGTGGCGAGTTTCTCGAAGTCGGTGTCGCGCGCGAGTCGTGTCCAGGCTTCGGCGCGCAGCTCTTTCGGTGTGAGCAGCGAGCTGACGCCGAGGATCGAGACGTTGCGGAGGATCATCGGCCAGACGGCGACGGTGAGCTCGTGGCCTCCGGCCATGCCGCAGGCGGCGACGGCGCCGCCGTAGGCGGTTTGCGCGTAGACGTTGGCGAGCGTCGGACCGCCGACGGTGTCGATGCCGCCGGCCCAGCGCTCGGATTGCATCGGCGCGCCTTTCGCCGCGAGCTCGTCGCGCGAGACGATGGAGGTTGCGCCGAGGTCGTGGAGATACTTCGCGAGCTCGGGACGTCCGGTGGATGCCGCGACTTTGTAGCCGCGCTTCGCGAGGAGCATTACCGCGAGTGAGCCGACGCCGCCGGTCGCGCCGGTGACGATGACTTCACGGTCGTTGGACGCGGCATGGGGCTCCACGCCGTTGCGTTCGAGGGCCATGACGCAGAGCATGGCCGTGAAGCCGGCGGTGCCGATCTGCATCGCCTGCTCGAAGGACATGCCGTCGGGAATTGCATTGAGCGCGTCGGCGCGCACGTGTTCGCGCGTCGTGTAGCCGCCCCAATCGAGCTCGCCGAGTCCCTGTCCATGGGCGACGACGCGCTCGCCGGTCTCGACGACGGTGCCGGCGAGGTCGATGCCGAGGACCATGGGAAAGCGGCGGACGATGCGCCCGCGCCGCGTGACGGCGAGTGCGTCTTTGTAGTTGAGCGAGGAGTACGCGACGTCGACGAGGACACCCTCGGGGAGCACGGAGTCTTCGAGCTGTTCGAAATCGACGGAGGATTCACGAGCGACGAGTGCACGAAAGGTCATGGCGGAATGATAGTTCGCGGACGCGACGCGCAGCGTTTCGGAGTGCGGCCCTTGTGAGGAGGGCGGGCTTATAGCCCGCCGGTTCTTTTTTGGTTGGGGGACGGTCTTCACCCCCCCGCCCGGAGTCGGCGGGCTATAAGCCCGCCCTCCCTATTGCGGTGGCTTTTCCACCGCACTCCTAGACTTTCTTGACGGTCTTTGCCAAATACTCGCGGATGCGTTGGTGCGTCTCCGGGGCGCTCCAGAGGTCGAGCACCTCGCCGTCGAGCTCCGAGGCGTAGTGTTTGGCGCGGCTGATGATCTTGTCGCGGATCTGGCGCTTGGCGAGGGTGAAGGCGGGGGCGGGGAGGGCGGCGAACTGGCGCGCGATTTCTTCGGTGCGCGCGGCGAGCGACGCGGGGTCGACGACTTCGTCGACCATGCCGAGGCGGAGCGCTTCGTCGGGGAGGACGGTGCGGCCGGTGTACATCAGCATCTGCAGGTGCTGCGGCGGGAGCGCGAAGCGGATCGCTTCGATGACGGTCGGCGGAAACGGGACGCCGACGAGGAGCTCGGGCATGCCGATGCGGCCGTTGCCGGCGGCCATCAGGCGATAGTCGCCGGCGAGGGTGAGGATGCAACCGCCGGCGACGGCGTGGCCGTTGGCGGCGACGATCAGCGGCTTCGGGAGCGAGAAGAGATCGAGCAGCATGCGCCCGAGGGCGGGGACGAAGCGCTCGACGTATTCGCGCCCGCCCTCGGTCAGGCGGAAGAGATCGACACCGGCCGAGAAGATCGAGCCGGTGCCGGTGAGCACGAGGGCTCGCGCGTCCGAGGCCGCGAATTCGGCGACGGCACGCGCGAGCGTCTCCACGAGCTCGAGGTCGAGCGCACTCGCTTTGCCGTGCGCCAGACGGATGGTGACGATGTCTTCGCGTGAAGTGACTTCAATCATGATCGCGAAGCCTACTGCAATGGCTTCGCGATCTGCAGACTCGGATCGTTCGTTTTGTTGTCGATGATCGAACCGTAGACGAAGACCGGACCGTCGATCGGCGTCACGAGAATCGTGTCCCCTGGCTGCGGAGCGAATCCGTTGAGCAGACCGGCAACGTCCGGCTGCACGTAGTAGTTCGCGGGAAACGTCTTCGTCACGACGGCGCGTTGCAGACCGGCGGAGCTGAGCACCACGAAGTCGATCTGCGTCGGGATGTCGAGCGTGCGGATGCCGACGTTCATGCGGAAGCGCGCGGTGTCCTGCGAGGTGAAGAGCACGCCCTGCTGGCCGACGTTGAGCGCCTCGGAGAGCCTCTGCGCATCGAAGGAGAAGCCCTTCGTTCCCGCGGCGCCGGCGTCGTCATAGACGCGTGTCGACACGATCGGCGGCTCGAATCCGATCTTCGTATAGATGTCCATGCTGCCTTTGCCGCTGAGGCCGAGATTGGTGCCGATGATGTTCGGAATGGTGCGACTCGCGCCGGGCTCGAGATCGAAGCTCACAGAAGGATCGTCGTCGAATCCGCTCACCGCTTCGCGGTGATAGACGAGACGTCCGCCGGAAATGCCCTGCCGCGGCGCGGTGAGGAAGACGTCGGTGCGGAACTGTGCGCCGCCCGCGCCGGCCGCGGCGCCGGCGACGACGATCACCTGCATGCGGATCTCCGCATGCGAGTTTTGCGCGCCATACGCAGCGAGCGCGAAGTGCGGGAGCCGCGTGCCCGTCGAAAGGTTGGCGGAGTTGATGTCGCCGGTGAACTGGATTGCCTCAGCGGTTGCGACAGGCGTCTGGCCGGCGGTGGCCATGCAGTCCTGCAGCGAGACGATGCCGATGAGGTCGTTCTTCTGCACGCTGACCACCGGCGTGAGATCGATGGTCGTGTGCGTGCCGTTGAGGCTGAACGGCCCGCGCTCGGCGAACGAGGTCAGCGAGTTTCCACTACGCCGATAGAACTTCACCTTGAAACCGTTGTCGCAGGCGAAGCGCGGCGAACGGATGGCGATCGTTCCGATGGTGCCGTCCTCGGTTGCCGGCGCCGTGAGGTCGATGATCGTGTTGGGTGCCGAAAGCAGCGGGCTCGGTGAGGCGGCGAACGTGTAGTTGCCGATGGTCTGCGCACTTGCGCTGACCGAAGCGAGCAGGAGAATGAGAATCAAAGAAGCGGGGAATCGACTCATTCGAGAACCTCCGATTGATGCATGAGAGGTGCAGATTCTCTGCCGCGCGCCATTTTCGTTTTGGTGGCGCCCGTCACGTGGGGGGATTCGAAACTGTGCTGGGCGCGCAAGGCGTAGAGGCACATAGGCTCACGGGCTCATCGGCGCAGAGGCCGACGGGCTGCTACGAGGGAACGGCTGGCGAGCTGCGCCGCCAGAACCAGTAGGCGGGGAGGCCGGCGAGGAGGATGCCGAGCCCGACCAGGCTGTCCTTCGGCGCTTTCGCGAACGTGCCGATGACGACGAGCCAGCAGGCGAGCGTGAAGACGGCGGTGGTGATCGGATGTCCCGGCGTGCGGAAGTGCGCAGCTTCGCGGATGCGCTTCCGGAACACGAAGAGCGAGAGTCCGGTGAGTCCGAAGAAGATAAAGTCGACGGAGACGACGTAGCCGAGGATCTGTTCGTAGCTGCCGGAGAGCGCGATGACGATGGCGACGACGCCCTGCAGCGCGATCGCCAGCACCGGGACGCGCGTGCGCGGATGGACGCGCGCGACCGATCGGAAGAAGAGGCCATCCTCGGCCATCGCGTAGTAGACGCGCGGCGCGGTGAGCATTCCCTGGCTGAGGAAGCCGAGCGTGGAGATGGCGATGCCGGCGGCGATGAGCATCGCGCCGCGCTCGCCGAGGGCGAGATGCATGAGCGTCGATGCCGGCGTCTTCGTCGCGGCGAGGCCTTCGGGTCCGAGCATGCGCAGGCAGACGACGTTGACGATGAGGTAGACGGTGATGACTCCGGCGACGCCGGCCAGGAGTCCCACGGCCATATCGCGGCGCGGTCGCAGAAGCTCGCCGGACATGAAGCCGGCGGTCTGCCATCCGCCATACGCGAACATGACCGGAGTCATGGCCGCGGCGATGGCGAGGAGCGTTGGTGATGCGGGCAGCACGTTGGCGCTCACGGGATGGGGATGCGCGGTGAAGCCGACGACGATCAGCATGACGATCGCGGCGAGCTTGAGGAGCATCAGCGCGGTCTGCGTGTTCGTGCCGCTGCGCACGCCGAGACAGTTGATGGCCGTGAGCACGGCGAGCGTGATCGTGGCCAGCAGCGCGTCGGGCATCGACGTGTTGGTGAGCTGCGCCGTGTAGCGCGCGAAGGTCACCGCCACCGCGGCCATGCCGCCGCTCTGGATCACGAGGAGCAATCCCCAGCCGTAGAGAAAGGCGACGGAAGGGTGCCAGGCGTCGCGCAGATACGCGTACTGCCCACCGACGTCGGGCCGCAACGCCGCAAGCTCGGCGTAGACGAATGCGCCGATCAGCGCGATGACGCCACCCGCGGCCCACACGCCGAGGATGAGCGGCACGGTGTGGACCTGTCGTGCGACGACGTACGGGTTGATGAAGATGCCTGAGCCGATGATGCCGCCCATGACGAGCATCGTGGCGTCGAAAGCGCCGAGGCGTCGCGCGAGCTGAGTCATGGGCAGGCAGTGTAATGTTCACTCATCGCACGAGGCGGGAGAATTTGGGTTCACGCGGAGACGCGGAGGACGCGGAGAAGAGATCACAGGAAACTCTCTCCGCGTTCTCCGCGTCTCCGCGTGAAACTTTGGTTGGATGACGACCCAACGTTGGATCGGCCGCTGGCGTAACTCAGGCATGTCACGGCGCCTAGTTGTTTTGCTCGCGTTCCTGTTGTGCTCGATGTCCGCTGCCGCGCGCGATCGTGCGGTGCGGCATCCCGGCAGCATTCCGATTCCTGCTTCGATGATGTGGATTGGCGCGCATCCGGATGACGAGGCGGTGGTCGCGCCTCTTCCGGCCATGTGGTGCCGGGAGGAGCGGGTCCAATGCACGTTTCTCGTGCTGACGCGAGGCGAGGCGGGCGCATGTCTGCGTGCGGATGGCTGCTCGCCGGACGTCGCCACCGTGCGGAGCGGCGAGGCTGGCGCGGCGTCGCAGTACTTCAACGCGACGTCGATCCTGCTCACGTATCCGGACGGCGGTGGTGTGAATGCGCCGAACTGGCCGGCGGATCGTGTTGCGACGGTGGCTGGTTACATCGAGGCAGTGCATCCCGAGGTCATCCTGACGTTCGACCCGCGACATGGAACGACGTGTCATCCCGATCATCGGGAAGCGGCGAGGATCGTGCTCGAGGCGGTGGGGCGATTGCAGGAGCGACCGATCGTGTATCTACTCGAGAGCCGCGTCAGCATCTCGGGCGATCCGTTTGCGATTCACTTCTCCTCGGCAACGCCCGCGGCGGAGCGCTTCGACGCGGACGCCTCGCAATGGGAGGCGATCCTCGAGGACATGCAGCGTCATCCGAGCCAGTTCGACGAGCGCTATCTCAATGCGATCCGCAACGTGGTGCCATCGGAGCGAAGCGTGTTCATCGCGCCGGCGATCACGGTTCTCGATTTGCCGGTCGCGACGTGTCCGTAGGCGCGCGTGGAGCGCAGGCTAGAGTTTCCCGAGCTTGTAGAGCAGCATGAGAACGTTGCCGCCGGTGACGATGATCGGAAGGATCAGCGACGCGCCTGCAGCGATTGGGTTGCCGGTGAGGTCGCCGTTCATTTCGAGTTTGGGACGCGCGGGGGCTTCGTCGAGGAGGTAGGCCTTTGAGGGATTGTCGAGATCGTAGAGGAGCGGTTCCTGCGCTTCGTCTTCGAGTCGTTCCGTCTGGCTGCTGTGCGCCACGGTTTCGTGATGACGTCCGTCGCGGGCGACGAATTCGAAGGTGAGGGCGAAGACGCGGCGCCTGTTGACGGTCATGTTCGTCGGGCTTTTGCTTTTCAGCGTGCCGGTCGTGAAGTAGCCGTTGCGGAGGAGGGAGCTGCGGCGGCGTCCCATGATCGTAGACGGGATCAGGATTCCAAGTCCGACGAGCGGGAAGATGACGACGAAGAGCACGAACGGGCTGAACATCGCGCGGCGCATGCCTTCGATGCGCGAGCGTGTCGGATCGGCGCCGTCGTATTCGACGGTGACGACTTCGCCGCTCGACAGCTCGCGGCCGGTCGCATAAGAGGTTCCGCTGAGCCTCATGAGCCCGACCGGGTACTCGTAGTGATGCGCGTGAATGGGTTGCTTGTTTTCCGACGCGTTGGTTTTTTCGACGCGCGTCACGCGGCCGATGGCGATCTCGTACGGGCCGCGAAAGTTGAGGAATGAGAAATCGGCGTTGGCGGTGAAGACCCAGACGAAGATCATGCCGAAGCCGAAGATGGCCCAGCCGGCCTGCGCGAGGCCGTTGAAGGTGTTGACGATCCGGAGGGAAAGCGGGACGTGCCGCGGCGGCGGGGTGAACTGCATTGCGGACGAGCTCACGTCCTTGAATATAATCGTGCGCATCCAATGAAGAAAGTGCTTCTCGTGCTCGCGGCGCTCGTTGTTGTGGCGGCGACGGTCATGATCGTGAAGATCGGTCCGCGCAACATCATCGGCATGCTTCGCTACGATCAGCGTCGCGACGGCGACTTGAAGGTCGGCGATCGCGCGCCGGATGCGCTGCTGATCGCGCTCGATGGCAAAGGTCGGCAGCCGCTGCTCGAGCCTTCGCCGGCGAAGCCGACGCTGTTGATCTTCGGCAGTTTCACGTGACCTCCCTTCCGGCGGTCGGTCGACCGTCTCCGCAAGATGCACGAGCAGTACGGCGAGCGCGTGCGCTTCCAGACGGTGTACATCCGCGAGGCGCATCCGCTGGACGAGTGGCAGATGGAGTCGAACGAGAAGGAAGATGTCTGCTATCGCCAGCCTCGCTCCCTCGGCGATCGGATGACGATCGCCAACGATTTCGTGAAGCGCTTCCACTATCCCGTCCCGCTCGCGGTCGATGCGATGGATGATCGCGTGGAGAAGCTCTACGCCGGCTGGCCGGAGCGTTTCTACATCATCGATACGCGCGGCGTGATCGTCTACAAGGGCGAGCCGGGACCGTTCGGGTATCACCCGGAGGAAGTGGAGAGCTGGCTGGCGAAGAACGCTGGTTAGAGCTCGCAGCTGGCAGCTCTCAGCTGGCAGGAGAGCCGGTTCGTTGGTTTCGCTCCTGAGAGCTGTGAGCTGAGAGCCGAGAGCTCACCCAGCGGTTGTCTTTCTGCAGGCCGTCTGGTCTAAGGTCTCGAGTGCGCTTGATTTGTCATCCCGAGCGTGAGCGAGGGACCTGGGCGGGCGGGGGCGCGAGGAGCGTGCCTTCTGCCGCACACCCGCCAGGTTCCTCGCTACGCTCGGGATGACAGGGAAACGCGCGAAGTATCGGGGAGGCAACTTGTCGCTGAGAACTACGTTCATCGTTGCAATCGCGTTTCTCATGCTCGCGACCGCGGGCGCGGTGCCGCCGCAGGGTGGGGCGGGCGCTTATGAATCGTTGAAGGCGTCGGCGGAGAAGCAGTACGCCGAGAAGTCGTTTCAGCGCGCGCACGACGTGTACGTCGAAGCGGCGAAGCTCACGCTTTCCGCGGATGATCGTCGCTGGGTCGAGATGCGTCTCGCCGATACGGCGTGGCGCGCGGCGGATGACGATACCGATCGCAACGAGGCGCGAATCGCGCTCGAGAAGTTCGTGCGTGACAGCGTGCACGATCGCATCTGGGCTGAGGCGATGGAGTCCCTCGGCGACGTGACGCAGGGGCAGTCGTATTACGTGCAGGCGCTCGATTTCTGGGCGGGTCACGATGACCTCACGCTCGCGCGGGCGCGCTATCTCGACATCGTGTGGAAGCTCGCCGGCGACGACGATCGGCCGTGGAACGTGCCGCGCGAAGTGCTCGTGAATGTGCTGAAGATCGCGGAGTCGGCCGAGGATCGCGCGCATGCCCAGTACCGCCTCGCGCAACAACTGATGCAGGATGGACAGCCGGCGAGCGTCGAGCGCGCGATCGAGCTGGCCGAGGAGATCATCAAGCTCGGGAAGAAGAGCGAGTGGTACGACGACGCGCTCATGCTCGCCGCGTCGAGCTACGCGCGATACGCCGATCTCGGCGGCGACGATGAATCGGCAACGGGACGGCCGAATTACAACAAGGCGCTGGAACTGTTGCGCCGTCTGCTCACGGAGTTCAAGCCCGACGAGACGAAGTACTACGACGAGGCGAAGGAAGCCATCGAGGACATCACCAAACCGACGGTGAGCGTTCAGGTCGCTGGGACGTTCCTTCCCGAAGTCGAGCAGAAGGCGATCCTGGCGTGGCGGAATGTGGCGAAGGTCGAGTTGACGCTGTTCGCCGTCGATCTCACGAAAGACAATTCCTTCGACCCGAACAAGAATTGGATCGAAGGCCTGCGCACGGAAGGCAGCGCGGTCGTGCGGCGCTGGACGCACGACACGAACGACAAGGGCGAGCATCAGCCCGGCGTTGCGGAGATCGCGCTGACGCCGCGGCTCCCGATGGGAGCGTACGTGCTGATGGCGCGCGCGGCGAAAGAGGAATCGCGCGTGCTCGTGCTCGTCACCGACGCGAACATCCTCGTGCACGCCGGCGGCTCTCGTCTGCAGGTGTTCGTCTCCCACGTGCTGACCGGCGAGCCGATCGCCAACGCGCGCGTACGCGTTCTGTATCAGCAGGGCAGCGATCGCAAGGAGAGCACGGCGCAGACGAACGCCAGCGGTCTCGCCGAGGTGCCGGTGAAGGAGAACGGTTCGATTCTCATCACCGCCGCGGCCGGCGCACGGCACGCGTATCACCAGACCTGGACGTACAACTACGGACGCACGACGCAGCAGGGCTGGCGCGTCTACGCGTTCACCGATCGTCCGGCATACCGGCCGAATGAAACGGTGCAGTGGAAGATCCTCACGCGTTTGCGCGCGAATGAGCGCTGGACGACGCCCGCGGGACAATCCCTTTCGTACGAGATCACCAGCCCGCGCGGCGAGAAGGTGGCGAATGGCGTCGCGAAGCTGAGCGACTTCGGCAGCTTCTGGGGCGAGCTCGCGCTCACGCCGTCCATGCCCCTCGGCCCGTACGCGATCACGTTCCGCAATGGGAAGGAGTACGTCGGCGGGGCGCAACTCTTCCGCCTCGAGGAGTACAAGCTGCCGGAGTTCGTCGTGCGCGTCACGACGCCGCAAGGCGAAGGTAATATCAAGCAGTACCGCCTGGGCGACACGATCGAAGCGACGATCGAGGCCGAGTACTACTTCGGCGGTCCGGTCGCCAATGCCGACGTCGACGTGGTCGTGCATCAGTCGGCGTTCCAACGCTACTGGACTCCGTGGCGCGAGTACGACTGGTACTGGAGCGGCTGGATCACCCCGCCGCAGGAGTCGGTGGCGCGAACGGAGAAGTTGCACACCGACGCCACCGGCCGGGCGGTGCTGCGCATCGATACGCAGCGCGACGGGATGGACACGCAGTACCGGATCGAGGCGCGCGTCGTCGACGCATCGCGCCGCGAGGTGCGCGGCGAGGGAACGGTTCGCGTCACGAGGCAGCGCTACAGCGTGCTCGCGTCGCCCGAACACTATCTCCACCGACCAGGCGAGAGCGCGTCGGTGAAGTTCAAGGCGATGGACGCGAACGACAAGCCGGTGCAGACGACCGGAACGGTGAGGGTCTTCCAGCGCCGCTGGCGTACGGACCTGATCCGCGGCGGGCGCTACGAAGACGATGACATGGTCACCGCGAAGCTGACGACCGACGCGATGGGCGAGGCGACGATGACGTTCACGCCGAAGAGCCCTGGCTATTACGTCGTGCGCTGGATGAGCGTCGACGGCAATCCGAAGCGCGCGCAGGATCTCGTGAACGCGGAGACGACGATCTGGGTCGCGGAGCGAACGACGAACGACATCGGCTATCACGTGAACGGCGGCATCGAGCTGCTCATTGACAAGGAGACCGTGCGCGTCGGGCAGGCGGCGTTCGCGATGATCGTCACGCCTTCGAGCGGACGCTGGGTGCTCTTGACGACGTTCGGCGACGACGTGCTCGATACGCAGGTCGTGAAGCTCGATGGAACGGTGAAGCTGATTCAGATTCCGATCGACGATCGTCACGTGCCGAATTTCTTCATCACGGCGTCGTCGATCTTCGATCGGCAACTGGCGACGGTGACGCAGCGCGTGGTCGTGCCTCCGGCGGAGCATTTCCTGACCGTCGATGTGAAGCCGGATCGCGAGCAGTACGAGCCGCGCCAGGACGGGACGCTCACGGTGACGACGCGCGATGCCTCGGGCAAGCCTGTCGCGGCGGAAGTTGCGATCTCGCTTTCCGACGAAGCGGTGACTGCGATTCAGGAAGACACGTCGGGCGATCCGCGCCAGTTCTTCTACGGCGATGTGCGCGAGCAACGGATCCAGGTCTCGGCGAGCGTGCAGTCGCAGCGCTACATCACGCGCGAGGACGAGGAACGGGCGAAGGAAGAAGACAAGCGGCGTCGTGATGCTGGCGCGAAGGATCGCGAGGAGCTTCAGGCGCAGGGAGTGATCGGCGGTGTCGTCGGGGGAGCCACCGTGTACGCGATGGATGCCGTCCAGGAAGTCAGCATGAACGCGCGCGCGCAGAGTGTCATGGCTCCTCCACCGGCTCCGGCTCCGCCACCCATGCTCGCGAAAGAAGGCGCGGCGAATGCCGCGCCGGCGCAAGAGCCGGCCGTGCAAGTACGCAGCGATTTCCGTTCGACGGCGTTGTGGAAGCCGGATCTCGTGACCGGCGCGGATGGAACGGCGACGGTGAAAGTCCACTATCCCGAGGCGCTGACGACGTGGCGCGCGACGGCCCGGGCGGCGACGAGTGGTGCCGACTTCGGCATGGCGACATCCACCGCGCGCACGAATCTGCCGCTCATCGTGCGACTGCAGGCGCCGCGGTTCTTCGTCGCCGGAGACCAGGCCACGATCTCGGCGGTGATCAACAACAACACCGACGCGGCGATGACGGTGACGCCGTCGCTCGAGGTCGAAGGCCTCGCGCTGCGCGACAAGAGCGCGGCGGCGATGAACGTGCCCGCGCACGGAGAGGCGCGCGCGGATTGGACGGTCGTCGCGCAGAAGGCGGGGAACGCGAAGCTGCGCGTGACCGGACGCTCCTTGTCGCACGCCGATGCGATGGAGAAGTCGTTTGTCGTGTACGAGCACGGCATCGACAAGCTGATCGCACGGAGCGGGAAGCTGCGTTCGGACGCGAATCCGGCTTCAACGGCTGAAGCTTTGATTCGTCTCGAGTTGCCGCGCGAGCGTCGTGCGACCGAGCTCACGGTGCAGATCGCGCCGAGTCTCGCCGTTACGATGCTCGACGCTCTGCCGTATCTCATCGACTATCCGTACGGCTGCGTGGAACAGACGATGAGCCGTTTCCTGCCGGCAGCGATCGTGGCGCGCACGCTGGAGAAGCTCGGTCTTGGCCGCGCGCGCATCGCCGGCAAGGATCTCGACGACGTGACCGCGAAGGGGATGGCCCGCCTCTACGACATGCAGCATGGCGACGGCGGTTGGGGTTGGTGGAAGGACGGCGGCAGCGACGACTTCATGACTGCGTATGTCGTCTGGGGCTTCGCGATCGCGCGTGATGGCGGCCTGAATGTGAATGCGAGCGCGGTCGATCGCGCCGTGCAGTGGTTGCAGCAACGCCTCGTGAAGAACGAGAATCAGTGGAGTGAGCAGGCCTGGATGCTCCACGCGATGTCGGCCTGGCGCGCGAAGCCGTCGGATGCCGAGCGCCGTGCGTACGACGATGTCTGGGCGCATCGCGAGAAGTTGACCGCGTACTCGCGAGCGCTGCTCGCGCTGATCGCGCATCGCTACGGCGACACCGAGCGGGCAAACGTGCTCGTGCGCAATCTCGAAGACGGCGCGGCGATCGATCGCACACCCGATTCCTCGGTGCTGCTGAAAGGCGAAACGTCCGCCGAGACGATGGCCACCGCGCATTGGGGATCGACCTCGCGTTTCTGGTGGCGTTGGTACGAGAGCCCGGTGGAGACGACGGCGTTCGTCATGCAGGCGCTGGTGACGATCGATCCGGAGAACAAGCTCGTCGAGCCGGCCATGAACTGGCTGGTGAAGAATCGTCGCGGCGCGCAGTGGAACAACACGCGCGATACGGCCATCGCGATCCTGGCGTTCAACGATTACCTCAAGCGTAGCGGCGAGCTCGCCGGCGACGTGTCGTACGAGCTCACAGTGAATGGCCGCACGATCGCAACGAAGACGATCACCGCCGCGGACGTCCTGCGCGCGCCGAGCCGCTTCCCGATCGAGTCGTCGATCCTCAACGACACGACGCAGGAGATCCGCATCCGTCGCACGAGCGGCAAGGCGCCGCTCTACTTCTCCGCCGAGGCGCGATTTGTCTCGCTGGAAGAACCGGTGAAAGCGGCGGGCAACGAGATCTTCGTACGCCGCGAGTACTTCCGCCTGAAGCCGCGCCCGACGCTGCTCAAGGGCGTGCTCTACGATCGCGTGCCGCTGCGCGACGGCGAATCAGTCCCCAGCGGCGAGCGCATCGACGTCGTGGTAACCGTGGAATCGAAGAACGATTACGACTATCTGCTGTTCGAGGATCTCAAGCCCGCCGGTTTCGAAGCCGTGGAACTGCAGAGCGGCCAGCCGCTCTGGGCGCGCAACGTCAAGAGCGGACAAACCGCGTGGGTGTATCAGGAGCTGCGCGATCGCAAGGTGGCGATGTTCATCGATCATCTGCAGCAAGGCGTCTGGGAACTGTCGTACGCGCTCCGCGCGGAAACGCCCGGCTCGTTCCACGCGCTGCCGCTGCTGGGGCAGGCGATGTACGTGCCGGAGATCCGCGCGAACGGCGACGAGGTGCGGGTGGTGGTGAAGGACAAGTAAACGGGAAACGGGTAACGGGGGACGCATGTTGCTTGAGCAAGCGTCCCCCGTGGACCGTCGACCGTGAACTGTTCCGTGCCGGGGGACGGGTCACAAACCTGGTCGAAGAACGCACCAGGAGGGCGGGCTTATAGCCCGCCGATCCTTCTGGGCGGGAGGGTCCGTCCCAGAGTTCCGTCCCAAAGTCTCGTCCCAAAGTCTCGTCCTGGCGTCCGTCCCGCCCACCCAAAATCGGCGGGCTATAAGCCCGCCCTCCGGTCACTTATCTTGTGATCGCGACGAGGGTGAGGTCGTCGCTGACGTCGGAGAGCTGTTCGACGATCGTCGACGGGCAGGGGCCGACGCGGCGGACGACGTCGCGGAGGCCGTCGACGCCGAGCTCTTCGCCGTTTGCGAGCGATTCGGTGACGCCGTCGCTGTAGAGCAGAATCGTTTCGCCGGGCTCGAGGTGCGTCGTGAATGAGGTCCAGGTCGCGGATTTGAAGACGCCGAGGAGTGGACCGGTGGAGGAGATCTGCTCGATGGTGCCGTCGCGGCGGACGATGAGCGGCGGGCAGTGTCCGCCGTTCGCGACCAGGAGCGTACCGTCGTCGCAGAGCGTTGCGATGACGGCGGTGGCGAAGCGGTTGCTCGGCAGGAGCGGCAGCAGGAACTCGTGCAGGCGTCGCAGGGTCGTCGACGGATTGCAGCTCGCCTCGGCGCAGGAGCAGATGCGATGCTCGAGCTCCTCCTGGATCATCGCCATCACGATCGCCGCCGGCAGCCCCTTCCCCGCGACGTCGCCGTGCGCGATCCAAAGGCGATCGTCGTGGCGATGTGTGAAGTAGAAATCGCCGGTGAACGTGCGGGCCGGACGCGACACGGCGCGGACTTTTTCATTGCCCCTCGCCCCGCGCAGCGGGGAGAGGGGGGAGCGAAGCGACGGGTGAGGGGCCGTGCCACGAGCGAGGCTCGACCCCTCACCCTGTCCTCCGGCAATTGAGCTCAGGCGGCGAGGAATGGCCGGCATCTCAGACATGGTCGGAATCCTTTCTCCACGGCTTCACCTGCGCCTCGAAAAGGGACGCGATTTTCATCGCGGATCCTCCTGGCGTCGCGGCAGGTGGGGAAGCAGACGATCTTGGTCGTGCGCGAGCCGATGTAGCGCACGCCTTTGTGCGCGAGGGCATCGAGCGATTCGACGTCGACGCCTTCGCGGCGCAGCATCTCGCGTTTGACCTCGGTGCCGAAGGCGTACTGGCCGACGCCGCCGGCGGTGGGGACGACGCGATGGCAGGGGACGACGAGCGGCACGGCGTTGCGGGCGAGGATGCTGCCGACGGCGCGGACGGCACGCGGACGTCCCACTTCGCGCGCGACCCACTCGTAAGTCCGCACTTCACCGCGCGGGATGCGTGGGAGGAGTGTGAGCACGTCGCGTTCGAGATCCGTGAGCTCGTCGCTCCAGTCGACTTTCGGTTTGTCCACGCCTTCGCCGGCCAGAGCCGCGACGACCTGTTTGCGCAGAGCATCGGGGAGCGTGCCGGCTTTCAATCCGCGGCAATAGCGTTTCGCATATTCGGAGCGAAGGTCGTCGAACGAGCCGCCGCGCACGATGAGGCGCAGGCCGCTATCGGAGAACGCGACCCACACGACCTCGCTCCCTTCGCGCAGTTGTTCGTACGAGTCGGCGATCGTGTCCTTGCACGAGCGTGGCGGAGCCGTGAGCAGCGCCTTCACGGATTTCACCAGCGTGCCGACGTCGGAGACGGATGCGTTGCACGAACGGCAGGTGTCGAGATGTTCGTGGACGACTCCCTGCTCATCCACCGGCAATTCGCCGGTCCGGAGTGCGTCGATTCGAGTCAAAGCAGATCTACAGCGCATGGGCAACACCACTCCCTTCCAGTGCGTCTCGCAGGAGCTTCAGCGAGCGGAACACTTTTCCACGCAGCGACGCTTCGGTCGCTCCGACGGTTTTCGCGATATCGGCGTAAGACATCTCTTCCATGAAGCGCAGCACGATCAGCTCGCGCGCCTCGACCGGCAGCGCGGACATGGCCGAGCGGAGCATCTCCGCGTCCTGCTGCCGTTCGAGCTCGGAGCCGTGCTCGCGCACGAATGGTCCGATGCGGCCGTCATCGAACGATTCGAGCGGCTGCTCGAGCGCGCGTGTTTTCGAGCGGCGTTTGTTGAGACAGAGGTTGCGTACCGTCTTGAAGAGCCAGGGGCGGAGCGCCAACGCCGCACATCGCGCCTCGTCGTACTGCCGCGTGAGGGCGCGATGCGCACGCAACATGGCGTCCTGCACGACCTCCTGGGCGTCGAAGGCATTCTGCAGAATGCCGTAGGCGTAGCTGTAGAGCGCCGGCTCGAACCGATCGATCATCCGCTCCAGCGCCCCCGGCTCCGCGCGATGCACCGCCACGGCCAGGTTCTCCTCCGCGGACTCCGTCAGGCGGGCGGCTTCACCGCCGGTCCAGGAGTTCTTCATGGTTCTAAGAACACCTCCTGTGGGTTGTTCGTTCGCGACAGGATAACGATGAACACGGAACACGGAACACGGAACACGGAACACGGAACACGGAACACGGAACACGGAACACGGAACACGGAACACGCGCGAGGTATGATCCCGCGTCGTTCATCGTTCCGTGTTCATCGTTCCGTGTTCAAAAAATGGCCGTCCTCCTCACCTCAGAGTCCCTGACCAAGTCCTACACCTCGCGTCCTCTCTTCGAGAACCTGTCGTTTACGGTGTCCGAGGGGGATCATGTGGGGCTCGTCGGCCCGAATGGATCGGGGAAGTCGACGCTGCTGAAGATCCTCGCGGGCACCGAGGAGCCGGACTCGGGCGCGCGATCGGTGCGCAAGGGACTTCGCGTCGGCTATGTTCCGCAGGATCCGGTGTTTGCGCCCGGGAAGACGGTCGAGGAAGTGCTCCTCGAAGCGCTGCAGGACGATCACACGCTCGACGAGTACGAGAAGCACGCACGCGCCGGCATCGCCCTCGGCAAGGCGCGTTTCGACGCTCGCGAGCAGCGCAGCGATACGCTCTCCGGCGGCTGGCGCAAGCGACTGGCCATTGCTCGCGAGCTGGTGCGCGAGCCCGATCTGCTGCTGCTCGACGAGCCGACCAATCACCTCGATGTCGAGGCCATTCTGTGGCTCGAGTCGCTGCTGAAGACCGAGCCCGAGGCGTTCGTCGTCGTGAGCCACGACCGCTACTTTCTCGAGAACGTCGCCTCGCGCATGTTCGAGCTGAATCGCGCCTATCCCGCGGGACTCCTCCAGGTCTCGGGGCGCTACAGCGATCTCCTCGCCAAGCGCGACGAAGTGCTGCGCAACGAAGCCGCGTATCAGGAGACGCTCGCCAATCTCGTGCGCCGCGAGATGGAGTGGCTGCGCCGCGGCCCGAAGGCGCGGACGACGAAGGCGAAGGCGCGCATCCAGAACGCCGAGCGCCTGATCGACGAGCTCGGCGAAGGACGCGATCGCGCGCAAACGTCGAGCGCCAGCATCGATTTCACGGCCTCGCAGCGCAAGACGAAGCGGCTCTGGGCAGGACGAGGATTGTCGAAATCCGTTGGCGCGTTGCCCGGACAACCGACAACCGACAACCGACAACTGATTTCCAATCTCGACGTTCTTCTCACTCCCGGCGCGCGTCTCGGCGTCCTCGGGCCGAACGGCTCCGGGAAGACGACGCTGCTGCGCATCATCATCGGCGAGCTCGCACCGGACAGCGGCACGATCGAGAAGGCCGACGGTCTGCGCGTCGTCTATTTCGAGCAGAACCGCGAGAGTCTCGATCCGAATCTCACGCTCAAGCGCGCGCTCGCTCCCGAGGGCGACAGCGTGCTCTATCGCGATCGCTCGATTCATGTCGTGTCGTGGGCGAAGCGCTTTCTCTTTCGCACCGAGCAGCTCGAGACCTCGGTGTCGCGTCTGTCCGGCGGCGAGAAGGCGCGCATCGTTCTCGCGCGTCTCATGCTGCAGCCGGCCGATCTGCTGGTCATGGACGAGCCGACGAACGATCTCGACATCTCGACGCTGGAAGTGCTCGAAGAGTCGCTGATGGAGTTCCCCGGCGCGCTCGTGCTCGTGACGCACGACCGTTATCTGCTCGACCGTGTGTCGACGCAGATCCTGGCGATCGACGGCAACGGCGGCGCCGAGTACTACGCCGATTACACGCAATGGGAAGCGACGCGCACCGACAAGTCGCGACGCGTATCCGCACCGCCGACCGGCAATCGTCCAGCAGCCAAACCCAAACGCCTCGGCTATCTCGAACAGCGCGAGCTCGATTCGATGGAAGCCTCCGTTCTCGCCGCCGAGGAACGCCTCAGCGAAGCGAAGAACCGCGCCGAAGATCCGTCGGTCGCCGCCGACGCGAACGCACTCCAGGAGCGCTTCGCCGCACTCACCGCCGCGCAGGCCGAGGTGGATCGCTTGTACGCGCGCTGGGCCGAGTTAGAAGCGAAAACCGTGTAGGAGGGCGGGCTTATAGCCCGCCGGTTCTTTGGGGCGGGTGGGTTCGCCCCTCCCGCCCAAAATCGGCGGGCTATAAGCCCGCCCTCCTGCACGCTTGGGCGAGCGAAGCGCGGACCGCCGGCGTCCTCGCCGGCTGGGCGAGCGGCGTCCCGCCGCTCGCGGGCGGGCGCCGACGGCGCCGCCCCAGCCGCCGAGACGGCGGCTGTCCACTCCCGAAAACTTACGCTCTACGGCGTTCGCGAAACTGCGGACGGGCCGCGGGACGCGCGGTCGGCGTGGAACGGAACGCGGCCGGGGCGGGGCGGTCGGTGTAGTCGAAGCCCTGGACGGTTTTGCGCGCGACGCGTTTCTTGGTCATCTTCTCGAGATCGCGAACGTACGGTTCGTCGTCCGGAGTGACGAAGCTGATGGCGTCGCCGATCGCTTCGGCTCTTCCCGTGCGGCCGATGCGGTGCACGTAATCCTCGGGGTGCATCGGGAAGTCGAAGTTGATGACGTGCGAGATCCCTTCGACGTCGATGCCGCGCGAGGCGATGTCGGTGGCGACGAGGACGCGGCAGCGGCCGCTCTTGAAGGCGTCGAGCGCGGCGACGCGCTGGCTCTGGCTGCGATTCGAGTGAATCGTCGCCGCCTGCACGTTGGCCTGCTGCAGCTTGCGCGCGATCTTGTCGGCGCCGTGTTTCGTGCGCGAGAAGACGAGCACGGTGTCGAGCGTGTTGTCGCGCAGCAGGTGAATGAGCAGATCGACTTTGCGGCTCTTGGGAACCGGGTAGAGGAACTGCGCGACGGTGTCGGTCGGCGTGGAACGGCGGCCGATCTCGACGGTCTGCGGATTGCGCAGGAACTCGGCGGTGACTTTCTCGATGTCCTTCGACAGCGTTGCCGAGAAGAGGAGCGTCTGGCGTTCCTTCGGCAGCGTCGCGACGATGCGGCGGATCTGCGGGAGGAAGCCCATGTCGAGCATGCGATCGGCTTCATCGAGCACCGCGACTTCGACGCCGCGGAGCGACACGTGGCCGGCGCCCATCAGGTCGATGAGGCGTCCCGGTGTAGCGACGATGATGTCGACGCCGCGGCGCACGGCCTGGATCTGCGGAGTCTCGCCGACGCCGCCGAAGATCGTGGCGCAGCGGATCTGCATGTGCTTGCCAAGGAGGCGAACGTTTTCGTCGATCTGAAGAGCGAGCTCGCGGGTCGGCGCGACGATGAGCGCACGCGGGCCGCGGCCCTGTTGTGGTTTGCGCATGAAGCGCTCGAGGATCGGCAGGACGAAGGCGGCGGTTTTTCCGGTGCCGGTCTGAGCGATGCCGATCAGATCATTCCCCTCGAGAAGAACGGGGATGGCGGCAGATTGAATCGGAGTCGGTGCCGCGTAACCGAGGTCGTGGATGGACTGGAGAAGCTTCGGACTGAGTCCGAGTGTTGAAAAAGACATTCATGCCGGGAACCGGATGTATCTGTTGATTATTCTCGGGTTACGGGGAGGCGGTTGCTGGTTACTGGTTGCTGGTTGTCTGTGGAATCCGTGCTTATAGGCTCATAGGTGCATAGGCGCATGGGCTCACAGCGGAGTCCCACGTTTCGCGCCTGTGAGCCTGTGAGCCTGTGAGCCCGTGAGCCTATGAGCCCGCTCGAAGGAAATCGCGGTCGCTGCGAGACGACGAGCAAGCGCGGGCGGGCGGTCGTTGGAGATTGGCGTGATAAAGTCGCCGCCGGAGGATTTTCCCGATGTCGAGAATCAATGGAGAGAAGGCGCGTGCCGCCATCGCAAGAAAGCGCCGCACGGCCCAGCGCGAGAAGGATCGCCTGCTGCACGCCGCGCTGAAGCAGGGCGCTGCCGCGAAAGAAGCGCCGGCGAAAAAGTCCGCTGCGAAATAGTTTCCCGTCATTCTGAGCGAGAGAGCTCGGTTTCACGCGGAGACGCGGGGGACGGCGGAGAGGAGATCGTTGGAAACTTTCTCTCCGCGTGCTCCGCGTCTCCGCGTGAAGTCCCTGGCCGTCTACTTCCGCGGTGAGATCAAAACGATCTCGCTGCCGCCGGAGTGCGGCGCATAGACGTTGTCGCCGCGCGTGACGATTCCGTTGCGCGTTCCCTTCGGGATGGCGACCTGTGCGGTCATCTTCAGATGTCCCGCGCGATCGAGGCTGGCGACGGTGAACTGCGCGGCCTGACCGGCGGTGACGTAGAGATTGCGCGACGTGGACGACCAGCCGAGGTCATCGACGCCGGCGCCGGTGTCGACGCTGGAGAGGATCGCGCCGTTGTGGCCGATGTCCATCACTTCCGCGCGCGCCGTGCAGGCCACGAAGAGGAAGCCATCCTTCTCGTCGAGTGACAGACCGCGCGGACCGTCTTCACCGCACGTCGTCGGCCAGGTCTTCACCGTCTTGTGGGTCTTCAGATCGATCGCCAGCGTTTGATCCTTGTCTTCGAGGTTCGTGTAGAAGCGATTGCGCTTCCCGTCGACCGCAAATCCCTCCGGCCCTCCATCGAATGTCAGCTTCGCCTTTTCCTTCAGCGTCGCCGCGTCGAGGATGCGAATCGAGTTGTCGCGAGGCGTCGTGACCCAGACCTCGTTCGTGGCGGCGACGAACGCGAGGCCGTCCGGCATCGCATCGAGGTGACCGCAGGCGCCCTTCGCCAACGTGCGCGAGTCGATCGCGCAAACGGTCGAGTCGGCGCGGTTGCCGACGTAGACCCAACCTTTGCCCAGCGTCGCGGACGATGGTCCGACGATGCGTTTGCGCTCGCCGGAGGTCATCTCCTTCGTCGGGAAGCCGGCGATCTGTTTGATTGACTGATCGGCCGTGTTGATCACGTCGACCGATCCGGTGTTGCCCGCCGGCACCCAGACAAAGCCGGTCGCGGGATCGAACGCGATGTAGTCCATGGAGACGCCGGCCTCGGATCCGCCAGGCAGCGGCAGGTTGCGCACGTCGTAAGCCGGAGTTGCCGCCATCAGGCCGCCGGCGAGAATGAGGAGAAGGACCAACCGGGTGTGTCGCATCGGCCGATGCTAGCACGCGCTCCGCGCGGCGCGATCAGGTGTGCACGCCGGGCGCTTCGCGTCCGGTCTTCTCCACGTACTCGACGTACGATCCGCCGTACATCAGCGGCGTGGCGTGGTCTCTCCGGCGCGAGCTCGAGCACGCGATTGGCGAGGCCGCGCAGGAACGTGCGGTCGTGCGAGACGAAGAGCATCGTTCCTTCGAATTCCTGCAGCGCTTCGACGAGCATTTCCTTCGTCGCCAGATCGAGATGGTTCGTCGGCTCGTCGAGGACGAGGAAGTTCGGCGGATCGAGGAGCATGCGCGCCATGACCAGTCGCGACTTCTCGCCGCCGGAGAGGGAGCGGATGCGTCTTGTCGACGTCGTCGCCGGAGAACTGGAACGCGCCGAGGAGACTGCGCAGCGTGCCGATGCTCTCGAGCGGGAAGTCTTTCTGGATCTGTTCCCAGACCGTGAGATTCGGATCGAGCAGGTCGAGCGCCTGCTGCGCGAAGTAGCCCATCTTCAGGCTCGCGCCGAGCTTCACGGAGCCGGCGTCGGGCTGCAGCGCGCCGGCGACCATCTTCAGCAGCGTCGATTTGCCGGCGCCGTTCTTTCCCATCACGCACCAGCGCTCGCCGCGGCGCACGTGGAAGTCGAAGCCGTCGTAGATCGTGCGCGCGCCGAACGATTTCGACACGCCCTTCAGCGTGGCCACGTCTTCGCCGGAGCGTTGCGGCGAGCGGAAGTCGAACTTCATCGACGCGGCGCTTCTTCGGCGGCTCGATGCGCTCCTGCTTCTCCAGCATCTTCACGCGGCTCTGCACCTGCGCCGCTTTCGCGGCGTGCGCGGCTGAAGCGATCGATGAAGCGCTGTTCTTTGGCGAGCTTCGCCTGCTGGCGCGCGTACGCCGCTTCCTGATTCGCCTCGCGCTGTTCGCGCTCGCGGACGTAGAACTCGTAGTCGCCGGAGTAGGTGACGATGTCGCCGTCGTCGATCTCGATGATCTTCGAGACGAGGCGGTTCATGAAGTCGCGATCGTGCGAGGTCATGAGGATGCGTCGACGGGATGCTGCTGCAGAAAACCTTCGAGCCAGACGATCGATTCGATGTCGAGATGGTTGGTCGGCTCGTCGAGCAGCAGCACATCGAACTTGCCGAGGAGGATCTTGGCCATCGAGACGCGCATCTTCCAGCCGCCGGAGAGCGCGCCGACGTCGCCGTCGATCTGGTCGTCTTCGAAGCCGAGGCCGTGGAGCACTTCGCGCGCGCGCGCTTCGAGCTCGTAGCCGCCGAGGTGCTGATACTCCTCCTGCACGTGCGCCGAAGCGATCGAGCACCTTGTCGAGATCCGAGGTCTCGGGATCGGATGTTCGATTTGCATGGCGCGCTCCAGACCGAGGAGCTCGTGATGCAGCTCGCCGAGGCGCCCGCTGCCGGCGATCGCTTCGTCGAGCACGGGGCGGCCGCGACATCTCGTCCACTTCCTGGCGGAAGTAGCCGATCGGCGAGCTTCTTCGGCACGCTGACGACGCCGTCGTCCGGCGACTTCCTCGCCGACGATCATGCGGAAGAGCGTCGACTTGCCGGCGCCGTTCGGGCCGACCAGCCCGGCCTTTTCGCCGGGATTGAGCTGGAACGAGGCCTCGACGAAGAGGACCTGCTTGCCCGTACTGCTTGCTGACGTTGGCGAACGAGATCATGCGGGCGGCGGAAACAGGAAGCGCGGGCGATGTCTTCCGCCGGATATATATTCACCCGATGCGAATCACCGACGTTTCCCGCCGCGACTTTGCCCGCGTTCTCAGCGCCGGCGCCGTGCTCGCCGCCGTTCCGCGCATCGCGCTGGCGGCGACGTCCGCCGGCCCGATGGTGAGGCTCAACTCGAACGAGAATCCGTACGGCCCTTCGCCGGGAGCGATGCGGGCGATGACGTCGAGTCTCTCGCAGGCGTGGCGCTATCCCGACGAACAGGAGGAAGGTCTGGCCAACGATCTCGCCAAACTCCATGGCGTGAACACCGATCAGGTTCTCCTGGGCATCGGCTCCAGCGACATCCTTCGCCTGGCCTGCTCGGCGTTTCTCGGACCGGGCCGCGTCGCGGTGACGGCCGATCCGAGCTTCGAGATCATCGCCCTGCACGGCGGCAAGTTCGGCGCGACGATCCGCCGCGTTCCGCTCACATCGACGTATGCGCACGATCTCGAGAAGATGGGCGATGGCTCGCTCGTCTACATCTGCAATCCGAACAATCCGACGGCGACGATCACGCCGAAGGCCGCGGTGCGCGCGTTCCTCGCGTCGGCGCCGGCGTCGACGATCGTGGTGGTCGATGAGGCGTATCACCACTACGCGACGAGCAGCGATTACGAAAGCGTGATCCCGCTTGTCGCCGCGCATCCGAACCTGCTCGTGGTGCGCACGTTCTCGAAGGTTTACGCACTGGCGGGCCTTCGTTGCGGATACGCGATCGCGCAGAAGGAGCTCCTCGAAACGCTCGGCGGGCAGCAGCAGTTCAACGTCTCGAACATTGTGGCGCTGGTCGCGGCGCGCGCGAGCATCGCCGATTCGGCTCACGCGGCTGCATCACAGAAGAAGAACAGCGACACGCGCGCCTGGCTCTCCCACGAGCTCGATCGCATCGGCCTCACGCACCTCCCCTCGGAAGCGAATTTCATGATGATCGACGTCGGCACCGATGTCGGTCCGCTGATCAAAGCGATGCGCGCGAAGAATGTGGCGGTGGGGCGCCGCTTCGCGGCGATGCCGAACCACATGCGCATCACGATCGGCACCTCCGAGGAGATGCAGCGGTTCGTGGGGGCGTTGCGCGAGGTGATGGGGAAGAGCGCGTAGCGCTTGATGGACCGCCGCCGTCCCGGCGGCTGGGTTGGCGGCGTCTCGCCGCCAACGCCGCGGGCGAGACGCCCGCGGCCCAGCCGGCGGGACGCCGGCGGTCCGAAAGACGGCGCGTGCTATCGCGCTGCCGTCTTGCTCGCGACTTGCGCATTCGCGTCGCGTGTTGCGATGGAGTTGAGGTGTACGACGAACTCGCTGAAGAGGCGTTCGCTCGTGTCGACCGAGGTTTGTTCCTTCGATAGCTCGTCGACGTGCGCTCCGCTGCGCAGCTCGAGGCTGGGGTCGCGGATGAGCATCTGGATGAGGATCTCGGAGACGGCGAATTGCTTTGGCAGCGGCACGCCGCGTTTGCGCGACGATTCCTCCAGCGCCTTTCGCGTCGCCGGTGCGAGCTCGCGCAGCGAGCCGACGAGGGTGTTCTCAATGTGACTCGCGCCGGGCGTGATGACGTTGATTGTCGTGCGGCGCGGCTCGAAATCGGCGGTCGCGTCGAGGATGCCGAGGGTTGCCGGGAGGAAGAGAGGATCACCGGGAGTGCGATTGAGTTTGAGGTAGATCTCGGGACGCATGAGGCGGCCGGAGTTGCACGCGCTCAGGATGAGGTGGCGAACGCCGACCGGTTCGAGCATCTCCTGCAATGCGCCGACGGAGATGTACGAACGTGCGTCCGTCGCTTTCTTGCCGGCCTGCACCTTGAGACCGTTGCCGTTCGTGCCGTGCGTTTCGAGCACGAGCGTGCGGATGCGGCGGCCGGGATGATCGAGATTCCAGGCGTGAATATCGGAGAGGATCTGCAGCCAGTCGGCGCTCTCGAAGCAGGCAAAGCCGAGGGCCGTGTAGAAACTGCAGTTTCCGGGGACGCTCAGGTCGGGAGTGAAGACGACGCCGACGCCGGTGCCGATCTCTTCGATTGCGGCGTAGGGAGCGGCCGGCCACGCCTTCGCCAGCAGGACGTCCGTACGATCGGCGGCCCAGGCCGAACAACTCAGGACGATGGCGAGAATCAGGGCGGTGCGCCGCATGCTGACAGCCCGGTCTTCAAGAATCGAACCCGGCCGGCCGGAGTGCTTGAGCACGCTATTTGAATACCGGAACTCCCATGGAAAAAATCATGGGTCGATACGCTCCACAGTTTTACGCCGTTCTTCGCATCATCGCCGGAGTGATGTTCGCCATGCACGGCACGCAGAAACTCTTCGGCTGGCCGGGGAATCAGACGCCGATGGCGATGCCGATGATGAAGGTCGCCGGAGGCATCGAGCTGGTGACCGGTGTGCTGATCGCGATCGGTTTTCTCGCCGGCTGGGCTGCGTTCATCGCCTCGGGCGAGATGGCCGTGGCGTTCTTTACCGCGCACGCCAAGGGCGGTGTGATTCTTCCGATCCTGAATCAGGGAGAGCTGGCAGTGCTGTACTGCTTCGTCTTCCTCTTCATGGCCGCGCACGGCGCGGGGATCTGGAGCGTCGACGGCTCACGAAGACGCTGAACGCCGGCTATCGGTTGTCAGTGGTCAGTTGTCTGGGATTCAGCGCGACATCTCAGACGACCGATCACTGACGACCGACAACAGCTCTATTGTCGATCGCGGATCAGCATCACCGGCACGTCCACGTGCCGGATGAGATTCTCTGTCCTTCTGCCGATCGGATCGCGCTTGCCGATTCCCGCCGCGCCCATGACGATGAGGTCCGGCTTGTGCTCGCGAATCGCGGCGACGATCTCGTGATCGGGCAATCCGTGACGGACGTCGCGCCGCGGCTTGACCGGTCCCGCTCCGGTGTCGAGCTTCGCGAACTGTGCCTCGACCCAGTCGTGGACCTGGCGATGGACTTCTTCATCGGTGTCGAAGCCATGCAGTCCCGCGCGCATGGCGATACGAAGGTCGCTCGCTTCGAGCACGGTGACGAAGATGACCTCGGCACCGAGTTGCGGCGCGAGTTCGGCGACGGCGTAATGCGCGGCGCGGCGCGAGGTGTCGGAGAAATCGACGGGAACGAGAATGCGCTTGATCATTTGCAGGCGGCAGTATGCCGGAGTTTCATCGCGTTAGCTGTCGTAGTGCGGCCTTGAGCACGGACGAGAATTCGGCGTCGGAGCCGAGGTCCTGGCGGGCTTTGGAGAGGGCGATCTCGGCGTCTTTGGCGCGGTAGCCGAGGTTGACGAGGGCGGATTGGACGTCGTCGTCGACGGACATGCGCGACGGTGTCGTGGGCGTCGTCGGCGCGGCGATGGTGAGTTTGTCGCGGAGCTCGAGGCAGATTCGCTCCGCGGTCTTCTTGCCGACGCCGGGGATCGAGGAGAGCTTGCGCGTGTCGTTGCGGGCGATGGCGTCGGCGAGGTCGGGGGGATCGATGCCGGAGAGGATTTTCTGCGCGAGCGTCGGGCCGATGCCGGAGATGGAGATCAGCTTCTCGAACGCCATCTTCTCCTCGCTCGTGGCAAAGCCGTAGAGCGAGAGCGCGTCCTCGCGCACGTGCGTGTAGATCTCCAGCGCCGCGTCGCGTTTTCCTTCGAGTCGGTAGTACGTGGCGAGGCTGATGTGGATCTCGTAGCCGACGCCGCTGGTGACGACGAGCGCCCGCGTGGCGTCGAGTTGTTTGAGCGTGCCTTCGAGGTAGCCGATCATGAGTTCTGCTATCGGAAACTATTGGAGGGCGGGCTTATAGCCCGCCGATTTTGGGTGGGGGTTGCGAAGTCTGTCCCTAGAACCGGGGAAACCCGGCGGGCTATAAGCCCGCCCTCCATCACTTTCTCTTCCAACGCGTTCCTCCTGGCGTGTCCTCGAGCAGGATGCCGCGGTTGACGAGCTCGTCGCGGAGGCGGTCGGACTCGGCGAAGTTGCGGGCTTTGCGGGCGGCGTTGCGGGCGGCGATGAGGGCTTCAATCTCGGCGTCGAGGTCTTGCTCGGCGGCGGGGAAGATGTCGAGGACGGGGTCGATCTTCATCAGCACGGCGCGAATCCCCTCAGCGTCTCCGGCGGAGATGCGGCCGGCGTCGATGGCGATGTTGCCGTCGCGGATGAGCGTGAAGAGCGCGCCGAGGGCGCCGGCGGTGTTGAGGTCGTCGTCCATCGCCGCCTGGAAGTCGTTGAGGAAGGTGCCGATCAGCGCGTCGCTGTGATCGTCGGCATGCGCGGCGTCATGCGGCGCGGAGCGCGAGAGGTCCTCGAGGCGGACCAGGAACGACGCGATGCGCGCGATGGCATGTTTGGCGTCGTCGAGCGATTGCGTCGTGAAGTTCAGCTTCGTGCGATGCGGGACGGACAGCAGCGCGTAGCGCAGGACGAGCGGGTCGTAGCCCATCGCTTCGATCTCGCTCATCGTGTAGATGTTGCCGAGCGACTTCGACATCTTCTGCGCGTCGATGTTGAGATGCTCGCCGTGAACCCAGAAGCGTACGAACGGTTTGCCGGTCGCGCCTTCGCTCTGCGCGATCTCGTTCTCATGATGGGGGAAGATGAGATCGACGGCGCCGGTGTGGATGTCGAAGGTCTCGCCGAGGAGATCCATCGCCATCGCCGAGCACTCGAGGTGCCATCCGGGACGCCCTTCGCCGATCTCGGTCGTCCACGATGGCTCGCCCTCTTTCTTCGCTTTCCAGAGGACGAAGTCGCGTGCGGATTCTTTTTCGTATTCGTCGGATTCGACGCGGCTGAAATCGCTCGAGGCGTCGATCTCGACGCGCGCGAGCTTGCCGTAGCCGGGAAGCGTGGAGACGCGGAAGTAGATCGATCCTTCGGCGTCGTAGGTGTGGCCCCGTTTCTCGAGCTCTTCGACGAGCCCGACCATCTGCGGGATGTACTCGGTCGCGCGCGGATAGTGATCGGCGGGACGGATGCGCAGTTTCTTCAGTGAGGCATGAAAGGCGTCGATATAGGGCGCGACGTAGGTGCCGATGTCCTGGCCGGCCTGATTGGCGTTGCGGATGATCTTGTCTTCGACGTCGGTGATGTTCATGACCTGCGTGACGCGCAGGCCGCGATACTGGAGGTAGCGGCGCAGCAGATCGCTCCAGAGGAACGTGCGCAGGTTGCCGATGTGCGGGTGCCCGTAGACGGTCGGCCCGCACGAATACATCCGCACCTCGCCCGCGGTGATGGGGATGAACGTCTCTTTCTCACGGGTCAGCGTGTTGTAAAGGCGAAGGTCGGACATGCGCCGGGGAGTATAAATGTGAACGAGGAACGATGAACGATGAACACGGAACGACCGGGGCCGTTCGGTCTCTGTTCATCGTTCATCCTTCATCGTTCATCGTTCCGTGTTCCTCGTTCCGTGTTCCTCGTTCCGTGTTTGAATCACGCATGCTCTCTCGCTCGGCCTTCGCCTCTCGATTCGCCACGCGTGCCGTGTTCGGGATGATTCATCTTCGAGCGCTGCCGGGAGCTCCGCTTTTTGTATCGCTCGATGAAGTGCTGGATCGGGCGCTTGCGGATGGTCGCGCGATTCGCGATGGCGGGTGCGATGGGTTCGTGATCGAGAATTTCGGCGACCGGCCGTTCACGCGCGGGAGGGTGGAGGCGGAGACGATCGCGGCGATGGCGCGGGTGATCGCGGAGGTTGCGCGCGAGGTGCGGTTGCCGTTCGGGGTGAATGTGCTGCGCAACGATGCATCCTCGGCGATTGCGATCGCGGCGGCGACGGGAGCGGCGTTCATCCGCGTGAACGTCCACACGGGGGCGATGGTGACCGATCAGGGGATCATCGAAGGCGACGCGTACGCGACGCTACGCAAGCGCGCCGCACTCGCTCCGAACGTGCTGATCTTCGCCGATCATCTCGTGAAGCACGCGACGCCCCTCGGCATCACGGACGCCGTTCAGTCGGCGAAGGATCTTCGTCTGCGCGGACTGGCGGATGCGCTCATCGTGAGCGGTGCGGAGACCGGGGCTCCGGCCGACGCATCGCGTCTCCGCGATCTGCGCACGGCGCTCGACGATGCGCCGCTTCTCCTCGGCAGCGGACTGCACGAGGAGAATGCGGACACGTTCGCCGAAGCCGACGGCGCGATCGTCGGCACGTCCATCAAAGTCGATGGACGTGTCGACGCCGTCGTCGATCGCACCCGCGTCGAGCGAGTGGTCACCGCGTTCAAACGCGGGTTGCCGTCAGCAACCCGCTAGAGTACGCGGCGACCGCTCACCAATCGCACGATCAACAGGATCAGCGCGATGACGATGAGGATGTGAATCAGTCCTCCGCCGACGTGCAGCGCAAAACCACCAAGCCAGAGAATGATCAGAACGATGATGATCAGCCAAAGTAAATTTCCCATGGACGGCGAACTCTGCAAGCTCGTTGCCTAGCCGGCCCGGCCGGCAGCGTTCGAGGCCACAAGGCTGGACGCACGCGCGGGTGATCCGAGGCGTCGTTCCGGATTCCGTACGCTTCCGAGGAATCGATGATGCGGACACCTTGGAGCGCAGGCATCTTTGCCTGCCGGTCCGCTGGCATCCCTGCCGGCGCGTGCCGCCTGGAAGGCGGCGGACCGGCAGGCTGGAAGCCTGCGCTCCATTGCGCTGCGATACGAATGTGTTGCTGCGAGGTTCTCATCCGATCGCGCCGAACGTCCCGTTCTGGTAATCGTCGATCGCCTGAAGAATCTCGGCCTCGCTGTTCATGACGAAGGGGCCGTAGCGGGCCATCGGCTCGTTCAGCGGGAGGCCGGCGATGAGGAGGAGCTCCGCGCCGTTCTCGCTTTCGATGACGACCTCGTCGCCGTCGCGGCCGAAGACGGCCATGTCGTTTTCGCGCACGCGTCCTTCATCGATCTTCGCTTCGCCGCCGATGACGAAGGCGAAGGCGTTGTAGTCGGCGGGGACGGGCTGCGTGAAACGCGCACCTGCCGACAGACGCACGTGCAGATACATGATCGGCGTGCGGGTGTCGATCGTGGCGTGCGTGCCGAGGGACTCGCCGGCGATGACCTTGGCGTGAACCTTGCCGTCGGGGCTCGTCGCGGAGGGAATCTCGGCGGCGCGCAGTTCCTGATAGCGCGGGTTCATCATCTTGTCGCGGCGGGGGAGATTCACCCAGAGCTGAAAGCCGTGCAGGCGTCCGCCGTTGCGGCGGATCTCTTCGACCGGCATCTCGGAGTGAATGACGCCGGAGCCGGCGGTCATCCACTGCACGTCGCCCGACGAGATTCTGCCGTGATTGCCTTGCGAGTCCTTGTGCTCGAACGCTCCTTCGAGAATGTACGTAACGGTCTCGAATCCGCGGTGCGGATGATCGGGAGCGCCCTTCGCTTCACCCGGTCCATGCTGGCGCGGGCCCATGCGATCGAGAAGAAGAAACGGATCGAGCTGGTCGATCCGCGGCGTCGGGAAGGGACGCGTGACGATCATTCCCTCGCCTTCGAGTTGCGGTCTGGCGTGAACGAGCTGCGTGACGGTACGTGTTGTCATGATCACCTCTCACAACAAGAGTGGATTCCCGGCCTTCCTGGATGCTGCGTGAGCCCGCGGAGCGGGTTGCGGATCGACATTCAACGCACATACCTGCACGAGAAGATGACGGCACTGGGGATTCGGAAGCCGGTTTAGCGTAGGCGGGGCTGTTCGCACTGTCTGTTCGTGACGAGGTCGCTCTTCCGCGGCTTGACTCGCGTCGCCTCTTTATCGTGTCGATGCGGCGCGTCGAAAGTCGCCGGGAATCGCTCGTGTATACTCAATGTCGATACGGACATGAGAACACGAGTTCAGAAATGGGGCAACAGCCTGGCGGTTCGGATCCCGCAGCCGTTCGCGAGGGAATCGGAGCTCACCGAGAATTCACCGGTAGACATTTCGCTCCGGAACGGGAAGCTCGTCATTGCTCCGGTCCGGGAGCCCGAGTACTCCCTGGATGATCTCGTTTCCAGGATCTCCAAGAAGAATATTCACTCGGAAGTCTCCGCCGGGGGCAGGCGTGGCAACGAGACCTGGTAAATATGTTCCGGACCGGGGCGACCTCATCTGGTTGAGCTTCGATCCCCAGGCAGGCCACGAGCAGGCGGGGCGCCGTCCGGCGTTGGTGATTTCGCCGGGCCTCTACAACGGCAAGACCCATCTTGCGATCTGCTGTCCCATTACTTCCAACGCGAAGGGGTATCCCTTCGAAGTTCCTGTTCCGGGAGGCTTGCCGGTCCAAGGGGTCATTCTGAGTGACCAGCTCAAAAGCCTTGATTGGCACGCACGCCAGGCGGAGTTCATCGCAGCTCTACCCGCCGATGCGCTGATTGAAGTGATCAGGAAGGCATCCGTGCTCGTCGCAACCGGCGCCTAGGTTCAAGTTTGAACTGCAACAGCGTGGAGACGTTACGAGTTCGACAAACAGCCCGGACAGCTAGAATGCGATGATGAGCACAGCGAAGGACGAAGTGCGAAAGCTACTGGAGCGCCTTCCGAATGACGCGAGCTTCGAGGACATTCAGTACCAGGTCTACGTGCTGGATGAAATCGCACGCGGCTCAAAAGAGATCGAGCAAGGCGAGGGGATCGAACATGAAGAAGCGAGGCGCCGGCTCGCGAAATGGCTCGAGTGATATGGGCTGTGCGCGCGCTGACCTCGGTTGTAGACGCCGCTGAACACATCGAGCCGATTCACCTTCAGCAGCCCGTCAGCTCGTTCACGACGCGTTCGAGGCAGCAGCGTCCCTGACCACACTCGCCGATCGGCGATTCGTCCCGGAACTCGACGACTCGGTCCACCGCGAGATCTTCGTGGGCCGGTACTGCTTGGTCTACCGCGTGGATCCCGGCCACATATCGATCGTGACAAGCGAGATCGCGTAATCGGAGTCGCTTGCTCGACAGATTCAACACGCGCTGTGGATTCAGGAGGATGCCAAGAAGAGGAACCCGAGATCGTATGGGCAATACGAAGCGGAAGAGTAGAATACGCGACAGGTAGACAACGTCTAAAACAGTGGTAGTAAGAAGTTGGGCGCCGAAGTGACATCCTCGCGGCTTTGAATGCCAAAACTGAAATCTGCCCGTCATCATTGGTGGCCGGAATGCGTTTCCTCTCATTGGGTGGCCAGTGACGCGAAAACCGGTTGGATAAGACCGGACGGTACCGTCATCCGCGTTCCGCCGGGTCAGTTGGGCAGGATCCGAAACGCTCATCACATCAAGCTTGGAGACCGCGGCGTCCCGACGCCTTGGGACCGCAGCTTCGAGAATGAGTTCAATGACGCAGACAGCTGGTTTCCTGCCGTGATTTCATGGCTGAGCGGACTGGAGCGTCGATTCCTGTCCGGACGCCGCCGGCAAGAGCGTTTCGTTTCTCAGTCTGCAAGCGATGACGAACTTCGGCGGTTGACGGAATGCATTGTCTCTCTCGCCGTACGTAGTCCGATGAATCGCGAGGCCTCGGTAGCTCTAGCCGAACGCGTTCGCGGCCCGCTCAATGGCCTCGAACGCGACACCCTGATCGCCATGAATATGAAGAACTCTCAGCGCCTCGCGTCGGATAGCATCGGGGCGAGAGCCAAATTCGCCATCTTGTACTCTCAACGCCGAGAATTCATCTTCGGAGATGGGTTCTTCCACAACGTGACAGCGGTCGTCAATCGACCTCAGTTCCCGACGATCGTTGCGCCAGTCACTCCGACGATCTGTGCGGTCGTGACTCGCCCATTCAGGTATATGGTAGACCCACGACTCTCCACGATCGTCCTGGAGGACGAAGAGGTTGACGTGTGCAATCAAGCAGTGCAGGTTTATGCACGAACGGCGCTTTACTTCCGTAGCGAATGTCCAGTCATCGACGAGGCGTTTTCGCGTTCCGAACACCTTCAGTACTCGCATCCTGACAGCCCGATCAGCGAACTAGTTCGGAGCATCCCAGGGATACCGCCGCGGGATGATTCTCACGACTCTCTGTTCGACTGGTCGCGCGAGTAATTTTCGGCGTCGGAACGGCCCAGGCGCGCCTACGCTGGGCCACCAGAACCGCGACCGAAATGGTCTCCGCGCGAATGCGCCCAACTCGGCGTTGGAGCCGACTTCGGCCCATCGTCTGATAGGCTTGTTTTCACTTTCCTCGCGTGGGCCGAAGCGGCTCAGCTGCGGACGTTGGGCGTCGGATGCTGCGTAGAGATCCCCAATCGGCTATCATCGCCGGCCATGCCGTTCGCCCCGATCTCTCCGGAAGAGTTCGTGCTCAAGACTCTGCGCGCCAATCCCTCGATGACACGCGATGAGATCGGGCCGGGCCTGGCGTATGCGATCGCGGCGCGGCGAAAGGGCGAGCACTGCCGATGTGGCAATCCCATCTGGGTTGCGGGGTCAGCACTCGCAGGGCTTGGGTGCTTCACGTGCATCACCGGAGAAGCCGCGTCCGATTCGGATTTCGAAATCAGCGTTGCGCCTGTGTGATCCAACGACGCCCAACTTTCAGCTGCGCGGACTTCGGACCGCTCGCTGGTATCCTTGGTTTCACGTTTCACGGGGTAGTCCGAAGCCGCTGAGCTGAGGGCCGTTGGGCGTCGCAGCCAACAGTTTCGAGCCGACGCCGCCGGCTTTGAGTCGTACTTCGCAAGTGAGGGCACGGCCGAGATTGTCAGTCGCGCGCTGCCTCCTGAACTGGAACTGCGGGTCGTTTCCGGTTTCGTGACGGACGACACGGCTCGATAGCCGGAAAAGAAACAACTTTTCACTCCTCAGGCTATGCTCTCCAAATGGGTAGAACGATCGAAGCCGAATACATTGCACGCGACAACGTCCTCAAGCTCGTTCAGCCGCTGAGCGGCGTGGCAGATCACGCGATGGTATCGATCGAAGTTAAGGAGACCGCGATCTCTACCGATCAGCCCTGGCTCGCTCTCGCTGGGTCGCTCAGCGAAGAGCAGGGGCGGGAGCTCGCGCGCGCCGTCCGTGATGCGTTCGGGAGAGACGAGATTGAAGTTTGATCGGCTGGCCTTCGACGCAAACGCGGCCATTGCTCTCCTCCGTCCAGAGCGCCCGACTCCGCCGCCTTTCGCCGAAGCGCGCAGTCTGGTCATGCCTCTTTTCGTGCTCGCCGAGCTGGAGCTCGGCCGCGGCAGGCAGAGCGTAAAAATCCCCGATGTGCTCAGCGAGCTCATCGCGGTGTGCACGATCCTCATCCCCGATCACAACACGATTGAACATTACGTGAAAGTGCGCAGCGAGATACTCCAGGGACACACGCTTCCATCGGGGGCCGAAGCGCGTGAGGGATTGCATCACGACATCTGGATTGCCGCGCTTTGCATCCAACACGAGCTCCCGTTGTTGTCGAACGACCGTGATATGGGTCGCGTGAGCGGGCTCAAGGTCATTCGCTGGTGATTCGTCCGCCGAGGGAAGGGCGGCTCCATCGCGCGCCACATCGAGATGCAGCGCTCGAAAGGAACATCACAATGTCGAAGGTTGTCGCAATCATGTCCATGTCGCTCGACGGCTTTGTCGCCGACGTCAACGATGGCGTGGCCGAGGTGTTCGATTGGTACATGAACTCGGGGGACGTCGAATTCCACACGGCAGGGTCGGACCCGATGACGTTCAAGGTGTCCGAGCCTAGCGCGGAGCACCTTCGCGGTCTCTGGTCCGAACTGGGTGCCGTGCTCACCGGCCGGCGCACGTTCGAGGTTGCGGAGGGCTGGGGCGGGAATCACGCCTGGGGACCGGCGTTCGTCCTGACGCACCAAGTCCCGGCCGGATGGCCGCGACCCAACTCGACAGTGCACTTCGTGACCGACGGCATCGAAAGCGCTGTGAACCAGGCCAAAGCCGCCGCCGCGGGGAAGTCTGTTGCGGTCCACGGCGCGGATACGATCCAGCAGTTGCTGAAGGCTGGCCTTCTCGACGAGATCAATGTCGACGTCGCGGCGGTTCTTCTCGGCTCCGGAGTTCGACTCTTCGACCACCTCGCCGACACGCCATCCGTTCTTGGCAACCCGACGGTGATCGCGGGCGTCGGCGTGACACACCTGCGCTATCCAGTGCGCAAGGCTTAGTTCTCTTAACTCCCTTTCTCGCGCGGCGATGAGCTTGTATTCGGCAAGTCTAGGCGCGCTGCAAGGCGTGGTTCCGACAGCATTCTCAAGCAGGCGGGGTTGATGAAATGAACATGCATCGATTTCTCATCGTGATCGAGAATGCCGGAACCAACTTCTCGGCATACTCGCCGGATCCTCCTGGCTGTGTTGCGACCGGAGACACTCGGGAAGAGACCGAGAAGAACATGTACGAAGCGATCCAGATGCACGTGGAGGGACTCGCGAGGACGGACTGCCGATCCCGGCGTCCGAGCCGGTCGCAGAGTACCTCGTCGTGGGCGCATGACTTTGCAGTGGTGCGGACTTCGGCCCGCTCTGATGCGCTTCGCCACGACGTGGCTCGATCATGTACGCGCTCAACGACCGGGCGAAGCGGCCGACTAGATCGCGATCGATCATCCTCGTGACTGCCGTGGTCTGCAGATGCTGGTCGAGGCCGAAGGGACACCAGCGAGTCTTCGAGTCGTCGGGTCGCCGAGTCGCCGAGGAGTCCTTGAAGACTCGTCGACTCGGAGACTCGTCGACTATCTCGGTCTGCGCTTTACTTGACGCGCTTTGCGGATTGCACGTGATGAAAGCGGTGGCTTGTTGTCGTCGCGCGGCAGGCAGCGCTCACGTGCGCTTTGGGTTCGTGTGATCGGTGCGAGGAGTAATCGCCACCGCACTCCTAAACAAAACGGCCCACTCAGCTCCCTCTCCCGGTTTCGGGAGAGGGAGCGAAGGGTTGCAGGGCTTCGCGTTAGTGGCGGACGGCGCGGCCTTTGCCGCCGCCGGTCACGGTCACGAGGATCATGCCGGAGTCGACGGAGCCGCAGGCGTTGGTGAGGCGGACCCAGTAGAACGTGGTGTGAGTGAGCGCCGGCGTGGTGTAGGCCGGAGAGTTGGTGCCGACCGGTGTCGAGGTGTCGCCGGGGTGTCCTTCGTACCACTGGTAGGTCACGCCCGCGGCCGACGTCACGACGTTGAGCGTGGCCGTGTGGCCGTTGGGGATGACCAGATGCGTGGTCTGGCTGTCGATCGCCGGCAGTGAGACGCCGATCACGCGGATGCGCTTGTGCATGTCGCTGTTCGTGCAGGAGGCGTCGGTGACGGAGTCGATCGTGTACTGCACGTCGCCGCTGGCGACGACGTAGCGGGAGACGGAGTGCGTGGCGATGCCTGACTGCGTGAGGCCGTCGTCCCAATGCACGGTGAAGGGCGCGGTGCCGATGAGGCTGGCGGTGATGGTCACCGTGGTGCCGGTGCAGGCGCGGATGTCATCGGGGAGATTGGCGTCCGGCAATGCGTTGATGGCGACGTCCTTGTCGGCCTGCGTCGGACCGCACGGACCGGAGCCGATGTAGTCGACATGGAGATGAATGGTGCCCGAGGCGCCGGCGGTGAAGGTGATGGCGCTCGTTCCCTGGCCGGCGGTAATCGTGCCGTTCGTCACGGTCCAGACGTACGAAGAGGCGCTTGTGGGCGTCGAGGCGTGATTGCCCGGCGAGCTCGCGCAGACGAAGGCAGGCGCCGCGATCGTCGGTGCCAGGATCGGGGGGCAGATGGTGCTGACGTTGGTGCTCGCCGTGCCGGTGATGGAAGGCGTCACGGTATCGGTCGCGGTGATGGTCTGCGTGCCGTTGGTGGTCAGTGTGACGCTGAACACGTGTGTGCCGTTGTCGCCGGCGACGAACGTGTAATCCGCCGGAAGCGTGCCCGCGGAACTGCTGGTGAAGTGCACCGTGCCCGTGTAGCCGGTCACGGTCGCGTTGCCCGCATCGAGCGCGGTGACGGTGACGTTGAATGGCGTGCCGTTCATGACATTCGCCGGTGCGGTGACGCTGAAATGCGTCGCGGCCGGCGGTGTCGTCGTGACGTTGGTGTTCGTCGTGCCGGTGATGGAGGGGGTGACCGTGTCGGTTGCGGTGATGGACTGTGTTCCGTTCGACGTGAGCGTCACGCTGAAGGTGTGCGCGCCGTTGTCGCCGCCGACGAAGGTGTAGTCGCTCGGCAACGTGCCGGCGGAGCTGCTGGTGAAGTGAACGGTGCCGGTGTAGCCGGTGACGGTGGCATTCGACGCGTCGAGCGCTGTGACGGTGACGTTGAAGGCGACGCCGTTGGTGACGTTCGCCGGAGCGCTGACGCTGTAGTGCGTTGCCACCTGCGGCGCGGCGTTGACGGTGGTGTTGGCGGTGCCGTTGATCGAGGCGTTGCCGGTGTCGGTGGCGGTGATCGACTGCGCGCCGTTCGTGGTCAAGGTCACGCTGAAGGTGTGAGAACCGTTGTCGCCGCCGACGAAGGTGTAGTCGCTGGGCAGCGTGCCGGCGGAGCTGCTGGTGAAGTGAACGGTGCCGGTGTAGCCGGTGACGGTGGCGTTCGACGCGTCGAGCGCGGTGACGGTGACGTTGAACGGAACGCCGTTGGTCACGTTCGCCGGAGCCGTGACGCTGTAGTGCGTCGCCACCTGTGGCGCAGCGTTGACGGTGGTGTTGGCCGTGCCGTTGATCGAGGCGTTGCCGGTGTCGGTCGCGGTGATCGTCTGCGCGCCGTTGGTGGTCAAGGTCACGCTGAAGGTGTGCGAACCGTTGTCGCCGCCGACGAACGTGTAGTCGCTCGGCAATGTGCCGGCGGAGCTGCTGGCGAAATGCACCGTGCCGGTGTAGCCGGTGACGGTGGCGTTCGACGCATCGAGCGCGGTGACGGTGACGTTGAACGGAACGCCGTTGGTCACATTCGCCGGAGCGGTGACGCTGTAATGCGTCGCTGCCGGCGCGTTGACGGTGGTGTTGGTATTTCCGGTGATCGACGCATTGATGGCGTCGGTCGCCGTGAGCGTCGTGGTGCCGACGGTGGTCAGCGTGACGTTGAACGTCGCCACGCCGTTCGTGGCGCTGTGCATCGACGATACGTCGGGCGGCGAGGACGCGAACTGGAAGGTGCCGTTGTATCCCGTTGCCGTGGCGTTCGACGCGTCACGAGCAGTCACCGTGACGCTGAACGCGACGCCGGCCGTGACGCTGGCCGGGGCGCTGACGTCGAAGTGCGTCGCGGACGGATCGACGTTGGTGAGGCTGAAGTTCGCGTTGAGCGAAGCCGTCGACGCGACGACGTTGTACGTGCCGGCAGTCGTGTTGGCGGTGAAGACCGTGGCCGTGGCCACGCCGCTCGCATTCGTGGCGACGCTGGTCGCGTTGGTGCCGTTGACGAACGTGCCCGAGGCGCCGCTGGCGGGGGCGGTGAACGTCACGCCAATGCCTTCGATCGGAGCCGAGCTGCCGTCCTGCACGGTGGCCTGCAGTTGCTGCACGAACGCCGTGCTGACGTTCGTCGTCTGCGGCGTGCCGCCCGTGGCGGTGATCGTCGCCGGCGTGGCCGTCGCTGGCAGGAAGTCGGTGGCGCGGATGCGCGGGAAGAGCTGGTAGCCGCTGTCGAAGGGACCAGCGCTGTCGAATTGACCGAGGACGCCGATGACGGAGAACGTTCCGGCCGGAGGCGCGGTGCCGTCGATGTCGGTGTCGCTGTCGATGCGCATCTGCACCACGCCGGTCGACGTCGCGTCGTTCATGATGTAGTTCGTGTTCGCCGCGAACGTGGCCGGCGGGCTGGCCAGCGTGATGTTGTTGACGCGGATCAGCTTCCCTTCGTAGGCCTCACCGGCGCCGCCGTTGATGAGCTGCGAGAGCGTAACGACTTCCATGTTCACGGCCGGCAGCGTGCCCGGCGCGAGGACGGTGATGTCCGCCGCCGACGAAGGCGTGATCTCGGTGAGTCCGTTGAACTGCGCGACGGTTCCCGTAACTTCGAGGTTGTCGCCGATGTTGAAGACGGTGTTGATGGACGTCGAGAAGATGTCCACCCCAGCCGTCGGATCCTGGATGTAGACCTCGGTGCCGGACGCGCCGCGGAAGTCGACGGAGGTCACAACGCCGCGGATCTTCACCTGCTGCCCGAGGCGATCCGGAACGTAGTCGTCGGGCGTGACGCCGGTCGTGCCGTCGATGTCCTCACGCGCCTGCGCGATCGTGATGAGAGCTGGTCCGCCCGCGGCGGCGCCGAGGTCGGTGCGGTCTCGGGGAGCGATGGTGTAGCGCGTGTCGAAGGGACGGAGGAAGTCGTCCTGGCTGACGATGCCCTTGAGCGTGAATGTGCCCGCGGGCGTGGCCAGGCCGGGGATGTCGCCGTCGCCGTCGATCTTCATCTCGATCGAGCCGGTGCCGTCGTTGACGGTGAGGAAGCCGTCCGTGCCGCCCGATCCGGGGATCGTGCCGCTGGTCACGGTGCAATTCGCGATCTGCACGAGCTTCGCTTCATTGCCCTCGGGGTCAGCGTTGATCTGCGCGATGGTGCGCACGAGCGGCGTGACCGTGCCGGCGCCGGTGACGGTGATCTGGTACGGGTTGTACGAACCGGACACGGTATCGTAGGGCTTGGTGATGCCGTCGAAGGGCGGCGTGACGTCGAGGCGCAGGCGGCCGGTGAGCTGGTTGATGAGTCCCGCGACGGAGTAAGTGTTGCCGCGCGTGATCGTCTGCGTCGCCGGCGACGTCGGCTCGATCGTGCGCGAGACGTTGAGCGCGCCGGTGCCGTCGTCGACGTAGTCGTCGTTGTTCGTGCTGGAGAAGTCGCCGGTCGTCGACGTGGCCAGACCGGAGATGCGCGCGGCGTACTCGAGGTACGTCGGCTCGCCGAGTGCGGTCATCGAGCGCAGCGTGGAGATCGGAGTCGTGCCGGCGAAGTAGCCGTTGGACCACGTCGTCGCATCGCTGCCGGCTGTGGCGGTCACCGTGTACTCGACGCGCGTGCCGTTCGGTTCCGCCGGGATGGTCGCGGAGTATTCGCTGCCGGTCGGCGTCATCGTCACCGGTGCCTGCGCGGCGCCGTTGATCGAGTAGTTGAGGGTCACGCTGGTGATCGCATCCTCACGATCGTTGACGAGCGCGGTGACGGTCACGACGTCCGTGGAGAGAGGCACGCCGGGGCTGATGTACGGGATGACCGTCGGCGGGAAGTTCGTCGTGACGCCGGGGTTGGTGGAGTCGAGCGCGTAGATGTGCGTCGCCGCGGGGATGCGCACGCCGGCGTCGTCGAAGCTCTCCATCGAGAAGCTGACGTTGCCGTCGGTCTTGAGGAGAATTGTGCCGAGTCCCGCGTGTGCCTGATCGGCGCCCGAGTAACCCTGCACGGTGCAGCGGTTGTCCGTGGCCGGGCTGGGATCGGTCTGATAGAAGACCGGACCATTGCCCGGATTCGGCGGCACGCCTTCGCCGCCGTAGGTGTTGCCGCTGGTGACGGGGATGTTGAGGTACTTGTTGGCGGTCTCGCGGTTCGGATGACCGAACGTGTTCGAAGCGCCGACCGATGCCAGTGAGCCTTCGGCCTTGAGCATCGCCAGGAAGCGGCGGCTGTTGGCGGTCGTCGAGCCGTGGTGATCGAGCTGGACGAAGTCGACGTCGCGCGCCATCTGGGCGACGGAGGTCTCGACGTCGGGCGTCTTCGCGGTGGTGGTCTGGCCGCCGCCGGTCATGTCGCCGGAGATGAGGAAGTCGAAGTTGCCGTACTCGACGAGGGTCGAGATCGACTCGGAGTTGAGGTCCGTGTTCGAGATGTAGATGTTGCCGCCGCTGAGGAGATTGCCGCCGGCGTGGAGAACCGTGGCCTTCATCCCGCCGCCGAGATCGATCACCGTTCCGCCGACTGCGGTGACGCGCGTGATCGTTCCGCTGTGCGCGGCGAGGGCGTTGATGTAGTTCGTGTAGTACTGGCCGGTGCTGTTGCTGAGAACCGGCGGCTGCACCTTCGGATCGTCGCCGTTGTCGTAGGCGGTGCCGACGACCTTGCCGGCGTTGATCAGTTCGATGAGACCGCCGTCGTGGTCGATGTGGTAGTGCGTGAGGAGCGTGTTGTCGATCGTGGAGATGCCGAGAGTGGTCAGCAGCGGAATGATCTTCTGCGTGCCCTGGGTATTCGGACCGCCGTCGATGAGGAGCGTCTTGTTCGTCGGGGGCGGGCCGACGATGAGCGTGCCGGCGCCCTGGCCGATGTCGACGAAGTAGACCCTGGCCAGCGATCCCGAGGGAGGCGGTGCGGTGGGCTTGGCGTTCACCTCATTGGAGTCGCCGCTCTCGTTCGCGCCGCTGAGCGCGGAGACGACGTAGTAGTAGCGGACGCCGTTCGAGACGGCGAGGTCGGTGTAGTTGTTCGTGCCGATGTTCGGAGCGATCGTCGAATACGGCCCGCCGGTGACGAGCGCGCGTTTCACGTTGTAGCCGGAAGCGCCGAGGCTCGCGTCCCAGGTGAGCGCGACCTGACCGTTGCCAGGCGTGGCGTTCACGTTCACCGGTGTCGGCGGCGCTGAAGCCGACTGGATGTTGAGAGAGATCGAGGTCGAGCCGTTGCGCGCTTCGAGATCGGTGATCGTGACGGGCAGCGTCTTCGGTCCCAGCGGCGTGGCACCGTCGACGGTCGCGGAATACGAGTAGATGTTGTCGCCTGGCGCGACGTCTCCGTTCGTACCGTTGTCGAAGAACGTCTGTGTGCCGCTGAGACCGATCGAGCTGAGGTTGGCGGTGACCGTGATCCCTGTGCTCGGAGGATTCTGGCCCATCGTGACGGTGATGGTCAGGAGCGACGTGCCGCCGGGAGCAACGCTGGGCGGATTCGCGGCGCCGGTGCCGCTGGGCGGCGTGTTGACGATGATGTCGGCGGTGCTGCGCGGGATGATCTGGTAGCCGCTGTCGAATGGCGTGACGTTGTCGAACTGGCCGACGACGCCGACGAGCGAGAACACACCCGACGGCGAGGCCTGACCGACGAGGTTCGTGTCGGCATCGATGCGCAGCGTTCCACCGCTGCCGTCGCTGATCACGTAGTTCGTGTCACCGGCGAAGGTTGCCGGTGTCATGGTCACGTTGTCGACGCGAATCAGTTTGCCCTCGAGCGACTCGTTGACCGCGGAGAGCGTGACTGTCTGTGGAGTGACGGGCGGCAGGGCGGAGGTGGTCGTCATCGAGCTCGGGACGATCTCGGTGAGGCCGTTGAACTGGGTGATCGTTCCGATGACTTCGACGCTGGCGCCGACGGTGAACGGCCCGAAGTTCGACGTGCTGTGGAAGATGTCGATGCCGCCGGTAACGTCCTGGATGTAGTACTCGACGCCGTTGCCACCGCGGAAGTCGATCGAAGTGACGACGCCTCGCACTCGGACGAGCTGTCCGTTGCGTGTAGTGACGCCGTTGGCGTCCACCGGACGCACGGCGGCGATTGTCTCCAGCGTGGGGTTGACGGTGAGCGGAATGGATGCGTTGGCGCTGCGCAACTCCGCGTCCGTGATCGTCGCCGGCATCGACTTCACGCCGCTCGGCGTGGCCGGCGCAACGGTGGCCTGATAGGACCAGACATTGTTGCCGCCGGTGACGTCACCGTTGGATCCGTCATCGTAGAACTGCTGGGTCGGAGAGCCGCCGATGGCGGTGAGGTCGGCCACGACGTTGATGCCGGTGCTCGACGGAGTGCCACCCGGCGTCACTGTGACCGTGAGGAGCGACGCGTTGCCCGGGTCGACGTTGCTCGGGCTGGAAGCGCCGGTGCCGCTGATCGGAGTAGAGCCGCAGATGAAGGAGGTCGTGCTGTTGCGTGGAGTCGGAGCCGCGGCGGTGAAATCCGCTCCATTGTTGTTCGTGTCGGTGCAACCGCCGCCGGCGCGAATGTCCGCGGTCGTGTTGCTGGGAGCAGGTGCGAAGGCAGTCTCGAAGCAGGTCGCGGTGTTGCTCGCGCCGATGAGATCCGCGATGCTGGCCGAGGATGGGCAACCGCCGGTGAGGGCCGTGGTCGTGGAGAGCAACGCGACCTTGAATCCTGTCGCGGCCATCGCGATCACGCCCGTGGCATCGGGAGTGGGGAGGTTCACCGTGCCGCCGGCTCCAGCGGACTCCTGGATCAGGTAGTAGTGCCCCGGGGCAATCGTCCCGGTGAGGCTCGTAACGGCCCAGGTGCCGGTGCCGGTGGCCGATACGTATTGCACCGACCAACCATTGAGGTCGATGGTCTGGGTGCTGCGGTTGAACAACTCCATGAAGTCGTTCTTGAGCGTGGCGCCGGCGTTCCCGCCACCGCCGTAAGCCTGACTCAGAGCGATGCCGAGAGCCGACGGAATGTTGGGCGTGGCCGAGACTTCCGAGGAATTGGCGCTCTCGGAGCCGTTGAACGCGGTGACGACGTAGTAATAGGTCGTGGCATTCACCGCCGTGTTGTCGGTGAATGTCGGCGTGACCGGAGATCCGATCGTCGAATAGCCGCTTCCGGCGGTCGTCGAGCGCTTGACGTTGTACGACGTCGCACCTGCGACCGAGCTCCAGTTGAGGACGACGCGCGCGTCGCCCACGGCGGCGGTGAGACCGGTCGGCGCGGAGAGCGCGGCGGCCGGCGTGGCCGTCGCTTCGTTCGAATTCGGTCCTTCGCCTTGCGCGTTGCTGGCGCTGACGACGTAGAAGTAGGTCGTGCCGTTGACGGCAGTATTGTCCGTGTAGTTCGTGACGAGCACGCCCGTTTGGATCGTGGTGTACGGTCCTCCGGTCACGGCGGCGCGCTTGACGTTGTAGGAAGTGGCCGTGGCGGCCGCATTCCACGTCAGGCCGACGGTGTTGCTTCCCGCGGTGGCGGCGAGGCTCGTGGGCGCGGGCGGCACGGTGGGAGTCGCCGCCGGAGTGGCGCTGACTTCCGACGAGTTCGCACCTTCGCCGCCTGGACCAACCGCGCTGACGACGTAGAAGTAGGTCGTGCCGTTGACCGCGGTGATGTCGTCGAAGCTGTTCGTTCCCGGCGAGGCGATCGTCGTTTCCGTGCCGCTCGACGTGCTGCGTTTGACGTTGTAGCTCGTGGCGCCGCTGACCGCGTTCCAGTTCAGCTGCACGTGCGAGTCGCCGGCGGTGGCGTTGAGTCCTGTCGGCGCGGCGGGAGACGCGGGCGTGACGGTGATGTTGACGGCCTGGTTCACCGGCGTGTTCACGTTGTCGGTGAGCGTTGCTGTGAATGTCGCCGTGCCGAAGTAGCCCGGCGTCAGCGTGACGGTGTAGGTCACGTTTGCGGTGCCCTGGCCGGCGCTGACGACGACCGTCGACACGCCGGTGCCCGGCGTCGCGGACCAGTTGTAGATCGCGGCGTCGTCGCTGCCGGTGAGACCGACCGTGAACGGAGCGGCGTCCTGGGCGACGGTGGTGATGGGATTTGCCGGCGGCGTGATGGTCGGCGGATTGTTCGCCGCGCCGCAGACGTGAAGCGCCGTTGCGGTGTTGCGAGGTGCGGCGGCGGCCGCGCTGAAATCGGTGCTGTTGTTCCCCGCGTCCGTGCATCCGCTGGCGGCGCGGAGGATGGCGTTGGTCGTCGACGGCGCCGGCGCCGGCGCCGTTTCCGAACAATTTGCGGTGGCGCCGTAACCGACGAGATCGAGGATGCTCGCCGATGCCGGGCAGGCACCGGAGAGCGCGACCGTGCTGTTGACCAGCGCGATCTTTGCCGCGGTGGCCGACATGGCGATCGTGCCGCTCGCGTCAGCGGTCGGAATGTTGTTCACGCCATTCGCGCCCGCGCCTTCGCCGACCAGGTAGTACTGGCCCGGCTGGAGCATGACGTTCGTGAGATTCGTGACCTGCCAGGCCGTTCCCGTTGCGGCGGCGTATTGCACGGACCAGCCATTGAGCGAGATCGGGCTTCCGCCGCGGTTGAACAGCTCGATGTAATCGTTCTTGTAGGTCGAGCAGCCGGCGGTTCCGCATCCTGCGCCGCCGTATGCCTGGCTGATTACGACGACGCCGGGCGTATTCGGCGTCGCCGTCACTTCGCTGCTGGCGATGCTCTCGCCGTTCGCGTTCGTCGCCGTGACGACGTAGAAGTACGGCGTTCCGTTCGCCGCGGTCAGGTCGTCGTACGTGTTGGTGGCGGGGGAGGCGAGGGTCGTCTCGGTTCCGCTGCTCGTGGAGCGCTTGACGTTGTATCCCGTCGCGCCGGTGACGGCGTTCCAGTTCAGTACGATGTGCGCGTTGCCGGGAGTGGCGACGAGACCCGTTGGCGCGGCCATCGGCGTTGCCGTGACCTCGGAGGAGTTGCTTCCTTCGCCGCCGGCTCCCACGCCGCTGACGACGTAGAAGTACGTGGTGCCGTCGATCGCGCTGGTGTCGTCGTAGCTGTTCGTGCCGGGCGACGCGATGGTCGTCTCAGCGCCGCTGGTCGTGGATCGCTTGACGTTATAGGTCGTTGCTCCGCTGACGCTGTTCCAGTTCAGAACGACATGGCTCGTCCCGGCGGTTGCCGCGAGTCCTGTCGGCGCCGCGGGCGGCGCAACGACGGTGATGTTGACGGCCTGGTTGGCCGGCGTGGTGACGCCGTCGGAGAGCGTTGCAGTGAATGTGGCGGTTCCGCTGAAGCCGTTCGTGAGAGTGACCGTGTAGGTGACGGTCGACGTTCCCTGTCCGCCGGTGACGTTCACCGTCGTGATGCCGGTGCCCGGCGTCGCGCTCCAGATGAACAGATTGTTGTCGTCGGTGCCGCTGAGATTGACCGTGAAGGGTGCCGCATTCTGCGCGACGGTGGTGATCGGATTGGCCGGAGGTGTGATTGTGGGTGGCGTGTTCGGCGGCGCGCACGGTGCGAGCGCGGTCGCGGTGTTTCGAGGATTCGGCGTGGTTGCCGTGAAGTTCGTGCTGTTGTTGTCGGTCTCCGTGCAACCGCCGGAGCCACGGACGTCCGCGGTCGTTGTCGACGGTGCGGGTGCAACCGCCGTTTCGAAGCAGTTGGCGGTGCCGCCGAAGCCGATGAGATCGATGATGCTGGCGCTGGCCGGACAGGCTCCCGAAAGGGCGGTCGTGCTGTTGACGAGCGCGACTTTGGCCGCGGTCGCTGACATCGCGATGGTGCCGGTCGCGTCCGCGGTGGGGATGGTATTGACGCCGTTCGCTCCGGCGCCTTCGCCGACGAGGTAGTACTGTCCCGGCTGCAGGCTGACGTTGGTCAGGTTCGTCACCTGCCAGGAGGTACCGGTGGCGGCGGCGTATTGCACCGACCAGCCGTTCAGCGAGACGGGACTCGTTCCTCGGTTGAAGAGCTCGATGTAGTCGTTCTTGTAGGTCGAACAGCCGGCAGTGCCACAACCGGCACCGCCGTAGACCTGACTGATGACGACGTCGCTACTGAGGGCGTAAACAGCAGTGGGAAGGAAAAGAACGACAAAGACGAAAAACGCCAGCGCACGCGCACGAAACGACATTCCAGGTCTCCCAGACTCCGCGCGATGCCGTCGCCGCCACACACGCTCCCCGGGGACGCTACGGATGTCGATGATTGATGACGATCACCGTTTGAACGGTAGGAGACAGATTACCGGAAAGCCGTCCGGAATCAAGGCAAATGCGGCCCAGCAACCTCATGCACTGATTCTTGCGGGATATCTTGGCTGCGTGCCGCAGACGCGGTTCCTTCCTTCTCCTTTCGCGCGATACAGCGCGGAGTCGGCGGTCTCGAGCGCGTGGGGCATCGCGCCGGCGTTGCGAGGGAGTGCGGCGACGCCGGCGCTGAAGGTCACGAAGAGCGGCTTGCCCGAGGGTGTCGGGTGCGCGATCGTCGCGAATTCTTCGCGCAGGCGATTCACGAGGCGGATCGCATCCTCCTCCGTCACTTCGTCGATGAGCATGGTGAACTCTTCGCCGCCGTAGCGGCAGACGGTGTCGGTGACGCGGACGCGTTTGCGCAGGAACAGCGCCAGGCGCGAGAGCACCTGATCGCCGAATCCGTGGCCGTGGCCATCGTTGATCAGCTTGAAGCGATCGACGTCGAGCATCACCAGCGCGGCCGGACGTTCGTCGCCGCGGTGAATGCGCGCTTTCACGCGCCGCAGAAAGGCGGCGCGATTGAACAGTCCCGTGAGGTTGTCGCGATCGAGGAACTGCCGGATCTGACGCGCGCGCTCGATGCGCGACTCCACCGCCGCGAGCAGCAGGTTGGGCGCGACCGGCTTGACGATGTGATCGTCGCCGCCCGAGCGCATCGATTGAATCCGCGTGTGCAGTTGTCCCTGCGTCGTCAGAAACAGAATGGGCGTCGTCTGATGCTCGTCGCTGTGCCGCGCGACGCGCGCCAGCTCGTATCCGCTCACGTCGGGGAGGAGGATGTCCATGAGGATGAGGTCGGGCGCGAAGCTTGCCAGCTCCGACTCGAACCTCGCCGGATCGCTGCAGGTGCGCACGGCGTACCCCGCGCTTTCGAGCACGGAGCGCAGATACGCGGCCTGATCCGCGTCGTCCTCCACCGAGAGAATGCGCGCGACCGTTTCGTCGCGGCTCTGCACGAGGGAGCGAAGGCGGTCGACGAGACGCTCGCAATCGAGTGGCTTTCCGAAAGAGCCGTCAGCGCCGGAGCGAATCGTTTCCACGCGATCGAGAAATGCGCCGCCGCGGCTCACCAGGAGGACTGCCGTATTGTCCTTGTCGTGCAGCGTGCGCAGGCGCTCGATGACGTCATAGCCCGAGCCGTCCGGCAGCGAGGGCTCGACGATCAGGGCGTGCGGCCGTTGCACCATGAGGCACTCCATCGCGTCCGCGCGCGTGAGCGCGATGTTCACGTTGAAGCCCGCTTCCTCCAGGTGATCGCTGAGGAGCGCGTTGCTGTCGACGTCGTTGTCGACGATCAGGACGTCGTAGATGCGTTGCGGTGCCTGATGCTCGTCCACGGGACCTGGTTCCTCGGCGACGGCGCGCTTCATCTCCGCGGCTTCCGTTTGCATGACGTCGATGAGCGCGCGCCAGCGTTGCAGATGGCCCGGTGTCGGCGCCGTGCCTTCGTCGAGAAGCCGGCGACAGTCGCCTTCTCCGCGAGCGCCAAGGGAGTTGATGACCTCGAACCCTTCGAGTCCACAAACGCCGGCGAAACTGTGAAAGCGCTGCTTGAGCGCTTCGAGCGCCGCGATGTCGCGCGGGTCGGCCTCGAGCGTTGCAAGTGCGCGCGTCATTTCGGCGAAGCGGTCACGCGCTTCACGGGCAAAGATGGCGACGATATCTGCCGAGGGGGTCGTGAACATTGGAGATCCTCCGCGACGGGGATAGGGCAAGTCCGCTGCCGGAGTCGCCGCGAGGGACAAGAACCATGCAATCAACAGGTTGGACGTTTTGGTCAGAAGGCCCGACCGTTCGGCATTCGCGCGGGTGTCTGAAAAGCACACGGCGTCCGCGACTCAAGCGGGATCGGCGAACCGCGACTCGATCCGCTTATCGGGCACGAGCCAGATCAGCGCGACGATGACGTAGATCGCCAGCGAGAGCCAGCGATTGACGAATGCGATCGGAATCGCGACGGCGTACAACAGCGCCGAAAATTTCCCCTTGGCGTCGTTGCCCACCGCCGCCTTGAGTTTCGAGTTCGGTCCCTGCCGGTGAATGATCCTTGCCTGCAGGATCGTGTAGGCGATGGCGGCAGCGAGAAGCACGATGCCGTAGACGGCGGTCGGAAAGGCCTCGAAGTGGTTCTCGCCCATCCAACGCGTGGCGAAGGGCACGAGAGAGAGCCAGAAGAGAAGATGGAGGTTGGCCCAGAGCACGCTGCCGCTCACGCGATCGGTCGCGTGAAACATGTGATGGTGATTCGACCAGTAGATGCCGAGGTAGATGAAGCTGAGGAGATACAGGAGGAGCGTGTGCACCATCGGCTCGAGCGCATGCCAGTCGGCACCCTTCGGCACCTCGAGCTCCAGCACCATGATGGTGATCAGGATCGCGATGACGCCATCGCTGAAGGCCTCGACGCGAGTCTTGGTCATCGCCGCTCGAGACTACTTTCCGGCGCGCACGAGATCGGCGGCTTCGTTGATCTGATTGTCGATCCGCTCCTGACGCTGCACCGCGTCGTCGGGCATCGACGTTCCGTTGCGAATCGCGCCGTCCATCTCCGAGACGAGACCGTGCAGATCGCGCATGGCGCTGGTGGCTTTCTGACACGACTCCGCGGAACAACTGCAATCCGCGGTCGCGGCGTCGATTCTCGAATCGACTTCGCCGCGGAAGCTCGACCACGCGCTCGTGTCATACGGCGGGTTGGCAAAGCGACCGAGACCGCTTCCCCATTTCTCCGACGCGGCTTCAGCGCGCTTGACGCAGTTGTTGTCGGGCGCGGAGGAGGATTTTGACGTCGCGCCGTCCGAGCTCTTCCCGTTCAACTTCGGAAGGACGACCTTCCAGACGATGACGATGACGGCGATGATTGCGATCCACTTGAGCAGCCGGCCGAAATCCATGCGCGGATGATAACGCGAACAAAACACGGAAGGCGGAACACGGAACACGGAACGCCATGGTTCCGTGTTCATCGTTCCGTGTTCTACGTTCTACTTCACTCGCCTTCGTTCGGATCGACGACCGCGGCCGCGGTCAGCTCCGCGGAGGCTGCGGCGTATTCGGGGAGCTCTGAGCCCGCGCCGGAGATGTACTGGAGCAGCAATTCGCGGGTGTCGTAGACGGCGAGCTTCTGCATCAGGAATTCGAACTTCTCTTCCATGGCGTCGAGGATCGGCTTTTTTGCGCTGGCGTCCATTTCCCAGAGGCGCTTCTTGAACGGGCCGAGCGCTTTCTTGCGGGTCTTGTAGACGAACTGTTCGTCGGTCTCGCCCGATTTGCGCTCGTCCATGCAGTGATCGAAGCAGAACTGGCGGATCTCTTCTTTCATCTCCGCGGGAAGCGACGGCGCGTCGAGGATCATGTTCTGAAAGCCGGTCGCCAGGTGAATCTCGACGGCGTTGCTCTCCGGGAACTTGTTGAAGACCTCTTCGGGAAGCGTCGATGCGCCGTGCTGGACGGAGCCGGCGATCCGGTATTCGTTGCGGCAGATCTCCGTGACTTCGCGGAGCACGTCGAAGTCGATCTTCGCTTCGGCGATCGAGCCGTCGGCCATCGGCACGCCGCCGTGCGAAGTGCCGGTCTGCACGGAGATCTTGGCCATGCCGGCGTCGCCGAGCTCGCGCTTGACGCCGTCGATGTAGGCGCGGACTTCATCCGGCTGCGTGTTGTACTTGCCGACTTCGCCGATCTCGCCGCCGACGGAGATCTCGATTCCTTTCGGCTGGCGCTCGCGGATGTAGCTTCGTGAGGTGTGCGGTGTAGGTCGTAGTTTTCGCGCTGCTGTTCCTCGCGCGTCGCGAACGAGAGATCGACGAGCGTCGAGGTGTCGATGTCGATGTTGTAGAACTCGGCGGCGATGGCTTCGTCGATCAGCGATTCGAGCGCTTTGATCTCCGAGCGTTTGCCTTCTTCGGTCGCCCACTTCTTGGCGCTGGCCTGGAAGTGATCGCCCTGGATGAAGACCGGTCCTTTGTATCCCTCTGCGACCGCGGCGCCGAGGACGCAGGCCGCGTATTCGCCGGGGCGCTGCTCCGAGTATCCGATCTCCGAGCGCGCGATCTCGAAGATGAAGGGGCCGACGTCGTGGCGCATCGCCGCGCGGAAAAGGGCGCGCGCGACGTCGTAGGTCAGCGAGCGGATGTTGAAGGCCGGAACGGTGAATTGCCGGGCGATCTCGCCGCGTCCAATGGCGCGATAGAGCAGGAAGAATCGACGAGGGCACCGCGCCGTGTTCGCGGGCGAGAAGGTGAATCTTTTTGCGTGCCGCGGCCTTCTCGTCGGCGTTGGTGCTGAAGACGGCGGAGTGGACCAGGTCATCAATGTGAGTCATGCATGGGCGACTCTAACAAAAACGCGGTGCGGAGGGCAGGCACATGCCTGACGCACGAAGCGGTAGACAGTAGACGGGTAAGGGGGGACGCTTGCCTGTTGAGCAGGCGTTCCCTGTTCCCTGTCTACCGTTTACCCGATCCGCTACGTCACACGTGTTCGCGGATCGTTTCGACGAGCTTGCTGACGTCGAAGGGCTTGAGCACGGCGCCGGTGGCGCCGAGGGTGCGGATCTCGTCTGGCTCCATCGGTTCGCCGCTGAGGATGAGAACGGGCACCGAGGCGAGCGGTTCTTCGTTGCGAAGCTCGCGGAGCACTTCGTCGCCGCTCATTCCGGGCATATGGCGATCGAGCAGGATGAGATCGGGCTTCTGCAGCCGAGCCTCTTCGAGCGCTTTCGGACCGCTGTTCGCGGCAACGGGATCGAATCCGAACTCGCGCAGGAGACTGCGCATGAGGAGGAGAATGGGAGCGTCGTCGTCGACGACGAGAATGCGGGGACGTGGCATCGGACGGAGGCGGCGAGTTTAGCAGACGGCATTGCGGCACGTGTAAAGTAAGCGCGCAATGCCAATCCGGCACGACCGTAAGGTCAGCATTCTCGACGTGATGGGTCCGGTGATGGTCGGTCCCTCCAGCTCGCACACGGCCGGCACCGCGCGTCTCGGCCGCGTGGCCCGCGAGATCCTCGATGAGGATCCGGTGGAAGTGCACTTTCATCTGCACCCGCCGCTCGCGGCGACGTATCGCGGACACGGATCGGACTTCGCGCTGATCGGCGGTGCGATCGGACTCAATGTCGACGATCCGCGGATTCCCGAGGCGATCCGCATCGCCGAGCAGATGGGCGTGACGATCGAGTTCGGCGAAGAGGACCTCGGCGAGGTGCATCCGAACACGGTGCGCATCGAGATCCAGCGGTGTCGCGCGCGACGTCGAGATCGTCGGCTCCTCGATCGGCGGCGGCGTGATCGAGGTCTTCAAGATCAACGGCTTCCAGACGCGCTTCAAAGGCGACTCGCCGACGCTGCTGCTCTTCTATCGCGATCGCCCGGGCATGATCGCCGAGGTCGCCAACATCATCGCCGACGAAGGGATCAATATCGCCTCGCTTTACTGTTCGCAGAAAGCAGCGCGGCAAAGACGCCTTCATGCAGATCGACGTCGACTCGCCACTCTCCGCCGATGCGCTTGCGAAATTACGCGGACTGGCGGATGTTGAGGATGCACGGTACCTGGACAGAATCCCTTAGCGTCGTTGTCGGTTGTCCGTTGTCAGTTGTCCGGGATGCGGCGTGGAGAGACGAGAACGAGAAACCCGACAACCGAGAACTAACAAACCATGATCGAATCATTCAAACACCTCGAAGAGCTGGCCAAAGACAAAGACCTCGCCGATGTTTTTCTCGACTCGGACGAGCAGGAGCACGCCATTCCGGCGGAGCAGATTCTGGAAGCGCTCCGGCGCCGTCGCGAGGTGATGCGCGATTGCATCGAGCGCGGCAAGGGCGGCGGTGAGTCGATGGGCAAGCTCGTCGGCAACGAAGCGCGGCTGCTCGAACGAGGCGTTTCGCGAAGGAAGGACGTTCCTCGATCCGCTCACGGTCAAAGCCGAGCTCTACGCGCTCGCCGTGATGGGCGAGAACTCGCGCATGGGCGTCATCGTCGCGGCGCCGACGGCGGGAGCGGGAGGCGTGGTGCCGGGGATGCTGCTCGCGCTCGAGGAAGAGCGGAACGTCGATCCGGAGAAGACGGTGCGCGCGCTCGTCGTCGCCGGCGGGATCGGCTCGATCATCGCGCTCTCGGCGAACATCTCCGGCGCTGCCGGTGGCTGTCAGAACGAAGTCGGCGTCGCGTCTTCGATGGGAGCTGCCGCGGTCTCGTACATGATGGGCGGCTCGACGAAGCAGAGCGATCCAGGCCGCGGCGATGGCGCTCAAGAACACGCTCGGTCTCGTGTGCGATCCGGTCGGCGGACTCGTGGAAGTGCCGTGCGTGAAACGCAACGCGCTCTTCGCCGTGCACGGCCTCACCGCCGCGCAGCTTGCGCTGGCGGGAGTGGAGTCGGTCATCCCGATGGACGAGATCGTCGAAGCGATGGTGCGCATCGGCCGTTCCCTTCCGCGCGGCCTGCGCGAGACCGCCGAAGGCGGACTGGCGACGACGCAAACCGGATCGGTGATCGCGCAGCGGCTCAAGGACGAAGCGAACCAGCGCCGTGCCGATCGCGCCGCGGAACGCGAGCGCGTCGCCCAGGAACGGAAGTGCGCGACCGGCGAGCGGATTCACGGCGGCGGCGAGTAGTTGGCAGTTGGCAGGAGCGAGCAAACGTTCGGCACTCGCGGCAGAAACTCGCACGGCACACGAGAGGCATCCGGAACGACGCCTGGGATCACCCGCACGTGAGTCCAGCCTTGTGGCCTCGAACGCTGCCGGCCGGGCCGGCCTAGCGGGCGATCGTCCAGATCCCGATCACGATGAACCCAACGCCCGCGGCGATCTTCAGCGTGCGCGGCGAAACGAAGCGCTCGATCTGCGCGCCGACGAGGACGCCGATCGCGGCGGCCAGGACGAGCGCGATCGCCGAGCCGGCGAACACGACCCACTTGCTGGTCTTTGCCTCCGCGGCGAAGAGCATCGTCGCGAGTTGGGTCTTGTCACCGATCTCGGCGAGGAAGACGGTGACGAATACGGAGAAGAACGCTTTGAGCATGGCCTGATGATTCTATCGAGAGTTGCGTCGTTGAATTGCCACGCGATGCGGCGTTTCCGCGTCGCGGAGTTTGTCGGTTCGTCACCGCATCGATGGCACCGTCCGTTACGCTCTGCGCGATGGCCCTCGAGATCGCGCTCAAACCGGTGGAGCGAATCCTGTATCGCAATGAAACCGTCGCGGTCGCGCAGTTCTCGTGTCCTCAGAATCACCCTTTGTTCCGCGACTCCGGACCCTGCTCGAACCACACGTTCGTGTTTCCTCGCTCGGTCACGCTCATCGAGCGAGCCGGCCGCACGCGATTCGTCGGATCACCGAACGTCGTGTCGTTCTACAACCAGCACGAGATGTATCGTCGTGAGCCGGTGAGCGAGGTCGACGTCAGCGACTGGTATGTCGTGGCCGACGACGTGCTCGCCGGTGCGATCGCGGCGTTCGATCCGGCGGTTCACGACCGTCCGGATCGCCCGTTCCGTTTCGCGTTTGCTCCGGTCGAAACGGACGTGTATCTCGAACAGCGCCGGCTGTTCAGCAGGCTCGCGGCCGGCGAGCCGATCGATCCGCTCGATATCGAAGAGACGATCCTCGGCATTCTCGGCCGTCTTCTCGGTCATGCTTATGGGGCTTCGCCGGCGCCGGCATCCGCCCGCGAGCGCGATGCGGTCGTCGAGACGCAACGTACGATGGGCCGCGATCCCGCGCGGACTCTGAAGTTGCGCGATCTTGCGGCGGCCGTTGAGCTGTCGGCGTTTCACCTTTGCCGCGCATTCGTAAAGTTCAGCGGCGCCACGATGACCGATTACCGGAACTCGTTGCGTGTGCGTCTCGCGCTGGATCGTCTCGGCGATCGTTGCGCCGATCTTTCCGGCCTCGCCTTCGACCTCGGCTTCTCGAGCCACAGTCACTTCACGCGCGTGTTCCGCCGCCACGTCGGCATTCCTCCGTCGAGCTACCGGGCCGCTTGCGCAATTGCGTGACAGCGCCCGTGCGGCGTGTACATTTACTCATCGTTGTTGCACTGACGTCGCATTGACTCCAGAGCCCGCTGGCTCGCGTCTTGTAGAAGGTCCGTGGCATGAACTGGCTCGTGTGGCTCGGACTCGCTGTCGTCGTCGCCGCGGTTGCCGCGGTGACCGGAATCAAACCGAAAGGAACGCGACCGGTCGCGCACTCCCGCATGATGGGTATGGGACGGATTGCGCTGCTGGTGATCGTGATCATCCTCGCGTATGCCGCGTTTCGCGCGCGCTCAGGGTGAGGTTCGCTGAGGCGCTGATTCTTGCGTTGGCATCGCTTGATCGGCTCGCTCGACCAGGTCAAGCGCTTCAGCTCAAATTCACGGATGAACCGCCCATCCCCATCGTGGCCACGAGTTTTTTCAGCCGGGCGTCGATGGTGAGGAGCGCGGCGCCTTCCCTTCGGGCGAGAATCGCGTAGCAGAGGTCGTAGACGGAGTGTCGCCGCGCGGAAGCTTCACGAAGGACTTCTTGTGCAATCTCTGCCACGGGATGAAAGCGATCGACCAGGTTCAGGGTGGCCTCGAGACGTTCCGCCGCTTCCTCGAGGCCGAGCTGTTTTGCTGTGACGTACTTCCAAAGGCCACTCGTGACTTCAGCCGCAAACAGGTCCGGCGCGATCACGACCGAGGCGCGGGCGAGGGCATCGAGAACGGCGGGTGCCGATGGTTGGCCGAGAACGGCGGACAGCGCGGCAGAGGCGTCGACGACGAGCTTCATCGCTTCCGGTCTTCTCGGATGATCCTGACCGGGTTCAACGCTTTTTTCGGCAATACGGGTCCGGATGCGCGAAGCCGCTCGATCACGGCCATGCGTGTCCGTCGCGACTCCAACTCCGGGATCCGCGATAGATCGGCGACGGCCTGCTGGGCCAGGCTTCTCCGCTGCCGGCTTGCACGTTCGGCGAGCGCGTCATAGACGTCTTCGGGCATGTCGCGAATTTGCAGGGAAGGCATGTCACCGAAACGCATGCAATCCGTGTAACCATTCCAGCGGCACTCAGCTGGCGGCGGGGCGCCGCTCACCCAGCCGGCGGAGGACGCCGGCGGTCCAGTAGAATTGCGGGATGCGCCGTTTCGTCTGCCTTCTTCTGATCGCGTTCACCCTTCCTTCGTTCGCCGCACCGAAGAAAAACAAACCGGGGACGGATGAGTTCTCGATCGAGTCGACCGTGATCGCGGTTTACAACGTGATCTCCGGACCCGCGGGGCGGCGCGATTGGAATCGGTTCAAGGACCTGTTCGCGCCGGGCGGGCATCTCGTCATGTTTGCGGATGGCGCGGCGTCGGTGATGACGCCGGACGAATACAGCACGAAGATGAAGCCGTATTACGACGCGAATGGCTTTTTTCAACGCCCGGTGGAGACGCGGATCGATCGCTTCAAAGACATCGCGCACGTGACGAGCCGTTATGAAGCGCGTCATGCGACGACTGATGCGACGTCGTTCGCGCGCGGCGTGGCTCACTTCGAGCTCGTGCGCGCCGGCGATCGCTGGCAGGTGGTCTCGATGGTCTGGCAAGCGGAGTGAGTGATCTGCTCCGCATCGAAGGCGCGATCGCCGACCGCGGCGGCCGGCGCATTCTCGATGGCGTTTCGTTCTCGGTCCGCGACGGCGAGATTCTCGGCGTAATCGGTCCGAACGGCGCGGGGAAGACGACGCTCTTCGAGTGCATGGCCGGCCTGCAGCCGATGACGCGCGGCGCCGTCACCGGCGCGGCGCGTTTCTACATGCCCGACGCGATTCGTCCCTGGCCCGATCAGACCGTGACGTGGACGCTGCGGCTCATGGCGGCGATGTCGGGACGAGCGATGGAGTGGTTGCCGGAGCTGGATCTCGAGCCGCTGGCCGGTCAACGTGTTTCGTCGCTTTCGAAAGGGGAGGTCAAGCGCCTGAACATTGCGCTGGCGCTCCTCGCATCACAACCGATCGTCCTGCTCGATGAACCGTTCGACGGGCTCGACGTGCGGCAGACGCGCAATGTCATGCCGTTGTTGCGGCGCTCGACGCGAACACTTGTGTTGTCGATTCATCAACTCGCTGACGCGGCGCGCATCTGCGATCGCGTGTTGCTGCTGAACGAAGGTCGCGTCGTCGCCGAGGGAACGCCGGGAGAGCTTGGGGATTTGGAGGAGCTGTTTCTTGCGCGGACGTGAGCTCCTGCGCAAAGACCTCGCCGAGCTGGCGGCTTCGCGCGCGTGGTGGCTGCTGCTCGTCGTCGTCGGCCTGCTGACGGGACAAGCATTCATCGCGGCGGTGCATGCGTACGCGGAGATGTCGGCGCCCAACGCACTGGCGCAAGGTCTCTCTCCGCTCGACGGGATCGTGGTCCCGACCCTCGGCGCGTACGAGCTGGCGATCATGCTGCTCTTTCCGTTCGTGGCGATCCGGCTCGTGGCGAGCGAGCGTGACACCGGCGCGTTGAAGATCGTCCTCCAGTGGCCGGTCACGCGCACCGGGATCGTGATGGCCAAGGTCGTCACGCTGCTGGTCGCGTGGCTGATTTCACTGATTCCGTTCGCACTGGCGATGCTGATGTGGAAGAGCTACGGCGGTTCTCTCGACGCCGCGGAGATTGCGAACGTGCTCGCCGGATACACGCTGCGCTTCTTGCTGACGGCGAGCCTGTCGATGCTCGCCGCGTCGCTGCTGCCCGGCGCGGCGAATGCCGCCGTCGCCGTGCTGGCGTTCACGATCGGAACATGGGCGCTCGATTTCCTCGGCGTGGGCCGCGGTGGATGGATTCAACGCCTCGCGGCGTACACGCCGGCCGCGGTGTCGCGCGCGTTCGAGCGCGGTCTCTTCCGGCTCGACGTCGTGCTCGTGCTCTGCGTTGTCGCGATCGCCGGCATCGCGCTCACGTCGATCTGGATCGACCTCGGCGCGACGCTCGCGAAACGGCTGCGGCGAACCGTGGGCGTCGGCGCGTTGGCTCTCCTCGTTGTGATCGCAGCGGCGCGGGTGCCGACGTCGTTCGACGCATCCGAGAATCGCCGCAATTCGTTCGCGCCCTCGGAAGTGCGTGCGCTCTCGCGGGTCGCTGCGTTCTCGCACGTGCCCGACGGCCGAGGCGGCCGTCGCTACACAGAGGCGCTCGAGATGACCGTGTGGCTTTCCGCGGAAGATCCGCGACTCGCCGATCTCGAGAGCAACGTGCTGACGAAGCTGCGTCGTGCGATGCGCGTCGATGTGAAGTATCCGCTCGAAGGTCGTACGGGACTGTTCGATGACGATGATCGTTACGGCACGATCGAGTATCGGCTCGGGGAAAAGCGAACGGTGAATCGCTCGACGACCGAGGCGATCGTGATCGGAACGATCTGCGAGCTCGCGGGGATTGCCGCGCCGGTCGCCGAGGAATCGACGTATGGCGGGCATCCGCTCCGCGCGCAACCGCGCGGAGCGGCGTGGATCTTTTACGTTGCATGGCCGGTGGTCACTTTGCTGGCGGCGTGGTGGATGCGGCGGGCTGGACGACGTAGTCGGCGAACTGGCTGACGGAATCGGTCTTCGACCAGAGTCCGACTTTTCCCGACACCGGCGCGTCGAGCGTGAAGTCGAGGAGCGGCTCATCGTCGAGGAATCCGGTGAGCTTCGTCCCTTCGATGCGAATCTTCATGCGATGCCACTCGCCGAGCTTGAGCGGAACATCGTGCGCGCCTTTCTTCACGAAGCTGCGCTTGCCGCTCTTGAAGGTCCAGAGCACGAGGTTGTCTTCTTTCCCGTTGAAGCGGACGGTGAGGTAATCGCCGTTCTGCTTCAGGTTGAAGAGAATCCCCGCGCACTGGTCGAGCTGTCCGGCCATGAGCCGGAAGCGGATCGAGATCTCGCCGTCGTGAAAATCGGCGACGTCCTTGGCGACGGCGTAGGGGAAGTAGGCGTAGGCCTTCACGCTGTCGATGAACTCTTCCTGCTTCGCGCCATAGATCGTTCGCGCTTTTTGCGCGAGGCCGGCGGACGGCTGTCCCTTGATCCACTGCCGGCCATCGACCTGCACGACCTTCTTTCCGGTGTCATCGGTGGCGACGACCCAGTCACCGACGACCGCGAGAAACCGCGCGGGCTCCTTGCCGGCGCGCTCGTGCGAGAGATCGACGGTGACCGCCTTCTCCGCGGCGAGCGAGGAGAGGGCGATCGACAAGGTGAGGGAGAGAGTGAGTGTGGTTCGTTTCATTTGGGGTCCTCTAGGGGAAACGGTGTCACGCGGAGACGCGGAGGGCGCGGAGAGGAGCTCTCTCCGTCTCTCCGCGCCTCCGCGTGAACAATCGAACTTAGAAAAGAAACCGCAACTGCACCTGGAACATCCGCGGCGGGTCGATGTTGGCGAACGCCGGGAGGGCGTTCGTCGCGTTGCCGACGGCGACGAGCTGGCCGAACGTGGGGTTCGGAGTCGCCGGTGTCGCCGTAGACGGTCTGGCCGCGGCCGAGGTAGTTGCCGTGGTTGAGGAGGTTGAAGCCCTCGAGCCGCAGCAGGACCGTGCCGAACGTCGACTGATGAATACGTCCTTCGACGAACGCGGCGACGTCGGAGGTCGGAGTGCCGCGGAACGCCGACTTCTTGATGACCTCGCCGTCGACGACCGGGCGGTCGTTGTTCGCGCCGTCGCCGTTGTTGTCGATGCCGGTCGTGGCGTTGAACGGACGCGCCGACGCGAACTGCGTCACCGTGCCGGCGCGTGATGTTGAAGGGCAGCTGGTAGCGTGAACGTGCATGACCGCGCGGTGGCGCTGGTCGAGCGACGCTCGGTCCGCGCTCGCTCTCGCCGAGGCGGGCGATGTTGCTCTCGTTCGGTCCGATGCCGTTGCCGTCCGGCTCGGTGGTGTTGGTCGCCTTCGACAGCGTGTAGCTGAGCGACGCGTAGAGGCGCGAGTTGCCGCGGTAGGTGATCTGCGTCTGCAGGCCGTCGTAGTCGGCGTCGCCGAGGTTCGTCAGCACGTTGACCTGGCGCACGCCGCCGTTGACCGGCAGGATCGGCCGCGTGGCGTTGGCCGCGGCGACGGTGCGCACCTGGCCCGGCGCGGTGCGATCGAACGGCGCCGGCGCGTTCAGATCGACGGTGCGATCGAGATCGGTCCAGTGCTGGTGGACGTAGTCGGCGCCGACGAACAGGCCCTTGATGATCTCGCGCTCGGCGCCGATCGAGATCGACCTGGCTGCGCGGATTCACGAACTCGTCGGGATAGTTCGGCAGCAGATCGAAGTTCAGCCCGTACTTCGCGAACTGCGCCTCGTAGAAGTCGCGCTGCCCGGCGCGGATCGTGATGTCGCGCGCCGGCAGCTGCGAGGCCGGCAGCGTCCTCGGATCGAACGCCAGCGGCAGGCACGATCCGGTCAGGCAGGTCGGGAAGCCGAGCTGGCCGGGCGTCGCCGTGTAGGTCGTGAGTCCGTCGAGACCGTTCGATCAGATAGCTCGGCGATCGGCGTTGGAGCGGATCTGCGTGTAGTACATCCCGTAGCCGCCGCGGATCGCGAGGCGCGAGTCGCCGCCCGGATGCCAGCCGAAGCCGACGCGCGGCGCGAAGTTCTTCGTCGCGTCGGTCAGCGTCTGGCGGTCGTAGCGCAGCCCGAGGTCGACGGTGAGGTCGTCGCTGCACGTGGATGCTGTCCTGCACGAACCCGGTGTAGAGCCACTGCGTCAGTTCGTAGCTGTTGATGCCGAAGTTGATCGGCTGCGTGTAGTTCTGCACGTCGGCCAGCGTCAGCTGATCGAACGGCGCCGTCGTCGTGTTCTTGAACGTGAACGTGCCGAGCGATCGCGGTGCCGGGCTCGCTGCCGATGCCGCCCGAGGTGTGACGGATCACGCTGGCGCCGAAGCGAAGGTAGTGCTGGCCGTGCGACCACGACAGCGTGTCGGAGAGCTGCGCCTGGTGGCCGCAGAGATCGGACGCGCGCGACTGGCCGATGGTGAACGGCACGGAACCGCCGCGCGTGTAGGTCGTCGAGAGGCGTCTGCGCTTCCCAGTGCGTGACCGGATCGCCGTTCAGGTACGCGAAGCGCGCTTCGTTGAGCAGGTTCGAGCTGAGGACCGCCGTGTGGTTGACCTGCGCCGTCCACGACTTGCGCGAGTAGCGGCGCGCGACGCTCGGCGCGCTCGTGCCGCCGACGGCGTCCTGCGGGTTGTCGTCGTAGAAGCGATCGAAGTTCGTGCGCAGCATCAGCGTCTGTCTCGGCGTGAGCTTGTGATCGAGGCGGCCGTTGAAGAGCGTCTGGCGGTAGTGCCCGGTGTACTTCGAGATTGCCGTCCGCCGGCAGCACGAACGCCGGCAGCGTGCTGCGAGAGGAACGTCGTCCGATCCTGCAGCGTGTAGTCGGCGGTGCGCGAAGAAGAACGTCCGGTCCTTGACGATCGGACCGCCGACCGAGCCCGAGTACTGGCTCAGCTCATCGGGGATGTCGACCGGGTTGATCGCCGTGCAGCGTCGACGGCGTGCACGCAGCTGTCGACGGACGGCGCGCAGAAGCCGCTCGTCGAGAACGTCTTCGCCTGCATGCTGCCGAGGCGGCTCATGAACAGCGCTTCGCCGTGCAGTCGTGTTGGTGCCGGACTTGGTGACGATGTTGAGCGCCGGACCGGCGGTCCAGCCGTACTCGGAGGAGAAGGCGTTGGAGAGGACCGTGACTTCCTGGACGGCGCCGAGCGGCACGGTGGCGATCATCGTCTGCCGGCCCCAGGCTTCGTCGTTGTTCGCGCCGTCGAGCGTGAACGTCGTGGTGCGGCGCGAGCCGGCGCCGGTGATGAAGTAGGTGGCGTTGACGAAGAGATCGCCGGTGCCCTTTGCCCTGGCGGAACGCGGAGTTGAGCAGCGGCAGCGTGGTGATCTTGCGGCCGAGGATCGGCGTCTCGTCGATCTGCGGGCTGTCGAGGCGCCGGCCGATCTGCGCGTCGGCGCGCACGCCTTCGGTCGTGCCGAAGACGGTGACGCCCGCGGCCTCGGAGCCGACGAGCAGCGTTCACCTTCAGTGTCGCGGTCTCGCCGGAGCGGAGCGCGATGTCTTTGCGCTCCTCGTTGCCGAAGCCATCTTTCGAGACGGTGACGGTGTAGGTTCCGGTCAGCGAGAGCGCGGCGAACGTGGCGTTGCCGTCATTGCCGGTGGCGCTCTTGCGCGCGGCGCCGGTGGCGGTGTTGACGATGGAAACGCTGGCGTCGGGAACGACGGCGCCGGTTTGATCGACGACGGCGACGATCATCGTCGCGGTATTCGGGGACTGTGCGGCGATGGTCGCCGCGAGGAGAAGCGAGAGCGCGGTCATCAGCAGACAGCGCAATGGATGTTTCGTATTCACGTTGATCACCTCTCAAAGCGGATGCGACAAACGTCGTCATCCACTCTCTTCGAAATGGAAGCGGAGAAAAGGGGGCGCTCGTGCCGTGGCGGCCGGCCCTAGATGTTCCTGCGCATGCAGACGAGAAGGAGATCAGTCGAGAGTGGAGGGAGTGCAGCCTTTTGTGCCTCGCGACCGGGAATGGCGTGACGCACGCTGGCAAGCGAAGGAGCGTCGACCGAAGCGCCGGCCGGCATCAGGACCGGCGGAGCATCGGTTTCGCCGGTAGTGATGGTGCCGAGTGATGAAATGGGACGGGAGGTCGCCGAAGATTGCTGTGTGATTCCCGAGCCGTTGCGTGCGCCCTCGGCCCAGGCCAGGACATCGGGGTCGCCTTCGCGCGCTGCTTCTCCGTGGCGCGATGGCTCGAGCAACGGCACGGCGATCGGCTCCCCGTTCGGATCTCGTGCGATCGAGAACGAGCCGTCGGTCTCGAAGTGCGTTTCCTGATGTTCGTTTCCGGTACGGATCAGGATGCGTGCATCGTTCGTGTCGACGTTGGGGACGATGAAGGTGAAGCGCTGCAGCTCGATGTCGAGATGCGGCGTGACGCGAAAGGCGTAGTACTTGCCGCCGTCGATCGAGAGAAACGCTTCCCACTCCTCGGCAGGGGCGGGAAGGTGCGCCGCGGTCCAATGCAGCTCCACAACCGAACCGCCGCGAAGCGTCGTCCCGTTCGCGGGTTTGAGCAGACGCAGCGATTCCGCGCGTCCGGCAAAAGCGAACGCAAAGAGAGCAACCGCCAACAGCGCCCGGGTCAACCGAGACATGGATCGGAAGATGATACCGCCGACAGGCCTCGCCGAGGCATGCGACCTTGTCGTGTAGAGTTTGCCTCACATGATCGTCCACCTCATCGACGGCACGTACGAGCTGTTCCGCCACTTCTATGGCATCCGCCGTTTCAAGAAGACGGATCCGCCGTTCGGCGCGGTGACAGGCGTTCTCGGGACGGTGCTGCAGATGATCGAGGGAGGTGCGACGCACGTCGGCGTGGCCACCGATCACATCATCGAATCGTTCCGCAACGATCTCTGGCCCGGCTACAAGACCGGCGCGGGGATCGAGCGCGCGTTATGGGCGCAGTTCCGGCCGCTGGAGGACGCGCTCGTGGCGATGGGCGTCGTGACTTGGCCGATGGTGGAGCTTGAGGCCGACGATGCGCTGGCCTCCGCGGCGTTTCTCGCGTCGCGCGATAAACGCGTGGAGAAGGTGAGCATCTGGACGCCGGACAAGGATCTCGCGCAGTGCGTGACCGATCGCGTCGTGCAGGTCGATCGCAAGAGCGGACAGATTCGCGACGAAGCCGGCGTGCGCGCGAAGTTCGGCGTACCGCCGGCGCTGATCCCCGATTACCTCGCGCTCGTCGGCGACGCCGCCGACGGCTATCCCGGCATTCCCCGCTTCGGCGCGAAAACCGCGGCGCGGTTGCTCATGAAGTATGGCCCGATCGAGCGTTTTCCACCGGAAGTGCTCAACGGCGAGAACGCCGAACACGCGAAGCTGTTCAAGACGTTGGCAACGTTGCGCAGCGACGCCGAGCTGTTTGACGACGTCGAGGAGCTGCGCTGGCAAGGAGCGACGCCGGCGTTCGCGGCGTGGGCGGAGAAGATGGGCGATGCGCGATTGGCGGCGCGGGTGGGGGAGGCTTTGAGTCTGGGAGCAAGGAGGGCGGGCTTATAGCCCGCCGACTCTTTTGAGTGGAGGAAACGGTCCTTACGCCATCCAAAAGAATCGGCGGGCTATTAAGCCCGCCCTCCTCGGACAAGCGCCAAACTCCAGTTGCGGTGGCTTTGCCACCGTATTCCTAGACTATTCGTAACGCAACGCTTCGATCGGATTGAGCGCGGCCGCTCTTCGCGCCGGGTAGTAGCCGAAGAACACGCCGACGGCGCCGGAGAAGCCGACGGCGACGAGCATGACGATGGGGGAGATGACGGTCTCCCATCCGGTGAAGTGGCCGAGGACCGTTGCGCCGACGACGCCGATGGCGAGGCCGATGACGCCGCCGAGGATGCCCATGACGATGCTCTCGACGAGGAACTGCGTGAGCACGTCCGAGCCGCGGGCGCCGATCGCCATGCGGATGCCGATCTCGCGCGTGCGCTCCGTGACCGACACCAGCATGATGTTCATGATGCCGATGCCGCCGACGAGCAGCGAGATCGAGGCGATGGCGGCGAGCAGCATCGTCATCACGCGCGTCGTGCTCTCCGCGGCCTGCGCGAGCTCGGTCTGATTGCGCACCGTGAAGTCGTCCTCGTCGTTGTCGGCGAGGCGGTGCGATTCGCGCACGAGACCGCGAATCTCGTCCTGCGCGGCGGGGATGTCCTTCTCCGTTGCCGCTGAGGCGACGATCTGCGGGATGCGGTTGCGGCCGTTGAGCCGCGTCGGCGGCGGTCGTGTAGGGGACGAGGATGATGTCGTCGGAATCGTTGCCGCTCGCGGTCTGGCCTTTCGGCGTCAGCACGCCGACGACCTTGAACGGCATGTTGCGCGATCTGGATGTTGCTGTCCGACCGGCTCGTCGTCGCCGGAACAGATTCGTTGCGCCACCGTGTGGCCGAGCGACGGCGACCGTGCGTTGGCCGCGCACGTCGTCGGCGCCGAAGAACGCGCCGATCGTCGGTGGCCCAGTCGCGGATCGTCTGGTAGTCGGTCGACGCCGTTGATCGTCGTGCGCCAGTTGCCCTGCGCGCCGATGACCTGCGAACGGCTGACGACGACCGGCGACACGCCGGTCACGTACTGCGCCTCGCTGCGGATCTTGTCGACGTCGTCGAGCGTGAGCGTCGGGAACGCCTGCGCGCCCTGGCTGACGCCGCCGGTGCTGCGCCGAGCCGGGCGTGATCACGATCATGTTCGTGCCGAGGTTGTTGATCTGCGAGCGGATGCGCGCGCGCGCGCCGTGCCGACGGCCACCATGACGATGACCGCGGCCACGCCGATGATGATGCCGAGCATCGTGAGCATCGCGCGCATCTTGTTCTTGCGGATCGCCTGAAGGGCGAGGCGGACGAGCGTACGGATGTTCATGCGGCGCTCCTTTCCTCGCTCTTCGAGATCGTCAGCCGCGTTGCGGCGATTCTTCACCGGCTTCGTCGCGGCGGATGTGGCCGTCGCGCACTTCGACGATGCGCTTCGCGTAGACGGCGATGTCGGGCTCGTGCGTGACGAGGACGATGGTGATGCCCTTGTCGTTCAGCTCCTGGAAGAGCGCCATCACCTCGACCGTCGTGCGCGAGTCGAGGTTGCCGGTCGGCTCGTCGGCGAGGATGAGCGCCGGCTCGGTGACGAGCGCGCGCGCGATGGCGACGCGCTGCTGCTGTCCGCCGGACAGCTCGCTCGGCTGGTGATCGAGGCGCTCGCCGAGGCCGACGCGCTCGAGCGCGGCGATGGCGAGAGCGTGCGTGTCGCGCTTCGACTTGCGTGCGGTCGTACAGCAGCGGCAGCTCGACGTTCTCGAGCGCGCGTCGTGCGCGGCAGCAGGTTGAAGCCCTGGAAGACGAAGCCGATCTTCTGATTGCGGATCGCCGCCAGCTCGTTCTTGTCCGAGCGCGCTCGACGTGAACGCCGTCGAGCAGGTACGTGCCCGACGTCGGCGTGTCGAGGCAGCCGAGGATGTTCATCAGCGTCGACTTGCCCGAGCCCGACGTGCCCATGACGGCGATGAACTCGCCGCGATGGATGGTCAGGTCGATGCCGCGCAACGCGTGCACGGCATTCGTTCCGTTGCCGTAGGTCTTCGTGAGCTCACGCGTCTCGATGACGATGTCGTTGTCGCTGTCGCTGTCGCTGTCGCTCATTAGAATCCCCCTCGAGGTCCGCCACCGCCACGCTGCTGCGATCCGGAGGCGCCGCCGAACGGATTGCTGGCGGCCGTCGTCGTGGCCGTTGCGGTCGTGGTCGTCGAGGCGACGCCGGCGATCACGTTCGTGCCTTCCGTGATGACGGTGCTCTTGCGCGGCTTGATCTCGGTGAACGCGCCGTCGGTGACGCCGATGGCAACGCGCTCGCGCGCGACCTTGCCGTCCTTGTCGAGGTAATAGAGTGTGGCCAGAGAGGGACGCTGTCCGCCGCCCGTGCGCGAGCCTCTGCGCGAAGCGCGGTCGGGGTTGGAAGTCGTCGACGCGGAACCGTTGCCGCCGCCGGACGTCGTTCGCGCGGGAACGGCCGCCTGCTGCAGGCCGAGCTCCGCGAGTTGTTCGTCGGTCGGTTTGAAGCGAAGCGCGGCGTTCGAGACCTTGAGGACGTTCGTCGCCGACAGGGTCTGGAACTCGACGCGCGCGGTCATGCCGGGGAGCAGTTTGTTCTGCGCGTTCTCGACGGCGATGACGACGGTGTAGTTCACGACGTTGTCGGCGGTCGTCGATTGCAGACGGACCTGCTTGACGGTTCCTTTGAACGTTTGGTTGGGCAGCGCCTGCACGGAGAACGTGACGGCCTGGCCCTGCTGGATCTGGGCGATGTCGCTCTCGCCGACCTGCGCCAGGATCTCCATGTGCGCGAGATCATTGGCGATGAGAAAGAGCTGCGGCGCCGAGAGACTCGCGGCGACGGTCTGTCCCTGCTGGACGTTGCGCTCGACGACGACGCCGTCGATCGGCGCGTAGATGTCGGTGTAGGCGAGGTTCTGCCGCGCGCGGTCGAGTGCGACCTGCGCCGATTTCACCTGCGCGTTGGCGACTTCGAACGACGACTGGCTCTGCTCGAGCGCGCTGCGCGCGAGCAATCCCGCGGACGTCAGCTCGCGGTTGCGGGCGTAGTCGCGCTGGCCCTGCAGCAACTGCGCGCGGGCCTTGTCGAGATTGGCCTGCGCGTCGACGACCGCCTGCTGCGCGAGCGTCGGATCGATGCGCGCGAGGAGCTGGCCCTTGGTGACGTGATCGTTGAAGTCGACGAGAAGGTCGGAGACCTGCCCCGAGACCTGCGTGCCGACGCTGACGGTGGTGACGGCGTTGAGCGTGCCGGTCGCGGAGACGGTCTGGTTGACGTTCCCGCGCTCGACTTTGGCGAAGCGAAGTGCCGGCGCCGGCTTCGCGAGGGCTTCGCGGTAGACGAGCATCCCCGCGGCCGCGAGCGCGACGATCAGAAGGCTTGTGATGATCCATTTCTTCTTCATGGCATTTGCTCCCTTCGTACTTCGTGTCATCCCGAGCGTTAGCGAGGGACCTGGCTGGGTGGGCGGCAGAGGGAGGTGCGTCGCGCCACCCGCCCGCCCAGGTCCCTCGCTCGACGCTCGGGATGACATGCAAGTTGCTGCCGTGTTTTCGAAGTGCGGCAGCTCGGCGCTGCCGCACTCCATACGTTTACTGCTGCTTGTTGCGTCGCTCGGCGCGCTTGGCGGCGCGCTCGGCTTTGAGCGTTTCGAACTGCGTGCGCTGCTCGGCCGTCAGGATGGTCATGAACTGCTGTTCCTGTGCCTGATGGATCTGCTTCATCTGCGCGCGCTGCGATTCGAGAGTGGGCTTGAGCGCGTCGGCTTTGGCCGTGTCGCCGGCCTTCTTCGCCTCGCGGAAGTCCTTCATCGTCTGATGCGACTGCTGGAAGAATGCGGCGTTCTGCTCGCGTGACGCCTGACGGATCGCCTTCCACTGCTCTTTCTGGGCATCGGTCAGGTTGAGTTTGCTGGCGAGCTTCTCGCCGCGATCGTGCATGCCGTGTCGCCCCTGTCCGTATCCACGCCCGTATCCGTGTCCTTCGCCGAACGACGTACCAGCGACGGCGAGCGACGCGCTGAGTCCGAGGACGGCCGCCGCGGTAATCCACTTGCTGTGCTTCTTCATGTCGGTTCTCCTTGGCTGGCGTTTGGGTTCCATTGGAGGTTGCCAGTCGCGCAGAACGACAAAGAATCGAGGTCGATCCTTTCGCCATTTTGGCGATCTGCACGGGCGTGTCATGAACTGCACGCCGGCGTCACGAATGGTGAGGAGAAGAGGGGCTCGCGCGTGTTACGTTGAGAAGCGAGTAGGCACGAAGGATTTCACGCGGAGACGCGAAGGACGCGGAGAGAAGGTCGGTGGCGCATTTCTCTCCGCGTCTCCGCGTGAAACTCCTGCCTACTGCAAGCGAAGCGAACTGATGATGGCCCGCATCTCCCGCCGTGAGCTGTTCCTGATCTTCGTCTTCTGGACGTCGCTGGCGACGCTTGCGTCCGTCAATCGTCTGCTCGACCCGCGCGGTTTCGGCTTCCGCGGGATTTCGCCCGTCCTGCCGATTGCTCTGGCGTTCGTCGAGTCGTGGCTTTGGGCGGCGCTGACGCCGTTCGTGTTCTGGCTGAGCAGCCGCTTCTCCATCGATCGGTCGCGCTGGTTGCGGAATGTCGGCATTCTTTTCGTGATCGGTGTCGCGATCTCGGTCATCGTCTATTACGTACTGGCGCTGACGCGCGGGCAGCTCTTCGACGCGACCGTCATGCGCCGGCATCCGCCGACGATCTTCACGCCGTTGCGCGAGATCGGGCGTTTCCGTTTTCTCAATCACTTCCTCGTCTACATCGCCGTGCTCGTCGCCGGCTACGCGCGCGAGTACTTCACGCGCGATCAGATGCGGATGCAGGAAGCGGCGGCGTTGTCGTCGCGCGCCGCGCTGCTGCAGGCGCAGCTCGCCGATGCGCGGCTCGATGCGCTGCGGATGCAGCTCAATCCGCACTTTTTGTTCAACACGCTTCATGCCGTGGCGGCGCTCGTCGAGCGCGATCCCGCCGGCGTGCGACGCATGATCGCGCGGCTCAGCGAGCTGCTGCGCCTGACCATGGACTCCGACGCCGAGCACGAGGTCACGCTTGGCGAAGAGCTGGCGTTTCTGCGACGCTACATCGACATCATGGAGATCCGTTTCATGGGCCGCCTGCGCGTTGCGATCGACGTCCCCGCGGAGCTGACGTCGGCGCTCGTCCCGCGGCTGATCCTGCAGCCGCTCGTCGAGAACGCGCTCGAGCACGGCGCGGCGCGCGCGTCGGGCGACGGCGTCGTGGCGATCGCGGCGAAGAAAGATGGCGAACACCTCGTCATCACGATTCGCGACGATGGTCCGGGCGTGAGCGCGAACGCGGAATCGGGCGTCGGGCTGTCGAACACGCGGGCGCGGCTCGACGCGCTGTACGGAGATGCGGCGTCGCTCACGCTGTCGTCGGCGCCCGAGGGGGGCGCGAGCGCGGAGATGATCCTGCCGTTCCGCGAGGGAGCGCATGGCTGAGGGGAAGTCGTTGCGCGTCGCCATCGTTGACGACGAGCCGCTGGCGCGGCAGCGCATCGAGGATCTCCTCGCGCACGAGCACGCGGTCGCCATCGTCGCGACGGCGACGAACGGGAACGAAGCGGTGGAGGCGATTCGCAAGTCGGCGCCCGACCTCGTCTTCCTCGACGTGCAGATGCCGGGCATGAGCGGACTCGACGTCGTGACCGCGATCGGCGTCGAACAAATGCCGCTGACGATCTTCGTGACGGCGTTCGATCAGTTCGCGCTGAAAGCGTTCGAAGTCGCGGCGGTCGACTATCTCGTGAAGCCCTTCGACGACGAACGGTTCGCGCAGGCACTCGCGCGCGCGCGTAAGACGATCGAGCTCCACGAGGTCGAACGCGTGACGAAGCAGCTCATGACGCTGCTGCACGCGAATGAACCGGAAAGCGTCGCGCCGGCGCCGAAGGCGAAGTACCTCGACCGGATTCCGGTGGAGATGCGCGGGCAGTTGCGCGTGGTGCCGGTGGCGAGGATCGACTACATCACCGCCAGCGGCGCCTACGCGGAGCTGCACGTCGGCGACAAGACGTTCGCCGTGCGCGAGCGGATGCAGACGCTCGAGGAGAAGCTCGATCCGGAGGTGTTCTTCCGCATTCATCGTTCGGCGATCGTTCGCCTCGACCGCATCGATGCGCTTCTTCGCGCATCGGGCGGCGATTACGCGGTGCGACTCAAGGACGGCACGGAGCTCCCGGTGAGCCGCACGCGCCGCGATCCTCTCGAGCAGCTCCTCGGCGGTCCGGAATGAACGGCAAGGCCGCGCTGCGAGTCCTGCAGATCGGCGCGATCGGCGTGGTCGTCGCCGTGACGACGTTCCACGCCTTCGAGCTCGATCGTTTCTTCGTGCCGAAGGAGCTCGTGCTGCATCTGACCGCGATCCTCGCCGGACTGTTTGCCTTGCGTGGATTGCGGCAGGTCGCGTACACGCGCGTCGATCGTTTTCTCCTCGGTTTTCTCGCGCTCAGCGCGTTGTCCGCCCTCTTCGCAACGAATCGCTGGCTTTCGTTCCGCGCGCTGGCGATCAGTGCGTCGGCGCTGCTTCTCTTCTGGGTCGCGCGTGCAGTGCGCGAAGCGGGGTTTGCGCACGCGCTGCTCAATGCGCTGGCGATCGCGATCGTCCTCGTCGCCGTGACGTCGCTGCTGCAGACGTACGGACTCGACATCGAGCTCTTCTCCGTGAACCGTTCGCCCGGCGGCACGCTCGGCAATCGCAACTTCGTGGCGCACGCCGCCGCGTTTGGGCTGCCGCTCGTCCTTTTCGTCGCGCTTCGCGGATCGCGCGCTGCGACGTTCGGCGTTGCGCTCGTCGTCGCCTCGCTGGTCCTCACGCGCTCGCGCGCGGCCTGGCTGGCGTTCGCGGTCGTCCTGCTCGTGATGATCGTGGCGATGATCGCGTCGCCCCCGCTGCGGCGCGATGCGCGCACGTGGCGGCGGCTCGCGGCGATCGCGCTGATCGCCGGCGGTGGCGTCATCGCGGCGCTGCTCATTCCGAACTCGCTGCACTGGCGCAGCGAAAATCCATATCTCGAGACGGTGAAGCGCGTCGCCGATTATCAGCAGGGGAGCGGTCACGGAAGGCTCGTGCAGTATCAGTCGTCGCTGCGCATGGCCGCGCATCATCCGCTCCTCGGCGTCGGTCCCGGCGATTGGCCGGTGGTCTATCCAAAGCACGCTGCCCGTCGCGATCCGTCGATGAGCGACTCCGAGGCTGGCGTGACGTCCAACCCGTGGCCGAGCAGCGATTGGATCGCGTTCATCAGCGAGCGCGGCACCGTTGCAACCGCACTGCTGTTGCTGGCGGTCCTCTTGATCGCGATCGGCGGCCTGCGCCAACTGCGCACCGCGCTCGATGCCGAGGAAGGTCTCGCCGCCGTCGCACTCCTCGGCACCGTCGCCGGTGCCGGTGTGGCCGGCGCATTCGACGCCGTGTTGCTCATCGCGCTGCCGGCGCTGATCGTCTGGACTGCGCTTGGCGCGTTGTGGATTCCCGCGCCGGACGTGCGTCGAATTCCGATCGCGGCGATCGTGATGGTTCTCCTGCTCGTCGCCGCCGGCGCGATTCGCACGACGACGCAGCTCATCGCCATGCAGATCTACACGACGCACAGCGACCGCGCAGCGCTCGAGCAAGCCTCGCGCCTCGATCCCGGCAACTACCGGCTGCAACTGCGTCTCGCGCGTGCCGGTCGTCGCGAGCAGCGATGCGAGCACGCGCAAGCGGCGCACGCGCTGTTTCCGAGCGCGCAAGCAGCGATCGCGGCGACGAATGGATGTCGCTGATGTGGAGGACCGCCGCCGTCTCGGCGGTTGGGGCGGCGCCGTCCCGGCGCCCGCCTGCGAGCGGCGAGACGCCGCTCGCCCAGTCGGCGAGGACGCCGGCGGTCCCTTATGGAGTGCGGCAGCAAAGCTGCCGCTATTCTTCACACGTCATGAACGAATGACGTCCGCCGCTCCATGCACGCGGCCCGAGCCACAACGGAGAACGATGCCGCGTGCAGCGCTCGATGCGCGCGCGATTCAAAGCGGTGACTGTGTCACCTCACCCAAATTACTTCTTCGTCCACTGATCGAGCCACGCCAACACCGTGTCGTGCCAGAGGATCGAGTTCGCGGGCTTGAGCACCCAGTGATTCTCGTCCGGGAAGTAGAGGAACTTGCTCGGGATGCCGCGGCGCTGCAGCGCGGTGAACGTCGCCATTCCGCCACCCTCGACGACGCGGAAGTCCTGCCCGCCGTGGACCACCAGCGTGGGCGTCTTCCAGTTCTTCACGAACTCGATCGGGTTGTGTTTCGCGTAATCGGCCGGGTTTTCCCACGGCGTCCCGTTGTGCTCCCACTCCGGGAACCACAGTTCCTCGGTGGCGTAGTAAGCGAAGCGCTCGTCGAGATTGCCGTCGTGCACGACGAGGCAGCGGAAGCGATCCGGCCAGTTGCCGGCGATCCAGTTGATCATGTAGCCGCCGTACGAAGCGCCGAGGGCGGCGACGCGATCGCCGTCGAGCCACTTGTAGCGATCGATCGCCGCGGCGAGACCTTTCTGCAGATCGTCGAACGGCGCGCCGCCCCAATCATTGCGGATCGCATCGGTGAAGGCCTGGCCGTAGCCGGTGGAGCCGTGGAAGTCGATCATCACCGCGGCGTATCCGTCACCGGTGTAGGCCTGCGGATTCCAGCGATAGTGAAAGTGATTGCCGAACGATCCCTGCGGACCGCCATGAATCAGAAACGCGACCGGATACTTTTTCGTCGCGTCGAAATCGGCCGGCGTGACGACGTATCCATACACAGTGTCGCCGTGCGCGCCGGTGAACGTGAACTGCTCCGCTTTTCCCATGCGAGCGGCGGCGACGGAGGTCTGATTGATGTTCGTGAGTCTGCGCACATCGCTGCCATCAGCCTTCACCGAGAAGAGCTCGACGGGCGAGGTGAGCGTATCGAGACCGTAGACGATGCGATCGGCGCCTTTCGCTCCGGCTACGAGTGTCGGCGATGAGACCGTGCCGTCCTTGACGACGGTCCGCGCGGCGCCGGTCGTGGCGTCGATGGCGAAGAGCGAGTGCTGGCCGAGATTGTCGGCGCTGGCGTAGATCGTCTTGCCGTCGGAGGACCAGACGAGCTCCGTCGGCGAGCGATCCCACGACTGCGTCAGCACGCGCGTCGTTCCCTCGGGCCACGAACGAAGGATGATGCGAAAGCGATCGGCCTCGAATCCGGCGCGCTCCATGGCCAGATAGGCGAGCGTCTTGCCGTCCGGCGAGAACGCCGGCTGCGTGTCCCAGGCCTTGTTCGCGGCGGTGAGATTGGTGAGCGACTTGCCGTCGAGCGTCGCGAGATAGAGATCGAAATTCGTCGACCACGCTTCCTCGCGTCCCGCGTCGCGTGCCGCGAAGACGACGCCTTTGCTGTCGGGAGTGAACGCGATTTCCTCCGATCCGCCGAATGGCTTCGACGGAGCGTCTGCGTTCAACGCCGGCATGATGTCGACGGCGTCGCCCCCGCTCGCGGGCACGACGAAGAGATGATTGCGCCGTCCCTCGGACCAGGTGTCCCAGTGGCGGAAGAGCAGCGAGTCGTAGATCCGTCCGCTGGCCTGCTTCTTCGCATTCGCCTCGACCATGCTCGCCGTCTCGGCGAGGCTCTTCCCCGGGAAAACCTCGGCGCTGACGAGCAGCAGATTGCCGTCCGGCGAAACGAGGTACGAACCGACGTCGAGCGGCAGGCTCGTGACGCGCGACGCCTCGCCACCGCTGGCCGGAAGTTTCCACACCTGCGAAGAGCCGGAGCGCGACGAGAGGAAGTAGATCGCCTTCCCATCCGGTGACCAGCGCGGCGTCGTGTCGCTCGCGGGATCGGTCGTCATCCGCCGAAGGCCGTTGCCATCCGCGCCGACGATCCAGAGATCATTGCGCCCGCGATTCGCCTCGAGGTCGGTCTTGCGCACGACGAACACGACCGACTTGCCGTCCGGCGACACCGCCGGCTCGGAGATCCGATCCATGGCCATCATGTCGTGAACCGAAAACGGATGGCTCTCCGCGAACAGCATCGCCGCGGCGAACAGACAGAGCGAAACGAACAACGACCTCACGAGCAAACGCATGAACACAGCCTCCGTAGTTTCGAGTCGGAGGGATTCTATGACGAGCGGCGCGGCCGTCGTCGGCGCCACCGACACTTGTGATCGACCCTCACTGCCACGGTCCGCCGGGCGGCCAAGTCGCGTCGAAACTCTTGTCGCGCGCGAGACCCTTCAGAACCGGAGCCAGAAAGACCGCGACTTCTGCGATAACGCGGTTGAAGTCGAGAGATGTGCGAGGCAGTCCGTTCTTGCGGACGAACGCGGTCCATTGCGCGTGTTTTCCTTCGATGGCCGCGAACTCCCGCCGAAGTGCCAGCGGAACATCCACGGGAATCGGAGTCGCCCGTCGTTCGAAGGTCGTCCGGATCGCCCGCGCGACCGAATGTCCGTCGAAGGGCTCGCGTGACGCGAGTGCATGCACGTCGAAGAAGTCGCGCATTCGGCTGTTCTTCGAGCCAAGAGCGATCATTGCATGCAGTTTCTCCGCGATCGCGGTCTCCTGGCGATAGGCCCGCAGCCGCGGGCGCGGCAGCTCGAGAAGCACGGGATAGTCGATCCATTCAGGGTCGGGATAGACCGCATCGCCGCTGCCGATGTCGATCTGTATTTTCAACTTTGCCGGTCCGAGGTGTCCGGCGATCGTCACTCGCTTCCCGCCGTACGCGTCCTCTTCACGAATGGGCGTTACGGCAATCGACGAAGGCTCGAAGACAATGCCATCCGGCTCGACGTCGATCATCACCACTTCGGCAAACGTCGAGACGACGGCCATCCGACAAGTCACCAAAGCCGAGAAGGTCGACGTCGCGCGTCGGTCGGATGGTTTCTCCCAGCCAGGCCAGCAGCAACATCGCGCCTTTGAGGACGAATCGCTCCGCATGCCGCGAGAGCGAGAGGCGGTAGAGCAGGCGCTCGTTCGCATAGCGAGCCAGAATGAGATTCGGCTCGACGCCGAGTTGCTTTGCGTGTCTGACCAGGCGTGTTTGGATGGATTGCTGGAGCGGAGTGCTTTTCATGCGACGAGGGACTCCAGATACGGCTGCATGACGCGCTCGACGCGACACACTCGCGCGAAGTGATCGATCTCGTCGATCGTGACCCGCTTTTCGCGCCAAGCTTCCCGCAGCGCTTCAAGTGCGACATCCAGACCGATCTTGCCTCTGTACTTGAAAAGGTCCGCGAGAGTCTTCGCCACGCCGTAGACGCGGACCGCCTGCCCCTCGAGACGATGAACCTCGATTCCTTCGCGGAATGCAGATCCGCTGAAGCGGGCAACGCGAAGCGGCGGGTAACGGATGGACGGAGCTCGGGTTCCCCGTTCGATCGCGATCCACACCTCGAACGGAAGCTGCGTTCCGATGCCGTGAAAGCGCACCGCCGAGAGAAGGCAGATCACGCCGTGCGGTACCGCGCGCGCAACCACGACGAGCGCATGATTCTCGGTGACCGGCCGGCCGGCGAGACGGTATTGCCCACGCGCGGTGCGTTCGAGCAGCCCCGCGCGTACGGCCCGGCTCAGTTCCTGACTGTGGATCTTGATGCGTGCGACATCTGCGGCCGAGACAAATTCGCGCCGGCGAGCCAGGCGCAGGAGTCGTTCTTTGCCCGGCTTTGAGCTCATGTGTGAAAGTGTATACAGTTCTGCACTAATGGCAACGATTTCACACATTCTATCGATCGACTGTCATAGACCGCCGACGTCTTCCGCCAGCTGGGCGAGCGGCGTCGCGCGTCTCGTCGCTCGCTCATGCCGCGAGCACGAAGAACTACGCCGTCTCCGCGTCCGCCTGCTTCCTCATCCCGAACAGCAGCGCGATGTCATAGACGATCTTCAGCACGCCTGCCGCGACGAACGGCACCCAGTGATCGTGCCCAGCGATCAGCGGCACGGCCAGGATCGGCGCCAGGGCGGCGCCGGTCGTGCGCGCGACTCCCGTGATTCCCGCGGCGGCGGTGCGCTCGGACGGATCGACGACGGCCATCACGTACGACTGGCGCGTCGGCACGTCCATCTGCGAGATCGAGAAGCGCAGCAGCAGCACGGCGATCGCGAGCGGCAGCGTCGGCATGAACGGCACGAGCAGCAGCAGGATGTTCGAGGGGAGGTGCGTGAAGACCATCGTGTTCAGCAGTCCGAACTTGCGAGCCAGGCTTGCCGCGGCGAGCGCGGAAATGCCGGCGAGCACGTTCGCGCCGAAGAAGATCGAGCCGAGAATCGCCGGACTGAGGCCGAAGCGCCGGGCGAACCAGTAGGCGACGATGCTCTGCACGACGAGACCGCCGGCGAAGGAGTCGAGCGCGAAGAGTCCCGAGAGACGGAAGACGACGCCGCGCGAACGTTGCACGCGGAAGAACGAGCGCGATTCCGACTCGTGCGGCGTTCCCTCGATCTTCGGCGACAGCCGCGCGAAGAACGCCGCGAGGACGAGGCCGAGCAGCGCGTATCCGAAGAGGACGCTGCGATAGCTCGTGGCGCTGCTGTATCCGCGCGTCAGCAGAAATCCGGTGAGCGCTCCTCCAGCGAGCGAGCCGACCGCGGTCGCGAACGATCCGCTGAGGTTGTACCAGGCGAACAGGCTCGTTCGATCTCGCTCCGCCGCTGCCTCGGTCAACGCGACCTGCTCCACCGCGAGGAATGGTCCGACCTCGTTCCCGCTCGGGCTGATCACGCCGATCGTCGCCGCCAGCAGCAGCAGCGTGAAGTCGTGCGTCAACGCGAACACGATCGCCGCGCCGACCATCAGCAGCGCACCGGCGAAGAGCGTCCGTCTTCGCCCGATCCGATCCGCGCGCGTCGTCAGATAAAGCGAGACCGCAACGTCACCGACGAGCGTGAGCGTGAGCAGCAGCCCGATGCGATGCTCATCGAGCCCAATCGCCGAGAGATAAAGCACCAGCACGATCGAAACGAAGCCGTACGCGAAGAGCCGCACGATGCGAGTGGTGAAGAGGAGGGCGACGTCCATGGGACGATTATCCACGCCGACGCAAACGGAGCGCAGGCATCCTTGCCTGCCGGTCCGCCGGCACGTGCAGGTAGACGGTAGACAGGTGACGGGGACGCTCGTGCGTTGAGCAAGGGTTCCCCGTGGTCTGTCTACCGTGACCCGGGGAGGCCGGCAAGACGTCGGCGGACCGGCAGGCTGGAAGCCTGCGCTCCTTCGTTACATCCCTGCAACGTTCCTTGCATCGTCCTTCGCTGACGCTCGTGTGGAGTAAACTGACGCACCGGTCAGTTGTCTGGCCACGATCGTCATGTCGACCAAAGAAGAAGTCGTCGAGAAGTTCCGGTGTCAGGCCATTCGCGATGCCGCGATGCGGGTCGTGGCGCGCAAAGGTTATGACCATGTCACGGTGCAGGACATCGCCGACGAGGCGGGGATCGCCAAGGGAACGGTCTACCTCTACTTCAAGTCGCGCGAGGACATTCTCGAGAAGACGATGACGCTGTCGTTCTCGGAACTGCAGACGCGGATCCGTGAAGCGATCGACGCCGGCGGGACATTCGCCGAGGCCCTCGGACGCATCGTGGAGACGCAGCTGCAGTATTTCGAGGAAAAGCAGGAGTTCTTCCGGCTTTACCTGGCGATGGCCGAGCCCCTCGGGCAGCGGCGGCTGCGCAAGCACGCCGTGTATCGCACGCACATCGCGCAGCTGGTGACGATGGTCGAGGCCGCGGCGAAGAAGCGCGAGATTCGCGGCGAGCCGGCGGAGCGCGTGGCCATCGCCATCGCTTCCGTCGTTCGCGACATCGGAATGCAGCGCATGACAGAGAAACCAGCGCGTCCTCTCGCCGAGGACGTCGAGTTCGTCCGCGACTTCATTTGTCGCGGCATTGCCAGAGGTGAGAAATGATGAAGCGTTCGTGGGTCATCGCAGCCGCACTCCTCTCGTTGAGCGGCGTGGCGTGCAGCAAGTCGGAAGCAGCGAAGCCGGATGCGCCGCCGCCGGGTGTCGTCGTGACGTCGGTCATTCAGCGCGACGAGCCGGTCGTGCGCGAATGGATCGGCACGACGCAGGGCGACGTGAACGCCGAGATCCGTCCGAAGGTCGACGGCTATCTGCTCCGCCGCGTCTACACCGAAGGTAGCTACGTGCACGCCGGGCAACTGCTCTTCGAAGTCGACGCGCGCCAGTTGCAGTCGCAGCTGCAGCAGGCGACCGCGAACCTCGCGCAGGCGGAGTCGATTCTTGCCAAGGCCGATCGCGATGTTGCGCGCTACGAGCCGCTCGCGGCGCAGAAAGCGATCAGCCAGCAGGAGCTCGACAACGCGCGCTCGGCACACAGCGCCGCGCATGCGAGCGTCGGTGCGTTGCGCGCGGTCGTCGACAACGCGCGCCTCAACCTCGCCTGGACGCGCGTCACCTCGCCGATCGCCGGCATCGCCGGCATCGCGCAGGCGCAGGTCGGCAATCTCGTCAGCCCCAGCAGCGTGCTGACGACGGTCTCGAAGGTCGACCCGATTCGCGTCGTCTTTCCGATGAGCGAGCAGGAGTACCTGCAGTACGAGAAAGATCCGGCGATGCGCAGCGCGGAGCTCGAGCTGGTGCTCTCCGACGGCACGACGTTTCCGCACAAGGGACACATCGCGCTCTCCGGCCGCGACGTCGACGTGAAGACCGGCACGATCACGGTCATCGGACTCTTCCCCAATCCCGGCAACCTGCTGCGTCCCGGTCAATTTGCGAAGGTGCGTGGAACGACCGCCGTCCATCGCGGTGCGCTCCTCGTGCCGCAACGCGCCGTCAACGAGATGCAGGGCATCGAGCAGGTGGCGGTGATCGGACCCGACAACAAAGCCGAGGTGCGTGCGGTCGAGACCGGAGCCCGTGTCGGCACGATGTGGACGATCGAAAAGGGACTCGCAGCCGGCGAACGCGTGGTCGTCGAAGGGTTCTCGCGGGTGAAGAACGGACAACTCGTGTCGCCGCAACTCGCCAAAGAAAACTCGTGAATTTGTTACTGGTTGCTGGTTGCTAGTTGTCTCGGGCCGTGGCGCCTGGACGAAACACCACAAACAACCAGCAACCAGTAACCAGCAACACCGTTCGCGTCGCCGGAGCACCGAAGGAAACTCAATATGGCTCGTTTTTTCATCAACCGTCCCGTCGTCGCCATCGTAATCTCGCTCGTCACGTTGATGGGCGGGCTCGTGGCGCTCTTCGGCCTTCCGGTCGAACAGTTTCCCGACATCGTTCCGCCGCTCATTCAAATCAGCGGTCAGTACCCGGGTGCGGACGCGTTGACGATCGAGCAGTCGGTCGCGACGCCGATCGAGCAGCAGATGAACGGCGTCGAGAACATGCTTTACGTTCAGTCGGTCAACGCCAGCGACGGCACGTTCACGACGAAAGTCACGTTCGACGTCGGCACGGATCGCAACACCGCGCAGGTCAACGCGCAGAACCGCGTGACCCAGGCGACGCCCAGTCTTCCGACGGAGGTCAGCCAGTTCGGTCTGACCTATCGCAAGACCCAGGGCTCGCCGATCATGCTGATCTCGCTCTACTCGCCGAAGAAAACCTACGACCCGCTCTTCATCAGCAACTACGCGCTCATCAACGTCAACGACGCGATCTACCGCGTTCCCGGCGTCGGACAGGTGCTGAACTTCGGCACCTCTGAATACGCCATGCGCATCTGGGTCAAGCCGGAGCAGATGGCCAAGCTCGGACTCTCCGCCGGCGATCTGCAGCGGGCCATTCAACAGCAGAACGCGGTGAATCCCGCCGGACAGGTCGGCGCCGAGCCGGTCCCGAGCGGACAGGAATTCACGTACACCGTGCGCGCGCAGGGACGGCTGGTGACGCCGGAGGAGTTCGCGAACATCGTCGTGCGGCTCAATCCCGACGGCTCCGCCGTGCGCGTGCGGGACGTCGCGCGCGTGGAGCTCGGCGCGCTCTCGTACAAACAGCGCGGACGCCTGAACGGCAACCCCTCGGCGAACGTCGCCGTGTTCCAGGCGCCGGGCTCGAACGCGCTCGAAGTCGCGAACGGCGTGCGCCGCACGATGGACGAGCTGAAGAAGCGTTTCCCCGAGGATATGGACTACCGAGTGTCGTTCGACACGACGCGTCCGGTGACGGAAGGCATTCGCGAGATCCGCTCCACGCTGATCGAAGCGATGCTGCTGGTCATCCTCGTGGTCTTCCTCTTCCTGCAGAATTGGCGGGCCACGCTGATTCCGATCGTGGCCGTGCCGGTGTCACTCATCGGAACGTTCGCGGTCTTCCCGCTGCTCGGATTTTCGATCAACACCCTTTCGCTCTTCGGACTCGTGCTGGCGATCGGACTCGTCGTGGACGATGCGATCGTCGTCGTCGAGGCGGTCGAGCATCACATCGAAGAAGGGATGGCCCCGCGCGCCGCGACGATTCAGGCGATGAAGGAAGTGTCGGGACCGGTCGTCGCCATCGCCGTCATCCTCTCCTCGGTCTTCCTCCCCGTGGCCTTCCTCGGCGGCATCCAGGGACGTCTCAACCAACAGTTCGCCGTGACGATCGCGGTGTCGGTGCTGATCTCCGCGTTCAACGCGCTGACGTTGTCGCCGGCGCTCTCGGCGCTCATTCTGCGGCCGCGCAAGCATTCCACGAGCCCGCTCGCTCGCTTTTTCGGCGGCTTCAATCGCGTCTTCGATCGTTTCTCGAACGGCTACATCAAGGTCTCGGCGCTGCTCATCCGCAGATCGATGATCGCCGTGGCGCTGCTCCTCGGCTTTTCGCTGCTGGCGGTGCTCATCGGCAAGAAACTGCCCGGCAGTTTCATCCCGCAGGAAGACCAGGGCTACATGCTGATCAACGTGCAGCTGCCGGATGCGGCGTCGCTGCAGCGCACCGACGCCGTGGCGAAGAAGGTCGAGAAGATTCTCGGCAAGACGCCGGGCGTGCAGTACTACAACACCATCGCCGGCTTCAGCCTGCTCTCGGGCGTGTCGGCGTCGTACAACGCATTCTTCTTCGCGCAGCTCGAGCCGTGGCACGAGCGATCCGGCCGCGTCGCCGGAGACATCGTGCAGGAGCTCAATGGCCGGTTTCGCAAAGAGATCCCGGAGGCGACGGTGTTCGCCTTTCAACCGCCGTCGATCTCGGGCCTCGGCACGGCAGGCGGGTTCTCGCTCTGGCTGCAGGACCGCAGCGGCGGACCGGTCTCGTTCCTGGCCGACAATCTCGACAAGTTTCTCGAAGAAGCGCGCAAGCGCCCCGAGCTGGTGAACGTGAACTCCACGTTCCGCGCCGCTGTCCCGCAGGTCTTCGTCGATGTCGATCGCGACAAGGCTCTGAAGCAAGGCGTGCCGGTCAACGAGATCTATTCGACTCTGCAAACCTTCCTCGGCGGCTCGTTCGTCAATCAGTTCAATCGCTTTGGCCGCCAGTGGCGCGTCTTCCTGCAGGCGGAAGCCGAGGAGAGGCTGACGCCGGATTCCATCGGCAAGTTCTTCGTGCGCAACAACGACGGCAACATGGTTCCGCTCTCGGCGGTGACCACGATCCGCAAGACCTCGGGGCCGGAATACATCCAGCGTTTCAATCTCTATCGCGCGGCGCAGATCACCGGCGCCGCGGCGCCCGGCTACAGCTCGGGACAGGCGATGGCGGCGCTGGAAGACGTAGCCCGCAAGACGTTGCCGCGCGAGATGGGCTACGACTGGTCGGATCTTTCGTATCAGGAAAAGCAAGCCGAAGGAACGACGGGGCGGGTCTTCGCGATGTCGATGATCTTCGTCTTCCTGATTCTGGCCGCACTCTACGAGAGCTGGTCGCTGCCGTTCAGCGTCCTTCTCTCGGTTCCAATCGCCGTGTTCGGCGCGTTCGTCGGACTGCTGCTGCGCAAGTTCGACTTCGACGTCTACGGGCAGATCGGTCTCGTCGTGCTGATCGGCCTCGCGGCAAAGAACGCGATCCTGATCGTCGAGTTCGCGAAAGCGGAGCTGGAAAAGGGACGCGATCTCGTGAGCGCGGCGCTCGAGGGCGCCAAGCTGCGTCTCCGGCCGATTCTCATGACGTCGTTCGCGTTCATCCTCGGCTGCGTCCCGCTCTGGATGGCCAGCGGTGCGGGCGCGGCGGCCCGCAAGATCCTCGGCACGGTCGTCATCTCCGGCATGCTCGCCGCGACGATGCTGGCGATCTTTCTCATCCCGGTGTTGTACGTCGTCGTGGAGCGCATCGCGAGGACGGAGAAGAGGCTGGCCGCGAAGCGCGCGGAAGAAGAAGCGCTCGCGGAAATCGCGGTCGAGGGAGCGCACTGATGAAGCGAGGAGTGGGTTCTACACACGAGAGCGATACACACACAGATGTCATCCCGAGCGTTAGCGAGGGACCCGGGCGGGTGTGTGGATCGAGGAGCGCGCATTCTGCCGCACACCCTCCCAGGTCCCTCGCTATCGCTCGGGATGACGTGCGGGGGCCTGCGCTGTGCGCGGTGTTTATGGTGCTCGCCCTCACGTCCTGCACCGTCGGCCCCAACTATCAGAAGCCGGTTGTCGCCGTTCCCGATCAGCTCTACGGTGCGACGGCGACTCCCGACGCCACATCGCTCGCGGATGCGAAATGGTTCGACGTGTTCGGCGATCCGGTGTTGCGATCGCTGATCGAAGAGGCGCTGCGCAACGGCTACGACGCGCGCATCGCCGCGACTCGCGTCGAAGAAGCGCGTGCGCGCTACGGCATTGCCGGCGCGGCACGCTATCCCGAGGTGGATTACCAGGCGCGGACGGGATACGGACGCGAGGGTGGCGACACGGGTGGCGCGATTGCGGCGAATGTCGCCGCGGGCTGGGAGATCGATCTCTGGGGTCGCATCCGCCGGCTCAACGAAGCGGCGCGCGCGCAGTACCTGGCGAGTGAGGAAGGTCAGCGCGCCGTGCGGCTCGCGCTCGTGTCTGAAGTCGCGTCGGCGTACTTCGATTTGCGCGAGCTCGACGAAGAGCTCGACATCGCCAAACGAACGACCGGCGCATTTCAGAGCACGTACGATCTCTTCGGACGCAGACTCGAAGGCGGCACGGCCTCGGCACTCGAAACGAATCGCGCCGAGGCGTTGCTGGCCAATGCCGCGGCGCAGATCCCGCTGATCGAGAGCGAAATCGTCGCCACGGAGAACGATCTCAATGTTCTTCTCGGACGCATGCCCGGTCCCATCGCGCGCGGCGCGTCGCTCGCGGCGCAACCGATTCCGCCGGCGGTTCCCGCGGGACTTCCATCCGCGCTGCTGCTGCGGCGTCCCGACGTGCGCGCGGCGGAGCAGGCACTGATCGCGGCGAACGCGAACGTCGGCGTGGCGCAAGCGGCGTTCTATCCGACGCTCTCGCTCACCGGACTCCTCGGCGTGCAGAGCTCCGATCTCTCCGAGCTCTTCAGCGAAGGCCGTGTCTGGAACATCCAGGCCGGACTCCTCGGCCCGATCTTCAACGCCGAACGCCTGCGCAATCAGCGTCGCGTCGCCGTCGCGCAATTCGATCGCGCGGTCGCCGAGTACGAGCAATCCGTCACCAGCGCCCTCGCCGACGCCTCGTCCTCGCTCGTCGCACTCGACAAACTCGCCGTCGCCGAACAGGCACGCCAACGCGCGTTGCACGCGAACGAAGAAGCCGTGCGCCTCGTGAACCTTCGCTACGACTCGGGCCTCTCCGCGTATTTCGAAGTCCTCGACGCGATGCAACAGTTGTTCGTTGCGGAGAACGCGCTCGCAAGAACGCGACGGGATCGGCTGATCGCACTCGTCAGGTTCTATCGCGCGCTGGGTGGGGGCTGGGAGCAGTAATCGAGCCTGTCATCCCGAGCGTCGAGCGAGGGACCTGGGCGGCGGGGTGGCACGAGTCTCATGTTGCGCGCCGCCCGCCCACCCAGGTCCCTCGCTCGACGCTCGGGATGACAGAAGATTGGCACCACGGCCGGCACTACAATTCGCGCGCATGAGCTCGTCCGTACAGCAACTCTTCGATCTCGCGGGTCGCGTGGCCATCATCACCGGCGGTTCGCGGGGGTTGGGTCTCGAGATGGCCGAGGGGCTTGCGGAGGCGGGTGCGGCGATCATGCTGTGTGCGCGGCGTGAGCAGTGGCTGACGCCGGCGATCGACGAGATGCGTGCGCGCGGATTCCGCGTCGAAGGACACGTGTGCGACGTCGCGAATGTGGTGGACGTCCAGGCCGTCGTCGACGCGACGATGGCGGTGTTCGGTCGCATCGACATCCTCGTCAACAACGCCGGCATCTCCTGGGGCGAACGCCCCGAGACCATGCCGCTCGAGAAATGGCAGCGCGTGCTCGACACGAACCTCACCGGCGCGTTCGTCTTCTCGCAGGCGGCGGGGCGCGAAATGTTGAAACGGAAATCGGGCTCGATCATCAACGTCGCCTCGATCTCCGGACTCCGCTCCGCCGCGCACGGACCGCATTACGCCGGCTACGTCGCCAGCAAGGCCGGACTCATGGGACTGACGCGCGAACTCGCGGCGACGTGGGGCGCGGACGGAGTCCGCGTCAACGCCATCGCGCCGGGATTCTTTCACTCGCGGCTCGCCGATCCGGTCATCGACGTCGTCGAGCCGATGATCGTCGCGCGCAATCCGATTCCGCGCGTCGGCGCGGCGGGCGAGCTCAAAGGCGTCGCGCTCTTTCTCGCCAGCGACGCTTCGAGCTACATCACCGGACAGACGATCATCGTCGACGGAGGGGGAACGATTGTTTAACCACACCATCAAGCGGGCGCTCGTCATCGGCTCGGGCACCATGGGCGGCGGCATCGCCGCGCACTTTGCAAACGCCGGCATTCCGGTCTATCTGCTCGACGTCACGCAGCAGATCGTCGCCGCGTCATTGGCGCGCCTCAAGAAGAACACGCCTGCGGCGTTCTTCACGCCCGACACCGCCAACCTCGTCACGATCGGCACGCTCGACGCGAATGAAGCCTGGATCGGCGAGGCGGACTGGATCGTCGAAGCGATCGTCGAAAGCCTCGAGCCGAAGCGCGAGCTCGTCGCGCGCATCGATCGTCTGCGCAAGCCCGGTAGTATCGTCTCCAGCAATACCTCGGGCATCCCGATCGCGAAGATCGCCGCCGGCGCATCCGATGATTTTCGCAAGCACTTCCTCGGCACGCATTTTTTCAACCCGCCGCGCTACATGAAGCTGCTCGAAGTGATTCCGACACCGGACACGAGCGCCGATGTCGTTGACTTCGTGCGTCGCTTCGCGGAAGAGCGTCTCGGCAAGTCGGTCGTGCTCACCAAGGACACGCCGAACTTCATCGCCAACCGCCTCGCGTCGGTCGGCGGCGCGTCGGTCGTCGACTTCGCCGTCGCCAACGGCTACACCGTCGAAGAGACCGACGCCATCGCCGGTCCGCTCATCGGACGTCCGAAGACCGCCGCGTTCCGTCTGCAGGATCTCGTCGGCCTCGACGTTTCCAGCGCTGTCGCCTCGAACCTCTACGGCCTCATCGAGCACGACGAGACGCGCGAAATCCTCGCATCGCCACGCGTCGAAGCGCTGCGCAAGAGCCAGACCGAAAAGGGACGCCTCGGCGACAAGAGCGGGCAGGGGTTCTACAAGAAGGGCGGCAAGGAAATCCTCTCGCTCGATCTCGTGAGCGGCGAGTATCGCGCGCGTCGCGAGCCGGAGATTCCGTCGCTGGCCGAGGCGGCGAAGACTCGCGATCTCGCGCCGAGGTTGAAGTTCGTGCTCGCGCAGGACGATCGCGCCGGCGCGATGGCGCGGCACGTCGTCTACGGCGCGCTCGGATATGCCTCGCGCCGCGTGCCGGAGATCAGCAACGATCTCCCGAGCGTCGATCGCGCGGTGCGTTGGGGCTTTTCCCACGACCTCGGACCGTTCGAGCTCTGGGACGCGCTCGGCGTCGCCGAGACCGCGAACGCCATGGAAGCGAACGGCGAGACCGTAGCACCGTGGGTGCGCGAGATGCTCGCCACCGGTGCGACGTCGTTCTATTCAGAAAGCGGCGCCTGGGATCCGGTGGCGAGGAGCTACGTCTCCGTTCCTGTCGATCCGAAAGCGATCGATCTCGCGTCGATGCAGGTGATCGCGCACAACAAAGGCGCGAGTCTCAAGGACCTCGGCGACGGCGTGCTCTGTCTCGAGTTCCACACGAAGATGAACACGCTCGACGCCGACATCCAGGCGATGCTCAACGAGGCCGTCGATGAAGTCGAGCGCGGCGACTGGAAGGGTCTCGTCATCGGCAACCAGGGCGCCGACTTCTGCGTCGGTGCGAATCTGAAAACGGTGGCCGGCGATGTTGGCGCGGCGGTGAAGGCGACGCAGGACGCGCTGATGCGAGTGCGCTATTGCGCGAAGCCGGTCGTCACGGCGCCGTTCGGGCGCACGCTCGGAGGTGGCGCGGAAGTGGCCATGGCCGGCGCGCGCATCGTCGCGGCGTCGGAGTCGTACATGGGGCTCGTCGAAGCCGGCGTGGGATTGATCCCCGGCGCCGGCGGCTGCAAGGAGCTCGTGCGCCGCATCGTCTCCGCGGAGATCAAGCAGACGCCGGGAGCCGATCCGGTTCCTCCGCTGCAAAGCGTGATGCAGACAATCGCGTTCGGCAAAGTCTCGTCGAGCGCCGAGGAAGCGCGGTCGTTCGGATTCCTCGGCGAGGCGGATCGCATCGTGATGAATCGCGATCACCTGCTCCACGAAGCGAAGCAGGAAGTGCTCGCGCTCGACGCCGCCGGCTACGCCGCGCCGGTCCGCGACCGCAGCTGCTACGCCGCCGGCCGCGACGCCCGCGCCGCGTTGAAAGCCGCGATCTTCGTTCTGCAACAGGGCGGCTACGCCAGCGAATACGACGCCTTCCTCACCGGCAAGCTCGCCCACGTCCTCTGCGGCGGCGCACTCTCGAGCGGACAATGGGTCGACGAACAGTATCTCCTCGACCTCGAACGCGAAGCGTTCGTCGAGCTCGCGTCGCAGCCGAAGACGATCGAGCGGATTCAGTACATGTTGGAGAAGGGCAAACCGTTGCGAAACTGAGGCTAGGGATTAGGGGCTGGAGGCTGGGGGCGAGAGACTCCTAGCCCCTAGTCCCCAGCCCCTAGCCCCTCCGGAGGAATCATGCACGAAGCAGTCATCGTTGCCGCGAAACGCACCGCCGTCGGAAAGGCCCCGCGCGGCGCCTTGCGCACCACGCGTCCTGACGACATGGCCGCGGAAGTCATCCGCGCGCTCATGGCGCGCATGCCGGAGCTGGAGCTCGACGACGTGATCCTCGGCTGCGCGGCGCCGGAGGCGGAGTCGGGCAGCAACGTCGCGCGCATCGCCGCGTTGCGTGCCGGACTCGCCGACAGCGTGCCCGCGGTGACCGTCAATCGCTTCTGCTCCTCCGGCTCGCAGACCATCGCCATGGCCGCGGAGCGGATCATGTCCGGCATGGCCGATCAGATCCTCGCTGGCGGCACGGAGTCGATGAGCATGGTGCGCGGCACCGGCCGCTTCCGTCCGAATCCGACGCTCGTCGAGGAACGGCCGAACGTCTATCTGAGCATGGGACTCACCGCGGAGAACGTCGCGCGCAAGTACGGCATCACGCGCGAAGAGGCCGATGCCTATTCGCTGCGCAGCCATCAGAAGGCGCTCGCCGCGCAGGCCGCGGGAAAATTCGCCGACGACGGCATCGTGCCGCTCGACGTCGAGCTCGTCGAGCTCGAAGGAACGCAGAAGTTCACGTTCGACAAAGATGAAGGTCCGCGCGCCGATACGACCGTCGAAGCACTGGCGAAGTTGAAGCCCGCCTTTCACGCCAATGGCGTCGTCACCGCCGGCAACTCCAGCCAGACCTCGGACGGCGCCGCCGCGGTGATCGTGATGTCGCGCGCACGCGCCGAAGAACTGGGACTGAAGCCGCTCGCGCGCTTCGTGTCGTTCGCCGTGGGTGGCGTACCGCCGGAGATCATGGGCATGGGCCCCGTCGTCGCCGTGCCGAAAGCGCTCAAGCGCGCCGGTCTCACGTTGAACGACATCGACCTCATCGAGCTCAACGAAGCGTTTTCGTGTCAGGCGCTGGCGGTGATGCGCGAGCTCGGGATGGACGAGTCGAAGGTGAACGTCAATGGCGGCGCGGTCGCGCTCGGCCATCCGCTCGGCGCTTCCGGCGCGAAGCTCACGGTGCAGATCCTCGGCGAGATGCGTCGCCGCGGCTCGCGCTACGGCATGGTCACGATGTGCGTCGGCGGCGGCCAGGGCGCGGCGACGATTTTCGAGAATCTGCAATGAGTCGTTGCTATGAGTACTGACCTCGACGTGCTGCGGGATCGCGTGGCCGCATTCGTACGCGACGACGTGATTCCCGCGGAATCGCTGCCGGTATCGGATGAGTTGATCGCGTCGCTGCGCGCGAAGGCGCGGGCGGCGGGCATCTACGGTCCGCAGTTGCCGGTCGAGTACGGCGGACTCGGACTCGGCACCGAGGAGATGTGCGTGCTGTTCGAGCAGGCGGGAAGAAGCTTGCTCGGGCCGCTGGCGCTGCATTGTTCCGCGCCGGACGAAGGGAACATGCACCTGCTGTCGCTGTTCGCCAACGACGCTCAGCGCGAGCGTTGGTTGCTCCCGCTGATCGACGGCAAGATCCGCTCGACCTTCGCGATGACGGAGCCGGCGCCCGGCGCGGGCTCCGATCCGACGATGATGCAGACGCGCGCGACGCGAGCCGATGGCGGCTGGATCCTCAACGGAAGGAAGTGGTTTGCGACCGGCGCCGAAGGCGCGTCGTTCGCGATCGTCATGGCGGTCACCGATCCCGATGCGCCACCGCATCGCCGCGTCACGATGTTCCTCGTTCCGACGGACACACCCGGCTATCAATTCATCCGCGCCGTCCCGACGATGGGTGGTCACGGACTCGGCGGCCATTGCGAGCTCGAATTTCACGATGTCTTCGTTCCCGACTCCGCCGTCCTCGGCGAGATCGGTGACGGATTCCGCATGGCCCAGGTCCGCCTCACTCCCGCGCGACTCACGCACTGCATGCGCTGGCTCGGTGCGGCGCAGCGCTCGCTGGAGATCGCCATCGCGCGCGCGAGCGAGCGCGACGCGTTCGGCAAGAAGCTGGCGGAACATCAGTCGATCCAATGGATGATCGCCGACTCCGAGATCGATCTCCACGCCTCGCGTCTCATGGTCATGGACGCCGCGCGCAAGCACGAAGAGGGAAGCGACATCCGCCACGAATCGTCGATCTGTAAAGTCTTCGTTGCCGAAGCCGTGAATCGCGTGATCGATCGCGCCGTGCAGGTCTGCGGCGCCCTCGGCATCTCCTCGGATCTGCCGCTCGAAACGTTCTATCGCGAGGCGCGTGCATTCCGGATTTACGATGGGCCATCGGAGACGCATCGGATGGTCATCGCGAGGAATGTGATGCGGGGGAAGTGATGGCTGTCATCCCGAGCGTCGAGCGAGGGACCTGGGCGGGTGTGCGGCTCGAGGAGCGAGTTGCGCACCGCCCTCCCACCCAGGTCCCTCGCTACGCTCGGGATGACAGCTGGAGCATAGGGATTCATCATGGCTGATCGTTTCACCGGCAAGACCGTCTGGATCACCGGCGCCTCCTCCGGGATCGGCGAAGCGCTGGCGATCGCGTGGAGTCGCGAGGGCGCGCGCGTCGTGCTCTCCGCGCGCAATGCCGCGGAACTCGAGCGCGTGCGCGGACTTTGCGCGAATCCCGATCATCATCGTGTCGTGCCGCTCGATCTCGCCGATTCCGAAGCGATCGTCAACGCAGCGAAGTCGGTTGGAGAGGTCGACATCCTCGTGCACAGCGGCGGCGTGAGCCAGCGCTCGCTCGTCGCCGAAACGCCGATCGCCATCGATCGCGCGATCATGGAGATCAACTACTTCGGCACCGTCGCGCTCACGAAAGCGGTGCTGCCATCGATGCTCGCGCGGAAGTCGGGACACATCGTTCCCATCAGCAGCGTCATCGGCTACGTCGGCATCCCCACGCGCTCCGCCTACGCCGCATCGAAGCACGCCCTGCACGGATTCTTCGACGCGCTGCGCGCCGAGAACGCCAAGGACGGCATCCGCGTCACCATCGTCTGCCCCGGCTACGTCCGCACGAAAGTCTCCGAGAACGCCCTCCGCGCCGACGGCACGCGCCACGGCCAACTCGACGAAACGCACAAGAAGGCGATGCTCCCGGAGCAGGTCGCACCGAAGATCCTCGACGCCGTGGCGAAGGGGAAGGAAGAGATCCGCGTCGGCGGAATCGAGATCTGGGCGATCCTGCTCAAACGGTTCTTGCCAGGCGTGGTGTCGCGGGTGTTGAGAACGAAGTAAACAACACGCGCCATGGAGGGCGGGCTTATAGCCCGCCGATTCTGGGCGGGGGTGTTCATTGGTTTGGCGTCCCCAAACCGGCGGGCTATAAGCCCGCCCTCCATGGGTTTTCCATGAGGATTCGCGCGAAGCGGTTGGATCTCGCTCCTGCCCACTGCGTACTGCATACTGCCCACTCATGTTGGACACCCGTCCGGTCCGCACCAGCGAGAACCTCGATTGGCAACGCCTCGCCGAGTATCTGCGTCGCGAGTTGCCGAACCTCGGCGCCGCGGAGATGCAGGTCGAGCAGTTTCCGGGTGGACATTCGAACCTCACGTACCTCGTGCGTTTCGGAGAAACGGAGATGGTGCTGCGACGTCCGCCGTTCGGGCCGGTGCCGCCGCGGGCGCATGACATGGCGCGCGAGAGTCGCGTGCTGTCGGCCGTGCACGCGCACTTTCCGCTCGCGCCGCGGCCGCTCCTGTTGTGCGAAGACACGGGCGTCATCGGCTCGGTCTTCTACGTCATGGAACGGCGTCGCGGAATCGTGATCCGCAACGACGAGCCGCCGCCGATCGCGGGCGACGTCGCGTTGCGCGGACGCATCAGCGCGAGCATCGTCGACACGCTCGCCGACTTGCACGCGATCGACGTCGGCGCGCACGGACTCGACTCGCTCGGCAAGCCGGCCGGCTTCGTTGCGCGGCAGATTCGCGGCTGGACCGAGCGCTGGCACGGATCGAAGACCAGCGAAATTCCGGAGATGGAATCTCTCGCCGCGTGGCTCGAGCAACACACGCCCGCCGATCCCGCGACCCCATCGCTCGTCCATGGCGACTACAAACTCGACAACGTCATGCTCGACGCCGTGCATCCGGAGAAACTCGTCGGCGTTTTCGACTGGGAGATGAGCGCGATCGGCGATCCGCTCGTCGATATCGGCATCCTTCTTTGCTACTGGGTTCACGCCGTCTCCGCCGGCGACGACGCCATCGCCACCGTGACGACGCGCCCCGGCTGGTTCGGTCGCGACGAGATCCTCGCGTGCTACGCGTCACGTTCCGGACGCAATCTCGAAGGCATCGGCGTCTACGAAGTCTTCGCCGTCTTCAAGCTGGCGGTCGTGATCCAGCAGATCTATGCCCGCTACGTCCGCGGACAAACGGACGATCCCCGCTTCGCCCAGCTCGGCCGGCGCGTGACGACGCTCGCGCGGATTGCTGAGGGGATGGCGCTGAAATAGATCGCGGATCGCAGGGATTCTTCGAGCGACGATCGTTCTTCGCCTGTCGGAGTGCTTTCGAACATGATCCGTAGCCGAGGTCCACGCCATTCGCAAGATCCCGCTGCGATCCGCGACCTGCAAACTGCGATCTGAATTACCGGCCGCCCGGTCAGTATCTCGCGTTACACTATCGCGTGATGCCCACCGACAACGAGCGCGTCGCGCCTTACTCCTGGTACGTCCTCGCCGTCCTCACCGCGGTCTACGTCCTCAACTTTCTCGATCGGACGCTCATCTACATCCTCTTCACTCCGATCAAGAAGGAGATGCACTTTACCGATCTGCAGCTCGCGCTGCTCGGCACGACATCGTTCGTCATCCTCTACACGCTGCTCGGCGTTCCGTTCGGATTTCTCGCCGATCGCGTTTCGCGCAAGAACCTCATCGCGATCGGGCTCGCGATCTGGAGCTTGTTCTCCGGTCTCACCGGATTCGCCGACAGCTTCTGGACGATCTTCTTCTGCCGCGTGATGGTCGGTTTCGGCGAGGCGACACTCGGACCGGCTGCGCTCTCGTTGCTCAGCGATTACTTTCCGACGCGCATGCGGGCGACGGTTCAATCGGTCTACTCGTCGGGCATCGCCATCGGAGGAGGTCTCGCGTTTCTTCTCGGCGGATGGATCGGGCAGGACATCGGCTGGCGCCAGGCGTTCTATCTGATCGGATTTCCGGGACTGCTCGTCGCAGTGGTCGTCTTCCTGCTGCGCGAGCCGCAGCGCGGCCGGACCGAATCAACCGCGGCGATGCAGAGCAGCACGAGCATCACCGCGATCTTCCGTTCGCCGGCGCTGCTCTATCTCTTCTTTGGCTACGCGTTCTACGGTCTTGCTTCGAACAATCTCGGCATCTGGGCCTCGGCGTACTACGTGCGCGTGCACCACATCAGCCTGCGCGCGATCGGCATCGGCGGCTTTCTGCTGGCGATCTGCGTCGGCATCCCGGCGATGATCTTCGGCGGCTATCTTTCCGACGGCTTCAGCCGCCGCTTCGGCGGCGGACGCATGGCCTTCACCGCCTGGGGCGCGATCGCCTCCATCCCGCTCTGGATCGCGCTGCTCTTCACGAATCAGATCTACGTCCTGGTCGCCGCGAACGTCGTGCTCTACGCGCTTGCGGTGATGTGGGTCGGCCCCGCCACCGCCGACGTCCACGACATCGCCGGCCCGCACCTCCGCGGCCTCGGCATCGGCATCTTCTTCGCGCTCGTCAACATCATCGCCTACGGCATCGGCTCACCGCTGATCGGCAAAGTGAGCGACATCCTCGGCGTGACGACGAACCCGGAACAGATGCGCTATTCCCTGCTCATCTGTCCCGCTGCCTGCGCGATCGGTGTGGTGCTGCTGTGGATGGGCAGTCGCGCACGAACGCGGTCAACAGTGCAAACGTAAGTCCCTCGGTTTCGTTGCCGCCGCTGGCCGGCTCCACGATGCGCCCTTCCGTCAGATAATGGCGTTCGCATGAAAACTCGCGTCCGCCTCTCCGTTCTCGCTCTTCTGCTCGTCGCGTTGTCGGCCTTCGGTGCCTCGAAGAAGGACGACCTCGATTCGTTTTTCGCGAAGTACAACGCGCTGAAGCAATTCAACGGGTCTGCGCTCGTCGCCAATCGCGATGGCGTGATCCTGAAAAAGGGTTATGGATTCGCGAATCTCGAATGGCAGATTCCGAATGCTGCGGACACGAAGTTCCGGCTCGGTTCGATCACCAAGCAGTTCACGTCGATGGTGATCATGCAGCTCGTCGCCGAGGGGAAGATCAAGCTCGACGAGAAGATGACGACCTATCTTCCCGACTATCGCGCCGACACCGGCAATCGCGTGACGATCCGGCATCTGCTCACGCACACGTCGGGAATTCCGAGCTACACGAACCAGCCTGGATTCTTCCAGAAGGTCTCGCGGGAACCTTATACGGTCGCCGAGTTCGTAAAGGCGCAGACGAGCGGAGATCTCGAGTTCGAGCCGGGATCGAAGTTCGCCTACGACAACTCCGGCTACTTCCTCCTCGGTGCGATTATCGAGCGCGTCACCGGCAAGACGTACGAAGAGGTGCTGCGCCAGCGCATCTTCGATCCCCTCGGCATGAAGGACAGTGGCTACGACCATTGGGCGACGATCCTTCCGAAGCGCGCGACGGGCTACGAGCTCACGCCGGACGGCTATCGCAATGCCGCGTACCTCGACATGTCGATCCCGTATGCCGCGGGCTCGCTCTACTCGACGGTCGAGGATCTCTACCGCTGGGATCGCGCGCTGTACGAAACGACGCTGCTCTCCGAGGAACTGAAGGCGACGATGTACACCCCGGCGCTGCAGAACTACGCGTTCGGGTGGGCGGTGGGGCCGTTGAAGCTGCAGGACGGCAAGACTGAGGTGAAGACGATCCGCCACAACGGCGGCATCAACGGATTCAGCACGGTGATCGTGCGCGTGCCCGACACGCGCGAGGTGGTCGTGCTGCTCGACAACACCTCGCGCGGCGACAAGCTCGACGAGATTGCCGCGGGCGCGCTGAGCATTCTGCACGGCATCGCTCCGCGGGGTCCGCGCAAGTCGGTCATCGACGCCGTGATGTCGAACATGCAGACAGGCGTTGAAAAGGCGATCGACGACTATCGCGAGCTGAAGCGGACGAAGCCCGACGAATACGATTTCAACGAGGGCGACCTCAATCGCCTCGGCTACACGTTGCTCGCCCAGGGCCGGAACACCGACGCCATCGCCATCTTCAAACTGAACATCGAGATGTATCCGCTCAGCGCCAACACCTACGACAGCCTCGGCGAGGCCTACATGGTCCACGGCGATCGCGACAACGCGATCGCGAACTACAAGAAATCGCTGGAGCTGAATCCGAAGAATACGAACGCCACGGAGAAGCTCGAACAGCTTTCGAAACCGGCGGGAGAAAAGCTCCGGCTGGACCTCGATCGCTACGTCGGCCGCTATGAGCTTGCGCCGACCTTCGTCATCACGATCACGCACGAGGGCGATGCGCTGAAGGCGCAGGCAACGGGACAGCCGAAGCTCTCGCTCGTCGCAGCGAGCGCGACGGAATTCGACACCGTCGGCGTCGCGGCGCGTCTCGTCTTCACGCTCGGCGAGAGCGGACCGGCGACGTCGCTCACGCTGAAGCAGGGCGGGCGGGAAGTTCCGGGGAAGCGAATCGAGTGATCCGCTAACCTGTCATCCCTCGCTACGCTTCTAATGACATCGAAGATGTCATCCCTCTCAGCGAGGCCGGCGATTCAGATCGAAAGGCGTGACGCAGGCTTGGCCAACCGACGCTGCCGGCCGGGCCGGCTCGGGATGACAGGGGTTGATCCGCTATCCGTTGTCGTCGCCAGACGGTCCGTAAATCGCAGGCACCTTGCCGCCCATCGGACGGATGTAGGTGCTGAGCTGTCCGCGGTGGTGGACCATGTCGAAGAGGAAGCCCCAGAGCATATTGCCGACGGTGTCTTTCCAGGCCGGCTGACCGGGCATGATGAACTCGGACGGGCCGTCGTACTTCGCTTGATCGAGAGTCTTCAGGCGCTCGCGGAGCGCGTCCGTGGCGACGTCCCACGCCGCGCTGATCTCGCCGACGGTCTCGGGCCGCGGACGGGTCTCCCAGTTGATCACTCCCGTATCGAGAAGACTGCTGAGGAGACGCTGCTCCTCCACGAGTTGCCAGGCGAGATCGCCGGCGCAGTTCGAGCGTTCGTGGGGGCGGTAGCCCATCTGCTCGGGCAGCGCGCGAATCACCTTGCCGAACGCCGGCTGCTCGCTCTCCCAGCGCTGGACGAAAAATTCAGGGATATTCATCAAAAGCCTCCTCTTTTTTCCTGCGCAGCCTACTCTCAAAACGCGGCCTCTACGATGGGTGGAAGAGAAGGGAACTCCGAGCAGGCACGAGTTACGCACCTGTTGAGCGCGGCATGAGTTTTACTGTACAGAAATCGCTGGGTAACTCTCTCTTCCGCTACGCCGTCAGCCGCCGCCGGGAGCTCTCCTCGATCGATGAGACGCCCGAGCTGAGCACCTCTCCGACAGGAGAGTTCACGCGTCACCGGCCGGAGATCTTTTATTCGGCGGATCTGCGCGCGATCCGCACGCCGGCGCTGCCGCCGTTGCGCTCCATCGCCTCGACGCCCTTCTGGTCGTCGTTCGTCGACGGCACATCGCGCGGCTGGGCGATGGTCGCGTCGATGGCACTCGGCGCGATCCTCGTCCTCTTCGGCTTCGCCGTGCTGGCCACGAAAGGCAAGCAGGGCTGGGTCGAAGTCATCTTCGGCCTGATCCTCACCGGCGTTCCGGTCTTTCTGGCGAGCCAGAAACGGCGGGGCATCCGAATCCACGAGGAGAAGAACCGCAAAGAGCGCGAGGAGCGCGAAGCGCGCAACGCCGAATTGCTCGCCGCGTTCGCCGGTTCCCTCGAGAAGCTTCGCGAGGATCCGTCCGATGCGGCGCTCGAGCATGTCCTCCGGGAGAACGAAAAGCTCGATCTGCCGTACGCCGTTTGGGCGGACACCGCAATCGGAACCGTGCTCCACGTCGGTTTCTCGACGCTTGCGCGCGTCGGTCCCGAGCGTGCCGCCGAAGTCGCGACACTGATGGACCGTTCCAGTTCCGCGGCGGGTCTCATCAACGAAGACGCGCAAGGGGTGAAGCAGGCGGTCTACTCGACCGTCCTTTGGCACCTACTCGCCGACGACCGCCTCGGCGACGCGCAAACGAAACTCGTGCGCGCGATTCAGAACGGCTTCGCCATCAAGCCCGAGGATGTCCCGGTGGATACCTCGTCCGAAGCGCAGTTCGTCCGGCTGCGCGGCATCGATCATCGCAACGCTCCGCGCTGCGAGACGCCATTACCCCTCGGCATGAACGAGCACTGCCTCTACTCGGTCCCGCTCCGCGGCGCGGACGGATCAACGACCACGATCTACATCACCAACAAGCGAGTGATCATCGTCGAGGGGGAGAAGCGGACCGAAGCCGCGGTCCGGACGATCGACGACGTCTTCGTCGACGCCGACGCCAGCCGCGTCGTCCTCCGCGCGTCCGAGCTCAAGAAACCATTCGACTTCCACGCCGACGAACCGATCTACCTCGCGGCGATGATCGATCTCGCGACGCGGTTGGATGATCGGCCGAAGAGCTTTATGTAAGAGCTGTTCCGCTTTCGTCTCCGCTTCTGTGTGGCGACGGCCGCCTCGGCCGTCCTCTTAGCGCGGCGAGCCGCAACCAATGCGATCGCGTTTTTCGGTCCCCTCTCCCCACCGCGATGAAGCTGCGGCGGGGAGAGGGGACAGGAAATTCTCGCGATCTGCGAAGAAATCGCCGTTGAGTCTTAGCGCCGCGCTACTTCAACACTTTCGCGACTCTCGCCAGCAGCACCGTGTTCTTCACTGGCTTGCGAATGAAATCCGCGGCGCCGATCTGGAACGCTTTTACCTCGGGCTCTTCACCGGGGAGGCCGGAGACGAAGATCGCCGGGACCTGGATGCCTTTGTCGTGCAGCGCTTCGAGGACTTTGTGGCCGTCAATGAAGGGGAGGTCGATGTCGAGGAGGATGAGGTCGACCGGCTCGCGTCCGACGAGCATCAGCGCCTCGGCGCCGTCTTTGGCGAGCAGCACGCGGTAGCCAGCGGTCTTGAGGAGCGCGTTCGTCAGTTCGCGATTGAGGACGTTGTCTTCGACGACAAGCACGGTTCTCTGCGCGTCGCGCTCCGTGGCGGTGGGCGAGACGCGTTTCTTGCGGAGTTGAATGACTTCCTGCTGCACGGCCTTCGTCTCGGCGTCGGGCTCGACGTCGAGCTCGCGGCGGAGGAGGCGCGCGCAGGTGTCGAACTGCTGCAGCGCGTTGAGGAGATCGCCGCTGCGGATGTAGAGCTTCATCAGCGAGCGATGCATCGCCTCCTGCAGCGGATCGATGCGCAGCGAGCGTTGCGCGACGGCGATCGCTTCGTCGAGCGCGTCATTGCGGCTGAGTTGCTCGATGAGTTGTGCGTGTGCGCGTAACGCCAGGCGGTGCAAACGATCGCGCTCGGCGATCACCCATTGATCGAAGCGCTCTTCATCGATCTGAAAGCCGTCGAGGAAATCGCCTCCGTAGAGCCGCGTCGCCGGATCGAGCGCTTCCGCCGTGCCGGTGGCGATGAGCGACTCGAACTCCACGACGTCGACGTGGATCAGCGACGCATCGAGGGAGAGGAAGTCGCCTTCCTCGACCAGGATCTTGTGAGACGAGACCTGGCCGAGCTCCTTGCGCAGAGTCGAGAGGGTCTGGCGAAGACTCTGGCGGGCCTGTTCCGGCGCGGTGCTGCTCCAGAGGAGGCTGGCCATCTTGTCGCGCGAAACGAGCTGCGATGGCTTGACCCCGAGGAAGGCCAGCATGGCCTGCGACTTCTTCGCGGAGATGGTGACGAGAGAGCCGGATTCGGAGCGGAGTCGAAAATCGCCGAGGAGCTCGAGATAGAGAACCGCCATAAGTCGTGTAAGTTTATCCTCAGTACGGTGCGCGCAACGATGACGGGAAGAACTTACTGCGCGGCGACGAGTCGCGCGCGGGTTTCGCCGAGGAAGGAGCGGATGTCGTCGAGGCGCGCGTCGACGTCCGACTCGCCGATTTCGATGATGCGCTGGGTGTAACCAGGCTCGAACATCAGCAGCGAGACGAAATCGGGAGATTCGTTCTCTTCCGAGCCGAGCGCGCGGATCAGGAACTTGAGCTCGCGCGGCAGATTGCGCTCGTATTCGGCGGCGACTTTGCCGAGATCGACAGAGGGGCGAAGGACGAGCAGATCGATCGGCTTGAGGCCGTTGCGCTCGTGCGGCGCCATCTTTGCGAGCAGCTCGTTCATTCGCTGCATACGGGCGACGTCTTCGTCGATCGCGTCGAGGAAGATGGCGTTCATGAGCTGATTGAGAACATCTCCGGCGGGCGGATAGCTGGTGCGAATCGGCGTTTCCGCGTCCGCTCGCGTGCGCTGGTACCCGGTGGACATGGCGATGATGCGCCGTGCGCCGAGGTGAACGGCGGGGGAGAGCGGTGCGGCCAGGCGCACGCCGCCGTCACCGTGCCATTGATTGCCGATCTGCACCGCCGGAAAGACGAATGGAATCGCGGCGGAGGCGAGCACGTGCTCGATGGTCAGCTCCGTTTCGACGACGCGCGTGTTGGGACTCTCGTGCACGTCGAGCGTTCTGCCCTGCACCCAGCGCACGGTTTGTCCGGTCGAGTAATCGAGTGTCATGAGCGCGACCGCGGTGAGCCGGCCCGCGCGGATGTTCTCGGCGATGCCGCGCATGTGTGCCCCGGGAGCGACGTTCAACATGCGCGAGAGCACATCGCGAAGCGGGGAGGTGTCGGTGAGGGCGTGCGGCTGCGCATCACTCAGGTGGTCTTTCTTCGAAAGGAACGACGTCACGGCCGAACGGAACGGCAGCAGCTCCTTCCAGTCGAAGCGGTAGATCGATTCGCACTTGAGGTTGCACCACATCCGCTCGAGATCGCGCGCCTTGTCCTCGAGCGATCCGGACATGGCCGCGAGGTAGATGGCGTTGATCGCGCCCGCGGAGACGCCGGTGACGATCTGGAAGCGAAGATGGGGGAAGTGGCGCGCGATTCCTTTGAGAAGGCCGACCTGATACGCGGCGCGTGCCCCACCGCCGGTGAGCATCACCGCCAGATCGCCACTGTCTTCATCGGCCACTCCGTAGAGCGACTGGACACTCATACGGCGCCATTCGATTGCGAAGAGTCTGCCAGCGGCGCACGGCGCCGGTTGTCGGTTGTCAGTTGTCGGTTGTCTGGGATGTGTTGCCTTGCGCCGCAGGCATCGCGGACAACTGACAACCGACAACTGAGACCTGCAGTGGTCATAGTGGTGGACCGCTGGCGTCCTCGCCGGCTGGGCGAGCGGCGTCTCGCCGCTCGCGGGCGGGCGGGCGCCGGGACGGCGCCGCCCCAGCCGCCGAGACGGCGGCGGTCCGCTCGGTTGTCGGTTGTCTTGTGTGTTCGTGGCAACATCCGTGCTCTTCGCAGGTACCGGATGACAGACAACCGACAACGGACAACCGACAACACCGCCGCCGGCCACCGCATCGCGGTGGTCGGCGGCGGCATCAATGGCGCGGGGATCGCCTGGGAACTGGCGCGGCGCGATTACCAGGTGACGTTGTTCGAGAAGGGGGTCTGCGGGGCACAGACGTCGTCGGCGACGACGAAGATGATTCATGGCGGGCTTCGGTATCTCGAGCACTTTCACGTCGGTCTGGTGCGCGAGTCGTTGCGCGAACGGGCCTGGCTGCTGCGGAATCTGCCGGAGCTGGTCAAGCCACTGGAGATTCTGCTGCCGGTGTACGAGGACAGTCCGCGCAACCGCATCACGATTCGCATCGGTCTCTCGCTGTACGACGCGCTGGCCGGGCGTGACGGCGTTCCGAACCACCGATCGCTCTCGGTGCCGGAGTTGCTGGCGCGCGTGCCGCTGACGTCCGAGGGATTGCTGGGCGGCTTCTCGTACATGGACGCGCAGGTCGACGATTTCGCGCTCGTCCGCACCGTGATCGCCTCGGCGGTCCGTGAAGGAGCGGTCGTGCGCGAGGAGACGCGCGTCGAGGAAGTGAGCCGCGAGGGCGACGAGTGGATCGTGCAGACGAATCGTGGCGATGCGTCGCGCTTCGATCTGTTGATCAATGCCGCGGGGCCGTGGATGAACGAGCTCTTGCGCGAAAACGGCATCGCCGCGCGCTATGTCCTCTCGCTCGTGCGCGGTTCGCACATCGTGCTCAATCGCAGGATCAGCGGCGAGGGACTCCTGCTGCAATCGGCGACCGACCGGCGCGTCTTCTTCGTTCTGCCGTGGAAAGAGACGACGCTCATCGGGACGACCGAGGTCGTGCAGAAGGAACCGCTCGATCACGTGAGGGCGACGGACGAAGAGATCGATTACCTGATCACCCGCTACAACCGCTACTTCCGCCCGCCGATCTCCCGCGTTGACGTCGCTTCGACCTTCGCCGGCGTGCGTCCCCTCGTCGGACGCGCCACGAATCCGAGCGCCATCGACCGCGACTTCCGCGTCATCCGCCGAGACAACGTCATCAACGTCTTCGGCGGCAAGATGACGACGTTCATGGCCCTGGCGAGAAAAGTCGCACTGCGCGCCGACAATTACTTCGGCGATACGAGAACGGCGAGAGAGCCGGTGTTTGTGGTTTAGCTGTCATCCCGAGCGTCGAGCGAGCCGCACTCCAAAGCAACCTCCGCCCGGTCTCCTCGTATCATTCCTCACATGAACGCAATCGAGGTGGTCAACCTCACGAAGTCCTATGGCTCCTTCGTGGCGGTGAAGGACTTCTCCTTCACGGTCAAGCCGGGCGAGATCCTTGGGCTGGTCGGGCCGAACGGCGCGGGAAAGACGACGACGTTGCGCGCCCTCGGCGGGATTCATCCTCCGACGTCGGGGCAGGTCCGCATCGGCGGTCACGACATCGTGCTCGAAGCGGTCGAGGCGAAGCGGCGGCTGGCGTTCTTTCCCGACGAGCCACGCCTCTTCGACTACCTCACCATCGAAGAGCACTTGCAGTTCGCCGCGGCGATCTATGGCGTGGCCGAATGGCGAGAGCCGATGAACGTGCTCCTCGAGGAATTCGAGCTGACGGAGAAAAGAAAAGCGCTTCCCGCGGAGCTCTCGCGCGGGATGAAACAGAAATTGATGATCGCCTGCGGGTTCATTCACATGCCCGAGGTCATGATTTTCGATGAGCCGCTGACGGGACTCGATCCCCTCGGCATCCGGCGGATGAAAGAATCGATCAACCGCCGCGCGCAGGCCGGATCGGCAGTGATCCTCAGCTCGCACCTTCTGCATCTCGTCGAGGAGCTTTGCGACACGGTGGCCATCATTCAGAAGGGCACGCGGCTCGCGTACGGCACGGTCGACGATCTCAAGTGGCAGATCGCGCAAGGCCGCGGCGACGTCTCACTCGAAGATGCTTTCCTCTCCATGACCGCGGGCGAACCGCATGAGGGCTGACGCGTGACTCGGGCGTTTCTCTTCGTCACTCTGCGGTCGTTCAAGAATCGCATCCTCTCGCGCCTCAAGCGGCTGCGGAACATCCGCTATCTGATCTCGTTCATCGTCGCGCTGGTCTATTTCTGGTTCACCGCCTTCCGGCACTTCTTCAGCGCGAAGTCGCCGTTCATGCAGGGCGGCATCCCGGCGACCGGCACGGCCGCGGACATCGCCGCGGTGGTCGTGCTGGCGATGATGGTCCTGGCCTGGGCGCTGCCGGAGCAGTCGGCGGGCCTCACGTTCAGCGAAGCGGAGATCCAGTTTCTCTTTCCCGCGCCGATCACGCGCAGGCAGTTGCTGTTCTACAAGGTCCTTCGCCAGCAGCCGCAGGTGTTCATCAGCGCCACATTGCTGAGCTTCTTTGGTCTCCGGCACGCGAAGTTCGTCGGCCTGTGGGTTTGCTTCATCGTCCTTTCGATTTACTTCACGTTCGTCGCGCTCGCGCGCGGAAGATTGAAGCTTCTCGGCATCGGCTTCCTGATCCGCCTGCCCGTCGTCGCGGCGACAACCGTCGGACTCGGCTACCTCCTCTGGACGCACCTGGACCGCCAAGGCGTGCGCGCCGCGGCCGCGAGCGCGAGCCCGGGGAAGATGCCGAAGTTCCCGGCGCTGTTCCACGGCACGGTTCCGGATGTGTTGCTCTTCATTCCGCGGTTTTTCGGCCGCGCGATGTCGCCGCCCACGATTCTGCAGCTCGCCGCCGCGTGCGGCGCGCTGCTCGTTTTCGGAGCGATCCTTCTGGAGCTGGCGGCGCGGATCAATATCGCCTTCGAGGAAGCCTCGATCCAGGCGTCGGCGAAGTCGGCGAAGCGACGGGCGTTCATGCGCGAGGGGCGCATCGGCAGCCGCGTGACGTTTCCGCGCTTCCCGCCGCCGTTCCGAATCCCTCCGCGCTCACGTCCCGAGGTGGCGATCTACTGGAAGAACCTCACGGCGGGCCTGCGGATCTCCTCGCCATGGCTGCTCATCATGCTGGCGGTGTCGCTCTATTTTCTCGGCCAGGCGTTCGTGACGAGCGATCAGGGCCTGCGCATGTCGATGGCGGGCCTGGCGCTCTTCATGGCGGCCATGTTCCCGTTCCTCGGCAGCGCCGTGTTCACGCAGGACATGCGCCTCGACCTCGCGCGCATCGAATTGCTCAAGAGCTATCCGATCGCCGGCGAGCGCCTCGTGGCCGCGGAGATCGCCGGCCCGCTGACGTTCGTCGCGGCGGTGGAGATCCTGTTGCTCACGGTGTCGATGATCATCCTCCACGTGTCGAACGTGCCGGAAAAGGCGGCGTTCCTGGCCTCGCCGCAGTTCGTGATCATCGCGCTCATCTTCGCCACGCCGATCTGCGCGGCCCAGCTCCTGATCCGCAACGCCGTGCCGATTCTCCTGCCCGGATGGGCGATGCGCGCGCCCGACGAACAGCGCGGATTCATCGTGATGGGCCAGCGCGTGCTGATGACGGCGGGCAACCTGCTCGTGCTTCTCTTCGTCCTCCTGCCCGCGGCCTGCATCGTCGGCCCCAGCCTCTTCATCGCCGAGCGCTGGTTCCACGGCAGCGCCGGAGTCGTCGCCATCGCCACAGTCCCCGCCGCCGCCCTGCTCTTCTTCGAAGTCTGGCTCGGCATCCGCTTCCTCGGCGCGCAATTCGAGAAGATCGACGTGACGAACGAGGTGGACGCGGTCGCGACGTGAGTCGCGCGTTTAGAGAAGCTTCAGGAACGCGTCTGGGGTCAGGCGAATGTCTTCGATGATCTTGCGTAGGAGATTGGGGGAAATGTCCCGGCCGGGGTGAACGGGAACAGTCGTGACCCGTCCGTCTGCATGGCGAAACTGCTTATGCGATCCCCGCTGGCGGATCTCCACGAACCCAAGCCGTCCCAGAATCGCGACGATCTCTCTCGGCTTCAGGATCGGTAGCTTCGGCACTTCAACCCACTTGGACGAGCTGTGTTCCCACGAAATCCGCCTCCATCGTGGGCTCTCCATCCTCCAGAAGCATCCCCAAAACTTCGCGTAGGTTGGCGTTTAGCTCATCGAGGGATTCAGCTTGCGTGTGCGCACCCGGGAAGCCGGGAATGAAGCCGACGAAGAGACCTGTCTCCGGAGACCGCTCAACCACGGCCGTGTACGTCTTCATACAGAAAAGAGTAGCACGCTCAAACACTCGCCAAAGCGCGAGCCGCGCCATGACCTCTCCGGATAAACTTCCCCCATGACCTTCATTCCCACACTCGATACCGACGGCAAGCAACGGCCTCGCATTTCGCGGACGCTCGATCCGGTGGAGGTTCGCGTGCTCGGCTCGCTGATGGAGAAGCAGCTCACGACGCCGGAGTATTACCCGCTCACTCTGAACGCGCTGGTCGCGGCGGCGAATCAGAAATCGAATCGCGAGCCGGTGATGGATCTCGGGGACTCGGAGATCGAGCGGGCGCTCAACCGGTTGCAGGATGAGAAGCTCGTTTGGCGGGTGATGGGTGGACGGGCGGTGCGCTTCGATCACAACGTCGATACGGTCTGGCATCTGCAGCGGCGCGAGAAGGCGCTGATGACGTTGCTCTTTCTGCGCGGGCCGCAGACGTCGGGCGAGCTGCGTGGACGGAGCGATCGGTTGCAGGTATTCGAGAGCGTGGCCGAGGTGGAGGAAATCCTGCGCGACATGGCCGCGCACAGCGAGCCGCTCGTGCGCGAGTTGCCGCGGCGTCCCGGGCAGAAGGAAGGACGCTGGGTCCACACGGTGGGCGGTGCGATCGTCGACGACGCACCGATGATTGAAACGAGCTCGGGCCCGCGCGGTGAGCCGCTTGCGGTGCGGGTGCAAAAACTCGAAGAGCAAGTCGCGGCGCTCGCGGCGGACTTGCATCTGTTGAAGGAGAAGCTCGGGGAGTAGTTGCTGCAGAATTGGGTTCACGCGAAGACGCGAAGACGCGAAAGGGAGCCGCGAAGTGAACGTTGAAGAGGTCTCAGGAGCGGTCGTGGATGCCGCGTTCCATCTCCATAGGGATCTTGGTCCGGGGTTGCTGGAATCGGTTTATGAAGCGGTTCTTGCGAGAGCACTGGAGAAACGTGGGCTCCGAGTGGAACGGCAACGATCCGTTGCCTTCGACTTTGACGGGATGCACTTCGATGAGGGGCTTCGCGTGGATTTGCTGGTGGAGGGCTGCGTTGTTGTAGAGCTGAAATCCGTCGAAATCCTCGCGCCGGTTCATGCCAAACAATTACTGACCTACCTTCGGCTACTAAATCTACCACTCGGGTTACTCATCAACTTCGGTGCACCTACCTTCAAAGAAGGTGTGAAGCGAGTAGCCAACAATCATCGTGACTTCGCGTCTTCGCGTCTTCGCGTGAACATCGATCTCGCTCGAAGACGCGAAGGTCGTGAAGGGGAAGAACACTGATCACCTCCGATCGCGCCACGATCCGATTATTTGTCCCGACAGCGAGATCTTCGATGACGTCGTGATCTCGCCCAGCTCCTCGCGTGCGAAGAAGCGCGCTTCGATGAGCTCCGTCGGATCGATGCGGATCGCGTCGGACTCGGTTTCGACTTCGAAGCCGATCATGAGCGAGGCGGGGAGGGGCCAGGGTTGCGAGCCGTAGTAGCGGATCGTCGCGGCGGTGAGTCCCGTCTCTTCGTGCAGCTCGCGGGCAACGGCCTGTTCGAGCGTTTCGCCCGGCTCGACGAAGCCGGCGAGGGTGGACCAGAACGCGGAGCCGCGGCCTTGATGACGCGCGAGGAGCAGGCGATCGCGATGCGTGGCGAGGATCATGACCGCGGGGTCGAGTCGCGGAAAGAATTCGAGCTCGCAGCTCGGACAGGCGCGGCTGTAGCCTGCGTGGCGCGATTCGAGCGCGGTGCCGCATGCGCTGCAGAAGCGCGTACGTGCGCTCCAGGTGAGCATCCCTTGCGCGTACGAGAGGAGCGCGACGTCGTCGGGCTCGAGCAGGCCCGCGGCAGCGCGGAAGTCGAGCAGGTCAACGTCGGCTTCGGCGTGGAGAAATAGCGCGACGCCATCTTCGCGGCCGAGGAAGAGCGAGCATTCGGCGTGCGCGGGAACACGGACGAGGCGCGAACCGTCGACGCCGAAGCGCGTGCCGTCGGTGACGAGGGCGCGTGCGCCGGACTCGGCGAGGAGGTCGGCGAGAGGAGTTCCGCGCTCGCCACTGCAACGATCGAAAGCCATGCGACGCCGGATTGTAGAGGAGCGCAGCCTTCCAGGCTGCCGGTCCGCCGGCATCTTGCCGGCCGGCAGTTCGCGCGAGAGCGTGCCGGCTGGAAGCCGGCGGACCCGCAGCCTGGAAGGGCTGCGCTCCTTTGGAGCTTACGCTCCTTTGGAAGCCTGCGTTACCCGCGCAACGTCACGCGTTCTCCGAACTTCGACGTCACATTGGCCATCATCGCTTCCGTCGCCGCGTTGATCGTTTCGCCGGTCAGGGCGTCCTCGGAGAGGTATTCGATCTCGAACGTGATCGCGCGGGCGTCGGGGAGCTCGAAGAGGTCGACGATGCGGATCTCGCGAAGGAACGGCGGCGCCGCGGCGGCCATGGCGTCGCGCACCGCGGCTGCAGTGATTCCCGGCGGGATCGCGTAGGCGACGTTGCGCACGATCGGCTGGCGTGACGATGGTTCGCTGTAGACGCGCGGGCGCGGAGCGGTGAAGAGCGCGTCGGTCTCGATCTCGAAGTAGACCGGGCGCTGGCGCTTGATGTCGAAGCGTTGCAGAAGCGACGGATGTAATTCGCCGAAGATGCCGACGATGCGATCGCCGAGGTGAATGCCGGCGCGGCGGCCCGGGTGGAAGAAGCGCGCGAGGCGATGGCCTTCCGCGTCGCCGATGTGGAAATCGACGCGGAGCTCGAGACGCAACTGCTCGACGATTCCTTTGATGTAGATCGAATCGGCGGGCCGCCCTTTGTCGCCCCAGAACGGACCGCGATCGCGACCGTTGGCGAGCGCCCAGAGAATCGCCTGCTCGCGCGTGACGCCGTTCTCCGCGCTCGGGTCGGCGAGGAAGATGCGCGCCCATTCGTACATCTTCACGCTGGCGTTCTTGAGGTTGACGTTCGTCGCCAGCGCGTCGAGCGCCTGGGCGACGGTGTTGTTGCGGAGGAGCGAGTAATCCTTCTCGATCGAGTTCTGCGTCTCGACGTGCGGCCAGAGCGCATCGCTTTCCGTGATGCCGAGGCGCTCGCGCGTTTTGCGGCCGTAGAAGCTGTCGGAGAAAATTTCGTAGAAGCCTTCGGCGACGAGCATTTCGCTCACGCGATCCATCACATCCTCTTCGTGCGAGGGGAGCGCTCCCATCTCGACGCGCGGAAGCGTGATGGGCGTGGCGTTATAGCCGACGGACTTGAGCAGCTCCTCGGCCAGGTCGGCTTCGAAGTGGACGTCCCACAAGCGATGCGGCGGAACGTGCACGAGCAACGCCGCCTCGCCGAGCGTTGGCTCGACGGCGAAGCCGTATCGCGTCAAGCGGTCGGCCATCTCCTGCCAGTTCATCGTGGTGCCGATGAAGCGGTTCGTGTGCGCGACATCGAGTTGGATGACGCGATTGGGATCTTGCCAATCGCCGGCGGTATAGGCGTTGCCGACGCGATACCCGCAATGCGTTTCGAGCAGATAGGCCACGCGCGCCGCGCCGATGAGCGGCAGCGTCGGATCGCCGCCACGCATGAAACGGGCGGCGGCATCGGTCTGCTGGTTGAGCTGCCGTGACGCGATCCGTACGGCCACGGGATCGAAGCACGCCGACTCGAGCAGGATGCGCGTGGTCTTGTCGGTGATGCCGCTCTCGACGCAGCCGATCACTCCGGCGATGCCGAGGATTTTCGAGTCGTCGGCGATGACCAGCGTTCCCGCGGGGATCTCGACCGGTGCCTCGGTGAACAGCATCCAGGCCTGTTCGCCCGGGCGCGACGTGCGGATCGTGATCGGTCCGTCGATCGTACCGGCGTCGAAGGCGTGCGTCGGCTGGCCGATGTCGAAGTTGGTGAAGTTCGAAGCGTCGACCGGAGCGCTGATGGAATGCACGCCGGTGGCAGTGAGCGGCGCGAGCAGTTCCGGCGGCAGCGCGCCGCTGGAGTCTCCGCGAAACAGCTCCGTCACCGTGTACACGAGACAGAGCGGTGATTCGATCCGCACACGCGAAGCATCGGCAGGGACGACGTCGAGTCTGCGCGCCTGGGGATAGCGCAGCGGTTTGCCGGTGCGTCCGGTGACTTCGCGGGCGACGCCGTTGTAGCAGTAGTGATCGCCGCGATTTGCCAGCAACTCGCAGCTGAATACCGTGCCCTGCGGAGTCGACTCGACGGACTTGACCTCGATGCCGACTTCTTCGAGCAATTCGCGCGCGTCGTGCACTGACGCGGGCAGATCGGTGTGCGTACGCAGATGGTCGAGGAGGAACTTCACATTCCACCTCTCTGAATGTTGCGGTGAACGCGCAGATCCTGTTCGTAGAGCGGCTTGAGCGCGGTGAGTCCCGCTGCCTGCGCGGCGATGCGCGTCGTTCCGATGCCGAAGGCGATGCCGCTCAGCTTCGTGTGGTCATAGCCGAACTCGATGAAGACCTTGGGATGGATCATCCCGGAGCCGAGGATCGTGATCCAGCCCGCGCCTTTGCAGGCCGGGCAATCATCATCCTTCGCTTTGCAGACCGTGCATTGCATGTCCATGCCGACCGAGGGCTCGGTGTAGGGGTAGTACTTCGGCTTGAAGCGGAAGACGTGCTCATCGCCGTAGATCGATCGGGCGATCTCGGTGAGCGTTCCCTTCAGGTCACCGTACGTCAGACCTTCCTCGACCCAGATGCCTTCGAATTGATGAAAGGTCGCCAGATGCGTCGAATCGACGGCCTCGTTTCGGTAAACGCGGCCCGCGGCGACGACCTTGATCGGCAGAGGAGGATGCTGCTCGAGCACGCGCGCCTGCACGGTGGTGGTGTGCGAGCGGAGGAGCAGGTTGTTCGGAAGCCAGAACGTGTCCTGCATGTCGCGGGCGGGATGGTTCTCGGGGATGTTGAGCGCGTCGAAGTTGTAGTAGGGCGTTTCGACTTCGGGCCCTTCGGCGATCACGAAGCCGAGGCGGCGCATGACGGCCATCGCTTTCCGATGGACCTCCGTCAGCGGATGCTCGGCGCCGCGCTGCTGCGCAATGCCGGGCATGGTGAGGTCCTGCCACTCGCTCTCGATCTGCTTCGCGACCGCGGCCTCGGCGATGCGCGCCGCGGCGTCGTCGAGCTCGCGCTCGATGGTCTGCTGCGCGTCGTTGATCTCTTTCGCGAATCGCGGGCGCTCCTCGGCGGACATCGAGCCGAGCGATTTGAGCGCGGTCTTCACATGGCTCTTTTTGCCGAGGTAGCGCGTGCGAAGGTCCTGCAGCTCCTCGGGACTCTGCGCCGCACCGAGCTCGGCGCGGAAGGTGGTGAGTAGTTCCTGGGTGGTCATGGTCAAAGGGTGCGGATTGTACCGTCTCCATCATTCGGAGCGGCGCGGGCACAACATAGGGATTTCACGCGGAGACGCGGAGCACGCGGAGAAAAGTCATTGGCAAGCTTCTCTCCGTGTCTCCGCGTCTCCGCGTGAAACCGATCCCTCGCTCACGGCACAGACGGCGCGTGAGTCGGCACGCCCGCGCGGGCGACTTCGGCGCAGACGCCGATCTCCGATTCTCCCGTCACGCAGATGCCGAAATCGCGGAGCAGGCCGTCCTGGATGTCGTAGACCCAGCCGTGGACCGCGAGCGATTGGCCGCGCGCCCAGGCATCGCGGACGACGGTGGTCTGGCTGACGTTGATGACCTGCTCGAGGACGTTCAGCTCGCAGAGGCGATTGTGGCGATCCTGATCGTTGGGCAGCGCGTCGAGCTGCACTTTGTGCTTCCAGCGGACGTCCTGCACGTGGCGCAGCCAGTTGTCGATGAGACCGAGCTTGGCGTCGCGCATCGCGGCGAGGATGCCGCCGCAGCCGTAGTGACCGCAGACGATGATGTGGCCGACCTTCAGCACGTCGACGGCGAATTGCACGGTCGACAGGCAATTCAGATCCGTGTGTACCACCACGTTGGCGACGTTGCGGTGCACGAACATCTCGCCGGGCAACAGGCCGACGATCTGATTGGCGGGTACGCGACTGTCGGAGCAGCCGATCCAGAGGTATTGCGGTTCCTGCTGCTTGGCGAGGCGGCTGAAGAATTCAGGGTCCTGCCGAGTCACGTCGGCGGCCCAGTTGCGATTGTTCTGAAAGAGGTGGCTGAGAGAACGCATGTTTGATTTTGAAGGAGACCCCGCGAGGAAGATTTACGACGTCGGCTTTGCCGGAGCGGGGAGTGTAGCGAAGAAGTCGGTTTTGATTCTGCTCATGTACGACTCGATCAGCTCGCCGACGCGCGCGTGCGACGGAGAACGAAGAACGAAGCCGACGTGATTCTTCTTGACGACGCGCCAGCAGATCTCCGGATCGACGTACGCCGAGGTGTCGGGAACGTCCTGTTTCGCGAGGGACACGATCAGACCGCCGTATTCGCGATGCGTCGGATGCGGACCGTTGTACTCCCACTCGCCCTGGGCGATCTCGATGCGCGCCCATTCCGACCAGAGATTCACGCCGGTCGATCCTTCGACGAGCTCGACGATGTGCGCGCCGCCGACGCGGGCCGCGGTCTCGAGGAAGTAGAACTTCCCGTCGGCGGCGCCGCGGATGAACTCCGTGTGCAGGACGCCGCGCACGAATCCGAGCTTGGTCACGAGCTCCTGATTCAGCGCAAGCAATTCGCGCGTCGATTCGTCGTCGCGCCGAACGGTGCGGGTGGCGAAGATGCCGCCTTCATGCGTGACCTCGAAGAGCGGCCGGCAATAGCAATGCGCCTCGGCGAAGACGACTTTCCCGTCGGTGACGATGGAGTCGACGTGGTAGATGTCGCCGGCGATCATCTGCTCGAGCAGGTAGTTCGACTGCTTATCGCCGAGTTGCTCGATGCGCTTCCAGACCTCGTCCGGATGCGTGCACTTCGTGATGCCGAGGGACGAAGCCTCGCCGCGCGGCTTGAACATCCACGGCGCGGGAACCTCCCGGAGGAATCGGCGGATGCGATCGTGGTTGAGGATGTGCACGAACGGCGGAATCGGCAGTCCGGTGAACTCCGCGCGTGCGCGCATCGCCAGCTTGTCGCGGAAGTAACGCGCCGTGGTCTCGCCCATGCCCGGCACGCGGATGTGCTCGCGCAGCCGCGCCACGAGCTCGACGTCGTAATCATCGAGCGGCGCGAGGCGATCGATCTGCCGCGTACGCGCGAGAAAGCTCAGCGAGTTGATGACCGCCTGATGGTCCTTGAAGTTCGGCAGCGCGAAGACTTCGTCGATGAACTCGCGGCACCAGGGCTCGTTCAGTTTCGACTCGATCGTGAGCAGGATGACCGTGCAGCCTTCCTTCTTACACGTCTCGATGAACTGATTGCCCTTGAAGTAGCTGGATACGCAGACGATCGTGATCGGCTTTGGAAGGCTCATTGTGGGGATACGGAAGGATAGCAGAGGAGGGTGCGGGTTTACTCCTTTGCGGTGCACAAGCTTGTCATCCCGAGCGTAGCGAGGGACCTGGGCGGGTGTGTGGTTGCAATGATCCTGTTACGCGCCGCCCGCCCACCCAGGTCCCTCGCTACGCTCGGGATGACAGTGAGATTAGGGCGCTTCTTCTACCGCGCTCTCTTCCTCGCCCGTGAGCGGCTTCATAAGCGGGAACCAAACCACGTCGCGCAGGTTCGGCGCGCCGGTGAGCAGCGCGACGAAGCGGTCGATGCCCATGCCCCAGCCGGAGATGGGGGGCATGCCGAACTCCATCGCCGTGAGGTAGTCCTCGTCGACCGGCATCGCTTCGTCGTCGCCGCCGGCGCGGAGTGCGGCCTGCTCTTCGAAGCGGCGGCGTTGGTCGATCGGATCGACGAGCTCGGAGTAGGCGTTGATCACTTCCCAGGTATCGACGACGAGCTGGAAGCGGTCGACGGCATCGGGGTTCGTATCGCTGCGGCGCGCGAGCGGCGAGAGGTCGACCGGATGTCCGACGATGAACGTCGGCTGGATGAGCTTCGGACGCGCGGTGCGCTTGTAGAGCTGATCGATGAGGCTTCCGCGGCCGGCGTCGGGATTATCGAGGTCGACGTGCTGCGCGAAGATCGCTTTGCGGAGCGAGGCGGCGTCTTTGTGCTCGTCGATGTCGATCCCGCTCGCCTCGTGGATGACGTCGCGCAGGCGGCGGCGTGGAAAGGGCTGCGAGAAGTCGAGGAGATGATCGCCGCGCTGGACCTGCAGCGACCCCATGGCTTCGCGAATGCCATGGCGGATCAGCTCCTCGGTGAAGGTCATGTTGTCTTCGTAGTTCCAGTACGCGGCGTAGAACTCGAGCATCGTGAATTCCTGCAGGTGCGATGCGGCGAGTCCTTCGTTGCGGAAGCAGCGCGCGAATTCGTAGACGCGGTCGTAGCCGCCGACGATGAGGCGCTTGAGGTACGTCTCCGGCGCAATGCGCAGGACGCACTCCATGTCGAGCGCGTTGTGGTGCGTGAAGAACGGCCGCGCCAGCGCGCCGGATTGCTGCGTGTTGAGGATCGGCGTTTCGACTTCGACGAAGTTGGCGTCATTCAGGAACGCGCGAATCGCGTTGACGACCTTCGCCCGCACGCGAAAGCGCTGACGCGTCTCTTCGTTGGAAACGAGGTCGAGGTAGCGCTTGCGCCAGTTGGTCTCGACGTCGCGTACGCCCTGGTACTTGTTCGGCGGCGATTGCAGGGTCTTGCCGAGGAGCATCCAGTCATGGACTTTGATCGTCAGCTCGCCCTTGTCGGTGAAGTACATCTCGCCTTCGACGCCGAGGAAGTCCCAGCGGTCGACACCTTTCGAGAAGAGCTCGTACTTTTTCCGGCTCACCTCGGGGTCGGCATCGAGCTGATCGCGCACGAGCGCGATCTGGATGTGACCATCGAGATCCTCGAGTGTGGCGAAAGTCAGCTTTCCGAACTTGCGCAACTGTCCGACGCGACCAGCCGCGCGCACTTTCGTGCCCGGCGCGAGGCCCATGATTTCGCGAAGGGTATGCGTGCGCGCAAAGCGATCCGGATGGACCTGCATCCCCTCGCGCTCGAGGAGCGCGCGTTTTTCAATACGGACATCGCGAAGGGACTGGTCGGACATGGGGGCGGAGGATACCAAATGGTAGGCGGTTGTCAGTTATCGGTTGTCGCTTGTCGCGAGGAGCGCAGGCTTCCAGCCTGCCGGTCCGCCGCCTTCCAGGCGGCCGGCCGGCAGGGATGCCGGCGGACCGGCAGGCAAGGATGCCTGCGCTCCTCGCGCCGCCGCCGCATTACACTCCTGCCCTCAATGAACGTCTCCGACATTCGCGCTCATTTTCCCGCGCTGCAACGCACGCACAACGGCCTTCCGGTCGCCTACTTCGATGCTCCCGGCGGGACGCAGGTGCCGCGGCGGGTGGCCGAGGCGATGACGGAGTATCTGTTTCATCACAACGCCAACACGCATTGGCAGTATCCGACCAGTCACGAGACCGACGCGATGATCGATCGCGCGCGGGGCGCGGCGGCGGATCTGCTGGGCGCTCATGCGAATGAGATCGCGTTCGGCGCGAACATGACCACGCTCACGTTTCATCTCGCGCGCACCCTCGGGCGGATGTGGAGTCCGGGCGACGAGGTGATCGTGACCGAGCTCGATCATCACGCCAATGTGGCGCCGTGGCGTGCGCTCGAGACCGATCGCGGGATCGTGGTGCGCATGGCGCGGATGATTCTCGAGACCGGGCAGCTCGACTACGAGCATCTCGCCAGTCTGGTCAATGAGCGGACCAAATTGATCGCCGCCGGCGGCGCGTCGAATGCCATCGGCACGATCAACGACCTTGGGCGCGTTCGACAGATCGCGCGCGATGCCGGCGCGCTCTTCTTCGTCGACGCCGTGCATCTCGTTCCGCATGAGCTGCTCGATGTGAAGGCGATCGATTGCGATTTCCTGGCCTGCTCTTCGTACAAGTTCTACGGACCGCATGCCGGAATCCTGTATGGCAAATTCGAGCTGCTCGATACGCTCCCGTTCCCAAAGCTCGCGCCTGCGCCCGACTTCGCACCGGAACGCGTCGAGACCGGAACGCAGAATCATGAGGGAATCGCCGGGATCGAGGCGACGATCGACTTTCTGGCGTCATTCACCGAGGGCGTGTCGCGCCGCGATCGGCTGCGCGTGTTCTTCGAAGCGATGCACGACGAAGGGCAGCGCCTCACGCGGATCTTGTGGGATGGTCTGTCGGCGATTCCTCGCGTGAGGCTCTACGGTCCGCCACCGTCGCAACTGCGCTCGCCGACAGTGTCGTTCACGATGGATGGGATCTCCTGCGACGACATCGCCCGCAGCCTCGCCGGGCGTGCGCTGTTCGCGAGCAGCGGCGACTTTTACGCGGCGACGGTGCTCGAGCGCTACGGCCTCGACGCGCTGCTGCGCGCTGGCTGCGCGATTTACACGTCACAAGAGGAAGTGACGAGACTGGTCGACGCCGTGGCGCGAGTGCAGTAGGATCTGAAGCCGATGGCCAAGCAACCTCACAAGGAATCCGATTCCGGTTCCTCCTTCAATCCGATCATCGTCCTCGCCGCGGGCGTTGTGCTCGTGGGCGGTCTCGTCGCCTGGGCGCTGACGCGCACGGTCGAGGTGGCGCCGGCTCCGGCGACCCTTGAACAGACGGCGGAACAGACGGCGAACCAGACGCCGGTCGACACCGCGCCGTTCACCGCAACGGCCGCGCAGAACACGCCGCCGCTCGCTTCGGCGACGGCGACGATGGGCATCCCGCCGGCTCCGGCGCCAGCCGTCGAAGGCGATCGTCACGACGTGGCGCGCATCGCCGCCGAGGATCTGCGCTCGAAGATGAATCGCGGCGAGGTGACCGTGATCGACGTCCGCGACGAGGCGTCGTTCGAAGCGGCGCACATCCCCGGCTCGCTGCACATGCAGTTCGCGACGATCGAGGGTCAGATCGACCAGATCCCGAAGGGGAAGGCGATCGTCTTGTACTGTACGTGACCCAACGAAGAATCGAGCGCCGGTGCGGCGCTCATCCTGAAAGGTCGCGGAATCACCAACGTCTCGGCGCTCTACGGCGGTCTGGCTGGCTGGCGGAAGCTCGGCTATCCGACGGAGACCGGACCGCAATGACGCACGGCTGAGTCGCTTGACTCCGCACATTTCTGCCTCGATGCGGCAGGGATGTTGCTCGTTGCTCGTTGCTGGTTGCTGGTTACGCCTGAGGTGGTGCAGATCGGGATGCACGACGTCAGTCACCAGCAACCAGTCACCAGCAACGGAGGTTCTGATGTCGACGCGTGAGTTTTTTACCGAGCGGTTCAAGGCGGAACGGCCGGCGTTCGAGAAGGTGGTCCGTGCGTTGCCGGGCGATCAGCTCGACTATCGGCCAACGGAACAAAACACACCAGCGGGCAAGATCGCCTGGTTCATGGCCACGACGTGGAAGGGTCTCGTCGATATCTTCGATAAGGGCGAGATTCACCGCGATCCGAGTCCGCCACCTCGCCCCGATTCCATCGACGCCATCGCCTCGGAGCTGGAGAAGCAACTCGGCGAGATCGAGAAGCGCCTCGAGAAGATGGACGACGCGCAATGGGACCGCGAGGCCAAGATGTATTTCGGCGACAAGCTCATGAGAACCGCGCCCGCCGGCTCGATCGCCTGGTTCTTCCTCTTCGACGCCATCCATCACCGCGGCCAACTCACCGCGTACCTGCGCCCGATGGGCGGAAAGGTGCCGGCGGTGTACGGGCCTTCGGGGGATGAGAAAGCGGCGGGGATGTAGGTCCCAAAGAGGGACGAGTCACCAGCTTGTCATCCCGAGCCGGCCCGGCCGGCAGCGTCGGTTGGCCAAGCCTGCGTCACGCCTTTCGATCTGAATCGCCGGCCTCGCTGAGAGGGATGACATCTTCGATGTCATTAGAAGCGTCGAGCGAGGGACCTGGGCGGGTGTGTGGCGCGATGTTCATGTTGCTTACATTGAGTGCCGCCCGCCCGCCCAGGTCCCTCGCTCGACGCTCGGGATGACAGGCTGTGCTCTCAAGTCCCGGATCGCTGACAACTGACAACCGATAACCGACAACCAATCTACAACTTGTACTTCGCCTCGAACATCCTTCGCGCGGCCATCACCGAGTCATTCGGGATGGTCACCGGTTCTCCGATCGCCAGCGCTTGCACGTAGACCTGCGCGCTTGCTTCCATGACCAGCGCGACGTGTAGGGCCTGCGCGAGATCGCGGCCGACGCAGACGTTGCCGTGGTTGGCGAGGAGGATGCCGGTGTGGTCGCCGAGGATGCGGACGACGGCGGTGCCGACATGGTCGGTGCCGGTGAAGGCGTAGTCGGCGACTTCGACCGTTCCGCCGAGGTAGACGACCATCTCGTCGAGGAGCGGAGGGAGCGGGCGGCGCAGCACGGAGAGCGTGGTCACGAACGGCGCGTGCGTGTGCACGATCGCTTTCACCTCGGGATGCGATCGATAGATCGCGAGGTGCATCGGCAACTCGTACGACGGCTTGCGGATCGAATCGACCGCCTGCCCGCTCTCCAACTCGACCAGCACGACCTCTTCGGCCGTCATCGTTTCGTAGGCGACCGCGGTCGGCGTGATGGCGATGCGCGTGGCGTCGACGCGGCGGCTGACATTGCCCGCGGAGCCAACGACGAGTCCGGCCTCCCACATCTTTTTCGAGTGGAGCCAGACGTCATGGCGGGAATCGGCGACGAGATCGGTCACGGTTCGAGACTAACATTTCGCCATGAACCTTCTCCATCTCTTCGACCTCTCGCTGATCGCGCGTGCCGAGGCGCCAGCGCTCGAGTGGATGGGGATGACGTACACGTTCGGCGAGTTGGAAGAGCGCAGCAACCGCGTCGCGCATGCGTTGGTCGCGCGCGGGTTCGAGAAGGGCGACCGGCTGTGCGTCTATCTCGCGAATCGCGTGGAACTGATCGACCTCTTTCTGGCGTGCGTAAAGATCGGCGTGATCTTCGTGCCGGTCAACATTCTTTATCGCGAGCGGGAGATCGCGCACATCGTCGGCGACGCCGAGCCGCGGGAGGTGATCACGGCGGAGAATGTCGGGAGCGTCATAGATGGTGCGAGTGCCGGCGGCCGGCCACAGGTGGTTCTGGACGGCAGCACACCGGCGGCGATCATCTACACGTCGGGGACGACCGGCGCTTCGAAGGGCGCGGTGCTGACGCACGACAACTTCGCGGCGAACGCCGTGAATCTCGTGACGTGCTGGCAGATCACCGATCGCGATCGTTTTCTTCTGGCTCTGCCGCTGTTTCACATCCACGCGCTTGGCAATGGCTTGCATGCGTGGCTCGCGAGCGGTTGTCGCATGCGGCTGCTGGAACGCTTCGATCATGCGACGGCGGCGCAGGAGTTTCTGGAATTCCAGCCGACGCTGTTCTTCGGCGTGCCGACGATTTACGTGCGATTGCTGGAGACGGCGCCGGATGTCGCGCGCACGATCGGAGCGCGGATGCGGCTCTTCGTCTCCGGCTCGGCGCCGCTGCCGCCGCAGGTGCTGGAGCGGTTCCGCGAGCTGTTCGGCCACACGATTCTCGAACGCTACGGGATGACGGAGACGTTCATGAACGTGAGCAATCCGTACGCCGGCGAGCGTCGCGCGGGGACGGTCGGATTTCCGTTGCCTAGTGTTTCAATTCGCATCGAAGACGGCGAGCTGTTCGTGCGAGGTCCGAATGTTTTCGCCGGCTACTGGCGCCGTCCCGATGCGACGGCGGCGGCGTTCACCGACGACGGTTTCTTTCGCACCGGCGATCTCGCCAGCCTCGCGCCTGACGGCTATCTCACGCTCCTCGGGCGTCGCAGCGATCTGATCATCTCCGGTGGCTTCAACATCTATCCGCGCGAGATCGAAGAGCTGCTGCTGGAACAGGAAGGTGTGGCCGAGGCGGCAGTGGTGGGGGTGGCAGACGATGTGCGCGGCGAAGTGCCGGTGGCGTATCTCGTCGGCGACTTTGATGCGGCGCAACTCGAACGCATCTGCCGCGAGCAACTCGCTTCGTTCAAGGTGCCGCGGCGATTCGAGCGCGTCGAATCCATTCCTCGCACCGCGCTGGGAAAAGTGCAGAAGCATCTGCTGAAGTAGCTCGTCGTTTCCTCTTCTTCGCGTCTTCGCGCCTTCGCGTGACATCGGTCTCACGCGAAGACGCGAAGACGCGAAGGTGTAATGGCAGCCACGCGTCTGCGTCTGTATTGGTGATATGGAGAGCAACGTGGAAGCGCATCTCGATCCTGTTTGCGGCATGACTGTCGATCCGGCGCGGGCTGCAGGTTCGTCGCAGTTTGGCGGAGAGACGATCTATTTCTGCTCGCTGCACTGCAAGGCGAAGTTCGATGCGAATCCGGGCGCGTATGTAAAGGACGCGCCGATGCAGGAGAGTGACGGCCAAGGGCGGCCGTCACCACACAGAAGCGTGGCGGCCGAACCGGCCGGTGTCACAGAGTGGACGTGCCCGATGCATCCGGAGGTCGTGCGCGACGCGCCGGGGAGTTGCCCGATCTGCGGCATGGCGCTGGAGCCGCGCACGGTGCAGCTCGAGGAAGATGATTCGGAACTGCGCGACATGACGCGCCGCCTCTGGTTCAGCACCGCACTCACGGCGCCGCTGGTCGTCTTCGCGATGCTGCGCCATCTGCCGGGTGTCGATCTCCTGCCGCACGCGCTCCTGCCGTGGGCTTCGTGGATCGAGCTCGTGCTGGCCGCGCCGGTTGTGCTGTGGGGCGGCTGGCCTTTCTTCGTGCGCGCTTGGAGTTCGCTCCTGTTCCGGCATCTCAACATGTTCACGCTCATCGGCACCGGCGTGGCCGTGTCGTTTCTCTACAGCCTCTTCGCGACGATCGCGCCGGGCGTGTTCCCGGCGTCGCTGCGCGATCACGTCGGCACCGTCGGCGTCTATTACGAAGCGGCCGCGGCGATCGTGACGCTCGTGCTCCTCGGCCAGGTAATGGAGCTGCGCGCCCGCGGCCGCACCGGCGCCGCGATTCGCGCGCTGCTCGGACTGGCGCCGAAGACCGCGCGACGCGTCGCGCCCGACGGTTCGGAACATGACATCGCGCTCGATCAGGTTCAGGCCGGCGATCGGTTGCGCATTCGTCCTGGCGAGAAGGTGCCCGTCGACGGAGTGGTCGTCGAAGGCTCGAGCAACGTCGACGAATCGATGGTGACCGGCGAGCCGCTGCCGATCGAGAAGCACGCCGGCGATCGTGTCATCGGCGCGACCGTCAACGCCAATGGCTCGCTGATCATGCGCGCCGAGCGCGTCGGCGCCGACACGTTGCTCGCGCAGATCGTGAACATGGTCTCGCAGGCGCAGCGCAGCCGCGCGCCGATCCAGAAACTCGCCGATCAGGTCTCGGCCTGGTTCGTGCCGACAGTGATCGCGATCGCGATTCTGACGTTCGCGGTGTGGGCGCTCGTCGGTCCTGAGCCGCGTCTCGTCTTCGCGCTCGTCAACGCCGTCGCCGTGTTGATCATCGCCTGTCCCTGCGCCCTCGGGTTGGCCACTCCGATGTCGATCATGGTCGCCGCCGGCAAAGGCGCGACCGCCGGTGTGCTCTTCCGCAACGCCGAAGCGATTGAAGTGTTGCGCAAGGTCGACACGGTGGTCGTCGACAAGACCGGCACGCTGACGATGGGCAAACCGCAGCTGGCCGCGGTCATTGCGGTCGGTCTCGAAGAGAACGAGCTGCTGCGCCTCGCAGCGAATGTCGAACAGGCCAGCGAACATCCATTGGCCGCGGCGATCATCGGCGGTGCGAAAGCGCGCAGGCTCGACGTGCGCGCCGCCACGGACTTCGCATCGATCATCGGCAAGGGCGTCCGCGGTGTCGTCGCCGGAAAGCTCGTCGCACTCGGTAACGCGGCGATGCTGACCGACCTCGGCGTCGATGCGGGCGCGCTCGCCACGCGCGCCGACACGATGCGCGCCGAGGGGCAGACGGTGATGTTCGTCGTGATCGACGGCAAGGCGGCGGGACTCATCGGCGTCGCCGATCCGGTGAAGGAAACGACGACTGTCGCCATCCGCGAGCTTCACGAAGCGGGATTGCGCATCGTGATGCTCACCGGCGACAGCGCGACGACGGCGAAGGCAGTGGCGAAGAAGCTCGGCATCGACGAAGTGATCGCCGAGGTGTTGCCCGATCAGAAAGCGGCCGCGGTGAAACGTCTGCAGATGCAAGGACGCATCGTGGCCATGGCCGGCGACGGCATCAACGACGCGCCCGCGCTGGCGCAGGCCGAAGTCGGAATCGCGATGGGGACGGGCACAGACATCGCGATGGAGAGCGCCGGTGTGACGCTCGTCAAAGGCGATCTGCGCGGAATCGTCCGCGCGCGCCGCTTGAGCGAAGCGACGATGGCCAACATCCGCCAGAATCTTTTCTTCGCATTCATCTACAACGCCATCGGCGTGCCGGTCGCGGCAGGCGTGCTCTATCCGTTCTTCGGAATCCTCCTCAGCCCCATGATCGCCGCCGCGGCGATGAGCTTTAGCTCCGTCTCGGTGATCGCAAACGCGTTGCGGTTGCGAAACGCGAAGATCTGAGCCGGTGGACCGCCGCCGTCTCGGCGGCTGGGGCGGCGTCGTCCCGACGCCCGCTCGCGAGCGGCGAGACCCCGCTCGCCCAGCCGGCGAGGACGCCGGCGGTCCATCAGGTGTTCGCGACCCAACCTGTCATCCCGAGCGTCGAGCGAGGGACCTGGGCGGGTGGGTGGCACGAGGCATATGTTGCGCGTCCCCGCCCACCCCAGGTCCCTCGCTCGACGCTCGGGATGACAGCGGGGGCATCTAGAATCTCCGTCTATGACGTTGTTTCGCGCATTCCTCCTCGCCGCGATCGCCTCGGCCGCGATCGCCGCGCCTCCCGCGATCTCGGAGATCGGCGCCCCGGCGGGTGTCGGCGCGGCGGAGCCGTTTCTGTTTGCGACGCGCGATGGCGGCTTGCTGCTGTCGTGGCTGGAGCCGGCGTCGAATGCGAAGGAGACGGCGCTGCGTTTCGCGATCTTTCGCGGGGGGCGGTGGTCGGAGGTGCGGACGATCGTGCAGCGCGGCGATTTGTTCGTGAACTGGGCCGACTTTCCGTCGGTGATCGAGGACGCGAAGGGAACGTTGTTCGCGCATTGGCTGCAGAAGAGCGCTGGCGACGTCTACGCGTACGACGTTCGCATCGCGACGTCGAAGGACGGTGGACGGACGTGGAGCGCGCCGATGCTGCTGAATCGCGATGGGAAGAAAGGGGAGCACGGCTTCGCCACGCTCGCTCCGTTGCCGGCGGGCGGAATCGGCGCGACGTGGCTCGACGGCCAGAACATGGTCGAAGGGAAAGAGGAAGGGGAGATGACGATCCGCTACGCGACGATCGATGGCGGCGGCGCGATGCGATCGGACGTGCAGCTCGACGCGCGCACGTGCGAGTGCTGCACGACCGGGATGGTGATCGCCGGCGGACGGCCGGTCATCGCCTATCGCGATCGCTCGCCGGAGGACGTGCGCGATATCGCGGTGGTGCGGGAGACGGCCAAGGGTTGGACGGCGCCGCGATTGCTGCGCGCGGATGGTTGGAAGATCGATGGCTGTCCGGTGAATGGCCCGCAACTCGATGCGCGTGGCAATCACATCGTCGCGGCCTGGTTCACGGCGGCGAACGAGCAGGGGAAGGTCTACGTCGCCTTCTCCGATGATGCCGGCGCGACGTTTGGAACGGTGATCGCGATCGACGACGGCAAGCCGGTCGGACGCGTCGATGTGGTGATGACCGACGCGGACGCGGCGTTGGTTACGTGGCTCGAACAAACTGCCGGCGGCGCGGAGTTGCGCGCGCGGCGCATCACTCGCAATGGCAAGCAGGAACCGTCGTTCAAGCTCGCGGATTCGAGCGCGGCGCGCGGTGCCGGGTTTGCGCGCGCGGCGGTCGTGGGGCAGGATAGCTATGTGGCCTGGACCGGGCAGACCGGAATGGCGAAAAGCATCCACGTCACTCGCGTTCGCTTCTGAGGGAACGCGATGACGTAGGAAGCGGTTACGAGACAGCAATGAAACGCGCAGTGATCGCCGCCGCCTGTGTTTTCGGCGCGACCGTTCCGGTCGCCGTGGCGACGGTGCTCGTCTTCGGCTGCTGTGTGCTGCCGTTCCATGGCGTGATCCATAAGGCAATGCCGATGTGCGAGCGCGCGGTCGATCTGCTGCGCGGCGAGCGTGATCGTCACGATGGCGCGCAGCAATCGGTGCCCGCGAGCTCGAAGCAGGAACCGGTGCGTCGCATGGCGACGAACGTTCCGCGCTCGTTCCAATTCGTCGTGAACGCCGACGCACGCCGCGCGGTCTCGCCGATCGCCACGACGTCGTATCGCAGTTACATTTCCCTCGGCGCGATCCGCTGCGATCAGGATGTTGGTCTCCATCTGCTGACCGGCACACTCCTCATCTGATCCTGCCTCCCCGCCGGCCACTCACGGCTGCGCGCTCCGCGCACTTCTTCCACTGAAGTGATCGCCTCGGCTTTGCGTTTTTCGCGAGGCATCCAGGCGTTCCGCGAGACGGAGATCCAACATGAAGCACACGATCGCAATCTTCGCCGCCCTTCTTTTCGCCTCGGCCTGCGCGACGGTTCCTCGCGACGCCGGCGTGCATGACATTCGGCAGGCCGTCTCCGAGCGAACGCACCAATCGCTCGCATGGAGCGAGCCTTCCACGCAGGACGATCCGCGCATCCGCACGCTCCTCGCGGACGAGCTCACCGCGGATCGCGCCGTCGCCGTGGCGATGGCGAACAGTCCCCGCCTACAGGCGACGCTCGCGGAGCTGGGCGTGGCTCGCGCCGATCTGCTACAGGCGAGCCTCGTGCGTAATCCGCTGTTCGAAGCGGAGATCCGCTTTCCGCGCGATCCGTTCCGTCCGTTCGAGCTGCGTCTCGCGCAGACGCTCGTCGATCTGATCCAGCTTCCGCGTCGCCGCGCCCTCGGACGCACCGTTTTCGAATCCGCGAAGCTGCGCGTCACGTCGGAAGTCATTCGCTTTGCGGCCGAGGTGCGCGGCGAGCATGCGGAGCTCCTCGCGGCATCGCAGCATGTCGCGTTGAGTCGCCTCAACTTCGAAGCGGCGAAGGCGTCGGTCGAGCTCGCGCAGCGCCAGCACGACGCGCAGAACATCACCGACCTGCAACTCGAGAATGACCAGGCGCAGTACGAGCAGGCCAAGCTCGACCTCGCGCGCGAGGAGCAGCGCCTCGTCGTCGCGCGCGAAATGCTCTTGCGCGCGATGGGCATCCGCGACGCATCGATCGAGTGGCGCCTGCCCGGCGCGTTTCCTCCGCTTCCGTCCAGCGAGGACGATCAGCAACAGCTCGAACAACTCGCGGCGGCGCGACGCCTCGACATCGAGCTCGCGCGGCGCGAAGTCGAGATGGCGCGCGCGCGCGTGCCGCTCGCGCGGCTGGCCGTGCTCGGCGACATCACCGTCGACGGTCACTACCAACGTGACGCGAACGGCGCGAGGACCGTCGGTCCCGGCATCGAAGTCCCAATCCCGATCTTCAACAGTGGCGCGGCGGCGAAATCGCGCGCCGAGGCGGAGTATCTGCGAGCGATGCACACGCTGAGCGCGCTGCTCGGCGAGTCGTCTTCGCAACTGCGCGTCGCACGTGCGGCGGTCGCCGAGGCGCGGGCGCGCGTCGAGTATTACCGCGACGTCGTCGTGCCGCGCCGCGAGCGCATCGTCGCGCTGACGTTGCTCGAGCACAACGCAATGCTGGCCGGTGTGTTTCAACTCCTGCAGGCGAAGCAGAGCGAAGCGCAGGCGCGCCGCGATTTCATCGACGCGCAGCGCGATTACTGGTCCGCGCGCAACGATCTCGATCGCGTGCTCAACGGCGTCGCGTCCGAAACGTCATCGATGTCCGCGAGCGCCTCGCCGTCCATCCGCACGACGTCGCCCCAAGGAGGCCATTGATGTTTTCACGCCGCAAGTTGTTGTTCTCCTCCGCGGGCGGTGCAGTCGGAGGATTGCTCCTCGGCTCCTCGCGCGCCGCTGCGCAATCCGCGCACACGCACCTCGCGCCTTCGCGACGTTCGAGTGGTCGAACATCGGTCGTGACGCCAAACGGTACGTCGCTGCCGTTTCGCGTGGAGAACGGCGTGAAGATCTTTCACCTCATCGCCGAGCCGGTGAAGCGTCAGTTTGTTGATGGACTCGACGTGAATTGCTGGGGCTATAACGGCATGACGCCCGGGCCGACGATCGAGGCCTTCGAAGGCGATCGCGTGCGCATCTACGTGACCAACAAACTCCCCGAGGGGACCTCGATCCACTGGCATGGCTTCATCCTCCCGAACGGGATGGACGGCGTCACCGGCCTCACGCAACCGAAGATCGCTCCCGGCGAAACGTTCGCGTACGAGTTCACGCTCAAGCAGACCGGCACGCTGATGTATCACCCGCATTTCGACGAGATGACGCAGATCGCCCTCGGCATGCACGGTTTCTTCATCGTCCATCCGCGCGATGCCGCGGTGCGCCGCGTCGATCGCGACTTCGCGATTTTTCTCAACGAATGGTTCATCAAGCCGGGGACGGCGACGCCCGATCCGACGGTGATGCTCGATTTCAACGTCTTTACCTTCAACAGCCGCGTCTTTCCCGGAACCGATCCGATGCTCGTCCGCCTCGGCGATCGCGTGCGGATCCGCCTCGCGAATCTGACGATGGATTCGCATCCGATGCACATCCACGGGCATCGCTTCTTCGTGACGGGAACCGACGCCGGTCCGATTCAGCAATCGGCCTGGATCCCCGAGAACACCGCGAACGTTCCGGTCGGCACGACGCGCGACATCGAGTTCGTCGCCGACAATCCCGGCGACTGGGCGTTCCATTGCCACAAATCGCACCACACGATGAATCAGATGGGCCACGGCCTTCCCAACCTCATCGGCGTCGACACGACGAACACGCAATCGCGCCTCGACGCCCTCACGCCCGGCACGATGGTTATGGGCACGACCGGCATGGGCGATATGGCCGAGATGGCGCAGATGATGGCCATGCCCCGCAACAGCATCCCCATGCGCGGCGGCACCGGCCCCTACGGCGCCATCGACATGGGTGGCATGTTCACGGTGGTCAAGATCCGCGAGAACATCGACTACGACCACGATCCGGGCTGGTACGAACAACCAAAGGGAACGGCGGCGTGGAAGGTGGATGGGATGCCGGCAGGCGATTGATGATCAATGCGGCGTGTTGGCGCGACCCCTACCGGGGTCGATCCTCGGTGCGTGCCGGTATCCGGTGGCGGCGCGCCCTCGGCGCTTGCCACCGGCTAATGTACGAGACGCCTCCGGCGTAGAAATCCCGCCGTTGTGCAGCTTTTGGCGAGGTGCGTGAGAATTATCCGTGCTCGATAGTCAATCGGAACGCCGGAGGCGTTGTGGAGATTAGCCGGTGACAAGCGCCGTAGGCGCGCCGTCACCGGAATGAGAGCCACATCAATGGGCACCCTGAAGGGGTGCCGGAGAATTGCCTATGCCGTCGACTCATCTGAGTCTTCATTACCACGTCGTCTTCAGTACCAAGGAACGTCATCCGTGGATCGAGGCCGAGTGGCGGGATGAACTGCACCGCTATCTCGGCGGTTGCGTAAAAACGCTCGACGCCATCCCCGAGCAAGTCGGAGGAATCGCGGATCATGTTCATCTCTTGCTCGGACTGCGCGCGACGCATTGTCTTGCTGACGTTCTCCGAGAGATCAAGAAGGCATCGTCGCGTTGGGTGCATGAGGAAAAGCGACGGCCGGAATTTGCCTGGCAAGAGGGATATGGAGCATTCACCGTCAGCACTTCAAACCTTGAGTCGGTTCGTGAGTACATTGCAACGCAGGAAGAGCATCACCGCAGACGTCCGTTCCAGGACGAGTATCTGGCGCTGCTGAAGACGCACGAGATTTCGTTCGATGAGCGCTTTCTGTGGTGACTCGAATGATGCAACGCCGAACGAAATTGCTGCTCGCCATTGCGGCGACGCTCGCGATTCTGCTCGCGATCGCCTTCCTGGCCACGCTGCGTCATGGATTCAGTGCGCATGACGAGCCGACTCGTGTGGAGGTGGTGGTGGCGCGGGCGGTGCGGCATTGGGCGGTGCCGGGGGAGTTGCGGGATCGGAAGAATCCGATTCCGCTGACGCGCGATGTGCTGGCCGAGGGGCGGGCGCATTTCGCGGATCACTGCGCGGGTTGTCATGGGAACGATGGGAAGGGGACGAGCGCGATGGGGGCGCATATGTATCCGCGGACGCCGGACATGACGCTGGCGGCGACGCAGTCGCTGTCGGATGGCGAGCTCTTCTCGATCATTGAGAATGGCGTGCGGCTCACGGGCATGCCGGGATTCGGCAACGGGACGGCGGAGTCAGCCGCGGGGAGTTGGCGGCTCGTTCATTTTGTTCGCCATCTACGCCAGCTCACACCGGCGGAGATTGCGGAGATGGAGAGGCTCAATCCGAAGTCTCCGGACGAGTGGAAGCAGCTTCAGCAGGAAGAAGAATTTCTCGCTGGTGGAAATCCACCAGCGCAACACCATTGAAAAGGATCCCGACTCGATGAAACGACTCCTTGCACTCTCGCTCTTTACCCTTCTCGCCGTGACGAGCGCGTTCGCGCATGCCGGCCACGCGCATACTTACATGGGAACCGTCACGATGCTGCACGGCGACGCGCAGTTCATGATGAAGACCACGGACGGCAACGACGTCACAATCGACACGACATCGACGACCTCGTGGCTCCGTGCCGACGGGCAGCCGGCGAAGAAGAGCGAGCTCGCCGTGGGTTCGCGAGTCGTCGCCAAGATGAATCCGGATGGCAGGACCGCCGCGAGCGTGAAGATGAGCGCTGGAGCAAAGAACTGACTCAGCCGAAGGCGCGCTGAATCGTCCAGAAAACGCCGGTGAGTCCGATGAGGATCGAGGCGGGAACGACGACGCGTGCGCGGTACCACGGTTTCTGTTTCGCCCACGACGCGATGAGCAGAAAGGCCAGCGCGATCACGGAGAGCTGTCCCAGTTCCACGCCGGCATTGAAGGCGACGAGCGCGGTGACGAACTCGGAGCGCGGGATGCCGAGGTCGGTGAGGACGCCGGCGAAGCCCATGCCGTGCAGGAGTCCGAACGCGAAGACGAGCGCGATGCGCCACGGCTTCATGACGCGGGTCATCACGTTCTCAAAGCCGACATACGCGATCGACAACGCGATGGCCGGCTCGACGATCCGCGAAGGAAGCGACATCACCTGGTACATCGACAGCGCCAGCGTCACAGAATGCGCGATCGTGAAGGCTGTGACCTGCGCGAGCAATGGCTTGAGTCGCGTGCTCAGCAGAAAGATGCCGAGGACGAAAAGGATGTGATCGAGCCCGCGGGGGATGATGTGCGTGAAGCCGAGGCGGAGATAGAGACGCGCGGTCTGGCGGCGCGTGAGCGGAACGACGCGCTTCGTGAGCGGAAACGGCTTGCTGGTGGCGTCGCCTTCGATCCACTCGCGTGACGTTCCCGGCTCCGCTTCGTCGTCGAGCGTGAGCAAGTACGGCGAGTAGGGAAGTGCGTAGCGCCAGCGGAAGGTGCGCGCGCCATTCGGGATACGCCCTTCGAGTCGCAAGAGGGCCGTGCGTTTCGCGGGGTCGTTGCTCAGCGGCACGTAGTGCAGCGTCGGCGCATTGGCGCGGCCGTCGAACGTCACCTCGACCTGCCGAAGAAAGAGAGCCCGATGCGATTCGATGCGGCGCTGCAGCTCAGCTGCGTCGGTCGGCGCCGGAACGCGCGTTCCGTTCGACAGCAGCGTCAGCCGATCGAGGAGCGTTTCGGGATCGACGACGACGTCGATGCGATATGCGCCGTCGCGGTGAAAGGCGGCGTTCACGTGAGTCGTTGCGATCTCGTGCGCGAAGAGGGCCGGCGCCACAACGAAGTGAGCCAGCGCGACGACGAGGAACAGCACCAGCGACGCCACCTGTGGCGCACGAACCGGCAGGCCGAGGGCGGCCGCCGCCACACAGAACCGCACTCGCTTCGCGAGGTTCATTGCGGAAGTTCGAAGGTCAGCGAGGCCCAGAAGCTCTCCCACTGGCCGGCGAGTCCCGGCCGCGCGGGCACGATTTCTACGGCTTTGATCAGCCACTCGCCGGCGCTGTGGAGTTTGAGGTGAACGCGTCCCTGCGCGTCCGAGCGCAAGGCCATCCTGCGGTTCGGCGCGAGCTTCGGTATTGCGACGACGAGCGCTCCCGCCAGCGGTTTGCCGCGATAGAGGAGTTGCACGGGCAACTCGCCTGAGCCTTTCATTGCGTACGGATTTTTCTCGGGGATGAGCTCGAGCGTCATGCCGACCGCTTTCTTGTAGACGTTCGCCGGTCCGCGTCCCGTCCAGAGGAGCGATTTCACGCAGCGCGAGTAGTTTTCTTTCCACGGCAATCCGGCGAATTTCGATTTGCGCCGGCCGTCCTGGATCCGCTCGAGTCCTTCGTCGCGCAGATACTGCGCGAGCTTCTCCTCGGTCAGTTCAACGTACGACGGCGTGCTCTCGTACGAGACGATCGTCATGCCGTCGCTTTCGATTTCGACCACGCCGGCAGGTTCTTCACCCTCGACGCCGATGACTGGCGCCGTGCCGTTTGCCGACAGTGCATCGAAGCGAATGAGCTGCGAGGTTGCGCGCCGCGCGACGGGATCGCCGAGGTAGTCCTGGCCGACGCGCAGCCGGATGCTCACCGTCGAATGTGCCGTCGGACGAAAGGTGGAAGGCTCGATCCAGAAGTCGTGCGCCAGCGCGATCGTGGGAAATGCGAGCAGAGAGAGAACGCGAAGGATTTTCATCGGTCGCTGATCTACGAATGAGCAGCGCTGCCGGTTTGGCCGGCCCGGCCGGCAGCGTTGGAGGCCACAAGGCTGGACGCACGCGCGGGTGATCCGAGGCGTCGTTCCTGATGCCTCTCGCTCCGCGCTCTCCCTCCCCGTCATTCTGAGCGAGGTGGCCGTGCGGGCGTGAGCGAAGAATCTCAGGCTACGTGACTTGAGATTCTTCGCTCACGTCCACCCATCCGCCTCGCTCAGAATGACGGAAGGGCCGGCTGCGCATCGACCGAGCTTCGCACGACGCTCGCGGTGAAGAACATGTTGCTCGAGACGATGCCCGTGTAGTGCAGCGAGAGGAACGACCCTGAAGTGTCGCCAAGCGAGAGATTCGCTGGCGCGGTTCCGTTGGCGAACAACGCGGCCAGGCTGTTGCGATCGCCGATCTGGGCGTCGACCTTGCCGAAGTTTGCGGATGTGGTCGCGGGCGTGGCTACGGGCGTGGAGATCGCGCGTGGGCTCGACGCGAAAGGGAGGCTCTGATCGCGGAGCATGGAGCCGAAGAACCAGATGTGATCTTCTGCGAGCGTTCCGCCGAAGGTTGCCTCGTAGCCCTTGGTTCCTCCGGATGCGAAGGGAGACCGCGATTGGCCGAAGGACACGCCTAGGGATCCGGAGAGACGGCTCGAGCGCTTGGTGAGCAGCTCGATCTGTCCGCCCGAGCCACGGCCGAATTCGGACGACGGAGTCGCCTCCTGCCCGAATGCCGCGACGGCGATGATCGGGAGCAACAGTGCCACGGCTGCACGTTCCGAACGCATGAATCCTCCGTTTCCCTCGTGATTGTACGGCGCGTGCGGTGGATGAGATGAAAACTTCGCGTACTGGTCGATTCTCACGGCCTGACGTGTTCGCGCAGTTTGGCGACCATCGCCGCGCGTGAGGTCACGTTGAGTTTGGCGAACATGCGGCGGAGGTAGGTGCCGACGGTCCAGGAGCTGATCTCGAGCACGGCGGCGATCGTTTTGTTCGGGAGGCCGCGGGCGATCATGCGGGCGATTTCCTGTTCGCGTGGGCTGAGGTGGGGCGGGGTTTCGCGCTGGGCTTTGGTGCGCACGAGGATGCAACGCATGCCGTCCGATTCGACGTCCATCAGCACCTGCTCCTCTTCGTCGAGGGTGAGGCTCGTTTCGCGCGCGTGCTGCATCAGGGCGTCGGCGAGTTTCGTCAGCTCGGCGTGGCAGGGGTCGGCTCTCGTCTCGACAGGCTCGACACAGTGCGCCGATTTGCTTTGCATGGACGATCGCTGGTGCAGGTGATGGCAGATAGTGTCGGAGGCGCGTCATTCGTTACAGCGCGACGCCGTTGGGCCCTTCTTTCCTGTGACGAGGAGAGAAGGGCCCGGGACATCAGGCCGACTGACTGCGGGGTTTGCCGCGCGGTTCCCAGGCCAGGAGGCGGGTCTGGTTGCGGGGCTTGATGAGGTCTTCCGATTCGGCGCTGGTGAGCCATTCCTCGGCGGAGTCGCCGATGGCGATGAGGGAGTTTTCGAACTCGGTGCGCGAGGTGCTGCGGATCGTTCCCTGCGCCAACCAGCGCAGGATGTCGCGGCCGGCGACGGCCATCCGCTGTCTCGACGATGTGTTGACGTGCGTGCCGAAGTAGCGCTCGGACACTTCTTCGACGACGTCCCACGCGGTGTCGGCGCCGAAGAGGTTGCGGATGTCCGACGAACGGAGGATGCGGAAGGCATCGTCGAGCAGCATCATCACTTCCTTGACCATGACGTTGACGTGGCCGTAGGAAACGAACTTGAGGTTGTTGCGAAGGTCGAGGCCCGCGCGGCGGACGGTGGCGATGGATCCGAAGGTCGGGTCGTTGGCGCGCTCGCGCATGACCTCGGAGATCCGCTTGTCGCGCCAGAAGATGGCCACTTCGCTGATGAAGTGCGTGAAGAGGTGATGGAACTCACGATTCGGACGCGCGCCGACCGGCGGCGGCGCGAAGCAGTAGCCGAGTCCGCGGCAGTACGCGCCGAGGCGCTCGGTCTTGTTGAAACGGAGCACGTCGCGGCGGTCCCATTGATAGAGCTGGTTCGCTCCGTCGCCGGACGAGAGGCGCACGGCGCCGGCCTGGAAGAGCTGCTGGAGCTTGTCGATGACGCGGAACACGCCGATCTTCTCGTGCTGGAAGATGTAGTAGAGATCGGCCATGGCCTGGACGCGCTCGGAGTTGATCGCGTCTTCGTAGTCGTCGACGGCAAGCGGGACGTTGACCTCGGCGAGGCTGGACGCGGCATCGGGACCGAGTCCGATCAGCTCCGAGAATCCGCGGTCGGCCGAGGTGTCGCTGAGTGCGTCGGCCGCGGGATCGAGAACCACCGCTTCGATCTGGTCGGCGAAATTCGACAGCACCTCCGCGTTGCGCGGATCCTGCGCCGCCGGATCCTGCATGAGCAGCTCGCGAACGCGGGCGAGGCGGTTGAGCATTTGTTGATAGTCGCTGTTCTGCATGACGTCTCCTTCTCGAGCCGGCGTGGCGCCGTCTTCATGACTGGGCTGAAGCTTTCTTCGCGGGCGGGGGCGGTGGCACGACGATGAACTGGCCGCAATTGTGTGTTCCGGCGTAGACGCGATGGGGACCGAGCTCGGCCTTCTCGAGGTCGAATTGGAACTTCACCCCTCGATCGACCGTGGCGTAGTACGTCGCTTGGACGACATTGCCACGTTCGTCTTTCAGTGACACGGGAGTCGTGTCGGCGATGTTGTTTCCGCAGATCTGCGCAAACACTTTTTCGCCTTTCGCCGCGTAGTAGAGCGTCTGGCCCTTGTCGTCGACGATGCTGCCGCTCTTGATCGTCACCGGGGGACTGAGGATCTCGGCGGCGACGTCGAGGAATTGCTGGACGTGGCAGATCGTGCCTTTCACGATCTCCTGCACCTCGGGTTTCGCGAATGCCGGCGGGATGTCGGCGCAGAAGCTCGTGGACAGCGTCAGGTCGGACGGGGAGACTCCGCTGCCGGCCTCGGGACATGGTGTCGTCGGCTTTGGGGCGACCGGTGCGCGGAGGCGTTGTGCCGGAGCCTTTCCGAGGAGTCCGAGGTTCAACTGCTGGCCCATCGGGACCAGCGTCTGTGCGACTGAACGGACACCATCCAGGCCGCTTTCGAGGAGACGCGGTGCCTGTTCGCTCACGAAGTCGTGGACCCACAGATACAGCTGCGCGGCCAGCATCGGAGGAACGGTCGCGACCTCATTCGCGAGCCAGACGTCGTCCGGCACTTCCGTGCGCAGCTTCTGGATGCTGGCCGTGATGGCGCGCAGGTACCGGTACAGCGAGATGGTTCCGACACTGAGCGAGTCGCCGGCGCTGGTCTGCCGGACGGAATGCCACGTCTGGCCGAGCATCGCCGCGAAGGCGATGTAGCTGGAGAACGCCATCATCACGTCCTCGTCTTTCGTCGAGCAATTCGCCGAGGCGTTGAGTCCGCAACGCTTCCGAAGCTCGCCGAGATCGCCGCCGGCGTTGTTCAGATCGAGGCAGGTCCACGTATCGGGCGTGTATCCGAAGAGATTCTTCAGGATGCTGTCGACGGCGGTTCCATTCGGGCCGCCGGGCGTGCTCAGTTGCCGCACGAGCTCGTTGACGTGGTTCTCGATCAGCGGCAGCAACGTCTTGTAGTCGCAACTGTCCGTTGTCGCGGTTCCGATCGGGCGGATCGATTTCAGAAGTCCGCCGTTGAAGTGGAGCGTATGGGCGGCGAGAAGCGCGGGTGCGAACTGGCCGACGTTGTTCGGTTTCTGCGCGGCCATCCTGCGCAAAGTGATCGTCGTACCCGTTCCCGAGGTTCCCGACGTCGTCTCGGTCGTCTCCGCCGGCAGCGCGGCTTCGAGCAGGGCGATCAGTCCGTTGCGGTCGGTGAGGTCGATGTCGCCGCCGAGAACTTTCTCGGCGATGGCCTCGGCATCGATGCCGGTCGCGTACGAAGAGCAGGCTCCGGCCTTCGCCGTTGTTGCTGCTCCTGATTTCGTGAACGCGTCGGTGACGAAGTCTCTTTTGTTTCGTGGCTGAAGCATGGACTGTCTCCTTCCTAGATCGCCGTCGGGTGTTTGTGTTGCGCCCGCGGCTCAACTGCGAGCTTCTGCGTGTTCGCGATGGATACGGTGGATGCGGCGCGATCGACGACTTCCTGCCAGCAGGCTACGAACGCTGCGTCCGTGTGATGCAGTGCGTGATCGACCTGCTCGAGCTGGCGCAGGACGACGTCGCTCCAACTGCGGCAACGCGCGCCGCGGCGCTCCGGCAGGCGTTCGATCTCGAAGAGATTTCCGTGTCCGGAGAGTCCGAAACGAACGCGCTGCGCGAGCTTGCTGAAGTGCTCGTGCGCGTCCGCCAGCAACCGCGCGGCGCGCGGAGCGTCGCCTTCCTGCTGTGCCGCGAATGCCAGTCCGGCCGCGTTGGCGGTCTCGCGCACGTCTCCCTCGACGTCGACCGAGTGCGCGCGCAGCGCTTCGATCACCGCAAGCTCTCCGTCGGCTGCAGGGCAATCGTCGATGGCCACGGCCAGCTCGCGAACGGAATCGGCGAGCTCGGTGAGCGTGTCGCGAACGGCGGCGAATGAGCGTTTCATGGTCATCGCTATCTCCTCGCCAGGTCGCGGTAGAAGTGTTTGGTGATCGCACCGGGCCTCGCCAGTTTCCTGTCGAAGGCGATGCGCGCCGCGCCGATGAGAAAGCGCTCCGGGACGATGCCGGGGTCCGTACCGTTCGCGAGCCGCTGCGCGGCTTCCTCGATCATCGATTGTTCTTTCGGCTCGAAACGCAGCACCTGCGCGAGCGTCTTGTCGCCGAGCTCCGCGTACGGTTGGTAGCAGACGGTGTCGACGACCAGCGCGCACGCCTGTTCGAACGTGTCCAGCATCGGGCGAGGAATGTCGCCCGAGCGCGGATCGGGATAGAGCCGCAGCCAGGCGCGTCGATATTCGGCGGCGTCGTCGACGAAGCCCATGCGCCGCAGCAGTTCGCAACTGATCAGCGTGCGCAGGAACGGCGTCGGATGAGGCGCGCCGGGATGAAAGGTGAGCGTGTTGTCGCGCGAGCGTCCGACGACGTCCATGAGCGAAGCGACGATCTGCGGGCCGCCGAACATCAGGCCGCAGAGATCGGCGAAGAGCTCGCGATTCCAACGTTTCCACGTCGAGGCCACGGCCGGAGGAAGACCCGCGCCGAGGAGGCGCCGCTCCATGGCCTCGGGGATGACCTTGTCGAGCGAGAGGTCGTTCTGCAGGTTGTGACTGACCTCGTGCAGCACGGCGCCGAGCGTCCAGGGATTCATCAGCCGGTGATACGGCAGTTGAATCAGAGGAAAAGGATTGTGCAGAGAGCCGAGGCGCTGCAGAGGAACGTCGCGCCGGAAGGTGGCCGGCGAGAATCCGGTGCGCATGTACGAAAACGGCGGCGGCGCCGGAACGGATTTGGCCAGGCCGATGCCGAGGTAGGTGTACTGATAGCAGTCGAGCGCGATGCGGTCGCAGCTCAGAAGCCAGTGAGCGAAGCGCGTCTGTCGCTGTCCGAAGAGTTCGAAGTAGAAGTCCCAGACTTTCTCGGTGGCCTGGACGACGGAGTGCGCATAGTCCTTCGCCGTGACGAGGCGCGTGACGTTGCGCGGCGAGGGATCGTCGAGCGCGGCTTTCGCCGCATCGGTGACACGCCCCGTCAGTTGCAGCAGTTTCTGGCGCAGGCCGGAGATGAGGGTGTTGACGGCGCGGATGTGGCCCTCGGTCGGCGATGCGGCGTCGGATCCGAATTCCTCGCTCGTGAACGGATGCAGGCCCGCGGCGTGACGCGTGACGTTGATCGCCTGCGCGTGGAGCCACGCCGGGAGGATGTGTCCGCGGCGCGCGACCGGCGCGGGAAGCGTGGCGCGCGCGTGCGGCGTCGCTGGTGCAATCCCCGGCGGGGTCCCGATCTCGAGCAGGTTGGTCATGATGTCTCTCCGCGCGAACGTTCGATCTCCGGCTCTCTACTGCGGCGTGCGTCCGCAACCGCACTGTCCCGCGGACGGCGCACCCTGCGGTTGATTGTCGAATGCCTGGTTGCCGAACATTTGCGCGATATCTCCGAAGCCGCCGTCGTCGCCAGGGCCGTTGCCATCGCCGCCGCCCTGGATCATCGAGGTCACGGCCTGATCGACTTTGCGGTCGAGCGCCCGCGCGCGGCCCATCGCCTGCACGGCGCTCTGCGGATTGCCGAGCAACTGCGCGGTCTGATTGGCGAGCGCGCGGACGGCGACATTGCCATTGAGCGGTGTGCCGGACGCGGCCTGTTTCGCGAGGTCGGCCGCGGTGCGCCGCACGACCTGGGGCAGCGCCTGCACGAGCGGTTTGGTGGCGGGGTTGTTGCGCAGCGTCTTCGCCGCGGCGTTCACGCCTTTGATCAGTTTCGGCGCAACTTTCGCGACCTGCGCGGCGGCTTTCGGCAGCAGCTTCGCGCCGATGCCGAGAGCCTTCCCGGCGAGGGGCAGGGCCTTGAGCGCGAGCGGCAGGAGGGGCGCGAGGAAGGCGAAGGCTTCGCCATTGCTCTCCGCTTCCGCGGCGGCGTGGCCGAGGTGCTCCATGAGAGCCGCGGACGGCGCGGCTTCGTGTTCGCCGAACGATTGCCGGTAGGCTTGCGGCGTGGTTTCCCATTCCGCTTCGAACGCGCCTTCGAATTCGAATTCGGATTCGACGTCGCGATTCTTTCCTTCGCTGAGGGCGGCGCGCGCCGCGGCCATGGCCGCGAGTGCCAGCGGGCGATACCGGCGACCGGTGCGCGCGGCCTGGTTTACGTTCTCCATGAATGCCTCGGAGGCGGATGTCTCGTACTCGTATGCGGTGCTCATGTGATGGTTCTCCGCGTTTTCGGTTGAGGATCAGATCGCGTAGCGTTGCGGTCGCGTCGCGGCGCCGTTGCTGCTCTTGCGCGCGACGGCTTTCGTCGCCTGCACGTTGCGCTGCATGGCCTTGGCGCAGACCGAAGGCGTTCCGAGAACGCGGCGCGTCTGTGAAGCGACCGTGCGCGCGGCGACGTTGCGCGTCACCGGCTGTCCGTTCTGCTGGCGATTGCGCAGCGAGACCGCGCTGCGTTTGATGATGGTGGGGATGGTGCGGATCGCGTCTCGCGTGCCGGGCTGCCGGCGGAGGATGCGCGTGAGCACGGCCACGCCGCGATTGATGTTGGGCAGCACGTTGCGCAGCGCGGCGAGGTCGGCGCGCGAGAGGATGATGGTCGTCGCCGATCCGATCTGCGTTTCCGCTTCCATGTCCGTGGCCGCGCGGGATGCCGCCGCGGCCATCAGCTCGCCGAGCGCCTGCTGCTCGCTCATCGGTCCTTCCATGACCAATTCCATTTCGGCTTCGTTGGTGGCCTCGTATTCGAATTCGCTTTCGAATTCCGATTCGCCGAGGAGGTTCGCGGCGACGGAGCCGAGCTTCGCGCCGATCGGACCGCCGATAGCGGTGCCAACGATCGGTGCGGCGAACTTGGCGATTTTCTTCAGCATGGGCGCGTTCTGTTTCACGAAGCCCGCGGCCTTTTTGAACAGGCCTCCGAGAAACTGCTCACCTTCGTACTCGCCCTCGCCGAGCCCTTCGAATTCGTATTCGGATTCGCCGAGGCCGAGCAGCGAGCCGACGCCCCGCGCGATCGGCCCGAGGAACTGCTCATTCGACGCTTCGCCGAACGCGCCTTCACCGAGAGACTCTCCGAAGGCGCCTTCGAGCTCGAACTCGCCGAGCGGCCCTTCACCGAACGCTCCCTCTCCTTCGCCGAAGCCTTCGAGCTCGCCCTCGTATTCTTCGAGGAACTCCGACTGATTTTCGAACTCGTACTCGTTCTCCAGTTCCAGTTCTCGCATTGCGTCGTCTCCTTTCGCCTTGTGCGAGCCAAGATGGAGCGGGGAAGACGCGGACGGCAGTCACGTCTTCGCGCGTCGCGCGGTCGTGGTCGCGCGAACGTGTGACAGGCGCGCTCCGGCGTTCGAATGCACCCTGTGCCTCCATGCGCGATCCATTCGATCAACAGGAAGCCGCTCTTCACGAATTGACGTACTTCGAATCGGAAGGTACCGAATCAGTGCGGGCCGCGGGTCCGCGGATCGGCCCGATGCACACGGGAATCGTTCCTCCTTCTCCCGAGCTGCGGAAAGGAGTTCCCGCCGGCGCGGTGCTGAGTCCGCTGGCGATCACGTTGCGCGGCCTGCGCAAGTCGCCGCATGCGCTGAGCAAGGTTGCGCAGATCGTCGTGCACATGACCGGCTCGGGACCGGCGAGCCGCGCGAAGAAGGAGAACTATCGCAAGCCCGCGGTCGAGTACGCGCTCGACTGGTATCTGAACGGAGGTCCGAACGGCGGCTTCCCGCACTACGTCATCGATTTTCCGGGGACGATTTACGCGACGAGTGACGAGCGCAATGTCGCCTATCACGCCGGATGGGTTCATCCGGGAGGCGGGAATCTGTTCCGTCAGCCGAATTGGCGCGCGCCGGCGTGGTGGCTCAACGTATGGGGGCGCTACGGATTCAAGTCACCTCTCGATCTGCGCCCCGCCGGAGCGGCGGGTCCGAACTCGCGATCGATCGGCATCGAGATGATGATCACGACGGGAAATCAGTTCACCGACGAGCAGTATCGCGCGCTGGCGCGTCTCATCGTCGACATCGAGCGCCGGCACGGTCTTTCGATTCCGTCGGCTCCGAGTCCGGTTCTCCTCGGTCACGAAGACTATGCGCCGGTCCTCGGGCAGGGAGGTCGCGCCGTGGCCTCAGGCGGTTGGGATCCCGGCGCGCATCGCGCGCAGCCGTTCTTCTCGTGGAGCAAGGTGTGGTCGTACATGCGCAGTCTTCCGGCCGGGCAGACGCCGCGTCCGATCGCGCCTTCCGCGACGCCGGTCACCGGCGCAACACCAGGCGCGTCGTTCCCTGCTTCGTTCTCTGCTTCGTTCTACGATCAGGTCATTCGCAAAGACCCGCGCTTCAACAGCGTCAGTCGCATCTCGGATCTCAATCTGCTCGAGCCGGTCATGCGGCAGAAGGTGTTGGCCATCGTTCGCGACGCCGCCGCGAAGGGCATTCAGATCATGGTGTTTGAGACCTACCGCAGCAAGCCGCGACAGGAAGAGTTGTTCAAGAAAGGCGCGAGCAAGCTCCGCCAGGTCGGCGTGCATCACTACGGCTTGGCCTGCGACTTCGTGAAGAACGTGAACGGCAAGCCGTCCTGGGACGGAGACTTCACGTTCCTGCGCGATCTCGCTCGAACGCACGGACTGATCTGGGGCGGTAACTGGGGCAATCCCAACAAGCGCCCGAGCTTCTACGACCCGGGCCACGTACAACGCTGCTCGCTCAGCCGCCAACCCTCGCTCTTCAACGGAACGTGGTACCCGGACGCGAATTACGATCCGTACGCCTAGGGTTCTGTCGGGATCTCTCCGGTATTGGGTTGACCCGGCCGCGTGTTGCTGCATAAGATGACTCGACGTGCGTCGAGATCCGACCCACATCCGGAGGGGCTCATGGATCACCTTTCGTTGCGGGGCTTCGACAAAGAACTGGAGCGTCGACTCAGAGAGATTGCGCGGCGCGAGAATGTCTCGTTGAACAAAGCTGCCTTGCTGCTTCTGCGACGCGGTGCAGGACTGCTGGAAGCGGCTCCATCACCGGCTGCGATCGGTGCTGCGCTCGACCAATTCATCGGCCGCTGGACGCAGAGCGACGAAAAGCGGCTGCTCGCCAGCATTGCTTCTTGCGAGTCGGTCGATGAGGCGCTCTGGAAGTGAAAGTTCTGCTCGACACCAACGCGTACACGGCGCTGTTTCGCGGACACGAAGGAGTCGCCGCACGGGTGCGCCGCGCGGAGCAGGTCTGTTTTTCATCGATTGTCGCCGGCGAGCTGCTCTTCGGATTCCGTAACGGTTCCCGTTATGCGGCGAACCGGGAAGAGTTGGAAGACTTCCTCGCAAGCCCGTATGTCGTCCTCTTGCCGGTCACCTTGGTGACGGCGGATCGGTTTGGCCGTATCGCGGCTTCGTTGCGTCGGAAGGGCCGTCCGTTGCCGACGAACGATATGTGGATCGCTGCGCACGCGATGGAGTCCGGCGCGGATCTCCTATCCTTTGATCAGCACTTTGATGAGGTCGAAGGGATCGCCTGGATTCAGCCGGAGGGGTAGAAGGAAAGTCAGGGCGGATGAGTGGTGAGGTCGGACGCGCACGAGGTGTTCCTTGTGACACGATGCGCGCGAATGGCTCTCACCTCGACGATCTACAACGCGTCCATCGAATTGAACGACGTCGATCGCGGCGTGTACGAATCGTTTGTCCTTCGCCTGGCGATGCATCCGTCGGAGACGATGGAGTACATGGTGACGCGGCTGCTGGCCTATTGCCTCGAGTACACCGAAGGGATCGCCATGACGACGGGACTGTCGGATGGAGATGAGCCGGCGATCGTGATTCGCAATCTCACCGGACAGATCACGGGCTGGATCGAAGTCGGGTTACCGGATGCGGATCGTCTGCACCGCGCCAGCAAGCTCGGTGGCCGCGTGGCCGTCTATACGCACCGCGACATCCGCATTCTCCTCGGGCAGTTGGAGGGGCGTCGCATTCATCGGGCGGAAGATGTGGCGATCTATACGTTCGCGGGATCGTTCATCAGCGAGCTCGCCGAGCGCTTCGACCGGCGCGTGAATGTGTCGTTGTCCGTGACCGAGGGGCACGTGTATCTCGATATCGGAGGTCACTCGTTGTCGACGGTGATCGAGCAGCATCGCCTGTGAGGTCTTCAGAAGCGCTTTATGTGGAGCGCAGGCTTCCAGCCTGCCGGTCCGCCGCCTTCCAGGCGGCACGCGGCAGAACGATGGAGATGCGGCCGGCAAGATGCCGGCGGACCGGCGGGCAAGGATGCCTGCGCTCCTTCGGCGGACACTCTGTCACGCTGCACGAATGGCCTCGCTGAGAATACGCTCGCGAAGGCGGGACTTGATTGTGTCCTTGGCGGGCTTGTAACGATTCGGCTCCTGCTCGCACTACTCATGTGAGCTCGACAACGTGAACCGAGCGCAGATAGTCGACAAGGGCGTCATCCTTCGATCGCGTTCCTTCATTAGGGGTAGGGAATCGGCGGCAGGACGCACCTCCATCAGTAGAGAAACATGGAGATCGGACATGACACGTTTCTTTCGCTGGCTCATCCGCTTGTTGTACGCCCTCTTCATCGGGTGGTTGGTCGGCCTCGTACGCTTGCTCGACGAATGCGCCAGCCAGCGTCGCCACAAGGACAGGCTCCGCAACGAAGGGAAGAACACCACCCCCTGTCAGGTCATCCCACCCCACATCTACAAACGACCTGACCCGCTGATCTACTGTCAGTCGTATCTGCAGGCGCTCGGCTTGGGCGTCACCTGGGACAACCCTGATATCCAGATCTACTCGATCGGCCCGGGGAGCATGCGCACTCCCATCTCTTCGAATGACCTCGAGATCGACACGCTGTACGAAGTCCGCGCCACGATCTACAACGGCTCGAACGAAGCGCCCGCAGTCGGCATGCCGGTCGATTTCAGCTTCCTCAGTTTCGGCATCGGAACCGTCAGCCATCCCATTGGTACGGTCCCCGTCAATCTGCCGGTCAACGGCGCGCCCGGTCACCCCGCCGTTGCGATCCACAACTGGCTCACTCCGAAGGAAAAGGGCCACTACTGTCTGCAAGTCAAACTGAACTGGGGGGACGACGCCAACCCGAACAACAACCTCGGTCAGGAGAACACGAACGTCGGCGTCGCCCACTCCCCGGCCATCTTCGAGTTCCCCGTGCGCAACGCCAACGTCGTTCTGGCCACGATCCACCTCGAGGCCGACGCCTACTCTCTGCTGCAGACCATCACCTGCGATGAGGTCAAGCAACGAGAGGCTTTCGACCGCGAAAGCGAAGACGACCGGAAGGATGCGCGTCGCGCGTGGTGCGCCCAACTCGCACAACGGCACAACGGCAAAGACTTCCCCGTTCCGAAAGGATGGCAGGTCGACATCACGCCGAACGGCTTCGACCTGCAACCCGAGGCGACACAGAACGTGACGGTCGTGATTACGCCGCCCGACACCTTTCACGGCGTTCAAGCAATCAACGTCAATGCATTCGACGCCAACGCTCTGCTGCTCGGTGGCGTCACGCTCTACACGCAGCGCTAGCGAGGGGACCATGGCGTTCAAACAATTCACGCATTGTGTCGACTTCGATGCCTTCAAGAATCACTGGCAGGGCACTTCGCAAAACGCGGCCGCGCCGCTGTTCTTCAACGCCTTCAGCCAGGCGTTCGTGGACATGATCGTGGGCGCGCTCGCGGGCGCTGGCCTCGGCTCTTTGTTCGGAGGTGTGGGCGCCCTCTGGGGTGCGGCGTTGGGTGGCTATATCGGCTTCTCCTACGGCTTCGTCGACGGATTTTGCGATCAGTGGCTCAACTGGCGACTCATTTGTGTCCAACGCGATCAGTGCGCGGTCGGCCGCGTCGCCTGGATCGAAACAACCGCTGCCAAATTCGGGCACGATCCCATCGAGTGGCTCTTCGACAATGATCTCTCCTTCAATCTGCGGCTCACGCCGTATAACGGGAAGAAGGTCGTCAACGGGGAATTGAAGCCGCAGTTCTCCCTCGACTCTTCGGAGACTTATGGGATCGGCCAGATCTCCGCCGACCCGTTTCCGTCGTCGCAAATGCTGCGCAAGCCACGGAAGGCGGACGGCACCGAGTGGGACCTCTCTTATGAGGGCTACGAGGGTTCGGACAAGCCCGACCATCCCGGCGGTCGCTGGACGCTCCATTCCGAGATCGAAGGGAACGGAATGGATCTCCTTTGTTCCATCGCCAAAGTGATCGCGGCGCTTGGGCCGCTCGGCTCCGCTGCCGGCGTAGCTGCCGGCGCGATCGTCGGCGCAATCACCGGCGCGGTGATCGGCTATCAGACGGTGCACAGCGGCTGTAAGAAGGTGTGCAAGATCCCGATCCTGTGCGACGTCGTCTGCTTTCTCGCCGGCGTTGCCGCGGCCGTCGTGCTCGGCTACATCGGTTTCTGGCTCGGGGCACTGGTCGGCGCGATTCCCGGCCTTGGCGCCGTCTTCCTCGGCGGCCTGATCGGCCTCTTCGTTCGTGACAACGGCTCATTCGACGACGTCAAGAACGATCCGGAATCCGGCACGATCGAGGAAGAAGATTCCGTCTTCATCTTCGGAGACCAGGTCTACGACGCAGGACACAGCGAGGGATGGGTGGAGATCCATCCGGTCAAGCACCTGCAGAAGATCTTCCCACCCATCGACCCCTCCGAGCCGACGGACAGCGTTCACTTCAAAGAGCTCGACTTCGTTGCCGATGTCAAGGAGTTCTGGGACACATGGTGTGCGGCCGTTCGCGAGGGCCGGAAACCCGACACCGTTGCCGCGCAGCAGGAGCCGCAGAACATCTGGTGTCTGCATCCGCTGATCGACGGCTGCCAACCGTCGCAACCGGACATCAAGTGACGACGCCCTGTTCCGGCTGCCGCGGACGCTTTCGGCTCGACGACCGGCTGCTCGTCATCGACCATTTGTCCGATCTCGACGTCCTGTTGCGGTCGCGAGGCCGCTTCGATGCAATCCTGGTCCGGCTCGATGCGATTCCTCTTCCGGAGCGCGAGGATTGGGGGCGACGGCTGTTGGCCGCCTACAGCGAATGCGGCTGCGACGCGGGGGGAATCGCGCTCCTGGTTGCGCTGATCCTCATCGCCGCGACGGGGCTCGCGAGCCGCGGCCTTTCGTGGGCGATGGGCCTCGCGTTCTGTTTCGCCGCCGCGTTTCTCGGCAAGGCATTCGGCATCGCGATCGCGCGTCTCACGCTCTACCGCGACGTGCAGCGGCTCCGCCACCTTTCACCTGTTTCCGACGCTTCCGCGCCGGCTACTTCGACTGGGAAGCCATCGCGCTGATGCGCTCCGAGGGCACGTTCGACATTGGCGGTCACTCGTTGTCGACGGTGATCGAGCAGCATCGCCTATGAAGTCTTCAGAAGCGCTTTATGTGGAGCGCAGGCTTCCAGTGTGCCGGTCCGCCGCTTTCCAGGCGGCACGCGGCAGAACGATGGAGATGCGGCCGGCAAGATGCCGGCGGACCGGCAGGCAAGGATGCCTGCGCTCCATCGGCGAGCGAGCTCACTTCACCCGATCGCGCAGCTGTTGCACGTGAATCGCCTTGATCGCGATGCCGGTGAGTGCGGCGTCGGTGAAGCCGCCGGTGGAGAGGCCTAGTGGAGCGCGGGCTTGATCGATGGCGGTGCGGAGCTCGGTGAGGTGCACGGCTTTGATCGCGACTCCTGCCGTTGCCGCGTCGGTGAATGTGGCGGCGCTGAGGCCGGCGAGTGCGCGGACGGCGTTGACGGCGGTGCGGAGTTGGGCGAGGTGGACGGCTTTCACGGCGAGTCCGGCGCTGGTTGGGTCGTCGGTGAAGAGGACGGTGGTGGCGAGATCGGGAGCGCTATTCGGAGATGGACCCGAGCCGTTGACCGCACGGACTTGATAGAGATACGCGGTGTTCGCGAGCGCGGTCGTGTCGGTGAAGAGATTGGCGGCGCCGGTGCCGATCTGGACGAATGCGCCGCCGGGTGACTTGCGATCGATCTGGTAGGAGTCGGCGGCTCCGTTGGGAGTCCAGGAGAGGTCGATGTGCGTACTGCTGCTGGCGGTGGCGACGAGGCCGGTCGGTGCGGGAAGGACGCCGGCACCGCCGAGAATTTCGAGGTGATTGGTGGGGCCGGTGAGATCGCGATTGAGCGTGATCCAGTATTCGCTCGCGACGTTGCGCAGTGACGCGAAGTAATCGGCGTCGGCGGTGAGCGTGACGCCGCCGATCTTCACAGTGGGATCGGCGCCGCTGTAGCTGCTGACGACGATCAGCGGTTTCTTCAGCGTTCCGCTGCCGACGGCGATGTTCGCGTCGAGGTTGTTGCTCGATGCCGAGAACGCGAGTGCGCCGTAGACATGGTTGTAGCCGGCGGGTGCATACGTGACGGTGTCGCCGCGCGTGATGCCGGCGGGACCGCTGGTGCGCACGCTGCCGGTGCTCGCGGTGAGGGTGAGCGACTGTACGGTCTCGACCTGCGTCACCTGCGTTTCGACGGGTGAGGTCGTGTGCGTGCCGAGGACGACGTAGGTCGAGTAACTCTTCTTCGGATAGCCGGACGCGGTGGTCACGGCGCCGCCGTTGTTCGTCGTATAGCTCGACTGGCCGAGGAAACCGTACTGCGTCTTCCAGGTCAGGCGCGCGTTGTTGGCCCCGAACTCGACGGAGTTGGCGTTGGCCTGATATGGCCAGTCGTTCTCGCAGGGCATGACGTGCACGCCGCAGGCATTGCCGTTCGCCGAGGTCTTGTTCCAGAAGGAACGGATATCGCTGCCGACGCCGGGATCGCGCGCGCCGCCGGCGTCCTGTTGATCGATGGTCTGCGTTTGCACGATGCCCATCGTCGCGTCGCGCGTGCTCGTTCCCGAGAGCGGACCGGCGATCCATTCCTTCACGTAAGGCACGGTGTTGGCGACGTTCCAGGTCCAGGTGCTGTTGAGTGAGATCGGCGAGGAGGTGGTGGTGAACTTCCAGCGATCGCCCCAGGCGGTGCCGTCGATGTCCTCGAACCCTTCGCCGTCGATGTTGAGCTCTCCGTACGGAGCACGCGAATCGTCGTAGAACGTGTTCGCGGGAGCGATCGCACCGCCGGCGACGGCAGCCGCTTGATCGACGTCGTAGGTCACGGCCCAGAGCGGGTGATCATGGCCGGTCGTGAACATCCAGTCGATCGTCACCGGCATCGTGCGCGCCAGGCCGCCGGTGGTTCCGCAGTTGCGCGGGTAATTGAGGTGGAAGCGGAAGATGGCGTGATGGCGGCCTTCGAAGATGCGCTCGAAGGTGCCGGCGGTGAATCCGCCGAGCGGCGAGTCATCACCGACGCACGTCGAACGGCTGGCGTGCGAGACGACGTACCCGAAGCCGGCGTAGCCGCCGTTGCCGTAGGTCGTGACGCTGGCGATACGCGTGCTGCCGTTGGGAAGTTGATAGCGGAACTCGCGCAAGGCGCCGCCGCGGGCGCCGTGATCGTTCGGGCCGTTGTTTTGCGCGAGCACGGCGACGCGCGACAATCCGTTGGCGTCTTTCCAGGTGAAGCGGTCGCTCAACATGTTGGAGACGGTGACATCGTGTTCGATCGACATCGGCGTGGTCGCCTGCGCGGCGACCTGCCCGAGCACGATGTCGTCGACGTAGAGCGTGCTCTGCGCCGCGAGCTGATCGCTCTGGATGTCGATGCGATCGAAGGAGACGGCGTTGAACGGCGGCTGCGTGAGATTGACGACGACTTCGCGCCAGGCGCCGGCGACGAATGCGCCGCCGGTGATGTAGGCGTCGACGGTTGTGTGGGCGAGGATGGCCTCGTCTCTCTTCAGATAGATCCGCAAGTGTTGTCCGCCGGTCGCGCCGCCGTGGATCCAGAAGCGAAGCACCGGATACGTGGCCGTGCTCAGGTTCGCGCCGGGATAGAAAAACGCGAGGGCGTTGAAGTTGTTGCCGGTGAAGGCGATCGAATACGTGCCGCCGTGCGCTTGCGCCATGCTCGCGAAATCAGCGCCGCCGCCGAACGAGTAACTCGGACCGTCGAAGGTGTTCTGCATCGCCTCGTCGTAGATCGTGAGGGTCTGCGCCTGTGCCGCGGTTGTGGCCACCAGGCTGATTGCGCTGAAGCAGAGAAGGAGAATCCGGCTCGTCGCGTGAACGCGACGAAGGGACGCAGTGACCACAGCGACAGCGTTCAAGTTACGTCCTCCCGTGCCGGTCGAGCCAATCGAGAATCTCGCGAATGCTGCCGGTCGCCAGCGCGATGCAGGTGTCGGCGGCGCCGTAGTAGAGGTTGATCGTGTCGCCGTCGGCGCCGATCGTGTAGCCGCAGGGGAACGTCGACGTTGCCGACGTCGCCCTCGCGTCTCGTAGGGCGCCTCCGGGCCGAAGATCCATTCGTCGCCGCGGAGCAGGAGTTGCTCGGGCTGCTCGAGCTCGAAGAGCGCCACGCCGAGGCGATAGAGGCTGCCGGCGGCGGTTTGAGCGGACGCCGTGATAGAGCATCAGCCAGCCGCGCTCGGTCTCGATGAGCGGCGGCGAGAGGCCGACCTTGTTGGCGTCCCACCACGCGCCGCGCCGCGCCTGCAGCATCAGCTTGTGGCCGCCCCAGTTGCGCAGGTCGGGCGAATAGGAGATCCAGACGTGCGCGCCCGAGTCGGCCATCGGCCGATGCACGAGCGCGAACCTGCCGTCGATGCGGCGCGGCAGCAGCGCGGCGTCCTTGTCGTCCGGCTGCATGACCAGGCCGCAGCGCTCGAAGGTGACGAAAGTCCTCGGTGAGCGCCAGCGCGACGCCCGGGCCGCCCTTGCCGAACGCGGTGTAGGCGATCGCGTACTTGCCGAGCTCGTCGACGAACGTGATGCGCGGATCCTCGATGCCCCACAGCTCTTCGGGATGATTCTCGGGATCGGGCAGAAGCGTCGGCTTCGCATCGATCGACCCAGCCGTCGACGCCGTTCGTCGAGCGCGCGGCGCAGAGGTGCGAAGTGGCCGCGGCGATCTTCGACGCGGCAGAGGAGCAGCGTCGTGCCGTCCGGGAGCCGCGTCGCGCCGGCGTTGAAGACGGTGTGCGCCGGATACGGCCAGTCCGCGGCGGTGAGGATCGGGTTGTGCTCGCTGCGATGAAAGAGCGTCTCGTATTGCTGGCGGGCGGTCATTGGACCGGACCCGCGCTCATGGCCATCAGCACCTCGGCGGGCTCGGCGATCGGGACCTGCATCGCGTTCCAGCGCACTTCGTCGGCGCGCATCTCCATCAGCGCGAGCAGGAACGACAGCGTCGACTCCGCTCCTTGGTTCTCGTTGACGCGATCGGCGTGCAGCCCGTCGCGGCAGCCGCCGGTGAGCGGGTCGTAGAGCGGCTGCGTGCAGCTGGTTCTGGCCGAGGAACCAGTTGAAGGCGCGCGCGCGCGTGCTCGGCCCAGCGCTGATCGCCGGTCACGCGGATGCGCGTCGAGGCAGGCCGAGACCATGGCGCAGGCTTCGACCGGCTGCTGATCGAACGCGCGCCGCGGTCATCGCCGCGCTCGATAGAAGCCGTTCGATGCCGATCGGCGCGAAGTACCCGTCCGTCGGTCTGCTGGATCGTCATCAGCCATTCGAGCGAGCGCAGGCCGGTCGGCGATCATCGTCCTCGTCTCCAGTCCACGATGCCGGTGACGATGCAGCGCCTGCGGCAGGCGCGCGTTGCAGTAGGTGACGCGCGTCCTCGAACCACGGCCAGTCGGGCCGCTCGGTGCTGCGGAAGAGGTCGAGCAGCCGCTCGGCGAGCGCTTTGCCGCGCCGCCTGCACGTCGCGTGTCGCCCTCGAAGGCGCGCAGGTACTCGTCGATGCCGAGCAGCGTGAACGCCCAGGCGCGCGGGCTGCGTGAACGCCGACGACCGCCGGCAGCGCGGCATGGAACAGCTGGCCGGCGAGGCTGTGGCGCCCCGGATCGGCCGAGCGCCCGACGACGGTGCCGAGCGCCCACAGCGCGCGGCCGTGGCTGTCCTCGGAGCCGCTGCTCTTCGAGCCAGCTGTCGCGAGTACGACATGAAGTTCCGGAAGCGTCCCGATGCGCGCGATTGAACGCGTGGCTGACGAACGCCAGATAGCGCGACGACGAGCGTGCGCACGGCCTGCGGACGTCCTCGGTCCCGGCGTCCTCGATGAGCGTCATCAGCAGCAGCGCGCGGGCGTTGTCGTCGAGGCAGTAGCCGTCGTCGTAGCGCGGAACGTTGAACGTCGGCGTGCTGCAGGATGCCGGTGTCGTCGGTCATCACTGCGACGTGATCGAGGTTGACCTGCGGGCAGCTCGGCGGGCCGCGTGGCCAGCGTCTGCGCGCGGAAGGCCGTGCGCAGCCGCTGCGCGTGCTCGGCGCGCGCGCGCTCGAAGCTGTCGCACGATAGGCGCGCGCGACGGCCGGCCAGCGCATGTCGCGTCCGTAGTGCGGCGGCGCGGCGGCGCAGCGCCAGCCGCTTCTCGGCGATCGTCGAGCAGCCCGATGACCTCGCGCGGCGATGGCCTGCGGATCTCGCCACGGCACGAGGATGCCGCGGCCGTCGGCGAGCAGCTCGCGCGCGTACGAGTACGGCGTCGAGATGACCGCCTTGCCGGCGCCGACCGCGTAGGCGAGCGTGCCCGAGGTGATCTGCTCGGGCTTGAGGTAGGGCGTGATGTAGATGTCGGCGGCGGCGAGGAACTCGGCGAGCTCGGCCTGGCTGACGAAGCGGTTGTGGAAGATCATGCTGCCGTCGACGCCGAGCCGCTTGCGCGCGCGCCTCGAGCATCAGGCGGTAGGTCTCGCCGTGGCGCTCGTTGATGTGCGGATGCGTCGCGCCGAGGACGATGTAGACGGTGTCGGGATAGTGCGCGAGGATCGCCGGCAGCGCGTCGATGACGTGCTCGATGCCCTTGTCGGGCGAGAGCAGGCCGAAGGTGAGAATCACCGACCTGCCCGTCGACGCCGAGCTGATCCTTGCTCGCCGGCGAACGGCACGTCCGGGATGCCGTGCGGGATGAGGTCGATCTTCGTCCGCGGCGACGCCGTGCACTTCGCGCAGGAGCGTCGGCGCCGCCGTGCGCTCATGACCACGAGGCGCTCGGAGAGCGCGGTGAGCTCGTCCATCACGCGGCGCTGATGCAGGTTCGGCGCGGCGAGGATCGTGTGCAGCGTCGTCACGATCGGCATGCGCAGCTCGCGCAGCAGCGTCAGGAGCATGGCTGCCCGCCTTGCCGCCGAAGATCCCGTACTCGTGCTGCACGGAGAGCACGTCGACGGCGTTGACGTTCAGGAAGTCGGCGGCGCGGCGTGTAGGCGCCGATGTCGCTCTCGGCGATCTCGAAGCGGACGCGCGCGGGATAGGCGTGCTGGTGCCGGCCGTCGTTCATCGCCAGGACGAAGCAGTCGAGCTCGGGGCCGACGGCGGCGATCGCGTCGCTCAGATCGGTCGTGAACGTGGCGATGCCGCACTGGCGCGGCAGGTGATTGCCGAGCATCGCGACGCGGCGGATGTTGGTTTCTTCGGGCATGGGTTCCTCTTGACGGATCGCGGACGGCAGATCGCGGATTGCAGGTGCGACCAGCGCGGATTCAGTGCCCGTCACCCGTCTCGCTCAGGTTGACGGAACTACACCCCAACCACGTTCCTGCGAACTGCGAACTGCGATCTGCGATCTTGGACCGCGATCCTCGTTCTCAGCAGCGTTCTTTCAGAATGGCGACGGCCTGCTTCTCCAGTCCCTCGCAGCAGGTGGTCCATCGCGAGTCGAACCAGCCGTTTTCGCGGCCGAGGATCGTGACCGCGACGACCGGCTCGTCCATGTTCGGCACAGCGCAGTTGGGAAGCCAGATCGAGCCTGTCGCGCAGTCTCTCGCGCCGGGAGAGCTCGGGTCTTCGATGGTGATGATCATGGTGTCCACGGTGGCCGTCATGCTGCGCTCACGGTCGTGGGGCCGGCGACGCGGCCGGAGGTGCGATTTCGTCTCCATGATGCGCCGCGGCGGCAGCATCATGTGCCAGCGCGCGACCATGTCATTGGGCAGGACGAACTCGAATGTCTGGCTGTTGGAACGGAGGCGGAGCACCTTGCCTCCCTGACTTCGCGCTGCCGGTGGAGAGCAGGTGTCGTATTCGATCTCGCGCCCATTGCAGATCGATCGAGGCCTGCATGTCGGCGTTCTCGTAGTAGAAGTCCGAGCTCGTCACCGCCAGTGCGACCTTCGATGTGGCGGTTTCCGTCGACGAACTCGCCGCGGCTGACCGCGCGCGAGGTGGCGCGGCGTTTTTCATTGAACGCCACGATGCGATCGGGCGCCGAAACGGCGGAGAGGTTCCAGGCGAGAAACAACGAGCACGCCAACGCCACTATCGAAGCCAAGAACATCATGGGATCCTCCTTTCGTCCAGTGGGAGAGCGGCCGCATGCGGCCGCTCTCCCCATTCAAGTTGGATCAGAAGCGGACGGCGTCTTTGCGCGGCTTGGACTCGTTGACCTTCAGGGCCTGGCCGTTCACGTCGCGGCCGTCGAGACCGGTGATGGCGGCTTGCGCCTCGTCGTCGTTGCTGAACTCGATGAAGCCGAAGCCCTTCGACTCGCCGCTCGCTCTCCGGTGGCCACGTTCGCGGAGACGAGCTTGCCGAACGGCATGGCGAGGTCATTGAGCTGCGCATCGGTGACCTGCTTGGAGAGATTTCCTACGTACAGTTTCATTGGATGCTCCTGGCCGGCCAGGCCGGCAGTTCTCTCGGTGCGCCGCAACGGCGCCCGAAGAGATTACGCCGAGCCGGAGAGAAGGGAAAGCTAAGAGGGGTGAGTCCAGAGATCTGACTTAGTTCAGACGGACTGAAGAGCCGAGGAAGTTTCCGCGACGAGGCCTCACCATACGCGCATTGTGGGGAAATGTCGAATGGATGCGCATAAGACCTACCCCGAGGCCTCATGGAGGGTGGGCTTATAGCCCGCCTATTCTCTGGGCGGGAGGGTTGCTCCGCCACCCAGAGAACCGGCGGGCTATAAGCCCACCCTCCTGGGCGTTGTGGCACGAGCGAACGCAAAAAATCCGAGCCCGCGTAGTTTGCGGGCTCGGATTGGAATCAATTGCAGTGAGACCTAGCGGCGGCGCAGCTCGTTCTCGATGTCGGCTTCGCTCCACTTGGCCTTGCCGTAGCGTTCCTGGATTTTTCCGACGATGCGTTCGCGATCGCCGTCCATCTGATCGACTTCGTCATCCGTGAGGTCGTTCCATTTCGACTTCACGGCGCCTTTGAACTGGTGCCAGTTGCCCTTCGCCTCTTCCCAGACGGCGTCGGTCTTCTTCGCGGCGGTGCTCGTCGTTGCGCTCATCGGCTCGGACGCCCGCGTCATGCCCGGGGAGGTGCGGTTCTGCACTCGCTCGAAGGCGTCGCGCGTGGCGTGCTTCATGTCGTTCCACTCGCTCCGCGTCGTACCGCGGGCCTTGTCCCAGCCGCGGCTGAGGTCGGACTCCACGTCTTCGAAGCGGCGTCCCTGGAAGTCGGGACGGCTCGCCGCTTCCCAGCCGTACTTGTACGCCGGGCTGTAGTCGTCGTATTTACGTCCACTCTGAAAATACGGGCGCGACTTGTGGTGCTCGCGCCAGTAGGCATCTTCCTCGGTTGGGTTCACGGATTCCGCGACGCCTTTGCCAGCGAGACCGCCGGCAACGGCACCGATCGCCCCGCCGATAGCAGAACCTACGGGGCCACCGATCGCGCCGACCGCGGCACCCGCGAGGGCTCCGCCCGTCGCGCCGCCCGCGACGCCAACGGGATGCGCGCCGGGCTCGCCAGTGATCGGATCGGGATTCGAATCATGCTTTTTATTGTCGTTCATATTTTCTCCCAAGGCCGCGCTCGGTGACTGCAGGAGCCCGTCGGATTACGGGCTCGCGGACTGCGGGTCATCTCATTGCCGGCCGGGAGTCCATACAGCAATGTGCGCGCCGAAATTGTTAGGTAGTGCTCAGCCATAATCAGGAAAACACAAAAAAACGCGGACCACTCGGTCCGCGTTTTCTTGAACTTCAATGGTTGTGACGTCAGCTCGTCGATTTCCGGATGACGAACAGTCCCGCGCTCACAATGAGCGCGAGGAGCATCATGAGTCCAATGGAGTCGAGCGTCGGCACCGAGGAAGCGAGCGGAACGGCGGCATTGGCGCAACCGCCGATCGTGTTACCGCCGGAGCCGGCCATCGTCACGGCACCGGACGCGCCCGTGCCGGCGAGGACTCTCCCAGTGACGTTCGAGCCGGACCCTACAGTGATGCTTGCGTCGGAGATCACGTTTCCGCGGAAGGTCACGCCATTGAGTGTTGCAGATGTACCGATGCGCCAATAGACATTACAGGGGTCGGCGGTTCCGATGACATTGGAGCCGACATTGGCGGTGAGCGCACTATCGACCTGGAAGACGAAGATTCCCGGTCCATTGAGCGTCAGTGTGCCGAGGGCCGCGAGATCGGCGGCGCCGCCGGCAAAAGAATAGATACCGGAGGTGAGCACGGCACCGTCCAATTGTGCGGCGAGCACGGTGCCCGGCCCTTGTGCGGCGAGGAAATTATAGGCGGCGAGAGCATCGGTATGAGCCTGCTGCACGGTCGTATCCGCCGCGAGGTGGAGAACGAACGGAGGGGTCACGCTCGAGGGAGGGAAATTCGAGATTGCCGGAGTGGGGTAGGAACCGACGTCTCCATTGACCACGGTGCCCAGGCCGGTGGAGCCTGTCACTCCCGAGTTGCCGAGAGCTGCAAACCGAGCCGCGGTGCCGAGGGGCGGTGCGACCTGTGCCAGCGCCGGGAACGAGCCGAAAAGAAACGCCGCGATGGCGAGAATTTCCAGATGGTCGACAAACTTTCTTTTCATGATTGAAGCTCCTTTTCGAGTTGATACAGCGTCAGAATTTGATTTCCTGGTTCATTGCGCGCGCATTGCACGGCTCGCACAGCCATCCGTGTTCGGTGAGCTTGAAGGGCCCGTCGTTTTCATCGCGGAACAGCGTTCGGGTCTCGCGGCACCAGTCGCAGCGCACGACGTGAGGATTCCCGAAGTGCGGGTTGGCCCTGAGGATTGCGGCGGCGACCTCTTTTTCGTCGCCGATCAGATCGTCGCTGCGAAGAATTTTTCCTGCCGTGGCTCGGACGAGGCGTCGATTCATGAATTCTCCTCGGAGGTGGCTTTGTCGACGGCAGATTTGGCGCGGCGCGGTTTGCGGGAGCGTCGCTCGGGTTTCGACGTCGGGTCATCGCGCTCCGGTGTGTGCAGCGGCAGGGTGACGAAGAACGTCGAGCCGTAGCCAAGTCCGGCGCTCTCGACGCGCGCGGTCCCCCCGTGGAGCGTCGCAATCTGCGCGACGATTGAAAGTCCGATTCCGAGTCCCGGTCTGTGGGCGGACTTGGTGTCGGCCTGTCGATAGAGCTCGAAGACATGAGGCGCGAACTCCGCGCTGATGCCGGTGCCGCTGTCTTTGACCGACAGACGCACGTTCTTTCCTTCCCGTTCGAGCCGCAGGTCGATCTCGCCTCCCGGCTCGGTGAACTTGATGGCGTTGCTGAGCAGATTCCAGACGACCTGCATCAACCGGACCGAGTCGCCGCGTACGGGCGCGGGATCGAGCTCGAGATGGAGATGGATCTGCAATTCCCGCGAGCCCGCCGACAGCGACGTCATGTCGAGGGCCGAACGAACGACGGCCGCGAGATCGACGTCAGCGATTTCCATGCTCAGCTTCTGCTCCCGGATGCGCGTGATGTCGAGCAGGTCTTCGACAAACAGGCGCAGCAGGCTCGCGCTCTCGTCGACGCGGATGAGCGCCTCGGCGTGCATCTCCGGGCTGATCTTCGCCAGTTGCAGCCAGCCGATGATCGAGGTCAGCGGCGTGCGCAACTCGTGAGCGACGGTGCCGAGGAAGGCGTCCTTGTAGCGATTGGCGCTCTCCGCTTCGCGGAAGAGCATTGCCGTGTCGATGGCCACCGCGGCGCGTTGCGACAACTCCTCGGCGAGCTTGAGATCGACGCTCTCGTAGCGGCGTCGCGACGAGCAGAAGGTCGTCGTTCCGAGGACTCGGTCTCGCACGATCAGCGGCACGCTGATCAGCGAGCGAAGACCGAGCGCGCCGATGAGCTGGGTGATCTTCGCTCCGGCTGGATCCCGGTCAGCTGCGATTCCGCGATGTCGGTGAGGAGCACCGATTTGCGCAGACGCAGCGCCTGCGGAGCACCGGGCGCATGTTCCGGCTCGCTGAAGGCGACCTGTTGGAATTGCAGCGCGAGGTCGCGCAGAACGGGATTGGCGTGCGACACGGTGAGGTGCCGGATCGAGCCGTCTTCGTTGACGAGGTCGACGGAGCACCAGTCGGCGAATTCCGCCGTCGAAGACTTCGCAAGCGATTCGAGCGTGGTCTCGTAGTCGAGGGACGAGGCGAGCAGCGCGCTGGCTCGCGAAAGCATGTTCGCGGCGCGCGTCGCCTCTTCCGCAACGAGGACGCTGCGTTTCAACTGATCGATGTCGAGCACGGCGACGATCGCGCCGTCGATCTTTCCATCGCTCCTGCGGTATGCGCGGATGCGCAGAAGGCGCCAGTCGCCGGCCGAGTCCTGCACTTCGACGTCGGCGGCATCGGTCGTTTCGATGACCGCGCCGATGAGCTTCTCGAGCCGGGAGACATCGAGAGTCGATTTTGCTTCGCGAAGGGGACGGCCGACCGCTTCGCGGCGGAGGTTGAGCAGCAGCCCGGCGGTGACGTTGAAGCGGCGAATCGTCAGGTCGGTGCCGACGAACAGAATCGGGATCTCGACAGCGCCGAGGAGGTTCTCGATATCGTCGTTCATCTCCACGAGCGCGGTGTTGCGAAGGCGCAGCTCGTCGTTGAGCGTGCTCAGTTCCTCGTTCGCCGATTGCAGCTCTTCTTTCGCGGTCTCCAGTTCCTCGTTGGTGCTGCGCAGCTCTTCATCGCTCGACTGCGCCTCTTCCGCGGCGGCCGCGGCTTCGTCGGCGAGCTGTTCGCGATCGTCGATCGCTGCCTGCAGTGCTGCGCGCAGACCGTCGGCGATGCTTCGCTCGCCCGGCGATTCGGTCGTTTGTTTTACAGGCTCGGGCACGCTGTGAAAGACGATCCAGGATTGCGTGTGACCTGGCGCGGCCTCGTACGGAATCACTTCAAAGGTGATGCAGCACGACAATCCGTCGCTGTCCAGAACGAGGATGTCTCCCTTGGCGACGAGCGCTTGTTCGCGGAAGGCGCGGCGGACGGCGGGTCGCAGCACCGCCAGCACCTCCTGATGCCGCACCAGTCCGAAGAGATTGAGCGAGGCCTCTCCTGGTTCGAGGGCGATGAAGGGAGAAACGTCGCCGCGGATGCGCGTGATCTCCATCTGTTCGTTGATGAGCACCGCGCAAGGCGCGAGATGCGCGGCCAGGAACGTGTCGTCGGCGTTCTGCGTGCTGTCGGCGCGTCGTGCCGCCGGTGAAATGGCGATCGTGGCGAAGTTCGGATGATGAGAACGGGACGAGACGTCAATCGAGGCCAGGGCGTTCGGCACTTCGCGCTTTCGGTAGATCAGCGGCTTCGCCGAGATCGGAGCGAGCTGGGTCGTCGCGCCACGCAGGCTCTCCGAGCTGCCGAGCATCAGGAATCCTCCCGGGGTCAGCGCGTACTGGAGAAGGGCGATCGCTTTTTTCTGAAGGTCCGGATCGAAGTAGATGAGGACGTTGCAGCAGGTGATGAGGTCGATCCTCGAGTAGGGTGGATCGCGCGTCAGATCGTGCGCGGCGAAGACGCAGACCTCGCGGAGCTCCTTGGCGATCTTGTGTCCGCCGGGCACCGGAGTGAAGAACCGCTCGATTCGCTCCGGCGATACGCCGCTCAAAGCCTGTTTCGAGTAGACCGCGGTCCGCGCTTTGCGCAGCGACTGCTCGTTGATGTCGGTCCCGTAGATCGAGATGCGCGGCGCGTCGAGACGGCCGTCGAGGAATTCGAGCAAGGTAATGCCGAGGGAGTAGACCTCTTCGCCTGTCGAGCAGCCCGCGACCCAGATGCGCAGACTGGCGCCCTCGGATTCGCTGTTCATGCGGTTCTGCGCGCTGTGCATGAGCGCGGGACAGACCTGCGTCTTCAACGCCTCGAAGCGCGCCGGCTCGCGGAAGAACGACGTCACGCCGATCAGGAGATCCTGGTACAGCGTCTCCACCGCGCCGGTGTTCTGTTCCAACGCATGGGCGTAGGTGCTCAGATCGGCGTGATTCCCGAGCAGCACGCGCCGCAGGATGCGTCGCTCGATCGTGGCTCGTTTGAAATGGCTGAAGTCGATCGGGTGATGGGCGCGCAGCAACTGCAGAACGCGATCGAACGCGGCAGAGTCCCTCTGATCTCCTCCGCCGTTCTCGCGGTGGGCGATGCTCACGAGTCTCGCGGCAATGTCGCGAGGCGGCAGAACGAAGTCGGCAGCGAGCGCGGAGGCGCGGGGCATGATCTCGAACTTCGCGCTTTCCGGACTCTGCGCGAAGGTGAGGCCGCCGGCATCGTGGATGGCTTCGAGGCCCAGCGCTCCGTCGGCATCATTGCCGGAGAGCACGACGCCAATCGCTTCCGTTTCGCGATCTTCCGCCAGCGAGCAGAAGAACGTATCGAGCGGACGGTGCGGGACTTTCGGAGTCCGCGGCGCGAGCCGAAGCTGATCTTCCTGAAGCGTCATCTGCGCATCGGGCGGAATCACGTAGATGTGGTCGCGCTCGATGCGCATCCCGTCGATGACTTCCAGCACGGGGATCTTGGTCGCGCCGGCGAGGATGCTGACGAGCATGCTTTCGTGCCTCGGGGCGAGGTGCTGGACCAGCACGAACGCCAGGCCGGTATCCGGCGGGATGGTCGTGATCAGATCGAGGAACGCATCGAGACCGCCCGCCGACGCGCCGATCCCGACGACGCGCACCATCGCGACGCCAGCAGCCGCTGGTATCGAGGAGGATGGTTTCGTGCCGGGAGGGGTCGATGGAGTTCGCGAGACCATGTACAACGCATCCTTTCGGGGATACCCGTCTGAGGATGGAGGCAGTGGCGGAACGCGCAGGAGGTCTGCCCGAATGGCAAATCGACTCGTTGCGCGTCTGTCGCGACCGGCTGATCAGGCGCGTACGAAAAGTACGAACGGATCTTACGCCGATGTTTCCGATTTGGCAATATTGAGTGCGATGCTTGCCTTATTGGCAACGTAAGTGCACGCTGTGTGTGCCATGTATGGACCGCTCCTGAGGCAATTGCGCGAGTCGAAGGGACGGAGTCAGGCCGACGTCGCCAGAAGCGTGGGGATTTCTCCGGCTCATCTGGCTCGGCTCGAATCGAGTCAGCGCGGTCTGTATCTCGAGGATTTCGTGAGCATCGTCGAAGCGCTCGGCGAGAAGCCGGGGAACCTCCTCCCGAACGACCTCGGCACGATCGGACATCTGAAGCCGCTCATCGATCGGCTCGCCGCGATCAAGCCGGAGTTTCTGGCGCGCGTGACCGCGGTGCTCGAAAAGGTCGCGCTCCTCACCGAGCACGCTGTGCCCGCGGCGGTGAAATCGGTACGCAAAGCAAAACCAGCCACGAAACGCAAAAGCCGCTGATCAACAGAGCGAGGTCGTCATGAATGCACTGAAAGTCGTCGCCATCGTCCTGATCGTCGCCGGCATCGCCGGACTGCTCCTCGGCCAATTCACCTACACGAAGAAAACGCACGAGGCCAAGCTCGGCCCGATCGATCTTTCGGTGAAGGAGAAAGAGACGGTGAACGTCCCGCGCTGGGCGGGCGTGGCGCTGATCGTCGCCGGCGGGTTGCTGTTGCTGGTTCCGAAGCGCGGGTAGCGCGGAGCGTTTGGAGTGCGGTAGCGAAAGCCGCTTTTCATCACGAGCCTACTCAGTAGCGGAAGACCGCCGCCCGCGTCGTTCCTTACACGTGTTAGCATCTGTAAGGAGGCTTAGATGCCGCGATCGACCATCACGAGCAAGCGACAAACGACCGTCCCGAAGGAAGTCTGCGACGTGCTCGACGTCGGCCCCGGCGACAAGATCACCTGGGAAGTCAATGGCGGCCGCGTCGCTGTGACGACGGAGCGTCCCGCATTCTGGCGGTGGGTCGGCACGGTGAAGGGCGGCCCGGACGACGCGGTGCAGGCCGTCGCAGAAGCACGCAGGCGCAGAGGGCGCATCTGACGTGCGGCAGGTCGTCGTCGATGCAAACGTCTTCGTGTCGTTGCTGACCGGTCGGCACGAGAAGCAACGCGAAGTCGCCGCCGCGCTCCTGCAGGAAGCGGAAGACGGGGAGATCGTCGTCATCCTCCCGCAGTTCGTTGTCTTTGAGGTGACGTACGTCCTCCAAAGCCTGTATGGCGTCACGGGCGATCGCCTCGCCTCGATGATCCGCGACCTTCTCTCCTTCCCCGGCCTCCAGGTCACCGATGGCTGTCCGTGGAACCGCATCTTCGAGCTCTGGCCGAATTCCCTCCCCGGACTCGCCGATGCGTCGATCGCCGCTCTCGCCACAACCAATCGATACGACGCTATCGCCACGTTCGACCGGAAGCTCGGAAGGCGCGCGAAAGACCTCGGCGTCGCTTCGTATTGGTAACCACCAAGAACGCAGTGGTCCACACGTTCCAATCGCGAGCCTTTCGCCGCTCACTGCCCTGTTATCAGGGTTCGCGAGGCCCACCTTCCCTCGGCGGCGGGGAGGTGTTGGAGCGCGCGTTCATCCGCGAGGAAGTAACGCCGCGCTTTCCGGACGGCTCCGCCGTCTGACGTGCGGAAGGCAATGGCGCGGCGCGGACGGCACCATCGTTTGCGAGCCGGTCGTCGTAATCGAGATCGTTCATCGCCCCGAGCAGGTCGCCGACTTCGATGGCGAGCTTCACTTTTTGCTGCCGGTGATACTGCCCGTGATCCGCAAGCGTGAAGAGCAACTCCCGGCCGTCGGTGACGTTCTCCACCTTCTTGATGCAGGCGGTCGTCGCGCCGTCTTTGCACGCGGGCAGCTGGATCTGATTGACGAGCAACTGATTCTTCTTCTCGTCGGGATCGAAGCCGGTGCCGAGGAGATGAATCTTGTACGTCTGCTCTTCCGGGTACGCCGGATCGCGGTAGACCTTGGTGATGACCGGATCGTCCGGCTTCTTCGGCTCATCCGCCTTTTTGGGCTCATCGGTCTTCTTCGGCTCGTCCGACTTTTGGGGCTCATCCGATTTCTTTTGCTGGTCGGCGGCGCCGGTCGTGGTTTGCGTGGCGGTGGAGGTTGCGTCCTGCGCAACCGCGCTCCAAGTAAGCAGGCAGAGAACCAGAGCGTTAACGACGTCTCGCATGCGACTCTCCTTCGCTTTCTGGAGAGACGCGCCGGCGAGATTCCCCTAAAGCATCGGAACGAGCGTGCTCAACAACGCGTCAACCTTCGCGCTGCTATTCTTGCCGGAGAATCCCTTGCGACTCTCCATCGGCGAACGAATCGGACCTCACGAAGTCCTCGGACCTCTCGGATCGGGCGGGATGGGAGAGGTGACCACGCGCGCGACGGACAGCTCGGCCGCGACATCGCGCTGAAGATCCTGCCGCGCGAGCCGGCCGCGAATGCCGAGGCGTTGAAACGGGCGGAGGTGCCGGCGCGATCGGCCCGTCGACGACGGAGACTTGCGGTGGCTTGCCACCGCTTTTCATCACGAGCCTGGAACCGAAACGCCCCGCTCGATGCACGCCGTTCGCGCCGCGCTCCGGCGCAACGCGCGTAGAGATTCACGAGGTATGCGATGGAACGCGGTGGCTTTGCCCCGCACTCCTAGACGTTACGCCGCTTCTTCGTTGCGGTGATCCCGCGTAATCCGGCCGTCGCGGATTTCGACGGTGCGGCTGGCTCGCTTCGCGAGCGCCGGATCGTGGGTGATGATGAGCAGCGTCCGGCCGCTTTTCCAGAGCTCGTTGAAGATCGACATGATGTCGGTGCCGGAGCTGGTGTCGAGGTTTCCGGTCGGCTCGTCGGCGAGGATGATGTCGGGGTTCATGGCCAGCGATCTTGCGATGGCGACGCGTTGCATCTGGCCTCCTGAGAGCTCGGTCGGTTTGTGATCGAGGCGGTCGCCGAGGCCGACGCGTGTCAGCAATTCGGCGGCGCGCTCGCGGCGCTCGCGCGGGGAGACACCGCCGAAGAGCATCGGCAGCTCGACGTTTTCCTGCGCGCTGATGTGCGGCAGCAGGTTGAAGTTCTGGAAGACGAAACCGACGCGGCGGTTGCGGATTTCGGCGAGCTGGTCGCGCGTTACGCCAGCGACGTTGTCGCCGCCGATCTGGTAGACGCCCTCGGTCGGCGTGTCGAGACAGCCGAGGAGGTTCATGAGCGTCGACTTGCCGGAGCCGGACGGGCCGACGATGGCGACGAACTCGCCCTCTTCGACTTCGAGGTCGATGCCTTTCAGCGCTTCGACTTTGACTTTGCCGGTGTCGTAGATCTTCCGGATGTTCGACATCGTGATGATCGTGCTCACGGTGTTCTCCTATTCATAACGTAGCGTCGCGGCGGGGTCGATGCGCGCCGCGCGCCGCGCGGGGAAGTAGCCGGCCAGCAGGCCGATCGTGCCGAGGATCATGGACGTGGCGATGCCGATCTGCGGCGAGAGCGTAGGACGTCCGAGGAAGGACATGACCTTGTTGCTCTCGACGGGGAGCCACGTCGCGGCGGTGACGATCACGGTCGCGATCATGATGCCGAGCGCGCCTCCGATGAAGGTGTAGACCAGCGCTTCGAGGACGAAGGGCCAGATGATCCACTTCGCCTTCGCGCCGAGGGCCATCTTCACGCCGATCTCGCGCGTGCGCTCCTTGATCACGGCGAACATGATGTTGGCCACGCCGACACCGCCGATGAGCAGCGTGAGCGCGCCGACGATGCCGAGGAACATCTGGATGCCGATGGCGATCATGCCCGTGACCTTCGAGCTCTCGACGGTATTCCAGGCGCCGAGGGCGCGGTCGTCGGTCGGGTCGTAACCGAACTTCGGCCCCATGATCTCGTTGAATTTCTTCAGCGCGCCCTTCATCTCCTCGGGTGTGTGCGTTTCGATGAGGATGTTGTTCAGACGCTGCGCGGCCGAACTGCGCGGCCGCCGTCGCGAGGGGGATGACGGCGTGGTTCTTGTCCGGGCCGCCGTAGGCGCCCATCTGCGTTTTTTTCTGCATGACGCCGATGACGATGTAAGGCGCGTTGTTGATGAGGATCGTCTTGCCGACGGGATCGACCTTGCCGAATAGATCCGTGGCCATCTCATCGCCGAGGAAGACCACGCGCCGGCGGTTGATCTCGTCGGAGGGCGTGAGCCATCGTCCGCCCGGCATCGGATAGTGCTTGCGCGCTTCGCCGTACTCGTAGTTCACGCCGATCACGCGGCCGTTGATCGTCTTCCGCTCCCAGGCGAGCGCGGTGCGCCACGAGGTGATCTCGCCGATGACCGACTTCAGCTCGGGCATGCGCGTGCGAATGAACTCGAGGTCATCGATGCGCGGACGAACAGGCCGTCCCGGCGGCATTCCTTTCCACGGCTTCGTGGTCTCGCCCGGCCACATCACGGCGATGTTCTCGCCCATCGCGCGACGGTTCTTGTCGAGCTGCCGCTTCAGTCCTTCGCCGAACGCCAGCAAGAGCAGGATCGCCACCGTTCCCCAGGCGATCGACGCGATGGTGAGATAGGCGCGCTTCTTCTGCAGTTGGGCAGAACTGGCGAAAAGGGTGAAGATGACGTGAGAGGTCTCGTTTCATGACTTGTTAACTGGTTGCTGGTTGCTGGTTGTCTGCGTTTGTTCGCGCTGAGGCCGATTTCATTCGGTCAACCCCAGACAACCAGCAACCAGCAACCAGGAACGAATTCATAGTTTCATCGCCACAACAGGATCGAGTCGCGCCGCATCGCGGGCTGGAAAATATCCCGCCACCAGTCCGACGATTCCGAGAGCAGCGGCGGTGAGAACGGCAACGATTGGAGAAAGCTCGGGGGCGCCGACGTATTCGATGGCGCCGGCGGTGAGGGGGATGCGCGGGAAGCTCCAGCAGATGGCGAAGGAGATTGCGAAGCCGATCGCGCCGCCGAGGAACGTGACGAGCAGCGTCTCGAGAAGGAACTGCGAGAGGATCCAGCGCTGCTTCGCGCCGAGGGCCATCTTGATGCCGATCTCGCGGGTCCGCTCCTCGACGACCACGTTCATGATGTTCGACACGCCGATGCCGCCGACGATGAGCGTCAGCACGCCGATGATGCCGAGGAAGGCGTTGAAGGCGAGCATGAAGACGTCGAAGAACTCGAACTGCTCGGTCGTGTCCCACATCGACAGCGCTTCTTTGTCGTCCTTGTCGAAGCGCAGGCGTTTGCCGAAGGCGACGCGCACGCTGTCGATGAACTGTTTCGTCCCCTCGGGGCTCGTGGCCTGCATGACCATGTTGTCGACGTACTTGTCGCCGTTCAGCGCGCGGAACGTCGAGGAGGGGATGAACGCCTTTTCGTTATCGCGGCCGCTGTAGCTCGAGTCCTGTGGTTTCTTTTTCAGCACGCCGACGACCTGGAAGGGCGACTGGTTGAGGAGGATGGTCTTGCCGATCGCATCGGATTCGCCGAAGACATTGGTCTTGAGCTGGTCGCCGAGGAAAATCACGCGGCGCTGCTTCGCGTCGTCGATCGGATTCGATGAAGCGCCCGCCCGGCTCGGGGATGAGGTTGCGCATCTCGCCGAACTCCGCGGCCACGCCGGAGATGTCGACGGACATCGTCTTCGCTCCGTAGTCGAGACGCATGCTGTTCATGTACTCGCCGGAAAGCCGCTTGAGCCCCGTGACTTCCTTGCGAATGGCGGCGATGTCGTCTTCGCTGACGCGCAGCCGGCGGCCCTTGCCCAAGCCCTCGTACGGAATCGACGTGAGCCCCGGCCAGACGATCACGATCCGATCGCCGAGACCGGCTGTGTTCTTGATGAGTTGTTTGTGCAGTCCCGTCCCAAACGCCAGCATCAGACTGATCGCCACGGTCCCCCACACGATCCCGAAGACGGTCAGGAACGTGCGGAGCTTCTCCGTGCGGATGTCGCGGAAGAGCTGGCTGAGAACGTCTTTGAAAGTGACCATGATTAGAACGATGAACGATGAAGGATGAACGATGAACGGCGCGGAAGGAGAACGTTCATCGTTCATCCTTCCGCGTTCATCTTTACGAGATCTCCTTCGGCGGCCGCTCCACGACCTTCGCTCCCTTTTCCAGTCCCGACACGATTTCGATGTTCAGTCCGTCGCGAGATGCCGGTCTTGATCTCGACCTTCTTCGGTTCGGCCTTGGCGTCGGCGCCGGGGATTTCGACGGTGGCTTTCTTGCCGCCGTCTTCGAAGGTGACGAGGCGCTCGGGGAGGACGAGGACGTCTTTCTTCTCGCGGATGATGACGTCGGCGTTGGCGGAGTAGCCGGCGCGCAGGGTGATCTTCTGGCCGGGCTCGAGCTCGATCTCGACGTCGAAGAGCGTGGCTCCTTCTTTCTGCTGCGCCTGCGGGGCGATGCGTGAGACGTTGCCGGTGACGACGTCGGTCGGCAGCGCGCCGACTTTGATGCGCGCGGTCATGCCGACGGAGAGCTTGCCGACGTCGATCTCGTCGACGGTGCCTTTGAAGATGAGGTCGGACATGTCGGCGATCGTGGCCATCTCGGTGCCGGGCTGATACGAGGTAAGCGGCACGATCGGGTCGCCTTCGTTGACGGTGCGCGTCAGCACGGTGCCGGCGGCCGGCGCGCGGATGATCGATTCCTTGCCGGCGCCGGTGGAGAGGCTGCCGCTTGCGCGTGAGGTCGCGATCCTGCCGCGCCTTGTTGAGCGCGACGCTGGCGAGCTCGTACGCTTCTTTCTTTCCTTCGACTTCGGACTTCGGCAGGACGCCGCTGCTCGAGAGCTCTTTGGCGCGGTTGTATTCGCTCTCGGCGCGCCGGAACGATGCTTCGGCGGATTCGACGCGGCGATCGACTTCGGTGACTTCGAGCGGCGTCGGAGTCGGGCGCGATCTCGAACAGCGGATCGCCGGCCTTCACGGTGTCGCCGACCTGCACGAGCGCGCGCCGCACGATGCCGGAGATTTTCGATTTCACCTGGAACTTCTGCCGCGGCTGGATCTGTCCGACGGCGACCGCCTTCTCGACGATCGTGCCCCGCGTGACTTCGACCTCTTTGAAAGCGCCTTCGCCTTTCTTGCCATTGCGCACGTAGGCGTAGGCCCCCGCGGAGGCGAGCGCAGCAACGATCAGAAAAAGAAGGAGTTTTCCGAGTTTGGACATGAGGTTTCTCTCCTGATAAAACCGATTACGCTCGGGTAGTACGAAAAGTTTCAGAAAAGGTTAGGCCAGCACGGCGCGCGTATCGAGGGTTATGGCCATCGCGTCCGCGTAACACACCAACGGCAGCGTTCCCGGATCACTACCCGGTCGTAGCACGACAGCACTCCGAGGATCTGGTCACGATGACGATCGATCAGGTTCCCCATCGCCTGACGATACCGCCGACCGTGCCTGCAGACTTACTTTCTTGGTTTCGGCTTTGCCGGGGTAGGGATTGCGGTCGCCCGGTCACACCTTGAACAGAGGTAGCGGAATGGGTAACGTGGTACTTCCGGCCAAGCGACTGACCTCGATCTTTCTCTTCCTTCTCTGTGCCTGCGCGCATCAGCCCGGGCATGACCTTACGACCACCCCCGGCGACGGTTCCTTCTCCGCATCAGGCAACGTCGTGGTCCTCGGCGCGCGATTTCCGGCGCGGTGGCACTTCGACGAAGAGAAGCGGCGCTCGTGGTTCGACATCTCCCTCGGCAGCGGACGTGAAGGATGGATGCTGCTCGACTGGGCGGCCGGGCGCGGCTACAACGGCGGGGACGGCGGTTGCTTCGAGTTCGCGCTGCGCACGCCCATGCCGGACGCGGCGCAGCTCCGCGCCGGACGGACGGCGCCGCCCGCCGGCCAGTTGCTGCCGGACGGACTGGCGATCGTTCGCGGCGAAGGCACGATGCCGGACATCCTGGTGGTGCAGGAACCGGAGGCGGTCGTGCTGTTCGAGATCTCCGGCTTCGTCGGGCCTGCCGGCGTCCCGCCGCGGCGCGACACCACGTCGTGCCGGCCGATGGCGGAGGTGCGCGACGCGCTCCTCACCGCGCACACGACCGAAGCGCCCGCGGCGGGCGAGGCAATCCTCACGCGCAATGAGCGCTACACCTTCACGGGGGCCTGGCACATGTTGAGGTATGCGGGCGCCCGGGAGCAGCAGACGGCGAGCCAGTACACCACCGCGGTCGAGGCGTGCAAGAACGCGGGCAGCGACAAGTGCAAGCCGTATTGGGAGACCGGCGGATGGCTCGGCCGGTACGGCTACCACTGCGGCGACGGATGGGGCAGCGGCCACGCAGTGGTCTCGCCACAGGACTACTGCTGCAAGCTGCACGACGCCGAGGCGTGGGGCAGGGGCAACAGGGAGGCGGGCCTGTGCGGCCTCGCGGCGTGCATCACCTGCAAGTACTACTCGTCCTTGGCCGAGTGGCGGGATAAGTTCACCGGCGATCACTACGCGACGGTGGTCATCGCCGGGCAGGTCGGAGTCACGCTGACGTGGATCGGCTGCTGGCCGCTGTCGTCGTGGACCGGATTCACCTGCGACGGGATGGCGGCTCGGGAGGAAAATCCGCGCTGAAGCGCGGGATGAGGATTTCCGCGCTGGCAATCCCCGTACCGATCGTGCAAAGAATGACCAACGACCTGATCAGCGAGATCGAGAGTCAGGCCGGCCCGCAGTTCCCCTAGCGAGTCTCAGATCGGTGGTCCTGGTGGAATCGTGGGGATCGTCGGGCTTTGCCACGGTTCCGCGGGGCGGTGGAGGAAGCGGTCGATGTCGTCGCGCGTCGCTTTGCGGTGGGCGTATTCGACGGCGTCTTCCGAGGGGCCGAGGCGCGTGGCGAGGCGTTGGAGGGCGTCGGTGGCTTCGCTGCGCACTTCGCTCGCGGTTTCGCGATTTGCGGCGAGATCGCAGAGGCGGGTGACGATGAGGGTTCGCGTTGCGCGGGTGACCGGGCCTTGCTTCAGCGCGACTCCGATGAGGGCGTTGAGGACGTCGCGGAGTGTGAGGTTGTCGGTTTGTTGCGCGAGGCGTGCGCAGCGCGCGGGATCGAGAAGCGCGGAGACGGTGATGTCCGCCGAGGTCAGGGCCGCGGAGATCGGGTCGAAGGCGGGATCGGTGTTGCGCGGGAAGAGCTCGGTGTTGGCGTCGCCGTGCGCGTATGCGGGCGGCGGGATGAGGTCGACGATGTTCTTCGGAATCTCGAGGAACGCGGAATCGAGCGTGGCCATCACCGCCGCGAGTGCGTCGCGTTGACGTGCGGCGGGGACGACTTCGCGCACGGTCGCGGGTGAAGTCGTGTCACCCGCGCGAACGGCGTAGGTGAAGAAGACGCCGCCGATCGATTTCGTCGCGGATTCGAGTTGATAGCGGTGATGGAGGTAGAGCGGCAGCAGCACTTCTTCGAGCGCGGATACCGGCTGTCCGTCGGCGATGTTCTTGAGGCCGAATTGCGCGAGTGCGATACGGCGGACGTCGATCTCGTGACGCAGCGCGGCGACGGGATCGCTGCCGTTGTCCCACACCGAGCCGAGGGGGTGCGCGCCGCTCGCGGGACGCGAGTGGGGATCGGAGACGAAGAGCGGTGTCGCGCGCGCAAGCGCATCGAGCTCGGCGTCGTTCTTCACCGGCGCATACGCGTAGCGAATCGCGGCGATGTCGTACGGCCCCACTCCCTTCGCATAAGCCTCCGATAAATCGAGTTTGCCGTCCACGATCTTGATCCAGGGCGCGGGATAGTCCATGACCGAGGCGCGGCCGTACGTCGACGCGGCCATGTTGTGATCGAGGCCGAGCGTGTGTCCGACTTCGTGCGCGGAGAGTTGGCGGATGCGCGCGAGCGCCATGAGCGATGGACTCGACTTCGGATCGAGCGCGTCGTATTCGGGCATAAGTCCGCGCGCGAGAAGTACGTCCTGTCGGATTCGCAGCGAGCCGAGGAGAACGTTGCCCTTGATGATCTCGCCCGTGCGTGGATCGATCACGCCGCCGCCATACGACCAGCCGCGCGTCGAGCGATGCACCCAGTTGATGACGTTGTAGCGGATGTCGATCGGATCGGCGTCGGCGGGGAGCACTTTCACCTGGAACGCGTTCGGGAATCCGGCGGCGGCGAACGCTTCGCTCCACCACGATGCGCCTTCGACGAGCGCGCTGCGGATCGGCTCAGGCACGCCGTTGTCGACGTAATACGTGATCGTCGTTCCCGGCTCGAGGCGATGACGCGAGATCCAGTGCTTCGAAACGGGGCCGGTGAAGGGCGAGGCGTAGTCGTAGAAGTCGATGCCGAGGATGCCGACGCGCGGATCCTGACGACGCGGGACGTAGCCGGGCTCGGGAAGTGCGACGAAGGAGTGATGCTCGCGCACGGTGACGACTTCGGGCGTCGGCGTGACGCCGCGCACGAGCGCCCCCGGGCGATCGTTGGTCGTGAACGTCAGCGTCGCTTCGACCTCGGTGTTGCGCGGGAAGGCTTTCGTGCGCGCGAGGTAGATCGCGCTGCGATCGCGATCGAGCGTGTACGAGCCCTGCTTCGTGTCGCGCAAGGTGCGTGCGACGCCGTGCGCGTCGCTGAGGAAGAACTGCGTCGCGTCGACGAGCACGCCGTGCTCCGTTTCGGATTCGACGGTGAAGCCGGCGAGGATCGATTGCGCGAACGATTGCTCGACGGCGCGGCGCTCGGATGGATCCTCGCTCAATGCGCGAAACGCGGAGTTGGGCTCGATCATGAGCACGCGCGGTCCGACGCGCTCGAAGCGGACGAGGTGCGTCGCGCCGAGCTGCGAGCGATCGAGTCCGATCGGATTCGAGCCGACGCCGGCGGCGAGCGAGACCTGCCAGATCATCTCCTCGTTGAAGCGCGTGATCTCCATGAGGAGCTTGCCGGTCTTCTCGTTCCACTGAAGGGGGATGAAGCCGTCGAGTCGAGTCGGCGAGTCGTCGGGTCGACCAGTCGTCGAGGGAGGCGGCGCGGGTTCTTGACGGCTCGAAGGCTCGACGACTGGGCGACTCGTCGTGCAGGCGGCGAGGAGAAGAAGGGCGGCAATCGCGCGGCGCATCCGCGGAGTATAGGAGCGCAAGCTCGAGGAGCGCAGGCTCAAGGAGCGCAGGCTTCCAGCCTGCCGGTCCGCCGGCATCTTGCCGGCCCGCGCAGGTAGACGGTAGACGGGCGACCGGGGACGCTCGTACATTGAGCAAGCGTTCCCTGTCGCCTGTCTACCGTGACCCGGGTCCGGCCGGCAAGATGCCGGCGGACCGGCAGGCAGGGATGCCCGCGCTACGAGCTACTCGCCTAATGCGGCGTACTTCACGATGCGGAATCTGGCGCCCTGCGCGTCGCGGATGCGGGCCGCGAGTTTTTCGTGGAACTCGGGCGTCCAGTTTGTCCACTTGTCGAAGAACGCGGCGGCGGCGGCTTTGTCGCCGTTGTGCTGCAGCGCGAGCACTTCGCGCAGCAGCGAGGTCACGGTTTCGGCGTATTTGTCGTAATGAATCGTGAGTCGCGCGGTTTTCGGATCGGCGACGATGAGGCCCTTGTCGAGGAACCAGTTGAACTGGATGAGCTGCATCGTCTGATACGGCTGATCGCGGCGCGGTTTCACGTTTTGCAGCGTGCGGCGGATCCCCGAGGCCTGGATCGCGCGGAGCGAGGCGTGCTTCATGCGGTCGAGGGCGAAGAGCGACACGAGGTCGGCCTTCATCTCTTCGATCGAGTCGGCGTAATCCTCGAGCGCGACGTCGAGCACGCGGCCCTGTTTGTCGCGGTCGACGCCGAGGTAGTGACCGATCTCGTGCCAGAGCGTGCGCTGGAAGTTGCCGTCGTCGCCGAGATCGTTCGCGTGTGCATCGGCCGTCGCCGCGCGCCAGACGCGCAGATCGGCGGCGAAGATGTCGGGGTGCTTCATGATGTTCTCGCGGAGCATGATCGTGCGGCCGTAACGGCGCGAGAAGAGCGGATCGTTGGGGAGAATCGTCGCGGTGTTCGTGCCGCGTGCCTGGCCGAAGTCGGCGATCACTTCGTACACGCCGACGGGGATGTCCTCGCGGACGCGCTTGTGGTTGTCGTAGGGCAGCGCGTCTTCGATCGCCTGCAGGCCGCCGAGCGCGCGGCGCAGTTCCGTGGTCGCCTTTTCGTTGGCGATCATGAGGCTCACGCCGTGAAAGGCCTTCACGCCGTACAACGCGTCGTCGTACGTTTCGTAGGCGCCGATCTGGGCGTTGAGGTGTTTGAAATGCCCGGTGACCCACGACGCGTCGCCGCTCTCGTAGTCATTGGAGACGAGGTCGCGCGCGCGATTGCGGAGGTAGCGCGCGAACTCGGCGTCGCTTCCTTCGAGGGTGTCCGCCGCTTTCAGGAGCAGTCGATACGCGGCCACGAGATCGTCGGCGTACGCGGCGGAGTAGGGGAGTCCGTAGAAGGCGTCGGGCTCGGGATTCTTCGTCAGCGCGCGCACGCGGTTGTATGTATTCGGATGCAGCTCGCGCAGCAGATGAAAGACGTTGAGGATGCCGGCATCGGCGTCGGCGTTCTCGCGCGTGGCGCGGCGGACGACGGTGCGCTCGCCGAGGATTTCATCGCGCATGTCGGGATGCGCGGTGAGGAACGCGTCGATCTCCGCGCGCGTGGTGTCGCGGGGATAGACGTTGCGCGATGGCGACTGCGGCGAGACCGGCAGAAACGCTTCGCGCTTGTTGTCGAGCGTCACCGCGATCGGTCCCTGGTTGAGGCGATAGAGATCGAGCAAGTTCTGCGACCACTTCGGATGGCCGAGCTGCGAGTCGAGAATCTTCAGACGATCGGAAGCGGTCAACGCCTCGTGATGGCGCGAGACCTCGTAGAGCTTCTGGAAGATCATCCCAACCTGGAGGAGATCCTTGAGCGCGGAACGCTCCTCTTCGGTCAGCGAGGTGAGATCGGGAGCGAGGCGGATCGTTTCGGTCTTCTTGAGGATCTCGGCGGACTTCGATTCCGGCCAGTAGCCCTCGGGAACTGCCGGCTGCTGTGCGAGTGCCGTGATGCTGACGAAGAGGGCGAGGAGTGCCAGGAGCGTTTTCATGCGCGACGAAGATTATCAGGAGTGATACGTTGCGTCGCCGATGTGCCTCATCGCGTTCGCTCATCGCGCTTCCGCCCGCCATCCGTTTCTCTTCGCGGCGAATCGCGACGAGGACTACGAGCGGCCCACGCTCGACGCGCATTTCTGGACCGACGCCCCCGACATCCTCGGCGGACGCGACGCGCTGCTCGGCGGATCGTGGCTGGCGATCTCGCGCGGTGGCCGTTTTGCGGCGGTCACGAATCTTCGCGGCGCCGTACAGCGGAGCCATTCGCGCGGCGCGCTGGTGAGCGACTTCGTGCGCACGGATGTCGATGTTCGCGCGTATGCCGAGGAAGTGGCGCGGCATGCCGAGGAGTACGCTGGATTTCATTTGCTCGCCGGCACGATCGGCGGGGACGCGATGTACATCGCGCCGAACGAACAACACGTGCTGGAGCCGGGCGTCTATTCGGTGAGTAACGCTCCAGCGGGCGAGCGGTGGCCGAAGATGGATCGCGCGGTCGAAGCGATGAACGCGGCGCTCGCGCTGGAGAATCCGATCGACAACCTGTTGACCTTCCTCTCGACCTCGCATGGAGGCACGTTCGAGAGCGAAGCCTTCATCGCCGGCGATCGCTACGGCACGCGCTCGTCGACGGTGATCGTGGCGTCGGATCGCGAGATCGTCTTCGTCGAGCAAAGCTACGCACAGGGCGGAGTCGCGCGGGGCGAGCCGCGGATGTTTCGCATTGCGTCATCGAATGGCGCCGCGGGTGGTGCATGATCGTCGCAATGAAAACGAGCGTCCTCGTTCCGCTCTCGCTGTTCCTCCTCGCCGCTTGCGCCTCGCGTGATGGTTTCATCGACCAGCAGGTGCTCGAATGCGGACCGGGACAACCGGTCACGATCCAGGCCGGACTCGACGCGCAGGGGCCGCGCATGGAGGGCGTGGACGACCAGCATTCGCTGATCGTCCTCGTCGGCAACAACTCGCACGAAGAGATCACGGTCAAGTTCATCCGCGTCGAACAGCATCCCGATGCGACCGCGGTGTATCGCTTCAGCGGCGGCCGCGGGAACTTCGATCGGGCCGTGGCCGAAGGAGCGGAAGAGGAGTTCAAGATCCCGATGACCGGCCGGCCGATCCGGCCCGAGTTCGAGGCGCAGGTGCGCTCGGGCGCGGCGGTTTCGCTGGACGTGACGGTTGGACTTTCGAACGGCGACCAGTACCGCTGCGCGTTCGAGATCCCGATTCGCTAGCCGTCTGGCGTGTCGAGGATGAACGCGTCGTCGGTTGTCGCAGTGCCGGCGGGTCGATCTGCCCGAGGTATGTGACCGCGAGCTGCGGCTCGGTGGAGACCTCGCGCAGCGTTGCGTGCGCGAAGCCGCGCAGCACCAGCTCGCGATTGATGAAGAGCGCGTCAGGCGAGCGATAGACGAGCTGCCCGCCGTCCGAGCTGCGCTCGACCATGACCCAGGAACGCGAGAGCGTCCAATAGAGCAGATCGCGCGCGGCCGCCTCGTCGATGATCTCGACGCCGGCGAGAGTGACCGGCTCGCGCACTCCATCACGCTCGATGACGATCGTGCGGCCGTCCTGAATGTCGATGACGCGCAGCATCGCCGCATGCGCGGCAAAGCTGACGCAGAGGGAAATGAGAATGAGGGTGAATCGCTGAATCATGTCGTCTTCTTCGGTGCAGGGGAGTGCAACGCGCGAAGACGCGCTCAAGTGGGAGGCGAAAAATAGCATGAGAGTTGCGCGCACGCAACTTCGAAATGTTGCTGGTTCCTGGTTGCTGGTTGTCTGGGGTTTTGCTGTTTACCGGAACTCTCCTTCGCGTCTTCGCGTCTTCGCGTGAAATCGGTCTCACGCGAAGACGCGAAGACGCGAAGACGCGAAGACCGAGAGAGCCCCACAGACAACCAGCAACCAGGAACCAGCAACAGATGTTTGCCACATCACCTCTCTGTTTGTTCACCTTTCGTTGACTAACTTTCGCAACTATTCGCCGGTCTATACGAATACCTTCGTACAGATAGCGAAATCGTCAGGGTGGAGGTTTCATGAAGCGTGCGGTTTTCGTCGCCACTTTCCTACTCATCGCAGCACTTCGACTGAACGCGGCGGCACCCGCGGAGCGGACGACGCTCGTGAGGACCGACGCGCCGATCACCATCGACGGCGATCTCTCCGACCCCGGCTGGCAGAAGGCGACGAAGTTCGAGACCTGGTACGAAACGAATCCCGGCGACAACATCGAACCGAAGGTGAAGACGGTCGGCTGGGTGACCTACGACAGCAAGTTCCTCTACTTCGGGATCGAGTCGGAAGACCCGATGCCGAAGAACATCATCGCGCCGTACGCCGATCACGATCAGATCAGCGGCAACACCGACGATTACGCCGGCGTCATCCTCGACACGCGCAACGACGGCAAGACCGCGTATCTCTTTCTCGTCACCGCGCGCGGCGTGCAGTACGACGCCGTGACCGATGACGCGGGCAACGGCGAGGACAACTCGCCCGATTACTTCTGGGACTCCGCGGCGAAGGTGCACGGCAAGGGTTGGACGGCGGAAGCGCGCATCCCGTTTTCGTCGCTGCGCTACGACGGCTCGAATCCCGAGCAGTGGGGCCTGATTCTCTACCGCAACTGGCCGCGCGAGCGCCGCTATCAGATGTTCACGAACCGGCTGCCGCGCGATTCCAATTGCTTCGTCTGCAACTACGCCAAGGTCGACGGTCTCAAGGATTTGCCCACGGGCAATCACCTGGTGCTTGCGCCGTACATGACGGCGCAGGAAGTCGGCACGCCGCGCGAGGGTGCGGGCAGCGATCTCGTGAATCGGCCCGTGGGCGTCGAAGCGGGAATGGATCTCAAGTGGAACCCGACCGCGGACATGGCGGTCGACGCGACGATCAATCCGGACTTCTCCCAGATCGAATCCGACGTCGCGGTCATCTCCACGAACGAGCGCTTCGCGATCTTCATCCCGGAGAAGCGGCCGTTCTTTCTGGAAGGCGTCGAGTTGTTCAGCACTCCGCTCCAGGCGGTCTACACACGAACGCTCACGTCTCCTCGCTGGGGCGCACGCACGACCGGCAAGACCGGGCCGTACGCGTACACGATGCTGGTCGCGCAGGACCGCGGCGGCGGCGACGTGATTCTTCCCTCGGCGTTCGGCTCCGATTTCGCGGAGCAGGATTTCTCGTCGATCGTCGGGATCTTCCGCATGCGTCGCGATTTCGGCCGCTCGTTCCTCGGCCTTCTGGCCACGACGCGCGAGAATGATGAGGGAGGACACAATCGCGTCCTCGGTCCGGACTTTCAGTGGCGTCACGGCGATCACCACACGCTCACCGGACAGTTCCTCTACAGCATGACGGAAACGCCGAACCGTCCCGATCTCGCCGATGAGTGGAACGGGCAGAAGCTCGATGGTTACGCCGCGTTCGCCTGGTATCAGTATTCGACGGACAAGAACGATTTCTACGTGCAGGGCAGTGACTATGACAAGGAGTTTCGCGCCGACAACGGCTTCGTGCCGCAGGTCGGATGGCGCGGCAGTTACGCGGAGGCGGGCCACACCTGGCGTCCGAAGGGCTTCTTCAGCCGCGTGCGTTACTTCGGCATGACGGAGTATCAGCAGACGCAGGACGGCGACACGCTCTATCGCATGGCGTCGACCGGGTTCGGCGCGGACGGGAAGTATCGCTCGTTCACGCGGCTGCGCATCGCGCACGAAACGGTGGCGAATCAGGACCCGCTCGATCAGCAACATCTCCTCTACTTCGATCGCGATCGGCTCTATTACCAGGTGCAGTTCGGCGTGAACCGCGTGTTCTCGTACTTCAGCCTGGATGGCTGGATCGGCGACGAAGTCGATTTCGCCAGGAACCGGCTCGGGAAGGGCGCCAGCATCAACGCCAATGCGACGATCCGCCCGACGAATCACCTGCAACTCGGATGGACGACGAGTCTGCGCTGGCTCAACATCGAGGACGATCGCCTCTTTACATCGCAAGTCGAACGGCTCCGCGCGACGTACACGTTCAATGAGCGGATGTTCGTGCGCGCGATCCTGCAGAACCAGCGAACGAATCGCGACCGCGAGCTCTCCAATCTGCCGCCGACCGCCGCGCAGCACCTCGGTCAGTTCAGCAATCAGTTGCTCTTCGCCTACAAGGTGAACTGGCAAACGGTGTTCTACGTCGGCTACGGCGATCTGCAGGAAGTCGAGCGCGAAGAAGGCGATTTCCTGAAGGGGGAACGTCAGTTCTTCGCGAAGGTGAGTTACGCGTTCCAGAGGTGACCGAGAGTAGACAGTAGACAGTTGACGGGGGACGCTTGCCGGTTGGGTGGGCGTCCCCATGTTTGTTTGTTGCGACGAACGGCGAGCAAGTGGAGCGCAGGCTTCCAGCCTGCCGGTCCACCGGCTTCCAGCCGGTACGCCGGCAGGGATGCCAGCGGACCGGCAGGCAAGGATGCCTGCGCTCCCTTTGCGTTCGCTCGACGCTCGGGATGACAGGCTTTAGGTTTGCTCGGCCATACCTCCGTTAGAATCACCGCTCCCGAATCAGATTCAGCGAGGGGGCAAACGTGCGCGTTCGGATCGTGGTGTGCGTATGGATCACCTGTCTCATGGCGTGGCCGGCGCTCGCGGAGAACGAGCCGGCGAAGGCGTTTTCGTCCGTGGGACAGACGGCGCGGATTCTCGATGGTGAGGTGAGGATCGCTGCGGAGCTGGCCGATCCTGCGGCGATTCCGGTGCTCGAGATCCGTCAGGTCATCCGCGACGGCGTGGAGCTCAATCGCAAGGGGACGTTCACCGTCGCCTATGACGCCGGCGACATCGTCATTCAACCGGGCGATGCGGCGAAGGCGGCCGGCACGTACCGCGTGCGCCTCGCGGCGAGGACGGCGAAGATGAAGGCCGCGGAGATCGTCGAGCTGACGCTCACGCGCGGGGCGCCGAAGGCGAAGGAGCCGGAGCGCGCGCAGTTCGCGATCGACTCGTCGTTGTACATCGAGCGCGTCATCTATCTGCCGTTCCTTTCGAGCGGGCTCGAGTCGCAGCAATGGATCGTGCGCGAGACCGGCGGGAAGGTTCCGATGACGCCGGTGCCGTCGAAGATCACCGTTCCGATCTTCAGCAAGAAGTCGCCGGACCTCGGACAGCTTTCGGTCACGTTTCCGACCGTACAGCCCAGCAGCGATGGCGTGGCGACGCTTTCGATCCTCGGCAATCGTCCCTGGATCGGCGAGTCGAACGCAAAGATCCTGCTGCAGTCGCCGTCGCTGAAGAAGAATCCGATCTACACCGTCGTCGTGCGCTCGCGACTCTCGTACTGGTGGCTGGTGCTGGCGATCGTCGCCGGCGTTGCCGTCGGCTGGTATGTGAAGCGGACGCTGGAAACGCGCAGCGGCGTGCTGGGGGCGAAGCTGATCGCTCGCGCGGAAGTGGAGAAGGCTCTCGAGCTCGAGCGCCGTTTCGCGGACATCGAAGTGCGCGCCGCGTTCCGCGCGCAGCGCACGCTGCTCGAACGGATGATCACGCGCGCCGCGGCGACCGCCGACGAGGTGAAGGCGCTGACGGAGAAGGCGAAGCCGAAGATCGACGCGATCGCCAAAGAGGCCGAGGAGGATCGCGCGGCGGCGAAGAAACAGCTCAACGAGATCGCGCAGGCCATCGGCGCGCCGGAGTGGCAGTCGACGCCGCTCAGCAACACCGTGCGCGATGCGACTTCGGAGCTGGCCGTGCAGGATCAACTGCTGCAGGACGGACAGATCACGCGACCGCGCGCGGCGCTGGCGAAGATCGAATCGCGCCTGATTCGCCGCATCGCCACCGATCTGCCGCCGTGGCGTGCGGAGATCGCAGCCGGCGTCGACCAACTGCGCGGATGGCGTGAGCTGGAGAAGGCGGTTACGGCGATCACCACGAAGCTCGACGCGATCGCCGAACCTCCGAAGACGCTGGCCGAATTGAAGACGACTCTCGAAGCGACGGCTGCGATCGTTTCCCGGCTGCGCAACGACATCGCGCGGGGAATCGATGACGTGCACTCGACGATCCGGTACGCGATCGAAAAGCTCGGCAGTACCGAGGCGTTGGAATCGGCGGCGCGCGACGTGAGCGCTGCGCGTCAACCCGATCTTCCGCGCGAGCTCGAGAAAGTGGCGAAGGCCGTTCAGCGCGCGCACGATGAGCTGGTGAACGCGATTCTCGTCGCGCACAAGAAAGCGACTCCGGATGCGACCGAACCGCCGGACGGACTCGACACCGGCGACTTCCGCAAGGCGATCGCCTCGATCGTACCTGACCAGCCCAAGCCCATGATGGGCGTGCCGATGGCGCCGATGTCGTCCTCGGAGCTGGAACTGATGTCTCTGCCCGCGCACGAAGAAGTCGAGGTCACGCCTCTCTCTCCGCTGGACGAGAACTTGCCCGAGGTTCCGAGCGAGGATCAGATCAAGGAACAGCTCTCGCTCGTCAACGGAAGGCGCGACGCGATCTACGCCGTCCTCATCGTCATCGGCGGCGTGATCATCTTCCGCGGCTCCTTTGTCGGCACCCTCGAGGATTTCGCCGCCGCGTTTCTCTGGGGATTCAGCGTGGATCTGACGTCATCGACGCTGTCGTCGTACGCGAGTCCGTTGATCGGAAGGAAGCCGTTCAAGGCGACGTGAGGTACAGAGCGCCGAGACGGCGCTCTGCCAGCCGGCGAGACGCCGGCGGTCCGCACGGCGGGCCTTCGGCCGCCGGTGAGTTTTGGTAAACCAGTGAACAGTTGGTTTGTCGCGCTTCGGTTTGGTGGACCGCTGGCGTCTCGCCGGCTGGCGTGGCGGCGTCCCGCGCCGCCACTCGGGTGGGTGGGCGGCATGCGCAAAGCGCAAAAAACCTACCCCCCGATCACGCGCCGCACCGCACGGATGTCGCCATCGAGCGGGCGGTCGCGGAACACGGGTTTGGCGGCTTCGCGCACGCGCAGGTACAGCGCGCGCGTGCCTGCGCCGAGGTGCGCGGCGACGTCGGTGGGGTTCGCGCTCAGCGACTCGAACTTCTTCGCTTGCGCCTCGGCTTCGTCGGCATCGAGCACGCGCGGGGCGGGATTCTTCGGCGCGTACTGAAACGCGGCGCGCCATTCGATGGCTTGCGCGGAGATGAGCAGTTCCATCGCCAGCACCGACTGCACGTTCGACAGCACGGTGCGCAATTTGCGCGCGGCGTGGGTCGACATCGACACGTGATCCTCGGCGTTCGCTCCGGTCGGAATCGAATCGACGGACGCGGGATGCGCGAGCACTTTGTTTTCGGACACGATCGACGCCGCGGTGTATTGCAGGATCATGAGGCCGGAGTTCACGCCGGGGCGCGTGGTGAGGTTCGGCGGGAGGCCGCGGCTGTGGTGGCCGTCGAGCATCATCTGCGTGCGGCGCTCGGAGATGTTGCCGAGCTCCGCGACGGCGATGGTCAGGAAGTCGGCGGCGAGGGCGAGCGGCTGTCCGTGGAAGTTGCCGGCGGAGTAGGCGAGGCGCTGATCGCCGCGATAGCCATCCGGCCAGTTCGCGTGGAATTGCAGGTCGAAGGGCTCGCTGCCATCGGTGAAGAAGAGCGGGTTGTCGGTCGCGGCGTTGATTTCTTTCTCGGCGACGGAGCGGACGAAGCGAATCGTGTCGCGCGTCGCGCCGTGAACCTGTGGTGCGCAGCGGATCGAATAGGGATCCTGCACCGCGCCGGCGCGCTCGACGAGCCGACTGCCGACGACGAGATCGCGGATTCGTGCGGCGCTTTCGATCTGGCCCGGATGTCCGCGCTCTTCATGAATCTTCGCGTCCATGGCGCGCGTGCAGCCGCCCATCGCTTCGAGCGCGAGCGCGGCTGCGCCGTCGGCGGTGTCGGCGAGGCGCTCGGCGTCGTAGACGGCGAGGGCGAGCATCGCCGCGGAGAAGTTCGCACCGTTGACGAGTGCCAGCCCTTCCTTGAACGTCGGCTTCATCTCCTCGGCGTCGAAGCCGAGGAGTTGCGGCAGCTCACTCGCCGGCGCGGAGCTTGCGATCATTTGTCGTGTAGAACCTGCCTTCGCCGAGGAGCGTGGCGAAGAGGTGCGAGAGCGGACAGAGATCGCCGCTGGCGCCGACCGAGCCGCGCAGCGGCACGAGCGGAATCACGCCGCGATTGAGCATCGCCTGCACGATTTCCACGAGCTTGGCGCGAACTCCCGAGCGCCCCTTCAGAAACGCATTCAGCCGAGTAACGAGCGCGCCGCGCACGACCTCGGCCGGGAAGTAGTTCGCCATGTCGTCGGGATCGGAGTTCTCGCCGACGCCGACGGAGTGGGAGAGCAGGAGATTGCGCTGGAGCTGTTCGAGATCGTCCGGCGCGATCGGCTTGTCCTTGAACTCGCCGAAGCCGGTCGTCACGCCGTACTCGTTCGGCCCCGGCGTGCCGTCGCTCCACGCTTTGCGATAGCTGGCGACGACCGTCGCGATGAGCGCTTCGCTGCGCGCCACCAACGCGTCGGTGGATGGATCGCGCACGACTTCGACGGAGGGGTCACGCGCGATCTGCGCGAGTTGTTCGATGGTGAGGGATCGGCCGTCGAGTGTGATCTTCATTCGATCTCGGCGAGCATTTTTCGGATCGACGCGACGAGCTCACCGCGCGGGACCGTGACTTGGCCGGCGCGCTGCGCGAGATACTCCTTGCGGTCGGCGACCGGCTTGGCGCGCTCGCGTCCGGCGACCATGTCCTTCACGGTCACAGTGCCCTGCTCTTTTTCCTGCGAGCCGTAGAGGATCACGAGCGGGATGTCGTATTGATCGGCGTACTTGAGCTGCTTGCGCGGACCTTGTGCATTGCCGAGATAGAACTCGGTCGGAATGCCGGCGCGACGCAGCTCCCAGGTCATGGCCAGGTATTCGTCGGTGAGCGTCGCGTCCATGTTCGTGACGAACACGCGCGCGGTGGCTTTGCGGTTGACGAGATTTTGCGCAGCCGCGGCCAGAAGGCGATCGACGCCGATCGACGCGCCGACCGCGGGGATCGACTCGCCGAGGAAGCGCATCACCAGATCGTCGTAGCGGCCGCCGCCGAAGACGGAGCCGAACTGCGGCGCGTCGAGGAGGATCGCTTCGAAGACGGGTCCGGTGTAATAGGCGAGGCCGCGGGCGATGGAGAGATCGAGCGACACGCGATCGTCGTCGTAGCCAAGGGCGTAGAGATGATTCGAAATGCGCTCGACGACATCGAGTTGCGCGGCGGCGTGATCGAGGCCCGAGAACAGCGCGCGCACTTGCGACACGACGTCGCGACGCGAATCAGATTTCACGGCCAGGAAGCGCTCGATGCGATCGACCTGATCGGCGGCGAGACCGACGCCGCGAATCGTGTCGCCCGATTCGTCCTTATAGCCGTTCATCAGCTCGCGCTTCACTTTGTCGAGGCCGACTTTGTCGAGCTTGTCGAGAACGCGGAAGACATCGACGCCCTGTTCCTTCGAGATGCCGGAGAAGTCGAGCAGCAGATTGAGGATCGCGCGGCTGGAGAAACGAACGAGGTAACGCCCGACGCTGAGCGCCGACAGCGTGTCGCACATGCCGGCGATGATCTCGGTGTCGGCGACTTCGCTCTCGACGCCGACGGAGTCGAGATCGAACTGCGTGAACTCGCGATAGCGACCCTTGTCCGGCTTGTCGGCGCGCCAGACCGACGCGACTTGATAACGGCGGAACGGGCGCGGGAGCTCCGGATACTGCGCGATGACGCGCGCCAGCGGCACGGTGAGATCGAAGCGAAGGCCGAGATCTTCCTTCTCGGGATTGGTCACGCGGAAGATCGACGACTGCGCTTCCTGTCCGGCGCTGCCGGAGAGGACGTCGAGAAATTCGATTGCCGGAGTCGAGAGCGGCACGAAGCCGTAGTTCTCGTACACGCCGCGAATGACGTCGACCATCTGCTGCCGCGCGAGCATCTGGTCGGGCATCAGATCGCGCAGACCGCGCGAGAGTCGAGGAATCACTGTAGCGGTGGACGTCATGAAAGGAGGGGTTGGTACCGAGGGGCGGGCTCGAACCGCCGACCCCCAGATCCACAATCTGGTGCTCTAACCAACTGAGCTACCCCGGCACGGGAGGCGAATGATAGCGGGAGATGCCTCCCGCCGCAATCCGATCACGAAGAACAGGGGAAATGTGGATTGCATTCTCTGGTGAAGCTCGCAGCTCGCAGCTGTCAGCTCTCAGGAGCGAGAGGGCGGAGTGGAGCGCAGGCTTCCCAGTCTGCCGGTCCGCCGGGCATCTTGCCGGCAGTTTGTACGTACCGGCTGGAAGCCCGGTGGACCGGCAGGCAAGGATGCCTGCGCTCCACTCACTCTTGCTTGGCTCGGTCGGTTCTCCTGACAGCTGCGAGCTGCGAGCTGCGAGCTATACGAACACGTAGCGCCGCGGCGGTCGTGATGCTTCGCGATCGAGCTTGACGCCGGGGAAGCCGCGGCGGCGGTTGCCGCCGTCGAGGGCGGTGATGGTGAACGTTGCGGCGGGGGTCTCCCAGGCACCGATGGGTCGGAGGCGCGAGCCGGCGATGATGATCTGCCCATGTTCGATCGTCGCGCGGCCCGCGCTCCATTCTTCGCGAGTCTGCTCATGGATGACGACCACCTCGTGCAGCTGGGTCGCGGGTGAGCCGGCGCGGAGCATCATGAGCATCGGTGGGGATTGGCGCTCCCCGAAGCGTGAGTCCTGCGATCCGGAAAGATAGCGGGATGGCGAGCCGTCGCGCGGTTCAATAGTGGACATTCACTCGTCGCCGTTGAGGAATTTACGTGTCTTCGCGCGATCGACTTTGATCGCGCGCCCCGAGGTCTCGATGAGTCCGAGGCGGCGAAAGCGTTGCATGAAGGCGGTGATGCGCGGGCGCGTGGTGCCGACCATCTGCGAGAGTTCTTCGTGCGAGATGCGGTCGAGGCTGACGAATGCGCCTTCGACGCGGCCCAGCTTCTCCGCGAATCCGAGGAGCACTTTCGCCAGGCGCCGTTCGGAAGGCATCGTCACGAGATCGAAGATCGCCGTCTGTCGCTCCGCCAGGCGAAGGACGACGTGGATCAACAGCGTTTCCATCGTCGCGGCGCGCGTGGCCTGACTGAGCAGCTCGCGGCGCGACGCGCGGCGCACGTACGTCGGTTGCATCGCCGTCGCGCTTTCAAATCGTTTGACGGCGCCGAAGCACGATTCGCCGAACGCCTCGCCGGCCGTATAGATCGCCAGAAGGCAGTCCTTCCCCTCGGCCGAGGCCATCGACAACTTCACCTGACCCGATTCGATCAGGTACATGGAGTCGTCCTCGTCGCCGCTCGCGTAAATCGCCTGCTGGGTGTCGATGCGCAATTGCGCTTCGGTCCGCGCAGCGCGATCGAACAGATCGCGAAGCGACGATGCATGCGCATGCGCGCGGCCGTCTATGGAAGGCATTTGTCCAAAGCGCAGCGATCGTAGGCAGCGTTGATTGCCACGTCTGTTCAGAATTGAACATGCATTCACAATGCGTCGCGCGAGCGGCTACGCAACGCAGAAACGCGCGTAGTTTCGTGCTCAACAGCGGTGCGCAATGGAAGGAGCGGCGAGAGCGACCGCGACTCGTCGGAGTGCTCGATCCTGCACACGGATCTGCGGCAGCGCCGCGAAAAGATGATGGCCGTACCCTATCTTGCCCAGCCGGGATCGGGAAAGATCGCCTTGCGCATCTACCGCACGTGGGAGGTGTCACCGCGTGCGACACGACGAAGATCCAGAATTCCATCCAGATCGGGAGAGGGTAGCTCTTCCGGCCATGCCGCGGAAGAAGGCGTGCGTGGCCCCAGAGATGGACGCGAGCTCAATCCGGAGCCAAATTTGCTTTGGCCTGCGACTTCCTGGAGCGTTGGTCAAGCAACATGAAGGCGGTCATGCCGGCGAGGATGGCGGCCCATTCTGCGCAGATTCGTGATCCGCGTATTTCTAGCATAGGTGGATGCTTGCTGGCGTCGAGGCGAGGGTCCAAGATGAAGGCGACCCCGCGCGTCGCGAGAAGCACTTGGCGATCGGAAGTGCGCGACGGCCGCACGGCGGGGAAAAGGGTTGTCGTCATCAGGAGCAGCGCGGCGAGCGCACATGTGGAAGCCACCATCGCTCGTCTCCATGCCGGCTTGCCGCGTCCCACCCAAGCCACATGTACGGTCGTGATGGCGCCGGCTAGTTGTGCTGCGACTCCCCACAGGGTGAGTCTGGGTGAAAGTCGCAACAGGAACAAAGTGTACGCGAGGCTCAACGTCCAGATCAGAAACAACGCCGAAACCAGACCCTCTCGCGATCCACGCTTAGTGGCCGATATCGTACCCCACGACAGTCCTGCAATGGCAGCAACGGGTCCGGTCATGATCAGGCCTGCAAGAGGTCCAAGGTTAGATCTCGAGAACAGGATCGTCCCGATGAGACCCAAGACCAACCCGAATATCCCGCCGAAGCATCCACTCTTCGAGGCTTCGAAGAGCATGTGTGGCTCAGCAGCCGCTTTTGATTCACTGCTCATCGCTCTTCGACCAGTTCCTTTGAAATCAGCTTGGGCGCGACGCAATCAGTATACGTCTTCGCTCGAGCCGCTCCAGCTCGAGCGGCCAAAAGCATCCGTGAGGTTGAGTCTCAAGTCGCAGTCGACATGCTTGTGACGCTTTTGCTGTCATGTCACTTGCTGCCGTATTGATGTCCGGAAGGATTAGCGTATCATCGACTGAAAAGAGAGCATCGACTCACGAGGAGCCAGTATGCGTTTTGCCGCGGTCATGAAGTGTGGTTTGCACGTTGCGCTTTTCTTTCTAGCTACCGTTGTTGGCGCAACGGCTGCCGGTGCAACGTCACAGCCCTTGCCCGCGTTGGATGTCGTCAACGAGCAGTACAGACAATATCAAGTGACCGGATATCAGCTTACTGACGGCAGCACCAAGGTTTTCGTCATCAGGCGAGACGGAACCGTCGTGTTCGAGAGCCGGTATCCGGTGATCGCTGCAGACGGAAAGCATCTCTCCTGGTGGTACCGCGACGGAGAGGAGTTCTCGTTGTCAACGCCAATCGACGACACGCAGGTCGTGACGCTGCGGGGCATGATCTTCGCGGCGAAGGATATCGTTCGGATGATCAAGGGCGGCACGACACCCGAAACCAATCACTCGGAAACAGCCGGACGCGAAAGCCTTTCGCCCACGCGCCGACGATCACTACGGATGCGACTATCCCTTTGAATCTTTGAGCTGCACGTCGGTAGGTTCGTGCTGTGACGCTCATGATGCCTGCTATGCCGCATTTTATTGCGATGCCGTTAGCTGGCTCGGCCTCGGATCCGCGGCATGTGCGCTTTGTAATGAAATCGTGGCGACCTGCATAGCCGCTGGTGGAGATGGCCAAGCGTCGACATGTTGCATCGCGGAGAATTGTGGTAATGAGCGTGTGATTTTCGGTAGTGGTGGTGGTGGCGGCGGTTATGGTGGGCCGGATGATCAGGAAGCTCCGGGTGGGGCCGGTGGAGGAGGCGGGCTCGGGTGGTACGATACGCCGTGGGGATGGGTCTACACCTCCGGTGGATCGTGCTCGTTTCCGGACGGAACGGTGGTGCCTTGTGGTTAGTACGATCTATTCATAAGCAGAGAGAAAAGCATGAGGCCCCGGACCAAGCACGCGAACCATCTGGGCCAAATTTTGCGAATCGCTATGAGCTGCCATTTCGACGCGTTTCGAGTCCTGTACGCTGTGATCCTGTTTTCGCTCACTTTGGTAGTTGGTTCCTGTGCGACAGCGCCATCAGCACCTGTTGCCGAATCTCGCGCCACCAATTCAGGACAAGTTTCTCCGGGCGGTCAACTTACGGTTGTGAGCTTTGCTCCAACAGTTGATACCTGTTTGGCGGAGTCGACTGTTCTCGAGTTCGTTCTGGATTATCGCCTTCAGGAACAGCCCCATCGTGGAACCTCCTATGGCCTCATGCCGTTCTTCGAAGACAAGGTTGGCGATGGACGGGCCTTCAGTGCTGTAAGAGATGTTGGGGAAGTCGCTTCCATTGCTAAGGTGGAAGGACGTGCCGACTTTACGTACTCTATTCGCAGAGAGTTTGGAGACTTACGGCTGGCGTGGCCGCCGGTGCTCTGGATCTCGATGGTGGAAGAGGCGCGGGAGACTTCGACTCGGCACGTGATCGCTCGGGTGGGTCCTTTTCGTTATCGCGAATGCAAAAAAGAACAGCCTTGACGTGCGCTGCCGTCCTAATTGCGAACGCCTGTTTGACGATCGCCGTTGAGGGAGCTGTTCGCTATCATTTCAGTACTTCTACCGCGGGAACATATCCACGGCTCCAGCAGGGTGAGGTCATCACCGATAGAGAGCGGTGGCGGTTGGAACTAGCGCCGAATCCGTCTGAGGTCGCCGATTTCGATGTTTTGATCGGTGATGAAACCGGTCGGCTCGTCGCGGTCAATAAGAGCCTCCAGACATGGTTCCTTCTCAAGTCTAGAGCCAGGCTAGCGATCGAATCGACACTCTTTCGGTTCGGAACAACTCTGAACGAGGTTTCGGACTTGCGCGTTCAGGCAGAACCAATTTCATCAAATCGCGAACTTAGAGATGAAGGCGCCAATTGGCGACTCTCGTTCTCATATCGGATCAAGGTTCGTGTAGGATCGGAGCTGGTTCGCGGTCGGGTGTGGGGCGGATTTCGAATCTGGTCCAGAGAGATGCCGTCCTCCATGTTGTTTCCTTGGAGACCGCTGGACCTCGCGACGGATCTGCCTTTGGTCGATCAGGCTTTCAGCGACGCAACAGCCAAGATTGAAGGATTTCCAATTCGTGTTGAGGGAGAGGTCTCACGCCAGTTGGAAAACGGCGTGACCTTGCATTTGACGATTAGTAGGGCTATTTCCAACATCGAAGACTGCGGCGCGTCTACGACGATTTTTCAGGTTCCCACCAACTATCGGCAGGAAGGTCCTAAGATCGCGGCTCCCGGCCGATAGGGTCTACACCTGCCGGTGACCCAAGGATCAAGCCTCATTCTGCTCGATCTCGTTGCTCGAGCGCGCGACCGGCGATTCGCGACGATCAGCGTTCGGTCGCGATCATGAACACATCCGCGAACCAGCCGCGCGAGTCGGTCCACTTCGTGTCGATCGTGAAGCCGCTCGCGTTTGCGAGCGCGGCGAGCGTGGCGTCGTCGTGCTTGTAGGAGCTCTCGGTGTGGATGGTCTCGTTCTGCGCGAACGTCACGTCGAGGTCGAGCGCGTCGATGCGTATGGTTTGCGCGCGGGTGCTGGCGAGGTGCATCTCGATGCGGCCGAGGGTTTCGTCGTAGAAGGCGCGATGGCGGAACGTTCCGAGATCGAAACGCCCGCCGAGCTCGCGGTTGATGCGCGCGAGGAGATTGAGATTGAACGCGGCGGTGACGCCGAGCGGATCGTCGTAGGCCGGCTCGAGAACGGATTTCGCTTTGCGGAGATCGGCGCCGAGGAAGAGCGCGTCGCCTGGTGAGAGCGCGGAGCGGAGATCGGCGAGCATCGCTACGGCGGCGTCGGGATCAAGATTGCCGACGGTGGAGCCGAGGAAGAGAATCACGGTGCGCTCGCGATGCGGAGCGAGGGCGGCCAGTGGCACCGAGGGTCGCGTGAAATCCGCCGCGACGGCGAGGATGCGCAGGTTCTCGTATTCGCCGAGGAGATCGCGGCCGGTGCGCTCCAGCGTCGCGGCGTCGACATCGACCGGCACGTACTCCGCGGGCGTCATCTCGTCCGCCATCTCGTCAAGGAGGATGCGCGTCTTTCGCGCGGTTCCGCTTCCGAGCTCCACGAGCCGCACGTTCGCGCCGAACGCCCTGGCGATCTCGCGCTTGTGCGCGGTGAGGATCTCCGCTTCCGCGCGCATCACGTAGTACTCGGGGAGAAAGCAGATGGCGTCGAACAGCGAGGAGCCGAGCGCGTCGTAGAACCAGCGCGGCGGAAGCGATTTCGGCGAGGCCGTTAGTCCATTGCGCACGTCATCGGCGAAATCGGCCGGGGTGGCGGATGGGGCGCGAAACAGGACAAAACGGGAATCGGGAGCGAGCGATACCACCGCGGCGGTCATGAGAGCCACGAATTCTACACGCCGGACACAAACCTTTCGCCGGCACAGTTCGTCAGATCCACGAAATGAATCGCGTCGCTCCGACGAGTCTGGTCGTTGCTTTCATCGTGTCGGGCTGTTTCTCGGGTTACTCGGAGACTTCTCCAAGGGCGGAACTGCGGGTGCGTCGCGGAACTTTCGCGAACGCGATGGTGCTCTCCGGCGAAGTCGAAGCGGCGCGCGGCGATTTTCTGAGCGTGCCGCCGTTGCCGTCGTGGCAGACGGCGATCAAGTGGCTTGCCGAGGATGGCGCGGCCGTCAACGCCGGCGACGTCGTCGTGGAGCTCGACAACAGCACGCTGACCGCCGACCTCGAATCGAAGCGCCAGACCGCGACGCAGGCGCTGCAGGAGTTGCAGCAGAAGGATGCTGAATGGATCGCGGACCTCGAGCAGAAACAGCTCGACGTCGACAAGAAAAAGTCGGAGCTCGATAAAGCGAAGATCGAAGCCGCGTTGCCCGAAGACCTGCAGTCGAAGAAAAAGTACGAGGAGTCTCAGGGCGCGTTGCGCCGCACGACCGTGGAGTACGAAAAGTCGGTCGACGTACGCAATTCGACGAAGACCGGCATCGAGGCCGAGCGCCGCAATCTCACGCTGAGCATCGAGAAGGCGCAGCGTGAGATCGCGATTGCCGAGCAGGCGATCGCCGCGCTCGTGTTGCGCGCGCCGCGCGCCGGGATCGTCGTCATCCGCGATCATCCATGGGAAGGCCGCAAGCTCCAGCAGGGCGACCCCGTGTGGGTTGGATTTCCGATCGCCATGCTCCCCGACGCGACGTCGCTGCGCGTGAAGGCGGCGCTGGCGGACGTGGACGATGGAAAGATCGCCGCGGGGATGCGCGCGACGATCACGCTCGACGGCTATCCGTCGGTGCAATACAGCGGACGCATCGCCGCGATCTCCGCGGTCGCGCAGGAGAGTCGACGACAGTCATTGCGCCGCCAGTTCGACGTCATCGTCGCGCTCGATCGCCTCGACGCGCAACGCATGCGCCCCGGGCTCTCCGCACGCATCGACGTGAGCCGCGGATCGCAGGCGCAATCGCTACTCGCTCCGCGCGCGGCGATCGACTTCTCCGGCAACACGCCGCGCGCGCGACTCGCGTCCGGCAATGCAAAGGACGTGAAGCTCGGAGCGTGCAACGCGCAGGACTGCGTCGTGACGAGTGGTCTCGAGGAAGGCGACTCGCTGGCGGCGGTCGTCGAGGTGAATCGATGAAACGGACGCGATGGCTCATCCCGATCGCTATCGTCGCACTCTTCGTCTTCGGCGGCTGGACGCTGCGCAACAAGCTCGCGGCCGATCGCCAGGGTCAATGGGTCCACGCCACGCGCGGCGATCTCGTGACCGGTTTCGAAGTGATCGGCACGCTCGCCTCGATTCGTTCCGACAGCCTCGGGCCTCCGCCGCTGAACGACGTGTGGGATTTCAAGCTCTCGATGCTCGCGCCCGAAGGCGCGGAAGTGAAGAAAGGCCAGCCGGTCGTCGGCTTCGACACGAGCGAACTGCAGCGACGCCTCGATGAGAAGACCGCCGAGGCCGACGAGGCGCGGAAGCAGATCGAGAAGGAGCGCAACGATCTCGCGCTGCAGACGAAAGACGAGCGCCTGCGTCTCGCGGAAGCGGAGGCCGATCTGCGCAAGACGGGGCTGAAGCTCGAAGCGCCGCCTGACGTGAAGCCGATCAGCGAGCGCAAGGCCGTGGAGATCGACAACGCGGTCGCGAAGCGCGAGACGGTGGCGATCCGCAAGCGTCTGCTCGCCCTCGAACACGCGGCGACCGCGCGCATCAATCTGTTGGAGAGCAAGCGTCGCGAAGCCGAGTCCGTGGTGGCGTCGATGCAGGACGCGATCCGGCAGATGACGGTGCTGGCCCCGCGCGCGGGGACGGTCGTCTACGCGACGAGCTTCCGCGGCGAGAAGAAGAAAGTTGGCGACAACACCTGGAAAGCGGAGAAGGTCATCGAGATCCCCGATCTGACGCAGATGAAGGCCGAGGGCGAAGTCGATGAAGTCGACGCCGGCCGCGTCGCCGTGCGCCAGCGCGTGACGCTGCGGCTCGACGCGCATCCGGACGAGGAGTTCCACGGCACGGTCACGACCGCCGGCCGCACCATGCAGCGCAAGCGCGGCACGCAGGATCCACTGAAAGTTCTCCGCGTCGACATCGCACTCGACAAGACCGATCCCGCGCGCATGCGCCCCGGCATGCGCTTCCAGGGAACGATCGAGCTCGGACGCATCCGCAACGCGGTGCTGATTCCGCGCGAAGCCGTCTTCGCCGGACCACACGGCCCCTTCGCCTGGCGCCGCGGTGCTCTTTCCGTCGATAAGGTTCCTCTCCGCCTCGGGCGCCAGAACGACAAGTTCGTCGAGGTGCTCCAGGGACTCACCCCCGGCGATCGCGTGCTGGTGGCGAAGGAAGAGGAAGAGGAGAAGAAGTCGTGACGCGAGGTCAGATCGCGGATCCACCTCGCTGTCATCCCGAGCGTCGAGCGAGGGACCTGGGCGGGTGTGCGGCGCGGAACGCGAGCCTTCTGCCACCCGCCCTCCCAGGTCCCTCGCTAACGCTCGGGATGACAGCGTTGTTGCCCCAAGATCGCGGATCGCAGATCGCAGATCGCAGGCCCGCCCACCCGTGGGTTCGCTACTGCGATCCGCGATCTGCGATCTGCGTTCTGGTTCTCGTCCTCGCCTGCGGCAAATCCAACGACATCGCGACGCTCACCGTCGAGCCGTCGACATTCGTGCGGCGCGTGGGGGCGGAGGGGACGTTGAAGGCGGTGAAGGCGACGCCCGTCACGGCGCCGCAGAATGCGACGACGGCGTTGAAGGTGTCGTGGATGGCTGACGATGGATCGTTGTTGCGCAGGGGCGATGTGATCGTTCGCTTCAACGCCGCCGATTTCGAGAACTTGCTGCTCACCGGCAACGAGGATCGCTCGACGGCATCGAACAAACTGCTCAAGACGAATTCCGCGGCGATCGCTACGCGTACGAACCTCGGGCGCGACGCGCGTCTGGCGCAGAGCGATCTGGAATCGGCGCGCAAGTTCCGCTTCGACGACGCGGAGATTTTTTCGCGCTACGACCGCATCGAGTCGGAAGTCGATCAGGGGCTGGCCGGCAATCGCAAGCTGCACGCCGAGGAAGTGCTGGAGATCCGCGACAACCTCGCGCGTGTCGAGCGCGCTCTCTTGTCGATCGAGGATCGCAAGGCGGGTCTGAAGATCAAACAGGCCGAGGAAGGGTTGCAGTCGCTGCAGGTCGTGGCGCCGCATGACGGCATTCTCGTGCTGCAGCGCAACTGGCGCGGCGAGATGCCGCGCGTCGGCGATTCGATGTGGCGCGGGACAACCGATCGGCGAGATCCCGGAGCTCGCGTCGATGCAGGCCGAGGTCTTCGTGCTCGAGGCCGATGCCGCGGGACTCGCGGCTGGTCAGAGCGTGACGCTGTTCCTCGAAGCGGATTCGCACACGATCTTCAAGGGCAAGGTGAAGTCAGTCGACAAGGTTGCGCGGCCGCGGATTCCTCGGCATCCGGTGCAGTACTTCGGCGTCACCGTCGAGTTGGAGAAGACCGATCCGAGGTTGATGAAGCCGGGTGCGCGCGTGCGCGCCGTGCTCGAAGTCGAGAATCGCGCGAACGCGGTTGCCATCCCGCGGCAGGCGCTGTTCGAGACCGAAGGGAAGAAGATCGTCTATCGACGGAAGGACGGCCACTTCGATCCCGTGGACGTGACCATCGGCTCGTCGAGCGCGGGACGGGTCGTCGTCACCAAAGGGTCTTCAGAAAGGTGACGAGATCGCACTCGAAGATCCGACCGCGAATGATGAACACGGAACAGGGAGCGCGGGCCGATGAAACAGGACGAGACGTTTCTCACCGCGTTCGCGAATCTCAGCCGCCACAAGATGCGCACGGGGCTGACGATGCTCGGGATGATCTTCGGCGTCGGCGCGGTGATCGCCATGTTGTCGATCGGCGCGGGTGGCGGAACAGAAAGCGCTGGAAGCGATCGGCCGTCTCGGTCTGCGCAATGTGATCGTGCGCGCGAAGGACGTGAAGCCCGAGGATCGCGCCGAGCTTCGCAAGAAATCCCTCGGCGTTTCTCTGCGCGACGGCGAAGCGATTCTCGAAGCGGTGCCGAACGTCGAGCGCGTGCTGCCGCGCGTCGAGGTCAAGCCGTACAAGATCATGGCGCCCGGCGCGAAGACGAAGGGAAAGGTCTTCGGCGTGTCATGGCGCTATCGCGAAGTCGCGGACGTCGGTCTGGCGCAGGGACGGTTCTTCGATGCGCGCGATGAGTACGATCACGCGCAGGTCTGCGTCATCGGCCAGGAGATCCGCCGCAATCTTTTCGGCTACGGCGAAGTGATCGGCAAGCAGCTCAAGGTCAACGACGTCTGGCTGGAAATCGTCGGCGTGCTGGCGAACGATCCGGAAGGAGCGTCGAGCGTCTGCCGGCGCGCATTCGACGGCGAAGGAGATCTGGCTGCCGGTGAGCGACGGCCATGCGCAAGTTCGATCGCGATCCGCTCGACGCGCCGGTCGATGAGCTGCTGGTGACGGTGAAGGAAGGGATCTCCACGCGACGCACGTCGCAGGTGATCGAGCCGCTCCTGCAGCGTCTGCACGGCAGCGCGGACGACTACGAGATCGTGATTCCCGAGGCGCTGTTGGAGCAGAGCCGGCAGACGCAGCGGATCTTCAACATCGTCATGGGCTCGATCGCCGGCATCTCGCTGCTTGTCGGCGGCATCGGCATCATGAACATCATGCTGGCCAGCGTGCTGGAGCGCACGCGCGAGATCGGCGTTCGCCGCGCGATCGGCGCGACCCGCCGCGACATCCGCTCGCAGTTCGTCATCGAGTCGTTCGCCATCAGCCTGATCGGAGGCATCGCCGGAATCATCATCGGCGTCGTGCTTAGCGCGCGTCGTCGCGGCCTACGCGGGCTGGCCGACGGTGATCACGATCTGGTCGCTCGTACTGTCGACCGGCGTCTCGATCAGCGTCGGCCTCGTGTCGGGGATCTATCCCGCGGCGCAGAGCGGCGGAGTTGAATCCGGTGGAGGCGCTGCGGTACGAGTAGCGAGTTGGCGAGTCGGTGAGTCGCCTAGTCGCCGAGTTCCCGAGGCTCACAGGCTCACGGGCTCATAGGCTCATAGCTCGCGAAGCGAGTGCGGTTCTGTGTGGTGCTGGCCGCCCTCGGCCGGCAAGCAGGACGAGGCACGTTTCGCTTGAATGCTACCTCTGGCGCGTGAAGCGACGACCGAGGGTGGTCGTCGCTACACAGAAGCGCGTTCGCTTTGCTCACAGAAGCAGATGAGAAGCTCTCGACGACTCGACGACTTGTCGCCTCACCTCTGAGCCCGTGCGCCTCTGAGCCCGTGCGCCTGTGCGCCCACCCCCGCACGCGTTTGCGGCTTTGGAACTTTTCCGCCTCCCACCGCCTCCTATAATCGCGGCCGTATGCGAAGACTTCTGCTTCTTCTGATTGTTGCCACGGCGATTCAGGGCGCGACGATTCCTCCGGTTGCGTACAAGCATCGCGTTCTTGCGAATGGACTCGATGTGTACTCGGTGCAGGACCGGGCGACGCCGACGGTGGCGATTCATGTCTGGTACGACGTCGGATCGAAGGACGACCCCGAGGGGCGGAGCGGGTTTGCGCATCTCTTCGAGCACATCATGTTCAAGAGCACGAAGAACATGCCCTCGGAGATGTTCGATCGGTTGACGGAGGATGTCGGCGGGTACAACAACGCCACGACGCTCGATGATGCGACCGCGTACTACGAGGTCGTGCCGTCGAATTACCTCGAGACCCTGCTCTGGGCCGAGGCCGATCGCATGGGGACGCTGAACGTCGACGACCCGAACTTCAAATCCGAGCGCGACGTCGTGAAAGAGGAGTATCGCTATCGCGTGCTCGCGCCGCCGTACGGCCGGCTCTTCAACGCCATCGCCGTCGAGTCCTACGTCAAGCATCCGTATCGCCGGCCGGGCATCGGCAACATCGAAGAGCTCGACGCGTCGACGCTCGAGGACGTGCGCGCGTTTCACTCGACGTTCTATCGTCCCGACAACGCGACGCTGATCGTCGTCGGCGATTTCGATCAGGCGCAGCTCGACGGCTGGGTCGACAAATACTTCACGCCGATCGCGAAACCGGAATCGAAGGTGCCGCGCGTGAATGTCGTGGAACCGGCGCGAACGGAGGAGAAGCGGGTCACCGAGTATGCGCCGAACGTGCCGCTGCCAGCGGTGGTCCTGACATGGCTCGCGCCCGCGGCGGCGCATGCGGATGCGATTCCGCTGTTCGTGGCGGCGGCGGTCCTGTCCGAGGGACAGTCGTCGCGCTTGCAGGAAAAGCTGGTGCGTGGCGAGATCGCCGTCGAGACGTTCACCGACGCGGATGTTCGCGAAGACCTCGGGCTGTTTTCGTCCGCGGCCATCCTCAGCAGCGAGCATCAGCCCGCGGAGGCGGAGAAGATCATTCGCGACCAGATCGCGTTGCTCGCGGACAAGGGTGTGCCCGCCGCGGAGCTCGAGAAAGCGAAGAACCTCATCGTCACCAGTGCACTGCGCGAACGCGAGACGAGCAACGGCAAGGCCTTCAGCCTCGGCGAAGCGCTGACGCTGCAGCACGACGCGGCGACGATCAACACCGGCCTCGCGAAAGTGCAAGCTGTGACTACGGCGGACATCCAGCGCGTCGTGAAGAAATATCTGATCGAAGGGAAGGCCGTGGTGATCACGTACCTCGATGAATCGAAGAAGCCCGCGGCTGGCGGTGCGAAATGAATCGCGCAATGAAGCTCCTCGCCGCGGTCCTGTTGTTCGCACTTCCGCTGTTCGCACAGCAGACCCCTCCCGCGCCGTCCGCGCCGCGCGAGGCGAAACTTCCGCAGCCGGTCGAGAAGACGCTGGCCAATGGCCTGCGCGTGATCGTCGTCCCGAAGCATGATCTGCCGCTCGTCGCGGCGAGCCTGATGGTGAAGACCGGCGGCGCCGCCGATCCGCGCGGCAGCGAAGGTACCGCGGAGCTCACCGCGACGGTGCTCACGAAGGGAACGAAGACGAAGTCCGCCGAGCAGATCTCGCGCGGGATCGAAGCCCTCGGCGCCACGCTCGGCAGCGAAGCGGCGTGGGATGCGATGAGCATCGACATCAGCGTGATGTCGGCGAACCTGGCCAAGGCGATGGAGTACGTCGCCGACGTGGCGCGCAATCCGACGTTTGCGAACGAAGAGCTGGAGCGCGAGCGCGCGCAGGCGATCGATTCGCTCACGGCGAATCTCGCGCAGCCGCGCGTGCTTGCCGGTGCGGTCGCTTCGCGCCTGATCTTCGGCGACGCGCCGTACGGCGCGAATCTCGGCGGCACGCCCGTGTCGCTCGCCGCGATCAAGCGCGACGATCTCGTAAAGTTTCATCGCGCCTACTTCCGTCCCGACAATGCGGTGCTGGTGATGGCCGGCGATCTGAAGGCCGAGGATGCATTCGCGCTGGCGCAGAACCTCTTCGGAACGTGGAAGAGCGCGGCGCCGGCACAGAATGCGGCCAAGAGCGACGCGAAAGCGGCGACGCTGCCGAAGGCGCGCGTCGTGGTCGTCGACATGCCGGATGCGGGACAGGCGGCAGTCGTCGTCGGCCGTGCGGGCATCCGTCGCAGCGATCCCGCGTACTACCGCGCGATCGTCACCAACTCCATCCTCGGCGCGGGCTATTCGTCGCGACTCAATCAGGAGATCCGCATCAAGCGCGGACTCAGTTACGGCGCCGGCAGCTCGTTCGATGCGCGTGCTGTCACCGGCCCCTTCACCGCGCGCGTCGAGACGAAGAATGAATCCGCGGCGGAAGTCGTGGGGATCGTCGTCGCAGAAATGAACCGGCTCTCCGCCGCGGACGTGCCGGAATCGGAGCTCACGCCGCGGCGCGCCGCGCTGATCGGCGACTTCGCGCAGTCGCTCGAAACGACGAGCGGCATCGTCGATCGCATCTCCGCGCTCGCACTGCACAGCCTTCCGCTCACGGACATCAATCGCTACATCGGCAGCGTGCAGGCCGTGACCGCCGAAGACGTCCGCAAGTTCGCAGGCTCCAACCTCGGAGGCGACCTGAGCGTCGTCGTCGTCGGCGACGCCAGCAAGTTCCTGGAGCCGCTCAAGAAGCAGTTCAGCGAGGTGGAAGTGATCAAGGCGCCGGAACTCGATCTGGGATCGGCGGCACTGAGGGTGAAGAAGGCGAAAGAGTAGTTTCGCGCGCTGCGCGTTGTTGTCGGTTGTCAGTTGTCGGTTGTCTGGGAAGTGCCGCGAAAAGGCACGGACAACTGACAACTGATCACTGACAACCGAGCGTCTATCTCATTTGCATCACGATCCATGCGATCAGTGCGATGGCGATGACCACCACGATGATCATGGTGATTCCCGTTCCCTTTGAGGAGCTGGAGCTCACGGTCTCGTAGACGACGTGCTTTTCGACGCGATCGCTGTTGTCATCCGGTTCGGTCATACCCGGCGTTCTCAGCAACAGCAGTGCCACGCGCGAGACCCCGCGAAGTCATGATGAAGATCGGGATCGCCAGACAGCTGAGTGCGGCGGCTACCGCGAACGCGACATGGAATCCGGCGTGGCCGCCGATGTAAGCGATGACGAGCGAGCCGAGGCCGATGCCGGTGTCGAAGGCGAGGATGACGCTGCCGAACGTGCGGCCGCGGCGCTGCTCGTCGGTGTGCTGGACCACGAAGGTCATGAACGCCGGGAACGAGTTGCCGAGGCCGATGCCGAAGAGGACGCCGGCGACGATCATCTGGGCGCGCGTCTGCGCCAGCGCCAGCAGAACGAACGCGATCGGCATTGCGATCAGCGCGGGATAGAGCAGGACCTTCATCCCGTGACGGTCGCCGAGGTGTGACGTGAAGACGCGAACCAGAATGATGGTCACCGCGAAGACCGTGAAGAACAGCGACTCCGGTTGGATCCCGCGCTCGCGCGAGAGCAGCGCCACGCAACTCGTCACGCCGCCGTAGCCGAACGATGTCACCGCGAGCGAGAGCGTCGTGCGCACGACACCCCAGTCCCAGAGCTCGGCCGCGCGCGGAAACGTCGCATTCGCGTCGCGCAGCTCACCGCGCGGAATCCGCAACGCCCACACCGCCATGAGCGCGGACATCGCCGCGATCTCCGCGCAGAGCGCGAACCAGCCGAATCGATAGACGTGCAGACCGACCGCCGGTGCGATGGCGATCGCCGCCGTCGAGGCCAGTCCCCAATACGCCAGCCCCTCGGTGCGCCGCTCGATCGGGATGTAGTCGGTCATGATCGCGCTGGCCGAGGAGAGGATCGAAGACCAAACCGCGCCGTGCACGATCCCAATCAGCAATACGATCGGCAGCCAGGGCACGACGCCGTACGCAAGCGAGAACACGACGAACAGCAGCGACGCCGTGATCAACATTCGCCGCCGCCCCACGTGATCGGCAATCGTCCCCATCACCGGCGCCGCAAATGCGCTGGCAAAGGTGTAGACGAACAGGAACACGCCCGCGGTTCCCTTGCTCCCGCCCAGATCGACGATCCGCAACGGAATGACCGGCAGGAGCTGAAACGCGGAGAAAAACGTCCCGAACTGGAAGAGCCAGACGGCAATGAATCGCGGGGTGAACAGGGGAGGGCGGGACACGCGGCGTGGATAGTAGCGGGAAGAGAGTTTGGTTTCACGCGGAGGCGCGGAGTTCGGTTTCACGCGGAGATGGAGTTCGGGTTCACGCGGAGATGGAGTTCGGGTTCACGCGGAGGCGCGGAGGACGCGGAGGAGAGGCCTGCAATCTTTCTCTCCGCGTCCTCCGCGCCCCCGCGTGAAATCCTTGGTTACGCCCTCTCAGAATGTTCCTGCCCCGCGGCGCGTTTCGTCCGGCGATGAAAGTGAAGCGTGCGGCGAAATATGGGTTCTGCTCCGGCGTGCGGATCGCGGATCTGAAGGTCAAGCGGTTTGCGGCGAAGGGCGAGCGTGGCGCGATTCTCGGGCAGGTCGTGCACAACGAGCGGGTCGTCGAGGAGATGGAGTTGCTCGGCGTGCGCACGGTGAACGACATCGCCTCGGTCGCCGAACCGACGATCGTTTTTTCCGCGCATGGCGTGCCGCCGTCGTTTCATGACGCGGCGAAGGAGCGCGGACTGCAGATTCTCGATACGACCTGCAAGTTCGTCTACGACATTCATCGCGAGTCGAAGGCGGCGCTGGCGGGCGGATTTCATCAGGTCTTCATCGGCGATCCGAAACACCGCGAGGTGATCGGCTACACGAACGACCTCGATCCCTCGACCTATCACATCGTCTCGACCATCGCCGACGTCGAAGCGATCGACTGGACGCCGTACGACAAGATCAAGATCTTCTACCAGACCACGCTCAACGCCGACGATTTCGAAGATGTGGTGCGCATGATCGAGAAGCGCGCGGCGATCGTCGAGCGCGGCGACACGATCTGCTACGCCACGAAAGAGAATCAGGATGCGGCGCGCGTGCTGGCCGAGGATCCCGAGGTCGACGTCATCATCGTCATCGGCGGCAAGAAGAGCGCGAACACGAAACATCTCTGGGAGATCTGCAAGGAAGCGAAGCCTTCGTATCTGATTCAGGGCGCGGACGACATCGATCGCGCGTGGATCGCGAGCGCGCACGTCGTCGGCCTCACCGCGGGCTCATCCACTCCCGATTACGTGATCGACGAAGTCGAGTCCGCTCTCGCCTCGTTGTAGAAACCACGCGGCCTCCCGCGACGTCGAAAGAGTGAATATCGATTCGCCAAATGCTGTTTTGGAACGCGACCTATGAAACTCATTCGACCCGCGGTGCTGAGACCCGTGTTGTTGACCTGCATGGTCGCGTTGTCGGCGATCCCGGTGTCTGCTGCTGACGCCGTCACGTGCAATACGAGCAACGTCGAACAGTTCCGCTACACGTGGCGGCTGCGCGGAGGTGTGCGCTTTCTCGCCGGACTCCTGTTCCCGACGAGCGGCGTGGGCAACATGCGCACGACTTATCCGCAGGGCGACGGCCATGCGCTCCACAGCGAGCTCGTGATTACCGCTCCGGAAGGCAAGCAGGGCGGCTTCTACGAATACGGCTCAGACATCGACGATCGCGGAGCGAAAACGCTCACGACGACGAACGGCTATGCCTGGGGCGAGAAGACGCGCAGCGAGCACACGATTTTCGATTACGTGAAGGGTCTCGCGCGCATTCGCAAGCAGACTCCCGACGCGGTCGAGAATCGCGTGAAGAAACTGCCCGAAGGCGACGCTGCGTTCCGCGACGTCCTGTCGGCGATCTACTTTCTCCGCCAGAACGCGCACGGCATCACCAAGCCGATGCAGACGATGATCTACACCGAGGGACGCGAGTACCCGGTGATCTTCCGCCCGACCGAGGGCCGCAATTTCATGATCGACGGCAAGAACACTCCCGCTCTCGGCTTCGAGATCGTCGACGCACCCGGCGGCCGCAAATGGCCGGGCGGAGTCAAGGTTTGGCTTTCCAACGACGCCCGCCGCATTCCTGTCCGCATCGAGATCCAGCAGAGCATCGCCTCGATGCAGCTCGATCTGAAGGCGGTGGAGTCGTGCACGGAGATGGCGCGACTTTAGTTCGCGGATCGCAGCGACGCGCGAAGTTAGCATCCCCTCGCGAAGCGAATGCGCTTCTGTGTAGCGGCGGCCGCCCTCGGCCTGCCGGTTCGCGCGCCACATGTGAGCTGAAGAAGGATCGCGCCTCGTTCTGCCTGCCGGCCGAGGGCGGCCAGCACCACACAGAACCGCGCTCGCTTCGCTCGCATTGGCGGGCGGGCCTGCGACCCGCGATCTGCGAACCGCGATCTACGCCGTGACATCCTTCGGCGAGGCGATCGCCGATCCCAGGCCGCAGAAGAGGCCGACCATGTCGAGGAGCTCGGCGACGTCGATCGGTTTTCCGAGCACGACCGCGGGTTTGAGGTCGTCGTCGGCCGGTTCGAGTTTGTAGCCGGAGATGATGATGACCGGTGCTTCCTGGCGGATCGTGCGGAACCAGCGCAGCCACTGCCGGCCGTCCATGCGGGGCATGGAGAGATCGAGGATGACGAGCTGGATGTCGGCGTTGGCTTCGACGAGCGGGATGGCCTGCTCGCCGTCGTTGGCGATGAGCACGTCGAATCCGTACGGCGTGAGCAGCTCGCGGTAGTAGGTGACGAGTTTGACGTCATCGTCGATGACGAGGAGCTTGCGAAGCCTGAACGGGGTACGGCGCGCTCGGATCAAATTCGTCGACTCCTGTCCGGTTTATGCGTGGCGAGCGCTGCAAAGCGCGGACCAGAAAGGCAAGATCGCAGATCGCAGATTGCAGATCGCAGGAGCGAGATGCAAACGGAACGGGGTGGCGGCTCTCCTGCGATCCGCGATCTGCGATCTGCGATCTTGCTTCATCGTCATCGCGAATCGCGGAGCAAGGGGATCACATCCGTCGGCACCGTCTTCGCCAGCGACGGCGTTTCACGCGCGAGCAGGGAGAAGCGCGTCGGGTCGTAGCGGAGGGCGATGAGGCGTCCCTTGTGGACCGCGGCTTCGCGCGGCAGCTCGACGCGCAGGGAGACGTCGCCCGTGAGCATGCCGCGGGCGATCCAGCGGCCGTCGGTGAATCCTGCTTCTTCGACGTTGAAGATCAGATCCGAGTCCTCGCCCGGCTTCGCCTGCGCGAAGTCGGTCGGGCGCACGAGTGCCACGCCGTTTCCCTGAAAGGGGGGAGGATCGATCTCCCACGCGCCGATGACCGACTCGACGAGTGTGCCGCGAATGGTGATCGGCACGATGTCGACTTCACCGACGGCCATGCCCGCGGCGTCGCTGGCGGGGCGCGCGAAGACTTCGTTCGTCCCGCCGCTTTGCACGATGCGCCCGCCGTCGAGCACGACCACGGAATCGGTGAACGCAAGCTCTTCGCGCGAGGCGGGTGCGGTGATGACGGTGGTGCCGATGACGCGCAACGTGCGAAAGAGCGCGTCGGCGATCGCAGTGCGCGCCGCGGGGTTCACCGCTTCGAGCATGCGATCGGCGAGGAGGATCGCCGGCCGCAGCAACTCGATGCGCGCGCATTGCACGCGTGCGTACTCCGTCGCGGCGAGTGAATCGATACGACGATCGAGCAACGGATCGAGCGACCATTTCGCGACCGCCAGCTCGAGCTCGCGATAGCGATCCTCGCGATCGAGCGTGCGCGATCGCACCGCGGCGACGAGGACATGTTGCACGCTCCAGCGTTTCGGAACATCCATCGCCGAGCGAACGAACAACGCCGGCCGCTGCGACGCCTTCACGTCGTTCACGCGACGCTGTCCGAACACGACATCGCCGCCGGACGGTCGAAGGATGCCGGCGATCAGCTGCAACAGCGTCGACGCGCCGCACGCCGGAGGACCGGCAATCGCGCTGTGCGTGTTGTGCGCGAACGTATGCGTGATGTCGCCGAGCGCGAAGCCGCCGCGGTAACGAAACGCGAGATTGCGCAACACGACGTCCAGCACGCGGCTAGTGTAGTGCCATGGAGCGCAGGCATCCTTGCCTGCCGGTCCGCCGGCTTCCAGCCGGCACGTGTCTCGCGCGCGGCCCGGCCGGCAAGATGCCGGTGGACCGGCAGGCTGGAAGCCTGCGCTCCTCCGCGCTCCGTAGAGCGCGGAGGCTTACCTCTGCCGGTTTTGCCGCGGACGTTGCATGTTCGGGCGTTCTTGATTCGGGCGTTGCTGATTCGGCCGCGGGTTGTTCTCCATGCGGTCGAGCAAGCCGCGCATCTTCAGCCACTGCTGTTCGTTGAGAACGCCGCGCATGTCGACGAGCATCATCACTTCGCGCTCGAACAGTTTTCCGCGCGCTTCGCCGAGTCGCTGAGCGATCTTCTGGATCTCCGCGCGCCGCAGTTGGGTGCGCTCGATCTCGCCGCGGAGCGAGACCTGCAGCTTCTCGACCTCGCCGCGCGCGTCGATGAGATCGTTGGCGGCATCGCGGAAGATCTCGTCGAGCTTGTCCTGCTGGTCGACGGTGAGTTGGAGCTGTTGCACGACGCCTTCACGGCGCCACCACTTCCCGGGGGGAAGTTGCTGGGCCTGCAGGAATGTCGTCGCGATGAGGAGAACGGCGGCGATGGCGAGTTTCCTCACAGCGATTGACCTCCGGTCGATTGTTCTCCGTCGACCCACGATTCCCAGGCCACCATCGAGTGGAAGTCGTTCAGCTCCTCCGACTGCCAGGCCGAGTCTTCGAGGCTGCGGGTCGCCGGGTCTTCGATGGGCGTCGTCACCTGCGCCGTCTGCGTCGCGGCGGCGCGAAGGCTCGGCGACTCGACGGCTGGATTGTTCACGCGCCACATCACCGCGCCGCCGAGCGTGAGCACAAATGCCGCTGCTGCTGCGACGCGCATCACGCGCGCTGCGGAGAACGAGCGCCTGGCGTCGATCTTTCTCATGATCGAAATGCGCTGTCGCGACCAGAACGTTTCCGGCTGGTCGTGCTCGCAGGCGGCGAGTCCGCGGATCTTCTTCTCCAGCCGCTCGTAGCGCGTCGCGCAGTCGCTGCAGTCGGCGAGGTGCATCATCACCGGCATCGACGCGCCTGGCTGGGCGTAATACGTCTCGAGTAAATCAGCTTCACTGTAATGCGGCTTCACGTTCTCTCTCCTCGGCTCCCACATCGGTCGGACGTGCCGATCTCCACTCCGCGAGCTCCTTGCGAATCTTATGGATGGCGCGGAACAGATGCGCTCGCACCGTACCGGAGCGCAGCCCGAGGTGATCGGCGATGTCCTCGAGCGACAGGTTCTCGTAATGGCGCAGGCGGAAGATGACCTTCTGCTGCGCCGAAAGCTGCTTCTCCGCGCGTTGAATGGACACGCGAAGCTGCGTCGACATCATTTGGCGTTCGGGGTCGGGACGCTCGTCCACGGGCTCGAGGAGCGTCTCGCCCTCCTCGTCGCCATCGCGGACGACGAACAGGCTGACGAAACGGCGTCGGCGCAGCGTATCGCGCGAGCGATTGATGGCGATCCGTGTGAGCCACGTCTCCAGCTCCGCGCGCCCCTCGAACTTCGCCAGGTTCGTGTAGGCCTGGACGAAGGTGTCCTGCGTGACGGCGTCGGCCTCGTACTCATCGCGGACGATGGCGTAGGCGACGCGGTAGATCTTCCGCTGATAGCGCTCGACGAGTAGCGCATACGCTCCGCCGTCACCGGCGAGCGTCTGATCGATCAGATCGCGATCCGTCGGGATAGGGCTCGTGTCGCTCACTCGGAACGCCGCCACATTGCTTTTCACGGTACTTGGACGATCCATGCCGCTTTGTCGTTTACATCGCCGGTTCCATGGTACGGCCGGCGAGCCAGACGCCGGTGAAGATCATGGCCGCCGCGATGCCGAGAATGGCGTGAATGTGCTCGCCGAGGAAGATCGCGCCGAGAAACGCGGCCATGACCGGCTGCAGATAGGTGTAGGCCGCGACCAGCGAGGCGTCGGCGTGGCGCAACGCCCAGGCGTTGAGCAGATACGCGGCCACGGTCGGGCCGGCGATGACCAGCACCAGCGCGAGCCAGGCGCGCGGCGAGATCGCCCGCCACTCCTGATGCGCCAGCGACCAGGCCGAGATCGGGAACATCAGCACGCTGCCGACGGCGAACATCCAGGCAACGACGCGGCGCGCCGAGAGGCGGGCCATCGCCGGCTTCGAGAACGCGAGGTAGAGCGCGAAGGAGAGGCAGTTGCCGATGATCATCAGCGCGCCAAGGAACGAGCGCAGCGCGAACGCGCGATCGCCATGCAACGCCTCGCCGCCGACGATCAGCAGCGCGCCTGCACCAGCGAGCGCGATTCCTCCGATCCGCGGCGCCGAGGCGCGCTCACGCCCGAGAAGAATCGCCGCGAGGTGCGCGAAGGCGGGGATCGTGGTGATGAGAATCGCCGCGACGGGAATCGTCGTGAAGGAGAGCCCGCTCAGAAACAGCGTCTGATTGAGCACGACGCCGAGAATCGCAAAGCCGGCGACGAGCCGCCGGTCTTCGCGTGACAGCGGCGGCTCCGGATCGAACCGCTCCACCAACGCCAGAATCAACGCCGCACCAACCACCCGCAACCACGCGAACGACAACGGCGCAAACTCGCGCATCCCCAGTTTGGAGATGAGGTAGTTGAGCGAGAAGAAGAAGGCGACGGTAAAGAGCGCGAAGTGGACAGTCAGTTGTCGGTTGTCAGTTGTCGGTTGTCTGGGGTTTGCGGTCATGGCGCGGGCCGTTCGTCACGGGCGCAACGAAGAGAGCTCACGCGGAGACGCGGAGGGCGCGGAGAAAAAGTCTTCCAAGTGCTTTCACTCCGCGTCCTCCGCGTCTCCGCGTGAAACCGACTCGACAACCAATCTTCACTCGCGCTCGACCCAGACATCGTGATACCGCACTGGCGGCGGCACCAGCGACGTCCGCACGCCGCGCACTTCCGGCTTGTGGAGGACGAAGAGGCGCTCGTGGAACATCGGCACGAGCGGCGCCTCCTCGGCGACCGTCTGGTTGAGGGTGCGGTAGATCAGCGCGCGGTGCTCGACGTCGTTCGAGCGGCGTGCTTCCATGATCTTGGCGTCGAAGTCGGGGCGGGTCCAGTAGAGGCCGCGGATCGACGTCGCTTCGCTGTGGAAGAAGATGTAGAAGAAGTTGTCGGGATCGGGGAAGTCGGCGTACCAGTTCGCGCAGTAGAGGAGGCCGTGTCCGCGTCGTGCGCGCGGCGCGCTGGCCTCGGTGGCCGAAGTGCGCGTCACGTTCACGCGCACGCCGATTGCCTCGAGATCTTCGATCACCATCGGCACGAGTCCGGAGTTGTTGAACTCGTCCGTTTCCCACGTGCGGTAGTCGACGCTGAAGCCCGAACCGTAGCCCGCCTGTTGCAGCAGCGCGCGGGCGCGTTCCGGATCGTAGGTGTACCCGCGCAGGGTCGAGTCGTAGCCGAGGAGGCCGGGAGGAAGCAGCGACTGCGCGGGGATGGCCAGGCCGGAGAACACCCGTTCGTTGATGCGCTCGCGATTGATGGCGTGATTCATCGCCTTGCGCACTTCCAGACGATCGAACGGCGCGGCCGAGGAGTCGTAGCCGACGTACGAGGTGTGGAGCTGCGTCGTGGTCAGGATGTACGGCGCGTAACGCGGATCGCGGCGCAGCTCATTGATGATCTTCGGCGGAATCCCGTGTGCGACATCGAGCTCGCCGCGGAGAAACGCATCGGCGACGTCGCGGAAACTGCGCAGGTCGAGACGGAACACCAGCTCGTCGAGGTAGGGCAGTCCGGGAACGAAGTAGTCGCGATGCTGCACGAGGCGCACGCGCTGTCCTTCGACCGCCTCCTCCACGCGGAACGGACCGACGCCGACACCGCGCAGGCGGTACTTGTCCCGATCGCTTCGTTTCCTCCGCCGGCACGATGCCGCAGGTGTGCATCGTCAGCAGCGAGAGGAAGAACGCCAGCGGTTCGACGAGCTGGAAATCGATCGTCGACGCGTCGCGCACGACGATGCCTGAAATGTCGCGCGTCTTCCCTTCGACGACTTCGCGGCCGCCGCGGATGTTGCGCATGATCCAGGCGCCGCTGGAATCGTTCTCCGGCAGCGCCAGGCGGACGAACGTCTCGTAGACATCCTTCGCTTCCAGCGTTCGTCCATTGTGGAACCGCACGCCGCGACGCAGGTGGAAGCGGTAGAGGTGTCCCTGCTCGAGCACTTCCCAGCGCTCGGCGAGATCGGGGATGAGCTCCGCGCCTTCGCCGTACTTCACGAGCGTGCGCGTGGATGGCTTTGGAAATGAAGCCGAGCGCCGACGCCGAGGTCTGCGCGGGATCGAAGGTGAGCGCCTGCCACAGCACCGTCGCCGTCGTGATGCTGCCGCCGCGATTGGCCTCGGGGAGCGTGAAGCGTCCGAGCTCCTGTTCGAGCAGCGTCGATTCGTGGCTCAGCGTCGTGGCCATCTGATTCAGGTCGGCCACGCCGAAATTCGACTCGCGCGAGCCCTGCTTGATCACGTCCATCGACTTCACGATGGCCGAGCTCTCCGTCGCCAGAACCGAGGTCGACTCGAGCACGCTCTGCACGAGCCCCATGATGTTTTCCATGGCCCGGCTGATGGCGCGGCTACCCGTTTCCTGCTCGGACATCGCGCGTTTGAGGTGCTTCGTGTAGTCGCGCACCATCGACGCCTGCTCGCCGATTTTCGCGCGACGTCTGTCGACTGTTGCTGGGTCGCCGTCGCCGTCTGCTGCACCATCTTCGTCACTTCTTCGATGGCCGCCGTCGCCGCCGCGCTTCCGCGCGCCTGCTCCTCGGTCGCCCGCGCGATCTCGGAGATCGAGTTCGTCGAGCGGTCCGTGAGCTCGAGGATCTTGTCGAGCACCTGCGCCGCGCGCGCGGTGAGTCCGACGCCGTCGGCGACGCGATCGGCGCTGATCGTCATCTGTTCCGCGGCGCGTCCGACGCCGCGCTGCACGTTCTGGATCAGCGTGCGGATCTCTTCGGTCGACACCGACGTGCGCTCGGAGAGATCGCGGATCTCGTCGGCCACGACCGCGAACCCGCGTCCCGCGCTCGCCGGCCTGCGCGGCGATGATCGCCGCGTTCAGCGCGAGGAGGTTCGTCTGTCCGGCGATCTCGTCGATGACGCGCACGATCTCGCCGATCTCCTGCGAGCGTTCGGCGAGATCGCCCAGCGCCACCTTCGCTTCCTCGACCGCGACCTGGATCTTGCGCATGCCGTCGACCGTGCCTTCGACGGCCGAGCGCCCTTCGTTCGCGGCATCGGTGACATAGCGCGAGAGCTCCGACGACTGTCGCGCCGAGTTGCGGATTTCGCCGGTCGTCGCGTTCATCTGCACCATCGACGACGCGGTCTGCGTGGCGAACGACGAGAAGCTCTCGGTGTTGCGCGCCACCTCGTTGATCGAAGCGATCATCTCTTCGATCGCCGAGGAAGTCTGCTCGACGAACTCGGAGAGCGTGTCGGCGATGCGGCTTACTTCTTCGATCGACGCCGACATTTCCAGGATCGACGTGGAAGTCTCTTCGGCATTCGCCGAGAGCTCTTCCATGCTGCCGCGGACGCTGTTGATGGTCTGATCGATCTGCATGACCGACGCGGAGGTCGTCTCGGTGGAATCGAGCTGTGTCGACGCGCTACCGGCCAGCACGCGCGAGCGGCCGCTGATCTGATCGCTGGCGCGCGAAACGTCAGCGGCGAGCTGGCCGAAGCGGCGGATCGTCCGCTCGAGGTTGGCCACGAGCGCGCGCAGGGCCGCGGCGGTGCGTCTCGATTGCGTGTGCGCGACGATCTCCGCCGCGGTGAGAGAGAGATCGCCGGCGGTGACGCGGTCGATCAGCTCGATGACGCCTTCACGGCGGGTGAGCACGCGTTTCAGCCAGACCTGGAACAGAAAGATGCTGAGTGCGCTCGCGCCGACGCCGCACAACATGACCTTCCACCAGAGCGCGAAATTCATCTCCGGCACGAAGGTGAGCAGCACGGCAAAGAGAACGATGCAGATCAGGACCAGAAGCCACACCTGCTGTGATCGTCCAAAGCGGATGTTCATGAAAGGCAAGTCTATCCTTTGGTGGTCGGTTCTCGGTTGTCGGTTGTCGTGGAAATGGCGATGACCGCACGGACAACCGACAACCGACAACGGACAACCAAAGGATAGACTGACGAGCACGCAAGATGGACGATTACTTCTCCGAGCGCCGCGTCCTGATCGATCAATACCTCGCCGCGTTCGCCGCGCGCACCGGCGCGCCCGCTCCACTCGAGGCGCCGGTCCGCCGCGCGCTGACGTCGCCGGGCAAACGCGTGCGCGGAACACTGCTGCTGGCGACAGGGGAGACGTTCGGTCATCGTCCGGAGAAGCTCGTCCACGCGGCGGCGGCCATGGAGATGATTCACGCGTCGTCGCTGATCCTCGACGATCTGCCGTCGATGGACGACGCGCTCCTGCGCCGCGGCGCGCCGACGCTCCATCGCGAGTTCGGCGAAGACCTGGCCATCCTCTCCGCGGTGGCGCTGCTGAATCATTCCTACGGCTTGTCGCGCAGACCTACGCCGAGCTCGACGCCGCGCCGTTGGCCGATGCAGCAGGTGATGCAGCGCGTCGTCGACGCGGTCGGGTGGGACGGCACGATCGCCGGCGAAGCGGTCGATCTGCACAGCGAAAGCGCGAGCCTCGACTTCGACACGCTCGAGTTCATCCACTCGCGCAAGACCGGCGCGCTCTTCGTCGCAGCGGCCGCGGTCGGCGCGATGCTGGCCAACGTCCATCCGGCGCCGCTGCAACGCATCGAAGTCTTCGCCAAAAACCTCGGCCTCGCTTTCCAGATCACCGACGACGTTCTCGACGTCACCTCGAATCCCGAAACCCTCGGCAAAGACGTCGGCAAGGACGAGCAACGCCTCACCTTCGTCAAACTCGCCGGCGTCGACGGCGCGCGCAAACTCAGCGAAGAGCTCGTCGCCACCTCCCTCGCCGCCATCGACCCCCTTGGCGCTCCCGCCCGCCCGCTCCGCGCCCTCGCCGAAGCCGTCCGAAATCGCGTCCGCTGACGCCGCCTCGCGCTCTCGGAATGATTTCCGATCTCATGCGTTAGATGACTTGCTTCGCGCGGACCATGTTGGTACATTCCGCGCCGCTCGCGAGGGCACGCCCAGGTAGCTCAGTTGGTAGAGCAGAGGACTGAAAATCCTCGTGTCGGCGGTTCGATTCCGTCCCTGGGCACCACCTTTGACTCCTTCTCCTGGAAGGCACCTGAGCTCTCGCAGACAGCCGATGCTTTGCGTCCGCATCACCGTAGCATTTACGCCAGGAGCTCTGGCATTCATCGGCTGCGAGTGAGGCTTCGTCCCATCGCGTCCGACTCTTGCATGATTCGCGTGAGGAGGTGGGCATGCCGGTCGACGTGATCCGAAGAAACAACGTTCGAGTGTTCGGCGCGGGGACGCAGCCGATGCTGTTCGCCCATGGATTCGGATGCGATCAGAACATGTGGCGATTCGTCACGCCAGCGTTCGAGGACCGGTACCGAATCGTCCTGTTCGACTACGTCGGTTCGGGCAAGTCCGATCTCTCTGCGTACGACAAGAGCCGCTACGCGACGTTGAACGGATACGCCGACGATGTGCTCGAGATCTGCGATGCGCTCGACCTGCGCGACACGATTCTCGTCGGACATTCCGTCAGCAGCATGATCGGACTTCTCGCCGCAAATCGCGCCCCCGAACGGTTCAGTCGGATCGTCATGGTCGGCCCGTCACCGCGCTACATCGACGATCAGGATTACGTCGGTGGCTTCGCACGCGAGGACATCGAGGGATTGCTCGATCTGATGGACAAGAATTACATCGGCTGGGCGAACTTTCTCGCGCCGGTGGTCATGAAGAATGGCGAGCGACCGGAGCTCAGCGGCGAACTGGAGAACAGCTTCTGCTCGACTGACCCTGACATTGCGCGGCGGTTCGCCGAGGCGACGTTCTTTGCCGACAACCGCTCCGACCTGCCGCATTCGACGATTCCATCGCTGGTGCTGCAGTGCTCGGAAGATGCGATCGCGCCGCTCGCCGTGGGGCACTACCTCGCGCGGAATCTCCCGCACAGCACGTTGCAGGTGATGAAAGCGACCGGTCATTGTCCGCACCTCAGCCATCCTGACGAGACGATCCAAGCGATCCGAGACTACCTGGCTGCCTGAGAGGACGCCGAGTGATCCTGGATCCACTGCTCGACAACGCGCCATGCGGCTTCGTCAGCCTTTCGGACGACGGGACGATGCTGGCCATGAACTCGACGCTTGCTCGGACGCTGGGTTACTCCCGGGTGGAGCTCGAAGGGTGGCACGTCCAGAAGATCCTCGCTCCGGGAGGCCGCGTGTTTTACAACACGCACATCTTTCCTCTGCTTCGCATGCACGGGATGGCCGAGGAAATCTATCTCCCGTTGCGCGACCGGGAGGGGAACGACATTCCGATGCTGCTGAATGCGCGACGTCGTTCCGACAACAGCGGCGAGGTCAACGATTGCGTGTTCGTCCGGATGCAGCAGCGCCATCGCTACGAGGACGAGTTGCTCGAGGCGCGACGCCTGGCCGAGCGTGCCAACGCATCGAAAGGGCGCTTCCTCTCGATGATGTCGCATGAACTGCGAACGCCGCTCACCGCGATCCGCGGTTACGCGCAGCTCATCGCCACGACTCCGGATGCATCCGAGAGCGCGGCCGAGTTCGCCGGCATCATCCGCAACGCCGCGCTCGATCTCGAACGTCTCATCGAAGACATCCTCGGCTACGCCCAACTGGACGCGGGACAAGTGACGGTGCGGATCGGAACGGTGTCGATTGACGATGCGATTTCACGAGCGGAAACGCTCGTGCGAGTGAAGATGCAGGAAGCAGGGATTACGCTCAATGTCGGACGCGCGGAAGGAATCGTAGCAGCCGTCGACGGCGATCGATTGCAGCAGATTCTGCTCAATCTGCTCGCGAACGCGGCGAAATTCACTCCGCCGGGAGGATCCGTCGCGGTCACGACAGAACAACAAGGTGACCGTGTGCGGATCGCCGTCAGCGACACGGGAATCGGAGTTCCCTCCGACCAGCTCGACCACATCTTCGAGCCGTTCGTTCAGCTCCCGGCGTCCGTACCTGAAGGATCGGGGGGCGTCGGACTAGGACTCGCCATCAGCCGCGATCTCGCGCGGCGCATGAATGGCGAACTGACCGCGAGCAGCGGAAGTGGTCGCGGAACGACGTTCCTCATCGAGCTGCCCGCCGCGCAGGCCGGACAACTCATTGGCTGACTCGCGCGCTTCCGATACCCAGGCTCCCGCCTGCTTGACATCCCCCCGCACGCGCGTACACTCACCTCGCCGCTGAATGGTGGCGGTCTTGCCGCCTAATCCTCGGCGCCGAGGAACGGGGGAACCAAAGCGACGGCTTGCCACCGTCCGGGGTGAATGAGGCCAAAAGCCTCTAGGGCTTCCAGTCCGAACCCGACAGCTAACCTCGTAGGCAGCCGGAAGGCAGGCCAACGCAAACGCCGCGAAGCAATTCGCGGCGTTTGTCATTTCGGCCGCAACTCCATCCTTCCGCGTCATATTTGTCATTTTGGAAACAAGGCCGTTACCTTTCCTTGACAACGCTCGTGGTGCTAGAGTTCTCCCCGAATTGGACTTGTCTGCGACCTGCGAAGGTCGGCTGAAGCCAAGGGTCGAGGATTCAAAAAAAGGACGCGTCTCAACATGACTTTGAAGATCCGGACGCGCCTCCGTCCGTTCGTTGAACGCTAACCTGTTTGATCACAATTGTTTGTGGTTTTTGGGCGAGTCGGCTGTCATCCTGCACGACGGCTCGCCAACCCAAGAAAGGAGCCGATATGAAACGGTGCCCTCCCCTTCGGACTCGCGCGGTATGGACCGCGCTGCTCGTCTCGCTGCTTGCCGTCAGCGCGTTCGGGCAGACTCAGACAGGTAACATTTTCGGCACAGTCACAGGGAATGACGGAGCGGCCCTCCCGGGCGTCACCGTCACGTTGAGCGGAGTCGGCGCTCCCCAGAACGCCGTCACCGATGCTCAGGGACGTTTTCGTTTCATCAACCTCTCTCCAGGTTCCTACACACTGAAAGCCGAGCTGTCGGGATACGGCACGGCAACCCGCTCCGGCGTGACGGTCAATCTCGGCCGCAACGCGGAGATCGCCATGACGCTGAATCCTTCAGTGTCGCAGACGATCACGGTGACCGCCGAGGCTCCGCTGCTCGACGTGCGCCGCACGGGCACTGGTTCGACCGTGACCTCGGTTGAGCTCGAGCAGGTTCCGACCGCCCGCGACCCGTGGGTCATCCTGCAGCAGGTGCCGGGTGTGCTCATGGACCGCATCAACGTCGGCGGCAATGAGTCGGGTCAGCAGTCGCAGTTCGTGTCGAAGGGCGCGACCGGCGATCAGGCCACGTTCTCGGTCGACGGTGTGAATGAGACCGACATGATCGCCACCGGCGGTTCCTCGGCCTATTTCGACTTCGGCAGCTTCGAAGAGATTCAGGTCACCACCGGCGGCACGGACCCGCGCGTGCAGACGCCGGGCGCCCAGCTCAACATGGTGACCAAGCGCGGCACGAACGACTTCAGCGGTTCGGGCCGTTACTACTTCACCGACGGTGGCTCGCAGGGCTCGCGCAAGATTCCGGCTGAGGCCAAGGGCTATCTCGGAAAGACGAACGAGATCAATGAGATCACCGAGTGGGGTGGTGAAGTCGGCGGTCCGATCATCCGCGACCACCTCTGGGGATGGGCTTCCTACGCCGACAACGACATCAAGCTGTTCGTTGCGCAGAGCCAGGCGTCCATCAATCGCCACGAGCCGCGTTTCGCGGACGTCACGTCTCTCGAAACGCTCAACGCCAAGTTGAACGCGCAGATCACGCGCAACAACAGCGCGACGTTCTTCTACGTCGACAACCAGAAGGTGAAGACCGGCCGCAACGCCTCGATCACGTTCCCGCCGGAGACGACGTGGAACCAGAGCGGCTTCGGTCCGAAGGGAACGTTCAAGCTCGAAGACACGCATATCTTCAGCTCGAACTTCTACCTCACCGGTCTGTACTCGAAGGTGAACGGCGGCTTCCAGCTGCAGCCGAACAGCGGCGCGAACTGCACCGATCTGACGTGCGTGCTCGCGAACACGCCGAAGGCGGCGACGTTCTCCATTCTGGAAGGACACTTCCGCAACACGTATCTCTCGGTTCAGGGCGAGCGTCCGCAGGAGCAGTACCGCGCGGACGGTTCGGCGTTCTTCAACACCGGATCGCTCAGCCATGAGCTGAAGTTCGGCTTCGGCTATCGCACCGCCGGCGCCGAGGGCGTCACGACCTATCCGCAGAATCAGGTCATCTACGACTTCACCGGTGTCCCGGGACTCCCGGCCGGCTTCGGACTCACGTACTTCTACGGCATCAGCCCGTACAACTACGAGTACAAGTACAACGACGTGTACGTCGGCGACACGATGCTGATGGGCAACCTGACGATTCAGGCCGGCCTGCGTTACGACAACCAGAAGGGCGAAGCGGGCGATCAGGCTTCGCCGCTGAACCCGATCGTTCCCACGTACCTTCCGGCGTTGACCTGGAAGGCCAGCGACATCGATACGATCGAATGGGATTCCATCTCGCCGCGCATCGGTTTGACCTACGCGTTAGGCGCGGACAAGAAGACGCTCTTACGAGCAGCCTATAACCGATACGTCGGGCAATTAGGCTCGAATTCATCCGGCTACACAGGGGTCATACCCGGGTATCGGTACGTCGTCTTATATACGATGGATGCGAACCACAACGACAAGATCGAAGCGGGCGAAGTGCTCTTCGACTACGGCGTCTACAACGCCGTCGGCTTCGATCCTGCCCATCCTGGTTCGCTTGACGTCCCGCGCCGTGTCGATTCCAACGTGAAGCCGCAGTCGACCGATGAATTCATCCTCGGCTTCGAGCGGGAGCTGTTCACCGATCTTCTCGTCACCGCGAACTACACCCATCGCAACATGGATGACTTTCTCTGGAATCGTCCGGAGAAGCATCGCGGACAGGGTGACTTCTATACGACCGCCGATTACGAGCTGTCGACGAACCTCACTCCGCCCGCCGGCGTGACCGAGGGCGGCGCGTATTCGGTGCCCATCTACAGGCTCAAGGCCGGCATTGCCGCGCCGGCCTTCTATGTGCTCACGAATCGCGACGGCTATTCGCAGACGTATGACGGCCTCGAAGTCGGCCTCGTCAAGCGCATGTCGAATCGCTGGATGTTCCGCGGCAACTTCTCGTGGAACGACTGGAACCAGAACATCGACGCGGAAGCGATCATCGATCCGACGCCTTCGCGCACCGGCTCCGGTTGTGCGACGTGCGATGGCGGGAACGTCGTCCAGGGCTCCGGCACGCAGTCGGGTGCCAAGGGCGCGGTCTGGATCAACTCCGAGTGGGCGGTCAACGCCGCCGGGGTTTACCAGATCCCCATCATCGAGGCGAACCTCGGCGCGAATTTCACCATCCGCCAGGGCTATCCGATTCTCTACGTGCACTCCTCGAGCGGCAGCCCGCATCCGGGTGGCAGCGAGGGAGCGAAGCAGGTTCTCGTCAACGACATCGGCGACGTGCGCATGGAAAATCCGTACTCCCTCGATCTCCGCCTGGCCAAGGACTTCCGCTTCCACGGCGTTGGTCTCGAAGTGGCGCTGGATGCATTCAACGTCACCAACAACCAGACGATCCTGCAGCGGAATGCGACTCTCGTTTCCAACGGCGCCGCCACGGCGACGCGCAATCAGATCCGCGAGCTTCAGAGCCCGCGCGTGCTCCGTCTCGGCGCACGCTTCACGTTCTAGACGTTCGCAAAAAGTTGAACGAACGAGCCCGCCGGGATTTCCCGGCGGGCTTTTTCGTGGGAAGCGGGGAGTGCGCTCCCGTGTTTTTCCGCCCGCGTAATCCAACTCGGAGGCGATCCTTTGAAGAAAAATCTGATTCTCGTTGCGATGTTCCTGATGATCGCGGGCATCGCGTCGGCGCAGGACTGGCGTGGAACCGGCCGCTTGCAGGGAGTCGTGACCGACCCGGCCGGCAAGCCGATCGCCGGCGCGAAGGTCGCCCTCACGGCGACGCGCGGCAGCGGCGGCGGCCCTGAAGCGATCAAGACCGATGCGAAGGGCCGCTGGGCGGCCGGCGGACTCGGAGTCGGCGTCTGGAACATCGATGTCGAAGCGGATGGATTCGAGAAGCGGCGCGGCTCGGCCGAGCTCGCGGACCGGCAGAACGTGCCCCCGTTGAAAACGGTTCTCGATCCCGTGCCGCAGAAAGTTGAAGCACCCGCCGAACAGGCGCATGAATCAATCTCCGTCGGCGGCGTCGAGATCACTCCGGAGACCGCGGCAGCACTCGAAGCGGCCAACAACGACATGAAAGCGGAGAAGTGGGCCGAGGCCGCGGCGGAGTACGAGAAGGCGCTGGTGCAGCTCTCGGACAATCAATCGCTGAAATTCGCGCTCTCGCGCGCGTACTACGGGGCGGGGGAGCTGAAGAAGGCCATCGCTCCGCTCAGCGAGGTCTATACCGCCGACACGGGCAACATCACCGCGGCCACGCTGCTCGCGAACATGCTCGCGGAAGACGGCCAGCTCGATCAGGCGAAGAAGATTCTCGACGCGATGCCTCCCGGATCGCTCACCGATCCGACAGCCATCGTCAACATCGGCATCCTCTTCATGAACAAGAATCAGGCGCAGGATGCCTGGGGCTATTTCGACAAGGCCGCGAAGATCGCGCCTGAAGCGCCGGAGACGTACTACTACCGCGCGCTCGCCGAGCTGCAGCTCAAGAAGAACGACGCCGCGAAGGCGGATCTCAAGAAAGTCATCGCGCTCGCGCCGGACGGGGAAGAAGCGAAGGACGCGAAGGAACTGCTAGACCAGATGCAGTGAAGTTGCTGTCATCCCGAGCGTCGAGCGAGGGATCTGGGTGGGCGGGAGGCACGAAACACGAGCCTCGTGCCGCCCTCCCGCCCAGGTCCCTCGCTACGCTCGGGATGACATGTCGTATAACTCCCTCATGTCCAGACTCACCGTCGCCGCGCTGGTCGCGCTCTCGCTCGCCGCGTGCTCGCGCGACGCGGTGCCTCCTCCCGCGACGGGGACGCCGGTCTTCATCATCTCGATCGACACGCTCCGTTCCGATCACCTTCCGGCGTACGGCTACCAGAACGTCGAGACGCCCAACATCGACGCGTTGCGCACCGAAGGCATTCTCTACGAGCGCGCCTACTCGCATTGCCCGCTCACGCTGCCCTCGCATTCGTCGATGCTCACCGGCGTTCTTCCCGCGGAACATGGCAATCGCGACAACATCGGTTACGTTCTCAATCCGAAAGTAAAACCGATTGCCGAGATCCTGAAAGCGAAAGGCTATGCGACTGGCGCGGCCATCTCCGCGTTCGTGTTGCGCCGCGAGTCGGGACTCAGTCGCGGATTCGATCTCTACGACGATGCCGTCGAGCCGATCACGACCGCGCGTACGATCGGCAACATTCAGCGCGACGGCGGGCTCACGGCGAAGATTGCCTCGGACTGGATCGCGAAGCAGCAGAAGCCGGTCTTCTTCTTTCTCCATCTCTACGAGCCGCACACGCCCTACACGCCGCCCGAGCCGTACAAGAGCCGCTACGCGAGTCACTACGACGGCGAGATCGCTCGCGCCGACGCCATCGTCGGAACGTTCCTGCAATCGCTGAAGGACGACGGCCTCTACGACAAGGCGCTGATCATTCTCACTTCCGATCACGGCGAAGGACTCGGCGATCATGGCGAGGATGAGCACGGGATCTTTCTCTATCGCGAAGCGCTGCAAGTGCCGCTGATCGTGAAGCTGCCCAGCGGCAAGCTCGCCGGAACCTCCGTCGCCTCATCGGTGCAGACGATCGACATCGTGCCGACGATTCTCGAGCGCACCGCCACCGCCGCGCCGTCCAAGCTCCCGGGTCGCAGCCTGCTTTCCTTCACCGGCGCGAAGAGCGCGGAGAATCGCGCGATCTACAGCGAGACGTATTACCCGCGTTTTCACTTCGGCTGGGCCGATCAGCACTCGCTGATCGAGGGCGATCATCACTATCTACAGTCGCCGAAGGCGGAGCTGTTCAACGTCGTGAACGATCCGGCGGAGAAGAAGAACGTGATCGCTGATGATCGGCGCGCGCTCTTCGCGATGCGCGAGGCGATCGCGCCATTCATTCGCGAAGCCGAGTCGCCCGGCGCGATCGATGCCGAGGAGGCGGCGAAGCTCGCGGCCCTCGGCTATCTCGGTTCCACGGTCCAGACGAAGCCAGGCGAGGTGTTGCCCGATCCGCGCGACAACATGGACACGATGAAGTTGATCGGCCAGGCCTTCACGAAGTATCGCGACAAGGAGTACGAGGCCGGTCTGGCGATCACCAACGAGCTGCTGCAGAAGAATCCGCGCATCCTCGATCTCTGGGACATCAAGTCGAAGATCCTCACGCGCCTCGGCCGTCCCGACGACGCCATCGAAGCGGCGAAAGAAGGGCTGCGCCTCTCGCCGCATGCGACGCATCTGGCCATCGAGATCGCGCGCCTGCAGCTCGAAGAAGAACATCTCGATGACGCGCAGCGCCACGCCGAGCTCGCAGTGAAGGCCGATCCGGGACAGGCCTACGAAGTCCTCGCGCGCATCTGGCTGGAACGCAAGGATTACAAGAAGGCCGATGAAGCCGCAAAGCTGGCGATTCAAAGCGATCGCGAGCGCGTCGCACCACTGGTGACACTCGCCCGCGTGAAGCGCGATTCCGGATCGCTCGACGAAGCGCTGCAGCTGCTCGATCGCGCGGTCTCACTCAAGCGCGAAAAAGAGGAAGTGGCGACGCTCTACTTCATCCGCGGCGACGTGCTCGCGCGCCTCGGCCGCTTCGACGAAGCGGAGCACGACCTGCGCAAAGAGATCGAGCTCTTCCCCGACGAGCCGAGTGCCTACAAGAACCTCGTGCTCCTGCTCGTCGCACAGAACCGCATCCCCGAGGCCACCGAGCTCCTGCGCTCACTCGTGCGCGAAGCCCCGACGCCGCCGTCGTACATCGCCGTCTGCCACGTCCTCGACACCCTCGGCGACAAGCGCGGCGTTCACTACTGGGCCATGCAGGGGTTGCTGAAGTACCCCGACAACCCGACGCTGCGCAAGCTGGCGTCGTAAGAGTTTCCGTCTGTTCAAGACAGGTGGGTATTGCGCGGCACCGACTACAATTCCTCCCATGAAATCCAAGCATGGGATGGCGGCTCTCCTCGTGATCGCGGGAGCGATCGGACTGCATGCGCAGCGTGTCAGCGAGTCCATGCAGGTGACGGTCATCGAAGTGCCGGTGACAGTCGTCGATCGCGCCGGTAGCGTCGTGCGGAACCTCACGAAGGAAGACTTCGAGATCACCGACGACGGCAAGCGCGTTCCGATCGACTACTTCGAGATGATCGATCTCGCCACGATCGCGCCGGAGGCGAAGGACGCGCCGCCGGCGGCGCATCGCAATTTCCTACTGCTCTTCGATCTCGCCAACTCCAGCCCGGGCACGATCGAGCGCGCCGCGCAAGCCGCGCAGGAGTTCGTAGAGAAGCACATGGAGTCGCGCGATCTCGCGGCCGTGGCGACGTTTGCGACGGAGAGCGGCACGCGGATGATCACTAGCTTCACGACCGATCGCAACGTGCTTCGTTCGGCGATCTCGACGCTCGGAAATCCGAAGTACTTCAAGGTCGCCGATCCGCTCATGATCTCGCTCGCTTCGCCCGGCGTGGATCGCGGCCACGGTGATGGTGGCGGCGGCGTCGCCGGTCAGGAGCGTGGGAGCTCCATCGTCGCGGCCGAGGTGATGGAAGAGCTGAAGCAGCAGAACGCGCTGAGCGAGCGCACGCAGCAGTCCGAGCTCCGTTCGCGTCTCAAGATCCAGCTCAAGCAGTTCGGCAACGTCGCGCGCATGCTCGATCGCTTGCAGGGGCAGAAGCAGATCATCCTGCTGTCCGAAGGTTTCGACCCGAGCCTCGTCATGGGCCGCGAGCTCAACGCCGACGAGGCGCGGGAAGCGAACGAACAGATCCTCGGCGGCGAGGCGTACAACGTCGACAGCGACAAGATCTTCGGCAGCACCTCGTCGTCGACCGACATCAGCGAAATGGCGGCGCTCTTCCGCCGCTCCGACGTGCGGCTTCACGCGATCGACATCGCCGGCGTTCGCTCCGGCAGCGACGCGCGCGAAGGCGCGAAGAAGAAATCGAACGAGGGCCTCTTCCTCGTCACGCGTCCCACGGGCGGCACTGTGTTCCAAAACGCGAACGACCTCAGCGAAGGTTTCGACCGCATGCTCAAGCAGCAGGAAGTCGTCTACGTTCTCGGTTTCAACGCCGGCAGCACCGGCAAGCCGGGCAAATTTCACGAGCTGAAAGTGAAGACGCGAGCCAAAGGCGCGCGCGTCGCCGCACGCGGCGGCTACTACGAACCGTCGAGCAAGATCTCCGATCTCGAACGCGCGCTGACGCTGGCCGAGATGCTGATGATCGATGCGCCGATGAAAGACGTCGACGTCAGCGTCGCGGCGACGACGCTTCCCGGCCCCGGCGGCAGGTCGCGCGTTCCCGTCGTCGTCGAGATCCCGGGCGAGAAGCTCCTGACAGGCATCACCGGCGGTGCCGCGACGGCGAACCTCTATCTCTACGCCTTCGATCCGATGAACAAGGTCGCCGATTTTCTTCAACAACGGATTTCTCTCGACCTCGCGAAAGCAGGCGACACGATTCGCCAGAGCGGCGTGCGTTATTACGGGACGATGCGGCTCCCGCCGGGCACCTACTCGGTCAAGGCTCTGGTGCGCGTCGAAGAGACGGCGAGGATCGGCATCATGCGCTCCGACATCACCGTCCCCGCATTTGATACTGCCACCGTGTTGCCGCCGCTGTTCTTCGTCGACCCTGCCGGCTGGGCGATGCTTCTCGGTCCGTCACGCGGCGACGACTATGCGTATCCGTTCGCTACTGGCGATTCGAAGTACATCCCTCGCACGCATCCGACGGTGAAGGCGGGCACGGACTACAACGTCGCGCTGTTCCTCTATCGCGTTCCGCTCGAAGAGCTCGGCGTGACGCCGGCGATCCTCAGCGGATCGAGCGAGCAACCGGCGACGGGCGTGAAGCTCCTCGGACGCACCGCGGCGGACGATCGCGGCGGCGTGAAGCTGCTCTTCAACTTCCGGCCCGACGGCATTTCCGCCGGCGAGCATCAACTGCGCTTCACGGTGAAGGCGCACGACGGCACGGAGCGCGTCGTGAGCATTCCGTTCACGGTTCTGTAGAACGTCATTCGAGCCGGTTTCTCCTTCGCGTCTTCGCGCCTTCGCGTGAGTCGGTTTTACGCGAAGACGCGAAGACGCGAAGACTGATTCTTCGCTCAGGTTGACGGACGAGAGCATGGCAAACAGAAAGACAGAAATCGTTGTCGTTGGACTCCTCGCTGCGATCGCCATCGGAGCTTTGTTGTTCTGCTCGCGGACGAGCGAATCCTCCTCCTCGTTCAGCGGCGGTCCCGATCCCGACATCATCCTCGTCACGATCGACACGCTGCGCACCGATGCGCTGAGCCGCAACAATCATGGCGAGGGTGGCAAGTCGAAGACGCCGTTCCTCGATGAGATGGCGCGAGAGGGCGTGTATTACGAGCATGCCCACGCGCACAACGTCGTCACGTTCCCGTCGCACACGAACATCCTCACCGGACTGCTTCCGTATCAACACGGCGTACGCGACAACGCCGGCTTCGTGCTCGATCCGAAACACAGGACCATCGCGCCGATGCTGAAGGAGCGCGGCTACGCGACCGGCGCGTTCGTCGCCGCGTTCCCACTCGACGCGCGATTCGGCCTGACGCCGGGATTCGATGTCTACGACGACAAGTACCCCGAGGGAACCGCGCCGAAGGCGTTCGTCGTGCCGGAGCGAAAAGCCGTCGAAGTCTTCGCCGCGGCGCAGAAGTGGTACGACACGGTTGCCGATCAGAAGAAGTTCATGTGGGTGCACATCTACGAGCCGCACCAACCGTACAAACCGGACTCGCCCTGGCGGGAGCAGTACGCGAACCCCTACTACGCCGAGGTCGCGGAAGCGGATGACGTGCTTGGAAAGTTTCTGCGTCCGCTGCTCGAGCGGCGGCCGAACACGCTGGTGATCATCACCGGCGATCACGGCGAAGGCATGGGCGAGCATGGCGAAGTCACGCATGGACTGTTCGCCTACGAAGAGACGCTGGCGATTCCGCTGATCGTTTACGAGAAAGGGCACGTCCAGCCGCGCGTCGAAACGCGCTACGTCGGCCATCGCGACATCGTGCCGACGATCCTCGATCGCATCGGCGCGAAGAAACCGGCGGAGCTGACCGGCACTTCGCTCTTCCGTCTCGACGATCGTCCGCGCACGAGCTACTTCGAAGCGCTGACGGCGTCGCTCAACCTCGGCTGGGCTCCGCTCGTCGGGATGATCAGCGACAAGCACAAGTACATCGACCTTCCGCTCGCGGAGCTCTACGACCTCGAGCATGACCAGATGGAGCGGAAGAACATCCTCACCGAGAACCGGAGGATGACCACGCACATCCGCCAGCTTCTCGCCGAGACCTCGCCGATGCAGAACATCGCCGACCGCTCGATCTCGCCCGATGAAGGAGCCAAGCTGCGCAGCCTCGGCTATCTCACCGGCACCGCCGCCGCGAAAAAGCAGTACACGGCGCAGGACGATCCGAAAAATCTCGTGCACGTCTTCTCCGCGATCCACAAAGCGGTCGACGAATATCAGCACGGGAAGATCGAAGACGCGTTGCACCGCGCGCAGAAAATCGTCCACGACCGTCCGGAGATGTCGATGGCCCGCGACTTTCTCGCGTTCATGTACCAGGAGACCGAGAACCCGCAGGCGGCGGAGAAGGTCCTGCGCGAGTCCATCTCCGAAGGTGAGGCGAATGACACGATGAAGCAACGCCTCGGCCTGATGCTGAGCGAGAACGGGCGGGCGGCGGAGGCGGTCGAAGTGCTTTCGGGATACGCCACCCGGTCGACGAATCCCGATCTGCTGAATGCCTACGGCATCGCGCTGGCCGATCTCGGCCGGCTCGACGAAGCGACGCAACAGTTCCAGCGCGTGCTCACGATCGACCAGACCAACGCCACGGCGTTTCAGAACCTCGGCGTCGTCGCCTTGCGCGCGGGCGACGCTCCGCGCGCCGAGCAGTACCTCGTGCGCGCGCTGCAGCTCAACAAAGACCTGCCCCTCGCGCTCAACACCCTCGGCGTCGTCTACGCGCGCGCCGGCAACATGCCGCTGGCCGTCGACTCCTGGAAGCGCGCCGTGGCCGTCGATCCGAAGCAATACGACGCGCTCTACAACATCGGCCTGGTCGAGGGGAGGGCCGGCAACCGCGACGAAGCGCGCCGCGCACTCGCTCAATTCGTCCAGACCGCGCCTGCGAAAAAATACGCCGCGGACATCGCGAATGCGAAGCGCGCGCTGGTTGCACTGCAATGAGGTTGTCGGTTGTCAGTTATCGGTTGTCGGGGATTCGTCGTGTGCCGCCCAGGCAACCGACAACGGACAACTGACAACCGGTCTCGTCTCAACGTCGCGCTATACTGCCCTCGATTGGACTCCGAGGTTTCCGACTTCGAGCAGCGCATCGGCTATACGTTTGTCAGGCGCGACCTGCTCCGTCGTGCGCTGACGCATAAGTCGTATTCACACGAGGCGAAGGAGCTCGACGTACGGCACAACGAGACGTTCGAATTCCTCGGCGATTCCGTGCTCGGTTTCGTCATCGGCGATCTCCTCTTCGGCTATTTCCCCGCGCTCGATGAAGGTGCGCTTTCGAAGATGAAAGCGTTTCTCGTCAGCGCGCCGAGTCTGGCCGAGAAGGCCCGCCACTACGGGATGGGCGACGTCATCCTCCTCGGCGTGGGCGAAGAGAAGACCGGCGGGCGCAAGAAGGATTCGCTCCTGGCGAATCTGTTCGAGGCGATGATCGCCGCGGTCTACCTCGATGGCGGCATCGATCCGGCGCGGCGGCTCATCGAGCGTTCGTTCCTCGAAGACATCCGCTCCATCGACGAACAGGATCTCCTCTTCCAGGACTACAAGACCGCGCTGCAGGAGCTGGCGCAGGGGAAAGGGCTGCCGCTGCCCGAATACCACGTCGTCGCCGAGGTCGGTCCCGATCACGACAAGACCTTCATCGTCGAAGTGAAGCTCGGCGGCACGATCGCGCGCGGCGAGGGATCGTCGAAGAAGGAAGCGCAGCAACAGGCCGCGAAGCAGGCCCTCGGCGAGGTATGACGATGCGCCGCGGCATGGCGTGGCTCGTCGTGCTGCTGGTTCTTCTCTCTGCGCATGCCCAGCTCCCGGCGCATGCCCAGCGCAACGATCTCGATCGCATCCGCGGAGAGATCGCGCGTCTCCGCACGAAGCTCGATGAAGTGCGGCGCCAGGCGCAGTCGGCGGAGCGCGAGCTGGAGGAAGTCGATCTCGAGCTCGGGATCCACACGCACGAGCTGGAGCTGGCCACCGCCGCCGAGGAGAAGCTGGCCGCGGAGCAGCAATCGATCGAATCGCAGATCGCCACGCTCATGCCGCGCATCGAGCGGCAGAAGAACGATCTCAAGAAACGCGTCGTCGTCCTCTATCGCCTCGGCGGACTGACGTACGTGCGCATGCTGCTGTCGATCCGCGGTGATCGCAATCCGCTCCAGGCGATCTCGATGCTGAGCTACCTCGTCTCGCGGGATGCGCGGCTCGTCTCGAGCTTTCAGACGACGCGACAGCAACTCTCCGTGCGGACGGCCGAGCTCGCGGAGAAGCGGGATCGGTTGCATCGCACGCGCGTGGTGGTTGAGGAGCGCCGCCGCGCGGTCGCCGCGTCATACGCGCAGAAAGCGAGCCTCCTGGCGCGGCTGCGTACGGCGGAGAGCGGCACCGCGCAGCAGCTCGTCGCGCTCGAAGAAAAGGCCAAACGGCTTCAGCGTCTGGTGGATTCGCTCTCGCAGCAGAAGAGCGGCCTCGCCCCGGCCATCGACATCCGCGCGGTGCAGGGCGCGTTGGAGTGGCCGGTGCAGGGAAAAGTCATCGAAGAGTTCGGGCGACAGCGTAACCCGAAGTTTGCAACCTATACCGTGAACAACGGCCTCAAAATCGAAGCGGACGCCGGCACCGAGGTTCGCGCCGTCTTTCAGGGAACAGTTCTATTTTCACAGTGGTTCAAGGGATACGGTAACTTGATCATTCTCGACCACGGCAATCGCATCTTCTCGCTCTACGGCAACCTCAAGGGGCCGTCTGTCGCTCCCGGCGATCACGTCGCCACGGGCCAGACGATTGCAGGGGTCGGCGAGAGTGAAGAGACCAGCGGCGGCCACCTCTACTTCGAAGTGCGGCACGACAACCATCCCGAAGATCCTCGCAAGTGGCTCCGCTAGAGACGAGACAATTCATGACTAAAAAGAAGGCTGCTTTCCTGATTCTCTCCGTGGCGTTGATGATCACGCTGCTCTCCGGCGCGCTGTTCGCGCAGAACACGCAGAAGAGCAACGTCTATCGCTACCTCAGCATCTTCACCGAGGTCTTCCAGCTCGTGGAGAGCAACTACGTCGAGCCGGTCACGCCCGACAAGCTGATGGACGGCGCATTTTCGGGCGTCACCGATGCCATCGACGAGTTCAGCTACTACGTCCCGCCGGCGCAGATGGCGGCCTACAAAGGCTTCCAGGACTCCGAGGACAACGACTTTGGACTCATTGTCACGAAACGTTTCGGGTATGCCTACGTGATCGCGCCGGTCGTCGGATCGCCGGCGGAGAAAGCGGGCATCGAGCGCGGCGACTTCCTCGAGAAGATCGACGGACAGCCCACGGCGCAGATGGCCGTCTGGCAGATCCGCCACGCTTTGCAGAAGAAGGGCTCGGTGAAGCTGCTCGTACTGCGCGGCGGTGAAACGCATCGCGACGAGATGACGGTGCAGCCGGCGGCGTTCCATCCGGTGACGCTCAAGACCGACACGATCTCCGGCATCGCCTACATCAAGATCCCATACTTCGAAAAAGGCACGGCCGCGCAGTTCCGCGCCGCGCTCGACTCCGTGCGCCAGCGTGGCACTCGCAAGCTCATCATCGATCTTCGCGGCAACGCCGGCGGTTCCGTCGACGAGGCCATCGCCGCGGCCGACGAGGTGTTGACCAGCGGTCTCATCACGTCGCTCGAAGGACGTCGCGTCGACGCCAAGCGCTGGCAGGCCGATCGCGCGACCGCGTACGACGGCGACCTCGAAGTTCTCACCGACATCTCCACCGCTTCCGGCGCGGAGATCTTCGCCTCGGCCGTTCGCGGCAACAGCCGCGGCAAGGTCATCGGCCTGACGACGTACGGCAAGGCCATCGTGCAGCGCTTCATCTCGCTGCCGAGCGGCGGCGGCGTACAGATGACCATCGGCCACTACACGACTCCCGACCTCAAGGCGATCGGCGACGCCGGCGTGAAGCCCGACGTCGCGGTCGATCTTTCGGCGCAGGCGCTCGACGAGAGCGAAGCGAAGAAGGGAAAGAAGAAGAAACCCGAAGAGGATCTGATCCTCGACAAAGCGCTGCAGCTCTTCGGCGCGGAAACGTTGAAGAAGGCGGCCTAGGCTGGATCCTCAACGACCGGCAGAGCGGCGCAGCTCGTTCAAGACGATCGCGATGATCATGGCCATCCCCGTCGCGGGGTTGGCCATTTTCTTTTTGTGGCAATGGACCAACGGCGGCGAGACTCCCAAGGACGCGCTGCGATCGGTTCAGGAGACGACGCTGCAGCAATCGACGATTGCGCCGTCGAAAGTCTCGGAGCCGGAATCGGCATTGCCGCGCGTGAAGCCGCGCCACAAGCGCGCCCGCGGCGGCGACATCGTGCTTATCATCGACGACCTCGGGTTTGACGGTCAGCCGCTCGACAAGCTGATGGCGCTCGATCCGAATCTGAATTGTTCGATTCTGCCGAACGGCACGCGCGCCTCGGAATTCGCGGAGCGCCTCCACGCGCGCGGCTTCGAAGTGCTCTGCCATCTCCCGATGCAGCCGATCGGCCGCGAGGCGCCGGGCCGCAACGCGATCCTGACGTCGATGAACAACGAAGAGATCGCACGCCTGACTCGCGAGAACGTCGAGGCGATTCCCTACGCGCGCGGCGTGAACAATCACATGGGATCGCTCGCGACCTCCGATCGCCGCGTGATGACGAGCGTCATCGGCGCGCTCCCGCCTGGGATGTACTTCGTCGACTCACGCACGGCCGGCGGCTCGATCGCGGCGCAAGTCGCGCGCGAGATGAACGTCCGCACCGCCACCCGCAACGTCTTCCTCGACGACGTCGCGACCGAAGCCTCGGTGCGCAAACAACTCGCCGCCCTCGCCACCGCCGCGGAAACTCACGGCACCGCCATCGGCATCGGCCACCCGCACCCCGTCACGCTCCGCGTGCTCCAGGAAGAGCTCCCCGCGCTGCGCGAGCGCGGGTTCCGCTTCGTGCGAGCGAGCAGCGTCGTGCGGTAGGCGAGCGAAGCGAACGTTCTCGACGTCGTAGCTCGCGTCTTGCGCAAACCCCTGGAGGGCGGGCTTATAGCCCGCCGGTTTTGGGCGGGAGGGGCGTCCAACCAAACGTCCAACAACAAAAGCCCCCACCCAGAATCGGCGGGCTATAAGCCTGCCCTCCATTGACGTTTGGCGCGCGAATCGGCAGGCCGAGGGCGGCCGCCGCTACACAGAAGCGCACTCGCTTCGCGAGGACTTCGTGGTGGACCGCCGCCGTCTCGGCGGCTGGGGCGGCGTCGTCTCGACGCCCGCCTGCAAGCGGCGAGACGACGCTCGCCCAGCCGGCGAGGACGCCGGCGGTCCACGACAAGCAGCGTGCCGCTGTTACCATGCGCGCGCTTACATGCTCCTCGCCCTTTTCCTCATCGATGCTGCCGCGGGGCTTTATCTGTTTTTGCCGCTTGTCGGGCGTCGCAACGCGGGCGTCAAGTTCTATCGGCTGATCTTTCTGATCGGCGGCGCGCTCGCTATCGGAGCGGCGATTGCGCATGCGATGGCGGGGCGGCGCGAACTGGCGATGGCGGACAGCGCGATCGTTGCGCTCACGGTCGTGTTGTGGCTCGTGCTGCGTTATCCGAAGCGCATTATCTTCAAGGCGACGGCGACGCTTCTCGCGATCGCGTATCTCGTTGCCGCGGTCCTCGCGTATCACGCGGCCGTTCGGCCGGCGCACATCGTCTGGAGTATCGTCGGTGCGCTGGCGTCGATCGGTCTCCTCGGGAGCGTGAATCTGGCGATGCTCCTCGGGCATTGGTATCTCGTCGTGCGCGGGATGTCGATCGATCCGCTCAAGCGTCTGACGTTCGCCACGCTCGCCGCGTCGATCGTGAAGATCCTCGTCGTCGTCATCGCGATCGCAGTGCTCTGGCCGGTGCCTTCGGTGAAGGACATCTTCTTCTGGATGCGCGCCGGCTGGGGGCTTCTCGGGCCGCTGGCGCTTTTTCCGATGGTCTGGGGCACGGTGCGCATCCGCTCCACGATGGCCGCGACCGGCATTCTCTACGTCGATGTTGTCGCGGTGGTGATCGGAGAAGTCCTCGGCGGCTGGCTCTCCGCGGTTGCGCACCTTCCGCTGTAACCGGTAACATCGGCCCAAAATGGCCGGAGTCAAGCTGGAGAACGTCTCGAAGCGGTTTGGCTCTGTGTCGGTCATCGAGGGGCTGAACCTCGACGTTCACGATCACGAGTTCATGGTCCTCGTCGGCCCCTCGGGGTGCGGCAAGTCGACCGCGCTGCGGATGATTGCTGGTCTCGAAGAGATGTCCGAGGGCGTGATTACGATCGGCGATCGCGTCGTCAATGACCTGCATCCGAAAGATCGTGACGTCGCGATGGTCTTTCAGACCTACGCGCTCTATCCGCACATGACCGTGCGCGAGAACATCGAGTTCGGTCTCAAGATCCGCAAGACTCCGAAGGCGGAAATGGATCGCAAGGTCGCCGACGCCGCGGAAACACTCGGCATCACGCCGCTGCTCGATCGCAAGCCGAAAGAGCTCTCCGGCGGTCAGCGCCAGCGCGTGGCCGTTGCGCGCGCGATCGTTCGCGATCCGAAAGTCTTTCTCTTCGACGAGCCGCTCTCGAACCTCGACGCCAAGCTGCGCGTGCAGATGCGCGCCGAGATCTCGAAGCTGCAGCATCGCCTGCAGACGACCGTGGTCTATGTCACGCACGATCAGATCGAAGCGATGACCATGGGCCATCGGATCGCTGTGATGAAAGACGGCAAAATCCAGCAGGTCGGCACGCCGCTGGAGGTCTACGACGGACCGGTGAACGTCTTCGTCGCGCAATTCATCGGCACGCCGCCGATGAACTTCTTCGATGCGACCGTGCAGGATGGGCGGCTCGACGCCGCATCGTTCACGATTCCCATCCCCGGGAAACATCGCGGCTCCGTGCGCGATGGTCAGAACGTGCGCGTTGGCGTACGTCCGGAGAATCTTCTCGCCGCGGATCGTGAGGCGCGAGGCGAGACGGCGCGCGTTCCGGTGAAGGTTGAAGTCGTCGAGCCGATCGGCCACGAAGCGATCGTCCACACCCGCGCCGGCCCGGACCTGCTCGTCGCCGCGTTCGACGCGCACACGATGCCGCGCGTCGGCAGCGACATCGATCTCGTGATCGAGCTCGACGCACTGCATCTGTTCGACGCCACGACCGAAATGCGAATCTGATGTGGGGAGCGCAGGCTTCCAGCCTGCCGGTCCGCCGGCATCTTGCCGGCCCGGCCGCCTGGAAGGCGGCGGACCGGCAGGCAAGGATGCCTGCGCTCCTAGTGCCCTTCTTCCGCTCCCGGCGGCGCGGCGCCGTACACGTGACGGTCGTGCACGACGAGATCGAACGGCTTGAGCGCCGGATTCGGCGGATAGGCGCGATGCACGGCCTGGCAGCGATAGCAGACGATCACGTCCTTCACGAGACGCCAAACGATGTAGTCGAGGATCGTGACCGCGAGCAGGGAGAGGTAGTACGTCCAGGGAACGAAGATCGCACCGACGACGATGATGGCGATCCCCATCGCGCGGTTGAAGTCTTTCTGGAAGTAGAGCTGGTCGTGTCCGCACGCCGCGCAACGATCGATGATCGCGCCCTCAGGCGGCGCCACTACATCGCTCGCTGCTCCGCACCGATCACAGGCCCGTGCCGGCTCGCCCCCATCGCGGCCGAGCCGGTGATCGCATTGCGTGCAGAGGAAGTGGACGGACATGTTCAGCTCGCAGCTCGCAGCTATCAGCTATCAGCTCGCAGGAGGACGATCGACTTGGGCCTCATCTCCTGCCAGCTGACAGATTAGCTCGCAGCTCGCAGCTGTCAGCTCGCAGGAGAACGATCGACTTGGCCTCATCTCCCTGCCAGCTGCGAGCTGCCAGCTGACAGCTTAGCTCGCAGCTATCAGCTCGCGGGAGGACGAACGACTCGTGCTTCATCTCCTGCCAGCTGCGAGCTGATAGCTGACAGCTCGTTCAACGTGCCCGTTCGAGATAACGGTTCTCGACCGGATCGACGATGATCTCTTCGCCTTCGGTCACGAACGGCGGAACCTGCACGACGACTCCGTTCTCGAGCGTGGCCGGCTTGTAGGACGACGACTGCGTCGCGCCCTTGACCATCGGCTGCGTTTCCGTGATGCGCACACGCATCGTCTTCGGCAGCTCGACGCCGATCGGACGCAGTTCGTGGAACTGCACCTGCAGCTTCACGCCGGTCTCGAGCCAGGCCGCGGCATCGCCGAGGTCTTCTTCACTGATCTCGATCTGCTCGAAGTTCTCGGTGTTCATGAAGTGATGCGCGTGGCCATCGGAGTACATGTACTCCATCTCGTGCTGAGAGATGTAGGCCTGCTCGATGTCGTCATTCGAGCGGAAGCGGTGCTCGAACTGATTTCCCGTGCGGAGGTTGCGGAGCTTCGCCTGCACCATCGCGCGGAGATTGCCCGGCGTGTGGTGGCGGAACTCCATGATCTTGCAGAGATCGCCGTCGAACATGATGACGATGCCCTTGCGGATGTCGTTTGCCTGCATTTGAATCCTTTCCGGAAGTTATCCGTTGTCGGTTAGCGGTTGTCCGGGAGGCCCGTGGACAACGGACAGCCGACAACTGAGAACAAGGTAGACTCGAGCCGCGGCATTCTAGCCGCTTGAGGAGCGCACCGTGAGAACTGCTCGATTCGTATTGATTGCCGCCGGGATTGCTGCTGCGTCGTGGATTGCGGCCTGCCGCCCCGACCGCGAAGCGCAAACGGCGGACACGACAAGTGATATTCCAGTCGGCGTCTACGGCGCGCTCACCGGCGATCAGGCCGCTTTCGGCAATGCCACCGTCAACGGCGTCAAGCTCGCCGCCGATGAGATCAACGCCGCCGGCGGCGTACTCGGCCGCAAGATCCGCCTCGTCGTCGAGGACGATCAGGGACGCCCGGACGAAGCGGCCTCCGTGGTTACGAAGCTCATCACCGGCAACGGCGTCGTCGGCTTGATCGGCGAGAACTCGTCGAATCAGTCGCTGGCCGCGGCACCGATCGCGCAGACCAATCACATCCCGATGATCTCTCCGTCGTCGACGAATCCCGCCGTGACGGAGAAAGGGGAGTACATCTTCCGCGTCTGCTTCACCGATCCCTACCAGGGCAAGGCGCTCGCCGCGTTCGTGCGCAGGAACCTCGCCGCGGAAAACACCGCGATCCTCGTCGACCGCAAGAACGATTACTCCGTGGGTCTCGCAGAGTTCTTCCGCAAGGAGTACGAGGCGCTGGGCGGAAGAATCGTCGCCGAACAGAGCTACTCCGGCGGCGACACCGAGTTTCGTCCGCAGCTCACGGCGATCAAGAATGCGTCGCCGAACGTTCTCTTCATCCCCGGCTTCTACACCGAGGTCGGGCAGATCGCGATTCAGGCCCGCGACCTAGGCATCAACCTGCCGCTGGTCGGCGGTGACGGCTGGGATTCTTCGACGCTCATCGACATCGGCGGCAAGTCGATCGAAGGCTCGTACTTTTCCGATCACTACTTCGTCGGCGACACGCGCCCGATCGTGAAGACGTTCGTCACCGAGTACGTGCGGCGCCACCAGAAGAGTCCCGAAGCCAACGCGTCCCTCGGTTACGACGCACTCAAGATCTTCGTCGCCGCCATTCAGCGCGCGGGCTCCCTCGACGGCAAAGCGATCCGCGATCAGATCGCGGCGACGAAGGACTACGAAGGCGTTTCCGGCACGATCACCATGGGCGCCGATCGCAATCCGATCAAGCCCGTGGCGATGATCAAGATCGAGAACGGACAGATGCAGTTCGCGGGGTGGGTGAAGCCGTAGTTGTCGGTGGTCAGTGGTCGGTTGTCGGGGATTTCGCGGCAGAGGCGCGGTTCAAGAATTTCACGCGGAGGACGCGGAGAAGTTTTCTGCGGTCTCCCTCCGCGTCCCCCGCGTGAACCCGGCTAAGGCATCCAGAAATCTCTTGGATACAACCGATCGAGCCGCGTCTCCGCCCCTTCGGCGTTCTTGAGATAGGCCTCCCAGGCATCGAGCTGCTTGTCGGGGCCGATCGTGAAGAAGACGGCGTCGGCGATGTCTTTTCCTTTGATGCCGTAGCCGGGGAGGACGCGCGCGTAAACGGCGTCTTTGCGATCGAAGAGTTTGTTGCCGAGCTCGGGGTCTTTGCGCAGGTCGAGGATCGAGGCGCGGAACTGGCGGACCTGCTCCGGCGGCTGGTTGTCGGCGAGATCGTTGGCGATCCCTTCGGCGCGTGTTTCGTACGTCGCCGCGGCGCGGCTCTCGCCGAAGACCTGGGCGATCGCGTAGTCGGCGAGGCGTGGATCGCGTTCAGCGTTCTTCAGAGTCTCCGTCACGAACTTCACCGTTTGCGGGATCTCCGGCGTACGCTCGGCGTAGTAGCCGTTGCGTCCCGACTGCACGCTCGCGCGCAGACCGTTGCTGTATGCGAGTCCCGCGGCGAGGGTCTTGAGGAAGATGCCGTGCGCGCCGTAACCGGAATGGAGGCGTCCGGCGAGATAGTCGATCTGTTTCGCGCGATCGCCGGCGTCGGCGAAGTGCACGCCGGGGACGGAGGTGATGATCACGCCGCCCTTCATGTTCGGAGCGAGCAGTCCGACGTAGACCGGATTCTTCGCCGATGCATCGCGCGCGAGGAGGCGCGCATCGACGAGCCGGGTCGTGCCAGTGGCCGCCGCGGTCGTTCCCGCGCCGAGCGAGGCCGACAGCGATTCGATCGAAGGCGCGAGCGCCTGTTGAATCGCCGTCGACGACACGAGCCACATCCGCGCATTGCCGCGCTGGAGGATGCTCTGCCGCATCGACTCGAACGCCGCGAGCACGTCAGCGGGCGGCGTCATGAGGTCGTCGCGCATCGCGGTGACGAGATACTTCCAGTCCGCGGCGAGACTGCTGTCGGGAATCTCGATCAGCGTGAGATCGAGATCCTTCACCGCATCCTTGGCGATCGCCTGCGCGGCCTCCGAGAGTCCGGCGACGGTCTCCGGCTTCGCCAGCATCGCCTTGAGATCCGCGCGCGTGCCGCTTTGCGCGGAGAGATCGGTGAACCATTTCTGCAGCGCTTCGCGATCCGCGGACGGCGCTTCCTGCAGTAGCCAGCGGAGGCGCAGCGCGTTGTGCGCGCGCGTCAGGAACGAATCAGCGGCGAGGTACGCACCCTTCGTCTGCACGCGATACGCGGCGGCCGGATTCTGCACCCACGACTCCTCGGAGCCCTGCATGGTGTTGCGCAGTCCGCTCAGCGTTTGATCGACGGCGTCGCGGATGCGAGCGAGATTTTCCGGCCGCCAGTCGGGATGTTGCAGCACGAGCGACATCCAGCCGATCGCGCGCTTCGCTTCGTCCGCGCCCAGGCCTGCGCCGCGGAGCGTGAGCTCGACGCGCTGCGTGCGCGGATTCGTTGAGAACGTGGCGTTGAGGTTGAGGATCTCCTTGCGCAGACGCTCGGACATTTCGTCGAACGAGACCGGCTTGCCGTTCTCGATCACGCCGACGCGCGTGAGGAGCACGGGAAGCAGTGAGAGATAACGAAGCTGCTCACGAGGCACACCATCGACGCGTAGCGAAAGCGCGACCGTGGCGCTCGACATGTTGTCGAACGTCGAGACGACGATCGGCACGCCCGACACAAGTTTCTTCTGCGCGAAGTGCAGCTCCTCATCGAGCGTCATCGGCGGGTTCTTCACGAACGACGGCGTCGGGATCTTCTTCGCGTCGGCCTCGATGCTCGCCGCCGCCGCGTCCTGATCGGTGCGTGCGCGCTTGAGCGCTTCCTGCGTATCGGCAAGCCCGTAGCTCTTCGCCAGCCGCTCCGCTTCCGCGTCGGCGCGCGCCACGCGCTCCTGCTCCTCGCGCTGCAGAAGGGCCGAGCTCGGACGCGCCGCGGCGGCGTAGGGCGTGACGCCCGTCAGTTGCCATTTCGTGAGCTGTTCGCGCCAGATGTTCTTGTCCGACGAGAGCAGCGCGCGGATGTTCTTGATCTGCGGCGCGAGCGTCACCGACTTGTGGAAGGAGGGCTCGCGTTCGAGGAGCAGAAGCTGATCCATCCAGGCCGAGCCGGTTCCTCGCGCGCCCCAGGATGGCGGCGTGTTCACGAAATTCGCGAGGTCGCGTTCCGTTTCGCTGACGCGGCTCAAGACGCGGGCGTTGAACTCCTTCAGCTCCGCGGAGCCGTCCGGCAGCGCCGCGATGCGCGCCAGCTCGGCCATGACTTTCGTGCGGATCTCCGCGATCTTCTCGTTCGTCAGATTCGGCACGGCGACGTTGTCGAGGATGAAGGCCACGGCGTGACCCTGATCGCGATCGATGTTGCTGAAGACGCCCGTCGCGCCGATGTCCATCACGCGCGTCTTGCTGTCGACGAAAAGCTTGTAGAGATTCGTCGTCGCGTCGCCGGCGAACGTGTCGCCGAAGAGCTCGAGCAGTCCCATCTCCTGTACCGAGAGCGTTCCCATCGTCGCCGGCCAGGCGAAGGCGAGAGGGCTTGGCTGCTGGTCATTGCGATGCGGATACTCGCCGATGGCGATCGTCGCCGCCGGCGCGCCCTTCATCTCCGGGAACGGCTTGGCGCTCGTCGAAACGTACGTCGACTCGCGCTTCTTCGGTTCCTTCTCGACCTTCGTGAGAATCGCACTCGTGCGATCGAGCACTTCGCGCAGCGGCACGCTCTTCGGGAAGGCCACCATCGTTCCCATGTTCGCGAGGTAATAGTTCGCATCATGAAAGCGCCGGATGTCCTCGGGCTTCATCGTGCGGATCCCCGACGGCTCGCCGCCGGAGTTCACGGCCAGCGGATGGTCCTTCCCGTAGACGAGCTGCCCCATCGTCCGGAAGAGCACGCGATAGCGGTTCGTGCTCGAGCTCACCATCTCGTTGTAGACCGAGCCCTTTTCCTCGAGCCGCAGCTTGCCGTCGGCGGTATCGGTCACGCCGAAGTTGCGCACCTCGCGTCGGATCTCCTCGTCGGTGTAGTTCGGATGCAGCAGCGCGTTGAGCTGCGCGGCGAAGAGATCGAAGAAGACCTCTTTCCCCGCCGACGTGCTGAAGTGATAGCAGGTCCGCCACTGCTGCGTAAACGCCGTTGACGACGAAAGCCACATCGTGTCGAGCCCCGCGAACGAGCGTCCGACGGTCCCCTTGCCGAGGAGCAGGTGCTCCTGCGTGTGCGGCTCGCCCTGATCGCCGACGGGGATGCTGTTCACCCACGTGTACCCCTGCGGCACCGACTCGATCTGCAAATAGTCGAGCGTGAACCCGCTCCGCTGATGAACGAGCCGCGCCCCCATCGGCTTGCCGGCATCGTTCAGATACAGCGCGTCGACGCGAAAGCCTTCCAGCGTCTCGCCCTTTTCGAGCGAAGCGAGATCGACGTTCTGGGCGAGGAGGGAGAGAGAAAGCATCAGGGTGCAGAGTAGAAGCGAGAAACGCATCGAGCCTCCGAGTCGACGAGTCTTCGAGTCGTCGAGCGGCGAGAGTTTACTCGCTCGCCGGCACGGCGACTTGCAGACTCGCCGCCTCGCGCCGTCGCGCCCACCAGAGCTGTGCGCACATCAGGAGCATCCCGGTATCGCGAAGGATCACGATCCACATGTCCTTGATGCGCTCCTCGTGCGTCTTGCCGGCGGCGGAGACGTCGAAGCAGCCGCAGTCGATGGCGTTGTTGCGGGCGAGGTTGATGCTGATGGCGAGGATGAAGATCAGCAACAGGGCGCTGATGATCCAGCGCGCCGGGCGGGTCCAGATGCCGAGGATGAGAGCGAAGCCGGCGAGGATCTCGACCCATGGCATGACCAGCGCGCTGAGATTGATCAGCGTGCCCGGCACGATGCGGTAGTTGTAGACCATGTGCGCGAACGACGGCGGGTCGGCGATCTTCGGCAGCGCGGCCACGACGAAGATCAGGCCGAGGAAGATCTGCACGCGGACCGTGAGCCAGGGATGCGCGAGCCGTTCACCGAGCGTCACGAAGCACCTCCGGTGCGCACCGCGCCGCCGCGCTTCTGCCAGTCGGGGAAGCCGTCCTTGTAGACGTAGACATTGTTGAACTGAATCGCCCAGAGCTTCTGCGCCAGCATGTGCGAGTCCTCGCACGCGCCGCCGGAGCAGTAGATGACGATCGGCTTGTTCTGATCGGACGGATCGCTGCGTTCGGCGTAGAGCGCGTTGACGCGATCATCGACGTCCGACTCCCACACCGGGAACGATCGCGCGCCGGCGATGTGCCCCTCTTCGAAGACGGAGGTGCGTCGCGCATCGAGAAAGAGCATGCCGCTCTTGTGGAGCAGCGCAACGTCATCCCCGCCGAGCTCGACGTACGCCTTGTCGGGATGGGGCGTGAAATGCGTGAGCGGATCGGCGGCGGGCTTGACAGCCGTCGCAGCAGGTGTCGTTGCAGGTTTCGGTGTGGCTCCCGTCGTTGTCGTGACGGGGGTCGTCGCTGTGCCGGTTGTCGTGGCCGTCGTTGTAGTTGTCGTTGTGGTCGTCGGCGCGACGCTCGTCGTCGTGGTCTCGGTCGTCTCCACGACCGTGCCGGTATCCGCGACCGATTCCGTCTGCGCCGGAGGTGGCGCAATCGGCGCCGGCGGAGGCGTGCTCTCCGGCACCTGCAGCGCATTCGGATAATGCCCGGGCAGCACGAGGCGCTTGTCGCGCGAAGCGAACCCATTCGCGACGATGGCGATCACGAGCGCGCCCGCGATCAGGATCACGGCCTGGAGAAGTGGATGTTTGACGTTCATCGTCGATCGTTGGACGCGCCAGCTCGCGCGCGGGTTCGCATGCTACTCCACGATCATCGTCGCGAGATATGGAGAGGACGCACCGATCCGTTCAGTTAACGCCTCTGGATGTCGCTGGCAGGCTCCACGGATTTTCCTTGAGCCAGGCGACGAGAAGCATGACATCGTCTCCGAACGTGAGGCGCCGCGGGTTCAGTTGGAGCTGCTCGCAACCCTCGGGCAGCGCCTTCAGGTACGTCTTGTAACGCGCTGCGATCACCGATCCACTTGGAATGACGGTGCTCTGCGCCACTGGTGATGTGGATAACCAGTTCCGAACGATCTCGATGGCAACGTGCGGCTTGCCGCCGTGTGCCCGGATGTCCTGTCCGGCGATGTCGGAACAGAACTTCTGATATCGGAACGGCTCCTTATCCAGAACGATGCAACGCTTTGCCTGGTGGTCCGCTGCGCCGAACGCTTTCGCACCCAGAAAAAGCCCAAGTTCCAGAGGCATGTTGAACCGCGGCAGATTGGTGTGAGGATCCAACTCGACGCGAGAAACGTCGTGGATCCCCAATGACGATTCGCCGATGATCCGAAAAATCTTCTCTACGCGAACCTCTCCGGAGTCTTCTACTTCGAGTGCGGAGCGCGCTCGAAATCCGCAGTCGTGTATTGCAAACAACAGCGCGCGAAAGAGCGGCCGGTACTTCCGATCCAAGGGGCAGTTGATGAAGACGTCTCGATCGTGCGTCATCCAGCTTTGGCGACTGACTTTGGCGAACGTTCGCCAAGCTTCTTGCCCGCTTGGCTACGAAGCTCGCGGTTTATTGCGCGAAATGCCGCTCGAGCTTCGGCAAGTGTCACGTTCTTGCTTTTCTTGGAGGGACTCAGGATCGAGCGTACCTTTGCCATACGCATAAAGTAACACAGCGTCGAGGTAACTTCCGGCGGCTGAACTGCCAACCGCCAACTACCGCTTCAACACCACTACCGCGTGCGCTTCGATCCTCACCGGTTCTCCGGCCAGGACCTCCGTGTGGTTGCGGAGGTCGGGGATGGGGTCGTTGGTGTCGATGACTTTGGACCAGCGCTCGCCCCATTGCGCGGAGGGGAGGGTGAACTCGATCGATTCGGAGTGGGCGTTGAAGAGGAGGAAGAAGCTGTCGTCGACGACCGGCTCGCCGCGGTCGTCGGGTGTTGTGATCGCTTTGCCGTTGAGGAACAGGCCGACGGTGCGGGCGAAGCCCATCTGCCAGTCGGCGTCGGTCATTTCTACGCCGGCGGGGGTGAACCAGCAGATGTCGCTCACGCCGCCGGACGGAGCGGCCGAGGAACCAGCGGCGGCGTTGAAACGCGGGGTGGGCCTTGCGGAACTGGATGAGGCGGGTCACGAACGCGCGCAGGCCGTCGTCCGTGTGCTCCCAGTCGAACCAGGAGAGCTCGTTGTCCTGGCAATAGGCGTTGTTGTTGCCGCCTTGCGTGCGGCCGAATTCGTCGCCGCCAAGGAGCATCGGGACGCCCTGCGAGAGGAAGAGCGTCGTCAGGAAATTGCGCTGCTGGCGTGAGCGGAGCGCGTTGACCGTCGGGATCGTCGGTCGGCCCTTCGACGCCGCAGTTCCAGGAGCGGTTGTCGTCCGCGCCGTCGCGGTTGTCTTCGCCGTTGGCCTCGTTGTGCTTGTCGTTGTACGAGACGAGATCGCGCAGCGTGAAGCCGTCGTGCGCGGTGATGAAGTTGATGCTCGCGTAGGGGCGGCGGCCGGTCATCGCGTAGAGATCGGAGCTGCCGGTGAGCCGTGTCGCGAAATCGTCGAGCATTTGATCGGTGCCGCGCCAGTAGTCGCGCACGACGTCGCGATACTTGCCGTTCCACTCCGACCAGAGCGATGGAAAGTTGCCGACCTGGTAGCCCCCTTCGCCGACATCCCATGGCTCGGCGATGAGCTTGACCTGCGAGATCACCGGATCCTGCTGGATGATGTCGAAGAACGCGGAGAGGCGATCGACGTCGTGCAGCTCGCGGGCGAGCGTCGCCGCGAGATCGAAGCGGAAGCCGTCGACGTGCATCTCCAGGTGCCAGTAGCGCAGCGAGTCCATGATGAGCTGCAGCACGTGCGGGATGTCGCATGTTGAGACTGTTCCCGGTGCCGGTGTAGTCCATGTAGTAGCGCGGGTTGTCCGGCACCGTGCGGTAGTAGGCCGAGTTGTCGATTCCTTTCATCGACAGCATCGGCCCGAGGTGGTTTCCCTCGGCGGTGTGGTTGTAGACGACGTCGAGGATGACTTCGATCCCCGCCTGGTGCAGCGCCTTCACCATCTGCTTGAACTCCGGTCACCTGCTGCCCGACTTGTCCGCTCGCGGCGTATTCGTTGTGCGGCGCAAGGAAGCTGATCGAGTTGTAGCCCCAGTAGTTGCGCAGACCGTTGTCGAGCAACTGCTTCGAATGGACGAACTGATGCACGGGGAGGATCTCGACCGCGGTGACGCCGAGCTGCGTGAGATAGCGGATGGAAGCGGGATGCGCGAGGCCGGCGTACGTTCCGCGCAGGTTTTCGGGGATGCCGGGATGGCGCATGGTGAAGCCTTTGACGTGCGCCTCGTAGATGATCGTCTCGTGCCACGGCGTGCGCGGCATGCGATCGTGCTCCCAGTCGAAGAAGGGATTGGTGACGACCGACTTCGGCATGAACGGCGCGCTGTCGGCGGTCGTTGATCGAATGTTCTGGATCGTTGAAGAGATACGGGAAGACGGCCTCGTCCCAGATGCACCTGTCCCTCGACGGCCTTGCTGTAGGGGTCGAGGAGGAGTTTCGCTGGATTGCAGCGATGCCCGTGCTCCGGTTCCCACGGCCCATGCACGCGATAGCCGTAGCATTGGCCGGCGGTGATGTTTGGGAGATAGCCGTGCCAGATGAACGCCGTCGTTTCGGGGAGATCGACGCGCGTCTCGACGCCATCGCTGTCGAAGAGACAAAGCTCGACGCGCCGGGCGACTTCGGAAAAGACGGAGAAATTCGTCCCGACGCCGTCGAAGGTCGCACCGAGGGGATAGGGCTTGCCGGGCCAGATACGCACTGCAGGGTTCGCTCTCCGCAAACGAAATGCCAGAGAGGCGGTTGACTGGCTGCTGGTTGCTTGTTTCTGAGGTGGTTCATGAAGATGCGTGACAGTCTCCGAGTCTCCGAGTCGTCGAGAGCACCTTTGTAGCCTTGGCGACTCGACGACTCGGCGACTTGTCGGCCATGAATAGATGGCACGCGCCTCGCTCATCCAGCATCGACGACGATGCGCAACCGGATTTCTCGCGACAAGCGGTGCTCTTACGTGGTGCTCCTTGAAGAGGTGAGCCAATCGACGAGAGAGCTTCGCGAGCTGGCGAGCTATCTTTCGATGCTCGGCATCGCTGGTTGCGAGGTGATCGTGCTCGATCCTGCGCCGCGGCCGGAATTCGAAATCCGAGGACGCATCCTGCGCTGGGTCGGGCGTCATCTTTCCGTGCGGATCGACGAGCCCATTCAGGCGGCGGCGACGTTTGCGTCGTACGAGAACGTGATCGTGGCGACGGAAGACGTCCGCTACACGCCGAAAGCGATCGCGCAGACTTGCGATCACCTCCTCAATCACGAAGTCGTGGAGCCGCAGGACTATCTCGATCCGTTGCCGTGGTGGGCAAGAGTCGAGGCCTCGCGGATCCTCGTCCATCGCGCGATCGAATCGCGGCCCGATCATGGGGCGACGTTCGCGTTTCGCCGCAGCGTCGTGCGCAGTCTGCGCGCCCTTGTGCGCCTCGGCACGCACGATCATCCGGTGCGGCGCCTTTCCGCGGCCGGCGCGGATGTCTACGCGCCGGAGAACGTCTTCGTCCGCCGCGAGCCTGTCGCTTTCGTGCAGTGGCTGGCGCAACGGCCGCGGATCGCCGGCGACGAGTTCGCGCTGCCAATCAAGACCGCGTTTTTCTTTTCGTTGCTGCCGCTTCTGTCGTTGCTGGCAATCGGCGGAGGAGTGGATCTGGCGATGCGCTTCGCGGCGCTGCTCTCGTTCTCCACGATAGCGCTCGCGCTGCGAGGCCGCATTGGTGCCGCAGCGTACTTTCCGCTCCACGCCTGCCTCTTCGCGCCGCTCTGGCTTTTCGAGCGCTCGATCAGCGTCTACTGGGCGCTCTTCCGCAAATTGCGCGGAAGCGATCTGCTTCCCGCGCGCGAAGAGCTTCCGTCGACGGGCATCGCGTCAACGAATGCGCGTCACGGTTGACGTCACGCGTGGCAACGAAAGATTTCACGCGGAGGCGCGGAGACACGGAGAAGAGAGTTGCTGCCACGCTCCTCTCCGTGCCTGCGCGTCTCCGCGTGAAACCGAACTCAGTAGCCTGAAGTGGAGTGGCGGCGGCATCGACGCCACCGCTCCGCTCATCATCAATAGATCGAACCGTTGCTGGAGCTAAACGCGCCGGCGTTGGCGCTGACGGTGTAGGCCGTTCCGCCGGAGCCGGTCCAACTCGCGAGATTGAACGTGGCGCTGCCGCTCACTTTGTATACGGCGAGGCCGGTGTAGGTCAGCGGCGTGCCGGAAACGCAGACCTGCGGCACGCCCGCGGAAGAGACAAAGTACGCCGCGCCGCTGCCGACGCGTGTGGACGAGCCGTCGGGATTGACGAGGATCGCGGTGGCTTCGTCGATCCCGATTCCATGCGCCGAGGAAGCCCAGCCGTCTTTGATGATGCGGGCCAGGAACGCCACGAGGCGGCCGAAGCGATCGCGCGTGACGAAGTGCGAGTCGGTGATCACGCCGCCGAGGTTCGAGATCTGCACGAAATCGCGGGCCAGCGTCACGTAGCGATGATACGGATTCGCCAGCGCCTGGCTCGAGGTGACCGAACCCGCCGCGCCGGTGTAGATGAACTGCCCGAGGACGGCGAGGCCGGCGCTCGTGCCACCGACCGGCGCGTGCTTGGTGTTCGCGACGTAGTTGATCGCATCGGCAACCGGAGTGCCCTGCCAGAAGTTGATGTAGTCGGACTGATCGCCACCGGCGATCCAGAGCGCTTCGGCATTGCGGATCTTGGCGATTACGAACGGATCGGCCGCTGCCGCGCGCGACTTGATGATCAGCGTTTCGACCGAGTTCACCGTGCCCAGGCCATAGATGTACGGGTTGTAGGCGTCGGTACCGGTGGCGCGAATCACGACGAAGTCGCCGCCGCCCGATTTGCCGATCATCCATTGAAAGGCGGCGTCGACATCGGTGCCTCCGCCCATGAGGACCGTACCGGCGGTTGTGGTTGTGGTCACGTCGTTCTGACTTCCGATGGCGTAGTACTCATAGGCAGGCTTGGCACCGTAGGCGGACATCGCGAGGAACGAAACCAGTACACCCAGGACAAAGGTTCTATGCATTCATTCGCCTCCTGATTCGTTTTGGTGGGAACGACAGGGTTCGGGAACGGCGGAAATCGCACGCGGCTCTCTCTCCGTAAATCCGGCTGTCCGCGCATGATGGGGAAGGTTGTCGACGAAGTCGAGAACGAAAACGCCGATGCGCGGTCGCGCTCAGGTTCGTGCGCTGATGAACTCGAGCAGCATGGCCTCGCCCTCGGGCCACGGGCCGTAGCCCGACGCGGCGTTGATGTGTCCGGCGTCGCCGATGAAGACGAGGCGGCTGCCCCAGGAGTCGGCGAAGGACTTCGCGCGGTCGACGGTCACGTATTCGTCGTTCGTGCTGGCGATGACGATGCTGGGGAAGGGGAGACGCGTGCGTGGAATCGAGGCGAAGCTTCTCCCTTCGATCGGATAAGCAGGCGCTTCGACATCGCTCGGCGCGACGAGAAACGCGGCGCGGACTCCGCGGCCGCCGTGGTCTTCCACCCATTGCGCGACGAGACTGCAGCCCAGGCTGTGGGCGGCAAGAACGGGCGGCTCGGCGCAGGCGCGGATCGCGGCGTCCAGCGTTGTAACCCACTCCTGGCGATCGGCGAGATCAGGATTTCGCTGCCGGACGCGCTGCCAGTTCGGATGCTTCGCTTCCCAATGCGTTTGCCAGTGTTGTGGGCCGGAGCCCCAGAGGCCGGGAACCGTGAGAACTTCACTCATGGCTCTTGGCGACGAGCGATCAGGAGCCGAAGGCGTCGAGGGCTTCGCGCTCGCTCTCGTACACGGCGAACATCGGCAGGAGGTTAGTGAGGCGCAGCGTTTTTGCCACGCGATCCTGCGGCTTGAGCAGACGCAACGATGCGTCTTTCCGCTGGGCTTCGCGGAAGACCTGGACCAGCTCTCCCAGCCCATTGCTGTCGATGTAATCCATGTCGGAGAGATTGAGCAGAATCTTCTTCGACCCGTCGTCGAGAATGCCGCCGATGACCTGAGGCAGGACGGAGTCGCTCACTCCGGCGGCAAGCCGCCCATTGAAGTCGACGATCGTGACGTCCCCTGTTTTTCGAACCGAGATATCCATGCGGCGCGGATGATACCAGTTGGGAACCAGTTGCTGGTTGCTGGTTACTGGTTGTCTGTGGTTTCTCGCGAGGCCCCACAGATAACCAGCAACAAGGAACCAGCAACGTGCTCTTCATCACTTCTTCACGTCCCTGCGTACGATGGCCCGATGCGCCGTCGCATTCTCCTCGTGGAGGACGATCCGAAGACGCGGTCGACGGTTGCGTTGTATCTGCAGCGCGAGGGGTATGACGTGTCGACCGCGGAGGATGGGGTGCGCGCGCTGGAGTTGGCGCGGGAGACGGAGCCGCATCTGGTCGTGCTCGATCTGATGCTGCCGCGCCTCGATGGGATCGAAGTGTGCCGCGAGCTGCGCGAGACGAGCCGGACGGCGATCATCATGGTTACGGCGCGCTCCACCGAGGACGACAAGCTCGCCGGCCTCGACCTCGGCGCGGATGACTACGTCACGAAGCCATTCAGTCCTCGCGAGCTGATGGCGCGTGTGCGGGCGGTGCTGCGACGTGTGGCCGAGGATGATGTCGTCGAGGCCGCGGGCATCACCATCGATCGTGTGCATCGCGAGGTTCGTGTCGGTGACGCCGCCGTTCCTTTGACGCCGACCGAGGTGCGTCTGCTCGACGCGCTCATGCGCGCGGCCGGTCGCACGTTCACGCGGCAGGAGCTCGTCGAGCGAGCACTCGGCGAAGAGTACGAGGGACTCGATCGCACCGTCGACGTTCACGTGATGAATCTGCGAAAGAAGCTCGGCGATGCCGGAAAGGCGATCGTAACGGTCTTCGGCGTCGGCTACAGGTTCGCGAAATGATCCGTTCTCTTCGCTGGAGACTCGTCCTGGCGACGACGCTCATCATCGCCACCGTCGTCGCGCTCGCGGGGATCTTTTCGAGCGTGACCGTGAAGCGCGAATTTGATCGCTTCCTCGTCGCGCAGCGACGCGAGGACGTGCGCGCCGCAGAAGCGCTTATCCGTTCGGCGCCTGTGATCGAAGAAGGGTTGCGCCGCGTGAACGAGCGTTTCGGACTGCGCTCGGTCGCCTTCGACGCGCGGGGGCGGATCATCGCCGTCTATCCGCCGTCGATGCGCACGTATCGCATCGTGCTGCAGCGCGACGGTGGAATCGAGTTGAGTCGCGGGTTTGAGAAGCTGATGCTCAAAGGCGCCGCGCACCAGATCGAGGGGAAGGGGACCGTCTATTTTCTGCCGGCGGACGAGAACGAATCGCGGCCGAGAGAATCGTTCCGGATGTCCGTCGATCGCTGGCTGATCGCCGGCCTGGCCGCGGCGGCGTTACTGGCGGTGCTGGTCATGCTCACGGTCTTCCGCCGCGTCTTCGCGCCGGTCGAGGCGCTGACGCGCGGCGCGCGTGCACTGGCCGGCGGCCGCCTCGACGCGCGCGTCGAGGTGCATGGCCGCGACGAGGTTGCGGGGCTGGGGCGCGCGTTCAATTCGATGGCCGAGGCGTTGGAGAGAAATGAGAAAGCACGGAGAAGCATGGTCACCGACGTCGCGCACGAACTGCGCACGCCGCTGACGAACATCCGGGTGCAGATCGAAGCGGTGCAGGATGGAGTACTCGAGGCCGACGCGCGCTGGCTGGCGTCGATCGAGGAAGACGCCGCGACTCTGGCGCACCTCGTTGACGATCTGCAGGAGCTCTCGCTCGCGGATGCCGGGCAACTGCGGCTGGAGTTTGTCGAGACGAGCGTCGCCGAGCTCGTCGACCGCGCCGTGAGCGGCGTGCCGTTGCGCGGACTGGTGCTGACGCGCGACGTGTCGCAGGACCTCATCGTACGCGTCGACGCGCGCCGCATCGTGCAGGTGCTGCGCAACCTGCTCGTGAATGCGACGACGTACGCGAAGAGTACGATCGCCGTGAGCGCATCGCGCGTCGTCGATCGTATCGAGATCCGCGTTGCGGATGATGGTCCTGGCGTGCCGAACGAGCATGTCGAACGAATCTTCGATCGCTTCTATCGCGCCGATCCCTCGCGCTCCCGCACCACCGGCGGCGCCGGTCTGGGACTGGCGATCGCGAAGCAGATCGTGGAACTGCATGGCGGGACGACTCGGTATGAGCGGCCGGCGTTCGTGATCACGTTCGTGAGCTGATCTTCTCCTTCGCGCCTTCGCGTCTTCGCGTGAGACGGTTTCACGCGAAGGCGCGAAGGCGCGAAGGGAGAGATGAGTTGTCTTCATCAATTCTTCACCACCCCTTCGTAACCTCACGAATGGAGGAACCATGAAGATCAAGTACCTGACCATCACGCTTTGTCTCACCGCCGTCCTTTCCGCGCAGCAGCGCAAGATCGTGCGCATCGGAGGCGGGCCCGATCCCGAGATGACGAAGGACTGGCCGAAGATCTCCGCGAAGGCGACGGGAGACGCCGAGATCCTCGCCGCGCTCGGCAAGTATGTCGACGCACTCACCGCACGCGATCTCTTCTCCGGCACCGTGCTGCTGGCGCGCGACGGGAAGCCGCTGTTCGTCAAGTCGTACGGGCTTGCCAACAAGGATTTCGCCGTTCCGAACAACAACGACACGAAGTACAACCTCGGCTCGATCAACAAGGTCTTCACCAAGGCCGCGCTCATGCAGTTGCGCGATGAAGGGAAGATCGATTTCTCGAAGACGCTGCGTACGTATCTGCCGAACTATCCCTCCGACATCGCCGATAAGGTGACGATCAATCAGCTCCTCGAGCACACGTCGGGCATGGGCGACTTCTTCGGGCCGGATTATCAAGCGACTCCAAAGAACCGCCTGCGGACGCTGAGCGATTACGCGACGCTGTTCGCAAAGAAGCCGCTCGAGTTCGAGCCGGGCAGCAACCGCCGTTACTCCAATGCCGGCTACATCGTGCTCGGTCTCGTCATCGAGAAGGTGAGCGGCATGAGCTACTACGACTACGTCCAGACGAAGATCTTCGCGCCGCTGGAGATGAAGGACACGGCGAGCTTTCCCGCCGATGCCATCGTGCCGAATCGCGCCACGGGTTACACGACGCGCGGCGAGGACTCCGACGTTCCTCGCCACCCGAACACCTACACGCTGCCCGGACGCGGCTCGTCCGCGGGCGGCGGATACTCGACGGCGGCCGACATGCTCCGTTTCGTCACCTCGACGCGCAAGGTTCTTTCCCCCGCGGCCTTCGCTGAGCTCATCGGCGATCCTCCCGGCCTCGGCTTCGGCGGCGGCGCTCCCGGACTCAACGCGGCGGTCGAGCTGGAAGGGAAGTGGGCGGTGATCGTGCTGTCGAATTACGATCCGCCGACGGCCGAGGAAGTTGCGAAGAACGTGAGAACGCTTCTCGGCATTGGCGACTGACGAGTCAAACCGTTGCTGGTTACTGGTTGCTGGTTATCTGCGGTGCTCCGCAAGCAACCAGCAACTAGTAACCAGCAACAGTTCGTGACTGGAGAGAGGACGCGAGAACAACGCGTATCCTGCCGACGCGTATGAATCTCATCCTCCTCTTCGAAGAGGACTTCATCGATCGCGAGCATGTGCGGCTGACGGGCCGCCGGCTCGCGCACGTGACGAGCGTGCATCGCGCCGCGGTGGGAGATTCGCTCGTCGTTGGCGTTGTGGGAGGGAAGGTGGGGCGTGGTGAGGTCGTACGGCTGGATGGCGAGGCGCTCGAGATGCGCATCATGCTCGAGCGCGATCCGCCGCCTGCGCTGTCGGTGACGCTGCTGCTGGCGCTGCCGCGTCCGAAAGTGCTGAACCGCGTCATCGCCAGCGCGACGTCGCTTGGAGTGAAACGCATCGTGTTGATGAACGCCTGGCGCGTGGAGAAGAGCTACTGGAAATCGCCGCGGCTTTCGGAGGACAACCTCCTTCTGCAGCGCGTGCTCGGTCTCGAACAGGCGCGCGACACGATTCTGCCGGTGATCGAGTTGCAGCGACTCTTTCGTCCCTACATCGAGTCTCTGCACATCGACTCGCTCGCGCTCGTCGCGCATCCTGGTGCGTCCGAGGAATGCCCGCGCGCGGTCGGCAGGCCGGTCACGCTGGCGATCGGTCCGGAAGGCGGCTTCATCGATGCTGAGATCGCCTCGCTCGTCCGCGCCGGCTTCACGCCGGTGTCGATCGGCGAGCGCATCCTGCGCGTCGAGACCGCCGTCGCCGCACTGATCGCGCGATTGACGTAAGAAGCTGTTGCTGGTTGCTTGTCGCTGGTTATCTGGGGGCTTGACGCCCGGACGCAAACCACAGACAACCAGCAACCAGAAACCAGCAACTTTCCCAGCGGGACATTCGACTCCGGCAAGTTTTCTCCGTGCTATCCTCCGCCGGTCCAAATGCAGCGTTCTCAGGTCCTCTTCCTCGTCAAGTTTTTCGTCATTCTCATCGCCGCGTACCTCCTGATCGCCTGGAGTCCGGTGAACGATCGCGTGATCGTGCCCTTCACGAAGGCCATCGCTACCGGTTCCGGCGCGATTCTTCGCACGATGGGCGAGAAAGTCGTCGTCAACGGCACGGTCATCAGCGGCCCGACTTTCGGGGTGAACATCAACAACGGCTGCAACGGCGTGGAGGCGATGCTCATCCTCCTGGCCTGCATCGTGTCGTTCCCCGCATCGTGGCGCGCGCGACTGACCGGCCTGCTTCTCGGCGCCGTGGTCGTGCAATTCCTCAACGCGATCCGCATCGTTTCGCTGTATCTCCTCGGCGTGTATCAGCCGAAGCTCTTCGACCTCTTCCACACCGCCGTCTGGCAGATTGTCATTATCCTGGCGGCGATCGGTTTCTTCCTCGTCTGGAGCGCACGCGTTGGTACGAATCGATTGGCGAATCGCGCTTAGGGCGCTGGCCGGCTTCATCGCCGGCGTCGCGGTGTGGGTGATGCTCTCGCCGCTCTACGATCGCGTCATCGCCTCGGGCGCGGAGACGCTGATGCGCGCGTTCGAGAAGCCGAAGGTCACGCGCCTGCACCCGGGAACCGACAACTACGTGACCGTCGAGCGTAGCGACTTCGATCCGCGCTCGAAGCGTCCCGGGATTCCGATTCGCGATCTGACCTTCAACTTCGTGCTGCTGCTGGCGCTCTTCGTGGCGACGAAGCGTCCCTTCACCGATCGCAATATCGGCGGCTTCGTCGTCGCATCCATCGTCTTGAGCATCACGCACGTCCTGGCGGCAATCACCGAAGTCATGTCGATCTACGTTGCCAAGCTCGGGCCGTGGAGCCGCGCGAATTACAGCGACCTCTCGCGCAATGTCTGGGGCGTGGCCAACCATTCGTACCGGCTCGTGCTCATGTACGCGATCGCCTTCGCGCTCTGGTGGATCTTCCGCGATCCGGGGACGGATCCGGCGAAGCCGGCCAAGGCGGCGAAGAAACAGAAGAAGCGCCGCTGATCTTGCGTCGCTCCGCGCCGGCGAGGTAAAACAGACACGATCTGGAGGCTTTCGCGATGCGTCTGGTCACCCGCGGTGACCTCGATGGTCTGACGAGTGCGGTCATCATCACGATGAAGGAGCCGATCGACGAGCTCCTCCTCGTGCATCCGCAGGACATCACCGATAAGACGGTCGAGATTCGTTCCGACGACATTCTCGCGAATCTTCCCTACGACTCGCGCTGCGGGACGTGGTTCGATCATCACCTTCTGACGCCCAGCAACGAGACGCCGCCCGAGAATTTCAAGGGCCGCTATCGCATCGCCCCGTCCGCCGCGCGGCTGGTGTACGAGCACTACACCGAGCTCCTTCCGAACGACGCCGCGCTTCTCGCGCTCGAGCCTCTCGTCGCGGAAACGGATCGCCTCGACTCCGCGCAGCTCACGCCCGACGACGTCGAGAATCCGCGCGACTACATCCTCCTCGGCTACACGATCGACAGCCGCACGGGACTCGGCGGGTTCGAAGACTATTTTCGCCGGCTCGTCGAATGGCTGAAGACGATGAGCATCGAAGAGGTCCTGCGGCAACCCGAGGTGACGGGGCGCGTCGATCGAATCCGAAGCGAGCAGGCCGATTTCAAGTCGCTGCTGTCGCGAAACAGCTTTCAGCTCAACAACGTCGTCATCACCGACCTGCGCGAGATCGAGCGCTTGCCGGCAGGCAATCGCTTCCTGGTCTACTCGCTCTTTCCCGAGGCCAACGTCTCGCTGCGCGTCCACTGGGGCCCGCGCCACGACAGCGTCGTCGCCGCGGTGGGTCACAGCATCTTCAACCGCACCTGCAACACGTCGGTCGGCGACCTGATGTCACGCTACGGCGGCGGCGGCCATCGCGGCGCCGGCACTTGCGTGCTGCCGATCTCGTCGGCGGCGGAAGCGATCGACGAGATTCTGTTCGAGCTGCAAGCGAACGGTTGATTTCTTCGCGTCTTCGCGGCTTCGCGTGAAACCGATCTCACGCGAAGGCGCGAAGGCGCGAAGGCGCGAAGACGCGAAGGGAAACGGTTCACCATCGGAAGTACGCTGGATGTCCTTCCTTCACGGCGACGAACGTTCCGCGACAGGTCGCGGTCACTTTGCCGTTCGCTTCGAGGGTTGCTTCGATGACGGCGCGGTCTTCGCTCGATTCGACAACGCGCGCGGTGAGGTGAAGCGTTGCGTCGATGGGCGTCGGGCGTTTGAGCGTCACGTGAAAATCCAGGGTCACGGTGGCGGGGAGCTCGGTCATCCCGCGGACCTTCATGAGATGCGTCGCCGCTCTCCAGTTGCTGTGGCAATCGAGCAGCGCGCCGATGATTCCGCCGTTGACGATCCCGTCGAAGGCGACGTGATGCGGCTCGGGCGTCCAGTCGCAGACGAGAGCATCGCCCTCTTCGAAACTGCGGATGCGCAGGCCTTTTTCATTCGCGGGGCCGCAGCCGAAGCAGCGATTGTTCGGCGCGTAGGTTTCCTGAAGGCTCTTCATGGCGTGAATCCTACCCGCGAAAACGCCATGACGTCGCGGAAGAGGACTTCGAAATGCCGCTCGAGCTCCTCGCGCGCGTCGACGAGATAGTGGGTCGCCGGTGCGAGAACTGGCTTGCGGCTGAACCGGCGCGACATGTTGCGCAGCGCGAAGTGAATCGAATCGATCTCCCGATACGACTGCAGCCACTTCTCGTCGCGGATGTGCGGATAGACCTCGGACAGGCGGCCGGGAAGCTCGTCGACGTGCGGATCGATCGTCGCGAATGTCCGCGCGAGAAACACTTCCAGCGACTCGCCGGCGAAATCCTCGAAGCGGCAGGCGAGGAAGTGATCGAAGAACATGTCGGCGATCACGCGCGCGTAGTGACCGTGCTCCGGCGTGAGCACGCGACGGAACGCGCCCGCGGCGGGATGCGAATCAGTGAAGGCGTCGATGCTTCGATGCTGTTGAATGCCCGCGCGGATCCCCGGTGTGAAGCGATCCGCCAGCGGACCCTTCACGAAATCACCGGCCAGATTTCCGATGAGCGACTCCGCGCCGGGCGCGGCGAGGAAGAGATGGGCGAGGTGATTCACGCGCTATTCTTATCGCATGAATGCCGCCGACATCGCGCGACTCTATGCCTACAACGACTGGGCGAACGAGCGGATGCTGAACGTCCTCGCCGGACTGAACGACGAACAGTTCACGCGCTCGATCGTGTCGAGCTATCCGTCGATTCGCGAAACGCTGGCCCACATCGCCTTCGCCGAGTGGCTCTGGCTGGCGCGATGGAAGGGGATGAGTCCGAGCGCGGGGCCGGAGCTGAGCTCGTTCGATGCGCTTCGCGACGCACTGCGCGCGTCGGCAGAGGAGCGTCGCGTCTATCTCGCGACACTGACCGATGACGCGGTCGCATCGACGCTTTCGTATCGCAGCACCGAGGGCGATCCGTTTACGGCGGCTCTCGGCGATACGCTCATTCATTGCGCGAACCACTCCACCTACCACCGCGGCCAGCTCGTCACGATGCTGCGCCAGGTCGGCGCGGTACCGCCGGGCATGGATTTCATGCCGTTCACGCGCGCGAGAGGAGTCGCCTAGTCGTCGAGTCGTCTAGTCGCCGAGTCGCCGAGAACCTTATGGTTCTTCCCTTGCCGGCTTGCCGACTCGAAGACTAGGCGACTCGCCGACTCGACGACTCGAAGACTAGGCGACTCGCCGACTCATAACATTCACTTGCCTTCCCGATCCGCTTCCGGCACTCTAGTTTCCGTCCTCGTCCAAGGGACACACATCGTCGGTTCGGAGCCCCGGGTGCCACGCTTTGTCGTGCGGTTCGCATTCTGCTTTGCGGTCGCCGTACTCTCCGCGCATTTGCGCGCGGAAGAGATCTCCACCCGCTGCGATGAGCGTGAGGTTTCCCTCGATTCGCACCACACCTCGGCCATCCTCGAGCGCTGCGGCGATGACCGTCCCGACGAGCTGCTCTGGTACCTCGATCGGATCGATCAGGTCGGCTCGACGCTCGACGGTCACTTCGATCGCCGCAACGGCGGTGCCGGCAGCGTCATCTACGTGATGGACACCGGCGTCATGGCCTCGCACACGGAGTTCGTGACGTCGGCCGGGAGTCGCGTCGTGGCCGGATTCGATACCACCAGCTCGGTCTCGATCGGCCGCTCGCGATGCACGAGCGAGAACAAGGCCACCGCTCCCTGCTACGAAGATTTCGAAGAGCTCGCCGCGTCGTCCCACGGCACGGGCGTCGCTTCGATCGCCGCGGGCCGCAACATCGGCGTTGCGCCGCAGGCGATGGTGGTGAGCATCCGCGTGATGAACGAGCGCGGCCTGGCCACGACGCGCACGTACATGGACGGTCTCGAGGCGATCATTCACCACGCCTGGGATCCGTCATCGCCGACGTTTCGCACCGCGGTCGTGAACATCAGCGGCTGGGTGCTGGAGCGCCTCAACGGCACGCGTCCTTCGAATCCGCCGGTCTCGTATGCGGCCGTGGAGCAGAAGATGCGCGACATGATCGGCGGCGTCGACGCCGCCGGCCATCCCGATCCGCACGGCAAGCGCTTCCTCTTCGTCGTCGCCGCGAATAACGTCGACGGCGGCTGCGGCGCCTCGGGGATCGTCGATCGCTTTCCGGCGACGGCCGGCTCGCACATCGAAGGGATGATCACCGTCGGCGGCATGACGCGCGACAACATGAGCTGGAGTGGTTCGTGCCGCGGCGGAGTGGAAGTGCTCGCGCCGGCGCAGTCGATCTTCAGCGCCACGATTACGGCGAACGATCAGTATCGCGGCCGCCGCCCAAACCTCCGTTCGGGAACGTCGTTCGCGGCGCCGATCATCTCCGGCATCGCCGCGCGCCTCCTCGCGGATCGCCCCGATCTCACGCCTCAGCAGCTCGAAGGCTGGATCACTGCAACCCCCTCGCGCGTCAACGACGCGAGCGCCCCGCTCGCCAACGGAAAAGTCGCGTTCGTGCAATCGATCGCCCCCGCCGCGCCGATGGCGATGCGCACGGCGGCGATGGAGCCGTGACGGCGCGAACCTAGGCACACAGGCTCAGAGGCGCACAGGCGCACAGAGTTTGCTGTGAGCCTGTGCGCCCGTGAGCCTGTGAGCCTCCACCCTCACCCCGTGTAAACCGTCCCCTCCTCGACGAAGCAGAGCGGGTTCTTCCACGGGTCCTCGGCGTAGAACGAGCGCTCGCCCCAGGGTCGGACGACGATGCCGCCGCCGGGAGCGTCGTGCACACTCTCGCGCGAGAGGCACTTCAACTCTTTCGCGCGCTCGAAGGCGGCGTCGAGATTGCGCACCGTGAAGTAGAGTGCCTTCGCCGCGATGTGCGGCTTGCCGACGGACGAGACATCGATCACGGAGAGATTCACGGGACCACAGTCGTAGTAACAGCGCGCGCCTGGTTGCTTGCGGCCCTGGATGCCGAGGAGCTTGCTGTAGAACGCAATCGCCTCCGCGAGATTGCCGACTTCGAGGTTCAGCCGGAAAAACTGCGGAACGTCTTCTTGGGGTGAAGCTTTTGCCTTTGGGGATGCCATCGTGTCTCTCCTCCTGCGTCACGGTTTCTTGAAAAAGTGGCCCAGCCAATCCTTGACCAGCGCCAGCCGCTTGCGATCGATTCGATAAATCCGCATCCGCCCCTGCCGCTCATGCGTGAGCAGCCCGGCGGCCTCCAGCACCTGCAGGTGCCGTGTCGTCGTCTGCCACGCATGCGCGAACATCGCGGCGATCTCGCCGGCGGACATCGACCCGCCATTGAAGTAAATCGCCAGCAGCACACGCCGCCGTGCCGGATGCGCCAGCGCGCCAAACACCGCCTCGTACGCATCGAGCCGTGCCTTCGAATCGCGTTTGCTCGCCAATGCCGATATTCAGCCACACGGCTGAATGTCGTGTCAAGAGAAATTCAGCCACGCGGCTGAATATTGTTGTAGTGCGGGCTTCCTGACGGCCCGGCGCGGTGAACGGTAGGCAGGTGACGGGGGACGCTTGCCCAATTGAGCAAGCGTCCCCCGTACCCCGTCTACCGTCCACCCTTCCTGGACAATGGGTCTACTCCTCGTAGTCAACTGGCCCCGCCAGCCGCCACCCGTTAGAATCGGTCTGCCTCGGGGAATGGGAGCGTGATGCGCGGCGCGGGGCGACGGAGACCATGACGACCACCTACGATTCCTCTGCCATCGAAGTCCTCACCGGACTCGAGCCGGTGCGCAAGCGCCCCGGCATGTACACCCTCACCGAGCGCCCGAACCATCTGGCGCAGGAGGTCATCGACAACTCGGCCGACGAGGCTATCGCCGGCTACTGCGACGAGATCGTCGTCACGCTGCACGACGACAACTCCGTCTCCGTGCAGGACAACGGCCGCGGGATGCCGGTCGACCGTCATGCGAAGGAAGGAGTCTCCGGCGTCGAGGTCATCCTCACGCGACTTCACGCCGGCGCGAAGTTCTCGGAGAAGAACTACCGCTACTCCGGCGGCCTGCACGGCGTCGGCGTCTCCGTCGTCAACGCCCTCTCGAAGAAGCTGCAGGTCTGGGTCCGCCGCGACGGCAACGAGTACTACGATGACCTTCGGCGACGGGAAGAAGAAGTCCGAGCTGAAGATCGTCGGCCAGGTCGGCAAGCGCAACACCGGAACGACGGTCCGTTTCTGGGCCGGACGAGAAGTTTTTCGACTCGCCGAAGTTCAACGTGCCGCGGCTCAAGCACGTCATGCGCGCGAAGGCCGTGCTGCGCGCCGAAGCTGCGCATGCGTTTCATCAGCGAACAGGATCCGGCGGACAACGAGGAGTGGTATTTCGAGGACGGGCTGACGGACTATCTCAAGTCCGAGCTCGCCGGCAACGACGCTGCTGCCGGAGATCCCGTACACGGGGCACTTCAAGGGCCACGATCGACGAAGTCGACTGGGCGGTGGTGTGGCTGCCCGAAGACGGCGATGTCGTGGCCGAGAGCTACGTGAATCTGATTCCGACGGCGCAGGGCGGCACGCACGTGAACGGCTTCCGCACCGGACTCACCGAGGCGATTCGCGAGTTCTGCGAGTTCCGCAACCTGCTGCCGCGCGGCGTGAAGCTCGCGCCGGAAGACGTCTGGGCGCGCTGCAGCTACGTCCTCTCGCGTGCAGATGACCGAGCCGCAGTTCACGGGACAGACGAAGGACCGGCTTTCCTCGCGCGAAGCGGCCGCGCTTCGTCTCGGGCGTGACGCAGGACGCGTTCTCGATCTGGCTCAACAACAACGTCGCGCGACGCGCGAGCAGATCGCGCAGTGTCGCGATCGATCAGCGCGCATGGTGCGGCTCAAGCAGGGGAAGAAGGTCGAGCGCAAGAAGCTGACTTCCGGTCCCGCGCTGCCCGGCAAGCTCGCCGACTGCACGGCGCAGGATCTCGACGCGCACGGAGCTATTCCTCGTCGAAGGCGATTCCGCCGGCGGCTCGGCGAAGCAGGCGCGCGACCGCGAGTTCCAGGCGATCATGCCGCTGCGCGGCAAGATCCTGAACACGTGGGAAGTCGAGTCCGAGCGAGGTGCTCTCCTCGCAGGAAGTCCACGACATCGCCGTGGCCCTCGGCGTCGATCCGGGCATCGAGCAATGTCGACGGACTTCGCTACGGCAAGATCTGCATCCTCGCCGACGCCGACTCCGACGGCGCGCACATCGCGACGCTGCTCTGCGCGCTCTTCGTGAAGCATTTCCGCAAGCTCGTCGAAGAGGGACACGTCTTCGTGGCCATGCCGCCGCTCTATCGCATCGACGTCGGCAAGCACGTCTACTACGCGCTCGACGACGCCGAGCGCGACGGCGTGCTTGGCGCGCATCGAGGCCGAAGGCATTCGCGGCAAGGTGAACATCCAGCGCTTCAAAGGCCTCGGCGAGATGAATCCGCCGCAGCTCCGCGAAACGACGATGGACCCGAACACGCGCCGTCTCGTGCGCCTCACGATCCCGCCAGGGATGGCCGAGGCCGAGCCGGCGGTGGCCACGATCGACATGCTCCTCGCCAAGAACCGCGCCGGCGACCGCAAGATCTGGCTCACGGACGAGGGGAACAAGGCGGATATTCTCGAGTAGTGGAGGGCGGGCTTATAGCCCGCCGATTTTGGGAGGGGGACGTCCCCACCACCACCCATCGGCGGGCTATAAGCCCGCCCTCCTGGCAGATCCGATGAAACGCGCCCCCAAAGAGGGCGGCGGTGCCACCGCTCACGAGCCCTGTCTACTGTCTACCGCGCGCCGCCGATCTCTTCCAGTTCCGCCCGACTCAACACGATCTCCGCGGCGGCGACGTTCTCTTCGAGATGCGCGACGCGCGAGGTGCCGGGGATTGGCAGCATCACCGGCGAGCGGCGCAGGAGCCAGGCGAGTGCGATTTGCGCGGGGGAGACGCCGCGCGACTTGGCGATCCTCGCGAGCGCGCTGTCCTGTTTCGCCAGCTTGCCCATCTGCAGCGGGAACCAGGGGATGAAGCCGATGTTCTCGCGCTCGCAGTACTCGAGAACGTTTTCCCACTGGCGCTCGGCGAGATTGTAGAGATTCTGTACCGACACGATCGGCACAAAGCGGCGCGCGCGCTCGATCTGATCGACGTTCACCTCGGAGAGTCCGACGTGGCGAACCTTCCCCTCGCGTTGCAACTGCTGCAGCGCGCCGAACTGTTCGTCTTCCGGAACGGCGGGATCGATGCGATGCAGTTGCCAGAGATCGATCCGGTCGAGTCGCAAACGGCGCAGGCTCCCTTCGAGCTCTTCGCGAAGCCGCTCCGGCCGTCCGTTCGGCGTCCACTTGCCCGGCCCAGGCCGATCGAAACCGCCCTTCGTGGCGATGACGAGATCCTTTGGATAGGGATGCAGCGCTTCGGCGATGACCTCTTCGCTGACCTGAGGTCCATACGACTCGGCGGTGTCGATGAAGTTCACGCCTACTTCGACGGCGCGGCGCAACACGGCCAGCACTTCGGCCTTGTCCTTCGGCGGTCCCCAGACTCCTTCGCCGACGATGCGCATCGCACCGAAGCCGAGGCGATGAATCGGGAGGTCGCCGCCGAGGAGGAAAGTGCCGCTGGAAGCCGCGTTCATGTGTGCAGATTACCGCACGGGGCTCGGCGGCGTTGGCCACGCTGATCAGTGGAAGCCGGAAGAACGGCGCCGATCCGCCTCGCGCAGAGCGTCGAGCGCCTCTTGTTTTCGTCCCAGCCCGTTCAGCGCAAGCGCCTTCTTCTCCCACACCTCGGCGAACTGCGGATGCTCTTTCAGAATGCGTTCGGCGTAGCGCAGCGCGTCGTCGTAGCGCACCTGCCGCAGACCGAGAATGAGCTGGAACATATCGGGATAGATGGCGATGCGCTCCGCGGGGTCAGGGAGATCGCCCGTTGCACCGCGGCCCCCGCTGAGATAGCCGAGGGAAGAGAGCTCGGGAGAAGGCGCCGGCGGAGGTTTGGCGTGCTCACGAAGTTGCGCGCGCAAAGCGGCAACCGTCCGCCGCTCGCCGGTGGCGATGTTCTTGCGCTCGGCGCGGTCTTTGGAGAGATCGAACAGCTCGACTCGTTTTCCCGCGATCAGATGGCGGTCGCCGGCGATCATGGAACGCAGGGCGTTCCACTCCAGTTGCAGATTGGGATAGAGCGTCTCGGAGAAGATTGCGCGCGACCCGCGCGGCGCATTCGCAAGCGTGCGAAGCGAGATGCCGGGAAGCTGCGCCGGAATGCCGGCGGCCTCGAGCACGGTCGGCGCGACGTCGATGAGCGTGGCGTCGGCCGGAGCCGTGCGACCCGCGCCGTGGCGCTGCGGGAACTTCACGATCAGCGGAACCTGCAGCGCTTCGCGGTAGAGAAAAACGCCGTGCTCTCGCTCGCCGTGATCGCCGAGGCCCTCACCGTGGTCGGAGAGAAAGACGATGAGCGCATCGTCGTAGAGCCGGGCCTTGCGCAAGCGATCGAGAAATGTGCCGATGATGCCGTCGACACGCGCGATTTCGCCGTCGTAGCTCGGAACGTGCGGAGCGTGAGGCTCGTAGAGATGAAGCAGGAAGAAGAACGGACCGCGCTGCGCTTCGATCCACCTCGAGGCGATGGCCGCGGTCTCTTCGCCATCGCGGCGGCTGGCCGGGCAATCGTAGTGATCGAATCCGCGCGCCAGCCCCTTCTCGGCGCGAAGGATCCCGCTCGAGAGGACGGCGCCGGTCGCATAGCCATGCGCTTTCATCGATGCGGCCAGCGTGGAAACATTCGCATCGAGCTTGTATCCCGTGTTGTCGCGAATGCCATGCTCCGCGGGGAGAAGGCCCGTCAGGATCGACGCATGCGCCGGCAGCGTGAGGGGATAAGGAGTCCAGGCGCGCAGGAACAGAACGCCGTCGGCACGGTAACGATCGATCGCCGGAGTCTTGATTCTGGTGTAACCGTAGGCGGGCAGATGGTCGGAGCGCAGCGTGTCAACGGAAATGACGATTACGTTCTGTGCCGCAAGCGGTAAGGCGAGCATTGCCGAGAGAATCGGCGCGATGGGCCATCGACTCATATCCGCGAAGAAGCTGCCGCGTGCGGCGGCGGTTCACCAGCAGACTAACGCAACGTCTGCCGGTGCGTTCGTCAGGCGGCGCGCCGTAAATGAACCGCGGTGTGCCACTGCAACGGTGAGATCGCTTCGGGTGGTGCAAGCTCGACGTGCAACACGCGGCGATGCGTGGCCGCGCGCGCGGGCGAGGAGGAGTGGACGAGCAGGGGTCGCATCAGGACGATCGAGCCCTGGGGGACATACAACTCCACCATGGCTGTTTCGGCGACGGCATCGGCGACCTGGCGTGCGTTCAACTTGCCGGAGAGGTGACTTCCCGGCAGCACGCGCAGCGGACCGTTCTCCTCGCCGCAGAAGTCGAGATAGACACGGATGGCCAGCATCTGCGCGAGGACTTCCGCCGGCGGCTCGACGTGCAGCGAGCCGCCTTTCGTGCTCCAGGGTCCGTAGCCGGGAATGTCGAGACGCTCTTTGACGGCGATGGCGCGGTCCTGATGCCATTGCACGCGCCAGTTCGATTCCTGCGTCTTGTCGAACAGCGTCGCTTTTACGGCCACGAGGTCGCGGCCGACGATGGACCAGAGATAGCCGCCGAGTCGCTCGTGATGGAGCAGGCGCGTGACGGTCGGGTGGCCGATGAGGTTCCGCACTCCGCCCCGCCCCGCAGCGACGCTCGGCAGCGACGCGGCGATGTGCTCGCATTGATGATCCGCGAGAACGATGTCGGCGAGGGCATATCCAGCTCCATCCAGGTCATTCACCAATTGATCCTATCCCGGAAAGAGCTTGACGTGAGGTTGTCCGTCAGTTGTCAGTGATCAGTTGTCAGTTGTCTTTGTGACGCCAGCTCGCGGATAACCGACAACGGACAACCGATAACGTTCTCAATGCACTCGCACCAGCGCGACCAGACTTTCGTTTCCCTTCTGTCCCATCCCGGAGTTGCTCTCCGTCGATTCGTGCCGCACGCGGACGAGGCGGTCGGCGACGTGCGCGAAGTACCAGCTCTTCTTCTGCTTCGATTCCCCTTTGAAGATGAGGAACGAGAACTTCGCGTTGACGAGATGCTCGGCGCCGATCGGCACGAGCTCGTTGTCGAGCCAGAGCGTCAGCCGGTTCTCCGAGATCTTCACGCGGCCTGCGTCATCGGGGTCGAGTCGATCGACGAGCCGCAGCACGAGAGCGCGAGCGGGCTTGCCCTGAAACGTGCTCGCGGCGTCGGAGACCAATTTCGCGCCGTCGAGCATGCGTAGCAGCACCGGCGCGAAATCGACGGCGTCGGAAGTCTTGGTCGCGTCGATCTCCGAAAGCGCGCTGACGGTGGGCGTATTCAATTTCGGATCGCGAATCTTCGCCTCGCGCTCGCGATCGATCTGCGTCAGCAGCGTCTGCGGAACGATGATGCGGAACCCGCCGGCGTCGGCTTCCAGCTCGACAGTGGCCTTTCCGGCGAACTTCTCGTTGCCGAGCTTTCCCTCGTTCACGATCGACTTCTGCAACTCGTACGTCGCGTGGACCGCCTCACGGGCCGTGAGCCGTGCGAGCACGGCGCGGACATCGGCGACCGGATCGGCGGAGACACGGACGGCGAGCAGGAGAAGGAGCGCGGCGCGGACGAAGTGCATTCTGAAACGATACGACGGAAATGCACCGAAGAGGTTCCGTCGCGCCACGTTGGCCTGTCTTGACGAGCGCCTTACGGGTTCGGCGCGAAGATCGCGTGACTCTCCGCGAACTCGATCTTCGGTTGTCCCGCCACACCCGCGGCCTGGACGCCGGCTGGCAGCCGATTCTGGGCGAACTGCTCGAACTGGGCGCGCGAATCCCAGAGGTCGAGAACATGAAACCCGTCGCTTCCGAACCATGCGACATGGAACTTCGCTCCAGACGGGACGTCGCCTTCCCAATTCACGATCTCCCGCACTTTCTCGTACTGCTCCTTCGACACCTCGGGCCAGTGCATCATCATGATCGTCGCCATCGCTGAATCCTCCGAAATGCATCTACGGCGCAATCACGCCGGCGGATGCCTTCGGCGACTCAGATCATCCGGCAGACCACGATCGTCATGTCGTCATCCTGTTCCATGCCGTCGCGGAAGCGAACGACGTCCTCGATGATCGCGTCGCGGATCGACTCCGCCGACGTCTCTGCGTGATCGTGGATGACCGTCGAGAGTCGATCGAGCCCGTACTCATCGCCGGTCGCGTTGCGCGTCTCGTAGATGCCGTCGCTGTGCAGAACGAAAACATCGCCGGGCGCATAGCCTATGCGGCGCTGCGGGATGTCAACCGGCAGGCGCACGCCGAGGGGAGGCGCAAAGAGATCGATCGTCTCGATGGAACCGTCGGCGCGGCGGAACACCACCGGCGGATGACCGGCGCTGGCGATGGTTGCTTCCTGCCTGGAGTGATCGAGCAGAACCACGGAGACCGTCACGAGCATGCGCCGCCGGCTGGTCTCGCCGACGAGGTCGTGCAAGCGGCGAAGCACCGCCGCCGGATCGATGAGTGAATCGCGTAGTAACGTGAAGCCGGTGCGAATCGCCGAGAGCACGAGACCGCTGGCCATGCCGTGGCCGGCGACGTCGCCGCAGACCAGCGCGAGGCGATCGTCATCGACGAAGTAGTCGTAGTAATCGCCGCCGACTTCGGTGGCCGGAATGCACACTCCCGCGACGTCCGCCCAGTCGAGCCGCGGCGCGTGCTCGGGGAGCATGCTGAGCTGCAGGTCGCGCGCGTAGCGAAGCTCGTCGCGCATGCGGATCTGCTCGCGCGCCTGCAGGCGGCGGCCGGACCAGTCGGTGACGACTTCCTTTCGCAGTCGCCGCGATGCGAACAGCTCCACGGCGAGCGTCATGGCGTTGATCGACGCGCCGCCGGCGAGCACCGGCATCACTTGCTTTCCGGGGTGTTCGCCGAGAAACGCGGTCGCCATCGCCGCGGCGAAGAGGAAGACATGCAGCAGCACAAGCTCCGACACCAGCATGCGGAAGGCCAGCATGAGGAACGGGAAGGCCATCACCCAGGCCACCCAGCCGTCTTTCTCGCTGGAGAAGCCGAGAAGGAGGACGTATTGCAGTGCGAGATAGGTGAGGATCGCCGCCGTGACGTGCTGCCGGATCCAGAGCGCGGCTCGCCAGATCCCTTTGCCCGCCGCATTCGCAGCGCGATGAACGTCACGCAACAGGAAGAGCGTGACGATGACGAGAACCGTGCTGCCGTTGGCGAACAGAACCCGCGGCGGATCCTGCCGCTGGCGGTTTTCGAAGACCGCGATGACAGAGACCAGCGCGAAAAAGAGCAGCAGAACCAGCCACCAGACGAGGTTGCGCTGATCGAACCGCCGCCGGACCAGCGCATCGTCCGTGCTGCGGGCCACGTCTTCGATGGAGAAATCCATTTTGACGGGAGAGTGTACGAGGTTGGGGCGGTGCTTGTTGCTGTTGTCTGGGTTCTCTCATGTCCCCTCTCCCCGCCGCAGCCTCATCGCGGTGGGGAGAGGGTTAGGGTGAGGGGACGTTCTTCGCACGAGGCGCGTCCCCTCACCCGTCGCTTCGCTCCCCCCTCTTCCCACCGCGATGAGGCTGCGGCGGGGAGAGGGGCAACTTGAGAGGAGCGCAGGCTTCCAGCCTGCCGGTCCGCCGGCATCTTGCCGGCAGTGCGTTCGCTAGCGCGACACATCGCAGACAACCGACAACCGACAACCGACAACCAATCCTCAGTTCCCGAAACTAAACACCGGCTCCTTGTATCGATAGCCTTCGGGGGCGAGGAAGTCGTCGTCGGTCATCTCCTGCTTGCGGACGTTGGTCACGGTTGTCGTGATGCTCTCCGTGATCAATTGGCCGTCGGCGATGCGGCGGGAGACGGTGACCACTTGCTTGAGCGGCAGGCGGTTGGGGATGCGCGAGGCCAGGGCGCGATCGATGTCTTCGAAGCCGGTCTTGGCGGCGAATTGGAGACCCCACGGCAGCGCGCGTTGCTCGATGCGCGGATCGACTTCGAAGCGCGCGTCGAGCGTCACCGTGCCGGGGAACTTGTCGCCTTCGACGTCCATCTGCAGGTCGTACTCCGCGTGTACGACGTACGTGTTGTCGTTGGGCTTCGTGCGCTGCACCCGCGGCCGCGAAGCGGTCGTGCGTCCGAGGCCGCGGGCGGTTGCGAGATGTCCGCCGAAGTTGGCCATCTGGCGGACGAAGTAAGTCTTCTGTTTGTGATCGATGACCACGATCTCTTTGCCGTTGCCGCGCGTGATGATGGAGAAGCCGGCGTTGAACAGCGGATGCGTTCCCTCGGTGATGTCGACGCGCGAGCGGCCGCCGTCGATCGACATGTGCCCGCTGTACGTGTAGCCCGTGACTTCGGTGGCGAAATCGAAACGGGTCCCGGCTCCGGCCGCCAGCGGTGTCAGAGTGGCAACGAGTGTCGCGCAGAACCGCAGGAGACGGAGCGCGTTCATCGGTGGCCTGATTATACTGGCCTCAATCCGATGAACTTGAAAACGATCGCGGTCATCCTGTGGCTCGCAGCGATTCCTGGCTCGCTCTTCGCGCAGGGCTCGACGTTCGGCGAAATCATGGAAATCCGCGTGACGAACGTCGATGTGATCGTCACCGGCAAAGGGGGCAAGCCCGTCCCTGGTCTGAAAGTCGAAGACTTCGAGCTCTACGAAGACGGAGTGAAGAAGGAGATCACGAACTTCCTCGAGATCCGCGAGGATGCCGCGCCCGCGCTGACGCCCACGGCCGAGCAGACGGCGACGACTGCGTCTGCTCCGGTCAAGGAGCCCGAGGATATCCGCCGGCGGCAGATCGTCATTCTCCTCGACAACGCCGCCATCCATCCGTTCCGGCGCAACGAGCTGTTGCCGCACATCCAAACATTCGTCCGGAACAACGTCCGCAAGGGCGACGAAGTGGCGATCTTCACCTGGGCTTTGTCGCTGAAGCCGGAGCTCGAACCGACCAGCGACTACGCCGCCGTCGAGGCGACGCTGAAACGCGTGGCGGAGCACACGACGCTCGGCGGACAGGGGAAATCGGATTTCAAGCAGTTCCAGGAACAGATCATGTTCCTCATCCGCTCGTACAGGGACGCGGGAATGACGCCGCCCTGGAGCGAGGCGATTTCAGCAGCACGCATGTACGCGATGGCGGCGACGCAGCAGACGCGCCAGCGCGCCGAGTCGTTGAAGATCATCGCCGCTTCGATGCGCGGCGCGCCGGGACGCAAGATCCTCGTCTTCGTGACCGACAATCTCTCCACGAATCCCTCCGAGGCCGCGTTTGCATTTCTCGATTCCGTGCGCGAGCTCTTCGGCAACATCACCGAACCGGCGATGATGCAGGCACACGATTTCGAGATCACTGGCCTCGTTCGCGAAGTCGCCGACACCGCCAACAGCAGCGGCGTGGCCATCTATCCGATCGACGTCGGCGGAAAGGACAGCGGCACCGGATTCGCCGACGCCTCGGAGTCACCGATCGCGACCACCACTCCGTACATCGTTCCGCAGACCGGGCAGATGACGCTCAGCACCATCGCCGCGGAGACCGGCGGCACTTCCATGTATGGCTCGACCAACTGGAAGCTCGCCTTCGACACCATCGCCGACGATCTCAATACCTACTACTCCCTCGGCTATCGCTCGACAGGGGAGCAGAAGGATCGTCTTCGCAACATCACCGTCAAGCTGAAGACGAAGCAGCGCTACGCGGTTCGCACGCGCCACGGCGTCATCGAACCATCGGCTTCGTCAGAAATGAACGACGCGGTCTCCGCGCATCTCTTCCGCGAGATCGCCGGCAACGACCTCGCGATTCGCGCCACTGCCGCGACCGCGACTCCCGGCGACGGCGAGTCCCTGACCATTCCGATCACGATCACGATTCCGACCGACAAGCTCACCCTGCTGCCCGACGGCACGGATCTCACCGGGAGCTTCTCGGTGTTCGCGGCGTTCCTGCGCAAGGATGGCGCGGTCTCGAAAGTCGCGCGGCAAGCGCAGAACTTCCGCTTCCCCGCCGACTCGCTGAAGCGGCGCAAAGAGCTCACAGTGAAGATCGACGTCAAAGCGGACTCGCGAATCGGCGGAATCTCCGTCGGTGTGATGGACGAGGCGTCGCGTGCAACCGGCTTCGCCTCGGTGAAGCTCACGGAGTGATGATGCGAAGAGCAGTGGCCGCCGGTCTCGTTCTCACCCTCGCGCTTCCGTTGCGCGCGCAGTTCTTCAGCGAAGTCCTCGAAGTGCGCGTGACCAACGTCGATGTCGTCGTGACGGACAAGGACGGGAAGCCGGTCCGCGGCCTGACCAGCGACGACTTTCTCCTCTTCGAGAACGGCGATCGGAAAGAGATCTCGAACTTTCTCGAGATCCAGGAAACGCCCGGCTCGGCACTCGTCCCCGAGGGCGCCACGCCGCCGCCGGCGCCCATGCCGGACACGCGCATGCGGCAGATCTCGGTCTTCATCGACGACGCCATGCTGCACCCGCTGCGCCGCAACCAGGTGCTGACGCATCTCGGGACGTTTCTCGAAGGAAACATGCGTCCCGGCGACGAGGTGATGATCGCGGAGTGGGGCGAGTCGCTCAAGCTCGATCTCGAGCCGACGCGCGACCGCACGAAGATCGCCGATGCCATCAAGCGGCTGGCGGCGCACACGACGATGATCGCGGAAGAAGAGCACGCGAAGGAGCAGTTCCACCGCCAGCTCGTCGACGTGATCAACACCTACGCGGCGCGCATTCCGCCGGAAAAGCCGCCGCTCGCGCTCGGCGTCTACGAGGCTCGCTCGTACGGAATGCTGCTCACGCACCGCATGCGGCAACGCGTCGAAGCGCTGAAGAGCGTCGTGGCGTCGATGCGCGGCGCGCCGGGCCGCAAGGTGCTCATCTTCCTCACGCAATCCTTCACCTCGAACCCGGCGGAGGAAGCGTTCCGCTATGTCGATTCCATCCGCGACAAGTTTGCCTTCGACGGTACGTACGCGATGACGGACATGCGGGAGTTCGAGATTCCGTCGCTGATCTCGGACGTCGCCGACGCCGCGAACAGCAGCGGCATCACGCTCTATGCGATCGACGGCTCGGGCAAGGAGGGGATGTTCAACGCTCCCGACGCCTCACAGGTCGTTCGCGTGGCGCCGACCGGCGTGTCGACGCAGGGCTTCTCTGTCCCGACGCTCGGCGCAATCGCGGCGGAGACCGGCGGCGTCGCGCTCGTCGGCTCGATGAACTGGAAGCTGGCCTTCGATACCATCGGCAACGATCTCGCCTCCTATTACTCCCTCGGCTTCCGCTCCAGCGGCGAGCGACAGGACAAGCTGCGCGCCATCGAAGTGAAGTTGAAGAAGAAAGGCTACAAACTACGCACGCGCCGCGCCGTGATCGAGCCGTCGGTGTCGTCGGAGATGAACGACGCGGTCGCCGCCTATCTCTTCCGCGAAGTGGTGCACAACGATCTCGCCATCCTCGCCGAAGCAGGCCGCCGGGCCACGACCAGCGGCAGCGACGTCGCAACCATTCCCGTCACGATCACGATCCCGACCGAAAAGCTCACCCTCCTCCCCGACGGCAAAGACCTCACCGGCGCCTTCTCCGTCTTCGCCGCCTTCGTCCGCATGGACGGCGTGGTTTCCAAGGTCGCGAAACAACAGCAATCCTTCCGCTTCCCCGCCGAATCACTGGCGCGCCGAAAAGCGATCACCGTCAAGCTCGACGTCCGGGCCGACGCCCGCACCGACGGCGTCTCGATCGGCGTCATGGACGAAGCCTCGCGCGCGACGGGATTTGCGGCGGTGAAGGTGCCGTAGGGTTTCTCCGTCATCTCAAGCGTGAGCGAGCAATCCGAGGCCACGAGCAATTCGAGTCGGGCTCGCCCGCCAGCTTACGGTCCTGGCCACATTCGGTATGGGATGGGCAGGGCAGTAGTTTCTCAAGAGCGCCGGCGATCCGAGAGAAGGCTCAGTAACGCACTCACCGCACAATCCGTTACATTTGCGGTCCGTTGGGTACCGCCCGTATCTCCGCAGATGCTGCTCCGTCCAACGCGGGCGATCGGTATCACTTCGCGTATGCAGCGCGGCGCATGTTGGACATGCTCCACCCGCGGGACGGCGCGCGCCTGCTGGTCATGGAGGGCGTCTCCTGGCGCGACACCGACGACGCTGAGGGTAGCGAGCTCCTCGGCGTGGACCTCAGCGAGTACTACGGCTCCGAACAGATTGCCACGGCGTCGCGAGTGGAGATTGTTCAGGTCAAGTACAGCGCACTTCATCCGCTGAAAGAGTGGACGGTCGGGCGCCTCACTGCCAATCGCTCCGGCCCGGGCACGTCGGTTTTCGCGAAGCTCGCCGATTCCTTTGCATTCGCCCTCCGGCAAGCGGGCGAAGCGAACGCATCGCGCATCACCCTGCGGCTGCGCACGAATCAGCCGCTCGCGCCGTCGTTGCTCGCCGATTGGTTGGCCTTGCGCGATGAATTACTGGCGGTGCCAATCGACGCCGCCGAGGCCATCGTCGAGGAGCGGGTGAAGGTCAAAGGAGTCAAGGGGAAGGGAGCGAAGGGGAAAGACGCGAAAGGGGCAAAGCACTGGCTCGCCTCGCTTCGCGCCAGCACGAAGGTCGGGCTTCGCGAGCTCACGCACCTGCTCCGGCAATTCGAGCTGCAGGACTTTGGCAGCGGGATGCTCAGCGCCGTCGAAGCGAATTTGTTCCTCGCGCTCGATCGCTACACCAGCAGCGATCCGAACGTCGGCAATCTGATCGCCTTCGTGCAGGAGCGTGCGATTCCGCAGCGTTCGCATGAAGTGCAACGTCACGACGTCCTGGCGCATCTGCGTCTCTCCGATCATGACTTCTTCCCGGCCAGGCCGCAGCTCGAGCCTGCGCACGATCTTTTCGCGACCGACGCCAGCGAGGCGTTGATCGCGCAGCTCGAACGATCGCCGGAGGGACTGACTCTCGTTCACGGGCCGGCGGGGATCGGCAAGACGAGCGTCGTGCAACTCGTCGCGGCGCATGAGGACTTCGAAACGGTGATCTACGACTGCTGGGCGGGCGGGAAGGGCGTTCCGTTCGGCGAGACCCGCTTCGATATTTCCAAGTTTCTCGTGCAGCTCACGAATGAGATCGATGCCCTGCTGCACACGAACGTTCTCAGCAGCATGCGTGTGAGCCGCACCGGCCTCGGGATTCGTTTTACGGACGCTGTCGTCGCCGGGGTCGACGCCGCGCGCGCTCGCGGGAAGCGGCTGGTGATTGCCATCGACGCCGCGGATGACGCCGCGCAGGCCGCAGAGAAATTCCTGTTGCACGAGTCGTTCATTCCGTGGCTCTGGACGTTTGACTGGCCGGCAGGCTGCACGGTGATCGTCTCGTCGCGCACCGAAAATCTCGGCACACTCCGGGCGCCCGATTCGGTGCCGCGGTTCGAGATCGCCCCCTTCACGCGCGATGAGACCGAACGGATGCTGCAGGCGATGGGACGCGCTCTCGATCCGCAGCTCGTCGATCTGATTTACGAGGGGACGGGCGGCAATCCACGCGTGATCGAGGCCGTGGCGGCATCGCTGCCGGCGACGGGTCTCGAGGAGCAGCGCGCGTTCATCACGGAGCACGCGCGGAAGAAGGCCTTCGAGTACTACAAGAACCAGGCGCCGAACCGGCTCGGATCGAAGGGCGATCGCGTTCTCCTCGCGGTGCTCACGCAATCGACTCCGTCTCTGACGACGGAGGTGCTGGCGGCGATTGCCGGGCGCGATCCCGGCGAGGTCCGCGAATGGCTCGCCAGGCTGTCGTTCGGAATGGTGACGGACGCCGGCGACCGCCTGCTCTGGCGCAACAAGGATTTCCGCGCGTTCGCGACGTCCTTCGCCGCCGGAGAGACGGGGACCGCGGTGACGTTGCTCGCCGACTACTGCCGTGGGCACTTCGAGACGAGCGAATACGCCCGCGCCAATCTCTCGCGTCATTGGGACGCCGCCGGCCGGTATGCGGAACTGCTCGATTTCTGGATGTCGGACGGTCGCCTGGCGGAGCGCGTCGGCGGCGGAGCTGCGGGAGACGATGTCATAACGGACGTCCAGTACGCGCTCCTGGCGTCGGCGCGCCTCGGCCGTCATCTGCAGACGGTGCAACTGCTTTCTTTCGCGGCGGATCTCGCGCGCGGGCGCACTCTTTTTCTCGCGGCACTCCGCGCCGATGCCGGTGCCGCGGTGCAGGAGCAGTTCGCGCAGCAGGTCCTGGCGATGCTCGGCGACGAGTCGCGCAGCGCGGAAACCGGCCGCGGCTATCTAGCGCTCGCCGCGGCGCTCGCGCTGCACGAACCGGAGGCCGCCATGCGGCAGGAGGCATTCGCGCGCGCGCAGGAGATCCTGAAGGAAGAGGTGGAGATCACGCCGCAGGACATCGTGTTGGCCGCGATCGTCACCGCTGCGGACGAGGGACTGGAGCGCGGACTCGAATACGCTGCCGGGTGGGAGGGAGGCGCCTTTGCCTCCGTCGTCATTCCGGATCTCATTCGCAGGACGCTCGATGGAACCGCGACGGCCGAGGCGGCCGTCGCCACACAGAACCCCGCCGACGCGGGCAGCCTCGGTGTAGCGACGACCGCCCTCGGCCGTCGGGACGTTGCAGGGAACGCGCTCGATGCGGTCCGCGCCGCGGCGATCGGCGACGACGTTCGCCTGCACGCGCTCCTCGCGTTGATGGCAAAACCGGACTTCGTCGAGCCCGAATTGCAGCGTTGTCTGAATGATGCGAAGACGATCCTCGACGCCGGAGTGTCCGCGGATGTGACGGCGATGGGCCGCGCCGTGGAGTCGCTGCTCGAGCGCGGGTTTGCCGATGGTGCCCGTCTTTTGCTGCCGCACTGGACGCCGGATGAGCGGAAAGCTCTCGGATGGCCCTGGATCGTTGATTTTCTGCGCAAGCGCGCCGCGGCGGAGGCGCTGCTCGGCGAAACGTTCGATCCTGCCACGTTCTACGAGTTCCGCATGGGCGGCGCACACGGAGCGGGAATGCAGGACCCGTTCACGGCAGCGCGGCGCGACGCACGTGCGCTTTATCCGGGCTATCGCTTGCGCGCTCTCGCCTGGGCCGGCGACGCTGGCGCGCGCGATGCGGTGATCCGTTTTCTCGACGACTGGTCGTGGTCACACGATCGCCGCGCGCAGGTGGTCAATGCGACGGCGACGAATCTCCTGCAGGCGATCCAGGCCCTTCCGGGCCACGAGGTCGAACTCGTGCGCAAGGTGTTCGCGATCGTCCGCGACGTTCTCGAGCCTGCGAGCCGTGACTACGAGATCGCTGCGTTTCTCGCGCCCGATCCGAACTGGGGGCGTGAAGCGGAGTCGTGGATTCGCGATGCGGTTCCGGAGCTCGCGCCTCCTCGCGTACGCGCTTCCGATGCGGCGGCGATTCTGATCCGGCTCTATCCGAGTGCGCGTCAGGTCGATCGCCGGCTGGCCAGCGACCTGTTTGCCCGGGCGCGAATGGTGGCCTCGGACGCCGATGCCGGCTTGCACGAAAGCGTCGTGTCGCTGATGCGCGCGGCCGAAGCGGCGTCCGAGGAGGGGATCGCGACGGTGAAGGATCTGCTGGACGCTGCGGCGGTGCTGGAGCATGCCGAGCAGATCGAGAGTGAATTGCCCAAGGACTATCCGGACAAGCTGCTCTGGTTTCTCGCGCGAACGGACCTGGGCAGCGCGTTCGCGCTGGCGACGGCCTGGGATCGCCGCAGTGTTTTGCGCGCGTCGCACGGCGTGTTCGCCATCGCCAAAGCCCTTCGGACCGATCCGGCGTCGATGTGGCCGCTGGTTCCGTTCGCCCCCAATGCCCCCGACGCGATCCGGCTCATGGGCGTTTCGATCACCGCCGCGCTGGACCGGGGCGATCGCGCCACGGCGATCGAGGCGTTGACGGCCTACGCGGCACTCCTGGCCACGCACGTCGAGATCCCGAATCACGTCCTGGCGGCATCGAAGCTCGTCGAGTTTGCCGGCCGTCACGGCCTCGCGGACGAACCGGTGGTGCAAGGCGTTGCGTCGTTCGTGAAGCGCGGACTCGCAGCCGGGATCGAGGACGCTGAGAAGGAGAAAGCCTCAGCCGCGCGAACCGGCCTGGCGCACGAGGTCGTCGCCGCGGCGGATGGGAATCCGCTCGTTGCTCTGAAACGCTTGCATGAAGCCTCGGACGAAGAACTGCGGAACGTTGCCCCCGACGAGCTTGCGGAGTGCTGTGCGGCGCTCGCGAGTGCGTTGTCCTCGGAGCGGGTCCTCACGCTGCTGCCGGTCATCGAGCGGGCGTCGGCCGGCAGACGCGCGATTCTTCCGCTGGCGGCCATTCTGCGCGCGGCCGGCTCAGCGTCCGGCGCGGCCGCGGAGATTCGCGCGGCGATTTCCTCCGTCGTGAGCGAGGAACTGCACTCGTTGACGCAGCCAAGAAGCGACGCGAGGAATGCATTGGAACAAGCATTCGCACCCGAGGACTATGTTGCCCTGATGACCAGCCCCATCGCGCAGAAGTTGCGCGAGCTGTCGGGCGACGAGATTCAGCGCTGGATTGGACACCTCGTTCCCTTCGTCGGCTATGCAAGGCGCGAGAGCTTCCGGTTTCTCCTCGACCGTGCGTTGCGCAAGCTCGCGCCGCCGGAACCAATCGCTCCGCAGAAACGAACCGGACGTGCCGTCCTCGTGCACGAGCTGACGAATCTCCTCGGCTATCAGGAAGTCAGCACGCGGTGGCGCGCCGTCTATTCGCTGGTCCATCTCGCCACGAGTATCGGCGACCAGTTCTACGCCCTCGTCCGGCCGGAGCTCGACGACGAGTCGCACGACTCGTGGATGGCGAAGCGGGAATGGCTGCTGTTTACCCTCGAACATCTGTCGATGCGCGAGCCGGAGCGGCTGATTCCGCTGCTCCCGGCGATCGTGGCCCAGGCCCTCCGTCGCGACTTTCCTCACGCGAAGATTCGCGAGCATGCGAGTTCCATCGCGCTGGCGATCGAGGCCCACGCGATTGGGACGTTGACCGTGGACGAGAGCATTGCCATCCGCGCCGTCAATCGGCCGCGCGAGGGAATGCCGGTCGTTTCTGTCGACCGCCCCCTCGGTTCCTTCGAGATCGACAAGTTCGACACGATTCTTCGCTACGCGCCGCTCGCGCGTTGCTTCGACATTCCGGCGAGCGAGATCATGAAACGCTGCCGGGCGTGGATCGACGCGCGGTGGCCCAACCGCGAGCGCATCTCTGCAACCGGACCTTATCGCACCGTAAATGAGGGGACGCCGAATGAACAAGGCGTACACCCTTTCGTCGAAGGTTTTTCCACCTCTTACGAGCGGCATGCGATGTTAGCGGTCGCTGGCGCTCTGATCGATGGTTCGCGCTGCAATGAAGAGGAGTGGACGGCGTGGAGTGCGGCAAACCTGCGCATGGCCGATCCTGCTCTCCCGGTGCGGCTGCTCATTCCGCCCCCTTCCGATCGCGGCAACTACCGAACCGCGGTGAAACTTGCGTCGATCGAAGAGCTGGTGGCGGGCACCGGCGACGACCAGTGGATCACTGTCGCCGGTCAACGCGATTTCGTTAGTCATAGCGGTTACCGCTCGCTCTTCGTGAGGTCAGTCGTCGTGCCGGCGGCCGAAGCAGCGAAGCGTCTCGAAGCGTTGGAAGCGGACAGCGAGACGTCGCTTCCGCGGCTCACGCTTCGGTCCACCCAGTTTCTGAGCGAGCTCGAAGAGGCGTCGAGGGAAGCTGTTGTTGAGGAGCCCTCGGACGGCTGCGTGCCCTGGATCATCGACTGGTTCCAGGAGTTTGCCTTCGAAGAGGACGATCCTTTCCTGCGGGCGCCCGTGCGGAGCTACTTCCTGCCGGGAACGGACGTGACGACAGCGCTTGGACTCGTGCGTGCGCCGCTCACACTGACATGGAACTGCGACGGCGTTCCGGCGGCGCGCCATGAGACCTGGCATTCGCGTGACCGCGTCCTGAGCTCGACCGGCAATCGCCTCGTGATGCGCCGCGATGTCCTGGCGCGGTATCTCGCGATGCGAGACGCCGATCTACTCTTTGTAGTGCGAAGCAGATTCCGGCTTGCTCCGGAACACAGGGATATGGATCCGGACGTGGTTTCCCAGGCGGTTGAGCTGTTCACTCGGCTTCCTTGAGCGGGGGCATCGCGGATGCGATACATTCCGAGTCCGCAATCATTCGCGTCCACCCATGGCCAAGAAATCACGCAACGATCAGCTCACGCTCACCCCGCCGCCGCCCACCTTTGCCGACATCGAGAATCAGCCTGTTGGGGACTTTGCGCGGAAGGCGTACCTCGACTATTCGATGTACGTCATTCTCGATCGCGCGCTGCCGCATCTGGCCGACGGTTTGAAGCCGGTGCAGCGGCGGATCGTGTACGCGATGTCCGAGCTCGGGCTTGGTCCGAATGCGAAGCCGAAGAAGTCGGCGCGTACCGTGGGCGATGTCATCGGCAAGTTCCATCCGCACGGCGATTCGGCGTGCTACGAGGCGATGGTGCTCATGGCGCAGTCGTTCTCCATGCGCTATCCGCTCGTGGAAGGGCAGGGGAACTGGGGCTCGCCCGATGATCCGAAGAGCTTCGCGGCGATGCGCTACACCGAGGCCAAGCTGGCGAAGTTCGCGCAATCGCTGCTGAGCGAGCTCGAACAGGGAACGGTCGAGTGGGGGCAGAACTTCGACGGCACGATGAAGGAGCCGAAGCTGCTTCCTTCGCGGCTGCCGCACGTGCTGCTCAACGGCGCGGCCGGCATCGCCGTCGGCATGGCCACCGACATCCCGTCGCACAACGTGCGCGAAGTCGTCGGCGCGTGTCTGGAGCTGCTCGACAATCCCGACGCGACGATCGCGCAACTGACGAAGCACATCAAAGGTCCGGACTTTCCGACCGAGGCCGAGATCATCACGCCGCTGGCGGAGATCCGCGAGATGTACAAGACCGGCAACGGATCCGTGCGCCAGCGCGCGAAGTGGGACGTCGAGGACGGCGAGATCGTCATCAGCGCGCTCCCGTTCCAGGTCTCCGGCGCGAAGATGCAGCAGCAGATCGCCGCAGCAGATGCAGGCCAAGAAGCTGCCGATGGTCGAGGATCTGCGCGACGAGTCGGATCACGAGAATCCGACGCGCCTCGTGATCGTGCCGCGCTCGAATCGCATCGACGTCGACGAGCTGATGACGCACCTCTTCGCCACGACCGATCTCGAGCAAGTCGTACCGCGTCAACATGAACATGATCGGCCTCGACGGCCGGCCGCGGCTTTATTCGCTGCGCGATCTGCTCGCGCGAGTGGCTGGAGTTCCGCACCGAGACCGTGCGCCGCCGGCTGCAGCATCGCTACGATCAGGTCAACGCGCGGCTGCACATCCTCGACGGCCTGACTGATCGCGTACCTCAACCTCGACGAGGTGATCCGCATCATCCGCCGCGAAGACGAGCCGAAGCCGGTGCTGATGAAGCGCTTCGCTTTGAGCGACGTTCAGGCCGAGTACGATCCTCGAGCTCAAGCTGCGCAACCTGAACAAGCTCGAGGAGATGGAGATCCGCGGCGAGCAGAAGGAGCTGCAGCAGGAGCGCGAGGAGCTGGCGAAAGTCCTCGGATCGAAGCAGCGCCTGCGCAAGCAGGTCCGCGACGAGCTGGTCAAGGATGGCGAGGAGTTCGGCGACAAGCGCCGCTCGCCGATCGTCGAGCGCGAAGCGGCGAAGGCGATCGATGCGACGGCGCTGATCCCGAGCGAGCCGGTGACCGTCGTGCTCTCCGAGCGCGGCTGGGTGCGCGCCGGCAAGGGGCACGATCTCGATCCCGGTCGCGCTGCAGTACAAGTCGGGCGACGCAGTTCCTGCACGCGGCGAAGGGACGCAGCAACCAGCTCGCGGTCTTCCTCGATTCGACGGGCCGCACCTACTCGCTGCCCGCGCACGAGCTGCCCTCGGCGAAGGGACATGGCGAGCCGCTGACCTCGTCGCTCGCGCCACCGCCCGGCGCGACGTTCGTCGCCGTGATGATGGGCGAGCCCGACGATCTCTGGCTGCTCGCGACCGACGACGGCTACGGCTTCGTCGCGCGCCTCGAGGACATGATGACGCGATCGCAAGGCCGGCAAGTCGATCGTGAATGTGGGCAACGGCGCGAACGCTGCTTCGGCCGCAGCGCATCGGCGCCTACGAAACGGACCTCATCGCCGCGGCAACGACGGAAGGGAAGCTGCTCGTCTTCGAAGCCGCCGAGCTGCCGCAGCTTGCGCGCGGAAAAGGGGTGCAGACCATCAAGATCCACCGCACGCCGATCGCACCGGAGAAAGTCGTGTCGACCGCGGTCGTGCCGCACGACGGAACGCTCATCGTGCACGCCGGCAAGCGCTACACGAACCTGAAAGGCGCCGACCTCGACGACCTACGTCGGCAAACGCGCGCAACGCGGCCTTAAACTGCCGCGCGGTTTCCAGAATGTGTCGTCGATTCGCGCCTGGAGCGATCGCGAGGATCGATCACCCGATGTCGTGATGTAGCCGGCGCGCACGAAAACGACCGGCGGCGTAGACTGGCGGCGTGAGAATGCGCGGTGCCCTAGCCATGCTGCTGCTCGTGCTGCCGACGACCTTGTTCGCGGCCACGCGCTCTGTTGCCATGGATGGCTCGGACAACGGCGATTGTCTGGCGGCGCCGTGTCGCACGATCGATCACGCGATTCTTCGCGCGGAGGCGGGTGACATCATCGACGTGGGGCCGGGCGACTTCGGGTCGGGGTTGTATGTGACGAAAAGCGTCGTGCTCCGCGGGCATCAGGCCGGCGTCGATGCGCGCGGACGGACCGGAACGGCGGAGACGATCCTCGACGCACCGGTCTTTCTGTTCGCGGACGACGTCGCGCTCGATGGATTCACGATCGGCTGCAACAACCAGTGCAGCGTCCTGGTGAATGCGCAACCGAAGCGCTCTTCGCGCCTCGTCAACAATGTGCTGAAGGGTGGCGGCGCGCAGATCGTGTTTTATCCGGCGGCCGATTCACGTTCCGAGGTTCGCTTCAACGATTTCATCGGCGTGAAAACGTTCGTCGACGATCTCGGAAGTTTCCACGACACCTACGGTCTTTCCCTGGGCGCGGACTTCGGTCCCGGCGACGACACGCCGATGAGCATGGTCGTCGATTCGAATCGCTTCAGCGGAAGCTCTCGCGCGATGGTCGAAATGAGTCGCGCGATCGCCAACGGATCCGGAATCGACATCAGCAACAATCAGATGACGCTCGGCCTTCGCGGTCGCGGCATCGCACTCGCGAGAGTCGCGGGAGCGCACGTTTCCGCCAACACGATCGCAGGCGGCGGCGACGCGGCGATCCTCGTCGACAGCGGCAGCGCGAACGTCGAGCTCACCGGCAACGCGATCAGCGGCAATACGTTCGCGGCTGTCGATGTGCGCGCCGGTGTGGAGACGGTGAAGATCGAGCGCAATACGTTCCTCGACAACACGCGCGCGCTGGCTCTGGCGGCGAATGCCGAGGTCCACGTCAATCGCTTCGCCGGCAACTACATCGACGTCAACGCCATTGGACCGGTGACCGTGAACGCGGACAACAACTGGTTCGGTTGCAACGAAGGACCGTCGCGCTGCGGCCGGTTCCGCGCTGATGCGCCGGGCCGCGTCGATGCTTTCACGTGGCTCGTGCTCGCACTTTCCGCGTCGCCCGATCGCATCGCTCCGCAGCGGACGAGCATCATCACCGCCGATCTCAATCACAACTCGAACGGAGAGGCGGTGTCCGGCTTCCCGGATGGGACGGCGATCGTCTTCAACTCGACCGGCGGCAACCTCTCCGCCGATCACGCGTTCACGATTGGCGGTGTTGCGCAGACGACGTTCACCTCGAACGCGCCCGGTGAAGCGATGGTCAGCGCGAAGCTCGATCTGACCGAGACATCGCCGCTGCGCATCGTGACCGCGCAACCGCGCAGGCGCGCCGCGAACTCGCACGAGTAATGCAACGGGCTCGCTGTGGCTCGACCCCTCACCCGGCCGGGTGCCTGCTCTGCTGCGGTCGGTGTGTTCAGATTGGATCTGCTCGAAACTGCCGTGTGCAGGCGCCCGGCATCCCTCTCCCCACCGCGATGAGGCTGCGGCGGGGAGAGGGGCAACACACCACGGGGAACGCGGAACGACACTTCGCGCTTCGTTGCGCCCTCGCCCGATTTCGCGGACAACCGACAACCGACAACCCGATAACGCTTTCTATAGACTGCGCCGCATGAAAACGCGAGCGATCATGGCCTCCAGCGCCATCTTCATGGCCATCCTCGGCATCGGATGCACGTTCCTTCCGCAGGAGATTCTGGCCGCTCTTCATCAGCCGAACAGCGCCGTCCTTCCGCTCCTCGTGCAGGTTCTCGGCGCGCTCTACCTCGCATTCGCGATGCTCAACTGGATGGCTAAGGACAGTCTGATCGGCGGCATCTACAACCGCCCGGCGGCGACTGGGAATCTGGTGCACTTCACTATCGTCGCCCTGGCGCTGGCGAAAGCCATTCTCGCGGGACAGAGGGAGCCTCTGATCATGGGTCTGGCGGGGCTCTATCTGCTCTTCGCCGTGGCCTTCGGCTTCCTGAGCTTTACGAGTCCCGTGAAGCCGGGGTAGCAACCGTATTACACTGTCACGGACAATCGCCATGTTGGAACGCCTCAAGAACGCGATTCGTCCGATGGCGGAGGAGAAGTCCTTTCCGCGGAAGACGACCGAGGTGCGGGTCGATGTGATCGACGGCCGCGATCCGGTGGAGCGCGCGCACAAGCACGAGCCGGCGCTGATCATGCTCGAAGGCGACTTGCCGGGACAGGTGTTCCGGCTCCGCCCGGGACGGCAGATCATCGGACGGCGTCCGGAGTGCGACATCCGCGTGCGCGAGCGCGCGGTGAGCGGCATCCACGCCGAAGTGATCCGGGTGCGTGACGCGGTCACGATCAACGACCTGGCCAGCACAAACGGCACGATGGTCAATGGGATGCGCATCCGCAATCCCGTGCCGCTCATGCAAGGCAGTCTGCTGAAGCTCGGCAATTGCGTCTTCAAGTTCGTCGACTCTTTGCTCGAGGTCGAGTTCACGGAGTCGATGCACCAGAAGGTCATCACCGATCAGCTCACGGGCGCGTTCAACAAGTCCTACCTCGTGGCGCGACTCGGGTTCGTCATCGACACCACGTCGGAGGCGCGGCCGGTCAGCGTCATCACCTTCGACTTCGACAATTTCAAGCAGGTCAACGATCAGTACGGCCACGCGGCGGGTGATCACCTGCTGCGCGCGACGTCGGCGCTCATCACCGAGTCCTTCGTCCGCTCCGCCGATCTCTTTGCACGCATGGGCGGCGAGGAGTTCGCGATCGTCCTGCCGGACACGCGCGTCGAGGTCGCGGCGGAGATCGCCGAGCACCTGCGGCGCACGCTCGAAGAGACTTCCTTCGAGTATGACGATCTGACGATCCGCCTGACCGCGTCGTTCGGCGTCAGCACCGCTACGAGCCCCATCGAGCACGCCGAGTTCCTCCTGGCCCGCGCCGACGAGTTGCTCTATCAGTCGAAGCGCGAAGGCCGGAACCGGGTTTCGTCGTAGCGGCGCCGGCATCGTCGATGACGTTTCGTCTGGCGACCGATTCGGATCTTGCCGCGCTTCTCGATCTCGAATCGCAGTTCTACGCGCACGAGGGATATCCGTTCGATCGCGCTTTGAACGAACGTTCCCTGCGCCGTCTGGCGAACGATCCCTCCCTCGGGCGTCTGTTCATCATCGGCGACGGGGATGGTTACATGGTCGTGACGTTCGGATTCAGCATCGAGTTCGGCGGGCGCGATGCCTTCATCGACGAGCTCTACATCGCTCCACACGCGCGCGGCCGCGGACTGGGAACCGAGGCGATTCGCGTCGCCGAGTCCGCATGCGTGGCCGCGGATGTGGCGACGCTGCACCTCGAAGTCGAGCACGAGAATGGGCGGGCCAGAGCGCTCTACGAGCGACACGGCTTCTACACGCACGACCGCCACCTCATGTCGAAGCGCCTTATTTAGGAGTGCGGTTGCAACACCGCCGCGCGCGAGCGAAGCGGCGGAGTCCATGTGGACCGCCGCCGTCTCGGCGGCTGGGGCGGCGTCGTCTCGACGCCCGCCCGCGAGCGGCGAGACGCCGCTCGCCCAGCCGGCGAGGACGCCGGCGGTCCACCTCGCCCGGCAAAAGCGCGGGCGACCTTTGCTGCCGATCACCGCAATGTAGCCAAATACGCGGCGATGTCCTGCGCGTCGACGGGGCCGACGCCCAAGGGGGGCATCGAGCTGGCGGGGTTCATCGAGGCCGGGGTTTGGATGAACTGGGCCACGTTCATCGGCGTGTTCGCGAACGTGTTGTTGCTGAGCGTCGGCCGCGCGCCGACGCCAGCGAGCGACGGTCCGAGGACGCCTTGCGGTCCGGCGATGCCGGGTGTCGTGTGGCAGACGGTGCAGCCGTATTGGGTGATGAGCTGTTTGCCGCGATCCGCGTTGCCCGCCGGCTTCGGCGGTGCGCTCGCGGCGGGCTCACGATGACAAGCGAGCGTGAACAGCGCGGCGGCGAGCAGTGCAGGCGCGAGGCGTTTCATTGCCGTCGTACTCTAGCGGAATCGATGCGTCATCGCAGAAGCGTGTCGACCGGCGCGTAATCGTCCGTCAAGAGCGGCGCGTCCGCCGGCGCACGCACCGACGTCAACGAGCGAACGGCATCGATGAAGTAAGGAAGGCGCGAGCTCGGGAGCACACCTGCGCGAGCCAGCAGTGCATCCGTTCGCAGATCGAATGGTTGCGCAGATGCGAGCAGCTCTCCGTGGGTGCGCGCGACGTTCGGAAAGACGCTCTCCAGCGTTCGCTGCAGCGCCGGCATGAGCCGCGAGCTCGCGAACGCACAATGGAAGTGCAGGATCCCGCCTGGCGTGAGATGGCGCGCGGCCTCGTCGAAGAACTCGCGTGTCGTGAGATGAGCGGGGATCGTGTCGCCATAACGGTTCGTCGTGTAGGCGTCGATGATGATGAGATCCCAGCGCTCGTTGCTGCGCGTGAGGAACGTGCGTCCGTCGGCGACGTGAACGCGGAGTCTCGGATCGTTGGGCATCGCGAACCATTGCTTGGCGACGTTGACCACCAGCGGATCGATCTCCACGACGTCGATCGTCATCCGCGGATAGAGACGAAGAAACTGCTTCGGCATCGTCCCGCCGCCGAGGCCGATGAGCAGAACGCGGCGCGTCTCCGGCCGCAGCAAGGGGCTGATGTGCATCGCGGCGATGTAGGGGAGGCCCGGGCCGCTCGGATCGTTGAGGCGCATCCGCGACTGGATGGCGACGTTGAACTGCATCTCCCGCATCGGCGGATGCTCGCGCACGATGATCCGGTGATAAGGGCTGTCACCGACGAACAGGATCTTCGTTCCGGGCAGCGGAGAGAGGAGTGAGCGGTCGAGAGCAGAAGAGCTGAGAAACGCGGCGGTGAGAACGATCAGCAGTACCGAGAGCGAAACGGTGACGCCGATCCTGCGCGCGCGTGCCGCGAGGGTCGCGACGAGCATCGCCGTCGCGCAAGCGCCGAGGGCGACGAAGAGGACCGTGCGTGCGATGCTGGCCAGCCAGTCGATGAGAAAGAACGCCGTGGCGATACTCCCCACGATGCTGCCGATTGTCGAAAGCGCGGAGATCGCGCCGGCCGTCGTACCGCTTTCACCGGCGCTGGTCGTGAAGAGGCGGATTGCGATCGGCGAAGTCGCGGCCAGCAGGAACGTCGGGATCGCGAACAGCACGGTGGTCGCGAGAAACGCATGCGCGAACAGCGGGAGATCCGAAGCGGCGATGCGCGGTGAAAGGCCGGCATCGACCCAGGGCACCACGAACAGCGTCAGCGCCGTACCGGAGAGCACCGTGGTCAGAGTCGCCGGCCGCGGCCAGCGATCCGCGGCGCGACCTCCCGCCCAGTAGCCGGCGCTCATCGCCGCGAGAAAGACGGAGATGACGGTCGTCGTCTCGCGCAATGCCGCGCCGAAGGTCTTCCCGATGATCCGGAAAGCCGCGACTTCGAGTGCCATGAGCAGCGCCCCCGCGGCGAACACGGCAAAGCGAAGAACGAATCGCTCGGTGCGGTTCATTCGCGACAGGATAGTGCAGCGTCAGCAAACGGTTAACTGGTTGCTGGTTGCTAGTTACTGAAGTCGTGCGCGGATGTGCGGAAGCATTGGCGTGGTTCCTGGTTCTCGATCGAGCGCTGTGCGCCGACACTGCACCACCCCAGGAACCAGCAACAAGCAACCAGCAACAGCTTTTTAGCAGACCTGCCCGCGCGGAAACCGCAGGACATCGCCATCGCCGGTGCGTTCCGCTTCGTGGTCGCGCGCGCGGGCGGCGGCGGTGATGAGATCGCCGAGGACGTCGATGTCGAAAGGCTTGCGGACGATGGAGTGTACGACCGAGCCGTCGAGCTGGCGGAGCGCGGCGGACTCGCCAGCGCTGACGACGATGATGGCCGGTCTCGGTCCGCCGCGAGTCTTCAGGTACTCGATGAGTGCATAGCCGTCGACGTTCGGCATCATCAGGTCGAGAACGACGACGCCGTACGCGTTGGGGTCGAGCTTCTGAATCGCTTCGGCACCGTCGGCAGCGGTATCGACGGTCAGGCCGGCTCTTTCGACGATTTTGGCGACGAGCGCACGAATAGCCGGCTCATCGTCGACGACGAGGACTCGCTGGGTCGGATCCATTGCTGGGACGGCCATGCAATAAAAGGGCCGCATGGCCGCGCGGACACCGATTACAATCCGCGCCGCATGAGTGCGGTCTGGGCGTTGCTGGCTTTCGCGATGACTCTCGCCGGCGGCGCGTTCGCGTTCCGGTACCAGCGCTATCTCCAACCGATCATGGCCTTTTCGGCCGGCCTGCTCATCGGCGTCGTGTTTCTCGATCTCGTCCCGGAAATCGTCGAGATCAGCCAGGTGCACGGACTCGAGACCCGTACGCTGATGCTGACGCTGATCGGCGGCTTCATGGCCATCTTCCTCCTCGAGAAGCTGACGATCATCCACGGCGAGAAGACGCACGGAGCGCCGGGACACCACCACACGGTCGGACTTGCCGGCGCGATCGGTCTTTCGTTTCACAGCTTTCTCGATGGCCTGGCGATCGGCGTCGGCTTCCAGGCCGGCACGCAGGTCGGCTTCGTGGTCCTCGCCGCCGTGATCGCCCACGATTTCGCCGACGGACTGAACACGGTGACGTTCATGCTGGCCACGCGCAACAGCCGCTGGCGCACCGCCGCGCTGCTCGTGGTTGACGCGCTCGCGCCCGTCGCCGGCGCGCTCCTCGCGAGCGTGCTGCGCATCCAGCCGAAGATGCTCGCCTTCCAGCTCGCGTTCTTCGCCGGCTTTCTCCTCTACCTCGGCGCCAGCGATCTGCTCCCTCACGTCCACGAACGCCCCCGCGCGGCGCTCATCGTCTCGACGATCGCCGGAATGGCGACCGCCGGGTTCATCGTGATCGTGCTGGGGCGGATGCATTAGCGCCGGCGCGTTGTCGGTTGTCAGTTGTCGGTTGTCCGGGAGGCGTTCCTAGTTGCTGGTTCCTGGTTGCTTGCGGTTATTCGCTCTGATCTGACTTAAAGCTCGGGAACCACAGACAACCAGCAACCAGCAACTAGCAACCAGCGGTTACTGCGTTTTCGGACCGGCGTACCGATACGTCTCCGGCACCGTGAAGAACGCGTCGTCGACGTTGGTGCGCTCGAGCGTGACGATCTCCGTCGTGGTCTTCTCGGTTTCCGGTGGGCCGCCTTCGAACGTCCGGGTTACTTCGAGCTCGTGGCGGAGAACCATGCCGTGGATGTTCTGCTCCGCTTTCTCGAGCTCGACGTCGACGGCGTCGTAGCCGGTGCGGAGCCGGCGTTTTTGCATCGGGAGCTCGGGCAAGGTCGGGCTTGTCCAGATCGTAGCCTTCAGGCGCAGCTTGCCCTTCAGTGGCGAGCCGGCGACGATGCTTTCGACGCGGAACGTCGCTTCGATGACGTGCGCGACCGCCGACTCTCCGGCGATCGCGGCTTTCTTGTCCATGCTCTTGTCGAGGCGGTACGTGACCTTCGGCTTTCCCTTCACTTCGGCGCCGGTCGTCGGCCACATGAACAGCGCCGCGGAGCGGATGCTGTTCCCGGCCACGCGCGCGCGGTTCGACCACGTCGACTTGGCGGGATCGAGAATGGCCGCCGATTGGTCGCCGTCGCGCGAGATCAGGATCGTGCGCTTGCCGTCACGCTCGAACTCGGCGCGATAGAAGTCGCCCTCGATCCACATCCGTCCCGACACTTTCTCCGTCGTGCGCGGACGCACCATCGTCGTGACGAAGTCGTAAATCATCCCCGCCTGCGCGGAGGCGGCGATCCACAACGAAGCAGCGACGAGCAGCGCGGAACGTTTCATCATGACTTCGCGTCGGCGTCGGGAAATGGATTCACGTTATTCTCCACGGGCGGCACGGTCTTGAGATAGTCGTAGAGCGCGCCGAGGTCTTCATCGGTCATACCGGAGAACGTGAGCCAGGGCATCAGCGTATTCCGGCCCTTCTCCGCCTGCGGCGCGTTCGAAGCATTGACGCCGGCGAATGCGTGGAAGCGGGCGATGAACTCCGCCTTCGTGGCGCGGCCCATCCAGGTCGACGGATGCGGGGTGATGTTCGCCGTGATGACGCGGAAGTACGGCGTCTTCATCTCGAAACCACCGGCGAGCTCTTTGCCTGGAATCGGCTTGCCCTTGTCCTGCGGAGTGTGGCATTCCTCGCAGGCGGCGATCTTCAGAAGATAGTGACCGTACTCGACCGAATTCGCGCGGCTCGGCGCGGTCACCGGTCCTTCGAGCGGTTTCGGGATGAACTTCTCGATGATGTTGAGCGGCGGGTCGAGCGCCTTCTTCGGCCGTTCGTAGCGCTGCGGTTTGAGCGTTCGCAGATACGCAACGATCGACGCGGCGTCGTCATCGCTCAGCTCGCGATAGTGACCGTACGGCATGATCGGGAAGAGAGCCTTGCCGTCGCGATCGATGCCTTCGCGAATCGCGCGCACGATCTCGCCGTCGGTCCACTTGCCGAGTCCGGTCTCAGGATCGGGTGTGATGTTCGGTGCCGCAAGCGTGCCGGGAAAGTCGATCTCGTGATTCCAAACGAATCCGCCGACGCCTTCGCGTCCCGGCTTCATCGGCAATCCGTACGCGATCACGCGCTCGGAGTGGCAATCGAGGCAGGACGAGACGTTTTCGACGAGATATTTTCCGCGAGTCAGACGCTCCGGAGTCGCTTCGATTTTTTGCGCGCTGGCAGGGCGCTGCGCCGGCTTGCGCAGATAGAGATACGAGACGCCGATCGCGGCCAGGGCGACGATCACGAGCAGAATGATTCCGACGACCTTGAAGAAGGTTTTCATGAGCTCCTCGACGAAGTGGACAGTGTCACGGGATTCTAACAGCCGTCGCGGCATCGAGCCGGCGGAACGACGGCTACAATCGCGCGATGTTCATCGCCTCTCTTCTTCTCGCCACGGTCACGGCGACTCCGGTCCTCCAACACTACGAGCAACACGAAGCGAAGCAACTCGTGCCGATGCTCGTCGAAGTGCTGCACTTCCCGACGCACCAGTTCGACGCCGAGGCGCACGTGGCGCAGAAGGCGTGGCTCATGAAGACGGCGACGGAGATGGGCTTCGTCACGCGCGACGCCGGGAAGATCACCGAGATCGAACTGCCCGGTCCAGCCGGCGCTCCGATTCTCGGTCTGGTGATTCACGGCGACGTGCAGCCCGCCGAAGCCGATGCCTGGTCGTTCCCGCCCTTCGAGGGTCGCGTCGACAAGGGCTTCGTCCTCGGGCGCGGCGCCGCGGACGACAAGGGTCCGCTCATCCAGACGCTGCTGGCGATGAAGGCGCTGAAAGAAAGCGGCCTCGCGCGCACGCACACGATCCTGTTGCTCGTCGGCAGCGAGGAAGAGTCGAACGCGACGGAGATGGGCGAGTACCTGAAGACACATGCGCCGCCCGATTACTCGCTGGTGCTCGATTCCGAGTTCCCAGTCGTCGGCGGCGAGAAAGCGTGGGACGGACTCGGTGTCTCGACCTCGCTGGCTGTGCGCCCAGGCGTCGCGAAACCGTATCGCGTCGAATTCATCGACGCCGGACTCTCGCCGAGCATCGTGCCCGATCACGCCGAGGTGAGGGTGATCTGGGTCGACGGCGAGCCGGACTGGTCGAAGCTCATCGCCGAGCTGCGCGCGATCAAGATGCCCGAGGGAACGCGGCTCGTCGTCGAAGGAGGTAAGACCAAACGCGGTGACGATGACCCAGTGATCCTTCGCGTCGCGGCGTACGGCAAGTCCGCGCACGCGGGAGTCAACATCACCGGCGGACGCAACGCGCTCGTCGCGCTGGCGCGCGCTCTCGAAGGCAAACTGCCGAGCGGCGGCGCCAACGATCTCTTCGCCTTCGCGCGCCTCGCTGGTCAGGACCTTCACGGCACGGGCCTCGGCATCACCGACAAGGATCCGATCTGGGGTCAGTACGCCGTGAATGTCGCCACGGTGAAGCCGGTCGAAAAGGATCCGACGCAGTGGATGCTCTACACGAACCTGCGCCGCATTCCGCCGATGACCGGTCCCGAGGCGAAGGCCCATCTCGAGAAGTTCGTCGCCGAGTTCAATCGCCGGACCGGCGCGTCGCTGACCATCAATCAGGAGCTGTCGTACTTTGCCGATGAGCCACTCGGCTTCGATCCGCAGTCGACGATCGTGAAGCGCCTGATGAAGATCTACGCGCAGGCAACGGGCGAGAAGAATCCGAAGCCGGCGATCTCCGGCGGCGGAACGTACGCCAAGCGATTGCCGCACGCGATCGCCTTCGGCATGTGGTTTCCCGGCAAGCCGTATCCGGGCCACGATGTCGACGAGAAGATCTCCATCGACGACCTGCAGCGCGGCGCACGCGTGCTCATCCACGCTCTGACGGACATCGCCACGGGACCGAAGATGGAGAATGCATTCGGACGTTGAAGGAATGTTGCTGGTTTCTTGTTGCTGGTTATCTGCGGCGTGCCGTTCGAGGATTCTGTCCGTAGATCGCAACGCCACAGACAACCAACAACCAGGAACCAGCAACTCTTATCCATGCTCTCGGAATTCATCGCCCGATCGAAGCGCCTCGTCGTCCTGACCGGCGCGGGATGCAGCACGGAGTCGGGGATCCCCGATTACCGAAGCCCGGGCGGTGCGTGGTCACGGCACAAGCCGATTCAGTACAACGCCTTCGTGCGCAGCGCGGAGGTGCGGCGTTTCTACTGGGCGCGCAGCTTCCGCGGCTGGCCGCGATTCGATCGCGCGCGTCCGAATGCCGCGCACCTTGCGATCGCGGAGCTCGAGTCGCGCGGCCGCGTGCATCAGCTCATCACCCAGAACGTCGACGATCTGCATCAGGAGGCAGGCAGCCGCGCCGTGGTGCAACTGCACGGACGGAATCGCCTTGTTGTCTGCCTCGAGTGCCGCGCGGAAACCCCGCGCGAGGAGATGCAGGAACGTCTCGCGACGCTCAACGCGCAATGGCTGGCGTCCGCGTCCTGGGACGAGTTGAACGCAGCGGACGCGGACTTTGCTCCTGATGGCGACGCCGAGCTTGCGGAGAGCCTCGTCGGCGGTTTCCACGTTCCCGCCTGCCGCCGTTGCGACGGCCCACTCAAACCGGCGGTCGTCTTCTTCGGCGAATCCGTTCCCGCGGAGAAGGTGACCTACGCGATGGGCCGTCTCGACGAATGCGACGCGCTCCTCGTCGCCGGCTCCTCGCTCACCGTCTGGTCCGGCTACCGCTTTGCGAAACGCGCCGCGGATCGCGGCCTGCCGATCGCCATCGTCAACATCGGTCCAACGCGTGCCGACGATCTGGCGACGCTGAAGATCGAGCGGAAGTGCGGAGAAGTGTTGGCGGAAGTGTTGGAACCGAAGCGAGCGTAGCGAGCGCGGTTCTGTGTAGTGCTGGCAGTGCTGGCCGCCCTCGGCCGGCAAGCGACAAACAAGCATGTCATCCCGAGCGTCGAGCGAGGGACCTGGGGGACGGGCGGCACGATGCTCATGTTGCGCGCCACCACCCACCCAGGTCCCTCGCTACGCTCGGGATGACAGGTTGATCAGCCGTCGCAGCTTGCGAAGAAATTGACGATGGGTAGTACAGAAGCGCCGAAGCCTGCGGCTTCTTTTTACGTTCGCTTCACCAGCACGAACTCCTGCGTCTCATACTCCTCGGCACCGACGACGACCGTGTCGCGGCGAAGGAGCTGCTGGCGCAGATAGGTGTGAATGACCACCTTCGAGCGCAGCTCGCGGAGCTGCGTCTTCGTCGCGGGCGCGTCGGTGTCGAAGATCGAGTGGCGACGGATCTCTTCCTCTAGTCGCGAAACCTGTCGCCGAAGCCAGTCGGTGTAACTCATACGCCATTCATATTCGGTTTGAAGCGAGAGAGGTTGCGTGAGGCAAGTCACGCGTTTGCCGTTTGTTGACGCGAGGTCAGATCGCGGATTGCAGATCGCAGATCGCAGCGGGAGAAACCGCGGGGCGGGCGGGCCTGCGATCCGCGATCTGCGTACTGCGATCTACGCCGCGCTCTGCTTCATAATGTGCGAGTCCAATGGCCCTGTCCGCGGGAACCCAGCTTGGCCCCTATGAGATTGTTGCGCGCATTGGTGCGGGCGGCATGAGCGAGGTGTATCGCGCCATCGATCCGCGCATCGGACGCGACGTCGCGATCAAGGTTCTTCCGCCGGCGTTCGCGAAGTTTGCCGATCGCATGCACCGCTTCGAAACCGAGGCGCGCGCGGCGGGGGCGCTCAACCACCCGAACCTCATCACGATCTTCGACGTCGGGAAGACCGATGGCAAGCCGTACATCGTCACCGAGCTCCTCGAGGGCGACACGTTGCGCGGTCACCTTCGTGAAGGCAGCACCGCGGTGCGACTGCCGGTGCGCAAGGCTGTCGACTACGGGATCCAGATCGCGAATGGTCTCGCTGCCGCACACGAGCGCGGCATCGTGCATCGCGATCTGAAGCCGGAGAATCTCTTCGTCACCAAAGACGGCCGCGTGAAGATCCTCGACTTCGGTGTCGCCAAACTGCGTAGCGCCGACGATGCGGCCTTCAGCGACGACGAGACGATGGAGCAGGACACCTCGCCCGGCACGGTCATCGGCACGGTCGGCTACATGTCGCCCGAGCAGGTGCGCGGCCAGGGCGTCGACGGTCGCAGCGACATCTTCTCCCTCGGCACTTTGCTCTACGAGATGGTCGCCGGCGAACATCCGTTCCGCAGCGATTCGCCTGCCGACACGATGTCGGCGATTCTGCGCGAGGATCCGCCCGACCTGACGACGATCAATCCGACGGTCACGCCGGGACTCGATCGCGTGATCCGTCATTGCCTCGAGAAGAGTCCCGAACAGCGTTTCCAGTCGGCGCGCGATCTCGCGTTTCACCTCGACATGATCTCCAGCGGATCGGGGACGATGCCCGTGGTCTCGGAAAAGGCGCCGCCGCGACGCGGCTTGCTCGCCGCGGCGATCGCGCTGGCGCTGCTCCTCGCGGGCGTGACGCTGGGATGGGTGCTGCAGCCGCGCGTCCGAAAAGAACCGCCGGTCTCGTTCACGCATCTGACCTGGAACGACGGCATCGAGCTCGGAGGATCGCTGGCGCCGGATGGCCAGACCTTCGTCTACACGCGCGACACCGACGTCTATCTCCAGCGCGTCGGCGGCCGCAACGCCATCAATCTGACGAAGAACTGCGCGGCCGCCGATTCGCAGCCGGCCTTCTCGCCCGACGGAACGATGATCGCCTATCGCTCCGAATGCGACGGCGGCGGCATCTTTGTCATGGGCGCGACCGGCGAATCGTCGCGTCGCCTCGCCGACGGCTGTTTCAACCCGTCCTGGTCGCCCGATGCCACGCGCATCGTCTGCGCGACGGAGTCGGTGAACTACACGCCGACCTCGCGCGGCACGATGAGCGCGCTCTGGATCATCGACGTGAAGAATGGCGCGAAGCGGAAGATCCTCGAGCACGACGGCGTGCAGCCGAGCTGGTCGCCGCACGGCAACCGCATCGCGTACTGGGGCATGGCCGGCGAATCGGCGCAGCGCGACCTCTGGACGATCGATCCCGACGCAGCCGATCCCGATGCCGCCGATCCGGCGAAGAGCGTCGTGCGCGTCAACGATGATCCGGCGGTGGACTGGAATCCGGTCTGGTCGCCCGATGGTCGATTTCTTTACTACGGCAGCGATCGCAGCGGCGCGATGAATCTCTGGCGCGTTCCCATCGACGAGCAATCGGGAAAGACGCACGGCGAAGCCGAGCCGGTGATGACGCCGGCGCGCTTCAGCGGCCACTACTCCATCTCGCGCGACGGCACGCGGATTCTCTTCTCATCGATCGAACAAACCGAGGCGTTGAAGGCGATCGCATTCGACCCGGCGGCCGGCGCGACGATCGGGGAGAGCCGCTCGATCCTCGGTGGCTCGTTCCTCGTCTTCAGCTCGCAGGTCTCACCGGACGGACGCTTCGTCGCGGTGACGAATCGCGGCGGACAAGAGGATCTCTCCATCGTCGACGTCGCCACGGGAGAGATGCGCCAGATCACCAACGACGCCGCCCGCGATCGCGCGCCGGTCTGGTCGCCCGACGGTCAACTCATTTACTTCTATTCGAATCGCGACAAGGATCGCTACGAGATCTGGTCCGTCCGCCCCGATGGCAGCGGCCTCGCGCAGATCACGCACACCACCGGCCGCAGCGTCTGGTATCCCGGCATCGCCCCGGATGGCAAACGCCTGGCGTTCTTCAACGACGAGCATTCGTTCCTCATGGTGGACAACAAGATCGAGCCGCTGCCGCCGTCCGGCGAAGGTTTGCATCCGGCGATGAGCACCTGGTCCCCCGACGGCACCATGCTCGCCGGCGAAGTCCGCGACCGCCCCGGACTCGCCGTCTACACGATCACCACGCACACCTATCGGACGCTGACGACGAGTGGCGCCCGCCCGATCTGGCTTCCCAACGGCCACGAGATCCTCTTCAGCGACACCGGCAAACCGCGCATCGTCGACGTGGCAACGGGCGCATTCCGCGAAGTCACGACGACGGTTCCTGCATCGGCCATGAGCCTTTCCGCCGACGGCAAGACGCTGGTCTATTCGGATCGACGCACGCAATCGGACATCTGGATGATGACGGTGGGACCGGCGGCGGGCCGGGCAGGTGTGTGAGCGGACGGGCAGTCCGGTAGAATCTCTGCGTGTCGCACGAAGGCATCATCACGATCGAACCTGGCAAACGCGGAGGACAGCCGTGCATCCGGGGGATGCGGATCACTGTTTACGATGTGCTGTCGTATCTCGCCGCGGGCATGACTGAAGCGGAAGTTCTTCGAGACTTCCCGTACCTCACCCACGAAGACGTCCTCGCCTGCCTGAGCTATGCCGCGGAGCGGGAGCATCGAACGCTGGTCGTCAACTGATCGAAGACCAAGCGAGGCTTTGACGCACTTCGGTAAGTCGACTGACTGGATCAAACGCAATCGAAGCCGATGAAGTTCGCCATTCCCATCCTTTGGCTCTTGGTCATGGCTGCCGCGCGTTTCGGGGATCCGCTGGTCGTCATCGCGGTGTTAGCGGTGACGAGCGCGGCGATCGTGGCCTGGCGTGAATGGAGCGCGGTGCGCCCACTGCTACGCGTGACGCCAGCGATCGCGGGATTGTCAGTGCTTGCCACGGCGGCGATGGTCGGCGTCACCTACTTGTTCTTCCCGCTCGTGGTTCGCTCGGCTCCGTCGCTCGGAACGGCAACGCACCTCATCTATGAGCGGTTCCTGTCGCACAGAACCCTGGCGGTGTTGATCGCCACCATCATGCCCGTCGTCGTCGCCGAAGAAATGTTGTGGCGCGGTGTGTTTCAGCAGTCGATGATCCGAGCGGGCGTGCTCGCGACCGCAGGCGTCTATGCGATCGTCCACGCGCCGTCCGGATCGCTGTTACTTGTCGGCGTCGCGTTCGTGTGCGGTGTGTACTGGTCGGCGTTGCGCGCGATCTCCGGGAGTCTCATCCCATCGCTTTGCGCGCACCTGGTGTGGGACCTGGCGTTGATCGTGTTTCCGCTCGTGATTTCGTGAGCAGAACACGCGCGCGGAAGCATGAACGACGCCTCGGATCACCCGCGCGTGCGTCCAGCCTTGTGGCCTCCAGCGCAGCCGGCCGTGCCGGCCCGGCTAGTCTTCCGCGGCGGCGGCCTTCTTTACCTTCTTCGCGGCGACCTCGCGTTTCGAGTGATCGAGGATCATCTTGCGGATGCGGATCGACTCCGGCGTCACTTCGACCAGCTCGTCGTCTTCGATCCACTCCAGGCATCTGCTCGAGCGTCATGATGCGCGGGCGGGGTGAGCTTGACGGCCATGTCGGAGCCGGAGGCGCGCATGTTGGTGAGGTGCTTGGCTTGCGGCAGACCTGCACGACCATGTCGACGTCGCGCGAGTTCTCGCCGACGATCTGGCCGCCGTAGACCTTGTTGCCCGGGCCGAGGAAGAGCGTCGAGCGTTCCTGGAGCGGCTCGATGGCGTAGGCGGTCGTGTCGCCCGCTTCCTTCGCGATGAGCGCGCCGCGGTTGCGGCCTGGCGATCTCGCCGCGATACGGGCCGTACTCGAGGAACGTGTGGTACAGCAGGCCGGTGCCGCGCGTTTCGGAGAGGAACTCGGTGCGGATGCCGAAGAGGCCGCGCGTCGGGATCTTGAACTCGATGCGGACGCGGCCGGTGCCGGGGTTGACCATGTCGGTCATCTCGCCGCGGCGCTGCTGCAGCTTCTCCATGATCGCGCCGACGTGCGCTTCGTCGATGTCGACGACGAGCGCTTCGTACGGCTCCATGGTCTGGCCGTCGATGTTCTTCAGGATGACCTGCGGGCGCGACAGCGCGAACTCGTAGCCTTCGCGGCGCATGTTCTCGGCGAGGATCGAGAGATGCAGCTCGCCGCGGCCGCTGACTTCGAAGCGTGTCGGCCATGCTCGGTCTCGCGCACGCGCAGCGCGACGTCTTTGCGCAGCTCGCGGTCGAGGCGTTCCTTGATGTTGCGCGAGGTGACGTACTTGCCTTCGGTGCCGGCGAACGGCGAGTCGTTGACCATCCAGTACATCGAGACGGTCGGCTCGTCGATGGCGATCGGCTCGAGGCGCTCCGGAGCGTCGGCGGCGGTGAAGGTCTCGCCGATCTCGACATCGGAGAAGCCGGCGACGGCGACGATCTCGCCGGCCGCGGCTTCTTCGACTTCTGCGCGCTTCAGTCCTTCGAACGCCCATCAGCTTCGTGACGCGGCCCTTCTTGTGCGTGCCGTCGCGGAGGATGAGGATGACGTCGGTCGCCCTGTCGGATCTTGCCGCGCTGGATGCGGCCGATGCCGAGTGCGGCCGACGTATTCGTTGTAGTCGATGGCGCGAGACGAGGAGCTGCAGCGGCGCATCGGCATAGCCCGGCGGGCGGCGGGATGCGCTTGAGGATGGCGTCGAACAGCGGACGGCAGTCTTCGGTCGTGTCGGCGAGCTCGTGGCGGACGATGCCCTTGCGTCCGATGGCGTAGAGGATCGGGAAGTCGATCTGTTCGTCGGAGGCGCCGAGCTCGATCATCAGATCGAACACTTCGTTGACGACTTCGGTCGGCCGCGCGTCGGTGCGGTCGATCTTGTTGATGACGACGATCGGCAGCAGCCCGAGGGCCAGCGCCTTGCGCAGGACGAAGCGCGTCTGCGGCATCGGTCCTTCGGCGGCGTCGACGAGGAGGATGACGCCGTCGACCATCGACAGGACGCGCTCGACCTCGCCGCCGAAGTCGGCGTGGCCCGGGCGTGTCGACGATGTTGATCTTCACCTCGGTCGGATGAATGAATTCGGCGGGAAGGTCGTGACCGCTGGCGCGTGTGCGTCGCTTCGTGATGCACCGGATGGCCGAGGGCGTCGGGCTGATCGACGAAGTAGCGGATCGACGTGTTCTTGGCGAGGATGGTGATGCCGCGCTCCTTCTCGAGATCGTTCGAGTCCATGACCCGTTCGTCGATCTGCTGGTTCGCGCGGACGGCTCCGGCCTGCTTGAGGAGCGCGTCGACGAGCGTGGTCTTGCCGTGGTCGACGTGGGCGATGATGGCTACGTTGCGGATGTCGTATCGAAATTGCTGCATGCGCGCGGTTAAACCCCTGATTTGCTTACGAATTCCTCGCGCGGGAAATCGAGGAGGGACTAGGGGCTGGGGGTTAGGGGCTGGGGACCAGACGTTCGCCGTTCCAGCCTCTAGCCCCTAGCCTCTAGCCCCTAGCCCCTAGCCCCCCTAGCCCCTAGCCCCCCTAGCCCCTCGGCCGTGCCGGCCTAGAATTCGCCGACGATGGTTTGCAGCCGCGACCGGTACGGTGCGCTCATCACGAGGCGCGTTCCGTCGCGCAGGATGACTACGTATTGACCGCGGAAGGTCGGTTCCAGGTGGGCGACGCGATCGATGTTGACCATCATCGATCGGTGAATCCGGACGAAGCGACGCGGATCGAGTCGCGGTTCGAAGCTCACCAGCGCCTCGCGGTGCAGATGGGAACAACGGCCGGAGTGAAGGCGGATGTAGTTGCCGGCCGTTTCCAGCCAATCGACGTCTTCCATGCGCAGGAGACTGACGCGTTCCTTGCTCTTGATGGCGAGGAGGGTGAGGTAGCGAGGGAGCACTTGCCGGACCGAAAGGGCCCGATCGACGGCTTCCCGCCGGAGCGCACCGAGTTGCCGGCGCGTCCGCTCGAGGATCCCGTGTAAGCGACCCTCGCTCGTTTGCTGCTCGACTGCGTGAGAACCGGTCTGCGATCCCATGTTGTCGTCCGCTCCTGAAATGTGTCTTTACGTGTATATACACGCTTCATCCCGGGATCGTCCAGACTGGTTGTATGATGTTAGCGAGAAGTTTGATGACGTTACGGAAAGTCACACCCGATCAGGCGCTGCACATGGCGAAATACTGCGCCAGCATCAACCTCCGCAACGCCGCCCGGGCCGTGACCCGGCACTACGACCGCAGCCTGAGCGCGGTCGGAATCACCGCCGTGCAACTGCCGCTGCTCGCGGCCATCAGCTACGGCGCGAACACGTCCATCGCCGCTCTGGCCGAGGCGCTCGACCTGGAGCGCTCGACGATCTCGCGCGATCTCGAAGGTCTGGTGCGCCGCGGTCTGGTGAAACGGGAAACGAGCGGAGACAAACGCGTCACGGCGTTGCAACTCACGCCAAAAGGGCACGCGGCTCTTTCCAAAGCGTTCGAAGCGTGGAACCGCGCGCACGATGCCGTCATCAATCTCTTTGGCGAAGCGGAGTTGCAGAGCCTTCTCACACGGATGCGCCGCCTCGGGCGTCTCGTGTCACCGAAGACCGCCGCCGCGTCGAAGCCGCGTCGCGGTTGAGCGCAACTCATCGCCGCTCGCGATGTCCGCGTTTCCTCGCACTCCTCACCGTTCCACCAATCACCAATTTTCACGCGATTCGACGCGTTCGTCCCTCGGTTCGTGAGACTCGTCCCCTTTCTGTAGTCGCCGGCGAAATGCCGCGCGTAGCGTGACCTCCAAGACGCATCGCTTCGGAGGTCTTCATGAACCGGTTTCGAGTCGTGATTGGGTTGTTCTTGCTGTCGTTCTTCCTGCCGGCATCGTTCGCCGCGGATCTCTGCAGTAACACGGCGCCTCCGGGCTCGAGCTTCGCCGCGGTCAACGACGTTCTCTACATCACGAGCATCGGTCAGCCGGTCACGAAGGCCGTTCTCGAAAACGACATCATTCCATCTCCCTCGACGACCACGATTCAGGGGACGTCGTCGGCGGGCAGCGGCACCGTCGCCGTGAACGGCCAGTCGATCACGTACACGCCGATGGCGCTCGCGCAAGACGCGTTCACGTACACGATCACCGATTCGACGCGGCCGGGAGAGCCTTCCGAGGCGACCGTGCAGGTGCTGCTCGAGAACGGGATTCAGATCGTGGCCGAGGTTCACGGCGGCGACTATCTCTTCGACGCCATTCCGACCGAAGCGAATGGAATCCGCTCGTACACCTGGGACTACGGTGATGGGAGTCCCGTGTTCGTCGCCGGGCCCCGCGCGTTTCATCAGTATCACGCGCAGGGAACGTACACCGTTCACGTGCGCGCCGATTACTACTCGGGCAACGCGGCCGAGGGGACGTACATCGCCCACGTCGTGTTTCAACAGAACCTCGAGTGGACGCTCACCGTCGACGGCCTCGGCGCCGGCGTGAACATCGACTACAACTCGCTGCGCTCCTTTCCCGGCGGACCGGAAGCCGCGCAGGTGCACGTGAAGTTCGGCGACAACCGGAGCGATTGTCTCTACACCTGCGGAACCTGGGGCTTCATCTCCTGCTATCCGTACTGCCAGCCGTACGGTGAGGCGTATTACCGGAGCGGGACTTATCCGGTGCGGGTCTCGGTTCGCGACGGCGACGGCATCGAGCATCTCTTCGCCAAAGTTGCCACCGCGGTGAACGCACCGCCGCATCCCGCGTTCACGTTCGCGCGCAACGATCCGGGTGTTCGCGCCTACACATTCGATCCTTCGACTTCGACGGACGATTTCGACATTCACGCCGATCCGCCGTTTGCGCCGGGACCCTACGAATGGGACTTCGGCGACGGCATGACCGGCGTGACGTCCGGCCCGACGACGATCACGCATCTCTTCCCGAACGTCGGCCAGTACACGGTCACGCTGCGGCTCACGGATCCGGGCGGGGAGGTGGGCTACGTCTCGCAGGTCGTCAATGTCGTCAACGCGCCTCCGGTGCCGAAGATCCGGGTGAACTGCAAGCTGTTCGACTGCACGTTCGGCGTCGAAGGGTCCGTCGATGACGGCGACAACATCCAGACCTGGGAGTGGAACTTCGGCGATCGCACCAACAACACCGGCGCGCTGGTCACGAAGCACTACCTCGCCGAGGGTTGCTACAGCGTCACGTTGAAAGAGACGGACGCCGAAGGAGCATCGGCCACGGTGAGCCAGACCGTGCCGGTTGGACCGCCGGTCTTCACGAAGGTGGGCGACGGCGTCGTCGACACGCACATTCAGTCGTATTTCGCCGACAACAAGTGGTCGACGCCGAACGGCAATCTGAACGGAATTCTCGAGCCGGGCGAAACCGCGGTCGTCGAGCCGCAGTGGTCGACGACGGCGTCGGCGAATCCGGTCTCGGTGCTGTCGCGCAACTGGACCTCTACCGATTGGAATTACGCCAATCCGCGCTTCAAGGATTTTGTCTCCGCGTACGACCTCGCCACGGGCACGTCCGACTGCTGGTCCGCTGGCAAGTGCTACGTCGTCGAGATCCAGAGCAACGCCGCGTCGCGGAATGCGAATCAACTGCACAATGATGTTTCGTTCGAGGAGACCTATCTCTCCTCCGGCGCGCCGACACCCGGCAGCCCGATCACGATTCACGTCGGCAAGAGCTTCAACGATGTGCCGGTCAACTTCTGGGCCTACGGATCGATCGAGTCGATCCTGCACGCCGGCGTCGCCGGCGCGTGCAACGGGCTGAACTTCTGCCCGCAGACGACGCTCACACGCGCGCAGATCGCGCCGTGGCTCGTCGCCGCGAAACGCGGAGCGTCGTTCAATCCGCCGGCTTGCGTGACAGCGCCTTACACCGACGTTCCCTGCACCCATCCGCAGGCGGCGTGGATCGCGCAGCTCAAGGCGGACGGCGTCACCGCGAACACGGCCACGTTCTCTCCCGACGCGGCGCTGACGCGCGGCGATCTCTCCGTGTTCGTGCTGAAGGCCGCCAACGGCGCTTCGTATCAGCCGCCGGCCTGTCATTTCGATTTCGGCGACGCGCCCTGCCCGCAGCATCCGCTCGCGAGCTGGATCAGCGACATCAAGGCCCGCGGCATCTCGAATGGTTGCGGCGTGAGCGAGTTCTGCCCCGACCGCACGGTCGACCGCGCGCAGGCGGCATCGTTCATCACGCGCGCCTTCGGCATCGCCATCGACAAAAACGAATGCGCCGATCTCCAGGCCTATGACGTCGTGCAGGGCTACGCACCGGCGCCTCCTCTCGTGTCGCTCACGTTCACTCCGTCGCCGGTCGTCGTCGGCAACACGGCCGTAGGCACGCTGACCCTCGGCCTGGCGACCGAGCACGGCGTGACCATCCCACTGACCAACGACACTCCGGCGGCGCTGACCGTTCCGGCGAATGTCTTCGTTGCGCCGGGCGAGCGCGTGGTGACCTTCATCGTCACGCCCGCCAATGTCAGCGTCCGCACGGCGACGCACATCACGGCGACGTATCTCAACACGACCAAGACGACGCAGCTCGACGTCTGCACGCCGCCACCGGCGATCTCCGTGCAACCCGGCTCCACGATCATCTACTCGGGACAGTCGGCAAATCTCGCCGTGACCGCGAGCGGCGGTGGTTCGCTGAACTACGGCTGGTACCAGGGGACGCCACCGTCGATCGCGTTGCCGATCGGAACGAACAGCAACTCCGTGACGGTGACGCCGACGGTGACGACGAGCTACTGGGTGAATGTCAGCAATGCCTGCAGCAGCACCGCCAGCAATGCGGCAACGGTGACCGTCTGCAATTACCCGGTCATTCAAACGCAGCCGCAATCCGACATCATCGTCAGCGGCACCAGCGGCACGTTGAACGTGGTCGCGGGCGGCAGCGGTCCGTTCACCTATCAATGGTACGAAGGAGCGAGCGGCAACACGACCCTTCCGGTTGCCGGCGCGACGAGCAGCACATTCACGAGCCCCGCGCTCACGGCGAACAAGACCTATTGGGTGCGTGTGACGAGCTCGTGCAACGGCACGGCGAGCGTCAACAGCAGTGCAGCGACGTTGACGACCGTCACGCAGATCACGCGCCGCCAGCTCGCGGCCACAGGCGTGCAGTCGCTGACCTCAGTGACGACGAACTGGACGCGGCCGACGCAGCCCGGAAGTTTGCTCGTCGCCGTGTTGTCTGCGACGCACACCGCGACGCCGGTAGGAACGTTCACGACACCGCTCGGCTGGCAGCTCGCCGTCGGATACGAGTGGAACAACATCAAGAACGCCATCTACTACTACCCCAACAATCCCGGCGGCCGCACGACGGAGACCTTCGCGGCGAGTCCTTCGTTCCGCGATCAGACGCTGCAACTCTTCGAATACGTCGGTGCCGTCGCCGCGTCGCCGCTCGACCGCACCGCATTCGATGGCCACGGCACGGTCGAGAACGGAACGGTTTCAACCGGCACGACGATTACGACGAGTCAACCGAAGGAGCTCCTGTTCTCGGCTCTCGGTGTGAATGCCGTCACGACGATCTCCAATCCCAGCGATTCGTTCGTCGAAGCGCAGGAACAGGTCGCCGGCTACACGTTGACCGCGGCGGTACACGAACGGATCGTGAGCGCGGCCGGAGCGTTCAGTCATACGGCGAGCGCCGGCGCAAGCGCGCAATGGCTCGGTCTCATCGCCACGTTCAAGTCGATCGATCCCGCCGCGGCCTGCACGACCGCGCCGTCGATCTCCGCGCAACCGCAATCGCCAACGGTGACCTCCGGACAATCGGCCACGCTCTCCGTCACCGCGGGTGGCGGTGGCACTCTCGTGTATCAGTGGTACCAGGGCACCGCGCCATCGACGACGACGCCGGTTGGAACGAACAGCACGACGTTCACGACCCCCGCGCTTTCGGCGACGACGAGCTACTGGGTCAGGATCTCGAATGCCTGCGGCGTCACGAACAGCGCCACGGCCACGGTAACGGTCTGCAATCCCGCGGCGATCACCGCACAGCCGACGTCGCGCACGGTCAACGCCAATCAGTCGACGACGATCACGGTGACCGCCAGCGGAAGTACTCCGCTGACCTATCAGTGGTACCAGGGCGCCGCTCCTACGACGACGACTCCGGTCGGAACGAACAGCAACAGTCTCGCGGTCACACCGGCCGTGACGACGAATTACTGGGTCAAGGTCTCGAATACCTGCAGTAACGCCAACAGCACGACGGCGACGGTGACGGTCTGCACTCCCGTCGGAATCGGAACGCAGCCGTTGTCGCAGTCGATCACCAGCGGTGCGACGGCCACGCTCTCGGTGACGGCGAGCGGCAGCGGGCCATTCACGTATCAGTGGTACGAAGGCGCCAGCGGCACGACGACGACTCCGGTCGGCACGAACAGCAGCACGTTCACGACTCCCGCGCTGACAGTGACGAAGTCGTACTGGGTGCGCGTCACGAGCAGTTGCAACGGCACGACGAGCGTCAACAGCAACGCCGCGACGGTCACCGTGACGTCGTCCACGCAGATCGCGAGACGGCAGACGGCGGCGAACAGCGCGAACTCCATGACCAGCGTCACCACCACCTGGGCGCAACCGACGCAGGGCGGCAGCCTGCTCGTCGCCGTGATCTCGGCGTCGAACAATGCCTATCCGGTCGCGGTCTTTACGCCGCCGGCCGGCTGGCAGCTCGCGGTGACCTACGAGTGGAACAACGTCAAGAGCTCGATCTACTACTACCCGAACAATCCCGGCGGACGGACCTCCGAGACCTTCACGACGAGCTCGTTCCGCGACCAGATTCTCGAGCTGGCGGAGTACACGGGAATCGCGACGACATCACCTCTCGAGCGTACGGCGTTCGACGGCCAGGCCTCGGTGCTGAACGGCACGATCGCCAGCGGCAACACGACGACCTATCAGTCGAAAGAGCTGCTCGTCAGCGGCTTCGCCGTCTACGGTCAAACCGGGTTCTCCGCTCCCGATAACGGGTTCACGGAGATTCAGGACCGGCAGATCGGCTTGAACCTGAGCGCGGCCATGCACGACCGGATCGTCTCCGCGACCGGCAACTACGGACACAACGTTTCGGTCGGAGCCAATACGCAATGGGTCGGCGTTCTGGCCACCTTCCGCTCGGCGGACACGAGCGTGGCACTCGCGCCTTCACCGGCAACGCAGTTCGCGCAAGCGACGAAGCCGCCGGCGGCCGATCCTGCGCACGCTTCTGACGATGTACCTGCCACCGCGTTCGAAAAGTGAGGGGAACGAAAATGACGCACAAGGACATTCACCGTTCCCGCTCACGACGCACCGCGATGCTTCGTGCCGTTGCCGCGGCTTGGCTGCTGCTGTTCGCGGTGAGCGTGCAGGCCGGCATCGACACGGTTCTGGCGAAGGGCTTCAATCCGAACATCGCCTACCAGATCAATGAATTCGACTCCGTCAATACCTTGACCGGGGAGCTGATGCTCGACGTGCCTCTCGGTCCGACCTACAAGACGAACGGATCGCTGAGCTACAGTTTCGGACTTCATTACACGCCGGACTTCTGGTCGTACATCGACTACAGCGGCATCAATGTTTCGACGCCGCCCTACGAGACTCGCCTCGTCGATTTCGACGGCGTGGGCTGGCGTCCTTACACGCTATTCGTCATCGGCCTCGATCCACCTTCGGGCGATACCTATCTGGGGAGCGAGGCCGTTCCCGTGGGAAATGCCGGCGTCGGGTGGTTCGTGGCCGTCGAGCGATTCGCCGCGGATCCAAGCACGGAGTGGTATCGAGCCGGCACGTACACGGACAGTCGCGGTGCGGCACATGTCTTTACGCCGTCGATGCACGCCACGCCTCCGGTTTGCTCCACACGCTTCGACCCGCAATGTTCAGGACCGATGTTCACGCATGACGGTTCTTACCTTCGGATGCGTCTTGTGGACGACAATCCGCTCATTCGCGAAGTCGACCTTCCGGACGGCACGGTCAAACACTTCGAATGCGTGGCGCGGTGCAACACCACCAATGCGATGTGGAATCTGAAGTGGACGGCCGATCCGTTTGGAAACGTGCTTCTGATCGAGCGGACACCCGAGGCGAAGCCACAATCCGGCACCTGGATCTGGAACTACATCGAGGCGACGGTCCCGAATAGCGAGAGCCGTCCCAATCCGTACTATCGCGCCTCCGATCATGGCGATCTGCGAACGATACGCCGGCATACGCTCACGTTTCAGATCGATCGCTATTCCGACCTCCTCCCCTCGACAGGAGAGCGTCTTCTCAAAGCCGAGCTGGCGGGACCCGATGGTGACAGCACGATGCTCTTCACCTTCGATTACGGCGCGAACATGGACATTTTTCGCACGACCGTACGTCCATGGACCGGTACTGGACTCATTTACCCGTTCAACAACGCCGACAAGACGATCTCGGTCAAAGTCCTGCGTTCGATCACGCTGCCTGCAAACGCTGGGAAGTGGCAATTCGAGTACAACCGAGGCGATGAAGATCCAATCAACGCGCCCATCTACACGTTCTGTAGTGACTTCACGGCGCCGAGCGACAACTGTCCCGTCAACGCGCGTTATCCGACGAGCAAGCTCGCCGGCCGCGTGAGTAAGGCGCGGACTCCGGCGGGAGGTGGCTTCTCCTACGCATACGGTGGACGTACGTTGACGACGCGGCCCTGCGGCCCTACCGCCGGCGGCGCGCAGAACTTCGCAGGAGGTTCGTTCCTTGGCGTTCGTGAGCGTAGGCAGCTCGACGAAAACGGCGCCGCCATTGCCGGAAATGTCTGGCGCTATTCGGGCACCGGATATTTCCGCGCGTTTATCGACGACAACGGAGAGGATGTCGACGGAGACGGCATTCCCGACGGTGACGGCTGGGACGACGCCGACCTGAATCAAAGTGGCGGATGGGAAATCGGCGAGCCCTTGCTCTGCCGTTCGCCGAACGAATATCTGGCCGCGACGCTGGAGCCTAACGGCAAGCTGACGATCAATTACTACAACCTGGAGTTCGGTGGCGATTGGTTCGCGGCGCCGTTCACGCCGAACCTTCATCGCTCCAACATAGTCACGCGCCGCGACGGCAGCACCGAGCGCCGCTACCTTTCGACACAGATCTATCAAGCAGACGTCGCCGCGACTTCGCCGTTCGTCACTGGTTTGAGCGATGCAGTCCGGCGGATGTTCCGCGATTACCGACGCGCAGATCCTCCGACCTCGGCCACGCTCCTGCGATCGTCCTTTGCCACCTACCAGGCGAGCGCTGTGGAGTGCGATGTCGGTGTGCCCGGAGGCGACTGTCAGCAATACAACCTGCGGGTGGGCTCGGAGCATGTCCGATTTCATGATGATCCGGCGACGACTCCCGTCACCCGGAACGACGGAGTCATCGTCAACGAGCCGACGTACATCGAGACGCTCAACAGCGACTTTGACGGCCTCGGGCATTTTCGCCAAAGGAACATCCTCGGAAATTTCCGCGCGGCGTCGAAGGGCCATCCGACGGCGGCCGATTGGGACCATCGCATCGAGTACCAGCTCTTCAATCCCGCCGTGTCCTGGGCTCCACCACAAAGGAACCCGAGCGGCATTCCGGCGGCCTCGGAGCCGTGGCTGATCTCGAACTACACACACACTTCGGATCTCGAAGCGAGCCGGGCGATCACCACCCGTTATCACTTCGACTCGAAGCGCGGCTACCTGCGGGCACGACGGAAAATCAAGCAGAGCACGTCCACCGGCGGCCTGCCGATGCCGCCGAATTCCGCGCGCGCGATCCTCGCCACCGAGGGAGCGGACGACTTTCTGGCCGTGTTCACGCGGCGCAACGAGGGCGATGATGACGTCGTAATCCGGGAGGAGAACTACGGTGGCGACAACGGGCACCTCGGTGCCTGGCAGATCGACAACGATGAAGTGGTCATCCCGGCCAACGCCGAGCGCGATTACGCGATCGATACGACGTATCGGTTCGGCACCGAAGCGAAGACCGAATACCTGGCCTGCGATACCGATAATGTCTATTTGCAGGCCGCCGCGGCCGAGATCGACGCGGCCTCGGGGCTCGCCACGACGACGACAGACTTCTCGGGGCTGAGCACCGCCTACGCCTACGACACTCTCGGCCGCGTCACGAGTGTGACGCCGCCCGGTGGACTCGTTGCCCAAACGTATACCTATACCGTCCGCACCTCGGGCGCGGCCAATCTCTTGACCATCGACCGGTCAGGCGGAGCCTCGATGACGTACGCTTTCGATGGACAGGGGAGGCTGAAACACACTTCTCACGTCATGCCCGCCGGTACGTCGACGACGACCTATACCTACACCTCCATGGGCAAGGTCGATACGGAAATTCTTCCGACCGGCGGTCCTGGGACCATTCGTCACGAATATGACGTGTTTGATCGGGAGACCAAACGAACCGGAGCCGACGGTAAGTTCGCGGATACGACTTACAAAGGCGATCGGGAATCGGTCACGACGAGACACGGAGTCGCTCTCGATTCCGGAAGCGTGGCCCGTGTGACCAAGAACTATGACATCCACGGACGTTTGACCGAAGTCAATGATGACGTGACGCACGGAGCCTATGAATACGATCCTCAGTTCAAGTTGACGAAAGCGACGCTCAATGCGGAAGGCGACTCGCATGACCAGGATCGCTTTTTCGACTACGACGGCCGAGGAGTGTTGAAGTCGATCACGCATCCCGAATTTCGGGAGGCCGCACCGGCCACTGGGCAGGTCGTGGTGAAGTACAAAGTCGATGCCCGCGGCCATGTCACGGACACCGACTACTCCTGGGTGACTCCCGCCGGAAAGCCGGACCTGTCGCGTTGGTCGTTGCGCTCGGAGTTCGACAAGGCGGAGAGACTCCGCACGGTCTCGAACCGAACACAATTGCTTCAGGAGTTTCAGTTCAACTCCAAGGACGACGCGGCCGGTAAACGAAATCGGCTCGCCTCGGGCACGCGGCATAACTTCGTCTCCGATCCGGCGAGCACGGATGGGACGCGTCTGATCGACGTCACCACATCTTATGTCTATCAATTCTGCGATACCCCTACGGGTTGTACCGGACAGGTGAAGAGTGCGGCGACGTCGGCGTCTACGCAGGCGGCCAACAATGCAGCGATGGCGGCCTTTTTCGGCGCCACGGTCGGATACGCATACGACTCGCTTGGTGACCTCGAGCGCATCGACTATCCAGTGGCCGGAATCGCGGATGCCCCGGCGCGGGCGATTCATTTCTCCCATGACCATCAGTATCTGACCGCGGTGCGAGAGGGAGCCGGCGCCGGAGTCCAGCGGGCGTCGCTCACCTACCATCTCAACGGACAACCGAACGTGGTGCAGTTGTCAGCCCCGAACGTGTCGGACACGTTTGTGGCGGATCTGAGCGGGATGCCGCGGCCACGGAGCATCACCTGGAAGTGGGCCGGGAATCAAAGCGACAGTGGCCTTTATGTCTACGACGGTGCAGGAAACATCTCGGCGATCGGTCCGGACAGATTCAAGTACGACAAGGGGCTGAGGCTGGTCTCGGCCACGGTCGCCGACCGCTCGGAGACCTACGAATACGACGGCTTTGGCAATCGGACCAAGTTCAATGGAGCCTCAACCGGCGTCGATTGGCATAGTAACCGGCTGCAGACGCCGGTTCGGTACGACGAAATTGGCAATGTCATCGAAATGCCGGATACGCGGATCTTCAATAATCCACCGGCGAGCCCTAAGGTGACGTTCGTCTTCGACGCATTGAGCAAGATGATCAAGATGGACGGCGAGGGAATCGGGCGAGTCTTCGTTTACGACGTGGATAACGAACGAATCGGCGTCATCGATTACAAGGCAGTGGGCGGCCGACGCGAGCTTTGGTCCGTCCGAGATCAGGAAAATCACGTTCTGCGCGACTTTGAGCGTACGTTCCCGGGATCAGGAGCGCCCGTCTGGCATTGGAAGGAAGACTATGTTTACCGCGGCGCGGTATTGTGCAACACCATCGTCCCGGGCGGAGTCCGAGACATTCACGTCGATCATCTTGGATCGATCCGTTTCGTGACCGACGCCGCCGGCCACCTTCTTGCCGGAGCATCCACTTCGGGGGTGAGGTACATGCCCTTTGGTGGGCTCGCCTTCAATCGTGCTCTCGACGAGCGCATGGCGTTCACCGGCCATGAGCGTGACGATGACGGCACGACCGACGGCAGCGCGGACATCGATTACATGCACGCGCGCTACTACTCATCCGCGGCAGGGCGCTTTCTGTCCGCCGACATGATCGATTCCTCGAATCCGGCGCGTCCGCAGTCGTGGAACCGATACGTCTATGCCATGGACCGACCGATGAACCTCGTCGATCCGAATGGACTTGCGGTCACCGGGTTTTCGTTTGTCGAGAGCGGCCCCAATGCGGTGCAACACCCCGGTGTTCCGGCGACGCTCGGCGTTGAGAACAACAAGTTTGGAGGATTCCACTACAACTTCGACGTTAAGATCACGTTCGATCCCGGCGACGATCTGAGCCACTACAGCATCGAGCGCGACGCGTTGATCCACGCTGCGCCGGCCAATGAGTCTCGAACGGGTAAAGCTGAGGACCCTGACGATCCGGGCCATGTGGCGCGAACCGGCGGCTCGATTTTTGTGTCTGACGGACCGGGACTATTCAAGACCGACTCCGGCATCAAGCAGCCGAGCGCCAGACTCGGCAGCGGCACCTACCAGTCGGTTTATGAACTGCGAGTCGTCGACGTATCGAAAAGCCCGCATCAATACGATCCGAAACGCTTCTACTACGGGCTCACGATTCAGTACAAAAATGGGCAGATCGTCACACAGATCCTGAAGGAGTTGACCGAGGCGGAATACCGCGCGATTGTACCCGACGTCAAGACGAAACCTCATCTCTGACGATGAAGCGTATGGCCGTCATCCCGAGCACCTCGGGATGACGTACCTGCCGCCGCGTTCCGAGAGTGAGGAGGACAACCATGACGCACAAGAACATTCGACTTTCTAATTCACGTCGCGCCGCGATGCTTCGTGCCGTTGCCGCGGCTTTGCTGCTGCTGTTCGCGGTGAGCGTGCAGGCCGGCATCGACACGGTCCTGGCGAAGGGCTTCAATCCGAACATCGCCTACCAGGTCAACGAATTCGACTCCGTCAACACGTTGACGGGAGAACTGATGCTCGACGTCCCACTCGGTCCGACCTACAAGACGAACGGAACCCTGACCTACAGCTTTGGGCTGCACTATTCACCCGACTTCTGGTCCACGATCGACTACTACGGCGTCAACGTTCCTTCGCCGACCTACGAGACGCGGCTGATCGACTTCGACGGCGTGGGGTGGCGTCCATACACTCTCTTCGTCATCGGCCTCGATCCGCCGTCGGGCGACACGTACCTGGGCAGTGAAGCCGTGCCCGCGGGAAACGCCGGCGCGGGGTGGTTCGTCGCGGTGGAGCGGTTTGCCGCCGATCCGAGCACGGAGTGGTACCGGGGAGGCACGTACACGGATAGCCAGGGCGCGGCGCACACCTTCCAGCCGGGGATGCACGCCACTCCGCCCAATTGCCCGACGCGATTCGATCCTCAATGTTCGGGACCAATGTTCACGCATGACAACTCCTATCTGCGCATGCGGCTCGTCGACAACAATCCCCTGATTCGGGAAGTCGATCTTCCGGATGGCACGGTCAAGCATTTCGAGTGCGTCGACCGCTGCAATACCTGGGGAGCCATGTGGAATCTGAAATGGACGGCCGATCCCTTCGGCAACGTTCTGTTGATCGAGAGGACACCCGAGGCCAAGCCCCATTCCGGCACGTGGGTTTGGGACTACGTAGAGGGTACGGTCCCGAACAGCGAGTCGCGCGCGAATCCGTATTACAACGCAGCGGACCGTGGCAATCTTCACGTGGTGAGGCAGCACAAGCTGACCTTCCAGATCGATCGCTATTCCGATCTGATCCCGTCCATCGGCGAGCGTCTCCTGAAGGTCGAACTGGCCGGACCTCAGGGAGATCGCAGCGTTCTCTATACGATGGACTACGGCAACAACTTCGACATGTTCCGCACGACCGTCCGGCCGTGGACGGGCGCGGGGCTGATCTATCCCTTCAATGCCGACAAGACGATCTCCGTGAAGACGCTTCGTTCGATCACTCTTCCGCAGGAGGCTGGGAAATGGCAGTTCGAGTACAACCGCGGCGATGAGGATCAAAGCAACGGGGTCTTCTATACCTTCTGCACCGATTACACGGCACCGAGCGACAATTGCCCGATCAATAGCCGCTATCCGACCAGCAAGATCGCCGGCCGGATCAAACAGGCCCGGACACCCGCGGGCGGCGGTTACGCGTACTCCTATGGCGGGCGCACGCTGACGACTCGTCCCTGCGGGCCGACTCCGGGAGGAGCGCTCAATTATGGCGGCGGTTCGTTTCTCGGTGTCCGCGAACGGCGCCAGCTCGACGAGAACGGCAATCCGATTCCTGGCAATGTGTGGCGTTATTCAGGACAAGGCTACATGCGCTCGTTCCGTGATGAGGACGGGATCGACGCCGACGGAGACGGTTTGCCGGATGGCGACGGGTACGACGACTCCGATACGAATCACAATGGCCAGTGGGACCTCGGCGAGCCTCTCATCTGCCGCGCACCCATCGAGTATCTGGCCTCGATCCTCGAGCCGAACGGGAAACTCACCGTCAACTACTACAATATCGAATTCGGCAGCGAATGGTTTGCCGCGCCATTTACGCCGAACCTTTATCGCGCCAACACCGTGAACCGGCGCGATGGAACGACCGAGCGCCGCTACCTTTCCTCTCAGGTCTACCAGGCGAGCATGGCCGCGGATTCTCCGTTCGTTCTGAGTCTCAGCGATGCCGTCCGGCGGATGTTCCGCGATTACAGGCGGGCCGACTCGCCCACGACGGCCACGCTTCTGCGGTCGAACTTCGCGACCTATCAAGCCAGCGCCGTCGATTGCGACGCCGGCGTTCCCGGTGGCGATTGCGCGCAATACAATCTACGGCTTGGCTCTGAACATACGCGCTACCACGACGATCCGGCCACGACATCGTTTGCGCGAAATGATGGTGTGATCATCACCGAGTCGCCGTACATCGAGAGGCTCTATAGCGATTTCGACGGACTCGGGCATTTCCGGCAGCGGAACATTCTCGGCAATTTCCGCGCCGCCTCAAAGGGGCATCCCACGGCCGCGGACTGGGATCATCGGATCGAGTATCGCCTTTTCAATCCCGAGGTGTCGTGGAGCGTGGGGCAGAGAAATCCGACCGGTTTGCCGGGCGCGAACGAGCCCTGGCTGATCTCGAACTTCTCGCACTCGTCCGATATCGAAGCGAGCCGGGTGATCACGACGCGCTACCACTATGACTCGAAGCGCGGATTCCTGCGTGCGCGCCGAAAGATTAAGCAAAGCGTCAATACCGGAGGCCTGCCCATGCCGCCCAGCACCGCGCGTGCGATCCTGGCGACGGAAGGGGCCGATGATCTCCTGGCCGTATTCACTCGCCGGAATGATGGAGACGATGTAATCGTCCGCGAGGAGGATTTCGGCGGCGACGACGGCCACCTCGGGAGCTGGCAGATTCAGGGCGATGAGGTGGTCATTCCCAGCAACGCCGAACGCGACTACACCATGGAAACCGCTTATCGCTACGGCACGGAGGCGAAGGCTGAATACCTCTCCTGCAGTAACGACGCGCCCTACGTGACCGCTTTCGAGGCCGACATCGAAGCAGGAATGGGCCTGGCGCAATCCGCGACCGACGCCTCGGGTCTCGTCACCAGGTATGAATACGACGTTCTCGGGCGTGTGAAGACCGTCACGCCTTCTGGAGGACGGACGCCGGAGACCTACTCCTACAGCATGCGTACAGCAGGCGGCGCCAATCTCCTCAGCATCGATCGGACCGGAGGTCCCTCGATGTCGTTCAGCCTCGACGGACAAGGCCGCGTGAACCATATTTCTCACGCGATGCCCGCCGGCACCTCCACGACGACCTTCACTTACACCAGCACGGGGCAGCAGGAATCGGAGCTTTTGCCAACGGGAGCTCCAGGGTCCATCCGCCATGAATATGACGTGTTTGGAAGGGAAACGAAGTGGACGGGCGCGGACAACAAGACCGTGGAGACGCTGTACATTGGCGATCGAACGGTTGTAGCGACGCGAAGAGGCGTTGCCATGATGAATGGCAACGTCGCGCGCGTCTCGCAGGACTTCGACATTTTCGGCAGGCTCGTGGAAATCAGTGACGACGTCACGCACGCCGAGTATCAATACGACCCGCAATTCAACGCCACCCGCGTGACCTTGAATGCGGTGGGAGACAGCCGGCAACAGATCCGCTTTCTCGACTACGACGGCCGCGGGCTGATGAAGTCTGCCACCCATCCGGAGTTGCGCGAGGCGGCTCCCGCGGACGGACAAGTGGTCGCCAAGTACAAGTTCGATGCTCGGGGTCACATCACCGGCACCAGCTACTCGTGGGTGGACGCGACCGGGAAGCCTGGACTGTCGCGGTGGTCGCTCACGTCCGAGTTCGACAAAGCCGAGCGGCTTCGTTATGTGTGGAACGGTACGCGAGCGCTGCAGGAGTTTCAGTACTTCGGCAACACCGACTCTCCGGGACGGCGAAACCGGCTGGAATCCGCCACGCGCCACAACTTCGTCCCCAATCCCGCCGGGACGGACGGAACGCAGGCAATCGACGTCAAGTCATCCTACATTTACGACGCGTGCGCGGTTCCCGACCTCTGCACCGGCCTGATGAAGTCCAAGACCGTCGCGGCATTGCTCGCGCCGGCGAGCGGTGGGGCGCCGCAGGCCTTCTTCGGTGCGACTACGGCGTACGACTACGATGCACTGGGCGATCTGAACCGGATCGACTACCCCACGGCGGGCATTTCCGACGCGGTGAGCCGGAGGATCAACTACGGACACGATCACGGCTACCTCGTTTCGGTGACGGAAGGCGGCGGCGTGGGTGTGAACCGCGCCCGGGTTACCTATGACCTCAGCGGCGTGCCCAAGACGGTTCAATTCTCGGCCGCCAGCGCGATGGACACGATCACCCCGGATCCGAGCGGCCTTTCTCGTCCACGAAGCATCAACTGGAAGTGGAATGGGAATCAAAGCGACAGCGGAAATTACAGCTATGACGGCGCCGGCAACATCTCCGCGATCGGCCTGGATTCATTCAAGTACGACGCCGGGATGAGGTTGCTTTCCTCGAAGATCGCCAACCAGACAGAGACATTCGAGTATGACGGGTTCGGGAATCGGACCGCGTTCAATGGCACGCCGGTCGGTGTCGACTGGCACAGCAACAGGCTGCTCGCGCCGGTGCGCTACGACGAGATGGGGAACGTGATCGAGGTGCCGGATCCGCGCACCATGGAGAACCTGTCGGCCAACCCCAAGGTCACGTTTGCATTCGATCCACTCAGCATGATGTTGAAGATGGATGGACAGGGAATCGGCCGCGTCTTTGTTTACGATGCGGACAACGAGCGTACCGGTGTGATCGATTACAAGGCCGCCGGAGGCAGAACCGAGCTGTGGTCCGTGCGCGATCGCGATCACCATCTTCTGCGTGAATTCGAGCGAACTTACGCGTCCGGTGGCGGATCGATCTGGCATTGGAAGAAGGACTATGTGTATCGCGGCAGCCTCCTCAGCAACACCATCGGCCCGGCCGGCGTTCGTGACATCCACGTCGATCATCTCGGCTCGGTTCGTTTCGTGACCGACGCCAATGGCCAGCTTCTGAGCGGAGCCTCCACGTCGGGAACGCGGTTCTCCGCGTTCGGGAGTCTTGTCTTCAATCGCGTCCTCGACGAGCGGATCGCGTTTACAGGCCAGGAGCGTGACGACGACGGAACCACCGACGATGCCGTCGACGTCGACTATATGCACGCCCGCTATTACATGGCTTCCGGCGGACGCTTTCTCTCCATCGATCCCAAGCTGGGTTATGCCATGGTGCCTCAGTCATGGAATCGGTACGCGTATGCGATGAACAACCCGCTCAGCTTCACGGATCCGACCGGAATGCGCCCATGCATCACGACTCTGCCGGACGGAAGGAGAGTCGATTCGGAATGTGTTGACGTGATCGAAAAGGCGGATGATCTGCAGAAAGTGGAGTGGAACGTCGACTGGGAAGTCGTACTACAGCACGTCTCGGACGTGGCGACTGGATTTGCCGACACGATTACTTTCAATGGCACGAAGAAGATTCGCGAGCACATGGGAGTGGAGCACATGGTGAATCCCTGCAGCGGCTACTACAGAGGAGGACAGGTCACCGGGATCCTCTGGTGGACGGCGGCGGGAGGAGCCATTGGCGGCGAGGCCGGTGGGGGAGAGCTCGCTGCCCGGGAGCTTGGCAACATCACTCTTACCGATTCGGCCTATGCGGCGCGTGGTTTGGAAGGTTTGTCGGCAGGGCAGAAGCTCGCCGCTCTCGGCGGACCGAAAGGAGCTCTCTTGCAGGCGTTGAAGAACACGGCCAATCCATCGTGGTGGGCCGCGCTGATGCGCACGACGGCCACGACCGGTCCCACCCCCGCCGGATGGGGCGGGCTGGCAGGGTTGGGAGTGGGCGGAGCGTCGGCCGTCAACAACGTGGCCAACAGCGATTGTTCGAACTGAATCGTCGAATGCACATGGTCGACTTGAGCGCAGCAGTCACCGTTCTCCGACGACGTGCAGCCGCCGCCACGGCGGTGCACGTCGTCCTTCTCCTCGCGTTCATCGGAGGCATGGCTGTAACGGTCGTCGTCAACGTGGAGAACTTTCGGTTTGCCCGCTCGCGAGGGGCGGGGATCATCAGCGGAGTCGCTGCCGCGATCGGTCTCGTGCTCGTGTGGCACCTCGTGCGCGTCATCGTGGACACGGCCCGGCGCAGCGCGCGGGTCGTACCCTATTTTCGGGAGAAGGATTTCCGCGGCAAGGTGGACCGCGGGGTGTCGCCCGAGTGTCGTGAGGCGTTTCGGAGCGGTCATGGTCTCGTTTCCGACTTGCCGCTGCTGGATGCCCTCGCCCGCGAGATCGGCGTCACGCCTCTCTCCGCATTCGGGTTCGACGACGATCTTTTCGGCGATCGTCCGAAATGGACCGAACTGTCCGAGGGTTTGCGGACGACGGCGGCGTTAGCGACAGCAGTCGCGAATCGTGATCTCCGCGATCGTCTCAGCTCCACCACGCTCGAGGACCTCCGGAACCTCCAGGCTGCATTGCATCGCGCATCCGAGACCCAGAAGTGGTTCTCGCTGATCGCACGATATGGCGCGGATGAGTTCATCTCTGGCGTCGAGATGTCCAAACGTGAAGGAGGATTCTGGTGCTGAGTCGCTGATTGCGCGGCACTCCGCTGAGGAGCATCGAACGTTTACTCGAATCGCAGCGCTTCGATCGGATGCAGACTCGCTGCTTTCCAGGCTGGATACCAGCCGAAGCCGATGCCGATGATCGAGCAGACGATGAGTCCGGCGAGGGCCCAGCCCCAGGGGAAGACCATGGCTACATCGAAAAAGATCGCAACGCTGTTGCCGCCGATGACGCCGGTGAGGATGCCGATGAGGCCTCCGACTTCCGACAGCACGACGGCCTCGAGCAGGAACTGTTTGACGATGTCCTGGCGGCGCGCGCCGATCGCTTTGCGCACGCCGATCTCGCGCGTTCGCTCGGTCACGCTCACGAGCATGATGTTCATGATGCCGATGCCGGCGGCGAGCAGGGCGATCGCGCTGATGACGAAGGCGCCGACACGGATCGTGTCGGCGACCTGGCCGAAGGCGTTGATCAAGGTGTCGTTCGAGTAGATCTCGAAGTCGTTCGGTTGCCCGAGTTTCAGCCGTCGCGCGTTGCGCATCGCGCCGATGGCCTTGTCCAGCGTCTGGTTGTACGTCGCCTGCGAGCTGGACTGGATGGCGATGTTGATCGTGCGGTTGGCGCTGCCGAAGTCGGACAAGAACTTCGTGATCGGCACGAGGATAAGATCGTCCTGGCTCTGCCCGAACGACGAGCCTTTTTCGCCGAGCACGCCGATGATCCGATACGGTCGTTCATTGACCTTGATGGTCTTGCCGAGCGGCGTCTCGTTGGCGAAGAGTTTCTTCTGAATGTTCTGGCCGACGACCGTCACCGGCCGCCCGAGGTCGACGTCTTCCGCGGAAATGTTGCGGCCGTAGCCGAGCGTGTAGCTGTTCGTGGTGAGGAAGGCCTCGTTCGTACCGATGACGGTCATGCCCTGCAGCTTCGTGCGGCCATACGCCGCGGATTTGCCGCCGTCGAAAATCTTGAGCGCGATCGCCGGCGCCTGACCTTCCATCAGCCGCTTGAACTCATTGGCCTCGGCGAGGACGATGTTCCGCCGGTTGGCGAAGCTGTCGTCATCGTCATTGTTGAGAACCGGGTATTTCGCGAATTGAAAGATGTTGCTGCCGAGGAAGTTCAGACCGGACTCGATCGACCCGCGAATCGCGTTGAGCGCGGTCATCACGCCGATGACCGAGAACACGCCGATCGTGACGCCGCACATCGTCAGGATCGAACGAAGCTTGTTCGTTCGGATCGCCGTGATGGCCATGCGGAAGACTTCGGAGAAATTCATAATTGGTTGTCAGTTGTCCGTTGTCGGCGATCCGCGGGTGTTGCGCCCGGGCAATGAGTCCCGGACAACCGACAACCGATAACGGACAACAGCACTTCACTCATAGCGCAGCGCCTCGATCGGATCCAACCTGGACGCGCTCAATGCCGGTGCGAAGCCGGAGAAGATGCCGGTGAACGTCGACACGATCAGGCCGATCGATCACCAGCCCGACCGAGAACTTCATCGGGAAGGACGGGAAGGCCGCGGCCACGCCGGTGACCATCAGCCACGACAGCGGCGAGTCCTGCGGCGCCGCCGATGAGGCAGATGCAGACCGCTTCGACCAGGAACTGCAGCAGGATCGTGCGGCGCCGCGCGCCGACGGCTTTGCGCGTGCCGATCTCTCGCGTCCGTTCTTTCACGCTGACGTAGGTGATGTTCATGATGCCGATCGCGCCGACGAAGAGCGCGAGGCCGGTGACGAAGAGCCCGGCCATGGCGATGCCGCCTTTGATCGGATCGAGCGTGGAGCGGAGCGCCCCCTGTTCGTTGATCGAGAAGTCGTCTTTCTGTTCGGGCTGCAGGCCGCGCACGCGGCGCATCGCGCCGGTCAGCTCGCCCTTCGCCGCTTCCATATGAGTCTTGTCTTTCACTTTCACGCGGATCGACGTATCGAGTCGCGCGCTGAAGGCTTTCATGAACGCGCCGAGCGGGACGACGACCTCGGTGTCGAAGCTGAAGAGGCCGAGGAACGTGCCCTGCTTGGCGTAGACGCCGATGACGCGGAACGGGATGCCGTCGATGAGCACGGTCTTGATTCAGCGGCGAGCCATTCGGGAACAGCGCCTCGGCCACGTCATAGCCGAGGATGGCGACATTCCTGCCGCCGCGCGACTCCGTTTCGGTCATGAACCGCCCTTCCTTGAACTGGCTCGTCGAGGTCATGAGGAACTCGGCAGTCGTGCCCTGCGTGAAGACGCCGCGCACCTGGTTCTGTCCGAACTTCACGCTGCGCATCGTGTTCATCGTCGGCACGGCGATGACCAGCTGCGAGTTCGGCGTGGCGTCGATGATGCGTTGCAGCTCGACCGCGTAGCGCGCTTCCATCGTCCGCCGGTTCCGGTAGTTCCACCAGTCGTCGACGTGATGCCACGGCCACTTCTCGACATAGAGGATGTCGTCGCCGATGACCGAGAGGCTGCGCTCGAACCCGGTCTCGATTCCCGCCGATCGCCGATCCCATGAGCGTCACGGCGACGATGCCGATGATCACGCCGAGCGCCGTGAGCAGCGAGCGCATCTTGTGCGCGCGGATGATCGAGAACGCGATCAGAAACGATTCCACGAGCTCGGATGCGATGTCGATGAGGAATCTCATTTTGATTTTGCGTTGCTGCGGGCGCCGATGCAACGTGACAACTGTTGCTGGTTCCTGGTTGCTGGTTGTCTGCGGCGGGTTCCCTTTCCCGTCATTCTGAGCGAGCGGGCGGTTGAGTGTGAGCGAAGAATCTCAGACTACGTAACTTGAGATCCTTCATTCACGCCCGCGCCCCCGCGCTCGCTCAGGATGACGGATGCGCGATCGATGCTCTCAACCCCAAGCAACCAGCAACTAGCAACCAGGAACCCTGATAACCGAGAACTGACAACCGATGACGAAGACACTACTTCGATTCGTCCTTCTCCAACTGCACCTTCGCTCCATCCTTCAGCTTCCTGCTGATCGCCGTGTAGCTTCCGGAGACGACTTCCTCGCCCGCCTGCAATCCGGAGCGGATCTCGATGTGCGTCGAGTCCGAGATGCCGGTGGTCACTTTCTTCATCTTCACCTTGTCGCCGTCTTTCACGAACACCACGCGTTGCAGCTTCTCGCGCTCTTCGCGGGCGCGCTGCTTCTCCAGCGTCTCGTTCGTGACCGCGGCGCGATTGTCGCTCTCGTCGCGGGCGGCGCGTTTTGCGTCGCGGGTCTCGCGTTCCTCGGGGGAGAGCAGGCTGTCGAGGCTGCGCACGGTGACGCTCTGGATCGGCACGGCGACGACGTTCTGCACCGTGTCGGTCTCGATGTCCGCGGTCGCGCTCATGCCCGGACGCAGTTGCACCGAGCGGTCGGAGATGCGGATCTTCACTTCGAAGTTCGTGACTTCTTCCTGCGTGCCGGCGTTCTTCGTCAGCGCCGTGCTGGCGATCTCGCGCACCACGCCGTTGATGCGGCGGTCGGGATAGGCGTCGACGCTGATGCGCGCGACGTCGCCGACTTTCACGTTCACGACGTCGTTCTCGTTGACGTTGACGCGCGCTTCCATGTTGTCGAGGTTGGCGATGCGCATCACTTCCGTGCCCGCGAACTGACTCGTGCCGACGACGCGCTCGCCGATGCGGCTGGTGAGCGAGCTGATGGTGCCGTCCGACGGCGCGAAGATGACGGTCTTCGACAGCGCTTCGCCGGTCTGCCGCAGCGCTCCCTCGGATCGCTTGATCTCGAAGTTCGCAGAATCGAGCGCCGCTTTGGCGATCGTCAGCTTCGTGCGCGCGGCGTTGCGCTCGGTCTCGGCGAGAAGTCCTTTTTTGAAGAGCGATTCGGCGCGATCGAAGTCTTCCTGCGCCTTGGCCAGTTCCGCACGCGCCTGATTGCTCGCCGAGCGCGAGCCCTCGTACGCCGCCTGCTGCGATTCGACCTGCGCGCGATAGGTGTCGGGCTTGATGCGAAGCAGCAGTTCGCCACGATGGACGGCCTGACCTTCCTTCACCGGCATGTCGACGATCTCGCCGGAAACCTCGGGGGAGATTTTCACTTCGATCTCCGGCTGGATCTTGCCCGTGGCCGTGACGACCTGGGTGATGTTCTTGCGGATCGCCTTCTCCGTCGTGATGAGAGTCGGCTTCTCTTTCTTCTTCGACGCGATGGCCGCGCCGATTCCAGCCAGGACCACGACCACGATCGCGATCCAGATGACGAGCTTCTTCCGTGAACGCTTCTGCTTCATACGGACATTGTGAACGAACGGGAACGCAGAAGGTTGCAATTCAGTGACTGGTTGTCGGGCTGTTGGTTGCTGACGGATTCGCCGCCGGGGCTCACGGGCTCAAAGGCGCACAGGCTCACAGCGGAAGGTCGCCTGTGAGCCCATGAGCCTTTGAGCCTGCGTTAGTTTTGCGCGAGCGGCGTGTGCTTGCGAACCGCTTCGACGATTTTCTTCTGTCGGGCGTGCAACGCTTCGAAGTCTCCTTTGAGGACCGTCGCTCCGGCAGCGCGCAGGGTTTCAGCGGCTCGGGCGATGACTTCGGTCATCGAGCGAGGGTCGGGCCGGCGCTGCTGTCGGGAATTGCCGAGGGCGACGATCTCGTCGAGATCGAACTCGGATCGCTCCAGCGGATCGCGTTTGACGTGGCGCAGGTTCTGGACCGACACGCCGCAGTAGCCACCGATCTCCCGCTCCACGACGACCTTCACCTGCGGATTGGCGTACGCCACCCAGCAGCCGGCACCGGCAACGTGAACGGGCTCGCGAACCATGCCGTAGTCCGACTCCAGGAAGGCAAAACTCCGGGCAACATCCGCTGCGAATTCTTCGTGGCTGGCCATCTGCGGGGAAGTATAGCTGGTGAGAAATCGTCGGCGATGGCGCGACGAGATCGGGTTTGTGTGGACCGCCGCCGTCTCGGCGGCTGGGGCGGCGTCGTCTCGACGCCCGCCCGCGAGCGGCGAGACGCCGCTCGCCCAGCCGGCGAGGACGCCGGCGGTCCACTTTGTATACCGGCTAGAATCGCGCGCGTGATCCAGCGCATCTGCGTTTTCTGCGGCTCCAACGTCGGTGCGAACGGTGCGTATGTCGAGGCGGCGCGGGAGCTGGGGCGGCTGTTCGCACGCGAGGGGATCGCGCTCGTGTACGGCGGCGGCAGCGTCGGGCTCATGGGCGAGCTGGCCGATGCCGTTCTCGGCGCAGGGGGTGAGGTCATCGGCGTGATTCCTCACTCGCTCTGGGCGCGCGAGGTGGGACATCGCGGTCTCACCGATCTGCGCATCGTCGACACGATGCACGAGCGCAAGGCGATGATGGCCGATCTCTCCGACGCCTTCATCGCCCTGCCCGGTGGACTCGGAACGCTCGAAGAGATTTTCGAGGTCTGGACCTGGGCGCAGCTCGGTCTGCACGAAAAGCCGCTCGGTTTCCTCGACGTCGGCGGTTTCTACGCGCCGCTGATGCAGTTCCTCGACGCGGCGGTCCGCGAGCGCTTCGTTAAGGAACCGCACCGCTCCATCGCCATGCTCTCCAGCGATCCGGAAGCGTTGCTGCGCAGATTCGAGGCCTGGGAGCCGCCGCGCGTCGAGAAGTGGATCACGAGGGAAGAGACGTAGGCGTCACCCGCTAATACATTACGCGGTGGTAGTACTTGAACGGCCTTCGCGCGCCCTTCTGCACGATCGGATAGAACTTCGCGCTGCGCAGCGCGTCGGAGTTCTGCGCGGCGAGCGCTTCGGAGTTGGTGGTGTTGGTGATGACCTTGACGTCGGTCACGTCGCCGTCGCTGTTCACGTTGGCCTCGATGTAGATCTCGCCGTGCGCGCTCGGCGCGGAGACGGGGAGGGGCATGACGCGAAAGTTCGGCTGCGGGTTGTCCTCCTGGGCCTTCTTCCCCTCGGCATTCGTAAGATCCGCCTTATGCGCCCAGCCCGCGCGATCACCCGTCCGCACCTCGGCCCAATCGCCTTTTTCCGAGAGCACGGAGATGGCCTCGCCGTTCTGATACGTCGCCAGCACCTTCGCGCTATCGCTCGGCTCCGCATGGACAGCAAGGTCTGGTGTTCCGACGTAACGCACCGCGATCGGCGCGCGCGTGTCCATCGTGTCGGTATTGACTGGAGTCTCGTTCTTGCAGGCGGCGAGGAGGAAGAGCGCGATTGCCAGACGCTTCATGGGAGGCATCGTAATGGATTGAGCATTGAGAATTGAGGATTGAGGATTGACGGGGCGCGGTCACGACTTGACGGGACGGGGTCGTGCCCAGATCGCGTGGTCGTATTGTTGCCGGATCATTCGATCTTTCGTGACGAGCGGAGCGTCGCGGAGACGCGCTTGCGCAACGATGATCCTGTCGAATGGATCGCGAGTCCAAGTCTCCTGAATTGCTGCGCGAGCGACGTCTTCGAAGGGCAGGTCGCAGATCCGCAGCGGTGCTGCCCGCTGGATGGCTTGGATGATCGTTCGAGGAGGAACCGTGAGGCGGCTGACTTCGAAGAGGTATTGCAGCTCGATCATGACCATCGGCGACAACAGCAGTTCGTTCTCTTCAATCAGCGATCTCGAGAATGGAGGCAATGAAGCACCGGCGTCCCGGTAAAGGAACGCGACGACATGCGTGTCAAGGTAAATCAGGTTTCCACTCCCGCGACCAGTCGATATGAACGAGATCCTCGAGGTCGCCAACGATCGAGCCGGGATGCGGAGTCAGAGTTTCAAAAATGCTCTTCTTGTGCTGCCGCTCCATCTCAATCTTGACAATCGTTCCCTTCCGCTCGATCTCGACAGGTCGTCCTGTCTCGATGACTTCATCGAGGATGCGGTAAATGTTTTGGCGAAGCTGCGAGGCGGTCAGGCGCTTTCCCATGCCTAAAAGCGTACGTCTCGGGTCGTACGTCCGTCAACCTCTTCATTCTGCCTGCCCCGGACACTTGTCCGCGGACATCTGTCACTCCCGCCCGCCTCCGGACACGCTAACTCGTTGAAAACACGTGAGCGCGTCGTGGCACCTCCGTTGCGCAAGCGGGGTCACGGTCATGATTCAGGACACTTCTTCGATGGACCATGCGGTGGTGACGCCCAGCGCGACGCGGCGCACGATCCTGCTCGCGATCGCGGGTGCGGTGCTCGTCGCGCTCGGGGCGATGCTTTTTCCTTCGGTTCGCCGTTGGGTGCGCGCGGAAAAGGCGATCGATGCGACGTCGCTTCGATTCGCATCCGTCGAGCGAGGCGATCTGCTGCGCGATGTTTCCGTGCAGGGGCGCGTCGTCTCGGCGCTGCATCCGACGCTCTTCAGTCCGGGGCAGGGCATCGTCTCGCTCCGGACGCGCGCCGGATCGCAGGTGCACACCGGCGACGTGCTGGCGACGATCGATTCGAAGGAACTGAAGTCGGCGCTCGAACAGGCGCGCGCGCAACTCGTTTCGATCGGCGCGGAGCTCGAGCGCCAGAAGATCCTCGCGCGGCAGGGACAGCTCCGCGCGCAACAGCAGGTCGATCTCCTCGCGTTGCGGCTCGAAGCAGCAAAACGCGAGCTGACGCGCAATGAGACGACGTTCCGCGAAGGGCTGAGCAATAAGGCCGACTTCGAAGCGGCGCAGGACAATCTGCACATCGCGCAGATGCAGCTCGAACAGGCGCGGAAAGAGCTCGAGCTCTCGCGCGAGACGCTCTCTTTCGAAACACAGACGCGCCAGCAGCAGGTGATCGCGCAGCAGTCCGTGACCGCGGATCTGGCCAAGCGCGTCGACGAGCTCACGATCCGCGCTCCCTTCGACGGCATGGTGGCCTCGGTGGCGGTGCAGAACAGCGACGCCGTGGCGCCGAATCAGGCTGTGCTCACGGTGGTGAATCTTTCGTCGCTGGAAATAGAAGTCGCTTTGCCCGAGGAGTATGCGGGCGAGACCGTTCTTGGAACGCCGGCCGCGATCTCGTTCGAGGGGCGTGAGTATCAGGGAAAAGTCACGGCCATCTCGCCGGAAGTGATCGCCAACCAGGTCGCAGGGACAGTCGCCTTCGTGGGTGGACAACCCGAGGGACTCAAACAGGGACAACGGCTCACGACGCGCCTCGTCTTCGAATCGAAGCGCAACGTCCTGAAGATCGCGCGCGGAGCCTTCGTCGATTCAGGCGGCGGACGTAGCGCCTACGTCGTCGACGGCAAGATCGCCACGCGCCGCAGTATCCGCCTCGGCGTCAGCAGCGCCAGCGAAGTGGAAATCCTCGATGGATTGCAAACAGGAGAAACGGTCGTGGTGTCGGACACGTCGGTGTTCGGCGGAGCGCCCACGGTATTGCTGAATTGACGATCTGTTGCTGATTTCTGATTGCTGGTTACTTGTGGTTTCTCACGAAAAGCCATAGCGCGGCGAGAAACCACAGACAACCAGCAACCAGGAACCAGCAACTTTCCGGAGGAAATCATGCTCGAGATGCGCAACATCAAAAAGATCTACCGCACCGACACCATCGAGACCCACGCGCTCGCTGATTTTTCGCTGCTGGTCGAAGACGGCGAGTTCGTCGCGGTGATGGGACCGTCGGGATCGGGGAAGACGACGTTCCTCAACGTCGCCGGATTGCTCGATACGTTCGATTCGGGTACGTACATGCTCGACGGACAGGATGTCGGCCGGCTCTCCGATGCGCAGATGTCGCGCATTCGCAATCGCGCGATCGGTTTCATCTTCCAGTCGTTCAATCTCATTCCCGACCTGAACGTCTTCGACAACGTCGATGTGCCGCTGCGCTATCGCGGTCTCAGCGGATCGGATCGCAAGCAGCGCATCGAGCGCGCGCTGGACATGGTCGGTCTCTCCTCGCGCACGAAGCATCTGCCGTCGCAGCTCTCCGGCGGTCAACAGCAGCGCGTGGCCATCGCGCGCGTGCTCGCCGGCGATCCGCGTTTCATTCTCGCCGACGAGCCGACCGGCAACCTCGACTCGCTCATGGCCCGCGAGATCATGGATCTCCTCGATCGCATTAACAGCGAAGGGACGACGATCGTGATGGTGACGCACAGCCCCGAGTGCGCGGTGCGCGCGCAGCGTCAGATCCATGTCCTCGACGGCCGCGTCGTCGACCTCGGCGCACCGAAGATCAGTCTGGCGAACACGAATACGAACAACGTCAGCGCGGGGATCGCTTCGACTTTGGGATGACACGCGATGTTGCTGGTTGCTCGTTGCTGGTTACTTGGGGTGTAGCGCGAGATCCCACAGACAACCAGCAACCAGTAACCAGCAACATCGTTCGCGAGAACGGAGCCTGATCATGTTTCTCTACAACATCCGAATCGCAATCAAGAGCCTTCGAAGAAATCCCGTGCTCACGACGCTCCTGATCGGGGCGATCGCGCTCGGCATCTGCGTCTCCACGACGTTCATCGCTTTGCGGCACATCATGGAAAAAGATCCGCTGCCGGGGAAGAGCCGGACGCTTTTCTACGTGCGCATGGACAACTGGGATCCGCAACGCGCGTATGTCGCCGAGGATCCGAAATCGTTGCCGACGCAGATCAGCTATCGCGACATGCGCGGCCTCATGGCCTCAAACATCCCGACGCGCCAGACCGGCACCTATCGCACCCGCTTTTTCATCCATCCCGATCCGAAGATCGGCCGGCCGTACGCGGAAGATGTGCGCCTCGTCTTCAGCGACTTCTTCACGATGTTCAACGTCCCGTTCCAGTACGGCGGACCGTGGGACAAGGCCGCGGACGCGAAGCCGGAGCAGGTGATCGTCATCGATCAGGCCACGAACCAAAAACTCTTCGCCGGCGCGAACAGCGTCGGGCGCTCGGTGCGCATCGACGAGCGCAACTACAAAGTCGTCGGCGTCCTCGCGCCCTGGAGACCGTCGCTCCGCTTCTACGACATGACTCAGGGACCGGGGCAAGTCGAGCCGGTCTACATGCCGTTCAATTTCACGCCGATCCTCGAGATCCAGACCTTCGGCAACAGCGACGGCTGGAAAGGATTCGACGGCACCGGCTACGCCGCGCGTCTGAATGGCGAGCAGGTCTTCATCCAGTTCTGGGCCGAGCTGCCGACGGCGGAGAAGCAGGCGGCGTATCGCGAGTTCGTGAACAACTACGTGCGCGATCAGAAAACGCATGGCCGCTTCCAGCGCCCGCTGCACACCGAAATCACGACCATGCCCGATCTCATGACCGAGCTGCAGGCGGTGCCGCCGGCGATTCGTTCTCTCTCGATCGTGTCCGTGCTCTTCCTCATCGTCTGTTCCCTCAACCTCGTCGGCCTTCTCCTCGGCAAGTTCCTGGCGCGCATCCCCGAGGTCTCGGTGCGGCGGGCTCTGGGCGCGAGTCGCCTGCAGGTCTTCTGGCAGCACGTCGTCGAGTGCGAACTGGTCGGCATCGCCGGCGGCGTGATCGGCATGGCGCTCTCGATGGCCGTGCTCAAACTGATCGCCAGAAACCTCCCCAACGGAGACATCATCCATCTCGACGGCGAGATGGTCGCCGTCTCGCTCTTCCTCTCGCTCGTCGCCGGCCTCATGGCCGGAATCTATCCATCGTGGCGCGTCTGTTCGGTCGCGCCGGCGATGCAATTGAAAGTGCAGTAGACGGGAGAGAGTGTTGTCAGTTATCGGTTGTCGGTTGTCCGGGAGTCACGGCCAGGCGACGCATCCCAGAGAACTGACAACCGACAACTGACAACTGAAGGAGAACGCCATGCCCATCGGACCGATCATTCGCGCCATGAAGCACAACCGCGTGCGCTTCGCGCTCATCATTCTGGAGATCGCTATCACGCTGGCGATCGTTTCGAACGCGGTGAACATGATCCTCGACCAGCGCGGGCAAATGGCGCGGAAGTCGGGGTTCGATGACGACAACCTCGCCTTCATCAGCTACCAGCCGTTCGCGCCGGAGTTCAAGGAGCAGTCGTACGTCGAGTCGCTCGTGCAGGCCGACATGCGTGCGCTGCGCGGCATTCCCGGCGTGAAGGCGGTCGCGGTCACGAGCTTTCTGCCATGGCAGGGAGGCGGGAGCTCGGGGATGCGGACGACGCAGGGCTATCCCGGAAAGTTCCAGACGCAGATCTACGCCGCGCGCGGCCAGATCTTCGACACGCTCGGCGTGAACGTGATTCAGGGACGCGCGTTCACCGAAAACGACACACCCACCGATCCGGACACGCCGACGTCGGTCACGATCATCAGCAGCGCGTTGGCGAAGAAGGTGTGGGGCAACGCAAATCCGATCGGTCGCGTGATCACCGACAGCGAGGGCGCCACGCCGCGCACGGTCATCGGCGTCATCGATCCGTTCTACAACCCGTACGCCTGGAACATCGGCGAGTTCGTGCAGTTCACGCCCGGCCGCTCGTACGACGGCGGCGGCGCGTCGTTCCTGATCCGCACCGAGCCGGGCGCGTTGAGCTCCGTGATCTCGCAGCTCGAGCCGCGCCTGCTCAAAGTGAATTCGGGACGCGTGTTCCGCATGACCACCGTCGCCGAGCAGAAGCAGAACTTTTTTTCAGCGGGAAGCCTCGTCATCCGCGCGATGACGGGGATCATCGTCGTGCTGATCTTCATCACCGCGCTCGGCATCGTCGGCATCACCTCGCTCGCCGTCGCCGAGCGCACGAAGCAGATCGGCACCCGCCGCGCCCTCGGCGCCACCCGCGGCGACATCATCAAGCACTTCCTCACCGAGAACTGGATCGTCACGACCCTCGGTCTCATCCTCGGCGTGATCGCGACGTACGCGCTGAACTTCTTCCTCGTCACCCAACTGACGCAGGTCAAGATCCCCTGGTACCTCGTTGCCATCGGCATGGCCCTGCTCTGGATCAACGGCCTGGTCGCCACCATCCCGCCGGCCTTGCGCGCCGCGCGCGTTGCGCCGGCGATCGCGACGAGAAGCGTGTGACTGAGAACGATGAACGATGAAGGATGAACCTCGCGCGAGCGGTTCCGTATTCATCACGAGGGTGACCATTCGTCGTTCATCGTTCAACCTTCATCGTTCATCGTTCCCATGAGAGTTCTCATCGTCGAAGATCAGCCCGCGGTGGCGAAGGCGTTGCGGATGCTGTTCGACCTCAACGACATCGAAGCCGAGGCGACCTCGAGTCCGGGTGCGGCGTTGCAGGCGGTCGAGCGGGGAGAGTTCGATCTCGTCGTGCAGGACATGAACTTCTCGCCGGGCGAAACGAGCGGGGAGGAAGGGATCTCGTTGTTTCGGCGCCTTCGCGGCGCGGACGGTGATCTGCCCATTCTGCTACTCACGGCATGGACGTCGCTCGAGACGGCCGTGCAACTCGTGAAGGAAGGGGCGAGCGATTACCTCGCCAAGCCGTGGGACGACTCGAAGCTCATCACCACCGTGCGGAATCTTCTGCAGATCCGCGCGCTGAAGAGCGAGAACGAGCGCTTTCGCACGGAGCGGATGCGCTCGCGCGAAGCGCTGGCGAAGCAGCACGATCTGCGCGGCATCGTCTACGAAAGCGATGCTATGCATCGCATCGTCTCGCTGGCGATTCAAGTTGCGCCATCCGATGTGCCGGTGTTGATCACTGGACCGAATGGCGCGGGCAAAGAGAAGATCGCCGAGATCCTCCACGCGAACTCGCGGCGACGACAGAAGCCGCTCGTGAAAGTGAATGCCGGCGGGATCCCGGACAACCTCATCGAGAGTGAGCTCTTCGGCGCGGAGGCGGGCGCGTACACCGGCTCGACGCGCCTGCGCATCGGACGCTTCGAAGCGGCGAACGGCGGAACGATTTTCCTCGACGAAATCGGCAACCTCTCGGCCAGCGGACAGATGAAAGTTCTGCGCGTCCTGCAGAGCGGCGAGTTCGAGCGGCTTGGCTCGAGCGAAACGCGACGCGTCGACGTGCGCCTTTTGTGCGCGACGAACAGCGATCTGCGCCAGGCCATCGCGCGCGGCGCATTTCGTCAAGATCTTTACTTTCGGTTGAACGTCATCGAGATCGCCGTGCCTCCGCTTCGCGAGCGTCGCGACGACGTGCTCCCGCTCGCGGAGTCGTTCCTGCAAAAGCCGAAGCGACTCGGACAAGCCGCACGCGCCGCGCTTCTCGACTACGCCTGGCCCGGCAACGTGCGCGAGCTGCAGAACCGCATCCTGCGCGCGAGCGTGATCCGCGAAGTCGACGAGATCGCCCCCGAGGATTTGGGCTTCGGCGAAGCGCGCGAAAGCGCGGCCGAAGTTCCGCTGGAGCGCAACCAGATCGAGATCGCCCTCCTCAACTCCAACGGCAGCGTCTCCCGCGCCGCTGCCGCTCTGGGGCTCTCGCGACAGGCGCTGTATCGGAGGATGGAGAAGGTGGGGATCGTGATGGAGAGGAAGCCGCGGTGACCACTAGAGTTTGCAGATCGCGCGGCGCATTGCCAGCGGTTGTCCGTTGTCGGTTGTCAGTTGTCCGCGAAGTGTCGCCGAAGGGATGACTCTCGGACAACCGACAACTGACAACCATTTTGCGATGCGCGATGCACTATCCGGCATGAGATTGTCCACCCGCCTCACCCTCACCGTCGCCGCGAACGTGCTCGTCGCGTTCGTGACGGCGTTCTTCGCGGTGAAGGTCGGGCGTGCGCTGGACATGCGCGAGCTCGCGGCGTGGGCGTTGGCGATGCTCATCATGGTGCCTATCGTCTTGTGGAGTGCGCGGGCGACGGCGGCGCACATCACGCGTGCCTTGGCCTCGCTCGATGATGGACTTCGCGCGTTCCGCGATGGCGATTTCAGCATGCGGCTCGCGGCGCGCGACGATGACGAGGTCTCGGCGATCAAACGGCTCTACAACGACATCGCCGACGTGTTGCGCGCGCAGCGCACCGACGTCTATCAGAAGGAGTTGTTGCTCGATACGATCCTGCAGCGGACGCCGATGGCCGTCGTTCTCCTCGACGCCGCCGATCGCGTCGTCTACTCCAACGCCGCGGCGCGGGACCTGCTCGCGCCGGGAACGCGCCTCGACGGACATCGCTTCGCCGGAATCGTCGAGCAGCTCGCCGGACCGATGCGCGACGCGCTCGTCGCGGGAACCGACGCGATCGTCGTCGTTCCTACCCTCGATGAAGGGCGGTCCCAGGAAGAAACCTTTCACCTTACGCAACGCCGTTTTCGCCTCAACACCCTCGAGCACCGCCTCGTGCTCGTCGAGCGGCTGACGAGCGAATTGCGCCGGCAGGAAGTGGCCGTCTGGAAGAAGGCCATTCGCGTCATCAACCACGAGCTGAACAACACCATCGCGCCGATCAGCTCCCTCTTTCACTCCGCCAAGCTCGCGCAGTCGATGCCCGAGCGCCGGCATCGTCTCGAAGAGATCTACGAGACCATCGAAGAGCGCCTCGCGTTTTTACGCACGTTCCTCGAGTCGTACGCGCAATTCGCCCGCCTCCCATCGCCGAAACGCGAGTGGACGCGATGGGAAGAGATCCTCGCCGACGTCCAAGCGCTCTACACATTTCGCAGCGGAGGCAACCCGACCCTCGATGTCTTCGCCGACCGCGCACAGCTCCAGCAGGTGCTGATCAATCTCGTCAAGAACGCCCACGAGGCCGGAGGCGATCCGGAGTCGATCTTGGTCGACGTGCAGCGCGTTCCCGACGGCACGGTCGTCCGCGTGCGGGATCGCGGCCGCGGCATGAGCGAAGAGGTCCTGCGCCAGGCGCTCGTCCCGTTCTACACGACCAAACCCGCCGGGTCCGGCCTCGGACTCGCCCTCTGCAACGAGATCATCGAAGCCCACGGGGGAAGGATGCGGCTGGAAAGCGGTGTTGAAGGAACCGTGGTGACCCTTTGGCTGCCGTGAATCAGATCGCAGAACGCGGATCGCAGATCGCAGCGACGCGCGAAGGTTGCACGTTCCCGTGCAATCGAACTCCTGCGATCCGCGATCTGCGATCCGCGATCTTGACTTGAGCAATGAGCGACTCACTCGCCACCATCGCGACATACTGGTTTGCCGGCGACGCCGACGTCGCTCGGGGTGCGCTCGAATCCGCGGGCATCGAGGCCTTCGTCGAAGAAGATCAATACATGGTCGGCGTGCGCGGCGTGAAACTGCGCGTCCGCAACGAAGATGCGATCCGCGCCGGCGCCGTGCTCGATGCGCAGGTCGAATGGATCGGCGAGAGCGAAGAACCGGCCGAGGAATTGCCGGCCGTCGTGCCGTGCGAATGTGAAGCGTGCGAACCGATCCGCGCCGCGCGTGCGCAGACCTTCCTCTTCATCGCCGTCCTCACCATCGGCTTCGCCCTCGCCTTCGGAACGGGCCAGGCCGCCTTCTTCGCCGTCCTCGCCGCCGCGATCTATTTCCTCATTGCCGACCGCTGGCACTGCGCCGAATGCGGCGCGTCCTGGAACTGACGCGAAGTGGATGAGGGGGACCGCGCCGATCCCTGTCTTCAGGATGGGCGAGTGTTGCTCGCGCTGTGGTGGACGACGGCGGCGGCCACGCCTTAGCGTTACCTGGCCAAGGACCGCCAGCGGTCCACCGCTATCCGGACTTCTTGCGATGGGATCGGCGAGGAGGTGCTGGGATGCGATCCGAGTCGTCGGGTTCAACGTCCGGAATTTTCTTGAGCACCGCTTCGAACTTTCGGCGACTCCCACGTTTGGCCCGAGCTTCGAGGTACTCCTCCGTCATGAGCGCCGACATCTTTTCGGCGACCGCGGAGCTGATCAACTGGTTGATCGATACACCCTCTCGTTCCGCAACCTCTCCGAGCTTGCGGTGTAGAGACTCCGGTAAACGCAGACTCAACGCACCCATGGTCTAACCTCTCAGCTCTTGCAAAAATCGGCCAGGCGTCATCACTCGAATTCCAAGCTTCTCCGCGCCAACGAAATCCCGCACGTTGTGAGTCACGACCGCGTCACAGCGTGAAGCAACTGCCAGCTCGAGCACCAAGTCATCCCCTGGATCGCGGAGGAATGGTCGCCACAGAAAGAAGACCTCCTGCCGAAGGGCGACTTCACAAACGTAATCGATCAGATCGCGAATATCCCTCTCGCCGAGAGCGGACTCGGTGACGTGTCGGAGCAACGCGCTTTCATACTCGAGCACGAGTGAAACCGAGACCGCCACTTCGAACGAGTTCGTGCCCACCCGCGAGATCAGCTCGAAGGATGCCCCGCGCCGCGATCGTATGGCTGCCACGAGAACACTCGTGTCCAGCACGACGCGCCACATTGCCTCATGGTAGCACGGGCAGTACCGCTAGGCGAGGTCATCGCCGGCTAGCAACTCCGATTCTGTCGCCGTCACCCGAACACATCCCGCCTCACAAACAACGTATACGCCACGATCAGCGCCCCTACCGCCCACGCGCCCAACAGCGCGACGCAGAACGTCATCGACATGCCGTCGTAGGGTGGGGCTTGGCCGGTGTAGTAATCGGCGAGGGGGAGGGCGCTGACGAAGAGGTATTTGCCGGCGGTCCAGTCGGGGCTGATGCGGGTGAGGATCGTGCCGCCGATGAGGGAGGCGAGCATGGTACCGATGGAGGCTGCCGAGGACTTGAAGAGGACGGACAACATCAGCGAGATCGAGGCGACGGTGAGGAGGGCGTACCACTCGAGGCCGTAGGCGATGAGAGCGTCTTTCCAGAGGGGGAGTTGGCGGATGGTCTCGATCTTCATGGAGTCGCCGCCGAACTGGAAGCCGTGGAACATGGGGACGTCCCAGCCGTTCGCGGGGATGACCGGCGCCGTGACGGCGTAGGAGAGGACGGCGCCGAGGAGCAGCGTCAGTGAGGCGAAGGCCCATAAGGTCACGAGCTTGGCCGTGAGGATTTTCCAGCGCCGTACGGGTCGTGTGAGCAGGAGCTTGTCGGTGCCTTCGGCGTTTTCGGCGGAGACGATGTCGCTGCCGAGGACGGCGATGAGGAGCGGGAGCAGCAGGAAGCCGGCGGCGTTGGCGAAGGTGCGAACGACGAGCGGCGCGGTGGTCTGCTCGGGGTTGATACCGCGATCGAGGTAGAACTGCAGACGCCGCACTTCGGCGCGCATGGAACGCGACCAGGAGTCATTCAGATTGCCGCGGCGCATGCGGTTCTCGTAGCGCGCAATGCGCTCCTGCAACTCGGCGCGCCAGTTTTCTTTCTTCGACTGCTGGAGCTGGCGGTATTGCGCGTAGGAGATGAGGGTGAGGATGACGAAGAGGATCGCGACAACGATGGCAAAGCGGCGTCGGCGGATCAGCTTGAGGGTTTCGTTCTGAATGAGCGGAATCATTTCTTTTTAGCTCGTAGCTCTCAGCTGTCAGCTCTCAGGAGATCGGCGGCAGGTTCTGCTGCCAGCTGAGAGCTGAGAGCTGCCAGCTTAATCAACCGATTCGCCTCCGGTGGTTTCGAGGAACATTTCTTCGAGGGTTTGTACGCGCGGTCGCGCGTGGAAGATGTCGATGCTTTCGCGAGACAGCGCGGCGAGGATCTGCGGGACGTCATTCTCTTCGATGTCGGCGAGGACGAGATCGCCGTCGATGGTGGATTCGATGCCGCGTTCACGCAGGATCGCGGTCGTGCGCGCGGTGTTGCCGACGCGGAGCTCCATCGTGCGTTGATGGGAGATCAATTCGTCCACCGCGCCGGTGCGGAGGATGCGGCCCTTGTGGATGATAGCGACGCGGTCGGCGATGAGCTCGACTTCGCTGAGCAGGTGGCTGGAGACGAAGACGGAGAGTGCGCGCTCGGCGGCGAGGCCGCGCAGGAGCTCGCGGATTTCGCGAATGCCGGCGGGATCGAGTCCGTTCGCGGGCTCATCGAGGATGAGGACGCGCGGGTTGCCGAGCATGGCCTGGGCAATGCCGAGACGCTGGCGCATGCCGAGGGAGTAGGTGCCGACGCGCTGGTCGAGACGATGGGCGAGGTTCACGAGCTCGGCGACGCGCTCGATCTCCGCGGGCGCGACGCGCAGCATGCGCGCGAAGTGTTCGAGGTTTTCGCGGCCGGTCATGAAGCGATAGAGGTCGGGGTTCTCGACGATGCAGCCGATGCAGCGCATGGCGTCTTCGAACTGCCGCCGCACGTCGAAGCCGCAGACGGTGACGCTGCCGTGCGTCGGACGAATGAGGCCGACGAGCATGCGGATCGTGGTCGTCTTGCCCGCGCCGTTCGGGCCGAGGAAGCCGAAGACTTCGCCCGGACGAAGGTCGAAGGAGACGTCATCGACAATCGTGCGATCGCCGATGACTTTGGTGAGATGCGAGGCGACGAGGGATTGCATTTTTGCGAGTAGGCAGTTGGCAGTAGGCAGAAGGCAGGAGCGAGCAAACGCGTTTCACCGTTACGTTAACCGACAACGAGCGGCCTTCATGTTACTTTCGCGTGTGATGCGGCGCTTCTTCTTCTGGTTTCTGCCGATCGGCGCGGCGCTGGTCGCGGCCGGGGTGTTCGGGTATGGGCTCGCGTTGTATGTGCGCGGAGATACCGGAACGCCTGTCGACGTCGGCATGTCTGCTGCTCCCGCCGCGAGCGCGCCGTCGAAGGATGTCATCACTCCCGTGATCCTCGGCGATTCCCTCGCGCGTGGCGCGGGCGACGAGACCGGCCTCGGCATCCCCGGCCGTCTCGACGCCGAGCTCCGCCGCCGCGGGGTTCGCGCGCAACGCACCTACAACTTCGCGGTGAACGGTGCGCGCACGAACGATCTGCTCCAGGTCCTCGGGCGCGAGAACGTGCGCGAGATTCTGCGGCAGTCGAACGTGATCATCGTTTCGATCGGCGGTAACGATCTCTGGGGCGGCAACGACTGGCGCAATGCCGCGCCTCCGAATCCCGACGCGGCGATGAACGAGGTTCTGAGCCGCATCGAGACGGCGGTTGAAACGATCCGCGCCGCGAATCCGAAAGCGCGCATCTTTTTCATCGGTCTCTACAATCCGTTCGTGAAGTCGCCGATCGGTCCGAGCCTCACGACGCTCGTCCATCGTTGGAACGCGCGGCTCCTCGATCACTTCAGCAACGATCCCGATTTCACGCTGGTGCAGACAGAGGATCTCTTCGCGCACCGCGACCGGCTGTCGGTCGATCGATTTCATCCGAGCGGGGAAGGGTATGGGTTGATTGCGAGAAGGATCGCGGAGGGGATCTGACCTGCGCTCTCTGTTACAGGCTTGCTTCCAGGACCGCGATGCGTTCCTGGAGGTCGGCCACGCGAGCCTTCAATACATCGAGCTCCTGACGAACGTCTTTTTCTTGGAGATCAGCCGTTAGCTTCTCGAGCCGACTCAATGCCGCGGTGATCGCCACATACTCCGTTTCGAGGCGATCGAAACGACGGTACAGCTCATCGAGGTGGCCCAACACGTCTCGGATCTGTTCCGCCTTCGCGTAACCTTCTTCGCGGCGATCGAGGTCGGGCGTGACCACCTCGCGATAGAAGTGCGTGAGCACTTGAAGGAGATCGTCAGCCATCGCTTATCTAGCTCTCTGGATTCCGGCCTGCGAGTTGCGCGTTCGCGGCACGTTGTTGTTGAAGTTGTGCTTCGACGATTGCGAGACGATCATGCAGAGCGAGAACCTGCGCTTTCAGCTGCTCCAAATCATCACGTTCGGGGCTCTCAAGCGCTGCCATACGTTTTTCGAGCGCATCCATGCGGTTCTCGAGACGACGGAGACCTTCAACGATGGCGTAATACTCCGTTTTGAGCTGATCGAATCGAACGTAGACCGAGTCGAAATGCGAGAGCATGTCGTTGCGCGTCGAATCGAAGCGCTTCTCCAAGTCATCGAAGCGCTGATCGATCGCATCGAAATGCGGCAGCATTTCATCGCGGAGTCTGCCGACCTGCTCGCCGACTGCTCGCTCCACGTCCGGCATCACCACTTCACGGTGAAAGCGCGTGAGCACTTGAAGAAGATCGTCCGCCATCGCCTTATTTTACACCTCTCTACCGCACGCTCCTTCGCTTCGGCCCTGCCACCACGAGCTCGGCGCGCCATGCGCCACGGCCATGGGTGAAGGCGTAGACGGCGGGGCCGCGCGCGCCGGGGGCGATAGTGACGGTCTCGGTGACGACGGCGGCGAAGCCGCTGTTTTCGACGGACCAGTGTGCGCCGCCGTCGACAGAGACGAAGACGCCGAGGTCGGTGCCGAGGTAGAGGCGGTCGGGACGGATGGGATCGACGGCGATCGAGTGCACGGGCATGTCGGGGAGATCGCTGGTGAGCGGTTGCCAGGTCGCGCCGGTATCGAGAGAGCGCCAGACGTGCTCGCCGCCGAAGCCGGCGTAGGTCGCGTAGATGGTCGTTGCGTTGGCGAAGACGATCGACGACACGAAGCCTTCGCGCGGAAGTGTCAGCGTCCATTGCGTCGATGCGTTGGCCGTCGTCGCACTCGTGATGCGCGCGATGTGACCGGACGCTGTTCCCGCCAGCACGAGATCGGGATTGCCGGGTGCGACGGCGATCGCGGAGACCGATGACGGCAGCATCGTGCTCGCCGCGTCCCACGAGAGCGCGCGGTTGCCGGTGCGCCACATCTGGCGGCCTCCGATCCAGAGGCGCTTCGGTTCGTTCGGGTCGATCACGAACGGTGTGACGAAGAGAAAGCCGGCGTCGCTCAATCCCAAGACCGCGGAGCGAAACGTCTGGCCTCCGTTGATCGAAGCGGTGATGTTGCCGTTTTGCGATTCGGCGTAGACGTAGATCGGATCGGTTGCATCGATCGCGACGTACGCGCCGTCGCCGCCGAGGACGCGCGACCAGAAGTTCGGGCCCTGATCGAGAGAGCCGCGCACGGTGCCGTTGTCCTGCGTGCCGCCGATGAACGTGCGGCCGTCGGGGAAGACGGCGCCGTGGTAGAACTGCGTCACACCGTAGTTGTCATTGAGCCGTTCGAATTCGACGTTGGAAGTCGCGGGACTGCATGCCGCGCCGATGCCGGAGATGATCGTGGCGTCGGGATTGTGCGTGCGGAACAGTCCGCCGTCGTTCGTGAGATAGAGCGTCTTGTTCGACACGCCGTCGTAGTGCGGATCGAAAACGATCGCGTGCTGATCGGCATGCAGGAAGGACTGCTGTTGCCCTGTTCCGGTCTCGTTCGCCCACCAGTAGGACGCGATCCCCCAGGTGCGTCCGCCATCGTCGGAGCGGAAGAGATCGACGCCGCCGAGGAACACGCGCTCGGGATCGATGGGATCGACGGCGATGACGTTGCAATACCAGCCCATCGTCAGATTGAAGCTCGCCGGCGCGCGCGGTCCGGCGCATTGGCGCGTCGTGCCGGCGTAGACGTTCGAGAGCAGCAGCGTGCTCACGTAATCGGGCGAGTCGTTCGTCACACGTGCGTGCCATGAGCCGGGATCGCCGTTGCTGTCCGAGCGATACACGCCGAGCAGGCCTTGCCCGCGCGAGCTCGACTCGTTGGTCGCGGCGAGTGCGTAGACGATCGACGGATTCGACGGCGCGATCGCCAGCGACGTGCGCCCCTGATTCGCCTCGGAGAGGACGGACTCCCACGGCTGCGCGTCTTCCGCATGTGTCGAGCGATAGACCGTGGCCTGCTCGAACGTGCCGCACGAGGCGAAGAGATAGTCGTTCACGGTATCGCCGCGAAAGGCGAGGTCGAGGCAGCCGCCCTTGACGGTCGTGGCGACGACGCGCGTCCAACTCGCGCCTGAATCGGAGGAGCGCCAGACGCCGGTGCGCGTCGCGGCGTAGATCCGCGACGGATCGTGCGTGCTGATGGCGAGGTCGTTGACGAAATGGAAGTCGGGCGTGTTCGTCGACGCGAGTTGCCTCCAGGTGTCGCCGCCGTCGGTGGTGATGAAGATGCCGTTGCCGCGCAGCGGCAGCGCCGTGCCGCGCACCTCTTCGCGAAAGTAGCCTTCGCCGGTGCCGGCGTAGAGGATGCGGTGATTCACCGGATGCATCGCCAGCGCGTTGACGGCGATGTTCATCAGGTCGTCGCCGATCGGTTTCCAGAGCCCGCCGCCGGTATCGCTTTTCCAGATCCCGCCGGAGACGCCGCCGGCGTACATGACCATCGGCTGTTCGGGATCGATGATGAGGACGCGCGTGCGGCCGCCGATGTTGCCGGGGCCGAGGAATTGCCAGGTGTCGAAGGGCTGCGCCGTTGCCGGTTGTCGGTTGTCGGTTGTCTGGGCGGCGTCGCGATGCTCCGCGGACAACCGAGAACTGACAACCGAGAACTGTTCATCACTGGCGGTCGAATAGCGCGACATCATCCGCATTGCTTCGCGCGCTCGTGCGAGATCGCGGACGGGGTCATCGCTTCCGGCTCTTCGTTTCGCTTCGTATTCGGCGGCGCGATCGGGGTCATCGTCGCGCAGGATGGGCGTGGAGTGGCGGCACGAGGCGAGCAGGAGTGCGAAGACCGCGAACGAACGGCGGGACATGACGGTATCTTAGGGAGGAATCGGAGGAAGGAAGATGCAACTCGGTAAAGATTCTTGTGCCTGCGGCCACTTGATCGACCACCACGACGGCAGCCGAGGCGGGCCCTGCAATCACTGCGCATGCGCCGCGGGCGAGCCGCCGACTGCGTTTCAGGTCGGCGTGATCCACTCGCTGCACGAGATCACGCTGACGCTCGTGCGTCTCGTGAAAGAGGTGCAACAGGCGAAGGGTGGCCCGACATAATTCGCGGTCGCACGAAGGGTTTCACGCGGAGACGCGGAGATGCGGAGAGAAAGACGCGGAGACGCGGAGAGAAAGAGGTGTAGGGCTTCCTCTCCTTGTCTCCGCGTCTCCGCGTGAACCCGAGGTCAGTGCTTTTCGAGCGTGTATTCGAAATCGTAGTCGTGTTTCCCGTCGGTGATCGTGATGTTCATCGTTCCGGTGAGGCCAACGAGCTCGCCGGTTCCGGAATCGGGGATCACGGTAATCGACAGATGAGGCGTGCCGCGCGTCATCGTGGCGTTGTGCTGGAGCACGAACGTGCCGGCCTTGCCGTTGAGCGTTCCGGTCACCTTCTCGATGGCCACGTATCCGGCGGAGCCGGCGACGGCGGAGGAGGAGGCGAGCATCTCGCCTTTGCTCGTTGCTTCGAGTCCGCCGTGGAACTGTTTGTCGATCGACAGTCTGCCGATCGTTTCTTCGGTGGACGCCTGAGGCGCCAGTTTGACGTCGAAGGAACCGCTTGCATGACTGGAAATGATCGCCTCCGTCGGGACCGCTGCCGAGGAACATCCGAGCGTGAGCAGCAGCAGAAGCACCCGCATGGAGTGGCAGTATAGCGATCAACGCATGAACGCCCGGCGACGATGACGTTTCTCCTTCGCGGACGGGCTCGCTCCAATGGCGACCGCCTTTGCTACAGTTCACGCATGGGACGAAAAGTCATCACCGCTCTCGCTGTCGTGACCATCGTGATCGGAGCGCTGCAGAAGACGTCGGTCGCGTTCCTTCCTCCCGATGCCGCGGACTTCGTTTGGGGCCTCGCCGGCGGATTGTCGATCGGCGCGATCGTCACCTGGGTCGTGCGCGGACGCGACGGCGCGTAGTAAGCCGAACGGCCGTCTGAGTCGTTCACGCCGAGGGCTTGCGCTCCAACGGAGTGCTCGCGACATCCGTATGCCGTAGCAGGTGGATTCGCTTTCTCCAGCGGAGCACGACGTCCTCAAGCGCAAGCTGACGTGGACCGGTCCCGCGCCGTCCGACGGCCGTTTTCTGACCGTGTTCATGGACCAGAACAACAAGTGCAACCTGAAGTGCAGGATGTGCGGGTTCAGCGACGCGCGGGTCGACGCGCTGGCAAAGTACGACATGCCTGGGCCGCTCTTCGATCGGATCGTCGAGGAGGTCTTTCCGCGAACGAACTACGTCTGCCTGTCGATCATGACCGAGCCCTTCATGACCCGCGATTTTCCCGATCGGCTCGTGCGTGTCCGTGACGCGGGCGTTCCGTTCAGCGACATCATCACCAACGCCACGCTCTTGACGGAGCGCAGCATCGAGAAGGTGATTGATGCGCGGATCTCGCGCCTCACGATCTCGCTCGACGGCGGAACGAAGCGCGTCTTCGAGTCGATTCGGACCGGCGCCCGCTTCGAGACCGTGATCGGCAATCTGCGGACGTTTCTCGCGGTGCGGCATTGGAGAGGGCGTGCGATACCGCGACTGCGCGTCAATCACGTGTTGTCGGAATTGAACATCGACCATTTCGGCGAATTTCTTTCGCTGATGGACGAGATTCATCCCGAGGAGATTGCCGTGCGGACGGTCTCGCGCATGAGCGAGGCGGTGATTCAGGAGAGCCGCGACGAAACGTTCTGGCGCAAGGTGCGTCAGATCCGCGAGGAAATGGGCGTTTTCTGCAGGCGCACCGGCATTGAAGACGCGGGATATTTACGCGACCGGCCTTCGCGCATCGATCTCTTTGACGAAGCGGGGCGGGAAATGGTTTGCCAGGTTCCCTGGAACACGCTGGCCATCCATCCGAACGGCGATGTTTATCCCTGCATGGCCTGGTCTCGCCCGCCGATCGGAAATCTGTTGCGCGAGTCGTTCGACGATATCTGGAATGGCGAGCCGCTGAATGCAATCCGCCGCGAATTCGAGACGAATCGTCCGGGCGTCGATTGCCTGAATTGCCGCATCCGCCGCGGCGAGGATGATCCCGGCGACGATTTCTTCTACGAAAAGCTCGCCGCGACGATCGAGTAGCGCGTGACCTTCGATCAACCTCCATCGTCCAATGGCCGATGTGAGGAGGTTGCATGCGCAAGTACGCTGGACCGATGATTACTGTAGGCGTCATTATCGCGATTCTCGCCGCGATTGCGGTTCCAAATCTCATCGTGGCGATGAATCGCAGTCATCAGAAACGGACAATGGCGGATATGCGCACGATCGCCACCGCGATCGAAGCGTATGCGGCCGATAAGAATCACTATGACCTCGATTCGTTTCACGGTCCCAATCGCGCTGTGCACTCGCAACAGTTCGATGCGTTGCACCCCGTCCGCTATTCGGATCTCGAGCGAACGCTCGTGCCGACGTACATCAAACAGATTCCCAGGATTGACGGTTGGGGCCAGGAGTTCGAAGTGCGCACCGGCGACTATGACGCGAAGGGACACGCCCGTATGTACGCCTTGCGATCATTTGGTAGCGATGGTGCTGTAGACCGCGACTCTTACAAGATGGGCGCAACCGCGACGCACTTTGAAGATGACATCGTTCTGTCTCTTGGGAATTTCACTCGATATCCTGAAAGCATTTGAGGGTGACTCAGGAAGGCGGAGCCTTCCTTTCGAATTGAGAATTGAGAATTGAGAATTGAGAATTGAGGTGACCGGTGCGTAGGACCGTTCTCATTGTGGCGATCGTGGTTGGAATTGCGTCGAGTCTCTTCGTTCTGCGACGCGTCATGGCGACAGGGACGGCGGTGAGCGGCGAGGTCGTCGAGACATACTGTTGGAGCGCACTCCGTGCCGGCGGCGTTTCGCATGCGAAGTGCGGCATCGAATGCGCGCGGCGAGGCATTCCCGTGGCGATCTATGACGACGCTTCACGGCAGGCGTTCATTCTGCTCCCGGGGCGGGACAAGACGTCGCTGCCGCCGGAGTTGGTCGCGGCGATGGGGCGAAAGGTAACCGTGCGCGGAGACGTCATCCGTCGCGGCGGCGCCTCCTTCGTGACGGTTCAATCGTGGGCGCTTCAGTGATCTCGGTGATACAAAGGGCCATGACAAACGCCGAGGAGCGCTTTTATGGCCCGTTCGAATGCCGCGACCGTTGATGACTATCTGCAGGAGCTCCCGGAGGAGCGGCGCGCGGTGATGACCTCGATGCGCAAGCTGATCCGGAAGCACCTGCCGAAGGGATACCGCGAGTCGCTCAACTGGGGGATGATCAGTTACGAGATCCCTCTCGAAATCTTTCCTGACACCTACAACGGGCAGCCGTTCGGTTACGTCGCCCTGGCGGCGCAGAAGAACTACTACGCGCTCTATCTCATGGGCGCTTGCGTCGACACGAAGCAACGCGCCGTGCTCGAAGAGGCATTCGCGAATGCGGGGCAGAAGCTCGACATGGGCAAGGCCTGCCTTCGCTTCAAGTCGATGGACGAGCTGCCGCTCGACACGCTGGCGAAGGTCATCGCCAGCACGCCGCCGGACGTTCTGATCGCGCAGGTCCGCGCGATTCATCAGACGCAGCCGAAACGACGGGCGAAGCGCGCGTGACGCGAACGTTCGACGTGGCCATCATCGGCGCCGGCGCCAGTGGAACGCTGACTGCCGTGCAGTTCGCGCGTGTCGCCGGTCCCGAGGCGCATGGAGCGCTCATCGAAGCGGGCGCGCGTGCGGCGCGCGGACTCGCCTACGGCACACCATACGGCGCGCATCTGCTCAACGTTCCGGCCGCGCGCATGAGCGCGCTGCCTGACGATCCGGAGCACTTCCTGCGCTGGCTGCGCGAGCGTGATCCCGAGGCGCAGCCGGCGACGTTCGCACCGCGCTCTCACTACGGCGACTATCTGGCCACGCTCCTCGGCGACACCGAGGTCGCGTCGAGCGTGGAACGCGTCGGCGGCACGGCCGTCGGTCTGAGTCACAGCGACTCGCGCTGGATCGTGCACCTGCACGACGACCGCAAGATCGTTGCGCGCAACGTCGTTCTCGCTCTTGGCAATCTGCCGCCGTCGGACCCCTTGCATCTCGACAACGCACCCGACGAGTATGTGTCCGATCCCTGGGCACCCGGCGCGGCGGTCGGATTGGATGCGGATGCGCCGGTGCTGCTCATCGGCACGGGACTCACCGCGGTCGACGTTGCAGTCGCGCTGCGGCACGAAGGCCATCGCGGGCCGCTATATGCGCTGTCCCGCAACGGCCGCCTGCCGCATCCGCACGCGCCGTTCACGCCGCATCCTCTCGCCGAATTGCCGGTAGCGTTCGCGTCGCCGCGCGGTGCGTTGCGATGGGCTCGCGCAGCGGTGACGGCTGGCGAGGAGTGGCGTGCCGTCATCGACAGCATTCGTCCGTTTACGTCGGCGATCTGGAAGCAGTGGACGCCGCATCAGCGCGGCTCGTTCTATCGCCACGCGAAAAATCTCTGGGACGTGCATCGCCATCGCGCGGCGCCCGAGGTGCGTTCGGAGCTCGACGTGAACGTGTTGCGTGGACGCGTCGCCGAGATGCGCGCGCACGAGCGCGGTGTCGAAGTGCGCTACCGGCCGACCGGCAGGAACGACACGACGACGCTCGTCGTCGCGCGCGTCATCAATTGCACCGGTCCGGCCTCGGATTACGCGCGCGTCGATCTGCCGCTGGTCGTGCAGATGCGCCGCGCCGGCTGGCTCACGCCCGATCCGCTGCGCATGGGCGTCGAGACCGATGCCGACGGCCGGCTGATCGGCCACGACGGCGCGCCGGTCGAAGGTCTCTTCACCCTCGGCCCGCTGCGCCGTCCCGCGCTCTGGGAGTCGACCGCGATTCCCGAGATTCGCGAACAGGCCGCGGCGCTGGCGAAGGTGTTGGCGTCAGCCGGCCGTACGTGAGGCTCGTCGCGAAGGAGCGCGGTGCGTTGCGGCCAGTCGACGGGAGACGGGAAACAGGGGACGTTCGTGAGGCGAGCAAGCGTTCCCTGTTGCCTGTTTACCGTGACCTGCTCGCGGCCGTCCGCCCCGCATGAGGAGCGCAGGCTTCCCAGCCTGCCGTCCTCCGCCTTCCAGGCGGTGCGTGCCGGCCGGCAAGATGCCGGCGGACCGGCAGGCAGGATGCCTGCGCTCCATTGCCTGCGCTCCGTTTTGCGCGCTTTGCGTCTACTCCGCCGCGACGTTTCCCGGTGGAAAGCCGAAGCTCATGCGGATCGCGGAGTATTCGGCGTCGACGCCGCCGTCGGCGCGGCGGATGGTGAGGGGCGGTTCGATCCAGGCGCGATAGGACGGTGGGATGTCCTCGGCGCGCGTTGCGGCGAAGAGTGTGATCAGCGGAGTGTCGCCCTCTTTGAAGATCACGTCGCGGCGGCGGACGAGTGCGAGCTTCGCGTTCTCGAGTGCGGCGAGTGCGCGATCGAGTTGGATCGTGGGGAAGACGAACGCGAAGAGACCTCCGGGCGCGAGGATGCGCGCGGCCGCGGTGGCGTAATCGGCGACCGAGCCGCGGACTTCGATGCGCGCGGGGACGGCCTGCGGATGTTCGGCAGTCGTCGCGGTTCCTTCCGGCCAGTAGGGTGGTGAGCCGGTGACGAGGTCGAACGGCGCTTCGTCGGCGAAGATCGAGGGATCGCGCAGATCGCCATGACGCAACGTGACGCGCGATTCGAGTCCGTTGTAGCGCACGCTCTTGCGCGCGAGGCGGATCGACATCTCTTGCGCCTCGACGGTGCAGAGCACGGCGCCGGGAAGTCGCCAGGCGACGATCGTCGCGACGGAGCCGATGCCGGAGCCGAGGTCGGCGGCGCGATCGACGCGCGGGGCGTGCGTCGTGCCGTACCAGGCGGTGAGCACGTCGTCGGTCGAGTAGCGATGACCCTTCGCGTATTGAAAGATGCGGTAATAGCCGCAGATGTAGTCGCGGGTCTCGCCCTCTTCGGGCTCGACTCCACCGGGCGGCACGGGGCCGGGACGGCGCCAGCCGCGATACGTGTCTTCTGTCGTCATGAGATTGGTTGTCAGTTGTCGGTTGTCTGCGAGGTCCGTTTTAACTCAAACTCACAGACAACCGATAACCGACAACTGAGAACCGATCATGAGCACGAAACTCGTCTGGACATCCGACCCCGAGGAAGCGAAGCGGCTGCGCGAGGCGGGAAAGCTCGAAACGCGAAGCGACATCGACTCCGCGAAGCAATCGATCCGCGTGTTCACGGACAAGAAGCGGCGCGCGGGGAAGACGGTGACCGTCGCCAGCGGATTCCAACACACGCCGGAGACGCTGGCGGGCGTCGCCGCGGCGCTCAAGAAAAAATGCGGCGCCGGCGGGACCGCGAAGGATGGCGAGATCGAGATCCAGGGCGATCACGTGGCGAAAGTCGCCGCGGAATTGGAACGGCTCGGGTATCGAGTGAAGAAGTAGACGAGAGAGACGTTTCACGCGGAGGCGCGGAGGTCGCGGAGAAAAGCCTTTTCCTCCGCATCTCCGCGCCTCCGCGTGAAACCGAATTACAACTTATCCGCGTCCAGCTTCACGACTTCGCCGAGGTTGAGCTCGCGGATTCCCGCTTCGACCTTCTTCAGATCGCCGACGACGATCCAGATCACTTCGTCCGGGCGCACGACTTTCTTCGCGGCGTTGTTGAGATCCGCTTCGGTGAGCGTGGTGATGTTTTTCGCGTACTGCGCGTAGTAGTCCTCGGAGCGGCCGAGGGTGAGCATGCCGATGGCGGCGTTGGTCAGCGACGCAAGCGTCTCGTAAGAGCCGGGGAGGCGCATGACCTGGCTGCGCATCACGCTCGTGAATTCGTCACCCGCGACGGGGCGATCGCCGGCAACGCCGCGGATCTCTTTCTGCACTTCGACGATCGACTCCTTCGTCTTGTCCGTTTGCACCGGCGCGACGACGAGGAACGGGCGCTGGCCGCGGGCGTTGTTGATCGCGCCCGAGGTGCCGTAGCTCCAGTGCTTGTCGAGGCGCAGATTGCGATTGAGGCGCGACGTGGAGATGCCTCCGAAGTTGCGCATCACGGTTTCGATCGCGAGGTCGTCGGGCAGGCCGCCCGGTTCGGAGACGTGCGTTGCCACGATGACCGACTGCGGCGCGTCCGGCTTGTCGATGAGATAGACCTTGTGGCCGGCGGTGCGCGGAACGGCGGCGAGATTCTTCGCCGGTGCTGTTCCCGCTTTCCAGGAGCTGAAGGCGCGCTCGAGCTCGGGGAGGAGTTTCTCCATCGTCACGTCGCCGGTGACGATGAGCGTGCTGTTGTTCGGATGGAACCAGTCGCGATGCCAGGCGACGAGATCGTTGCGCGTGATCGTGCCGAGCGACGCGGCGTAGCCGGTGCCGGTGAGTGGCTTGCCGTACGCATGATCTTCACCGTAGATGAGGCGCGGCACGATGCGCAGGGCGGAGGAAATCGGCTGCGCCTGTTCCTGCCGGATGCGTGCGATGCGCTGTTGTCTCAACAGCGCGACCCGATCCTCGGGGAACGCCGGATGAAGCACGACGTCGGCGAGAAGATCGAGCGACGGGCGGAGATTCATCGGCAGGACACCGAAGCTGACGAGCGAGAGATCGAGCGTGTTGCTCGTGTTGAGACGCGCGCCGAGGGACGCCAGCTCGTCGGAAATGCGGAACGTGTCGCGCGTGGCCGTGCCTTCGTCGAGTGCATCCATCGCCAGTCCCGCGAGTCCGGCCTTCGCCGCGGAATCGGACGACGATCCGGCATCGACGGCGAGATCGAGATTCAGGAGCGGCACGCTGTGGCGCTCGAGGAGCATGACCTTCATGCCGTTCGAGAGCGTGGCGCGCTGGATCTTCGGAAACTTCACATCCGGCGCCGGGCCGAGGGCGGGGAGAACCTTGCGATCGATCTCGGTCTTGCCCGCGGCGAGAGACGGGAAGGGACGGACGACGAGCGTGTAGTGATAGGTGTCGAGCCACTGCTTGGCGCTCTTCGCGAGATCCGCCGGCGTGGCCGTGGCCATCGTCTGCAGGCGATCGAGATAAGCGTCGGGACGGCCGCCGAAGGTCATGCTTTCCGCGAGCACGTCGGCGCGGCCGCCGAATGCGCCGAGGCGCTCGGTGCCGCGAACGAACTGCGCGAGATTGCTGCTCTGCGCGCGTTGCACTTCGGCGGTAGTCGGGCCGTTCTTCACGAGCTCGTTGACGACGGCGTCGATCTCTTTCTCGACGACGGAGGGATCGACTCCCGGCTTGACGGTGACCTGGATGATCAACCCGCTGGCGAGCTCGCTGTCGGCGATGAACGTTGCAACGTCCGTCGTAAGCTCCTTCTCATAGACGAGGCGACGATCGAGGCGCGCGCTCTTCGAGCCGCTCAGCACATCGGCGAGCAGCGAGACGTGCTGCAGTCCGAGATCGTTCCAGGCCGGTGCGTGGTAGAAGCGATAGACGCGCGCCTGCGGAACGCGATCGGACATCTCGTCGCGCACGTTGCGATCAACTTTCGGGATCCATTCGCTGACGCGCGTGAGCGGCGGTCCGGGCGGGATGCTGCCGAAGTACTTCTTCACAACCTCGAGCGCGTGCTCCGGCGTGATGTCGCCGGTGAGTGCGAGGACGCAGTTGTTCGGGCCGTAGTAGGTCTTGTACCACTCGCGCACGTCGTCGAGTGACGCGGCGTTGAGGTCGTCCATGCTTCCGATCGTGGACCACGAGTAGGGATGCGAATACGGATAGACGACCTCGGAGATCCGGTCGTAGACGCGGCCGTAAGGCTGATTCTCGCCCTGCCGTTTCTCGTTCTGCACGACGCCGCGCTCGCGCTCGAGCATCTCCTTCGAGATGTAGCCGGCGAGGAAGCCCATGCGATCGGCCTCGAGATAGAGCGTGCGATCGAGCGCGGAGACGGGAACGTCTTCGAAGAAGTTCGTGCGATCGGTGTTCGTCGTGCCGTTGCGATTGTTGGCGCCGAGATCGTCCATCGCCTCGCGGAAGCCGTGCGGATAGTTCTCGCTGCCGTTGAAGAAGAAGTGCTCGAAGAGATGCGCGAACCCGGTCTTGCCCCGCTTCTCGTTGCGCGAGCCGACGTGGTACCAGAGGTTCACCGCGACGATCGGCACGCTGTGGTCCTCGTGCACGAGCAGGGTGAGCCCGTTGTCGAGCACGAACTTCTGATGGCGGATCTCGAACTGCTTGCGGTCGAAGGTCTTCTTCGCCGTTTCGTCCTTTTTCGTCGCTGTCGATTGCTTCGCCGGTGATGCGGCGAGCGCGGAGCAAGTCAGGAGCAGAGCGACCAGGAGCGCGCGTGATTTCATGGCCGCGATTCTACGTTGCCGGTCGGGCGATGCCGGATGTCCGGCATGATTCGGTGTCGAAAATTCACAGAGCGATGACAGGGTGGTTGTTCTGTGTGGACCGCCGCCGTCTCGGCGGCTGGGGCGGCGTCGTCTCGACGCCCGCCCGCGAGCGGCGAGACGCCGCTCGCCCAGCCGGCGAGACGCCGGCGGTCCAAAAAGAAGCGCAGCTTCACTGCTTTTCGCGCAGTCGTTTTTCGATCTCCGCGCGCCATCGTCGTGTTTCGGCGAGCAGGTCGGGGTCTTCGATGCGGGGGAGGACTTCGTCGATGATCTGCAGGGCGGCCATCAGGTGATCGGCGTTGACCTCTTCCTGCGCTGTTTTGATGGCGTGGAGCACGTTGTCTTCGTCGCCGATCTCGTCGAGCTCGATCAGAAGCTGCTCGAGGTGCAGGTGGATCTCGGGACTCGCGGTCTGTCGCAGGGACTCTTCCGCGAGTGCCTTCGCTTCGTCGACGCGTTCCGGATCGCGGGCGAGAAGGTTGGCCAGAAGGAGGGGAATGGATTCGTTCATCGGATCGAGCCGGCGCGCGTTCTCCATCGCTTTGATCCCGGGTGCCGGATCGTCCGGCGTGGTGATGTAGGTCGCGCCGAGTCCCATCCAGGCGCGAGGCGAATCCGCATCGAGGCGCGCGGCCTTTTCGAACAGTGCTCGCGCCTGGCGGACCTCGCCAGCATCGACATTCTGTCCCCGGGCGAGTCGCTGCACGACGCCTTCCGCGCAGAGGAGCAGCACCTCTTCGTCGTCACCTCCGTCGTGCAGCGCTTTCTCGCTTGCCTGCACGGCGGCTTCGTGCTGGTGGGAGTTCTCGAGCAGACGGCCACGAAGCGCGTTCGCCCGCGCCTGCGCAGGGTTGATTTTCAGCGCCTCAGTCACGAATCGTTGGGCGATGGCTTCGTTCGCCTCGCTGGTGGCGAGCAGGGCTGCGAGCTCGAAGAGGAGCTCGTCGCGTTCGATCGCACGCGGCGCGGGAAGCTCGTCGAGCTTGGCCATTTCCGGTTTCAGCGATTGGATGCGAATCGGAGATCCCAACTGCTTCAGGTGCGACTCGGCTTCGCTTGCGAGGTCTTGCGGCGTGAGGTCGAAGGCCCTGTTGAACGCCGTCTCCGGCTCGCCCGCATCGGCGAGTGCGATGAACTTCGCAATGCGTGCGCGGCGGGCGTCACTGCCTTTCAGGAGCGTGTGCGCGAAGAGCCAGGACTGTGCGTAGAAGATTCCGTCGCGCGTTCGCTCGTCGTATTGCGGCCAGTGAGAGTCGAGGGAGAAGAGCTCCGGCGCCGGCAGCCACTTCTCGCGCTTCAACGTCATCACATGGCGCGGGATCGACTTGCCGAGCTGCGGCTGGCGTGCGATCACGCGATACGAGCTGAAGTACTCGGCGAGCCCTTCGCGAAACCAGAGCGGAAGAGATGGATGCCGCGAGTCGATGAGCTCGTGCGCGAGCGTGTGCAACATGAAGGGCGAGATGCCGGCCGGATCATCGGCCTGCAGAACCATGAACGTTCCGGCGTCGCGACGGATGGCGATCCCGGAATCCTTCGACTCCTCGGGAAGAAGCGCATCGCGATACGGAGCGAAGCTCCGCGCGTTGGCGAAGATGAAGATCTTCGTCGGCCGAAGGAGCCGGCTCGGCCCGACGACCTCGAGAATCGCGTGGCGCAGTCCCGTGAATCCGTACGCCACCTGCAGGGTCTGCGCGGCAGGGGCGTTGCTGATGAAGGTGAACCCGTCGCGTTCGAGGATGAGCCAGCGTTGGCCGGGCGGCGGGATTTCGATCTCGCGAGCGAAGAGAGGAACGGCGAGCACGATCACTACGAGTGCGAGGCGTAACCGGATCCCGTTCACTGAAGAGAGGCTACCTTGGGTTTGCGCGCGCGACAAATCGCGCTCCATTCTTTCTACGTAATCCAGCTCGACAGCAACTCCGCCGTCCATCCCTCTTTCGTTTTCGTCAGCAGGATCGTCGAGCCTTTCCATGATTCGTTCAGCTCGATGAGGACGCGCGTGCCAGTCGATCGGCGACGAAGTTGTGCATCGATGCGCCGTACGTCGGGCCGAACTTCTTCTCGTACAGCTCGTGCTCGCCGCGGGTGAGGACGATGACGCGATGGGGAAGATCGAGCGGCGCGAAGGCGGAACGATCGCCGATCATGAAGAGCGTCGACTCACCGATGAGGCTTTGCCGGAGGACGCAGGCGTTCTTTTCCTCGTCGCTGTCGATGATGCCAGTGATGATCGCCCCTCGGCCGAGCGTGTAGTTGCCGCTGACGTACGCCAGCGCTTCGGCGCGCGGCGAGCGGCCGGGCAGCATCGCGACCTGCGGCAGCGAATCGCGTCCGTCGGCGATGCCGTCGCCGTCGGTGTCCGCGGCAGCCAGAAGCGGCGAGCTCTGATTCGAAAAGTAGGGAAGGGCGTTGGCCGTCTCGACGATCTTCGCGGACGGATCGCGCATATGGGTCAGATAGGGCAGAAGCGCGGCGTTGACGTCCTGCTGCCGCGCGCCGGTGAGATCGGCGAGAAACAGGAGCAAGGGGGCATCGTGTTCGACTCGTGCTCGATCGCCCGGCGCAGCATCTGATCGAGCGATGCCGCCATCGTCTCGTCAATGTGCGGCGGTTTGCTCTCGCGCATTTCGCGGAGGCGCAGGTGCGTCTCGGCCATCGCCGCCGCGCTTTCGCGCGAGACCTGTAGCTTCTTCGCGATCGTCGTGATGACGGCGTTGGCGCTCGGATTCTCCTCGATCGCCTGACAGACGATCATGAGCGGCCCCACGTCCGCGCTGAAACAGCTCCGGTCTTTCTTTTCCGCTGCCGCAAGGAGCGGACGCAACGCGCTTTCCTCGGCGGGAAGCGCAAACGTTGCGGTCAACGCGAGAAGGGCAGCGAACCGGATTCGCATGAGTCTCACCTCTTCGTTCACGGGGTTAGACTCGCGGTGGTGGCGGAAAGAAACGTTTCGGAAGGTTGCAGGAGACCCATTCGGAGCGCAGGCATCCTGCCTGCCGGACCGCCGGCATCCAGCCGGCTGGAGTGCGGGCGTCCCGCGCCCGCACCCTGTTGCGATCGCGCAAACTGGAAATCCGCACGTGTCTCGTACGCGCCACCAGGGCGGCGGCGCGGGACGCCGCCGCGCCAGCTGGCTGGAAGCCGGCGGTCCGGCAGGCTGGAAGCCTGCGCTCCATTTCTGTTGCGGTTGCGTCGATGCTGGCACGAAGTTACAGGTACACTTGCCGCGTTCGATGAACACGACCGCGATCGTGCTGTTTGCCCGCAGCCCCGAGCGTGAAGCCGCGGCGAAAGGGATGCGCACCGCCGCGCCGCTCTTCCGCGCCGTGATCGCCTCCTGGCTGCAGGCGGCGCGAATGCGCGGCGCGACGCCGCTCATCGCCTGCGCCACCGAGGATCGCGAGGCACTCGCGGAGATCGCGCCGAACGTGGAGCGCGTTTGGATCGAACAGCGAGGCGACCGCTTCGGCGCACGTGTCGCCGACGCTGCATCCGAGGCTTTCTCCCTCGGCTTCGACAACGTTCTCATCGCCGCGATCGACGCGCCGCCTCCCTCGGATCTGGGACGCGCACTCACCGCGCTCGGCCGCGGTGTTACGGTCATCGCTCCCGCGCGCGACGGCGGAATCAACTTCATCGGACTCACCGCGCTCGATCGCAATCTCCTCGAGCGCCTCACGCCGCGCCGCCGCGATCTCGTGCGGCTCTGCCGCGCGCACTTCCGCGCGCTGCTCGTCCTGCGCACCACCACCGACATCGATTCGCAGCGGGCGCTCGACGTCGCGCGCAACGAACGCGCCTGGCGCGGGTTCCTCACGCCCACGACCTTCGAGCACATCCACATCGCGATGCCAGCTCTCCGCGGTATCGCCCACGCCCTCGATTCCCGTCCTCCTCCGGCATAGCGGCCTCGCTCCCGCCGACTGCCAACCTGCCAACTGCAACTCTTCTAGGAGGAGCAATGCCCAGCTACTACATGTCCGAGGACCTCGCGCGCTTTGGAGAAATCTCGAAAGCCAATCCCAAAGGTTGGGACGGATTTCTCAACTGGTACCAGCAGACGATGGCACCGGGTGCGCTCGACGATCGGACGAAGAAACTCATCGCCCTTGCCGTCGCCTACGCGATCCAGGAGCCGTACTGCATCGACTCCTATTCGTCGGCCTGCAGCGATGCCGGCATCTCGCCGGAAGAGATGGCCGAAGCCGTCGGCGTGGCCGCGGTGATTCGCGGTGGCGGCACGATCGCCCACTGGGCGCAGTCATGTAACGCGCTCACTCGCCGGGACGTGTGATGCCTACCCTGAGCGGAGCCGAAGGGCGTGTCTTGATCATCGGCGCGGGGCCGATGGGCATCGCCGCGGCGATTGCTGCGGCTGATCGCGGATGCGAGGTGACGGTGCTGGAGCGCGACGAAGTCGGCGCGTCGCTCCGCACCTGGGGACCGGTGCGCTTTTTCTCGCCGCTGCACATGAATGTCTCCGCGCGCATGCGCGAGCTCCTCGGCGACGCGTTTCCCGATCCCGACGCGCTGCTCACCGGCGCCGAGTACGTCGATCGCGTGCTCGTCCCGCTCGTCGAGTGCGCGCCGCTCCTCGGCCGCGTGCGCACCGGATGCACCGTCGTGGCGATCGGACGGCGCGGTCTCACGCGCTCCGATTACGCGGGACATCCATTGCGCGCGGAGCGTCCGTTCCGCGTGATCACCCAGAACGACGAAGTGTTTGAAGCGGACGTCGTGCTCGACGCCAGCGGCGGCCTGCGCCTGCCGCGCGCGATCGGCATCGGCGGACTGCCCGCGCGCGGCGAAGCAACGCTGGCGCGGAAGCCGATTCGCACCCTCGGCGCGCTCGCCGCCGCACGCAACGACCTTCGCGGCCGCCGCATCCTCCTCCTCGGCGACGGACACTCCGCCGCGAACGCGATTGCGATGCTGGCTGATCTGGCGAGCGAAGCGCCGTCGACGCGGATCGTCTGGGCCGTGCGCAGTGCGAACCGGAGACCGTGCGAAGAAGTGCTGAACGATCCGCTGCCGGAGCGTCGCGACATCGTCGCCCGCGCGAATGCGCTCGCCGAGTTGCCGCCGGAGTTTTTGACGGTCGAACGGAAAGCGATGATCGAGAGCGTCGCACAGAACAACGGCCACGTCGTCGTCGCGCTCACGGGCGGACGCGTCGCCGAAGCGGACATCATCGCCGCGTTTACCGGCTATCGACCCGACGGAGCGTTTCTGAGCGAGCTTGCGGTCGAGACATCGGCGGTGACCGAAGGTGGCGCGCGCCTCTATCGCGCGATCTCGAACGTCACCGATTGCCTCAGCGTCCCGCAAGTCTCGCCCGACGATCTGCAATCGGGCGAGCCCGGATTCTTCTTCATCGGCTCACGCAGTTACGGCCGGTCGAATGGCTTCCTGTTGAAGACGGGACTCGCGCAGTTGGAGACGATCCTGGCCAGTCTTCCAGTCGGCGAGTCTTCGAGTCGCCGAGGAGGGACGCGATGACGGAGTCACTCGGCGACTCGGCGACTCGACGACTCGCAGACTCGCCGTCGGTCCCGATGCTCGCACTCGATACGCTCTGGTTCCAAGTGGCGGGCACGGTCTGCAACATCGAGTGCACGCACTGCTTCATCAGCTGCTCGCCGACGAATCATTCGCACGAGATGATGTCGCTGGCCGACGTCGAGCCCTGGCTCTCCGAGGCGCGCGCGCTCGGCGTCAAGGAGTACTACTTCACGGGCGGCGAACCGTTCATGAATCGCGACCTCCTGTCGATCCTCGAGGCGACGCTGAAGCAGGGACCGGCGAGCGTGCTGACGAACGGCATGCTGCTGCGCCCCGAGGTCTGCCGGAGATTGCGCGAGCTCTTCGACGCCAGCGAGTACTCTCTCGATATCCGCGTCAGCCTCGACGGCTTCGATCGCGAATCGCACGACGCCATCCGCGGCCAGGGCGTGTGGGATCGCGTGATGATCGGCCTGCGCAATCTCGCCGACGCCGGGATCAATCCCGTCATCACCGTCACCACCGCCGCGGAAGGCGTCGCCTCGACGGAAGGCCGCACGCGCTTCCTCCAGATCATCCGCGACTTCGGCTTCACGCGCCCGCGCTTGAAAGTGCTCTCGCTCTTCCGCATCGGCGCGGAAGAAAAGCGCACACACGCCTACGAAGATTGGGAACGCCTCACCGGCGAGCTCACCGACGCCGACGCCACGAAGCTGCAATGCTCCTCGTGCCGCATGGTGACGAGCAAAGGCGTCTACGTCTGCCCGATCCTCATCGAAGAGCGCGAAGCGCGCATGGGCGAGACGCTCGCGGAAACGTTGCGCCCGTTCCCGCTCAAGTACGGAGCGTGCCACACGTGCTGGGTGGATGGCGTGACGTGCACGACGTGAGCATGGACCGCCGCCGTCTCGGCGGCTGGGGCGGCGTCGTCTCGACGCCCGCCACGAGCGGCGAGACGCCGCTCGCCCAGCCGGCGAGGACGCCGGCGGTCCGTTAAACTCCTGACGCCTCCCGCCATTGCGCGGTGGTGATCTTCCAGTCGCCGTCTTCCTTCTCCATCCAGACGTCGAAGTCGTACGACTGCGAGCGAGGGAGGAGTTGGTCCATGCCGCCGATGGTCTTCGGCACGCCGATGAACAGCACGCGGAATGTGGCCCGGCCGCTCGAGGAGCTGTGCGTGGTCTCGAGGCGTTGGATGGTCAGATCGATGGTGCTGTAGGCGAAGAAGTAGCGGCGGAGCACGAGCTCTACTTCGCCGCGATTGCCGTTAGCGTCGGTGTAGTTCTTCGACAGATGCTTCATCACCGCGCGGGCGTCGCGTGATTCCGCGGCCTCGGCGACGTCGGTGATCGTCGTCGCGATCGGGTCTTGCTCGCGGCAGGTGACAGAGAGGAAAAGCAACAGGACCAGAGACGCGCGTCGCACGTACATGATGGTATAGGCTCCTCCTCAAGAAGGCACTCAACAGCATCAGGAAGGAGAATCGATGAAACGCAAAGCATCGGCGGTCTGGAAGGGCAGTCTCAAGGAAGGCAATGGTCGCATTTCGACGGAGAGCGGCACGCTCGCCGAGGCGCAGTATTCGTTCAGCACGCGCTTCGAGAACGGAGTGGGCACGAACCCGGAGGAGCTGATCGCCGCCGCGCACGCCGGCTGTTTCTCGATGGCCCTGTCCGGGCAGCTCACGACCGCCGGCCACGCCCCGGAAAACATCAACACGACGGCGACCGTGACGATGGAGAAGACCGACGCCGGCTTCACGATCACCAACGTCCACCTCGACGTCACGGCGCGCGTGCCCGGTATCGATCAGGCGGGCTTCGACACCGCGGCGGGCAACGCGAAGGCGGGCTGCCCGATTTCGCGTCTTCTCAAGGCGGAGATTACGATGGAGGCGAAGCTGGAGTCGTAATGGAACAAAGCGCGGAAGAACGCTGGGGCTTTGGCAGACGGTTCGCCGTCTGCTTTGCCCTCGTCTATTTCGTCCTCTATCTGTTCCCGTTCCCCTTGAACCTCATCCCATGGGCAGGGGACTACATCGATCTTTACTGGAACGAGGTCTGGGCCTCGGTCGTTGGGTGGATCGGACCCGCTGTCTTCGGAGTCGCGATCAACGTCGAACCGAACGGCAGCGGCGACACGACGTTCAACTACGTCCAGGTCTTCTGCATCGCGGCCACGGCTCTCGTGTTCGGACTCGTCTTCGCCATCGCCGGTCGTAAGCGGTGGAACTATGCACGCGTCCATGACTGGCTTCGGATCTACGTTCGCTTCGGACTGGCCGCGGCGATGCTGTTCTACGGAGCGGTGAAGGTGATTCAGGCGCAGTTTCCGCCGCCTGGGCTCGGCCGGCTCATTCAGCCGTTCGGTGATTCGTCGCCGATGGGTTTGCTCTGGACGTTCATGGGGGCGTCGCGCAGCTACAACGCGTTCTCGGGATTTGCGGAGATGCTCGGCGGCTTCCTCCTGACGATGCGGCGTACGACGCTCATCGGCGCGCTTGTCTCGGCCGGCGTGATGGCCAACATCGCGATGCTGAACTTCAGCTACGACGTGCCAGTGAAACTCTATTCGCTGCACCTTCTGGCGATGGCGCTATTCCTGGCGTTGCCAGACCTCGGCCGGCTCGCGCGCTTCTTCGTGCTGAATCGCAGCGTGGAGCCTTCCCCTCTGGCGGTGCCGTTCACGTCGCCCGTCCTGCGAATCGGAACGCTGCTGTTTCGCACCGTGCTCGTCGCCTATCTGATCTATACACCCCTGAAGAACGCGGTCTCGCAGCGAAAGTTCTTCGATTCGATGCAGACGCCGCTGCACGGCATCTGGCGCGTGGATGAGTTTTCCGTCGGTGGCCGCGTCGTGCCTCCACTGCTGACCGAGGAGAGCAGATGGCGGCGCGTCATCTTCGATAAAGGCGAGATGGGCGTTCAGTTCGTCAGCGACAGCCGCATTCGCTACCGTTTGAAGCTCGAAGAGGCCAAGCATCAACTCGCGCTGACACGCCGCGAGGATCCGACGAAGAAATACGCGCTTGCTTACGAGCGGCCGGTACCGAACCGGCTCATCGTGTCCGGAGTTCTCGAGGGCCAGAACGTGCGGGCGGTGCTGAACAAAGTCGAAGAGCCGAAGTTTCTGCTCGTCGACCGCGGCTTCCACTGGATCAACGAGTATCCGTTCAACCGATAGTCTTACCGCCGATACCACCTGGCGAGTCGCTCGGGCGAGACGCCGACGTGGAAGCAGGCGATGATCACCCAATTGAGAGCCGATGTACGCAGCACGCCTTTGCGTACGAAGCGGCGTCCGGAGGTCTCGACGGTCAGCGGCAGAAGTACGGTCCGGCCGTGGCGCTTCATGCGGCGCGCGAGCTCGTAGTCCTCCATGATCGGCAGCTCGGCATAGCGGCCCGCGGACTCGAACATCGCTCGCGATGCGAATTGCGCCTGATCGCCCCACGGCGCGCGCGTGAATCGCGTGCGCAGGTTGATCATGAACGCGACGCGCCGCAGACCGGGCTCGGTGAAGCTGATGCGAAAGCCGCCGAAGACACAGCCGGAGTCGATCGCCTTCGTGACCGCGTCGGCCGCGCCGCGCGGAAGCAGCGTATCGGCGTGCAGGAACAGCAGCGCGTCGTTTTGCGCGAGCTCCGCGCCGCGATTGAGCTGCCGCGCGCGGATGCTCTCGCCGGTGACGACGCGCGCGCCATGCTCGTCGGCGATGGCGACGGTCGCATCGCGGCTCCCGCCATCGGCGACGATCACCTCGGCCGCGCCCGCCGCGAATGCCGCGTCGATCGTCGCGCCGATGCGCTCCTGCTCGTCGAGTGCAGGGATGATCACGCTGACCGGCGCGGGCACGAGCGCGATGGTAACTTACGTCCATGAACGCGTACGTGCTCATCGGCGGCCGTTCGGCGCGCATGGGGACGTCCAAGGCGGATCTCTTTCTCGATCGCATCGTCGTCGCGGCGCGTCCGGTGTTCGACAAAGTCGTGGCCGTCGATCGCGCGAACGGAATCGCGCGAACGGAGATTCGCACGATCTTCGAAACGCCGCATGAAGGCGAAGCGCCGATCTTCGGCGTCGTGCGCGCGCTCGAGGATTCGAACGCCTGCGCGTTTCTGCTCGCCGTCGACTATCCGCGCATCACGAGTGACGTCCTGCGTTTTCTTCGCGACGACGGACGCGTGCCGATGTGGGATGGACACCCGCAGCCTCTCTGCGCTGTCTGGGATGCGTCCGAGCTTCCGCGCATCCGCGAGCGCATCGCCCGCGGTGCATTCGATTTGCGCGGCGCCATGCGGCAGGAGATGATCGCCGAGGCGGAGTTGCGGTCGCGGTTTCCCGGCGAGCCGCTGCGAAACGTCAATACACCCGAAGAGCTGGAGGAAACGACGCGTGGCCAATAAGGATTTCTCGCATCTCGACGAGACCGGTGGGATCTCGATGGTGAACGTGGGCGCGAAGAAATCGACGCAGCGCGAAGCCGTCGCGTCGGCCACGGTGCGCATGTCGCCGTCGACGCTCACCCGGCTCATGGAGCGCGCACTGCCGAAAGGCGACGTGCTGACGACCGCGAAGGTCGCCGGAGTCCTGGCGGCGAAGCAGACGCCGTCGCTGATTCCACTGGCTCATCCGATCGCGCTCGATTCCGTCGACATCACCTTCGACGTCGATCCCGCGTCCGGCGCGATCGAAGTCCACGCCATCGTCCGCTGCGACGCCCGCACCGGCGTCGAGATGGAAGCGATGACGGCCTGCGCCATCGCCGCGCTCACGATCTACGACATGTGCAAGAGCGCGGAGAAGGGGATCACCATCGACGGCCTGCAACTGGTGAGGAAGACGGGCGGAAAGTCGGGGACGTGGGAGAGGTTATGAAGCGACGCTACCCTCCGTTGCGTCATCTCCCGGTGCTAACATATGAATCGATCGAACCGCAGGGAAATGGCCTAATCGGCTGACGTTGTTCGAGTATGAAGTTCGAGATTGTTGGCGCAATCCGCGCGGTCGAGACAATCGCCAGCGGCCGGCAGATTCGGCTTCTCGGCATGTTGGTCAAGAAATGGGGTCGTGGACGCTGGCGAAAGATGAAGGGTGTTGCTGTCGTCAGAATGCTGCGCAGCGGCCGGTTGCGCGAGGCCGAGCTACACTGGTACGAAGCTCACGGCGTCGGGAAACGTGACTTCAAGATCAAGAAACTACTCACATGACCAATACCGCATATCCGCAAGCTGTGATTTGCGTCGACAACGAAGGAAACGAAGTCTCTCTTCAGCTCTGGCGACTCTATAAGACCCTTCGCGACGATGACGCGAGATCGGAAGGGCTGATCCGGGTCGTCGATGAGTCGGGCGAGGACTATCTCTTTCCCGAAGAGAATTTCGCCGCCATCGAACTTCCGGAGGAGTTGCGGAAGCCTTTCGAGCGGTCGGTTCGGCAACAGCGCCGCGCGGCGACAGCGCCACGTGTTTCGACCTCGATCAAGAGAGTGCGCGTTGCGTCTGGCAAGCGCGCGGAGAAGCGCTCGATCGGACGGAACGCGTAGGCGGAGCTCGGCTTTGCGCTCCTTTTGCGACACTCCGTCCTGATCCGCGGACGGCGTCACTTGTTAACTTCCTGAGTTCTCGTGGAAACTCATGGCATGGCGGCCGCTAGAGAGCGCGGCGAGGTGTTCGAATGCGGCGTCCGTTGTTCCTTCTCGGGATCCTTCTTCTTTCGTCCGCACTTTCCCTCCACGCTCAGAAGCTTCGCGATGCCGTGACCGTCGAGGTCGTCGATGTTCCGGTCTTCGTCTCGCGGGATGGAGTGCCGATTCAGGGACTGACGCGCGACGATTTCGAGCTGTACGTGAACGGGCAACGTCAGCCGATCGATTACTTCGACCTCGTTTCGCCTTCCGAGGAGCGAACGATGCACGAGCGGCGTCTGTTCCTGCTCGTGTTCGACGAGGCATTCTCGCGGCCGCATTCGCTCGTGCGCGCGCAGAAAGCGGCGGTGAAGCTGATCGACGCCGCACCGTCGAGCGATCTGTTTGCGATTGCGACGTTCTCGAGCCGTCGCGGAATTCAATTCGCGATGCCCTTCTCCGCCGACCGGGAGGCGATTCAGCGCGCGGTCGCGAAGCTGACGACGTCGAAGTCGGGAGATCCGCTGGCGATCATGATGACGGATCAGGAACGCGCGGCCGTGGCCTCGTTCTCCGGTAGCCAGGGCGATCGCGCCGAGGCGTTCCTCGCTTCGATGGGCTCCGACAGGATCGGTTCCGACTTCATGCGCGAGATGGTGCTGGTGCAGGTCCGGCGTCGCGCGCAGGATCAGATCGCCGCGTTCGAGCAGCTCAGCGAACGGATGGCTTCACTCGATGGCCAGAAGCACATCGTGCTCCTCTCCGAAGGCTTCGACGGTACCGAGGACACGACCGAGGCCGTGATGCGCCACGAGGTCCGGCCCGAGATGGCGCCGCTCGACTCCGGCTTCGTCGACGCGACCGTGCGCGAGGATCTGCGGCGGATGTATCGCACCTTCCAACACTCCGACGTGTTTTTGCACACGCTCGATCTCGAAGGCTTGCGAGCGAGCGTCACTTCCCAGGATCCGCTGCAACTCTTGGCGACCGGCACGGGCGGCGAGCACGTTCACGATCGCAACGATCTGTCCGGCGCGCTGGGCGAGCTTTCCAACCAGTTCGCGTACGGCTATCGCCTCGGCTTTCATCCGGCGAACGTACGCGCGGGTCACAACGACATTCGCGTGAGGGTCCGCAACGCCCGCCTCGCCGACGTGCGCTATCGCTATGGATTCAACGGCACGCCGCAACCGACCCAAGTCAACGACGGTCTCTATCTCGCCGACGTCGTGTTGAACGACGTTCCGCAAACCGGCACCGCGGCCGCGCTCACGGTGACGAATGGCATTCTGCACGCGCGCGTTCCGATGCAGCCGCTCGCCGCGCAACTCGGTGAGGCCGGCACGGCCGACCTGATCGTGTATGTCTTCGATGCCCACGGGAAGGCGATCGCCTATCACGAGCAAAAGATCAAGGTGCCGGAGAACGCGATCGGAGAGAGCACGTTCGACTTCCCGCTTCCCGCCGGAGCGAAGGTCACGAAGGCGCTGTTGCGCGTGGATGCGTCGTTGGGATTTACGAGGGCGGATTCGTAACCTCGCCTGTCATCCCGAGCGTCGAGCGAGGGACCTGGGCGGGTGTGCGGCGCATGGATCATGTTTGCGGCGCCGCCCGCCCACACAGTTCCCTCGCTACGCTCGGGATGACACCTCCTACCTCCGCTGCCACGCCGGACGCGTGTCTTCCGATGGTTCCGGTTCTTTGTCGGCGGCGACGAGTTGCTTGCGGATCGAGCCGAGGATGCGGGCGTCGGTCGAGCCGGCGAGGTCGATCAGCTTCTGGCGGTCTTTGTAGCCGTTGAAGGCGATGACGAAGCGGTCGATGCGAAAGGCGACGGTGCGGCCGAGGTAGCGATCCTCGCCGGTGAAGTTGTCTTCGCCGAGGTTCGGGACGGGATCGAGAAGCTTGCCGTTGCGGATGTACAGTTCCCGATAGGTATCGAGGATTTTGGCGGCCGCGCCTTTGTTGGGTGAAGGGATGATGAGCCCTTCGATCGCGTCGCCGTCGACGTTGAACGACGCCTGAAACGAATTGGCGAGCAGCTTCTGTCCGAAGCCGTCTTCGACGGAATAGCGCTCGCTGTTCGGCACGCGCCGGTCGGCGGGGAAGAAATTGAAGACCGCTGGCTTCGACGGCGCGGCGGGCATGCGCTCGGCGACGAATGATGCGAGCTGCGTCAGCGACTCGAAGGCATTCCGCGCTCCACCGGTGACGCGGATGTAGAACGGACCGCGCCAGACGTGGACCGCGTACTTGCTCACGTACGCTTCGTTGGAGATCGGGACGAAGCGCCGCGATGCGTCCTTGCGCATCGAGTAGGCGCCGAACGACTTCACGAAGTCGGGAAAGCGGAAGATCTCCACGGTCGCGAAGCCCGGCCCTCCTTCCTCGGCGTACTTGCCTGCGGTTACGTCGATGACCTCGTAGCGGGCGAAGCTTTCCGCCGCCGCGCCCATGTACGTGCCGATGCGATCGCCGGGGACGACGAGCGGATCCTCCTCGAGGCGCCACGGTTTCGCTTCGAGATGGCGCGGGAGGAATTGCAGGCTCGGGGAATCGATGACCGTGAAGTCGGGCTCCGCCGCGGGGGCGGGAGTGACGACGGCGGTCTTCTTGGCGCGGCAGCCGGCCGCGGCCAGGATGGCTACGAGCGCGAGAGCGATTGCAGAAAGTCGACGGTCACGCGGACGCCCGCACCGTTCGCGCCCCGCGCTTCGCGCGAGTTCTCGCTCTCCGCATACGCCGTCCCGGCGATATCGAGGTGTGCCCATGATGGACAATCGACGAACTCCTTGAGGAACATCGCGGCCGAGATGGCGCCGCCCCAGCGGCCACCTGAGTTTTTCATGTCGGCCCATTCGCTGCGGATGAGATCTTTGTAGTCGTCCCACACCGGCATTCTCCAGACTCGCTCGCCGGTGCGTTCCCCCGACTCAATCAACTTCTGCGCCAGCTCGTCGTTGTTGGAGAAAAGACCCGCGGCGTCGCTCCCGAGGGCGACGACGCAGGCGCCGGTCAGTGTGGCGTAATCGAGGATGTGATCGGGCTTCAGCTGCGAGGCGTAATGCAACGCATCGCCGAGGATCATTCGCCCTTCAGCGTCGGTATTCACGATCTCCACGGTCTTCCCGCTCATCATCGTGATGATCTCGCCCGGCTTGTAGGCGCTGCCGCTCGGGAGATTGTCCGTTGCGGCGAAGATGCCCGTGACCTTCACCGGGATCTTCAGCTTCGCCGCCGCCTCGATGACGCCGATCACGGCGGCGGCGCCGCACATGTCGAACTTCATCTCTTCCATCCGCTCCGAGGGCTTGATGGAGATGCCGCCGGAGTCGAAGGTGATGCCTTTGCCGACGAGCGCCACGTGCTTCTAGGCCTTCTTCGGCACGTACTCCATGACCACGAAGCGCGGATCTTCGACGGAGCCGCGATTGACGGCGATGAGCCCGCCCATCTTCATCCGCTCGACTTCGCGCCGGCCGTAAATCGTGCATTTGACGCCAACGGACTTGCAGACCTCGGCGGCTCGCTCGGCGAGGCGCGACGGCGTGATGACGTTCGACGGCGCATTGCCGAGGTCGCGGACGGTGTGGACCGCTTCCGCGATCGCGCGTGAGAGCGGATCGAGACGCTTGACGTCTGCCTTCGGCGCGATGAGCGTTGCGTCGATGGCGATCTTCTTCGCGTCCTTCTTGACGGTGATGTAGGGGTCGTACTTGTAGTCGCTCTGGGCGAGCGCGTCGGCCACTGCCAGCGCGGTCTCGTCCTCGCTCATGCGCGGGAACGTGTAAGGGAACATCAGCGCGATCTTCGCGTCGCGATGCTTCTTCGCGGTGCGGCCGGCGGCGGTGATGGCCACGCGCGCATTGCGATGCGTGATCGCCTCAGCCTTGCCGAGGCCGATCAGCGTGACCTTGCGGGGCTGTCCGACGAGAAGCGTGAGGACTTCGTCCGACCTCCCTTCGAACTTCGATTCGCGGATGGCCTTCTGAATAGTGTCGGGGAGATCGGCGTCATGCTTCCCTTCGGCGAGGAGCACGAAGAGGTGGTCGATTTTCGATGATTTGAGCTCGCGGCTGATGTGGACTTTCATGCCGGGCGCATTCTAGCGGAGGGACGGCAATTCGGGGGATCACAGCTCGAAGGGTTCGTCCGAGTCGCGATTGCCTCGCCGGACGGATACCTCGGAGTTCCTCAGCCTTCCGAAACGGCCGTGAGGAAATCCGTCCGGCACGGTTCCAGGTTTGCGGCGGGCTCGGTGCGGAGCCCCCAGGCTTCGACGACGATCACGTGAGGGAGCTCGGGCGTGTCGAGGTACTGCTCGTGCCGTTCGATGCCGCGCAGTTCTTCGTGATCGCTTTCGCGGTAGCGACAGACCTTCACGTGCGCGAATCCGGCGTCGTTGAGGGTTGCCGTCAGCACCGGGAGGTTGTAGAGGAACTGGTGGCCCCAGCCGTGGAATCCGCGGTTGATGCCAAAGCAATCCTGAATCTGTTCCTGAACCGATCCCCAGTTGCCGTAGTGATACTGCGTGATCCAGACCCAATCGAGATTCGGTGTCGAGAGGCGAAGGACGCCGTCGTCCCGAAGGGCTGCGCGGCACGCTTTCAGAAACGTCGCGGCCGCGGCGTAGGGGAGGTGCTCGATGAAGTGCTCGGCGAAGATGAATTTCGCGTCCTGGAACGGGAAGGACTGGCTCACGTCCATGACGTGGTCCACGCCGGGATAGGGCTTCGAATCGATGTTCACCCAGTTCGGCAGGATCTCCTGACCCGAGCCGACGTGCAGGCGGTCGGCGCTCATTCGTTCGCGATCCATCGTGGCGCGGGAGTATAGCGCTGCCTCACCATACAATTGGCCGGACTCATGCTGGTTGGACTCAGGCTTGCTCCACTCCTGCGCGGAACGAGGAATTGAATGCCGTATCGAATACTGGTGATCGACGATGAGACGGGGATCCGCGAAGCGATCCGCATGACTCTCGAGTACGAGGGCTACAAGATCGACGAGGCGCGCTCGGGTCAGGAAGGACTCGACAAGGCGGCGCGGATTCCGTTCGACGCGATTCTGCTCGACATCAAGATGCCGGTGCTCGACGGGATCGAGGTCCTCGAGAACCTGAGAGAGCAGAAGATCGTCACGCCGGTCGTGATGGTCTCCGGCCACGGCGATGTGCACACCGCGGTGGAGTGCACGAAGCGCGGCGCGTTCGACTTCCTCGAAAAGCCGCTGAATCGCGACAAGCTCCTGCTGACGGTGCGCAACGCCGTCCGCCAGCGCTCCCTCGAGGAAGAGAACATCGGGCTGAAGGAAAAGGCGGAGAAGGAGTATCAGCTCGTCGGCCAGTCGTCGCTGATGACCGACCTCAAGTCGCAGATCGAGCGCGCGGCGCCGACGAAAGCGACCGTGCTCATCGCCGGCGAGTCGGGCACCGGCAAGGAGCTCGTGGCGCGCGCGATTCATCGCCGTTCGTCGCGCGCGAATCAGGCCTTCATCCAGGTGAACTGCGCGGCGATTCCGGAAGAGCTGATCGAGTCCGAGCTGTTCGGTCACGAGAAGGGCTCGTTCACCGGCGCGGTACGCAAGCAGACCGGCAAGTTCGACGCCGCCGACGGCGGCACGATCTTCCTCGACGAGATCGGCGACATGTCGCTGCGGACGCAGGCCAAGGTGCTGCGCGTGCTGCAGGAGGGCGACGTCGAGCCGGTCGGTTCGGCGACGGTCGTGAAGGTCGACGTGCGCGTGATCGCGGCGACGAACAAGGATCTCGAGGAAGAGATCCGCAACGGGCGTTTCCGCGAGGATCTCTACTATCGGCTCAACGTGATTCCGATCCGCACGCCGCCGCTGCGCGAGCGCCGCGACGACATCGCCGTGCTGGCGCAGCACTTCGCGCGCCTGTTCTCCGAGGAGCACAACTATCACGCCAAGAAATTCACGCCGACGGCGCTGAAGGCGCTGCAGCGACGCGCCGTGGCGCGGCAACGTGCGCGAGCTGCGCAACATGATCGAGCGCCTGGTGATCATGGTGCCGGCGGAGTCGATCGACGTGACCGATCTTCCGGCGGAGTTCTTTCGCACGCCGATCGACATCATCAGCACGGCCATGCGGCTCTCGACGCTGCAGGAGTTCAAGGACGAGGCGGAGAAGGCGTTCATCGTGGCCAAGCTTCGCGAGCATGGCTGGAACGTTTCGAAGACCGCCGAAGCGATCGATACGCCGCGCTCGAATCTGTACAAGAAGATCGAGCAGTACAACATCAAGCGCGAGAGCGGCGGCAGCGTGGCCGCCGAAAAGATTGAGGATTGAGAATTGAGGATTGAGGATCAGAGACGGGTGATGGTCGAGGATCGAGAATGACGAGCACGGTTCCCCGATCCTCAACCCTCAATTCTCAATCCTCAATCCAGTCGATCGGAGTGTTCGACAGCGGCGTGGGCGGCCTCACGGTCTTCCGCGAGATCGCGCGCGCGCTCCCCCGCGAGTCGCTGATCTACCTCGGCGACTCCGCGCGCGTTCCGTACGGAACGAAGTCGCCGCAGACCGTCCTCCGCTACGCTCAGGAAGCGGCGCGTCATCTCCTCGGCCGCGACATCAAGATGCTCGTCGTCGCCTGCAATACCGCCACGGCCGCGGCCTTGCCGGCGCTGCAGGAAGAGTTGTCGATTCCCGTCATCGGTGTCGTCGAGCCCGGCGCGCGCGCCGCCGTCGACAAGACCTCGGGCGTCGTCGGCGTGATCGCCACGGAAGGAACGGTGCGCTCGCGCGCGTACACGATCGCCATCAGGAAGCTCGATCCGGACGTCGAGGTCATCGAGTCCGCCGCGCCGCTGTTCGTCCCTCTGGCGGAAGAAGGTTGGGCGAACACGCACGTCGCGCGGGAAGTGGCGGAGATCTATCTCGAGCCGCTCATCGATGCCGGCATCGACACGCTGGTCCTCGGCTGCACGCACTATCCGATCCTGCGCGCGACGATCGAGCAGGTCGTCGGCGACGCGGTCCACATCGTCGACAGCGCCGAGACGACGGCACTGACGGTGCGCCAGGCGCTCGGTAACCTCACCGGCGTCGCGAATCCGTCGCGCCGTTTTCTCGTCACGGACGCCGAGGAACGCTTTCGCCGGATCGCCAGCGAGTTCCTCGATCACGAGATCGAGCACCTCGAGCTCGTGAGCCTCGGATGAAGATCAGCGCTTCCAGCCCGCGATGATCGAGAGCACCGCCGGCACGAAGAAGACCGAGAAGAACGGATTCTTCGTCAGCGCGAATGCCCAAACGGCAAACGCGAGATAGGCGATGCCGATGGCCAGCGCCGGAAACGGCGAGACGTTCTCGCCGCGCAGGCGCGGGACGAACACGACGATCATGATGATCGCGAAGAGGACCATGGCCACGCCGCCGAACTGCCAGCCGATCCGCAGACCCTGAACGAGGTCCGCGGGTGCGTGCGTTGCTTCGAGCTGGGATCGAAGACTCGGCCATCCGAGGAACGAGTGGGCGCAGGCGCTGAGAAGGAGAATGAGCGCCGCGAGAAGACCAAGGACGTTGCGCACTTTCGTCATGACGGAGAATAGTGCCATGAAGATCCTTCGCCTCGATCACATCAACATCGCCGGCTCGTTCGCTTTGCTGGAGCGTTGCCTCACGTTCTACGTCGACGTGCTCGGCCTGACGGAAGGCGAACGCCCGCGATTCCGCAGGCGCGGCTTCTGGCTCTACGCCGGCGACTCGGCGATCGTGCACCTGTCCGAGACCGCGGAGGATCAGGGCCCACCAGCCGGTCCGCTCAACCACTTCGCGTTCAAGTGCGAGGAGCTCGAAGACGCGATCGCGCGTCTCGAGAAGAACGGCGTTCCGTACAAGATCGAGCGCGTGCCGAACACGGGCGAGACGCAAATCTTCATCGAGGATCCGGCGGGGACGGCGATCGAGTTGAATTTTGCCGGCAAGTAGCGAGCCGCTTCTGTGTAGCGACGGCCGCCCTCGGCCGTCGAGCAGAACGAGGCTCATTCCGTCTTGGAGGTTGCGTTTGGCGTGTAAACCGACGGCCGAGGGCGGCCGTCGCTACACAGAAGCGCGCTACCACACCTCGCAACGCTTGTCTGCCGGACGCACCATCGGCGCGTCGGCTTTGCAGCCGAAGGCCTTGGCGAACTCCGGGAGGTTCGAGAGCGGGCCGATGACGCGGTACTTCGCGATCGGGTGCGGGTCGCCCTGCACCATCCGGCGCTGCGTTTCCGGACGCGTTTCGTCGCCGCGGAACTGGCCCCAGGCGATGAAGAACTGCTGATCGGGCGTGAAGCCGTCGAGCGTTGGCGCGGGGGTGGTTTGCTGCGCTTTCTGGAATGCGAGATACGCGATCTTTGCGCCGGCGAGATCGCCGATCGATTCGCCGAGGACGAGCTTGCCGTTGTGATGGATGCCGGGCTCGATGAAGTAGCTTTCGAACTGGTCCACGACGCACTGCGTGCGCTCGCTGAAGCGCTTCAGATCGGCGTCGGTCCACCAGTTCGTCAGCCGGCCCTGCGCGTCGAACTGCGCGCCCTGATCGTCGAAGCCGTGGCTGATCTCGTGACCGATGACGACGCCGATCGCGCCGTAATTCACGGCGTCGACGGCGTTCATGTCGAAGGCCGGCGGCTGCAGGATGCCGGCGGGGAAGACGATCTCGTTGAGCAGCGGGTTGTAGTAGGCGTTCGGACGTCGGCGGGGTCATGCCCCAGCGCCCGCGGTCGATCGGCTTGCCGATCTGCTTGCGATTGTCGGCGACGCCGAACTTCAGGCCGGCGATGACGTTCTGAAAGTACGACGTCGGCGAGATCGTGACACTGCTGTAGTCCTTCCACTTGTCGGGATAGCCGACTTTCGGATTGAACGTCGAGAGCTTCTCGAGTGCCTTGCGCCTTCGTCTCCGGCCCCATCCACTCCAGGCCCTTGATCGTGTCGCCCATCGCCGCGAGGAGGTTCTTCACCATCTCCTGCATGCGCGCCTTCGCGGCCGGCGGAAAGTAGCGTTCGACGTACTTCTTGCCGAGCGCCTCGCCGAGGAGGCCGTCCTCGGTCTCGACGCAGCGCTTCCAGCGCGGCTTCATCTCCTTCGATCCGCTGAGGTAGTTGCCGTAGAACGCGAAGTCCTCGGCTGACGATCGGCTGCGAGAGATGTTGTGCGGCGGCATTGAGGACGGTCCAGGTGAGGTATGTCTTCCAGGCCGCGAGAGGCGTCGTGTTCAGCTCCGCATCGGCGGCCGTCATGAACTTCGGCTGATCGACATTGAGATCCGCGGGCCGGATGCCAGTGCGATCGAAGTAGCGCTTCCAGTCGAAGTGCGGCGTCATCTCCTGCAGCGCCGCGACGGTGACTTTGTGATCGGTCGCCGCGGGATCGCGCAGCGCGACGTTGTCGAGATGCGCTTTCGCCAGACGGGCCTCGAATGCGAATGCAGTCTCGGCGGCCTTCTTCGCCTCGGCTTTGGTGAAGCCGGCGAGCTCGAACATCTTCGCAACGTGCTGGCGGTACTTCTCGCGAATCTCGACGAAGCGCGCTTCTGCCTTGAAGTAATAGTCGCGATCGGGAAGACCGAGACCGGCGGCGAAGACGCGGGCGATGAACTGGCTCGGCTCGTGATTGTCGGTCGTGCCGGCGACGCCGAACGGCGCCGAGACCTGCAGCTCGTGCAGCCGGATGATCTCGTCCTGCAGCGCGGCGCGCGTAGCGATCTTGTCGATCTCGGCGAAGATCGGCTTGAGCGGCTCGACGCCGAGCTTGTTGATGCGCTCTTCGTCCATGCACGAGCCGTAGAAGTCGCTGATCTGCTGCTCGACGCTTCCTTTCGGCCAGTCGTGCTTCTTCGAGACGTCATCGAGGATGACTTTCAGCGACTCCTTGTTCTTCTCGCCGGCTTGCCCAGCGCCGGCTCCAGCGCTGCATCGACGCCGGGAATCGGATTGGCCGCGCGCCAGGCGCCGTTGGCGTAGTCGAAGAACGTCGGTGCAGGCGTCCACGTTCTTGTCGATGTCTTCGACGAACACGCCGCGCTGGGCGGGCTGGGCAACGACGGACGCAGCAAGGGCGAGACTTGCGAGAGCAATCGTGATTCGCATCACGCGAGTATATGAACGTTGCCGGTTGTCCGCTGTCAGTTCTCTGTTGCGTTTCTGATTCGGCCGCATCACGTCCCGGACAACTGACAACCGGGAACCGCACGCGCGGTCACCATATAATCCGCGCCGCATGGGAGATAAGACTGAGCGGGCCTTCGCCCCGGAGCGCGATCAGCCGCGGCGCCGGTTCATGATCGCCGGCGAGCACGTCATCCTGCGCGCCTTCGAGCGCGAGGACGCGGAGCGCTGTTATCGATGGATGAACGATCCGAACATCGTCCGCACGCTCAAGTCGCGTTACCCGATCGCGTTTCAAAACGAGATGGAGTGGCTCGACCGGGCCATGAACGGCGGAAGCGGCGATCGCCATTTCGCCATCGAGCGCAAGGACGACCGCGTTCACATCGGCAACGCCTCGATCCATGACATCGACTGGGTCTCGCGCACGGCGTCGTTCGGTCTCTTCATCGGCGAGCCGAGTGCCTGGAACCGCGGCTTCGGCAGCGACGCCATCGGAACGCTGATGCGCTTCGCCTTCGACGAGATGAACCTGCGCAAGCTGCGCATCAACGTATTCGATTACAACGATCGCGCGAAGCACGTCCTCGAGACGCACGGCTTCGTCGCGGAGGGACGGTTGCAGCGCGAGTTCTATCGCGAGGGGACGTATCACGACATCGTCATCCTCTCGGTCTTCCGCGACGCGACGCCTCAGGAGACCGCATCATGAGCGAACGAAAGATCCGCGTGCTGATCGCGAAACCGGGCCTCGATGGACACGACCGAGGCGCGAAAGTGATCGCCCGCGCCCTGCGCGATGCGGGCATGGAAGTGATCTACACGGGCCTGCGCCAGACGCCGGAACAGATCGTGGCCGCGGCTGTGCAGGAAGACGTCGACGCCATCGGTCTCTCGATCCTCTCCGGCGCGCATAACGTCCTCTTCCCCGAGATCATGCGCCTGCTGAAAGAGGAGAACGCCGAGGAAATCATCGTCTTCGCCGGCGGCATCATCCCCGAGCAGGACGTGGCGAAGCTGAAGGCGATGGGCATCCGCGAGATCTTCCTCCCCGGCACGCCGACGTCGACCGCGGTGAATGCGATTCGCGCGGCAGTGACGGGGTAGTTGTCGGTTGTCGGTTGTCGGGTTGTCTGGGATTTTGGGAGATGACCTTGTAGCGCGCGAAGGCGCAACCAAGCGACAAGCGATGTCATCCCGAGCGTAGCGAGGGACCTGGGGGAGGGGCGGCGCGATGCTCGTGTTGCGTGCCACCGCCCGCCCAGGTCCCTCGCTCGACGCTCGGGATGACATGCTTGCTGGAGCTGCGAGCTGAGATGAGACACGATTTCGTGTTCGACGACGGCGGGATGAATTTGCTGTCGTCGACAGCGCTCCGAACCATTAACGACGAGTTGTCCGTTGTCCGTTCTCAGTTATCCGGGAATCCCCGCCAGGACGAAACTTCCCAGACAACCGACAACGGACAACCGACAACGCTGTTCACATTCCGCTCCGGCCGTCCCAACCTCTTCGCCGCCGGCGCGGACATGGCCGAGATGCAGCGTTTCACTCCCTGGCAGGCCTACGAATTCGCGCGCCTCGGGCAGGAAGTATTCGACGCCATCGAGCGCCTGCCTTGCCTCACGGTTGCGCTGATCGACGGCGATTGCTTCGGCGGCGCGCTCGATCTCATCCTCTCGTTCGATCTGCGTTTCGCCACGCCCCGCTCGCGGTTCGCCCACCCCGGCGCCCGCCTCGGCATCGTCACCGGTTTCGGCGGAACGTCGCGCTGGCGAAAGGTGCTGACGCGCCGCGCCGCGAATCAGCTTTTCCTGGCGAATCGCGTCCTCTCCGCGGACGACGCCCTCGCCCTTGGGCTCGTCGATCGCGTCGCCGAGTCGCATGATGACGAGCTCGCGCATCTGGAATCGATCGATGTGCTTTTCGTCAAGGAGTTGACCAGCCTCGCCGCGTCCCTCACCCGCGAACAGCTTCTCCTCGCGTCTCGCAGCATGGCCGGCCTCGGCGGGATATATTTCGCCTGACGCATGGACCCACTCGAAACGCATCTCGACTCTTCCTCAGACGACTTCAAGGGCAACGCCGCGCGGATTCAGGCGCTCGTCGACGAGCTCAATGACCGGATCGCGAAAGCGCGTCTCGGTGGAGGTGAGAAGTACATCGCGCGTCACAAGGAGCAGGGGAAGATGCCGCCGCGGGAGCGCATCGCGGCACTGCTCGATCCGAACACGCCCTTTCTCGAGCTGTCGCCGCTCGCGGCGAATGGGATGTACGACGACGACGCGCCGGCCGCGGGGATCATCACCGGCATCGGACGCATCCACGGGCGCGAGTGTCTGATCATCGCCAACGACGCCACGGTCAAGGGCGGGACGTACTTTCCGCTCACGGTGAAGAAGCATCTGAGGGCGCAGGAAGTGGCGCTGCAGAATCACCTGCCGTGCGTTTATCTCGTCGATTCCGGTGGCGCGTTCCTGCCGCTGCAGGCCGAGGTCTTTCCGGATCGCGAGCACTTCGGGCGGATCTTCTACAACCAGGCCGTGATGTCTGCGCAGGAGATCCCGCAGATCTCGGCGGTGATGGGCTCGTGTACCGCTGGCGGCGCGTACGTCCCGGCGATGTCGGACGAGGCGGTGATCGTCAAGGGCACGGGCACGATCTTCCTCGGCGGGCCGCCATTGGTGAAGGCGGCGACGGGCGAGGAAGTGACGGCCGAGGAGCTGGGCGGCGCGGACGTGCACACGCGCATCAGCGGCGTGGCCGATCATTTCGCGGAAGACGATGACCACGCCATCGCCATCGTCCGTAACATCGTCGAGAACCTGCGTCAGGACAAGCGCGATCCGGACACGCGCATCGAGAGCGAGGAGCCGCTCTTCGATCCGAAAGAGATTTACGGCGTCATCCCGCGCGATCTGCGCAGACCCTACGACGTCCGCGAAGTCATCGCCCGGATCGTCGACGGCTCGCGCTTCCACGAGTTCAAGGAGCGCTACGCGCCGACGCTCGTCACCGGCTTCGCGCGCATCTTCGGCTACAAGGTCGGCATCCTGGCGAACAACGGCGTGCTCTTCTCGGAATCGGCGTTGAAGGCGGCGCACTTCATCGAGCTGTGCAACCAGCGGCGCATCCCGCTCGTGTTCCTGCAGAACATCACCGGATTCATGGTCGGCAAGCAATACGAGCGCGGCGGGATCGCGAAAGACGGCGCGAAGATGGTGCACGCCGTCGCCAACTCGACCGTGCCGAAGTTCACGGTGATCATCGGAGGCTCATTCGGCGCGGGCAATTACGGCATGTGCGGCCGCGCCTACTCGCCGCGCTTTCTCTGGATGTGGCCGAACGCGCGCATCTCGGTGATGGGAGGCGAGCAGGCCGCGGGGGTCCTGACGACGGTGAAACGCGATCAGCTCGCGCGCGCGGGCCAGGAGCTCTCCGCCGACGAAGAGCGCGCCATCGCCGATCCCGTGCTCGCGAAGTACGAGGAGGAGGGGAGCCCCTACTACTCCACCGCCCGCCTCTGGGACGACGGCGTCATCGACCCCGCCGACACGCGCAAGTACCTCGGACTCGGATTGGAGATCGCGTACAACGCGAAGATCGAGGAGCCGAGGTTTGGAGTGTTCAGGATGTAGCGGGTTGTCAGTTGTCCGTTGTCAGTTGTCTGCGATTCTCGCGACACCTCACAGACAACCGACCACTGACAACCGACAACCATTCAGCAACGCACGAATGATCACCTGGTTCCTCTTCGACCTCGGCAACACCGTTCTCAAGCTCGCCTACGAGCGTGTGCTGGAGAACATCTGCCGCGACGCGACGGCGTCGCGCGATGAGGTCGTGGAGATTCTCGAGCTCCAGGGCGGCTATCGCGACATGGAGCGCGGCCTCATCACGTTCTGGGAGTTCTACGAGCACATCTGCGACAAGGCCGGCTATCGCGGCTCGATCCGCGACTTCCACAACGTCTGGAGCGATTTTTTCGACGGCCCGATTCCCGGCATCGAAGAGGTCCTCGACCGCGTGCGCAAGCGCTATCGCATCGCCTTCCTCTCGAACTCGAACGAAGTCCACGCCGAACTGATCCCGCGCAAATTCGCCGCGCTCTTTCGGAAGGACGACCGCTTCATCTTCTCGCACCGCTTCCGCGTGGCGAAGCCCGATCCGGAGATGTTCCGCAGAGCACTCGAGGTCATCGGCGCGCTCCCGCAACACGTCGTCTTCATCGACGACCTCCTCGAAAACGTCCTCGCCGCCCGCACCGTCGGCATCCGCTCGTTTCAATTTACAGGAGTGGAGGCGCTGGAGAGGGAGCTGGTGGCGGAGCAGCTGCTTTAACTTCGGTTGTCGTGTTGTCAGTTGTCGGTTGTCCGTGAGATTAGGCGAGGCATCCTGGACAACCGACAACTGAGAACCGACAACCGCGAAGCGCTCCAACCGCGAAGCGCTACAGTCCGTTCTTCACCGTGTCCGTCATTTGATCCTCTCCGTACCACCGGCGGTGGAATTCGAGGAGAGCATCGCGGTCGCTGGTGGCGCTGCTGATGGCGCGTCCGTCGGATGGGTGGAAGAGGCGAGGGAAGGCGTAGAGCACGTAGTCGAAGTTCTGCTTCGCGTATTGCTGGCCGAGCTGCGCGAACGACGCACCGTCGATGCTGAACTTCGTCTTTCCTCGATACGAAAGATCGACGCGCGAGTAGCGCTTCTCCTTGAACTTCCGTGCGAACTCGAGAAACGCCGTGTGGACGTCCATCGGCGTCTGCCGGAACGTCAGTCCCTTGATGTCGTAGACAACGACGCCCGGGATCACCCAGTACTCGTAGTGCGCGGAGACCTCCATCCCCGCGAGGGATGCGTTCTCGCGCAGGATGTCGTTCACCGGTTGCTGGAGCAAAAAGAGATTCGCCCCATAGCCCACGAGCGCGGCCACGAGCGGCGTGCCGACGAAGACGAGCTTCTTGTTGCGCAGCGCCGGAATCGGCAGCGCCACGCGCTCCATCTTCATCTGACGCTTGAGGAATGCCAGGAACCCGCCGCGCTTCTTCGGCGATCGCGGCGACGCCGGCGGCTCGACCGGGATCGCGTAATAGGTAATCGAGAGCAAAAGTCCCGCGGCGATCGAAACCACGCCGACCGGACGAAAGACCAGGAGCGCGCCGAGTCCGAAGAGATACAGCACCCACGACGCGTAATTGATGCGCGTGCGCAGCCGCTGCGCGCGCTCGCGATAGAAATCTTCGTCGAGCACTTCCGAGCAATGCTTGCAGCGAATGGCCTTCGCTTTGATCGCTCCTCCGCAGAAGCGGCAGGACGTCGATTCCAGATCCGCCGCCCTCCGCCGCGCCCCAGCGAAGTCATCCGCGCGACGCTTCGGTGCGACGGCAAGCGGATCGCCGTGCGGCAAATTGAGCAGCAGTAAACCGCAGTTCGTGCAAGCGGCCGCGTCCGCTTCGATCTGGGCCTTGCACTCAGGGCAACGCATGTGCGGGGTGACTGCAACCGCGTTGCCATCGAGGAGGCTGCTGGTGGTTGGTTGCTGATTACTTGCGGGGGCGCGCTGGTCCACGAGCTATGGAACCAAGAACGAGGCGGTTTCCATACCCGGCTTGCACGACATTTGGCTCCTGAGGAATCGGGGCCAGAAATCTCCGGACCTCCAGCGTGCTATCTTGATTGACATCCTCTGAGATTCCAATGAGACGCTGGCCTTGGCTGGTCTCGGCTGTTGCCGTCGTCGCCTTCAGCGCGGCGCTCTGGAGGATTGCTGGTCACTCGTTGAGCGGGGGTCCGAGCGAGACCTCGAAACGCAACGCTCGGTCGATCGAACCGCGCCTCAGCGGAGGATTTCGATGGGCTCCGCTGGTCACCGGCGATGACAGCCGCCCCAACGCCGATCTCGCGGCAGTAATGCAGGTGCTCGGACGGACGCCTGATGACACGTCAGCCACGGCGAAACGGAACGCCGCGGCGGCGCATCTGTTCATGGGCCGCGCCGAGGGAGCGATGGCATCGCTCCTGGCGATTCCGGAGAAGGAACGAGGCGCATCGACTTGGAACGATCTTGCCGCGGCGCACTATGTCCTTGCCTGCCGCGATGAATCTCTGGAGCAACTGCGTCAAGCACTCGTCGCCGCGGATCTGGCGTTGCGCCGCGATCCGAACATGGCCGAAGCGCGCTTCAATCGCGCGCTGATCGTGGAGCGTTTTTATCTGCGCGACGCCGCGGCCGATGCCTGGCGAGATGTACTCGCCGTTGAACAGGACATCGAATGGGCCGCGGAGGCGAGGCAACATCTCGCGGCGCTCGTACGGCGACAGCCGACCGTTGCCTCCGAGAATGCCTCGCTGTACTCGCGCCTGCAAAGCGGCGATGGCGCGGCCGCCGGCGTGCTCGTGGCGCTCGATGCCGGCGACGCGCGTAACTTTGGCGAGACGGAGATATTGGCCCGATGGGGCGAGGCTTGGATGCGCGGAGATCGCGCCGAAGCGGAGCGCCATCGCATCGCGGCGCGCACGCTGGCTGCCGCGCTTGCGGCAGTCAACCAGGATCGAATGCTCTCCGACGCCATTGCGGCGATCGATCGCGCGTCGCCGGCCGCGTTGGATAGTCTCGCAAGAGGGCACGTTGCATTCCGGGAAGGCCGGTTTCTTTACCGGCAAAAGCGAAAACCCGCTGAAGCCGAGAAGAAACTCGCGGAGGCAGCGAAGGAGCTCGAAAGCGGAGGTAGTCCACTGGCGCTCAGCGCTCGCACTTTCATGGGCGTCGCCATCCTCGGCCAGGATCGCACGCTGCAGGCGCGGCCGATCTTCGATGCGCTCGACGCTTCCGTCCCCGCGCGGTATCTCGCGCTGCGCGCATATCTGCAGTGGCAGATCGCCACCTGCCTCATGAAGAGCGCGCAATGGGGGCCGACGATCGAGCTTCTCACGCGGGCCATCGAGACGTTGGATGCCTTGCGCGAAGTGGATAACGCCGCCTACGTGCACGACATCGTCTCGCAGTGCTACGGCATCGTCGGCGATCGCGATCGCGCCGCCAGTCATCGGCTCATCGCCTTTCGTCAGCTCGGCAAGGTCACCAATTACCGCTTGAGCCACGCCATGTCCGGGCTGGTGTACGACGCCATGCTCGCGCGGGAATGGCGAGAGGCGCTGTCGTTCCTGAACATGCAGATCAATCTGATGCGTCATGCCGTGGACGCACCCGGAATTCTGGCGGGAAGCGCGAGAGACAAGGAGGTGCTCACCCAGGCACTCGTGCGGCGATCGCTCCTTCATTCGTACTTCGGCGAAGACCGTGATGCGGACGCCGATCTGAAGGAAGCAAACGCGGTGGCCGCTTCCGTCGATGACGCCGCGTTGCATGTGAAGCTGGCGAACGATTGCATGGCGACCGCCGCGCTCGTGGAGCCACGTCCGCTGACGGCGATTCCGATGCTGACGGAACTGATGCGCTTTCACGAAACCAAAGGATGGCGCTCGCTGCTCCCCGGTTTCTATCTGCGTCGCGGGCGGATGTATCTGGCGACGGAAGACAACGTCGCCGCGGCGCGCGATTTCGAAGCAGGCATCGCCGAGCTCGAAACGCACCGCGAGTCTCTTCCCTCGGGTCAGGAGCGCTGGGGAGTCTTCGATTCCGCGGAGGAGTTGTTCGATGAGGCCATCGCGCTCGCGCTGCAGTCGGGGCCGGAGCGCGCGTTCCAATACGCGGAGCGGGAGCGGGCGCGTTCGATCTCCGACCTCCTTCCCGGGCCGGAGCGCGCGTTCGATTTCACTTCGTTGCCGCCCGACGTCGCCGTCATTGAGTACGCGGTGTTGCCGCAAAAGCTGCTCGTGTTTGCCGTCGATCAGTCCGGCTATCGCGTCGAGGAGACTCCTATCGCGCGCGAGAATCTGGCCACGCTCATCGCGAACTTCACGAAGGCGGTGCAGGAGGGAAAGCCGGACTTGCGTGCGTTCAACGTGCTGATCGGTCCCGTGCGCGACGTCGTTTCCTCACATCGCGAGATTGTCTTCGTTCCCGATGCGGTGACGTCCCTGATTCCGTTTGCCGCGCTGTCGGACGGCAGGGGAGCGCTATTCCGCGAGCACACGATCGTCGTTGCGCCGAGCGCGCGTTTCGTGGAGCAGACTCGCGCTCAGCAAGATGGTCTTGCGCGAAAGAAGGTGCTGATCGTCGACAACCCGGCTACGGAGAGCATGCCTTCGCTCTCGTACGCGAGCTCGGAAGGAAACGCGATCGAGCGCGAGTATGCGAAGGGGCAGCGTCTTTCAGGCACGGCGGCGACGGCGACGGCCTTCTTCGATGCGGCGCAAAGCGCAGACGTCATTCACTTCGCGGGACACGGGCTGGCAGGCAGCGAGTCGGCGGCGCTGATGCTGGCTTCGGGCAACGCCGATGCCGCCACGTTGTCGCGCACGCGGCTCCCGCGGAACTGTGTCGTAGTCCTGGCCTCGTGCGACAGCGCGCGCGGCCCGGTGCGCGGTGCCGAGGGCGTGCTCAGTGTGGCGCACGCGTTTCTGCAGGCAGGAGCGTCGTCCGTGATCGCGACACTCTGGCCGATCTCGGACGAGGATGCTGCCGATTTCTTCCCGCGCCTCCACCGCCACCTCGCCCGTGGTCTCGCCCCCGCCGACGCACTGCGGCTGGCGCAGATCGAATTCATAAGTGATTCACGAAACACGAAGTCGGATTTGTGGGCAGCCGTACAGGCGATTGGGCATTGAGAGGGAGGATGGATGACGAGACATCTGGACATCATCTTTTACGGACTGGCCTGTTTTGAAGAGCAGTCTTTCGGCTATCGCGTCTTGTTCCCCGACGGAAGATCACCTGAACCATTCGACGTGCCGGTACATCGAATGTCGATCTGGGCACGAAAGCGGTCGGAAGCTGTCAAGGCATCGTGGTCATGGTCGCATGGGAACAATGATTTTCAAGTCGATGAACCTTCCACTCTCGAAATCACGGGATTGAACCCAACCATCATCAAGGATGCCAGCATCCTTGGGCGGCTATTGAAGCTGCGCGATTCCGACTCTGACTTCGAACTCTCAGGGCGGCCGGAAACGATCCTCAGGGTGGATGTGGACCGCGGCGTGCTCAGTGCGCACGCGCACGGCGACGACGGAATGATCGTCGTTCGATGGCGTGTCGAGGCGGAAGACGACGCTGCCATTCGATTCGTGATCGGAAAGAACTGGATTGAAATCGCACCTGGAACCGAGCAAGTCATCCTTGCGAATGCCGGCGTCGGAGCCGAACAAGGCTCCGACAGCGATTTCAACATCTATCGCAAGTTGGCGACCGAGAAGACGGGAACCATCGATCCGGTGAAGCCGGACAAGGATCCGTTCCCGGAGATTCCCGTCATCGAGCCTTCAGACATCTCGCTGCTTTGTCCATTCGTCGACTGTTCGCCCGCGTTCTCCAGATAGCTCTACCGCTTCTTCCCAAACCGCCGCTCGATGTTGAACCCCAGCCGCACGTCTCCGGCATCGAGCGGCGTTCCCTGGAACGTGGTCGTCACGTATTGGTCGGCCATCGTGGCTTGATTGTTGGTGATCATCACCTCGAACCAGTGGCCGCCGATGGCGCGCTTGATGCCGAGGGACCAGCCGAAGTCGGACTTCATGCCGGAGGGGAGATCGCCGTTCGGCGGAATCACTTCGGCGACGATCGCCAGCGGGGGCTTGAGCATGTAGGAAATGCCGACGGGCACGTTGAACGCCGTGTCGAAGAGTGCGCCGGAGCTGTTCCCGCTCACGGCGCGGCCGGCGTCGGTGACGAACGTCGGGAGGGCGAAGACTTCGGCCTTTCGTCCGAATTGATGAGCGACGATGGCTTGCGCGAAGAACGACGTGCGATCGCCGAGGTTGCGCTCGGTGCGCAGGTCGGCTCCGCCGCGGAGCGTGAGCGTGAAGGGCATCTTCGGTGCCTGCTGCAGCACGACGTACTTGGCCGCTCCTTCGAGCGTATCGTTCGTGTTGCTGCGCGCGAGCGAGAGCTGCAGGTCGCGGCGCACGGCCCACGACACGCCGAAGACGACGTCGGCGTTGGTGTCGAGCCCGAAGAGCGAATGCACCTGATCGCTGAAGCTGCCGTTCGACAGCGACTGATTGAAGCGATGCGAGAACTTGATCTCCCACATCCCGTTGGGCTGGATGTTCGGGCTGGGCAGCGACAGCAGCGAGTCGCCCATCGGCAGCGGCGTGATCGGTTTGTACGGATCCTGCTGCGCTCCCGCGGTCAGCGCGAGAAGCCCCAGACAACCAGCAACCAGCAACCGACGACTAATCATTCGGCGCTCCCCTTCGGATCCAGTCGCGAATCAATTTGAGTTGGGCATCGCTGAGCGGCGGACCCGCCTGAGGCATGCGATCGCCGGTGATGCCGGAGCCGGTCACTTTGCGATAGAGATACGAGCTCGCGGGATCGCCGGGCGCGATGCGCTTGAGCGCCGGGTTCTCGACGCTGGTCACGCCGACGACATTTCCAAACGCGTTACCAGCGGTAAGGACGAGTCCCGATTGCTGGCCGACGGGATGGTGGCAACCGATGACGGCGCACGTCGGCGTGAAGACTTCGTTCTGCACGCGCGTGAACGTTGCCGTCGGATCGATCGGCTCGCCGCCGGCGCCCGGGTCGGTCGGCGTACTCAGCTCTCCACAAGCGGTGAGAAAGAGGAGCACAATGATGAGTGAACGTGCGCGCATTTTCGAGGCGTTAAGGTAGCATCGGACCGTGCATTCCGTCGATGAACTGTTCAGTGTCGTCGTTCGGGAACGTGATGACGACGCGCGATGGGGCGCCATTCAGGCGTTGCATGCGCTTGGTACGCGCGAGGTCTTCGAGCGCGCCGTCTCACTCTGCCGCGCGCCGCGCGCCGAGGAGCGCATCGCCGGCGCGGACATCCTCGGGCAGCTCAACGCCTTCTCCGACGACGCGATGCACACACTCGTGGCCATGCTCGTCGATGGAGAGCCCAGTGTCGTCGAAGCGGTCGTCCACGCGCTCGGCCAGCAACAGGACGGCCGGACGATCGATGCGCTCGTGCGCGTTTCCGCGCACGATGCCTCGAACGTGCGCTGGGCCGTGGCCACGGCGCTCGAGGATCTGATCGGCGACGAGCGCGCGGAACGCGTGCTGCTCACGCTGATGCGCGACGACGATACGTCCGTGCGCGATCGCGCGACGTTCGCCGTCGGCAGTCTCTCCGATCACGACACGCCGCGCATCCGCGCCGCGTTGTTCGAGCGCCTGCGCGACGAAGAGCGCAGCGTCGCCAACGAAGCCGCCCTCGGCCTGGCCCGCCGCCGCGACGCGCGCGCGATTCCGTACCTCGCCATCGCCGTCGAATCGCTGCAGGGCGAAGAACTCGAAGAAGCGGTCGACGAGATCACCTCGCCCGACATGCTCTCCGAGCTCGTAAAAGCACGCGACGCGCTCGGCGACGCGCGCGGGTTGTCGAAGCTCATCGAGAAATGCCGCGCCCGCGATTGACTCACCAGCGAAGCGAGCGGTTCTGTGCAGCGCTGACCGCCCTCGGTCGGCAAGAAGAACGAGGTGCGTTCCTCTTGATGTTTCCTTGGCTCGGGGAGCCGACGGGCGAGGGCGCCCATCACGACACAGAACCGCCGAAGCCTTCGGCTTCTTGTTCGGGACGCGGTGGCTTCGTCCCCGCACTCCCAATAGACTGCGCGTCGTGCGGCGGTTCGAACGATATGTGGCCATCGGCGACAGCACGAGCGAGGGGTTGGATGATCCTGATGGGCTCGGTGGCTATCGCGGGTGGGCCAACCGGCTGGCGGAACGGATCGCGGCGGAGCAGGGGAGTCTGCTCTACGCGAACCTTGCCGTGCGCGGGCGGACGACGCGGCAGATTCGCGAGGAACAGCTGGAGCGCGCGCTGGCGATGCGGCCCGATCTTGCGACGGTCGTCGGTGGGACGAATGACGCGCTGAGTCTCCGTTTCGATGCACGGCCTTTCGGTGCGGACCTCGAGGCGATGCAGTCGGCGTTCACGAGTCGCGGGGCGACGGTGTTGACGTTCACGCTTCCCGATTTGAAACCGGTGATGCCGTTCGCGCGTGTTCTCGGCGATCGCGTGGCGCGGATGAACGACGCGATCCGCGAGGCCTGCGTGCGCAGTGGCGCGATTCTGTGCGACCTCGCGGCGTACGAAGTGTCGTCGGATCCGCGCGTCTGGTCCGAGGATCGGTTGCATGCGAATTCGCTCGGCCACGCGCGAGTCGCAGAAGCGCTGGCGTATTGCCTCCGGCTTCCCGGCGCCGATCTCTCGTGGACCGAGCCGTTGCCGCCGCCACCGCCTCCGACCTTCAGGGGGCGCATGGGCGCGGAGCTCGCGTGGGGACGCGACTACCTTCTGCCCTGGATGTGGCGTCATCTGCAGGGCAAGTCGTCCGGAGACGGACGCGAGCCGAAACGACCGGAATTGCGTCCTGTCTGATCGCCGGTCGGAGCTCTGATTTCTCCGTGCGTTTCGCCGTTCAGTGCGGAGGGGTATAATGCCCGCATTCGCGAAAAAATGATCGGTAACGCAACCGCAGCCACTGCGCTCGCAGGGGAGTGTCGAAATGGCGGAACATCGGCAATTCAAGTACGAGCACGATGTGAACTCATCCGCGTTCAGTAGGGCGCTGTCGCACAGAGTCGACGAGTATTTCCAGACCCGGCAGATCTCGAAGCACGCCAATCTGGAGATGATCTCGAAAACCGTTTTGGGCTTCGCCGCGACCATCAGTGCGTACGTCTGGCTCCTGACCGGCCGGTTCGGTCCCGTGGAAGTCGTCGGCGTTTATGTCGTTCTCGGATTTGCGCAGCTCTATATGGCCTTCAATATCGCGCATGACGCCAATCACAGCGCGTATTCGAAGAGCAAGCGAGTCAACAGAGTCATGGGCTGCGTCTTCGATCTCGTCGGCGTGAGCTCCTACATGTGGCGACTCCTGCACAATGTCTCGCACCACTCGTTCATCAACATTCGTGGCGCGGATACGACGCTCATCTCCGGAAGCATCTTTCGCTTCTCGCCCCATGACGCCAGGAGGCCGATTCATCGCTTCCAGCATCTCTATGCGCCGTTCTTCTATTGCCTCTCCTCGCTCGACTGGGTTCTGACCAAGGATTTCCGCTGGCTCCTGCATGACAAAGCCTTCGGGAACCGGAGAAACATCAAGCATCCGGTCTCCGAGCTGATCGTGCTCTTCGCCTTCAAGGCTTTCTATTACACGTACATGCTGGTCATTCCCATGATCTACGTCCCCGTGCCGTGGTACTCGATCATCGCCGGCTTCGTGGTGCTGCATTTCTTCATGGGCTTCACGATCGCGCTCATCTTCCAGCCGAATCACTTCAATGAAGACGCGACGTTTCCCGAGGCGGACGCCGATGGGCACATTTCCAACAACTACATCCAGCACGTCTTCGATACGACGTCGGACTATGCGCGCGGAAATGCGTTCGCGAACTGGATACTCGGCTGCCTCAATTTGCACGTGATCCATCACATGTTTCCGCAGATCTGCCACGTGCATTACGTCGCGCTGACGAAGATCGTGAAATCGACGGCCGAGGAGTATGGGCTCTGCTATCGAGAGAGCCCGACGGTGTCGGGCGCGTTTCTCGCGCACCTGCGATGGTTGAAAGTTCTCGGCAACACCGACGCCGGTCTGACTTGAGGTTCAGCAACGCTATGGCTGGGCACCCAGCTCATGCCATTTCGCAGGCGCGGCTGCGTCCGCACGAAATCGCGCATCGCACTGGATGACGGCGGGATCGTCGCGACGCACCCGATACGCATTTGCCTCGGGCATCGATAGCCAGGCGTAGCCCCGACGAAACGTGAGTGTGAGCGACACGGCGCGCCGTGGCCCTTCGTGGGAGCGTGGGTCGGCGAAGCGAAGCCAGAGATCGTCAATGCGTCCCAGCGGACGCGGAGTCCACGTTGGTTGTGATGGTTCGACTTGCCAAAGGAGCGCGCCACGGCAGGGGCGAAAGGGCAAGAGCCATCCGCGGTCCTGCCAATCGATGGGCTCCCAGCGATTGGTGATCGGCATGAGGATGAAGAGGATGTGCAGGTGCAGGATCATTCCGCAAAGAACGATGAAGGTCGTTCGTGAAACACGCGGCACCTGATTCGGAGCGTGGCGAAGCCACGATACTGCAAGGGATGCGATGCTCAGCAACAATGTGATGCCCAGCATCACGACCAGCAACTGAGCCGCGGGAACCGGCTCGCGAACGATTCCGCGGATGCGGTCCGTGCGTTCTTCGGTCACGCCGTAGAAGGGTGCGTAGATGGCGAACGTTCCTCCAGCCACGATGATCACGACGACGATCTTCGACAGCGACGCGATCCATCGCCATCGTCGGAAGAGCGCGAAGATCACGCTGGCGACGAGAACGAACGCGATGAGGATACGGATCGTCAGCCAGGCCCAATCGAGGATGACGAATGCTCTCCAGGGCTCGTAGTTGGGCGTTTCCGGCAGCGTCCAGTACGCGCCGGGGTAAACGAAGCGCCAGAGCAGGCTGGCGACGGCGAGCAGCGCGGTCGCGGCGATGGCCGTGAGGGCCAGGCGGAGCTCGAGCGTATTCTTCGTCATCGAAGATGAGACACCTGAACCTCTGGAAGAAACACCTTGGCAATGTACCCGAGGATGTGTGGACGCATCCCGAGCTCGAGACGTTGGTGCTTGCGGACAACGACTTGACCGAGATTCCCGAGGAGATCGGAACGCTCGCGAACTTGCGGATGCTCGATCTCGGGCACAACCTACTGACGATCTTGCCTGAGTCCCTCGGCGAGCTTCGCGATCTGCGCGACTTCCTCTATCTGCATGACAATCGCCTCGCCGCGCTGCCGGAGTCGCTCGGCAATCTCAAACGGCTTCGCTACCTGAACATCGGCGAGAACCGCTTCACGGCGCTGCAGGCGGCGGTGTGTGAAATGACGGGCCTCATCGAACTGCGCGCTTCGGACAACGCGATCGATTCGATTCCCGACGCGATCGCGTCGCTCCGGCAACTGCGCGAACTGCATCTGCGCAACAACGCACTCGCGAGTCTTCCCGAGTCGCTCGGCGAGTTGCGATCCCTTCGCCGGCTCGATCTGCGCGGCAATCCGCTGACGCATCTTCCTGCATCGCTCTTCGCTCTCCCTCGGCTGGAGAAGCTCGATCTGCGTTGGGTGACGACCTTGCCGTTCGATCCGCGCTTCGAGGAGCTCGAAGGGCGCGGCTGCCTCGTGTATCGCTGAATTGTCGGCACGTGCAGGCTCCGAACACGTTCGTGCAAATCGGTTACGGATTGCAGACAAGGGCCAACCGTAAGCACTCCGTAAGCGTCTGCCGCCTAGGATTCGCACTGCATGACGAAACGGTTCTGGGTGTTCGCATTCTTGTTCGCCTCGACGCTCTCCGCGGCGCCGCGGAAGTTCATCGTCGAGTTCACCGCCTCTTCGGCCTCGACGCCTCGTATCAGCGCGCAACGCTTCCAGCGCGACGCCTCGGAGGTCGCCATCGTGCGCCACGAGTTTTCGCGCGCATTGCACGGTGTGGCCGTGGAGTTGAGGGACGGACAATCCGTCGAGTCGCTGCGGCAGCTGCCCTATGTCGTATCGGTGGTGCCGGACGGCGAAGTGATCGCATTCTCGGAACCCGCCACGACCACGCATGCAGCACGGTTCGAGCGTCCTTCGAGCGATGCCTCGGGTAATGGCGTGGTGGTCGCGGTGATCGATACCGGCATCGACGGCACGCACCCCGCGCTCGCCGGCAAGGTTCTCGGCGGCTACGACTTCGTCAACAACGACCACGATCCGATGGACGATCACGGCCACGGCACGCACGTCGCGGGAATCATCGCCGCGCAGAGCGACGAAGTGACAGGCGTCGCGCCCGGCGTGCACCTGCTGGCGTACAAAGTCCTGAACGCCGAAGGGCGCGGCACCACCTCGGGCGTGATCGCGGCGATCGAGCGCGCGCTGGACCCGAACGGCGACGGCAACACCTCCGATCACGCCGACATCGCCAACCTCAGCCTCGGCGATCGCGGACGTCCCGACGATCCTCTCTCTCGTGCGGTCGACAACGCCGTCGCCGCGGGAATGATCGTCTGCGTCGCCGCCGGCAACGACGAAACGTTCCACCGCATCGGCAGCCCGGCCGGCGCAGCGAAGGCGATCACCGTCGGGGCGTCGACGACCGAAGAAGGACAGCCCGTCGTCGCCTATTTCACCTCGCGCGGGCCAGCCACCGGCAACGGCGCGATCAAGCCCGACCTGCTCGCGCCCGGACGCGACATCTACTCGACGGGACTTCAACACGGCTACATCACCAGGAGCGGCACGTCGATGGCGACGCCCTACGTCTCCGGTCTCGCGGCCCTCCTGCTCGAAGAGCATCCTGCATGGACGCCCGATCGCATCAAGGCCGCTCTCGTGAGCACCGCGAGCGCGGTCGCCGATGAGGAAGTGATGACTCAGGGCACAGGCATCGCCGACCTGTCGCGCGCGCGCACGAACACGCTCGTGCCGGCTCCGGTTCAGGTGAACTTCGGACTCGACGGAACGATGGCCACGGTGTGGTCCTCCACGCGGCACTTCACGCTGCACAACGATGGCGCGGCACCGCGCACCGTCCACGCGACGATCGAAGGCGCGACTCCTGCCATGACGGTCGTCGTCGCACCCGCCGAAGCGACACTGCTGCCGGGACAGACGACGGATTTCGAAGTCACGATTCACGTCGACCACACCACACTCGGGAAGCCGCGGACGCGCTCCTTCTCCTTCGGCGGCACGCTGGCGCTGACCTCGAACGGTGAGAATGTTCGCCTGCCCTGGGCCTTCGTCCGCGCCGGGCGGGCAACGATCACGAGCGACAGCGCAGCGACGGACGTTCTCTGGCTCTCCGATGTTCCGCGCTACGCCTCCGCGGTGAGCGTCGGCAGCGGCGGCATGGAAGTGCTACTCGAGCCTGGAGTGTTCGACTTCGTCATCGCGTCGAATCAGGGCGACGATCTGCGGCTCGTGATCGCGGAGCAACGCCAGGTCACGGGCGACGTCGCGGTGAACAGCTCGGCCGCCGATGCCCCGCACGAGATTCGTTTCGTGGGCGTCGATGAACGCGGCACACCCTTTCCCGACGCCGACGGCGCGAATACGCTTCATTCGATCCTGGCGCGCCTCCTGCTGCCGGACGGACGCACGATCGCGCTTCCCGATGTTCGAGGACGCGTCGTGCATACGTCGCCGTTCAGCGAACGCTATGGATTCCTGGCGATGGAATCGTTCGTCGATCGTGGCGCGTCGCGCGTCTACGTCGCGCAATACGATCCACTGCGCAACGTGAGTGCGAGCCGCGTGCTGCAAGTGTCGCCGGCCGAGTACGCATCCCAGGAGGTCGAGCTCCACTTCCCGCCCTCGGGATCGCGGCGCGACGTCTCCATTATGCCGCGCGACTGGCCGCGGCATTGGCAGGAGCATCGGACGATTCCTCCATTTCTCCGCTTCTCGACGTCGGGTCCGACCTGGCATGCGACGCTGTTCCTGACGAAGGAGATGCATCCGGACGTCGCCGGCGGCGTGCAGTTCTCGCTTTTCACGGACGACGATGCGAACTTTCCCGCGACGCTGATCACACCGACCGTCCGCCGCAACGACGCCGGATTCTTCGCGACGTGGGGATTCGACGAGTTGCTGCCCGTGGGAACCATCGCCGGAGAAACGATGTCGTTTGGCGGAGGTGTGATCTATGCGCCCGGTCGACTGCAGGCCAGCGATCAGGGATTCGGGGGCGATGCCGAGGCTTATGGTCATCGGGGAGAACGCCGGCGGAATGTGACGGAGACGGGAACCGTGCGCGTGCGCGACGCGTCGGGAAACGAAGTCGCTTCAGGACCGGTCACACCGGGATCGTTCTTCGTCCCACTCCCGCGCGCGGGCCGGTTCAGCGCGGAAGTGCGCTTCCCATCCTTTGCCGTCGACGACCAGACCGGCGAAGCATTGCTGACGACCACGTTCGATACGCGGCAGGGGATCGCTTCGATGCCGTCCGTCACCTCATTCGCCATTCTCGACGGCGCCGGCCGTCACACGTCGCGACTGCCGGTGAATGGGAACGCCTCGCTGTTCTTCTCGGCTGCCGATTTCGAGCTCGGCTCTTACCGGCGAATCGTGCCCGGCGCCACAAGAGCATTCTTCCGCCGCCGCAATACACTCGCATGGCAACCTCTCACGCCGGTGGCGACGGGAGACGAAGAGACTTCGGACGACATCGATCGCTGGCCCTCCGGCCTGATCTATCGGGTCGATCTTCGCGAGGCATTGCGTCAGGGTCCCGGCGAGTACGAGATCAAACTCGAGATCGCTGACGAGCAAGGCAACACCACGACCTGGCAGGTCGCCCCCGCGTTCATCGCCGACGTCGTGCAGGGCGGGCGGCGGCGCGCGGTCGGCAAATGAAGGGTGCGCGATAGAAACAATGGAGCCCGTGGGTATCCGGCACGTGCCTCGGATCACCCGCGCGTGCATTCAGCCTTGTGGCCCCCAACGCTGCCGGCCGTGCCGGCCCGGCCGGTTGCATTTCGTTACATGCGCGAAATATTCAGGCAACCTCCGTCGCCGACACTCCTCGGGCGATGAAGAAGTGGATCCTGATTCTGAGTCTGGTTGGAGTGACCGCGGCGGCCGCGGCGATTCTTCGGCGGCCGAGTGCGCCCGCGGCGGACGTCGCCGAGGTTCGGGTGACGCGGCGGAAGGCCGACACGGTCGTCAAGGCCACGGGTGTCGTCAAGCCGATGATCGGCGCGGAAGTGCGCGTCGGTGCGCGCGTGTCGGGAATCGTGCGGCGGCTGTATGTGCGCATCGGCGATGTCGTGCGGAAGGGACAGCTCCTGGCGGAGCTCGATGATCGCGGACTGCAGGCGCAGCGGAACCAGGCCAACGCGGCGCTGAAGCTGGCGGAGGCGAATCGCAGTTACGCGCAGGCGGAGCTCGCGCGCGTGCGGGCTTTGTTCAGCGAACGCCTGGTCTCGGCGAACGATCTCGATCGCGCCGAGCAGCTGTTCGAGGTCGCGCGGCAGCAGGCCAACAGCGCCACGGCCAGCGTCGACGTCGCCGAGACGGAGCACGACTACACGCGCATCGTCGCGCCGATCGCCGGCGTCGTTTCCGCGGTGACGACTCAGGAAGGGGAGACCGTCGCCGCGAGCTTCGCCGCGCCGACGTTCGTGACGCTCCTCGACCTCGGGCGGCTCGAAGTCTGGGCCTATGTCGACGAGACCGACATCGGCCGCATTCACGTCGGAGAGCCGGCGCGCTTCACCGTCGACACGTACTCCGATCGCGAGATCGAAGGCCGCGTGACATCGATTCATCCGCAGGCCGAGATTCGCGACAACGTCGTGAACTACGTCGCCGTGCTGAGCTTCGAGCGTCCGTCCGATCGCGTGTTGCGGCCGGAGATGACCGCCATGGTTCGCATTGAAACGTCGCGCAGTGAAATGAGTGAGAACGAAGGGAGTGCTCGATGATCGAGCTTCATGACATACACAAGACGTACGCCCGGCCGACGGGCGAGGAAGTGCGTGCGCTGCGCGGCGTGTCGCTGCAGATCGCGCGCGGCGAGTTTCTGGCGATCATCGGCGCATCCGGCTCGGGCAAGTCGACGCTGATGAACATCCTCGGGCTGTTGGACCGTCCTCAGCAGGGAAGTTACCGCCTCGAAGGCGACGACGTCGCGCAGCTCGACGTGAACCGCCAGGCGCGCGTGCGCAATCAGCGCATTGGCTTTGTCTTTCAGACGTTTCACCTGCTGCCGCGGACGAGCGCGCTCGAGAACGTGGAGCTGCCGCTTATTTACTCGGATCGCGAAACGATCGACGGCCTCGGTGCGAACGCGTTGCGTGCAGTCGGTCTCGCCGATCGCATGAATCACACGCCGTCCGAGCTTTCCGGCGGTCAGCAGCAGCGCGTGGCGATCGCCCGCGCGCTGGTCAATGATCCCGATCTGTTGCTCGCGGACGAGCCGACCGGCAATCTCGACCCGCAGGCGGCGCGCGAGGTGATGGCGATTTTCCAGGAGCTGAATCGCAGCGGACGGACGATTGTCATCGTTACGCACGACGCGGAGATGGCCGCGCACTGCAGCCGGATCGCGCGCATCGAGAACGGCTGCATCGTTTCCGACGAGCGCGTCGACGCGCCGAAGCGCGCGTTGTGGGAGATCGCATGAAACGCTCACCTCTCGTTCGGCAGAGTTTCAGAACGCTGCTCCGTTACAAGCTCCGCAGCGCGTTCATGATGCTGGGCACGTTCCTCGGCATCGCCTCGCTCACGCTGGTCATCTCGATCGGCAAGGGCGCGGAGCGAAAAATCCTGGCGACGATTCGCCAGCTCTTCGGCTCGTCGTCGATTCTGGTGATGGCGCGCGGTACGCGCTTCATGGGCGGACCTCGCGCCGATGCGGCGCGCCTCACGCTCGACGATCTCGCGGCGATCGCCGCGGAGTTGCCGGACATCCAGGTGTGGGATCCGCAGCAGGCCGTTCCCGATGCAGCCGTGCGACGCGGCGATGCCGCGACGACGGCGCGCGTGCTCGGAGCCTCGGAGCGTTTCGAGCGCGCTTGGAATCGCCGCGTGACTCGCGGAGAAACATTCGGCGTCGCGGCGGTGAGCTCGTCCGCGCGCGTGGCGATGATCGGCGAGACCGTGGCGAAGCGGTTGTTCCCCGGCGAGGATCCGCTCGACGGCGAGATCCTGATCGGCGCGGTCCCGTTCCGTGTCACCGGCATCCTCGAGCCCTTCGGCACCGACCTGCACGGCATGGATCGCGACAACGAGATCGTCGTCCCGATCTCCACGCTGATGCGCCGCGTGATGAACGTCGACTCGATCGCCGCGGCGAAGTTGATCGTCGTCGAGCGGGGCAACGTCGGGGGCAACGTGCGCGAAGTGCGGCGCATCCTGCGCGAACGACACGCCATCGCCGAGGGGCGGCCCGATGACTTCACGATCCTCTCCGCCGTTGAGATCCAGAAGAACGTGGCGATGATTCAGCGCGTGCTGTTCCTCTATCTCCCGCTCGTCGCCGGCGTAGCGTTGCTCGTCGGTGGAATCGTGAGCGCGACGTTGATGCTCTCCGCGGTCAGCGAGCGCGTAGCTGAGATCGGACTGCGGCGCGCGGTCGGCGCGCGGCCGGCGGACATCCGCTTGCAGTTTCTGATCGAGACGGCGATCACGACGCTCATCGGCGGCATCGCCGGTGTCGTCGTCGGCTACGGCGTCGCGCAGATGGTGGCCACGCGCTTCCACCTCGGCGACATCTTTTCGTGGCCGGCCGTGCTCCTCGGGCTCGTGCTGTCGATCGTCACCGGACTCGCCGCCGGTGTCGCTCCCGCGCGTCGCGCCGCGGCGTTGCAGCCGGTCGAAGCATTGCGATGAAGTTGCGCCGGAGCGTTGGCCTGTCGTTGCGCGCGTTGTTCGCGCACAAGCTGCGCGCGATTCTCGCGCTCTCCTGTGTGGCCATCGGCGTCGCCGCGCTCGTGTTGACGAGCGCGATCGGCGCGGGAGCACAGCGTGAGATGCGGGGGCGGCTCGAGAACATGGGAGCGAATCTGCTCGTCGTTCGGCCGGCCCGCGTGAAGCGGCTCGCGGCGAGAAAATCCGTGCGCGGATTCATGTCCAGCCTCACCGTCGAGGACTACGAAGCGATCGCCGCACTCGATTTCGTCGCCGCCGCTGCACCCGGCGCGGAACGTCCGGTGCGCGTGAAGGCGGCCACCGCGGTCGTGACGACGAAGGTGCTCGGAACGACCTCCGCGTTTTCCGTCGCGCGCCGCCTGCAGATCGCGTCGGGGCGTTTCTTCGATGACGATCGTTCCACTGCGCGCGTCGCGATCCTTGGCGCTCGCGTGAGTGCGTCGTTGTTCGAAGGCGACGCCGTGGGGCGCGAGATCCGCATCGGCGGCGTGCCATTCGAAGTGATCGGCGTGCTGCGCGAGAAGGGAGCGCTGGCCGATGGCTCCGATGAAGACAACCAGATTCTCATCCCGATTCGCACCGCGCTTCGCCGCGTGCTCAACACGCGCTGGCTGAGCGCCGTCTTTGTGAGTGTGGACGACCCGCGTAGGATGACTCTCGCGGAGGCGGAGATCGGCAAAGTGCTGCGCGCGCGCCATGGGATGAACAGCGACGGAACGGACGACTTCGAGATTCAGAACACGACGAAGTCGCTGGCTACCCAGAAACAGGCGGCGGATTCGTTCGCGCTCTTGACGGGTGGCCTCAGTTCGATCGCGCTGATCGTCGGTGGAGCGGGGATCCTGGCCCTGATGTTCCTCTCCGTGCGCGAGCGCACGAGCGAGATCGGATTGCGCATCGCGGTCGGCGCACGGCCGCGCGACATCCTCCTGCAGTTTCTGATCGAGGCGACGTTCCTGGCCGTCGGCGGATGGCTGATCGGCATCGCTATCGGAGGCGTGGGAACTGCGCTCGTCGCGCTGGGTACGGAGTGGAAGGTCGGCCTCCCGGCGACAGCGCTCACGGCGTCGCTGGCGATGGTGCTGTGCATCGGACTCGGCTTCGGCGCGTTGCCGGCGCGCAGAGCGTCGCTGATTCCTCCGATTGGAGCGCTGCTCTCGCAATGACCGCCAATCTGCGGCTCCTGATCATCGACGACGACGAGCGGATGAACGCGCTGCTCGAGGAGTACCTCGGGCGCTGCGGTTTCGCGGTTCGCTCCGTGACGCATCCGACGGAAGGGTTGCGTGCGTTGAAGAGCGAAGCGCCGGACGCGGTGATCCTCGACGTCATGCTGCCGGAGATCGACGGCTTCGAAGTCTGCCGCCGCATTCGCGAGAGCAGTCGCGTGCCGATCATCATGCTCACCGCGCGCGGCGACGTGATGGATCGCGTGGTGGGGCTCGAGCTCGGCGCGGACGATTACCTGCCGAAGCCGTTCGAGCCGCGCGAGCTCGTGGCCCGCATCCACGCCGTGCTGCGTCGCGGCAATCGCGTTGCCGAGGATGAAACGCTGCGTGCGGGATCGCTCGAGGTGAACTTCACCGCGCGCTCGGCGCGGCTCGACGGGAACGATCTCGCACTCACCTCCGCGGAGTTCGAGCTCCTCGGGTTGCTGGTTCGCAACCGCGGACGCGTGCTCAGTCGCGAACGGATCATGGACGGCACGCGCGGCATCGACTGGGATTCGTACGACCGCTCGATCGACGTCCTGGTGAGTCGCTTGCGGCAGAAGCTCGGCGATGACGCCCGTCATCCGCTCTTCGTGCGCACGGTGCGCGGTTCCGGCTACTCGTTCATCGGAGGCGGAAGTGGCTGAGCGCGCGGCTGGCCCACGCATTCGTCACTCGGTCTTCGTCCGGCTGATGGTCATCATGTTGACCATGGCCATGAGTCTGCTCGTGCTGGTCGGCATGTTCTTCTGGGCGATGGTCATCCCCGACACTCACGCCTCCATTTCCCGCGTCGTCGAGCAGTACGCGCGCGTCGTCGCTTCGACGTCGCCCGATCTCGCCGCGGCGAAACGACTCAGCGATCCCATCGGCGTCGAAATGCGCTACGAAGGACCGCGCGGCTCGTGGACGACATCGGATCGCCTGCCCACGATCGCGCAGGTGCGCGGCTACCATCCGCATCACGCCTTTCTTTGGAGCGTGCTCTACGTCGTCCCCGCGCCCGATGGCGGCGCGTATCTCTTCTCCTGGTCGCTCGGACGGAAGTTGTACCACGCGCACCAGGTCATGCTCGTGTTTCTCCTCGGGCTGATGATCGTGGTCGTCTTCGCAACGTTTGTCGTGCTGCGCAGATTGCTGAAACCTCTGCGCATGCTCGGCGACGGCGTCGCGCGATTGAGCGAGGGAGAGTTCGACGTATCTGTCCCGAGTGAACGGCGCGACGAATTCGGCGTGCTGGCCGAGGGATTCAATGCGATGGTCGGACGCGTGAGAGACATGGTGCGCGCACGCGATCAGCTCCTCCTCGACGTCAGCCACGAGTTGCGCTCGCCGATCGCACGCATGAAGGTCGCGCTGGAACTCCTCCCCGAGGATCGCAATCGCACGCGGATGGCCGGCGATCTCGTGGAGATGGAATCGATGATCACCGAGATCCTCGAGCTCGAGCGCCTGCGCGAAGGGCGCGGGATTCACACGAGCCGCCAGGATCTCGTGCCGATCCTTCACGAGATCGTGGAGCGCTTCGAAGACCGTCCGCCACACGTCCGTATCGCGACGATGCCCGCGTCGCTCATTCTCGACGTCGACGCCGAACGGATGCGAACCGTCTTCCGCAACATCCTCGAGAACGCGATCAAGTACTCGCTGCCCGACAGCGTCAGCGTCGCGATCTCCGTGATCGAAACGCCGACGCACGTGAGCATTCGTATCGTCGACGACGGCCCCGGAATCCCCGCCGAGGATCTCGACCAACTCTTCGAGCCCTTCTTCCGCGCCGACCGCTCCCGCTCCCGCAAAACCGGCGGCTACGGCCTCGGCCTCAGCATCTGCAAGCGCATCGTCGAAGGCCACGGAGGCACGATCACAGCGGAGAACAACGCGGGGCGGGGGAGCGCGTTCGTGGTGACGTTACCGAAGTAATTCGGAGTGCGGCCACACGCTTGTCATCCCGAGCGTCGAGCGAGGGACCTGGGCGGGCGTGCGGCTCGATGCTCGAGTTGCGCGCCACCGCCCGTCCAGGTCCCTCGCTCGACGCTCGGGATGACAGGTTGGTTGATGACTCGCCGCTTACTCCGCGGACAACGAACGGTGACCGGGCCTCGCTCGTGAAACCACGGCGCGAAATCACCGGAATCTCCTTCCGCCCTTGTGGCGCAACCTCTCACGTGCCACTGACTGCCGCTGCTCACTCCTGAACGTGGGGTGCGCGCGTTTTCATTGGTCGAACACAATCGAAACGGATCGGCAACGAGGCGCGCCGAGCGGCATCGGCATCCGTACCATGCGGCAAATGACGGAACGACAGACGGGCGGAGTGAATGATTCAGGGGTGTCCATCTCGACGCTCTTCCGCAACGAAACGATCGAGGTCGTGCGCTGGCGGTGTTGCGCCGGTGAGTCGGGCGGAACCGCGGTGATGAAGCGCTCCTGGTACGTCGTCTCGTTCACGCACTCCGGCACGTTTGTGCTGCACACGCGCGGTCAGGCCGAGATCATCGATGCCACGCGGGCCATGGTCATCCGGCCCGGCGAGCCCTTTCACATGAGCCGTTGCAACGAGTCGAGAGCGAGCGGCAGCGCGGTGGTGATCCGTCCCGATGTCTTCGAGAGGATCGGCGCGATCGACGAAGCGATCGCGCGCTTCGGCGTGCCGGCGAGCGCGTTCCTCCTCCAACATCTGCTGTTGAGGAACACCGCCGAGGCGGAACGCGAAAGGGACGTGGAAGAGGCGGCGCTTTGGATTGCGCGAGTGACGATGCAGGCGCCGTCGGTCAAGCCGCGACGACTGCGGCCGAATCCGGCAGGGACGATCGCCGACGTGCAAACACTGCTGGCGGCGAATTTCACGGAGCCGCTGTATCTCGAAGACATCGCCCGCGCCGTGAATCGCTCGCCGTATCACCTCTGCCGCATGTTCCGCCGCGATACCGGTCTCAAGATGCGCCGCTATCTGCAACGTCTACGCATCTGCGCGTCCGTGAATGACGTGATCGACCGGCGCACGAATCTCAGCGCGCTCGCGCACGCTCTCGGCTATTCGAGTCACAGTCACTTCGACGGCGCATTTCGCGAAGAGCTGCGCGTGACGCCCGCCGAACTGCGCCGCATCGCGGGCTTGCCGCGACTGTCGGCCATGCGCGAAGCGCTGCCTTCGTAGCACGGCGAGATGTGGACCGCCGCCGTCTCGGCGGCTGGGGCGGCGCCGTCCCGGCGGCCGCCCACGAGCGGCGAGACGCCGCTCGCCCAGCCGGCGGGACGCCAGCGGTCCACGCTCCGCTGCACTCTCCAAACGTTGCTGAACGGTGAACCAATCGACAACGTCCGGCGAAGCGCAATCCGTCGATAGTTCGTGCGGCCGGCTCTCCTTATATCGGGACATCAAGGAGAGTCGTCCATGACTATCAAGGGAGCGCGCCTTCTCGCACTGTCCATCGTCTGTGTTCTCGATTGTCTGATAGCGGGCGCGATCGTGCAGGCCGCTTCGCCGCCACGCATTCGCGATGTCACGGTCGATCCGCCGTTCTTCAATACGGCCGCGAAACAGTTCTCGACGATTACGTTTCGTGCCGGCATCGCCGGGACGGCGACGGTCTCAATTCTCGACCGCGATCGCTTTCCCATCCGTACGCTGACGCCGCGTCGCGTCACACCCGGACTGGCCTCGTTCACGTGGGATGGGCGCGATGACAATGGCACCGCCGTTCCCGACGAGGCGTGGAATGTCCGCATCGAGCTCGCGGACGAGGTCTACGACCCGTCGTTGAATTTCCATCCGATCTCCGAAGACCCGCAGCCGCGGACCTATTCGCCGGTCGACGGAGTGCTCACGTACACGCTCTCGAGACCGTCGCGCGTCCACATCGAGGCCGGACAGGCCGTGCTCAATGCGAAAACGGGCCGCACCGAGGGACCGATCCTCAAGACCATCGTCAATCGCGAGCCGCGCATCGGCGGAGCGATCGTAGAGAGGTGGAACGGATTCGACGAGAGCGGCACGATCGAGGTGAGCGCGCTGAAGAATTTCGCCGTGGCCGTGCTGGCGACGTCGCTGCCGGACAGCAGCATCATCACGCGCGGAAACCGCCAGGAATCGTTCCTCCAATACGCCGCGCGCCGGCGTCCGGCGACCGCGCTCGTGGCGAGGAAGCGCATGGCGCCCGTCACGCATCACGAGGGACTCGACGCATTCGAGGATCACAGCCCCTCGCTGCGCATTACACCCGCGGCAACATGGGATGCGCAGGCCCGCACGTACACGGCGTCGAGCGCGGTGCGGCTCGAGCTGGAGATCGAAGGCGAGAATGCAGCCCACTTTCTCGCGCAGCCGACGCGCATGGCCGTCTACGTCGACGACGCGCGTGTGCTCACGCGCGACAACCCGACGAGCCCTCTGACTCTGGCGATCCCCGCGGAGAGCCTGACGCGGGGAGAACATCGCGTGGTCGTCAACTGGGGCTCGGACTATGGACCTGCCGCGGCAGGCGCGTTCCGCATCAACGTCGGCGGCAAGTCCTCGGACGTGGCCGGCGTGCGGGAGGGGGGACGGCGATGAAACGCGCGGTCCTTCTGCTTCTTCTCGCCATCGCGTTGGCGCCGGTCGCACTCGGCGACACGAACGTCTCCGGCAACATCGGCGCCGACACGACCTGGACGCTCGCTGGCAGCCCGTACATTCTCACCGGCAATGTCACGGTCGGCGGCCCTGCCGCCCCGACGCTCACGATCGAAGCGGGCGTCGTCGTCAAAGGCAACGGCAGCTCCCAGATCCTGGTCAACTTCTACGACAAGGGCGCGCTCGTGGCCAATGGAACGGAAGCGGCGCCGATCCTCTTCACCGCGAACGGCTCCACGGCGAAAGGGTATTGGTTCGGCCTCCGCTTCGGCGCGATCGCCGGCGCGCCGGCGAGCTCGATGTCGTATGCGACCGTCGAGTATGCCGGCTCGACGTACTACGACCTCGGCGGCATCACGATTCTCGCCTTCTCGCCGACGCTCGATCACATCACGTCGCGACAGCATCAACAAGCAGGAATCAAGATCGAGGGCGGAACCCCGTCCATCACCTCGGCCACGATTCGCGACAGCGGCAACTACGGCATCTATGTCACCGGGGGCGCGCCGGCGCTCACCGATGTCGCGCTCCTCTCCAATACCGGCGTTGCGGTCTCCGGCCCGGCCAATACGCAATATTCGGGCATGACCGGACTCTCCGCGACCGGCAATGGAACGAACGGCGTGGAATTCCGCGCCGGAACCATCGCCGCGAGCCGCACTTGGAAGACCTGCGCGATCCCGTACATCGTCACGGGCAACATCTATGTGCAGGACGCGACCGCGCCGATTCTGACGATCGAGCAGGGCAACGCGATTCGCTTCAACAATGCCGCGCAAATCGCCGTCAACTTCCAGAACAAAGGCGGCCTCGCCGCGACAGGCGCGTCGGCTTCGCCGATCGTGTTCACAACCAACGCCGCCACCCCGACCGCGGGATCGTGGCTCGGCCTGTATTTCGGCGAGTTCGCCGGCGGTCCGGCCAGCAGCATGTCGTACGCCACGGTCGAATACGGCGGCAGCACGTATTACCAGCGCGGCGGCGCCACGATCCAGACGTTGTCGCCGGCCTTCGATCACGTCACCTTGCGCAACAACGCCTTCGCCGGCGCCGCGGTCTATGGCGGATCGCCGTCGTTCACGGCTTCGGCATTCACGTCGAACGGCGGCCCGGGCATTCAGGGGATCAACGCGTCGACGCTCACGCTCACCGGAGTAGCCTTCACCAGCAACAGCGGCTACGCGGCGACCGTGCCCTGCACGACCGTCTTCACCGACACGAGCGGCCTCACGGCGACAGGAAATACCGGCGGCAATTCGATCGAATTGCGCGCCGGAACGATCACCGCCAGCACGACGTGGCCGCTCTCGGCGATCCCGTATGTCGTCAGCGGCACGATCAACGTGGAGGGCGCGTCGGCGCCGATCCTGACGATCGCGGCGGGCAACACCGTCAAGTTCAACAATCCCGGACAGCTCAGCGTGAATCATGGCAACAAGGGCGGGCTGCAGGCGAACGGCACCGCCGGCGCGCCGATTCTCTTCACGTCGAACGGAACCCAGAGCGCGGGTTACTGGCAGGGACTCTGGTTCGGTCCGACCACCACGGGTCCGCAGAGCAATGTCTCGTATGCGACGATCGAATACGGCGGCAACGGTTATTACCAGCGCGGCGGAATTACGGTACACGCGCTGTCGCCGGCCTTCGATCACGTTACGTTCAGCAATAATGCCTTCGGCGGGGCAGTGCTGTACGGCGGTTCGCCAAGCATCACGAATTCGACGATCACCGCGACCAACGGCGGTCCCGGTATTTACGGCCTCGGCGGCACGTCGCTGACCCTGACCAGCGTCGCCTTCACCAACAATGGCGGTCATGCCGTCACGCTCCCGGTGTCGGTCGTGCTCAATGACGCCTCGGGTCTGACGGCAACGGGGAACGGCACGGGGCGTGACGCGATCGAATATCGCGCCGGGACCATCACCGCGAACACGACCTGGCCGCTGTCGACGATCCCTTACGTCGTCACCGGAACGATCAACGTGGAGGCGGCGTCCGCGCCGGTTCTCACGATCGCGGCGGGAAACACGGTCAAGTTCAACAACCCCGGACAGATCAGTGTCAATCACGGCAACAAGGGCGCACTACAGGCCAATGGCACGGCCGGATCGACGATCTTGTTCACGTCGAACGGAACACAGAGCGCCGGTTTCTGGCAGGGACTGTGGTTCGGTCCGACCGCCGGCGGTCCGCAGAGCAATGTCTCCTACGCGACGATCGAGTACGGCGGAAACGGCTATTACCAGCGCGGCGGAATTACCGTCAACGCGCTGGCGCCGATCTTCGATCACGTCACGCTGCGCAATAACGCTTTCGGCGGTGCGGTGCTTTATGGCGGTGCGCCGGTCATTCGCGACTCGACGATCACGACGACCGGCGGACCGGGTGTCTATGCCCTCAGCGGCAATGCGCTCACGCTGACGAACGACGCGTTCACCAACAATGCAGGCCAGGCTGTCACCTTGCCGGTGTCGGTCATCCTTGCCGACGCCAGCGGCCTCACCGCGTCCGGCAACGGTACGGGGCGCGACTCGATCGAATATCGCGCGGGCACGATCACGGTCAATACGATGTGGCCGCTCGCGTCGATCCCCTACGTCGTCACCGGAACGATCAACGTCGAAGCGCCGGTCGCGCCGGTGCTGACGATCGCCGCCGGGAACACGATCCGCTTCAATGACAGCGCGCAGATCAGCGTGAATCACGGGAACAAAGGCGCGCTGCAGGCGAACGGTACGCCGTCGGCGCCGATCCTGTTCACGTCCAACGGCACCGGCATCTTCTGGCAGGGTCTCTGGTTCGGCCCGACCGTCGCCGGTCCGCAGAGCAACGTCTCGTACGCGACGATCGAATACGGCGGCAACGGTTACTGGCAGCGCGGCGGCATCACGGTCAATGCGCTCGCGCCGGCATTCGATCACCTCATCATCCGCAACAGCACGTTCGCGGGGCTCATGGCCGTCGGCAATTCGACGCCGCACATCACGAACACGCATTTCCTCAGTAACCCCGAGGGCATCAAGTTCACGAGCCCGGCGAAAGTCTTCGCCGAGCTGAATTACTGGAATACCGCGATCGGTCCCTGTCTGCCGGGAAGCTGCGCGACCGGACAACAATCGGCGGCGACCGGCGTCAATGTCGAGCCCTGGCTGACGAGCGCGCCGACGAATCCGCAATACGTCGCCTCGGCTTTGATTCGCAATCGCGCGTTCAGCCCATCGATCGGCGCTACGTTCCTGGCCGATTACACCACCGCGCTCTCCGGTCCGGCTACGTTCACGATTCGCAACGCGACGAACGGAGTCGTCCGCACGTTCAACTCCAGTGCGACGACCGGAAGTGTCGTGTGGGACGGGAAGAACGACCTCGGCGTGCTGCAGCCGGATGGAACGTACACCTACGAGCTCGTCTCCACCGCGGCACCGGATCCTCCCGGCGCGATTGCCAAAGGCCTGGCGATCATCGACAGCACCCGATCGCTGTCGCTGTCCAATCCGGCCGTGAGCCAGTCGTTCTTCAGCCCGAATGCCGACACCGTGCAGGACACGACGACGGTGACGGCCGCGACGAACTACGACGACGCGGCGTGGACGCTGACGGTCGTCAACGCAGCGAGCACCGTCGTGCGCACGCAAACCGGGAGCGGGACGACGGTCTCGTTCATCTGGGACGGCAAGGACGACGGCGCGGCGTTGCAGCCCGACGGCGTGTACACGCTCAGCGTCGAAGCGTCCGAGGGGACGGCGAACGTGAAGAAGAGCGTGTTCACGACCCTCGACAACACGCCGCCCGCGGTGGCCCTCGCGACACCGGCTGCCAGTGAGGTGTTGTCCAACGTCTACATGAACGGCGCGACCAATGTGACGCCGACCGGGAGCGTGGGGGACACCAACCTACTCAATTGGACGACCGAGTTCGGCTCGGGCGCCGCGCCGACCTCGTGGTCGACGATCGGCGCCGGCACGGTCGCGGTGACCGCCGGCAATCTCGGATCGTGGCCGACCGCGAACAGCGTGAACGGCGCGTACGCGCTACGCCTGCGCGCGACGGACAAGGCGGGCAATCCCGCGGCGACCACGACGCCGGTCGTCATCGGCAACTTCAAAGTCGTGCAGAGCGCCTATCAGCTCAACGGCGCGGCCGGCGGAACGCTCACGTACACCTCGACCGTTCCGTTCCCGCTGACCGAGTCGATCGTCGTGAAGAACGAAGCCGGCGCCGTCGTGCGCAATCTCGTGACCTCGGCCGCTCGTAATGCCGGAACGTTCAACGATGCCTTCAACGGCCGCAATGACGCGAACGCGCTGATTGCGGACGGCGCGCTGTTCTTCTTCGCCACCGTGACTGACGGAACGCACACGTTTACCTGGGATCTGAGCAACGATTATCGCAACGACTACTTCAGTTACAACGATGGTCTCGGCATCCAGGCGTACGATCCGTACAACAATAAGCCGCTCAAGTTCACGTACAACTTCGCACAACCCGGTCGCGTGAGCATCGCCACGTCGACGAATCCCGGGAGCGTGATCGGAAACTGCGCCGCGCCGACCGCGACATTCTTCTGTCCGGCCATCTATCGCTGGGAAGCGGCCGGACCGCACACGTTCGTCTGGTCCGGCATCGATTACACCGGCGCGTATCGCACGGTGAAAAGCTTCGGGATCGTGATCAACACGAACAACTTCCCGAGGAATGCGCTCGTGCTGTTCGGCACGAAGCCGACGGTCGATAACGTCAAGGTCACGCCTCCGGTGTTCGGTCCGGCGGTCGGCACGCAGACGATTGAGTTCGACGTCGCGTCCTATCAGTCGCAGACGGTCGACGTCAGCATCGCCTTGATCAATCTCTCGAATCTGTCGACGTTGCGCACGCTGACCATTCCGTCGCAGACCGCGGGCCACGTCACCAAGACCTGGGACGGCCGGGCCGACAACGGGATGTTGATCGCGCCCGGGTTCTACCGCATGCTCGTCAGCGTCACCGATTCCATTGGCAACGTCGCCAACGGCGACATTCTCACCACGATCCAGTACTGAGCGAGGAAAGCATGAAACGAATACTCGATCGTCTCTTTCACTCCGTCGCCTCGCTCTGGGGCGGCACCGCACTCGTGCTGCTCCTGTTCGCCGCCGCGCAGGCGAGCGCACAGAGCGGCAACTTCTGCAACAACGCCGTCCCGCCCTGCAACCCGAAGGACGTCACGTCGCCGTGCTATACGCCTCCTCCGCCCGACGAAGTCTGTCAGCCGAAGGAGTGCAAGAAGTGCACGAAGTCGCCGTGCTACGTAGGCTCGGGCGTCTACACGGCGGACGTCACCGATCTCTCCATCCGCACGACCGGCTTCAGCATCGACGCCCAGCGTCTGTACGAGAGCTCGCATCACATCGACAGCGACGTCGGATATGGCTGGGTGTCGGGCCTCTCCGCGCGGCTCTATTACGCCGTCTATCTGAAGTCGCCGCCGAGTACGTATCAGAAGGAGGCGGAGATCCGCCTGCCGGACGGCCGCATCCAACGCTTTGTCGACAACGGCAATGGCACGTTCACCGGGCCGGACGGACGCTTCGACACGCTCGTGCAGAACGGCGACGGGACGTGGGACTTCTGGGTCCAGCGCTCCCGCTCGCGATATCACTTCAATGCCGTCGGTCAACTGGAGCAGATGATCGACGACTATGGCAACGCACTGACGTGGACGTATGTGAATGACCGCCTGTCGCACATTGCCGACTCGTCGGGATCGGGTCGGTCCATCGACGTCACCTACGGCGCGGACGGCCGCATCAGCGATGTGACCGACATGACCGGCAGGGATGTCCATTACGTTTACAACGCCTCGGGACTGTTGACCTCGGCCACGAATGCGGCCGGACAGGCGACGACCTATTCGTACATCGCCGGCAAATACAATCCGCTGTTGAATGGGATCACCGATCCGTGGGGTCGCTCGCTCACGACGATCGTTTACGACGCGCAGGACCGCGTGCGGTCGTACACCGAGGCGGGGGAGACGTTCACCTACACGTACAACTACAACAACATTGCAACGCAGACGTCGAAGAGCGACTCCAACGGCAATGTGTGGGTGTTTCCGTTCGGCACCGGCGGTCTCGTAACCGAGAGCCGGCCGCCCGGTGGCGGTGCGGCGGTCGCGGACACGTATACCTCGGCCGGGTTGCCCCAACTGCACACCGATGCCGCGGGCGTGAAGACGTACACCACGTACAACGCGCGCGGGCAACGGGCGACCGTCACCAATGATTATCAGGGAACGAGCGCCGTCGAATGGCGGTACGTGTACGACACGAACTTCCCCGATCAACTCGCGTCGCAGAAGGCATACAACCCTTCCACCGGGCTGATTCACCCGAACTGGCAGGGGCAGCGCTTCGAGTACTACCCGGCCGGCTCGCCGGCGCCGGGGGCGCTCTATCGCGTGTACGCCCTCGAGAGCGACGGCACGACATCCATCTTGCGCAGGGAACTCACCTACGACGCCAAGGGACACGTCACGCGGATGTTGGATGCGCTCGGCAATGCCACCGACATTACGTACGACGCAGCGGGCAATCGCATCTCCGAGACCCGACCGGCGAACAACGACGCCGGCACGCGTCCGGTCACGACTTACGGCTACGACTCCCTTGGCCGGATCAGCAGCATCACCGACGCGAACGGGAACGTCACGACCTACACCTACGACGTCCTCGATCGCATCACGATCATGACGCTGCCGAAGCCGACGCCTTCTTCCACGCTGACCTTCACCATGACCACGTACTACGACGAGTTCGATGCCGCGACGCAACTCCTGTTCGAGCGCGTCGTCGATGTGAACGGAAACACGACGAAGCGCGGTCGCGACGCCTGGGGACAGCTCCTGCGTACCGTCGACGGCGCCGGAAACGTCACGCGTTTCGTTTACACGAAAGGCCTCCTCACCGAACGGATCGACGCGAACAACTACTCCGTCACCTTTGTCTACGACGCGCGGCGCCGGCGGACGACGACGAACTATCCGGATGGCACCAACGAATTGATCACCTACAACGCCGACGACACGGTGGCCAGCAAGCGCGATCGCGCCGGCCAGACCGTGACGTACACGTACGACCGCTTCAAGCGCATCGCGACGAAGACCTATCCGAACGGCGGTGTCATTACCTCGACGTTCCAGGGGCAGAAGCTCACACAGGTGTCCGACACGTTCACCTCGCCGCCCGAGACACACACGTTCACGTATGACAGCGCGTTCCGCGCGACCAGCAACACGCAGGGTGCGCGCGGAACGATTTCGCGCACGTACGACGCAGCGTCGCGCGAGGCGACGGTCACGGTGGCCGGCGGTCCGACGACGACGTACGGTTACTACCCGGACGGCAGTCTGCGCACGATCGTGTGGAGTCTGGCCAGCGGTACGTTCAAGTACGACTACACGCTCGACGGCAAGATCAGCCTGATCACGATGCCCAACGGTCAGACGCGCGCGTACGCGTACGACGACCAGGGGAGAACGACCCAGGTGTTGAACGTCCATCCGACGGCCGGTCCGCTGGCGACCTTTGCGTACGGCTACGACGTCAATCCCTTCACCAGCCTTCCCAATCAGCTCGGGCGGCGGACCACCGTGACGGCCACGATTCCGGAGCTCGCGCTCACGAACGCGGTGACGCAGTACGCGTACGACGCGCGCGACCAGTTGTCGCAGGCGTCGTATCCCGCGGCCGCGCCATACAACGGACTCACGCAGTCTTGGACGTACGACGCGCTGTCGAATCGGACCTCGGCGACGGATAACGGTACGGCGGCGAATTACGTCTACACGAAGCTCGGAGCGAACCCGCTGAACACCGTGCGTCTGCAATCGGACGGCGCGAACGCGTTCACGTACGACGCGAAGGGGAACGTGACGGCGCGCAGCGGCTCGCGTGGCAACTTCACGTTCACGTCCGACTACGAGGATCGTCTCCGTTCGGTGGGCGGCGATCAGACGGCCGGCTATCTCTACGACTACGTCGGACGCCGCGGGCTGAAGACGGTCGCCGGCGTCGGCACGACGTATCTGTTCGACGGCGTGCAGTTCGTCGCCGAGAACGGCGCTGCAACCGTCAACTACCTGTTCGGTCCCGGCGTCGATGCCGCGCTTGCCGTTTCGTCGGGCGGTCAGGTTTACTACTACTCGGTCGACGTGCTCGGCAGCGTCTGGATCGCCTCCGACAGCAGCGGCTCGGTGGAGAACTGGTACGCCTGGGATGCCTTCGGTACGGCTCGTGGACAAAAAGAGGGAATCGTCAGCTCGATCGGCTTCACGGCGCGAGAGCAAGCGGAGGCCGGACTTCGCTACTACCGGATGCGGTCGTACGAGCCGGCGGTCGGCCGTTTCGCCAGCGAGGACCCGACCGGGTTCGACGCCGGTCCGAATGTCTATCGCTATGCCGACAATCAGCCAACGATGCTCATCGATCCGATGGGACTCTTCACTGTCGATCCAAGCTGCCGCTGCCAGCTGGGCAAGAAGCCGTACGACCTGCTCGTGCAGCAGACGAAGGAATGGTGCGCGAATCTCTGGCGAATCACGGATGACGGCTTGAGGAAGTGTCTCGACCGGCGCTGCCGCCATAACGGTCGGATCGAATGCGAAGACGATTGCTCGCTCGGCGAGACCGGCATGGATGGCCTCATGGGCTACAACCGATTTTTCCCAAATACCGCCCATGTCTGCACGAACACCGGATCGCCGTGGGATGAGTGGGGCAACACAGTCATCCACGAGTGGGCTCACAGCTGCTGGTGGTTCCATGGTGGTGGCAAGGGCGTTCCCGAGTAGTCGTGTTTTCGCGCCGTGGCTCGGCCTGATGGCCGAGCCACGGCGGCTGTAACCGGTGCCATAATGTCCGTGGCGACCCGTGGAAGCACCCCGTGCGCACGCGGGTTGCAGGCGGGTCGTCGACCACCCGTCCACGGACATGCAGAAGCTGACGCTGTTGCACTCGGATGCGTTTCCGATCGGCCGCTACGCCGATGTGCTGTCCCGTGAGTCGATTGCGGCGAAGCGCCTCGACGATCTGGAACAGCTGCGGCTCGCCGATTCCTCGCTGCGCGTCGTCCTCATCGATCGCGGCCTGATGAACGGCAGGAAGGAAACGCTGCCGCTCGACTCGCGCACCGCCGTCGTCGGCGTCGGTCTCGAAGAGCATCCTGCGTGGCTGGCGGACGACATCGATCTACCTGCACCTGCCGCGAGGATCCCGCACCGCCGGTGCTGATGAGCGCCGTGAAGCGCGCGTACCAGTTCCTCTACCAGAAGCAGCGCGGCGATCAGCTCGAGCGTCAGCTCACCGAGCGGACGCGCGAGCTGCAGGAAGTGGCCGAGGTCGGCGCCGCGCTGTCGACGCGTGCGCGATCATTCCGTGCTGCTGACGATGATTCTCAGCAAGGCCCGCGAGCTCTCCCGCGCCGATGCCGGCTCGCTCTACCTCCTCGACGAGGTCGACGGCAGCAAAGTCCTTCGCTGGAAGCTGGCGCAGAACGACTCGATCGACGTCGAAGGATTCGAAGAGCGCGTCCTGCCGATCACGCGCAAGAGCCTCGCCGGCTACGTGGCCATGACCGGCGAAACGCTGGTCATCGACGACGCCTACAACCTGCCGGCCGATGCCGAGTACGAGATCAACCGCACGTTCGACGAACAGAACGGCTACCTCACGAACTCGATGCTCGTCTTTCCGATGACGAATCACGCCGGCGAAGTGATCGGCGTGCTGCAGCTCATCAACCGCAAGACGCCGCGGCGCACCGCAAACGGCTCACCGCCGCTCACCGTGCCCGACGAACGTCGTGCCCTTCGACGAAGCCACGGCGGACATCATGCGCGCGCTGGCCGAGCCAGGCCGCGGTGGCCGTCGAGAACAACCTGCTCTACGAATCGATCGAGCGCCTGTTCGAAGGATTCGTGACCGCCGCCGTCACGGCGATCGAGCAGCGCGATCCGACGACGTCCGGTCACTCCTTCCGCGTCGCCGATCTGACGGTCGAGCTGGCGAGGGTCGTCGATCGCGTCGAGCACGGTCCGTACGCGGACGTGCGCTTCACCTCCGATCAGATCCGCGAGATCCGCTACGCCTCGCTGCTGCACGACTTCGGCAAGGTCGGCGTGCGCGAGCAGGTGCTGGTCAAGGAGAAGAAGCTCTATCCGCTGCAGCTCGACACGATCCGCGGGCGCTTCGAGTATCGTGATGCGCACGATCGAGAACGACGCGAACCGCCGTCAGCATCGATTACCTTCTGAAAACGGGACGCGACGGCTTCGACGATTTCTCCGCGCGACTCGATGCCGAGACGGTCGAGCAGATCGAGAAGCTGCAGAAGGACTTCAGCTTCATCGCCACGTCGAACGAGCCGACCGTGCTGCCGGAAGGGGAGTTCCAGTACCTGCAGCAACTGGCCACGCGCGAGTACCAGGACATCCGCGGCGATCGCCGCTTGCTCGTCGATCCGGAAGAGGCGCGCATTCTCTCGATCCGCAAAGGAAATCTCGATGCGGCGGAGCGGATGCGAGATCGAGAGCCACGTCACGCACACCTTCAACTTCCTGCTCAAGATTCCCTGGACGCGCGACCTCGCCGCCGTCGCCGACATCGCTTACGCGCATCACGAGAAGCTGAACGGCCGCGGCTACCCGCGCCGCCTCGCCGCCTCGGACATCCCGGTTCAGTCGCGGATGATGACGGTCTCCGACATCTACGATGCGCTGACGGCCAGCGATCGCCCCTACAAACGCGCCGTGCCCACGGATCGCGCCCTCGACATCCTGCGCATGGAGACCAATGACGGCCTGCTCGACGGCGCCCTCGTCGAGACGTTCATCGAGGCGAAGGTGTATGAGCGGGCGGGCGTGCTGCGAACGTAGCCCAAACGCGGGACCACAAACAAAGATCAACCGAACACCAAGTGGACCGCCGCCGTCTCGGCGGCTGGGGCGGCGCCGTCCCGGCGCCCGCCCGCGAGCGGCGGGACGCCGCTCCCCAGCCGGCGAGACGCCGGCGGTCCACCATGAGAATCAGGATGCGGGTTCGACGACGCTTTCCGCGATCGCCACAGGCAGATCGAAGGCGCCTTTTCCGCTGCGCGAGAGGATCGCGTCACCCTTGCAGCCGGCGATCGTGACGTCGGTCGTGTCGGTCAGCGCCTTCACGAGCGGCCGCGTGCCGGTCGCGCGTCCGGCGATGGTAACGGCCAGGTCGCGCGATCCGAAGCCGCCGGAGAGGCGGATCGTGTCGATGACCGTCGCCGACGGCGTGTCGCTGGCGTGGCGCAGCGTCTCGTACTCGTTCAGGCCGATCGTCACTTGCGAAGGCTTCGACGCATCCTGGCCGAGGAGCGGAAACGCGGACACGAACACGGCGAGGGCGATCGTGAACTTGCGCATGGCTGAGTATGGCATGTCCCTGGACGTTAAACTCTCGCGCATGGTTCGTCGTCTATTCCTCGTTCCGCTCCTCCTTCTCCTCGCGTTTCCGCTTCTCGGCGCCACCTTCCAGTCCGACGACGGCGTGACGCTCTACTACGACGTGGTCGGACGCGCCCCAAAAGGGGCCGAGCCGGTCGTGATGCTTTCCGGTGGTCCCGGCTTCTCGCCAGAGTACCTGCGCCCGATCGCGGAGAAGCTCGGGCGCAGGCGGCAATTCATTCTCTTTCATCAGCGCGGCACAGGGCGATCGACGCTCGCGACGTATGACGCGAAGACGCTGGCGATTCCGAACCTCGTCGCCGATCTCGACGCACTGCGACGCGAGCTTAAGGTCGAGAAGTTGACCATCGTCGGTCACTCGTTCGGCGGCATCCTCTCGATGTTCTACGCCGTCGCGCATCCCGACCGCATCCGCGCGCTGGCGCTCATCGACTCCGGCGGCCCGACGCTGATCACCGTGCCAAAGTTCGTGGCGAACCTCAATTCGCGGTTCACCGAAGAAGACAACGCCAAGATCCGCGAGTGGAGCGATCCCGCGCGGATGAAAGAGAACCGCCGCCGCGCGATTCTGGAGATCACGAAGGCGAAGTCGGGCGCCTACTTCGCCGATCGCAGCAAAGTGCATCTGCTCACCGATCCGATGACCGAGGAGTCGTTCCAGGACGCGATGTTCTACGCCGTGACGGGACAGCTCATGTCCGGCTTCGACCTCCGCGCGGGGCTCAAGAACGTGAAGTTCCCGGTGCTCGTGATTCACGGCCGGCAGGACCCGCTGGAGAGCGCGCAGGAAGTTCACGACTCGATCCCCGGCTCACGCCTGGAGATGATCGAGAACGCGGGACATTTCCCCTGGCTCGAGCAACCGAAGAGGGTGTATGGGTTGCTAGGGAAGTTTTTGAAGAACTAGAGAGCACAAAATTTGTCTCGGATTCTGTGTGGCGACGGCCGCCTCGGCCGTCCTCTCGTGCAAACGTCACGTCCTCGTTCCTCTGCCGCCGACGTTGCCTGCACGATTTCGAACAATTCGACGATCTCGTTCCCGGCGCGCGCTGCCGGCCGAGGGCGGCCAGCACCACACAGAAGCGCACCTCGCTACGCTCGGGATGACAGCGGTTCATGCATCAACCGACAACTCCTCCAACACCCGCTTGCACATCTCGCGGCGCCCTTCGCGTCGCTTGTGGAGCCACTCTTCGGCGTTCAGCGGCAGCCAGTCCGGCACGCTCACATCCGAGAGCGCGGCGCGGAGGACGTCCATGAGCGAGTTGCCCTCGCGCCGTGCGCGGGAGAAGAGCTCGATGAGTCCGCGCACGCCGGCGCCGTCGACGAGGATTGCCGCCGCGACCGCGCGCTCGGCGTCATTCGACGGCTGTTCGAGGCGACGGATCGAGCTCGCCGTCGCCCTCAACTCTTCTTCGGTCACGCCTTCGACCGTGAGCAGCGTCCGCGAGAGGTTCCCGACCTTCTCTAGCCACGTGCCGAGGCGGTGAAACAGGAGTAGCAACTCGAAGAGGCGCGTGTCTTTGTCCGACACCGGCACGTACAGCCGCCGTGCGATCTTCGCGATGCGCTCGACCTCGTCGAATCGCGACGCGCCATCGAGGTCCTGGTAGAAGGGGAGGAGAAAGGTCTCGAGCTTCACTGGGTAAAGCTATCAGCTCGCAGCTGTCAGCTCTCAGGAGATCCGGGCTCGCTTTGGGGTTTTCTCCTGAGAGAGCTGAGAGCTGCGAGCTGAGAGCTGCCAGCTCGCTTTTGGGTTTCTCCTGAGAGCCGCGAGCTGAGAGCTGCCAGCTCGCGTTGGGGTTTTCTCCTGAGAGCTGCGAGCTGATAGCTGCCAGCTCGCGTTGGGGTTTTCTCCTGAGAGCTGCGAGCTGCGAGCTGATAGCTGATAGCTGATAGCTGATAGCTTTACCAGGTGCACGCCCCGCTGATCACCGCCGCCGTCGTCATCGCGACGTTCGCGTTGCTGCTCCTGCTGGAGACCATCGCCCCGCTGCGGCGGGCGACCGAGCCAAAGGTGCGGCGCGTGGCGCGCAATCTGGTGATCGCCGGAATCGCCGGTGCGTTCGCGGAGCTGTTGCGGCTGCCGCTGCTCGTGCCGGCGATCCAGTGGACGAACGCGAAACAGATTGGAATCCTCAACGCGATCCCCATGCCGAGCGCCGTGCGGGTGGTCGTGGCGATCGTTCTCCTCGACTACACGCTTTGGTGGTGGCACTGGCTGAGCCATCGCGTGCCGTTTCTCTGGCGCTTTCACCTCGTGCATCACATCGATCGCGATCTCGACGCGTCGACGGCCTTGCGTTTCCACTTCGGCGAGCACGCGCTCTCCGTGTTTTTCCGCATGGCGCAGGTCATCGTCATCGGTGCGCCGGCGGCGGCGCTGTTCCTCTGGCAGTTGATCCTGTTCGTGGCGATCCTCTTTCATCACTCGAACCTCCGGCTGCCGGTTCGGCTCGAGGCATTCGTGGTGCGCTTCGTCGTGACGCCGCGGATGCACGGCATCCATCACTCCGATCGCCGCGGCGAGGCCGACAGCAATTGGTCGAGCATCCTCTCGATCTGGGACCGCCTCCATGGCACGCTGCTCCTCGGCGTTCCCCAGGATGAGGTGATCATCGGCGTGCCGGCGTACACGACGGCGCCCGATGTGACCGTCGCGACCGTGCTCCTCGTTCCGTTCCGGCACCAGCGCGACGACTGGCAGGGCAGGCTCGAACCACGCGCCGAGATCGGGTCGGAGCTCGCGCGGTAGCGGAGCCGCCTAGTCGGATCGCGCCCGGATTGCAAGTTGCGCCGCTCGCTTCGCGACGGTAGAGTTCGTCGCGATTTGTTGAAGAGGTTGCTTCCAGTACTCGTCGTCGTTCTCCTCGTCCTCCCGGCATTTGCCCAGGAGCCAGCGGAGACCGCCCGGCCCCACTTGAGCCTGATCGAGCGGGCCACGTCGTGGATCGGCGTGAGCTATCGCTTCGGCGGGACGAGCGAGACGAAGGGTTTCGATTGCGCCGGGTTCGTCCGCCGCGTCTTTTCGACGATCGGCATCCAGCTCCCCCGCAGCGCGGCGACGCAGTTCCGCGAGGGCTGTGTCGTGGCGCTCGACGAACTGCAGCCTGGCGACCTGGTGTTCTTCAAGAACACGTACAAGCGGGGCATCTCCCACGTCGGGATCTACCTCGGCGAGAATCGCTTCATCCACGCCGCCAGCCACAGCAGGAGCGTCGTCGTCGACCGTCTCGACGCGCCGTACTTCATGCGCCACTTCGCCGGCGGCCGGCGTGTCAATTCGTAGCCGCTGCCCTGAAACTCGCACTGTCCGATTCCGTACACCCGCAGGACAGGGAGGGTTTCCCATGCGAATCGCAACCATCGCGACTGCCGCGGCACTTCTCGCCGCCGTTCCGGCGTTCGGCGGTATTTTCGACGACGAAGATTGCCGCTACACGGCGGCACGCAAGGTCGGCACGCCGACCGCGGGCATCACGAAGGTCGTTATTCATGCCGAGGCGGGCTCGCTGAAGGTCGATGGCACCGCGGGCGCGACGCAGATCGTCGCCGCCGGCACGGCCTGCACCTCCGAGGACGACTTCCTCGGGCGCATGACGTTGACGATGCGCAAGAGCGGCAGCGAGCTGCACATCGACGCCAACATCCCGCAGAAGACGGTGATCTTCGGCTTCTTCTCCGCGCGCCTCGATTTCGCCGTCATGCTGCCGGCGGGGATTCCCGTGGACATCGACGATGACAGCGGGTGGATGAAGGTTGCCAACACCGGCGCGACGACGATCGACGACGACTCGGGCGCGATCGAAGTGCGCAACGTCCGCGGCCCGCTCGTGATCCACGACGATTCCGGCGGGATCGAGGTCGATGGCCTCGTCGGCAGTCTGAAGATCGAGGACGATTCGGGCGACATCCTGGTGAAGAACGTGAACGGCGACATCGTGATCGACGACGACTCGGGCTCGATCACGGTCGCCCGCGTGGAAGGCTCGCTGCGCATCCGCGACGACGATTCCGGCTCGATCACCGTGCAGAACGTGCGTCACGACGTCACGGTGGATAACGACAGCTCCGGCTCGATCGACGTCGCCGACGTCGGCGGAAACTTCACGGTCGGTCACAAGTCGAGCGGCCACGTGGATTACGCGCGCGTCGCGGGCAAGGTGAGTGTGCCGGAACGGGAGTGAGAAACAAGTTGTCGGTTGTCAGTTGTCAGTTGTCTGGGAGTCATCGCCCGACAACTGACAACCGATAACTGACAACTGCGTTTCATCCAACAATCGCCTTCATCATCCCTTCGAGATCCTCTGCGTTTTCGAAGAAATGGCGTGGATTTTCGGCGCGGAGCTTTTCGGCGGGGGTCTTGCCCGAGGCGACGGCGATCGTGGTGGCGTCGTAGGGAACGCCGCAGCGGACGTCGTAGATCGAGTCGCCGATGATGACGACGTCGCGGCCTTCGATGGAGAGCCCGAGCTGTTCGGACGCGCGGCGCATTGCGATCGGCGGGAGGGCAGTCCGGTCGGCGGAATCGCTACCGAACGCGCCGAAGGGAAAGTAATCGGTCAATCCCGTGTCGGCGAGCTTCAGCCGCGCACCCGGCTCGATATTGCCGGTGAGGAGCGCGAGCACGACGCCGTCATGCGCGGCGAGCGCTTCGATGAGCGGGCGGATGCCCGGCAGCACACGCACCCGTCCGGGCGTGGCATTGCGCGCCAGTCCCGTCAGATAGTGCTCCCAGAGCCGCGGCATCTCGGCGTCGATCGCCCCAGGAGAGAGCCCGGCGTCGTCGAGGATCATGCGCGCGATCTGTGGATCGGTGCGGCCGGAGAAGTCGTAGCGCGAGAGATCGCCGTCGAATCCATGCACGTCGCGCAGCGCCTCCCCGAACGCGCCGCGCGACGCGCCGTTGTCGGTGAGGATCGTGCCGTCGATGTCGAAGAGGACGAGGCGCATGGCGGCGGAGATTGTAGACTCGCCTCGAGGATGGTGCTGCAATGAGTCGAGCCCCCTCCGGCCGTCCGATGGACGGCGAGTTCGCCCCGTACGCGAAACCGGACCTCGATTTCGTTCCCGGCGACGACGCGATCGCGGCCCTGCGAGCGACCGCCGCACAGACGATTACACTGCTCTCTTCGCTCGACGAAACGTTCATCGCCGGTCGCACCTACGCGGCGGGCAAATGGACGATCAAGCAGATTGTCGGGCACCTGTCGGACGACGAACGCATCTTCGCCTACCGCGCGCTTTGCGTTGCTCGCGGTGATACGCGTCCGCTGCCGGGATTCGACGAGAACGAGTACATGGCGTGCGTCGATTTCGAGTCGCGCACGCTGCGCGAGCTCATCGACGAGTTTCGCGTCGTGCGCGAGGCGACGATCACGCTACTCGAGCCGCTGAGCCCCGAGGAGTGGGTGAGGCGGGGGATGGTGAACGGCTACGAGGCCTCGGTGCGCGGGCTGGCGTTTCATGTCGCCGGACACGAGTTGCACCATGTGCGAATTCTGCGCGAGCGGTATCTCGCAGGCGAGCGAAGCGAGCGCGGTTCTGTGTAGTGCTGGCCGCCCTCGGCCGGCACGCAGCACGAGGCGCGCTCCTTCTTGATTGCAACCGTGGCGCACGAACCGGCAGGCCGAGGGCGGCCGCCGCTACACAGAACCGCACTCGCTTCGCGAGCGATAGAGCCGCGTCCCCCGTGTAGACTTCGCCGCGCGTGATGCGTCGCTCTTCGCTCCTCGTCCTCTTTCTCATCGTCTTCATCGACCTGATCGGGTTCGGGATGGTCATCCCGTTCCTCTCGTACTACGCGCGCGAGTACGGCGCAAGCGGGCTCGCGGTCGGGGCGGTGGTCGGCATCTACTCGATCATGCAGTTCTTCTTCGCGCCGGTGTGGGGAAGGCTTTCCGATCGCGTGGGACGCCGACCGGTGCTGCTCGTGAGCCTCACGGCGAGTTTCACCGGCTATCTGCTCTTCGCATTCACGCGCAGCCTGACCGTGCTCTTCGCCTCGCGCATCATCGCCGGTATCGGCGGCGCGAACATCGGGACGGCGCAGGCCTACATCGCCGATTCGACGACACCCGAGAATCGCGCGAAAGGGATGGGGCTCATCGGTGCTGCCTTCGGCCTCGGCTTCATCCTCGGGCCGCCGATGAGCGGCATCCTTTCCGAGGCGGGCTCGCATCGCGGATTACCCGGGAACCTCCTGCCGGGACTCGTCGCCGCAGGACTCTCGTTCACCGCGTTTCTCATCGCGCTGAGCGTGCTCAAGGAATCGAAGCCGCCCGATCTCGTGCCGCGATCCGGACTCCCGCCGCAATTCGACCGGCGCATCTGGAGCGAGATCTTCGGCAGCGGCCTGCTGGCGTCGCTCATGGCGGGACTCTTCCTCACGCTGCTCGCCGTCGCGGGAATGGAGATCAGCGTCACGTTGCACGGGCGCGACCGGTTCCACTTCCGCCAGATCGACATGGCCTATCTGTTCCTTTTCATGGGCGCGATCGTGGCCACGATTCAGGGAGGACTGATCGGCCGCGTGGTGAAGAAGATCGGCGAAATCGGCGTGATCATCGTCGGCTCCGCGGCCTTCACGCTCGGCTTCGTCCTCATCCCGTCGATCTTTCGCGTGCCGTTGCTCTACGTCGTGGCCTTCTTCATCGCCATCGGTCAGGGGCTCTGCTATCCCGCGCTGACATCGCTGGTCTCCAAGGTCGCTCCCGAATCGGAGCGCGGCAGTCTCCTCGGACTGGCCACGTCGGTCGGTTCTCTGGCGCGGTTTCTCGGCCCGATCATGGCCGGCTTCCTCTACGACCTCGCCGGCGCCAAGGGCGCGTTCTACGGCGGAGCCGTGCTGATGGCGCTCGCGCTCGTGATCTCGCTGCGGATGCGCAAGCACCAGATCGCAGATCGCGGATCGCAGATCGCAGGAGCGACACCGGACGAGCCTCGGTAGGGCGGGCCTGCGATCCGCGATCTGCAATCTGCGATCTGCCTTTCGGTAAACTTGGCACCTATGGCAATTCTCAAAGTATCGCGCCTCGGCCATCCTGTCCTTCGCGAGAAGGCTTCCGACGTGGAGGTGAAGGACATCAAGGCGGGCAAGTTCAACTCCCTCATCGAAGACATGGTCGAGACCATGCACGCCTACGAAGGCGTCGGCCTCGCCGGTCCGCAGATCCACCTGCCGTTGCGCGTGTTCGTGTTCGAAGTGCAGGAGCGCGTCGCCAAGCGACGCGGCGTGAAGCAGCTGAACGCCGGCGCGATCTTCAACGCGACGTACGAGGCGATCGGCACCGACACGATCACCGACTGGGAAGGCTGCCTTAGCGTCCCGTTCCTCGGCGGTGAGACTCCGCGCTTCAAACGCGTCCGCCTGCGCGGGATCGATCACGAAGGCGATCCGATCGAGCTCGAAGCCGACGACTTCACCGCGCGCATCTTCCAGCACGAGATCGATCACACCGACGGCCATGTTTACCTCGATCGCATGCCGGATCTACGGACGCTGGGGTACACGATCGTGCTCTGACGCGAACGCGAGGGTAGGAAAACCGCGACTTGATCGCTCTCCTCCAGACAGGAGAGTGTCGATGGCTGCTTCTTCCAATTCCCTCAATAGTCCCGCACCGATCTGGCGCGTGTTCTCCGCGATTCTCGAGTTTCAGCGACTGCGCCGGGAAGACCCGAATGTCGTTTCCGACGTCATCGACGCCCTTATAGCGGAGATGTCGACGGGCCTCGTCGATCACGCGGCACTCACGCGCGCTTCGGTAGAGGCGGCACTCGCCGCGGCATCCGACGATGCCGTGCGCGGGCGGCTCGATGATGCGCTCGCGACCTTTGCCAACGTGCAGCGCATGATCGATTCGGTGTCCGAATCTCTGGCCGAGGGACAGCGGGAGCGCGCCTGCCTTTTCCTGGAAGGCGTGCTCGAAACGAACTTTGCCGGAGTCACGGTGCGCACGCGCGAGAGTCCGTTCGGACTGCTGGCGGCTCAGCCGGGACTCGAGGACGATCTCCGTCCATTGCATGGCCCCGAGTTCGATGAATCGATCCGGTCCATGGCCGATTCGTTCGAACGGGATCCGCGCCGGTTGTTCGAGCGCGTCGCTTCGCTCGATCACGCGCTCTATCTGGGACACTTCCGCGCGCCGGCCGAGGTGCTGGCGGACGGAGTAGGCAACGCCGCTGATCTCGCCGGACTGCTCGTCGAGCTTCTGCGCGCCTCGGGTGTCCGCGCGCGTCTCGCGTTCGGTGGAATTCGTCTGTCTGAAACCGTTGCCGCGGACTGGCTCGACATCCGCGATGTCGCAACACTCGAGAGCTGTTTGCGAGACGCGGGATTCACCGTCATGACTTCGGGTCCGAGCGGTTCGCGCACGCTCGACGTCTATGAGCACTGTCATGTTCGTGCGCTCATCGACAAGGGTGACGGCCCTTCCTGGATCGAGCTCGATCCCAGCGTGCGCGTGCTGGAGATCGTCCGCCCGGGCAACCGGGCGTGGACGAACCTCGTCTGGACGCCGGCAGGAAGCAGCGATCCCTCCATGGAAGTCGAATACTTCGCGGACACGTCGTCGTCTCGGGGACCGCTTGACTTCTACGAGTCACGACTGCGGCAGGCGCTGGGTGTCCGCGACCGGAACGCTCTTGACGGCGAGCTGCGCGCGCGGCGCAGGAGCACGGAAGTGCCGGACTTTCCTCCGGCGCTGCCGTACGAATCGATCGGCTTCACGCGCGAGCAGATGTCGTTCCTGCCGGAGCAGGAGTACAGGATTCAGCTGCAGCTGTTCGGCGGCGGTGGGCAACTCCTCGACTATCGCTTCAGCACTCCGACGCATTGTCGCGATCGCATCACGTTGCGCTACACGCCGGCGACACCGACCGCGGAGGCGTTGCTGCAGGCCGCGCCAGGACCGTTGGCGGTGCCTTCGTTCGCACTCGATCTTCGCCCACGAATTGAAGTCGTGAGCGCGGCGGACGGCACGACGACGATCATCGAAGGGACATCGCACGTGCCGTCGGCGTCGGCGCTCTATTGTTCGATCGCGATCGAGCATCCGAATGCCGTGCTGTCGCGGAGGACCGAGGCGCGACCGTCCTGCGGTACGGAATGGGTATTCGCGTTCGAAGGTCCCGGGGCGCTCTTCCGTACGTCGAATGCCGAGCCGGACGAATTTGCGCCGCTGGTGAAAGGTGCCCGCTCCTTCCGCGACTTCACCTTGCCGATCTTGCGCGCGTATCACGCGCGACTTGCGCGCGCGGCGAGCCGCATCGCCGCGTTGACCGATTCCGTCGGTGTGAGCGGGACGCTCTTGACGATGTGCGCGGCGTCGCTGGAAACGTTCTCCGTCGGCGGAATCGCGGCGAAGCAGCGGCCGGCGAGTCTGCTGCTCGACGTGAAGAACATCGAGGTCCGTTTGTACGACAGCACGGGAGCCACATCACTCGCTCCTTACCTCGAGCTCTTTTTTTGCGAAGGATCCCACCATGAATCGCAAGTGCTCAAAGAGCGCATGGGTCTCGAGTCGATGTCGACGGTGGCTGCATTTCGGGAAGCGTCACGGCAATCGAATCCACTGCGCGTCTTCCGCCAGGACACGCGATTCGAGATCGACTCGCTCGACCATCCCGAGCGCGTCAAACACGCGATCAGCGTCGCCCTCGGAGTGAGCGGTCGCGAGAGCATCACGATCTCGCAGCGGCCCGTCGATTTCGGCGAGCGCCAGCTCTCCGCATGGATCGCGCGAGGCGGAAACGCGCCGAGCTCCGACTACGCCATCGCCGGATTGAACGGAGGCCTGGGCAACGATCATCGGCCCAATCCGAAGACGACGGTGCACGTCTATCCACACGAGACGATCTCCTCCGTCGATGCGCAGACCCCTCTTTCCGCGCTGGCCTTCGACGACGACGGGAACGATCACACCGATCAGCTGATCTGGTCGGTTCTGCCGCTGATCGCCGGTAGTGGGGCGGGCGGCGAGGCGCTTTATGTTCCCGATCGTCCCGGGACGTACACGGTGACCGCCGAGCTCGAAGAGCCGCGGAGTCTGCAGCGCGGTGGCCCGAGCGCATCCGGCACCGTCGTCGTTCCTGCGATCAAGATCGATCGTCTCCACTTCAACGAAAGTCCCGAACTTTCCCGAGTCGATCCGCACGGAATCACATCACTCGGCATCAATCACTTCTGGCGTGGTGCCGATCCATCGCCGGCGGTCGTCGTGGCTGGACAAAAGGGAACCGTCCTCATGACCCTTGCGGTCGATCCCATGCTCAGCCGTCCCGTCAGCCTCTGGATTCAAGGGAAGGGAAGAGACGTGAACAACGACGTACTGACGGTCGACGGACTTGTTCCGATCTCGGGTCCGTTCTTCGGCGAGATTCCTCTCCCTTACACCGTCGACGACATTCTCGGCATCGTGACCGCGATCGAATGGACATTCACGCTCTCGTACGCGAAGCCAATTGTGATCTCGACGCCGGTCAAGATCTTCGTGACCGCCGCGGATCCCGCGAAGCTAGAGCATCACCACTATTACGAGCAGCTCTTCGATTGGGCCTGTGGATGGGTCCGGGGCGGCGAGATCGCGCCGTCGGACAAGAAGGGCATCCTCGACCGCATCCAGGCGCGGCGTGATTTGAGTGGCCTGAAGTTCAGCTACGCGGTCGGCTCAGCGAACGGTTTGACCGAGCTCCTGCAACTCGGGCGCGGAGAGTGTCCGGAGATGGCTCTCTGGTTTCGCGCGCTCGCGAGCGTGCACGGGATTGCGGGCAGCATCCTGCTCATCGTTCTCCAGGCCCTCGAGGATGACATCACGACAAGCTGGCGCTGGAGGGGCATGCGCGTCACTCTCCTCGGGCTCAACAATCCTGAACACGATGGGACGCCGGTGCATCTCTTTCCGCTCGTCGATTCGGGGAAATACAAAACCGGCGGGACTCCCGAAGCGGCACTCGTCACGCCGAAAGACTGGCCGCTCGTGGGCGGCGTGTGGGAGTTCAATCATCACTACGTCTCGATGTTCGAACTGGACGGGAAGAATCAGGTCTACGACTCCGCGACGACGACCGGTGCGCAGTTCGAGCTCCCACGGCCCCTCGGCACGCATCTCTTTGAGCCGGACCATCCCTTTCGCAAGGGCTATCTCAAAGACCTGATGGCCTACCTCGACGGCGACATCGTGCTCGATTCCGGAAAGGTGAAGCGCGTTCTCGTCGAAGGCGAAGATGCCCGTCTCGCCGGCGAGCCGCTGAAGATCGAATTCAAGATCGAGAACCTCAAGGATTGATGCGAAGAGATGGTTCGCGCGGAGACGTGGAGCTCGCGGAGCGGCGTCGTCTCCGCGCCTCCGCGTGAACTCTTCTCTGCGTTAGCGAGCGATCGCGCGAAATTGCGGAACGATGTTGCAGACCACTTCGATCGCGCGATCCACTTCCTCGGCGGTCGTGTAGCGGGAGAGCGAGAAGCGCACGGCGCCCATGGCGATGCGGAGCGGTTTGCCGAGGGCTTTCATCGTGGCGCTGGGCTCGACGGTGCCGGAGTGGCAGGCGGCTCCGGCGGAGACGCAGACGCCTTCGGCGTCGAGGGCGCGCACGATCTCGTCGGCGTAGGCGTCGTGGAAGGAGATGTTCGCGGTGTTGCCGAGGCGGGGTTGGCCGGCGCCGTTTGCGGAAGTCTCGGCGATGCGCGAGAGGATCGCGGATTCGAAGCGATCGCGCAGCGTGCGCACGCGATCGGTGTGCGCGAGCGCTTCGCCGGCCATCTTCGCGGCGACGCCGAGGCCGGCGATCGAGGGGACGGGCTCGGTGCCGGAGCGAAGGCCGAGCTCCTGGCCGCCGCCGTACCAGAGCGGCTGCAGCGAGAGACCTTTGCGCATCGTCAGCGCGCCGACCCCTTTCGGCGCATGGAACTTGTGACCGGAGATCGTGATGAAGTCGGCGTCGAGCTCGCGCTGGGACACCGGAATCTTTCCCGCGGCCTGAACGGCGTCGACGTGGAGCAGCGCGCCGCGCGCGTGAGCGAGAGCGGCGATCTCGGCGATCGGATGAATGACGCCGGTCTCGTTCTGCGCGAGCATCACCGTGACGAGGAGCGTGGCGTCGTCGATCGCGTCGCGCATGCGGTCGAGGTCGATCGCCCCTTCCTCGCCGACCGGCACGACCACGAGCTCGATGACGCCTTCGCGCTCGAGCGCGCGCAGGAGCGTGAGCACGGAGGGGTGCTCGACCGTCGTCGTGACGACTTTCCGCCGCGACGGATGGCAATCGGCGAGGCCGCGGATGACGAGCGCGTTCCCCTCGGTGCCGCAGCTCGTGAAGACGACGCCGGAGCGCTCGCAGTCGAGAAGGCGGGCGATCTCGTCGCGCGCGACCTCCACGGCATCGTGCGAGCCGCGCCCCAGGGCGTGAATCGCGTGCGCGTTGCCGTAGATCTCGCGGTAATACGGCGTCATCGCGGCGATGACTTCGTCCGCGACGCGCGTCGTGGCGTTGTTGTCGAGGTAGATCAGGGTGCCCATGGGGGGCGAATTGTAAGTGTTTTGCGGTTCGCTGACGGAGCGTCCACGCGGCCGTGACGCTCGCACCACGCTTTCACGTCAACTCACCGTTTTTTTATGCTTTGTGAAACGGATGCGTTACTGACGCGTGACTACACTGCGTCTTGTACAGCTGCTCCGACATCGAGAACCGGCAGCGTGTTGTATGAGAGAGAGCAGAAGGCGGGTGGCGCGCGTGGCGCCACCCGCCATCTGTTTTTAGGGGCGATGTTCGTAGGAGCGCAGGCTTCCAGCCTGCGCTCCAAGTGGCCTCGCTACACGTCGAAGAGGAACTGGTCGGGTGGGGCGGTGGCGTCGTATTCGGCTTGCAGATCGGTCTTGTGCTTCCACTCGATCTCGCCGAGCTCCATGAAGAGGCGGCCGAGCTCCGTCGTCGCCGGGACGCGCTCGGCGAGAAAGCGATAGTGGCTCTCGGAGTCGCGCTCGCGCTCCAGCGCAAGCTTGAGCGCACGGCTCATGTCGAGATTGGCGATGTCCGGCGGCAGGTCGATCGTCACCGGCTCCGGATCGGGCGGATTCTGGCCGATGGTGTCGCGGTATTTGCGCTCGAGCTTCGCGCGATGCACGAGCTCGACGTCCGCGAGCTGCAGGAGGCGCTGCCGCACATCCGGCGCGCCGGCGCGCTCGGCCATCTTCTGGTAGTACACCCGCGTCTCCACCTCGGACTGGATGGCTTCGCGGAGCACTTGTTCGACGGTCGTCTCGAGCGCTTTCATGGAAAGGGCGAATGATAGCGCGGAGAAGGTGAACTGGTTGCCGGTTGCTGGTTGCCTGTGGTGGTTTCCGTCTGACTCGCGGACACCACAGACAACCAGCAACTAGCAACCAGCAACAGGGTTACCCGCGGTAGACGTCCGGATTCGGTGGCGCCGCTTCATCGTCGAACGGTGCCGAGCGAAGTTCCTGACCCGCACCCGTTCCGCCGGCCGTGCCGCGCTTGCTCATCGTTCCGTAATAGGGACGCCAGCCCATCGGGCCGACCGGGAAGTTCGGCGGTACGACGAGGTCGCGCAGTCCGACGACGGCGCGGGCGCGCGTGTCGATGGCCATCTCGTAGTCGCGCGTCATGTAGATCGCATCCTCGGGGCAGGCATCGACGCAATAGCCGCAGAAGACGCAGCGCAGCAGATCGATGTCGTAGCGCACCGGGAACTTCTCGCGCGTGCGCTGGTCCTCGCCGGCCTCGATCGTGATGCACTCCGCGGGGCAGGCCGTCGAGCACATGTAACAGGCCACGCAACGTGTCGTGCCGTCCTCGCGCGTCGTCAGGATGTGACGGCCGCGGAAGCGCTCGGAGTAGACGCGCTTGACCTCGGGATACGAGATCGTCGGCAGCTTCTTGATGTTGACGAGATTCTTCAGCAGATGGCGCAGCGTGCGAATCATCCCGCCGAGGACCTGCGGAAGATAGATGCGCTCGCTGAACGACATGTCGTGCCGTTCGACTTTGACGATGCCTGGTGAGACGCGAGTGATCATTTTGTGGTTAACCCTGAGCGAAGCGAAGGGTCAATGGAGCCGAGTGCGATGCCTGTGGCTCGTGCATCGCGCGTGCTCCGTTGATGCTTCGTCGCTTCGCTCCTCAGCATGAAATTCACTTAACGATCCAATTCTCCGGCAATGATGTTCAGACTTCCCAGCGCCGCGATCGCGTCCGGAATCGTCTGTCCTGTGATCATCTTCGTAAAGGCTTCGAAGATCGGGAAGCAGGGCGGGCGGGCGCGGACGCGGTACGGATTCTTCGTGCCGTCGGAGACGATGTAGAACCCGAGCTCGCCGTTGCCGCCTTCGACCTGGAAGTAGGCCTCGCCGACCGGCGGCTGGATGCCGTGCATGATCAGCTTGAAGTGATAGATGAGCGACTCCATCTCGTTGTAGACCTTCTCCTTCGGAGGAAGCGCTACATAGGGATTGTCGACCATCACCGGGCCCGGGGGCAGGCCGCGATTGATGGCCTGCTGCAGGATGCGCAGAGACTGGCGCATCTCTTCGAAGCGCACCAGGAAGCGCGCGTACGTGTCGCCTCCTTCGGCGATCGGCACGTCCCAGTCATAGGTCTCGTAGCCGAGGTAGGGGCTCGCCTTGCGGACGTCGTAGGGGACGCCGCGTCGCGCGGAGGCAGGGACCGGTGAAGCCGAAGTTGATGGCGTCGGCGGTGCTGATCGGGGCGATGCCTTCGACGCGATCGCGGAAGACGCGATTCTTCATCACCAGCGCTTCGACGTCGTCGATGAACTTCGGGAGCATGTTCACGAGCTTCTGTGAATTCGACAGGAAGTCGGACGGTGCGTCGACCGCGAGTCCGCCCACGCGCAGATAACTCGGCAGCAGGCGCGCGCCGCAGCACGATTCGACCAGCCCGAGGATCTCTTCGCGCGGCTGGAAGAGCCACCAGAAATTCGTCAGCGCGCCCATGTCGACGAGATTCGTGCCGATGCAGATGATGTGATCGGAGATGCGCATGAACTCGGAGAGCATGAGTCGCACGTGCTGCGCGCGCGCCGGTGCCTCGATGCCGAGCATCTTCTCGACGGTCATGCAATAGCCGACGTTGTTGATGATCGCCGAGCAGTAGTTCAGCCGGTCGGTGAAGGGGATGACCTGCTGATACGTGTGCGTCTCCGACATCTTCTCGAAGCAGCGATGGAGATAGCCGATCTCGGAGTCGGCACCGACGATGGTCTCGCCGTCGAGCGTGACGACGATGCGCAGCGTGCCGTGCGTCGCGGGATGCGACGGCCCGAGGTTGAGAGTCACGCGCTCGAAATCAGATTCAGCTTCTTCCTGAACGTACTGCGGCGCGATCTTCGGCGTGATCGTGGCGATGCCTTGCTCGGTGAGAAGCCAGCGCTGCGCGGGGTCGTAATCTTTGCGGAGCGCGTGACCCTGGAAGTTCTCGTGCGTCAGGATGCGGCGCAGGTTCGGATGGCCGTCGAACTTCACGCCGTACATGTCGAACGCTTCGCGCTCGAACCAGTCGTAGGCTTGAAACACTTTCGTGCTCGTCGGAACGGACTCACCCTCGGCGACGCGGACTTTGAGGCGGATGCGCTCGTTGTTCTTGAGCGAATAGAGCTGATAGATGAGTCGAAGCGCTTCTGCCGGTTCGGGTAATCGGCGCCGAAGAGGTCGAGCGGCAGCGTGAAGCCGAAGTCGTGGTGATCGTGCAGCGCGCGAAGGACGTCGACGATGGCGTCTTTTTCAACGATGAATGTCGGCAGATCCTGTCCGAGCTCCTGCGCCATCGCCGAGTGCGGCGCCTTGACGGCGATCTCCGCGCCGCGCGCGTCGGCCGCTTCGGCGTTCGCGGGAACGTACGGTTCGCGATTGGTCGGCGCGGGACCGGTGTAGGGAGTCGCGCTGAGTTTGGTGAGAGTGCTCATTGGATAGTGTTCACCGGCGGATCTCGCCGCGCTCGATCTTCTCTTTCAGCTTGAGGATGCCGTACATGAGTCCATCGGGAGTCGGCGGGCAACCCGGCACCCAGATGTCGACCGGCACGATCTCGTCGATGCCCTGGACGACGTGGTAGGCGCGATAGAAGCCGCCGGAAGTCGCGCATGCGCCCATGGCGATGACGTACTTCGGCTCCGGCATCTGGTCGTAGATCTTCTTCAGGACCGGCGCGATCTTGTCGACGATGGTTCCGGCGACGATCATGAGGTCCGCCTGACGCGGCGAGAACCGCACGACCTCGGCGCCGAAGCGGGCGATGTCGTAGTGCGACGAGACCATGGACATGAACTCGATCGCGCAGCAGGCCGTGCCGAACGGCAGAGGCCAGAGCGAGTTGCCGCGCGCCCAGTTGACGACGGCGTCGAGCTTCGTCGTCAGCAGCGAAGCGCCGGCAAGATCGTCTACCTCGCGCTCGGACTCACCGGGAAGTGTGATGAGCCCTTTTTCCGCGCCTTCGCCCGGGGCATTGCCCGGCTTGCGCGGAATGATCGAATCAGAGGGCAGGGTGTTCTGAACTGGCATAAGTGATCTCGATGGAACGGGTTGCCAAGAAGCCCGGAAGCGGGACGCCGGATTCTATGCGATTAGAGAAAGTTTTCACAAGAAGAGAGGACGACGGTTCACGCGGAGACGCGGAAGACGCGGAAGTCGCAAGCCTTCTCTCCGCGTCCTCCGCGTCTCCGCGTGAAATCTCATGAATCCATCACGCGCGGCTTTCCGATCCGAACGGCGATTGCACCACACGATCGGTCGCGCCGCGGGCCGACGGTTTCTGTCCGCGTTTGGCGCGGTACATCGCTTCGTCGGCGGCGCGCACGAGGTCGTCCATCGTCGTGCCGTCGCGCGGGGCGATGGCGATGCCGATGCTGGCGCCGATGCGTAAGGTGAGCGACTCTACTGCGAAGGGATCGCGGAGGACGCGCAGCAGTTTGTCGGCGACGACCTGCGCGTCGGCGGCGCGGCTGACGCTGAGGAGGGCGATGAACTCGTCGCCGCCGTAGCGCGCCAGGAGATCGTCGTCGCGCAGCGCGTTGCGCAGGCGTGCGGCGACGAGTTGCAGCAGGCGGTCGCCGACGCCGTGTCCATGCCCGTCGTTGACGCGCTTGAATCCGTCGAGGTCGAGGAAGAGCACCGCCGACGATCGTCCGTGCGCTTCGATCTCGTTCACGATCGGATCGAAGCGATGCGTGAGATAGGCGCGGTTGGGGATGCCGGTGAGCGGATCATGATTGGCGGCGAACTCATGTCTCTCGGCTCGACGCCGCTCGCTGAGGTCGTGCATGACGTAGAGGATGCCGACCGGGATCCGTTCCTGATCGCGGAGCAGAGTCGCGGAGACGGAGACCTCAACCTTCGCCCCGTCGTGGCGTGTCAAAGCCAGCGGCTGATTGCGCGTGCGGCCGATCCGGTTGAAGGTCTCCGAATCGGTCAGCGGCAGCGCGCGGATTTGCAGGAGCGAGCGCAGATTCTCGCCGATGAGCGGTTCGGATAGCGCCAGCAGCGCCGAGGCCGCGGGATTGGCGAGGCGGATCGTGCCGAGCATGTCGACGGCGATGACGCCGCCCGGCACGGTCTCGAGAAGGTGGTCGGCGACGAGCGATGGGGCCAGGTCGACGAAGCGGTAGCGATGAATCGTGCGGATCGACAGGATGACGAATCCGAGGACCGCGAGATAGCCGATCGGAGCGAAGTCGACGCCGAAGGAGGGGAGGAAATCGATGGCGCCGACGTAGCCGACGCCCAGCGCGATGAGAAACGAAGCGGCGCGCCGTTTCTGCTGTTCGGTGGAGTCTCCCCGCATCGCGCGGCGCAAGGCGAGCGTGCTTTCGGCGAGGACCGCGGTGAGGAAAAGAAGAAACGAAATGCTCGCCGGTTCGAGCTTGACGTAGAAACCCCAGCGATAGCGAAGCACGTCGGCGATGAACCAGGGGGTGAGTGTGAAGATCGCGAGGAAAACCACGGAGATGCTCCAGACGAGCACGAGGAGCACGCGTCGCCGCCGGAGTTCATTCGTGAGTGCGAGCGAGAACTGCAGCACGGTCGCGGGGAGGATCGACACGGCGACGTAGACCACGCGCGCCCACATCAGTGCCGCATCGTGCGCCACCGACATCATCAGGAGCGCCACGCTGGCGAGCCACCACGACGCCGAGGCGGCGAGGATGAAGAACGAAAGCGTGACCGCCGAGACACGCTCGCGCGCAAGACCGACGCAGCCGAGGAGAAGAATCACGGCGGCGACGGCAAGGATGGGTAATGCGGCTCCGGAGGGAACGAGCGCGAGACCGTCCATTGGGCCCATGCGCATCCACGTTGCGTACCCAAAACGGACCCGAATGTGATGCGGATCACGCCCCGCGGCGTTCGAGGAAGAATTTTTCGAGCCGCGTTGCGACATTTTGCACGCGCCACTGCTCGGCGACCTCGCGACCGCGGTCGCGAAGGCGCTGGCGCAGCTCGTCGTCGCTCAACAGCTCGATGAGTTTTTCACCGAGCTCGACCGCATTCTGTTCGGGCGCGAAGAGCGCGTAGTCGTCTTGTTCGTCGAAGGAGAGGTACGACGGAATCGCCGTCATCACGCACGGAATCCCCGCCGCCATCGCCTCGGCCGCAGGCAATCCAAATCCTTCCTGCCGGTGATTCGGCGCGATGAGGATGTCGCAGGAGTGCATGAGCCGCGTCATCTCCGCCGTCGTCAGCGCGACGTGGAACTCCTGCACGGAATCGAGCGGCTCGTCGTTCGACGGCGCCCAGGGCGACACGCGCACGAGGTCGAGCTTCTGATGGAACCACCGCGCATGCGCGACCGCGCCGTACGCCTCGTGGATTCCTTTGAGATCGGCCTGGGCCTGACCGGAGACGAGCACGCGCGGCGGCTCGTTCTCCCGCGGCGTCGCCCGGCGATAGAACTCTTCTTCGACGACCTGGCCGATGTAAGTCACGTCATCCGTGAATCGCTGGCAAACGGGAATCAGCGACTTCGCGACGACGAGCTTCGGAATCGGCAGCGCGTACGCGGCGTCGATCTGATCGCGAATCGATTCGTAAGCCGAGAAGGAGCCTTCGTATCCCTGGCAAAGATGCACCGCGCGCTTTCCCGCGATCTCGTACGCGAAGGGAACCGTCAACCAGAACGTGCCGATGACGAAGTCCTCGCCACTGGCGTCGTACTGCCGGAAGTCGTCGACATACACCCACTCCGCACTCGACCCTCGCCACGTGAGCGGTAGCCCCTTCGTCACGAGCCGCACGCGATGCCCGCGCGCGATCAGCGCATCGGCATGCGCGAGCTGGACGCGCACGCCGCCGGATTGTTCGGTGTCTTCGACGAGGTAGGAAATGTTCATCACGCTGTTCGTTGGTTGCGGCGTTGTTGCTCTTCAGTTGTTACTGGTTGCTGGTTGCTGGTTGTCTGCGGGGCATCGCAAGAAGCCACCGACAACCGTATCCAACAACCGGTAAGAACGGAGTTCGTCTTTGTTGATTACCTGCTTGTTGGGGGCAGGCGAGAAACCGCAGACAACCAGCAACCAGCAACCAGTCAACAGTTTCTCATCCGTTTCTCGCGACGACATAGTATCCAGTGGGCTTCACGTCATCTTTCGAATACGCGTAGCCGCTCTCGTCGAGCGCGTGGAGGAGCGCGTCCTGCGCAGGAGTCGAGGCGAGCTCCTGCGGGGCGATTGTTTCGACCGTCCAGCCGGCGATGGTGAGCATGTCGGCGATCGATTGCTTCGTGAAGAAGCGGAGATGGCCGACGCAGGTGAGTCCCATGTAGGCGTAGTCGAAGCGGCCCTGCAACAGATCGCCGACCACCGAGGCGTTGGCGAGGTTGGGGAGACTGAGGAGCAGATGGCCGCCGGGGGCGGAGAGGCGGCGCAGCTCGGCGAGGAACGACCAGGGCTCGTCGAGATGCTCGACGATATCGCCGCCGATGATCCAGTCGAAGGTCTCGTCGAGAATCGACACGATCTCGCGGACGTCGCCGCGATAGACGGAATCGATCCGCTTTTGCGCGATGGCCGCGGCGTCGGGATCGAGCTCGATGCCGACGACGCGGCATCGCTGCCGGCGCTTGAGCGCCTCGCCGAGAGGCGCCTCGCCGCAGCCGAACTCGAGGATCGACTTCGCGTCGGTGCTGATGCGGTCGAGGAGGTCGTAGCGGATCTGTCCGCGCAGCGAGCTCCAGCGGTGCACGAACTCGTTCGTCGCGATCGCCACCTCGCGACCGTTGAGCGCGGTGCGCAGCGGCACCTGCACGTGGTCGAGGAAATCGACGCGGCAGAGGTACGCGCCGGGATTCGTGTCATCCCAAGTCACGCGTTCGATCGTGCGCGGCTGCTTTGCCGTCTCTTCGATCGTCTCCTGCAGCTCGCGCAACGTGAGATACACCGAGCGCGGCGCGCGCAACTGCGCCGGATTCTGTGCGCCATTCGAGACCGGCACGACCGCGGATGCGCCGCTTTCCCGGAGCGCATCGCGCAACCGCACGCCGAGGTGCGCGGAGGGGAGGAGCAGCGGATCGGTGATGACGAGCACGTACTCGGTCTCGAGATCGACGACCGTGTCGGTGGCCTTCTCGTCGTCGTCGTAGAAGGAAAGCGGAGCGAGCTCCTCGCCGCCGCGCAGGAGCATCTGCGTCTGCCACGACGCGTATCGCTCCTCGATCGCAGGGTGATCGTACCGGGGATAGAGAACGGCGATCGACATGCGGGCGCATCTTAACTGGCGGATTGAGAATTGAGCACGGAAGAGGGCACGCTCTTGTCCGGTTTAGACGGCCGGCGCCATGAGCGCGTATGTTACTGGTTGCTGGTTCCTGGTTGTCTGCGGAGCCTCGAGAAAACCCCAAGTAACCAGCAACCAGTAACATCACTCAGTATCCAACCAACATGCTCAAACCAAACCCCTTCCTCCATAACGACGCCGATCGCATCTACGATCCGTTGACCGATCGCGCGCTCGTGCCGGGGGATGGCGCCTACGAGCGCTTCCGTGCCTTCGAGCTTCACGGCACGCCGGACGACGCGCTGGCGCGCGACGGCTGGCTGATCCGCAACGGCGACGATCTGTCGCGTCGTCATCACCTGCGCATCGTTTCGCTCGAGACGATGACGATGTGCAATCAGAAGTGCTACTTCTGCCCCGTCTCGATCGCGCCTCGGGCCGACTACCTGATGCCGGACGAGCTCTTCGCGCGCCTCGTCGAGGAGCTGAAGACGTTTCGCCCGACGCTGGAGAGCGTGTTTCTGCAGAGCTACAACGAGCCGACGCTCGATCGGCGTTTCCTCGATCAGTGCCGCACGCTCTTCGCCGCGGGGCTGCCGGTCGCGGTGCTCAGCAACGGCTCGGGCCTCACGCCGGCCAAAGCGGACGTCCTCATCGCCGAGGGTCCGCTGCGGTTTCTCTGCATCAATCTCTCGACGCTCGACCGCGAGCGGTACACCCACGACCGCGGCGCCGATCATCTGCCGGTGGTCCTGCGCAATCTCGAATACATCCGCGATCTCCCCGTGGCCCAGGAGATGAAAATCGTCGTCCTCGGCACCGGGGACGCAACGCACGACGGCGACTTCGAGGAGATCCGCGCGCGCTACGCCGGCTCGCGCTTCGCCGTCGAGCGTCACGTCGTCATGGATCGCGCCGGCTGGCTCGACGTCGGGATGAAGGCCGCCGATCGCAATCACCGCCTCGCCGGCTGCGACAACGTCGGTTCACGCCCGCTCCAGCATCTCCACATCACGCCGCACGGCAAGTGCGTCCTCTGCTGCGAGGACTACGACGAAAAGTACGTCGTCGGCGATCTGACGGAAAGCTCGATCCGCGAAGTGCTGGAAGGCGACGAGCTGGCGAAGATGCGCCGCTGGGTCTACGGGCTCGAAGAATCGCCGGACGATTTCATGTGCCGCGACTGCGTGTTCGCAAGACGCGCTTCTGTGTAGCTGGCGCCAAATCTCATGGAGGGCGGGCTTATAGCCCGCCGATTCTGGGTGGTGGCGTTGGTTGGGCACCCCCCGCCCAAAGAACCGGCGGGCTATAAGCCCGCCCTCCAGGGGGTTCGCGCGAAGAAGCGCCGGCGTTACACCGTCGCGCGCAAGTCCAGCAACCGATACCCGTACGTCCCGTCCGTGTATCGCGCGACGTAGTTTTCTCCGCTGACGATCAATTCGTCGACCTGCTCCGGCGTGAGCGCGAGATCGGCGATGAGGCGCTCGCGATAGCTCGGAATGCGATCGATGAAGTACTGGATCGTCGGCGCCGCGCGCGCGGAGAGGTCGAGCTCTTCGGCGACTTCGAATCCGTGACGCGCAGCCGCGTCGAGGAATCCGGCTCGCGCGTGCAGTCCCGGCGTGTCGAGCGGACGCAATGCGAACTCATCGAGCACGATGACCCGTTTCGTCAGCGCTTTCGCGCGCGCGAACAGCGCCTCGGAGTCGATGTACTGCGACGACTCCTGAAACACGACGACATCGAAGGTGCGTCCCGGATCGAAGGCTTCGAACGCGGCGCAGTGCACGCGCAGCCGATCGCCGTGTCGCGCGCGCACCATGGCGATCTGTTTTTCATCCGGCGTGATCCCCTCGACGTCGTAGCCCATGTGCGTCAGGCGATCGAGCGTCGTGGCCAGGCCGATGCCCGCTTCGAGGATGCTCGCCGGCGGCGGCGGGAGCCGTTCGAGCAGGAGCTCCGTCGAATGTTCCTGGGCCGCGCCGATCGACTCGCCTTCGTGTGCGAACAACGCGTAGTGCAGATAGGCGACGTCGCCCTCCTCGTGCGTGAGGATGTGCATGAAGACGTTCAGCGGGTAATAGAACTCGGCGTAGGGGAGCGGCACGCGCGGATTCTATGATGTCGACATGCCGAGTCGGACCCTTCGACTGAATCACGACGCCGCGGCGTTGCGCGATCGCTATCAAAGCGCCGACCCCTTTCCGCACATCGTCCTCGACGGACTCTTCGACGGGGCGCTGCTCGATCGCGTACTCGCCGATTTTCCGAAACCCGAGGAGACGCGCTGGATGCGCTTCGACTCGCCGACGGAGAAGAAGCTTGGCTACTATCACGAGCACAGCACGATCACCGACACCGTCCGCGCGTTTCTCGACGCGTTGAACGGCTTCGAGATGTTGCTCTGGCTCGAAGCGCTGACCGGCATCAAGGGACTGATTCCTGATCCATATTTCGGTGGCGGCGGCCTGCATCAGATCGAGCCGGGCGGATTCCTGAAGATTCACGCCGACTTCAACGTTCATCCGAAGCTGAAGCTCGATCGCCGCATCAATCTGCTGATCTACATGAACAAGGACTGGCGCGACGAATGGGGCGGCCACCTCGAGCTCTGGAATCCGGCGATGACCGAGTGCCGCCAGCGCATCGCGCCGCTCTTCAATCGGACGGTAATCTTCTCGACGACCGACACGTCGTACCACGGCCACCCACACCCGCTCCTCGCACCACCCGGCGTGACGCGCAAGTCGGTCTCGCTCTACTACTACACCGCCGGTCGCCCCGAGGATGAGCGCTCGCCCGCGCACGACACGATCTTTCCGAAGCAGTAGCAATTTGTACTCCGCGCGCTCCGCGTCTCCGCGTGAGATGGTTTCACGCGGAGACGCGGAGAACGCGGAGGCAACCGCTTTCCTGCATACTGCCAACTGCCAACTCGTGTGAGTCGTGATGAAGCGCCTGGCTGGTCCGCTGTTTCTCCTTGCCACGGTCGTCGTTCTGTATCGCAAGGCGATCCGGTTGTGGTGGATGTACGACGACGCGTGGCTGTTGCACGTCGCGCTAGCGCGTCGCTGGACGATGACCTTCACCGAGGGCGATACGTGGCATCACGCCTTCACGCCCTTGCTCGATTCGACGTTCGAAGCGCTCATCGCCATCGCCGGACTCGAGCCCGCGCGCTGGCATGCGGCCGAGCTCGTGCTCCTCGGGTTGTGCGCGTTGGCGATCTACTTCGCGTTGCACCTCTACGTTCCGGCGACGTCGGCGCTCGCGGGCGCGTTCCTATTCGTCGCCGGCGCGCCGGTCTGCGCGTTCGCCACGCAGCTCATGCTGGTCCATTACCTCGAGGCGATTCTCCTCGGCGCGATCGCAGCGGCGGCGTTCGTGATGGCGTCGCGCCGATCGTCGAATGCGCTGAATCTCCTTTCCGCCATCCTCTACTTCGTCGCGATGCTGGCGAAAGAGATCGTGACGCCGCTCCCGCTGTTGCTGCTTGTCCTTCCGGAGCGCAACTGGCGCGTCCGTGCGCGTCACCTCGTCTTCCACGTCGTCGCCTTCGTCGGCTATCTGGTGTGGCGGCGCGCGGCGGTCGGTTCGCTGATGAGTGGCGACGGCTGGGCCATCGCTCTCGGCGATGTTCCGCGCGTGCTGCTCGCGCTGCCGTGGAAGATTCTGCGCACCTGGTCGGGCTCGGCGCTCGAGATCGGACTCGTCGCGCTGGCGCTCATCGCCGCCGGCGCCGCGTTCGCGCTGCGCACGCGCGCCGCGATCGTGCTCGCCCTGCTCGGGCTCTTTCTCGCGGTCGCGCCGATCGTGCCGTCGTCGAAGGAGATCAGCGCGCGGCTCACGCTGGTGGCGTGGCTCTGGTTCTGCACGCTCTTCGCGATCGGAATGGCGCGGATGAAAAGTGCGCCAGGCCTCGCGCTCTTCGCTGCCGCTGCCATCGCGCTCCTCGTTGCGAATCGCCAGGAGTGGGGCGAAGAGTTCGGGCGATCGGAGCGCATGAGCGCCGAGGCGCGCATGTTCATGACGATCGACGGCGCATCGATGCTGCGCACGCCGGCGATTCCACCGGCGGCGATGATCGAGTTCCGGTGGTTCAAGGAAGAACATCTTCGCCGCGCGCGCGGAAGCGGCTGGTTTTACGATGACTTCTACCTTTGCGGAGACGCGACCATGCACGGCCGGCGCTTCTACGAATATCACCCGGTCCGCCGCGAGGTGCTCGAAGTCACGGCGCGCATCCCCGACTTCGCGCGCGCGTATTGCGCGTCGATCCGCGACAAGGCTCCGCTTCGCGCGGAGTTCCGCCATCGACACGACTCGCTGTTCTGGCGTTTTGGTCCCTATCCGGAAGGCCGCTGGCGCGTCGTCCTCGGCGGCGGCCTGCAGGCGTTCGATGTCCCCCGCGAAGACGGCTTCAGCCTCCCCGGCGTCGGCGGCCTCGCGCTACGCGTGCGCTATCAATCCCCTCAAGGCTGGGTGACGTACTCGCCGGAACTGAATCTGGAGTTTGCGAAGGAGCCGGAGATGACGTGGACGCGATGATGGTTGTCAGTTGTCGGTTGTCTGGGCCGTCGGCGAAGCACCACAGACAACCGACAACTGACAACCGCGCGAGCGCTTCAGTTGTGTGTCGGATCCACCCCTCGCCGATACGGCGCCAGAAAGCGCAGGCTCTCGATGCGGCTCGAGAGCTCGGTGCCGACCTGTTCGGCGCGGCGGATGACGTCGCTCATCTCGAGGAGTTTCTGTTTTTCCTCGACGTCGAGATTCAGCGACATGATCAGCGCGTTCGTGAGGGCGTCGAGATTCACGGTCTCGATCTCCGGCACCGAGGTCTGGTCGGGGAGGTATTGGAGATACTGGCGTGACAGATCCGCGAGCCATTCGCGCCGTGCTTGTGCGCTCGCTGGCTCGCGTCCCGCCTCGGGCTCGGCGACGACGAGTGCCGTGCGATAGGGGACGCGCGAGACTTCATCGACGATGCGGAAGCGAACGTCGCCGCGGACGACGATGTTGAAGCGGCCATCCTCGAGTGGCACGGCCTGTTCGATCGTGCCGAGCGTGCCGCACTCGAACACCGGCGGCGCGCCGAAGTAGTCGGGCTCCCATCCGGGGCGCAGCAGCACGATGCCGAATCGCTGATCGGTCTCCAGAGCGTCCTTCACCATCTGCCGGTAGCGCGGCTCGAACACGTGCAGCGGCAACCGCGTGTGCGGGAAGAAGACGAGGTTCGGCAGCGGAAACAGCGGGAGGAGGAACTCGCCCTCGGGTAGCGGCGACACCATGGCCGCAAAACTCTAGCAGAACCACGCTTCCGCGAGACGCTCGACTTCGCCTTCGGCCGCGCGCGTGCGCCGCAGGAGCAGTTCGCCGATCGACTTCGACTTGATGGTCGCAAGCGCGGCGTCGAGCAGGCGCGGCCGCGAGAGGAGCATCGCCGCGCGACGGCTCCAGGCGATGCGCGAGGCGAAGAAGCGACGGTGCGTGCGGCGATACTCGTCTTCGATCTCCGCGCGGCGCGACGGTTGTTCGACGAGGCGCAGCAGGATTGGCGCGGCGAGCAGCGCGGACTGCACGGCCATGGCCATGCCGTTGCCGGTCAGCGGATCGATCACGCCCGAGGCGTCACCGATCATGAAGATGCCGCCTTCGACGGCAGACCTCGAACGAAAAATCACCGGCTCCGACGACAGAAAATCGTCCTGCGCCGGCTCCTGCGCCGCGTACAACCGCTCGAGCGGCGGTTCCTCGGCGCGCAGCGTTTCGATGAACGTGTCCCAGCGCCCTTTGTGACCGGCGAGGCGCGTCGCGTGGACGAGTCCGCAGATGTTCGTGATCCCGCCCTCGACGCAGTTCACGCCGAGGTAGCCGCGGCGGAAGGAATGGAGATCGATGACGCCTTCCTCGTGCGACCCGCGATAGTGACGTTTGAACCCGAAATTGCGATGCGCGCGATCGCGCACGAAGCCGCGGTGCAATTGCTGGTCGAAGCGTCCCCATCGTCCCCACGCGCCGGCGATGACCTTCGCGTTGAGCTCGGCCAACTGCGCCACGGGCTCACCTTCGCGGACGTCCGCGCCTTTCGCCTTCGCAGTGCGCACGAGCAGCTCGTCGAGAAACCAGCGCGACACGCCGCGTGCCGCGCGCGGGAAATCGAACGCGTACGTTCTGCGCGAGCCGATGAGGCGGCAGTGCCCGATGCGCGGCGCGCTCACGCGATCGAGCTCGTCGATCACGCCGAGCGGCTGGAGGATCGGGAGCGCGTCGTAGGAGAGAAACTCTCCGCACACTTTGTCGCGCGGAAACTTGTCGCGATCGATCAGCGCGACGCGCACGCCGCGTCCGGCGAGCAGCGCGGCCAGCGTCGCGCCCGCGGGACCGGCACCGACAATGGCGACATCTACTTCCACAAGAGAATCCCGAATCGGAACGGCCAGGCGTGTACAACGTCGCGCCGCGAGGCCGCGGTGATCTTTTCCGCGATCGCGCGCGCCTCGGTCGCGGTGTAGCCCTGACGCACTGACGCCGGCGCGTCGTACCGCGTGATGCGACCGACGAGTCGGAACACGCCGAGGAGAATTGTGAACAGCAGAGGCGCGTAGTGGCGCCGCGTGTCGTTCACGCAGACACCGCGTTTTGAGACGCGCAGTGATTCCGTGAGGATGCCTTCGTTCTCCTCGGGCGAGAAGTGATGAAAGAAATGCGCGGAAGTCACGACGTCGACCACGCCATCGCGAAACGGGAGCTGCTTCGCATCGCCAACGACGCGCAGCACGCGCGAGCCGGGCCGCAGATAGAGGAGGTGATCGATCTTGAAATCCAGCCCGACGCGCAGCGGAACCTCGGGCATCGACTCGAGCAGATCCGACGTCCCCGTGCCGAGGTCGAGAATCGACCGCGGAGTGAACCGGCGCACGAGCCGCCGATAGATGGCGATCCCTCCCGCGTAGCGATTGAACCGCCGCAGATCGCGCAGCGAGCGCTCCATGTCGGCGCGCGGGGCGTCGTGCTCATCCAATAGTTCGTCGGTAGTTTCTCGCGTGGGAGTAAACATAGTTAACTAGTTGCTGGTTGCTGGTTATCTGCGGTGTCCGCTATCGAAGAGCTGTCATCCCGAGCGTCGAGCGAGGGACCTGGGCGGGCGTGCGGCACGATGCGCGTTCATCGCGCCCTCCACGCACCCAGGTCCCTCGCTCGACGCTCGGGATGACACATGAGAAATTGCGAGTGCTCGCTGCTTGTGGGCGTCTTGCGTGAACCCACAGACAACCAGCAACCAGCAACCAGCAACGGTTTCAAACGTACCTCTTCAATGCCAACGCCGAGTTCTTCGATCCGAACGCGATCGTATTGCACACGGCGACGTCGATGTGTTTGCGGCGGCCGATGTCGGGGATGTAGTCGAGATCGCATTCGGGGTCGGGGGTGTCGAGATTGATCGTTGGTGGCAGCACGTCGTCGCGGAAGGCCATCAGTGTGGCCGCGACTCCCGCGGCGCCGCAGGCGCCTTGCGGGTGTCCGATCATCGACTTCGTGGCCGAGCCGGCGAGCTTCGTGGCGTGATCGCCGAAGGCGAGCTTCACCGCACGCGTTTCGATGCGGTCGTTCAGCTCCGTGGACGTGCCGTGATAGTTGATGTAGTCGACTTCGGACGGATCGACGTTCGCGTCCTTCATCGCCAATCCCATCGCCCGCGCCGGCTCTTCGCCGGAGTCGTCCATGCGTACGCGATGGTAGGCGTCGCACGTCGAGCCGTACCCTGCGACCTCGGCGTAGATGTGCGCGCCGCGCGCGAGCGCCGTCTCCTCGCGCTCCATGACGAACATCCAGGAGCCTTCGCCGAGCACGAAGCCGTCGCGATTCTTTGTGAAGGGCCGCGAGCCGAGCTCCGGTTGCGCGTTCCACGAGTTCGTCACGATGCGCATCATGCAGAACCCGGTCATCACCGCTTCCGTGATCGTCGAGTCGGCGCCGCCGGTGACGATGTAATCGCACACGCCGAGCTTGAGATTGCGATAGGCGTAGCCGATGGCGTCGGTCGACGACGTGCAGCCGGTGGAGATGAGATGCGAGAAGCCGTGGAGGTCGTAGGCCATCGAGATCTCCGAGGCGATCGTGCCGATCGTGCCGGACGGGATGGAGTAGATCGACGCCTGCTTCGCCGAGCCCTTGTACCAGAGCTCGTACATTCGCTCGCTGAACTCGATCGCCCCGCCGCCGGAGCCGAGCATCACGCCGATGGAGCGCCGCGTCTCGAGATCCGCGGCGAGCGGGTCGAGCTTCGCGTCGCGTAGCGCTTCGTCCGTCGCGGCGATGGCCATCGGCACCACGCGCGAGACGTGCTTGATGTTCTTCGCGTCGACCCACTGCGTCGGATCGAAGTCCACCTCGCCGGCGATGCGGGCGGGGAGGGCCGAAGCGTCGAATTGCGTGATGGTGCGGATGCCGCTGACGCCCTGCGCCAGCGCGGCGAAGTACCGCTCGCGGCCGACTCCGTTCGGGCTCAGCGCGCCGACACCTGTAATCACGATGCGATCCTTGGTCATCTGGGGTTAGAGTTGTGTGCCGAATCGGAGGTGACACGTGACTCGCCGCATCACCATCAGCACACTGTTCCTTTCTCTCTTCGTCTCTCTCTTCGTGTTTACCACGTGGGGACAGCCGACGGCTGACTCCGTCGCTCGTCGTGCAATCGACGTGCTCGCCGGCCCGGCATGGAACGACGCCCGCTATCTCGCCTTCACTTTCAACGTCGAGCGCGAAGGAAAGATTGTCGCATCCTATGCGCAACGCTGGGATCGATTCACGGGAGACTATCGCGTCAGAGGCAAGAATCGCGACGGCGATGAGATCGTCGTGGTGATGAACATCAACACGAAGCAGGGGAAGGGTTGGAAGAACGGGGCGGAGGTCGCCGATCCGAAGGATCTGCTGACGTTCGGCTACCGCCGCTTCATCAACGACACCTATTGGCTGCTGATGGGCTACAAGACCTTCGATCCCGGCGTCACGCGCGCCTACGACAGCGAAAAGACCGACGCTGCCGGACGCATTTATGACGTCGTCCGTCTCTCGTTCAGCAACGTCGGCCTCACTCCCGGCGACGTGTACTGGATGTGGGTGAACCGCGATTCCGGCCTCGTCGACGAGTGGCACATGAAGCTCGAAGGCGACAAACCTGAGGACGAGCCGAGCATCGTGCTCTTCCACGACTACACGCGCTTCAGCAACCTCCTGATCTCCACCCGCCGCGAGATCAAAGGCAAGAACCAGTTCATCCGCCTCGACGACATCTCCGTGGCCAGGGACGTTCCGAAGGGCGCGTTTTAGGAGGCAGATCGCGGGGTTCAGTTTCACGCGGAGACGCGGAGACACGGAGAGGAGGTTGGCCGCAATCCTTTTCTCCGCCTCTCCGCGTCTCCGCGTGAAATCTTTGGTTGCGGCACTCGCCGCGCCACGTAGCGCGATCTCTTTCGACAAAATCGCGTTTGCGTTCACGATTCGCTGACGGAGTCGTTGCGCTCACGGTGCTATGGTTTTTTCCATCAGTAATGGTCCTCCTCTCCATCCGTCTGCTCGGTGACTTTTCGGCCGTCGACTATCGAGGCGATGCGCTCTCGATTGGGAATCGGCGGACGCAGGCGCTCGTCGTTTATCTGGCGCTGAAAATCAACGGCAAGCCGTCGATCGCGGAGCTCGGCTCGCTGCTCTTTGGCGATCCGGGAGCGGAAACCGAGGTGCGCGCGGTCATTCGCGATCTGCACTACGCGCTTCGTTTTTTGCCGCCGGACATCCTCGTCGACGATGGTGTGTCGGTCCGCTTCGATCGGGAGACCGTCGACGTCGACGCTCGCCGCTTCGATGAGCTGATCGCGTCGCCGTCGATCAACACGATCCGCAAGGCGGCCGAGATTTTTCGCGGGAACCTGCTGGCGAACTTTTCGACCGGCATTCCAGCCTTCGATGAATGGCTCGCCGAGCGCCGTCTCACATTCCTGCGCGCCGCGCTGGCGATCTTCGGCAATCTCCTGACGACGCAGATTCGCGCCGGATGGTGGGAGGAAGCGGTCGACACCGCCGGGCGGTTGCTGTCCCTCGATCCCTCGCAGGAAGTCGTCCATCGCACGCTCATTCGTCTGCAGCTCGAACAGGGACGTCCCGACTCCGCGCTGCGCCGCTATCAGGAATGCGCCGACGTGCTGCGGCGCGAGTACAACCGCGAGCCGAGCGAGGAGACCGCGCGCCTCCATCGCGAGATCACGCGCGCTCTCGAGCGGACGCCCGCTCCGCGCGAGGTGATGGCGCGTCCCGATCGCCCTGTGCTCGTGCTCGTCGTCGAGGACGATCTCGTCTCGTCGGCGCTCATCGACGGCTTTCTCTCCGAGGCGGGCTACGAAGTCGCTGAGCGTCGCCGACGGAGGCGACGCGTTGATCGAGCTCGGTCGCCGGCAGTTCGATCTGCTCATCCTCGACATCAACATCCCGACGCTCACCGGCCTCAAGGTCTTCGAAATCATGCTGCAGAAACGCATCGAGACCCCGGCGCTCTTCATCACCGGCATCACCGGAACGGACGTCGAGACGCAGAGTCTGGAGATGGGCGCCGCCGGATTCCTGCGGAAACCGATCCGCAAGGAAGTGCTCCTGCCGAAGATTCGTGGCATCCTGCAACGCAGCACGCTCGATGCGCGCGCTGACACGAAGGCGTAGATCGCAGTTTGCAGATCGCAGGGAGCCACCGCCGTACGCGATGCACTATGTTGTCATCCCGAGCGTCGAGCGAGGGACCTGGGCGGTTGGGGGCGCGCTGCTCGCTCCGAAACACGTGTTGCGCGCCCCCGCTCACCCAGGTCCCTCGCTCGACGCTCGGGATGACAGATTGTTCGTTCGTTCGCTCTGCGATCCGCGATCTGCGATCTGAAAACCAATGACCCAGCCCTACATCGCCATCGATCCCATGGAGATCGAACATCGTCGGCGGACGCGCACCTGGCGCCTCGCGGCGGTGGAGTTGCCGCTGCTGCGCATCTTCGGCTCGGTGCTGCTGTCGCTCGCGGTCTACGTCAACAACCAGTACATTCTTCACTCCTCCCTCGATGGCTGGTTGCAAACGACGGTCGTCCTCGGCGTGTTCGCTCTGCTCTCGTGGGGGCTGATCGCGCTTTTTCTGCATCGCAATCCGCCCATCGACCTCACGTTGCTGATGCTCTTCGCCGATCTCCCGGTGTGGACGCTGGCGATCTATCACTCCGGCGCCGAGGCGAGCTGGCTCTTCTTCATCCTCCTCTTGCGCGTCGCCGATCAGGTGCAGACGACGTTTCGCCGCGCGCTCGCATTTGCCATCGCCGGCGCGACCTGCTACGCGGCGATGGTGGCCTGGGTCGACCTTGTCGACCATCGCGCGATCGACATCCCCTCGGCGACCGCGAAACTGACCTTCATCCTCTTCGCCGGCATCTACGTCTCGCTGGCCGCCCGCACCGCGGAGACGCGACGAGCGCGCCTGACGGAATCCGTGCGCGTCTCGCGCGATCTCATCCGCCGCCTCGAGGAATCGCATGCACGCGCCGAGGAGGCCAGCGCCGCCAAGAGCGAATTCGTCGCGAATATGTCGCACGAAATGCGCACGCCGCTGCAGGGCGTGATCGGCATGCTGCAGCTCGCGATCGAAGACGAGCAGTCGGAAGAGAGCGCGCGGCGTCTCGAAGCGGCGCGCCGCTCGGCGGAAACACTCATGGCCATGATCGACGACGTGCTCGATTTCTCCCGCATCGAAGCGCGCAAGCTCGAGCTCGAGCCGGTCTACTTCTCGCTTCGCCAATTCATGTCCGAGACGATGAAGTCCGTCGGCGTCATCGCCGCGGCGAAGCGGCTCACGCTCTCGTACGTCGTGCAGAGCGACGTCGCCGACAACGTCTGGGGCGATCCGCTTCGTCTGCGCCAGATCCTCGTCAATCTCGTCGGCAACGCCATCAAGTTCACGCACGAGGGAGAGATCGCCGTGCTGGTCTCGCGCGCCGGAACGTACGGCAGCGAGCATCGCGTGCGCTTCGACGTGCGCGATACCGGCGTCGGCATCGCTCCGGCGCTGCGGCAGCGGATCTTCGAGCCGTTCACGCAGGCCGATTCCACGCACTCGCGCAGCTACGGCGGCGCGGGCCTCGGACTCTCGATCGTCGTGCGCCTGCTCGAAGCGATGGGCGGCTCGGTCGACGTGTCGAGCGAGCAGGGGGCGGGGAGCGTGTTCTCGTTCGATATCCCGCTGGCGTCGGACGTCGTCGGCAACGCGCCGCCGCGGCAGGCCTGGGAGAACGCGCTGGCCGGGATGTCGATCCTCATCGTCGAGCCGGCGGAGATGGCGCGCGCGACGATCAAGGAAATCCTCCGCGGCCGCGGCGTCTTCGCCAGCGCCTTCGCGCATGTCGCGGAAGCGCCGGCCGGTCGGTTCCGCTGCGCCGTGACGTCCGATCCGTCGCTGCCCGTGCAACCGCAGGTGCTGATCACCTCACCGCTGCAGCACAGCGATCATCCGATCCAGGTGACGCGCCCGATCGGCGAGCGCGAGCTCATCGACGCCATCGGCATCGCCCTCGGGCTCACACAACGCCCACCGGAGCTCACCCTCGAGCCGGCGTTCCGCTCGCTCAAGGCGCTGCGCGTCCTGCTGGTCGACGACAGCGATGTGAATCGCGAAGTGCTTTCGGAGATGGTCCGCCGCCTTGGCCATGAGGCGACGGTGGCGGCGGACGGAGAAGCGGCGCTGGCGCTGCTGGCGACGTCGTCGTACGACGTGATCTTCATGGACGTGCAGCTTCCGGTGATCGACGGCCTCGAAGTGACGCGCCGCTTCCGCGCCGCCGGCGGCACGACGCCCGTGATCGCGCTGACCGCGCACACTTCGCGACAGGATCGCGATCGCTGTCTGGCCGCGGGGATGAACTCCGTCGTGACGAAGCCGGTCGATGCCGCGCATCTCGCCACGGCCATCGAAGCGGCCACGCGACGCGAGTCGATCGTCGACGTCGTCGGCGGCAACACCGCACTGCTCGCCCGCGTCCGCGACGCCTTCGCCCGGCAAACCCCCGAGATCCTCACCGGCATGCGCGACGCCCTCGGCCGCGGCGACACCGACGCCCTCGCGCGCCACGCCCACAAGCTCAAAGGCTCCCTGAGTTACTTTCCCGGCGAGCGCGGCTCCACGATCGCCCGCGATATCGAGCTCGCCGCCAAATCCGGCGACATCACCCGCGCCGCCTCACTGCTCCCCGATCTGGAACGTGCGGTGGCGGAGTTGTCGGAAGTGCTCAAACGAAGCGCAGGATTTTAGGAACACGCGAGGTTCAGTACGACGCATCGTCCGTTTCTTCGCATGTGACGAAGATTCGTGCGCAGCGGAGCGAGCGCGGTTCTGTGTGGTGCTGGCCCCCCTCGGCCGGCAAGCAGAACGAAGCGCGATCCGTTTTGACGTCACCTGCGGCGCGCGAACCGGCAGGCCGAGGGCGGCCGCCGCTACACAGAGCCGCACTCGAGACAGCCGTCTTCGTGTGGACCGCCGCCGTCTCGGCGGCTGGGGCGGCGCCGTCCCGGCGCCCGCCCGTGAGCGGCGAGACGCCGCTCACCCAGCCGGCGAGACGCCGGCGGTCCACCTGTCTACCTCACCACGGCGACGAAGCAGGGCGGCAGGTTTGGCCTTCACTCGACGTCAGCCTCAACCGACTGAGCCTCGGAGGCAATGCCAATCGCTTGTCACCAAGCGGCATTCATTCCGTCTACCGCCCTTTACGTGAAACTCTCGAGGAGCACTGGCGCGTGCACGAGTTTCCCTACGATTGGCGCGACGACATCGTACAGTCGGCGGAGACCTTGCGCAGTTTCATCCACGAGCGTGTCGGGTCAAAGCGGGTTCACATCGTGGCCCACTCGATGGGCGGCCTCGTGGCACGGGTGGCACTGCATACCGAGCCGACCCTTCTCTCCGGCGGCCGCCTGGTGATGCTGGGCACGCCGAACCATGGAAGCGTCATTGCGCTGCTGGCCTTGACGTCACAACTGGGCGCGACCACCTTCTTCCAATTGCTGGCCTCGTTGACGCCGCGAGTCAACGCCATGGAGGTGGCCCGCACGTTGCCTGGATTCTATGAATTGCTCCCGTGTCCGTTTCAGGACCCTTCCTTCCAGAAACTGTTCGAAACGCCTCCGGATGGATTGAACCCGGACTTCGTGCGCCGCGCAAAAGAGTTTCACCACATGCTCGACGGGCTGCAAACGCCAGCCGGGACGTTCTATATCGGGGGCTCGAACTTGCCAACGGCCGATGGAGCGGCCCTACCGGCGAATGGGGATGGCGTTGTCTCGCATCACCGTGGACTGTTGCCCAACACGACCACGTTCCTCGTGCCTGGCGACCACGCCACGCTTCCCGCGAACATTCTCGTGCGCAACGCGCTGACCCCTCTGCTGCACACGGGCGCCGCGGCGATCCTCGCTCCTTTTCGCCACAAGCCGCCGTCGGTGTAGCGATTCCGTCGGTGAGGGCAAGAAAACGTCATGGAGAGCGAAAGCTATGCAGACTGTGTGGCCGGCCCGAAGCCGAATCGCTGCGATCGTGAAGAGAGAGCTCGAGGTTGATCCTCAAATCGACGCTCTTCAACTTCACTCCTGTGCCCACCTTGACGCGTAGACGGCTGACAGCGCTTCAGAGGATGTAAGCTATACGCAATTAGGTTAGGGTTAGGTAAGCCACGCGAACGCTCCGACATCTCCACGGTTCTTGGCATCAGACGCGAAATTGGCGATACTTGGCGTGATGAAGAGCACGGTCGTGACATCCTCGCGCGATGTGATGGGCGGTACTCCGGTATTCGCCGGAACGCGCGTCCCGATCGAGAACCTTCTCGATTATCTCGAAGGCGGCGAATCGATCGAAGACTTTCTCGAAGGGTTTCCGTCGGTCCGTCGCGAGCAGGTGATCACGTTCCTTGAGGAAACCAAAGCGCGCGTTTTGGCAGAAGCTGGATGAGGATACTGATTGACGAATGTGTCGACTGGCGCCTTCTTCGAGACCTGCCGAGCCACGATGTGAAGACTGTGCGCCAGATGGGATGGAGCGAAACCGTCAACGGCGCCTTACTGAGACTGGCAGAGCCCACCTTCGATGTTCTCGTCACGACGGATAAGAACCTCTCCTTCCAGCAGAATGTCGTACGCTTCAAGATCGGAGTTGTCGTTCTGCGAGCACGATCCGCACGTCTGCGGCACCTTCGTGAGCTCGTACCTACGCTGTTGAGAATATTGCCCGAGGTGAAAAGCGGCCAAGTCCACACGATTTCGTGGCGCGATCTGACGTGATCTTTGGATCGGACCCGTTTCTTACTTACGCGTGCACCACCGGTAAACGTATTTGCGTGCGGATAACGGCTTGAGCCTAATTTAGGCGCCGCTGCGCGATCGCTCGGGCCGTTCATTACTCAAAGCTCGCAGCAGGCTGATCATCGCGGGCGTATCATCTTTCAATCTGCCTTGGTCATCTCCTTTCGGGCGAAAGTCTGCCGCCACCCGATCTCGAAGGCGACGAGCGAGCGCTTCATCAGAATTGAACAAGTAGTCATCTCGCGCGATCGGGATGACGTAACTGGCACCGCCGTCTCGCGCTTCGCGCGCGAAGGCCTCACGAATCTCATTTCGAACGCCCGCGCGGTGCAGACTGGCCTCAGTACATATGACTATGATGCGATCATATTTGTTAACTGCTTGGTACATCAGGTCGCTCAGGCGTTCACCCGGAATGGCATCCACGGCAAAGATGTAGACGTCGACGCCGCTGTGCCGCAAGCGGTTGCGAATCTGTACGGCAAAGTCCGCGTCAGGCGCCCCATAGCTAATGAATGTAGATCGCATTCGTTTTAACAGAAATATCGGTGTTCACCGCGCGCGCACAATCGGCATTATAAGACGCAAAGAGTTCCGGCATTCCTGTCCCTACAAGAAATGCTTCAAGATTAATGGCTCTGGCTGATCGGGCGATTGAGCGCCAATCCAGGATCAACCCGGATACCAAACCGCAAACCGGATGAATCGCATAGCGCTGACAGGTCGGAGTCAAGCAGTTCGGCACCACCCAGCCTTCCAAGAGCGGCGTCAGAGTTGACGAAGGCACAACGCACTGCTCTGGCGTCATTGAGAAACACGTCCCTCATGACACAACCAACAAATGCCACATTCTCAAGTTGAGCCTGCGTAAGTCCTACGTACGATAGGTGACATTCGTCGAACGTGACACCTGAAAATCCGCGCGCTCGGAAACTGTTCCGTCGAACCGACAGTTGCGAAAGGTAGCCGCGCTAAACGTAGCGTCGGTAATCCACGAGTGCCCAAAATCGCACTGAGTGATAGCCGATGATTCGACGTCGAAGCGAGTGAGTGTGGATTCAGAGAAGTCAAGCCCGTCAAGCGGAGCAGCTTTAATGTGAAGCGCCTGACGGTGCAAACGGCGAAAGCCACTCTGTCCATCGCTAATTGCTCGAGCAAGATCGATCGCCGGTGACATGTGAGTTGATCCTAGCACCTCCTGCAGGGATCAGATTCGCTTGACCGTCGTTTGCGAGCGCCTAACATGCCCACGTTTAGCTGCGCGGCCGGTCCCGCGTGCCGCAGCGACGCTGGCGCTGCACGGAGGAGGAGTGGGCGGCGGCCAGAAGCCGGGCCGCGCCAGCTCCAACGTGTAGTTGAACGAAGCCGCTGCGCGGCGCGCTCCGCGTTCTTGAGCGTTTTTTGGCCGTATCGCGATGCCGGCGCATTGCACGTGACCACGACGGTGTCCACTGATTGGATCTCATGGAAAGGAGATCGATCATGGCCCCCACTAACCTCGGAAAGGAATGCGTGTCTTTCCTTCCGGGGGGCTGTGACGGCCCGCTTGAGCTTCCGCTATCTCCAGAACCGCCTCGTAAAGACGTTCAGCCTTCAGACTCAGTCGGAGCGACTTTGTAGATTGGCCGCGCTCCTCCCATGCGCACATCCATCGTTATGCGTAACGGCGGGCGCATGTCAGTTCATGCAGTGATTCCTCACCTGTCCAGAAATCCGCTCCAGGCCAGCCGCGCGAGCCTGGACTGTAGCCGTTCACTGCTTCGACGCAGGTTCGCGCTGCCAGGACGGAGCCTCGCGAGCCTGGAGCGGAGGCGTCGCGAAACTTGGGAAGAAGGCTCGCCGAGCCTTCATCGGAGCCAATTTCAGCTCCACTGAACGGCGTGAATGCCTTAACGGGAGCGACACGCCATCTGCACCTTGGACATTCGTCCCTTCGCTGAACGGCGTCATCTGATCCACTCCATACGCTCTGGGCTGGAGGAAGGCGCGAGTGTCACGGCGAATTCCAGACGTCATTATGCTTGGGAGGAAGGGATGAATGCCTTCTCGCGGAGGCTCGGATGGCTTCATGTCAACTCGATCACTTAGATGATGGCTAGTCGCATTCGGTGCAGCACTTGATCGTGCTTTGATCATGGTTGGCTCGCAAATACGCAGACACGGGGAGCTCGGCCTCGCGGTGGAGTCGCCCGTCGACATGATCTCGCCGGTGCCTGCGCGGTTGGTTATGACCGGTCCTGTGCGGGCCGATTGAGCAGACTGGCGGCCAGTTCCGGTGTGCCAGCGAGTCGCCGCATGGTGAGTTTAACGAGATCCTCACCCCGGAAGTATTACGCGTCAAAAAAGATCGCTGCGACCCGATGTTGCTCAGCATTCACTCGCGCTCATCGAGCAAGAAGGTCATGCGCCGGCGTTGCTTTGCTTTCTATGCCAGACCCAAACTTCTCCTCGACGCTATTGTCGGTGTTGCCTCACAGCTTCGTGCGTGACATCGTAGTCACGGATCGTGGCGACACGATTGAGCCCATCAGGGCGATGCATTTCAATTGTCTGTCATAGACAAATAGCCGTCCGTCACTTAGAGAACCGTTTGAGATACATTCGCGGAAGGTAGTGCCGGGGCATCGAAGCACGGTAGCACGATCCGTTCATCGCTCAACGGTCCGCGGTTCACCGGCTTCGCACTCCTAACCTCTGCAACAGTCTAGCGCTGCATTAGTCTAACAGCGGGCGGGCCGCAGTCCGGCGCGATCGCTCAATTGCACGAAGCCGCTAGCGGCACGCTCCGCGTTCTTGAGCGCTTGCCAACGTATCGTGCTGCTGTTGTTCTCCACGTGAGCACGAGGGTGTCCACTGATCGGATCTACGCTATGAGTTAGGGCTCTCTTTTGAAAGCTACGACCTCCGCGAGCCCTTCCAGGGGTTCAGGCATCGACATGACTCAGAGTCGCGAAAGTAGCGGGCGTTTGCTGGATGGCCCCCGCGTGCAGTTCCGGGGTTGCGGTGAGTCGCCGCCGCGGCATTTCCCCAAGCGTAATTGCGATCGAACACAGCCGGCACCTGGAACGGAGTTCGGCACTGCCTGAACGGATCGCCGGATGCCAGCCAACGGACAGCCCGGTCCACGATTTCTTCTCGTGGCGCTGGGCCATTCATGATGTGAATGATCCTCGGCTTTCTGATTGTGACGAGAGTTGCCCTTGTCACTCTCCTGCTTACCTTTATTCTTTTTCGGTTCTTGCGATCAGCAGGCAGCAAGGTCAGGGGAAGCATCTCGGCGGCACGATTAAGTTCGGTGGATCGCTCGCCGGTTTCGTGTTGATCTTTAGTATTCTCTTCGGCGCGTTCTATAGGCTACGGGTCGATCCCGGCGTGACAACACCTATTTCGCTTGCTGGCCAGTGGTCGATGGAATTGCGGACGTCTAAGGCATCGATCGAAACGGGCGTGGTGACCATTCGGCAACGTCGCGGCGATCCCGTACCTCCAGATGGATGGGGAGGTCACGGGCGTCAAAGCGACAACATTCACCACGGTGGTAGGCGTGATTCGTGACGGAAGAACGTCTGCTTATTTTACGAGAACCTCCACGGCGAGAGCGGAATCATTCGAGGGCACGTTCCAAACGATACACCCACGACATTAACACTCATCTACACGGACCTTGTAGGTCACGACCGAAATGTGCGATCCGTCTGGCATGTTAATGCTAACGAAGCGTCAATGATCGCACGAGAACCTGATGTGCCGAGACGCAGCCCCGTTACATCTTAGACACTGGCCCATTGCGGTCGTCTTCGCTTCGCCCTAACGGCCTGCCGCTCACCCGCGTCCTGCTTCGCACGCCAGAAGCAAGACGAGAGCATGATACGCCGCGCATGGCAGCGAACGGCACGGCGTCGGCTGCAGTGGCCTGAGCGCGCCCGCTACCTGGTCGCCTCCAACGGCCGACGCGGGACATGTTACTTGAGTTCTCGAGCTGGCTTTGCAGATGTGCGTTCACCTTCGTCATATTTGCAATGACTGTTTGCATAAACCATCCGTATGCCAGCTCGACGGTGCCGATTTCCACATCTGAGATCATGAGATCATCAGCTCGCCGGGGATGTGTGACGCGATGCCGAATCTGAAGCGCGTTCTTGAATGATTGCCAGCCAGTACCACTGCGATCGATCTCGCATTCGAGACCGTGCAGCCGCATGTACATGCGCAACGCGAAGGCTAGATTGTCTTCGAGACGAATGAAACGCGGCTGAGCGTATGGTTCACCTTTTCCATTTATCGAATACGCCTCTTCGCGAAGCGTAGCCAGTTCGGCGATGGAAAGGTCGCGCGGCTCCATCTCGTCAAGCACTTGAAGCTTGAGATTATTCGCGATGCCTTCGATTGCCGAGAAGGCTGTGCGAGTATACGCACGACGGTTGGTCTGCGACGAAACCAACCGTAGCAACTTCTCGGCCTCAGTCACATCATACCCGAGCTCATCGACAAAGTCTGTTTCTGCAGGAGTGCTGTCTGACATCGGACTAGATTACTCATGCACGCGATTGCGATCCCACGACTTGGCGTGCCGGTCCAGTTTTGAGGTGAAGCGTCTTCGGTGCCCCAACGTCCCGGGTGAGCGGCTTCGGCCCATACGAAGAAATTGCAAGTAAGCGTATCAGATGCTGGGCCGAAGTCCGCTCACCCGGCGAGTTTCGGTGTGATGTGCAGCCTCTTCATCTCACACCCTTTCAGAAACCCAGTTTTTGATACGTGCGCAAAATCTTGTAGGTGTCCGCTCCATTGATGAGCGCAAACATTCGTGTTCGTCCTGGTTGTGTAGCGAATGCACGCATGTGCGCACGAATCGCTGATGTTATTTTGATGGCAGTGCTGAACAACGAGCACGTCAGCCGGCTCGTCTGAATAACCTGAAGATCTGATCGCCGTTCTTACCCATGTCGGCAACGGTAAGAGGATGGAATTCACAAGTGCCTTCAACACAAATGCCGGATGAAACCCGCTTTCCCTCTACGACAAGACTTGTGGTGGTGAGATCTGACATCTCATCGGCGTGGTCTTTGGGAACGAAGGGTTCGCCGATGATCTCGGCGAATGCTCCCTTGACTTCCTTTTCGGCGACGAACCTGAGCTTTTCGAGTTCTGCCAACGTCGGCGGGGGTGCCGATGCTGCCTCGGCAAATGCGTCCAGTTGCGACAGGTATATCTCTCCGATCGAGTGCGAGGCTGGGAACCCGAGATCGACGCCCTCGTCAAATAGGCCTGGCACTAACAAGCCAATGATGACCGGCATAGCCTCGATGGCATGTTCAGAAACCGCCATGATGATTCCCACGAAAAACAGCCTGCGCTGCCCCGAGACATGGTCCGCAGCGGAGCAGCTTGTAAGATGATCTGGATTGATCGTCGCCATGAGGCGCAGACCGGGAGAAAAGTCATCCAATTTGGCATACGCATCGGGAAGCGCACGGCGCTTGCCTTGAAGGTGCTGCGACACACCTCGGCAGAAGAACGTGCCCGTGTGACTAAATAGAGCGCCCACCTCGAGAGTCTTCTGGGTCAGCATCTGACCAAGGGTAGGGGCCTGACTTGCCGCGAGATGGTTGATCACCGACTCCGTCAGATCGCTGAAGTACGCTCCGCGGCCTATGTGATCAGTGGGAGTGAGTCGGAATTTGGATACACGGATCAGGTCCAGCGTTCGCTGAACGTGAACGTAAGATGCGGTGACATGTGCGTTCTGCACATCGGTATTATCCTCGGTCCGGCTAACGACTCGACCAGAAAGCGTGCAAGACGCGAAGCTTCATAGAAAACGTGCCGCTGCGAAGATCGTGATGTGTCCGGCTAACGGCTTCAGCCTAAGCTGCACGGCCAGGGCCCGCGTGCCGAAGCCGACGGTCGTGACGCCAAGCTTCTAGGAAGGCTACCAAAGGCAGCTAGGCTGCCGGGCCGAAGCCGGGCCGTGTCAGCTTCTGGCTGGAGTTAGCCCCTTCGCCACTTTCACCTTCGACGGTCGACAAAGGTGACTGCGTTAATGTCCCGGAATCCTTTTTGAACAGCGTCAAAATTCCCGCAACGAGGAGAGCGACCAAGCCGGCACCGAATGCGACGCCCGACATGCCGAACATGAGGATTGACCTTTGCTCGTGCCGCCAGTAGTTGAAATTTGGATAGTAAGTTGCGATTCCGGCGGCCAAAGCGATGAACGCGAGCCCACAACCACACGTGACGAGTGCCAGTAAGAACGAACCCCAAGCGGTGACCATTGCGTTGCGCGAGCCGGGACCGGCACTCTGAACGTTCACAATCTTTTCAGAGAACGTGATCGAACCGACAAATACTGCGGTAAGAAGCGTGAGAAACGCTTTGCCTAGGTCTTTACTCTCAGCGAAATCGCCTTTCAGAAACTTTTTGGCGTTCGCATCAATGCAGGCATCGAATCTCGTATCTGAGCGCATGTACACACCGAAGCGATCACGGCATTGCTGCTTCAGAACGGGTTTTTCCGTGGCCATCGTCACAAACCATGTAGCGGCCCCTACGCAAATAACGATCGCGTGCGCCACCAGCACCGCCGCGCGACGCCGAGGGTATCGGCGATAAGCGGCAACGATGTCTTTATGTTGCATGTGACCTCCTTATCTAGGAGTGATCGCGCGAGCCCTTTCCCTACCTCGCCGAATGCGAAACGCCACTGCAGCTCTCATTTGCTCAACCGCATAAAGCCGGACTAGTTCACCAGGACGTGACGGTAGAGAAAGAGCAACGCGGCAAGAGCCTGGTCCTGTAGCGATGCGCTGACGGTTGGATCGACCGCCAGATGACTCAGGAACGCGTTTAACTCGTCCGCGCCCATGGAGGACGGATGCCTCTTTCCGTGGAAAAGGATGTAGCGCCGGATTCACATGACATACGCCTCTTCCGTGCGCGGGCTGTACTGCCGCACGCGAACTGCATTCCGCACGCGATCGAGCAGCTTTGACGGCTTTGCCATCTGCCGAGGCCCGCTCGGATGCCGAGGAAAGCGCAACAACCTCTTACAGCGCGTGGAGATTTGGGCGGTCGGAGTCGCGTAACACGTTATGCGATAGCGTTCGAGATGTGTCGCATAAGGCGTTATGCGACAGACAAGGTGCGCGGTCCGTTGCGCGCAGAAACCGCCCCTACCGGCCAGCGGTACGGCCGGCTGGCAGCCGGACCCTACCCCTCCGCGCTCTTCAAATGAAACGACAGCGACTCGAGGTTGATCCTCAAATCCACGCTCTTCAACTTCACCCCCGTCGCGCACTTTGATTTGCACGGGGGCGAAGTTGAGGATGGCGGTGATGCCGTGGTCGGAGAAGGCGTCGCAGACGGTTTGGGCGTTTTCGGCGGGGACGGCGATGATGCCGATGTCGATGCGGTTGCGGCGGACGATTTCGGGGAGGCGGGCGGCGTCGAGGACGGGGATGCCCTGGCGGGAGGCGCGGCCGACTTTTTCGGGGTCGGCGTCGACGATGGCGATGATGTGGAAGCCGTTGTTGTTGAAGCCGGCGTAGTCGGCGAGTGCCATGCCGAGGTTGCCGGCGCCGGCGATGAGGACGTTGCGGGAGACGTGGAGGCCGAGGGTTTCGACGAGGGTGTGTTTTAGCCGCGAGACGTCGTAGCCGACGCCGCGCGTGCCGAATTCGCCGAAGCAGGCGAGGTCTTTGCGGATCTGGGCGGAGTTGAGGTGGAAGCGGTCCGCCAGCTCGCGCGGAGCTGACGGTTTTCTGTCCCTGCGATTCGAGGTAGGTGAGGCAGCGGAGGTAGACGGAGAGACGGCCGGTCGTCAGCTCCGATATGCCTTCGCGGTCGTTGTTCATCGTGTCATTTACTGCAGGAGCATGCGCGCCGCGTTTCCGGCGGCCTGGAACAGCGGAGAGGGGTAGATGCCGATGGCCAGGATGCCGACGACGGCGATCGTGAGCGCGCCGAGGGCGAAGACGCCGCCGGCGGGCGTGACGGCGAATCCTTCGGCCGGCTCCTTCATGTAGAGGTAGTAGACGACGCGAAGGTAGTAATAGACGGAGATGATCGAGGCCAGGATGCCGACGATGGCGACGGTGGTGTGGCCCGATTCGATCGCGGTCTTGAAGATGTAGAACTTGGAGATGAAGCCGGCGGTGGGCGGCAGTCCGGCGAGCGAGAACATGCAGAGGGCGAGGGCGAAGCCGTAGAACTTGCGGCGGAAGCCGAGGCCGGCGATGTCGTCCAGCGTCTGCGGGTCGTTCTGGTTCTTCATCAGCAGCGAGACGACGCCGAACGCGCCGATGTTCATGAGCGCGTAGGTGATCGTGTAGACGGAGACGGCGGCGACGGAGTCGTCGCGCACGGTGAGGAGCGCGACCATCATGTAGCCGACGTGGGCGATGCCGGAGTAGGCGAGCATGCGCTTGAGATCGCGCTGCACGATGGCCACGGCGTTGCCGACGATCATCGAGAGCATGGCCAGCGTGGCGACCATCGTCATCCAGTTCACCTTCGGCAATACGGGCCCCATCGCATTGAAGAGACGCACGAGGGCGATGAGCGTGGCTGCTTTCGGCGCCACGCTGAGCCAGCCGGCGACGGGAGTCGGCGCGCCCTGGTAGACGTCGGGAGCCCAGGGATGGAATGGCGCGAGCGCGAGCTTGAAGCCGAAGCCGGACATCATGAGGACGAATGCGACGGTGAGGAGCGGCGTGGCCTCGTTGGAGGAGAACCAGCGGCCCATTTCGATGACGTTGGTCGACGCGGTCGCGCCGTAGAAGAGCGCGGTGCCGTAGAGGATGAATCCCGTGGCGAAGGCGCCCATGAGGAAGTACTTGAGGCTCGCTTCGTTGGAGATCGGCGCGCGGCGATTGAAGCCGACGAGGACGAAGATGCAGACGGAGAGGATCTCCAGTCCGAGGATGATGATGAGGAGGTCGAGGCCCTTGGCCATCATCATCATGCCGACGGTGCCCCACATCAGCAGGGCGTAGAACGCGCCGTCTTCGATTCCTTCGCGCTGGAGGTACTCGCGCGAGAAGAGCGTGGCCATCATCGCGGCGAGGAGGAACGTGAGGTCGAAGATCATCGTGATCGGGCTGATCTCGTACGTCCCGCCGAAGAAGCGGCCGCCATGCACGAAGAGGTTCTCGGCCCAGGCGGCGATGATGAAGAGGATCAGCGCGAGCGGCGCGAGCGCGGCTTTGGCGCGCGGCGCGAAGGCGTCGAAGAGGATGAGGATCATCCCGCCGATGGAGAGGATGAGCTCGGGGAGGATGGCCTGCATCCAGCCCGGTTCGAGCAGCGGGTGGAGGGTCATCGCGACACCTCCGGTGTGGTTGTCGGTTGTCGGTTGTTGGTTGTCTGCACCGTCGCGTTCCTGCGATCAGGCTGTGTCAACTCGGCGACTCGGCGACTGGGCGACTCGACGACTGGGCGACTCGCCTGCATGACCTTCTGATTCGTTTCACCGTTCATCGTTGCGATCAGGTGCTGCACGCTCGGTTGCATTTTCTTGAGGAAGGTATTGGGGTGGACGCCGATCCAGACCATGAAGACGACCAGCGGTACGAGGGCGGCGACTTCGTTCCAGGCGATGTCGGGGACGTTGCGGTTCTCTTCGTTCGTGATCGGGCCGAAGAAGACTTTCTGCACGAGCCAGAGGAGATAGATCGCCGCGAGGATGACGCCCGTGGCGGCGATGGTCGCGGCGATGGGGAAGGTGCGGAAGGAGCCGGCGAGGATGAGGAACTCGCCGACGAAGCCGTTGAGGCCAGGCAGACCGACCGACGAGAGCACGGCGATGACGAAGAAGGTCGCGTAGACCGGCATCGTGTGCCCGAGGCCGCCGTAGTCGGCGAGGAGGCGCGTGTGGCGGCGCTCGTAGATCACGCCGACGAGCAGGAAGAGCGCGCCGGTGGAGAGGCCGTGATTGACCATCTGCAGGATCGAGCCTTCGATGGCGGTCTGGTTCATCGCGAAGATGCCGAGCACGCAGAAGCCGAGGTGCGAGACGGATGAGTAGGCGACGAGCTTCTTCATGTCCGGCTGCACCCAGGCCACGAGCGCGCCGTAGACGATGCCGATCACGGCAGAGCGTGATCATGAGGCCGCGCCCAGCGCGCGGAGGCGTCGGGGAAGAACGGGAGGACGAAGCGGAGGAAGCCGTACGTGCCCATCTTCAGCATGACGCCGGCGAGGATGATCGAGCCGCCGGTCGGCGCTTCGACGTGCGCGTCCGGCAGCCAGGTGTGCAGCGGGAAGAGCGGCACCTTGATCGCGAAGGCCAGCGCGAAGGCGAAGAAGAGGAGCATCTGCGCGCGCGGCAGAAGCTGCGTGCCGTAGAGCTCCGTGAATGGCGAACGTCGGCAGGCCGGTCTGGTGATAGTTCTGGAAGACGAGATAGATGATGCCGAGGAGCATCAGCAGCGAGCCGGCGATGGTGAAGAGGAAGAACTTGATCGCGGCGTAGATGCGGTTCGCGCCGCCCCAGACGCCGATGACGAGATACATCGGCAGGAGCATCAGCTCGAAGAAGACGTAGAAGAGCAGAAGGTCGGTGGCCAGGAACGCGCCGATCATCGCCGTCTCCATGACCAGGAAGGCGATGACGTACTCCTTCGGATGTTTGTGAATCGCGTTCCACGACGAGAGGAAGACGACCGGCGCGAGGAAGGTCGTCAGCAGCACCAGCCAGAGCGAGATGCCGTCGACGCCGAGGCCGTAGTGTGATGCCCCATTGCGGGATCCAGGGGAGCGTCTCGACGAACTGGAAGCCGGCCTGCGCGTCATCCGAAGCCGCGGCAGGATGCCGAGGGAGATGACGAACGTGGCCAGGGAGGCGAAGAGTCCGCAACCCTTGATCGCCGTCACGGCGCCGCGCGGGAAGAAGGCCAGCACGATCGCCGCGGCGACCGGGAGCCAGAGAATGGTGCTCAGTAAGGGCATCAATGGACCTCGTTACACTCGGTCGTTGTCGGTTAGTCGGTTGTCAGTTGTCTGGGAGGTATCGCTCGGGCGACGACTCACGGACAACTGACAACTGAGAACCGACAACTTTTTCGTCATACAAGAAATGCGATGAACACGATCACGCCGATGAAGAACATCAGCGCGTAGTTGCGAACGTTGCCGGTCTGGAAGAAGCGGAGGAGCTCGCCGCCGCCGCGCGACGGTGAAGCCGAGCATGGCGGCGATGCCGTCGATGACGGCGTCGACGCTCTTCCAGAGGAAACGCGAGCCGGCTTCGAGCGGGCGGACGACGATCTTCGCGTAGAGCTCGTCGACGTACCACTTGTTCTCGAGTGCCAGCGCGAGCTTCGGTGCGCGTGCGGCGAATGCGGCGTCGGACGCGAGCTGCTTGTCTTTGTAGAGACCGCGGGCGATCCACCATCCGAGGATGGCGATCGAGGTGGCGATCAGCGCGAAGGTGATTTCGGTGCCGAAGGCGATCTCGATCTCGCGATGTGTGCCTTCGATCTCCGGGATCACGGGCTCGAGCCACTTCGCCAGCGACCAGCCGTGCCAGATGTGAGTGCGGCAGCCGAGAGCGCTCCGCCGACGACCGAGAGTCCGGCGAGGATCCAGAGCGGCACGGTCATCGTCGCCGGCGATTCATGCAGGTGATGCTCCTGCTCGTGCGTTCCTCGGAACTCGCCGAAGAACGTCAGATAGACGAGCCGGTACATGTAGAACGCCGTGCAGAACGCCGCCAGCGTGCCGAGGAGCCAGACGATCTTGCCGACCATCGGAAAGTACGGAGTCGACGAACGCGCTGACGAGGATCTCGTCCTTCGAGAAGAAGCCGGCGGCGAGCGGCAGTCCGGCGATCGCGTAGGTGGCGATGGCGAACGTGCCAGTACGTCTGCGGGATCTTGCTCTTCGAGGCCGCCCATCTTGCGGATGTCCTGCTCGCCGCTCATGGCGTGAATCACCGAGCCGGAGCCGAGGAAGAGGCAGGCCTTGAAGAAGGCGTGCGTGACGAGGTGGAAGACGCCGGCGCTGAACGCGCCGACGCCGACGCCGATGAACATGAAGCCGAGCTGCGAGACGGTCGAGTAGGCGAGGACTTTCTTGATGTCGTACTGCCGCAGGCCGATCGTCGCGGCGAAGAGCGCGGTCAGCGCCGCCGATGACGGCGACGACCATCATCGCCGTCGGCGAGAGGCGGAAGAGCACGTTCGAGCGGACGATCATGTAGACGCCGGCGGTGACCATCGTCGCGGCGTGGATGAGCGCGGAGACCGGCGTCGGGCCGGCCATGGCGTCGGGCAGCCAGACGTAGAGCGGAATCTGCGCGGACTTGCCGGTCGCGCCGAGGAAGAGCAGGAGGCAGATCGCGGTGACGATGCTCGGCCGAGAGCCCGCCGGCGCCGGCGACCTGCGAGACCTTCGCGAAGTCGACGCTGCCGATGTAGGCGAACATCAGGAACATGGCGACGAGGAAGCCGAAGTCGCCGATGCGGTTGACGATGAACGCTTTCTTGCCCGCGGCCGGCGCGTAGTCGGTCTTGTAGTAGAAGCCGATGAGGAGGTAGGAGCAGAGTCCCACGCCTTCCCAGCCGACGAACATGAAGAGGTAGCTGCTGCCGAGGACCAGGATCAGCATCGCCGCGAGGAAGAGATTGAGGTAGGCGAAGTAGCGCCAGTAGCCTTCCTCGTGGCTCATGTAGCCGATCGAGTAGACGTGGATCAGGAAGCCGATCCACGTCACGACCATGAGCATGACGATGGAGAGGGGATCGAGCTGGAAGGCGATGTCGGCGCCGATGCCGCCGCTGTTGAACCAGTTGATAGACGACGTTGAGATGACGCTCGCCGTGCTGGTAGACGCTCAGGTAATCCAGCACCGAGGCGGTGGCCGAGCATCGCCGCGCCGAACGAGGCCAGGAAGGCCACGGCAGTGACGAATTTCTTGCCGGCACGTTTGCCGAGCAGGCCGTTCAGCAGGAAGCCGAGGAACGGCGTGATGGGGATGAGCCAGAGGTTGTTCAGCATGATCGCGGGGAACACGGAACGCGGAACAGGGAGCGCGGAACGAAAGTGATCCTTCGTTCCCTGGTCCCTGTCCCGTGTTCTGCGTTCATGTTCTCCTCACATCGGCTGATGCGAGGAGCGTCCCCGCATCAGCGTTCGTTCTTCAATCGTTCCTGATAATCATCCGAGGACGCCGGATCGAGCTCCCAGCGATGGCGATCGCGCTCGCGTTCTTTCTCGCCGGCGTTCAGTGTTTCATTGTCCTGATACGTGACCCCGATCGCGCTGCCAATCTCGTCGGTGTCGTTCTGTTCCGGGGTCGCCACGCTGCCCGCGACCGCGTCATCTCCGGTGCTCTCCGCCATCTCCCACTGCGCGTCGACATCCCCACCCGTCAGCGTGGGATCGAGGCCCGGATTTTCCCGGAGCCGCTCAGCCATCTTCGCCGAGCCCGCGCTGACATCCGGAATCGTGGGCTCGATCGAATCGTCGATCCCATTCCGGTTCCGGTCTTTCCGTTCGTTCTCTTCCCAGTCAATGAGCTTTTCGGTCTTGTCCATGTTCAGGCTCCTCGGCCTGAACCGTTGCAAGTTTGGGGCTAGGGGTTGGGGGCTAGGGGCTAGCCTCCAGTCCCCAGCCTCTAGCCCCTGTCACCAATGCATCAAATTCGCTTCATCCACATCGATCGTGTCGCGGTGATGGAAGAGCGAGATGAAAATGGCGAGACCGATCGCGGCTTCCGCGGCGGCGATCGCCATGATGAAAAAGACGAAGATCAGTCCGTGGACCTGGTGGAACTGCCGCGCGTAGGCGAGGAAGGTCAGGTTCACGGCGTTCACCATCAGCTCGATCGACATGAAGATCGTGATGCCGTTCTTGCGCGTCAGGACGCCGATGACGCCGATGGTGAAGAGAATCGCGCTGAGGATGAGGAACCAGTGCGTCGGGATCACTGCGCGACCTCCGTCGGTGCCGGCGTCCGCTCAGGTAGCAGCGCGCCGACGATCGCCGCGAGCAGCAGGATCGACACCATCTCGAACGGGAAGACGTAGGACTCGAAGAGCTGGATGCCGATCGTGCGCGCGTCAGTGAGGAACGGTCCGTTCGGAAGACTCGTGAAGACCGCGTACTTGAGCAGGAAGTAGATGAGACCGATGCCGAACGCGGAGCCGGCGGTGTAGCCGAGGAACTGCTGGATCGGCCGCGTCGCCGGCTCGGCGGCGTGCTGCAGGTTGAGCAGCATGATCACGAACAGGAACAGCACCATGATCGCGCCGGCATAGACGATCACCTGCAAGGCCGCCAGGAACGGCGCTTCGAGCAGCACGTACATCACCGCCAGCGCAAAGAACGAGGCCACGAGCGAAAGCGCCCCGACCACCGGATTGCGGTGCAGCACGACGACCAGCGCGAAGATCACGGCGATGGCGGCGAAGAGAAAGAAGATGGCGAATTCCATATCGGTTGTCAGTTGTCGGTTGTCGGTTGTCTGCGGGTCCTCGCCTGGGCGACACGGCCCAGACAACTGACAACCGACAACCGATCACGCTTCATCAAATCAGCCTCGCGGCAATGAATGCCGCCACGATTACGATGTTGATGATGGCCAGCGGCAGGAAGACTTTCCAGCCGATGCGCATGAGGATGTCGTACTTGAGGCGGGGGATCGTCCAGCGGACCCAGACGAAGACGAAGAGGAGGATGGCCATCTTCGTCAGGAAGGCCAGGAACGAGAGCAGGAAGCCGAAGAACGTCGGCGGCTCGTGGTACCAGGGGATGTCCCAGCCGCCGAGGTAGAGCGTCGTCGATGAGCGCGGCCATCGTGGCCATGGCCATGTACTCGGCCATGAAGAAGAGGGCGAACTTCATCGACGAATACTCGGTGTGATAGCCGGCCACCAGCTCCGCTTCCGCTTCCGCGAAGTCGAAGGGGAGGCGATTCGTTTCCGCGAATCCGGAGACGAAGAAAATCACGAAGCTGAGCCACATCGCCGGCGAGACGATGTTCCAGGCCGGGAGGCGGATCGTGTCGAAGAGGACGAACGTGCCGCTCTGGCTGGCCACGACGTCGGTGAGCTTGAGCGAGCCCGCCGCGAGGAGAACGCTGACCGCGGCCAGCGTGAGCGAGAGCTCGTAAGAGATCATCTGCGCCGAGGCGCGGATCGCTCCGAAGAGCGAGTACTTGTTGTTCGACGACCAGCCGGCGATGGTGATGCCGTAAACGCCGAGGGAGGCGAGCGCGAAGACGACGAGAATGCCGGCACCGACATCCGCGACCACCGGCTCGAACCAGCGGCCGCCGACGAAGAGGCGCTGCCCAAACAAGGTCATCTCCGGGATGCGGAAGCCGCGTCCCCAGGGCACGACGGCGATCGTCGTCAGCGCGGGGAGCAGTCCGATCGTCGGTGCCAGCGTGTAGAGCCATTTGTGCGCTTGCGCCGGGATGATGTCTTCCTTGAGGATGAACTTCAGCGCATCGGCGAACGACTGGAAGAGGCCGAACGGACCGACGCGATTCGGGCCGGGACGATCCTGGATCAGCGCGCTGCCGCGGCGCTCGACCCAGACCATGATCGGCGTGACGTTCAGCCAGATGCCGAGAATCGACCGCGATCTTGACGATCGAGAGGATGATGTCGGTCGTATCGAAAGCCATTACGCCGATACCTCAGCCATCTCCGGGACCGCTGCGCGAATGGTGGCGAAGATGTCCATCGTGTCCGCCGGGCGAAGGTCTTCGGCATCGGGGAAGAGACGCGCGCCGACGCGGCGCAATGCCTCGAGGTCGGTGACCGCCTGTCCCTTCGGTGCGAAGGCCTGGAAGACGCGCTGCACGCGCCCCTGAAGATTCGTGAACGTTCCTTCTTTTTCCGGGAGGATCGCGCCGGGAATCAGCACGTCGGCCACTTCGGTGAGCGGATGCGTCGCATCCCAGGAGTGGACGACGAGGAACTTCGCCTTGCGCAGATTGGCAACGACGGCGGGATCTTTCGTCCGCTCGCTGAACTGCGCGTCGCAGATGTAGAGGACGTCGACGCCGTCCGCGCCCTTCGTGAGCAGGTCGTCGATCGACGCCGTTCCGATCACGCTCTGGACGCCGCGGAAATTCGGGCCGGCCTGTTCTCCGAGAAGCCATTCCGTGCGCGACTTCATCTTGATCGGACCGATCGGATCGACCATCGCGCCGATGCGGGCGTTGAGACGTCCGAAGACGCTCTTGGCCATCCAGGCTTCTTCATTCGTCATCTGCGCCGATGCGATGACGGATGTGCTCTTCGCATCGCGGAGAGCCTTCTCGATCGAATCGAGCGCTTCGTCCCAGGTCGAGATGCCGAGGTAATCGTCTTCGTTGCGAACCTTCGGAACGACGACGCGGTCGGTCTCGTAACTGCTCGTACGAGAAGCGTCCGTAGTCACACAGCCAATGATCATTGACCTCGGGGTTGACGCGCGGGCGATAGCGGAAGACCTGGCCGTTGCGATGTCCGATGAAGATGTTGCAGCCGACGTCGCAGCCGTTGCAGACCGATTCCGCGGAGTCGAGGTTCCAGACGCGCGACTCGAAGCGGAACTCGCGGGTCGTGAGCGCGCCGGTGGGACAGACGTCGGTGACGCAGGCGCTCATCCAGTTGTCGAGCGGAGTGCCGGGGAAGACGCCGACTTCGGTCGAGGCGCCGCGCTTGAAGAACGCCAGCTCCGCGGTGCCCGTCACTTCCGCGGTGAAGCGGATGCAACGGGTGCAGTGGATGCAGCGATTCATGTTCTGTACGACGTGCGGACCGATCGGAGTGCGATCCATGCCGGGATACGTGCGCTTGAACTCGCCGTAGCGCGAGGTGACGTCGCCGTAGTTGAAGGCGTAATCCTGCAGCGGACACTCGCCGGCTTTGTCGCAGATCGGACAATCGAGCGGGTGGTTGATGAGCAGGAACTCCATCTGCCCCTTGCGCGCTTTGTCCACCTTCTCGTTCCAGACGGCGATCTTCATGCCGTCCTTGACCGGGGTGGCGCAGCCTGCCTGCAGTTTCGGCATTCCCTCGACTTCGACGAGGCACATGCGGCACTGTCCGACGATGCTGAGAGAGGGGTGGTAGCAGAAGTGAGGAACGTGGACGTCGGCCGCTTTGGCGGCCTCGATGACGTTGATCCCGTCCTGGACTTCGACTTCGATGCCGTCGATCGTAACTTTAGCCATAAGTTGCTGGTTCGATACAGAATGAGCGTCTGCAGATCAAAAGCGCCGGGGCGTGCTGAGGATGCGGAAAAAGTGAATGTTTCACGGATGAATCCGTGAAAAGTTTCACAAGGGCGAGAGAATACTGATTGGCGCCGGAGGCGTCAATGGAACGCTGAAGGCGAGTTGTTGGTTGGGCAGTTGGCAGTTGACGGGAGCGAGAAGCGCACGGCGACTTTCGATTCCTCTGCCAATCGCCAACCGCCAGCTGCCAACTGTTGTGAGAAAGGTACTCGTGAAGAAAAAAGACATCAGCATCACCATCATCGTCATTCTCGTCGTCGCTGCCGTTGCTTTCGGGTTGTCGAGAAGGAGCCGCGGTCTGCCGCTGACTCCCTCGAACCCGTTCAAGGCCGACACGGCGGGGGAGAAGAAGACGAAGGCAAACGACCAGGTCGTCATGAGCGTGAACGGTGCGCCGATCACGGAGTCGGAGTTCATGACATTGATGCACGCCGCTCCCGAGGAGTCGCGCGCGTTCTACGCGACTCCGGCCGGCCGTCGCGCCATGGCCGACGAGCTCGTGAAACTGAAAGCACTGGAGCAGGAAGGCGAGCGGATGAAGATCGCCGAAGATCCCGAGGTGCAGACGCAGCTCGAGATGACCCGCAGCCAGATCATCGCCGGCAAAACGCTGGAGAAGCTCGTCGAGAAGCGCTCCGAGTCGATGGTGCAGAAGGCCTTTGCCGAGCAGAAGGGGAAAGCGATGTCGCTGCGACACATCGCCATCGCCTACGCCGGCGGCCAGATTCAGCCGCGCGATCCGAGTGCGAAGCTCGGCCTCGAGCAGGCGATGGCGAAAGGTCGCGCCATCGTGAAGGAGCTCGCCAACGGCGTCGACTTCGGCGCGACCGCGGCCGCGGTATCCGACGACATGCAGAGCGCGCAGAAGGGCGGTCTCCTCGGCCCGGTTCAGCCCGAGGCGCTCCCGCCCGACATCGCTGCCGTCGTGAGCAAGATGAAGCCGGGCCAGGTCAGCGACCCGGTGAAGACGCAGTACGCCGTCCACATCTTCAAGGTCGAACAGCCGACGCTCGAGGATCTTCGCCCGATGCTCACGCAACAGGTGAAGCAGCAGGCGGCGAAGGAAGAGATGGATCGTCTGCAGAAGGCGGCGAAGGTCGATCTCGATCCGAAGTTCTTTCCGCCGGCGGCGCCGGAGCCGGCGGGAATGGGAATGCCGCCACAACAGAAGCCGCCGCAATAGAGTTGTCGGTTATCAGTTGTCGGTTGTCTGTCATGTCCCCTCTCCCCGCCGCAGGTTCATCGCGGTGGGGAGAGGGTAGGGTGAGGGGTTCGTTCCTCGCTCGAGGCGCGTCCCCTCACCCGTCGCTTCGCTCCCTCCTCTCCCCGCTGCGCGGGGCGAGGGGCAATGAAGTGCGAGCGTTGATGCGTGCGCCGCGTTGCATCATGGGGTTACACTTGGTCATTCCTGATATGAGCGCAAGGAAGATCCTCGTTGTCGAAGACAACGACATGAACATGCAGCTCGTCGAGTTCCTGCTCGAAGAGGGCGGCTACGACCTCATCAAAGCGACGAGCGGTGAGGAAGCGCTCGAGATCATGCGCGGCGCGGGCGGCACCGCGCCCGATCTCATCCTCATGGACATTCATCTTCCCGGCATGGACGGACTCTCCGTCGTGCGTGAGATGAAAGCCGAGCCGCGCACCAGCCGCGTCCCGATCCTGGCTCTGACCGCGCACGCCATGCGTGGGGACAAGGATCGCTTCCTCGAAGCAGGCTGCGATGGGTACATCTCGAAGCCGATCGACGTGAAGACATTCGTCGCTTCGATCGAGCGATACCTCGGCGGCTAGTGCCGCCGCGTATCGCTCGATCGAAGCGGTTCTCCACCAGCCGCCCTCCCGTTCTCCACCCTGCCTCACAGCCGTTTTCCGCCCACCCACACACCCGTTGCTTCGAGGTTCGCGCGCGATCTGGGAAGCAACGGGTGCGCGGCGGGTGGAAAACCAGCAACCAGCCACGGCGCGCACTCGCGAACGTGCAAACGTGCGACGCGATTACAATGCGCGCCCTATGCGAATGCTCGTTTTGGGCGCCGGCCGGATGGGTCTCGGCGCCGTTCATGATCTCGTCTCTCAATCCGACGTCACCGAAGTCACGGTGGCGGATTTCGATCTCGCGAAAGCGCAGGACATCGCGAAGCGCTATCCGGCGAAAGCGCGGGCCGCGCAGATCGACTGCAACGATGAAGCGGCGGTGGTCGCGCTCATGCGCGGACATGCGTCGGCGATCAGTTGCGTCAACTACTGGCTGAACGAGCGCCTCGCGCGCGCGGCCATCGAGGCCGGCACGCATTTCTGCGACCTCGGCGGAAACAATGACGTCGTCGATGCCGAGCTCGCGCTCGACGCCGAGGCGCGGGCGAAGGGCGTGAACATCATTCCCGACTGCGGATTGGCGCCGGGGATGGTGGCCGTGCTCGTTGCGCACGGCGCGTTGCAGTTCGATGTGCTCGACTCGGTCCACATCCGCGTCGGCGGTCTGCCGCAGGATCCGAAGCCGCCGCTCGACTATCAGATGGTGTTTTCCGTCGAAGGGCTCATCAACGAATACATCGAGCCCGCCCGCGTCATCCGCGACGGCAAGGTCGCGACGATCGAATCGATGACCGAGATCGAGTCGCTCTCGTTCCCTGCGCCGTTCGAAACGATGGAGGCGTTCCAGACCTCCGGCGGCACGTCGACGCTGGTCGAGACGTTTCTCGGCAAGGTGCGCGATCTCGATTACAAGACGATTCGCTATCCAGGCCACTGCGCGAAGTTCAAGACCATGATCGACCTCGGGCTGTGCAGCTCGACGCCGATCGATGTCGATGGTTCTGCCGTGAAGCCGCGTCGCGTGTTGGGTGAGCTGCTCGTGAAGAACCTCCCGCACGACGAGCCCGACGTCGTGCTCGTGCGCGTCGAGTTCGAGGGAGGCGGGAAGACGCTCCGCTACGACATCATCGATCGCTACGATCCGGAGACCGGCCTCAGCGCGATGATGCGCACGACCGCGTTCCCAGCCTCGATCGTCGCCCTGATGATGGCCCGCAACCAGACGTCGTCGAAAGGCGCCCTGCCGCAGGAGCGCTGCATTCCGCCGCAGCTCTTCATGGACGAGCTGGCGAAGCGGAAGATTGTCGTGACGGTCGTCTGAAGATGTTGCTGGTTGCTGGTTCCTGGTTGTCTGCGGGGCGTCGCCGGTCGGGAACGCACCGCAAGTAACCAGCAACCAGTAACCAGCAACCAGTAACCAGCAACCAGTAACCAGCAACCCGTTACGCCGCGACTCGGCGGAGATAGAATGAACGTCGTATGAGCCTGATCATCCGCTGGATCCTCAACACCGTCGCGCTTTTCGTCGTGGTGAAGCTCGTGCCTCACTTTCACTGCGACTCGTGGGTCACGCTGGCCATCGCCGCGCTGGTCCTCGGGCTGCTGAACGCGATCGTTCGGCCGATTCTCTTCGTCCTGACGTTGCCGATCACCGTCCTCACGCTCGGCATTTTTCTGATCGTGCTGAATGCGATCATGCTCGAGCTGACGGCCTGGCTCGTCCGCGGCTTCCGCATCGACGGCTTCGGCTGGGCCATCGTCGGCGCGATCGTCCTCTCGCTGGTCTCGCTCGTGACCGACCGCATCGGAAGGGACGAGCGGTGAGGACAGCTGGCACTGGCAGCTCTCAGCTTGCAGGAGCAAGATCATTTTTTTCCTGCGAGCCGCGAGCTGATAGCTGCCAGCTACTCCGTCTGATACACTTCGGCCCGTCCGTATGAATATCATCAAGAATCGGGTGAACGACGTCACCGTGCTCGACATCCAGGGCGTGATCAAGCTGGGCGAGAGCGCGCGCGAATTTTCGAGCTATCTCGAGAAGGTCCTGAACGACGAGACCGGTCCGGTGATGATCAATTTCGAAGCGATCAACTACATGGACTCCACCGGCCTCGGCGAGTTGATCGGCTACCTGCAGAAGTTCGAGGATCGCCAGCGCAAGATGGCCCTCGTCAAGCCCTCGCACCGCATCCTCGCACTGCTCAAGATCACGAAGCTCGACACGGTCTTCAAGATCTTCGACTCGCGTGAGACGGCGATGTCGTATCTGACCGAGAGCGCTGCCTGATTCCGGGCGCGGGCTGGATGAGACCGGCCGGGAACTACAAAGCGATGGCGGCCATCTCGTCGGCGAACTCGAGATCGGTCGCCAGCATCGCCCGAACGGCTTCGCGTTTTGCGTCTCTGAGGTAGAAGAGGCCTCTCTCTCCAGGGCAACTGATCTTCTTCGACAGAGTGATCGTGTCGGAGAATCGCCAGCCGTAGATGCCGCGGAGGAAGGTACCCGGTGCACGATGTTGGGTGCGAAGCCTGGCCCACTGGGCCGGCGTCTCGATCTCCTCGCACGACTCCAGTCGGGCGACTGCCAGCAGACCCCCGAGTTGAAACTGCTCCGCCGTCGCATCAAGGAGTTCCAACGCGTCCTCGTCCGCGGTCTTGCCGGTGTGAATCCAGAGCCACCCTCGATAAGGTGTTGACCAGGTACGGAGTTCGATCGTCTTGATTCCGCCGACGACGAATGACGCCCACGGCTGTTTGATCGAGAGAACAGGGAGGGACAGCGCCTCGTCAACGGTCATCTGCCGGCTATGCTAATCGGGCTCGCGAAGAGCGGGCAAACCGCAGGATGAGATCGGCCATTCGACCCGGCGCTTCGAGGTCGAGAGATCGCTGTTCCGTTGCCGTCGTCGCGCGGCGTCCGGTCGCGCCCGCGGTCACATCGATCGCATCGTAGACAGCGCGCTCGCAATCCATCAGGAACTGTTTGCCGCCGCCGATCGCGTCGTTGCAGTACCGCCTGATGGACATTAACCGGGATAACTGATCGCTTGGCCATTTGCGCCAGGCGCGGCCGCGCGGGATCGGTGTGAGGTATCCGGAGGTGTCCGCGACGCCACTCTCGGCGAAAGCCAATTGGCGATACATGCAGGGCACGCAGACGCCACAACTGACGACGCCGCGATTTCCGCTCCGCCAGCAAGAGACGGTGCGCCCCAGAACTCGCCCCAGTTTCAGCGATGCGCATTCGCGCAGGATCTCACCCTTGGTCATGTACTGGAACGGATTGCGAATACATAGTGAAGGCGCCGCGAGCGCTGACCGGAGGAAGTCTTCCATGCTACGAAGGAAGTGCGGCTCCGCGGGATGAGTCGTGAACGGACTGTCCTGATCGGCCGCGAAGACGATGGCCGCGCCGATGAGCCCGTTCTCACACATGAAGATCTCTTCGACGCCATGGGCCTGCGCGACGATCGCGGCGAGACTGAAGAAGAACATGGACCGCAGTCGTTGAAGTTGATCGCGCGGGTACCAGCGTTTCGGTGCGCGCCCCTCCTTTGGCTTCGGGGCAGCGTAAGGCCACGGCGAGACCTGAATGAGTGCTTCATCGACGAGGTGTGGAAAGCGTTTCTGCAGCGCCTTGAAGAGATGCTTTTGCCGCCCGGCGATCGGGCCGACGCTCAAACTGACGAGCAGAGGCCGGCGTCCTGCCGCAAGGAGGTGTGCCACGCCGCAAAAGGAGTCGGCACCGCCCGAGAAAAGACAAACGGCGTCGGCGTCGTACGCTCGTGGCGGCGGATCACGATCGATGGGCTGTGCGTCAGCGGGCGATTTCTGGAAAGGCACGGCGGAGAAATGAAGGCGGTCTGAGCTCAGTTCGGCGACCACGCGCGTCAGTTTTGGAATCAGTGCTTCCCATGTGTTGTGCACCGTGCAGGCGATCGGAAGGTCGCGGCTGATGGCAAAGACGCGGTGCGATCGGAAAAAGCGATCGGCCGCGCGCAGTGTGCACATGACCGTCAGCAGGTCGTACATTCGGGCGTTCCAACGTCGGCCGGCCATTCTCCGCAGATTCTCGACGCCGGAGCGATACGACCCCGGCTCTTTCGTGCGACCGATGAACAGCCTGATGACGTCCTTGTTTCGAGCCAGCGAGTCCGGAAGTGCCTGCCGTATCGTGTGGCCGTAGATCAGCGTTTCAGACATGGCGCACTTCGGTCACGAAGGCTGCCATGGTCTTCGGGATGTTCCTCTCGGTCCAGTGAGACGCACCATACTTTGTGAAGAAGCGCTCGAGCTGGCTCTGATACTCCTCGCGCATGTGCTTCTCGGCGATGGAGACACCGTTCTCGTCGCGAGTCACGAAGGTCCCATAGACCTGCTCGCCGTAGTCGAGGAGAATCAGTCGCGGGGCAAGAACGAGTGCCCGATCAGAGTCGCGCTGAACGATCGCGGCGATCTGTTCAATCGTAATCGTCGTTGCGTCCTCGCGGTTCAGGATCTGCTTCGCCCAATTGGTCGAGCCGGCCATGAATGCGCGCGTGGCGCGGTGATGATGCTCGCTCTTCTGTAGGTCGGACTGCACATTGCCGGGTGCGCCTTCCCGAATCCTCCTTTGGAGGCGATTGAAAGGGCTCGTTGCGTGAACGCCGAATTCCTGGGCCGCGTCCTCAGCGCTTCCGTTCGTGCACCGCTGGATGAAGCGCGCCATCTGCTGCAGGTAGTAGATCAACTCCGAAGCGCGGAACAGCGGATCGAGAACGCCTTCCTTCGCCAACGGCTCCCATACGTTCACCGTGAGAATCGGTCCGATCGGCGCGGCCGTGGGCGGGACGCCCGCCTTTTTCCGTGCCGATGCCCCCGAACCTGTCGCGGCGCGTTGCAGAGTGTCCTGCTCTTCGTAGGTACGCAGTTTTCGCGAGATTCCCTTGCCCCCGCCCGCGATCGTTTTTCCACCGGTGTCAGTCATCGCTGTTCCCTTCTGCCGCAACCGCGGCGATGAGCGGATCCTTCGCAAGTTCGGAAGCCTCGGGTACGCCCCTGATGACATCCGCCAGGCGCAGACGTGCCTCGCGATCGCCGCGTGCCTCGTGCCGTGCAGCGATGTCGAGGACGGAACGCCATGCTTCGGTGAGCAGCGTGACCTGCGTGTTCACGTCGTGTTCGGCATATCTCATTGCGAGACACTCGAATGCGTCTCTTCGGATCCGCCGGCTCCATGAATGCCCTTCCCACTTGTCCAACCTATGGGCAAAGGCGAGCAGTTGCTCCTCGCCTGAGGGGAAGGCGCCGCTCATTCCGGCGTCGATCTCGTTTTGCTTCCAGCGCACGGCGGCGTGCCAGAGGAGAGGCGCGAAGGCATCGCCGGCAGGCTCGAGATTAGCGCGAAACCGCTCGGCGAGCTCGTATGCTTTTCGCAACCATGCTGCCCGCGCGGCTGGCGTCGTCTCGAGTCGCCCGAGCTCGTACAGGTGGAGGACCGCGTCCTCCTGCATCTCGCGGATCACGAGTTGATCGGCCTGCTCGCGAATCGTGACGATCGCCGCCGCCCGTTCCTCGGAAGACAGGCGTCCGTTGTAGCGCCGAATCTCAATGATCTCCGCGGTTGCCCGGTAGGAGCGGATGTTGCCCAGGCCTTCGAAGATCGTCGCCGCGCGCTGGAGGTGCTGGACCGCCTTGTCGACGTCCGCGTGTGTGCCGTATCCAAGGACGTTTCCGAGCGACTGCTCGACGTCGCCGAGGACGGCAAGGATTTCACGATTGTTGGGGTCGATGAGAAGGTGTGTGGCGATCTCCAGCGCGCGATGCAAAAGATCAAACTGACGCTGCCAGCCGTCCTCTTCGCCGAGGCGTTTGACGATACCCGCATGCGTCACGAGTGCGCGAACCTGAAAGAGGTCACGCGATTTCTCGTCGTAGGTGACCGCATCGAGTGTGGCGTCGGCGCGCTCGAGCTCGCCCATCCGCGCCAGAGCTTCACCCCAATAGACATCGCTCTCACGCTCGTTCGAGACACCGAGGATTTGTCGCGCTCCGAGATATTGCTCCCAGATCCTCATCGCTGTGATCGCGTCGTGATTGAGGTATTCGTCCTGCAGGCGGGTCGCGGCTTCGAGCGCGAGCTCAAGCCAGCGAATCCCCGAGCCGTCTCGGCTATGCGATGCCGCCGCGACTGCTTGCCGGAACGCTTCGTTCGTCAGGCGCCTGCCTTCGTACCACGTCGTTTCACGACCGTCGACCGATATGACGAGACCGTTGTAGATCGATGTCCTGCTTTCGATCTCTTCTTCAGGAGTGGTCTTTGGAAGAATGACGGCGCGGATCATGGTGTCGATGCCGATCCTCCCGTCGCTAGTCCCGGCGAGGTACTGATCGTTCAGCAAGGGTGCGAGCAGATCTTCCGAGACCTCCAGGAGCGGTCGCGGAAGTGAGTCAACCGCGAGAGCACAACGCCGAACAGCCTCCTGAGCCGTCGGATCGAGGGAAGAAAAGTAATCCCCGATAAACTTCGCGGCAGGGTCGGCGGCATCGAGCTCCAGCGTGTGACCGCGATGAATTGTGGCCACCCAGTATGGCAAAGCCGGCATGCCCTTCGGGATGGCAGACGGATCCTTGATGGCGGCGCTGATCTCCGCCGGAGTCATAACGTCGACGTCGATCCAATTCACTGCGTCGACTCTCAATCCCCGGACTGCACGCGTTACCAGAACCAATCCGCCTGCATCGACGCCGCGAGAGGCGGAATCGGCGATCATCTCCGTCAGAGGGCCAGGCAGATCGTCGGCGACGAAGACGTAGTGCCTGCCTTCGCGCGCGCGCTCGCGCAGCCAATCCCCGAGCTCACGCATGCGATCCTCGGTGGTGGACTGTTTCGCGATGTGCTCGAGGCCCCGCACGACCACGCCGTACTTGGTGTGGATCTCGTTGAAGAGTTGCGCCGATTGGCGATCGACGTTGGAATCCCACTTGTCTTTGAATTCCTTCGCGCTGCAGTAGACGTAGTAGCGATCGTTCGAAACGTCGGCACGGAGCAGCTTTGAGATTGCGGCGCGCAGTGAAGTCGACTTGCCGGAGGCGAACGGGCCTGTCACGACCGTGACCCCGTTCCGATCGCGGAGCGCGCTTTCGAAATCCTTGTCCACGTTCCGCGCGAGGAGTGGCTCAACTTTAGCGAGAGACATCTCCAGCCGTTTCCGGAGGCGGTTTCCGGCACGCTCTCCCTGGGCGATGGTGAACTGCAGGTCGCTCGAGTCCCTTTGCAACTGGACCGGAATCGCCGTCGTGAAGTCCGGAACGGCCTCAGGTCCCATTTCGTGTCCAACGAGCATCGCCTGCCGCGCGCGCTTCACGGCCCGAGAGAGAGGAACGCCCTCGGCGAGAGCGGGGAGCAGGCTGCTGCCGAAACGCGTGGCGGCGATCACCGGAATCTTCGTCTGCATACAGATCACCGCGTCCGCATGGCGGAGGCAACTCGTGGCGACTCCGAGGTAGGGGTTCATCACCGTGCCCGTGACCGTGGCACAGGCGTTGAGAACGACGATGCGGGGGAGCCCGATCTCCGCAAGAAGATCGGCAAATCTGCTGGCAGCCAGGGGCTGGCCTTTCCCCGCGTCGCCGATCCACAGTGACACCTGATTGGTGCCGCCTTGTCGCGCGTGACCGATGTAGTAGAGGACGTTGGGCTGGAAGCGGCTGCCCTCGTCCCGTATGCGCTCGTAGCTCGTGAATGGAACTTCCAACTGTTCGATTGCGCCGTCGCTCTCCGCCGCGGTCTTTTTCAATTCGAGAAGATGCTCCTTAAGGTGTTGAATATCGCCCTCGGGATTCGCCCATGTCACGAGGGTACGGAGCTTCACTTCGGATTTCTCGGGACCGGTTGCAATCGCGCCTGTCTCCGCGATTCGAACGACGGTCACGCGCTCGCGGGCACGAAGATGGCCACTGGTATCTTCGAGGATCTCCCAGGGAACGGTTAGGAGCTTTTCGAGCTTTTTGTCATCGGCCGTGATGAGGAGTCGAGAGTGATCGTCTTTGGATGTCGCCAGCGTCACTGCATCAAGAATCGATTTGCCGACGGATTTGTGCAGCCACGACGTCAGCGCACCGACGTCGACCTCTCCGCTGAAGTATTGGCGCTCGGAGGCCCACTCCGGTGGAGTCGGTTGAAGCGAGCCCGAGCTGGTGTTCCCGAGGGAAGGGGCGTCGATGTTCGTCCGCGCCTTGAAAAGCCGCGGTTGCGTCAAGCGTAGGACGATGTCGGCCACGGCTGCCTCAGGCAGGGTCAGGTTTGGGTTTGATGCGCCCGAAGATCACCGTCACGAACCCGAGGAGGATCGCCGCCAGAAAGGGCCGGTAATGCGGACCCGAAAACGGATCACCGAGCGCGTACGCCCAGACCGGAAAGGCGATCATGCCGAGCAACACCTGAATCCAGAGCGGTCCGCGGTTCTTCACGCGGGTCGTCACGATCAGATAGACAGGCGTCAGCACGGCGCAGCCCCAGAAGATCCACCACAGGAACCGGAAGCGTTCAGGCTCCACGTTTATCGGCGGAACGATGTCCCGGCTGCCGACGTAAAGAGCGATGATCTCGGCAGGGATGTACTTGAGCAGTCGCTCTGAGTAGGTGTCAATCCCGCCTCCGTCCAGCGACGCGGCTCCGGTGCGTATGCGACGACCCATAGAAGACCTCCCTACATGGGAGAGGCGAAAAGGTTGAGTTTCCCTACCTCGAAACAAGCTTCCGGTCTCGAAGCGGGCCTCTTCTCGCCGCGTCGCCAGTCCTCATCGCGCTCGTGCGCGGTTGATCGATTCGAGTCCCACGCTCCGCAACATCTCGATGAACCTCGGGTCGCCGTGCAGCGAATCGAGTTTCGGATCGACTCCGGCCAACGGAAACGAGAGGTTGCGCGATTCCAACGCCTTGCGCAGCCAGGCGATCGCATTTTCGCGATCGCCGGCCATGGCGAGGGTCGCCGCCGCGTTGTAGGGATCGTTGGTCGAGAGGTTGGCTGCTTCGCGCGCTTGCTCTTCGACGAAGAACGCGCGGGCATCGGAAGCGGCGAGTGCGGGGTTGCGCTTGCGGCGCGCCGCGAGCGCGGATTCGTAGTCGCCCGAGAGAAGATAGGCGTGTTCGAGGCAGCGGTAGGCTTCCTCGTATCCCGGTTCGCGGCCGAGCGCGCGCCGCACTTCCTGCACGGCTTGCGGGAAGCGGCGCGTGTAGATATAGGCCCAGGCGACGTGCATGTTCGCGCGTGGTGAAACGGGGTCGAGCTCCTGGGCACGCCGCAGTTGGGCGATGCCCTCGTCGAACGCACCCTGGCTGATGAGCAACCAGCCGTGATCGTGCAGCGCGCCCGGCTCGTTGGGGTTGAGGCGGATCGCGGCGCGGTAACTCTCTTCCGCACCCGCCCAGTCCCAGTCGTACCAGAAACGGCGCATGGCCAGGATGCCGTGCGATTGTGCGAGCGAAGGGGCGAGGCGCAGCGCGGTCTCGGCGGCGTGTCCGATCTCCTCGCGCGCGACGGCCGGCTCGATTTGTTCGCGCATGGCCAGGAGATGCACCGATTCCGCGAGTGCGATATGCGCCAGCACGAACGTCGGTTCGAGGCGGACGGCTTCGCGAAGCTCGCGGACGCTCTCCCGCACCGCCGGCGTTCGTCCGTCGAACCAGAGCTGCCGCCCGCGCAGGTACGCTTCATGGGCCGCGGGCGAGCGCGCCGTGAGGACGTCGTCCGCGAGCAGCTCGAGGCGGAGTGCGTGCGCGATCCGCTCCGAGACGTCGCGCTGAATCGCCAGCGCGCCGGCTCCGCGCCGGTCGAACGATTCGGCCCAGACGTGCGTCTGGTCGCGCGCGTCGATCAACTGCGCGGTCACACGAATGCGATCCGATTCGCGGCGGATGCTTCCTTCCACGACATACGCCACGCCCAGCTCGTCGCCGATCTCGCGGATGCTCCGCTTCGTGCCGCGATAGGTGAGGATCGAGGTGCGCGCGATGACGCCGAGTCGTTTCGGCTGCAGAGCGCCGAGATGCGTGATCAGTTCCTCGGTCATCCCGTCGGCGAATCCGCCGCTGGCGCGATCGGAGAGATCGGCGAACGGCAGGACGGCGATCATGATCTTCGTGGGCGGCGCGACCTCCCGTTGCTGCCAGGCAATGATCAGGACGATGAGCGACAGCGCCGCGATCGCAGCGGCCCAGGTGTAGCGCCGGCTCCGCTGGACCGGATGTTCGGCGGCCGGCGCAGCAGCACGCTCGACGTTCGCGACGAAGCGATAGCCGCGCCGGGGAAGGGTCTCGATGTAAGAAGGCTGCTTCGCGTCGTCGCCGAGGGCGGCGCGCGCCTGCAGAACACAGAAATTGAGACCGCGTTCGAAATCGACGAACGTCCCGTCATCCCACACCTGCTCCCGCAATTCCTCGCGCGTCACCAACTCGCCGGGCTTGCCGGTGAGCGCGAGGAGGAGGCGAAACGGTTGCGGCGCGATCGGCACGAGCTCACCGTCGCGCCGCAGCTCGCCACTGCGGGGATCGAGCGAGAACGGGCCGAAACGGATCGCATCCATCGAGCCGTCATCGTACGCCGTCCCGAGGCGGTTCTCATGATCCAGCGGGTGAGAACACGTTACATTGAAGAGTGTCGTCAATACACCGGTGTCGGGTCGGCGTTGAGCTCCCGCAGGAACGTCAGGAGGAGTTGTCGCTCTTCCGGTGTGATCGTGGCCGGTTTCAGTTGTGGATCGGGAGTCTTCGTATCGAAGCCGCCGGCGAGCATGCGGTCGACGGCCTCCTCGAGCGTCGCGACTCGGTTGTCGTGAAAATAGGGCTCGGAGCGGCCGATGTTGAGGAGCGTCGGTGTCTTGTACGTGCCGCCGGTGCCGATGTCGTGGCGAAGCCGATCGGTGAGCAGAACGCCACTGTGGCAGTTCGTGCAGCGAGCCTTCGCATCGAAGACTTCATAGCCGCGCCGCGCGTTCGCGGACAGCGCGGTCAGGTCGCCGTCGTGAAAGCGCACCCATGCCGAATTCGCCGGAACGAGTGTGCGGATGAAGGAAGCGAGCGCCTTGGCGACGGTGTCGGGCGTGGCGTCGGAACCGAACGCCTTTCGAAACTCCGCATGCATTGCCGGATCGTCATTGAATCGCGCTGCCACCTGATCGGCGGTCGGATGCCCTTCGCGCGGCCGCACCATGACGAACTTCCACATGCCGAGCACGGCCCTCTCGAGTGGCATCGCGCCTCCCTCCCAGAAGAATCCCCTGGAGTAGCCGGCGTTCATGAGCGATGGGCAGGCGCGATTCAACGCCTTCGCCGCCGCCACCGGCATCGCCGCTCCCATCGTGTATCCATGGCTCGGATCGTGGCAGCCGGAGCAGGAGGTCGACCGATCGTCGCTGAGGCGCGGATCGGAGAACAGCTTCCGGCCGAGGTCCGCCTTCGCCAGGGTGAGTGGATTGGTGTCGGGGATCTTCATCGGCTCGAACCGAGTGAGGCGCGGCCAGACCGGCGCGGCGGGAGCCGCGGGCGCTTTCGGCGTTTCGGCCGAGCAGGCGAAGAGGAAGAGAGCGAGGACGACAACGGGCAGCGTGCGCATGTCTGCGAGGTCGGTCGCGTGCGCCCGAACGTCGAGCAGCGTCGTCTTAGAATCCGATTAGAACGGGGTTTGCAGCGTTCGCTTCCGCGAGCCGCGCGAGAAGGCTACGTTGCGTCAGGGTCGGCGCAACCGTTGCTGGTTGCTGGTTGTCCGCGGAGCGTGGCCGGACCTGACCAGCTCGCAGCGAAGATGGATGAAGATCCGTTCGGATTCCTGCGAAACGCCCCAGACAACGAGCAACCAGCAACCAGCAACCGGTCTGGGAGCTGGCAAAGCCGACCCACGATGCATTAGGATTCGCCCGCTTTATGACGAACAGCTACCTCCCCATCCTGCTCATGCTCATCATCGCCGCCGTCATGGGGGCGGTGTTCCTGGGGCTGAACTGGATTCTCGGACGGCACCAGCGGAATCCGTCGAAACTCTCGCCGTACGAGAGCGGCGTGCCGCTGCTCGACGAGAACCGCAAGCGCGTCAATGTCCGCTTCTACCAGATCGCGATGCTCTTCATCCTGTTCGACATCGAAGCGGCGTTTCTCTATCCGTGGGCGGTCATCTACCGCGACGCCACCCGAGGTCCGGCAGGGCTCTCGTGGTTCGTCTTTGGTGAGATGCTCGTCTTCATCGCTCTCCTTGGCGTGGGTTACGTCTACGTCTGGAAGAAAAAAGTATTCGATTGGAAGTAGCTCGCTGGATGTAGACCATGGCCGACCTCCGTCCCGATAACCCCTACGCAAAAGACCGCTTCCCCGATCCCGCCGTCCGGCTCGAGTTCCCGGAAGAGGCCAAGAAGCAGTTCGACTGGATCCTGACGCGCTATCCGAACAAGGAAGCGGCGCTGCTGCCCGTGCTGCATCTGGCCCAGGAAGTGTGGGGTTGGATCTCGCCCGGAAGTCGTGCTCTACGTGAGCGAACTGCTCGACCTCTCACCGGCGACCGTCTTCGGCGTCGTCTCGTTCTACAACATGTACAACCAGAAGCCGGTGGGGAAATACCACCTGCAGGTCTGCACGAATCTGAGCTGCATGGTCACGAACGCTTACGACATCTACGAGCATCTCTGCGATCGACTGAAAGTCGATCCCGGTCAGACCACGAAGGATGGCCTCTACACCGTGACCGAGGTCGAATGCCTCGGCTCCTGCGGCACCGCCCCGGTCGTGCAGGTTAACAACGACTACCACGAGAACATGAACGTCGAGAAGATGGAGACGCTGCTCGGCACGTTGAAGTAGGCGCAGAGGCTCAAAGGCACACAGGCACAGGGGAACGTCCCTCGCTTGCCTGTGAGCCAATGAGCCTTTGAGCCTGTGAGCCTAACCATGGAACCAATCAAAATCCTCACCGCCAATATCGACAAACCGAACTCCAAGTCGATCGACACCTACCTCGCGGGCGGTGGCTACGCAGCCGCGCGCAAGGCGCTCACGACGATGAAGGCGGAAGAGGTCATTCAGGTCGTCAAGGATTCCGAGCTGCGCGGTCGCGGCGGCGCGGGATTTCCGACCGGCATGAAGTGGGGCTTCGTTCCGCGCAACGCGCCGCAGCCGACGTACCTGCTCTGCAACGCTGACGAGTCCGAGCCCGGAACGTTCAAGGATCGGGTCATCATCGAACAGGATCCGCATCTCCTCATCGAGGGGATGATCATCTCCGCGTTCGCGATCGGCTCCTGTCCGATGGCCTACATCTACATCCGCGGCGAGTTCTATTACGGCGCGACAGTGCTGGATCAGGCGCTCGAAGAAGCGCGCGCGAAGGGCTTCCTCGGCAAGAACATCTTCGGCACGGCTTCGACTTCGACATCACCGTGCACCGCGGCGCAGGTGCGTACATCTGCGGCGAAGAGACGGGACTCATCGAGTCGCTGGAAGGCCATCGCGGACAGCCGCGCGTCAAGCCGCCGTTCCCCGCGGTCGTCGGCGTGTTCGGCGGACCGACGGTCGTCAACAACGTCGAGACGCTGGCCTGCATCCCTCTGATCGTCGACAAAGGCGCCGAGTGGTTCAAATCGTTCGGCACGCCGAAGAATACCGGACCGAAGCTCTACTGCGTCTCCGGCAACGTGAAGAAGCCGGGCGTTTACGAGTTCCCGATGGGCGTGAATCTCAAAGAGCTCATCTACGACCACTGCGGCGGCATCACCGGCGACCGCAAGCTGAAGGCCGTGATCCCCGGCGGCGCTTCGGCGCCGATGTTCACCGCCGACGAGATCGATCTTCCGCTCGAACTTCGACGCGATTCAGAAAGCCGGCTCGATGCTCGGCTCCGCCGGCATCATCGTCCTCGACGAGTCGGTCTGCATCGTCGACGCCGTCTGGCGCCTGGCGAAGTTCTTCGCCCACGAGTCGTGCGGCCAGTGCACGCCCTGCCGCGAAGGCACGAACTGGATGGAGTCCGTCCTCGATCGTCTCGAGCGCGGCGAAGGCCGCAAACAGGACGCCGACCTGCTCCTCGACATGTCCGACAACATCGGCGGCAAGTCCCTCTGCGCCCTCGGCGACGCCGCCATCGGCCCGGTCATCTCGTCGCGTCAAGAAGTTCCGCGACGAGTACCTGTATCACGTCGAGCACAAGAGCTGTCTTCCGGGCACGCGCAGGTATCGCAGGCTGGACATGCCCGTCGCCGCGCATTGAGCGCTTGCGCGCGTTGCTAGTTGCTCGTTGCTGGTTTCTTGGGGTTATGCGCAACCGGGCACCACAAGTAACCAGCAACGAGCAACCAGCAACTTTGAGCTGACATTCGTCACGCACTCCTCATGACCTTCGTGCATGGTGCGCGCATCGTGCGCGACGCATTCTTGCGTCATGCGAAAAACACTCTTGTTCGTAGCCTTGCTGTTCACCGCCACGCGTGTCTTTGCCGCCGATGAGATGAGGAAGCTCGACTTCCTGATCGGTGATTGGAAGGGGGAGGCGACGGCGCAGATGGGGCCGGGGAAGACCGAGCACGTCGCGCAGACGGAGAGCGTCAAGTCGAAGCTGGGCGGCAGGGTGTTGGTCATCGAAGGGCTCGGAAAGCGCAAGAACGCGGATGGTTCCCTCGGCGATGTCGTGCATGACGCGCTGGCGATCATCTCGTGGGACGAGGCGAAGAAGACGTATCGCTTCTCGGCGTACACGGCGCAATACGGTGCCATGGAAACGACGCTCGACGCCGGTCCGGACAACACCTGGCTCTGGGGCTCCGACGTCCCGGGCGGCAAGATGCGCTACACGATCCGCCTCACCAAGGATTGGGAGTGGAACGAAGTCGGCGAGTTCTCCCGCGACGGCAAGAACTGGATCAAGTTCTTCGAGATGACATTGAAGAAGTAAGCGCGCGCGGTTGTCGGTTGTCGGTTCTCAGTTGTCTGTGCCTTGTTGCCCTGACTCACGGACAACCGACAACTGACAACCGACAACCGTTTTTGCACCTTCTTAACCCAAACCTCCGTATATAGCTCTCAGGATGACGGCAATCGTGCCTGAGGCGATTCAATTTCCCACCGCGCTCACCCCTCTGGAACGGGCGCAGGCGGGCGATCACGACGCGTTTGCGGAGCTGATCGAGCAGCACGAGGCCATGGTCTACAGCCTGGCCTGGCACTTCTTCTCCGATCGCGGTCGCGCCGAGGAAATCGCGCAGGATGTCTTCCTGCAGCTGTATCGCAGCCTGCGCACCATCGAATCGGACGCGCACCTTCTCTTCTGGCTGCGGCAGGTTGCGACGCGGCGTTGCATCGATCAGACGCGGCGCGCGCGCATGAGAGCCGTGAGCCTCGATGACGCGGCCGAGGTGCAATCGATCGATCGTCATACGGACCCGCTGCTCGATCGAAAACTGCGCGAGCTCATTGGCGAATTGCCCGAGCTGCAGCGCGCCGTCGTCACCCTTCGCTATCAAGAAGATCTCGACCCATCGGAAATCTGCCGGGTCGTTGGAATGCCCGTGAACACGGTCAAGAGTCACCTGCACCGCGCTCTGCAGGCGTTGCGCAGAAAACTGGAGAAAACCCCATGAATCTCGAACGCGATTTGACGCGCGTACTCCGCCGCCGCTCGCCCGCTCCGGGCTTTGCGAGTCGCGTGATGCTGAGAATCGACGAGAAAGAGAACCGCCCGCGTCCCACCTGGTGGCGCGCCGTCGCGGCTTCTCTCACCCTCGCCGCGCTCCTCGGCGGTTACGCGACGCACAAAGTCCTCGAACGCCGCGAAGGCGAGCGGGCCAGGGATCAGGTTCTTCTGGCGATGCGCATCACCAGCGAGAAAGTGTCCATGGCCCGCAACGAAGTCCGCGACATCGGATCGCACCACTGAAGCTCAAGGAGACATTGCATGCGTAAGTTCATTCTCGCCCTCACCCTCTCGTTCGCCGTTGCGATTCCCGCCTCGGCGCAGAAGATCAATCTCGACTTCCCCGGCCTCGCCGATCGCGCCGAAGAAGTCGTCGACGTCACCCTCGACGCCTCGATGCTGCGCATGGCCGCGAAGTTCCTCTCCGGCCAGAATCAGGACGAGCGCGCCGTCAAGGACATGATCGGCGGCCTCACCGGCATCTACGTCCGCAGCTACGAATTCAGCGAAGACAACGCCTACGACCGCAGCCTCGTCGACAAGGTGAAGTCGCAGCTCGGGCCGACCTGGAAGGCCTTCGTCAACGTCCGCAGCAAGACGAAAGAGAACGTCACCATCATGGCCGACATGCATGGCGACAAGGTCACCGGTCTCGTCGTCATCTCCGCCGAGCCGCGCGAGTTCACCGTCGTCAGCATCGAAGGACCGATCGACATCGATCGCCTTGCCGATCTCAGCGGACAGTTCGGCATCCCGGAGATCACTTCGGGAAAGGGGAAGAAGCATGACTAAGAGCCGCTCTGCGATCCTCGTCGTCGCTCTTGTTGCGTTCGCGCTTCCGCTGCATGCCGACTTCTCCTCGATCGTTCGCGCGATCGACGATCACAGCGGAGTGAAACGCATCTGGATCCCGTTCCTCGGCGTCGCGCGCGCCATCGTCTGGGTCGCGCATCCCAAAGGCGTGCACGACTTTCAGCTCGCGACGTTCGAAGGAGCGGGGAGTCTCGATCCGAAGGAGCTGTACCGGATCATGCAGTTGCAGGCCGGCCCCGGCTTCAAACCGCTCGTGCGAGTCTGGTCGCGACACTCCAAGGAGTGGAGTTTCATTTATGCCAAGGCAGTGCCGGACAGCGGCCGCATCGAGCTGATGATCCTCTCGCACGACGACTCGGACACCGTGCTCGTTCGCGTCGAAGTCGATGCCGACGTTGTCGCAGCCGAGCTGAATGATCCGCGGAACGTCTCGAAAATCGCAGAGCAGTGACGGGAACGGCGCCGATCGTCGTGGAGGGCGGGCTTATAGCCCGCCGATTCTGGGTGGGCGTTGGTTGGGGACCTCCCGCCCAAAGAACCGGCGGGCTATAAGCCCGCCCTCCAGGGTTCGTACGAAGACGCGAATTCCAGCGCCACCGGAGCAAGCGGCAATTCTTCTCGCGCAGCATGTAGAATTCGTGCTCCCCTGACATGGCCCGGCACGATCAACGAGACGAGTCCCACGATCTCCTCAATCATTACTTGCAGGAGATCGCGAAAATCCCGCGTCTGACTCCCGAGCGGGAGAAGGAGCTCGGTCGCCGCGTGCAGGAAGGCGACAAGGCCGCGCTCGAGGAGATGGTCAAGTCCAATCTCCGTTTCGTCGTCTCGTACGCAAAGCGCTATCGCAACGCTCACGTGCTGTTCCTCGACCTGATCAACGAGGGGAACATCGGTCTCATCCACGCGGCGAAAAAGTACGACCCGGACAAGAACGTCAAGTTCATCACCTACGCCGTGTGGTGGATCCGTCAGGCGATCCTGCACGCATTGTCGGAACAGGCCGGCGCGTTTCGCCTCCCGCCGAAGCGCGCGAACCTGATGTATCGCCTGGAAAAGGCGATCGCCGCGGCGATGTCCGAGGGGAACCACATTCCGACTCCGGACGAGCTGGCGACGAACCTCGGCATCACCGTGAAGGAAGTGCAGACGCTCCTGCAGGCCAACACGGACAACTATTCGCTCAACGCCGAGCTCGACGACGAGTCGCACACGGAGCTGGCCGACGTCATCGAGCAGACGACGATTCCCTCGGCCGAAGTAGAGATGCAGGTGCAGTCGCGCCGCGAGGAACTGCTCGCGCACATGTCCGAGCTCTCTCCGAAAGAGCGCCTCGTGCTGACCCTGCGCCACGGCGTCAGTGACAACATCCCCAAGACCGTCCGCTCCCTCGCTTCGTTCCTCAATCGCGAAGCCGCCAACGTCACCGCTGTGATGGAGAGCGCGAAGGAGAAGGTTTGCGAGAAGCTGAACCTCACGGAAAGCGAGCTCGCGGTCCTGCTGCTCTACACGAACCCGAACCCGAAGGCCTGGCCGCACTTCTGGTACGAGCTCGACGACCGCCGCGACGACATGACCCCCAATCTCGCGAAAGATCGCCTGCCGTACTTGCAGACCCTCCGTCAGCAAGGCGCCGTGCAACAAGCGATCGACGAGCTCACGCTCGAAGAAAAGACGATCCTCAAACTCCGCTACGGAATCCTGCAGGACGACGAGCTGACGTTACGCGACATTGGGGAGATTCTCGGACTGTCCCGCGAGCGCGTGAGGCAGATCGAGTCGCGCGCCGAGGCGAAGTGCCGAAGATCGGTTCGGCGCGACCGTTAACGCGGCGCTCGCGGTTGTCGGTGGTCAGTTGTCGGTTGTCTGGGAGTTTGCGCGGGGTCTTCCTTTCGTTTGCGCTTCGCGTTTTTTGACCCAGGTGATCAGGCCGCTGAGTTCGCGGGCTACCGCTTGGATTCGTTTCTTGAGGTGCTCGTGCGCGCCCTCGGGTAGAAATCCGAGGCGGCGTGACGCGATGAGTTGGGCCTGGACTTCGTAGAGCGAGCCACGCGCGTGACTCAGCATCAGGCGCCATTCGCCGAACGACAAGCGTCCCTGACCCTCTGCGATGTTGCTCGCGATCGAGGTCGATGCGCGTCGAAGTTGTGAAGTCAGCCCGTACAGTTCCTGCCGCGGGAATCGCTCGGTGGCCTGATACACGTCCACCATCAAATCGAGCGCACGCTGAAACGCACGCAAATCTTCAAAAGTATTCATAAGCCCATCGGCGACAAAGGGGAGAAGAGAAACACACACGCGACGGACGCGCGGCTCAGGTGGGACGCCTATTCTACCCAACATCCCAGACAACCGACAACCGACACCAGGCGCCGCGCTAAACTACGCGACGCATGCCCGAACCAGCCTCCCCTCCGATGGGCCGCCTCGACGCCTTCGACGTGGGCGCCAGAAAACTAACGGTCCAGACCGAGTTCTTCACGCGTCCTGCGTGGCGCATTGAGACGAAGATCTATCTCGGTGGCGAGTTGAAGAAGGTCTACACCGAGGATGTGGATGTGGCGCGGGAGCCGGAGCTGCAGAAACTGGTGAATGAGTTTCATCAGGCCAGGATCGACGACATGATGAAGCGGTTGAGCGCGCGATGACCGTTCGTGCGCGGGTGTTGCGCAAGTCGTTTGGGCGGCATGAGGTTCTGAAGGGAATCGATCTCGACGTCGCGCCGGGGGAAGTGGTCGGGCTGATCGGGCCGAATGGTGCCGGGAAGACGACGCTGATGTCGTGCCTTCTCGGGTTTCTGCGTCCGGATGGCGGATCGATCTCAATCGACGGGCTTCCGAATGACGATCTCGACGTGCGGCGGCGCACTGGTTTCGTGCCCGAGCGGATGAACTTCGATCGGCGTGCGAACGGGTGGGAGTTCCTGCGCTACATGGCGCGGCTGGCGGGTGTGCCGCGCGCGGAGGTGAATGCGCGGGTGACGGAGATGCTGCAGCGGCTCGGGATCGCGGAGGCGGCGGATCGGAGACTGTCGCAATACTCGCGCGGGATGCTGCAGCGCATCGGCATGTGCCAGGCGCTCATTCACCGGCCGGCGTTTCTCTTTCTCGACGAGCCGACTTCGGGACTCGATCCGAATGGCGTGCTGCTCGTGCGCGATCTGATCGCGGAACAGAAACAGCGCGGCGCGGCGGTGCTGCTGAATTCTCATCAGCTCGCGGAGATCGAGAAAGTCTGCGATCGCGTGCTCTTTCTTCATGGCGGTCTGATCGCGCGCGAAGAGACACTGCGTCACGTCGATCACATCGTCGTCGCCGTGACGATGCTGCCGGGCTCGTTCGACGTCGCGACGGTCGAGCGAATCGCGGGGACGAAGTTCAACGCGAACGTCGTCATCGTGAGCGTCGAGACCGAGGCGGACATCGCGGAGCTCGTGCGCGAGCTCGCGGCGAGCGGCGCGGGGATCGTCGACGTGCGCAGACATACCGCGGATCTCGAGGGCATTTTCCGAGGTGCGGCATGAAGGTGCTGCATCCAGTGGTGATCGCCGAGACGTTGCGGCGGCATCTCACGAGCCTCGACTATCTGTCGTTTCTCGCGTTCCTGGCGATCATCGCCCTCGGCGTGTCGCGCTTCAACCGGGTGGGTTCGGGATGGCCGTCGCTGGTCGCGGTGCTGGCGATCATCGTCGGCTGCGCGCCGATCGGTCCCGAGTTTTCGTCAGGGACGTTGCAGCTCATTCTCGTGAAGCCGGTCAAACGCTGGGTCTATCTCCTGTCGCGCGTGACCGGAGTCGTGCTCGCGGTCTGGATCGCGGCGCTCCTCGGCGGATTGTGCGAGCTCGTCGGACGCCTCTTGTGGGCGGACGCGTCGTCGGTGACGGGGATTGCCGTGGCGATCCTGAACTGTTTCGCCGACGCGATTCTCACCGCGTCGCTGCTGGTTCTCCTCGGCAGTGTCACGCGCGCGTATTTCAACGTCGGCATCTATCTCACGACGCAGTTCGGACTCATGGCTTTGCTGACAGTCCTCGGCTTCATTCGCGCGACGCGCAGCGCCACGGGCCAGTTTCTCGAGCACAATCCTGCAATCGAGCGCGGCGTCGCGCTCGTGCACAGCAGCCTCTTCCCCGAATTTCCGCCGGGCTTCGACACGCACTGGTTGGCGTTGGTGCTGATCGAAGCCGCGGTCGCCCTGACGCTGGCCTGCGTCGCGTTCCGAACGCGCGAAGTGCCGTACGGAGCGGACTGATGAATCAACCGGAAACATGGAGCTGAATGCGCCTCGAACACCTCACGGAAGATGAAGAAGACCACTGGCGCGCCGAGTTCGCGCAGGAGAACTGGATCTTCGGCGCGCTGAAGCTCAGCGTCACGCTGCCGGAGTTCGCCGGAGGCACGCCCGCGCTGCGGCAGATGCACTTCGGCTATTACCTACAACCGTTGCACCTCAACGTCGACGATCGCGAAGACCTCCCGCGCAAGCTTCTGTACGTGCTCGCGCGACGACGCCCACCGCTCGACTTTCTCGAGCTCAGCGGCGCCGGCATCCGCATCCCTCACTGTTTTCCTACAGGATTTACGCTTGGGTCCGTCTTGCGCATCACGTTGCAGGAAATGAAGAAGCTGCCATTGAAGGAGCCGGTGTAAAGCTGTTGCTGGTTGCTGGTTACTGGTTGTCTGTGGCGAATCGAAAAGACGCAAGCAACCAGGAACCAGCAACCAGTAACAAATGGTTCGCGCCAAGCGCACATACAATGCGGAGCGTGTCGCCCATCAAACGTCTGCTTTACTACTTCTCCCTGAAAAAGAAACGGCTCACGTGGGGAGCGATCTCGTGGTGGGGTCGGCGGGGTTCTCGCTGCTCAAGCCGGTGATCATCGGCAGCGCGGTCGATGCGCTGGCGCATGCGATTCACGCGCGGGATGCTGGTGCGCTACGGGCTGATGCTCGTCGGCGCGTCGGTCGTGGAAGGGATCTTCCTCTACGCGCAACGCCGCATCATCATCGGCGCGTCGCGGCACATCGAGTTCGACATGCGCAACGACTTCTACGGGCATCTGCAGAAGCTGCCGCTGCGCTTCTACCACGAGCAACGAACGGGCGATCTGATGTCGCGCGCGACGAACGATCTCTCGAATGTGCGCATGCTCGTCGGTCCGGCGAGTCATGCACTCGTTTTCCTCGCTGCTGATCGTCGTCGGCGCATTCACGATGATGGCCGCGCGTCGATCGGACGATGGCGCTGCTCTCGCTGCTGGCGATTCCGGCTGTTGGCGGGCTGGCGAAGTACTGCGGGTGCGCAGATTCATGAGCGCTCGAAAGCGGTCTCCGATTACTTCGGCGAGATCTCGGCGCGCGTGCAGGAGAACCTGGCCGGCGTGCGCGTCGTGCGCGCGTTCACGCGCGAGGCGAGCGAGATCGATACGTTCAAGCGGATGAACCGCCAGTACGTGGAGCGCAATCGATCGCTGATCCGTCTCACGGCGATGTTCTATCCGACGCTGCACGCGCTCGTCGGCGTGATGTTCGTGGTGATCTTCTTCGTCGGCAGCCGGAAGATTCTCGCCGGCACGCTGACGCTCGGGCAGTTCGTCTCGTTTCAGTTCTTCCTCGGACGCATGATCTGGCCGCTCATCGCGCTCGGCTGGGTGATCAATCTCTTGCAGCGCGGCATGGCTTCGATGCGCCGCCTCACCGACATCTGGAACGTGTCAGCCGGAAAGCGACGCGGCGACGCCGGTCGATCTGCATCCGCGCGGCGATCTCGAGATCCGCAACCTGACCTTCGCGTACAACGGCCGCCCCGTGCTGCGCGACATCGATCTCACCGTGCGCCACGGCGAGACCGTCGGCATCGTCGGCCGAACGGGAAGCGGGAAGTCGACGCTGCTCGCGCTGCTGACGCGCACGTTCGAGCCGCCGCCGAATGCGATCTTTCTCGACGGCCATCCGATCGAGACGATTCCGATGCGGCAGCTCCGCGACTGGATCGGCATGGTGCCGCAGGAGACCTTCCTCTTCTCCGAATCCATCGCCGAGAACATCCGCTTCGGACGCGCCGACGCGACCGACGAGGAAGTGGAAGCCGCGGCCAACGAGGCAGGACTCGCGACCGACGTGGCCACGTTTCCGAACGGCCTCGCCACCGTGATCGGCGAGCGCGGCATCACGCTCTCCGGCGGCCAGAAGCAGCGCACGGCGATTGCCCGCGCTCTCGTCCGCGAGCCGCTGATCCTGATCCTCGACGACTCGCTGAGCGCCGTCGACACGCACACCGAGGAACGGATTCTGAATGCACTGCGCACGATCCGCCAGGGCCGCACCGCACTGATCGTCTCGCATCGCGTGTCATCCGTAAAAGACGCCGATCACATCGTCGTCCTCGACGAAGGCCGCATCGTCGAGCGCGGAACGCACGACGCACTCCTCGCGAAGGGCGGCTATTACGCGGACATTTATCGAAGACAGACGATTGAAGCGGAGCTGGAGGAGATTGCGTGAGTTGCTTCAGCGCACTCGAACGCGGTTGTCAGTTGTCGGTTGTCAGTTGTCCGGGACTTTTCGACTGGGCGCAACTTCACAGACAACCGACAACTGACAACTGACAACAAATTCATGTCGGAAATCGAAAAACACGAAGACGAAGGCGCCAAGGCTTTCGATCCCCACCTCACGTGGCGGCTGATGAAGTATTTGCGGCCGTATCGGTGGCGTGCGGGCGTGTCGGTCGTTCTCGTCATCATCTCCTCGGTCTTCGAGATCGCGGGACCGGCGATTACCGCCGTCGCGATCGATCTCTTCGTGAAGCCGGTCGTCGGGAGCGAGCCGCTCGGCATCAGCCGGAAGGTCGGGGAGTGGCTGGTGGCGAACGGCTTCGCATCTCGACTCCGCTGCAAGGCATCAACGTCGCGGCGGCGCTCTATCTCTTCACGCTCGTTGGCGGGTTCGCGGTTCTCTACACGCAGATGGTGCTGATGAACCTGATGGGTCAGTACATCATGTACGACCTGCGCAAGCAGATCTTCGGGCACTTGCAGCGCCTCGATCTGCAGTTCTTCGATCGCAATCCCGTCGGCCGTCTCATGACGCGGGTCACGACCGACGTCGATGCGCTCAACGACCTCTTCACCGCCGGCTTCGTCGCCATCTTCGGCGACATCTTCGTCCTCGTCGGCATCGTCGGCGTGCTCTTCTGGATGAACTGGCGCATGGCGCATCGTCCTGTTCTCGATCACGCCGTTCATCGTCCTCGCCTCGATCTGGTTCCGCCGCGGCGCGCGCATCACGTATCGGCAGGTGCGCTCGCGCATCGCCGCCATCAACGCCTTCCTCCAGGAGCACATCTCCGGGATGTCGACCGTGCAGCTCTTCAATCGCGAGGAGCGCGAGGCGGAGAAGTTCGACGAGTTGAACGTCCGCCATCGCGACGCCAACCTCGATTCGATCTTCTACTACTCGGTCTTCTACCCGGTGATCGAGCTGATCGAAACGATCGGCGTCGCGCTCATCGTCTGGTATGGCGGCGGGAAGGTCATTCAGGGGACGCTCTCCGTCGGCGCGCTCGTGGCGTTTTTCCAGTACTCGCAGCGCTTCTACCAGCCGATCTCGGACCTCTCCGAGAAGTACAACATCCTGCAGGCGGCCATGGCCGCGAGCGAGCGGATCTTCAAACTGCTCGACACGAAGGCGCAAGTTCAAGGACGAGGGAACGCTGGAGATCGATCACTTCGAATCGATCGAGCTGCGCAACGTCTGGTTCGCCTATAACGAGCCCGATTGGGTTCTGAAGAACGTCTCCTTCCGCGTCAATCGCGGCGATCGCATCGCGCTCGTCGGACACACCGGCGCGGGGAAGACCACAGTCACCTCGCTGCTCCTGCGTTTCTACGACATTCAGCGCGGCGAGATCCTGATCAACGGCGTCGACATCCGCCAATACTCGATGCAGTCGCTGCGGCGCATCTTCGCCATCGTGCAGCAGGACTTTTTCCTCTTCACCGGCAACATCGCCGAGAACATTTCCCTCGGCGACGCGGACATCTCCGAGGAGCGGATTCGCCTCGCCGCGCAGCGCGTGCAGGCCGATCGCTTCATCTCCCGCCTGCCGGATGGCTACGCGTCGCAGGTGCGCGAGCGCGGCGCCGGACTTTCCGTCGGCGAGAAGCAGCTCCTCTCCTTCGCGCGCGCCCTCGCCTTCAACCCGCCGGTGCTCATCCTCGACGAAGCGACGTCCTCGATCGACACCGAGACCGAGGTGCTGATCCAGGAAGCCATCCAGGCCCTGCTCGAAGGCCGCACCTCGATCGTCATCGCCCATCGTCTCTCCACGATCCGCTCCGCCGACACGATCCTCGTCTTCCACCACGGCGAGATCCGCGAGCGCGGCACCCACGATGAGCTCATGCAGCACGGCGGACTGTATCGGCGGCTATATGAGATTCAGTACCGCGAGACGGTGGTGGCGTAGCCGCCGGTTGTCGGTTATCGGTTGTCGGTTGTCCGGGATGGAGTCGTCGGGTCTCCCAGTCGTCGAGTCTGCGAGTCGTCCAGCTCTTCAACGATTTCCTCGGCGATTGGGCGACTGGGCGACTGGGCGAATGGCGACTCGTCCCGGACAACCGACAACCGAGAACCGACAACCGGCGGCCCCGCCGACCCACGTTATTTGACTTCAGCCCATTTCAGGCCTAAGGTTACTCGATCCGTAAAAAACGGGAGGCAGTTCGGGAAGGGAGGGGAGCCGTAACATGACCGTTAGGTTTTTCCCCGGAAGTCAAAAGCACAAAACGAGTCTCATCGCAGGGTTTCTCACGCAGTTCCGCGTCGCGCACGAAATGGTGCGCCCCGAGGAGTACAAGAACGTGTTTCACCTCGGCTCGGACCCGGCGGTTGAAGTCGATGGGCGCCTGTTCGTCGATCCCAACGTCGATGCGTTGAAGAAGATCCTCAACGTCGATTAGCGAGCGTTCGCGATCGCCACGGCCGTCGAGGCCATCCTCTGGCGCTCGGCCAAGTCGTAAATCACTTCGACGTTGATCCGTTCGCCCGTGCTCAAGGCGAGCGGACTTGCCAGGATCGTGAACCGGCACTGCTCGCCCGGCGCCATCGTTTTCACGCAAACATCCCCGGCGATTTCATAGCCGCGCACCGGCCGGCCCTCGCTTCCGGACAATCGGATGCTCGTGACCTGAATCGGCGCCTCATCGGGATTCGTCAGCGTGATCGTGTCGAGTCCGCTGCGAACGAAGCGAATGCTCGTCGGATTGATGCAGAGATGATGCGGATGTCCGCTCTCTGCTGCGTCCGTGGGGACCTCGGCGTCCGCATCGGCATCCCAATCCGCATCGTCTAGCGCGTCGTCGGCGATCTGCGGCGCCGCTGCGCGGCCGACGAGTCGCACGATCCGCCGCCCTTCACCCGCATGGATCGTGAGCTCGCCGGACGACGCGCCGGCGACCTGCGGCGCGAAGACGACGGCGGCAGCGCAGTCGCTGCCGGGGAGAATCGGAGCGATGCATCCGCTGGTGACGGCGAACGGACCCGTGATCGACGTCGTCACGCGATCGAGCGGATGCCCACCATCATTGCGAATCGTTACGAGTTGCGCGGCACCGACGCTGTCGAGCGGACGCTCGCCGAAATCCAGGATCGCGGGAGCGACGATCGCTCCCGGCCCCGGCAGCGGACCGATCGGCGTGTCGTACTCGCGGAAGTCGTCGGGCGGAAGAACGTCCGGTTTGGGTTCCGGCTTCACATCGATAACGCCCTGGGGCGATCGCGGGGATCGTTTCGCGATCGGCGTCGACTCCCGCGAGAAGCCGAACGCCGCGGCGATGCCGAAGATGATGAGCGCCGCCAGGCGCCGCGCGCGCCGCCGCTTGCGCTGCTGATCCTCCGTGTCCGCGACGAAGACGGTGATCGTCGGCATGACTCAACTCGCTTGACGCAGCTCGCGGATTTCGTTCGGGCCGTCGAGCTGCACCTTCACGACCGGAGTCGGCTTCGTCGCAGGCGCGGCACTCTTCGTACCCTGGAGCAGATCGCGCGCGCGATCGGCGCCGGCGAAGAGGACAAGCCACGTCAGCCAGTAATCGAGAAAACGCGGCGCGGCGTCGCCCTGCAGGATGCGAAGGATCCGAACGCCCGTGCGGTCGACGACGAGGAGCGCGATGGCTCCCGCCAGCGCCAGCAGGACGACGCGGCGCTCCTCCTTCGCACGCATCTTCGCGGCGAGAGCATGTTTGAGAGCGTGGAGACGCTCGGAGTCCATGAGGTAATTCGCGGTTGCCAGAATCCGTTCGGTAGCGAACGCGGCCAACGCGACGATGGCTATGAGCTTCGCGGTAGCGTCCATGAGCAGCCTCCCTGACACAGGTAGTGTCGGAAGAAGGCTCAGCGTTTCATCGAACCCATGACGCGAGGTCGCGCTATGCGCGAAACATTTTCTCCGCCTCGAGCTCCACCGACTGCCGGATACGCGATTCGAAGGGCTTCGCGAAGAACGGCAGCTTGCTCTCGAGGATGATCTCCGAGTCAGTCACCTCGATCGTCCCTTCGACCTTCAGCCCGCTCGCCTTTCCTCGAAAATGCATCGTGTCGCCCCGCCACTCATGACTGACCTCCTCCGCGCGATCGCCGAATTGCCCGAGAAGCTCCATGAGCCGTGCGTCCAGCCGAAGGCGAGCCGCCGCGCGGGTGATGTGGTGGGGGATGGCAAGGCGCATTGGTGTTTTTTCTCCTTGGTCGATCGCGTCGGCGAGTCTTCTAGTCGTCTAGTCTTCCAGTCGCCGAGTCTACTAGTCGCAGAGTCTATGCCCGGTCCTCTCTGAGCCTCTGAGCCTCTGAGCCCGTGCGCCTCGCCGACTGGACGACTCGAAGACTCGCCGACTAGAAAATCAGCCAACCGCTCTTGCCTCGGCGCGCATGTCCGAGGTAGCCTCGGCTTCAGGGACTTCCGCGGGTCGCCCACCATGCTCTCAAAAGTATGGAGTGCCGCGACACTCGGAATTGATGCAGTTCGAATCGTCATCGAGGTGGACGCGCGCTGCGCGCAGCAGCCGGCGTTCTCACTCGTAGGTCTGCCTGACGCCGCCGTGCGGGAATCGTACTCGCGCGTACGTTCGGCCCTCGTCAACTGCGGGTTCTACTTCCCCTCCCGCACCATCACCGTCAACCTCTCGCCCGCCGACGTGCGCAAGGAAGGGTCGGGCTTCGACCTGCCCATCGCCCTCGGCATCCTTCTCGCCCTCGAGGTCATTCACGAATCCGACGTCGCCGCACGCGTCTTCGTCGGCGAGCTCTCCCTCGACGGCACACTCACTCCGGTGCGGGGCACGCTGGCGATTTCCGCCGCGCTCGCCGGCGACACCTCGATCCGCGAGCTCATCGTCCCCGAGCCCAACGCCAACGAAGCCGCGGCCGTGCAGCGCATGCGCGTCGTCGGCGCGCCGCACCTCCTCCCGCTGCTCGACCATCTCAACGGTAAGCAGACCATCGCTCCCTCGATCTCGACGACCACCGGGGAGCGCATCGTCGAAGGCGCCGACTTCGCGGATGTGCGAGGCCAGGCGCAGGCGAAGCGTGCGCTCGAAGTCGCCGCGTCCGGCGGCCACAACGTGATGATGATCGGCCCGCCGGGGTCCGGAAAGACGATGCTCGCCAAGCGACTGTCGACGATCCTTCCGCGCCCCTCGCTCGACGAAGCGATCGCCACGACCAAGATCCACTCCATCGCCGGAGTCCTCCCCGCGGGCAGCGGCCTCCTCTCGCGCCGCCCGTTCCGCGCGCCGCATCACACCATCTCCACCGCCGGCATGGCCGGCGGCGGCCCGCTCGTGCGTCCCGGCGAGGTGAGCCTCGCGCACAACGGCGTCCTCTTCCTCGACGAGCTCCCGGAGTTTCGCCGCGAAACGCTCGAAGTCATGCGTCAGCCCGTCGAAGACGGCTTCGTCACCATCGCCCGCGCCGCGCGCACACTGACATTCCCCGCGCGCTTTGTCCTTGCCGCGGCCTTGAATCCATGTCCCTGTGGCTTCTATAACGATCCACGAAAAGATTGCATCTGCACACCGCACCAGATCGCCCGCTACCTCGCGCGCATCTCCGGCCCGCTCCTCGATCGCATCGACCTGCAAGTCGAAGTCGCAGCGCTGACCGCCGACGAAATCGCATCCGTCGATCCCGCCGAAGCCTCGACTTCCATCCGCGATCGCGTCGAAGCCGCACGCGAGATCCAGCGCGAACGCTTCCGCCGCGCCTCCATTCAATGCAACGCCGAAATGACCTCCCGCCTCATGCGCCGCCACTGCGATCTCGACCCGCCATCAAGACGATTACTCACCGCGGCCATCGAACGCCTCGGACTCTCCGCGCGTGCGCACGACCGCATTCTCAAGGTCTCGCGCACAATCGCGGATCTCGCGGCGGCCGAGCGAATCGACTCGTCGCATCTCGCGGAGGCCGTGCAGTATCGGGCGTTGGATCGAGCGTATTTCCGATGAGTGGGAGCGTGCGCTCGATTTGTTCGATGCCTTACATTTCGATCTGCGTCAGCGATGGGAGAACAACAGAGATGGGAGACAAGGGATGGAGATGCGTAATGGGTCGTAATGCAGACGCTGATTGCGAAGGAAGAGCCCTGACGGCTTCTCAGGGGCGTTCAATCGGTCTCCACCTTGACGTCTGGACTCGATACCTATGCACGGTCGGAGCGGTGATCTTTTCAGGTGTCCATGTTTTTTCAGGACACGTCGACGTGTGCAACGTCGGTGACATTCGGGTGCATGTTGTCGACGACGGAGGATCAGCCATTCATTCGACGCACGACCAACGCGGCATCCGATGACGAGGAAGGCATCTACGGCGGAACGAGTCGCGTCGGTCTCGAATGGGTGCTCACGCGAGCGTTGCCGTATGCGCGAGAGACACTGGGAGCATGGTGTAGACATCGGCGAGGACGGGAATCGAGTGGGGATAGACGACGGCGGGAAAGCCGGTCAGCTCATCCACGGCGGCGTACGCCTTGTCGAGCGCAGCTACGCTCACGACGTCACTCGAAAAAGAAGTCGGAGGAGTGCAGGCAGAGTTAAATCCGCCGCTGCCAGAACGGCGCGTCGTTCCATCGGCGCTCCATCGCGTAATAACGGCTGCGGGCAGCGAGATATGCATCGTACTCAGCGGCGATGGCGGTCGCGTAGGACTCGAAGGAGCGCGAGTCTCCAGCCAGCCACTCGCGGATTGCCTGCGCTGCGCGGATCCCGGAACGGAGCGCCTTCGAAATCCCTTGTGAGGAGAGGGGGTCCAACGCCGTGGCGGCGTCGCCGACGGCGAGCCAGCCGTCACCGGTCAGTCGATCGAGTTGATGAGAGGCCGATGACGCGACGGTCGGGCCCTCGACCAGTGTCGCTCGCGCTACCCGCTCACGGATTCGCGGCAGCTCGTCGATCCATTCGCGCCAGGCGTGCGCATCGTGAAGTCGCGCCGCGTGTGCGAGGTCTGAGTCAGTCATGGCTACGACGGCGATGCGGCCATCGGGCAGAACGGCGGAGTAGCCCCACCCGTCTCGCCGCGCCTCGATCAGCGCCCATCGTTCTTCGATGAGCGCGTGCATGTTCTCGAAGACGCCGGCAATTCCGACGAGCGTGTCGGCGACGAGACGTTTCGCGCCGAGGCGCTGCGCGAGGATCGCCTGCCGGCCGGTGGCGTCGACGATGATGAGTGCTGAGGTCTTGTCATCGCCGATGGTCCCCTGCCAGTCGTCGCTCCGGCGCGACATGGATCCAACCTGCCCTTCAATCCAGACCACTCCGCGCCGCCGCGCCTCCTCGGCGAGCGCAGCGTCGAAACGCTCGCGATCGAGGCGCCAGCCGTGGCCGCTGGGGTGATAGAGAAAGTCGTTGTAGTGCGGCTCGTCGCTTCCCCAGACCGCGATCGTCCCCTGGCAGCGTGCGTGCTCTCCGGCCGCGAACGCATCGACGCCGAGGTGGGCGAGGAGCGGTCCTGCGTCGGGAGCGAGCGTCTCGCCGAGGCGTGTTCGCCGCGGCCGCAGCGAGTCGACGACGGCGACGGAGAGCGCCGGCTCGCGCGACAGCTCGAGCGCGAGCGCCAGTCCGGCCGGACCCGCGCCGGCGACGATGACGTCCCGGCGCGCGGTCATCGGATCACTCGTGCGCGGGAATCCGCCTGGCCCTTCGAACCGCGCGCGGAGCAACATTCCCTCTGGGACGAATCGCCTGCAGCGCATCGATCGTTCCGGGAGGACGGTACCCTTCGATCGCTTCCGTGCACCGCTCGACCTCGACGTATTGCGGTCCTGTCGGGCCTTGCTGAAGAACGATGAAGCCCATGTCCTTCCAGCACACCACCATCTGCATGTCGCCGAGATTCGGCGTGCTGATCGTGGCAGTGGGGGGATCGTTGAGGAAGCCACGCGTCCACGCCAGTTGCTCGCCGGCCGGGTTGTCGACGCTCGGATAGACGAAGAACGGGCGCTGTGCCGGCCACCACCAGAACGTCACCGCAGGCTGGTTCAAGGATGTGTCGTTGGTTTTTGTGTCCGGATTGATCGGCTGGTTGGAGCACTCATTGAAGTCGGCCTGCCACGGCTGAGCCATGTATTTGATGATGTCGCCCGGCTCGACGCCGTCAGTGCTGTAGTCGTTGTCGTTGCCATTGGTCTGGCTGAGATTTCCCTGCTGCGGATTCGCCGCCGGACGGATGCGGAACGGTTGTGAATAGATCGATGTGTTGCGGCAGATCCAGGTCATCTCGATCCCGGGACAGAACGCGCCGCCGACGCAGTTCTCCAGCGCGGCGCGATCGATCGCCGCTGCCGGCGGCGGCGCGGGGCGGCTCGTTCCCGCGGGGAGGACCTTGCCGAGCACCCACTGCTGCACGAGAAAGTACTGCGTCTGCGTCAGCGTGAGGTACTTCGACATCGTGTTGTCCGTGATCGGGTTGTCGCCGGCGAGCTTCGGCATCAGATTGACGCCGAGGTTTGTGCCGTCCTGTACCGCGGGCGAGCGGACAATGTAAAGCGGAAAATCCGCGCCTGCGCCCTGAGTGATACCGATGTGCTGGCTGACACCCTGCGGCGGAATCTCGGCAACCCATTGATAGAAACTCGGCCGGTTGATGATCGGCGCGACCTCATTCTCGAAATCGACGAGGTAGTTCGGATTGAAGCCTCCCGCTTCCGTGTACAGTTCCGGGTTGTAGTTCTGCGTCCTCACCGCGACGTCGTACATCGTGTCGTAGAGCGTGACCTGGTTCATGATCTGCGGCGCGTATTTCGGCGGGACGGCGAGACACCAGGCGGGAACATCGGCCGCGACGCTCGCACCGCTGTCGAGAACGATCGTCGCATTCACCGGCCCGTCGGCAAGGTCGTCGAACCAGCCGTCGTTGTTCGCATACATCGTGAGGATGTATTCGTACGGCGACCGCGGCGGATCGACGGGAGGTGGGGCAGTGCAATCGGCGACGCCCTCCGTCGGAAAGAGATTTGTCGTACCGGAGGCACCATTGGCCGCCAGCACGAGGAGGTTCCCGTTTCCGTCGAGCTGGATCGAGCCGAGAGTGGTGACCGAGTACGGCTTCACGCTGGCGGGATCGCTGAACTCACCCGTGACATTGAATTCGGCCGACACCGGGTTGCTACTGCCGCCGACCGTTCGCGGGCCCGGGTCGATGATCAAGCCCTGCCGCTTCGCGGGATCCGTGACCCGACAGTTGCGCAGCGGATTGAGTACCGGCCCATTGGCAATGTAGCCTTTGTCCCCCTCCATCTTCGATCCGGTGAGCTGCTCGAACTGGTACCAGCACGCCTTCTTATTGGCGAGGTACACCGTCCACTCGATCGCCGTCACGCCGCCGCTGCCGGCGGTTACCTCGGTGCCGGGGTCGTTCGGATTGGTGTCGTCATAGGAAAAGACGCGAAAGCGCTGCGCCTGTTTGAGCAGGCATCCGTCGGAGTCCCGGAAGCTGGTCACCGGCTGCCCGGTGTTCGGATCGGTGGGAAGGCCGCCGCCGGTTTCCGGAGCGATGTAGAACTGCGAGCTCGTGCCGATGCGGGCGACGCCGATCGCGGGATGGATCTTGTAGACCGTGGCCATGTTCGTCTCCTTCCGTTCGTGCGGCGTTCGCTCAGTGCGCGGGGAATCCCTTGAGGTACTGGGCGCTGCGGCGGGCATCGAGCGCCGCCTCCGGGTACTCGGGGAAATTGACGCCGCCGAAATTGAGAATGAAGCTGAAGTCTGTGCCGGCTACCTGGGCGTTCCCATGACAGCCCATGCATCCGCCCATATTGAATGCCTGGTATTGTCCCGGTCCCACGATGTGGACGTTGTTGAACGTACCGCCCGCATTGTTGAACGACGTCTTCACGCCGGCGTCGGGTCCGTTCGCGATCAGCGCTCCCTGGAATTGCTGCAGGGTGTTGTTGGTCTCGACGACGATGTTGGCGAGATTGAACGTTGCCTCATTGTTCGGCGCGTTCGGATCGGTACGGTCGATCTGATCGGGGTTGAACGGCCGCCACTGCACGTTGACGAGCTTGTAGTATTGCCATGGCCCGCCGGCATTGGCCGCGGCCAGCGCCTGATGCGCCTTGACGTTGGCGTCGATGACGTCGGGGGGAATCGGGAAGTAGCGCGAGTTGATGCAGATTCCGTCGGTGGGCGAGGTTCCCTTGGGCAGACCGGGCGAGAGGTTCTTGTAGAAGATCTGGACGCCGTGAACCGAGCAAAACGGCCTGTCGACCGCAACGTGCGGATCGGGCTGGTGCTTCACCGGATCGTAGCCGTCGGTGTAGATCGGAAAGGGCGTGGTCGGCTGCCGGTGTGGAGGCGGTGGGTTGATAGTGTTTCCGTTCTCGTCCTCGACAGGCTGGCCGTTGACGCCGCTGCGGATGTTGTCGGCCTGCTCGAACGTGGCATAGATGAACGTGGGTGCACTCGGCGTCTTCTGGATGATGTGCAGGGCCACCAGTCCCCATATCGCGTCGCGGTAGCAGGGCGTCGGACTCGTGCCGCCCGTGCCGGCGTTCTCGTAGTAGCGGACGGTCGTGGTGTGAAAACGTTTCGGATCTTCCGCCGGCGCAAGCGTTCTCCAACCAGCCTTCACTTCGACGGTTCCGGCCGGGAAGAAGATCACCACCGGGTCTCCTGGATTTGTCGGCGGAGGTGGAACCTGATTGGTCTTGAGCGCGTTGGTAAACAGGTTGACGTCGTCGTAGAAGTTGCCGCCGTGATTCCAGAATCCGTTCGCGGCGACGTAGGAGTATTGAACGCGGTTCGCTTTCACCATGAAGCGGATCCGCTGCGGATCGCTGTTCACCGGCGTCGGTGCCTGCGGGACGATTCCCGCGAACATCGTGTCGAGCCCGATCTGGGTCACTTCATCGAGATTGACGAAGGGAGGCGCGGCCGCCGGCGCCTGACCGCTGCACGGAGGTACCGGCTGCAGATAGTTGTAGGCCGGCGCAGCATCGAAGCCGTAGTCGGGAGCGCCGTTCGAGGTGTAACCCGGAGGCGCGCCGTCGCCTGGAAAGATCTCGACCTTGGAGCGATAGGTCTCCCACACAAGCGGACCAGGCTCGCCGAATTTGCGGCTCGTATCCGCAACGCCGCGCGTTCCAGGTTGCCCGGTCTGCGGAACAGCCGGCCAGTTGAGCGCGAAGAACTCACTCCACGCAAAATCCGACGCCAGTGAGAGCGTCGCCGTCAGCGCACCGCCGGGGATGTCGACTGGCAGAGTGGAGGAGACAGCGATCGCGGGCGGCCGTAGCGCGAGCGTCCTCGGTTCGGCCGGCTTGGCGGTCTCTTTTTTGGGGCACATGTCCGCGAAGATGAAAAAAGAAAGCGCAGCCGCGAGAGCGACGCGTTGCGAGAGTGAGCCCAGACGAGGACCATTGGGACGCATGTGTGGCCTCCTGTGTGAATGGGACGGTTCGACAAGTATGCTCGCAACAGGGGTGACTTCCCAGCGGAAAGAAGGAAGTGGCCGAAACGCGTTTTGTCGAGGTCACGGCTGCGTGGGTATGGCCACCACCGCCGTGTCCAGCGAATTGTTGTTCTGGAGGGACGTTTGTGCGGCGATGATGCTCACCAGGGTCCCGATCGAAACCGGAAAGGGCAGCGTCGTCTCGAAGGTGCTCGTACCGGTGCACTCGAGCATCACTGGTTTCCCGTAACCCTGCACCTGCGCGGCGACGTTGAACTCGTAGGCGGGCCAGTAGGGTTCGGCGGGCAATGCGTAGTTCGGTGTAATGGCGCAGCCGCACATCATCGCCACGTTCGCGGTGATTTTCGTGCTCGATGACTCGCTCGTCACCACGATGTCGGTAATGCGAAGACCGGGAACGAGAACGACGACGCCCGGTTCGTCGATCTGGTTCACTCCACCCGTCACGATCGCAGTCGCCGAACCTGGCACCGGCGCCGTCGAGAAGGCCTGCACGCTGAACGTCACTTCGGTGGCGACTCCCTCAGGCAAATCGAGCGCGACGATCAGATACGAGTCCGGCCCCGTGGCTGGCGGCACCAGGTAGTACGTTCCCGGCGTGTAATCATTCGGTACCTTCGAGGGCTGCACCGTGATGGGATAAGGCGAGGCGTTCGCCGGACGCTCGCTGGCGGAGACAACTACTCCCGAGCTGCCAGTCGGGAAAATGCACGGTCCGATCGGCGCCTGGCCCGCCCACGAAACCGTGAGCAGCGGCGGCCCGCCCGCCACCGCCGGCCCAAGGTATTTTCCCCCGTGCGCCTGAACGCGAACTCTCACCAATGTTTGCATGGCTTCTCCTCTCGCTGGACCGATTGATGACACAAATCATAGCGAAACCCATGAAGTGTTCGACCAGCTCATTCAATTGGTATATTTGGGGCCTCCGCGAATGAGACAAGCCGTTCATAAGGGCTTTATGCTCGAAATCAAGCCAGCCGGATTGCTGCTGATTTCCGGAACCGCCTCGAGATCCTGAGCGAAGAGAGGCGAGGCGAAGACGACAGTGTCGTCATCCCGTGATGCGAATTGCGGATGCGCTCTGTAATGAGCTGAGCGGACTGGGGACGTCGAGGTGGAAGCCTTGCGCGTAACGCACGCCGAGGGTGCGGAGGCGGTCGATGGCTTCTTCGCTTTCGACCCATTCGGCGATGCACTCGATGTCGCGCAGGCGCGCGAGCTTCACGAGCGAGCCAACGATGACTTCACTGGCGGGGTCGGTACAGAGATCGCGCACGATGCGGCCGTCGATCTTGACGTAGGTGACGGGCAGTTCCTGCAGGTAGGCGAAGCTGGCGACGCCGGCGCCGAAATCGTCGAGGGCGAGGTCGAAGCCGCGGGCGCGCAGGTTTTTCATCGCGTCCACCGCCTGGCGCAATCGGTGGATCATCACTCCCTCGGTGACTTCGAGGCAGAGTTGATTCGGATCGATGCCGTAGCGTTTCGGCAGCGCGATGACCATTTCGTAGAAGCCGGGATCGTTGAACGTCGATCCCGAGACGTTCACGCTGAGCTTGAGGGTGGGATCGCCGCGGGAGGCGAGGTACTGGCAGGCGTGGTCGAGCACCCAGCGGTCGATGCGGTCCATGAGGCCGAAGCGCTGGGCGACAGGGAGGAACTCGGCGCTGGTGCGCACGCCGTCGGCATCGGAAAGCCGGAGCAGGACTTCGTGGAAATTCGGCGACGTGCCGCCGCTGATGTCGACGATCGACTGCCGATAGAGCTGCATACTCCCGTTCTGCATCGCCATTTCGAGCTGCGAGATCTCGTGGATCGCCGAGTGCCACTTGACCATGACCTCGTCGCGCGGGAGGTAGACGTGCGAGCGGTGGCGTCCGTCTTCCTTCGCCACGTAGCAGGCGACGTCGGCGCGTCCGAGGACGGCATCGGCCGTGTCGCCTGCTTCGTCAGGGAACAACGTGATGCCGATGCTGACGCCGACGGCGAAGCTCATCGAGCCGAGGCGGAAGCGATAGCGCGCGGTGGTGTCGTGCAACGCGTTGGCGACGGACAGCGCGCTGTCGGTCGTGGCGTCGATGAGAATGCAGGCGAATTCGTCGCCGCCGAGCCGCGCGAAGCTTGCGCCTTGCGGCGCGCTGCGCTGCAGTTCGGCGGAGAGCTCCTGCAACATGCGGTCGCCGGCCAGGTGACCGCAGGTGTCGTTGACGAGCTTGAACTGATCGAGATCGAGATAGAGAAGCGCGTGCGCGGAGGGCGGTCCGGCTTTGACCGCTTTTTGGAGACGCGACTCGAGCTCGTGGCGGTTGTACATCCCGGTGAGCGGATCGTGGTGCGCCAGATGGAAGAGTCGCTTCGCGCCCTGCTCGCGCTCGCCCCACACCGCGGCGAGGAAGTAGCCGGTGGCCGTTGCGGTGCCGATGAAGATGACGGGGATGATCGAATCGATGAGCGACTCGTGTCGCCGATCGCGGATGCCGAGGAGCATGAAGAGCAGGATCGTGCCGGCGGCGGCGGTACCGGGAACACCGGCCACGATCGCCGTGAAGACGACGATCGGCAGGAGGACGAACAGCGCGGACGATGCCGGATCACCGGTGGCGGCGATGGCTGCGCCGATGGTGATGAGCAGCGCCGAGAGCGCGAGCCAGCGCTGAAATGCGTTGCGCGTGGCGAATGGCCATCGGCGCCAGCCGAGGATCAGCGGAACGAAGATGAGCAGGCTCACGAAGTCGGAGAGCCAGAACGAGAACGCGTCGAACGTGATCTGCGCGCTCGAGCGTCTTTCGAAGAACGTCTCGCCAACCGCCGTGACGACGCCGCCGATGCTGGTCGTAAGGAAGGCGGCGACGACGAAGATCGTGACGTCGCGTACGCGAGCCAGCTCGCGTGAGAGGCGGAAGTGCCGCGCGACGGCGCAGAAGGCGACGACCACCAGCAGCTCGGTTGCGGTGACGAGGAGGGCGACCCAGAGGGAGTTCGATGCGCGGTAGCTGAGCGCGAATTGCGCGAGCACGACCGACGGCCACCAGCGCAAGCCGAAGCCCCAGAGGAGCGCGACGGCCAGGCCGGTGGCGGGATAGACGAGGCTGACGTTCTCCGACGGCTGCAGCAGAATCGCCGCAAGGCTCAGCACCGTCAGTGCGACCGCGAGCAGAACGACCAACGCGACGTAGCGCGCGGCCGGATGGAGGGTCATTGGACGAAGGGTTCCTCGAGGCGAGTCTAGCGTGAAATCAGGTTGTCGGTTGTCCGTTGTCGGTTGTCTGTGAATTGCGGCGTACGCTGACAACCGACAACGGACAACCGACAACGGAGACGCTACTTCGCGTTTCGCATCTGCCACAGCAGATGCGATAGATACGGCCGGCGCGATTCTCCGGTGGCGACGATGAGCAGTTTGGTGATCTTGAGTTCCAGCGGATCGGTGTAGAGCAGGATCAGCATTTCGCGAAGGAAGCTCGTGCTGAGCGTGATGTCGTTGTCGGTGCCGACGCCGAGGCGGAGACCTTTCTTTTCCCACCAGGAGAAAGGGTGGTCTTTGTATTCGGCCAGCTCGCCGGTGAGCTTCTTGTTCGACGACGGCAGCGAGACCAGTGTGAGTCGCTTGTCGATCATTCGATTGAGCACGTCGTGCTGGTAGTGCTCGACCTCGCCGGCGTGATGGAACTTCGTCTTGGTGGCGAGAGTGCCCTCGCTGGCGTCAAGCGGCTCGCCGGCGACGAGCTTGTCGAGGATGCTCGTCGCGGCCGGTCCAGTCCATGTCGACCAGTTCCATGTGCTCGCGCGTCCCGGGTCGCACTCCCTCTCTCCGCCGATTCGCGTGCAGCGCGCGCTGGAGGATGGAGTGAAAGTAGAAGTTGGGATTGATGCCGAGGCTGAGGCCGTGTTCGATCGCCTCGACGTGCCAGATGTTCATGGCGTTGTCGACGGCCTGCACGCCCTGGCGCAGCGTGTTCCAGGTCTCGCCGTGATGGCTGCGCGTGCGGAAGCCGTAGGCTTGCAGTTTGCGCATGCCGACGCGCATCTCCTGGAAGTGCGTCTTGCGATAGAAGCCGCGCTCGCTGCCGACAGTGTCGACTTCGGTGACGACGTCGCGCAGCTCCGGATATTTTTTCAAGAGCTCCACGATCTGCCGCACCTGATCGTCGAAGTGTGCGCGCTTCGACGGATAGCGCGTGGCGTCGTAGAAGCCGGGCTCTTTGCGGAAGCTGGGGGAGAGGATGAACTGAAAGGCGTTCACCTCGCTCTGAAATGCGCGGAAGCCTTCATAGAGACCGAGCATCACATCGTCGGGCGTGAGCTCGGCGATGCCGGGGATCTGTTCGGTGGGATCGGTGGTCTCGCGAAAAAGTGTGAACTTCAGGCGAATCGAGCCGACGTTGGCCGTGCGATAGAGACGGCTGGCCATGTGATACGCGGCCTGGCGATGCGCTTCGCGCGTATTGAGGATCAGCTTCGGGAGGTAGAGGATCTTGAGATAGCGATCGAAGCGGTCGTTTTCGCCGAGGCGGATCAGGCGATCGACATCGGCGACGTTGCGGATCGGAAGGCTTTCGGGTCCGTACACTTCGGCGATCTTTGCTTCATAGAGCGCGCGGTGCGGGCCGGCCAGCAGCTCTTCGAGCCGCGGCGCGACGAACTCCGCGGCGAGCGAGCCGGTGAGATGAATGTGCTCGTCGCGAAAGGGAATCGGAAAGCCGCGGAAGAATTCGGCGAGAGCCTGCGAGAAGGGATGGCCGAGCAATGTTTCGATCGACGTCTGATTGAGACGAAAGTGGCCGAGGAGCGCGTGAAATTCTTCGATCACCTGCGCGAGATCGGGCTCCTCCGTGAGCTGTGGCGCCTGCCGCGCGAGCACGAGCGTGTCCTCGAGCGCGAGGCCGCTGGTCTCGCTGATGAGCTGCGTGAGGAATCGCGTGAGGAGAGCGATCAGGTTGTCGGTGGTCGGTTGTCGGTTCAGGGGGAGGTGTGGCATTGGGCCCATCGTACTGCTGCTCAGCTTCCGTCATTCTGAGTCGGCGGAGCCCCCGAGCGGCGTGCCGCGACGGGGCGGAGCGCGACGAAGAATCTCAACATGCGACGAACTGCGCTTGGGCCGTGTGTTTCGAAGCTTGAGATCCTTCGCTCACACCCGCCCAACCACCTCGCTCAGGATGACGGAGACTCCCAGACAACCGACAACCGACAACTATTTGGCGGTTCCGTCGAAGTAGGCCTGAATCCGCGGCCATTCGAACGTCGCGATCTTGCGCCCGAGAGCGAGTCCTTGAATGTTGTCGGCCTGAATGTGATAGCCGCCCATCACGCGGGAGATGCCGGCCATTTCCGCCGTGGCGGAGAACGTCGGCAGCGGCAGTTCGACGTCGCACTTCGGGCAGTCGGCGTCCGGTTCCGTGAGCGCGCCCGCTTTGCGACGCTCGACGAAGCCGAAGGTGTCGCTGCCGGTGAAGAGCTCGAGCATCTTCGAGCAGGCTGCGCTCACCGTGCTGTGGCCGGAGACGTACCCCGGGAATGGCGGCGTGATGAACGTGTCGGGCGAGTAGGGATGCCACGTGTCGCCCTTCATCTTCGCGACGCCTTTGCCAGGTCCCATCCAACCTTCGATTTCCTTGTCGCCGTAATAGTACGCGCACGAGCGTCCAGGGACGCGACGCTGTCGTAGTAGCGCTTCGATTCCCAGCAGGCGATGAACGCATCCATGGCCACGTTGGCGACGGAGAAGAACAGCTTCACATCCTGATCGAGCGTCTGCCGTGTCCCGCCGCGACACATCCTGCGGCGAAGCGCAGCCAGTGTCCCGATTGTCCGGTCGAGCGCGGGCCGTCGCGCATGAACTCGACGGTGGCTTTCTGTTCCGTGGTCAGCGTGGCGTTGAAGTGCATGACCTCGTCGACTTCCTTCTTCAGCTCGTCCGAGCCGACCTGCGGCGGCGGCGGCGGGCGGAATTGATCGGCGCGATCGAGGGCGAACGGTTTGACGCGATACCAGTGCGGCGTGAGAAACCCGGGATCGAAGGAGCCCCCTTTCTTGTCGGACGAAGGGGAGCGGCTGCCAGCGATCGGGATCGACGATCTTTCCCGGGCGCGTTCACCGGCGCGTAGAAGGTGTAGTCGGAGTAGGGCCTTGCCGTTCGAGCCGACCTCATCGCCGAGCTGATTCGCGCCGTCGTGATGGCGGTAATCGCAGACGGCCTTCGCGGCGAGGTTGCCGACGCCCTGCGGCGTTCGTCGGATCCATCGTCTCGTCGTTCGGATCGAAGCCGGCGGCGCGCATCTGCTCCGCGAGCCACACCTTGTCGTCGGGATAGACGTCGATCAATGCGCGATACGTCGCATAGGCGATGGCCTTCTCGCTTGTTCGCTGTCGGTGCGCTCGCTCTTCGGACGGCGCAACGTGCCGCCGAGCCGCGTGCCGACCGCCTTCGTCGTCGTACGCCGCCCAGGCGTCGTACATCGCCGTCATCGCCGACCGCGAGCGTGCGCGAGATGATCGTCGGCCGCGCGCCGACGCGATCGACTTCACGCGCCGTGGCCTCGAGCGAGATCTCGAGCCAACGATAAGCCGCGCTCGGTTCGAAGTCCGGCGCAGGCTTCGCGTGCACGAGCGGCTCCGCCGCGCGGGAGAGCGCCGGAAAAAGACACGTCAAGCAGAGGAGGGCCAAGCGGATCGACTTGGACATATGGAGGAAAGTAACGCGCGTGCGAACAGATGGCAAGTGCGCCGAGGTACACTTTCGGCATGACCGAGGAGCGGCAGGAGCCAGTGGAGCGTCCGGAGGACAAGCCGGGGTATGGCGTGGATCGAACGCACATGCGCGCCTTGCTCGAGCTCACGCCGGCGGAGCGTCTGGAAATCTTCGTTGCTTCGGCGCAAAACGTTGCGAAGCTCGTCGCAAGCGCACGCTTCAAATGAGCGCGCAATTTGATCCCCGTCCCGCTTTGGACGCCCTCAAAGAAGAGCGCGAGAAACTCAAACCTCCACAGTGATCACGCCATCTTCGCCGTACTCCACCTTGTACCCATGTTCGTGCATGAGGTCCTTGTCATCCCAGCATTCGTTGAACTCCGAGCGGTAGTTGAAGACGAGGCGGGACTTGCCGCCGCGGGCGATCACGCGGGCGATCGACTCGCGGTTCGGGTGGCTGAAGCGCTTGCCGTTCGTCGAGATGAGAAACGTCTCGCAGTCGAGGAGCTTCATCAGATCGACACTCAGGTTCTTGCGGCTGCCGTGATGGGGGAGTTTGAAGACCGAGATCCGTTTGCGCTCGTCTTCGGGGAGGCGCGTCAGTGATTCGGCGAGGACGCCCGGGAACGCGTCGGCTCCGAAGAGGACGCTCTTGCCATCATGTTCGGCGATGAAGGCGATGCTGCTGCCGTTTGGTTCGGTGGTGTCGGTTCTGAACTTGCTCTTCGCGAGCGCGGCGACATCGATCGCTTCGTCGCCGAGGAGGTCATCGATTTCCTCGGGGGCCATCGTTGCGCCGACGCCCGGTTCGAGACCGGCCGCTTCGATCGTTTCGCGCCAGACCTTCTCGAGCTTCTCGAGCTGCTCGCGCTTGGGGGAGAGCAGCGTGATCTTCATGCCGTTGACGTGGATGGCCGGGAGCGGCCCGGCGTCCGGAACGACTACGGACTGTCCATGGTTGAACGCCTCGTTCCAGGGATATTCGCCGGCGACGATGCGCGACGTGAGCTTCTCACCCTGCTTCGCGCCGAGGATGTCGGTCAGATGCTGGTAGCCGTTGAACCAGACCTCATTGAACGTGAGGCCCAGCGCCTTCGCATCGTCGAGCAGCGGAAGCACGCCGCCGATGTGATCGAGATCGATGTGCGTGACCACCAGCAGCTCGAACACGCCGTCGCCCTTCGCGATCTCCTTGATCCTGTCGCGGACCGACGCATACGAGGCGTTCGTCCCCGTTCCGGCGTCGATCAAGATGCGTTTCGGAGGTTGCGTGTCGCCGTACTCGACGACGATCGCGTCGCCGTACTCCGCGGGAAGCAGATGAATGCGATACATCACAATCTCCAATCCGCGTCGCCGTAGGCGATGAGCGTCAACGCGAACGGATCGCCGGCGGCGAGCATGCTTCGTTTCACGTCGAGCAGCACGTCGCCGAAGGTCGCATCGGGAGAGCCGGCGCGTTTCGCAAGCGCGGCGACGAATTCTTTGACGAAGCGCGTCGCATGGCGGCCGCGGATCAGCGTCAGCGTTCCCACGACGATCGAGGCGCCGAAGGCGCGGAATCCGGCGACGAAGCTGTGGAAGCGGACGCGGGGCAGCGTCGTGCTGCAGCCGAGGAGCAGGACGATGGGGCCGGGATCGCGATCGTCGCGGCGGACATACTCCTTTTCCAGGAACGAGAGCTTCAGGAACTTCGTCCCGATCTCCAGCGCTTGAATCTTGTCCTGTTCTTCGGAGTGAGGAAAGAGCAGCAGCATCGACGGCGAATGCTCTTTGATCTCCGCGCTCCACTCGTCCCAGTTCTTGACGACGAAGACTTCTTTCATCAAGGGCTTGATCGACGAGACGACGCCGTTCGCGCCGCTGACGTCGTCGTTGCGCACTTTCGCGCTGGCTCCGACGAGCGCCGATTCGAACGGCTCGAGTTTCATCCGCTCCGGTTTCGGCGTGCTGAGGCGATAGTCGAGCGGTTCCGTTCCCTCGGGCGGATGCGGGAAGCGCTCCAGGACGCGGCTGAAGCCCCAGAAGACGGCGGGGCAGACGAAGTTGCGATCGCGCTCGTTCGGACATTTCGTCTTCGTCGGATGGGCGAGCTCGGATTTGCCGTGGGGACAGATCTTCGCCGTCGACTCCGGCGCGTAGGACGGGTACACGAACTCCAGCGGCAGGAACGCTCCCTCGCGGGCCTCGAGGATCTGCACGCGATCGGCGGCGGCGATCTCCGCCGGGAGATTCTTGGAGATCCAGTTCGAGAGGAGCTTCCCCTGGTTGGCGAGATCGATCAAAACGCCCACGACCTCTTCATCGTCGATCGTGATCTCCTCGGTGTCGGCCAGCTTCGTCAACTTGTTGACCGCATCGGTGATGGCCTCGATCGCGTTGCGAATGTCGACCGGCTCTCTGTAGGCGACGGATTTTTGGGTCATGGCCATGACCGCGGGAACGCCGTCGCTGTCATTGAGCACGATCGCCGCGTCGAACGCGCGGCGCGGACCGGGATCTTCGAGCGACGGCCGCACGATCGCCTCCTGCTTCAGCTCGACCTCCTCCTGCGACGCCCCGGTCGGCGCGCGCAGGATGAGCGTCTGCAGCACGCGCGTCTCGTGCAGCACGACGAGACGCGCGACGAAGTCGTCCTTCGCCGGCGTGAGCACGGGAAACCAGGCGTCGGTGGAGCTCTCGCCGCGGTTCGACGGAAGATGAATCCTCATCTGCGCCGGCGGCGACGCGGGTGTGTGTCCGCTCTCGCGCAACTCGAAGAAGGCGATGGTGAGATCGTGGCCGCTCGGCGATGGCGGAAGCTGCGATTCGTCGAAGGCGATGTCGGCAACGGCGCCTTTGCCGCCCTTCGGCGCGATGCGAATCTGCAGAAAGTAGGGATGCCCGGGATCGATGATCGCCGCGCGGCTGGATGCTTTCTTCTCGTCACAGAAATCGGCGCGCACGAAACGTTCCGGCGGCGCGGCGGCGGGAGCGGCCTCGATTTCGAAGGACATCTCCTGCTCGCGCATCACGTCAGGGTAGGGAAACTGCGGCGGCGTGGGAGGTTTGGCTCGCGTCATCCGCGGCACGCGAAGGCGCTCGGTGGTTGCCTTCTCCACGCTCCTGCGAAGCTCCACGACCGCCGCGGCTTCGTCGCGCTCGAAGTCGTAGTTGAACTGATCGGCGTTGCGCTCCAGCATCTCGCCCATCGACTCGACCGATTTGCCGAAGCGCGATTCCGTGTCGGGATGCAGCGTGATCCTCGCCGATCGCGATCGGGAGCGCCGCATCGTTCTGCCGACGCGCTCGACGTAACGCGCGACGCGCGCCAGCTCGGCGAGATTGCGCGAGCAGACGAGAAGGGGAGCGGCGGATCCGGTCTGATTTGCGGCGATGCGCAGCACTTCGTCGATGGTCAGGTTGTGCGCGAGATTGGCCACGATCGCGTGCAGCCAGGTGCCGCGTTGTTCCTTCGGCACGGAAGCGACGGCGACGCCGGCAGTGCGCACGTCGGTGCGCAGCGTGTTCAGGAGCGGCTCGATGCGATCGGGCTCCACCTTGGCGCCGCCCATCACGATCACGCAGTCGGCGGTGATGCGCGTCGTTGCGCCGAGCACAAGCTCGACGCTGGTGCGGAGATTGTGTGGCAGGAGGAGGAGCTCGCATTCCGACTCGGACTCGCTGAGCGTGACAAAGCGGACGAGTCGCCGGAGTGACGAACGATCGAGGCTCGTCTCGAGCTCCGACGCGCGGTCGCCGCCCAGCAGACCGATGCGCAGCGGCCACTCCCAGGCCACGGCCACGTCGGGCTCGTCGCGGCGGAACGAGACGCCCTTTGCGATCAGCGCGAGCATCGCATTCAGCCAGGTCATCTCCAGCGGTGGCGTGAACGAATCCACTTCGATGCGTGTCGCGCCGGATGTTCTCCAGCTCGCGATGGCATCGTTCGCCGGTGTGGTTGGTGGAACGGCGTCGAATGCGAGCTCGGCGACGCCGTTGCGGACGCCCCGGAGCGCCGCGCCGGCCAGCGCCATCGCGAACGCGTCGTCGTTGAGATCGATCCCCCAGACCCCGAACAGTGCTCGGCTCATGACACCATTATGGAGGGACGCGGGTGGGTTTTTGCGCGCCTGCATGTGCGCGACGGGGGATTTCACGCGGAGGCGCGGAGTCGCGGAGAGAAAAATTGCGACTTACCTCTCCGCGCTCTCGCGTCTCCGCGTGAACCCGAACTCTCTCGCCCCCGCTACACTGCCGCGCGCATGGCTCTTGCCGTTTACTCCGCCACCGCCCTTCTCGTGCTGTGGCTGGTGCATCGTCACGTTCAGCCGCTCTCGCGGGCCGCGGCGATCTTTCTCTTTCTCGTCCCGTTCGCGCTGGCGGGAAAAGCGTTGCTGACCAACGAAGCGATCGGCCCGATCGATGCCGCGTACATCGGCGAGCCGCTCAATGCCCTCCGCCTGCTGCGCGGCATCGGCAGTCCGCACAACTTCGTCACCACCGACATTTACACGCAGATGATTCCGTGGCGTCACGTCGTGCGCGAGTCGCTGCGCCATGGCGAGTGGCCGCTCTGGAATCCGTACATCCTCTGCGGTGACATCCTCGCGGCGGCCGCGCAGCCGGCGGCGTATCACCCGTTCACGCTGATCGCGTGTTTACTGCCGGCGCCGCTCAGTTTCACATTCAGCGTGGCGATGACGTTCCTCGTCGCGGCGATCGGCGCGTTCGCGCTGGCGCGCGAGCTCGGATGCCGCGACGTCGCCGCCGCAGTCGCCGCGGTCGGATGGACCTATTGCTCGTCGCTCGCGCTCTATGTGCTCTGGCCGCACGGATGCTGGGCGTATCTCCCGCTCGTCCTGCTGGCAGCGCGGCGCGTCGTCCATGAGCCGGGATTTCGCTCGGGCGCGTTTCTGCTGACGTCGCTCACGCTGCTGATCCTCGCCGGTCATCCGGAGACCGTGCTGCACATCGTGACCCTCGGCGCGGCCTACGCGCTTTTCGAGATGAAGAACGCGAAGGGGCCGAGCGAGCGCGCGATCGGAGTGGCCTTCGCCGCCGGCCTGCTCGCGCTATTGCTCTGCGCGATCTATCTCCTGCCATTCCTCGAAGCCGTGCCGCAGACCGCGGAGTATCCGTGGCGCAAGATCCTGAGCGAGGTCGATCACTTCGAGACGCCGCTGGAAGTCGGTGTCTCGGTCCTGACGAACTTCTTCCCCTTCCTCCACATCCGTCGCTGGATCGAGCCCGGTCCCGCGGGACTGAAGGCCGAGACCGCGGCGGTCGGCAGCATCATCCTCGCGCTGGCGATCTACGGGATCTGGCGCGTGCGCTCGCGCACGACCTGGTTCTTCACCGCGTTCGCCGTCGTCTGTCTGCTCATTCACTCGGCATGGAAGCCGGTCGTTCAGATCCTGCGGCACGTTCCGCTGTACGACATCTCACTCAACGTGCGCTTCGCGTTCGGCGCCGCGCTGGCCTTCGCACTGCTCGCGGCGCTGGGCGTGGAAGAAATGCTCCGCCGCGACGATCGCCGCGCCGCCGCGATCACGATGGCCATCGTGCTGATCGTGCTGACCGCCGGCCGGCTCTGGATCAAGCGCTCCTTCGTCATTGAGGATTACGGCAACTGGGGGTCCTTCCGCGAGTTCTCCGAGCTTTTCTTCCTCGGTGTCGCCGTGCTCGTTCTCATGCTGCGCATGCCATTGCGCGTGATGGCGCCGGCGCTCGTTCTTCTCGTCATCGGCCAGCGCATGGTCAGCGAAGGTGGCGTTCACAAATCATTTCCGATGGACGTCGCCTATCCGCCGATGCAGGTGCTCGCGCCGATGAACCAAATCCACGAGCCGTTCCGCGCCGTCGGACAAGGGCTCGCGCTGATCCCGGGCATGAACGCGTTCTACGGACTCGAAGATCCGCGCGGCTACGAGGCGATGACGTTCGATCCGCTGTTCAAGACCTACCCGCTCTGGTCCGTACACCAGCCGTTCTTCTTCAACCGCATCGATGACATCACCAAGCCCTTCGTGTCGATGATGAACGTCCGCTTCGCCATCGCCGGCATCTGGCTGCCGGTGCCGCCGGGCTGGCGCCTGGTCGCGCAACAGCGCCACGTGATCCTGCTCGAGAACCTGAACGTTCTTGACCGCGCCTTCATCCCGCGCAACGTGCAGCTCGGCCTCAGTGAGAAGGATGCGCTCGAAGCGATGAAGAGCGTCGCCGATTTCCGCGAGCGCGCCTGGATTACCATCGACGCATCCACGAGCGATGTCTCGATGACTCGCGCGAATGGTCCCGGCACCGTGAAGATCCGCCGCACCGGCATGGCCCGCTTCGAGCTCGATGCCGACATGCAAGGCGACGGCTGGATCGTGCTCACCGAGTCAGCCTGGAAAGGCTGGCGCGCCTACGTCGACGGCCGTCGCGTGAAAACCCAACGCGCGAATGTCGCCTTTCTCTCCGTGTATGTGCCGAAGGGGAGGCACGCGATTCGATTCGTGTACTGGCCACAGTCGTTCGTGATCGGACGCGCGATCTCGTTCGCGACGCTGTTCGGCGTGATCGCGTTCGCGATCGCTCGGCGAGTACGTCGGCGAGCTAGTCCACGGACGACTCGCTCGTCGCCACCCGCTTCAGATTGACGGCGTACTTCCCTCCGCGGGGGTTCTTGTAGACGACGAAATGGATACCGTCGCCGATCGCGACCTCGCTTCTTCCGGGGGGGAGTCGGAACCGGATCGTTTCGCCGTCCTGATCAATGGTGCCGGTGCGCTTCTCCGGGTCGTACGCGGTGATCGTTCCCTCGGCGTGATCCGTCACCAGGTCGGCCAATGGACGTTCAAGTTGACCGAGGCTTAGTTTGTCGATGTCGTCCGTGGTCAGCGGCGGATTGTCTTCGACGCGCTGGTTGTGTCCCACGACCACGCCGTTCCTCGGCTCGTCCATGCCTTGCACAGTCTGCAGCTCGCCGCCGGCACGCAGGATCGCATAGGCGATCAGTTTGACGTCCGTCTCCGCCACTCCAGGTCCGTACCAGATGCTATTCGTCGGGTCACTTTTACGCGGCCGGGCATCTTCGATCTCGAACCCGAGATCCGCCAGCGCGCTGCGCAACTTCGGACTGTCGCCGGGCTTGACGAAGTATTGGATGGTGACCTTGTTCGCTCGCGGCGCAGGAGCCGCGGCCTTCCTGATTTCGTCGATCCTTTGTTGTGCGTCGATCGCCTGAACCAGCGTGTTCTGATCGAGCGCCTGACCCGCGTCGATGTAGTTCCCTACCAGGACGCTGGCATGATCTTCGGCGGCTTCCTTGGTTTCTTTCACCTCGGCGGTCCGGTTCAGGTGAACTCCTTCCGCATACACGATTGCCAAGACGGTAATCAGGCTCGCGTAAATCGCGAACTGGATTCCGAACATGCGCCGCTTGTGCGCGGCCCGGCTTTCTCCAAGGAACGTGCGGACCTCGGGGCTGGATTGGCAGGCGCCCGTCTCGCTCGCCGTGCGCTCCGCGTCGCGCAGCGCTTTTCCGCGCAGGAGCTTCTCTTCCGGCCGCCCCTCGACATCCCAATCCGTGGCGCTCGCTTCGAGCGGTGTTTGCACACCTTTGCTCGTTTCGAGAAAGAGGTTCTCGAGTGTCTGCAGAGATGCTGCATTCGCAGGCTCGCCGGCCCACGTCTTCGCCTCGAGCAATTGGCGGCCGCGTAGAAGCAGATAGGGCTTTCGTCCCGTGGCTTCCCATTCCGCGGCCCGCCTCTGGACGAGCGACAGATGTTCGACGTTCCATTCCGCATTCGAGGTGCGGATCGGATTCACGAGGCGATCGTGCGAGAGCTCGAACCACGTCCTGCCGCCGCGCGGTTCGCTGCGGACGAGATGCTTGTTGACGAAGACGGCGATGGCCTCGTTGGGAAGGCCGGCGCTCTTGATCTCGTCGAGCAGCACCTGGGCGCGGATGCCCCGCGGCGTGATGAGCCCGGAGAACCATTCCCGGACGGCGCGCTCGTCGGCGAGCGTCTTCTCCAGCACCACCTCGTCGATGCAGCGCTTGTAATAATCGGCCAGCGCGTTGTCGACCGACACACCGACGAGGTTGTCGATCACCTTCGGATCCTTGCGCGGCTTGTCCCAAAGCGTCAGACAGACCACCTGCAACTGCACCGGCTCGACGAACGAGTATCCCTCCCGCGTCGATCCGTCCTGCGACATGATGGTGGTTCGGCTGAGATCGTGCGCGAGCTGCTCTGCGACCTTGAAGTCGACGTTCTCTTCCCTCGCCGGTCCGCGAATCGCCTCGATGGCCTGCGCTTCGGTGAGGAGCGACAGCCGCTGTCTCGCCTTGAGTCCCGACGGAATGAGGTGGTCATAGTCATCGAGCAGCGCAATCCAGTCTTCGCGCATGGCGAACACCACGTAGAGCGTCGCGTCCTCGAGTATTTCGCCCAGGACGTGAAAGAACTCCTCCTTCGCCTCGTTGTCCGTCGGGTCCGAAAAGATCTCTTCGAACTGATCGAAGAGAACCGCGAGACGTTTGCGGCCCTGCCGCAGCTCCCGGACGCGCTTCAGGTAGTCGCCGAGGGTCATCGAGGCCAGCGCATCGAGCGGCTGACGCTGATTCTCCTCGAGCGCTTCTTCGATGGAGAGGATCGCGCCGAGAACGTAGCGGTTCACGGGAATCGAAGGTGCGGTGGCGGGCTTGCGTCCGACCCGGATGTCATAGATGACATCGAACCCCTCACTGCGCAACCGCGGAGTAAGCTGCGCCTGCAGGAGCGAAGTCTTCCCCGCGCCCGACGGGGAGTAGAAGAGGACGATGCGATCGGCGAGCAAGAGGTGGAACAGCCGCGCGGCCTCGACGCTTCGGCCATAGAGCGTCTCTCCGAATTTCAACGAGCGTGGACCGACGTAGGGATTCTTCATGTCGGCTTCACCTTCGCGCGTCCCGCCGCCAGATCGTGGCCGAACTCGCGCTTCCACTGCACCGTCAATTCGTCGATGAAATCCGATACGCTTCCTCGGAAGATCGTGACGTCCTGTTTGCCGAAGTACTCGTCGAGATAGGAATAGAGCCGCTCCTCATCGGTGACGCCCGGCTGGCTCGGATCGACCTGTACGGCGACGTGCGTGAAGTCCTCGTCATCGCCGGCCCGTTCCTTCATCAGCGTGCGGAAGAGCACGCGCAGGTTCCAGTCGGTCACGCGAAAGCCGAGGAGCATGATCGAAGAGTTCTTCGGCGCGCCGCGTACCATCGCGCTCGGCTCGTTTCCGTCGGCCGCGGTGGCGGAGAGATAGTCGAAGTAATTGTCCTCGGTCACGACGATCGACGAGGGCTGATCAAGGCGGCCGAAGAGGTGATAGACGAGTGGCTTGGCGACGTCGAGATCATCGGGCAGCGGCTGGGTGTTCTTGATCTTGTTGTTCCAGCGGCAGATGCCCGAGTGAGGCGCGAATCCGAGGACGTCTTCGAGCGCGCTCTCCAGCACGGTCGACGCATTCGCGGTGATGTACAACGAGCAGGGGAGGTTGGCGAGGATGCGATGCGCGTCGTTGCCTTTTCCTTTTTCCTTTTGCTTTCCGGTCATGGAGCGCCAGGCGAGCGTGATGAGCTGGTCGGTCGTCAGGTCGCCGTTGTTGGCCGGCAGCTTGTCTCCGAAGCGGCGCAGGATCTCCCGGCGGTAGTGCTCGATCAACTGCTGGCGGGGGAACTGCCCGTCCTGATTGATCGCCAGATACTGCGCGATCTGCGGCAGCTGATCGTCCTCCTGGAACGGATAGTGGAAGGTCTCGCCCCAGCGCCGGGCCAGCGTCGACGCGTCGCCGAACATGTCCTCGTACACGCCGAATCCGATGATCGGCGTGCACTTGCCACGGCTCATGTTGGCGAGCAGCGAGTCCCATTTTTCGAACGAATGGTGCGATTTGGACTTGCGCGTCTGCGACCAGAGCCGGCCGTCGGAGAGGCGCATGTAGAGGACCGGCATCCACGCATCGACGCGATCGCGGATCGCGCCGCGCGCAACAGCGACGGCGTGATCAATCTCGCCGTCCCGGCGCATGTTCTCGAAGAAAGACGTGAGGAACGTCGAGGCACTCTCGATCGACACGTCCCCCTGCATGGCCAGCACGACCGGAATGCCGCAGTCCATCGCCAGCATCGGTCCGATGCGCGAGATGGATTCGCCGCTCGATGCGTGCGTGGCGCCGCCACTGCGGCACGACGCCAGGACCACGAGAGGCGGCGGGTGGAGCAGGTTGTTCATCCGCTCCACGACGCCCGCGGCGTCGACGAGATCGCGATTGCCCGCTTCGTCTTCGAGCACCAACCGCGGCATCTCGCTCGGACCGCCGTGGCAGACGAGATAGAGCACGTCGTATTCGTCCTTGCGCATGGCGTCGAAGATTCCGTCGATCGTGGCCGCGCCGCGCTCGGCGAGGAAGGTCAGCGTGAAACCGGCCAGGCGTTCCCTGGCCGCGGCCATCTCGCTCGGGTAATCGATCGGAACGAGCGGAAGCTGTCCGCTCTTTTTCACCAGCTCGAGATCGACGGGTGAGGCGATGGCCACGAGCGCCTTAAGATCGGCCGGCGGCTCATCGCGCACCGGCTTGCCCCTTCCCGTGTAGGGGTTGCGCGAGAAGACGATGTTCTCGTCCATGAGCAACGGCGCCTCCAGGTTGGCCGGATCGCGCATCGTTTCCCAGCGCACCTCGTGCAGCGGCGCGGCGGTCTTCGACACGGAAAGGCGGAGGCGGACGGCGCGGTCTTTGTTGGCGGCGGTTGCTTCGCGTGTAGCCGCCAGCAGCTGCCCGAGCTCGCCCGAGGCGAAGAGCTGTTCCGTGAGGAGCCGGCCGTATGCGGCAGGATCGCCCTTCGCCTCGCGGAGCGCCGCGAAATCGAATTGGATCGGCGCGTTGATCTCGTACCGCTTCGGGACCTTGTCGCCGGGCACGACGCGGATCACGACGGCGGTGAAACGCGCGTCGTAATAGGACAGCTGCAGATCGAAATCGATGTACTCGGTCATAGGTGCGCCGCCGGGTCGCCGATCACCAGATACGCCTCGGCGTCATTCCGCTGGGTCCACAACTGGATGAGATCCTCCGCCGGCACCTCTTCCGATTCGGCGCGCTCCTGTTCGCTCGTGAGGAGGACGGAGTATTTCGCAAAGCGATTGGCAAAGTCGCGCATCGCGTGGCCGACCGGCTCGGACGCCAGCACGCGTATGAGAAAGTTTCGGAACGGCGCGATCTCCGTCGCCTTCGCCGTGCTCGAAGCAATCGAATAGGCCCAGGCACGATCGACGTGTCCGGTCACGGCGATCGCGCCGCGCCGCAGCAACTCCTTCGGCAGCGCGGCTACGAACGGTACGTGCGCGAGCGTCTTCGGAGGCGCGTCCGAGCGTTTGAAGAAGCGGTCTTTCTCCGGCGTCCCTCCGCCGAAGCAGGCGAAGTGAAACGCGATCGAACCTTCGACGTTCGCATCGTCCGGCACGTCGGCCGCGGCGAAGTAGTAGTCGCTCGACATGCTCTTCGGGTTTGGCCAGTCCTGACACAACAGTGCGCCCTGCGTAGTCTTCTGTCGCGGATCATCCGGCGCAAAGCCGAGGCCGTGGCTGGCGGTGAGCAGGAGATCGGGGTGTTGACGCAGAATCTCCCCGAGACGCGCCTTCGTCGCCGATGCTCCGATGTCGCTCGAGGTGGCGAACTCCCCGGCGAGAGGAGTGAGCAGCCGATCGGCGCTCAGCCTGGTGGCCGGATCGAACTCGTGACGCGGACCGAAAATCGCCACACTGAATGGTGACTGTCGCGGCGCTTTCGTTTCATGCGCCACCAATTGTTCCGCGTAGCGCCGATAGTCCTCGACGGAATCGAGCTCGAGGCGTCCCACCGCGTAGTCGACCGCAAGCTCGTGGACGAAACGGAATGGGATCTTCGCCGAGCTGCCGGCGATCAGCAGGTAATAGGGGACGCGCGTCGGATCGATGTCGCTGACGCCCACGTCATGATCCGACAGCCAGCGCGCTGAGCTCTGGCCGTTGTACTCAAGACAGCGCACGCGATCGCCGAGCTTCTTGCGATGCTCGCAGAGCGGCGCGAGCGCCTTGCGCAGCTCCTCACTTTCGTCCTTGTGCGTGACCAGCGCCCAACCGGCCATGCTCAGATCGAGCGGACTCGCGTCGGGCGGAAGACCGTACGTTCCCGCCTCGGCCTCTACGCGCGCCTGGAGCCGCGCGTCCCGCTTCGCCTCCAGATCACGCACCAGCTCTTCGAGCGCCCGCGGCGGCTCGAGATAAGCGCCGCTCGCGCCATCCACCCCGTTGATCCAGAAACGCTCGTCGATCACGAAGATCTCCCGTGATAGGAGTGACCGCCCGGCGCGTTTCCCTACCGCGCTCTCGACGACGCCGCAACTCGACGACTACCATTCGCGTCCATGACGCGCACGCACGTCCTCGCCGTCTCTTTTCTCTTCGCCCTCGGCGCTATCGCTCAGCCGTACGATCCTGCGCGCTTCAAGGCCATGGAGTGGCGCGAGGTCGGGCCGTTTCGTGGCGGACGCGTGGCGGCGGTCGAAGGGATCGCCTCGCAGCCGAACACGTACTACTTCGGCTCCGTCGGCGGCGGTGTCTGGAAGACGACCGACGGCGGCGAGACGTGGAAGAACGTGTCTGATGGGTTCTTCGGCGGCTCGATCGGCGCCGTGGCGGTCTCGGAGTGGGACCCGAACGTCGTCTACGCTGGCGGCGGTGAAGTGACCGTGCGCGGCAACGTCTCGCATGGCGACGGCATGTGGAAGTCGACTGACGCCGGCAAGAGCTGGACGAACGTCGGACTCAAGGACGCGCGGCAGATCCCGCGCATCCGCATTCATCCACGCGATCCCGACATCGTCTACGTCGCGGTCCTCGGGCATCTCTTCGGTCCGAGCAAGGAGCGCGGCGTCTATCGCACGAAGGACGGCGGGAAGACCTGGGAGCGCATCCTCTACATCAACGAGAACGCCGGCGCCGTCGACCTCGCGCTCGATCCGACGAATCCGCGCATCGTCTACGCGTCGACGTGGCGCGTGCGACGCACGCCGTACAGTCTCGAGAGCGGCGGCGAAGGCTCGGGACTCTGGAAGTCGACCGACGGCGGCGATACCTGGAAGAGCCTCAGCAAGCAGCAAAGGGATGCCGAAGGGAACGCTCGGCATCATCGGCGTCACCGTCTCGGCGTCGAATCCACAGAACGTCTACGCGATCGTCGAAGCGGAAGAGGGAGGCGTCTTCCGTTCGCGCGACGGCGGCGAGACGTGGGAGAAGACGAGCGAGAGCCGCGATCTCCGCCAGCGCGCCTGGTATTACTCGCGGATCTACGCCGATCCGAAAGACGACGACACGGTCTACGTCGTCAACGTCCGCTTTCACAAATCGAAGGACGGCGGCAAGACGTTCTCGACGCATCGCCACTCCGCACGGCGACAATCACGATCTCTGGATCGCGCCGAACGATCCGCAGCGCATGATCGAGAGCAACGACGGCGGCGCGAACGTCATCGACCGACGGCGGCCGCAGCTGGACGACGCAGGAGAATCAGCCGACCGCGCAGTTCTATCGCGTCAGCACGGACAATTCCTTCCCGTACCGTCTCCTCGGCGCGCAGCAGGACAACAGCGCGCTGCGCATCCGCCACCGCTCCACCGGCGGCAGCATCGGGGCCAGCGACTGGCAGGAGACCGCCGGCGGCGAGAGCGGCTACATCGTCGCCGAGCCCGATGATCCGGACGTCGTCTACGGCGGCTCGTACGGCGGCTACCTGACGATGGTACAACCACCGCACCGAAGCGTTCCGCGACGTCAATCCCTGGCCCGACAATCCGATGGGCTACGGCGCGGAGGGAGCGGCCGAGCGCTTCCAGTGGAACTTCCCGATTCTCTTTTCGCCGCACGACGCCGAACACGCTCTACGCCGCGTCGCAGCACCTCTTGCAGTCGAACGACGGCGGATCGAGCTGGACAGCGATCAGCGCCGACCTCACGCGCAACGACAAGACGCAGCATGGCCTCGTCCGGCGGTCCGATCACGAAGGACAACACGTCGGTCGAGTATTACGGCACGATCTTCGCCGTCGCCGAATCGCCGCTCGAGCCGGGCGTGCTCTGGGCCGGCTCCGACGACGGTCTGATTCACGTCTCGCGCGATGGCGGGAAAGACGTGGACGAACGTCACGCCGCCCGGCCGCCAGCGGCCGGACGCATCAGATCCATGCCCGCAGTGGATCATGATCAACGAGCATCGACGCCGAGTCCGTTCGACAAGGGCACGGCTACGTCGCCGCGCACGATGTACAAGTCGGACGACTTCCGCCCGTACCTGTACAAGACCACCGACTACGGCAAGACCTGGGCGAAGATCGTCGAACGGCATCCCGCCGATCACTTCACGCGCGTCGTCCGCTCCGACAAGCGCGCAAGGGACTGCTCTACGCCGGCACCGAGCGCGGAATGTACGTCTCGTTCGACGATGGCGCGTCGTGGCAGTCATTGCAGCTCAACCTGCCGGTTGTACCGATCACCGACCTTGCCGTGCGCGACGACGATCTCATCGCCGCGACGCAGGGCCGTGCGTTCTGGATGCTCGACGACCTTACGCCGCTGCAGCAACTCGATGGTGCTGCGAAACACGTTCGCCTCTTCGAGCCGCGCCCGGCCTGGCGCATGAGCGGTTCCGTCTCGCAGCGCATGCCGCCGAACGAAGGAAAGAATCCGCCGCCGGGCATCATCGTCAACTACTGGATCGATCCGGCGGTGAAAGAAAAGACGAAGGTGAAACTGGCCTTCCTCGACTCCGCGGGCGGCGTGATCCGCGAGCTCGAAGGGGAGCTCGAGTCGCCGGCCGAAGAAGAGAAGGCGAAACGCCTCGCCGACGAGCAGGCCGCCGTGAAGCAGAAGGAGCCGGCGGAAGATCCGGCGAAGAAGATCGGCGTGAAGAGCGAAGGCGCGGCGAGCGAAAAGGCCGGCAGCGAGGAGAAGGACGAGAAGGATCCGAAGGCGGAGAAAGAAAAAGAGAAGAACAAACTCCCGTCTCCGCACTCCGGCCTCAATCGCTACGCCTGGAATCTCCGCTATCCCGATGCGAAAGATTTCGAAGGCATGATTCTCTGGGGCGGGGGAGTGACCGGCCCGCGCGTGCCGCCGGGCACGTACAGCGTGCGCCTCACCGTCGGCGACGACGCGCCGGTGACGACGACCGCGCAGCTGAAGCAGGACCCGCGCACGACCGCGACACCGGCCGATCTGCAGGCGCAGTTCGATTTCCTCCTCGCCGCGAACAAAAAGCTCACCGAGATCCACGAGCAGATCGAGCGCATCCGCGAAGTCCGCACCGCCCTCGGCGATCTGCGCAAGAAGATCGGCAAGGATGAAAAAGGCAAACCGATCGTCGATGCCGCCAAAGACCTCGACAAGAAGATGACCACGATCGAAGAGGCGCTCTATCAGACCAAGAACAAGAGCCCGCAGGATCCGCTCAACTACCCGATCCGCCTCAACGACAAACTCGCCTCCGTCGCCGATTCCGCCGCCACCGGCGACTTCGCCCCGACCGCGCAACAACGCGCCGTCTACGCGCAGCTTGCCGAAAAGATCGACACGCAGCTCACGCAACTACGCGCTCTCTGGGAGAAAGATCTCCCCGCGCTCAACAAGCTGGTGAAGGAGTCGGAGGTTCCCGCGGTGAAGTGACGGGTCGCGTTACTCGGTTCTCGGAGAAGCCGCAGGCTTCGGCGGTTCTGTGTAGCGACGGGCGCCCTCGCCCGTCGATTCGCGCGCCAGACGAAGCATCGAGAGCGGACGTGCCTCGTTCTGCGAGCCGGCCGAGGGCGGCCAGCACCACACAGAACCGCGCTCGCTTCGCTCGCCTATGACCACATTACTTCTTCTTCGCCGCCTTGATCCCGCTCGAGATCACGAACACGCGTCCTGATTGAAATCCGTTCACGCCGCTCCAGGCGGACGTGATGAGGAAATCGATCGTGCCGTCGCCGTCGACGTCGTCGAGGTTGGTCGTGTCGAAGCCGAACGTATCGCCGGCGATCTTGCAGGTGTAGGTCTTGAGCAGCGCGCCGGTCTTTCCGGAGTAGAGATAGCTCTTGCCGCCCGACGGCGCGCCGCTCGCTTCCTGCCAGGCGCCGACGATCACATCGTCGAAACCGTCGCCGTCGACGTCTCCGGCGATCGAGTCCGACGTCCCGAAACCGTCGCCAGCGGCGTCGCCGGTGAGCGTCAAGAGCGGCTTGCCGTCCTTGCCCGAGTAAACGTAGACGCGGCCGGTCGACGGGCCCTTGGCGCGGTTGCCCCAGTCGGAGACGTAGAGATCGGGGGTGTGATCGCCGTTGGTATCGCCGATGACGGAGATGAACATGCTGCCGAACGAACCGCCGGTCTCGTCGGAATCGAAAACGAACTTCGGTTTCGGCGAGAGCCCTTCGTATACGTACACGCGCCCCGTGGCGTGTGGTCCCGCGCCTGGCGCTCCGACCATGAGGAACGGGAAGCGCTTGTCGTGCGGTCCGCCGACCGTGCTCCCGAACGAATCGTTCTCCTTTTCCCCGGCGAGCGTCAGCAGCAGCGCGCCATCCTTGCCCGAGTAGACATAGGCCGCGCCCGCGCTGCCGTTGACGCCTGGCGCACCGACGATGACGTCATCGTGCTTGTCGCCGTTGACGTCGCCCGCGGTCGATGTGTGGCGGCCGAAGGCAACGGTTGCGTCTCCGGCGCCGAGCTTCAACAGTTGCTTGCCATCGCGGCCGGAGTAGACATACGCGAAGCCCGATCCTGGCGCGCCGGCGATGACATCAGGAACGCCATCGGCATTCGTGTCACCGGCTCCTTCGATCCCCGTGCCGAGGCTGTCGCTGCCGGTGCCGGTCTGCTTCCAGAGCAGAGTGCCGCGCTTGCCGGAGTACGTGTAGACGCGACCCGCCGGTTGGTTGTCGACCGCGAACGTCGGCGCGGACGTTGTCCAGTCCTCGACCTTGTCGCCGTCGACGTCGCCGATGCGCCGTGCGATCCAGCCGAACTGCGAGCCTTTCGCTTCACCGCGCAGCTCGTGAATCACCTTCACCGTTTCGACGAACGGTTTTTCGAAATCCGAAGCCTTCGGCATCAACTTCGCGAACCGCGCGTCCTTGCGCAGTTCCGCGAGACGCTCGTCGCTCCCGAGCAGATCCATGTCGAAGCTTCCCGAATCGCGCAGCCGTTGAAACGCCGCCAGCGCTTCCGTCGGTTCCTTGCGCTGCGCGTGAATCACGCCGATCGAGAAGATCGCCTGCGAGCCGAATTGGCGATGTCCGGTCAGTTTGCCGTAGGCCTCGAGCGCTTTGTCCGTGTCGCCGTTCTGTTCGTACGCACCGGCCAGCAGATTCCGTGCGCCCATGCGTTGCGGATTTTTCTCGATGAAGGGCTCGAGGATGGCGATGGCGCCCTTGAAGTCCTTCGCCGCGATGAGCACCTGCGCCTTCTGCACCTCCTCGGGGACGCCCGGACTCTGGGCAGTCGCAAAATGGGCATGGGCGAGAGCAGAGATCAGGGCGAAGGCGGTGACGATCCGGCGCATGTCAGGAGTATGGCGATCGGCCTACCGCGCCGCTATCACGGAATTGCTTCGAAATCGATCCCGGACGAGAGAGGATGTGCGGTCCAACAGATTTCTTGCCGGGCACCCGCGCTCTGCGGTTACCATACATCCTTCCCGAAAAAGAAGTCTGTTCGTCGGCAGCAAGCAGTCGAAGTCGTCCCAGAAGAGTGTGCGGCGGGCTGGATGCGTAGCTGTATTTGTCTCCGGATCTGGCGGCCCAGACTTCAGTCCCATGAAACCTGATCGGATTCCCGAAGGATCGCTATGAAAACAAAGATCGCTGCTCTGGTTGTCGTCGTCCTCGGGTTCCTCTGCGCCGCCGGAGCACAGGCGCAGGCCACCGCCAACTATGCCTTCTCGACGAACGTGAGCGGTACGTTCACGAACATGAGCAGCGGCACGACGCAGCTCGTCGCCCCGGGCGCCGATGACAGCGCGTCCACCCTGACGAACATCGGCTTCGATTTCGTGTTCATGGGCACGCGCTACACCCAGTTTGGCGTGAGCTCGAACGGCTATCTGCGCCTGGGTGCAACGCCATCCACCACGCAATACGCATTGGCAACCGGCACGATTCCGCTCATCACGGCCATGGGCTCGGACCTCATCACCAGTACCAGCGGCAAGGTGCACTACAAAGTCACAGGCTCCGCCCCCAACCGCGTCCTCACCGTCGAGTGGTTGAACGAGACCATCATCTATGACGGAATCGGAGCCAGCGCCGACGGAACTTACCAGGTGCGCCTCTATGAGAGCACCGGCGTCATCGAAACCGTGTACGGCGCGATGAACCGCAACACCGGCACGGGTTTCAGCAACGCGCTCAACGCGCAGTACGTCGGTTTCTCGACGACCACCACGGCATTCCATACCGTCGACTTCGGAACGAACACCCCGAACACCACAGGCAGCGCATTCGCCAATCAGGCCACGCTCGGCGCACCGATCCCGAATCTCAACACGCCGGTGGACGGCTCGCGGCGGCTTTACTCCTTTACACCACCGATTCCCAATGCCCCCACCGCTCTGAACTTCACCGCCGTTGGGCCGCTGGCGATGACGCTCAATTGGACTGATTCCTCCAATGAGCTGAGCTATCTGATCTATCGCTCCACCGACGGCATCAACTTCACCTTCGACGGCACGGCCGCGCTCAATGCCACGAGCTACAACGCCAGCGCGCTCGTTCCCAACACCACGTATTTCTGGCGTGTCTTCGCCATCTCCGAGGGTGGCCTGAGTACACCGCTCAGCGGCAGCCAGGCCACGTCGGCCGGCGGCAACGTCAGCTCCACCGCCGGGGGTGGGCTGTGGAGCTCGACGGCGACATGGGTGGGCGGCGTCCTGCCCGCGAACACGGACAACGTGACCATCGTGAACGGCGCTACCGTGACCATCGACACGGCGGCGGTTGCGCTCACCGTGACGGTCGGCACCGGTGGCGCTGCTTCGCTGTTGCAGTGGGACACGGCGGTTGCGCGCTCACTGGCGATCGGCAGCAACCTGACCATCGGCAGCAACGGCACGTTCCAAACCGGCGGGGCCGGCACGGTCACGACCCATGCGCTGTCCGTCGGCGGCAATCTCACGAATAGCGGGGTTCTCGATTTTTCGACGAACGGCAATACGGCCGGCGCGGCGATCACGTTCACGTCGTCGAGCAGTGCCACGTTCTCGGGGGCGGGCGCCACGACGGACATCCGCACCATCACGATCAACAAGGGCACGCAGGCCCCGACCCTGGAGATCAACCCCACGAACTTCACCGTGCAGGGCGTGGCCACAGACGTCGCCGGCTGGTGCACGATCACGAGTGGCACGTTGAAGCTTTCCGGCACGTTCGCCGGCACGAACCGCCTCTTCTCGGCCGCCGGCTACACCATTCCCGCGGCCGGTGGCTTCTGGCTCAACAATCCGAACTACACCATCACCGGACAGAACGGATCGCCGACCCTCGGCGGACTGCTGCGCGTCTCCCAGGGCACCCTCAACATCGGCACCGCCACGGGCAACTCGATGGGCTTCAGTACGGGCAGCACGATCCTCGTCGAAGGCGGCGCGGTCAATGCCACTGGGCGCTTCGGAGTGGCGGCGGCCGGCAACATCATCACCTATACCCAAACCGCGGGCACGATCACGGTCTGCACGATCGGCAACGCCTCGGCCACTCTCGGCAGCTTCGACCTCGGGACGTCCACGTCCTCCACGATCAACATGAGCGGCGGCACGATCATCGCGCAGCTCGCGGCCACGGCAATCGATTACCGCATGCAAGCCGGCGCCGGCCCTGACTCCATCACCGGCGGCACGCTGCAACTGGGAAATGCATCTTCAGGCGCCGCTAAGACGTTCGGTCTCCGCGGCATCCTTCCCACGACCATCGTCACGACCACCAGCGCCAACCACAACGCCACGATGGGCACGATCGCCACGTACAACCACGCGGCCACCGGCAGCATCACGTTCGGCGGTACCTTCAACGCCGGCACGAGTTTCTTCCTCATGTACGGGCCGGCGTTCACGAATAACGGCACACTCACGCACAACGGCGCAGGCAGCCGGTTCTTCTTTACCGGAAGCGTCCCGCAGACATATGCGGGAACGGGCATCGTGAACACCGCCCTCACGAGCCTCGAGCTCGACAACCCCGGCAACCTCACCGTCACTTCCACCAATCAGCTCATCACGAATCGCGTCAATCTCTTCACCGGCAGCATCATCAACTCCAACAAGGTCACGCTCGGCAGCGGCGGTGCGACGACGGGCATCGTTCAGATCGGAAATGGCGGCCCTCCGGCCAGTGCCGCGGGATCGTTCGACGTGCCGCTGACCTTCAACCTCGGCACCGGCGGCCAGAACATCTTCTACGCCACCACGACCACGCCTCGCACGACGGGGAACGAGGTCAACCCGACGCGCATCCTTACCAACATGAGCGCCGATGACGCCGATCCGGCGCACGCGCTCACGATCGCCGGCGGCGATCTGACGGTGAACGGCACACTGACTCTGGCCAACGAGCGCGTCATCACGGGTGCGAACACGCTCATCCTCGGCACTGCCGGCACGGTGGCGCGCACGGCTGGTCATGTCGATGGCTTCCTGAGGAAGCCCATCGCCGCCGCCAGCGCCGTCACGTTCGAAGTGGGCACGGCCAATGGCTACTCGCCCGTGAATTTCAACGTCACGGCCGGTTCGTTCCCCACCACGGCGACCGTTGCCGCAATCCAAAGCGCCGCGCCGGGAATCCAGCCCCCGGGCAAAGTGCTCCAGCGCTACTGGAATCTCAACGCGTCGGGCATCACCGCCGACATCACCTTCAACTACCTCGATCCGCCCGACGTGCCGGGAACGGTCACGGAGGCCAACCTCCGCGTCTTCCGCCACGGAATCGCGAACCCGTCGGACTACAGCGATCAGGGCGGCACGATCAACACCGGCGCGAACACGGCCACCGTCACCGGCGTCTCCTCGTTCTCCGACTGGACGCTCGCTGAAGCGGGCGCCGACCTCACAATCACGAAGACCGATGGTGTGACCAGCGCCACTCCTGGCGGCTCCGTGACCTATACGATCACCGCCTCGAACAACGGTCCCGGTGCGAATCCCACATCCACCGTCATTGACAATTTCCCGAGCGGCCTCACGTGCTCCACGACGTGCGCCGGCGCGGGCGGCGGCTCCTGCACGAGCGGACCGTTCGCCGGCAACATCAGCGACCCCGCGAGCATCCCCTCGGGCGGGTCCGTCACGTACACGTCGGTCTGCTCGATCAGCTCGAGCCTCACTGGCTCGCTTTCGAACACGGCCAGCGTCGCCGGCGGCGCCATTCCCGACAGCTTCGCTGCGAACAACTCGGCCACGGACACCGATACCCTCGCTGCCAGCGCCGATCTCGCCATCACGAAGACCGACGGCGTGACGACGGTGACAGCCGGCGGTTCCACGACCTATACGATCACCGCCAGCAACTCCGGTCCGAGCGCGGCATCTGGCGCGACGGTGGCCGACACGTTCCCGGCGTCGCTCTCTTGCAATTGGACCTGCGCCGGCGCGGGTGGTGGTACCTGCACCGCGGCTGGCGCGGGCAACATCAGCGACAGCACCAACCTCCCGGCCGGCGGCAGCGTCACCTACACGGCCGTCTGCACGATTTCCGGTGCTGCCACTGGAACCTTGAGCAACACCGCTACCGTGACCGCGCCGGGCGGAGTGACCGATCCGACTCCAGGGAACAACTCCGCAACGGACAGCGACACGATCGGCGCGAGCGCGGATCTTTCGATCACCAAGTCCGACGGCGTGACCACGGCGACCGCCGGCGGCTCGACGACGTACACGATCACCGCCAGCAACGCTGGTCCGAGCAATGCCAGCGGCTCCACCGTCGCCGACACGTTCCCGGCGTCGCTCACCTGCAACTGGACCTGCGCCGGAGCGGGCGGCGGCACCTGCACCGCGGCTGGCTCGGGAAACATCAACGACAGCGCCAATCTCCCGAGCGGTGGCAGTGTCACGTATACGGCGGTCTGCACGATCTCCGGTGCAGCCACGGGATCGCTGAGCAACACTGCGACGGTCGCCGCGCCAGGTGGAGTGACCGATCCAACTCCAGGCAACAACTCGGCGACGGACGTCGACGCTCTCGGCGCCAGCGCCGATCTTTCCATCACCAAGACTGACGGTGTGACGACGGCGACCGCGGGCGGCTCGACGACGTACACGATTACCGCAAGCAACGCTGGTCCGAGCAATGCCAGCGGCTCCACCGTCGCCGACACGTTCCCGGCGTCGCTCACGTGCAACTGGACCTGCGCCGGCGCGGGCGGCGGCACCTGTACAGCTGCAGGCGCGGGCAACATCAACGACAGCGCCAATCTCCCGAGCGGTGGCAGCGTTACGTACACCGCGGTCTGCACGATCTCGGGTGCGGCTACCGGAACTCTCAGCAACACGGCCACCGTGACCGCGCCTGGCGGAGTGACCGATCCCTCTCCGGGCAACAATTCCGCGACGGACAGCGACACGCTCGGCGCGAGCGCGGATCTTTCGATCACCAAGACCGACGGCGTGACCACCGTCACCGCAGGCGGCTCGACGACGTACACGATTACCGCAAGCAACGCTGGACCGAGTAACGCCACGGGCGCGACAGTGGCCGACACGTTCCCGGCGTCGCTCACCTGCAACTGGACCTGCGCCGGTGCGGGCGGCGGCACCTGCACCGCCGCTGGTGCGGGCAACATCAATGACAGCGCCAATCTCCCGAGCGGTGGCAGCGTTACGTATACGGCGGTCTGCACGATTTCCGGTGCGGCCACTGGAACCTTGAGCAACACCGCCACCGTCACCGCGCCGGGCGGAGTGACCGATCCAACTCCAGGCAACAACTCCGGGACGGACAGCGACACGATCGGCGCGAGCGCGGATCTTTCGATCACCAAGACCGACGGAACCACCACGGCGACTGCGGGCGGCTCGACGACGTACACGATTACCGCAAGCAACGCTGGTCCGAGCAATGCCAGCGGCGCGACGGTGGCCGACACGTTCCCGGCGTCGCTCACCTGCAACTGGACCTGCGCCGGGGCAGGGGGCGGTACCTGTACAGCCGCAGGCGCGGGCAACATCAACGACAGCGCCAACCTCCCGAGCGGTGGCAGTGTCACTTACACCGCGGTCTGCACGATCTCGGGTGCGGCCACCGGAACTCTGAGCAACACTGCGACGGTCGCCGCGCCGGGTGGAGTGACCGATCCGACCCCAGGCAACAACTCCGCGACGGACAGCGACACGCTGGGCGCGAGCGCGGATCTTTCGATTACCAAGACCGATGGCGTGACCACCGCGACCGCCGGCGGCTCGACGACATACACGATTACCGCAAGCAACGCTGGACCGAGTAACGCCACGGGCGCGACAGTGGCCGACACGTTCCCGGCGTCGCTCACCTGCAATTGGACCTGCGTCGGCGCGGGCGGCGGTACCTGTACAGCCGCGGGTGCGGGCAACATCAACGACAGCGCCAATCTCCCGAGCGGCGGCGGTGTCACGTATACGGCGGTCTGCACGATCTCGGGTGCGGCCACCGGAACTCTGAGCAACACTGCGACGGTCGCCGCACCGGGCGGAGTGACCGATCCAACTCCGGGCAACAACTCCGCGACGGACAGCGACACGCTCGGCGCGAGCGCGGATCTCTCGATCACCAAGACCGACGGAACCACCACGGCGACCGCGGGCGGCTCGACGACGTACACGATCACTGCAAGCAACGCTGGTCCGAGCAATGCCAGCGGCTCCACCGTCGCCGACACGTTCCCTGCGTCGCTCACCTGCAACTGGACCTGCGTTGGCGCGGGCGGCGGCACTTGTACAGCCGCTGGCGCGGGCAACATCAACGACAGCGCCAATCTCCCGAGCGGCGGCAGTGTCACGTATACGGCGGTCTGCACGATTTCCGGCGCAGCCACGGGATCACTGACCAACACGGCGACGGTCGCCGCGCCAGGCGGAGTGACCGATCCAACTCCAGGCAACAACTCGGCGACGGACGTCGACGCTCTCGGCGCCAGCGCCGATCTTTCCATCACCAAGACGGACGGCGTGACCACCGCGACCGCGGGCGGCTCCACGACGTACACGATCACGGCGGCGAACGCCGGTCCCAGTACAGCCACGGGTGCGACGGTTGCCGATACTTTCCCGGTGTCACTCACCTGCAACTGGACCTGCGCCGGTGCGGGCGGCGGCACCTGTACGCCGGCTGGCGCAGGCAACATCAACGACAGCGTCAATCTCCCGAGCGGCGGCAGCGTCACTTACACTGCGTCCTGTTCAGTCTCGTCCGCAGCGACAGGAACGCTGAGCAACACCGCTACGGTGACTCCACCCGGTTCGGTCACCGACACCAACCCCGGCAACAACTCGGCGACCGACAGTGACACCATCGCCGCAAGTGCCAATCTCGCGATCACCAAGACCGACGGCGTGACCTCGGTGACGGCGGGCGGCTCGACGACATATACGATCACCGCCAGCAACGCCGGACCGAGTAACGCCACCGGCGCGACGGTGGCCGACACGTTCCCAGCGTCGCTCTCCTGCAACTGGACCTGCGCCGGCGCGGGCGGCGGCACCTGCACAGCCGCAGGCGCGGGCAACATCAACGACAGCGCCAATCTCCCGAGCGGCGGCAGCGTCACCTACACCGCTGTCTGCACGATCTCGGGTGCGGCCACTGGCACTCTGAGCAACACTGCGACTGTGGCCGCGCCGGGCGGTGTGACCGATCCGGCTCCCGGCAACAACTCCGCGACCGACAGCGATACGATCTCCGCGGCATCGGGAGCGATCGTGTCGGGAACGAAGACCGTCTCTGGCACCTTCGTCGTCGGCAGCACGGTCACTTACACGGTGGTCCTGACCAACAGCGGCAGTGCGGCTCAGGGCGACAATCCAGGGAACGAGTTCACCGACGTCTTGCCGGCGCAGCTCGCCCTCGTCTCTGCCTCCGCCACCAGCGGCACCGCGGTCGCTACTACGGGGACGAACACGGTCACGTGGAATGGCTCGATTCCGATCAGTGGATCGGTCACGATCACGATGACCGCCACGATCTTGCCGGCAGCCGTGGGTACGACGGTCACGAACCAGGGAGTCGTCTCGTACGACAGCGACAACAACGGCACGAACAACGCCGCGGCGCAGACGGACGATCCGGACTCGCCGGGCAGCGGCAATCCGACCGGATTCCAGATCGCGGCCGCGGCTACTGCCGAACAGATCCCGGCGGTCTCACCGCTCGGACTGGCGATCCTGGCCGCACTCATGGCCGGTCTCGCCTTCGCGATGTTGAAGCGCCAATAGTTGAACACCCGCGCGGTTCGGCGCCTGCCAGCAATGGCAGGCGCTGAACCGGCTCGGGATTGTTCGATACGGGCGAGAACGAGCCCGTGTTCCGGATCTAGTTGGTGCTAAAGTCTCTTCCGGTTCCGATGTTCACCATTCTGATCGTCGATGACAACCCGTCGTTTCGGTCGCAGGCGGCGCGACTCTGCGAGCGCGAGGGCTTCGCCACCGTGACTGCCGGCAATGTCGCCGAGCTGGCTGGTGTGCTGACGTCGTCCGCGAAGCCCGATCTCGTGCTGATCGACATCGAGCTCCCGCAGATCCCCGGCCACCGCCTCGGCTCGCTCATCCGATCGCGCGGCCACGTTCCGATCGTCCTCGTCTCCGCGCTCAGCGAAGATCGCGTACGCCGTCTCTTCGAAGCCTCCGATGCCGATGGCTGGATCTGCAAGCCGCTCACGCGCGACAAGCTGATGGCCGCCGTCACGCGCTTCGCGACGTCCACGCAACCCGAGCGTGGGCAGATCGTCGTGCCCGCCGAAACGCCGGCCACGCCGGACGCCAAACCGCATCGCGTGCTCGTCATCGAAGACGAGCCGGTGATCGCCTCGCGCATCGAGTCCGTGCTCGACAGCACCTGCGCCGTGACGCTCGTCGCCGAAGGCGACGCCGCGATCGAGCGCCTCGTGCACGCGAACTTCGACGCCATTCTCCTCGACCTCACCCTCCCGCGTCTCAGCGGCTTCGACGTCCTCCGCCACCTCATGCTCCGCCGCCCCGACCTGCTCAAAGCGACCGTGATCATGACCGCCGCCACCGATGAATCACTGCAATTCATCGACGCCAAATCCGTCGCCGGCGTCCTGCGCAAACCCTTCGCCGTCGGCATGCTCGCGGACATGGTGAAGTCCATCGTCGAAAGCCGGCGGGGTTGAGCGCGCCGAGACGGCGCACTCCCAGCCGGCGAGACGCCGGCGGTCCCAACGCAGCGTTTGACTCGTCCGCCAATGGCGGATAGTGTTTGACCGTGCTGGAGTTCCGTGAGACCGAGATTTTCACGCGGAACATCACCGCCTTGCTGTCGGATGATGAATACGCGGGAGGAGCTCAAGTGAAGAAAAAACTGGTCGATGACCTCATTGCGAGCGTCAAGGAAGCTGGCAAGATTCAGCGCGGCGAAGCCAAGCCGTCGCGGACCTTCGTGTTCGAGCCCGAAGATGTGCGTCAGATTCGCGAGAAGCTGAGCAAGTCGCAATCCGAGTTCGCGCAGATGATCGGCGTGAGCGTGGCGACATTGCAGAACTGGGAACAGGGGAGAAGGCAACCGGACGGTCCAGCACGGGCGTTGCTCGTCGTGGCATCGAAGGCGCCGAAGGTCGTGGCCAAAGCGCTTGCGGACGCCGCACGTCGAATCGCCTAAGCTTCACTGTCTAGAAGCTGCAGGCTTCGGCGATTCTGTGTGACGACCGCCCTCGGTTGTCGGTTCGCGCGCCAGACGGAGCCTCGAGATGAACGTGCCTCGTTCTGCGAGCCGGCCGAGGGCGGCCAGCACCACACAGAACCGCGCTCGCTGCGCTCGCACTTTTTTGGCACGCGCAGCGTGCCGAGGTGGACCGCCGCCGTCTCGGCGGCTGGCACGGCGGCGTCTCGCCGCCGTGCTTAACGCCCGCGTATCTTCGCCCGCAGCCCGCCCTTCACGTCCGGCGGTGTTTTGCTCCAGTCCACTTCGAAGCTTTGCGGCGGCAACTCCCACGTGTAGCCGCGCAACAGCACGATCGCGAAGAGGGCCATGAAGTACGTCGCGTAGTCGAGGCCGGGGCAGCGGTGGCCCATGGCGGGGCCGGCGCCCTGGGGGACGAAGGCGTGTTCGTGGCGTTTGTCCTCGGCGCGCTCAGGGGAGAAGCGGTCGGGATCGAAGCGTTGCGGGTCGGTGTACACGCCGTGTTCGACGTGACTCGGGCGCAGCGCGAACATCACCATCCAGCCGGCGGGAATCGTTACGCCGCCGACTTCGAACGCTTCCTTGCTCTTGCCGAACACCGCCGGGATGATCGGGCAGAGGCGCTTCACTTCGTTGACCACCTGCATCAGATACGGCATCGACATCGCCAGTTGCTCGAGCGCGACCGCGCCGGACGGGGTCTTTTCCGCGATCTCGGCCGCGAGCCGCGTGCGGACCTCGGGATGGGAAGTCAACTGCTGGACCATGGCTCCGAGCTCGGCGTACACGATGTAGCCGGCAATCACGATGTGATGCGCCTCGAGCGTCGCGTCCTCGTCGCTGAGCGCGGTTCCCGAGCTCGTCGCCGCGGCGAGGATGCGCGAGAGTCCGTCGTCACCCGGAGCGCGGCGCCGCTCCTCGACGCGTGCGCGCAGCACGGCCAGAATGCGATCGCGCGCCTGCAGCGCCTTGCGGTAACGCGTGCCGGGTAAGTTGATCGGTAGCGTCGCGAAGCCCGCGGTCAGCGTGCCGTAGTCCTCGCGCAGACGATCCATTTCCGGGCCGGGCGTCATGCCGATGACCGTCGTGCAGATCACTTCGATCGACAGGCGCTTCATTTCATCGAGCCAGGCGGTCTCGTTCTCCTTCGACCAGCGCTCGAAATAGCGCTCCGTCGTCGACTGGATCACCGGCAGATACGACGTCAACGCCGCGCGTGTGAACGCTTGCAGGACGACGCTCTTGCGCGCGCGATGCACTTCGCCATCGAGCAGCGGAAGACTGCGTCCTCCGAACAGCTCCTGCACGTGAGGAGGCATGGATCCTTCCCGCATCACCACGCTGCTGTCGATGAATCGTCCCGCCGCCTCGGGGCCGGCGACGACGGCCGCCTTGCGTCCGAGAACATTCGAGCGGAAGACGCGGCCATGAAGCGCGAGGCGCTCTTCGATGAAGCGGAACGGATTCTTCGCGAATGCCAGCGTCTCGCCGAGGAGCGGGACTCCCTCGCGTCCCGGCGGAACCGCGTTGCCTGGTGTCGTTGAGCTCATGCCACCTCCGGAAATCAGATCGCAGATCTGCAATTCGCGATCTGCCTCTTCTACGCGCGCCAACCTCGACTGGATCGTTTTGCCGTACGATATCGCCTCGAGAGGCTTCAGCGTTTTGGATCAGCGCCGGCAGAGCGGTGCAGAACTTCCCCTGGGATCGCAACGGCTCGTGCAGTTGATCGAGTCGCTACCCGTAGGTGTGTACATTCTCGACGCCGCTGGCCGCGCGGTCTACGCCAACGCCGCGGCCGAAGAGCTCCTGGGCCGCGGCATCACGTCCGAGGACGTTGCCGACAATCTCAATCAGCGTTACGCCGCGTACATCGCCGGAACGAGGGAACCCTATCCGAACGAACGCACACCCATCCTTCTCGCGTTGACCGGCAAACAGACCGTCGTCGACGACATGGAAATCGAGCGCGACGGCGAGCGCATCGCCCTCGAAGTCACCGCCACACCGATCTTCGATGAAGACGGCGCGCTGACCTTCGCCGTCGCTGTCTTCCAGGACATCACCGCCCGGCGCCGCGCGCAGGATGAGCTGGCGTCGCTGAACGACGTCCTAGAGCGCGAGGTCGGGCGCCGCACCGCGCAGCTCGCGCGCACAGTCGAAGTTCTCGAGAAAGAAATTCGTGCGCGCCATCTCTCCGAGCAGGAGCTGATGCGGGCGAAGGCCGCGGCGGAACAGGCCAATCGCGCCAAGAGCCTTTTCCTCATGAACGTCAGTCACGAGCTGCGCACGCCGCTTCATCACATCATCGGCTTCAACGAGCTCCTCGCCGAGCGCGTCGTCGACGCCGGGCAGAGCAAGCTCGCACGGACAGCCGAGGCGAGTGGCCGCGAATTGCTCGGCAAGATCGACGAACTGATCGAGCTCGCGCGCGCCGAAGCCGGCCCGGCCAGCGGATCGCAATCGCGCTTCGATTTCGATCACGTCCTGAACGAGATCGCCGGTGCCGCCGGCCTGCGCTGCGCCAACGCCGTCATCGTCGGCACAATGCAGGCCGATGAAGGACTCGTGCGCAGCATCCTCACCGACACGCTGCAGCGCGCGGGAGACGAGGCGACATTCAGCGTCAGCGCGGAGCATGAAGGCTCGTCGCGCTGGATCGTGATCTCAGTCCCGAGTGCCGAGTTGACGGAACGTCTGCGCGCGATCTCCCATCTCTTTGGCGAATCCGCGCCCTCCGAGGAATCGCGCTTTCTGCAGAGAGAGATCGACATGCGCCTCGCCATCGCCCGCGCCCGGTTGCGCAAGCTTGGAGGCGACATCGTCATCGTGCCGGACAGCGACGTCACGCGGATCGTCTTTACGACGGCGACCGCGGCGTGACGGGATGGCGGCCGTCGCCGTCGGCGTGTGCCGACGGCCGAATGACCACGTGATCGCGTGCTCCGCGACCGGCAAGTCGTATACACTCCACGCCGTTCACAGGCAGTACAAATCCATGGGCCGTCCTGCGCCCAAGCTCTGACTATTTTGGGGTGATCATGAATGTAACGCGGCGTCTCTCGCTGCTGTTCGCCGGAATCCTGTCCATTGTCTTCGTTGCCCAGCGCGCCGATGCGCAGTGCGTGAGTCTGACCACGATCGGTTCGGCGTCTACGCAGAATTTCGACACCTTGTCGAATACTGCTGGCTCGACGACGAACAACCTCACCATCACCGGTTGGTTCATGACCGAGACGGGTGGGGGAGCCAGAGACAACGAGCAGTACGCCGTCGACACCGGAGCCAGTACCACGGGCGACACTTACAGCTACGGCGCCGCGGCCTCGACCGAGCGAGCGCTCGGTGGCCTCCGCAGCGGCACGCTCATCCCCAACTTCGGCGCCTGTTACACGAACAACACCGGCGCCACGATCACCTCCCTTGCCGTGGCCTTCAACGGGGAAGAGTGGCGCCTCGGCACCGCGGCTCGAACCGATCAGGTCAACTTCGAATACAGCACCAACGCCACGGACCTCGTCACGGGCACTTGGACGAACGTCGCCGCGCTGAACTTCGTCACGCCCGATACGGCTACGACCGGCGCGAAGAACGGCAACGCCGCCGCCGATCGCACCGCGCTCTCGACGACGATCCCCGCGCTCAGCATCGCCAACGGCGCGACGTTCTGGATCCGCTGGACCGACATCGATGCCACCGGCGCGGACGACGGCCTCGCCGTCGATGATTTCTCGCTCACGCCGAACGCCGCCGTCGCCAACGCGCCGGTCGTTCCCTCCTGTCCCACGCCGCTCACCACCAACTTCGGCACCGCGACGTCCTCCGGCGTCAGCGCCACCGATGCCGACGGCACCGTCGTGAGCGCGACCATCACCGGCATCACTCCTTCCAATCCCGGCACGATTACGCTGACCGGCTTCACGCCCGCGGGTGGCGTCGGTGGCACGGCCAACGCCACGCTCAACGTCTCCAACACCACACCGGCGAACACATACAGCGTCACCATCCAGTGGGCGAACAACGACGGATCGCCGCAGACCGCGAACTGCGTCGTCAGCGTCGTCGTCAGTCCGCCGCCGATCGTCATCTTCATCCATGACGTACAGGGGAATGGAGCCGCGACGCCGATTCCCGGCGCGACGGTCACCGTCGAGGGCATCGTCACCGCCGACTTCCAGGGCTCCCTCCAGGTGAGAGGCTTCTTCCTGCAAGAAGAGGACGTCGACGCCGATGCAGATCCCGCGACCTCGGAAGGCATTTACGTTTTCTGCAGTGCGTGCCCGACGGCGGTCGCCGAGGGACAGAAGGTGCAGGTGACGGGGACGGTCTCGGAGTTCAACAACATGACGGAGATCACGGCCACGACTGCGCCATCGGTCGTCGTCACGAACGCGGGCAACAATCTCGCGCTGGTCACGCCCGCGACGATCGATCTGCCGATCGCCGGTGTCGTCGACGACTACTACGAAGCGCGCGAGGGGATGAAGGTCACCTTCGTCGACACGCTCACGGTGTCGGAGTATTTCGAGCTCGGACGCTTCGGTCAGACCGTCCTTTACGAAGGAGGTCGCCCGCGGCAATTCACCGAGGCCAATCCTCCCGGCGCCGCGGGCCTCGCTGCCCATCTCGACAACCTCTCGCGCCGTGAAGTCATCCTCGACGACGACAACAACGCGCAGGAGTGGTACCTCACCACCTCCACACCGGCGGGACCCGCCGATGGCCTGCAATACGTCTTCTATCCACGCGCCAACGGCGGACTGTCCGTCGGCACGCAGGGAACGGACTTCTTCCGCGGCGGCGATCTGGTCAACAGCTTGACCGGTGTTCTCGACTGGTCCTTCCCCGGATTCGGCGCGAACACCTGGCGCATCCGCCCGACGGCCGCCAACCCCGCGACCTTCACGGTTGCCAACCCGCGTCCGGCGACGCCGCCCGCCGTCGGCGGCGCGATCAAAGTCGTGGGCATGAACCTGCTCAATTACTTCACCACGATCGACACCACGGCGAGCAACAGCAGCGGTCCCTGTGGTCCAGGCGGCACGCTCGATTGCCGCGGCGCCGACAGCGTGGCCGAGCTCACTCGCCAGCGCGATCGCGCGTCGATCGTCGTCTGCACACTCAACGCCGACGTCTACGGATTCGCGGAGCTCGAAAACACCACGCCGAGTGCTTCGATCACCGATCTCCTCGGCGCCATCAATGCGCGCTGCGGTGGCGCGCATCCCTACGCGTTCGTGAATACCGGCGCCACGCTCGGCACCGACGCCATTCGCGTGCAGGAGATTTACCGCACAGGCATCGTCTCACCGGTCGGTTCACCGCTGAGCGATCTGGATCCTGTTCACAACCGCCCGCCGACCGCGCAGACCTTCGACGTCGTCGATGCCGCGAACCCGGCCTTCGGCCAGCGCTTCACGGTCATCACCAATCACTTCAAGTCGAAGGGTTGTCCCGGCACCGGCGCCGACGCCGATCAGGGAGACGGTCAGGGTTGCTTCAACGCCACCCGCACCGCGCAGGCGACGCGCCTTCTCACCTGGATCAACAGCACCGTCGTGCCGGCAGCCGGAGATCCCGACGTCATTCTCGTCGGCGATTTCAACGCCTATGCGAAAGAAGATCCCGTCACGACGCTCATCAGCGGCGGCTACTCGGATCTCGAGACGCTTTTCCACGGCGCCAACGCTTACTCGTATCTCTTCGACGCGCAGCTCGGTCATCTCGACTACGGGTTCGCCAGCGCGTCGATGGTTTCGCAGGTGACGGGCGCCGACGCCTGGCACATCAACGCCGACGAGACCGATCTCTTCGACTACAACGACGAGATCAAGGACACCGGCGAATCGACGTTCGAAGAAAAGCCGGACGGCTCCGCGCTCGTTCCGCCGCGCGTTGTCTTCCAGCCCGGCACGCCCTATCGCGCCTCCGATCATGATCCCGTCCTCCTCGGCCTCTTCGCTGTTGCCGATCTGGCCATCACCAAGACCGACAGCCCCGATCCCGTCAACGCCGGATCGAATCTCACCTACACCATCACCGTGACGAACAACGGTCCCGACGCCGCGTCCTCGGCGTCGTGGAGCGACACGTTGCCCGCGGGTACGACGTTCGTTTCACTGCCGGCCGTCGCCGGCTGGTCCTGCACCACGCCGTCCGTTGGTGCGGGTGGCACGATCAGCTGTTCCAATGCGAGCTTCGCCGTCGGCAGCGCGGTGTTCACGCTGACCGTTGCCGTCGGACCCACGGTCTCGAGCGGCACGGTGCTGTCGAACACCGCGACGGTCACGTCGTCCGTTGCCGATGGAACCGCGGGCAATAACAGCGCCACGGCGACAACCACCGTCTCCGCCTCCGCGGATCTTCAGATCTCCAAAACGGACACGCCCGATCCAGTTTCGGCCGGAAACAACATCACCTATCAGATCACCATGACCAACAACGGCCCGAGCAACGCGGCAAGCGCGAGCTTCTCCGACACGTTGCCCGCCGGCACGACGTTCGTGTCGCTGTCCACGACGGGCCCCTGGTCCTGCACCACGCCGGCGGTCGGCGCGGGCGGAACGGTTTCCTGTTCGAACGCGAGCTTTGGCGTCACCGTCGACTTCTTCACGATCGTCGTGAAAGTCGATCCGAGCGTTGCGGCCGGCACGGTCCTGTCCAATACGGCGACTCTCTCGTCGTCGACGACCGATCCGAACGGCGCCAACAACAGCGACACCGCCACGACCACGGTTGCGGCATCGGCCGATCTGTCGATCACGAAGACCGATACGCCCGATCCGGTCACCGCCGGCAATCTCATCACCTACACCGTCACCGTCACGAACGCCGGTCCGAGCAACGCGGCATCCGTCACGCTGACCGACACAACCCCCAGCGGAACGACCTTCGCCTTCCTGGCCGCGCCAGGAGCCTGGGTCTGTCCGGTTCCGCCCGCGAGCGGACCGGTGGTCTGCACGCATGCCTCGCTGCCTGTCGGCACTTCGGTCTTCACGATCAAAGTGATCGTCGATCCGTCGACCGCCGCCGGTACCGTGCTGACCAACACGGCTGTGGTCTCCGCGGCCACGTCCGATCCCAATCCGGGCAACGAGAGCGCGATGGCCACGACCACTGTCGCCGCCTCGGCCGATCTGTCGGTCACGAAAGTCGACACGCCCGACCCGGTCACCGCCGGCACGAATCTGACGTACACGATCACGCTCAACAACGCCGGACCGAGCGACGCTGCGACCGTGAGTCTCGCCGACACTCTGCCGGCGGGTACGACGTTCGTGTCGCTCTCCTCGCCGGGCGGCTGGTCCTGCACCACGCCTGCAGTCGGTGGGACCGGCTCGATCTCCTGCTCCATCGCGTCGTTCAGCAGCGGCAGCTCGGTCTTCACGGTGATCGTCCAGGTCGATGCAGGCGTTTCGAACGGAACGGTCATTACCAACACGGCTACGGTTTCGTCGGCGACGACCGATCCGACTCCTGGCAACAACAGCGGAACGGCGACGACCACTGTCGGCAGCGGCTCCGCCGACGTCTCGGTCACCAAGGTCGACACGCCCGATCCGGTCACCGCCGGTAACAACCTCACGTACACGATCACCGTCACCAACGCCGGCCCGAGCAACGCCACCACCGCCGCGCTCTCCGACACGCTGCCCGCCGGCACCACCTTCGTCTCGCTCGCAGCGCCGGGCGGCTGGAGCTGCACGACGCCCGCGGTGGGCGGCACCGGCACCGTCTCCTGCTCGAACGCGAGCATGACTCCCGGCAGCGCGGTCTTCACGCTGACCGTCGGCGTCAACGCCAACGTCGCCAATGGGACGGTGCTCACCAACACCGCCACCGCGTCGTCGGCGACGACCGATCCGACGCCCGGCAACAACAGCGCCACGGCGACGACGACCGTCACTGGACTCTCCGCCGATCTCTCGCTCACGAAGACCGACTCGCCCGATCCGGTGACGGCGGGAACCGATCTCACGTACACGATCACCGTCAACAACGCCGGTCCGGATAGCGCGAGTAGCGTCAGCGTCTCCGACACGCTGCCCGCCGGCACCACCTTCGCCTCGCTGACATCGCCGGGCGGCTGGAGCTGCACGACCCCCGCGGTCGGCGCGGCCGGAACCGTCACCTGCACGAACGCGAGCATGGCCGTCGGCAGCGCGGTCTTCACGCTGACCGTCGGCGTCAGCCCCAACGCCGGCGCCGGTGCCACGCTCTCCAACACCGCGACGGTGACCGCGGCAACCGTCGATCCGAACGGCGCCAACAACAGCGACACCGAGACGACGACCGTGCTCTCGCCCGCGACGATCACCGGCACGAAGATCTCGTCCGGGGCGCACACGCCGGGATCCACGCTCACCTACACGATCGTTCTCTCCAACTCCGGCCTCGCCGCGCAGTCCGACAACCCCGGCAACGAGTTCACCGACGTCCTGCCCGCGCAGCTGACGCTCATCTCCGCCACCGCCACGTCGGGCACCGCCGTCGCCACCGTCGGCACCAACACCGTCACCTGGAACGGCGCGATCCCCGCGTCCGGCTCCGTGACGATCACAATCCAGGCGCAGATTCAACCGAGCGTCCCGGTTGGCACCACGATCACCAACCAGGGCACGTTCAACTACGACGCCGACGGCAACGGCACCAACGAAGCCAGCGGCGTCACCGACGACCCCTCGCAAGCCGGTACCAACAACCCCACCGGCTTCGTCGTCGCGGCAGCAGCCACCGGAGCCGACATCCCCGCACTCGACCCGCGCGCCTTGATCGCACTGGCCGCTCTGCTCGCGGCGGCCGGAGTGTTGCTCACGCGCCGCTCCTGATTTGCACTTGCATGATGAAGGGTCAACCGATTCCGGTTGACCCTTCACACGCGACGCGCGATGGAGCGCAGAGTTTGGAGCGCAGGCATCCTGCCTGCCGGTCCGCCGGCATTCCTGCCGGCAATCGGCGCCTTGCGTCGCCGGGCGAGTCACGTTGACGACTCGTACGAGATCACGTACGATCTGCGCGACGCCATGAAAACCATCACAGCGAGTGAAGCGCGGACGAATCTCTACAAATTGATCGACGAAGCCACCGTCACGAGCGAGCCCGTGCAGATCACAGGCAAACGCGCCGATGCCGTTCTGATCTCCATGGAGGATTGGCGCGCGATTCAGGAAACCTTGCACCTCCTGTCGATCCCGGGCATGCGAGCCTCGATCCGCAAAGGCATGGCCACACCGGTAAAGGAATGCCTGGAGTCGCTGGACTGGTGAGCGCCTGGCGAATCGTCTTCACGCCGCAAGCCGCGAAAGACGCAAAGAAACTGAAGCGTTCCGGCCTCAAGCCCAAGGCCGAGGCCCTGCTCGAAATCGTAAGACGCGATCCCTTCCACTCGCCGCCTCCCTTCGAGAAGCTCGTCGGTGATCTCTCCGGCGCATTCTCCCGCCGGATCAACATCCACCACCGCCTCGTCTATCAAGTGCTTCGCCGCGAGCGCATCGTCAAGGTTCTGAGGATGTGGACGCATTACGAGTGACTGGTCGTTGGTTTGGTTGGCGGCGAAGAGTGCCAACGCCTTGCGAAGCCCGCGATTTCCAACGATAACCACGGTGCCTGCGTCAAAACGAGATCACAACGAGACTATTCGACCGGAATTCGAAATGGTTCGAGCAGCGGACGCACGATTCGCGGGACTCGCGAAAATGAGTAACCGCCGCGCTCGTCCCATGAGACATCCGTAGCGCTAATTCAATTTAAGGCGCTAAAATTGAATAGCAGCTCCGGCTATTCAACGTTCCTCAGCTGCAGAGCCACCGCCATGAAGCGCAAACGCACAGGTACGTACGAAGTCACTGCCGTCGCGGGCGAGCGTGTTCGTGCATTCGTTGCGCGTGTCGCGGAGTGCGTTACTTCGGAATCCGCACCGCTTTCGTCGCGTGATCGAAGTACGCGACGGCGTCGAACGCTTCGCGTAGTGAAACGAGAAGGTAGCCGGTCTGGAATCGGATCGCGCGTTCCTGTGCGAGCCACGTGTCGACGCGTGCGGGACGGCGTCCGCCGGAGAGCTTGAGGAGGAATGAGCCTTTCGCGACGCGTTCGAGCGCGGCGTCGACGCTGTCGTTCTTCGCGGGAGTCGCGTCGTCGATGGACGGACCGCCGTAGGTCGTGGCTATGGCGTAGTACTTCCTGCCGAGGGCGGCGTGGAGGCGCATGCCGGCGGAGGTGAATTGGCCCGGGGGAAGGGGCGGGCCCTGGACCGGCACTTTCTGCACGTGTGCGTTGTGCGCCCAATAGACCGCGCGTTCTCCCGGCCCCAGGCGGCCGAGGATCCAGAGCGCGTTGTCGGCCATCGCGTGATCGCGTGGCGCGGAGGTTGCGAACATGGTGAGGCGCAGCGCTTCTTCGTTGCGTTGGAGGAGCAGCGCGAGTTGGCGCGCCCACGCGAGCCGATCCTTGTCGCCTTCGGACAAATGCCGGACGCGCTCGGCGAGGAGCGTGACGTTGGAGGTGAGTGCTTCCTTTTCGGCCGCCGGTAACGGATCGTATTTCTGCGCGGCGCCTTTCCACCAACCGGCGCTCAGGCGAATGGCCAGCGGCCGGATGGAATCGATGGCCGCCTTGATGCCGGGATCTCCGGCGGTGAGCTCCTGGATGCGGTCCAGCGTGGGAACCATGCTTCCCGATCGCGCCGCGAAATCGGCGCCGTACACGCCGACCGGATGTTTCCGTCCCGGACCGCGATTCCACTCGCGCAGCCAATCCATTGTGCGCCGGATGGCGTCGAGGTTACCGAAACCGCCGGGAAGTGTGGCGTCGAAGTCGATGGGCTCGACCTTTCCCCGCACGTAATCATCGAGCGCCATCGCCTCCGGCATTCCTGATTCCAGTATGAGCGCGGTGACGCGATGCCGCCGCACGAGGTCCTGCAGGAGTTGAAGACGAAAGGTGAGGAACGGCTCCGTCTCGTGAACGCTCTCGCCGACGCCGATCAAATGCACGGGTCCGAGTGCGCGATCGAGCGTGGGAAAGGCCTGTCCGTTCGTATCGATAGGAACGACGTGCGCTCGCGCCCAAGCGACGAAGGCTGCATCGGATTGGGCACCGAGCGACAGCGCGGTACAGAGTACGAACAGCGACACGGCGGCCGCGCGTCTAAGCATGGAAAGCCTCCGTTGCTCAATACGTAGAGGCAGGAGGAAAGGGTGCATCCAGTTTCGCTGTGATACGCCGCACCGTCGAGGCACAGGGACGGTGTACCTGCAAGAGACGACGACCGAGGGCGGTCGTCACCATACAGAAGCGCAAAATCGCTTCGCGAGTTCTCGGGCGAGGTCCTCTACGCGCCTTCGAACGCCACTCGATTTCGGCCGCCTTCTTTCGCGCGATACAGCGATTCGTCGGCGCGGGCGGCGAGGCGGGAGAGGGGTTCGTCGCCGGTCCATTGGGCGACGCCGAGGCTGATGGAGAGGTGGAGGGTGGGATCGATGTCGTGACAGTCGACTTCTTCGACGGAGGCGCGCAAGCGTTCGGCGATGGTGATCGCGTCGTGGACGGTGGTCGCGGGAAGGACGACCATGAACTCTTCGCCGCCGGTGCGGCCGATGCGGTCGCTGGGACGGAGCGCGGTGCGGCAGGCCTCGGCGACGCGTTGCAGCACGATGTCGCCGGCGCCGTGGCCCCAGGTGTCGTTCACGCGCTTGAAGTGATCGATGTCGAGCGCGATGACGGAGACAGGCGCCGAGGTCGCCTGCTGGAGCTGTTCGCCGGCGGCGGCGAAGATCGCGCGGCGGTTCGGGACGCGCGTGAGCTCGTCGGTCATGGCAATCACGCGCATGCGCCGCGCGTCGCGCACGGAACGAATGGCGAGGTAGATCAGTACGGCGATGATCGCCGCGCTGAGCACGAGCACGATGGTCTGCAGTCGCCGGATGCGCTCCGCGGCGGCCTTGTCGCGGAGCAGCGCGCGGTTTTCGAATTCTTTGCGATCGGCGTCGAATTGCACGCGCAATCGCGAGGTGTGTTCCTCGCGCAACTTTTCGGCGAGGTCGCGCTGCAGTGCGGCGTGGCGCACGCTTGCTTCGTAAGCTTCACGCCAACGCCCGGCTTCGCTGTAGGCGAGGGCCAGCTCTTCTTCGCTCTTTTCGAGGAAGCGCGTGTTTTGCTGTTTGATGAACCAGGGGCGGGTGGCCTCGAGGTCGGCGATGGCGTCGCCGAAGCGTCCGAGCTTGCGATAGACGATTCCTCGTGATTGCCGCACGTGCATCGCACGCTCGACTTCTTTCTGCTGCTCGAAATCGCGCAGCGCTTCGTCGAGCAGTTGCAGAGCTTCTGTGGCGCGCCCGAGTTTGCCGAGGGAGACGCCGATTGAGCGCTTGACGTAAGCGGCCTCGCCGCGGCGGCCGAGCTTTTCCTCGGCGGCGAGCGCGCGGCGGTACCAGTCGAGCGCGGCGACGATGTCGCCTTTGCGCTCTTCCGTGCTGGCGATGTTGAAGAGCGTGTCGGCGACCTTCGTTCCGTCCGTGCCTTTCTCGTACTGCGCGAGCATGAGCCGGTAGTACTCGATGGCGCGGTCGTACTGTCCGACTTTCGGGTCGGCATAGACATCGGCGATGTCGGAAAGCGCGGCGAGCTGGCCGTCGTGATCTTTGATGGCCACGGCGATGTTGTAGGCGCGGATCAGATTTCCGAGAGCATCGTTGATCTCGCCCTGGTAGTACTGGATGTAGCCGAGCAAGATGAAAGAATCGGCGAGGAGCGCTGGATCGCCTGATTTCTGCGCCGCATCGCGGGCGGCGGCATAGTCGCGCGTGGCGTCGACGAGCCGTCCGGCGGTTTCGTGCGCGGCGCCGCTTTTCATGAGCGCGCGCGCTCGCGCGGCATCTGTTGGCTGCGCGGAGAGAGCGGACGTGACGAGAAGCGCCATTGCGAGGAAGATGCGAGCCATCGCAATCAGGATAACGCGGCGAGGTGTTCGCTCGAGGCAAGAGGATGTGTTTTACGCGGAGAACGCGATAAAAAGTTTTGGCGGCGGTCTCCTCTCCGCGTCCTCCGCGTCTCCGCGCGAACTCTTCGTGTGATGACGGACTCAAGTCGAGTCGCACCAGCGCATCACGAGATCGACGGCCTCGGCGTCATCCGCGGTGACCGCGCTGAGCGATTGCCAGGTCGCGAACTGGACTGCGTGACGAAGAGTGGCGCTGCGGCGTGCCGATCGACCGCGCCAGCCGCGGGCCATCTCATTGGCCAAGGTCTCGAGATATGCGGCGAACGGCGCGAGGTAACGGCGCACGGCCTCGACGTGCGGTGCGTCGGCGAGGATCCGCGAGAGCATTCGCTCGCCGGCGCGATAGTAACGATAGAGCGCGAGCAGGATGGCGCGTGCGCGGCGGCGCGGATCGGTGGCCGTGATCGCGGTGAGGTCGGGGGGCGGCAGACGTTCGGTCCAGAGCGCCGAGCAGGCGGCGACCATTTCGAATTCGTCGGAAAAGTGGCGATAGACGGTGAGGCGCTGCACGCCGGCGCGCTCGGCGACGGCCTTGACGGTGGTGCGCGCCGGGCCGAGCTCCTCGTGGAGCGCGACGAGCGCCTCGACGATGCGGCCGCGCGTCTCCGCCTCGGATTCGGCACGGGCAGCCTTCACATAGCTTCGCGTTCGTTTCTTGGTCACGATGAGATGATACACGATTTCGTGTTACAGATGTGTTTACCCATTGACAGATGCGACCGGCCTGCCTAAATTCGATGAACATGAGTGTTCATGAAATTGAAAACGGCATTTATCGCATCAGTACACCCGTCGAGCTCCCGGGTGGTGGAGCGTTCTCCTTCAACCAGTATCTGGTCGTCGACGAGGCGCCGCTGCTCTTCCACACCGGACCTCGCGGGCTCTTCCCGCTGGTCCACGAAGCGGTGGCGTCGGTGATCGATCCGGCGACGCTGCGTTACGTCTCGTTCTCGCATTTCGAGGCCGATGAATGCGGCTCGCTCAACCAGTGGCTGGCCGTCGCGCCGCGCGCGGAGCCGGTCTGCAGCACGGTGGCGGCGATCGTGTCGGTCAGCGATCAGGCAGATCGCCCGCCGGTGGCGCTGGCCGACGGCGCAACGCTTTTGCTCGGCACGCACACGCTGCGCTGGCTCGATGCGCCGCATCTTCCGCACGGCTGGGAGACGGGCTATCTCTTCGACGAGACGACCAGCACGCTGTTCTGCGGCGATCTCTTCACGCAGCCCGGCGCCGGCGGCGAGGCATTGACCGAGAGCGACATCCTCGGGCCGAGCGAAGAGTTCCGCGCGGCGATGGATTATTTCTCGGCGACGAAGAACGCGCCGGCGCTGATCGCCAAGCTCGCGGCGACGCAGCCATCGACGCTGGCGTGCATGCACGGGAGCGCGTGGCGTGGCGACGGTGCTGCGCTCCTGACGGCGCTCGGACACGCACTCGACGCGTGAGACCCCGGAGCGCCCGAATGGACCGCCGCCGTCCCGGCGGCTGGGATGGCGGCGTCTCGCCGCCATCCGCGGAGCGCGCCGAGACGGCGCACTCCCAGCCGGCGAGACGCCGGCGATCCATGGGGCCTCAGCGCTTCTTCTTCAAGTCGACGGCGATGGTGAGCTTGAATCCGTCTGGGTCTTCGAGGGAGAAGTCGCGCATACCCCAGGGTTGGTCCTGCGGTTCCTGGGTGAGTTTGCCACCGTTGGCTTTGATGCGCTCGGCGAGGCGATCGATGTTCTGGTCGGTGGTGCAGAAGATCCGGACGCCTTCGCCTTTGACGCGGTCGCGCCCTTTCTTCCAGTCGTCCTGGCCGATCATGAAGGTGACGCTGCCGGCGTTCATCTCAGCGCCCATGAGTTTGCCTTTGTCCTCCCAGCGCTCGCCGACGGCGAAGCCGAGGACGTCGCGATACCAGGCGAGACTCTTCTCGACGTTCGCGACGGTGAAGCTGGGCGCGGCCGATTGGAGCGTGGTGCCCTTCGTCTTGGTGGCCTTTGCGCTCGCCGATTTTGCGGCGCTCTTCTTCGCCGCGGCTTTCTTCGTCGCCGGCTTGACGGCTGCTCTCGTGGACTTGGTTGCGGTGGACTTGCTTGCCTTCTTCTTCGTTGCCATGTGCAGCATTCTCCTCGAAACGTTCCTGCCTGCGAAGTTCGCGCCGATCGGCCCTCTACGGCGACACGTGCCACACCGTGTTGCCGACATCGTCCGCCACCAGCAGTGCACCACTCTTCGCGACCGCGACGCCCACCGGCCGTCCATGCGCGTTGCCGTCGGCATCGACGAAGCCGGTCAGCACGTCCTCGGCCGCGCCGTTTGGTTTGCCATTGGCGAACGGAATGAAGATCACCTTGTAACCGCTGCGCGGGCGGCGATTCCAGGAGCCGTGTTGTCCGACGAAGGCGCCGTTGCGATAGCGCGCCGGAAAGAGCGAGGCGTCGTAGAACGTGAGACCGAGCGATGCCGTGTGCGGCCCGAGAGCGAAGTCGGGCACGCGGGCGGAGGCGACGAGATCGGGGCGGGGAGGCTGCACGCGACTGTCCACATGTTGACCGTAGTAGCTGTACGGCCATCCGTAGAACGCGCCGTCGACGACGGAGGTGAGGTAATCGGGAACGAGATCGCTGCCCAATTCGTCGCGTTCGTTGACGACCGTCCAGAGCGCGCCGCTCTCCGGTTGCCACGACATACCGACCGGATTGCGCAACCCCGAGGCGAAGAGGCGAGAGCGGCCGGTGGCGCGATCGACTTCCAGGATCGCCGCGCGATTCGTTTCGTTCTGCATGCCGTTCTCTCCGACGTTGCTGTTCGAGCCGACTGTCACGTAGAGACGCGCGCCGTCCGCGCTGGCGATGACGTTCTTCGTCCAGTGATGGTTGATCGGGCCGCCGGGAAGGTCGGTGAGCTTCGTGCCGCTGCCGGAGAGCGACGTTGCGCCGCTGGTGTAGTCGAATCGCATGACCGCATCAGCATTCGCGACATAGAGATCATTGCCGACGAGAGCCATGCCGAACGGCGAGCTCAGATGCTCGAGGAAGGCGTGGCGTGTCTCGGCGACTCCATCGCCATCGGAGTCGCGGAGCAGTGTGATGCGATTCGCGCTCGGCACCGCCGCGCCGGCCTTTTTCATGAAGACTTTCATGAACCACGCCTTGATGCCCTTCGGCTCATCGCGCGGGGGTGCGTTCGTCTCCGCGACCAGGACGTCACCGTTCGGCAGAACGTACAGCCAGCGAGGATGATCGAGTCCTGTCGCAAAGGGCGTGACGTGCAGCCCGGCCGCCGGCGTCGGCATCGTGCCAGCCGCCCAGCCCGTGGCCTTGGCGACGTTCACGGTGGGGACGATCGTGTGGTTCGGTGTGGGGAGTTGCGGCTGCGCTCCCATGCCTGCCTCGACCGGCAGGCGCGCCGACTCGCAGGCCGCGAACATGAGGAGGAATGCGGAAACCGCGAGGGCGACTGCAATCGAGATCGTCTTTCTCATGACCGTTGCGAATTCATTTTTCGCGCCGACTGCTCGCCGCACCTCGGTTGCGTGCGCGATATCGATCATGTTTGACTGCCGCGCATGCATTTCACGCGCACGGTATCCCTGCTGTTGCTCGTCCTCAGCCTGTCTGTTCTCAGCGTCCATCCGCTTGCCGCGCAGAAATCGAAGCCGACTCCGTTCCCGAGCGAGACGCCGGCGAAGTTCGCGCCGACGAACGACGGCTTCGACTACGTCCGCCGCGAGGTGATGATCCCGATGCGCGACGGCGTGAAGCTGCACACCGTCATCCTCGTGCCCGAAAGGCGCGAAGCAAGGCGCCGATCCTGCTCACGCGCACGCCGTACGACGCGGACGAGCTCACCAGCGCACGCCGAACAGCGCTCACCTCGGGCCGATTCTCAACGGCTACGACAACGCCATCGACGTGATCGTCGAGGGCGGCTACATCCGCGTCGTCCAGGACGTCCGCGGCAAGTACGGCTCCGAAGGCGACTACGTGATGAACCGGCCGCTGCACGGGCCGCTGAATCCGACGCCGGTCGATCACGCGACCGACACCTACGACACCATCGACTGGCTGGTGAAGAACGTCCCGGAGAGCAACGGCAAGGTCGGCATCCTCGGCATCTCCTACGACGGCTTCCTGCCGCTGATGGCGCTGGTCAATCCGCATCCCGGCGCTCAAGGTGTCGGTGCCGATGAACCCGATGGTCGACGGCTGGATGGGCGACGACTGGTTCCACAACGGCGCGTTCCGCCAGCAGAACATGCCGTACATCTACGAGCAGGAAGCGACGCGCAAGAACGACGCGAAGTGGTGGACGAGCCACTACGACGACTACGACATGTTCATGCAGGCCGGCTCGGCCGGCGAGCTCGGGCCGCCGCCGCGGGCTCGAGCAGCTCGGCTTCTGGAGCAAGCTCCTCGAGCATCCCGGCCTACGACGCCTTCTGGCGCGAGCAGGCGGTGGACAAGATGCTCGCCGCGCAGCCGCTGAAGGTGCCGGTGATGCTGGTGCACAGCCTCTGGGACCAGGAAGACATCTACGGCGCGCATCGCGGTCTACAAGGCGATCGAGCCGAAGGACACGCAGCAACGACAAGGTGTTCCTGGTGATGGGCCCGTGGCATCACGGCCAGGAGATCGACGACGGCAGCGCGCTCGGCGCGCTCAAGTTCGGCAGCGACACCGCGCTGTACGTTCCGCGCAGAAGATCCTGCGCCCGTTCCTCGATCAGTATCTGAAGGACGACGCGCCGAAGGCGGACGTCGCGCCGGTCACCGCGTTCGAGACCGGCACGAACACGTGGCGGCGCCTGCACGCGTGGCCGCCGGGCTGCGCGAGCGGCTGCACGGTGCACGCCGACGCCGCTCTATCTGCGCGCCGGATCTGAAGCTGAGCTTCGACGCGCCCGCGGCCGGCGACGCGGCGTTCGACGAGTACGTCTCCGATCCGGCCAAGCCGGTGCCGTTCCGCGCCGCGGCCGATCCAGCCGATGGGCTACGAGCAGGGCAGACCTGGCCGCAGCTGGCTGGTCGACGATCAGCGCGAGGCCTCGGGCCGGCCCGACGTGCTGGCGTTCGTCTCCGACGTGCTGACCGCGCCGGTGAAGATCAGCGGCGCAGCCGATCGCGAACCTGGTCGCCTCGACCAGCGGCACCGACTCCGACTGGGTGGTGAAGCTGATCGACGTCTATCCCGACGAGGTCGCCGGCGCAGCCGGAGATGGGCGGCTATCAGCTGATGGTCTCGGCCGACATCTTCCGCGGCCGCTATCGCGAGAGCTTCGAGACGCCGAAGCCGATCGCCGCCGAACAAGCCGCTGCCGTACCGCTTCGCGCTGCCGACGGCGAACCACGTCTTCCTGCCGGGCCACCGGATCATGGTGCAGATCCAGTCGAGCTGGTTCCCGCTCTACGACCGCAATCCGCAGACGTTCGTGCCGAACATCTTCTGGGCGAAGCCGAGCGACTACCGGAAGGCGACGCAGCGCGTCTACCACGCGCCGGAGCAGGCGAGCTTCGTCGAGCTGCCGGTGGTGAAGTAGGCCAGAGGTGCTGATGGACCGCCGCCGTCTCGGCGGCTGGGGCGGCGCCGTCCCGGTGCCCGCCCGCGAGCGGCGAGACGCCGCTCGCCCAGCCGGCGAGGACGCCGGCGGTCCACGGGTTGACCGGTTCGCGTGCCTTCACGGCTTCACGATCACCTTCCCGACCTTGTTCACGCCGAGCTCCGTGAACCAGATGTTGCCGTCCGGGCCTTGCACGATGCGGTGCATGATCGTTTGCGTCGAGGGCACTTTGTAGAACGTGACCGGCACTTTCGAGATGTCGGACGGCGCGGCGGTGAGGACCGATTTGTCGAAGCGGATGATCGAGTCGCTGCCGGACGGACTCGGATTGGCAGGCGTTGGATTGTTCTGATCGACGTACTGCTGAACCCAGAGATTTTTCTCGTTGTCGAACGCCAGGCCGGCGAGGATGACGTTCGATTGCGTCATCGGCACCGCGTACTCGGTGATCGTGCCGTCGGGTGTGATGCGCGCGACGCGATTGCCCGCTTCCTCCGAGAACCACATGTTGTTGCTGCCCGGCTCGGGGACGATGGCGATGGGGCGGCTGTTGTGCGTCGGGATCGCGAACTCCTTCACCTTGCCGTCGGCGGTGATGCGCGCGATCGCATTGCCGACGAGCTCCGTCACCCACATCGTGCCGTCGTTGCCGGCGCGAACATAGATCGGAACGCTGCCGACCGTCGGCAGGACGTACGTCGTCATCTTGCCGTCCGACGTCACCTTACCGACCGTGCCCGTCGCCTTGCCGGTGAACCAGATCGTCCGGCCATCGAGGCCGAAGCCCATGCCGTGCGGATGCGTGTTGATCTTCTCGCCGTCCGGACAGCTCGGGCAATCGAGGCGGACGTCGAAGGTGCGATTCGGTTTGCCGTTCTCGTCGAGGCGAACGATCTCCCCCGAAAATTCGAGCGTGACCCAGACGCGCCGATCGGCATCGAACTCGATTCCGTGCGGACCGCTCCCTTTCTTCATCGGATAGAACGTCATCGCGCCCGACTCGGTCACTTTCACGACGGAGTCGTAGTTCTGGCCGGTGATCCACATCGTGTCGCCGCCCTGCACGTCGAATGTGATCTCGTGCGTCGATCCCTTCGGCGCCGGATGGCAGGCGCCGGTTTCGACCGACGGCTCATTCGGATAGGCAACCGGGAACTCGACCACCGTTCCCGCCGATTGTGCGAACAAGGGGACGCAGAGCGCACAGAGCGCGAGCGCGGCAAAGGTTCTACGCATCGTTGATTCCTCCGATGGTTCCAGTGTCGCACGCGGCCGATTGACTTGACGTTCTATTTGCCACCCCGGTACCATCCTGACTTACCCCCTGGAGATTCTGGTGATCGCTCGCCTCAGACGGATCGCGACCTCGCGTCGTGGGACGGAATCCGATGCGTGAGCTCTCGAGTTTCCGCATCCGTTTGCCGCGGGACGGCGACGGGCCTGACGATGATCTCGTCGTGCGTGCCCTGCCTGTGATCGATGCGGTGATCCGGAGGCGCTGCAGGTCGTGGCGACTCGCGCATGACGTGCGCGAGGATCTGCGCAACGAGTCCGTCGTGCGTCTTCTCAAGCGGCTGCGCGATCCCGACGGCGATCCGATCGGCGGGTTCGAGGAATACGTGGCCGGCATCGCCACGCGGGTGATCGACGACCTGGTGCGAACGTGGTCGCCGGAATGGTCGCGACTCAAGAATCGATTCCGCTACGTAATTCATCACGACGATCGATTCCGCGTGACGACGCTGACCGATGGCCGGATGGCCTGCCTGCTGGAGTCCACTCCATCGATCGGCCGGCGCCGCGTGCGAACGCGCGTGGCGGACCGGCTTGCGCGCGTGATGATCGACGTCCTCGGCGAAGGAGACGTCGCACGCGCGATCGATGACGTGGTCAGCGCGGTCGCGGCGCGCATCGGGATCGCCGCGCCGATCCTGACGAGCGACGGCCCGGCGATCGAATCGCACGCGCCGGATCCTCTGCGATCGGCCGAGTCTTCCGATTCTATGCGCGAGCTCTGGAGCGAGATCGTGGCGCTTTCCTATCGACAGCGGTTGGCGCTGCTGCTCCATGTGCGCGATACGGTGGGCGAGTCTGTTCTGCACCTCATGGTCGGAGAGGGGATTGTTTCGATCAAAGAGCTGGACAAGGTTTTGGAGATGAGTGGCGGCGAGATCGAGTCGCTTTGGAACGGCCTCCCACTGCCGGATGCCACGATTGCGGTACGGTTGGGAGTGTCGCGGCAACAGGTGATCAATCTGAGAAGGGCGGCGCGCGACCGGCTCGCGCGGCGAATGGCCAGGACGCGGTGAACAAAGAGCAGTCACGGCAGCAGTCGATTCTCGACGCGTTCGCACTCGAGCGCGCCGAACATCCTGCCTACGATGCGCTCGAGCAGTTCGTCGATGGCACCGCCGACGATGTGACGCGGGAGATCGTCGCCAGCCATTGTGAAGTCTGTACGCGCTGCGACGAAGATGTGCACGATCTGCGCGCGTTCGCGGGACACGAGTCGTCGCCGACGATCCTCCGCTGGCTTCTCGTCGCGGCCGCGGTGGCGGCGGTCCTCATCGGCGGCGGCAGCCTGTTTCTGCGACGCTCGAATGAGCCGCGCGTGCGAACGGCCGCCGTCTCCACGACCGCGTCAGGATACGGTCGCGAGGACTGGAACGCCGCGGTGCGGGATGCTCTGGCGCGCGGCTCGATCGATCGCCCGACGATCGTCGCGGACCTGCGTCCACCCGAAGATGCGCTGCGCGGTGCGGGATCTGAGCGATCGACGCCGGTCCTGAGTCCCGCCGGCGAAGTTCTCGAAGCGACGACGCCGGTGCTTCGTTGGCGCGCAACCTCGGGTCGCTTCGTCGTGACGGTGTACGACGGCTTCGAGCGCGTCGCACGGAGCGGCGATCTGGAATCGCCGGAATGGCGCGTGACACCGCCACTCGCGCGAGGACGCACATACACGTGGCAGGTGGAGATCCGGCGTGGCTCGTCCGTAGAGCTCCTGCCGTCCGCACCCGCCCCGCCAGCCTATTTTCACGTTCTCGGTGAGCGCGATTCTTCGACGCTCGCGGAAGCGCGGCGCCGATTTCCCGAAGATTCTCTACTGATGGGCGTTCTCTACGCGCGGCTCGGTATGCAACATCAAGCGGTCGAAGCATTGCGCGCGGCCGCGACACGTCGCCCCGATGGCCGCGCGATAGGCGCGCTCGCGGATCGGATTGCGCAATGGTGAACGAAACCTCGGTTCGCTTTCGCCGCGTCCTCCTGATTGCGAGCGCCGTCTCGCTGCTGCTTGCGGCGCCCCTTCAAGCCGATTCCGACGATCGGCTTTCGAGCACTGTCGATGCTTTCGTTCGGGCGCTGGCGGCCGACGACCTCGCCGCGTTCGAAGCCATCGCCGATGCGCCGGTCACGACTCCCGAATGGATGGCGATTCGCGATCTGTTCGAGACCAGCCGCTGCATCGAAATTCGTTCGTATCGCGCAACGGTCGAACAACCCGACGAGCATGGCGCGACGATCGCGCTCGACGTCGATGCCTCGCGCCAGACGCGCGGACCGCACAACGTCCGGCTCGCCGTTCCGGCGTTGTGGGTGCTGGAGTTGGTCTGCGGAACAGAGGGTTGCCGCGTGCATGCGGTGACGCGGCGCGAGCTCGCCGTTGCTCGCGCGATCGCCGTCTCGTCTCCCGAGGCATGGGAAGGCCTCATGCGCGTGCCGGGCATCGATGAAGGCGACGTGGCCCGGTCTCTGATCGACGAAGCCTATTTTCCGTCGTCGACGGTGACGGCCCATGGCTGCTGCTCGATCGCCCAGAGGAGAGCACTCTCCGACTTCGCGCGCGAGCTCGTGCATCGCAACGGAGACCTGGCGGCGGAGTCGTACCTTCTGCGCATGCTGGCGACGTCTCGCCGAATCTCCGGTGAGGATGGCGTCCCGCTCGGCGTCGAAGGGCTCGAGCTCGCGCGCGCGAGCGGCGACGCCGATGCCCTTGCCGAAGCGACCTTCTCCCTCGGGCTGGCGCGTTGGGGTCATGGCGATACATCCGGCGCTCTCGACGATCTACGCGCGAGCGCTTCCGCGCTCGAAGAGCTTCGCGATCCGCGCACGGCCTTGAAATCGATAGCGATGACGTCATACATCGCCATGGAGGATGGACAGTTACGGGTCAGTCTCTCTTCCGCGCGTCGACTTCTCGAGGAATCGGGTCGCTGCGGCTGGTCGCAAGGAGAAGCGTCCGCGGAGATCTATCTCGGGCTCGTGCACAGCATCCTGAATGCGCCCGAAGTTGCGCGTACCTACCTCGAGAGCGCGTACCGCAAATCGATCGAAGCGCGCGACTCTCGCGGTGAGATCTACGCGCTCAACAATCTTGCGAGCTGTGACCTGGACGCTGGTGAGTTCGATCGTGCCGCCGCGGGATTCCGGCGTGCGCTGTCGCACGTCGGCGGCGACACGCTCGAAGGCGTTCGATCGGAAATCGAGAACGGACTGGCCGTTTCCCTCCTGCGCGCCGGCCGCCTCGCCGAAGCCGAAGAAGTGACGCAGGGCATCCTCGCGCACGCGCGCAGCGTAGGGCTCAAACAGATCTGCATTCCGCTGGCGATTCTCGGCGAATTGCGATTGGAGCAGGGCCACCCGCGCCAGGCCGTCGAAGAGCTGACGGACGCACTGTCGAGGTGTGGCGAGACGTCTCACGTCAACTCCGACGGGAATGACGACAACCACGTCAACTCCATCTGGTCGATGAATGCTACTCTCGGCCGTGCCCTGCACCGCCTCGGGCGCACCGCCGAGGCCGAGCGTGCGCTTCGCCGCTCGATTGCGTCGATCGAAGCGCAGCGCTCGTTGATGAGCGTCAGTGAGGATGTGGCAGTCCGCTTTTTCGAGGGGAAGCTCGATCCTTACGCCGATCTGGCGCAGATCCTGGCCGTGCGCGGCGCGGCGCGGGAAACGTTGAACATCGTCGAGCACGTGCGCGCCCGCGCTCTGGCCGCGATTCTCGAGCGAGGAAAGATCGATCTGTCGAAGACGATGACCGCCGCGGAGAAGGATCGCGAGCGCGACCTGAACGCGCGGCTGGCGGTGTTGAATCAGACCGTGCTGGCGAAGCCGAAGGACGCCGAAGCACGATCGCAGCGGGATGCCCTGCGGCTCGAGCTCGATCGTTTTCGCGTCGAGCTCTACGTCTCGCGCCCGAGCCTCCTCGTGCGACGGCCGCTCAGCGGCACCGTTCCGGCCATTCCACCCGATCTCGCCGACACGGTGGTGATCGAATACCTCGCATCGGATCGCGGAATCGTCGTCGTCACGGCGCGACGCGCGGCCGGCGGCCAGACGATCACGACGTCGAAGTTCGTCTCCATCACACCCGCGCGGCTTGCTGCGCTGGCGGAGAAATTCGCGCGATCGATCGAACGGCGCGATGCCGGATATCGCGACCGTGCGCGCGAGCTCTACGATCTGCTGCTGCTCCCGGTCGAAGCCCAACTGCGCTCGCGCACCCGCGTCTGCATCGTTCCCGACGGCGCGCTCTGGCGCGTTCCGTTCCAGGCCCTCGTCGACGGTGATGGACGGCACCTGCTCGAACGGATGACCGTGTTCTACGCGGCGTCGCTGAGGACGCTGGTTCTCGCCGACGAGCACTCCAGCGAAGAGCGGCGAGCATCCGGCGATCATCGCCGTGCGGTTCTCGCGTTCGGCGATCCGCGGATTTCGCGGAAGACCGCGGCCGAAGCGGCTGCATTTCGACGCGGCACGAGCGTCGGCCCGTTGCCCGACGCCCAGCGCGAAGTCGAAGCGATTCGCCGTCTGTATCCGCGGGACGCAACGCGCGTTCTGGTCGGCGAGGAAGCGACCGAAAAAACGTTCAAACGCGAGGCCGCGCGCTATCGCGTGCTGCACGTCGCCGCGCACGGACTCTTCGACGAGCGCGCGCCGATGTACTCCTCGCTGCTGCTCTCACGATCCGGCGATGGAAGTGAAGACGGCTTTCTGGAAGCGCGCGAGATCGCCGACCTCTCCCTTCACAGCGACGTCGCCATCCTCTCCGCCTGCGACACCGCCCGCGGCCGCTACGGAGCCGGCGAGGGACTCATCGGCATGTCCTGGGCGCTGAGCGTCGCCGGCTGTCCCACCGCCATCGTCAGCCAATGGAAAGCCGCCTCCGCCCCCACGGCGGACCTGATGATCGCCTTCCACCGCAACCTCCTCGCTGGCCATTCGAAGTCCGACGCCCTCCGCCGCGCCGCGCTGGCGTTGATGAAAGAGCGCGCCCATGAGCACCCGTTCTACTGGGCGGCGTTCGTTCTCGTCGGCGCACCGTGAGCCGGCTGGCCTAGATGGGCCGAACGATGTCCGGGAGAGCCGCCATGCGCTGCAGCTTCTTTTCCGATCGATAGCCCTCGGTGGTCGCGTCGTGCCACATTGAAAGAAGGACCGAAAGCTGGCTGCGCATCATCAGGCTCCTCGGACCATCAACGAGCTGCTTGCGTGAGCCGAGGAGGAGGCGTGACCACACGAAAGCATCGCGATGCTGCGGGAGAACCTCGCCGGCGTGCAGCAGGTTCGAGACCAGATGCTCGTCAATCCATGGCTGGTATTCGGCCTGCTCGTCCTGAACCTTGAGGATGCTATCGAGCAATCGGCCGAAGAGCACGGGCGCGAGGGACGTCGCTTGAGGATCGACGAAATGACGTGCTCGAAGTGCGAGCACTTGGACGGTCGAGTGCAACGTTTCGGCGCAAGTTTTGGCGAAGGAGGATGAGTCGAGAATCTGCAGCTTGAGATTCAACGACTCCGTATGCCGGATTTCTTCTGGCCTGTGGGCTGCGGTCACTCTCGCCGAGGCCTGGGCTTCTCTTGTCACTTCGGCTGCTGCATTGTGGATCTTGCCGATCGCAATTCGGATGCGTTCGTCATGCGTATCGTTCTTCAGACCTTCCCAGATTCCCCACCATGCCCGTGCGCGCTCCACATCGTCCTTTGGGTTCGCCGGGTCCTTCACGATGTGCTGCCGAACGCCCTGATCCATGATCTCGAGCAGGCAATGAGTCACGACGGCGACGATAAGTTCGCGGGTCAGCGATGCCGGATGGCCCAACGACATCATGTGCCGCAGCGTGAGCGCGTCCATCTGATCGAGGTTGCCGCCGCAGGGGAGCGCAAACATGAGATAGCCCGGGAAGAGCTCTCGCAGAATCTCGCGCGTCCGAAGAAAATCGACGTGGACCTGCTCTTTGGCGAGAGCCTTGATCTTCGATGACGAAAACATCAAGCTCTTCTTCCTCACCTCGCGGCGGATCTCGAAGCGGACCTCGCGTTCCATCGCTCGAAAAATGGCCAGGCTCTCCATCATCCAGCGGAAGATGTGCTGCCAGGCGAGGTGACCGACTTCATGCAGCAGAATGTGCCAACGGCTGGGCACGAAGAGCACGTTGAAGGGAATGTCGACGAGATAACGTCCCGTGCTTCCGGTGTTGTCGCTGCGAAGGCCGAATGTAATCAGTGGCATGCGTGCCGAGATTCCCAGCCGGGCGAACGTCGAATAGATGTACCACTCGGCGGCTACGATCAGGCGACTGTACCCGCCGCGTCCCGAGAGGCCGAGGGCATTGGCGTCGTGCTGGAACTGAGCGATGCCGTCGATGGCCTGACCCACGGCGTATTCGAGGACGTGACAGAGATCGTCGATTCCGTTTGGATCGAGCTCGCGGACGAGATCGGGAATCGTGCGCGCGAATCGGCTGAGATGGCGGACGACGGAACTGCGGACCGGATCCGAAAGGTGGTCGAGCAACGTCAGAAGAACCGAGACGAATCGATGGCTCGTCATGGCCGAAGCGCCGCGCTGAAGTAAGAGCTGGGGCAATTTGCCCATCACCGTCTCGACCATCGAGATTTCGTCATGAAGCTCGCTGGACATTTCCGGAACGGGTTGTGCGACCTGCTTTCCCTTCGGCTCGTGGAAGCGAAAGATGGTCGTTGTCTCAGCGTAGCTGTCAGGCTCGTTCCTGCGTTTTGCGGTGTTCTTTTGCAGATCGCCGACGAAACGTCGGGTTTCGGCCACGAACTTGATTGCGGCTTTGCCTTCATCGTCCTTTCTGATTTTCGAGAGATCGATGGAGAGGCTGTAATGTCCCATCTCGCTCGGCACGACGCGCACTTTTGCCGCGATGCGCCGCTTGTCCATGAAACCACGCACGGCATTCTCATGGGCGGGAGCCACGCGAACCAGCAGGCGGGCTGATTCGATGAGCGGCACCAGTGCTCCGAGCGAAAGCTCGTCCTTCATATAGCTATCGAAACAACCGAGAAGGTGCGTATAGCTCGCGGCGAAGATCTGGCAGTCGCCCGTCGCCGAGAACCCGAGCGGTTCCGGGTCCGTCACGCAGTCGCGCAGCGTGGCCAGACGAACCTCCGCGAGAAGTTTCGTGAGCCGCTTCGCATCCTGATCGCCGTGTGTGAACAGAATCACGTCGTTCCAGCCGAGGCTATGCGCCGCGATCGCGGTAATTCCCTTGTACTTCCGCTGCTTGAGCTGCTTCTGCAAGTAGTTGCAGAAGAGCAGTTCCGCGCCGACGCCGAGGTCTCTTCGGAACCAGTCCGCGAATCGGAGCGACGTCAGCACCGTCAGGCCGGAGCGCTCGAACCGCTCGAGATGATTCTGCCAGTTCTCGTTGATCGGATGCTGCCAAAGGTAAGCGAAGTAGCCGGAGGTTCCGGAGACGCTGGAGGCAACATCTTTGTTCGCGTAAACCGCCGTCAGCGTCCGAGCGTACAGTTCCGACGACGGCACGACGACCACCGCGTCCCACTCCGAGAAGGCAATGAAAGTATGGATGGCGTCGCGGTCAGATTCTTTGCGACCCGCCCCTGCGCTCTCCTGAAGTTGCTCCTCGCGAACCTTCGCGATGCCCTGCTGAAATCGCTCCTCGGAGCCGCATCGCAGCCTCAGGAAATCGATGTGAATCGCTTGTTCAGACAGCGGATGCCGCAAGACTTGCGTAAAGTTCTTCATCTTTGCCGATGCTCTCCAGGAGATCGTTGATCTCTTCCCACACGGTGACGTGATGAGGGACGAGCGAAAGCTGATCGAGCACTTCATCAAACAAGTGCACGATGTCCCGCGTCACGTTCGCGATCCTCAACCGCTGCTCGAGGGCTTGCGCTTCTTTCTTTTTTGCCCGTTTGCGCTTCTGCTCTTCGGTCTCATGCTCGCTTGTCCGTTTCTCTTCCTCGCTGTCGGACGGGGGGATGATCGCCGGCTCGGGCGGCGGGCCGGAAATGTAGACGCCGGACAGTGGAAGACCTTTCTCAGCCCAATGCGTCAGGAGCAGGCGAAGGCTGGGATCGACGAGCGAGAGGCCAATGAACATTGCCCCGGAGTCGCGTTGGATGAGACTCGTGGTCAGGCAGTCCCAACTCCAGTGCCGTCCCGGTGATCCGAGGACGCGGAGGTAGGACGCTGCATCGAAGATCGGGCTGTCGTCCGACAGCGCATATCCGTGCAGGTGATAGATGAATACGCCGGAGCGGTGAATCGACGCGGCGTAATCTTCTTCCCGAAAGATTGTGAAGATCGAGCCGCGATCGTGCTCTTTGGCGCGCGTGAACAAGGCTTGCTCGAGCAGGCCGTCGTAATTGAAGGTGAGGACCGCGATGTGGCGATGGCGGTCGTCTTCGAACTGGCGCATGACCAGATCGGCGATGCGCGACAGCGGCTTTTCGGGATCATCCGCTGGAAACTCTTCCTGTTCCTTGAGTTCTTTGCGGATGGCCTCGACCCAGAGCTTTGGTTGCCGATAGCCTTGCCGGGTGATCGCGGCCTGCAACAGAGGATCGGGAACGATGGCCTGGAGTTGCGCGCCGATCAGGGAGTCGGTGCCGGCGCCATCGCGGACGCGCCCGCATCCCTGGAGCAGGCGCTCCAGAAGCTCACGCCAGTCGGGGAAGTTATAGCTTTTGTTGATCCCTGAGCCGAGAACGAAGATCAGTTTTCCGTCGATCCGTGCTCGTCTCAGTCTGCGTAGGTGCCAGGCAAGATTCTCAAGTGATTGACTCAGCGTTCCCTCCGCGGGCGCAGAAGGAGTGATTCACCGGCGTTGCCGTCCGGGGCCTCAGCCCCGGAATCGGAAGGAATCGGAATCGAATCCTTGACGTGAGGCTTGGTTGCCCGTGGAACGACCCACCAGCTCGTAACTCGGCTCGGCGAGGTATTCGACGGATGTCTCGTCGTTGAGAACCAGGTTGTCGTACAGCTCGTAAGCGGCCGCCGATCGCTGAAAATGTTCGACGGCGGGATCCACGATTCCCGTGTTGTCCTGCGTGTTGTTCGTTCTGACAGATGGCTCAATAGGAGGCATAAGTTCCTCAGAAAAGCAGATTTTGCACCAGTTTGTTCCGCTGCGCCCGCTTCTTGGTAGACCCATCAGTGGGAGTGATGGAGAGTTCCAAATCCCTACCCTCAGGTGTCAGAAACCCGTCCTGATGGTTCGAGAGGGGCGCCGGCGGAAAAGAAAAAGAGCGACGAACGCCAGCCGTTTGGCCGCGTAGACGTAGCCCCGTCACCATCCACAAGTCGGTCGATGGAAGCTCAGCCATTCGTACTCTTGGGGGGAGTCGCAAGGAGTGTAACGCTTTTTGTGCTGCGTCGCATCCGAGAAGCGGCAGAACGACGCACATTCAGGCCCATTTATGTCGCGAATTGCGATTGCGCAAGGCCAAATCCTTCATTTTTGGCCCATTTTCACGCAATTTGCCTCCTCGGCACGACGTCGTGAGCGTTCTTTTCCAGAAGGATGTGATCCGCGCCCTTCCGCCCGGGAGCCCATCCTCTCTGTACAATGCGCCCAATGAGCCCGTCGATCCTCGTGGTTGAGGACGAGATGCTGACGCGCCGGATGGTGCAGCAGCTTCTGGAGAGCGAAGGTCTGACTGTCACGACCGCCGGGTCGGTGGCCGAGGCGATGGCGGAGGTGAATCGGCGCCGCTTCGATCTCATCCTGCTCGATGTGATGCTTCCGGATGGGAACGGCTTCGAGACCTGCCGGCGGATCCGGCAGCACCATCGCATGCCGATCGTCATCCTCAGCACGAAACGACAGCTCGAGGATCGGGTGACCGGGCTCGAGATCGGCGCCGATGACTACATCGTGAAGCCGTTCGAGCCGCGGGAGATGGTGGCACGCGTGCGCGCGCAACTTCGTCGCGCGACGGAGCTCAGCCGCGATGGCGGCGCTACGCAGATCCGCGCCGGGCGGCTCGTCGTCGATGTCTCGCTGCAGGACGCGCTCGTCGACGACGCACCCGTGGGCCTCACGCAAAAAGAGTTTCAGCTTCTGCACCTTCTGGCCACGCGCGCTGGCAAGGCCGTGAGCCGCGACTTTCTCATCGAACAGCTGTGGGCGGATGAAGAGTTGGCATCGGACAAGAATGTCGCGGTCTACATCCGCCGCATCCGGCAGAAGATCGAACGCGATCCCGAGTCGCCTGAGATTTTGCTGACGGTGCGCGGATACGGTTACCGCATCGCGACCGAATAGGAAACGGTCGCCTGCGTGCTCATCGCGCAGTGAAGCCCGACAGCGACAGCGGACAATGGATCATCGCTTCTGTCTCGAATCCGTAATCTGTATGTAATCTGCCGGAACGTACCATGGTGCCTTCCATGTCTCCATCCTCAGTTCCTGCCGATGATCGTCCGCGCGAGCAGGCGCGCGTCGAGCATGAGCTCGATCGGTTCTTCGATCTCTCGCTCGACCTCCTCTGCGTCGCCGGAATGGACGGATTCTTCAAGCGCGTGAATCCCGCGTTCGAGGCGGCACTCGGTTACGATCGCCGGGAGCTCCTCGCTAGGCCGTTCTTCGATTTCGTGCATCCTGACGATCGCGAGATCACCATTGGCGAGTTCGTCGCTGTTCGGCGCGGCGGGCAGACGATTCGCTTCACTAATCGCTACATCTGCAAAGACGGCTCGACACGCTGGCTTTCCTGGACCGCTTCGCCGGCGACCGCCGACGGCCTGATCTATGCCGCCGCGCGCGATGTCACCAGCGAGAAGGAAACGGAAGAGGCGCTGCGTCGCAGCGAAGCGCGCACGCGCTCGATCATCGAGAATCTCCTCGGCGGCCTCGTGACGACCGATCATGCCGGCCGGATCGAATCGGTCAACCCGGCCGCGGAACGGATGTTCGGCTACACGGCCGCGGCACTGATCGGCCGCAGCATCGGAGTGCTGTTCGACGAAACGTTCGATCGCGAGCACCACCGGCGCGATGCGCTCGGCCGCGTCACGGAGTGGAGCGCTATTCGATCGAATGGCGAGAGCTTCGTCTGCGAGCTCTCGGTGTTCGAGTTCGACGCCGGCGACCAGGAACGCCACTTCGCCGCGCACATGCTGGACATCTCCGAGCGCGAGGAAGTGGAGCGACTGAAGCGCGATTTCGTGGCGACGGTGAGTCACGAGCTGCGCACGCCGCTCACCTCGATTCACGGTTCTCTCGGGTTGCTGGCGTCAGGCGTGATGGGCGAGTTGAACGACGAGGCCGCGCGCGTCGTGAGCGTCGCCGAGCGAAACAGCGTGCGGCTCGTCAGTCTCATCAACGACATCCTGGAGTTCGAAAAGCTCGATGACGGCCGGAAGGTTCTCGATCTGAAGCCGGTGCGGTTGCAATCCATCCTCGAGCTCGCGGTCGAGACCGTGGCCGTCTTCGCGACACAGGAAGCGGTGACGATCGAGATGCAGCCCTGCACCGCGGTCGTCATGGGCGATCAGAAACGCCTGGCGCAGGTTCTCATCAATCTCCTCTCGAACGCGGTGAAGTATTCGTCACGCGGCGGCATCGTCACGTTGAGCGTGACGTTCGAAGGAGAACTGGTCGAGATCCGCGTGCGCGATCGCGGCATCGGGATCTCCGCGCAGGCGCAGAAGAGGCTCTTCCAACGTTTCCATCAGATCGACTCCGGCGATGCGCGCGAGAAATCGGGCACGGGTCTCGGGCTCGCGATCTGCCGCGCCATCGTGCAGCAGCATGGCGGTGAGATCGGCGTGGAGAGCGCCGAGGGGGACGGCAGCACGTTCTGGTTCCGTATCCCCGCCGTCAACGCGACGGCCGAGGAACGGGCGTGAAGGTCCTCGTCATCGATGACGAGGAAGATGTTCGCTACGTCGCGCGCCTCAGCCTGGGGCGCATCGGCGGGATGAACGTCATCGAGGCCGCGAGCGGCGAGGAAGGAATCGCCCGCGCGAAGAGCGATCAGCCCGATTGCATCCTGTTGGACATGATGATGCCGGGGATGGATGGAGCTTCGACGTTCCTCGCGCTGCGAGCCTGTCCCGACACGGCCGCGATTCCAATCGTCTTTCTCACGGCGAAGAGCATGACCGCCGAATTGCAGCGCCTGACCGAGCTCGGCGCGCGCGCCGTCATCACCAAGCCCTTCGATCCCGTGACGCTTCCTGGCGAGATTGAGGCTATCCTCCGATCGTGAACGACGCGCTTCTCCAGGAATTGCGGGAGCGGTTTCGCGAGACATCGCGAAAGCGTCTCGCCGAGATAGCACCGCTGCTCGACGCGATCGATCCCGAATCGATTCGCGCGCTGGCTCGGCACTTTCACGCCTTCGCCGGATTGGGTGGGACGTACGGATTTCCGCGCGTCTCCGAGCTCGGCGATGAGGGCGAGGCTTCGATCCTGCCGATCGTGCGCTGCGGCGATGAGCCGACCGGGGCGACGATCGCCCGCTGGCGCGAGCTCTGCGCGGAAATCGAGCGCGAGCTCGCGGAGGAGCAGCCGATCGTCGCGGATGCGCTGCCGCTCGCGCGCGGCGGGACGCAGGAGCCGCGACGCATTCTCGCGGTCGAAGACGACGCCACGCATGCCGTGATTCTCACCCACGTCCTCGGCACAGCCGGATACGAAGTGGCCGTCTGCAGCGATCCGGGAGAGTTCGACGAGCTGCTCGCCGAATTCGGCCCGGACCTGCTGCTCACCGACATCCAGCTCGCCGAGGATGAGCGCGGGGGCTATGACCTCGTCCGTCGCGTGCGCGCCGATCAGCGCTTTCGCAAACTGCCGGTGATCTTCGTCAGCGGCGATCGCGAGCTCGAAATGGCGGATGGCGACACGCTGGTGGCCAAGCCGGTCGACTGGACGCGCCTGCTCTCGCTCATCGAATCGCGTCTGGCGTAATGGGCGCGGTGCCGTTTTGTGCTAAAAGTCCGCCGCCATGTGGACCGCCCGACGCATCCTCAAAGAGCTCGCTGACCCCGATCGCCGCCGCGCGATCCTGACCCATTTCTGGAAGCACGCTGAAACGCAGCAGCGCCTCGTCGTGCAGATGCACCTCGCCAAGGCCATGCACTTCCGCGAAGAGACGATTCGCAAGATGCCGCCGGAGAAGAAAGCCGATCTCCTGGCCTCGCGCATCGGCACGCCGGAGCTCGATCAGTTCCTCGAGATGGCGCTCATGCTCTACCACACCCAGGAAAAGAAGACGCTGATGGCCGCGTTCCTCGACCGCTGGAACATCCCGCACGAGGACGGCTCGATCGAAGTCGACGACTACCCGCGTCCAACCGTCGATCAGGTTCGCGAGGCGGTCAAAGCGCTGGAGGGACAGTTCACGCGCGACGAGATCCGTCTCTATCTCGCCACCGCCGGCCTGCTCATGGCCGATGAGTGGCGCGATGGGACGTGGCCGGTCGTCGACGAAATGTAGATCGCGGTTCGCACGTCCGCGTTCTTGCCGCGGCTCCTCATCCGCCCCTCGCTACGCTCGGGGCACCTTCTCCCCGCTCGTCGCGGGGAGAAGGGCAACAAGGCAGGCGAATGGAGCGCAGGCTTTCAGCCTGCCGGTCCGCCGGCTTCCAGCCGGCACGATCCGCGCCGGTTTAGCTCGACACGATCTTCAAGATCATCCAGCTCGTGCCGTCCCACATCAACGTCGCGCGGCTCTGATGCGCCGCGGTGAAGCGATCGTGGACCGGGCCGGCGCGGAACGCGGTGCCGACTTCGTTCGGAATCCATTTCCAGCTGAACTCGACGCCGACCGTTCCGTCTTCGTTCTTCTCGACGCGCGTCACGTCCCCCATCTCTTTCTTCGCGAGCGGGACGATGTCGATGAGGCCGTTGGGGCGAAGCAGAAAGCGTTTGTCGCCGCGCGATTTGGCAGTGAGAAAGAGATCGCCCTTTTCGTCGAGAGAAATCCATCCCGCGGTCGCGAGATCGCGTGCCTCAGCGCGCACCGGTGCGCTCATCGAGGCTCCGGCTACCGGCGCCGTCCATCCCGCGTTCGTGAATTCGTGTTCGCTGAACTCCGCGGAATTCGCGAGGAGATCACGCGCCTGCGCAACGCTCGGCGGCGCCGGGGTTGCCGGTTTCGTTGTTTCAGTCGTCGCAGGTTTTTCGGCGGCACAGGCGGCGAGGAGGAGCAGTGCGATCAGAAGGCGGCGCATGAGGAAAGTATAAGGAGTGCGCGTTCCGTATGGACCGCCGCCGTCTCGGCGGCTGGGGCGGCGTCGTCTCGACGCCCGCCCGCGAGCGGCGAGACGCCGCTCGCCCAGCCGGCGAGACGCCAGCGGTCCGCGAGGCGTCGCTACTTCGTTCCTCGCGCCCCCGCCCACCCAGATCCCTCGCTACGCTCGGGATGACAGGCTATTGCGCACTCCCAAAGTCTCGAGCTCTTCGCGCGTCAACGCGCGCGTCGCGCCTTCTTCCAACGATCCGAGCATCACCGTTCCGATTGCGACGCGAGCGAGCGAGATCACCTTGGCGTCGAGCGCTTCCACCATGCGGCGCACCTGGCGGTTGCGGCCTTCGGTGATCGTGATCTCGAAGACGGTCTTGCCTCCGGGATCGCGGCGGCGCTGCACTTTCGCGGGGCGCGTCGGGCCGTCGCGCAGCTCGATGCCGTGGCGGAGCTCGCCGAGTTGCGACTCCGTCAGATGCTTCGAGACCTTGACCACGTACGTCTTCGGCACGTGATACTCGGGATTGGTCATGCGCTCGGCGAAGGCGGTGTCGTTGGTGAGGATGAGCAGTCCGCTCGTGTCGAGGTCGAGGCGACCGACGGGGAAGAGGTAGCGCTCGCGATCGGGGAGGAGGTCGTAGATCGTTTTCCGCCCCTCGGGGTCGCGATAGGTCGTGAGGTATCCCGCGGGTTTGTGCAGCAGGAGGTAGACCTGTTCCGCCTTCTGCAGCGGCTTGTCGTCGAAGGTGACGCGGTCGAGCTCGAGGTCGACCCAGCGATTCGGATCGCCTTCGACTTTTCCATTCACCTTCACGCGGCCCGCGCCGATCCATTTCCGCGACTCCGTGCGCGAGCCGATGCCGGCCTTCGATAGCACGCGCTCCAACGTCTTGAGCGGACGATCTCCGGGAGCTGGTTTGCGCGTCGTCACGGCTACGGTTGGATCGTCATGTCCATCACGCCGGCGATCCTGATCCGCTCGACATGATTGCCGGCGTTGCTCACCCACACCTCGTGAACGTTTCCGGTATTCGCGTCGGTGAAGCGAAAGAGGGTGGTCGCCGCGCCGGCCTCGCCGGGAACGAGCTGCGCCGCGCCTTCTTTCTTCATCGGATCGAAGACCAGCGTCGCGCGTTGATAGAGGTGATTGCCGAACTCCGGAGCCTTCGTCGCGATCCACGCATTGCCCTTGCGCTTCTGCCACGAGATGCCTTGCGGACCTGCTTCGGCGCGCCATTCGTCGCCATTCGCGCGGAACTCGATCTTCTCCGCGCCGACGGTCGGACGTGTCATCGTTCCTTCGGCGTGCACACCAGCTTCGTCGATCACGAAACGGAATCGGAGAACGGATCGCAGCCAGTCCATCGCCTTGTCATAAGAAGCGGTCATCGCAGGAGTCGCGTCGACGTGCGTTGCGGTGATCTGCGGCTGGGGCGCGGCGTGCGTCTCCGTTATCGGAGGCGGTGGCGGCGGCGCGGGTTGTTCGCGGCCGCACGCGGCGGCAACGAACGCGAAAACGATCAGGCATTTACTCAAACGTTCACATCTCATCGTCGGAACGCAATGCTACCCTGATGTCGAGGCCCAATCATGCGGAACCGAACGTGGTGGTGGTGGGTGGCCCTGGGCACAGGGCTTGGCTGCGCCGTATTCGCTGTTTCCCGTTTGCCGATCGGCAACGCCGATGTGCAGAAGGTGAGCACGCTCGCTCCGCCGAAACGCATCGCACCGACGCCGGTTTTCGTTCCCGAGCCTCCGCCGGCCGAACCGTCGAGCGATGTCCCAACGCTCATCGAAGCGTCGGAGCAGAAGATCGATCTTCGCGTCAACGCCCTCGCGCACGAGATGGCGGACATGTGGACGCGCAACCCCGAGGAGCTGGTCGTCGTGATCGACGACGCAGCGCGCTCGATGCCGAGCGCGCCCTCGGTCACGCTGCTCCTGGCTATCGCCCACGCCGAGACAAACGGGAAGATCCTCGACGTGTCGGAAGCGGGTGCAGTCGGACTGGCGCAGGCGACGCCGGTCGCGTACCGGCAGGAAGGGTTCGAAGGAAAGCTCTTCGTCACGAAGGACTATCTCATCGGCTCGCGCGCATACATCATGAAGAAGCCCCTCGGCGACGCGGACACGATCGCCTCGATGATCGTCGACAAAGACACGCCGGCCACGCGCAAGAAGGCGAAGCGCCTCCTCGTCTCGGCGAAGGAGCTGCGCCGCGAGGGAATCGACGAACTCGATCTGCTCGAACCGTACGCGTCGAAGCGCTACTACGACGACATCCGACGCCGCGACGTCCACAACAAGGAAGTGCTGGCGAATCTCGGCCGGCTCCTCGACAAGGGCTCCCGCGCGCAACTGCGCGTGTTCCGCAACGAGACGCGCAAGGAGTATCGCGCGCTCAAGCAGACCCAGCTCGCCGCGTGGTCGCAGTATCAGAAGGATCTCGTCGCGGAACGCGATCGCATGCTGGAGAAGCACTTCGGCCTCAAGCATCAGCTGGTGAAGAAGACCATGGCCTACGAGGCCAGCGAATACCTCGGCGAGAATCTCGACGACCGTTTCTCTGCCAAGAGCATGGCCCGCTTCCTCGTCCGTCATCTCGATCGCAAGACCGACGAAGCGCGCAAACTGGCCCGGTCCGAGAAAGACGTCGAGCGCATGACCGCCGCGCTCTACAACGGCGGCTCGCACAACGTGAAGCGCATGCTGGCGGGCCTCATCCGCACGCTGCCCGAGACCGAGAAGTACATGCGCAAAGTTCCGGCGACGCGCCGGCGCCTCGACAGCGTGATCGCCGGAGTGCCGCTCGGCGAGAATCAGATGCGCACGTTGCGCTGACTTGCTCTCTTCGCGTTTTCGCGTCTTCGCGTGAACCGGTCTCACGCGAAGACGCGAAGGACGCGAAGAGAGAGACTTCAGGTGGAACGCTTATCGCCTGTAATCAATCGCGCGCCTCGCTGATACGTCACGTATGCCCACGCCCATTGCGTGATGACGAGGAAGCGGTTGCGGAAGCCGATCAGGAAGAAGATGTGGATCGCCAGCCAGGCGAACCAGGCGAGGAAGCCACTCATGGTGAAGCGGCCAAAGTCGGCGACGGCGGCGGCGCGGCCGATCGTGGCCAGCGAGCCCTTGTCGTTGTACTTGAAGGCGCGCAGCGGCTGACCTTCGACGGCGCGGGCGAGATTACGCGCCGTGTGTTGCCCCTCCTGAATCGCCGCCGGTGCGACGCCGGGGACGAACGTGCCGTCGTACTGCTCCGCCGCGGCGAGATCGCCGATCACGAAGACGTCTTTGTGTCCCGGGATCGTAAGATCGGGCTCGACGAGCACGCGGCCGGCGCGATCGAGCGGAACGCCGAGGGAGCGGGCGAGAGGAGAAGCCTGCACGCCGGCACCCCAGAGGATCGTGCGCGCGGGAATCACACTCTCGCCGATGTGCACCTCGGTCTCGCTGACGCTCGTTACCACTGCGCCGGTCATCACCTCGACGCCGAGATCGACGAGCTGGCGCCGCGCTTTCTCCGAGAGGGCGGGCGGATACGTCGGCAGCACGCGATCCTTTCCTTCGAGCAGAAGAATGCGCGCGCTCTCCGGACGGATGCGGCGAAAGTCGCGGACCATCGTGTGCCGCGCGATCTCGGAGAGCGCGCCGGCGAGCTCGGCTCCGGTCGGACCGGCGCCGACGATGACGAAGGTGAGCCAGGCCTGTCGCAGCTCGGGATCGTTCTCGCGCTCCGCGGCTTCGAAGGCGAGAAGCACGCGTCGCCGGATCTCGAGCGCGTCGTCGATCGATTTCAGTCCCGGCGCGAAGCGTTCCCATTCGGCATGGCCGAAGTAGGAGTGCGTGGCGCCGGTGGCGATGACGAGTTGGTCGTAGGCGAGCTCGCTGTTCGCGAGCTGCACCCGTTTTTTCTCGACGTCGATGGTCAAAACCTCGCCGAGAACGACGGAGACGTTCTTCTGTTTCCGCAGGATGCCGCGGATCGGCGCGGCGATGTCACTCGGATTCAGGGCCGCGGTGGCGACCTGATAGAGCAGCGGCTGGAAAAGGTGGTAGTTGTGCCGGTCGACGACAGTCACGTCGACGGGGAGCCCTTTGAGACCGCGAGCGGTGTAGAGACCGGCGAACCCACCGCCGATGATGACGACGTGCATGGAGCGCAGTGTAGCGCGCGGCGGCGTGTGCTTTTGTGTAGCGACGGCCGCCCTCGGCCGTCGGTTCTCGCGCCAACCGTCATGGAGGGCGGGCTTATAGCCCGCCGATTTTGGGTGGGGTGTTGCTCCTGCCCTGAGAAACCCGGCGGGCTATAAGCCCGCCCTCCAGGGTTTCCCGTGAGGACGCGAGTTACGTCGTTCTGCTCGACGGCCGAGGCGGCCGTCGCTACACAGAACCTCGACCTACGATCCGAATCGCGCGGCGAATTCGTCGACGATTCTGCGCATGTCGTCGAGAAGCCCCGGATGTTCGGCGAGCCGCTGCTTGATCACGACGAGAAACGGGACGTCGGACTCATCCTCGGCGCCGCGTTCGACGGCATCGAGATATCGATCGGGGTCGCCTCCGTACCAGCCGATCAGAAGCTCGACGCGGGCGAAATTCGCCGCAAGACTACTGAACGACCAGCGCGGACCGGCGTCCAGCACCTCGACCGGCACTTCCACATATGCGTTCGTAATCACAGGCACACTTCACTCCTTCGGGCCAACACTCACCAGAGGAGTGACGGAGAGCGGGAATTCCCTACCCTCCAATCTTCGCCAGCTCCGGTTTTCCAACCCAGCGGCCCCAGGAAAAGCAGCGGACGCAGGTGAAGGTGTAGTCGGTGACGCCGGTGTCGTTGTTCGGTATCGCCGCGGTCTCCATGATCGCCTGGCACCGGTAACATAGGATGGCGTCCCCGCGCTGGATGTTCTCGACGAAGCCCTCGACCTGCTGGTCGTAGAACTCCATCTGCTTCGGGCGCTGAGGGATAGTGATCGTCTCCCGGCCCTTCGAACAGGCGAGAAAGATGTGATCGGCGAAGGTGGTCTGGACGAAGCTCCCGGTCAGCGTCGCGCCCGGATGTTTCGGGCACGTCGAGACTTTTCCTGCCCAGAACTCACGCGCCAGATCGCGCAGGGTTTCGACTTCGGTCGGCATGCGGCGGAGATTGTAACTGACAGAGGGACGGGTTCACGCGGAGACGCGGAGGGCGCGGAGAAAGCATTTCTTAGATGCTTTTTTCTCCGCGTTCCCCGCGTCTCCGCGTGAACACCTCTCCGCCCATTCACCGAACGATCGCACCACTCTCGACCGCTTCGAACACCCGCATGAAGTTCCCGCCCAGCACTTTCTCCACTTCATCCTCGTGCATGCCGCGATCGAGAAGGCGCGCGGTGACGGCGGGGAGGTTCGACGCCGAGGTGAGACCCGAGGGGAGCGAGGGGACTCCGTCGAAGTCGCTGCCGATGCCGGCGTGATCGATGCCGGCGATGTTGGCGACGTGGAAGATGTGATCGGCGACCTGATCGAGCGTGGCCACCGGACAGCCGAGGGTCTGGAACCAGGCCAGGTACGTGTCCCAGTCGGTGCGGTCGTCGGGCATCTCTTCCGTTCCGCCGAGACCGCTCCCTTTGCTCTCTTTCCGCGCCTTCTGCGCATGCATGATCACCTGCGCCACTTCGTCGCTGATGAACGCGGAGAAGAAGTTGATCATGCAGACACCGCCGTTCCGCGCGAGCGTGCGGAGCATGTCATCGGTCATGTTGCGCGGGTGCCTGCAGATGGCGCGGGCGGAGGAGTGCGTGGCGACGACAGGCACGCGAGTCGTCTCGATGACCGCGGAGAAGGCGTCGTCGGAGATGTGCGAGATGTCGACGATCATGCCGAGATCGTTCATGGTGCGGACGACATCGCGGCCGAAGTCGGTGAGACCGCCGTGCCGTGCGGCATCGCCGGAGGAATCGCACCAGTTGTTCGTATTGACGTGCGTCAGGGTCATGTAGCGCGCGCCGCTCGTGTAGAGCTCGCGGAGGATGTCGAGCGAGTCCTCGATCGCGTGACCGCCCTCGACGCCGATCATCAGCGCGATCTTTCCGTCGCGCTTGGCGGCGCGGATGCCGGAGCTGTCGGTCACGAACGCGAGCGCATCAGAGCGTCGCGCGGCTTCGTCGCGAATGAGCGCGATGAGCTTTCGCGCGAAGTTCGCGGCGCCGCGATTGGCGTAGAACGGCGGGACGTACGCGGCGAAGAACGAGGCGGTGATGCCACTCTCCTGCAGCGATCGCAGATCGGCCTGCGCCTCAGGGTCGTGTTCGTCGAGGTGGACGTTGTGGCGGAAGAGGCGGTACGGCGTGTCGCAGTGTCCGTCGACGATGATCGAGCGCCGATGGACGTCAGTCGCGGAAATAGTCATCGATACGATCGAGCTCCCTCACCATGGCGGAGATGTCGTCGAAGATGAGCTCCGCTTTCTCAAGCTGTTCGCGGGGGAACCCGCCGCTGAGAACGGCCACGATCGGCACCGGCACGCGGTGCGCGGACAGGACGTCGTACGGCGTGTCTCCGACTGCGAATGTTCGCGCCGGGTCGCTTTTCACGAGATCCAGCGCGGCCTGGAAGATCTCCGGAGAGGGCTTCGAGAATTCCGCGTTTTCTTTCGACGTCGTGCCTGCGAGGAGATGTCCGACGCCGAGAAGCTCGACATAGTACTCGACCTCATCCGGATTCGAAGACGATGCGAACGCGAGTTTGATGCCGCGTGCGTGGAGCGCTTCGATCGACTCGCGCGCGCCGGCGAAGGGCTGTACGGTTTCCAGGTAACGCTTCTTCCAAACCTCGCCGCGATAGTCCTTCACGGCTTCGCCGAACGCGCGCATCTCGCGCGCGTTGAGCGTGTCGGGAACGAGCAGGTCGCCCCCTTTTCCGATCTGCTGCCGGATCTCGCTCCATTCGACCTTCTTCCCGAAATGCGCGAAGGCCTCGACCCAGCAATCGGCATGTTTGTCATTGGAGTCGACGAGCGTGCCGTCGATGTCGAGGAGGAAGGCCTGGATGCGCATGGGGATCGTGGTAGCAAGGGCGCTGCCTTGTCATCCCGAGCGTAGCGAGGGAACTGGGCGGGTGGGTGGCACGAGGCATGTGTTACGCGCCGCACGCCCACCCGGGTCCCTCGCTACGCTCGGGATGACATGTGGGGTTTTGCCGCCTGCATATGTAGACCGCGTGTCCCTTCGGCAATCGCGCTTTGCCATACGACCTTCGCACGCGCACTTGGAACCCGGCGGCGCGAAGCAACGACACGACCTCGTCGCGATCGTAGAGCTCGAGCTCGTGGACCTCTTCGTCGCGGCGAACGTCGCCGTCGATTTCGCGGAACGTCAGGACGCGACGTGTGAGGCGACGGCCGTCGCTTTCTTTGATGACGATGACCGACCAGTCGTTGCCGCCGACGCGGCGCTCGTCGTGTGGCGGATAGGAACCGCGTTCGGCGATGTCGAAGATGAGCAGGTCCGTGGCGGCGGCGGCGTTCGCGATGAAGGTCCGTACGCCGTCGAGCATGCCGTAGTTGAGAACCTCGCCGATGGCCGTGATCGCGAGACACGTCGGGATCGCGACGGAATCGAAGGAGCCGGTGAGGAAGCGCGAGTTCGGCGCGTTTTCACGCGCGAGCGCGATCATGGACGGAGACGTGTCGATGCCGAGGACGTCGAAGCCGGCGCGGGTCAGGGTGTGCGCCCAGATTCCGCTGCCACAGCCGACGTCGACGACGAGGCCGCGTTGCGCACCGATCCGTTGCGAATCGATCCGTTGCGAACCAACGAGCGCGAGGAGGCCTGGTGTCGCCGATTCGATGAACTCGCGGAATCCGGCGTCGTGAATCCACGCCAGATCTTTGCGGTAGTCCATTCAAGGCTGTGCCTACATGTCGTGCGCTTTGAGGAACGTCTCCGGCCGCGAGAAGACCTTGGCGATGTTCATCCCGTTGCGCAGGGCTTTGAACGTCACCTTGCGCGTCGCCAGCGCAGCGCCGAGCTGCATGTAGGTCTTGAACTTGCCTTTGTAGCGATAGCGAACGTTGAGCGCGTGCTGCCAGAGCGCGGAGTACTCCTCGTAGAAGTCCACGAGCGACAGCTTGGTCGGCAGCACGGTGTGCACGATGTCGAACATCTCCCACTCGTGCGTCGTGACGTTCTTCTTGGCCGTGTCCCAGAGATCGGTGCCGGGGAGCGGCGTGAGGATGGAGAAGCCGCTGTTGTAGGCGCCGGTCATTTCGATCCAATCGCGCAGGCGCTTGAAGTCGTCGCGCTCCCAGGAGGGGTCGACGATGAAGTTGGGCGTGAAGCCGACGCCGAGGTCCTTGAGGATGCGGATGGCCTGGACGTTGTTGTCGGCGGTGTTCTTCTTGTTCACGGCCTTGAGCCCTTCGTCGGTGACGGACTCGAGTCCGAGGAAGATCGCCAGGTCGCCGCAGTCCTTCCACATCTCGATGAGGTGGGGGAACTTGCAGATGATGTCGGTGCGCGTCTGCACGGTGAAGTACTTGCGGATGCCCGAGGCCTTGATCTGTTTGGCCATCTCCTCGCCGCGCTTCACGTTCATCCAGAAGATGTCGTCGGTGATGAAGATGTTCGGCGCCTTGATGTCCTCGAGCTCGCGCACGACGCGCGCCGGCGACTTCTCGCGGAACGTCGACTCGTGAAACTTCCAGACCGAGCAGAAGTTGCACTTGAAAGGACAGCCGCGCGCGGTTTCCATCAGCGCCAGCGGCTTGCGGAAGTTGATGTAGTAGTGGTCGGCGTAGTGGGCGATGAGATGCCGCGCCGGCGGCGGATACATGTCGAGGTGCGGGCGGGTCGGAGCGTGGCCGGTGAAGGCCCAGCCATCCTTGTCGCGCACTTCGAGGCCGGGGATCTTCTTCAGGTCCGTGCCGTCGACGAGGGCGTTCGACGAGCGGTGGCATGACCTCTTCGCCGTCGCCGATAGCGATGACGTCGATGGCTTCGTGGCGGAACCAGTCCGGATCGCGCGAGGAGTCATGTCCGCCGACGACGACGAACGCCTTCGGCATGTCGCGCTTGATGCGCTGCGCGAGCCGGATCGTGCGATTGCGCTCCGTCGTGAAGTTGCACTGCAGACCGACGACGTCGGGGTTGAAGGCGAGACAGTCGGCGAGCCCTTTCTCTTCGCCGTCGATGCGCAGGTCGTAGACCTTGCACTCGTGCCCATCCTGCTCGAGACACGCGGCCACGCAGATGGGACCGAGCGGCTCGACGAAGGTGAGCATCTCCAGTCCGAGAATCCCGCCCACGGGCGGCTTGATGAATGCGACTTTCATGGTTTGTGAATGACCTTAGCAGATTGTAGGGAATCACGCAGGGTGGGATTCAGGAGCGCAGGGTTCCTGGCCTGCCGGTCCGCCGCCTTCCAGGCGGCCGGCAGCCATCTGAGGTTTTAAGTCAAGCGTCAAGCTGCGATGAACTTGGTCACGGGGGACTGTTCTCGCGTCAGTCGTTCGACATGGAGCTGTTCGTCGTAGGGAGTGTGGTTCATCCAAAGTCGGAACAGGATGCGGATCCATCGGAATGCGAGTGTTCGGATGGCTTCATGATGAAGAGCGCCGCGTTGTCGCTGCTGTTGATAGACAGCCTTGGCCCAGGACGACTTGGGAATCGAAGCTTTTGCAAACTCGTGGAAGGTTTGCCGGAGGAACTTTGGATAGCCCCATCGGGCGTGGACCCGGCGGTATTTGCCGCTCTGCTCGACCACCGGCGCAATCCCGGAGTAGCACTGGAGTTCGGACGGATCGGTGTAGCGGGTCCGGTCCGTACCAAAGGCGACCGCGAGGCGCGGCGCCAGGACCGCGCCAGCGCCGGGCAAGGAGGCAAAGATCTCGCGATCGGGATGAGCGTTCCACGCGACCGACATCGCTTGGTCGTAGATTGCGATCTGCGCGTCGAGCACCTCGATGAGCGCGATCTGCGCTTGCGCGTAGCGCGACCATCCGGCGAGGGCGACCTCATCGCGCAGAAGAGGCACTGCCGAGTCGAGCAGCTTGCGTAGAGCGCTGACCCGCGCCGCGACCTTCCGACAGCGGTTCGTGCGAAGAAACTGTTCCAGCTCGGCCGGCGTTGCCCTTTGCAGATCCACCAGCGTTGGCCACAACTTCAGAGCTGCCAGCAGGAGCTTCGATGTTTCTCCGCCAAACCACGGCAACGACTGAGGAAAGAAGTTCTTGAGCGCCGCAGACAACGCATGCGTCGCGGCGGTATGTTGATCCACAAGCGATCGTCGATGCTCGGCCAACATCCGCAGTTCCCTGGTCGCGGCTTCCTCGGGTTGCCAGATGCGCAAGGCCGAAAGGTGCTTGACGGCAAACTCGCAAATCAACGCTGCGTCCGATGGATCGTCACTCGCGCCGCTCAAGCGAAGCGAGTCCCGATACGACTTGGAAGCACGCGGGTTGATCGGCACGATCGCTATGTACTCGTACTGAGCCAGCGCGTAGATCAGACTCGAACAACCCTGCTCGAGCGCCACCACAATCGTCCCTGCCGGATACCGCTCGCGAATCTCTCGCATCCAGTCATGAACTTCCTCGGCGGAACTCCCGAGCGTTCCCGACCTCCGCGTCCCGTCCCGACTCTCGATCGTGTAAGCGTGCTTCTGATCACCCCAGTCCACCCCAACCAACGCTACCCATTCCATCGCTCCCTCCTCACCGTCCTGGGGCACGCTGGCTTTGGTTCTGCGCAGGCCTTATAGTCAGTCCGGAACGGACAGCATCTGAGTATGCGTCTCGACCAAAGCGCACCGCTGGGTCGTAGGGCTGCCGGTAAGCGTCGGCGCTCGGATGCCAGATACGTAACCCAGCGGTGCGTACCCCGCTTCTACTCTCCTCGCTCTCGCTTCTCAGGTAAAGCTGCGTCTCCCGACGGGGCCTTTCTGAAATGCTGACAACGGGGGAGGAGAACGGTGCAGGAGCACCTATAAGGAGCACCTATAAGGATGCCGGCGGACCGGCAGGCTGGAAGCCTGCGCTCCATGAGGGCGGCTTAGAACTCGAACCGGATCCCTACCTCCACCGTGGAAAAGTCGTCGTTGTGAACCACGTGGCGGTTGAATGCTCCTTCGACGCCGCAGGTGGGGGAGAGTTCGTAGAGAACTCCGGCGCCGATGTTGACTCCGGCTTTCGTCGAATTGCCTGGATCGATGCGGTAGGCGCCGACACCGGCGTTGACGAATGGGCGCCATGGGTTCGTGCCGAAGTAACGTTTGGCGTTGACGGAGAGTTGCCAGATGTCGGAGGCGCTCTGGTGATAGCCGAGGATTCCTTCGACGGACCATTGCGGAGAGAGCAGGCATTCGAGTCCGGCGTTTACGCTCCAGTTGCCGTGCGGGAAGTTGGGTCCGGCGCCGATGAAGAGGCGATGCGTTTTGTTGAACGATGGCGATGGCGGCGCGGGACTGCCGACGGTCACGCCGTCGACGATCACGTCGGCGTTTGGCACTTCGCCGGGCGGGAGGTCTTTGACGGTGAAGGTGTACGTGCCGGTCTGGTCGCGGTCGACGCGCTCGACGAGCGTGCCGGGGCCGTTCAGCTTGAGAGTGACGAGATTGCCGTAGCCCGGTCCGAGGTAGCTTCCGAACTTGTCGCGCGGCGTGACGCTGACGGTTGCGGTGTTGTTCGCGCCGCGCGTCGTGACGATCTCCGTCTTCGCGGGATCGGGTTTGACCTTCACGTGCTGTTCGAGGCGTTCCTCGCGATGCAGATGTCCGGTGCGCGGGTCGTCCCAGTCGAGAACGATCTCGAAGCCGTACGTGCCTGGCGTGGTCGTCTGATCGAACGTGCCGGTGTAGACGCCGTTCTTCGCGTCGACGAGCGTGATCGTGTCGGCGTCGCGCGCGACGGTGCGATCGAGGAGGCCATTCTGTTGCGCGAGCTTGCGCTGATACGGCGTCAGCACGTCGCCGTTCGGCGTGGTCGCCGGACCGTTGTCGGTGAACGATGCGTTGTGCAGGATCGTGCCGAGTCCCTCGGGGGGACGCTGGATGCGGACGCGGATCGCGCCGGGCGGGAGGCTCGCCAGCGGCTTGCCGTCGTAGGCGACGGTTGCGCGCAGGCGGATGCTGTCGCCGGTTCCTTCGCGTGTGGAGTCGAACGCGACGCGGTAATCGAGGTGACGCTCGAGGAAGAAGACGTTGAGCGTGTACGGCAGGTCGTGGCGCACGCCGTCGCGTTTCACGCGCACGCTCCAGGTGCCGGCGTCGGCCGGTGTCGTGTCGAAGGATTGCAGCACCGCTTGCGGCGTTTTTTCTCCCGACGTTGGCGTGGCGACGGCGCTCGATCCGGGACGGAACACTTCGAGATCGAGCGCGTTCCGTTCCGGCGGCGCCCATTGCAATGCGAACACGACGCGTTGCGCCGAGGGATCGACGAGCAGCGATTGCGGCGCGCTCGGACCGGCGCCGGTCATCGTGTCGTGGCGGCGCATGGCGATCGACGCGGTGTTGCCCTTGAGAATGCTGACGAGCGTCGAGCCGAGGAAGTCGAACATCGTCGTCGCGTTGACGCTGATGTACGACACGCCCGAGGTCTGCAGAGAAATGTTGCGCAGCAGATCTTCGTCGACGGTGTCGGGCTGGCCGAAGCCGATCGTCTGAATCGGGATGAAGCGCTTGCGCAACTCGTCAGGAAAACCGGCGACCGGCAGAAGTCCGAGGAATCCGCCGGGCGTTGGCGCGATGAGAGGCGCGGTGTTTTGAATGCCGTCCGTGACGAGCAGGACGAAGAGATCGTGATCGGGATCGGCCTGCCATTGCGACATCGCCAGGTTGATGCCTCCGCCGACCGACGTCGAACCGCCGGGGGAGAGCGAGAGGACGGTGCCGTCGACCGCGTTCCACTGATGCGTCGGGCCGGGTGCCTCCGTGCCGCGCTGCACGAAGAAATTCGCGGGAGGATCGGCGCCGGTGATCGCCTGCGCGGCGGCGGCGGAGTCGAAGAAGACGACGCCGATGCGATCCTGCGACCACTCGCCGCCGTCGGCCGTCGGTTGATCGATCTGGCGCCAGGCGGCGAGGAATCCCTGCAGCGCCGACTTGAGAATCTCGTGCTTCTTCGCGCCACTCACGGCATCGGGCGGAAAGTCGGCCATGCTGCCCGACTTGTCGAGGACGAGCACGAGATCGAGCGGATGCCGGCCGCGATTCTCGGCGACGAGCACCGGCGCTACGCCGTCGTCGACGAGCACGAGGTTCGCCGGCGAATCGCCGGTGCGCTTCGAGACCTGCGAGCATTCGTAATCGGGCGCGGCGACGAGATAGCTCGTCACGCGATACTCGACGACGTCCTGTGCGCCGGTGAAGCGCATCGGGATGTTCTTCTCCACCGCGCTGCCACCGCTGCAGAAATCAGTCGGCGGGACGAAGTTGGAGAGCGGGCGATAGGTGATCTTCACTTCGTTTCCCGTTCCGGCGGCGAAGGTCACCGAGTCGCCGGCGACTGCGGACGTGTCGCCGAGGTTGAGCGTCGTCGTTCCGTTGACGACGAGCTGCGCACCCGCGGGCGCGGAATCGAGTCCGAGCGTGATGCGCACCTCGCCCGTTTCCTGCGAGGCGTTGAAGCGAACGGGGATGTTGAGCGTGAAGCTCTCGCTCGCGAAGAGCTGTGTTGCGAACGCGAGAGCGAAGAGAAACCCGAGAGTGCGTTTCATGCGTCGTCCATCCTTCCCGCCTGCGATCTTCGTGGAGTGAGGGAGAGATTGAAACACGATCGAAGGGAGTTTACGCGCAACCATGAATTTCACGCGGAGACGCGGAGATGCGGAGAAGGTTTGTTCGCGCCTCACCTCCGCATCTCCGCGTGAACACGAAATCCCCCACGCGCTATCATCGATCGATGCGCCGCATGCTTCTCATCGCACTCCTTCTCTCCGTGACGCCTGCGTTCGCGCAATCGAGCGATGTCGGCGACGTCGCCTTCGTCAACTCCGGCAAGCCCGAGGCGCAGAGCGCGTTTCTGCGCGGCCTGGCGTTGCTGCACAACTTCGAGTATCCGACCGCGGCGGAGATGTTCCGCAAGGCGCAGGAGATCGATCCGGCGTTCGCGATGGCGTACTGGGGCGAGGCGATGACTTACACGCATCCGGTCTGGTTCCAGCAGGACGCCGCCGCCGCGCGCGCGGCGCTGCGACGCCTCGGTGTGACGCCGGCAGAACGGCTGGCGACGGCGCCGACCGAGCGCGAGAAGGATTACTTGCGCGCTCTCGACGTCCTCTACGGCGAGGGCTCGAAGAACGATCGCGATTTTCTCTACTCCGATGCGATGGCCGCGCTGCACGCGCGCTATCCGGACGACGTCGACGCGACGGCGTTCTACGCGCTTTCGCTCCTCGGCACCGCGCACGAGGGACGCGATTTCGCGACGTACATGCACGCAGCCGCGCTGCTCGAAGAAGTGTTTCCGGCGCACATGCATCATCCGGGCGTGCTGCACTATCTCATCCACTCCTACGACGATCCCGTGCACGCACCCCTCGGCATGCGCGCGGCGCGGCTTTACGGCGCCGTCGCGCCCGACGCCGGTCACGCGCTGCACATGACCTCGCACATCTTCGTGGCCATGGGGATGTGGGACGACGTCATCGACGCGAATCGCCGCGCGATCGCGGTGGTGAATCGCCAGCGCGCCGAGCGCTCGAAGCCGAATCAGGATTGTGGTCACTATCCGACCTGGCTTCATTACGCGCTGCTGCAGAAAGGGCAGAACGACGAGGCCCGCAAGGCTCTCGACGCCTGCCGCGCCTCGGCGTTCCCCGCGAAGTTCGTTTCCGCGGGACCGATGGACACGCCGCAGGAACGGCTCGATGCCTACGCCGACATGCGCGCGGCGCAGATCGCGAGTGGACAGGCACTGACCGCATCGGACTCGGCGGCGATCGCTGCCGACATTCACGCGCCGGGTGCGAGTTTCACGATGGCCTACGGCGACGTGCTGGCCGCCGCGCAGCGCGGCGATGCCGATGCGCTCAAAGCAGCGGCGACGAAGCTGCACGCGCTGCACAAGGACGTCGCAGCGGAGGCGGCGAAGGAGTCGAATCCGTCGTACCGGCTGCGGGCGGAAGTGATGGTGGCCGAGGCCGACGCGCTGCAACTCATCGCCGCGGGAAAGAATGCCGAGGCGCTGACGGTGCTCGAGAACGCGGCGAAAGCGGAGGCGTCGATGCCGCTCGAGTTCGGGCCGCCGGTCGTTCCGAAGCCGGCTGCCGAACTGCTCGCCGAGCAGCTATTGGCCGCCGGACGCGCGAACGATTCGTTGAACGCGTATCACTCCGTGCTGCAACGCACTCCCGGCCGCACGGCATCGGTCGAAGGAATGGCGCGCGCGCAGAAAGCTTCGGGACATTCGTCGTCCGCGCAGCAGACGACGGCCGCCCCTCATATCCACTGAGGCGTATCATTTTCATCAATATGCGCAACGCTGTTCTCGCACTTCTGCTGATGGTGAACGTCGCGGCTCTCGCCGACGAGGGACTGCGCGTCCGCGTGACCGGCATCGCCGACGGCGACACGATTTACGTCCGCGATCCGGGCGGCCGCACGGCCATGGTCTGGATCGAAGGCATCGACGCACCGGAGCTGCGCCAGCCGTGGGGCTCGCGCGCGAAGTACTCGCTGCGCAATCTGGTCAACATGCGAACGATCATCGTCATCCCGACACGAACCACCGGCGCGGGCGGCATCGTCGGCCGCGTGTTCCTCGGCAGTGTCGACATCGGTCTCGAACAGGTGCGCCGCGGCATGGCCTGGTACGACGACTCCGCCGACTTCGGCGACGCCCGCGACCGCGCCTACGAGGACGCCGAGTCGAACGCGCGTCGCGAAGGGGCGGGGTTGTGGAAGGGGAATCCGGTGCCGCCCTGGGAGTATCGAAGAACGCGGTGACCGCACGGAGCGCAGGCTTCCAGCCTGCGCTCCATACGCCTGCGCTCCTTGCAATACCATCCTTCCCATGCCCGAGCGCATCCAGGCCACGATCCAGCGCGTTCGTTTTCGTAATGCGCAGAGCGGATTCACCGTCCTCGTCGCGATTCGCGAGGAGACGGGCGACCCGGTGGTCATCGTCGGAATCTTCCCCGAGGTGCAGGAAGGGGAGCCGGTCATCGCGATGGGGGAGTGGCGGAACGACAAGCGATTCGGACTGCAGTTCGTCGCCGACTCGGTCACCATCGTGATGCCGACGAGCCGCGAGGGGATCGAGCGTTACTTCGCGGCGGGACACGTCAAAGGCATCGGGCCCGGTCTGGCGAAACGGCTGATCGCGAAGTTCGATACCGATCTGCTGCGCATCATCGACCAGGAGCCGCATCGTCTGCGCGAAGTGCGCGGCATCGGCGCGAAGGCGTTCGAGAAGATCACCGCGAGCTGGAACGAGCAGCGCGGCGTGCGCGACGTGATGGTCTTCCTCGCGCAGTACGGCCTCGGCGGCGCACGCGCGTTTCGCATCCACAAACATTACGGCGATCGCGCGATCAGTTTCATTCGCGAGAACCCGTATCGACTCGCGCATGAAGTCCACGGCATCGGCTTCAGCACCGCCGACGCCATCGCCCGTGGCCTCGGCTACGACCTCGAGTCGCCGTTCCGTTTGCTCGCCGGATTGCGTCACGTCGTCGAGACCGCGCGCGATCGCGGCGGAAACTGCGGGCTTCCCGCCGACGAAGCGCGCGCCGAGACCGCGAAGCTCCTCGGCGTCACGCCGGAGCTCGTCGACACGGCGATCGAAACGGCGGTGCGCACGCACATCGTGATCGGCGAAGAGATCGACGGACGGCTGATGCTCTTCGAGCCGTATCTGCACGCGGCGGAAACGCGCGCCGCCGAGAGGCTTGCGGCGATGAGCGAACAGAAGCCGCCGTGGGGAGACATCGACATCGACAAAGCCGTGGCGATCGCCGAGGCCGGCACGGGGATCCAGCTCGACCACGCGCAGCGCGAAGCGATCCGCATCGTCCTCGGATCGAAGGCGAGCGTCATCACCGGCGGTCCGGGCGTCGGCAAAACGACGCTCGTGAAATCGATCGTGGCCGCGCTCGAAGCGTCGGAGGTGACGATCCTGCTCGCGGCGCCGACGGGACGCGCGGCGAAACGCCTTCAGGAAAGCACGGCCATGCCGGCGCAGACGATTCATCGGATGTTGGAGATGAGTCCGGAGAGCGGTTCGTTTCAGCGGAACGAAGACAACCCGCTCGAGGCGGACATCGTGATCATCGACGAAGCGTCGATGGTCGACGTACTGCTGCTCGACGCTGTGCTGCGCGCGCTGTCGTCCGACGCCGCGCTCGTGCTCGTCGGCGACGCGGACCAGTTGCCGTCGATCGGACCGGGACAGGTGCTGCACGACGTTCTCGAGTCGGGGCGCGTGCCGTCGATCCGCCTGACGGAGATTCATCGCCAGGCCGCGGGCAGCGACATCATCACCAACGCCCACCGCATCCACCGCGGCGAGCATCCGCGCTTCGGCGCGCGCGGACAGACCTCGGACATGTTTCTCTTTCCGACACCGACTCCCGAGGGCGCGGTGGCGCGCGTCGTCGAGCTCGTGACGGAGAGGATCCCGCGGCAGTTCGGATTGAAAGCACTGCGCGACGTGCAGGTCCTCGCGCCGATGCGCGACGGCACGGCGGGAGTCCACGCGCTGAATCGCGAGTTGCAGCGCGCGCTCAATCCGTCCGAGCGCCACAAAGCGCGCGTGGAGCGTCCGCTCTCCGTCTTCTTCGCGCCGCGCGACAAGGTCATGCAGATCGAGAACAACTACGACAAGAACGTCTTCAACGGCGACGTCGGCGTCGTCGCCGCGGTGGACATGGAAGAGCAGGTCTTCACCGTCGACTTCGGCGCGGAGCTGATCGTCGACTACTCCTTCGACGAAGCCGATCAACTCACGCTCGCCTACGCCACGACGATCCACAAATCACAAGGCTCGGAGTACCCGGCAGTCGTGATCGTGCTCATGCCCCAACACTCGATCATGCTGCGCCGCAACTTGCTCTACACCGCCGTCACGCGCGGACGGAAGCTGGTGGTGATCGTCGGCGATGCAAAGGCCATCGACCGCGCCGTGAAAACGGGGCGGGGAGGGGAGCGGTGGACGAGGTTGGAGAAGTGCTTGCGCGTTTCGCGCGCAAACACAGAGCGCCGAGACGGCGCTCTGCCAGCCGGCGAGGACGCCGGCGGTCCTCGATGACGGGCTTGGCGGACCGCTGGCGTCTCGCCGGCTGGAGTGGTGGCGTCCCGCGCCGCCACCTTGGGCGGGTGGGCGGTGACAACCGACAACTGACAACCGACAACCGCGTCAGCGCTACAACCGCGTCAGCGCTTCACGCTCCACCACAGCGCGTTGAACACCAGCGGGAACGTCGCGTGCGTCTGTCCGCGGTGTTGGGGGCGGAAGCCGAAGAGGACGATCTTGCCTTTGCCGTAGGTCATGGCCACGGCGGCGGCCTTGTGCGTCAGGCGTTCCGCGCCGAGGATCCAGCCGGAGAGGAGGACGTCCTGCACATCGTCGGGATAGGTCGCGAGGACCCAGCGCTGCATGTCCGTCGCCGGCGCGGTGGTGTCGAACGCAATCGGTGAATCGAGAAACGCCGCGGTCTCGGCGGGCATCCCCTGCGTCACGGGATGATCGGCGCGGATGCGCAGGCGTACCAGCGAGCCGGGGTTCGTGTAGTCGTCGGCTTTCACGCCGGCGAGCGCGTTGCGCACCGGCACGTTGAACTCGTCGATCACGTAGTCGCAGGCGTCGCCGAACGCGATGAGCGTGCCGCCGCCGTCGACGAATTTGCGGAGCGCTTCGGCGCCGCTCTTGTCCAATCCGCCGGTGTACTCCGGCGGCATCTCTTCCTCGTAGCGCATCGCCGCGCCTTCCGCGCGGCGCTTGCCGGTGGCCATCACATCCTTCGTCACGTCGGGGAGAATCATGGCGTCGTAGCCGGCGAGTCCCTTCTGCACTTCCTGCGGCGAGAGGCCGGTGACTTTGACGCCGTAGGTTTCGAGGACCCAGCGCGTCCAGCCTTCATCCATCGATGCCGACCACGGTTTGTACGTCGCGACGCGTGGCGGTCGCGCGAGCTTCTCGCCGCGCGCGATCACTTCCTTCGTCGCCGGTTTGATCTCCGTCACGCGCGTCGTGTCCGCAGGCATCGTCGTGCGCTCGACGGTGACGCCCATCTGCAGCGGCAGCGTCCACGAGGCGACGTCGTACGGCCGCAGGATGTCTTTCCCCGGTTGGAGCTTCACCTCGGGGTAGCGTTGCGGCGTCATCATTTCGTCGATGAACTTCGCGTAGGGCTGCGCGAGCGGAATCCAGTAATCGCCATTCGCCGCCTGCCGCACTTCGACGTTGTGCTCGTTCATGAGCCAGGCGAGATGCTGCGCGGTCGGCCAGTCGCGTTGCTGCTTCGGGATGCGCCAGGCCTCACCCGGTTTCGCAGATGCGATCGCGGCGCGTGCGCGCGTGACGAGATCGCGCAGCAGGTCCTGGCGATAGTTCGACGCCAGCTCCAGCAGCGCGTCGGAGGCGATGCGCTCGTAGTCCATGATGTCGCGCATCCGCCACCACCCGCCCTTCCAGGGGTTCGGATGATTGATCGTCGCCTTGTATTCGATGAGCCCCTTCGTGCCGCCGCGCAGCTCGTTCGGCTCGATGTAGATCGGTGAAGCGATGCGCGCGGACGCGGTCTCGAGCAGCAGTCCGGTGATGTTCTTCCACCAGCCGGTATTACGCGTGCCGCCGATCCAGTACGCATCGAACGAGTAGCCGTAGATCAGGCCCGACTTGTTGGCCTGCTCGAGACGCAGGGCCATGTTCGAGCCGACCATGTTCACTTCGCGCCAGATGAGCGGATGCACATCGGGATCGAGCGGATCGGCGAACGGCGGGATGAACATGCGCGGCCCGTCGGTGCCCATCTGATGCTCATCGACGAAGAGCTGCGGATTCCACTCGTGATACACGGCGCGGCTCATCGCGCGCGTCTCGGGCTGCGTGAGCATGTACCAGTCGCGATTGTTATCGTGCCCGGCGTAGTGGTGGTAGAGGTACGGCAGCCGCCCGCCCTCGTACTTCGTCCCGACGTACTTGCGGTAGTAGTCGGTGATCATGATCTGCCCGTCGGGATTGAGCGACGGGACGAGGAGCAGGACGACGTTGCTGAGGCGATGCTTGGTCTCGGCGTCGTTGGCGGTGGCCAGCGCGTGCGCCCACTCCATCGCCATCTGACTCGATGCGATCTCGCTCGCGTGGATGTTGCACGTGACGAGGACAGTGGTCTTGCCTTCGCCGTACAGTTTCTCCGCCTCGGCATCGGAGAGTCCGCGCGGATCGGCGAGCCGCTTCGAGATCTCGCGCAGGCGCGGCAGATTGCGGATGTTCTCCTCGGAGGAGATGACCGCCATGATCATGTCCTCGCCGAGCACGGTCTTACCGAGGACCTCGATCTCGACGCGAGGGGATGCGGCGCCGAGGGCGCGGAAATACTCGCGCACCTGCCGGTAGTCGGCGAGTGTCTTATCCGCGCCGACGTTCATCTTCAGGAACTGCGACGGCGACGGAACCTGTGCGAACGCGGAGGCGGTGAGCAGCGCAAGAGCGGCAAAGGCGCGTTTCATGAGGCGGGGATTATGAAGGCAGAAGGCAGAAGGCAGAAGGCGGAAGGCAGAAGGCAGAAGGAGTTCTCGCTCGACGCTCGGGATGACGGCGCGTGAAACTAGAATGTTCTGATGAATCGTCGCGGCTTGCTGCTCTTCGTCGCCCTCTTCGTCACCGCCTGCGCGACTGTCGCTCCCGCCCCGCAGCGATCGACGCGATTCAAGATCCTGCAGATCAACGACGTCTACAAGATCGAGGGACTGGAAGGGGGCAATACCGGTGGGCTGGCGCGGGTGCGGTCGTTGCGCAAACAGCTCGAGTCCGATGGCTCGACCGTCCTGCTGCTCCACGCCGGCGATGCGCTCTATCCGTCGGTGATGAGCAAGTACCTCGATGCGAAGTCGATGATCGAGGTGATGAATCTGCTCGACGGCGACGCTTCGAAGTTCGACGCGCGGATGGTGGTCACGTTCGGGAATCACGAGTTCGACAAGAGCGATCCGCAGATTCTGCTCGACCGCTTGAACGACTCGGCGTTCACCTGGGTCGCGACGAACTCGCGGTGGTGCAATCCGACCTGCAATCAGCGTTTCCCGAAGACGACGGACGTCATGGTGGTGGATGTCGGCTCGATCAAGGTCGGCATCTTCGGCCTCGTCTATCCGCAGAAGAAGTCGTGGCTCGAAGCGACGAACGTCGCCGACGCCGCGCGCGACGCTGTCAGCGTTCTGCGTGAGAAAGTCGGGGCGCGTGTCGTCATCGCGGTCACGCACGAAGACATGCCCGATGACGAGAAGCTCGTGCGCGACGTGCCGGGCATCGACATCGTCATCGGCGGGCACGATCACCTCTACCTGCAGGCGCGCGTCAACAACACCTGGATCACGAAAGCCGACGCCGACGCCAAGAGCGCGATCGTCTACGACGTCACGGTGCCGGAATCCGGTCCCGTGCAGACCGCGCCGCTGCGCATCGCGCTCGACACGACGATGCCCAAGGATCCCGAGGTCGATGCCGTGGTGCAGAAATGGCTCGGCGCGCTGTCGCAAAAGCTCGGCGGCATCGTGACGATCGGAACGACGAAGAACCTGCTCGAAGGAGTCGAGCCCGCGGTGCGCGGCCGCGAGACCGCCCTCGGCAATCTCCTCGCCGACGCCGCGCGGGAACAGATGCAGGCGGACGTCGCCGTCGTCAACGGCGGCAGCATTCGCATCAACGACAACATCCCTCCCGGCCCCATCACGAACTACGACATGGAGGGGGTCTTCTACTACACGAACGACATCGTGGCGTTTCACGCGACCGGCCAACAATTGCTCGACATGTTGAACAACTCCGTCTCCCGCGTCGACGCCGGCGATGGCCGCTTCCTGCAGGTCTCCGGCGTATCCTTCCGCTACGGCCCGGACGTCAAAGCCGCCGACGTCCAGGTGAACGGCAAGCCGCTCGACCTCGCCGCCAGCTACACGATCGCAACCGTCGACTACGAATACCTGCACGGCACGGAAGACGGCTACATGCTCTTCTCCGATGCCACCCGTCCGCCGAAAGTGAACACCGACCGCGAAGCCGATTTTCGCAAGACAGTCGAGGCGTACATCAAGGCGCGCGGCACGATCGAGACCGCGATCGAGGGAAGGATCGTGAGGAAGTAGAGATTGGTGATCGGTTGTCGGTTGTCGGTTGTCAGTTGTCTGCGACCCAGAGCGCTACGGCCCAGACAACCGATCACTGATCACCGACAACGCTCGCGGCGACGCACATTCAACGCACGCTACAATCGCCCGCGTTCATGAACCTCGCTCGCCACATCGCGTGGCGTTACCTTCGCCGTCCGACCGACAATCTCGTCTCCGCCGTCGGCCTTGTCTCGATCCTCGGGCTGGTCATCGGCGTGATGGCGCTGGTCATCTCGATGGCGCTGATGACCGGGTATCAGCGCGATCTGCAACGAAAACTTCTCGGCGGGAACGCGGAGATTTTCGTCTACTCGCTCAGCGCGCCGATCGCCGATCCCGCGCCGCTGCTCACGACGCTGCGGCGCGTTCCCGGTGTCGCCAACGCATCGCCGGTGCTTTTCCAGCACGCCGTCGTCACGACCGAGACGAACACCACCGGCTCGGAAGTGATGATGAAAGGGATCGAAGCCTCGCGCGGCGCGACCTCGCAGATGCTGGCGAAGATCATCGGATCGCGCGCGACGTTCGAGACGCGGGAAGGGGAGCGCGGCGTCTCCGTCGGCAAATACCTGGCGACGAAGCTCGGCGTGAAGGCCGGCGATGCGATCAGCGTGACCGTCGCCGCCGGTACGGGGAACAGCTTCCTTCCGCGGACGGCGACCTTCGTGGTCATGAACGTCTTCGACACCGGCTTCTACGAGTTCGACGCGCGCTGGCTCTTCGTCGATCTCGCCGAGGCGCAGTCGCTTCTGGGCAGCGGCTCGTCGGCGAATCTCGTCGAAGTGAAACTGCAGCCCGACTCCGATCTCGAAGCAACGGTCGATCTCATCGAGAGGGCAACGGACGGTCGTTACGCCGTCAGCGACTGGCGCGAGATCAATCGCCAGCTCTTCTCCATCCTGCAGTTCCAGCAGAAAGTGCTCTTCGTCGTCATCGGCCTGATCGTCTTCGTCTCGACGTTCAACATCGTCTCGACGCTGATCATGACCGTGCACGAGAAGCGGAAAGAGATCGGCATCCTCTCGTCCATGGGCGCGGAGCGCTCGATGGTGCGCCACGTGTTCATGTGGTACGGCACGATCGTCGGCCTCGTCGGAACGACGACCGGCATCCTCCTCGGCTCGCTCGTCTGCTGGATCATCACGCGCTACGAGCTCGTCTCGTTCCCTCCCGAGATCGCCGAGGTCTACTACGTCTCGTCGATCCCCTTCGTGACCCGCTGGATCGACCTCAGCGTCATCGCCGGATTCTCGATCGCCGTTTCGTTCCTCTCGACAATCGTTCCGAGCATGCGCGCGGCGAAGCTGAATCCGGTGGAGGCGTTGCGATACGAATAGGTTGCTGGTGGCTGGTTGCTGGTTGTCTGGGGGCAGTCGACGAGTCGTCTAGTCGGCGAGTCGTCCAGCAGAAACCGATCTGCTCGTCGACAGAGCAGGGGACTAGACGACTAGAAGACTCGGCGACTGGAAGACTCGACGACTCACCCCAGACAACCAGCAACCAGTCACCAGCAACATCGTGCATATAATCGCCTCGTTCATGACCCTCGCAAGACTGATCCTCGAAGACGGCACCACCTACGAAGGCGAGTCATTCGGCGCCAGTGCGAACACGATTGGCGAAGTCGTCTTCAACACCTCACTCACCGGCTATCAGGAGATCGCCACCGATCCGTCGTATCGCTTCCAGATCGTGGTGATGACCTATCCGCACATCGGAAACTACGGCGTCGAGAACGCGGTCGAGCAGAGCCACGCGCCGCAGGTCGCGGGGTTCGTCGTGCGCGACGCCGTCAGCGAGCCCTCGAACGCGCTCTCCGAGGGCTCGCTCGGCGATTACTTCACGCGCACCGGCATCAGCGCGATCGCCGGCGTCGACACGCGGGCGCTGACGCGAAAGATCCGCAATGAAGGAGCGATGCGCGGGATGATCACCAGCGACGCTGCCCGCTCCGTCGACTCGATCGTGGCCGAGCTCAAGCAATCGCCTTCGATGTCCGGGCTCGATCTCGTGCAGAGCGTCACCGCGCTGCGTCCCTATCCATTCGAAGAACAACCGCGCGAGATGCGCTACAACGTCGCCGTCTACGACTTCGGCGTAAAGCGCGACATCCTGCGCCAGCTCATGCGCCAGGGATGCAACGTCACCGTCTATCCCGCGACCACGCACGCCGAAGAGATCCTCGATCGCCGTCCCGACGGCGTCCTGCTCTCGAACGGCCCCGGCGATCCCGAGCCGGTTACGTACGCGCAGGAGAACATCCGCCATCTCATCGGCAAGGTTCCGCTCTTCGGCATCTGCCTCGGCCACCAACTCCTCGGCCTCGCCCTCGGCGGCCGGACCTACAAGCTGAAATTCGGTCACCGCGGCGGCAACCATCCCGTGAAGGACCTGCGCAGCGGCCGCGTCGAGATCACCGCGCAGAACCACGGCTTCTCCGTCGATCCCGATTCGCTCAGCGAGAACGACGTCGAGTACACGCACATCAACCTCAACGACCAGACCCTCGAAGGCTTCCGCCACCGTAAGGAGCCGATCATCGCCGTCCAATACCACCCCGAGGCCGCGCCGGGACCGCACGATTCGTTCTATCTGTTCAAAGACTTCGTGAACGTGATGGACGAGTGGAAGGGGCGCTCGGCACCACCCGAGTAAAGACGTTCGATGCGTGAGTCGGCACGTCGGCAGCCTCCGGTTCCACGCAGCGATTCTTCGACGCAACGCAGGCCTGATCCGCCGCTGACGGCGAAGCTCGACTCGCGCTTCGAACACGACTTCAGCCGCGTTGCCACGCACGCGCCGAGGGGCGAGGCGACGCCGCTTCCGTTTCTCGATCGCATCCAGAGCTCGTTCGGACGTTTCGATGTCTCGCAGGCTCGCGCGCATCTCGACTCTCCCGCCGCGAAGGCGACGGGCGCGAACGCATTCACGATGAGCGAGGACGTCTCCTTCGCCGCGAGGCCGACGCTACGCACCGCGGCGCATGAGGCGACGCACGTTCTGCAACAGCGCGCCGGCGTTCCGTTTTCCGGGCGCGGACAACGCGGCGATTCGTTCGAGCGCCAGGCGGATGCCGTCGCCGAACGCGTGGTGCAGGGGAGATCGAGCGAGAGCCTGTTGACGTCGATTCCACGCGGTGTTCCTCGGCCGGGCACGGCGATGCAGTTCGACGATCCGCCGAAGGTTCCGGCAACACAACCGGCGAAGCAACCGGCGACGCAGCCGGCCGCGCAGCCCGCGGCGCAGGTCGCGGATCCGCTTCGCTATCACCGCGGCTGGTACACATCGCTGCACGTTCCCGATCCGGCGGTGACCGAGGCCTGGATGGAAGGCCGCGTGAAGAAGATCTTCACGACCTACGACGTGAAAGGGATTCCCGCCGGCGCGCCGAAGGAAACGAGGATGTTCCTGCTCTACCTTCTCGAAGAGGTCGGCGACAAGGAACAATGGGGAATGGAACAGGACCTCGTCGTTCCCGTCGCCTGGCCGGTGAAGAAGGACGATCCGGCGCCGGTCGGGCGGGTCACCGTGCGCATCGACAAGCTTGGCAACGCCTCCGTCGAATTCGTCGGCACGGGTCCGGCCCCGACGGCGCCGCAAACGACGGTCGCAGCCGGATCGACGGTCCTCATCGACACCTGGCACTTCTCCGCGGTTCGTGACGATGGCACGGCCGCGTGGAGGGACGCCGAGATCAGCGACGTCATCGAAGCGCTGAAACTGCTTCCTCCCGCCGAGAAAGACGTGCTCAAGGGCGTGGAGTTGATCCGCGTGAAGGACATCCCCGGCGGCTTCGCTGGTGAGTTCTCCAGCGGAGGCACTTCCGGCGCCGACCAGACCACGCTCGTGAAGTCGTCGCTCAAGCTGGCTAACGGCGCGTTCGAAGCGCAGAAGAGATTTTACGGCGGCACGAAAGGGACGGTTCCGTCGAGCTTCAACATCATCGTTCACGAAGTCGGACATGCCGTCGAAGAAGCAAAATATCGCCCGCTCGCCGAGGCTTACAACGTCGCCGCGGTGAAGAGCAACAAGCTCTCGATCCCGACGCGTGAGACGTTCGAGGAACATAAGAAACTGACGGCCGATTACGCGAAGCTCTACAAGCAATACGAGGCGGCGAAGACGGCCGGCGATACAACGAAGGCGGACAAGCTGGGGAAGCAGCTCATCGAGCTGAAAAAGAAGGTGGATGCGGTTCTGGCCAAGAACCTCGCCGCCGGCAAGAAATCCAACCCGGCACACGACGCGGCCGAAGACGCGAAGAAGAAGATGAAGAAGACGCTCGTCGATCCGAAGACGATCGTCAAGCCCCTCGAGACCGACGCGGCCGCGAAGAAGGTGCTCGCCACCGATGCCGTTGCCAAGATCGCTCCGGTGCGCACGGCACTGCCGCAACCGGAAATCACGAGCAGTCAGCCCTTCATGGACGAGATCGACAAGACCACGAAAGCGATCGAAACGTTTGCGGCGAGCGCCAAGGACGTCAAAATCTCAACGTTGGAGGAGCCCGTGCTGACGCAGATCGAAGCGCGCACGAAAGAGGCAAAGAAACTCGCCGTCGCGGCGCCTGCTCATCCCGCGCTGGCATCGATGAATCTCGCCGCCGACGCGCAGGACGCCTGGTTCAGCGCCGAGCGCACCGCTGCACGCGCGCCCAAACGAACGCTGCATCTGCAGAGCTTCGTCGACCTCGTGACGACGAACAAGATCGAGCCCTTCACCGACTACGCGAAGAAAAACTGGCCGCACGCCCCCGAGGAGTTCTACGCCGAGGCCTATGCGCTCTGGCGCACCGATCCCGATTTCCTTTCGAGCAATTACAAGCCGGTCTTCGACTACTTCGAGAACGGGGACTACCACAAGTGATCGCGCCGCGCATCGCGGCGCTGCTTCTCCTCACCGGCTGTGCCTTCGGAGCCGCCATGAACGTACCGCCCATGATTCTCGATCTCCTCACGCCGATACCGGAGAGCATCGAGAACGACCAGGCCATCCAGACCTTCGCCGCTCTCGAGCCGGCATTCGGGCGCGCGGTTCATCTGTACGATGCCGGCGACTACGCCGCCGCCGCCGAGACCTTCATGAACGCCGCGCGCGCCGCGCGCGGAGCTCCCGGAACGATCACACGAGAGGCAATGGCTGGAAATCGCGGAGCGTGTTACCGCAACGCGGCCAAAGCCTGGTTCATGGCCGGTGTCTTCGCAGAGAAACGCGCGCTGCTTGAAGTGGCCGCACGCGAGGATCCGCTCTGCGCGGCAGACATTCAGGAGATGCTCGACATTCTGAATTGAGGAACGGTTGTCGGTTGTCAGTTGTAGGTTGTCTGGGAGGAGTGGACAAGTCGCCCAGTCGTCGAGTCTGCGAGTCGTCGAGTCTCCAACGACTTCCTCGGCGACCGGACGACTCGGCGACTCGACCACTCCTCCCGGACAACCGACAACCGATCACCCAATCAGAATCCCTGCTCGGTGTGTTCCCCGAACGTCTCCTTCAGCGTCCCGACGATTTCGCCGATGGTGCAGTCGTTGCGGACGGCGTCGACGATGAGGGGCATGAGGTTCGTGCCGGAGCGGGCGGAATCGTCGAGATTGCGGAGCGCGCCTTGCCAGTCTCGCGTGCGTGAGGCGCGGAAGGCGCGGAGGCGCTCGACCTGGTCGCGCTCGACGCTCTCGTCGATGACCATCGTCGGGAGCGTCGCCGAATCATCGATGAACTCGTTGACGCCGACCACGATCGCGCTCTTGTCCTCGAGCGCGCGTTGCGCGCGGTAAGCCGAGTCGCCGATCTCGTGCTGCATGAAGCCGGACTCGATCGCCGCGCGGGCGCCGCCCATGTCGTCGATCTTTTCGATGAGCTCGCGGGCGCCGCGCTCGATGTCGAGGGTTAGCGCTTCGATCGCGTACGAGCCGGCCAGAGGGTCGGCCGTCGAGGCGACGCCGGTCTCGTGAGCGAGGATCTGTTGCGTGCGCAGCGCGATCTTCACCGACTCCTCCGTCGGCAACGCCAGCGCTTCGTCGCGGCTGTTCGTGTGCAACGACTGGCATCCGCCGAGAATCGCCGCGAGAGCCTGATAGGCAACGCGGACGACGTTGTTCTCCGGCTGTTGCGCGGTCAGCGTCGATCCCGCGGTCTGTGCATGGAAGCGCAGCGCCACCGATCGTGGATCCTTCGGCGCGTAGCGTTCGGTCATCAGCTTTGCCCAGAGCTTGCGCGCCGCGCGGAACTTCGCCACCTCTTCGATGAAATCGTTGTGCGCGTTGAAGAAGAACGAAATGCGCGGCGCGAAGCTGTCGACGTCGAGTCCGCGCTCGACGGCCGAGGCGACGTACTGCAAGCCGTTCGCGAGCGTGAACGCCACTTCCTGCACCGCCGTCGAACCGGCCTCGCGGATGTGATAACCGGAGACCGAGATCGTGTTCCAGCGCGGAACCTCGCGCGCGCAGAACTCGAAGATGTCGGTGACGACGCGCAGCGAAGGCGCGGGAGGGAAGATGTACGTTCCTCGCGCCGCGTACTCCTTGAGGATGTCGTTCTGGATCGTGCCCGAGAGCTTCGTCCAAGCCGTGCCACGACGCTCGGCGACGACGAGCAGAAGCGCGAGAAGAATCGACGCCGGCGCGTTGATCGTCATCGAGATCGACACCTTGTCGAGCGGGATCGCGTCGAGCAGCGTCTCCATGTCGGCGATCGAATCGATGGCCACGCCGACCCGTCCGACCTCGCCGCGCGCGCGGGCGTCGTCGGAGTCCATGCCGATCTGCGTCGGCAGATCGAAGGCCACTGAGAGGCCGGTCGTGCCGCGTTGGAGGAGATAGCGATAGCGCTCGTTCGACTCCGCGGCCGTGGAGAAGCCGGCGTACTGCCGCATCGTCCAGAGCTTGCCGCGATACATCGACGCCTGCGGTCCACGCGTGAAGGGGAATCGCCCCGGGGTGCCGAGATCCGTGCCCGGATCGAAGCCTCGGGCACGAAGATCCTCCTCGCTGTAGAAAACAGGTCGTTCCGCCATCGGCCGCTAGTTTAATGAGTTGACAGGAATGGTGTGAATTTATCGAACTTGCCTATTTACATCCGGGCGGAAGGGGAACATATTTTCCTGATGCAGGCAAAACTTGTGGTTCTCGCGGTCGTTCTGTGTCTTTTTGCAGCGATAGCCGGTGCGGACACGATTACAAGTGTCACGCCGGAGAGTGTGCCGTTCGGATCCTCCGAGAGCTTCATCAGCATCGTCGGTACGGGTCTGATCGGATCGGAGTCGACTTTCATCGAGTACGACAGCGGAGATGTCGTCGAGGCGAGTGCGACTTCCACCAGCAGCGGGATCGATACTGTCGTTGCGTACGTACCGGTCAGCGTCACGCTTGCGGCGGGACCGCACACGTTCACGGTGATCGCAACGGATACGACGAGCGCCGTGCGCCGGATCGGTCCGGGCGTCGTGAACGTCGGATCAGTCGTTGTCGAAGAAGGTCCGCCGCAGATCACGGTGCCGGAGAGCGTCGTGGCCGAAGCGGACAGCACTCGCGGCGCGAGCGTGACCTTCGAGGTTACGGGCACGAGCTTCGACGGCTCGCCGGCCAGCGTCTCGTGCTCGCCGGAGTCGGGAAGCGTGTTCCCGCTCGGTTCGACGCGCGTGACCTGCACGGCCACCGATTCCTTCGGATCGGCGAGCGATTCGTTCCTCGTGCTCGTCACCGATACGACGTCGCCGGTGCTCTTCCTCCCGGACGACATCGACAGTCTCGTCGCGGAAGTGAACTACACGGTCTCGGCGACGGATGCGCTCGACGGCGATGTGCCGGCCGTTTGCACGCCCGCATCGGGCTCCGCATTCCCTGCCGGGACCACCGTCGTTCACTGCGTCGCTCACGATGAGCATTTCAACTACGCGTTCGGCGACTTCAACGTGACCGTGACCAACGGTCCGCCGGCGTTGACGGTTCCCATCGACTACAGAGCCGAGGCGACCGGGCCGGGTGGTGCGATCGTCGATTACGACGTTTCCGCGACGGGTAGCGCCACGGTGAGCTGCACGCCCGCATCGGGAACGCTCTTCCCCTTCGGCAACAACCTCGTGAGCTGCACGGCGACGAACGTTTACGGCACGACGAGCGCGTCCTTCAATGTCTATGTGATCGACACGGCGGCGCCGGTGATGACGCTGCCGACTCCGGTAGTCGATGCGACTTCCGACGCTGGCGCGATCGTGAATTACACTGCCACGGCGACGGATGTCGTCGAGGGAGATTCCCCCGTGACTTGCGATCCGCCCTCGGGGAGTCAGTTCCCGATCGGCGTGACGGTCGTTGAGTGCACCACGACCGATACTCTCGGCAATGCCACCACCGGCTCGTTCATGCTGACCGTAAACGACTTCGACCACACGCCTCCTGAAGTGACCGTCGCGAATGTCACGGTGGAAGCGACGTCGGCTTCCGGAGCGATCGTCAATTACTCGGCGAGCGCGTTCGACAATGTCGACGGTGTGGTCCCGGTCACGTGCGTTCCGGCTTCGGGAACCCGGTTCTCGATCGGCTCGACGCTCGTGCAGTGCACGGCGACCGATGCGCATGGCAATGTCGGCACGGGCAACTTCTACGTCACCGTGCGCGATACGACAGGACCGAGCATCACCAGCGTCACCGCCTCGCCGGGCACGTTATGGCCTCCGAATCACAAGATGGTGCTCGTCACCGTCACGGTCGTCGCAACGGATGCGGTGGATGCCACGCCGACGAACAAGATTCTCTCCGTGACTTCGAATCAGCCGATCAATGGAACAGGCGATGGCGATACTGCGCCGGACTGGAACATCGTCGGTCCGCTGCAGGTGCAACTGCGCGCCGAGCGTTCGAGTGGGGTCACGCGCACGTACACGATTACGGTGCAATCGAAGGACGATGCCGGCAACGCTTCGACCAAGACCGTGAAGGTTCTGGTCACTCACTAATCACGAGTCAACACCCACCTTTTCGAGACGGCGGGCTTCGGCCCGCCGTTTTCGTCTGGCATCGAGGCGCGGCAGATATAATTGCGCGCCTTTCGTCATGGCCCTTTCCGGCAATCTCAAAACGATGCTTCCGGGTGACCTGCTCCAGTGGCTCAGCCTGGGGCAGAAGACCGGGACGCTCGTCGTCAGCAACATGAGGGTGGAGAAGAAGATATTCTTCCGCGCCGGCCGCGTCATTTCCTCCGCATCCAACGATCCGCGCGAGTACCTCGGGCAGTTCCTCATGAGCCACGGATATCTCTCCGAGGCCGAGTTGAAGAAGGCCATGGAAGTGCAGCAGCAGTCGCGCATTCTCCTCGGCAAGATCCTGGTGATGATCGACGTCATCAGCGAAACGGATCTGCAGCGCTTCATGCGCCTCAAAGCCGAAGAAGAGATCTACGACATCTTTCTGTGGAACGACGGCGACTTCTATTTCGTCGACGACGAGCTGCCGCAGATGGAGATGATTCCGCTGCAGGTCGACGTCACCGGCATCATCATGGAAGGCACGCGGCGCGTCGACGAGTGGATGCGCATCCGCGAGACGATTCCGAACGAAGCGGTGATTCCGGTCCAGATCCGCGACGTCGATTACTCCGAGCTCGAGGAAGTGGAGGAGCCCATCGTGCGCGCGATCGACGGCAAGCGCACGATCGCCGAGATCGTGCTGGAGAGCCGCTCCTCGGCATTCACGGTCTCGTCGACGGTCTGCGCGCTCGTGCGTCACGGCTACGCGAAGCTCGAGGATCCGAGCGACCAGAAGATGGCCAAGCTGGTCGAAGAGGAAGTCGCGATCGAAGCACCGGCAGCGCGGCGCGATTTCAACGAAGACGACGAGATTCTCTCGATGCTCAACGGCGCGCAGGCCGCGCTTCGCAACCGCGATTTCGAAAAGACGCAGCGTCTCTTGCGCGCCGCGCAGAACCTCGACCCCAATCACGCCAAGGTGCGCAGTGCGATCAAAGGCGCCGAGACGGTGATTCTCGGCGAGCTGCGCAATCAGGGCCTGCTCGACTCGAAGATCCCGCACGTCTCACGGCCACTCGAAGAGATCACGCAGATGAACTTCACGCCGAATGAGGGCTTCATCCTCTCGCGCATCAACGGCCAATGGGACATCGGCTCGCTCATCAAGATCTCTCCGATCCGCGAGACCGACGCGATGCTCATCTTCTACAAGCTCTGGAAAGACGAGATCATCCGGCTGCAGTAGCAGATCGCGCCGAGCGTCGTGGAGGGCGGGCTTATAGCCCGCCGATTCTTTTGGGTGGGAGGTGGTCCGCGCCGCAAACCGGGTTTCGCCCCCTCCCGAAAAAAAGTCCCCCCACCCAAAACCGGCGGGCTATAAGCCCGCCCTCCGGTGGAAGACGCGCGATTCGCGACTACAGCCGCACGGCTTCGCGCACTTTGAGCTCCAACGCGTTCATCTCGCCCTGGTCGGTCTCGTGATCGTGTCCGAGGGCGTGGAGGACGCCGTGGACGATGAGGAAGCGGATCTCGGTCGCCAGCGAATGCTTTTCTTCGACGGCCTGGGTTCGCGCCTGATCGACGCAGATCACGATGTCGCCGAGGGGACGGCCGTGCTCGGTCGGGTCGCCGTAGGAATCGTCGGCGGGGAAGGTGAGCACGTCCGTCGTCTTGTCCTTGCCGCGGAAGCGTTTGTTCAGCTCGCGCATGGCCTCGTCGTCGACGAACGCGATCGAGGCCTCGGAGATCTCGTGATCGAGCCGCTCCATGCGGCTCAACGTCAGGAGGACCGTGCGCGCGAACTCGCCGATCTCGCGACGGCTGAAGCGCGGCACGGCGATGCCCGTTACCTCGACCTGCGTCACGATCCCTCTTTCTCCGCGAGTTTCCTGTCTTCGGCTTCCTTCTTCTCCCGGTCGATTCGATCGTAGGCGGTGACGATCTTCGCTACCAGCGGATGGCGCACGACGTCGCGGTCGCTGAAGTCGAAGAACTTCAGATCCTCGACATGCTCGAGGATGCGCCGCACCTCGCGCAGTCCCGACTTCTTGCCGTCGGGAAGATCGACCTGCGTGATGTCGCCGGTGACGACGGCCTTCGAGCCGAAGCCGAGGCGGGTGAGGAACATCTTCATCTGCTCGGGCGTCGTGTTCTGCGCTTCGTCGAGGATGATGAACGAGTCGTTGAGCGTGCGGCCGCGCATGAAGGCGAGCGGCGCGATCTCGATGATGCTGCGCTCCATCAGCTTCTCGACCTTCTCGAAGCCGATGATGTCGTAGAGCGAGTCGTAGAGCGGGCGCAGGTAGGGATTGACCTTCTCGGCGATGTCGCCGGGGAGAAATCCGAGGCGCTCGCCCGCTTCGACGGCCGGGCGGCAGAGGACGATGCGCTTGATCTGCTTGTCCTGCAGCGCGGCCGCCGCGGCGGCGACGGCGAGATAGGTCTTGCCCGTGCCGGCGGGACCGACGCCGAAGACGATGTCGAAGTCGCTGCATCGCCTGCAGGTAGAGCTTCTGGGCCATGTTGCGCGGTGAGACCACGCGGCGGATCGCCGGCTGCAACGCATCGTCGGTGAAGAAATCGACGAGGCTCGTATCGGGCCAGTCGCGCACCACGCGCACGCCGGTCTGCACGTCCGACTTCTTCAGCGGATAGCCGCTCTCGATCAGGCGCTGCATCTCCTCGAGCAGTTTCCGGACCGGCGCGATGTTCTCCGGCGCGCCGGCGACGAAGATCTCTTTGCCGCGCGAGGAGATCTTCACGCCGAAGGCGTCTTCGATCGTGCGCAGGTTCTCGTCGTGATTTCCGAAGAGGGTGTGGGACTGCTGTTCGTTGAGAGTCAGCTCCAGAGTCGTCTTCTGTTCAGGCATGCAACCTCAGGTGATGAAAAAAGTGATCCACACTTCGCCATACTCGGCGCGGCGTGAGCATTGGAGCCGGTTCGGAGTGGCCGTAAAAGGCTGCGTCCGGCGCCGATGCTCGATGGCCACCACCGCATTCGCGGCGAGGGTCAGCTCGGCATCGATGGACATCAGCAGGTCATCGTAACGATCGTAATCATACGGAGGGTCGGCGTAGATCACGTCGAGAACCTCCCCATGGAGACGCTTAATCCCGGCGAGTGCATCGGCGGTGATCGTCCGCACCGGCGCCTCGAGCGACTGCGCCACGCGGTCGATGGTCCCCGTCGCCGCGCGTGCGGCATCGATCGCCACCGCTTCCTTCGCACCGCGCGAGATGGCCTCGAACGCAAAGATCCCGCTTCCGGCGAAGAGGTCGACGAATCGCGCATCGCGCACGCGCTCGCCGAGGATGTTGAAGAACGCCTGCCGCGCCCGCTCCGACGTCGGCCGCAACTCCCCCCTGGGAACCGCAATGCGACGTCCGCGCAAGGTGCCGGCGGTGATGCGGAGGAAGGACATTGCGGTCAGTTGGCACGCTTCTTCGCCCCGATGAAATACAAATTCAGATCCTTCTTGGCGACGTAGATCGTCGTCGGTGCGTCGAGGCAGCGCAGCTCGACGACGTTTGCTCCCGGGACGACGCGCATGACGCGATAGGTCTTGTAGTCGTCGGCGACGAGCTCGTCGCCGGGCTTCGGTTCGTAGCCGGCGACGCTGGACGTGACTTCGCGATCCTCGGACATCGCGCGCAGAAGGTCGCGCAGCGGATTGATCTGCACGCCCAGGGTCTGCGGCAGCATGCGTCCGGGATGGAAGCGCCGTTCGACGTACGTGCCGTCAGCGTCGTACACGCGCACGCGGGCCACGCGGTCGAGCTCCGGAGAGGCGAGCTCGCGCTCGTCGATGACGCGCAGCCGCGCCGGCGTGATCGCGGTCAGGTACTCCGCGAGCGCGTCCTTCGGAAGGATGACCTTCTTGCGCAACGACACGCTACCGGTCATGTTCACGACGGCGAGTCCGCCTTCGAAGAGCGAGATGCGCTGCGTCACGCTTCCTTCCGTCGTCACGAAATCGACGAGCGGCCGCGGCAGATGTCCGTCGATGAGCTGCGATCCCAGGGCCTGAATCGCACCGGAGAGCTCGGGAATCTCGTACTTCTTCATCTGCCGCTCCCGGATCGACGGCATCGGCGTCGCAATCGCCGAGTGTTCCGGCGCGGGATCGACCTTGCTGATGTCGTGCTGCGCCGACACGCTGAGCGTGAACGTCAGCGCGAATACGACGATGGGGATCCGGGGCACGAAACGATGATACGCCGATGGGGAGGGGCTGGGGGCTGGAGGCTAGAGGCTGGGGCTAGAGGCTCGAACGCGAGAGTGGTCTCTCGAGTCCCAAGCCTCCAGTCCCAAGCCCCTCCCGTCACCCCCCGCTCATCAACCTCTTCGCCACTTCTCGCGCGTACGACTTCGCTTCTTCGGGCGGGATTGTGCCGTTGAAGACGGCCTGGCGGGTTTGCTCGAGGGCTTTGGCGATGTGCGGGCCGCCGGGGACTTCGAGGTCGGTTCCGCGCAGCGGAAGCTTGAAGCTTTCGAACTCGTGGTAGCGGCGGATGTGCGGCACTTCCTCGGGGCGTTCCGATCCGATCACCGTGAGCATTTCCGGCGAGATGCCGCGATAGATGCGAAAGCGGTCGACTTCCTCGCGTGCGGACGTGAGCGATTCTTCGACGATCGGAAGTTCGTTGGCGATTTCCACCACGGCGCGCGCGCGTTTCTGCGAAAAGCCCGAGCCTTCGAAATCGACGGGGGAGGCATCGCCGCGCAAGAGCACACCGGTGTAGAGCACGTAGCGATCGAGCTCGGGATGCTGCGCGATCTGCGCGTGAATAGCATCGAGTCGCGCGCGCAGCTCGCCGTTGCGGCGGCGTCCGAAGAGCACTTCCAGCGCGCCTTCTTTGCAGAGCTGCTCGAGTACCGCCGGAGCTTCCTCTTCGTCCATAGCCAGGAAGAGTTCGCGCCAGATCCGCTCGCGCGACACCGTGCCGAGCGCGCCGGCCTTGATTGCCGCTCGCATGAGCTCCGCCGTGGCGTCCTCGATCGTGAACCCGAGGCGTGTTGCCAGACGGACCGCGCGGAAGATGCGCGTCGGATCGTCGACGAAGCTCTTGTCGTGCAAAACGCGCACGACACGCGCCGTGATGTCCTGCTCGCCCTTCGTCGGATCGTGCATGGCGCCGCTGAGCAGATCGAGTGCGAGCGCATTGATCGAGAAATCGCGGCGGAGAAGATCGTCCTTCAGCCGTCCGGCCGTGACGGCGGGAAGCGCGCCCGGCTGGCGATAGCGCTCCTTGCGGGCGGTCGTGATGTCGATCTCGGGATAACCGTCGGCGACGACTTTGTAGCTGAGAAACTGCGGAAAGGAGCGGACGCGGCCTTCGACGCGCTTCGCGAGCGCGCGGGCCAGCGTCGAACCTCCTTCTTCGAGGGAGAGGTCGACATCGATGGCATTCCGGCCGAGGAGAAGGTCGCGAACGGGACCGCCGACGAGGAACGGGCGGCATTCCTTTTCGACCGCGACTTCCCGGATGACGTCGATGGCGCGCCGTTGAGGGTTGGGGAGACCGAGGAGAAGGTTCATGGAATCAAGGTTTCGTACATGTGCGTGAGGACGCAGATGCGCTGTCGGGAACGGAATTTCGAGACCGTCTGCCGTGCCGCGATCTGCCTGCCCTCTGCCGCCTCTCTCTTGAACAGAGCGGCTAGTATCGCATGAGTCATCTCGTTCGGATCGCGAGGCGGGACGAGGAACCCGGTGCGCCCCCCTTCGAGACGGGCGACGTTGATCGGCGTCCGCGACGCAACTACCGGCAAACCAACGACTAACGCCTCGGCGACGAAGCCGTCCAAGTCGTTTTCTTCGACCGCGGGATCGATCCAGACATCTACGCCGGCGAGATCTTCCGGCGACGGAACGCGATCGAAAATCAGCCACGAGACGTCCTCGCGAAAGCGATGCATCCGCGCCAGCGTCTGCTCTACCTGGTTCCGCGTGGAAGCGCGGCCGAAACTCCCGACGGTCGTCCCTTCCTGCCAGCCGCGAGCGGCGCGCTGCGAGTTGAAGTACGCGTCGTCGACCGCCTCGGGCAGGAAACGCTCCCGGCCTTGTTCCCCCTTCTCGATCAGCGGCGAGACGACGAAGCGCGGTCCCACCGTTCGTCCGAATGGCCAGCGCGATTTCCGCACGTCTGCCGAGGCGATGTAGGGGAGCGGGAAACGCCGAAACAGCGCCGCTGGAAGCTCGCCCGAGGCATAGACATGCGCCACCTGCGCCCCGTTTGACGCCGCAACCTCAGGCGAAGTCAGGACGACGTCATGGTTCACCGCCAGCGCGGAGTGATCCCCGCGCTGCGATTTTCGCTCGTATTCGGACGCGCTCGGGAGGATGATCTGTGCAATGCGCAACATCGAGATCGCAGATCGCAGTTCGCGGATCGCAGGAGAACCTCAGTGGCCGCTCCTTTGATCTGCCAGTTACGAGCTGCGAACTTTAATCCGGATCGGCTGCGAACGAACCGTTTCTCGCTCCTGCTGCGATCCGCGATCTGCGAACTGCGATCTGTATCTAATAGAATGAGTTGCCTCGATTCATGAACCCGCAGCATGCCGGCATCTTTAGCGATCGCAGCGACCTGACGGCTCGCCTGGGCGAGGCGTGTCCGGACTGGACGTTCATCGCCGATGACGGTCGCGATGGCTGTCGTGTGGCGATCGTCGACGCCGGCGTGGAGCGTCCGGCGGGGAAGAGCGTCGTGCGTGTGATGCTCACCGACGGCGCGCCTTCTCCGGAGCGGAGAAACGGCGAGCTGCGGCTGCAACGCGATGCGTTCCTGCGCAATCCCGCCGAATATCTTGCGTTTGCCGCGGATCTCGCGGATGCGGCCGTGCATGCGTCGCAGCTCGAACAGGAATCGGCGTATCTGCGGCAGATCCACGAGCTGATGACGATGGTCGACGCCGAAGATGTGTCCGAGCGCATCACTCAGACCGTTCTGGACATCCTCGGGCTTCCCACCGGCTCGCTGTTTCTTCACGATCCGCGGCTCGAACGCTACGTCGTGAGTTACAGCAACGACCCCGGCTATCGCGAGACGGGCGAGTTTCTGCCCGGCGTTCCCGCGGACGTGCTGCAGAAAGCGCTCGCTTCGCCCCAACTCTTCGCCGCCACGCGCGACGCGCGCGGCGAGGGGATGATCATCATGCCGCTGCAGGTCGGCGAAGATCTCCTCGGCGTCATCAAGATTCCCCTGCACCAGGGCGATACGCTCTGCGACGAGACGACGTCCAGCGTGACGCGCTACCTCAACGCCGTCGCCCAGGTGCTGAGCAACATCTATCAGCTCACCCGCAGCCGCGATCTGGCCATGCGCGACGATCTGACGAAGGCCTACAACCGCCGCTTCTTCGAGACCTATCTCGACGAAGAGATGGAGCGTTCCCGCCGCTACGGCACGCTCTTCAGCATCATCTTCCTCGACCTCGACGATCTGAAGATGGTGAACAATTTCTACGGCCACCTCAGCGGCTCCCGCACGCTCCAGGAAGTCGCCAAGCGCATCCTCGGCGCGGTCCGCGGCATCGACAAGGTCGTGCGCTTCGGCGGCGACGAGTTCTGCGTGATCCTCCCGCAGACCGATCAGGAACAGGCCGTCATGGTCGCCAACCGCATCTCCCGCGCCATGTCCTCGTCCGCGCTCCACATCGACGCCAACATCGAAGTCTCCATCACCGCCAGCTTCGGCATCGCCACCTACCCGACGCACGGCATGTCGAAAGAAGACCTCATCCGCCAAGCCGACGCCGCGATGTACCGGGTGAAGTCGACGACGAAGAATGCGGTGGGGGTGGCCACCGTGGAGGATGCAACTCGTCCCCTTCGACAGTAGATCGCAGATCGCAGATCGCGGATCGCAGGGTCAGGTTGCTCGCTTTTCGTAGTGTCGGATCAGGCCGTTCATCATTCGGATGATCTCCAGAATCGCCGTGCAGACGTCGTTCGACTGTCTGGCGGTCACGTATTCGAGGTCGGTGGCAACAATCAACTGCGCCTCGAGCTCGAACAACGAGCCGCGAGCCATGACGAGAAAGCGAACGATGTCCGCGATCGTCTGTCGGCCGTGGCCTTCGGCGATGTTGCTGATCACAGAGACTGTGGCGCGACGCATCTGTTGGGTGAGCCCGAACATCTCCGTCTGCGGGAATGTCTTCGTGACTCGATAGACGCTCGATGCGAGCGCGCGGCTCTTCTGCCACACGACAAGGTCGCGATACCTGCTTTGAGACATGGGTAGTTTTGGCGAGACGAAGAGAGATTGCGAACGCGCGAGGGTTCGGTGTGGGAGGACGATTTTACTCCTGCGATCCGCGATCTGCGATCTGCGATCTAAAATGGCAACGTGTCCGACAACCTCTCCATCACCGGCGAGCTCTCCGAGACCACGGTCCCGGATCTGATCCGTTCCATCGTGCGCAGCAGCGAGACGGCGATTCTTTCTTTGGATGCGATCAGTCGCAATGACACGATCTACTTTCATGAGGGGCGGATCGTGTTTGCGTCGAGCACGGATCCGGATATGGGACTCGCGGAGACGTTGCTGGCGGCGGGGGATTTGAACATTCAGCAGTACAACACCGCCGTGGAGCGGCTCGTCGTGGCGCGGCGGATCGGGGCGCTGCTGTGCGAGCTCGGGTATCTGAAGCCGGACGAGTTGACGCGGGCGGCGGAGCGGCAGGCGAACGCGATCGTGCTCGACGCGATGTCGTATCGCACCGGCGCCTACACCATCGAGTTCACGACCGAATTCCCCGAGGGGATCATCACGCTGCCGCTGGCGACGGAGCGGCTCATCCTCGACGGCGTGCGGCGGATCGACTACTGGTCGCTGATCACGCGCGGCGTCGGACGCCCGGACCGCGTGCTCGAACAGGTTCCCGGAGCGGATGCGCGCATCTTCCAGCTCGAGCTCACCGATGATGAGACGCACGTGCTCAGCCTCCTCGGCGAGCCGCAGAGCATCGAAGAGCTCTGTGCGCGCAGCTACCTCTCCAATTTTCAAACATTCCGAACGCTCTGGGGTCTCCTGGCCGTGAATCTCATTCAGGACGCCGAGGTCGCGGTCATGGATGAAAAACGCGCGGCGGTCGAGACCGAGTACGAGCTCGAAGCGCTCGTGGAAAAGTACAACGGCGTCTTCCAGAAACTCTTCGCGCTCGTCTTCCAGAAAATCGGCGATCACGTCTACGACTTCATGGACCGCGTCGTCCTGCACCTCTCGCCGGAGAACATGCCCTATCTCTCGGGGATGACCTTCATCAACGAAGGACGCCTCGATTTCGATCAGCTCCTCAATAACCTCTACGCCTCCGGCTCGAGCGATCACGGACGCGTCGTGCAGGTCGTGCTCAATGAAGTGCTGTACGGCTGGGTCTACGAGGTCAAGGCCGAGTTCAGCGGCCAGCCAGTCGAAGGGGAAGTCGTCCGCATCGCGGATTCCGTCAAACGATGATCCGCAAAGCAGTCCGCGCCGACATCCCGGCCATCGAGCAGGTCATGCGCGCCTCGGTGCTCGGCCTCGGCGCGTCGTTCTACGATCCGCAGCAAGTCGTCAGCGCCGCCGCCCACATCACCGTGCCCGATGATCAACTGATTGATGACGGGACATTCTTCGTCGTGGAAGAAGCAGGAAGAATCATCGCCTGCGGCGGCTGGAGCAAGCGCCGCAAGCTCTACACCGGATCGGCGGAGCAGGCGCGGATCGAAGGGATGCTCGATCCCGCGACCGACGCCGCGCGCATCCGCGCCATGTTCGTCGATCCCGCCTTCGCCCGCCGCGGCCTCGGTCGCCTCATCCTCGAGATATCCGAGGCCGACGCAATGCGCGCCGGATTCACGCGACTCGAGCTCATGGCCACGCTCCCGGGCGTCCCGCTGTACAAGGCCTGCGGCTACGAAGAAGTCGAGCCCGCGACGATCGATCTGGCGGATGGGGTGAAGCTGGGCGGCGTGATGATGCGGAAGAGCGTACCGTAACGCGCGACGGCCTCTCGTTGCACAACGCTCACGCGCAGACTGTGATGGTGGACGAAACGTGTTCCCGAATCTCAAAATGCGATGAACCACGGCTGGGCGGTGCTTTTCGTAGTTTGAGCGACCACTTCCGAGAATCCTTGCGTGTCGCAACGACTTCATGAACGCCGGAGGCGTTGCCGGACATTAGACAATATGGAGTGACCCGCTCACTCGCGTACCTTTCGTGGGTTACGCCCCCGAGGGGGACACAGAGCCACATACAGGAGGAACGGGCCATGAAGATTATGCATTGGATCGGAATCGACGACCACGCGGACAAGTGGACCATCACGCACTTGGCGGGACAGGCGGATAAGCCGGCGAAGGAATGGGAACTGGTTCCGGACGAGGGCGGCTATCGCAAGCTGATCGCGTACGCGAAGAGCCTCGACGGCGAAGTGCGCATTGTCTACGAGGCGGGACCGTGCGGATATGAGCTGTATCGCCGGCTGACGAAGGCCAAGCTGCAGTGTCAGGTTGCGGCGCCGACGTTGACTCCCCGGAAACCTGGCGAACGTGTCAAGACCAACAGGCGAGACGCGCTGAAGCTGGCGCGGTATCTCCGTTCGAATGAACTGACATTGATCGCGGTCCCCGACCAGGGACGCGAGTCGCTCCGGGACTTGGTCCGGGCGCGTCACGCCGTGCAAAAGGATCTGGTCAGCATCCGGAATCAGATCACCAAGTTTCTCCTACGCTACGGTCATCGGTATCGCGAGGGAAAAGCCTGGACGGGCCGGTTCTGGGCATGGCTGGGCAAGATCAAACTCGATGGCGAGCATGGGCAGGTGGTGCTCGAGGAAATGATTGCGACGCACCAGCAGCGCTTCGATCGGCGCGTGCGGTACGACGCCCATATTGAAGCAGCAGCGAAGAAGCCTGAGATCGCGCCGTACGTGGCCGCGTTGCGGGTTCTGCGAGGGATCAGCACGCTCTCGGCGATGACGATCCTTTCCGAGCTCGGGGATCTACGGCGCTTTGCCACCGCGCCGCAGCTGATGGCCGCAGTCGGACTGGTTCCATCCGAATCGAGCACGGGCGACAAGACCAGCCGGTTCTCGATCACCAAGACCGGCAACGCCCACGTGCGGCACATCGTGGTCGAGGCAGCCTGGCAGTATCAGCGTCGCATCACGAACGGTGCGGTCATCCGACGCCGACGGAAGGACCAACCGCAGGCGCTGCTCACGATCGCCACTAAATGCGATCAACGATTGCATTCAAAGTTCTACCGAATGACCAGCCGCGGCAAGCGATCGACCGTCGCTGCCGTTGCTGTAGCACGCGAGTTGGTCGGGTTCATCTGGGCCATCGGCCAAGCCCACCAGTCATGAGCGCGGTGGTGCAGCACTGCCGTCGGTCGAGGGTTCCGGTACTCGAAAGGAGAACCCTCGACACCGGCTATTCCTGACACGAGGCAGTACATCGTGATTCACGTCATTAGACCGAGGAAGCTCCCGACGGATCATGTTCATGCGAAAACCCGCGAATATCAGATTGATCATCGTCGCTGCTGCCCTCGACTGACGACACTGCTGCACCAAGAACGAAAGAGAGTCAAAAGCAGGAGGACGCAGCAAGGGAAAAAGCAACTCAACGCGCTAACTCGATTCGCGCGAGCTTGACAGGGTCACTCCATATCAGGCGGTGGCAAGCGCCGGAGGCGTGTCGCCACTCGACAGTCCAGGTGAGTTGCAAGCGGCGTGACGCGCGGCGCAATCGCGTTCGGAGTGGCCTCGCGCAATGCGAGGCCCCGCTGTCGCGCTATCATTACCACGATGAAACTGAAAGTCGTTCTTGAGCCCAGTGACGAAGGTGGCTACACCGTCTTCGTTCCCGCTCTTCGCGGCTGCATCAGCGAAGGCGACTCTCGCGAGGAAGCCCTGGTGAACATTCGCGAGGCGATCGAGCTCTATCTCGATCTCATCGAGTGCCGGCCGGGTCGGTTCGGGATCACAAGGGGCGTGCCCTGCTAAAATCACCTCCAGCCCGATGCGGAATGCTCTCGTTTTTCTCTCCCTCTCCCTGATCTCCCTCGCCGCGTGTGCTCCCACGGCTGCGCCCGCTGCTTCCAACGACCGCGAGTGGGCGCTGCTTGCCGCGGACTACCAGTGGATCCTGACGCTGCGCGATTCGCAGAAGAAGCCGGCGGCGAATGCGACGCGGAAGGAACAGATCGAGCTGGTGCTCGAGAACCACAACAAGATCCTGCCGACGTACAACGCCTTCATCGACAAGGTCCACGCCTACCTCGACCGTACGAACGATCCGCGCGCGGCCGCGCTGCTGGCGCGCGAGAAGATCATCCTCGGCGATGAATACCTCAGCATCCTCTCGCGTTATGACCGTGCCATCGCCCTGTATCGCGAGGCGCTGGAGATCGACCCGACCAACGCCGAGGCGACGCAGCGGATTGCGTTGGCGGAACAGAAGCGATTCGTGTCGATGAGCGCGTTCTCCACGCTCAAGACGGGAATGAAGGAAGAGGAAGTTCGGCGCATCATCGGCCTTCCTCGCGAGGATTGGATCAAGCAGGTCGTGCAGAACAACCGCGTCTATGCAGTCTGGATTTACCCGAAACCGGACGGTGGAGCCTCGGCCGTCTACTTTGACAACGGCGTCGTTTATCACACAAACTGGAACGCGGCGGCACCCCCCGCCAGGCAGTGATGTGGCGTTAGACGGTTCAGGGAGGATGAGCGGATGGAAGAACTTCACGCTGCCGTAGACGATCAGTCTCATTACGAAATCTCACTCACGGCCGGACAGGCCTTCGTTGCCTTTGTCCTGCTGCTCCTGTCGCTGGCCGCGGCGTTCGCGTTCGGCCTGATGCTCGGGAAAGGGCAAGCCGACGAACGTCTGGTGGTGCGTAAGGAAGCCGCGGTGGTGAACGAGGCGAGCCTCATCCCGAAGAAGGGCGAAGGCCGTATCGTCGAGCTCGGAGTCGCCAACGACGACTTCGACGCGACGGCGACAACCGAGACCGCCGCGCCGGCGACCGACACCACGGCCACCGCAACCGTCATCGAAGAAGCGCCCGCCGCCACAACACCGGCGACGGCGACGACCGAACCGGCCGCGACGCCGGCAGCCACCGTGGTTCCAACTCCGGCGCCAGCCGTCCTGCGTGTCACGACCTACGCGCAACTTCTCTCGACGAGCGATCAGAAGACCGCCGAGACTCTCGCCGCGCGTCTCATCGATCGCGGATTCACCGCCGCCTACGTCGAGCGCGGATCGACCGAGAAGGGTCCGGTCTACCGCGTGCGCGTCAAGTTCGATTCCGACGCCGATGCCCGCGCGGCGGAACCGAAATTGAAGGAGTTCTCGAAGGAAGTGTGGATTACGACGAAATGAGATCGCAGATCGCAGATCGCGGATCGCAGGAGAGAACCCGGCGAACTCGCGCGAAGCTTTGTGCCTTTCCTGCGATCTGCGATCTGCGATCCGCGATCTGAATTCATGGATCCCAAAACCACCACCCCCGCCCTCGAAGAATTGCGCACGGCGCAGGCGGCGAAGAAGCGGCCGTCTCCGGATCCGGCGCACATCCTCGACAAGGCCATCTATCAGCTCTGGGAGACGATCAACGATCTCGACCAGATCCAGCCCGAGCGCGTCGAGCACTATCGCGTCTCGATGTTCGGCAGCTCGCGCATCCGGCGCGGCGATCCGATCTACGAAGAGGTCAAGAAGCTGAGCGGCGAGCTGGCGCGGATGGGCGTCGACATCGTCACCGGTGGCGGACCGGGACTCATGGAAGCGGCGAACGCCGGCGCGGTCGAGGGGCAGATCGAGAGCAAGGCGCGCTCCTTCGGACTGGCCATTCATCTGACGACCGAGGAGCAGTCCAATCCCTTCGTCGACAAGGTCTTCCGCCATCGCACGTTCTTCTCCCGGCTGCATCACTTCATCCGCCTCTCCTCGGCGTTCATCGTGATGCCCGGCGGTATCGGCACCGCGCTGGAGCTCTTCATGGTCTGGCAGCTGCTGCAGGTCAAGCACATGAAAGAGCATCCGCTGATCCTCGTCGGTACAATGTGGCCCGGATTGATCGACTGGATGCGCGGCACCATGCTCGAGCGCGGTCTGATCAGTCCGACCGACTTCGACGTGATCAAGATCGTTGGCTCCTCCGAAGAGGCCGTCCCGATCATCCGCGAGTCGTATGATCGATGGCGGCAACAGGAGAGAGAAAATGCCAACCCCAGCCCTAGATAGTGACCAGGTCCTCGAAGCACTGAAGAAGGTCCGCTTCCCCGGCCTCTCGCGCGACATCGTGTCGTTCGGTTTCGTCCGCGACGTGCGCGTCGACGGCGGCACGGTTTCCTTCACGATCCATTTCCAGACCGAGAACCCGAGCGTCGGCCAGCAGATCGCTCGCGATGCCGAAGCCGCGGTGCGCGCGCTCGAAGGCGTGTCGGACGTTCGCCTCAACCTCGAGATCGGTGCGAAACAGGGAACCGCCGTCGGCGGCGCGATGCCTTCCGGCCCGAGCATCCTTTCCGATGTGAAGTACCGCATCGCCGTCGCCTCGGGAAAGGGAGGCGTCGGCAAGTCGACGGTCTCCACGAACCTCGCGCTCTCGCTGCGCGCGCTCGGCTACACGGTCGGTCTGCTCGACGCCGACATCTACGGCCCCTCGCAGCAGATGATGCTCGGCATCGATCGGCAAGCCGCAGATCGACGAGCACGACGAGAAGATCATCCCCATGGAGCGCCACGGCATCAAGACGATGTCCCTCGGGCTGATCACCGATCCCGACACGCCGGTGATCTGGCGCGGTCCGATGGTGATGAAGGCGATCGATCAGTTCCTCACCGATGTGAAGTGGGGCACGCTCGACTTCCTGATCATCGACCTTCCGCCTGGCACCGGCGACGCCCAGCTCACGCTGACGCAGAAGGTGCCGCTCACCGGCGCCGTCGTCGTCACGACGCCGCAGGACGTCGCGCTCATCGATGCGCGCAAAGGCCTGGCGATGTTCCGCAAGGTCAACGTTCCCGTCCTCGGCATCGTCGAGAACATGAGCTACTTCATCTGCCGCCACTGCGGCGAGCGCGAAGAGATCTTCGGCCACGGCGGCGGACGCAAGACCGCCGAGATGCTCGGCGTCCCCTTCCTCGGCGAAGTCCCGATCGACCCGAAGGTCGTCGTCGGCGGCGACACCGGCGAGCCGATCGTCGTCGCCGATCCAACGGCCCCCGCGGCGATGGCGCTGAAAGAAGTCGCCCGCCTCGTCGCCGATCAGGTCAGCTCCGGAATGTCCGGACACACGCACACGCATGATCACGATCATGCGCACGACCACGATCACGATCACGCGCATACGCACTAACGCCGAAACGGAACATAAGTGAGTCACGGATAGCGCCTTGACGGCTTGACGGAACAAATTGGCGCGCTCACAATCCACATGAATGGAGAGTGCACCATGTGGAGGTTCATTCGTTTTTCTGTTTTCAGCGCATCGCTGCTCATCCCCTCCGTCGCAGATGCCTACTGTCCGGAGGTTCACGACATCGTATGTGGTGAAGAGTGTGTCGGAGCCATCAGTGGAGGACATTGCGCCCTGGTCGTGAATTCGGGCGGCGGACAAACTTCAGAGACGTCGGCTTGCATTGAGATCAGTGGCGGTTGCGCATCCCACGACAATGATTGTCATTGCGGGGGCTCGGGCTCGTTTTGATGCGATTGGCATTTGTGTTGTCGGCTTTGATGGTTCATCTGCTCGTCGCGGGCGCAGTGACGCTTCCATCGGCGAGCGAGGGAGGGATCAACGGCCGTACCGCGCTTCTGATGTGGCCTTCGTCCGTAAGCGGCGAGTTGCTCGAGCCTTCGGATTGTTTCGCGCATCTCGTGCCGTATTCCGATCAGGATCAGGAGCTTTCTTTCCCTTGTGGCCGCTGGTTTCAGCCTGCGGTTGGCAAGTATCGCTACTGGCTGGAAAAGGGAGGCGATTCGATCAGTCCCTCCACGATCCTGATCTATGTCGGGCCCGTTTTCGAGGGGAATGGCTTGCGGTCGGTGTTGCCTGTTTCTCCAGCCGGAAAGGTGCGGTTGGAAAGGCCATTCGATGCCGGTCGGTCTCTTCGACTGTTGCAAATTCCTTCGCCAAGCCAGCATCCAGCATGGCATCGCTCCATGGATCGGAGAGCCCGCGCGGACGTTACGCTTCCGCTGCTGATGCCGGAAGGAGACGTCATTGCAGGTCTGTTCGAAAAGAATGGCGATGCCGTCGCGCTGACTCGGCCGGCACGTGTGCAGATCGGCGGGACCGTTCTCGTGAATCCTCAACCGCCGCGGAACGGCTGCGACATTCTCGCGGTCTTCGATCGTGCAGGCCTTCGCCCGCGTAGCCAAGCCGACGACGCGGTGATTGTGCTTCGGACCGCCAATGGAGATCGTGCACCGGATGTCCTTTCCGATACCGCGAATCGCGTGATCGCGGTCTGGTACGGCGTTCCCGACCGCAGTGGAGAACTGATCTTTCAGTCAACGGCGGAACGCGTGCCTTCCGAATCGTTGCGGCTCACTCCCGGGAGGGTGGCGACGGTTCGCCGCGAGATTGCGCGTCTACCGGCTGCGGACATCGACATTCACGCGCCGGAGCGCTTCGCGCAGATGAAGCTGGACATCCAGTCGACCGCGCACGGCGAGCCGCAAACCATTCGGACAGTTGAGGTCGTGCCGGGGAGCACTCATCTCGAGTCCTTACCAGCCGAGATTTTGAAGCTCGAGCTCTCTGCCGGCGCGTGGCAGTTCCATCAGAACATCGATCTCACTTCGGGAGTCGACGGGCGGGTGTCGTTTGATATTCAACCTTTGACTGTCGAGGGAAGAGTATTCCTCGGCGAAAACGCCTCTGCCGGCGAGTTGGCGTGGGGGACGGGCAAGCACGAGCTCGTGAAGGCGGAAGCTGATGTAAACGGACGCTATCGGGTCGACCTGTTGGCACCCGGTGTCTATTACGCTCGCGTCCTCGTTCCAGGACATGAACCGCTCGTGCAGACCTTCCTCAGCATCGACGAGCCCCACACGGAGATCGATTTGCACGTCCCCGACAATCGATTTCGCGTCCATGTCACCGACCGGTACACGGGGAAACCGATTGGCGGCGCGAAGGTGACAGTGAGCAGTAAATACAAGGATCAGGGAGATTTCAAACAAGTGGAATCTCGGCAGGCGGGAGAAGATGGCGTCGCGAATCTTCCACCACTTCGAGAGGGGCTTGTGGAGATTCAGGCAGTCGCTGACCGATACCAGGTTTCTTCCGCCATTGCGTTCGACCTGGACGCCTCGAACAAAGGCCAGCAACTGGAAATCGCGCTCGCGCCATTCGGTGAGGAGAGTCATTTGCAGATTCTCGATGCAACTGGCCGTCCCGCGTTCGGAGCCGAACTGCGGTTGATCGCCGGCAGCAACGACGACCGTCCTTTATGGCAAGGAGTGCAGGACGCGGCGGAGGGCGTGAACGTGCCGCTGATTCGTGACCAGGCGTTGCTCTTGATTCGCCATCACGGCTCCGCCAGTCGCGTCATTGCGATGAGTCGCGACCTCGGGCCCGAGATTCGCCTTGGTGTCGAGGCCGCACCGCTCGTCATTCGGGCGCAGGCCATCGACGGCGATCCGGCGCCCTTTGCGCGATCGGGAATGTGGTTCGGGGCGTATCGCATGACGACGATGTCGCTCGGTTTTCTGACTTGGTCGCAATCGGGCGTCGCATCGCGCGAAGGCGTCTGGGTCGCGCGCGGGCTGGTCCCCACCGCCGCTCGAATGTTCGTCTGGCGTCACGGCACCGCCACCGCCGTAGCAGGAGGATTTGACGCGCTCGCGACGACGGTCTCCTATCCCTGGCCGGAAGTCGTGACGTTGCGGACCGTCGATTGACGTTGATAAGCGTCTCGACCCTGTCGAAATCAGCGCACGTGAGGGTTTGGTGACGGTCAGGCCGCTTCGTGGAATCCGTGCATAATGGGATTCATTACGTCCATGTCCGGAACGCTGGGTCTCCGCTCGACGATACGAATCTGTGTTCTTGTCTCACTAACGATCGCTACGCGTGCGCTCAGCGCCGCCGATGCGGTCATGAAGTACATCTACCATCCGCCGGAGTCGTCGCTCGACGTTCGGTATCTCTATCAATGGGAGATCCTGCGAACGGCGCTCGCAAAGACCGAGTCGAAGTGGGGGCCGTATGCGATGGTGGCTTCCGAGCGGATGACCGAGCAGCGCCAGGCGTTCGAGCTCGAGAACAAGACCGGGAAACTGACGGTGATGTATCTGAGCACGACGCCGGAATTCGAGAAGAAGCTCATTCCGGTTCGCATTCCGGTCGATCGCAATCTCGGCGGCTATTGTGTGTTTCTGATCCGAAAGGACGAGCAGAAGCGTTTCGCCGCGATCCGTTCCGTCGCCGATCTAAAGCAGTTCACGTACGGTCTCGGATTGGGATGGATCGACATCGGCATCCTTCGCGCCAGCGGTTTGAAGGTGGTCACGGGATCGAGCTATGAAGGGTTGTTCGAGATGCTCTCCGCCGGCCGCTTCGACATCTTCTTGCGCGGCGCCTCGGAGATTCTCGATGAGTACGATCAGCGAAGACCGAAGCTCACGAACCTGGCGATCGAGGAGAATCTGATTCTCTACTATCCCATGCCGATGTATTTCTGGTTCGCCCGCAATGACGCCGGACGCAGACTCGCAAAGCGCGCCGAAGAGGGGATGCGCATGATGATCGCCGACGGCACTTACGACGTGATCTTCGACAAATATCAGCGCAGCAAAATCGAGCGATTGCACTTGAAACAGAGAAGAATCGTTCGCATCGGGAATCCGAATCTCGGTCCGGAGACACCCTTGAGCGACAAGCGGCTCTGGTTCGATCCGAAGACGTATCAATAGAAAAATGGCCGGACGAAGACTTTCCGCGCCGATGGTTGTCGCCGCCACTCTGGTGACGGTAACGACCATCCTCTTCAGCGTGTTCGGCGCGGTCGATTACGTGACGCGTCGCAATGCCGAGTGGATCCGCTTGCGTCGCGTGACCGCGGCCCAGTGCGAAGAGCTGGCGGTGGCATTGGCCACTCCGGTTTGGAACTTCGATCAGCCTCAGATCGAACGGATTCTCGACAGTCAGGCGAAAGTATCGCCGCTGGCGGCGATCGTCATCCGCGCCGCGGGTCGGACGTACGCGCGCGTTCGCGACGATCACCAGCGCTTCATCCCCTCCAATGGCGTGTTTCCTACCGAGGGCCTGGTCATGGAGGAGCGTCCGATTACGTTCAAAGGCGATCGCATCGGGACCGTGCGTCTTTACACGACGCCGCGTTACTTCGAAAAGCAATTGCGCGATGTGTTAGTGAGAACGGTTGCGACGATTCTGACCGTCGATCTGCTGCTCGTGCTCTCCGTCTATCTCGTCCTCTGGCGGACGGTTCTCAAGTCGATCGGAGAGATCGAGCGTTACGCCGGCTCGGTCACCGAGGTCGGGACGACCAGCACTACCGGGCTGCGGCAAGCACCCACGGCGGAATTGGAGAGCCTGCGGATCTCGATCGAGACCATGGTTGGGCTGCTCGATCACCGCTACGCGGAGCTGCAGGAGCACATGGCCCGGCAGCTCGAAAGCGAAGAGCGATTCCGGACGATCTTCGAATCGGTGACCGACGCGATCATCATCTACGATCCCGAGACGGGCGCGATTCTCGACGTCAACCAGGGCTTCTGCGCGATGCTGGGTTATACGCGCGAGGAAGCGCTTCAGCGTTACAGCGGATCGTTCGCATCGGGGATGGGGCCGTATCAGAGCGAGGCGGCCATCACCTTGATTCGTGAGATCGGCCTCGACGATCACCTGGTCTCCGAGTGGCAGGTCGTCCGAAAGGATGGACGGATGCTGTCGGTCGAAGTCAGCCTGCGCAGCGCGGCCATCGGCGGCGCGCGGCGCGTGATCTCGGTCGCGCGTGACATCACGCAGCGCAAGGAGATGGAAGAAGCGCTCCGCCGCAGCGAAACGATGTCGGCGATGGGGGCGCTGGTGGCCGGAGTCGCGCACGAGGTGCGCAATCCGCTGTTTGGTATGTCGGCGCTGCTCGATGCCTATGCCGAGGAGATGACGACGCCCGATCTCCAGGAACTTTCCGGCGGTCTGCGCCAGCAGATCTCGCGACTCACGCAGTTGATGCGCGAGCTGCTCGAGTTCGGGAGACCGGTGCAGATCACGCCGGCGCCCGATTCGTTGCCGGATCTCGTCCGCGAGGTGATCCAGAGCCGTGCCCAGGAAGCGGCCCGCGCCAACGTCACGTTGCGGAGCACGATCGAGCCTTCGCTGCCTCCGACGCCGATGGATCGCTCGCGTCTGCGCCAGGTCTTCGAGAATGTGATCGATAACGCGCTGCAACATTCCCCCGCGGTCCGAACGATCACCGTCGGCGCGACGACCGTCGTGCAGGCGGATCGTTCCTGGCTCGAATGCACGGTCGAAGATGACGGCAGCGGATTTCAGCAGGCCGACCTCGGACGCGTGTTCGAGCCCTTCTTTACCCGCCGCGAACGCGGCATCGGCCTCGGCATGTCGATCGTGCAGCGCATCGTCGAAGAACACGGAGGCCGCGTCACCGCGGGCAATCGCCTGCAAGGCGGAGCGGTGATCACGATGCGCCTGCCGGTGGCTTAAAGGCGGTTTCACGCGGAGGCGCGGAGAGACGGAGAGGGAGTTTGCCAGCGACCATCTCTCCGCGTTCCTCCGCGCCTCCGCGTGAAATCCTTCATCGCTTCTATACTGCGTTCATGCTCCGCAATAAGGTCCTGCTGGTCGATGACGAATCGGCGCCGCGCTTTGCGATGCGGCGTTTTTTGAAGTCGCGCGGGTTCGACATTGAGGAGGCGGAGAACTGCGCGGTGGCGCGCGAGAAGTTTCGGGCGTTTGGGCCGGACGTCACGGTGCTCGATTTTCGTTTGCCCGACGGCACAGCGCTCGATTTGATTCCGCAGCTTCGCGCCAGCGGTCCTTCGCCGCTCATTCTTCTGACCGCGTATGCGTCGATCGACACGGCCGTCGAGGCGGTGAAGCTGGGCGCGGAGCACTTTCTCACCAAGCCGGTCGAGCTGGAGACGCTCTTCGTCATCATCCAGCGCACGATCGAAAATCAGCGCAATCGCCAGCTCGCGGGAACGAAGCGCGGCGAGATGCGGAGCCGCGTCGATCCGTTTCTCGGTGGGGCCGCGATCGGCGAGCTGCGTCAGCAGGCCGAAGCCGTGCTTCGCACGGACAGTCCCGTGTTGATTCAGGGCGAGACGGGAACGGGAAAGACCGTGCTCGCGCAGTGGATCCACAGTCACAGCCGGCGCGCCGAGGAAGCGTTCGTCGATCTCAACTGCGCAGGGATCTCGCGCGAGTTTCTGGAGACGGAGTTGTTCGGTCACGAGAAGGGCGCGTTCACGGGAGCCGCCGGAGCGAAGCAGGGCCTGCTCGAAGTCGCCGATCGCGGCACGGTGTTCCTCGACGAGATCGGCGACATGGACACGCAGGTGCAGGCCAGCGTGCTGAAGGTGCTCGAAGAGAAGCGCTTCCGCCGCCTCGGCGACGTCCGCGACCGCAGCGTCGACGTTCGCCTCATCGCCGCCACGCATCACGATCTGCGCACGCTCGTCGGCGAGCGGCGCTTTCGTCAAGACCTTTACTATCGCATCAGCGCGCTGGAGCTCTCCGTTCCGCCGCTGCGCGAGCGCCGCGGGGACATCCCGCTTCTCGCGGCGCAGTTGCTGGAGCGGCTCGGCCGCGATCTCGGACAACCGCTCGTGTCGATCAGCAGCGACGCCGAGGCGGCGTTGATGCGTTACGAGTGGCCCGGCAACATCCGCGAGCTACGAAACGTGCTGGAGCGCGCGCTCCTGCGCACGCATGGCTCCGTGCTCGACGCGCGAACGCTCGACTTCGGCGCTCCTCCCGTCGCTGCCGCCACGAACGTGGTCCGTCGCAGCGGGACTCTGGACGAGGTCGAGCGCGACTACATCGAGCAGGTTCTGCGCGACGAAAACGGCGCCATCGATCGCGCCGCCGACCGCCTCGGCGTCTCGCGCAGCGCCGTGTACTACAAGGCGCGCAAGCACGGAATCGCGATTTCTAAGATTAGAAATTGACGTTTCAATTTTAGAACAGAGGCGATATTCCTTAAACGGGAACTCTCCGTAAGTAACACGATTCAAGTCGTTTAGCGGTTTGGCACGCGTGGCAGCCCGGTTGCTCTAGGGAGCCGCGTGAACAAACGTATCCTCGTCGTCGACAACGAAGAATCGATCCTCCTCGCGCTCAAGCGCTACTTCGTTCGCATTGGGTTCGCAGTGGACTGCGCCCGCGAGCTCGAAGAAGCGGAAGCGCTCACGACCTACATCGAGTACGACCTGGCCATTGTCGATCTCTCGCTGCGCGAGCATGGCGGCACCGAGGGACTCGAGGTCCTTCGCTTCCTCCGCCAGAATCGCCCGCAGACGCGGACCATCCTCCTCACCGCGCACGGCACGCCGACGATCGAGAAGGAAGCCTTTCGTCGCGGCTGCGACGCGTTCCTGCACAAGCCGAAGCCTCTGCCGGAGCTGGCGAAGATCGCCCGGAAGCTGACGGAGAAGTGCGCGTGAGCCGGACGATGATTCAGGAGCTGCTCATGCCCGGCGCGCTCCGCACCGAGTTCCAGCCGATCGTCACCGTGAGCGCGAACGGCCTGGAGCTCTACGCGCTCGAAGCGCTGACGCGCGGTCCGCGCGACACGAGCATGGAGCGTCCGGACGTGCTCTTCGAGTACGCGCGGCGCAAGGGCGAGGAGACGCGGCTCGATCTGATCTGCATCGCCTCGGCGCTCGCGTCGGCGGCGTCGCTGCCGGGCGGTCCGACGATCAGCATGAATATTCACGGCTCGACGCTCAGCTCCGTGCCGCGGTTCGTCTCGACGCTGCTCGAGCTGGCGAAGCTCAACGACATCACGCCCGATCGCTTGATGCTGGAGATCGTCGAGCATCGCGCGCCGTGGGCGATCGAGTCTCTGCAATCGACGCTGCACGATCTGCGCGAAGCCGGCGTGCGCATCGCGCTCGATGACCTCGGCGTCGGCGCGTCGAACTATCACCTGTTCGTCGACTGTCGCCCCGATCACATCAAGGTCGATCGCTATCTCGTGAAGGGATGCCACGGCGATCCGTATCGCATCGCCGTGTTGCGCTCGATCGTCACCCTCGGCCATGCCTGCGGCGCGATGCCCATCGCCGAGGGGGTCGAAAACCAGGAAGACCTCAACACGGCCCTCGAACTCGGAATCACTCACGCGCAGGGATGGATGTTCTCGCGCAGCCTCACGCCCGCGGATACCGCGCAATCGCAGTTTCTTCAACTCTCGAAAGGAATTCACGGACATGAATAGAAAAGTGCTGCTCGTCGATGACTCGAACACCGTTCTGATGATGGAGCGGATGATCCTCGCCAAGGGACCGTTCGACGTCATCACCGCCCGCGATGGAGTGGAGGCGATTGCCAAGTCGAAGAGCGAGATGCCGGACATCATCCTGCTCGACGTGATGATGCCGAACCTCGACGGCCTCTCGGCCTGTGCCGCCATTCGCGCGCAGCCGGAGACCGCCGGCATCCCGATCATCATGGTCACCACCCGCGGCGAAGAACACAACATCGAGACCGCCTTTCGCAACGGCTGCACCGACTACGTGACCAAGCCGATCAACGGCCTGGAGCTGATGTCGAAGCTGCAGAACATTCTCGAGGTGGAGAAGTGAAGCGCGACTTCATCGAGAAAGCCGCGAACGATACCCGCGAGGTCGTGCAATCGCTGCTCGACGAGAACCAGCGTCTGAGCGGCCGCGTCGCGAATCTCATCGGGGAGCTCGAGGAACAGAGCCGCCGTTTCTCCGAACGCTACATCGAGGTCGAAGAGCAGAACACGAAGCTCGCCAATCTCTACGTGGCCAGCTATCAGTTGAACGGCACGCTCGATCGCGCCCGCGTCATCGCTTCCATCGAAGAGATCATCATCAATCTCATCGGCTGCGAAGAGCTCGGCATCTGGGAGCTCGATGAGAGCACGAACGCCCTTCTGCTCGCCGGATCCTTCGGAATCGACGCCGCGGACTGGAGATCGGTGCCGCTCGGATCGGGACTCGTCGGCGCTGCCGCTTCGACCGGCGAGCCTTTCATCGCCGAGCAGATCCCGGCCACCGATCTCGTGGCCTGCATCCCGCTCAAGCTGGACGAGCGCGTCGTCGGCGCGATCGCCATCTTCAGCCTGTTGCAGCAGAAGCAGGGACTGGAACCGCTCGACTACGAGTTGTTCGACCTCCTCGCCTCGCACGCGGCGTCGGCGCTTTTCTGCACGCGCGTGTACCTGGAGCCCGTGCAGTGAGCGCGATGACCATTCCGGCGGTGCGCGAGCGCCGCTTTCTGCAGCCGGGACATCTCGTGGTCTCGGCCGTGCCGCTCAGCGTCACGACGATCCTCGGCTCGTGCATCGCGGTTTGCCTGTGGGACGCGCACAAGGGAATCGGCGGGATGAATCACTTCATGCTCCCGAATCTCGCCGGCTCCTCGGTGTCTTCGGCGCGCTTCGGCAACGTGGCCATGGAAGAGCTGGTGGAAAAGATGCGCGCGGCCGGTGCGCGGATGCCCCTCGTTCGCGCGCGCGTCTTCGGCGGATCGTGCATGTTCCAGCAGATGCAGTCGGCCTCGCACCTCGGCGCGAAAAACGCCGACGTCGCGCTCGAATTTCTCCGCCGCCGCGGCATCGAAGTCGTGCAGCTCGACGTCGGCGGAAACCGCGGACGGAAGCTGATCTTTGAAACGGAAACGGGGAACGTATGTCTGAACACGATCTGAATCAGGACGAGCTCCTGGCGACGTTCCTGGCCGAGGCGGAAGAAGACATCGCCGGCCTCGAGTCCTCGCTGCTCGCTCTTGAAGACACGCCCGACGACGCCGAGATCCGCCTCGAGCTCCTGCGCCGCGCGCACACGCTCAAAGGCAATGCATCGTGTGTGGGCCTCCAGGCGTTGACGGCATTCGCTCACGCCTACGAAGAAAAGCTGGAGGACCTCGGCGAAGTCGACCACTCGCTCATCGAGCTGCTCCTCAGCGGCATCGACGCCTTTCGCCGGCTCGTCATCCACGACGAGCTCACCGACTTCGATCGCACTCTGATCGCGAAGCTGAACCGCCACGAGGAAGGCGCGGCGGCGGCGCCGGCGGCGACCGAGGCGCGGATTCAAACCGCGGGCAAGGCGCATGTGCGCGTCGCCGCGGAGAAGCTCGACCGGATGCTCGATCTGGCCGGCGAGATCGCCATCGCCCGCGGACGCGTGCATCAGTTGCTGACGACGCGCTCGTTCGAAGGCGACGCGGTCATCGAAGTGCAGCGGCAGGTCGATCAGCTCCAGGCCGAGCTGCAGGAATTGATCATGCGCGCGCGCATGGTGCCGATCGGGCCGATGTTCCGGCAGTACGCGCGCACCGTTCGCGACCTCGCGGCGACGCATGGAAAGAACGCGCGGCTCATGACGATCGGCGACGACGTCGAGCTCGACACGTCGGCGGTGGAGCTGCTGCGCGATCCGCTGGCGCACATGATCCGCAACGCCATCGACCACGGTCTCGAGACCTCGGCGATCCGCGTCGCCGCCGGCAAGCCCGCGGTCGGGCACATCACGCTCGAAGCCTTTCACGATGCCGGCAGCGTGATCATCCGCGTCTCGGACGACGGCGCGGGACTCGATCGCGAAGCCATCGCCGCGCGCGCAGGACGCGCAGGGGAGAGTGACGAAGAGCTCGATCGCCTCATCTTCGAGCCCGGATTCTCCACCTCCGAGGTCGTGACCGATCTCTCCGGCCGCGGCGTCGGCATGGACGTCGTCCGTCGCGCCATCGAATCGCTGCGCGGCACGATCGCGATCGAAACGAAGAAAGGGGAGGGGACGGTCTTCACGATCCGCCTGCCGCTCACGCTCGCCGTCATCGAAGGCTTCGGCGTGCGCGCCGGCGACGAGACCTATCTCGTGCCGCTCGATCACGTCGTCGAGTGCGTCGAATTGCCGGCGGCGAACCGCGGCGACGAAGCGACGGGCATGCTCCTGCTGCGCGACGAAGTCGTGCCCTACGTCCGCTTGCGTCATCACTTCGCCATCGGCGGCGAAACGCCGGCGCGCGAGAACGTCCTCATCGTTCAGATCAAGGGACAGCATGGCGGCGCGAAAGCGGGCCTTGCGGTCGACGAGCTCCACGGCGCGTCGCAGGCCGTCATCAAACCGCTGGGCGCGTACTTCCACGCCGTCCCCGGTGTCTCCGGTTCCTCGATCCTCGGCAATGGCCGAGTCGCCCTCATCCTCGACACTCCGGCCATTCTCCGGTCCCTCGAAAAGGAGAGCGCCCGATGACTCTCCTTCAGCGATTCATCGATCTCTTCAAGAACAGACGCCAACGGCGTCGCCGGATCCGCCGCACCGCGCTGCTGCTCCGCTGAACGAAGGAGAAAGTCATGAACCTCAATATCCGACGCAGACTCGCAGCCGGTTTCCTCATCGTGATCGTCCTCGGCGTTCTCGTTTCCGCCGCGGTCCTGCAACTGCTCACGTCGAGCATCCATCAGCTCGAAGAAGTCGTCACTGTCTCCGACACGATCCGCCAGAAGGGTCTCGAGCTGCGCTTCGACATGATGACGATGAGCGACGCCATGCGCGGCTACCTCGTCGATCCTCGCGACACCCGCGAGTTCGAGCGCAAGCGCGAGGCGGACGCGGAGTTCCTGCGCGACGTCGCCGACATCAAGCGTCTCTCGCCGCCGGCCGAAGTCATCGCCTTCGCCGATCGCGCCGCGGAGATGGACTCGATGTCCGTCAATCGGCTCGAGGACGAAGTGCTGGAGCTGATCACCTCGGGTCGCATCGACGAGGCCAAGCGCAAGTACGTCGATGAATACCTCCCGGTCCGCAAGGAACAGGAGCGGGTCATCAGCGAAATGGAGCAGACCACGGAGCGCCTCGCCGCACAGGCGTTCGCCAGCGCGCAGGCGCGCTATCGCACGACGCGCATGATCACCTGGATCCTGCTGGTCGCGCTCGCGCTCGTGGGCATGGTGCTGTCGACGATGATCGCCGCCTCCATCGCCCGTCCCATCGTGCGCATGGCGCAATCGGCCAAGCGCGCCGCGGCGGGCGACGTTCGCGACAAGCTCGAATTCGATGATCGCGGCGACGAGCTCGGTGAGCTGAGCCGCTCGATGAACGCGATGTACGGCTACCTGCAGTCGATGGTGTCCGTCGCCGATCGCATGGCCGGCGGCGACATGACCGTCGACGTCCAATCGCGCTCGCAGGACGACAGCTTCGGCATCGCCTTCGCGGCCATGCTGCGCAAGCTCGCCGAAACGCTCGGTGAAGTGCGCCTCGCGGCGGGCGCGCTGGCCACGGCGTCGGGACAGGTCGCCTCAACCGCGCAATCGGTTTCGTCGGGCAACAGCCAGCAGGCCGCGGCGGTGCAGGAGACGACGGCGTCGCTCGAGCAGATGAACGCATCGATCGCCCAGAACGCCGACAGCAGCCGGCAGACCGAGGCCATGGCGCGGAAGGGCTCGCGCGATGCCGAGGAGAGCGGCGTGGCCGTGCGCGAGACCGTCGGCGCGATGAAGACGATCGCCGACAAGATCTCCATCATCGAGGAGATCGCCTATCAGACGAATCTCCTCGCGCTCAACGCGGCCATCGAAGCCGCGCGCGCCGGCGAGCATGGTCGCGGATTCGCGGTCGTGGCGATCGAGGTCCGCAAGCTCGCCGAGCGCAGCCAGCTGGCCTCGCGCGAGATCAGCGGTCTTGCGTCGAACAGCGTGCGCGTTGCCGATCGCAGCGGCTCGCTCCTCGGCGAGCTCGTTCCGTCGATCCGTCGCACGGCGGAGCTGGTGCAGGACGTTGCCGCTGCTTCCAGCGAACAGGCGTCCGGCGTCGCGCAGATCAATCAATCGCTGGCGCAGGTCGATCAGGTCACGCAGCGCAACGCATCCGCGGCCGAGGAGCTCGCGGCGACCGCGGAAGAAATGGCCGCGCAGGCCGAGGCGCTGCAGGACCTCGTCGGCCTCTTCCGCCTTCCCGGCGCCGCGCCGCGCGTTGCTGCAGCGACGCGCGCGCAGCCGTTCGTGCCCGCGCCGCGCATGACGATGCTGAAACAGGTGGGACACGCGTAAGCGGCTGCCGTTTTTCTTTTGACCCTCGCCCATGGTTTGGAACCACTTTCTGGAGGACCGATGAAAGAACAGTACTTGACCTTTTTTGTTCGCACCGAGGAGTACGCCGTAGGAATCCTGCGCGTCAAAGAGATCCTCGAATACGAAGCCATCACGCGCGTGCCCGGCATGCCGGCGCACGTTCGCGGAGTCATCAACCTGCGCGGCACGGTGCTGCCGGTCGTGGATCTCGCGGCGAAGTTCGGCCACGGCGAAACCGCACCGACGCGCACGACCTGCATCGTCGTCATCGAGACGCAGCTCGAGGGAAGCCTTCTCGTCGTCGGCCTTCTCGCCGACGCGGTTTCCCAGGTCGTCGATCTCGGACCCGAACAGATCGAGCCGCCGCCGTCGTTCGGAACCGGCATCCGCGTCGACTTCCTCACAGGAATGGGAAAGCTCGACGGGCGCCTCGTTCTCATCCTGGAGCTCGATCGCATTCTCTCGCCCGTGGAATTGCTCGAAGCCGTCGACGCGACCGTCGTCGATCCCAATCTCGCAACTGCAAACCATCACGAAGCTGCGCCCGCCGGCGCCGCGCAATAAGGAGCATTTCATGTTGCAGCAACTGACCATCGGCAAGCGGCTGTTCGCCGCCTTCACGCTCGTCCTCCTGTTCCTCGTTGCCGTCGCCGTCGCGGGGCAATGGGGTCTCGCGACCTCGGCGCAGACCGCGGCGCGCGTGCTCGAGGTGGACTTCCCCATCAACGCCGCGGCGAATGACGCACACATCGCCGTGCTCGATCTGCGCCGGTTCGAAAAAGACTATTTCATCAACATCGGCAACCACGACAAGGAAAGCGAATACTTCGGCAAGTGGACCGACTCGGAGAAGAAGTTCGAGGAGCAGATCGCGGCCATCGAGCACCTTCCCATCACGCCGGAGATGCGGACGCAGGTCGGTGACATGCGCAGCGGCGTTGCCACCTACGCGAGTGCGTTCAAGGCCGTGGCCTCGCGCATCGAGAGTGGCGAAATCAAGACCGTCGCCGATGCCAACACCGCCATCACGCCGGTCAAGGATCGCATCCGCGACGTGGAGACGATCGCCCAGACGCTGGACGACGAGACCGCGCGCGTCATGCAGGACAAGAAGAAGGTGATCGCCTCGGCCGAGGAAAGCGCGCGCTTCGCGATGATCGGCGTGGCCATCATCGCGCTGGCGGTCGTCTTCCTGCTGGGCATCACGATTACCCGCAGCATCGTGCGCCCGCTCTCCGAAGCCGTGAACGTCGCGGAGAAGCTCGCCCTCGGCGACGCCGAACAGCGCATCGAAATCCGCGGCCGCGATGAAGCCGCGCAGCTTCTGACGTCGATGCAGAAGATCATCGAGTCGAATGCGGCCATGGCCGCCACCGCATCGACGCTCGCCGACGGAGACCTCGGCGTCACCATCACGCCGCGCTCCGACCGCGACCTCCTCGGCCAGGCGCTGGCGCGCATGATCGCGCGTCTCGTCGAGATCATCGGCGAAGTGCGCTCCGCGGCGCATTCCCTCGCAACCGCGGCGGGACAGGTGTCGTCGACGGCGCAGTCCGTGTCGTCGGGCAACAGCCAGCAGGCCGCGGCGGTGCAGGAGACGACGGCGTCGCTCGAGCAGATGAACGCGTCAATCGCCCAGAACGCCGATAACAGCCGCCAGACCGAAACGATGGCGGCGAAGGGCTCGCGCGATGCGGAAGAAAGCGGCAAGGCCGTGCGCGAGACCGTCGAGGCGATGAAGCTGATCGCCGACAAGATCTCGATCATCGAGGAGATTGCTTACCAGACCAATCTCCTCGCGCTCAACGCGGCCATCGAAGCCGCGCGCGCCGGCGATCACGGACGCGGATTCGCCGTCGTCGCGACCGAAGTTCGCAAGCTGGCGGAACGCAGCCAGACCTCGTCGCGCGAGATCAGCGGACTCGCCTCGTCGAGCGTGCAGGTGGCGGATCGCTCGGGCAGCCTTCTGATCGATCTCGTCCCTTCGATTCGCCGCACCTCGGAGCTCGTCCAAGACGTCGCCGCGGCATCGAACGAACAGGCCGCGGGCGTCGCGCAGATCAACCAGTCGCTCTCGCAAGTCGATCAGGTCACGCAACGCAACGCCAGCGCCGCCGAGGAGCTCGCGGCAACGGCGGAAGAAATGGCCGCGCAAGCCGAAGGCCTGCAGAACCTCGTCAGCTTCTTCCGCATCGGAACCGAATCGCGCGGAGTCGCGCACCTGCCGGCGGCGCGCACGACGCACGCGTTTCCGATCGTGCCGAAACCGGGCAACGGACGGGGGTCGCTGGCGGATTTTCACGCGTTCTGATCTTCCCGTCATCAGAGCAAGCCATCAGTCCCCTCTCCCCGTTCGCAGCCTCATCGCGAACGGGGAGAGGGCCAGGGTGAGGGGTCGTCTCTCGCGCGCGAGAAATCGCCCCTCACCCTAACCCTCTCCCCACCGCGATGAGGCCGCGGCGGGGAGAGGGGACTGGCAATCGCGCTCTGCGACCAGCAACCAGCAACGACACATCGCAACACACGGAGCAGAAACGATGAACACAGGAACGATCACCACCAAAGAGTTCCGCCTCTTCCAAACGCTCGTGCAGCAGGAGGCGGGAATCTTCCTTTCCGACCAGAAGCGCGCGCTGCTGGTCGGCCGGCTCGCTCCGCGGATGCGTGCGTTGTCGCTGACCTCGTTCGCCTCGTATCACGATCATCTGCACCGGGAACCGCAGGAGCTGGTGCGGATGCTCGACGCGATCTGCACGAATGAAACGCAGTTCTTTCGCGAGCCGAAGCAGTTCGCGTTTCTCGAGAACGACGTGCTGCCGGCGTGGCGCGCCGAGGCGGCGGCGGGGGAGAGAACGAAACAGGTGCGCGTCTGGAGTGCGGCCTGCTCGACCGGCGAAGAGCCCTACTCGATCGCCATGACCTTGTCGGCGCATCTGCCCGACTGGTCGATTGAGATTCTCGCATCCGATCTGTCGATGAAGGTGCTGGAGCGCGCGACGTCAGGGATCTGGCCGATCGAGCGTGCGGAACAGATCCCCGCGCGGTATCGGAAGGCGTTCATGCTCCGCGGGAGCGGCGCGCAGGAAGGGAAGATGGCGGCGCGGCCGGAGCTGTCGTCGTTGATCCGCTTTGCGCGCGTCAATCTCAGCCACGAGTCGTACCCCGTCAACGGAAAGTTCGACCTCATCTTCTGCCGCAACGTCCTGATCTACTTCGACGCGCCGTCGAAACGCCGCGTGATCGATCGTCTTCTCGATCGGCTCGAGCCGCGCGGCTATTTCTTTCTCGGACATTCGGAGAGCCTTGGCAACTTCGATCGCGTGCGCGCGGCTGGTCCGACCGTTTACGCGCTGAGGGATTCGCGATGAGCGCGCGTCCGCACATCCTCGTCGTCGACGACTCGGCCGTCGTGCGGCAGGCGTTCTCGATGCTGCTCTCGAAGTACTTCACGATCGACACCGCCGCCGATCCGATCATCGCCGCGCGGAAGATGGAGAAGCAGCGGCCGTCGGTCGTCGTGCTCGATCTGCAGATGCCGCGCATGGACGGCTTCACGTTCCTCAAGCAGATCATGCGCACCGACCCGCTCCCGGTCGTGATCTGTTCGTCCGCCGCGGCGCGCGGTAGCGAGACCGCGATTCGCGCGCTCGAAGAAGGCGCGGTCGACGTGATTCTCAAGCCCGCCGCCGGCGTGCGCGAGTTCATCGCCGACTCCGCGCTCGTGCTGGCGGACACGATCGAAGCGGCATCGCAGGCGCGCGTCTCCCGTCGCGCGCGCATGCGCGTCACGCCGAGACTTTCGGCCGATGCCGTGTTGCCGGCCGTCACGTTGCCGCGCGCGAACGGTGCGTCGACAGTCGTCGCCGTTGGCGCGTCGACGGGCGGCACGGAGGCGCTGCGGATCATCATCGAATCCCTTCCGCGCGACGCGCCGCCGATGCTCGTCGTGCAACACATGCCCGAGGGTTTCACCGCGGCGTTTGCGAAACGCCTCGATACGACCTCCGCGGTCGAGGTGAAAGAAGCCGCGAACGGCGATGAAGTCAGGCCTGGACGCGTGTTCATCGCGCCTGGCAGCCAGCACATGCTGCTGCGTGGCGGCGGCGCGAAGCTCTTCGTCCAGACCGTCGGTGGCGAGCTCGTTTCGCGTCACCGTCCCAGCGTCGACGTGCTCTTTCGTTCCGTCGCGCAGATCGCCGGCGCGAACGCCGTCGGCGTGATTCTCACCGGCATGGGCGACGACGGCGCCGCCGGGCTCGCCGAGATGCGCGCCGCCGGAGCACAGACGATCGCGCAGGACGAAGCGACGTCGGTGGTCTTCGGGATGCCGAAAGAAGCCATCGCCCGCGGCGCCGTCGAGCACGTCCTTCCACTCACCCAGATTTCCAACACGATCCTGCGACTTTCGCAAAGGAGAAAAGAATGCGTATCCTCCGTTTCCTGATCTGTTATTTCATCGCCCTGACGGCGGTCGCCGATGACGCCGCGGTCATCAAAGACGCGGTCGTCATCAAATTCGGCGGCACGGTCTTCAGCGAGTTTGCCACCAGCACCATCGAGACGCGCCCCGATGCCTTTCAGGTCACGCGCGCGTATCTCAACCTCACCGGCGAGATCACGCCGCTGCTCTCGTTCCGCATCACACCCGACATCGCGCGCGAGAGCGGCAGCGGCAGCTCGATGTCCGGCTCGCAGCCGTTCCGCCTCAAGTACGCGTACGGCCAGATCAATCTCGATCGCTGGGCCACGAAGGGTTCGTGGGTCCGCCTCGGCGCGCAGCAGACTCCGTATCTCGACAATCTCGAAGGGGTCTATCGCTATCGTTTCCAGGGAACGGTCTTCAGCGAGCGCGAAGGTTTCCTCACGTCCTCGGACAACGGCGTGTCGGTCCGCTACAACCTCCCCGGCGAGCGCGGCGACATCCACGCCGGCTACTACAACGGAGAGGGCTACTCGCGCGCGGAGACGAACGACGAGAAATCCTTTCAGGTCCGCGCGACGCTGCGTCCGATGAAGGGAGTGCGGGTCACCGGTTTCGCCGATCTCGATCACTCGAACGCAGTCACCGAACGCTCCCGCTTCATCGTCAGCGCGACGTACGAGCACGCACGCGGAAACGCCGGCGTCGAATACCTCGTGACGCGCGACGCCGTGGATGGCCGCGGATGGTCCGCCTGGGCCACGCCGCGCCTCGGCCACGGCTTCGAAGCGCTCCTGCGCTACGACACCATGCGCCCCGATACGAGCGCGACCGTCACGAGAACGCGCAACATCGCCGGTCTCTCGTACTGGATGCGCGGACCGAAAGGGACCTCGGCCGCGATTCTCCTCGATCGCGATCACGCCCAGGATCCCTCGCGCACGGACGAGACGCGCTACGGCGTGCACGTGCTGCTGGCGTTCTAACTGGAAAACGCCAGGAGGTCGTCAGTCATTAACAGGTGGAAGGAGAACGCAATGACGACCAATCCAACGATCACGCCGAATCCCGGTATTTACGCAACAGTCTTCTATGAGTGCAATCCTGACGCGGCCACTCTACAGTCCTATCAACAGATCGCCGCCGACATCGCCGGCTCGGGGTTCACGTTCGTCAATCTGTGGTTTTCGACGAACGGGATGCACGTCGATGCCGCGGGAAACTTCCGCCCCACGCCGGCCGGCAATCCGGCATTCGTTTCCGCCGGCGCGCTCGGCAGCGGCTATGCCTATGTTCCGCAGCTCCTGTCGACGCTGACCGGCTCGGGAAGCTCCGTCAAGACGCTGCGCATGACGTTCGGCGGCTGGGGTTGCGAGAAGACGTTCAATTGCATGGTCGATCTTTTCAATCAATTCGGTACCGGTCCGCAAAATCCGCTCTATGCCAATTTCCTCGTATTGCAGGAGCTCGGAGTGACCGGCATCGATCTCGATCTCGAGCCCTTGGGCAATACGCCGTTCTTCGACTATCCGTACTACATCGGGCCGCTTTCGCAGTTGATCACCATGGTGGCCAGCCTCGGCATGGACGTTACGTTCTGTCCATACCAGTCCCCGAACTTCTGGTTCACGCTGCTCGCCTCTGTCTTCACGCAGAACGGCGGTCAGCAGCCCGTGACGCAGATGAACCTGCAGTGCTATGGGAATGGCCCGCAGTCGGAGTGGGTGGCGGCGATGAATGATTACGCCCTGAAATTGAACATGGGCCTGAACAGCGGGACTACGCTATCGCAGCTCGGCGTCAGCGACCCGGCCGCGTTCATCGTTGCCGGACTCGGTGCCACGAACGGCGGCACTGCCGTCTGCCCGCCCGCGATGCAACAGCAACTTGCGGCCAATGGCTTCGCCGTCCCCGGAATTACCGGCGCCTATATCTTCAACTACGCCGGCATCCAGAACACGCGGCAGACGGACGCCTGCGCGCCGAACAATACGACGCAGGACTATGCGAACGCCCTCATTGCCGGGATCAACGCAGTGAATGGCCAGTCGTAGGATTTCACGAACGCCGGAGGCGTTGCGGACATTAGCCAGTGGCAAGCGCCGAAGACGTGCCGCCACCGGAATGAGAGTCATTCAATTCGACCCCAGTGGGGTCGCGCACGCTGCGGCACTCCTGCCGGAGTGCATTTTCAATGCACTCCGATGGCGGCGCGCCTTGCGGCGCTTGCCACCGGTCACGCCTCCCGGCGTGTTTGTTCGCCGCTCCGCGAGTTGCTCGACGATCAGCTCCCGCCTCTCGTCGAGTATCTCTACTCCTCGGTCGTCAATAATTTCAAAGGCGAGATTGCCGAACTGCCGGCCGGCCCGGTCATTCACCGCTTCGCGAAGCGCGTTGGATTCCCGGTGAGCTTCGTGTCGGGATGGGCGATCACAGAGCCGAAGCTCAAGCCCATCGCCTGGTCTGGGCCAAAGGCGCCGATGGCCTGCTGATTGTGGAAGGTTCGCGGCTCGGCATCGTCGGGGCGACGAGATCAGGTCTTATCGGCAGAGCCGGTGGAGGGGGCGGAGCACGATCGAGGTAGGGATTTGCCTATTGGTGTTACTCCATAGGTAGGTCCGAAAAGATCCTCTCAGCGCTTGCCTTCGATTGGCAGCGAGTCCGGGCCGGATGTGTACGTTCTCGAAGAAGGAGGAGCAGCGTGCGTTCGTCTCGTCCAGAGAAGGATCCCTCGCGGGATCAGCGTTTGCGCAGCCCGGCCCGGGCGCTGTTGGTCATCGAGCAGCGCGGTCTCGCCGATGTCGTTCGGCTGGCGTTTCATCACGCCCGCTACATCGTTCGGGTGGCGACGACGGGCCAAGAGGCGGTTTCGACGGTGACAGACTGGAGTCCGCATCTGGTCGTTCTCGACCTGGACACCCAAGGGAGCGAGATGCTGAAACGTCTCGGCGGACGCCTCCCCGTTATCGCGCTCACGCGGCGCGGGGACCTCGAGTTCCGACTGACGGCCTTCGAGCAGGGAGTGGACGACATCCTGATCGTGCCGTTCTCTCCGGAAGAGCTGGTGGCGCGGGCCGTGGCGGTCCTGCGACGCACGTATCGCGATGCCGCGGTATTCAGTCCGTCGCTGCGGTTGGGCGACTTGGACATCGACATCCTGAACCGGCGTGTCCACAAGGGCGGCAGGAAGGTTCACCTCACGTCCCTGGAGCAGAGTCTGCTCTATCTCCTGGCAGCCAACGCCGGCCGCCTGCTGACCCGCGACGAGATTCTGGACTATCTCTGGGGCGCCGACTACGTGCCGGAGAGCAACGTGGTCGACCGGCACATTCACAACCTGCGCGTCAAGCTACAGACGCGCGACATCGTGACTATCCCCGGCCGCGGATACCAGTTCCTGCCGCATTCACCGACATGACGAAACTTCATGACGTCCGGCCGCCCGGGCATCCATAGTTACGCCGGTTCATCTCGAGGACAAGTCGGGAGGATGCGGACCTCATTTTGAGTGTCGGAGAAACTGCGCCATCGAAAGGAAGCGGCTCCAACAAGGAGGATGCCATGAACAAGCAGAAGATTGCCCATTACAAAGCGCGCTTCGAAGAGTTCTACCCTCAACAAGCAAAATCTCTCGCCGCTGCGAAATCCGTCGAAGAACAGATTGTCATCTACGAACGTATCATTTCAGAAGCGCGCGACCGTGTTCGGCAGGCCGTGTCGGCGCTTGACCTGCAGGTTCGGACGACAGATCTGGCAACAGTACTGTCCGCGCTCGACGCTCGGCATGATAAAGACAAAGTCAGTCAGGCATTCATCGCACTGAAGGATTCTCTTGCAGCCGGCGATACGTCAGAAACCGCAATGGTTCCGCTGAATCCAGCAACCCTCGCATTGCTGACAAATGCCCGAGGCAGCAGAATTGAAATCGAAGTGCAGAAGATTCTGGATGGTGTCGACCGGTTATCTAAAATGACTGACAACGATGCCATCGAGGTTAGCCTCGAGATCATCGGATTTGGTGCGGTATCTTTCGGTGTTGGAGCGGGGTTGTACACACTCTATCAATTGATGGCTTTGGACGGCTATTTTACATTTTCGGCGACGGTTTCCGGTATCATCGCCATAGGGGTCGCGGCCACGGTCGCCATCGCCACGTTCGTCGTTCTGTCCGTCCTCATCCCCATCTTGTACTTTATGAATAAGCCGGCCGTCTGCATGGTTCTGTTGATCAACGAGCTGACTGGCGGTGATGACTTAAAAGGGAACGAAATACGCTTCGCCGACGATTATAATGTCGATGGTAAGCCAACCCTGCTGACCTCATCCATTAAGGGTGCCTACATTTCTCCGGTCGGAACCTATGCCTTTGCCGGTTTCTTTGCCTCATCGAAGGCCTCGTCGGCTCTGATTGGCACACAGTATGGTTTTACGTTTAGTTGCCAGTACAATCCAAGGGGATTGACATCAAGTACGAAACCTCTTTCATTCGGCTTTGGTGTTGCCTGTCCGTTGGCGATCGGTAGCAACAAATGCTATTGCGACTTCAACATCACCGCCAAACAGGCCGCTCTTCGCGTCGCCGATGAAGGAAGCCTGGGTAGCTCCGCCACGAACGCTGACGGCGTTAAGCTGGTCGTCAATTGCAATTCCCCAAGCGGGAGTATTGCCTATTTTGTTGCTCGCATTTACCGATAACCAGGGTGAGTCGCTGAATCGGTTCCGTCATTCTGAGCGAAGCAAAGATCTCAGGTTAGCGGTCTGAACTACTGCTTCCGAAAAGTGTCGCGTGGCGCGACGTTTCCTGAACGCCGGAGGTGTCGCGAACATGAGCCGGTGGCAAGCGCCGAAGGCGCGCCGCCACGGAGGGTCATAGCGCGACGTACGAGCACGCACGCGGAAACGCCGGAGTCGAGTACCTCGTGACCCGCGACGCCGTCGATGGGCGCGGATGGTCGGCCTGGGCCATGCCGCGCCTCGGCCACGGCTTCGAAGCGCTCCTGCGCTACGACACCATGCGCCCCGATACGAGCGCGACCGTCACGAGAACGCGCGACATCGCCGGTCTCTCGTACTGGATGCGCGGACCGAAAGGGACCTCGGCCGCGATTCTCGTCGATCGCGATCAAGCCGAGGATCCGGTGCGCGTGGATGAAACGCGCTACGGAGTGCACGTGCTGTTCGCGTTCTAACGAAGCGCTAATGGTCGACGGTAGATGGGAAACAGGGGACGCTCGCGAATCGAGCAAGCGTTCCCTGTCGCCTGTCTACCGTTACCTTCAGGCGGCCGGCAAGATGCCGGCGGACCGGCAGGCAGGATGCCTGCGCTCCATGGCCTTCCGCTAGCGTCGTGTCTTCGCCTTGCGGAATGCGCTGATGAACCGCGCGGCGTCGGTGCTGGAGAAGTCGCGCAGCACGTCCGTGCCGTTGACCTTGATCTCTTCGAATACCGCTTTACCTTGATCGTTCGTCAGGCGCAGCGCGCCATCGCGGTATTCGACGCTGCGGATGGCGGAGAGCGGATACTCGACGGACTTGCCGACGGCCAGCCGCACACCCGAGGCCAGGAGATCTTCCAGGAAACCGGCATCCTTCTTCGCGTGAACGTCCGCCAGCGCGCGGTCGGTGAGCTGCACGGCCACGACCTCATCGGTCACCATCAGCACGGTCGATCCATCGCGCGAGATGATCGCGAGCCGCGTCTCCGAAAGCTCACGGCGCGGCGCGAATTGTGTTCGCGAATCTTCCGAGTTGAGCGTGATCGAAAGTCCTTCCTTCGCCTGAGCCACTCCGCTGGACAACATCAAGGCAAGCGCGCACATCCCGAGGGTCTTCATGAACCGTAATACGGCGCGACGCTCCGCCGGTTGCAGTGAATCCGGGAAGGCGCTCAACGCGCAACAGGCGGCGCCCGCGAATCCAGCAAGCGTCCCCCGTCACCTGTCTACCGTCTACTGCGCTCTCTGGTATCTTCGCCTTCGCATGATCAACAAGGTCGTTTCCTCTGCCGAAGCAGCGATCCAGGACATCCCAGACAACGCGATGCTCGTCGTCGGCGGCTTCGGTCTCTGCGGGATTCCCGAGAACCTCATCAACGCCCTCGTCGCCAAAGGCGTGAAGGGGCTCACCTGCGTCTCCAACAACGCCGGCGTCGATGACTGGGGGCTGGGACTTCTTCTGCAGACGAAGCAGATCCGCAAGATGGTCTCGTCGTACGTCGGAGAGAACGCCGAGTTCGAGCGGCAGTACCTCGCCGGCGAGCTCGAGGTCGAGTTCGTGCCGCAGGGGACGCTGGCCGAGCGGATGCGCACCGGCGGCGCGGGCATTCCGGCGTTCTTCACGCCGGCGGGATTCGGAACGATCGTGGCCGAGGGGAAAGAAACGCGCGAATTTGACGGACGGCAATACGTGATGGAGCGCGGAATCGTCGGCGACTTCTCCCTCGTCGCCGCCTGGAAGGGCGATCGCCTCGGCAATCTCGTCTATCGCAAGACCGCGCGCAACTTTAACCCGATGGCCGCGACGGCGGGGAAGGTCTGCATCGCCGAGGTCGAAGAGCTCGTCGAGCCGGGCGAGCTCGATCCCGATTGCATCCACACGCCGGGCATCTTCGTGCACCGCGTCATCGTCGCGCCGCGCGTGAAGCGAATCGAGCAGAGAACGGTCACGCGGCGCGCGTCGTGACGCAGGAACCGGAGGCCCGACGCCTTCCACGCGCGTTGCTCTTCGCGACGTGGATCGTGATTGCCGCCGGTTGCTTTCAGCCCTTCTACCTCCGGATCTTCAGCCTAGACATCCCGCGACTTCGCGCGAGCGCCATGCCGGTGTGGAAGTGCAGGCGGACGATCGTGCTGTCTTCGAGCGTCATCTCCGCCATCGCGCTGCGAATCGCGCCGGTAACGCGCTCCGATCGCGACTGCGCATCACGCTCCAGCACGCGCGTCTCGCTCGACTCGTGCGCGGGGAGCTCCTCTTCGACCTCCTCCGCGTCGACGACGCGCAGGCGCGGTTTGCGCTCCGACAGGTGTGCGACGATCTCCTCGAGGCGCGCGCTCGTGAGCGCCGGGTCGAGATCGCGGAGGATCGGCAGGGCCTCGTCGATCGTCCGCCCGTCGCGGCGGATCAGCTGTTCCGCGCGGATGCCGAAGTCGCCGAGGTTCTGCGCTGCCGTCGAGGCGTTCCAGCGTCCCCACGCGCGCATGCGGTCGAGCATCAACATGCGCTGGATGACGATCGTGAGATAGGTCACGAGGCTGCAGCGCCCTTCGAACTTGCGCAGCGCCGCATAGCCGTTCTCCATCAACTGCAGGCGCGCGGCGGATGCGAAGTCTTCCGCGTCGGCGCCGAAGAGGCGCGCATTTCTGCACACGCGCGCGATGACGCGGTCGATGAGCGACAGATTGTCGCGAAACAGCTCTTCGGGAGCCATGGACACGAAGAAGAATAGGCCCTCCGCGCGACGGATGGAAATTCGAAGACTTTCGTCATCCATGCAGACGAAAGGAGAAACATCCATGACCACTGACATGACGTCCGAAAACAATCCCGCGCCGGAATTTGAATCTGCCTCAATGAGCGTCAACATCCCTCCAGTCCAGCTTTTTCAGGGGTTCGACACCTTCATGAGCTCCGGCCGATCGAACGCCGTCGACGGCGACAGCCGGAGCGGCGGTGCCGTCGCCGAGACGTACTACGAGGTCTGTAAAGACGTCCGCTCATTGCAACGAGCGTTGCACGTCTCCGGATCGGCCAGCGCTTCGTTCGGCTTCGGCTCCGTCGATGCGAAGTCGAGCTTCATCGAGCGGTTGCACGTCGCTCAACAACACATTCGCCTGGCCGTGGAAGCCCCAGGTGCTGAAAGACACATTCTCGTGGACTGCGCAGGGGACGACGGCATTTCTCGGATTCGCAGGACGCTCGGGAGGCTATCTCGATCAACTGTCGATCGTCACGGCGAAGTTCCACCCGGCGCGATGGTCCGACCGCAACAAGAAAGTCGTCGCGGCCGAGACGTTCGTGGTGACGCCGGAGACCGCCTCTCCGAAGATGGAGATCGCTGGGTAATTTCCTACTTTGTGATCCGGATCGAAGAGCGGCGGCTGTTGCCACCGCTCTTCGATTCCTGAACCTGAAGTCTGAGAAGAGGACGTCTAAGCTCATACCGCAAAAACATCTCTCGGCGTACCGCCCGCGCCGGCCTGCCCGACGACGCCGTCGCATTAGAGTTTCAGAGTACGGGCCGCGAGGGCATCAGGCGACGACGAACGTCCATTGGTCGTCTACGACGCCAAAGGAATACTTTTCGGGATCGTCGTTGATCGCCACGTTCCAACTCCCGTTTTTGGCGATGGCCTCGATCTGAGGGCTCGACTCCTGCGTAAGCATGACCGTAATCTGCAGGAGATCGCCACTGTCCGCGGAGAAGGTGATCAACTGCTCGCTGTCCCCATCGACGTCATACGTCTCGCAGAACTCTCCGCAGTTCACAATGATCGCCTGACGTCGTAAGCTGGGATCCCTTCATCACCGCCACCGGCGCATCGTAAAGGCTCCAAGTGACCGGTGGAACGTACCCCTCATCCCTCATCCGCCTTCGGCACCTTCTCCCCTCAAAGGAGGGCAGGAGGATCTCGGATGAACGTTTGCATCGAGCGCCCTTCGCCCCGCGGAAGCGGGGAGAAGGTGCCGAAGGTGGATGAGAGGCCCAGCGGCCGGAGTTTGACCTCTCTCGGCCCGCACGCTACGATCGGCGGTACTTACGCCTTTCCGGGGAATAGCCTTCGCGATTTGTCATCTTGACCGGTGGAAGAAACGAAGCACTGCTCATCCGCCTTCGGCACCGTCTCCCCTCGAAGGAGGGGAGAAGGATCTCGAATGAACGTTTGCCTCGAGCACTCTTCGCCCCGCGAAAGCGAGAAGGTGCCCAAGGCGGATGAGGGCTTGTGTGGTCAGTTTCTTAGAAGCCATCGCTGCGCTCAGAATGACGGGAATGTGTGGTCCTAAGAAGGAGTGATGACATGACCTCCGACGCTGCTCTCGCGCCCCAGTCCTCCAACTCCTCGTTTCGGGTCTACATCGAGAACCACGCCGACGGAGAGTTGCAGCCGCTGGCCGGCGGCGACCATTTCGAGTCCGGGGATTACGGCAAGGACGGGAATGCGGTTTCCGTCAAGTCCTATCAGTCGGGCCCGGTCCCTCAGGCGTTCTTTGTCCAAGGCAAGGCCGGCGCCTTCGGGGTGGAGGGCTCCGTCAAATACATCGTCGACGAACACCTCCTGCTGAACATTCAATTCAATTCCGACTACCCGGATAAGCCGGGACATTACTTCTACGCCGGCCTGCAGCCGAGGAATCCCCAGGACGATCCGACCGCGTTCTATGTCGAGATCGTGGATATTCCTCCCCAGATCCCCCCAAGGATGCACGCATTTACCCCGCGCATCATCCTCCGACCGAACGCCGCTCCCGAGGTCAAGCCCCTGCTGCAGTTCAGGTCCGGAATCGCGAGCTACTATGCACTACACATCAAGAATCGCAGCGGCGAGATCATGACCCTGAACGAGGTCAAGGCGCCGCTCGACGAGAGTTTTCAGCCGGCGTTCGCCGCGACGATCATTCCCGACATCGAGGGGTACGACCAGCTTCTCGCGACATGGGAAACCGGCTCTCCATCGGTGGAATCGCCCATCGACGTCGTCTACAACCTCGCGCACGGCGCTCAGATCAACATCAAACAGAAGCGATATTTCGATCGCGCCAGCGCCGCCTTCAGCGGCTCGAACACCGGCCAGTTCGATTTCTCGGCCGAGGAGACAACCGTTAAGTTCGCCGATCCGAACCATCGCTATGTCGACGTGAGGATCACCGTCACGTCCATCTGACTCCAACCCGCGTCTTCCGATGCACCGTCAAGGAGCAAAGCGATGAGAACGTCCGTATGGGAGGAAGTGGCGCTCGCGCTGACGATCCTGATGGCCGTCGCCCGGCCGGCGTCCGCGGCCACGGTGCCGGGAGGCACATCCGGATCGTTCGTCGTTGCCGCCAACGGCTCGGCCGTCTATCGAATCGACATCAGCGTACCGCCCGGCACGCAATCAGTGGAGCCGGACCTGTCGCTGGTCTATAACCACCAACTCGGCGACGGAATGCTCGGCATGGGCTGGGCGCTGACCGGACTTCCGGCCATCGTGCGTTGCGGCGCTTCGATCCTGCAGGACGGGTTTCGCGGCGGCATCGATTACGACGAGCGCGACCGATTCTGCCTCGAAGACTCCAGCGTTTCCGACGGGCGTCTCGTGCCCGCGGACCCGGCGCAGAGCGTCTACTACGTGCCCGGTGCCGCCTACCGCACGGAGAAAGACAACTGGAGCCGCGTCATCGCCAGCACCGACCAGTGCGGCAGCGGTCCGTGCTCGTTCCAGGTCCAGCTCAAGTCCGGCGTGAGGCTCGGCTTCGGCACGCAGCCGAGCGGACGGCTTCCCGCCGTTGCCGCCACGACGGAGAAGCCGTTGCCGGCGGGCTCGATCCGGAAATGGCTGATGACCGATCTGTCGGACCTGAACGGCAACGGGATGCGCGTCACGTATACGCAGACTCCGCCGACGCTGGACGGCAAGCGCATCGCGAGCCGCGGACAGGAGTACCCGGAGCGAATCGACTATACGATTCGCGACGAGGCGCCGCAGATGGCGGCGATGCGCTCGGTCCAATTCTTCTATGTTCGACGCGCCGATGCCGCGGCCGATTTCCAGGGCGGCGCGGTCATCGACAATGCGGCTCTCCTCGCCGCGATCCGCACCTGCATCAGTTCCGATTCCCGCATCCCCGCCGCCGGCCGCTCGTGCACCGACTCCGGACTGATGCTCGTCAGGCAATACAACCTTCGCTACGAGAGCCATCCATTGACCGGCCAGAGCAGGCTAGTGTCCGTCCAGGAATGCGATGGTGCCGGCGATTGCCTGCGGCCGACGCTCGCCGGCCAGAGCGACGGTGCCGACGCTCTGGCCGTTTCCAATACGGGCCGTTCGGGAATCTCGAACAATGCCGGATTCGTCGCCGACTTCGATGGCAATGGGTTGACCGACCTCCTGTCCTTTCAGGTCGTGCCGGGAAAATGTCCTCGGGACGCGACCGCGATTTTGTATTTCGCCAATGGCAGAGGATTCGATCCCGGACGCTGCATCAGCCTGCCATTCCAGCGCTTCAGCAGCCGATTGCCGGGCGACTTCAATGGCGACGGCCGCCTCGACGTGCTTCTCGCCAACAGCATCGACGGCGCGATCTTTTTTTCACGCGGCCATGGCGAGTTCGGCGAGGGCACACCGGTGAAGCTTCGACTCGACCTGCAAGTCCTGACAGGCGACGTCGACGGCGATGGACGCACCGACCTCGTCACGGCGGGAAGTACCCGCGGCACGCTCTATCTCTCTAATGGCAAGGGCCTCGACGCAGGTTTGCCGATTGAGAAGGTGTCGGCCGAGCAGGGACAGACGTTTCTCGTGGATTTCAATCAGGACGGGCGGGCCGACCTTTTCTCGGCCAGTCACTCCAAAGGAACACTCTATCGCTCCACGGGAAATGGATTCGATCGGGGAATCGCCGTCTCGGGATTGAACCTGGCCGCGGGCAGCACGTTCGTCGGTGATTTCAACGGCGACGGGTTGCCCGATCTTTTCTCCGCGTCCGCGACGACCGGCGCTCTCAGTTATGGAAATGGACGCGGGTTCGAGCCGCCGTTGACGATTCGCGATCTGCAGCTCGAGCGCGGCAGCACGTTCATCGCCGACTTCAACGGCGACGGTCTGGCCGATCTCTACGCCGCCGGCTCGACGTCCAGCCGGATCTACTACTCGACGAAGCAAGGGTTCGTCCGCCGGGACATGGGCGGACAGAACGTCTCGCGGAATGCGACGTGGATCGGAGACTTCGACGGCGACGGCGCGGCCGATCTCTTCGCGCCCTCGACCTCGGGCGGTGTGGATCAGCTGCTCCTGGCCTCGTCCACGCGCGGCGCGCCCGGTCCTCCCAATGCCGTCACCCGCATTACGGACGGCCTTGGAGGCCAGATCCGCATCACCTATCGGCCGCTGACGGATTCCGCGGTCTATCGTCGTGACGATGACGGACGCGCTCCGGACGCGCTCGACACACTGCTTGTCGCGAGCACATTTCAATATGTTCCGGCCGCGCCGGTCCAGGTGCCGCTCTATCCGAATGTCGTCGTGCAGAACCCGCTGTACGTCGTCGCTGCGTACACGTTGACCAACGACGCCGCGACGAACGCCGCGCCGTATTCCTATCAATACGACTATTACTACACGCGTCTTCTGTACAACCTGCTCGGCCGCGATTCGCTCGGTTTCTCCTCGATGACCGTGGCGGACCGCTCGCTGGGGTCGCAGATGACGCTCGGGTTCCGCCAGGATTTTCCGTTCAACGGCGAAATGGCCGCGCGGCTGATGTGCGCATCGGCGGCGACGATCGTGCCGTGCCCGCCGCAAGCCGAGGGCGGGACACCGTTCAATGTCACGACGCGCGAATATATCTGCCAGGACACGCAATCGAGATCGACGTGTCGCGTTTCCAATCAAGCGTTCGATCCGATGGCCTCGCGCCTCGTGCAGGTGCTCGCCGCCAGGAACATCGTTCAAGACACTGTCTTCGGCTCCATTGTAGAGATGGACATCGCCTACGAAGACGGTTTCGGCAATCAGACCTCGATTACGAGTCTCGGCGATACGAAAAACGCGCCGCATACGCTGCACACCTGCCAGTCCTTCATCAATGACACGACGCGTTGGACGCTCGGATATCTCGACCGCCGGGCGATCTCGACGGCGCCGGGCTGCAAGACCGCGGAACCGTTCAATGCCGCGGCCGGCGATCTGCGCCTGGCGCAGGTCCGATACGACGGGAGGATGAACAAGGCGGCGGAGCTTCATTGGGATGATCAGAACGAGACGTGGGTCGGCATGGGCTTTCAATACGACCCTTACGGGAATGAGATCTCCGACACGCAGATGGCCGGGTCGCCGCCGGCCGAGATCGCGGGAACGACGTTTACGACTGTCTACGAGGACGTCTATCGAACGTTTTCGCTCTCGCGCACGACGCCGAGTCCCGATCCGGCGGATCCGAAGAGCGAGCCGCTGGTCACGACCTTCGCGTATGACGCGCAATCGGGGATGCGCATCGCCACCCGCGACCCGAACGGCAATATCGAAAACGACTGTGTCGACGGATTCGGGCGCGATGCCGTCGCGCAGGCGCCTCCGCCGGCCGGCACGGCGACGGACGCCAATTGCATCACCGCCGTGCGCTATCCATACGTCGCGCCGCTCTTTGTCAGCAACGCGTCCACGGCCACGACCGCGAAGGTCGTTCTGGCGCAGGACAAGGGCATTCTGTCGCGAAGGATGCTCCGGCGCGCGAATTGGGGAGCGCCAGCCGGCTGGCAGCCGTTCCTCGCATACCTCGACGGTCTGTCGCGCACGTACAGGATGACTACGTCGAGCGACGACCGGATGGTCAACGTCGATCAGGAGTATCGGAACGAGACGCTGCTGGGAAAGGTGTCGCTCCCGTATTTCGACGGCGCGGAACGCCGCTTCATCACCAGCGAATACGACGTTTCGGGCCGGCTGCGCAAACGGGTGACTCCGTATCAGGCTCCGGACGGCACGCTCGCCTCGAGCGTGATCGAGTGGACGTACAGCGCGCCGAATACGATGATGGAGGTCCGTCGGTCCAATGCCGGCGCCGATTTTGTGTCGCGCTTGCGGTTCGAGTATTTCGATACGCAGCGGCAAGTCGTGTCGAGCTCGCTCGTGAGCGACGGCAACGCGACGACGACGTTCGGGTACGACCCTCTGGGCACGCTCGTCACCGCCACCGCGCCGAAGGGTGCCGGCGCCGCGGGAGGCGTGGTGAATACGGCGTCGTTCGACTCCCTCGGACGACGCATCAAGCATCAGGAGAGCGACAGCGGCACCGTACTGGAGCGCTACAACACGCGCGGTGTTCTCGACCACCGCATCGATGCTCTCGGCCAGCGCACCGAGTACTCCTGCGATGCGCTCCTCCGCATGACCGAAGCGCGGCTCCTCGACGTGCAGGGCCGGCTGTCGTTTTCTTATGCCTATCACTATGACCGCGCACCGGCCGAAGGACCGTTCGCGAATCTGCGCGGCGCGCTGGCCGCCGTGACGGTCAGCGACGCGGCCGGCGCGTATTTGACGTATGCGTTTGGCTACGACGCGCAATTGAACGAGACCACACGCCGCGTCTCGTTCCCGAAGTTCGGCGAGCCGTTCCTCTTCACGCGGAGGTTCGACCCGCAAGGGCGGGAAATCTCGGCGGCGTTTCCCGATCCGGCCCATTCCGAGGTCGCCTGGACGTATCAGCCGGCATCGGGGAATCTCGAACAGGTCTCGTACACCAGCGCGGCCGTGAAATCACCGCAGCCCTATGTGCGGTATTCGCGCTATACGCCAGGTGATCAGCCCGGCCTGATCCAATTTCACAATGGCGCAGCGGAACAGTGGGACGACGACGCGGTCGGACGTCCGCACGCCAGAACCATACGAAACGCCTCGGGAGGTCTGCTCGCCAGCTCGATCTTCCGGTGGGACACGCTCGGAAACGTGACCGGCACGCTCGACTGTAATTTCAAAGGGAACGAGTCCAATGCACAGTGTCGGGCCATCGGCGCCGGAGGCGCGGCTCCGCTCGATCTGGGACAATCCTTTGTCTATGCCAACGACCGCGTCGTGCAGGCGAACGGCCCGTTCGGCGCGGACAACGCCCGCAAGAATCTTGATTTCGCCTATGACCCGGCTGGAAACCTGACCGGCAACGACGGCATTGCGTACACCTATGACGGTCATCGGGCGGTCGCCGGCAAGGCGACGGAGAAACCGGTGTTTCAGGCTCTATACGACGCGAGCGGCAATATGTGTTTCAAGGCGCTCGGAGCCACGCCGCTCCAGACCTGTCCGGCCCCTTCGGCCGCGCCAGCCGGCATTCCCAGTTACATCTATCAGTATGACGCAGCCAATCGCCTGAAGAGCGTCCATAAGGGCAACACGCGCACGGAATCGTATCTTTACGACGACGAGGGGCGGCGAGTCGTGAAGACCGACTATGCGTCCGGCGGCGTGACCGTGGCGGCCACCACGTATTACGTCGATCCGCGTTATGAGGTCACCGTCGAGGGCGCTGCAGCACGGTATGCGCTCTACGTCGACGGCCTCGGTGAACGAACGGCCGTCGTCGAAGGCGCGCTTGCCGCTGGTGCTGCAGCTCCGGCCCTGTCGTTCCTCCATAAGGACCTGGTCGACAGCACCGTCGTCGTCACCGACGCCGCCGGTGGCCTGCGGTCGCAGATCACCTATCGTCCCTATGGTTTGGTGAGCAGCATCTCTTCGCCGGACGGCGCGCCGAAGAGCACGTTGTTCAATGGCAAGGAGCTCGACGCCACGGGTCTGTACTATTTCGACGCCCGGTATCACGATCCGAATCTCGGCCGTTTCGTGAGCGCGGACGAACTGACGGCCGGGAGATCCTTCAATCGCGATGCTCTGAATCGCTACGCGTTCACGCTCAACAATCCCATCATCCTCGGAGATCCCAGCGGCAACACGCCCGCCGACATCATCCTGATCATTTTCACGGCGATCTTCGACGTACTGACCGAAGGTGCCGATACCCCGCTGCTGGCCGAGGAGATTACGGCGGAGGGAGTCACCAGCGGGCTCACCGGGACAAATGCGACGCGCGCTCTCCAGCGCGCGGCCGGATCGCTACTGGACAGGGGCGGGCGCGAGGTGGGCGCCGAGGAGCTGGCGGTACGCGCGTCGGATGCTCTCCGAGCCAGCGGGAAACTTGGCGAACCCGGCAAACGCAAGCTGACGGTGGCTATCGTCCAACGCGAAGGCAGGAGCCAAATCGTCGCCGACGTGAGCGGCGCGACGGATCAAGGAGATGCTCTGGAGGACTCGGAGCTATCCGCCACGCGCCGGCGGATCTTGCGGGAGGTGATCCCGGAGGCGAGGGCCGCCAATCGTGGCCGCCCCAGTTACGAGACCTGGTCCGTCCGCAACTGTGCGGAATTCCGAGTCTGCAACCGCATCGAGCTGGGCGGACGATCCGGCAGCGACGTCCAGGAGTTCCATACCGTCCGGTTGCGCGACTCGGGCCGCGCGCCGCGCTGCCGGAACTGCCAGCGGACGACCAGCGACATCCCTTCCTCGCGCGTCCCCAGCGATCGCAGGCAGACGTTTAATCGGGCGGCGCCGCGCGGCAGGCAACCGCGCGCGACACAGACCAGGAACACCACGAGCACTACGAGCACCCAACGAACCGCGAACCCACCATGACCGCGAAGCGCGGTTGCGTTCGCGCGAACCCTTTCGGGCAGGAGGAGACTGAGCGATGAGCAATCACGAAGGCCACGACATCGCCTACGAATACGCCGTGCGGTTCTATCCGCGGTACTTCACGTGGGTGCAGTTCAACATCAACAGCGACAACAGCCAGCGGCAGGGGAGCGGCGCGAATTACGAGAACCGGCTGACGGGACCGCTGGGGATGGGGCCGGAGTACAAGGTGGTCGTGGCGATCCGATCCACGATGACACGATCTACGCCGAGGCGTTCCTCGACGTGTTCGCGTTCTGGATGAAGTCAGTCGGGAGGGCGTCGAGAGCAGCTTCGATATCTCTCTGCAGGAGGGACTTGTCGAACATCACCAACTCCTTCGTTCGAGATTCTCCGAGGGCGAATTGTGGGGAGATGGACTTCTGGAATTGCATATAGAGTCTCAGCCGCAACGCGAGGCTTTTTCATGTCCCCGTGTTGCCGGCGATCGATCAGCGGTGCGATTGATGCTCCTCTGGTATCTTCGCCCTCGCATGATCAACAAGGTCGTTCCCTCTGCCGATGCAGCGATCCAGGACATCCCCGACAACGCGATGCTCGTCGTCGGCGGCTTCGGTCTCTGCGGGATTCCCGAGAACCTCATCAATGCCCTCGTCGCCAAAGGCGTGAAGGGGCTCACCTGCGTCTCCAACAACGCCGGCGTCGATGACTGGGGACTGGGACTTCTTCTGCAGACGAAACAGATCCGCAAGATGGTTTCGTCGTACGTCGGCGAGAACGCGGAGTTCGAGCGGCAGTACCTCGCCGGCGAGCTCGAGGTCGAGTTCGTGCCGCAGGGGACGCTGGCCGAGCGGATGCGCACCGGCGGCGCGGGCATTCCGGCGTTCTTCACGCCGGCGGGATTTGGAACGATCGTGGCCGAGGGGAAAGAGACGCGCGAATTCGACGGGCGGCAATACGTGATGGAGCGCGGAATCGTTGGCGACTTCTCGCTCGTCGCCGCCTGGAAGGGCGACCGCCTCGGCAATCTCGTGTATCGCAAGACCGCGCGCAACTTCAATCCGATGGCCGCGACCGCGGGAAAGATCTGCATCGCTGAAGTCGAAGAGCTCGTCGAGCCGGGCGAGCTCGATCCCGATTGCATCCACACGCCGGGCATCTTCGTACACCGCGTCATCGTCGCGCCCCGCGTGAAGCGGATCGAGCAGAGAACGGTCACGCGGCGCGCGTCGTGACGCAGGAACCGGAGGCTCGACACCTTCCACGCGCGTTGCTCTTCGCGACGTGGATCGTGATTGCCGCCGGTTGCTTTCAACCGTTCTACCTCCGGATCTTCAGCCTCGACATTACGTCGCTTCGCGCGCGTTGGACGGAGCTGCCATATCGCAAGACGCCCGGGTTTCGCAGCGCGATCGCGGAGATCGGGCAACGAACTCCGCGCGGCGCGCGCATTCTTCTCTGGACGCCGCATCACACTTGGGAGGGCGGATACGAATACGCCTTCCGCCGCGCGCAGTACCTGCTCGCCGGACGCGATGTGCTGCCGCTGCTCGTCGAGAGACAGGATGCGTTCGATGCGCGCAACGCCAAGGCCGCGCAGTTCATCGCCTGCTGGCCGCAATGCCCTCCCACGCCTCCCGGCTTCGCCGAGGTCTGGCGCGGCGATAGCGGGACGTTGTTGAGGCGGACGCCGTGATCGGCGCGACTCTCGCGGTGGTGTTGGCGCTCGTCGTCGGAGTGCCGATGGCGATGGTGTTGCCGGGTGCGCGTGCTCGCGTTTCGCTGCTGATGGGCGAGGGCTATCTCCTCGGCAACGCCGTGCTCGCGTTTCTGCTGCTGGCGTTCTCGATTGCCGGCGTCGCATGGTCGCTTCCGACGCTTCTCGCGGGCGCGGCGATTCTCGCGGCGATCGCGATTGCGTTCCTGAGTCGCAAGGGTCTGCCGGCGATCGGGCTACCGCCGCTCGGTTGGCCGGATGCGATCGACTTGCTGACGACGATTCTCGTCGCCGGCTTCCTGCGATACGTCACCGCAGCGCCGTCGATCGAGAACGACTACATCCGGATCTGGGGCTTGAAGGGAAGGCTGTTCTGGTGGGCGCGGGGCATCGACTGGTCGTTTCTGCAGCTCCCGCTGAACATGAACGCGCACGTCGACTATCCGATCCTGCTTCCACTCGTCTTCGACGTTCAGGCGCTCCTCACCGGCGCGTGGCCCGAGCATTGGATGGGCGTCATCACGGCGGCGTTTGGCGTGTCGGCGCTGCTCGTCGTGCGCGGCCTGCTCGCGGACGAGATCGGCGAGCTCGCGAGCGCTCTGGCCACGCTCGCGCTGATGCCGCTTCTTTTCTCCGGTTACGTCGGACTCGCCGAGGGACCGCTGATTGCCTGCAGCGTCGTCGGCCTGTTGTGGATGCGAGAGGCGATCCGACGCGAGAGTGCAATGCATGCGCTTCGCGCGTCGATCTACCTCGGCCTGGCCGCGTCGTGCAAGAACGAGGGGATGACGCTGGTCGTCGCCACCGCGATCGCACTCGTCGTTGCGAATCGTTGGAGGCTCCTGACGCGTATGGCCCCCGCGATTCTCATTCCTGCGCCATGGTGGATTCTGCGTTCGCTCCACCATCTGCCTTCCGACCTACTGGGTCCCGGCGTCTTCGATCGTTTGACGACGTCGCTCTCGCATCCCGCGCCAATCTTTGGCGCGTTGATCGCGCAACCGGTGGGGCAGCCTCTCTTCTGGCTCGGCGTGATCGTCGCCTGTGCGATCGGATGGCGCAGGATCGCCGGCGCGGAGCGTTTCCTCGCTGTCACGATCCTCCTGCAATTCCTCTTTCTCATCGCCGCCTATTTCGTCACCCCGCACGACGTCGTCTGGCACGTGACCTGGTCGTGGGAGCGCATCGTGCGGCAACTCATGCCGCTCGTCGCGCTGCTGGCGCTCTTCAGCACGTGGCCGATCGCGAGATCTGATCTCGCTTCTGTGTAGCGACGGCCGCCCTCGGCCGTCCTCTCGTGCAGACGCCACGTCCCATGTCTTTGTCGCGGACGTTGCCTACACCATTGCGGACGATTCGACGACCTCGTTTCCGGCGCGCGCCGCCGGCCGAGGGCGGCCAGCGCTACACAGAGGCGCACTTCGCTGCGCTCAGAATCGAGAGGAACCCGGAACCACGCCTTGGATCACCCGCGCGTGCGTCCAGCCTTGTGGCCTTCAGCGCCGCCGGCCGTGCCGGCTGTGATAGGTTCCTCCCGATGGCACTCACCCGCGATCAGATCGTCCGCCGCGCCGCGCAGGAGCTACGCGATGGCTACTACGTCAACCTCGGCATCGGGATGCCGACGCTCGTCGCCAACAACATTCCGCCGGGCATGGAAGTGATCCTTCAATCCGAGAACGGCATCCTCGGACTCGGACCATTTCCCAGCGACGATGAAGTTGATCCCGATCTCATCAACGCCGGCAAGCAGACCGTCACCGTGCTTCCCGGTGCGTCGTTCTTTTCCAGCGCCGATTCCTTCGCCATGATTCGCGGCGGCAAAGTCGATCTCTCCATTCTCGGCGCGATGCAGGTCTCCGCGACCGGCGACATCGCCAACTGGATGGTGCCCGGCGCGATGGTCAAGGGCATGGGCGGTGCGATGGATCTCGTCGCCGGCGCGCGACGCCTCATCGTGACGATGGAGCACGTCACGAAGAAGGGCGAGAAGAAAATCCTCGACAAGTGCAACCTGCCGCTCACCGGCGTCGGCGTCGTGAATCGCATCATCACCGACTACTGCGTGCTCGACGTGACACCCGATGGCCTCGTGCTCATCGAGGTCGCTCCGGGAGTCACGCCGGAAGAAGTGCAGGCGTTGACGGAGCCGCGATTGATCATCGGCGACGTGAAAGAAATCGGCGGCTTGTAGGCTTGCGCTGGGACGCCTCTTCCGTAATCTCGACGTAACCCTCCTCGTGCAGAGTGGCCCGCCTGAGACTTTTTGGGAGGATTTCGTTTGACCAGTATTACCAGTGTGCCGTCTTCGAGGAGCCTGCGTGTGGGCATCCTCAGCTCGATCAACAAGCTGGATCCGCGCGAGGCCGTCGAGTCGGTCAGTTGGCTCGTCCTGAGTCAGATCTTCGAAACACCCTACGGCGCCGTCGCCAATCAATCGGGCGCGGTTCCCCTGCTCTTTCAACCGCTTCGATCCGAAGACACCAGCGGTTCGCTCTTCTCGGCATCGCTGCGGTCGGGAGTCCTGTTCTCCGACGGCACGCCGCTCACCCCGGAGCTCGCCGCGCGGTCCCTTCGCGGATCGAGCGTGCTCGCGCATCAGGTGACGATCGACGTGCGCGGCGAGCGCATCTGGTTCAAGCTCAACACGCCGAATCCCCGTTTCGAGCTGACGCTGACGCACAGCGGCTGCGCCATCGTGCTCGACAAGGGGATGCAGGTCCACGGCACCGGTCCGTACATGTTCGACGGCCGTCCGAATCTGCGATTGCTCCAGAGCGCGTCGAGAATTCGCCTCGTGCGGAATCCCCATTCGCGCGTCGAAGCGATCGTGGATGAAGTGGAGTTCGTCGTCCTGCCCGCCGAGGTCGATGGAGCGCCGCGGCGCATGGTCGAAGCGTTGCGCGACGGCACGATCGAGCTCACGACGTCGCTGACCGTCGGCGACATCGCCGCGCATCAGCTCACCGGTGTCGCGCCGGTGATGCTGCCCGGCAATTCGACGGCGATGCTGTACTTCAACACCGAGCGCCGGCCGCTCTCGAAGAGCGACGCGCGTCGCGGCATTGCCCATTCGCTCGACCTGCACGAGATTTCGATGCGCTGCAACGACCGCAATCCGGCGGCGTTCGTGGCGTCGAATGTTCTGCCACCTTCCATGGGCAGGATGCCCGCCGCGCCGGCGGAGAGTCGAAGCGAGGCACAACGCCTGATCGACGCGAGCGGGTTACGCGAGACGAAACAAACGCTGCTCGTGCCCTGGGCGCCGCGCACGTATCTGCTCAAACCGCTGCCCGTGGCGCAGACGATTCAGTCGCAGTTGGCGAAGGCGGGCGTCACGGTGACGCTGGTGGAGACGCGCAGCAGCGATGAGTTTTTCGATGCGCTGAGTGGCGGTCGATTCGACATGGCGCTGGCGGGCTGGATCGCCGACACTCCCGACCCGGCCGATTTCTATGAAGCGCTGCTCTGGTCGAAGTACCTCGGCGACAACCACGCCAACAACGCGCGCTGGAATCATCCCGCGACGGACGAAGCGCTGGTCCGTTTCCGCGGCGAGCCGACCGATCGAAACCGCGCCGAGATCCAGCGCATCCTCTCGACGGAGATGCCGTTCTTCCCCCTCGTCTACGGCCACGCAACCGTGCTGCACTCGCGCAAAGTGCGCAACGTTTCGATCTCGCCAGTCGGAGGATTGCCCCTGGCCAGTCTCACGATGTAGGGGCTTTTGGAGCGCAGGCTTCTCAGCCTGCCGGTCCGCCGGCTTCCAGCCGGCCGCTTCTCTTCGCGCGAAAAGACCGCCGGCAAGATGCCGGCGGACCGGCAGGCTGGAAGCCTGCGCTCCAAAGACCCGCGCAAGAAATTACGCCGTGACGGCGCTTTCCGTCTCCGGCTTCTTCCTCATGTCGAGGAACAGCAGGCCGATGCCGATGCAGATCGCGGAGTCGGCGACGTTGAAGGCTGGCCAGTGGTGGTTGCGCACGTAGACGTCGAGGAAATCGACGACGTAGCCGAAGCGGAAGCGGTCGAGGAGATTGCCGATTGCGCCGCCGAGGATGAGGTGCAGGCCGGTCTGGAGCAGGCGGTCGGTGATCGCCGAGCGAAACGCGTACACGACGACGACGCAGAACACGGCGATCGCGCCGAAGTTCAGCAGCAGCGGCACGATCTTCGACGACGCGTTCGCGCCAATGCCGAAGGCTGCGCCGGTGTTGCGCACGTGGACGATCTGGAAAAAGTTCGGGATGACCGCGACCGCTTCGTGCAGGTCGATCCGCTTCACGACCAGCCACTTCGTCCAGAGGTCGAGCAGAATCACCGCGGCGGAGAGAACGAGATAGTGAACGCGTTTCAAGAGAGAGCTCCCGCGCTCTTCTGAGCGCCTTTTTCGACAATCAACCGATCCAGTTCCGTGCGGACGCGGCCGAGAATCTCGTCGTAGGTGAACTGTCCGATCGACTCCTCGCCGCGCTTCAGGTTCACGTAGCTCGGCGCGCACCACATGCCGAGGTCCGCGTCATCGGTCTCGCCTGGTCCGTTGACCCGGCATCCCATGACCGCGATGGTGATGTCGTGTTCCTTCGCGTAGGCCGCCATTTCCTTGACGTTCTGCGCGAGATCGATGAACGCCTCGTTCTCGACACGCGAGCAGGACGGGCAGCTGATGATGTTCAGCCCCTTGTGCTCGAAGCGGGGAACGGAGCGGAAGCGCCCCGAGGCGATGTCGTCGAGGATCTGCCGGCCGACGGTGATCTCTTCGCCCTTGCGCTCGAACGGCAGCGTGAGCGAGACGCGAATCGTGTCGCCGATGCCGCGCGTGATGAGCTGTTCGAAGGCGATGCGCGTCTTGATGATGCCGTCCGGCGGCATGCCCGCCTCGGTGACGCCGAGGTGCAGCGGCACATCGGGACGCGCCTCGGCGAAGCGGATGTTGGAGTCGATGACCTTGTTCGGATCGGAGTCCTTGATCGAGACGCAGTACTGATCGAAGCCGAGATCATCGAGCATCAGACAGTGCTCGAGCGCGGACTCGATCATCGGCGTCAGGTTGTCGGCCTTGTCGTATTTCGCGACCTTGTCGGGATCGACCGAGCCGGCGTTGACGCCGATGCGCATCGCGCAGCCGTGCGAGCGGGCGATGTCGACGAGGTATTTCACCTTCTCCTGGATCGGCTTTTCGCGCTCGAGGTGATAGAGGTGGCCGGGGTTGTAGCGCAGCTTCTGTACGAGCGGCGCGACCTTCTCGGCGAGGCGATAGTTTTCCTGCAGATCGATGGAGAGGTTGGCGTTCGGACGCGCGGCGCGGATCTCCGCCAGCGCGACGACGTCTTTCGGATTGTCGACGGCGATGCGGATGACGTCCGCGCCGGCCGCTTCGAGCAGCTCGACCTGGCGGATCGTGGCGTCGATGTCGATCGTGCGCGTGGCTGTCATCGACTGCACGGCGATCGGATTGCTGCCTCCGATCTTCACATTGCCGATGCGGATCTCGCGCGTCTGTCTTCCGTTCTGGTTCTTATCCGTCACGCGGCTTCCTAACGTGCTGGGAATGCAAAGATTCCGCTTATCATCATGTTCCGGTGGCCGAAAGAGCGCCAGTCGTAGCCCACCGAGGCCTCCTCGCGGTGCTGAGGGCGTCGGCGATCGTGATCATCGTCACCGGCCTCAACGATGTCGTGGCCGGAGCGCTGCCTCGTTACGAGCCGTTTTATCTCTACCTGGCTGCGACCGCGCTGGTCGTTTTCCTCGACGGCGTCCTCGTCGGTCTGTTCGGCGCCCTGCTGGCCCTCGGCGCTTACGCGCTGATGTTCCGGCCGGCGGATCCCATCCTGCCGGCGGGCGAAGCGTTTGCGGTCCTGATCGTCGCCGGTCTGGTGCGCTGGCTGATCCGGAGGCGCCGGCGCGATCCCACTCCGGAGGTCTACATCGCTCCGGCGCCTCAGATGCTGCTTCCCGCGCCGCCACCGGTGCAGGACAACACCGAGGTGCTGACGGCGATCGATGTTCTGCGCGCGGATCTGCAGGAATCACTCGCGGAACTGACGCGCATCCGCGAAACGCGCAGCGATACGAGCGGACTCGAGGCCGCGCTGGAGGCATCGCGTGCGGAAGTCGAGGTCTACGCGTCGGAACGGAAGCGGATGCAGGAGTACCTCGACCGCGCCCGGGCCGGCGAGGAGGCGGAGCGATCGCGGCTCGGCGAGTTGCGCACGCGCATCGAAGAGCTGGAAAGCGCAGAACGAACGGCGCGCGGTGAGCTCGATCAGTTGCGCGGCGATGCGGAGTCGGAGCGAGCGAAGCTCGTCGCGCAAGCCGACGCCTTGCAGCGAAGGCTCGATGCCGCGCGCGCGGAGCGCGAGCAGGTCGAGACCGCGGGTCTCGTTGCGCGCGAGGAAGGGGCGTCGCTCGCCGGCCGCGTGACGGAGCTCGAGCTCGCGCTGAGCGTCGCGCGTGCGGCGGATGCCGAGCGCACGATCGAGATCGAAGGATTGCATCGCGCACTCGACGCGGAGCATTCGCGCGCGATCGCACTCAGCGGCGACGTCAACGATGAGCGGACGAAGATCGCCTCACTCCTCGGCGAGATCGAGCTGGAGCGCGGCCGAGTCACCGCGGAGCGCGCCTTGCGCGAGCGCCTCGAGCTCGACGCCGCGACACGCGACGAAGAAAGCCAACGCCTCCGCGTTCGCATCGACGAACTGGAGCAAGGGCTGGCCGAAGCGTCGGATGTTGCGGCCGCGGAAGCGGCGGAACTTCGCAAGGGCGCGGAGGTGGAGCGAGAGCGCGCGGATGCCATGACCGCGGAGCACCAGCGCTTGGAGACGGAGTTCGATCAGAAGCTGCAGACGATCGTCGGCCATCTCGCTGCCGATCACGAAGCCGACATGGGCAAGGCCATGGAGGAGCGCGAAGAAGCGCGCGCCGAAGCGCGCAGCGCGTCGCTGAAAATGAGCGTCGTGCAGAAGAAGATGGAAGAAGAACGCACGGCGATCACCGTGCGACTGCGCGAGGCCGACGAGCGCCACAAGCGCGCTCTCGAGGATTCTTCGCGCCTCCTCTCGGAGATGCGCACCGCCGCGCTGAAGGAGATCCAGACGCTCCGTGGACGCATCGCCCAACTCGAGAATGCTGGTGCCGCTGTCTTGCCCGCGACGGTCACTTCCCCCACGGCTACTTCAGCGGCGGCTACTTTAGCGGAGCAACGCCCGCGCATCCTCATCGTCTATCCCGACGCCGAGCTGCGCACCAACGCCCGTGGCCTGCTCGAGCGCGCCGGCTACGACGTCATTAGCGCCGCCGATGGCCTTGAAGCGATGCGCATGGCCATCGCCCAGAAACCGCGCGTCGTCATCGCCGACGCCGTCATGCCGAAAATGAACGGCCGCGAGCTCTGCCAGCTCCTCAAATCGCAGGAGAAGACCGCCAGCATCCGCGTCATCCTCCTCACCCGCGCCGTCGACGATCCCCCACACGGCGACTTCCCCGCGGACGAAGTGCTCCGCAAACCCGTCCCGCTGGAAACGTTGAAGACGACGCTGGCGACGCTGCTGGGGACGTGAGGGTCGGGCTAAGGATTTCACGCGGAGACGCGGAGAACGCGGAGAAAAGTGGTTCTCGGCTTCTCTGTGTCTCCGCGTGAACCCGAAATTCTTAATGCTTCCGCGTGATGGCCATGTGTCGCTCCGGTGTTTCCAACGGCGCGAATCCGAACTGCGCATAAAGCGCATGCGCGTCGCGGGTCACGAGATGCCAGCGACGCAGGCCTTGCAGCTCCGGGTGCGAGCGCACCGCGCGCATGATCTGCTTCGCGATACCGCGTCCGCGGTGCGACGGCAGTACGTAGACGTCGGCGAGGTACGCGAACGTGGCGTAGTCGGTGATGACGCGCGCGAATCCGACCTGCGCCGCGGCGTCGAAGGCGCCGAAGCACAACGAGTGCTCGATCGAGCGCTGCACGACTTCGCGCGCGATTCCTTTCGCCCAGTAGGACTCCTCGGACAGGAAGCGATGGATCGCTTCGACGTCCATCCGCGAACGCTCATTCACGATTTCGATCAAACGAGTGTCTCCTCGGTTCTCTCCGCGCCGATCCCGGCGAGGATGTGCAGCGCGGTCTCGAGCGCGGCGATCGAGTCGGGCGCGCCGATGCTGATACGCACCGCACGCGGCACCTCGCTCCCGACCGCGAACGATGTCGCGCTGGCGACGCGCACGCGGCGGCGCCGCGCTTCCTCCGCGAAGGCGTCCGGCGTCCATGGCTCCGGAATCGGGAGCCAGAGATGCGGCGAGCGTGGATCGCCCGACGCGCGCGGCAGGATTCTTCGCGCCGTCCGATTGCGCAGCATCGCCTCGGCGCGCTTCTGCTCCACGATCCGCATGGCCGTTCCGTCTTCGATCCAAGTCGCCGCCATTTCCGCGAGCAACGGTGAAGTGAAAAGAATGCTCGCCGCGAGCGCGGTCTGCGCGCGCGGGAGGAAGGCGTCGGGCGCGGTGAAGTAGCCGATGCGCATCGCCGGCGTAATCGCCTTGCCGAGGCCGGTGATGAAGAGCGTGCGGTCGGGAGCGAACGCCGCGATCGGTGGTGGTGTTTTCTCGAGCAGGAACCCGGCAACGTCATCCTCGATGATCGTCACGCCGCGCTTTTCGGCGACGGCGGCGAGTTCGCGGCGGCGCTTCTCGGGCATTACCGTTCCGGTGGGATTATGAAGAGACGGCATGACGTACAGCACCTTCGGACGTTGTTTACGGGAGGGTCCGCGGGAGGGCCCGCGGCAGGCGTGCTCCAGCGCGTCGGGGAGGATGCCGGAGCGGTCGAAGGGGAGGGGAGCGAGGCGGATGCCGAGGAGCGCCGCGGCGGCCTTGGCGCCGTGGTAGGTGACCGAATCGGCGAGGATGGTCTCGCCGGCACGCGCGGCGCTGGCGAAGGCGATGAGCAGGGCGTGCTGGGTTCCGGAAGTGACGATGACGCGCGACGGATCGGTGCGCCGGCCGATCCACATTGCTCCGGCGGCGCGATGGCGCTCGCTGCCCGAGCCCGCGGCGTACGTCGCCGAGGAGAGCATCGCCGCCGCGCGATCGAGGAGTGTGCGCGATGCCGTTGGCAGTGGCACGTTCACGATGTTCGTGGCCAGGTCGAATTCGTCGCTGATGGACGCAGAAGTGGAGCCGCCGGAATCGCGGCGCGACGCGCGCACGAACGTGCCGCGTCCGGTCGCCGACTCCACGAGCCCCCGGCGCGCCGCTTCGGCGTACGCGCGGGTCACGGTGACCGGCGTGATGCCGAGCACGCGGGCCAGCTCGCGGTGCGTGGGAAGCTGGCTCCCTTCGACGAGCAGTCCGCCGCGCACGTCGCGCTCGAGGGCGTCGGCGATGCGCCCGTAGATCGGCTCGGGCGATTTCTGAAGCCGCGGTGACCATATTGTCATATTCTGATTGTCCTACTTGACGCGATAGGAGTGTAACACTATGGTTCGAGCCGTGAACAAAGCAATGAGCAAGCCTGAGATTCTCGACGAGACCCTTCTCCGTCGCGCCCACGAACACGCCGCCGCCTTCCTGCGGGCGATGCCCGAGCGTCACGTCGGTGCGCGTGCCTCGCGCGACGAGCTCATGGCCGCGCTGCGCGTTCCGATGTCGCAGGCCGGCGAAGAGCCGGGCACGGTGCTCGATGCGCTGGCCTCGCAGGGCGATCGGGGCGCGCTCGCCAGCGCCGGCCCGCGCTACTTCGGCTTCGTCATCGGCGGCAGTCTGCCCGTCGCTCTCGCCGCCGATTGGCTCGTCAGCACGTGGGATCAGAACCCCGGCATCTACGCGACGTCTCCGGTTTCCTCGGTGATCGAGGATGTCGCTCGCGAATGGCTGCTCGAGCTCTTCGATCTCCCGCGCGAGTCGAGCCTCGGCTTCGTCACCGGTTGCCAGATGGCGAACTTCACCGCCCTCGCCGCGGCGCGCCACGGCGTGTTGCGTCGCGCGGGCTGGAATGTCGAAGAGGAAGGCCTCGCCGGCGCGCCGCGCATCAACCTCGTCACCAGCGCGGAGTCACACGTGACCATCGACGTCGCCATGCGCTACCTCGGCTTCGGCACGCGCGCGCTGCTGCGCGTCGAAACGGACGGGCAGGGGAGGATGCGCGCCGACCGTCTGCGCCGCCTGCTCGACAATCTCTCCGGACCGACGATCATCTGCACGCAGGCCGGCAACGTGAACACCGGTGCCTTCGATCCGCTACGCGAGATCGCCGAGACGGCGAAGGAACATGGAGCGTGGATGCACGTCGACGGCGCCTTCGGCCTCTGGGCGCGCGCGAGCCACAAACTGCGCGAGCTGGCCGATGGCATCGAGCTCGCCGACTCCTGGGCGACTGACGCGCACAAGTGGCTCAATGTTCCGTACGACTGCGGTGTCGCGATCGTCAAGCACCCCGAGGATCACCGCGCGTCGATGACGTCGACGGCCGCGTATCTCGTGCAGACCAGCGGCATCGAGCGCGACGCCGTCGACTGGGTTCCCGAATTCTCGCGTCGCGGACGCGGCATGCCGGTCTACGCCGCGCTGCGCACCCTCGGCCGCGACGGCGTCGAAGCGCTCATCGATCGCGATTGTGCAGGCGCACACCAGATGGCGGATCTCCTCCGCGTCGAGCCGGGCGTCGAGATCCTCAACGACGTCACGCTCAACCAGGTCCTCGTCCGCTTCGGCGACAACGACGACCTGACGCGCGCCGTCGTGACCGGAGTGCAGCAGGAAGGCACCTGCTGGCTCGGCGGCACGACGTGGCAGGGCCGCGCCGCCATGCGCGTCTCGGTCTCGCACTGGGCCACGAGGGAGGACGACATCGCGAGAAGCGCGGCGGCAATCGCGAAGGTGTGGCGTTCGATTCGGTGATCGAGTGTTCAGAAGCCGAAGGCTTCGGCGGTTCTGTGTAGCGACGGGCGCCCTCGCCCGTCGGTTCGCGCGCCAAACGAAGCCGCGAGACGGACGTGCCTCGTTCTGCGAGCCGGCCGAGGGCGGCCAGCGCTACACAGAACCGCGCTTGCTTCGCTCGCTCTGTTGCACGCGAAGCGTGGTGCGGTGGCTCGGATGCCACGCACTCCAAATCGGGTTCTATCGGGCCGTTCGCTGCCGGTAAAGGAGCTTTTCTTTCAAGACCACCAGCCCGATCATCACTCCGAAGGTGAACATGACGAGCAGATACAGCAGCGACAACCAGTTCTTTCGCGCGACGATCTCCGCGCGCGGGTAGCAATCCTCGACGTGCGCGGGGTTGGTGTCGATGACCGGCCCGATGCAACTGCTGATCTGCACCTTTTGCGCAACGCAGGGACAGTCGGGCAGCATCGTCGCGCCGACGACATAGGCCGCGGAGAGGTTGCCTCCAAGTTCGACTTGCGCAACGAACATCGTATAGATGGCATAGAGGGCGAGGATTCCGACGAACAGCACGACGAAGACTCGAACGAAGGCGACCTTCAGCCGTCGGGCGGTGAATCTGTCGCCCGCAAAGAATTGAACGCCAACCGCGGGCAGCGCAATGAGAAATGCTGCAAACGCTGCCACGGCTTTCTGGAGATTCAAGGGAAAGAGATCGCCGATGGCTATGAAGCCAGGGACTTTGACCAAGCCGAGAAAGGGCGCAAGTCCCGCTCCAAGCGTGACTGTGAACGCCAGGAAGTACACCAAATACTTTCGGGCCGCGGGAGGGAGCGGGTTCAGGTCACTAATGGCTGTCTTCACCAGTGCACCTTGCAATACGACTCGTCTCCGGGTGGAGCGGTCGTTTTGTAAAGCGTGCATTGACAGACGGCGCGCGGCTGGTCGTTCATCAGATCGATTTTGATTGACGCGTCTCTGTAGCCGGCCTTGGTGGCCTTGCCTGTATAGACGCCGCGCCAGATCTCCGGCACGAGCTCATTCGTGCGGCCGGAACGTCTTGTGATCGTCGTGTTGGCGATCTGAATTTCGTATGAGGCGGCTTCCGGCGCGCTGCGAAATTCCAGAGACGGCGTGTAGGACTCGTATTTTCCGATGCTGTCGAGATACTGGAGCACTTGCCGAAACATCGAGTCCGTCTCTTGTGCGCCATAACTCCGCGTCGAAGGATCGGGTGGCATCCGTACATGCTTGAAGACCGGCGTGGAGGGTGCGCTCAGCGCGGTGACACGGTCGATCTCCGCCGCAACGGCCATCCGCAGAGGCAACGCCTCTTCGGGGAAGGCGCCGTCGACGCGCTGACGGATGATGGCGACGACCTCGTCGACATCCGCCGCGGCGTAGCATCTCGCGGCGCCGCACGAAACAGGACGGAGCTTCGCGCGCAGCCTTTCGACTTCCTTCCTCACGTCATTGAGCGCCTGGTGAATGCTCACAGCCGCAAGAGTCGAGGCAACGACGGTCGTTCTTCCATGAGCGTGCCCCTTTCCGGGTCCGATGCTGATTCCCGTAGGCATCACGCATGCGCCCAGCGTCAGCGCGAGCAGCGGGGCCACGAATCGTCGCATTCACACCTCGTTGGATGTGCACGAGTGTAGCAGGTAAGGAGAAAAGGAAGGATTGTTCGCGCTCAATCGATGTCGAAGAAACTCGATTGTGTGCAGAGGGACGTTCTTCGCGCCCCCGCCCGCCCAGGTCTCTCGCTACGCTCGGGATGACAAGAGGGTGCACAACTGCGCTTTTCATCGCATGACCAAAGCCAGTCGCGCTCCGTTCTCGATGCACGCCGTTCTTGCCACGCGGCTCGAAGCAGCCAGCGAGCGTCGCTCGTGGCACGTGATGAAAAGCGGCGGCTCGACGCCACCGCACTCCATGTGGTTATCATGCAGTCCTCATGTCCAATCCTTACGCCACCGACGAGCGGTTTCGCGAGGTCTTCAATCTCGCGGAGGCCTGGATCGAGCGGCATTACGACGTGCAGGTGCTGATCTCCGACGTCACCGATCCATTCACCGGCGACCTCGATGGCTTGCAGATCGCGGTCGATTACGACCAGTCGTGCGAGGACGCGCTCTTCATCATCGTCCATCTCTTCGGGCACACCGTGCAATGGAACACCGATCCGCGTGCGCGGGAGATCGGGACGGTGGCGGCGGTGTCCACTGATGAAGCGCAGCTCGACGCGATTCGCGATTACGAGCGGACGGCTTGCCGCTACAGCCTGCAGCTTCTGCGCGAGCTCGGCGTCTACGATCTCGATCAGTGGATGTCCGATTTCGCGGCGTGTGATTGGGCGTACTTGCTCAACTTCTACAAGACCGGAGAGAAGCGTCCCTTCCGCGGCTTTTGGCGCGAGGGGATGCCGCTCATCGAGCCGCTGGCGATTCCCGAGTTTCGGCCGGAGCGCTGGCGGTCGCGCGCCGATGGCGTCGTGATCTAGCCGGCACGGCCGGCAGCGTTGGAGGCCACAAGGCTGGACCCACGTGCGGGTGATCCGAGGCGTCGTTCTGGATTCCTCTGGCTTCCGAGTTTACTGCCGCGCAGACTCCTCGCGGCTACTTCACGCCGTTGCGTAGCTCTTGAAGGTGGATCGCCTTGATGAGGGTCGTTCCCGGCGTGAGCGTGGCGTCCGTGAATGTGAGCGCGTTGAGGCCGATCGCGGTTCTCGCCTGATTCAGAGCCGTCCGAAGATCGGTGATGTGAGACGCCCGCACGGCGGCGCCGAGGGCGAGGGTTGGATCGGCGGCGAGGGGAGCGATGCTCGCGGACGCGCGAAACGCATTGACGGCATCGCGCAGTTGCGTGATGTGGACGAGCTTGATGCTCGTCGTCTGCGCGACGAGAGGATCGTCGGTGAACAGAATCGTTGTTGCCGGATCGAGGCTGCTGAAGGGGGACATCCCGCCGCCTCCGTCCACCGCGCGCACGTGATAGAGGTAGGTCTTTCCGGGCACGACACTCGTATCGGAGAACGTCGCCGAGGCCGGGCTGCCCGCGAGGGCGAACGCGCCGCCGTCGAAGCTACGCCACACTTCGTAGTGATTCGCGTTCGGAACAGCGTTCCAGTTGACGCTGACCTGCGAGGTCGTCGTCGCGGTTGCGGTGAGGCCTGTCGGAGTGCTCACGGTAACGGTGACGCTGCCATTGACGAGCACCAGATTCGCGAGGGCGACCGTCTCGCGGACAGTGCCCCCTTGATTGGAAAGGATGGAGCTCGGCGGATCGAGCTGCAGCACGGCAGTGGCACTGGCAACCGCCTGCGGTTGCAGTGTCACCGTCAGCGTCCCGATCAGGTTGCCCGGTACCACCGCGTTGGGCGTGAAGGGGATGGGATTGGTGGCCTCGTCGAAGACCACGATGTACGAGCTCATGCCGGCGCCTTGAAGCGCTGTCTCGAAGAGTGGCGTGAGCGACGCGGTGACGCCGGCGCGCGCGAACGAGATCGAGGCGACGGTGTCCGTCGGGAACAGCACTTTGAAGGCGATGCCCTGAATGCGATTTCCCGTACCCGCGTCCGCGCCGAGGGGCGTGCCGGTGCGATCGAGGATCGAGACGGGAATCGACGCCACGCCGCCAGCCGGCGCGGAGCCCGTTCCGAGCGTGAGCACGTCCTGCGCGCGAATCAGCGTCGCGCCGAGGAGGAGGAGAGCGTAGAGGAAACGTCGCATCGAATCGATGAGGTTTCGTGGGCAGCAAGGGGCATGCCCTGGGGCGCTGGGGGCTAGGGGCTTGAGACTAGGGGCTTGAGACTTGGGGGGCGGCCATCCAACTTGCGAGAACTCCCAGCCTCCAGCCTCTAGCCCCCAACCCCTACGAATGGCAGCGTGTTTGCTCGCCGTTCTCTGCGATGCGCTACACGCTCGTTCTCGGACTGCTCTGTTTGTTTGTTCTCGAAAGTCACGCGGCCGTTCCGACGGGGTTCAGCGAGACCACCCTCACGTCGAGCCTTTCGAATCCGACGGCGATGGCGATGGCTCCTGACGGCCGCATCTTCGTTTGCGAGCAGGGTGGAACGCTGCGCGTGATCAAGAACAACGCGCTCCTGGCGACACCTTTTGTCACCATCACCGTCAATTCTTCGGGCGAACGCGGTCTCCTCGGCGTTGCCTTTGATCCCGATTTCCTCACCAACCGCTTCGTCTATGTCTATTACACGGCCACGACGCCGGCCATTCACAATCGCGTCAGCCGCTTCACCGCGAACGGCGACGTGGCGGCGGCGGGCAGCGAGCTCGCGCTCCTGGATCTGCCGAATCTTTCGGCGACGAATCACAACGGCGGCGCGCTTCACTTCGGCGGCGATGGCAAGCTCTACATCGGCGTCGGGGAGAATGCGGTTTCGTCGAACTCGCAGACACTCGCGAATCCATTGGGAAAGCTCCTGCGCATCAACAAGGACGGCTCCATCCCGACGGACAATCCTTTCTTCGGCAGCACCACCGGCACCAGCCGTTCGATCTGGGCGCTGGGCCTTCGCAATCCCTTCACCTTCGCAGTCCACCCGAACAGCGGGCGCATCTTCATCGACGATGTCGGACAGTCGACGTGGGAGGAGATCAACGTCGGCATCGCCGGCGCGAACTACGGCTGGCCGAACACGGAAGGGCCGACGAGCAATCCGCTCTATGTCTCCCCGCTCTACTACTACGCGAACAACAACGCCGTCGAATGTGCGATCGCCGGCGGGACGTTCTATGCGCCGGAAGTACGCCAGTTCCCGGCTCTCTACGTCGAGTCGTACTTCTTCCAGGATCTGTGCGGAGGTTGGATTCATCGGCTCGATCAGGACGCGATGTCGAACGGCTTCGCGACCGGTCTCGCGAGCCCGGTCGATATCCTCGTCGGACACGAGGGCAGCCTGTACTACCTCACGCACGACGGCGTCGTCGCGCGCATCCGCTGGAACCGAAGTCTCGCCGGTGACGTGAACAACGACGGCACGACGAACGCCGCCGATGCCTTCTACCTGATCAACTACTTCTACGCCGGAGGTCCGGCACCCGTTCAGGGAGGCGACGTCGACGGCAGCGGAACGTTGACGGTCAACGACTTGACGTATCTCGTCGCCTATCTCTACGGCCGCGGCCCAACGCCGATCTGACGTAAGCTCAGAAGGCGGCGCGCCAGAACCGGAACGAGAGGAACCCGGACCGGCGCCTTGGACCACCCGCGCGTGCGTCGAGCCTTGTGGCCTCCGACGCTGCCGGCCGTGCCGGCTTAGGGCAGCATGTTCTTCAGGCAGAAGATCGAGCCGCCCGACTTCTGGAACTCGCGCGTCGAGATCTCGTGCACGGTGAGTCCCAGTTCCTCGGCCAGTGCGCGCGTTTCCGAGTTGCCCGCGGGAAGGAGCAGCGTCTTTCCGTCCGGAGAGTGCCCGTTCAGCGCGAAGCCTTCCAGCGCTTCCTGTGCCGGCACTTCGATCAGTCGCGAGAATCCGGCGCACAGCCGCGCCCACGATTCGTCGTCGAATGCGCCGCGATACGAGAACGCCGTCGATTCGTCGATCGGCATCAGTGCGACGTCGAGGTGATACATCCGATCGTCGACGAGCGTCAGCGGCACGACGGCAGCGCCGGTGATTGTCGCGACTTCCTCCCATGATGACTCGTCGGTGCGAAAGCCATGGCCGCCCCAGATCAGATTTTTCTCCGGATGCCAGATCGCGTCGCCAGTCCCTTCCAGCGGCAGCGGCGTTGCCAGCGGATGCACCGAGTATCCGAGCTTGCGCAGCGACTCCGCGAGATACGCCACCTCGCCCTGGCGCTCGACCTTGGCCATGTGCGACAGCACGAGCGCGGGCTTGCCGTCGCGATCGAGGTAGGGGAGCAGTTGATTCGCGGCGAAGACGATGTCGGGATAGTCGGCGGTTCCTTCGATCGCCGTCACCGGAAATCCGAGCGACTCGTACGTTTCCCGGATCGCCGTCCACTCCTCCCGGGCGCGCGCCGGATCGACCGTGCCGATCATCCCTTCCATGTGCGGGTTGATCACGTGGCGCACCTGAAAGTGCGCGGGATCGACCATCATCACGCGGCCGAAGCGCGGCCGGGGAAAGGCGCCGTCAATGAAGGTCCGAAGCGATGCCGGATCGCCGAGGGCCGAACCTGTCCACATCGCCTACCAGCCCAGCTTTTCGATGAAGTACGGAAGCATCTTCCGCCACCAGGGCCAGTCGTGATTGACGTCGTAGCCCCAGACGTCGAGCCAGTGCGGGATGTCCTTCGACTTCAGAATCGACGAGAACCGGCGCGACGCGTCGGGTGCTTCGTACGCGCCCTGGCCGGTGGCGATGACGATCGACGAATGATTGCGCAGGAGGTCAAGGAATTGACCTTCGAGCCCCGGTACGTACGACGTGGGGTTGTTGAAGTAGCAATTCTCGTCGCTGTAGCCGTGGAAGTAATCGGGACCGAGATCGTAGAAACCGCTCATGGCGATCGTGCCGTCGAAGAGATCGGGCCGGCGGCAGAGCGTGTTCATGGCGTGAAACGCGCCGAAGCTCGCGCCCGACGTGGTGATGCGCGCGCTGCCGTTGCCGATGGCGTGGCGAATGTAGGGCACGACCTCGTCTTCGATGTAGCGCATGTACAGCGCCTGGCGCCGCGCCTGTTCCGGAACGGGAAGCTTGCGATCCATCCAGGCGTAGCGGTTGATGCTCTCGATGGAAAAGACGCGCACGCGCCCCTGCTGAATCGCGGGCTCGATGGCCTTGATCAGGAAGAAGCGCTCATTCTCCAGGAAATCGGCGGCAGCCGTCGGAAAGAGCAGCAGTGGATGACCGCGATCGCCATACGACACGATCGGCATGTCCATGCTCAAGGCCGGACTATGCCAGCCATCGATGCGGCGGGGAAGGGAGGGATCAATGTATTGCAAGCGGGCGAAGGGTACACGAGAGGCGTTGCTGGTTGCTAGCGTGCCGGTTTGATTGGTTGTCGGTTGTCGGCTATCGGTTGTCCGGGAGCGTGCGTTCGGATCGAGATTCACGGACAACCGACAACTGACAACCGATAACGAACGGCGAACGCCGTTCAAACCAGATCGATACTTCCAACCACCTCGTTCCCGTTTCCGCGATATTCGAGATCGTCGAAGCTCAATCGGCGGGCGATGACGATGCCGCGGCCGTGGGTGTCGAAGACGCGGCCGGGATCGGGATCGAGGTAGCGTTGGAAATCGAAGCCGTCGCCGTCGTCGCGGACGGTGATGCGGATCTGTTTCTCGTCGCGCTCGAACTCGACGTCGACGGACTTCGACGCGTGCTCCGGCAGCGCGAGGCGGCGCTCCATCTCGTCGTACCAGCGGCCGAGGGCGTTGAGCTCGGTCTTTTCCTCGTAGGTGATCCCGAGGTTCCCGTGCTCCACGGCGTTCACGATCAGCTCCGTTAGCCCGACCACCGTGTTCACCGGATCGGGGCAGAGGGCGGCGATGAGCGTGCCGACGTCGCGGGCGTCGTCGATCGTTTTCAGGCTGAAGCGCGCCGAGCGGAGGAGCATCGTTGCCGTGGTCGCGCGTCGCGTGACGGCTTGCAGTTGTTTGTACATGACGCGATCCCGCGCGGCGGTGGCCACGACGGTGAGGAGCATCTCCGAGTCGTACGGCTTGGTGAGGTAGTAGAACGCGCCGGCGCGCATCGCTTCGATCAGATCGCTGCGCGAGTCGGACGCCGTCTGCAGGATGACCGGAAGCGACTTCAGTTCCGCGTGTCCCTTCATCCACTGCAGGAGCGGCACGCCGCCGAGGCGCGGCATCGAGCGGTCGAGGAGCACGACGTCGTAACGCCAAGGATCGGCCTCGAGGAGATGAAACGCCGCGACCCCATCCTCGGCCGTTTCGAGCTCGTAATCTTCCTTCGAGAGGAACGCCGACAGCAGTTCCCGATCGTGCGGATTGTCATCGACGATCAGGATGCGCGTCTCGTTGGCGGACATGCGATGACCGTGATGATAAACGAATGATCCGATTCTTTTTCGACGATCGAAAAACGAAGTTGAACAACGACACCTCGCCGTCTTGAAACCGATTACAATCCCGCCCGGTTCCTGAAAAACGATTCTGGTCTTGGAGGAGGAAAGTGATGCGATCCCGCTGGTCGCTGCTCGCCGTAACCCTGTTGCTCTCCTGGTCTCTCGCTGCCCAAGTGCAATCCGGCAACATCCTTGGCAAGGTCGTTTCCGCTCAGAATGAGGCTCTCCCCGGCGCCACGGTGACAGTCACCGGCATCGGCGCGCCGCAGGTCTTCGTCGCGAATACCGAAGGAGACTTTCACTTCCTCGGCCTGCACCCGGGCCGCTACACCGTCACCGCGGAGCTCTCCGGCTTCGCGACCGTCCGCCGCGAGGTCGACGTCACGCTCGGACACAACTCCGAAGTGCAGTTGTCTCTCTCTCCCTCGGTGACCGAGGTCGTGACCGTGACGGCGTCGACTCCGGTCATCGACCGGCGCGAGACCGGCACGGGCGCGATCGTCGACAACATCGAGATGATCAACGTCCCGACCGCGCGCGATCCGTGGGTGATCCTGCAGTCCGTACCGGGCGTTCTCGTCGACCGCGTCAACATCGGCGGCAACGAGAGCGGCCAGCAGTCCTACTTCGTCGGTCACGGCGTCGAGCGCAATCAGACCGAGTGGAACATCGACGGCGTCGCTATCACCGACATGGCTTCGACCGGCACCTCGGCGTTCTATTACGACTTCGATTCCTTCGACGAGATGCAGGTCTCGACCGGCAGCGCCGACCCGAGCGTCCGCTCGCCGGGCGTCCATCTGAACATGGTCACGAAGCGCGGCTCGAACGAGCTCGAAGGCTCGGGCCGGTTCTTCTTCACGGATCAGTCCTTCCAGTCGGCAGCGTCCGTTCCCGCCGAGGCGAAGTCGTACATCGCCGAGGGCGCGCAGTCGATCGATCACATCAACGACTACGGCCTCGAAGCCGGCGCCGCGATCATCCCCGACAAGCTTTGGTTCTGGGGAGCGATCTCGAACAACGGCATCAACAACTTCATCACCGGCGACACGCAGCTGCAGAAGACGAAGCTGAAGAACTACAACGCGAAGCTGAACTATCAGCCGGTCGCCAGCGACGCCGCGACGCTGTTCTTCATGTGGAACGACAAGACCGTCGTCGGCCGCGGCCTCGGCGTCGGTCGGCCGATCGAGACCGCGCGCAACCAGAGCGGTCCGGGCTACATCCTCAAGCTCGAAGACACGCACACCTTCTCGCCGAATCTCTACGTGACCGGCAAGTACGCGAAGATCGAGAACGGCTACAAGCTCACCCCGATCGGTGGACGCGGCGTCGACGCCTGGTGGGACGAAGTCGACGGCTGGCATCGCTCCTACGCCTACTTCGAGCAGAACACGCCGCAGAAGAACGCGCAGATCGACGGATCGGCGTACGTCCCGACCGGCAAGATCAATCACGAGCTCAAGTTCGGATTCGGCTATCGCGATACGCCGGTCGATTCGATCACCGCCTGGCCGGGCAACGGCAACTTCGGCAACTTCTATGACGGCTACGCGCTCGCGGCGTTCACGCGTCCGGCCGTGCCGAATTACGGTTCGCACTACATCGACGGCTACATCGGCGACACGGTTGCCTTCGGCGATCTCACGCTGACCGGCGGGCTGCGCTACGACCTGCAGAAGGCGCGCAACTTCGCCAGCGAAGTGCCGGCCAATCCGATCGTTCCCACGCTGCTCCCGGCCGTGAAGTACGCCGGCGACGATCGCACGTTGGAGTGGAAGGGCATTTCCCCGCGCCTCGGCGCCACGTGGGCGCTCGGGCAGGACAAGAAGACGCTGATCCGAGCGCACTACAGTCGATACATGGATCAGATGGGATCGAGCGACGCCGGTGCGAGTAATCCGTTCTATCGAGTCCAGATGCTTTACTACTACTGGGACGATACGAACGGCGACAAGACCGTGCAGTTATCCGAGGTCGATTTCGATTCGGGACTGTACTCGTTCAAGAACATCGATCCCGACCATCCCGCCGCGGGTTACGCGCCGGGCCGCCTCGACTACAACGTCGATCCGCCCACGACCGACGAATTCGTCGTCGGTGGCGAGCGCGAGATCGCCGCGAACTTCTCGCTCGGTCTGGCCTACACGTATCGCTATCGCGACAACTTCATCTGGGATCAGTACGAGAAGACCCGCGGCGGAAACGACTTCTACACCAGCGCCGACTACGTGCCGTTCAGCACCGTCACCGGCACGCTTCCGGGCGGCGATCCGTACTCGGTTCCCGTCTATCGCCTGAAGCCGGGCACGGCCGCACCGGTGTTCTACGTGACCACGAATCGTCCCGATTATCACCAGACCTACAACGGTCTCGAGCTGACGGCGACGAAGCGGTTCTCGAACAAGTGGGGACTGCGCGGCAACATCACGATTCAGGACTGGAAGCAGCATCTCGGCGCGAACGGTTTCGTCGATCCGACACACATCGTGTCGGGTGACAGCTGCAGTTCCTGCGATGACGCGACGGTCGCCTCGAACGGCGGCGTCGGTGGTTACATCAACTCCCGCTGGTCGTATTCGCTGAACGGCTCGTACGAGCTGCCGTGGAAGTTCATCTTCGGCGCGGCGGTGCAGGGACGCGAAGGCTACATCGTGCCGTATTACACGCGCGTCAATGCGCGTGATGGCCTCGGCAACCGCAACGTCATGGTCTCGGAAGAATTCGGCGCCAACCGGCTGCCGAACCTGTTCGACCTCGATCTGCGCATCGCCCGCGATTTCCTGCTGATCAACGGCATCACGTTGAACGTCTCGGCCGATCTCTTCAACGCCACGAACGAGCGGACCGTGCTCTGGCGCGACAACCGTATGTTCAACACGAACGGCGATTCGCCGTTGAACAACAAGATCCAGCAGCTGCTCAGCCCCCGTGTCTGGCGTTTCGGCGCGCGCGTGCGCTTCTGATGCGCTTTGTTTTAGCCCTGTTGCTTGCAATGCCGCTTCATGCGGCGATGACCCGGTACGACGTCGGCAATCCTGCCGACGTCGTACCCGTCCTGCACGGTCCGATCCTCCATCTCGCCGGCGGCGGGACCGACGTCGACGCCGCGTATCAGGAAGTGATCGATCGTTTGCGCGGCTGCTCGGATTGTGCGACGAAGATCGACGTCGTCGTCCTGCGCGCCTCGGGCGCGGATGGCTACAACGACTACCTCGACGCGATGCCGGGCGTCGATTCCGTGACGACGTTCGTGATCACGGATCGAAACTCGTCGTTCCTCCCCGCGGTCGTTGACGCGGTGCGCAAGGCCGAATACGTCTTCTTCGCCGGCGGCGATCAGTGCAACTACGAGAAGTTCTTCAACGGCACGCCGATCGAAGAGGCGGTGCGCGCGGTCTACGCGCGTGGCGGCGCGGTCGGCGGCACGAGCGCGGGGATGGCCATCCTCGGGAAGGCCGTCTACGACGCCTGCGGCAATGACGCCAGCGCGCAACCGGGACCCTCGCTGGCGAATCCGTACTACGACGAGATCACCTTCACGACCGATTTCTTCGACTGGCCGTTCCTCGGCAACGTCATCACCGATACCCACTTCGCCCAACGAAATCGCATGGGCCGCCTGCTCGCGTTCCTCGCGCGCATGATGCGCGAGCGCGACGAGCCGCGGTTCCTCGGCATCGCGTCCAACGAGCGAACCGCCGTTCTCGTCGACGACCGCGGCATGGCCCACGTCACCGGCGAAGGCCCGGCCTACTTCGTCCTCGCCGATCACTTCCCCGAGCGCGCGCTCCCCGGTCAGCCGCTCACGTACTGCGGCTTCAAAATCTGGCGCGCCCCGTCCGGCACGTCGTTCGATCTCATCCACACGCCGCGCATGGGGTTCAAGGTGGTGGATGTGAATGAGGGCGTGATTCTGGGCGATCCGTACTAGAAACAGATCGCGGATCGCAGATCGCGGATCGCAGAGAATCTCGCCGAGCCGCAACATGCCTGTCATCCCGAGCGTCGAGCGAGGGACCTGGGCGGGAGGGCGGCGCGATGCACGTCCCTCGGCCGCCCACGCCCCCAGGTCCCTCGCTCGACGCTCGGGATGACACAAACACGATCATCCAGATCGCGCTTTTCCTGCGATCTGCGGTCCACGCAATCTTGCTTACTGCGACAACGCCGTGGCCAGCACGATCAGCCGCTTGATCCCCTTGAAAATCGGCTCGATCTCGCAGTTCTCGTTGAGGCCGTGGGAGCCTTCGCAGGGGGCGGTGCCCATGCCGGCGGCGGGGATGCCGGCGCGCAGCGCGGCGCTGGTGTGGTTCGACGCGGTGTCGGTGATCTCGGGATCGAAGCCGAACGCGCGGTAGACCGCTTCCACGGTCTGGATCATCTCCGAGTTGCGGTGTTCGGGCAGCGAGGCGACTTCCTCGGTCGACTCGACGTCGCGGCGCATGGTCATCCCGGCGCGCTGCGCTTCTTCGCGCACGATGTTCTCGATCGCGGCGTCGAGTCGCTTGAGCGTCGGCTCATCGTTCGAGCGCAGGTCCATGCTCATCCAGGCGTCCGCGGCCTTCGCATTGAAGACGTCGGTTCCGCCGAGCATGCCGACGTTGATCCACGCGCCGTGCGGCACGGGCAGCTTGTAGATGCGCTCGATCGCGCGCGCCAGCGGCAGCGTCGCCGAATAGGGTGGGGACGTCGAGCGCGTGTGACCGCCCGGCCCGAGGATGTGGTAGCGGTGCCAGTAGATCCCGATGCCGCCGTACGTGAAGTTCTCGTAGCCGCCGTCGAGCGCGAGATAGCGATCGATCTCGGTCTTGTGATCTTTCAGGAACTGCTCGACGCCACCGAAATTCGTTTCCTCTTCGACGGTGAAGACGAACATCAGATCGCCAGGCGTCTGCATCTTCGCCTCGTTCATCGCGCGGATCATGGCCAGCAACGCCGCGACGTTACGTGTGTCGTCGCCGACGCCGGGCGCGTAGAGCTTGCCGTTCTCGATGCGCGTCGTCACGTTCGTGCCGAGGGCGAAGACCGTGTCGAGATGCGCATCGAGTACGAGGCGAGGTCCGCCGCCCGTGCCCTTGCGCGTGCCCATCACGTTTCCGACGCTGTCCTGATGGACGTCGGTGAGACCGTATTCGCGGAGCAGCGCTTCCACCGCGGCGGCGCGCTTCTCTTCCTGTCCGGAAGGGGCAGGGATCTCGACGAGCGTGCGCCATTGCGCGACCGTGGCGTCTTTCCCGGCGTCGACCGCGGCAAACGCGCGCGTGATGTCTTCGCGTTGCATCAGCGAAGTCATCGCGGCGATGCGCGGCGAGGCGGCCGGCATCGCGGGAGGCGCCGCGCTGCGGCAGGCGCAGACGAAGGCGAGAGGAAGGGCAAACAGCAGTGCATGTCTCGAGCTCACGGCGCGAATGGTAACCTCTCGCTCGTGAATCGCAGGCTTGGAATTGCGCTGACGATCGCGCTCGTCGGCGCGGCTGCCGCGATCTTTTTCTGGCTCCGGCGTCCCTCCTCGACGAAACCAGCCGACGTCATCCTCGTCACCATCGACACGCTGCGCGCGGATGCGCTCGGCCAGGGGCGCACGCCCTTTCTCGACGAGCTCGCGGCGCGCGGTGTCGTCTTCACGCACGCGCACGCGCACAACGTCGTGACGCTGCCGTCGCACACGAACATCCTCACCGGGCTCTATCCCTAGCAGCACGGCGTTCGCGACAACGCCGGCTTCGAGCTCGACAAGAAGCATCCGACGATCGCCACGCTGATGCACGACGCCGGCTTCGCGACAGGAGCGTTCGTCAGCGCCTTTCCGCTCGACTCGCGCTTCGGACTCGATCGCGGCTTCGACGTCTACGACGATAACTATCGCTCCGCGACCGGCGGGCTCGACTTCGCCGTGCAGGAGCGTCCCGGCAGTGAAACGCTGGCGGCGGCGAAGGCGTGGTGGGAGAGCGTCGCCGGCCGGAAACGTTTTCTCTGGGTGCACATTTACGAGCCGCACGCGCCGTACCTGCCGCCTTCACCGTTCCGTGAACGCTATCGCGACAATCCGTATTACGGCGAAGTCGCGACGGCTGACGCGATGCTCGCCGAGGTGCTCGGGCCGATGCTGAAGGAATCGCCGAATGCGCTCGTCGTGATCACCGGCGATCATGGCGAGTCGCTCGGCGAGCACGGCGAGAAGACGCACGGTCTCTTCGCATACGAAGCGACATTGGCGGTGCCGCTCATCGTCGTCGATCCCGCGCACGCGCATCAGGTCGACGCGCGCTGGGTGCGCCACATCGACATCGCGCCGACGATCGCCGAGCGCGCCGGCATCGCGAAGCTCGCGGAGTGGAAGGGGACGTCGCTCTTCGACAAAGGCGCGCGCGGTTACACGTACTTTGAGGCGCTCTCGGCGTCGCTCAATCGAGGCTGGGCGCCGCTGGTCGGTGCGATCGAAGGCGGGCGCAAGCTGATCGATCTGCCGATCCCCGAGCTCTACGACCTGCCCACCGACCCGCATGAGAAGAACAATCGCTTCGCCGAGGAGCGTCGATCGGTCACGGCGTTGCGCAAGCTGCTGAAGGACGACGCGCCGTCGACGACCGCCGCGGGGCGCCAGTCCGTCGACAGCGAGGAACACGCGACGCTGCTGAGCCTCGGGTATCTCAGCGGCAATCAGACGAAGTCGAGCTACACCGTTGCCGATGATCCGAAAAACCTCGTCGGCCTCGACAATCAACTGCACGAGGCCATCGCCGCGTATCAGATGGGCAAGCTCGATCGCGCCATCGACGAAGCACGCTCGCTCGTCGCCGCGCGTCCCGACATGCAGATCGCGCAGGAGATGCTGGCGTTTTTTCTGTCGGAGAACGATCGTCCCGCCGACGCCATCGCCGTGCTCGAGCGCCGCGTCGCCGAAGGCCGCGCCAGTGACGCGATCCGCATCCGCCTCGGACTGCTCCTGAGCGAGACCGGCCGCGCGCGCGAAGCGCTCGCTCTGCTCGAGCCTTTCGCCGATCGCGACGATCCCGATCTGCTCAACGCCTACGGCATCGCCCGCGCCGACAACGGCGATCTCGCCGGCGCGGTGCAGCAGTTCCAACGCATTCTGTCGAAGGATCCCGACAACGCCCGCGCCTACCAGAACCTCGGCATCGTCGCGCTGCGATCGGGCGACGCCGCACGCGCACGCGGCTATCTGCAAAAGGCGCTGACGCTGAATCCAAAGCTCCCGCTCGCGCTCAACGCCCTCGGCGTCGTCGAAGCGCGCAGTGGCAATCCCGCCGCCGCGATCGAACACTGGTCGAAGGTCGTCGCCCTCGACCCCACGCAACTCGACGCCCTCTTCAACCTCGGCATGGTCGCCGCCGACAACAACCGCCGCGACATCGCCCGCCGCGCACTCGAAGATTTCCTGAAGCGCGCACCGGCCACACGCACGACCGAGCGGGCGCAGGCAACGGAGATGCTGCGAACGTTGGGCAGCAGCTAGGAACGGCGGGCTATAAGCCCCGCCCTCCAGGAGGGTGGGCTTATAGCCCGCGCCATTGGCGGTGGCTCTTGCTGCACTCCTCCACAATTCGCGGTACCGTTCGTTGTCATGACCCGCATACCCGCGATTTTCTTCGGCCACGGCAATCCCATGAACGCCATCGAGCGGAATCGTTACTCGGAGGCGTGGAGCGAGATCGGTCGCGGCCTTCCGCGACCGAGGGCGATTCTCGGCATCTCCGCGCACTGGTATCTGCCCGGAACGATGGTGACGGCGATGGAGCGGCCGCGGACGATTCATGACTTCGGCGGATTTCCGCGGCCGTTGTACGAGGTGCAGTATCCGGCGGCGGGCGATCTTGATCTTTGCCGTCGCGTTCAGGAGCTCGTCGCGCCGGTGAAGGTCGGGCTGGATCAGGAGTGGGGGCTCGATCACGGGACATGGTCCGTGCTCGTTCACGTTTATCCGGACGCCGACGTTCCGGTCGTGCAGCTCAGCATCGACGAGACATTGCCGGCCGAGGATCATTACGCGATCGGCCAACGCCTTGCGCCGCTCCGCGACGAAGGCATTCTCGTCATCGGCAGCGGGAACCTCGTGCACAACCTGCACGCGTATGCGTGGGGACGCCATCCTGTCGAGCCGTACGAATGGGCCGTGCGTTTCGAGGAGACGGCGCGCGCGGCGATGTCGTCGGGCAATCACCAGCCGCTGATCAATTACGAGAAGCTCGGCCGCGACGCCATGCTCTCCGCGCCGACTCCCGATCACTATCTTCCGCTGCTTTACGTCCTCGGCACCGCGCACGCGGACGACGCCGTGACGTACCCTATCGACGGCATCGACGGCGGTTCGGTCTCGATGCTCACAGTGAAAATCGGTTGAGAATCGGTTGTTTGTTGTCGGTTCTCAGTTGTCCGGGAGACCTCGGTTGAGCGATGCTTCCCGGACAACCGACAACTGAGAACCGACAACGGACAAGAACTGCATATGCATTTGAACGACGTCGAGCATCATCACTCACAGAGTCCGTGGGGATTCGCTGCCGAGGCCATGAGCGCCGCGGGGATCGCCGTGCCGCAGATCATGCATCTCTTCAACTACAAGCCGGAGCGCACGAAGTATCTGGCGATGTTCACGCAGGAAGTCATGCGCGGACCGTCGCCGCTCTCGCCCGGGCAACGCGAGCTCATCGCCGCATTCACCTCGCGCATGCGCAACTGCCTCTTCTGAACCGGCTCTCACGCCGCGGTCGCGGCGAAGCTCCTGGATGATGCGAAGCTGGTGAACGCGGTGCTCGAAGACTTTCGCAACGCGCCCATCGACGCGAAGTTCGCGGAACTGCTCGTGCTCATCGAGAAAACCGCGCGCAGCGCCTGGACCATCACCCGCGACGATATCGACGCTGTCCGTGCCGCTGGCTGGAGCGAAGAAGCGATCTACGACGCCATCACCGTCAGCGCCCTCTTCAACTTCTACACGACCTGGGTCGACGGCTCCGGCGTGCAGGATCTCCCGGACTACACGGCCTCGGGCGAGCGCATGGCTGCAAACGGATACATGCAGTCGGAAGCGAAGGGTGAACTGGCAGAGTAACGTGACAGTCGTTCCCAAATCGGGTACGATCGTTCCCGAAATGGGAACGAAGCGTCAGAGCCCTCCGAGTAATGGTTTGGCTGGAGCGCTGTTCACGCCCGTGCAGCAGCGGGTCCTGGGCCTGTTGTTCGCGCAACCGGAACGGCGGTTTCAAAGCGGCGAGATCATTCGGCTCGCCGGAAGCGGAACGGGTGCCGTCCATCGGCAACTGCAGAAGTTGGAGGCGGCAGGAATCGTAGCCACCTCGCGCGAAGGCAATCAGAAACACTATCAGGCGCAGCGAGACTCGCCGATCTTCAACGAACTTCATGGATTGGTCGTCAAAACGGTTGGCGTCGTGGAGCCGCTGCGCAAGGCACTGGCGCCGCTCGCCGACAAGATCGAGACCGCGTTTGTCTATGGCTCGGTTGCAAAAGGGAGCGATCGCGCGGCGAGTGACCTCGACCTGATGATCGTCAGCGATCGGCTGTCGTATCCAGATGTCTACGAGGCGCTGCAAGGCGTCGAGAAGTTCCTCTCACGCCCTGTCAATCCGACGGTGATGAAGCGCGCGGAGTGGGACAAGAAGCGGCGGCAGCGCGACTCATTTGCGAAACGCATTTCGGGCCAGCCGAAACTTTTCATTCTCGGAAACGACGATGCCGTCACCTGAACTGGAACGCCTTGCCGACCTTGGCCATCTCAAGCGCGAACCGCCCGGACGCGCCGAGATTGAAGGTCTGATCCGTTCTGCCGCGACTCGTCTTGCGGATGCGCGACGTGAAGAGCTGGCCGCGGAGAGTCGTTTCGACCTCGCCTACAACGCCGCACATGCGCTTGCTCTCGCCGCGCTGCGCCTGCAGGGATACCGCTCCGACAAACGGTACTTCGTCTTTCAGGCGTTGCCGCACACATTGGCGACTCCCACTGCCACGTGGCGATTGCTTGCTAAGTGTCACCAGGAACGAAACAGGACCGAGTACGAAGGACTGAGCGCGATCGACGACGCGTTGCTCGCTGGTCTCGTCGACGCGGCTGGAGAATTGCTCGCAGGAGTGCAATCGCTCTCTTTGCCTGAAGAGCCCGAGGAGTCCTGAGGGACTTCAGCCGTCGCGACATGGACCCTGGAACGGCACAACTCCGCGTTCGCGGTGAACGTACACTTCTCTCATGCGTGCGCGAACTCTGCTTTGCGTCTTTGTTCTGCTCCTCATTCCTTTCTCCGCCGAAGCGAAGCGGCGAGCGGTCAATCCCGGGGGGCGCGATTGTTCGTATGGCGTCATCGATCATCCGGAGTGGGCGAACTGGGTGGCCGTCGATGCGTCGGACGTTTACTACTATGACGAATTCGATTTCACCGTCTATCGCGTGGCGAAGGGCGGTGGTGTGCGGACACCGTTGGCGTTCGTGTACGGACTGCTCATTCTCGACTTGACGGTGGACGACGCGAATGTCTATCTGGCCACGATCCCCGAAGATGATCTTGCGACGATCCCGCTGCCTGGATCTATCCTCGCCGTGCCGAAGAGCGGCGGCGCGTACAGGACGGTGGTTTCGGGCGTCACGTTTCCATCTCAGATCGCGGCGGATGCGACACACATCTACTGGGCTGCCATCGGTACCGTGAATTTCGACACGGGTGTGGCGCTGTCCGACGGCAAGGTCGAGCGCGTGCGCAAGGACGGTTCGGGTCGGGAGACTCTCGCGGCGAATCTGTCGGAGCCACTGAGCATCGTTCTCGATGAAACCGATGTTTATTTCTCGGAGTTGGGTCTGGCGCAGGGGAATCCGAGCGCGGGCGTCAGGAAGATCGCAAAGAGCGGCGGCACGGTCGTGCATGTCCAGGATCAGTATCTCGCTGCCGATCTCGCGGAGTCCGATGGGCAGATCGTCTATTTCGGCGCCACTCGCGACACGCAGCGTGCCGGGATGTTGCGCGTTGCGAAGAGCGGCGGCACGTCGCAATGGATCGTGGAAGACAACGAGATCCTCGGCGGACCGAGAGTCTTTGACGGCCAGCTCTACTACGTCACGACGCGCAGCGATGCCGATGCCTTGATGCGTGTGCCTGTGTCCGGAGGGACGCCTGCATTCCTCACCATCCGCACATGACGGACTACGACTTTGCGGTCGACGCTTGCGGTGTCTATTACGGGACGTATGACAACACGCTGGTGCTCTCGCCGCGGTGAGCTTGCCTCAGTGCGATCCGCTGTGCGTCACGAAATAGATGACGCCCGCGTAGTCGTCCGTCACGAAAAACGAATCGTCGTCGAGGCGTAAGACATCGGCCGGGCGGCCGACGATCTGCGTTCCTTTCAGAAATCCGCTGATGAAATCCTCCGCGGCGCCGTCGTGCACGCGGGCGACGCGGTAGCCGTGGTCGAGACTTTTCTTCGACGATCCGTGGAGGGCGACGAGAAAGTCGCCGTCGGCGAGGGATTCGAGGCCGAGGGGAGAGGCGTGGGCGGCGAACGTCGCGAGGGGACGCGGAGCGTTGGCGCAGTCCTTCGGCGTGGCGTTGAATCGCGGATCAGGACGGATGCTGCTCTGCGTGACGTAGCACTTCGGCCACCCGTAGTTGGCGCCATCGCGGAGCGCGTACATCGCGTCGCGCGGAGCTTCGTCGCCGAGGTGATCGGCGCCCATGTTCGTAACGAAGAGTGTCGAACCGACGAACTTCAGGCCGACGGCATTGCGCAGGCCTCGCGCGTAGATCCGTTGCTCGGTGCCGTCGAGGTTCATCTCCATGACCGTCGCGCGGACCTCTTCTTTCTCGATGCAGGCGTTGCAACTGCTGCCGACTGAGACGTAGAGCTTGTCGTTGGGCATGCCGTTTTTTGCAATCGCGATCGTCCGCGTGAGATGCCAGCCGCCGTACTTGTAGTCGAGCCCGTAATCGGGAAACGTCGCCAGCACCTCGGGATCGCCGATCGGCGCGGCCGATCCGGCTTCGTAGCGATAGCGCAGGAGCTTGTCGGTGAGCGCGAGATAGAACCATCCGTCGTGAAAGGCGATGCTGTTCGGATTGCGCAGGTTCGTGAGGTACGGCGTCACCTTCGCGAAACGCCCGCTGCCGCGATCGAAGCCGTCCAGCACGTAAACCTTCCCGCGCTTGTTGTCGGTGCGGTTGTACATGTCCGTGACGAAGAGCCGTCCATCCGGCGCCATGGCCATGAAGCGCACGCGGCGCAACCCTTCCGCGGCGACGCGAATCTCGTAACCAGCCGGAAGGTTGAGCGAGAACTTGCGGCCGTCGGCGAGGACGACGGGATGGGAAACGAGAGCGGCGAGCGTGAGCGCGGCGAGCATCACGTGCAGATTAGTACACCTCTTCGCGGCTTCGCGCCTTCGCGTGAGATCGGTTCACGCGAAGACGCGAAGACGCGAAGAGAACCGACAACCGACAACCGACAACTTCAAATCAGTCCGATATCGATCGCCTTCAACACCGCGCGCGTGCGGTCGCGGACGCCGAGCTTCGAGAGGACGCTGGAGATGTGATTCTTCACCGTGCCGTCGGAGATCTCGAGGACGTCGGAGATTTCGCGGTTGCTGTAGCCGCCGGCGAGGAAGCGCAGGATCGTCCGTTCGCGATCGGTGAGCGGCTCGGGCAGCGCCGCGGCTTCGAAGGCCACGCCGCTGCCGTCGAGCGCGCGCATGATGCGCTCGGTGATCACCGGCTCGATGCACGTGCCGCCCGCGGCCAGCGTACGGATCGCGGAGGAGAGGCGCTCCAGCGACACGTCTTTCAGGAGCCACCCTTTCGCGCCGGCGCGCACGGCGTCGAAGAGCATGGCGTCGTCGTCGAAGGTCGTGAGGATCAGCGCCGGCGAGAGCGTGCCGCGCTCGCGCAGACGGCGCAGTACGCCCACGCCGTCGAGTCGCGGCATGCGCAGGTCGAGGAGGATCACGTCCGGTTTCTCGCGCTCCAGGATCTCGATCGCCTCTTCACCATCCGAGGCCTCGGCGACGACGGAGAATTCGGGATCGAGCCGGAGCAGCGCGCGCAGGCCTTCGCGGACGATGGTCTGGTCTTCGACGATGGCGATGCGGATCATCTGTCTACCAGTGTAGCCGTCGTTGTAGTGTCGGCTGCCAGCCGGCCCTACACCGGCAACACGATGTGTACTTCGAACCCCCGCCCCCGCATCGACGCCACGTCCATCGTGCCTCCCGCTTGTTGCACGCGTTCGCGCATTCCTCGGAGGCCGTTGCCGAACTGGACGTGATCCGTGCCGGTGCCGTCGTCGCGGGCGTCGATGGCGAGGGCGCGATCGCGCTGGCTCAGCGTGAGCCAGAGATTGCGCGCGCCGGAGTGGCGGACGGCGTTGGTGACGATCTCTTGAATGGCGCGCAACGCGGTACGCGCGATCGCGGGATCGGTGACGCTGAGCCCCGCGGCGTCGACGTGGATCTCGGGGGAGGAGACGGCGTCGCGGATCGAGAGGAGCGCTGCGGCGAGGTCGACCGGCTCGTCGCCGCGGAGGCGGCTCACCGATTCGCGCACGTCGCTGAGCAGGAGCTTCGTCAGCGCCTGGCTTTTCGCGATCTGTTCCTTCGCTTCACCGTTCGTGAGATGGCTGGCGACTTCGAGGTTGAGACTGAGCGCGGTGAGGTGATGCCCGAGGAGGTCGTGCAGTTCGCGCGCGATCCGCACGCGCTCCTCGGCGCGGCTGCTGATGTCGAGCAGTCCCGTGGCCACGCGCAGTTCGGCGTTGGTCGCTGCGAGTTGTTGTCTCGCTTCGCGCTCTTCCGTGGCGATGCGTGCGGTGAAGGAGCCGAAGAGTTGGAACGTGAAGTACGCGAGTGTCTTCACCGCGCCATCACTCGGATCGAGAATCGCTAGAGCCACGCTTTGCGCGAGGATCCAGAGCGTGGCGCGGCGAATCTCGGTGTGGCCGAGCTGCCCGGCGACGATGACCAGCAGCACCGGGAGAAATCCGCTCGGGTGCAGAGTGACGGCGGTCAAGGCGAGAATCGATTGCGCAACGACGAGCGCCTGCTGCATTCGTCCTTCGCACCATTCGCGCGTCGCGAACCAGAAGAGGACGATGAAGGCGAGCAGGCAGACGACGAATGCCGCGCGCTGCAGGATCGGCGTGTGTGTGCTCGTGAATGCCCACGGCAAATGCGACGCGGCGACGAGAACCCAGGTGAGGATTCCGACGAGGGTGAGATTGCGAACGTGCATCGCGCCTTGATTCTGCATCAGAAGTGCACCCGCGCTCCGATCGCCATCACCCGCGCGACCTGCAGGTAAGCGAGCTCGCTGCCGTTTCCGCCGAGGAACTCCGTGGCGATGACATACGCGCTGAGGCTCGGGAGAATGCGGCGCGAGATCGTTCCGCGGACGAGCGTCGAGCCGTCGCGCAGATTCGTGATGGCGATCAGCTCGGCGTCGGATTTCCAGCGCGTGAAGTCGCGGGCCACGCGGAGGAACGAGTACGTGCGCCCCATGCGGAGCAGCGTGTAATCGTGATTCGCGCGGAGCAGGTCGCCGGTGGCGGCGAGCTCGCGGAAGCGATCCCACTCACTGCTCGTGAGTCCGTCCGTTCCGTGAAAGACCTCGGCGACGAGGTTGGTGCTGCCGATCGTGTACTGCATGCCGGCGACGGCCTGCGTCGTCGCCCGCGATCGCGCGATCTCCGCGTGCAGCTCGAGCGCATCGCCGAAGACGCGGGAGAGGCTCAGACCGGCGCGCGTGGCATCGCGATCGCGGCGATACGCGAGCGAGACGTCGGTGCCGGCGATGAGGCGATAGGCGCGCGCGGCGAACGCGCCGTGGCGGAGCGCGTAGATCGAGAGGCTCGTCTCTTTCACGAACGCATCGGCGCGCAGCATGTCGATGCCTTCGTATTGCGAGCGACGATCGTTCGGATCGGTGGGATTTTTCGACGGTCCGACGAATGCGGTGGGCGACCAGCCGTAGCCCGTGCCCCATTTCTCGATCACGCGCCCCGCGCCGAGGTCGAGCCACGAGGTTGCGCGAACCTGCACGAATGCTTCGCCGAGGGAGAGGCGCTCGTCGGAGCGATCGGAGGCGTCGCCGCGCAGTTTCACGTGCACCTTCCACGCCCGACTCTCCGGCGTCGCCTCGGCGAAGACGCTGAAGTCGGCGACGTTCGTTTGGCCGGGGATGCCGGCGATGTTGTGCGGATTCAGCGGCGACCGCTCATTCGCCGGCGTGAGCTGCGACTCCGCGCCAGCCGAGCCGAACACGCGGAGGGTGGCGGCGTGGAGGGGGAGGGGGAGGAAGAGAAGCGCGAAAAGCGTGAGGACCCGTTGGACCGCCGGCGTCCTCGCCGGCTGGGCGCGCGGCGTCTCGCCGCGCGCGCCGGCGGCGGGACGCCGCCAGCCCAGCCGCCGAGACGGCGGCGGTCCAACCGTCACCATTTCCCCAATCCGTCTCGCGTGAACAGTTTGTCGGGGTTTTCGCGCGCGACGAGGTTCGAGTAGCGCATGACCGTGCGATTGCCTGCGCGCAGGAGATCCTCGATCTCGACCTCGGTGATCGCGCGGCGGCCGCCCATCGTGCCGAATCCGCGGTAGTGCGCGCGCTTGAGCAGCTTCCCCGAGGCAACGTAGAAATCGGCGCGTTGCGGCTCGTAAGTCGTGCGATCGATCCAGAGTCGCACGCGCTTGTACGACAGCGCCGGATCCTTCGCTTCGAGCTCGACGATCCAGGCGTTGCCGTCTTCACTCGCGCCGGTGGCGTTGTAGTCGACGGTGAAGCTCGTCCGCGCAACGTCTCCGTTCGAGGCCTGCCCCATGAGCCGCTGCAGCGGCGAGATGCGAATCGGGCGGCTCGCGCTCGGCAGATAAATCCACATCGCGTCGCGCAGCATGAGCAGGTACTTTCCCTTGTCCGCGGCGGGCGCGACGAACTCGACGACGCTGCGATCCGAGCCCTTGCCGTACACGCGAAACTTCGACGTCGAGCTGGAGGCTTTCTCGAAACTCGTCAGCTCGATGTCGATCGAAAAGCTGTCGAGCGGATTGCGATAGACATCGCTGCGCGCGAGGATGGAGGTGGCGTCTTGCGCGTGTGCGGAGAGTGTGAGGAACGTGAGTGCGATGAGTGTTCGTTTCATTGGATTCTCCAGGTAGACAGGTGACGGTAGACAGGGATCGTGAGCGAAGTGGGTGCGGCTTCTCACAAGCCCCGTTACCCGTCTACTGTCTACCGTTCTAAATGTGTCCCAGTGCGTCGACGATCTTCATCCGCGACGCTTTGAGCGCCGGCAGGATCGACGACAGCGTGGCGGTGACGAGTGCGATGAGAAATGCGGTGAGCATGACCGGCGGCTGCAGCAGGATCGTGAGGCGGTAGCCGACGGTGTAGCCCGGAGGAGGCGGGAGCATGACGTTCCCTTGGTTGATGAGCCAGGCGAGGAGCGCGCCGGCGGCGAGTCCGAGGAGGCCGCCGAGAAAGCCGAGGAGGATGCCTTCGGCGAAGAACATCCGCCAGACCTGGCGACGCGTGGTGCCGACGGCCATGAGCGTGCCGATCTCGCGCGTGCGCTCGAACGTCGACATGGCGATCGTGTTGGCGACGCTGAAGACGACGACGGCGAAGACGATGATGCCGAGGAAGCCGAAGATGCCGTTGTAGAGCAGCACGACCTGGTGGTAGAAACTCGCCAGCTCCGACCAGTTCTTCATCTCCAGCGACCATTTGCGCGAGGCGAACAGCTTCGAAAAATCCTTTTGCACGGTCGCGGTGTCGTCGGTGTCCTTGAGAAACACGAGCAGCTTCTCGACCTTCGGCGTCTGCAGGAGTTGCTGCGCGCCGGCGAGCGACATCTTGATCGAACGGTCGTCGTACTCCTTGACGCCGCTCATCACGACTCCGGCGACGCGCGCGTCGATGGCGTTGAGCGAGCCGGTAGTGGTCGTCGTCATGAGCGTGATGTAGTCGCCCGGCTTCACGTTCAGCGATTCGGCCAGTCCCTTGCCGACGAGCACGGCGTCGCTCTCATTGTTCGGCAGCTCGGTGCCGGAGACGATCTTCTGGCCGCGCATCTGGTTGTCCTTCGCCGGCTCGACGGCGGTGGCGATGAACGTCTCCGACTTTTCGCCGTTGCCGGCGAGGCCCATGAGCGTCGTCTGCGCGGCGGTGAACTGGACGCGCGGATCGCGCTCGATCGCGGTGCGGATCGAGGCGAGGTCGTCGAGCGCGTACTCGAGCGGCTTTTGCGACTGGTGCGTCGCGTAGCCCGCGCGGAAAATCTGCAAATGGCCGATGCGTCCGCGGATCGTGCTCTCGCGAAGGCCGCGAAACGTGATGGCCTTGTAGCCGCCGAAGAGAATCAGACCGACGGCGCCGAAGACGATCACGGCCAGCGTGATGGCCGAGCGGCGGCGGTTGCGGAAGATGTTGCGGAGTGCGAGTCGCGTGAACATCAGTGGCCTCCGTTGCTGGAAATGCGGCCGTCGTGGATGCGAACGACGCGGCCGGCGCGTGAGATGAGCGAGGGATCGTGGGTGGAGAAGACGAACGTGCAGCCGGTGGTGCGATTGATGTCGGCGAGGAGATCGAGGATGCGCGCGGCGGTCTCGGAGTCGAGATTCGCCGTCGGCTCATCGGCGATGACGAGCTTCGGCTCGCCGGCCATGGCCCGCGCGATGGCGACGCGCTGCCGCTGTCCGCCGGAGAGTTGATCGGGTCTCTGCTTGGCCTGCGCGGAGATGCCGGTGACCTCGAGCCAGTGCGCGACGCGTTTCCTCCGCTCCGCTTTGGCGATGCCTTTCAGCAGCAGCGGATATTCGACGTTCTCCCACGCGGTGAGCACCGGCACGAGGTTGAATGTCTGAAAGACGAAGCCGAGCGTGTCGCGCCGCGTGGCCGCCAGGCGATGCAGCGGAACGGCGGTGGCGTCGATGCCATCGACGACGACGCGCCCACGATCGGGCTTGTCGATGCAGCCGATGATATTGAGCAGCGTCGTCTTCCCGCTCCCGGAAGGCCCCGCCAGCGCGACGAAATCGCCGCGAGCGATGTCGAGCGTGATGTCGTGCAGCGCCAGAACGTCGATGCGTCCGAGGCGATAGGTCTTGTCGACGTTGCCGATGTGAATGACGGTGTCGTTGTGCATGCGTGCAATGTAGAGAGCCGTGCGCGAATGCACATGTGCCGGAGGGGGTGAGGGGGATGGGTGACTTTCGGCAGGGGGGAAGTTGGTTATCGGTTGTCGGTTGTCGGTTGTCTGGGGTTTTGCGCCTGTTGTACAGAAGCCGCAGGCTTCGGCGGTTCTGTGTAGCGACGGCCGCCCTCGACCGTCGGTTCTCGCGCCAGACGTAACCTCGAAACGGCGCGCGCCTCGTTCTGCCTGCCGGCCGAGGGCGGCCAGCACTACACAGAACCGCACCGCTTCGCTCGTCTCGTATAAGCACTCGAGGACATAGAATGCATCCCGTGCTCGTCGATCCCACCGTTGCTGCTGCCTTGACCGAGGCTGTGCGCGAGCTCGAGTTGCGATCGTGTGCGGAGGTGGTCGTCGAGGTTCGGTCGCGGTCGGGGTCGTATGCGCATGCGGATGCTCGGTTTGCGTCGTTGGTCGCGTTGGTTGCACTGGTTGTGCTGCTGTTCTCGCCGTGGTCGTTTCAGCCGGTGTGGGTGGTGGGGGATGTCGTGATCGCCTGGGTCATCGGACTCATCGCGGCGTCGAAGAGCGATCCCTTGCGGCGGGTAATGACGCGGGAGCGCGAGCGGACGGCGCAGGTGCATGCGACGGCGTCGGCGGTGTTTCATGATCGCGGCGTGGCGAATACATCCGCGGAGACGGGCGTGCTCGTGTTTCTGTCGGTGCTGGAGCGGCGCGTCGAGATCGTTGCGGACCGCGGAGTGCTGACGAGTGTGCCGGCGGAGGAGTGGACGCAAGTCGTCTCCGCCGCGCGCGTGCGCGGCGCGACGACGTCGACACTGCTGGCGACCGTGCGTGCGCTGACGCCTGTACTGGAATGCCATCTACCCGTGTGCGAAGGAGACGTGGACGAGCTGTGCAACGTGCCATTCGTGAGCGAGTAACGTTCCGCCGTGCGCTGTTGCTGGTGCTCGCGCTCTTCTGCGCGTTCGCTGCATTTGCGCGCGTGGGCGGCGGCGATTCGTATTCGGGCGGCGGATCGAGTGGCGGCGGCGATGGCGGGATCGGTGCGGAGCTGGTCTACGTCCTCTTCCGGCTGCTGCTCGAGTTGACCATCCAGCATCCGGCCATCGGGATTCCGATTGACATCGTGGTGATCGTCGTCGTCGTGAAATTCTTTGGCCGGAAGAACAAGGTCTCGGTCTTCACCGTGAGCACGGCTGCTGCTGCGCCGGCGAGCGTCGCCGGAACGCGGCTCGAGGAGCTGCGCCGTTTCGATCCGAACTTCTCGTCGATCACGTTCAGCGACTTCTGTTACTCGCTTTACGCGCGGGCACACGAGGCGCGCGGCAAGGGAGACCTCGATCGCTATGCGCCGTATCTCAGCGACGCCGCGCGACGCGCGCTGCAATCGCGCAATCCGCCGGGACTGAAGGAAGTGCGCGGCGTGGTGATCGGATCGTTCCAGGTGGGCGGCGTGCAGCGGCTCGATCAAGCGGTGGTCAGCGTCGCCGTGACGTTCGAGAGCAATTCCACGGAGATCGCGGCGGCGGGCGCCTCGAGCTGGTATGTGCGCGAGCAGTGGACGCTGGAGCGTGCGCGCGATCTCGCTTCGCCGACGCCAGGGGAGTCGAAGGCCGATCACTGTCCGCGCTGCGGCGCGGCGCTGCACACGCGCACTGATGGGGCGTGCGAGTACTGCGGTGTGAAAATCGAGAACGGCGCATTCCAGTGGTTCGTGCGCGGCATCGCACTGCTGACGCGCGAGAGTCGCGGGCCGCTCTTGACGTCGAATGTGCCGGAGCGGGGGACGGAGCTGCCGACGGTCTATCAGCCGCAGCTCGCCGAACGGCGCGCGGCATTCGAAGCGGCCAACCCGAGCTTCGCCTGGCCGGCGTTCGCAACCCGCCTGCAGTCGATCGCCATCGATCTACAGGACGCCTGGACCGCGCGCGACTGGGAACGCGTCCGTCCCCTGGAGAGCGAGAGCCTCTTCCAGATGCACCGCTACTGGATCGACGCCTACAAGAAACAGCACCTCAAGAACATCGTGTCCGACTTCGCGATCACGAACGTCGTGCCGGTGAAGATCGACGCCGACGCCTTCTACGAATCGATCACCGTGCGCCTCTGGGCGCAGGGCCGCGACCACACGGTCGACGAATCGGGCCACGTCGTCGCCGGCTCGCAAACGCAGCTCCGGAAATGGAGCGAGTACTGGACCTTCATCCGCACCCGCGCCGCCGCCGACGGTACGCGCAAAGTCCCCTGCCCTAACTGCGGCGCGCAGGTCGTCGCCGGCGCCAGCGGCATCTGCGACTACTGCGGCGGTAAACTGACGCGCGCCGATTTCGACTGGGTGTTGTCGAGGATCGAGCAGGATGAGTCGTACGCGGGCTGACGCCGCGGTTGTCAGTTGTCGGTTGTCAGTTGTCGACGGGACGGCACCAGCGACATGCGATGGAGCGCAGGCATCCTTGGCTGCCGGCCGCCTTAGTGATGACAGTGGACAGTAAACGGGGGACGCTTGCCGGTTGAGCAAGCGTTCCCTGTCGCCTGTCTACCGTGACCCGCGTGACTGCCTGCGCTCCTAGTCGGCGACGAGTTGAGGGGAACCGCCGCGCGCGGCGCGGCGCAGGAGTCCGAAGATGCTGCCGCCGACGATGAGGGTGGCGCCGATGGCGGTTCGCGTGGTGAAGGGCTCGTGCAGGAGTGCGACGCCAAGGAAGACGGCGATGGGGATGTTGCCGTAGTAGATGATGCTCGTCGCTTGCGGCGAGAGACGCGTCGTCACGCGGACCCAGAGACTGTGGCCGAGGAGCGTGACTCCGATCGCGAGGTAGAGGAGACCGGCCCAGTCGCGCGGGGCGAGATGCCACTCTGCTTTGCCGAGGAAGCAAAGGAAAAAGAGAAACGCAAACGCGAACTGGCCGAGAGAGCGCGTCGAATCGGAGAGATGCGACCAGCGCTGATGAAGGAGCGGCAGACTTGCGTACATCAGCGCGCTGGCCGACGCGAGCAGCATCCCGAACGCGGCGCCTTGGGTGAGGTGCAGGTCGGGGATCAGGAAGATCGCGCCGGCGGCGGCGAGCAGGACCGCGGCGATGTCGCTTGCATGGACGCGCTCGCGGCGGAAGATCGCGCCGAGGAGCAGCAAATGGATGCCGTACGTCGACTGCCCGATCGACACGATCGACGCGGACGACGCCTTGATCGCCAGGAAGAGCGTCAGCCAGTGTCCGAAGAAGAGAAAGCCGATCGCCGCCAAGCGGACGAGATCCGCGCGCGCGACGCGTTTCAACTCCCCACGCACCGCCATCACCGCGCCGAGCCCGAACGTCGCCAGCGCGAGGCGGAAGATGCCGATCGTGTACGGGTTCGCGGCGATCGACTTCACCGTCACCGGAATGGAGCCGAAGAGGACGATGGCGAGAAACGCTTCGATCGCGAGGCCGAGCACGCGGCGCGCATTATCTCGCGGGCGCTTGCGCGCTTGCGCGGTTGTCGGTTATCGGTTGTCGGTTGTCCGTGCAACTTGCGATGCCTCCCGACAACTGACAACTGACAACTGACAACTTCGTAGTGATTCGTTCACAGCAACGCGCCACCCTTCCCGCTACATTGAATTCCATCATGCGAGTTGCTCTGATCGGCTCCGGCATCATCGGCCTCCTCGCCGCGCACGGCCTGCGGCGCGAAGGGATCGACGTCACGCTTTACTCCGATCGCACCGCGGAGCAGTGGCTGAACGAGTCGCGTCCCACCGGCACCGCGGCGCGGTTCGACATAGCGCTTGCGTACGAGCGTGAGCTTGGACTGGCGCATTGGGAAGACGTCGCGCCGCGCGGGGAGGGCGTGTTCCTCACGTTCTGTCCGACGAAACACAATCAGCTCATCCGCCTCTTCGGCCGCGGGGCGCGGCCGTTCTTCGCCATCGACATGCGCCTGCAATGTCATCGCTGGATGAACGAGCTCGAAGATCGCGGCGGACGGGTGATCGTCGAGAACATCACCGTCGATCGCATAGAAGCGATCGCCGCCGATCACGACCTCACGATCGTCGCCGCTGGCAAAGGCGAACTCGCGCGGCTCTTCGAGCGCGATGCCGTGCGCTCGCAGTTCGACGCGCCGCAACGCAAGCTGGCGATGGTCGTCGCCACGGGACGCATGTCGGTCGACGGCTGTCCGTTCCTTCCGGTGAAGTTCGAGTTCCTCGGCACTGACGGCGAGATCTTTCTCGTCCCGTACTTGCATCGCGACCACGGGCCGTCCTGGAACATCGTCGCCGAGGCCAAGCCGGGCTCGCGCATCGACCGCTACGACGGCGCGAAGAGCGGTGAGGAAGTGCTGGCGATCACGAAGTCGATCGTCGAGGAGCTCTTTCCCTGGAGCGGTTCCTGGGTGCGCGCGATGAAACTCGCCGATCCTCTCGGCTGGCTCACCGGCAGCATCGCGCCGACGGTCCGCAAGCCCTTCGCCACACTTCCTTCGGGCCGCGTCATCGCCGCACTAGGCGACACCGCGATCGCCTACGATCCCGTCGCCGCGCAAGGTGCGAACAGCGGCGTGAAGCAGGCGCGCCATCTCGTCGCGCGCATCGCCGCGCGTGGCGACGGTCCGTTCGATGCGCAGTGGATCAGCGAAACGTTTGATGATTTCTACGAAGAGCACGCCCGCTGGGCCTGCGCGTTCAACAATCTCTTCCTCGAGCCGATCACCGCGCCGGCGAAGGAGATCCTCATCGCGCAGTACGGCAGCGACGGCCGCGCCGAGAATCACAGCGGACGCCAGCACCTCGCGAACGCCTTCTTCGCGAATTTCAACGATCCGCGTCTGCACACGCGCGCGTTCCTGGAGATGCCCGAGGCGCGTGCGCTCATCGAACAGGAAACGGGACGCTCCTGGCTGCGCAACGCGATCGTCGGACGCGCCGCCGTGGCGCGGAACCAGATCCTGCCGGCCGCGTCGTGATATGAAACCGGCGTGACCCTCGACTTCCGCTCCGACAACACGCACGGCGCATCGCGGGAGATCCTCGAAGCACTCGCGCGCGCGAGCGCCGGCACGATCAAATCGTACGGCGGCGACGCCATCACCGAGCGCCTGCGCCAGCGTTGCGCCGAGATCTTCGAACACGAGGTGGCGATTTTTCCGGTTATCACCGGGACCGCCGGCAACGCGCTCACGATCGGCGCGATGACGAAGCCCTGGGGCGCGGTGTTCTGCCACGAAGAGGCGCACGTGCATCGCGAGGAGCTCGGCGCGCCGGAGTTCTTCAGCGGCGGCGCGAAGCTGATTCCTGTTCCCGGCGCGCAAGGGAAGCTCGCACCGGAAGCGCTGGCACACGCGATCGGGAACATCGGCTTGTCGTCGTGCGTGAGCCTCACGCAGGCAACGGAAGCAGGGACGGTGTACACGCCGGAGGAGCTGCGCGCGTTGGGGGAGGTCGCGCACGCGCACGATTGCAAGGTTCATCTCGACGGCGCGCGCTTCGCGAACGCCGTCGCGCACCTCGACGTCGCGCCCGCGGATCTCACCTGGCGCGCCGGCGTCGACGCCCTCGTCCTCGGCGCGACGAAGAACGGCGCGCTCGCCGCGGAAGTCATCATCGCCTTCGATCCCACGCTCGCGCGGGAGCTCGCACCGCTCTGGCATCGCGGCGGACATCGCCTTTCGAAGATGCGCTTCCTCTCCGCGCAGCTCGAGGCCTACCTCATCGACGATCTCTGGCTGCGCAACGCGCGCCACGCCAACGCCATGGCCCAGCGCCTCGCCGCGGGACTTTCGCGCGTGATCCATCCCGTCGAAGCGAATGTCGTCTTCGCGCGATTGCCGCGCGAGATCCCCGGCTTCGTCTACTACGACTGGACGATCTTCGGCCCCGACGCCGTCCGCCTCGTCACCGCGTTCGATACGCGCGAAGAAGACGTGGATGCCTTTCTCGAGGCAGCGCGATGAGCGAAGCTCAGTTGTCCGTTGTCGGTTGTCGGTTGTCCGCGATTCACGATGCTGCACAGCCAACCGACAACCGACAACGGACAACCGATTCCAGCGGAGCGCCGCCGTCCTCGGCGGCAAAAGGAGCCACGCGCATCCCTCACATCTTCGGCTTGTTCCCCGAAGACCTCGCATCGCACCTCCGCGCGCACAACATCGCAATCCGCGACGCCGAAGCCCGCCGCGTCCTCGCCCACGCCATCGCCCACGGACGCGACGGCTATCCGACCTCGCGCCCCATCCCGCGCAGCGTCGAAGTCGCGATCGCGCAACTCGTCGATCGCCAGCGCCCCGAGATCGTCGAACGCGCCACGGATCCATCCGACGGCTTCGTGAAATACCTCTTCCGATTTCCCGACGGCGCGGTCGCTGAAGCGGTGCGCATTCCTCTCGAGAAAGAAGGCTGCTTCACCATCTGCCTCTCCAGCCAGGCCGGCTGCGCGATGGCCTGCGATTTCTGCGCGACCGGCCGCCTCGGCCTCACGCGCCATCTCGAAGGCTGGGAGATCGTCGCCCAGTTCGTCGCCGTGCGCGACGAAGCGCCGGGCACCGTCACCGGCGCCGTTTTCCAGGGCCAGGGCGAACCGCTCCACAACTACGCCAACGTCATCCGCGCCGCCGAGATCCTCGCGCATCCCTGCGGCGGCCGCATCGCCGCGAAAGCGATCACCATCTCCACCGTCGGCCTCGTCCCCGCAATCCTTCGCTTCGCCGCCGAGCGCCACCCGTACCGCCTCATCATCTCCCTCACCTCCGCCATCGACGCCCGCCGCCGCGCCCTCATGCCGAAAGCGGCAGCGTGGCCCGTCCGCGAGCTCGCCGACGCCGTCCGCGCCTACCAACACGCCACCGGCGGACGCACCACGATCGCCTGGGTCGTCCTCGGCGGCATCAACACCGGGCGACGACGAAGTCGAAGCCCTGCGCGAGCTCTTCGCCGGCATCCCCCTCCGCCTCAACCTCATCGACGTCAACGACGCGCGGCCGGACGGCTACCAACGCGCCGACGACGCGGAGCTTGCGCGCTTTCGCGACGCACTACGCACGCTCGGGATTCCGGTAGTGCGGCGGTACTCGGGCGGCGCGGCGAAACACGCGGCGTGCGGGATGTTGGCGGGGGAGCGGGGGTGACGTTGTCGGCCAAGGGTGATGCGGGGCAGCGAAGGCGACGGACGGTAATATTCGCGGATGCCCATCCTCAGCCGGTTCTTCGGGATCATCATCACGATGAACTATCGAGAGCACGGACCACCGCACTTTCATGCGTGGTACGGAGGCCACGAAGTGACCGTCGCGATCGGCGACGGTGCGGTCAACGGTGAAATGCCGAAACGGGCGCTTGGACTTATCATCGAGTGGTTGGAGCTGCATCGCGGTGAGCTCCGCGAGAACTGGAAGCGGGCGGAAGAACGGTTGCCGCTCGTCTCGATCGAACCGTTGGACTAGCCATGCACTACACCGTCACTGATGCGCGCTACATGAAGGACTACACGATCTGGCTTCGGTTCGCCGACGGCATCGAGGGCGAGGTCGATCTCTCGGACGAGCTGTGGGGTCCCGTGTTCGAGCCGCTGAGAGATGTCACGTTTTTTCAGAGGTTCGAGGTCGCTGAGTACGGGACGCTCGCGTGGCCAAACGGGGCGGACCTGGCACCGGAGTTTCTGTACTCGCGAGTCAGAGTCGCTGCGAATTCCTGACGTATGTTCCATCGCGCCGGTCGCCTTCGGGACCCTTCCGATGACCAGGCTGAGATCACGTTTCTCACGACAGAAGCTCGGGGGTCCGTTGAGAAGGTAGAATGAGCGAGTGAAGATCGCGACCGGAACCGTCACGCGTGGGCAGATCGTTGTCGAGGGTGAGCCATTCTCCGAAGGGGAGCGGGTCACGATCCTGGGATATGACGATCAGGTGTCGTTTAGAGTCTCAGCGGAAGAAAAAAAGCTTCTTCTTCAATCGATCGGCCAGGCAGACCGCGGTGAATTTGTCGATGGCGACGTTTTCGCCAAGCTTGACGATACAAACTGACCTGTGGCGCTGCAAATCAAGCGAACGTCGCTTGCCGACCAACAGATTCGGCATGAAGCTCGATGGTGGCGGAAGAATCGAACGAAGGCTCCGGCGCTTTTTCGAGACGAGCTGAAGAGAGCTTTCGAATTGATCTCAGAGTATCCAGAGGCTGGTCCGTTGGCCGAGGACTCCGACCTCCTCGACGTGCGACGGATCCTTTTGGCAGGTACGCAGCACTATCTCTACTACCGGCCGAACTACGCCGAGAATCGCGTTGAGATCCTCGGCGTCTTGAGCACGAGTCGGGGTGAGCCGCCACGCCTATGAACGGTTGGTTACCGGAGAATCCACGAAGAGACGTCTCGTCTTTTTTCGGCGATCTTCCAAGTTGACCTGACGTCGTTTCTGCCGCCAAGCGCGACGGCGGCGGGACGCCGCCGTCCCAGCCGGCGGGACGCCGGCGGTCCAGTAGGCGCGCGTTTCCTATTCGTGATCGTCGCGGGAGACGGTGACGAAGATCATGAGAAAGACTGCGACGAGTCCGATGCCGGTCATGGGGTTCCTCTCAGGCGCTTTGCTCGAGGACGTCTTCGTCCGCGAGCTCTTCGAGCAAGTCGGCGCCGCGGTTGGCGGCGTCGAGGGTTGCCAGTTCGTAGTGAAATGCTTCGGCGCGTGCTGCGTATGTCGGTGTAGTGAATACGCGGCGCACGGCGTCACGGATTTGTGTTTCGGTCGGGATGAGCACTTTCAGTCCGATTCCCACTCCTGACCATTCGACGCGATTGGCGATTTCCGGTTTCTCTTCTGTTTTTCCGATGGCGACGATCGGCACTCCTTCGGCCAGCGCGATCTGGATGGAGCCGAAGCCGCCGTTGGTAAGGAGTAGGTCCACGCGCGGCATGAGTTGCGCGTACGGAACGAATCGCTCGACGACGACGTTGCCGGGCAAGGGATCGATTTCCACGGCCGCGGCTGGCTTGCTGCCCGTCGTAACCACGACGAAGACATCTTCATTCGCGAGCGCGCGAATCGCCGGCCGGATGAGTTGATCGTAGTCGTTGTTGATCGTCCCCTGCGTGACGAGGACGACGCGCTTGCCGTCGAGGCGATGCCACCACGACGGCGGTGTCCAGTCGGCGGGTGCCTGCGGTTTTGGCGCGCCGATGAAGTGGACGTTCGGCGGGAGATCGGTGCGCGGGTATTCGAACGACGGCAGTCCGCTCTGCAGATAGAGATCGGCGTCCATGCCGAAGTTGAAGATGCTCCGCCCCAGCGGCGGAATGCCGATCTCGCGGCGCAGCTGGGCGTTGTAGCGATTGGCTTCGCGGAAAAGAACGTTGTCGACGAGCCAGTAGAGAACTTTGTTGCGGATGCGGCCGAGCGGCGTGGAGCTCGGCTTGAGCGCGAGGCCGAACGGCGCGGTGTCGCGACTCGAGAGTGTCAGCACGCTCATGCCATAGAGCGCCCACGGAGTTCCGAAACGCTGGTGCACGGCTTCGACGACGGCAGCGGCGTTGTCACCGACGATGATGTCGACGGGCTCGCGGCGCAGTTCCTGTTCGAGGTCCAGCAGTGCGCCGCGGATGAATTCGACGAAGACGTTCTTGATGTCGTACTGCATTTGCTTGATGCCCTGCGCCGGGCGGCCGGGCAGTTTGTCGATCTGCTCGTCGTCGAGATTCATCGCCTCGCGGAACGGAACCCAGCGCGCGCCGGCGCTTTCGATCGCGTGACGAAATCGTGCCGAGGAGTACCAGCGGACGTCATGACCACGCCGCACGAGCTCGCGCGCGATCGGCAAGCCGGGATTGACGTGACCGGTGAAGGGCATCGGAGCGAAGAGGTAGCGTGCCATGGTGCGGAGGGTAGGGTGGGGCGCTTACGGGGTGCTTACGGGCGGTGCTTACAAGTCGTCGGGTCTTCGAGTCTTCGAGTCGCCGGGTTCTCACTGCGCACGGGGCTGTCATCCCGAGCGTCGAGCGAGGGACCTGGGTGGGCGGGGGCGCTCAACACGTTCTTCATGCCGCACTCCCACCCAGGTCCCTCGCTACGCTCGGGATGACATGTCGTTTGTTGCTCTCGATGAGCTTCTCGGCGACTTGCCGACTCGACGACTCGAAGACTCGCTACGGTCGCTCCACCGTCGGGAACACGCCGAGCTCGCGTTTGAGTGCGCGCGCGAGGCGTTCCCAGGCGCGCACCGCGCCCGCGTGGTCGCCTTGTTTTTCGAGGGCGTGGATCAGGCCGGCGGCGGCTTCTTCGTCGAGGTCGTCGAGGGTGGTGAGTTTGCGATAGGCATCGGCAGCTGCGGCGTAATCGTTTTCGAAGACGCGGAGGCGGGCGAGTTGGTCGAGGGCGCGGGCGTAGAGGTCGCGGAGGCGATCGCGGATCTCGAGGTGCCATTCGCCGCTGCTTGCGTTCTCGAAGAAATCGCCGCGATAGAGCTCGACGGCGCGCACGAGGCGGTCGGCGTTCCGGGCTCGCATCGCGGCGCCGGCTTCGCGCTCGAAGACCTCGGCGTCGTATTCGATGCCGCCTTTGCGATCGAGCGTGTAAGTCTCGCCGTCGGCGACGATCCATTCCGGGCCGCCGAGCAGTTTGCGCAGCCGGTGCAGCGTGACGTGGAAGTTGTTGCGCAGGCGCGCGGGATCGGCGTCCGGCCAGAGCGCGGCGCCGATCTGTTCCTTCGTGCGGCCGTTGGGATGACTGAGGAGGAAGACCAGCAGTTCGCGCGCGCGTGCCGATTCTTCGAGGGCGATTCCGTCGCGCAGGATCTCCAGCGTGCCGAGGGCGCGTACTTGCAGCGAAGCGCTGCCGGCGTGAACTGCCGCAAGGGACTCGCGCGCGAGGGCGATCATCGCGTCGTAGGGCATGGCGGCGCCGGAGGCGAGCGCGAGACGCAGGCGATCGTCGCCGAGCGCTTCGCGGATGCGGCCACTCTTTTCTTCTTCGAACGTTGCGCCGCGACCGGGGCGCGCGCCGAGGTGCAGCCATGCCGCGGCGGCCGCGGCGAGGAGACGCGTGCCGGTCTCGGCGTCGCCGCCGTCGAGAAGCGCGAGGCCGATGCCCTCGACGACTTGCGTGAGGCCCCAGCGATCGTCGTTCTCGGCGTGTAGCTCGAGCGCGCGGCGGAACGCGTCGAGCGCTTCGTCGCGATTTCCTTCGACGAGCGCGACGTGTCCGAGGGCGGTGAGCGGATGTGCGGTGGCAGGCTTGTGATCGAGCGCCACGCCGATCTGGTGCGCTTCCTCGAACGCCGCGCGCGCGGCGAGCCAATCGTTGCGGAGCTGCGCGACGAGGCCGATCCAGTAGAGCGTCAATGCGACACCGACGTCGCGGCCGTGCCTTCGCGCGATTTCGAGCGCTTCGGCGAGCGTTGTCATCGCGCCGTCGGGATCGCCTTCGGCAAACGCTTGCGCGGTGCCGAGGAGTCGCACGGCCTCGGTGAGCGCGCGGAGATCGTTCGTACCGCGCAGCGTTGCGATTGCATCGTCGATCGCGGGGCGAAGCGACGACCACTCCGCCTGCCATGCCGCGGAGTTGCCGGCGGCGATCGTGGCGCGCGCGCGAATCACCGGATCGACGTCGGCGCTGCTGGTCATCGCCGCGGCGACGCGTCGCCGTGCCTCGTGAAACTGACCGCGCGCGAACCAGTACCAGTGCAGCGCGTAGAGGAGGCGCAACGCGAGCTCGGGATTGCCGTCGTCGAACACGGCGCGGATGTTTCCGATGTCCTGATCGATCTTCTTTAGCGCCGACGGATCGGCGGCGCCGGCGAAGAGCCGCGGCGCCGTCGCCTCGACGAGCGCAACGAAATGACGCGCGTGATGTTCGCGATAGGTTTCGCGTTCGCCCGACTCCTCGAGCTTCTCCGCCGCGAACTGGCGCACGGTGTCGAGCAGTCGATACTGCGCCCCTTCGGCGATCACCAGCGATTTATCGACGAGCGCGGAAAGCAATTCCAGCGCGTCCGCCGAACCGACAATCTGCTCCACCGCTGCGAGACTGAACGTTCCGGAGAACACCGCCAGCCGCCGAAACAGCGACTGCTCGGCATCGGAGAGCAGGCGATAGCTCCAGTCGATCGTTTCGTGAATCGTGCGATGACGAGGCTCGGTGCGCGATCCCGAGGCGAGGAGGCGAAAGGCATCGTCGAGTCGCGCGGCGATGTCGTCGAGCGTCAGCACCTTCACGCGCGCGGCCGCGAGCTCGATTGCCAACGGAATGCCATCGAGCCTGCGACAGATCTGGCGGACGATTTCTTCGTCGCTCTCTGCAGTGCCCTGAAACGACGGCACGACGGCGCGCGCGCGTTCCATGAAGAGCAGCATGGCGTCGGCTTCCGACAACGGTGGCACGAGCCAGGTCTGTTCGCCGCCGATACCCAGCGCTTCGCGCGTGGTGGTGAGGATCGTCGCGTTTGGGCAGCTCCGCAGAATTTCCTCGGCGACGACGGCGCTGGCGTGCACGAGGTGCTCGCAGTTGTCGAGGACGAAGAGGATCGTCCGATCGCGCACCGTGTCGATGACGACCTGCAGCACATCCTCGGCCGCAAGCTCGCGGACCCCCATGGCATCGAGGATCTGCCGCGCCACGAGCTCGGCGTCGCCGATCGGCGCCAGCTCCACCCACACGACCTCCCCGAATGCCGCGCGCACGCGATGCGCCAGCTCCAGCGCGAGCCGCGTCTTTCCACTGCCGCCCGCGCCGGTGATGCTGAGCAACCGCGTGCCGCGCAACAGCCGCGCGGTTTCGTCCAGCTCACGCGCGCGCCCGAGGAGCGGCGTGAGGGCGAGAGGGAGCCGGGCCGGTTGCTGGCGGGAGCGGGGGGAGCGGGACATCGGCGGGATGATAAGGCTCAGAGGCTCACGGGCTCAGAGGCTCACAGGCTCACAGGCACACACGCTCATAGCCGCGTGGTAACTGTGAGCCCATGAGCCTATGAGCCCGTGTGCCTGCGTGCCCAGGTTTCTCTACTTGTCCAACTCCCCAATCAACGCATCCCCGGCCGGCTTCTCTTTCTGCAAACGCGCGGCGACGGCCTCGGCTTGCTTCATCACGCGGAGCACGTTGAGGCCGGCGAGCTTGCGGAGCTGTTCCTCGGAGTGGCCGCGGCGGAGGAGCTCGGCGAAGAGTTTGGGGTAGTCGGCGACGCTGTCGAGGTTCTGCGGGGTCGAGGTGATGCCGTCGAAGTCGCCGCCGATGCCGACGTGGTCTTCGCCGGCGATCTGCATGACGTGCTCGATGTGGTCGGCGACATCGTTCAGCGTCGCGTGTACTTTGGGATGCGCCGCGTCCCAGGCTGCGAGCTCGTCTTTCACTTTCGCGGGCTGGCCCTGATTCAGCTCCTTGAGCTTCGCTTCAACGGCGGTGCGTTCGGCGCCGTAGGCGCGCACGGGCTCGGAGACGAAGCCGGGGACGAAGGTGACCATGACGACGCCGCCGTTCTGCGGGAGGCGGCGAAGGACTTCGTCGGGGACGTTGCGCGCGTGGTTCGTGAGCGCGCGCGTGCTGGAGTGCGAAAAGATCACCGGCGCGGCGGTGACGTCGAGCGCGTCGTTCATCGTTTCGGGGGAGACGTGCGAGAGATCGACGAGCATGCCGAGTCGGTTCATCTCGGCGATGACGGCCTTGCCGAAGTTCGTGAGGCCGGCGTGCTGCGGCGCGGCGGTCGCGGAGTCGGCCCAGTCGTTGTTGTCGGAGTGGGTGATGGTCATGTAGCGCGCGCCCGATTCGTAGAACAGACGAAGCACGGCGAGTGAGTTGTTGATCGAGTGACCGCCTTCGACGCCGATCATCGAGGCGATCTTGCCGCTCTTGTGAATGCGCGTGACGTCGTCGGCGGTGAGGGCGAGAGCGAAAGTGTCTGGATAGATCGCGGCGAGGCGATGCACGACGTCGATCTGCTCGAGCGTCGCCTGCACGGCATCGGCGCCTTTGAGCGTGACCGGAACGTACACGGACCAGAACTGCGCGCCGAGCCCGCCCTTGCGGAGGCGCGGGATGTCGGTCATGAGCGGCTTCTCGAGCTTGGACTGATCCTGGCGGATGTCGATCTCCGCGAGATGGTTCTTCACGCGATCGCGGTACTCCCACGGCAGATCGTTGTGTCCGTCGATGAGCGGAACGTCTTTGAAGATGCGATCGACGCGCGGATCGGTCTGTCCGAGGGCGGTGACGGCGAGGAAGAGCGTGAGGAGGGCGAGCTTCGTGCGCATGGCGGGGGATTGTAGTCGGCGAGTCGGCGAGTCGCCCAGGCATCGCTGAACCCGTTCTCTTTCTCACGCGAAGACTTGACGACTTGGCGACCGGACGACTACTTTCCGCCCGCCCATGGCTCTCGCCTACGAGAAACACGAATCCCATCCGATGGTCGACACGCTGCTGCGCACGCGGATCGCGCGGTGGGAGGAATTGAATCGCGCGGTCGATGAGCGTGATGACATGCTCGACTTCGCGATTCATCTGTTCGATCACGATCGGGATCGGGCGATTGCGAATTACTTTCAGAACGGACTCGAACAGTTCGATCTCGTGCGGCACATCGCCAAGTGGCGCGGGCCGGTGCGGCGGATGTTCGATTTCGCCAGCGGGTACGGGCGGCTGACGCGGTTCCTGGTCCACGAGCATCTCGCCGACGAGATCACCGTGTGTGACATCCTCGAAGGTGGGATGGCCTTTCAGGCCGAACAGTTCGGCGTGCGCGCGATCGTCTCGACGACGCAGCCGGAGAACCTCATCGTCACGGAGCGCTACGACCTGATCTTCGTCGCCTCGCTCTTCACGCACCTGCCGCCGGCGACGTTCACGCCGTGGCTGCGGCGTCTCGCGGAGTTGCTGACGCCCGAGGGACTTCTGATCTTCAGCGTGCATGACGAATCGATCGCGCCCGAGCGCGTCGACGGAATCCATTTCGCGACGAACAGCGAGAGCCGCGTACTCGATACGAACGAGTACGGATCGACGTGGGTCACCGAGGGATGGGTGCGGGAGCAGGTGGCGGCCATCGATCCGTCATTCGCCTGCGTGCGCATGCCGCGCGCGCTCGCCGACTGGCAGGACGTTTACGTCGTCTCGCCGTCTCCGATCGCCGATCCAAAGCAGCGGCGGACGCCGAAAGGATTCGTCGATCAGTTCGAGATCACCGAGCGCGGCGTACGGCTCGCGGGATGGGCGACGCTTGTCGATGCACAGGCCGATCGCGTGGAGCTTCGCCTCGGCGACACGGTCGTGGCGTCGACGCGCGAGTTTCATCCGCGTCCCGACGTCGCCGCCTGGCTCGGCGCTCCCGGAGCGACGCAATCGGGGTGGGAGATCGTGGTTCCTCACGATCGCATCCGCTCCTTTCGCTACGAGGTCGCCACGGTTTCGGCGTTCGCTCCCGACGGACAGGAGCGCATCTTCTTCCTCGGTTCGATCGATTCGTTGAACGGATACGTGGCGCGCGAGCGGGCGAAAGCGCTCGAGCAACAGCTCGCGATTCGAGGAAACGAAATTGCGGCACTGCACGGAACGATCGGCGCGGCGAATCTTCAGCGGCAGGCGCTCGAACAGCAGATCGCGGCGATGAAGCAGAGCCGCTTCTGGCGTGCGCGCGATCAGTGGTTCGCGTTCAAGCGGGCGGCGGGGCTCACGAAGGAGATGTGAGCGCGCGCTGGACGTCGGCGATCAGTTCCGCCGCATCCGCGCCCATGGCCTCGGCGATCTGAATCAGCTCGATGACGTCGAGCCGTCGCGTGCCGTTCTCGATCTTCGACAGATACGAAGCGGGGAGTCCGAGTTTTTCCGCGAGCTCCGATTGTTTGAGCCCATGACGCTCGCGCGCATCGGCGAGGATCTTGCCGAGCACGACCAGCTCGCCAGCGAGCTTGGCCTTTGTGGAAACGCGATCCGCTCCTCCGGTTTTTGCGACCATAGAGACGCCATCCTCCCAGTGCATCCGCTTGAATGCAATGGCTCTTATGAGCTGTGATCACAGTGCAGTCGCGCTCGCATGCGGGCGATTCATCGTGACATTGGGACACGGCGCGCGTATGATGCCTATGCGCCGAGGAACCTTCCTTCGCGTTTCGGCCGGTCTGAACTAAGTCAGATTACCGAGCCCACCTTCTTAGCTACCTGCCCAATGTGAGTCGCGCCAATCGCATGGCCTGCGATCCACAGTGATGTGTCCAGGAGGAAATCCCATGAAACTGCATGTAGGCAATCTGCCCAAAGACCTCTCCAATGAACAGCTCAATGAAATGGCCGGTGCGTTCGGCGTCGTGGAATCGGCCGAGATCGTCAAAGACCGTTCCAGCGGCGAGTCGCGCGGTTACGGATTTCTGGTGTTTGCCAGCGAGCCCGAGGCGCGTGCCGCGATTACTGGTCTCGATGGAAAAGACGTGAACGGCCAGGCCATTCGCGTCAGCGAAGCGCGTTCCCCGAAGGATCGCGAGCGTCCGACCGCGTAATAGGAGACTTATGGCCGCCAAGAAAAAAGTTGTGAAGAAAGCCGTCGTGGAAACGAAAACGCGCGGCGAAGAATCGAAGAAGGTCCCCGTTTCCGAGGGAAACATCCGCAAGGCGGCGCTGCGTCTTCTGCAGCAGAATCTCGTCTCGACGGAAGTGCAATACGTGCAGCGCGTGCTCGGCAACTCGGCCACGCAGCAGGCGATTGACGACAATGTCATCGCCGTGCGCAAGATGGTCTGGGCGTCGATCGCGCCGCCGGAATAGGCGGCTCGCTTCTCATTTGCACGCCTGCGGTGATGGCGCGGCGAAGCCGCAGCCAAATACGCCGGAGGCGTGACGGACATTAGCCGGTGGCAAGCGCCGAAAGGCGCGCCGCCACCGGTTTCGTCGCGTTTGAAAATGCACTCCGGCAGGAGTGCCGGAGCGTCTGCGACCCCCGTCGGGGTCGAAAATCGAATGACATCGGCTCCCGGTGGCGGCGCTCCTTGCGGCGCTTGCCACCGGCCAATGTCCGGCAACGCCTCCGGCGTTCATAAATCGTCGCGCCATTCGAGGATTCTTCGAAGTAGTAGTTCGACGAAAATGTTGCCGTGCAGACGCGCGTAGAATCATCCGATGCGCTCACGACTCGTTCTCCCCCTCGCGCTCCTCTTCGCCGCCTGTGCTTCGATCAACCAGCCTCCGACGCCGGGGCGTCCGGCGATCGAGGTGCGCCAGTCGAGTGCGCTCTTCTTCGGGTCGAGCTCGACCGCGCCGCTGAATCTGGAGCTGGAGATCACGAATCCGTCGAAGGAACCGATCGTTCTCCGGCGCATCCGCATTCAGGCCGGGCCGGGGATGGTGCAGTTCAGCATCTATCCGGCGGAGCGCATGGTGCGCGAGACCATCGAGCCGGGGCAGTCGAAGGTCATCAACATGACCGCGACGGCGTACACGAACCTGAGCCGGCTCGATCCGACCGAGCCGCTGGGGGTCCGCACGACGCTCGACTACGAGGTCGGCGGGAAGCGTCATCAGGAGCTGTATGTGCTTCTGAACGTTGCGCAGTGAGCTCTTGACAGCGTTCGTTTGAGAAACCTGTAACCTGAGGCCGCTCCTTGCGTATAAGCACGAAGTCATGAAACGCAGAACGAAAATCATCATCGCCGTCATCGTCATTCTGGCCATCGGCGGAATCGCCGCCGCCTCGATCGCTTCGAAAGGGAAAGAGGGGACGCCTGTCACGTTTGCGAAGGTCGAGCGGACGGACCTGACCAGCAAGGTCTCGGCAAACGGGCAGATCGACGCGCAGCGCAAAGTCGATCTCTCGGCAAGCGTCATGGGGCAGATCGTCAACCTCGCCGTTCGCGAGGGAGACGTCGTGAAAAAAGGCGCCTTCCTCCTGCAGATCGACCGCAAGCAGCTCGCGGCCTCGGCGCAGGGAGCGGAAGCGTCGGTTCGCGTGCTCTTCTCCGACCGCGACGCCGCGCGCGCAAGCCTCGCTCAGGCGCAGCAGGCCTACGAGCGGACCCGCAAGAACTACGAGCAGAACATCGTCCCGAAGGCCGATCTCGAGCGCGAGCAGGCCGCTCTCGATTCCGCGCGCGCCAACGTTTCCGCGATCGAGGAGCGCATCGGTCAGGCGCGCTCGAACGTGTCCGCCGCGCACGACACGCTGTCCAAGACCACGATGACCGCCCCCATGGACGGCATCGTCACCGCTCTTCCCGTCGAGGAAGGCGAAGTGGCGGTCATCGGCACGATGAACAACGCCGGCACGAAGCTGATGACGATCGCCGACATGAGCATCGTCGAGGCGGTGATGCAGGTCGACGAGACCGATATCCCCGCGGTGAAAGTCGGTGAGCACGCCACGGTCACCATCGACGCCTATCCGAACAAGACCTTCAACGGCGTCGTGACCGAGGTCGGCTCGAGCCCGATCGATCGCGGCCTCGGCGGCGGCCAGGCGACGGAAGCGATCAACTTCGAAGTGAAGATCCAGATCGAGAACCCGCCGCCGGGCGTCCGCCCCGGCTTCTCCGCGTCGGCCGACATCGTGACCGGCACGCGCGCGAAGGCGCTGGCGATTCCCATTCAGGCGCTGGTCGTCCGCGAGAAGCCGGTGCCGAAGAACGGCGCGAAGCCGGCCGCCAAGCTGGCCAAGCCCGAGGATGAGGAAGGCGTCTACGTCCACAACGCCGGCACGGTGAAGTTCGTGCCGGTCAAAACCGGCCTCACCGGCGAGAGCTCGATAGAGATCGTCACCGGCCTGAAGGAAGGGCAGCAGATCGTGACCGGGCCGTTCCGCGCCTTGCGCGACATCAAGGACGGCTCGAAGGTGAAGGAACAGAAGGAAGAGAAAGACGGCGACAAGAAGGACGGCGACTCGGAGAAGAAGTCGTAAGTAGGTGATCGGTTGTCCGTAGTCGGTTGTCTGGGAGTCTTTGCCCAGGCGACACCTCACAGACAACGGACAACCGACAACTGAGAACAGCGCCAATGGAAACGATCCGCATTGCAGCTACGGCACTGAATACGCACAAGCTGCGGAGCTTTCTGACGCTGCTCGGTGTGATCATCGGGGTGATGACCATCATCGCCGTCGTCTCGATCATCTCCGGACTGAACAACTACATCGAAGAGAAAGTCATCCAGCTCAATCCCGACACTTACGTCGTCACGCAGTTCGGGATCATCACCAGCCGCGAGCAGTTTCTGGAGGCGGTCAAGCGCAAGAAGCTGGATTGGAACGATTACGTTGCCGTCCGCGACCTGTGTCAGGAGTGCTCTGCGGTCGCCGCGAATCTGAGCACCCGCGCCGCGGTCAAACGCGGAGCGGAGCGGATGACTGACGTCCGCGTCACCGGCGGCACGGCGAACATGGCCGATGTGACGAACATCGACCTCGAGGCGGGGCGGATGTTCTCGCGGAGCGAGGATGAGCATGCGGCGCTCGTCACCGTGATCGGTTCGGACGTGCGCGACCAACTGTTCGGCAAGCTCGATCCGATCGGCCGCACGGTGTGGGTCTCCAGTCAGCCGATGCGCGTGATCGGCCTCGTCAAGAAGCAGGGCTCGATCCTCGGCAACAATCAGGACAATCAGCTCTACATGCCGCTCTCAACGTTTCGCAAGCAGTTCGGGACGCGGCGCACTCTCTCCTTTTTCATCAAGGCGCGCGGCGGCGTCGCGGGAATCGAGAGATCGATGGACGATGTCCGCGTGATCATCCGCTCGCGGCGGCGAACGGCTTTCCGCAGCGACGATCCGTTCGGAGTCGTCAGCGCGGAGGCGATCCAGGCGCTCTGGAAGAGCATCTCCGCTGCAACGTTCTCCGTCGTCGCGCTGATCTCGAGCATCTCGCTTGATCGTCGGCGGCATCGTGATCATGAACATCATGCTGGTGTCGGTGATCGAGCGAACGCGCGAGATCGGCATTCGTCGGGCGCTCGGCGCGACAAAACGCAACATCGCCTGGCAGTTCATTTCCGAGGCCGTGCTGCTCTCGCTGAGCGGCGGAATCGTGGGCGTGCTGCTCGGTGCGCTGATCAGCCTCGTGATCGCGAATGTCAGTCCATTGCCGACACTGGTTCGTCCGCAACTGGTCCTCACCGGTCTTCTCGTCGCGGTCGTGACCGGACTCGTCGCCGGATTCTTTCCCGCCATGCGCGCGGCGGCGCTCCCGCCAGTCGAGGCTTTGCGCTATGAGTAATGCGTTCGTCAACGCTTTCCTGTCCCTTCACGCGTGGGGCGAGAACGTGCGCTTCGCGCTGAACGCACTTCGCGCGAACAAGCTCCGTTCCGCGCTGACCATCCTCGGCATCGTCATCGGGATCACCAGCGTCATCTCGATGGTCTCGGTGATCACGGGCTTCCGCAACAACATCGTGCGCGACTTCCAGTCGTTCGGCGCGACGCTGGTGCAGTTTCAGAAATTCGATCCGAGCTTCGGCCCGGGCCGCCGCGACGAATCGGAACGGAAGCGCAAGGATCTCACCTACGAAGACGCGCTCGCGCTCAAAGCGCAGGTCCCGTCGATGCTGGCCGTGTCGCCGGAGCGGTACTGGTTCGGCGAAGTACCGGACATCCTCTACAACGGCAAGGAAGCGACACCCGACTCGCTCATCGGCGTCACGCAGGACTATCCCATCGCGAACAATCACTTCGTGGGAGAGGGCCGCTTCATCATGGATGGAGACGTGCGCCGTTCCTCAGACACGATCGTCCTCGGCTATGCGGTCATGGAAGCGCTTTTCCCGCGCGCGGATCCGCTCGGCAAGATCGTGCTCATCCGCGGAAACAAGTATGAAGTGATCGGCGTGATGGAGAAGCAGGGCAACACGACCTTCGAGTCGACGGACTCGCATGTCTACATGCCGATCACAACGTTCGATTCGCATTACCCGTGGATCAAGCGCGAAACGGGAGTCAACATCGCGACCGTGCCGCGCCATCCGGAATGGGTCGAGCGGATCACCGAGGAAGGGACGTCCGTGCTGCGGACGCGGCGGAAAGTGCCGTTCAACAAGCCCAATGATTTCGGCATCATGACGCCGGACAAGCTGATCGGAAACTTCAAGGCCATCACCGGCGGAATCACGCTGGCGATCATCTTCATCTCGAGCATCGCGCTGCTCGTCGGCGGCGTGGGCGTGATGAACATCATGCTCGTGTCTGTAACGGAGCGAACGCGCGAGATCGGCATCCGCAAAGCCATCGGCGCGGTACGCCGCGACATCGTCCAGCAGTTTCTGTTCGAGGCGATGACGTTATCGGGCATCGGCGGCCTGATCGGAGTGGGCATCGGCCTCGGCATCGCCGCCGCCGTGCGTAACTTCACCCCGCTCCCGTCAACGACACCGCTCTGGTCGGTCATGGTCGGCCTCATCGTGTCGATCTCGATCGGCCTGTTCTTCGGGATCTATCCCGCGTTCAAGGCCGCGAAGCTGGATCCGATCGACGCGTTGCGGTACGAGTAGCAGATCAACGGGAGAAAACAAGCTGTCATCCCGAGCGTCGAGCGAGGGACCTGGGGGATGGGCGGCACGATGCTCGTGTTGCGCGCCCCCGCCCGCCCAGGTCCCTCGCTCGACGCTCGGGATGACAGGTTTGGGATCTGGCGAACGCCCTCCTCAGCCACTAGCAACGAGCAACCAGTAACCGCTCAGTTGCTCCTGAATCTCACGAACGCGTAGATCGCCTGCGGCTTGTGGCCATAGCGGTCGGGGAGGTCGTGGGATTGGGTGTGGTAGTCGATGTTCACGCCGGCGCCGGCGCGATAGCGCGGGCCGTGGACGAAATCGAAGAGGTAGCCGAGGGCGTAGTGCGTCGTTTGTTCGACGGCGGGCGTGGGGATGGGTGGGAAGTCGGGGAAGCCGAGTGGACGATCGACCCATTCGGCGCGGCCCATGAGCGTGCTGCGTGCGCCGCGCAGAGCGAGCTCGAATCCGTAGGCGGTCTCGGTTTCGCTGGATACATTCTCGCGGCGCGTCCAAAGGGCCGTCAGAGAGGCGAGCTGGCCGCCGTAGGAGAGCGAGGCGGACGTGATCTTGCGTTTGGTTGCGTCGTCACCCAACTCGCCGCGCGAGGCTTGAATCGCGAGGTTTGCTCCCGGCGTGAATGTGACGCGAATCGCATTCGAATCGATGTCGCCGGTGTCGATCTCCGTGTGCTTGCCGAACGTCACGGCATCGTGGAAGACACTTCCTTCGATCGTCAGGAAGCGAGTGGCGAAGCCGGCGGTGATGACGCTGGTCGAGTCATGAAACGATTCCTGGATGTCGTACGCGTACGGCGCCTCGGCGAAGTCGACACCTGATGCGCGCAGCGCGTACGGCGCGGCACCGAGCGCGGGATCGCCGACCGCGGCCGCATAGGCGTGCAGCAGCGTGGACTGCGTCGGCCGCCAGCCGACCTGCACGGCGGCTTCGCCGACGAGATCGTGCGCGCGCATGCGATCGATGAGTGGACCGCCCGACTCCGTCGAAACGTACTGCAGCATCTGCGGGTAGCCGTCGTCCTTCGGCAGCGTGTAGGGCTCGAGCGAGACGCGTCCGCGCAGCAGCACGAATCCGCGGTCACCGAAGTTGCGCTCCACGCCCGCGGCGAGCCAGTTGGTCGAGAAGGCCTCGTTTCGCTGCGTCGTTGGACCGCTCTCGCTGACGTAGGTCACGTGCGCGTCGAGGCCGTGGAAGAACGTCCAACCGCCGGAGCCCGAGCGCACCCAGGGCGATTCCGCGCCGGCACTTCCGGCGGTGCCGGAGACGTTATGCAGCGGGTCGACGCCCTGCGCGAGCGCAGCCGTCGACAGGAAGATCGAGAGAACGAGAACGAAACGGTTCTTCATGCGACGCGCATTGTGCAACAGACCTGCCCGGTTGGGTTACGCGCACGCGGAGCGCAGGCATCTCTGCCTGGCGGTCCGCTGGCATCCTTGCCGGCGTCCCGCCTGGACGGCGGGGGACCGGCAGGCTAGGAAGCCTGCGCTCCGTCGCTGCGATGCCTGTGCAAAACGTGTCGGCGTAATGTGGTGTCGGCGGCCTGCCCGGCCGTGCCGCCGGCGGCTCGCCGGCGGCACGAAGGGGAAGGGAACCTACTTCGAGAACACGTCGTCCACATTCACGATGCGGACGTTGGCCGGCTTCAGGTTCAGCTTGTACGTGCCGATGGTCTGGTCTTCTTTGGCGAGCTGCGGCTTCGGGGCGTCGTACTTGATCGTGGAGAGACCGTCCTTGAGCAGCGTGTCGCGCAGGCCTTCGGCGTCTTTGGTGATGATCACGACGTGGAGGTTCTTCGCCGAGAGGTACTTCTTGATCGCGTTGTTTACGTCGGCGCGGGTGAGCTTGGAGTAGGCGGCGCGCATCGTGTCGACGTAGTCGCCCATGCCGTACCACCACGAATCGATCGCGTAGCCGAGGCGCTGATTCTGGTTCGCGGTGAGGAGATAGATGTTCTTCATCAGATAGTCGCGGGTGTTGTCGAAGTCCGACTGCGACAGACCTCCGTCGATCATCTTCTGCGTTTCGTAGAGCGCGATGCGCATGGCCATCTGCGCGTTCTCCGGGACGACGGGACGGATCCAGATCTCGAAGAGCTGCGAGCGGCGGGCGATGTTCGGGCTGGGGAAGAACTGTCCGCCCGGACGATTGAAGAACTCGATGTAGGCGTAATCGCCGTAGTTGAGGCCGCGGGTCTCACGAATCCGATCGTACAGACGGCCGGACGACGCGCGATGCTCGCCGAGCCAGACGCGCGCGAGATTGAGCGCGGCAAAATCGGCGGAGTTGCGCGTGATGGGAATCGGAAGCCCCATCGAGATCGCGGTCGCCCTCGTCTCCTTCTTCACGATCTCGACCTGAAGCCCCGCGGGCATCGCGCCCTTGATCGCCGGAAGCTGCGCGAGCGCGGTCTCCTCGCTGCCCGCGCCGAGCGCGCCGAGGTCGGTGGTGAGGCGGGCGACGAGCGTCGAGGGATAGTCGCCGGAGAGACCGACGACGACGTTCGAGGCGTTGTAGTTCTCGGCGATGAATTTCTTCACGTCGTCCAGCGTGATCGACTCGAGACCGGCGGTGGTGCCGAGCACCGTGTGTCCGTAAGGCGTGCCGGCGAAGACGACGTTCTGCAGCTCTTCCTTCCCGAGCTCTTCCTCATTGTTGTTGCGGAGGTCCTGCTTGAGCGCGTTGAGCTGCTGATCTTTGAGGCGCTGGAAGTCCTCCTCGCGAAAGCCGGGGCTGAGGAGCTGCGGCATCACGATGGCGAGGAAGCGGTCGAGGTTATCTTTGTGTGACGACGCCGGTGATCGTCGTCATTTCCTTGTCGACCTGATTGAAGAACGCGCCGGCGAGCGGATAGAGCGCCTTGTTGATCTCGTCGACGCGCATGTCGCTGCGAGCCGGCGTCGGTGATCATCGACGCGGCGAGCTGCGCGAGGCCTTCTTTGCCTTTCGGATCGCTGGCCGAGCCCGTGGTGAAGAGGAACTTCACCATGACGTTCGGCAGGACCGACTTCTGCTCGAGGAAGCGGATCTGCGCCTGCTGCTGCGCGACCGGCATGGCCATGCGCGTCGACGGACGGCGCCTTGGCCATCGCGTCGCCGAGCGGCTCCTGCGACAGCGTGGTCACGACGAGGTTCTTGTCGATGAAGTATTTCTGCGCGGTCTGCTGGATCACGTCGGGTGTGATGGTTGCCAGCGCGCGGTAGTACTTGTTGATGGTGTCGTAGGAGCGCTCGAAGTGGGCGAAGCCGGCGATGGTGGAAGCGATGGCGTCGGTGTTGTCGAGCCCGCGCACGAATCCGTAGCGCGAGTTCGATTTCGCATCCTCGACGCGCTTGGCGTCGAGCTTGGTCGTGCGCAGTTTCGCGAAGGCCTCGGCGATCGCATCGCGGACGTAGATCGCGTCCTTCGTGTCCTTCACGCGCGCGAAGACGGTAAAGAGCGTCGGGTCGACGTTCGGTCCGCCGAAGTAGAAGAGCTGATCGACTTTCTGTTCCTGCTCGACGAGGCGCTTGTAGAGATCCGACGTCTGCCCGAAGGAAAGGTCGAGCATCGTGTCCATGGCCGCCTGGTCCTGCATCTCGCGAAGACCGACGGCCGTGGAACGCCGACCGTGACCCAGGGCAGCGTCTCGGACGTCCAGGGGACGTGCGCGTAGATCGGGCCGTTGTGCGTCGGTTCCTGCGGGATGTCGACGGTGTACGTGCCGCGCTTCCAGTCGCCCCAGTACTTCTCGACGAGCGGCGAAGACCTTCGCCGGGTCGACGTCGCCGGCGACGATGACGGTCGTGCGCTCGGGGCGGTACCAGCGGCTGAAGAAGATCTTCGAGTAGGCGAACTGGTTGGGCATGTCCTCGATGTCTTTGATGAAGCCCATCGTGGTGTGCTTGTAGGTGTGGGTGGTGTAGGCGGCATCGCGCTGCACTTCGAGGATCTTGCGGATCGGGCTGGCGCTGTTCTTGTTGTATTCGCCGAGCACCGCGCGCGCTTCGGTCTTGAATCCGTCCTCGGAGTAGTCGAGAGGTGCTTGAAGCGGTCGGCTTCGATCTCGAGGATCTTCGGCAAGTCCTCCTTGGCGAACGTGATGTGGTAGTTCGTGCAGATCGTCGGAGGTGTAGGCGTTCTGTCGCGCGCCGGCCTTGGTGATGATGGCGTTGTAGTCGTCGGCGGGATAGGCCTTCGTGCCGCGGAACATCATGTGCTCGAAGAAGTGCGCGAAGCCCGACTTGCCCGGCTCGACTTCGTTGCGCGAGCCGGTCTGCACCGGGATCTGCAGCGAGACGATGTTCGGGAAGCCGGTCGGGACGACGATGACCTTGAGGCCGTTGGGCAGCGTCTTCTCCGTGGCCTTGAAGGGGAGGATGTCGCTGGAGGCCGCCTGGGCGAATCCGGCAACGGGCAATGCGATCGCGCAAAGCGCGGCCATGAGAAAGCGTGAGCGGAACATAGTTCTCCTTTGCGAATACAGCAGACGAGTACGAGGATGATATCGCTGGGCAGTGGATTGGGGGTGTGACGCTGTGGAGAAAGTCGGGGGAGGACAGGCTCACCGGCGCATGGGCTCACAGAGGATTGGGCTGTGCGCCTCTGAGCCCGTGAGCCTGTGTGCCTGCGTCACCCCTGGGCCGACTCGTCCGGGATCTCGATCGGCCCTTCCTTCAGGTCCTCGCGAATGATCAGGTCGAGGAACATCGCGCGGACGCCGTTGCGTCCCTGCTCGCGGAAGATGCGGCGGACGTCGGAAGGCTTGAGCTTGATGCCGGTCATCGCTTCGAGGTACTGGCAGAAGACGACGGCGCGCGAGCGGAAAGAGATGATGAGAATCAGCAGCAGAATCGCCGCGAAGACGAGAGGCATGGCGGAGGCCATGTTGAACAAGGATTCCATCGGACCGGCTCAATCGTAACAGATCAGGTGGCGGTTGGCAGTTGGCTGTTGGCAGGAGCGAGCAGGTTGGCTGTTTTTGCTCCCGCCAACTGCCAACCGCCATCAGCCAACTCACTCCGGCATCGATGTTGTATCCGCTGAACCCGGAGGGAGCCATGTCCGAAGAACGTTACGAGCCGGTTTCGTGTGATTACCACGATCAACTCGAGGCGGCGGCGATGCACAAGTCGCCGGTGGAGTTGGAGTTCGATCTCGAAGGCGTGCCGCGCAAAGAGCGGGGAAGGGTGGAGGATGTCTTCACCGCCAACGGCGCGGAGTTCATCCGTTTCGCGTCGGATTCCGGTTCGTTGGAGATTCGTCTCGATCACATCATTTCGATGAATGAATGAAAACGGCGTTGCTGGTTCCTGGTTGCTGGTTGTCTGTGGTGCTTTGCGCTACACCACAAGTAACTAGCAACTAGTAACCAGCAGCCATGAACAAGTTGTAAGATCGATTCGCGATGCCAAAGGGCCTCTTCTACGCCGGCACGGCTTTCTGCCTCTTTCTGGCGCTTACGAGCGCGGGCGAGGTCGCGCTGGAGTTGCGCGGGAGCGCGTTGACATTCGTGGCTCTGCCTGACTCGGCGCGCGCGCAGTGGGCGATCGCGGCCACGTTCGCGGCAGGCCTGGCGATCGCCGCGTTGTTCCTGCGCATGGCCGCGCTGCTCGCCGCACGGAACCTCTTCGCCGCGTTCGTGGCGGTGCTCGCCGTGACCGGCGCGACCGCAACGCTGGCCATTGTGCTTCTCCTCCAATGGCGCCTGACCTCGGCCGGCGCATCACAACTCGCGGACGTGCATTTCGCGGCGCTGATGGCCTTCGGTTTCTTCGTCGCGCTGAGCTTTCTCTCGCTGCGTCCATACTTCAGCATTCAGGCGAGCCGCTTCCTCTCCGCGACCGTCGTCGTCCCTCTGCCGCTGTTCGTGCTCCTGCTCGCGCAGGAGATGTACATCGCCCCCGCTTCGGCCGCCCTTCCCGCGACCTCGCCCGCATCCGAGGTCTTCTTCGCGGTCCTGGCGACCCTGTTTCTCTCCATCGCCGTGCACTGCATCCGCCACCGCCATCTCTTCCTGGAGATGACCAACCTCCGCGAGCTCCTCGACTCGCGCATCGATCCCGCCCGCCCCGGCCGCCCAATCGGCGGCGTAGCGTTCGATTCGTAAGGGACGCCCTCGCCCTCGGAGCGCAGGCATCCCTGCCTGCCGGTCCGCCGGCTTCCAGCCGGCCGTCGCCCACGCGTGCGACAATCCGCGCCCCGATGGCTGTCTTCAACCTCTTCCTCTCGACGATCTTTCTGCCGGTCATCGGCATCGTGCTGTTGTGGCGGCGGCCGCGGCGTCCGTTTGGCGCGTGGTTGACGACGTTTCTGATGGCGACGGGTGTGGCGGGGTTCAGTTTGCTGGCGGCGCCGTGGGGGTTCTTCGGGGTGCCGGTGCGCATCGTGCTCGCCGTTTCGTTCGTTGCGGCGCTGGTGAGCTCGTTGCGGCGGCCGATGGATCCCGATCCGATTCCGGAGCCGGCGGTGCGATCGATCGTGAAGGTGGCGATCGGGTTCTTCTTCGGCGGTGTGGCGATCGGTGTGCTGCGCGCGCATGAGGTGCCGCCGCGACCGGTCGAACTGCATCTGCCGCTGCGCAACGGGACGTATCTCGTGATGCACGGCGGCAGCACGGCGGCGGCGAATGCTCATTTCCTGGACGTGAAGCAGCGCTATGCCGTCGACTTTGTGAAGCTCAACAGTGCGGGCTTTCGTGCGCGTGGCGTGTTTCCGCGCGATCCGCACGCGTATGCGATCTTCGGCAGCGAGGTGGTGAGTCCGTGCGACGGGAACGTGATATCAGCGCTCGATGGACTTCCTGATGGTGTCGCGGACGTCAAGCGTCCCCTCGGCAATCACGTCGTGCTGCGCTGCGGCGATGCGATGGTGACGGTCGCACAGTTGCAGCGCGGTAGTGTCACGGTGAAGGCAGGAGCGAGGATCGCGAGCGGCGCGCCCATCGGGCGCGTCGGCGACTCGGGTCTCTCCCCGGAGCCGCATCTGCACATTCATGCGGAACGCGGCGGTGAGGGTGTGGCGATGCGGTTCGAGGGGCGGTGGCTGGTGCGGAACGCGATCGTGAATCCGCGGTAGGGCAAGTTGCAGTGGACCGCCGCCGTCTCGGCGGCTGGGGCGGCGTCGTCTCGACGCCCGCCCGCGAGCGGCGAGACGCCGCTCGCCCAGCCGGCGAGGACGCCGGCGGTCCACACGCTCACGCCAGCGCTGCTGCCGCCGCCGGGGGCGCCGAGGGTTTCCTTCGCAGGATGCCCGCCGAGATCAACGACATGATCAGCCCGACCGGCAGCGGTTCGAGGAACGTGATCGCGGCGTTGAACAGCGGGTTGTCGTACTCCTCCTTGAACTTCGCCATCTCCTTCTGCTTGGCTTCAATGGCGGCGGGCGTGGCGCCTTTGGCGCGCAGTTGGTCGACGACATAGGCGCCGTACTTCTCCCCAAAATCGGGGGCGATGTTGAAGTAGATGATCTCCCAGGAGGCGACGTAGCAGAGGCAGGAGATCACCATGATCAGCAGTCCGACGCCGAGCCCGCGGCCGTAGCTGATCGTTCCGCCGCCGACATTTTCGCGATAGGCGCGGATGCCGAAGAAGATGAGGAGGAAGGAGAGGAACATCGTGGTGTAGCCGATGACCTCGCCGTTCTTGAAGTTGATGATGCCGCGATTCATCAGGGGAAGCGTGCCAAACATCATGGCCGAGGAGATGGCGCCGGAAATGAGGCCGAAGGTGATGACGATCTTTTTCATATGCAGGTGCTCCTTTTCTGGCCGCAAGGTAGCCGCCCGAGGGGGCGACTGTCGTCATACTCTCGGGTGATTTTGCCTCGGAAACGCGGAATCACCCTTTCGTTGACGCTCAGGGGATGAGCCCGAGCTCTTTTCCCTTCTGAATCGCGTGGACTCGCCGGTTCACGCTCAGTTTTTCGAAGAGGCGCGAGGAGTGGGTCTTGATCGTGTTCTCGGAGACGAAGAGCTTCTCGCCGATCTCGCGGTTGCTGAGACCCTCGGCGATGAGACCGAGGATCTCGTGCTCGCGCGGCGTGAGCCCGAGGTCTTTGAGGTTGTCGCGGTTGAGCGCGAAGGGTCCGTCCTCGCGGACGCGGATCTCTTTCACGCGAACGACTTCGACTTCCTTCGGACGGGTCCATTTCAAGCCGAGGTAGATCCCGACGACGGTGAAGATCAGCGCGACGAGCCCGCCGTAAACCTCGCCTGGGTACTCGCGGATGAAATGCTTGTACTCGATCAGCTTCAGCAGCGCGATGAGCACGCCGCCGGCAACGCCGTAGAGGAGAACCTCAGCGAACCACTTCTTTCGGATCGCGGCGTCGCCTGGCGCTGGGGATTCATTCTGCACGTGGAGCGAAAAACGGTACCAGACTCGCCGTGGGGGAACAAATCGAAGTGATGTTCCTCCAGATGCAGATCGCAGGGTGGCAAATCTCCGAGCCGTGCAGGAACCGCGGCCTTCCCGCGATCCGCGATCTCCGTTCTGCGAACTCGTCCCGATGCTCGACTAGAATGAAGAGGCCCCATGTCTTTCGTTCATCTCCACCTCCACACCGAATACTCCCTGCTCGACGGCGCCACGCGCCCCGAGGATCTTGCCAAGCGGGTCGGCAAGCTCGGCATGCCCGCCTGCGCCATCACCGACCACGGCAACATGTTCGGCGCCGTCGAGTTCTACAACGCCATGAAGAAGGAGGGCGTGAAGCCGATCATCGGGTGCGAGATGTACGTCGCCTACGGCTCACGCTTCGACAAAACGTCAGTCGAGGATCAGCAGGCCGACGCGGGATCGAACAACCATCTCATCGTCCTCGCGGCGAACGACACCGGCTACAAGAACCTCGTCAAGCTCGTCAGCGCCGGATACACCGAGGGCTTCTACTACAAGCCGCGCATCGACAAGGACCTGCTGCGCGAGCACAGGGAAGGGCTCATCGTTCTCTCGTCGTGCCTCAAAGGCGAAGTCTCGCAGAGCCTCGCCGGCGGGAACTGGCAGAAGGCGAAAGATGCTGCGCTCACGTATCGCGACATCCTCGGGCCGGAGAACTTCTTCCTCGAGATCCAGGACCACGGCATCCCCGACCAGCAGAAGATCGTCCCGATGATGGCGCAGCTCGGCGAAGAAGTCGGCCTGCAGCTCGTCGGCACGAACGACTCGCACTACCTCGACAAGTCCGACGCCTTCGCGCACGAAGTGCTGCTCTGCATCGGCACCGGCAAGACCCTCAACGACGAGAAGCGGATGAAGTTCTACTCCGACGACTTCTACGTGAAGGGTCCGGACGAGATGCGCCGCGTCTTCAAGGAGCTATCCACAGGCGGCGGAGAACACTCGTGACGATCGCCGAGCGCATCAACGTTTCGCTCGACGTGAAGGGCTATCACCTTCCGAACTTTCCGATGCCCGAGGGGACGACGCTCGCCGATCACTTCATGAAAGTCTCGCGCGCGGGACTCGACAAGCGGCATGAAGGCGATGGCGCATCTCTTCGCGGCGAAGAAAAAGAAGCACGAGCCGGCAGGAGTATTTCGATCGGCTGGAGCGCGAGATCGAGATCATCAAGACGATGGGATTCCCGGGCTACTTCCTCGTGGTCTGGGACTTCATCAAGTACGCGCGCGATCACGGCATCCCGGTCGGACCGGGCCGCGGCTCCGCGGCCGGTTCGCTGGTCGCGTATTCGCTGGGGATCACCGACGTCGATCCGCTCGATTACGACCTGCTGTTCGAGCGCTTCCTCAATCCCGAGCGCATCTCGATGCCCGACATCGACATCGACTTCTGCATGAATCGCCGCGGCGAGGTCATCGACTACGTGCGCAAGAAGTACGGCGAGGAGAACGTCGCGCAGATCATCACCTTCGGGACGATGGCGGCGAAGTCGGTCGTGCGCGACGTCGGCCGCGTCCTCGGCCATCAGTACGCGTTCGTCGACAAGATCGCGAAGATGATCCCCGGCGGCCCGGGCGTCACGCTGACGGACGCGAAGAAGGATTCGCCGCAGCTCGCCGACGCGATCCGGAACGACGAGGAAGTGCGCAAGATCGTCGAGATCGGCGAGCGCCTCGAAGGACTCTCGCGCCACGCCGGCATGCACGCCGCGGGTGTCGTCATCACGCCCGAGCCGGTGACGAACTACGTTCCGCTCTATCGCACGAACCGCGATGAAATCGTGACGCAGTTCGACATGCGCGTGGTCGAGAAGATGGGCCTCTGAAGATGGACTTCCTCGGCCTGCGCACGCTCACGGTCATCGACGATGCCGTGAAATCGGCCAAGGCGGTCGAAGGCGTCGACATCGATATCGAGAATCTCCCGCTCGACGATCCGGAAGTCTTCCGCCTCTTCCAGGAAGGGCGGACGAAGGGCGTGTTCCAGTTCGAATCGGGCGGCATGGTCGACCTGCTGCGCAAATCGCGGCCGACGCAGTTCGAGGATCTTGCGGCTCTGAACGCGCTCTACCGGCCCGGCGCGCTCGACGCCGGAATGGTCGACGACTACGTGCGCTGCAAGAACGGCTCGTCGAAGCCGAAGTACCTCGTGCCGGCTGATGAAGGAACTGCTCGAGGAGACGTACGGCGTCATCGTCTACCAGGAGCAGGTCATGCAGATCGCGCAGCGCGTGGCCGGCTACTCGCTCGGCCAGGCCGATCTGCTGCGCAAGGCGATGGGCAAGAAGGACGCCGAGGTCATGGCCGCAGGAGCGCGGCAAGTTCGTCGACGGCGCGGTCGCCAACGGCTACGACAAGAAGAAGGCGAACGAGATCTTCGACTACATCGAGCCGTTCGCCCGCTACGGCTTCAACAAGTCGCACTCGGTGGCCTACGCGCTGGTCGCGTATCAGACGGCCTGGCTGAAGGTGCATCACCCGCGGCACTTCATGGCCGCGCTGATGTCGTCGGAAATGGACCGCACCGAGGCGGTGGTGAAGTTCATCAGCGAAGCGAAGTCGATGGGCATCGAGGTGCTGCCGCCGGACGTGAACGAGTCGAACATGTTCTTCACCGTGGTCGGCAAGAACATCCGCTTCGGCCTCGGCGCGGTGAAGGGCGTCGGCGAGGGGGCGATCGAATCGATCCTGATCGCGCGGCAGAAGATCGGGCGCTTCACGTCGCTGCTGCAGTTCTGCGAGGAAGTCGATCTTCGCGCCTGCAACAAGAAGGCGCTCGAAGCGCTGATCAAGTCGGGCTCGTTCGATTTCCTCGGCGGCTCGCGGCGCGCCCTCTTCGAGCAGCTCGACTCCACCGCCGACTCCGCGCAGCGCACGAAGGAAGAGAAGGAGCGCGGACAGAACTCGCTCTTCGCGATGCTCGGCGGAGGCGCGGCGACGGGCCGCCCGCAAGCGGATGCACGCCGGCTCGCGGAGCCCGAATGGCCGGAAGAAGAGAAGCTGCGCTACGAGAAGGAAACGCTCGGCTTCTACATCACCGGCCATCCGCTGAACAAATTCAACGACGAGCTGAAGCTCTTCGCCAACGCCACGACGGACACGCTCTACAAGCACATCGACGAGGTCGTGAACATCGGCGGCATCGTCTCGCAGATGAAGAAGTCGAAGATCAAGAAGGGGCCGAACGAAGGGAAGATGATGGCGAAGTTCATCCTCGACGATCAGGCCGGCTCCGTCGACGTCGTCGTCTTCTCCGATCTCTACTCGAAGTACATGCGCTGGCTCGACAACGGCGTCGCCGTGCTCGTCACGGCCACGGTCAAGGACACGGGCGGACAGGTGGCGGGCCGTTCGGCGTCGCTGCAATCGGCCGAACAGTCGGCGCAGCAGCCTGGATGACGAATACGGCGGGCATCCCGAATCGCGCGCGAGGATCTCAGCGTACGAATTGAGCATCGAGGATGCAGAAGACGATCGCGATCCGAAAGAGATCGAGCGCGAGAAATACGGCGATCGCACGAACAACTTCGACCTCTTCGGCGCGCCGATTCCCGGCCCGATTCCGCCGTCGGATGAAGATGCGTTCAACGACGCGGCGGCGGCGATCGAAGACGTGTCGGATGTCGTAGCCGAAACGACGGACCTGCCAGTGACGTTCGCCGCGCATGCCGCGGCCTTTCACGAATCGCCGGTGACGCCGGAACTGTCGGCGCTGGAGATCGTGCCGCTCGACGGCATCCGCGACAAGAAGGTGAAAGAGATCGCCCTCGAAGTCGCCTATCCGCGCATGTCGGAAGACACGGTGAAGAAGATCCGCGAGATCGTCGAAGAGCACGCCGGAGAGATCCCGGTGACGATCACGCTCGTCGAGCTCCCGCCCGACGTCGCGAAATCGGTCGGGCAGCCGCAGATGCGCCTGAAGGTCAATCATCACTTCCGCGTGCAGCCCGGCCCCGAGCTCAACGCCGCGCTCCTCGATGCGCACGCCAGCGCGCGCTACGTGTTCTGACTTTCTTTCTTCGCGCCTTCGCGCCTTCGCGTGAGATCGGTCTCACGCGAAGACGCGAAGACACGAAGGTCGCGTAAACTCTCGCCACCAGATCCCCGCAACGAAAGGTGCTCAACGATGAAGATCCGCTCCCTCATCGTCTCGATTCTCCTGGTCACGGTTCCCGTCATTCCTCAGCAGGCGCCGCGGACCGTGGGCGAGGTCACGCTTTTCGGCGAGGAGCAGTTGAAGGTCGAGTCGGCGACGAAGAGCGAGATCCCGATCTCGAAGGCGCCGGGCGCGGTCACGGTCATCACCGCCAAGCAGATCCAGGAATCGGGAGCGCGCTCCGTGGCCGATCTGCTGCGTCTCGTCTCGGGACTCAGCGTTCGCTGGAACACGATGACGGAGACGATTGACATCCGCGGCTTCGGCGAGAATCCGTTCAGCAGCCGGGTGCTGTTCCTCATCGACGGCGCGCCGCTCAACTCTGGCGATACCGGCGGCTATCCCCTCAGTCCCGCCTTCGATCTCTTTCCGGTGCAGGCCATCAAGCGGATCGAAGTCGTGCGCGGTCCGGGATCGGCGCTCTACGGCGAGAACGCGTTCTGGGGCGTGATCAACGTGATCACGCTCTCCGGCGAGGATCTCGCCGGTGGCAACCTGCAGCTCTTCACCGGCGATCGCTCGACGTCGTCGCTCAACGCGATGTACGGGGCGAAGCTGACGAACGGCTCGATCCTCGGCGGCGTGCGGTTGCAGCGCAGCATCTTTCCGATCGAGTTCTGGATGGACGACGACTCGAAGTACAAGTCGACCGATGCCTTCGTGAAGATCTCGCATCGCGACCTGCAGTTGTCGATCTATCACCAGGCCGATTCGATGGACGGGTTCGACGAAGAGTTGCCGCCGGAGGCGGGCTTTCCGCCGACGGCGACGTTCCGCTCCGCGCACAAGCTCGAGCAGATCCTCGACATCGTCGCTTTCCGCTACAACCACGCGCCGCAGGACGCGAAGATCACCTACGGCGCGGATGTTTCCTGGTCGCATCGCAACGGCATGCACTGCGCGGCCTGTCACGCCGCGCCGGAGAAGCCGGAGTTCCAGCACCGCGAGAGTCACGGCTATCAGGCCATCGGCGACTTCCGCCTCGGCCTGAAGATGATTCCCGGCCACGACATCCTTCTCGGCGCGGAAGCGCGGCGCCTCGATCGCGGCGATCACAAACACGAGCTGAGTCCCGACGGCGAGATCGCCAGCGGCTACGACAAGTACGCCGTCTACGCGCAGGATCAGTTCGATGTGATTCGCGATCGCCTGCGCGCCGTGGCCGGAGTCCGCTACGACGGCAAGTCCGATCTCTTCGGCTCGAAGGTCTCACCGCGTCTGGCGCTCGTCTACACGCCGAACGACAAGCTCGTCGTGCGCGGCGGCTACGGAACGGCGTTCCGCTTCCCGACGTTCAGCGAGCTCTATCAGGACAGCTGGTTCTTCAATGCCTCGTCGGAACAGAATCTCTTCCCCTCGTTTCCGCTCTCCGTGTTCGCTCCCAATCCCGATCTCCGTCCCGAGCAGATCCGCACGTTCGACGTCGGTGCCGAATACCAGCTCTCGCCGATGCTCTCTGCGAAAGCGGATTTCTACCGGTCGCGCGTCAAAGACTTCATCGTCATCGCCCAGCATTTCCGCTTCGCTCCCGGAGAGCTGTCCGATCTGCAATTCGAGAATCAATCGGACGACGCGACGATCACCGGCGGCGAGCTCGAGCTGCGCGCGAACGTCACCGGCCAATTCACCGGCTTCGCGAACTGGACCCACCAGACGCAGAATCAGAACGGAAGCTCGGTCGACTCGGCGGGAAATCCGTTCGAGTTCGTCTATGCCCCCCAGAACAAGTTCAACCTCGGCGCTTACGTGGGCCCGTTTGGCCCGATCCGCGGATCGCTCGAAGTCTCCTGGCGCGACAACTATGTCGGTCCACGCTCGTGGTACCTCGTGAAATCAAACTTTCAGGATCCGACCGTGCACCCGCTTCCAAGCTACACGCTCCTCAACGCCCGCATCAGCTACGACATCCCCTCGCGCCTCGGCGCGCGCGATCTCCCGATCCGCTTCACCCTCTTCGGCAACAACCTCCTCGACGAGCGCCCCGAGGAAACGATCCTCGGGTCATCGACCGAGCTGGCGGGTAGGGAGTTTTCGGGGCAGGTGGAGCTGCGGTTCTGACGGCGTGTTGGTTGCGTGCGATTCCAAGTGGCCGTACTCTTGATCTTCGATGACGCAGACAATCGAGGCCGTCTACGCGGATGGAGTCCTGAAACCTGCTGGCGATTTGCCCCTTCGGGACAATCAACGGGTTCGACTCATCGTGGAGACCATCGACGAGCCCAGCGTCGATCGCGACGCAGCGGTTGCACGCCTGAAGGCAGGGATTGCGAGCATGCGTTTCTTCTCGGAGGGACCGCTCCCCAGCCGAGAGGAACTCCATGATCGCCGTTGACACGAACGTCCTGATCTACGCCTGCGATCAATCCGATCCGCGCCGCCAGACAATCGCGCTCGAGGTGATCGCCGGAGCTACAGACGGAGTTCTGCTGTGGCAGGTTGCGTGTGAATTTCTGTCGGCATCTCGCAAGCTGAGCAAGCAAGGTTTCACCGCGGAGCAGGCCTGGAATCGTCTCGCCGAGTTCCAGGATCTCCTCCCGCTCGTCCTGCCCACCGCGGCCAACCTGACCCACGCGCGCGAACTGCACGTTGCGCACGGATGTTCATTGTGGGACGCGCTGATTCTCGCGGCGTGTGTTGACGCAGGCGTCGACGTTCTCTATTCGGAGGACGTCCCGGGATTCGAAACATCCGACGTTGTACGCGTGATTAACCCGTTCCAGTGAACCTCAGTCGAGAATCCACTGTCCGTGGGATCGGATCTCGCTGTACATCGCGTCAGGGGCGAGGTCGATGTCGCCCGGCCACTCGACGAACCCGCTCTCGCAGGAGACTTTCGCGAACAAGGCGGGATCCTTGAGGGCCTCGAACACACCTTGAAGATGAGAATCTCGGAACACGACTTCTCCGCTCAGGCCGTCACGGAATCGTACGGCAAGGCGAAGGTGATCCAGAACTTGCACGGAGGCTACGCGATCGTCCGCTATCTGCATCACGGGAGCGGCAGAATCTGTTTCGGCTGTTTTTTGCTGAGGCATAGCTCCCAATTCTCCTGAAGTTCCTGCTTGTGCAGCGCGGCCCAGTCCAGCACCAGCACGAGCGCCCGAGGCGGCAACGTTCCCTTGAGCACTCTCAGCCCGTCGATGGTGATCGCGGCAACGTCTCCAGCGTACTCCGCATGAAAGTGCGGCGGGGCATGGTCATTGTGAAACATCCGTATCACGACGCCATAGAACCTGCTGATCGTCGGCAAGCGTACTCCTACAATCTGGAACTCGGAACAGCATCAGGTCGGCAGACGCTTCCCACCGCGTAGCTCTGCTCCCTCCTGTGGCATCCTTACGCGCCATGCTCGCGTACGTCCTTTTGATCACGCTGCTGACGCAGGAAGAGGTGCCGGAAGTGGCGCGGACGCTGATGGAGGACGCTGCGCGCGCCGCGTCGGCGCATCGCGTGGATGATGCAATCGCCAAGTACGAGAAGGTGCTCGAGCTTGCGCCGGCGGTGACGCCGGCGTACACGAATCTGGGGACGCTTTACTTCGAGCAGGGGAACGTCGCGAAGGCGCTGGAGATCTTTCAGCGCGGTCTTCAGGGCGCGCCGGCGGATCGCACGCTGCTGACGAATGCGGCGACGGCGGCGCAACAGCTCGGGCGTTCCGACGAGGCGCTGGTACTCGTCGATCGCGCCGTCGAGCGCACGCCGCGCGATGCAGCGCTGTTGTCGCTGCGTTCGACGGTGCTCCGCTCGCTCAATCGCTCGGACGACGCACTGGCCGCGATCGATCAGGCGGTGGCCATCGCGCCGCGCGAAGCGAAGGTTCACTTCGCGCGCGGCAATCTTCTCTTCCAGCTCCATCGGAATGACGACGCCATCGGCGCGTATCAGCAGGCCATCGGCATCGATCGGACGTATCTCCGCGCTTGGTACAACCTCGGTGCGGTGCTGTACGAGACCGGTCGTTATGGCGAGGCGCTGCAGGCCTATCGCGTCGCACTCGAGCCGATCGAGAAGTCGTTCGCGAAGAAGGAGCCGGTCGATGCCGCGCACGCGCCGGCCTACGCGAACCTCGGCGCGATTCATCTCAAACAGCAGCAGTGGCCCGCCGCGATCGATGCCTATCAGAAGGCGCTGCGGCTCGACCCGAAAAGTGCCAGCGCGCACTACAGCCTCGGCTTCATCTACTACTCGACGCAGCAGTGGGCCAGTGCCGTCCCCGAGTACGAAGCCGCGCTGGCGATCGACGCGGCGCTGCCGCTCGCGTACCTGCACCTTGCGGAGATCGCGCTCCGAAAAGGGGAGGCGGCGAAGGCGGTCGAGACGTTGCAGCGCGGCAAGGAACACTTCGATGCCGCGACAAAGTTGCCGGCGCTGAAGACGCTCGGTCGCGCGGAACTGGCGCGGGGTAATCGAAACGAGTCTCGCACCGCGTACGAGGAAGCGCTGCAGAACGATCCTCGCGATCTCGAGACGTTACTCGCGCTTGCGCGCATCCATCGCGTCGATCAACGCAACGCGGAGGCGGGGAAGGTGTTGGCGGACGCCGAGGCGGCGGCGCCAGGGAATCCCGCGGCGTTGCTCGAGCGCGTGCTGCTTTCGCGTGCCTTGCAGGACGACGCCGCGGAGCGACGCGCGCTCGATGAGCTTCTGGCGCGCGATCGGCGTCCCGAGCTTTGGCCGTTGCGCGCGGAGCGCTTTCTGCTCGCGCTCCGCCAGGAAGTCCCGGCCGATGCGACGCGGGAGCTGGCGGCGTTGATCGCCTCCGCGCCGTCCGCGAATGCCGCGTCGCTGCGATCCTTGCGCGCGCTGCTGCTCGCGCATGCGGGCTCGTTCGACGAGGCGAGACGCGATGCTGCCTCGGGAACATTGCTCGCGGCGACTCTCGATGCGCTGACCGCGCATCGCGACGACGCCATACGCGGCCTTTCTGTTCAGAGCAGCGCCGTCGCGAAGGGAGACCTCGGGATCCTGTTCTGGCAGCAGAATCGGCTCGCGGAAGCGCGGCCCTTGCTCCTCGAAGCGTCGCGTGCGTTTCCCGATTGGAACGAGGTTCAGCTCGCGATGGGTGAGAGCTACGTCGTGAGTCGCGAGTGGGATCTCGCCGCGGACGCGCTCGCGAAATGCGAAGCGTCTTCGACGAAGCTCGTGTTCAATAGCGACTCCGTCGCGACGACACTCGGGCGCAATGACTCGTTGTGCACACGCGCGCGTCAGACGCTGTCGAGCGCGCAGGCCATCAGTCTCTTTCTTCGCGGCACGTCCGAGTTGACCGCGGGTTCCGAACAGAAAGCGCGCGAGTCGTTCACGCGTGCTCTTTCGCTCGGACTGCCGCAAGCCGCGGAAACGGCGGCGCGCGCGAATCTGGCGGCGATCGCGGAGTCGCAGCAGGCCGCGCCGGCGTCCGATGATGAAGGATCGACTTCGAATCAGAGTCGTCGCACGGCCGTCGTGTTTCTTCCCGATCTGCCGGCCGAGAACGAGAAGCGACTCGCCGAAGCGATCACCGCCTCGATGAATCAGATCTCCTCGGCGTCGGGCGTTCCGCTGAACGTCGAGCTCTTCCGGCGCGCCGAGGATGCGCGGAGTTACGTGAGCGCCCATCGCGACAGCGTTGGCATCGTCGTCGCCAATCCGGAGTTCGTATCCGCGTTGGGGATCGATCTCCGCACGCGCTTTCAATTCGAGCGCGAGGGACGATCGACGTATCACCGTGTCGTCGTCGTTCCTTTGAACAGCACCGCGCGGCTGATCACCGATCTGCGCACGCGCTCCATCAGCGTCGTCGATGGGTTGCGCGAGCCGGGGCTGACGAACATCGTGCGCACTCCGGACGATCTCTCGGCGATGGCGAATGTGCTCTACGGAAAGACCGACGCCGCGTTCGTCTCCGAAGACAACCCGCTCCTCGCGCAGCACGCTGCCGAGCTGCGCGTCATCTACACCAGCGCGCCGTTTCCGCTGCCGGTCGTCGCGTTCGCACCGATGGTCGAGACCGATCGCGATGCTCTCGATCGATCCTTCCGCACGACCCTCGCTGGTCACGCTCTCACACGCATCGATCGCGATCGACCACGCCCTGAGCCACGTCGCATTGAGGTCGCGACGGTTCCTGCTGGCTCGCTCACGCCGCGCTTGCCGGACCCACCCGCGATCGTGCCGCTCCGTGTGATCGTGGAGTTGCCGGTGATCGTGATCCCGGAGGGACTGTTTTAGGAGGGGATTCTGTGTAGCGACGGCCGCCTCGGCCGTCGAGCAGAACGAGGCACGTTCCGTCTCGATGCCACGTCTGGCGCGGAAACCGACGGCCGAGGCGGCCGTCGCTACACAGAAGCGCCGAAGACTTCGGCTTCTCCGAAATCCTACCCGATCCGGATGTCGCCGCTGTCGAAGCGGCTTTGGGGTGGGTGCACGCGGCGTAGCGCGGCGTTGAGATCGGCGGAATCGAACGGCTCGAGAAGAATGTCGGCGGCTCCGGAGTCGAACAGCATGTTGTGCGCGAACGACAGCGTCTTGTCCGCCATCACGATGATCGGCACCATCGCCAGCTTCTGATCTCCGCGCACGATGCGGCAGAAGCCGATCGCGTGCGACGGCATCTCGGGGTCGAGCTCCAGCGCGATGTCGAAGCCGCCTTGAATGCGCGCGTCGAGCAGGATGAGATCGGGGCTCTCCTCGAACGCGAGATTCACGCCCTGGCGCGCATCGTTCGCCACGATCACGCGATAGCCGTGCAGTTCGAGCGTCTCGCGCAGGAACGCCGTCGTCTGCCGATTGCGCTCCACGATCAGCGCCGTGCTGCGATGCGCTCCGCTGCGGGAGATCGTTGTGCGCAGCAGCGGCTCGATCTTCTCGAGCACATCGCCCGCCGAGGACGGTCGATCGCCGGGCGCCTTCTGCAGCAGCCAGGCGATCACGTCGCGCGTCACGTCCGACAGCGGCACGTCGTCGCGAATCGGATCCGGTTGCGACGTGCGATGCGCGTCGAGGATCTGCGCGAGCGTTTCCGTGTGATACGGCAGGCTGCCCGTCACCATGCGATAGAGCAACACGCCGCAGGCGTAGAGATCCGCGGCCGGCGTCACCGCTTCGCAACGGAGCTGTTCCGGCGCCATGTAGTCCGGTGTTCCGACGAGCTCGCGGCGGCGCGTGAGATCGCCCTGCGTGGCGATCCCGAAGTCGGTGATGAAGGCGATGCGGTCCTTGTTGAGGAGAATGTTCTCCGGCTTGATGTCTCGGTGAATGATGCCGAGGTCGTGCGCGGCGCGGAGACCGCGGAGGACCTGGCGCATGATCATCAGCGCCTCGCGCTCGGTGAAACGCTCGCGGCGATTGAGATGCGGCTGCAGATTGTCGGCGTCGACGTACTCCATCGAGATGTAGGGATAGCCATCGCCGAAGCCGAGGTCGAAACTCTGCACGACATTGCGATGCCGGATCCTGCGCGCCAACTTCAGCTCGAGCTTGAAGCGCTCGAAGGCGTCGGGATCGTCCTGAATCTGGCGGCTCAGAATCTTCAGCGCGATCACTTCATCGATCGACTCGTCGATTGCCGCGCAGACGTAACCCATCGCTCCCGAGCCGAGGAAGCGCTGGATGCGGTAGCGGCGCGCGAACATCGCGCCGGGAACGAGCATCTGGCTCAGCGTTTCCATGCTCGCTTCCTGCGAGCGTCGCCGCGCGGAGCGTCCGACGATCGTCTGCTCGGTCTGGTCGTCGAGGTCGCCGACGACGGTCGCCGTTTCCTCGACGCGCGTCGGTGGCACGATCGTCTGTGCGTGCAGAAGCTCATCGCGGTCGGCGGGGTCGGGACGCCCGCACTGACTGCAATAGCGATCCATCGCGCGGCAGGGGCTGCCGCACGTGACGCATGTCAGATCGAAAGCCGCACTATCCATTCGTTTCCGTGGCCGTGACGACGTCCGGCGCCAGCTTCGCCAGCGTCGGAATGCTGGCGCGCTGCCACGTCACGTTGTGGTCGTACTTCAAGGTCATCTGATAGCCGTCGGTCGTGTGAGCCTTCGCTTTCGTGATCCAGCGAACGAAGGTGAGCAGTCCCGAGCTGTTCATGAAATTCAGATCGCGCACGTCGACTTCCACGCGCTTCAGGCCGAGGCGCCGCGTCTCTTCGTCGATGTGTGCCCAGTAGGGATTCAGCAGCACGCCGGGATCGCGCATTTCGACCGCTCCGGCAAGCATGACCCGCAAAATGCCGGGTCCCACTTTCGCGAACACGGTCAGGCCCTCGGCGGTGAGGGGAGGGAAGGTGGCTTCGCTGCTCATTACGCTTGCTCCAGCGCGAAGATCGCATGGATCGACACTTCGCCGTCGTTGATGTCGAGCCTCAGCTTCGCGCCCGCTTCGTAGAGGATGCGGATCAGACCGAGCTGGCTCTGCCCCTCGGTCATGGCCGCTTCCTGCATTTTTCGGAGATAGACTTGCTCCGCCGGTCCGGCGTGGATCAGCGCGAACTCGCGGCGTAGCGAAACGATGTGATGTTCCTCGGCGCGATTCTTCACGCAGACGTCGACCTCGTTCCGCTGTTTGGCGATGGAGATCTTCAGGTACCCCTCTTCCTCCGAGGCGTACTTGACGGCGTTCTCGAGCAGCTCCGAGGCCGCGAGCGAGACCTGCTCGGCGCGCTCCTTGTCGGAGAGACCGATCATGAAAAAACTCGCAACGAACTTGCGAACGCAACTGATGTAGGTCCATCGGGGACCGAAGCGCATCTCCACGTAGTCGTTGCTCAGCGGCTGCACATCCATGTCAGCTCCTCTTGATCACCATCAGACTGATGTCATCGTTCGGGGTTCCTGCCCAATTCCATGCGCTCTCGGCGATGCGCGTCACGATCTCCTCGGCCGGAGCATTGCGCAGCGTCAGCAACTGCGCGTTGAGACGATCGAGGTCGTAGCACTCGCCCGATGCGCCCCGCGATTCGACCACGCCGTCCGTGTAGAACAGGATCGTGTCACCACGGGCGATCGTGAGCGTGCGGTCGACGGTCGCCGATTCGATGTCGTCCTTGATCCCGAGCCACACGCCCTCGGTCGAGACGCGATCGATCGTTCCGGTGGAAGCGCGATAGACCAGGAAATCCGTGTGCGCGCCGGCGTAGGTCAGGCGGCCATCGGGATACAAGCGCGCCGCGACCATGGTCATGAACTTGTCCTGGCCGAGGCGCGTGTGGAGGTTGTAGACCATGGCGCGATTGAGCACGGTGATGAACTGCGCCGGCGTCATGTCGCCGCGCTGTTCGAACAACGTCGTGAACATCGACTGCGCCATCATCATGATCAGGCCCGACGTCACGCCGTGGCCGGTCACGTCGCCGATTCCGAGCCAGGCGCCGCCATCGTTCGTTGGGCGGAACTCGTAGAAATCGCCGCCGACTTCTTCCGCCGGCATCATCACCGCCGAGATGTCGAAGCCGGTGAGGGCAAACGTGCGCGGTAGCACGGACGTCTGGATCGATCGCGCCAGCGCCATCTCCTGGCGATGGCGTTCGCGGATCTCGGCGTCGCGGGAGCGAATCTCGCCGAGCATTTCGTTGAAGCCGTCGATGAGACGTCCGACTTCGTCGTCGGCATCTTTCTCGACGCGGAGGTTGTAGTTCCGTTCGCGCGACACGCGTTTCTCCGCGTCGAGCAGGCGCATGATCGGACGCGAGATCGCGCCCTGCAGGAACGACGAGAGGAGCAGCGCGATCGTCGCCGCGCCGCCGAGAACGATCGCGGCGATGATGAGATAGCTGCGCAGACGGTCGGCCAGCTCGCGCGTGTCGGAGCGGATGTAGAGCGTGCCGACGCGCGCGGCATTGAAGGTCACCGGTCGCGCGACGGAGATGAGGCTCTCGCTCATCGTGATCCCGTCGGCGGGCGGCGCGGCGGGCGGCTTGTCGCCGTGGCTCGACCAGGAGGCGAAGAGATGCCCTTGCGCGTCGAAGAGATCGCCGCTGACGACGTGCGGCTGCGCGTGCAGGGCGGCCAGCGTCGAGCGTGCGGTCTCGGAGTCGTTGAACACGATGGAAGACGCCGCGTTCTCACCGATGACTCCGGCAAGGACGTTCAGGTCAGCGAGCATCTTCGTCTTGAACGCGGCGCGATCGTAAAACGCCAGCGCAGCCATCGTGATGAGGAGCGCCACGAGGCTCGTCAGCATGAAGCCGGTCATCAACTTGCTGCGAATCGACAGATCGCGGTAGCGCGCCACTCGTCTCTCCTGCGGGATGGGGCGACATTGTACCGATCGGAACCAGATCGCGGATCGCAGATCGCGGATCGCAGTGCGGCGTGGCCGCAATCGAAGGCGCGTGTTCACGTCATTCTGAGTCGGCGGAGCCCCCGAGCGGCGTGCCGCGACGGCGAGTAGCGCGACGAAGAATCTCAAGGTGCGATGAACCGCGCCTCGGCTATGCTTTTCGTAATTTGAGATCCTTCGCTCACACCCGCCCAGCTGCCTCGCTCAGGATGACGGACTCAAAATCTTCGTACAACCGCGGGCTCTTGCCACTGCGATCCGCGATCTGCGCTCTGCGATCCGCGTCTCAGCGTTATACTGGCTTCGGTCCTTAGTTATCTCAACTTGCGAGGGAGGGCGGGACGATGCGAATAGTGCGAGCAACCGCCGCCGCCGTTGTACTGCTGTTCCTCTGCCTTACCCTGATCACGGCGTCCGCCATGGCGCAGTGCGTTTCGTCCGTGGCGACGATCTCCGAACGGGGAACGACGCCTCGCTTTCTCGCAGGTCCCACCGCCTGGAACGGCAGCATTCTCGCCGTCGCCGCAACCGAGCTCGATCGCGAAGAGTTTCAGATCATTCTCTACACGGAGAACGGCCAACCACTGGCGACGAACGAAAAGATCCGCTCCTCGGGGTCGGGTCTCCTCGACGTTCTCTGGAACGGAGCCGACTTCGGCATCTTCTACAAGACCGATAAGGGCAACCTCGGTCTCACTCGCGTCGGGACGAACGGCAAAGTCATCGGTGAGCGCATCCTGGAGATCACCGCCGTGCCGCTCGACGGCGATGACACCGCGGTGATCGCCTGGAGCTCGCAGAACAATCAGTACGTGGTCGCGCAGACGTTTACCGAAGGCGGCTTGCGAAGCATCCGTGCGTCGTGGCTGAGGCGTGACGGCACCGTCGTCCGCCAGTCGACGATCGATGAAGCCGATCCCGATTCGTTCGTGCGCATCGCGATCACGACGACGAATACGGTCGGCATCTTCTACGAGGACGACAAGACCGGTGTCGTGATGTTCGCGGCGATCCGCGATGACGTGAACAAGAAGGGCATCGCCGTCTGGAGTGCCGGCAAGGACGTGGAGGTCGCCGCGCGAGGCGATCTCTTCGCGATGGTGCGCCCCGTTCTGCAAACGAACGGGCAGACCGTGGCCCGCTGGCAGATCATCGACACCAGCGGCCAGATCGTCCGTCGCGATTCGCGCTTGCTGATCGGTACCGGCGACGACGTCGAGCCGGTCGCGCTGCTGGCCGCGCGCGGCACCGAGTACGCGCTGTCGTATTACGAATGGCCGGACGGCATCGGCGTCGGCGATCCGATCTATCGCCTGGCGCGCTTCGGACTCGACGAGGAAGCGATCAGCGATTCGTACTTCGCCGCCGCGGTTGGTACGCGCCGCCGCCGCGAGCGCACGTCGTTCGATTTCGAATGGACCGGCAGCGCTTACATCTCCCTGGCTTCACTCGAGAACAGCGACGACGAAGACACGTTCCTCCTCCGTATGTGCCCACTCGTCGGCTCCGTCTCCGCGCCGCGCTTCGCGCGTCCGAACCAACCCGTGACCTTCACCGCCTCCGCCGAAGGCGGTGTGCCGGGATACACGTATTCGTGGCAATGGGACGACGTGTTCTTCGCGCAAGGTCCGACGTTCCAGACCTCGTTCACCACAATCGGCCAGCACACGATCACGCTGACGGTGAAGGATACGACCGGATCAACCGCGACCGAGACCTTCCATCTCGCCATCGGCGATCCAAGGCAGCGCGCGGTGAGAAAGTAAGGCGAACCCAAAGGAATACAAACCCATGTCATCCCGAGCGTAGCGAGGGACCTGGGCGGGCGTGCGGCAGAGGGACGTTGATCGTGCCATCCGCCCGGGTCCCTCGCTACGCTTCTAATGACATCGAAGATGTCATCCCTCTCAGCGAGGCCGGCGATTCAGATCGAAAGGCGTGACGCAGGCTTGGCCAACCGACGCTGCCGGCCGGGCCGGCTCGGGATGACATCTTTTCGTCTTCGCGCTGAAACCGACTCTGCTACGCTCACGTCCCTCCGTGAGCGCGATCGAGCATCCGCTGCAGGCTCTCCACTATCGCGAGATCTTCGATCGCGTGCAGGACATCGTCTACGTGCGCGATCTCGACGGCGTGATCCTCGACATCAACGACGCCGGCGCGCGGTTCTTCGGACGGACGAAGGACGAGTTGATCGGCAGCACCCTGCATCGCCGCGATGACGATGCGCAGGCGCGGAGCCTCAAGGCGACGAACGAGCTGCTCTTCGAGCACGGTCTCGATCGCTCGACCGTCGAGCTTCGCAACGCCGAGGGGCAACCGCGCATCGTCGAAGCGACGACGACGCTCATGCGCGACGGCGATGGCCGCGCCCTCGGCGCGTACGGCGTCATGCGCGACGTCACCGAGGCCGTGCAACTGCAGCGACTTCTCGCCGCCGACAACGCGCGCAAAACGAACGAGCTCGAAGAAGCGCGTCTCATCCATCGCGCGCTCTTGCCGAAACACATGCCTCGCGTTCCGCACATCGACGTCGCCGTGCGAATGCGCAATGCCAGTGAAGTGGGCGGCGACTATTACAACTTCGCTGTTCGCGATGACGGCGCGCTCACCATCGCCCTTGGCGACGCCACGGGTCACGGGCTCAAGGCCGGCATCTTCGGCGCGACCGCGAAAAGCTACTTCCAGACACTCGCCAATCGCACCGCACCGCGCGAGATCCTCGAGACGATGTCCGTCGCCTTCCGCAACCTCGGCATCCCTTCGCTCTACATGTGTCTCCTGCTCCTGCGCATCCACGACCGGCAAGCCTCCGTCGTCGGCGCCGGCATGCCGCCCTTCTTCGTCCGCACGCGAGCACAAACCGTCGAGCGCATCGAAGTCGCCGGCACACCGCTCGGCGTCCGCGGCAAGCCCCTCTTCGAAGGAACGATCCTCGACTTCGACCCCGGCACCACCATGCTGCTCTTCAGCGACGGCCTCCCCGAGCTCCGCGACATCACCGACCGCGAGCTCGGCGAAGACGCCATCCGCGATTGCTTCGCCGAAGCCGGTGACGCCCCCGCCGAAACCGTCCTCACGCGTGTCCTGGCCATGGCCGATGCCTGGAGCCGCGGCCGCCCCGCCGAGGATGACGTGACGGTGATGGTGGTGAGGGCGACGTGATGAAGGTGGACGGTAGACGGGTCACGGGGGACGCTTGCTGAGCGCGCAGGCATCGCCAGAATATTCATAGCCGAGAGTTGAGAGTTGAGGCAAAGGGATGAGCCTCGAGCGAGGCTCACGCGTTCTGCAAGAGACCCCCCGTCTACCGTCCCCTGTCTACTTCTTATTTCCCACGAACTCCAGAAACGCCGCCGCATTCACCGGCGGCGTGATCAGGAATCCCTGCATCTGGTCGCAGCCGTGGCGGCGGAGGAAGTTCATTTGTTCGGTGAACTCCACTCCTTCGGCGATTACTTTGAGGCGGAGGCTGTGGGCCATGGCGATGATGGCGGTGACGATGGCGGCGGTGTCGGGGTCGCTGGTGATGTCCTGGACGAAGGATTGATCGATCTTGAGCGTGTCGATCGGGAAGCGTTTGAGGTAGCTGAGCGACGAGTGGCCGGTGCCGAAGTCGTCGAGGGAGATGCGGATGCCGAGCTTTTTGAGCTCGTAGAGCATGCGGATGCTGGTCTCCGGACTTTGCATCGCGCTGCTTTCGGTGATCTCGAGCTCGAGGAGGCGCGGCGGGAGGCCGGTCTCTTCGAGGATGTCGCGCACGCGCATGGCCAGATCGGTCTGCTGGAGTTGCGTGACGGAGAGATTGACGGCGAGCGAGAGCGAGCGATGTCCCGCATCGTGCCAGGTCTTGGCCTGGCGGCAGGCTTCGCGCAGCGCCCAGGTGCCGATCGGAATCATCACGCCGGTCGTTTCGGCGAGAGGGATGAACGTCGCCGGCGGGACGGAGCCGAGCGTCGGATGGTTCCAGCGCAGTAGCGCTTCCATGCCGGTGATGCGGTTGTTGCGCAGGTCGAAGATGGGCTGGTAGTGCACTTCCATCTCGTCGTGCGCGAGCGCTTTGCGCAGTCCGTGCTCGAGGGAGATGCGCTGCAGCGCTTTGGCATTCACGACGGCGTTGAAGAGCTGATAGTTGTCGCGGCCGACTTCCTTGGCCTGATACATCGCGGTGTCGGCGTTCTTGATGAGCGTTTCGGCGTCGACGCCATCCTCGGGGAAGAGGCTGATGCCGATGCTGGTCGTGGTGAAGAACTCGCGGCCTTCGATGTGGAACGGGTAGCGCACCGCTTCGATGATTTTCTGCGCCACGGGCGCGGCGTCATCGGATTCGTGAAGGCGCGGCAGGAGCACCGTGAATTCGTCGCCGCCGAGGCGTGCGACGGTGTCGGAGTCGCGGACGCAGGCCTGGACACGTGCGGCGACGGCCTGCAGGAGCTGATCGCCGATCGTTGTGTCCGAGGGAATCGTTGATGACTTTGAAGCGATCGAGATCGAGGAACAGCACCGCGAGGCGCGAGCCATCGCGTTGCGCGTGCGACAACGCGACCGTGAGGCGGTCCTTGAACAGCAGACGATTGGGAAGATTCGTCAGCGCGTCGTGGTAGGCGAGGTGCTTGATCTGCTCCTCGGCGTACGTGCGCTCGGTGATGTCGCGCACGACGCAGACCATTCCGCCGCCGGCGATGGCGGTGAGTGAAATCTCCTGCGGGAAGTTCACTCCCTCGCGTCGCAGGCCCGTCGCTTCACCGCGCCAGCGGCCGCGTTGCTGCACGAGCGGCACGATGAGCGTGATGAAGCGGACCTGCTCCTGCGGCTCGTAGAGATCGCAGAACGAGCGGCCGATGAGCTCATCCGCTCCCGCCCAGCCGAAGAGTCTCGCCAGCGAGGCATTGACGTACGTGAACTCGAGACGCTCGTTGAGGATGCCGATGCCGTCCATCGAGGCCGTCATCGCCGCCGACTGTTTCCGTAGCAGCTCCTCGGCGTGTTTGCGCTCGGTGACGTCGTAGACGAAGCCTTCGAAGAAGAGTGTTCCGTGCGAGGAGCGGATTCCGTGGGCGTTGAGCTGGACCCAGATGATCGAGCCATCCTTGCGGCGCCACTGCAGCTCGACGTTGTTGGCGTACGCGAACGGTTCGAAGCGGCGGATCAGCTCATCGCGCTGGTGGGAGTCGAGGTAGATGTCCTGCTCGAGATTCTTCGTCAGCAGCTCGTCGATCGACTCATAGCCGAGCATGCGCGCCAGCGTGAGATTCGCGGTCACGAAGCGTCCGTCGCGCGTCGATTGGTAAATGCCGACCGGCGCATAGTCGAAGATGACGCGATATTTCTCTTCCGACTGCTGCAACGCCCGTTCGGCGCGTTTGCGCTCGGTGATGTCGTGGATGATCGAGTAGAGCAACGTGCGGCCGGCGACGTCGATGGGCGCGGAATGCACTTCGACGTCGCGGATGTCGCCGTTGGCGCGCATGTGCCGGAAGTGGAAGTAGCCCCGCTCCTGAGAGCTCGCGCGCGAGAGCTCGGCGCGTACGCCTTCTTCTCCCTGGACGTTGATGTCCCAGATGCGCAGCGCGCGAATCTCGTCGCGCGTGTAGCCGTAGTAATCGCAGGCGGCCATGTTGGCGTCGACGATGGCGCCATGCTGCGGTTCGATGAGCAACTGCACGGCGCGGTTGTTCTCGAACATCTGCCGGTAGACGAGCTCGCTGGCGCGAACTGCGTCTTCCTTGCGCTTGTGCTCGATCGCCGAGGCGACGTGCTGTGCGACGAAGACCAGCACGTCGAGATCCTTCTGCTCGTAGCGCGTGGTCTCGGCGTAGGACTGCGTCCCGATGACGCCCCAGGTCCGGTCGGACGTGCGGAGCGGAGCGCCGATCCAATCGATCGACGGCGCGCCCACGGACTCGACTTCGCCTTTCTTCACGAGCTCTTCGAAGACGTCAGGCGTCGCCAGCAGAGGCTTTCCGGTGCGCAGAACGTACGCGGTCAGTCCGCGGCCCGGGTTCGCGAAGGCGACGTGGTGATCGAACTCGTCGACGAAGTAGGGGAAGGTGAGGCGGTCGAGTTTCTCGTCGTATTCGGCGATGTAGAAGTTCTTCGCGCTCATCAGCTCGTCCACGATGCCGTGCACCGCGGCGTAGAAAGCGTCGAGGCTCTCCATCTCGCGGCTGAGCTGCGCGATCCGGAACAGCGCCGACTGCAGTTTCTCGCCCTTCACCGCCTCGGTGATGTCGCGGAAGTACCACGATCGGCCGCGGATCTCGCCGTCGACCACGATGGGGACCGATGCGCGCGTGAGCGTGCGGCCGTCCTTCAGCGGGACGGCGTCGTTCGTGCGCACTTCATCGGGATGTTCGTAGAGATAGTCGACCAGCTCGATGAAGCTGTTCCAATCCGACACGGCTTCGGCGGCAAAGCCGAGCAGCTCGTTGTCGTCGGCACGCGCGGCCGTTTCGGGCGGAACGCGCCAGATCTCGAGAAAGCGGCGGTTGTACGACAGCACCTTGCCGGTCATATCGACGACCAGCGTTCCTTCGAGCGTCGCTTCCTGCTGCGCCTTGAGGATGGCGATGCTCGTGCGCAGCTCGTCGGGAGAGACGCCGCGCGCACCACGGACGAGGCGAGCCAGGGCACGCTTGGCGCGTTGCGACCGGGACACACCGGTTGCCGCACTCAAAGGGACATTCGACGAAATCGTCACGGGCTCGTGGAGTGGAATTCTAGACGACGGATTAGTCGCCCGGAACTCCATGCTGCCGGAAATACTGCCACTGCTGCCAGGCGACGTAGACGAACCAGCCGAGGTACATCGCCATGAAGAGGCTGCGAGTGTACAGCGCCAGGACGACGACCAGCGATCCGACGATCATGGCGATCCAGATGGCGATGACGAAGGCGCGGCGCTCATCGAGAAAGATGCGGAAGAACTCGCGCGTGGCATGACCGCCATCGAGTGGCGGAACCGGGATCAGGTTGAAGATGCCCCACCAGAGATTTGCGCTGATGAGTCGCGGCATGAGCTCGACCAGCATCCGATCCTGGCTGAAGATCGCGAAGCGCTGCGCGAGCTGGGAGCAGATGAACATCAGGACGAAGTTGGAGAGCGGTCCGGAGACGCTGATGAAGAGGTCCTGCCACGGCTTCGCGCGCCGACCGTTGACCGTCACGCCGCCCATGCCGCCGAGAATGATCTGACTCGAGCCGAACCCGAGCAGACCGATCATCCCCGCGTGCGAGAGCTCGTGAATGAGCACGCTGATGAACACGACCGGGATCCAGATGAGCGCGTACTGGATCGGCTGGCCGGGGTTGTACGCGTAGGCGATGAAAACGAGCAGCAGGATGAAGAAACTGAAATCGACGTCGATGGACGTCTTGCCGATGGAACCGAGGTGGAGCATGCCTGGACGAAAGTATCACGGGTGGTAGCTCGCAGCTGTCAGCTCGCAGCTCTCAGGAGGACGAGGAGTGCTGAAGGAGCGCCGAAGGAGCGCAGGCATCCTGCCTGCCGGTCCGCCGGCATCTTGCCGGCCGCCTTTCGGACCGCCGGCGTCCCGCCCGCGGCGATGGCGGCGAGACGCCGCCATCCCAGCCGCCGAGACGGCGGCGGTCCACCATGAACTGTCGGCCGTCCGAAAGGCTTCTCGTTCTCCTGCGAGCTGAGAGCTGCGAGCTGAATCAGGCGACGCTCTTGCCGCTTCGCAAGCGTCCCCCGTGCCCTGTTGACTGTGACCCTAATCGTGACCTTCCTGTCACACTCCAAATTCCGTCCGTGGCGCGCGAACCATTCGCGACCTACGTTGAGCTGGTCAGATCCCTACAGGTTACGTTTCAAAAATCTTGGCCGGAGGTATGTATGTCCTCTTGGGAAGTGTTCTCGTTGCGGCGTGCGTGGGTGTTCGCCGCGTTGATCCTCACCCTTTCTGTCGCTGCATTTGCACAGGATCGCGATCCGGTCTCCGACGGCGTGTCGAGCGCGGTGCTGTTGGCGAAGAACAGCATCCAGATCGATCGCGACACCGTGATCGTTTCCGGCGATCTCGTCGTCAACAACGCCGCATCCGGAGCGATCTATGGAGAGCGCGAGCTCTCGGTCGATCGCGGGGTGACGGCGCCGGCGGGTGCGCATCTGGTCGGGAACGGGATCGACATCGACTCGACCGCGAGCGTCGGCAGCGTCTATTACAACCTGTTGACCAATGAGGGCACGATCGCCGGCTCGCGGGTCACGCCGCTGGCACTGCCCGTGTTTGCGGTCCTTCCTGCCTTGCTCGACCGAACGGCTGGCACGACGAACGTCACCGTCGCCAAGGGCGCGACGTCGCACATCGGCGAGGGTGATTACGCGGCGCTGGTCGTCGGCGCGGGTGCCACCGCGATCTTCGACGGCGGCGGTTACGCCTTCACTTCGATCACCGCGGCGCCCGGCGCGTTGCTGCGCTTCGTCGCGGCCTCGACCGTCGTCGTGAAGGGCCGCATCTCGCTCGACCGTGAGGTCACCCTCGCACCAAGCGTCGGCTCCGGCCTCGCCGCGTCGGCGATTCAGGTTCACGTGCACGGCATCAACGGTTCGACCGGGACGCTCAACGCTACGCCGCCTGCCATCGACATCGGACGCAACGCGACGGTTTCCGCGAATGTGTTCGCGCCGAACGGCTCGATCGTGTTCGGCAGAGACGCAATCGCCTCGGGCTCGTTCTTCGCTCGCGACATTCTCGTCGGCCGCAATGGCCGCTTCACACTCTCCAGCGCATCCAACCGGGCACCGACCGCCGATCCGCAGAGCGTGTTCACGAGCGGCGCAGCGCCGCTGGCGATCACGCTCACCGGTTCCGATCCCGACGGCCAGGCGCTCGTCTTCTCGATCGATTCGGCTCCGACGCATGGCTCGCTCTCCGCGATCACGCCGCTCTCGCCTTCGAGCGCGCGCGTGACGTACACGCCATCGGGTTCCGGCGCTGTCGCCGATTCGTTCGCGTTCCGCGTCATCGATCCCGCCGGCGCCTCGGGCGTCGCCGTTGTCTCGATCAATCCAACCGGCGATGATCCCGAAACGCCGCCGCCAACGACGGTCGTCGCAAACGATGCGTCGCATTCGGTGGTGCGCGATACGGCCACGCTTCTCGCGCTCACCGCCGACGCTCCGACCGGCGTTTCGCTGACGTACACGATCGTGTCCGGCAGCGGTCCGTCGCACGGCTCTCTCGGTGCGGTTACGTCGGGCGATCCGACGACGGTGACATACGCGCCCGACAGCGGTTACGTCGGCGGCGATTCGTTCCGGTTCCAGGCCTGTGGCGTGATCTCCAGCGTGACGGTCTGCGATACCGCGACGATCTCGATCACGGTCCTCGACAAACGCACCGAGGATCCAGCGCTCGCGGCGGATGTCGAAGTGACGACGCCAGGCGACACCGGAATCCTGATCTCGCTCGGCGGCAGCTCGACGGAATCGAGCGTGCTGCGGCTGCAACCCTTGGCCGCGTTCCTCCAACAGGCCGCGGTCGCGGGCAATGTCGCAGACTCCAACAATGACGCGGTGGGGGACAACCACAACGCGCTGCCGGGTGCCGTGCCCGTGCTCATGAGCGCCGGCGTTGGCCAGAGCGGCGGCGCGGGCTCGAATGGAACCGTGCGGATGCAGATCGAGTTCGACATTTCGTCGATCGGCCCGCTCATGCCGTCGCTGCAGACGGCGAGTGTGCATCTGCACACGCATCGGGGTACAGTCGATTCACTCGACACGAAGCTCCTCGCGCTCAGCGCCGACAACGACGGCCTGCTCTCCGACAGCGATTTCGCAGGCACGGGGGAGCTCGTGGCAACGATGGCGGTGCCGTCGACGTCGGCCATGCCGATCGGCTCCGACAGCACGTTTGCCGTTGACGTCCTCGGCGAGCTTCGCGACGCGATCGCGGCCGGTCATTCGATCCTGGCGATTCAGGGACGCGTCAACGAGTCGCTGGCGGGACCGGCGCGTGGCCTCGAGGTCTACACCTCCGCCGATTCCAACGTCTCAGGCTTCCTGGTTCCCACGCTCCAGCTCACGACGCCCGGCGCCACACCGCCGCGCATTTACACGGTCCTCACGTTCCCCGCGAACGGAACGCTCTACGACGGCAACGGCGCGCAGATCACGTCCGTGCCCTACACGCTCCCCGACGCACGCGTGACCTACGCACCGACGACCGGCTTCCTCGGCACCAACACCTTCGACTTCCGCGTGACCTTCGGCAGCGCGTTCGAAGACGCGACGGCAACGATTCACGTGACGTTCAACAACTGCGCGAACACCGCCGCCGGCTGCAACAACGGCAGGTAGCTTTCTTTCTCGTGGACGGGCGTTTCTGCGCCCGTCCACGAGATGTCGCGATGGAGCGCAGGCAAGATGCCTGCGCTCCATCGCTCTCGCGCTACAGTTGCTTCATGCACTTCGAAACGAAAGCCATTCACGCCGGACATCGCATCGACGAAGAGACCGGCGCCGTCGCTCCACCCATTCATCTATCGACGACGTTCGAACGAACGGACGAAGGGGAGGCCTCGCACGGCTACAGCTACGTGCGCGATGGCAATCCAACGCAGTCCCGGCTCGAGGAAGCGCTGGCGGCGATCGAAGGCGCTGAAGCCGCGCTGGTGTTCGGATCGGGAATGGCGGCGGGCGCGACGCTGCTGCAAGTGCTGCCTCGGGGCTCGCACGTGCTGCTGCCCGACGATTGCTACTACGGCTATCTCGCGTTGGCGCACGAGTCGTTCGCGCGTTGGGGGCTGACCTTCGACATCGTGCCGATGGAGAACCTCGACGCGGTGCGCGCCGCGATGCGGAAAGAGACAGCGGTGATCTGGGCCGAGTCGCCGTCGAATCCGCTGCTGAAGGTCGTCGATCTCGCGGCGCTCGCGGATCTCGCGCACGAGCGTGGCGCGCGCCTCGTCGCCGACGGCACGTTCGCGACGCCGGCGCTGCAGCATCCGATCGCGCTCGGTGCCGACATCGTGTTGCACTCGACGACGAAGTATCTCGGCGGCCACAGCGATGTGCAGGGAGGCTCGCTCGCATTTCGCAGCCGCGACTCCTGGTACGACGACACGCTCCACGCCCGCAAGCTCCTCGGCGGTGTCGGCTCTCCGTTCAATTCCTGGCTCATCCTGCGCGGCATTCGCACGCTGGCCGTTCGCATGCGCGCCCACAGCGAGAACGCGATGGCCGTGGCGCGCTTTCTCGCAACGCAGCCACGCGTCGAAGCGGTGTTCTATCCGGGACTCGAATCGCATCCCCGCCACGATGTCGCTCGCCGTCAGATGTCCGCGTTCGGCGGAATGCTTTCGTTCCTCGTCCGCGGCGGTCGCGCCGAAGCGCTCGCCGTCGCCGCGCGCACGCATCTCTTCACGCGCGCGACCTCCCTCGGCAGCGTCGAGAGCCTGATCGAGCATCGCAACTCGAGCGAGGGCCCCGGCAGCGCGACGGCCGAGAATCTGCTGCGTGTTTCTGTCGGACTCGAGCATGCGGAGGATCTGATCGAGGATCTGAAGCAGGCGCTCGACGGTTAATCCCCACAGAGATTTCACGCGGAGACGCCCCGCGTCTCCGCGTGAACCGGTCCCCCTCGCACAGAATGACGAGAGGGTGACGCCAGACATAGAATCACCTTTGCCATGAAGAACTTCGAAATCAGCTGTCCGTGCTGCCAGGCGACGATCGTCGTCGATCGTCTCAGCGGCGAAGTGCTTCTGCACAAGGCCAAAGAGGTACGCGCGAGCGGTTCGCTGGAGTCGATGGTCGCGGGGCTCGAGACGCAGAAGAGCGACGCCGCGAAGCGCTTCGAGCGGCAACTCGAGAGCCAGAAGGATCGCGCGCGCCTGCTCGAAGAGAAGTTCAAGGCCGCGCTGGAGCAGGCGGAGAAGTCGGACGAGAAGTACGTGAATCCGATGGACGATTGATCGGTTGTCTGTTATCGGTTGTCGGTTGTCTGGGATTCATCGCGCGAGGCCCGGAGAACCGACAACTGACAACCGACAACCAATCATGAGCGACGAATCCATTCTCCCCTCAGAATTCGATCCCGACGCCGCCGCGGGCACCGCGAGTGGCATCTACGGCCTTCCGTTCTCGTCCGAGGACTCGAAGGTCGTCGTCGTGCCCGTGCCGTTCGAGGCCACGACCTCGTATGGCGGCGGGACGTCGAATGGACCGCGTGCGGTGCTCGAAGCATCGCAGCAGGTCGACCTCTTCGATCACGAGACCGGACGTCCGTACGAAGCGGGCATCGCCATGCTCGACATTCCGGAGAACGTCCTGCAGTGGAACCGCGAGGCGAAGAAGATCGCCGCGACGGTGATCGAGAAGGGCGGCGTGGTCGACGACGAGACGTTCGAAGCCGCGGCGAAGGTCAACGAGTTCGGCGAGCAGGTGAATCGCTGGGTCTACTCGCAGGCGTCCGCGCTCCTGCGCGCGCGCAAGATGCCGGTGATTCTCGGCGGCGATCACTCCGTTCCGTTCGGCGCGATCCGTGCCTACGCCGAGCGCTTTCCCGGCCTCGGCATCCTGCATCTCGACGCTCACGCCGATCTCCGCGATGCCTACGAAGGCTTCACCTGGTCGCACGCCTCGATCTTCAACAACGTGATGACGAAAATCGAAGGGGTGGGGAAACTCGTGCAGGTCGGCGTTCGCGATTTCGGCCACGCCGAGCGGCGCATGATCGATGAGTCGAATGGCCGCATCATCACGTTCTACGACGCCACGCTCGCGGCGCGCAAAGAAGACGGTGTCCCGTTTGCGCGTCTCGCCGACGAGATCGTGGCCGCGCTTCCCGACGACATCTACCTCTCCTGGGACATCGACGGCCTCGACCCCACGCTCTGCCCCGGCACCGGCACGCCTGTTCCGGGCGGCCTTTCCTGGAACGAAGCGATCGGCCTCCTGCGCGCCATTCACCGCTCCGGCAAACGCATCATCGGCCTTGACCTCTGCGAAGTCTCACCCGGCGAGACCGAATGGGACGCCAACGTCGGCGCGCGACTGCTCTACAAGATGATCGGCTTCGCGTTGATGACTCAGTAGTTGCTGGTTCCTGGTTGCTGGTTATCTGTGGATCACCGACGGAACACCCAGTCGCTGTTCGTTGCTCGTACGAGTCGCCACAGATAACCAGCAACTAGCAACCAGCAACGACCCGCCGCGACAGCGCCTCAACAATCCGCGGAACGTGTACGTGGCAATCCTCCACGATCACGCGCACTCGCTCGGCGGGCGAACCCGCAAACGCGGTGCCGGCGACGAAGACGCCGGGGACGTTCGTCTCCATCGTCGTCTCGTCGAGACGCGGTTTGCGATCTTCGCCGTGCATCTCGACGCCGAGCATGTCGAAGAGCGTCGTGTCCTGGCGGTAACCGGTGAGCGCGAGCACGAAGTCGGCGGCGATTTCATCTCCGGTGTTGAGAAGCACCGTTCCGCCGCGGATCTCGACCGGTCGCGTGCGCGGGAGAAATCGCACGCGATCGTCGCGGATCATCGAACGAATCTCGGGGAGGAGCCAGAACTTCACGCTCTTCGCGTCGAAGTCGTTGCCGCGGTACGAGAGCGTCACACGCGCGCCGGCGCGCTGGCAGCGCACCGCCGCTTCGATCGCGGAGTTGCGTCCGCCGATGATGAGGAGTTGCTTGTCGAAGTAGGTGTGCGGGTCGTGGAAGTAGTGCGTGACGTGCGGCAGCTCCTCGCCCGGGATGTCGAGGAGCTTCGGCATGTGCATCGCGCCGACAGCAAGAACGATCTTTTCGGCAACGGTAATGTGTGGGCCATCGACGGCGCGTGTGTGCAGCTCGAACCGTCCGTCGTCGAGGCGCTTGACGAATTCGACGCGCTCAAACGTGCGCAGCTCGAGCGCGAACTGCTGCACGACCGCGCGCAGATAGGCGAGGAACTCCTCGCGATTCGGTTTCTGCTGATGCGAGATCTGGATCGGCACGCCGGCGATCGCCAGCCGCTCGGCATTCGAATGAAAGAGCATCTGCAGCGGATACCACTGCATCGTCGCGCCGATCTGTCCGGCATCGAATTGAACGTAGTCGATGCCGCGCTGTTTGAGCGCGACGGCCAGCTCGAGGCCGATCGGACCAGCGCCGATGATCGCGACGCGGTGGTTGTCAGTTGTCGGTTCTCGGTTGTCCGGGAGGTTTCGTTTCACCGCCAACTCCCAGACAACCGACAACTGATGACCGAGAACCGCACTCCAACCGACAACCGCATCATTGTCCTAGCTCGCGCAACACCGCGCTCTTCGCTTCGATCATCACGTGATGCTCGAGGCCAAGGAGGTCGGCGAGCTTGCGGACGAGATAGCTCTCGTAATCGGTCAGCTTGCCGTCGCTGTAGCCGAGGCGAAACATCGTCTTCACGATCTCGACGCGCTCCGCGAGAGGCGTGTTCTTGCGGATGTAGTGTGTCAGCGCAAAATGATCGACGGTCTTCTTGCGGATCTCGTCCGCCGCGCCGATCAGCTCGCGGACGTCATGCTCCGTCAGCGAGAACTGCTTCGTCAGGAATCCGACGACGTCTCCATCCTCGGCAGGCGTGAACTCGCCGTCCGCATACGCGATGTCGAGAAGAATGGCCGCCGTGGCCAGTCGCAAGGGATCGTGCCGGTAGCGCGGCTGGACCTCGGCGGTACGTCCGGTCAGCCGGTCGAGAATGTTCGCAATGCTCACGGTGGTTTGACTCTCCTGCCTACTGCGAACTGCCTACTGCATACTATCGTCATGCGAGTCCCCATCGAACAGCTTGGCAACAACGCTCATATCTGGATCTTCGGCATCTCTCCCTCGCTCGACTCCGAGCGCGAAGCGGTCGTTCTTCGCCAGGTCGACACTTTCCTCGACGCCTGGGCCGCGCACGGCACGCCGATCCGCGGCGCGCGCGATCTGCGCGACGGCAGCTTCCTCGTGATCGCCGCCGACGAGAACTGCGAGAAGTCCGGCTGCTCGATCGATCGGATGTTCGGCACGCTCAAGCAGCTCGAACGCGATCTCAACGTGCAGATCCTCGACTCGAACCGCATCTTCTTCCGCGCCACCGACGGGATTCACGCCGTGCCACGCAGCGAGTTCCGCAATGCCGCGAACGACGAGACTCCCGTCTTCGACGTCACCGCCGAGCACCTCGGCGATGTGCGCAGCGGCGCATGGGAGCGTCCGGCGCGCGATTCATGGCATCGGCAGTTGCTGGCGTAAATGGACCGCCGCCGTCTCGGCGGCTGGGACGGTTTCGTCTCGACGCCCGCCCCCGAGCGGCGAGACGCCGCTCGCCCAGCCGCCGAGGACGCCGGCGGTCCGACAGCGACGCTACTTCGGAATCAACCGGCCTGTTCGCTTGTCGATCTGCCACTTCGCATCCGGAATGTCGCCGACGCGCACGCCGCGTACCGAATCGTCGAGCGGTTTGACGGGGAGTAGACCGTCAGCGGCGCCGATCGATAGATCTTCTTGTACAGCCGCTGAAACCGCGCGTGATCGCGGTACGTGAGCGCGGCACCGAACACGTTCGGGATCAGCTGCAGCGCAATCGTCGTCGTGATCACGATTGCGTGGAGCGCGCGGTAGCGAAGCCGCAGCGTTCGGTTGTCCGTTGTCTGCGAGATCGCGCCCGAGAATTGGACACGTTGAGACCCCTGATCTCACGGCGAGGTTGATTCTGGACACATCGATATCGAGCGATATCGCACGCGAGATGGATTAGTCTCGCGTCGAGAAGGGTCGACCTCGCGCCGATATGGATTGACCTCACACCCGACATGGATTGATCTCGCGCCGAGATGGGTTGATCTCACGCCGAGATCGGTGACCTCGCGTCCGAGATGGGTTGACCTCGCGTCCGAGATCGGTCGATCTCACGCCGAGATGAGTTGATCTCACGTCCGAGATGACCTGACCTTGCGCCGAGATGGTTTGATCGCGCGCCCTGGATGGATTGACCTGGCGTCGATATGGGTCGCTATCGAGCTCCACATGGTTCGATCTCGCGGCCGAGATTCATCAACCTTGCACCGGCGGTTTCGCATCGAAGCCCTCGCAGCGGAGCGCCTGCGTCCTCGCGGGCTGATGCGACGGCGTCCCGCGCCGTCGCTCTCGGGCGGTGGTCGTTCAGTCAAACGCGATTCCGGAGTTTCGAGATGACTTTGTCCGCGGGGATGATCTCTCCTCGGTCCGCCTCGGCTAAGGATTCGAGAAGGTCGAGCTCAATGTCTCGTCGGAGTCCCGGGAGCGCACCGTACCCAAAGTACCGTCCGGAAGCGACTCCCCTCAACCACGTTCTGTCCCGCCACCGACGCTGGAAAGGCACGGTCGAAGACTCGCTTCGCGGAGCGCTTGATCAGCGTTCGCTGTCGTTCGCGCGTATCGCTGAAGCGCCGCCGCTTCGTGGCCAACGGCGACCTGACAGACCGCTCAATGGGCGCCCTTATGAAGCGCTACGCCGACCTCGGCCTGCTCGTCTCCGCTGACACGAAGACGCCGCCGGCTGCGGCTACGTCACCGCCGACCGCGATCTCCTGCGAAGCATGGGCGTCGCCAGCGGCACGACCGCCGTCCTCGTCCTCGCGCTCTACGTCAACGGCGAGCAGGTGACGCGCCTCTACAGCCACCCGCAAATGCTCTGGCTCGTCTGCGGGCTCTCACATTATTGGACCGCCCACATGTGGTTCCTCGCCCACCGCGGCGCGATTCTCGACGACCCGATCGTCATCGCGGTGCGCGATCCAACGAGCTACGTTGTGGCGCTGCTCGTGATTGCGATCGCGTGGAGCGCGTTGTAGCGCAAGCGAAGCCCTTGCAGCGGAGTGCCCGCCTCCTCGCGAGCTGATGCGACGGCGTCCCGCGCCGTCGCTCTCGGTGGGCGGAGCACCCCATCAGCCGAAGCGCTTGAAAAGGAAATCCCTTCTCTAATCGTGGCCGAAACTTCGCTACGAGTTCGTTCCTGTGGAGCTCCCAGGCATAATCATCGTCCGCGACCGATCGCGGACACTTCACGGCGAAATGCTAGGTCCCAGGAGCCATGCCGTCATTCGTTGCCAGATTTTTTTCTGAACTAAGCGTTGCGCTTAGGTAGTGGACGAACGCGGAACACGTCACGAGAAGCAATTTGGCCTCGGCGAATGAAACCGTCGGCTCATCCATCAGCGCGTGACGTATGCCATTTGCGCTGCTTGTGTAGCCATAGAGGCTGCTAAAACTGCTCTTCAACACTGGATGCAAAACTTTGGCGCGTTCCAACGAAGTGAGCGCTTCTCCCAGCGTGGCGTTCTTTTTAGTTCCCGGCATGCGTGCTTTGCAGATGGCCTCCACCGCGCTGATTGATTCCTTAATACTGTTTCTATAGTCGGGATGATCCCTGTCAGACAGCAGTTCCAGGGCACGCCGCAAATGTCGGCTGACACCCGCGAAGGAGTTGGCAGCATTTAGAGCCCCTTCGATAGCATCGACTTCCGTGCTATCCACGATAGGGGTCACGAAATCGGCAACTATGCGATAGGCAGCATTCTCTCGGACGAGGACCTCGTTAGTAAATTCGCGAAGTTGGTTTGCGATCTCCAGCGGGACATTACCGATCGCCAATTCGATAATGTCAAGCACCTTGAACCACGGTGTACTCTGACTGAGGAGCATGACCTTTAGACGGTCAATGACCTGCCGGTCGGCTGGCATCCCGTCCAAAAGCTCACCGAAGAAGGCATCCCAATACTTCGGCATAAGGCGTTGCACAGCTGAACGATGGCGAGTCGAGCCTACGGAACTTGGTCCCCACAAGCCCCGATGCAAAGCATTCCAGAGGCCGCTGCGCGTGCGGGCATCGAGCACCTCTAGTTGAAGAACGTCTCGCGGTCGACTCAGACCGTTACGAACGGAGAAGAGCATCCGAACACGATTCTACGTCATCACACACCGGAAACCGGGCGGCTCCAGCATCATCCGGCGATACGTCGGCGCTCGGCTCTACGCGCAGCGATAAGGAGCCGTTCAGGCTAGTGCTTCTGACTGCGAACCATCGCCAAGAGCCTTTCGAACTCCTTTCGGCTCATGCCAAGGGTTCGCATGTTTGAGCGGATGATGTCCTCGCCCAGATCCTTGTCCATCTTGATGATGACCGGGCGTGCCATTCCTGGCTTCGTCATCACGAGATGATCGCCTTTAATGCGAGACTCGACACACCCCGCAAGCCTGCAGACGTCACGAAGCTCTTGCCACGAAATGCGTCTCAAGCAGTTGCGCCGAGAAGTGATGGGGCCTCATAGCCGGGAATGGTGAGGCGCACGGCGAAAGGCTCGCCCAGCACGTCGTCGTCTCTTTCGCGGACGAAGGGTGTGCTTCGATTCTCAAGGCTGGAAAGGGACGGTCGGAAATTCGCTTCACGGAGTGCTTGATCCAGGACACCGCGTTGGATACAGCTTTCGAACCAGAGCTCGACTGCCTCTTGAAGGCACAATCTTGCTGCATCGTCGGTCGATGCCTGCGATGCCACGCCGATGAGGGGGCATGTAGCGATCCAGCGCAGGCTTGTTTCGCGCCGTACGAACGCCTGCAGATTGACTTCAAGAGCGATGGTCTCGACCATGTCGTTCGTTCCGCTTTCGATGCTACGCCGCTGCCGAAAGGCACGCAACTGAGCGCGGCAACTTCTGTCTACCCCAGCGCCTTCTCCACCAACGCCTTCTGCTGATCCTCATGGCGATGATGCGACCCTGTCGCTGGTGCCGCGGCCTTCGGCCGTCCGACGTACATCAGCTTCTGATTTGCGCTGAGCACGGACTCGAGATGCTCGCGGAGGAACGGCCAGGCGCCCATGTTGCGCGGCTCTTCCTGGACCCAGACGACTTCCGTCGCATTCGGGTAGCCCTTCAGCGCTTCGGCGAGGATTGGCTGCGGGAACGGGTAGTACTGTTCGAGGCGGAGGATGGCGACTTTCGCGTTGGCTTTGTCGCGGGCGGTTTTGAGGTCGTAGTAGACCTTGCCGGAGGTGATGATGACGCGTTTCACTTCGTCGCTCGTGGCGATGTCGTGGAGGACGGGCTCGAAGCGCCCGTTGGTCAGATCTTCAATTCGAGAGACCGCCATGGGATGGCGGAGGAGCGACTTCGGCGTCGTGACGATGAGCGGCTTGCGCGGGTTGTTCTTCATCTGACGGCGCAGGGCGTGGAAGTATTGCGCGGGGGTCGTCGGATAGATGACCTGCATGTTGCCTTCGGCGCAGAGCGTGAGGAAGCGTTCGAGTCGCGCCGACGAGTGCTCGGGGCCCTGGCCTTCGTAGCCGTGGGGGAGCAGGAGCACGAGGCCGCTGTGTTGTCCCCACTTCTCCTCGGCGCTGGAGATGAACTGGTCGATGATGATCTGCGCGCCGTTCATGAAGTCGCCGAACTGCGCTTCCCAGGCGACGAGCGCTCCGGGATCGGCGACGGCGTAGCCGTACTCGAAGCCGAGGACGCCGTATTCGGAGAGGAGCGAGTCGTAGACCTGGAAGTCGACGTCGGCGACCGGCTCGTGGATCTGTTGCGTGAGCGCGTTATCGATGACGACGGGATCGGCGACGGGCGAAGACTGCGCCGGTTTCGCGAGTGCGTTGAGCGGCGTGTAGCCTTCGCCGGTGACGTAGTCGTGCACGACGGCGTGGCGGTGCGAGAACGTGCCGCGTCCGCTGTCCTGTCCGGAGAGGCGCACGCGGAAGCCGTCGACGAGAAGCGAGCCGAAGGCGATCGCTTCGGCGGCGCCCCAGTCCATCGGCTCCGTTCCGTCGGCCATTGCTTTGCGTTTCGCGAGCACGGGCTTGAGCTTCGGATGCGGCGTGAAGCCTTCGGGGAGGCTCGTGAGCGCACCGCGCACTTTATCGAGGACTTCGGTAGAGATCGACGTGTCGGGTGACTCGGTCTTCTGATAGCCGGTCAGTTCTTCGTCCGTGTAAAGCGGATCGCGCTGCGATGGCGGCGCTTCCTGTTCCTTGGTGCGGTCGAATGCTTCCTGCAGCCGCTTCTGAAACTGATCGAGCCACTGCTCCGCTTCTTCGGGGGAGATGTCGCCTTTGCGCAGCAGTTGCTCGGTGTAGATCTTTCGTACCGAGCGATGCTCTTTGATCAGCTTGTACATCTTCGGCTGCGTCAGCGACGGCTCGTCGCCTTCGTTGTGGCCGTGGCGGCGGTAACAGACGATGATCGATGACGACGTCTTTGTGAAATTGCTGGCGGAAGTCATACGCGAGCTTCATCGCGCGAATGCAGGCCTCGGGATCGTCGCCGTTCACGTGGAAGATCGGAGCCTGCACCATCTTCGCGACATCGGTCGCGTAGGTCGACGAACGCGCTGACTCCGGTCCGGTGGTGAAGCCGATCTGGTTGTTGATGACGACGTGAATCGTGCCGCCGGTGCGATAGCCGTTGAGCTGCGAGAGGTTCAGTGTCTCCGCGACGACGCCCTGACCCGCGAACGCCGCATCGCCGTGGAGCAGGACCGGCAGCACGAGCGCGCGATTCTTGTCGCCGAGGAGCTTCTGCTTCGCGCGGACCATTCCTTCGACGATCGGATCGACCGCTTCGAGGTGCGATGGATTCGAGGCCAGCGTCAGCTGCATGTGCGAGCCGGATGGCGTCTGATGAATGCCGTCGGCGCCGAGGTGATACTTCACGTCGCCGGAGCCCTCGCGTGGAGTTCGGATCGATGTCGCCTTCGAACTCGCGGAAGATCTGCTCGTACGACTTGCCGAGCGTGTTCGCGAGCACGTTGAGGCGTCCGCGATGGGCCATGCCGATCACGCCTTCGACCACGCCGTCGGCGGCCGCTTCGTTGAAGAGGTAATCGAGCATCGGAATCGACGACTCCGCCCCTTCCATCGAAAAGCGTTTGTGCCCGACGTACTTCGTGTGCAGAAACTTTTCGAAGGCCTCGGAATCATTGAGCTTCATGAGGATGCGGCGCTTCGTCGCGCCGTCGAGCGGCTGCTTGTTGCGCGCCGGCTCCATGCGGTCCTGGAGCCAGCGCTTCTGCACCGTCTCCTGCATGTGCATGTACTCGGGCGCGATCTTGCCGCAGTACGTTTCGCGCAGCGTGTCGAGGATGTCGCGCAGATTCGCGGTCTGCTTGCCGCAGAGACCACCGCAGACGAATTGGCGATCGAGATCCCAGAGCGTGAAGCCGTAGTACTGCGGATCGAGCTCGGGATGGCGGCTGACCTTGTATTCGAGCGGATCGAGATCGGCGAGCAGATGTCCGCGCACGCGGTAGGCGTTGATCATCTGCAGCGCCGCGGCCTCGCGCGCCACGATCTCGTCGTTGTCGGCGGTGCCGAGCTGCAGGCGATGGCGATCCTTGCGCCCAGTGCACGGGCTCGTAGGGGATGCGCAGATCGCGATAGATGTCGTCGTAGAAGCTGTCGGCGCCGAGGAGCAGCTCGTGCACGCGGGCGAGATACGCGCCGGACTCCGCGCCCTGGATGATGCGATGGTCGTACGTCGACGTCATCGTCATCACCTTCGAGATGCCGAGGTCGGCGAGGACGGCAGGATCGACTGGCGGAGTACTCGGCGGAGTAATCGATCTGCCCGGTGGCGATGATCGTTCCCTGATTCGGCATCAGGCGCGGCACGGAGGCGACGGTGCCGATCGTGCCGGGATTCGTGAGCGAGAGCGATGTTCCTTCGAAGTCGGAGACCTCGAGCGTGTTGTTGCGCGCCTTGCGAACGACGTCGTTGTAGCCCTTGAGGAACTGCGCGAAGTCCATCGTGTTCGCGCGCTTGATGTTCGGCACGAGCAGCGAGCGCGAGCCGTCCTTGCGCTCCAGATCGATGGCGATGCCGAGGTTCACGTCCTCGCGATCGATGCGCATCGGCGTTCCATCCTGCATCGCGAACGCGGCGTTCATGCGCGGATAACTCTTGATCGCGCGGACGAGCGCCCAGGCGATGATGTGCGTGAACGACGCTTTCGACTGTCCGATGAGCGTCAGGTGATTGTTGATGACGCGGCGGTTCTCCTCGAGGACTTTGACGGGGATGTTGCGGATGGACGTCGCGGTCGGTACGCCGAGCGACAGCTCCATGTTCGTGACGATCTTCGACGCCGCGCCGCGCAGCGCGACCGGAGTGCCGCCCGGTTGGGGGACGGCGGTCGGGCGGGGAGCGGCGGGTGCGGGCGCGAGTGCCGGAGCGGCTGCCGGAACGGGCGGTCGAGGGGCGGGTGCCGGAGCCGCGGACGCGACGGCGGCCACGCGCTGCTCGATCTGCTCTTCCGCATCCTCTTCTTCGACGCTCGGGTCGTAGTCCTGGAAGAACTCGCGCCAGCTCGCGCTGACGGACAGCGGATCACTTTGATACTTCTCGTACAGCTCTTCGATGAAGGCGATGTTTGCGCCGAACGATGACATGTGTGTTGGTTCCTACGATCTGAGTTTAATGCTGAGGAGCGAATGCGACGAAGCATCTATGGAGCGGCTTCGAGATGCGTGCGTTGCGTCGTTGCATTCGAGTCTCGCGGTGCCTCCCCTGATCCTTCGCTGCGCTCAGGATGAACTGCTCCCGGTCGCTTCCACCGCGGTGTGCGACAGCGAGGTCAGGCCCAGCCAGCCGAAGCCCGCGGCGAAGCCGCCGAGAACGTCGGACGGGAAGTGGACGCCGAAGTACACGCGTGAGAACCCGACGCTGAGGATGATCATGCCCGCCAGCGTGTGGGCGACGGCCTGCACGGGGAGATTGCTGTTCTCCACGAGGTGATGGGCGACGATCGGATACGTCGCCGCGCAGAGCAGCGAGTGCCCGCTCGGGAAACTGTGCGAATCGGGGAGCTTGATGCGGCGGGCCATCTCGATCGGACGGCGGCGCTGAAAGATGTTCTTGAGCAGCGTGTTGATGGCCATCGCGCCGCCGGTGGAGACGGCGACCGTCCAGGCATCGTGTTTCCGTCCGCGGCGCAGCATCATGAGCGCGGTGATTCCGGCGGCGGAGCCGATGGCGATGTGCGAGCCGAGCTGCGTGATGACTTGCAGGGTTCGGGACAACGTCGGGTTGTCGACCTTGTGCACGGCCTCGAGCACGGCCATGTCGTACTTGTCGGCATCGCCTTCCACGACCTCGTCGGCCTGCTGGACGAAGAACCAGAAGGCGAGTCCGGCGAGGACGACTCCGCCGCTTCTCCCGATCGCCAGAGGGAGAAAATGATGGCGGCGTTTGCCTTGTCGCAACGGTTCTTTTTTCGGTTTCTTTCTGGAGCCCTTCACGGGTCGGAGTCTATGGCCGTGTCCTCGCAAACGCAACGAACCGGTGCGCGGGGAGGGCGCCGCAACACTTGCGATAGAACTCGAGCGCATCGGTCCACGGAATCACGGCGCGCGAGTAGCCGAGGGCGTGCAGATCGTCGAGTGAGGCGAGGAGGAGCTGGCAGCCGAGGCCGCGGCCTCGCCGCGACTTCGCCACGCCGGTTGGACCGAAGAACCCGAGGCCGCGATTGTTGACGTCGTGGACGGCGAATCCGGCGAGGTCGTCACCGTCCATAGCGACGAAGGCTGTGGGAGTTTCGCGCTCGAACGCCTTCGCCGCTTCGAAGCGCCAGATGCGGCCGAATTCGCGCTCGATGAACGCGAGGACGCGATTTGCGTCGGCGTGGGTGGGGCGAGAAACGGTTGTCGGTTGTCGGTTGTCGGTTGTCAGTGGGACTTCGAGGTTGTTGGTTTCCGCCGTCTCGGTGAATCCTCGCGCGCGGAAAAACGAGCGGGCTCCTTCGTCGGTCGTCACGATGCCGGGTGTGAAGTAGTTTCCCGCCTCGGCAGCGATGACTGTCGCCTGGCTGTCTTCGAGAAGCGCCGTGCCGATGCCTTGTCTGCGCGCGTCGCGATCGACGGCGAGGATGCGCAGGTACGTGCCGCAGGTCACCGCCGCACCGGCGAGGCGACCGTCGCGCTCGACTACGCGAACGCGAGGCGTGCCCGCGATTCCCGCACCGAAGCACTTCTCTTCCGCGACGGCGGCGAGATCGTACGGAGCGTCGTTCGCCTGTGCGAACAGCGCGCGAATCGCGGGAAGATCGGCAAGTGTCGCATCGCGAATCACGGGCCTATTGTGGGGCCGGCGGCCGGAGCGAGCGAAGCGAGCGCGGTTCTGTGTAGTGCTGGCCGCCCTCGGCCGGCAGGCAGAACGAGGCGCGCTCGATCTCGAGGCAGCGTTTGGCGCGCGAACCGACGACCGAGGGCGGTCGTCGCTACACAGAAGCGCCGAAGCCTTCCGGCTTCTAAAGAGAGATTCTGGCAGCAGTTCCGCAAGAGTTGGCTTCCATGGCGGGGGAAATCATCCGCTGCCCCTCCTGTGGGCAGGCCAATCGCGTTCCCGAAGTCGGGAGCGGGAAGAAAGCTGTTTGCGGCAAGTGTAAGACGCCGCTCGAGACGAGCGACGGCAAGCCGGTCGTGCTGACCGACGGCAACTTCCGCGCGGCGATCGCGCGCGGGAAGTTCGTCGTCGATTTTTGGGCGGCGTGGTGTGGTCCGTGCCGCACGATCGCTCCGATCCTCGACGCGCTGGCGACGGAGCGCAGCGACCTTCGCATCGGGAAGCTGAACGTCGACGAGAACCCGCGCACCGCGGCCGCGTTTCAGGTGCAGGGAATTCCGCTCCTCGTCTTCTTCAACGATGGCGTGGAGAAGGGGCGGCTCACCGGCGCCGTGCCGCGCGGACAGATCGAGAACGCGATCCAGCGCTACCTGGGGGCGGCGTGACGCAGTTTCCCCGCGAGCGAGCTCGCGGCGAGCTCGAGATCTTCACGCGCAAGGTCCTCATCGTCATCGCCATCATCGGCGCGGCGGCGCTGCTCTGGTTCGCGCGCGGCGTCTTGCTCCTCGTCTTCATCGCCGCGGTGCTCGCTGCCGGGATCTCGCCGGCCGTGCACGCCGTGCGCGTGCGCTGGCGCTACAACTTCCGCCGCAATCTGACGCACGGACCGGCGGTGATGATCGTCTATCTCCCGTTTCTCCTCGCCGTCACGCTGATCGTCTTCCTCGTCGTGCCGCGATTCATCGCCGAGACGCGCGCACTCGGCGCGCAGCTCCCGACGCTCATCGAGCAGAACGTCCTCCGGCCGCTCGAGCCGTACGTGCCGGTGCGCATCATCCGCGAAGAGCTCCGCGACGGCGTCGAGCTGCCGCGCTCGCGGGTGTTCGCGTACATGCGCAACGCCGTCGCCGGATTCGCGTCGGTCGTCGCCGTGCTGTTCATGATGGCGTACATGCTCATCGACGCGGAGCGCCTTCGCAATCTCTTCCTGCTCATCTATCCCCCCGACGCCCGCGGCGATAAACAGCAGACGCTCAACCGCATCGCGCGACGCATGAGCGGCTGGCTCTCGGCGCAGCTGCTACTCTCCGGCATCATCGGCGTCGCTTCGTTCATCGGCTTGCTGGCGCTGCGGATCCCGTACGCGTTGCCGCTGGCGATTCTCGCCGCGGTCGGGGAGCTGATTCCCGTTCTCGGTCCGACGCTCGGCGCGATTCCGGCCCTGGCCATCGCCATGCTGCACTCGCCCTGGCAGTTCTGGTCCGTGCTGGCGCTGACCGTTCTGCTGCAGAAGGTCGAGAACCTCTTCATCGTGCCGCGGGTGATGGCGCGGAAGGTCGCGATCTCTCCGCTGACGGTCTTCATCGCCTTCATGATCGGCGCGTCGATTCTCGGCGTGATCGGCGCGATTCTGGCCATTCCGGTCGCGGCGATCGTGAAGGTCGTGTTCGAAGAAGCCTTCGTCGCGCGACGCGAACGGCGGCAGGACGTGGAACGGCCGGGGACGCTTCTCCGTAAAGCAGATTAGAATTCGTGGATGCCGTTCAAATCGCTGACAGCCCTCCTGGCGCTGCTCGTCTGCACGTCTGCGCCGGCGCAGTCTGCCTCGTCGAAGCCTGCCTCGTCGAAGCCTGCCTTGTCGAAGCCTGCCTCGTCGAAGCCTGCCTTGTCGAAGAACGTCTGGTCCTGGAGCTACAAGCTCGAGCTGCGGGCCGACTACCGATGGAGCGACAACGAGCGCCATCCGCTGAAGTTCCTGCCCAATCCCGGGTTTCCGGAGCCGGGTGACAGCGTGATCTTCGAAGCGACGCCCGATCCTGGGAGTCACGTCGAGCTCAACGTGGCCGACATTCAGCTCGACGTCGATTACGGCGATTACTTCGCCGCGCGTGCGAAGGTGCACGGCCAGGCGCTGCATCGACGCAATCCGACGTCCGAAGATCGGAAGATCGACGCCGACGAGCTCTATGTCCGCTTCGGACCGAAGCCGGAGATGCTCGATCGTCCCGAGCACACGACGTTCTTTCTGCAGGCCGGCAAGTTCCCGAAGATGGAACGCCAGCCGATTCGTTTGCTCGAGAGCTATGGCCTCGCGGCGACGTCGTTCAATCGCTTCGAGGACGTGCAGGTGCTCGCCGGTGGAACCGTCGGGCGCAATTTCTATTGGCGGGTGCAGGCCGCGAACGGCAATCCGCTCTTCTTCCGCGATCCCAACGCGCTCGCCGGCGACAACGGCACCGAAGATCGCCGGCCGCCGAATCCCGATCCGAAGATCAAGTCAGGTTTTCCGATTCTCTACAACGCCGAGACGGAAGGTCTCTTCTTCGACACGAGCAACATGCAGATCGGCGAAGCCCTCGGCTATCGCTGGCAGAACGCGACGCAGTCGCTCGGCTTCGATGCGATCGTCTTCCACTACAAGCGCGATCTCGCCGACCGCGCCAAGCTGACCGGTACGTTCTACGGCGGCGACCTCGATCTCCTCAATGGTCCGTTCGATCTGCCCGGCGGTCTGCCGATTCATGGCAATCGGAAAGAGGAGTACGGCGGGCGGATCTATGCAGAGTGGGGGAACGCGACGGCCATCGGACAGTTCACGAAGCAGAATGTCGCTGGTCTGCAACGCGAAGGTGCGGAGCTCGAGCTCGGCTACAGCATCCCCTTCAAGTACGGCCCGTTCGAGTTCATTCAACCTGCCGGCCGCGTCAGCGAGCTGAAGAACCGTTTCGTCGGAAACCCGGTGCTCTACCCCGCGCCGAGCGTCTGGTGGCCCTGGAAAAAGTACGACGCCGGCGTTCGCATCGGGCTCAAGAAAGGTCTCGACGTCACCGTCGAGCACACCGATCACAGCGTGAAGAGCGCGAAGAAGATCAATCTGAGGGAAACACTGGTCACGTTGCGGTGGCGGGGGTAGATCGCGGATCGCGGATCGCAGGAGAACCAACCGTCCCGCACTCGCTCAGGGCGGGCGGTGGCCTGCGGTCCGCGATCTGCGCTCTGCGATCTATCTCAAGAGAGCAACTTCCCCGCTGCCCAAACGTCTCAAAGACTGGAATTTGACCCGAGAGGGTCCGGTTCGAAACGCTGCCGCGCGAACAACTCGCGGTGAATCAACACTTAATCCAATATGAGGCACCTTCACGGAATGAGCGTTCTCACGCCGAAACGAGTGATTCTCTTCGCCGCGGTTGTCCTTCTCGGCGCAACTGCATACGCAAACAATCCCTCTCCTCGTACCGGCGCGCGCATGGCCTTCGACGAGAAAGAGGGTGTCGGCGTTCTGTTCGGCGGCCGCGGTGCCTTTGACCCCGGCACTCAGCTCGTGCATGACAGCGAGGAGACGTGGTTCTGGATCGGCACTCGCTGGGTACAGCGCTTTCCGTTGGACCATCCCACGGGTCGCAACTCGCATTCGATGGTCTACGACTCGAAACGCCAGCGCATCGTCCTGTTCGGCGGCCGCCGCGAAACCGAGACCTACCAGGGCGACGCCACGATCTTCAATGACACGTGGGTCTGGCAGAACGGGAATTGGGCTCCGCTCGCTCCCGCGGCCGCACCCACCGTTCGCTACAACGCCGGCATGACCTACGACGTCGTCAACGATCGCATGGTCCTCTTCGGCGGCACGTACCTCGATGCCAACGGCGAACCTCAGCCGCGCTACGACACGTGGGAGTTCGACGGAACGAACTGGGCGCAGGTGGGTGCCAGCGGCCAGCCCGTGGTCGCCAAGCCCGTGCTGGCCTACGACGCCGAGCGCAAAGAAATCATCATGATGGGCATCGACGGCACCACGCTCGCCGGTGTCATGTACCGCTACGACAGCACCGCCAAGACCTGGACGAAGATCACTCCAGCGGCCATGCCTCCCTGCGTCAACGAGGGAAGCATGCTCTTCCAGCCTTCAAACAAGAAGCTGTTCTGGATGGGCGGCATCTGCAGCACCACCGCGACGTCGCCGCTCGACGAAGTGTACGAGTGGGATGGGACGAACTGGACCAAGGTCACGCTCAGCAACGCCGTCGTTCGTGCTTATGCGCAGGCCGTTGCCTACGACAGTGAGCGCCAGAACGTCGTCGTCTACGGCGGCTCGAACCTCGGCGCGACCGACGTTCGCTCCGACGTCTACACCTACGCGCGCGGCGCGTGGCGATTCCCCAGCAGCGTCAATCGCCCCGTTCCACGCTCCCTTTCCGGATTTCAGACCGATCCCGTGAGCGGAACCATCTGGCTCTACGGCGGCCTCGTCGAGAACAGCTCCGGTTTCCTCGACGATTTCTGGGGCTATCGCAATCAGCAGTTCTTCCCGATCGTAACGGCCGAGGCGCCGGGCGGAGGGTGTACGACCCCGATGGCCGCGTACGACTCGGACCGAGCCAGGCTCGTGCTGACCTGCTCCGGCTCGACGGTCTTCGAGTGGGATAGCTCGACGTCCATCTGGAAACCGTTCACGCTCTCGAAAGTTCCGAATGCGCGCCGCTTCGCCAGTCTCGTCTACGACCGCAAGCTGAAGAAGACCGTGATGTTCGGTGGCTACAGCGACACCGGCAACTATCTCAACGAGACCTGGACCTGGGACGGCACCGCCTGGACGCAGGTGAAGATGAAGTCGTCCGACGCGCCGAACAATCGCGGCCTGATGTCGATGTGGTACGACCCGCTCGCGGAAAAGACGATTCTCTACGGCGGACTCGGACGCCCCAATCTCAACGAGAACATCACGCGCTACTCGGACATGTGGTCGTTCGACGGCACGAAGTGGACGAAGCTCACCGTCACCACGACACCCGGCGAGCGCTTCGGCGCGATGTTCACGGTCGAGCCCGTGAGCGGCAAGGTGCTTCTGTTCGGCGGTCTCCGCGCCGATCATGTCGATGAGAAGACGATCAATCTGACGTTCGCGGACGATACCTGGCAGTGGGACGGCAAAGCGCTCACCTGGGCGAAACTCAATCCCACGCGCTCACCCGACGCGCGCGAAAACGGCATGATGGCCTTCGATCCGCGCACGAACGAGATCGTTCTCTTCGGCGGCTACACGGCCGGCTTCTATCACTCCGATGTCTGGTCCTGGAACGGCCAGACCTGGCGCCCGCTCATCGATCAGGGAGTTCGCAGACGTCCTTCCGCAGGCGCACCGCTGCCTGCGGAACCGCCGACGAACAACTGACGACGAACAACTAAAGATGATCGCGGGTTCTGTGTAGTGACGGCCGCCCTCGGCCGTCCTCTCGCGCAGATGGCACGTCCACGTTCCTCTGCCGCCGAACGTTGCCCACACGTCTTCAGACGATTCGACGACCTCCTTCCCGGCGCGCGCCGCCGGCCGAGGGCGGCCAGCGCTACACAGAAGCGCACTCCGCTTCGCTCAGAATGATCCCGAACACAAGGATGCCTCGCGCTCTTCGGCGCACCTCTCCGTGTTAACGTATCCCTCCCATGTCGCGGACGTCTGAATCTCTCGTCACTCAAGCCGGCACGGCGTTCCCGCCGGCGTTGTTTCGCCGGAGTCTTGCCGATGCGCTCGAGCTGGCGCACGGCGTCGACGCCGTCGCCGCCGAAGAGCGTGCGGCGTCGCTGGCGAAGCGCTCGCTGAAGAAAGAATCGAAGGTCTGGGGTCTCAAGCTGGCCATCAGCATGATCGACCTCACCACGCTCGAAGGAAGAGACACGGCTGGCAAAGTCCACGCGCTCTGTCAGAAGGCGATGCGTCCCGATCCTTCCGATCCCGAGGTGCCGCACGTCGCCGCGGTTTGCGTCTATCCGACGATGGTCGGCTTCGTGAAGAAAGCGCTGCAGGGGAGCGACGTGCACGTTGCCTCCGTCGCCACCGGCTTTCCGAGCGGTCAGACCTTCACCGACATCAAAGTTCAGGAAACGCGCGAGACCGTCGCGGCGGGTGCGGACGAGATCGACATGGTCATCGATCGCGGCGCGTTTCTCTCCGGCAACTTCCAGAAAGTCTTCGACGAGATCGCCGAGATCAAGGAAGCGTGCGGGCCGGCGCATCTGAAAGTCATCCTCGAGACCGGAGAGCTGGCGAACTACGACCAGGTGCGCCGAGCCTCGCTGATCGCGATGTTCGCCGGGGCCGATTTCATCAAGACCTCGACGGGCAAGGCGCCCACGAATGCGACGCTTCCGGTGACGCTGGTCATGCTCGAAGCGATTCGCGATTTCCATCACGCCACCGGCAAGAAGATCGGCATGAAGCCTGCCGGCGGAATCTCGAACGCGAAGCTCGCTCTCGCCTATCTCGTTCTCCTCTACGAGACGATGGGCGGCGAGTGGATGAACCCAGATCTCTTCCGCCTCGGCGCCTCGACGCTCCTCAACGACATCCTCATGCAGTTGCGGAAAGAGAAGACCGGCGCGTATCAGAGTGGCGACTACTTCACGATTGATTGAGCATTGACCAAGCATTGACTAAGCACAGACCACGCATGAGCACAGAGATCGAAACACGAGAACGCCTCACTCCCGGCCCTGCCTCCTCGGCCATCGCCTGGGAGTATTCGCCGTCGCTGGAATCGACGGACCACTTCAAGATCGCCTCGCGCTACAACCTTTTCATCGGCGGCAAGTTCGTCGCGCCGCATTCGAAGAAGTGGTTCGAGACCATCAATCCCGCCACCGAGGAACGGCTCGCGGAAGTCGCCGAGGCCGATGCGGAGGATGTGGATCGCGCGGTGGGCGCGGCGCGCGGCGCGTATGACAAGGTTTGGCGCAAACTGCCTGCGAGCGAACGGGCGAAGTACATCTTTCGCATCGCGCGCCTGATTCAGGAAAAGTCGCGTGCGCTGGCGGTCGTCGAGACGATGAACGGCGGCAAGCCGATCAAAGAATCGCGCGACGTCGATATCCCACTTGCCGCGGCGCATTTCTTCTATTACGCGGGTTGGGCCGACAAGCTCGATTACGCGTTTCCGAATCGCATTGTCAGCCCGATCGGCGTCGCGGGACAGGTCATCCCCTGGAACTTCCCGCTGCTCATGGCATCCTGGAAAATCGCTCCGGCGCTCGCCGCGGGCAACACGGTGGTTCTCAAGCCCGCGGAAACGACGCCGCTGACTGCGTTGCTGCTCGCGGAGATCATCCAGGAAGCGGATCTGCCGCCGGGCGTCGTGAACATCATCACCGGCGCGGGTGCGACCGGCGCAGCGCTTGTCTCGCACAAGGACGTCGATAAGGTCGCCTTCACCGGATCGACCGAGGTCGGGAAGAGGATCCAGAGATCCCTGGCGGGAACGAAGAAGCGCCTGACGCTCGAGCTGGGCGGCAAGGCGCCGAACATCGTCTTCGAAGACGCGCCGATCGATCAGGCCGTCGAAGGCATCATCAACGGCATCTACTTCAATCAGGGCCACGTCTGTTGCGCCGGCTCGCGGCTCTTCGTGCAGGAATCGATCGTCGAGCCGATGATCCGCAAGTTGCGCGATCGCATCGGCACGCTGCGCGTCGGCAATCCGCTCGACAAGAACACCGACGTCGGCGCCATCAATTCGCGCGCGCAGCTCGAGAAGATCCAGGAGCTCGTCGACAGCGGTGTGGAGGAGGGGGCGGAGATGGTCCAGTCCTCCTGCAAACTCCCGTCGCGCGGCTTCTGGTTCGCGCCGACGTTCTTCACCGGCGTCTCGCAGTCGTATCGCATCGCGCAGGAAGAGATCTTCGGGCCGGTCTTGAGCGTCCTGACGTTCCGCACGCCGGAAGAGGCGCTGGAGAAGGCGAACAACACTCCTTATGGTTTGTCCGCCGGCGTCTGGACCGAAAAGGGCTCGCGCATTCTGAAAATGGCGCAGAAGCTTCGCGCCGGCGTGATCTGGGCGAACACGTACAACAAATTCGATCCGACGAGTCCTTTCGGCGGATACAAAGAGAGCGGTTTCGGGCGCGAGGGCGGTATCCACGGCCTCGGACCCTATGTGAGTCTCACGTAATGGCGCGCTTGAATATCAGGAAGACCTACAAGCTGTACATCAACGGCGAGTTCCCGCGCACCGAGTCCGGACGCTTCTATCCGGTGCGGGGAGAAGGGGGAGCTTTGCTCGCGAACGCCTGCCGCGGATCGAGAAAGGATTTGCGCAACGCCGTCGTTGCGGCGCGCAAGGCCCAGGCCGGCTGGAGCGGCAAGACCGCCTACAACCGCGGACAGATCCTCTATCGGATCGCAGAAGTCTGTGAAGCCCGCGCCGCCGAGCTGATCGACGAGTTGCGCAAGCAGGGCGCGAACGCGGCGAACGCCAAGCGCGAGCTCGAACAGGTCATCGACCGCTGGGTCTATTACGCCGGGTGGAGCGACAAGTACACGCAGATCTTTGGCTCGGTAAACCCTGTGGCCGGCCCGTACTACAACTTCACGGTGCCGGAGCCCACGGGCGTGGTCGCGGTCGTCGCGCCGGAAGAGCCTTCGCTGCTCGGGCTCGTCAGCCGGATTGCACCAGCACTCGTCGGCGGCAATACCGTCGTCGCCGTGACGTCGGAATCGATGCCGCTCGCGGCCATCACGCTGGGCGAGGCCTTCGAGACCTCGGATGTTCCCGCCGGAGTCATCAATCTCGTGTCGGGACTCAAGAGCGAGCTTGTCCCGTGGCTGGCTGCGCACATGGACGTGAACGCCATCGACACGACCGGCGTAGCCGGTGAAGCGATCGCCGCCGTGCAGAAGACCGCGGCCGAGAACGTCAAGCGCGTCATCCATTTCGACGGGAACGGCATCGGCTGGACGGATGCCCGCCGCTCGCAGAGCCCGTACGCCATCTTCGAGTTCCAGGAGTCGAAAACGGTCTGGCACCCGATCGGGATGTGAGTCTCAAGCGGCTGCGGTCTGCGATCTGCAGACCGCGATCTGGTCCCGGGAATGTTCTCGTGACGAAGCGGTTATCCCGTGTCCGCGCCCCGAACATCGGGCGAGCCTCTGCAGCCCTCGAAATAAACCCCGGTTCTTTCCAGTTAGCAGCAGTCCCGACGCCAAAGGGCTGCGAAGCGAAATCGGCAGTAAGGCGTTGAAATAACAAGTGGTTGCGCAAGGTTGTGGGTAGTCCGCGCGCGAAACTCGCGGGATCGGTGGTGAAGACGAAGCGGCACCAGAGCGTCGTCTTCAGCATCGATCCGGTGCGATCGAAGCAGTCGATTCTTTGACAACTGAATAGGAAAGCAACGAAGGCAAACGTGATTCCTTTAGAGATTCGTGCGAACGAAGCTCGGAAGTAAAAAGAAGTAACCGAATAAGCATCAGTTGTTTGACTGATGCTGGAATCGAATTTTTCAGTTCAAACTGGAGAGTTTGATCCTGGCTCAGAATGAACGCTGGCGGCGTGCTTTACACATGCAAGTCGAGCGAGACGTGGAGCAATCCACAGTCGAGCGGCGAACGGGTGAGTAACGCGTGGATGACCTGCCCTTGAATGGGGAATAACCCGGGGAAACTCGGGCTAATACCGCATACGACCGAGAGGTGAAAGGGGGCTCGCAAGGGCTCTCGTTCGAGGAGGGGTCCGCGTTCGATTAGCTAGTTGGTAGGGTAATGGCCTACCAAGGCGACGATCGATAGCCGGCCTGAGAGGGTGATCGGCCACACTGGAACTGAGACACGGTCCAGACTCCTACGGGAGGCAGCAGTGGGGAATTTTGCGCAATGGGCGAAAGCCTGACGCAGCAACGCCGCGTGGAGGATGAAGGTCTTTGGATTGTAAACTCCTGTCAGCGGGGAAAAAGGGACTCGACCTCATACGTCGAGGACTTGATTGTACCCGCAGAGGAAGCCCCGGCTAACTCTGTGCCAGCAGCCGCGGTAATACAGAGGGGGCAAGCGTTATTCGGAATTATTGGGCGTAAAGGGCGCGTAGGCGGCTTTTCAAGTGACGGGTGAAAGCCCTCGGCTTAACCGAGGAACTGCCTGTCAGACTGGAAGGCTTGAGACCGGGAGAGGTGAGTGGAATTCCCAGTGTAGCGGTGAAATGCGTAGATATTGGGAGGAACACCAGTGGCGAAGGCGGCTCACTGGACCGGAACTGACGCTGAGGCGCGAAAGCGTGGGGAGCAAACAGGATTAGATACCCTGGTAGTCCACGCCGTAAACGATGAGTGCTTGGTGTAGCGGGTATCGACCCCTGCTGTGCCGAAGTCAACACATTAAGCACTCCGCCTGGGGAGTACGGTCGCAAGACTGAAACTCAAAGGAATTGACGGGGGCCCGCACAAGCGGTGGAGCATGTGGTTTAATTCGAAGCAACGCGCAGAACCTTACCTGGGTTTGAACTGCACAGGAAAGTCTCAGAGATGAGAGCCCCTCTTCGGAGGTCTGTGTAGAGGTGCTGCATGGCTGTCGTCAGCTCGTGTCGTGAGATGTTGGGTTAAGTCCCGCAACGAGCGCAACCCTTGTTCACAGTTACTAACGGGTCAAGCCGAGGACTCTGTGGAGACTGCCGGTGATAAACCGGAGGAAGGTGGGGATGACGTCAAGTCCTCATGGCCTTTATGTCCAGGGCTACACACGTGCTACAATGGACAGTACAGAGAGTCGCGAGACCGCAAGGTGGAGCCAATCTCAAAAAGCTGTTCTCAGTTCGGATTGCAGTCTGCAACTCGACTGCATGAAGTTGGAATCGCTAGTAATCGCGGATCAGCACGCCGCGGTGAATACGTTCCCGGGCCTTGTACACACCGCCCGTCACATCACGAAAGTCGGTTGCACTAGAAGTCGGTGGGCTAACCCGCAAGGGAGGCAGCCGCCTAAAGTGTGATCGGTAATTGGGGTGAAGTCGTAACAAGGTAGCTGTAGGAGAACCTGCGGCTGGATCACCTCCTTTCTAAGGAGCATCTCCGCCTCGGATCAAAACGAGGTCGTGATTGATTGCCCTAGGTCGAAAGGAATCTTCTCGAACGCAAGTTCGGGAAACGTTTCGCCCTCCTTGTCTTTCCTGTTCAGTTTTCAGGGCATCGACGCCCGCGAATCTTTGACAATTGAATACGGGTAAGTAAAAGAAAGCAAGAACGGTGTCTGAAAAGATATCGGGACTGCAGATCGCATGAGATCAAGGCACTTTATGGTCAAGTTACTAAGGGTTGACGGTGGATGCCTTGGCACAGAGAGGCGATGAAGGACGTGGCAAGCAGCGATATGCTTCGGGGAGCGGCAAGCACGCATTGATCCGGAGATTTCCGAATGGGGCAACCCCGCCAGAGTCATGTCTGGCGACCACGAGCTGAATACATAGGCTCGTTGGGGCGAACCGAGGGAAGTGAACCATCTCAGTACCTCGAGGAAGAGAAATCAAACGAGATTCCGTCAGTAGCGGCGAGCGAACGCGGAAGAGCCCAAACCACATGTCTTCGGATGTGTGGGGTTGTGGGGCCAGCTCATATGGAGTGACAAACCGAATGTCTAGTCGAAGAGTCCGGAACGGCTCACCAGAGAAGGTGATAGTCCTGTAGACGAAAGGCAAACGGCTCCGAGCTGGTACCCGAGTACCACGGGACACGTGGAACCCTGTGGGAATCTGGGGGGACCATCCTCCAAGGCTAAAGACTACTCTGTGACCGATAGTGCACTAGTACCGTGAGGGAAAGGTGAAAAGAACCCCTGTTAGGGGAGTGAAATAGTACCTGAAACCGTCAATCTACAAGCAGTGGAAGCACTATGCCTCGTAAGGGGAATGTGCAACCGCGTGCCTTTTGCATAATGAGCCGGCTAGTTACTCTCAGGGGCAAGGCGAAGCAATTTGCAGAGCCGTAGCGAAAGCGAGTCTGAATAGGGCGAACATAGTCGCTGGGAGTACACGCGAAGCGGGATGATCTAGGCATGGCCAGGATGAAACCTGGGTAACACCAGGTGGAGGTCCGAACCAGTGTTGGTTGAAAACAGCTTGGATGAGCTGTGCCTAGGGGTGAAAGGCCAATCAAATTCCGTTATAGCTCGTTCTCTCCGAAATATCTTTAGGGATAGCGTCGCGTCGACCATAGTGGTGGTAGAGCGCTGGATGGACTAGGGGCCTTACCGGGTTACTGAATCCAACCAAACTTCGAATGCCACTAATGCAATGCGCGGCAGTCAGACGGCGGGGGATAAGCTTCGTCGTCGAGAGGGGAACAACCCAGACCGCCAGCTAAGGTCCCAAAATTCACGCTAAGTGGAAAAGGATGTGGAGACGCACAGACAGCCAGGAGGTTTGCTTAGAAGCAGCAATCCTTTAAAGAAAGCGTAATAGCTCACTGGTCAAGTGGCTCCGTGCCGACAATGTAACGGGGCTCAAGCGTGATACCGAAGCTGCGGATCTATTTGATTCTTCGGAATCGAGTAGGTGGTAGGAGAGCATTCTCAACCGGGGTGAAGTCAGATCGAAAGAACTGGTGGACCGTTGAGAAGAGACTCTGCCGGCACAAGTAGCGATAAAGTGTGTGAGAATCACACTCGCCGTAAGTCTAAGGTTTCCTGAGGAAGGTTCGTCCGCTCAGGGTTAGTCGGTCCCTAAGGCGAGGCCGAAAGGCGTAGTCGATGGAAAACAGGTCAACATTCCTGTACCGGACCATGCTGCGATGGGGTGACGCAGGAGGATAGGTGAGCCCGCGAACGGAAGTGCGGGTTGAAGCTGGTAGGATGACTGGACAGGTAAATCCGTCTGGTTAAATCCGAGAAGCGAGTACGAGGTCTCTTTTGACCGAAGTCACTAATTCCAGGCTGCCAAGAAAAACCTCTAAGCTTCAGGCATGGGACGACCGTACCGTAAACCGACACAGGTAGACGGGAAGAGAATTCCAAGGCGCGTGAGTGATCCCTCGTGAAGGAACTCGGCAAATTAGCACCGTAACTTCGGAAGAAGGTGTGCTAGCTGTCGTCAGCTTCCTAGCGTAGCGAAGCGACGGTTAGTCGCAGTGAAATGCCCCAAGCGACTGTTTAACAAAAACACAGGGCTCTGCAAAGTCGAAAACGACGTATAGGGTCTGACTCCTGCCCGGTGCCGGAAGGTTAAGGGGAGTGGTTAGTTCACCGCAAGGTGGGCGAAGCTACGAACCGAAGCCCCGGTAAACGGCGGCCGTAACTATAACGGTCCTAAGGTAGCGAAATTCCTTGTCGGGTAAGTTCCGACCTGCACGAATGGAGTAACGATTTGGGGACTGTCTCCACGAGGGGCTCAGCGAATCTGTAGCGCTGGTGAAGATGCCAGCTACCCGCAACTAGACGGAAAGACCCTGTGCACCTTTACTGCACCCTGGCAGTGAACTTTGGTGCTGTATGTGTAGGATAGGTGGGACTCTTTGAAGCCGGGCCGCTAGGTTCGGTGGAGAGGCCGGTGAAATACCACCCTTACAGTACCGGAGTTCTAACCGAGGCCCGTGATCCGGGTCCGGAACATTGCCAGGCGGGCAGTTTGACTGGGGCGGTCGCCTCCCAAAGTGTAACGGAGGCTCGCGAAGGTTCCCTCAGCCTGTTTGGAAATCAGGCGACGAGTGCAAAAGCAGAAGGGAGCTTAACTGTAAGACCTACAAGTCGAGCAGATGCGAAAGCAGGCTTTAGTGATCCGGTGGTTCTGTATGGAAGGGCCATCGCTCAAAGGATAAAAGGTACGCCGGGGATAACAGGCTGATCCTGACCAAGAGTTCACATCGACGTCAGGGTTTGGCACCTCGATGTCGGCTCATCGCATCCTGGGGCTGGAGCAGGTCCCAAGGGTCCGGCTGTTCGCCGGTTAAAGCGGTACGTGAGCTGGGTTCAGAACGTCGCGAGACAGTTCGGTCCCTATCTGTTGTGGGCGGAGGAGAATTGAGGGGAGGTTTCCTTAGTACGAGAGGACCGGGAAGCACTGACCTCTAGTGTACGAGTTGTCCCGCCAGGGGCATCGCTCGGTAGCTAAGTCGGGAAAGGATAATCGCTGAAAGCATATAAGCGAGAAGCCAACCCCAAGATGAGTTCTCCCTGAAGACCCGTGGTAGATCACCACGTTGATAGGCTGGATGTGTAAGAGCAGCGATGCTCTCAGCTGACCAGTACTAATCGGTCGTTTGACTTGACCATATTTGCCTTGATTTCATGTTATCTGCATTAGTCCACTTGCTTCCTTCATCACCCGTATTCAATAAAGCTGTCAGCTCACAGCTCACAGGAGAAACGACGCTCCTGAGAGCTGCCAGCTGAAAGCTGCGAGCTCTCAACACCAACCAGAAACCAAGTTTCCGGTGGTCATAGAGCGGAGGCCATACCCGTTCCCATTCCGAACACGGCAGTCAAGCTCCGCATCGCCGATGATACTGCGCGGGCAACTGCGTGGGAAAGTAGGACGCCGCCGGGATTATGAAAGGCCCTCGGGGATATCCCTCGAGGGCCTTTACCTTTTTATGGCCAATTCTCGCGGGCTCGCCGATCTTGACGCGCTCTCTCGACTCGGTCATTGTCTCGGCTCGTCGTGAGGTCCCCCCGCTCGGAACGCCTGATCGTCTTCCTCGCCGCCCTCGCTCCGCGGTTGACGCTGGCGTGGATCACCCTCGGCAGCACGGACATCAGCAACTGCTTCCGCAATACGACCTGGATGCTCAGCGGGCGGCAGCCCCTTCTGCCGTACCTCCCGGGCGTGGAGGTTCTGATCTGGTTCGGCGGGCTCCTCGCGCACTTCACGAGCGTCCCGCCCGGCGTGGCTTACAAGCTCATCCCACTGCTCTTCGATTGTGGAATTGCCGTGCTCCTGCGCGACGCTCGTTCCATGCGCACCGGCCTCCTGTATGCGATCGCGCCGGTGCCGATCATCATCATCTGCATGCATGGACAGTGGGACAGCCTGTTCCTCTACTTCCTGACGCTGGCCCTCGTTCTTGCCGAGGATGATCGCGGCCGCGTTCGCGGGATTGCCGGAGCGGCGTGGTTTCTCTCAATCATCCCGAAACCGCTGGCGCTGCCGCTGCTGCCGTTATTTCTTCCATCGCCGCGTGACCTCATGCGCTCGAAGGAGGCCCGGCAAAGGGGCTTTTCCTTTCTATCCGGCGCGGCGATCGCCGGCCTGATCTACGTCGTTGTGGTCATCGCCGCGGACTACATACCGTCCGCGGAGCGGCTCCTGTTGATCTATGCCTATGGCGGGGCCGGGAACGGATTCTTCGGTCTGCCCTGGCTGGCGGGATTGCCGCTGGCGCGCTACTGGACGCTCATTCCGATCGCGTTGATCGTGGTCATGGTCTGGATGGGAAGGATGCGGCGCGACGAAGGCGTCCTGCTCTTCTTCGTCGTGGCCATGGTGAACGGCGCGCTGGCACCGCAGTACCTCTGCTGGTTGGTTCCGTTCGCGTTGCTCTCGGGCCGCAATCGATTCGCAGCGGTGTATCTTCTGGTGGCCGGAGTGTTCCTCACGTTGTTCTATCGCGCCCTTTACGTCAATGAGCCGAGCGTCATCTTCGTGGGAGCCTACGCGGTTCTCAAGCCGGTCGCTTGGCTCAGTCCACCTCCCATCTCCGTGGCGCTGTCGAAGGTGGTGGCCTGGATCGGCAACTATGCATTGCCATTGCTCTGTCTCGGTTACTCGATCTATGGGTTCGTGCGCGGATGGCGTCAGCGACGCACACCGCTGGTCGTCGCGAGGCCGCTCATGACGACGGTCGCGCCGGCGATTGTTCTCTTGTCCGTCATCGCTCTTGCGTCCACATGGGCTGCGGCGCAACCGCCAGTCGCGCCGAACGATTTCGTTGACCGCATCCTGCGCAAGGTCGAGGTCTACGACGTCGTCAAATACCCCGGTCGAAAGGAAGATATCCATTGGGTGCCACGCCGCATGGCCCAGCCGAGTACCGCGAATCGTGTCATGAATCTGAGCACGATTCTGCTGGCGCTGGTCGCCGTCTCGAGCGTAGCGACGTGGATGAGTCCAAAGGATGATCCTCAGACATGAGTGAGCGTGTTGCCGTCGTTCTGCTGGCCCACAATGAAGTCGACACGATCGGCGCCGAGATTCGCGCGTTTTACCAAACGATCGTGCAGCGGCTTCCCGGATCGGAGTTGATCGTTGCCGAGGACGGCAGTCGCGACGGCACTCGCGATCGCATTGTCGAGACCGCGCGCGAGATTCCGCTGCGCGTCGTGGGCGGGACCGAGCGTCTCGGCTACACGCGGGCGGTCGAAGGCGCGTTGCGCGCGACGGACGCCGATTGGGTCTTTCTCTGCGACGGCGGAGCGAAGCACGATCCGGCGGATTTCTGGCCCATGTGGAACGCTCGCGCGCGGTTCGACCTCATCTCAGGCCACAAAACCAACCGGCAGGACCAATGGTATCGGCAGCTCATGACCGCGGGGTTCAATCTCGTCCTGCGCCTGCTCTTCGGACACGAGGTCTATGACGCCGATAGCGGAATCCGTCTGCTGAAGCGCCCGGTCGTCGACGCCGTACTGCATCGCACGCTGACGTTCTCCGGCTTCTGCTCGAGTGAGATCGTGCTGCGATCGATTGCAGCCGGATTTCGCTACGGCGAAGTGCCGGTGTCGTATCAGCAGCGCTCCGGCGAATCGCGTGGCATTCCGCTCAACCGGATGCCGAAGATCATCCGGCAGGGCCTCGTCGATCTGTTCGCATTGCGGCGCGAGCTCGGATCCCGCTGATTTGCGCGCAAAGAAAAACCCGCTTCCCTGGCCGGGGGAAGCGGGGCATCGCGCACGAGCGCGGCGGCTGGGTCGCTGCCTATCTCAATCGTCGCAGCGACGACTCCAATCTAGGTCCGGATGCGTGTGGCGTCCAGCCCCTTTTTGGAAGGCCGAGCTATTTGATTTTCGTGCCCGCCGGGACGCCGGCATCGACGCTCAGCAAACTCGGCACGCCATTCATCTCCGCCGCCAGCACCATGCCGTTCGACTCTACGCCCATCAACTTCGCCGGCTGCAGATTCGCCACGATGACGACCTTGCGTCCCACCAAATCCTCGGGCGCGTACGCGGTGCCGATCCCTGCAACGATCGTTCGTTCTTCGTCGCCGGTGAAGACGGTCATCTTGATGAGCTTCTTCGATTTCGGCACGCGCTCCGCCGCGCGCACTTCGGCGACACGGAGATTGACGTTCGTGAATTGATCGATCGTGATCTTCGCGGCGTCGGGAGCCGCGGCCTGAGTCGTTTCGACCGGCAGCGCGGCCGGTTCGGGTTGTTTCACTTCTTCCATGCGAGATTCTCCAGTGTATTGAGCGATGTCGACGCGCGGGAAGATCGGATCGGTCGCGCGGATCGGCGCATTCACCGGCAAGCCACCCCAGTGAAGAGCGCCAGCGTCGATTCCATCCGGATCCGCGCCGAGGCGCGACAGCGCTTCGCGCGTCGAGCGGGGGAGGAACGGCGCCATCATGACCCAGACGATGCGCAGCGCTTCGAGCACGCCCCAGAGGATGCGCGAGAGCGCCGCGTCGGCGCCGCGTTCCTTGAAATGCTTCCACGGCTCGTGGCCGACGATGTAGCTGTTGATGGCAACGAGCAGCTCCCACGCCGACTCGATGGCGCGTTGGAACGCGAGCTCGTCCATGTGTTTCAGATACTGCCGCACGACGTCGTGCGCCTTGCGCATCAGATCGTTGTCGACGCAAGCCTCGGGCGGCGTCTTGCCGGCGAAGTAGCTGTCGGACATCTTGATCGCACGGGAGAGCGTGTTGCCGAGGTCGTTCGCGAGGTCAGAGTTGTAGCGCTCGAGCAGCGATTGATCTGAGTAGTCCTGATCCTGCCCGAAGACCATCTCGCGCAGAACGTAGTAGCGCAGCGCGTCGGGTCCGAAGTCGTTGAGGATGTTGTACGGGCGCACGACATTGCCGAGAGACTTCGAGATCTTGACCTGATCGCGCAGCCAGAAACCATGTCCCACCACGCGCTTCGGCAACTCGACGCCGGCGGCCATGAGGAACGCCGGCCAGTAGACGGCGTGGAAGCGGACGATGTCCTTGCCGATCAGGTGAATGTCGGCGGGCCAGTAATGCTTGAAGTTCTCGTCATCGGCGCTGCCGAATCCGAGGGCGGAGATGTAATTCGTCAGCGCGTCCATCCAGACATAGATGACGTGATCGGGATTGCCGGGGAAGGGGATGCCCCACTTGATCGAGCTGCGCGAGATGGAGAGATCCTTGAGGCCCTGTTCGACGAAGGAGACGACCTCGTTGAGGCGCGTCTGCGGCCAGACGAATCCGGGATTGTCGCGATAGTGCGCGAGGAGGCGATGCGTGTACGCGGAGAGACGGAAGAAGTAGTTCTTCTCCGTCGTCCACTCGACCTTGTGCCCATCCTGGTCGACGTTATCCTTGACCTGATTCTCAGGAATGAACGTCTCTTCGCTCTGGCAATACCAGCCCGAGTGCTCGCCGAGGTAGATGTCGTCGGGGTTGTGTTCCTGGATCCGGCGGATGAGCTCGAGCACGCCGAGGCGATGGCGCTGCTCGGTCGTGCGAACGAAATCGTCGTGGCTGATGTCGAGCCGCTTCCAGAGATCGTGATGCGTCTTCACCACGCGATCCGCGAGCTCGATCGGCGTGATCCCTTCCTTCGCCGCGGCGCGCTCGATTTTCTGCCCGTGCTCATCCGTTCCGGTGAGAAAGCGGACGTCGTCGCCCATCCGCCGCCGGTGACGCGCGATGACGTCGGCCACGATGTTCTCGTACATGTGTCCGATGTGCGGGTCGTCGTTGACGTAGTGGATGGCCGTGCTGATGTAGAACTTCTTCATGAGAGGGCGCGGATTGTAGCGCAGCGCGCTTCAGGAGATGGTGTTGCGAGGCGCGCTGTCACTGCTGTTCATTCGCTCCAGCACGTGGCGTGTCATCGCCCGTGCCAGCTCGTGCTCGCCCATGAAGACCGTGCCCATCTTTTCTTCGCGGAGCAGGTTCATCTCTTCGTCGCTGTGCGTGCGCAGGACGATCTCGACCGCCGGGTTCAGCTTTCGCGCAACGTCCACCATGTTGCGGACGTGGACGGTGTCCGGTGTCGCGATCACGAGCATCGCCGCGCGCGCGATGTGGGCCTGAATCAGCACGGCGGGATCGGAGGCATCACCGGAGACGGCCTGGATGTTCTGGGCGCGGAGCTTTTCGACGATGTCGCGATTCTGTTCGGCGACGACGTAGGGGATGTTCTGTTCGCTGAGGCTCGTGGCGATGCGGCGTCCGACGCGGCCGTAGCCGACGAGGACGACCTGACCGGTCAGAAGGTCGGAGTCGACGCTCGACGGCAGCTCGGCGAGAGGATCGGGACGGCGCTCGAGCTTGCGCGCGAGCTCGGAGCGCGCGCGAATCCAGCGCTGGGCCGGCTCGATGGCGGCGAAGAGCGCGGGATTGAGCGCGATGGAGATGAGAGCGCCGGCGAGGATGAGGCTCTGGCCTTCCATCGACAGCAGGTGGTACTTCACGCCGAGTCCGGCGAGGATGAATGAGAACTCGCCGATCTGCGCGAGGCTTGCGCCGACGAGGAGAGCGGTGTTGAGCGGATAGCGGAAGAGCAGCACGAGGCCGACAGCGGCGATGGTCTTGCCGAAGATGATGATCGCCGCGACGGCGACGACCGCGAGCGGCTCGCGCATCACGACCGCCGGATCGAAGAGCATGCCGACGGAGACGAAGAAGAGCACCGCGAAGGCGTCGCGCAGCGGGAGCGATTCGTGCGCGGCGCGATGGCTGAACTCCGACTCGCGCAGCATCATGCCGGCGAAGAACGCGCCGAGTGCGAAAGAAACGCCGAACAGCGCGGCCGCGCCGTAGGCGACGCCGACCGCCGCGGCGATCACGCACAGCGTGAAGAGCTCGCGCGATCCGGTCTTCGCGACGAGCCAGAGAATGCGCGGGAAGACACGCCGCCCGGCGACGAGCATCAGAATCACGAACGCGGCGACCTTGGCGAAGGTGATGGCGAGCGTGGCGCCGATCCCGCGTCCGCCTGTCTCACCGGCGCTGCCGCCGAGGAGGTTCGCGAGTGGCGGCAGCAGGACGAGGACGAGCACCATCACCAGGTCTTCGACGATCAGCCAGCCGACGGCGATCTTGCCGTTGAAGGTTGCCAGAGCGCCGCGGGCTTCGAGCGCGCGCAGCAACACGACGGTGCTCGCGACCGACAGCGCGAGTCCGAAGATCAGCGCGGCGCCGAACGTCCAGCCCCACAGCATCGCCGTCGCCGTGCCGAGCGCGGTGGCCACGACGATCTGCACGATCGCGCCGGGAAGTGCGATGGCGCGCACGGAGGCGAGATCGTCGAGCGAGAAATGAAGTCCGACGCCGAACATCAGGAGCATCACGCCGATCTCGGCCAGTTGTCCCGCGAGCGCGACGTCAGCGACGAAGCCGCGCGTGTGCGGTCCGATCAGGATGCCGGCGAGCAGGTAGCCGACGAGCGGCGGCAGTTTGAGACGCGCCGCGAAAAAGCCGAGGACCATCGCCAGGCCGAGGCTGGCGGCGATGGTGGTGATGAGGCTGATCTCGTGCGGCACGCTGGCATCTTATAAGGAGGCCGGCACCGATGGACCGCCGGCGTCTCGCCGGCTGGGCAAGCGGCGTCTCGCCGCATGCGGGCGGGCGCCGGGACGGCGCCGCCCCGGCCGCCGAGACGGCGGCGGTCCATCGGTGGAGCCGCGGCGGTCCAATTGATGACGCGCGAGGAAGGGATAATGGCGGGAGGGATGTCCGTCTTGCCATGGAAGCGCACGCCGTTCGCGCCCGGTCCGATTCTTCGATCGCTCCGGGAGTTCGGCGAGCAGGCTCTGGAGGCGGAAATGTTCTGCCGCTTGCGGGACGCGCGGGTCATCTTCGCGGACTACGAGTTGATCGTGCACGACTTTGCGCCACGCTTCGGGCAGCCGGGTGATCCGATCGATGATGAAGTCAGGCGGGCCGTCGACGACTTCCTGGTCGAGCATTGCGGCGTCGTGTCGTTGCCGCAGGCCGCACAGACGGTGACCAACACGCCGATCGAGATCAAGCAGCGGCGGCGGCTCGGTCATCGCCCGCCGTACTATGGCCGCGCGGCGGTGATGCCGACCGGCGATCGGCATCGCTTCCTGGACGTCAAAGGGATCGGTGTGCAGCCCGGCGAGATTCCGAAGAACGAAGCGCATTGCACCGGCTTGCTGCTGGCGACGGAAGCGATTCACGAGTTTCTCTTCGAACGACTCTCCGCGGCCGCGTTTCATCACGCCGGCGGCGCGTATCAGGTGGTCCCGAGCTACGCGATTCTCGACCTCGGGTTCATGACCGTGCCCTGGCGAAACCGCCGCCGCGAGCGCGCGGTCGCTCTCGTTCGGCGCGCGCATACGCGGCCGCGGAATCAATGGGATGACGACACGCCGCCCGCCGATGCCGCCGTCGGCGTGATGCGCGAGGTTGCGCTACTGCTTCGGCGTTACGGGATCACCAGCACGGCCGGCGATTATCGGATCGAAGCGCGGGATGGCGCACTCGTGCTTCACGCCCGCGATGAGGAGTTCGTGTTTCGCGGCGAAGACGCGGCCCGCGTCGCCGCTCTCACTCGCTACAACGGCGGGCTCCTTTCGATCGACGCCGTCAATGTTCAGTACACCTCCGGAGTGGCGGAGACGCCGCCGCGTCCGCAGATCTACGACTTCGGGAGCTTTCAGGCGTCCTCGAACTTCATCGCGCCGATCTTCATCGCCAGCTCGGCGTGCGAAGTCGATCTGGTCGGCGAGATGATTCATCCGGACGATCCGCGTTTCCCTCGCGCGGATCTCTGCATGCTGCCGAAACGCGCCAACGCTCTCGGATCGCAACTCGCGTGGGAGTATGTGCACGGCCGGCGGGACGGAGCGTCGATCGCGTTGGCGATCGACCGGTTCGTCGAGCGTTGCTTCCGGGGATTGCCATAGCGAATTTTTCAGTCGCCTCTCCCCATTCGCGATGAGGCTGCGAATGGGGAGAGGGGACTAATAAAAGCCCTCTGCATTGGAATGGATATCGCATCAGGGCCGCAGATTGCAGTTCAGGTCGTTGGCGGACTTCAAGACGAGATCGATGGGCGAATTCCAGGGCAATACGGCCGACTTTCTCCGCGGCGGCGGTGAGATGGGCGCGCGGATGCGCGAGACCGACTGGTCCAGCAATCCACTCGGCGCGGCCGATGCCTGGCCGCGCAGTCTGAAGACCGCGGTCCGTATCATGCTCACCAGCCGCCAGCCGATGTTCGTCTGGTGGGGTCCGGAGCTCATCAACCTTTACAACGACGCCTACTGCTCGATCATGGCCGGCAAGCATCCTGGCGGGCTCGGTCAGCCGGCGTCGGTGGTCTGGAAAGAGATCTGGGACGACGTCGGACCGCGCGCACGCTCGGCCATGGAGCAGAATGAGGGAACGTACGACGAAGCGCTGCTGCTCATCATGGAGCGCAACGGGTACGCGGAAGAGACCTACTACACGTTTTCGTACAGTCCCGTGCCCGATGACGACGGACAGCCGGGCGGGATCATTTGCGCGAATACCGACGACACGCTGCGCATCATTGGTGAGCGCAGGCTGGCGCTGTTCGGCGATCTGGCCGCAAGGACGGCGGACGCGCGCACGTTCGAAGAGGCCTGCACGCGCAGTGCGTCGAGTCTCGCGACGAATGCCTGGGATCTGCCGTTCGCGATGATCTATCTTGTCGACGCGGAACGGGAGCGCGCCGAGCTGGCCGCGACGTCGGGCATCGACGCGAATCATCCGGCGGTCCCGCATTCGGTTGCGCTCGACGAAGATGCCGCCACGATCTGGCCGTTCGGCGAAGTGCTGCGGCGTCAGGGTCTGGTGTTGACGGATCTCGGCGGACGCTTCGACAATCTGCCCGAAGGTGCGTGGAAACGCGCGCCGTATCAGGCAGTCTCAGTTCCGATCTCATCCTCGGGTGCGACCGGCAAGCGAGGCGTCCTCGTCGCCGCGCTGAATCCGTTTCGTTTGTTCGACGACCATTACCGAGGCTTCATCGATCTCGTCGCGCGGCAGATCTCGGCCAGCATCGGCAACGCGCAGGCCTATGAAGAAGAGCGCAAGCGTGCCGAGGTACTCGTGGAGCTCGATCGCGCGAAGACGACGTTCTTCTCGAACGTGAGCCATGAGTTCCGCACGCCGCTCACGCTGATGCTCGGTCCGATCGAAGACATCCTCGGCGAGTCCGACGACGATCTCTCGCGCCGCAATCGCGATCTGCTCACGGTCATCCATCGCAATGCGCTGCGCCTGCAGAAGCTCGTCAACACGCTGCTCGATTTCTCGCGCATCGAAGCAGGGAGGATGCAGGCGGCGTATCTGGAGACGGACATCGCGACCTTCACTGCCGATCTCGCGAGCACGTTCCGGTCCGCGGTTGAACGAGCGGGCTTGCGATTTCTCGTGGAGAGCGGGCCGGTACATGGGCCGGTCTACATCGATCGCGACATGTGGGAGAAGATCGTCCTCAACCTGCTCTCGAATGCGTTCAAGTTCACGCTCGAGGGAGAGATCGCCGTTCGCATTCGCCAGGTGGGACCACGGATCGAGCTGACGGTTTCCGATACAGGAAGCGGAATTCCGGCGGACGCGCTGCCGCACATCTTCGAGCGGTTCCATCGCGTCGAAGGGACCGCGCGGCGCACGCATGAAGGAACGGGAATCGGACTGGCGCTCGTGCAGGAGCTTGTGAAGTTGCACGGGGGAACGATCAGCGTCACCAGCACGGAAGACGTCGGGACGATCTTTACGGTCTCCTTTCCTGCCGGCTCCGATCACCTTCCGCCCGATCGGATCGGCACGGTGCGCACGCTCGCATCGGACGCGGCCGGCGCCGATCTGTATCTCGAAGAGGCGAAGCAATGGCTGCCGCGGGAGGTGGCCGCGCTCGGCGAGCGTGTCGCCGCCAAGGCGGAACGCGCGCTTCGCGGGGAACGGCCGCGCGTCGTGCTCGCGGATGACAACGCCGACATGCGCGAGTACGTGCAGCATCTGCTCGCGCCGCGCTACGACGTCACGGCCTGTCCCGACGGGCGCGCGGCACTGGATGAGATCCGTCGAAGCCGGCCCGAGCTTCTGCTCACGGACGTGATGATGCCGGAGCTCGACGGGTTCGGGCTGCTGGCCGAGATCCGGCGTGATCCCGAGCTCGCGTCATTGCCGGTGATCATGCTCTCGGCGCGCGCGGGCGAGGAAGCGACGATCGAAGGAATCGAGGCCGGCGCCGACGACTATCTGATCAAGCCCTTCACCGCGCGCGAGCTGCTGGCGCGCGTCGGCGCGCAGATCGACATGGCGGCAATTCGCCGCGACGCGCGCAGCGCGGTGGAAGAGAGCCGGGCCACGCTGGAGATGGCGATGGAAGCGGCTTCCCTCGGCGCCTGGGAGTTCGATCGGGAAACGGGAAACACGACGGTCTCGGATCGGGTCCGCAAAATCTTCGGCGTCGATCTGGGCGAAGGCGCGGTCAATATCTGGTTTTCGCAGTTGCATCCCGATGACCGGCCGCGCGTGGAAGCGGAGTTCCGCGCGGCGTTGGAAGGGACGTCGAACTACGACACGGAGTTCCGAGTCGTCGACGGCGATCAGGTTCGCTGGGTGCGGTCCAAGGCGCGGCTGCAGACTCGCGACGGACGGGTCGTTCTGAGTGGAATCGCCGAGGATGTCACGGCGCGCAAGCTCGCGGAGGAATCGTTGCGGGAAAGCGCCGAGGCGCTGCTCGAAGCGGACCGGCTGAAGGACGAGTTCCTCGCAACGCTGTCGCACGAGTTGCGCACGCCGTTGACCTCGATCCTCGGCTGGACGCACATGCTGATGGCCGAGACGCTCTCCAAGAGCGACCGGGATCTTGCGCATGAGACGATCGCACGCAGCGCGAGGACGCAATCGGAACTGATCGAGGACGTGCTCGACATTTCGCGGATCACGACCGGCAAGATGCGCCTGCATCGGAAGTTTCACGATCCGGCGACGATCATCGATGCCGCGGTCGATACCGTGCGTCCGGCCGCGGAGGCGAAGAACATCGCGCTGCGCGTCTCGGTCGATCGCGAGATCGGACCGATGCACGTCGATGCCGATCGCCTGCAACAGATCCTCTGGAACCTGCTCTCCAACGCCATCAAGTTCTCGCCGCCCAACACCTCGGTGGAGGTGACGCTGCACCGCGAGGATTCGATGGCGCTGATCGATGTGCGCGACGAAGGTCCGGGCATCGACGCACAGTTTCTTCCTCACGTGTTCGAGCGCTTCCGCCAGGCCGACAGCTCTTCGAAGCGCACGAGTACCGGTCTCGGAATCGGACTCGCGCTCGTCAAGGAGTTGACGCAACTTCACGGCGGCAGCGTGAAGGTGGAGAGCGAGCGGGGAAAGGGCGCACACTTCACCGTCGCGATTCCAATCGTGTCGAATCGCGAAGTCAGTGCCGACGCGGCCAGCGGCACTGCGCGCAGCGAGCTCCCGGCGGCCGAGCCGCTGACGGGCGTGCGCGTGTTGTTCGTCGACGACAGCGACGATGCGCGAACGCTGATCGAGACCATGTTGCGCGGAAAAGGAGCGGAGGTTGCGCGCGCGGCTTCGGTGGACGAAGCGCTCACTCTGATCGACCGCGTCCACCCGGACATCGTGATCACGGACATCGCCATGCCGGAGCGCGATGGATTCGATCTGCTCCGCCAGCTCCGTTCCGCGGAGAAGTACAGCCGCGTCCCCGTGATGGCTCTGACCGCGCAGAGCGGCAGGGGAGATGAAAACACGGCGGCCATTGCGGGCTTCCAGCGTTTCATGCGGAAACCGGTCGATGCCGACGAACTGGTGAGCTCCATCGCGCGGCTGACGATCGGAGACCCATCGAAGCGCAACGATGTGCGAGCGTCGAACACTGCAGCGACGCCGTCGGCACCGGCGCGTCCGGCACCGGATTGACGCGGCGAAGCCACAACCAAACGACGAAGAATCACAGCGCGGAGTGCGCGCCCGCAACCCAACAAGCTTGTCATCCCGAGCGTCGAGCGAGGGACCTGGGGGAGGGGCGGCACGATGCTCATGTTGCGCGCCACCGCCCGCCCAGGTCCCTCGCTCGACGCTCGGGATGACATGTTGAAATCGTCGCGTCAGCGCACTTCGCTTCGCTCAGGATCGGGAGCCGGCGGCGACGATGCGAGGCAGATCGAGTTCCGGTGATTCCGTGACGTCGGCCTTCAGAATCGTGCGGATTTGAGCCAGCGCGTGCGCATTTTCTTCGGGAGTATTGGAGATGACGCAATCGGCGGGCACGATCAGATTGAAGTCGCGCATGTACGCGTCGTTCGCGCTGAAGAGGATGCAGATGTTCCCGGCGATTCCGGTGAGGATGAGCGTTTTCGATGTGAGGTAGGCGAGAAGCGTGTCGAGCGTCGTGGCGTAGAAAGCGGAATGCTTCGGCTTGAGGACGAAATAGTCGTCCTCCTCCGGCTCGAGAATGCGCGCGGTCTCTTCGCCCGGAACGCCGTCTTCGAGGCAATGACGGACGACGTTGCGAAAGTCGGATTGCCAGCGGCCGAAGTTGTCGTTGACGTAGATGGTTGGAATGCCGAGCGCTTTGCAGCGGCGCTTGAGAGCGGCGATCCGTTGCGCCATCGGAACCGCTTGCTTCACCAGCGATTCGGAACCCTCGAACTGCATGTCGTTGATGACGTCGATGAGAAGCAGCGCCACCGGCGATTTTTCGGGGACGTTGCCATGAAGGTCGGAGCTGTTGGCAGGCATGTCTACGAACGATTAGCAGGCAATGCGCCAGCCGGACGGAGCGACGAGGGTTGGCAGAACCGTTGCTCTTCCCGATGGCTTGACCATCTGGCGAAACAACAACCTCTCGATCGTGCTGTTTCTGCTCTTCCTGTTCTGTCTCGTGGGACATGCGTTCTCCGGGTGGAAGGCGTACGACGCTCAGCAGCGCGAGCAGGGTGCTCCGAGCGTGACGTTTGCGGAGTTTCTGCGCAGCGCGGAGTTCGGTGAAACCGTCTTCGAGAACTGGGAGAGCGAGTTTCTGCAGATGGGCTTCTATGTCGTATTGACGGTCTTTCTCTATCAGCGCGGCTCTTCCGAATCGAAGAAATTCGACGGTACGGACGAAGTGGACAAGGATCCGCTCCTCTATCGCGACAAGCCGGATGTTCCCGCGCCGGTTCGTGCCGGCGGTTGGCGCCTCACGCTGTACAAGAGCTCGTTGAGCATTGCGCTCTTCGCTCTCTTTCTCATTTCCTTTCTCGGACATGCCGTGACCGGGGCAGGGAAGTGGAGCCACGAGCAGCATCTTCAGGGCTCGCACGAATCGGTCGATGCCCTCGGCTACATGGCCAGGCCGGAGTTCTGGTACGAATCCTTCCAGAACTGGCAGAGCGAGTTTCTGGCCGTCTTCGCCATCGTGACGCTGTCGATCTGGTTGCGGCAGTGGGGCTCGCCGGAATCGAAGCCGGTCCACAGCCCGCACAAGGAAACCGGCTCGGGTTGACGCAAACCCGCTTCAAGCCGTCGTGGTCACGCTTCCAATGGCGACGAGCAGATCATCGAGCTCGTACGGTTTCATCAGCGAGAGCGTGCGCAGCATCTCGTTGGCGGAGTTCAATTCGAGATGACCCGTCGAGATCACGACCGGGAGATCGTATTGCTCCGCGCGCAGCATCGGAACGAGATCGACTCCGTTGCCGTCCGGCAGGTTCACGTCGATGATGGCGACATGCGGCCGGATTCGACGCGCCGCCACGCAAGCCTCGGCGACGGTTTGCACCCAGGTCGTGTCGTAGCCCTCGAGGTTGAGAAGCTGCTCCAACCCGGCCCCGACCGATAGATCGTCCTCGACGAGCAGGATTCGTTTGACGCCCGGTGTCGCGCCGGCATGCGGCTGCAGCGACGGTGACAACGCTTCCGCCGCCGGCACCAGAAGATGAAATGCCGATCCTCCGTCCGGCCGGTTTTCGGCCGTCAGCGTTCCTCCCTGTCCTTCCATCAGACGGCGAGCGATGGCCAGACCGAGACCCGTGCCGTTGCGCTTCGTCGTGAAGAGGGGATCGAAGATCCGGCCGAGAATCTGCGGCGAGATTCCGGGACCATCATCGCTGACTGAAATGCGCACGAACTCGCCGTCGGCAATACCGTCGGATGGCGTGGCGAGAGAGACGTTGACGTGAATCGTTCCCTCCTGGACGATGGCTTCGCGGGCGTTGAAGACGAGATTGGTGATCACCTGTTCGAGATGTTCGCGGTCGACGCGGATGAATCGCACGCTGGGATCGATCGAGCTGCCCAGCGTGATCGCCGGAGGGAGCGTGGCCACGAGCTGGCCAAGGAGAGTCGGAAGCCAGGCCTGTGCATCGACGGCCCCGATTTGAGGTTCCTGCGGATTCGCGAAGCGAAGCACTTCCTGCGAGGCCCGTTTGCCGCGGTTGATCGCGCGCGTGATGTGGCCGAGCGAGTCCCCGACGGCGCGCGAGGCCGGAACGCTGCGCGCGATCACTTCCACGAACGGCTGAATGCCCATGAGGACATTGTTGAACTCGTGCGCGAGCGATGCCGCGACTTGCCCCAGGCTGCTCATCCGCTTCGCCTCTTCGAGCTTGCGGGCGAAGGTCCGGTGTTCGGTCACGTCACGAGCCATGCCGATCGTGCCCGCGATGACACCGTCGACGTACCGCGGCTGAGACGACACTTCGACGGTGACCATCGCACCCGTTCGCGCCGGGAGGTCGTACTCCCGAATGATGGAGTCGCCTCCGAATGCCGGATGAAGGTGATCGCTTGCGTGTGCCGGACGCGGAATGAACAGCTCCGAGAATGGGCGGCCGATCCACTCTTCGACGCGATAACCGGTGCTTCGCTCGAAGCTGCGGCTCAGCGACACGAAGCGCCCGTCGCGGTCGACGGTGTAGAGGATGTCGGTGACGTCTTCGACGAGCTCGCGATAACGCTGCTCCGATGCTTCGAGTGCCTGCTGCGCGCGGACGCGGTCGCTGATGTCGCGCGCGATGACCTGCACGGCGTCGCGATTTCCATAGCGGAGCGGCAGCGCGGCGACCTCGACGTCGAGCCGCGAGCCGTCGATGCGCCGAAACGTTTGTTGCAGGTAGGGCACGCTTTCGCCCGACTTCAACCGCTCCAGCCGTTCGAGCACGCTGGGACGATCGGAGGGATCGACCAGCGACAGCGCCGTCCGGCCGATGATCTCCGATTCGTCTTTCGCGCCGAAGAGCTGCACGAATGCCTGGTTGACGTAGACGTACGTTCCGTCGACATGGACGCCGATGCAATCAGGCGAGAGCTCGACCATACGCCGGAAGTTTTCGCGATTCTCCATCGCCGCTTCCTCAGCCTCCCGCTCGCGGGTAATGTCGACCATGACCCCGAAGAGCTCGACGGGCTTTCCGTTCACGCTGTGGACGTTCACGTAGTCGCGAAGCCAGACCGTCCGGCCATCCGCCGCGATCATGCGGTAGATCAGCTCGTGGTTTCTTCCGGCGAGCGTCTCGTGGTGACAAAGGCTCGGCACATGACGGTCTTCCGGATGAATCCGCTCGGTCCAGAAATTCGGTTCGTTGAGCCACCGATCGATCGGGTAGCCGAGCAACTTCTCCGCCGCCGGATTGACGTAGGTGAAGCGGAACGTATCCGCCGAGGCCGACCAGGCAATCGCCGGCAGCGCATCGAGCAGGCGCGATCGTCGCTCGTCGTGACCATCAGGCAGGGAACAGAGGGCTGCTGCGGACATGGGTGACCTCCACGACAATAAGTCGGTTAATGCATGATGTATTCCGCGACGGCAAGAAAGATACGCGGTCGCGCTCGTTGCGGATTAACGCCTCCTCGGTATCGGTTCAGTTTGGCAGGAAATAAGCATATCCGGCATCAAGGTTTCCCGATCTGACCACCGGCGAGGAGCCGGCGGGCTCAGGATCGTCGAGCAAAAGGAGGTTCACGCATGCCGTATGTCGCATTGGAGTGGGATCACAAGATTGGCCGTCCTATCATTCACTGGCTGGTCGTGAAGTGCCAGAGCGTCGGACAGAAGTTCGGCGGACCGCAGGCACTTCCTCCCCGCCGTGACGTCGCCTATTTCGTAGACGCACGTTCTGCCGAACGCGACGCAAAAGCGTTCGCCGAGTACAAGACGCGCCAGGATGAGGGAGCCGGAAGGGAAGAGATGGGAACGAGCGAGGCCTACAGTAACCGGCACGCGGCTTTTGCGTGGGACCACAACATTTTCAATCCGCTCGTGCAATGGGCCGTTCTCGAATGGAACGGCGAGAACCCGAGTGGAGCCAGTGTACGCACGGATGTCGCGTATTTTCTCGATCCCGAAACGGGAGAAGCGGATGCGCGCGCCTTCCGCGTGCTTCGCGACGAGTTGGTTCGCAAGGAAGCGAACGCCGCGTAAACAGCAAACATCGACGTTGCTTTTCGCAACGTGAGCTCACGGGGAGCGACGACACCGCGCAGACGGCCAGTCGTCGCTCCCTTCGTGTTCTGATCGCCGTTCTCGAATGGACCGCCGCCGTCCCGGCGGCTGGGGCGGCGTCGTCTCGACGCCCGCCCACGAGCGGCGAGACGCCGCTCGCCCAGCCGGCGAGGACGCCCGGCGGTCCACGCATTTGGCGAGTCGGATTTGCCGTACGTTAAATTGGGCCGGTAGTATGGAACTCTTGCGTTCCGTCACGACGCGCCTTACCATCCGCACTTCTCACAATCCATCGAGGCACCCCTGCAGCGCCATCGCTCCACGCGCGGGGGACTTTCATTCACTTGTGCCGACCCGGAGGCCCCGTTGAATACCACCCGCCGTTTTGTCCTCGCATTGCTGGTCACTCTCGTCGTCATTCTTCCCGCCACCGCACAGAATCGTTCGAACTGGGAGGCGCGCCCCGCCCAGATCTACGCGGCCGATGCTCGCGGTGCGCTGACGTTCCCCTCGACCGCGTCGCCGACGCGCGTCGTCTCGCAGTACCTTGCCTCGCACGGTCATGACGTCGCGACCGCGCGCAGCATCGGCGACGATGCCGGTCGCGACCGGATCGCCGCTGAAGCCGCGGGCGGTTTTGCACTGTCCGGCGATGGGCTCATCCACATCCGCGCCGATCAGCGCGTGAACGGACTCGTGGTCTACGGCTCGTACGTGAAAGCCGCGATCAACGAACAGGGACAGCTCGTTCACCTCATTGAGAACCTCGCGCCGGTCACCGACATCGTCCCGGCGGCAATCAACGAGACCCAGGCGCTCCGCGTCGCCCTCGGTCGCGTCCACCCCGGCGTCTCCGCGCCGCGCCAGGCAAACCGCACCGAGGACGGGAAGTTCCTCTTCGCCGGCGGCGGATTCTTCTACGCCCCGCCGACGGCCACGCGCGTTCTCGCTTCCATGCCCGACGGCTCGCTCCATGAAGCGTTCCTCGTCGAGACCTGGACGCGCGCGAAGAACCTGCTCAACCACACGCTCGTCAGCGGCGAAGGTCAGGTTCTGAACGTCGAGCTGCGCACGAACAACGACCAGTACTTCGTCTTCGTCGAGGATCCGGGCAAAGCGGCCCAGACAACCGTCAGCGGTCCGACGCCGGTCACCCCTCCAGGCACGGCTCCGTCGCCGAGCGGCTGGCTCAACACCGGCACGCACAAGACCATCAACATCACCGGCAACAACGTGCACGCCTACCTCGACGCGAACGCGAACAATCAGCCCGACACCGGCGGCACGAACGTGACCAACGGCGCGTTCACGACGGTGCATAGCCCCACGACGGCTCCCACCACCACCGGCAATCGCGCCGTCGCGGTGCAGAATCTCTTCTATCTCAACAACCGCATCCACGACTTTCTCTACGTCGCCGGCTTCAATGAAGCCGAGGCGAACTTCCAGGAGAACAACTTCAGCCGAGGCGGTTCCGGCAGCGATTCGGTCAACGCCGAAGCGCAGGATGGTTCCGGCACCGACAACGCCAACTTCGCGACGCCGGCCGAAGGCCAGAACCCGCGCATGCAGATGTATCTCTGGACCGGCAAGCCGTCGCACCAGGTCGTAGTCGGCGCCTCGACCTACGCCGCCGCAGGCGCTGCCTTTGGTCCCGCGCTCACCAGCACCGGCAAGACCGGCGCGCTGTCGCTGACGTCTCCGGCCGACGGCTGCACGGCCATCTCCACGACGCTCACCGGCAAGATCGCCGTCCTCGACCGCGGCACCTGCTCGTTCATCGTGAAGGTCAAGAACGCGCAACTCAAGGGCGCCATCGGCGTCATCGTGGCCAACAATGCCGGCGACAGCGTTATCTCGATGGGTGGCACCGATGCCACGATCACGATCCCGTCGGTGTTCGTCGGCCAGACCGACGGCTCATCGATCAAAGCCGCCGTCCCAGCCAGCTCCACCATCCGGCTCACGACTCCGGCACCGCTGCAGCGCGACGGGGACCTCGACGCCGACATCGTCTTCCACGAGTACGGCCACGGTCTCACCTGGCGCATGATCGGCAACATGAGTGGACCGATGTCCGGCGCGATCGGCGAAGGAATGAGCGACGTCCTGGCGCTGATCATGGACGGCGACGATCGCATGGGCGAGTACTCCGCCAGCGATCCGCTCGGAATCCGCACCGCTCCGTACACCAACTTCCCGCGCACCTACGGCAGCGTCACCGGCAGCGAAGTCCACTTCGACGGCGAGATCTACGGCGCCATCGGCTGGAGGCTCCACGAGCTCTACACCGCCGGCGGTCTCACCGACACTAACCTCCTGCGCGACCTCGTGCAGGGCATGACCTTCACCCCCGCCGCCCCGAACTTCCAGCAGATGCGCGACGGCATCCTCGCCGCCACGGCGACCAACGATTGCAAGGTCTGGACGGCATTCGCCCAATACGGCGTCGGCCAGGGCGCCACCTCGAGCATCAGCGGCGGCGTCATCACCGTGACGGAGTCGTTCACGATTCCGGCCGGCGTTTGCCCGTAAGCATTACGAGTCACACGAAACAGTGAAGACCGCCGCGGGAAACCGCGGCGGCCCTTTTTGTTTGCGGCGGGACCGCGGCCAAACACGCCGGAGGCGTGACGGACATGAGCCGGTGGCAAGCGCCGCAAGGCGTGACGCCACCGGGTTAGTGTGTTTGGAAGACGCACTCCGGCAGGAGTGCCGGAGCCTCCTCGACCCCGCCGGGTTGAATTCAATGCTTCGCAGGGTCCGGTGGCGGCACGCCTTTGACGCTTGCCACCGGCTAATGTCCGCCAACGCCTCCGGCGCTCTTCGTCGCGTGAAACTTGTGCGCGCCTGGCACTCCTATTATTCACGAGGGATTGCGGGACTTCACTAAGTCTCGAGCCGATTGGAGAGCTCGTGTTGGCTGGACCAAATGCGATCGCACGATGAACACTTCAGGCCGGCGGGTGACCCCGGTCACTGCCGCACTGACATCCGGAACGCAGTATGGAGCGGCAGCCTGCGCAGGACGGCTACCTTCGCGCCAATCGGAAGGCGCACCCACGACAGTTCGGGATCTCTCAGCGTGATGAGCGCGGCGCGTTGCCGCGCCGGCGATTTCTCTCTCGACCCAACAGGAGGAAAACATGCGTTCGAAACACCGGTTCTCCATTCTTTTTCTCGTCGCCGCGGCTGCGGCATTGCTTCCCCTCATCGCCTTCGCCGCGGATGCTGATCCGCGAGCCGCGCGGCTCGTCGCCACGACAAGGGCGATCGAATGGCATCCCGTCACCGCATCGATCGACTCGGGTGCCGCGCTGCTCTCCGTGCAGCGGCCGGACGGCGAGGTGATCACCGAGATGTTCGCGGCCGGACGGAATCCGATGCTGCGTCTCGATGGCCTCGCCGACGGCATCTACTCGTACGAGTTGCGCACCGCGCAAACCGATTCCTCGCCATTCGTGCAGTCCGGCTCGTTCACGGTCGCGAACGGAGCGGTCGTGGCACCGGACGCGAGCGAACGATCCCTGGGTGCTGCGCGGCCCAGGCTGCCGGTCACCAACACCTTCTTCACGGACGATGTCTCTGCCCGCGGTGGCCTCTGCGGCGGTTTCGATTGCACCAACGCCGAGTCCTATGGAATCGCCACGGCCAAGCTGAAGGCGAACAACACGCGCCTCAAATTCGAAGACACCTCGACCAGCGTTGGCTTTGCGACCACCGATTGGCAACTGAGCGCGAACGACACCTTCAGCGGCGGCGCAAACAAGTTCTTCGTCGAGGACCTCACCGCCGCAACGGTTCCTTTCCTGATCGAAGGCGCGACACCGAACAACGCGCTCTACGTCGACAGCACCGGACGGATCGGAATCGGCACATCCACTCCCGCCAGGAACCTGACCATTGACGATCCCGTCTCTGTGATCATCCGCATGGAGCAGAGCGCATCCCCCTTCCAGGCCTGGGACGTCGTGGCCAATAACAACAATTTCTACGTTCGCGATGTCAATCACGAGCAGAACCCGTTCATCATCAAACAATCCGCGCCTTACAACTCGCTCGTGGTCGATACCAGCGGCAACATCGGCCTCGGCGTCGCGTCGCCGCTCTACCAGATTCATCACAGCAGCGGCGCGCGCCTCGACGCCGGCAACTGGATCAACGCCTCCAGCCGCGCCGTGAAGCAGGACATCCGCGAGCTCGACGGCGACGCGGCATTGAAGGCCGTGAAAGCGCTCGAGCCGGTGACCTTCGCCTACAAGGAAAACCCCGCCGAAATGAACGTCGGCTTTATCGCCGAAGACGTGCCCGACCTCGTCGCCACCACCGACCGCAAGGGACTCTCGTCGATGGACGTCGTCGCCGTGCTCACGAAAGTCGTGCAGGAACAGCAGAAGACGATCGAAGAACTGCAGACGCGCCTGCAGCATCTCGAACAGAAACAGTAGGAAACATCACTTACGCGGCGAGGCGCACGCCTCGCCTGCGTAAGCTGGAAGATCGATTTCACGCGGAGGCGCGGGGGACACGGATAGAAGTTGCTTTCTCCGCGTCCCCGCGTGAACTTTCTCGTTGCAGCCTACGCGCGAATCTCCGTTCGATAGCGCGCCACCAGTTGTGCGGCGTCGAATCCTCGAAGCTCGAGAGTCCGGGACAAAGGCGCTTCGAACTGCACGCGATCGTCTTCCAATTCGAGCGACTGATTGGGACGGTCGTCGAGATAGACGTCGAGACGGGTCATTCCCTCTGTTTCGGCGATGACCAAGGTTCGTGTGGAGGAGATGCGCTCGAACTTCACCATCAGCGAGCGAGGCGGGCGATCCGCCAGCAATGAAGCTGCCTTGTAGATCAGGTCCTGATTTCCGTTGACGACATCATTGCGGGTCAGCAAGTGCCGCACTTGCGGAGTGATGCCGAGGTCCTCGACGGGGGCGCCGGCGTGTCCGGCGACGCGGAGCGTGCGGCGGATGGAGATGCGCATCCCGGCGCCGTTGGGCAATTCTTCGTAACCGGAGTTCGGAAGAATGTCGCTGACGAAGTAGCGGTGCTCCCAGACATTCGCGCCTCCGGCGCCCGTGTTGCCGTCGGTGCCGAGGATCGTTCCAATACCATGATCCTGAAAGCCGGCGGCGAAAATGTCCGTCGTGCTGTAGCAGAGCGCATCGGTGATCAGCACGACCGGTCCGAAATAGCGCTGGCCGATCGCATTGCACTCCTCCGGGTCGGAGATCGGAAAACCGGCCGAGAATACCGCGCCGGTCTGCAACGCCTGCGCGATCGAGTCCTGCCACGCGGAGAGATCGGCCCACTCCGATTGCGGCCCGTTGCGTTGGCAGATCTCGAGGTTACGCGGCGTGTTGATGAACTGCAGCGGCTCCGGCTCGATCGTGCGCGGCGTGAGCGTCTGCAGGAGCAGCTCGCCGTTCATGATCACGCCGCCGCCGTTGCCGCGGACGTCGATGATCAGCCCACGCTGCGGCAGCGCGGCGATCAGGCGGAGGAACTCTCCGACGAATTCCTCCGGCGGCCAATGATTGAAGCTCCAGATGCGAAGGTAGCCGAACTTTCCGGACGGCGTGGCGACTTCCTTCGCCGTGAAGATGTCGGGGAATCGTGAATCGAGCGAATCGCGTGGCGGGGCCATCGCATGACGCGCGGCGAGGACCTCGGGAGCGAAGAGCGCGGCGCGCATCCGCCGGATGATCTCGTTCTCGACGTCGATCCCTAACGCCGCCGAGGCTCCTCGTCCGGCTGAGTTGGGATCGACTCCGCTCGCGATCGACGGAACGACCTGCCAGTCGAAGCGGATCTCGAGCCTTTCGCCCGCGTTGGTTTCGTATCCGACGATCACCCATTCCTCATCGGGAGGCGGTGACAGCAGCAACGCGCGGATGGTGAGTGTCTCCACGCCGCGTGCATGGCGCGCCTCGCGGTTGCTGCCGGCGTAGCGCTGTCCGTTCTGCAACACCGCGCGCTCGATCGGCATCCCGTTCCAGTACAACACCTCCACGCCGGCGCCGAACGTAGGATGCTCGAACCAGTCCGCGACATGCGACACGACGTATCCCCGCCGGCCGTCCGCCTGAACGTAATCCTCGACGACGAACGGCAGGAACGCGGTCATCTCGTTGTAAGGCGACGGCAGGAGATAGTTCGTGTGGAGATCGCGCAGTGACATGAAGATGTCGGTCATCTCGCGATGGAACTCGACCTCCCCCGGCTGGTCGGAATCGGGCGCGGTCTTCAACGTCTGGAGCAGCAGGCGGAGACGCTGTACCGGATCGATGGAGTGCATGGCGCGTTTGAGCGGCAGGTGCGCGTAGTTCTCGCCGATCAGGATGAGCGCCTGCTCGACGATCCGCTGGCGCTCAGCGCGCGTCAGAGTACCGGCGCGCGCGAGAAAGGTCGGGAGGTCCGTGGCGGCCGCGAAATGTTCGGGGCCGCCACGGCTGGGGATTTTCGCATTGAACGTGACGCGTTGCATGCGCAGCCTCCGAGATCGAATGCTGCTCAGGACGCGAAACTGTCCACGTCCTCGCTTTCCGGCCAGTCGTCATCAGCCGCTTCCTGGCAGCCGGTCGATGCGGCGGCGGTGCTCTTCGGATAAATGCGTCCGGCGAAGCCATAGTCGGTGCTGTTGATGTCAGTACCACCACGGATCGGACGTCCGTCCGTCGTGATCGAAGCCGGAAGCTGGTAGCACATGATCGAATCCTGATCGACCGGCGTGCCCATGATCGTGCGGTCGTCGAGCGAGGTGAGCACCTGTTGGTCGACCGTCGCGCGGTCCCATCGATACGTGCGGAAGAAGAAGTCGTAGGCCTTGGCGGGATCGATCCGTTTCACGAGATCCTTGCGCATGTGCTCGTGGGGGAAGGCGAGCGTGTGACCCGCCTCGTGGCGCACGACGCGTTTGTACTCGCTCTCTGGAGTGCTCATGCTGAACGACTGCAGGTTCATCGTCGGACGGTTCGGCGGAATGAGCAGAATGTCAGTCCCGAGGTAGGACCAATAGCCGCTGCCCGCGCGGGAAATGCGCACTTGGCCGCCGCTCGCCGTCTCCGCGAATCGGACGCCGGCGGTTCTCGTCCAGGCATTCATATGACTGAGGATGCGCCGGCGCAGATCAGCCGGTGTGCTCTCCATGAAGCTGACGGTCAGCGTACGCGATCTCGAGCCCCAGTATTTGGCGGTGGCCACCGCGATGGCCAGGGGAGTGGGGAGCACCCCCTCGGCGAGACCGGCCGTGCGTCCAAACACCGGCTCATTCACCGGATTGATCATCGACGCGACCGCCGCCGCCTTGAATTGCAAGCGGGCCGGCAGTTGCTTGACCGTACAACTCGGCTCGTCGCCGGAGCCGCCGTCATCGACACCGCTGTAGTCGTCCTGGTCGTTGCGATTCGACTGCTCTCGCCGCGGCGTGGGGCTGTCGAGACTCTGCACACGCTCCGCCGCATCGACGATCGCATTCACTCCCGCCGTTCGTTTTGCCATGTTGTCCCTCCTGTGTTTGCACTAAGAAGAGGGACGCGAAGCGGATTTTTCCTGCCGCAATCCGGATTGAATTTCCAGCGGCGTTCCATCAAAGTGATTGCCACACAAGGAGCTCACATGATGAGACGTCTGGTGGTGACCTTGCTGGTGGTCCTCTCATTGTCCGGGTGCGTCTCGTTGCGCAGTTACCGCGCGAATCCTCCCTACGGTCCCGTCGAGCAGCCGCCGTTCCAGGACAAGGACGGCAACCTGGTTCACATCGCGTTCGTGGAACTCGACGACCACGGTCTCTATTGGACAGGCGAACAGCTCCCCGCATCGATGAAGATGATCGACGCCGCGGCCAGTCCGAACGGTGCGATCGTGGCGGTCTTCGTTCACGGCTGGCTGAATAACGCCCGCTATCCGGATGAAGACAACGGGGATCTCAACAACTTCAAATATGACGTCCTCGCCATAATGTCGCAGCACGAGACCGCCGCCGCCGCGCGCGAGAATCGCCCGCGCCGCAACGTCGTTGGCGTCTACGTCGCCTGGCGCGGCAAGTCCCTCGGCGGTCCGCTGTTCCCGTTCTCCTTCTACGACCGCAAAGACGCCGCGCTCCGCGTCGCTGACACGCAAGCCACGGTCACGCTACGCGGCCTCATCGCGAAAACACGAGAGAACCGCAGCTCACAGATCATCGTCATCGGCCACTCCTTCGGCGGCCTGATCACCGAGCGCGCCCTCGGCCCCGTCCTGCTCACCGAAGCCATGCGACTGCGGGCCGGAGCGACGCCGCGCTTTCCGCTGGCCGAGGCGCCGGATCTCGTCATCCTCGTCAACCCCGCCACGAATGCCACCCGCGCACTCGGCGACGTCTGGACGCTAAAGGAATCACCGGAAATCGTCGCGCGCCATCCGACCATCTTCAACGTCCGCCAGCAAGCGCTCAGCCGAACGCCACTCATCGTCTCCCTCACCTCCGACACGGACATGGCCACCGGAATCGCCTTCCCGCTCGCCGAATACGTCGAAGGCCTCTTCCAAAGCTTCCGCGGCTGGGGCGGCACGCCGATGGACGGCGTCTTCCCGAGCGAGCGCACTGTCTACGCAAAGACCATGGGCCACCTCCCACAAATCTGGAGCCACGACGTCACCTTCCGCCAACTCCCCACCGCCCGCACCGACCCCCAACGCGAGCGCGCAATCCCATGCAACGACGCCGAAGCCTCCGGCGAAATCTGCTTCATCGTCGGCAACGACATGTTCATCATGACCCCCCGCAACCCGCGGTTCAACGACACGCACTACTGGATCATGCAAATCCCCAAGACGATCGTTAACGGTCACTCCGATGTCTGGAACCCGGTGTGGGTGAACATGCTGATTGGGATGATGGAGGCGCTGGGGGTGGGAGGGAGGTAGGGTGTTGCGTCGTTGCGGCTCGGATGGCCCTTTTTCACGGAAGGTGAGACCACGGAGCTTTCGATTGGCGCACGCTCGTCGTTCGCGAGCTGCGGTAGCAGAGCCGCCTGTATAGAGGCCCACTGCGGCCAAGACCGTCAGCGACCGAAAAGAGCGGTGTTCGCTATCCGCGCTGCCACCGTGAAACCGGTGCCTATCGCGGCTTCTCTTAAACGGACCGCCCGCATTCTCTGTCACCGCGTGAGTTCGCCTGGCCCATTCTGATCGTCCCAGGTGATCAAGCCGACAGGGCCGCGAGACTTATCCACGGTGCTGGATTTTTCGTGGAACATCGCTCGAAAGCGCCCGAATGTTCCACAGCGAGAGCTGTTATCCGGATACTCGTGCATTCACGAAAAACGCAAAGCGTGCGACCCACCTGCGACTCGTAAACTTCTAGAAGAGGGTCGCAGAAATGAAAACGCCGCCAAGTAACGGCGAGTGAGTCACTTCGTTTGACGGGGCCGACGCGGCTCGACCCTCGACCTCCGGCGTGACAGGTCAGCTCTGACCGACTGAACTTCACCTGTCGAATTTCTCAGCCGCATCACGCCGCGGGCATTGAACCGGCGTTGATCAGTTTCTTCGTCAGCCTGCCGTGCAGCTCGGCTCCCGCGGCGCGCGGCTAACGCAGGTCTATGAAACGTTTCGGTGGCTCGCGTCATTACTCCATGGAACCGGCCGGTTCACATCAACTCAATGAAGGAGTAACGACAATGGCATTCAACAACATCGGCTTCGGGACGTTGGCGCCCGGTGAGACGGCGCGCTGGTGGTATCGCCGTGACGGCGGCGCTGACTTCGGTGCGCAGTACTGCATGGTCAACCCGCTCAACCCGGGGGGCTCGATCATCGCGAACGATCAAACCAAGCGACGGGAGAACGACAGCTCTACCACGTATCTCGTTACATTCCGCAATGAAGGCGGCCTTCCGACGAACTTCAATTTGTCGGGCGGCGGCCTCTCCTAAGGAGATCACCATGAAGAACGCAAAGATCCAGGCTCTCGTCGATGGCTCCGGGCGCATTATCGCCACGGCGCTCGTTCCGACGGCGACGGTGGAAGGCCGCAAGGTGACGACGGCCGGAATGCTCGCGGAGAAAGGCCAGCGCCTGCTGGAATTCGACGCGACGCACGTCAAGGACTACGAGTCCCTTGATGCCGAGGCCGTGCATCAACGCGTTGGCGCGGTCTTGAAGACTTCGGCAGCGCAAGAAGTGAAGCAGTAGCAAGTGCGGCGGGATGCACCGTGGCAGGCGTGGGGTTCGTCCAGGCCGATGGAGTTCCGCGACCTCCGGTGTGACAAACCGGAGGTCGCGAGTCACTCTTGCCTTATGGAAAACAGTCTCCCTCGTTCCCAGCGTCCTCCACTCACGTCGTGAACGAGCTGAAGCTCGATCCCAGCGAGGACCTTCCGAACCGGCGGAGCAGAGTGAGATCGGGAAGGCGTTCCCGGGCGCTCGTCATCGATCGAGATCCCGTTGCCTCGCTCGTTCGGGTCGGAGACCGGCGACGACTCGTCTTCGGGATCGTTTGCCGGGCGGACAGCCGGCCAACCACTTCGTTCTTTTCATGAATTCCTCCTCTAAGTGATGCGAGGAATTTAAGAATTCGCGGCCGGCGGGTAGGGACGGGTTGGTGATGGTTTGGTGACCCGGTAGGGATGGCTGGTTACGGGCGGTGTGTGTGGGTTCTTTGCGGAGCGCGCAATGTGGCCAAGGACTTCGAAGGCGCGGCGAGTGGGAAGGTCGTCGCGATTTTCGGGATGCGGAGGATGTCGCGGTCCTCGCCACCCGCCTCCGTGAGGTTGGGGCTACCGAACCGATTTCGCGCCGCACGCGCCCGGCAGCCGCGACGTCGACTCGCATCGACACATGCAATAATCCTTGGAGATTCCACAAGCTCAACTACACATACACCGAGTACCTCGGGTTCGAGGCGTCGAGCAACGTCAAGCACGAGTTTCACGACGGCCAAATTTATGCGATGGCGGGCGGCACGCCGAACACGCAGCGCTCGCCGCCGCTGCCATCACCTCGCTGGGACCGCAACTCCGCGACGGTGCGTGCCGTCCGTACAATTCCGATCTCCGTGTTCGCACGCCCACCGGTCTTACAACGTACCCCGACGTCACGGTCATCTGCCGGCCACGTCAGATCGCTGACATTGACCCATTGGCAATCACGAATCCGACGCTCATCCTGGAGATCCTGTGCCGAAGCACCGAGGAATACGATACGGGCGACAAGTTCGAGCACTGCAAAACGTTCGAGTCCCTGCGTGAGTACGTGCTCGTGTCTCACCGCGAGCACACCGTCGAGGTCAGGTCGCGCAGTGAAGAAGGTTGGAAAACGACGCTCTTCCACGAAGGTGCGATCGCAGAGCTTTCGATCGGCGCACGACTCGACGTTCGCGAGCTTTACGCTGCTGCGGCAGAACCATCTGCGTAGCGCTCACTGCCGGCCGACCGTGGCCGGCCGCTTGATTCATCTGTCGGTGCTTGTACAGCTCCTTCATCATCCGTGGATGGCGAGGCCAACCGGGATCGAACCCGCGACCGCCCGGCGTGACAGGCCGGAGGTCGATTAATAGCTCAACCTCCGCCGCGTCTAGAACTTGACGCCGATCGACAGCCCGTAGTTTTTCACTCCCTTGAATTCGGGTGGCTGCTCGCCGCGTTTGTAGTCGAACCCCACGCTGAGGTTGTCAGTGAAGTCGAACTGCAACGTCGCTTCGAGCAGGTCGTGCTCGTCGATCTCTTCGTTCGGCAGCTTCCAGACTGTTCCCGCAACGAGCAGTGCAACGCGGCGCGTGTTCAGCCAGCGCTCGACGGCGTTCAACTCCGCGGTCGTGGCGATGCGCAACGCGTAGCGCTGGATCGTGTCGCGAACCTCGGCGGAGTCGCCGATCTTCACCGTGCGGCCGTACGTCAGCGTGATGGTCGGCTCCCACATGAACTGCACACTCGCCGTGTTGTCGAGCGGTCTGCCATAGCCGATGCCGAGCGCCATTGACGACGGTGTGAAGCTAGCCTCGGCGAGATTCTTTCCCGTGTCGTAATTCTGATTCGATTCGTTGAGCAGCGCGAGGCGCGCGGTCAGCGAGTTCGTGTCGCTAAAGGAGTGATCGAATGTCGCCTGATAGCCGAAGCGGATAGCGGTATCGGTTGCCTTGTCGTCCGATGAAAGGGAGCCGTCGTGGAACAACGCATGTTGCAGGAAGTCGTTGTTCCCGTCCTTGCTGTGCGGATGGGCGGGCCGCTTCCAGAGCAGCGAATAGTTCGCAGTGTAGATCTCGCCTTTTTCTTTCGAGTAGGCGAACTTGAACGAAGCTGGCTTTTTCGCCTTGTCGGGATCGCGGCCGAGACTCAGCGACAAGCCCTTGTTGCTGAGACCCTTGGTCGAGATCTCGGTGCGGAAGACGGCGGTCTCGCTCGTTGCTTCGCTGCACGCCGGATCGCTCGGAGGGCATTGCGCGACGACACGCCAATAGTATTTCGTGCTGGGAAGGATCTTTGCCGGCGCGCTGAGCGCGACGGTGTAGCTGACGTCGTCGGTCACGGCTGGATTGCCTTTGACCTCGTTTGCTTTCTCGAGCGGCAGCAGCGTCGTGAACTGTGGATTCGTGCTCATCTCCACGCGATACGAGGCGGCGCCGGCGACGCTTCCCCACACCAGCTTGAGCTTGTCGATCTTGATGCCCTGCTCGGTGTTGTGGGGGTCGCCAGGCTTCGGCGAATCAAGCGCCAGTGCCTCCGCACACCACACCATCGCAATCAGAAGAAGAGAGAGGCCGCGGCGTGCGTTAAACACCGATGGCCCCCGCGAGCGCGTCGACGATGTCGCTAGCTTTTCCGGCGTTTCCGCAGTCGTCGGGACCGAACGTGCCGGCATTGCAGCCTTGCGCGCTGACCGCGTTGCGAAGCGGCGTTGCCCATCCTCGTCTCGCATTCGGCGAGACCACGATGTCACTCGTGAAGTCGCTCGCCTCGACCGCCGATGGGAAGCCCAGCGAGCGAATGAAGGCAAGTACGAGGCGCGATACGTCGCCCCGCGTTTTCATCATGCACGTCGCTGGCTGCGCCACGGCCCCGCCAGCGGCAACCGCTGCGGTGATCGCTGGCGCGCGGCGAACGGCGCGTTTCTTCGACGAAGACGGCTTCGTCCTCGATCTCTTGGCCGATTTCTTTTTCGTCGACTTCTTCTTTGCGCTGGTGGTCTTTCCGGTATTCTTCTTCGCGGATACCGTCTTTTCCGAGGATGTTTTCGCAGTCGATTTCTTCGTTGCCATTTCTGTCTCCTCTCGCATACGAGAGAGACAGAGAGTGAAAAATCCTGCCGGAGTTTAGAGAAGACCGCTCTGCGGATGCCTCATGCCTCGGTGGTGCGCAAAGCACTTCCTCGATCACTGGTGGATGCGCGACGAGCCATTGCATGGCGGCTGCGAAGTCCTCCCGGGGGTTCTCCGGCGCGGCCGTCGACGTGTTGGTTGCCTTCGTTGGTCATACGGGTGGCCCGTGAACAGAGAGCACGGGCAACGAGCCGGTACACCTCTTGCGTTGCGCCGGTGCATGGCCAAGATGAAACGCAAGTCTCTCCAAGCTGTGTCCGGCAAGGCGGCGAAGTCTTCCGCGCCGCTAAAGCGTCGGGGGGACCCGCTTGGAAGCGGAGGCGAGCTGCATCAGAAGGCTCGCGGTTCGGAGATCCTGACGACGAATCAGGGCGTTCCGGTCGCCGACGATCAGAACACGTTGCGCGCGGGTGTTCGCGGGCCCTCGCTTCTCGAGGACTTTCACTTTCTCGAGAAGATCACGCACTTCGATCACGAGCGGATTCCCGAGCGCATCGTTCACGCGCGCGGTTCCGCGGCGCACGGCGTGTTTCGTCCGTACCCGGGCGCGGGGAAGTACACGCGCGCGGCGTTTCTTCAGGATCCGGATGTGGAGACGCCGGTCTTCACGCGCTTCTCGACCGTCGCCGGCGGCGCGGGCTCGGTCGATCTGCCTCGCGACGTGCGCGGTTTCGCGACGAAGTTCTATACGTCCGAGGGGAACTTCGATCTCGTCGGCAACAACATCCCTGTGTTTTTCATCCAGGACGCGTTGAAGTTTCCCGACTTCGTTCACTCGGTGAAGATGGAGCCGGATCGCGGCTTCCCGCAGAACGCATCGGCGCACGATACGTTCTGGGATTTCGTATCGCTCGCTCCGGAGTCGATGCACATGGTGATGTGGGCGATGTCGGATCGCGCGATCCCGCGCTCGTTGCGCATGATGGAGGGGTTCGGAGTTCACGCCTTTCGGATGATCAACGCCCGCGGGCGATCGACGTTCATCAAGTGGCACTGGCGCCCGATTCTCGGCACGCAGTCCGTGATGTGGGATGAAGCGGTGAAGATCTGCGGCGCGGATCAGGACTTTCATCGTCGCGATCTCTTCACGGCGATTCAAGCGGGCGCATTTCCGGAGTGGGAGCTTTCGATTCAACCGGTGTCGGAGGAGGATGCCGCGGAACTCGATTTCGACATCCTCGATCCGACGAAACTCATCCCCGAGGAGGTCGTGCCGCTCGTGCCGATCGGGAAGATGACGCTGAATCGCTGGCCGGACAATTTCTTCGCGGAGACCGAGCAGGTGGCGTTCCATCCGGGGCATCTCGTGCCGGGCATCGAGTTCTCGTCGGATCCGCTGCTGCAGGGCCGGATCTTTTCGTACACGGACACACAGCTCAAACGCCTCGGCGGACCGAATTTTCACGAGCTCGAGATCAATCGTCCGAAATGTCCCATGCACAATTTCCAGCGCGACGGCATGGCGCGCATGGCCGTCGATCGCGGTCGCACGAACTATGAGCCGAACAGTCTCGAGCCGGACGGACCGCGCGAATCGCTGCGCGGCTTCAACAGTTTCGAGGAATCGCTGTCGGGGACGAAGGTGCGCCAACGCTCGGAGACGTTTGCCGATTACTACAGCCAGGCGCGGATGTTCTATCGCTCGCAACTTCCGATCGAGCAGATGCACATGGCCAAGGCGCTGACGTTCGAGCTGGCGAAGGTGGAGACGAAAGCGATTCGTACGCGCGTTCTCGGGCATCTCGAGCTGATCGATCCCGATCTCGCCGGCAAGGTCGCGGACGGTCTCGGCATGTCTGGCGAGGCGGATGCGATTCAACCGGTCGTTCCGATTCGCGATCTGCCTCCTTCTCCCGCGCTCAGCATTCTGGCGAAGGCTCCGGCAACGCTGCAGGGCCGCAAGGTTGGAGCGCTGATCGCCGACGGATTCGATGCCGCGCTTCTCGCGCGTCTTCGCAGCGCGGTTCAGAAAGCGGGCGCGATGTTCGAGGTCGTGGCTCCGAAGGTCGGCGCAACGCGCGCGGCGGACGGCAGCGAGCACGCTGCCGATCACATGATCTCCGGCGGACCGTCGGTGATCTTCGACGCCGTCGCGGTGATTCCCGGCGAAGAATCCGCGATGCTTCTCGCGGAGACTCCCGCCGCCGTCGACTGGGTTCGCGACGCATTCAACCACTGCAAAGTCATCGCGGTGACGGAAACCGCCGGTCCGCTTCTCGACGCCGCGCGAGTCGGAGCAGGCGAGGGGATCATCGACCTCGGACGCAAGGGCGTGTCGCAGTTCATCGAGACCGCGAAGCGCGGCAGAATCTGGTCGCGCGAAGAACGAGCGCCGAAGCCGTGATGCTTGCGCGACATGTTCCCGTCATTTCTGAGTCGGCGGAGTCCCCGAACGGCGTGCCGCGACGGGGCGTAGCGCGACGAAGAATCCTAAACGCGGCGAAGCCGCAGCCGAAGGGGAGCGCAGGCATCCAGCCTGCCGGACCGCTGGCGTTTCGCCGGCTGGAGTGAGGGCGTCCCACGCCCTCACCCTGTCGCCCATCGCGATGACTGAAAAGCAACACGCGACTCGTCCTTGGCAACAGGGCGGCGGCGCGGGACGCCGCCGATCCAGCCGGCGAGACGCCAGCGGTCCGGCAGGCAGGATGCTTGCGCTCCGAATCGTCGCGCCACGCGAAGATCTTCGCAAGTAGTAGTTCAAGATACGATGAACGCGCCTGGGCCATGTTTTTCGTAGTTGGAGATCCTTCGCTCACGCCCCTCCCTCCACCTCGCTCAGGATGACGGAAACAAGATCATCGCGAGCCGCGCGCCAAGCGCTCACTTCGGCCGCAATTCGCTGAAGCGCCGAGTTCGTGGTGCGGCCGCTGATGAGGTACTGATTGCCGCCCGTCAATCCGCGGTGCGCCCAGAGCGAATAGGACCAGAGGAAGTTCGGGTCGGGGAAGCCGGCCTTGTACTCGATGCGCACCTGTTGCGACGCGCCGCCGACGAGATAGAGGCAATCCCGGCCGCATTGAAGAGCTCGAGGATTACGACGTACCAACCCGGCGCGAGGCCGGCGGTGTTGAGCTGTCCGTGATACTGGCCGCTCATCCAGGCGTGGTCGTGCCAGTACGGGATCTCCGAGAGATTGCCGAGCGTGCCGAGGGCGTGGGGAACGACGTTGACGGACGAGCCGACGATCTCGACATAGTTCCAGGTCATCGACGGCAGCACGACCTGTGTCGCCGCGAGATTGGTCGACGGCACGTAGCTCAGGCGGAAGTACTTCGCCGTGCCGCGCAGGCTCTCACTGATGAAGAAGCGCAGGTTGAGCGTTCCGCCGAGGTTGCGATTGGCGGGACTGCCGCCGATGCCGCCCGGATTGATGAGGCCATCGGTGAAGACCGGAGTGTAAGGTCCGGCGGGATTGATGCCGTTCGTCGGCTTGCCGAGGCGCCACGCCGGAGTGAGACCGATGTCCTGCAGGAAGACCGCATTCGGATTCACGGTCGGCTCGGGCTCGCGGCAGTTGATCGTCGACGGGTGATAGGTGACGAGATCGACGTCGCTGATGGCGCTGAACCAGCTGTTCGATGCGACGCCGTTGTAGATCGTGACGACGACTCCGTTGATCACCTGTTTGATGACGAACGCGTACGTGTTCCAGCAGAAGAATCGTGGGCGCGTGTCGAAGAAACAGATGCGGAACGTTCCGTCGGGGCGCAGGTATCCCTGGCCCACCTTCTGCGCCGGGCCGCAGTGGCAGAAATAATGGAACAGATAAGGCCGCGCGTTGATGTACGGAATCTGCTCCGCCGGCGGCAGGATCGAGATCGCCTCGAGGTCGACACCGGCATTGAACTCGAGCTGGTCGATGGTGCCATTGCTGACGATGGCCTGTTCGATCGGGCTCGGGTCGGGCTCCGGAATCGGCTTGCGGAAACGTGGGACCTCGACGCGGATCTGGCGCAGACGATCCTTCAGTACCTCGATGCGCGGATCGAGATAGTAGATCGGCGGGCAGCAACAGGTACGCCGGTACACCTCGACGACGCCATCGCAGACGGGGCGGCAACGCGGGAAGATCGGGATCGGCTGGAGCGCGGCCTTCGAGATCGACGACGCCACGGAGGAAGTCGTCGTCGCGACGTCGATCATTTCCTCGATCTTCGGCACCGCGCTTCCCCGCAGGGTCGCGGCGAGGTTCTTCACCGCGGATGAGTTTCGAACGACGTTTGTCTGTGGGCATATCGATCTCCTTTGAGGAGGTAATGACGCCACTGACGCAACGTTTCATGCGAAACGCGGGGGCGTGATGCGAATTTACGCGATCAACTTTGCGGCGTGCCGCGCGTCGCGCAAACGAATCGCACGAAGGCGACGATGAGCGCGAAGTCCGCTGCGCCGAGGGCGATCAGCCACTTGAGCTGGCAGGCCGCGTAGGTGAGTGGCGCGAGGCGCGTGGTGATGCCGCCGAGCGCGGCGTAAATGCCGGCGTTCTCGAGATAGTCGAGCGCACCGGCGAAGAGGCCTGCCCAGCCCGCGGTGACGAGCCACGAAGTCCAGTGGTCCTGCGGTTGACGTTGAGCGACCCAGAAACAGAGAGTCGCGATCAACAGGACATACGACGGGATGAATGCAGCGCTGTCGATGAGCAGGCCGTGGCGCATCGCGGGGAGATTCGCCTCAGGATCATGGACGATTTTCGACGCCTCCGCGCTCGAATAGACCCACTCCAGAGTGGTGCTCGAATACTTCAGAGCACAATCGTTGCGTCGAATCGCGATTCCGCTGATTACTGCTGCCGTCAGCGCTGCGAGGAAGAGGAAGGCACACCTGCGTGTCGGCCACGCCGCCATCGGGTTCCACGCAGCGGGCGCCGAAAGGAGATCACGCGCCGCGACAGCAGTCAGCGCGATCGCGGCAATCGCGGCAGCGACGCTGAGGAGCGCCAGATCATTTTTCATGTCGATAGTATCCACCGCTCGACGCTGACTGCTGGTCATGATTCCGAACAGTGGTAACGAAATTACGGTGCGGCGGGCGAGAAAAGCCGCACGCGCACTGGGCCAAGTCGCGATGCGGTGATCCGGCGCGTGATCGACAGCCGTCACTGCGTGCGGTGATCGCATGGGAGTGGTCGTTCCCGCCGCCGTCGGCCGTCGCGAGAACTTTACCGCCGGCAGTCGCGCGGTGCGGTACGCTAAGAAATTCTCATGGACGCAGATAGCTCGATCACTCTGGCCGGTTCGACGCTGATCGGCTCGCGTCATGTGTGCGCGTTCTTTCGCGACAAAGAGGAGATGTTCCGCGTCGTTCTGCCGTTCATCGTGGAAGGGCTGGAAAAGCGCGAGAAGGCGATCCACGTCGTGTCCGCGAACAACATCGATCTGCATCTCGGCCATCTCGCGGCCGGCGGCGTCGACGTCGACGCGGTGCTCGCCAGCGGACACCTGCAGATCGTGGAATGGAACGCGTCGTACTTCCATGGCCGCGAGTTTGAGGAAGGGGCGGCGCTCCGGGCGATCGACCAGTTGCTCACCGATGCGCATGAGCAAGGATGTCCGCGGGTGCGCCTGATGGGTGACATGGACTGGGTGCTGGAAAATCGCCTCGGCACCGAGAAGTGGGCCTCGTTCGAAGCGCAACTCAACGACTTGCTGATCGATCATCCTGAGGATGTCGTGGTCTGTGCCTATGATCTCTCCCGCTTCGGCGGATCGGCGGTCCTCGACGTCATGCGCACGCATCCGGCAGCGATTGTCGGCGGCCTTCTGCAGCACAATCCGTTCTACACCGACCCGAAGGAGATGCTGCGCGAGCTGCGCATGCGCGGCAAGTGATGACGACCGAAGGGGCGGCGCTGCAGCGCGCGGCGCGGGACGTAGTCGCCCTCTCGACGCTTCCTGCCGCCTGGCGTGGCTACAGCCCCCAGCAGATTGCGAACGATCTCGCAGACGTGCTGCTGCACCTGGCCCATCTCGACATCGTGCACGTGGCGCTGCAGGCCGATGAGGTGGTCCGCGCCACGCGCACCCGGCGGCCGGGCGACGCCTCGGACCCGCGGGTGCAGGCCGCCATCGAGCTGCTGCTGCAATCGCGCGCCTTCGAACCCCAGATGATCCGCGATCCGCTGGGCAGCGAACGCTCGCTGCGCGCGCTGGGCATCCCCGGCGAAGAGAACACGGACCAGGGGCTGATCGCCGCGTCGCGCCATCGCGCGTTCCCCACCGCCACCGACCGTCTCGTGCTGACGCTGGCGCTGAATCAGGCGCGCATCGCGGTCGGACACCAACGCGCCGAGCGACTGCAGGAGGAGAACATCCTCCTCCGCGGCGAGATCGAAGAGCGCCTGATGATGGGCTCTATCATCGGGCTGTCGGCGGCGATGCGGGAAGTGTTGTCCAGTGTCGATCAGGTCGCGCCTACGGAAACGACGGTGCTCATCACCGGCGAGACCGGCACCGGAAAGGAGCTGATCGCGCGCGAGATCCATCACCGGTCGCGGCGCGCCGACGGTCCGATGATCGCCGTCCATCCCGCGGTGCTTCCGTCCTCGCTTCTCGCCTCGGAGCTGTTCGGCCACGAGCGCGGTGCGTTCACCGGAGCGCTCCAGCGACACGCGGGCCGCTTCGAGCTCGCGTCACGCGGCACGATCTTTCTCGACGAGATCGGCGAGCTGCCGCCCGAGACGCAGCTGGCGCTGCTGCGCGTGCTGCAGGAGCGGACGTTCGAACGCGTCGGCGGCACGCAGACAATTCGAACCGACGCGCGCGTCATCGCAGCCACGCATCGCGATCTGCAGAAAATGGTGCGCGAAGGCACGTTCCGCGAAGATCTCTACTACCGCCTGACGGTGTTTCCGATTCACATTCCGCCGCTGCGTGAGCGGCGCGCGGACATCCCGCCCTTGGTCGAGCACTTCACCCGGCTCTTTGCGCGGCGGCTCGACAAGACCATCCGCCGCATCTCCGGCGCCAGCATGTCTCGCCTCACGGCGTACTCATGGCCGGGGAATGTGCGGGAGTTGGAGAACGTCATCGAACGGGCGGTGATTCTGACGCGAGGGGAAGAGCTGATCGTCTCCGCGGCGCTCTTTCCGCGGCCGTCCGGAACCGCGCGCAGCGCGCTGCCCCGGCGTCTCGACGAGATCGAGAAATCCGCCATCGAGGACGCGCTCACGGAGAGCAAAGGACGCATCGGCGGGCCCGCCGGCGCCGCGGAACGCCTGGGCATGCGGCGCACGACTCTCTATTCGAAACTGGCCCGGCATCACCTCGATCCGGCGCGCTTCAAGAAGTCGTGATCTCGACAGATGTCGAATTCCCGACACTTCTGCCGAGGATCCGTTCCAACGTTCTCAGTCACTTAGCGGCGGCCCCGCTCTTGATGTGGGAAGGGCGGCATGCCCGTCAAACGCACTCTCCTCGTCGAGGACAACCCATCCGACGCGCTCTTGATCGAGCGCATGCTCCGCGCCTCCTCCGTTCACGTCTCCGTCGCGCCCTCGCTCGCGCACGCGGTCGAGCTGCTGCGGCGGGATTCCTTCGACGTGATCTTTCTTGACCTCACTCTGCCGGACAGCAGCGGCCTGGCCACGCTGGGAGCGATGCTGGAGCCGGCCCACCGCACCGCGGTCGTCGTCCTCACCGCTCACGACGACGAAGAAACAGCGCACCACGCATTGTCGCAGGGCGCGCAGGACTACCTCATCAAAGGAAAGACGGATGCGGCGATGCTGATCCGTTCGGCGCGTTATGCGTTCGAGCGCAAACGCGCGGACGCGCTGCTCAGCGCCTCCGAAGAGCGGTTCCGTGCGCTGGTCGAGAACAGCTCCGACGGCGTCGCGCTGCTCGACGCCGAGGGGACGATCCTCTATTCCAGCCCTGCCGTTTACCGCATTCTCGGACTCGCACCCGAGGAGTTCGTAGGCCGGTGCGTCTTTTCGCTGATTCATCCGGACGACCTCGAGGCGGTCCGCGAATGTTTCCAATTCGTGCTCAGCAACAGCGGCCAGACCGCGCCGGCGACCGACGTCCGTTATTGCCACCGCGACGGTACGTGGCGCTATGTCGAAGTGATCCGCGCAAACCGGCTCGACGATCCCGCCGTCGGCGCGATCGTCGCGAATTATCGCGACGTCACGGAACGCCGCCTCGCACTCGACCGCGTCGAGCAGATGCGGCGACAGTACGAGCTGCTGCTCGACTCCATTGCCGAAGGCGTGCACGGCATCGATCTCTCCGGCGCGATCACGTTCGAGAATCCAGCAGCGGGGGCGATGCTCGGCTGGGACTCATCCGATCTGCACGGCCTGTCCGCCCACGCGACGATCCATCATACGAAGGCCGATGGCACGCCGCGCCACTTCGCGGACTGCCCGATCCACGCAACGCTGACTGACGGCATCGTGCGGCACATCCTTGATGACCTCTTCTGGCGCAGGGACGGTACGTCGTTTCGCGTCGAATACGTGGCCGCGCCGATCCGCAACAGCGACGGATTGATCACCGGCGTCGTGATCGTGTTTCGCGACGTGACCCGCGAGCGCGAAATGCAGCAGCAGGTCGAGCAGGCCATCCGTGTCGCGTCCCTGGGACGCATCGCCGCGTCCGTGGCGCACGAATTCAACAACGTGCTCATGTCGATCCTCCCCTTCGCCGAGATCCTGATGCGGAAGGTGGGAAACGACGCGGCCTTGCAGCGTCCGCTGAAGCACATCATGGATGCAGCCCGGCGAGGGAAACAGATCAGCCACCAGATTCTTCGCTTCGTCAATCCTGCCAGCCCGACGATGTTGCCGTTCGATGCCGCGGCCTGGCTCAATGATTTTGCCGAGGAAGCCGGCACGATCGTGCGCGACCGCCCACTAGAGATCGTGCGATCCGAAACGCTTCCGGTCTGCGCCGACGCGCCGCAACTCGCGCAGGTGATGACGAACCTGCTGACCAATGCGCGCGACGCGACGCCGGCGGGCACGGTCCTCACCCTCGGCGCGGCGCGCGCCAACACTCTGCCGTTCGTCGCGCGGCAAATCGAGAATGCGGAGCGCTTCGCCGCATTGTTCGTGCGCGACGGCGGAGCCGGAATTCCGGACCACGTGCTCGAACGGATTTTCGAGCCACTCTTCACGACGAAGAGGAGCGGCGGCACCGGCCTCGGCCTCGCCGTCGCTTATCAGATCGTGAGCGAGCACGGCGGGAAGATTCTGGTCGAGACTGCTCCCGGCGCCGGCTCGACGTTCTACATCACGCTTCCGCTGGAAGAGCCATAGCGCGTTCGCGATTCGGGCCGCGGCTGTTTAAAAGCGATGTGTGGTGTCGCCACTCAGCGTACCCTTTGTGTACGGCGGCCGGAATTTCGTCGTAAAGCCAGAGCGACAGCGAAGGTGAAAGTAACGAGGATGAAAAGGCGGTTTCATTGGCTTGTCGGGTCTGCGATCGGGCTGATGATGGCAACGAAGCCCAGTTCGGGAACTCCCGCCACAGTGCCGTTGTTTGCGCGCAGCAACGGAAGATATGTAGCTGGATCACGGTAGATATGTACGCGAGATGAACAGACGTAGACCGTAGAGCCTTGCGACAATTGCCAACGCAAGTATTCTGGTGGTTTGCCGCCGTTGGATGACGGCAGTACGCGGGTGAGCACGTTCTCAAGGAAGCCGGGTACGTGTTGGATGCGGGCGTATTCGACGCCCTCTTGTGGGTCAGATACTGCATTGTGGTCCCGGGTAACATGCTCGACTGATTTGTCGGCGCGGACAACGTGAACACGCATGTCTCCCGCCGTACAAACCTCGACTTGTTCGGGAGTGAAAAGCACCGCCGCGAAAACAACTGCCCCGATCGTCCTGCGATAGTGTAAGTCGTCCCACAGCAAGGAAGAGACGCGGGCCGCGACACGCGTGAGCGTCTCGGATGTGAAGGTCGAAGCGGGCGCCATGGCGTCAGCTAAGAAGGCGTCGAGAACGTCGCCGACGTAAGCCCGAGGATCTTTCAGGTTGGCTTCGATGACCGCGAGTAACGTCGCTCCACCGATGTGCGCGATGTGGTGGCGGATGTGTGGACCGTTGTTCGTAATTGAGATCATTTCGTTCCGAACACAAACGTTCCTGGTCCCGTCCCCTGCACGCGAACGTTTCGGAAGCCGGCACGCGAGAACTCGTTGATGAGGCGTGCTTGAAGGGCTGCCTGTTCCGCCTCAGATAGGCCGGAGACGTAGATGTTGAGGCTGAGTTGGCCCTGCGGTTGAAGCACGGTGTAGGAGCCTTGGGCTACGCGGCTCCAATCAACGGTGTTGAAGGTGAGGCGGTTGGACATGATTTCGCGAGCGGAGTTCGGTGCGAATACATCGGCAATCTGTTCCCCGTATGCTTGAACATGATTCGGAATGCCGGTCGTTCGGCCGCCGGTGTTTGCCAGCACAGGATTCAAATTAGAAACGTTGCCAGCCTCGCCGGTGCCGCCGATGTTGATGATTCCACCAACTGGCCGAATGCGAAGAGCGGAGTTGAGAGCGGGAACCGCGGAGGAGCCGAGCGTGGAAACGACATCGACGCCTACTTCGGACCAGCCGGTGATCGTTGTTGCCTGACTCGGACTCACGCCGTTTTTCACGAGCGCGAGATACATGGCGCGCCCTGTCATCGTGTCGCGCGGCGTGCCGGTCCAGAGCTCGACGGCGCCGGTGACGGTGTTGTCGATTCCTCGAACGAAGGCGGTGCCGCCGAGCGTCTTAGTCAGTGGCTCGGGGAGCGGGCCTGTTGAGAGAAAGGCACCGGCGCCCGCTGTGGTTTGGCCAGCGCCGCCGAGCATTCGCATCATTCCCCGGCCCCGCACGTCCAGCTTTCGACACTCGAGAGGATTTTGCGCGCACCAGATCGCGTGACGGCGTTCTTGTTCGGCGCGTTCTTTTCGGCGGAAGTCCTCGCGGAGATCGCCGCCATCGCCGAGCCGTCCAGTTGGATCGGAGCAGTTCACGGGATCGCCACCGCAGTAGATGTAAGGGTTGGAAGAGCCGCGATAGCCTTCGGGGTCGGAAGTGAGGAACGTCCCGGTCGATGGGTCGTACCAGCGATCGCGCATGAAGCAAAGGCCGGTGGCCGGATCGCGGAATGGTGCAGCTTTGAAGGGACAGATCAACAGTTGCTCGGTGATCGACGGACCGGTGCTTGCTGCGGCGGTGGTGCTGGCCAGTTGCAGCGCGCGTTGCTCGGGGGTGCGATGAAGAGCGACCTTGGCGAGCGCGGGATCGCGAGACTCCTTCCCTACCAGAATCTTTCCGTCGCCGGTAGTGACGGTGATCGTCACGTCCATTTCGGTCAGCTTGTCGCGGACCGTGGCAAGGTTGACGACGCGCTGGGCGTGCGGCGGGATGTCGTACGACTTTTTGCCATGCACGACGCCGCCGAAGTTCTTCGCGACCACTTCGACGTGAACGGCTTTCCCGCTCATCTCTGCGAGAACGAGATCAACGCTCGTGCGAACGGTGCGCTCCTCTCCTCGCGCGATGAGGTTGGTAATTGTGAAAGGACGATACACGCGGCCGTCGCTGAACGTTTGTCCGCCGTCGATGGAATCCTGAATCCGCGTAACGATCTCGACGTCCCCCGAACATGTGACGCGGACGGTGCCTGCGGCGGCGATCTCCGAGAGGAAGTCTTCGTAGACCTTCGTCTTGCCCGCGGGAATCGTTTCGTCGGATCGAAGCGGATTGCCGACGCGTTCGGGGCCTGCGTAAACGAACGTGCACTGGACGTCGGCCGCGAAAGGATTCTTCACCTGAACTGTGGTCGAGAAGCTGCGACCCGGGACGGTGCCTGTGATGACGGGAACGACGAGCTCGCGCGCCGATGCAGCGGTGGCGCAGAGAGCGAGCGCTGAGACGAGAAGGCGATTCATGGAGCCTCGGGCGAGGGACGGAAGGACATCACGACGGGCATCGCGAAGTCAATCGGAACGGATTGGAGTCTGCGCACGCGGCGCGGCGTCGCAACGATGAGGGTTCAACTGCCAAGGGAACTGCCGTGTCGGTGGACCCATGCGCACACCTGCACGTGCGGCTGCATCGATGATCTCGCTAACGGTCTTCTTGCCGCCGCCTTTGTGCGCTTTTAAGGACCCATTCGTGGGGCGCGGATGCCGGCGCCGGCTGGACGTTCTACAACACGCTCCCGCTGGAAGAGCCATAGCGCGTTCGGGTCCCGAACGTGCAGAACGGAGTGGCGCATGAAGCTCCGGCAACTCGACCGCCGATTCCTCGGACGCGAAAGCGAGCCGGAGGACATCACTGTCGTGCGGACGGAAGGATGCTACCTGTACGACGAGCGCGGCAAACGCTACATCGACTTTTTGTCAGGGTGGTGCGTCGGCAACTTCGGGTGGGGCAACCGCGAGATCACGAAAAGACCGCGGCGCAGACGACCGGACTACATCAATCCGGAGTACCTCTATCGGCCGTGGGTGGAGCTGGCTCGATTGCTGGCGGACATCACGCCCGGCAGACTGGAAAAGAGTTACCGGGCGACCGGCGGTTCGGAGGCGGTCGACATCGCCCTGCAGGTCGCCATGGCTTCGACCGGGCGGCGTAAGTTCGTCTCCGTGGAAGGCAGCTACCACGGCAACACCATCGGAACGATCAGCATCGCAGCAACCGACGGCCGCGAGCCGTATCGCAATCGGCTGTCGAACTGCCTCACGATCGCGCCGCCGCTCGGCCGGCGCGCCGCCGAGAGACTGGAGCGCCTGCTCGCGAAACGCGATGTCGCCGCGTTCATCATGGAGCCGATCAGCTGCAATCTCGCGGTGATGGTTCCGGAGGATGACTTCATGGAGCGCGCACAGCAGCTTTGCCGGCGCTACGGCACGTTGTTCATCGCCGACGAAGTGGCGTGCGGATTCGGCCGTACGGGGAAAGTCTTCGCGTCCGAGCACTTCGATCTCCAGCCCGACATTCTCTGCATGGGCAAGGCGATCACGGGCGGTTATGCCCCGATGGGCGCGACGATCGTGACGCAGAAGGTGGCGAAGTCGGTGGAAGGCAAAGTCGCCTTCTGGTCGACGTACGGATGGCATCCGGCGTCGGTCGACCTGGCGATCGCAACGGTCGGCTGGCTGAAGAAAAACAGCGGAAAGCTCATGCGCCACGTCGATCAGATCAGCGCCTACATCGCCGATTGCCTCGGTGCGATGGACTTCGACGAGATCCGCATTCGAGGGATGGCCATCGCCGCCGATACCGGCGACGAAGACGGCGCGTCGAAGATCGCCGAGCGCTGCAGAAAGAACGGCCTCCTCGTGACCACCTCAGGCGCCGCCATCACGATGTTCCCACCGCTGACCCTCGACCAGCGGACGGCGAAGCAGGGGCTCGATATCCTCGCGAGTGCGCTGTCGTAGAGTGGAATCCGCGCACGCTTGGCGAAACGAGCGGCGCTGCGTCCGCTCTTCCGAGAGTCAGGCCCGCATATGGATCGCGCCGTGCGCGGAGAGCGTGAGGAAGATTGCCGCAGCGACGGCAGATGCGAAGGTGTAGGTGCGTTTTGTCATGGTGTTCTCCTTTTCACGAGGGCAAACGCAGAGGGTGGCAGGGTCTTACAGTCGCTTTTGTGTGGCGACTACATCTCAGGAACCGGCAAGGTGACCACGAGTCGCGTGCCGTGGTCGGCGGATTGAAACTCCATCTCTCCTCCGAGCTCGCTGACACGCTGTTGGATTCCGGCGATGCCGATTCCTGATGCGAGCAGGGCGCTTTGGTGCGCGAGAAGCTCCTGGGGCATGCCCTGGCCTTCGTCCTGAACCTCGAGCTGCAGCGAATGATCTCGGCGGGTTAGCCGGATTCTGGCAACCGCGCTTCCCGAGTGACGCTGGATGTTCGTGAGCGCTTCCTGGACGATGCGAAAGACGGCGGTTTCCAACTCCTGCGGGAGCCTTCCGATCTCGTCGGCTTCAAGCGTGGAAGCAATGCCGCTGCGTTGCTCGAAGCCGCGCACGAACCAGTGCAGGGTGGGCAGGAGGCCGACCTCCTCGATCATGGGCGGGTGGAGCAGATACGAAAGCGTGCGCACTTCGGTGATCGACTGGTCGGTGAGCGCGACGCTCTCCTCGATCGTCTCCCGGATGGCGCTGGTCGTGTCGGATGAGCGGCTGATCTTGAAGAGGTTCAGTCGGATCGCGGCGAGGCTCTGCGCGGTGGTGTCGTGAAGCTGTCGCGCGATGCGCCGGCGTTCCTCATCCTGGAGTTGCAGGAGCCGCGCGGAAAGGTTGTGAAGAGAGCGCTCGGCGTCTTTGCGGGCGGTGACGTCGTGCATCATGACGAACTGGGTGTCCAGATGCGTGTTGAAGATTACTCGGTACTCGATGTCCCGAGTGCTTCCGTCCTTGCGAACGATCACCGCCTCGCCGTCGGTCTTTCCTTCGTCGCGGATGCGTCGGAAGACGTCGATCGCGTTCTGGCGATCCTCGGGGCGCGAGAGATCTCCGACACTCTGTTCCGCTAGCTCCTCGCGGCTGTATCCCAACAGCTCGCTCGCCGCCGGGTTCGCATCGACAAAATGGCCATTCGCGTGGAGGCAGAGGATCGCGTCCATTGCGGTGTCGTATAACGATTGCAGGCGTTCCTGCACGGCCTGCACGTCCTTCGATCTCTGCCGGCTGAGACCCGCTACAACGAGCGAGGCCAGGATGAAAAGGGCAACCCGCCCGACCTGCATCGACAACGGGTGGCCGGCCATTCCCAGCACGACCTTCCAGAACGCAAAAGCGGAAACCGCCGTGCAGAGCAGCGCTGGCCGATATCCGAAATAACGAGCCACGATGGCGATCCCTAGAAAGAACACGGAAGCGGGGAAGGGGTGGATCGTCTCGATTGAGGGCCACAGCGCGGCGATGATGAGCGGCGGGAGAAGAGCGAAGAGATATCGTGTGGTGGACCTGATTTGCTCGGGCACGAGAGTAGGACTCCTCCTCATTCTATTCCTTGCCGTGGTGGAATCGATACCGATGCCCAGCGGGATTCGGAATTCGTCCTACAGCGGAATCAGACAGGTGCGGTCGCGGCGAGCACGGCCGGTAGGGTAGTATTTCCTTACGGCAATGCGTCACTTTATTTTCGGCGTGAGAGGCGGCATGATTTGCCGCAATGTGCTGATATGCGTACTGCTGGGTGCAAACCTGTACGCGCAGGACTCACGTCCTCCCGAGCCGGCGACGGAGCTCGCCAATCTCGACTTGCAGGCTTTGATGAACGTGGAGATCACGTCGGTGTCGCGACGGCCGGAACGGCTGTCGGATGCGGCGGCGTCGGTCTTCGTGATTTCGGGCGACGAGATCCGCCGCTCAGGCGCGACGAATCTCCCCGAGGCATTGCGCCTCGCGCCGACGCTGGACGTCGTCCAGGTCAGTGCCGGCAGTTACACGGTCAGCGCGCGGGGGCTCAGTAATTCTGCCGCTAATAAGCTCCTTGTCCTGATTGACGGACGGTCGGTCTACACGCCACTGTTCTCCGGCGTTTTCTGGGACGTCCAGGATGTTCTTCTCGAGGACATCGACCGGATCGAGGTCATCAGCGGGCCGGGAGGAACGCTTTGGGGCGTCAACGCGGTGAATGGCGTCATCAACATCATTACGCGCTCCGCGAAAACTACACAAGGCGGTCTTCTCGCACTAGGCGGCGGGAACCGCAAGACGATCGGTGCGCTCCGCTATGGTGGCGCGGCGGGCGGGGCGGGTCACTATCGTGTCTACGGCAAATACTTCGATCTGACCCGCACGAAGACCGCGAACGATACGGTCAAGGACGATGCCGGGCACAAAGGCATGGTCGGTTTCCGCGGCGATTGGGCGCGCGGCGCGGATCAGCTCACGCTCCTCGGCGCGGCCTACAAAGGCTCGGAAGGGCAGCCGCCGCCAGGCTCAATCTCCATCAGCGGCGTGGATCTCGAACTGGGTGTGATCTCCATTTCCGGTCTGAACCTGACCGGACTCTGGAAACGCCAGTTCGAAAGCGGTTCGTCGATCACCGTGCAGGGCTACTTCGACCGGACGGAGCGCGTCGTCCCTCCGACGTTCGAAGATCGGCTGAATGTCTTCGATCTGCAGTTTCTCCATTCATTGCGGCTGGCTCGCAGGCACAACGTTGCCTGGGGCGCGGAGTACCGGTACGGAATGGATCGCGTCACCAACAGTACGATCTTCGCGTTTCTGCCCGCGGATGTGAATCAGAAATGGGCGGCCCTCTTCGCTCAGGACGAGATGACGTTATCCAGGGGTCTGCGACTGAGTGTTGGTGCGAGGACTGAGCACAATGACTATACGGGTAGTGAGTTTCTGCCGAACGCGCGTCTGGCGTGGAATGTCGCGCCCAGTCACATGCTCTGGGTCGCGGCATCGCGAACGGTACGCGCGCCATCGCGCCTCGATCGCGACGCGTTTGTCCCGGCCACGCCGCCCTTCCTGCTGACCGGTGGTCCCGAGGTCGTCTCCGAGATCGCGAATGTGTACGAGATCGGGTACCGCGGACAGCCGTTGCCGTGGCTGACGCTTTCGGTGACGGCATTTCATTCTCTGTACGATCACCTCCGGACCCAGGAGGTCGCGCCCAGCCGAACGTCACTCTTTTTCGCGAACGGGATGTCGGGGACAACGAACGGCGTGGAGATGTGGGCCTCCTACCAGGCGACACGCCGCTGGCGGTTGAGCGGAGGGTTCGATGGACTCTCCGAACACCTCGAGCTCGAGCCGGGCAGCAATGATTTTGCCGGCCTTGCCGCGCAGGAGGGACGCGATCCGAAACGGAGCTGGCGGCTGCGCTCGTCGCTGGACGTTTCCGGCTACGGCGAATTCGATGTCATCGGACGCCGCGTCTCCGAGCGGTCGCTTCCGGCCGTCCCCGCGTATACGGCGCTGGACGTTCGCTTCGGCTGGCGGCCGCGCCGCGGAATCGAGCTTTCGGTGACGGGACAGAATCTGCTCGGCAACGGTCACGGCGAGTTCACGGACGTCTCGACGCGGACGGAGATCGGACGAGCCGTGTTCGTCGATCTCGTCAGCCACTTCGGCCGAGGACAATGATGGCCCGTCGCATTCTCCGGCGCTGGTGCTTGCTGGTAATCACCAGTGTTGGCGCTGCGCAGGTGGTCGCCGCCGTCACGATTGCGCCCGAATACCGCGTGAAGGCCGCGTTTCTGTACAAGTTCGCGACCTACGTTCGATGGCCGGCGTCGAGCACCGCCGCGGCCACCGCACCGTTTGTGATCGGCGTCCTCGGCAGAGATCCGTTTGGCTCCTCGCTCAGTGACATCGTGCGCGATCAGACCGTGCACGGGAGAGCGATCCGTATCCGTGCATTGAGCCGGGTGGAAGAAGCGCTCGAGTGCGATCTCCTTTTCATCAGTTCCTCGGAACAAGGGAATCTGAGGCAGATCTTCGGTGCATTGCGCGGGAATCCGGTACTCACGGTTGGTGAGATCGATCGTTTCGCGGAGCAAGGCGGGATGATCGGTTTGATCACGACCGAAGACCATCATGTTCGTTTCGACATCAATCGAGCGGCAATCGAGCGAGCCGGTCTGCGGGCATCATCACAGCTTCTCCACCTGGCGCGGATCGTTGATGAAGTGCGCGGGGACGGAGGGTATCGTTGATGTCGCCCTCCCAGTCCATTGGACGCAGACTGGTCTGGCTGAGCATCTTCAGCAGCAGCACGGCGCTTCTGGCGGCCAGTCTGGCTCTCCTGTTCGTGCAGTTGCAGGAGGTGAAGAGCAGCCTGGTGCTTCGCGTGGAGACGGTGGCGGACCTGATCGCGTTCAATGTCGCATCGGCGGTCGACTTCAACGACTCGGAGTCGGCGACTGCCATGGTCAGCTCATTGAGAACGCGGCCAGCGGTCGTGTCTGCCGGCATTGTCGTGAATGGCCGCATCTTCGCGCTGTATCACCGAAATGGCGCAAAGGCGCCGGAGAGCGGCGATCTGAAGGGTCCGTTGACGGGGCATCGATTCAGCGAGCACGAGCTGACCGTCTATCGGCCGATTTCCTCTGAAGGCCGGCCGCTGGGGACGCTCTTCATTCACGTCGATCTCCACGAATACGATCAGACGTTGCGGCGATTCGCGATCATTACGGGCCTCGTGGCGATCCCGGCGCTGCTGATTGCGATCCTGCTTTCTCAATTTCCGCGGCGCGCGATCTCACGACCCATTCTCAATCTCGCATCATTTGCCGCCGCGGTGACGAACGGAAAGGACTACTCGGTCCGCGCTCCGTCGGAGCGAAGCGCCGCCGAGATCGAACAGCTTGTCGACACCTTCAATCAGATGCTGACTGAAATTCAGGGACAACACACGGAGATCGAAGAAGCGCGCGCGACGCTGGAGAAGAGAGTGGCCGATCGCACGCGGGAGTTGGAGTCTCGTACGGGCCAACTGGAAGTCCAGGGGCGCCAGTTGGCCGCGGCGAACCGGGAGCTGGAGTCCTTCTCCTATTCCGTGTCGCACGACTTGCGGGCGCCGCTGCGAGCCATCGACGGCTTCAGCAAGGTGCTCCTGTCGGATTACCGCGTCAAAGCGCTCGATCAGCGAGGAATCCATTTCCTCGAGCGCGTTCGCGCCGGTACGCAAAAGATGTCGCAGCTGATCGACGACATGCTCCATCTTTCCCAAGTCACGCGCAGGCCTCTGGAACGACGCGAGGTGGACGTCACGGAAGTGGCACAGGAAGTGGCCGCGGAGCTCGCCAGGCGCAATCCCGATCGAGGCGTGCGCTTCGTGATCGAGCCGAACCTGCGGGCTTCAGCGGACTCCCATCTCCTCACGATTGTGTTCGAGAACCTCCTCGGCAATGCCTGGAAGTTCACAGGAAAGAAGGAGCAGGCGCAAGTCGACGTCGGGCAGACTTCCATCGACGGCGAGCGGGCTTTCTTTGTGCGCGATAACGGCGCCGGATTCAATGAGGCCTACAAAGGAAAGCTGTTCGGCGCGTTTCAACGGCTGCACGCGGAATCCGAATTCGAAGGGACGGGGATTGGTCTGGCGACCGTCAAACGAATCATTACGCGGCATGGCGGACTCGTTTCGGCGGAAGGTGCCGAAGGTGCGGGCGCCGTGTTCTATTTCACCCTGGGAGGCCCATCTTGAAGCAACAGCCGATTCTGTTGGTCGAGGACAACACGGACGACGTGGAGCTGACCCTCATGGCGTTCGAGCGCGCCCGGATCGCGAACCCGGTCGTCGTTGCTCGAGACGGCGTGGAGGCGCTGGACTACCTCTTTGGTGAAGGGAGCCACGCCGGCGGCACGCGCGAACAGCCGGTCGTGATTCTGCTCGATCTCAAGCTGCCGCGGCTGGGCGGACTCGAAGTTCTCGAACGACTGCGCCAGGACGAGCGCACGAAATTCATTCCCGTCGTCATTCTTACGACGTCGACCGAACAACTCGACATGATCAAGGCCGGCGAACTACACGCGAACAGTTACGTGAGGAAGCCGGTCGATTTCGATACCTTTGTAGACGCGGCCCGACAGTTGGGTCTCTATTGGACGGTGCTCAATGAGCCCTTTCCGATGACATCTTGATGCCGCGCTGTGTGGAGAGAGCAGAAATGGGTGAAAAGGATCTTCGTGTTTTGATCGTGGAAGACAATCCGGCCGACGCCGAGCTGCTGGAGCTGCAGCTTCTGAGCGGAGGCTATGTACCCAGTGTTCTGCGCGTACAGACCGCAAAGGAGATGCAGGCGGCGCTCGATGGCGAGGCATGGGATCTCGTTCTGTCCGACTACGTGATGCCCACCTTTTCCGGCCTCGAGGCACTCGAGCTCTTGAAGGCGACCGGCAAGGACATCCCATTCATTCTGATTTCAGGAAGCGCCGGGGACGAGGTCGCGGTGACAGCCATGAGGGCCGGCGCGCATGATTTCTTCACGAAGGGGAGTCTGGCCCTTCTGGTCTCGGCGATTCAGCGAGAGCTTCGGGAGGCCCAGCTTCGATCGATCGCCAGGGCTCAGCGCGAGCAGCTTCATCAGAACGAGAAAATGGCTGCATTGGGAACTCTCCTGGCCACCATCGCCCACGAGCTGAATAATCCGCTGTCCGTGATCATGCATCAGAGCACGCTGCTGCAGTCGGAATTGAAAGAGGACCCGCGGCAGGGACGAGCCACCAGCATCCTGCAGGCCGTGAGTAATTGTTCGCGAATCGTGAAGAACTTCCTCGCTCTTGCCCGGCACGACCCGCCGCGACGCGTGCCGGCCTCGATCAATGACGTCGTGCGCGCCGCGACGGACCTCATCGCGTACGGTCTCAGAAGCGAGGAGATCGATCTGAACCTCGAGCTCACCGAGCCCATGCCCGACGTCGCTGCCGATCCCGAGCAGTTGGAACGGGTCGTCCTCAATTTCGTGAGTAACGCCCTATACGCCCTGCGCTCACGTCCAACACCGCGAACGATCACCATTCGATCGAGCGTCGATGTCGTCGGCGACCGCGTGTTGCTCGAGATTGCGGACAATGGTGGAGGCATACCTCCCGAAATCCGTTCGCGCATCTTCGACCCTTTCTTCACCACGAAACCGATCGGGCAGGGCACGGGTCTCGGATTGTCGTTGTGTCACGGGATCATCTCCGCCCATAACGGCACGGTCGCCGTGAGCAGTGAAGTAGATTCGGGCACGACGTTCGTGATCAGCCTGCCGGTCGGATTCGGCGTCAGCGCGGACGCGGAGACCGCGCTTCCGGTCCAGCCGCCGTCACCGCAATTGAGAATCCTGATCGTCGACGACGATCCTGATGTCGCTGCGGCGTTTTCGGACATCCTTTCCGCGCAGGGACATCTGGTAGAGATCTCGGCCACCAGCAGGGCCGCAGTGCAGCTCATCGAAACGGGTTCCTATGAGGTCGTGATGACGGACATGCGGATGCCCGATCTCGATGGCCCGGCGTTGTATCACGAGGTCGTCGCGCGGTGTCCGCAGATGGCAAGGTCCTTCCTGTTCATCACCGGCGACACCTTCAGCGCGGAGAACAGTCGATTCCTGAATGGGACCGGCGCGGTTTATCTCAGCAAGCCGTGCACGTTCGATGAGATCGAGAGTGCAATGGAGCAGGTTTTGCGCAGGCGTGCAGAATCTTATGTAGTTGAATAGTGACCGAGGCTTCCGCAATGACCCGCATCGTAATCGCCGATGACCATGCACTCGTCCGCAAAGGACTGCGCCAGCTCATGGTCGAAGCGGAAGACATGACCGTCGTCGGGGAAGCGGCGTCGGGCGACGAGTTGCTGACTGTATTGCGCTCCGGCCCCGTGGATGTCGTCGTCCTCGACCTCAGCCTCGGCGTCCGCAGTGGCCTCGACCTGCTCAAGCACATCAAGAGTGAATTTCCCAGGCTGCCGGTCATCATTCTGAGCATGCATCCGGAGGATCTGTTCGCCGTCCGTGCCTTGCGATCGGGCGCCTCCGGCTATGTTGAAAAGAACAGTGCTCCTGAAGAATTGCTGGCGGCCATTCGCCGCGTCGCTCACGGAGGGACGTATGTGAGCGCCGCGATCGCCGAGAGGTTGGCCTCCGATATCGGGAAAGGAGGCGCGGCCATCCTGCCTCACGAGCGCCTCTCCGATCGCGAATTGGAGGTTTTCCGCCTTCTCGGTTCGGGCCTGTCGGTCACCGAGATAGGGCACGTTCTGAACCTGAGCGTGAAGACCGTCAGCACGCATCGCACCCGCGTTCTGGCCAAGACCGGTCTTCGCAATAACGCCGATATCGTCGAATACGTGAGCGCCCATGGCCTCCGCTGACATCAGAAAAGGGCTGTTCGTCCTCATTCTGGCGTCGTCGCCGGTTTTGCCGGCCGCTCAGGCGCAACCCGCGGCTCAGGCGCCGCGGACCATCCGGGTCGTGATGGACAATGACTACCCGCCCTATGTGTTTCAATCGGACGGCAAATTACAGGGCATTCTGATCGATCAATGGCGGGCCTGGGAAACGAAGACCGGGATTAAGGCTGAGATCCACGCCATGGACTGGGATCAGGCCATGCGACGCATGCGCGCGGGCGAGTTCGATGTGATTGATTGCGTCGTGCAGACAAAGGAGCGCCAGAAGTATCTGGACTTCGCGCCGGCGTATGCCACGGTCGAGGCATCGATCTTTTTTCACCACGACATCTCCGGCATTACAGACCTGGCGACACTGAAAGGGTTTCCGGTCGGGGTCAAGGCCGGGGACCAGCATATCGACGCGGTCATGGCGAACGGAGTCACCATGGTGATGACGTTTCGAGGCTATGACGAGATTGTCCAGGCGGCGAAGCAGCGCAAGATCGAGGTCTTCGTCGCCGATGCTCCTTCGGCGCTCTATCTCTTGAACAAGGCCGGCCTTGCCAGGAGGTTTCGGCGCTCGGCGCCCGTCTTCAGAGACGAGCTTCGCCGCGCCGTGCATAAGGGAGACGCGAGAACGTTGCGCCTCGTGTCCGACGGCTTCGCGGCGATCAAACCGGGCGAATTGAAGCAGATCGACGAGAAGTGGTTCGGCCGCACCATTGACGGCTATAGTACGTTTGCCGTTTTCGCGGGATACACGGCAGCCGCGGCACTCCTGATCATCGCTGGACTGTTCGGCTGGAATTCCGCGTTGAGGAAAAGGATCCAGCAGCGGACGGCGGCGCTGAGTGAGAGCGAGCAGCGTTTCCGTCAGATCGCCGAGAACATCCGTGAGGTCTTCTGGCTGATCCGGGTCGATTTCTCTCAAATGCTCTACATCAGCCCCGCATACGAAACGGTATGGGGGCGATCGCTCGACAGCTTGTATCAGGATCCCGGCTCTTTCTTCGCGGCGATTCACCCTGAAGACCGTGCCCGTGTGACCGAAGCCGTCATCAAAGACCGGGAGCAGGCTTTCGAAGTTGAGTATCGAGTGGTAAGGCCCGACGGCTCCATCCGTTGGATTTGGGATCGTGGATTTCCCATCAGGGATGACGCGGCGCGCGTCTATCGCCGCGCGGGAATCGCGGAAGACATTACAGAAAGGAAATTTGCAGCGCAGGCGATGCAACAGGCCGAGGACCGCATCCGCCTGGTCATCGACAGCATGCCCACGATGGTCTGGAGTCTCAGGCCTGATGGCGCCCTTGATTTCGTCAATCAACGCTGGCTCGAGTACGTGGGCGTTTCCTTCGAAGAGGCAATGGCCGCTCCGAACAACATCGTTCATCCTGATGACCTGCCGAGAGTCCTGGAAAGGTGGCTCCTGGACATGGCCGCCGGCGGGCCGTCCGAGGATGAAATGCGCTTGCGGCGCGCGGACGGAGAATATCGCTGGTTTCTGATCCGCACGGTCCCGATGCGCGACGAGCAGGGAAGCATCGTCAAGTGGTATGGGACGAGTACCGACATCGAGGATCGCAGGCGCACGGAAGAAAAGCTCAGGCAAAGCGAGAGTCAGTTGGCCGAAGCGCAGCGCACGGCCCACGTGGGCAGTTGGGAAGTGGATCTCCGCAACGCGTCGGTGACCTGTTCGGACGAGCTGTATCGAATCTTCGGGATTTCGGTTGGCGAGCCGGATTTCTATGATCAGGCACTGTCATTGATCCATCCGGAGGATCGGGACTGCACGCAGAACACGTTTCAGCACTCAGTCGAGCAAAAAGAGCCGTTCGATCTGTACTATCGCGCCCTCGTCCATGGTGGCGAGCGAATTCTTCACTCCATTGCACGTGTCGTGAGCGCTGAAGACGGGACCCCACCGAGGCTGCTCGGTACGACTCAGGACGTAACGGAGCTCAAACGCGCCGAGGAAAAGCTGAAGGCGACCAGCGAACAGTTGCGCGCTCTATCGGCCCGCCTTCATTCAGCGAGGGAAGAGGAAAGGATTCGCATCGCGCGTGAGATTCATGACGAACTGGGCGCCACGCTGACGAGTTTGCGCTGGGAGCTCGAAGGCATCAAGAAGACGCTGGTCGAGCCGGAGAAGGCATTGCCAGCCGCGGACCTCAAAGAGAAGCTGGCCGCCATGTTGGAGCTGACGGACGCGATGATCAACATCGTCCGCAAAATCGCCTCCGACCTGCGCCCGGTCGTCCTCGACGTCCTCGGATTGGAAGAGGCCATCGAATGGCAGGCCAGGCAATTCCAGGTGCGCACGGACATCGAGGTTCATTGTGAAGCGGCCGGGGAGGGCGTCGCTCTGGATGCGGAACAATCCACGGCCATCTTCCGAATCTTCCAGGAAGCCCTGACCAACGTCCTTCGCCACGCCCGCGCCACGAGAGTCGACGTCACGATGATCGGCGACGCCGACGCCTTCGTCCTCCTCATTCGCGACAACGGCCGCGGAATCGCGGAGAAGGAACGAGCCGGCGAGCTCTCCATCGGCCTCCTCGGCATGCACGAACGCGCCCACCTGATCGGCGGAGAGATCGACGTCACTGGGTCCGAAGGGCAGGGGACGACGGTGACGCTGCGAGTACCGCTGGTTACGCAGCACGCGGGTTGACTCCGGGAAGTTGTGAGTGTCCCACTGAGGCCGGAGCCTGCGCGATTTGCTTCCCCAAATGAAAAACGCCGCCTTGCGGCGGCGAATCAGTCACTGGAAATTGGCGGGGCGGACGGGGCTCGAACTCGCGACGCCGGCGTGACAGGCCGGCGTTCTAACCAGCTGAACTACCGCCCCCCGAGAGAACGGGCGGACTATGTCACTGAAAACGCTGGTATCTAGCCCCGTTTTGAGCGCTAATGAGTGTGGCAATGAGTGCGTTTCGGGCACACTCAAAACACCCCGTTTGTTCAATGCTAGAGCAGCATGGCGGGTCGCTGTTTTGGGGCGCGCGTTCGCCCTATTTGCGGGGCGGAGCAGCTTCGCGAGGTCGTGTTTGTTGAACACGTCCGCGTGTCCTGGCCCGACGCTTCTGTGTGGCGACGGCCGCCTCGGCCGTCGCGGGGCTGGGGGGACGCGACTTGCGCATGCAGCGCGACCGACATGCGGAGGACGGCCGATGGCGGCCGTCCCCACACCGAACCACCGATTCGGATATTTTTTCATTACATGAGTTTTACTGAAACGCTTTTACGCCGCCGGTCACTACTCAATGCCGCCTCGAAGAGACGAGTGCGGCACGAGAAGGAGGAGGCAGTATGAGCAGAGGATCGAGCATCATGGCCGCGCTTTGTGCGGCGATGGTCATCGGTGGGTCCGTGCAGGCGCAATACACCGTGCGAATGACGGCCGATAATTACTTCGCGGGGTACACCGGAACGAGCTCCGCGGCGACCGCGAAACAATTCAGCGGCGCGTGGTCCACCGGCGTTTACTCGGGGACACTCAATTCCACGGCAACCCATCTGTATGTCGTTGCATGGGACGATGGCGGCGTCTATGAGGGGCTCATCGGAAGCATCGCCAATGGCGGAGGGATTGTCCCGACGGGATCGCCGCTCTGGAGCGTCTGCGCGACGAACCAGGCACTGGCGAAGACAGTGACGGCCGCGCCGACCGCGGCCGCGCTCTCGGCGCAGATCGCAGCGTGTAATACCAACAATCGCTGGCATCCCACCAGCGTCGGCCCGAACAACGTCAATGCCGCGAGCAGCACCGTGCCGTCGGGCGGGCATCTCTGGGGGCCACTCAACAATATGGAACCGACCGCGAACTGGATCTGGGACACCAACGCCACGGCCTCCTGCGCCGGAACGAACGGTTTTCTCGTCGGCGCCTGTAATCCCGGCGAATACCTGATCTTCCGCTTGGAGCTCGGACGCGTGGCGAGGTGCCTGCCGCCGGTGCCCGATTTCACGATGAACTGGACGAGCGGCGTGGGAATGGTCATCGCCGACGGGACGAACAGCCAGAACGAGCTCAATTACTTCTGGAGCGTACAGGAGTCGAATGCATCATGGGCGCGCATCGGCCCCGAAGTGATGCAGTGGTTTCCCGGCCAGGCCGGTCCATTCGACATCCGCTCATTCTATGAAGCCGGCGCGAAGACGCGCATGAAATGCGACACCTACTATCGCGTGAAGCTGGCCGTCTCGAACAACTGCATCAACTGGCGCAGCACGTCGCGGCTCATCCGCGTGAAGTGCTGCCCAGGCGAGTCCAGCGATCCGACCAAGGACTGAAGCCGGCGCGGCGGCGAGCGTCTCCGGCTCGCCGCCCGCACGTCTTCCTCTGAAATGAAAAACGCCGCCTTGCGGCGGCGAATCAGTCACTGGAAATTGGCGGGGCGGACGGGGCTCGAACCCGCGACCTCCGGCGTGACAGGCCGGCGTTCTAACCAGCTGAACTACCGCCCCGCGTTAGAAACCTAGCTAACCTCGACTCGGGAAAAGGCATTCCCGAAAGAGCGGCGCATCGTAACCGCGGGCTGTAGGTGTGTCAAGACTCGAAGACTTCGGCGTCGCGGAGGGGTTTGCCGGCGGCGTCTTTTTGGGAGAGCGACGGGTTTTCGACCTGCCAGTCGATGGCGAGGTCGGGGTCGTTCCAGAGGATGCTGCGGTCGCTCGGTTGATGCCAGAGCGTCGTGCATTTGTAGAGGACGTCGACTTCGTCGCTGAGGGCGGCGAAGCCATGCGCGAACCGCGGCGGGATCCAGAGCATGAGGTGGTTCTCTTCGGTCAGTTCGACGCTCACGGATTTGCCGAAGTGGGGCGAGGAGCGGCGGATGTCGACGGCGACGTCGAGGATTCTGCCGCGGACGCACTGGACGAGTTTTCCCTGCGGGCGCTCGAGTTGGTAGTGGAGGCCGCGGACGACGCCGCCGGTCGAGTGCGATTGGTTCGTTTGCAGGAATGAGCCGGGGAGTCCGAGCTCGCGGGACTCTTCGCTGTTGAAGACGTCGGCGTTGAAGGTCTCCATGAACCACCCGCGCGGATCACGAAAGACCTTCGGTTCGAGAATCAGCACTCCCGGCAGGCTGGTCGTTTTTACCTTCAAGCGGCGCGGATGATACACGCTTCGGCCAGAGGAGCGAGGCCACCACGGATCCGCCCAGAAGCAGGGCAATGACGATGAGCGAAACGCTCACGGGAACTTTGACGATCGAGACGAGGAGCATCTTCGAGCCGACGAAGAGCAGGACGAGTGCGAGGCCGATCTTGAGGAGGTGAAAACGGTCGATGACTCCCGCGAGCAGGAAGTAGAGCGCGCGCAGTCCGAGGATGGCGAAGATGTTCGACGTGTAGACGAGGAACGGGTCTTCGGTGATGGCGAAGATGGCGGGAATGGAGTCGACGGCGAAGACGAGGTCGGTGGCTTCGATCGCCAGCAGGACGACGAGCAGCGGCGTGGCAAAGCGGCGGCCGTTCTCGAGCACGATGAATTTCTTGCCGTGGTAGTCGGGCACGGAGGGGACGAAGCGGCGGATGGCGCGGAAGATCGGGTTGCGCTCGGGATGCGGTTCGCTGTTGCCCGATAGCAAGAGGCGGATGCCGGTGACGATCAGGAGCGCGCCGAAGATGTAGATGACCCAGTGGAAGCGCGTGAGCAGCGCGGCACCGAGGGCGATGAAGATCGCGCGCATGACGATGCGCGCCGAGAACGCCCCAGAAGAGAACGCGATGCTGGTAGATCTTCGGGACGGCGAAGGCGGAGAAGAGCACGACGAAGATGAAGATGTTGTCGACGGAGAGCGCCTTCTCGATGACGTAGCCGGTGAGGAACTCCATGGCCTTGTCGCTGCCGAATCGAAGGTAGATCCAGCCGTTGAAGACGAGCGCCAGTGCGATCCAGATGCCGCTCCAGGTGAGCGCTTCTTTGAAGCGGACTTCATGCGGCTTGCGGCTGAACACGCCGAGATCGAGCGCGAGCATGCCGAGGACGAAGGCACTGAAGGTGATCCAGAGCGTGGGCGAGGCGATGGTTTGCATCGTGATGGAGAACGGCGGTTCGGCGTCCATCATTCATAGATCAGATGGATTGTTTCGTGGGGATTGGTTGATTTTCTCAATGAGATGGGGGAGAGTCGCCGAGTCTTCGAGTCGACCAGTCGCCGAGCGCGTGCGCCCGTCATCCTTAGCGAGAGTGGGGGTGCGGGCGTGAGCGAAGGATCTCAAGTTACGCATTTTGAGATCCTTCGCTCACACCCACCCGACCACCTCGCTCAGGATGACGGGGCACGCGCGTTCGGCATCTCTCGGAGACCCGACGACTCGACGACTTGGAGGCCCAATGGAGTGGCTCAACTATCACCACCTCTTCTATTTCTGGGTCGTGGCCCGCGAGGGGAGCATCTCGGCGGCGACGCGGAAGCTGCATCTGACGCAGCCGACGATCAGTGCGCAGCTGCGGTTGCTGGAGAGCTCGATTGGCGAAAGGCTGTTCGAGAAATCGGGACGCGGACTCGTGCTCACCGAGGCGGGGCGGGTGGCGTTGCGGTACGCGGATGAGATCTTCGCGCTGGGGCGCGAGTTGCGCGACACGCTACGCGATCGGCCGACGGGCAAGCCGGCGCGGGTGACGGTCGGCATCGCCGATGTCGTGCCGAAGCTGATCGCGTATCGCGTGCTGCGTCCGGCGTTTCAGATGGCGAAGGAGATCGAGATGGTCTGCTCCGAGGCGTCGACGGAGGTGCTGCTGGTGCGGCTCGCACAGCACGAGGTCGATCTCGTGCTCAGTGATGCTCCCGCGTCCGGAATGCCGCTCCGCGCGTTCAATCACCTTCTCGGCGAGAGCGGAACGACGTTCTTCGCCGCGCCGGCGATGGCGCTCTCGCGTCGCAAGGGTTTTCCGAAGTCGCTCGACGGCGCGCCGATGCTCTTCCCCGGCGCGGGGACGCAGATCCGCCGCGCGCTCGAGCTCTGGCTCGACGGCACGGGCATCGCGCCGCGACGCGTCGGCGAGTTCGACGATCTCGCGCTGATGACGGCCTTCGGTCGCGCCGGTACGGGGATCTTTCCCGCGCCGACGGCGATCGAGAAAGAGATCGAGCGGCAGTACAACGTGCGCGTCGTGGGACGTTTGCCCGAGGTCAAGGAGCGGTTTTACGCGATCACCGCGGAGCGGAAGTTGAAGAATCCGATCGTCAGCGCGATCACGGCCCCATTCTCGGATCGCAGGAAGACGTAGACGTTAAGGCCGAACGCATCCACTGCATACTGCCTACTGCATACTGCCTACTAAAAAGGAGTGCCACGCGTGACTGAACCTGACGTCGAAACGGATCTCGAACAGCGCCCGCAGTGGAAGCTGGCCGGCATCGTCTTCTTCGGCCTCGTGACCATCATTCTTCTCTACGCCGCGTTCCAGATTCTCTGGCCGTTCATGACGGCGATTCTCATCGGCGTCATCCTGGTCACGCTGACGTTCGGGACCTTCGATCGCGTGCGCCGCCGGCTGAAGGGCAGTTCGTCCCGCGCCGCGCTGGTGATGCTCCTCGGCATCACGGTGATCCTGATCATTCCCGCGCTCATCGTGGCGATTCTCCTCGTGCAGCAGGCGAACGTCGTCGTCGACAAGCTGCAGTCGGGGGAGGCGCAGGCGATGATCCGCCGGATCGATCTGACACCGTCGCTGCACTTCATCCGGCGCATCGCGCCGAACTTCGATCCCGCGTCGCTCAGTCCCGGGCGCCTGATTCTGCCGGCGATGCAGCGCGTGCCGGGTTGGGTGGCGCAGCACGGCGGCGCCGTGATCGGCGGGCTCGCCGGCATGGTCCTCGGCTTCGCGCTGATGCTGCTGTCGATGTTCTTCTTCTACGTCGAAGGGGAAGAGATCATGCGGCAGCTGTCGATCCTCTCGCCGCTGCCGAAGCGCTATGACCGCGAGTTCTCGGCGAAGGTGAAGGATGTGATCGACGCGACGTTCCGCGGACAGCTCTTCACGGCGATCGCGCAGGGATCGATGACCGGAATCGGTCTGGCGATCGCGGGCGTTCCGGGGGCGGGATTCTGGGCGGCGATCGCGGCGCTGCTCTCGCTCATGCCGATGGTCGGCGCGGCGGCGGTGTGGGTGCCGGCGTCGATCTACCTCGTGATCTCCGCGTCGATGGGCGGTCGCCCCTGGTGGCAGCCGATCTTCATGATCGTCTGGGGGGTGCTCCCGGTCTCGCTGATCGACAACATCGTTCGTCCGTGGGCGATGAAAGGGAAAGCGCAACTGCCGGCGATCCCGCTGCTCTTCGCGGTGATCGGAGGACTGCAGGCGTTCGGTTTCGTCGGGCTGGTGATCGGACCGCTGGTGTTCTCGCTGCTGATGTCGATCATCGAGATCTACAAGAGCTCGTTCGCGAACACGAAGAGCGAAGAGCGAAGCGGAGACGAAACCATGATCGTGCGAGCGTAGCGAGCGCGGTTCTGTGTGGTGCTGGCCGCCTCGGCCGGCTCGCAGAACGAGGCACGTCTCGCTTGACTCCGTTTGGCGCGAGAACCGACGACCGAGGGCGGTCGTCGCTACACAGAAGCGCCGACGCCTTCGGCTTCTATCGTTCGCCTCGCGTGCTTCGTTAGCTCACTTCGTGGCCAACCGCGCGAAGCATCTCAGTCGCCCGTTCGAACTGCTCGCTCTTCACGAGCACGTAATCCGTGTCGTACGTCGCGATCAGGAACACGCTGATGCGTGCTTCGGCGAGGGGTGCGATGAGGGCGGCGGCGATGCCGGTCATTTCGAAGGGAATCGGGCCTTCGACCATGAACGCGCGCCAGTCGCGCTCGGCCTTGATGTCCTTGGGCACTGCGTCGTTGTTGCAGACGATCGAGAGCTCGTGGCGTGTTCGCGTGACGGACGTGAACGTCCCGCGGACCCAGGAGGGGAGCGGCGCCTCCGCGGCGAGGCGGCAGACGGCGAGCGGGGTCGGAAGAGTCGAGATGCGAAGGTTCATTTCGGTTTCAGAGCGCCGGCGACCGTTGCAACGAGGTCTTTCGGCTCGAAGGGTTTGTGGACGATCGCGAAGACTTCATCGGCGACGGCAGCGAGCACCGAGGGAGGCGAGGCCGTGACGAGGACGATGCGTCGCAGGAGCGCCGGGCTCGCTTCGCGGAGATAGCGGATGACGGTCATCCCGCCGTCCGTCGGAGTCATGACGTCGAGGAGCAGCGCGTCGTATTTCGTACGCTGGACCATACCGATGGCCTGCGAGCCCGAGGCGACGACGTCGATGCGATAGCCCTCCCGTTTGAGCATCGTCGTGACGAGACGCTGCATCGAAGGATCATCATCGAGGAGCAGAAGGCGCGGTTTGCGCGAAAGAAGGGAGAGCATTAACGACAACGTCCATTGCAAGCGCCCGGCCCGAACTGGTGCGGGGTGAGGGATTCGAACCCACGACCCCCTCGGTGTAAGCGAGATGCTCTACCACTGAGCTAACCCCGCACGTTGGGACGAGTTCGCAGATCGCAGATCGCGGATCGCAGGAAAACACGACGCCGCTGGCGCCGACCTACTGCGAACCGCGATCTGCGATCTGCGATCCGGTCCTCAAACACTACCATGGGCCAGCGTATCGAGCGCTTCTCCGGCGAGGCGGAAGACCGTCCAGTGATCCATGGGCTTCGCGCCGAGGCTGCGGTAGAAGGCGATCGACGGCTCGTTCCAGTTGAGCACAGACCATTCGAGACGCCCGCAGTTTCGTTCCTTCGCGATCGCCGCGAGTCGGGCGAGCAGCGCTTTGCCGTATCCGCGGCCGCGGAGATCGCGGCGGACGTAGAGATCTTCGAGATAGATGCCGGGGCGGCCGAGAAATGTCGAGAAGCTGTGGAAGAAGAGTGCGAAGCCGACCGCGGCGCCTGCTTCCTCGGCGATCAGCACCTCGGCGTAGGGATGCGCGCCGAACAGCGATTCGCGCAGCGCCTCTTCCGTGGCAACGACCTCGTGCATGAGCCGCTCGTATTCAGCCAGCTCGCGGATGAAGCCAAGAATCAGGCTCAAGTCGTTGGGTGTGGCGGGGCGGATGTGCGGAAGGCTCGTCATGAACGCCATCGTACAATCCGGAAACCGCCCGGACCATGAAAACGAAACCGCTGGTGATGCTCTGCTGGATCCAGGTGATCGTTGCAGCAGCGATGGTCATCTTCAACTTCACGAGCCTCATCACGCGGCCGTCGATTGGAGTCGACTACGCGCGCGCCGACGGGCGGGTCAGCGCGATCGTGGCGGGCAGCCCGGCCGCAAACGCCGGGATCCACGTCGGCGATCGCATTCTCACGATGAACGGCAACTCGGTCGGCGAGGGATCCGTTCCGCTCTTCTTCGCGCGCGCGGGTGAGCCGGTCACCGTCGTCGTGCAGCGCGATGGCGCGACGCGGACGATCGCCGTCACGCCGGTTCCGCTCGAGGCGATCCGTCGCGCCGATCTGCGCGGTGACGCGCGCCGCGCGTTGCCGGCGATCACGACCTATCTCAGTTTTCCGCTGCACATCTGGATGCTCGCGCTCGCCGCGGCGCTGCTCATTCTTCGCGCGGACAACAAAGACGCACGACTGTCCGCGCTGTCGCTCGCGTATTGGGCCGGCGGCCTGTTTGCCTTTCGCTCGCCCGGTTTCGGGGCGATCCTCGAGAGCTTTCCGCACTCGCTCCAATTGGCGTTCGTGACACTCGACGCGATCTACATCGCCGGCTTCTTCGCGCTCTGCGCGCACTTCGCGATCGTCTTCCCGTCCGAGCGCACGCGTGTGCCGCGGTTCTGGGAATTCGTTCCCTACGCCGCCGCGCTGCCGATCTTTCTCGAATCGCTGGCGAACGGAAGGCAGCGATTGCGACACGACGTGCGTCCCGCGGTTCTGCCGTGGGGCGATGCCTATTCGACGATAGGCTCCGCGCTGCTCGCCGCGGCGCTGGTCATCCTGGCGGTTCGTTTCGCGCGGATGCAGGACGTCAACGCGCGGCGCCGGCTCAAGCTCGTCTTCCTTTCGCTGTTGCCCGGCAGCGTCGCCTTCATCCTCGGCTTGCTCGTGAATGTGTTGAACCTCGGCGCGCGGTGGTCGCACATCGTCGGACTGACGCACGTTCCCTCCACGATGCTCGGCTCCGCGCTGTACGCCTACGCCGTCGTGCGTCACCGCCTCTACAACATTCGCGTGCTCGTGCGCCGCAGCCTGCAGTACGCGCTCGCGCGCGGCACGCTCTTCGTGCTGATGTCGCTCCCGGTCATCGGCCTCGCGCTTTTCCTCTACGCGCATCGCGCCGACTCGCTGTCGGCGCTGCTCACGGGAATGCCGGCGATGTACATCGTCCTCATTCCGTCGCTCTTCGCCGTGATCCGCTATCGCAAACGCGTGCTGGAGTGGCTCGACCGCCGTTTCTTCCGCGAGCAGTACGACGCGCGGCGCTTGCTGCTGCACGTCGTGTCGATGATCCGCAGCGGGTCGGACATCCTCACGCTCGTACGCGCCGCGCTGGACGAGATCGATCGCGCGCTGCATCCGAAGCATCTCTCGCTCTGGCAACTCGATCCCGATGCTGCGGCGCTGCATCGCGGATTCGGGATCGGCATCGGTGGGCAGAGCTTCGCGTCCGAGGCTGGATTGCTGCCGGCGAACGGGACGCTGGCGACGCTGCTCTCCGCGGACGACGATCCGCTCGACATCCCGAGCCGCCAGACGCGCGCGTTGTTGCAACGCCTGCCGGAGTCGGAGCGCGAATGGCTTCAGGCGACGGACGCGTACCTCATCGTCCCGCTCATGATCGACAAACGTCTCGTCGGCATGATGGTGCTCGGCGAACGGAAATCGGAAGAGCCGTACAGCAAGGAAGATCGCGATCTGCTTCGTCTCCTCGGCGCGCAACTCGCGCTGACGCTCGATTACACGCGTCTCAAGCAATCGCCTTCGCTGGTCTGGTCACCGTCGAGCTCCACGGCGCCCGTGCATCTGCATCTCGACGATGTCCTGCAGCTCTGTCCGCGCTGCGGACGTTGCTATCCCTCGGATGCGTATCGCTGTGAGACGGACGACGAGCTGCTGGTGTCAGAGTCCGGCGTCCCGCGCGTGATCGAGGACAAGTACGTCGTCACAAGACTCCTCGGCCGCGGCGGAATGGGCTCGGTGTATCAGGCGACGCAGACGCGGCTCAATCGTCCCGTCGCCGTGAAGGTGCTGTTGTCGCATCTCGTCGGCAGCGCGTCGATGCGCACGCGTTTCGAGCGCGAGGCGAGGATCGTGGCGCGTCTCCGTCATCCGGCCATCGTGACGATCCATGACTTCGGCGTGCTTCCGTCGGGACACGCGTATCTCGTCATGGAGTACCTCGATGGAGACACGCTGCGCAAGACGATCGTCCGGGGTCCGACGCCGTTCGCGGAAGCGATAGCGATTCTCCGTCCGGTCGGTGAAGCGATCGACGCCGCGCATCGCGTCGGCGTGGTCCATCGCGATCTCAAGCCCGAGAACATCATGATCGTGCGCGACCACAACACCACCTCGGCCGCGCGCGTCCTCGACTTCGGCCTCGCCAAGATGACGACGCAGATCGGCGAGGACGACGCGACGCTCGTGCAGTCCGGCCACAGCGCCGGAGTCGTCGGCACGCTCATGTACATGGCCCCCGAGGTCCTGAGCGGCCACGCCGCCGACGCGCGCGCCGATCAATACAGCCTCGGCCTGATCGCCTATGAGCTCCTCGCTGGCGAACATCCGCTCGGCCGAGCCACCGACCTCGCCTCGGTCGTCCGCGGCCACACCGACACGCCGATGATCCCGCTCCGCGAACGCGAGCGCTCCGTCCCCCCGCACGCCGGAGCCGCGATCGATCGAGCGCTTTCGAAGAAGCCTGGAGATCGATTCGCGTCGGTGGGGGAGTTCGTGGAAGCGCTAAGAATGGGGTCGTAGAAGCCGCAGGCTTCGGCGGTTCTGTGTAGCGACGGCCGCCCTCGGTCGTCGGTTCATGCGCCAAAGGTGATGCAAACTTGAACGTGCCTCGTTCTGCCCGACGGCCGAGGGCGGCCGTCGCTACACAAGACCGCGCTCGCTACTTGCCTACGGCACGATCATCACCGGCAGCGGCGCGTGCCGAATGATGTCGATCTTCCGTTTGCTCGGTTCGTTCGCGGCGTTGAGGAACAGCGCGTCAGCGTCGACTTTCGAGGCGTAGCGGATGATCTCTTCCTCGGGGTCGGTGCCGCGGACGATGGCAGTCTTCGCGTTCGGCACGCTCGTCGATGCGTCGCGGAGCAGGGCTTCGGCGCGCGCGTGTTCGCCCTCGGCGCAGACGGTGACGAGATGCACTTCGCGCGATTCGCGCGCGGCCAGTTCGAGAGCGCGATGCGAGGATTGGCCGAAGTGGATCGGAACGACGACGCGATCGAGCGACGTCCGTTTGCGCGTGCCGTAGCGAATCGCGAGAACCGGCGCCGGTGGATCGGTGAGGACGGACAACGTCGTGGAGCCCACGAGCAGATGCGCGACGTGATGGCGCGCGTGCGTGGCGATGACGATGAGATCGGCCTGCTCTTCCAGCGCGACCTTCGGGATCTCCGCGCCGGGATTCGGAGCATTGCGCACGATGAGTCGCGGATTTACGTTCAGGTTCGCGCGTCGCACGCGATCGCGCACGCGCTCGAGCTCCTGGCGTTCCGCGTATTCGTACAGCGAAGCATCGGCGGGGAAGCGAAGCTGATCGGGCTCGGAGGCCCAGGTCATCCGCACGTGCAGGATGATGAGCTCGCCGCCGCCGGCCGCGGCGATTCGCACGGCCTCGCCGAACGCCCACTCGGCGGCGGTCGAGAAGTCGGTGGGAATCAGGATGCGGCGGAACATGACGGGTTCACAGGCTCAGGGGCGCAGAGGCTCACGGTAGGAGAACGATTTTTTCTGTGCGCCTCTGAGCCTGTAAGCCTATGCGCCTCGAACACTATCGCGCAATGGGCGTCATCGTCGCCCCATTCGATGCCGTGGCCACAGGCGGATTGGCCGGGCCGGGGGTGACGATGTAGCGGATGACCGTCCGCGGCTCGGCTTCGGTCTCGACGATTTGCAGCGTGACCTGCTTGCCGTTTACGTCGAGCGCTTCGCCGGGGATGAAGGGATCCTGCATCGCTTCGTTGAGTTTCACCTCGAGCGTGCGCCACTCTTTTCCCTCGGGCGGATAGGGATCGAGGGGCGGGAGGGCGCGGAACTGGGCGAGGTAGGTCGTGTAGTAGTGATAGACCTGAGGGAAGGAGTCGTCGGTCGCCAGCGTGTAGACCTCGGCGCCCGCGCCGTAGCGATCGCGCACCATCACCTCGTCGCGGCGCGTGAGGTCATCGCGATAATCGGCGCCGGAGTAGATCGGAATCGCATCGTTGATCGAACCGATCGCGCGGCGGGCGTCGGCTTTCTGCTGCGGGGGAACGGCGGGTGCTTCGCGAGGCGGCGCGCTCTCCTGCGCCGCGTTGGTCTCGCTGCCGCCGGTGCAGCGCGCGCTGAGGAGCGCTGCACAGAGACAGCTTGCCATCAGTACACCGGCTCCGGTTCGAGTCGTCATCACTGAGGAGAAGAGCAATGGATGTGCCGCGTCCTTCAGTTGTTCTGTGGAGAGCCCTTGGGAACCGAGCGCTGCCGCCTGGCGGTGGAGCGCAGACGCTCAAGCGCGGTCTCGCCGCCATACTTGGCGACGAGCTTCTCGTCGTAGAGATCGGAGATGCTGGCCACGCTGTCGAGCGACGCGATGAGCTGTTCGGGCGGCAGACGGCGCCCGAGGAAGGAGTGCGAGTAGAAAATGTCGCCGTCGAGCATGCTGAACGCGCCGAGCGGCACCTCGGAGTTGATGCGCAGAAGCTCCTGCATCAATTCGAAACTCGCCTCGACGCCCTGCACGCAAAAGGCGAGGACTTCGATGACGGCATCGTCTTCTTCGTAGGGGTCGATCGAAATCTCCAGCACGGTCGAACCGTACTTCAGGTAGAAGTCGCAATGATCAGCATCATCGAAGTGTTCTTCCGTGAGCTCATCGAGATAGGTTTTGATCTGGCGGTAGACCTCTTCCTGACACTGCGTATGGAACTGCTTGGTTCGCGGAGCGGACATTGACGTGATTATAGCGATGAACGAACTCTTTGCACGGCGCAGGACTCTCGTGCTCAAACGGGGCAAGGAACGCGTGGTGTCGAATCGACATCCCTGGATCTTCGCCGGCGCGATTCACACCGAGCGCGGACCGGAAGATGCAGCGATCGCCGATCTCGTCGACGTCGACGGCAAACGCATCGCCTCGGGCTTCTACTCGCGGCACTCGCAGATCCGTCTGCGCGCGCTCACGTTCGGCGAAGAAGAGCTGACCGCGGAGGTGATCGCGGATCGCATCACCGCCGCGATCGCGCGGCGCGCGAGACTCTTCGACGAAGGCACGAACGCCGCGCGCGTCGTGCACGCGGAAGGCGATGATCTCAGCAGCATCATCGTCGATCGCTACGGCGACACGCTGGTCGTCGAGATCGCGAACGCCGGCGCCGAGCAGCTCAAGCCGCTCATCGTCGACACGCTCCGCCGCGAGCTTTCGCCGCGCACGATCTTTTTCAAGAACGACATTCCGGCGAGGAAGCTGGAAGGGTTGTCGATTGAAGACGAAGTCGCCGAGTCGCCGAGTCTACAAGTCGCCGAGTCCACAAGTCGTCCAGTCGACGAGAGCCGTGCGGCCGACACCTCGGAGACTCGTAGACTCGACGACTCGTCGACTCGCTCCGACGACTCGACGACTTTCTTCCAAGAGTCGGGATTGAAATTCCGCGTCGATCCCGCCGGCGGGCAGAAGACCGGCTTCTTTCTCGATCAGCGCGAGAACCGCCGACTCGCGCGCATGCTCGCCGCGGACAAGCGCGTGCTCAACCTCTTCTCGTACACCGGCGCCTTCGGCGTCTATGCGGCGGCGGGAGGCGCGGCGTCGGTGACGAACGTCGACATCTCCGCGCCGGCGATCGAGCAGGCGCGCGAGAATCACGCGCTCAACGGATCGGAAGCAGACTTCATCGTCGCCGACGCGTTTCAGTACGTTCGCCAGAAGCACGGCCCGTTCGATCTCATCGTCTGCGATCCGCCCGCGTTCGCGAAGAGCCGCAACGAAGTCGATCGCGCCGCGCGCGGCTACAAGGACGTCAATCTCTACGCACTGCGCATGGTCGAGCGCGGCGGGATGATGATGACCTTTTCCTGCTCCGGACACATGTCGCTCGATCTTTTCCAGAAAGTGATCTTCGCCGCCGCCCTCGACGCCGGCAAACGCGTCTCGTTTGTGCGCAGGCTCACCGCGGGACCGGATCACCCGGTCTCGCTGCACGCGCCGGAAGGGGAGTATCTGAAAGGATTTTTGCTCGAAGTACACTAGGGTTGTCGGTTGTCAGTTGTCGGTTGTCTGTGGTGGGTTGCCTCGCGTCACAGGTCCCGTAAGCCTCAGAATCACAGATAACCGACAACCGAGAACTGACAACCACTTATGAGCACTCTCACCAACGTCCCGCTTCCGCGCGTTTCGAAGGAGATCACGGTCTCCTACCTCGGCGGTCTGCTCTTCAATGCCGGCTTCATCGACGAACGTCAGCGAACCGACGTCGAAGCCGCGGACCGGCAGTTCCGGTTGCAGGCGCGCGGGTCGAAGTTGCGGACGGAGGAAGAGGGGAGTCCGTTCAAGATCGTCGCGGCGATGAACCTGACCGACGCCAGCGGCAACGCCACGCGCATCGACGACTTTCTGATGGCGCGCCTCATCGCCGAGGACGCGCATCTACCGTTCTTCAAAATCGATCGCGCTCAAGCTCGACGTCGAGATGATCGAGTCGCGCATCTCCCGTCCCTTCGCGCGCAAACACAAGCTCGTCCCGGTCGCGGTCCGCGATGGAAAGCTCGTCGTGGCGATGGTGAATCCGTTCGACACGATGGCCATCGATTCCTATCGCCCGATGGCCAAGCAGGACCTCGATCTCGTCGTCTCTTCCGAGAGCGACGTGATGGGCGTGATCAACGAGCAGTACGGCTTCCGCGCCTCGGTGACGAAGGCGGAGCGCGATCTCACCAAGGGCACGATCGACCTCGGCAACCTCGAGCAGTACATCAAGCTCAAGTCCGGCGCCGAGATCGAGACCAGCGACGCGCACATCGTCAACGCCGTCGACTTCCTTCTGCAGCATGCCTACGACTCGCGCGCGTCCGACATCCACGTCGAGCCGAAGCGCGAGTTCGCCATCATCCGCTTCCGCATCGACGGCGTGCTCCACGAGATCCAGCGCGTGCCGAAGCTCGTGAACATGGCCATCACCTCGCGCCTCAAGACGATGTGCCGCATGGACATCGCCGAAAAGCGCCGGCCCGCAGGACGGCCGCATCAAGACCGAGCGCGAGGGGAAAGAGATCGAGCTCCGCGTCTCGACGCTGCCGACCGCGTTCGGCGAGAAGATCGTCATGCGCATCTTCGATCCCGACGTCATGCTGCGCGATCTGCACGGCCTCGGCTTTTACGAAGACGAGCTGCACACCTTCGGTGAATGGATCAAACGCCCGCACGGCATCATCCTCGTCACCGGTCCGACCGGATCGGGCAAGACGGTCACGCTCTACTCCGCGCTCAAGAGCCTGGCCTCGCCGGAGATCAACATCACGACCATCGAAGATCCGATCGAAATGGTCTCCGAGGATTTCAATCAGACCGCCGTGCAGGTGAAAGTCGGCATCACCTTCGCCTCGGCGCTGCGCACGATCCTCCGTCAGGATCCCGACATCATCATGGTCGGCGAGATCCGCGATCACGAGACCGCGCAGAACGCGGTGCAGGCTGCGCTCACCGGCCATCTCGTCTTCTCGACGCTGCACACGAACGACTCGGCGACCTCGGTCACGCGCCTCATCGATCTCGAGATCCAGCCGTTCCTCATCTCATCGACGCTCATCGGCGCGATGGCGCAGCGTCTTCTGCGCAAGATCTGCGAAGACTGCAAACGCAATCGCCCGCTCACCGTCGAGGAAGCGGCGATGCTCAATCTGCAGGCGCCTCCCGGAAAGCGGATCATCGTCAAGGAAGGCGCGGGCTGCATCCGCTGCCGCAACACCGGCTACTACGGCCGCACCGGCATCTTCGAAATTCTTCCCATCGACAACGCCATCCGCGACCTCATCGAGCGCAGCGAAGATTTCCTCAAGATCAAGGACATGGCCATCAAGCGCGGCATGCGCACGCTGCGCCAGAGCGCGCTACGCAAACTCGCCGAGGGAGTCACGAGCTTCGAGGAAGTCGTGCGCGTGACGGGGATTTGACGAAGCAGAACGGAACGTGACTCCTCAATGAATCCGGAGACGAGGCCAAGTGGTTTCATGGAGTAACTCCGGTCAAACGTGCGAGCTCTAGAAGTTGCGCGGGGAATGAAGCACCTTCCGCTTGCGAAGCGTGAAGGTTGATGACGATCAGCGGATGGTCGTCACGAATGTCGATGGCCACGCCGAGGCCGTCCTCGACGTACTTCGTCACCCCGGTGTTCGTTCGGATGTGCCGGGCGCGCGCGATTTTTGCGATCGCCTCGATGTCGGCGGCGCGGAGCGGCGCGATGTAAAACACATCCGCGACGACGGTGCGAAGGACGTTCAATCCCTCGGGTCCGTCGATCGCCACGGCAATCGTATTTAAATGCCTGCCCTTGGCGTCGCCCCAGTTCATCACCTGCGTCTTGACCTGTTCAGACGGTGCGTGACTCTCCTGATAGACGACCGCCACCACGATCTTTGCGCGCGAGTCAAGGTTTCGATCGAGCTTCCAGATGTTCCGGAAGAGCGGCAATTGCATATTGACGGGCACGAACGGGTCCGCCGCCATCGCGTTATGGCAGATGAGCGCGAGCAGCCCGAAGATCACGATCCGACAGCGGTGAGTGAGCAGGTCCATGCGTCAGTGAGACAGCGACTTCCGTAACCGCTTCTTCGCGCGAATGTAAAGAGGACCAATCGAGCCCAGAGGCAATCCGGTCGCCGCGCTGACTTCTTCGTACGACATCCCGTCGAGGCCGATGAGAGAACAGAGCGTGCGCGTGCGTTCGTCTGCCTGGTCCAGTGCGTTGCGAACCGCGAGGATGTCGCCGAGGTCGCCTTGGGATCGGTCCTCGTGATTGTCGAGCAATGCGCTCTCTTCCGATTGCGCGCGATTGCGCACACAGCGATCGATGGTCTGACGCGACAGATTCACGACCGCTCCGGCGAGCCAGGGTCGTGCCGAACGAATCAGTCCCCGTTTTTGCAGGAAGAGAAGCCACGCATCCTGCAGAACATCCTCTGCTTGATCGTGCGTGAGACCGAAGCGCCTGCGGGGAACGGAGTAGAGACTCCTGCGAACAGTCAGATAAAGCTCCTCGAGATCGAGGGTCTCGCCGGAGCCTGCCGTCTCCACGATCTCCGCGAACAACTCCTGAACGGCGGCGAGAAGCGTTTCACTGTTCGCGGGCTTGTGGAGGACGGTGATCACTCCTCGCCGCAGCAGATTCTCGGTCATCTCCGGCGTGACGTAGCCGCTGAGGACCATGATCTTGCTGCGCGGGCTCAGCCTGCGAATGTCGTCGACGAGCTGCAGACCTTCCTCGACCGAGTGCAGACAGAGATCGGTGATGACCACATCGAAGAAGGCGTCGTTCATGACCTTCAATGCATCTCCACGATCGCTCGCGCCCGCGCTCTCGATCGCTTCGAACTGAAGGAGCATCGTGACTCCATCGACGATGGCCGCTTCGTCGTCGACTACCAGGACCCTTTTCTTCATTGCGCTTTTCATCGTGCTCTCCCGCAATGGCCACCAGCGCAAGAAGACGACCATGAAGCAAATCGCGCAAGCTGCTGACTCTCAAAGGTTTATGAATTGGGACGGAGCTAATGCAGACGTGCCGAATCTGGACAGCCGTCTCAATCCTGCCCGATGCATTCGGTGACGACCCTCATCAGCTCCTGCAGCTCGAACGGCTTCCGGAGGATTGCGAAGGTCGGCAGTAAGAGGTCCTTCAAGGCGCGTGAGTAGCCGCTGAGGAGAATCACGCGCTTGAGGATTTGAGGCCGCGTGAGCTGCCAGTAGTCCGTGAGCCTCTCGCCGTCGAACACCGGCATGTGAAGATCGAGGAGGATGATGTCGTAGCTCCGCTCGAGATCGAGGGCATGAATGCCATCGGTCAGCGTCTCCACTTCAAAGCCATGGGTCTCCAGAAGAGCACGCAAGAGCTCAGACATATCGGCATCGTCGTCGATGACCAGCGCGCTGCGCGTCCCCATCGTGGTCACTGCCTGTCCCGCGATTCGAGCGAGGCGATCGCCGCGATGAGCTCGTGAACGTTGAACGGTTTTTGAAGGAACGTCGCCGGCTCGCACTCTCGGATGCCGGACGACGCGTCTCCGTGGCCACTGGCAAACACGATCAGCAGATTCGGATCGAGTGCCCGGAGCCGCTGACCCACCTCGAGCCCGTCGATGTCGTCGAGCCAGATATCGATGATGGCAACGTCAGGCTTCATCGTTCGAGCCATCGCTTCCGCTTCGGCGCCCTTCTCGACAATGCTGCAGGTGATGCCGCGCTCGGAGAGAATCTCGGCGATTCCTTCGCCGATGAGCGGCTCGTCGTCGACGATGAGCACGCGTTGCGCGCGAATCGGTTGGTCGGCGGTTGCATCCCGCCGCGCGGTGACCGCGCGCTCCGTCGCCAGCGGCAGGAACACGTGGAACGTGGTGCCGACGTCGACGGTGCTCTCGACGAAGATCGAGCCGCCATGTTTTCGCATGATCTGATGCACGACCGCGAGGCCGAGTCCTGTTCCTCCGTTCTGCTTCGTCGTGAACAGCGGATCGAACGCCTGATGCAGCACGCTCTCGGGCATACCGCTGCCCGTGTCTTCGACGCTGATCTGCGCGAATCGCTCCGGATTGGGAACGACGCCGAAAGCGAAGGACTCGTCGGCGCGGGGCCGGCGTGCGTTCACGGTGATCGATCCGCCATTGGGCATGGCGTCGCGTGCATTGCTGACGAGATTCGAGAAGACCTGTCCGATCTGTTCAGCATCCGCGTGAATCGAGAGATCACGGGGCACCGAAGACCTGATCTGTACGTGATTGCCCGTCGATGCTTCCAACTCGGGGCGGAGACGCTCCCACCAGTCATGGACGTTGACAGCGGTGGTTGCGGGCTCCGGCGGCCTGGTGAAGCGGAGCATGTCCAGGGCGACGCGCTTGCCGCGGGCGATCGAGTTGGAGATGTGACGGCCGCCCTTGACGACGACTTCGGCGGGAACGTTGGGTCTCTGCATGAGATCGGCGAAGGGCTGGATGCCCATCAGCACGTTGTTGAATTCGTGAGCCACGGTGGCTGTCAGGCGTCCGAGGCTGGTCAGGCGTTTGGCCTGCTCCAACTGGGTTTCGAGAAGGCGGCGGTCGGTGATGTCGCGGCCGTTGACGATGATCGAAGGGACGACGCCGTGAGCCACGATGGTGCTGGCGGCGACGGAGAACCAGCGCCATGAGCCGTCGCGATGGCGAAGACGCACATCGAGCGATTGGGCGTCGGCGCTCGAGCGCACTTTCGTGAGGAAGAATTCGATGACGCCCGGCTGATCGTCAGGATGAACGAACTCGGTAAATGGATGTCCATTGATCTCGCCGGACTGGTAACCGAGCAGGCGCTCCGTCGCCGGGCTGTGGTAGCTCACCACGCCGGGCGCCTTCACGATGACGATCATGTCGGACGCGTGCTCGATGATGGAGCGGAAGTGACGCTCGCTGTGCCGCAGCGCATCGATCGCTTCTTCGCGCTCTGTGACATCGCGCGCCAGACCGCGGACGACCGGCGACGAGACCGCGTTTCTCCGCAACGTGTTCCGGTAATGCCAGATGCGTCGCTTTCCGCTGGTGGTCATCAGCGCCATCAATCCCTCGGCGACTCCCTGGCTTTCGATCGTCCGCAGATAGACGTCGAACTCCCCACGACTCTCGGGAGTCAGCAGGTCGCGGATGTTCATACCGCGGAGGACCTCGCAGGAGATCTCCAGGACACGCGCGGCCGCGGGATTGACGCCGAGGATTCGTCCCTCGATGTCGTGCTCGCAGAGCAGGTCGTGGCTCGACTCCGACAGCTCTCGGTAACGCAGCTCGCTTTCCTGAAGGGCGGCTTCGACCGCCTTCCGTTTTGAAATGTCGCGAACCGCCACGACGCGGTGGCCGCGCGTTCCGAAATCGGCGGCGCTCAGCTCGACGTCGAAGATCGTGCCGTCCTTGCGGATGCCGCGGGTTTCCTGACGTTTCTTTCCCGCGCGTGCATCGGCGAGCATCGTCGCCAGCGCGGAAGGGGCGACGAACGTGGTCATCGGCAAGCCGATGGCCTCCTGTTGCGTGTACCCGAACATCGCCGCGCAGGATCGATTCACTTCGACGATCGCGTTGAAGTCGTGAACGAGCATTCCGTCGAAGGCCGCCTCCGCGAGGCGCTCCAGCTCCACAAGTTTGTCGGACGACTGCCGCTGTTCCAGCAACTGAAGATTCCGTTGGAGGGCCGCGTGTTCCTCGCGCAATGTTCTTCGCGCCGCCGCACGTACGAGGTCGCGGTCGAGAACGGCCGCGAGCTCGCGCGCGTTCGACCTGAGCACACACGCGCTCGCCCCACCTCGCAGAAGCGCGTCGCGCAGCGTCACGCTGAACTCGCTCGCGATCACCACGGCGTCACAAAGAGCAAGCGGCGGAATGGCGGATTCACCGACGGTATCCCAGTCATAGACGTTGATGTCGTGATCCGCGGGATCGACCGGCATCGCGACCGCGAATTCGATCGTCGCCTTTCCATCGAGACGGGAGAGCACGCCGCGCCAGACCCGGCTCTGATCGACGGAGACGACGTAGATCGAGGGGATGCGGTCGTCCCTCAAAGACGGTCCGCCGAGGCCGCCGGTCACCGGCGAGAGCGAGTGATCAATGTACGAGTTCACGAATGGGCTCTCCAAGCGCGTAGCCTTCCGGCGTCTCTCCGGTGCAAGCGCAGAAGGGATCCGTGACCTTCGAGATCGCGTGATCGAGCTCGGCAATGACGGCGTGGAGAGCCGGACCGACTGCATATTCTTCGCAGAGCGCTTGAGCCTCGGCGGCCAGCTCCGCGATCTCGTACAAGCGATAGGTCGCCGCCGTCCCTGCCAGCGAATGGAAATGGCGGATCAGCTCATCCACACGACTCGCGTCCACGGCCGCGACGAGTTGAACGATTACGGCGAGCCGGTTGGGCAGGCCATTCCTGAAACGCAGATTCAATGCGCGAAGTCTCTCGGAGAGAACGGTCTGGACTGTGTCGGTAGAGCTCATATCGTTTGTGCCTCGCCGATGAAGTCCCTCGTCACGGCCCGAAAAATACAGAGGTGACTTGTATTTTTGTGCCGGGTTTTGCCGACTCTCAGACACGTGACCAAGAGTGAGCCAACCGTCCGCGAGACTCTCCGAATCATCATTCTGGTGACGACGGTGAGCGCGCTCTTTCTGGCCGTCCTCGGGTTCTCGCTCATGGATCTCTACGGCATTCGCGACTCGCTGGCGACGGATCTCGTCACCCTCGCCGACGTCGTAGCCTCGGAAAGCGCCGCGGCTTTGATGTTTCACGATCAGCGGTCGGCGCTGCAGACGATCGGCGCGTTGCGGGCCCGGCCGTCGATCGTGAACGTCCGCCTGTACGACGCCGAAGGTAAGTCCTTCGTGTCGCGCGACGTGCCTGGCGACGGGCTCACGCCGCCGATGACCGCGCCAGCAATGTTCACGCGTTTCACCATGCGCGGGATTGAAGTCGCGCGCCCGGTCATGTACGGCGGTGAGCTGGTGGGGACCCTGTATCTCGCTTCGGATCTCCGCCAGTTCTTCGCGCATCTGAAGCGCGATGCGTGGGTATGCGTCGTCATTCTGATCGGGGCGCTGCTCGTGGCGTTCTTTGTCTCATTAATCCTGGAGCGAACGCTGTCCGATCCGATTCTTCGCTTGTCTGCCGTCGCCGATCGCGTGCGGCACGAAAAGAACTACTCCCTGCGCACGCCGACCGACCAGCGCTCACCGCGGGAGATCCGCACACTGATGTCGGCCTTCAACGACATGCTCGCCGAGATCGAGATGCGCGACGAAGTGCTGCAGAACCATCGCGAGGATCTCCGGCACCAGGTCGAAGCCAGAACCGCGGAGCTGCGTGCCACTGCCGAATTGAACGAGAGTCTCAGCCGCCACCAGCAGGCCATTCTGGACACGGCCGGCGAAGGAATCTTCGGCCTTGATTCGGAAGGCGTCGCCACGTTCATCAATGCATCCGCGGCGCACCTTCTCGGATACCGCGTGGAGGAGATCATCGGCCGGCGGCTGCATGACATCGTCCATGCGCCCGAGACACGCGCCGATGATTTCCGCGAATGCGTCGTCTGCACTCCCGGGCCTATGATCCGCGACGGAAGAACCGACGTCTTCGTCACACGCGACGGCGTCGCGTTCCCAGTCGAGTACACGAGCAGCGCCATGAGCGGAAACCGCGGCTCAGGCGTCGTCGTCACCTTTCGTGACATCACCGAACGATTGGCCATCGAGCGGATGAAAGACGAATTCGTTTCGACGGTCAGTCATGAGCTGCGAACGCCGCTGACCTCGATTCGAGGCGCGCTCGGTCTCCTGAGCGGTGGTCTTCTCGGCAACGTGACCGAGCGTGGACAACGGATGCTCAACATCGCGGTCACCAGCACCGATCGGCTGGTGCGGCTCATCAACGATATTCTCGATCTCGAGCGCATCAGCCTGGGAAGAGTGCAACTCAATCGAAAGGTCATCAGCGCCGCGACGCTCATGCGCGACGCTGCCGACGTCGTGCAGACCGTAGCCGACCGCGCCGGCGTGACCCTCGAAGTCGCGACGGATTCCACACCACTTTGGGTGGACTCCGACCGAATCGTTCAAACACTGACGAACCTCATCGGGAACGCCGTGAAGTTTTCCCCTCGAGGATCCGCGGTACGCGTCAGCGGACACGCGGATGAGCAGGGCGACGCGTTCGTCTTCACAGTCTCGGATGACGGCCGCGGGATTCCGACCGAAAAACTGCAGACGATCTTCGAGCGCTTCCAGCAGGTCGATGCTTCCGATTCTCGCGACAAGGGAGGCTCGGGACTCGGCCTGGCGATCTGCCGAAGCATCGTTTCCGCGCATGCCGGCACCATCTGGGCCGCGAGCAGGCTGGGCGAGGGGAGCGCGTTTCACTTCACCGTTCCACTTCACATTCCGGCCAGCGAAGATGAATGCATCACACCGGCCGCGACCCCGAGTCCCGCGGGTGATTCGCCGGTCTTGCTGGTCGAAGACGACGACGATCTGGCGCGCGTGGTCGTCGCCTCTCTCGAGTCACGGGGCATCCATACAATCGTCGCCGTGACCGGCGCCGAAGCGATCGCGGCCTGCGCGAATCGTGAACCGTCGGCGATGATTCTGGACGTCGGACTCCCTGAGGGGGACGGGTTCGCCGTCGTCGAGTGGCTGCGCGGGCAGCCCGCGCTCCGCCGGATGCCGCTCCTCGTGTATTCGGCGTCGGATCTGAGCGATGCCGATCAGGAGCGCCTCAACCTCGGCCAAACGTTGTTTCTACCAAGAGCTGCTCGTCCTTCCGGGAGCTCGAGGATTGTGTTCTTTCCATGATCGAAAATGCCGAGGAGACCGAAGGTGCCGCCTAGAATTCTGATCGTCGACGACGACGATGATGTTCGCGAAGTCGCCGCGGCAAGCGTCGAGCTGACCCGAGGGTGGGAAGTTCTCACTGCCTCCTGCGGGAGTGAAGCGCTCGAGGTCGCCCGCGTGGCCACACCCGCCGCCATCCTGCTCGACGTGATGATGCCGGACCTGGACGGCCCGACCGTGTTCGGAATGCTTCGCGCCGACGCGCGCACCTGCCACATTCCGGTCATCCTGCTCACGGCGAAAGTGCAGACGCAGGATCGCCAGCGCTATCTTCGGATCGGGGTGGCGGACGTGATCGCCAAGCCATTCGACCCGATGACGCTCGCCGACACGATCGCCGCGATCCTGCACTGGTAGCGCCGGCGTCGACGCGAAATCCTCGACGGCTCGGACGGATGGGCGGAACTGGCGCATACAGACCGCGTGCTATTCTTTCCAACCAGTTACCGGTCGACACCAGGAGAGCTCACGATGACCGTTCAGGCCTCGCCGTCCTCGATGGAGAGGGAGCTGGAGTTCCGAAAAAAGCTCACTCCGATCACGAATCAGATCAACGCCGCGGAGTCGATCCCGCACATCCTGATGACGCTCAAGGACAAGATCCTCGAGCTGCTCGAGGCCGAGCGTCTGACGATCTACGCCATCGATACGAAGAACCAGGAGCTCTACTCGCTCCAGAAAATCGGCGACGTCCCGAAAGAGATCCGCGTTCCGAAGTCGTTCGCATCCATCGCCGGTTTCACCGCGCTGGCGCGAAAGACCATCAACATCAAAGACGCCTACGAGGCCTCGGAGCTGCAACGCTTCCACGCCAACCTTCGCTTCGACCAGCGCTGGGACAAGCAGACCGGCTTCCGCACGAAATCGGTTCTGGCCGTTCCGATCCTCTTCGAGAAGTACCTCCTCGGCGTCGTGCAGCTCATCAACAAAAAGCATGGTCCGGCGTTCACGTCGCTCGATGAAGATGCCGCCGAGGAGATCGCGCGCATCCTCGGCATCGCCTTTTACAACCAGCATCGCGTCACGCGGCAGACCAAGCCCTCGAAGTTCGGTCTGCTCATCGACAAAGGCGTCGTCTCGGAGAAGGATCTCGAGCAGGCCGTCAGCAACGCTCGCGTCAACAACATCAACGTCGAGAAGGTGCTGATCGACGACTACAACGTCCCGCGCGAGGAGATCGGCCGCTCGCTGGCGGCGTACTACTCGTCGCAGTGGTTCAACTACGACGGCGCGCAGTCCATCCCAACCGATCTCAGGGATCGCGTCGCCGCCGACATCTGGAAGAAGCATGGCGCGGCGCCGGTGGAGCGTCGTCCGGGACTGCTCGTCGTCGCCGTCGAAGACCCTCAGGACCTCACGCGCCTCGACGGCATCCGCGCGATGAACCTCGCACCGCGCTACGAGTTCTGGGTGGCCATGCGCCACGAGATCATGGCCTACATCGCGACGTCGTATGGCGAGAAGCAGGAGAGCGAGTCGACGACCGACTCGCGCCGATCTGGCGAAGATCCTCGACTCGCTCGGCGAAGGGGAGAAGGTCGAGATCGAGGACATCACGACTCCGCGGAGCCGGAGATCGACGAGACCGACTCCGGCATCGTGAAGCTCGCCAACCAGCTCATCATCGAAGCCTTCGCCCGCGGCGCCTCGGACATTCACGTCGAGCCCGACGGTCCGCAGCAATCCCTGCACGATCCGCCTGCGCATCGACGGCGATTGCCAGAAGTTCATGGAAGTTCCCGGAGCGCACCGCAACGCGCTCGTGCAGCGCCTCAAGATCATGGCCAAGCTCGACATCTCCGAGCGCCGCAAGCCGCAGGACGGCAAGATCCGCTTCAAGTACTCGAAGGGAACGATCGAGCTGCGCGTCGCCACCATCCCGACGGCGAACGGCAACGAAGACGTCGTCATGCGTATCCTCGCCGCGTCGAAGCCGCTGCCGCTCGAGAAGATGGGCTTCAGCGATCGGAACCTGGCGCGAGTTCAAAGAGATCCTCGCCAAGCCGTACGGCATCTGTCTCGTCGTCGGTCCCGACCGGCTCGGGCAAGACCACCACGCTGCACTCGGCGCTCGGCTTCATCAACACCGAGGACATGAAGATCTGGACCGCCGAAGACCCGGTCGAAATCACGCAGAAGGGCCTGCGGCAGGTGCAGGTGCAACCGAAGATCGACTTCACCTTCGCCGCGGCCATGCGCTCGTTCCTGCGCGCCGATCCCGACGTCATCATGGTCGGCGAAATGCGCGATCACGAGACCGCCGCCATCGGCATCGAAGCCTCGCTCACCGGCCACCTCGTCTTCTCGACGCTGCACACCAACTCCGCGCCGGAGACGATCACGCGTCTGCTCGACATGAACATCGACCCCTTCAACTTCGCCGACGCGCTCCTCGGCATCATGGCCCAGCGCCTGATTCGCGTCCTCTGCACGAAGTGCAAAGAGGGCTACCACCCGACGCCGGAAGAATTCGAAGAGATCATCGAAGCCTACGGCTACGAATACTGGCCGGGAACGGGCATCACCTACTCCGCCGACATGATGCTCTACCGCCCGAAAGGCTGCCCCGCCTGCATCGAACACCGGCTACAAAGGCCGCATGGGCGTCCACGAGCTGCTCGCCGGCACCGACGAACTCAAGAAAGCCGTCCAAAGCCGCGCCCCCATCGACGACCTCCGCAAACTCGCCATGGAACAAGGCATGCGCACGCTGATGCAGGACGCGGTGGAGAAAGCGTTCAAAGGCGTGACGGACATCAAGCAGGCAAGAGCGATCGCGATCAAGTAACGATAGGCCGCGTAGAGCATTGCGTTCACGCGTCGAGCCCGAGGTAGCCTCGGGTTCATGAAGCTGTATTACATCTACATCCTCGCCAGCCTTCGACGCGTTGTCTATATCGGCATCACCAGCAAGTTCGAGCAGCGACTCGCCGAACATCGCTCGCACAAATATCCGCAGTCCTTCACGTCGAGATACAACGTGGCCCGATTGGTATACTTTGAAGAGTACACGCGCGTCGAAGATGCGATCGCGCGTGAAAAGCAGTTGAAAGGCTGGCGGCGCTCGAAGAAAGTCGCACTCATCGAGTCGATGAACCCATCATGGGTCGATTTATCGTACGAGCGAAGCGAGGCGTCTTGATGCGTGATCGCTCACGATGCTGCCCACTTTGCGAGGACAACCCCATGTCATCCCGAGCGTCGAGCGAGGGACCTGGGGGACGGGCGGCGCGTATTCACGTGCCTTGAGCCGCCCACCCGCCCAGGTCCCTCGCTCGACGCTCGGGATGACATGTTGGGTGCGCGACGCGCACTGCGTAACTGATACGCAGTAACGCTCCTGCCGGGGCTGGAGCAAAGAAAGTCGCGCTCATCGAGTCGATAAATCCATCTCGGGTCGACGTCTTCCTACGAGGGAAGTTCGTGACTCGTGACTGCTCACGAAGCTGCCAATTTTGCGAGGACGACCCCATGTCATCCCGAGCGTCGAGCGAGGGACCTGGGGGACGGGTGCCGCGGAATACATGCCTCGAGCCGCCCACCGCCCAGGTCCCTCGCTCGACGCTCGGGATGACATGTTGGGGTTACGCGCTCAACCCACTCACGACCCCTGTCACGTGTCTCCCGTCAACTCATCAGTGCACCATCACCGGCACGCTCGCCTCGGTGTTCTCCCAGGTGAGCGTCAGCAGGCCGGTCTTGTCGCTGACCGACTTGATGCCGATCACGAACGTCTCGACTGTGTCCTTGACCGCGCGCACGTTCATCTTCGTGCGGCCGAGGTCCTGCTTTTCGTCGTAATCCGTTCCCCACTGACCGTTCTGCTTGTTCACGATCAGCGTCCATTCCTTTTCGCCGGGGATCGTGTAGAGCGTGTACGTGCCGGCAGGAACGTGGACGCTGCCGATCATGACGTCGCCGGTCGTGACCAGCGTCGTCGCCGCGTTTGCGCCGGTGCGCCAGACCTTGGCGTACGGCACGAGCCCGCCCATGATCTCGCGGCCGCGCTTCGACGGCGCGCTGTAATCAATGGTGAGCTTCTTTCCGCCGATCGTTCCTTCCGCCTTCGCGGGAGGGCTGAGCGGCTTCTTCGGTTCCTCCGCCATCGCCGCGACGGCGAGGAAGAGTGTGCAGAGCAGGAGAGTGTTGATCTTTCGCATGCGCGGATGATCGCATGGAGAAGGAGGCGCGGCGTTTCGGCGCGGTGATCGTTCGGTGAACGTCTATTTTTGAGTTTCGCGCGGCGCCGCCGCCGATTTTGGCGGCAAGGGCAGGGGAGCGCTCCAGAGGCCGCGATCGCGCCTGCAGCGTTTCGTGGCGTGGCAGAAAAACTCGTCGGCCGAGGCGGCGGTGAACCAGGACTGGCAGTGCGTGCATTCGACCAGATCGAGCGGCGCAGTCATCGATCCGCCCTTCCTGCAAATCGAGCGCCCGTCATTCCGACTCCTCGCAGAGCTTCACGACCGCCTTCGTCAGCTCGTCCACGTCGAACGGCTTGGCGATCACCAGTTTCACGATGTCGAGGTCGAGCTTCGTCAGCGCCTGCTGCGAGACCGCGGAGACCACCGCCACCGGGATGTTCAGGCGCTTCGCCTTCAGAAACTCGATGATGGCGAAGCCGTCGACCTCCGGAATCATGAGGTCGAGGATGACCACGGAGTAGGCGGTCGTGGTCAGCTTCTCCATCGCTACGCGCCCGTCAGGCGCGACGTCGGCCGCGATGGCGCGCCGCGTGAGCAGCTTCTGTACGAGCTTGCTGATCGCCGGGTCGTCTTCGACGATCAGCGCGCGATACGGCGTCCCCGAGGTGCCAAGCATTGTCGAGTCTGCCGCTCGCGATGCAAATGTGAAACCGCTTCTTGGAAAGTTGTCGGTTGTCGGTTGTCTGCGAAGTGGCGTGGAGTCACGGACAACCGACAACCGACAACCGAGAACAACGCGCTAGACTCTCGCCCATGAAAAAGCTCGCGCTCGCCGCACTCAGCCTGCTCGTGTACGCCGGCACACTCGCCGGACAGGAGCTCTCGGCCGCCGACCTCGATCGCCGCCGCAAAGCGCTGAACGACCTTCTCAAGGAGCAGTGGGAGTACACGCTCAAAGTGAATCCCGAGTTCGCCTCGATCCTCGGTGATCGCCGCTACAACGATCAGGTCAGCGACTCCTCCCAGAAAGCCGTGCGCGACGACCTGGCGATGACGCGCAAGTTCCTCGCGCGCTTCGAAGCCATCGATACGCGCGGCTTCTCCGAGCAGGAGCGCCTCAATCGCAACCTCATGGTCCGCGATCTTCGCAGCGGACTCGAAGGAGCGAAGTTCAACTCCTGGCAGATGCCCGTCAATCAGATGGGCGGCATCCACCTCGGCGCCGCACAGTTGCCGTCGATGATCCCCTTCGCCACCATGAAGGATTACGACGACTACATCGCCCGCCTGGCGAAGTTCCCGAAGTCGATCGACGACACGATCGCCAACATGCGCAAGGGCATGGCCGCGCGTCTCATGCCGCCGAAGTTCCTCCTGGAGAAAGTCGCCGATCAGGCCAAGAGCATCGCCGATTCGAAAGGGGAGGCCTCACCGTTCGCACAGCCACTGGCGAATTTCCCCGACGCCGTCCCCGAAGCCGACCGCCAGCGCATCCGCGCCGCGGTCCTCGCGTCGATCGACGCGAACGTCATCCCCGCGTACGAGCGCTTCGCGCAATTCGTCCGCGACGAATACGCGCCGAAGGGAAGGACCGACGTCGGCGTCTGGTCGCTGCCGAACGGCAAGGCGCGCTACGCGTTCCAGGTGAAGAACCAGACCACCACCGATCTCACCCCCGAGCAGATCCACGAGATCGGCCTGCGCGAAGTCGCGCGCATCGAAGCAGACATGCTGCAGATCGCCAAACGTTTCGGCTTCGACGACATGAAGAGCTTCAACGCGGCCATCGAAGCCAATCCCGATCTCAAGGCCAAGTCGGGACCGTTCATCATCGATCAGTACACGAAGTTCATCGATCAGATGTACGCGAAACTCCCCGAGCTCTTCGGCCGTCTGCCGAAGGGAAAACTCGAAGTCGTCCCCGTGCCCGCGTTCCGCGAGAAGGAAGCCGCCGGCGCGTCGTACGAGACCGGCTCACCCGATGGCGCGCGTCCCGGTCGCGTCTACGTGAACACGTACGAAGCGACGTCGCGCAAGACGCTTTCCAATGAATCCACCGCGTATCACGAAGGTGTCCCCGGACATCACATGCAGCTCTCGATTCAACAGGAGCTCACCGATCTGCCGCCGTTCCGCCAGCAGGGCGGCTACACCGCGTTCGTCGAAGGCTGGGCGCTCTACTCCGAGCGCCTGGGCAAGGAGATCGGCTTCTATCAGGACCCCTACAGTGACTACGGCCGCCTCAATGACGAAATGCTCCGCGCCATCCGCCTCGTCGTCGACACCGGCCTGCACTCGAAGAAATGGACCCGCGATCAGGTCGTGAAGTACTTCCGCGATCACTCCGCCATTGACGAAGTGGAAATTCAGGCCGAAACCGACCGCTACATCGTCTGGCCCGGCCAGGCGCTCTCGTACAAAGTCGGCCAACTCAAAATCCTCGAGCTCCGCGACCGCGCGCAAAAAGCCCTCGGCCCGAAATTCGACATCCGCAAATTCCACGACGAGGTATTGGGCGCCGGCGCGTTGCCCCTGCAAGAGCTGGAGGAGCGGATCGACGCGTGGATCGCGAAGCAGTAGTCGGTTATCGGGTCTCAGTTCTCTGGGAGTCGTCGCTTGAATCCAACCGCCCAGACAACCGACAACTGACAACCGACAACCAATCGCCATGCCCGAACTACCCGAGGTCGAAATCTTCACGCGCTACTTCGCGCGTCATGCGCTGAACCAGCGCATCGAGCGCGTCCACGTCCGCGACGAGCGCATCCTCGCCGACATCCGCAAAGAAACCTTCGCGCGGAAACTGAAAGGCCGCTCCTTCACCAGCGTCCGCCGCCACGGCAAACACCTCTTCGCCGACGCCGGCGGCGTCTGGCTCCACCTCCACTTCGGCATGACCGGCGACCTCGCCTATTACCGCGACAAAAGCAACGAACCCCGCTTCGCCAAAATCGTCTTCGACCTCGAAGGCGGCGCCCACCTCGCCTTCGAAGACGTCCGCCTCTTCGGCCTCGCCGAGCTCATCGACTCGCCCGAAGATTTTATCCAAGCCCGCGGTCTCGGCGCCGACCCTCTCGCGCCTCCATTCACGCAAACGAAATTCTCCAACCTCCTCGCCAACCGCCGCGGCGCCATCAAATCCCTCCTGATGTCGCAAGACCTCGTCGCCGGCCTCGGCAACCTCTACGTCGACGAAACGCTCTACCAAACCAACATCCACCCCCGCCGCCCCGTCGACCGTCTCACCGACACCGAACGCCGCACGATCTTCACCACGATGCGCCGCATCCTCCGCAACGCCATCACCCGCCACGAACGCAACGCCGATCATCCTCCGCGCTTCCTCATCCATCACCGCGAAGAAGGCGAGCGCTGCCCCCGCTGCGGCGGCACGATTCGCAGGGCGGTGGTGTTTGGGCGGACGACGTATTTTTGCGGGACGCATCAGAGATAGGGAGCGCGCGCATTCGCGGCGACGAGGTTGACTTCGCGCAAGTTACCGCGCAGTTGCGCCATTCCGTGCACCTGTGGTTCGCATGGCGCGCGCCACATCGACGAGACTCGCGAATCGTTCAAAACGGGCGTCCGTGCCGTCGCGGGCGAGGCGGCCGAGATTTCGGCCCGATCGAACGTACACCGGCAGAGAGGTGGCGGGCATCGAGCGGAGCAGTTTCCAGCGCGTTTCGTTCGGCGCCTTTGGTCGAGCCAGTGTCGCGATGTCGACGAACGTCATACCGGATCGGGCCAGCAGTCGGGCGAGGCGTTCGCCGTCGCGAGCGCCGTCAATGGCGAGCGCCGGCCCACCCCCGTCCGCGAGCAGATCGGGGGAGGACTGGAGACCCTCGAAGATCGACTGGAGGTCGCCGTCGCTAAAGCTGGCCAGCGTCAGCGAGCTTTCCGTCGCGGAGGCGATCACAGCGCCGGACGCCGTTGCGTCGTTGTTCGTCAGCGCGGCGGAGAGAAACACCGCGACACGTCCTGGCAGGGCCGCTTTCGGCGTGTTCGTCGCGATCGCCCGCCAGACCTCCGGCGTGCGTGCGGCCGCGGCACGCATGCGGGCGCGCCGCAGGGTCTCCGCGGCTGCGGAGCCGAGGGTCGAGTCCGTGTGCGCCAGCTCCTCCAACTCGCGAATGGTCGTCTCGGCGAGCTCGCCGGAGTCGGCGGCGATGAACGCCTTTGCGGTCGCCTCGGCAGGCGAAGGCCGCGGAACGGTAGAAGCGGCGACTGTCGGCGGCGGAACCTGGTCGGCACGCTCAGCGGCGAGAAACTCGAATTCCGAAGGCTGCAGCCGGGCCACCGAGTTGTCGACGGCGAGGGTGTCGACCCAGCGTTCGAGCTGCGTTTCGCGCTCGGCGATGGCCGCCTTCCGCTGTGCTTCCGGCGGCAACGGCGTCCGAAGCTCGAACGCGAAGATGTACTGGTGCCGCGATCTCGTCGAGAGGTCGGAGTAGGCGAGCGGCACCTGTTCCATCAGGACCAGCGTCGGCGTGGATCCGCCGTCCGCGAAGGTCATCCCGTTCCCGTTTCCGACGAGCCTCACGTGCGCGACGCCCAGCCGGGACGGCGTCTGTCTCGCCTCGAACGCGGAGCTCTTTTTCTGCACGCGCCACGACCCGGGCAATTGCTCCTCGGCCCCGCTGACGAGCGCATCGACCGAATAGCCGGTGCGCGACGTCGACAAATCGGTGAGAGAGAGGAGCAGCATCGCGCCACGGTCGTCGCGGCAGGCGAGGAGCGGAGGCGTCGTGACTCCCTCCGCGACCAGCCCGGCCGGTGCCTCCGCTGGGCGCTCGCACTTCCACTGTGACGGCGGATCGGAGACGTGAATTGGAGCCGGAAGCGTGGACTGAGCCGCCACACCAAGGGCGACGAGGGACGCGGCGGCGGTGAGAGTCGTGAGACGGTGCATGTTCATGGTTGGGCTCCTGTATTGGCGGGGCACGGTGCGGATGGAACGTGGAGGGATGCGCTTCGGGCGCGGACAACGGCGTCGAACAGCGTGAGCCCTTCTCCCGATCGCCCGGGAAACACCCAGGTGCGCCATTCGTCACGCTCGAGTTGATCGAGGATCACGGCCTCGAGAGCGCCCGTGATCGAGAAGTACGGCACCATCGAAAGATCCGGCACAACGCCGTAGTCGATCGTCTGCCCGAGAACGCTCGTGTCAGGACGGGCGAGGAGTGCCGCAGCGGCGCGCTCCAGATAGAGCGGAATGCCTTCGGTTCGTTCCCAGATGTCCTCCTCCACGTTGGGAGTCGGTAGGTCACGATGGCGGATTCGCCTCAACTCGATGAACTCGTCGACGCAGGCAAGCGCGCCGCCGTCTTCGGTGCGCATCTCTGCGCCGGCTCGCGCGGCCCGCGCCAGCGTCCGGATCTCGCGCGAGAGGAGCCCGTTCCGCTCGGCCTTTGCGGTATATGCATTCTGAAGCTCCGCGCGCGACGCGTAGGCACCGGACTGGGGATTGTCGGGAAGACGCATCTCGAGCGGCACATCATTCTCGCGGTCGATCTGGTAGTAAGCGTGAAATCCCTCGTGAATGGCGGTCAAGACGATGTTTTTCGGATCCTCGCGCTTCGGGTCGAACTTCACAACGACGACTGTCTGCTCGTCTGTGAGCCCGACTGCCGTGCCGGGAACGAACGAGTAGCTCGCGGTGAAACGGCCTGCGCTCTCGTTCGCTCGCAGGGGACTGGTCAGCCCGGCCACGCAACGGCCGATGCAGTACAACGCCTCGCCGGCGACATCGATCAGCAGCGGATGCGATGCGAGGGTGTAGCCGGGCCACAAGCGGCCATCGAGCAGGAGTGGGAGATCGGTCATTACGGCGGCCGTGTGGATCGGTAGTGACGCGATCCTCACCGCATCCCAGTGGCTGGCGCTGCGGTCGGGAGTCGCGATCGGTGTCGGTGGTTGATCGGGGCCGTCCACCGATGTGCATGAGAGAAACGAGAGGACTCCGGTGATCGCTGCAGCGGCCGCTCGCAGGGAGAGGCGGCCAAACCGGGCGGAGCGTTGACTGACTACGGGCCGCTGCGGCATGAGCTACTCTTTCTTCTTGTAGACCCATCCAGACGTGGTCGTGGTCTTGGGTATCTCGCGCTGAGCGACCAGCGCCGCCGAGTTGTCGAGCATGGTGGGTCGTGCGACCTCCAAGGATTGCTTGACGGCGTACGCGTAGAAGCTGCTCTGCGTGCGCTCGACCCGGTAGACGGCGTCTTTCAGGTATTCGTTACGCGTGTAGAAGTTGTAAACCTGAACGTTCGAGTCTGTGGACGTACACTTGTACTCGTACTGGTCGTGCGTGACCGAGCCCGTATCAAGACACGGACGCAGCCATGGACGCTGGACGACCGTGTCGGACGGCGGGTCATCCGCAAACGCCGCAACCGCGCCCAGGAGAACGAGCAATGAAACGAAAAGCCTCACACGAGACATAGAAACCTCCAATTGATGTTGTTTGTGGTGAACGACCCCGATTCGCGTCTGTCTTTTGCACTGGCTGTGCCTATAAATTCATGGCATTTTCGTTCAAATTGCCAAGTGACTGGGCGCCTTTGCGCCAACGATATGCGCAGGGATGCCACGATTCTGCGCAATGGCAACTACAGGCCCGGAATGCGCCCGGCACCGCGCGATTTCATGTAGCACGGCACTGGCCGAGACAAAGCGCTTTCGTGGCTGCTTGTCGAGAAGACAGACGATCAGTGCGGCGAGCCATGAGGGTATCGCGGGACGCAGTTCCCGTACGTTCGGGGCCGGCTTCTGAATGTGTGCGAGCAGCGTTCCCAGTGACGATGCGCGGCGGTGCGGTACGGCTCCGGTGAGCATCTCGAACAGGACGATCCCGAGGGCGTAGAGGTCGGTGCGGGCGTCGACGGCCTGTCCCAGCGCCTGTTCCGGTGCGAGATATTCGAGCGTCCCGATGACGCTCTTGTTTCCATCGCTCTCTAAGCGTGCGTTCGTTTGACGGGCCAGTCCGAAATCGCCGAGCAGGACCCGCGCGCCAGCGTCAACGAGGATGTTCCCCGGCTTGACGTCACAATGGATGATGGAGCGTTCGTGTAGGACCGACAGCGCACAAAGGACCTGCTCGGCGATGTTGATCGCGGCGGCGACGGGCAACGGTCCGTTCTTCAAAGCATTCCCAAGCGTTCCCTCGCGCGCGAGCTCCATGGTCAGATACGTGGGCGGCCCTTCGGCGTAGTCGAACCCGCGCACGAGGTGCGGACAACGGACTTCTCGCGCAACCGCGGCCTCGTGCCGGAAACGCACGAGTGTCGCTTCGGTCAACCGATCCGGTCGCAGGACTTTCACGGCGACAGCACGGGAGGTCCTGGAGTCGTCGGCGGAATAGACGACGGAGGAGCCGCCGATGCCGAGGACGTCGCGAATGGCATAACGGGACCCGAGACGCGTGCCGGGTGGGATGATCGTAATCGCCGCGTCTTCGAGGCCGCCGGAGAAAACATCGACGGTTTCAGTCTCGGCGCGGCAATACATCACGAGAGTCCCAGCCTTCGCAATTTCAGTGCGAGTCCGTTGCGCGTGATGCCGAGAAGTCGTGCCGCGGCACTGCGGTTGCCGTTGCACTGGCCGAGAGCTCGGGAGATGGCGCCGCGCTCGAGCGATTCGACTTGCAGGTGCAGTGGCGCGAGCGGTTCGATCGGCGCGGATTCTGCCGTTGCGGCGTCGGGTGTGCGTGGCGGCGGAGTCGGGGGTGGCTCCAGTTCGAAATGCGATGCGTCGAGAAGCCCGTTCGGCTCGCAGATCAGCATCGCTCGCTGGACCTGATTCCGTAACTCGCGGATGTTCCCCGGCCAGTCGTAGTCGATCAACGCCTCGAGCGCGGAGCGACTGATGCCCCGGACGTTCTTGTGTTGACGCGCCGCGGCCTCGTTCGCGAATGCCAGCGTGAGCCCGGGGATATCCTCGCGCCGGTCGCGCAATGCGGGAAGGTCGAACCGGAGGGCACTCAGGCGATAGTACAGATCGGGCCGGAATGCGCCGTTGCGCGACAGGTGGAGCAGGTTACGGTTGGACGCGGCGATCACGCGAAGATGAATCGGACGCGGATGGACCGCACCCAGTGGCAGGATCTCTCGCTCCTGAAGCACGCGCAGCAGCTTGGCCTGAAGGCGGTCCGGAAGCTCGCCGATCTCGTCGAGGAAGAGCGAACCCCCCTCCGCCTGGGCGAAGCGGCCGGACCTCGGGTCGACGCCTGTGGCAACGCGGCCGTGCACGCCGAATAGCTCCGCCTCCAGCAGCTCTGATGGGATTGCGGCGCAATTAATGGCTACGAACGGTCCTGTGGCGTTTTTCCCGGCCGCATGAACGAGCCGTGCAAAGAGTTCTTTCCCCGTGCCCGTCTCTCCCGTGAGCAGCACATCCAGGTCGCTGCCCGCGGTAGCGCGGAGTTGGTCCATCGCCAAGCGCATCAGCGCGGAGGATCCGATCACCATCGAATCAGGAACGGGCAGAGGCGCGTCGGGCGAAGCCCCTGCGGCTGCCGGCTCGGACTCCGGCCCAAAGGATTTGCAGGCCAGATACTCAATGAAGTCGATTTGCCATTGCGCCGGACGCTGATCGTGCCCGAAGACGGCCATGCACCAACGCCGGCCGTGCACAGCCTCGACGACGTTCTCGATTTGTCGCCTGATGTTCAGCCGTTTGCGTTTGCCCGGGGCGATTCGCTTCAGAACGTCGTCATCCGGAAGCGAGCCTGCGATCGAACGGATGGAGATTCTTCCGTCTTCGGTCCAGCTCCCGAGCGCCATCGTTTCGGCGGAGAGGACTTCGCGCGCTTCGTTCAGTCTCGTGTTGAGAGTTCGTAGAAACACGCGGTGCGACATTCCCTCGTAATTGCGAACGAGCTGCAGTGCCGCCGTCGGGCCGCCGGTCGAGGAGTCATGCTCAGTGCGCGTCTCCTCGGATGGCGAGTTGACGGTGTTCTCTCCGACCTCGAGCGCGATTTGCAGATCGGCTGTCCGTGCTTCCTCGAGCGATAGCGTCGCGCGGCCGACACGAAGTGTGGCATTGAGAGGCAATTCCGCCATGGTCACGGCCACGCCGTTGACTACAAGCAGGTTCTTGGATCCGAGGTCGCGAATCAGAGCGCCGTGCTCCGTCCGCTCGATCTGTGCATGCCGCCGCGAAATGCCGGGGAAAGGAATGCACAGGTCATTATCGGGAGCCGAACCAAATCGGACGCGTCCCGTTGGGAGCTCGAAACGGAGAACCCGGCCGGCATAGCGAGCCACGATACACAGCATTCTGAAGAAGTCCTCAAGCGAATTCTGATCATCGACCGGGACATGGAACCGGACCGGTGAAAGTAGAAGCGTCTCATCCGCAGACTACAGTGGAGCGTGAGAGGTCATGGACCGTTCACGATGGTCAACGCTGCAACATGTAGAGACACCGTATTGGCGAAAATGTCGCCCGCTGCCACGCGCTAATTCCGACTCCCCTCGACTTTGAAGTCGTCGAAGGCGGCGATCAGGGGCCCGTCCAGTGCGATGAGGCCGATTCCAGGGCCGGAAAATGGTTGCAGTCCCATCTCGTACACGACGACGTCGTTGACAGAAAATCGAAGCCGGTCTCCGGTCTTCGCTACTTTCAGCCGATTCGTCGCCCCGTTCGTTCGGATCGCCTGATGAATGACGCCGATGTCATTCACGGGTCCCCCACCTCTGTTGAGGTTGATCGCGCCAACGGACGCATTTCCCTGTGCGTTAATCGCGAACAGCCAGAAACTGTCCGGTTTTGCTCCCCAGATCAGTCCAAAGGCCGAGTCCTTCGGTCCACTCAGGTACCGGGTTGTCACCGAGATTGCGAAATCGGCGTCTGGGTCCATGTCTGGCGTCACGATAGTGAAGGTAAGTCCCCCGTCCCTCGTGCCCAGTAGATAACTCCCATCCTTCAATTGTGCTGACGCACCGTACTCCGTCGGCAGGGACCAATTGTTCCGGTTGTCGCGGAAGTCGTCGCTCAGCAACACCTGAAACACGCTGGCGCGTGGCCGCAGCGTGAGGTATACCGGTTCGGATCGACGGCAGTCGACCTCCGTTGTGGCGGCCCGGTAGCCCGATTTCACGAGAATGACTTCACCTCGCTGCTCCTGGGCGAGCCGGATGGAAAGGGGAGTCTTTCCGACAACCTGTCCATCCAAACTCACCGTCGCGTCGTCGGGTGATGACCCGATCGCGATCGTGCAGTCGGATTGTCTGGTGGAGGCGACGCGACGGCAGACCGCGAGCGGCATCGTCCGCGCCCGACCGTCCCAGGTGACCTGTTGCCTGCGCGATCTCGACGTTTCGGTTTTTGCGAATCCAGGAGAGCACGCGCCGCTCCACGAACTGGGCAAGCTTGTCCACGGTGATGAGGCCGTGTTCATCTGTCGCTGCCTCGCACTGAAGGCCGTCAATCACCGCCGCAGTGAAGACTCCGTTGCGACGAGCGTCGTCATCGTAGGCGTACTGTCCCGCCGCCGCGGCCGAAAGCACAACCTGCCCTCGCGTTTCGGTCATCGCCTGCATCAGAGATGCGGCCGACCGCGGATCAGGCTCACCATTTCGTTGGTCGTCCCGCAATCGTTCCCGGCAGGCGTCGACAAGGATCAAAGTGCGGCCCGCGGCCGACTTCGAGGCGATGTCGCGGATCAGGCTCTCCGACACTGCTGTTTCCCGGTGTCGCAGAACGGATGACGCGGTCAGTAGGTATTGCGTGCCGTCAGAGCTGACGCCGTGACCAGCGAAAGTGATGATGAGCAGTCCATGTTGGCCGACCGCCCGCGCCTGTTCGTCCACCGCGGTGAGGATGTCGGCTTGCCCGGCTGGGCGAACCTGCGCGCCGGCAGCCACGAGGCGTTTGAGGTTGCGCTGCGATTCCGGTTTCTGCGGCTCTCCCGACAACGCCAGCACGACGCGATCGGCCTCGACGAGCCGGACTCGCTCATCGAGGGCGAGAATGAACGCCAGATCGATGGCGTCGTCAACCGCGTAGCGCACGTCGGCGAGCGTCCTGTCATAGGGAAAGAGTCGCACACCGACAAAGAGCGCGGCGGATTCCTTGCGGTCGAACGCGTCGGCGGCAAGGGGAGTTGCTTCCGTGCGAAGTGGTATTACGCCACGCGAGTCGTCGACCGCGCCGGGTCCTGCGGGTCGCACTGAAAGAAGCCCCAACAGAAATACAGTGAGAAACCTGATCACGGGTTTTGTCCAACAGACACGGTCCTTGAGAAAAAGTCGGAGTATCCCGTCCGTCAGGAAAAACGGAGAGTGTGTGCCGCATCGCCGCCTGTTGTTGTGGCGAAGTCAATTTCCGGCGGCCGCGATTGCACCAGAGGTATTCCACCGGCCTTCCGGATCGCCGTTGAGCGTGAATGCTGCCCAATCGCGCGGATCCGGATAGTCGCCGTGCAACATCCGCAACTGCGCGTGCCGCAGCGCGTCAGCAGCGGACTCGCCGCTGAGGAGGCGACAGTAGAAATCGCTCATCAGTGTTGTTGTCGCCCGGTCGGGGATGTCCCATAGCGTCGAGATCACCCCGGGAGTCCCCGCATAGAGCAGAGCGCGCGTCAAACCGACGATGTCGTCGCCGGCGTTGCTCTTACCGAGGGCGGTCTGACATGCCGAGAGGACGACGAGATTCACGCCGGTCAGGTCAACGTCCGACAGAATCTCGTGGACCTCGAGATTGCCGTCACTCCCATCGCCCTCGGCCAGCGCGATGCGGCTGAAGAGGGGAGTGTCGGCCTCGTAGAACCCGTGCGCGGCGATGTGCACGAGATCGACGTCGCCCTTCAGGTGATACAGGAGGCTCTCTTTCGCCGCGGTCCCCACCATCGGCACCGAGTGCAGCTCGGTGCCGACGATCATGGCCTCGCGCAACGCTCCCGGCAGCTCCGGTGACACTCCCGCGGGCGCGCCGATAACGAGAGCGCGTCCATTCACGGGCGTCTCTTTCTCGCGCAGAAAGCGGATGGTGCTCGCGCTCGGCGCGTAGGTGATGGTGTAGTCCTCGATCAGATGCCGCTGTGTGGCCGGGTCGCGAAACGCGCCAAACGGTAGGTAGTGCAGGCCGAGGTGCGGCACGATGATGAGCCGCGGGTTGCGAACATGTTTGCGTAGCGGCGCGAACAGCCGCTCGTACATCGCGTCGAGCGTGACCTCGTTGCAAGAAGCGGTCAGAACGTGCACTCCACGCGCGCTTTGGCCAAACTGTCGCATCGCGCACGTCGCGCTATCGATCCATGCTTCGTCGACGGGCAGCAGCACATGTTCGAGCATCGTGCGGTCGAGCACCCACGCGTGAACCACGCCGTGAGAGACGAAGTAGCTGAGCAAGCTCGTGGCGGGTGGCAGCTCGTCACGAATGGCCTCGATCGGCTCCGCCTCGGTGGCGGTGATTGACGAATATTCGGGATCGGAGGCCTTCAGGCGCGTCCTCAGCCCGGTGTAGCGCAGACGGGCGCCGCGAAGATCGTCCTCGAGTCTTCTCGACGGCGCGATCCGAGCCTCCTGCTGCCATCGCGCGATCTGCGTTCGAAGCGTTTCCGCCTCTCGGGTGATAGGACTGTCCGTAGCACTCCTGGGCCGAATGCGGCGATTGCCGACGAGCTGCAGGAATGCGCGTGCACGCGCGCGTTCTGAGACCTCAAAAGCCTGATCCGCACGGTTCGTCAGGATCAACGCTTCGATCAACATGTCGAAGAAAAACCGTTTGCCGCTAAGGAATCCGCCAAGGAGGTCGTCCACCAACACGCCATCCAGCGCGGCATCGAACGCTTCCGACGCCTTGGTCACATATTCGATGCATCGCTCCCACTGCTCTTCTTCCCCGTAAGTAACGGCGACGACTGCGAACACGATGGCACGGAGTTCGGCGTTCGGATTCAGGGCGAGAATCCGCATCGCAGCTTCCCGCGCGGCGGGAAAGGACCTCTGGTCGAGAAGGGACAGCATTCCGAGGAGCTCGGATTCAGGCCCTTTGAGAACGAGTTCACTGCGATGCACGGCGTTCAAATCGCCTACAGGGTTTGGTCCGGTAGCAGCACGGAGGAGTGCCGCGAGCTCCCGCATGTTCTCCATCTCGCGCACTTCGGGCCGCTGCAACAAGCGATCGAGCGCTTGATTCAAATCCGCAGGCGTGCCGGTGTGGCCAGTCACGACGACATCAAGCAGTGTCTTTCCTAGCCCGGCTCCACTTTTGCCGACCAGCTCTCGCGCTTTCTCGAGCCCGGAAGTGGCGCCGTCATCCGCGCCGAGCTCGAAATACCTCCCTGCCAGCTGGGCCAGAACCGCTGACTTGAGCAGCGGATCGTTGATCGTGTCGAGAACCTCCAGCGACTTTTCGCTGTTCGCGATTGCCGCTCCGTAGCGGCCACGGTCCTGGTCCATGGAGGCACGGCCCAGGAGGAGTGTCACCTGTCCCTTCACATCCCCGTTCGCCCTGGCGACCGACAGGGCGTTCGCATAGACGTGTTCCGCGGCGCCAAAGCGGCCTCCTCGCTCGAGGATTGTGGCGCGATGGTTGAGCAGCGACAACTCCGCCGCCTGTTCATCCGCGGCACGCGCGAGGGCCAGCGCGCGATCGTTCCAACGCAGCGCCTCATCGGTTCGCCCGCCGAGTACCTCGATTTCGGCAAGACCATACAGTGCAGCTAAATCTCCCTCTTGCCGGTCATCGACGGTGAAAGGCGCTTGTATCTTCGGCGCGGCCAGCGACTTTTGGTAGCTCTCCCTGGCTTCGTTCAGCCGCCATTGCCGCCGCCGCAGATCGCCGACATTCCGCGCGATCGAGCGGTCCAGCATCGCACCGAAGGGCCCGGCGAGCTGGCACGCAATCTCGAGTTGCGTCTCCGCTTTCTCGAGCTCTCCCACCGCGATGAGCGCGGCGGCGTATCCATCTCGCGAGACCGCTTCGAAGAACTGCAGAGATCGGGAGTAGATGGAGCTCGGCGCCAGCGGCGAGCCATTCAGGATGTCTCGAAGCTCCGCAAGGCCGGCGAGAGGAAATGGTGCATCGCGTCTCTTCGCCCTCTCTACGACCGCGAGTGTCTTCTCGAGAGCCGCGAGCTTGAGGTCAGGCCGCCGGCCGAACCTGCGCTCGTATTCGACCAGCACCCAGAATGCCTTCCACGCCGCGACCGGATCGCCGGCGACCTCAAAGCGCCGTCCGGCCTCTTCCAGATGCAAACGCCCGGCGTCAACGTCCTGCGACTCGATGGCGGCCAGTCCGAAGAGAAAGGAGCAATGACCTTCGCGGAGCGCTTTGCCAGGTTGGCGACACGCGGCGAGGGCGGCGTCCCTCAGTGAATCCGCGCGCCCGGCGCCTGCGATCAGCAGGATGGAGACCAGAATGTAGCAGCGCGGCATGTCAGCACTCCGTCGCAATGTCGATCGATGAGGCCTCGAGAGGCGCTGGCGGACTACGGTTTCTTCTTGTTCCGGCCAGGATCTTTCTTCTTCGGTAACCCTTCGATTTCCGGCTTCTTCGGCAATGCGTCGATTTCCGGCTTCTTTGGCGGCGCGCTTTCTTTCTTCTTCGGTAGCGCCTCGGCTTCCGACTTCGGCGCGAGCTTGTTGTGCAGAGCTTCAATCAGGAGGAGGTCGACGGCTTCGAAGTCGCTGGGCCGGAGCTTGCCCGCGCCAGTGGTCTCCACCACGACGTCGTCGCCTTGCTGTTTGACGATGCGTGTGGTCTTTCCGGGATGGGACGGATTTCCCGGACGCGTGTAGTTGGTCGCCTCGAGTCCGTCGTCATGGATGACGATCGTCGATGGGTAGGGGTCGTCGATCTCGAGGCAATTCGTCACCTTCGTCCGGTCGCGCGTCGCGATTTGCAACCGGGCCTCGGACACCATCGTGTCGTAGACCAGTTTCGGCGTGCAACCCGGATGCTCGGCAGAGGAACAGACGCGTGTGACGTGCGGCGTCTGGATCGCTTCCGGCGGATAGAACGTGACGAGTCCATCGTTTGGCGAACAGGGAGAAAAGGTGCAGGCGACTTCGCGATCGCGGACGTAGACGCCTTCGTTGTCCAGAGCGAGCTGACAGAGAAGCGCGGAATCCTGATCGAGGCCGATGCCGACGGTGTTGATCACCGTGCGCCGTCCTTGACGCGATTCCTGCAACCGCTTCACGAGCCCAAGGACCTCACCGGTCGTTGGCCGCCCGTCCGATACGACGAACAACGTTCGCACGTTTGGCACTTGAAAACCGAGTTGCAGTGCCTCGGCCATCGGTGTCCCGCCGGCTGCCGACATTCTCCCGACATACGCTCTCGCCCGCGCGATCGACGCGGACCCCATCGTGCCAACTCCGCCGGGCCATTCCGCGGCCCGATTGCCGAACGTGATGATCGTGAAGTTCGTTCCATCTCGCAGGCTATTCAGCGCATGCAGCAACTCCCGTCCCGCGGATTCCATTTTCGAGATCTGCGGCGCCGATGTGCCGGTGCGCCGGCTAGTGCCTTGTTGGGTTCCGGATCGCCACGCCTCATCGGCTTTGACGGTACCTGCCGGCACGCGCAGCGGCGTGCGCTCGGCCATGCTTCCCGACACGTCGAGGAGGAAGGCAACACCGCCGTCTTCAATGGGGACGCCGTAATACTCCTGACCGTGTACGCTCCCGCATAGAAGAGCGAAACGAAGAATGGCGCATGCGCGGGCGAGGGGGAGGGCGTGTCGTGACATGAATGCCTCTTCGCGGATGGACACGAAGTAGCTGGGTTTGTTTGTTCCGAACGGTCGAAGGAAAGATCCTTCTCTACGGATCAGCAGATTTGGTTGGTGCTCGAGCCTCGCATCACCGAACCAGCGGAAACCGTGTCTTTGGTGCCTGGGTGACGGATCGCCGCCCCAGGAGGTGCTCATGACACGTCGTATCGCTATCGCCGCAGTACTGCTCTATCTCTTTGCGCACTCGCTTGGTGCGCAGATCACACAGCAACCGCTCATCCAGCCGAGCCCGCAGGCGAGGCAGCAGCTCGCGAAAACGTTGCAGGAGCAGCGGGAGAAAAGTGACCTTCATGGTGAAGCCATCACGCTCCTGCAGCTGGGGACGGTCGATGCAGGTCTAGGCAATATCGAGGGTGCACAAAACAACCTCGCGGAAGCGGTCAGGAAGATGCGCGCGCAGAACGACCCGTTGGGGGCATGGCTGGCGCTGACCGGCTTGACCCAGATCCAAGTCGCCTTGGGGCGGCCGGCGGAGGCGATTCCCCACATCGAAAAGGCCATCACCATCCTCAACGAGGCGAAGACTTCGACCGCGCCGCTCAAGCTCGAGACGTTGCTGGCTCTCGGTGCTGCGCCGGGACTTTCACCGCAGATGCTCCAGATGCTCGAAGGGCCTGGTGCGGAAATGATGAAGTCGATGATGCTTCAGAATATGTTTGAGCCCATAACGCACGACCTGTACGGAAGCGTGCTGACTCAAGTCGGACAACTCGAAAAGGCGGAGACGGAGTTGAAGGCGGCAACGGCTGGCTCGACCCTTTCCCAGGGCATGTACGACTTCTCCATCGAGTCGCATTTCGGCGATCTCCGTTTCAAGCAGCAGCGCTACGACGAAGCGCGCACTCATTACATGAAGGCGTTGAACGCCTCGTCGAAGACGGCGATGCTTCTGATGGGCGGCGATGCGCAGATCAAGTTGGGCATCTACGACCGCCTGGCGCGACTGGAGTCGAGCACCGGGCATCCCGAGGAAGCGAAGCGCTGGTCGGCGAAGGCGCGGGAGCTCGTCAAGAACGCACGGAAAGCTGTTAGTCACGAATGAGCCGGCGCATCGCCGTCGCCGCGCTGCTGCTGCAACTCCTCGGCGTGTCGCTCGCGGCACAAGAGGCGACGGACCTCGACGGACCGGCGTTCGCCGACGATCCGCTCGCTGGCGTCGGGCAGTTGATCATGAACGGTGGGGCGGCCGAGGCGCACACGCGTCTTATCAGCGCGCGCGACGCCTTCGTCACCCAGGGTGATCCAGCCGGCGAAGCCGTCACAGATCTCCTTCTCGGCCTCGCGGAGTCGGCGCTGGGCGATTTGACCGCGGCGCGTTCGAGCCTGGAGCAGGCCGCGTCGCTGTTCATCGCCGCCGACGAGCCTTTCGGCGCGTGGCTCTCGCTGACGACGCGAGCCCAGTTCGAGACGCTGAGCGGGCAGCCGCGGGAAGCGATCGCGCTGCACGAAAGAGCGCGCCAGTTGCTGGAGGCGGCGGCCGATCCGAAGTCGCGATTGTCGTTCGAGACAATCGAGGCGCTCGGGCTCGTGTGGGGCGCGTCGGACGAACAGGTTCGAACCCTCGCCATGGCACCGGAGCTCGGGAAGACGGTGTTGATCAATCTCGCCGAGGTCGCGAGCCATATCGGGTACGGGCAGGCACTGCTGGCAGCGGGTGAGCTGGAGAAAGCGGACGAGCAGCTCACGCAGGCCGCTGCGAAGGGTGCAATGTTCGGCGACGTGTTCGACGGGATCCTCGCGACACCGATGGGCGATCTCCGGAAGCGGCAGTGGCGCTTCGACGAGGCGCGGCGGTACTACGAGACGGCGCTGCATGCGAACCCGACGCCGACGTTCCCGCGTCCGCCATCGGCCGAAATCGATCTTCTCGCGAACCTCGCGGAGGTCGACGTGCTCACAGGGCGCGTCGATGAAGCACTCGCGTGGAACGACCGGGAGCAAACGCTCGCCAGCAATTCCGAGCCGGCGCATGAGCCCTGGATCTTGATCGAGCGCGGTTCCCTGCTCGAGAAAGCGGGCCGCGTCCGCGACGCGGAGAAGGTCTGCGGCGAAGCTCTCGCGGCCGCCGAAAGACTTCACGACGTCCACTGCGTAGGCGCCGTTCACACGGAGCTCGGGATGCTCCATTACTACGCCGGAAACTACGGAAAGGCGGCGGCTGCCCTTGCCAAGGCGATCGACATCTTTCAAGGCCTGAACGAGGGGAAGGCCGAAGCCTTGCTGTGGACGTTGCTGGCGGACGTACACCTGGCGCTCGACTCACACGCCAGCGCCGCCGAGGCGATCGCTCGCGCGAAGGAGCTCGCGAAGACGAGTCACTTTTCAGCGGCCGGTAGTATTGCGAATTTTCTGGACGCGACGCTGAAGTGGAGACAGGGTGAGCGCGCCGACGTGCGTGCTGCCTTCGCCGCACTGTTGGTGGAGCGCGAAGCCAACGGGCTGGTGGCCAGCGACGAGGCGAAGCGATTCATGGCGGACGTGGTCGCGATGAATATCGGGATGGCGCCGCCGGACTCAGCGCGCATCTCCGGAGACGGGGTGGAACTGCTCCAGCCGATGGTTCTGCTGATGAGGGGAGTTCCACTTGCGGTGCGCGGCGACTACGCCGGGGCGCGTGCGATCTGGAGCAAGGCCGAGGAGCTCTTCAACAGCCGCGACGTTCACGCGGCCTTCGAGGGATTGATCGCTACGTCGTACTGGCGCGAGGGGAACATCGACGACGCCATCCGCCACTTCAGGATTTGTACGGAGAAGATCGAGACCGTCGCGACGGACGTTCGCGTTGAGGAGATGCTGACGAGTTATCTCGGCGCGCGGCATCAGTTTCACGAGATGCTCGTCGAGCTGCTCGTGCGCGATGGACGTACCGGCGAAGCTTTCGAGCAAACCGAGCGGGCGCGGGCCCGTGCTTTTCTCCAGATGATTGGCAATCGGAGGGTGGGGGAGCGTGGCGCCGATCCGCGTCTCGTCCGCGAGGCGGACATTCAGCGACGGCGCATCGAGGCGATAAATCAGTCGGTGCGAACTACCGCCTCCGCAGGGGAAGCGGCCCTCCTGAAGCGAGAGCTGGTCGCGGCGCGCCACGAATACGAGGCGCTGATGGTCCGAGTGAAGGTCTCGAATCCTGAATATGCGGCGCTCACGACCGTCGAGACCTTGCCTGTCGATGTCATCCAGCGCGAGCTTCCCGATGAGACGACGATGATCGACTACTTCGTTTCCAGCAATGGCGTGCACGTATGGATCATCGACCGCGCAACGCTGGATCACGTTCGGCTGCCGATCGATGCGAACGGGCTGCGCCGTCTCACGTGTTGGGCAAGGCAATTCAGCAGCCACGAGGATGATCTTGCCCCTCGCGGAGTGAGGGTAACAGGCCCGTGTGACGACGCCGTAACCGCCGATGAAGCGTACGCGATGCTGATCGCGCCGCTGCAGGCAAAGATCCATTACCAACGCCTCGTGATCGTGCCGCACCGCGAGCTGCACTACGTTCCCTTCGCCGCCCTGCACGATGCGAAACGCAATCGCTATCTCATCGAGGATTACACCATCGTCTACGCGCCGAGCGCGACCGCGTGGCGACTTCTCCGGCGTGCCCAGCCGCCGGTTTCGGCTCGAGCTCTGGTCCTCGGCGATCCGGCTGGGTCGATGGGCTCGCTGAAGGGCGCCGCACGCGAGGCGACGATGGTGGCTGGCCGGCTCGGCACGACGGCGCTGCTTGGTGTAGACGCGAGCGAGCGCCTCATTCACGATCTCGACCCGAAAGTCGATCTGCTGCATATCGCCGCTCACGCCCGGTATGACGGCGCCAATCCTCTGTTCAGTTTTATTGCGCTCGCAACGGATGGGAAGGAGTACGACGGGAATCTCGAAGCGCAGGAGATTCTCGCGGACGTTGATCTCACGGGTGTCAACCTGGTCGTGGTCTCGGCGTGCAGCACGGCTGTCGGGAAACCGAGCGCCGGCGACGAGATCGTCGGGCTGACGCGAGCGCTTCTTTACGCGGGCACGCCCGCCGTGCTCTCGACGCTCTGGGAGATCGACGACGATGCGACGACGGCGCTGATGGATGCCTTCTACGAACAATTCGTATCTGGTTGTCCCACTGCAGATGCATTGCGTGAGGCGCAACTGTCGATGCTGCGCGGCCAGGCGTTCCCGTCGCCGAGGTTGTGGGCTGCGTTCACACTACATGGCGATCCGCAAGGAACGTGGCGGCAGATTCTCCCTGAGACGGCTGCTCCGCCGCCTCTCAATTGAAGAAGCGGCCGTTGCGCGTTCGCGGCGATCTACGTTCCGAGGCGCAACGACGTGACGCTGCTCACGGCCGGGCCAGCTCCCCGAGCGCTACGTTGCTGGCGACAACCACGATCCCTACCGCAGGCCAATTGTTTGTGCTGTTCCCTGCTTTTCTACTTACTAAGGAGGTTCCTCCTCGTATGCGTCGTGCTCTCTCTCTTCTGATTTTCCTCTCTCTTCTGTCGCTTCCCGCATTCTCGAACACAATCACCGTCACAGGATTCACGGACGCGCTCAGCAACAGCGACGGCGTCTGCACGATCCGTGAAGCGGTTCTCAATGCGAACTTCAGCAATGGCGCGTTGACGGATTGCGCAGCCGGAGCGGGCCCTGACGTCATCAACCTTCCCGCCGGCACGATCACCTTCTCGATCGCCGGCATGCAGGAAGATGCCGGCCTCCTCTCCGATCTCGACGTCTGGGACAGCGTGACCGTCAATGGCAATGCTGCCGGCACGACGATCGATGTCAATGGGAAGGAGCGCGCGTTCGACTTCAACCCGACCACGTTCCCTACTCCCGGCACCGCGCGCCGATTACGGTGTTCCTCAACAACATTTACATCACGAACGGCTTCGTCTTCGGAGGCGACGGCGGCGGATTTCAGGTACAACCGAATGCCTGCTCTGGCCACCGAATCACAACCTCATCGATGTCGGACTCTCCTATTCGACCAGTGACAACGGCGGCGGCACGGTGACGTCCAGCGTTGCCGTCTACAGCGATGAAGACGATCTGACACCGGAGACCACTCACCCGACGCCAAGGGCGCATTGCGTCTGCGCGCCGAACGCAGTGGCACCGGCGACGGCCGCGTCTACCTCATCGTCATCACCGCGACGGATGCATCTTTGAACACGAGTCATGCCTGCGCCACCGTGGTCGTGCCGAAGAGCATGTCCGCAGCAGATATGAACGCCGTCAACGCCCAAGCCGCCGCAGCCTCTTCGCCATGCGGCACGATTCCCGCGGCCTACTTCGTCGTTGGCGATGGTCCGGTCGTGGGGCCGAAGCAGTAGCGTCACGCCTTCATACAATGTCCAAAAACATCGGGCGGCCTCTCGGCCGCCCGATGCTCCAGCCGTCGCATCGCGTCGCAATTGAGTGACAACCGCGACACCTTCATCGTCGCGCGCGGCCTCGCGCTGCCGATTCATTCAAATTCATCCACAACGCCAGCGAGGGTTGAGGTCGCGGCGGATCATCCACGGTCGTGTCAAACGCGGAGGTCGATGCACTCTTCTAATGAGGAGCTCTGACACGCGCTGCAGAGACCTTGGGGGAGTGAGGGAACACCACGACAACCTGGGAGGGGAGCAGGGAGTCGGCCGTGAAGGTCGCAATATTGCTCTCCAGTTGAACGACATTCTCCTGGTCGGCCAGCCACGGATTGATTTCGCCGAGGCCCTCCGGAGTATCGGCAGAAGGTTCGAGGTCGGGAATCCGATAGTGCATCGGGATGAGGATCCGAGGACGCAATGCCTTGCGGATCGCCTGGCTCTCTTCTTCTTTGAGGATGTGGTGTTTGCTGTCGATAGGCAGCATCAGGATGTCGACGCGTCCCAATTCCTGGAGGGTTGCCTCAGTCAGGAGACCGTTGTCCCCCACGTGCGCGATTCTCAGACCGTCCAATTCGAGCAACCAGATGGTGTTGGTTTGACCGAACTCTTTCCCCCACGGGTCGGCGTGTTTTCCGCGAATCCCGGTGATGGTCACATCGGAGATCTTGTAGTCGCCTGGATCGCGCAGCACGCGTACGTCCGGTGTCCAGGGAGGAGGCTGGTGGCCGATCAAGACATCGGCGTCATGATCGTAATGCGGGTGGGTAATCAGGACAGCGTCGGCGGCGACCCTGCTCGGGAAATCGTATCCGAGCCAGAGGCGGTTGGCGAACGGATCGATCAGGAGGCGTGTTCCTTTTGCCGTGTGAATGCGAAAGCAGGAATGGGCGATGTACTCGATCGCGACTTGTCCCGCTTGGAGTCGGAGGCGAGGTTCGGAAGGATCGTCCGGACTGATCGGGATCGGCACGACAACGGCCGGGCTTTCAGCAAGCGCGTAGTCGCTCGCGGACAGCGCCTTCCCGGCGAGCACGGCCTTCACATCCGCAACTACCTGCTCGTACGCCGGCTCGCCGCGAGCATAGACGCGCGCGATCGATTCGTCTTGGGGCGACGGCGTCAGTCGCCGCGACACCAGCGAGAACTGGCGTGCGCCGGCACGAGGATCCGGTTGCCGGAATTTACGCTGGTCACCTTCCCGAGAGACCAGTTCGAATTGCTGCGCGAGCTTCTGTTGCGCGTCAAACACGTCGAACAGATAGCGGCTGCGTAACGCGGTCAAATACAGATACTCATTCGCGACCACACTGCTCTCGCCGGCAGTGAACTGTTCGCGCACGAATCGCAGCGTTATCGGAAGGTCGCCCACTTTCACCAAGGCGCGTAAATGATCGATCTCGGCATCACGGTGCGCCGTGTCGCCGGACCGGGCGTAGGCCTCAATGAGACCCAGCAGGCCCTGCGGCGTTTCGGGCCGGAGCTCCAGCACGCGGCGAAACTCGCCGATCGCGGCGGCGTAGTCCTTCTGGCCCAGCGAGCAGTGTGCCGACAGGACGTGCGCGGCGTAGTTTTGAGGATCGACGGCGATGATCTCGCGGAGCGCCATTTGCGCGCGGCCACAATCACCAGCACCAAACGCTTGCTGTGCGTCGCGCATCTTCTGCGCGATCTCCGGCGATTGCGCGAACGCGCTGGCAGCAAGGAGAAGCAGAAGCAGTCGGCGCATGACGAGAAGTTTACCCCTCGCTCGCGGCTCCCAGACCATCGCTTCGTGATCTTCGTCCGCGTCGCGACGCTGTTGGTCCCCGAAGGGCATGTCCACCGCTGGCGGCGGTGCCGACGGGGCTCTGCTAACCTCGGGGAGGAGACGATAGAACATGGTCATGCGCGGGTCGGACATCGACGCGGAGATCGACGCTCTTTTCCAACTTTCCCTCGCCGAGTTCACTGGGGCTCGTAACGCACTCGTGAAGCGTCTGAAAAGCGAAGGGCGGACGCTCGACGCTGAGCGCGTGAAGGCACTCGCCAAACCGACGGCACCGGCGTGGGCGGTGAATCAGCTGTACTGGCAGGATCCGAAGGCGATCGAGCGGCTGCTCACTCTGGGTGAGCGTGTTCGCAAGGCACAGACCGGACAGGTCAAGAACGCTGATCTGCGCGCGCTCATCGAAGAGAAGAAGCAGATGACGAATGCACTGCTGGCGAAGGCCTCGGCGATTCTCGAGGAGGCCGGACATGCGGCGTCGGCCGATTCGATGCGGCGCGTGTCGAGCACGCTGGAATCGCTTGCGGCGTGGGGCGACACGGAAGGTGCCCCCAAGGCGGGGCGCCTGACCGCGGATCTCGATCCGCCGGGATTCGAGACGCTCGCCGCACTGATGGGCGGCGGAGAAAAACTCGAGACGGAAAAGGTGCTGCTGTTCCGTGCTCGGAAGCCGGTGGAAGATCGGGCGGCGGTGCGTGCCCGCTTACTCGAAGCTGTGCAGGCCGCGGACAAGGCGCTGCGTGAGGCGCATCGCGATGCGGAGCGTGCGGAATCGGCGCTTGCGAAAGCCAACGCACGCGTCGCGGCGGTGGAGAAGCAGAAAGAGGAGATCGAGGCGCGCTACGCCGAAGCGAAGGAAGCAGCGCGGCTGGCTTCGAGCGACGCAAAGAAGACGGCGCAAGCGGTCACCGACGCCGAACGCTCGCTTGCGAACGCGAAGGGGAAGCTCGAAACGTAAGCGCGCCCCGATGTTCCTCAGAACTTCTCGCCGAGTGCTTCCTCCAGCGCGGCGCGGTAGGTCGGGCCGAGGGGGATGGCGGTGGCGTTGTGAAGGATGATCGACAGCGAGCCGTCAGCCGCGGGGACGAGCTTCTGCACGCGCTCGATGCTGACGATTGCGCTGCGGTGAACGCGGAGAAACACGGAGGGGTCGAGCTCCGCGGCGATGTTCTGCAGCGACTCTCGGAGCAGATAGGACCCGGTAGTGGTATAGAGGCGCACGTAGTTGCCGGCCGCGGCAATCCAGTCGATCGATGACACTTTGATGAAGACCACTTCGCCGCGGATGCGCACGCCGAAGCGCTCACGCCAGCGGCGCGTGCCGGCACGCCCGATCGGCCGCGCCGCGCTTTTCCCTTCGATGAACCGGCGCACGCGCCAGAGGGCGCGATCGAGGCGCTCCTGGCAGAACGGCTTGACCAGGTAATCGACGGCGTTGGCTTCGAACGCGTCAAGCGCGAACTCTTCGTGGGCGGTGACGAAGACGACCGCGGGGCGGCTCTCGATGGAAATCGTCTGCAGGATCTCGAATCCGCTTGCTCCAGGCATCTCGATGTCCAGGAGCAACAGCGCCGCCGATTCGCTGCGCAACAGCGGCGCGGCCTCGCTGGCGCTGCTGCACTCGGCGACGACGTCGATGTCGGGATGTGCCGTGAGCATAGCGCGGATGCGGCTTCGCGCCAGCGGCTCGTCATCGATGATCAGCGTCGGGATCATGCGCTTGCCTCCGCGGAGATGTTCGGCATCGCTGACTCTTGATACGGAAAGCGGAGGGTGATGGTTGACACCGCGCCGCTCCTGATGACGTACACCGAGGCGGCGCCGCCGTAGAGCGTGGCCAGCCGCGCGCGGACTACCGCCACGCTCTGTTCGTGCGATTCGAATGCGGCAGCGGTCGCGCTTGTCGTGGCAGCAGACCCGACCTCAATGCGCGTCTCGTTTCCTTCGCGCGTGCAACGGACCTCGACCGACCCGCCGTCGCCGGACGTCAGATCGAGCACCACCGCCTCGATCACCGACTGGAGCACGAGTGCGGGGACACGGCAAGCCAGGACCTCATCGCTGGCGACGTAACGTGCGGCGACCGAAAAGCGGCCGCCGGCGCGGCAGAGATCGAGGCAGCGATCGAGATGTTCCAGCTCGTCCGCCAGGCGGGTCCACTCATCGTCCGCGCCTGACATGCTTCGCCGCAGAATGCCGCTGAGCGTAATGATCAGGCCATCGGCTGCCGTCGGCTGGTCACGGATGACGCTGCCGATGTGCCGAAGCATCCGCACAGCGAACTGCGGCTGCAGGCGCATCCGCAGCTCGTCGATCTCCGTCCGGGCCAGCAGCGTCTGATCGCGCACGCGCTGCCGTTCGCGCCTCACCGCCTCGCGCTGTGCGTCGGCGAGGTTACTGACGAAGAAGATGGCCGCGAGGATGGCGATGTAGCGATGGGTTCTGATGCCGATCGAGAGGTTGATCATGCTGGCGGAGATGGGGTGATGCTCGCCGAGGTCGAGCACCGCGCCGCCCAGCGCCGCGCGAATGACGGCGAGGTAGGGGATGAAGGCGATGACGGCGATGGCATTGCGGAGGCGATGGGGCGGTCGAAGGGGAAGGCGCTGCGCGAGGATCACGACCAGCGGCGTGAACATCGCCCAGTTGAGCGCGGTCACCATCTGGACGTAGAACACCTGGTCCCACGGTGCGGCGTCGCCCATGACGATCGAGCGTCGATAGAACTCGCTCGTGGCGAAGACGCCGGCCAGGATCCAGATGCCCATGTTGCCAGCGGCGGCCAGGAACAGCGCGCCGAGGCGGCGCGGTTGAAAGGGTGCGTAAAGCGCGGAGGCATTCGCGGAGGCACTCATGGCTCGCGCACCGGAACCCGCAGCTCGGCGACGAACTCGTCGCCGTCGCGGCGATAGCGCAGCCATGGCGCGTCGCCGTAGAGATAGTCGAGCCGCGCCGCGGTGTTGGTCACGCCAACGTGCCCGTGCGCGAACGGCGTCGTCGGATCGCAACCGGGTCCCGTGTCCCGGACCTCAAATCGCAGCTCATCGTCATCGCGCGAGGCGCGCACGGTCACCGTCCCCCCCTCGGCGAGTTTTCGAATCCCGTGCACGATGGAGTTTTCCACCAGAGGCTGCAGGAGAAGCGCCGGAATCATGGTCGTGAGAAGTTCCGGCGTTTCCACTTCGATGCGCGTCCGGAGACGAGCGCCGAAGCGCAGTTTCTGAAGCTCGAGATATTGCCGAATGAAGTCGAGCTCCTCCGACACGGGAACATGGGAGCGCTCCGCTGCCGCGCTTCGCTGAAGAAGGTCGGCCAACTGAGAGATCGCTTCTGCCGCTCCTGCTCCGTCGAGAGGCGCGAGCGCGGCGACATCGTTGAGCGTGTTGAAGAGGAAGTGCGGCTGCAGGTCGCCGCGCAGTTGCCGCAGCCGCGCGTTCGCCAGATTGGCCTCTGCCTGTGCCTCGCGCCGCTGCTGTTCATCCGTGTTGCGCCGGATGCGCCCGTAGTTCACCACCGCGGCGATGGCCAGGAAGAAGAGCAGGTCGGTGTGAAAACCGGCAACCTGAACCTCGAGGAAGCGCTGGCGATAGAGGCGCTTTTGTTCGAATGCCGGCGGGACGGCGGCGTCGATGGCGCCGCGCATCGCGGCGAAGGCGAGACCGATGACGAGCATCGCCGCCATGTTGCGGACGAGGCGTGGTCGTTCGATCGGCAACCGTTCGGCGATCCAGAGGATCGGCGGTGTGAGCAGCGCCCAGACGATCATGGCCACGGTCGTTTCGATCGTCCGCTCGTGGACGTCTTCGTGTGTTCCTCGCGCCAGCGAAGTGGCGTGTTGCTGACTGGCGAAGAAGAAGCCGAGGAAGGTCCACGCGGCAGAAATCAACACCGCCAGCCGCACGAGTTGGAAAAATCTACCTCTGACGATGGCCACATCCTGATCTTGGATACGGAATTGTGGAAAGGCAAGCGAACTTCCTGCGGCGAAATCACGACTGGAAATCCCTCTTCCGATCCTTCGAACCATAAATCCGGCTGTTCATCCCATCCCCACGCCGGTCTTCGGCGCCGGTCTGATCGAGAACATCGAGGAGTCGACGCTCTCGCGTACCTCGGCGCCGGCAGTCTGTACGGCGTCGCCGGACCCTTCAACCGCAATGGCAATGACGGAACGATCAGCCGCTTCGGCTGGAAAGCACAGAACAAGTCGCTGGAGATCTTTGCCGGCGAGGCTTACAACGTGGAGATGGGCGTGAGCAACGAGCTGTTCACGCAGGAGCGTCCCACTCCGGAAGAAGGGCGCGTCAGCGGACTCGCCGCGTAGTGCAAAGTGAATACGACGCCGGAGGACCACACGAACTTCAACAGCACGGCCCTCGCCACGTCCAGCGACTCCGTGATGTTCGCCATGTTCATGCGTCTCCTCAAGCCGCCGGCGCAGGCGAGCTCGCCGGGCGGGCTGCCGTCGATCATCGCCGGCGAGGCTCTGTTCACCGATGTCGGATGCGCCGCCTGCCACAAGAGCCAGTTCACGACCGCCGCGTCGAGCATCACGCCTGATCTCGGCAACGCGACGGCGAAGCTGTTCAGCGATCTCCAGGTTCACCATATGGGAACCGGCCTCGCGGACAACGTCGCGCAGGGAAATGCCGGCGGCGACCAGTTCGCACCGCGCCGCTGTGGGGCCTCGGACAGCGGCTCTTCTTCCTTCACGACGGCCCTTACAGTAGCCCCCGGCCACGAATCGACTGCATTCGCGCCGCGGTCGGAACCGGATTCAAGACAGTGTTCACACGCTCTTGGATGTGGTTCAGCAACTCGAGCAGTAGATCGGCTTTCGACTTCCCGATCACGGACGGAATCGAGATCACGTTGAGACGGTCATCACCGAAGGAGATCGTATCGCTCTCGGGGAGATCGAAACCGACCCAGCGTCCGCACGCAATTGTTGCTGCCACGTGCGAGCTGCCATCGTACGAGCCAACTTACGGTGAGCGTTGGCGAGCCCAAGCACGGTGGCAGATAATGATGTCATGCAACACGGCAAAAACGGGGAGAAAGGCGAGGAGAAACGATGACCTCGTCTTCAAAGGCCGATTGGGTCCCAAAGTGGCGGCGCTTCTTCGGTTGGTCGTTGCCGAATCGCGTGACCTACATCAGCGCGATCGTCACAATCGTGTCTTTCTTTCTCACGGTCTACGGCCTGATGCCGAGGTGGAAGCTCAGTCACGACGCTGCCGCTCATTCACTGCCCGACACGGAATCCAGCATCGAACCTTGGCTGGAGGAGCGCTACGAAGCGCTGGAACTCATGCCCGCGGACGCACGTCATCTTCGCCACCTGTTTCGTGACGTCGCGACGTTGCCCGCTGCGCGCGCGATGCTCGAGCGACTTGCGGCGTCGGCGAAGACGCGCCGCCAGCTCGACCGCATCAACGAGTTTCTCAACGCCACGTATTGCGGCGAGAAGCACTATCGCGACGGTCTCGAGTTTCTCGGCCGCATCACCCGTGATCTTCCACGGGAAGATCAACGCTATCGCTTCCTCTTTCACGATCAGATCCGCGGGCTGGCGAATGAAGAGAGCATTCCTGAAGCCGAGCAGGCAGTCGAAGAATACCGCCGCAGGTTCCGTCGCGATGAGATCTCACGCGTCTGGATTGCCATCCCGGATTTGATGAGCGACGATCTGCGCGCCGGAAAGACGTTGTTTGACTCACCGCGCCATCTTCCGCAGGACGATCGCGAATACCTCGAGCTCCTCGTCCGCCGTCAACCCAGCGATCCCTACATCGACCACGCATTGTACTTCCTCGGCGCGTACGCGGACGTGGTGGAACAGTTTCCGAAGAGCGTCATTCGCGACACCGCGATGCGCGCCTGGATGTATTCGGCGCTCGATTGCGATGACGATCCGCAGGCATGCAATGTCCCGCTGGCGAGCACGCGGTTCCGGCAACTGGTCACGGAGTTCCCCGATTTCGAAGAAGAAGCTCGTTCGAACGCCGGGGTTCTGCTCGCGCGCGCAGGACGACTCGTCGAGGCAGAGGCGTTCGCCTGTCCGCGCACAAAGTCGTGCGACCGTAAGGGCATCCTTGAAGGTGCGCTCCCGACCGGGCGGGCAAGGTTCGGAGAAGTGATCGAATGGCTGGCGCCGCGTGACTGGAAACTGTTACAAGCCTATCGCGAAAAGGCGTTCGAGGCGTTCGACGAGTCGATTCGCTTCGCAAGGTTGCACGACTACACGGGGGCCCGCGACGCGTTGGTAGCATCTCGATCCGCGCTGGCGCGACACGGTCTTCCTGCGCCGCCGCTGCTCGGCGAACGAATCAAGGCTTTCGAGCCGCTCGCAAGATTTTCTGATGCGAAGACCGCGGGACAGACGTTCAGTCTCGGTTTGGCAGAGGCAAACGCGGCGCATGAAGTCGACTCAAGCGATCTGACTACGCTCTTTCGCGAACGCGCGGTGGAGACGTTCGAGAAAGTGGAAACACTCGAGCCTCACTCGGAGCTCGCTGCCAAGGCGTGCTATCTCCGCGCGGCCACGCTTCGCCGGTTGCAAAGTCATCAGGCGGCCTACGGAGTGATCGAACATTTCCTCGAGGCGCATCGCGGCAGTCCGCTTTACGATGACATGCTGGCGGAGAAGGGGTTGTATCTGCAGCGCGTGCGTGACGATGATGCCGCCGCGGCCGTGGTGTTCGCGTCGGTGGCGCAGCAATTTCCCAAAGCGAATGCCGCTGACAATGCGCTCACGTTCCTCGCGGAAATCCGCGAGCGCCAATGCCGCTTCGCCGAAGCCTACGCAATCGATCGCCGCATCGCACGCGACTATCCCTACAGCCGGCTCGGCCGGGCCGCTTTCGAAAACGCGCAGTCGCTCGTCCCGATCGTCCGTTCCCGCCGCATGCGCTTCGGTGTTGCCGGTCTGCGCGTTTATGACAGCGGCGATGGCCTCAGGGTAGATGTGCTGCCTGACAGCGCCGTCGCAAAAGCCGGAGTCGAGACTGGCGACAAGATTCGCACGGTCGCCGACACCTGGGTCGTTCGGCCGTCGGCGTTTTATATGGTGACGAAGGCGCAGATTCCCGGCAGTACCATCCCCATCACCTTCGACACGGACGCTGGCGTCCGCCTCGTCACCGTCGTGGTGCAATCGACCGACTACTACACCGCCGACGACATCCCCGAAGAGTGCGGAGAATGATCGCGCGCGCGACTGCACGCGAACCCTGAGCCCGCCCCTCCATATTTATCGATTCTTTCACGCCCTCCACGCGCATCCAGGCGGGGTATCATCGACAATCCTCCGGTCCGTGCGGAGAATCCATTTGTGTATGTGAGCAGCTACAACCTCCTGCTCGTCGCAGCCTCGTTGTTCGTGGCGATCCTCGCCTCGTATACGGCGCTGGACATGGCCGGGCGGATCACGACGGCTCAGGGACGTGCAGCCAAGTGGTGGTTGGCTGGTGGCGCGTCGGCGATGGGCGTCGGCATCTGGTCGATGCATTTCATCGGCATGCTGGCCTTCAGCCTTCCCATTCCGCTCGGCTACGACCCTGCGATCACGTTGCTCTCGCTGCTGATCGCCATCGCGTCGTCGGTATTCGCGCTGTGGCTCGTCTGCCAGGAGAATCTACCGTGGTCGCGGCTGTCCGTCGGCGCGATTTTGATGGGCCTCGGGATCGCCTCCATGCATTACACGGGCATGGCGGCGATGCGCATGCTGCCGTTGATCCACTACATCCCGTCCCTGTTCATTCTCTCGATCATCGTGGCGATCCTGGCGTCCGGTGCGGCGCTGTGGATCGCCTTTCATCTCCGGCGGGCACGAGTCGCGGGTCCATCGGTACCGCGCGGCCGCGGGCGTGGTGATGGGGTTTGCCATCGTCGGGATGCACTACACGGGGATGGCCGCCGCGCAGTTTTCCGTCGGGAGCATCTGCGGTGCGGCCCGTGGGGGAGTCAATACCGGCTGGCTGGCGCTGCTCGTCATCATCGTGACGATGGCGATCCTGGCGATCACGTTGATCATCTCGGTTCTGGACATGCGTCTCGAGTCGCGCACCTCGAAGCTCGCGGTCTCGCTGGCCGACGGCCAATCAGGAACTGACGTACCTGGCGCTGCACGACAGTCTGACCAAACTTCCCAATCGCGCCCTGCTGGAAGAGCGTCTCCGGCAAGCGATTGGCCGCGCCGATCGTGAGACCAGGCGCTTCGCCCTGATGTTTCTGGACCTGGACGGCTTCAAGGCCGTCAATGACGCGTACGGTCACAGCGTGGGCGATCTGCTGCTGGTCGAAGTAGCAAGGCGGATCGAGGCACGAATCCGGATGCAGGACACCATCTCCAGGGTGGGCGGAGACGAGTTCGTGTTCGTCGGGGATGTCAGCGAGCCGGAGGATGCAGCCGCGCTTGCGGAGAAGCTCAGGACCATCCTCCGCGACCCATTTCAGGTCGCTGGCCATGAGTTGCGCATGTCGGTCAGCATCGGCATCGCCATGTATCCGGGGAACGGCGAGAATCAGCACGAACTGCTGAGCAACGCCGATGCCGCGATGTATCACGCGAAGTCGCTCGGCCGCGATTCCTACCGCTTCTTCGAAGCCTCCATGAATTCTCACGTGCAGGCGCACCTCGAATTGACGCAGGACTTGCGGCGGGCAGTGGATCGGCGCGAACTGATCCTCTACTACCAGCCGAAGTTCGAGGCACCGAACGGACCGGCGATCGGCGCGGAAGCGCTGGTGCGATGGGAGCACCCGAAACTCGGTCTCATTCAGCCCGACGACTTCATTCCGATGGCGGAAAAGACGGGACTGATCGTGTCGATCGGCGAATGGGTTCTCGACGAGGCCTGCCGCCAGATGAGGGAGTGGCACGACGCAGGGCGAGAGAACTGGACGGTGGCGGTCAACCTCTCTCCCGTGCAGTTCGGTCATCCGGATCTCATTCAGATGGTCCGCGACACGCTCGAACGTCACATGCTGATCCCGCACTGCCTGACGCTGGAGATCACGGAATCGACGGCGATGCGGGATGCCGACGCCAGCGTGGTCATCCTTCAGCAATTGCACGAGATGGGCGTCCGCATTGCGATCGACGATTTCGGGACCGGCTATTCGAGCCTGCTCTATCTCAAGCGGTTGCCGGCGACGGAGCTGAAGATCGATCGAGGATTCGTTCGCAACCTCGCGCACGACTCCGAGGACCGCGCCATCGTCTCGGCGATCGTGGCCCTCGGTCAGACGCTGGATCTCAAGATCGTGGCAGAAGGCGTGGAGACGGTGGCCCAGCAGGAGTTTCTCTCGGACATGGGCTGCCATTCGCTACAGGGCTTTCTGTTCGGACGTCCCATGCCGCCAGCGCAGTTTCTCGCGGCTCTCGCACATCGCGAGGCACAGCATCGACTCACGGGACTCGAGGGTCTGAGACCGTCTTCGGCGACGGAATGAGATCGCTCCTCTGATCGACGACGCGGGTCGATCATTACCGATACACCATCGCCGGCCCGTCGGGCGACAAGCCCTCCCACCGCCCGCCTTCGCCGGCGAGCTTGACCTTCCATCGGTCGCCCTCCAGATCGCCGTCATTGTGCAGCACGATCGGTTGCCAGTATCCCCAGTTCGCATACCTCACGACGAACACGATGTATTCGTGCTTGCAGTCGGGACTGAACACGGCACTGGTGAAGTAGTGGAGCGTCTCCGGCTCGCGCGCAAAGTGGGCTTTGGCGTACGCGCTCAACGCTTCGCGGGGCGAACTGCCGATGCTTTCGATATCCAGACGGAAATGCTTGAACGCATCTTCCTTCGCCCACTCGCGGATCAGCGATTCATCTTCCGGAGCGAACCAGTAGATCAGCAGATTCTTCGCGCGTTGCGCGGGTGACTCGCCGTATTCATCGTCGACGACGGCAAACGACTTCGACTGCGCGATGGCCAGCAGATTGTCGTGTACGGTTCCGAGGTACGTGTAGTACTGCTCGATACGCTCATCGAAATCGTAGGAGTTGAAGGCTCGCCGTCCGACGAGGTCGAAGAGGAGCGAGAACCGGCGCACGGGATCAGCTTCGCGCTCGACGTCAGCAAAATACGCGTCATCGATGACGCGATTCAGGACGATGGACTCGCCTTCGAACGTGCCGCCGTCCCACCTTCGCCACATCATGAACCCTGGCGCGCGAACCTCGAGACCGACGTCGTCCTTCGCGCGCGTCTTTACCACGATCGCAAACTGGCCGAAACTGTCGGTCACCCCTTTCGCGAGCTCGTCGAATTTCGTATGACCAGCGACCGTGCGAGCTCGGATGACCAACACGGTCGCGCCGGCGATCGGCTCGTCGAGATTGTTGCGCACGATGCCGCCCGCGTTGGAAGAACTGCGGCCGAGAGCGTTCTCCTCCACCCGATGTTGATCCAGTCGGGCGTAGTAGAGCCGCGCGACGTCCTGATCTCCGGCGTGCGCCGACAACGTGCCGAGGAGGAACGGCAGCATGAGGAGACGTCGGAGGCGAGGGAAAGCTAGCATTGCATTTCGCGTCTGATGACAGGATCAACGAGCGTTGTCGCGGCGAAAATTCACGGTCTTAGAATTGGATGACACAGGGGCTGATCGCGAACTGAAAACGAGAGTTTTCGACGCCTTGCGGCGACGCGATGGTGCGGGGGCAACCCGCGGAGCGGCCGGCTGGAAAGCCGGCGCTCCGCGGGTTGGCGCGTCTTTACGGGAAGCTAATCGACATCGTGCTGGAGGAGTTACTCTTGCAGGGCAGGTCGCACGGCGGGTAGAGGTAGCGGGTCAACGTCGCCTGCGAGGTGAGGTTGCCGCTGAAGGGCAAGGGCTGGTAGTAGTTCCAGATGGCTGGGGTGCAGGTGCCGGAGGCGTTGTAGTACCAGCACGTCTTGTTCTGGTTCCAGCCCGCGTGCGACGTGCTGGTGTTGGTCACGACGACCTTCGTGTCCCAGTCGCCGGCTTCGGAGTACGCGTACCCGTAGCCGGTGTACATCACGTAGTCGCCGATTTGGTAGTCGATGAACTTGCGCACGGCGTGGTAGCTGTCGTCCCAGAAGTAGAAGTAATAGGTTTGGTCCACGTCCGTGAGGTTCGTCGCCACTCGGCCGAGATGCGCGGTTGCGGTGTGCATCCCCACGACTCTCGGGTCTCCGGCAATCGCCTGCTCCACCGTTGGCGGCGGACACTTGGCCTCGGCTTCAGCGATCCGGCGGCGCGCTTCCGTGAACTTCTCCGGAGCCGCGTACGCGTAAACCCAGCGCTGCGGCGCCGCACCTTCGCCGTCGATGGCATCCGTCATCAGGGACCGCGGCGCCGCGCCGATGTCATCGCGCGTGAAATGGAAATCGACGCCCATCGGGATCGCCGTCCCTTCCGGAATCAGCAGCAGACTGCGCTCCTCATCCACCAGCACGACGAAGGGTTCAGACGCCCGCGCGGACAGGGCAAGGGACACGAGTACCACCAGGATCAAGACCAGTTTTCTTCTCATTACGACCTCTCTCTTTCTTTATGGAGCGAAGGAGTGTACCCCGGAGACCCATGATCCCGCCCGCGCTTGCTCGACAGCGCAACTCGATCCGGGCATCGGGGGTGCGTGCGAAACGTCCGGGTTCCTCTTAGTCCTACACACAATTCCGGAGTCGGCGTACAATTTCCGATCTTTCTGAGAGAGGGGTGGGTTTGCTTCACGATCGGTTGGCGGTGCTCGAGCGCCAGGTGACGGAGCTGATGCGTGGCGATGTGCCCGTGGCGGCGCGTGCTGATGGTTCGCCTGTCGTCACGGCGGATACGACTCCGGTCGGCCGCGCGATCCGGCTCGTGCTGAGTGAGCTGCGGCGCGATGTGGCGTATGACAGTTGCTCGGTGCAGGAGCTCCGCGAGACGCGTCTGGTCATCATCGGCGGCGTGGGTTTCGCCGATCTCGATGTGATCCTCGGCGAGTCGTTCTCGATCGACAACGTGGACATCCCGAACGGTGAGGTGGTCTTCCGGCGACGTCCGGTGATCGTGCACGATACGGATCAATACCGCGCGTTCCGTCGCGGACTCCACGTCGGCGCCGGGATCCGCTCGTGGCTGGGCGTGCCGATGGTGCACGGTGATCGTCTGCTGGGAATGCTCGCTCTCGACAAGGCCGAGGCGGATTTCTACACGGCGATCCACGCGCAGCAGGCCATCGCGTTCGGCTCGCTCGTCGGCTGGGCCATCGCGGCCTCGGAATCCCGCGCCGCCGAAGCGTAGCGGCCGAAGGCAGGTTGTCCGTTGTCGGTTGTCGGTTATCTGAGATTCACCGCGACACCTCACAGACAACCGACAACCGACAACAGACAACCGCAGCGCAAGCTGCTCCCCAGTAACCGAAGCGTAATCTGACCCCCGTATCTTGTCTCTCGGAGGTCAAGACACCGTGAATGCGTTGCATCAAATGAAGGGAACGATCGAGGCCCTGAACTGTCGGGATCTCGAGGTGCAGAGAACTCATCTGCTGACGCTCGTCCAGGAGCTGGTGCCGTTTCATCCGAACGGAAACGGGAACGGCAATGGTCACAGCCATGGCAATGGCAGCAGCGACGGGAAGCACATCAAGCTTTCGCCCCGCGAGCGCGAGGTGATGAACATGATCCTCGAGGGGCGGCGGCTGAAGGAGATCGCGGCCGTGCTCGACATCAGCGTGAAGACCGTCACGACCCATCGCTCGCGCCTTCTGCGCAAGCTCAGTCTCGAGGACAACCTCGGGTTGTATCGCTACGGCGTACGCCACGGCCTGATCAGCGTGTGACGCTTCGCGGTTCTCTGTTGTCGGTTGTCGGTTGTCCGTGATGTGCACCGAGAGGGGTGGCGGACAACCGATAACCGATAACTGACAACTGCTCTTCAGTTACGATTCGCTCGATGCGATTGATCGTCGGCACGAGCGGCTACAGCTACAAAGAATGGAAGGGAACGTTCTATCCGGCGGACCTTCCGGCGGCGAAGATGTTGTCGTTCTACGCCGGCCACTTCGGTTCGGTGGAGATCAACAACACTTTCTATCGGATGCCCGAGGCCAGGACGCTCGAGAAGTGGGCGTCGGAAGTGCCGGACGGATTCACCTTCGTCCTCAAGGCGCCGCAACGGATTACGCATCAGAAGAAGCTCACCGGCGTGGAAGGGGACGTTCGCCAGCTCTGTGAAGTGGCGGAGACGCTCGGACCGAAGCTGGGGCCGATGTTGTTCCAACTCCCGCCGTACTCACGCAAAGACGTCGACAAGCTTCGTGGGCTGCTCGCGCTGATTCCACGCGAACGCCGCGCGGCACTCGAATTTCGACATGAGTCGTGGTTCGCGGACGATGTGTACGATGTTCTCCGCGAATACGACGCCGCACTCTGCGCGTCGGACACCGACGAAGTCGCGGATCCCGATCAGTTGCTCGTCTCGACGGCGTCGTGGGGCTATCAGCGCCTGCGGCGCACCGAATACTCCGACGATCAACTCGCCGCGTGGGCGAAACGCATCGGAGCTCAATCGTGGTCGGACGCCTACGTCTTCTTCAAGCACGAGGACGAAGGCAAGGGTCCGGCGTTCGCGAAGCGGTTTCTGGCACAGGCCGGAGCGTAGTTGTCGGTTGTCAGTTCTCAGTTGTCGGTGTGATCGCGCGGCAGGCAACAATCCCGGACAACCGACAACTGACAACCGATCTCAACGACCACGGTCGTTGACCTTACAAGGCCGCTTGGCTACCCTAACGCGCCGTGGCCATCTTCCGGAGCGCGCTGGTGTTCGGGCTTCTCGTTTGCCTGAAGGCTCTCAGCAAGATCTTCTACCGACAGGACTTTGGTTTCATCGGCCCGACGCCGGCCGATCCCTGGGCGGATCTGCGCGTGGTCGTGTTTCTCAACCATACGAGTCTGTTCGAGCCGGTCTTCCTCGGCATGGTGCCGAATCGTTTCATCTGGCGGCTCGCGGCGCACGGTGTCGTGCCGGCGGCGGACAAGACGACCGATCGCCCGCTCGTCGGCCTGATCTTCCGTTTCGTCGCGCATCACGTCATCGCCATCACGCGGCAGCGCGATGACACGTGGTTCCAGGTGCTGAGCAAGATCGATCCTGATTCCATGGTCGTCATCGCGCCCGAGGGACGGATGAAGCGGTCGAACGGCCTCGACCTGCATGGAAAGCCGATGAGCGTGCGCGGCGGCATCGCCGACATTCTCGGCGCGGTGAAAGAGGGGAGGCTGCTCATCGCCTACAGCGGCGGACTCCATCACGTTCAGATTCCGGGGCGGGTGCCGCGGATCTTCAAGACCATCCGATTGCGCGTCGAGAACATCGACCTCGGCGAGTACGTCCGCGACATGATGTCGCGCGGCGGGGAAGAGGAGTTCAAGCGCAACGTGATGAAGGATCTCGACTGGCGTCGCGATCACTACTGCCCGGAAGAAGGAACCGCGGCGAGTGCGGACTGAAGCGCTTCGATCGTCATCGGCTTGCTGAAGAAGAATCCCTGAATGAATTCGCAGTCCAGCGCGAGCAGAAACGCGAGCTGTTCTTTTCGCTCGACTTCTTCTGCGACGACATCGAGTCCAAGGTCGTGCGCGAGTCCGATGACGTGTCGCACGATGGCCGCGCAGCGTTTGTCGTCGGGCAGCGGACGCACGAAGGAGCCGGGGAGCTTCAGACCGCTGAGAGGGAAGTACTGCACGTGCTCGAGCGACGAGTGACCGGTGCCGAAGTCGTCCAGCCAGAGACTCGCGCCGAGTTTCTTCATCGCCTGCAAGACGGCCAGCATCTCTTCGGGCTTTTCGATCGTGCTGGTCTCGGTGATCTCGAGATTGACCTTTCCCACGTCGATGCCGCTCGACGTGACGAGCGCGGTGAGTCGCTCGATGACGTTCCCTTCCTGGAATTCGCGCGGCGAGAGGTTCACGTTGAGGCGAACGTCGGGGAACTTTTTCTGCCAGCGCGCGGCGTCGCCGCAAGCCCTGCGAACGAGCACGTGATCGAGTGTGAACAGCTCCGGTCCGTCGCTCTCCTCGGCGGCCTCGCGTATGATCGAGGCTTCGCGGATCTCGCCGGATTGTCTGCGCTGGCGTAGTAGTGCTTCGACGGAGCGGATTGCGCCGGAGCGCGCGTCATGAATGGGCTGATAAACGAGGAGCAGTTGCTCCTGCTCGTCGAGCGCCCGATCGAGTGCTGCCTGCGCAGTGGCGTCGGCCAATTACCACCGCTTCGCCAGCTGCCACGTCGCCAGGATGCCGCCGAGGAGGGCGATCGCGACGAGTGCCCAGTTGTGTCGCAGGACATCCGACAGCGAAGAAGTCTTCTGGTTGCGCTTCTGGAGAAGCTCCATCTGCACTTTCTCTTCGTGATGGCGAATCGACTGCGAGACATTGCCCTCGAAGTCCCGCAACGTGCGCGGCTCCTCGGGCGTGACGGCGACGCCGCGCTGCGTGTCCATCAGGACGGCGCTGGAGACCAGCGGCTTCACGACGCGCTCGTTCCCTTCGTTCTGGACGCGATACGCTCCCTGCTCGAAGTACAGAACCGTCGGTCCGGACTTGGTGTTGCGCACGAAGACGACGTGATCGTCGCCCGCTTCAAAACGCGGCACACCGACGACGTCCTGGGCGATCGTGCCGACGGTGCCGCCTGGAGTCACGATCGTGACTTCCTGCGCGGGCATTCCTTTGAGGGTCTTCTCGACGCGGAACGTCGTGTAGGTGAGGATCAGTTTGTGGGTGGCGTCCCATTGCGACTGCTGTTTGAGGCAGCGGCCGACGACGATGGACGCGGCGTTCTCGACCTTGTCGTCGAACGACATCGCGCGCGAAATCGTTGCCTGCGCACCGATCGGCGCGAGTGCGGCCGCGACGGCGAACGCGAGAGCGATGCGTGGGTTATTTGAGGTCATCTGGAGTGACTTCCTAGCAAGCGGTGAGCCATTCATGCTGGATCGTGAACTTCCTTATGGAGCGCAGGCTTCCCAGCCTGCCGGTCCGCCGGCATCTTGCCGGCCGCCTGGAAGGCGGCGGACCGGCAGGCTAGGAAGCCTGCGCTCCGTTTTGCGGAAGCTTAGAATCGGCGGATGCGATCGATGTTTTGCGTGCTCCTTCTCATCGCCGCGACGCTGCAAGCGGCCCCGACCGAATCAAGCAAGCTCCACAAGCTCTTCGATGACGAATGGCAGTGGCAACTTCGGGACAGTCCGGAAAACGCGACGACTCTTGGCGACAAGCGCTACGACGATCAGCTCGATGATCGGTCCGCGGCCTCGTTCGAGAGGCGGCGCGCACACAATCGCGAGACGCTGGCGCGCATCAAGGGGATCGATCGCGCGAAGTTGAGCGCCGCCGACCAGCTCAACTTCGACCTTTTTCTGCTGCAGGAACAAACCGCGGTGGAGGGCGATCGTTATCCCTACGAGCTGGTCCCGATCAATCAGATGGGCGGCATCTTCAGCCTCCTCGGCGATCTCGCGCAGCAGATCCCGCGCGACACGGTGAAGGATCACGAGAACTTCCTCGCACGCATGCGCGCGTTCCCTCGCGCCATCGACGAGACGATTGCGCTTCTGAAGAGAGGCGCGGAGATGGGACTCACGCCGCCGCGTTTCATTGGCGACGAGGTGGCAGAGTTGATCGCGAATCAACTCTTCGAAGATCCGGCGAAGAGTCCCGCTTACGAGCTTGCATTCATGAACTTCCGTCCGAGCATTCCCGAGGCGGAGCAGAAGCGGTTGCAGAGCGAGGCGAAGGGTCTTCTCGTTCGCGAGGTGTTGCCGGCGACGAAGAAGCTGCACGCGTACTGGACTACCGAGTACGTACCGAAGATGCGCGAGTCGATCGCCTGGATGGCCGTGCCGCAGGGCAAGGAGTGGTACACGTACGACGTCCGCGTGGAGACGACGACGGAGAAAACGCCGGATGAGATCCACGCGCTCGGTTACGCCGAGGTGAAACGCATTCGCGCGGAGATGGAGAAGATCAAGGAAGGGACGGGCTTCACGGGCACGCTGGAAGAGTTCTTCACGTTCCTGCGCAGCGATCCTCGCTTCTACTACACGAAGCCTGACGAACTGCTCGTCGCGTATCGCGACATCGCCAAGAGAATCGATCCGGAACTGCCGCGGCTCTTCGGTCGCTTGCCGCGCTTGCCGTACGGCGTCATCCCGATCCCCGCGTACGCCGCGCGCGCGCAGACGACGGCGTATTACAACGCCGGCTCGCCGGAGTCGCATCGGCCCGGCTATTACTACGTCAATCTCTACGATCTGAAATCGCGCCCGAAGTGGGAGATGGAAGCGCTGTCGCTGCACGAGTCGGTGCCGGGACATCATCTGCAGATCGCGCTGTCGCAGGAGCTCGACGATCTGCCGCTCTTCCGCCGCAACGCCGGATTCACCGCTTTCGTCGAAGGATGGGGCCTTTACGCCGAGTCCCTCGGGCCGGAGCTGGGGATGTACAGCGATCCGTATTCGAAGTTCGGACAGCTCACGTATCAGATGTGGCGCGCCGTGCGACTCGTCGTCGATACAGGCATGCACGCGAAGGGTTGGACGCGGCAGCAGGCGATCGACTTCTTCGTCGCCAACTCAAGCAAGCCGCTGCACGACATCGAGGTCGAGATCGATCGCTACATCGTCTGGCCCGGTCAGGCGCTCGCCTACAAGGTCGGCGAGCTGAAGATCAAAGAGCTACGCGCGAACGCGGAGCGCGAGCTCGGTCCCGCCTTCGACATCCGCGCCTTCCACGACGAACTCCTCGGCGCAGGACCGCTGCCGTTGTCGTTGCTGGAAACGCGCATGAAGGAATGGATCGTGCGGCAGAAGGGGAGCGGGGCGAAGGCGGTGATCAAGTTGACGAGGTAAATCGCTGTGGACCGCCGCCGTCTCGGCGGCTGGGGCGGCGCCGTCTCGGCGCCCGCCCGCAAGCGGCGAGACGCCGCTTGCCCAGCCGGCGAGACGCCGGCGGTCCACAGGGTGCGCCGTTGGATCAGGAGTTCGAAAGCACGCGCGTCAAGAACTCCCGTACCGCGACCGCTTCCTCTTGCGCGACCTGATGGGCCATCGAGTACTCGTGGTACTCAACGTCGAGTCCTGCTTCTTCGAGCACGTGACGTGCGCGGCGGGCGTAGTTGACGGGGACGACTTCGTCGGCGGTGCCGTGCGCGATCAACACGGGAAGTCCGGCTTTCGATTTGAGATCGGGGAGGTCGGCTTCGTACAGTCCGCCGCTCATGGCGATGATGCCGGCGAGTCTTTTCTCCGTACGCAGGCCGGCATCGAGCGACATGAGCGCGCCTTGCGAGAATCCGGCGAGGACCAGTTTGCCGTCGGGAGTGGGATAACGGTCGACGATCTCGTCGATGAAGCGCAGCAGGGTCGCGCGCGAGTCGACGAGGGACTCGGGAACCGGAGGCCAGCCCTCGAACCACGTCCAGCCGGCCGACATCCCCGGATAGGGTACGAACGGTTTCGGTGCGTTCGGAAAGACGAAGCGACAGCCCTCGGGCGTGTCGAGCATCGGGGCGACGTCGGCGAGATCGTGCATGTCCGCACCGCGGCCGTGGAGGAGAACGACCATCGGAAGCGAATCGGTTTCGGGGCGGCCGGACGGCGTGCTGACGAGAAAGCGGAGAGTCATCGAAGCGCGATTCTAAGAGCGAAAGGAACAGATGCGCTAAAATCTGACGCTTCAACCCGAGGTGGGCCCGTGCATATCAATGATCTGCTGAAAATTGCCGCGGAACGACGTGCGTCAGACCTTCATATCAAGGTCGGCTCGCATCCCGTGATCCGCGTAGACGGCGAACTCGTCCCGCTCGTCGAGCTCAAGCGCCTGATGCAGGAAGACACGATCGCCATGGCGTTCTCGATCATGTCTTCGCGACAGAAGGAAAAGTTCAAGAACAACTACGAGATCGACATCGCCTACTCCGTTCCGGGCCTGGGGCGCTTCCGCTGCAACATCTTCCAGCAGCGCGGCACGGTGGGCATGGTTCTCCGCGTCATCCCGGTCAAGATTCTCTCCATTCGCGAGCTGATGCTCCCGACGGTCCTGGAGAAGATCGCCGAGGAGCGGCGCGGACTGATTCTCTGCACCGGGACGACCGGCTCCGGCAAGTCGACGACGCTGGCGGCGATGATCGACTACATCAACGCGCATCGCACCGAGCACATCATGACGGTCGAGGATCCGATCGAGTTCCTGCATCGCGACAAGAAGTCGATCGTGAATCAGCGCGAGGTCGAGGTCGATACGAAGTCGTTCTCGCAGGCGCTCCGGTCGGCGCTGCGTCAGGATCCGGACGTCATTCTCGTCGGCGAAATGCGCGACTACGAAACGATCGAGACGGCGCTCACCGCGGCGGAGACGGGCCATCTCGTGCTCTCCACGCTGCACACGATGGACGCGACGGAGACGGTCAACCGCATCATCTCCGTCTTCCCGCCGCACCAGCAGAAGCAGATTCGCCTGCAGCTCGCGGCGGTGCTCAAGGCCGTCGTTTCGCTGCGGCTGCTGCCGCGCGCCGACGGTCTGGGACGCGTTCCCGCCGCTGAAGTTTTGATCTCGACCGCGTACATCCGCGACTGCATCGAGAACAAGGAAAAGACGAAGCTCATCAAAGACGCGATCTCCCAAGGTACGTCGCAGTACGGCATGCAGACGTTCGATCAGTCGCTCTACACGTTGTACAAAAACGGTCTGATCACGCTCGATGAAGCGCTGCGCCGTTCGTCGAATCCCGACGAGTTCCGCCTCAAGCTTTCGGGCATTCAGTCGACCTCGGACATGGCGAAAGAAGAGATGGACGCGAAGCTCACGGTCTCCGGTTCCACGCCCGAAGACCCCTTTGGCGACGAGTCGCCCTTCGACTTCGGCAACTCGCTGTAACGTCCGGATCGGGCAGGCGCGGTTACAGTTTGGTCCCGCGCCGCCCGGACTCCCGATGAGCTCGCTGGCGCCCGGCTCGACGGTCAAGGGAGCCAACGCGGCCTTCTCCGAGCGTCGTTCATGTCGCGCAACCACCTCATTTTCATGAACTTAGTTGATGACTGCACGCGTATTGCGTCGTCCACCGGTGTGCTCTTTTTGGAAACGAAATCCGATCATTCAGAATATCGGTTTCCGAATTCACGTTTTCCGGTCGCGAAACTCGTGCGATTAATTGTTGACAAAATGAGTCCAGATTTTATGATCATGCAACGTACGCCGAAGAGGTATGCAATTGGGGTGGGTGAGGAGTCGGGTCATGCCTTTTGAAAAGTGGGAGCCGCAGCCTGAGTTCGAACGCTTTCCCGCTTCGGCGACAATCGTTCAGTCCCGGCTCATCCGCTTACCTCATCCTGTGGCGAACATGCTCAGGCTGCGCGGCAAGACCAGCGCGAATCTCTACTACGACAAGAAACGCAAGGTCATCGGCATCCGCCCGCTCGATCGAAAAGAAGAAGGCTCGGCGAAGATCCGTCAGTCCGACAAATCGACCTCGCTTCACGTCCCCAGCTTCTTCCGCTTCTACGACATCGATGTCCCCGGCATCAAACGCTTCCACTGCTGGTACGACGAGAAGGAGCGCATGGCGATGATCGACATCTCGAAACCGTCGCCGAGGGGACGACCGGCAGGGACGTAGATTGGTTGTCGGTGATCGGTTATCCGTTGTCTGGGATTTCCGGCGAACATCACAGATAACGGACAACTGACAACTGACAACAAACAAATAGGGCGGCCTCGCGGCCGCCCTTTTCGTCTACTGCTTGAACGGAAGTGATCAGTGTCCCGCGGCTCTCATGCGGCGCACGGTGGGCTGCGCCCAGAACGTGGTGATCTCTTTCACCGCGGCGTCGGTCATGCCGCTGTTCGGTTCGGAGAACGACACGGGGCCCATGAGCGACGGCGCTGGGTCGGGGAAGAAGCCGCCGTTGTTGGCGAAGAGTTGCGCAATCGAGGCGAGGGGGATCTCGGTCTTGTAGGCACCGTTGATCGCCTTGATGAACTCATCGCCCATGAGGAGGTAGCCGAGGTCGGTGAGGTGGAAGCCGTCGAGGCTGAAGAAGCCGCCGGTGATGAACGAGCCGTTGACGTTGATCGGGCCGAGCTGCTCTCCGGTGGCCGAGGTGACGCGATCGAAGAGGCCTTTCACGTCGGCGACCGGGATGTTGCGCGCCGCCGCGGCGTTCTGAATGATCGTGTTGTATTCGGCGACGCGCGCGAGGACCTGCGCGATCTCTTCGGCGGTGAGGATGTCATTCGCGGCCAGAGGCTCGCCGGTGTGCGGCAGGAGGCTGAACGGCGGGATGTTCTTGAGCGCCGGCGGGAGGCCATAGCCCTGGGCCAGCTTGTCGCGCACGTGCAGCGGGATGAGCGTCGTCGAGGGCACGGGGCCGATCACGCCGTTGCCGAGGTCGGCGATGAACGGAACCGGCTGTCCGCCGATGAGCACCGGCTGACGCGTGTTCGGATCGACAAGGACCGGCGGGACGAGCGTGAGGTAGGGAACGAGTCGCGCCGGAGCCGGAAGATTGGCGATGACGAAGCCCGCGCCGGGAGCGCCGGCGATGAGCGAGTCGAGGACCGCTTCGTATCGCGTCTTGAAATCGGCGGCCGAGGTCATCGTGGCCGTCGTGCCGCTGAAGGCGACGTTGAGGTAATCGTTGCCGCCGATCCAGAGCGCGATGAACGTCGGCTGGCGGCTCGCGACCTGCGCGACTGCCGTGCCGCGTCCGCGGAGGATGAAGCGTCCGAACGACACGACCGTCGGCTCGCCCGCGGTGGGAGGCTCGGCGCCGGTGACGGTCAGCAGCGCGCCGACCGTGGCTCCCGGAACGGAGAGATTGTCGTAAGAGCGGGCGAACGTCGTCATCACCGGGACGCCGGTGCCGGCCGCAGGAGTGATGACCGGCGATGCCGCGAGGATGTTCGTGATCACGAGCTCATTGGCGATGCCCGGGAAGGTCACGAACGGAACGGCAAAGCAGTTGTCGGTCGTCTGCGCGGTAACCGGGCAGATGGTTTTGCCGACCTGGCGTGCGACGACGGCCGGCCAGCTCCAGACCTGATGGCGCTCGTTGAGCGACTGCGATTCGAATCCCGCGCCGTAGCTGTCACCGAGCGCGACGAAGCGGGTGAAGTTGGCCGAGCCGCGTTGGGCGAACACGGGAACGGCGATCAGTGCTGCGACGACGACTGCCGCTGCAAGTGTGGTGATCTTTCTCATGGGGTCTCCTTTTAGAAACGGTAGCCGAGGTTGACGCTCCAGAGGAGTGCGTCGGTCTCGTAGTTGCCGTTGAAGCCTTCGCTGTTCTTGCCCTGCGTGTTGCGATCCTTGAAGTGCAGAACCATCAGCGACCAGTCGACGACGAACGGTCCGGTGTGCAGGCCGGTGCCGATCGTCGCGCCGATGCGATCCGAATCCGGGAGCAGCGGGCTGACGGCTTCGGTCGGCTGCGGGTTCTGGTCGTACACCGCGCCGAGGCGGATGTCCCACATGTCGGTGGCCTTGTGATTGATGCCGAAGCGGAACGCCGAGGAGTCATCCCAGTTCTGCGGACGGGTGAAGCTCGCCGCGGGAGTGGTCTCGAAATTCACGCTGAGCGCTTTGAAGCGCTTCCAGGTCATGTGGCTGATGTCGAACTCGAAATCCCAGCTTTCGTTCGGGCTGAACGCCACACCGACGACGGAGACGGCGGGGAAGGGGAAGGTCGTGTTGATCGGCTGATCGGGCGGCAGCTGCGTTCCGACGATGGCGTCGAACTGGGCGTTGCCGGTCGAGATCTGCGACACGTCGGCGTTGCCTTTGAGCTCGATGTCCATGTCCGAGCGATACGACGCGCCGACGCGCCACTGCGGAGTCGGTTTGAAAAGGATGCCGGCATTCCAGCCGATGTCGTCGCCGTAGTCGCTGGCGAGACGGATGTTCGCGACATCGACGATGCGATTCGTGAACGGATTGAGCGCCACGCGATTGGCGTTGAGGAACACGCGCGCGCGGCGATATTCGAGTCCGCCGCCGATGGCGATGCGCCCGTCGGTCGAGCGCCAGGCGATCACGGGATTGACCGACGTGGTCTTGAGATCGGCATCCTTCGAAATGTAGCGGCCGGCCCAGGGGCTGGCCCAGTCGGTCCGCAGTCCCCACGCGGCGAAGACGCCGACGCCAACCGTGAGGTTGTTGCCGATCGGCACGATCGCGTACATGTTGGGCGGCACGAAGGTATGGCGGTTGTACTTCCCTTCGACGCCCGCGGTCACCGGGCTGTTCGGATCGCCGGTGAATTCGTTCGTGAAGTTGATGAATGTCGCGCCTGCCAGAACGGCAAGCTCGCGCTGATTGGCGATGCCGGCGGGATTGTAGAAAATCGCGCTGGGATCGTCGGCCGTGGCTACGAATGCGCCGGCCATACCGCTGGCTTTTGCGCCCTGCTCGAAGATGGAGAAACCGGCACCGAATGCCGTGGCGCTGAGCAGGCACGCCATGAGAGTCATGATGGTCAATCGCAGGGATCGCAAGAGAGCCTCCTAAGTCTGTTGTTCTGGGGGAATTACGGTAGCCGGAAACGGCGTGAATGATACATCACTCAGTGCGGAGTTGGCAGTTGGCGGTTGGCGGTTGCAAACCTGTTGCTGGTTGCTGGTTCCTGGTTGTCTGTGGGCTTTCAGTTGGTGCGACCAACCCCAGACAACCAGCAACCAGAAACCAGCAACAGGTACTCGCGTTGCCTACTGTTCATCGAGCAGTTCTTTCAGAATCGCGTTCGCCATCTCGGCATTCGCTTTTCCGCGCATCTCCTTCATCAACTGTCCGACGAGGAAGCCGAAGATCTTCGTGCGTGCCGGCGCGGTATTGCGCGACCTGCGCGCTGTTGCTGGCGAGAATGCGCCGCGCGGCTTCGCGGATCGCGGTCGGGTCGCTGACCTGCGCGAGGCCTTTGCGCTCGACGATCGGTTCGGGCGCATCGCCGGTCGCGGACATTTCGTCGAAGACTTCCTTCGCCGCTTTGCCGCCGATCGCTCCGCTGTCGATCATGCGGATGAGTCGTCCGAGCATCGCCGGGGTGACGCGGTAATCGGCGATGTCGACCTTCGTTTCGTTGAGAACGCGAAGCACTTCGTTGCGCACCCAGTTCGCGGCGGCGCGAGGATTCGCCGCTGCCTCCGCGGTCGCCTCGTAAATAATCCGCGACAGCGCGCGCGGTGACCAACACCTCGGCGTCGACGACGCTCATGGCGTGCTCGCGCTGATAGCGCTCGATGCGCGCATCGGGAAGCGGCGGCAGTGTGGAACGCACTTCATCGATCCAGGCGTCGCTCACGTCAGCGTGAAGAGATCGGGATCGGGAAAGTAGCGATAGTCGTGTGCTTCCTCTTTCGAGCGCATGACGCGCGTCTCGCCGGCGACGGGATCGAAGAGGCGCGTTTCCTGCTCGATGCGGCCGCCCGCTTCGAGAACGCCGATCTGCCGCTGGATCTCGAACTCGATCGCGCGGCCGAGGAAGCGGAACGAGTTGAGGTTCTTGACCTCGGTGCGCGTGCCGAGAGGCTCTCCTGAACGGCGCACCGAGACGTTCGCGTCGCAGCGCAGCGATCCTTCTTCCATGTTGCCGTCGCAGGCGTCGGTGTACATCAGGATCTGGCGCAGACGCGTGAGATAGGCGACCGCATCGTCGGCGGAACGGATGATCAGGCTCGCTCACGATCTCGACGAGCGGCGTGCCGGCGCGATTGAGATCGACGAGCGAAACGTCGCGTTCGTGCAGCAGCTTGCCGGCGTCTTCCTCCATGTGAATGCGCAGAATGCGCACGCCGAGAACTTTGCCGCCGGTCGCGAGCGGCTTGTCGAACTGCGAGATCTGATAGCCCTTCGGCAGGTCGGGGTAGAAGTAGTTCTTGCGCGCGAAGACCGACGCGCCGTGAACCTCGCAACCGGTCGCCAGCCCCATGCGGATCGCCAGCTCGACGGCCTTGCGATTGAGCACGGGCAGCGCGCCGGGATAGCCGAGACAAACCGGACAGACCTGCGTATTCGGCGGAGCGCCGAACGACGTCGCACAGCCGCAGAAAATTTTCGTGCGCGTCTGCAAACGCGCATGGACTTCGAGGCCGATGACGGCTTCCCATGACATGGCGCGGATTATGGCGTAAGTCAGCCAGCGCCGATTCTGTGGACCGCCGGCGTCCTCGCGGGGTGGAGCGGCGCCGTCCCGGCGCCCGCCCGCGCGCGGCGAGACGCCGCTCGCCCAGCCGGCGAGACGCCGGCGGTCCGTCTGGTCCTTCGGACCGTGCTCTCTCATCCGGCTACAATGACTCCGCCCATTCCTATGTCCCGCATTCCGTTCTTTCGCTTCTGGAAGGCGGTTGTCGTCGTATCGGCGGCGATCCTTCTGGTCACGGCGCTGCTCACGCGACCGTCGATGGAGCTGCGTTCGGCGCTCGTCTTCGCGGCGCTCGTGCTCGTGGCGTCGTTCCTGCGGATCGAAGCGGGGGATGCGTCGATGGGGTTCGAGGCGGCGATCGTGTTCGGCGCGATCGTCATTTTTCACAGCCCTGCCGTGGCGCTGGTCTCCGTCCTCCTCGGCACCGGCGCGCATGCAGCGTATCTGGCCGTTGCGCAACGACAGCGGCGCATCGAGCCTTTCTACAACGCCGCGCAGCTCGCACTTTCCTATTCGATCGTCGGACTGCTCTATGCGGTCGCGGTCGCGCATGACGCCGCGCCGTCGGCGAAGATGTCGGGCTTCGCGCTGTTGCTCGTCTGCTACGTCGCGGTTCATCTCATCTTCGTGGCCGTGCGCAAGTGGTTCGAGGAAGACACGACACCGATCGACTTCCGGCGCATTCTGCTCGTCGAGGGGAAGACGCTCCTCTTCGTGACGCCGATCGTGGCCATCGAGGTCATGCTCTATGCGACGTGGAATCTGACGGGCTTCGCCGTCGCCTTCATCCCCGTGCTGGTCGTCGCCTGGGCGCTGCGCAGCGAGTCCGAGGCGTCGCAGCAGAATACGGAGCTGCTTCGCCGGAACCGCGAGCTGGCGATTCTCACCGAGAGCTCGACGCAGATCCTCTCCGCGGAGACGGATCACGAAACGCTGCGGCGCCTGATGTCGCTGCTATCGAAGCTGGCGAAGATGAAGGCTTGCGCGGTCGTGACGTGGGAAGCGAATCCCGACGTCGCCGGCACGGTGTACCGCTTCGGCGAGTGCATGCCGACGGATCAGGAGATCCTGCGCTGGGTCGATTCCGCCGGGTTCGCGCAATCGGCACCGAGCCGCGCGTTCGTGTTTCAGAGCGACATGCGCAAGTTCCCGCTCTCGAGCGGGCGCGCGATCCAGGTGCTGATCGGCATTCAGACGCCGGAAGTCATCTACGGAATCCTGCTTTTCGAAACCGAGGATCTCTCGATTCTGAAAGCGGGAAGCCTGAACCTGCTGACGCTGCTCGTGAATCAGACGGCGCTCTCGCTGCAGGATCAGCTCCTGCGCCGCGAGATGCGCGAGAAGACGATTCAGCTCGAGAGCCATGCGGCGACGATGTCGACGATTCTCGATGTGTCGAACAGTCTCATCGGACAGTTCGAGCTCGACGCCGCGCTCACCCGCATCGCGCAAGCCATCCGCCGCGCTCTCGGATTCGAGAACGTGGTCTTCGCGCTCTACGATCCACGTCGCGACGATTACGTCCGCCGCGCGCATGCCGGCCTCGAGGACGTGTGGGAGGACGTGCGCCGGAAACACGTGTCGTCCGCGGAGATCGCGGCGTTTTTCAATCCCGAGTTCAAGGCGTCGAATTCGTATTTCGTTTCGCACACGGCGCTGCGCAAGAGCGAGCACGATTTCTTCGTGCGCCCCGAGGATGCCGATGACGGGTTTCTGAAACCGGACGAGTGGCATGAGAACGACCTCTTGCTCGTCCCGCTCATGAGTCCCTCGGCGATGGGCGATCAGATGATCGGCTACCTCTCCGTGCGTGCGCCGCACGATCGGCGCATCCCGTCGCTGGAGAAGGTGAGGACGCTCGAGGTCTTTGCCACGCAGGCCGTGACGGCGCTGCAGTCGGCGCGTCAGTACGACGAGATCAAGCGCCTCACGTTCATCGACGCGCTGACGCCGGCCTACAACCATCGCTTCTTCCAGGAAGCGCTGACGAAAGAGATCCACCGCCACACGCGCACCGGGCACGAGATGGCGCTGGCGATGCTCGACCTCGACGACTTCAAGAAGATCAACGATTCGTTTGGACATCCCGTCGGCGACGAGATCCTGAAAGGGCTCGTCGAAGAGTTGATGACCAACGCCCGCGACAGCGATGTCGTGGCACGCTACGGCGGCGAGGAATTCGCGATCATCTTCCCCGACACGCCGGCTGCTTCGGCGTACGACGCCGCGAATCGATTACGCGAGATCGTCGAGCGCCGCGAGTTTCCGCTGCCGAATCTCGATCGCACGCTCTTCATCACGATCTCCGTCGGCGTGTCGCTCTATCCACGCGATGGTGCAACGAGCGCGGATCTCATCTCCCGCGCCGACGCCGCGTTGTACTGGGTGAAGAAGCACGGGAAGAACAAGGTCGCGATGGCCGGCGACGTCGTCGCCGAGGGAGTCGCGCAGGGATAGCCGGCACGGCCGACAGCGCTCGTTGGCTGGCCTGAGGCACGTGCGGTCGCTTCATTCGATAGACTGCGCAGATGGTTCGCTTCTTTCTCGTTCTCTTCATCGCCACCAGTGCGCTCGCACAAACCCTCGATCAACGCGTGCAGGCGGAACTTCCCGGGCTGCTCGAGACCTACAAGGCACTGCACACGTCTCCCGAGCTTTCGACGCAGGAAGCGAAGACGTCGGCTCTTCTGGCCAAGCGTTTCCGCGAGCTCGGATACGAGGTCGCGGATCACGTCGGAAAGTACAAAGAGGAAGGCTTGACGAGCTACGGCGTCGTGGCCGTGATGAAGAACGGCGCCGGTCCGACGGTGCTGCTGCGCAGCGACATGGACGCGCTGCCGGTCACCGAGCAGACCGGTCTTCCCTACGCGAGCACCAACACCGGCGTGATGCATGCCTGCGGACACGACGTTCACATGACGACGCTCCTCGGCACGGCGAAAGTTCTCGCCGATCTGAAATCGCAATGGCACGGGACGGTGATGCTCGTCGCGCAGCCGGCGGAAGAAGTCGTGAAGGGCGCGGAAGGAATGATCGCGGGCGGCATCTACGAACGCTTCGGCCGTCCCGATTACGCGATCGCGCTGCACGATTGGGCCGCGCTGGAGTCCGGCAAGATCGGCTATCGCCCCGGTTTCTTCATGTCCGCCGGCGATTCGATCAACATCACGATCCGCGGCGTCGGCGGTCACGGCGCGCTCCCGCAGAACACGAAGGATCCGGTCGTCCTCGCCGCGGAAACGATCCTCGCGTTTCAAACGATCGTCAGCCGCGAGCGCTCGCCGCTCGATCCCGTCGTCGTCACCGTCGGCAAAGTCGAAGGCGGCACCAAGCGCAACATCATCCCCGACGAAGTGAAGCTCTATCTGACCGTCCGCACCTTCAAGCCCGAGGTGCGGCAACGCGTGCTCGAATCACTGCAGCGCATCCCGAAGAATCTCGCCCTCGCCGCCGGCGTCCCCGAAGATCGTGCGCCGATCTTCGATCACCTCCTCGGCGAGTCCGTCGCCGCAACCTACAACGACCCAGCGTTGACCGAGCGCCTTTCGAAAGCGGTTGCGAAAGAGCTCGGCGACTCGAACGTCGTCCTCATCGACCCTGCGATGGTGAGTGAGGACTTCGGATTGTTCGGGTTGAACGGCAAGATCCCGACGGCGCTGCTGGCGTTGGGCGCGGGAGAGCCGTCCGCGATCACAGCTGGCACGCAGCCGGGATTGCATTCGAGCAAGTTCGCTCCGAATGATCCAGGCCTCGTGTTGCGAACGGGTGTGAGGGCGGCGGTGAGCGGCGTGATGGGATTGCTCGCGCGATAGCGCAACGCTCATTCAAGAGGCACGCTGTTGCTGTCATCCCGAGCGTCGAGCGAGGGACCTGGGGGACGGGCGGTACCATGCTCGTGTTTACGCGCCGCACGCCCACCCAGGTCCCTCGCTCGACGCTCGGGATGACAAGAAACTGCGGGCCGCGACGATTCTATCGATCGCGCAATCCACGCCAACACCGCAACACCTCCGCCACGCTCCACGCTTGCGCCGCGCATCCACGGGCGGTGTAGGGCGGTTCGGCGTCGAAGACTTCGCTGATCGTGCCGATGCAGGCTTCGGAGAGGTGGGGTTTGAAACCTTCGAGGAACTTGAGCGCGCCGGCGGGGTCGTCGTGGACTTTCATCCAGGCGTCGACGAAGGGGCCGATGAGCCAGCCCCAGACCGTGCCCTGATGGTAGGCCGCGTCGCGGGCGTGAAGGTCGCCGTCGTAATGCGGCTTGTAGTCTGGGTGATTGCGCCCGAGGGAGCGGAGACCGACCGGCGTGACGAGCTCGCGCTCGACGATGGCCACGATCTGCGTCCAGCGCGAGCGATCGAGCACGGGGTGATCGAGGGAGATCGCGAAGATCTGATTCGGGCGCAGCGCGGCATCGTTGCCTCCGCCCTCGGTGTCGACGACGTCGTAAAGGTGTTGACCTTCTTCGTACCAGAAGCGTTCGTTGAATGATTTCTGCGCGCGATCCGCGAACGCCGACATGCGTCGCGCGTTGACGGCATCGCCTTCCTCGTCGAGAAACGTTTCGAGAATGCGCAGCGCGTTGTAGAAGAGCGCGTTGATCTCCACGGCTTTGCCGCGCCGCGGCGTGACCACCCAGCCGTCAACCTTGGCGTCCATCCAGGTGAGTTGAACGCCTTCCGCGCCTTGCGAGAGCAGTCCGTCTTTCGGATCGACGTGGATGTTGAAGTGCGTGCCGCGAACGTGGTGATCGATGATGTCGATCATCTTTGGCAGGAGTCCTCGCAGCGTGTCGCGATCGTTCGTCGCGCGGACGTAGCGCGCCACCGCGTGAAAGAACCACATCGTGGCGTCCGCCGTGTGATAGAGCCCGGCGTGCTCGCCCTCGGGGAACATGTTCGGAATGAGTCCGTCGCGAACGTACGACGCGAATGTGCGCAGGATGCTGCCGGCCTCGCGATAGCGATGCGTCGAGAGGGTCAGTCCCTCGAGGCTGATCATCGTGTCGCGACCCCAGTCCGTGAACCAGTGATAGCCGGCGATGACCGTGCGCGGCGTGTCGCCCGCGGCGGCGATGCGCGCTTCGTCCGCGGAACGTGTCGTGGGGCGGATCAGGAACTGGTCCGCGGCAAGCACGAGCTGCGACGCGAATTCGTCGTGCGTTCCTGCCTGCGTGACGAGTTTGCTGCGACGCGTTTGGTCCGCTTTCAGGACCGCGGAAACGTCCATCGAATGCACGACGTCCCACGGCTCGACCGACGCCACGATGCCGACATCTTCGCCGGGCCGCAGGCCGATGCGGATGACGCCCGGACTCCAGAGCGGCCCTTCGTATTCATATCCGCGGCTGCGCTCGATCCGGTAGAGCACGTGCTCGAGCTTGACCGGCTCCTCCGCGAGATGCGCCTCGTGTCCGAGTAGCGCGATGCGAAGCGTGGGGTACTCGGGCGATTCCTCGATCTCGACTTCGCGTCCATTCGTGCGAACGGTGCAGGTCGTGTCGTCGCCGAGCAGACCCTCGTGCGGACGGAAATTCACGGAAGGACGCAGATTCAGCGTCAGCTCTCCTTCGCCGCGGAGGAGGTGATAGATGATGTAGGTCGTGTTCTGCCCGTAGGGCATGACGACGCGCTTCTCGATCTCGAGCCCATCGTTCGCGTAGCGCCAGACGGGGACGCCGCAATCGAGGACGAACTCTTCGAAGAACTCCGCGTCGGGGAAGCGAAGCTGCGTCGTTCCGTGCTCGTCGCCGCTGAGGCGGAGATCGGGGCGGCCGGGACCGCTGATCCATTCTTCGAGATGATTGAGCATCATCGTGCGGCCGAGCGGAGCGGGCAACGCGGCGATGAGCTTTCCGTGAAAGCGGCGCGTGCACGCGCCGCCGAGAGTGCCTGAGGCATAACCGCCGAGGCCGTTGGTCACGAGCCATTCGCGATTGACGAGCTCTTCGAGCGGCTCGCCTCGCTTCCATCCGTGCATCATCTCAGCGCGAATTGCGCAACGCGTGCCCGGGCGAGATCGCAGAACGCAGATCGCGGATCGCGGGACGGTGCGAATCACGGAGCGATGAGTTGCGCGGCCTCTCCTGCGATCCGCGATCTGCAAACCGCGATCTATTTTTTCGCGTAGCGCTTCATCACCTTTGGCAGCGTGGTGCCGCGGAGGAAGTCTTCGCGGATGTAGTTGCCGTTGTCGAAACGATAGACGCCGACGCCTTTCGGCTCTTCGAAGAAGAAGCGCGTGCCGATGGCGGCGGCCTTGAACGTCACCTGACGCGTGCCTTCCTTCGAGAGCGTGCCGAGGAACATGGCGATGGGATGGGGAATGGACTCGGGACAGATCGTGGCCATCGGCTTCTTCGCCGGAGCGGGCGCCGCCGGTTTCTTCGTGGCCCCGGACACACTCAGGGCGAGGAACAGCATGAGCACTACCAGTTTGCGCATGGGCGGATTGTAAGCGGAAGGAGTGGACCGACGCCGTCTCGGCGGCTGGGTGAGCGGCGTCCCGCCGCTCACGGGCGGGCGTCGAGACGACGCCGCCCCAGTCGGCGAGACGCCGGCGGTCCACTCGATCTGCGAACTCGTCCCGGCAAAGCCTGCGTTACTATCGTGGCCATCCCGCACCTCGACACACTCTTCGCCAGTAGTCATTACTCGATGGACGCACTGTCGCTGGCGACGGCGCTTGCCGCGATTGCGATTCTGCTCCTCGGGCTCGGCGCGTTGACGCGCGGCCGCGGACTCGCGGTGACGGCGCTGTTCTTCATCGTGAGCATTGCCTCCTCGGGATGGCTCGGAGCGTTCGCGGCGATGTACGCCGCTCAGGATGCGGATACGGCGTTGGGTTGGGCACGCATCGGGTTCCTGTTCTCCTCGCTCATTCCGGCGGCGGTATTTCATCTCGCGACGCGCCTCGTGGCGCGCAAGAACGAGCATCGCCTGGCGGTGGCGTTCTCGTGGCTCGTCTGCGCGGCGATCGGATTGGCCGGCCTCTTGACGGATCAGTTGATTCCGTCCGTGCGGCGGTTTCCGTGGGGCCATTACCCGGCGGGACGCCCGTTCGGCGGACTGATCGTGCTGCTCTTCGCGATCATCATCATCTCCGCGATGCAGCTGTTCCTGCGGACCTATCGCAACGCGGAAGGGAAGGCGCGAGAGCGCGCGGGTGCTCTTCTTCTCGCGTTCACTCTCGGATCGATGGCGATGGCCGACTATCTGCCGTCGGTCGGCATCGACCTGCAGCCGATCGGCTACATCGCTGCGCTGGCGTTCGTGATCGTCGCCGCGACCGCGCTGTGGCGCTTTGACCTCTCCGGCATCACGCCCGAGTACGCGGCGGGGCAGATCCTGGAGACGATGAAGAACGCGGTCATCGTCAGCGACATGGACGGTCGCATTCGCGTCGTCAACCGCGCGGCGGAGCGGCTCCTCGGATACAAGCCCGATCAATTGCGCGACGCGCACCTGCGCCAGATCCTGCAGAGCGACGACAGTTATACGACCGGCCAGCTTCTCAACAGCCTTGGTGTTCTCGAGCATCCGATGGTCTGGCGCGCCGCGGATGGAACGCGCATCGACGTGCTCGCGGCGTCGTCGTTTCTTCGCGATCACCACGGAACGCCCGCGGGCGTCGTCTACGTCGCCAGCGATTTCACGGAGCGCAAGCGCGCGGAGCAGGCATTGCGCGAGAGCGAGCATCGCTATCGCACGCTCTTCGAAAATGCGCACGACCTCGTCTACACGCACGATCTGCAAGGACGGCTCACGTCGATCAATCCGGCGGGGGAGCGCATCACCGGTTACACGCGCGACGAACTGCTCGGCCACACGATTCAGGATCTCGTCGTACCCGAGCATCTTCCGTATGGACTCTCCCAGACGCAGAAGAAGCTGGCGGGGGAAGTCGAGTCGACGTTCTACGAGCTCGATATTCTCGCGCGCGATGGCCGGCGCGTATCGCTGGAGCTGAGCTCGCGCCTCATCCATCGCGACGGGCAACCGGTCGGCGTGCAGGGCATCGCTCGCGACGTCACCGAGCGCAAGGCGCACGAGGCGCGTTACCGGCTCCTCTTCGAGCGCAATCTCGCCGGCGTGTTCCGCACCGGTGCCGATGGCCGGATTCTGGACTGCAACGAAGCATGTGCACGCATCTTCGGCTTCGAGTCGCGCGACGAGTTCCTCGCCGCCGATGCGACGGACTTTTACTTCGACGAGTCGGAGCGCGATCGCGTCGTGCAGATGCTGCGCGATCAGAAGCAGATCTCGAATCTCGAGCTGCGCCTGCGCCGGCACGACGGATCGACTCTCTGGGCGCTCGAGAACGTGGCCATGCTGGAGAACGACATTCTCGAGGGCACGATCATCGACATCACCGATCGCAAGCATGCCCACGAGCAGATGGAGTATCAGGCCTATCACGACGCGCTCACCGGGCTTCCGAATCGTTTGCTCTTCCGCGATCGGATCAGCGTGGCGCTGGCGCACGCGAAACGAAGTGCGCGTTTCAGCGCGGTGATGTTCATCGATCTCGATCAGTTCAAGCTGGTCAACGACACCCTCGGCCACACGGTTGGCGATCGCCTGCTTCAGGTCATCGGCGCGCGCATCGTCACCTGCGTTCGCGCGGAGGATACGGTGGCGCGGATGGGTGGCGACGAGTTCACGATTCTGCTCGCCGATCTCGTCGATCGTCGCGGCGCGACCACCGCGGCGCAGAAGGTGCTCGAAGCCGTGCGGCATCCGGTGCTGATCGACGAGCATGAGCTCTACGTCACGACCTCGATCGGCATCGCCGTCTTCCCGGACGACGGCGACGATGCGGAAGCGCTGCTTAAAAATGCCGATCGGGCGATGTATCGCGCGAAGGAGCTCGGCCGCGACAACGTGCAGTTCGCGACGCCGGCGCGATTCGAGCGCGCCGACGGACGGTTGTCGCTGGAGCGCAGCCTCCATCACGCGCTGGAGCGAGACGAATTCGTGCTGCACTACCAGCCGATGGTGGAGATCGCGACGGGACGCGTCGTCGGCGCGGAAGCGCTGGTGCGCTGGAACCATCCGGAGAACGGACTCGTTCAACCCGAGGACTTCATCCCGATCGCCGAGGAAACGAAGCTGATCGTGCCGCTGGGCGCGTGGGTTCTGCAGACGGCTTGCGCGCAGATGAAGGCGTGGCATGACGCGGGACACGCATGGTTGCGCGTGGCGGTGAATCTCTCGCCGCGGCAATTCCAGGATCGCGAGCTGGTGGGGATCGTCGAGCGCGTGCTCGCGGAGACAAAGTTCCCGCCGGGCTTCCTCGATCTCGAGATCACGGAATCGACGGCGATGCAGAACGCGGAGCTGTCGCTCTCGATTCTGAATCGGCTCAAGGAGATGGGCATCCGGATCTCGATCGACGATTTCGGTACCGGACACTCGTCGCTGAGCTACCTGAAGCGCTTCCCGATCGACACGGTGAAGATCGATCAGGGCTTTGTGCGCGACCTTTCGACGGACGACGCGGCGATCATCTCCGCGGTGATCTCCATGGCGCGCGCGTTGAATTTGCGCGTGATCGCGGAAGGGGTGGAGACCGAGGAGCAGTTGGCGTTTCTGCGGCGCGAGCAATGCTCAGAGATGCAGGGATTTCTCTACAGTCAGCCGCTGACGTCGGCGGATTTCGAACAGGCGTTGCGGGGGAATGCGAGTCCGTCGATGGCGCCCTGGCAGCCGGATCGGTTGAGGTTGACATGGGAATGAACCGGAGTGCAGTATCCGAATCATCGATGAGGAGCGAGCACCGGCGCGTTCTGGTAGTTGACGACGACGCCGTCATGCGTTCGATGCTCGTCGACGCGTTGCGCCAGAAGGCCCTCCTGATCGACGAAGCCGCCGACGGACGACAGGCCATCGAGCTGTTGCGCGAGAACGCGTACAGCGTCGTGCTGCTCGATCTCATCATGCCCGAGGTGGATGGTTTCGGCGTGCTCGAGGCAATGGAGTCCAGTCCGCCCGCGCCGCCGATCGTGCTGGTGGTGACCGGCGCGGACAGGCCCGTGGTCGAACAACTCGACGCGCGCCGGATTCACGGGATCGTGAAGAAGCCATTCGACCCTTTGGAGATCGCCGACGTCGTGGCGGCCTGCGCGGAGATCCGCGGCCGCAGCTCGTTCGAGACGATGGCCGTCGCGACGATGATCGCCGGCGCGCCGTTGATCGCGTTCCTGAAGTAGAGCTCGCAGCTCGCAGCTGTCAGCTCTCAGGAGAAACGAACAGCGAGCATTCTTCCCCCGTTCTCCTGAGAGCTAAGAGCTGCGAGCTGCGAGCTAAACGCGTCGCAGCAAATCCGCGAGCAGCAGGAGCATTCCGCTCGTGAGCAGCGGTCCGCGGAGCGCGGGGGTCTCGTCGTCGCCGGCGCATTGGCGGACGGCGGCGTAGAGGGCGTCGACTTCGAAAGGTTTGGAGATGATGCCGCGAATCGTGTAGCCGCGCAGGCGGCGCGACTCGATCGAGGTCAGCGCCGCGGTGACGACGAGGACGCGCCGGAGGAGATCCGGGCGCTCGGCGGTGAGGAAATCGAGGACGGCGTAACCGTCGGCGATCGGCATGAGGAGATCGAGGAGAATCGCCGCGTACTGCCGGCCCTTCAGTTTTTCGATCGCTTCATTTCCGTCGCCAGCCCTCTCGACGACGAAATCACTCCGCAGCAGGGCAGTGATCAAGGTGCAGGTCGCGTCATTGTCATCGGCGACGAGCACGAACGGTCTTTCCATGTCGGCGGTGTGGATGCGGCGGATTGTAGCCTATACTTCAGATCGCGGATCGCAGTTCGCAGATTGCAGGAACGAGAGTCGTTTTTCCTGTGATCCACGATCTGCGATCTGCCAACTTCACCTGTTTACTTCACTAAGGGAGTGCCTGCCTATGAAAGCCGCCACCGTTGTCGCGCGAGCGCTCGCGTCGCGAACGGCTTTCGTGTAGTCGTCGCTCCGCGCGATCCTCGCGCCTTCCTTTTCACTCGAACGAAAAGAGAGGTTCAGGAATGGATCGCGAATCCAGAAAGCTCAAGAAGCATTTCGAGAAACGTCTCGGGATTGACGAGATGAAATCCAGAAAACGCGCCGGGAAAATGCGTCAGGTCTTCCGCAAGGGAAAGACCGATGTGCGCGAGCACCGCGTGACCGAGGACAACTGGGAAGCGCTGCTCGATCAGCATGGGCATGCCCGAAAGCGCCCGTCGCTGACGGAGATGCTCGCTCATCTCGAGCAACAGCGCGAGGCCGCGCCGGACGAAGTCGAAAACGCCGATGGCGACGACGGCATCGTCATGAGCGTCAGCAGCGGTCGCTGCCGTGTGTTTCGCGACGGCGAAGAGCTCGACTGCGCCGTGCCGGCGGAGCTCGCCGTGCGGCAGAAGAGCGCGCTCGCCGTCGGCGACCGCGTGCGCGTTGTGAATGAGGGCGAGCTTTGGCGAGTGCACTCGGTCTTGCCGCGGCGCACGGTGCTGGCGCGGCCCGATCCGCTTCACGCCCATCGGCAACGCCTTGTCGCCGCGAATGTCGATGTGGTGATTCATGTCGTGTCGCTCAAATCGCCGCCGCTGCGCCCGCGGCTGATCGATCGCTATCTCATCGCCATCCAGCGCGGCGGCGCGCAGCCGGTGATCTGCGTGAACAAGATCGATCTGCTCGATCCCGAGGAGCTCGCGGACGAGCTTGCGCGTCTCGAGCCCTATCGCGACCTCGGCGTATCCGTCATCGCTTGTTCCGCCAAAAGTATCGACGGCAAGAGCGGCGCGGGACTCGACGCGCTACGTGCCGAGGTCGAAGGGAAGATGGCCGCGCTCGTTGGCCATAGTGGCGTCGGCAAATCGTCGATCCTCAATGCGCTCGATCTCAACCTGCAGCTGGTCACGAACACACTGCACAAGAAGCGAGGCACCGGCCGCCACACCACCTCCGCGTCGACGCTCTACGATTTCGGCGGCGGCACGTATCTCATCGACACCCCCGGCATCCGCGAGTTCGGTCTCTGGGACCTCGATCGCGAAACGCTTCGCGATTACTTCCCCGAGTTCGTCGAGTACGCCGAATCGTGCCGCTTCACCAACTGCACGCACGTCCACGAGCCCGACTGCGAAGTGCAGCGCGCCGTCGAGGACGACGAGCTGAATGAAGCGCGCTACGAGACGTACGTCCGGTTGTGGGAAGACCTCAAAGCATGACCGAAGTCTGAGCGGTCTCTCCTCGTCGCATCTTCCTTCGCGACGGGGAGAGACTGGTTCGATTGGTTGCTAGTTGCTGGTCGCTGGTTCCTGAGGTCGTGAGTCGAAACTTGGACCCCCTCAGCAACAAGCAACCAGTAACCAGCCACAGAGCGTGAATCCGACCCGCTCGTTCCCACACAACGAAAGACTGCATCCCTCCGCAGTCAGCATCCGCTGACCATCTGCGCACTCTTCTGCACGCTGCGGAGGGGTGGCATAAGTCTCACTCGCGTCACACCACCGGTAAGAGGGCGCCCTCCCCAAAACAACAACCCGGTCCTGTGGGCCGATTTGAGGAGGGCTTATGCGTCGTGTATTCAATGGTTTGGGTCGTGCTGTGGTCGTGGTGTCGGTTGTCGTTGCGCTGGCGGTTCCCGCAGAAGCGCGTCAGGTGCCCGGAGAGGGCAAATGGTTCTCCGACAACCCGATCGTGCGGGTGGTGAAGATCCTCAAGAAGTTCGCGGTGAGAACGTTCGGAGACGGACTCATCGATCCGAAGCCGTAAAACGCGGTCGTGCCTGTCGGCTCAATTCGGCGCGGAAAACTCTTGCGTCGGATCGAGCCTCAGCGCGGAGACGTAGGCGTGAACGCTACGTACGATTTCAGGTGTCGCGCTGCTCGCCGTCATGGCCTCATTGAGGTAGGCCAGGGCGGCGACAGCGCGGCGATTGAGGTTCGCCGATGCGAACTCGGCGACGAGTTTCGCCGCGAGCTGCTTCGCTTCCTCCAGCTCTTCGCGCATGACCAGCGCCTCGACGATCTCGAGTCCGCTGAGGCCTGCTTCCTCGACGAGCGTGCGGGCGGTGAATCGTTCCCGGGCGAACTGCAGACGTTCGATCGCTTCTTCGAGACGGCCGAGTCGGAGCAGCGCGCAGCCGGTGCCGTAGGACGCGCGCACGATGTCGAGATCCCAGTCGAGCTGGCGAAGCAGTTGAGAGGCGTGAGTGAAGTGATCGAGCGCCTCGCCTGGATCGCCGAGGTGAAGCGCGCACCAGCCGAGTGCGCAGCGTGCGATCGCCGACGCATCGCGATCGGCGGTGGGAAGGAGCTCGAGGAACTGCGCGCGTGCGGCGGCGTGATCGCCGCGGCGTACGAGCAGATTGCCCGAGGCCAGCGTGCACTTGCCGTAGAGACGCGTATCGCCGTGGTCGAGGAACACGACGCGGCACTCGTCGAGCAGCGCCTTCGCCTCGTCGAAACGGCGCAGGTGCTGGAGCACGATGGCGCGGACGAAGTGAACGATGGCGCGGTCGTGGGCGAGCGTGCCGAACGCGGTCATGTAAGCGTCGGCGCGATCGAGCGCGGCCAGCGATTCGTCGTAGCGCGCGAGATAGCAGAGCGCGCGCCCGAGGTCTTTCCAGGCGTGCGCGCGCAACTGCGCGGTGACGATGCGGGGATAGGTGGTGTCGTCGATGGCGTCGGCGATGGCGGTGGCGAGTCGCGCCACGGCCAGACCTTCCTGCGGATCGCGCTCCAGCGTGTCGGCGATCTTCGCCAGCCGTTCCAGGACTCCGCTCGTCCGCAGATCCTCGCGCTCGGCGAGACGAGGCCATTCGTCGCGATTGGTCTCGCGAAGGGCCAGCGTCACGATGTCCGCGGCGTCGCGTTCCTGCTGGAGGCGCCGCGCCGTGGCCGCGAATTCTTCGACGCGCGCGGGATCGGGCTGGCGCCGTGTGCGATCGAACGGAACGAGCTTGCGGGGTTGGTCGCTCATTGCACGCGTCCCTTCTCGCCGTACAGACGCTCGGCGCGGCGAAGGCATTTCGTAATCAGTTTCTGCGCGTACTTCGGAGTGACGCCGATCCGCTCAGCCACTTCGATGATCGTGCATCCTTCGAAGTACCGCATGCTCAGGATCTCGCGGCAGCGCGGCGCGAGGCATTCGAGTGCTTCGCGTGCCGCGAGCTGGTCCGGAAGGCTGTCGAGAATGCGCAGCGATGCCGGATCGACGCGATCGAGGTCCACGTCGCCGTCGGCGTCCATGATCCTTCCGTTGAGGCGCCAGTAGTGGCGGCTCGCGTGACAGATCGCGCCGATGAGCCACGGCCGCAGGTCGACGACGTCGGCCGACTTGCGCAAGTAGCTGATGAGCACGTCGTGGACGAGCGTCTCCGCTTCGGTCTCCGGCACCTGGAACTTGTAGACCGCGATCTGAACCAGCAGGTCGAAGTACTGGCCGTAGATCGCTTCGAAGTGGAGCTCATCGAAGCGTGCATTCGGGAGCGGTGTGATCTGCATGTGTGATTTTTCCGTCACCTTAACACGGGGTGGAGGTAGGTATTCATGGATTTCCGCACACTCCCTATCAGGGGAGCGCGCGCGTGACACAGATAGGAGTCAAAACGAGAAGAATGAGGAACTTATACGTGATCGTGGTCTTCGCGCCGAGGAGCCGGAAGCGGGTTTTGCGGCGAAAAGTGAGCCGGCGTCCGCACGCGGAAATCCGCGCCGGAAACGTGCTGCGCGTGCAGGGCCGGATGCTGCGGGTGCGGGAGGTTTCGCAACGTGTAGAGCACGGCGATGGAGTCGTCGAACACGTGACCGAAGTCTTCACGCGCGGCGCGACGCCGCGGCGCGGCCGGAAGCCTCCGGTTCCCGACAACATCCTGCGGATGCCCTCGCCGGACGGCTCGATCGTCGCGGAGTTTCTGCGCTATCACGTGCTCGTGCGCGTCTTCAATGGCGATCCCGATGCCTGGTTGGCCGCACTCCGTCAGGGCGGAGATGCCGGCGACGACGGCGACGTCCGCTTCGTCCGCTGGATCCGCTCAAGACTGCGCCAGGACCCGGCGCTGATTCTTTCGATCCGAAGGATGGTGGATGCGACGCCGTTCTGGCGGGTGGCGCATTCTTGAATCAGATCGCGGATCGCAGATCGCGGATCGCAGGGAGGTGTCGCGAGAGCCACCGTGATCGATCGACTGGTTGCTGGTGACTGGTTGCTGGTGACTGAGGCGGTGCATCTCGAGAGGCGCCACCTCAGCGACCAGCAACCAGCAACAAAGAGCGATGAATGTGATTTGCGAATTGCACGCACGTCTCACGCCGAGCTCCTGCGATCCGCGATCTGCGATCCGCGATCCGTTTCGTTATCCTGCGCGCCGCATGCTCGAATCGGACTTCGTCATCAACCCGCGCGACACCGGCTTCTTTCGCATCGACCTGGAGAAGCTGTTCGGCAACGCGCATCCTGTCGTGCTGGAGATCGGATCGGGGAAGGGGCGTTTTCTCATCGGAACGGCGATGGAGCACCCCGAGCTCAATCTACTCGGAGTAGAAAAGTCGCTGCACTACCACCGCCTGATCCGCGATCGGGTGATGAAGCGCGGGCTCACCAACATCCGTCTCATCAACCACGACGCGTTCCTGGTGCTGAAGGACATGATCCCCGACGCGTCGCTCGCGGAGATTCACATTTACTTTCCCGACCCCTGGCCGAAGACGCGCGAGCAGAAGCGCCGCATCATCCGCGCCGATGCGCTGGGACAGATGAAACGAACGCTGGTCGAGGGAGGAAAGGGCGTGTTCGTCACCGATCACCGCGATTACTTCGAAGCGGCGGCGCCGATCGTGGAGAGCGTGTTTCGCGCCGAACGGCGCATCCCCGGACCCGATGATCCGCCGCGCACGAATTACGAGGCGAAGTATCGGGAGGAGGGGAGGCCGATCTACGAGATCCGATTTGTAAAATAGTTGTCGGGTTGTCGGTTGTCGGTTGTCTGGGACGAATCGCGAAGAGGCGCGGACAACCGAGAACGGACAACCGACAACCGCACCACTTCGTTCTCGTGTTCTCAGTTGTCGGTTGTCTGTGAGGATTCGCGAACAAGTCCCAGACAACTGACAACCGAGAACCGACAACAACTACTGCCTTCCGCCGTCTACCTGCATAATCAATAGGTGCGCATCCTCGGAATCGATCCTGGCTCCGTCACGACCGGCTTCGGAGTCATCGACTACGAGCGGGGGAAGTTGATCCTCGTGGAGATGGGGTCGATCGCGACGCGGCGCGGCGCGGAGCTGGCCGAGCGTCTTCTCACGATTCACGATGCGCTGCGCGCTCTGATCGCACGGACGACGCCGTTACACGCGGCCATCGAGACGCCGTTCGCCGGGAACAACGTGAAGAGTCTCATCCAGCTCGCCCACGCTCGCGGCGTGATTCTTCTCGCGGCACACACCGCGGCGCTCGAGGTCTTCGAGTACTCGCCGCGCAGCGTGAAGAGCGCGGTCGTCGGCTATGGCGGCGCGGAAAAGGAGCAGGTCGCGAAGATGGTGCGGATGCTCCTTCCGGCCTGCGCGTCGATGAAGATGTCCGCCGATGCCTCGGATGCTCTGGCGATCGCCATCTGCCACGCGCACACCGCGGGAACGAGCGCGCGTTTGGCTCGCAGCTCTCAGCTCGAAGCTGTCAGGAGAACCGGAACTGGTGATGGCGAGCGTTGATCGCTGCGAGCGGTTCTCCGAACCACCGCGAACGATGATTTCGATTGCTGAGAGCTGCCAGCTGCGAGCTGCGAGCTGACATGAGCACGTCCCTTCCTGAGGAGCAGACGGCCGAGTCCGAAGCGCAAGCGCCGCCGCCGCGCGGCCGTCTGGCGCGGACGTTTTCGGCGCTGAGCTATCGCGACTATCGATGGGTCTGGATCGGCGCGTTCACGTCGACGACCGGCACCTGGATGCAGACGATCGCCCAGGGCTGGGTCGTCCTTCAGATGACGAAGTCTCCCTTCCTCCTCGGCGTGGACGGGTTCCTGTCCACCGGGCCAATGCTGATCTTTTCGCTGTTCGGCGGTGTGGTGGCGGACCGCATCGAGCGGCGGAAGATCATGCTCTATTCGCAGTATCTGCAGATGACGTTCGCCTTCATCCTGGCAGCGCTGATCTGGTCGGGCAACGTGAAGGTGTGGCACATCTTCCTGCTCTCGTTTCTCACCGGCAGCGCGCAATCGTTCAGCGGGCCGGCGTACGTGTCGCTGCTTCCGCTGCTGGTGAAGCGCGAGGATGTGCCGAACGCGATCGCGATGAACTCGATGCAGTTCAATCTCGCGCGCGTGATCGGTCCCGTGCTGGCCGGTCTCGCGCTCACGGCCTGGGGCGCGGCGACCTGCTTCGCGCTCAACGGGCTGTCGTTCCTGGCGGTGATCTTCGTCTTTCTGATGATCCGCACACCGACGACGCGAACCGACGCGCATCGCGGAATCTTCGACGAGATGAAGGACGGTTTCCGCTTTGTGGCCAGCCGCAGGAAGCTGTTGATCCTCACGTTCCTCGCGTTCATCGGCACGTTCCTGGGGATGCCGATCGTGACGTTCATGCCGGTCGTGGCGACGTCGTTCTTCAGCCTGAACGCGAAGGGCTACGCCTCGCTCGTGGCGACCTACGGTCTCGGCTCTGTCCTCGGCGCGCTGCTCGTGGCGTCGTCGGCCTATGCCGCGCGGAAGGGAGCCTACGCGCTGCGCCTGCAACTCGCGTTCGCCTGCCTCCTCGTAGGCTTCGCCTTCTCCCGCCTCCTGCCGCTCTCGCTCTTTCTCGCGTTCTGCGCGGGCGCGTGCATCGTCGGTGTGATCTCGCTCTACAGCTCGCTCGTGCAACTCACGACCAGCGACGCCATGCGCGGCCGCGTGATGTCGATCTTCATGCTCGCCTTCCGCGGCGGCATGCCCCTCGGCAACCTCATCGCCGGCTACGTCGCCCAACGCTGGTCGATCACGATCGCCCTGGCCGTGAACGGAACAGTGCTCGCGGCGGTGGCGGTGTACTTCATCGCGCGGGGAACGAGATTGGATGAAGAGACGGCGTCCGCGTGAAATCCTTGTCTGCGGACTCGCCGCGTTGTGACGGACTCACTCTGCGCGCTTCCTATCTCGCTCTGAACGACCTGGGGATATAGAATCCGCCGCCACGGCGCACGTTGTGCAAAAGCGGCCGTGCTGAAACGAATGACAAAGGCAAAAAAAGAATCCGCGGTCCTCGACCCGGTCTGCGCGCCGGAGTGGACGGACATCCTGCGGCAGATGATCCTCATCCGCCGTTTTGAAGAAGCGACCGAGCGGGAGTTCCGCAAGGGCAAGATCGGTGGTTATCTCCATGTCTACATCGGCCAGGAGGCCGTCGCTTCCGGCATCGTGACCGCGCTTCGCAAGGACGACATCGTCTTCTGCGGCTATCGCGATCACGCTCAGGCCCTCGCTCTCGGCTCCGAGCCGGGACGGGTGATGGCCGAGCTGTTCGGCAAGGCGACCGGCCTCTCGAAGGGGAAGGGCGGCTCGATGCATCTGTTCGACGCCGAGCACGGCCTCTACGGCGGCTATGGAATCGTCGGCGGCCATCTCACGCTGGCGGCCGGTGCGGCGTACTCGATGCGTTATCAGGGCACCGAACGCGTCGCCGTTTGCTACTTCGGCGACGGTGCGATGAACATCGGCTCGTTCCACGAGGCAATGAACATGGCCGGGCTGTGGGGTCACACGGGAATGTGCCCGGTGATCTTCATCATCGAGAACAATGGCTACGCGATGGGGACGAAGCTCGAGCGGCATTCCGCGCTCACCGACCTCGCCGCGCGCGTTCGCGCGTACGACATTCCGACGGAGAAGGTCGACGGCCAGGACATCTTCGCCGTGCGCGGCGTCGCCGATCGCGTCGTGCGGCAGGTGCGCGAAACGGGCCGGCCGTACTGCATCGAAGCGATGACCTATCGCTTCTCCGGACATGGAGCCGCCGACATCCTGCAGCCGTACCGCGCGAAGGAAGAAGTCGAGAAGCAGAAGCAGCGCGACCCGATCGTGATCCTCCGCAAGCGGCTGACGGAGATCTGCGGACTCTCCGACGATGACGTGAAAGAGATGGATGACTGGGCGACCGACATCGCGGTCAAGGCCGTGAAGTTCGCTGAAGAGAGTCCCGTGCCGGCGCCGGAAGAGTTGTTTACGGATGTCGTAGCGGAGCATGGGCCCGTGCCCGTAGCGGAGACGGAAAGAGAGTGAGCCGGCCGAGGGTCATGGGCTCAAAGGCGCACAGGCTCACAGAAATCGATCTGTGCGCCTGTGCGCCTCTAAGCCTGTGAACCTCTGACGCAAGACGACTTATGAGCGAGAAAAGCTACCGCGACGCGATTCGCGAGGCAATGATGGAAGAGATGGATCGGGACGGGAACGTCCTGATCATGGGTGAGGACATCGGCGTCTACGAGGGCACGTTCCGCATCACGGCGGGCATGCTCAAAAAGTACGGGCCGAAGCGGGTGATCGATACTCCGATCGCCGAGGCGGGAATGGTCGGCACCGCGGTCGGCATGGCCATGCTCGGCTTGCGTCCGATCGTCGAGATGATGACGATGAACTTCGCCATCGTCGCCGCCGATCAGATCCTGAATCACGCGGCGAAGGTGCGGTACTTCTCCGGCGGTCAGGTCGACGTGCCGATGGTCGTGCGTGGTCCGCAGGGCGCTGGAGTCCAGCTTTCCGCGCAGCACTCGCAGTCCTTCGAATCGTTCTACGCGCACTTCCCTGGCATTCACGTCGTTGCACCGGCGACGCCCGCCGATGCGAAGGGGATGTTGAAGACAGCGATCCGCGGCAAGGATCCGGTGATCTTCCTCGAAAGCGCGGCGCTCTACGGCATGAAGGGCGAGGTGCCGGACGATCCGGACGTCACCGTGCCTTTCGGCAAATCGCGCGTCGCGCGCGAAGGGAAAGACGTCACGATCGTTTCGTACAGCAGGATGTTGCAGCTCTCGCTCGCGGTGGCGGACAAGCTGTCCGCGGACGAAGGCATCGAGTGCGAGGTCATCGACCTGCGCTCGCTGCGGCCGCTCGATCTCGATCCGGTCTACGACTCGGTGGCCAAGACGCATCGTGCAGTCGTCGTGCAGGAGCAGTGGAAACCGTTCGGCGCCGCGGCGGAGATCGCGGCGAGTATCACCGAGGCGATGTTCGACGAGCTCGACGCGCCGGTGGCGCGCGTGACCGGCGAGGACGTGCCGATGCCGTACGCGCGCAATCTCGAGTTGCTGGCCACGCCGCACGAAGAGCACATCCTCCGCGCGATCAGGAAGGTCATGTACGCCAATGGCTGAAATCATCATGCCCAAGATGGGCGATGCGATGACCGAGGGGAAAGTCGTCCGCTGGTACAAACAGCCGGGCGACGCCGTGAAGAAGGGCGAGGCGCTTGCGGAGATCGAGACCGACAAGGTGAATCTCGATCTCGAAGCGGAAGACGAAGGCACGCTCGGCGCGCACGTCGCGTCCGAGGGACAGATGGTCGCCGTCGGCGGCGTGCTGGCGAGGATTCTGGCGAAGGGCGAGAAAGACGAAGCCGCGCCCGCTCCGGCTCCCGCCAAGAAGGAAGACAAGAAGGACGAGAAGCAGCCGGAAGAGAAGGCCGAGCCGCAACGCCGCGCCACGGACAAGAAAGACAGCGTCAAACATACGACCGGCGAGTACCACGAAGCCATCGAGCAGAAAGGCCCGCGGCGTGATCGCACGGCGCCGGAGCCTGCGGAGACGCCGGCAGCGGAGTCGAGCGATCGCAAACGTTCCTCGCCGCTCGCACGACGCATCGCGCGCGAAATGGGCGTGAAGCTAGAGAGCGTGCAGGGAAGCGGTCCGCGCGGACGAGTCGTCGCCGCGGATGTGAAGGCAGCGGACGTGAAGGGTGCCGCGGCGAGCGCTCCTGCTCGCAGCGCGCCCGCCATCAGCACCACGGCGCCGTCGCTCGAAACGAAAGTCATCCCACTCACGGCGATGCGGCGAATCGATCGCCAAGCGCCTCGCCGAGTCGACGGGACCGATCCCGCATTTCTATCTGACCGCCGACTACGACGTGACGAATCTCGTTTCGATCCGGCAGCAGATGATCGACATGACCGGCGCGAAGGTGAGCCTCAACGATTTCATCATCCGCGCGATCGCGCTTGCGCTGCGCCATCATCCGGTCGTGAACGCGAGCTGGAGCGACGAGGCGATCACCGAGCATGGCGAGGTCCACATCGGCGTGGCGGTCTCGACGCCGGAGGGATTGATCACGCCGGTGATCCGCAACGCTGACGAGAAATCCGTTCCGGAAATCGCGACGGAAGTCCGCGCGCTCGCGGAGAAGGCGAAGAACCGCAAGCTGAAGCCAGACGAATATCAGGGGAGCACGTTCACGATCTCCAACCTCGGCGCGTGGGGCATCGAGGAGTTCACGGCGATCATCAATCCGCCCAACGCGGCGATCCTCGCCATCGGCGCCGCCGAGGCGCGCGCGGTGGTCGACGCCAACCGGCAGATCGTCGTCCGCGACCGGATGAAAGTGACGATGTCCTGCGATCACCGCATCATCGACGGCGCGGCGGGCGCGGACTTCCTCAAGACGCTGAGGCAATACATCGAGCAGCCATTGCGGTTGATCATCTAGATCGCAGACCGCAGATCGCGGATCGCAGGGCTCCACGGAGCGCTGCATCCTTGGAGCGCAGGCATCCTTGCCTGCCGGTCCCCCGCCTTCCACGCGGGGCGCGCCGGCAGGATGCCGGCGGACCGGCAGGCTGGAAGCCTGCGCTCCTCGAATTCCTGCGATCTGCAAACCGCGATCTGCGATCTGTTTTCACTGCTACACTGAAGTTCCCGAATGCCGGGCACTCAAGAGCTCCTCATTCTCATCGTCGCCATCTTCGTACTGTGGATCGTGCTGAAGGTGGCCAGGTTCGCGATCCGCGTGATCTTCTTGCTCATGTCCATCGCGATCCTTGCGGGAGTTCTCTGGTTTTTATTCGCGAGGTGAACAATTTTGAGCGATCGTAAGTACAAACATGCTGGGTATCAGGACGGCGGCGGCTACGGGAACAAATCCTCGGGCGGCGGCCAGTCGCAACGCCCCTCTGGTCCAATGCCCGAGTTTCGCAGTCCGCGGCTGGAAGGGGCGCCGCGCGGACGAACGGCCGGAGGCTTCGGCCCCGAGGCCTTCAAGTGCAATCAATGCGGCGAGCTGCGTCACAGCCTCGGCGACATGACGACGGAAGATGTCTGCCGCAAGTGTGGCGCCGATCTCCACACCTGCGGCAACTGCCGCTTCTTCGACACGACGACGACGTGGGAGTGCCGCGAGAACATTCCGGCCCGCGTGTCGTCGAAGCATGCGAAGAACGAGTGCACGTTCTTCCAGCCGAAGATCGTGCGCGACCTCTCCGCCGACAAGGGCAAGCAACCGATGACGGAGAACGACGCGCGCAAGGCGTTCGACGCGCTGTTCAAGAAGTAGCGCACTGCCGTTGCTGGTTCCTGGTTGCTGGTTCCTTGCGGAGCATCGCAAGTCGACGCGACTCCGCAGATAACCAGCAACAAGCAACTCAGCAACAAACTCATGATCATTCGTTTCCTGCTCGCAATCTCGTCCGGCGTTCTTTTCGCCCTCTCCTTTCCCGACTACGCCTTCGGCTATCTCGCGTTCATCGCGCTGATTCCGTTGCTCGTGGCGATCGTGCGGGCGCGGAGCTCGTGGGAAGCGTTCGTTCTTCGGCTGGATGTCGCAGACCGCGGCGTGGCTGGTGATGGTGCCGTGGGTCGTGCGCGTGATGTCGCATTACGGCGGACTCCCGTACGCCGTCGGCGTGCTGATCTTCATCGCCATGTCGCTCTACCTCGGGCTCTACGGCGGTCTCTTCGCCGCGCTCGTGAAGCGCTTCCGCCTCGGCGTTGCGTTTCTGCCGTGGCTGCTCGTGCCGCTGGCCTGGGCGGCGATCGAGTATGCGCGCACGTTTCTGTTCAGCGGCTTTCCGTGGAATCTCACCGCCGCGTCGATCGTCGATTCGGCGAGCCTCATCCAGATCGATCGCGCCATCGGTCCGTACTTCACCGGCGCGCTCGTAGTGCTGCCGGCGGTGATCGCGGCATGGTGGATCACGCAACGGCCGGTATCGATGGCCAGGGTTTTCGTCGGTGGTTCGCTCGGCATTCTGTTGCTCGTCTGGTGGGGAACCGGTCTGGTGGCGTCGAAGCTCATCGCGCGTCCGACCGCATCGGCGACCGTCACCGCTGCGCTGCTGCAGCCGAACATCTCGCAGGAGATGCGCTGGGACGAAGCGAATGTCGTGCTGATCTACCGCCGCATGATGGACATGACCGAAGACGCGGCGCGGCATGGAGCGAAAGTCGTGATCTGGCCGGAGTCGACCGTGCCGCTGTCGTATACGCAGACGGACTTCTTCCGCGACTCGATCGAGTCGCTCTCGCGCGCAGTACGACATCGACATCCTCCTCGGGTCCGTCGCCGACGATCCCGCGCGTTCAGGCCGCATCTGGAATTCGGCGTTTCTCGCCAGCGGCGGAAAGACGATCGGGCACTACGACAAGATCCGCCTCGTGCCGTTCGGCGAGTATGTGCCGCTGCGGCGCATGCTGTTCTTTGCAGAAAAGCTCGTGCACGCGGTCGGCGAGTTCGAGTTCGGCACGAATGACACGGCCGCTCGTCGGAAAACTCAGCTACGGGCCGGCGATCTGCTATGAGGTGGTCTTTCCGCAGATCACGCGCACGCAGATTCGCAACGGCGCCGATGTGCTCGTGACGATCACGAACGACGCCTGGTACGACGGCACGTCCGCGCCGAAGCAGCATCTCTGGCAGGCCCGCCTGCGCGCGATCGAAGGCGATCGCTATCTGCTGCGCGCGGGAACGACCGGCATCTCGGCGTTCATCGATCCGACAGGACGCGTGCTGGAATCGCTGCCGATGGGCCGCGAGGGAATCATCTACGCGAAGTTTCAGGCGCGCATGAGTTTCACGCCGTATGTACGATTCGGCGATTGGTTTGCGTGGGCCGCCGTCGTCGTGGTACTCATCGCCGCCGTGAGAAGAACGACAACACTATGAACGACAACACACCAGAACGCATCGAATCGCTCCGCACCAGAATCCGCTCCGTCCGGAGCTATCTTTGACGTAGCTTCCGCTCGCAGGACGCTCGACGAGATCGAGCGGGAAATGTCGGCTCCCGGTTTCTGGGACAAGCCGGAAGCAGCGCAGGAAGTGGGACGCAAGCGGTCGCGCGTGGAAAAGCGCATCGCTGCGGGCGAGTCGATCGACACGAAATACGAAGAGCTCGACGTTCTGCTCGACTGGCAGAAGCAGGGAGAGTCTGTCGATCGCGACATCGAAACGCTCGTCGACCAGCTCGAGCGCGAGATCAACGCCGTCGAGCTGACGATGAAGCTCTCCGGCGAGAACGACGAGCGCGACGCGATCCTCAACATCCATCCCGGCGCGGGCGGCACGGAGTCGCAGGACTGGGCGGAGATGCTGCTGCGGATGTACCTGCGCTACGCCGAGCGCCGCGGATGGTCGGCGGAGATTCTCGAGTATCAGGCCGGGGAAGAAGCGGGTCTCAAGAGCGCGACGGTGATGGTGCGCGGCGAGTACGCGTACGGCTACCTGAAGGCGGAGACGGGGGTGCATCGTCTCGTGCGCATCTCGCCGTTCGATGCCGCGAAGCGCCGGCACACGTCGTTCGCGTCGGTGATGGCGATGCCCGACATCGACGACACGATCGAGATCGAGATCAACGACAAGGATCTGCGCGTCGATACGTACCGCTCGTCCGGCGCCGGCGGTCAGCACGTCAACGTCACCGACTCGGCGATCCGCATCACGCACCTGCCGACCGGCATCGTCGTCACCTGCCAGAACGAGCGCAGCCAGCACAAGAACCGCGACACGGCGATGAAGCTGCTGCGCTCGCGTCTCTATTCAGCTCGAGCTCGAGAAGCAGAAGGAAGCGCAGACGAAGCTGGAAGGCGAGAAGAAGGACATCGGCTTCGGCAGCCAGATCCGTTCGTACGTGCTGCAGCCGTATCAGATTGTGAAGGATCTGCGCACGCAGTTACGAAACCGGCGATCCGCAGCGGATCCTCGACGGCGATCTCGACGAGATGATCGAGGCCTGGCTGGCGGCGCAGGCGCGAAAGACGGCGGACTAATGAATCCGTTGTCGGTTGTCGGTGGTCGGTTGTCGGGTGACTTGGCTTCCCGGACAACGGACAACGGACAACCGATCACTCGCGTAGCGGTCTTCACTCCGTTGCCTCCGGCGAAGAGCGGCGTTGCGCACTACGCGTCGCTGATTCTTCCGGGGCTGGCGAAGCGGGTCGAGGTTCGCGCGTTTGATTCGTTCGAGAACTACAACCGCGCCGACTTCGATGAGGTCATCTATCAACTCGGGAACAATCCGCATCACGAGGTGATGTACGCCGAGGCGATGCGGGAGCCGGGAGTGATCGTGCTGCACGATCTCGTGCTGCATCACCTGATCGTGGAGATGACGCTGGCGCGCGGCGACGCGGAGGCGTATGTCGCGGCGCTGGAAGCGAGTCACGGCGACGCCGGTGCGGCGTGGGCGCGAGGGCGGGCGGCGGGGCTGCACAGCGAGATGGGCAATTTTCTTCTGCCGGCGTCGGTCGAAGTCGCGAATCGTTCGCGAGCGGTGATCGTGCACAACGAGTACGCGCGCACGCGCTTGATCGACTTTGGTGTGACGACGCCGATTCATGTCGTGGCGCATCCGTTCGTACATGAAGAGTGCTCGATGGATCGCGCGTCGCTGGGACTCACCGCCGAGCATCGCGTCATCGGTTTCTTCGGATTCCTGACCTCGGCGAAGCGCGCCGAGGTGGTGCTGGAGGCGTTTCGAATCGCGAGGGAGAAAGATCCGCGGCTGGTGCTGCTGATCGTCGGCGAGGCCGCGCCGAACATCGACGTCGAGGCGCTGCGCCGCGAGGGCGTGATGATGACCGGGTACGTCGCTGATGAAGATTTCGCGGCGTATTACTCGATCGCGGACCGGCTGGTGAACCTTCGCTATCCGACCGCGGGCGAGACGAGCGGAACGCTGATTCGCGCACTCGACGCCGGCAAGCCGGTCGCGGTGAGCGACTACGCGCAGTTCGCGGAGTTTCCGGACGATTGTGTGGTCAAGATTCCGCTGGGGGCAGGGGAGGTGGAGCGGCTGGTGGCGTTCTTCCTCGACGACATGGCGTCGCCGGCCGCGGCGCAACGTGCGTGGTTGGAGGAGAACGCGACGGTGGAGCGGACGGTGGATGGGTACATGGAGGTGTTGGAGCACACCGGTTTCGAGCCGGTCGCGCGGCCGGCTGGAAGCCGGCGGACCGGCAGGCTGGAAGCCTGCGCTCCGTTGTTTCCCCGCCTGCAAGTCGTCGATGTCGTTTTCGGAGAGGCGATCATCATTCGCGTCCGCAACGACGGCAACGCGACGATTCCGACGCGCACCTACGGGCAACCCGAGTATCGGTTGATCGCGAAGCTCTTCGATGGCGGGAGGCAGGTGCAGGATCGCTGGCTGGCGTTGCCGCGCGATCTTCGTCCCGGCGACGTCGTCGAGCTCACGTTTCCGCGTATCGCGAAATCCGCGACGACATTGCGGCTCTATCACGCGCTGCAGGACATCCCGATCGTGGACGATGCCGCGTGGGAGGTCATCGATGTTCGATGACGCGGCGCTGGCCTGTCTGCGCGAAATCCTCGCGCGGCGTCCGGCGATCGAGATCGACGCGCCGCAGCATCGGCGTGCCTGCGTGCTGATCCCGCTCATCCGCAACGGCCCGGGGTGGTCGATTCTCTTCACGAAGCGCGCGGAGAACCTCGCCGCACACAGCGGGCAGATCGCATTTCCCGGCGGCGCGGTCGAGGAAGGAGAAGCGCTCGAGCAGGCCGCGATCCGCGAAGCGGAAGAGGAAGTCGGGATTCCGCAGCGCCACGTCGAGTTGATCGGACGGCTCGACGACGTCATCACCCACAGCGGCTTCCTCGTCGCACCGTTCGTCGGCGTGATCCACGAGCCGGTGCAGTACGTCATCCAGGAGTCGGAAGTCGTCGAGGTCTTCGAAGTGCCGATGGAAGCGCTGCTCGACGTCCGCAATCCCGAGGTGCGCTACGTCCCGTTTCGCAACAAGCAGTTCCCTTCGTATTTTTACCACTACGAAGGACACGAGATCTGGGGCCTCACCGGCAGGATGCTGAAGGCGTTTCTGGATCTGGTGTGGCAAGCGACCTGAGATCGCAGATCGCAGTTTGCAGATCGCAGGAGCGAGACGCACCACTCGCGGCGGGTGGTGGCCTCCGATCCGCGATCTGCAATCTGCGATCTGGTTACTTCAGCAATGTCTCCACGTACGCGATCAGTCCCTTCCCATCGTCTCCGGGATCGACCATCGCGCCGTTGACCATGAACGTCGGCGTGGCTCGGACTTCGTTGGAGAAGGCGGCGCCGGCGCCGTGGAGGATTTCGTTCTTGATCTCTTCCGAGGCCAGGTCGGCGTCGTATTTCTTGAGATCGAGCTCGTGATCCTCGGCCCAGCCGCGAGCCCAGTCCCAGATCGTGAAGGCGCTGAGGGTTTCCTGGTTCGCGTAGACCTGCTTCTTGTACTCCCAGAAGAGCTCCGGCTTCTGACGATAGATGGCGCGGCCGGCGAGTGAGGCCGCGAACGCCCAGGGGTGCATCGTCAGCGGGAGGTCGAAGCGGACGTAGTGGACTTTGTCGCCGTGCTTGGCGAGCAGCGCGTCCGCGTATCCCGAGGAGCGCTTGCAGGAGGGACACTGAAAGTCGGAGAACTCGACGACCGTGACCGGTCCCGCGGCGCCCTTCGCCGGCAGGTTGGGCATGAAGGACTCGAAAGCCTTCACGCGCTGCGCGCGGATGTCGCTGTTGATGCGGCGGAAATGGCCGAAGAAGAAGATCCGTCCCTGCGGATCGAGCTCGCCTTCGAGCGGCATCTTGCCGTTCTCCGTCGCCTGGAGGAGGACCGTCGGATAGAGACCGTCGTCCGTATGCTTCTGGACGTCGATCTTCGCGGTCATGTTCTCCTGCATGTTCCGCCAGGTGAACGTCTTCAGCTTCTCCTCGATCGAGTTCCCCTCGTCGCCCTCGATCAGCCAGGGAGAGCCGAGGAAGAAACCGCCGGTCGGGGAGAGCACGGCGACGAGCGCGCCTTCACACGAAGAGCGCGTGCTGGTCATGTTCACGACGACGCCCGTGAATCTCTGCGGGAGCTTGAGATCGAGCGTGTCGTACGTGATCTTCAGATCGCTGCAGACCGGGACCGCATCGCGGACCGCGCGGTCGAGCTTCGGGTCGACGTCGATCGCCAGGAGAGACGTCGAGACAGTGAGCGTGAGCGTGAGGAGAAGAAGACGTTTCACGCGGAGGTGAACGGGCGCGCGAGGCCCTGACATTCCTCAGTGTGTCCGGCAACTTGGGGTTGTCAGTTGTCGGTTGTCTGTTATCTGGGCCGCGGCACGATGCTGCACGGACAACCGATCACCGACAACAACCCTCTCCCCGAAAAACGAGGAGAGGGCATTTGCAGAAAGTTGTGATGGGCGATCGTCAATGATTTGGTGGGGCCTGGCTGATGTTCTCGATGGCCTTGCCGACCTGGCCGTCTTTGTTCGTGCCGGTCGAGATGTCGCCGATGGAGAGAATGCCCACGAGCTCGTCCTTCGCGTTCACCACGGTGACGCGACGGATTTCGGAGCTGCTCATCAGCGCGAGGACCTCGTCGATCGGAGAATCCTCGTGAACGCTGCGGACCTCGCGCGTCATCAGATCGCGGACGCTCGCCTTCTGCAGATCTTTGCCGTCGGCGAGGCCGCGCACGACGATGTCGCGGTCGGTGATGAGGCCGACGATCTTCTTCCCCTCGACGACCGGCACAACGCCCGTGTCGGAGCTCTTCATGATGTGGGCGACGTCGGTGATGCTGTCCTTTTCACCGACGCACTTCGGGTCGCGCGTCATGACGTCGCGCGCCTGTTTTCCTGTCTGGGTCATTGAGTCTCCTTTCGTTTCTGCGAAAGGAGAGAGCAAGGCCCGTGCTCAGACCGGAATCAGAACGAAACGCGCAGTCCGGCACCGACCGTCAGGAATCGCGGCTGGAAGTCCGTGCGGATCCAGTGATAGGTGCCATCCATGACCACGCCGTAGCGGCGATTGATCGGGAAGTCCGCGCTCACGCCGAGGCTCAGCCCGAAGTTCGTCTGGGAATCGAAGCCCGAGGCGGTCTGACGGTAGAGTCCGACGCCTCCGAAGATCGCGGTCGATCCAAAGACTTCCGGGAACTCGTAGTCGACGCCGACCTCGGCGTGCTGGACTTCGCCGTCAGCGTCCTTGCGAAACTTGTTCGGGTTCCCGGGGACCTCGTACGCGATCGACACCGGCGTCTCGATGCGGCCGGCCTTGAATTTGACGGCCATGTCTGTTTCAAACGGGATCTTCCAGTAGAGGTCGAAGGCGTTGTTGGAGAACGAGAAATTGCTCTCGATGAACTCGACACCCTCCTCGTGCGCCGCGCCATCGACGAAGCGGCGGCTGCCGCTGACGATCACACCGATCTCGCTCGTCTGAGCGAGTGCGGGCAGGGCGCTGGCGAGGATCAGCGTGAGCAGAAATAGGGTCCGTTTCATGGCCGGCACTATACGGGATGCCTTCTGGTTGTTCAAAGTGACACTCCTTACAATGTCTTCACGATGTCCGCGGTGCAGACGAGGCTTGTGAGCGCGTTATCGATTCTTGGACGCGAGGCGCTGCGAATCGTTCTGCCGTCGGGTTGCGTGGTCTGCCGCGGCGAGCTTCCGTGGCGCGATCGCGTGGCATCCTGCTGCGCCGAATGCTGGGCTTCGTTGCCGCGGATCGCGGGACCGAAGTGCGCTTCCTGCGCGCAGCCCGTGCCCGTGGCGAGCGAAGTCGAGACGCTCTGTCTCGACTGCCACGCCGATCGTCTTCCGCTCGACTGGTGTGAGGCCTGGGGCGAGTATCGCGGAGGGCTCGAGCGCCTGCTGCACGCGATGAAGTTCGAGCGCCACGACTTCCTCGATGACTCGCTCTCGTCGCTGCTCGAAGAAACGCTGCACGAGCGCGGCGACCTGAGGTTCGACGCGATCGTGGCCGTGCCGATGTCGCCGGCGCGCGAACGTCGTCGCGGCTACAACCAGGCGCACCTTCTCGCGCGTGCGCTCGCCGCTCGCATCGGCGTTCGCTGTGATATGAACCTCCTCACGCGGCGAGGCGAGCGCGCCACGCAGTCGACGCTGCCGAAACGCGAGCGCGCCGCCAACGTGCGAGGGGCATTCGCGGCCTCGCCCGGCGCGAAAGGGAAATCCATTCTCATCGTCGACGACATCTCCACGACCGGCGAAACGCTGCGCGCCTGCGGAAACGCACTCCGCGCCGCCGACGCCGATCGTGTCTGCGCCGTCGTCGTGGCCAAGGCGGTTTGACCGGAGCGTGAATGTCTGAAACCCAGCAACAAACCTACGACCTGATCATCATCGGCGGCGGCATCATCGGCGGCTCGACCCTCTATCACCTCGCGCAACTCGGCTACAGCGGGCGCGTGCTGGTGCTCGAGCGCGAGGACGCGCTGTCGAAGGGCTCGACGGCGCTGTCGGCGGGCGGCTTCCGCAACATCTGGACGACGCCGATCAACATGCGGCTCACGAGCTATTCGATCAAAAAGCTGGCGAATTTCCGCGAGGAGCTGGACTGGCCGATCGGGTTCGATCAGCGTGGCTATCTCTTCTGCCAGTACGCCGAGAACTTCGAGAACGCGAAGAAGTACGGCGAGGAATGGGCGAAGAACGGCGTGAAGATCGAGTTCCTCGACGCCGCCGAAGTCGAGAAGAAAGTTCCCGGTCTGAAAGCGGGGATCGATCACATCGATCCGGATGTGAACGAAGTCCTCAACATGCGTCCGATCGCCGGCGGCGTTTTCGGTCCGGAGTGCGGCAGCTTCGATCCCTCCGCCGCGGCGCAGGGTTACTTCGAGCGCGGCATCGAAGGGCTCGACGGACGCGCGTCAGCTGCGCCTGCGCACATCGGTCAAGCGCCTGCGCATTCGCGATGGCAAGTACGAAGGGGTCGAGCTCGAGGACGGAACGTTCCTCGCCAGCGAGAAGATCCTCGTCGCCGCGGGCGCATGGACGAATCAGCTCATGGAAGCGTCCGGAATCGCCGGCGCCGATCTCCCTCCGGTGATTCCGCTCAAGCGGATGTTGTACATCACGAATTTCCCACCGATCGAGGGCTTCGATCGCATCCCGATGACGATCATCGATTACGGGATCTACTTCCGCCCCGAGGGTCCGAACCTGCTGATCGGTCGCGCCGATCCCGACACGCCTCCCGGTTTCGACATCACCGCCGACGCGACGTATTACGAGGAGCAGATCAACTATTACCTCCAGGAGCGCGTGCCGGGGATGGAGCGCTGCCGCCTGATGTCGATGTGGGGCGGTCTGTACGACACGAACTCCGTCGACCACAACGCCGTCCTCGGCGAGCACCCGCACGTGCAGGGCCTGCTTGTTCGCGACTGGTTTTTCCGGCCACGGCGCGATGGAAGCGCCCGCGGCAGGACTGGCGATGGCGGAGTTGGCGCAGTACGGCGAGTATCGAACTCTCGATTGCGCGCCGCTCTCGATTCGCAGGTTCTGGGAGAACCAGCCGATTCACGAAACGATCGTGATTTGAGCGGGCACGGCCGGCAGCGTTGGAGGCCACAAGGCCGAACGCACGCGCGGGTGATCCGAGGCGTCGTTCCGGATTCCTCGCGCTTTCGAGTCTTCGAGTCGTCTAGTAGCAGAGATTTCACACGCGGATCGTTGATCTTCTCGGAGACTTGTCGACTCGAAGACTCGACGACTATGAAAGCACTTGCCGCCGCACTCTCACTTCTCTTCACGATCTCCGTCTTCGCCGACGCCACCACCGACGTTCGCAACACCGAGATCGCTTTCGCGAAAGCGTTCGCCGATCGGGACAAGGAGAAGTTCTTCTCCTTCGTCGCGGACGATGCGACGTTTCTTTCGTCGGTGACGCTGCGCGGAAAAGCAGCAATCGTCGAGCGCTGGTCGCGTTTCTTCAATGGACCCGAGGCGCCGTTCTCGTGGACGCCGGAGCGCGTTTCGGTCTCGGCTGATGGCACTCTTGGCGTCTCGACCGGACCGGTACACGCGACGGACGGCACGAACGTCGGGAACTATCTTTCGACGTGGCGCAAGCAGAGCGACGGCACGTGGAAGATCCTCTTCGACTCCAGTGGACCATCGCCAGCCGTGCTGCCCGAGCACGTTCCGCCGCACGATGAAGGCTATGTCGCCGCGGACGATGGCACGCGGCTGTTCTATCGCCGGATCGGCGAAGGACCGGACACGATCATCGCGCCGCTCGATTTCGTGATGTACCCGTTCCTCAGGCAGCTCTCCGATCGCGCGACCGTGATCACCTACGACATGCGCAGCCGAGGGCGATCGGATCGCGCGAAAGACAACGCGACGCTGACCATCGAGCAGGATGTGAAAGATCTCGAGGCGGTGCGGAGCCATTTCAAAGTCGAGAAGTTCATCCCGGTCGGCTTCTCGTACCTTGGCAAGATGGTCGTGATGTACGCCAGCGCGCATCCCGAACACGTCAAGCGCGTCATTCAGCTCGGACCCTCTCCGAATGGCGACATCCCGTCCGTCGAAGAGAAAGAGTTTGGCGCATCCGAGGCCGACATGAAGAAGTGGCAGGAAATGCAGGCGTCGGGTGCGATGGAGTCGGCGCCGAAAGACTTCTGCGCGGCGCAATGGAACGTTCTGCGTTTCTATCTCACCGGCACGCCGAAAGGCGCGGCGCGCTTCGACGTCAAGACGAACTGCGATCTCGAGAATGAGTGGCCAGTGAACTTCGGCCGCACGATCAGCGTCCTCGGGCCAACGATCGGCAAGGCCATGCTGTCGAACGACGACCTGAAGAAAGTGACGATGCCCGTGCTCATTCTCCACGGCTCGAAGGATCGCAACGCGCCGTACGCGGGCGGACAGGCGTGGGCGGCCGCACTTCCGAACGCGCGTCTCGTGACGATCGACGGCGCCGCACATGTGAGCTGGCTCGACGAGCCGGCCATCGCGTTCGCGGCGATTCGTCAGTTCTTGCGAGGGGAGTGAAAGGTCAACGAGTGGACCGCCGGCGTCTTCGCCGGCTGGGCGAGCGGCGTCTCGCCGCTCGCGGGCGGGCGCCGGGACGGCGCCGCCCCAGCCGCCGAGACGGCGGCGGTCCGACGTGTGGTGGTCCGACGTGTGGCCTCCCTGCTCGCCAAGATCAAGTACACTGATTTCTCCCATGCCTCCAGCATCGCCCCAGCGGAAGCGTTTCTGCCTGGTTCTGGTCAAGCCGTCGCACTATGACGACGATGGCTACGTGATCCAGTGGTTTCGCTCGGCGATTCCGTCGAACTCCCTCGCCGCGCTTTACGGTCTCGCACTCGATTGTGCCGATCGTCGCGTCCTCGGCGACATGGAGCTCGAGATCCATCCGATCGACGAGACCAACACGCGCGTGCGCCCGGAGCGCCTCGCGCGCATGATCGAGAAGGCCGGCGCGGGGATGGTCATGATGGTCGGCGTGCAGTCGAACCAGTTCCCGCGTGCGCTCGATCTCTCGCGACCTCTGCGCGAGCGCGGCATTCAGGTAGCGATCGGCGGCTTCCACGTCTCCGGCACGCTGAGCATGCTCAAGGGCGATCGATCCCGACCTCGACAACGCACGGGCGATGGGCGTGTCGCTCTTCGCCGGCGAAGCGGAGGGGCGGCTCGAGGAAGTGCTGCGCGATGCCGCCGCCGGCGCGCTGAAGCCGCTCTACAACTACATGAACGATCTGCCGGGGATCGAAGGCACGCCGATCCCGCTCATCACCGCGCTGCGCGCATGGCGCACGGCCGGTAGTGTGACGAGCTTCGACGCGGGTCGCGGCTGTCCGTTCCAGTGCTCGTTCTGCACGATCATCAACGTGCAGGGGAAGAAGTCGCGCCGCCGCTCGCCGGATGACATCGAGAAGATCGTGCGCGAGAACGTCGCGCAAGGGCTGCACAGCTTCTTCATCACCGACGACAACTTTGCGCGCAACTCCGACTGGGAAGCGATCCTCGATCGCCTGATTCAGTTGAAAGAGCGCGACGGCATCAAGATCCACTTCATCATTCAAGTCGACACGCTCTGCCACAAGATCCCGAACTTCATCGAAAAGTGCGCGCGCGCCGGCGTGCGCCGCGTGTTCATCGGACTCGAGAACATCAATCCCGACAGTCTCGTCGGCGCGAAGAAGCGGCAGAACAAGATCACCGAATACCGCAAGATGCTGCTGGCCTGGAAGTCGGCCCGGGTCATCACCTACGCGGGCTACATCCTCGGCTTTCCGAACGACACGCTGGAATCGATCCGCCGCGACATCGAGATCATCAAGAAAGAGCTGCCGGTCGATCTCCTGGAGTTCTTCTTCCTCACGCCGCTTCCCGGTTCCGAGGATCATCAGGTGCTCGTGAACAAAGGCGTGGCGCTCGATCCCGACATCAACAAGTACGACCTCAACCACGTCTGCACCGGCCATGCGCGCATGTCCGCGGAGGAATGGGAGCAGGCCTACCGCATGGCCTGGGACACGTACTACACGATGGACCACACGGAAGCCGTGCTGCGGCGCCTCGTCGCCAAACGCGCCAGCGCGAGCAATGCGATCTTGCTGATGACGTGGTTCAAGGGCTCGATTCACATCGAGAAAGTGCATCCCCTCGAGGCCGGCTTCTTCCGCTACAAGTTCCGCCGCGACCGCCGCCCCGGTTTCCCCGTCGAACCGCGCTGGCGCTTCTATCCGCGCTACGTCTCCGAATCACTCGGCCGTCTCTCGCGATGGGCGTCCATCTACTGGGAACTGCGCCGCATCTACGTCCGCATCAAGAAGGACCCGCGCCGCTACGAGTACATGGACACAGCTCTGACGCCGGTGACCGACGACGAGCTGGAAACACTCGACCTCTTCCACCACAGCGCGGCGGCGGAGAAGTTCGTCGCGTTCGAGAACCGGCCTCGGGAAACGGCGTTGACGACGTAGGGCGCGCTAGTGCGTGGTGGCTTCCAGCCGCTCGATGCGCGTTTGAAGGTCAGAAAAGGCTTGTTCGAGAGTTCGGACACGGCGATCGAGTTCTGCGTAGGAAAACTTGATCATCGCCTGAGTTTCAGCGAAGCCGCGATCCATCTTCTCCTCGAGTCGATCGACCTCGCGCTCCACTTTCTCTTCGAGCTGCGCAACGGCTTCGGCTACGAGCTGAACGTCGTGACGCATCCGCTCCGCGACAACGTCGAAGTGGCGACGGGTTTCTGCAGCGACCTCATCGGAATGTCGACGGATCTCTGCCGCGACCTCGTCGGAATGCTGACGGATCTCTGCAGCGACCTCGTCGGAATGCTGACGGTTCCCGGCAGCGACTCCGTCGGAGTGTTGACGGATCTCTGCCGCGACCTCGGCAAAATGGCGACGCGTCTCCTCATGAGCAGCGCGGCTGCGTTCTTCAACAGCTTCGAACAGGCGTTTCAGCTCTTCGTCCGTCATCGATTCATTTTACTCCGAGCGCTCTACGCCGTCACCGCCGCCTCTGCGATCGTCAGCGTCTTCGCCGCGGCATCGAGCGTCGCCGGGATGCCGATCGGGAGCGTCATCTTCTTTTCGATGTGACCGAACGCGAGGCCCCAGACCGAGGGGACGTGGCCGAAGCGTTCGCGTAGGAGCTCGCCCATCGAGAGCGCGGGGCCTTCGATCGGGCAGTCGGTGCAGCGACCGAAGGCGAAGCCGGCGATGCGGTCGAGTTTTCCGGAAAGCCAGAGCTGCGTGAGCATGCGGTCGATGCGGTAGAGCTCTTCGTGCGTCTCTTCGAGAAAGAGAATCGCGCCGTCGGTGTCGATCTCGTACGGCGTGCCCATCGTCGCGGCGATGAGTGAGAGATTGCCGCCGACGAGCCGGCCCGTCGCTACGCCTTCGCGAAGCGTGATGATGCGATTGTCGCGATCGATCAGCTCGTCGTCGCGCTTCAGCGGATTTGGGATCGCGCCGATTGGATCGCTGTTCATCAGTACGGTCTTGAAGTTCTGGAGCGTATAGGCGTCGTAGCGCGAGTCGGCCATGGGACCGTGGAACGTCACGAGCCCGGTCTTCTTGTGAATGGCGTTGAGCAGGCCGGTGAGATCGCTGAAGCCGAGGAGGATCTTCGGATTCCTGCGGATGTTGTCGTAATCGAGATACGGCAAGAGCCGCGGCGTGCCCCAGCCGCCGTTGAAGGCGATGATCGCGCTCACCTCCGAGTCGGCGAAGAAGGTATTGATATCGGCCGCGCGCTCGCGATCGGTGCCGGCGAGGTTGCCGTAGCGCGCCTTCGCGTGCGCGCCGACTTTGACTTTGAATCCGAGGGCTTCGAGTTGTTCGCGTCCGCGATCGAGAGCGTCAGTCTCGAACACCATCGACGCCGGCGCGATCATCCCGACGGTGTCTCCCTCGGACAGCTTCCGCGGTTTGAGAATCGCGCGTGGCGCGGGCGCACTTTGGACGAGCAGAGCGGGCGATGCGACGAGTGCGAGCTTCGCGAAATCGCGACGATGGAGCATGGAGCGATTGTAGCCGGCCCGGCCGGCGGCGTCTGAGGCCACAAGGCTGGGCGCACGTGGCCAGTTGCGTCACATCAGCAAGGGAGGTGGCTTCCATCCGTCGAACTCCTCCGGCAGCAATCGGAGAATCTCTTCGGCTTGCATCCCATATAGGTCGTAGTTGAAGTCGAGCTGTTGCACGACCGTGATCAGGCGGCGGAGATTGCCGGGTGTGGTCCTCGTGCTGGCGCCGCGTTTGGGACGCTGGCGTTTGGCGTCCCAGTACAGGAGATCGATCGCTTCGATGAGGCCGCGGTTGGTGATGAGGTCGCGGCGGTGACCGAGGTCGTAGACGAAGGCGCCGTGCTGGTGCACTGGCGGGTGAAGAAGGAGGCGGGAGTGTTCGCGGTGGAGCGTGAAGAGTTTGTAAGGACCGGCGAGCAGATGGCGGTCTCGGAGCCAGCCGCTCTCGTCGCTGGGGATGTAGTGGTAGTCCTCGCGCGGTCGCCGGTTTCCCTCGGCGTTGACAGGCGAGAGTTGATCGAAGTAGTAGAGCGCGAGCCAGCTCCAGAGGCCGGGATCCGACGTCGCGCCAGTCGGGAGGTCGGTGAAGATCTGCGCGAGGTACTGCCCGGCGTCGTACTTGTTGGTGAAGAGGCGAGGCTCGATCTCGATGGTGCGCGGGAGTCGCTGGCTGTAGTCGTCGAGGTAAAGAATGGCGGGGTTGGCGCGGAACTCGGCTCCGTCGCGAATCTGCTGGAGATAGCCGCGAAACTCCTGGATGCCGCGCTCGTTCAGGGTGCGAAGCTTGGTCACGCGATCTCTCCGCGTGACGCGCGCCAGCGATCGATGAGGTTTTGTTCGTGGCTGAATGCACCGACGACGTCGTCGATCCAGAACGGAGCCTCGTCGCTGTCGCGCGGTAGTGGTCCGGAAAAATGCGCGGCCCAGCGCAGCCAGAAGTTCCACCACTCGTCGCCGTTTTCGTGCGGGTCCTGCTGGTCGATCAGAAGGATTTGCGTGAGGATCTGGCGCACGGCTGCGGGATAGACGAGGGCGAAGAAGGCCGCGTCTTTCTTTGCCGCGTCTTTGATGTTGTCGATGCGGTTGTTGAGCTCGAGCACGGGGCCGCTGGCTTCAAAGGCGACTCGCCAAGCCTGCTGTCCGAGGGCGTCGCTGAAGTTGACCGGCAGGAGCGGTAATCGGCCGGTCGTTTCATGTTTCTCGACGGAGACGACGATGTCGTCGGCCACGGCTACGATGCGATGATCGTTGGCCGTGTTGTCGACGACTTTGACGCGGAAGTGGACGATCCCTGTTCCCTCGATGTCGGTCAGCCGGCGATCGTCGGGCGGCACGAACGCTTCGACCGAGCCGCAATCGAAGCGCATGAACGATGTGCGATAGAACGCTTCGATGAAGACGCGCGCGGTAGGCACGGCGGCCACGCCGTCGAAGGTGAGCTGCGGATCGAAGACGAGCACGCCGTCATCGCCGCGGCGCAGCGTGACGCGCACCTGGTTCCGCGGCACCTTGGCGCGCTCAGTGAAGTTCAGTTTCCGCAGCATCGCCGGCCGTCACCACGCGCACGACGAGGTCGCGGCGCGGATCGAATCCTTTCATGGAGATCTGAAACTTCGCCGCTTCGGGGACGAGCTCGAAGCCGTTGACGGTTGTGGCGCGGAAGCTCGCTCCTTCCGTCTGCACGACGATGCCGCCCTCGGACGTGAGGTCGAAGTCGAACGGGCTGTGCTTGCGGAATGGGTTGCCGGAGCGGACGCGATACGCGACCTCGCCGCGCAGCGGATGTCCGACGAGTTTCGGGTCGGCGGACTTGATCGAGAAACCGCCGGCGAGTCTGGCGATGGTGACTCCATTGCCGCTACCAGTCGTCTTTGCAGAACCGGCGACGGCGGTGGCCGAGGTGCCGGCGACGGCGTGAATGGGAACGTGGGTGAGCGACCGTTCTTCCAGCGCCTCCTCCGGCATCTCGATGGAGAAGAGATCGCTGAGGAAGTCGCGCTCGCGGCCGACGGGTGGCGTCGCGAGGAGGGTGGACAGGAAGGCGGCGCTGTTCTTCACGAAGCGCAAGGTCCAGGCTCCGTGATCGTAGTGCGTGCGGATCTTGTCGGCGCGTTCGGACCAGTCGGCGTGCGCGGGATTCTCGGCGTCGCCGAGGAAGGTGGAGAGGGCCTGATCGTCGATGACGATGAGGGCGCGGGCCGCTTTGTCGCCGCCGCCGCGGACGTCCGGGATGGTGATGCCGCGACGGATGAAGTGATGCTCGCCTTTGCGCAGCGCCTCATCGTGCTCGAGGTAAACGTCGAAGGACGATGCGGCGGGACGCGAGCGCTTGCGCTTCACGAGGATCGGTACGCGGAACGCGAGGCGCTCGCCGGAGGCGAATCGATCGCGTAACGCCGAAAGCTGAGCGGCGTCGAGGATGTTCTCGTTCCACTTCGGCGCGCCAGTGCTGGAGTCGGCGAGGAAGAGTCGAGTGTCGTCTTGCTGCGCGAGCGACCAGCGAGTCAGTTCGCAAAGTTTGGCGACGTTGGGATCGTCGCCGGTGAGTCCGTCGATGGTGTCCGTAGCGATGCGCTGCACGAGGGTCCCTTCGACGACTTCCACGACGAGGTCACCGCGCAGGATGGGATAGAAATACTGCTCGACGACGGACTGCGTGATGCGATCGAGCGAGAGCTCGTCGTCGCGGAAGTAGGGGACGACGAGCGAGAGGCCGGGCTCGACACGGTTGACGCCGAAGTCGTCCGCGAATCGCTCCAACAGGATCGGATCTTCGATCGGAAGCGGCAGGCCGTTCTTCTTCTCGAAGCGCGCGAAGAAACCATAGGGGTAGATCCGCTGGCCATTGAGGACGTGCGTCTTCAGGACGGATTGCCCGAGAAGGAGCTTGCGGTCGTCATCGACGCGGCGGGTGATCCCGAAGACGGTGCGGATGCGTGAGGCGACGGTGAACACGGCTTTGCCGAGGCCCCAGCGACCGCGATCGACTTCTCCTTTGTTGGAACGGCCGACGTTGCGCCAGAAGTAGAAGAAGTCATTGCGCTTCACCTCGCCGGCTTCGAGCTCGGGATCGATGTGCGGATCGCCGGTGAGACCGCGCGTTCCGAAGTCTTCGATGAGGAGATAGGGCATGGCCTCATCGGCGCGCGGCAGGATGGTGTGCATGGTCCTCGCGGCGGCGTTGAGGTGCGGCTCGAGGTCGTCGAAGTATTCGCGCACGGCGTCGGGATGCAGGGCGTTCTGCCCCGAGGCAAAACGAAATCGCACACGCACGGGCGAGCGGCTGCGCGGCACGCGCGCATCGAGCGAGTTCTGGATGGATTCGCGAACGAGCGCATCGGCGAGATCCTGGGCCTTGAAGAACTCGTCATGCACGGGATCGACGTGCACTTCGCCCAGGTCCATGGGACGGAAGTGCCACGCGGGGAAGCGGGACATTGCGTGATTGTAGTGGAGCGCGATTCGTCCGGTTCTACGGTTGGAGTCTCTGCTGGAACAACCACGTCCAGAGCTCGGCTTCGCGATACGCGGGCTCCCAGGCGTTGTGGCCGACGCCGGGGTATTCGGTGTAACGCACGTCGCCGCCGGCGTTGCGAAGAGCGTCGTGCATTTTTTGCGATTCGGATGGGAGGATTACGGGATCGTCGGCGCCGTGGAAGATCCAGACAGGAATGTGGCGGAGGTATTCGGCGGTGAACTTGTAGGGATCGCTTGCATCGGCATTGAGCGGCGACTGTTGCACGGAGGTCGCGGAACCGTGCGGAACGATTCCGCCGCAGACCGGGACGAGTGCGGCGAAGGTGTTTGGGTGCGCGAGCGCGAGATGCCAGGTTCCGAAGCCGCCGAGGGAGAGGCCGGTGAGATAGAGGCGGCTGCGATCGCCGCGGAATTCGGCGATGGCGTGATCGAGCGCGCTCATTGCGGCTTCGGCAGGAAGTCCGAGCCAGCGTTCTTCGACGGGCGCCTGCGGAAAGACGGCAAGGGCGGGGATTCGCTCCGGCATCGCGCGGATCGCGCTGCCGAGACCGATCTGTGTTTGCCGGTGCCCGTCGTTGCCGCGCTCGCCGGCACCGTGCAGGAACAGGATCACCGGCCAGGTATGCTCCGGCGTCCAATCGCGAGGGACATAAACGACGTAGGGGTACGCGACGCCGTCGACCCTCACGGTCCGATCGAGGAATCCCGTTTGCGGCATCGTCGCTTGCGGCATGGTCGACGTGCAGCAGGCGAGGAGCAGAACTGTCAATCCAGCGAGACTCGCGCGTCGCAGCACGGCGCGATCATAGCGCGCGGTGAGTTTGCCGGACCGCGCACTATGATTTGCTTCGATGGGTTCGCCGCGACGACAGGCAGCGAGGTTCGGTCCATTCCATCGGCGATGTGAGCCGCGGCCGGAGGAGATCGAAAGGATCTGCGCCTCTGGTCAGATATGGGGACGACCTCGGCGCAACTTCTTCGCTGGTCTCATCCCAGCTGTGAAGGCATGGGAGGGACCATTGCCGGATGGCGCGGTTGGCGTAGAGTTCTACACGGATGTACCGCCGGATTCATGGTCCGTACCCGGCTGGCCCGAGTGGAGCGAAGGGTGTTCCGGAGTCCTCGTTCTCGAGGCAGGTGAGTTGGTGGCCATCCCGGTTGTTGTTACCATGAAACGCGAGGTCGATTGATCCTCATGCGAGTTGCGAAGCCGGACGAGCTGAAGACGCATGCGTATCCCGTATTGGCCGCGGCCATTTCGGAAGCGGAGCTTTCCAAATGGTTTCCGGTTGCGTTCCAGCACGTCACCGATCCGCAAGAGGCCGCGGAGCCGTCCAAGGCTGCCTTGCTCAAGCTGGATGACGGCGCCTATTTCGTCTTGTACTACGGCGAGCTTTCCAATCAGCTCATGCTGCGCATTCCGACATCCACGGACGCATCAACCTTCCTGAGCTCGTTCTTTCGGGAAGTGCCGCTGCCTCGAGGACGCATTCTGTGGCGACGCCAGGATGCGAGGTTGCCGAGCCACATTGCAGCAAAGTCGATCGCTGCGCCTGCAGCTTCGACTCGAACGTTACGTTCTCTGAAAGGTCAGCCCGTCGCGAAGTCTCCAATGCGAACGTCAAAGAAGAAGTAGTGGCTACGGAGTCACATCCCATTTCGGACGTTCGCGCCAGCGGTTGTGCATCCAGACCCATTGTTCGGGGACGCGGCGGATTTGCTCTTCGATGTCACGCGTGATGTGTGCGGCGAGGGCGACGGGATCGTCGTCGCGTTTGCATTCGATGGGGTCGTGGAAGCGGATGTGGTGCGTGCCGTCGGGGCGGCGTTCCTGGAGGGCGACGATGACCGCGGATTCGGTGCGGATCGCGAACTTCACGGGGCCGATCGGAGTCAGCGCGGGGCGCCCGAAGAAGGGGACTTTCACACTTTCCGTGCGCATGTTCTGGTCGAGCAGGAAGGCGAGGATGCCGCCGCTGCGGACGGCCTGAATCATCTGGCGCGCGGAAGCGGGGGTGCCGCGGTCGATCGAGCGGACTCCGACGCGCGCGCGGAACTCGGTGATGTAGCGGTTCATCTCCGGCTCGTCGCGCTCGCGCTGCAGGACGGCGGTGGGGCGATCGAACAGTCCCACGGCGATGGAGAGCCATTCCCAGTTGCCGACGTGACCGGTGAAGAGAACGACGCCGCGCTGGTCGTCGATCAGCTTCAGCAGTTTCTCCGCGCCTTCGAAGGTGGTCGTGCGATCGCGAACGGCGAGGTCCATGTTCCAGAGCCAGGCGATCTCGAAGAGCGACATGCCGAAGTGGCGGAACATCGCGCGGATCGTGTCGCGGCGTTTCGCTTCGTCCCACTCTGGGAAGGCGATGGCGATGTTGCGCAGCGCCTTCTTCCGCTCGCGGGGAACGAGGTACCACGCCAGCCGGCCAATGCTGCGACCGATGGCGCGTCCGAGGGAAAGCGGCAGGCGTCGACCGACGGCGGTGATGAGGATCAGCGCGCGATAGATCGCGCGCGATCTAAATGCTCGAAGCCTGGGGCCGGCCACTCACGAATTCCCTTACGAGACTGTCCCAATCGCCGCGCTCGCGCAGCAGACGCTCGACGAGCTCGCGGAACGCGCCGCGTCCGCCGGAGGTTTCGAGTTTCCACGAGGCGATGCCGCGCACTTCGGCGGCGGCGTCGAACGGCGCCGCGGAGATGGCCACGCGCGTCATCGGCGCGAGGTCGGGGAGATCGTCGCCGACGTAGAGGATCTCGTCGAAGGAAACGCCGAGCTTCTGCGCCAGCCGTTCCGCTTCCTCGAGTTTGTTCGCCGCGCCCTGATGCACTTCGACGATGCCGAGCTCTTTCGCGCGACGTTCGAGTGCGTGCGAGCGGCGGCTGGTCAGCAGCGCGATGCGGATGCCGGCCCGTTGCGCCATCTTGGCAGCGAGGCCGTCGCGCACGTTGAACTCTTTGATCTCGCTCTTCTCGCCGGCGTAGATGATCTTGCCGTCGGTCCAGACGCCGTCGACGTCGGAAATGATCAACTTGATGCTCGTGGCCTTGGACACGACGCGATCCTAGCACCGAGTTGCTGGTTGCTCGTTGCTGGTTGTCTGTGGTTTCACGCAATGCCCACAAGCAACCAGTAACCAGCAACCAGTAACTGCTTTTCAATGGCGGAAGTGTCGCTCTCCCGTGAACACCATCGCCATTCCATGCTCGTTCGCGGCGGCGATGACCTCGGCGTCGCGGACGGAGCCGCCCGGTTGGATGACGGCGCGGATGCCGGCGGTGGCGAGGAGATCGAGGCCGTCGCGGAAGGGGAAGAAAGCGTCGGAGGCAGCGAAGGTTCCGGCGGTGGGCAGGATCGATTTCATGATCGCGACTTTCGCGGCGTCGACGCGGCTCATCTGGCCGGCGCCGATTCCGGCGGATTGCGATTCACGCGTCAGGACGATGGCGTTGGACTTGACGTGCGCGCAGACGATCCAGGCGAACTCGAGTCCGTCGAGTTCTTCGGCGGTCGGCTCGCGCTCGGTGACGACTTTCCAGGCGTCGCGGCCACTGACGCGATCCTGATCCTGCGTGAGGATGCCTCCGGCGGCGCTGCGGAGGTCGCGTGGGCGGGCCGGCTGGAAGCCGGCGGACCGGCAGGCTGGAAGCCAGCGCTCCATACCAACCGCAAATTCTTCTTCTTCGACAGAACCTCGCGCGCTTGCGGGGAGAATGACGGCGCGACGATGACTTCGAGGAACATGTCGGCGAGCACTCGCGCGGACTCTTCGTCGAATTCGCGATTGGCGCCGATGATGCCGCCGAAGGCGGAGAGGGGATCGGACTCGATCGCCGCGCGCAGCGCGTCGGCGAGCGATTCGCGGCGGGCGACGCCGCACGGGTTCGTGTGTTTGATGACGGCGATCGCCGGCTGCTCGAAGGCATTGGCGAGGCGGATCGCCGAGTCGAGATCGAGGAGGTTGTTGTAGGACAGCTCTTTTCCCTGGAGCTGTTCGAAGGGGCGCGTGCCCGGCTCGACGTAGAAGGCCGCGCTCTGGTGCGGGTTCTCGCCGTAGCGGAGATCCTGGAACTTCTCGAGACGAAGCGTCTCGATGTTCGATCCGAGGTAGTTCGCGATCGCCGCGTCGTAGGCACTCGTTTTCTCGAACACCCTCACCGCGCACTTCACGCGAAACTCCTCGGAGACCTCACCCTTCGCGAGCTCGGTGAGGAACTCGTCGTACATCGAAGGATCGGAGAGCACCACGACGTGCCGATGATTCTTCGCCGCGGCGCGGAGCATCGACGGGCCGCCGATGTCGATCTGCTCGACGGCTTCCGCGCGCGTGACGCCTTCCTTTGCGATCGTGGTCTCGAAGGGATAGAGATTCACGACGACGAGATCGATGGCTGGAATGGCGAGGCGCTCGACGTCGGCGAGATGATCGGCGTTGGCGCGGTCGTGGAGGATCGCGCCGAAGACTTTCGGCGTGAGCGTCTTCACGCGTCCGCCGAGAATCTCCGGAGCGCCGGACCATTGCGCGATCGGCGTGACGGCGATTCCGGCGTCGGCCAGATGTTTCGCGGTGCCGCCGGTGGAGAGGATCTCGATTCCGTTCGCGGCGAGCGCGCGGGCGAGGTCGAGGATGCCGGTCTTGTCGGAGACGGAGAGGATGGCGCGTGCGATCGGTTTAGTGGGGAGCATTCAATTGCAGGTTGCCCTCACGCATGAGAGCGGCCGAACGGACGTCGCCGCCGGCTTCCTTCCAGATGTAGTAGTAGACGTTGACGAGGTCGGTCACGGCGCGCGAGTAGCTGACCGACGCAACGCCGAAGGCGGTGCAGCGGTCGTCGAAGTCCACCGACGTGCGACGCGCGCCGTTGCGGAAATATTCGTCGCGGACGAGCGGATAGAACTTCGCGGAGCGCGCGAACGTGCGGTCGAGATACGTGCCGAGGCGGAACCGCGGATCGAGGCCGTAGAACACCGTGGGGAACTTGGTCAGGCGCCGCTCGAAGTACTGCTCGAAGTCGTTGTGCGAGGCCGACATGCGCGGATCGTCGTTGGCGACGTGAAAGGGATTGTTGGCGTCGGCGACGAGATGGGCGACGGTGCCGAGGCGCTGGACGACCATGTTCATCGGCTCGCCGCGGCGGATGGCGTCGATGGCGCCGCGAGTCTCACGCTCGATCTGCTCGCGCAATTGTCCGTCGCGGGAGAGGACGAAGTAGTGATGCGTAGCGCTTCCCTCGTCGGCCTGCGCCTGTTCGAGGCCGAGCTTGTAGTCGCCTTCGAAGCGCTCGAGGAGCATGCGCAGATCGGGCGGCGCCAGCGCGGCGGCCTTCTTCGCGATCCGCTCGTCGGAGAGGCGCGTCCAGGCGGTCGCGGTGATGGGAATGAAGATCAGAAGGAAGAGGAGGGCGACGCGCGGCATTGTTGTTCGTGATCGTAGCCGAAACGTGATCCTGCGCGAAATGCGGCATGGATTTCACGCGGAGGCGCGGAGATCGCGGAGAGAAAGTCGTTAGTAAGCTTCTCCGCGATCTCCGCGTCTCCGCGTGAAACCAGATGATCGAGAACGTATGAATCGCAAGCTCGCAGCCCACATCGAAACGCTGTTCGCCTGCCGTGCCTGTCCGAACGTCATCGGCGAGCCGGTGACGGGAGTCGTGCCGGGTGCGAAGGTAATGCTCGTCGGTCAGGCTCCCGGTCCGCGCGAGGTTGTGGAGAAACGGCCGTTTGCTTTCACGGCGGGAAGGCGGCTCTTCTCCTGGTTCTCCGAGCATGTCGGCATTTCCGAGGAGGAGTTTCGCGCGCGCGTTTGGATCGGCGCGGTGATTCGTTGTTTTCCCGGCCGCGATCCGAAAGCGGGCGGCGACCGCGTTCCCGATCTCGCAGAGATCGCGAACTGCGCTGCTCATCTCGATCGCGAGCTGGCGATCGTGAAGCCCGAGCTCGTGATCGCCGTCGGTACTCTCGCGGCGAAGCAGCTCGTCGGAATCGCGGAGCTCAAGGACGCCGTTGGCCGCGTCCATCGCGTGACGCGTGCCGGTCACACGTTCGATGTCGTCGTCCTCCCGCATCCCTCGGGACGATCAACATGGATGAACAAGCCCGAGAATCGGGCGCTGTTCGAGAAGTCGATGCGTCTGATCGCGAAGCGATTTTGAGGGGGGTGGCCGGCTCAGAACGCGGTGAGCAGCGTGCGGACGCTGAGCAGAATCACGACGATTCCGACCGCGATCATCAGCGGCTTTGCGGGAATGCGTCCCGTCAATCGCGCGGCGATCGGTGAGGCGATGGCGCCGCCGATAGCGAGACCGGCGATCGGGAGCCAGTTCGAGACGCCGATCGTGACGAGCAGAGTGGCCGAGGAGGCCACGGTGACGAAGAACTCGGCGAAGGCGACGGAGCCGATCGTCGTGCGAGGCGGATTCCCGCGCGCGAGGAGCGTTCCGGCGACGATTGGTCCCCATCCGCCGCCGCCGACGGAGTCGCAGAAACCGCCGGCGATTCCGAGGGGAATGATGTGTGCGTGCGATTCCCCTTCCGGCGGACGCCGAAAGGCTTTGTAGAGAATGACGACGCCCATCACGACGAGATACGCGGCGATGAACGGCTTGATTGCCGCGCCCGGAACGTTCGTGAGGACGTACGCGCCGGCGATGGCACCGATGACGCCGGGGATGAGAAGCTTCTTCACCCACGAGCCGATGACGTTGCCGACGCGCCAGTGGTTGTAGGCCGCGAACGCGGTCGTCACGACTTCCGAGGTATGAACGCTGGCGCTGGCGGCGGCGGGCGGGACGCCGAGCGAGAGGAGCAGTGTGGTTGCGCTGACGCCGTAGCCCATGCTCAGGGTGCCGTCGACCATCTGCGCGAGAAAGCCAGCGAGGGCGAAGAGCGCGAGGTCGATCAGCGATTTGGAATCCATTAACGAATGTAGTTGCGCGTGACGTAGTCCATCTCTTCGTCGGTCGTGGCCAGCGCGAGGCGCGATTCGAAGATGAGGTAGACGCTCGCGGAGAAGAGCAGGCCCGCGCCGAAGAAGCCGAGGACGAGCGGGATCCAGCCGTAGTTGATGTCGAGGAGCGAGATGATCCCGATGGCGACGCTGGTGGCGATGAAGACGCTGATGTCGAGGTAGAGGAAGCCCATCGCGCGCTGCAGCAGGCGCGCGCGTCGCGTGTTGATGTCGAGCTGCCGGAAGAGGTGCTTCCGCCGCTTCTCGGTCCCTTCATCCGTGGCCTTGCCCAGCGCCTGCAACTCCTCGGCGCGCTCGCGCACGCGATCGACGCAGCGGATCGAGCGGCTCGAGGTCGTGATGAGGAGCGAGCTCGAGGCGAGGATCAACACGGCCGGCGTGATCATCGCCGACAGGACGTGAAGCACCGAGGCGAGCTCGCGGGTGGAGGCGAGATCAGGCCACATGGCCGAATGCCGCGCGCGTCAGATTCTCGTTGCCCGTTTCGGTGATGAGGATGTTGTCCTCGATGCGGATCCCACCGAACTTGCGGAACGAATCGACCTTCTGCCAGTCGATGTACTTCGCGTTGTCGCTCTTGCGCAGATCGCCGAGAAGCGACTGGATGAAGTAGAGGCCGGGCTCGATGGTGAAGACGTTGCCGGTCTCGATCACGCGCGTGAGACGCAGGTGCGGATGGCGATCCGGCTTCGGGATCGTCGTGCCCATGCGGTCGGCGAGGAACGCGCCGCAATCGTGAACCTGCAGGCCGAGGTAGTGGCCGACGCCGTGAGGAAAGAACGTCGAGCTGATCTCGCGCTCGACGATGCCGGCGGCGTCGAGGTCGCGCACGAAGCCGAAGTTCTTCAGGATCTCGGCGGTCTTCTGATGCGCGGCCATGTGAACGTCGGGGTAGTTCACGTGGGGAAGGCACATGTCGACGAGCTCGAGCTGCATCGTGTTCATGGCGTCGATGAGCGCCTGGAACTCGTCCTTGCGCCGCGAGTAGGTGCGGGTGATGTCGCTGGCGTAGCCGTTGTGCTGGGCGCCGGCGTCGATGAGAAACGAATAGAGCCGCGAGTCATCGTACGGATCGCGGGTGTGATGGTAGTAGTGCAGTGTCGCGGCGTGATCGTTGAGGGCCACGATGTTGCCGTAGGGAACTTCGTCGTCGGTGTGATCGGCGCCCTGGAGGTAGGCGAAGTGGATCTCGTACTCGGAAGCGCCGTCGCGAAATGCTTTCTCGGCGGCGACGTGTCCGCGCGACGCTGCGGACATTCGCGCGGCGGATGCACTCGATCTCGTATTCGGTTTTCTTCGCGCGGTCGAAGTGGAGGCTGGTCATGACCGCTTCGGGATCGGAAGTGAGATCGCCCCACGACGCGAACTGCTCGTCCCATTCGCCGAGGAAGGCGCAGCGGCCACGCGGGATGTACTGCTTCGCGTCTTCGAGGTTGGGAATCATGACCAGCTCGAACTTCTCGACCCAGGCGTCCGAGGGCTTGTCGGCGACCTTGTGCCAGTAATCGACCGGCTGGTAATAGATGAGCTTCGGCTTGTGACCGGGCGTGTAGATGACGAAGCAGTTCGGGTTGTCCGTGACCGGCACCCAGTTCTTGAAGTGAGGGTTCACTTTGAACGGATAGGCCATGTCGTCGAGGTACTGGTAGTGCAGCGCGCCGGAGAAGATCACGGCGTGATCGAACTTCGCGTCGGCGAGCGCGCGATCGTGCCGGAGCTTGAGCACGGTGACGTGGGCGGTGTAGAGCGTGGTCAGTGCGTCATCCATCGGCGGGGAGGATATAACGACTCTCGCGCTGCGGCGGTGACAGGGTGGCCGTCGGTTGCTGGTTGCTGAGGCGGAGAGTACTCACGTCGGACGACACGCTGATGTTTCAGGCGCCGGGAGCGTGCGCGGCAGAAAAACGTGAGGAATCCGGAACGACCCCTTGGATCACCCGCGCGTGGATCCAGCCTTGTGGCCTCCTACGCTGCCGGCCGTGCCGGCTATGAGGGTGGCGGGGTGCTTCTGCGCGCGATCTTGAATTGCACGGTGAGCTCGTGCACGACTTCCTTTGGCTGGCCCTGTTCGTCGCGGAAGGGATGGAAGCGCCAGTGGCGGATCGCGGAGAGTGCGGCGCGCGTGAATTCGTCGCGGCCGGGCGGTTTGACGACGGAGACTTCCTTCACGCGGCCGTCTTTGCCGATGCGGTAGCGCACGACGAGCTCGTCCTGCCAGCCGCGCGAGCGCGCGTATTCGGGATAGGCCGGAAAATCCTGCGAGATCGCGCCCATCGGCAGTGGCTCGTCGCGTGCGACTTCGAGGATCGCCGGCGCGGGCGGCGGCGGAGGCGGAGGAGGTGCGATGCTCACGCTTTGTGCGACGCCGCCGATCACGCCGCCGGCTTCGCCTCCTTCGATGCCGCCGGGCACTGCTCCATCGACGGGTGTCGCGGCGACTTCGACGGGAGGCGGCTCAATCACGACGGGAATCGTGTCGGGGATGATCGTCGGTGCGACGACGGGCTCGTTCACCGGACGCACGAGTGGAGTCGGGCGCGGCGCGGCGGGCGGGGGTGGGGGCGGAGGAGGCGGCGGCGGTTCAGCGAGCGAGTACGCCGCGTACATCTTCGGCGACGTTTTCGGGAACTCGATGTTCCAGACCGCGGAGGCCAGGAGCGATCCCGCGGCCAGCGCGTGAACGGCCAGAGACACGGGCAGCGTCTCGTAGAAGAGCCGGCGACTGCGCGGGGCCGCCGTTTCCGGCGCGACGGTCTCGAACATGATTCCGCTTTTTTGTACGGCCTGTGCGACGAGCGTAGCATTGCTGCGTCGCGGAGTGTGCTACAAGAATTGACGGGGAAATGGCTCGCTACATCCAACGCATCGCGCTTCTGGGCAAGGAGCGATGGATCGGGTGGGAGATCGATGGCGTCGGCACCGAGATCCCAGGGCTGACGCTCGCCGACCACATGAGCGACGAGGATCTCCGCGCGCGCGGCGTGAAGGAGTTCCGTTCGATGCCCTTCGAGAATTTCCTCGGCCTCGGCGCGGCGATGACTCCCGGCCGTCCCGGCGCGCTGCTCGATCAGGACATCGAATACCGCCTCGACGCGCTGCTCGTCGGGATGGAGCGCATCCGCGCAAAAGGTCTCACCGACATCTCCCTGTCCATGCTCCTCGGCTTCTTCGGCGAAGACCGCCAGCTCGCGCATCCGCTCGTGAAAGAGCGCTTCCGCCAATGGGAGGATGCCGGCCAGGTGCTCATCGTCGGAACCGACGAGTGCTATCTGCGGATCACGGGGCGACTCGCGTAAGCGAGTGCGCTTCTGTGTAGCGACGGCCGCCCTCGGCCGTCGAGCAGAACGAGGCGCGTTCCTTGTCGACGTCACCTGTGGCGAGGGAATCGGCAGGCCGAGGGCGGCCGCCGCTACACAGAAGCGCACTCGCTTCGCTCGTATGACCCTTCTACGGCGCTGACGCTGGCGGCACTCTCCGTTTCGTCGCCTGTTCAAAGCTGTAAGCGAGCTTGAGCAGCGTTGGCTCGCTGCAGGCCATGCCGGTGAAGCTGACTCCGAAGGGCGCGGTCTTCGCGTTGAAGTTGTCGGGGAAGGCAGGCGTCGGTGCGTTGGGCAGCATCGCGAACGGGACGATGACCGTCGGATAGCCGGGACGTGCGGCGATCGAAGCGCCGATCGGGCCGGGGAAAAGGAGGGCGTCGAGGTTCTGCGCTTTCATGACCTCGTCGATGCCGTGGGTCGCGGTGAGGCGCACGTCGTTGGCGCGGTCGGATTCATAGCGCGCGCGGAAGAGATCGGGATCCATCGCGTCGGAGATGTCGAGGAGCGACTGGCCGTACTTGATCGTGCCGAGCTTCTGGTGATCGCGATTCCACTTGCGCAGATCGGTGAGCGACTTCACCGGCGCGGCGGTGCCGAGGGAGGTGAGCCACTTGTTGAAATCGCGCTTCATCCCGTAGGCGAGATCGACGGAGCACTTCCTCTCCTTGACGTCGTCCATGTCGGTGCAGACGCCCCAGGTGAGGAAGTTGTTCCTCGGCGTCGGTGTCGACGATGCTCGGGATGTCGGCGGGATCGACGATCACGGCGCCCTGCGCCTTCAGCACCGCGATCGCTTCGTCCATCGCCTTGAGCTGATCGGCATTAAGGCCGCCGCGCGGACTCGTCGCGCCGGGGGGCGTGAGCTTGTCGAAGTAGAACGCGCGCGGGATGCCGATGCGCGCGCCTTTGAGTCCGTCGCGCTTCAGGAACTGCGTGTAGTCGCGGTCCGGCGGCGGCGCGCACGTCTTCGTGGCCGGATCGTTGGGATCGGGCGTTGCCTTCGAGCACGCCGAGCAGGATCGCCGCGTCGGTCACGCTCTTGGCCATCGGGCCGGGCGTGTCCTGATCGGCGGTGATCGGAATGACGCCGTAGCGGCTGATGCGGCCGACGGTCGGCTTGACCGCGGCGAGCATGTTCTGCGTTCGACGGGCTGAGGATCGATCCCGACGTCTCGGTGCCGACGTTCGCGGCCCAGAAGTTGGCTGCGGTGCCGGCGCCGGAGCTCGAGCCGCCGGTGTTGAGCGCGGGGCGTCCGTCGGCGGTCGCTTCGCGCGGATCGCGCCGCGGATCGTAGGGATTGAAGCCGTAGCCGTTCAGCGCGTTGTAGTTGTTCGGCATCGATGGATTGCCGGCGACCCAGTTGGCGAGCTCGGTCATCTGCGTCTTGGCGATGATGATCGCGCCGGCGTCGCGGAGATTCTTCGTCAGCGTCGCCTCGTACGGCGGCACGAGTCCTTCGAACGCCAGCGCGCCGCCGGTCGTCGGCATGTCGGTCGTATGGATGTTGTCCTTGAGCGCGATCGGAATGCCGTGCAGCGGCCCGCGCACTTTCCCCGCGGCGCGCTCGCGATCGCGCGCGTCGGCTTCTTCGAGCGCCTTCGGATTCACCGTCATCACGGCGTTGAGCTTGTCCTCGTACGTCGCGATGCGGATGAGGTACTGCGTGCACGAGCTCGCGCGACGTGACGCGCCCCTCGTGCAACGCGGCCTGCATTTCGGGGATTGTCGCTTCGACGACGGAGAAGGGTTTGGATTTCGGTGCGGCGATGAGTGGCGAGGCGAATGCGAGCACGATGAACAAGCGCTTCATGCGCGCATTGTAAGAGTTGAGGAGTGGTTGTCGGTTCTCGGTTGCGTGGAGGGCGGGCTTATAGCCCGCCGATTCTTCGGGCGGGAGGGTCCGTCGCCTTGTTCATCGCCCCCGCCCAAAATCGGCGGGCTATAAGCCCGCCCTCCGTCCGTGGCTTCGCCGACAACGGACACCCGACAACTCGGGCTACTTCCTCACCGCGCGCCGTCTTGGCGCGGGTGTCTGCTCCTGCTTCCAGATCTTGAGCAGCGACCGCAGTGCCTCGGGCGAGTGTTGCGGCGGCGGTTGTCCGAGTTGATCGCGGGAGTTCACGCCGTGACACGAGCCGCAGACGCGGACTTCGCCTGGCTGGAAGGTGAGCCAGTAACGCTCGCGCACGACCGCCGTGCCGCTCGTGTCCGTCGTCTGCCACGACAGCGCGCGGCGTGCGGGGACGAGCATGGCGATGGAGCCGTCGGCGGCGATGGCCGTGCCGCCGGCGGCGCGGGCGAGGACGCGGCGGCCTGCTTTCGGCGATTGCGTTCCGCCGACGCCGCGGAGCTGCTCGGCCTGATAGAGCTGCATGCGCGCGACTTCATACGTCTTGCCGGTCGACGTCACGTGCGCGGCGCTGCCGCCGGCGACGCGGAGATTGAACGGCTGTTGCTTGTCGGCGCCGTCGCGCGACGTCACGTCGCGGCTCACGATCAGCGCCAGATTCTTCGCGATCAGATCGTTGCGGAAACGCTGCGGATCGACGCCTTCCTCGCGAAAGATCTTCGCTTCCGGCTCCTCGATCGGCGTGACGCGCGCGAACGGCCGCGTGCGTGCGCGGACTTCGACGGGATTCAGTTCCCAGAGATCGCCCGTCCACGTCGCCAGTGCGTCGGGATCCCACCAGGTCACGGTTGCGTGGATGCCGGACGTGAGCGGCGCGCCAGCGACGTAGGAGCCGTTCTGCAGTTCGAGCGTCTTGATGCGGAACTGATAGCGCGACGTCGGTTGTGCGCGCGTGCCGTCGTTGGCGTCGTCGCGCGTTTCGGCCGCGTGAACCGCGAGCAGCGTGCCGTTCGCGAGCGGAAGAGGATCGCGATAGTGCGTCGCGTCGGCGCGCGCGGTCACGTACTCGACCTGAATCTGATCGGCGGGCCGCGACGGCTCGGCGTTGAGGCGGATGATCTGTCCCGATGCGTGCGTCGCGAATTCCTGCGAGTCGACGGCGTAGTAGCGGCCGGGATGGGTCGGGTCTTCTTCGATTTGAAAGAGGTTCTCGACTTCGTTCGCGTTCATGCGGCCGCTGGTGTCGTCGATGAACTCGACGAGGTTGCTGTCATCGTTGAAGCTGCGATTGAAGTAGCCATGCAGCTCGTGGCGCCCAATGTGGTTCAACGTCTCCTCGGACGTCCCGTCTTCGTTGATCTCCCAAGGGAAGAAGTGGTTGATGCTGTTCCCCTCGAGATTCGTACCGGCCAGCAGGTCGGTGCGGCTCGAGCGCGGCTCGGGAAAGACTTCCACGCCCTGCGCGACCTTCGCGGCGTTCTCGCTCTCGTCCGCGTAGTCGAACGTGCCGTACGGATTGCCCGCGGCGTCGGCTTGCTGGTCGCGTTGCAGATGATCCCAACGCGTGAAGATCACGCGGCCGAAGCTGTCGATGAACGGCGTGAACGCGCCGGACGGCGTGTGATTGAGGAGGCGCAGATCACCGCTGTTCGGGTCGAGGCTCCAGATCCCCGTAACCGTGGCTGCCTCCTCGTACTCATCCAGCTGCGGATAAAGATGGCGCGCGCCGTTGCGCGGACGATCTGACGTGAAGAGGATGCGATCGTCGGTGCCGTAGAACGGACTGACGTTGTTGTAGCTCGGCGGTTGATTCGGAATCTTGCGGATGACCGGCGTCTCCGTGGCGCCGAGGCCGGTGATCTCGTAGATCTGCCAGTAATGCTCGCCCCATTCGTACTGCCGCGGCGGCGCGCCGACGACCATGCTGAAGAGCGCCTTCGTGCCGCTCCAATGCACCGACGGCTCGCGCACGGCGATGCCGCGCGCATCCTGCATCCCATCCACTCCATAGCCTGCCGCGCGCGTCAGATTCTTCAGCGTCCCGTCGGGATAGCGAATCCAGAGATCGCCCCCGCGCGGCGCGACGTCGATCTGCGCGCCCTGATTCCCGAACGTCGACGCCACGCTGGCGAAATCGGTCCCGAGGGGGACCTGCGTAACGAAGAGAATCGGATTCGTCGGCGCGGCGGCGGAGACGACGGCGGCGAGAAGGAGCGTGGCGAGCATCGACGTTCATGATCGTCTCGTAAGCGCGCGGCAGGCGTGATCCCGCGCACGTTTGGAGTGCGGCAGCGAATCGCTGCCGCTTCAAAACCTAGCAGGAGCGCTTTGCGAGCGGACAGCGAAAGATCAATGGCTCTCGAGTGGACCGCCGCCGTCTCGGCGGCTGGGGCGGCGCCGTCCCGGCGCCCGTCCGCGAGCGGCGAGACGCCGCTCGCCCAGCCGGCGAGGACGCCGGCGGTCCGCTTGTGAAGCGCTGGCTGCGCCAGCGCACTCCACATCACCGCAGATTCGATTTCGCCGTCGGTTCCAGCCGCAACCGCTGTTTCACTGGCAGATTCGACTCCTCGGATCCAAACGCGACGAGCACGTTCTCGCCGGTGCGTACCGGCAGGGCAGGAAACGTGTTCTCCGAGTGCTCCGTGCAAAGGAGCGCGGCGGTTGCAGCACCTTCGACGAGGTTCGAACGCTCGAGATCGAACACGGTCAGCTCCAGCACATTCGCCTCGAGACTCGCCGGAAACGCGAATCGCTCATTGACTGGTCGAAGCAACAGCACGTTGTCCGAATCGATCATCGTCGCGTTGGCGGCGTCGCGGTTGGCTTTCCAGATCGGGCCTCTGTAAAACGTCGTCAGCGCATCCTTCCGCGCGGCCATGTCGGGAAACGTGCGGAACCAGACGAAGCGATCGGGATCGTCGAGGTCGCGGAACGTTCCCGGAATCTGCATCCCCGCGGCGAGTTGCGGCTCGAGGAACGTGCTCTCGAAGAGGTCGATCAGTACGTCGCGCTGGCCGGGATGAAGCGTGTATTGCCGGAGCTCGACGATCACAGCACGCGCTCCTTCTCCATGATCCAGTTCGTTTCCCAGGTCTTGCCGCCGTCGTCGGAGAACGCCTGTTCCCAGCTGGCGGTGTTCTCCGACTCGTGTTTCCAGAGGAAGCGGACGTAGATCATCCGGCCGTTGAACGATTCCTGATCGTAGAACTCGCCGACGCCGTTCTTCCAGGCGCCGGTCATCGGCGGGTCGAGCTTGCCGCTCTTTTGATTGGCCCAGTAGATCGTCCACTGCTCCGACTTCGGGTCGTAGAGCCGCAGCGTCATCCCGTGAATCTCGCCCCACGGACTCTCCAGCGCTTCGAACTCGTCGATGTTCGCCAGTCCGCCCCAGACCGGGCGGGCGACGTACGTCGCCGGAAACTCGAGCCATTCCGTGCAGCCGGCGAGCGGTTCTTTGAGACGGCGGTTGCGGATTTTCCAGTTGCCGAAGATGAAGTCGAAATCGTGGTTGCTCATGGGTGCATGGTATTCGTGAAGTGGTATTCTCGCGATGACCATTCTCGCGAAATTGACCATGACCACTCTCTTCGCCTTCGACAGCCGTTCGAACGTGCCGTACTACCGGCAGATCTATGACGGGTACCGCGCGGCGATTCTCACCGGACGGCTGCGTCCCGGCGAACGGCTGCCGTCGACGCGCGCACTTGCGACGGAGTTGAACATTTCGCGACTGCCGGTCGTGAACGCGTTCGAGCAGTTGCTGCACGAGGGCTACATCGAGGGGCTCGCCGGATCGGGGACGTACGTGAAGGACTCGATTCCCGATGAGCTCTCGCGGCCGCTGACCTCTGGATTACCGGCATCTGGACCGCCGGCGTCCTCGCCGGCTGGACGAGCGGCGTCCCGCCGCTCGCGGGCGGGCGTCGAGACGACGCCGCCCCAGCCGCCGGGACGGCTGCGGGCCATGACGCCGCCACTCGGGCCGTTTCGCGTGAGCCTTCCGGCGCTCGATCAATTCCCGGTGCGGCTCTGGTCGCGGCTCGTTGCGAAGCATGCGAAGCGATTGACCGTCGAGCAGATGGCTTACGGCGACGCCGCCGGACACGCGCCGCTCCGCCGCGCGGTTGCCGATTACCTGCGCACCTCGCGCGCGGTCCGTTGCGAGGAGGACGAGGTGTTGATCGTCTCCGGTTCGCAGATGGCGCTCCAGATCTGCGCGCTCGCGCTCCTCGGCCGCGGCAGCACGGTCTGCGTCGAGGAGCCGGGCTATCCCGGCGCTGGCGAGGCATTGGCGCGCACCGGCGCGCGCGTCGTTCCTGTGCCCGTCGATGACGAAGGGATCGATGTGAAGGCGCTCGGCAGACAGAAAGGCGTGCGCGCGGTCTACGTGACACCGTCGCATCAGTATCCGCTCGGCATGTCGATGACCGCGTCGCGCCGTCTGGCGCTGCTCGAATGGGCGCGCCGCACCGGCGCGTGGATCATCGAGGACGATTACGACAGCGAGTACCGCTACGCCAGCCGCCCTCTCGGCGCACTGCAGGGTCTCGACACCGCGTCGCGCGTGATCTACATCGGCACGTTCTCGCGCGTTCTCTTCCCGTCAATCCGCCTCGGCTATCTCGTCGTGCCGCGCGATCGAATGGAAGCGTTCACGCGGCACCGCGAGTCGATCGATCTCTTCTCGCCCGTGCTCGAGCAACTCGTGCTCACCGAGTTCCTCACCGCCGGCCACTTCGGCCGCCACGTGCGGCGCATGCGCGCGCTTTACGAAAAGCGCCGCGACGCGCTCGTGAGCGGACTGCGCGAGCACATGGGCGGCCTCACCGCGTACAACAGCGATGCGGGTTTGCACGTCTCGCTCTTTCTCTCCGCGGGCATCGACGATCGCGCCGTCGTCCGCGAAGCGGCGCAACGGGGAATCGATGCGATCGCGCTCTCGAGTTGCTACGCGGGTTCGCATCCGCGCAGTGGACTCGTGCTGGGTTTCGGAGGGTCGAGCGAACGAAGGATTCTCGCGGCGTGCAGGGTGATGGGCGAGGTGCTTCGGAAAGCTTCTGTGTAGTGCTGGCCCCTCGGCCGGCAGAGCGCGCACGGAGCGAAGGAGTCGAAGGCACGAGGGATTTGTGGCGTCGCTCGATGGTGGCAGAGGAACGGGGACGTGGCGGCTGCACGAGAGGACGGCCGAGGCGGCCGTCGCCACACAGAAGCGCTAGAGCGCCAACTCCCGAAACGCGCGTGGCGCGTCGGCGGTGAACTTCACCTTCTCGCCGGTGCGCGGGTGCACGAAGCCGAGGGATTTGGCGTGGAGCGCCAAACGTCCGAACTCATCTTCGCGTCCCTTGCCGTACATCGTGTCGCCGACCACGGGATGGCCGGCCTCGGCGAGATGGACGCGGATCTGGTTGCGGCGGCCGGTTTCGAGCGTGAGCTCGAGGATCGAGTAGCGGCGCCCCGAGGCGGTCGTGCGGTAGTGCGTGATCGCTTCCTTGCCTTGCGATGCGTCGGCGACGGTGCGGACACGCAGGTTGGCGTCTTCGGCGAGGAACGAGCGGAACGTACCCGACGGCTCGCGGAGCTTGCCGTGCACGATCGCGATGTAGACGCGCTCGATGTCGTGCGCGGCGAAAAGCTTCTGCAGGCGCTCGCGCATGAACGTGTTCTTGGCAAAGACCAGAACGCCGGACGTATCGCGGTCGAGGCGATGGACGTGATGCACCGGCGCGCGGTGATAGTTCGTCAGGAACGTCTCCGCTGTCTCATACAACACCTCGGAGCTCGGCACAGTGAGCAGACCTTCAGCCTTGTCGATGACGATGAGATCGGCGTCTTCGAAGAGGATGCGCACGCGCGGATCGATGCGCTCGCTGCGGCCGGCGATCTCGATGCGATCGGCGTCGCCGACCTCGCGCTTCGCGTCGCGCTCCGGACCGCCATTCACGCGCACGCGATCGTCCTGCAGCATCCGCCGCAGCGTCGTCTTCGACGAATCGGGGAAGCGCTGTTGCAAAACGTCGAGAAGCGTCGTCACAACGACACGGTAACGCCGTTCCGCGCTCAGCGGCGGACATTCGCCGCGTCGAGATCGCGGATCACCGTTGTGATGGCGATCCCTTCATTGCGATACGACGGGCTCTTCGTGGCCGGATCGCGGAGCGCGACGCTGCTGTGATGCAGCGCGACGCATTGCCAGTCGGCGTTGAACACCGGCGATCCCGACGAGCCGGGAAGCGTGTCCGTCAGGTACTGCACGCGCCCGTCGCCGACGAAGGTGACGGTGTTGTGGTACAGCCCGATCTGCTTCGGTCCGCCGCCCGGATGCTGAATGATGTTGACGAAGTCATCGACCGCGGTCGTCACTGGCTCGAGCGCGATCGTGCCCCAATCCGCCTCGGCTTTCGGGTCGATTCCGGCGACGGCCCAATCGTTCTTTGTGCTCGTTTCGAAGCGCGTAGCGTCGAGCACGAATGGCGTCATCGCCGCGTCGAGATCGTCCTTCGTCTTCTGGTAATTGAACTGGGCCTGCGCGCCCTGGACGATCTCCTTCGACGGCAGCACGTGATTGTTGGTGAGGATCCAGCCGCCGCCGATGAGGAAGCCGGTGCCGCTGCTGCCGTCGGCGCGGACGATGCGTGCGACGGCGCGTGAGCGCAGCATGCCGATCTCGAGGAAGCGGATCTGCAGCAGCGTGCTCTGTGCGCCGATGATTTTTTCCAGGCGTTGCGCATCGGCGGGCGGCTCCCATTTGAGATCCGGCCCTTTGACGACAGGCGGCTCGCCCGCTTTGAGTGCGAGCAGGATCTTGTGATCGGGAGAGTCGGCCAGCGCGCAATCGAGGATGGCCAGCGCCTTGGGTGGAACGCCGTCGCCGGCGCCGCGATTGACGACGCTGAGGATGTTGTACCAGTTGATTAGCGACGAGTCGTTGAAGGCCATGAGGCGCTTCTGTTTCTCGAGGCCGGCGCAGTCGACGATGCGATACGACTCGTCCTTGGTCGGATAGAGATCGGCCAGCACGTCATTGAGACTCGACATCCATGTGGACCAGGCCATTCGTCACTCCTAGGTGCGATCGGGACGGAAAACCTATTGTAGGAGTGACAGCGGAGGCAATCCTCCTACCTCGATATAATCGTCGCGGTTCAATCCATGGCCGAAGAGATCACTCGCCGGGCGTTGCCTTTCGTCGACGCGGCGCCCGAGGAAGCGTGCCTCGTCGTGATCTACGGGGGGCCGGTGCTCGGGAAACGTTACGCGCTGACCGACGAGACGACGATCGGCCGCGATCCCACGACCACGATTCCGCTCGATCTCTTCGACGTCTCGCGCATGCACGCGCGCCTCTCTCCCTGCGATGCGGGCTGGTGCCTGTCCGATCTCGGCAGCATGAACGGCACGCAGGTCAATGGCATCGACATTCGCGGCGAGATGCAACTGCGCAACGGCGATCTCATTCGCGTCGGCGGCGCGATTCTGAAGTACATCGCCGGCGGCAACGTCGAGTCTCTCTTTCACGAAGAGATCTATCGCCTCACGATCTACGACGGCCTCACGGGAATCGCCAACAAGCGCTATTACCTCGAGTTTCTCGATCGCGAAGTCGCGCGCGCGGTGCGCTATGGCGCGCGGCTGGCGCTGGCGTTTCTCGACATCGATCACTTCAAGGCCGTGAACGACGCGCATGGACATCCCGCCGGCGACATGGTCCTGCAACGCATCGCCGACGTGATCTCCCGCGCCATCCGCCGCGAGCAGCTCTTCGCGCGCGTCGGCGGCGAGGAGCTGGCGCTGGTGATGCCGGAGATCGATCTCCACCAGGTCGAGCGTTTCTGCGAAACGCTGCGCCGCACGATCGAGAACGAACGCTTCGCCTTCGACGAAGGTCAGGGCCGCGTGACGATCAGCATCGGCTTTGCGTCGATGGAAGGAAGACGCACACGCACGGAGCTGATCGACGCCGCCGATCAAGCGCTCTACGCGGCGAAACGAGCGGGACGAAACAGAGTTGCATCGGCGGAGGCGGTGAAACAGTGATCGGTTGTCCGTTGTCGGTTGTCTGGGATTTTCTGCCCTGCTCTTCCTTCCGTCATTCTGAGCGAGGTGGCTTGGGTGGGCGTGAGCGAAGAATCTCAGGTTACGCAATTTGAGATTCTTCGCTCACACCCTCCCGCGCTCCTCGCTCAGAATGACGGGAGGGCGACTCCCCGCAGACAACCGACAACTGACAACCGACAACTAACGATGTCCGACGAACCGACCATTCGCAACCGTCCCTACCTGTCGCGCACCATCACGGCGCTGCAGCGGATCGGTCCGTATCGATTGATCCGATCGATCGGTGAGGGCGGGATGGGGGCTGTGTTTCTGGCGCATCAGGACCATCCGGTGAGCCGGACGGTGGCGATCAAAGTGATTCGATCGCCGTTCTCGCGCGCGGAGGATCGCCTTCGCTTTCAGGCCGAGCAGCAGGCCATGGCCAGGTTGCAGCATCCGAACGTCGCGCAGATGTTCGAGGCCGGGACGACGGAGGAGGGCTATCCCTACTTCGTGATGGAGTGGCTCGACGGCGAGGCGCTCGTGGACTACTGCGAGCAGAAATCGTTGTCGATCGAAAAGCGGCTCGAGCTCTTCATCAGCGTTTGCGACGGCGTTCAGCACGCGCATCAGAAGAGCCTCGTGCATCGCGATCTCAAGCCTTCGAACATTCTCGTCGTCGAGATCGACGGGCGTTCGGTGCCGAAGATCATCGACTTCGGCGTGGCCAAGGCGCTCGACAGTCCGCTCGTCGATGCGACGGCGCCGACCGGCGACGGCTTCGTCGGCACGCCGGCGTATGTCAGTCCGGAAGGGGTGCGAGGAGCGACGAGTGCCGATCTCGATACGCGCGCCGACGTCTACGCGCTCGGACTCGTGCTCTACAAGTTGCTGGCGGGAACGCAGCCGTATGAATCCGAGGAGCCGCTGCTCGATCGATTGCTGCGGATCGCGCGCGTCGAGACGCCTCCGCCGCGGCAACACTACGCCGCGCTCTCCGCGGAGAAACGCGAAGACGTCGCGCGGCAGCGCGGCACGACGCCGGCGGCGCTCGATCGTCTGCTGCGCAGCGATCTCGAGCCGATCGTGTTGAAAGCGATCGCCAAGGATCGCGAGCAGCGCTACGGATCGGTGTCCGAGCTGCAGGCCGACATCCGCCGCTACCTCGCGCACGAGCCGGTCGAAGCGAGCGCGCCCAGCACGCTCGCGCGCCTCGGCAAGTTCGTGGTGCGGCATCGCGGCGCGGTTGCTGCGTCGCTGCTCATCGCCATCACACTCGTCGCCGGCATCATCGCCCGCACGATCGAAGCGCGGCGCGCGCGCGAGGCCAATCATCAGGCCGAGCTCGTGACGCAGTTCCTCCAGGAGCTGTTCGACGAAGGCATCCCCGCGAACGGCAAAGGCGCCGACGTGACGATGCACGATCTGCTGCTGGAAGGGGAGAAGCGGATCAAGGCCGAGCTCACCGACGCGCCTCTCGCGCGCGCGCAGGTCATGAACTCCATCGGCACGGCGCTCATGCATCAAGGCGATGACGAGCGCGCGGGCAGGCTCCTGCGCGAGGCGTTGCAGGTGCGGCGTAAAGAGCTCGGAGAGGACAACGCTCTCGTGGCCACGACGCTCGTGGAGCTGGGCGTGCTCCGCCAGCGCTACGACCTCGCGGAAGGGGAGCGCTATCTGCGCGAGGCCGTGCGCATCCGCGAGAAGGTTCTCGGCCCGAACGATCGCTGGCTCGCGAATTCGCTCGCCGATCTGGCGGACATCAAGCGCCAGCAGAACGACTACGCCGAAGCGGAACGACTGCTGTTGCGCAGCATCGCCATTCGCGAAAAAGTGTTGCCACCCGGCGATCCTGCCATCGCCGCGAGCTACAGCGGACTGGGACGCGTGTACGGCGCCTGGGGCAAAGACGCTCTGGCCGAGCGCTATCTCCTCCGCGCGCTGGCCATCCGCTCGAAAGCATTCGGGCCGAGCCACTACGTGACGTCGCGCAGCTACGACTCGCTCGCGGAATTGCGCATTCGGCAAAAGCGCTGGTCCGAAGCGGAACAGTACCTGCGCAAGGACCTCCCGATCGTGGAGCGCGTGCGCGGCGCGGATCACAAGTACACGGCCTGGGTGCGCGTCGATCTCGCGGAGACGCTGGTGAATCAGGGACGGAACGACGAAGCGAAGGCGCTGCTTCTGCGCGCGCTGCCGCTGCTGAAGGACACGCACGATCTACAGAACGTGTATGCGCGAGGCGAGAAGTTGCTCGCGAGGATCAAGTAGAGGAGCGAGCGGAGCGCCGACGTCCTCGCCGGCTGATACTCTCTTCGCGTCTTCGCGGCTTCGCGTGAACCGGTCTCACGCGAAGACGCGAAGTCGCGAAGAGAGAGCCTTCAGCTGCGAAGACGCAGGCGCTCCGCTCGTCGAACGAACGCTCCGCTGTCATATGCTCCGCGCATGACGCCCGGAACACGTCCCGCCGAGGGAATGCTCGTCAATGTCCCGCGCCTCGTTGCCGCGTACTACGCGGAACGGCCCGACCCGGGCATTCGCGATCAGCGCGTTGCCTTCGGCACGTCGGGACATCGCGGCTCATCGCTGAAGATCGCGTTCAACGAACTGCACATCCTCGCCACGACCCAGGCCATTTGCGACTACCGGCGCGCCGAGCACATCGACGGCCCGCTCTTCCTCGGCATGGACACGCACGCGCTCTCCGAGCCGGCGTTCGTCTCGGCGATGGAAGTGCTGGCGGCGAACGGCGTGGAGGTGAGGATCGATCGCGATCGCGGCTACACGCCGACGCCGGTGATCTCGCATGCGATCCTCACATACAACCGCGGACGCAAAGACGGCCTGGCGGACGGCATCGTCATCACGCCGTCGCACAACCCGCCCGAGGATGGCGGATTCAAATACAACCCTCCGCATGGAGGACCATCGGGAACGGCGGCGACGAAGACGATCGAGGAAGAAGCGAATCGCCTGATGATCGAGACCGCGGGGATTCGCCGCGTTTCGTTCGCCAAGGCGCTCGCCGCATCCACCACGCATCGCCACGATTACATCAGCGCCTATGTCGACGACCTCGGATCGGTCGTCGATCTCGACATCGTGCGCGACGCGCATGTGCACATCGGCGTCGATCCTCTCGGCGGCGCCGGCGTCGCGTACTGGCCGGTGATTCGCGAGAAGTACGGGCTGAATCTGGAGATCGTCAACGAATCGGTCGATCCGACGTTCCGGTTCATGACGCTCGATTGGGACGGGAAGATCCGCATGGACTGCTCGTCGCCGTACGCGATGGCCGGCCTGATCGCGCTGCGCGACAGCTTCGACGTCGCCTTTGGCAACGATACAGACAACGATCGCCACGGTATCGTCACGCCGAGCGCTGGGTTGCTGAATCCGAATCACTACCTCGCGGTCGCGATCGCGTATCTGTTTGCGAATCGCCCGCGATGGAGCGCGGATGCGGCAGTGGGAAAGACCGTCGTCAGCAGCAGTCTCATCGATCGCGTGGCGAAGCATCTCGGCCGCCGTTTGTATGAGGTGCCGGTCGGTTTCAAATGGTTCGTCGATGGATTGCTCGCCGGCACGCTCGGTTTCGGCGGCGAAGAGAGCGCCGGCGCGTCGTTCCTGCGCCGCGACGGCACGGTCTGGACGACGGACAAGGACGGCATCATCCTCGGGCTTCTCGCCGCGGAGATGACCGCGCGCACAGGTTGCGATCCCGGCACGCTCTATCGCGAGCTGGCCGCGGAGCATGGCGCGCCGTTCTATGCGCGCACGGATGCGCCGGCGACGCCGGAGCAGAAGGCGCGGCTCGGGAAGTTGTCGCCGCAGCAGGTGAGTGCGAAGGAGCTGGCCGGCGATCCGATCGAGACGATCCTCACGAACGCGCCGGGCGATGGCAATCCGATCGGCGGACTGAAGGTCACGACGCGGAATGGATGGTTCGCGGCGCGACCGTCGGGGACGGAGAACATCTACAAGATCTACGCGGAGAGCTTCGTCAGCGAGGAGCACCTGCGGACGATTCAGGCGGAAGCGCAGGCGGTCGTGACCGCGGCGCTGGGCTGACGGATTCACCGCCACCGGGGCGCCAATTAGGTTACTCTCTCATTCATTCCATCAAGAGGAGAGAACACCATGACGACCCCGACGAAAGATGCGGTCGCTCGCTGGGCGGCAGCTTTGACTCTCGGACAACCGACGCCCATCGCCGATACGTTCAACACGACGAAGTTCTTCTCCAAGGCTCCGCTGCGCATTCATTACGCGGCGGTGTTCAACGGCGCTACAGCGACGCAGGTGCACAACGTCTCTCCATTCAGTTGGATCTGCTGCCTGCAGCCTGAGGATCTCGCTCCGATCACGACCGGCGCGGCGCTGGTGGCGTTGGTGGAAACGCATCTGACGGATCAGTTGAAAGCGGCGACTGCCGCCGCAGCCGCGACTGCCCCAGCCATGGGCATCAGCACGATGTCGATGGCTCCGGCAGCGGAGACGGATACGACGAGCAACGAACTTCCGCTGGCCGACGGAGGATCGGACGCATGAAACGCATCCTGGCGATCTGCCTCCTCGCATGCGCGTTGCCGCTCATCGCGCAGACGACGACCACTCCCGCTGCTCCGACTCCAGCTCCCGCGGCGGCGCCGGCCGATCCGACGGCCGATGCGCAGAGTGCGACGGAGGAGCCGATCTCCTTTTCCTTCGGCCCGCAGAATGACGGCGGGTTCGGCGTTGTGGTCAAGGGCTCGGCCTACTATCCGTTGAAGCGCTTCATCGATCCCGCGCCGGCCGGACAGCCGTCTCCTCTCAAGCAACCGCACTACGGCGGCTTCTTCACGCCGAGCGCGTACCTCTATCTCGCGCCGGAAGTGAACTGGTCGACGGAGACCGGCGCGCAGAATGAGTATTCGTTCTCCGCGCGTCCGTCGTTCCAACTCGCCTTTCAGAAAGATGTGAGCAAGCTTCCGCGCGACGCCAGCGGATTGCCGCCGCTTCCCGCCTCGCTGCCGTGGCAGATCTGGCCGACGTCGGCGCCGTTCTTCGAGGCCTATCTCGACGTGCGACGCCAGTCGGCGCAGAGCGATACCTCGACCACGACACCGCCGCCGACGGGAACGACGACCACACCGCAGAACGCCGACGCGACGTTCTACGGCGCGGGCATCGGCATCGCCGTTCCGTATCTCTCGCGCACGATCGAGGCGTCCACGCAGAGCGATCCCGATTTCGATCCGGGTGTGTTTCCGATGATCCGCGTGACGTATTACAAGTCGGACGGCGCCGCGGACGCAGCGATCGGCAGCGGCATCAAGGACGATCAGATCGACGCGTCGCTTTCCTTCGCACTGCCGCTGCGCGTGATCGGCAACATGAAGTCGCGTCTCGATTTCGACGGCGATCTCTCGCGTCCGCTCACCGGCTCGGACAAGAAGTGGAAGTCGCTGGTCAAGGCGTCGCTGATGGTTCAACTCGGCTCGAGCAATTTCAAGCCGGTGCTCAGTTACACGTCAGGCGAGAAGCTCGGTTTCCAATACGACCGCCAGATGCTCCTCGGCATCGCCTTCGATTTCGCCAGCGGTCTCTTCGGCAATTCCAACTGATGAGATCGCAGATCGCGGATCGCAGATCGCAGGCCCTCCCACCCACTCGACGACGACGTTCGGGAGGGTGGGACTGCGTTCTGCGATCTGCGTTCTGCGATCTCGTTTGCGGCACGCAATCTGCTCTAGGAACGCCTGGGAGAAACGATCATGAAGAACTACAAATCCTTGGCGGCAGCGAGCTTTGCGCTTCTGCTTCTCGCGGCGTGCGGCTCATCCGGAATCGGTGACGTTCTCGGCGGTGGAAACAACAATCAGACCTATCAGATCCGCGGTGTCGTCGACTCGGTCGACACGAACAGCCAGTCCGTCTATCTGACCAATGTCAGCGGCTATTCGACGATGCTTTCGAACGGCGGCAGCGGCAGCACCGCACGCGTCTACTTCGACAACTCCACGCAGGTCGACTACCAAGGCCGCGCATATCGTCCACAGGATCTCGAGCGCGGCGATGAAGTGACGGTGAACGTCGATGAATCGAACAACCAGCTCATCGCGCAATCGATGACGGTGACCTACGACGCCTCGAACAACAGCAACAACTCCGGCTCGAACTATCCGAACACCAACCAGCAGTCGACGATCCGCGGAACGGTCTACAGCATCGACACCGCGCGTCACACGATGCAGCTCGAGTCGACGTCCTGGATCTCCGGATTCCAGGGCAACACCAGCGGCAACCGCGTGACGGTCTACTACGACACGAACGCCAGCGTTGATGTGCAGGGACGCCTCTACCCGATCTCGAACCTCGAGCGCGGGGACGTGGTCGACGTGCGGGTCTACGGCAACAGCTCTTCTCTCCAGGCGCAGAGCATCGTGCTGGTGCGCGACATCAATTCACGCTAGCCGGCACGGCCGGCAACGTGGGAGGCCACAGGCTGGACGCACGCGCGGGTGATCCGAGGCGTCGTCCCGGATGCCTCTCGCGTCGAGCGTTTTCAAAAGCCGATCCGCAAGGATCGGCTTTTTCGTTTCCTGCGAGCTGCCAGCTGCGAGCTGCCCGCTAAACCGGCCTCTCGTTTGCGATAGCGGGTGCAGCTGTTCAATGAACCCTGGGAGGCTAAAGTGAGGAAAAACAAGCAGTTGGCGTCAACCTTCGCGGCTGCACTGGCCATGACGACGCTCTTCGGCGCGTCCGCTTTTGCAGAATCGCGTCCTGCGAATGAGACGCGCACACGTACGGAGCGCCGCGACGGCATCCGTCGTGAGCGCGATGCGAACGGCGGCGAGTCACGTCGTGGTGACGTTTCTCGCAGCCGCGACAGCAACGGAAGTTTGAGAGGGGAGTCGCGCGATCGCGTTCAGGCGCCGAGCCGCGTCGAGGCGCGTGACACGGTTCAACCGCGGGAGACACGCAATCGCGTCGAGACGGGCGACCGCGCGCAGTCGAGCAGCCGCGGCGAGTACCGCAACGACTCGCGCGGCCGCAACGATTCGCGGAACCGTGGCGATTGGAGCAACAACAACCGCAACGACTCGCGCAATCGCGGCGATTGGAGCAACAACAACCGCAACGACTCGCGCAATCGCGGCGACTGGAACAACAATCGGAACGATTCGCGCAGCCGCGGAAGCTATCGCGGTTCATCGAACTACCGCCAGCCCTACTACACGCGCGGACGCGTTTCGCGCGTCGATCGCTACGGCAGCGGCTATCGGGTCTGGGTCGTCGGCGCGAACTATCCGTTCTTCGTTCCGCTGGCGTACTACCGGAACGATCGTTTCCGCGTCGGCCTGTCGATCCAGCTCGGCGGCTACTACAACCCCGCGGGCTACTACGACTACTACGATGGCGTGTATGACAACCGCGCTTATTCGAGCGGCGATCTGCGCGGTGTCGTGGAGAGCGTCGACTACCGCCGCGACACGTTCGTCGTCCGCAACGACGCCAGCGGCAGCTTCGTGACCGTCGTGGCTCGCGACCGCCGCTGGGATGACGTCCGTCCCGGCGACTACGTCGAGATCGCGGGCGACTGGACGCGCAACGGCGTGTTCCAGGCGTACCAGGTCGACATCGTCGACTACGACAGCTATCGCCGTTGAGCTCGCATGAGTGCGGCAGCGAATGCTGCCGCACTCATTCTGCAGATGGATGCGCGGGCCGCAAGGAGGGCGGGCGTATAGCCGCCGACTCTGTGCGGGCGTAGCGACCGTTCCCGGGACTGTCCCTCCACCCAAGAGAACCGGCGGGCTATTAAGCCCGCCCTCCTCGGTACAATCACACTCCACATCGCTACAATGCCGCGCCATGAAATGGTGGAAGTGGCTTCTCCTCGTTCTCGCCGTCGCGTTCGTGGCCATTCAGTTCGTTCGGCCTTCTCTCGCGAATCCGCCCGTCGATGAGACGAAGACGATCGATGCCTCGATGCCGGTCCCGGCGGACGTTCACGCGATCTTCGAACGCTCGTGTGTCGACTGCCACAGCAACAAGACCGTCTGGCCCTGGTACAGCAAGATTGCGCCGGTCTCGTGGCTCCTCGCTGACGACGTGAAGGACGGCCGCAAGGAGATGAACTTCTCGGAGTGGGGCACTTACAAGGAACGGCGGAAGGCGCGCAAGCTCAAGGAAATCTGCGAACAGGTCAAGGAAGAGGAGATGCCGCTCTGGTTCTACACGCCTCTCCATCCGCGCGCGAAGCTCTCCGCCGCCGATCGCGCGCGGCTCTGCGAGTGGACGTCATCCCTGCGCGCAGCGCCTTCAAACGACGGAACCGCGGCCGCGCCGCCGTCGGCAGCACCAACAGCCGCGCCGGCAGAAGCTAAACCGTAATCGTCGGAAGGAACTTCGGAACCTTCCTCGCCTTCGTCGCCTGTTCGAACGCGTACGCGTAGCCGAGGAGCTTCGGCTCGCTCCAGGCGCCGGCGAAGAACGAGAGGCCGACGGGCAGCCCGAGCACGAATCCGGCCGGCACCGTGATGTGCGGATAGCCGGCGACCGCGGACGCGGTCGAATAGCCGCCGGTGAAGTGATCGCCGTTGACGAGATCGGTCGGCCAGGCCGGTCCGCCTGTCGGCGCGATCAGCGCGTCGAGCTTGTGTTTCGGCGATCGTCGCGTCGATCCCTTGCTTGCGCGACAGCAGATGATTCTTCGCCAGCGCCTTCTTGTACTCGTCGCTGCTGAGCGGCCCCTTCTTCTCGGCGCGCTCGAGGATCTCCTGGCCGAAGTACGGCATCTCGCGATCGCGATGCTCTTCGTTGAAACGAATCAGATCCGCGAGCGAACGGACCTTCACGTTCGGCGCGAGCGCCGCGAGATAGGCGTTGAGGTCGGCCTTGAACTCGTACAGCAGCACTTCGAACTCGCTGTCGTCGAACTTCCCGGCCGTCTCGATGTCGGCCGGATCGACGATCGTCGCGCCGAGCTTCTGGATGACGTCGATCGCGTCCTTCATCACGCGATCGACCTGATCGTTGAAGCCGAAATACTTGCGCGCCACGCCGATGCGCGCGCCGCGCAGCGCGTTGGCGTCGAGGAACTTCGTGTAGTCGGTCTGCTCGTGCGCGCGGCTTTCGGCGGTGATGGCGTCGAGCGAGTCGACGCCCGTCATCGCGCCGAGGAGAATCGCGGCGTCGGTCACGGTGCGCGCCATCGGGCCGGCGGTGTCCTGGCTGTGCGCGATCGGGATGATGCCGGTGCGGCTGACCAGCCCGAGCGTCGGCTTGATGCCGACGAGGCCGCACGCCGACGACGGGCAGACGACCGAGCCGTCGGTCTCCGTGCCGACGCCGACCGCGGCGAGATTCGCGGCGATGGCCGCGCCGGTGCCCGAGCTCGAGCCGCAGGGGTTGCGATCGAGCGCGTACGGATTGCGCGTCTGTCCGCCGCGGCCGCTCCAGCCGCTCGTCGAATGCGTCGAGCGGAAGTTCGCCCACTCGCTGAGATTCGTCTTGCCGAGAATCACCGCGCCCGCCTCGCGCAGACGCCTGCGACATGCGCGTCGCGCGCGGCGATCGAGTCCGCGAGCGCGAGCGAGCCGGCGGTGGTCTGCATGCGATCGGCGGTGTCGATGTTGTCCTTGATCAGGACCGGAATGCCGTGCAGCGGTCCGCGGACGTGTCCCGCCTTGCGCTCGGCGTCGAGCGCGTCGGCGATCGCGAGCGCGTCGGGATTCAGCTCGATGATCGAGCTCACGCTCTTGTCGATCGTCGCGATCCTCGCCAGATAGCCCTCGGCGAGCGCGCGCGCCGTGAGGCGCCCGTCGCGCATGGCGTCCTGCATCGCGCCGATCGTCATCTCCTCCAGATCGGGAAAGGAGGACGACTGGGCACGAGAGACGATCGGCAGGGCCAGCGCGGCGGAGGCGAGGCCGGCGATCTTCAGGAAATCGCGGCGGGCAAAATCATTCGGCATGCGCGCTAGTCTACGATTGAACGTCATACGATGTCGCCTACAGGAGGAACGATGTCCACGAAGAAAATCATCGCCGTAGTGGGAGCCACCGGAGCGCAGGGTGGCGGCCTGGTTCGCGCGATTCTCGAAGATCCGGCTGGCGAATTTGCGGTCCGCGCCATCACACGCGACGTTTCATCGGAGAAGGCGAAGGAGCTGGCCGCGCGCGGCGCGGAAGTCGTCGCCGCCGACGTTGACGACGAAGCGAGCCTCCGCCGCGCGTTCGAAGGCGCCTACGGCGCGTATTGCGTCACGTTCTACTGGGCGCACTTCTCGCCCGAGAGAGAGCTCGCTCACGCGCGGGCCATGGCCACCGCCGCGCGCGACGCGGGAGTGAAGCACGTCATCTGGTCGACGCTCGAAGACACGCGCAAGACCGTGCCGCTGTCGGACGATCGGATGCCGACGCTCATGGAGAAGTACAAGGTCCCGCACTTCGACGCCAAGGGCGAGGCCGACGCGATCTTCGAGGAGCTCGGCGTGCCGACGACGTATCTGCTGACGTCGTTCTACTGGGACAACTTCATCCAGTTCGGCATGGGTCCCGCGCGCGGCGAGGACGGCAAGCTCGGGATCACGATGCCGATGGGGGACGCCAAGCTGCCCGGCATCGCCGCCGAAGACATCGGCGGCGTGGCGTACGGGATCTTCAAGCGCGGACCGTCGATGATCGGCAAGCGGATCGGAATCGCCGGCGAGCATCTGACCGGCGCCGAGATGGCCGCGGCGTTCACGAAGCTTCTCGGCGAAGAGGTGCGCTACAACGCCGTCGATCCCGCGGTCTATCGCAGCTTCGGATTCCCCGGCGCCGACGATCTCGGCAACATGTTCCAGTTCAAGCGCGACTTCAACGAGCTGTTCCGCGGCGCGCGTGATCTGAACGAGTCGCGTGCGCTGAATCCGAAACTGCAGACCTTCGCGCAGTGGCTGGAGTCGAATCGCGGCGCGATCGCGGTGCCGCCGAAGTAGGGCCACGAGATTTCACGCGGAGACGCGGAGACACAGGGAGAACCTTCTCCGCATCTCCGCGTGAAACCAGATTCTCTTGCCGGAGCACGAAAAAATGCCGGGCGCGCGAATGAGGGTGAGTGTCGTCGAAGGAGAACTTCGTGCGAACCTCATTCGCCGCCCGGCTGCCCCCTCCCCACCTCGGATAGCGTCGAGAGGGCATTCCTGATTGCTGTTTGTTGGTCCCGGCTACGTTCCGGGGATCGACATCCGGTGATAGAGCGCGATCAAGACGACAACGATCGGCAGTACTTCTTCCACGCACATCCTCCTTCCGACTCGCCGGAGCGAGTTGCTGGAGGGCCCTCTGAAAAGGGAGTGTCGTGAGGAGGGAAAACCTTACACGGGTGCTGGAGGGAGAAACGGAGTTCCGGTTTGGTCGGGACGCGTCTCGAGATATTGACGGACGTGGCGGATCAGTTCCGGAGTGGCGCGCTCGGCGGCGAAGGCTTCATGAAGGTAGGCGAGGGCGGTGAGTGCGTGCCCGGTCATGCCGACCGCGCTGAAGCTCTCGACGAGCGCGCTGCTCAGCTCCGCCGCTTCGCGCCGCGCGGCGGCGTCTCCCGTCGCCAGCAGCGCCTCGGCGAGATCGAGCGTGACCAGTGCCGCATCGCTGCGCAGGCCGAGCTCCTCGAACTCGCGCGCCGCCTGGCGGAGGCGCGCAAGACCATCCGTCGTGTCGCCGGTGGCGATGCGAAGGCATCCGATGTTCCATCGCGTGCGGATGCGCTCGGTCTCCAGACCCAGCGCTTCGTAGAGCGAAAGCGCGCGTCCGTAGAGATCGTCCGCCGCGGCCAGCTCGTGGAGCTGGACCTGACAGTTGGCGGTGTTCGCATAGAGCCGCGCCAGCGTCGGCGCGTCGCCGAGATCCTTGGCCTTGCCGATGAGCGCCGCGAAGAGATCGCGCGCTTCGCGAACGCGGTTCTGATCGAAGAGCACGGTGGCCTCGACGATCTTCGCGTGGATGTAGCGCTCCTCCTCGCCGAATTGCCGGAAGACGCGCGCGCTTCGGCGCGCGAGCCGCAGCGCTTCGTCGAGCCGTTCGGTTTCGACGTAGATGACGCCGCGCAGGTAGTCGGTGAGTGCCGTCGAATAGGCGGGGATGGGGGCGCGGGCGAAGGCGCGTGCGGCGATATCGATCGCGTCGAGCGCTTCCGGGTAGCGGCCGAGGAATCGGAGGACATTGGCGCGCTCGAGCCAGGCGTTGCCGCGGAGGTCGTCGAGAATCGGTAACAGGTAGCGATCGGCGGAAAGCTGATCGGCGATGGCGATGGCCGCATCGGCAAGAACGAGCGCGTGCATCGGCTGACGCTCGCGAAATCTTCGCGACTCCGCGTAGAGCCGCCGTGCGACGCCGGCGGTGCGCAATCCCGGACGCGACGTCACACGCGCACGGCGGAAGGAAGCGGGGCTGCGGAGAAAGGGTACGAGCAGTTGTTCCGCCGCTGCGTCCTCGGCGGCGAGGAGGTTGGCCATGATGCGGATCTCTTCGGGCGGTTCCTCTTCGGGCGGCTCCTCTTCGGTGTCCACGGTCGCTTGCCAGAGGGCTTCGGAGCTGAGCGTCGCTTCGAACGCGCGCAGGTCGTCCAGCATCAGCCGGCACGCGTCACATTGACTGACGTGGGATTCCAGCTCGGCGCGAGACGGATCGCCATCCGGCGCGTCGAGCACTTCCTGCAGTGAGGTTTCGTCGTAGTGACCGTTCACTGCTTCTTGTCCTTCACGAGGTCGTCATAAGCCTTGCGCACGCGCTTTCTGCACGTATGAAGGAGCTGCATCACATAGCCGCTCGTCGTGCCGAGGTGCTCGGCGATCTCTTTGGCGGAATACCCTTCCGCGTAATACAGACGTAGCGTTTCGCGACACTTGTGACCGACCTGATCGAGAGCTCGGGCCATGGTGACGCGATTGACGATTCTTCCCTCGAGGCCGGGCGAGTCGGGATGTTCGTAGTCGCCGACGTCGGCGGGAAGTGGACTCGTCCTCGCCGCGTCGCGCCAATACGCGCGGCTGGCGTGACAGACCGCGCCGACGAGCCATTTGCGCGTGTCGCGAATGCTTTCGTGGCGCAGGATGTACGACGCAAAGACCTCGTTGACGACGCCCGTGGCATCGAGCGGCGGAACGTTGAACTTTCTCTCGACGATGTCGCGAAGGCGCTTGGCGTGCTGCCTATAGGCGTCTTCGACGCCCGGGTTTTCCCCGATGATTTTCTTTACCAAATCATCATCACCCTCGGTCGCCGACATTCCCGAAGTATATTCGGGAGGTGAGACTTCTTGCGGGCGACATCGGTGGGACGAAGACACTTTTACGGAGCGTCGATGCCAGCGGTGCGACGCAGTTCGAGGAGCGCTACGACAGCGCCTCGTATGCGTCGTTCGACGATCTCCTCCACGAATTTCTGACAAGGTCGGCATCCGCAATCGACGCCGCCTGTTTCGCGGTTGCCGGACCGGTCTTCAACGGACGCGCCGAGGTCACGAACGTCGGGTGGGTGATGGAGGAGCCGGCGTTGCAGAGCGCGTTCCCCATCGCGCGCGTCTCGATCATCAATGATTTCTATGCGGTGGCGCTCGGCGTCCCGCTCCTCGGCGAGCAGGATCTGCTTTCGTTGCAACACGGGAAGCGTGACCGCGAAGCGCCGATCGCGATCCTCGGCGCCGGCACCGGACTGGGTCAGGCAATCGTGACCTGGTCGAACGGCGTGCATCACGTCATCGCGACCGAGGGTGGTCACGCCGACTTTGCGCCGCAGGATGAGGAGCAGACGCGCCTCTTCCTCCACCTTCACGCCCGCTACGGTCACGTCAGTTGGGAACGCGTGGTGTCCGGCATGGGTCTCTCCGACATCCATACGTTCCTCGGCGGCGAGAAGATCGATCCCGCCGAGATCGCCGAACGCGCGTCGAAGGGCGACGCACTCGCGTCGCGCACGTTCGCGATCTTCGTCGACGTCTACGGCTCCGAAGCCGGCAACATGGCCCTGCGCATCCTGGCCCGAGGCGGCGTCTACCTCGCCGGCGGCATCGCCGCCAAAAACCGCCCCTGGTTCACCGACGGCAAGTTCATCGACGCGTTCGTGCGGAAGGGACGGTTCCAGCAGGTGCTGGAAACGATGCCGGTCGATCTGATCGTGAACGAGGAGGTGGGGTTGATCGGGGCGGTGGAGGGAGCGCGGAGAGTGAGCGAGGTGGCAGGTCGGGCGTGAGCGAGTTGCGCGTCCCCTCACCCAGCCCGGCGCCTGGACGCGGAAGTTTCGAAGACGCTCCAACTCGACACGAGCGATCTGAGAAGTTCAGGCGCCCGGCTGGGTGAAGGGTCGCGCGCGAAGCCTGCGTCTCCCTCTGGAATCGCGATGATCCCTATTGGGTTAGCGCCGAGGCAACTCGAAGGGGAGTCACGAATGGGTTTATCCGTGGGTATCGTCGGTCTGCCGAATGTCGGTAAGTCGACGATCTTCAATGCGTTGACGGCGGCGGGCGCGCAGAGCGCGAATTATCCTTTCTGCACGATCGAGCCGAACGTCGGCATCGTGCCGGTCGTCGATGCGCGGCTCGAGAAGATCGCCGCGTTGGCGGCGAGCAAGCAGATCATCTTCACCGACCTCAAAGTCGTCGACATCGCCGGTCTCGTGCGCGGGGCCAGCAAGGGCGAAGGGCTCGGCAATCAGTTCCTCGCCAACATTCGCGAGACCGACGCGATCCTTCACGTCGTTCGCTGCTTCGAGGATGGGAACGTGGTTCACGTGGAGGGGAGCGTCGATCCCGAGCGCGACATCGAGGTGATCGAGACGGAGCTGTTGCTCGCCGATCTCGATGCGCTCACGAAGCGCATCGATCGGGTCGGCCGGCTCGCGCGAGTCGGACAGAAAGAGTACGCCGCGCAAGCCGAGGCGCTGACCAAGGCCATCGCCGCGGTGGAAAAGGGGACGCCACTTCGCGCCGCGGACCTGACGGACGCGGATCGCGCCGCGCTCGCCGAGCTGAGCCTGATCACGATGAAGCCGGTCCTCTACGTCGCCAACGTCGGCGAGAACGATCTCGGGAAAGAGACGCCGCTGCTGCAGAAAGTTCGCGAGCTGGCGGAACAGAAGCGCGGCGAGATCGTGGTCATCTGCGGCGAGCTCGAAGCGCAGATCGCGCAGCTCCCACCCGACGAGCGCACCGATTTTCTGAAGGAGATGGGACTCGAGGAGCCGGGCCTCAACGTGCTCATTCGCGCCGCGTACAAGCTCCTCGGCCTGGAGACGTTCTTCACCGCCGGTCCGAAGGAAGCGCGCGCCTGGACGATCCATCGCGGGTTCAAGGCTCCGCAGGCCGCGGGGGAGATTCACAGCGATTTCGAACGCGGCTTCATCCGTGCAGAGACGATCGGCTACGACGACTACATCGCCTACAAGGGCGAGCAGGGCGCGAAGGCCGCCGGCCGGATGCGCAGCGAAGGGAAGGAATACGAAGTCGAGGATGGAGACGTGATTCTGTTCCGTTTCAACGTCTAGCCGGCACGGCCGGCAGCGCTTGCGGCCACAAGGCTGGACTCACGTGCGGGTGATCCGAGGCGTCGTTCCGGATTCCTCTCGCTTTTGAGCTCTGGCATCTCCTGCCAACCGCCAACTTTCAAATGCATTTCACCATCCCATCTGCAGAAGGCCTCCCCATCCGCGGCGAGCTCGACGCGCCCGAAAATCCGAGAGCGCTCGTCGTGATCGTTCATGGGTTCAAGGGATTCAAGGATTGGGGGTTCTTTCCCTGGCTCGCGCAGCAACTCGTGCGGCATCGCCTGGCAGTGTGCCGCTTCAACATGTCGCGCAGCGGGATCGGCGAGAATCCGGAGACGTTCGATCGCCTCGACCTCTTCGAGGGCGACACGTATTCGATCGAGCTCGCCGATCTTCGCGCCGCGGTCGCGTATGCGCAGCGTGAGTTTCCTTCCCTCCCGACGTTCCTCCTCGGGCACTCACGCGGCGGCGGAGTCACAATTCTCGGCGCCGAGGAAGTGCCCGATCTTCACGGCGTCGTTGTCTGGAGTCCGATCGCGCGCGTCGATCGCTGGGACGCCGCGACGAAACGGCAGTGGCGGGAGCAGGGCTATCTCGAGGCGATGAACACGCGCACGAAGCAGATGATGCGCACGTCGACCGCGTGCCTCGACGATGTCGAATCGAATCGCGATCGTCTCGACATCCTCGCCGCCGCCGGACGTCTTCGCGTGCCGCTCCTCGTTCTCCACGGCCGCCGCGACGAAAGCGTCCCCTTTGACGAAGGACGCGAGATTGCGGCACAGAACGTCGATTCCTCGCTGCTCCTCATCGATCGCGCCGGTCACACGTTCAACGCCATCCATCCACTGATCCACGTTCCCTTCGAGCTGCTGCTCGCCGCCGAGGTGAGTGCGCATTTCATCGGCGCGTACTGGTGAAATCAGCTCGCAGCTCGCGGCTCTCAGCCCCGTCCTCCCTGTGAGAATTGGGACTGTAGTCTGCACGAGGCTGGAGAGTTCGGTTTCACGCGGAGACGCGGGGGACGCGGAGAGGAGAGCGTGGAAACGTTCTCTCCGCGTGCTCCGCGTGAAATCCTTGCTGCGACTCGCCGCGCTGTGAGGCTCCGCTCTCTCCTGAGAGCTGCGAGCTGAGAGCTGCCAGCTCGATAAAGCGTTACAATAGTCCCGTTCATCCATAAATACGGGACTACTCATGGAGCTCATCGGGCGACGCTTTGGTCATATCCGAGTCACTGAGGTCGTTGGTCAGGGCGGGATGGGTGATGTCTATGGCGGCTATGACGACACGCTCGAGCGCAAGGTCGCGTTGAAGGTTCTCAATGCCGATCAGCGTCTCGACGACGAGGCGCGCGAGCGTCTGTTGCGCGAGGCGCGGGCGCTGTCGAAGCTCGAGCATCCCAACATCTGCCGCATTCACGACTACATCGAAACGGGCGACGTCGATCTGCTCGTGCTCGAGTACATTGACGGGCGGACGCTGTACGACGCGCAGATGGAAGGGAAATCCCGCGCCGAGAAACTTCGGATCGCCATCGCTATCGCCGAAGTGCTGATCACCGCTCACCGCGCGGCCATCGTGCATCGCGATCTCAAGCCCGAGAACGTGATGCTGACGAAAACGGGTGAAGTGAAGGTCCTCGACTTCGGCCTCGCACGCTGGCTGAATCGCGCGCGCGTGAAATCGTCCGGACGCCACGGTGTTCGTCTGCAGGTTGCACCTGCAGTCCCGGAGGAGCGCTTCGTCTCCGAGACGATGGTGCTGGAAACCGAGAATCCGATGCCGATCACATCGCATCGCGATTTCAAGAACACGGCCGTCGGCATCACCCTCGGCACGCCGCTCTACATGAGTCCCGAACAGGCGCGCGGTGAAACGCTCACCCCCGCGAGCGACATGTTCTCCTTCGGCCTGCTCCTGCAGTGGATGTTCACCGGCAAGGACCCGCATCCATTCGATGTCACGGCACGCGAAGCGATCCTGCGTGTTGCGCGAGGGGAGACGCTGCCGGTCGAAGGAGCGAAGGGCGACATTACCTCGCTCATCAATCGCTTCAAGCAATTCGCGCCAGCCGACCGGCCCACCGCGGTCGAGGCCGTGGAGCGCCTGCGATTTATGGCGAATAAGCCACAGCGCCTTGCGCGGCGAGGGATTGCCGCTGCTGTCGCGCTGGTGCTGCTCATCGGCGCCTGGCGTTACACGGTGGACTTGCGCAGAGAGCGCGCCATTGCTCTGAGCAAAACCGAGGAAGCACAGAGACGGCGCGCCGAAGTCGAAGACATGCTGGAGTTCATGCTCGGCGATCTTCGAAAGAAACTCGAGCCGGTCGGCAGGCTCGACGTTCTGGACGACGTCGCCAAGCGCGCACTGGCCTACAGTGAGTCTGTCCAGCCGGACCAGCTCTCCTCGGACGAGCTTGTCCGTAGTGCAAAGGCGTTGCACCAACTCGCACAGGTGCGCATTGCACAAGGCCAGCTCGACGCGGCGCTGGCGGCGGCGAATCGCGCCAGCAAATTCACCGATGCCGCGTTGGTGCGCGAGCCGGCCTCCCTGCCCGTGCAGTTCGCGTTCGCCACGAGCCATTTCTGGATCGCCAACGTTCAACGGCTGCGCGGCGAATTGCCGGAGGCGCTCAAGCACGCGGAAATTTATCGGAACGTGACCGGGAAATTGGCCGCGGCGGCGCCGTCCAATGATGAGTACCGTATGGAACGCGATTATGGTCAGGCGGCGGTCGCCACGATTCTAGAATTACAGGGGGATCTCGGACGCGCCGCGGAGATCTACGAGGCGTCCGTGACAACGCGTCGTGCGCGTGTGGCGGCGGATCCGTCGAATGCAAAAGAACGCGCTCAACTCGCGGTCGCGCTCAATAAGCTCGGCTTTGTACGCCAACGTCTCGGCGATTTGACTGCCGCGCGGCGCCAATTCGAGGAGGAATTTGCAATTTACAGCGGATTGACGATTGCCGACCCGACGCAACACGTCTGGCGCGACCGGCTGAGGAACAGCCACAGTTACCTCGGTGGCGTGCTAGACGCGATGGGTGACGAGGAAGGTGCACTCGACCACAGGAATGCCGAAGTGGTGCTGGGCCGCGAGCTTCACGATCACGATCCGGCTAATGCCGATTGGCAACGCGACCTCGCAATCGCCCAGATGCGTCTCGGCGATCTCCTGCGGCGGCTCGGAGACGTCCGCCAGAGCCGCGCCGCGATCGACGATGCCGAAGCACTTCTCGCGCCCCTCGTCGTGCGTAAGGAGGCCCGCCGGTCCTGGCGCATGGATCTCGCCGTCGTGCAGACGGCGCGCGCGAAAGAATCGCTTGCGGAACGACGGATCGGAGAAGCAGTCGGCATCGCCCGTCAAGCCGACGCTTCGCTTTCGTCACTCGATCTTCCTGAGGCGGTCACGACCCGTCATCAGGCCGATGGTGCGCTCACTCTCGGCGACGCACTGAATGCCACCGGCGACGAGCTGGCCGCGCGGCGCGAATGGCGTCGAGCCGCACGCATGCTCGAAAGGCTCACTCCCGGCTCCAACGACCCGCTTCTTCTCGATCTTTGGTGCAGGGCGCTCTTACAGACCGAACGTTTTAGTGATGCCGCCGGCGTACTCTCTCGCCTCGACGGATTCGGATACCACAACATCGATCTCGAGACGCTGCGCAAGCAGCGCAGCAGTGAACAGAGGAGGACAGAGAGATGAAGAAAGTCACGAAAAACGATCGGAAGGGGCGAGCGGGCAGAGTGGAAAAGGACAGAGTGGGAAAAGACAAAGTGGGAAATGAAGGAGATCCCACTGATGCCGATATTGAAGGCAGTGTGATGATCTTTTACCTCGGCGGCACGTCGGCGATTCTGTTCCCGGATCTCGGCATCCTGGACCGGAACATTCAGACCATGCAATGGAGCCTGATGAGATGGCCGATCGGCAGCGGGTCGGTCGAATTCGCGCCGAACGGCATTGAATTCGTCACGAATCCAGCGGGCAAAGACAACTGGCCAGGAGAGACTCCGGTTCGGATCAATAATTGGCAGTACAAGGCCGATGTTCGCCGCCAGATCAAGCCGGGCGGGACGAAGGAAATCTACGAGTACGACATCAACGTCGATCCCAAAGATGAAACCGGCCCGCGGAAAATCACGAGCTGGTTCTCGATCCATGAGCGGGCAACGATCGATCCTGACATGGAGAATCGTCCGCAGCCGTAAGTAAACGAGGAGGACGGCAGATGGCCATTCCCATCTCGCCGCCCTCTGGCCCCGCTATCGTACCGCACGTAGTACCGCTCGATGGAGCTCATTGGACGCCGATTTGGTCACATCCGGGTCACTGACGTGGTCGGTCAGGGAGGCATGGGAGATGTGTATGGCGGATTCGACGAGACGCTCGAGCGCAAGGTCGCGCTGAAGGTCCTCAATGCCGACCAACGCCTCGACGCAGAGGCGCGGGAACGGTTGCTGCGCGAGGCCCGTGCGCTGTCGAAGCTCGAACATCCGAACATCTGTCGCATTCACGACTATATTGAATCGGCCGATGTCGATCTGCTCGTGCTCGAGTACATCGATGGTCGGACCTTGTGGGACGCGCAGATGGAAGGGACGTCGCGCGCCGAGAAACTTCGCATCGCCCTCGCCATCGCCGAGGTCCTGATCACCGCTCACCGCGCCGGCATCGTGCATCGCGATCTCAAGCCCGAGAACGTGATGCTGACGAAGACCGGGGAGGTGAAGGTCCTCGACTTCGGTCTCGCACGCTGGCTGAATCGAGCACGCGTCAAGTCGTCGGGACACCACGCCGTTCGCATGCCGGTCGCTGAGGCTGTCCCGAAGCAGCGCTTCGGTTCGAAGACCATGGTCCTGGAGACGTCCGCGCATCCGACGCCGATCTCGTCGCATCGCGATTTCAAGAACACGGCGGTCGGCATCACTCTCGGGACACCGCTCTACATGAGTCCGGAACAGGCTCGCGGCGAAACGCTCACACCCGCCAGCGATATGTTTTCGTTCGGCCTACTCTTGCAGTGGATGTTCACGAACAAGGACCCGCACCCGGTCGACGTCAGTGCGCGCGAAGCGATCTTGCGCGTCGCCCGCGGCGATACCTTGCCAGTCGTCGGTGCCCCCGGCGACATTACAACGCTCATTAATCGCCTGAAAGAGTTCGCGCCGGCGGACCGGCCGACGGGCGTTGAAGCGCTGGAACGGCTTCAATATCTCGCCAACAAGGCCCAGCGCATTGTCCGCCAGAGCAGCGCCGCGGCCGTCGCGCTGCTTCTGCTGGTGGGCGGGTGGCGGTACACGGTGGATTTGAAGACGGAGCGTGCGATCGCAATCAGCAAAACCGAGGAAGCACAGAAACGGCGCGCCGAGGTCGAGGATCTACTCGAATTCATGCTGGGAGACCTACGGAAGAAGCTGGAACCCGTGGGCAAACTCGACGTTCTCGATGATGTCGCCCAACGGGCACTCGCGTACACCGACTCCATCCACCCGGATCAGATGTCGTCGAATGAGCTCCTGCGCAGTGCGAAGGCTTTGCACCAGCTTACACAGGTTCGCATCGCTCAGGGTCAGCTCGACGGCGCGTTGTTGGCAGCCAGTCGAGCCAGTCATTTCACGGATGTCGCGGCACAAAAGGACCCGAAGTCGCTACCCATACAATTCGGCGTCGCGACGAGCCACTTCTGGATTGCAAATGTGCATCGTTTCCGAGGCGAATTACCTGAGGCGCTGAAACACGCCGAGATCTACCGTGACGTTACCGCGCGAGTGGCCACGAGCGAGCCGTCCAATCGCGATTATCAGATCGAGCGCGATTATGGAGAAGCGGCTGTTGCAACGATCCTCGAGCAGCAGGGGAACTTCAGTCGCGCTGCGGAGGTCTATGAAGCGTCGGTGCGGGAGCGCCGTGCCCGGATGGCGGCGAACCCGACTAGCGCGAGCGACCGGGCCGAGCTCGCCGTCCTTCTCAATAAACTCGGCTATGTGCGTCAGTGCCTCGGTGATCTCGCGGCCGCCCGTCGCGATTTCGAGGAGGAATTCGAGATCGATTCGGCGCTCTCTTCCGCCGACCCGAGGCAGCACAAATGGCGTGAGCGTCTCAGCATCAGTCACGACTTTCTGGCTGGATTGCTGGAGATGTCCGGTGAGGACGACGACGCACTGAATCACCGGCAGGCGGAAGTGTCGATTGGTCGCGAACTGCATGCCCACGATCCCGACAACGCGGGATGGCAGCGAAATCTGGCCATCGCGCAAATGCGCCTGGGCGATCTTCTGCGCAGGCGTGGAGACGGGTCGGCCCTCGGAGCGATCCTCGATGCACAGTCGTTGCTCGAGGATCTCCTCACCCGTAAGGACGTCCGGAAGTCATGGCGCAAAGATCTCGCGGTCGTGAGGATTGCTGAAGCGCGCGTTCTGCTCAGGGACGGCCAAGTCGGTCGCGCGATGAGCGTGGCACGTCGCGCCGACCAGGATCTTTCGACATTCCCATCCGTCGATCCATTAACGCGCCGTCTTCAGGCGGATGCGGCGGTCACACTCGGTGAAACGCTCCTGCGGTCCGGCGACGCAGCCGGCGCCCGCCTTCAATGGACACGCGCGCAGACGATCCTCGCTTCGGATGCCGCGTCATCCAGCGATCCGTTGCTGCTCGATACGTGGTCACACACGCTCATGAGGCTGGGCCGGGAGGCCGAGGCCGATCATGTTCTGGCACGTCTTGATCTTTTTGGCTACCACAGCAGAGACCTCGACCTTCTGCGTCTAGCACGGCGAGGATAAAAGGAGAGAAAAATGAGCAATGTAGAACAACCGTCTGTCCAACCAATACAGCCTACACCAACACAGGTCGCCGAGATCGTCGGCAGCGTAACGGTCCTTTACAACCCGGACAACTCCGTGACGCTGATCCCGGATGTCGGAAAGGTCAACCGCCTGGTTCAGAACATGCTCTGGACTCTGGTCGCACCCGAAGGAACTATATTCGCCGACACGGCAATCGTATTCGCAGGAGGCGCCGGTACTTCAAGCCAGCCGCCGCCGCCGCTTCCGGTGGGCTACACGCCATTCACGGGAACGGTGAAGAAACTAAACGAGGTGCAGGTTTACACCGACTTTGGGAGTGTCGTGAACCCTGGCGACCCCGTTAAGCATTATCGCTACGACATTTGGGTCGATCAGGGCAGCGGCCCGATCAAAGTCGACAACTTCTTCGCCGCCCTCGATCACGTCCACAACCGTCTTCGCAAGATCGATCCGGACATGGAGAACGAGCCGAAACCCTGAGACGCCGACGGTCCTGAGTCTACTCGCCGCCCTCTTCGCCGCCCACGAGATGTTTCCCGCGGTTGCCCGGCAGCTCATTGTGCTGACGGGCGCCGCCTCGGCGGCGGCGGCGACGGCGGCCGGAGGCGGCGGGCGCGCCGGGTGTCTGCGGCTCGTCGGCGAAGTCGTCCTCGTCGATCGGAGCGATCGGTTTCTTTTCGGCGGGTGCCGCGGCCACCGGGGGCGTGATGCGATCGTTGAGCTTCTCTTCGTCCATCAGCCACACCCACTGCGTCTGCGGCTTCGCGGCGGCGACGGCGGGTGAGGGCGCGGCGGTGGTTGCGTCGCGGCGCGGCTCGCGCTGGGGACGAATGAGACGGTCGCGTTGTGGCTGTTGCTGTTGTTGCGGCTGCGGGCGAGTGGCCTGACGCGCGTTCGCTGGCGATTCCAGTCGCTTCACGCGAATGAGCACGTCCTCGGTGAGCCGGCGATTGACGGCGATGAGGTCGGCGAGGAGCGCGATCAGGAGTGTGTGAAAGCCGGTGATCAGAAAGACCGCCGCGAGAATCAGCGACTGGATGTGGCCGCCGCGCTCGCCTTGCGAGAAGAACCAGAGAAAGCGCGCACCGATGGCGAGTCCCACGAACATCAGCACGGCGCCGATGGCGAAGAACGTTTTCAGCGGGCGATAGAGCGTGTAAATGCGAAAGATCGTCGCGACCGATTTGCGCAGATACGTTCCGACGCCGCTGTAGAGACGAGACGGGCGCGTCGGCGCGTTGGTGCGCACGACGACGCTCTGCACGCCGAGGTTGCGGTTGCCGGCCTGGATGACCGTCTCGAGCGTGTAGGTGAAGGGGTTGAAGACGTTGATCTGCATCGCCGCGTCGCGCGAGAAGGCGCGGAAGCCGCTGGTGACGTCGCTGACGCTGAGTCCCGAGGCGCGGCCGACCGTCCAGCTTCCGACGCGCTGCAAGAACTTCTTGAGCGCCGACATGTGCGGCGACGAAGCGATGTCGCGGTCGCCGATCACGACTTCCGCGGAGCCTTTGACGATCGGCGCGACGATGCGCGCGACGTCGGCGGCGACGTACTGATTGTCGGCGTCGGTGTTGACGATCACGTCGGCGCCGAGGCGAAGCGCGGCGTCGATGCCGGCCACGAAGGCGGCGGCGAGGCCGCGGTGCGTTTTGAGCTGCAGGATGTGCGTCGCGCCAGCCTTGCGGGCGGCGTCGGCAGTCTTGTCGCTGGAACCGTCATCGATGACGAGCGTTTCGATCGAGGTGATGCCGTCGATTTTCTTCGGGAGATCGCGCAAAGCCTGCGCGATGGTCGCCTCTTCGTTGAAGGCGGGAATCTGAATCACAAGTTTCGTCATATTTCTTCGCTTCTGAGTGGATTGAGGATTGAGGATTGAGGATTGAGGAACGAGAATGACGGCGGCGTGCTCCGATCCTCAATTCTCAATTCTCAATTCTCAATTCCGAAAGTCTCGGTGATCATGCCCGTCGAGCGCATCGGCGGCGACGCGGAGCGCGCCATCGCCTCGGTGTTGGAACAGGAGGCGCCCTTTGAGTTCGAGCTGATCGTGATCTCGGCTGAAGTTCTGAAACTGAAACTGCCTGCCGAGGCCCGTCTGACCAACGTCACGGAGGGGAATCGTAATCCCGCAACTCGAAGAAATCGAGCAGTTTCCGTGGCAAAGGGCGAGATCCTGGCGTTTATCGATGACGATGCGCTCGCCGATCCGCGCTGGCTGGCGGCCGCCTGCGCCTATCTCGACGAGCATCGGGACGTGCTCGCCCTCGGCGGTCCCGATCCCTCACCGCCGGACTCGTCCGTCGCGGAATTGATCTCCGACACGCTCCTGGCGACGCGCTGGATCGGCAGCGGGGTGGCGGCGCACGAGAATCGCTCCGGCGTGTTCGACCTCGAGCACGCCAGCGACATCGCGCTCGTCAATCTCTTCGTGCGTCGCGAGGTCTTCACCGGCTTCGACGAGGCGATCGGCTACATCGGCGAGGACACCGGACTCATCGAGGAGCTGCTGCAGCGCGGTCGCGTCATCTATCACGACGGCGTGCGCGTGTTTCATCGACGCCGTGCGTTCCCTGGCCCGTACCTGCGCCAACGCTGGCGCTATCGCGTGAAGACCGGCGTGCTCCTCGTCCGCGGCTCACGCGCGCATCGCCGCAATCCGAAGATCGCGGCGTTTCTCGTGGCCGGCGCGATCGGGATCGCGTTCGCGCCGTTCGTCGCCATTCCGTACGCGATTGCAACGCTGATCCTCGGCGCACGCGCCACGCGTCTGCCGATGCGCTGGTGGCCGGTGATCCCGTTCGCGTTCGCCGCGCATCACCTCGTGTACTGGTTCGGAATCGTGTGGGGGATGATCAAGTCTTCGAGTCGCCGAGTCGTCGAGTCGACGAGGCGGTCTCGAGGGCGCTCCTCGGCGACTGGACGACTGGACGACTAGAAGACTTCCTCGGAATGCGTAAACTGTTGCAGCGGTTGCGCGGACCGAACACAGACGCATGAAGTTCACCGACAAAGCGCAGTACCTGAGATACCTCGTCGACAAGCGGGGGATGCGGCCCGTCTATCTGATCCTCGGCCTCACGTACGACTGCAACTCCTTCTGCCGCACCTGCTTCAACTGGGAGCAGCTGCGGAAGAACAAGGAGCACGAGCTGTCGCTGGACGAGATCAAGAAGACGCTGTCGTCGATGGGCGATCTGCTCTTCATCGTGATGTCCGGCGGCGAGCCGTTTCTGCGGCGCGATCTGCCGGAGATCTGCGAGTTCCTCGCGACGCACAATCACGTCAAGCAGATCACGATCCCGACCGGTGCGATCACGAGCGATCTGATCGCCCGCCAGGTGGAGACGATCCTCGAGCGCTGCCCCTCGACGCAGATCACGGTCAATCTCTCGATCGATCACATCGGCGAGAAGCACGACTGGATCCGCGGCGTGCCGAACAATTACGAGAAGTCGAAGAAGACGTACGCGCTGCTGATGCCGCTCAAGGAGCGCTATCCGAATCTCACGGTGAACGTGCACACGTGTTTGTGCACCTACAACGCCGACGATCTCGACGTGCTGTTCGAAGGCGTGCGCCGCGATTTTCCGGAGATCTCGTTCCACTCGTTCGAGATGCTGCGCGGCGATCAGCCGGACAAGAACATCCAGCCGATCACGACGGAGCGCTATCGCGAGCTGTTGCCGAAGCTCGAGGCGTACTGGAACAGCTACCGCAACTACGACGGCTTCCTGAAGTTCGTGAAGATCTATTCGCGGCGGATGGAGCTGGCGGTCCTCGAGCAGGAGACGCAGGTGCGCCCCTGCTACGCCGGACTCGTTTCGGGCGTGCTCGATGCGCGCGGCGAGGTGCGCATGTGCGAGCTGCGCGAGCCGGTCGGCAATGTGAAGGACACGGGCTACGACTGGAACCAGCTCTGGTTCTCCGCCGCCGCCGACGAGCAGCGCCGCTCGATCAAGGCCAAGGAGTGCCACTGCACGCACTCCTGCTTCATGTCGTCTTCGCTGGTGTTCGATGTGAGGACGTGGGGCGCATATCTGGCGTCGACGGTAGTGAACTTCCTTTCCGCCGCATGAAGTGTTGTCCGTTGTCGGTTGTCAGTTGTCTGTGAATTCGCGATGCTGCCCGGACAACCGATAACCGACAACCGACAACCGCACGTAGTGCTGATCGGCCCCGTCCCGCCCTACCGCGCCGGCATCGCCTACTGCACGAAACGCCTGGCCGAAGAGCTCGACGCGCCGGTCATTTCCTTCAAGCGCCAGTTCCCGAAGCGTTTCTATCCGGGCGGCGATGACGTCGATCCGACGTTGCCACGATTCGGGAATGCTCGGTTTCTGCTCGACATCATGAATCCGATCACCTGGTTTCGCACGGCGCTGCTGTTGCGACGCGAGAAGCCGGACGCGGTGATCTTCGTCTGGTGGGTGTGGGTCTGGGCGCTGCCGTATCTCACGATGATTGCGCTGTTGCCGCGGAAGACGCGCGTGATCCTGCAGTGCCACAACATCGGCGACAAGGAGCCGGCGGCCTGGAAGCGGACGCTGACGAACGCCGTGCTGCGACGCGGTGACGTGCTTGTCGTGCATGCGAGGACGGAGGCGGAGGATGCGAAGCGGCGTTTGGATGTCATCCCGAGCGTAGCGAGGGACCTGGGCGGGCGGGAGGCAGAGGTCGCGCGCCGCCCAGCCCCCCAGGTCCCTCGCTACGCTCGGGATGACATCCGCATCATTCAGACCTTCCTTCCCGTTCACGAGCTCGGCGGTGCGATCCCGTCTCGCGCCGACGCACGTCGCGCGCTCGGCCTCGACGGCAACGTCGCGCTGTTCTTCGGGCACGTGCGCCCCTTCAAGGGACTCGACCTCGCCTTGCGCGCGTGGCGTGAGCTCGCGGCGGACGTCACGCTCGTCGTCGCTGGCGAGGCGTGGTGGAAAGGGGAGGCGGATTATCGCGCGCTGGCCGAGGGGCTGACGAACGTCCGCTTCGACTTCCGGTACATCCCCGACGCCGAGATCGCGACGTATTTCGCGGCGTGCGACGTCGTGCTCGCGCCGTATCGCATCGAAGCGCAGAGCGGCGTTGCGCTGACGGCGTTTCATTTCGCGCGACCGGTGATCGCGACAACCGTCGGCGGATTGCCGGAGATCATCGACGAAGGGGAGAACGGCATGCTCGTTCCGCCCGAGGATCCGGTGGCGTTGGCGCGCGCCATCGACGCTTTCTTCGGGCGCGGCGATCGTGAATCGATGGAGCGACGCGCGGCGGAGTCGGCCCGTAAGTATTCGTGGGAGGAATACGGAAGAGTGTTTCGGGACTTGGTGACGGGCGGATGAAGTTCTCTCCGAGCAGAATCAAAGTCGGTCTCGAGTTGACGTCGAAGTGCAATCTGCGCTGCGGCATGTGCCCGCTGCCGGTGCTTCGCCGTCCCTACGAGGACATGGAGTGGCCGCTCGTCGAGAAGGCCGAGCGCGAGATCCACGGCCTCGGCTTGCGACTCAAGTGGCTCCACGAGATGGGCGAGCCGCTGCTGTACTCGCGCATCGACGACGCGATTCGACTTTTCCCCGAGGCCAGCCTGTCGACGAACGGACTCGTACTGACCGAGGAGGTCGGCGCGAAGCTGCTGGCGTCGCCGCTCAAACGTATCCGCATCTGCGTCGACTCGGTGAATCCGCAGGTCTATCCACAACTGCGCACCGGCGGCGACTTCGACAAGCTCGTCGATCTGACGCGCAAGTTTCTCGTGCAGGCCAAGGGACATCCGCTGCGCATCGAGATCCAGAAGATGCGCTCGCGTCTGACGCTCGAAGAGACGGTCGACGATTTCCGCACGCTGTTCGACCTGCGGCAATTCAAGAACGCGCGTGTGATCGAGAAGACCTGCGAAGCGCTCGACGTGAACGAGGAGACCGATCTGCACGGCAAGTTCTACGGCTGCGTGCAAGGCGCGTTCTTCACCTGGGTCGTGATCTTTGCCGACGGTCGCGTCACGCACTGCTGCTACGACGCGCACGGCGATCAGGTGATGGGCGATCTCAAGACGCACTCGCTGCGGGAGATCATCGACGGCGATCGTTTCGCCGCGATGCAGGATGCTTTCAACCGCCGCGATTTCTCCGAGCTCCCGCGCTGCGGCGAGTGTTTCAAGCACGGCGGCGAGTCGCACGCCTTCAACGACGTGCTGACGCGTGTGCAGAACCTTCCGAATGCCGCGAAGGACGCGGTGCGGAAGGTGATCGATCTGCGATACCGATAGGTTCGGTTTCACGCGGAGACGCGGAGACACGGAGGGATGTACGGCAAGCCCTTTTCTCCGCCTCTCCGCACCTCCGCGTGAAATCCCTGGGCGGCGGCTTACTTGCGCACGGCGACGTCGCTCATGAAGTGTTCGAGGCGCTGCTGTTCGTGCGGTGTGAGGACTTCACCCAGCCACGTCCTCAATTCGCCGGGAGCGCGGAACGCGCGGCGGTTGGGGTTGTTCGAGCTGCGGATGACCCGTTCGACCTGAAGCGCGAACGTGGCGCTCTCGCCGATGAGCAGGGCCGTGCGCTCGACGTGCGAGGCGGCGCCGGAGAGGAGCTGAATCAGCATCTCCGCGACCGCCGCGGGAAAGACGAAGGCCTCGAGCAGATCGACGACGCCGACGTATTTGCCGGGGATCTTCTGCATCAGGGCCATGTGTTCCTGGATGAACTGGCGAACCTCATCGAGGTTCAACGGCGAGGCCAGCTTGACCTCGATCAATCGTCCGACGTGGTTTTCAACTTTATGCATTCCGCTCTCTCGCTCAGGATCTCCGGATTTAAGTCGGCAGTGTAATGCAGGCCGCTCGCTCTTCGCGCGCGCGAGCAGCGTGCGCCGCAAAAACCGCGGGGCGAGAGGCGTCCGGAACGACGCCTGGGATCACCCGCGCGTGCGTTTAGCCTTGTGGCCTCCAACGCGGCCGGCCGTGCCGGTCTAAGATGCGCGCTTCCGAATGAATCTCGCCCTCAACCTTCTGCTCGGTTTCGTTCCCACGCTCATCCTCGGCGCGAGCATCGCCGCCGGAGTCGACGACGATGCGCATCATCGCCGCGTGTTCCTGCTCGTCTACGGTCTCTGGGCCTTCACGCTCGCCGGATGGAACTGGATCAAGTCAGGACACCTCGGCTGGATCGTGCTCTGGGCGGTGTTCGGTGCAATTGCGCTGGCGATGTCGTTTCTGCGTTCCTCGAAAACGGCGGGGCAGTAGGAGCGCAGGCGCAACGGAGCGCAGGCATCCTTGCCTGCCGGTCCACCGGCTTCCAGCCGGTACGTCCGCGCCCGGAACGTCCGGCCGGCAGGATGCCGGCGGACCGGCAGGCTGGAAGCCTGCGCTCCTTCACCGGAAGCTGATCGAGATGTCGTCCATCGTGAGCACGCCGGCACGGGCCTGGACGATGCGCGGAATCGAGTTCACGACCATCGCTGCCGTCGCGCGGTCGCCGTGGACGCCGTCCTTGATCGTCATCTCGACGTCGGGGACGCCGCGCACGATCACGCGGTCCGCGGCCACGGCTTCGGCGCCGACGTACATGCGCAGCTCGAGGCTCACGTCGATGCGTCCCTTGCCGTAGATCGTCTGATGCACGCCTGCGACCTGGCCCGGCGCGACCTCGAGGTATTGCGTCGTGATCTTGCGGTCGGCGACGATCGGCTCGATCTTCTCGTCGCTGACGCTCTCGAACTCGACGCCGAGGCCGTTGCCGACGAGCATCAGCGACTCGCGCAGGCCCATGTGCTTGATCTTGCCGGCGTCGACGGCGGCGCGGAATTCGTCGACGGTCATGCCCGCGCCGACCTTGCGCTGCAGCGGCTCGCGGCGCGTCGAGGCGTTCTGGATGCGGATGATCTCGACCGACTTCACGTCCTGGCAGACCGACGTGATCGTGAGCGGAAGCTTGTCCATGACGAAACCGGGATTGACGCCGGTACCGAGGAGCGCGACGTTCGCTTTGCGCGCGACGAGCTGCAGCTTCTCGCGGATCTCGATGTCGAGCGGGAACGAGAGCTCCTCGCAGGTGGAGACGACATGGCATCCGCGCTCGAGCAGCGCTTCAAGCTGCCCTGCGACTTCGCGCAGACGCGAGCCCGTGGAGTGGCAAACGACGTCGGGCTTGACCTGCAGTTCGGACGTGACGATGACGCCGACTTCGCGTCCGAGTCCGATCACCTAGCCGAGGTCCTTGCCGATCTTGTCCGGATCGATATCGACCGCGGCGACGACCTTCACCCACGGTTTCGTGAGCAGGAGCCGCGCGATCTCTGCGCCGATGGGACCGATGCCGTATTGAGCGACGGAAATGGGTTTCATGTTCATGCGGCGCGCATTCTAAGCGAACGATGAACGATGAAGGATGAACGCCGCGTGCTCGGTTCATCGTTCATCCTTCATCGTTCATCGTTGGAAAACAGCGTCGGTTCCTCGGGCGGCTGCGTCTCTTCCTCTTCGTCCTCGAGAAAATTCGACAGCCCCACGCCGACCAGCCGGTACTTCGCGCCTGGCGGAAAATCGAAACGATCGAGGAGCGTGACGGCGATGCGCGCGAGGTCGTCGCCGCTGGCGGGAAGCTCGGGTGGGGTGAGGCGGCGGGTGGCGGTTTGAAAATCGGGAGTGCGCAGTTTCACGGTGACGGTGCGGCCGCGCATCGATTTCTTTTCGAGCGTCTCCCACAAGCGCTGCGATTGCTCGCGGAGCCATTCGGCCGCTTCGTCGCGCGAGACGTCGGTCGAGAACGTGTTCTCGCTCGACCACGACTTCCGTTTCTGCGACGGCTCGACCGGACTTTCGTCGATGCCGCGTGCGAGCTCCCAGAGACGCGTACCCCATTTGCCGAAGCGCGCGATGAGCTCGGCCTGCTCGAACCTGTGCAGATCGCCCACGGTCTCGATGTTCATCTCCCGCAGCACGCCCTCGGTCACCTTGCCGACGCCGGGGATTTTGCGCACCGGCAGCGTGACGAGAAAGGCCGCGACCTGGTGCGGGCGGATCACGAAGCAGCCGTCGGGTTTGCGCCAGTCCGAGGCGATCTTGGCCAGGAACTTGTTCGGCGCGACGCCGGCGGAGGCGGTGAGATTCGTCTCCTCGCGGATCTCGCGGCGAATCGTCTCCGCGGTCTCCGTCGCCGTCGGGATTCCCGTGAGCTCGTGCGTGACATCGAGGTAGGCCTCGTCGAGCGACAGCGGCTCGACGAGCGGCGTGTGACGCTCGAAGATCGCGCGGATGTCGCGCGACACGGCGCGATAACGCTCGAAGTCGGGGACGAGCCAGACGCCGCTCGGACAGAGGCGCTTCGCGCGCGAAGCCGGCATCGCCGAGTGCACGCCGAACTTCCGCGCCTCGTACGACGCAGCGCAGACGACGCTCCGCTCGCCGGCCCAGCCGACGATCACCGGTTTTCCTTTCAGCGTCGGATCATCGCGCTGTTCGACGGACGCGTAGAAGGCGTCCATATCGATGTGGAGGATCTTTCTCATCGAATGGCAGAATGTCGTCGCTCTTATGCTAAACGTGACGACCCCTGCGCTGCTTCTCGATCGTGAAACCGTTCAGCGAAACTGCGCGCGCATGCTCGCGAAAGCGCGCGACTCCGGCGTCGCCTTCCGCCCGCATGTGAAGACGCACAAGACGGTCGAAATCGGGCGCATCCAGCACGGCGGCGCGGTCGGACCGATCACGGTGTCGACGCTCGCCGAGGCGGAGTTTTTCGCGCGCGACGGATTCCGCGACATTACGTACGCGGTGCCGATCGCGCCGACGCCGGAGAAGCTGGAGCGCGTGGCGACACTCGGTGTAGATGTCGATCGGCTGAGCGTTCTGATCGATTCCGAGGATGCGCTGCGCGCGCTCGAGGAATTCGCGGGCAGTCGCGGGATCGTCTTCGACGCTTTTCTCAAGATCGATTGCGGAACGCACCGTGCCGGCGTCGATCCCGAGAGTCCCGACAGCGTGCGTTTGGCGCTGCGGCTGGCGCGCTCGGAGTCGGTGCGGTTTCAGGGCCTGCTGACGCATGCCGGTCATTCCTACAACGCGCGTGACGTCGACGAGATCAAACGCATCGCCGCCGAGGAGTCCGGCTGCCTGACGCGCTTTCGCGCATTGCTGGCTTCCGAGGGCGCCGCGGAAGGTCTTGCCGATGCGCGTCGCAGCATCGGCTCCACGCCGACGGCGTCGGTCGTCGATCGCTTCAGTGAATGCGACGAAGTGCGTCCCGGCAACTACGTTTTCTTCGACGCCTTCCAGGCCACGCTCGGATCGTGCTCGCTCGCCGACGTCGCCGTGTCCGTGCTCACGACCGTCGTCGGCTCGTATCCGGAGCGCGCGACGATCATCGTCGACGCCGGCGCTCTCGCGCTTTCGAAGGACGTCGGTCCCGATCATCTCGACCCGCAATTCGGCTACGGCATCGTCTGCGATCTCGAGCTGCATCCGCTGCCGATGCGCGTCGTCTCGCTCTCGCAGGAGCACGGCAAAATCGCGACGTCGACGCACGTGCCGGTCGGGATGTCGACGCGCGTGCCAGTGGGCACGAGGCTGCGCATCATCCCCAACCATTCGTGCCTCACCGCGGCGATGTTCGACGCCTACGAGATCGTCGATCGGGGAAGGATCGTCGATCGCTGGAAGCCGGTGAGGGGATGGTGAGTTGGTTGTCGGTTCTCAGTTGTCGGTTGTCCGGGAGTCTTGGATGAGCGAAGATCCCGGAGAACTGACAACCGACAACCGACAACCATTCATGAACTATCTCTCCGACGGTCCTCCGAAATCCAACCACGTCTTTCTCTTCGCCCACGGCGCGGGCGGTGCGATGGACACGCCGTTCATGAACCAGGTCGCGCGCGGGTTGGCCGAGCAGGGGATCCGCGTCGTGCGTTTCGAGTTTCCGTACATGGCGGCGCGGCGCGAGGGGAAGAAGAGCGGCGCGCCGGACCGGCAGCCGGTGCTGCTCGACGCCTGGAAGCAGGCGATCGCCGAGCACGGCGGCGGCGCGCGGGTCTTCATCGGCGGCAAGTCCCTCGGCGGGCGGATGGCGAGCATGGTCGCGGACGAGATGGAGGTCCGCGGGCTGATCTGCTTCGGCTATCCGTTCCATCCGCCCGGCAAGCCGGAGCGGACGCGCACCGCGCACCTCGAGGATCTGCACACTCGCACGCTCATCCTGCAGGGAACGCGCGACACCTTCGGCAACCCGGCCGATGTTTCCGCGTATATTCTCTCCAAGGTGATTCGCGTGGAATGGATGGAAGGGGGCGACCACTCGCTCAAGGGGCGTGTGCCCCAGGCTGTCGAGCTCGCAGCCGACTTCATCCTGCGGGAAGAAGCAAATCCTTCTTCCCGTTGAGCGGGACGTGCTGCTAGAGTTAGTTCCTGACATGCGTCCGAACGTACTCGTCGTCGAGGATGACCAGGCCACGCGCGAGGCTCTTTGCCGCGTGCTGGAAGCCGAGGGCTGCGTGGTCGACATCGCCGTGGACGGCGAAAAGGCGGTCGGCCGCCTCGCGCAAAAGAGCTACGACGCCATCGTCCTCGACATCGCCTTGCCCAAGCTGAGCGGCACGGACGTCATGGAATACATCGCCAGCACGCGCCCGCAGATGCTCGAGTCGATCGTGGTGGTGACGGGCCTCGAAGTGGCCGAGATCCGCAAGCTCTTCCCGACGATCTGCGAGACGCTCTCGAAGCCGGTGATCCCCAAGCGCCTCATCGCCTCCGTCCGCCGCTGCCTCGGCACCGAGCAACGCACGTCGGAAACGGCCCGCGCCTAGGCCGGCGACGCCACAAACACCCGGAGGGCGGGCTTATAGCCCGCCGATTTTGGGCGGGGAACGGCGGATGGCCCCTGGCACGGACGCGGGACCGGACCCTCCCGCCCAAAAGAATCGGCGGGCTATAAGCCCGCCCTCCGGTCCGGACCCGCGTACCAAGAAATCTTCGCGCCACCCTCGGCGTTCGATACAATCCAGCTCGCCCTCCAAATAGGCGCCCATAGCTCAGCTGGATAGAGCGTCAGCCTCCGGAGCTGAAGGTCGTAGGTTCGAATCCTACTGGGCGCACCAACTCCACAGTTCGTTCCGTTCTCGAATGGCTGACGCGTGCGTTATCCTTAAGCCTCGATGACAGCTTCTCTGTCGCAGTCGCGTCACGAGTCCACGTTCGCGGACTACCTCGCGCTCGAGCGCGACAGTGAGCTCAAGCACGAATTCGACGCGGGCGAGATCCTGGCGATGTCCGGTGGAACCGCGCGGCACAGCGCGCTCGCCGCGAGAATGATCGTCGCGCTGGGAAACACATGCCCGCCCGGATGCACGGTATTCACATCCGATATGCGAGTCCGCGTCGCTGCGACCGGCCGCGCCACCTACCCCGACGTCTCGATGGTCTGCGGACCGATCGAATACGACCCGGAGGACGACGCGCGCACCACGATCACGAATCCGGTGCTCCTCGTCGAAGTCCTCTCGGTTACGACCGAGAAGGGCGATCGCGGCAACAAGTGGATGCACTATCAGCGCATCCCTTCGCTTCAGGAGTATGTCCTGGTGAGCCAGGAGACGCGCGTCGAGATCTTCCGCCGCACGCTCTCGGGCACGTGGGAGTACTTCGAAGTGCGAGAAGGGAACGTTCGACTCGCCTCCGGGCCTACTCTGGATCTCGCAGTGCTGTACGCCGATCTTCCGCTCTGAACACCGGCCGATCGAGCCCATCGCGCGCGCCGAATCCGCGGCGCCGCTCCTTCTGTCTTGATTCCGTCCTCGCGCTTTGCCATATTGCCGCATTCAGCAATCAGCAGGGGCGGAATCCAAATGAATCCGTGGTTCTTCATGAGCTACGCGCGGAGTGACGACCGCGCGGAGGACGGCTCGTATGTGCAGAGGTTTTACGACGACCTTTGCCATGCGATTGCCGATGGCGTGGAGGACGGGGGCGGGAAGGTAGGATGGCTGGACCGGGACATGGATCCGGGGGTCGAGTGGCCGGCGGAGATCGCCGGAGCGCTGACCACTTGCCGCACGTTCGTCTGCATCATGACGGCGCGGTTTTTTCAGAGGTCGTATTGCGGCAAGGAATGGGCCGTCTTCGAGAAACGCCGCGACGATTCCTTTCCCGCGCCCGGAGTGAAACCGCCGCTCATTCTTCCCGTAGTTTGGCGAAGGCCCTTTGAAGGAGAGTTCCCGGACTTCGTGCGCGTCCTGCAGGATGGATTCAGCACGAAGGACGCCTCGAGGGAGCAGCGGGAGGCATACGACACGTATGCAAAAGAAGGCTTGCTGTATGTGATGAAGCGTCTCCATTCCGGCAACTATCGCATCATGTACGAAACGCTCGTCGAGCAGCTGGCGAAACGGATCGTCAAGGTCGCGGGTGAATTTCCGCTCGCGCCGTGGCAGGGTTCGCGTCCTGATTTCGAGGCGACGGTGCCGAAGTTTCCACCTCCTCCAACGTCTCCTTCCGGAAGCGAAGCGCCGACGAAGCGGACCGGACGGCGCGCAAGCTTCGTCTTCGTCGCCGGCGCTCTCAAGGAGATGACTGACGTTCGCGCCGGCGCGGATCATTACTACGGCAGCAGCGATGACGGGCTCGATTGGAAGCCGTATCGCGAGGACGAGCGCGTCGGCGCGCGCTTCGTGATGCGCGAAGCCGACGAGCTCGATCTCGTTCCGATGTGGCTCAAGGTCACGCCTGATCTGATCACCCTCATTCGCAAAGCGGAAGAAGAGGCCTCGGTGGCGGTGATGATCGTCGATCCCTGGTCGATCGACCTTCCCCGCTTCGACATCCTTCGCAACTTCGATCGCGAGAATTTCGAAAACTGCTGTTGCATCGTGGCCTGGGATCTCGCCGATCCCGAGACGGCGGGAAGACGCGAGGAGTTGACGCAGCGCATTCAGGATCTGCTGCGCCGCAGGTTTATGACGACGAAGCCGCCGTACCACGCGGAAGTGACGGACCCGAAGCAGTTCGGCCCGACGATCCGCAAGTCGCTGCTGGAGATCAACGAGATCCTTTCGATGAGGCGCAAGCCGCTGCGCACGATCGATGCGGTTGCTACGCGGACGCTGCCGTCGATCAGTGCCGTGCAGGAACCGGCGCCATGAGCGGTGGTCGGATCTTCACCTTCTACTCGTACAAGGGTGGAAGTGGGCGCACGATGGCGCTGGCGAATGTGGCGTGGATCCTGGCGAGCAATGGCAAGCGCGTGCTCACGGTGGATTGGGATCTCGAAGCGCCCGGACTGCATCGCTATTTCGCGCCGTTTCTCGCCGATGCCGAGATGCGCGAGACCGATGGGCTCATCGATCTCTTCTACCGCTACCTGATGGCAGCGACATCCGAGGCGCCGGAAGGTGCGTCGGGCGGTGACTGGTACAAGCGCTATGCCTCCGTCGCCGACTATGCAGAACCGTTGGCGTGGCGGTTTCCGGGAGAGGGAAGGATCGACATCGTCGGCGCGGGGAGACAGGATTGTTCCTACTCCAAGCGCGTCAACGCGTTCGACTGGGGCGGTTTTTACGATCGCTTCGGAGGCGCTGCCGTCATCACCGCGCTGGCGGAGTCGATGCGCGCCGACTACGACTACGTGCTCATCGACAGTCGCACGGGCGTCAGCGACACGGCCGGCATCTGCACGGTTCAGCTGCCGGACGCGCTGGTCGTGTTCTTCACCGCGAACACGCAGAGCATCCGCGGGACCGTAACGGTGGCCGCGGACGCGTTCGAACAGCGTTCGCGATCGATGCGCGTCCTTCCCGTTCTCACGCGCGTCGATCCGTTCGAGATGGACAAACTCGAAGCGACGCGCGCGTTTGCGCGGCAGGAATTCGGTGCGCTGCTGAAGGCGCAGTCGATCCGCCAGGAAGATTATTGGCCCGAGGTCGAGACGCCGTACATTCCGTACTACGCGTACGAAGAGATTCTGGCCACGTTTCGCGATCAAAAAGGGGAGAAACACACGCTCCTCGAGGCCGCGGAAGGTCTCACGTGCTGGTTGACGGACGACAAGATGGCGCTCGTCCCAGAGGCGGAAGCGGATCGCGCCCGTGTGCTCGCGCAATTCAAGCGTGCCGTGCCCGAAGTGGATTCGTCGAGGAAGATTCCGCGGAACGCAATTCTGATCTGTCACAGCCGTGAGGACCGCAAATGGCTGGACGAGTTGTTGGTGATTCTCAATCCCCACCTGAACGACGGATCCGTCGATGTGCTCTGCGATGCGGACATCGCTCCGGGTCAGGAATGGGAGCGGGAGCTCACGCACCGGTTGTCGCGCGCGCGGGCGGTCGTGTTTCTGGTGAGCCCTGAGTTTCTGGCCTCGGAGTTCGTGTGGCGTTCCGCGGTGCTCGATCACGTCGCTCAGGCGCAGAGCGGAGGGTTGTCGGTTCTGTGGATTCCCGTGTCGTACTCGCTCTACGAGCACACGCGGATCGCGCGCTTTCAGGCGCTGCACGATCCGGCGCGGCCGTTGACCATGCTCGGAACGGCGTCGCGGAATCAGGCGCTCGTGGCGATCTCGCGACGCATCGTCGCGTCGATCGATCCGTCGTCCGCGCCGTCGCTGCAGTCGGTGGGGGAGACTCGCGATCGGCCCGATGCGCGGGAACCGATCGTTTCGATCGGTCATCTGCCGGCCGCCGGGGAGTTGCTTCTCGGTCGGGAACGGGAGCTCGATCGCATGGACGCGGCCTGGGAGAATCCGCACGAGCACGTTCTCAGCATCGTCGGCCGAGGAGGCGAAGGGAAATCGAGCCTCGTCGTCCATTGGCTGAATCGCATGGCCGCCGTTGGCTGGCGTGGCGCCGAGCGGGTCTTCGGCTGGAGCTTCTACAGCCAGGGCACCGCCGCAAAGTCGGCGAGCGCGGATGAGTTCATGGAGCACGCGCTTCGATTCTTCGGTGAGACGGAGACGACGCACGCGAGCGCGCACGAACGGGGAGAGCGCCTGGCGATGCTGATCGGGAGCCGGAAGAATCTCCTGCTGCTCGATGGTCTCGAGCCTCTTCAGTTTCCGCCCGGCCCATTGGAAGGGCGACTCAAGGATCCCGCGCTTCAATCGATGATCGTGGCGTTGTGTGCACAGAACCGAGGGCTCTGCGTGATCACGAGTCGCATCGCGCTGCCGGAGCTCGAAGCCGCACGCACGAACGTCGCGCCGCAGATCATGCTTGCGCCGCTGTCGGATCGTTGCGGCGCGGAGCTGCTCTCGGAGCTCGGAGTCAAGGGATCGCTCGAAGAGCGGGAAGCGGTCGCGCAACGGCTGCAGGGTCACGCGTTGTCGATCCTGCTCATCGGCAGTTACCTCGATGAGGTCTGGCGCGGTGACGTCAAGCGAGATCGCGAGGTCGTTCTGCTGGATCAGGATCGCGAGTCGGGCGGTGTCGCGTCGCGCATTCTCGAATCGCTCGAAGCGTGGTTGTCGGGAAAAACGCTGGCATCTACGGACCTCTCGTCCATTCAACGTGGAGAGAGTGAAAAAGTCGGACAACGCATGCTGGGCGTCCTGCGCTTGCTGGGACTCTTCAATCGTCCGGTTGAGATCGAGCTGTTCGATGCTTTGCGCGAGCAGGCGCCGATCGTGGGCCTGACGGATGTACTCGTCGGAATCTCGAAGGCGGACTGGAACCGGACGCTCTCGCGTCTTCGCAAGTTGAGAATCGTCTCCGGCATCGACGTGCTCGACGTTCATCCGCTGGTTCGTGAGTATTTCGCGCGGGAAACTCAGGAGAAGTTTTCCGAGGGCGCGCTCGAAGCGCACAACCGCTTGTTTCAGCACCTCATCGGCCCTCCCGAGTATCCCGACGATCTCGTGTCGATGAAACCGCTGCGGGACGCGATCGAGCATGGGTGCAAGGCCGGCCGCTACGAGGAAGCGCTCGATGTTTACCGGCGCCGGATTCAGCGCGAGCCGAAAGCCTATGCGTCCCGCGCCCTCGGCGCGATTGGCTCGACGCTCGCGGCGCTGTCGTCGTTCTTCGTGGAGCCGTGGCGGAGGGTGGTCCCCGAACTTTCGGAAACGGATCGGGCTTATCTGCTCTGCGAAGCTGCCGCTCTGCTGCGGGCGATGGGACGCACGGAGGAGACGGAAGAGGCGCTCGAGGCGTCCGCGCAGGTGTTTCGCTCCGCCGAGTCCTGGATGAGTCTTTCTGCGACGCTACGTGATCTCAGCGAGATCGCTCTTCTGCAAGGCAATGTCTCCGTTGCCGCGCGGCGCGTTGCGGAGAGCCTGGAGTTTGCCGCGAACACCGTCAGCGAGAAAGCGAAGAGTTGCGCGACCTTCGGAGACATTCTGCACGCCGCGGGACTTCGGGAAGGTGCATCGCGCGCGTTCGAAGAGGTCCACAGCCTTTGCGGTGTGAGTAACCAGCAGCCCTTACCTCTTGATCTTGCCGAGTATCGATTCTGTGAGTTGCTTCTCTCCGATTGGGAACAGCCGGCGAATTATCTGATCGAGAGCGCACGAAGGCGGGCCGAGGACGCTCTGCATGAGGCGACGAAAGAACATGGCCTGGTGGCGATGGCGCTGCACGAGCTGACCGTCGCCAGAACCTGGCTGCTGCAGCGGACCGAGGACGGCCAGCTCGCCGCCCCCCATCGCGCGCAGCAGTACGTCGAAAAGAGTCTGGCGCGACTTCGTCAGGCCGAGACGTTGGAGTGGCTTCCGGCGGCGCTCCTCTGCAGGGCGGCGATGTGGAGAACGATCTCGCCAGAGAACTGCCTCTCTCCCGCGGAAACCGATCTTCGCGAGGCGGAACAGGTGGCACAGCGGGGAACGATGCTCCGCTGGCAGATCGAGATCGCTTTGGAGCGCACTCGTTTGTATGCGGTCGCAAGACCGGATCAGTTCCGCGAGCAGCTGGCCGAAGTGAGACGGCTCGTGAAAACCACGGAACGACCGTATACGCCGCATGTTTCCGAAGCGAAGGAGTGGGAACCGCCGCAGTTCATGCGCGATCTGCACAACGGCGACGTCGTCCGCTATGAACGCGCCTTACGCGCGGCGGATGAGATCGAGACGCTCTTCGAACGGGGCTCGAGTCAGGGGTGAGTCTGTTCAGTCGTGTGCGATCTCAGAACGATCCACCCGCGGGGCGAATTCGACTTTCTCGTAGATCGCCCCGATTGCCACCTGCCCGTCGATCGATGGGAGGCGGAGTGTGCCTTCCGGATCGTTGATCTCGGACAAAATCCATTGTTCACCATCGCGTGAGTAGTGTTCGATTCGGATCTTGTCCTGGGCGACGAGAACGTATTCGCGGAGCGAATCGAGACGACGGTAATGCGCGAACTTTTCTCCGCGATCGTAGGCCTCGGTCGATTCGGAGAGCACCTCGATGATCACCGTGGGGTTGAGGAGCGTGTCGATGAATGCATCTTCGAACCGTGGCTCGCCGCAAACGGCGACGAGGTCGGGATAGGTGTAAACGTTGGGATTGATCTTGACGCGCATGGCGAACGCGTATGCCTCGCACGACTTTCCTCGCATGCGCGCCGAGAGCAATCCGAGGAGGTTGCCGACGATCAAATTGTGCCGACGTCCGGCGCCGGACACTGCGTAGATGCCACCGGCGATGTACTCGCTGCGGGTCTCGGACTTGCGCTCCAGCGCGAGATATTCGACGGGCGTCACAAAGCTCGTACTCACGTCTTCCCCTGTAACCGCCGTAACGCCGCCTGTTTCAGCGCCATGTTCGTGCCGGTCCGCGCGATCGTGCGGACCTCGGACTCGGGGAGCGTGGGGAGGATGGCCATCGCGATGGCGGGCGGGGTTTTGGCGTTGTGGATGAGGGCGAGGCGGACTTCGAGAGCTGCCGTCCATTGGCCTGTCTTGGCGATCGCGTCGGCGACCTGGTAGGTGAGGAAGGTCGACTTCGCGATGCGGGCGACTTCGTCGACGGTGAGTCGCGGGTTGCGGAGGAGCGAAAGCAGGACGCGCGGATCGCTGTCCTGGAGAAGAAGCGATCGTTCCGAGCGATCCGCCTTCACCGCCAGCAGGATTTTCTCCATCTGCGAGAGCGTGCGCATGCGATCCCACGCGGTCTGTTTGCGCTCACGCTCTTCGTCGGCGGATTCGGTTGAGCTCTGTTTCGCGGAGTCTTCGTTCGATGGCTCGACAAGCTGCGCGGTTTCGCGCATGAGAAGTCGGGCGAGGATCTCATCAGCGTTTCCGGCGATGGCGAGCGCGATGGCATTCGGCAGCGGCGCGACGACTGTAGCCTGTACGAAGGCCTGTCCTCCCCACGGTCCGACGAGGGTCACGAGGAGTTTGGTATGCAACGGCACCGCCTCGGAGGACGGGAGACTCAGCGCTCCGGCGCTCAGGTTTGCGCGATGTTCATCGCGCAGTTCCTGCTCGCTCTCGAAGGTGGCGGTGAAGGCCGCGGAGGCGGTGCGCTGGACGATCACGGGAGTGGTCATTCTCGCACCTCGAAGCTTCCGGATTCTTCCCGAAGATTCGTAGCGTTCTTCGATCCGACGGATCCTCACGCGGTCGGTCCTCACACCGATCGAGAAGTTCTGAGCGCGCCGGGTTCTACTTCTCCATTTCGCGCTTCATCCGCGCCAGCACCTCGACCGCGCCGCGCGCATGAGGGCTGATCCAGCGGTCGTGAATCGCCTTGATGGGCAGGGGATTGATGTAGTTCCAGCGAAGGCGGCCTTCGCGTTTGACGATGATGAGTCCGGCGCGCTCGAGCACACCGAGATGCTGCATGACGGTGCAGCGATTCATCCTCGGGAAACGGGCGCAGAGGTCGCCGGTCGTGTACGGCTCGGACTTGAGAAGGTCGAGCATCTGCCGCCGCCGCCCATCCGCCAAAGCCTTGAAGACCAGCTCGTCACCCGCCCTTGACATGTTATAAAAATATAACATATGTTCGAGTCAGGAGGATGAGTCATGGAGCTCAAATTCACGGTGCAGATGAAGATTCAGAAGCCGGTCGACGTCGTTTTCGATGGCGTCTACAACCCGGCGAAGCTCTCGCAGTACTTCACGACCAGCGGCGCGAGTGGCCCGCTCGACGAAGGCACGACGGTGATCTGGAACTTCGCCGATTATCCCGGCGAGGTGCCGGTGCGCGTGAAGAAGGTCGTGCCGAATCAGCTCATCGTCTTCGAATGGGGCGCGGGCGAAGGGGGCCAGGACGCATCGGGGAACAAGGAGCAGCGGCTCGAAGAGGGTGTGGTGTGCCGCGTGGAGATGACGTTCGAAACGGCCGACGACGGATCAACGCTGGTGCGCATCACCGAGTCGGGCTGGCCGGAAACGGACAAAGGTCTCAAGTTGTCGTATGGCAATTGCCAGGGTTGGTCGCAAATGAGCTGTTGTCTGAAGGCGTTTCTCGAATACGGGATCAATCTCAGAAAAGGTGCGTATTGAAGTTCGCGACGCATTGTGCACTGAACAGAGCGTGTCGCGTGTTTCCATCGTCGTGACGTTGTTACGGAACTTGCGTCAGGAGTCCACGTCTCAGGTTCGAGGGACGACGATCATGAGACAAACGACGATCATCTGTGCGCTGCTGCTCTGTACTTCACTGTTCGCCGACGAAACAGGACGCTGGCGGATCAGCGTCCTTGCGTCAGAGATTTCGAATTCCGCGCAATCGGCACGATGGGATGAGCCGCATGCGGGAGTCAGTCTCGGCCTGGCCTTTGCGCCGACGCCACAATGGGACATTGAAGGAACCGTTGCGTCGCAGACGCACATCTCGCCCTATTGGCGCCTCTTCAAGGATGCCTCGGTCCCAGCGTCCGTCGATCCCTATCGTGTTTTCGAATATCACGAATATCGCGTGACTCCCATCGACGTCGCATTGACGCGGCATTTTCTCGCCGGCGGCCGGGTCGAGCCTTATGTGCGCGCCGGGCTTCGTTATGTCGATGCGCCCGACAATGAGAAGGTGCAAGCGGTCGTCAGCGTCGATCCTTTCTCGATCCCAGTGATCGAGCTCCCGGGTGGTGGTTACGAATTCAACAATCGCACGAGCGCGCAGGCCGGCGCGGGTGTGCGCCTGCGCGTGACCGAGCACGCGTCGCTTCGCGCCGAGGTCAATCGCCTGCTCCGCTCCTCGGCGACGGATTTCGATCCGCTGACGCGTTTCGGTCTCGGCGTGAGCTGGAGCTTTTAGATCCGCCGTCGTCAGCGTAACGCTTTGAGCGCCTCGACGACCCGGAGATCGCGCGGCATGAGCATTGCCGCACGATTGAGGAACGCGCTCGCTTCCGTGCGATTGCCGAGCGTCGTGGCGACTTTTCCCGCGTAAAGATTGGCGAGGCCGGAGCGGGGATCGATGCGGATCGCGTTCTTGAGCATTTTCAGCGTGTTCGGCGCCGGCGAGACCTGCAGGCGGAAGCGGCACCACGCTACTTCCGCCGCATACGTTCCGTTCTGCGTGTCGCACTCCGCGGCCATCTCGAACGACGAAAGCGCTTCGCGCAGTTTGCCGGCTTCCACGAGCTCCCGCCCGTTCTTGCATAGCTCCTCGGGGTCGATGAGCACGCGCTTCATCGGACGCCGTTCCGCCGGTGGCGCAGCAGGTTTTGGCTCTTCGGCTGGCTTTACCGGAGGCGAAGGCGGCATCGAAGGAACGGGAACGATGAGCGTCGTTTCCGCCGCGTCATTCGGCTCGCGCTTCTTCGACCGGCTCGCGATGAGCGCTTCGCGTCGCGCCGGATCAGCCAACTCGGCGTAAGCGCGTGCCGCGGCGAGGAAGATTTCCTGTGCTTTGTCGCGCGATGCATCGTCGAACTTCGACGGCAGATACTTGTCGGCCATGCTGAGAAACGCGCGGATGAATCGCAGCGGACCATCGGTGTCCGCCACGTCGAGCAGCTCGAAGGCATCCTTGCGCCGGTGACTCAGGAACGCCGCGGCCAGTTCCTCGGCAGTCGCGGGATCGACGCCGGTCTTCACCGTCTCCACACGCGGCGGTTGCACCGCCTCCTCGAGTTGCAGCGGCGGCAGCGGAGGAAGCGAAGGGAGTGCGGACGGCAGCGGAGCTTCGGTCGTGGTCTTGAGAAAAGGATGATCGAGCTCGAAGAAGGGCGCGGCCGGCACGGGCGTCTCATCAACGGTGAGCGCGCCGAGGAGGATGAGCGCGTAGACGATACGATGCACGTCGTCGCTCTCGATTCCTGATTCCGCGGACACATCGGCCAGCCGCGTCCCCTTGCGCGCGGCTTCGATCACTTTCTGTTGCTCGCTGGAAAGGCGGATGTCGTCGAGATCGAAGAGCGGCTCGGGCGCGATCGCGAGATATTGCTCGCGTGCAGGAGCGATCACTTCATCGATGTTCTCCTGCGTCTCGACCTTGAGGACGCCGGTGAGCACGAGCTGAGGTACCTTCACGCGCAGCGGAGTTTCGACCGCGGGGACGTCGAGCTCGATCTCGAACGTGCCGCTCTTCCAACTGAACGGCTCGAGCAGCTTTCGTCCGAGGCTCTGCTGCAGCATGCGATCGAGATCGGTGGGCGAAAGGAGCTTATCGACGACGAGGACTTCTTCGAGAGGAACGCCGCGCGACGTCGACGACGCCATCGCGTCACGGTAGCTCTGCTCGGAGAGTTTGCCGGAGCTGACGAGGAAGCGCCCGAAGGTTTCGGTGGCGATGTTCGACTGGCAATCGATCGCGAAGCCGTCGTCGAAGACGATCTCCTTCTGCAATTGATTGCGATGCAGCGAGAGCACCGCGCTCTTCTCGCGCAGAGCCAGCGCGAGCAGCAGGATCGGATACGGTGTTTCGACGAGACTGCCCGCGCCCGAGCGAAGGATGGCATCGAGCTGTTCCGGTGTGCGGGTGAGTGGGATTCGCAGCGCCATGTTCGGCGAGGCGCATTGTAGTCGGTTCCGTTGGCGCGATTTTGGGGGCACAAGGGGTTCACGCGGAGGCGCGGAGGGCGCGGAGAGCTCTCGTGCGTGGCGTTCACCGCATTACGGTTCGCAGAGGTTGGCGATCTCCTTCGAGTCGCGCTTCAGCACGTCGACGTAGTAGTTCATGAGCGCGGTGACGAACTGCGGATCAGCTTCGCCGGTGAGCGCGGCGACGCCGGCGGTCCAACCTTCAATGCATTTGCCTTTCGCGCTCTCGCCGGACGCGCAGTCGAGCAGTTGGTTGAACGCGTGCTGGTAGGCCAGGAACTGTCTACGCGTGAGCGGTGCGCCGTGTCCGGGGATGAGCAGCTCGAAGTCGGTCTTCGCCAGCCGTTCCAGCGCTTCTTTCCAACGGCGCGGACAAGCGGTGTCGAGGAACGGCGCCGGCAGCGTGACCAGGTCGCCGGCGATGAGGACTCCGCTCGATTTGTCGTAGATCCAGAGATCTCCTTCGGTGACCGCACGCTGTTCGAGCGCGACGTCGAGAGTGCGTCCGGCGATCGTCTGCTTGCCGGAAGCTCCGATCACGACGTCCGGCGCACTAGAGAAGAAACTACCCCGAGGAACAGGTGCCCAACTGGGTGAGGGGTTCGTGCGTTCCACCTTAGTCAAGGCCATTGGCCTGAAAAGGCCGGGCCTATAGATCTCTTGCTGCCTTCGGCAGCAGGTCGTCAGCTACTTGTCGAGATTTGTGAAACTCCTCGGTCGCGATGTCGCGGCGCACGATGCGGACGATTGAATCCGCCCGCGAAGCGTGCGAAAGAAAAGGCCGAATCACAAACGGCGTTCGAGCACGCCCTCCATCGCGAGGTACAGCGCGCCGAGCTTTTCCTTCGCGCTCGGATCGGCGTTGGTGAGGCGGGGGATGAGGTCGTCCTCGTAGCCGGCGTAGGTGGAGATGGCGGTGCGGGTGCGGGGTTGTTCGGCGAAGGCGTCGTCCTGGGCGATGGCGCGGCAGCCGGCGAAGAACGTGCGTGCGGCGTTGGCGGCGTTTGCGAAGTTGTTGCGATTGGCCTCTTCGCTGGCGACGCCGAGCTGGCGATGGAGATTGGCGAGACGGAGATCGAGTTGCGTGGTCTTCAACGTCGCGCGCAGGTCGCGATTGTCCAGCTCCTTCGGGACGTAACCGCCGGCGAAAGCGATCGCGGCGATGCCCAGCGTTACGAGGAAGGTGCGAAACCGGGCCGGTTGGTGTGTCGGAGCGGCGGTCGTGGCTGGAGTTTCGACGTCTTGCATGCTCGCCATGTTATGCCCAGCGCCAGCAGCGCGACGATACAGCTCGCGTAGAACGACGCCGGCCGGTACGAGAGCGTCACGGTCTGACGGCCCGGCGGAACGACGATGCCGATGAAGAGACCGTGCAGCAGAACGATCCGCCCGCGATCGATGCGCCAGCCGGGACTCCACACCTGGCTCGAAGCGATGAACGTCTCGCGCGGAGCATCGACGTTCACGCGCAGACGTCCCGGCCCCTCCTGCGCGATCGCACTGACCTGCGCGTCGCCGTGCGGCGCGAAGAAGCGGCGGCGCCAGCGCGTCGACTCGTACAGCTTGCCGTCCGGCCCTTCGTAACGCAGGAGCCAGGCCGGCGACGGCGTGAAGGTCGGATCGGTCAACAGAAAGCGCACGCCGAGAAATGCAAGCTCGGGGGCATCGACATTCTGGACGCGCAGGACGTCGCTCGACGGATCATCGACGGCGAAGCGCTTGAAGAAGCGCGCGTAGCTCGCGAGCGCCATCGGATCGTGTCCGCGCACATCCTCGATGCCGTACTGCGCGGCGGCGTTCGGAAGGAACGTCCAGTCGTGCGCCACCATGCGCGAAGGCTCGCCATGCGACAGCTCCTGCAGCTTCGTCAGGATCGGAAGCGCCGGTCTGTAGTACGCGCGGCTCGTCAGCACATTGAATCCGCCGTTGAAGACAAAGAGCTCGATCACGATGGCGACGAGAGCCGCGGCGGGAGCGAGATCGCGCCGGATGACGACGACGATCCAGAACAGAAGGAGAGCAGCGACACCTGCCGCCGAGGACCAGTGGAGCGTGATGTTCCACTTCGCGTGCAGCAGCCAGAGCGCCGCGGCGAGAAGAATCGCCGATGCGATCGCGGCGCGCATGCGATTGTCGAATCGATCCACAACGCGGGCGGCCACGATCGCCACGAAGAAGACGATCACGAAGCGGAGGCGGTCCATGGCCACGAGACTCATCGGCGGCAGCGCGTTGATCGCGCGGCCGAGGATTGTCCAGTTCATCGCCACGAGGAAAAGCAACGCGCTCGTCAGAACGAGTGCGAGCTCGCGGCCGCGTCGCGCTGCCGCGAGGAAAGCGAGAGGCAACAGGCCGATGTACGTCGGCGCGACGATCGAGTAGTTGTAGGTCCATTGCCAGTTGCCGCGCGACGGATTGCCGAAGCCGTCGGGGTTGAGGAAGAGCCAGGCGATGTTGCGATCGAGCGCGCCGTGCGGGGCGGCGGCGAGCATCGATGCGCGCACGCTGCGCAGTGCTTGTTCAACGACTGGGACCCAGGCCGGCGCGGCCACCGCGAGTCCGAGGAGTGCCGCACCGATCGCGCGCATTGGATTCCGCCGCTCGAGGAGCAGGATCACTCCGCAGCCGATGGCCACGTGCAGCGCGCTCTCCGGATGTCCGCTGCTGGCCACGGCCGCGGTCACGAGCACGAGCAGCGCGAACCAGCGCGGCGACGCATCGCGCACACAACCGCGCACCGCGAATGCCGCCGCGGGGAGCAGCGACGTCACCGCGGTCATCGGGTAGTAGAGATAGACCGTCTGAAAAACAGAAAACGCGAAGATCGCGCTGCCGAACATCGCCGCCTTCGGCGACACGCCTTCGTCGCGCAGAAAAAGCCAGCCGAAGAGCAGTGCCAGCACGATCTTCAATCCCGCCATGGCCACGATCTGCTGCGGCAATGGAACGAAGAGCGTAGCCAGAAAAATCGGCGCAAATGGCGCTGACTGACCGTTGCCGAGGAGGGGATAGCCGGAGAATTGATAGCGATTCCAAAGCGGCGCGCGTCCGGCGCGGAGCTCCTCGCGCACGACCTGCATCCACGGCAGCATCTGCTTGACCGTGTCATTCGTCAGCGGGTTGCGCGACTCAACGGCGCCCAGGGCTCCGCGATACGGATACCCGCGCACAACTTCATCGACCGGCACCGGCAACCGGCTCGTGAAGACCGCACCATGGAGAAAGGCCACGGTCAATACGAGCGAAGCCGCGACCACCGTCCACGGCAACGGAGCGAACCACCGCCGCAGGGCGAGGGCGAGCACGATCGTTGGAAGCAGGATGCCGAGCAGGACCACGGGCTGGAGCTTAACGAAAATCAGATCGCGGATCGCAGGACAGCACCGTTTCGGCGGGTTTTTCTCCTGCGATCCGCGATCTGCAAACTGCGATCTACGTTCTCGCTATAATCTGCGCCGCTTGCCTGAGCTCAAAATCTTCTCCGGCCGCGCGCACCAGACGCTGACTGACGAGATCTGCGAACAACTCGGCGTCGGACACGGCTCCGTGACTCTGTACAGTTTCTCCGACGGGGAAACGTACGTGCAGATCGACGAGAACGTGCGCGGCGCGGATGTCTTCGTCATCCAGCCGACCTGCCCGCCGGCGGTCAACGACAACCTGATGGAGCTGCTGATCATGCTCGACGCGCTCAAGCGCTCGTCCGCGCGTCGCATCACGGCCGTGATTCCGTACTACGGCTACGCGCGGCAGGATCGCAAGGACAAGCCGCGCGTGCCGATCACGGCGAAGCTCGTGGCGGACCTCATCAGCGCCGCCGGCGCCGACCGCGTGCTGACGCTCGACCTGCACGCGGCGCAGATCCAGGGCTTCTTCAACATCCCCGTCGATCACCTTTTCGCCGCGCCGGTGATCGTCGACCACCTCAAGTCCCTCGACCTCGAGGACCTGACCATCGTCTCGCCCGACGCCGGCGGCGTGGAGCGCGCCCGCGCCTACGCCAAGCGCCTCGGCGCGTCGCTGGCCATCATCGACAAGCGCCGCTTCGCCACGAACCAGACCGAGGTGATGAACATCATCGGCGACGTCGAGGGACGCAACGTCGTCATCGTCGACGACATCATCGACACCGCCGGCACGCTGATCCACTCGGTGCAGGCGCTGCTTCGAAAAAGGCGCCCGCTCCATCTCCGCCGCCTGCACGCACGCGGTGCTCTCGGGGCCGGCAGTGCAACGCATCAACACCTCGCAGCTCGACATGGTCATCGCCACGAACAGCATCCCGACGGACGAGAAGGAAGCGGACTGTCCCAAGCTCAAGACCGCTCTCGATCGCCAGCCTCCTGGCCGAGGCGATCAAGAGAATTCACAGCGAGGACTCGGTCTCGTCGCTGTTCGAGATGTAGATCGCGGATCGCAGATCGCGGATCGTAGCGACCTCCTGGTTGGCTGTTCCTGCGATCTGCGATCTCCGATCTGCGGTCTGGTCGGGAATAACGCCCCCTTTTCAGCGATTTACGGCGGTTTGTCTACAAAGCTCACAAGGAGTCAGCAACATGGCTGAGGTCACATTGGAAGTCAGTCGCCGGGAAAGTATCGGCAAGGAAGTGGCGAAGAAGCTGCGCCGCGACGGGAAAGTTCCCGCGGTGGTGTACGGCGGTCATCGCGAACCGGTGGCGATCACGGTGGATCGGAAGTCGGTTTCGGAGCTGATCCAGAAGAGCGAGCACGGCATCCGTTCGGTGTTCCTGCTCAAGATGACGGGATCCGATCAGCAGCGCCACGCGATGATCAAGGAAGTGACGATCGATCCGATGTCCCGCAAGATGATGCACATCGATTTCGTGCGCGTCGTGATGGACGAGATGGTCAAGGTCACGGTCCCGGTTCACGTCAGCGGTCTGGCCATCGGCGTGAAGGAAGGCGGCCTGCTCGACTTCCAGTTGCGCGAGGTCCACGTCGAGTGCTTGCCGAATGCGATTCCCGATGCGATCGAAGTCGATGTCACGCCCCTCGGGCCGCACGACTACTACCGCGTCAAGGACCTCACGCCTCCCGAGGGCGTGAAAGTGCTCGATGACCCGGAGCGCGTGGTCGTCGGTGTCACCATCGCCCGCGCCGAAGTCGTCGACACGACGGCGGAAGCCGCCGCGGTGGCCGAGCCCGAGGTCGTCAAGAAGGGCAAGGTCGAGGACGAGAAGGACAAGAAATAGCGTCCCTCCCTCAAATTTCAAATTCTTTCGACGCCCCGCGCTCGCCGCGGGGCGTTTTTGTTTAGACTCTCCGGCAATGAAGCGGACGTTTCTTTTCTCTCTCCTTCTTTTCGTCGTGATCTTCGCCGGCGCGTGCAAGCGCGGCGAGCAGGCCGTGGCGCCGCAGTCGCAAACCAGCGCGACCACGACACAGCAGCAGCCGCAGCAGGCACCTCCACCGCCGGAAGCCGGAACCGATCTCGGAGCGACGATGCCCGAATACACGGCGACGCTGCTCGACGGCTCGAAGTTCGACCTGGCCACGCATCGCGACAAGGTCGTGCTGCTCAATCTCTGGGCGACCTGGTGCGGCCCCTGCCGCGCCGAGATTCCGGAGCTGGAGAAAATGCACGCGGAGTACGGCCCCAAGGGTTTCGAAGTGATCGGCGTGAGCCTCGATGAAGGCGGCGTCGAGACGGTGAAGCAGTTCGTCGACGAGCAGAAGATGGCCTATCCGATCGTGCTCGACCCGGAGGGGAAGCTCGCCAATGTCTTCCAAACCTCGGTGCTGCCGACGACCGCGCTCATCGATCGCAAGGGGCGCATTCTCTGGAAGCATTACGGCCAGGTGCAGCCGAACGACGCGACGCTGAAGCAGGCGATTCAGAAGGCGCTGTAAAGCGGTTGTCGGTTGTCGGTGGTCGGTTGTCTGGGGGAGTCGCGTGGTTCCGTCGGAGGTTCGTGAAGACGCGGCGGCCTGATTCAGCGGAGCGCCTCCGTCCTCGGAGGCTGATGTGACCGCGTCCCGCGCCGTCACTCCTGGGTGATGCTCGGATTGCGTTCGCTTGCGAGAGGGCGGTCGGCGCGGGAACGAGCCTACGTCTGGTGACGCCGATCCGGCGTGCCGCGTTCGCTGCGGCGGCGTTCGCGTTGTCGCTGGATGATCTCGCGGACGTTGCGCGCCATCTGCGCGAGCAGCAAGCGCATGGGAACGTAGGCGAGGCCGATTCCGATGGCGAGGGCGGCGAGCAGTGCGAGGATGAGGCCGACGAGCGTCAGGATGGAAGACACGCTTGGTTCCATAGCAAGGCGCCTGCCGTCCTTCATGACAGGGAAGCAGGCGTTGGGAACAAGGGTTGTGAGCGCCATGCCCATTCCGCAGCGTCTGATCGAGCCGGTGCGTGCCGCGTTGCGCGGTGACGCCGGGGCGTCGTTACCGGCGCTGACGGATGACGACGTGCGCACGTTGATCGATCACGGCATCGCGCCGCTGCTGTACGCGGCATCGCGTGCGCCGCACCTGCGTGCCGAGGCGATGCGGGCCGCCGCGATCGAGCCGATGCGCGCCGACGATTTGCGCGAGGTGCTTGACGTTCTCGCCGCGCGCGGGGTCGAAGCGCTGATCCTGAAGGGGAGCGCGTTGGCGTATCAGATCTACGCGGCTCCGGAGCTACGTCCGCGCAGCGATTGCGATCTCCTCATCGCCGAACAGGCGATCGGCGCGATGCGCGGCGCGATGCTCGAGGCCGGCTTTCGGGAGAACCTGACCAGCGGCGACGAGCACGGCGTTCGCCAGGCGACGTTCATCCGCGCCGGTGCCTTCGGCGTCGAGCACGCCTACGACATTCATTGGGCGGTGACGAACACGCCGCTCTTCGCGTCGGTGTTGCAATTCGACGACCTTCGTCGTCGTGCCGTTGCGATTCCTGAGCTCGGTCCGCATGCGAAGGGACTCGCTCGCGCGGATGCGCTGCTCCTCGCGTGCATTCATCGCGTCGCGCATCACCACGACAGCGATCGCCTCATCTGGCTGGCCGATATCGCGCTGCTCCGCGATGGCATGAGCGCGGACGAGCATCGATCGTTCTGGCAGAAGGCGGCGGCGGAGAAAGTCGTGGCCGTCTGCTCGCGCTCGATCGAGCTGGCGAACGAATGGATGTCGCGGCCACCTCGCGATCTCGCCGCGCAATGGCTCTCGCGCGAGGAGCTCGAGCGCGACGAGCCTTCACGCGCGTTTCTCGATCGCGACATCACGCATGGCGGCGTGATGGTGGCCGATCTGCGCGCTCTTCCGTGGCGGGCGCGATTCGCGCGCCTCTGGCAGCTCACCTTTCCGCCAGCGGCATTCATGCGCCAGAGTTTCCCGACGCACAGCCGCGCATTGCTGCCTCTGCTCTATCTTTATCGGGGTGCGCGCGGAGTCTTCCGGCTGTTCCGCCGCGCGGGAGCGTGACGATCATGCGAGCTGCCGAGGGAGTCGTCGCGAAGGCCGTGGGCGAAGAGCTTCTGTTGCTCGACGCGAAGCGCGGCATTTATCAGGGACTCGACGCCGTCGGTACGCGCGTGTGGCAGCTCGTCACCGGCGGCTCATCGCTCGACGAGACGCTGAGCGTGCTGCTCGAGGAATACGAAGTGGGTCGCGAGCAACTGCGCCAGGACGTCGAGCAGCTCCTCGACGAATTGCGTCGCGATGGCTTGCTCGTCTGACGCGCGTTCGCTGGCAGTTCCTGACGTGTAAACCCGAGGAGCGCAGGCATCCTTGCCTGCCGGTCCACCGGCTTCCAGCCGGTACGTTTGCGCCGCACAACGTCCGGCCGGCAAGATGCCGGCGGACCGGCAGGCTGGAAGCCTGCGCTCCATGACGCGATACGATTGCACCATGTCTCTAGCAAACGAAAAGTGCGTCCCCTGCCGCGGCGGCGTTCCACCCCTCAAGGGTATCGATCTCGCCGAGCTCGAGCGCCAGCTCGGTGAAGGCTGGCACGTCGTCAACGAGCATCACCTCGAGCGCAAGTTCACCTTCCCCGAGTTTGCCTCGGCGCTGGCGTTCACGAACAAGGTCGGTGCGATCGCCGAGGAGGAGGGTCACCATCCCGATTTCTCCCTCGGCTGGGGTTACGTGACGATCACCATCTGGACGCACAAGATCGACGGACTGACGAGAAGCGACTTCATCCTCGCAGCGAAGATCGACGCGGTGGCGTAACGAACAGATCGCAGAACGCAGAACGCAGCGGTTCTTCCTGCGATCCGCGATCTGCGCTCTGCGATCTCGTCTCTCAATCCACCGTGCGTCGCACGCTCATCTCCGACGTGTTTCCCGTCGGATCGATGGCGATGCCGGAGAAGGCGCGTTCGTTGGGTTTGACGCCGCGGAGGACCTGACTGGCCCAGACGTGATTCGTTTCCTCGGTCTGCGATTGGATGTCCGTCTCGCGGACCATCGGTAGCGGGAATGACGCTTCGAACATTCCTTCGGCGGACGTATTCGTCGCGCCGAGGTAATTGAACTCGCCGATCGAGGGGAGCATCATTTCGCGCTGCCCCGAGGAGATCGTTTCGCGCGTCTCGGTCTTTTCGTTGCGGATGAGCGGAAGGTCGTGCTTCTCTTCGCGCACGCCGGACGTGACGAATGACTGGTAGAGCTCGACGATCTCGCCGGGGCAGGCGCGGCCGCGAATCGTGACGCGCGCTATTTGCTTATCCTCGTCCATCACCATGCTGACGTCCGTGACCTGCGGCGGCGTGATGCCGTTGTTCGGTGCGTCAGCCTTGCGGGCGCAGCTGTGCTCTCCGATCCAGAGCTGATTCGGATCGTCGGTGGAGAGGTCGAGGATGATCGGCCGCAGACCGTTCTCGTCGAAGCGATTCGCGCTGAGGCGATTGTCGTGCGGCGGCGTGGTCTGGTACGGCGCGATCGTCACGCCGCCTAGGCGGTTCCACATGATGGCGTTGCGCGCGATCACGTTGCGCGACGAGCCGGGTCCGAGGATGACGCCGCCCTGGTTGCTGCTGATGACCGAGTTTTCGATCGTGTTCTGGTTCGAGGGAACGCTGCCATCGAGAGAGCCGATGATGATGCCGGCGCCGGCGTTCGCGGAGATGTTCGAAGTACGGATCGACGAGCCGTCGGAAAGCAGAACGACGCCGCCGCCGGTGCGCGGATCGCCGCAGCGGCTGACGTCGAGATACTCACTGTCGAGCCGTCCCTCGTGACCGACGATCACGCCGGCGCGCGACTGCAAGGTCGCGAGCAGTTGGCGGGCGACGGTCGTGCCGCGCTCGATCGCCAATCCCACTTCGCTCCGAGTCTCGGCTGACAGGCCATCGGGCGCGGCGCCGAGGAGCAACTGCTCGAGGCGCGTGTCGGCGCGCGCGGCGATCACCGTCTTCGCGCCATGGAGAGCGATCGCTCGAATGCCGCAGCGCGCGGCACAGACGATGCCTTCCGCGCCGGTCAGTTGCACTTCGAGCTCTGCCTTCTCGAGCCGCGGCGGCGGATTCTCATCAGCCTTCATCGTTGCCGCTTCGCCGACGTGTCCCGGATGAATGTTCTGCACCGAGGCGGGGGAGAGGAAGTTGTAGGCCGTGCCGTCGATGAGCGTGTCGGCGTCGGTCAGTTCGGGGAGCGGCGTGGACATCACGATCTTCCACCAACGCGGCGGCAGGCCGAACGAAGTCTCCCTCCGCTCCTCGGCGGGGATGAGCGGCACGAAGCGCATGCGATTCGGTCCGCTGTTGGTGTTTGCGTTGAGGATGAACTGGCGCAGCGAGCCCTGGATGCCGGTGCCGTCGCTGACAGAAGTCACGACGTTGAAGCTGAACGCGAAGTCGATGCGCGTGGCCGACTCGTGGACCAGCGCGATGTGCTCGGCGGTCGTGATCGATGAAGCGTTGTCGGAACCGGTCGCGGTCTTTCCGCCGAAGCAGGGACCTTCGAAGTAATTCGATCGTGAACTGCCGTCGGGCTGGCCGCAGAGTGAGCCGGAGGGACCGAACGTTTCATCGGCCCACGTTCCCTTCGCACCAATGGAGCGCGAGTCGACGACCACCCAGTAATCGCCCGTGGCGTGCGAGGTCAGCACGTACACGCCTCTCGCATCCGTAGTCGTCGAGGCGATGCGCGTGTCGTCCGCGGAGGGAACGCGATCGCCGCCGTCGCGGTAGAGATGCACCGTCACGTTGGGCGCGGGCGTGAACCCCGTGCGCTCGGCGAGCGCGGACGAGTCGAGATAGACGCCGCCGGCAACCGTAAGCGATGGCTGAGCGCCGGCGATCACCGGCAACGCGGCCGCACACACCACGAGCGCCGATTTCAGGAATGGATTCATGCGGACATTATAAGAGCGACGCAGCGCCGTGGTGGCGTCAGACGAGCCCGCGATCGCGCAATTCACGTTTTACGAACGCGTAGACGATCGGTGCCATGACGAGTCCGCCGACTCCGAAGGCCGCCTCGCCGACGATGATCGCCAGCAGGATCTCCCAGGCCTGGGAGTCCGTCTCGCCACCGACGATGCGCGAGTTGATGAGGTACTCCAGCTTGTGAATGACGACGAGGAACGTGAGCGACGCGACCGCCGTGCCGACGGAAACACCCATCGACAGGATCGTGATCACGGTGTTTGAGATGAGATTGCCGAGGACCGGGATGAGTCCGCAGAGGAACGTGATGACGACCAGCGTCGTGGCGAACGGGACATGAATGCCGAACAACGGCAGCCCGACGAGCAGGTAGAGCGCGGTGAGCGTCGTGTTGACCGCGGAGATCTTGATCTGCGCGATGGCGATCTGCGAGAAGGCGTGCGCGAAGCGATCGACTTTTTCGATGAGGTGACGCGCCAGCGGTCCGCGGGTCGCTCCGTCCTGATGCGTGGCGTGCCGGAAGAAGACCAGGATCGCCAACAGCCCGCCCATGATCATGTGCACGAGCCCGATGCCGATCCACATGCTGCCCAATCGCAGCGCCTGCGCATGGGTCTTGAGCCACGCCATGACCATGGCCTTGAAGTCCTCGGCGTCGGTCATGACCTCGGGGATGAACTGCCGCCCAACCCCGCCCAGCCACAGCCGCACCGAGCCGAGGATGTCCGCCATCTGCTCCATCATCTCCGGCAGATTCCCCGCCCCGCGCCGCAGCAACGTCGCCAGCAACGCGATCCCCGCCGTGATCAAGCCGGCAATGGAGACGGTGACGATGAGCAGCGCGAGCGGCCGCACCCACCCGCGCGTGAATCGCCCATGAATGCCTCTCGAAACGCGATTCAGGATCAGATACAGCGTCAGCCCGACGATGACCGCCGACACGAGATGCTGCATAAGCGCGAACAGCACGCCCGCGAGGATGACGACGTAAGCCACGCCCTCTTCCCACGGCAACGGCTTCCGCTGCGCCGTGTCCGCAGGCGCAGCGTCGACAGGAACGGGCGCCAGAGGAGTGGTCGTCATCGAGTTGATTGTAAGCGACTTGAATTTGCACCAGTCCCCTCTCCCCACCGCGATGAGGCTGCGAACGGGGAGAGGCACTGACAACGACAATTCGCAGTTTGGTGGCGATTCGCCGCGCTACGTAGCGCTGGCCGCCTCGGCCGGCACGGAAACGTGAACGCTCATCGATGAGACACGCGGCAAACCCTAACCTGTCATCCCGAGCGTCGAGCGAGGGACCTGGGCGGGTGGGTGGCACGAGGCTCGAGTTACGCGCCGCCCGTCCCCCAGGTCCCTCGCTCGACGCTCGGGATGACAGGGCAGTTGCTGCGAAACGGCGAGGTAGTCCAGTAGTGGACCGAACGGCCCTCAATGAAAATCATGGCTATTCACCCCCTCCACGCCCTCTAACGGCCAGAACTTTTCCGCGCGGACCGACGCCTGTCCTTCGCCGTTTTGCACGATGCCTTCGATGATGAGGCCGGAGTGGGTGAGGATGGTGGAGCGTTGGTCGGAGAAGAGGGTGGGGCTGACGATGGCTTGGGCGAGGCCGGTTTCGTCTTCGAGGGTGAGGAAGACGAAGCCTTTGGCGGTGCCGGGGCGTTGACGGACGATGACCGCACCGGCGGTGGTGACGCGGCTGCCGTTGGGAACGCGTTTGAGATCGGCGGCGGAGAGGATGCCGTCGCGCTGCAATTGCGGGCGGTAGTGCTCGAGAAGGTGTTTGCCGGTCGTGAGGTCCATGGACATGTAGTCAGCCATCGATTCTTCGATGCGAGACATCTCGGGAAGTGGAGAGGTCGCGTTCATCCCACGTATCCGTGGCTCCTGCGATCCGCGATCTGCGATCTGCGATCTCGTCGGCGCGAACAACTCTCCCGCATTCTTCGCCGCGTATGACGCCTGCCAGAGCGCGGCGCGGCGTGTCATGCCGAAGGACGCGAGTGCGCCGGCGTAGGCGAGCTTGGTCATCGGTTCGTCGCGGAGTGTTGCGCGATGTGCGAGGTCTTCGACAGATGCAAATGGTTGCGCCGCTTCGACACGCAAGCCCGACTCGGCGCGCAGGCCTTTCACGTAGCGCATGCCGAGGCGGACGCCGCCGTCTTCCCAGCGGCACATCCAGCCGGAGTGATTCACGTCGACGGGGAACACCTTCACGCCGTGGCGCTGCGCGTCCTTGACCAGCGTCGCCGGGTGATAGAAGCCCATCGGCTAGTTGTTGAGCAGCGCGACGTAGAACGCGGCCGGGTAATGCGCCTTGAGATAGGCGCTGGCGTAGGCGATCAGCGCGAAGCTCGCGGCGTGCGATTCGGGGAAGCCGTAGAGCGCGAACGAGGTGATCGACTTGACGATCTGGTCCTGCGCTTCGCCGGCGATCCCGTTCTTCGTCATGCCCGTCGCGCAGGCGTTTCTCGATCTCGCCCATCCGCTCCATCGAGCGCTTGAAGCCCATCGCGCGGCGCAGCTCCTCGGCCTCGCCGCCGGTGAAGTCGGCGGCGACCATGGCGATGCGCAGCAGCTGCTCCTGGAACAGCGGCACGCCGAGCGTGCGCTCGAGGATCGGCTCGAGCCAGGGATGCGGATACTCGACCGGCTCCTTGCCCTGGCGGCGATCGAAGAACGGATGGACCATCCCGCCGACGATCGGGCCGGGACGGATGATCGCCACCTCCACGACGATGTCGTAGAAGCACTTCGGCGCGTGGCGCGGCAGCGTCGCCATCTGCGCGCGGCTTTCGACCTGGAACATGCCGATCGTGTCGGCTTCGTTGAGCATCTTGTAGACGAGCGGATCGTCCTGCGGCAGATGCGCGAGATCGACTTCGTTCTTCTCGCATGCTGCGGATCATCGGAATCACTTCCTCGAGCACCGCCATCATGCCGAGGCCGAGCAGATCGACCTTGATGATGCCGAGGTCGGCGCAGTCTTCCTTGTCCCACTGGATGACGACGCGGCCGGGCATCGACGCCGGTTCGAGCGGCACGACCTCGTCGAGGCGCCCTTGGCACATCACCATGCCGCCGGAGTGCTGGCCGAGGTGGCGCGGCAGATCCTGGATCTGCAGGTAGAGGCGCATGAAGTGCTGCACGCGCAGATCCTCGGCGTCGAAGCCGCTGTTCGCGAGCTCGCTGCGCGAGCGTTGTCGATCGGTTCGCTGGATCTCGCCGAAGTGCCAGGTGCTCACGGTCTTCGAGAGCTTGTCGACCTGCTCCAGCGAGAAGCCGAGCGCCTTGCCGACTTCGCGCGCGGCGGAGCGGCCGCGATAGGTGATGACGTTGGCGGTCATCGCCGCGCCGTGCTTGCCGTACTTCTCGTAGACGTGCTGGATGACCTTCTCGCGCTGATCGCCGGACGGCAGATCGAGATCGATGTCCGGCCACTCGCCGCGCTCCTCGGACAGGAAGCGCTCGAAGAGCAGCTCCATCCCCACCGGATCGACGGCGGTGATGCCGAGGGCGTAGCAGACCGCGCTGTTGGCCGCCGAGCCGCGGCCCTGCACGAGGATCTTCTCGCGGTGCAGAAGTGGACGATGTCCCAGACGATGAGGAAGTAGCCGGCGAGATCGAGCTTCTCGATCATGTTCAGCTCGCGCTCGATCTGCGCCTGCGCGCGCGCGGTGAGCGGGCGGTAGCGCGTCGTCGCCGACGTTCCAGGTCGATCTTGCGCAGGAACGAATCGTTGGTCTCGCCGGGCGGCAGCGGATAGTCGGGGAACTGGTAGCCGAGGTCGGCGAGCGTGAAGCTGCAGTGCGTTCGCGAGATCCCAGGCGCCGTCGATCGCCTCGGGGAGATCGGCAAAGAGCTTCGCCATCTCCGCGGCGCTCTTGATGTGCCGCTCGCGATTGATGCCGAGGAGCCGGCCGGCGTTGTCGACGTTGCGCCCTTCGCGGATGCAGGTGAGGACGTCGTGCAGCTCTTTGGCGGCGGGAGTCGCGTAGCGGACGCCGTTCGTCGCGACGAGAGGTAGATGCATGCGCCGGGCGAGATCGACGAGGCGGACGTTGTCATGCTCCTCGTCGCGCCGGGAGTGACGCTGCAGCTCGACGTGCGTGCGCCCTTTGAAGATGCCACTGATCTTGTGCAGCGTCACTTCATCGGCGCGCGTCAGACAACGCAGCCCCTCGGCGTGTTTCTCGACCTGCTCCCATGTGAATCGTGCGTGTCCTTTCGGATGATTCGCGGAGCCGGCGGTGATCAGCTTGCAGAGGTTCTTGTAGCCGGTGTGATTCTCGACGAGGAGCGTGAGGCGTTTGTTGTCTCCGAGGATCAGCTCCGATCCCACAAGCGCGCGCACGCCCGCTTTCTTCGCCGCCGAATAGAAGCGCGGCGCGCCATACACGCCATTCGTATCGACCAGCGCCATCGCCGGCAGCCCCCTCTGCGCCGCGCCGGCGATGAGATCCTCGGGGAGGGATGCGCTGTCGAGAAACGCGAACGCGGAGGCGGCGCGGAGCTCGGCGTAGGGACGAGCATTGGTTCTCGGTTGTCGGTGGTCGGTTGTCCGGGAGTTGTTGCGGAGTTGGGCCTTTTCTTTGACCTTCTCCTTTTGCGCGCCGGGAGGGTGGTAGGTGATCGAGAGCGCATCGAAATCGCGCGTCGGTTTGCGTCCGCTCAAGCGGATATTGTTTCGAGGGTGGGGGATGGGGGCAAAGAATCTACGGGAGGTGGGGTGAGTTGCTCTTTCGCTGGAATGAGACTCCCTTCCCGAATGCTGTTGTGGGGGGGGGTAGGCGAGGTACACTTAGCAGTGCACTCGCACGCTTTTCACCTGACGACCATGGCGCATATTCGATTTCGCTTCGCTCCCGAGAAGTTGGTTCAGGCGTTGGTTTTCTTCGCCGATAGCGGTGTGCGTGATCTCGACAAGATGAAGGCAGCGAAGCTGCTTTTCCACGCGGACAAGTACCACCTTCTGACTTATGGGCGCCCTGTGATCGGCGACCTTTACGCGTGCATGGAGTACGGCCCGGTTCCCTCCGCGTCCCTGAACGTCATGAATGACGTAATTGCTCACGATTCGCAGTATCCGCCCGTGGGGAAAGAGCTCTTCGCCGAATACGTCACCGTGGACAGGTTCTTTCGGAAGCACCCCGTCTTCCGGGCGAAGAAGAAGCCGGACCTCGATGTCTTTTCAGAATCGGACATCGAAGCTCTCGAGTTCGCATTGAAAACATGCGGATCGAAGTCGTCGTGGCAATTAAGCCAGGAGTCCCACGATCAACCGGCTTGGAAAATGGCGAACGAGCAGCGAGCGCCGGGCAGCAGCGTGATCATGGACTATCGACTCTTTTTCGAAGGACATCCCGAGGCCGCGGACATGCTCCGTTTTGTCGAGGCCCAGCAGGAAGATCGCGATGTCGCCGAGGAACTTGCCACCCGTAGGACGACACCCGCTGAGCGCGAGCTTGCCCGCGCCGCGCGTTAGCCGTAATTCGCAAGAATCAGCTTCTTCAACTTGCCGGTGATTCTCGTCGATGCCCGAACCGCGGCATCGATCGCCTTCACATGTTCGGGACGGAGTTGCACGACGAACTTGAAGTCTCGAGCGCTCACGATCGCCGACAGGTGCTCCGGCTCCGGCCGCGTCAGATCGATGACAGTCGGTGCTTTGACGAATGGGTAATCACCAGGCTCGAGCCGCACGATACTGTTTTCCGGTACTCGCGCAGCGGCGAAGTAATCGACGTTGGTCGTCGTGAATGCGTACACGACGAGACCGTCAGGCGGTGGCCACGTGTGATTGAGTACGACGAGGAACTTCGTTTTCGCGGCGCGTGCCGAGTAATGATGGAAGACGGCTCCACGAGCGCGCCCTTTCGCGTCGGCGAGATCATCTTCGAACGACACCCGCAGATTCTCGCATGAGGGAGACAGCTCCTCCGGCGTGCCGGAAAGCTGCAGGTAATCGAAAAGCGCAGGGTTGTGTCCATTCACGCGCCATTTTCGCGGTGGGCGAAGGGAGCAAAGGCTCTACAGGGACTTGGTGGAAAGATTCATTGGAGAACAGAGACTTCACACCGTTGCTTTCCATGGATTCAGCACCGGCACCTTTGCCTGCTCGTAATCGCTCGTGTCTCGCGAGACGATCGTCAGTCCGTGATGCAGCGCGGTCGCGGCGATGATCAGGTCCGGCTCCGAGAACGTATGCCCGCTCTTTCGTCCGCTTTCCACCAAGAGCCGCCACTTCAGCATGATGTCTTCGCTGATCTCGAGGACGCGATCCTCGAACATCGGTCGCAACTTGTGCTCGAGCCATTCATTCAGCTCGCTCCTGCGCGCGACGTCCTTCACCGACTCGATGCCAAAGCGAATCTCGGCAAAGGTGACGACGCTGATGTAGAGGCGGTCGAGCGACTGGCCGGAGACGAATTGGACGACCTTGGCCTCAGGCCTCGGGCGGCGCAACTCCGAGAGGACGTTCGTGTCGAGCAGCCAGCCGGTCACGGTTCCATCACAGCTTGACGGGACGAACGGGCCCACGCGTGCGCACCCGCTCAATCGTGACGTCGCGCAGCGGCGAGTCCTGTAGCAGCTTCACGAGCGCCTGACCGCTCGCCTCGCCCTTGATGTGCCGGTACTCCTCGACGGAAACGATGACGACCTCCTCGCGGCCGTGGACGGTGATCCGCTGCGGCCCTTCGCTTTTCGCTTTCCGCACGACTTCACTGAACCGCGCCTTCGCATCCTGCAGTGCCCATCGGCCGGTGCGCGATGCGGCGCGTGTGGGCGTGCCTCGAGATCTAGTCATTCTGACTAGTATACCTTTTGGTCGGAGTTTGTGAGAACGCCATGGGGTGACCTCGATCCGACGCAAAAAGTGCCTGCTACGATGTCGAGGAGATGAGCGAGCAGAAGAGGATCGTCATCATCGCAGGGCCGAATGGCCGCGGGACTCTCTCCCTTTCGGCCGGAGATTGCCGCGATTCGGGCAGGGAGGTTGATGCTCGAGGAGATTGATCTCAACTTCGATGAAGGTCGCAGCTTTGCGTTCGAGACGACGTTATCGGGGCACACATATCTCCATCGGATCGCGAAGTGGCGCGACGCGGGTTTCAACGTGAAGCTGATCTTTCTTTCTCTCGCTACTGCCGAGGAAGCGATCGCGCGAGTCGCGATGCGGGTGCAGCAGGGTGGTCACGATGTGCCCGAGGACGTGATTCGGCGGCGCTTCGCCAGCGGTATGAGAAACTTTCTCGAGATCTATCGACAGCGAGTCGACTATTGGGTATGGATCGACAATAGTGGACCGGTGCCGCGGCAGATCGAAGAAGGCATCAATCGATGAGCAAGGCATCTGAAACGCTCGATCCGATTCCCGAGCAACTCAAATCTCGCCTTCCCGATGCGGACATGCAGGCCGTTCCGCGTGCGTTGATGCGAGCCGCCCGAAGCGCGCGTGAGCTGGCACGTCGAACCGGAACGAAGCTGGTCTTCGTTCGCGATGGTGTGCTGGTCGAAGAATCCGTGGAAGAGATCGAGAAGCCTTAGCCGAACGCGAGAGACGGCGAACGTTCCCGTGCGCGCCGACGTGAGCGGGTACAACAAACACCGAACCCGCGCCACTCGGCGGCGACTACTCCTTCGCCGGGTCCGGATCTTCTTCCTTCGCCGTCCCGCGAGCCTTCCTCTTCTCGAGCCGGCGGAGGTAGAGGCGTTTCATCTCCTCGTAATACGGACGGAGGTGAACAGTGCCGGGGTCGGTGTGGCGGATCCGGCCCCCGAGAAGTACATAGATGTTCAGGATGTCCCTGCCGAGGCGGTGCTTTCGCGCCAGATTGGCATCGGCGATTCCGTTCACGAGCGCCCGCAGCTCGCGCACTACGTCATCCCACCGGCGCGAATCCTCGGCATCCCGCCGCAGCTCCTCCGGGCTCCGGCCGATGATTGCCTCCGCTTTGTCCCACGCGCCGGCGACATGGATCCCTGTCTCCACGAACTCCCGATCGAGATACGCCGCTCGGGCCATCGACCGCTTCTGGGCGAGCGACAACTGCACGAACCCCGGAATCTGCCGTTGCAGGTACCGCAGCCCGAGCACCAGCGTCTCCGGATCCACCAGCGACGGCGGCGACGACCCTTCGACCGCGAGCGCATTCGGCGGCGAGGACACCCGTCCCTCCTCGGATCTCTCTACCGCCGCGACCTCCACCTCATCGGGCGGAGGAGCGGACCTCGGATCGTCGTTGGCCATCCTCATCGTGAGACGATCCAGGCTCTGCCGAGGTTGCGTCGCCCCGCCATCGACATGCCCGCATGTCGTCGATCTCGTCCGCGATGCCACGATCGATATCCACGTATATCGACGATCTCGTCCGCGAAGGCAACGGTGTGGTCGGCGAACCCACGCTCGATATGGGGGGAACTCGACGGCGAGGTCCGCCGACCCTCGCTTGAGATCCCCGGATATCGACGATGACTGGCGCGAACGCAACGGTGGGGTCGGCGAACCCACGCTCGAGATGAGGGGATCTCGACGGTGAGGTCCGCCGACCCTCGCTCGAGATCCCCGGATATCGACCATCACATCCGCGAAGGCAACGGTGTGGTCGGCGAACCTACGCTCGATATGGGGGGATATCGACGATGGCAAGCGCGAATGCAACGATGCAGTCGGCGAACGCCCGCTCGATAGGAGTGGATCTCGACGATGCCTCCGGCGAGCCACGATCGAGATGACCGCAGATCGATCGTGGGTTCGCGGATCGCAGCGGTGCATTCGCAGATCCGTTCTCGGTTGTCGGTTGTCCGGAGCTTTTGTTCTCGCAGACAACGGACAACGGACAACCCGAGAACGAGTCTGCAGGTCAGTTCGGCGCGCAACACCTCTTTGTCCCGCATTTATGGATATAGACGCAGCTCAGGGTCCCGGCGCCGTCGGCTCCGTCCGTCGGGCTCATCGTCACATACGTGCACTGTTTTTCGGTCCAGCAGTTGCTGGTGTCCTCGCAATAGTCGACGTGCGTCTGATTCGGGCATTCATCGAGGAACGTCGGCAACTCCGGAGGATCGGGTAAATCGGGCGGCGGCAGCGATGTGCCGGGGCCGTGGCCGATCAGCTTCGCCAACTCTCCGCAGAGATCGTGCTCGTTCGCGTAGATGCCGAGAGTCAAGCCCAGGGCGCCGCCGATCACCTCGGCCGACTTCGCCAGCACGAGGCCGGCATTGAACACGATCGCCGATCCGAGAAAGTTCCCTGAACTGCCGGCCAGCGTTGCCAGCGCCGTCGCCTGCGTCATGATGACCGTGGTACCGATCCAGATGCCCACCGCCCTGCCCCCCGCTGCGGCGAGTGCCTTTACGGTGTTCTGGCAGCTGACCGCACTCCAGTTGGAGGAATCCCCTCCCGAGGCTTGAATCAAAGCGCTTCCGGTCGCGATCTTGTTGCCGCGCGAGTCATAGACGGAATAGCTATAGCCCGAAAGGCTCTCCGTCCATTCGAACGAGCCGAGTTTCTGGCTCATGGCGAACTTGTTGCCGGCCACACCCGCGGTGGCCAGCAGGGTGATGCTCACCTTCCCGGTCGGAGCGCCCGACGTATCAAAGGTGTAGGCGAATTTCAGCCGGGCAATCTCCGCAAATCCGCCGATGCAGTTCACCGTCCCGGTGCAACTGTCGTTCGCCAGGAAATGGACGGTCGACTTCGACGACGGCGAGTCCGACGAGTCGAGCTCCGAAAACCAGATCGCGCAACCGGCGTCCGTCGGGCAGGCAGCGAACGCCAGCAAGGGCGATGTGGTCGCCAGGTTGTCGTCGATCCACTGCTTCGAACGACACTTCCCGCCGAGCCTCACCTGGCTGCCGATGCACGATAGCGGCGCCGGAACGGCGATGGCCGAGATCGTGGGGGCGCTTTTCGGCGTCTCCGCAATCATCGTCCTTGAAGGCAGCAACAGCACGATCGCCGCCGCCGCGGCACAGACACTTCTCACGATTCTCATTCTCTTCCCTTCGGTTAGCGCAGACTTCGCGCACAGGGATAGTCGCGAGATCGTCCGAAACGTTACACGTGCAGTCACCGCTTTTTAATCGCGTGCCTCGAACGATGTGCGTGATTGTTTCTGCCGCGTTGTTCTGACGGCGTGCATCGAGCGACGCACGTTGATGGTTCGCGCCACACGATTCAAAGCGGCAGCTCAATCGCCGCACTCCAAACTAGTCGTACCTTGCGTCGACGAACCATTCCGTCGATGCTGCGGACTGGTAGACGCGATAGATCCCGCCGCGTTCGAGCTCGATGTCCCAGTATTCGCGGGCGGCGGGGGCGTCGCTCCACCAGCCGGACTCGATGCGCCACGGTCCGGACGAGATGCGCACGCTGCCGGAGACGTCGGTCGGGCTGTTGATCGAGGTGATCTGGAGCTGCCCCTCGGCCTCGCGCGTGATCACTTCGACCGGGACCGGCGGGCGGAAGACGCGACCGGCGAGGAGGCTGCGGCTCTTGAGCGCCTGGTTGCGCAGGTTCGGTGGAGGCGGGGGAGCATAGTCGCCGATGGCGTAGCGTTCGGGAAGATGTCCGTCGACCGCCATGGGCATGCCGACGCGATCTTCGCCCAGGAGAGAGATGAGGCGGGCGATCGTCGTCGCCAGTTTCTCCGGCGACAACGCGGCGGGGCCGAAGAGCGAGAGTTGCGCGCGGCGCGGACGATCGGGATGCGCGACGAGGGTGAAGCCGATGACCGGCGCGCCGGGCGGTGTCTTCTCGAGTTCGAGCCGCAGCAGCGTGAGCATCGTCTTCACGTCGCGCGTCGGCGCGGGGAGGTCGATGGCGCGCGCGTGAAAGCCGTCGGGCTCGAGGTTCATCGTGAGCTCGAGGCGTTTGCAGGCGAAGCCCTGGATCTCCATCCGCTTGCGTCAATCGATCGAGAGCGGAGTTGGCGATGAAGAGGAACGGCTCGAGCGCGACCAGCGGCCATTCGAGCTCCATCCCTTCGCGAAACTCGGGCGGAAGGACGCGCGGGATGAGCGGACGCGGATCGATGCCGCGCGCGGCGTAGTGCAGCTCGCGTCCGAGCTCGCCGAGGCGACTGGCGACTTCGCTTTCCGGAAGGCTGGCCAGCTCGCCGGCGGAGGTAATGCCCCAGCGTTTGAGCGTCGTTGCCGCATCGAGCTCGGGGGTGAGTCGTTCCAACGGAAGCGGCGCGAGGAACTCCGATTCTTTTCCCGCTTCGACGACGGTCGGTGACTTCGGCAGCTCCGCGGCCACGCGTGCGGCGAGTTTACTCGCCGCGATGCCGACGCGCGCGGGAAGTCCGATCTCCTCGGCGGCGTGCATCGCGGCGCGGGCGAGATTGGATTCGGGAGCGGAGTTGTCGGTTGTCGGTTGTCGGTTGTCAGGGGATGACGAGGGGACAACCGCCAACCGATAGTGCCGATCCATCCCCGTGACGTCGACGTACAGCAATCCTTCGCCGGAATCTTCGACGCGCGGCGAGAACGTTTCCGCGACTTCGAACAGCGCTTCCTGCGCAGTGCGCTCGCATTCGGTGTCGCGTGCACGCGCGATCAGTTTCGGGAGAATCGAGCGCGCCTGTGCGAGCGACATCCCGGGACGGATCCCTTTCGTCCGCGCGCGTCGCGTCGCCGCGACGATGTGGGCGTTGTTGCCGGTGCCGTCGACGATGGCGATCGCTTCGTGCAGCAGATCGGGCTCGCTGCGCAAGCGCGCGGCGAGCGGAAACATGGGAACGTAGAAGCAGGCGATGCGGACCATGGTGAGCGAGGCGCTCCGGTCACGGCAGCATCGCGAGCGTGAGCGTCGCGTGCGAGCCGGGCTTGAGATGGCGATGCTTTTCGAGGGAGAGCGGGACGTCGATGCCTTGCAGAAGGCGCGGAGCGTTGCGCGCGGCGATCCAGTGCGCGTGCGTGCTGCCCCCTTTCATCACCGCTTCGCTGGCCGTTCCGGTGAGCGCCCAGGGAGTCGAGACGAGCATCGCCGTGCCGTGCGCTTCGGCGGTTCGCGCGAGTCGCACCCACGCGGCGTCGGGAACGCGGCGTCCCGGCAGCGGGGGAAGCCCGAGGTCGAGCACGATGAGTTGGAACCCGGTGGCGGCGATCATCTCCGCGCTCATCACGGCCTGCTTGATCGTCTTCGGACGGATCCAGAGAAGGCGCTGAAGGTCGACGCCGTTCGCTTCGGCGAGCTGCGGATCGAGATGATCGCCGAGATCGACGAGCACTGCCGCTTCGCCCATGCTCGTCGCCGCGGCGAGCGCGGAGAGCGCGACGGAAAAGCGCCCCGCGGTGCGGCGACCGCCGATCAGCTCGACCATCTTGCCGCGCGGAAGACCGCCGCCGAGGAGCATGTCGAAAGCGGGGAGGGTCGTGGGGATCGATTCCTCGCGGCGTTCCTTCGCGAGAGCGCGCAACAGCTCCGTCGCATTCATCATCTTCGCGGCCGCGGTTCCGGCGAGCGAAGCGCGAAGATGCGCGAGACGGGGATCGGTTGCCGGTTGTCGGTTATCGGTTGTCTGCGAGGTTTCGAGCACTTCGCCGGCCAATGGCAAACGGGGCTCGAACAGGTGGGCGGCGGCAGTCACGCTTCCTAACGTATGGCGGTAACGTAGCGTAAGTCAATGGCTCAGATTCGAGAGTCGTTTGACGCAAGAGTTTGGAATCATGGGGGTTGTCTCATTTTGGACATTGCGCCTACAGGAAGTAGACGGGCCGGGATCCGTGCGGGCAAAGTTCCCGGCCCGCGAAAGATTTGAGTCCGTCATCCTGAGTGAGGTGGATGGGCGCGCGTGAGCGAAGGATCCTAACTAACGCGGCGAAGCCGCAGCCGAAAGGGAGCGCAGGCTTTCAGCCTTATAGGTGCTCCTGCACCGTTCTCCTCCCCCGTTGTCAGCATTTCAGAAGGGCCCCGTCGGGAGACGCAGCTTTACCTGAGAAGCGAGAGCGAGGAGAGTAGAAGCGGGGTACGCACCGCTGGGTTACGTATCTGGCATCCGAGCGCCGACGCTTACCGGCAGCCCTACGACCCAGCGGTGCGCTTTGGTCGAGACGCATACTCAGATGCTGTCCGTTCCGGACTGACTATAAGGCCTGCGCAGAACCAAAGCCAGCGTGCCCCAGGACGGTGAGGAGGGAGCGATGGAATGGGTAGCGTTGGTTGGGGTGGACTGGGGTGATCAGAAGCACGCTTACACGATCGAGAGTCGGGACGGGACGCGGAGGTCGGGAACGCTCGGGAGTTCCGCCGAGGAAGTTCATGACTGGATGCGAGAGATTCGCGAGCGGTATCCGGCAGGGACGATTGTGGTGGCGCTCGAGCAGGGTTGTTCGAGTCTGATCTACGCGCTGGCTCAGTACGAGTACATAGCGATCGTGCCGATCAACCCGCGTGCTTCCAAGTCGTATCGGGACTCGCTTCGCTTGAGCGGCGCGAGTGACGATCCATCGGACGCAGCGTTGATTTGCGAGTTTGCCGTCAAGCACCTTTCGGCCTTGCGCATCTGGCAACCCGAGGACGCCGCGACCAGGGAACTGCGGATGTTGGCCGAGCATCGACGATCGCTTGTGGATCAACATACCGCCGCGACGCATGCGTTGTCTGCGGCGCTCAAGAACTTCTTTCCTCAGTCGTTGCCGTGGTTTGGCGGAGAAACATCGAAGCTCCTGCTGGCAGCTCTGAAGTTGTGGCCAACGCTGGTGGAGCTGCAAAGGGCAACGCCGGCCGAGCTGGAACAGTTTCTTCGCACGAACCGCTGTCGGAAGGTCGCGGCGCGGGTCAGCGCTCTACGCAAGCTGCTCGACTCGGCAGTGCCTCTTCTGCGCGATGAGGTCGCCCTCGCCGGATGGTCGCGCTACGCGCAAGCGCAGATCGCGCTCATCGAGGTGCTCGACGCGCAGATCGCAATCTACGACCAAGCGATGTCGGTCGCGTGGGACGATCATCCCGATCGCGAGATCTTTGCCTCCTTGCCCGGCGCTGGCGCGGTCCTGGCGCCGCGCCTCGCGGTCGCCTTTGGTACGGACCGGACCCGCTACACCGATCCGTCCGAACTCCAGTGCTACTCCGGGATTGCGCCGGTGGTCGAGCAGAGCGGCAAATACCGCCGGGTCCACGCCCGATGGGGCTATCCAAAGTTCCTCCGGCAAACCTTCCACGAGTTTGCAAAAGCTTCGATTCCCAAGTCGTCCTGGGCCAAGGCTGTCTATCAACAGCAGCGACAACGCGGCGCTCTTCATCATGAAGCCATCCGAACACTCGCATTCCGATGGATCCGCATCCTGTTCCGACTTTGGATGAACCACACTCCCTACGACGAACAGCTCCATGTCGAACGACTGACGCGAGAACAGTCCCCCGTGACCAAGTTCATCGCAGCTTGACGCTTGACTTAAAACCTCAGATGGCTGCCGGACCGCTGGCGTCTCGCCGGCTGGAGTGAGGGCGTCCCGCGCCCTCACCCTTTCGCCATCGCGATAACTGAAAATTAGCACGCAGTTCGTTCTGGCAACAGGGCGGCGGCGCGGGACGCCGCCGCACCAGCCGGCGAGACGCCGACGGTCCGGCAGGCTCGAAGCCTGCGCTCCGAATGGTTGCGCCACGCGAAGATCTTCGGAATTAGTAGTTCAAACTTCGAAAGGCATGGCCTTGGCGCGGTTCATCGCAATTTGAACTACTACTTCCGAGATCGTCGCGTGCTTCCCGACATGGGCGCCCGTGCCCTGGGTCTGCCGAGACGGCCGGGTCATCATCGACTGGCTGTCCGGCGCGAAGTTCGGCCCGGCGGAGTAAAGCGGGTAGTCGGTTGTCAGTTGTCAGTTCTCCGGGAGTTTTCGCGTGGGCGAGACCTCCCAGACAACCGATCACCGACAACTGACAACCGCCGAAGGCGCCGATGCTATAATCGCCCGCGTCTCAGGGTAACTTGCTCCATGGACGCGAAATACGACTCGACCAACGCCTCGACTGGGGTCGAGATTTTTGGTCAGATGTACAACGTTCGTGGGGACGGTGACCCAGACTACTTATTGGAGCTTGCGCGGTTTGTCGATACCAGGATGCGGGAGGTGGCGGCGCAGGTTGCGACCGTCGACCCGATGAAGATTGCAATCCTGGCGGCTTTGAACATAGCCGATGAGTTTTCGAGGTTCAGACGCCAGCGGGAGGATGCCGCGGGAATCTGGATCGAGAGAACGGAGGAAATATCAGATCGGCTCAGCAAGGTATTAGGCTGAGCACCTGATTTTTAACAGCAATTGGTTTGGAGTCCCTGCAGAGTTCGTGATGCTCGATCTAAACCCTGAACCGTACTTCTTATCTCGGGTAGCTCGCGTCCCGGGTCGCGTGCACGCCTTCGTCCCCACGGGGGAGCTCAGAAGGTAGCTTAACGGCACGGGCAGGGCGCCCACCTGTCTCGTACAGGTTCAGGTAAGAATCACCACACGGCTCAGGCGGGGTACTCCGAATTACCTCCTTCACAGCGCGAGCCTCCTTTGCGGAGGTGCGGTTTTGAACATCATCCAGGTGTTGATCGCGATCGGCGTAGGACTCGCCGTCGCGGTGGTACTGGCCCTGACCTGGGCCGCGGTATCCCGGAAGCGCGCGGAAGCGCAGCTCGAGGAGGCGCGCCGTGCCGGCGAACGCCTCATTCAGGACGCGACCAAGCAGGCCAACTCGCGCGTCAAGGAAGCGGATCTGGAAGCGAAGGAAACGCTTCTGCAGATGCGGTCGGAGTTCGACAAGCAGGCGCAGCAGCGCCGCGACGAGATCAAGTCCGTCGAGAAACGACTCCAGCAGAAGGAAGAAGGCCTCGACAAGAAGACGCAGCAGGTCGAGAGCCGCAGCGCCGAGGTCGAGAAACGGGACCGGAGCCTCAACGACCGCGAGAAGCGCGTCGAGGGGAGAGAGACCGAGCTCGACGAGTTGATCGAAGCGCAACGGCATCGCCTCGAACAGGTCGCCGGACTCACCGTCGACGAAGCGAAGCGCGAGCTGATCCGCGGCATCGAGAACGAAGCGAAACTCGAAGCCGCGAACATCATGAAGCGCATCGAGAGCGAGGCCACGGAGCTCGGAAATCAGAAGGCGAAGAAGATCCTCGGCATGGCCATCCAGCGCATGGCCTCGGATTACGTCGCCGAGAACACGGTCTCGGTCGTCGATCTCCCGTCGGAAGACATGAAGGGACGCATCATCGGCCGCGAGGGTCGCAACATCCGCGCGCTGGAACTGGCGACGGGCGTCGATCTCATCGTCGACGACACGCCGGAAGCGGTCATCCTCTCCGGCTTCGATCCGATCCGCCGCGAGATCGCCCGCATCTCGCTCGAGCGACTGATGCAGGACGGGCGCATTCACCCGGCGCGCATCGAAGAGCTCGTCGAGAAGGTGCGTCAGGAGCTCGATCAGAAGTTGTTCGAGGAAGGGGAGGCCGCGGCCTTCTCGATCGGTCTCACCGATCTTCATCCCGAAGTGCTCAAGCTCCTCGGGCGTCTGCGCTACCGCACATCGTACGGACAGAACGTGCTCGTGCACTCGCTCGAAGTCGCGCAGCTCGCGGCGCTCATGGCCGTCGAGCTCGGCGTGAACGACACGATCGCCAAGCGCGGCGGTCTGCTGCACGACATCGGCAAGGCCATCGACCGCGAGATGGAAGGAACGCATCTCGAGCTCGGCCGCCAGGTGCTGGAGAAGTACGGCGAGAAGCGCGAGATCATCCACGCGATGGAGTGCCACCACGGCGATTACGATCCGACGACCGTCGAGGCCGTGCTCGTCAACGCCGCCGATGCTCTTTCCGCCGCGCGTCCCGGCGCCCGCCGCGAGATCCTGGAGAACTACGTTCATCGGCTCGAGCGTCTGGAATCGATCGCCAACGCGATGGAAGGCGTCTCCAAGAGCTTCGCCATTCAGGCAGGGCGCGAACTTCGCATCATCGTCAATTCGGAAAAGATCAGCGACGAACAGTCGATCTGGCTTTCGAAGGACGTGGCCCGCAAGATCGAGAGCGAGCTGCAGTACCCCGGACAGATCAAGGTGACTGTGATTCGCGAGATGCGCGCGACGGAGTTCGCGAAATAGCTCGCAGCTGGCAGCTCGCAGCTCTCAGGAGAAAGGAGAGCTGCGAGTCTTGCGCCTGCGAGCTGCGTGCGGATGTTCAATGAATCGACCCGATCACATGGAATCGACGTGCTCCTGCGAGCGAAGTAGCTCGCAGCTGGCAGCTCGCAGCTCTCAGGAGAAACGAGAGCTGCGAGTCTTGCGCCTGGAGCTGAGAGCTGAGAGCTATGATCAGATTGCTCTACATCGGCGACGTCGTCGGCCAGCCTGGCCGGCGGGCGTTGCATCAGAAACTCGAGAGCGTGATCGATCGGGAGAAGATCGATTTCACCATCGTCAACATCGAGAACGCCGCGGGCGGATTCGGTGTGACCGAGGCGATCATGGAGGAGTTGTCGGAGCTGCCGATCAACGCCTACACCTCCGGCAATCACATCTGGGACAAGAAGGATTTCGTCGACAACTACGAGCACTATCCGCAGGTCGTGCGGCCGGCGAACTATCCGCCGGGGAATCCCGGCAAGGGGAAAGTGATCCGCCAGACGGCGGGAGGCGTGAACGTCGCGGTGCTGCAGCTGATGGGCAACGTGTTCATGCCACCGATCGACAATCCGTTTTACTGCGCGGACCGCGAGCTGGCGGAGATCGGCGATGCGGCGAAGGTGATCTTTGTCGACATCCACGGCGAGGCGACCTCGGAGAAGCAGGCCATGGGTCGCTATCTCGACGGCCGCGTGTCCGTGCGTGCTCGGTACGCACACGCACGTGCCGACCGCGGATGAGCGCATCCTGCCGAACGGCACGGCGTTTCAGACCGACGTCGGCATGACCGGCGCGTACGATTCGGTCATCGGATTTCGTCCGGAGGAAGCGCTGCATCGCTTTCTCATGAACACGCCGAAGAAGCTCGAGGTCGCGAAGCGCGACATCCGGCTGTCCGGTGCGATGGTCGAGGTCGACGAGACCACGGGGCGCGCGCATCGCATCATTCGCATTCACGAATATCTGGGGGAGTAGTTGCGTCTCGCCGTCGTCACCCTCGGGCACGTCCACACCGAGGATCTGGTTGCGCTGACGCCGCATTGCACGCACATCGAGCAGCTCGTGCTCGACGTGCCGCCGCGCGACGCGATCGACGCGCATCGCGCGGAGCTGAATCGCGCAATCGACGCCGCGACCGCGGACTGGATTCTCATCGTGCGCGAGCGTGAAGTCGTCGACGAGGCACTGGCGAAAGAAATCGTGCAGGCCGCCGGCGCGGGAACGGCGTGGGGCTTTCGCATCCGCGCCGATGGCCTGGTACGCGGGGAAGCCGCTGCGCATCGGCAACGATGGCGGCGAGCTGCGGTTCTTGCATCGACGCCATCTCCTGCGCCGCGGCGAGCTGGCGGTGCAGGGGACGGTCGTGCGGATGGAGAGCTCATTGCGCTCGGTGACGTTCGCGAGCAGCGACGAACATCGTCAGCATCTCGCGGCGAAGGCCGCACCGCATTCGGCATTACGCCGCGCGTTGCTCTTTGTGCGTTACGCGATCGGAGCGCGCGCGCATGACGCGAACACGCTGCGCTATCTGTGGATCGAAGCGGGCTTCGATGTACCGGCAGGGCCGGCCTAACAAGAGCTCCTAAGCTTTTGCCTATGCTGTTGCCAACGCCATACTGGGACGTCGCGGTGCGCCGCGCAGCGTTCCATTGACGCGGAACTGCCGAGGAGACATTCCGTAGCGAAGGCGAAACTGCTGACGGAAATAGTTCTCGGAGTCGAAGCCACAACGGCGGGCGACCTGCGACACGCGGATGTTTCCGGCTTTCAGCAGACGCGCTGCTTTCTCCAGGCGCTTCTCCTTGAGGAATTGACTGAGGAGGCGTCCGGTAATGCGGTGAAAGCGCCCGGAAATATACTGGCGCGTGTAGCCAAGCTCTTTCGTGACCGCTTCGACAGTGACTTCTTCATCAGAGCGAAGACGGCGACGCACCGTCTTGATGAGCGAACGCAACAGGCCGTCCATAGTGTCTCCTCGGGTCTGGACCGTTGTTGATTGAATGCTCAAGCCGCCCGCGCTACTCTCCATCGAGAGGCGAGAACGGTTTTCTTCCTTTTTGGATGAATGTAATGATAACGCAAAACGGAGTGTCCAGTGCCGGAACGCGATTTCCTTAAAAATGTCACATTGTTTGTAGAGTGAATCGCGCGCTTATGAGAATCCGACGTTCCGCGAGGCGTACGCGATGTGCAATCGGTGAGGCAGATCGCAGATCGCGGTTTGCAGATCGCAGGAGCGTGGCGACGAACGAACGGTTAACGGTAGACGGGTGACGGGGGACGTTCATTAGTTGGGCAAACGTTTCCTGTTGCCCGTTCCCCGTGCACCGGTTTGGCGACGCTCGTCCGCTGAGCAAGCGTCCCCTGTCACCTGTTCCCCGTGAACCGATCTGTTCCGTGCTACGATTTCGTTCGGTCATGCGTATCCCTTGTCTCGTGCTGGGCGTGTTGGTCGCGGCATCCGCGTCAGCGTCTGACGTGCATCTCGCGGTGAAGCGCGATGGCAAGAAGGTCATCTACAACGTCGGCGGTCCTCCGCGCGGCACGGGCGGTTCGGATCTGAACTGGCTGGCGAAGCGGCACGACCGGCGGACGAAGTACGATCCCTACATCGAGCAATACGCAACGAAGTACGGCGTCGACGCGACGCTCGTCCGCGCGGTGATCCAGGTCGAGTCGGATTTCAATCCGCTCTGCGTCTCGAACAAGGGCGCGCGCGGGCTGATGCAGCTCATGCCGGAGACCGCGAAACGTTTCGGCGTGACGAAGATTCACGATCCGGAGCAGAACATCCACGGCGGCGTGCGTTACCTCTCGTACCTCACGCGTCTTTTCAACGACGACCTTCCGCGGGCCCTCGCCGCGTATAACGCCGGCGAGAACGCGGTGCTCAAGTACGGAGGCATCCCGCCGTATGACGAGACGTCCGAGTACGTGCGCCGCGCGCTCACGGTTTACAACGGCCGCCCGTACGGCGGCGGTGGTGCCGAGACGTTCGCCGGGAAGCGCGGCGGGTCGAAGCTGAAAGGCGGCTTCGGCGCCGGACTCGTGTCGCCGGTCGCGGTGGCGCTGCTCCCGGGCGTGAAGTTCATCGGCCGACACTGACGTGCCGTCGCGAGCACCGCGGCACCGCGCGTCCTGTACAATCGCCGCCGCATGCCTGAGCGTGAACCGGCAATGGCGCCGCCTTTCGATCAGGGCGTCTTCCTTCTGCACTACAACCGAGGACGCGAAGCGTTCCAGGAAGGGCGCTACGCCGAGGCGCGCCGGGAGCTGGAGTCCGCGCAGAGACTTCGCCGCGATGACGCCGACGTGCTCAATCTCCTCGGACTGGTCTACTTCAAGACCAATGCGTTCCCCGAGGCCGAAGTCATCTACCGGCGCCTGATCGCCGAGAACCCGAACGTTTTCATTCTTCACTCGAACCTCGGACTGATCCTCTTCAAGCAGGGGAAGCAGGAAGAGGCCGAGCAGTTTCTCCGTCGCGCGGTCGAGCTACGCCCGAACTACGCGAAGTCGCACCTCTACCTCGGTCTGCTGTACCGCCAGAAGAAGAAATACGGTCTGGCGATCGAGCATCTGAAATTCGCCGGCGCGGACAAGTTGGTGCGCGAGGTCGAGATCGAGATGCGGCCGCCGGCACCGAAGGTGTCCCCGGTCACCGAGCCTGCGAAGGAACTGCCGAAAGAGAAGCGCATCACGCAGAAGATCGTGGCCCTCACGAACGAGAAGGCCGAGCAGATCGCGCGCGCCGCGAACGCCGCGCGCACGCAACCGGGCACGGTCGTGACGCCGAACATCCCGCCGCCCGCCGAGACGACTGCGCCGATCAACAACGCGGCGATCACGGCGGCGCGCAAGCTTCAGGATGCCGTCGACGAGCCGCAGCACGTCGAGGCGAAGAAGATCGACGTCGCGCGCAAGATCGAGGGAGCGTCGAAGACCTTCACGTTGCACGAGAACGGATTCCTGGAGATCAACTTCGCCCGCTCGGTCCACGTGAAGCGCGGCACGGTCTCCAGCTACTCCGGCAATCTCAAGTTCGTCGCCGAGTCAGGGCTGGTCGGTACGACGGCGCAGACGCTGGTGAAGGGCGTGGGGCAGGGGAAGATCTTCGTCTACGAGAAGGGACGCAAGACGTTCCTCCTCGATCTGAACGACGAGTTCATCTACGTCGAGGGAAGCAACCTCCTCGCGCTCGAGGACTCGCTGACGTATCGCGTCGAGCCGATCTACGACGGCACGTACCAACGCAAGATCGACGTGGTGAAGATCTTCGGCAAGGGCTCGCTGGCGATCTCGACGTCGATCGAGCCGCTGACGATGCGCGTCTCCCGCGAGTACCCTCTCTCGATTTCCTCGAACGCCCTCGTGGCCTGGACCGGTAACGTCATCCCCACGGTCGTGGACGACCGCTCGCTCGACACGGTGATGATCGCGACCGAAGGCGTCGCCGGTTTTCAGATCCGCTTCGAAGGCGAAGGGGTCGTGGTGTCGGAGCAGTAGGTGCACAGGCTCACAGGCTCAAAGGCGCACGGGCTCACAGATCGACGTTTCGCCGCCGTGAGCCTGTGAGCCTCTACGCCTGTGCGCCTTTTACTCCACCGCAAGCTTGAACGCCGCGCGCAGCGCTATCCTCCCGCGCCCATCAGCCGGAAGGCGAACGGGACGATGACGAAGAGCTGGATGGCGTCGAAGACGCCGTGTGCGAGTACGCCCGGAATCACGTTCTTGGTGCGATAGAACGTCACGCCGATGATTAGCGAGATTACGGTCACTCCGATGAGCAGGAGCGGGTTGCCGTAGGTGAAGTGTGCGAGCGCGAAGAGGATGGTCGATGCCAGAAGGCCGATGCGCTTCTGCAGGAACGAGCGGAAGAACGCCTCCTCCACCGTCATCGCCGAAAGAACGATGAGCGCTTTCTTCCAGATCGGGAGCGCGGCCATCCAGCCGATCATCGGCGGCGGCTGCGGAGCTTCCTCGAGCACGCCGGCACTCTTCAGCAGCAGCGCGACGAGCAGCGCGACGATGATGGTGAGGATCCAGCCGCCGACGCCGACAGCCACACCGATGGCCACGACTTCGCCCGGGCGCTCGTGGCGAATGTTGAGAAACTCGCGAATGGCCGGCCGTCCGCTGGCCAGCCACCATCCGAGGAGAAAGACGACGAGCAGAACGTGAAGCCCGAAGAGACTGTAGAACGGCGTCTTGAGCAGCTCTTTTGCCGTCGGAGGCGAGAGCGCCGCTCCGGTGACCAGCACGGCCATCAGGATCAGAAACGCGCCGATCCACGCGTACGCGAAGTATTTCGCCGCTGGCGAGGAGAAGTGGTCACAGCTCAGAAGCCCGTGACGCTCATTGAGGTAGACGATGGCCAGCCAGACCAGGACGACGAGCGTGACGGAGAAGAAGTAGGGCATACGCTGCGGAGTGTACCCCGTGGTCCTGAGCGGGAGGAACGTTGCGATAGTGTTGTTTCGCTGTCATCCCGAGCGTCGAGCGAGGGACCTGGGGGATGGGCGGCGCGATGCTCATCCCTTGCGCACCCACCCGCCCAGGTCCCTCGCTCGACGCTCGGGATGACAGATCGTTCGCGAAGGCGCTCTCAAGCTTGCAACGTCACGCGCACGTCGACCTGGTTGTCGTAGAACGTGGCGCCGGCGCCGATGTCGGTGAGGGCTTGCGAGGTCGTGTGATTGGCGTTGTTGCGGTCGGTGGTGAGTTTGGCCCACCACACCGAGGGAGCGGCGACGACGCCTGGGCGCACGCGATCGGTGACGACGGCCTCGGCGGAGAATGTTCCGCGGTCGTTGAAGATCGAGACTTTCATCCCGTCGGCGATTCCGCGCGGCGCGGCGTCGTCGGCGTGAATCTCCAGCGTCGGCTTGCCCGCGGCGCGGCGCAGCGAGGCGACGTTGACGAAGCTGGAGTTGAGGAACGAGTGCGCGGGCGGGGAGATCAGCGCGAGCGGGTAGCGTCGCACGAGCTCCGGGTCGCGCTCTTCCGACTCGAACGGCGGAAGGTATTCGGGAACGCGATCGACGCCCCAGAGCGTCGCCGCGCTTTCGGAGTCGATCTCGATCTTGCCGCTCGGCGTCGATGTGCGCGAACCGCGGCGGAAGGGAAGGTGCGGCGCGCGCGATGTCGAGGCGGATCGAGCTCTGCTCGCGAAGCTCTTCGAGCGTGAAGGGCATGCGATGCGAGCACCTGCCGCATCATCTCCTCGTCGCTTTCGCGCAGCGCGGGATGCGTCGAGCTGCATCCGCGCGGCGAGGCGGCGGAAGATCTCCGTGTTCGGCAGCGCTTCGCCGAGCGGCTCGATCGCGCGGGCGTTGAACATCATGTAGGTGTGGCCGTAAGCCTTGTGCAGATCTTCGTGCTCGAGCTGCGTCGTCGCGGGAAGGAGCACGTCGGCGTAATCGGCGGTGTCGGTCTGGAAGTGCTCGAGGACGACGGTGAAGAGATCCTCGCGACGCAGGCCGCTGAGCACGTTCTCGCGATCGGGTGCGATGGCGCCGGGATTGGAGTTGTAGACGACGATCGCTTTCACCGGCGGATCGTCGATCGCCGTCAGCGCTTCGCCGAGGCGCGACATGTTGATGGTGCGCGTCCCGGGAGGGCTGAGGTCGAGCCGCGCCGAGCGTCGCGGTGTCGAGCTGCGAAACGTGCCCGAGGTCGAGAGCAGCGCGCCGCCGCCGACGTCGTCCCATGCGCCGGTGATCGCCGGGAGCAGCGAGATCGCGCGGACGGCGTTGCCGCCGCCGGCGTGACGCTGCAGTCCGTAGTTGAGGCGGATGAACGTCGGCCGCGTCGTGCCGTAGCGATGGGCGAGATGCTCGATCGTTTCGACCGGAATGCGGCAGATGCCGGCCACACGCTCGGGCGCGTATTCGTTGAGCGCGCGGTCGCGAAGCTTTTCCCAGCCGAGCGTCATCGCTTCGAGATAGCCGCGATCCTCGAGACCGTCGCGGAAGAGGATGTGCATGATCGCGAGCGCCAGCGCGGCGTCGGTGCCGGGACGGATGGCGATGTGCTCGTCGCAGGCGACGGCGGTGCGCGTGCGCAGCGGATCGATGCAGATCGTGGTCGCGCCGTTCGCCTTGGCCTTGCGGATGAACGGCCAGAGGTGCGGATTCGACGTCAGGGTGTTCGTGCCCCAGAGCAGGATCAGCTTCGCGTTAGGCGACGTCTTCGGCGTCGGTGCCCATGCGCGTGCCGTAGGTGACGTTCAGCGCCTCCGCGCCGGCAGAGGCGCAGATCGTGCGCTCGAGCAGCGACGCGCCGATGCGCGTGGAAGAAGCGGCGATCCATCGACTCGCCCTGCAGCGAGTCCCATCGTGCCGGCGTAGGAGTAGGGAAGGATCGCCTGCGGTCCGTCGGCGGAGTCGATGATCGATCGGAAGCGCGTGGCGATGAGATCGAGCGCTTCATCCCACGTCGCGCGGCGGAACTTCCCTTCGCCTTTCGCGCCGACTCGGATCTGCGGATAGAGCAGCCGCCCTTCGTGGTACGTGCGCTCCAGATACTTCGCGACCTTCGTGCAGAGGAATCCCTGCGTGACCGGATGATCGGGATCGCCGCCGATGCGAATCGCCCGGCCGTCCTCGACGGTGACGAGCATCGCGCAGGTGTCGGGGCAATCGTGCGGGCAGACGGCGCGGACTTCCATTGAGACGGAGTTTAGCGCGAGATCCGGCCCGCGCGGCCTCGTTGTCTGTGGTCGGTTGTCGGTTGTCACAGCAAACCATGACGATGCAGCCCGGATAACCGATAACCGATAACTGACAACGGATGTCTCCTGCCCGCATCCGCTCTGTCTCGTCACATAACCCGTCACAGAACCGTTTACGCAGAGTTTTGTTGATCTCGCGACGAACGAGCGATACTCACGCCCATTCCGATGAAGAAAAGCGTTCTTGTTCTGCTCGTTCTCGCAGTCGCTCCGTTTGCACATGCCGCGAACTGGCCGGAGCGGCCGGTGCTGCAGGCCGTGCGCGTGTCGACTCCGCCGGTCATCGACGGCGATCTCTCCGATGCCGCGTGGCAGATCGGCGCCGGAGTTCACGGACTTTACGCAGCACGACCCGACGGACGGCGCGCCGGGAACGATGCGCACCAGCGTCCGCATCCTTTACGACGACAAGGCGATCTACTTCGGCGCGCGCATGGACCGATCCGCAACGGCCGACGGCGCTCCTGGCGCGGCGCGATTCGTTTCTGCAATACGACTTCCTCTCGATCAACATCGACTCCCAGCACGACCGGCTCTCCGGCGCCGCCTTCACGGTCACGCCGTCGAACGTGCAGGTCGACTCGATCCTCTTCAACGACATCGGCGAAGACGTGAGCTGGGATGGCGTGTGGGACTCGGCGACGAAGATCGTCCCGACGGGTGGATCGCCGAAGTGCGCGTGCCGTTCTCGCAGCTTCGTTTTCCCGACAAGCGCGCAGCACGTCTGGGGGATCAACATCACCCGCCGCACGGTGCGCAACAACGAGTGGGTGCGCATCGTCAACACGAAGAAAGGGGAGACGGGCTTCGTCTCGCACTTCGCCGATCTCGACGGCATCGATGGCATTCACCGCGAGCGTCCGCTGGAGATCGTGCCCTACGTGGTCGGCCGTTCCGATTTCTTCACGCGCGCCGATCGCGCGGATCCGCTGCTCGAGTCGTTCGACCATCGCGCCGACGGCGGACTCGATCTCAAGTACGCGTCTGACTTCGAATCTCACGCTGACCGGCACGATCAATCCCGACTTCGGCCAGGTGGAAGTCGATCCGGCGGTCGTCAATCTCAGCGAGTTCGAGACGTTCTATCCGGAGAAGCGGCCATTCTTCACCGAGGGCTTGAACATCTTCGCGCTTCGGCGACTCGCCGGCGCCGAGTCACTTCAACTTCTTCTTTTCGCCGCGCATGTTCTATACGCGGCGCATCGGCCGCTCGCCGCAGGGGTCGCATCGACGCCGATTTCGTGGCCGCTCCCGCCGACACGACGATCCTCGGCGCGGCGAAGGTCACGGGCAAGGCCGGCAAGGGATGGTCGATCGGCGTTCTCGACGCGCTGACGGACGCCGAGCGCGCGCGCTTCGCTTCGGGACCGATCACCGGCCGGCAGCAGGTCGAGCCGATGACGAACTACTTCGTGTCGCGCGTGACGAAAGAGATCGGCGACGGCACGCGCGTCGGCATGCATGTTGACGTCCGTGAATCGCAGGCTGTCCGATGAGTTGTCGAATCTGCGCGAGAACGCCCTGAGCCTGGGCCTCGACGGCTACACGTGCTTCGCGTAACAAGAGCTGGGTGTTCGAGTGGTTCGGCACTCGGCACTCACGTATCGGGCAGCGAAGAGTCGATCGCGCTGACGCAGCAATCGTCGTCGCGCTATTACCAGCGTCCGGATGCTGGGCACATCGAGCTCGATCCGACGCGCACGGCGCTGAGCGGCTGGGCGGGACAGGCGATGCTGTCGAAGGCAGACCGGCCTCTGGCGTCCGAACGTGCAGGTGCAGGCGTATTCGCCCGGATTCGAAACGAACGACGCCGGCTTCATGCAGCGCACGGACGTCATTTCATCGCACGCGCTCGTGCAGTACGTCAACGAGACGCCGACGAAACGCAATCGCGATCGCAACGTCTGGCTGGGAGCGTGGACCAGCCGCAATTTCGATGGCGACACGATCGAGCGCGGTGTATTCGCCGATGCCTTCGGCACGCTGCAGAATTACTGGACCTGGCGCGCGGCGCTGTTCGTCTCTCCCGGATCGTTCTCGGATCGCCTGACGCGCGGCGGACCGCTTGCGCGTACGCGCGCGAGCTGGTCGTCCGATCAGAGAATCGGCAGCGACGAGCGCAAGAAGTTCTACTTCTCGGTCGATGGTCATCTCGAGGGCAACGACGACGGCTCGTACGTCCGCTCGGGCGGCGTGACGCTCAACCTTCGCCCGTCCTCGAATCTCCTGCTGAGCGTGTCGCCGTACTACAACCGCTCCTACGACTACACACAGTACGTGACCGCACGGGTCGATCCGACGGCGACGGCGACGTTCGGCAAACGCTACGTGTTCGCCGAGCTGGAGCAGCATTCGTTCGAGCTCGGAACGCGCGTCGACTGGACGCTCAGCTCGAAGCTTTCCTTCCAGCTCTACATGCAGCCGTTCGTGGCGTCGGGCGACTATCACGACTATCACTCGCTCGCCGCCGCGCGGAGCGCGGACTACGTGCCCTATGCCGGCTCGATCCAGGATCCCGATTTCAACTTCCGCAGCGTGCGCGGCAGCGCCGTGGTGCGCTGGGAGTTCCGTCCCGGATCGGCGCTCTATGTCGTCTGGAACGAGAACCGCGCCGACGTCGCGCCGGTGGGTGACTTCCGCTTCGGCCGCGACTTCCGCGCGATCCCGACGGCGCCATCCCACGACGTCTTCCTGGTGAAGGTGTCGTACTGGCTGCCGATTTAGCTACGGACAGCGTTCTTCGAGAGCCTCGATGCGAAGGCGCAGAGGGTCGCAGTTTGCACGGATCTCACGGCGCAAATCTTCGAAGCCTCTAGCCGTTTCCTCTCGGTGCCGATCGAGCTTCTCGTTGTTGTTGTCGACAATTTCCGCGAGAAGTTGAACCTTGCCTTCAAAGCCCTCGAACACAACGCCGAGATCATTGAAGTCCTGTTTGAGCTCATCGAAACGTTCATCGACCTTGTCGAAACGTTCATCGACCTTGTCGAAACGTCGATCGACAGACTCGAAACGACCGTCGATTTGCGCGAGATGCTCGACGAGTTCAGTGCGAAGACTCGTGATGCTTTGTTCAATTACGACCAGAAGTTCATTCGTTTCCATCGCTGCTTCCTTCCAACCGAGGCTACCTCGGTTCGAAGTCATGAGCAATCGGCTCTCAAAAGTGCCGCGCAATCGGGGTGAAACCTTCTCGGAATGGAACGTTTTGCGATCAATGCTCCACGAATCGTAGATCGTCCGAGCTATTTCAACGCATACGTCCTCAGAAGCTCTTCCAGGGTGGCGCGATAATGATCGCCGCCGACAGTCCACCCCGCGGCCTTGCGCCGTTCCCATTCGAGCTCGGCACGGCGCGCGCGGTAGGGACCTTCGCGTTTCTCGTCCACGTACTCTTGTGCACGGCGAGGAAGATTCTCGAAAATGGCTTGGCCCTTTTCCCGACATCCTTGATGCGCCGGATTCAAACACTCGAGCATGTCGATGAGCTCCTGGGTGTAGCTTTCCCCCGAAGTGTCACCGTGCATCGGATTCCTACTCCCGTTCCAGCACCATCGCCACGCCCATCCCGCCCGCGGCGCAGACGGTGAGTAGCCCGTACTGCTTCGCCGGTGCGTTGGAGCTCGTTGCAGACCGTGGTGACGATGCGGGCGCCGGTGGCGCCGAAGGGGTGGCCGAGGGCGATGGAGCCGCCGGTGCGGTTGATCTTTTCCGGATCGATTTCGCCCACCGGCTCGCTGCGGCCGAGCTTTTCCTTGGCGATCTTCTTCGAGCCGATCCATTGGATGTTCGAGAGCACCTGTGCGGCGAAGGCCTCGTGCATCTCGATGACGCCGATGTCTTCGAGCTTGAGCTTCGCGCGCTCGAGCGCGGTCGGCAGCGCGAAGACGGGTCCTTGCAGCAGCTGGTCGAACGGATCGGTCGCGGCGTAGGCGTAGCTGCGGATGAAGCCGATCGGCTTGATGCCCAGCGCTTTCGCTTTCTCTTCCGACATCAGCAGTACCGCCGCGGCGCCGTCGGTGAGCGGCGAGGAGTTGCCGGCGGTGATGGTGCCGTAGCTTGCGATCGAAGACCGGGCGCAGCTTGGCCAGTCCCTTCGAGCGTCGAATCGCCGCGGATGAGATTGTCGGTCTCGACGATGTTGTCGAATGCCGGCGGCACGACGACGGTCATGACCTCGTCTTTGAAGCGGCCCGCTCTCGTGGCGGCCGCGGCGCGCAGATGGCTCTGCAGCGCGAAGCGGTCCTGCGCTTCGCGCGTGATGCCGTTCTCTTTCGCCATCTTCTCGGCCGACTCGCCCATGGTCAGGCCGGTGGTCGATTCGGCGATCGCCGGAGCGTCGGGCGCGAGATCTTTCGGACGGACTTTCGAGAAGGCGCCGAGCTTTCCGCCGACGCTTTTCTGTTTGCTCGCGGAGACGAGCGCGTCGGAGAAGTTCTTCGAGAAGAGGATGGGGATGTCGGACAGCGATTCCGAGCCGCCGGCGATGACGACGTCGGCGTAGCCGCGGAAGATCAGTCGGCGGCGGAGGTGATGGCCTGATTGGCCGAGGCGCAAGCCTTGCCGACGGTGTAGCCGGGAATCTTTCGCGGAAGGCCTGTGCCGAGGACGATCTCGCGCGCGATGTTTGGCGCTTTCACCGACGGGATGACGTTGCCGAAGATCGAGCTCCTGCACTTCGTTGGGGTCGATGCCCGCGCGCTGGACGAGCTCGGCGACGACGATCTTGCCGAGGTCGAGAGCGGTAAGTCGGGCGAAGTGCGTGCCGGATTGCGCGAAGGGCGTACGCAGTCCGCGAACGACGGCGACGCGAGGGGTGTATTGCCACGTCATGACGCGCGGAGCATATCAGAGCATCCCGCGCGGGCTCCGGGCGCGCGGGTTGACGGTTGTCCGTTGTCGGTTGTCCGGGCACCTGGATCGGGCAAGCGCTTCCGGATAACCGACAACCGATCACGGCAACATGGACTCGAGAAGGAACCAGTAACCAGCAACCAGCAACAAAACTACAATCCTCCTATGTCCGCGACTCCCCTCCCACCCAACCCGCTGCGCGAAGGGCTCGAGCAGGAACGGGTTCCGGAACGCTTCGTGTCTCGTCATCTTCGGAGCTTCGGGAGATCTGACGCAGCGCAAGCTCGTGCCGGCGCTCTACTCGCTCGCACATGACGGGCTGCTGCCTCCGGGGCAGACGATCATCGGCTTCGCGCGCTCGGACATGCACCGACGAAGCGTTTCGCGCGGCGATGCGCGAGGCGTGCGACAACTACGCGCGCACGCGTCCCGTCGATGAAGCGGTGTGGGAGAACTTCGCGAAGGGTCTCTTCTATGTCTCGCGGCGAGTTCGGCGACGCCGGGCGCGTATCGTCCGGCTGAAGGCAGAAGCTCGAAGAGTTCGACCAGCACGCGCGGCACCGGCGGGCGGCGCATCTACTACCTCGCCGTGCCTCCGCAACTTCTTCCCGGTCGATCTGCGGAGTTCGCTCGGCGGCGAAGGAATGGTCAACGATCCCGAGCAGCGGCGGGCCGTTCACGCGGGCGATCATCGAGAAGCCGTTCGGCCACGATCTGCGAATCGGCGCGCGAGCTGAACCAGCGTCGCGGTCACGACGTTCCGCGAGCGGCAGGTCTTCCGCATCGATCACTACCTCGGCAAAGAGACGGTGCAGAACCTGCTCGTGCTTCGCTTCGCCAACGGCATCTTCGAGCCGTTCTGGAACCGCCAATACATTGACCACGTGCAGTTCACCGTCGCCGAGACCGATCGGCGTGGAGAAGCGCGGCAGCTACTTCGAGACGCGCGGGCATCACGCGCGACATCATCCAGAACCACATGCTGCAGCTCGTGTCGCTCGTGGCGATGGAACCGCCGGTGGCGTTCGAGGCCGATGCCGTGCGCGATGAGAAGGTGAAGGTTCTCCGCGCGCTGCGAGTTCCCGAGTCGCGAACGAGCTGGCCGTCCGCGGGCAATACGCGGACGGCTCGGTCCTCGGCGAGGAGGTGCCGGGCTATCGCGCCGAGGAGAACGTGAGCCCGACGTCGAACGTCGAGACCTACGCGGCGCTGAAGATCTTCGTCGACAACTGGCGCTGGGCCGATGTGCCGTTCTATCTCCGCGCCGGCAAGCGGCTGCCGAAACGGGTCACCGACATCTCGATCCACTTCCGTCCCGCGCCGTATCCGCTCTTCAAGCAAGGCTGAATGTTGAAGATGCAACCGAACGTGCTGGCGATCCGCATCCAGCCGGACGAAGGGATCTCGCTGAAGTTCGATTCGAAGCTGCCCGGTCCGACGGTGCGCACCGCGCCGGTGACGATGGAGTTCCGCTACGCGACGTCGTTCGGCGGCGAACCGCCCGAGGCGTACGAGCGGTTGCTGCTGGAGACGATGCTCGGCGACGCGACGCTCTTTGCGCGGCGCGATGAGATCGAGACGGCGTGGGCGTGGCTCGATCCGCTGCTCGAACGCTGGGCCAAGGATGCCGGCGCGCCCGCGTTCTATCCGTCGGGAACCTGGGGGCCGGACGCGGCGGACGAGCTGATCGAGAAGGATGGGCGGCAGTGGCGAAGGCCTTAACTCTTCGCTTCGCTCAGAGTTGGGGACAGAACCGATGAAAGCCATCGACGGGGAAGACGTTCGCGTCAATGCCAAGACGATCGAGTTGCGCCTTGCCGACATCTGGCGCGAGGAGCAGGCCGGCGAAGACGAAGAGCACGCGGTCACGCGCGCGGCGCTGTGGAACGTCGTCGCGCATACGTGGAGCGCCGAGGAGCATGCGCGCGCGACGGAAGTGCTTTCGCGTGCGAGCGCCTCGGTGCCGCAGCGGACGATCGTCATTCGCGCCGACCCGGGCGGCAAGTCGGAGCTCTCGTCGTGGATCTCGGCGAACTGCCATCAGGTCGGCGACGGTCGTCAGGTCTGCTCGGAAGAGGTGAACATCGTTGCCGCGGGCGAGCGCGTGGGTCACGTGCCGCCGCTCGTACACTCGCTGCTCCTACCGGACATGCCGGTGGCGGTGTGGTGGCTCGGCGATCTGCCGGGCGATCATCATGGTTACGCGCAGTCGCTGCTCGATCCGGCGGATCGTCTGATCGTCGACTCGTCGCATTTCGACAGCATGGCCGATCTCGAACTGGTGAGCCGCATCGCTGAGGAAACGATCACGGCGCCGGCCGATCTCAATTGGGTTCGGCTCGAGGAGTGGCGCGCGGCGACGGCGGCGGTGTTCGATCCGGCGTCGATGCGCGAGCGGCTACGCGCGATCCGCAGCATCCGCGTGGTCTGCGGCAGCGGCGCGCTGTTCGGCGAAAGAACCGAGGCGCTGTTGTATCTCGCGTGGATCGCGGCGCAGACGGGAGTCGAGACTCCGTTCGAGCTGATTGGAGACGAAGGAGGTGCCGGGATTCGGAGCGCAGAACTGTCTTTTCAAGATGGCTCGGGTGCGGTGATCAAGCGCGATCCCGAAAAGGGCGTCGTGGTGGCGACGTCCGACGGAACCGAGGTGGCCGTGGATGCCATCACGCGTTCGCGGGCGAAGGAGACAGAAGAACTGGTCGTGCGCTTGTTGCAACGCCCCGAGACAGATCAGGTGTACGTCAAGACGCTGCGCGCGGCGCTGGCGTTGCGGATCTCATGAACCTGCGGATCTTCGAGAACATCGACGACCTTTCGCGCGCCGCGGCGCGGACGATCCTGCAACGCATCCGTCCTGGCGAACCGGCGACGATCGTCGTCACCGGCGGATCGACGCCGAAGCGCCTGTACGAAATGCTTGGCGAGTCACCATTCCGCGAGGAGCTGCTGCAGATGCCGATCACGTGGGCGCTGCTCGATGAGCGCTACGTTCCGATCGACGATCCGCAGTCGAACGCGGGCATGATCGAGCGCTCGCTCTTCACGCATGGCGTTCCGGAGACGCATCGATGGCTGCGCTTTCGAACGGAACTGAACGACCCCGCGGCGACGGCGCGCGCGTACGAAGAGGAATGGCGCGGACTCGGGATCAGCGAAGTCGATCTGATGCTGCTCGGCATTGGCGATGACGGACACACCGCGTCGCTCTTCCCGGGAACGCCGGTACTCGACGTCGAGGATCGTATCGCCAGTGAAGTCTTCGTGCCGCGCCTCGATCAGTGGCGCGTGACGCTCACGCTGCCGGTGATTCACGCGGCGAAGACGCGTCTCGTGATGGCGACGGGGGAGGCGAAGGCACCGGTGATCTGCGAAGTGCGCGAAGGCGCGGACCTGCCGATCGCGCGCGCGACGCGCGACGTCGACACGTGGTGGCTCGTCGATCGCGCCGCGAACGGAGTGTAGCGCGTCGCCGCGACAGAAGCCGCAGGCTTCGGCGGTTCTGTGTGGCGGCGGCCGCCCTCGGCCTGCCGGTTTGCGCGCCAAACGTAGAATCAAGATTGAACGCGCCTCGTTCTGTGCGCCGGCCGAGGCGGCCAGCACCACACAGAACCGCGCTCGCTACGCTCGCAGAAATGCGTTGCTCCCCGCATTCGCGAGGAGCAACGCAAGAGAAGGCTTACTGCGCGGGTACGTAGGTCGGATCGACCGTCCGATTGTCGACGACCGAGCCGTACGCGGCGACTCGGCCCTGGCCGCCGACGACTTTGACGCTGATGCGGCCGTTGTAGACGGTCGGCATCTGGAACTTCTGGGAGAAGACGAGACCGAGCTGCTGGAACTGGTTGGCGTCGAGATGGAACGGGACGACGGTCGTGACCTTCGTGTCGGGCTTGTAGGCGCTGATCTCGAGGTCGACGGCGTTGCCGGTCACTTCGACGAGGCCGAGGTTCGTGCGGTACTGCGCGGACTCTTCGAGCTGCATCAGCTCGAGATTGCGCTCGCCGAGACCGACGGCTTCACGGGAGGTGACGCCGGGGATGAACTGTCCGAATGTTCCGCCGGCGCTGTCACGGCTGTAGGTGCGCGCGGTGACGACGAGCGAGGAGTTGGGCGGGGCATCGACCGTGACCGCGCCGCCGGTGGCGTTGAGGCTCCAGAGCTCGGGCAGGACGTTGTCGATCGCCAGGACGTCGCCGGAGTGAATCGTCTTCACCACCGTCGTCGCGTTGGGCGTGCTCGATCCCTGCGGGAAGTACTTGAGCGAAACGTCGACGTCGGCGGCGCCGCCGTTGAAGACGCGCATGTCGCTGTGGAAGTTCGAGGCGCCGTTGTTGAGCTCCGCGATTCCGGGTGCGACGTAATGCTGTGCCGTGGTCGCCGCGGCCTGCACCGGGAACACGAGCAGTGGATCGGAAGTCTTGTTGTCGACGACCGATGCGTAAGCGGTCACTTTGCCCGTGGACGAAGTCGTGCTGACTTCCACACGCGCGTCGTTGACCGGCACGTTGCCGAAGAGCGCGGCGAAGCTGACCTGCTGGTGTTCGTAGGGCTGCAGCGACTTCGTGACCGACTGCAGGACGTTGTTGTTGCCGTCGAGCAGCTTCACGAGCATCTCGACGCTCTGGCCGCCGCCTTCGACGAAGCCGAAGTTGGTGCGATAGGCGGCGCTGTTGGCGACCTGCTGGAGACTGAGCTTCGCCAGCGGGTTCTGGGCGATGTTGCCGACGAACTGCGCGAGCGGAATCGCCGGGATGAACTGGCCGAGGGTGCCGGCGCTGCTGATCGCGTAGGTGCGGCTCGATGCGAACGTCGCCAGCGGATTGGCGTCGCCGAGCGGGCGGATCTCCAGAGTGCCGAGTCCCGATTCGCCGAGAACGCCGGAGCCGTACCAGGCCTTCACGACGTCGTCGAGTCCCTTGGTGTCTTTGGCGGGAATGGTGAGCGTCGTCTGCTTGCCGACCTGCGTCCCGTTCTGTCCCGAGGGCGTGAACGAGATCTGATACGTGATGGCCTGATCGGACGTGTTGGCGATGCGGACGTCGGACTGGAAGCGCGTGCCGATGCCGTCGGCGTGAGCGACGGCGGGGATGATGAGCGTGCCCGGAGGCGGAGTCGCGGAGCGCGGCGCGGGCGTCACGGGGGTGACGAGGCTGACGGAGAAGGGGATGTTGAGCGGCGGCGGTGTGCTGCCGTTCGTGCCGACTTTGCCGGCGGCGCCGTTAGTGCGGTTCACGACGATCGTCGACGTGAGCGTGCCGACGTCGAGTCCCGAGGTGTTGAAGGTGAGCTGCACGGTCGTGCCGCCGGCCGACAGCGCGCCGGCGGTGGGGAAGACGGTGAGCCAGGGCACGCACTCGGGCAGCAAGTCGGGACGGCAGTTCGCGCCGATGCTGATGCTGAAGGTGTCCGCGCCTGTTGCGGTTTCACCGAAGCCCGGGACCAGGTAGTCCTGCGTGAAGTTCTGATTGATGTCCTCGGGCACGCTGATGGAGAACGACGTGCTGTTGGCGGGCTGCGGTGCGGTGACGAGCGTCGACGTTGGCGTGGAGTAGTTGGTCTTGATGCTGTTGCATGCGTTCGTGGCCCGTACTCGGTAATAGAAGCGCGTGTCGGTGGTGATCTCGCTGTGGGCGAGGATGTGCTGCGTGGTCGCGCCGCTGATGACGAAGTTCTTCAGGTTCGCGGTGAAGTCGATGTTCGTCGCTTCCTGCAGTTCATACGACGAGACGAGCGCGGGCGTGTTGCCGCTCCAGGTGACGTCGTATCCCGTCGAGGCGGGCGTGGCCGGCGGTGCGGAGATCAGCGGCAGGACGAGCGTCGCGCAGGCGACGTTGACGGTGATGGTGGCGCTGTTGGCCGTGCCGCAGGTGTTCGAAACGCGTGCCCAGAACTTGTAGCTGCCGGAGATGTTGAACGGGCCGGCAGCGTAGCTGCTGCCGGTGGCGTCAGCGATCGGGCTGCTGGTGTTGGGCGAATCGCCGGTGTACCACTGAATGGTCAGCGGTCCGGTGCCGGCGGTGCCGAGGACCAGCGTGATGCCTTCGCCGAGCGCGGCGTCGGTGTTGATCGGCTGCGTGGTGATCGACGCGGGGACGCACTGCTGCGTGACGGTGATGGTGGCGAGGCTGCTGTCCGCGGTTCCGCAGTTGTTCGTGACGCGCACCCAATAGGAGGTCGTGGCGTTGAGGGCGGGCGTCGTGAAGTTCTTCGACGTGCTCACCGGCATGCTCGTATCGCCGACGGCGCCCTGGTACCACTGGTACGACAGCGTGGCGGTGCCCGAAGCGTCGACGGTGAGATTCGCGGACGTGCCGGCGACGATGCTCTGGCTCAGAGGCTGGAGCGTGACGGCCGGCGCGGTGCAGCCGGGGCCGGACGGAGAGATGGTGATCGTGTTGCTGTCGGCGGAACCGCAGGCGTTCGTGACGCGCACCCAGTAGCTGCGCGATTGCGTGATCGGCGGCGTGGTGAAGGAGCTGCTGTTGTTGCCGACGGCCGTGGAGGTGTTGCCGCTGTTACCTTCGTACCACTGGTAGTTGAGCGGAGCGGTGCCGGAAGCGTTGACGGTGAGGTTCTGGTGTTGCCGGAGGAAACGGTCGTGCTGCTGGTCTGGCTGTTGATCACGGGCGGCGAGCAGGGGAGGCCGTTGCCGTACATTTCGGCGACCGCTTCTTTGTCCCAGGTGCGAAGCGTCGCGCCGCCGGGGACGGATGAGTTCATGAGCGCATTCGTGCTGGAGGGCGTGCCCTGATTGGAGTGACGGAAGCCGATGGCGTGTCCAAGCTCGTGCGCGAGGACGCCTTCGAATGCGCTCTGTGTGAACGCGACCGGACGGATGATCACGTCCGACGAAACGATCTTGTAGAACGTGTCGCCATCGAAGGTGTGCTGGACGCCGTTGTGCCAGATGATCGTGCAGCCGAGGGTACTGTCGCAGACCGTGAGGCCGGCGTTGTCGTTGCTGTTGAAGACGATGTCGTTGATGTCGTCGTTCGTGGCGCCGGTGTGATTGTTGAAGCCGCCGATGTCGAGCTTGATCCAGCTATTCGGATCGTCGGTCCATGCCGCCATGGCGTGTTGCACCGCCAGGGGTGTGTCGACGGTGCCGGTCTGCGGAGATCCGACGGTCCAGTCTTCAGTGCACGTTCCCGGTCCCGGGCAGTCCCAACGCAGCGGCAGGGTTGACGGCGCCGTGGCCTTGAGCGCGTAAGAGCCGGCGGAGTCATTGGTCACCGGCTGGTCGGGACGCGCGCTCATGGCGATGAGTGCGGGACGCGGGGCGGCGAGCGGAGCGCCATCGCGGATGTAGCTGATCATTTCCTGCGCCGGCCGGGCCGCGAAGGATTCGCCCGATTCGACTTCGATCCCGTCGGTGTCGCGCACAAGTACGTCGAGGTCGTTGTTCTTCTCGAACCGATACTTGCCGAGCGCCATCCAGGCAGTGAAGTACGTTCCATCGTCACGCTGCCGCAGGAAGGTCAACACACGCGATCCGGGCGCATACGAGGCGGAGCCGGGGACGACGACGCCATGTCCGTTCGCGAAGCCGCCGAGCTCGGAGACGGTGATGGCGTCGGCGGCGACGTTGCCTTTGAGAATCTGCTCGATGCGCAGCGTGGCGTCGGTATAGACGTTCCGATCCTTGCTTTCGCGGGCGGTGGCGGAAACGACGCGTCCGACGACGACGAGGTCGGCGCGATCCAGCAGGGCGCGATCCGACGGCGCGGAGCTGAATGTGGCGGCGGACACCGGTCCGACCGCGAAAAAGACGACACCAAGGAGTACGACAGCAACTGCGACGGTGTGACGCATGTAAGTCCTGACCTCCGGGGCCTGCGCGAAGTAGTGGTTATTGTAACCGCAGTGAGACTCGCAAAGCGCTTTGCGGTAGCATGTCAGCGATGTCGGAACCGGCTCGCATGCACGATCATGCGCTCAGCAACCTCCGCTATATCCGGGAGGCGATGGAACGCGCCAGTGCGTTCACGTCGATTCCGGGCTGGGGCGGAGTGGCGATCGGGGTGACGGCGATGGCCGCGGCAGTGCTCGCACATCCAAAGCAGGGACGCACGTGGCTGCTGATCTGGCTCGGCGAGGCGATCGTCGCGGCGATCCTCGCGGCGGCGACGATGGTGCACAAGGCGTCGCGTGCGAATGTGTCGTTCCGCGGCGCTCCGGCGCGGCGATTCTTCGTCAGCTATTTTGCGCCGCTGCTCGCGGGCGCGGCGCTGACGGTCGTGCTCGCGCGCGGCGGTCTGTACGCGGCGCTGCCAGCGACGTGGCTTTTGCTCTACGGCGCGTCGTTCGTCAGCAGCGGCGCGTATTCGGTTCCTCTCGTTCCGGTGATGGGCGTCTGCTACATGCTCCTCGGCATCACCGCCTGTTTCGTTCCGCTCGCCGCCGGCAACGCGCTGCTCGGCGCCGGCTTCGGCGGGCTTCATGTCGTGTTCGGGTTTCTGATCGCAAGGAGATATGGTGGCTAAATCAGCACGCAAGACCGCGGAAGTTCCAGCGCCACGCCGCCAGCCGGTCGAGACGTCGATTCCCGATTTCGATCGCCTCATCCACGAGAAGACGCGACTGGCGATGATCAGCGCGCTGGCGGTGAATTCGACGCTGTCGTTCAACGAGATCAAGGCGATTCTCAAGACGACCGACGGCAATGTGAGCGTCCACGCGCGCAAGCTCGAGGACGCCGGCTATCTCTCCTGCCGCAAGTCGTTCGAAGGACGGATGCCGCGCACGGAGTATTCGCTCACCGCCTCCGGGAAGCGCGCGCTCGAGAAGTACCTCGGCCACATGGAAGCGCTGATTCGCGTCGCTCGCGGGGAGTAGAGCTCTCAGGAGTAAAGTTCGCAGCTCTCAGCTGTCAGCTGTCAGAAGCAAAGGCCTCTCTCCTCCGCGTCTTCGCGTCTCCGCGTGAAACCGTTCTCTCTCGCCTCCACTCGGGAGACGCGCAGCTCGCGGGTTTTCCTGCGAGCTGCGAGCTGCGAGCTTCATTGCGCGGGTACGTAGGTCGGGTCGTTCGTGAGTGCGTCGATCACGGATGCGTAGGCCGTCACGCGGCCTGTTCCCGAGATGGCGCGGACGGTGACGCGGGCGTTGAAGGTGCCGTCGAGGCCGACCGTCTTGAGGAGCGATCCGATCTGGCGGAATTCGTTCGGTTGCAGGGTGAGCTGCGTGACCGCCGTGAACTTGGCGTCGGGCGGGACGACGGCGATCTCGATCATCACGGCGTTGCCGGTGACTTCGGCGAGGCCGATGTTGGAGCGGAAGCGGCTCGATTCCTCGACCTGCAGGATTTGCAGCGGACGTGAGCCGACGCCGGCGGCTTCGGCGGGTGTGACGGCGGAGATGAACTGGCCGTAGGTGCCGGCGCTGGTCTGGTTGTAGGTGCGCGCGGTGGTGATGAGTCGCGCGGCGCTCGTCGTCGTGAGATGCACGGCGCCGCCGTCGTTGGTGACGCCGAAGACGCTGGCGAGGGTCTTGTCGAACTGGCGCACCTGACCGGCGGGGATGGTGATGTTCGTGGTCTTCGGCGCGCCGCCAGATTGCGAGTAGAACGAGAGTGTTGCGTCGACGGAGGTCGTGCCGGCGTTGAAGACGCGCATGTCGGTCTGCCAGTTCGCGAAGCCGTTGTTGAGATCGGCGACTCCGGGCACGACCCAGCGCGTCGCGCCGCTGTCGGTGAGGGTAACCGGCGTAACGAGCAGCGGATCGCTGGTCTGGTTGTCGAGCACCGACGCGTATGCGGTGACCTTCCCACCGGGCGAGAGGACTTGAATCTCGACGCGGCCATCGGCGAGGGAACTGACGCCGTGTTGCGCGAGGAAGCCGTTCAATTGCGTGTGCTCGCCGCCGGCGAGACTCACGGCGAACTCGGTGATTTTCTGTCCGGTGTCGCCGAAGACGCGGACGAGCAGAGAGGCCGGTTCGCCGGAACCTTCGAGGATGCCGAGGTTCGTGCGATAGCGGTCGGACTGCGCGATCTGCTGGAGCGAGAGGAGCGTCGGCTTCGAGAGGTCGAGCGAGCGCCCGACGAAGTTGGCGTACGGAATCGCCGGGATGTACTGGCCGAACGTGCCGTTGCTCGTCAGATTGAACGTGCGCGATGCGGCGAAGGTGACGAGGTTGGCGAGACCGGCGAGCGGGGAGCTCGATGTCGAGGTCGTGGTCTGCGTGAGCGGACGGATCTCGAGCGTGCCGATGGTGCTCTCGCTGCCGGTGCCGAACCAGCTCTTGAGGATGTCGTCGAGCGCAACGGTGCGTCCCGACTCGATGGAGAACGTCGTCTGCTTTCCGGCGCTGATGCCGGCGCCGCCGCTCGGCGTGAAGGTGAGCTGGTACTTGATGAGCTGCGGCGAGGTGTTGGAGACCCGCACGTCGGACTGGAACTTGGAGTTGATGCCGTCGGCGTGCGCGACGGCGGGGATGATGAGCGCGTCGGGCGGCGGTCCGCTCTTCGGCGACGGCGTGACCGGAGTGACGAGGCTGACGGAGACGGACGGGAAGCTGACGGTCGTGCCTTGGGACTCGACGTTGTTGCTGGACGGAGTGCTCAACGTGACGGTGACGGTGCCGAGGCTCGTGCCGACCGGGAGGCCGGTGGTGTTCGCGGTGGCGATGAGGTTCGTGCCGCCGGCGGCAACGACGCCCGAGGCGGGGGAGACGCTGAGCCATGGATCATGCGTTGTGGCGGTGAAGGTTTGTCCGGCGAATTGCGCGCTGATCGGAACCGTAAAGGTGACGATGCCGCCGTTGAGCGGTGCAGCGCCTTCCGATCCCGAGGAGGGTAGGATGAAGATGGCAGCGCTCGGACCGTAGGCGCTGATCGTCGGCACCGGTTGGCAGGTTCCGTCGATGGCGCGTACGCGCGCGTAGACGGTGCTCGTGCGTGTCAACTCGTGCTGCGTGGCGGCGGTGGTGATCGTTTCGGGATTCGCAAAAGGAGCGTTGCCGGAGAGTTGCAACTGATACGCGGTGGCGCCGGCGACCGGCGTCCACTGGATGAGGAACGGTACGCCGCTGGAAATCTGTCCCGGCGCGTTGATGACCGGCGCCGTGAGCGGCGCGCACGGTGCCGGTGACTCGACGATCTCGAGCTCTCTTTCCTCCGAATCGAGCGCCGCGCATCCGTCGAAGTGCGCGCGCACGAACCAGCGCAGGTTGCCATGGGCGAGGTTGACGCCGAGGACCTGCGTGGTGATCGTCGAACTGACGAGTTGCGGCGCGGCGTTGCCGCGGATCGTGAAGAGCTCGAAGCTCGTCGCGCCGGCGGGGGCGTGCCACGAGAAGTCGGCCGCCGAGGAAAGCGCGGAGCCATCGAGCGGAGAGATCGCGATCGGACGCTGATTGCCGAGGCAGTTCGCAGGCGGTTGCAGCGTGAAGCGCGCGCTTTGCGAATCGCGCGGCGGGCAGCGATCGACGGTGACGCGAACGAACCATTCGAATTCGCCGGGACCGAGGATGCGCGTGAGCGAGGTACCGCTGGTCGTACCGATGAGAGCGGGAGTTCCTTTTGCGGCGGCGAGCCAGAGCTCGTAGCTCACCGCACCTGGAACGCTCGTCCAACTGAACGCGACTTCACCGTTGACGGCGACGCTGCCGTTCTGCGGAGTAACCGGCGTCGGCGCGGCGGTGGAGCAACCCTGTCCCTGCGGAATGGTGAAGCGGAGCCGTGCGGATTCCGTCGAGGCGCAGCCTTCGTACAGCGACTCGATCCACCAGACGACGACGCCGGGGCCGAAGGTCGCGTGCAGCGAAGTCTCGTTGGTCGTGGTGCCGAGGACGGCCGGTGTGGCGCCGTCCTGCGAGAACCAGACACGGTAGCCGTCGGCGCCGAGGGCGGAGCTCCACTGGAAGTCGACGTTGGAAGAGTTGATGGTGGAGTCATTCGCCGGAGCGAAGGGTCCCGCGGCGACACGCGATGCGCACGGATCGGGCCGCGGAACGTTGAACGAGATCGATTGCGAACGCGTCGCCGGGCATCCGGCGAAGAGTGCGTCGACGAAGGCGACGATCGATCCGGGAGGCACGGCCGCGGTGAGCGAGATGGCGCCGTTGGTCGTGCCGATGTCCTGCGCGGCAGTGCCGTTGACTTCGATCCAGACGCGATAGCCGATCGCCTGCGGAACGGGAGTCCAGGAGATGGTGAGCGGTGACGAGACCGTGGATCCCGCGGGGGGGAGGTGATTTGCGGCGTGCCGTGTGCCGCGCAATTCGCGCCTTCAGCGACGACGAACGTGCGCTGCGACGAGCGCAGCGAAGCGCATCCGCCGCCGAGGTGTGCGACGACGAACCACGACGTCGTGCCGCTGCCGGTCTGCAGCGTGAGCGAGGTATTCGCGGTCGTGCCGGCGAGCGAGGTGAGGTTGTTGGCGACGAGCCAGACTTCGTATTCGGTCGCACCGTTCACCGCGCTCCAGGAGAGCGTGACCGGCGAGGTGACGTTGGCGTTGTTCGCAGGCGCAATGAGCGAAGGCGGAGTTGTGGCGCAGGTCGTGGTTCCACCGATGACGTTGGTCGTTGCCGAGGCGTGATCGTTCGTTGGATTCGGATCGGGGATCGTGGAGCTGATGTTGACGTTGTTCGTGATCGCGCCGCCTTGCTGCGGCGCGTGCACGGTGATGGTGATCGAGGTGTTGTCGTTGACGAAGGCGATGCCGGTGCAGTTGACCGTGCTGCCGATGGCGAAGCAGTTCCACGGACCATCGTCGATGCTGACGAGCGTGGCGCCGGCCGGCAGCGTGTCGACGATGAGCACGTCGCTGGCGGTGTCGGGGCCGGCGTTGGTGACACCGATCGTGTAGATCAGCGTGCCGCCGGCCGGCACGGACGATGCGGCGCTCTTGGTGATCCCGAGGTCGGCCTGATCGTTGGCGGCGGGGGTGATGCCGACGAGATGCTGCGCGATCGCTGTGCAGCTCCCGAGCGTCGAGGAGACGTTGAGCGTGGTCGTGCCGGAGGCGCCGACGTTGAAGGTAATGGCGTTGCTGTTGGTGGCGCTGGTGATCGTGCCGTTGGAGATCGTCCAGTTGTACGTCGCCGACGGAGTGTTCGGCACGCTGGCGACGAGTCCCGTCGTGTCGGGCAACGCGCTCGACGGTGCAGTGATCGTCACGGATGGAGTGGGGAAGAGCGTGACGACGTGCGTATCCGTCGCGGTGCAGCTGCCGTTCGAGACGGTGACGGAGTACGTGGTGCTCGGCGCGGCCTGCGTGACGGCGATGGTTTGCGATGTCGCGCCATTCGACCAGAGGTAGGACGCGAAGCCGGCTCCGGCATCGAGGACGAACGCCGTGCTCGGGCAGACTTGCGTCGGGCCGGTGATGTTGACGACCGGTGGCGGATTGATCGGGATCGTCGCGGAATTCGTGCTCGAGCAGGAGCCGACGGTGACGGTCAGGCCGAGGACGACGTTGCCGCTCGGTCCCGCGGTGAAGGTGATCGCGGCGATGCTGGCGCTGCTGGTGATCGTGCCGTTGCTGATCGTCCACGCGTAGGTCGCGCCGGGCTGCACGGGAGTATTGGCGTTGTTGCCGGTTGAATTCGCGCAGACGGACGGGGGCGCGGTGAGAGTTGCGGTTGGATTCGAAGTGACGGTGACGGTGTGCGAGTCGGTTCCGCTGCAACCCGATCCGTTCGTAACCGTGACGCTGTAGGTCGCGGTCGACGCGGGGGAGACGGTGATCGTCTGCGAGACCGCGCCGGTGCTCCAGGAGTACGACGCGAATCCGCTTCCGGCGTCGAGAGTGACCGGCGTGAGCGCGCACGTCGCGGTCGGGCCGGTGATCGTCGGCGTGGGGACGGGATTCATCGTCACGGTGTGCGTGTCGCTGCCGGAGCAACCGGAGCCGTCGGTCACGGTGACCGAGTAGATCGTGTTGATGCTCGGGCTGACGGTGATGGTCTGCGAGACGGCGCCGGTGCTCCAGGAGTAAGACGCGAATCCGGTTCCGGCGTCGAGTGTGATCGGCGTCGAAGGACACGAGGTCGTCGGTCCGGTGATGGTGACCGTCGGCGGCGGAACGATGATGACGTTCGAGGTCGTGAAGCCGGGGCAACCGACCGCGTCGAGAACGTTCACGGTGAGGCCGACGGTGCCGGTGGCGCCGGCGGTGAAGGTGATCGTGGGTATGGTCGTGCTGCTGGTGATGGTGCCGTTGGTGATGCTCCAGCTGTAGGAGGTGCCGCCGCTGGCGGAGGCGACGTTGCCGGCGCTGAGACTGCAGACGCTCGGCGGCGCGGAGATCGTCACCGTCGGTGGCGTGCAGGGCGTGACGGTGACGGCGTTCGAGAATTCCGAGGTGCCGTCGCCGGGGGTCGTGCAGGCGGTGTCGGTGAAGCTGGTGGCGGTGGCGACGACGCTGTCCCCGAGGGCGATGAAGCCGGGCTGGGCGAAGCTGGTGCCGGCGCCGAAGGAGTTGGTGGCGAAGCAGGCGCGGGCGATGAAGGTCTTTCCTTCGCCGCTGACATCGGCCTCGAAGAACTCGACGAGGATGCTGTTCGCGGTCGTGGCGCTGGAGTCGATGTTGTAGGTGATGCGCATGCCGCCGGCGCCGTCGAGCGTCGCGCCGGTGAGTGCCGGCGAGTTCTGCTTGCCGTTCGGACCGCTGTCGGAGTCGGTGGCGTCGTTCGCGGTCACGCCGTCGTCGGCGAGGTCGATGCCGAGGCTCGTGTTGTCGTGGATCGAGTTCGCGAGGAGAGTGTTCTTCAGCGCGCCGCTGATGATCGTTACGCCGTTGCCGCCGTTGTTGGCGATTTCGTTGCCCTGTCCGGAGATGACCCCGCCGATACTCGCCAGGCTGGCGTCGCTGATGAGAATTCCGTAGAACGTGTTGCCCATCGGCGTCGTGCCGTCGGGTGCGATGCCGATGAGGTTGCCGAGGACCGACGTGTTCGTATTGGACGCGCTGGCGAGAATGAGTGCGTTCTGATTGCCTGAGATCACGTTGCCGGTCAGCAACGTCGAGTCGGAGAACGTATCGATCTTGATCCCGGCGACGAGATTGCCGAGGCTCGCGGTGCCGGTGGCGTTGGGACCGATGTAGTTGTTCGTGATGACGTTGTCGTCGGTCACGATGCCTGCTCCGCCGCCGGCGATGAAGATGCCGTAGGTGGTATTTCCTGAGATGACGTTGATCTCACCCGGGGTGGGACCGCCGACAAAGTTCGTGTCCGCGTTGTTGATGATCTCGATGCCGATGCCATTCGCACGCGCGGCGATGCCGGCAGGGTCGGTGCCGATGTAGTTGCCGATGATGGTGTTTGCGCTCGCCGAATTGGGGATGAGGATGCCGACGCTGTTTCCTGAGATGACGTTGCGCTTCGCAGCCGTGTTGCCGCCGATCGTGTTGTTGTTGCCATCGATGCGGATGCCGTTGTCATTGCCGGCGGCGGCGCCGGCCGCGTTCAGACCGACATAGTTCGCTTCGACGGTGTTGTTGTTGCCGCCGATGAAAATGCCATTGCTTCCGGAATTCGCTTTGGTCACGGCGAGGCCGGCGAGTTTCGCGCCGGTGCCGTTGAGCACGAACGTGCCGGGCGAGACGGCGAGCAGGCTGCCGTCGATTTCGATGATCGGTATGCCCGAGTAGCCCGGCTGCGTGCGCGCATCGACGGTGGTGCTGTTGCCGATGGATGGGAGATTCGTGGCCGGCTGAATGACGAACGGTCCCGAGGGGATGTTGAAGGCGATGGTGCAGGGCGACGTGCAGACGGCGGCGTTGGCGTCGAGAAGCGCTTGCCGCAGCGAGCCGCTGCCGCTGTCGTTGGTGTTGACGACGGTGAGCGTGCCGCCGGCGCTGACGGCGATCGATGCCGACGCGCTGTCGTTGGTGGCGTTCGGATCCGTTTGCGTACGCGAGGCGGTGCCGGTGACGGTCTGCGTGCCGCCGGCGTTGGTCGTGGCGTTGATCGTGACGGTCACGAAGTTGCCGTTGTTGATCGAGCCGAGGTTGCAGCTCAGCGCGCCGGCGGCGAACGTGCAGGTCGGAGTGGAGGGAACGCTGGAGGTGAACGTCAGTCCGGCCGGAATCGGCGCGTTGAACGTGACGCCGGTTGCGGTCGCCGGACCGCCATTGGTGATCGTGAACGTGTAGCTGACCGGTGTGCCGGTCGTGACCGGACCCGGAGTCGCGTTGGCGGTGACGCCGAGGTCGGCGTTCGGCGGATCGACGTTGACGACGGCGGAGCCGCTGTTGTTGCCGGGAGTCGGATCATTCGTCGAGCTAACGTTCGCGACGTTGGTGAACGGTCCGAGCGCGGTCGGGGCGTTGGCGTTGATGGTGATGCTCTGCGCGGGGCCGGTAGGGAGATTCGCGTTGGCCGTGCAGGTGACGGTGAGCGAGACGACGCCGCAGGTCCAGGCCGCGCCGCCGTTCGGCGTGATGCTGGTATGGCCGGTCTGGAGAACGTCGGTGACGCTGGCGCCGATGGCGGGATCGGGTCCGCCGTTGTTGACGGTCAGCGTGTACGTGATCGCAGCGCCCGACGTCACATTCGACGGCGCGCTCTTCGCGATCGTGAGATCGGCGGTGCCGTTGACGCTGAGGAGCAGGCCGGTGGCGTTGTAGCTTTCCGTCCAGGTCTTGCCGCCGGACATCGCCGGATAATTCGGCGTGAAGGTGCCGGTGTGCGTGCCGCCCGGAATCTGTACGGCGAGGAAAGAATCGCCGGGATTCGGTTGGTACGGTCCGTTGAAGAGCACCTGAAGCGTGCCGGCGAGGGACGGATTCGCGGCGGTCTGCAGTTGCGCAAACTGCGATCCCGGAACGGTTCCGCCGAACTTGAGCTTGAGGGTGCCGCTGACTTGCGAGAACGCGCCGGTGACGCTGAGGATGCCGGTCTGCAGATCGACGATGTTGTGATTCGTGAAGCCGGTGTTGCTGAACGTCGTGACGCCGGTGGTCGTCTGCTTGGTGAAGGTGCCGGTGTTGTCGAAGATGCCGGCACCGCCGCCGTTGCTGAAGGTGTTGTCGGCGATGACGATGAAGTTGCCGTTGTTGGCGATGTTGCCGCCGTTGAGGAAAGTGATGCCGCCGGTGCCGTTGAGCGTGACGATGCCCGCGGCGGCAATACTGAACGTCCGCTGATTGAGAGCCTTCGCTCCTGGGCCACTCAGGCTGAATGCGCCGTTGATCAGCGTGCTGCCGGTTCCCTGCATCGTGCCGGAGGACCAGTCGCCGTTGAGCATCACCTGCAGCTGTCCGGTGCCGCCGAGGAAGCCGCCGATCTGTTGGTAGTTGCCGACCTGCACGGCCGGGCCACCGATGTTCAGGTTTCCGCCGGCGAGCTTCAACTTGCCGGCGCCGGTGACGCTCGCGCCGGTGTTGAGGTTGTAGGTGTCGGAGTTGATGAGCACTTCGCAGGTGGCGGAGATGAGGAAGCTGGCGGTGCTGGTGCCGCCGGCGAGATCGACGATGCCGCTCTGCACGTCGAGTGTGCCGCTGTTGTCGAAGGTGAGGTTCGTCAGCAGCAACGTGCCGGCGCCGGTGGTCTTGCGGACGGTGCCGCTGTTGGTGAAGGTCTGGCCGCTGCCGCTGATGTTCATGTCGGCGGTGACGAGGAAGAGACCGCCGTTGTTGATGCTGCCGCCGGCGCCGATCGAGAGCGTGCCCGCGCCGTTCACGGTGACGTTGGCGGAGCTGTTGATGACGAGCGCACGCGAGAGCGATTTCGCCGACGCGGTGGCGATGAACATCGTCTGGGTGCCGAGGATCTGCGTCGTGCCGGAGCCGCTCAGGATGCCGCCGCCCCAGGCGAGGTTGTCGCAGGTAAATGTCCCGGTGCCATCCGCGGTGCCGCCGTCGATCTGCAGTTTCGGGAAGTTCAGATTCGCGTTGATGGTCAGCTGCGCTGCTGTGATTTGCAGTGCCCCTGCGCCGCTGACCGCCGATCCGGAGGAGAAGGTCGCGACGTCACTGTTGACGAGGAGAACGGCGCCGCCGTTGATCGCGACCGAGCCGGCGTTGTTCAGGGTGGCGAGATCGAACGTACCTGTCTGGATGTCGAGCGTGCCGTTGTTGGCGATGAGTGTGTTCGAGACCTGCGTCGTGCCGGAAGTCGTGTTCTTGCGCAGGATGCCGGTGCCGTTGTTCGTGAACGAGCCGCCGCCTCCGGCATTCTGGAAGAGCGCATCCGTCGAAATGACGAAGGTGCCGCTGTTGCTGATCGCGCCGCCGGTGGCGAGCTGGAAGTTGCCGCCGGTCCAGTTGACCGCGCCGCCGGAGTTGATGGTGAGCAGGCGATCGGCGAGTGTTTTCGTGACGCCGCCGTTCAGGTTCAGCGTCGCACCGTTGTTGACGTTGAGTGCCGCAACACCGCCGACGCTGCCCGTGGCCCAGTTCATGACGCCGTTGATGTCGAGGGAGCCGAGGCCGGTGAGCAGGTTGCCGTCGAGAGTGAGGACGCCATTCGCAGCGATGGTGCTCGGCGCGTTGACGGTGAGCGTGGTTCCAACGGCAAGGTCGAGCGTCTGCGTTCCGCCGGCAACTCCGACGAAGATACTGTTGACGGTGTGCGATGCATTCATCGTGACCGTGTAGGTGCCAACGGCGTCGATGTAGGCGTTGTCGGCGGGGCCGGGAACGACGGCCGGACTCCAGTTCGCCGCGTTCTCGAAGGAGCCGCTGCTCGTGTTGATCCAATGGATGTCCCCGGCCAGCGCGAAGCCCGGCGAGAGCTCCGACGTCCCCTCGGACACGGTCGTACACGTGGCGTCGGTGTACGCCGTGGCGGTGACGACGATCTTGTCGCCGGTGACGAGGCCTGCGTTCGGGACGCTGATGAGTTGGTTCGTGAAGATCGGTCCGGCGATGCAGCCGGATTGGCCGAGGTAGGTTTCAGACTGCGACGGCGATGAAGTGTCGGCTCCGTAGACGTCGACGAGGAATCCGCCGACGCTCACGCCGCCGCTGGAGTTGATCGACGCGATGACGTTGATGTTGCCGCCGTTGATCGCGGCGGCGGAGACGCTCGGATAGTTCTGATTGTTGTTGGCGTTGCCGCTGTCGGAGTCGGTGGGATCGTTGGCCGTCGGACCGTCGCCGCCGAGGTCGATGGCCTCGAGCAGGTTGCCGTGAATGTTGTTCTTCTGCATCACGTTGCCGATGCCGGTCGTGACGAGGTGAATGCCTTTGAGCGTGTTGTGCGCGATGAGGTTGCCGAACGGCAGACCGATCTGATTGCCGGCGGCGGTGCCGCTGACATAGATACCGTGACCGCCATTGGGGACGGCGACGTTGCCGGTGACGTCGACACCGATGTAGTTGTTGCTGACGCCGTTGAGATTGCCGGTGATCTCGATGCCGTTGTTCGAATTGCCGCTGATGAAGTTGCGGTCGGAGCCCGCGCCGCCGATGTAGTTGTCGTTGGCGAGCACCTCGACTCCGGTGTTGTTCGGGATGGCCGCGGTGCCGGCGCCATCGAGTCCGATGTAGTTGTTCTTGACCTCATTGTCGGAGCCGTGGATCTCGACGCCGGCGCCTGTATGGCCGCTGATGAGGTTCGGCACGGTGTTCGTGCCGATGCGATTGAAGTCTGTGGAGATGGCGATGTAGACGCCGTCGATCCCGTTGGCCAGCGCCGACGTCGCCGATGCCTTGACGCCGATGTAGTTTCGCTTGACCTCGGTGTTGTTGGAGCTGTTGGTGAGCACAATGCCGAACGTGCTGTTGCCGCTGATGAGGTTCAGGTCAGCGAGCAGCGGACCGCCGATCGTGTTCGCGGTCGCCGCGGCTCCGAAGACGACGATGCCGTCGAAGTTGGGCATCGCGGTCGAGCCGCTGTTGTCGGTGCCGATGTAGCAGCCGCGGATCCAGTTGTTCGAGCCGCCGTTGATTTTGATGGCTTCGCCCGCGCCGCCCGACGAGAAGTTGCGGAGGCCGAGTCCCTGAATCGTGACGAAGTTCGTCTGAATCTCGACGCCGATGGGCACGACGTTGTTGCCGTCGAGGGAGACGGTGATGTTGGCGTTCGAGGGCGATCCGAAAGCGTTGGTATTCCCCGAGGCGCCAAAGCCGCTGAAGCCGTCGATGGTGAGATTCGCGGCGTTCGCCGTGAGAGCAGGGAGCGCGGAGGAGAGGACGATGTTGCCGGTGCCGTTGATGCCGAACTCGATCGTGCAGGGAGCGGTGCAGCCGCCGCTGTTCACGGTGGTGATGGCGTCGCGCAGCGTACCGGGGCCGTTGTCGGCGAGGCTGGTGACGGTCAGCGTCGATCCGGGAGCCATGCTGGCGGTTTCGCCGGCGGTCCAATCGCCGTTGAGTCCCGAGACGTTGGTCTGTGCCGCTTTGTGAGTGACGTTGTCGACGGCGCTGAACTGAGACCATCCGACGTTGTGTCGTCCGAGGACGTAGCTCGCTTCGGCGCCGGTGACGTCGGCGACGTTGTAATGAAACACGAGGTCGGCCAGTGAGAAGCCGCTGACGTTCGACAGCGTCCAGTAACGCGAGAGGATGTTCCCGCTCGTGGCGCTCGGATGGGTTCCGGCGACGGCTTCGACGGTGATCGCGCCGGGTGCATTCGGCGTGATCTCGACGTTCGCATAGCCGGACGGCGTGCCGACCGGGAAGTTGCGCAGGGTGCTGATCGTGAGGACTTGTTCGAGAGCGCCCATGACGTAAGCGCCGCCCACGTTGGAGATCGAACCGCCGGAAAGAACGGAGATCTTCTTGCCGGGGCTGACGGTGAAGTTGCCGGCGCCGGTGAGGTTGAGATCGAAGACGTTGACGCTCTGGCTGAAGAGGACGCCGGAGGTGTTTTGCGAAGTGAGGATGTTCACGTTGGCGACGGCAGTGCCGCCCCAGGACTGCGATACGCCGCTCATGAGCAGCACCGTGCCGGTGTCGCCGTTGAAGGTGGCGTTGTTTGTGAAGCTTCCCTGCAGAGTGAGCGTGTTCGACCCGCCATCGAACGATCCGCTGTTCGTGAAGTTGCCGACGGTGTTCAGAGTGAACGACGCCATGTCGAACGATCCGGCGGTGACGGTGAAGTTGGCGTCGACCTGGGTATTGCCGTTGAGCGTTGCGGTGCCGCTGGGTTTGTTGATGGCGAGGTTGTCGTAGTTGGTGCCGAGGACGTTCTGCGAGCCGCTGCCGTCATAGGTCACGGTGCTCGTGGTTCCGGCGCGGGAGAATGTGATGCCCGAGGTGAAGTTGCCGCCGACGAAGATCGAGCCGCTGGTGACGAGGATCTCGCCGTTGCCGTTGATGTTGCCATCGACGTCGAGCGTTTCCGGCCCGAGGACGAGACGAACCCCGTTGGTGCCGTTGTCGTCGATCTGCAGCGACTCCTGAACCTTGATCGTGCCGGCGGCGATCATCTTGTCGACGGGACCTGTGCTGCCCGGCGCCTGGAGATAGAGCCGGCGGTAGTTGACGTTGAGGTTGATGATCTGCCCGGTGACACCGGCCTGGTAGACGACCGCCGCGTTCGGCGACATCGTGACGTTGGCGCCGCTGACGGGCGAGGGAAAGTCGGTGGTGCTTCCGCCGCTACCGAGTTTGAGCACGCCATTCGTGCCGATCGTGACGAGCGAGGTGACGGCGCCGTTGAGGCTGATCTGGCTTCCGCCGTCATCGAGGACGCCGCTGGTGACGTTCAGATTGCCGGTGACGGTGATCGGCGCGTTGAGCGTCGCGGTGCCGGAGATTTTGTTGATGTCGAGATCGTGAAAGGTGTAGCCGTTGATGGTCTGTCCGCTGTTGCCGTTGAAGCGGAACGTGCCGGAGTTGTTGGTGCTGACGTTGCCGCCGGCTCCCATGCCGCCGGCGATCTGAAAGACGCCGGGACTGCCGGCGGCGAAGATGACCTGGTCGTTGATCGTGGTTCCGCTGAAGGTGAGGTCGGTGGCCGACGTTAGCGTTCCGCCGTTGGTGGTGAAGTTGATGCGCGCGAGTCCGAGGCTGGGACAGTTGATGCGGACTTCTCCGAGGGTGGTGAGGATCGAGCCGCCATCGAGCTCGACGAGGTTGACGCCATCGGTGGATGAATTGACTTGCAGCGCGGTGCCGGAGCCGTCGATCGTCAAGTTGCCGCCGCTCATGACGCGCAGGGTCTTGTTGCCGCTGCTGTTCTGCAGCGTGACCTGGCCGGCGTTCTGAAGTCCGGTGACGGTGACGGTGTGGTTCGCGACGATGGTGACGGAGTCGCCCGTGGTGGGGATGCCGGTCCCTGACCAGGTGTTGTCGTCGCTCCAGTCGCCCGACTGGACGCTGGTGTACGGCGACTGCGCCAGGACCACGGACGGCACAAGCAGAAACAGCGCGACCAGTAAGCCGCGAAGCCACTTCGCTTCGATCATGACCTCTCCTCGCACGCACGGATTTCGATCCGCGCGCGCGCCACCTCATGCTGGGAATGGGACCGCGGGCGATTTTAACTCAGAATAACTGGGCGTGACTCGGGCGACCCGCACCGTCAATCTACGGTCCATCAGCGAATTCGGGCGTGAGGGGGATCACGGAGAGGTTGTCCGGTTGTCGGTTGTCGTGTTGTGGCGCTGCGGGGGGACGGGTGCTGGCCGGGCGACTCGCCGGCAGGCTCTCGCGGCGGCGCGTGCCGGCAAGATGCCGGCGGACCGGCAGGCAAGGATGCCTGCGGTCCAAAGAGCCCCGCGCTCCTACGGTTTCTCCCGAGCATCGTGCGGGGTCTAAGCCGTCATGCAGTCTTACGCACGCTCGCTCTCGTTCACCGCCGCCCTCACGTTGGCTGCAATCGTCGGAGTTCTCGTCGCGGCTTCTCCGCAGAACATGCCGGCGAAGCCTCCCACCCGTGGCACGATCGCCGCGGAGCCCGCGAGTCCGGCGCGAAGTAGGCCGGTCAACGATGCGCCGCCGGCGCCGCCGATCACGTTCGCCGATCCGGACGGGCAGGAGCTGATTCTCGAGGAGCTTTCCGCGCGGACGGCGATTCACGGGATGCTGTCGCTCACGGAGCTGGAGCTGCGGTTCCGCAATCCGCAGAGCCGTCGCATCGAGGGGCGTTTTACCTGCACGCTGCCGCCGAACGCCGCGATCAGCCGGTTCGCCAAGGAGATCAACGGCCAGCTGATGGAAGGGGAGGTCGTGGAGCGGCTGCGCGCGAATCAGGTGTACGAGCAGTTTCTTCACCAGATGCGCGACCCGGCGCTGCTGGAGCAGGATCAGGGCAATCGTTTTTCGGCGCGCATCTTCCCGATCGATCCCGGCGCGCCGGTACGCCTGCTCGTGTCTTACACAACGCTTCTGCCGATGGACGGCGGCGTGCGCACGTACTCGCTGCCGCTGCGCGGGCTCTCCAAGGTCAACAAGTTGACGTTCCGGGCGTTTGTGACGCCGGTGCCGGGCGAATCGGGCACCGGGAAGATGACGACCAGCACGGCCGAGGTCACGAGCTTCGACGAGCGCGACTGGACGCCCGATCGCGACATCGAGCTGACCTGGCGTGCGGAAAGCGACGCGCCGCGAACGCGCGTGCTGCGCGCCGGAGACTTCTATCTCGCGGCGATGCGTCCCGGCGTCGCGAGTGCGAACCGCCAACCGGCCAACGCCAACTGGCTGCTCTATGTCGACACATCCGCCTCGTCCGCCGAGGGCGCGCAGCATCGCGTGGAAGCGATCGAGGAATTGCTCGCCGCGCTTCCACCGCGCCAGCACGTGCAGCTCGTGGCGTTCGATCAGGATGTGGTTTCGCTTGCAGACGGTACGGCGTTCGAGCTCTCCCAAACCGCCGGCGATCTACTCCGCACACGCCTCTTCCTCGGCGGCACCGATCTTGGCGGTCTGCTGCGCGATGTCGTCAAGCGGCTTCGAAGCGATGCGTCGCAGACCGTCGTCGTCGCCAGCGATCTCGTTCCGACTCTCGGCGATACGGATGCACACGGGCTCGAGGCGCCGCTCGCGGCGTTACCACCGCACGCGACGATTCACGCGCTCATCCTCGGCAGCCGCGAAAACGCTTCCTTCGCGAAATCGCTGACCGCCGGTCGCGGGCGCATCGTCCGCGTGCCTTTCTCCGATTCACTGGCCGCACGTGCACGCGACGCCGCCGACGAGCTGCAGCGTCCTATCGGTGCGTCGTTCGACGCCGTGGATCCCGGCGCGGAGTGGATTTATCCCGCGCACTTCGACGACGTCGCTGCCGGCGATGAAGTGCTCGTTCTCGGCAAGGTGAAGGCTGGCGCTGAGCCGCGGCTGAAGGTTGGTTCGAGCGAGGTCTCGAGCGCGACGCGCATCGACGCGTCGACGTTCGGTCCGCTCCTCGAGCGCGAGGCCTATCGTGCCTATCTCGACTATCTCGGCGAGCGCGAAGCGGGTGAGCCGTCGGAAGCCGTGCGGCGCGCGCTCGCGGCCGAGCAGGTGCGTCTCAGCGTCGAGCAACGCGTGGTCACTCCGCGCACGACGATGCTCGTGCTGGAAAGCGAGTGGGACTATCAGCGCTTCAATCTCGACCGCCGCGCGCTGGCGGCGATTCTCACGATCGACGCCGGCGGCATCGGACGCGTCGATCGCCGTGGGGGAGAGGTCGCGCAGCAAGCGCAGGTCCCGATCGCCGTTCCGCCTCCGCCGCGACCGCGGCCTGTGCCTGTCGAGGCAGTGAAAGCGGCACGACAGGCTTCGGCGAACGAGCAGCGCCCGGAGTCGATCAATGCCGAGCCAGTGCCAGTCGACATGGCAGAGCGTGAGGATGACGGCGTGGAAGAAGGCGTGGCAGGAGGAGTACCAGGAGGAGTGGTAGGCGGCGTGGTCGGAGGAGTGGCGGGAGGCGTCGTCCGCGGAGTGACCGCGCAAGACGCGATTTCGGAGAACATCACCATGACCCAGAACGCGCCGGTCGTCACCGCCGAGGCACCCGCGCTCCGCGTGAACCCTTCGCCGTCGGTGCCCGCGCCGCCACCACCCCCGCCGGCGTCGCGCATCGTGCGTCCCGAGTCGAAATCCGAGGCGGTGGCGTGGACGAAACATGAACGGCCGTCGCGCGAGTCGATCAAGGATCTCGAGGCGAAGCTGACCGAGAACCCGCGCGATCGCGAGGTTTACAACCAGCTTGGGGAGACGCTCGCCGCGTACGGCGAATGGTCGGCACTGCGTCGCCTGGCGCTGCGCTGGCAACCGTACGATCCGGAGAATCCGCAGGTCTATGAGCTCCTCGGCACGGCCGCAGAGGAATTGGGAAATGAGACCGAGGCCGCGCGGGCGTTCGCGTCGCTGATCGAGATCGCGCCGGCGAAACCGGAGCTCCTGCAACGAGCGGGACTTCTACTGCTGCGCGCGGGACGGGCGCGACTGGCGGAGACGCCGCTGCGCCGGGCGCTGGAGCTGCGGCCGGATCGCGCCAATTCGTATCGCCATCTCGCGCTCATGCTCTGGCGCGAAGGGCGGGTGGAGGAAGCGGCGCGCGTGCTCGAGTCGGCGACGCGCCAGCAGTTCCCGGGCTGGTACGGTGGCGTGCAGCGCGTGATCCGCGAGGAGCTCGGCTACGTCTATCGCGCCTGGGCGAGGAAGGATCCGTCGAGGAAGAACGAGATCGCCGATCGCGCGCGCGAGCACGACGTCGACCTCTCCCGCAACGATGCGTTGCGCGTGACGCTGGCGTGGGAGACGGACGCGAATGACGTCGACCTGCACGTCGTCGATCCGTCCGGTGAAGAGTGCTACTACGGACACAAGGAGACGCGCTCCGGACTCGACCTGTACGAGGACATCACCCAGGGTCTCGGGCCGGAAGTGATTCGCACGAGCGCGCTCAAAGGCGGCACGTATCACATCGGCGTGCGCTACTTCGCCGCCGGTCCGATGGGCATCAGCCGCGGTGTGGTGGTCGTCGTGCGCGGAGACGATGACGTGGAGATTCATCCGTTCCGCCTGGCGCAGGGCGGGGGAGAGATCCGCTACGTCGCGAAGGTGATGAACAAGTAGCGAGCGAAGCGAGGACCGCTGCCGTCTCGGCGGCTGGGGCGGCGTCGTCTCGACGCCCGACCGCGAGCGGCGAGGACGCCGCTCGCCCAGCCGGCGAGACGCCGGCGGTCCACGTTTTCCGATCTACTTCGCGCCGTTCATGCGTTTGATGTACTTCGCGTCGATGCCGTGGATGCGCATGGCCAGGAGCTTTTCGACGGGCACGTTCTGATAGCCGGCGGCTTCGAGCTCGTGGATGAACTCCGGCGTGACGCGGTGGATGCGCATCGCGATCAGGTCGTCGGCGCGGAGGTGGTCATAGCCGAGCTTCCGCATTTCGCTGATGAACTCCGCGGTCACGCGGTGAATGCGAAAGGCAACGAGCTGCTCGTGACGCAGGCCGCCGTAGCCGAGTTTCTTCATTTCCGCGGCAAACTCGGGAGTTGCCTGATGGATGCGGCTGGCCTGCAGCTCTTCGAGGGAAAGATCCCAGCCGGCGGCGCGCATCTGCCGGACGTAATCGGGGGTCACGCGATGGATGCGGGTGGCGACGAGCTCGTCGGCGTCGATCTGCTTGAAGCCGAGGGAGCGCATCTCGCGAATGTATTCGGGGGTGATGTCGAAGATGCGCATGGCCAGGTATTTCTCGAGCGTCTCGTGATAGCCCTCGGCCTGCATGGAGCGGATGAACGCGGTCGACACGTCGTGGATGGCGAGCGTGAAGAGCGTCTCGTCTTCGTCATCCTTGCTTCGCTGATCAATGTTCCGGCGATCGAGATCGAACTTCACGCCGAGCTTGCGGATGGCGTCGGGATAAGCCGGGTTGCCTTTGAACGTGAATTGTCCGGCGCCGCGTCCCTTGCGGAACGTTCCCTCGAACGCGACCTTGCCCGCTTCGCGATCGATCGTGAATTGCACGGGCGTCATCGTCGCGGCGTTGACCTGCGCGAGCGTGAGGCCGGCGAAGGACGAGAGGCTCATCGTCGAGCCGTTCTGATTGTGTCGACCGTAGGTGATGTTGGTGTAGAGACGGTCGGGACGCTTCTCGTCGATAGAAGCGGTCCATGCGCCATCGAGATCGGCGAAAGCGGCAGTGGCCGCGATCAGAGAAACGAGCAGAGACACTGCGAGCGTAAGCGTCGAAATGCGCTTCATGGGAGCTCCTTGGTTTTGAGTTGGTCGTTGGCAGTTGGCGGTTGGCGGTGGAAGAGCAGCTGACGGTGGGACGCAGTCGGCGGTGCGGGTTCTCCCGTCAACCGCCAACTGCCAACCGCCAACTCGCTTACTTCTTCCGGTACTTCTCCATGTCGCGAATGAAGTCGCCGTCGACTCCCGCGGCGGCGAGGCGCACGAGCTCGTGCACGGAGAGTTTCGAATAGCCGGCGGCGTTGAGTTGCCGCACGAGCTCCGGGGTCACGCCGACGGCGCGGAGGCTCGAGGCCTCGCGAGCGGTCTTGATGTCGACGCCGGCATCGCGCATCGAGCGCAGCCACTCGCCGGTCACGCCGACGGCGCTGAGCGTCTGGATGTCGCGCGCGTTCTTGATCTCGAAGCCGGCCTTGCGCATCTCGCTCACGTAGTCGGGAGTCACGCCGATCGCGCGCATCTGCACGATCGAGCGGAGCGTGAGATCGGGGAAGACGGAACGCATCTGGCTGATGTACTCGGGAGTGACGCCAACGGCGCGGAGCTGGATCAGCTCATCGACGGTCAGCTTGCCCGAGGCGCCGAAATCTTTCTGATTCTCCGGCTCATCGGAGTTGTTGCTGTCCGTGAAGAAACTGTCGGCGAGCATGGCCGCCATGGCCTGCGGGGCTCTGGGCGGACGCGGCGTGCGGGCCGGACGCGGAGTCGGCGCGACCATCGGTACCGGCGCGCCCATCGGAGCGGGCATCGCCATCGGCGCGATCATGGGAGTGGGAGCGGGTGTCAGCGGCGTCGCTGCCATCGGTGCGATCAGCGGGTACGGCGGCATGATCGGCGTCGCGGGCAGGGCAGGCATGACGATGTCGACCTCGGGTGTTTCGAGATCGATGTCCGGGACCTCGTAGTCGGTGTCGACGCTCATCGCCTCGATGGGATCTCCGGCTTCCGCTTCCACGCTGTATTCATCGGCTTTGCTCGGCGCCGGCTCGACGACATCGACGTGTCCTTTCGCCGGCTTCGCCTCGGCCACCTTCGCCGGTGGATCGTCGCGTTGTGCCAGCGCGGGGAGCGACGGCACGGCGAGAGCGATGCCGACGATGACGAGCATGACCACGGCAGCGGCCCAGCGCGAGCCCGCGGCCGTCGATTCGGCGCGGCCGGCGGCGATGCGGCGAATGCGATCGAGGAGTGATCCACCGTTGGCGGCGACGACGATCGGCAGTGCCGCCGCGCGCAGCTCTTCGAGCCGGGTGAGCGCACGTGCGTACTGAATCGGATTTCCGCAAACGGCGACGGCGAGATCGTCGCAGCAGTTCTCGCGCTCGATGCGCACGCTGCGCGACATCCACCAGACCGCCGGGTGATAGAACATCAGCGTCTCGACGAACGCCTGCATCAGATTGACGAGGAAGTCATGGCGGCGGATGTGCGCCAGCTCGTGCGCGAGGACCATCTCGATTTGCTCGGGCGTGAGACCGGTGAGCGTGCTCGCCGGCAGGAGAATCACCGGACGGAGCGAGCCGAGGACGGAGGGAACCTCGACCGCCGCGGATTCGAGTAGTCGCACCGCGCGACGAAGTCCGAGGGCATTCGAGATGCGAGCCGCCGCACGTTGCCAGTGGATGTTCGCTTCCACGGTCCCGCGTGTCACGAGGCGTCGCGCGCGCATCCAGCTCACGAGGAGACGAGAGGAGAGAAGCACAACGCCGGCAAGCCAGAGTCCGACGATCGACGGAAGCGACTGCCGCGCGGTGGCGGCAAAATCCATCGCCCGATCGCGCCAGCTCGCCGCGGCCGTTGCCGCGATGAGAGCGGGTACTTGCGACAGCGAGACGTTGATCGATTGATCGCCAGCCGAGAGTCCCTGCGAAGGAGCGGTGGAGATCGGACGCGCCGCGGGATCGTACGAGCGCACAGCCGTGGCGATGAAGAGCCCGAAGACGAGCGCCAGCGCCGCGCAGGCCGCAGCGTAGCGCGTGCGTGCCGCGCGTCGCGGCACGAGAGCGAGAACCGCGGCGAGGATTCCGGCGACGATCGTCGCCTGCCAGAGAAGATGGAGCAGAGCCCATCCGATCGACTGCGCGAGCGGGCCGGTCAAGAGCTGGATCGCATTCATTTCGCCTCTCCTTCCATCTGATCGAGAAGATGGCGGATGGCGGTGAGTTCGTCCGCCGTCGCCGTCGTTGCGGATAGAGCCTGTAGAACGAGTTTCGCCGGCGAGCCGCCGAATGCGCGATCGATCAGATCGCCGAGAAGCTGGCGCTGGGTGCGCTGCTCGCTGAAGCGCGTCGAGTAGACGTGGGCGCGCTCCGTTTCATCGCGGACGACGAGTCCCTTGTCGGTCATGATCTGCAGGAACTTGAGGATCGTCGTGTAGCCGGTGTCCTGCGACTGGCTGAGCGCGTCGTGAACCTCGCGCACCGTGCAAGGACCGCGTTCCCACAGGACCCGCAGGATCGCGAGCTCTGCGTCCGTCGGTTTCGGGGTTGGTTTGTCCGCCATCGATCTGCCTCCGTTCGAGTCTACGAGAGGCTATACGAAAGGTTTCGTAAGGTCAACGAAAAACTTCGTAGTTCGTGCTTGTGGTGATCGGTTGTCAGTGGTCCGTTGTCTGGGCTTCAGCGCGACACCTCACAGACAACCGACCACTGATAACCGATCATGGTTTCTACCGCGCACGCCGACCCGGCTCAACGCTTCGACGCACCGGCCGGTGGCCGGCGGGATGGCCGGCTGGCAGCCGGCACTACATCGGAGAGGCGATGGCTGGCGCTCGCATCGAGATCCAATCCGTACACGCGCTTCAGATCCGCGATCTTCTGCAGCGACTCTTTCCCGAACGGCGCTTTGCCTTCGAACGCGTGCAACACGATCCCTTCGAGGAGATCGCCGAGCGTCATGTCGTGTACCTCGGCGAGGGCTTTGAGGACTTTGACGATCCTCTTTTCCATCCGTACGCCGGTCTGAATCCGTTCCACGGCAATCGTGTCAGTGGTCATACGTACGATGGTACATGCGTACCGCCGTCAGCCGCGCGATTCCGGGAGGATCGTGGCGATCTGCTCGTCCTTCTCCCGCCACATCTGCTCGGCCCAGACCTTGAACCGCTCGCGCAGCTCTCCCGCTTCCGTCACCTCGGCGCGCTGAAATTCTTCGGGAACGTCGAGGCGGCGAGCGCGGATCTTCACCCACGGCACGCGGTTCGTCACAAAGTCCCACATCGTGACGTCGCGATGCGGATAGACGATCGTCACGTCGATCATGGCGTCGAGTTGTTCGGCGAGGGAGGCGAGGACGAAGCTGATTCCGCCGACGCGCGGCCGCAGCAGGTAGCGATACGGCGATTGCTGATCCTCGTGTTTCTCGCGCGAGAAGCGCGTCCCCTCGATGAAGTTGAGGATCGCCACCGGCACGTGCTTGTAGCGGCGGCAGGCGATGCGCGTCGTTTCCAGATCGCGCCCCCGCTGCTCGGGATGCTGTTTCAGATACTCCGGCGAATAGCGACGCATGAACGGAAATCCGAGCGCCCAGCAGGCCTGTCCGGCGATCGGGAACCAGATCAGCTGCTGCTTGAGAAAGAAGCGGATAAACGGCCCCTTGTCGAGAAAGGCGCGGAAGAGGGCGAAGATGTCGATCCAGGAGACGTGGTTACTGATGACGAGGTAATGACCATCTCGTCGCAGTTCCTCGAAGCCTTCGATCTCCCAGCGCGTCGAGAGGAAGGTGTCGAAGATCCAGTCGTTGCAGCGCACCCACTGTTCGCCGAGGAGGGGAAGGGCGCGGATGATCTTCCAACGCAGCTCGCCGAACGTCAACAGCTTGACCACCCCGCCGAGGAGCACGAGCGTTCCCCACAAGCCGAGGTTGAGAAAGAGCAGGATAATGATGACGAAGGCGCGTAGCACTGGCGCAAGTATGCCGGAACGAGATCGCGGTTTGCAGATCGCGGATCGCAGTGGGTGAGCTTGTCATCCCGAGCGTCGAGCGAGGGACCTGGATGGGTGGTTGCGCAAGGGACGCGCCTCGTGCCGCACACCCGCCCAGGTCCCTCGCTATCGCTCGGGATGACAAGCTCTCATACTCAGCACAATGCTCCTGCCGCGACTCGAAGACGATCCTCGTTTCGCCGAGGCGCTACGTCACTTCGATAATTCCGATTGGCTCGAGGCGAGCGATCTGTTCGAGGAGTTGTTCTTCGAGGCGGTACGCGACGAGGTGCCGCTCGTGCGATTCCTGCTGCAGATCAGCACGGGGATGCATCACATCGCGCGCGGGCAGTGGCGCGCGGCGCGAGAGCGGATCGAGGAAGGGCTGCGCGGAATGAGCGACGTCACGAATGCGCGGGGCGTGGACGTCAGCCGCGTCGCCGAGCTCGCACGCAACGCGCTGACGGCGCGTTGAGCGTCAGTCCTTCTTCGTCTGTCCCGGAGGCGTCATGCCCTCGGGAACCTTCTTTTCGTACAGCTCGCGCAGGCAGCCGAGGTGTTCGAGAACCTTCTCGCGATCGACGCCGGCCGTGTTCCCTTTTCCTTCGACCCACGACTGCGTGCATTCGCCGCAGCAGGGACCGCTGGCGTCGATGACCTGGCGGCAGTGACATTCGCCGGCGGTCAGCGCGCACTGGCGGCAGGCGGGCTTCACGCAGCAGTCGTACTTGCCGCTCGCTTTCAGCTCCTCGCGATACGAATCGATCTGCGAGAGCAGGAGTGCCTGTTTCGTCGCGATCGGCTGATCATCGAATGACGCCACGACCGCGGGATCGAGTTTCACACGTGGCGCGGCGGGTGCCGGCTGCGCGGTCGTCGGTGCTGTGGAGGCATGCTGTGCCTTGTACGCGGCGCAGGTCGAGAGAAACAGCACGAGGGGCAGGGCGAGGGCGAGGGGTTTCACGACCTTCATTCTAGCGATACACGCCGGAAAACGGCCACGGCGGCGAGCGATCCGAGAACCACGAAGAGCGCGGCGCGCCAGTCCAGCTCGCTCCAACCGCCGAAATCGAGAGCCGTCGCGATCGCGCCGAGGAGCAAACCAGGGAGGAGAGAAGTCACGAGCTCGCCGAGCCATGGTCGTCGACGGCCAGCCGGAATGAGCCTCGCAAGCGCGAAGGAGAGGAGTGCAGAAGTGAGCCAGAGTGCGATTCCCACGCCGACGATTATCGCGGCTCAGCAGTTAGCACGGAAATCGCAAGGAGGCGGCGGAGGAGGTCACTGATGCTGGGAACGCAAACGAGCGAGAAGGACGCCAACAGCAAGATTCTCGCGATCGAAGACGATCCGGAGGTGCTGTCGCTCTACAAGTCGTACCTGCAGAAACGCGGCTACCAGGTGCTGTCCGCGACCGGAGCGGTCGAGGGGATGAACATCCTCACGGCGAATCCCGACACGCGCCTGATCCTGCTCGACCTCAACCTGCCGGGGATGAGCGGCGAGGAATGGATCACGTGGTACGCGCAGCAGGGGAAGCACACGCCGGTGGTGGTGGCCTCGGGGAAGGGCGACATTCTGACGATCACCAAGGGCAACAACATGACCGCCGCCCTGACGAAGCCCTTTCACATGGAAGAGCTGCAGGAGCTGATCGAAGTGCTGCTCGCCGACGACTGGCACGAGCAGGTGTCGGTCGACAAGAAGCTCCATTGAGAAGCGTGAAGCTTCTTGTCGGTTCTCGGTTGTCGGTTCTCAGTTGTCGGAGAGGACGCGGTTCAGCCCATCGATCACCGACAACTGATCACCGACAACGGACCAGCTATCCGTCGTTTCCGATCGCCTCGACCGGACAGTTATCGAGCGCGTCCTTGCAAAGCAATTCTTCTTCCGGCGTCTCCGGTTGTTTGAATACGTAGGAAAAGCACTCGCCGTCGTTGCGGGTGAAGTTGGAAGGGGAGGTCTCGCGGCAGAGGTCGCAGTCGATGCACTGCGTATCCACGTAGTATCGCCCGAGTGCCTGACCAGGCACCTTGTCGTTAGGATCTGCCATCGTTGTTTGTGATTACCTTCTGGCGCGCATGCTGCTGGAAGCGGCTCTGGAAACGAGGAGGTTGCATGAAAAGATTTCTCATCGTACTCATCATTGGACTCATGGGCATCATCAGCATCGGGATCACGACCGCGGCGTCGGCTCAGCCGCGCGGCGGCGACATGAGGATGGTCCCCAACTCCATCACGGTCTCCGGCACGGGCAAGTCGAGTGTGACGCCCGATCGCTTCAGCTTCACCCTCGGCGTACAGACTGTCGGCAATACCGTCGACGACGCCGTGAACGAGAACAATCGCCGCGTCGCCAGTGTGCTGGCCGCGATCAAGAAGGAGGGGGCGGCCGACAAGGACATACAGACTTCCGGCTTCACGATCTGGCCGCAGCAGAACTATCAGGAAGGCAAGCTGCCAACGATCCTCGGCTATCAGGTGTCGAACTCGATCACCGTGCGCAGCATGAAGGTGGCCGATGCCGGCAAGCTTCTCGGCGTCGCGATCTCCTCGGGTGTGAATACCGCGTCGGGAATCAACTTCGAGGTTTCGGATCCGGCGCGCGGCCGCGATCAGGGACTGAAAGCGGCGTTCGAGGACGCGCGTTCGAAAGCGAATCTTCTCGCTCAGGCCGCGGGTCGCACGCTCGGCCGCGCGCTGTTCATCAGCGAGGGAACGCAAGCCGCTCCGCCGCAACCGTATCCGATGCGCGCGATGGCCATGGAAGCGAAAGCGGTCTCCGACGTGCCCGTCGAATCCGGCGTCGAAGAGACTACGTACACGATCACGGCTTCGTTCGAATTGCAGTAGAAGCCTCTTCCATAAACACGCGTTTCGGGCACTCTCGTTGCACTATCAATAACTGCGGCACGAACCGCAATTTTGAAGGAGGCTCAATGGATAACAATCGTGATCGTAACAAGAATGAGGACCTCAGCAACAAGAACCTGAGTGACGAATCGACTCGGCGTTCCGGCAGTGAAGGTTACGATTCCTCGAAGGGTCGTTCCGGCAGTTCGGACACCTCGAACATCGACAAGAGCGGTAGCCGTAGTGACCGCGGGTCGATGGAGAGCGAGAGCGTCCGCGACAGATCGTCCGAAGGTGAGCACTGAAGTAACGACGTAAGAAACTGAATGAGGCCGCGCGCAAAACGCGCGGCCTTTTTCGTTTATGATCGCCGCTCGCTGATGTCTTCCGAAATTACGATTCGTCCAGCGTCCGAAGCGGATCTGGAGCCGATCAAGGCTCTTTTGATCGCGAACGAGCTTCCCACCGCCGGCGTGGAAGATCACTGGAAGACGTTTCTCATCGCGCAGGACGGCGACGTCATCGTCGGCTGCGGCGGCGCCGAGGCGTATCAGTTCGTGGCGTTGATCCGATCGGTCGCCGTCAGTCCCGACCATCGCAGCCATGGCCTCGGGCGCAGGATCGTCCGCCAGCTCCTCGATCGCCTCGCCTCGCGCGGACTCCGCGAGTTCTATCTTCTGACGACCACCGCCGAGGCGTATTTCAAGAAGCGCGGCTTCAAGACCATCGACCGCGACGAGGTCCATCCCCAGCTCCTCAGCTCACGCGAATTTCAGGATGCCTGTCCGGACAGCGCGATCTGTATGAGACTGGTGATGCTCGCCTGAGTTGTCGGTTATCGGTTGTCAGTGATCTGCGAAGCCACGCAAGAATCTCAGACAACCGACAACTGACAACCGCGAAAATGAGCGTCTTCGACATCCACATCCACGTCCAGCCCTGGGAGATGGTCAAGCCGGAAGTGATGGCCATGATCGACGACCCTTCGCACGCGGGGGCCAAGGACATCCTCGCGTCGCCGGAGAGTTTTCTGCGCTTCCTCGATGACGAGGGAGTGGAGCGGGCCTGCTGTATCAACTACGTCTCGCCCGACGTCATGGGATTCACGCGTGAGGTCAACGACTGGATCGCGAACTTCACGAAGGATCATCGCGATCGGCTGATCCCGGTCGGCTCGGTGAATCCACTGCACGAGATGAACGTGCACGACGAGATCCGCCGCATCCTCGACCTCGGCATTGGTCTCGTGAAGATTCATCCGCCGCATCAGCTCTTTTCGCCGAATGCTTATCGCGGCGAGCTCTGGCAGCTTGCGGAGATCTATCGCGAGTGCGAGGCGAGGGGAGTGCCGGTGATGTTTCACACCGGGACGTCGGTGTTCCCCCGCGCGCGCAACGTCTTCGCCGATCCGATGCCGATCGATGACGTGGCCATCGACTTCCCGAAACTCAACATCATCCTCGCGCACGCGGGACGCCCGCTGTACGGCGAGACCGCGTTCTTCCTCGCGCGCCGTCATCCCAACGTGCACATCGAGATCTCGGGCATTCCGCCAAAGACGCTCCCTCGCTACTTCCCGCGCCTCGCGTCGATCGCCGACAAAGTGCTCTGGGGCACGGACTGGCCCTCGCCCGGAGTCGTGTCGATCCGCAGGAACATCGCGGATTTTCAGGCGCTCGGTCTCGGCGAGGACGTCGAACGCAAAGTGCTCTGGGAAAACGCGACGCGAATGTTTAGGAGGGCGGGCTTATAGCCCGCCGGTTTTGGGGCGGGGGGACGGCTGACCAACACCCCACCCAAAATCGGCGGGCTATAAGCCCGCCCTCCTACACGTCGACGCCGACTTTGCGTAGCGCTTCGAAGGAGCCGACGTCGGACCAGCCGAAGTTGCCGCGGATCGTGGCGACGTTCTTCGTTTTCTCCATGAGTGCGTAGTCGATGGAGATCGACGGCATCGATTCGTAGTTCGCGTCGGTGACGGTCGCGATCTCCGGCGCAACGGCCGCGAGCTCGCGGCGGAAGACGTCGGTGCGCCAGACGAACATGCTGGCGTTCCAGGCGTAGTTGCCGGCGCGCAGGAACTCGGTGGCGCGCGCCAGGTCCGGTTTCTCGACGAAGGCTTCGACGCGCTGCACTTCGTCTTCGAGCGGCGCGCCGAGGCGGAGGTACCCATAGCCGGTGTTTGGCTCGGTCGGCTCGATGCCGATCGTCATCAGCTCGTCGTGCGATTCCGCGAACGCGTAGGCACGCGCGAGCACGCGCACGAACTCGGGCTCGTCAGCGATGTAGTGATCGGATGCGAGGAAGGAGACGGTACCCGGCCCGAGGCGCTGTTCGATTGCGCGTTTTTCGATCGCGAATGTACAGAGCGCAATCGCCGGCGCGGTGTTGCGGCGCGCGGGTTCGGCGAGCACGTTCTCCGGTGGCATCGCCGGCAAATGCTCGCGGCATTTGTCGGCGTAACGCTCGTTCGTCGAAACGAAGATCGCTTCAGGCGGTAGCAGCCGCGCGACGCGCGTGAAGGTCTTCTGAAGAAGCGACTCGCCGTCGAAGAGTTTGAGGAACTGCTTCGGATTATCGTCGGAGCTGAGCGGGCGGAGACGCGTACCCGCGCCGCCGGCGAGAATGACTGCGCTTCTCATTTCTTCCTGCCGACCGCGATCAGGCTCAACCCGTTGGAGGGATTGTCGCCCTCCATCGCGCGGAAAAGGGGCACGAAGAAGTCGAACACGCGCGACTGCGCGGCAGGCAGCGCGCGATGGCGGAGAATCTTCGCGTTGATCCACCAGGCGATGCGCGAGATGCGGTTCTGAAAGCCGGCGTGCTCGACGTCGAAGCCGGCGGCCTGCAGCTTCGCGATCAGCTCCTCTTTCTCGTAGCGGCGTTGATGCCCGATCGCGCGATCCATCGATCCGAACAGCGAGCGCCCCGCCGGGACGAAGATCACGATGCGTCCACCGTCGACGAGCAACTGATGCGCGCGTCGCAGCGCGCCGGCGTCGTCCGCTGTGTGTTCGAGGACGTTGATGCAAAGCACGGTGTCGAAGTTGTAGTGCGCAAGATTGAGCGCATCATCCGACTCGAGATCGACCCGCTCGACTTCGATTCCGGGACGACGGCGAAATGCGTTGCGCAGGCGATCGACGTACGGCGTTTCCTTGTCGGCGGCGACGATGAGCTCGCGGCCGTAGAGGAAGCGGGTCATCGTTCCGCTTCCCGCGCCCGTTTCGAGAACACGCTGCCCGACGAAGGGCTGCAGGCGTTCCCACACCCATTTGTTGTAGCGCTTGAGACGCGCGCGACGCCGGAGTTGCGTGAATGTGCGCGGCTCGCTCTCGCGGTCGTTGAAGAGGCCGTAGCGGAGGATCGTCCAGATGGCGGCGAAGCCGTCCTTCCAGTTGATCTTTTTCCCTTCCCAGTAGTCGCGGCCGTAATAGGAGATCGGCACTTCGTAGATGCGGTAGCCACGCTTCGCGACTTTGGCCGTGATCTCCGGCTCGATGCCGAAGCGGTTCGAGCGCAGGCGGATCGACTGGATGACCTCGCGCCGGAAGACCTTGTAGCAGGTCTCCATGTCGGTGAGATCGAGGTTGGTGGTGATGTTGGAGAGCAGCGTGAGAAAGGTGTTGCCGAGGCGATGCCAGAAGAGCATCACGCGCCGCGGATAGCCTTCGAAACGCGAGCCGAACACGACGTCGGCATGGCCATCGACGATCGGTTGAATGAGCTTCGGATACTCCTCGGGGTCGTATTCGAGGTCGGCATCCTGAATGAGCACGATGTCGCCCCGCGCTTCATCGATCCCGCGACGGATTGCCGCGCCCTTGCCCATGTTCACGGGCTGAAAGAGATGGCGGATTTCCGGCCACTGCGCCGCGAGCCCCGCGACGACATCGCGCGAGCCGTCCGTCGACTGGTCGTCGATGACGATGATCTCCTTGTCGACGGGGACCTCGCGCACTTTGCGCAACAGCTCCGCCACGGTCGCCCGCTCGTTGTAGCAGGGGATGATGACGGAGAGGAGAGGACGGGACTCGGACATTGGGCGCGCATTGTAGCCGGCCCGGCCCGCAGCGTCTGTTGCCCAAGGCTGGCCGCACGTATGGCCGCTCCGAGGCTTCGGTCTCGCGGACTCCAATGTAGCGATGATGGATCCATCTCGGGTCTTGCTTGTTCATCGTTCATCCCTCATCGTTCATCCTTCGATGTCGGACGTCACGAGCAGCCACTCCACCAACGAAACCCTACGCAAATCCCTCCACATCGCCTTCGGCTTCGTGGCCTTTTCGTTGAAGCTGATGCCGTGGTGGGCGGCCGCGTCGGTGGCCGCGGTCGCGGTCATCGCCAACTGGTTCGTACTGCACAGGATCGTGGGCACTTCGGTTTCGCGGCACGAGCGTGGATACGACGCCGGGATCGTTCTCTATCCGGTCGCGGTGCTCCTGCTGATTCTCGTTTTTCGCAATCACCTCCACTACGCGGCGATCGGCTGGGCCCTGCTCGCGTTCGGCGATGGGGTGGCGACGCTTGCCGGGAAATCGATGCGCATCGCACCGCTGCCGTGGAATCGCGAGAAGAGCTGGGGCGGATTTCTCGCGTTTCTCGTCGCCGGCGGAGTGATGTCGTTCGCGGTGGCGGCGTGGATGGATTACCGCGCGCCGCTCGTCCTGATCGCGGCCACGCTGGCGGCGGGAATCGCGGAGTCGCTGCCGCTCGGCGTCGATGACAACCTGGTCGTGCCGTTTGCTGCCGGTGTGGCACTCGTCGTCATCGGCATTCAGCCCGTGCATCCCTTCGCCGTCTGGCCACACACCTGGATCTGGCTGGTCGTGAACGCGGCTCTTGCGCTCGTCGCCTACTTCGCGCACAGCGTCAATTTCTCCGGCGCGATCGGCGGCTGGTTCCTCGGCGCGATCCTCATTCTCGGCGCCGGCTGGCCGCTCTATGTCGCGCTGCTCGCGTTCTTCGTCATCGGCACCGCGACGACGAAACTCGGTTACGCACGCAAGGCGCGTCAAGGGTTGGCGCAGGAGGGAGGCGGTCGCCGCGGGTTCAGCCATGCCTTCTCGAACACCGGAGTCGCCGCGATTTGCGCGATCGCGGCGTCGCGCATTTCACGGATCACCGGCGGCGCGACTGAGCTCGAGCTGCTGCCGGTCTTCATGGGCGTCGCTTCGCTTGCGACAGCGACCGCCGATACGACCGCGTCGGAGATCGGCCAGCTCATCGGCCGCCGTGCGTTCCTTCCTCTATCGCTGCGGCGCGTGCCGGTGGGCACGGAAGGCGCGATCTCGATCGAAGGAACCGTCGCCGGCGCCGTCGGTGGATTCCTGACGGCGCTGGCCGGTGTCTGGGCCGTCCACAGAATGTTCGGCGACCTCTCCCGGTTCTCCTGGCGCACCCTTACCGCGCTCACCCTCTGCGCCTTCCTCGGCTCGTATCTCGAAAGCATCGCCGGAAGTTGGAATCGGAAGCGCATGTCATCCATCCCGAACGGAGCTCTGAATTTCTTCAACACGGCCGCGGGCGCGCTGTTGATGTACATCGCATGGCAAATCGCACTCTGAAAAAAGTCGTCATCGTCGGCCGGCCGAACGTCGGTAAGTCCACGCTCTTCAACCGGCTCGCCGGCAAGCGTCGCGCGCTCACGCACGATCTGCCGGGCATGACGCGCGACCGTCTCTCCGACGTCGTCGCGCTCGACGATGGCCGTCGCTACGAGCTCACCGACACGGGCGGGCTCGAATACGGCGATTCGCCGATGTCCGCGTTTGCCGGAGAGATCCGCGAGCAGGCGACACGCGCGTTGCACGAGGCGGACTTCATTCTCTTCGTCGTCGACGGCGCGGCCGGCGTGCTGGCCGAGGATCGCGACATCGCCAAGGAGCTGCGAAGGGAGTCGGCGAAGACGCTGCTGGTCGTCAACAAGACCGACCGCAAGGACGCCACCGAAGCCGTCACGGAGTTCTGGGAGCTCGGGTTCGAACGCGTGATGGGGATGTCCGCGGAGCACGGAGACGGCGTCGATGATGTGATCGATGCGATCGCGGAGATCATTCCCGCCGAGGACGTGGAAGAAGATGAAAACGCCGAGGGACCGATTCGCGTGGCGATCATCGGACGACCGAACGTCGGCAAGTCGTCTCTGCTGAACAAGCTCACGCAGCAGGAGCGCGCAGTCGTCTCGCCGATCTCGGGAACGACGCGCGATGCGATCGACTCGCTCATCGAACGCAACGGCCGCCCGTATTTGCTGATCGACACGGCCGGAATCCGCCGCAAGGGAAAGACGCACGACGAAGCGGAGAAGCTGGCTGTGCTGTCGGCGCGTCGCGCGATCGAGCGCTGCGAGATCGGCCTGGTGATGTTCGACGCCGTCGAAGGACCGACCTCGCAGGACGCCACGGTCGCCGGGTACGCCGAGGATGCCGGACGCGCCGCATTGATCCTGGTCAATAAGTGGGATGCCGCGGAGCACGAGCAGGATCACTACAAGAAGTTCGAAGACGAGCTGCGCCGCAAGCTGAAGTTCCTCTCCTACGCGCCGCTTCTCTTCATCTCCGCGAAGACCGGCCGCAATGTCGAAAAGATCTTCCCGAAGATCGACGCGATCGTCGAGGCTTACCGCAAGAAGTTCCGCACCTCGGAACTGAACGAGATCCTCGCCCGCGCTCTCATCGCCCACAACCCGCCGGTCGTCCGCGGCAAGCCGCGGCGTTTCTATTACGTCACGCAGCTCAAGTCCGGCCCGCCGACCTTCGCGCTCTTCTCGAACGTGGATGAGCCCTTGCACTTCTCGTATCGCCGCTATCTCGAGAACCAGTTTCGTGAGGAACTGGGACTGGTCGGCTGTCCGATTCACTTCGTGATTCGGGCGAGAAAAGGAATGAAGAAGGACAAGAAATAGCGTTCTCACAGGGGACGATGTCTCACGCGGAGACGCGGAGGACGCGGAGAGATCCCTCCGCGTCTTCGCGTGAACAAAATCGATAGAATCCTCCAGGCAATGAAACCACCTGAGACCATCACGCTCACGCCCGGCAAGCGCGTTCTCTTCCTCACCAAGGATCCCGATCTCATCCGCAGCCAATTGAGCGGCGAGCTCGATCTGCAGATGAAGGATCTGCGCGTCGAGGATCTGCTCGACGACATCAACACCGACGCCATGACGCCGGCCTGGGTCTGCTTCGACTTCCGCCCCGAGGACATCGCGCGGAACGCGTATGCGGGCTTGATCGTGAGCAGGAGCGGTTGTTTCCGCCGGACGCGCTGCGCAACGGCAACTTCGAGGTGATCGTCTCCGGCTATCGCAAGGGCGTCGGCAGCTCGCGCGAGACGGCGACGCAGTGCGAGGTCTTCAGCGGCATTCGCATCGCCGTCGCGGCGTCGTTCGCGCCGATCCACGCGGGGAACAACATCAACCAGGGCCTGCTCATGGCGAATCACGACATGCTCGTGCGCCTGCAGGCCGGTGAAGGCGTTCCGCTGCGCGAGCTCTACGCGCATTACGATCCGATCACGCAGCTCATCATTCAGGAGGGCGGCCTCTTCCCATTCTCGAAGGCCGTCGCGCGTGGCGAGGTGAAGTTGCCGGTGCCGCACAACGCGCCGCGTCCGATGACGATGGGGGAGAAGATCCTGGCGCGTCACATGCGCGGCGTTCGCGGATTCCGAGCGCTACGTGAAGCCGGGCGACGCGGTCGTCGTCGACGTCGACGGCGGCTACACGCACGAGTTCACCACCGCGCAGGTCCATCACTTCCTCGGCCAGGAGTACGGTCCCGACTACGCGATCACCAATCCGCAGAAGTTCGCCGTCTTCGAGGATCACCTGATCTACGCCGACGACGTCGCGGCGATGCGCCCGCTACATGGACAAGATCCGCACGCTGCGCGAGATGCAGCGCGCGTTTCAGCATCACACGTCCTGCCGCGATTTTTCGGCGCGCGACAACATCTCGCCCGGCATCTGCCACGAGGTCGCGCGCGAGGCTTTCATCGATCCGGGCGATTTCATCCAGGCCACGGACAGCCACACCTGCATGGGCGGCGTGAACAACGCGCTGGCCTGGGGCGTCGGCGCGACCGAGTACGCGAATCTCGTCCACTCCGGTTTCACGACCGTGAAGGTCTCGGAATCGATCCGCTTCGAGCTCACCGGCGCGCTCAAGGCGAACGTGACGGCGAAGGATGTGATGCTCTACATCCTGCTTCGCTACGCGCGCCAGCAGAAGACGCTCGACCGCATCATGGAGTTCACCGGCCCCGGCGTGCGCACGCTCTCACTCGACGAGCGCGCGACGCTGGCGAACATGGCCACCGAATGCACCGCGCGCACGGCGATCGTCGAAGCGGATGAAAAGACGTTCGAGTGGATCGCATCAATGCGTCCGGGCGTCGACATCGAGAAGTTGCGCGCGCGCGTCGTTTCGCCCGATCCCGATGCGGAGTACGCGGGCGGCGTGCATGTCATCGACCTCTCGACGATCGAGCCGATGGTCGCGCATCCCGGCGATCCCGATCACGGCATCCCGCCCGATCCGACGAATGGCGCGCTACATCGCCGAGATCGGCGACGTAAAGATCGACATCGCTTACGCCGGCTCGTGCACCGCCGGAAAGATCGACGACTTCCTCTTCTATCACCAGGTCGCGAAGGAAGCCGTCGATGCCGGACTGCGCGTCGCCGATGGCGTGAAGTTCTTCATCCAGTTCGGCTCGCAGGCGGTCGAGAACCTTCGCCCGCGAAAACGGCCTCCTCGACACCTTCGAGCGCGCCGGCGCCATCGTCCTCAACCCCGGCTGCGGCGCCTGCATCGGCTGCGGCCCCGGCGTCTCGGAAAATACCGAGCAGGTGACCGTGAGCGCGATCAACCGCAACTACAAGGGCCGTTCAGGCCCCGGCAAGCTCTGGCTCGCGTCGCCGCTGACGGTTGCAGCCTCGGCGTTCACGGGGAAGATTTCGGCGTACGAGGCGGGGATGTTTTCGAACACGCTCGTTGAGCACGCCAAGATCTAGCTGAGGAGCTGCGCTCCTTGTAGAGGATCTCGCCAAACTGGCATTTGAAGTTCAGAATACGTTTAGCAGAACGCCATGCGAGGTGCACGAAACATCGATTTGAGAAGCCAGCCAACGTATTCGTTAGCTGAGGCTGCACGTTACCTGAAGGTCGCCCGGGCGACACTGCGTTCATGGGTCGTCGGACGTCCTTATAAGAGGGCCGATGGCGTGGGGCACTTTCGACCGCTAATCCATCCTCCGTCTCATCAACCTCCCGTTCTGTCATTCTGGAACCTGATCGAAGCGCATGTGCTCCGATCGCTTCGAACGGAACACGGCGTTTCGATCAAGGCCCTTCGGGAGGCGGTAGCGTATGCAGAGAAATCGCTAAACGTCGAGCGGCTCTTGCTGAGCAAGGAATTGCGGACCGAGGCTGGCCGAGTCTTCCTTGAACGTTACGGCGAACTGCTTGAACTGTCCGCCTCCGGGCAACTGGCGATGCGTCGGCTCTTTGACGAACATCTCAAACGCGTGGAGTGGGACGAGCGGCAGTTTCCGATCCGTCTGTATCCCTTCGTTTCGAGCGAAATGGTTTCGGACAAACCGATCGCCATCGATCCCGCGGTCGCCTTTGGGCGCCCGATCGTGCTTCGCGCTGGAATCAGCACCGCGACCATCGCCGACCGTATCGATGCCGGAGAGCGTGTGTCCGAGCTCGCGGCCGACTATGGCCTGACCGAAACGGAAATCGAGCAAGCTGTCTTGTATGAGCGAGCTGCGTGAGTGTTGTCTTTTCACCGATCGTGATCTTGGCACCCGGTTCCCGGACATTCTCGCCGTCGCTGGATTGACCGTTGAGCGTCATCGGGACCACTTCGCGCCCGACTGATCCGACGAAGAATGGCTCGCGGTCGTTGGAAGCGAGGATGGGTCGCGATTACCCACGACAGAAGAATCCACTTGAGCGGTGCTCACGCAACGTTTCGATTTGATGCGCGCTTGCAATTCAAGGTCTTGGCAGTGCAGCAAGCATGTCACATTGGAAACGATAGGCTTCTCCGAACTCAGTCGGGGCAGCGATGCGAGGCCACTGGTTTTGTATGATGGCGCTGCTATCCCGGTAGTCGCTCTGCGCCTTCCGGATTCGTTTCCTCTTCGGTTGCTGAGCAAGTCTCGACTCCGGTGCCGCGAAACACTCGAACGCTGTGGCGCCAATGACTGCTGCATCAGATGGAAACAACGATGCGACGACCCACGCCTCCATGGCCTTGGAGGGTACGCAAAGAACGACTCGTGGCGGTGGCTGTCGTTCGGCACACCAACTCAGCAGAACAGCTCGCAGCGCGTCCGTGGTAGCGGCTGGCGGCGGACAGGCATACTCACACGGCAATTTGCGATCGCCGTCATTGGGAGTAATCGTCGAATCGGCATATTTCCGACCCGCGACGTCGGCGTCGAGGTGGATAACCAGCACGTCAAACGAATCGAGCACGAGCCGATCGTTGGCAAGCCGACCATTCCCGCGTTGGAGCGATTGTTTGCACCATCGATATACGCCGCCCCAGCCGCCGCCGGTTTCGCCGAACGCGAGCGAACCTTCTGGCTGCAACTGGGTCAACACGAAGGGCTGGTCAGTCACAATCGCGCGCAGAGCGGCCTCAATTACGATCGTGTCGGTCGGACCTTCTGCGACGACCGCGATGCGCAACAGTTCAGACATTGGGCACCGCTCCAAGCAGGCCGCTCATCCACATCCGTGATAGCGTCCATTCTTCGCTGGGCCGCGCTTCTAGCGCCGATGCCAGGTCAACGCGTCGAACCTGCGTATGTCCATTGCTATCGCGGTCGACGGCGAACAAACGAATCGCCGGATCGTTCAAGGGTAGACCGTCAAGCACCGCTGGGTTGTGAGCGGTCAAGAACCATTGGCGTTCACCATTCGCTGTCGTTGTCCAACTGCATAGTCCCTCCATAAGCCGTGTCGCTAGCCGCGGGTTCAGAGCCTGATCTACGTTGTCAATCGCCAGACAACGCGGTGCTTTCGGGTGCAATGCAAGGACGGCGCAGAAAAGGACATAGAGTGCACCTTCACTCGCGTCGTAGCCAGTCAGCGTATTTCTTCCCTTTGCCATGAAACGGTCCACGAATTGAATGACGAGTCTTGATCGTGCGGCGGATGGAGAGAGAGGCACACCGATCGAAGGAGCTGCGGAAAACGATTTTGACCATTCCACAAGATCGCGCACATCGTCCAAAATTTTGTCGAGCGCCGCGTTCTTGCGACTGGCAAGAAGCAACTCCTCGACGGCTTCTGGAAGGCGCCCACCAGAAAGGCCCACTGGATCGCGAGACTGGAGGTCCTGAACGAGTCCGCGTAAGGAGGGCGTATTGGGACAGAAAATGCTGTAACTGCGCAGCATATCCATCAGTGCCAACGCTGGGTCGCCTGGTTTGAGTGTGGCTGTCTTTAGAGCGGCCATGCCTTGCTCTTGGTTGTGCTTGCCCGCACTCGTCGTCGAACGTTTTTCAACTAGATCAGCCGCGCTACGGCGAAAATTCTCAGTCTTGAACCCCCATGCTGGATTCGGATTTTTGAGCGGGTTCCAAAGCGTCACTTCATAGAAGGCATCGGTGTCGGACTGAGCTCGAAATAGAATGTGTGGCACCTTCTCGGCAATCGTTTGAGGGAACGCGGACTTGTAGAGGCGTGGCACTCCCGGACGTACGCCCCGTCTTAGTAACGTTTCGTCATCCACACGGCCAAAGGCCGCAGCTCCCAGTACACCAACTGCTTCAAGTAGGTTGCTCTTGCCGCTGCCGTTGGCACCGATGAATAAGTTGATCCGCCCAAGATCGATGTTGAGCGATACGAGTGACTTGAAGCGTTGGACTTTGATTTGGCTAAGCATTGGTTGCTCTCCGGATGATTCGACCGAGAAGAGTATCAGGCATCCCTGCTCGCCGAAGCGCGGTTCAAGGAGAGCGATCGCGATCTGATGGAGAAGTACAGCTTTCCTCACAGGACTTGCCTCGCAGCCTGAACTGCTCTATTTTCGGCGACAACCCACGCGCGAATTCATCACGCGCCGCTCGCCTTCCTCCGCGGTGCGATCACATTCGCCAACTCCTCGGCGAATCGTTCCGCGTCTTTCGGCTCGAGCGTGGCGATGGTCACGCGGATTGCGGGGGCGGTGGCGATGCGATAGCGCTCGCCGGCTTTGACGGCCCAGCCCGCGTGCAGGAGGGCCTGGACGGTGGCGCTTTCTTCGGCGACGGGGATCCAGACGTTGAGGCCGGAGGCACCGTGGGCTTCGATGCCGCGGTCGTGCAGAGCGCGGAGGAGGACGTCGCGGCGTTCGCTGTAGATGCGGCCGGCGCGGGCGGGAGCGCGGTCTCTCCACATGGCGACAACGACGCGCTGCAGGATGTGGCTGACCCAGCGGATGCCGAGGGTCTGGCGGCCTTCGACGCGCGCATGCGTTTGCGCGTCGGAGGCGAGCAGGGCAACGCGGAGATCGGGGCCGAGAAATTTGGAGACGGAACGGACGATGGCCCAGCGCTCGCGATTGCGATCGATGAGCGAGAGATATTTCGCACCCGCGGCCGGTCCGGCGTGATCGTCCTCGATGACTACGACCTCGGGTCGTTCCGCCAAAACGGCGCGTAGTGCGCGCGCGCGGCGCGTCGAGAACGCCGCGCCGGTCGGATTCTGCGCGCGCGGCGTGACGACGACGGCGCTGGAGGAGCGGAGGGCTTTCTTCAGTTCCGCCGGGAGCAAGCCTTCGTCGTCGATCGGGACGGGAACGGGGACGAGCGAGAGTCCGCTGAGGAGATCGAGCACGCCGGTGAAGCAAGGGTCCTCGACGGCGACGCGATCGCCGGCGCGGAGGTGCTCGCGCAACACGCGCTCGATGCCGTCGAGCGCTCCGCTGACGACGGCGAGATGGGTCGCGTCGATCTTGTCGTCGTGGAACTGCTCGCGGGCCCGCGCCAACAGCTCGCCGTCGTTCAACTCCTCGCCGTAGAGGCGCTGCTCGAACGATACGCGGCGCAGCGCGGCAGCGAGGTCGGGGAGCAGTGCGGGATCGGGATTGCCGTCGGCGAGATTGCGCGTACCGCGAGGGAGCGGAACTTCGCGCGGGATCGCGATCGGCGGCGCGGCGTGAACGCGCGTTCCGCGACGCCCGTCGGCGACGACGACGCCGCGATCCTGCAGCAGCCGGTAGGCCGCGGCGACGGTCGCCGGGCTGACGCGGAGGTGTGAGGCCAGGGAGCGGACGGGAGGGAGCAGCGAGCCCGAGGCGAGGCGGCCGGCGGTGATCGAACCTTCCACCGAAGCGGCGATGTTGACGGAAGTCGTGCCGCTGATGTAGTTTTGTACCAGCATACGAACATGATTGTACTAGAACAAACAATGGATGCGCAAGAATGATTGATTACAGGACCGACAACGACCTCGATCTCGATCAGGTCATCGAGCTCTACGTCGCTTCGACCCTCGGCGAACGAAGACCCGTCGACGACCGGCGGCGCATGGAGACGATGATGCGCAGCGCGAACATCGTGATCACGGCCTGGGAGGGCGACCTCCTCGTCGGCATCTCGCGCTCGATCACCGACTGGGCGTGGATGACCTATCTCGCCGACCTCGCCGTGCGGCGCTCGCATCAGAAGCAGGGCATCGGCAAGGAGCTCATGCGGCGCACGCAGGCCGCCGCGCCGGAGGCCAAGCTGCTGCTGCTCGCCGCGCCGGCGGCGCGCGAGTATTACCCGCACGTCGGATTCACACACATGCCTCACGCCTGGTGGCTGCTGCCGGATGAAAGGATTACCAATGACTGAGATTGCCGTCACCGAGCGAACCCGCGTCCGCCGTCTCGCCAACCGCGGGTCGTACGACGTCGCCACGATTCACGCCATCCTCGATGAAGCGCTCCTCTGCCACATCGGCTTCGTCGCCGGTGAAAAGCCGGTGGTCATTCCGACGATCCATTGGCGCGACGGCGACCGGCTGTACGTCCACGGCTCCGCGGCGAGCCACATGCTGCGCAACCTGCGCGACGGCGTCGATGCCTGCGTGACCGTCACGCTGCTCGACGGTCTCGTGCTGGCGCGATCGGCGTTTCATCACTCGATGAACTACCGCAGCGTCGTGATTTTCGGCAAGGCGACGGAAGTCGTCGATCGCGAGGAAAAGCTTCGCGCGCTCGAGAAGCTCGTCGAGCACATCGTGCCGGGACGCTCAGCGATCGTGCGCGCGCCGAATGAGAGCGAGGTGCGCCAGACACTCGTGCTGTCGCTTCCGATCGAAGAAGCCTCGGCCAAGATCCGCACGGGAGGTCCGGTCGACGATGATGAGGATTACGCGTTGCCGGTGTGGGCGGGGGTAGTGCCGGTGACGTTGGTCAGGGGTGAGCCGATCGAGGATGTCATTTCTGAGACCTAGTCCCGATTCTGTGTGGTGACGGCCGCCCTCGGTCGTCCTCTCGCGCAGACGACACGTCCACGTCCCTCTGTCGCCGGCGTTGCCTGCACCCTTTCGAAGGATTCGACGATCTCGTTCCTGGCGCGCGCCGCCGGCCGAGGGCGGCCAGCGCTACACAGAAGCGCTCGTCGCTACGCTCATTGGGATCGCCTCACCGCGACCACGGCGGAACCACGCCGTTCATTCTCGCGTAGGCGATCGACTGCCCGAGGTGCTCGTGGAGGTGGCTGAGAATCGTCATGAGCACGCCGCGATAGGTCGTCTGATTGCCGAACATCTTCACCGGCTTTTCCAGATCCTTCGCCGAAGCGGCGGCGTTGCGCAGATGCTCGAAGGACTTCTTGAGCTCCGCGATCACGTCGGCCTTCTTCGTCACCGTCTTCTCGAGATCTCCGCTCATCTTCGGAGCGGTCACGCCGACAAAAGTCGAGAGGAAGTAGTTGCTTCCGGCGATGTGCATGTAGACCTCGCTGATCGAGCGCACTCCCGGCGCCGGACGCCAGCCGAAGGCATCGGACGGCGTGGCCTCGGCGAGGCTGACGATCTTCTCCTGCACCTCATCGAGATTGGCGAGGAACTCGCCGCGGAATCCCTGTGGCGCCTTGGCGGCCTTGGTTCCTTGCGCGAACGCGAGCGTGGGGAGAGCGAGGGCGAGGAACGACCAGCGAAGGACCTTCATAGTTGCCATCATTCTACCGGTCGGAGCGGCAACGTTTGTGTAACGACTGCTGCTGCCGGATGGCATAAGATCCATCCCTTGCCGGTTGCCAGCGTCTCAAGGCAATCCGAATCACCGAGGAGTGTTTCCAATGGATTTCGGTCTCACCGAAGAACAGTTGCAGATCCAGCAGATGGTGCGCGATTTCGCCGTGAGCGAGATCAAGCCGCATCTCGCGGAGTGGGATGAAGCGCAGCACTTTCCCGTCGATACCTTCAAGCGTGCCGGCGCGCTGGGAATGCTCGGCGTCACCATCCCCGAGGAGTACGGCGGCGCGGGACTCTCGTACGTCGACTACGTCAACGTCATCGAAGAGCTGGGCGTCGTCGACAGCGGCTTTGCCCTCAGCGTGGCGGCGCACAATTCCTTGTGCACCGGCCACATCTACCTCGCCGGCAACGAAGAGCAGAAGAAGAAGTGGCTCCCGAAGCTGACGTCCGGCGACTGGATTGGCGCCTGGGGTCTGACCGAGCCCGGCTCGGGCAGCGATGCCTCGGGGATGCGCACCGTGGCCGTCAAAGACGGTGACGAGTGGGTGCTCAACGGGACGAAGAACTTCATCACCAACGCGACCTACGCCGACATCTCCGTCGTGCTCGCGGTCACCGATCGCGCCGATCAGAAGCACGGCATCACCGCGTTCGCGGTGGAAATGGATCGCAAAGGGATCCGTCCCGGCAAGAAAGAGAACAAGCTCGGGATGCGCGTCTCCGACACGGCGGAGCTGGTCCTCGAGGATTGCCGTGTGCCGTCGTCGAACGTCCTCGGCAAGGTCGGCTATGGCTTCATCGACTCGATGAAGATCCTCGACGGCGGCCGCATCTCCATCGGCGCGCTCGCGGTCGGCATCGCGCGCGGCGCGTACGAAGCGGCGCGCGACTATTCGAAACAGCGCAAGGCGTTCGGCAAGGCGATCTCCGAGTTTCAGGCGATCCAGTTCATGCTCGCCGACATGGCGACTGAGATCGATGCCTCGCGGCTTCTCTGCTATCGCGCCGCGACGATGAAGGACGCCGGCGAGCGCGTGACGCAGTTCTCGGCCATGGCCAAGCTTTATGCGTCCGAGGTCGCGGTGCGCGCGACGGAGAAAGGCGTGCAGATCTTCGGCGGCTACGGCTTCATCAAAGAGTTTCCGGCCGAGAAGTACTACCGCGACGTGAAGCTCTGCACGATCGGCGAAGGAACGAGCGAGATCCAGCGGATGGTCATCGCGCGAAATCTCCTCGCGAGCAAGTAAGGCGTGAGCGATCTGCAACGAATCACCGACGGAGTCGCCGGCGGGGCGCTCGCGCGCGCTGGCGCAGGCGATCTCGCTCGTGGAGTCGCACGACGAACGGGCAGACGCGCCTGCTGGCCGAGCTCTATCCGAGCACCGGCCGCGCGCGCATCGTCGGCATCACCGGCTCGCCGGGCGCGGGAAAGTCGACGCTGGTCGCAGCGATGGCCAAGCACTACCGCGCGCAGCAGAAGCGCGTCGGCATCATCGCCGTCGATCCAACGTCGCCTTTCACCGGCGGCGCGATCCTCGGCGATCGCATCCGCATGACCGAGCTCTACACCGATCGCGGCGTCTTCATCCGCTCGATGGCCACGCGCGGATTTCTCGGCGGACTGGCGAAGGCGACGAACGACGTCGTCGACCTCCTCGACGCCGCGGGCTTCGACATCGTGCTCGTCGAGACGGTCGGCGTGGGACAGGACGAAGTCGAAGTCGTGCGCACCGTGCAGACGAATGTCGTCGTGCTCGTGCCGGGGATGGGGGACGACATCCAGGCGATCAAGGCCGGCATCATGGAGATCGGCGACATCTTCGTCGTCAACAAGGCCGATCGCCCCGGCGCCGATAAGACCGTGACGGAAGTGACGATGATGATGTCGCTCGTCGAGGAGCACGGCGACTGGGTTCCGCCGATCGTGAAGACGGTCGCGTCGAAAAACCAGGGCATCGTCGAGCTCGACGCCGCGATCGAGAAGCATTTCGACTATCTCGCGGCCTCGGGCGAGCTCGACCGCCGCAACCGTGACCGCGTGCGCATTCGGATCGAGACGCAGCTCAAGGAAGGGTTCATGGATCGCCTCATCGGCGGCACGATCGCCCGCGCCGATTACGAGAACCTGCTCGAAGACGTGCTTCGCAAGCGCAACAACCCGCACGACGCCGCGGAAAGCGTGCTCTCCCGCATCGCATTCTGAATCGTCGACAACTGACAACCGACAACCGAGAACCACCTTACAATCCGCACCCCATGAAAAAGACCAAAGACAACGAACAGATGGCGCTCGCAGGAACGGAAGAAGCCGAGATTCTCGGACGCCTCTCCGAGCGCGTGGAAAAAGCCGTCGCCGCAATTCAGGAGCTTCGCAAGGAGCGCGAGCAGTTGAAGAAACGCGTCGAGGAACTGGAGTCGCAGGTTCGCGCGAACGACGAGGTCAGCGAAGAGCAGGAGCGCCTGCTTCGCGAACGCGGCGAAATCCGCGATCGCATCGAGAACATCCTGGCGTCGCTCGAGGCGCTGGAAGAACAGACATAGCGAGCGAAGCGAGCACGGTTCTGTGTAGAGCTGGCGGCCCTCGGCCGGCTCGCAGAACAAGGCACGCGCATCTCGAGGCTACGTCGGCGCGCGAACTGACGACCGAGGGCGGTCGTCACTACACAGAACCGCCGAAGCCTTCGGCTCCTTGAGAGTGGGCGCCTACATTTCCGCGAGCAAGCGCTCGCGGCATCGCTCCATCCTTCGCCAAGAAACGCCTTCGTTGAAGGAGGCGTCGACGAGGAGGACGATGAAGTAGCCGTCCTTGATGTCGAAGCTCAGGACGGCCATCGACGCGAACTCGATCTTGAAGCGTTGCGGTTCGCCGGCGCCGACTTGCGCGCACATCGCACGGAGGCGGGTGAGGAAGATGCCTTGGTATGCGCCGAGGATGCGGAGCTGGTGATCGCTGAGATCGCGGTCGCACACGAGCTCCACGGTCTCACCCTCCCAGTCGAGGAAGAGCACGGCCAGTGCGCCGTGGGTCGTGACGAGCAGCTCGTCGAGGATCAGCCGAAAGCTCATGATTGGTTGTCGGTTGTCAGTTCTCGGTCGTCGGCGAGTCTCCAGGGCTGAGGCCCGGATAACCGACAACTGAAAACAGACAACGGATTTCTCATTCGAACATCACCAGATACTTCCGCGCCTCGGTCGCTTCCGGCGAGTCGGGCGCTTTTGCGATGACTTGCTGCAGATAGGTCCTCGCGACATCGATGCGGCCCGCGGCCTGCGCGGCGATTCCGAAGCGAAGTGCGGCCAGCGTCGACTCAGGGTGCAACTCGAGGTAATCGAAATAGGCGCGTCCGGCACCTTGCGCATCGCCGCGCCGTTCGCGGAGGAAGCCGGTGTAGAGAAGCGCGGCATCGAGTCTCGGATTTTCTTTCATCGCGCGCGCCAGCCACGTTTCCGCGTCCGCGGGACGGCCGAGGCGATCGAGGGCGATGCCATTGTGATACGCGGCCTCGGCACGCAGGTGCGAACTGGGATCAGCCCAAACTTTCTCCAGCTCGACGGACGCTTTCGCGGGCTCGTTCATGCGCAGCAACGTGAGCGCGCGATTGAAACGCGCCTCCTGCAGCGCCGGTTGCAAGGCCAGCGCGCGATCGAAACTGGCGAGCGCCTTCGTCGTATCGCCGGAGAGCATCAGCGCAAGACCGCGGAGATTTTCGACGTCCGCCGGCGACGCGCCGGACGACTTCGCGCCTTCGAGCTGCTTCAGCGCGGCGTCGTATTGACCGCGGAGAATGTAGGAGACGCTGCGATCGCACACGGACTGCGACGGTGCTAGCGACGACTGCGCCGGCTGCTGCGCCGACGGTTGCGCAAGGAGGGGAAGGGCGACCAACAGCAATGCCACACCGCGCTTCAGGCGGCGCCTCGCACTTGCTCTTCGATCTGGATGTCGCCGCGCTTCACCGCGTTCACGAACGCATCGACGACGCGCGGATCGAAGCGCGAGCCGCCGAAGCTCTTGATCTTTTCCACGACGTATCCGAGCTCCATCGCCTTCTGGTACGGGCGGTTCGTCGTCATGGCGTCGAACGTATCGGCGATGGCCACGATGCGCGCCTGCATCGGGATCTGTTCGCCCTCCAGTCCGTCCGGATATCCGCCGCCGCTCCATTTCTCGTGGTGATACTTCATCCCGGGGATGATGTCGATGAGCTGCGCCACACCGCTCATGATGGCCGCGCCCTTGGCGGGATGCTGCTTCATCACTTCGAACTCGTCATCGCTGAGCGCGCCAGGCTTGCGCAGGATGCGATCGTCGATGCCGATCTTGCCGACGTCGTGCAGGAGCGCGCTGATGCGCAGATTGCGCATTTCCTTCTCCGGCAGCGCGAGGTTCTTGCCGATGGCGATCGAATAGCGCGCCACGCGTTCGGAATGCCCGCGCGTGTAGGGATCCTTGGCGTCGATCGCCGCGGCGAGCATGCGCACGGAATTGATGAAAGAGGAGATGATTCTCGTGCGCCGATTTCTTGAGCTGATCGATGGCGTGCTCGATCGACGACGACATGGCGTTGAAGTTCTCCGCCAGCTCGCCGATCTCGTTGTGCGTCTTCAGCTCGACACGCTGCTGGTAGTTGCCCGCTGCGCGATCTCGCGCGTGCGCTCGGCCAGCAGGCGGATCGGACGAACGATGCCCGACGCGAACAGCATCGGCTACGCCGATCGCCAGCAGGAGCGCGATGGCGACCCACTGCACCGTGGCGCGGATCATCTTGATCGACCGACGCGAACGCGCTCTTCTCCGGCTTCTGCACGATGACGCCGCCAGTCGGGCGGCCGCACCGGCGCGACCGTGCCGAGGACGCTTGCCGCCGCGGTCTTCGTAAAGCTCGGTCAGGCGCATCGGCGCGCGGCTCGAAATCGCTGACGATGCTGCAGGTGATTGAAGTTGGGATGCTGCACCTCGATTGCCGGCTCGCTGTGGATGAGCACGCGGCCATCGCGATCGACGATGAACGCGGCGACGTCGCCTTTTCCTTCATCGCGGATACGATCGACGATGCGCCGCAGGCTGACGAGTCCCTCGATCGCGCCGATGACCTCGTTGTTGTCGACGACCGGCACGGCGATGACCACCGCGGGCTGATTCGATCCGCTCTCGTGCATGATCCGGCCGACGGATTGCTGGCCTTTCAGCGCGACCTCGCGGCCGATCTCCATCTCGCGAAGAATCGCCGGCTCGAGCTGGGCCGGCTTCGCTTCCGCCCCCTGGCCGTTCCGATTCAGCGCGCGGATGGCGATGATGTCGCTGTCCGGGGTCATGAAGTCGAGGATCCAGTTCGTCTCGGCGGCGTACGTGAACGGATCGGCTCCGTTGGGCAGCGCGCGGCGCACGTTGCGGACACTTCCGGCGATTTTCGACAGCTGCTGGCGATTGCTGTCGAGCAGATTCTGGAGATCGCTGGCGATGCTCACCGCCGAGCGCGTCAGGTACTTCTTCTCCAGCGTTTCCAGCGAGTCGCGGTTGATGCCGATGAGGAAGACATGCGACACGACGAGAGGAAGCAGGCCGACGAGAACCATCGCGCCGAAGAGCGTCCAGAGCAGGCGAGGTCGGAACCGCCTTTGCGGTGTTTCGGGAGTGTCGGGCGGAGGCGGTGAGCCGGGGCCGGGCATTTGCGGCGATTATAGAGGACGTGCTCGGCCTCTATCTCCACCTTCCCTTCTGCAGCCAACACTGCACGTACTGCCCGTTTGCGATCTCCACGGACCTCGCACTGCAGGATGAGTACACCGATGCGTTAGTTCGTGAGATCGCTGTTCAGCTCGCAGCTCGCAGCTCTCAGCTCTCAGGAGAAACGGCGGCCTCTTGCGAGCTGCCCGGAGGTGAGCTCGCAGCTGGCAGCTCTCAGCTCTCAGGAGAGACGGCGGCCTCGTGCGAGCCGCAGCGCGATCCACCGGCGGAAGTCGGGTTCTCCTGCGAGCTGCGAGCTGAGAGCTGCGAGCTTGAAACGATTTACCTCGGCGGGGGCACTCCGTCACGGACGAGTATCGAGAACCTGACGCGGATCTTTACCGCGATCCGCTCGAACTTCGACGTGGCCGCGAACGCGGAGATCTCGATGGAATCGAACCCCGAGGATTACGTCGAGGGAACGCTGGAATCTTGGCGAGCGATCGGCGTCAATCGGATCTCGATCGGCGTGCAGTCGTTCGAAGACGCCGAGCTCGTGGCGATCAGCCGCGTTCACGATCGTGCGAAAGCGATCGATGCGGTGCGCACGGCCGTCGCCAGCGGCGCGCGCGTGAGTCTCGATCTCATGCTCGGACTGCCGGGCCAGACCGCGGAGTCGTTTCGGCGAACGCTCGACACGGCGATCGATCTCGGTGCGGGGCATCTCTCGCTCTACATGCTCGATCTCGAGGAGCGCACGCCGCTGCAGGTGCAGGTCGCGCGAGGACGCGTCGCGCTCCCCGAGGACGATCTGGTTGCCGACCTCTACCTCGAAGCGATCGAGCGGCTCGCCGCGGCCGGATTGCATCAATACGAGATCAGCAACTTCGCGCGGGAAGGGGAGCGCTGCATCCACAATCTCCGCTACTGGACGCGCGGCGAGTACCTCGGCTTCGGCCTCGCGGCGCACTCGTTCATCGATGGACGGCGCTTCGCGAATACGCGCGACATCCGCGCCTACATCGCCACCTCGCCACACGCCTGCGATTTCAGCGAGGACCTCGGGCCGGGCGAAGTTCAGCGCGAAACGATCTTCCTTCAGCTCCGTCAGACCTCAGGGATGTGCTATGAAGATCTCGTACGACTCTGCGGACAGGAGGGCATTGCATGGACGGAGCGCGGTCTCGAGGGTGGATGGCTGAGGAGGGTGGAGGAGCGCGTGGCGTTCACGCCCACCGGATTTCTGCAAAGCAACGATTTCATTTCGCAGCTCTTCTGATCGCCGCGTGCCTGGCGCTGCCGCTCGCGGCGCAGGACAGCACGGACATCGAATTCGATCCGTCGATCACGCAGGCGGAGTTCGCCCAGTTCGCGCGGCTCGTGGGGCAGGCGATCTATCACACGCCGGTCGAGCCGGCACGCGCGGGCGGTCTGCTCAGCTTCGACATCGGCGTCGCCGCGACGGCGGTTCCGATCGACACGAACGCCTCGTACTGGGCGAAAGCCACCGGCAACGACTTTACGGTCAGCGACCATCTCGTCGTGCCGCGCCTCGTCGTATCGAAGGGCTTCCAGTTCTTCACGATCTCCGCTTCGTACGCGAAGCTGCAGGGGACCGACGCCAAGATTTACGGCGCCGCGGTGGACGTGCCGATCATCAACGGCGGTCTCGTGAAGCCGACACTGGCGTTGCGCGGCTCATACTCGCAACTGCAGGGCGTGGACGAGCTCGACCTCAAAACGAACGGCCTTGAGCTGTTCCTCTCGAAGGGCTTCGGACCGATCACGCCCTACGCCGCCGTCGGCCGCGCGCGGACGAATGCCGAAGGCACGATCACGCCGACGATCGTGCTCACCGACAAGTCGAGCACGAATCGCTACACGGTCGGCGTGAAGATCTCGCTGCTCTTCCCGAAGATCGTCGTCGAAGCAACGCAGGCGGAAGAGCGCAGCTACGCGGCGAAGATCAGCTTCGGATTCTGATGTGGAGGGCGGGCTTATAGCCCGCCGATTCTTCTGGGTGGGAGGCCGGTCCGGCACCGCCCCCACTCCACCCAAAAGAACCGGCGGGCTATAAGCCCGCCCTCCTGAACTACTTCTTCCCGGTCTTCTTCTTGGCCGGTGCCGCGGCTACGGGCGTTCCGATCGCGGACTTGATCGCGTCGATCGTGAACGCGCCTTCCGGGCCGAAGCCCATGATCTGGCCGTTGACGATGAACGTCGGGGTCGAATTCACGCCGACGGCGAAGGCGCGGCTGACCTGATCGAGGAGCGTCGTCCGCTCCGCCTTTGAGGAGTAGATCTTCTGCACCGCGTTCCAGTCGATGTCGTGATCCTCGATGTAGTCCTTGTAGACCTGATCGAAGGGGCGTTTGCCGATCGCTTCCTGGTTCTTGAAGATGTAATCGACGTACTCCCAGTACTTCGCCGCCGGCGCCACGCGCTGGATCGCGCGCGCACCCATCGCCGCGAAGAGCGACCACTCGTGATGCTCGAAAAGCGGCAGGTCGAGACGCGTGTAGTTCACGCGGTTGAGATTCTTCTGGATCAGCGGCTCGATCTTCTCGTGAGCCTTTGCGCAGGTCGGGCACTGGAAGTCGGAGAGCTCGAGGATCTCCGCTTTCGCGGTCGTGCTTCCGCGCTTCGCACCGGTTGCGGAGCCGAGCGACTCGCGGATCGTCTTCGCGGGATCGGTGTTGAGATTGCCGCGGAAGCCGACCAGCAGATACTGCTCGGAGGCATCGAGGTATCCGAGATAGGCGAAGGGACCGAAGGGCGTCTCCTTCGTGATGCTCACCGATTTGAGGCCGTCGGGAAGTGGGAACGGCGCGATGGTCGTCTTCATCGCCGACTTCAACATCTGCGACGCCTGCTCGCTGACGCGGACCGTGGCCGGGCGTGAGTCATTCGGCAGTCCGATCACCGTGCCGATGATGACTTGCCCGCTCTTCGGCGAGTGCAGCATGTACTTCTGCGTGCCGCAGTACTGGTCGTCGGACCGGAGCGTGAGCATGAAGGCGTTGAAGTTCGCCGGGCCTGCTCCGGTCGGCTCGAGTGTGAGCACACCGGCGGAGCAACGCGGCAGAACCTTGGCCGCATAGGCCTTGAGCGGAGCGTACGGATCGAGGCTCTGGGCCTCGGCCGCGGCACAAGCGAGGAGCGTGAGGGCGAGTAGGGCTCGTTTCATCATTGCGCGTTAACAGTACGATAGCCGTGTTCAATCCACTCGCGTAAGCCTCCCGAAACATGGACGACGTTTCGGAAGCCGGCGATGATCAAGAGCTTGGCCGCGAGGGCACCGTCGGGATCGCCATCGCCGTACACGACGACGGTCTGATTCTGATACGGCAGAAGCTCGGGAAGCTGACGTTCGATGGTCTCGAACGGCGCATTGAGCGCGCCGGCGATGTGCCCGGAAGGCCCGCGATAGGCCTCTTCCGAGCGCACGTCGAGGATCACGACCTGCCGCGAGTCGAGAATCATCTCGTTCGCGATCTGCGGCGAGACCTGCGCGTAGCCGTCGGGGGTCATGGAAACGCCGACGGTCTTGCATGACGCGGCCGTGAGCGCGATGAGAACGAGAAGCGATGAACGTTGAGCCATGAACTTCACAAGACCTCCAGGTCGAACTCCGACCGCACTTCACCGACGACGGTGCCCGCATGATTCCGCAGCAGCCACTCGCGCTGCAAGCCTCGCGCGGCGAGATCGATTCCCAATTGCTCGAGCGTGCGCAGAATCGCGGGGTTCCGGGCGCGGTCCATGGAACCGTCGTCGACCTTCATCGCGATTCCGATCGCGCAATCATCGGTGAGCCCGAGGCTTGCGGTCAATTCGGTGCAGAGCGCGGGGGCGATGCCCATGGCGTAGAACCCTTCCGCGCCTTCTTTCGCCAGGAGTTCGCCGCCGAACGCGGAGAGCAGCGGCGTGGTCATACTCCAGTTTCCGGCGACGTAGTACGGAAACGTCGTCATCGCCTCGATGACATGGGCCGAGCTGTGCTCGTAGCGCGACAGCGAACCGGGCGCCGTCGGACCTTCGCTCGTGGCCATGAGCCGCGCATATGCAAACGCCGCGCGATGCAGCGTGAGAAAGAACGCCGGCACGCCGCAGCCGTCGATGGCGATCGGAATCTGCGCCGGATCGAGACCGGCGAAGTCCGCGAGCGTGGAACGCATGAGCACCTGCAGCGGATGCTCGGCGTCGATGTAACGCGCGGACGGGATGTCCATGACCTGCGTCGCCAGCAACATCCCCGCGTGCTTGCCAGAGCAGTTGTTGTGCAACGCCGAGGGAAGCTCGCCTGAGGCGCGAAGCTCGGCGGCGGACTTTTCGTCGTACGGGTAATGCGCGCCGCAGAGCAGATCCTCTTCGTCGAGCTCGCCTTTGCGGAGAAGCGCTGCCGCCGTCGCGACATGGATCGGCTCACCGCCGTGCGAAGCGCAGGTGAGCGCGATTTCTTCGCCGGTCAGGTCGAACTCGTCGATCCCGCCGTACTCGAGCAGCGGAATCGCCTGAAACGGCTTCGCCGCGGAGCGGAGACAAGTGCGCGTCGCAGGATCACCGGCAAAGGCGAGCAAGCGTCCGCGCGCATCGACGACAACGACGGAACCGCGATGCACGGACTCGACTTCGGCGCCGCGCATTACGCTCGTGAGGATCGTCACCTCAGGAGTGTATCGTGGACCGTCGCCGTCTCGGCGGCTGGGGCGGCGCCGTCCCGGCGCCCGCCCGCGAGCGGCGAGACGCCGCTCGCCCAGCCGGCGGGACGCCGGCGGTCCATACGAAAAACATGGACGACACCACGCACGCGTCCGTACTCATGACATGCGTCGCCCTGCCGTGGTCCTCATTCTCGCCCTCCTACTTCATCCGCATTCCGTTTCGGCGGAGTGCGGCAAGAACCCGGCAGGGTCGACGTTTTTTCTGCTCGACGAGTGCGACTATTCCCATCCCTGTCTCGAGGATCAGCCCAATACGCTTCGGCTCGAAGCGGACACCGCCTGCTATCCGTGGTGGAGGCCTTGTCAGTCGTTCACGTTCGGGTCGTGTGACGTCGTCGACTGGGATTTCGGCGACGGAACGACGGCTCAGGTCACAGGCTCCGGTGTCGTTTCGCATGTGTGGACGCAATCAGGAAATCACCCCGTTCGCGCGCGCATCCGAAACGCCAACGGCGAGCAATCCGCACAATCGGCGATCATCATCGTGCGGACTCCACCGGCACGGGTGCATTGGTCGACGGATCTCTACACGGCCAGCGAGAAAGATCCATCGATCACACTCACGCTCGAGCGGGAAGGCGCCCTGACGCGCGATGTTCCCTTGCTCCTCTGCGCCGGAACCCGCGCCGCGACGGAGGATGCCTGGGATCGCAATCTCGAGCACACGTGGGATCGCGCCGTGACGATTCCCGCCGGCGCTTCTTCGATCCCGATCAAGCTGAACATCCGCGATGACTCCACGTACCTAGGCGAGCAGCGCTATGACGTCTTCGTCTACGACAACAACGGCGAAGCGCTGCTGCCGACCGCCAGCACGATTGGGCACACAGAGGTGCGAATCCTCGACGACGAAACCGGACCGACACTCACCGTCGGCGACGTCGTCGTGCAAGAGGGCGACAGCGGGAGCCAGCTCGTGCGCATCCCGCACGTTCTGTCGCAGCCGTTGAGCGAAGACCTCATGATCTGGTGGCAGATCGGCAACGGCACGGCCACGCGCGGCAGCGACTGGAACACGACGCACGGCGGCAATTACTTCATCGAGCAATACATTCGTGCCGGCCAGACGCGCGCCGATCTCGAGCTGCAGGTTCTCGGCGATCGGCAGGCCGAGGATGACGAGACGATCATCGCGAAACTCGCGAGTCCCCTCGGGCCGGCGGTTGCGTTCAGTCAGGCGCAGATCACGATTACGATCAAGGACGACGATCTCTACGCGCTCACGCCGGAGAAGACGCTGGTGAAAGCAGGAATGAGCGTGCCGGTCACGGTCGCGATCGCGCGTCCGCAAGCTGCGCCGACGACCGCGCGACTCGAATCCTCGGAGAGCACGATTCTCGAAGTGCCACCGACGGTGACGATTCTTGCCGGCGCGCGCGAAACGACCTTCAATGCGCAGACGCTGCGCCCTGGTGTGGCGACGGTGACGGCGAAGTTCGATGACGGCAACTCCGTCAACGCGCGAATCACCGCCGAGCTCCGCGCGTCGCTCGCGTTCTGGAGCTTGCGCGAGCGCTTCGAGCCGGGGGAGACCGCGCGGATGATGATCGCCACGGATCCCGCCGTCGCCGTTTCCGCGCAACTCCAGGTGAATCCGCCCGGCATTCTTCTCGCGCCGGCGACTGTGACTCTCGATGCAAATGGCGGCGCCTCGTTCGACGTGGAAGCGCTGAAGCCGGGCGCGGCGACGATCACGGCCACGCTTCCGCCGGAGTACGGCGGCACGTCGCAGTCGGTCAACGTCACGATCGTCACGACGCTCACTCCGCGCATCACAGACATTACGCCGCCGTTCGGGTCGACCGAGGGGGGAACGCGCGTCTCGTTGCGCGGCAGCGATCTGTCCAGCAACTGCGTCGTGACGTTCGGCGGATCGCAGGCTGCGAGCGAGTGGATCAACGCCTCGGAGATCGCGGCGACGACTCCGGCGCACGCGGCGGGAGTCGTCGATGTTGCGGTTCACTGCGGGGCGAATACGGCAACGCGCAGCGGAGGATTCCGCTACGTGGCTCCGGCGCGAAGAAGATCGGTGCGTTAACCGGAGTTACGCTTTCGCGGGTGCTCCGCTCTCCGCGCCGATCGCTTCGTCTTCGTTGTTGTAGATCTTGAAGACGGCGTCGAGCTTAGCGAGCTTGAGAAGTTTTTGAATCCGATCGGAAGGATTGACGAGGATGAGCTTTCGATTCTGGCTCGAGAACTTGCCGAGGTAGCCGACGAGTTCACCGATCCCGGTGGAGTCGATGTAATCGATCTTCGTGAAGTCGATGATCACGTTCGTGCTCTCGTTCTTGAGCACATTCTCCAGCGCCGACGAGAAGAACTCCGCACTCTCGCCGAGCTTGATGAGTCCTTCCACGTACAGGATCGTGAAGTTATCCAGGTGCTTCTTTTCTACGATCACACAAGCCTCCAGCGCCGAACTTCAGGCAGCGTAGCAAATCGACTGCCAATTGGTTGTCCGTTGTCAGTTGTCCGTTGTCTGAGATTCTCGCTCAACACCGCAGACAACCGAGAACCGATCACCGACAACCTTTTCAGAGTTTTACCGCGACCACTGCATTCATTCCACCGAATCCGAACGAATTGGACAGGAAAGCGCGGACGTTCGCCGGTCGCGGTTCGTTGGGGACGTAATCGAGATCGCAGTCTGGATCGGGATTTTCGAGATTGATGGTCGGCGGCAGAAATCCGTCGCGCAGTGCGACGAGCGTGGACGCCAGTTCGATCGCACCGGATGCGCCCATGGCGTGGCCGTGCAGCGACTTCGTCGAGCTGACGGGAGGTGCGTCGTAGCCGAAGACGGCGCGAATCGCGGCTGTCTCCGTCGCATCGTTTGCGCGCGTTCCGGTGCCGTGGGCATTGATGTAGCCGATGTCCCGCGGCGCCAGATTCGCGTCGCGCAACGCGAGTCGCATGGCGCGCGCGGCACCGTCGGCCGAGGGATCGGTGACGTGGCCGGCGTCGCTCGTGGCGCCGAAGCCGACAACCTCGGCGAGGATCTTCGCGCCGCGGCGTTGCGCATGCTCCATCGATTCGAGGACGAAGATCGCCGCACCTTCCGCCAGCACGAGCCCTTTGCGATCGGCGCTGAACGGACGGCAGGCGCGTTCGGGATGTTCGTTGTCGACCGCCAGGACGCGTAAGGCTTCCCAGCCGCGAATGATGCCAATCGTCAGCGGTGCATCGCTGCCGCCGGCGAAGACTGCGTCGGCCTGACCGGCGCGAATCGCCTGCGCGGCGAGTCCGATGGCGTGCGTGCTCGACGCGCACGCGGAGACGACGGAGTAGCCGAGGCCTTTGGCGTTGACGCGAGTCGCGACCGCGGCGGCCGCAGCGTTGTACATCGAGAGCGGAATCGACATCGGCGGAATGCGCGCGCCTTCGGCGTAGAGCCGGCGATAGCTTGCGTCGAGCGTTTCGCATCCGCCGAGGCCTGTGCCGAGAAGTGTGCCGACGCGCTCGGGGTCGAGATCGAGTGTGCCTGACTGTTCCAGCGCTTCGTCGGCGGCGATGAGCGCGAGCCGCGTGAAGCGATCGTGTCCGCGATGCAGATCGTCAATCGCTTCGGCAGGCACTTCGCCGGCGATGCGACAGTTCAGCGACGAAGCGTCGATATTCGCGATCGCGCGAACGCCGCTTCGTGCGGCGCGCAAGGCGTCGAGCGTCGCCGCCTGTCCTCGTCCGAAGGCGGAGATGACGCCGAACCCGGTAATGGCGACGCGATTCATCGGCGCGAGGTCTCGATGCCGATCACGCGTCGGGGAGCAGGTCCTGCACGATGTCGGTCATGTCGCCGAAGGTTTTCATCGCCCGAGCCCGGTCGTCGGGAATCGAGATGTGGAACTGTTCCTCGATGGCGAAGAGAATCGTGAGCGCGTCGAGCGAGTCGATGCCGGCATCGGCCAGCGGTGTCTCCGCCTTCAGCAGATCCTCGGCGACGTCTTTCTCGTCGCGCACGATGGCAATGAGCTTCTGTTCGATCTCGTCGCGGGTCACGTTTCGTATCATAGCAAGGTGATTCGTCGCTTCCGGCCATGGTTGGTTCCCGGCTGGATCGCCATCTGCGCGATCCTTTTCATCGCGCTTTCGGGTCTCGAAGATCCGTCGCGTCCGAAGGGACGCCTGCTCTCGATCGACGCCGGCACGCGCGCCCTCGAGATCGTCCGATCACGCGACACCCGTTTTCGCCAGCACGAAGTGGTCCACGTCGCCTTCGCCCGCCGCGGGGAGGGAGGCCCGCAGGACCGCTGGATCGTCCTGCTCGATCGCGTCCCGCACACGAAGCTGCAAGAGGCGGTGGTCGTCGAGCTCGCGGCGGAAGACGGGAAATGCCTGACGACGCGCAAGCCGCGTTGACACGAGATCCCAATGGACCGCCGGCGTCCTCGCCGGCTGGGCGAGCGGCGTCCCGCCGCTTGCGGACGGCGGCGAGACGCCGCCGTCCCAGCCGCCGAGACGGCGGCGGTCCAACAGGAAGCACTTCTGGCCGGGCAATTGCTACGTCCGCCTGACGTGAAATCGCGACTTCGGCGAGTCCTCTTTCTGGCCGCGCCATTCTTCACGGGCGTCGTTGTGGCGCTGACGTTGTTCGCCTGCTGCTGTCCCCACGTGGCGCCGTCGGCCATTCCTACTCCGATCGAGTCGCCTCCGATCGGGATGGCGCACTTCGCCGTTCCGAAGGACGTGCCGCCGGCGCCGCACACGCAGGCGGAAATGCACAACGTCCTGTTCCGCGTCGACCCGACGATCGCGCTCAACATTCACACGTTGCGCGGGGAGATGTTCGACAAGGTCGAGGGACAGCCGCTGAATTTCGACGACAAGAAGTCGTTCGTGGTGAAGCTGCAGCGCGCGCGGATCGGCGTGAGCGACACCGCGCTGTCGGACCTCATGAATCACTACGTCTTCCACTACGAAGGCGCGCCGCTCAAGAATCTTGCGATGCATGTTCACGAAGGCCGCCTCGTGCAGGAAGGGGTGATGCACAAGATCATCGACATCCCCTTCGAGATGACCGCCGACGTTTCGACGACTGATGAAGGGTGGATGCGCATTCATCCGATCGGGATGAAGATCTGCAGTCTCGACGGCCAGAAACTGATGAAGGCTTTCGGCATCACGCTCGACAAGATTCTGAAGAAGCTGCCGGACGGCGTGCGCGTGGAGAAGAACGATCTGCTCATCGATCCGCTGAAGATCCTGCCGCCGCCGACGATCAGCGGACGCCTCGCCGATGTCGAGTTGCACGAAGGCGAGCTGCTGCAGATTTTCGACGACGGGACTCGGCCTGACTCGCTCGCGCCTTCCGGTTTCACGGATCCGAACTGGATGCGTTTCCGCGACGGCGTATTGCGGATGGGCAAGCTATTCATGGTGCGCGCGGACATGCTGGTCGTCGATCCCGATCCGCGCGATCCCTTCGATTTCTTCATCGATTACTACAACAACCAGCTCGCCGCCGGCTTCACGCGCAATCAAGCCGACTACAGCCTGAAGGTCTACATGCGCGACTACGCGGATCTCGGCAAGCCACCGCAGCCAGGCGAGAAGATTGCGGATTGATGTTTCACGCGGAGACGCGGAGAACGCGGAGAAAGGTTTTGTAGAACTTCTCTCTCCGCGTTCTCCGCGCCTCCGCGTGAAATCCTGTCACGCCCCCACGAGCGCAGCGCGAACGCGGGCGAGACCTTCTTCGCAATCGCGCACGCTGACGGCTCCTGCGCTCAGGCGGAACCATCCATCGTCGCGCTTCACGCCGAAGGCCTGGAAGGGCACGACTGCGAATCCAGCTTCTTCCAAAAGGAAGCGGCGGATCGCTTCGTTGGTGCCGAAGCGCTCGATGAGATCGAATTGCACGGACAGATAGATCGCGCCCTGCGGCGCGATGGCATTGACGGGCAAGCCTTCGCGTTTCATCACCATCAGTCCGTCGTAGAGCGCGCCGAGGCGGAGTTGCAGCTCGCGAATCATCCGCTCGTGATACGTGGCGATCTCGTCCTTCTGACGCAGGAACGCCGCCACGGCGAGCTGCTCCGCTTTCGGTGCCCACGCTCCCATGTGTCCGATGATGTCGCGCATGCGCGAGGTGACCGCGGGAGGGGCGACGGTCCAGCCGACGCGCAGGCCGGTCGCGGCGAGCGACTTGGAGATGCCGTCGACGAAGATCGTCCATGCCGCCGATTCCGGCACGACCTGAGGCGGCGACCAGTGGCGGTTCTCGCCGAAGGTCAGCGTCCAGTAGACCTGATCCCAAAGCAGAAACAGCGGACGCTCTCCGGTCTCGGCCCTGCGCTCGTTCTCTTCGACGACCAGCTTCGCGATCGCTTCGACTTCGCTCTTCGCCATCACCGTTCCGGTCGGATTGAGCGGCGTGCAGATGGCGATGAGCCTCGCTTCGCGGACATGCGGGCGGATCATGTCGGCGGTCGGCATGAAGTTCGTGTCCGCACCGACGTTGAGCTCCACCGGGATGCCGCCGGTGAGATAGGTGTAGTGATTGTTGTTCCACGACGGCGTCGGATAGACGACTTTGTCGCCGCGATCGACGACCGCGGCGTACGCGGCGTAGATGACCGGCCGCGAGCCGCCGGCGATCAGCGTGGCTTCGAGCGGGTAGGTGAGGCCGAGCGCTTCGCGGTAGTAATCGAGGACGCTTCGCCGCAGCTCGAGGGTACCGTCCGACGGCGGATAGTTCGTCTGTCCGGCGACGAGGTTCTCGGCGATGAGCGATTCGAGGAGATGCGGGATGCGAAACTCGCTCGGAGAAAAATCCCCAACCGTCAGGTTCGTGACCGAACGGCCGCTTGCGACGAGCGCCCGGACCTCACTGGCGATCTTCAACACCTCGGAACCGATCAGGCCCTGAGCAAGAGAGGAGAGGGAGCGGTCGGTGACCTGCGTGAGGACGGACATCGCGTGCATTCTAACGTCGGTTGTCGGTTGTCGGTTGTCCGCGAAGCAACTCGAATCTCAGACAACCGACAACCGATAACCGACAACCCTATTTCCGATACGCTCGCCGGATTCGCCAGAGATCTTTTAGCGCTCGAAGGAAATCCGTCGATCGTACTTTCGATCCCTTCACGTCGTGCCACACCTGGATCGGCAATTCGTAGATCGCGAGTGCCGCGGCGTCGCGGCCGCGCTGGCGCACGAGGCGGGCGATGATCTCGACGTCGAAGATCCAGCGCGAGAGAAAAGGGTCCAGGAAGAGCTCTTTCACGCGCGCGTTCCAGCGGAAGAGCTTCGCGCCGCATTGCGTGTCATAGACGGCAAGTCCGAGCGATGAAGAGATGAGCGTGGCGCCGACGCGACCGAAATAGTGACGCGCGGGGTTGCGGCTGATCGAGCGGCCAAGGAGCCGCACGCGCGCGGCGAAGACCATCTCGATCTCCGGACGAGCGGCGAAGACTTCGAGGAACCCGGGCAGCTCGCTGAGCGGAGTGGCGAGGTCGGCATCCCAGAATCCGAAGAGGTCGGGACGGCGATCGATCGCGGCGAGCATTCCCCGCCGGACCGCCTCCGCTTTGCCGCTGTTCCGCTCGAGATCGAGCAGCGAGAATCGAGCTGGATCCTCAGCGACCAGCGACTGCAGGAGAAGCAGCGTCCCGTCCGTCGAGCCGTCGTTGACGAAGAGCATCTCGAGCCGCACGCCATCGAGCGCGAAACGGCGGAGCGCGTCGACCGGCAACCGATGCTCTTCGTTGAAGCAGGGGATGACCACGATCAAATGCACGGCGCGCATTCTAGTACGCGGCCAACGGGCCCATTGGCGCCACTCCGCCGACCAGTCAACAAGTTGACCGGTCAGTGAAATGAACACGACGGATGGAGCGCAGGCTTCTTAGCCTGCCGGTCCGCCGGCATCTTGCCGGCCGCCTGGAAGGCGGCGGACCGGCAGGCTCGAAGCCTGCGCTCCGATGGAAGCCTGCGCTCCAGTGCATACTGCCAACTCAATGCTGACCAGAACCATCGAGACTCCAACTCACGGCCGCTATCTCTTCGAAGATCGGGGGCCGGAACGGCTTCTGGTCGGCTTCCATGGCTACGCCGAGACCGCGGACGTCCACTTCGCCGAGCTCGAGAAGATCCCCGGAATCGAGCGTTGGTCGGTGGCGTCCGTTCAGGCGCTGCATCCTTTCTATACGCGCGCAGGAACCGCGGTCGCGAGCTGGATGACGAACGTCGATCGCGAGCTGGCGATCGCGGACAACATCGCCTACGTGCGACGCATCATCGGTTCGCTCCCGCCTTCGAAGTCGCTCGTGTTCATCGGCTTTTCGCAAGGCGCGTCGATGGCGGCGCGGGCCGCCGCCCACGCAGCGAGAGCGGACGGTTTGATTCTCCTCGGCGGCGACATCCCTCCCGAGATCAAGAGCAATGCGGCGGTCAAGCTTCCGCCGGCACTGGTCGCGCGCGGCGAGACCGACGACTGGTACACCGAGGAAAAGTTCAAGAATGACTTGAACTACTTGCAGTCGACGACGACCGTCACCTCGCTCGTTTTCGCCGGCGGACATGAGTGGACCGACGAGTTCCGTGCTGCCGCTGCGCGCTTCCTCGGCGCGCTTTGAACGGAGCGAAGAAACAGCGCTGCTCGACTGTTAGCCCCGTCCGATGTCCAACGATCGCCATAGCCGACTGAAGGAGCGCCTCAAGGAGCTTCCCGAACGTCCTGGCGTCTACCTCCACAAGAACGCCGAGGAGCAGGTGATCTACGTCGGCAAGGCGCGGAACCTGAGAAATCGGGTGAGCTCCTACATCGTCGGTCGCGGCGCGCGCGACAGCAAGACGATGTCGCTCATCAGCGAGATCGAGACCATCGACTTCGTCACGACCAACAACGAGCTGGAAGCGATCCTCCTCGAGAACAACCTCATCAAGGCGCACCAGCCGCGCTACAACATCCTCCTTCGCGACGACAAGAGCTATCCGTATCTCAAAGTCACCATGTCCGAGGACTATCCGCGGGTCGTGTTCACGCGGCGGATGGATCGGAAGAAAGGGGATCTGTTCTTCGGTCCCTTTTTCGCAGGAACCGCGCGGCGGATCCTCAAGCTGATCGCCGATCAGTTCAAGCTGCGCAGTTGCGATCTCGACATCCGTCAAGGAAAGAGCGCGCTGGTTCGGCCCTGCCTTTACTACGACATGCACCAATGCCTCGGTCCCTGCGTCGTTGGGTTGACGACGTCCGAGGCGTATCGCGAGATGGTCGACGACGTCGTGCTCTTTCTGAGCGGGAAGTCGAAGGAGCTCCACGAACGCCTGCGCGGGCGGATGTATCGCGCCGCCGAAGAAGAGAACTATGAGGTCGCGACCTACTACCGCGATCTCATTCGCACCGTCGAGCGGATCCAGGCCGAGCAGCAGGTGGCCTCGGCGGAAGACGAAGACATGGATGTGTGGGGTCTGTACGAAGAGGGGAGCGACGTCGCCGTGCAGCTCTTCGTCATCCGCGACGGCAACGTCGTCGATCGCCGCGAGCTGTTCTGGGAGAAAGTCGGTGAATATCAACCGAGCTACTTCCTCGCGGAGATCCTGCAGCGTTACTACCAGGACAATCTCTTCATTCCGGCGGAGATCCTGATTCCGTTTGATGTCGAGGAGCGCGAGCTGATCGCTGAATGGATGACGTCCCAGGCGCAGCGCCGTGTGCAGTTGCGTGTGCCGCAGCGCGGACGTGGCGTCGATCGTCTGGATCTGGCGAATCGCAACGCGCGGCTTTCGCATGAATCGCGCTTTCGGAAGTCGACGCAAGACCGGTTGCAGATCGCGGCGCAACGACTCGGCGTGGCGATCGGCTACGAAGACCGCGAGATCCAGAAGATCGAGTCGTTCGACATCTCGAACATTCAGGGCACGGATTCGGTCGCGGGCATGGTGGTCTTCGACCGCGGGAAGTTCGACAAGAACCAGTACCGCATCTTCAACATCAAGTCGGTCATCGGAGCGGACGATTTCCGCTCGATGGCGGAGGCGGTCGATCGGCGCTACCGACGCCTGCTCGACGAAAAGAAGCCATTGCCGGACATGATTTTGATCGACGGAGGGCGCGGGCAGCTCAACGCCGCGCTGGCAGCGCTGAACAAGCTCGGAGTCGAGGAGATCCCGATCGCCGGTCTGGCGAAGCGCGAGGAAGAGATCTATGTGCCGGATCGCGAGGAGCCGATCCGCCTCGACCGGCACGATCCCGCGCTGCAACTGCTGCAGATGGTGCGCGACGAGACGCATCGCTTTTCGGTTTCATCGCATCGCCGCCGCCGCTCCAAGCGCACGCTGCACAGCGCGCTCGACGATCTGCCGGGCATCGGGGACAAGCGAAAGCGCCTTCTCATCGAACGCTTCGGCAGCGTCTCCGCGGTGAAGCAGGCGTCGGCACAGGATCTGATCAACGTGCTCGGGCGGAAGGTCGGGCAGACGGTTTGGTCTGAACTGCACGGAGCACCGGATTGAGAATTGAGGATTGAGAATCGAAGCGACGCGCATTGGTCTCCGATCCCCAATCCTCAATCCTCAATCCGGTTGGTGCGATAATCGCGCGTCCGAACGAATGTAGCGAGGGCGGGGGAACGATGCTGGAAGGCGAAATCAGTGAGATCGATCTGGTCGCGCGGCTCGTGGAGCTGTGGCGGGAGCAGTTCACCGGAGCGATCCGCTTCGAGAATGACGGCATCATCAAGATCGTCTACTTCAAGGGAGGCGACATCCTCTCGGCGAGCACGAACGATCGCTCCGACAGCATCGACGAGATCCTCATGCGCGCGGGGAAGGTCTCCCGCGAACACGTCAAGCAGGCGCTGGCCAAGCGCAAAGAGAGTGAAACGCTCGGCGACGCGCTGCTCAACCTCGGGTTCATCACACGCAAGGAGCTGACCTGGGCGCGTCGCGTTCAGGTCGTCGGCGTGATCCGATCGATCGCGGCCTGGACGACCGGCTCCTTCACGATCGTCGCCGACTATCTCCCGAAACGTGATGAAGGAACGCTTTTTCCGCTTGCCGCAGGTGCTCGTCGAGCTCGTCGTGACCGATCAGGATCGCGCGAAGTTCGAGCGCGCACTCGATGGCGGCAGCGCGGTTTTCGCAAAAGCTCCTGACTTCGAGGATGTCTTCCGACGTCTCGGGCTCAACGACGACGCGGAAGCGATCAGCGCCCAGATCGACGGCGTGAAGAGCGCGGCGGATGTCGCCAGCGCTTCGCGGCGCGACACGTTCAATGCCTACAAGTTGATGCACGCACTGGCGACGCTGGGGATTCTGCGGCGCGTCGACAAGACCGCGGCGGCGCCGCAGTTCGCGCTCGACGACTTCGCGTCCGCGGGTGTCGCCGACGCGGCGGACATGCTGGACGAGCCGCAGCCGGCGCCTGAGCCGCAGTTCTCGTTCGACGAAGCCGAGGCGCTACAGCAGCCGACTCTGGAAGTGCCGGCGATGTCGTTCGACGATGCACCTGCCGGCTCGGCTGCTTCCGCTTGGGACGAGACCGAAGAAACCGCGGTGCCGGAGCCGCCGAAGGCGATGCCGTCCTGGGACACACCGACTCGCGCGGTGCCGGTGGCGGCTCCGCCGCCGATCCCACCGATCACAAAGGAGCGCGCGAACGTGCCGACGAAAACGGATGACGAAGAACAATGGGGCTTCGATGATGCGCAGCTCGAGACCGCGCAGCGCGCGACGAGCGCCAAGTCCGCCACGCCTCCGCCGAAAGAAGGACGCCGCTACGGCCTGCTCCTGGCGCTGATGGTCATCTTCATCCTCGTCGCCGCGGGATACTTCGGATTCCGCTGGTGGCAGGGACGGGAAGACGCTGCGACCGCGACGCCGGTGGCGGTGAATCGTCCCGTGCGTCGACCGCGTCCCACGCCGATCGTTCCCGTGACGACGACGGAACCGGTCGCGAGCACGGTCACGATCGCGGGCACGACCCACACCGTCGCCACCACGACGATCACCGAGAAACCGGGCGCGCCGATGCAGATCACCGCGCCGCCGCCCCCCGCAGTCGAGCCGGTGGCGACGCAGGCGCTTCCCGCCGTCGTGCGGAAGCAGGGTGGCGGCGGCACCAAGTACGACGCGATGGCGCGCGAGTACGCATCGAACGCGACGGGCAACTTCACGGTGCAGATCCAGATCCTCTGCGAAGCCTCGAACCTGGACAAAGCGATCCTCACGGGCGGCGCGAACATCTGGTTCGTGCCGCAACAGATCGGCGCGCGCTCCTGCTATCGCCTGTTCTGGGGCCACTACGCGACGCGAGACGAAGCGCAGAGAGCGCTCCCGACGATTCCCGCGAGCCTGCGCGACAAGAGCTCGGCGGTGAAGCCCGTACCGCGATGAAGCTCGCCGCGGTCAGCTCGCAGCGCCGTCCTCCCGGGTCTCCTGCGAGCTGCCCGCTGAGAGCTGCGAGCTTCACATGCCGTGGCTGATCGACGGTAGCAACGTTCTCGGCGCAATGCGCGTCGATCGTCACGCGGACGATGCGAAGCGCGGATTGGTGCGGCTCCTGGCCAGTTTCGCGCGCGTGAAACGGACGCGCGTCACGTGCGTCTTCGACGGGAACGAGCCGCCGAGCTTCGCGCGATCGCTGGGCGCGGTGAGCGTTGCCTTCAGCGGCGCTCGACCGGCTGACGAGATCATTGTCGAGCGTGCGCGCAACGGTCGCGGATGGAGCGTCGTCACTTCCGATCGCGGACTCGCGGCACGCGTGCAGAGGCGTGAGGTCACGATCGTTTCGCCGCAGCGCCTCATTCGCGAAATGGAAGAAGCGGGGAGTGCCGAGCCCGAAAGCGGCGGCGAGTGGGACGCGTACTTTTCCGACCCGAAAAACCGGATGAAATTTTGATGTCGGCGTGCCGACATTGTTTCTAAGTACCTAAAACAGCAACAATTTAACTGAAGAATATTTTCTTCGCGAAGCTGTTATCGTCTCCGCGTGGAGCGGACCGGAGGATCGCGGCGTGGCCTGTGAAAGCAGGTGCGTCGAGGAAAGTCCGAACTCCTACGGGCAGCAGGCTGGCTAACGGCCAGGCGTGGCGATGCGACGGAAAGTGCAACAGAAAATAAACCGCCGAACTTCGATCCCGCGATCTCACGATCGCGAGGTCGAGGTGGTAAGGGTGAAATGGTGCGGTAAGAGCGCACCGCGTCTCGCGCGAGCGTTGACGGCATGGCAAACCCCCTGCGGAGCAAGACCAAATAGGGACGTAATGGACTCGCCCGTGTCCGCTCGAGCGTCCGGGTAGGTTGCTCGACCGCCGCGGCAACGCGAGCGGCAGACGAATGATCCTCACCTCCGAGCGCAAGCAAAGGGGAACAGGATTCGGCTTACAGGTCCGCTCCACGCTTTTTCGAATTGGTTTTTTGAATTGAGAATTGTGAATTGAGAATTGAGAATGGCAGCGTGACGGATTTCTCAATTCTCAATTCTCAATTCTCAATTCAGCCTCGGCCGCTCGTTCGCCCGCGGGCCCTTCCTTCCCAAGCCCACATCGCCGTCCTTGCCGCGTCCGGTCCGTCCGATCGCACGCGCATCGAAAAGGCCGCTCGCGTGATCGAGCAGCGCGGACATCGCGTTACGCTCGCCAGCAACCTCGACCTTCGCTATCGCGGCTACCTCGCCGGCTCTGACGAGCAGCGCGCGGAAGAGCTCAACCAATTCTTTAGGGATCCGCAATTCGACGCGTTTTTCTTCGCCCGCGGCGGCTACGGCGCGATGCGCATTCTCGATCGCATCGACTACGGCGCCATCGCCGCGAATCCCCGTCCCATTCTCGGTTTCAGCGATGTGACCGCATTGCATCAGGCGATGGCCACTCAGGCCGGCGTCGCCGGAATGCACGGGCCGATGCTCAATCTCGACTTCCACGAAGGTCTCTCCTCCGACATCGACTCCTGGCTCTGGGCCATCCTCGGCGGCGACGCGCCGCTGACGCGCACGTTCGCGGCGGAGGACGTCATCTGCGAAGGAGAAGCCGAAGGCATTCTCTTCGGCGGTTGTCTCGCGCTCACGACATCTCTGTTGGGAACGCCGTATGACTTCTGGATCGAAGACGGAATCTGGTTCTGGGAAGACGTCGATGAACCGGTTTACCGGCTCGACCGTATGTTGACCACCCTGAGGCTGTCTGGCAGAATGCGAAACATCCGAGGTGTCATCATTGGGGCGTTGAAAAATTGTGGGAGCGACGCAGAAATGCTGGAGCTCTTCCGCGATTTCTTTGCGCCCTATGCAATCCCTGTCGTGCGAAACCTGCCATTCGGTCATCATGGGAACAACCTGGTGATGCCCATCGGGGCCAGCGTTCGCCTCAGCACCGCGGATCACGCATTCACGATCACCGAGCCCGCGCTCGCCCGATGAGGTTGCTCAAGGAATGAAGGCCGTGTTCAAGACGACAGGCGGAAGCGGTAAGGATCCTCTCAAGGATTCACAGATCGCGTTCTCGGCTGGCGAGCGCATCTTTTCGCAGGGCGAGCTCGGCACCGAGATGTTCATCATCCACGAGGGTGAGGTCGAGATCGTCAAGCACATCGGTGGCGAATCGCATCTCCTCTCCCGCCTGGAGAAAGGCGACTTCTTCGGCGAGATGGCCATCCTCGAAGCGATGCCCCGCACCGCCGACGCCGTCGCTGTCTCCGAAGTCAAAGTCGTGGCCATCAACGGCTCGCGATTCGACGAGATGCTGCGCAAGAACCCCGAAGTGGCGGTGCGCATCATCCGCAAATACTCGAAACGCCTGCGCGAAGCGAACACGCTGCTCGAGAAACTCGTCGGCCGCGAAGTCGACGTCGATCACGTCGCCATGGACGCCACGGTCGTCGCGCCTTCCGCGAAAGCGACGCGTCATCGCCTCGTCGACGTCGCCACCGGCACCGCGTTCTTCTTCAGCAACGGCGACGAGACGCTGATCGGCCGCGCCGATCCCGTCACCGGCATTCTCCCCGACGTCGATCTCACTCCCGTCGACAACAATCGCTCCGTCTCCCGCCGCCACGCCAAGATCATCCGCAGCGGCGACGACTATCACGTCCTCGAAGAGGTCGGCACCGTGAACGGGACCTATGTGAATGACCAGCGCATTCCTACCGGAGTGCCGGTGACTCTTCACAATGGAGATCTGTTGAAGATCGGGTTGATCTCGATGAAAACAGTCTTCGACTGAGTTGACTAGTTGCTGGTTGCTGGTTGTCTGTGGCTTTTCGACGAAGTTGCAAAGCGCGTAGAACCGCAGATAACCAGTCACCAGCAACCAGTTAACTCCTCCACGTGTAGAAACCAAGAACCTCCGCCAAAATACTCAAGTGCCCATCAGCGCCAATACCGAGCTCCAGTTCATCAAAGGTGTCGGTGAGGGGCGCGCGAAATTGCTCCGCGACGCCGGCCTCGTGACGGCGCGCGATCTCCTCTACTTTTTTCCCATTCGCTACGAGGACCGGCGGCATCCGACGCGCGTCGCCGACCTCGGGCGTTTCATCGACAGTCCCGTCCTTCTGCGTGGTCGCGTGACCTCTGCGAATGCGCGCGTTTCGCCGCGCAAGCGGATGCGACTCTTCGAAGCGGTCCTCGATGACGGCACCGGTTCGGTGAAGTTGATCTGGTTCAATCAGCCCTACCTCGCCGACCAGATTCAGCGCGGTGACCGCCTGGCCGTCTTCGGCGCGCCTCGCTCGGGCGGCTACGGCGCGCTGACGATCGAGAGTCCTGATTGGGAGAAATTCGAAGGGGCGGAGGATGAGGAAGGGGCGGTCGTTCCCATCTATTCGAAGATCGGCAACATTCCGCCGAAGGCTCTACGGCGCATCGTCGCCAGCGCGCTCGAGGCGATCCCTTCGCTCGACGATCCGCTCCCCGCGGAGATTCGCAAACGCCTGCACGTCATCGATCTCCCCGCGGCACTGCACGCGCTTCATCAGCCGCGCGAGCTCGGTCCGGACTTTCTCGCGCAGCGCTCGCCGGCGCATCTGCGCGTGATCCTTCAGGAGTTCTTCACCTTCCAGCTCGCGTTACGTGTCCGCCGCGTGAGCGAGGAGACGAAGAAAAAATCGCGCACGATCACGATCGACGACGAGCTCCGCGAAGAGGTCAAACGCATTCTTCCGTTCCGCCTCACGACTGCACAGAAACGTGTGCTACGCGAGATCGCCGATGACCTCCGCTCCGAAGCGCCGATGTACCGCTTGCTGCAGGGCGACGTCGGCAGCGGCAAAACCATCGTCGCGCTGATCGCGGCGATCCTCATGATCCGCAACGGTCATCAGGTCGCGCTGCTGGCGCCCACGGAGATTCTCGTCGAGCAGCACTTTCAGCGAATCCGTCAACTACTTGACCAGAAGATCGTCGTCGCGCGCGGCACCGGTTCGATGGGAGCGGGGGAGCGGCGTACGCTCATCGCCGGACTGCGCGACGGCTACATCCAGCTCGTCGTCGGCACGCACGCCATCCTCGAAGATCGTGTGCAGTTCAAGTCCCTCGGCCTGGCGATCGTCGACGAGCAGCATCGTTTCGGCGTCGAGCAGCGCCAGAAACTTTTTGCCAAAGGCGAGATGCCCGACATCCTGGTCATGACTGCCACGCCGATTCCACGCTCCCTCGCGCTGGCGATCTACGGCGACCTCGAGCTCTCCGTGATCGACGAGTTGCCGCCCGGTCGCCAACGGATCCGCACCGCCGTCCGCGCGTCACACGAAGTCGATCGCGTCTACGACTTCATCGACGATCAGATCGGCGAAGGCGCGCAGGTCTACATCGTCTATCCGATCATCGAGGAGTCGGAGAAGACGAACCTCAAACCACTCTCCCTCGGATTCGAAATGACGCAGCAGCGCTTTCCGAATCGCCGCGTGGCTATGCTGCACGGGCGGATGAAGTCGGATGAAAAAGAAGAGACGATGCAGCGCTTCAAGCGCGGCGAGATCGACATTCTCGTCGCAACGACGGTGATCGAAGTCGGGATCGACGTGCCGAATGCGTCAATCATGCTCATCGTCGATGCCGATCGTTTTGGCCTGTCGCAACTCCATCAGCTTCGCGGCCGCGTCGGTCGCGGTGAGCGAAAGTCGTACTGCATCCTTCTGCGCGAAGAGACCGCCGCCGGCGATGCGAAGGATCGGTTAATCGCCTTCGAAAAGGCGCGCGACGGTTTCGAAGTCGCTGACCGCGACCTCGAGATTCGCGGCCCCGGCGAGTTCCTCGGCACGCGCCAGTCCGGAGCCATGCGCTTCCGCATGGGCCACATCCTGCGCGACTACGATCTGATGGAGAAAGCGCGCGACCTCGCCATCACCGTGATCGCGGAGAACGTCCCGCGCGCCGAAGAGATGGTGCGCGCGCTCCTCGGCGCTGGTGTGCCCGAGGCCGCGGCAAGGGATTAACTTCTCTCCTCTTTCTTCGCGCCTTCGCGCCTTCGCGTGATTACGAACTCACGCGAAGACGCGAAGACGCGAAGAAGCTGCTCCGGCTGTATACTGCGCCGCCAAATTCAGCCCCGTGAGTCTCATTTGAATCCATCCTCGCAAACAGTCCTCAGCGGTCTCCGCCCGACGGGCCGCATCCATCTCGGCAACTACTTCGGAGCGATCCGTAACTGGGTCGAGCTGCAGGATCGTTATCCCTGCTTCATCTTCGTTGCCGACTGGCACGCGCTGACCTCGGACTATGCGGATACGTCGAAGATTCGCCAGTCGACCTTCGACGCCGTTGCCGATCTGCTCGCTGCCGGAATCGATCCGGCGAAAGCCGTCCTCTTTCTGCAGTCCGAGGTGAAAGAGCACGCCGAACTGCACCTGCTGCTCTCGATGGTCACGCCGCTGCCGTGGCTCGAGCGCGTGCCGACGTTCAAGGATCAGCAGGCGCAGCTCGAGGACAAAGAGCTCAACACCTACGGCTTCCTCGGCTACCCGCTGCTGCAGACCGCCGACATCATCATCTATCGCGCCGACTACGTTCCGGTGGGTGAAGACCAGGCATCGCACCTCGAGCTCTCGCGCGAGGTCGTGCGGCGCTTCAACAACTTCTTCGGACGCTGTCTTTCCGGAGCCGCAGCCGCTCTTCACCACCGCGGCGAAAGTGCCGGGACTCGACGGGCGGAAGATGTCGAAGTCGTACGGCAACACCATCGGACTCACCTGGAGCGCGGACGAGATCCGCGCCGCGGTGATGACGATGTTCACGGATCCCAATCGCGTGCGCCGCACCGATCCGGGCAATCCCGACATCTGCAACCTCTTCCAATTTCACAAACTCTTCTCCGACGCCGCCACGATCACGCGCGTCGATCACGAGTGCCGCACGGCGCAGATCGGATGCGTGCAGGACAAGAAGCTCATCGCCGAGATCATCATCGAATCGCTCGCGCCCATTCGCGCGCGCCGCGAAGCGATCGATCGCGATTCCTCGATCGTCTGGGACACCTTGCGCGCCGGCAACGTGAAAGCGCGCGAGCGCGCCGCGGAAACGCTGGACATGGTGCGCAAGGCGATGAAAATCGATTTCCCCGAGTTGCGCGCATGAGCGGCGAGAACCCCGACCTGCATGAAGCGATGAGCGAAGACCTCGCGCAGGACGTCGAGAAAAAGCAGGAAGGGTTGCCCGAGGGCGTGATCGTCGAGCCCGAGGAAGAGACCGCGTATAAGGTCACGCTTCCTTCATTCCATGGACCGCTCGACCTCCTGCTGCATCTCATCAAGAAACACGAAGTCAACATCTCCGACATCCCCATCGTTCTGATCACCGAGCAGTACAACGCATACCTCGACGCGATGGACCGAGCTCGATCTCGACGTCGCTGCCGACTACATCTACATGGCGGCGTTGCTGATCAACATCAAGTCGCGCATGCTCCTCCCGCGCGAAGAGGGAACGGACGAGCAGATCGACGATCCGCGCAAAGAGCTCGTCGATCGGCTGCTCGAGTATCAGCGTTTCAAAGCCGTCGCCGAATCGTTCGCCGAGCTCGACGTGCTGCGGATGGGCATGTGGTCACGTCCGCGCGTTCCGCTGCCGGGGAGCGAGCCGGCCGAGATCGACATGAGCGAGGTCTCGCTCTTCGATCTCATCGACGCGTTCCGCACCGCGCTGGTGCGCTTTCGCCAGAACCATCCGCAGTCGATCGAGCTGCAGCGGACGGTGCACAAGGTCTCGGAGAAAATGGCCGAGCTCTATCAGAAGGTGAACGAGAAATCGCCGATCCGTCTGCAGTGGTTTCTCGAAGGTCGCGATCGCAACGAGCTGATCGCCGTCTTCCTCGGCATGCTCGAGCTGGTCCGCCTCGGCGGCGTTCATCTTCAGCAGAGCGACATCTTCGGCGAGATCGTCATCTCCAAGACCGAGCTGGTGATCGACGCGGAGACGTTCAAGATTTATGACTAAGAAGAAGGATGAACGATGAAGGATGAACGATGAACAGAGGCCGGGTTCATCGTTCATCCTTCATCGTTCATCGTTAACGTGAGACAACATGGAAACCAATGAACTGAAGGCCGCGCTCGAAGCCATCCTCTTCCTCTCCAGCGACCCCGTGGGCGTGGACGATCTGGCGGAATCGCTGGACGAGACGAAAGAGGCCGTGGCCGCGCAGCTCGAGGAGATCAAGCGCGGGCTCGACGAGCACGTCGGCGGATTTCTGCTGGAGCAGGCCGCGGGCGGATGGCGTTTCACCACGCGCGCCGAACACGATCCGATTCTCAAGAAGTACTTCGCCAAGAAAGGCGAGAACCGCCTTTCGCTCGCCGCGCTGGAGACGCTGGCCATCGTTGCCTATCGTCAGCCGATCACCGCGCCGGAAGTCTCCGACATTCGCGGCGTCAACTCCACGGGCGTCATTCGCACGCTGCTCGAGCGGCGCATGATTCGCGTCGCCGGACGCAAGAACGTCGTCGGCAGTCCGTTCCTCTATCGCACCACGAAAGACTTTCTCATTCACTTCGGCCTCAACGACATTCGCGATCTGCCGCGGCTCGAAGAGTTCGGAGATCTCATCGGCGAAACGATCAACGACGATCTCGTCGCGGCGATCAACAGCGCCGAATCGAGTGCCACCAGCGTGCACGAGATGATCGAAGTGGAGAACGAAACCGCGAGCGTCGATGAACAAGTCGCGGTAGCGGCCGACGAAAGTCAGTTAGAATCGTCGAGCCGCGAAGCGAACGAAGATTGATGGAACTCGAGCGACTGCAGAAGATCATCGCCCATGCCGGTTTCGCATCGCGCCGCGAAGCGGAGACGATGATCCGTGAAGGGCGGGTGACGGTGAACGGACGTGTCGTCACCGAGCTCGGAACGAAAGCCGATGCCGCCAACGATCACATCAAGGTCGACGGCAAGCTGATCACGCGCGCCGAAACGCATCGCTACATCCTCCTGTACAAGCCGAAGGAAGTGATGACCACGGTCGAAGATCCGCAGGGACGGCGCACGGTCATCGATCTCATCAAAGGCATCCGCGAGCGCATCTATCCCGTCGGCCGCCTCGACTTTCATTCCGAAGGACTGATCCTTCTGACCAACGACGGCGACCTCGCCTTCAAGGTCTCGCATCCGCAGCACGGATCGGTGAAGACCTATCACGTGAAAGTCCGCGGCATCCCCGAGGATCGGCTCATCGACAAACTGCAGCGCGGCATCACCCTCGACGGCAAGCGCACGCTTCCGTGCGAGATCGCGCGCATGAAGACCACCGGCAAGCGCGACGACGAAGGCAACTCCTGGTTCGAAGTGAAACTGCGCGAAGGTCGCACGCAGCAGATCCGCAAGATGTTCCAGGCCGTCGGACATCCGGTCTCGAAACTGCGTCGCGTCGCCATCGGTCCGCTTTCCGATCCGAAGCTCACGCCCGGCATGTGGCGCGAACTGACGCGCACCGAAGTGAAGATGCTGGCCACGATGCAGGAAGCGCCGAAAGCGAAAACGCGGCGTCTCGCTGCGAAGACCGTTTCGAAGCCGATGGCCAAGCCCGCGGCAAAGGGTGGCGCGAAGAAGAAGCCCGCGCCGGCGACGACGCGTTCGCAGTCGACGACGCGCACCAAGCCCGCAGCCGGACGTCCGAAAGCGGGCACGCGTCAGGCACGCGCCGCGGGCGCGACCGCGCGTTCGTCGTCGAAACGACAGTCGACTCGGGGACGCGGTTAGTGCCGCGGATCGTCGCGATCGACGGACCGTCCGGAGTCGGCAAGACCACCACCAGCAAACTCGTCGCACGCGAGCTCGGACTCCCGCACATCGACACTGGCGCCATGTACCGCGCCATCGGCCTTGCCGCGATCCGTCAGGCATCGATCTCCGCGATGCCGAAGCGCTCGAAGAACTGGCGTCGCGCACGAACATCGAGTTCGTTCCCGGCGATCCTCCGCGCGTGCTGCTGGAAGGCGAGGACATCACCCATCTCATCCGCACGCCGGAGATCAGCATGGCCGCGAGCGATGTTTCCGCCGTGCCCGGCGTGCGTCGCGTGCTCGTTCGGCTGCAGCAGAACCTCGGCCGGCGCAGCGGCGGTGTTCTCGAAGGTCGCGACATCGGAACGAAAGTCTTTCCCGAGACGCCGCACAAGTTCTTCCTTACGGCGCGCCCCGAAGTTCGTGCCCGCCGCCGGCACGACGAGCTCATCGCAAAAGGGGAGCCGGCCGATTTCGACAGCGTGCTCGCCGATTCCCTGCGCCGCGACGAACAGGATTCGACCCGGGCCGACTCACCGCTCATGTACGACGAAACCTACAACGTCATCGACACCTCGGACCTCACGATCGCGGAGGTGGTCGACAGGATCGTCCAGCAGACAAGAGGTTCTTAGTTTCTGGTTGCTGGTTATCTGAGGAGTCGCTTTGTACGCAAAACCCCAGACAACCAGCAACCAGAAACCAGCAACATCGTTTCGTTTTTGCGCGTTTAGTTCCGCCCTTCCTTGACGTACCCAAGACCCGCGTTTACACTCCCGATTTCAGCGTGTATCAACAACTTAGCTCCGATCGCGGTCCGCGCGAGATGCCGTGCGGATCATCCAATTATTTCTTAGGGGGTTCCCCAGTTCATGGCGTCCAATGACGAGACGAAGAAACCTAATCAGCCGCGTCAGGCGGACACCAATGGATCTGGAGAGCATGGGGATGGACGAGCTTCTCGACCTCTACAGCAAACCATCGCTGGTCGAGGGCGAGATCATCAAGGGTCGCGTCGTCAAGATAACCCCCTCGGATGTGGTCGTCGACATTGGCTTCAAAATCGGAAGGCCTCCTGCCGGTCGGGGAAGTCACCGGTTTTGACGGAGTCGTCAAGGTCAAGCGGGGAGACGAGATCGAGGTCTTCATCGAGCGCCTCGAGGATTCCTCCGGCTACGTCGCTCTCTCCCGCGAGAAAGCGGCTCGGATGCGCGTCTGGGACGACATCGAAGCGGCCTTCAAGGCTGATGAAGCGATCACCGGTCGCGTCATCGATCGCGTCAAAGGCGGTCTTCAGGTCGACGTCGGCGGCGTGAAAGCGTTCCTGCCCGGCTCGCTGATCGACACCAAGCCGGTCAAGAACCTCGACGCGCTGCGCGGACACGAGATGCAAATTCAAGATCGTCTCGTTCGACAAGAAGCGCAACAACATCGTCCTTTCGCGCCGCGCGATCGTCGAGGTCGAACAGGCCGAGGCGAAGCACAAGACGTTCGGACGCCTGAAGGAAGGCGAGCTGACCCACGGCATCGTCAAGAACATCACCGACTACGGCGTCTTCGTCGACCTCGGCGGCGTCGATGGTCTGCTGCACATCACCGACATCTCCTGGGGCCGCGTCACGCACCCCTCCGAATACTTCAACGTCGGCGATGAGATCGAAGTCATCGTTCTCAAGTTCGACGCCTGCTTCGGAGCGCGTTTCGCTCGGCTACAAACAGAAGTGCGCCGATCCCTGGTCCGACGTCAGCGATCGTTATCCGCTCGGCAGCCGCGTCAAGGGACGCGTCGTGTCGCTCACGGATTACGGCGCGTTCATCGAGCTCGAAGAAGGCGTCGAGGGACTGATCCACGTCAGCGAGATGTCGTGGACGAAGAAGATCCGCCATCCGTCGAAGATGCTTGAACATCGGCGAAGAAGTCGAAGCGGTCGTCTCCGACGTCAACGTTCCGAACCGCCGCATCTCGCTGTCGCTCAAAGCACTCGAGCAGAACCCGTGGGACACCATCGCCGAACGCTATCCGGTCGGCACGGTGATCGACAGGCAAAGTCCGCAACCTCACCGACTTCGGTGCGTTCGTCGAAGTCGAGGAAGGCATCGACGGACTGATTCACATCTCCGACATGTCCTGGCATCGCCGGCTCAAGCATCCGAGCGAGGTGCTGAAGAAGGGCGACACGGTGAAGGCGCGCGTCATCAACGTCGATGGCGACAATCAGCGGCTGTCGCTCTCGATCCGCGAGTTCCTTCCGAACGAATGGGACAACTTTCGCGCAGGCGCACTCCGTCGGTGACGCGCTGGTCGGTGTCGTTTCGAAGATCACCGACTTCGGACTCTTCATCCGTCTCGCCGACGGAGTGGAAGGTCTCGCGCATGTTTCCGAGGTGCAACGCGACAATCGAGTGAAGCTCGATAAAGTGTTTCAGGTCGGCGAAGCGGTGCGTACGCGAGTCATCAAGATCGATCCGACCGAGCGGAAAATCGGCCTCACGATGCGCGACGTGGAGCCGCTCACGGACGAAGAGAAAGCAGAATTCTCCGGCGGGGCTGCCGAGACGCCTGCAGACACGCATGCAGAGACGCCTGCAGAGACAGACGAACCGCCGGAGACGAATCCAGAGCAAGGCTGAGATCACCGATGTCCGAGCTCGAGCCGCCGCAGAGCGGCACGCCGCTGGTCGAATCAGGTGTCGAGCCGCCACGGGTTTCGGCGCAGCCTGAGGCGCCGCCGAAACGCAAGTCGCGCGTGGGCGCCTTCTTTTTCGGCACGCTGACCGGCTGCCTCCTCGTCTTCGGCGGCGTGATCTTCTTCGCGATCCTCGCCGCCGCGTTCGGAAACGATTCCGGCGAGCTGAGTTTCGGGTCGGACAAGGTCGCCATGCTTCCGATCGAAGGCGAGATCGTCGACGCGCGGGACACGCTCGATGCACTGCGCAAGTACGCGCGCAACAGCAACGTGAAAGCGATCGTCGTGCGCATCAACAGCCCCGGCGGCGCGATCGCCCCGTCGCAGGAGATCTACTCCGCGATTCGTCGCGTGCACGCCGAGAGCGGCAAGCCGATCGTCGCTTCGCTCGACAGCGTGGCCGCATCTGGCGGGATGTACATCGCCGCGGCCTGCGACGAGATCGTGGCCAATCCCGGCACGATCACCGGATCGATCGGCGTGATCCTGCAGTGGTTCGACGTGAAGGATCTCTTGCAGTGGGCGAAGCTCAAGCCGGAGACGATCACCAGCGGCGCGATGAAGGACGCCGGCTCGCCGTTTCGCGAGCTCACGCCCGCGGAGCGCCAGTACTTCCAGGGGATCGTGACGCAGCTCCACTCGCAGTTCGTTCGCGACGTAGCGATCGGACGCAAGGGGAGGATGACCCAGGCCGAGGTGGCGCGCATCGCCGACGGACGCATCTTCACCGGCGAGCAGGCGCTGTCGATCAAGCTCGTCGACCGCATCGGAAGTCTCGACGATGCCGTGCGCCGCGCCGGCAAACTCGGCGGGAATCACCGGCGAGCCGACCATGCTCTGGCCGCGCCGCCGCGAAAGAACGTTGTTGGATCTGTTCGGCGAAACGGAAGCGAGCGCGCTCCTCGAGCGCATCGCCACCCGTCGCGTCCCGCAGTTTCTTTTTCGATGGTGATGAGAATGAGCTCTCAGCTGGCAGCTCTCAGCTCGCAGGAAAAACGCCGAGCGAATGCTCGCTCCTGCCAGCTGCGAGCTGCGAGCTGCGAGCTGCACGGAGGCCATTTTGGACGAACACGATGATCTCGATCTCGAGCAGGATGAAACGCCGGCTGCTGCCGGTGTGATGACGAAGGCCGAGCTGGTCGATGAAGTCGCGCGCGTCGTACAACTGACGAAGAAGCAGGCCGAGACGATCGTGAACATCGTCTTCGACTCCATCGTCGACTCTCTTCGCGCCGGCGAGAAGATCGAGCTCCGCGGATTCGGCAGCTTCCGCCTGCGCAGCCGCAAGTCCCGCACCGGACGCAATCCGAAGACCGGAGAGAAGGTGGAAGTGCCTTCCAAGAAGATCCCGTACTTCAAGCCGGGAAAAGAGCTGAAGGAGCTCATCAATCACGTAATGGCCGAACAGGCAGCAACCGAAGCGGAGAAGACCGAAGGTTGAGTTGTTGTCGGTTGTCACTTGTCTGCGATCTTGCGCCGACTCCCGGACAACCGACAACTGATAACCGATAACCGACTACAACTCCCCGCGCGGATCTTCCGATCGCAATGGACACCCTCTTCACTCCCTGGAGATATCCCTACTTGACCGCACCGAAACCCGATTCGCCTCCGGCGTGCATCTTCTGCGTCGCGGCCACATCGGACAACACCCGCGAGACGCTGACGCTGTTCCGTTCGCCGCGCGCGCTGGTGATGATGAATCGCTACCCGTACACGAACGGTCATCTGCTGGTCGCCCCCGTGGCCCACGAGGCGCGTTTGTTCGAGAGCACGGATGGATCGCTGCACGCGCTGATTCGCCTCACCGCCGAGGCGCAGCGGATCCTGTCGGATGTCTATCGTCCCGACGGCTTCAACGTCGGCATGAACTTCGGACAGGTCGCGGGAGCGGGCATCGCCGATCACTACCACCTGCACATCGTCCCGCGCTGGAACGGCGACTCGAACTTCATGACCGTCACCGCGCAAACGCGACTCGTGCCCGAGACGCTGGACGGCACGTTCGACAAACTCGAGCCGCACTTCCGCGAGCTCCGCGGAGACTTCGCCTCCGAATGAACAGACGCGCCGTCGTGGCCATGCTCCTGGCACTCGCGGTCCCCGGCGCCGGCCACTTCTTCCTCGGGCGCCGCGCGCGTGCGCTGGCCTTCTTCGCCATCATCACCGTGCTCTTCGCCATCGGCATCGCCATCGACGGCGACGTCTACACCGTCATCGAAAGCCGCGGCGCACTCCTGCGCATCCTCGCCAGCTACGCCTCGATGGGCTCCGGCATCCTCTACTTCATCGCCAAAGCGACGGAGCCGCATGGCAGCGTCACGGCGGTGACGTTCGAGTACGGACGGACGTTCACACTCACCGCGGGGCTGATGAATCTGCTGCTCGTGCTCGATTGCTATGACATCGCCATTGGAAGGAAGACGTGGTAAGCGGCAACCAGAGTCCCCTCTCCCCGCCGCGGCTTCATCGCGGTGGGGAGAGGGCTAGGGTGAGGGGTTGCTCTTCGCTCGTGGCTCGGCCCCTCACCCTAACCCTCTCCCCGTTCACACGGGGAGAGGGGACTGGGAGTGCTTCGTGACGATTCTTCGCAACCACGTCGTCCTCATGTTCCTCTACGCCACGGCCGTGGGGCTCTTCTTCGCGTTTTTCTCGAAGGAGACCAAGCCCGAGCGCATCCGCCTGTTCGCCGTCATCTTCTGCGCGCTGTTCCTGGGCGGGATCGCGCTCGGCTGGTTGATGTATCCATTCCCTCTGAAATGATTTCGTACTTGACGCTGAGCGAAGCGAAGGCTGTCATCCCGAGCGTCGAGCGAGGGAACTGGGGGATGGGCGGCTCGAGGCTCGTGATGCGTGCCACCACCCACCCAGTTCCCTCGCTCGACGCTCGGGATGACAAGGAAGGCCGATGAAACTCGCCATCGTTGCCGGCGAAGCATCCGGCGATCTGCACGCCTCCGAGGTTCTGCGCGAGCTCAAGGCAATCGACCCGAATGTCGAGACCTTCGGAATCGGCGGAGACCTCCTCGCGGCGGAAGGCATGACGCTGCTGCATCACGCGAGAGAGATGGGCATCGTCGGCTTGTTCAACGTCCTGCGCCACCTTCCGATGTTCCGCCGCGTGTTCAACGAGCTGATCGCGCGCATCGCCGACGAGCGGCCCGACGCCGTGTTCCTCGTCGACTATCCAGACTTCAACCTTCGCGTCGCGAAGCGCTGCAAAGAGATGGGGCTGCGCGTCGTCTACTACATCTCCCCGCAGCTCTGGGCCTGGCGGCAGGGGAGAGTGCGGCACATCGCCAAGTACGTCGACCGGATGATCGTGCTCTTTCCGTTCGAAGCGGAGTTCTATCGCAAACATGGAGTGCCGGTGACGTATGTCGGCCATCCGCTCATCGAGCAGCTCGCGCACATCGCCAAACCGCGGATTGAAAGCGACGACACGCTGCGCATCGCGCTGCTGCCCGGTTCGCGGCGAATGGAAGTGCAATCACTGCTTCCGCCGATGCTCGACGCCGTGGAGATCCTTCGCCGCGAGCGGAAAGTCGACGCCTACATCGTGCAGGCGCCGACGATTCGTCGCGAAGAGTTGCAGAACATCGCGCACGATCGCGTTCCGATTGTCGCCGCCGATCGCGGCCAGGCGGTCGCCGCGGCCACGGTCTCGCTCTCATCATCGGGAACGGCCACGCTCGAATCGGCGATTCTCGGGACGCCGCCGGTCGTGATGTACCGGCTGAGCCGCGCGACCTACGCGCTCGGCAAGATGCTCGTGCGCGTCCCGTACTTCAGTCTCGTCAACATCATCGCCGGCAAGTACGTCGTCCCCGAGCTCATTCAGTCGGACGTGAACGGCGAACGGATCGCATCGGAAGTGCGCAAGCTCATCGAGCCGGAGCGGATGAAAGCGGTCCGCGCGGAGCTCGCGCAAGTCCGCGAACGTCTCGGCGAACCGGGCACGAGCCGGCGCGTGGCCGAGGAAATTCATAAGATGGTGTCTGGAACGATGAACGAGGAAGGATGAACGATGAACAGATCGCCGGTTTCGGTTCATCGTTCATCCTTCATCGTTCATCCTTCTCTTTGATCTGATGCGTGTCCTTCGACGACTCTACGGCTATCTGCGCGCGTACCGCGCCTGGGCGATTCTCGCCTTCGGCTCGATGATCATCTTCGCGCTGACGCAAACCGTTCTCGCCGCGCTCGTGCAGCCGCTGGTCGACGACGTCCTCTCGCCGCCGGGCGTACACCGCGTCGTCTCGAAGACCAACGAGCGCATGTCCGCGGTCAAAAGCGCACTCGCCGAGCACGCTCCCGCTCTTGAGCGCCAGCGCCAGCGTTTCGAGCACTGGTGGAGCGCCGATCCTTCGCTGAAGTGGAAACGCGTTCTCACGATCCTGCTCTTCATCTTCGTCACGCGCGCGTTCACGTCGTTCCTGTCGGAGTACGCCTTTCAGAAAGTCGGCTTGTCGACCGTGCGCGATCTGCGCAACCAGCTCTACGAGCGGATGATCCATCAGAGCCACGGATTCTTTTCCGCGCGCTCGACGGGGGAGATCGTGAGCCGCGTTGTCTCCGATGCCGATGCCATCCAGGCGGCGGTCTCGACGCGCATGGGCGACCTGCTGCAGGAATCGGTCACGCTCCTGGGACTCATCATCTACGTCTTCATTCTCAATCCGACGCTGGCCTTCGTCAGCTTCGTCGGCGCGCCTCTGATCGTCTATCCCGTCGTGCAGTTCGGTAAGCGCCTGCGCAAGACGACGCATCGCTCGCAGGAGCGCATGGCCGAGATCACGACGCTGCTCGAGGAAACCATCCGCGGCGTGCGCATCGTCAAGGCCTTCACGATGGAGCCGTTCGAGATCGGACGTTTCCGCGACGCCACGCGGCGCCATCTCCGTTGGACGCTCAGCGCGCAGCGCATTCAGGCGTTGACCTCGCCGGTGATGGAGCTGCTGGCCGGCGTCTGCATGGTGCTCTTGTTTGCCTACGCGCAGAAACGTATCGCCGCGGGCACGCTCTCCGGCGGCGAGTTCGCGAGCTTCATCACCGCGCTGGCGCTCATGTATGCGCCGGTCAAGAAGCTGAACAAGGTCAACCTCTCGCTCAATACCGCGCTCTCCGCGGCCGAGCGCGTCTTCCGCATGCTCGACGTGCCGAACGACGTCATGGAGAAAGAGGATGCGCGCGAGCTGCACGGCGTCGGCCGCGGCATTCGCTACGACGGCGTGACCTTCACCTACGGCAACGAGCCGGTCCTGCGCGAGATCAACCTCGACGTCGCGCCCGGGGAGATCGTCGCGCTCGTCGGCGGCAGCGGCGCCGGCAAGTCGACGCTGGTGAATCTCCTGCCGCGCTTCTACGACGTGACGAAGGGGAGCATCACCATCGACGGTGTCGACGTGCGCGACGCGAAATTGAAATCGCTGCGCGGCCTCATGGGCTTCGTGACGCAGGAAGTCATCCTCTTCAACGACACGGTGCGCAACAACATCGCCTATGGCCGTTCGGACATGGACGAAGCGCTGGTGATCGACGCCGCGAAAGCCGCCAACGCGCACGAGTTCATCGTCAACCTGCCGCACGGCTATGACACGTCGATCGGTGAGAGCGGCGTTCTGCTTTCCGGCGGACAGCGCCAGCGCCTGGCCATCGCCCGGGCGCTCTTCAAAGACCCTCCGATTCTGATCCTCGACGAAGCGACGTCGGCTCTCGACACCGAATCGGAGCGCCTCGTGCAGCAGGCGCTCAACAACCTCATGCGCGGCCGCACGACTCTCGTCATCGCCCATCGTCTCTCTACGATCCGTAGCGCGCACAAGATCGTCGTGCTCGACAAAGGCGCGATCGTCGAGACGGGAACGCACGAAGAACTGCTCGCCCGTCGCGGCGTTTATCGCAAGCTGTACGACCTGCAGTTCGTCGATGATGAGGTGGTGGTGTGAAGCTCGTCGCCTTCATCGCCTCGCTCTTCATCCGCACGCTGCACGCCACGTTGCGCGTCCGCCACGCGCAGGCGAAGAACATCGAGGGCACGCCGCAATACATCCTGGCGTTCTGGCACGAGCAGCTGCTGCTCATGCTGCACTCGCGTTACCGCAAGCCGATCACGGTCATGATCTCGCGCTCGAAGGACGGCGAGTACATCGCGCGTGTATTCGACTGGTACGGCGTCGATTCCGCGCGCGGCTCCTCGACGCGCGGCGGCGGCGCCGCGCTGCGCGAGCTCATTCGCGAGGCGCGCGCCGGAAAGAACATCGTCTTCACGCCCGACGGTCCCAAGGGCCCGGCGCGTATCGCCAAAGACGGCCTCGTCGTCGCCGCGCAATTGACCGGGCTCCCGATCGTGCCCGTTGCCTTCGCGGCGCAAAAAAAAACTCCTTCGTTCGTGGGATCGCATGGTCGTGCCCTTGCCGTTCTCGAAAGCGCTCTTCCTCTACGGCGACCCGATCGTCGTGCCGCGTGACGCGGATGTCGAAGAGTGGCGGCAGAAGGTCGAACGCGATCTGAACGCGCTCACCGAGCGCGCCGAGCGTGAGTTCAATACACTGTGGGAAGAATGTTGATCGTTACTGGTTGCTGGTTGTCGGTTGTCTGCGGGGTTGCGTAACAAGAGCTTGTCATCCCGAGCGTCGAGCGAGGGACCTGGGCGGGTAGGCGGCACGCAACATGAGCTTCGTGCCCCCGCCCACCCAGGTCCCTCGCTACGCTCGGGATGACAAGCAAGGCACCCCAGACAACCAGCAACCGACAACCGACAACCAATTAGGAGCTGAATGATCACCTCAATGACCGGTTTCGGTCGCGCGTCGGGCGCGTTGTCCACGCGCTACTTCGCGACCGTGACGACCAAAAGCGTCAATCACCGTTTTCTGGAGGCCTCGGTGCGGCTTCCGGAGTACATGTGGGACATGGAGGCGCCGCTGCGCGCGCTCGCGTCCGAATTCTTTTCCCGCGGCAAGGTCGATCTCTCGATCCGCATCCAGCGGACGCAGCAGCCCGACTACAGCGTGCGCATCAACGCGCAGCTCGCGAACACCGTCATTCCGCAGCTGAAAGCGATCGCCGAGGAGCTGGGGCTGGGGTCGTCGCTGTCGGGGAGCGATCTCATGCGCGTTCCCGACTTCCTCCAGGTCGAAGCCGTGGACGCCGAGGTGACGGACGACGAGCGCGAAGCGCTGGTGGCGCTCGTGCGCGATGCCTTCACGCAGATGGCGGCCATGCGCGCGCGCGAGGGCTCGGCACTGCGTGACGACATCGCGTCGCGACTCTCCACGATGCGTTCATTGCGCGATCAACTCTCCGGGCATCGCGACGAAGTGCGCGGCGAGCTGCTGGCGACGTATCAGCAGCGCGTTCTGGAGATCGCCGCGGCGGCCAATGTCGAGGTGTCGCAGGACCGCATCGCCCAGGAGATCGTCTTCATGGTGGAGAAGGGCGATATCGCCGAGGAGCTGACGCGGCTCATCCACCACATCGAACAGATCGAGAAAGTCATCGACGGCAAGGAAGCGGCCGGCAAGAAGCTCGACTTCCTGTCGCAGGAGATGATGCGCGAGATCAACACCATGGGCTCGAAGTCGCGCTCAGCGGCGATTCGCACGCTCGTCATAGAATTGAAAACCGAGGTCGAGCGGATTCGCGAACAGGTTCAGAATGTCGAGTAACTTCCACGCGGACGGAACGCTGTTCATCGTCTCCGGTCCGTCCGGCGCGGGGAAGACTACGCTCATCAATCTGGTCCGCGAATCCCTTCGGCCCGCTCGGCCTGGAGCTCTATTTCTCCGTCTCGCACACGACGCGGCGGGCGAGAACCGGCGAGATTCCGGGGGAGAGTTACTACTACGTGAGCGACGAGGAGTTCCGGGCCATGATCGGCCGCGGGGAATTTCTCGAATGGGCCCACGTTCATGCCAACTTGTACGGGACCTCACGCTCCGAAGTCGAATCGAAGCTTCGCTCGGGCAAAGACGTCATCCTGGACATCGACTATCAGGGAGCGAAGCTGATCGCCGTCAATCCCGAGCTCAAGGCGCGACAGCTCAACGTGTTCATCTTTCCGCCGTCGCTGGACGTTCTCGAACAGCGCCTTCGCAGTCGCGGACTGAACAGTGAAGAAGAGATCGACATCCGGCTTCGCAAAGCGATCGCCGAGATCGATGAAGGCAAAGACTTTTACGACTACATCATCATCAACGACAAGCTCGAGGCCGCGACCGAGTGCCTGAAGGCCGCGATCATCGCCAAGAAACTGCAGACCAAGACCGCGCTCGAAGCCATCGCCACGATGGCCGAGCGATTCAAAGAGGAGGAACGCAATGGAAGGACTGCCGGAAGGTATTGACAGCAAGTTCCGCTACGTTCTGCTCGTCTCCAAGAGAGCGGAGCAGCTGATCCAGGGAGCGCAGCCCAAGACCCGCCCGCGCCACTTCAAGCCGACGCGCATCGCGATGGACGAAGTCGAGCGCAATGCGGTGAAGTGGCAGTTGAGCCCGCCCGTCGACGAGACGACCGCGCTCGAGAACGAGTAAGCGGTTCTGTGTAGTGCTTGGCCGCCCTCGGCCGGCAGCACATGTTTGAAACGAAGAGCGTCCACGCTTCGATGAACGCGGTGATTGCGCGGTTCAGTGGAAGAGGCGAGGGACGAGGCGGTGGCAAGAGAGGACGGCCGAGGCGGCCGTCGCCACACAGAAGCAATCGTCGCAATGCGACGATTCTTACGCCGGAAGCGTTTCGGAGGTTCCGAGACGCCTCCGGCGTAATTTGCTTTGGATCATTTTTCGGATGGATGTCTCATTGTGAACAGACTCCATCCATCCGTCTTTCTACACTTCCTCAATGGCCGAGGATCCCGGCGCTGTCATCGCAGAGCTGGTGCATAAGATCCTCGCCGGGGATGCGGATGCCGAGGCGGAGCTGGCGACGTGGTGCCGGCCGCGGTTGGTCCGGCAACTGCGGCAGTTGACTGGGAACGATGCAGCGGCGGCGGACTTCGCGCAGGACGCGCTGCTGATCGGCATCGTTCGATTGCGTCGCGTTCCGCTCGCTGATCCCTCGGGGGTCGGTGCGTTTCTGCGCGGCATCGCCATCAAGCTGATGCTCAACGAGCGTCGCAAAGCATTTCGGCGCCGCACGGACGGTGCCGTCCCCGTGGCGATTCCCGACACCGCACCAGGTCCTCTCGATGCGATCCTCGCCCGCGAGCAGCGCCAGCTTCTTGCGCGCGCGATCGAAAGCCTGCACGCGACGAGAGATCGCGACCTGGTCTGTCGCTATTACCTCGACGCGGAGCCGAAGGAATCGATCGCCCGCGCGCACGGACTCGACGCTCTGCAGTTTGATCGCGTGCTCTTTCGCGCGCGGCAGCGCCTGCGCGAGCTGATCGCGCGAATTTCCAATTAACGACTGCGATAAATCCTTCCTGCGCGACAGCTATACATCAGCAGAGTCCATTCGTAGCGATCGAGAGGAGGAGCGTTGTGATCAACATTCAGGATGCCCGTGTCTTCACCTACGACGACGGGCGCAAAACCGTCACGGTTTATCGCGATTTCGACGAAGCCAACAAGTGGTACGTCGTCCCCACGCCCCGTTTTGCCAGGGTGACCACGGACGGCAAGACGGTTCCCGCATTTTCACTCACCGAATACGCCACGAACCTCGGAGCGCGCGGAACGGTGGCCATGACCGTGGAGCTGGACATCGCTCCCGACGCCCGCGCCGCGGCGGAAAAAAATCTCCCGGCCGGCTCCATCTTCGGACAGCTCGACTGGGTCCAGGCGCAGGCGTTCCTCCGCTTCAATCTCCTCGGCCGTGAGACCGTGCTCAATACGGTTCCCTCGCTGTACGGCAGCAATCAGGCGACCTTCGTCGTCGAGCTGAAGAGCGAAGCCGAGGTCAACACTTTCAAGGATGCATTCAAACCGGGCAGCGGCGTCGCGCCGACGCAATTCAACATCCAGTATCAGGTGCAGACGCTCTCGAAGCTGCCCGGCGTCCTCGTGACGGTCAACTACGACTCCACGATTGCCGTCGACTATCAGAAGAGAATCGACATCAGCAGAAACGTGTGGGGACAGGAGACCAGCCGGCGCGCTTCGATTCAGGAGAACCTGCGGAGCTCCGATGCCGGCAAGGTCACGATCTCCTGGTCGATCCCCGATCCCTCCGAAGAGTTCCAGCAGCGCGTCCAGAACTGGGCCTGGGTGACTCTCGAGGGTCTCGTCTCCAAAGCCATGGACGACGCCATGCGCAATGTCGGCGAGAGGAACTTCGATCAGTTCTCGCTCACTTCGACCGCGTCGTTTTCGCGAACCTACTCGGAGAATCAGGTCATCCAGTGGGCGATCACACCGTCCGTCTTCCTCTCGAACTTCACCGAAGAGGTCTGGAAGGTCGTCTATCGCAAGGTCGATAACCGTCGGCTCGTCGTGAACTTCACGATTCTCGACAGCCTCGCCGCGGCCAAGATCCAGTCCGTCGCGCTGAAGATCAACTATCCGACCGCGGCGACAGGAAACACCTTCACGTTCCGGCCGAACAACGCCTCTTCGTGGACAGCCGACTTCGACGGCGCCAAGGTCGGCGGCGAGTTCGATCCGAACTACACCTACGAATACACCGTCACCTTCGACGACGGCACGCCGCCCTTCCACGAGCCGCCGATCGCCAGCAACAACACCCAGATCAGTCTTCCCGTCGCCGACCTCGGCATTCAGTCGGCGAGTTTCATCGGCAGCAACATCGACTTCACCAACAGCAACGGCGTCGACTTCGTCCTCATCGACTTCTTCTTCCACACGCCGGGCGACATCCCGAACACCGTCGAGCAGAAGAAGATGACCGACAACGCAACCACCATCACCATTCCCAGCCGCACGCATCTCCGCAGCGCCAACGAGTATTCGTACCAGCTCACGTACGTGATGAAGAACAAGTCCCGTTTCCTCGTCGCGCCGCAGGCGGTGTTCCGGCCGCAGAATCGCGAGCTGAACACGATCAGCTCGCCGTTCGTCGGGAAGCAGGCCAATGTCTACGTCTCGAACCCCGAGGGCGTGGACCCGACGATCGTCGCCGTCGACGTCGTCGGTCAGTACAGCGATCCGCTGAACACCGCCAGCGGCCTCGAAAATGGATGGAACTTCGAGCCACTGGCGAACAAGACCTTCAGCGCCGGCACGCGCTGGTCCTTCGTCGCGATCGCGAATCCGAACGGCAGCTTCATCAGCTACTCCGGCACGTTGTTCTACGACGACGGATCGACGCTCGACGTCGACAGGATCGTCATCTCCGGCACGCCGTCCTTCACCATTCAAGCCGATCTGCGGCCGTTCACCGTCGAGATCGATCCTCGTTTGATCGCCTGGGAGAGCGGCGTCGAATCGGTCGACGTCCAGATGTTCATCAGCTCATCGGAGCTCCTGGGAAAGAACACGGGCACATTCGGAGCCGCCGGGGATGAGACGTCGATCTCGGTCTTCACCTTCCTTCCGCCGCAACAGGACGGCACGGGAAAGCTGCTTCCCGTGGCCAAGCAGTACTACATGTTCAAGCACAAGATCGATGCGCCCGCGAGCTACTTCTGGTCCGCGCGCTACTTTCATAAGAGCGGCGAAAAGACCGTGGCCGCGACGTCCGACAGCGCCAACCGTCTCACGCTGCCGCCCGACGGCAAGTCCGGTGAACGCATCGTCAACCGCGTGATCCTTCCTGCAGCCGCGCGCCGGAGCAGGCCGGCGACCCGCCGCATATGGCAAACGCGCTAGCCACGCAGCTCCATCCCGCCGTCATGCGCATCCTTCGTCTCGCCGCCGCGACGCATCCCGTCGCGGCGGCACGTGCCGCGCGCGTTCTCGAACACGTGCTGGGCCCGGTGGCGGAGGAGGGCGCATGGAGCGAGAGCGATCTGACCCGTCCGGGACTTCCGCTGGAAGTCTCCTTCACCACGGCCGACGTCGCGTCGCTCCGCCTCACGGTCGAGGCGGCGTCGCCGCGGCTCGATCCGAAGGAACGGTTGCGTCGCACCGTGTCGATGTACGAGGAGCTCGCGTCGCCGCTGCCGCGTGACGTCCGGCAGATGATCGAAGTCCTCGAGCCGGTCTCGTTCGGCGCTTGGCTCGGCATTCGTTGCGATGCCGCGCGCACAACGTGGAAGCTTTACGTCGAAGGCGCTGAAACTTCTTCGCCGTTTCCCCGCTTGCCGGTCGCGGCGCGGTTGACGATGACCGCCTACGACGGCGCGTCGGATCGGATCGAATCGTACTTTCGCGCCGAGGCGCTCGGGATCTCCGGTCTGCACATGCTTGCTCGCGAGCTCGGGCTGGCGTCGGAAGCGGAAGGGCTGCTGGCTTTCCTCGAGGAAGCGTTTGGGCGCCCATTTCACGGCGCGCTTCCTTCGTGCGATCTCGGATTCAGCCTCTCCGTGCCGTGCGGCAGCGGCGCGGACGTTCGTCTCACGCTGTACGGTTTCGCAGGCTCGCTGTTCGGCGGTGATGGTCAATGCCGGGCGGCGATCCTTCGCGTTCTCGCCGCTCACCGCTGGCGCGTTCCTCTGTACGAGCTCATCACCTCGCCGCTCTGCGACCGGCGCGGCCTGGCCATGCACCACGGCATGTTCGGCGTGAGCGTGGCGGCGGGCGCGCCTCCGTCGATCTCGTTCGGCATCGCTCCGCCGGAGGATGCATCGTGATGCGCGAGCCGCTCGATTTCGTCCTCGCGTCGCAGCGCACGTCGGGCGCATTTCGCTCGGTCGTGTTCACCGGCGGCGCGACCTACGACGACGAGAACGCGTTCATCACCGCGCTCGTGGGTCTCGAGTTGTCGTCGCTTCCCTTCGATCCGCGGATCGATGAAGCACTCGACCGCGCGTGCACGTTCCTTCTCGGCTGTCGCCACGAGCGCGGCGGCTTTGGTTTCTATCCGCTCGGCGGCGAACCAGGCTGGATCGGCGGACGGATTGCGTCGGACGCCGACGATACAGCGCTCTGCACGATGCTGCTTCTCGCCCGCGGTCGCATCGACCACGCCGAGGCGCTGCAGATCAGCGCGGTTCTCGATCCCTTCCGCGTCTATTTCCGTCCCGAGTCCGCCGATCCCTGGGTGCAGCGCGGCGCGCAGAGGACCTGGCTCGACGCGAAGGCATGGCCGAATCCCATCGACGTCTGCGTGAACGCGAACGTCGCCGCGCTTCTCGCGCGCCTTGGCTGCCGCGGCGAAGCGTACGACGCCGCGTGGCGCACCGTCAGCAACGGCGTGGACTGGTTTCTGAGGAGTCCCGCTCTCCGTCCGCATCTCACTCCGTTCTATCCCGAGGCCTTCGAGCTTCGCGACGCCATCCGCCGCGCCATCGGCGCGGGCGTCCACGAGCTTGCCGGATCCTTCGAACGCATCGAGCCTCACGCCGGACCGGCCGGCGAGACCGCTCCCATCTGCAGCTCTCACGACGGCGCGTTCCGCTGGTTTGCGCCCGCGCTCCAGGCCGCGCGCCGTCTCGTCCCGTCCAGTCAGGAAAGGAGAACTCATGACTCTCAACGCCGCGACGAAAACATCACCGAAACCGAGACCACGCACCGCCGTGCGGAGCGCTGATCGCGCGAAAAAGAAAACGGCTCGCAAAGCGGGCATCGACCCGGTCAGCATCGAACCGGATCCGGATGCCGGCGAGCTGGCGATCAGCACGCGCTTCATGGAGCAATTCGAGATTCTTCGCCCCGTCCTCGGCGGCACCGATCTCTCCGCCTTCGCAAACGCCGGCGGCAGCCTCGACATCTACTCCGCCGGCACCGGCAATCGCGTCTTCCGCATTCGCGAGCAGAGCGACGCACGCGCCGGCTGGACGGAACTGGATCTCGGCATCATTGCCTCGCAGCTCTATCCCTACGTTTCGCCGAAAGACGCCGTGACCTCGCGCCAGAATCCGCACATCCTCGGCGTCAACAACGTCGCCGTCCTCACGCGCAGCATGTGGGACGGCAACGCGCAGCGCTACGTGCAATCGGTCTCGCAGCCGGCCGACAACACGAAGAAGCTGAAACGTTTCCTCGCCGCGTTGAGCGTCCTCGGCGACGTCCACGCCAACGTGATCCTCGAAACCGACGAAGTGGCGACGAGCTTCATGAATAAAGATGGCGTCTGGCAATCACGCCAGTGGGTTCCGATCAAAGAATCCGAGGGATCCGCGCAGAACGCCAAGGTCAAACAGATCGCCGTCTGTTCGAACAATCCCGTGCAGGCCGCGCTCTACGCGATCGGCATGAACAACGAAGTGCTCTTCTCGCCGACGCCGTTCCGCTTCTCGTTCTTCGTCCGCCTCGGCGCAACCTTCACCGCCATGGCCCTCGACGTCGTCGAGGACAACGACAAGCTGCTGAACATCATCGCCATCGACACGAAGAAGCACCTCTGGCAGAAACGCCAGAAGCGATTCACCGCGCCCGGCGTGATCGAGTGGGACGACTGGGTCGCGATCGACAAGGTCACCGAGGTCACCGCGCTGCGTGCGGTGCTCGGATTCAACAATCAGATCGAGGTCTACTCGATCGGAACCGACGGCTCACTCTTCATCACGCGCGGCCGCGATGAAGCGGGCCGCCGCACCTGGAGCGAGACGTTTCCGCTCGGCAATCCGATGCCGAACAACATCTTCACCGTCGGCCGCAATGGTCAGGGCTACTCCGAGCTCTTCAGCGTCACGCGCGACAATCGCCTGCTCCGTTTCTGGCAGGACCCGGCCACGACGCAGTGGTACAACTACGAAATCGCGCTCGAAGACACGGGCCAGATGGTCAGCGTCCCGGCGCACAGCGTGCAATTCACGGTGCTCGACGCGCGGAAGGTGCCGAAGCCGGACGCGCGCGTCGTGATTCGCACTTCGACGCTCGTGCCGATCCGCATCAACGGGCTTTACTACACGACCAGCGAGCTCGTCTCCGCCGAGGTGAAGAGCAACAGCGCCGGCGTCGTCGTCGTGCAGCGCTTCACGAACACCTTGACCGCCCCTTCGCTGTTCATCTGGACCGAGTTCATGCCCGACACCGAAGGCGTGGTGGTCGAGCCGAACGCGCAGCTCCAGGACAAGATGCACCGCACGTCCTCCGACGAAGTGTGGAATGCGAAAGGAGCGGGCGGCGAGCCGCTGCTGAAAGGGGAGTACCGCACGCGCGAGAACGCCGAGGCCATCGCGAGCATCATGCGCGAATCGATGGCACTCGGTTATCCGGCGGCGAACGCGTCTTCGCTGCGCTTCATCGCCGCAGGCCGGCGCCGCACGGGCCTGCGTCACGTCAGCGTCGAGAAGGGTGTGTCGCCGTTCCGGCTCGACGCGTCGCGCGTACACGAGTCGCACTGGCGCGTCGAGATCACCGACGCCGGTCCGCGGTTCACGAAGTTGACGCGCGAAGGTGCCGCCGAGCTCGTGGAGCAGCGACTCTCCACCGCGGCCGTGTCGGGGTTCCTCGGCGTCGACTGGGGCGACGTCTGGAACTCGATCAAGAACGGCGTCTCCTCTGTCCTCGGCACGCTCCGGGACTTCATCGTCAACACGATCATTGATCCGATCACGGGGCTCGTCGACAAGATCAAGGTCGTCTTCCGCTTCATCGTCGATGGGATCGAAAAAATCTTCGACACCGTCATCGAGCTTTTCCAGCAAGCCTTCGACATCATCGAAGGGATCTGGAACACGATCAAAGTCTTCTTCGAAGACCTCTATCGCTGGCTGGCGTTTCTCTTCGCCTGGGGCGACATCCGCCGCACCGCGGACGCGGTCGAGCATTCGTTCAACACGACGCTCGATTTCATCGTAACGGCCGTGCGGAGTGTGCGCGATCAGGTCGACAAGGGGATGACCGAGTTCGAAAAGGAAGTGAAGAAGTGGATGGACGACTTCATCGCCAAGCTCGGCGGCGAGAGTGTCCAGAGATATCTCGATGACAACAACCGGCCCAACGCTGCCGTCGATGAGGGAACCGGACACAATCCGCTCTTCAACGCCTTCCAGGACAACTACAAGAACGCCAACACCGGTGATGTGGCGAAGACGACGGCGTCTCTCGCGGACGGCCCTCTCGACGCGCTCGTCGCGGAGTTGGTGAAGCTGGCCGACAACTTCCAGTTCGGCTCCGGCAAGCAGGCCTTCGACGAAGGCATCCTGCTGTTCAGCAAGATCGGCGAGGACCCCGACAACGTTCTGAACCTGCTGATGGCGGGCATCCTGAAAACGATGGAAGCGCTCGTGCTGTGGGGCATCGCCGCGGCGCGCGGGGTCGTGTTGTCGATTCTCGACCTCATGGCCGATCTCGTTGACGCGGTGAAGTCGATGCTGAACGAGGAATGGGAGATCCCGTTCGTCTCGCAGCTCTACAAACTGATCACCGGCGACACGCTCTCGTTCCGGCCGATGCGCATCTTCGCGTACATCGCGGCCATTCCTGCCACGCTGATCTACAAGATCATCGACGGAAGCGCGCCGTATCCCGATGAAGCGTCGGTCGATGCGTTCAAGAAGAACTACACCGTCGCCTGGCTGATGGAAGTGAGCGGCCTCAAGACCGCGCGGCAATTGCACGGAGCGGCGCAGGCAGCGCTCGGGGATTGGCGAAAGACCACGTCGAAGATCTTCACGGCCATCTTCGCCGCCACCATGTTCGTCCGCATCTGGATCGACACCGCGACGGCGTTGGCTTCGTCAGGCGCATTTCCCGCTCCGACCGCGCTCGTCGTGACGAACCTCGCCGCGCGCTTTCTGACGATGTTCATGACCACTCCCTGGATCTACTCCGACGCCGGAGGCTTCGGATGCACGAAGGGTCCGCTCAACAACCTGCGCTGGCTCCTCAACATCATTTTCGGACCGCTCCGCGGCACGCTCATCTTTCTCTTCCGCAACAAGATTCCCGATGACAAGCGCGTCCTCGCGGCGGAAGGCACACTCACGCTCTGGGGCGTCGCCCACCTCGGCTTCGCAATCGGCGTCGCGGCCTGGGGCGTGTGGAGCGCGGGTCAGATCGTCGTCGGCATTCTCAGCACGCTCGCGCCGCAGGCACTCCGCTTCGCCGCGATCAAGGAGGTCGTCAAAGCGACCAAGGGCATCTCCCTGCCCGCGCTGATCATCCTCATTGTCCTCACGTACATGGTCATCCTGCTGGCCCAGGTCGCGAACGTCTTCGGCGACGACGCCGAGGAAGCGAACCACCGGGTGTTGGCGTTGGGATTCGCGGTGTAGCAAGGCCGTTGTTGCTGGTTGCTGGTTACTGGTTGTCTGTGGTTCCTCGCCAACCCACAAGCAACCAGTAACCAGCAACCAGTTAACGTTAACCAATGGCGGCCATCGCCCACACAGAGCGCGCCTTGCGGCATACTGCGCACGGCAAACGCGTATGAACATCGTCCTGGGCGTCTCCGGCGGAATCGCCGCCTACAAAGCTCCCGAGCTCGTGCGGCGTCTTCGCGATGCGGGAGCGGACGTTCGCGTGATTCTGACGCCGAATGCGGCGCGGTTCGTTTCCGCGCTTTCTCTCGCCGCGGTGTCCGAGCATGGCGTGATCGTCGATCAGTGGGGCGATGCCTCGCATGGCGGCGTCGATCACATCGAGCTTGCGCGCTGGGCCGAGCTGCTACTGATTGCCCCGGCCACCGCGAACGTGCTCGCCAAGCTCGCGCACGGAATCGCCGATGACGCGCTCACGACCTACGCGCTCGCGCATCGCGCGGCCGTGGTCGTCGCGCCGGCGATGAACACGTACATGCTCGCTCACGCCACTGTGCAGGAGAACATCGCCACGCTGCGGCGGAGAGGCGTGGAGATCATCGAGCCGGTCAACGGGCTGCTCGCCTGCGGCGAAGAAGGGGCGGGGAAGATGCCCGACGTGCCGGAGCTCGTCGAGCGCGTGCGCGGACATTTCGTCGCGCGCGATCTCGAGGGAAAACGCGTGCTGATCACCGCCGGCCCGACTCGCGAGCCGATCGATCCGGTGCGCTACATCTCCAATCGCTCGTCAGGGCGCATGGGTTACGCACTCGCCGATGCCGCGCGCAGGCGAGGTGCGATCGTCACGCTCATCTCCGGACCGACCGCGCTTCCGGTGCCGCTCGGTGTCGACGTCATCCGCGTGATCACCGCGGCAGAGATGCACGACGCGGTCATGGCTGCCGTGTCGCAGAATCAGATCGTCATCAAAGCCGCCGCCGTCTCCGACTTCACGCCGGTCACCGTCGCCGCGACAAAGATCAAGAAGCGCGAAGGAACGGACGCGCTGACGATCGAGCTGCGCAAAACACCCGACATCCTCGCCGAGGTCGGACGGCTTGCGCCGCGCCCCTTCATCGTCGCCTTCGCCGCAGAGACCGATCACGTCGAAGAGAACGCGAAAGAGAAACTGGCGCGCAAAGGTGCGGACCTCATCGTCGCCAACGACGTCGCCGACGCCACAATCGGTTTCGACTCCGAGAACAACGAAGTGCTGGTCATCGCCCGCGATGGCTCGGTTGCGCGATTCGAAAAAGCGTCGAAGGGCGCGATCGCGAACCGGTTGCTGGATGTGGTCGTGGCGAGGCTCTGAGCGAAGCGAAGTGCGCTTCTGTGTGGCGCTGGCCGCCCTCGGCCGGCGGCGCGCGCCGGGAACGACGTCGTCGAATGGACCGAACCCGTGCAGGCAACGCCGGGCGGCAGAGGAATGGGGACGTGGCAGCTGCACGAGAGGACGGCCGAGGCGGCCGTCGCTACACAGAACCCGAGATTGGGTTTCGGTCACGGCCTCTTGAGCGAGGCGATTCACTCGCCTCGCTCACGATGACGGGAGCGAACCTCAGTCGTTGTAGCCTTCGCAGTCCAGCAGCTCTTTGTCCGTGATCTTCCAGTAGGAGTTGTCGCCGCAGAGATCCGCCTGTTCGATCACGCACTCGTCGCCATCTTCGTCGACGACTTTCACGTCATACTGATCGCACGAGATGTTGGTGAGGGTGAGCGACTCGCCCTTCGCCAGGACCTGGTCTTCGAGCTGATCCGGACCCCAATTGTCATCGCCCGACGGCGAGAGGTAGATGTGGTGCAGCTCCCATTTGCTCTGGTTGATGATCTTGACGGTTGCGTGCTTTCCACCCGCGAAGGCGGGGAGGCAAATCGCGAACAACACCAGCGCAGCCAGGGCGAGTTTCGTCCAATTCTTCATTCGTTTTCTCCTATGTCTTTTGGACCCGCGTCGAGTATAGGAGAAAGCATCGAGCTCGCCGCACCATTTCGCGCTTCACGCACCGTTTTCCGACGGTAGGGATTTGCCGAGAGCGGAGCGCACGACGCGCTGCGACTTCGACGATAATCGCGCCCGATGACCCCCGATCTTCTCCACGACCTCGCGCTCCTCCGCGACCTCGGCTACACGCATCTCGATCTGGGGCGAGTCGTCCCTTCACGCGTCGTCGAGTCGCCGAGTCGTCCAGTCGTCGAGGAGAGCGCGGAGACCGGCTCGTCGACTCTGCGACTCGACGACTCGCAGGCTCTCTCCGCGCTTGCTGCCGAGGCGCACGACTGCACGAAATGCCGCCTCGCCGGCGGACGGACGAACGTCGTCTTCGGAGTCGGCGATCCGAACGCCGATCTCATGTTCGTCGGCGAAGCGCCGGGACGCGATGAGGATCTCAAGGGCGAGCCGTTCGTCGGCCGCGCGGGACAGCTCCTCACCGACATCATCAACGCCATGAAGCTCTCGCGGGAGCAGGTCTACATCGCCAATGTCATCAAGTGCCGCCCGCCGGACAATCGCAACCCCGAGCCCGACGAGATGGACGCCTGCCGCCCTTACATCCGCCGCCAGATCGAGCTGATTCAACCGAAGGTCATCGTCGCCCTCGGGCGTTTCGGTCTGCAGTCGCTGCTGGAAAAGTCGTACGCGATCTCGTCCGTGCGCGGCAAATGGCTCGACTACGAAGGGATCAAGCTCATGCCGACCTATCACCCCGCGTATCTGCTGCGCACCCCGGCAGCGAAGAAAGAGGTGTGGGCGGACATGAAGAAGGTGATGGCCGAGTTGGGAATCGAGGCGTGATTCGAGTTGCTGGTTATCGGTTGCTGGTTGTCTGTGGTGATTCGCCAAGGTTGCACGTTGACGAGAAACCACAGACAACCAGCAACCAGCCACCAGCAACAATTTCTTGATGCTCTCTGAATACGCCGAAGTCGCCGTTCCCGTCGCCTTGCACGCGACGCTGACCTATCGCATCCCCGCGGCGTTGCAGGACAGCGTGCGCCTCGGCTCGCGTGTCGAGGTTCCGCTCGGACCGCGACTCACGACCGCGTTCGTCGTCGCGCTGCTCGACACGACTCCCGTCGACGCCGCGAAGATCAAGCCGATTCGCTCCGTGCTCGATGACGACGAGCCGGCGCTCATCCCGGAGATCATCGACCTCTGCCGATGGGCCGCCGAGTACTACATCGCGCCACTCGGCGAGATGTTGAAGGTCGCGCTCCCGGCGAACATGGCCTCCGGCAGCCGTCGCGTGGCGGAGATCATCGGTTCCGAGGAGATGATCGCCAGCGCCATCGCCGAGAAACGCATCCTCGAAGGCGACCTGGCGATCGTCGGCGAACTGAAGAAACGGCCGTTGCCGGCGAATGATCTGCCGCGCGCGGCGATCGCGCGTCTGCGCGATGCCGGCATCGTCACCGTTCACGATCGCTTTCGCGACGCGGAAGGGGTGCGCTACGACCGCTTCGTCGTGCTCGAGAGCGCTCCCGGAGCGCTGACGCCGAAGCAGCAGGCGGCCGTCGAGCGCTTGCAGGCACGCGGCGGTGAGATGTCCGTGCGCGCGCTCGAGCACGCCGATGTGAGTGCGGCCGTGCTCTCGGCGCTGGTGAAGAAAGGCGTCGTGCGCATCGAGCGCCGTCCGCGGCGTCACACGCTCGACGCATTCCTCGCGGGCCTCGGCGATGCCGACGCCGGGGAGATTCGTTACTCCAGCGAGCAACAGACTGCGATCGCCGCCGTGACGGCATCGCTCGGCACCTTCGCGCCGTTCCTCCTCGAAGGCGTGACCGGAAGCGGCAAGACCGAGGTCTACATCGAGATCATGCGCGACGTCGTGAAACGGGGAGGGCAGGCGTTGCTGCTCGTTCCGGAGATCTCGCTGACGCCCGTCTTCGCCTCGCGGCTGAAAGAGCGTTTCGGCGATCGCATCGCGATCCTGCACAGCAATCTCTCGGCGAGCGAGCGCTACGATCAGTGGTGGCGCGCGCGGCGCGGCGAAGTCGACGTGGCCATCGGTCCGCGCTCCGCGCTCTTCACGCCCTTCCTGCGCCTCGGCCTCATCGTCGTCGACGAAGAAGGAGACGGCGCGTACAAACAGGAAGAGACGCCGCGCTACAACGCGCGCGATCTCGCCGTCGTGCGCGCGCAGTTTCGCAAGATCCCCATCGTCCTCGGATCGGCCACGCCGTCGCTCGAGTCGCGCGAGAACGTCGCGCGCGGCAAGTACACGCTCTTGCGGATGACGAAGCGCGTCGAAGCGCGTCCGCTGCCGGACGTCGAGATCATCGACCTGCGCAAAGAGCATGGCGAGAAAGAAGACAAAGGCTTCGTCATCTTCAGTTCCGTTCTCAAGCAGGCGCTGCGCGAGACGTTCGACCTCGGCGAGCAGGCGATCATCCTCATCAACCGCCGCGGCTATGCGCCGTATCTACTCTGCCGCGAATGCGGCCACGAGTTCCGCTGCAAGGACTGCAGCGTCACGCTGACCGTCCATCGCCGCGAGAACCTGCTCATCTGCCACTACTGCGGCTACCGCACGCGCATCCCGGTCAAGTGCCCGTTGTGCGCGGGCGAAGTGCTGCAGCCGATCGGCTTCGGCACGGAGAAAGTCGAGGAGCGCTTCCGGCGCGAGTTTCCCGACGTTTCCGTCGAAGTGCTCGATCGCGATTCGACGCGGCGCAAGGGATCGCTCGTCGGCATCCTCGATCGCTTCCGCCGCGGGCACTCACGCGCGCTCATCGGCACGCAGATGCTGAGCAAGGGACACCACTTCCCGAACGTCACGCTCACCGGCGTCCTCAATGCCGACTCGATTCTCGGCTATCCCGATTTCCGCGCCGCGGAGAAGACGTTCTATCTCCTCACGCAGGTCGCCGGACGCGCCGGCCGCGGCGAGCTGCGCGGCAAGGTGATGATCCAGACCGCGTTTCCAACGCACTACGCGATCCAGCACGCGCTGCGCCACGACTACGAATCGTTTTACGAAGCGGAGATCGAGTTCCGGAAGATGTTTCACTACCCGCCGGTGACGTCCATGATCGCGATCCTCTTTCGCGGCGAGAACCTCACCGACGTCGAGCGCGCGGCACACGAGAGCGGCACGCTGCTCGACAAAGCCATCGAGCCTCTCGCCGGAACGCGCATCCAGGGTCCCGCTCCCGCACCCATCGCGCGCATCAAAGGCGTGTGGCGCTTCCAGATCCTCCTGCGCTCCACGCAACGCGCGCCGTTACGCCGCGCCGTCGAAAGCGTGCTGCTGCCGCGGAAGTGGAAAGGCGTCGACGTCGCGATCGACGTCGACCCGATCAATATTTTGTAAGTCCGGCAAACCACCGCAGGGAGGGCGGGCTTATAGCCCGCCGACTCTTCTGGGCGCGCGTGGGAACGTGCCCCCACCCAGAAGAACCGGCGGGCTATAAGCCCGCCCTCCTCACAATGCTCAAGCTCCAGTACGCGGTGGCTTCGCCACCGCACTCCTGGACGTCGCGATGAGGAAGTCTGTAGTCTCGACTTCATGCTCGCCGAAATCGTCTTCGTGACCCGGTTTCTCGCACTCGTCGCCGGACCACAACCGGTGACGCTGGAGGCCGACGCGAGCGTGCGAACAGTGGAGATCCGCAGCAACTCGGTGAAGATCGCGACGCTCACCAGTCCGCCCTGGTCTTTGCATCTCGACTTCGGCAAGGATCTGATGCCGCAGGAGCTGACCGCCATCGCCTTCGACGGCGAGGGACGCGAGGTCGGTCGCGACACGCAGACCATCAATCTGCCGCGGCCTCTCGCCGAGATCTCGCTGATGTTGAACCGCAAAGATGACGCGCTCACCGCGCGCGTGGCATCGACGAACCTCATGGGAAAAGAGGCAACGTCGTTCGTGGCGACGCTGGACGGGAAAGAGATTCAGCGCGCGAAGACGATCCTTTCCTCGTTCCCTCTGCCGGCACTCAACAGCAAGGCGATTCATTCACTCGGCGTCGACATCGAATTCGCCGATCAGACGCGCGCGCGCAAAGAGATCGTCTTCGGCGGCATCTACTCCGAGGAAGTTCCGGCCGACCTGACACCGATCGCCGTGCGTGCTCGAGGAAAAGCAACCACCGCCGCGATGCCGGCGTGCTTCACACTCAAAGGCGAGCCGATCCTTCCGACGGCGATCGAAGACGATCGCGCCAGGGCTTACTTCGTCCTCGTCGGAAGCGGAGGCCTCGGACGCCAGCGGATCGGCGGCACACTGATGTCGGAGGCCCCGTTCCAACTTCCGCGAACCGAGCTCGTTGCCGTGGCCTCGGCGGCTCATACCGTGACGACATCGGCGGAGCTGAAGACCGACATCTTCGAGTACGGGAACGCGCCCGATTTCGTCGGCGTGCGCCGTCTCATTTCCAGATACCCGCAGCTGCCCGGCGATCTTCGCATCACGGACGCCGTCGCCGCGGCCGGCTTACGCGCTCTCGGCGACGGCAAGCGACGCGTCGTCGTCCTCGTGATCGGCGGTCGTGTTCCCACCGATCACAGCACGCATGCGCCACAGACCGTGCGCCGCTACCTGGAACGAATCGGCGTCCCTTTCCGCGTCTGGTCCCTCGACGGCCCACGTCCCGATCTCGAAGAAGCCTGGGGCCTGGTCCAGGACGTCTCGCGCATCAACTATCTCTTTCTCGCCAGCGAAGAGCTCACCAAGGAGCTCGCCTCCCAACGAATCGCCTGGGTTCCCGCGTCGCCGCTGCACGCGATCCGCATTCAGAGCAGCGTGGATTGTGCGTACGCGCCTTTGGCGAAACAGTAGGCCAGGGATTTCACGCGGAGACGCGGAGGTCGCGGAGAGAAGACAGCAGCGCAACTTCTCCGCGTTCTCCGCGTCTCCGCGTGAACCCGTTAAGCGATCGGCTCGCGACGCAGCGGCTCGTTCAGCTTCACGAGCCCTTCGTACATCCGCTCGTCGATGGTGGGATCGATCGGGCGGACGAGATCGACGAGGCGGTGGACGTGCTGGATGGCGGCGAGGAGCGCGGCCCAGAGCGGTTCGGCGTTGGAGCGCTCGAACGTCTGGAACGGAAGCCGTCGTCCGAAGAGATCGGCGTCGGCGGCGGTGAGACTGGCGATCGCGTGCGAGAACGACCAGTCGATGCGGCTGCGGAGATCGTTCGGCGGATGTCCGTTGCCGCGATGGCGGCGCGCGGCGACGTCGGCGACGCGATCGAGCGAGCGGCAGAACGCGCGCAGCTCGGCCTCGATCGGCGCATGACTCGGATCGCTCGCCGGCAGATCGGAATAGGGGAGCCAGATCTTTTCCAGCTTCGGACGGAGATCGCCTTCGATCTTCTCGAGAAGCCACGAGAGCGCCGGGACGTGGCGCATCCGTTCGTTTTCGGACCAGGACTCGTGCATCGTCGAGCGCGAAACGTGCGCCGGTGTGGGGGCGGTTGGTTCTTCAGTTGCCAGCGTCATCTTAGTTTGTTAGGGTCACGGCCCATGAGCGCCGACCCGAGTCAATTCGAAGAGCCGATCGTACGGATCCGGCGCCGAATCGAAGAGCTCTCCGCGATGGAGAGCGAGCCCGCGACCCAGGCCGAGATCGCCGAGCTGCAGCAGAAGCTTAGCAGAGTCTCCCACGAAATCTATTCGAACCTCTCGCCGTGGCAGAAGACCCTCGTTGCCCGGCATCCGCAACGTCCCTACACCCTCGATTTCATCAATCTCCTGATCGACGACTGGCAGGAAGTCCACGGCGACCGCAAGTTCGGAGACGACGCCGCGATCGTCGCCGGCTTCGGCCGCTTTCGCGGCGTGGCCTGTTGCGTCATCGGTCATCAGAAGGGGCGCAACACCAAAGAAAAGGTCATCCGCAACTTCGGACAGCCGCGTCCGGAAGGATTCCGCAAGGCACTGCGCGTGATGAAGCTCGCCGAGAAGTTCAAGCTCCCGGTGCTGACCTTCATCGACACGCAGGGCGCGTATCCAGGCCTTGGCGCCGAAGAGCGGGGACAGGCGGAAGCGATTGCCGTGAACCTCCGCGGCATGGCCGGCCTCAAGGTGCCGATCCTCATCAGCGTCATCGGTGAAGGCGGCAGCGGCGGCGCACTGGCCCTCGGCGTCGGCGATCGCGTGCTCATGCTCGAGCACGCCGTCTACTCCGTCATCTCCGCCGAAGGCTGCGCCGCCATTCTCTGGAAGAGCGCCGCCGCCGCTCCCGAAGCCGCCGCGGCGATGAAGATCACCGCCCAGGATCTCAAGAAACTCGGCATCATCGACGAGATCGTCCCCGAGCCCGAAGGGGGCGCCCACAGCGACCCCGCCGCCGCCGCCGCCCTCCTCGCACCGTCGCTCGAGAAAGCGCTCAAGGAAGTGCAGAAGCTCAAGCCAACGCAACTGCTCGAAGAGCGGTACAAGAAGTTTCGGAAGATGGGCGTGTACGAGAAGTAGCCGGTGGACTCGGCGGCTCGGAGGGCGGGCTTATAGCCCGCCGACTCTTCTGGGCGGGTGTGGGACCTCGGCCGAAGGTCTTTTAGCAGAGGCACTGAAGCACTGAAGGCAACCGTTCCCCCACCCAAAAGAACCGGCGGGCTATAAGCCCGCCCTCCATCCACCCCTCGTAGATTTCCAAACTACGCTACCGTAAACCTCACGTGATCCACGACCACTGGACCCTCACCGACGCGCCCCCTGACAACCTGCGCATTCCGGTCGCGAACACGACGTTGCGGTCGTTGTTCGTGCGTCGCGGTGTGACCGATGACGATTCGTATCGGCGGTTCACGGCGCCGGAGATCGGCGATCTGCACGATCCATCGACGATCTACGGGATGGATCACGCCTGCGAGCGCATCGCGCGGGCGGTGCGCGATGGCGAGGCGATCGTCATCTATGGCGATTACGACGTCGATGGTGTGACGTCGATCGTGATGCTGCAGACCGTCCTCCGCTCCCTCGGCGCGGACGTCGGGTTCGTCGTACCGCACCGGCTCGTCGATGGCTACGGCCTCAAAATGGAAGTGCTCGACCGCGTGCTCTCCGAGCGAAACGTGCGTCTCGTGATCACCGTCGATTGCGGGATCACGAGCGTCGAGCCGGTGCGCCTGGCCATCGAGCGCGGGATCGACGTCATCATCACCGACCACCACCTGCCGCCCGGCACGCTGCCCGAAGCCGCGGCGGTACTCAATCCGAAGCAGCCCGGTTGCACCTATCCGTTCAAGGAGCTCGCCGGTGTCGGCGTGGCGTTCAAGCTCTGCTGCGAGTTGATCCGGCGCATCGCGCCGCCGAATGGCCGGAAGGTCTCCGTCGAATCGCTGCTGAAGATCGCCGCAATCGGAACCGTCGCCGATGTCGCGCCGCTCGTTGGCGAGAATCGCACGATCACCGCTCTCGGACTCGCCGGTCTCGCCGACGTGCGCAATCCCGGTCTGCGCGCGCTGCTCAAACGCCTCGGCCTCGCCGGACGGCCTCTACGATCGGTAGATGTTGGCTTCAAGATCGGTCCGCGCATCAACGCCGCCGGGCGTCTCGCGTCCGCCAACACCGCCATCGATCTCTTCGCCGCGACCGACGAGGACGCCGCCTGGCTGATCTGCGGCGAGCTCGATCGCATGAACGCCGAGCGCCAGGAGATCGAGAAAGAAGTGCGCGCGCTCGCCGAGGCGCAGATCCGCGGCGGCGAGCGCGTGATCGTGCTCGCCGGCGAAGGCTGGCATCGCGGCGTCCTCGGACTCACCGCCGGCCGCATCGCGCAGCGCTATCACCGGCCGACGCTCGTCCTCACGATCGAAGGCGATCTCTGCGTCGGATCGGGTCGCAGCATCCCGACGATTGACCTTCACGGGGAGCTCGCTGCGGTCTCCGAGGTCTTCACGCACTTCGGAGGTCACGAATTCGCGTGCGGCTTTTCGCTCGAAGCGCGCAACCTCGACACGCTTCGCACGCGCCTGCACGAGCGTTTCGAGCGCCTCGATCCCGCGCTCTTCACTCGCGAAGCACGCGTCGACGGAACGCTCTCCCTCGCCGACATCGACGCCGAGTTCATCGCCGCGCATGAGATGCTGCAACCGTTCGGCGCGGGCAACACGCAACCGCTCTTCGTCGTCCCCGGCGTGACCATCGCGAGCACGCGCATGTTCGCCGAGGACTGCTGCGAGCTCACCCTCGAAGACGCGTCGGGCCGCGCCATCGGCGTCCTCTGGCCCAGCGCGAAAGAACTGCGCGCAGCGCTCACGGGTGTCGTCGATTTGCTCGTCCACGTCGAGCCCGATCGATACGCGGGCGCGCGATTGAATGTCGTGGATGTGCGGGCGACGTAGAAGCCGCAGGCTTCGGTGGACCGCCGGCGTCCTCGCCGGCTGGGCGAGCGGCGTCCCGCCGCTCGCGGACGGCGGCGAGACGCCGCCGTCCCAGCCGCCGAGACGGCGGCGGTCCCAGACGCTGGTCTCAATCCTCCGCGATCACGATCACCCGATCCTCCGCGCTGAACGACACGTTCGTGTCCTTCGGCGGATTCACCTTCACTCCGTAGCTCGCGGCCGAGTCGTTGCTGCTGGCGGCGATGCGGTAGCCGATGGCGACGTGGCCGCGGCGGCGGGCGGCGTCGACGACGTGCCAGTAGCTCATCGTCTTGCCGAGCACGACGTAATCGCCGGCCGGCTTCAGATAGATCTCCGATCCGTCGGCGTCGAAGATGTCGTCGAACACGGCGCGCAGGTCCTTGTTCTCCGTGACCTGGGCCATGAGCAGGCTGGTCAGTTTTTCGCTGACGATGAAGTCGTCGGCCTGTGTGATCTCGGCGAGCTCGCGGTTTCGGACGTCGAGCATTTCCGTGACGATCGAGTAGTGATTCGCGCCGCTCTTCGTTTCGATGTCGCGCAGATGGAGCAGCGTCACCAGCGTCTTGGCGTCGGCCTTCTGCACCGACAGTTGATCGGCATAGCAAAGCACGATGATGTGCTGATAGCTCTCCGGCTTCGCGCCTTCGAGCGTGGCGCGATCGGTCGTGTCGCCGATCTGGTGCTCGACGACGTAGTTGCGCATCTGCGCGCGCATCGTCTCCACGGCGTCGGCGATGCCATCACCCTCGGCGATCACCGTGAGCATCGAGCCCGGCGCGGCGTAGGCGTCGAGCTCGCGGATGATGATCGGCGCGCGCACGTTCCAGCCGAGGAGCAGCGTGCGCTCGGCAAGGGGAGTCGCCGGCGCGCCTTCGACGAGCAGCGCGTTGTCGATGCGTGGCGTCGACTTCTTTACCTGCACCGATTCCATGTCCTTGGCGATGACGATCGCGGCGTCGCCCTGCGCGAAGGCCTGCGTCATCGGTGGATTGAGCTGCACCACGCCGTCGCGCGTCTTGACGCCGATCAACGACGAATCGGTGAAGGCGGTGATTGCGTCGGAAAAGGAGAGGCCGGTGAGCGCGCTGTCCTGCTTGAAGTAGATCTCGTCGCCGCCGTAATCGAGAAGCTCGGTGTAGACGAGCGAGAGGCCGGTCTGGCGGCAAGTCTGGGCCACGACGCGCGCGATCACGTCGCCGGTGTCGATCAGTTGCGCTTCGTCGCGACCGACGAGCCGCGCCGGCTCCATGTTCTTGCGATCGTGGATCTCGGCGACGATGTGGAACTTCTCCTTGCGGCGGTCGGGATGATTCGTGATCGCCAGGATGGCCTTGATCACTTCGTTGTCGGGATCCTCTTCCTCGGGCGAGAGGACGACGATGGCCCGGGCGGCGTTGAAGTTCACGATCTTCAGATCGCCGAGGTCGATCGGACTGCCGCGGCGGCAAACGACGCGCGTCGTCTTGAGATCGCTGATGCGCTCGCGGATCTCGTCTTCCATCCCGACCTTGTCGCGGTCGGCCATGATGACGATCCGATTCCGCTTGCGGTTCTCGTTGCCGAGAATCAGCTCCTGCGTGATGGCGAAGATCTGCGCGTTCCAGCCGAGGATCACGATGTGATCGCTCTCGGCGACGACGGAGCGCCCTTTGCGCAGCTCGTCGATCTGATTGCCGACGCCATTGCTGATCAAACCGATCAGCGTGCCGACGATGAAGACACCGCCGAGCGTGACGGTCAGCATGATCACGAGGTAGAGCGCCGATCCCGTGTCGCCGCCCATCGTGCCGGCGTCGAGCGTGCGCATCAGGTTGTGCCACATCAGCTCGGGGAACGAGAGCGACGCGCCGTTGTCGCCCTGAGGCGCGCTGCCAGTGATCACGAGGAGCAGCGCGGCGATGGCGACGAAGACCACCGACACGATGGCCAGCCAGGCGATGAGCGACGGAGTTCCGCGAGAGAGGGTGTTGTCAAACGCATAGCGAAGCCGCTGGCGAAGCGTGAATTGCATCCTGGTACTCCTGTCGGTGATGTCGGTTTGGAACCCGGCGGCCTACTGTAATGGAAGTCGGTCGGATGCGGCGGGCAATGTGCCTACAGCGCGGCGGTCATCGTCCGAATTGTCCGCCATTGCTGATCTCCAAACCAGACCAACGCACCGATGCCGGTCAGGATCGGCAGGAGCGGCGACAGCGACAGCCACATCGCGCCGCGGTCGCGGTGCCTGGCGAAGGCGATCCAGGCGAGTGCGATACCGAGAATGCACATCAGGGGAAAGGCGACGATGCTCCCGAACAACAGCAGGACGGGCGGATTGCTCGCCGACCCTGGGGCGTCGAACAACATCGGCGACATGAGCGCCGCGAATGCGCCGAACGCCGTCGCCGGGATGCCGAGGATCAATTCGATGACGAGCCACGATCGCACGGGGCGGCTTCTGGGAAGGGGCTGAGTTCCGCCGGCGAGCTGCGATTCCATGGGTCGCGGGATCATAGTTGAGATCGCCGTGCGCGACCGAAGCGACTTCTCAATCGCGGATCGCTTCACGCAAAGCAGCACGCGCCAGGAGTCGCGTCGAATCGAGCGTAGGAAGAGGGGATTCGCCCTCGCGGATCAGCAGAGGAAACTCCGTGCAACTCAGCGCAACGGCATCGCAACCGCGTCGCTGGCCGTCGGCGATGACGCTCTGAAAGTAAGAGCGCGTGGAATCGGTGAATCGACCGTAGACCAACTCATCAAACGTCAGTTGATTGATGCGCTCACGAACGTCGCGCGGCGGAATCTCGCGCTCGATTCCATACGGCGCGAGCTTCGCCGGATAGACCGGACTCTCCATCAGGTACCGCGTGCCGAGAACCAACAGGCGTTTGTACTGCCGTTCCGCGGCAACCCGCGCGACCTCCTCGCCGATGTGCAGCCAGGGCAGCGGCGAGCGGTCGCGAATCAGATCGATGGCCTGATGCGCCGTGTTGTCGGGACAGATGAGAAAGTCCGCGCCGGCCTTCTGAAGCTTCGCCGCCGAAGCCAGGATCATCTCGCCGGTCGCCGCCCAATCATCCGCCTCGATCGGCACCATGTACTCCGAGAGAGGAAACGTGTGCATCGTGATCTCGGGATGCGCATGCGCCCCGAGAAGCGCCGCGCCCTCCGCGCAGATCGTTCGATAACAAAGCGCCGCGCCCTCCGCGCTCACCGCGACAATCCCGATGTGCTTGGTCATGAAGGAATGTGCAGATTACCGCGCGACTCGGCAACGTACCAGAGCACCTGCACGAGAACGAAGAACACCACGCACGACACCACGAGCATCACGAGCGGCAGCACCCGGGCGCGTCCCGCGGGCCGCGGCGTCTGGCGGAACAGCAGAATCGCACTCACAAACGCGACATAGATCATCAGGTGATTGAGAGGACACAACGGACAGAAGAACGGCAGGTGAAACAGCAACCAGAAAAACCGCAGCGTGAACAGCGACGCCACGCCGAGCCAGAAGGCGAGCGTCCGAATGATGTGAAACCGATACTCCAGCCCGAGCCGCTTCCCGCCGAACCACCAGAGCAGACACCCGATCGAGAACGCCGCCCCGAGCAGCGCATTCGGAACAAAGAACGCATTGGCCTGAGGCGTGAGCAACACACGATCGCAATCGACGAAGTCAGTCCACGAGCAAATGCTGCTCCCCGGCGTCACGAGCGAAAGCCGCAGCGCGAGGTAGCGCCACGAGAGATAGGACGCATCGAGCGCAGCCAGCGCCAGCGCGACGACCATCGAACGTTCGGACGTCGCGCGATTGCTCACGCGCCCATTCTCAACCCTCGGCGTCGCAGGAATCCAGAGCCTTCCGCACTCGCCCCTGGAGCGCAGGCTTCCAGCCTGCCGGTCCGCCGGCATCTTGCCGGCCGGGCGAGCAAGGCGAGCACGCAAGCCTTACTCCGTTCCCGGACGCCCTTGTCAAATCCCCTGATCCCATCTGCACCGCCGAAGGCGAATACATCCGAAACGTGAGAACGACGTTATATCTGGGGGCAACCCAGCGCGCGAACATTCCGCGGCAACATTCGCTTTCGCATCGGAGTGGCTGGAGAACGTGGTGGCGCTCACCTGTCGAATAACTCGTTACGCGACAAAGCGGGTTGCGTCGCATAACGCGTTGTTCGACAACGCGAACGGCGAAGAAGGTCCAACATTATAGAGGACGAGCATGGAACGTTTGTCGTTCCGCCCGCCGCCGAATCACGAGGGACGAGTTGATCCGATCGCCACGCTACACTGCGAGAATCGTCGATTGGCCGTAGTCTGCTTGGAGTTGTGGCGGACGAAGGCGCGCGATCATCGTTGCTATAATTCCACACGCAGATGAAGAACTCGCCACGAACGCCGCAGGCGCCACAGAGACTTGTCCGCCTCGCGGATATGCTTCGTGGAAAGCTTCACATTGACACCTTTCCTGCTTTCGTAGGGATGTTCACGTCGCTCCTGTTTCTGTCGCAAAGCCGCACATCGCGATTAGCAAAGCTCATTGTTCAACTCGATCGCGCGGACCGCCCTCGACGTCGCGAACTCATGCCCGGGTTGCCCAAGCTCCCCAAGAAACATTGGAGCGGCAGTGCCGGCGATACCCTCGATGAGTTTCGCGTATTCAGGCTCTTGAGGGGAATGCGCGCCCAGTTATGGTTCGCGTTCTGGAAACGCCTCTTGTTTTTCTACTCGAAAGGTTTTTGGGAAGAAATTCAGCCTACGGTTGAGCAGTATATTGAGGTCACTGGAAACGTTTTTCCCCTACGCTGGCTCATCGGTATTCCCGTTTGGCACGTAATCAAACGGATAGCCTTGCGCTTCGCGTTGCTGTCGCTGGGTAGTACTCTGGTGCTACTCGTCGCCGGCTTCGTGCTGCTCGTGCTGTTTTCACCATCATGGCCGGTGCTCGTGATAGCGGCATGGAAGCGGTACCCGTGGCTGTGGTCAACTACACACGGCCGCCTCGCTGCAGTTAGTGTTCTGCTGGTGCTGGGCATCGCCCTCTATCGCTTTCGAGTCGCCTTGCAGTTCGTCTATGGTGCGATTGAGGTACTGATTGGATTGGCGGTATGCTGGACAGCCTTTGTTCCACACGAACAGGGTGACGTAGTCACTGTCGTCCACATCTCGGCGGGTCTATACGTTCTCGTGCGCGGCATCAACAATATCGTTCAGGGTGTAGCTGCTCCTAGCAAGCTCGCTAGGCGTCTGTTGCGAGCCCTCTCACGCTTGCTGGGCACTACGTTAGGCTCCAAGGTCCGAATCCTACTCGGATTAGCCGACGCGGTGGTTGAACCCACATCCACGGCAGAAGTTCTTCCGCCTTCATCACCGCCGGTCGAGTCGGTCTGACGCCGCCCCAAACTTCATACTGACGCTGGTGAGCCGGCTCGGCGCGGCACCCGAGTTGCCAAAGTGCTGGGCAAGGTCGTGGCGTTACGGCGGTTGCCGCTCGCGACTTGGTTCTACGAACATTCGCGGCAACCGGCGGCTCGTTTCGGCTGCGGTACGCGAGCCGTGGCCGCACAGCTCAGCGTGAGATGCGTTAGCGCTCCCAGCACCAGGTGTCGGGATGACGTTCGCCCGCGGACGTGTTCTGACGTTCCATGCCGGACTCACACCTCCCGCAACTGTTGGCTTCGCCTGCCATCGACGTTCTGGCTCCGCCGCACGAGGCGAAAGAGCTGCATCTGCTGCAGCAGGCGCGGTCACTGTTCGACTCGGGATTCTATGACCACGCTCTCCTCGATATCTGGAACGCCGCCGTGCATAACTTACGACGACGCGTCGAGGCCTACGGCGTCGACTTATTCATATCGGTTGTCAAGAACGAGTCTGGGCGAAAACGTTATGACGCGAATGGAGATACTCTCGCCGATCGATGGTCAGATGTTGATGATCTTGTCCTGATCGCGGGCAGCACGCAGCTTGGGCTTCTCAACCCCAAGGCGGGAAAGGCGCTCGAGATGATCAATTGGATGCGCAACCACGCATCGCCGGCGCACGACTCAGATCACAGCGTAGGACAGGAAGATGTCATTGCGCACGCTCTCATCCTGCAGAAGAACCTCTTTCAGGTGCCGATGCCGGATCCCGGCCATTCGGTCTCCGGACTCTTTGATCCAGTAAAGACTCTTCCGATGGGCGCAGACGAGATCGCATTATTTCGCGATCAGATCAAGACGCTGCGAACAGCAGATCTCCGCATTGCGTTTGGCTTCATGCTTGATCTTCTTGGCCGCGGCGACGAACCCGCGCTCTTCAATGTGACGCAACTTTTCCCGAGCGTCTGGGAGCGTGCAGGTGATGACCTCAGGAAAGCAACCGGTCTCAGGTATCACACTCTGACAGTTAACCCGAGCACAGACGAAAGTGGAGACAAGCAGGCGAGAGCGCGCATCCTGGATTTCCTCGTTGGTGTTGGCGGTGTCAAGTACATCCCGGACGCTCCCAGGGCGCGGATATATAGAAAGGCAGCCAAGGCGTTGGCGGAGGCAAAAGACACGAGCTACGGCTGGTCCTCTGAGGTGGCAGCGGCCAGGACCCTGAACCAGTTCGGACCGTACGTTCCAAACATCGCGTTCGAAGAGGTATATCAAGAAATTCTCGCCGTATGGTGTGGTAACTACTGGGGACGGTCGCAAGCTTATGCTCAGCTCGCGGAGTTCTTCCGTAGTCTGAGCACCGATCAGGTCCGTCGAATCGTGCAAATGTTCGTCGCGAACGAACGGGTTCGTTCAGAGCTCTTCCAAGCCACGCCGCGCGGTCAGGCAATCACGCTTCTGGGCGAGTTGCGCGCAAAGCTCACGATCGAGGCTCATAAGACGGAGCTTGATCTAGCCATCGACAGCGTCAGAGCGTTGAATGCGGGCTAACTAACTAACTTTACGGTGAAGCTGGTGCGCCACGGCTTGGGCCGGCTTCGGCCAGGCAGCCGAGCTGCCTGAATCTTCGCAAGCGCGACGATGTCACGGCGGTCGAACTTCGCGACTCGGTTCTGCGTACGTCATTCGCGGCAACCGCCGCTTCGGCTTCGGCATGCGGAACCGGCCGCATAGCCTTAGCGTGGGATCAGTTAGGCCGAGACTTCGGGACGTGGGCCCTGGCCGCACGGCTTGGTGTTTGATCCGTTAGGCGGATTCCGAGCCAATAAGGCCATCGCGTCTTACGTCACCACCTCATACTCACTCTGCACCAGCCCACTCGGAAACGTGCGCGTGGCGATGTGCTTCAGCTCAATGTCGCGCCCCGTCTCGCCAAAGAGCGAGACGCCCGTTCCGATCAGCACGGGAACGCGCGTGATGACGAAGCGATCGATCAAACCAGTGCGCACGAATTGCTGAATCGTCAGACCACCGTCCACGTAGATGTGGCTGAAGCCGCGTGCCTCGAGTTGCGCGACGACATCGGCGGGCTCTCCGGACATCCGCTCCACGATCGCGCCCGGTGGCGCAGGCGCGAGGGGGTTGGTGCTGAGCACGAAAACTGGTTTCGTGCCGTAGAACCAGGTGTCGAACGGCAGCACCGTCTCGTAGGTCTTTCGTCCCATGACCAGCGCGTCGACGCTGGCCAGGAACTCTTCGAAGCCGTGCGGCTCGCCTCCGCCGTCGGGCAGAAAGTCGAAGGCTCCGTTGGGCCGCGCGATGAAGCCGTCGAGACTGGTGCCGACGAAGACGGTCGCTTTCATGTGGAACACTCCTCCTCGCGGGAGCGGCCGTCACCTCATCTGCGTGGCCGGCTTTACGAATCCGCGATGACAGGTCGTGCAGTTTACGACCGGCTCGCTGTTATCGATGTCTTCCATCGTTTCGAGGCGTGCGTTGATCTCGTTCACGAGCTGGATCATGCCGCGGGCGGCGCGCTTCGGGCGCTTCTCGTCGGCCTCCCAGCGGTCCTCGACGTGGCAGTGATCGCAGCCGACGCCGAGGGCGCGGCTGTAGCCGGCGTCCATGATGCGCAGGAGCTGCGCGGCGGGGATGTCCTTGAGCAGCTTCACGTTCTGGAAGACCTCGCCAGCGGGGCGCTTCTCCTTGCCGGCGATCGACTTCAGGATCTCCGTGACGTGCGGATCTTCCTTCGGCGGTTCGGGGCTGGCACTGGTTGCGAAAAGAATCAGCACGGCGCCGAGGGCAGGGGCGAGTCGCATGCCGCGAATCGTAATGCGGCGCGCGGAAAGAAATCCGTGGCAAACGTGTTACGTCGCAACGACATGCAGCGCTCCATCCGTGTTCTTCGCATCGCGCTGCCGATCGTCTTCTTCGCATTCATCCTCGTCCTCGTCCTCAACTGGGACCCGTCGAAGAACAAACGCCACAGCACGAGCAACGAGCCCGTGACGTCGACGCAGCGGCCCGACGAGAAGGCGATCATCGAGGCGAGGACGTTTCACGACGTGCAGACGATCGGCGGACGCGTGGCCTCGGAGATCGTCGCCAAGCGCGTCGTCTCCTTCGAATCGGGATGGACGACGCTCGAAGGCGTCACGCTGACGCTCTATCGCGCCAACGGCCTGACCTACGTCGTTGCCTGCCCGCAGGCGCAGTTCAACAGTCAGACGAAGGAAGCCGACGCCAAGGGCGGCGTACGCGTCACCTCGAGCGACGGCATCGAGATCGCCACCGCCGAGATCCGCTACGACGGAGCGCGGCTGACGAACGACATCCCCGTGCAGTTCCGCGTCGATCGCTGGACCGGCAACGCCGGCGCGCTCGATCTCGACGTCGAAGGCGAGACGCTCAAGCTCTCGAAAGACGTCAACGCCACGATGGGGACGCTGCTCCCGAACGAATCGCCGATGAACATCCGCGGCGCGGAGACGACCTTCCGCCGCCGCGAGAACACGATCGAGTTCAATCAGCGCGTGGCCATGAGCCGCGGCGCCGACAATGCGCACGCCGACTGGATGCTCGGCAAGTTCACGCCGGACCGCAAACGGATCATCGGGCTCGAAGGCCGCGGCAACGCGATGATCGTCATGGGCGCCAACGCTGCTCCCGGCGAGAACCTCGGCGGACGCAAGACGATCACCTGCGACGCCTTCGACACGGAGCTCGGTCCCAATGGCCAGATCAACGCCTTCAATGCGCGCAGCGCCGAGCACATCGCCCACGCGGTGCTCGACGGTCCGCCGCGCCGCGACATCGTGGCGCGCGGCTTCCGCATCGCGCTCGAGAATCGCGCCGTCAGCGAGATCAAGGCCGACTTCGAAGTGGTGATGAAAGAGATCGGCGAAACGGCGCGGCAGATCAGCACCGATCACGCGACGGTGTGGTTCGATCCGGCCACGCGGCGCGCGCGCTCGGCGTTCCTCGACGGCGCGTTCCGTTACGTCGACGCGAAGAACACGGCCTCGGCGTTCCGCGCCAATTACGACATCGTCGGCGATCGCGTCGTGCTGACGACCGACACCGGCTGGCAGGCGACGGTCGTCTCCGACGGCCAGATCCTGAAGGCGAAGGTGATCGAGTTCTCGCCGCGCGCGCAGACGGCGCATGCCACGGGCTCGGTGATCGCGCAGCTCGTCTCGAAAGGGAAGGCCGGCGGCGCGGCCGCTTCCGCCGACGCGACCAATCTCTTTCCCGCGGGCAAGCCGGTGTTCGTCAACTCCGATGATCTGATCCTGCGCCAGACGAACAAGATCGCCGTCTTTACCGGCAACGTCAAAGCGTGGCAGGACAACAACACGCTCCTCGCCAACGAGCTGCAGATGCAGGGCAACGGCGAGATCATCACCGCCCGCGGCAACGTCCGCACGCTCCTCTACAACACGACCGCCGATGCGCGGAAGACGCCGGTGAAGTCGGACAGCGATCAGCTCATCGCCAAGAAGATCGACCGCCGCATCGATCTCCTCGGCAAAGTCACGATCGTCGACGACACGCGCAATCTGAAATCGGAGAAGGCCGTCTTCTTCTTCGATGACAAGAACAAAGTGCAGCGCATCGAGACCGAGCAGAACGTGAACGTCGTCGAAGCCGCGAACGGCCGCAAGGGCACAGGTGATCGCGCCGTCTACCAGGTGGAGAAGAAGATGATCTACGTCTTCGGCAACCCCGCCACGATCAGCGATCCCACCGGCTCCGTCACCGGCCAGCAGATCGTCTTCGACCTCGCCAAAAACCGCGTCCAGGTCGTCAGCCCCGAGGGGCAAACGAAGGGGACGTACAAGCACGAGGGGTGATCGGGGAACACGGAACGATGAACGATGAACACGGAACGGACCGACGCCCTCGTTCCGTGTTCATCGTTCCGCGTTCATCGTTGCCTGTTCTGATACTCTCGCCCGCGCATGTCGATGGACACTCCGCGCGCGGCTGAGCCGCTGCAACTGAACGCCACCCATCTCGTCAAGGTCTACAAGGGGCGGAAGGTTGTGCGAGACGTGTCGGTCGAGATCCGGCAGGGCGAGATCGTCGGGCTTCTCGGTCCGAACGGAGCGGGGAAGACGACCACCTTCTACATGATCGTCGGACTCGTGCGGCCCGACGGCGGCAGCGTCACGCTGGGCGATGAAGACATCACCGAGCTGCCGATGTACCTGCGCGCGCAGCGCGGGATCAGCTACCTGCCGCAGGAGCCTTCGGTGTTCCGCAAGCTCACCGTCGAGGAGAATCTGCTCTCCGTTTTCGAGACGATGCGACTGCCGCTGGCGGAGCGGGAACGGCGCACGCGGCAACTGCTCGAGGAGTTCGGAATCACGCACATCGCGCGGAGCCGGGCCTACTCGCTTTCGGGTGGAGAGAGGCGGCGCGTGGAGATCGCCAGAAGCCTAGCGATCAACCCGGCATTCATTTTGCTAGATGAGCCGTTTGCAGGAATCGATCCAATCGCCGTATTCGAAATCCAACGTATCGTTTCGCAACTTCGGGCCCGAGGGATCGGAATCCTCATTACGGACCATAACGTGCGGGAAACATTGAAGATCACCGATCGCGCCTATATCATCAAAGAAGGTGAGATCTTCCGGCAGGGAGTGCCGGAGAGTCTCTCGGCCGACGCGGAGGTCCGGCGAATTTACCTGGGCGAATCGTTCAATCTGAACTGACCGAGAGACGTCGCAGACCTGCGAATCCGGACCATGGCACTTGAACAAAAACTTCACCTCAAACTCAGCCAGAAGCTGATCATGACGCCTTCGCTGCAGCAGGCGATCAAGCTGCTGCAGCTCTCGAAACTCGAGCTCCAGGAAGTCCTCAACCAGGAGCTGCTCGAAAACCCCCTCCTCGACGAATCGGCCGAGGAAGCGAAGAACGAGGAGACGCCGAGGCCGAGGAAACCAAGAGCGAGAACGAAGCCGAGGACGCGAAGCCGGTCGAAGTCGAAGACGAGAAGGAAAAAGACTCCTTCGACGAGATCGACTACGACGCCTACTTCCAGGACTACATCGAGTACGGCTACAACCCGCGCGGGATGGGGGAGGAGCACGAGGAGTTCCCCATCGAGAACACCCTCACGCGTCCGCCCAACCTCACCGACCATCTCACCTGGCAGCTCTCGATGTCCGACGCCTCGCCGCGGACGAAAGAGATCGCCGCGTTCATCATCGGCAACATCGACGAAGACGGCTATCTCCGCGCCAGCAACGACGAGATCATGTCCTCGGGCGGATTCACGAGCCGAGGAAGTGGAGACGGCGGTCGGCGCGGTGCAGTCGCTCGATCCCATCGGCGTCGGCGCGCGCGACCTTCGCGAATGCCTGCTCCTCCAGCTCCAGTTCCTCGAGCTCGACGAGCCGCTCGTCGAGACCATCGTCCGCGACCACTGGGACGAGTTCATGCAGCGGAAGTTCGTTCCGCTGGCCAAGACCCTCGGCATCGACCTGAAGACGCTCGAGGGCATCGTCGAGATCATCAAGCATCTCGATCCCAAGCCAGGGAGGAAATACTCCAATGAGCGAGCGATCTACGTCGAGCCCGACGTCTACGTGCACAAGGTCGGCGACGAGTACATCATCGTCCTCAACGAAGACGGCATGCCCAAGCTGCGCATCAACAGCGGCTACCGCAGCATGCTCAACTCGATGGACTCCAAGTCAGGACGGCGAGACGGTCAACTACATCAAGGACAAGATCCGCTCCGCGGTGTGGCTGATCAAGTCGCTCGACCAGCGGCAGCGCACGATCTACAAAGTGGCCGAGTCGATCGTCAAGCACCAGCGCGAGTTCCTGGAGAAGGGCATCGACTACCTGCGGCCGCTCGTTCTGCGCGACGTGGCCGACGACATCCAGATGCACGAGTCGACCGTGTCGCGCGTCGTCTCCAACAAGTACATGCACACGCCGCGCGGCCTGTTCCTGATGAAGTACTTCTTCCACAGCGGCATCGATTCCGACACGGGCGAGGACATCTCGTCGCTCACGGTGAAGAAGAAGATTCAGGGCTTCATCGACGACGAGGACCCGCGCAAGCCGCTCTCCGACTCCAAGATCATGAAGATCCTGAACGACGAGGGCATCAACATCGCCCGCCGCACCGTGGCCAAGTACCGGGACGAGCTGAACATCCCATCCTCCACGGACCGCAAACAAATTTTTTGATCGAGGTGATCCCATGACGACCGAGATTTCCGGCCGCAACTACGACATCCCTTCCGACATCCGCGACCTGGTCGAGAAAAAGCTCGCCCGGATTCAGGAGCGTCTCTTCGACGACGTCATCGACGTCCGCGTCGTGCTGCAGGTCGAGAAGTACCGCAACATCTGCGAGATTCAGATCAACGGGAAAGAGCACAACGTTCAGACGGTGCAGGAATCCGATGAGTCGATGCAGGATGCCATCAACCAGGCCGTCGATCATCTGAAGCGCCAGGCGCAGAAGAACCGCAAGAAGATTCGCGATCATCACCGCGGCGCCGGCAGCCGCAACAAGCCGGCCGTGACGGAGTGGGCTGTGCAGGTGCTGGAGCCGGGGAACCTGCGCGAGGAAGCAGCGACGTCGCCGCGCATCGTGAAGACGAACAACCTGGCCATCCGTCCGATGTCGATCGAGGAGGCCGCGTTGCGCCTCGATGATTCGAAGAACGAGTTCATCGTCTTCCGCGACATCGACAACGACCGGGTCTCGGTGATCTACAAGCGCCGCGACAACAACCTCGGCTTGATCTCTCCGGAGTTCTGACCCGCCGAAGTAATGCGGGACGGATGTCCGGCATCCGGGGGCCGCGAGCGGTGCTACATTAGCCGCCCAGGGCCCCCATGTTCGAAACCGCCTCGCTCGAAGCGAAGAAGAGTCGCGTACTCTGGTACAAGACTTTACCCGCATCCATTCTGATCCACGGTGGTCTGGCTGGATTGGTGATTCTTGGCGGAATGGGCACGGCTTCGTTCCCGGACCAACCCCCGCGCGTCATCACCGCGTACAACCTCACCGAGGATCCGCCGCCACCCCCTCCGCCTCCTCCACCGCCCGTGGCGCCGAAGGCGCAGGCGCAGCAACCCCCTTCGCAGCAACCGCCATCCGCGCCCCAGGATATCGTCGCTCCGTCGATCATCCCCGACAAGATCATTCCCTTCGATGCACCGGTCGTGACCGAGGCCGACGCCACGGCGTTCACCGGCGGCTCGGGCGGCATCGCGGAAGGAGTCGAAGGGGGCGTCGCGGGTGGTGTGGCGGGTGGAAGTGAGGATGGCGTCTCCGCCGGCGAGATCGGTGGAACCGTCGGCGGAACGGTCGGCGGCGTCATCGTCATCGCCCGCGACCAGCCGCTGCGCATGTACGCCTTGTCGCAGGTCTACCCGATCTATCCAGAAAAAGCCCGGATCCGCGGCTGGCAGGATCGTCTCGTCGTGCGCTACATCATCGGCACCGACGGGAAGGTGAGGGAAGTGTCGATCGTCGAGCCCGCGGAACGCAAACTCTTCGACGACGCCACGCTCCGCGCCATCCGCCACTGGCGCTTCCGCCCGATGCTGAAAGACGGCATCGCGCAGGAAGTGATCCACGAGCTGACGATCTACTACAAGCTGGAGATCTGAACGAGGGATCGGCTCACGCGGAGACGCGGGGGACGCGGAGAGGAAGGCTAGAGAAGCTCTCTCCGCGTCCTCCGCGTCTCCGCGTGAAACATTTTTAGTTCGCCGCCACCTTGATCGTCGCGAATCCCTGCACCTGCGAGAGGCGGTCGACGACTCCGACCGAAATCTGTTTCGGGTTCTTGTCCATCGGAACCTTCACCGCGAAACCGATCCGTCGTCCCTTCATCTGCGCGGCCTGGGCGGCGGGCCAGTGGATCTCCTGCGATTGCACGTTCACGCCGCCGGCGTTTCCGCCGGCGTTTCCGTCGGCGTCGCCGGTCGAGGTGAACACGGAGAATCCGCCGCTGACGTTGCCTTCGGCATCGGGAACGAGGGTGAGACTGTCGGCGGGAATGATGACCATCATCGGCATCAACGCCTGCGCGTTTTCGGTCTTGACCGCCTCGGTCTGGAGGGAGATGCCGAGGTTGTTGGAGAGCTGGCTCTGGAGGTGATTGGCAATGACGCGATCGGCCATCTCGGTCTCGAGCGAACGGTAGTAGATGTTGCCGCGGTAGCGGGCGGTGGCGCCCGGACGCTTCACGCGCACCTCGATCTTGCGCTCGGGCGATTTGCCGGGGCCGGAGCGATAGCCGATGGAGTAGTAGGAGCCGAGGTCGCGAGTGAGGGTGGCCAGTGCCACGGCGGCCGGCACGCCGATGGTGGCGACACCTCCCGTGCGCTTCGTGAGCAGGTTGACGCCGTCGAGAATCTGGGCCGATTCCGCGAAGTCGACCTCGGCCTCCGACGACTCCTGCTGGTCGGTGTTGCCGGCGGCGTTGCCGGACATCCCTTTCGGATTGATCGCGTAGACGGTGACCCCAGTGGCGTTCGCGGCGCGAGCGAGCCCTTCGATCATCGGCGTGACGTTGTATTTCCCGAGATCGGCGATCGCGGTGGCGCGCTTCGACCCCTGGGACACGGAGGCGCCGGGCAGGGGAGCCGTGAGGCCGCCGCCGGGCTCCTGCGGGGCGGTCGTCTGCGAAATCCCGGAATCGAGCGCCGAACGGGTGCGGATGTTTTGGAGGGCCTGGAACATCTCCGCGCCGGCCTGCGTCGGGAGCGCCTCGGTGGCCATGATCAGAACCTTCTTTCCCTCGACGCCTGAGAGCGACGAGAGCAGTTTGGTCATCGCGCCGACGGACTGGCCGATGTCGTGGCGCACGCTTTCGGCGTAGGAGCGGGCCGCGGATTCGACCATGTCGTAGGTGGTCATGCTTGTTCCGCTACGACTGTCGCTTTCCATCTGGCGAAGCAGGCGAATGGCTCTCTGCTTCTCGGCCTGGATCTGTGCGGACGAGCCGAGCTCGCCGGACAGGGTTTTTAGCGTCGATTCGATCGCCATCCGGTCGCTGCTCCACGGGAGCCGGACATGCAGCTCTCCGTTCCAGTTGACGATCATCACCTGATCACCGGGGAGCAGATTCTTCTGCATGAAGTCGGTGACGCCGGCGAAGATATTGTCTCTGTTCTTCAGGGACAGCGTGCCGTTGTCGACATAGAGGATGTACTTCCGCGCGGTGGGCGCAACGATGTTCATGGAGCTTGCGGTGAACTGGCCGCCGGAAGGGGCGCCTGCGGCGGCGGCCGCGGTGGTGCCCGCCACCGTCATCTCGTAAAAGTTGGTGATCGCCTGCTTCTTGCCGTCCTCGTAGATCTCGAAGTCGGCTTTGGTGAGGCCCGAGATCGGATTCCCTTTCGAATCGGTGGCGTGGACGTCGACGTTGGTGACGCGCACGTCGAAGACTTCGCCAAAGGTACTGTTCGGCTGCTGCGCACGCAGTCCCAGCGGATCGGACAGCAACAACGCGAACGACACGGCCACACTGCCGGCTCTACGAAGGTTCATGGGGATTCTCCTGAAGGGGTTCGGATCGACGAACGGACATCCTAGCGCGTTCAGGGAAGGCGCGAGCCCGCGCTCTTGTGTCAATTCGTTGGCGAGTGGGAGAGAGGTGAGGGTAGGGAAAGGGCTCTTCGCGGCACTCCTATGATGCAGCGAGATGGGTCCGCGGCTAAAAGACTGGCTTCGAGCGATGAACGAGGTCGATGCGCAGAGGATTGCCCTGCGCAACCTCGCCTTCGACATTCGTCACGAGCGCGTCAGGCGCAGGCTGCTGCGTTCGTTCGTCGAATTCGTCGAGGAGAATTGGCTCGACCAGCCGCGGCGCCGCGTGCCCGAAAGCATCATCAAGCGGTTCGCGCGAGTGGCGGATCCTCCGCCGAAAACGTGTCGCGGCAAGCCGCGACCGAGCGACGCCCCGCGCTGCTCGCGCATCATGGAGGCACGCTCGCTCTGGTACTTTCACGTCACGCCGGAAGCGATCGCCTCCATCGAGGACGATATCTCCGATGAGGAGATCGAACGCTTCGCCATCGTCGGACTTGGCGAGGCGGCACGCGGCGAGCTGCGCTCCGAGCTCCCATTCGCTTGGATTACCAAGAGCGACGAGGTGGACGGCCTGCGCGGGACGTTCGGTGCGAAACCGCATCGCCCACATCCAAAGTTTGCGACCGCCTTACGCGATGGCCTTGGCCTTTATCACTACATCCGAACCGAGAAGCTCGTCGAAGTCGTCTACCCACCCGATTGCACGAAGGAGTACGTCGTCGCTCCTCCGACATTCCTCGAAGGACTCGATCTCGTCTATCGTTCGGATGATGGCGGCGCGGGTTGGGGCAGAACGTTCCCTCTCTCCGGAGACGTGTCGTTTCCCGAAGCGATTCACGAGCCCATCCCGATGTCGGGAGAATTCGAAGTACGCGCGGTCGGCCGGCCGGACAAGATCCGCGTCGACTTCGAGTGGCGCAACCTTGCCGGCGAGGCGGATCTCGTGGAAGAAGTCGAGGCTTTGATCGAGGAGTACCTGAGTCACCAAGACGATGATGACTGAATCCATGTTTCTCGCGGACTATGACGAGCGGGCGATGAAGGAGTGGCTGCTGAAAGGCGTCACGACCGGCGACTACGAACCGTACGAGATCCGTCCTGAGCCATCGATTCCTTCGCAGATCGAAGGTCTCTATTGCGTCCAACCGATCGAAGTCCAACTCCGCTTCAAGAGAGCGATCGTCAGCGCCGTCGCCGAATGGACATCAGCAACTCCTCTGGCGGCCCTGCGCACGCTCGCCTATCTCGCGGCCTATGTCCGTGCAGTGGACGTCGTTCCGCAGTTTGCGCATCTCGTCCGTTCACGCCTCATCGGCCGCGAGCGGGCGACCGAGGGTGACGAGCACGAGGAAACGATCGAAACGATCGGAGTGCTCCTCGCCGTGATCAGCGGCTTCGCGCCGTATCCTCAGGCCAGCGCCGCCGCCGAAGCGTTCTATTACGACGACAGGCTCCCGTCGCGATTCGCACCGATCTCCCTGAATGCGCTGTGCCGCACGGACCCGGAGCGCTATCCGGAGTATCTGCCGAGAATGATCCGCCTCATCGAGCGCGAGCGGCGCGCGTTTCATGTTCCGCTGATTCTCGATCGCCTCGTGGAAACGATCACACCTCCCTTGTTCGCCAAGCACATCGCCGAGCTCGACATCGACGTCAAATCGACGCTCATCTCCATGCTGAACGCCGCACCGAGGATTCGCGCGCGGGTCGAGGCCGATGAAAAAACGTACAGTCTGATCACCAGCTACGACGGCGAAGAGACGCTGTATAACTGTCCTGTGCCGGAACCCGAAAAGACGCCGACGGTGCGAGATCTCGGACCGATCTACGACGAGCTCTTTGGAAGTTACGGCGGAGCCGATGAGCTCGATGTTCTCCTGAAGACGGGAGGCTTCGCTCCTTCACCCTCGATCCTGTTCCGGACGGACGCGCGATGACCCGCAGCCTCGCACTCGAGAGCCTCAAGCGCCATCTGGTGTCGTGCCGGATGCTCGACCGCGATTCGACGGCCGTCATCGAGGATCTGAAACATCCGCTGCGCATGGCGACGCAGTACGCCGTCGACTTCTCCGAGATCTATTCGTACGTCTTTCCGGAGAAGACCGCCGACGAAATGCGCGTCTTCGACGACGAAGATCTGGCCGCCGAGCGGCTCGTGCAGTTCGACGCGCTGAACTACATGTTCGTCGAAGGTGAATTCCATCCGGTATTGCTGCCCCCGTACGCCATCGAGATGCAGGCTCTCGTCAGCCGCATCCGCTTCGGCATGCTCGGCGATGTGTTGCAGAACGCGCACAAGGCGCTGCGGCAGATGGAAGAGGCCCTGGCCTTGCCCGAGGTCGAGCGTCTCCTGACCGTGACCGACAGCGAAATCTCCGACGAGGAGGTCCATCAGGCCTGGGAAGTTTTTGAGCGCAACGCGGGCGCGCTGCTTCTCTTGACCCAGGACATCGTTCCCGAGCCGCTGCGCCGCATCACGCAACTGGTGCAGAGCCGCCGCATCGTCGACGTTTCCGTCCGCTCGATGCGCCATCTCCAGATCGATTCCGCGGTGCGCGACCGTTGGTTCGACAAACTGATCGCGCTGCGTGGACGCGAAAAGGCTGGCGCGAGCTACATCGACGCCAGCGCCATGGCCACGATTCACTGGCTCAACCGCGAGGTCGGAAACCACGAGAATTACCGCATCGTTCTGGTCACGCGCAGCAGCGCAATGCACGATGTCTTCGGAGTCGAATATCGCGAAGGGCTTTGGGACGAAGCCGGCGGCTATGTCGTGCGCCACCCGCGGACCTTTGCGTCGCTCTACCGCCGTTCGTCTGATGAAGAGCAGCTTGCGGGAGAGCTGATGCAGCGCCAGCTCTCGCTGCGCCTCTTCATTGATGCCGCGGAGGCACGGCTTCGGTCGAACGAGCCTCTGGCCGATGAGGAAGCGCAGACCTTCCTTCAACAGATGTCGAACATCCGGCAGGCGTGGCAGCAATCGGAAATGCTTTCATCGGCAACTCTCATCGATTCGGCGCAGATCAAGATCCCCGAGGCCACGAACAAGCGTGAGCGCTTGACCATCACGCTGAAAATGTTGCGCAGCCGTCAGGAGTTTGACGACTTGCTCTCGCGACGGCTTTCGGAACTGCTGGTCGACATCGAGCGCCAGCACGAGTCGCTCGGATTTGCCTTGCGCGCCGAGGACATCGATGCCCGCGACAACTCCCAGAAAGAGATCCTCACGGCCTACGACGGCAAGGTCGTGCTCCGAAGCAATCGTCACTGGTTGCCGTACACGCTCCAATTCATCTCCACTGAGCTGAACCTCTGGGCCGAGTCACTGCGCGCACGCCCCGAGCTCAACTGGCACGAGATCGTCGATTTCCTGCAGCGAGGTTTCCGCAGCGGAGCGGACTATGAGCGCCTGCTGGCCATGGCCTATCTCCTGGCCAGCATCGACAAGTGGTCCGTCGCGGAACAGTTCTGCGACCGCGCGATCCGGCAGCCGGAGTCGCTCGTCATTCCCCGTCACGAGGGGCACTACTTCCTCGCGCTCTGCAAGCGAATGCATCAGGAGTCGCCGGCGCGTTACGCGGAAGCACTCTCTCACCTCGACGTGGCCGAGAACACGAAGCGGAATTGGAAGAAAGATCCGAACTACAACGATCCGCGCTACATCGCCGAGCGCGGCACACAGATCTACTACTGGAACGCCGACATCGAGCGCCACCACGGTCACGCTCCCTGGACGCGCCACGGCGTCCCGCGGATCACGGAAGCGCGAAACCTCTGGGAGAAAGCGCTGAAGCTCGTTCGGGACGACCTGCCGCTCGAAGTCCAGCTCCACAACAATCTGTGCTTCTTCTATTGCGACGTCGATCCGGTGTTCAACGAACAGCAGACGCGCATCCATCTCAATGCCCTCGTCGAGACCGCGAAGCGTGCGCAGCCCGACATGAGCAAGTGGAACGCGCTCGTCGTGGACACCATCGCCATGGCCCGCCTCCGTCTTCACGAAGTGCGCAACGACGACGCTCGTCTCGGCGAAGCCTCCAAGCACCTGAAGTCCGTGCTTGCCACTCACGAACTGCTGCCGAAACAGAGAAACGTGCTCGAGGAGCATCTCGCGAGAATCGAGAAGGCTCTCGCGGCCTCGAGAGGAAAGACCGTTCCTCCGCCTCCGACGCTGCATCCGTGACCGTGAATCCCCAGAGTCCTTCGGTCCACTGGCGGTCTTGCCGTTACGTGGCGACGGCCGAAAACCAGTACCATGAATCAGTGACCGACGAGGACTACATCGAGACAACGGTCGGCTCGTTGCGATCGAGCGACCTCGACGACCTGCAGCTCACGCTCGTCACCGGCGACGACGGAATGGCCCGCGTCATCTGCCGGCCGCGCGTGCAGAAGCCGGGGCTCGCGTTCGCGGGTTACTACGAATACATCAAGCCGTGGCGCGTGCAGATCATCGGCGCGTCGGAGACGATGTACCTGCAAAGTCTTCCGCCGCGTCTGCGCGAGAAGCGCATTCGCGACGTGGCCGGGCTGGACATCTCGACGTTCATCGTGACCAAGGGCATCACGCCGCTCGATGAGTTTCGCGTCGAGTGCGAGAAGCGCTCGGTGCCGCTCTTCTCCACGCCGTCGATGTCCTCGACGACGATCACGCGGACGACGTACTTTCTCGAAGAGACGATGGCGCCACGCATCACGATGCACTCGGGGCTTCTCGATGTCTTCGGCATCGGCGTGCTGCTCCTCGGCGACAGCGGCATCGGCAAGAGCGAATGCGCGCTCGATCTCGTGCATCGCGGTCACCGGCTGATCGCCGACGATCTCGTCGTCGTGAAGCGGCATCCGAACAACGTGCTCCTCGGTTACTCGAACGATCTGCTGCGGCATCACATGGAGCTCCGCGGTATCGGCATCATCGACATCAAAGATCTCTTCGGTGTCGCGTCGACACGCGACGTCAAGCCGATCGATCTGGTGGTGAAGCTCGAGAAGTGGGTGGAAGGGGCGGAGTACGACCGCCTCGGTATCACCGGCGAGACGTACGAGGCGCTCGGCGTCTCCAAGCCGTACGTGCGGCTTCCCGTCGCATCGGGCCGCAACCTCGCGCTCCTCGTCGAGATCGCCGCGCGCAATCACCTCATGAAACTGCAAGGCTACGATTCCGCGCGCGAGTTTACGCGGCGTATCGACGAGAAGATCGCCAGGGCCTCCGCGCTCGCTAATCCCGAGGAGCCGGGGGAGCCGTCGCGCGACTCGTCCGTGGCGCGGACTCCGCGACTGATCCGTTGATTCGCTTCGATCAGAATTCGAAAACTATGCAGGCGCCTGAATACCTCGTCGTCATCACCGGCCTTTCGGGCTCGGGAAAGAGTTACGTGCAGTCGACGCTGGAAGACCTCGGCTTCTACTGCACCGACAACCTTCCGATCGAACTGATCGAGCCGTTTCTCGACGAAGTCACTTCGCACGAGAACGCGAATCGCGTGGGCATCGTCGTCGACGTCCGCACGCACGACTTCGCGACGATCTTCCCGCGCTTCTATCGCGAGCGGTTACGCAAGCTCGTACCGAACACGGTGCTCATCTTTCTGGAAGCGAGCGAAGAGGTCATCGTCCGCCGCTACTCGGAGACGCGGCGTCCGCATCCTCTCGCGAAAGACCGCCCGCTGCTCGAAGCGATTCAGGCCGAGCGCGAGGCGCTGACGGAAGTGAAGTCGCTGGCGAACCTGGTCCTGGACACGTCGCAATTCTCGGTTCACGAACTGAAGGCCGAAGTCATGAGGCGGTTCCAGATCTCGGGACAGGAATCGACGCTTTTCGTCACGATCATCACGTTCGGGTTCAAATACAGCCTGCCGTACAACCTCGATCTGCTGTTCGACGTTCGCTTTCTGCCGAACCCGCACTTCATCGACGAGCTGCGGCCGAAGACGGGCCTCGATCCCGAGGTCATGGAGTATCTGCACCAGCAGGAAGGCTACGAGGAGTTCTATCGCCGCCTCTACGACTTCGTCGCGTATCTCCTGCCGCAGTACCAGAAGGAGATGAAGAGCTACCTCACCATCGGCATCGGCTGCACCGGCGGCAAACACCGCAGCGTCGCCATCGGCCAGCGCCTCGGCGACGATCTGGCGAAAGCGGGAGCGACCGTCGAGATCGTGCATCGGGACTGCAGGCGCTGAGGCGGGTCTGGGCGCCGCAAGTGGACAATGGACGAGTGGAGAATGGACCTAGTGGACGAAGTAGACCAAGTGGACATCGACAAAGCATCAAGTTTCGCCTGCTCCATGTCCAATGCGTCCACCAGGTCCACGACGTCCATTGTCCACTCGTCCGTCGTGTAATCCCGTTATCATGCGCCGCATGATTGGGGCATTGATCGTTACCCATGGAAATCTGGCCTACGAGCTTCTGAACGCCGCGCGCCAGATCGAAGCCGACGTCGCCGGCATCGAGGCCGTTCCGCTCGAGTGGAGCGACTCCGTCGATGACGCGCGCGAGAAGATCGCCGCGGCGCTGGAGAACATCAGCCGCGGGCGGCGCGGCGTCATCATCTTCACCGACATGTTCGGCGGGACGCCGAGCAATCTCAGCCTGTCGTTTCTCGAGGAAGGGCGCGTCGAGATCGTGACCGGCGTCAATCTGCCGATGATCGTGAAGTTCGCGATGGTCAAGGAAGAGACCAAAGACGTCTCCGCGCTGGCGCACGTGATCAGCGAGAAGGGCTCGAAAGCGATCCGCGTGGCGTCCGATCTCCTGCGTGCGGGAGTTCCTGCTTGATCACACGAAACGTCGAGATCAAAAACAAGCTCGGTCTTCACGCGCGTGCCGCGGCGAAGCTCGTCCACACCGCATCGCGCTTCAAATCGGACATCAAGATCCGCAAGGGCGAGGAAGAAGTCGACGGCAAATCGATCCTCGGCATCCTCCTCCTGGCCGCCGGCCGCGGCTCGACGATCACGCTGAAAGCGGACGGGATGGACGAGCGCGACGCACTCGATGCCGTCGAGAAGCTGATCGATGGCAAATTCGACGAAGTAGAATGACCTGATGCCGCAGGCTCAGACGCGCACCGACATCCGCACGCTACAAAGGCGTCGGCGTTTCGCCGGGCATCGCCATCGGCCGCGCGGTCATCGTCGAGAAGCGCGTGGCCGCGGTCTATCGCGTTCCCATGCGCGACGACGAAGTGCCGTCGGAAGTGACGCGCTTCATGGAGTCGCTCGAAAAAACGCGCGACGAGCTCCTCGAGCTGAAGGTCAAGGTCAGTCGCTCGATGGGCGACGAGTACGCGTCGATCTTCGAGGCGCACGCCATGATCGTCGGCGACCCGTCGTTCGCCGACAAGGTCATCCAGAAGATCGAGAATGAGCAGGTCAACGCCGAGTGGGCGCTGGCCGAAGTGCAGGAAGAGCTGCAGGCGCGCTTCGAAAGTTTCGACGACGTCTACCTGCGCGAGCGGACCGCCGACGTGAAGGACGTCGCCGAGCGCTTGCTCAAGAACCTGCAGGGCATCGCCCACCACGAGATCTCCGAGATCAAGCACGACGTGATCATCATCGCCGACGATCTCACGCCCTCGGACACGGTGCACTTCAACCGCCGCCCGATCGTCGGTTTCGCGACCGAAGTCGGCGGGCGGACGTCGCATACCTCGATCATCGCCAAATCGCTGTTCATGCCCGCGGTGATCGGCGTCCCGCGCCTCACGAAGATCGTCGACAACGACGAGCTGGTGATCATCGACGGCTACGAAGGCGTCATCGTCATCAATCCGACTCCGGCGATGGTGCAGGAGTACCAGAGCCGCGTCTCGCGCCACGAAGAGGCCGGAGCAGAAGCTCCTCGAGAATCGCGAGCTGTTCGCGGATAACGAAAGATCACCACCGCATCTCGCTGCAGGCCAACATCGAGCTCGTCGAAGAGCTCGACGACGCCATCGCTTCGGCGCGGAAGGGATCGGGCTCTATCGCTCCGAGTTCCTCTACATCGCTACGAGCCCCGACCTGCCGACGGAAGAAGAACACTTCAACATCTATCGCAAGCTGGCCGAAGCCACGGCGCCGAACTGGTGCGTCATCCGGACGTTCGACCTCGGCGGCAAGAAACTCGCCCGCGAGGTGATGGGCACGAAGGAAGACAACCCGGTCCTCGGTCTGCGCGCGCTGCGTCTCTGCATGCAGCATCGCGACATGTTCAAGACCCAGCTCCGCGCGCTGCTGCGCGCGTCGGCGTTCGGCAAGATCAAGATCATGTTCCCGCTCGTCTCCGGCGTGCAGGAGCTGCGGCAGGTGAAGACGCTCGTCCGCGAGATCCGTCTCGAGCTCGATGCGCAGGGCGTCGCCTACAACAAAGAGCTGCAGATCGGAATCATGATCGAAGTCCCGTCCGCGGCCGTGATCGCCGACCTGCTCGCGGACGAAGCGGACTTCTTCGCCATCGGCACGAACGATCTGATCCAGTACTCGCTGGCCATCGACCGCGGAAACGAAAATGTCAGCTATCTCTACGAGCCGCTGCATCCCGCATTGCTGCGCCTGATCAAGTTCGTCATCGACGCCGGCAAGCGCGCCGGAATCCCGGTCTCGATGTGCGGGGAAATGGCGTCCGATCCCGTCTTTGCCATCGTGCTCCTCGGCCTCGGCCTGGAGATCTATTCGATGAACCCCTCATCGATCCCGGTGATCAAGAACGTCATCCGCTCGCTGCGCTACCGCGACTGCAAACGCATCGCCGAGGCGTCGCTGCATGAAGAAGACGGCGCAGGAGATCGAAGAGTTCATCATCGAGAGCGTGGCCATGCGCTTTCCCGACGGACTGGTGAGTCAGAACGTCTGAGGGTTGGTTGTCGGTTGTCGGTTGTCGGTTCTCCGGGATGACGCGAGTCAGTCGACGAGTCGCCTAGTCGACGAGGTTTCCCACGGCGACTCGACGACCTGAAGACTCGTCGACTCTAGGTGATACGACGATGAGTCGCAGACAACTGACAACCGACAACGAACAACCACGGCTACACTAAGCGCAATGTCCGACCTTCATTTCCGACCACGCCCGATCACGAACGTCCCGAAACCGTGGGGCTACGAGCTCATCTTCGCCCACACGGATCGCTACGTCGGAAAGATCCTGCACATCAACAAGGGCGAGTCGCTGAGCCTCCAGTTCCACGAAATGAAAGACGAAACGCTCTACGTTGTCGAGGGCGAACTGAAGCTGACGATCGAGTACGACGGTGACCGCCGCGTGCTTCCGCTGCGAAAAGGCGAGGCCTTTCACATTCCGCCGCGCCTCATCCATCGGATGGAAGCGGTCGAAGACACGGACGTCGCCGAGGTCTCGACGACCGAGCTCGACGACGTGATCCGCCTCGAAGACCGATACGGCCGCACATGAAAACACTCGCTCTGCTCCTCCTCGCCGTAACCTTCGCCGCATCGGCCGACGATCTCGTCGCCACGGCGAAAGCTGCGAAGGAGAGGAAGAGCAAGAGCACGACGAAGGTCATCACCAACGCCGATGTGAAGAAATCCAAAGCCAAGGTCGGCGAGACCAAGGCCACGGTTCCGGTCGAGACCGTACCGCGGAAGAGTCTCGTCGACGAGTATGAGAAGAGCTATCACGAGCGCATCGCGCGAGAAGAAAAGGTCGCGGCGACCACCAAAAAGATCGCCGATCTCGAGCGCCAGCTCGCCGCGATCGAACAAAGCTACTACGAAGAAAACGACCTCGATCGCCGCGACACGGACATCGTGAAGCGATTCAATGAAACGAGCGCGAAGCTGGAAGAGGCGAGGAAGGAATTGGCCGGGCTGACGCCATCACCCGCACAGTGACTGGTTGCTAGTTGCTGGTTGTCTGCGGTTCACGACGAGCCCACAGACAACCAGCAACCAGGAACCAGCAACCGAATATGAAATCTTTCTACATCGAAACCTGGGGCTGTCAGATGAACGAGCTCGACACGCAACGCTTGTCGGGCAATCTGAAGCTGCGCGGGTATCGGCGCGTCGAGAGTGAGGCCGAGGCGGATCTCATCCTTCTCAACACCTGCTCGGTGCGCGACAAGGCGGAGCAGAAGGTCTTCTCGCACCTCGGGCGTCTGCGCGAGTTGAAACGCGAGCGTGATTTCAAGATCGGGGTCTGCGGTTGCGTCGCGCAGCAGGAAGGGGAGCAGATCCTCGCGCGCGCGCCGTGGGTCGACTTCGTGATGGGACCGGGCAACGTCGGCCATCTCGATGAAGTGCTCGCCGAAAATGGCGGGCAGGGGAGGCGCGTCGCCGTCGACTTCCCCGAGGATCGCAACTACGACCACGTCGCCATCGATCGTTCCTCGGCGACGAAGGCCTGGGTGACGATCATCGAAGGCTGCAACAAGAACTGCACCTTCTGCATCGTGCCGACGACGCGCGGCCGCGAAGCCTCGCGTCCGTTCGACGACGTGCTCGCCGAAACGCGCGCCGCGGTCGACAGCGGGCGCGTCGAGATCGAACTGCTCGGCCAGACCGTGAACGCCTATCGCTGTCCGCGAACGGGTCAGGATTTCGGTGCGCTGCTCAGCGCGATCGCGGAGATCCCCGGTGTGCTGCGGCTTCGCTTCATGACCTCGCATCCAGCCGAGGTCAAGGACTCGATGATCGCAGCGATGCGCGATCACGAGAACATCTCGCGATTCCTGCACCTGCCGGTGCAATCGGGCTCGTCGCGCATTTTGCGCCGAATGAAGCGGCTGTACACACGCGAGAAGTATCTCGAGACGATCGCCAGCATTCGCGAGGCGATTCCGGAGATTCATTTCTCGACCGACCTCATCGTCGGGTTTCCGGGCGAGACGGAAGAAGACTTCCAGGAGACGCTGAGCCTGGTGGAAGAGGTGAGCTACGGCTCGCTCTTCGCGTTCAAATATTCGCCGCGACCGGGAACGCCGTCGCTGAAGATCGGTCCGCCGCTCGATGACGCGATCGCTTCGGAGCGCTTGCAGCGTCTCTTCGACCTGCACGAGCGGATGAAACGCGAGCGGCTGGAGTCGTATCGCGGGCGTGTGCTGCCGGTTCTCGTCGAGGGACCGAGCCGTCACGATCCGGCGATGCTCTCGGGACGCACGGACGATTACTGGGTCGTGAATTTCCACGGCGACCTGTCGACGCCTCTGGGGAGTATCCTTGGGGTGCGCATCGATTCAGCGCAGCACCACACGCTGCGCGGGGAGGCGGTCGCATGATGAATCTCAATGACCTCGTGGCGATGTCGATCAAAGGACTGATGCTCGACCCTGTGTCGAACTCGCCGATCGTCGTGCTCAAGGACGACGACGAGAAGTTCTTCCTCCCGATCTGGGTCGGCATCTTCGAGGCCAACGCCATCGCGCTGCAGCTCGAGAACATCACGACGCCGCGGCCGATGACGCACGATCTCCTGCGCAACATGATCTCCGAGCTCGATGCGCGCGTGGCGCGCATCGTCATCAACGATCTCCGCGACTCCACGTTCTTCGCCCAGATCCGCCTCCTTGTCGCACAGGAAGGCGGGGCGATCGCATGCTCGAGATCGACGCCCGTCCCAGCGACGCCATCGCACTCGCCCTCCGCACCGAAGCACCGATCTTCGTCGCCCAATCCGTCCTCGACCAGGCCCAGACCATCAGCCCCGACGGCGAGGATCGCGAGGAGAAGGTGAAGAAGTGGTTCGATGATCTGTCGCCGGAGGACCTCGGCAAGTACAAGATGTGACCACGGGCGCACAGGCTTAGAGGCGCACGGGCTCAGAGAGGAACGAATCGCCGGCGCTGTGAGCCTGTGAGCCTTTACGCCTGCGATCTCGAAGTCGACGAGTCGTCAAGTCGCCAAGTCGTCGAGTTCTTCTGGTCGACTCGCAGACTAGACCACTCGCCAACTCGTCAATCCTCTTCCCACAAGTCATCGCCGCCCGTAGAATCCCACCCAGCTCTCCATGATCATCACCGTCGCCAACCAAAAGGGCGGTGTGGGCAAAACCACGACCGCCATCAACCTCTCCGCAGCGGTCGCCAACAAGGGATTCAAGACCCTGCTCATCGATCTCGATCCGCAGGCGAACTCCACGATGAGTTACGTCGACGCGCGTGCAATCAAGCGATCGATGTACGACGTGCTCGTCAGTGAAGAGCTCGAGTTGCCGGACGTCATCGTGCCGACGCCGGTCGAGAATCTCTTCGTCGCGCCTTCGAAGATCGCGCTGGCGAAACTCGAGTCGAAGCTCATCGGCGAGCTCGACGGTCCCTTCCGGCTCAAAGACCAGATGAAGGATCTGGCGACGGTCTACGACTACATCTTCATCGACACGCCGCCGACGCTCGGCATGATCACGGTCAACGCGCTCGTGGCCTCGACGCACGTGCTCGTGCCGATCCAGTCGTCGTATTTCGCGCTGGAAGGAACGGACGACCTGCTCGAAACGATCGAGAAGATCAAGGCGCGCCCGAATCCGAATCTGCAGCTCCTCGGCGTCGTCATCACCATGCACGACAAGCGCACGACGCTCGCGAAAGACATCCACGAGCAGATCGGCCACGTCTTCGGCGATCGCGTCTTCAACACCGTCATCACGAAGTCGATCCGGCTCGAAGAGAGCCCGGCCTACAAGGAATCGATCTTCACCTTCGCCCCGAAATCGAGCGGCGCGATGGAGTACTACAGTTTGTCCGAGGAGCTCCTGTCCCGTGTCTAAGATCCTGAACGGTCATCCGAACGATGAACGCGGAACGATGAACGATGAACGTCCCGCGGGCGTTGTTCATCGTTCATCCTTCATCGTTCATCGTTTCCCCCGGAGTTTCCGTGGCTAAGCGTGGCCTTCCCGAACGCTCCGTCATGCGTCACGACTCGCACTACGTCGAGGAGCTGACGCGCCGCTCCGGACGTCACATCGGCACGATGCTGCCGCTCGAGCTCATCGAGCCGAATGCCGAGCAGCCGCGCACGCAGCTCGGCAACATCGAGGAGCTGGCGCAGAGCATCCGCGAGAAGGGCGTGCTCGAGCCGATCCTCGTCCGCCTCGTCGGTCCGAATCGCTACCAGATCATCTCCGGCGAACGCCGTTTCCGCGCCGCGACGCTGGCGGGGCTCGACGAGATCCCGGCCATCGAGCTCGACGTCGACGATCAGCGAGCAGCTCGAGATCGCGCTCATCGAGAACATCCAGCGCAAGGACCTGACGCCGTTCGAAGAGGCGGAAGGGTTCTACGTGCTGCAGCAGAAGTTCGGCTACACGCACGAGAAGATCTCGCAGGTCATCGGCAAGTCGCGCACGACGATCACCGAGACGCTGGCTCATCAACGACATCCCGGACCGCATCCGCGTCATGTGCCGCGAGGCGGGGATCTCGAACAAGTCGCATGCTCGTGCAGGTCGCGCGCGCCGGATCCGAGGAAGCGATGGAGCAGGTCGTGCGCGCGTACGCGGCAGGGGAGATGTCGCGCGAGGATCTCCGCCGCAAGACCGCATCGAAGCCGGAGCCGAAGAAGGCGGGGCGTCCGAAGAACTTACGTCTTCGCGTTGAAGGACAAGGCGCTGCCGTTCACGCTGAACCTGGCCTTCCGGAAACCCAACGTCGAGAAGAGAGAAGTCATCGACGCCGTGCGCGAGCTCCTGCGCCGGCTCGAAAGCGAGGGATGATGGCACCGCAGGCAAAGATCCTCGTCATCGACGACGACGAAAAGCTCCTCGGCGCCGTCCGCCGCCTGCTCACCGCCGCGGGCATGGAAGTCGTGACCTCGAGCTCGGCACTGCATCTGCCGAAGCTCGTGCAACGCGAGAAGCCGAACCTGATTCTGCTCGACGTCGAGATGCCGGCGCTGAGCGGGGAGCACGTCCTCGATCTCACCAAGCTCTTCGACTTCCTCCGCACCACGCCGATCGTTCTTCACTCTGCAAAGAGCGAGGAAGAACTGCAGGCCCTCGTCGCGAAGTCGAATGCCGTCGGCTACATCCGCAAGACCGGCAATCCGATGAGCCTCGTCTCGCAGGTCAAATCGTTCCTGACGGCTTGATTTGCAACCATTCCCGAGGAGGGCGGGCTTATAGCCCTCCGGTTCTTGTGGGTGGAGGAAACGTGCCGAGGAAAATCCCTGCGCCGCCCAGAGTCGCCGGGCTATAAGCCCGCCCTCCTACTTGACACTTCGCGATGTCCCGCGTAATCTCCGCCGCCAACATGACGCTCTTCGCCTGCATCGACGCGCACTCCTGCGCGACCCGCATGGGCCGAATGATGATGCGTCGCCCGGGCGCAAGCGCGTAGCACTTCGCGCGTCTCGCTGACCCGGGTCCCTCCGCGACCTTCTCCTTACAACCTGTAACGCACCGAACCTTCGGTCCGAGGAGGACTACTCATGGCTTATCGCTTCGATACCCGTGCCATCCATGCCGGTCAGGCGGATGATCCCACCACCGGCGCAGTGACGACCCCGATCTACCAGACCTCGACGTTCCGCCAGACCGAGCCTGGCGTCAACAAAGGCTTCTGCTATGCGCGCACCGGACATCCGACGCGTTCCGCGCTCGAAGAAAATCTCGCCGAGCTCGAGGGCGCACGCTACGGACTGGCGTTTGCCAGCGGCATGTCCGCGATCCACGCCGTGCTGTCGCTGCTCAGCCGCGGCGATCACGTCGTTTCCACGCAGGATCTTTACGGCGGCGCGTGGCGCATCTTCACCAAAGTCTTCGCGCGCTTCGGCGTCGACTTCACCTTCGTCGATACGCGCTCGCCGGCAGCCATCGAAGCGGCGATCCGTCCGGAGACGAAACTGCTCTGGCTGGAGACGCCGTCGAATCCGTTGCTGCATGTCACCGACATCGCCAGATGTAGTGCCATCGCTCGTGGCAGAGGACTTACCACGGTCGTTGACAACACCTTTGCCACGCCGGTGTTGCAGCAGCCGCTCAGCCTCGGTGCGGACCTCGTGGTCCACTCGACCACGAAGTACATCAACGGTCACAGCGATGTCATCGGTGGGGCAGTGGTGACCAACGATCAGGGTCTCTTCGACGAGCTAAAGTTCCTCCAGAACGCGATCGGCGCGGTGCCGGGGCCGCAGGACTGCTACCTGATCCTGCGTGGCGTGAAGACGCTCGGTTTGCGCATGGAGCGGCACTGTTCGAACGCCGAGCTGCTGGCGCGCTTTCTGTCCGCGAACGACCGCGTGCGGCGCGTCTACTATCCCGGCTTCGTCGACCAACCGGATCACGCGGTGGCCCGCAAGCAGATGACGCGATTCGGCGCGATCGTGTCGTTCGATCTCGACGCCACGCTCGAAGAAACGCGCGCCTTCACGCGACGGCTGCACCTCTGGACGCTCGCCGAAAGCCTCGGCAGCGTTCGCAGTCTCTTCTGCCATCCGGCGACGATGACCCATGCCTCGGTCGAGCCCGAGGTGCGTCGAAACATCGGAATCAGCGACGGCCTGATCCGGCTGTCGGCAGGGCTCGAAGACGTGCGCGATCTGATCGAGGATCTCGAGCAGGCGTTCGCGCGAACCACGCGCGCGACCGAGCGCGAGGAGTGTGTGGCGTGAGCGCGCCCGCACCATGGAGCGCAGGCTTCCCGCCTGGGAGCGCAGGCTTCCAGCCTGCCGGTCCGCCGGCTTCCAGCCGGCCCGTACGAGCGCTGCGCATCGGCCTTCTGGGATGCGGAACGGTCGGCGGCGGTTTCGTGCGCCTCGTGGCGCTGGAGCGTGCGCGCATTCGCGCACGCTTCGGCGTCGATCTCGAGATCGCGCGGATTCTCGTTCGCGATCCGGCGAAGGAGCGCTCCGGCGTCGACGCAAGTCTGCTGACCACCTCGGCGATCGATGTCATCGACGGCGACTGCGATCTCATCGTCGAAGTCGTCGGCGGCGTGCATTGCGCGGGAACGTATGTGCGACGCGCGCTCGCGCGCGGCCGGCCGGTCGTGACCGCGAACAAAGCGCTGCTCGCGGCGGCTGGCGGAGAGCTCTTCGCGACGGCGGAGCGTCACGGCGTCGAGATCGGATTCGAGGCCAGCGTCTGTGGCGGCGTGCCGGTGATCGGCGCGCTTCGACGCGGGCTGGCCGGCGACTCGATCGAATCAATCCGCGGCATTCTCAACGGCACGTCGAACTACGTGCTGTGCCGCATGGAGGAAGGGCTGAGCCTTGCGGAAGCCGTCGCGTGCGCGCAGGAGCGCGGTTTCGCCGAGGCCGATCCGACGCTCGATGTGAGCGGCCAGGACGCGGCGCAGAAGCTGGCGATTCTTGCGCAGCTGGCGTTCGACGCGCCGGTACGGCGAACCGCGGTCGCTGGGCTCGAAGAGGTGTCACTCGAGTCGATCGCGCGCGCGCGTCGCGACGGATTCGTCATCCGCCAGATCGCCGAAGCGCATCGCATCACCGGCGGCGTGGAGCTCGTCGTCGAACCGCGGCGCCTGCAGCACGACGATCCGCTGGCGCGCGTCGTCGACGAGCAGAACGCCGTCGCCATCCGCGGGCGGGCGGTGGGCGACGTCTTTCTCAGCGGCCGCGGCGCCGGCTCCATGCCGACCGCCGCCGCCGTGTTGTCGGACGTCCTCGCGGCGTAAGGAGGGCAGGCTTTGGAGGGCAGGCTTATAGCCTGCCGATTCTTTTGGTCTCCTGGTTTTCAAAGCAGAACAAAACCGGCGGGCTATAAGCCCTCCAGTTCGTCCTACCGCGTTTAACATAATCCATCTTATGGGACTCTGCGGAAACCACTGAATCGGCTCAATCCAAGCCATAATCCGACCCGGATGAAGATCCTCACGCGCTACATCTTCAAGGAGATGCTCGGCCCGACTTTCCTCGGGTTTGCCTTCTACACCTCGATCATCCTTATGCAGAAGCTCTTCGACATGGCGGGCCTCATCATCCGCCGGTCGTTGCCTGGCGCCGCCGTCGCCAAACTGCTGCTCTACGCGCTTCCGCACATCGTCGTGCTGACGGTTCCGATGTCCCTGCTGTTCGGAATCCTCATCGCCGTCGGGCGCCTTTCCTCCGACTCCGAGATCGTCGCCATGCGCGCGCTCGGGATCTCCACGCGCACGATCTACCGGCCGGTCTTCTTCTTCAGCGCCGCGATCTTCCTGCTGAACCTCTACCTCATCAACTTCGTGATGCCGCGCGGCAACCAGCTGTTCGTCGCGCTGCGCGCCGAGCTCACGACGTCGACCGCCGAAAAAGCGATCAAGCCGAAGATCTTCTACGACCAGTACGACGACCTCATGATCTACGTGAACGATGAGGATCCGACCACCGGCCGCTGGAAAGGCGTCTTCGTCGCCGACAGCCGCAGCGAAAAGAAAGATCCCGTGCAGGCCTCGGAGATGTCCGAGCACGTGACGCCGCCGGACGACAAGGAGCAGATCGGCTCTCTTTCGCAGCAAGGATCCGGGCAGCGCATCATCATCGCCGAGAGCGGCAGTCTCTCGGTCATGAAGCCTTCGAAAGAGATCTGGATGGATCTCTTCAAGGCCGAGACGCACGTCTGGAACCCGCACAAGCCCGACCAGTACGACCACACGCGCAACGATCGCCAGCGCATCCGCCTGCCGTCGGTCGGCAACAGTTTCGATCCCAGCAGCCTGGCGCGCTCGTATCGCGAAATGACGCTGCGCGAGCTCGTCGATCAGGAGCGCTCGCTGCGCCGCAGCCGCACCGAGGAAGATCGCGTGTCGCGGAACCTCGCGCGTGTCGAGATCCACAAAAAGTTCGCGATCCCATTCGCCTGCATTGCCTTCGGCGTCCTCGGACTGCCGCTCGGGATCACGAATCGGCGCGGCGGCAAAAGCTCAGGATTCTCTTTAAGTATCGCGATCATCCTTTTCTACTACGTGATGATCAACAACGGCGAGCAATTCGCCGGCAGCGGCAAGATCCCCGCAGCCGTCGGCATGTGGACGCCGAACATCATCCTGCTCGTGCTCGGCATCTATCTCCTCGGCCGCGCGAATCGCGACCTCGGCATGCAGCGCACCGAGGGAGGCTGGATGAGCCGCGTCTCGCGGTGGTTCCGCGAGAAATTCGTGCGCCGCTCGGTCACCGACGCCGGCGCCGATGACGAGCCGGCACTGCTCAGCCGCCTCGACATCACCTTCCCGAACATCCTCGATCGCTACATCCTGCGCGAGTTTCTCAAGGTGCTGGCGCTGGTCCTGATCTCCGTCGTCGCGCTCTTCATCATCGTCGACTACACGGAGATCGCCCGCGAAGTGCGCAGGAACCACATCGCCGCATCGACGCTGCTCACCTACTACCGCTTCCAGATCTTCACGGTTCTCAACTGGACGCTGCCGATCTCCGTGCTGGTGGCGACGCTCGTGACCTTCGGCATGCTGGCCAAGAACAACGAAGTCACGGCCGTGAAGTCGAACGGCGTGTCGCTCTATCGCGTCGGCCTTCCGATCCTGGCCGTGGCGGTGCTCATCAGCGTGCTCGCCTATTTCCTTCTCGACTTTGTTCTGCCGTACTCGACGCGCCGCGTCGACGAGCTCAAACGCAAGATCGACGGACGACCAGCCGTCACCAGCTCCGCACAACAGAAGCTCTGGTATCTCGGCAAGGAAGGACGCTACATCATTAACTTCCTGGCTTACGACCGGATCGGCAAGCGCCTGACGCAGGTTCAGGTCTTCGAGTTTCATCCGACCGACTTCCGTCTCACGCGGCGCGTCTACGCGCGGCAGGCGACGTGGAACGGCCAGGCCTGGGCCTTCGAAGATGGCTGGATGCGGTCGTTCAGCGACGACGGGAAATCGACGTTCACGAAGATCACGACGCCGCTGCCGCTGTTCTATCCGGAGACGCCGGAAGACTTCGCAACCGAGGTGAAGCCACCCGATCAGATGACCTACGCGCAATTGCGGCGCTACATCGCCACGTTGCGCGAATCGGGCTATGGCGCGGAAGAGTTGTCGGTGAAGCTCTACGCGAAGACGTCGTGGCCGGCGATCAGCATCGTCATGGCCCTCATCGCCATGCCCTTCGCGTTTCGCATGGGCAAGCGCGGCGCCCTCTACGGCATCGGCCTCGCCCTCATCCTCGGCATCGTCTACTGGATGTTCTTCGCCGTCTTCACCAAATTCGGCGAAGTCGGCAACCTGCCGCCGCTCCTCGCCGCCTGGGCCGCGAACATTCTCTTCTCGATCGGCGCGATTTACATGTACTCGCACGTGGAGACGTAGTCAGGCTCGCGCGTCAAACCTCGTGGAGGGCGGGCTTATAGCCCGCCGCTGGAGTTTGGCCATCTCGGTCGGAGTCTGTGAACGGCTGATGTGCCGAAGCGACTTAGTTGAGAGCGTATTGCAGGGCCTGATCGAGGGAGATTGCGGATTTCGGAAACTTCATCGTGCGAGCGACATTGAGAACGAAGTGGTCGAAATTCGGCAGATCGATGGGTGCGCCTCGGTGTTCCTGTTTGAGGCGTTGGAGCATCTGGCAAGTGGAGAGGCGTACCGGTTTACTTGAGGATGCGGTAAGCCATTTGGGACGGTCGACGATCGGATCGTTTGCGGCGAGTCCAAAAGCGCGGGCAGCGCTGATCAGGAGCATGGAGTAACAGGCGACGGCGAAGGCCGGAACGCGCTCGGCCGAGCGTGGGGCGCGGACCTGGGCATGGCCGACTCCGATGAGTTGCTTTTCGTCGCGGTGGTTGACTTCGATGTCCCAACGCCGGAAGTAGGCCTGAACCAGTTCTTCGAGTGGCGAGTCGAGGTCGGTGGTGATCAGAAAGGCCGGTTGCCGATACAGAAGGCGTGAGCTCTTCGAGCGGCGGTAGGCGAGCGGCCGGATGACGATGAGCCGGAGTTGAAGCTCCGTTCCGGTTTTTCGCCACAGCAACGGAGCCACCTCTTTCACCTCGCAGTCATGAATGCGTCCAGCGCCGAACACGCGCACTGATTTCCAGGCCACCGCGTCATCCTGGCGCAACTGCTCGGGCGTGAGCTCGGTCCCGTACTTTTGAGGGCGGCCTCGTTTCTCGCTCGGTGCCGGCAGACGATGCAACACGGCGTCTTTTCGAATCCGCCCGATCAGATCGGTTCGCTCCGGAAGATCCTTGAGCACTTTTTGATTGGTGTAGCCCCCATCCACGGCCATGAGTAGCCGCGTCCCGCTTGCCCCGGAAGCGTCGAGCGTTGCTCTGAGCCGCTTGATGGCGGTGCTGCCGTATGCGGACAGAGCGCGCTTTTTTTCTTCGTCACGGTGCAGTTGTTTGTCTTGCTCGGAGGCGTCTTTGCGCAGCTTGCCTGCCGAGGGCGCATGATCGAAGCCGACCGGGATGGCGCGCGAGGCGCTGGCTCCCGATGCGAATGGAATGACCATGCTGGTCTGCACGAAACGCTGGGCCCGAATCAGATTCGCACGGAACGGCGGCGACATGGAGTCGCGCCGGTAGGCCACTCCCGGTATCCGCGTTCCGGTCTTGCGAACATTCGTGTCGTCGAGAGAGGCGAGGATCCGATTGCCGGCCGGGGAGTGGAGCGCGAGGATCGAAGGGACCAGTCGTGCGAAGATCTCGGTTGGCTCCCAGACACCGCGTGAGAAGACGCGATAGTCGGCCGACCAATCGCAGTGCGACTTGCCTGTTGCTTCCAGAAGCGCCGTGATGGTCCGTCGATCGTCGGCCGTCAACATGCCGAACACCAGCCTGCGAAACCGCTCGAAAACGCGAACATCCTCGAACGCTGGACGGAGGTGTTCGACCAAGGCGAGCAGGGCGTGATCAAGAGCGTTTTTTTTTCTGGGGCACAGCCACGGCCGCACCCTGCTCAGCCTCGGCACGTTTGAGAGTCAAGGTGAACTTGTCCTCGAGAATCCACTCGACATTTTCGCCGTAGCCAAACTCACAGGCCTGAGCCAGAGCGGAGGGGAAGTTGATGTACCACTGCTCGCTGCCCTTGCGCTTGATGGTCTGTACCTTCGTGGAAAACCCCATGACCTGCCTCCTCGACGACTAGTCATGTCACTAGTCTAACGGATCCGGGCGAAAATCCTTCAAAAACTACATATCTGATCCATTTCCCCCGCTTCGCAGTGCCAAACTCCAGGGGCGGGCTTATAGCCCGCCGATTCTTTTGGGTGGGTGGGTCGTCCACCAACGCCCCACCCAAAACCGGCGGGCTATAAGCCCGCCCTCCAGGGATTCGCGCAGCGAACTCAGATCGCGTTCACGATCTCTTCCGAGAGTCCCTTCCACTTGCGGAGATACTCGCGGCGGTCGTTGTTGTACTTGGCGACGAGCTGGTTGTATTCGTCGAGTCTCCCCTGCCGCTCGTACATCTTCTTCGGCTGCAGGTAATCGCCGTCGTCGATGCCAGGGATCTCCGTGGCGACGAGGTATCCAAAGTCCGGGTCTTTCTCCCACTTGATGGTGCCCTCGGCGATCGCTTTCACGACCGCGGACGAGTGCTGGATCTTCACCTTCTTCGAGCCTTCCTGCTTGCCGTCGCCGCCGATCGAGCCGGTGTTCATGAGGTAGACCTCCATCGGGTTGTCCTTCATGAGCTCGAGCATGCGATTGCCCTGGTACGCGTGCAGCATCGGGAAGAACGGATTCGTGCCCGGCACGCGCAGCGACTTGCCGGCTTCCGCCGCGCCGCCCGCGCTTGTGCCCTTGGTTTCGCCGAGCATGAAATACGCGGCGGCCAGCGGACCCTCGAGCTTGGCGACCGCGGGAATGATGTTCTCGTTGCGGTTGAGGATGAGCAGGAAGTCGGCGCTCGTGATCTCCCGCGCGTCAGCGGCGCCGGCGATGTCTTCCATGCGGATGACGGCGCGGCCGTTCTGCGTGTATGACGTGTCGAAGTAATCGATCTTGCCGTTGGCGTCCTGAGATACGTTCTCGAGATACGCGTGCGGCGAAGCGCAGGCGTGGAAGATCGTCGGCTCGTCGTTCGGATTGAGGCCGAACGTTTTCGCGAAGCAGCCGTTCTCGGTCGCGTACACCTTGCCGCCCGGCATGAGCGCACAGAAATCGTCCTGCACCGGCTGCGAATCGTTCTGCTTCGTGAACGTCGTCGTGGTCTTGCCGGTACCGGAAAGGCCCGACGATGAGTCCGACGCGTTTCTTGTCGCCGACGGGAATCACCTTGCAACCCGAATGGAGCGCCAGACCTCCGCGCTCGTAGACGAGCTGGTTCCACATGCGCAACCCGCCCTTCTTCGATTCGCCGAAGTAATCGGAGTGGAAGACGCGCGTGACCTTGTTCTCGAGGTCCACGGCGATCAGCCGGTTCTCGGGATAGTCCTCGGCCGCCAGGTTCGGCGTGTAGATGACGGTGAGTGTCGGCTCGAACGCCGCGAGCTCTTCACTCGTGGCCGGGTAATAGAGGATGGCCTGCATCGCCGCAATGTTGGCGTTGGCTTTCTCGATGATGAGGCGCGCCGGCACCCGGAACTCGGGATCGTTGCCGATGTAGCCTTCGATCACGAGCATGTCCTGCTCGCGGATGTAGTCATCCTGCAGTTTGGCAATCCGGTCGTACTCGGCGCGGGTGATGGTCTGATCCGAATGTTCCTCGGGACGATCGGTGGCGATGAACGTCGAGAGCTTGGAGCGCGAGACGACGCGCGTCCCGACGTTGAGGTTGCCGAACTCCGTCGGCCGCGCATTCGGCATCTGCGCCGCGAACGCGCGCAATTGTTCCGGGGTGGGATTCCAAACGACCGACTTCGGCTCGACGGGCAGCGTCTTCGCCGCCATCACCATTTCGCTCATGGGCAAGGATCCTCTTCGAGTTGAGATTTGGTGCTTCTGTGGCCGGTTCGTGAGACTGCGCCGGCTGTCGGAGGCGGGGATTTTACAGCAGAATATCCTCCATGACCGACGTCCTCGACATCACCCTCACCGCCCTGCGCACGCGCATCACCGGAGTCTTTCCGGCGCAGATCCGCGCCGCCGTCGCAAACCTCACCGACGAGCAGCTCTGGTGGCGCCCCAACGAGTCGTCGAACTCGATCGGCAACCTCATCGTGCACCTCGCCGGCTCGCTCAATTACTACCTCAACCGCAACATCGGCGGCATCCCGTTCGACCGCGACCGCGCCGCCGAGTTCGCCGAGCGGCGCATGATTCCGAAAGCGGAAGTCCTTTCGATCTTCGACGAGATGGTGTCGCGCGCGGAACGGACGTTCGATGGTCTTACCGTCGCGCGTCTCGGCGAGCCGTCTCCCGAACCGACGATGCACCAGGTTGTGCTCGAGGATGTACTCAACGTCGCGATCCACCTTTCGACGCACGTGGGCCAGATCGTCTGGATCGCCAAGATGCTCGACGAAGGCGGCGTACGCGAAGTGTGGATCAAGAGCCATCGGAGTGAGGGGGCTTGGAAGAGCTGAGTCTTCGAGTGGACCGCCGGCGTCTCGCCGGCTGGGCGAGCGGCGTCTCGCCGCTCGCGGGCGGGCGTCGAGACGACGCCGCCCCAGCCGCCGAGACGGCGGCGGTCCAAACAGCAACGTAGAATGCGCGCCGTGCGTATCGCGGTCATCGGAGCTGGAGGCGTCGGAGGGTACTTCGGCGGCAAGCTCGCGCACGCCGGCGTCGACACGACGTTCGTCGTGCGTGGCGCAACGCTCGAGGCACTTCGTACGCGTGGCCTGCGCGTCGAGAGCAAGGACGGCGACTTCGCCGTCGATCGCGTGCAGGCCACGGACGATCCTGCATCCATCGGGGTGGTCGACGCCGTATTGATGACGGTGAAGGCTTGGCAGATCCCCGAGGCCGCGGCGAAGCTGGCGCCGATGCTGGGGCCGGAGACGATGGTCGTTCCGCTCGAAAACGGGATCGACGCGCCCGAGGTGCTGGCGCCGATCGTTGGTCGCGAACGCGTGCTCGGCGGACTATGCGGAATCGTCAGCTTCGTCGTCGAGCCGGGTCACATCCGCCACGTCGCCGCGGAGCCGTTTGTGATGTTCGGAGAGCTCGACAATCGTCAGAGCGATCGCGTCGAACGCCTTCGTGCAACGTTCGCCGGCGCCGGCGTGAAGGCCGACGTCCCGCAGGACATTCATCGCTCGATGTGGACGAAGTTTCTGTTCATCGCTCCGCTGAGCGGCATCGGCGCGCTCACCCGCGTTCCGATCGGCGTCTGGCGTGTGATGCCCGAGGTACGCGCGATCGTCGATCAAGCGCTGCGCGAGATCATCGCCATCGCGTCCGCGCGCGGCATCGACCTCGGCGACGATGCGGTCCAGCGGACCTGGGATCGTTACGAAGGTCTCGCGCCGGAATCGACCTCGTCGCTGCAACGAGACGTCATGGACGGCAAGCCGTCCGAGCTCGATGCGCAACTCGGCGCCGCGGTGCGGCTGGCGCACGAGAGCGGCGTCGCCGCGCCGATCACCGAAATGATCTATCACTGCCTGCTGCCGCAGGAGCGGATGGCGCGCGGATGAGACTGGCCACATTCGTCGGAGCTTCCGCGCTCCTGATGGCTGCGGTGCTGCTGCTCGACGCCGACGGCATCGCGGTGCAGCTCGCGCTCGGTCTCGCGACGGGCGGGTTCCTCTGGTTCTTCGCGCGGCGCACGCAAGTCGACTCGCGGCAGATCATCTGCGCGATCCTCGTCGCTAGTCTCGGCGAGATCGTTCTCTCCCTCGGCTGGGGCCTTTACTCCTACAGACACGCGCTGATTCCGCTCTACGTTCCGCCCGGTCACGGCCTTTTCTACACGCTCGCCGCGGCGACGTCGCATCAGCAGTACTTCCGCGACCGCGCGGCCAAGATCACCCGTGGCGTCATCGTCAGCGGTAGCGTGATCGCGATCGTGAGCCTCGTCTTCGCGCACGACACCTGGGGTTTTCTCTGGTGGCTCGGCGCGCTCGCGCTCATCCTCCGCTCGCGCAATCAGCTCATGCTCTCGGCCTGCTTCATCTACACGATCTTCCTCGAATGGGCAGGCACGGCGATTGGCAACTGGCAATGGACGGCGACCGTTCCCGGAGTCGGACTGCACTCGGCGAATCCGCCGGCGGGCGTCGGGATTCTCTACATCCTCCTCGATCTCATCGTCATGGCCATCACCGCGCGGATCGCTGACGCTCGGTTGGCTGACGGACGTTTGACGGAGGACCACGTCGCTGCTGCTACCATGCCCCCGGCATGAGTGAGGCGCTTTCCGCGGCAGACGAACATCCTTCCATTACTGAGGCGAAGCGCGTCCTCGCGGTGGAATCGGCGGCGATTCTCGGCATCATCGATCATCTCGATCAGTCGTTCGTCGATGCCGTCGATCTGATCGCGGCGTGCAAGGGCCGCGTGGTGACGATGGGCGTCGGCAAGTCGGGGATCATCTGCCAGAAGATCAGCGCGACTCTTGCCTCGACCGGCACTCCATCGTTCTTCATGCATCCGACCGAAGCGATTCACGGCGACCTCGGGATGCTCGTGCAGGGCGATGTCGTCCTGGCGATCTCCAACTCCGGCGAGACCGAGGAGCTGCTGCGCATCCTTCCGAGCATCAAGAGGATCGGCGCGGAGATCGTTGCCATCACCGGCAAGCCGGCGTCGACGCTCGCTCGCACCGCCGATCTTCATCTCTCCGCCGCGATCTCCGAGGAAGCCTGTCCACTGGGACTCGCCCCGACGGCCTCGACGACCGCGACGCTCGCGCTGGGCGATGCGCTGGCGATGGCGCTTCTCGTGCGGCGCGGATTCCGCGAAGAGGATTTCGCGTCGCTCCATCCCGGGGGAAAGCTCGGCAAGCGCTTCCTGCGCGTGCGCGATCTCATGCACAAAGGCGACGAAGTGCCGCTCGTGCGTGAAGAGACGAACATGCGCGACGTCATCTACGAGATGTCGAAGAAACGCTTCGGCATCGCCGCGGTCGTGAACGGCGACGGGATTCTCATGGGAGCGATCTCCGACGGCGATCTCCGCCGCCTGCTGGAGCGCGACGAACAGGTGCTGCGCAAGACGGCCAGCGATTCGATGAAGGGGCAACCCGTGACGATCCGTTCCGGCGAGCTGGCCTCGGCGGCGCTTCAGCTCATGGAGGAGCGAAAGATCACTTCTCTCTTCGTTGTCGACGAGACGCGCCGCGTCGAAGGTATCATTCACATTCACGATTTGTGGGGTCTGGAGTTGTTTTGATTGGGTCTATTTTGCCGAGTCTATATTGATGGATGAAAAGGTAGTTCTCCGTTATCGCGACGGACGCACGGAGCGAACGCTCCTCGATCCGATCGACCCGACGCGCGAAGTTCTGACAACGCATCAGGACGACGGCGCGAAAGTCGATGTGCCGTTCACGGCGCTGAAGGCGGTTTTCTTCCCGCGGACGGTCGCCGAGGATGCCGATCTCGAGCCCGCGAGCGGGATGCAGCTCGCGATCGAGTTCAACGATGGCGAGGTCATCCGCGGAATCGCCCACTACAACCCCGAACGCAACGGCTTCTTCCTTTTTCCCCAGGACAGGAGCAAAAACGACCGCATCTTCGTTGTGAACTCCGCCATCGTCTCGATCGAAGTCGAGAAAATGTAGTTTGGTTGTCGGTTGTCGGTTCTCTGCGAGCTTTCGCGATGCGGCACATTCAAGCGTATGCGGGCTCGTGGATTGCTGTATCGCTCGTCGCGGTGCCGCCCGGACAACCGACAACTGACAACCAATAAGGGGGTTCCTTGCGACGAATTTTCATCATCACCACGCTTCTGTTTGCAGCCGCGAATATGCAGTCCGCGCCAATCGAATTGGATCGCGCTGCCGCAGCGATGTCGGGCATGGAAGCGAGCTTCACCCATCGCTTCACCGCGAAGGGATTCAAGAACAGCCAGGTCGAGAGTGGCTCGGTCGTGTTCGGGACGCTGCCAGCGATGCGCTGGAGCTACGCGAAGCCGGAAGAGAAGCTGTTCGTCTTCGACGGTACGAATTCCTGGTTCTATGTCCCGGCCGACAAACAGGTGACGCAGAGCCGCGTCACGGACGCGCGGAAGCGCGAGCTTCCCTTCCTCTTCCTCGGCGATCCGGCGGCGCGCGACAAGTACTTCGTCGTGAAGCAGCAAGCGCGCAAAGGCTCCGTCGTGACGACGCTCCAATCTCGCGGAAAAGACGCGATGGTTCACGCCGTCACGGTGAGCATCGATCCGTCGACGCATCTCATCCAGCGCATCGAATACGCCGATCGCGAGGGCAACCGCACCGCCTTCGACTTCTCGGGATATCATCGGCGCAATGCGTCCGCTGCGACCTTCACCTTCACCGCGCCCGCGGGCGTGCAGGTGATTCGCGCGGATTAGTACGGCACGCCGGTTGTCCGTTCTCTGTTGTCAGTTGTCTCGGGACTTGTCGCTCAGGCGTGACGGCGTTGACAACCGACAACTGACAACCGACAACACCATTTCGAGGTTTTGATGGCTCAAGATTTCTCTTTCGACATCGTCTCCAAAACGGAGCTTCAGGAAGTCACGAACGCGGTGCAGCAGGCTCAGAAGGAGCTGGCGCAGCGCTTCGATTTCAAGGGCAGCAAGAGCTCGATCGAGCTCGCCGGCGAGGAGCTGATCCTCATCAGCGACGACGAGGGAAAGCTGCGCAGCGTGAAGGACATCCTGGAGTCGAAGCTCGTCAAGCGCCACGTGTCGCTCAAGGCGATCGACTACCAGACCCTCGAGGCCGCGGCGATGGGCATGGTCCGGCAGAAAGCGAAGATCGTGCAGGGCATCGAGATCGAGAAGGCGAAAGCAATCGTCAAGAAGATCAAGGACGCTAAGCTCAAAGTGCAGGCCTCGATTCAAGCCGACCAGGTCCGCGTCACCGGACGCGTGAAGGACGAGCTGCAGCGCGCCATGAGCCTCGTGAAGGAATCCGATTTCGGGATTCCACTGCAGTTCACGAACTACCGGGGATAGCTCTCAGCTCGCAGCTTTCAGCTCTCAGGAGAGACCGAGCCCGGGCTTCATCTCCTGCGAGCTGACACCTGAGAGCTGAGAGCTTCTACACGCGATTAGCTCGCAGCTCTCAGGAGAGACCGAGCCCGGGCTTCATCTCCTGCGAGCTGACACCTGAGAGCTGAGAGCTTCTACACGCGATTAGCTCGCAGCTCTCAGGAGAAACCGAGCCCGGGCTTCATCTCCTGCGAGCTGACACCTGAGAGCTGAGAGCTTCTACATGCGATTAGCTCGCAGCTCTCAGGAGAAACCGAGCCCGGGCTTCATCTCCTGCGAGCTGACACCTGAGAGCTGAGAGCTTCTACACGCGATTAGCTCGCAGCTCTCAGGAGAGACCGAGCCCGGGCTTCATCTCCTGCGAGCTGACACCTGAGAGCTGAGAGCTTCTACGCGCGATTAGCTCGCAGCTCTCAGGAGAAACCGAGCCCGGGCTTCATCTCCTGCGAGCTGACACCTGAGAGCTGAGAGCTTCTACACGCGATTAGCTCGCAGCTCTCAGGAGAAACCGAGCCGGGCTTCACTCCTGCGAGCTGACAGCTGACAGCTGCGAGCTCTACACAGCGGGTCCGAACGTCTCGGTGATCATCGTCGCGGGATCGCCGCCGATCGCTTCGACGGCTTTGCGCGCGCGATCGAGGAAGGGATCGAAGCCGGCGGCCATGACGATCGATTCCTTCACGGCGGCGCGATTGCGCTCGACGAGACCTTCGATCGGACCGCTCTCGTGCGTGATGTGACCCGCACGGGCCAGAGGATCAAAGTCTCCGGCATAGAGGATGTGGCGCTGGTCGGGCTCGTAGAGGACGATGATGCGTCGCGGATCGTGCTGAGCGACGAGATCGAGGACGTGGCTGCGCACCGGAGCGATGCCGACATCACCGGCGAGAAAGACGACGCCGCGCGGATCGTTCTCCGGCAGCAGGAAATCGCCGTACGGTCCGTCGATCGCGATCTCCGCCCCAGCCTCGAGCTTGCGCAGCGATTCGCCGCCACGCCCCGGCCCCAGTCGCACGCAGAGCTGCACGGCCTCGGGACGTTGCGGCGCCGAGGCGATCGTGTACGCGCGCGAAACCCCTTCGGGAAATCGGAAATTCACCCACTGCCCCGGCTTGAACTCGAACGGCTTCTCGAACGAAACCGTGAGCTGAAGCACGTTCGGGACGAGCGGACCGATTTCCGTAAGGATCGCCTTCGTACGCATCACAGCGATTGTATCTTCGTTATCGGTTGTCCGTGATCAGTTGTCTGGGAGATCTCGCAATGCCACAGACAACTGAGAACCGACAACCGACAACGGCGCAGCCCAGTCAGTACCACATGCCCGACTTCGACAGTTTCGCGATCTTCTTGAGAATGCGATCCTTCTTGAAGCCGCGCAGGTGATCGACGAAGAGCGTGCCGTTGAGGTGGTCGATCTCGTGGCACATGGCGCGGGCCATGAGGCCGTCGCCCCACATCTCGCGCTCCTTGCCGTGGCGATCCTGATAGCGCAGCTTCACGCGCTCGGGCCGAGTCACGACCTCGACGAAATCGGGGATCGAGAGGCAGCCTTCCTCTTCGGTGATCTGCCCTTCCGACTCGATGATCTCGGGATTGATGAAGACGTGACACTCGCCGGCGCGCTTGCCGACGGAGAGATCGATGAGCATCAGGCGCTTCGACACGCCGACCTGATTCGCCGCCAGGCCGACGCCGGGCGCGGCGTACATCGTTTCGATCATGTCGTCGATCAACTTCTGCAGCGGCGCGTCGATCTCCGTCACCGGCTCGGCCGGGAGGCGGAGAACGTCGTCGCCGTATTTGCGAATCGGAAGAATCATCGTTTGCTCTTTTACCGCTTGCTCTTCAGGCTTTCGATCATCGCCTCGACGGTGTGCATGGCACGTCGCTGATAGAAATCATCGAGCACTTTGCGAAGATCGGGATATTTCTCCAGCACGGCATCGAGTTTGTCGCGATCGAGGCGCAGGAGCTCGGTGCGCTGCGATGCAGTGATCGTGGCCGTGCGGGGCTTGCCGGTCAACACGCTCACTTCGCCGAAAAAATCCCCTTCGCCGAGGTTGGCGAGATAGACCGTGCCGGTCGTTCCGGTGCCGCGGGTGTAGACCTTCACGCCGCCCGAGGCGATGAGATACATCGACGAGCCGGGATCGCCCTCGTTGATGATGACGCTCCCCTCGTCGTGGGTTTCCGACTCCATCTCTTCCACGATGGCGGCGCGCTCTTTTTCTCCGAGGATCTCGAAGAGAGGACTCTTCGGAATGGAGCGGGGAAAGAGCGGCTCGTTCTTTCCTGCCGGCACCGGAGGAGACTTGACGGCGATCTGTTCCCTTGTCTTCTCCGCCTTCTTGCGGACGGCGATGGCCTGCACGGTGAGTCCGTTGTCCTCGTAGTACTTGGCCGTGGCTTCGTACTGCTCGACCGCCTCATCCATGTTTCCCGAGCCCGCCAACGCGTCGGCGTACTGCAAGCGGATGCGTGGGTTGGATGGATACTTCTCGTGATCCGACTTCAGCAGCGGGACCGCGCGCGCATACTCCCGCCGAGCGAGGAGTGACGCTCCGCTTTCGTGTTCTTCAGCCATGGGGAGATTCTAGTACGCGGATCGCAGATCGCAGCTCGCAGGATGTTGCTGATTGCTGGTTGCTGAGGTGGCTCAACTCGCGAGGCACTTCTGCGATCCGCGATCTGCAAACCGCGATCTGCCCCTCAGTACCGGATCCGCTGCATCTCCGCCTTCGCGGACGACGCCGGGCTCGAGTACGGATAGCGGTCGATGACCTGCTGCAGTGTTTTGCGGGCGAGGGCGAGGTCGCCGGTGCGCTCCTGGGCGATGGCGATCTTGAAGAGTGCGTCGGGCGCTTTGTTCTCCTCGGAGAATTCGCTCACGACGCGATTGTAGAAACGGACCGCGTTCGTGAAGTCGCCGGCGGCGAAGTAGGTCTCGCCGATCCAGAAGAGAGCGTTGTCGGCGAGGTCGCCGGAGGAATCGGCATCGAAGACCGCCTGAAATCCCCGCCGCGCCTCGGCGTGCTTTCCCTGACCGAAGAGCACGATCGCCTTGCGGTAATCGTCGGCGAGCTTCGCTCCGACGAGCGCGCGCTGCGGTTGCTGCGTCTGCGGCTGCGCTTGCGGCTGCGCTTCTGGCTCCGAGGTCGAGGCCGGACGCGCAATCACGACGGGAGTGTCGACCGTCGTGGCCTGCTCTTCCGCCGGCCTCGCAGCGCGCTCTTCTTCCATCCGCGCGATGCGCTCGTTGAGCACATCCATCCGCTCGAGCAGCTCCGTCATCGAGGTCTGGAGCTCCGACAACTTGTCGGTGACGTGCGGATCGGTGGCCGCAGCCGGTGAGGGCGAGACCATCGGCTCATCCTGAGGCGCCGTCGCACAGGCGACGGCGCCGAACATCAGCACGGCAACGACGACGAATCTCATGCCTTCGTGCTTTCCGAGAGACGCTTCCGCGCGGGCTCGGCGTATTCGCTCTTCGGGAACTCGGAGACCACGCGCTCGAAGTAGAGCTTGGCCTCGCCGTTCCGGCCCAATCGTGTGAGTGCCGTGCCGATGTCGTAGAAGGTGCCGGCGCGGTCGTAATAGTTCGGATACGTGTCGATGAGGAAGTTCAGGCGCTGCACGGCGGAGGTCCAGCTCCCGCGCTTGATGTAGAAGCGGGCGATGATGTGCTCGTGCCTGGCGAGGCGGTCGAGGACTTCCTGCCGCTTCGTCTGCGCTTCGGAGCGAAGGGCGCTGTTCGGATAGGTCCGCAGCATGTCGTCGAACTTCTCGAGCGCTTCTTTGGTCTTGGCCTGATCGCGATCGGGCTTATCCATCTGCCGGAACGAGCACATGGCGATGCGCAGCATCGCGTAGTCGGCCTGTTCGCTGGTCGGATAACGGTTGATGAAATCGCGATACTTGTACTGCGCCTCGACGAGATTCACGGCATCGCCCTGCTCGTAATACGTGTCGGCGATGCGCAGCAGACTGCGACGCCCGAGGGGATCGTTCGGGAAGCTCTCGTAGAGATGCGTGTAGTACGTGCGGGCCTTCTGATACTTCCTGTGCCCGTAGCTGGCCTCGGCGCGCTCGAAGATCTGGTCCTTCGTGAGCTTCATGAGCTCCGGATCGATGACCGGACGATAGACGCGCGGACCGCGGTGACAAGCCGCGGCGATGGCGACCGCCGCGACGATGATGATGACGTTTCTAAGCTTCAAGCTTCCCCCTAACATTGTTGCTGGTTCCTGGTTGCTGGTTGTCTGTGGTTTCTCGAACTGGCGAGGCTCCAAAGATAACCAGCAACAAGAAACGAGTAACCCTCTTTCAAACCGTTACTGGTTGCCAGTTGTCTGAGGCTTTCGAACCGGACGAGGCACCCCAGATAACAAGCAACTAGAAACCAGCAACCTCTTTTTCAGACCTGTTGCGTGTGAACAGCGGCACGGATCGACTCCATTGCAGCCGTGCGGTCCGGCTTGCCGAATACGGCCGAGCCCGCAACCAGGATCGATGCCCCCGCGGCCACGACAACCGGCGCCGTTGTCGCGTCGATGCCGCCGTCGACCTCGATGTCGACACGGAGTCCCCTCTCCCGGATGAGTCTGGAGATATGACGAATCTTCCCCACAACAGGTTCTATGAATCTTTGGCCCCCGAATCCGGGGTTCACGGTCATGGCCAGAACGTAGTCGCAAAACTCGATCGCCGTACTCAGTAATTCGACGCTCGTGGCGGGATTGATGGCGATGCCCGCCTTTGCACCGCCGTCGCGAATCATCTGCAGCGCCCTCTGGAGATGGGGCTCGGCCTCGACGTGAATCGAGATCATGTCCGCCCCGGCGTCGAGAAAGGCGCCGATGTATTTCTGTGGCTCGCTGATCATGAGATGGCAGTCGAACGGCAGTCGCGTACGCCCGCGCAATGCCTTCACCACCGCCGGCCCAATCGTGAGGTTCGGCACGAAGTGCCCGTCCATCACGTCGAGATGGAGCAGGTCGGCACTCTCGACCGTGCGCAGCTCGTCTTCGAGACGGGCGAAGTCGGCCGAGAGGAGGGATGGTGCGATCTTGATCATCGGTTGTCGGTGGTCAGTTGTCGGTTGTCCGCGATCTGCTGGCCTGGCGTTGCTTCCCAGACAACCGATCACCGACAACAGAGAACCTACGGCGTTGCCGTCGCTGGTGGCGTGGGTTGCAAAACGTTCGTCTCTTCCTGCCTCGATACCACCACCGAAATCGGGTCCCGGGTACTGACCGGAGCGCCGCGAAGGGGGTACTGGCGGATGATTATGCCATCCGCGATTCCGGGGTAGCTCTCGAACTTCACCGTAGCGACGGTGAGCCCTCGCCCTTCGAGCGTGGGGCGCACGTCCTCGAGACGCCGGTCGATGAGATCCGGCATTACGAACGGCGCGGGCATCGGAGGTGTGGCGACGAGCAGCGCGATGTCGCTCTGCGGAGGAACGACGGTCGTCTTCGGCGGATCGGCGGCGAGGACTCCCGGTGCTTCGCTCGCGATATACGTCACTTCGGCGAGCCGCAGGTTCTGCTGCGCGAGGCGCAGACGGCTCGTGCCGGCGGTTTCGCCGGCGAGATCGGGAACGCGTAGGACCAGCGGTCCGGCACTCAGTTCGACGCGGATCGTGCTGCCGCGCTTGATGAAGCTCGTCGCGCCCGGGGTGCGGTTCTGCCAGACGACGTGTCCGACCGGCACCTTGTCCGAGTTGCGGCGGTGCGTGTTGTCGACCTGCAGGTCGACGCCGAGGTCCTGGCTCACTGCGCGCGCGTCCGTCACGGAGCGGCCGATGAGATTCGGCGTCGGCAGCGAGCGTCCCTTGACGAAGAAGGTGAACCAGAAATACGTGCTCGTCCCGAAGACGATGAGCAGCAGTACGCCGAACAGGAGGTTGTCGAGACAGCCGCGCTTCATCGCGTTTCCGCGCGCTCCTTCTCGCGCTCGGCCCGGTATTCCGTATCGTCGTACTTGCGGTCGCGATCCTTCACGACGATCAGCGGGATGAGCGTTTCTTTCCAGACGTCTTCGACACGCTCGGCGAAGACGAATTTCAGCGCCTGTTTCGTTTCCTCGGGGACGTCGATGAGATCCTTGCGGTTCCCTTCCGGCAACAGCACGGTCTTGATGTTCGCGCGATGCGCGGCCATCACTTTCTCCTTGATGCCGCCGACGGAGAGCACCTTGCCGCGCAGCGTGATCTCACCGGTCATGGCTACGTCGTGGCGCACGGGCCGCTCCCCCATCACCGAGGCAATGCACGTCGCGATGGCCACGCCGGCGGAGGGACCATCCTTCGGGATCGAGCCCGCGGGAAAGTGGATGTGGATGTCCTGCTCGCTGAACTTCTTCTCGTCGATGTCGAGGTCGTGCGCTTTGGAGCGGACGTACGAATAGGCGGCCTGCACCGACTCGCGCATCACATCGCCGAGCTGGCCCGTGACCGTGGTCCGTCCCGTGCCCGGCATGCGCGTCGCCTCGATGAACATGATCTCGCCGCCGACCGCGGTCCAGGCCAGGCCCGTGGCGACGCCGATCTCCGGATGCCGTTCGGCGAACTCGTGCTCGAACTTCGGCAGACCGAGATACGACTCGAGGTCGCTCGAACGGACTTCGTACAACGCCGGCACCGCCGGCTCCGCCGCATCGATTCCGGCGGCGACTTTGCGCGCGATCTTCCGCATCACCGTCGCCAGATTGCGCTCGAGATTGCGAACGCCCGACTCGGCGGTGTAATCGCGGATGATCGTCAGAACCGCTTCATCATCGAACTTCACCGTCTCCGCGCCGAGGCCGTGATTCTCGAGGAGATCGGGAATCAGATGCTTGGTCGCGATGGCGAGCTTCTCGTTCTCCGTGTAGCCGGAGAGGCGGATGACTTCCATGCGATCGCGCAGCGGGCCGGGGATGTTCTCGAGCATGTTCGCCGTGCAGATGAAGAGCGTGTGCGAGAGATCGAACGGAATCTCGAGGTAGCGGTCAACGAAGGCGTGGTTCTGTTTCGGGTCGAGCACTTCGAGGAGCGCCGAAGAAGGATCGCCGCGGAAGTCTTTCCCGATCTTGTCGATCTCGTCGATCATGATCAGCGGGTTGTTCACGGCGACCTGGATGTAGCTCGAGACGAGCTTGCCCGGCATCGCGCCGATGTAGGTCTTGCGATGTCCGCGGATCTCCGACTCGTCCGTGACGCCGCCGACCGCCATGCGCACGAACTTGCGTCCGAGCGCATCCGCGATCGCCGAGCCGAGCGACGTCTTGCCGACGCCGGGAGGTCCGGTGAAGCAGAGGATCGGACCCTTGAGATCGCCCTTGAGCTTGAGAACGGCGAGGAACTCGAGGATGCGCTCTTTCACTTTCTCGAGGCCGTGATGCCGCGCGTCGAGGATCTCCTCCGCTTTCACGAGGTCGAGTTGATCTTCGGTGTGCTGCGTCCAGGGGACCTGCAGCAGCGTGTCGAGATGGCCCTTGATCACCGAGTAGTCGGAGGAAGAGGGTGAGAGCTGCCCCATGCGTGTGACTTCGCGCCGCAACTGCTGCAGATACTCCTCGGCCAGGGGAAGCGCTTCGATGCGATCGCGGTACGTATCGGCTTCGCGTTCCGAGGCGTTGTTCTCGCCCAGCTCGTCCTGAATCACGCGGAGCTGCTCGCGCAGGTAGCTCTCGCGTTCGCGGCGATCGATCGACGACTGAATCGAACGTTGCAGCTCGCGATCGACCGTGGCGCGGCCGAGGTCGCGCTGGATCCATTCGACGAGGAGCTCGATGCGCTCGATCGGATTCACGGTTTCGAGCAGGAGCTGCTTCTCCTCGAGCGGGAAGTTCACGAACGACGACAGCAGATCCGCGAACGTATCCGGCCCTTCGGTCAAATTCATACGCAGGATGTTCAGCAGCTCGTTCGAATACTTCGAGTCGCTCTCGACGAGCTTCTCGAACAGCGACATCGCCTTGTTCACGAGGTGGTCGGTCTTGACCGTCTTCGGGATCGGGCGCGGCGCAACTTCGCGAAGCCTGGCCTCGAAGTAAGGCTCGTTCTGCAGCATCTGCACGAGCTCGACGCGCTGCCGCCCCTGCAGGAAGAGCTGATAGCGATCGGACGACAGCGGCAGGCGTTGGACGATCGCCGCGAGCACGCCGATCTGCGACAGATCCTCGGGGCGCGGATTTTCCTTATCGCCGGTCTTCTGGCAGAAGGCGGCGATGAGGTTCTGATCGTCGGGGATGCTTCGCAGTAAACGGACGTTCCGATCGATGCCGACCTGAAGCGAAAGCACGCCTCCCGGAAAGAGAACCGACGAAACGAGAGGAATGATCGGGAGGTGACTGGGAACGTCGAGATCCACCCAATCCTGGGAGTGACTGTTCGGATTCGCCTTGCTCGCTCGGGGAGACTGTGCCATTTAAGTTGTGCAGCAACCAACGAACGTCGCCGCCCGCGCATTGTAATCGCACGGCGGTCCGTGCAGGGTCCGTTCGCAGATCGCAGCAGGTTGCACGCCAAGGCCGGAGCGAAGTTTCACGCGGCTTTCGTCGCGTTGCGCGAACTCGATTACACTGCCCGGCACGGGGCTTGTAGGAGAAGCGCTCGGAATCCATGACTGAACCGTTTGCCGCGGACCCGACCCTGAAGCGCGCGGACCTGCATTGCCACAGTCGCTTCTCCGTCTTCAAGTACTTCAAGCGCGCGAACACACGAGACTGCTACAACGCGCCGGAAGACGTCTACCGCATCGCCAAAGAGCGCGGGATGTCGTTCGTGACGTTGACGGATCACGATTCCATCGACGGTGCGCTGTATCTCCTCAACAAATATCCGGACATGAACGACTTCTTCATCGGCGAAGAGGTCGAGACCTACTTTCCGGAGACCGGCCAGCGCATTCACATCGGCGTCTGGGGCCTCAACGAGGAGCAGCATCGCGAGATCCAGCGACTGCGCCCGAACATCCGCGAGCTCATCCCCTATCTCAAAGCGCAGCGGCTCATCTTCGGGGTCAATCACCTCTTCCAGAACTATCGGATGAAGAACGTCGCCGGCCGCTACATCGCCGAGCTGCTGGAGATGTTCGAAGTGTTCGAGGTGCTGAACGGCGCGATGGCGTCATTTCACAACCGAATGGTGCAGCAGCTCGTGCAGCACGTGAAGGAACAGCACGGGAAGCACATTTCGATGGTGGGCGGCTCGGACGCGCATACGCTGAAGCACGTAGCCAAGGTCCACACGGTGTCCAAGGGCGAGACCGTGGACGAGTTCCTCGAGAACATCCGCGCCGGCAACTGCTTCGCCTGGGGCAGCGAGATGCGCTTCCGCGAGCTCATCGCCGATATCTATCTGCTGACGATCGCCTACCAGAGCGACATGGGCGCGGATCTGCGCTCCACCGAGTACACCGCAGTCGACAAGACCATCCAGCTCGCCGGCCGCCTCGCCTCCATCCCGACCGCGATCTCCGGCCTCCCCGCCGCCATCACATCGCTGAACTATCTCAAGCAGATCGTGGTGACCAAGGGACTGTCGTATCGCTTCGCGAAGCTCGTCGAGGAAATCCGACCCGGATTCATCAACGAGTAGCCGTGTTTGCGCGTGGATGTTTGCCCGGAGGGCGGGCTTATAGCCCGCCGATTTTGGGCGGTGGTACCGACCAGACGACTCCCCTCCGGCCCAAAAGAATCGGCGGGCTATAAGCCCGCCCTCCGGAGATCGCGGAACAGTTTCGCGAGAGCGTCGGCTTGGTAGTTTGCGTTCAATCCGCTCGGGTTGGGCAAGACCCAGATGTGCGTCGCTCCGATCGTTTCATTCTGCAGACCGAGTTGCGCTCGTGGACACGCGAAGGCCGTGCGATAGGCGCCGATGCCGACGATCGCCAGGTAGCGCGGCTTGTACCGTTTCACTTTCTGCTCGAGGATCCCGGCACCCGCAAGGAGCTCATCGTTGGCCAATTGATCCGCGGTCGCCGTCGCGCGGGAGACGAGATTCGTGATGCCGTAGCCGAGCTTCAACAACTCGCGCTGCTCACTCGGCGCGAACAATCGCGGCGTGAATCCGGAACGATACAAGGTCGGCCAGAATCGATTGCCCGGTCTGCCGAAGTGATGTCCGACAGCCGCGGTGTACAAGCCGGGATTGATGCCGCAGAAGAGAACGCGCAGATCACGCGCGATCACATCGGGAATGGTCTTGTTCTCGGCTCCAGTGAGATCGACGCGCGGCATCGCAGACAACCGAGAACCGACAACCGACAACTAGAAATTCAACGCCAGTCCGCCGATGTACTTCCTCGACCGCCCGTCGGCATTCAGCGTCTCGATCAGGTACGGCGAGTTCTCCGCGCGCGCGAGCTCGAGGCCGAGGAGCAGCTTGAGGTCGACCGGGAGGTAGAGCGACTGTGCCATGCGCACGTGGATCCGTTCGCTGTGGTAGTCGTTCTCCCGCTCATCGCCGGGCTGCTGGATGTCGCGATACGAGACGCCGATCGTGGTGCGGGTCGGTGTGAAGGTCGACTGCAGATCGCCGGTGACGTAGACCTTTTCGCGATCCTGCAGCAACGCCGGCGTGGCCGTGCCCGCGGACGTGGCGACGTCGATGGCGAAGCGGTTGCCGAACTGGCGGGTGTAGGCGATGCGAACGTCGCGGCGGATGTCGCCGGCATCGACGTAGAGGCCGTCCCAGAATTGGTTCTGATCGTCGGCGAAGACCATGCGCAGCGGTTCATCGACGGCGGTCACCGTGGCGATGGCGGAGAAGTGATTCTTCCCATCTTTCCCCGAGACGAAGCCGAGCGTGTACGCGTACCGCGGCATCACTTTCGACTCCTCGGACCAGAACACGAGGCTCGGCAGAATGACCGTCGTCGCATCGCGGTCGAGCGCTTTGATCATCATCGATCCGACGAGCGAGGCATTCTTCGTCAGCTTCCATTCGGCTCCCGCGCGTGGAGCGAGCTCCTGCCCTTCGAGGCCGAGGCGGCTGGCGACTCCGTAATGCAGAATGAACGAAGGGATGACGGCGATCGTGCCGTTGGCCGAGAGATCGGCCATGCGCAGCGTCTGCGCGGTCGTGGCGACGCTCTCCTGGGTGACGCGCAGCGCGACGTCGAGATCGTTGCGGCGCGTCTGCAGGATCGGAACGTTCCCGCCGATCTCGATGAGATTCGAGCCCATCGATCCGTCCGACGCGGAGTTGCGAAACAGATTGTCCTGCGCGAAGTAACGCACCTGCACGCGGGCCGGTCCGTTCTGCCATTCGAAGTTGTGCGCGCGGACGTCGGCCTGCTGTCCGCCGTCGGCGGCGGCGTAGAGGAACTTGCTCATCGTCGACGCCACTTTGTAGGACTGCGTCGGCGAGGAGCTGATCTCCATCGACATCACGCTCGATTCCGCGACGGCGGGTCCGAAGCGCACTTCATCGGTCGGATCTTCGAAGCGCTGCAGATTCCCGTGAATGCCGACCTGCCAGGAGTCGCCGAAGCGACCCTGCACGCCGAGGGTGGTCTGCGCGTAGGCGGGGTTCGCGGGAGTGTTGGTGACGCCGGTGAGCGAGAGCATCTCGCCGCGGAAGCGCGGAATCTCGTACGGCTGAACGCTGGCGGCTTCGAGAGCGAAATCGAGATCGCGCAGAACGTCGGCAGGGAGTGAGCCGCGCAGTTCCCAGATCTCCTGATTCGAGTTCTTACGCGCCGTGCTTCTCTCGGTGTCGAGACGCAAGGCAACCTTATGACTCGGCTTCGTCGGCACGATGGTGGTGATCGCGGGGATGAAGCCCTGCTTCACGGCGATGATCTTGTAGATGCCGGCGCGAAGAGCAGGCAGCGAGAAATGACCGTCGGTGGAGGTCCAGGCTTCGGTGGCTTTGAGATCCTGCAGGTTCAGCGCGATGACGAGAGCGTTGGCGACGGGACGGGCGGCGTTGGTGACGGTGCCGAGAACTTCGCTGACGAGAGGCGCCTGCGACCGTGCAGGTACCGCGGCGGCGAGGGCGATGACCGTGATGGCGATGGTTCGAAACCGGCGCATAGACCTCCTCTCGACGGTTGATCTCTCCATGGGAACGCCGCTCCCAGACCCTTCACTTCCCGCAGGGCGGCGCGCCGCAACCGGGAATTGCAGTCCGGATGGTACACCCGGTCACGCGGATGCGTGCCGGGCGTAACGCCTTTGACACCAGATCGCGGATCGCAGGGATGTGTTGCGAGCCGCAAAGGCGCGGCGGAAAGATCATTAGCAAGCAGACGTGCTCGAGTGATGGCCCTCCTTCTTGCGCAATCCATCAGCTCGGAACGAATCGCTGCGATCCGCGATCTGCGATCCGCGATCTCTTGGATGGCGATCCGCGATCTACTCCTCGCGCACCCGATGCACCCGCAACAGATTCGTCTTCGCCCGTTGATAGATCGGCGAGCCCATCAGAATCACGAGGCGATCGCCGGGCCGGACGATGTCCTTCGAAAGGAGATATTCATCGACGCGGTCGACGATCTGTTCGTGATACTCGCCCGCTTCGCGGAGCACGAACGGCTGCACTCCCCAGAGCAGGTTCATGCGCCGCGCGACCCAGCTCGACGGTGTGAGCGCAACGATCGGAACCTTCGGACGAAACTTCGACATGAGGCGCGCGGCGAAGCCGGTCTGGGTGAAGACGACGATGTACTTCGCATCGAGCTGTTCCGCGGCGTAGTTCGCCGAGCCGGCGAGCGCGTCGGTGAATTCATCGAGCTCGGAGATCTTTCGGAACGGCTCGCGCTCCCACTCGTAGCTCACGTGCTGGCGATTCGCTTCCGCGGCAAAGACGATGCGCGCCATCATCTGCACGGCCTCGACCGGATACTTGCCCGACGCGGTCTCGGCCGAGAGCATCACCGCGTCGGAGCCGTCGAAGATCGCGTTGGCGACATCCGAGGCCTCGGCGCGGGTCGGGCGTGAGTTCGTGGTCATCGATTCCAGCATCTGCGTCGCGGTGATGGCGAACCTCCCCCACCGGCTGGCGCGCGCCAGGATTTTCTTCTGAATGATCGGCACGGCCTCGGGCGGCAGCTCGACGCCGAGGTCGCCGCGCGCGACCATCACGCCGTCGCTGACCTCGAGGATCTCGTCGAGATTGTCGATCGCCTGCGGCTTCTCGAGCTTCGCGATGACGTTGATCTCGTCGCCGCCTGCCTCGTGCAGCAACTCGCGCAGCTCGACGATGTCGCTCTTGCGGCGAATGAACGACGCCGCGATGTAGTCGAGCTTCTGCTGCACCGCGAACTTGATGTCGACGCGGTCCTTCTCGGTGATCGCGGGAATCGTCAGCTCCGAGTCGGGAAAATTCATCCCCTTCTTCGACGAGATCGGGCCACCGTGAATGACGCGTGTCGTGACGCTCTTCTCTTCGACCGACGTGACTACGAGCTCGACCAGCCCGTCGTTGATCAGAATGCGCTGTCCGATGCCGACTTCGCGGGGCAGCGGCGTGAAGGGCGTGGAAACCGCACGTGCATTGCCGAGGCGAGGCTCGGTCCAGATCACGAAGGGCTGGCCGGTCTCGAGCTGGTACACGCCGTCGACGTCGCCGATGCGGAGCTTCGGACCTTGAATGTCGCCGACGATCGGGACGTAGCGGCCGAGCTCCGTGGCCACATCACGGATCGTGGCGATGACCTTCTCGTGATCCTCGTGCTTGCCGTGGGAAAAATTGAGACGAAAGGCGTCGACGCCACAAGTGAGGAGCCGGTGAATCATGTCTTCGCTGCTGCTCGCGGGACCGAGCGTGGCGAGAATCTTCGTGCGTCGCATATTCTTGGGCCGGAGTCTATCAATCAATGCAAACGCCGCAGCCGATCCTCACCGCGCCTCTCTTCGCGCCGCTGAATCAGGAGCTCGTGCGCGTGCTGCGCGGTCTCAGCGACGAAGAGTGGCTCGCGCCGACGTCCGCGGGATCGTGGACCGTGAAAGACATCGCCGCGCATCTGTTCGACACCGCGCTTCGTCGATTGTCGATCCATCGCGATGGTCATATCCGGCCCGGACCGTTCGATCCGAATGCCACGAACCGCGAATGGGTTCTCGCCGCGCAACGTCTCAGTCCGCGCGTGCTCACGGAGCTGATCGAAAGCTCCGGCGCGCAACAGGCGGCGTTCTTCGAGTCGCTCGACCCTCACGCCCCCGCGCTCTGGGGTGTGAGCTGGGCCGGCGAAGAGCATTCCGCGAACTGGTTCGACATCGCCCGCGAGCTGACCGAGCGCTGGCACCATCAACAACAGATCCGCGACGCGACGGGACGCGGGGTACTGCGCGGTGCGTACCTTGCGCCCGTACTCGACACGTTCGCGCGCGCGCTCCCGCACACCTACCGCGAGATCGACGCACCGCCGGAGACGACGGTCGTCCTGCGCATCGACGACCAGGCGTGGACGCTCGTGCGCGATGCGCACTGGACGCTCTTCGCCGGCGAAGCGCCCGCGGCAACAACGCGCATCACCATGGACGGAGACATCGCCTGGCGCCTCTTCACGAAGGGACTGAAACACGATCAGGTGCAAGCGACGATCGAAGGCGACGCGAAGTTCGCGGAACCGGCGCTGGCGATGATCACGGTGATTGGATGAGTAGACGGTGGACAGGGGACGCATGCTCGTTGAGCAAGCGTCCCCTGTGGCCTGTTACCATCTACCCGAGGCTGGAGAAGCCTGCGCTCCTTAGGGCTCGTCAGAGAATAAGTAGCCTAACTCGAGCCGAATGAACGCGCGTTCGACGTCGGCCGATGGCGGCCGAGGCATGCGTGGAACGCGCTGTCGATGTCCGCTGCGTCGATCGTGACTCTCTCCGACCCATCGTCGATGGACCCGCACATCGATCGTGACCACATCGCACCCATCGTCGGGGTCGACCGATGTCGATCGCGGCCACGACGAACGTGTGCTCGATGTGGGCTGACATCGATCGAGGCCACTCCGACCTCACTGTCGATGTGGGCGACATCGATCATGCCATCGGGGGACGTGTCATCGATGTCCGCTGATCTCGAACGTGGACACGACAGACCTCGTCGCGACGTCGCCCGACGTCTCATCGCGCTGCGTCCGACGCATCATCGATGCAGCCTGCATCGACCGAGCGATCGGACGACTGCGCGATCGATGTCGCCTGATCTCGAACGGAGACATCTCGCGTGTCGATTTCGATGTTCGTGCATCATAGAGACATGCTTCGAGACGTCCGGGCGTGTGTGGTACTCGCGCCGGATTCTGCTCCCCTCGACGACACCCCAGCCCGCAGCCGCAAGCGCGGGGTCGATGTGCTCGGCGCGAGTCTCGGCTTCGTTCATGCGGGCTTCAGGAGTTCCATCATCGCGTCCAGCAGACCGATGGCAACTGTTGGGGGATTCAGTCGGTTATGTCTTGTAGCCGACTGCCGTGGCGAAGGACGGGCAACCGGTGACAAACCGTCACCAGTTCAACGCATAGGAGCCTGAGGGGAGCGCCGGCGTCCCGCCGGCTGGGACGGGAGCGTCTCGCTCCCGTCTCTGGGTGAGGCTGGGCGGCGAGACGCCGCCGTCCCAGCCGGCGAGGACGCCGGCGCTCCTACAGCAGCCCGACTCTCTTCGTCACGCCTTCGGCTTTTTCGGCCGCGGCGATTTCTCGAGCTGCGTCGCCGCACGCTCGAAGTCCGCATCGACAGCCCGCGGCTGCGCATCGATCAGGGCGCGGTAGCGATCGTATTCGCGCTCGGCCTTCGCCCTGGCCGTTTCGGCGGAGACCTGACCGGCGTGATCGAGCAGCTCGCGCCCGGAGACTCTCAGGAATTCATCCAGCTTCTCGACCCAGTTGCGCATCGTCATCGGCTTGCGGCCCAACGCCTGGAGCTCCGCGAACTCGATGTAGAGGCTCACGATCCGGTTCAGCGTCTGCAGCTCCTCTTCGTCGAGATAGTTCTTCGCCACGGACACGTCTTCGCGACGGATGATCCTTCCCGGCCGCGTGGTCCGGAGTCCCATCATCGGCTGCGTGGCATCCGCGCGCTCGTGAATCACCTCGGCTGCCGTGTGCCCGTGCGTGGCCCAATGCATCTTGTTCTGCACGGTCGCGAAGAACTGCTGCGAGGTCTCCGCGTTCGGCGTGTAGTCGACGCTCGTGGCGTAGATGTCGAGCACCTTCTGGTAGAAGCGCCGCTCCGAGGAGCGGATGTCGCGGATGCGCTCGAGCAGCTCGTCGAAGTAGTCCGGCTGGCCCTTGCCTGGCGCGTTCCTGAGCCGCTCGTCGTCCATGGTGAAGCCCTTCACCAGGAACTCGGTCAGGCGCGCGGTGGCCCACTGCCGGAACTGCGTGCCGCGGTGACTGCGCACGCGGTAGCCGACGGCGAGAATGGCTTCGAGCCGGTAGTGGCGAAGGCTGCGTGACACCTCCCGCGTACCCTCGTGGCGAACTTGTAAGTAATCCTTACAAGTTGCCTCCTCGACGAGCTCGCCCTCCGCGAAGATCGCCTTCAGGTGCAGCGTCACATTCTGGGCGGTGGTCTGAAAAAGCTGCGCGATCTGGGCCTGCGTCAGCCAGAGCGTCTCGTCCTCGAACCGGCACTGCACGCGCGTCCGGCCATCCTCGGTCTGGTAGAGGATGATGCTGGATTGCGGCTGCTCGGGCTCAGGCATCGGCAGACTAAAGGTTGCCCGAGAATGCCTCGTGAAGCAAAGAGTTCTTCAATGCGTGGAGTGCGGCGAGTTTCTGCTGGTAGATGGATTCGAGATGCTCGCCCGTCCGGTACGATCCGGGAACGATGCACCTGCACGTCAGCGACGAGGAGGGGCAGGTGGTGGAAGCGGAGCAGGCAGTGACTCGAAGTTCGCCGAGCCAGATTGGATAAGTAGACGGTAGACGGTCCACGGGGACGCATGCTCGTTGAGCAAGCGTCCCCTGTTTCCTGTCTACCGTTTACTGGAGGTTGAGAACGCCCTCAACTCGCCGCCAGGGCCGGCTGCAGCGATCGTCCCAGCACCTGCGCGATCGCATCGACCTCGCGCACGAGCTGCTCGAACATCTCCGGCAGCAACGCCTGCGGGCCGTCCGAGAGCGCTTCTTCCGGCTTGTGGTGCACTTCGATGATCACGCCGTCCGCTCCCGCGGCAACCGCGGCGCGCGACATCGGCAGCACTTTGTTCCGCTTGCCCGTGCCGTGGCTCGGGTCGACGAGGATCGGCAGATGGCTGATGCGCTTGACCGCCGGCACGACGGAGAGGTCGAGCGTGTTGCGCGTGTGATCGGCGAACGTTCGCACGCCGCGCTCGCACAACATCACGCCGTAGTTCCCCTCGGACATGATGTACTCCGCCGACAGGAAGAGCTCTTCGAGCGTGGCCGACATGCCGCGCTTGAGCAGCACCGGCTTCCGCGAGCGTCCCGCGCTTTTCAGCAGCGAGAAGTTCTGCATGTTGCGCGCGCCGATCTGAATGCAGTCGGCGTACTGTTCGACGAGCTGCAGCGATTCGTGATCGACCGCTTCGGTGATCACCGGCAAATCGAATTCTTCGCGGACGCGGGCCAGGATCTCCAGCGCCTGCTCCCCCAGCCCCTGAAACGAGTACGGCGAGGTGCGCGGCTTGTACGCGCCGCCGCGGAAGAGTTGTCCGCCGGCGCGTTTGACGCCCTCGGCGATCGCGCGCGTCTGGTCGAGCGATTCGACGGCGCACGGGCCGCCGATGACGATGACTCCGTTGCCACCGACGTCGATGCCTCCGACATTGACGATCGTGTCGTCCGGCTTCGCCTCGCGGCTGACGAGCTTGTAGGCGTGCGAGACCGGAATGATCTCTTTGACGCCGGGAAAGTTTTCGAGAACCTGGGGATCGGCCTTGCCGGATCCGGTGATCCCGATCGCGGTGCGAAACGCTCCGGGGATGGGATGCGCGCGGAAACCCATCCGCTCGATCTGACGTACGACCGCTTCCACCTGCTCGGGCCGCGCCGCGGCCTCCATGACAACCAGCATTGGGATCTCCTGCGAGTCAGTATAATCGACCGCTCGACGACCCGATTCCGGAGGCCCCTCATGAAGAGCGCACACAAGAGAGCACTTGCCTTACTCGCCTTTGCCACATTCCTCACTGTTCCCGCTCTCGCGCGCTACATCGTGGTGCTCAAGTCCGGAACGCAGTACACGGCAAAGGCGAAGTGGACGGTCGTCAAAGGGAAGGCGATCATCCAGCTCGAAAACGGGCAGTCGCTGCAGCTCGATCCGTCGCTCATCGACGAGCCGCGTTCGGAACAGGCGACGAAGATGGGCCTGACCAATGCGAGCGTGATCGATCTCGACACGAATTCGACGCCACAGGAATCGACGCCGCAACAACCGTCGATCGGCAGCGCGATCAAGCTCCGCCGCGGCGCGCCGTCGCAGACGCAGCAGGAGCAGAGCATCACGCCGAAGAGCACGGGAACGGCCGTCCCCGCGGTGGCCACGGTCTCCGGTTCCCTCGGCCCGGACGTTCTCGACAAGTTCGAACGCGCGTTCGACAACGTCGGAATCTTCGAGCGAAAAGTCGCCTCGACCGGCGGACGCAGCATCCGCGCGGACATGACCGTCGACACCGAGGACCGCGTCTTCAACGCGATCTCCGCGACGGCGTTCCTCATGGTGCACAACGCCGGTGTTCAAGGCGTGCAGATCGACGTCGTCGAGCTGTTCATGAAGACGACCACCAACGGCGCCGCCGGCCGCTTCCAGATGACGCGCGCCGACGCGCAGGCGCTGACCGATCACAAGATCTCGCAGCAGGAGTACTTTGTGCGCAAGGTGCTCTACTAAGAGCAAGAAGATTCGGTTCACGCGGAGACGCGGAGTGCGCGGAGAGAGAAGTTTGACAAGCGGTTTTCTCTCAGCGTGCTCCGCGTCTCCGCGTGAAATCCTTCGTCCTCTACCGCAATACTTCCGCCGTCACCGTCCCTCTGCCGAACACCATGAGGTAACGGAAGTGATGCTCCTCCGATAGCGTGACCACGCGCTCGCCGGGTGCGAAGACGAGGGGGCGGAGGTTGCGCTCGAGGAGCTCGAGCTCGTCGCGGGCGTTGGCGAAGCGTAGATTCACCGCGCGGCTCGTGATCCCTTCGGCGTCGATCGTGAGTCGCACACGGCCGCTGGTGAAGCCGAAGTCGAAGGCGGTCGCTCGCGTGCGGTCTGCTCCGGCGACGGCCACACCTCCCTCGGTCCGAACGGTCGGGAGGAAGCCGATCACGGAAAACGTCTCGCGAGGCAGGACGATGTTCGCCGGCGGCTTCGTCATCTCGCGCGGAACGGCGGTCAGGTAGTTCCAGCGGCCGTCGGGAGGCTCGCCGATGATCTGCGGAAGATCGGCGGTCAGGCCCGCGGGATCGCGCAAAAGCAGTTCCGGAGTCCACCGCCTGTAGATTTTCCAGCTCCGGTCGGTGACCACCCAATTCTCTGTTTCGGGAGCGATGTCGATCCCGGCGATGAGTCCGCCGAGGCCTTGCGGAGCGCGCACGGCAACGACGATGCGATTGCGGCCGGTCTTCACGAGCGCGGAGATGTCGTAAAGATCGAGCGCCTGGTCCTCGACTCCCACCTTGCGTCCCGCGACCTCGCTCCCGTTCACGTAGAGGGTGTATTCGGGATCGCCGAGGACCTTGAGATGCGTGTAGATGCGCTGCTCGGGAAGATCGACGTCGCGCGCGGCGAAGAACGCCACGGGCACGTTGGCGTTCATCGGGTGTTGCGCCCAGATCCACTTCGCACTGCCGGTGATGTCGAAGAACTTGCGCGAATACGTACGGTGCAGGTACGTGAATGCCGCGGTGAAGAGAAAAAGCGCAAGGAGTGCGATCGTGAGCTTGCGCACTAGATTAGAATCCGCGGCCGTCATGCGGTCGGTGATTGTAATTCCCGCGCGCTGGGCTTCGACGCGATTCCCGGGCAAGCCGCTCGCGCCGATTGCCGGCGTGTCGTTGATTCAGCGCGTCTACGAGCGCGCGGTAAAGTCGGCGCGCGCCGCCGCGGTTTACGTCGCAACGGACGACGAGCGGATCGCCGCACACGTCACCTCGTTCGGCGGAAAGACGCTTCATCCCGAGGGAGAGTTTCGGACCGGAACCGATCGCATCGCCGCCGCGCTGCGCCTCGTCAGCGACTTCGACGGCGGCGACTTCGACGTTGTGGTCAACGTCCAGGGCGACGAGCCGCTGATCGACATCTCGATCGTCGACGCGCTCATCGATCTTCTCGCAGACACCGACGCCGAGATCGCGACCATGGCCTGCCCGCTCGCCGACGACGAAGAATTCGCCGCGCGCGACGTCGTGAAAGTCGTCACCGACACGGCGATGAGCGCGCTTTACTTCTCGCGCGCGCCGATCGGATCGCGCGAGACGGCCCTCCGGCACATCGGCGTTTACGCTTACCGCCGCGAGGCGCTGGAGCGCTTCGTAAGCCTTCCACAATCGCCTCTGGAACGGGCGGAATCACTCGAACAGTTGCGAGCTTTGCAACACGGCCTTAAAATCGTCGTGCTGCGAACCGAGAAGCCGCATCTTGGCGTCGACCGACCCGAGGATGTGGCACGCGTCGAGAGTGAACTTGCGAAACTGCACTCGTAAATCCGGAGAACGTTTTTCGTGAGCCGTGCGCTCACGCGAACGAAACTCTCTCGACGTAGCCAGCCCAACTCTCCCCTAATCGCAACTCGTTGTCAGTTGTCGGTTGTCTGTTGTCTGCGGCCTCGCCAGACATCACAGACAACCGAGAACCGACAACTGACAACTTCCCGGAGGGTTTGATGAGCACCAAATACATCTTCGTGACTGGCGGCGTGGTTTCCGGCCTCGGCAAGGGCATCGCGGCGGCCTCGATCGGCGCGTTACTCGAAGCGCGAGGCTTCAAAGTGACGCTGCAGAAGTTCGATCCCTACATCAACGTTGACCCCGGGACGATGTCGCCGTTTCAGCATGGCGAAGTTTTCGTCACGGACGACGGCGCCGAGACCGATCTCGACATGGGGCACTACGAACGATTCACGTCCATGCGTGGCTCGCGCAAAAACAACTACACGACCGGACGCATCTACCTGAAGGTCATCGAGAAGGAACGCCGCGGCGACTATCTCGGCAAGACCGTGCAGGTCATTCCGCACATCACCGACGAGATCAAGAAGTGCATCAAGGAAGTGTCCGACAACGTCGACGTCGTGATCGTCGAGATCGGCGGCACGGTCGGCGACATCGAGTCGCTCCCCTTCCTCGAGGCCATCCGCCAGTTCCGCCAGGAAGCGGGCCGTGGCAACGCGCTGAACGTACACGTCACGCTCGTCCCCTACATCAAAGCCTCGGAAGAGCTGAAGACGAAACCGACGCAACACTCGGTGCAGAAGCTGCGCGAGATCGGCATTCAGCCCGACATCCTGCTTTGCCGCTCCGAACGCACCATCCCCGAGGACATGAAGAAAAAGATCGCGCTCTTCTGCAACGTCGAAGAAGAGTCGGTCGTGCCGGCGTACGACGTCGACTACATCTACCAGGTGCCGCTGGCGTTCCTGCGCGAAGGTCTCGACGAGATCCTGCTCGACAAGCTCCATCTCCCGCACGAGGAGATCGGCGCGCTGACGAAGTGGGAAGAGATCGTGCGGAAGATGCGCCATCCGGAAGATGAAGTGCGCATCGGCTTCGTCGGCAAGTACGTCGACTTCGGCGATTCGTACAAGTCGCTGAACGAAGCGCTCGTGCACGGCGGCATTGCCAACAACGTGAAGGTGCGCATCGTCTACATCGATTCGGAGTCGCTGGAGGAAGAGGGCTATCACGGCGAGCTGGCCAGCGTCGACGGCATCCTGGTCGGCCCGGGTTTCGGCTCGCGCGGCGTCGAAGGGAAGTTGCGCGCGATCCGTTTCGCGCGCGAGAAGCGCGTCCCCTTCTTCGGCATCTGCCTCGGCATGCAGTGCGCGACGATCGAGTTCGCGCGTCACATGGCCGGAATGGTCGGCGCGAACTCGACGGAGTTCGACGATGAAGCGCCGTACAAGGTGATCTTCAAGCTGCGCGATCTCATCGGCGTCGACGCCCTCGGCGGGACGATGCGCCTCGGTAAATATCCGTGCGAGCTGACGGAAGGCTCGATCGCACGCGAAGCGTACGGAACGAACCTCATCGAAGAGCGCCACCGCCACCGCTACGAAGTGAATCCCGAATACGTCCCGCAACTCGAAGAGCGCGGCTTCCGCGTCACCGGCGCGTCGCCCGACGGAAAGTTCGTCGAGATCATCGAGCTCGAAGGCCACCCCTGGTTCCTCGGCTGCCAGTTCCACCCCGAATACAAATCACGCCCGACCGCTCCGCATCCGCTCTTCCGCGCGTTCATCGCCGCAACGCGCACGTTCAAGAGCGTGAACAAAACGGCAATGGCCCTGCAGCAGGCCGCGGAGGTGACGGAGGCGTAGGCCGTGGGGAAACGAAGCCCGCTTGGAGCGCAGGCTTCCAGCCTGCGCTCCAGGGCGTCTGCCTACTTCCTCTCGAATTGCGTCGACGGCTTCGTCGTGCCCAGTCTCGCGAGGCGGAACATCTCCGGCGCCCCCTTGCCGGTCATGATCCAGTCCGCGGTGAGGTCGCCGACCGCCGGGGAGAGTTTGAAGCCGTGGCCCGAGCCGCCGCCGGCGAGCCAGACGTTTTTCGCGTGCGGGTGCTGGTCGATGACCAGGTGACCGTCGGGACTGTTCTCGTACTGGCAGACGCGCGATTCGAGCAGTGGCGCTTTCGCGAGCTCGGGGAAACGTTCGGATAAGAGCTGGCGCGCGCGGGAGAGGGCCTGCTCGCTCGGTACGCGATTGAGGGACGTCGGATCGACGGTCTCGCCGCGCGTGTCGTCGGCGACTTTGAAGCCGCGGCCATGCACATCGGGGATGCCATAGAAGATTCGCTTGCCGAAGTCGATCCACACCGGCAGATGTCCCGGCCGATAACGATCGGAGCCGGCCGGCGTTCCGAAGAAGAAGACGTCCTGCCGCGTGGGATGAATCGCGTCACCGAGGACTTCGGGAAAGAGCTTGCCGAGCCACGGACCGCATGCAAAGACGAAGACATCGGCTTCGATGCGCGAGCCGTCGTCCAGGCGCAAGCTCTTCATCGCGCCGTTCACGATCGCTTCCGGCTCAGCGCGAGCCACGCGATAGGTGCCGCCCGCCTGTTCGAAAACTTCGCGCACGGCCATGCAGGCGAGTCGCGCGGACAACGCGCCCGCGCGGCGTTCGAGATAGACCGATTGGATTCCGCCGAAGTGGATCTGCGGATAGCGTCGCGCCGCTTCGGCGATCGTGAGCTGATCGACAGGAAACCCGAGCTCTTCCAGGATCGGCATCGCCGAGCGAACGTATGCGTCGTCGCCGTGATGCATCCAGAGCGTGCCGGTCTCGGTGTAGAGCGGCTCGTCGGTCGAGGCGTCGAGCATCTCCCACAGTTCGTAAGCGCGCTTCACCATTTCGACGTAGACGAGGTCGCGCCCATAGATCGCGCGGATGACGCGCGTCTCTCCGCCGGAGCTCGAGCGTGAATTGCCCGGACCCCAGGCGTCGATCAGCGTGACGTGTGCGCCGCGGCGGCGAAGCTGCAGCGCGGTCCAGCCACCGAAGGCGCCGGCGCCGATGACGACGACGCGGGGCGCGGACTGGACCAGGGGAATCTCACCGTCGAGCCTCGCCGCGAGTGATACCGCGGCGAGGCCTTCGATGAACATTCGGCGGGAAACTCTGCGTGCCATCGTTTCCCGAGGATGATGGAACTAGAACGTGAGACGCGTGCTGATTCCGACCGTGCGCGGCTGATTCGTCAGGAAGCCGACACGCGCGCGCGTTCCGCGCTCCTGATCGAGCGCCAGATATGCCGTCTCGTCGGTGATGTTGTTGACGTAGAGCGCCGTGTCCCACTGATTCTTCAGGAAACCGATGCGAATATTGACAGTGTCGTAAGCCGGCAGTTCCGGATTGAAGGTGAAGGTGTTCTGCGTGTACGGCCCGCCGATGTTGTTCGGAGCGAACGAGAGCAGATTCACCGTGCCGAACGCCGGATCCTGATCGCCGATCTGCGTGAAGCGCGAGCCGACGTGCTGGTACGCGGTGGTCACGTAGCCGGCGAGAGCGTTGGTGTGCCAGTGATAGCTCGCCGCGGCGGCCATCTGGAACTTCGGAACGGTCGGCAGGCGATTGCCTTCCTTGATGCCGGCGACGATGCTCGTGACTCCGGCGGCGTCCGTCGACGTCAGCGTCGACTTGAGTTCGGAGTTGATGTGGCTCGCGGAAATGGCGAAATCGAACGCGTCGCTCGGCGCCAGCTCGAACTCCACCTCGGCGCCGGTGCTGCGCGCCTTCGGCACGTTGAAGATGACGCGCGACGAGCACGAGCCCGCCGTCACGGTCGCCTGCAGGTTTTCGATGTCGGCGCGGAAGAGCGCGGCGTTGAACGATCCGCGGCCGCCCATGATCTTCGACTTCGAACCGACCTCGTAGTTCCACAGCGTCTCGTCGTCCCAGCTGTCGTGACCGCCGAACGTCGCCAGATCCTGCGCCGTGCAGAGCGGAACGTTGAGCGGGTCGTTGATGCCGCCGAGGCGGAAGCCTTTCGAGATCTGGGCATTGAAGCGCGTCGAATCATTGAGCTTGAAGCTGCCCATCACGCGCGGTGCGAGGCCGTCAGCCTTCGACGTGCCGCGCGACGTGCCGGCGTCGGCGAAGATTCCGTCGAACGTCTGGCGGCGCTTCTCGTCGAAGTTGTAATAGCGAAGACCGCCGGTGATGTCGATGCGGTCATTGACGGTGAACGTCGTCTCACCGAACAGCGCGAACTGATCGAAGTTGTAGCTGAGGTCGGAGAAGTAGAGCACGTCCCTTCCCGCTCCGAAGCTTCCCTTCGTCGGGATGCCGCTGGCTGATTCGAATCCGTTCACCAGCAGGCTCTGGCCGTAATCGCGATCGCTCGTGCTGTAGAACGCTCCGCCGAGCCACTGCCACCGAGGCATGCTGCCGGAGAGTCGCACTTCCTGGGTGAACGCCTTGGCGTTGGTCTTGTCATCCAGCGGCGCGTCGAGCTTGTAAACCGGGGCCGGAAGGCCGATCGAGCCGCCGGTGATGCTCGCGGTGAGCGCGGTGGCATCACGGACGACGAGCACGTCACGATCGGAGTACGACGTGATCGACGTCAGCGTCATGCCGTTCAGGTCGTACGAGAGATTGAGATCGGCCAGCATGAACTTGTCCGAGTAAGGCTCGCCGATCTGCGTGAACTGACGGCGATCGCCGAGCGTCACCTGCGGACGAGTCGTGGTGTAGGGATTGCCGAGAATGTTGTAGACGTCGGTGCGATTCCAGCCGTCCATCTTGATCGTCTGGTACAGGATGCGCGGCGTGATGCTCAGCTTGTCGTTCGGCTTGAGCAAGAGCGCGATTCTCGCGCCCTTGCGATCGCCGCTGTTGACGTCTTCCTTCACCGAGAGATTCGGCTGAACCGCGTCGATGAAGCCGCCGTACTGCGTGTAGTACGCCGCGACGCGCAGCGCCGCGTTCTCCGAGATCGCGGCATTGACCGCGGCCTTGAGGCTTCCGCCCACGCTGCCGTCACCGACGGAGTTGACGCTCAACTCGCCGATCGTCTCCGTCTCGCCGATCTTCGGCTGGTTGCTGATGTAGCGCACCGTGCCGGAGAGCGAGCCCGATCCGAACAGCGTACCTTGCGGGCCGCGCAGGATCTCGATGCGGTTCATGTCGAATAGATCAATGTCCGGCGTGAACAGCGAAAGAGAAATCACCGACTCGTCGAGGTAGACGCCGACCTGCTCTTTCACGCCCGGCTGATCGCGGACGATCTGTCCGGCGGAAACGCCGCGCATCGCCACCTGGCTCTGTCCGGGCCCGAGGTTCTGCACGGTGAAGCCGGCGACGTTTGCCGAAACGTCTTCCATGGTTTCGGCGCCGATGTCGCGAAGATCCGATTCGGTCGGAGCGGCGACGGACATCGGAACGTCCTGCACCGTTTCTTCGCGCTTACGCGCGGTGACGACGACCTCTTCACTCACGCGCTGCGGTTCTTCGGCAGTCGCCTTCTTCTCCTCTTTCTGTTCCTGAGGAGGTTCCTGCGCGCGCAGCGGCAGACTGGGGATCGCGATGATCAGGATCGCGAGGGTCATGACGGTTCTGGTCATGAGGCTCTTCATTTCGTTGCCCCCTTCCGGGTTCCCGGTACAGCAAGTTGTTAATCGATGGGTTCGATTCTCGCCGAACGGTGAGGAGGCGGTCAACCGTAGAGTCCGACTGCGAGAGGGAAAAGGGTCGACCTGATACCATCACGCCGCATGACGACCCGGACCATCGCGATCACTCCCGAGCTCTCGTTTGGCGGCGATCAGCCTCCCCTGTTCATCGCCGGACCGTGCGTGATCGAGTCGCAGGAGCACGTGCTGCGCATGGCGCGCACGCTCGTGAAACTGCGCGATGAGCTGAAGATCAATCTCGTCTTCAAGTCGTCGTTCGACAAGGCCAACCGCTCTTCCGTCGAATCGTTTCGGGGCCCCGGCCTCGAGAAGGGCATGGAGATGCTGCGCGTCGTGAAGGAAGAGACAGGACTTCCGCTCCTCTCCGACATTCACGAGCCGTGGCAGGCCGAGGCGGTCGCCGGCGTGCTCGACATTCTGCAGATCCCTGCGTTCCTCTGCCGCCAGACGGACCTCGTCGCTGCCGCCGCACGCACCGGCAAAGCCCTCGGCGTGAAGAAGGGACAGTTCCTTTCTCCCGAGGAGACGAAGAACATTCTCGAAAAGGGCGCGGAAGTGGGGAACGAGAAAGTCTTCATCACCGAGCGCGGCAGCTCGTTCGGCTATCAGAACCTCGTCGTCGACATGCGCTCGTTCCCGATCGTCCGCGGATTCGGCGCGCCGGTCGTCTACGACATCACGCACTCGATGCAGAAGCCGGGCGGCGAAGGGAAACAGACCGGCGGGACGCCGCAGTTCGCGCGACCGCTGGCGCGCGCCGCGGCCGCGGCGGGCGCGGACGGTTTCTTCATGGAGGTACATGACAATCCTCCGGCCGCGCTCTCCGATCGCACGACGCAGATCCGCCCAGAGGCAGCACGCGCGATCATTGAAGACGTGCTGCGCATCCGCGAGGCCCTCGAGCCCATCTAAGGAACATGGCTCGACTTCGCCTCGTCCTCGCCGCGCTCCTCGCACTCTTCGCGATCCTCACGCTTCTCGACCGCTTCGTGCTCGTCGAGTTACTCGTGCGGCGCATCGCGATCCCGCTGTTATTCGCGGCCGTCGCAGCGATCGCCTGCATCGGCCTCGGTGCATTCGCGCGGCGCGCGAAACGCATCGACGTTCCGATCGATTTGCTGATCGGCTATCCGATCCTCGGCACGCTCTGTTTTCTCGTCGGGTTGCTGAAGGTCAACCTGTGGACGATGGGGGCGGTCGTGTTGGCCGCCGTCGCGATCGGCGCATGGCGGGCCTGGAGCGCAGGCTTCCAGCCTGCCGGTCCGCCGGCTTCCAGCCGGCTGGATCAGACCTCGCGAGCGCCCGACCGGCAGGATGCCGGTGGACCCGCAGGCTGGAAGCCTGCGCTCCACTCGTCCGGCAATGCCGCGAAGTTCATCGTCCTGGCCGTCCTCGCTTGCGCCTTCGTCGCCGCGCAGGCGCCGCCCTCGTCTCTCGACGAGCTCGCCTATCACCTCGCTGTGCCTCACACCTGGGTGCTCGAAGGGCGCGCCATTGCGCTCCCGCTCCTGTCGCACTCCTGGTTCCCGCTCGGCATCGAGTCCGCCGATCTTCCATCGCTCACATTTCTCGGCGCGCTCGACGGCGGCATCGCGTCGCACTTCCTGCATCTCTTCGCAGCGGTCGCGACGACGCTGCTGATCGCGCGGCGTTCGCAGTCGTGGCTGGCCACCGCGGCGATCGTCACCACTCCCGCGCTCGCCGCGACCGCCGGATGGTCGCTCGTCGATTGGCCGCTTGCCGGCCTGTTCGTCGTCCTGTTCCTCGCCGAGGATGACGAAACCGGATCGGCGGCGACGGCGGCCGGGCTGCTGACGAAGTACACGTTCCTCCCCTTCGCCCTGCTGGTGTGGGCGTGGAAGCGAAAGCTTCCCAAGCCGATCGCGCTCCTCGGGCTCGTCTTCTTCGCGCGCAACTTGATTCTCGCCGGCAATCCCGTCGCGCCGTTCTTCGGAAGCGACACGCCGCATTTCATCGGCTATCGCGCACTCGAGCTCTCGGGCTACGTCTTCGACGGCACCTTCGTCGACGAAGCCCTCGGCGCGTCACTGCTCGTGCTTCCGATTCTCGCAACGTCGGGGCTCGCGCTGGTGTGTCTCGCCATCGCCTTCGCGCTCTTCTTTCTCGCACCGTCGTCGCGCATTCTTCTGCCGTTCCTCGTCGTCCCTGCCGTCGACGCGGCGCCCGCGTTGCGACGTCGCGCCGTCTCGATCGTGGCCTGGATCGCGATCGTGCTGCAGACGTTCATCGTCGTCTGGCTCACCGCGACCAGCGGCGCCTTCTCGCTACTCGCCGGCACGGCCAGCGAGCCGCAGTTCCTGCGCAAAACGCGTCCGTCGTACGGGGCGATCGAATGGCTCAATCAGACGCTGCCCGCGACATCGCGAACGCTCGTCGTCGGCTTCGGCGAGACCTACTGGTTTGCGCGTCCCGTGCGCGGCGGAGGCAACTTCGACAGCGACCGCGTCTCGCGCTACCTCGACGTCCCCACGCCCGAGGCCTTGCGCGCGCGGTTCAAAGCCGACGGAATCACACACGTCGCCGTCGTCGCCGTAGCACCGCCAACGAACGTCGAGCGCAAGGTGGAAGAGCGCCAGATCGTGCTCGCGCCGACTTCGCAACGCATGCTGGCCATCACGCTCGATCGCTACGCGAGCCATGTGACCTCGCGCGGAGAGGCGACGCTCTTCACGTTGCGTTGAGCGAGCGAAGGGAGCGCGGTCTGGTACTGCTCAAACTTCGCACGCCGCGACGACGAATCAACATGTCATCCCGAGCGTAGCGAGGGACCTGGGGGGGTGGCGCGCAACACGACCATCGTGCCACCCGTCCCCCAGGTCCCTCGCTACGCTTCTAATGACACCGAAGATGTCATCCCTCTCAGCGAGGCCGGCGATTCAGATCGAAAGGCGTGACGCAGGCTTGGCCAACCGACGCTGCCGGCCGGGCCGGCTCGGGATGACATGCTTGTAACACGAAGAGCGCAGGCAAAACGCCTGCGCTCTTCATTCATCTGAATCCTGTTTGCGAAAAACTAAACCGCGACCGCTTCGAGACCCGCGGCCACGCGAAGCGCATCCGCCTTGTCCGTCGCTTCCCACGTGAACTCCGGCTCGGTGCGGCCGAAGTGGCCGAAGGCGGCGGTCTTCTTGAAGATCGGGCGGCGGAGCTCCAGCGACTCGATGATGCCGCGCGGCGTCAGCTTGAAGTGCTCGCGCACGAGCTCGACGATCTTCTCCTGCTCGATGCGTGCCGGTGCCGAACGTGTCGACATACACCGACACCGGCTCGGCGACGCCGATCGCGTAGGCGAGCTGCACTTCGACTTCATCGGCGAGGCCCGCGGCGACGACGTTCTTGGCGATGTAGCGCGCCATGTAGCACGCCGAGCGATCGACCTTCGTCGGATCCTTGCCCGAGAACGCGCCGCCGCCGTGACGGCCGCGGCCGCCGTAGGTGTCGACGATGATCTTGCGTCCGGTCAGGCCGGCATCGCCCTGCGGTCCGCCGATGACGAAGCGTGCCCGTCGGGTTGATGTGGAACTTCGTGTTCTTGTCGAGCAGCTCCGGCCGGAACGACCGGCTTGATGACCTTCTCGATGATCGCGTCGCTGAGATCGCGTTGGCTGACGCTCGGCGAGTGCTGCGTGGAGATGACGACGGCGTCGACGCGCACCGGGCGCTTCCCCTCGTACTCGACCGTCACCTGCGACTTGCCGTCGGGGCGGAGGAAATCGAGCTCGTTCGCTTTGCGGACTTCCGTCAGCCGGCGCGTGAGCTTGTGCGCGAGCATGATCGGCAGCGGCATCAGCTCGGGCGTCTCGCGGCAGGCGAAGCCGAACATCAGGCCCTGGTCGCCGGCGCCGCCGGTATCCACGCCCTGGGCGATGTCGCGGCGACTGCGGATCGATCGAGGAGATGACCGCGCAGGTTTCGCTGTCGAAGCCGTACTTCGCGCGCGTGTAGCCGATCTCGCGAATCGTGTTGCGGACGATCGACGGGAAGTCGACGTAAGTCTTGGTCGTGATCTCGCCGGAGATCATCGCCAGGCCGGTCGTGACGAGCGTCTCGCACGCGACGCGGCCGATCGGATCCTCGGCCAGATACGGCGTCGAGAATCGCATCGGAGATCTGATCGGCGATCTTGTCGGGATGCCCTTCGGTCACCGACTCCGACGTAAAAAGGGTCCTGTGATTCACCATGATTGAAATACTCCTTGAGAGAGGCTGAGAGAAGAGTCCTCGAATCGTAGCACGAGAACCGGGTAACGTCGTTGCCGGCCGTCGATTGCCGGTGGACCGGAAGTCCCTGTTTACAGCACTTCCCTGACAACCGACAACTGACAACAATTCCCGTCAGGCGTCCTCCTTGCACAGTTCGCTCGCGATGCTCAAGCCTCGCAACCTCGGCGCGTACCGCGACCTTCTCTTCCTTTTCACCAAGTATGGCCGCAAGGATTTCCGCCTCTCCCTCACTCCGGAAGACTTCCTTGCCCCCGAAACCGAAACCACCGAGATCGAGCCGGACGTCCAGGCCCGCGCCGAGGCGTTCGCGAAACAGCTCGAGCAGATGGGCCCGACCTACGTGAAGTTCGGGCAGGTTCTTTCGACACGACCGGACGTCGTTCCCCAGGAGTACATCACCGCTCTCGAATCCCTCCAGGACAACCTCGAACCGTTCTCGTTCGGAGAGGTCGAGCGGATCATCGAGGAGGAGCTGGGCGTGCGGCTCTCGAAAGCATTCGAATCGATCGAAGCCAAACCGCTCGCCGCCGCTTCCCTCGGCCAGGTCCATCGCGCCGTGCTGCGCGACGGACGCGAAGTCGTGATCAAGGTGCAACGGCCCAACGTCCGCGAACAGGTCCACAAGGATCTCGAGGTCTTCTCCGACATCGCCATCGAACTGGAGCGACACACCGAGATCGGCCGCAAGCTCAATCTCACCGGCGCCCTCGAGCAGGCGAAGCTCGTCCTCTACAACGAGCTCAATTACCTGCAGGAATCGCGAAACGCCGAGACGCTGCGCAAGAATCTCGCGGACTTTCCGCAGATCTATATTCCGGTCGTCATCGATGACCTCAGCTCATCACGCGTGCTGACGACTGAGCTCGTGAAAGGCAAGAAGATCTCGAAACTCACGCCGCTCGCGCTGGTCGAAGGAAACTACGCCGAGCTCGCCGACGTGCTCACGCACGCGTACCTCAAGCAGATCTGTGTTGACGGCTTCTGGCACAGCGATCCCCATCCCGGGAACGTCTTCATCCGCGAGATCGATGGAGAGCCGCAGATCGTCCTCCTCGATTTCGGCATGGTCAGCCGGATCAGTCAGGAGTTTCAGGACGAGGTCATCAAGCTGCTGCTGGCGATCTCCTCGAATCGCGGCGCCGAGGTCGCCGATGCCTGCGTGCGGATGTCGGAGGTCGGCGAGCGTTTCGACCCGATCAAGTTCACGCGAGAGATCTCGGTCATCGTCGCCGCCGTGCACGATACGACGTCGAACGACATCAACACCGGGCAGCTCATCTTCAACGTCATCGCCATCGGCAACAACAACGATCTGAAAGCACCGGCCGAGCTGACGATGCTGGCCAAGACGCTGCTGCACCTCGACTCCATCACGCAGAAGCTCGATCCCCACTTCGATCCGCAGCGCGCGATTCGCAACTACGCGGAGAAACTCATCAGCCAGAAGCTCGCGCAGAAGTTCAACCCGCGCAATTTCTATCCGGCGCTTCTCGACCTCAACCAGCTCGTGCTCGATCTCCCCCATCGCGCCAGGGAAATCGTCGACCTCACTGCCGCCGGACGCCTCACGTTCGGCATCAAGCTCAATCAGGCCGAGGAGCTCCTCGGCGGCATGCACAAGATCGCCAACCGGATCACCGTCGGTGTCGTCATCGCCGCGCTCCTTGTGTCGTCGTCGATGATGATGCGCGTCCCCACCACCTTCACGATCTTCGGCTACCCCGGCCTCGCCGTCCTCGGCTACCTCCTCGCCAGCGCCTCAGGCTTCTACCTCGTCATGTCGACGTTCATGCGCGACAGGAAGGATCAGGAGAAGGCGAAGTTGAAGGGGAGGTGAGGCATTGCGTCGGGTACGCCAACGGCGTAGCATCGTTTCGTGAGGTTTGTCGAAACGACCGCCTTCACGCGTCGAATCGTCGACGCCATGTCCGACGAGGAGTACCGGCTTCTGCAGGCAGCGCTTCTTCGTCGGCCGGCACACGGAGACCTGATCGAGGGAACCGGCGGAGTGCGAAAACTTCGTTGGGGAGAAGAGGGCCGCGGCAAGCGGGGCTCATTTCGAATCATCTATTACTGGCACGCGAAGAGAGAGCTTTTCCTGATGTTGTTTCTCTATCGAAAGAACGAACAGAAGGACCTGACTGCAGACCAACGTCGGGTGCTAGCCAGGGTCGTCCGCGAGGAGGTCAAATGAAATCGAAAGACTTCGACGAGCTGATCGACAGCGTTCGTGAAGCAGGACGCATTCTTCGTGGAGAAGCAAAGCCGAGTCGAGAGTTCATCTTTACACCGGAGGACGTGCAGGCAATTCGGAAACGGCTCCGCAAGTCACAGGATGAATTCGCACTCATGATCGGCGTCAGCGTAGCGACGCTGCGGAACTGGGAACAGGGCCGACGTCAACCACACGGCCCGGCACGCGCGCTCCTGCAGATCGCCGCGGAGAATCCGAAAGCTGTCGAGAAAGCGCTCGGCCGTCGCTAGAGTTCCCCCGGCGTGCCGCCCCACTCTGTCGGATCGAGACGTCGGCGATCGATTGCGAAAACGTCCAGCGGTGGCCAGCGTGGTCCGCGGCTGTGTATTGACGCTCGCCGTAGGAATGATCGGCCGGCGGTCGGATGATCGTGGCGCCGTGTTGTCGCGCGCGATCGTGATGTCGGTCGACATGCTTGACTCTGATCAGAACGGAGCAAACCGACGCAGCATCGGCGCGCTCCGTGAGCACGACCGCTCCATCACCGACGTTCATCTGCGCGCGATGGTCGCCGATGCGAAGGCGCAACGTGAGACCGAAGGCATTCGTGAGCCAGTCGATGGCCGCGCCAATGTCGGGATAGCCAATCTCCGGAATGACCGTGCATCGCGGGATCGAACGGTTCAGCAGCATGTTGGAAGTCTATCGGCCTTCCCTCCGTGTCTCCGCGTGAAATCGGTCTCACGAAGACGCGGAGCTCGCGGAGCGATTACATCTCCAGATCGTTCAGTCCCGCCTCGCTCCCCTTCAGTCGGGCCATGCTCGGATCGCTATCAAAGATATAGACCTCCGTACCGACTTCGACCTCGTTCCAGAGAAACGCGATCATGTCGGCTGGCAGGCGGATGCAGCCGTGCGAGACGCGGCGGCCGATGGACTTCGGGTCGTTCGTGCCGTGGATCATCACGCTCTCGCCGAGGTCGAGGGCGTACTTGCCCATCTTTCCCTTTTCCTCGCGCAACTTCGAATCGGGAGGCGGAATGGCCTTTCCTTCCTCGACGAACGCCCAGTCCGGCTTGTGCCAGATCGGATCTTTGATTTTGCGAAGAACCTGATGCCGGCCGCGCGGCGTGCGGAACCACCAGACACGGCGGCCTTTGCGCAGCACCTTGTCCGAGCCGGTGGCCGCTTTCGACTTGCGCATCAACTCACCGTCCTGGAACAGATAGGCCTGGTTCGTCGAGACATCGATCGTCACGACCTTCCCGACGCGTGGCGCATCCGCGGGAAGACCTTCGGTGAAATCCTGGGCGGTGGCAAACGTCGCGGCCAGGAGCACGGCCGCGAGTGGGATCAAACGACGAGTCACATCCCCTCCCCTTCACGTTGAGTTTCGCGACAACTACTGCGAATCACTCATTGCGAAGGAGAGGCCAGAACTCAGGATGTTCCGAATCGTTCCGCGGAGCGCAGCCGTGCCTTCTCCGCTTCGATCTCGCGATCGCGAGGCTCGGCGTTGGTGACCAGCGAATCGAGCAGCGTCTGCGCGACGGCGGCAACCTGATCGACCGCGCGATCGAATGCCGCCTCGTTCGCTTTCGACGGCCTGGTGAAGCCGGAGAGCTTCCTCACGAACTGCAACGACGCGGCGCGGATCTCCTCCTCATTGGCGGGAGGTTCGAAATTGAAGAGCGTTTTGATATTTCGGCACATGGGTTCCTTCCGAGTAGGCAGTTTGCAGTAGGCAGTATGCAGGAGAGAAACCCGGCAGATCGCTGGGCGCTTCCGTCGTCTATCTCGCTCCTGCCAACTGCCTACTGCAAACTGCCTACTTGCTTTAAGAGGCTCTTGAACCGATCGTTCTCGCGAAGCGACGCGAGATCCTCATCCGTTTCGAGTTGCTTCGCGTTCCTGAACCCGAGGGAAATCGCTTTCTCGAGCGAATCGAGCGCGTGGCGACGATCGCCGGCGCGCGCTTGCGCGCAGCCAAGGTTGTACCAGAGCGGCCAGCGGTCATCGTGGATCTCGGACGCCGCGAGGAGCGTGACCGCCGCGAGCTCGTACTCCTTCCGCTTCATGAGCTGATCCGTGAGCTGCACCGCGAGTTGGCCGTACATCGACGCCAGCAATCGTTTCCCCGCCAGTCCCTCGGCGCCTTCGTGCGCGGCGTGGCGCTTCAATTCCGCGATGCGAAAACCGCGGGAGATCATCATTGGCGTCGGCCGCATCTCGTCCTGGCGCACCTCGGAATAGATCGCGCCCACGTTTCCAATCACGTCCTTGACGAAACGCTCTTCGTAACGATCCCACTTCGCTTCCTCTTCGATCGCGCGCTTTACGTTCTCATCGCGTTCGAGATTGGTGATCGCAGCTTTCGATTCGCTGACGTCGTGCAGCCCGTCGTACGTCGACACGATCCCGCGATGCATGCGCAGCGCTTCGCGCGGTGTCGCCGATGCCGTCGCCGCGAAGTCGCGCGCGTAGACCTTCGCCACGATCGCGTCGTCGCGCGTGCGCTTCCCTTCCTTCATCGCCAGGATCTCGAACCAGCCGAGAGCATCGGGCGCGAGGCTGGCGGGAATCCACGAATGCTCGCCCGGAAACTGACGAAAGCGATGCGGCTTGTGTGCTCCCTCGAGAATCGCGTCGATCGCCCGCATCTCGCGATTGTTGAAGTCCGTCTCGCCGGAAAAGCCGTAGCTCGCGAACGGGAACTCCGTCGGCGGCAACCCATCCACGAGCCGACCACCCACTCCGATCACGCCGGCGAGCCCCTTCGTCTCCAGCCCCAGCCCCCAGGCCACCATCGCCGTACCGGAGAAACCGGTCGCATAGATGCGCTTCGGATCGACGCCGTAGAGCTTGATCTCCGGAAGCAGCGCGCGCAACGCCCGCTCGTTCGGCTCGAGCCCCGAATCGCTGCGCGTGCCATTCGAGCTGATGAGAATCCACCCGAACTCCTGCGCTGCCTCGCGAAAGATCTCCGCCGCCACCGTTCCGCGGCTTCGCGGATCGAACACGAGCAGCAGCGGCTGGTCTTTCGCCGGGTCGTACGACGACGGCAGGTAGAGCGTGTACGACTCCGTCTTGTCCGCGCGCGTGACAACCTTCTCGGTGAGCTTGCCCCGCTCCTGCGCGAACACGCCAAAGGCGAACAGAACGACGATCACAGCGAAGCGGCGCATGAGCGGTTCACTCTACAAGAGCACCTGCACGCCCCTGTTACGCAACCGCGACGCCCCCGACAATTCCCAGACCACCGACCACCGACAACGGACAACCAATGGTGGCCCCGAGAGGACTCGAACCTCCGACAAACGGTTTAGGAAACCGCTGCTCTATCCAACTGAGCTACGGGGCCATCAGCAGGCAGAACCGAACGCGCACTTTACCTCTTCCGGTCCGCTGCTTGCACTTCTTAGAGATCGCGGATCGCAGATCGCGGATCGCAGGAAAGACCGTTGGATTCTCGCCTGCGATCCGCGATCTGCGATCTGCAAACCCGATAAGGAGACGACATGGACAACAAGAACAATCGTACCGATGCGGAAGAAGCCACGGCCAACAAAGTCGGCGGCGTGCTCAACCAGGTGAAGGGCAGCGTGAAGGAAGCGTGGGGCGATCTCACCGACAACCCGGCGCGTCAACACGAAGGTGCTCGCGATCGCGTGAAGGGCCGCATTCAGGAGGAGTACGGCGAGGTCAAGGACAAGGAATCGAAACTCGAGCGCGATCTCGACGACATCGAGACCGGCAGGTTGTAGTTCCCGCGCGTCCCCTCTCCCGCCTTCAAATGACATTGACGATGTCATTTGTCTCAACGAGGCCGGCGATTCCGATCGTGAAGCGCGCCCTAGGCTTGGCCAACCCGCGCTGCCGGCCGGGCCGGCTCGGGAGAGGGGACGCGATCCGTATGCTACCCTCCGCGCCGTGGAACTCTGGTCCGCTTTTTTGCACACCGGATGGGTCGGCAAGGCCGTCCTGGCGGTGCTTCTCTTCTTCTCGATTTGCTCGTGGGGCGTGATGATCGCGGTGGCGCAGCGCTTCCGCCGGTCGCAGCGCGCGTCGAAGCGGTTCATGCCTCTCTTTCGCAAAGCAAAACGCCTTGCCGACGTCCAGTCGGGCGTCGGTCCGCTGGCGCATTCTTCGCTGGTCGGACTCTTTCGCGCCGGTTACGCCGAGATCGAAGCGCAGATCGCGCACGGCGATGGCGGACGGCAGACAGTGAAGTCGCTTGACAGCGTGGAGCGCTCGCTCATCCGCGCCTCGCGCATCGAAGCGGCGCGGCTCTCGCGCTTCGTCCCGTTCCTCGCCACGACGGCCGCGGCCGCGCCGTTCATCGGACTCTTCGGAACGGTTTGGGGAATCATGCAGGCCTTCGGAACGATCGGCGCGACCGGATCGACGTCGATCACGGCGGTCGCGCCCGGCATCAGCGAAGCGCTCATCAACACCGCTGCCGGACTCTTCGCCGCGATTCCCGCGCTCCTCGCCTACAACCACTACGTTTCGAAGCTGCGCCAGGCGCGCGGCGAGATGGAAGACTTTACGCTGGAGTTTCTCAATCTGACGGAGCGCAACTTTACGTGAGGCAGTTCGCGGTTCTGTTGCTGGTTTCTGGTTGCTGGTTGTCTGTGGTTACGCGAGTCACCCCGGATCTCCAGACAGCAACCGGTCACTCAAAGAACCGGGACGATTCGTCGCCAGATTCTGCATACTGCGATCTGTTGCGTGCGTAGTTACTTCGAGCAGACCTCGAACGTCTAAACAAGAGTGCCGGTTGGCCGAGAAACCGCAGACAACCAGCAACCGACAACTAGTTAACCAATCATGTCTTTTCGATTGCGCGAATCCGACGACCTCGGCGATATGGCGGAGATCAACGTCACTCCGCTCGTCGACGTCATGCTCGTGCTGCTGATCATCTTCATGATCACGGCGCCGATGCTGACGCAGGGGCTCGACGTTTCCCTGCCGCAGGCAGAAGGGCGTAGCTTCGAGCTGGCGTCGAACAACCCGTCGAAAGTGACCGTGACGCAAGCGGGTGCGGTCTATCTCGACGGTCTTCCCGTCGGGTCCGACAATCTCGATGCTTCCCTCGGGCCGGCATTGCGCTCGCGCAGAATCAAGCGGGCGTTGCTCGAGGCCGACGAGGGCGTGCCCTACGGGCGTGTGGTGACGGTGCTGGATGTGATGAACAGGGCGGGCGTGGAACAGCTCGGCATGATCACGCGACCGGGAGAACGGAATGCGAGACCCCGTCGCTGACGTCTTTGACCAGCGCGCCGCGCTGGACCGAGGAGCGTCTTCGGCGATGGCCATCTCGCTTCTCCTCCACGTCGGCCTGACCGGTCTCGCCGTGTACGCGGCGATGCACGCGACGGCTCCGACGCCGGCGACGATGGTGTCGATACAGTTCGCTTCGATGCCACAAGCCGCGCCACGTCCGCGCACCACGAAGCCCATCGAGAAGGCGACGATCGACGAACCGAAACCAAAGATCGAGCAACCGAAGCCCAGGATCGAAGAACCGAAACCGGCGGTCGAGAAGCCGACACCGAAGGTCGAGAAGAACACGGTGCCTCTCTCCCCGTTTGGTCGTTCGCCCAAGAAAGGCTCCGAGGCTCCGCCGGTTGCGAAACCGGTCGCGGCGCCGCCAGGAGTCGCGGCACCGGCGACGTCGACAGCGGTCGAAGTTCCGGTCGGCGGTTCGGGTGTCACCGGACTGGAAGGGGGCGATTTTCCGTACAGCCTCTACATCCAGGGCATGCAGCGGAAGATCGGCAGCAACTGGTTCCGCCCGCAGCTCGTTTCCGGCGCGGCGGCGCTCGTTTACTTCCGCATTCAGCGCGACGGCACGATCAGTGAAGCAAAGGTGGAGACCTCGAGCGGCAACGGCACGTTCGACCGCGCGGCGCTCAGCGCCGTTCGGAGCTCGAATCCGCTCAATCCTCTGCCCTTTGCGTATTCAGGAACGTACTTAGGAGTGCATCTCACTTTCCGATGAAGAGACGAACGATGAAGTTGGCAGTTGGCAGTTGGCAATTGGCGGGAGCCGTGGTTCTCGCTTCGCTGATTCCGATCGGCGCATTCGCGCAGACGGACATCACCACCACGATGTCGCCCGATCAGGCGGCGAAGATCGTCCGCATCGCGATGCCGTTTCCGGAGCTCAAGCCGGCCGGCAGTCCCGCACCGGTCGCAGTTTCGGCGGACAAAGTGCGGGAGGGCTTTTTCAGCCCGCTCACGCGCGACATCGCCTACTCCGGCATCTTCGCTATCGCGCCGTTGCCGCCGGCGGTGGCCGTCACGCCCGATCTTCTCAAACGAATCGAAGCGCAGCTCCACCTGCAGCTCAACGTCTGGCTCGAAGGCGAGGACTACGTCGTCGAGGCCCGGCTCTTCGATCAGACTGGAACCTCGCAGCTGAAGAAGCGCTATCGCGCGCCGGAAGCGGCGCTCTCGCGCACGGCGCACATGCTGGCGAATGAGCTCGTGCGCGCGGTGAACGGGCGGCCGGGCGTGTTCCTCACGCAGATCGCGTTCGCGTCGAACCGCAGCGGTTTCTGGGAAATCTGGCTGATGGACTGGGACGGCTCGAACCAGCGCCAGATCACGACGCACAAGGCGACTCTCGATTCTTCCGAGCTGGTCGCCGGACAACGAGCGCATGGTCTACACGTCCTTCGCGCAAGGGACGAGCGACATGTACATCATCAACCGGCGCGGCGGCGGCCGTCTTCGCATCAAGAGCGGCCTCGCGCTGAATACGTCGGCGACGTTCTCGCCGATCAGCAACGACATCGCCTTCGTCGGCTCCGTGCGCGGCAATCCCGACATCTACGTGATCAAGGACGACGGCTCGAATCTGCGCCGCCTTACGAGCACGAGCTCGATCGAATCGACGCCGGAATGGAGTCCGCAGGGACGGCAGATCGCGTTCACGTCGGGACGCAGCGGCACGCCGCAGATCTACGTCATGGACGCCGAAGGAACGAACGAGCGCCGCATCTCGCACGACGGCAACTGGAACGACGACGCGGTCTTCTCGCCCGATGGCGAGAGCATCGCCTACACCTCGCGGGTCGATGGGCGCTTCCAGATCCGCATCGCGAATCTCATCAACGGCGAGAACCGCATCATCGCCGGCGAAGGCTCGAACGAGCAGCCGACGTGGTCGCCGGACGGACAGTGGATTGCATTCCAGTCGAATCGCAGCGGCAAGTGGCAGGTCTACCGGATGCGCGTCGACGGCGGCGATCTGCTGCAGCTCACATTCAATGCTGAAAACAAGGAACCCGACTGGTCGAAGAAACCAGAGTGAAGCGCTATGATCCGTAAAGGGAGTGAACGCAAGATGAAGCAATTGACGAAAATCACACTGACGAGCCTGGCCGTTGTTCTGATGCTGCTCGTCCCGGCCTGCAAGACGAAGAAGAAGACCATCGAGCCCGCGGTCACGCCGACGGAATCGGCCGCGCCGGACATCGCGCCGCCGCCTCCTCCGCCCGCCGAGGAAGTCAAACCGCGGGAAGACTTCGTGAAGGAACCGCCGGTTCAGGAAGAAACCGTTCCGACGGACATGGAGTCGCTCAACAAGTGGGCGCAGCAGAAGGGCTACATCCGCGACGCGTTCTACAACTATGACGAAGCGACGCTCGACGGCGACGCGCAGACCGCGCTGACCGGTTCGGCGAGCTGGCTCAAGAGCGACGTCGGCCGCAATTACCGCCTGCTCATCGAAGGTCACTGCGACGAGCGCGGCACGGAGCAGTACAACCTCGCCCTCGGCGATCGTCGCGCGAACAGCGCGAAGGACTACCTCATGACGCTCGGCGTCGACGCCGGCCGCATCCGCACCGTCAGCTACGGCGAAGAGCGTCCGTTCGAAGAAGGACACGACGACGCGGCCTGGTCGCAGAACCGCCGCGCGCATCTCGTCCTGGTGAGAGCCGAGTAGAGCATGAACAGATTCCGACCCATGATGGTGGTGGTCGCCACGTCGTTGGCGGCCCTGCTCGTCGCGACGGGATGCGTCTCGACCTCGGACTTCGAGTCGGCGCAGCGCCAGATCTCGGAGCTGCAGGAAGAGCTGGCGAACATCAAGCGCACGGCCTCGAGCAAGGAAGAAGTTCAGGGCGTCAACGTCCGCATCGCCGAGCAGACGGAGACGCTGCTGAAGTCGAACGCGACCTTGGTCGCAAAGGTCGAACGACATCGAGGAGCGCATCCAGTCCACGACCGGCACGATCGAGCAGACCAGCTATCGCGTCGATGGCGTGACGCAGCAGCTCGCGCAGATCCGCCGCGACATCGAAGACGTGAAGACGCGTCTGGCGGCGCTGGAAACCTCGGCGCCGGCGCCCGCGGCGCCCGCCGGCTCGACGACCGCGCCTGCGCCGTCGGCAGTCAGGTCACGGTCCCGGCGACGCCGCGTCCCCGTCCGCGGATCCGACGGAGATCTACCAGGCCGCGTATCGCGACTACCAGCGCGGGAACTACGATCTGGCGATCGAGGGCTTCCGCGAGTTCCTCGACGTCAACCAGGTTCCCGACCTGGCCGACAACGCCAGCTACTGGATCGGCGAGGCCCTTTTCTCGCAGAAGAAATATCGAGAGGCCATCGAGCAGTTTGACAACGTCGTCACCAAGTACCCGAAGTCCGACAAGGTCCCGGGTGCGCTGCTGAAGAAGGGGTACGCGTACATCAGCATCGGTGAGAAAGCACAGGGAGTTGTGCAGCTCCAATATGTGTTGCACGAGCATCCGCGCTCTCAGGAAGCCGCGCTGGCGCGACAGAAACTGAAGCAGTTAGGGATCGAAACGAAGTAGAATGCCCCGTTTTTCAGAAACCACTTAGTCAGCAGGAGCAGATTCATGGCGAATATTCAATCGGCCGAGAAGCAGAGACGCCAGGCCGAAAAGAGGAAGGCGCGGAACCGCGCCGACAAGTCGACTCTCCGTACCGCGCTCAAGAAGGCACGCTCGTCCGTCAAGGGCGGCGACGCGGACAAGGAGACGCTTGCATCCGGTTTCTCCGCGATCGACAAGGCGGCCAAGACCGGCCTGATCAAAGACAACACGGCCAATCGTTACAAGTCACGCCTCGCGGCCGCATCGAAGCGCTCCGCGAAATAAGCGGTCTGCATCGACGGCACGAACGGCGCACCCGAGGGTGCGCCGTTTTCGTTTTTGAGGCGGAAAACCTTTGCAGCTTCAAGTGACGGTATGGCCAGCACAAACAGTCAACGGTAGACAGGCCACAGGGGACGCTTGCTCGTTGAGCATGAGTCCCCTGTTACCCGTCTACCGTCCACCGGTGGCAGCAGGCAAATGTCGCCTGCGCTCCGAAGGTCAGAATCCTTCGAGCAGGTTCGTCACGAGTCCCTCGGCGAAGCGCACCGCGATCTCCTGGATCGCGCGGGTCTCCTGATCGAAGGCGTCGGTGGTTCCGACGTTGACTTCGTAGTCCTCGGTGAAGCGGTACTGATCGTTTTTCCAGATCACCGTGTCGCCTTTCCTGTGATCGAGGAGCTCGATCTTGGCGGTGATCGAGATCTGGTAGCGCGTCGCCCGTCCCTGATCGAAGGCGATCGGATAGATGCCGAACGAATCGATCGAGCCGCGCAGCACGGCATCCGCTCCGGCCTCCGAGGTGACCAGCGCGAAGCGGCCGCGCGACACGAATTCCTGCGCGACGGCTTGCGTCACGCGCTGTTCGAGCTCGACGCGCGTCGTGCGATTCACGAACGCCGGCACCTCGATCGTGTGGATCGTCGGATCGAGGAAATTGCTATGCCCGACGAGCGCGTAGCCGCAGCCCGAGAGCAGGAGAAGAACGATCGGAACGAGACGTTTCATGCGCGGGAGCAATCTAGCATGGACGAGATCGCGGATCGCAGATCGCAGGTAGGCACCCGCCCGTCACGAAACCCTCGCGGACGGGACCCTGCGATCCGCGTTCTGCGATCCGCGATCTGTATTACCGCTTGTAAACCACTCTCACCTGCATGTCGTCCGGCTTCTTCGACTTGGCCATTTGCTCGAAGCGCTTCATGTCGTACTCCCAGATGAGCGTGTCGCCTTCGCGGCGCGTGGCGTTGTGGGAGACGATCGTGAACGGTGCGGTGATGCGGTACGCGACGCGCATCTTGTCGAAGGCCTGCTTGACCATCTTCTCCGTGGCGGCGTCGAGTTTCGGCGCGTCGGCGGCCTGTTCCTTCACGGATTCGGCGGGATTGACCGGCTTGGTCTGCAGCGTGATCGTGCCGCCCTTTTCGATCAGCTCGAGGCCTTCGAACGGGGTGTCGATGATGTTCTTCTTCGACGGATCATCGCCCTTCGACGGCAGCTTCACGCCGATGAGGCTGTGCAGGTTGTCGAATCCGAATTTGAAATCGGTCGCCATGCCGAAATCGCGCTCCGTGGCCTTGAAGTCCAGGAGCTTCACGCCCTTGGGCAGCTGCTTCTCGATGTCGGCGCGCGACGGCTGCTCCGATTCGCTCTTTTTCGACTTCGACTGCTTCTTGAAATCGGCCTTCGCCTGCGCGAGCTCGGCGTCGGTCATCGGGCCTTTCTTGCCTTCCATCTCGCGCCCGAACTGCGCCATGACGACCACCATCGGCTCGAGGTCGACGCCGAGGTGAAAGTCAGCAGTGCCGGAAAGGTCTTTCTGCAGGTTGATCGACTGCTCGATCTCGAAGCAGCCGGTGGCGAAGAAACTGACGAGCGCGAGCGACAGAACCACGATTGCTTTTTTCATCGGCACCCTCATCGAACGACGAGATTCACAAGTTTTCCGGGGACATAAATCTTCTTCACGACCTCTTTGCCCGAGGTCCATTGGATGATTCTCTCATTCGCGAACACCGCGTCCATCACCACAGCCTCCGACGGCGGCGCGGCGACTTCGATCTGCGCGCGCAGCTTGCCGTTGATCTGGACCGCGATCACGACGGTGTCTTCCTGCATCAGCGCGACATTCGCGACCGGCCACTTCGACGTGAGGACGAATCCTTCGTTCCCCAGCATCGCCCACAACTCCTCGGTCATGTGCGGTGCAAACGGATGGAGCAGCTGCAGCAGCGTTTCGTACGACTGGCGCAACTCCTCGCCCCCACCCGCGCCGATCGCTTCGCCGAGGGTGTTCGACAGCTCCATGAGCGCGGAGATCGCCGTGTTGAACTCGAACTTCTCGATGCGCCGCGTCACGGCGTCGATGGTCTGATGCGTCTTGCGCACGACCGCGGCTGGAACTTCCGCTGCGATCTGCGAACTGCGATCCGCGATCTGATTCCCCATCTGCCACACGCGCCCGAGAAAACGGTAGGCGCCGATCACGCCCTCGTCGGACCAGGCGGCCTCTTTCTCCGGAGGCGCGATGAAGAGCGTGTAGACGCGCTCCGTGTCGGCGCCGTACTTCGCGATCAGCTCGTCGGGCGGCACGACGTTGAACTTCGACTTCGACATCTTCGACATTTCGGGCGTAAGCGGAATGTCGCCGCGATACGGCTTGTCGTCGCGCCACTGCACTTCATCGAGCGGCACCCAGGAGCCGTGCGGATCCTTGTAGCCTTCCTTCGTGATCACGCCCTGATTGAAGAGGTTCGTGAAGGGCTCCTCGAAGTCGACGAGGCCTATGTCGTGCAGCGTGCGCGTGATGAAGCGCGCGTAGAGCAAATGCAGGATGGCATGCTCGATGCCGCCGATGTACTGATCGACGGGCAACCATCGATTCACGAGCGCCGAGTCGAAGATCTTCTCGCTGTCGCGCGGCGTGATGAAGCGGAGGAAGTACCACGACGAGTCGACGAAGGTGTCCATCGTGTCCGTCTCGCGCCGCGACGGCGCGCCGCACTGCGGGCAGGCGACGTTGACGAACGCCTCGTGCTTCGCCAGCGGATTTCCCTCGCGTCCGGTGAATGGCACATCCAATGGCAAAGTCACTGGTAACTGTTCTACCGGAACGGGTACCAGGCCACATGCCGCGCCGCAGTAGATCATCGGAATCGGCGTGCCCCAGTAGCGCTGCCGGGAGATGAGCCAATCACGCAGCCGATAGCGAACCGTCCCTTTGCCGATGCCGCGCTCTTCGATGATCTGAATGATCCGCTCGATCGCCTTCGGGACCGGCAATCCGTCGATCGGTCCAGAGTTCACGGCGACGCCGCTCTCGTCCTTGAACGTGAACGGCTCGGTCATCGCGTTCGCGTCGGTCGTCTCCCCATTCGCCGGGCGGACGACGACGCGAATCGGCAGTCCGAACTGTTTCGCGAATTCGAAGTCGCGCTGATCGTGCGCCGGGACGGCCATGAGCGCGCCGGTGCCGTACTGCGGCAGGACGAAGTTGCCGAGCCAGATCGGGATCTCTTCGTTGGTGAAAGGATTGATCGCGCGCTGGCCGGTGAAGCGCCCTTCCTTCCCACTCTCCTGCCGCTCCAGCGCGCTCTGGTTGCGCACCGTCGTGATCCACGCTTCGATTTCTTCGCGATAGCAGTCAACTGAACCAAGTAGA